>CAVPAL010000038.1:0-7189 GCA_963701435.1 uncultured Chloroflexia bacterium | reverse complement strand
TGGACACTTGCCGCCAGCGTGGGCAGGTAAAAGGTTTCCAGGGGGTTATCGTTTGGACGGTAGAAAACCCGGTATTCAATATCACGCAGTGTAGTGGGGGTGCTTTTTTCACTCATGGCTCATATTGCTTGCTCAGTGATTAATAAATTAAATGACCAGGACGGATTGTCTTGTTGGCTAATAGCCCTCAAAATCGGTTTAATATTCGCCGCTTTATGAAAATATGGATCTTCAAATGCTTGTTTTAATGCAACTATCTTAATTGTCTTTCCTAATTCGCCTTGAATATCCTTTGCAGAGAAGGTAAGTTGTTTGCTTCCATCTAAACGTGCTTCTTTGATCTTCTGAATCATATAATCATGCACTACTTTCTGCATATCTCCTGGTAGAGGATTTCTCAACCAAACATGAACAATGGATTCTTGTCGCCATTCTTCTACCAATGGCTCGTAGTTTGTCACAAGTAACAGTTCGTTATTAATTTCTTTTTTTGTGCTATCGACAAGTTGTGAAAATAAGGATTCTGGCAAAGAAAGCAAACTTCGAAAATGCTTAATATCTTCTTCCAGGCTGTAGCTAATGAAAAAATTCTTGAAATTAATGAGTAAATGGTTTTCCACAACTCCAGGTTGTGCCACCAACCATACCGCTCTATATCCTTTATTTTTACTAAAAGCACTAGCCACTAGACTGTTAACCTCTTCACTCGATTTTACCTGTGGGATCAGGATCACTCTAGACTTATTTTCATTGCCACGTATGCCTTGTATTTTGTGAACCGTGACAAACTCTTTTTTTTGTACATTTAACTTTTCTGCTGCTGATTGAATTTTTTCTAGAAGCGTTTCAAAGAAACCGATTTTCCCATGGAAAAAGACATGAGAAGCGAGGAGATGTTCAACGAAATCTGCATCTGCCAGCAAATAGTCAAACATCAAGGTATGTTCGTCTCGTTTACCGATCGCCGCTGAAAATCCGGCACCAATCCGTTCTTCTTGATGCTTGTTATTATTTTCTTGTTCTTTTTGTTCTTTTGTTAAGAAACTTGGCCTTTTCTTGCCCATATCTTTTCCATATGAAATTAAGACCCGGGTATAAACGGCGGTTTTGGCTCGTTGGGAACCAACAGCAAAGATTCTAATCGTTCGATGTTCAGACTTTCAATTAACTTTCTATCTGCTGGAACTTTTACATACAAATCATAATTAGGGGCAGTTAATTTAAAGGCATCCTTGATCGCTTGTCTTAACTCATCAACCGGTATTTCTGTGTTAACAGTATTTCCAACCGTTTCTTTGAGTTCGTAAATTTTCTGCCTTTTCTCTTTAGACATGTTAACTAAATAGATAACTTTAACATTCTCTTGATCTGGGTTCATTTGACACTCCTTACAATCCACTGGCGTAAAAATCCAGTTGTGTTAATGCGGTTCGATAAATTTCTCTTAAATTTTCACGGGAAGGTTTTTTGTCTGGATCAGACTGATACATCCAATAATTCAACCCTTCCTTAATTGCTTCATCAACGGCCTGACTACAAATGGAATCATCGATAGCAGAAAATTCTTCCGTTGGGGGCAAACCATTAATCAATTGATTTGTTATATCTAGAAACTGCTGCTCCTCATAACCACCAAGTTGTTGTTGCAACTCCCATCTCTTGCCGATACGCATTAAGTCCAAGATGTATTCTCGATATTGCTTTGTTGTCTCATATCGTATTTGATGAAGCGCATTCTCACGTTCTCTTTGGTTTTGCAAGGCCGCCCCTACATATACAGCAGTTAGGGTTATGATTCCAGTAGAAAACGCTAATATGACTTCCTTAAAATCTTCGATAGCTGTTGTTTGGATACTGGGTGTTATGAGTAACATTCCTACTGCCGGCAAGGCCACAAACACAGCAGGAATAAGTATGAAAAAATAATCCCAAAATCTTGTATACCTGAGATTTCGGGGTTTGGGTGTTCGATTAAACCACTTCATCCGAACCCTCCTATTCAAAGGTTAACTACATCATAACAAATTTGGTTGAAAAACTTGGTTCAACTCCAAGTTCTCTTCCGGTGGAACGGTGAGTTCGTCGGCGTAGAAGGCCAGGCGCATCCGGTCTAGCACGTCGGCTTCGGGGCGGACGAATTTGTTTTTGACTTTGGTGCGCGGGATGGCGTTGATCAAGGTCTGCAGGCCAGCGCGGAAGGTGGTGTCTCGTTTGAGGTTGCGATTTTGCAGGAAAACGTCGCAGGCGCCAGCGCCATCTTCTTCGTAGATGAGCATGGCGGTGTGCAGGGCGTCAATCAAATGTTCAAAATGGGCGGCATCCGGGTCTACCATGCCCTTTTTGCGCCGCTGTTGGGGCTGCTGTATGACCACATACTGTCCCTTCTTGGCGACCAGCTTCTTGATTGCCTAGCAAATCGTCCATTTCCAGACCGAGGGCGATAGCCAGCTTGCGCGCCTCGTCGAAGGGGAACTGCTCGGCCTCGAAAGCGTCCCAGGCCATGAGGTACCAGTCGGTGACCGGGTCGAACTCGATGGCTTTGCCCGCCAGACAGCCCTTCCTTGCGCAGGCGGACGACCTCCTCGCGGGCCAGGTCGAGGGCGGTCTCCGGGCGCAGAGGGACGTGGTTCGCCGGTCTTGGGATCGATTTCGCTGGTGAGCACCGGCCATTGTTCGGAGATGACGCTGAGGGTGGGGCCAAAGGTGCTGATGTAGAGGTCAACGCCGCTGATGCCCTGCTGCGCAGTACTCTTGTCGCCTTTTCGCGGGCGACGCGGCGCACCTGGCCCTGAAGATCATCCCACCAGACTGGTTCCGCCTCCGTCATGGCGTCCGCGTTTGCGGCAGACGAGGAGGATGGTGCTGGCAGCCGCGTTCTTTTTGGCCTGATGCAGGCTGTGCTCGCTTTCGGTGTGGACGGGCCAGGAGGCTTTGATGGTGAAGCCGGCGCCGATGAGGGCGGAGGCCAGGGTGTCCCAGGCCTCGACCCGCTTGTGGGTGAACATGACGGTGAGGACGCCGTGCGGGTGCAGCACGCGATGCATCTCGCGGAAGGCGGCGGCCATCTTGCGTTCGTAGTCCTGTTCGGCTAATAGCTTTTTTCTTGCGACCCATGCCGCAGAAGCGAGCTGGGTTGGCAACTGCTTCGTCGTCCTTGTTGGTCAGTTCGTCGGTGAAAGAACTCGGAGAAAAGATGCCCAACGCTTCGTTTGAGCCAGACATAGAAGAAGTCGGACAGCTCGGCATACTGAACATTATCGTAATAAGGAGGATCGACAGTTATGCTGTTGATAGAATTCTCAAGGAGGTCGTGCTAAACTTGTCGCAGATCCCATCAAAATTGATGGTAGATTTTTGCATTCGCATTTCGAGATTCTTCAATGCCGATTTGTGCCGGATTGGACAAGTTTGCCAGACCTTTGTAAGCATCGACGACTTGATCAACGGCCCAGGGAAGAGATTCGCCGCAGAATCGAACTCTCCAAATGACCACTTGAAGGCAAAGTCATGCCGACTAAAAACACTACGCATGACGTTCCGTAGGGGCATTCCAACTCGCCATCAATGAGTTGTAATTTGGGCATTTATTCAGGATCATCGCCATGTAAGTCATTACGGCTTCAAACTTTCATCATCGTATTCCTGCTTTATTTCTTCTTCGAATTGACCCAAAGTCTCTACAAAAGTACACAGTGAAAACAATTGACGAGGCGAATAAGAGCTCAGCCAGTCGTGTAATCCATAGACTTCTGCAGCCCATCAGCTCGACCAGCTTTGCGTGGCTCAATAGGGATAATGCCTGCAAGCATCCAACTCGGCTTTTTACGAACTAGTTCCGCTTCGGCACGCTGGGCTGCGGCCAGGTCGTCCTCGGCAGGTGTGTGAAAGTCAAAGCCACTGCTCGGCTTTTTAACGGCAATGGCGTAAAGCAATCTGTCCCATACGCCCCTGCCTGCGCCTCAGCCTTAATGTAGTCGCCAGAGATCGTTTCTCCCGTCCAAGGAGAACGGCCCACGCCTCGGCTGACAGTTCCCTCATCCGGATTGGCATTTTTCACCGCATCCCCGTGACAATCACAAAAGAGGGTATCATCCAATGCGGTTCGGCGACCAACTTCACTGCCACTGGACTGCTCCCTTTACTCAGCCACCAGTTAGGGCTGAGCGGCACCGGCTTGCCCGTCGTCGGGCAAGCCACCGTTCGCGCCCAGAGGTAGGCCAAGATGCTTTCGTCGTCTGGCTTGGGAAAGTAGGCGTGCAGTTTTCCTCAACGCGCTTTGCCCAGATCTCGCCCCACTTTTTGATGTCGTCAGCCAATTCGGGACCGAAGCGAGCCGGATAATCAAGCGTGGCCTTGAGAATGATAGCCGCCACCGGATTCAGGTCGTTAGCGATAGTCGTAAAACCGTAGCGCAAGCTTTCAAAGGGGATCGAACCGCCACCGGCAAAGGGATCCAACACAGACAGATCGCGTGAGCCCCAAGTATATTCGAGCAAGTCTCCCATCATCTCCAGGTCTTCGGCCGAGGGATTTACTGTAAATGCTCGTGGCGCGCCACCGTAAGGATGCTCCTTGAGTTGATGCCTTTCCCCTTTGCCCAATCAATTAGCTTGCGCCCTGCCACCGGATCTCCGCGAATACCGGCCAGGTGAATAAACCAGTTGAGGTAAGCTTCCTCAGTCGGGAAACTTCTGACGCAGAGCCTCCGGCCAATCAGCCGACCATTGTGGCAACACACTGCCCAAAATCGCGGCACGGCTGGTTGTGAGCGGGCGACGTGCCCACCACACATGCAAAAAATAAAGCGGGGGCAGGGCACTGCTCGCCCCACGCTCCCGTTTGCTCTCCGCACCAATCGCCTCAATCGGCAGCCAATCTTCAATTAAAACTTTGGGCATCTTGTCGGTCATAGGGGTTGTCTCACTTTGGGAGTTGGATGGCGTTGGCCGTCAATAAAAGTTCTCGTTCAGCGGCTCGTTCCGGCCGGTTTAACTGCAATAAGTTCACCGTCACCCGGCCGGTCGCCGTCAGAGGCACAATCTGGGCATCTTCCAGGCGAAAATGGTCGGCCCAATGCTGGCGGCGCGGATGAAAGAGGGGCGTAATCTCGCCGCTGTCGGGATCAATGGAAGTCAGATCGCTGCCCTTGTGCTTGTTGCACAACGTACAAGCCAGCGCCAGATTATCTGCTTCCGTCTCACCGCCATGCTTCCGGGCGACAATGTGATCGATCTCCGGCGGCACAAGTGCAGCAATTTGTGGTGTCAGACAGTATTCACATTGTCCACTGGCACGATCATAAACTTGCTGACGCAGTGGGGCCGGGATGTAATCACTCACTGGCTTCTTTTGTTTCAACAAGGCTCTGGCTTTAGCCATACGCACCAAATGCTCCAGATATTCATACTGCTGCCATTCCTGCTCCTCGGCAGGCGACAAGCCCTCTTCCTGGTTTTTTTGCAGAAGCGTTTGCACCCGCGACTGGAGAGCGGATGAGAAGGACGCAGCGCCAGGATTTCTTCCGGGGAGGGTCAGGTTGCTAAAAGTTCCAGAACGTCGGACGTGCCCTGGAAGCCGGGCTGTCCGGCTGCCTGCCACTGGCGCAAACCTGTTTCCAAAATATCCGGCAGGCGATCCGCATGGGATTCCAATCTCTGTGCCAAATCACGCGGTAATTCAACAGTTACTGAGGTCATCGTCACTCTCCATACTTAAGCAGGATAAAAATCCATTGTAACATTTATTCGGCCGCCAACAGCACACGCAGTGCCTTTTGGGCGCGTTCAGCGGTGTCGGCGGCGGTACATTTACTATACCAATAGTACGCTTCTTCCGACGGCATCTGGCGAATGCCATATGAAATTTGTTCGACACGCCGGATTTTGCTCAGTGGCTTAACGGTCAAAAAAACCAGTCCCAGCCGCACGCCGACTTCCTCCGGCAAATAAAAAGGCTTATGGCGCGTCACGGATAGATCCGTGGCTTTATATTCTGCCTTGCGTAAGGCTTCAATCACATGATCGGCTACCGCCCGTAAATTATCCCCGCTGAGAGCCACAACTGTTTCTAAATGCGGGTCACTGTCCGGCCGTTCTACAACCCGCTGCAGCAGCGTCAAGGCATAATCGGTTGCCGCCCCGGCCAGGGCTTGTACGTGCAAGGCAAACGGTTTTTCAGAGGTCGTGCCATTCAGATTCGTGGTGTATGTAGGCTGACGTTTCGACCGGGGTGGGGGAGCGGCAGTGATTGGAGATTGGGGAACTTGTCCTGAGCTTGGCGAAGGATTGGAGACTTCGTCGTGAGCGCTCAGTCGAACGATTGGAGATTGGGAATCACGGCTCTCCAGGCTTTCGCCGCCAGCCAGATCAAGGTTAATGTTGAAGAGATTGGTACGGCCGCGAGCGGGAATAAACTCTGGCAGCCGCTCCGGGTGGGCCAATATCCAGCCGTAAAGTCCTTCGCGCCACCGGCGGCCAGCCAAATGAGCAGCCAGGTGCTCATTGTAGGCAGCTTCATCTAAGAGAATTACATCCAATAATTCCACCATACCCACCACGCCGCCACGGTCCAGGTTGTGGGGGTTCAGATCGTGCTCCCCGCACATTTCAGTCTCGATGGTTTGGGAAGCATGAACAGCCAGCACCCCCCGATAGCGGGTATGATACGTGCGCAAATCCATTGTTTTGCGCCCCTGTAAAATCAATTCCGCCCAAGGCTGGCGGAAGCTGAGTGCTTTCATTGGTTTCCTCTCGCGCAATTGCGCAAATCGCCTGGTCTATTTAATCGTTCCCATCTGGCATGTAAGCCATCACCACACCAGAGGCACGGGTAACTTGCTCTTGATCCCAACTCACCAGTGGAATTCTCAGCCGATGCGCAACAGCAACATACATCGCATCTGCTCCACGAAGCTGCTGATCGACAGCGAGGTCTGCGGCTAATGTTCCTAACTCTGAATCTGTATAAACCAGGCGCAAATTAGGGGTAGACAGGATGTGATTCACTGCCTGATGACCTAAATCCGCATCACCGGTACGTCGGGCAATAGCGCCGCCCACTTCAGCTAAAAGCAAGGCAGGGGCAGCAATAATCGTGTTGCTATATACGACTGCTGTTAACCACCGACGACTAACCGTATGATGAACTTCGTGAGTGGTTAAATGGCTGACCCAAACGCTGGATCGGTAAC
>CAVPAL010000037.1:0-95711 GCA_963701435.1 uncultured Chloroflexia bacterium | reverse complement strand
CAGTTGACACCCGGATCGGGCGGTGATACACTCCAAATCAAATTATTTTTAACAATCTAAATACTGGACACTGGCGTTTTTGATTTTTCCAGAGGAGTTGACATGAGCGTTCCGCACACCAAAAGCGATGAAAACCAACCTCCCGGAGGTTTTCATCGGGAACGCTCATCATAAACGAAACCTCCGGGAGGCTATTTTCAGGAGAGATTTATCAGGTTTTGAATTCGCCAGACTCCAGTAAATAAACAAATCTCAGGTTTCCATGCCCCGGATGGCAGGATGTAATGGCGAATCTGGTGGCCCATCTTTGTGATGGGGAGTCCAGTACTGTCCCGCAACTGTGATGGGCAGCATAAGAATGCTGCTCTAAGTCAGGTCGACCCCCCGAGATGCGTTTCTGCCCTCGTGGATAGGGGTTGGGAATGACACAATGCCACTCAACCAAAAACAAACCAACCCGATGCCAATTGCATCGGGTTTTGTTTTTACTCTGGTCCATGGGGCAAGGATCAGGAGGAAAAGTGAACACACGCAAATCTCTTTTTATGATTTTAACTTTCATTTGCAGCGGCCTGATATTGGGCGGCTTAATAATGACATTACGCGTTGATGCAGCGCTTGTCTCGCAGGATGATGTATCCTTTGCAGATCAGCGGGAGGCCGTGAATGCGTCGGTTGTTTGGCTGATTCGCACGCACCAAAACCCGGATGGCGGCTATGGCGTTGATTTCAATACCGGCCTGCCTGCTTCCAATGTCGGCGCTACCGTAGACGCCATCATTGCCATCAGCAGCGGCGGCTTTAATCCAGCCGCGCCCTTTCCAAACAAGGACATGACCCCAATTGCTTACCTGGCTGCACGACCTGACGACATGCTGGCTTTTGCCGCTACATCAGGTGGAGCCGCCGGCAAGATTGTGTTGGCGCTGACATCTGCCAACCAGAATGCGCGTGATTTTGCCGGTCAGGATTGGGTTGCTGTTGTATCTGACTATTATGACGCCAGCACCGGTCAATATGCTGCAACCGCTTTCAACCAGGCGCTCGCCATACTGGCCTTGTCCGCTGTAGACGCGCCGGTTCCGGCGGATGCATTAAAATGGCTTATAGACCAACAAGCTGTTGATGGCTCGTGGAATGATGGTTTTGGCACAAACCAAAATGCAGACACCACCGCGTTAGCAATCATGGCGCTGCTTGCCACAGGGGGGCAACCAGATGATCAGGCGCCGGCTGAGGCGACGATATTTCTGGCAAATGCACAGACCCCGACCGGCGGTTGGGAATATGGACCCGGGTTTGGCGAAAATGCCAACAGCACGGCTCTGGTTGTGCAGGCGCTCAGCGCGCTGGGAGAAGATTTTTATTCAACTGCCGGTGATTGGGACAAAGATGGCGTGACGCCGCTGCTGGCTTTGCTTGCCTGGCAAAATAGTAATGGCGCCTTCCAGACAGATTTTGGTCAGGGCCGCTTCGACGACTTCTTCTCTACTGTGCAGGCGATCCCCGCAGCGACCGGCAAAGCATACCCATTGCCCAGTCGTTATGAAGCAGCGCGGGCAGCAGTGGTCTGTCTGGCGACACTGCAAGATGTGGATACGGGTGGTTGGGAACAATTTGCCGGTTTTGGTATTAACGCCGGCGGTACGGCGCGGGCGGTGGAGGCAATTGGCGCTTTTGGCGATGATCCGCAGGACGCCAAATGGACGCCAGGGGATGTGAATGCCGTTGCTGCTTTGGAAAACCAGACGCCGTCCTATTTTGAGGATGGTCGCGGCGGGCGTGTAGGCACAGTCATGCAAGGCGTCATCATGGCCGGAGAACCATACAACGTGGACAATTTCGCCGGATTGGATCTGCCTTTGACTGTATCAGGTTATCTTTCGCCTACCGGCGAGTATGCCAGCACCGCCTTTGGGCCTAATGCGCATGCCGAAGCGATGCTTGGTTTACTGCGTTCTGATAATTCGGTCGATCCACTTTCCGTAGACGTGTTGATGAATTTGCAAACGGACGGCGATTGGGGCAGCCCGGACGCCACTGGGATTGCGCTGAATGTATTGGGCCGGCTGGGCGCGTCTATCCCTGGCGCAGTGGATAATCTGGCGTCAACCCAAAGCTCTGATGGCGGATGGGGTTTTGGCGGCTCCTCCAGCCCCAGTTCGACGTCTGAAATTGTGCAGGGTTTGGCGCAGAATAACCAAAATCCATTCGCGCCGCAGTGGAGTCAGATTGTGAATGGCATGTTGTCGAATCCGGCTGACGCTATTTTGGCGCAGCAGGGTGACAATGGCTGCTGGCCAAATCTATTTGGTCCAGGCGACGATCCTTTTTCCACGACAGACGCCATCGTGATGCTGTCACAAGATGTTGAGTGGTATTTGTATGAAATGGCGCTGCCGGTTGTGATACGGCCGTAGTCAGGCACTTTCTAGGTATAGGCAATAATCTTCCCGGAAGCTGGAATATATGTGATAATTGGCTCATAAAAATGTCCAGATCACAAAGTTTGCTTCCAGGAAGGTTGATTAATCAATGGTTAAATGGATCGGTATACTTTTATTAATGGTAACAGGCGGAATTGTTTTTCTAGCCGCATGGCCCATGCTGTCTGCCGCTCAAGACACAAATCAGGTCGCCCTGGTTGTACGTGAAGGAGATACTTCGATCCAGACAGCCTGTGTTGAATTTACGGAGCCGCAAATCAATGGGTTGGATGTGTTAGCCCGATCGGGTTTGAATATTACGCTGGATGCCCAGGGTATGGGCGCATTGGTGTGCAGTATCAACAACACAGGCTGTCCGGCCAATGATTGTTTGTGTCAATGCAGCGGCGGCGGTGACGATTGTATTTACTGGTCTTATTGGCATCAAGAGAGCGGGGCGTGGGATTATTCCCTGGCGGGCGCATCCCTGTTTCAGGTGTCGGATGGCGCAATCGAAGGCTGGTCATGGGGGCCGGGAGCGAGTACTGATGCGATACCGCCGCCCGATTTGACTTTTAGCGACGTTTGCAGTCCGGCAGTGACCGACACACCCACAATCGAACCCACCGATACAGCCACGCCGGTTCTCATCAATACTCCTTGTGGCGCAAACTGCGGCTCTACGCCGGTTCCAGCAAGCAGCACGCCAACAAAGACTGCCACGGCTACATTTTCCGCGACGCCAACGGCCGTTTCCACCACGCCGCTTTCACCAACACCCACACCCATAAATAACTTAACTACAGCAACTTCGCCGCCCGCAATCGAGCCAACAGCGCTTCCACAGACGCCCACAATCGTTGCGATGCCAGTTCCAGGAGGGGGAGTGGCTACTCAGCAGCCCACGGCCCCAATACTTGTTCAGCCTTCTCCTGTGGAAGAAACGGCCGTATTCCCGTCAGTCGATGTTTTATCCGAGCCTGAAGCGGTTGAAGAAGCACAATCTGCCGTAACCCCGGAAAACCTGGAATTGGAAACGGCCGTAACCGGCGCTGCAACCCAGGTTGTCGCTGCTGCTGCGACAACCCCGGTGAGAGTCATTGGCGCAGACGCCCCACCGCCGACCGCGCCGGTTGAAGCTGAACAACCGGCAGAGGCTAGTTCAGCTTCTGCTGAGCAAGCGCCATCATGGCCCTCCTATGCAGTGTTTATTCTTATCATTGTTGGATTGGGACTTCTGCTCTGGTATTTGCCATACCTGGGAAAAAATCCGTGATGCGCCGTTTACTTACCTTCGGCATTTACGCGCTGGCGATTTTGATCGGATTGGCAGCGTTTATCTACCCTTTTTTTATCAGCGCCACCGCATTGCCTGCAAATATGGGCGCCTCACGCACAGTCGAATCTCCCCTATTAACGCTGCTGCTGTTGGTTTTATGCCTGTTGGTGCTGCTGTTGGAAATACAAGGGCAGGCAGTCAATGCTAAAATCATTGCCGCGTTAGGCGTGTTAATTGCCACGGCGTCCATATTGCGCTTTATCGAGACGGCCGTGCCTGGTCCGGGGGGATTTTCACCTATTTTTGCGCCTATTATCCTGGCCGGTTATGTGTTTGGTCCCCGCTTTGGTTTTCTGATGGGTAGTTTAACCGTGCTGGTATCCGGGCTTGTTACCGGAGGCATTGGGCCCTGGCTGCCATACCAGATGTTTGCCGCGGGCTGGGTTGGATTGACCAGCGGCTGGCTGCCGCATCCACGTGAGCAGCGAGTTGAATTGGCAATGCTGATCAGCTTCGGATTCTTGTGGGGTCTTTTGTATGGCGTTATTACCAACCTGTTTTTCTGGCCATTTATGCTGGGAGATCCGGCTGCAAGCTGGCAGACAGGTTTGGGTTTGCAGGAAGGTATGCGCCGTTATGTGGTCTTCTATATTGTCAGCTCGTTCGTGTGGGATCTGGCGCGCGCTTTTGGCAACGCTATATTAATTTGGGCGCTGGGTTTGCCGACCGTGCGCGCCTTGAGGCGGTTTAAGGATCGTTTTCAGTTTGAGGTGCAGCCGGCATGAGAAAACCATTGGATCCACGCGCATGGGCGATATGGCTGCTGGCAACGGCCGTTATCATTCTTCTCGCCCGCAACCCCTTGTATCTCGTAATTTTACTGCTGGTCGTCCAAATTGTGGGCAAGGTTTGCGCGCAGCCAGGCTTAGGTTTGCATTTTTCAATCTGGCGATTTGGCGCCATCATTATTTTCTTTTCCGTCCTATTTAATATGCTCATGGTTCATATTGGCCAAATGGTGTTGTTTCGTTTGCCGGTAGGGTGGCCGCTGCTGGGTGGGATCATCACGCTGGAAGCGGCCGTTTTTGGCGCCGTAAATGGTTTGCTGCTGCTGACGCTGCTGGCCCTGTTTATGACATTTAACAATATTGTGTCTCCCGCCGATTTGGTGCGTTTGATTCCGCGCGCTTTTCAAAGCGTGGGCGTGGTTTTGCTGATCGCATTGACTTATGTGCCGGAAACAACCCGATACGTGCGGCGGATTCAAGAGGCGCAGGCAATTCGCGGTCATCGGATGCATGGTTTGCGCGATTGGCGGCCGATCGTGCTGCCGCTATTGGTCGGCGGTTTGGAACGATCACTGAATCTGGCGGAAACGATGGTAGCGCGCGGATATGGCGCAACGGCCGTTTCCACACATTCGACGCTTTATCGAGTCGGTTTATTGGTGGGACTGCTGGCGGGTTTTAGCGGCTGGGCGTTAACATTTTGGGTTGGTTGGCCCGGTTATTTGGTAATGGCCTCTGGTTTTTTATTGTTGGGCTGGATGTTCTGGTCGCTTGGTCGTGAGACGCCTCACACCCATTACCGGCGACAGAAGTGGTCCTGGCGCGATTCGGTTGTTGTGGCAACGGCCATAATTCCACTGCTGTTAGTGACGCTGCCTATGCTGCCTGTTGACCAGATAAGCATGACCTATTCTCCCTATCCACAGCTAAGCTGGCCCGTCTTTGATCCGTTGATTGGATTGTCAATGCTACTTTTGGTAACGCCGGCGCTATTAGCAGAATTCGGTGAAGATAATGATCGCGATTAATTCGCTCAATTACACCTATCCGCAAGGTACACAGCCGGCCTTGCAAGATATTTGCCTCAAGATATCAAGAGGCGACTTTGTACTGCTGGCCGGTTCGTCAGGTTCGGGCAAATCTACGCTGCTGCGCTGTGTTAATGGATTGACGCCACATTTCAGCGGCGGCAGCATTAAGGGAGAGGTGCAAGTTAACGGTTTGGATGTGATTGCATTAGGGCCACAGGCGTTAAGCGCCCACATTGGTTTTGTACAGCAATCACCGGAATCACAGGCTGTATTGGATAAAGTTGAGCCTGAAATTGCCTTTGCGCTAGAAAATGCAGCCATTCCGGCCCAGGAAATGCGTGTGCGCGTTGAGGAAACCTTGGATTTGTTAGACCTGGCGCCGCTGCGCACAAGGTCGATAAATACGCTTTCGGGCGGCGAACGGCAGCGCGTGGCTATTGCGGCAGCGCTGGCGCTGCGTCCTGAGATTTTGTTATTGGATGAACCGACCAGCCAGCTTGATCCACAGTCGGCTGAAGATGTTTTGCGCGCGCTGGTACGCTTGAATGAAGATTTAGGGTTGACCATCATTTTGGCGGAACATCGCCTGGAGCGCGTGCTGCGGTATGTTGATCATCTGATTTATCTGGAAAACGGCCGTATTCTCACAATGGGTGACGTGCGACATGTCATTGATCAGGTACCACAACTGCCGCCGTTGGTACGGGTGGGGCGCGCGTTGGATTGGCAGCCGCTGCCATTTACGGTTAAGGAAGGGCGGCGCTTTGCCCGCGTGGCGTTAGACAATAAGATCAGTTTGTCTGCTGCGAGTCTGGCCGCAAATGGCGGTAGGGCATCTGCATACCAGGCTGTTAACGCAGAGAAAAATGGCGCCGACAATCTCTTGGAGACTCATGATCTCAGCTTTGCCTACAATGGATCGAATGTGCTAACTGGCGTTGACATTCACGTGGCGTCCGGTGAGGCGGTGGCGGTGATGGGGCGCAATGGCTCCGGCAAGAGTACGCTGCTGAAGTGTATTACGGGCTTGTTGACGGATAAAAAAGGGACAATTAAAGTAAACGGCCGTTCTACAGCCGGTTTAGGCGTGGCAGAAATAGCGCGGGAGGTTGGTTATTTGCCCCAAAATCCGGACGATCTGCTATTTGCCGAAAGCGTCACTGAAGAGTTGACTATCACGCTGCGCAATCATAATTTACTGCGCCAAAATGGAGTGGGCGATATGTTGACTGAGCTTGATCTTGCTCCGGTCGCCCAGGCATATCCGCGAGATTTATCCGTTGGGCAGCGACAGCGCGTCGCTTTGGGCGCCGTGACCATCACGCGGCCGCCGCTGCTGCTGCTGGATGAGCCAACGCGTGGGCTGGACTATGATGCTAAACAAAAATTGGTTTCTATCTGGCGCCGCTGGTTGGCTGAGGGCATGGGACTGCTGCTGGTGACGCATGATGTTGAGCTGGCGGCTCAAATTGCAGACCGCGTTTTTATTTTAAGCCAGGGGGAAATAATTGCGTCCGGAGAAACGGCCGTTGTGTTGGGTACGTCCCCATTATTTGCTCCCCAAATTGCCCGACTTTTCCCCGACACCGGGTGGCTGACCGTAGAGGACGCCCTCGCGGGACTAAAAGTAGCGGAATAGCTGCGTTTTTAACGACTTACCAATATTGGAGAAAGTATGCCCAGATTGACAAAAATATATACTCGCAAAGGGGATGAAGGCATGACCAGCCTCAGCGGCGGGCAGCGTGTGCCCAAGGAATCGCTGCGCGTCGCGGCGTATGGCGCTGTTGATGAACTCAATTCTCATATTGGCGTTGCTCTTGCCTTTGGTCTTAGCCCACGGCTGGCGACAGAACTGCCGCCCATCCAGAACGAACTGTTCCACATGGGTTCTGACCTCTCTTTTCGCGAAGAAGACAAGCAAAAATACGCAGTTCCACAAATTGAAGCGCGGCATATTGGCAAATTGGAGACGGTCATAGATGAATTGAACGAGGTTGTTGGACCCTTGCAAAACTTTATTTTGCCTGGCGGTTCTGTAGGCGCAGCACAACTTCACGTTGCCCGCACCATTTGCCGTCGTGCAGAACGCTGCATTGCATCTCTGACGCGCAAAGAAGCAGTGGGTCCTTTTGTACTGGCCTATTTGAATCGGCTGTCCGACGCGCTTTTTGTGATGGCGCGCTATGAAAACCATATCCGGGGCGTCGCTGAACCGCTCTGGGATTCGCATGCGTGAGGATTTTTCCAGGTGAACAGGGATTTTCAACACGTTATATTTTTACACATTCCAAAAACCGCGGGTACAACGATGCGCCATATCATCGACAGGCAGTATGCTCCCGAGGAAATTCACGCATTTGGCGCCGACGCCTTCGGCTCCATACGTGCATTTCAGGCGCTGCCCCTCGAAGAACGCGCTCAGATCAAATTGTTAAGCGGGCATATGGGCTACGGTCTACATACCTACCTGCCGGGAAAAAGTATCTATTTCACCTTTTTACGTGACCCGGTCGAGCGGGTGATTTCCTATTTTAATTTTATTTTGCGCACGCCCGATCATTATCTTTATGAGATAGTTATGTCTCAACAAATGAGCCTGAAAGATCTATTGGAAACCGATAATGCACTGATGATGAATGATGGGCAGGTGCGCCTGATTTCTGGCGTTTGGGCGGATCCCGCCTTTGGTGAAACAACGCGGGAAATGCTGGCAATGGCCGAAAATCATTTAAAAACACACTTTCTGGTTGGTCTGACGGAGGAATTTGATGCGTCGCTGTGCTTATTGAAAGAACGATTAAATTGGCAGGGAGAAATTAGCTACCAACGTTACAACGTAACGACCACGGGTTTCACGCGCGAGACACTGCCGGCAGAGACAGTTACTTTGATTAAAGAGGTCAATCAGCTTGATATTGCCTTGTATGCCTTTGCTAAAAACTTGTTCAGGCAGCAGGCACAGGCTCAAGGTGTTTCCTTTCCTTTGCGTGTAAAGTTATTTCAGACCAATTCCATTTGGAAATCACCATACATGCGCATGCGCCGCTTCTCTGTACGAACGTATGTCAAACAAAATATTTTGGGCGCAAGCAGCGAATAGATGATCTTACTGCCGTCCGGCCGTTAGCGCATCTTGCAGTTTTTCTAATGCGTCCCATTCTCCAGCGGCGGCAAGTTGGGCTTGTTCTGGCCAGGATGCCGGGTGTGCGATTGTAATGCCGGCATCCTTGCGCACGATTTGATCGAGTGTGTCCACATCGGTATCGGCCAGTTGGGCAAAAGTTGTAATGCCGGCGTCATTTAGAATACTTTCGATTTTGGGGCCAATGCCTTCTATCTTTTTAAGATCATCTGGTTGCGGCGGCGTAATTGGCACGGCCGTTTCCCGGGTGCTTTCTTGTGGGGCGGCAGGTTCTGGTTCATGAATCTCTTCATCCACAGGTTTATCAGCATGCGCGTCATCAGCATGGGCGTCAACGGCCGTTTCTTCGGAAGATTTATTGCGCGTAAGACCCCACCAAAGAATTAACAACAGTACCAAAACAATGATCAAAATGACCCAAAAGGGGGTGTTGTCATTTTGGGTGGGCACTTCCTGTAGAGTGAATTGGGCGAGTAAAGTAGATGCGAAATCCATCGTGAAACTCCTTCATCTCCGCGGTTAGCAAAGTCAAAATAATCCTACCGCACTTAACTGGTTGCGGCAATGATTATTGGCGTCAAAACAACAAAAAGGATCACCGTTGCAGGTGATCCTTTTGTGGCCATTACCTTTTACTTATTTGCAGCGGACAGGGTGGGATTCGAACCCACGAAGGCTATTAACCTTACACGCGTTCCAGGCGTGCGCCTTAAACCGCTCGGCCACCTGCCCCTATTGCTATTTGTTGCAGTGCGAGGGGAATTATAACAATGGCAATCTGGATTGCCAATTTTAGACGGGATTCAAAACATTTTCGGCAAAGCGATACCCAATGCCATATTCTGTCAGGATGTAACGGGGCGCTTTTGGATTTGGTTCTAATTTTTTACGCAGATGCCACACATAGACGCGCACGTAGTCGGCATTGTTACGGTACTTTTTGCCCCAGATAGCATCTAAGATTTCTTCGAAGGTCAAAATTTTGCCCATATTGGTGAAAAGAAAAGTGAGTAAACGATACTCTGTGATGCTCAATTTAATTGGATTGTCGTTGATAAGTACCCGACGTTTCTCCAGGTCAATATGCAAATAACTGTCTGAGTAAACCGAAGGAGTTTCCGGTTCGGCGAAGACGGCCGTTTGCCGTAAGGCAGCCCGAACACGCGCAAGTAATACCTTTACGCTAAATGGTTTGGTGACATAATCAATAGCGCCATAATCCAGCCCGCGCACAATATCGTCTTCACTTTGTAATGCGGTGAGCAAAATAATGGGGACTTCAGAAGATTCACGAATTATCCGGCAGACTGCCCAACCATCCATTTCTGGCATCATTATATCCAGGATGACAAGGTCGGGGTGGCATTCATAATACTCGCGCATGCCTTCTTGCCCGTCATGGGCGATGAAGACTTCTGCGCCTTCAAATTTTGCGGCCGTTTCGATAATGTGACAGATATGATAATCATCGTCAATTACTAAGATTTTCCGTCCTTGCATTCAGATCAAACCTTTTGAAAATTGCAAACTTCAGTTATTAGTTGAGAGCGTCGACATTGTTTCCCGGTGGTTCAATTTCTCGGTGCATTGATTTAGGTCGTCAAGTGTAACCCACTCTGTTGTAAACATATACATAATTTAATAAAAAATAAATATTTTTGAGATTAGTTTGTGAATTACCTGTTTCTATGCTGCCGCTTTACATTCCGCCGATCGCCTGATCAGAAAAACCCGCATGGGATTCAAAGCAGCGTTTGAAAGAAACGCTGACAAAACAATCTTGCGGGTTTTCGGTTTTTATGATTGTGGTCGTTTGATGATTCGTGCGCTATGCCAAGGCGACCACTGAATAAATGTTGGTTTAGAGCAAAAGCCGCAGCGGATTTTCCAGCAGCGCTTTTAATGTTTGCAGATAACGGGCTGCTTCGGCGCCATCTGTGACGCGATGGTCGGCCGAAATGGTGGCTTTCATGCGCAATCCAATGGTTAGTTCGCCGTCCACAACCACCGGCATCTGTTTGGCTGACCCAACAGCCAGAATGGCGGCGTCAGGCGGGTTGATAATCGCGATGAAATGATCGACGTCAAATGCGCCTAAATTACTGATTGTAAAGGTTGCGCCCTCTACATCATCCGGCTTGACACGGCCGTCGCGCGCGCGCGCAATCATTGTTTTGTTGTCGGCGGCGACTTTAGAGAGGGTTGAGGTATCTGTGTTCTTTTGCACAACTGTCAGCAGCCCACCTTCAACAGCAACGGCCGTTCCAATGTTGATATGGTTGTAACGCACAAGCTTGTCCCCTGCGTAGGCGGCATTTAAATTGGGGAAATCACGCAGCGCCAGCGCCGCAGCCTTTACAATCAAATCATTAACCGTTACTTTTTCCTCATCCGGCAAAGCGGCGTTGACCTGTTTGCGCAGATCAAGCGCTGCGGCCATGTCAATTTCGCTCGTCACATAAAAGTGGGGCACCGTCGTTTTGCTTTGCGTCATGCGGCGTGCAATCGCTTGACGCAATTTGGTAGTGGGGATTTCTTCGGCGCCCGCGCCGGTTATGACCGGCATCGGGATTGGTTGTGGGACGACGGCTTGCGCAGGCGCAGCCGCTGGTGGACTCGCCAGGAATGCTTCTACATCTGCTTTACGGATACGGCCTTCTGGTCCACGACCGCTTACCTGGGTCAAATTAACCCCATGTTCCTCAGCAATGCGCCGCGCAACCGGCGTCGCTTTGACGCCGCCCGGAAATTCTGCCGAGACCTGGGTCGGCGCGGCTGCGGGGAGCGGCTGTGGAGTTGTTTCTGTTCGGGCTGTGGGTTCAGGTTTGGAAACGGCCGTTTCCGCAGCCCCATTACCGCCCACCATCGCAGAAAAGTCTTCACCTTCACTCCCCACGATACCCACATTGGCGCCAACGGGTACAATTGCGCCTGGGTCTTGCAGTTTATGCAGCAGAACACCCTCAACCTGCGCTTCCAACTCCAACGTAGCCTTATCCGACTCGATTTCGGCAACAACCTCGCCGCGGCTAATTGAATCTCCAATCTCTTTTAGCCAGGTGTTTAAGACGCCTTCCTGCATATCAAATCCTAATTTGGGCATCACGATAAAATCAGCCATTAGAGCACTTCCTTTACTGCGGCAATAACGCGGTCTGTATTAATCAAAGCTGCCTGTTCCAATTCGCGCGAATAGGGCAGCGGAACTTCAAACTGCGCCACGCGTTTAATCGGCGCATCCATGTAATCAAATCCTTCTTGCTGCAGGCGCGCTGCAATCTCGGCGCCGACGCCGTAGGATTGATACCCTTCTTCCACAATCACCGCCCGAAATGTTTTCTTGAATGAATCAATCACTGGTCCCATATCAAGCGGACGCAGCGAGCGCAGGTCTATCACTTCCGCTTCAATGCCATCGCGCGCCAGCTTTTCAGCCGCTTCCATAGCGACTTGCAGTCCCTTGGCGTAGGCTACAATGGTTACGTCGCTGCCTTCGCGCTTCACATCGGAAACGCCAATCGGAACGGTATAATCTCCTTCGGGCACTTCCCCGCGCAGTTGGTACAGCGTGTGATGCTCAATGAAAAAGACCGGGTCATCAATGCGAATGGCCTCTTTCAGCATCCCTTTGGCGTCATATGGCGTGCTGGGTGAAACAACTTTTAGACCGGGAAAATGCGCAAAAATAGCGTCGGGTGTATGGCTGTGGGTGGCGCCTAACTGCCGCCCGCCGCCGCCAGGCGCACGGAATACAACCGGTACTTTCATTTGTCCGCCAAACATGTAATGAATTTTGGCAGCGTGGTTGACAATGGCGTCCAATGCCAGAAAGGCAAAGTTGATAGTCATGAATTCAGCCACGGGACGCAGCCCGTTCATGGCCGCACCGGTCGCTGCTCCGCCGATTACCATTTCGGAGATAGGGGTATCGCGCACGCGTTTCTCGCCGAATTTGTCATAGAAGCCGCGCGTGACGGCATAGGTGCCGCCCCAGACGCCAACTTCCTGTCCCATAATAAATACAGTTTCATCGCGCTCCATCTCTTCGCTGAGCGCATCAGTAATTGCCTGCCGCATAGTGATAAATGCCATGATGTTATGCCTCCACGTAAATATCGTCGAATAAGGTTTCTAAATCCGGGAGCGGAGACTCTTCTGCAAAGCGGACAGATCCCTTGATAACTTTTTCAACCTGATCATCAATCTTTTCCAGAGCGTCACGGTCAGCGATCTTGTCTTTTAGAATACGCCGTTCCAGGACGCCGATAGGATCATCTTCGCGCCATTTTTGGACTTCGTCCTTGGTGCGGTAGCGCAGCGGATCGCCCATGCTGTGCCCCTCGAAACGGTAGGTGAGCATTTCCAGGAACTGCGGCCCTTCGCCGGCTCGAATGGCGTTCAAGGCGGCGCTGGTAGCTTCGTAGACCTCGAAAACATCCATACCGTTGACGCGCTTTCCTTGCATGCCATATGCAGGCGCGCGCTCGATCATGGTAACGGCGGCGGTGGAGCGTTCAATGGCCGTTCCCATGCCATATTGGTTGTTTTCAATGACCCAAACAATCGGCAGTTTCCATACGCCGGATAGATTGAGTGATTCATGATAGTACCCAATATTAGATGCGCCGTCGCCAAAATAACACAAAACAGCGTTGTCGGTTCCTTTATATTGTTCCGCCAGTGCGAGGCCTGCGGCAAGTGGCAAATGGCCGCCTACGATGCCATATCCGCCCCAAAATTGGCGTTCTACATCTGCCAGATGCATAGAGCCGCCGCGTCCCTTGCTGACGCCGGTTGCTTTACCGAGCAGTTCGGCCATCAAAAGATCAGGGTCCGAACCGACAACAAGCGCGTGAGCATGGTCGCGGTAGGCCGTAATGACGTGGTCGCCTGGCTGGCGCGCCGCAATTGTTCCTACCGCCACGGCTTCCTGTCCAATATACAAATGTAAAAAGCCGCCGATTTTGCCGAGCTGGTACAATTCTGCAGTGCGCTGCTCAAAACGGCGAATGAGCACCATTTGCCGGTACCACTCTAATAAAGTTTCTTTGTCCATTTATGTCTCCTTGTGTGGATCGATCAGAAGAAATCCATTTGAATTAGGTAATTCCCAGAAAGTTGTTTAAATTCCTGCGAAACGAAATCTGGGAATTCCTCAAGGAAACCGCGAATTTGTTATGGTGCTATTTCAAAATGCTTTTCGCGGTTTACCTAAAGGTAATTGATAGATGTACGTGGACGTCCCTTCTGAAAGTTGGAAAGTCGCGCTAAATTTTGATTTGAATTACCACTTAATCTGGTTGTTTCCTGGTGGTTGACGCCAGACGGCAGCGGGTAAATTTTTTTTGTAGATAATCGACAAGCGCCCGTCAGATAAGGCAAATCACCCGACATGGTTTCAATTTTAACTTGTCAATGCAGATTTCAACAGAATAGTGGGGAACGTGCCAAACGATTATTTGTTATCCAGATCGTGTTCCAGTTTTTTAGTTTAACAAACTTGTTATTTTATGACGAATCTCTTTTAGTTAATGCACACGAATACAAACACCCTGGGTATCAACAGGTAAAATCCAGGTGCGGCTTGACAGACCGGCAGCTGTGAAAACGGCCGTTACCGCGCGGCCGATTACCTCATGATCAGCGGGCGCAAAGGCGATCAGGCTGGGGCCGGCGCCGCTAATGGCGACACCGGCTGCGCCGGCTGCGTAAGCTGCTTCGAATGCGTCCGCCATGCCGGGGATGAGCGGAATACGATAAGGTTGGTGGAGGCGATCCTGCATGGCGATGCGCAGTTTTGTGTAATCGGCCGTTTCCAGGGCGCGCGTCAATAAAGCGATACGGCTGGTGTTGAAGATAGCGTCCTTTAATGGAACCTGATATGGCAGCGCGGCACGGGCATCTGTCGTTAGCAGGTGAAAATCTGGCAGCACCACGACAACTTTCAGAGCTGGAATCAAGATGCGTTCAACGAGCAAACCTTCGGGTTCCTGCACGCCCAAAATCAATCCGCCATATACGGCCGGGGCGACATTGTCAGGATGTCCCTCCAAATCGGTTGCCAATTGCAAGATTTGTTCACGGGTGAGCGGGCTGTCTAACAGGGCATTGGCGGCGAACATGCCGGCCAGCACGGCGGAAGAGCTGCTGCCGAGACCACTGCCGATAGGAATGCCATTTTCCTGGTAAATATCCAACCCGGTGGGCCGCCGGCCAACGCGCCGGAAGATAATTTCGGCTGATTCAGCTACCAGGTTGCTGTTATCCAGCGGTATTTTATGTTTATCTTCGCCGCAGGCAGTGATGTGGATCCCTGGCTTATCCAGCGCTGAAAATGTGACTGTGTGATAGAGACCCAGCGCCAGACCCAGGCAGTCAAATCCCGGGCCAAGGTTGGCGGTTGTAGCAGGTATTTTTACAGTTACTCGTTGCATAATTCCAAACAAGGAAGCGGTCCCAAAACGCTTTCTTGTCTACACCTTTTTCTATAAGTTTTGCCTATTTTACGTTAGAATCGGTCAAATGCGTAAAGCGAGAGGCTATCACTACTATTTTGGATTCAAATAATTTGCCGCGACCACCTGATAAACGCATTGCTATGCATCTGACAGCCGCAGCCGAACGCGCCTTGCGTTCAGGACATCCCTGGCTGTTTGCAGATTCGATCACGCGCCAGAGTCGGAACGGCCGTTCCGGGGACATCGCGATCTTATTCGACCGTAAAAATCGTTTTTTGGCTGCCGGCTTATATGATCCTTATTCACCAATTCGGGTGCGCGTGCTGCAAGCGGGCGCACCGGCCCCAATTGACGCTGTTTGGTTTAAAACAAGGCTTGATCTGGCCGCCGCCAGACGAAAGCCATTGTTTACTGAAAAAACAAACGGCTTCCGGATGGTCCACGGCGAAAATGATGGTTTGCCTGGCCTGGTCGTCGATAGGTATGATGCTACCCTGGTTATAAAACTTTATACGACTGCCTGGGTTCCTCATCTGGCGGATGTGATGGCAGGGTTAACGGCCGTTGCCAATCCCGCGCGTATCGTTTTGCGCCTCAGCCGGCATGTGGCGCGCCTGGAAGAAGCTCTATCTGGCCTATCAAATAGGCAGGCGCTGATCGGCGCGCCATTAGAAGGGCCTGTACGCTTTTTGGAAAACGGACTTAGATTTGAGGCTGATGTGGCGCAAGGGCAAAAAACAGGTTTTTTTCTTGATCAGCGCGATAATCGCGCGCGGGTTGAGGCTTTGGCGGCCGGCAGGCGGGTTTTGAACGTATTTGCCTACACGGGCGGTTTTTCCCTCTATGCGGCGCGTGGCGGCGCGGTTGAGGTAACGAGCCTGGACATCAGCGCGGCGGCGTTGGCGGGCGCTGAACGCAATTTTGCGCTTAACCAAAGCACGTCGGGCGTGTCCGCCGTGCGACACGCAACACTTTTGGGGGATGCTTTTGAACTGCTTCAGCAGATGGGCGACGCCGGCCGGCGTTTTGATCTGGTTGTGCTCGATCCGCCGGCGTTTGCCCGCAAGCAGTCAGAGGTCCAGCGGGCGCTGGCGGCTTACGGCCGTTTAACATCGTTGGGATTAGGCGTGTTACAACCGGGCGGAGTCCTGGTCGCGTCTTCTTGCTCCAGCCGCGTCAATGCGGAGGATTTTTTCCAGGTAGTTAATCAGGCTGCGCGAACGGCGCGGCGTCCGCTGCGTGAAATTGAACGCACGGGGCATGCAATAGACCACCCCGTTGGTTTTTCTGAGGGCGTGTATCTCAAATGTTTGTTTGCCGTGGCGGCCTAAGAGGCCGTGGTGGCCTAAGAGGCCGTGGTGGCCTAAGAGGCCGTGGTGGCCTAAGAGGCCGTGGCGGCTTAAAAAGCCGTGGCCTAAGAATTTGGGTAAAATGGCAAAGTTTATTGGGCGGAAGATGGCGAGGGTTGGGGAACGGCCGTTTTTACAATGCGTGTATCTTCAACCACTTCCTGACCCTGCTCAAAAGCCAGCACGTTCTTGAAAGCAGCGATTGATACCGCAATCATGTCCAGATCAGGCTCCCGCGTGGTTAAACGCTGCAGCGCCAGGTTGGGTTTGGTAATCCAGCGAATAATTGTGTTGTTTTGGTGAGCGGCTGAAAAGCGCAAAAACTCGTATGCAATGCCGGCTACAAACGGCAGAAGCACCAGGCGGGACACAATGCGCAGCAAGATGCCCATTGGCGGCAGAAAACTGTAAAGAATAATAGAGATAACGACCACAGTTAACAAAAAGGCGGTGCCGCAGCGAGGATGTTCTAATGGATAACGAGCAACAGACTCTGGCGTTAATTCGGCTCCTGATTCATAAGCGTTGATGGTCTTATGCTCCGCGCCATGATATCCGTACAAACGTTTCACATCTCCCATAAAACCGATTAGCCAGATGTACCCCACCAGAAACGTCAGGCGGATAATACCTTCGATTAAATGCCCCCAAAACGTGGCTTCATTCAAGCCCAGCCAGCGCTCAAACAGGCTGGCCAGGAAGGTGGGCACGACGAAAAAGATCAATATCATCAGGCTTAATGAAAGCGCAATCACAGTCCACTGCACCGGCCCTTCAAATACCTTTTGCGGCTCTTCTCCGGGAGCCGGTTCTTCTTCTTCGACGGCAACCTCGGCGGAAAACATCAGCGCCTTTATGCCCAATCCGAGTGCGTCCCAAAGCAGCGTAAGACCGCGCAAAAAAGGGATTCTCATCGTGTTGCCCCCATAAATGCGAGCATCCAGGGGTTCGGTATGGATGACAATATCTCCATGCGGGTTGCGCACGGCGACTGACAATGCTTTGGAGCCGCGCATCATAACGCCTTCAATGACGGCCTGGCCGCCATAGTTCATTTGATTTGGAGGTGAATTGGGTGTTTGGGCTTTCTGTTCTGTACTCATGAGTAGGATTGTACAAAGTGGGAAAATGTGCGTCAAGATGTAGGCGATACCGTCACAGGTTTCTCAGGAAGCAAATTCATATCGCGTGCGGCTTGTTGCAGTGCATGTTCAAGGGTACAATTGTTTTTGCATGGTACCAAACAGTCCAATGCGGGGCGGTGGCGAAATGGCAGACGCAGCGGACTTAAAATCCGCCGGGATAACTCCCGTGTGGGTTCGACTCCCACCCGCCCTATGAAAAAAGCCCGCTGAGGGGCTTTTTTGTTCCAGCCGGGAACACCCAATTGTGGATCAACATGCTGCTCAAAGGATCAACATGCTGCTCAAAATTGTAACGGCCGTTCTCTCACAATTAGCTTTGCCCCTCAATCAACACAAATTGGTTGTGGGAATTTCCGGGGGGCCGGATTCGCTTGCGCTGCTGCATGTATTGAGTCGCATCCTGGCGCCACAACAACTCGTCGCCGCTCATCTTAACCACACAATACGCCCGGCGTCTGACCCCGAGGCGAAAATGGTGCAGAATACTGCCGCTGTATGGGGTATTGAGTGCTGTACCGAAAAAGTTGACATAAAAAATCTGGCGCAAGAAAACGGGTGGTCTTTGGAAGAAGCGGGACGAATTGCCCGGTACCGGTTTTTGGCCCAGACAGCGCGCGCGGCGGGGGCGACGGCCGTTGCTGTGGCCCATCATGCTGACGACCAGGCCGAAACGGTGTTGCTGCATTTGCTGCGCGGCAGCGGTTTGGATGGGTTGGCAGGCATGCGTCCGATTGGTTCTGTGCCAGGCGCGCCGGAAATGGTGTTAGTACGGCCGCTGCTGCAAGCTTCGCGTAGTAAAATCGAAGCCTACTGCGCCGCCCACAAACTGTATCCCGTTTATGACGAAAGCAACATAGATAACCGCTTCCTGCGCAATCGCGTCAGGAATGAACTGCTGCCGCTGCTGGCAGAGTACAACCCCCAAATCCGCCGGCAGTTGACGCAGTTAACTGCCGTTGCCGCTGCGGACGTGGATTATTTGCGTGAATTGACCCAGACTGCGTGGACAACGATTGTGCAGGCCGAAGAAGCCGGGTGGGTGCGCCTGGATTTGACAGCATGGCAGGCGCTTTCGCTGAGTTTGCGCCGCCGTACGCTGCGGCGGGCAGCGCTGCGAACGGCGCCCGCTCAGACCGAGCTGCCCTTTTTGCCGCTTGAACAGGCGCGGCGGGTCGCTGAAACGGGTCAAACGGGCGCGCAGGCGACGCTTCCCGGCGGTGTGCTGCTGACCGTGCGTTATGGTGTGATTGAAATATCCGCCGCTGATTTTCCCATTAACCAGACAGCGCCCCAACTTCCTGAAGGCGCAGCGCTTGAATTATCGATTCCGGGCCGGGTAAAGCTGTCAGGCGGCTGGCTGATTGAGGCGGATGTGTTGACTGCGTGGGATTTGGACAAAATTCGCCGTAATCGCGACTCCTGGCTGGCGTTTGTGGATGTAGGCGACAGGGCAAGCTTGCAACTGCGCGCCCGTCAATTGGGAGAACTTTTGCAGCCGTTGGGTATGTCCGGTCAAACGAAAAAGATCAAAAATTTAATGATTAACCGCAAATTAGCAGCGCCTGCGCGCACACATTGGCCGATTGTGGCCACAGCACAATTTCCGGTTTGGGTTGTCGGCGTGCAGATTGATGAGCGCGCGCGGGTAACGGCCGTAACCGAGCGGGTTGTGCGTCTGCGCTGCCGGCGCCCCGACGAGGATGCAGGAGGATAAATGATGGACGCAGTTAAGATTACCCCCTGGTCAGGAGCCGCAGCGCCTGGTGAAACAGATATACGCAAGCTGCTGGCCTCGGAAGGGTTACGGCCGTATCGATGGTCAAACGGCCCGTATGATGTTTATAGCGCTCATAGGCACAGCTACAACAAAGTGATTGTCGTGGTCACTGGATCGATTGAGTTTGGTTTGCCGGAGACCGGCCGGCGTGCGGAAATACGGCCCGGAGATCGACTCGAGTTACCCGCCGGTGTGCTGCATGACGCACGCGTTGGCGCGGCCGGGGTTGTGTGTTTGGAGGCGCATTGTTGAAATAGACAAAAAATTTAGAATGGTTTAGCCAGTTTTAGTTCGGGAGGGTTATATGAAACAGCGATCGTTTTTAATAGGGATTGTGCTGGGTTTGGCGCTCAGCAATTTGGGATGGATATTGAGCCGTTCAGGTTTTGCGGTTCAGGCATCGACTGCCCCTTTGGAAGATTTGCAAGCAACGCTTCCTACCGGCGCCAACAGCCCTGCTTTTTATTGGGGGAATCGTACAAGACCCGCTGCGGCGTGGCAAAACACCAAGGTGAATATGCAGCCGGTTAATTCGGAGGAGATTTTATTGCTGCTGGCCGAACTGCCGCTTTCAACCTGGAATTATTCGTCTGAAAATCCGGTCGCGCGCCATATTGGACCGGTCGATAGTGAATTTCACGCCGTGTTTGGGCTTGGGTATGGGAATGCTCCGGCTGCTCCTGCAGATTTAAGCGGCGTAGGCCTTGCGGCGATACAGGCGCTGGCGGCAAAAAATGATGTTTTACAGCAGCAGGTGAGTAATTTGACGGCTCAAAATGCTGATTTGCAGACACAAATTGCTGCGATAAATTCAAAAAATATGGAGATGGAAGCGACATTGGCAGCTTGGAATACTGTTGCTACCGGGGGCGTCACACCGGAACCGAGCAATGTGGTTCCAGCTTCAACCCTATTCGTCCTTGCCGGTATGATTTTTTTGTTGGCCATTTTCGTTGCAATTATTGTATTTGTAATATTGCAAATATGACCGGAAAACTTTCGGGCTACGCAACCTGGGGCGTTTTTTGTAGTTTGATTGTCCAATCGTTGAACTGCAGCAGCAGCCGTTCCAATCGCTGGCGCATGGCTTCGTCGGTCAGGGCGCCGTTTCTGTCAAAGTGTTTGCCGGCAAATGGAACCATAAGGGCTTGATTCAAAATGTGGAGATCATTGTGGATCAGAATTTCGCGCAGGTGGAGCTGAGATCGCAGCGTGCCATAACGTCCGCCGGCGCCCATAATAAGGGCTGGTTTGCTGCTGATTGGTGCTGTATCATAATTCCCTTTGCGTGAAGCCCAGTCAATGGCGTTTTTAAGGACGCCGGTTACTGAATAATTATATTCCGGGCTGGCAAAAATGTAGGCGTCTGCGGCTTTGAGCTGTTTATGAAATGCAAGAACTGATTCAGGAGTACCTTTTGCTTCCACATCGGCGTTAAAGAATGGGATTGTGTGTAAATCGAAAATTTCGATTTCCATGCCGGGCGGCGCCACTTCTTGTGCCGCGATCAGCAGCCCGCGATTATATGAATTGCTGCGTAAACTGCCGGGAATGCCCAGCACACGGATATTTTGGTCGAACATGTTGGTTTTGATCCTATGTAAATAGTTTGGTAGTCGTGTTAATTGTGGGCAGCGCAGTTTAAAGTATGGCCGCCTTCAATTGCAAAAGCTTTTTGGTTTATCTACTGTGGCAGGAAGGCCGGCAGATAAAATGATAGAAAATTTAACGGGGCCTGAATGCCGGCTTGCAATGTTGTAGTAGGGGCGTCGGGCGTCGCCAGGAGAACATCATATAATTCAAGCGGCTGCTCGTTCTCATTTTCGGATGTCTGGAAACGGCCGTTGCCGTCCACAACATATAGAAACAAGGATTCTCCCGCGTGTGGTTTTTCAATTTGGGCCGCGCCGTCCGGCGGCACGATGGTGCTGGTCAGACGCGCGTTCACATGCGCATCCGTTGCGCCGGCGGGACCAATAATTTCCCGCACCAACCCATCTCCTTGTTGTCGGGGTGACATCGCCGCCAGTGGGATTTGCTCGTAGTGGGGCGGGAGACCCATGTAGCGCGTATCGGCTACAAACCAGATCTGGATAACGCGCGCCGGTTTATCCGTCAGGTTCAGCTCTTGATGCTGGATGAATTGTCCCGAAAACATGCGCTGTACTTCACCGGCAGCGATCACACCTTTGCCGCCGGTTGTATCCTCGTGGTACAGATTGCCTTCAATCACATAGGTGAATATTTCTAACCCGCGATGCGGATGCCAGCTGAAACCATTGCGCGGTGCGATGCGCGTCATGTGGGCCGTGAGCATGCCGCTCAGGCGCTGCAGCGGACTCCAGCCGCCGACGGCAAAATGTGAAGTCAGCCAGTGTACAGGGTGGATGGTCGGAAACGTGTCAGCCGTATAATGTTCCAATGGACCATTTGGTTGGATGTCGGTGATTACACTGTCAAAAATGTTTTGCATCTGTTTCACTAATTTGGTGAACGGCCGTATTCGAATACGGCCGTTCACTAAAACAACGTTTCTACATCTTTTGGATCAGGCTGACGCCTCAGGCTGCTGCTCCTCAACTTTTATAATTTCCACTTCGATGTCAATATTGATCTTATCCCCAACAAGTATCCCGCCTGTTTCCAGAGCTTGATTCCAGGTGAGATTCCAATCTTTACGATCGATGACTGTATTTGCGGAAAAACCCGCGCTGGTTGCGCCCCAGGGACTCTTAGCCATGCCAGCATAATTGACGTCAAGCACGACCTCTTTTGTGATGTCTCGAATCGTTAATTGACCATACAACTTGCCGTTGTTATTGTCGCTTTGTTCAACTCGCGTACTCTGGAAAGTAAGCGTTGGATAATCTTCGACTTGCAGAAAATCGGGCGAACGCAAATGATTGTCGCGTTGTTCTTCGCGTGTATTAATACTTGCGGCTTCGATTGTAATATGTACGGTCGAATTTGTGGGGGTGTCTTCATCAAAATTGATGGTTCCACTAAAGGATTCGAAGGTTCCGCGGACCTTCGAAATCATCATGTGACGGACGCTAAATTCAATGTTGGAATGGGCAGAATCAATTTGCCAGAACATTTGTTATAATTCTCCTTGTGAATATAATTTGAATGCTTAAGTGGACTGAAGTCCGTTTGTCGTGTATGATATTAGTGGACTTTAGTCCGTTTGTCAAGATATTGTAAAAAATCTATGCTTTTGTTTCGTGACAAAGGTTACAAAACATGAGTTTATCCTGGCATAATAACAGGTTTGGTTATTATATGAACGATTCAATAAGTATTGGAGTTTTTGGTAATGATGTTGAGACGATTCGGCGTGAGCGGGCGGACGCGGCTTCGAATCGCAGATTGATCCTTAGCACGGCGGCTTCTCTTTTTGAGGAAAAAGGAGTAACGGCCGTTACCATGGCCGATATTGCCCAGGCTGCCGGTGTGGGCAAAGGTACGCTCTATCGCCGTTTTTCCAACAAAGCGGATATTTGTCTCGCCTTGATGGATGAACAAATGCGCGCCTTTCAAAATGAACGCCTGGCAGATATGCGGCAGATGCAGGCGCAAGGGGTACTGCCGCTGGTTATTCTCGATCGTTTTATGGGTGCATTGGTGCAGTTTACATCTGTTCACATTCCATTGTTATGTGAAGTGCAGCGTGAGGGGTTGCTCGAAGAAACCACACAATTTGAGCGCCCCTATTTCTGGCAGTATATGAGTATTAAAGGATTATTAGTTGAAGCGCAGAAGTTGGGTGTTCTCCACCTTGATTTTGATACGGCCTATGCAGCGGACGCCTTGCTGGCTCCGCTGCGCTCTGATTTGTTCCGGTATCAGCATGAAGTGCGCGGTTTTTCCATTGAGCGTATCAGCGCAGGGCTGCGCTCAATAGTTTCCGGATTGGCTAACAGTTCTGGATTATCGCTCGCGGATTGATTCGATTTAATTCCTGTTTTAGGTAATTGGCAGAAAGTAATCAAAAATAAAGGTCATGGGAAATCTGCCAATTCCTCGAGGAAACCGCAGTTCAAGCCCTTTGGGATTTTCGAATAGTTTTTGCGGTTTACCTTATCAGGTGATAGCCGGCGTTTTGTGCAAAAATTCATCGTTTTCGAGCTGAAGCAGTAAAAAATCCGCGACATCCGCCCTGGAAACCTGGCCCGCCTTAATTTTGGGATTTAATCCATAAACGTATTTCCCTGTCGCCGGCCCATCCGTTAAGCCGCCGGGCCGTACAATGGTCCAGTCCAACCCGCTTGCCATGACGACGCGTTCCTGGCGTTCTTTGTCTTCGATTGCGCTTCTCAAAACGGTTTTCATCAATGTTTTGAAGAAAAAGGGTACCTGGTTTTTACTATTTCCAACGCCCAAAGAAGTGACGACGATCAAACGGCGAATGCCCAATTCTTGCATTCCGGTGATAATATGGCTGGTGCCATCAGAAACAACGTACTCAGGATTATTTGCTGTTGAGCCTAAGCTGCAAATCACAGCTTCGGTTCCGATTAATGTTTCTTCAACTTTGTGCCGGTTTAAAACATCCCCGTGGATAATGGTTAGATTTGGATCGTCGATCGTTATTTGTCCCGGTGTGCGCACCAGCGCGTTAACTTGATAGTTTTGTTCCAGGCAACGCTCTAAAACGAGACGGCCAGTGCCGCCGGTTGCGCCAAATATTGCGATTTTCATGGTTATTCACCTACAATTGATTGCTTTTATTACTTTATTCATATCTATTGGCTAATGCAATAAATTCCAACCGAGTACTTAGACAAGCATTCATTTTTCGGAGGCGTTTATGCGTGATCACAAAGATCCAATTTTATTTGATTTTCCGTATGAATTTGAAACTGAACGTTTGACAATTCGTGGACCGCTGCCCGGTGATGGCGCGGAAGTTAGAACGGCCGTTATCGAATCGGTGGAAGAACTGAAGCCCTGGATGCCCTGGGCGGTCAACATCCCCACGCTTGAGGAATATGAAATTCGCGTGCGACAGGGGCAATTAAAGTTTTTGGCGCGCGAGGACTTGTGGCTGATGCTGCTGCTTAAGGGAACACATACGATCGTCGGCGGCAGTGGTTTGCATCGTATGGATTGGTTGACGCCGCGCTTTGAGATTGGCTATTGGGTGCGTACTAAATTTGCCGGCCAGGGTTATATCACCGAGGCTGTTAACGGGATTACAGCTTTTGCTTTGAATACTTTGAAGGCGCAGCGGGTCGAGATTCGCTGCGATGAACGCAATGAACGCAGCGTTGCGGTAGCGCGCCGGGCTGGTTTTGTGCATGAGGGTACATTGCGCAACGAAGACCGCCATCATCTCACGAATGAACTTCGCAATACCATGATTTTTTCTAAAATTGCACAATGACCATACAGCCGCCAGAAGGATTCACAATAATGCTGCAAGATTATACGATCAAGGATTTATATGCCCTGGCTTTAGCTGAGGGGGAGGGCGTGGGCACAGCCTATGAATATTATGTCAAACGTTTGGCGCTGCGACCCTGGTTGGCGGGGCAAAAACGACCTTCCTCCATTTTGATCGCCGGCCTGCCAGAAAAATATGGCGCCAGTCTCGATTTTTTGCTTTTGGCGGCTGAGCTGGATACGGCCGTTACCGTGCTTGATGATCGTCCTGCTGTGCTTGAGCGCGCCCGTCAAGCGCTGGCGGCGGCGCAGGCGCACGGCTGGCTGCAAGCTGTCTGGCCTGATTTTGTCCTGGTAGAGCATATGGCTGCCTTTGAGAAAATTAACGCGCATTATGATCTGGTACTGTCTTCCGAACTGTTGCAGCGCCTGTCGCCCGAGGAGCGTTTGTTTTATGTAAAGCGGATTTGTGAAGTGGGAACGGCCGTTGCGCTCTTCACGCCCAACGCCGGCAACCCCGCCCATACCAATTTGAGCGGTCTTTCCGGTTTGTATTTGCACGAATTGTCAGCTCTTGTTCAGCACGCGCTGGCAGCACGATACCCCCAAAAAATGTTTGCCAGCCACTTTGGCGTTATTGATATGCCGCCCTTTCCGCCCGGTATCACGCGCAGCGATGAGCAGCGTGAGCAGGCCACAAGCGGCCGTTTTGAAGCGATTGTCATGTGGGGTCTGGCCTATTACGCGCGCGCAGAGAAATTCCTATCAGGCCCCATTCGCCGGCGCCAATCCCACATTGTGTATGCCCTGGCGCAAAATACGTAAAGCCTGCAACTTCCTGACGTTATGGTTCTGCCGTTTTACGCTTGAAACTGCCTGCGTTATAATCGCTCAACCCTGCCACATCTGTTGCACGGGAACCTTCAACACCTTCAAAAATAAGTTGCCTAATAAAATGGGCAACCGCAAACGAGGTAAATCATATGCCCAAAGCATTAATTACTGGTATTACCGGCCAGGACGGCTCCTATCTGGCTGAATTCCTACTCCAACAGGGATATGAAGTCGTCGGCATGGTGCGCCGTACGAGTACTGTGAACTTTCACCGCATTGCCCATATTCAGGACAAAATCGAACTGGTACCCGGCGATTTATGTGATCCGGTCTCCTTGATACATCTACTGGAAGAATACCGGCCGGACGAAATTTATAACCTGGCAGCCCAATCCTTCGTGCAAACTTCCTGGACCCAGCCCGTTTTTACCGGCGATGTTACTGCCCTGGGCGTCACGCGTATGCTCGATGCGATTCGTATTGTGGACCCGAAGATTCGCTTTTATCAGGCCAGTTCCAGTGAAATGTTTGGCAAAGTAGTCGAGGTGCCGCAGCGGGAGACAACGCCATTTTATCCGCGCAGTCCCTATGGCGTCGCCAAAGTTTACGGCCATTGGATCACGATCAATTATCGCGAAAGTTATGATTTGCACGCAACGTCCGGCATTCTTTTTAACCATGAATCCCCCCGCCGTGGCTTGGAATTTGTGACCCGTAAAATTACCTACCACGTCGCCCAAATCAAATTAGGCTTGACCAATGAGCTGCGCCTGGGAAACCTGGATGCACGCCGTGATTGGGGATATGCCGGTGATTATGTCAAAGCGATGTGGCTGATGCTGCAGCAGGATAAACCCCAAGATTATGTTGTGGCGACCGGCGAGACCCACTCGGTAGAAGAATTTTTAAACGTCGCGTTTGAATATGTCAATTTGGACTGGCATAATTACGTTGTTCAGGATCAGCGCTACATGCGCCCGGCTGAAGTGGATTTGCTCGTTGGCGACCCGACCAAGGCTGGCGAAAAACTTGGCTGGGAACCGGCCGTTTCCTTTACGGAGTTGGTCAAGATGATGGTTGACGCCGATCTGAAACTGCTGCATGCGGGTGAAACCCCAATCTGACCACCATCCCTCCATTACCGCGACAGCGGCGCTGCAAGGATAATGGTTTAGGTAATTCACAAAAACTTTTTGAATATAAATCAACTGGAGTTTTTGTGAATTACTCGAGGAAACTACAGCTTGCCAAGACTTTTATTTTTGAATAGTTTCTGTGGTTTACCTAAACTGCGTGAAAAAAACATTTAAGGAGATTTGTTCTCATGACAGTCATTAAATTTGGTACCGATGGATGGCGGGCGCAGATTGCTGATGATTATACCTTCGACAACGTGCGCCGTGTGTCCCAGGGTTTTGCAAAATTTTTACAGCGCAGCGGTCGGGCTGCCCAGGGTATTGTGATTGGCTATGATCAACGCTTTCAGGCTGAAAGTTTTGCGGCCGCGGCGGCGGAAGTATTGGCCGCAAATGGGATTCATGTCTGGCTGACGGATAAAAACACGCCCACGCCGGCGATTTCTTATGCTGTGGTTGAAAAACAGGCGGGCGGCGCCGTCAACATCACTGCCAGCCATAATCCGGCGGTAGATTGCGGGTTTAAGGTGCGTGATCCGCTGGGCGGCGCTATTCCTCCTTTTGATTTGAAGAAAATCGAGTCTCTGATTCCGCCTTTGCGCAATGTAAAACGTTTGAAACTGGATGATGCGATCAGTGATGGGCTGGTAGAGAAATTTGATATTGGGCCGGCTTATATGGCGCAGTTAAAGCGCCTGGTGGATGTTGAGCCGTTGAAGCAGGCGGGATTGACAATATTGGTTGATTGTATGTGGGGTAATAATATTGGCTGGTTTCCGCGACTTTTGGGAGGCGGCGAAACGGCCGTTCACGAAGTCCACAACGCCCGTAACCCCATCTTTCCCCATATGACCCGCCCCGAACCAATTCCTCCTAACGTTGACGACGGCTTGCGTTATGTGCAGGAGTTAAACGCCGACGTGGCCATCATCAATGACGGCGACGCCGACCGTGTGGGTATTGGGGATGAAAACGGCCGTTTTATTGACCAACTGCGCGTTTATGGGCTGCTTGGTTATTACTTCCTCGAAGTGCGCGGCGAACGCGGCCCCATCGTCAAAACAATTTCAACCACCAAAATGTTGAACAAACTGGCGGATTTATACAGCGTACCCGTCTATGAGACCGGCGTGGGGTTCAAATATATTGCGCCCAAAATGGTTGAAGTAGACGCCATGATTGGCGGCGAAGAAAGCGGCGGCTATGCCTTCCGCCAGCACGTTCCCGAGCGGGACGGTATTCTGGCGGGACTTTTCTTTTTGGATTTAATGGTTAAAACCGGCAAAAAACCTTCAGAACTGCTGGATTTGGTGTTTGAAAAGGTGGGTCCGCATTATTACGACCGGATTGATTCTCGATTTGAGGGGGCGCGAAAGCCGGAAATTTTGGCCAATGTGGCCGCAGCGCGGCCGGAAACCATCGGCGGCCTAAAAGTGACGGACATTGTGACCATCGACGGCCACCAATTTATTATGGAGGATGGCGGCTGGCTTTTGGTGCGTTTCAGCGGCACGGAGCCTGTCATTCGTGTTTACTGCGAAACAACCCATGCCGACCGCGTCGAGGCGATTCTGGCCGATGGCATGCGGATTGCCGGATTGCCTTAGGGCTTGCCCGTTTTTAACTTTGGGCTTTGGTCAACGGGCAAGCCTTGAGGATTCGTTTTTTGTGATAAGTTAATTGTAAACGAATCCTTAGGAGTAGTCGTTCGCAAATATGTTAGCGATTTTTGTAGACGGAAGACGGAAGACAAAGGATGGAAAATTCGGTCATTCGTCTTCTGTCCTCTATCATATCGTCAGGTTAATAACGAGTGCTCACTTAGGCGCATCTTCGCGGAAGCTTTATAATATTTGTTAGACAGGCGGGGCAGGTTCCCGGCAGCAACTTTAACGTTTCTGTCACAACTCTTTCTCTATGGAGGATAGATTATGACTGTTTGGTTTGAAGGCTCTAACGAAATCGAATGCAACATTCAACAAGTGAAACATGCCCTTGAGAATCTACGGCGAGCACTATGTCGGGGTTATCAGTCTCATGCCAGGTTTGACGAGCGTTGAACTGGTGGAACAGGGGAGTGACTTTGTGACCATCAGAACCAACGAAGGCCTCATGAAACGCACGAATATTTCCAAGCTCATCGAGGCCGAGAGCGTGGTTGTGGAATTCGATGAAGAATACCAGGCCGGGTCAATGATCACGACAATGTCGCACTTCTTGGACGAATTCACAACAAGCAACACCGGGGTCAAGCATCGCACCGTCATGAGCGGCGTTGAGGCTCCGGGATTATTGGGCTTCTTCTACCGAAATTTCGGCAGCTCCAACATTGGGAATGCTTTCTTGACATCATACAAGGCCTACTTCGAGAAGCAAAACCCGTGAATCAACATGGCCTCTGTCTAACGATCATTAGGCAGCATAAGAGATGCTATGTCTAAGGTGACAATTGTGAACGTGGGCTATCGCTCGACTAACTACTGGGTTGTCAGCGCTGGCGCTGCGCGATTGTTAGTGGATCTCGGCTGGCCAGGTAGTATGGGAATGATGCGGGCGAATCTCAACCGTATGGATGTACCAATCAAGGAAATCCGGTATGCGCTGGCAACGCACTACGATATCGATCATGCCGGTCTTGGCCAAGAGCTAAAACAAGAAGGTGTGCCGCTGCTTGTGTTAGATGTGCAAGTCAGCGCCATTCCACTTATGAAAACCTGGATTAAGCCGCAGGATTACTATGTGGAAATCACCCTGCACGACAACGTCACGATCTCCTGTGCTGAGAGCCGCACGATACTTGAAGGCATCGGCATCCCTGGCGAGATTGTACATACACCAGGGCATTCTGAGGATAGCGTTTCGCTCCTGCTCGACGACGGTTCGGTTTTTACCGGCGACCTCACGCGTCCGGAATTCATAGGAATGGAAGACGCCGCAGTGGTGGCCGCGAGTTGGCGCTTGCTGCGAGAGCGAGGAGCCACTCGCGTATATCCCGGACATGGTCCTATACGAGAAATGGATTAGGAAGAGAAATGAAGGAAAAAGCGTTTCAAGATTATTATCCAGATAATTTGAGTCATTGTTATGGCTGCGGCCGTTTGAATGAGCAAGGGCTGCAAATCAAAAGTTATTGGGATGGGGAAGAGACGGTCTGTTTGTACCAGGCACGGCCGTATCACAAAGCGATTCCTGGTTACGTCTACGGCGGCTTAATCGCTTCTTTAATTGACTGCCACGCCACAGGAACGGCCGCCGCCGCCGCCTACCGCGCCGCCGGGCGCGATATGGACACAGAGCCGCCGCTACGCTTCCTGACCGCTTCCCTGCATGTCGATTACCTGCGACCCACGCCGATTGACGGCCCCTTGGAAATTCGAGGCCAAATCAAAGAAGTTAAAGGGCGCAAGGTTGTGGTGACCTGTACCCTGAGCGCTGCGGGCGAAGTATGTGCACAGGGGGAAGTCGTCGCAGTGCAGGTTCCCGACAGCTATTTAGCGGCGATTGAACAGCAGGGCAAACATGCTGGTTGACACCCACTGCCACCTCGATTTTGATCGTTTTGACGCCGATCGGGACGCCGTTGTTGAACGCGCGCTGCAAGCCGGCGTGGGCCAAATCATTGTGCCGGCCGTCAATTTGCAAAACTGCCCCACGGTGATTAAGCTGGCCGAGCAGTACGCAGACGTTTTTGCGGCCGTTGGCGTCCATCCCAATTCAACCGCTGAATGGCAGGATGATTGGGTCGGCGCCATTCGCGATTTTGCCGGACATGATAAGGTTGTTGCCATCGGGGAAGTTGGGCTGGATTATTACTGGGACAAATCACCTGCGGCTGTGCAGCAGCGCGCCTTGAAGGCCCAGTTGGCGCTTGCGGCGCAACTTGACTTACCGGTCATTATCCATAATCGGGAATCCAGCGCCGATGTTATTTCTCTTTTAGGGCAGTCAGCCCTGGCGGGCAGGGCGCGCGCAGGCGTGCTGCATTCATTTTCGGCTGATTGGAAAACGGCGCAGGCGGCGCTTGATCTGGGCTTTTATCTCGGTTTCACCGGTCCGCTGACGTTTAAGAAGGCGGATGAACTGCGCGGGATTGCGGCGCGCACGCCGCTCAACCGTATTCTGGTTGAGACAGACGCTCCTTTTTTGGCCCCTCAACAGCGTCGCGGCAAGCGCAATGAACCTGCTTATGTGACGTATGTGGCCGACCGGTTGGCGGCGATTCATGGGCTGGAAACGGCCGTTTGCGCCCAAACCACAACTGCGAATGCCCGCTTTCTCTTTAATTTACCCGCCTGATCAGGTTTTTTAATGCAAACGGCCGTGCCTGACCTCTCTCTCGTTATTGTGAGTTGGAATGTATGTGATTTGCTGCGTAATTGTTTGCAGTCGATAGACGCTGGGCGCGGTGAGTTAAACCTGGAAACGATTGTGGTTGATTCCGCTTCGTCTGATAGCAGCCCGCAGATGGTGGCGCGCGAATTCCCATGGGTGCATTTAATCACATGTGACGAGAACGTTGGGTTTCCACGCGGCAACAACCTTGGCATGGCGCAGGCGCATGGACGCCATATTTTGCTGCTTAACCCTGACACAATTGTGGTGGGTGATGCCCTCTCCGTCATGTCAGCCTATCTGGATGCGCATGCCGACGTGGGTTGTGTGGGCGCACAGTTGTTGAACCCGGACGGTTCCGTGCAATCTTCGCGCCGCCGCTTTCCCACATTGACAACCGCCTTTTTTGAGAGTACCTGGCTGCAGCCCTATGCGCCTCAATCACTTTTGCGCCGTTATTACGTTGAAGATATTCCCGACAATGAAACGGCCGATGTGGATTGGCTCATGGGCGCCTGCCTGATGATTCCGGCTCGGGTTATTGTCCAAGTCGGCGGCATGGATGCGGCTTATTTCATGTATTCGGAAGAGCTGGATTGGTGCCGCCGCATTAAGGACGCCGGCTGGCGCATTGTGTATTTGCCCACGGCCCAAATTACCCATTACGTCGGCAAGAGCAGCGAGCAAGCAGTGACGGCGCGCCATATCAATTTCCAGCGCGCCAAACTGCGCTACTTTCGCAAATACCACGGCCGTTTCGTCAGCGGCGTGCTGCGGGTTTTTCTGTTATTGAATTATATGTGGCAAATTATTGTGGAAGGTATCAAAGGTTTATTGGGACATAAACGGCCGTTGCGCTGGCAGCGCGTGCGCGCTTATTGGCAGGTTGTGCGTTCCGGGCTGCGCCCTGCGGGATATTAGCATGAAGATTGGTTTTGTAACCGGTGAATTTCCACCCATGCAAGGTGGCGTCGGCGCGTTTACGCAGGAATTGGCGCGCGCCATGGGCGCAGACGGTCATGTAATCCACATCATAACCAGCCGCAAAGCGAAACCGGAAGGCATGCTGCGCAGCCTTAGTACGCGGCGCGAGCCGGAAGATTTGCGATTTGCCTGGCTGCATCCCTGGATTGGCCGCTGGCGCTGGCCGTCCTTGGCGCAGGTGGTTGACGTCGCCATTCGCTTTGAACTTGATATTCTCAATATTCAATATCAAGCCGCAGCTTATAACATGAACAGCGCTGCTATCAATTTCCTGCCCTGGCGCATCAAAGGGGTGCTGCCAACCGTGGTCACTTTCCATGATTTGCGCACGCCCTATTTGTTTCCCAAGGCGGGGCCGCTGCGTGAAAAGGCGGTGTTTTCCATGGCGCGTTGGGCTTATGGCGCCATCACGACAAATCGAGCTGATTTTGACCGGCTGCGGCAAAAGGCGTCAACGCCGGTAGCTGAAATTCCGATCGGCAGCAATATTAAAACCTACACACCCAACCACATTGAGATCGCCGAGGTGCGCGATAAATTGAAGTTGGCTGCGCATGATTTGCTCCTGGGGTATTTTGGTTTTTTGAACGCCAGCAAAGGCGCCGACACGCTGCTGCAAGCGCTGGCGCAGTTGGACGGCCGTTTCCATCTCGTCTTCATCGGTGGGCAAACGGGGGCCAGTGACAATACCAACGCTGATTTTCTGGCTCAAACCAGGCAGCTAGTTGACAATTTAGGTCTGGCGGATCGTGTGCATTGGAGCGGATACCTGGCGGATGAACGCGTTTCAACATACTTGCAGGCGGCCGACATCATGGTTATGCCTTATCGGGATGGGGTCTCTTTGCGGCGCGGTACGCTGATGGCGGCGCTGGCGCATGGGCGTCCATTGATATCAACCATTCCGGCTGAACCAATCCCGCAACTGGCGCATGGCGAAAATATCTGGCTGGTTGTGCCTGATGATGCGGCCGCATTAACTCAGGCTGTGAAAGCGCTGGCTGCCGATCCCGATTTACGCGGTCGTCTTGGCCAGGGAGCGGCAAAATTGGCCGGCTTATTTAGCTGGGATAAAATCGCAGACCAAACTATTGAGTTTTACCAGAAAATTTTAAACAGCGATCAAGGGGAGAAAGCATGAAGAAATTTTTATTTGTCGCAATCGTAATCGCGCTGTTGGTGGCAACGGCCGTTCAGACGCGCGCGCGTATGGCCCAACCGGAACAAACATCTGAGCTGTTTCTGCCAGTGGTTAGCAGCGCGTACAAAATGGATGTGATTCCATTTGCAGCCGGCATGGAACCGCCCATAAATGCAACCGACATCGCTGATCCGGGCGACGGCCGTTTATTTGTGGTGATGAAAAACGGCCGTATCCTGATCGCGGATCAAAATGGTAATTTTGCGCCGCAGCCGCTGTTGGATATCCACACCGAAGTCGATGATGTCGGCTTTGAAAAAGGGATGCTGGGCCTTGCTGTCCATCCGAACTACGCTCAAAATGGCTATATTTATGTTAACTATACCCGTACCAAACAAAGCGTGATGAAATCCCGAGTTTCTCGTTTTACGGTTACCAATGATTTCGCCGATCCGGCCAGCGAAAAAATACTTATAGAAGTTGAACAGCCAGGTCAGGTGCATCAAGCCGGCGCCTTACATTTTGGCCCACAGGATGGCTATCTGTACATTGCTCTTGGAGACGGCGGTGGAACGCTCAGTCACGCCAATTCGCAGGACGGCGGCACGCTCCTTGGCAAAATTTTGCGCATTGATGTCGATTCAGGCGATCCGTATGCTATCCCGCCTGCCAACCCCTTTGTGGACAATCCCGATATGTTAGACGAAATCTGGGCCTGGGGAGTGCGCAATCCCTGGCGTTTTAGTTTTGACAGCGCCACGGGCGACATGTACATTGCGGATGTAGGCGGCAGTCGTTGGGAGGAAATCAACTTTCAACCTGCGGACAGCCCTGGTGGAGAAAATTATGGCTGGCCCTGTTTTGAAGGACCTGTAGGCTGGATTCAGCCAGACTATTGTGGAGCGGCCGAAAATTACGTTTTTCCGGTACATAGCTATTTCCATGAGCAGGAGCCGTGGCATTGTTCAATCATTGGCGGCTATGTTTACCACGGTTCAGAATATCCCGATTTAAGCGGTCAATATCTTTTTACCGATTACTGCGCCAACCTCATCTGGGGTTTGTACCGCGATGCGGAAGGTAATTGGAACTCCCAATTGTGGGGTTCATTTGGCGGCAATTGGCATACTTTTGGTGAGCGTTCGGATGGTGAACTATTTTTAGCTGCGGCCGAAAACGACACGATTTTCAAGATTGGCGCGCTGGGTGAAAACGGCCGTTAACCTGCCAGTCAAAAAAACAGCGGCCATACGTGTCTTAGCCGTATGTGAAGCATGGGTGGCAGCGCGCGCCGACGCCGGTAAAATCACGCCCTATGACCGAAAAAAGCTGGCTTGGGCTGATTCTGCTGCTTTTTGTAGGATTGGGCCTCATTTACGCCATCACAACGCCTGCATTTGAAGCTTCAGATGAGCTGTGGCACTATCCTATGGTGCGTCACCTCGCCGACGGCAACCCCCTGCCGGTGCAGGTGTTTGATCCTGCTCAGGCAGGTCCATGGAAACAGGAAGCCAGCCAGCCGCCGCTCTATTATTACCTCAGCGCCGCGCTTACATTTTGGATCGACGCCTCCGATATGGCTGAGGCGCGTAATGAAAACCCCCACGTCGACAATGGTCTCATAACCGAAGATGGCAATATAAACCTGGTCGTCCATGCGACTGATGTCAACCCCTGGCGAGGGACGCTGTTGGCTGTGCGTGTTGTGCGACTTTTTTCACTGCTGTTGAGCAGCGTGACAGTATATTTGACCTACCGGATTGCGAAAGAAGTTGCACCCAATCGGCCTGAGATTGCGCTGGGGGCAGCGGCTTTCAATGCGTTCTTGCCCATGTTTCTTTTCATCAGCGGCGCCGTCAATAATGACAATCTGGCCATTATGCTGGCGTCACTGGCCCTTTGGCTGATGATTCGCGCTGTGACGCGCCGAATCCATTGGCGCCGCTGGCGCTTTTGGCTGCTGTTGGGTCTCGTAATTGGATTGGCGCTCTTAACAAAGGAAGGCACATTTGGGCTGCTGCCGCTGGCCTGGGGAACCGGTTTTGTGGTTGCCCGGCAAACAACAAAAAAGACGCCTGTCAGCGTGGCTCCGGTAAAATTTATGCTCACGCTGCGCTGGCTGCTGCGCCTTTTAGGCCAATCTGTACTCATGTTTATAGTCATGATGCTGCCTGTGGCGCTCGTTGCCGGCTGGTGGTATTGGCGCAATATTGTTTTATACGGCGACTTGCTGGGTTGGAGCGCCTTTATTGCTGTTTTGGGCCAGCGCGCGCATCCGGCCTCTTTGCTTCAACTTTGGGGCGAACGGCGCGGTTTTTTGATGGCATTTTGGGGTTTATTCGGCGGCGTAAATGTGCCCATGCCGCAGTGGATTTACGCTGTCTTAAATGGCGTCCTGGTTATTGCAGTGATCGGATTCGTGGTATATCTGCTGCGAATTGTGCGAAACTGGTTTCTGAGCATGGGCTGGCGGCCGCCGAATTTGCGTTTATGGCTCGATAACCTGCTGAATTTTGTCACGGTAAACTTTGCGTTGGTTGTGTGTTTGCTATTTTCCGGCGCAGTTGTATTTGGCCTGATTCAATGGGCGACCACAACCTGGTCCTCGCAGGGGCGGTTGGTCTTTACGGCATTATCGGCGCTGGCTGCGCTGCTGATTGTGGGGCTGGTGGGCTGGATGCCGCGCCGTTTTGCGCGCGCGGTTGTGGCCGTTTTGGCGGTTTTTTTGTTTGTTGTTGCGCTGGCGGCGCCATTTCTGTGGATCCAACCCGCATATGATGTCGAAGCTTATGGGCCTCCGCGCCCTTTTGTCATGCAGCCCAAATCAATTGATTATAACGGCAAGCTGCGACTGGTGGGGGCGGCGGTGGAAACGGCCGTTCCGGACCAATCCACAATCCGACCCGGCGATTCCGTCTGGGTTCATCTGGAATGGGAAGTGTTGGAATCGATGACGCGCGATTGGAGCGTGTTTGTTCATCTCAACGATCCCGTGCTGGGGCGTCCGATTGCGCAGCGGGATATGTATCTGGGGCAGGGATTGCTGCTCACGAGCTGGCTGGAACCAGGTGAAAGGATCACCAATTCATATAAACTGACTGTGCCGGAAACGGCCGTTGCGCCCGCGAATTTGGAACTTGCTGTCGGTCTTTACGATTTTAATACCATGGAACGGATGCCAGTTGCGGGTGAAGGAGATGTGGCTGTTGTAGCTGTTGTATTGTTGGAAACAACTGAAGGTCTCTACCCGAACCCGGTTGAAGTAAATTTTGAAAATGAATTAATGCTTCTGGGCTATGAGGTAACGCCGCGCCGGGCTGCGCCTGGTGATACAGTTGATTTGACTTTATATTGGCAGGCGCAACGGCCGTTAACCACTGATTACACCTTTTTTGCCCAAATAGTGGATGCAGACACGACGCGCTGGGCCAGTCACGATATTACGCCGTCAGTAGGCACATCCGCCTGGCCGCCGAATGAAGTACAGACTATGCAGCTCACTCTGCCGCTGGCCGCCGATGCGCCCCCCGGACTCTATTCGTTGATTGTGGGCGTATACATACAGACGCCGGACGGCAATTTTGAAAGATTGCAGCTTGTAACTGCGGATGGTCGTCTAACCGACGACTTTTTACAGTTGACGCCGGTGCGGGTCGATTAGGTAGACCGCAGAAAATTCTTGAAAATATTTCATGCTTTGTTTTCGATTCTAAACGCATATGATAAGATGCACTTATGAGCACACTCCGAAATACCCTTAATCCCACGCGCTCCCCAATGGGACTGGGGATATTTGTCGGGCTGACGGCTGTCATTGGCGGCCTCATCCTGGCATTTGGCGGCCCCGTCGCGGCTGCGGCCGTGCTGCTGGCTGCGCTGGCCATGCTCATCGTTTTGCGTGACATCGAAGTCGGGTTTTGGGGCGTGATTGCGGTCGTGTGTTTGCTGCCTTTTGCCACGCTGCCATTTGACATTGGTTTGACCCCCACGTTTCTGGATATGGCTTTAGGCGCAGTCATTGTTGTCTGGGCCTTGGGAATTGTCACCGGCAAACAACGTACCATTATCACCGCGCCGGTAACGCTGCCTTTATTAATCTTCATCATTTTGGCCCTGTTTGCCTTTATTTTTGGCCTCGGTAACGGCCCTTTAACCCCAACACTGCTGCGTAAATTTGCAGAACTGATTCTCAGTCTGGGTTTTGTCCTCGTTATTATTGATTACTGCCGTACCTGGGAGCGCCTGGCGCGTCTGGTCAAGGTGATCCTGCTGGCCGGCGCCGCTGCTTCCGCCATCGCAATTGTTTTGTGGCTGCTGCCGGAAACGACCGCGAATTCATTCTTAACTGTGCTGCAGCGGCTTGGTTATCCCGGCGGTTGGGTCATCCGCTATATTGAAGAGAATCCGGAATTATCTGAGCGCGCTATTGGCACGTCGGTTGATCCGAATGTTCTGGGCGGCTTGTTGTTGATGATTGGCGCTCTGACGGGTCCGCAGGTGGCGGCGAAACGGCCGTTATTCTCCCGCTGGCTGATTTATCTCATTATGGCCCTCGTGCTGGTTGCGCTCATCCTCACCTTTTCACGCAGCGCAATGTTGGGCCTCGCAGCCGGTCTGGCCTTTGTGGCTGTGGTACGTTACCGGCGCTTATTGCCCTACATGGCTGTGGTCGGGCTGCTAATTTTATTATTACCGGTCACGCAAGGGTATGTCGGCCGTTTCCTGGAAGGCTTTCAGGGGCAGGATTTGGCGACCCAGATGCGTTTTGGGGAATACAAAGATGCTTTTATTCTGATCCAACGTTACCCGCTGTTTGGGGTTGGGTTTGCCGGCGCGCCGGACATCGATATCTATCTGGGCGTCGCCAGTGTCTATCTAACAATTGCCCAGGTAATGGGTTTGCTGGGATTAGCGGCCTTTTTTGCCATTATCCTGACCGTATTTGGATATGCTTTTTTCAACCGGTTTTGGTTTAAGGATCACGATGAGATTGATGCGGTTTGGTTAGGCCTTCACGCCGCGTTAGTGGGGGCGCTGGTTGCCGGCGTCTTGGATCATTACCTCTTCAATTTAGAATTTCATCATGCGGTGACGGTTTTCTGGTTTTTTATCGGATTGGCAACGGCCGCTACCCGCGTTGGCGTCTTGACAATTCAAGCCGGAAACGATACAAAAAGCGGTTAAATAAAAAATGCCCGCTGCCAGGCGGACATTTTTTTACTAAACTTATTTTGTTTTGCTGCAAAAGACTAAACAATCGGAAGCGGCGCTTCTTCAATTTCAGCTTCGCCAATGCCTTCCTTGTGGCGCAAGACAATAGCGTCATCTTCCACATCGACTAGAACATGTTCGCCATCGTCGAACTTGCCTGCCAGAACTGCATCTGAAAGTTGGTCTTCAATTTCAGTTTGGATAAGGCGGCGTAATGGCCGTGCCCCGAATTCTGCATCGTATCCATGTTCAGCCAGCCAATCCTTAGCGGCATCCGTGGCTTCCAAAATCAGATCGTGTTCGATAAGGCGTACACTAACTTCCGCTAAAATAATATCCACAATGTGGCGAATATCATCTTTGCGTAATTGCCGGAAAACAACAATTTTGTCAACTCGATTGAGAAATTCAGGCCGGAATGCGCGTTTTAATTGTTCAGTCAGCGTCGTCTGCATTTCTTTATAACGCGCCTCGGCTTCCGCCATGTCGTCACGCTGGAAAGCAAAACCAAGATTGGGACCATTCCTAATGGTATCCGCGCCAACATTTGAGGTCATGATAATAATTGCGTTGCGGAAATTAACTTTTTGCCCCTTCGCATCTGACAAATGTCCTTCTTCCATAATTTGCAAAAGGAGATTAAATGCCTCGGGGTGAGCCTTTTCGATTTCATCAAAAACTACAATCGAGTACGGTCGGCGGCGCACGGCTTCTGTTAACTGGCCCGCATCTTCATACCCAACGTATCCGGGTGGAGAGCCAATCAAGCGCGCAACATTATGCCGCTCCATAAATTCCGACATATCCAACTGAACAAGTGCATCTTCACTACCAAACAGGAACTTCGCCAACGCTTTGGTCAGCTCCGTTTTGCCGACGCCTGTTGGGCCGAGGAAGATAAATGAACCAATTGGACGCTGCGGATCTTTTAAACCGGCGCGCGCGCGTCTAACGGCTTTAGAGATGGCTGTCAATGGCTTCATCCTGCCCCACAATATGCTGTCGTCATCTCTTCTTCCATGCGTAACAGCCGCGCAGATTCTTCTTCCGTAAACTGATATACGGGAATACCGGTCCACATTGACAATACCTCGGCAATGTCTTCAGCCGTCAACATTCGCATCATCCGGCCGTTCTGCATCACCGGCACGCAGTTGATCAAGCTGGCGTTGAATATTCTTCTTCGCGCTCGCTAGTTCAGTAAGCATCTTCAAACTGCGCCTTCTTTCAATGGCCGCCTCGCGTTCTTCGCGTAAATCACGCAGATTTTCATACGCTTCGCGCACATCGGCTGGCTGGGGGACGCGGTACATGCGCACGCGCGAAGCGCTTTCGTCAATCAAATCAATTGCTTTGTCCGGCAGATACCGGTCTGTAACATAGCGTGTAGAAAGATTAACGGCCGCTTCAATCGCTTCGTCCGTAATAAACAAGATTATGATGCTGTCTCGTAAGCGCCCTTAATGCCCTTCAGAATTTCAATAGCTTCGTCAGGCGATGGCTCATCAACATGCACAGGTTGAAAACGGCGTTCCAAGGCAGCGTCACTCTCAATATATTTTCGATATTCATCCAGCGTCGTGGCGCCAATGCATTGTAGCTCACCGCGCGCCAGCGATGGTTTCAAAATATTGGCTGCATCAACTGAACTGCCAGCTGAACCAGCACCAACCAGCATATGGACTTCGTCAATAAAAAGGATGGAATCGCTGGACTTCAGCTCTTCAATCACGCGCTTCAAACGCTCTTCAAACTGCCCGCGGTACATTGTGCCAGCTACCAGACTGCCTACATCGAGCTGTAAGCACACGCTTGTTATGCAGAATTTCCGGCACACGGCCTTCAACAATGCGCTGCGCCAACCCTTCGATGATAGCTGTTTTACCGACACCCGGTTCACCAATTAAGGCAGGATTGTTTTTCGTGCGACGCGCCAAAATTTGGATGACGCGCTCAATTTCCATGTTTGCGACCAATGACCGGGATCTAGCTTGCTTTCTTCAGCCAACGCCGTAAAGTCTGTTGCCAATTGATCAACCATTGGCGTTTTGCTCTTTTCTTTTTTGGTTGAACGTCGTGCGTGTGGAGCTGGCGCTGCTTTCGCTGGCCGCAACTGGGCTTTCCTTGCAGCATACGGCGTGTTTGACGACGAATCTGCTCCGCACTAATGCCAAATTTACGCAGAACGTCAATGGCCAGACCCTTCATTTTGCCGGGCCAGACCCAAAAGCAGATGCTCTGTGCTGATGTAATGTTGACCCATGCGACGTGCTTCTTCCACCGCCAGTTCCAGCACACGCTTGGTGCTTGGGGAAAGCTCGATTTTTGTGAAGGGGGTGCGTGTGCCTGGCCCGCCAGACAATCGTTCGACCATTGCTTGAACGCGCACTGCGTCCAGGCCCAGTTCACGCAAAACCCGTCCAGCAACACCACCTTCTTCGCGCAGGAGGCCAATAAGAACATGCTCACTGCCAATATAACTATGATTTAGATCGTTCGGCTTCTTCTTGAGCCAAACTCAGAACGCGTCGAGCGCGTTGCGTAAAACGTTCCCAATTTTTAGAGTTCACCGGTGCTCACCTCGGTTATTAATTTGATATACCTGGTTTTATGAAAAATCAAAATGATCCAGATACACCACGGCTAAAATTACAGTTTTGATCTTATTAAACTACACCCGCCAGCAGTTTGCGAACATTTCTTATGGAAATTTATAGAGCATTCAGCATAGCTATATCTTGTTCTATATATTTCTCGGATGAAACTTGTCTCAGGCTGAGACCTAACTGCCTTTGTTCTGGGTCAATGCGAATGATTCGTACCATTGTTGTATCTCCAGAATTCAAAACCTCACGCGGATGACCAATGCGGTCTTCGGACATTTCAGAAATGTGGATCAATCCTTCTAATTGATAATCATCTTGCAGTCGCGCAAACGCACCAAATTTTGTCAGGCGGGTAATAGTTGCCTCAATCAATTGACCGTCATGATAGGTTTTATCGATGATAGTCCAGGGGTCTGTTTCCAGGCGTTTGATACTTAGCGCAATTCGTTGTTGCTCTTCATCAATGCTTAAGACATAAACATCAACAGTATCACCAACCTTTAACAACTCAGAGGGATTATTGACACGTTTCCAGCTTAATTCTGATAGATGTACCAATCCTTCAATACCGCCGATGTCGATGAAGGCGCCAAAATCTGCCAGATTGACAACCCGTCCTTTGCATACATCGCCAACATCTGTATCTTCTAGCAGTTGCATCCGCCGTTCTGCGCGAATTTCTTTGCTGGCTGCTTGTTCAGAAATGATTAATCTATTGCGCTCGCGGTCAACTTCAATGACCTTAACGCGGATTTTAGTGCCAACTATCGTTTGTAATGCGCGCTGCCGGGAAGGTTGATCGCTGCCCATATTCCTGCTTTTGGCAAGTTGGGAATTTGGGATAAATCCGCGAACCAGGCCCAAATTCGCTAAAATACCACCCCGATTAAATCCAACCACTTCACATTCGCAAACATCCTGAGATTTCAAAAGCTCTTTCGCGTGTATCCAATCTTTTTCTTCGGAAGCTTTTGAATAGGAAAGGATTATATTTCCATCCTGGTCCTCCGGATCAATGACGTAAACCAGTACTTCGTTGCCAACTTGTAATTCTTCTAGCATTTCCTGGCTTAATGATCCAATTTCACGATTGTCAATTACGCCTTCTGATTTGGCGCCAATATCAACAAACACTTCATTATTACGGTGGGCGACGATTGTGCCCGTGCGAATTTCACCTACGGTTGGGAGATTAAATTCTTGTTCTAATAAAAAATCCATGGGGTGGCTCGAATTGCCACTTGTTTTATCTACCATATTCCTACAAATTCCTGATAAACCCCGGCTGCTTTTTATGCATAGAAGGGGAAATTTTCACCGATTATACTTAGTTTAGGGGTATTGGCAATAAACAGGTTGATAGGGTTATATTTGAATTTATTCGTTATAATTTTGCCTTCAGAAGGATTTTTAATGACACAAACAACAGAATCTCCCGGTTTTTTGCGCTGGCTGCTGCGTAAACCAAAAGAAATTTGGCAATTAATAAGGGACGGCTTTGCCGGTGCAGGCGTACAATTGCGCAACTGGTTGCGTCGATTGCGCCATGTTAAACTTGATTATATTGTGATGCCCGTCGGTGGCGCCTTGCCTGAACGGGCAGCGTCACGGCGTAATTTCATTGAACGCCAGTTGCCCTTTCCTCCGGCTCCACTCAGTTTGGAGCAGTTAAATCGACGTTTACAAGCGATCGTTGACGCCGATAACGTCAAAGGCGTGGTGTTCGTTTTTAATGGTTTTTCAAGCGGTTTGGCGACTTTGCAAAACTTCCGACGCTCTCTGGAAAGGTTGCGTGAGGGCGGCAAAGAGGTTGTTGTATACACACCTTACCTGAATTTGCCGCATTATTATGCTGCTACGGCCGCTGACCGGATTATCGCTCCGCCTGGCGCACAATTTGACGTGTTGGGTTTGCAGGTCGAGGTGACTTTTTTAAAAGATGCGTTGCAGCAGGTTGGGGTGCAAATGGATGTGGTGCAAATTTCACCTTATAAAACAGCGTTTGATTCTTTTCAGCATAATGATTTTACACCGGAATATCGGGAGCAGATTGAATGGTTACTTGATGATCAGTTTGAAATGCTGACTGGTGAAATGGCAGCCGGTCGTGGCATGGAACCGGCGGTCTTTAAAGTGCTCATTGATCAGGCTCCACTTACGGCCGAATCGGCGTTGGCGCATGGTCTTGTGGATGCCTTGGCCTATGAAGATGAACTGCCTTTGTTGTTGGCGAAGCAGGTGGAAAGGAGCGAGGAAGAGAAAAGCGATAAGGAAACGGCCGTTTCCGAATTAACCAAAACCCAATCACCCTCCGTGCAACCAAAAGCAAAAATAAGAACATGGCCACAAGCAGCCGGCTTGCTCTTTGAAAAAAGACGCCGCAAAACACGCCAATACATTGGTGTTATTTCTTTAGAAGGCTTGATTGTCATGGGGCCAAGCCGCCGGCCGCCGATTGAGCTGCCAATTCCTTTTTTAGGCGGCGCCGCTGCGGGTGAACAGACGCTGGTGCGGCTGCTGCGTCAGGCAGAAAAACAGGATAATATGGCAGCGTTAATTTTTCATGTCGATTCAGGCGGCGGGGCTGCGCTGGCCTCCGACCTGATAGGGCGTGAAGTCCAGCGGCTTAACCTGAAAAAGCCGGTTTTGGTATACATGGGCAATACGGCCGCATCCGGTGGTTACTATGTGGCGGCTGCCGCCCGGCATATCATGAGCCAGCAGGCAACGATAACCGGCTCAATTGGCGTCATCACCGGACGCCCCAATATCCAGCAACTGAATGATAAATTGAAAATACGACCGGTGCGTATTAAACGCGGCCAAAATGCAGGCCTGTACAATGATTTGACCCCTATGACCGAGCATGAGCGGCAAATTTTTTGGGACGGGATTGTTGACAGCTACCAGAAATTTAAGCAAGTCGTTTCTGACGGCCGCAATATTCCGATTGATGCGCTTGATCCGATTTGTGAAGGGCGGGTTTGAACCGGACGGCAGGCATTGGAAAAAAACCTGGTTGACAGCCACGGCGATTTTGTTGCGGCGGTGCAGTGCGCTGCGGAAATCGCTGGCTTGTCTGTGGATGATTCTCACAGCGTGCGCGTTGTGAATTTGTACAGCCGGCGCAATGGGTACGTTTTACCCAAGGCGTATGAAGCTGCACAAGAAATGACCTGGATCCTATCGCGTGATTGGCTTTCTGAGCTAAACGGCCGTCCCCTGTGGCTGCTGCCGGCCAATTTTAAGTGGCAATAAACAATAGGAAAATGATGCAGAAACAAAATCTTTTGTTATTTATGATTCTGTTAAGTTTTAGCGTAATTTTTTGGGGTTCCCGTACGCGCGCGCAAGCAGAGTGGATACAAAAAGTGGATGAATCCTTATTAGAAATTACGACCTCAGCAGAGCCGGTCGATTTCATTGTTTTTTTAAACACACAGGCAGATCTGAGCGGCGCCGAAAGTTTAGCAACTAAGGAGGCTAAGGGCGCGTTTGTGTATGCGCGGCTAACGGCCGTTGCGCGGCAAACCCAGCCCCCTCTTGTTGATGAGTTAGAAGCTGCCGGCGTTCCGTATCGTCAGTTTTGGGTAACAAATATGATCGCTGCGCAAGGGGACGCCGCTTTCATTGCAAAGCTCGCGCGCCGCCCGGACGTAGCCCGCATTCATGCCAATCCCACCGTGCAGCTAGACGTCATTGCCCCGCAGCAAAAAACCCAAAGTTTGGCTGCCATTGCGTGGGGCGTGGAAAAAATAAACGCGCCGGCCGTTTGGGCCGAAGGCGTAACCGGTCAGGGTGTCGTAATCGGCGGGCAGGATACCGGTTTTGAATGGGATCATCCTGCGTTAATGACGCAATATCGCGGCTGGGACGGCGCAACGGCCGTCCATTCCTACAACTGGCATGATGCAATCCACGGCGACAACCCCAACACAGCGCCAGGCAATCCCTGCGGGTTTGACATAACAGCGCCTTGTGATGATCACGGACATGGCACACACACGATGGGCACGATGGTTGGTGATGATGGCGCCGGACAGCAGATTGGCGTTGCGCCAGGCGCGCGCTGGATAGGCTGCCGCAATATGGAGCAAGGGTGGGGCAGTCCAGCTTCGTATAGCGAGTGTTACGAGTGGTTTATTGCACCCTATCCGGCCGGGGGCAATCCATTTACTGCTGGTGAGCCTGACATGTCGCCGCATGTAATCAACAATTCGTGGAGCTGCCCAACCGGTGAAGGCTGCACTGAGCCTGATGTTTTGCGCCAGGTCGTTGAAAATGTGCGCGCTGCGGGGATTTTGACGGTTCATGCCGCCAGCAATTCTGGGCCCGGCTGCAGCAGCATTACCACGCCGGCGGCAATTTATGACGCCTCCTTTACTGTCGGCGCCACAGACAGCAGTGACGAAATTGCCGGATTTAGCAGCCGCGGGCCGGTGTTAGTAGGGGATAACAGTCCGGCTAAACCAGATATCAGTGCGCCCGGTGTAAGTATTTTTTCCAGCTATCCGGGCGGATCCTATGGCCTCAGCAGCGGCACGAGTATGGCTGCACCACATGTGGCCGGGTTAGCGGTGCTGTTGATTGCGGCTAATCCTGACCTGGCCGGGGATGTGGATGCCATAGAAGCGGCTGTTTTGGAAACGGCCGTGCCGCGCACAACACCGCAAGGCTGCGGCGGCGATAGTGAAACTGATGTACCGAATAATGTTTATGGTTGGGGTCGTATTGATGCGTTTAGCGCCTTCGAAGCAATTTTGCCGGGGGAAACAACTTTTTCACTGAACCTACCATTTGTTTTGCGCCAGGAATAAATTGCGTAATATTCGGAAATCCCAAAGGACTTGAACTGTGGTTTCCTTGAGGAATCGGCGACGTTTAGAGCGATTCTAATTTTGAAATATTGTTGCCGATTATCTAAAACAGGTACAATTCATGGCAGATTAGAGAACTGATTTAATTTTTTCGAATAGAGGAAATATGAAACGAGCCATAAGCGTCAGTCTGGGAAGTTCGGAGCGGGACAAACAGGTAGAAATTGACCTCCTGGGTGAAAAAGTCCTCATAGAAAGGCGAGGAACTGATGGAGATATTGAAAAAGCCACCGCCTTATTTACTGAATTGGACGGTCAGGTTGACGCACTGGGGGTGGGCGGTATTGACTTGTGGGTCGAAATGGGCACGCGCAAAATTCCGATACCTGCCGCGCAAAAGCTCATCCAAAATGTTAAAATAACGCCTGTTGTGGACGGGGGCGGGTTGAAAAACACGCTAGAGCGCAGTGCAGCCCAGGCTTTAGTGACAGAACTCGGCCCCGAATACAATTCGGGGCGCGTGATGTTGACCATGGCGGTTGACCGCTATGGATTGACATTAGGTTTTTTTGAACAGGGTTACGAGGTTGTATGCTGCGATTTGATGTTTGCGATTGGCGTTCCTATTCCTGTGCGCAGTCTGGGTCAACTGAATTTTTTGGGGAAAACCCTGGCGCCAATTGTGGCGCGGCTGCCCATCAGCATGTTATATCCGACGGGTGAAAAACAGGATGAAATCATACCCAAATATACAAAATGGTATGAGTGGGCCACGGTTATTGGTGGGGATTGTCATTACATCAAGCGCCATATGCCGGATGATTTGAACAACAAGGTAATTGTTACCAACACAACGACTTCCAAAGATATGGAATTATTTCGGCAGCGGGGTGTGCATTATGTGATGACCACGACTCCGGTGCTGCACGGCCGTTCCTTCGGCACCAACATGATGGAAGCAGCTTTAACCGCAGTTGCCGGTAAAGGCCGTCCGTTGTCACATGCTGAGCTTACTGCCATGTTGACCGACTTGGACTTGAAGCCAACACTGCATGATTTGACCTCATGAAGGAGAGGAACCTATGGATTGCATTATCGCAGCGGGTGGCAATCCGCAGCCGGATGATCCCCTTTTTGTTTATACAAAAGGTGCGCCAAAAGCATTGATTGATATGAACGGCCGTACCATGCTGGAGCGGGTCGTTGATGCCCTGCAGATGGCCAATCACGTTGATCGCATTGTGATTATTGGTCTGGGCAGCGATATGGACCAGACTTTTCAGCGCCCCGTTGACCAGCATTTGCCCAATCAAGGCAGTATGGTGGCCAATATCATGGCCGGCATTAATTGGCTGCGTCAGGTTGATGCCACTCCCAGGCCGGTTCTCTTTTGTTCTGCCGATATTCCTACCATAACCGGCGGTATCGTGGATGCGCATGTGGAAAGCTGTATGCCGCTTGACAGGGCTATATATTATACATTTGTAACCCGTCAAATCCTGGAGCAGCGATTCCCGCATTCAAATCGCACTTATGTCAAATTAAAAGGAACTGAAATTGCCGGCGGAGACCTGGCAATTGCGCAGATGGATCTGGCGGACAGCAATCCGGAGTTATGGGAAGCGCTGACCAATGCACGTAAACATGCCTGGAAATTGGCCCGAATTGTCGGCATTGGCACTTTGCTGAGATATTTGTTCCGGCAATTAAGTATGGGTGAAATAGAGGCCAAAGCTGCGAGTATTTTGGGGCAGCCGGTGCAGGTTGTTTTGAGCCCCTTTGCAGAATTGGCGATGGACGCCGACAAGCCGGCTCAGGTTGAATTATTGCGTGAGGATTTGAGACAGCGCGGCGTGTAATGCGGTTGAATGAGATTGTTGCCCGCGATATGGCCGTTTCAAATCAACTGGCGGCTTGGGCAAACGGCCGTTTCTTGTACAACATCGCTTGGGCGCTGGCGCGGACCGGCGACTCCATTTTTTGGTTGATTATTATTGGCATTTTGATTTGGCAAAATCAGTTTCTAGGTTGGATATTATTACTGACTGTTGCGCTCACGGCTGTCCTTACCGCAGCCATTAAAGGGCTTGTTAGACGTAGGCGTCCGTCTGAAAAATGGGCGATTTCGACAGATAAATACTCATTCCCTTCAGGTCACGCAGCGCGCGCCGGCGCCGTGGCCGTGACGCTTTCCTTTGCTCTGCCCAGCTATACGCTGCTATTTTTGCTCTGGGCGGTGCTGGTGGGCATTGCGCGGGTGGCGTTGTCACGTCATTACCTCAGCGATGTTGTCGCCGGACTGGCATTGGGAATCATTATTGGCATTGGCATACAGTTGTTTTTTTAGAGATCATGAACCACAAATATATTGCAATTGAAGGCGTTATTGGCATTGGAAAAACGACGCTTGCGCGTATGTTGCAGCCCAGGTATCAGGCTGAGATTTTGTTAGAAGTCTTTGAAGAAAATCCATTCCTGGCTGATTTTTACGCCGATCGTGAACGTTATGCATTTCAGACGCAGTTATTTTTTCTGCTCAGCCGCTATCATCAGCAGCACCAGGCCATTCCCGCCGCCTTGCGCAAAGGTATGCTGCTATCCGATTATACATTTTCTAAGGATGAGTTGTTTGCCTGGCTTAATTTGAAGGATGATGAGCTGGCCATGTACGGCCGTGTCCATGCTGCCCTGGGTGAAAAAATCCCCAAACCCGACTTGATTGTGTATTTGATGGCGGAGCATGACGTTGTGATGCGTCGAATTGCTTCCCGTGACCGTCCGTATGAACGCAATATGGACCCCGATTACATTCGCCAACTTGCGGCCGCGTATGAGGCATGGCTTTCAAATTTGCAGGATATTCCCGTTTTAAAAATTGACGTGAGCGCGCTTGATTTTCTGGCTAATGAAACCGATCTGGCGCATGTTAAAACGTTGATCGATACGCAGCTCAATATCCGGCTGCCTGAGCCGCAGCCCGCCGAAATGCCGCACTCCTTACTGCAAGAAGGCCGTATCTCAGCTTTTCAACAGTTCCATCGCCAGTTAGATGAAGACAAAGGTTTCGACCCGGACCTCTTTTTTAATTTTATCTTGCTTACTGAAGAAGTTGGCGAAATTGCGAGTGAACTGATCAAGATTTGGGGAGATGGTAGACGGCTGGCGGTAGACGGCCGTTTCTCCGAACGAAGCGCATCAGGTCGCCGTCAACAAACATCGCGCCGCGCTGCGCACAGAACTGGCTGATTTGCTTGCGTATACGTTGAAGCTGGCGAACTATAGCGGTATTGATTTGGAGCAGGCTTACCAGGAAAAAATGCGGCGTAATGTCAAACGCGACTGGTCTACTGAACGTACGCTGCCCGGTTCAATAGATTAAGCTTTTGATTAGTATCTTCTGAGATTAGCAGATGCGCGGTAGTTGTTCCCCAATTTGCATATCGATCACGCGCGTTCCCCCAATGCCCGTGCGCGCCACAACCATGCCCGGGTGGGCGGCGGTGACACGACCGATGATTGCGGCCTCGCGGCCTAACTTGTGTTGTCGCATCCCGGCCAGAACTTTTTCCGCCTTTGATTCAGGTAGAATGACGATACATTTTCCCTCGTTGGCCACATAAAGCGGGTCCATACCCAGAAGTTCACACGCGGCGGAAACGGCCGTATGCACCGGTATCTTGTTTTCATCCAGCACAATCCCCACCTGGGACGCCTGCGCAATTTCATTCAGTGCCGAAGCCGCCCCGCCGCGTGTCGGATCGCGCAGCACATGGATGTCCGGCGAAATGGCAAGCATGGCGCTGATTAACCCGTTCAGCGCTGCTGAATCACTCTCAATCAGCGATTCAAATTGCAAACCTTCGCGCACGCTCATAATTGCCATGCCATGATCGCCCAACGTCCCACTGACAATCACAACGTCGCTAGGCTGTGCATTGTCAGGACGGATATCGATGCCGTCCGGGATGACGCCAATACCGCTTGTGTTGACATAAAGCCCGTCGCCATGCCCTTTATCCACTACTTTCGTGTCGCCTGCGACTAGCTGTACGCCGGCGTTCCTGGCTGCTGCCGCCATGCTGTCGACAATGCGTCCAAGCATATCAAGCTGCAATCCTTCCTCAACGATGAAGCCGGTGGTGAGATAAAGCGGCGCTGCCCCGCTCATCGCGATGTCGTTTACCGTGCCGTTGACGGCCAGATCGCCGATGTTGCCGCCCGGAAAAAAGAGTGGTCGCACGACGAATGAGTCGGTTGACATGGCCAGGCGGGTACCGGGGACGTCAAAAATGGCTGAATCCCCTAGACAGCTTAATGTATCATTTTGAAACGCGGGTAAAAAAAGATGCTGAATTAACTCTGCTGACAGTTTGCCGCCGCCGCCATGCCCCATAATAATTTGCGGATGGTCTCGTAGGGGCAGGGGACAGGTCCAGCCTTCCAGGTCGATGGATGTACTCATGCCAATGTTTGCTCCGTTGTGATGGCGTCGAGGGTGATGAAACGGCCGTATCGAAAATATGCTGCACACGCCCCTTCACTGGAAACCATTGTGGCGCCCAACGGCTTGCGCGGTGTACATTCTCTGCCGAAAGCAGCGCACTCATTTGGTTTTATCAACCCTTGCAGCACCTCGCCACTGCGGCAAAGGGGTGATTCTTGCGTGTGAATGTCTGTTACGGTGAAGCGTTCGGCGGCGTCAAAGTCGCGGTATTTTTCGCTCAATTCCCAGCCGCTGTGCGGAATCAAGCCAATGCCGCGCCAATGACGGTCTGACACCACAAAAACATCTTCCAGCATGGTTTGGGCCGCCTGATTGCCGGCATATGAAACCGCGCGGGCATACGCATTATCAACTTTAGCAAACCCGGATTCTAACTGTACAACTGCCCGCCGGATGCCTTCCAAAATATCCAATGGTTCAAAGCCAGTCACTACAATGGGTGTGGCATATTTTTGGGCCAGATTGGTATATTGCCAATACCCCATCACGCTGCAAACATGCCCGGCCGCCAAAAATGCCTGTACGCGATTACTGGGCGAACTCAGGATTGCTTCGATCGCCGGCGGCACCAGCACATGGGAAACGAGCATAGAAAAGTTCTTTATACCTTGCTGGCTGGCCTGGAAAACGGCCATCGCGTTGGCCGGCGCCGTAGTTTCAAAGCCGATGCCAAAAAAAACCACCTCTTGGTCAGGATTTTCACGGGCAATTTTCAGCGCATCCAACGGCGAATAAACAATCCGAATATCGCCGCCCTCACTTTTGATGCGGAATAAATCTTTTTCACTGCCCGGCACACGCAGCATATCGCCGAAGGAGCAAAAAATGACGCCAGGACGCGCCGCGATTGCCAGCGCCCGGTCAATAATTTCAAGGGGCGTGACACAAACCGGACAGCCCGGACCATGAACCATTTCAATCTCTGGAGGCAGTAGCTGATCGATTCCGTTGCGAATAATTGAGTGCGTTTGTCCGCCGCATACTTCCATCAGCACCCAGGGACGCGTTACTGTTTGGCGGATTTGATCGAATAATGTGCGCGCCAATTCGGGGTCGCGGAATTCATCCAGGTATTTCAAGTGTATATCCTTTTTGTCTATTCCTCAGTCGCATTCAGTTCTTCTTGAAGAGCGCCTAATTCATTCAACAAAGCCAATGTCTCTAAGGCGGATGCTTCATCTAGCTGCGTGATCGCAAAGCCTACATGCACAATCGTGTAATCGCCCAGCTCAATTTCTGGCAGGTAGGCGAGACAAACCTCTTTCTGGACGCCGTCAAAATCAACCTTGCCCATGCGGACGCCTTGGGTTTCGTATATTTCAATGACTTTTCCAGGTATACCTAAACACATAACTTACCTCCGTATCAGGTCTGAGTTGCTATTGGACCCAATTATTGCCTGTCCTAATGCCAGACCGCCATCATTGGGAGGAACAAGCGCGTGAGTCAATACTGAAAAACCGGCTGCTTGCAATAGAGCAACAGCCTGTTCCAGAAGAGCTGCATTTTGAAAAACACCCCCGCTTAACCCCACAAGGTTTAAGCCAGTTTCAATTCGTATTTTTTGGCTGATTTGCAGAATAAGACGGGCGAGCGCATCGTGAAATTTTGCCGCAATGGCGGCGCTCGATACGCCTGTTCGTAAATCAGCAACGACTGCCTGGATGAGCGGTGCGGCGTCGAATATGTTGGCGGTAATAGCAAAAGTATAGCCTTCTTGGATTTGTCCTGCCAGCGGGCGCGCAAGGGTTTCCATTTCAATAGCGGCCTGAGCTTCGTAGGTGACAGTCTGGCGCACGTTAGCCAGCGCGGCTACGGCGTCAAACAACCGCCCCATGCTGCTGGTCGGAACGGCGTTTAGCCCGGTTTCCAATTGACGCAGGATAATGTTTTGTTCAACGGCCGTACATGCCCGCACACACGCCAAATCATCTTCCCACGTGATGCCGGCCGACCACAAATGGGCCAGGGCGGTGCGATATGGTCGTTTAACGGCCGTATCGCCGCCCGGCAAAGGCACATATTTCAAATGATAGGCGCGCTCAAAACCGTGATAATCGGCAATCAACACTTCCCCGCCCCAAATTGCGCCGTCCGTTCCATAGCCTGTGCCGTCAAAGCTAAACCCAATAAGCGCTTCGGAACCATCAAGCTGATGCTCCGCCATCAGGGCCGCAATGTGGGCATGATGGTGCTGAACTTTTACCAGTTGCGCTTTTCCGGCGTGCTGCGCGGCCCACCGGGTTGATAGATAGGCGGGGTGCATGTCGCTGACGATGATTTCGGGTTGAATGCGAAATAATCGTTGAAAGTGATCGACTGCGTGATCAAACGCTTCCAGCGTCTCCAAATTTTCCATGTCGCCAATATGCTGGCTCATGAAGGCGTGGCGCCCTTTGGCCAGGCAGAAAGTTGCTTTTAACTCTCCGCCCACGGCCAACGTTGGCGGCAGTTCAAAGGGGAGCTTGACCGGAAAAGGCGCATAACCGCGCGAGCGCCGTACCGGATATTCCTGATTGGCGAATATACGCAGGACAGAGTCGTCACAATGGGCATAAATGTCACGATCGTGAAATAACAAGGCGTCGGCCAGGCGCGCCAAATGTTCCCGCGCAGCCTGGTTATCCTTGACGATTGGTTCATTTGCAAAGTTGCCTGAAGTCATGACCAACAGTGGACAACTTTGCCTGGTTTGCTGCGCATCGGAAAGCAATAAATAATGCAGCGGTGTATACGGCAGCATCACGCCCAGGTAATTGTTGCCGGGCGCAACCAGGTTCGACAGGGCAGTTTGGGACTTCTTTTGCAGCAGTACAATGGGTCGCTCTTTGCTGGTGAGTAGTTTTTCTTCGGCCAGGGTCATGTTGACCAACGGCCGTATCACATCCACATCACGCGCCATTATGGCAAAAGGTTTATCGACGCGCCCTTTTCGCTCCCGCAAGCGCGCAACGGCCGTATCATTTGTGGCGTCACAGGCGAGATGAAAACCACCCAGCCCTTTCACAGCCACGATACGGCCGTTTTTTAGCATGGATTGAGCCGCTGCTAAAGCCTCATCCTTTACGAGCCGGGATAAATCAGTTGTGAAAGTCGCGCTATTTTCAAACCAGATGGAAGGCCCGCATTGGGGGCACGCATTGGGCTGCGCGTGGAAACGCCGGTTGAGCGGATTTTCATATTCAGCCTGACAGTCGGCGCACATTGGGAAATGCGCCATCGTTGTTAGCGGCCGGTCATAAGGAATATCCTGAATAATCGTGAAACGCGGTCCGCAGTTGGTACAGTTGATAAATGGATAGCGATAGCGCCGGTCGAGGGGATTAAACAATTCTGCAAGACAATCCGCACAAATGCAAATGTCGGGCGAAATTAATGTGTTTGCACTGGACTTCTTATGGCTGGGTACAATTTGAAAGCTTGTGTCGCCTTGAGGCGCTAGTTCCTGGATTGTAATTGATTCGATGTGGGCCAGGGGCGGCGGTTGGTCAGCCAGGGTTTGGCAAAAAGCGTCACAATGCGCTTCTGAGCCTTCAATTTCGATAAATACGCCGCTGCTGTCGTTGCCGACAAAGCCGGCTATCTGGTTTGTTTGGGCCAGTCCATACACAAAGGGCCGAAAACCAACGCCCTGAACGACTCCGGTTACACGCAGCAGCCGGCGCACGCGGTGTGGATCAGCAGTGGAAACAATCCGATTGTTCATGCCGGGTTACCCAGGTGGCTGCTATGGCGCACGGTATAGATGGGGCCGGAGCGGGTTAGCTGGCTCTCGATCAGGTGAACGGCCGATACCGGAATTTCCAGCTCATTAATTTCACTCCCCCAGCGAATGGCTTGCAGTTGGCGGCTCTCTTTTACCCGCCCGATCGTGAGGTGAGGACGAAATGAGCGCGCATCTTTTTCCCAGCCGAGTTCAGCAACGGCCGTTTCAATCTCAGCCTTTAAAGCGCGCGCAGCCTGCAGATTACCTTCAATTCCTGCCCAAATGACGCGGGGCCGCTTTTGATTGGGAAAGCAGCCTAAATTGCTAAGCTGTAGAGTAAAGGGTTCGTGCTGCAATGTAATGGCGTCGAGGGCTGTAACAAGGTGAGGGAGTTGGGAAACGGCCGTGGCGCCCAAAAATCGCAAGGTTAAATGGATCTGTTCTGGCTTGACCCAGCGCACACTATCTGGGGGCATTTGGCCCTTTAGATTATTTTGTACCTTGCTCAATTCTGATTGAACAGAATCAGATAAATGAATGGCGATAAATGTGCGAATCTCGGTCATAGTATTGCGTGAAGTTCAAAATCATTGCCGTTCTAATGGTTGAAAGCTTAGCAGAATGTCATTGAATTGTTTATTAAACCGGCCGGCGGCATTGGCGGGTGTGCAGACCGCCGCCAGAAATCCTTCCCCGGAAGCTGTAAAATAGCGCTGGCGGCATTGTATATCTCCATCAGGGTGTTTGATCAGAAAATCCGCCTGTAGCTGGCCGGCGACGTTGTTCACCAGACGCGTTTCCTCTACGGTTAAATTGTCAAACGCTTCTGTTTGCAGCGCGGTAACTGCTTGTTGGGGAGAAATTTGACCCAGTCGTGGGCTGTTGGCGACAACGAGGAAGGCCGGATCATTCGCGCCAACGAGCAAAATTTCTGTGTCTGGCGCCAGCGGGCCAAGCGGCGCAACGGCCGTTTCCCATTTTATATCACTTTCATCGTCCGCGAGGGGCATATTGACAAGTTCCCATGTCCACTCAGCCGGCAGCTCAAGCCCAACTGCTTGAGCTGCGTCGCTGACCGGCTGCCAGCCGCTGCCGCGTGTGTTGGCGTTCAAGGCGATAATTGGCGCTTTTCCAAGTGCATTCATGGTTAACAGCAGAAGGAATATGGAAACGGCCGCAATCCCTGCATACGCCAAAATCGCAGGACGTGGGAACATTGCCAGAATTTCTTCTTCATCCGATTCTTGAACTGCGGCAGTCTCGACACTTTCACTGTTTCCTGCTGGAGAAGGTGCGATCTGCCAGCCACAATGCCAGCAAATTATATCCGTATTCAACACCAATTTACCGCAGTTTTCACACCGTCTATCTGCCACTGCTACCTCGTGTTAAACAATTTACATAGCCATTGTATCAAACTTGCCTGTAGATGCCGCTTCTGCAGATTATACTAATGGCAAGCAATAAGAACTGTACTGGAAAAAGTATTAATAATTAAGTAAATCGACAATTTTCTCCTTTTCTCCTCTTCTCCTCTTCCCTCAAAAAGCCCATGCGCCCGCAGGGCTTTTTGTGGTTTTAGGGACCTCGACCCGTTACAATTCTTCATATGACAAATCCGCAAATATCCTGGTTCATGCAGCGACGATCGATTCGTCGTTACCTGACTGACCCCGTCCCTCCAAAATTAATTGAAAAGCTCCTCACCGCCGCAAGTTGGGCGCCCTCTGCACACAATAGGCAACCGTGGCGTTTTGCTGTATTAATGACCCTGGAAATTAAAACCGCGCTGGCAAACGCGATGGGCGCTCAACTACGCGCCGATTTAGAAAAGGACAATCTTCCACCTGTTCTCATAACAAAGGATGTCGATCGTTCTTATCAGCGCATCACAAACGCTCCGGCAATTATTGTATTGTGCCTCTCCATGAACGTTATGGATGCGTATCCCGATGATCTCCGCCAGAAAAACGAATGGATCATGGCTGTGCAAAGCACAGCCTTAGCCGGCCAAAATATCTTACTTGCGGCGCATGCGCTTGGTCTGGGCGCTTGTTGGATGTGTGCGCCCCTGTTTTGCCCTGAAATTGTTCGTGAAACGTTGGCGCTGCCAATTGATTGGCAGCCACAGGCATTGATAACTCTTGGTTATCCTGCCGAGAGAAAAGAAAAAACGCGCCATCCCATTGAGACGCGCGTTGTTTATCGTTAATATGCTTTCCTCGAGGAAACCAGTCATTCCTTTCTGAAAATGCTGGTTTACTTCACGACCACTTCAATTATCGGTCTGCGCCGGGTTTCCTCGTATAGATGACGGCTAAGAGCCTGTTCAAGCCGCTGTTCAGTGGACTTTCTTTTTCCGCCTTCATTTTTCAGCACACGTTGTATCACTTCGATAATACTGTCTTTGAGTTCATCTGCTTCATCGGTGCTTACAAAACCACGCGTACGGATAACAGGTTGGCTGAGCATCTGACCATTCGGTCCGGCTGAGACGGAGATAAAGAAAAAACCAGCCTGGGCCAATTTGTCGCGATCCCGCACAACCGGCCAGCCAATATCGCCCACGCTGGACCCATCAACAAACACATAGCCACCGGGCATGCGTGGACAGATGGTCAGATCGTTGCGGGTTAATTCAAGTGGTGTGCCGTTTTCGACAACGGCAATGTTTTCTTCAGCTATTCCCAGTTCACGCCCTAATTTACCATGCAGACTGAGATGCCGCAGTTCGCCATGTACCGGAATCAAATATTGCGGACGAATCAGGTTGATCATCAATTTCATTTCTTCCTGGCTGGCATGGCCTGAAACGTGGACATCGGCAATTCGATCATACAGCACGTTGGCGCCGCGCTGATACAGGCGGTTGATGGTGCGATAAACTAATTCTTCATTGCCGGGAATGGCATGCGCTGAGAAGATGATGGTATCACCTTCCTGAACGCTGAGATTACGATGACGGCCGTTTGCCAGGCGGCCCATCACGGCTGACGGTTCACCTTGCGCGCCGGTAGCCATAATTAGCACTTTACTGGGCGGCAACTTAACGGCGACGTCAATATCCACCAACAGATCATCGGGAATGTTAAGATAACCGAGCCTGCGCGCTATCTTTGTGTTCTCGCGCATAGAGCGTCCCGTAATTGCCATTTTGCGTCCATACCGAACGGCCGCATCTGTGGCTTGCTGAATGCGTGATATTAATGAAGCAAAAGTTGCTATGATAATGCGGCCCTTTGCCGTTCGAAATACTTCATCGAAGCCTTCTGCGATTGTTGTTTCCGACTTTGTCCAGCCAGGTTTGTCAGCGTTGGTGCTGTCGGCCAGCAGAGCCAGTACGCCCCGGTTGGAAAATTCGGCCAGTTTTGCAAAATCAGGCGGCCAGCCGTCCGCCGGCGTATGGTCAAATTTGTAATCTCCGGTATGAACAATCAGGCCAACCGGCGTTGTAATGCCGAACCCAACACAGTCAGGGATACTGTGGGCTACATGAAATGGTTCAATCGTAAAGGGGCCAATTTTGATTACGTCGCCTGCTTCGAAGCTTTTGAGTTCAACTTCATGCAAGAGTTTTGCCTGGCGCAGTTTGCCTTCGATCAGGCCTAATGTTAAAGGCGTCGCGTAAATTGGGGCCTTGATATCTTGCATTAAGTGCGGCAAGGCGCCAACGTGGTCTTCATGTCCATGTGTGACCAATACGCCGAGTACCTGGTCAGTTTTGTCCATTAAATACTTGTAGTCGGGAATAATCGTGTCGATTCCCAACATATCATTTTCAGGGAACATGATGCCGGCATCGATGATCAGAATATTATCGAGATATTCGATGACGGTCATGTTTTTGCCGATTTCCCCTAATCCCCCCAGGGGAATTATTCGTAATTTTGGTATCATTTATCCTCCATTAGATGGTTTTATTTAAAGTCACGGGAAACGCTAAAAGCCTGCTGCTCTTTTTGAGTGCAGGCACAATCTGTTATTGGTTTTGTGACTCCCGTTATTTTTTCGATTTAATTTAATAAGTAATACGATCCTGGCGCCAAAAGAATGACGCAAAAAATTTCTGGGAATTACCTATCTCCGTTATTTAACACGGAGTAATAGCCAGGCAAACAGGATTAATATGGTTTCAACGATTGATAAGAATAATGTATAGGGCCACAGAAATTTTGCTGGCCCGTCTGTTTCAACTTTTTGTATTTGGCCTGCTTCTTCGGCCAACTCTGGTTCCGGTTCTGCTACAATAGCTGCTGCGACGACAGTTTCCATGGGCACAGTTGGCGTGTCCACATCAACGTTTTCTTCTGTCACATCATAATCAATGATTGCGACGGTAATATTATCTTGTCCGCCGCGTTGATTGGCCGTATTGACGAGTTTAGAAACGGCCGTATTTGAATCATATTGCCCTACAAACTCACTGATTTCAAAATCACTCACATGGCGAGTTAAGCCATCAGAGCAAAGAATCAACTTTTCCCCTGGCTGTAAAGCAAGCTCATACAAATCAATTTGTGGCCTTTTTTCAGAGCCGATACTATAAAGAATGACGTTGCGATGGGGATGAATCGCCGCTTCTGCTTCAGTAATGGCCCCTTCTTCTACTAATTTTGCAACCAGACTCTGATCCTTTGTGATTTGAGTCAGTTGCCCGGATTGCCAATGATAGGCGCGGCTGTCTCCAACATTGGCCACATACGCATAATCATTTTCAATACTTGCTGCAACCATTGTAGTTGCCATGCGTTTATTGTCATTGCGATCCACGACGAGCTGGCGTAAATCGGTATTGGCCGCTTGCATTGCTTCAAACAAGCGCTGGCCTAAATTCTCGTCAAGATTGTCATTTAAAAAGTGGACAAGAACGCGTTCACATGCAAAGCGGCTGGCAACTTCACCGGCATCAGCGCCGCCGACGCCATCAGCGACAATATACAGCCAGCCATGTTTTTTTTCTTCTTCCAGATCAACAGGTTCCCATCGGGCGACATAATCTTCATTGTGGTCGCGAACCTGTCCGCGATCTGTTTGCATGGCTGCCGATATCGGCAAAAGCTCATTCATAGTTGAGACTATATACACATTCCGTGACTATCGCAAGCGATACTCAAGTGTCGGTTATTATATCCCGCCGAGGAAATAAACATATAACCAGTAGCCCACAAATAGTACTATGGCGAGAATCACTAAAAGCAAAAGCCCAATTAGCCAGAAATGACGTTTGCCTGGTTTTTTCTTGGGCGCTTCAGACGGCTTTGGTTGTTCAGCTTTTACTTCGATTGGTTGTGCGGGTTGAGTTTGCTGTGGTTTTTCACGCTTTGGTCTACCAGTAGGTTTGCGCACCTCTGAATCTTTTTGCTCCTGGGCTTGTTCGGCTTGTTCGGCTGGCAAACCTGCCGGGTCAGCCGCTGCTGCTGGTGTGATTTTTACTGGGGGCGCAGGGGTTTTGATTTCAGCAATTGGCTCAGGAAGCGCATCATCAACTTCAGTTGGTTGAGCTGCTTTTTCAGCAACTATTGGCGCCGGAACTGGAATAGCGCCAAGCTGCATTAGACGCTGTTTGGCTTTAACATGTCCAGGTTCAATGTCTAAGGCTTTTTCCAAATAGGCAATCTGGCGTTTCTCCGGTTCAACCAGATGACCTAATAGAAACCATGCATTTGCATCTTCCGGGTTGGACTGCAATGTTTCTATTAGAAGGAGTTGGGCTTCACTCTTCTTTCCTGCCCGGGTTGCCACGATTGCTTGTTGAAGCTTTGGGTGCATGTTGCTGTCTGAACCTTGATTCCTAAATCCGTACTGGATTTGTTTATATCGTTCGCTGCGAAAATTGTAACATGTGATTTATGATATGGCGAGAGTAGGCCAGGTTTATTTACTCGATTTTTGCATCTGATCAGCCAGGAGCGGGCAGGCGTATTGCCGGTGGGCCAGAGCAACGGCCGTTAAATCTGCATTTTGGGGTGTCTCTAACTCTTTTAAAGAGGTTAGCAGATGGCAAATCGACAAACCCATTACACCCAAATAACACCCATTCAAATCTGCTACTGGTCGAAATTGTGGGTGCTGAATGGCATATGCCCCAGCTTTGTCCATAGGATCACCGCTGGCGATGTAGGTGGTAATTTCGTCGTCCCGATAAGGTCGCATTGTCACAGTTGCTGTGTGTACACCAGTCAGCTCAACATGACGATTTAAATCGAATAGTGCAAATCCGGTATGGACTGCATGTTGACGGCCGCGTAACGCCACGAGCATATCGTGCGCATCTGCTACGTTGGCCGGTTTGCCAAGCATTTGACCGTCCAGCGCGACAATCGTATCGGCTGCAAGGATAATGGTGCGATTTGGAAACGGCCGTTTCTGTAAACCGGCAACAATTTTCACCTTCAAGCGCGCCGTCTCAACCACATTTAAAGCCGGATCAGCGTTGGTTACGCTGCCCTCATCCGCATCAGCAACTTCGATTGAAAATGGATATCCGAGCAAACGCATTAATTCACGCCGGCGCGGTGATTGGGAAGCTAAAATGAATCGAATCATAATAAAGAGAGCCAGCCCATCGGACTGGCTCTCTTTTAAACAAACATGACCTGCGCGTCTTATTTGAGTTCGACCACGGCGCCGGCGCTTTCCAGCTTCGCTTTGGCGTCTTCGGCCGTTTCCTTGGGAGCAGCTTCCAATACCGTGCCCAATTCATCTACCAGAGCTTTGGCTTCTTTCAGACCCAGTGAAGTCAATGCGCGAACCTCTTTAATAACATTGATCTTCTTGGGACCAATTTCTTTCAAGACGACATCAAATTCTGTCTTTTCTTCTTCTTCTTCTTCGGCTGCAGCAGCCATACCGGCCATTGGCATCATGCCCATCGCCATCGGTGCTGCGGCGCTAACGCCCCATTTTTCTTCCAACAACTTAGTTAGTTCAGCAGCCTCAAGAAGAGTTAAACTGCTCAAATCATCAACGATTTTTTCCAAATCGGCCATTTTTTAAAATCCTCCAAAACTTTGAATTGAAATATAATATAAAAATCAGAAAAATTTATCTCAATTAGATAAATTATGCTGCTTCAGCCTCAATCTCAGCCTCTTCACTCTTGGCATACGCATCAACTACGTTAATTAATTGCCGCACGCCATTTGCAACAGTAGACACAAGCCCCTGAGCGGGTGCGCTGATCAGGCCAATAATTTGACTACGCAGTTGATCCAACGATGGTAAATCTGCAAGCGCAGTAATTTGCTCGGCCGTTAGCATTTGGGTATCCAAAATACCGCCTTTAACTGCCAAGTTTTCATCGCTCTTTGCGAAATCTACCAGGACTTTTGCCAATGTGGGCGCTTCACCGAAAGCAAAACCTGTTGCAACCTGTCCCAACAAAAGATCTTCAGGAACCGGGCGTCCAGATTCTTCCAGAGCAATTTTAAACAGTGTGTTTTTTGTTACGTAAAAAGTGCCATCTGCTTCTCGCACCTTTGTACGCAGACCTTCCATATTCTTGACAGACATTCCCTTATAATCAGTCAGAAAAATGCCATCACTTTTATCGATAAGGTCTTTATAAAGAGCAACAAGTTCATCTTTACGTGCTTTTGTAATTGCCAAAGATACTTACCTCCTTTCAAAGGAATAAAAAAATCCTCATGCCAACCAGCATGAGGATTCCGAAAAAACAATAAAAACAAATACTTTCATCGCAATAAGAGCGAAAAGTATCTTGTTTATCGGTAGCCCCACCTCGGCTGGAAATTAAGACAGCAAAAGCTGTCACCAACTGTCTACAGTAGAGAATTATCTAATTGTCAAAAGTCGAACTGTGCAAGTTTACACAATATCCGTAATAAAACAAATGTTGCTAAACAAGCCCTCGAAGTCTCAGCTTGCCTTCGGCGTACTCAGGCCACGGCCACATAGTCACAAAAAATTACATTGCGATAGCCGGATCAAGCTTAATGCCGGGTCCCATTGTGTTCACAATTGTAATCGACCGCACATAGGCGCCTTTGGTAGCAGCTGGTCGAGCGCGTTTAATCGCGTCGAGTAAAACTTGTAAGTTTTCACCCAATTGCTGCTCAGAAAAACTGGCTTTTCCAATGGGCGCATGAATATTTGCCGTGCGATCGACGCGGAACTCAACACGACCGGCTTTGGCTTCCTCAATCAAGCGGGGCAAATCTTCGCCCGATGCAACAGTGCCCGCACGTGGATTAGGCATCAAGACCTCGTGGGACCTAACACACGGCCTAAGCGCCCAACTTTACCCATCATCGATGGTACAGCCATGGCTACATCAAAATCTACCCAGCCGCCCTGGATTTTTTTGATGATTTCATCATCTGCAATGATATCCGCGCCAGCTTCTTCAGCAAGACGCGCATCTTCACCTTCAGCAAAGACCAGAACGCGCACAGTTTTGCCCAGGCCGTGTGGCAAAACGACCACATCACGTACTTGTTGGTCAGCATGACGGGGATCAACCCCCAGACGCAAGTGAACTTCCACAGTTGGATCAAACTTTGTCGTAACCGTTTCTTTAATTAATTTGACGGCCTGATCTTTTGTATATAAATTTGTGCGGTCAACTTTTGCCGCCGCTTCCAGATATTTTCGTCCTCGTTTTGGCATATTTGCTCCTTGTGGTGATAACGAACCGGTATTTCTGATTCTCCCACTAATATCTATTAACCGAATTTTAAACTCAATCTACAACTTTAATGCCCATGCTGCGCGCTGTGCCCGCAATAATCTTCTTGGCATTTTCAATATCAACGGCATTCAAATCCTTCATCTTTACTTCAGCAATCTCTGCCAATTGCTGTTGCGTAACGGTTCCAACTTTGTCCCGATTAGGGACAGATGAACCGCTTTTTATGCCGGCTGCTTTTTTTAACAAATCTGCGGCCGGAGGTGTTTTCAAAATGAACTTGAAACTGCCATCTTGAAATACAGTTACCTCAACGGGTACCACTTGCCCAACCATGTTGGATGTTTTGGCATTATATTCTTTACAAAACTGCATCAAATTAATGCCATGTGGACCAAGCGCGGTACCGACAGGCGGGGCTGGATTAGCCTTACCGCCTTGAATTTGAATCTTTACAACTGCTTTAATTTTTTTTGCCATTTTTTTCTCCGGGGAGTCCTATCGCCTCGAACAGGCTCCTCCTTACCGATTTTAAAATACGCCAGGGGCTGTAAACTTAAACTTTTTCAACATGCAGGAAATCTAATTCAACGGGTGTTTCGCGGCCAAAAAACGAGACCATTACACGTACTTTTGCGCGATCAGCATCAATTTCAGAAACAGTACCAATAAAATCGGCAAATGGACCTGTGCCAATACGCACTTTTTCGCCAATTTGGAAGTCGAACTTAACTTTGGGCGCTTCCGCTTCCATGCGGTTCATAATTTTTGCGACTTCATCTGGGCGCAAGGGGGTTGGTTCAGTTCCCATTCCCACAAATCCGGTCACACCGGGCGTATTTCGTACGACATACCAGGAATCCTCTCTCATGATCATTTGGACCAGAATATAGCCCGGAAACACACGGCGTTCAACTGTACGCCGTTTGCCGTCTTTGATTTCGATTTCCTCTTCAGTAGGCACAACGACATCAAAAATCTTGTCTTGCATGCCCATTGTTTCGATGCGTTGTTCAATGCTGTGACGTACTTTGTTTTCATAGCCTGAATAACAATGGACGACGAACCAGGCACGGCCGTCATCTGGCAGCAGGGCTTCCGGCAATAGGGCTTCTTCCCCACTCGATTCTTCTACTTGTTCTTCAATTTCGTCGCTCATAGGTGCTTACTCGTTTCTCTGAATCAACCAAGTCATTTTGGCGAATAAACGCCGCGTTTTCCCGTTATTACACGCCGATAATTTGTCCAATCAACCAATGTAAACTGTTTGAAAAAACCAAGTCGAAGAACCACAGAAATAATGCAAACGCCAATGTAACACCAATCACAATCCCTGTCAGGCGCACAGACTCTTCACGCGTGGGCCAGGTCACTTTGCGCATTTCGCCGCGGGTTTCACGCAAGTAGCGCACGAATGCATTAGGTTGCTTGGCTGCCTTTTTATCGGTTGTAACTTTTTTATCCTTTGCCACGGTTAGTTCCTCAAGGAAACCGCAATTTTCCAACGTCTCAAAATCTGAAGCGCTTTATGCGGTTTACCAACATTAATATGCAGTTTACCTAACATTAATAGGAAGCTGGTGAATTTCTTCTGCCAGCTTCCTATTAAAATTTGCGAACAGGGGGTGCAGGAATCGAACCCGCAGCCTACGGTTTTGGAGACCGTCGCTCTACCAATTGAGCTAACCCCCTACGAAGACATCTCACACTTATCGCGTTTCGCGATGAGGCGATGTGTGCGGCAACGTGAGCAATACTTGTTTAATTCAATCCTGCTCGGATCGTTGCGGCGATTTTTTTCGGTAATATAGTTGCGTTCTTTACATTCTGTACAAGCCAAAATAATATGTGAACGCGCTGCTTTTTTTGCCATAACTTAACCTTACACAAACATCTGACACATTGTTGCCTGTTTTGAACAATGTGTCAGACGAAAATCTTTCTTTTAATCCAAAATCTTGGTGATAACGCCGGCACCAACAGTCAGACCACCTTCGCGGATAGCAAAACGGCTGCCCTCTTCCAACGCCACCGGGGTGATCAGCTTCACCTTCAAGTTCACACTGTCACCAGGCATCACCATCTCAACGCCTTCCGGCAACGTGATCTCACCTGTCACATCCATCGTGCGAATGTAGAACTGCGGACGATATCCAGTGAAGAATGCCTTGTGCCGGCCGCCTTCGTCTTTGCGCAGCACATACACTTCGCTCATGAACTCTTTGTGTGGCGTGATGCTCTTTGGTGCGGCCAATACCTGCCCGCGCTCGATTTCTTCACGGCCGATGCCACGCAGCAGCAAACCGGCATTGTCGCCCGCTTCTACCTTGTCCAGTATCTTGTGGAACATTTCCATCGAGGTCACCACAACCTTGCGGATGTCTTCCCGCAGCCCCACGATTTCGACTTCGCTCATTGGCTTCAGCGTTCCGCGCTCGACTCGCCCGGTCACCACGGTACCGCGCCCCTTGATGGAGAAGACGTCTTCCACCGGCATCAGGAACGGCCGATCCGTCTGACGTTCCGGCTGTGGAATGTACTCGTCAACTACGCGCATCAACTCCAGGATTGGCGCGTACTCGGGCGCATTCAAGTCGCTGCTTTCCGAGTTCAGCGCTAACAGCGCGCTGCCCTGCACAATCGGGGTTTCATCCCCCGGAAATTCGTATATATCCAGCAGTTCCCGCAGTTCCAGGTCTACCAGCTCCAGCAGCTCTTCATCGTCCATCATGTCGACCTTGTTCAGGAAGACCACAATGGCCGGCACTTCCACCTGGCGCGCCAGCAGGATGTGCTCACGCGTCTGCGGCATCGGGCCGTCCGGCGCCGAAACAACCAGTATCGCGCCATCCATCTGGGCTGCGCCGGTGATCATGTTTTTGATGTAGTCACGGTGACCGGGACAGTCCACGTGGGCATAGTGCCGATTTTCGGTCTGATATTCCACATGTGAAATCGCGATGGTGATACCGCGTTCTTTTTCTTCTGGTGCGTTGTCGATTTGGTCGAACGCGGAGAAGTCGGCGAAACCTTTCAACGCCAACACTTTGGTGATGGCGGCTGTGAGCGTGGTCTTGCCGTGATCCACGTGTCCAATGGTTCCGATGTTGCAGTGTGGCTTTTCGCGCACAAATTTTTCTTTGGCCATGTCTTAAACCCTCAATTCGTTTTTTTTCTAAAACCTATCAATCTAAAAAATTCTAACACAAAGCAATTGAATGTCTTTGCGAATTAAGTCACCATTCATAACAAGACCCCGCTACCCAAAAAGGGTTACGGGGTAAGAGCCCACGATGGGATTTGAACCCATGACCTCATTCTTACCAAGAATGCGCTCTGCCGGCTGAGCTACGTGGGCAGGTGAACTTATTAAAATGCTCAGTGCTTTTTACTTGGTAAAGCAACTGAGCATTGATCGGAATGGGCCAGGTAGGACTCGAACCTACGAAGGCTATCGCCAGCGGATTTACAGTCCGCCCCCTTTGCCGCTCGGGACACTGACCCTTATTTAATGTTTTCGCCTGCTAGATGAAGCCGATCATCAAAGCCGACGATGGGACTTGAACCCATAACCTATGCTTTACAAGAGCATTGCTCTGCCAATTGAGCTACGTCGGCGCAAGACCTGATTGTGCAGGGTGGAAAATTATCACGTTTTGCGTCCACTAATTTCAGAAAGTTTGTTAAGGTGACAGTTTCGCCTGACCAGGCGTGCCAACCTAATACTCTGCAGCAGCGCGAAGGATAGTATATCATCAGCATCAATTTCGTCAACAAAATTTTTGCGATTTTTAAAAAGTTAGGGATGACAATTACTGTTATTATGATTTTCCGGCGTCTAACCTTAAATCCCACTCATTATTTACCAAGGTGGCGTATAATTCAGGCAGACAGGTAATTCCCAGAAATTTTTTTGAATTCCTCAAGGAAAGCGCGAAATTGTTAGTTAATTCAAAATGCTTTTCGGGGTTGTAACGATTCAGGTACCCGAGAAACCTGTCAGGTTAATCCGAGAAGCAATTGTCCTTAAGGGCAAAATCGGTCTAGCTGTAAAGTTACTTGCGGTTTACCTATTTTTATAAGGAAGTTTATGTCCCAAAATCAACAAAATCCTGTAACGATTCTGTGTCTTGCGAGCTATTTCAAAGGCACAACTTTCTTGACTGCGGCCAAACAGCAGGGCGCCAACGTTTTGCTCCTGACGCGTGAGAAATTAAAAGGGGAATCGTGGCCGCACGAGGCATTGGACGCGATTTTTTATATGCCCGATCTTTCAAAGCGGCCAGACATTTTCTATGCGGTTAGTTATTTGATGCGCGCGCACGATATTGTCCAAATTATTCCCTTGGATGATTATGATGTGGAAACGGCCGCTGCCCTGCGTGAGCATTTGCGCCTGCCCGGTTTAGGCGACACAACCGCGCGCTACTTTCGGGATAAACTGGCCATGCGTCTCCAGGCCAGAGCTGCAGGAATTCTTGTGCCGGAATTCACGCCCCTTTTCAATTATGACAAACTGCGTGAATTTATGGCGCGTGTACCGCCGCCGTGGGTGCTCAAACCGCGTTCGGAAGCAGGCGCAATGGGCATTAAAAAGGTGAATTCCGACGAAGAAGTATGGCGCTGGTTGGATGATTTAGGGGATCAACAATCCTTTTTTCATCTGGAACAATTTGTCCGGGGTGAAATTTACCATGTGGACAGCATTGTATGGGATAGTGAGATTCAGTTTGCGCTGCCGCATAAATACGCCCGCCCACCGATGAATGTGGCGCATGAGGGCGGCGTGTTTGTGTCTCGTACCATGCGGCGGGATGAAGCGCAAAGCGCCGCAATTCTGGATATGAATCAGCGTGTATTGGAAGCATTTCTACTCCCACGCGGGGTGACGCACGCTGAGTTTATTCGTGGAGAAGACGGCCGTTTCTATTTTCTAGAAGTAGCTGCGCGGGTAGGCGGCGCAAATTTGGAGCAGCTTATTGAAGCGGCCAGCGGCGTTAATTTGTGGGCTGAATGGGCAAAACTGGAAATTGCCTATGCGCGTGGCGTCCCATACTATGCCCCCGCTGATACGGGCAATTTTGCCGGCGTACTGATTTGCCTGGCGCGTCAAGAATGGCCCGATTTGACTGCCTATGATGCGCCTGAGATTGTGTATCGAGTGCAGAAAAAACATCATGCCGGATTGATTATTGCTTCATCTTATATTGGCCGAGTTCAAACCTTGCTTGATGACTATGCCGGACAATTTACTGTTGATTTTCTGGCGGTGGCGCCGCCGCTGGACAAGCCGCCGGCATAACGTAAAGTTACCGCGGCTTATTTTCAAGAATTTTCTGCGGTTTACCTCAGTGTGCGCATCTTGGTTTTTATAGAAAAACAATGCGCATTTTTTTTGATATTCCTGCTTGTGATATAATTCACAAATAATGATTTTTATCATCTGAAATCGGGATAAATGTCATTGAAACAGATATTTCCAATCGGCATACTATAGCAGGTGCAGATGGAGTCTTTGATTGTAAAACCGGGCAATATTCCCTAAAAAGTTTCAATAAGCTCAGTCTAAACACCCTGATTTTTCGACTGAGTTTGGAGGAAAAACGTTTATGAGTTTTAAGATTATGCCCAAAACGGCGCTGCCGGGGTGGGTAGAACAATTATGTCGTCAATATCGTGTTGTGGGACCAATTCAAAAACATGGGCAGACTGTTTTTGGTGAAATATCAAGGATGGATGAGCTTTGCCTTGATTATCGATCCACAGTGCTCCCTCCCAAAAAATATCTGACGCCACAACAAGAAGTATTGTTGAGATACCGTATGGATGGTAGTCATATTGAAGCGGTCATTGAGCCAGAGCAAACGGTTGTATTGGGTGTGCATACATGCGATGTTCATGCGATGATGTTGTTTGATCGCATTTTTGGCCAGGGTTTTACTGATAAGCATTATCAATCCCATCGTGATAATACGTTTATTGTGAGTATTGAATGTTTACTACCTTGTTCAGACCAATCATTCTGTCGTGATATGGGCACGGCCAGTGTCGCTGACGGTTATGATTTGCATATGATTGATCTGGGAGATGCTTATGCCATTAATGTCGGCAGGGTCAGGGGGGAAGACTTGTTAAAAGGATTCCGCCATGTGTTTGATGTCGTTCAAGCTGACATGGTGCGGATTAACAAACGTTTGGGGTCCAAATGGGGAGATTTCCCATATCGTTTACATAGCGAAGTCCATGAACTGCCTGATTTGCTGACCGAAAATTATGACAACGATCTTTGGAACGAGTTGGGGGATCGCTGCCTGGCTTGTGGTATGTGTACCCAGGTATGTCCCACTTGTTACTGTTTTGATGTAACCGACGAAACGGATTTGATGTTGGAAGAGGGACGGCGAGTGCGGCGTTGGGATTCGTGTCAGATTCATGAGTTTGCGATGGTGGCCGGCGGACATAACTTCCGGGAGCGCCTGGCTGCCCGCCAACGTCATCGTTTCATGCGCAAGGGTAAATATCAGATGAATGCGTTTGATATGGTAGGTTGTGTGGGGTGTGGTCGTTGTGCCAGTGCTTGTCTCGTCCATATCTCCCCTGTAGAGGTGTTTAACGAATTGCACGTGCGCTCCGACAAGGAAATACCGCTGGCAACATTGGAGGTGAAATGATGCCACGCTTAATTGATACGGTTAAACAATCTGATTCGATATATATGCCCTTGCCGGCGCGCATCACGGCCGTTTCCAAACTAACAGAATTGGAAAACCTGTACACCATCAAATTGCCGTATGGCATTCGTCTGCGCCATGAACCCGGCCAATTTGTTCAGGTGTCTGTGTTTGGAGTGGGCGAAGCGCCGATTAGCATTTCTTCCTCCCCCAGTCGCAGCGCTGATTCATTCGAACTATGCGTGCGGCGCGTTGGTGATTTGACCAATGTGATACATAGTATGCAGCCTGGAGATATGCTTGGGATTCGGGGCCCCTTTGGTCGCGGGTTTCCCGTGGATCGTTTTCGCGGTAAGGATATCCTGCTTTGTGCCGGTGGTTTGGGCATGGCGCCGCTGCGTTCATTAATCAACGAGATTTTGGATCAACGTGGTAATTATGGGCGTGTTATTGTCTTATATGGCGCGCACAGCCCGAATGAATTGTTGTTTAAGGATGAGCTACGTGAATGGGATCAACGTGGTGATGTGGAGCTACATTTGACGGTAGATGTGCCTACACGTGGTTGGGAACGTACTGTGGGTGTGATCACAACGCTCTTTTCCGACATTGTGGTTTTGCCACGTAACACGGTGTCTGTGGTTGTGGGGCCGCCGGTGATGTATCCATTTGTAATTAAGGACCTATTACAAATCGGCATTCCTAAAGGCAATATCTGGATGAGTTTTGAACGTCGCATGAAGTGTGGCGTGGGCAAATGTGGTCATTGCCAGTTGAATCATTTGTATACTTGCCAGGCGGGGCCGGCTTTTAGTTTTGCGGAGATTGAATGGGTTGAGGAGGCATTAAAATGAGTGAGAATGGAAAACCCAAAATAGCCTTTTTTGATTTTACCGGTTGTGAAGGCTGCCAGTTAACGGTAATCGATGCCTTACAAACCTATCCGGAATTATTAGACGTGGTGGAGATCGTCGAATTTCGCGAAGCGATGAGCGAACGGGCTGAGGCTTACGATATCGCATTTGTTGAGGGTTCTTGCTGCCGTGAGAGTGACGAGGCGCGTTTACAAGATATTCGTGAGCGTTCTGCTTATGTGGTGGCATTAGGCGCATGTGCTCATTTGGGCGGCGTGAATGCGATTCGCAACCGCATGGATATAACGGATGTGGGCCATTATGTATATGGAGATTTTGCGGGGTGGTACGAATCATATGGGCCACGGGCGATTGCAGATGTGATTGATGTGGATACGGCCGTTCCCGGCTGCCCTATCGATCGTGACGAATTTGTGGGCATGGTGAAGGCTTTCTTACAGGGGCGTTTGCCGGAACCACCTGATTATCCGCTGTGTATCGAATGTAAATTGAACGAAAATGTGTGTGTTTTCTTGCGTGGGCAGGTGTGCCTGGGGCCGATTACGCGCGCGGGTTGTAAAGCGGTGTGTTGTGAATATGGCATTGGTTGTGAAGGCTGTCGTGGTTTGATTTCTAATCCCCAGATGGGGCCGATGCGGCAAGTGATGGCAGAACATGGCCTAACAGAGTTTGATATGCAGGCGAAATTATCGTTGTTTCTGACCAATCAATTGTCAGATATTGAAGTGGAGGAGGTTGAGCATGTCTGAAAAGGTGAGGAATAAGAACTTGCGCGTTAATATTCATCATGTGACGCGCGTGGAAGGACATGGCAATATTGTGGTTGATGTGTTCAACGGTGAAATAAAGCGTTGTGAGATGCAGGTGGTGGAGACGCCGCGCTTTTTTGAGGCGATGTTAAGGGGACGGCCGTATCAGGACGCCTCCCATATCACATCACGCATTTGTGGAATTTGCGCCGTTGGCCACGCTACAGCATCCTTGCGGGCTGTCGAAATGGCATTAGGAATTGAACCCAGTCCACAAACCCGGCTGCTGCGAAGGCTCAACTTTCTGGGAGAAATTCTTGACAGCCACATTTTGCATGCCTATATGCTTGTGGCGCCTGATTTCCTGAACGCCGGCAGCGTCATCCCATTGGCAAAAAGCGCGCCGGATGTCGTTTTACGCGCCTTACGCATGAAAAAGTTGGCCGGCGATATATGCAAAATGATTTGCGGCCGCCATACGCACCCCATAGCGATGGTTCCGGGCGGATTTACACACTTTCCTTCGGTGGCGGACTTGTATGAACTGCGTAAACGTTTTGCGGACGTTTGGGCGGATATAGAAGCGACGCTTGCGCTTTTTGAGAGTTTGCAAATGCCGGTTTTTGAACGTGAAACGGAATATATGGCGCTGCGCAACGAACCGGTTTATGGATTTATTGATGGCGAAATTGTCAGCACCGATAACGGCCGTTGGCCAATCGAAGCGTATCGTGATGTCACGAATGAGATTCTGCTGCCGCACTCATCGGCCAAACATTGCCGCAATCAGCGCGAGAGCTACATGGTCGGCGCGTTGGCCCGTTTCAACTTGAATTATGACCTTTTGCATCCACGCGCGCAGGAAGCGGCCGAACGTTTGGGACTGCAGCCGGTTTGCAGCAATCCTTTTATGAACACGGTGGCTCAAGTAGTTGAAATCGTCCATTGCTTTACCGAAGGAACTGAGATTGTTGAGGAATTGCTGCGCCATGAAGTGGCTTGGGAAACGCCGGCGCCGCCTGCGCGTTTGTCGGGCGAAGGCGTGGGAGCGTGTGAGGTTCCGCGAGGGGTGCTGTTCCACAATTATGTGATTGAAGATGGCATCATCACCGGCGCCAACTGCATCATTCCAACCAATCAGAACCTGGCCAATATCGAAGCTGACATGCGCGAACTGACGCCCCAAATTTTGAATAGACCCCAGCCGGAAATTGCGCATACGCTGGAAATGCTGGTGCGTGCATACGATCCTTGTATATCCTGTTCGACGCATATGTTAAAGGTTGAGTTTGAGTAAGGATACGCTTGTTCTAGGGTTAGGAAATCCATTACGCGGCGATGACGGTGTGGGAACGGCCGTTGTCGCCGCTTTACGTTCTCGAACAGATTTACCGGCCGGTGTGGAGCTGTTAGACGGGGGTGCGCCGGGTCTGGAAACGGCGCTGCTGCTGCAAGATTACCAGCGTGTGATTATTGTTGACGCGGCCGATATGCAGTTAAAGCCGGGAGAATGGCGGCAATTTTTTTGGGATGCCGCGCTTGTTTCAGACAAATCCAATCGAATGTTGGGAACTTTGCACGACGCCGGTCTGGCTGAGGCGCTTGCATTGGCTGATGCTTTGAACATTTTGCCGCCAACAGTTCTCATTATGGGTATTCAGCCCCAAAAAATCGGATGGGAGCAAGGATTAAGCCCGGATGTTTTGAGAAGTCTGCCAGAAGTTTGCCAGTCAATATTGCAATTTCTGCTTGGCAAATAATTTTCCTGGGAGCTGCATAAAAGCAAAATTGCTGAGCAAATCAGCCAGCTATTTGTCAAAATGGCAGGGGAACAATAGTTGGTCCGTGGCGAATGCGTTGAAATCTTCTGAGTTAACCCCTTTACAATGATGTGGGTAAATTCACATGGAGGTCAACAGCATGTCATTAACCAATAACCCGTATCAAAATGTGGCGTATCTAAAGGAAGACCAATATCGGGATGCCGCCAATTTGACGGCGCGCGCTGATTTGCACAGGCTTTTTAGTACAAACCCCAATGGGTGGCATCCCTGGGTGTTTGAGCAGTTGCAGTTGAGCGACGGCGACAATGTTTTGGAATGCGGCAGCGGCCCTGGCTGGCTTTGGCGTGAAAACGTGGGACGAATCCCGGCCGGCTGTCAAATTACCCTAGCTGATTTATCCCCCGGCATGGCGGCTGAAGCAGAGGCTGCTTTGAGCACAAGCGCGGTCAATTTTTCATTTCGGGAAACAAATATTGAGCGTTTGCCTTTTGCAGATGAGGCGTTTGATGTGGTGGTTGCCAACCATATAATGATTTTGTTGCTCAAGAAATTGCCGCAAACGGCGCTTTCCACATCACCAAAGCACAGGGTTTGTTTTTGCCTGTTAGGTAAACCGCAGTTCAAGTCCTTTGGGATTTCCGAATAGTTTCTGCGTTTACCTGACCTGACACGAATATCACGAATTCTTGATTGGCTCTTTCGTGTCGATAATCGATTCTTGATTATGCAAACAAAATGACGCCGCGCGCCACACCGCCGGAGAGCATATCGGCATAGGCTGCATTGATTTTTTCAAGCGTGTATGTGCGTGTGACCAGTTGATCCAAATCCAGCAGCCCCCGCCGGTACAAATCGGCGTACAGCGGAAAATCGCGCGCTGTATTGGCGCTGCCATAATAGGAGCCGGTGACCGTTTTTTCCTGCCGGGTCAATATGGCGCCGGGCAGGTTGGTGCCGCTGCCCATAGGAGAAATGCCGGACAAAACAACCAGCCCGCCGGGGCGGATTGCCTGCAAACATTGCTCTTGCACGGCCGGAATGCCAATGGCCTCAAAGGCGTAATCAGCGCCGCGGCCATTTGTCAGATCGCGAACAGCATCTATCAAATGGGGGCCAGGCATCAGAAAGTTGGTGGCGCCAAATTCCAGCGCCATATCCCCTTTGGCTTCATGTTTGTCGACAGCAATGATCACGCTGGCGCCGGCTAATTTAGCGCCCATAATCGTACTCAGCCCGACGCCGCCTGCGCCAAAAATAACCACGCTGCTTCCCGGTTTGACGCCGGCTGTGTTGAGAACCGACCCAACGCCGGTTGTGACGGCGCAGCCGATGAGCGCAGCAATTGGCAGGGGCAGGTTTTTGTCGAGCGGAACACAGCATACTTCCGGTACGACTGTGTAATCAGCAAAGCAGGCTGTGGCGCTGAAGTGATAGACCGGTTGACCATTTTTTGAGAGCCTTGTGCTGCCGTCCATCATCGTGCCGGCCCAAATTGGTTCAATGTAGGTTTCACATAGACTGGGACGGCCGTTTAAACAATAAAAGCAGCGCCCGCAGCTTGGCGCCCAGTTTAGAGCCACATGATCGCCGGGGGAAACGGCCGTTACGCCAGGTCCGACAGCTTCAACAATACCGGCGCCTTCGTGCCCCGGCACAACCGGCATGGCATGCCTGGTTGCGCCGGTCATTAAATGCCAATCGCTGTGGCATACACCGGCGGCTTTGACTTTGACCATGACTTCGCCTGCCGCAGGGGGTGCAAGCTCAAGCGATTCAATTTGAAACGGGGTTCCCGGTTCATAGAAAACTGCGGCCCGTATCTTTTTCATAGTTGTAATCCGCAACAAAAAAGGGTGGCATATATGCAAATAATACCATCCCTTTCAAAAAATTATTGCAAAACAATTTGCTTATTCGATAGATAGGACGTGCAATTTGGCGTGAGGAATTGTTTCAAACGAACCGACGTGAAATTTGACGGTAAACCCGTTTTCCAGAACCGGATATTCTTCCATCAGTTTTTTAGTTTCTGTAATAGCAAAATCGACAAGATCAAGAAACCGCTCGCGATTGGCCTGTTTCATTTCCTCGGTTCCAAAACCATATTCATAAGGAACAGCAAGCCAATGAACGGCCGCTTCCGGTTCGACGCACGCAATCATAGCAAACTGTTTGCTATCATCCTGAACAATGATTGTTCCAGGTTCTTCTCCACGAATGATCGCGGTAAATGGACTAACTTCTTGTGTCATTGTAAAATCTCCCTGGTTTCGACCCACTTCAATCTGCGAAAAATTTTTCGAAGGATATTGTAACATTTCCACGCCGGTTTTTGCAATGCATACTGGCATCTCAGCCCGTATTTTCTATAATAACAGTGCAAGGTCCTCTTTCGGCGTTTAGTGTGATGCAAATTACAGTATTCCTAAAGTGGGCGATTATGATGCTTTGAGTTTTATTAATCTGCAATGTAATTACTCAGGCTCGGGACTGAGATGTGGTCACGAGCAGTGATGCCTCAATAGTTACTCTGCAAATAGGAGAAGATCATGAACTTTCTCGGTACAAATTTTCGTTTACACAACAAAAAGTTATTTTTAATCATTATGCTTATCGCCGCGATATTCTTGCTCGCGGCATGTGGCGGAGGAGCCGCACCCGAAACCCCAGCCGAACCTGCACAACCTGAAGAATCACAAACTACAGATGAAGTTGCCACCGAAACTGAACCGCAAACTGAGCCAGAAGCGTCTACCACCGGCGGTGCGCTGCGAGTGGCCATGCAGCCAATTGTCAATACCGATCCAATCGCGATTTCCTCGGACAGCGAGGTGCTGGTTGCCAATCATGTTTATGATTACCTGATTGACATTGATCCGCAGTCGAATATTATCCCGCGTCTTGCAACAGATTATGTGGTTTCTGACGAAGGTTTGACCTACACATTTACGCTGGCGGATGGGGTTAAATGGCATGACGGCAGCGATTTTAACGCCGCCGATGTGGTCTGGACTTTTGACCGCCTGCGCAATACGGAAGGTACGCCAACGGCAGATCTCTATCCCAACATTGCCAGTATTGAAGCCACCGCCGATAATGAAGTTGTATTCAAACTAAACGCGCCAAACGCTTTTTTCCTTTACGATCTCAGCGACAACCACGCCTTGATTTTGAAGGCAGGGACGGAAGACGCCGACACGAATTTTAATGGCACCGGCCCTTTCAAAGTTGTCAACTACAGCCCGGAGGATCGCATTGAAATGGAAGCAAATGCAGATTATTTCATTGAAGGTCAACCGAAATTAGACAAGCTAGACATCATTTTCTTTAACGATGATGCGGCGGCGGTTGACGCTCTGCGCGGCGGCCAAATTGATCTGGTGATGCGCATGTCTACCGCTTTGTTTGAGACACTTAAGGAAGAGGCTGGAATCAATACGATTGATATTCCCACAAACGGATTTGACCTGATCCGACTGCGGTCTGACCGTGAACCCGGCAACAATCCCAATGTGATCCAGGCGCTTAAGCTGGCAACCGATCGTGAAGCTATCCTTAACGTTGTGCAGCAGGGTTACGGCGCAATTGGCAATGACACGCCAATCGGACCACTCTATGATGCTTATTACGATCCGACTGCACAGCCGCCGGCGCGCGATGTTGAAGCTGCCAAAGCGCTTTTAGCAGAGGCTGGTTATGGCGAAGGTTTGCAGTTAACTTTGCATACGCCTGATTCGGGCGGCAGGCCCGATCTGGCGGCTGTTTTGAAGGAGCAGTGGGCGGAAGCCGGCGTTGATGTTGAAATAAGCGTGGAGCCTGAAAGCGTCTATTATGGTGAAGATGGCTGGCTGGAAGTTGATCTGGGGATCACGGGCTGGGGATCACGGCCGTATCCACAATTTTATCTTGAAACCATGCTTGTTACCGATGCCAAATGGAATGAATCCCATTTTGCCGATCCCGAGTTGGATGAATTAACTGCGACAGCCGGGACCACTGTGGATGATTCTGAACGCGTCAAAGCGTATCACAGTATTCAAAAATTGCTCAATGAGCGCGGCCCAGTCATTGTGCCGTACTTTTTTGCCCAATTTGGCGCTATCAATGAACAATTTGAAAACTTTGAATTGAAAGCGTTCGCCGGGCGTACTGATTTTCGTGATGTGACTTACACCGGTGGTTAACCTGCCATTCTGGATCGTGACAGATTCTTTTTGAACCTGTCACGATCCTGTTTTTATGTCAACTCAAAAACTTCAAACGACTCCAGCGCAAAGGATTTCCGGTTGGGGACGCCTTGTGCTCAACAACCTGCGCGCCTTATACGGCCGTCCTATCACGGCGCTGGGAACCACAATCTTTCTGTTTTTTGTTTTCCTGGCTATTTTTGGTCCGCTTCTGGCCCCCTACAGCTACAACGAACAAGTTTACGCCGATGCACGCCAGCCGCCATCGGCCGATCATTGGTTTGGTACTGATAATCTGGGACGGGATGTCTTTAGCCGTGTGTTGTGGGGATCGCGAGACGTGCTGGCGCAGGCCGGAATTGGCACCATTCTGGCGGTAATTAGCGGCACATTTTTTGGCTTGATTTCCGGCTATCGCGGCGGCTGGTTTGATGAAGTGTTTGATGCGCTTATTTGACAGTTTATTGGCGCTGCCGGCTTTGCTGTTGGCGCTGCTTTTATTGGGTACAGTCGGCCGCTCGACCAACAGCGTTCTGATTGTAATTGTGGTGGTATACACGCCGATTGTGGCGCGCGTGGCGCGCAGTGTGGTGCTTTCCATCCGCACAAAAGGATTTGTGGAGGCTGCGCGTTTACAAGGTGAATCAACGCGCCGTATTTTGTTTCGGGAAATATTGCCTTCTGTGACTGCCGGCCCTGACGGTTGAAGGCGCTCTGCGATTTTCATACGCGATTTTTTTGGTGGCTTCGCTGGGGTTTTTGGGCGTTGGCGTGCAGCCGCCCAGTCCGAACTGGGGGTTAATGGTGAGTGAGGCGCGGCCATATGCAACCCAACTGCCGTGGGCGTTATTTTTCCCAGCAGCGGCAATTGCTGTTCTGGTTGTGGGCGTCAATTTGATGGCGGATGGTCTGAAAAATCTGTTGCAGGCTGCAGATTGAGGTGTTTGATTCATGACCGGTACTGCGAGTGCTTGAAATTAAAAATTTAACGATTGCGTACCGGCACGAGGCCAGGAATGGCTGGATGCTGTGCGCGATTTTGCTTTGGAAATTACGCCCGGGCAGACTTATGGATTGGTTGGTGAAAGTGGATCGGGTAAATCAACTATCGCTTTGACAATCATGCGCTATCTTGGTTCAAACGGGCAGGCGCGACAGGGGGAAATATTGTTTAACGGCCGTAACTTGCTAACCCTATCATCTGCTGAAATGCGCCAGGTGTGGGGGCAAGATCTCAGCCTTGTACCCCAAGACCCCTTGTCGTCACTGAACCCATCCATGCGCTTGGCGGAACAAATCGGAGAAATTTTGCGCCAGCATGGCGGTATGAGCCGGTACAGATGCAGACCAGCGTGTGTTAGAGTTGTTGAAAATGGTGCGGTTGCCGACCCGCAACGCGTGGCGGATAGTTATCCCCATCAAATTAGCGGCGGTATGCAGCAGCGTGTGTTGATTGCGATGGCCTTGAGTACGGAGCCCAAATTGCTGGTGTTGGATGAACCCACGACCGGTCTTGACGTGACGACCCAGGCTGCCGTCCTGGATTTGTTTCGCGATTTGATTCAAGAACAGCAAACGGCCGTTTTATACGTGACCCATAATCTTGGCGTGGTGGCGCAGATTTGTGATCGGGTCGCGGTTTTATATGCAGGCGAACTGGTTGAAGATGCAGCCACACTGGATTTGTTTCGGCAGCCCTTACATCCTTATACACTTGGTTTGCTCGCCAGCGTGCCGCAGCCTGAGCAACAAAAAGCCCAGATTGAATTGCAAGCTATTCCGGGACAAATTCCACCCCTCAATGAGCGCCAGCCGCAGGGCTGTGTATTTGCGCCGCGCTGCTCTGTGGCGCTCGAAGGCTGTTTTCAGGAACGGCCGATACTGGAAGAATCTGGAAACGGTCGTCTTGTGCGCTGTCACCGCTGGCAGGAAATTGCCGCCGGTGACATCACTGTGCTGGATGAAGCGCCGCCTGGCGTGTTCCGGCAGTCAGAAAAATCTGACGTCGTGCTGACATTGGACAAACTCGAAGTTTATTTTGAACTCAACCGGTCCTTTACTGATGTGCTGCGGCGGCGTCCGGCGCAGCAGGTCAAAGCGGTCGATGGCGTCACTTTGTCAATCGATACAGGCCAGACGCTGGGCATTGTGGGTGAAAGCGGCAGCGGTAAAACAACGCTTGCCCGCTCTGTCGTCGGTCTGGCGCCGCGCACGGGCGGGGAGATTGATTTGCTGGGGGAGACTTTACCGCCGCGATTGAAGCAGCGGCCGTTAGAACTGCGGCGCAAGCTGCAATACATCTTCCAAAACCCGGAAGAAGCGCTTAATCCGTATATGAGTGTGGGCGAGACTTTGAAACGGCCGTTTATCACGCTGTTAGGCATGGATCATGAACAGGCGGCAGCGGAAGCGGCCAAATTGTTAGAGGCAGTGCGGCTGCCGGCCGATTTTAGCCGGCGTTATCCGCGCCAGTTCAGCGGTGGTGAAAAACAGCGCGTGGCGATTGCGCGCGCTTTTGCCGCCAATCCGGAACTGCTGTTGGCCGACGAGGCTGTTTCCGCATTGGACGTTTCTGTGCAGGCGTCGATTCTCAAATTATTGCGTGATTTACAGGTTGAACATAACAACACCTTGATTTTTATCTCCCACGATCTGGCCGTAGTTGGTTATCTGGCTGATCAGATCGCCGTCATGTATGTGGGGCATTTGGTGGAAGTGGCGGCTGCAGCGGAGTTGTTCACACCGCCCTACCATCCTTACACCGAGGCGCTGCTTTCTGCCATCCCCTTACTTGATCCACAGGCAAACCAGGAGCCTATTCGCCTGGAAGGGGATGTGCCCAGCCAGATGAATATCCCTTCCGGCTGCCCGTTCCACCCCCGTTGTCCACGCTATGTGGGAGAAATTTGTCGTACAACCGCGCCCCCCTGGCAGACCACAACCGGCGGCAAACGCATTTATTGTCACATTCCTTTGGCAGAGCTGGAAAAAGCGCAATGACAACCTATATACTTCGCCGCATTTCATTTATGGGTTTAACGTTGTTAATCACGTCATTGATTGTCTTTTCCGTGACGCAGCTTTTACCGGGGGATGTTGCCCAGGTTGTTCTGGGGCGCGAGGCAGGTGAGGAGCAGTTGGAAGCATTTAGGGAAGATTTTGGGCTGAACGATCCGTTGCCGGTGCAATATGTGCGCTGGTTGGGGAATTTTGTAACCGGCGATTGGGGCGTATCCATCAGCACGCGCCAGGAAACGTTTTCACTGGTGATGGGTAGATTGCGGAATTCAATGATGTTAACGGCCGTTACCATGTTAATTGGCGTTCCACTGGCCATTTTGTTGGGCGTAATCGCTGGATTAAACGCGGGCAAACCGGCTGACAGCGCCATCAGCATCAGTTCATTAGCGGTTGTTGGACTGCCTGAGTTTGTAACCGGACTCGTGCTGATTGAAATTTTCGCGCGCCAGCTTAACTGGCTGCCGGCTAACTCCTCAATTCCGCCGGGCGCCACTTTTCTCGAAGCGCTGCCCATGCTCATTTTGCCGGCCATGACTGCCACGCTGGTGCTGCTGGCATATATTGCGCGCATGACGCGCGCCGGCGTGGTTGAAGAGCTGAAAAAACCGTACGTGCGTACGGCGACTTTGAAGGGGATTCCACATCGGGCAGTCGTTTTTAAGCATCTGCTGCGCAATGCTTTGATGCCCACGATCACCGTGATTGCCATCAGCTTTGGCTGGTTGATCAGCGGCTTAATTGTCATTGAAAACGTCTTTAATTATCCAGGCCTGGGTCGCATGCTGGTATTTGCGATTGATCGGCGTGACTTGCCGCTGATTCAAGCGGTGACGATGCTGACGGTTTTGGGCTTTGCTCTGGCTAATCTGGCGGCTGATTTGTTATACGCCTATCTGGACCCGCGTATTCGACTGGGTTGACGTCCAACTTGGTTGGGGCGGGTAAAGAAAAAAGCACAAATGACATGAACACCACGAACTTGTGTTGACCACCGGATTACTCTGATTCACCACAATGCTGAAATCATTTATCAGTTATTGGCCTTAGCAGGGACGACCACCTTAAGCGCGCCAGGCATAATTTGCATCGAAATCGGCGTGCGACCTGTGTACTCGCCGTCGGTCCAAACCGGCTGATCCGGATCAGTGTCGATGGAAATTTCCTTACCTTGCTTGATAAAGCTGTTGGCTGTTTTGGTATCGAGATTTACCACGCGTTCTCCGGCGGCGATCAACGATTTCAAATTTTTGTTGCTTAAGATGAAAACTTCTAACAGACCATCATCAGGCACAGATACTTTACCCGTGACAGAGATGCCGGTGCCGGCTTTGGCGGCGTTGACGACATACAATTTGGTCGCCATAAAATCGTGGGCTTCGCCGTCGATGACCACATGGTATTTGAATTCTTTCTGTTTTTTATCGCGGGCGCGATGGTAGGCGTTGATGGCGTAGGCAAAGGTGCCATATTTGTCTTTGTCTTCACGGCTGGTTTGTTCTTCCGGTTCAATGCCCACGTAAAGACGCTGGACGAAGTAACTGTCGCCCATTTTAACGACATCGATGTTACGAATTTGCGCCGCCACTGCACAGCAGTTCCACAGCCGGTTTTAATTCTTTGGGGGTACCCAGCTCAGTAGCAAAGCCATTGCCTGTGCCGCCTGGGAGAACGCCCATAACGGCCGTTGTCCCCAAGATTCCATTTGCAATTTCATGCTGTGTGCCGTCTCCACCGTAGCCGGCTACCAAATCTGCCCCATTCTGCGCCGCTTCTCGCGCCTGCTGGGTAGCGTCGCCAAACTTCTTGGTGACGCTAATGGACCACTCGACATCATCGTACTGGTGGAACACGTCATTGAGAACGTTTAATATCGGTTCGTTTTTGCCCGATGCGGGGTTGACAACAACATGAATTTTTTTATATGGACTAGCAGACATTAGAAAAGTCTCCGATAGATCAATGAGTATTTTGACTTGTTTGATAATTGGTTTGTAGTAACTGCTTTAGCGGTAGGCGATCCCAAAATCGCAGACGACTAAAGTTGTTACTACAAACTTATTTTTAAACAGGCCCTTTGGCTGTCTTTACTGGCTCGCCTTGAAGCTCCGTCAGCCAGCCTTTGGCCAAATGGTACACACTGGCGGCGCCGATCAGATCGCTATCTGGTCTCTTTAGTTCCGCCGGATATAAAACAAAGGGATTTGCTTGTGGTCCACCCATTCCGCCATGAAAACCGATCAGTTCTTCAAAAGCACAGCCTTCGTTTGTCTCTGGATTGTAGAAACTGTTGACGACGATGTCTGGGCAGTTGGGGAAACTATCGGTGCGGCGTAAATGTTGGGCGGCATGAGGGCCGAAATTTGCCAGTGGATTCTCGCCTTCAATGCGATCATCTTGGAGGTAATAGATGCCATTTGCCCCCATGACCACAGCCCCGTGTTGCTCAGAGCGGACCATAATAAAACCAACCCCATCATGTTTCACCAATCCAGGCAGCACGGCGGGAAAGGTCAACTCGATTTGTTCCAGTGTGGCCCGTTCTGACCATTGGGTGAAAGAAACGATGCCCAGATTACCTGAAGCAATTGCAATGACCGCAGGTTTTTCTTCGACCGCCTTTTCTTTTTTGAGACCGCGCCTGACTTCGCGCTTTTCATGCCCTTGCGGCCCTAGCATCACCTCGCCATCAACGGTTTTATTTTTGAAGACGCGCCCTATTACTTTAGTCGCGCCGGAAGCTTCATTGGTGATGGTATCCGTCAAAAAGGCGTTGATCACGCCATAGCTTTCACCACTGTCTAGCGGTGCGTCCACTTGATAATCTGCGGTCATTAATTCCTGTACAAATTCTTGCAAGGTCATGCCGTAGCGCTGCTTGAAGGTAGCGCCGCCTGTCTGGCCATGGTCGGAAAGAATAACCAGGTGATACGGCCGTGGCGCATCTTTCCTGGCGCTGTTCAAACGCGCAAACTGTTCATCCAGCTTGCGCAAAGCATCAAAAGCGCCTGGATCCAACACACCGGAATGATGGGCGATTTCGTCGTAGCCAACAAAAGTAGCATAAGCAGACGGCCGTCCTGCAAACATATCACCCAGTAAAGTATAGATGTTCAATTCACGCATCAACACCACCATTACCGCCCGGATAAGCGGATAAGTACCGCCGCGATGGTGTTTATCCAAAATCGGCTGTACATTGTGTTTACGCGCATAACGGAACTGCTTCCACTCAAGAAAAATATCCCAAATAAAGAGCAGCAGCGTACGGCTGACGTTATATGGATTGGCAAAATAGGCCTGGAACTCTGACGTGTGAAAGCGCGTGCGATCCAATAACACGCTGGCCGTGTTCATCACATACGGCGCATCTCCAGAGAATAGATTGCCACGGCTGGCTCCGTTGGCAGACAGTAAACCGTTGCCGTCGGAGAAGTTCTTTTCCAGCACGGGCAAAATCTTGGTATTGCTGGAGGCAATGATTTGCTCACTTTCTTTGTCATACCAGCGAAAAGCAGGGATGTTGCTGTTATTGCCGTGCAATATGCCGGCCTGGCTGGCAGACGTTTGCGAGGAGGTGTCGGTTTCCCAACCGCTGAGGACATGGCTGCCGCTGTCGAGCCAATTTTTTAAGTTGGGCATGAACCCTTCATCCAGCGCTTTGTGCAAGATGGGCAGTCCAAGGCCATCGATTTCCAGGAAGAATATGCCGGGTACGTCGGTTTTTTCGGGATGGGCAATACGGTTCATCCGTCGTTTGACCATATTGCGATACCAGGAGTTATCGTCGTCAATTGTGAGTAGGCTGCTCAGGATGATGTTGATGGCCGCCATGCCCAGTGCTAGCCAGAACGCAGACCAGAAATTGGTAAGCGTGAACCCTTCCACAAATTCGGAAGCAAGCCAGACGATGAAGCCGTTCATCAGCAGGGCGCCAATGCCCAGCGTGAGTACGGCAAAAGGTACCAGGAAGTAGCTGAGGAGTGGCCAGAGCAAGGCGTTGAGCAGGCCGATAACGGCCGTTACTGCTAATGCTGTGACTGCCCGATCAATGGTGACACTATCCATGAGCCAGGCCATGATGAGCAGCGCCACTGTCTGGATGATCCAGATGATGAGAATGCGGATAAACGGCCGTTTTGCTAAAGGTGTCTTGGTTTTTTTCATCATTACTCTCTTTTGTAAATCGAATTGGTAATTCAATACGCGATTACTCAAATCGCGCTACCATTTTCATTCATGGTGGTGCATGCCACGCATGACGTCTCCTAACTTAACGCAAATCAATTCAGATTGCGCTTGTATGTCGCTTTATCGTATCCAGCGGAAAAGATATCACAATGACAATTTTATTGTTTCTCAAGCGTTGGGGCAAACTTGAAAAGACTTTGAGGGTTTAGGTGCACGGCCGTTTCTAACCCAGAAAACACGACGAATTTGGCTTAAGCAGACCAGACCAGGGCAACCACCGCATCAAACCAGAAGCTCACAAGCAGACGATCCCAGGTATAACGCCTGGTTACTCTTCGCATAGCTCGTGTTCTCATGTGGCATCTCTTACCCCCACCTCTTCCTCAGGTTGACTGCGAAGATTCAGGATCAAAAAAGTAACGCTGATTACCAGCACCCAACCGGGGAAAATCAAGGTTACCCACAAGGAATGCCCGATGCTCACCAGCAGCACAAGCGCCAGCGCATAAGTGAGGATAGCCCAGCCGCGATGCATTAAACCCGTACGCAGCCAGATGGTGCTCAGGGAGATCATGAACACGCCGGCCATCCGGATAGCATAAACATTGACAACCTGATGCATGACAGAACGGCCGTATGTAAATACACCACTTTCTACCAAAGCGTCCGGCTTCGCCACGTAGCTGCTCAACAATCCACCCGCCAATGCCGCGCCAACAAAAGTCATCGCCAGAAACATCAAGCCGCTGCCCAAAAACACCGTCGCGAATAAACGATCTTCAAACTCGCCGAGACGGTCACGCAGCACGCCAATGAACCACAGAAAAGCGATCCCGGCAAAAGGGATCATATTCAACGCCAAAACAATCCTGCGCGAATTGATCTGCAGCCAATAGGCATTATCAGCCCCCAGCTCAGCCGGGATCGAAAGACGAATGAGAAGCATACTCGCACCGTAAAGTAGGGCGAAGAGAATACCGGCAACGGCCGCAGCCCGTGGTGTTTTAAGTTTCCTGCGCCTGGAAGCAGCTTTTGTGTCGCTCATACGCTTTACTCCTTTCCGACAGAATCTGGACCAACCCCGCTTTAGCGGAAAAAATGGTTAGGCGGTATGTGGCAAGCGATTGTACGGCTGTTCATACACGCGTGGGCGGTCGTCAAGTATAGCCTGACGCCGTACTCATGATTTTGAACGCCGATCTTGGAAGCGCTGCACGCGCGTGACCACAAAGGTGCCGTGCATCCGGCCTTCCGGCCACGAATAGGTCACGATAGTTCGCCCAATTTTGTCATGAAATCCCTGTCGCCTATTGTCAAACAATATCCACAAAAAAACCAGGTAAACGAATAGTGAGGTATAGTAGACTACCTACCGCACCACGGCGTTACGAAATCGCAGGCGTCCGCCATCCGTGCGCATGACGCGCACCCCCAGTACTCGCTTACCTGGCGTTTGGCCGGACAGCATCCAGAAGCCGATATTGTAAAAACTGGATACCATGAAATGGATGCCAATAGTTGATAACAGAATGGCGATAATGGCGTTTGTGAATTCAACCTCTTGGAGCCTTGTAATCCACTGTTCAATATGAACCAGGTTGAAGAAATAGCGGATCATAACCATGATCACGAACGCGATTCCGAAGGTGATTGCCTGATCGATGGTAAAGGCAGCCCCACGCGAGAAAAAGCCGGCATAGCGGCCCAGGATCACAGGCGGCGCGCTATTTTGAGTCGGCATCAGGGTTTTCAGCTTCAACTTTGGCTGTAGGCACGTACATTGTCTGGGGTTGGCCTTCCGCGGGAGAAGGTGGCAGCTCTCGGCGCGGCGTGCGCTTGAAGAGCCAGCGCAGCAGCCCCTCCGCCGCATCATCTGCTGTCAATGTCACAGAGCGGGCGTTGTCAACGACGCTAGCAGCCATGCCCACTCCCTGCTGCCCGACCAGTTCCTGGACCAGCTCCTGCATTTCGGGGTTTTTCCCAATCTCGTCCATGATGTCGGAGAACAGCTTTGCAAGTGCTCCAGTGGCCAGGGCTCTACCTTTTAGATCTTCAACCTCTCCCTCTTTGACGATCTCAGCGGCTTCTGTACGCCATTGAATCAGCCGCGTTTCCAAGGCATTACGAATTGGCCTGGGGAGCCGGCGGCTGCCCCATTGGGTTGATGTGGCTGCCGCCCGATCCGCGGCGCCCAATGAAAGTGCTAAGCCCCACCGAAGACCTCTCCGCAGGCGCTTTTGGCCGCGCTGCATCAATCCAACGCCTAAGTACCAGGCCTGGCGGCTCAAATCTTGGTCTCCTTCAGAGTTCTCGGGCTGCCAAAGCGTGGGATCTTCATTCAACGTCGACTGCGTTTCCTGCAAACGACGTGCAGCCTCATCACCGCCGATGGCCAACAGGCCTACCAGGAATCACAGCCCGAGATCGATGCTGTCCCCATCTGAATCTTGATTCAGATCCGGTTGGTCTTCATTGCTAATTGGCTCTGGTAGAGATTCTCGTTCGCTGTCCGGCATTTCGTCGTTCATTATTCCTTGGCCAGGTCTTGTCCCATTAACGCTTCGACGGGTATCGCAAGTGTCCACCAGTACTCAAATTCCGTTAGGAATTCCTCAACGGCCGCTGGATCGTCTGTCGCTATGTTATATTCGGTCAGGCTGGGCGAGCCCCAGGCGCTGAAATGGAAGTTCTGGCTGCCGACAGAGAGGAACTCTTGGTCAATAAGCAGCGCCTTATTGTGCATTTTGTTAGCTGAGAAGCGCATTTCCAGGTTTTCCTCTTTGCCGGTGCCGGCGAGTTCATCGTTAAACCAACGAATGCCAGCCCGGTTTTCAATACCATTCATCGCCGATTCCTCCATCATCACCCGAATATGGACGTCGTCTTCCAATATCGCATCGCGTAGGGCGATCATATATGGTGGGGCGAACTCTTCCTCGGAACAGAGATCGCTTAATTGGGCAAGAACAATACAGACACTTTCCATGGAGAAATTGACTTCGAAGAGATCGACGCTTTCCTGCGCCCCACCAATAGCGGCCAACAGAGCTTCGTCCGATTCCAGATGGGCCAGCGTGTGGTGCAGCGCAAAAGCGCTGTTATTATTTTCTTCGCCCACATAAAAGCGCAGCACTTCTGGTGGATGGGTATGTTGCGTATCTTCTGTACGGCATAAGAGGCTGAACAATATGTCTAATGACGACACAAAATCTCCCGGGCACTGCACCTGCTCGGAGTTGCGCCAAAGATCATCGCGGCCATAACAGTCTGGGCTACAGGACCGGTCATCTGCAGACCCATGTCGGTCATACCCAGCGCCTCTTCGCTCGGATAGTTATCTTCCAGATGCAGGTAGCTGTAGTTGAAGCCGGCTGCAACGGCCGTTTTACCGTCCACGACCAGGAATTTGCTGTGCGCGTGCGGCAAAGAACCCTCATAATCGGCCAGCTCCACTTTCCAGCCAAGCTCCGGGTCCGGATTCAAATCAAGGCCGGCTTCTTTCAGGTCGACAATTACATGGTGAAGCTGGCTTGAAAAACTGAGTAAAGTCGTTTCCGGCAAATTACCCAGCATGATGCGCACGGTCATGCCGCGCGGGTAATTCTGCGGGTTGGCTTTCACCTTCTCATACAGATCGGCGACTGCCCGCGTGAGCGCATCGCCTGGGCCGGCAATGTCCGAGGGTGCGTCCCACTGCATGGTCACGAAGAGTACTTCGTACTGTGCGCCGCGCACCACATCAGCCACTGTATCGAAGGCGCCCAGCGGCGTATCGCTGAAGGGCTGCCCAGGCGCAGCCGGGTTGGGCGTGAAATGCAAGCGATCAAAATGGTTTCCGCAAAACGTTATAGGATCGGCCGGATTATGGAATTGTTCCTGGCGGACAACTTCATAAACAATCTGGCTGATATCGCCCGTCGGAAGTTCATCACAACTGTATGGAGTCATGCTTAGAACCCGCTCTTCACCACCATCATCCCATCCCAGGTAAAGTGTGCCCTCATTATCTCTGCTCAATTGCGGTTCCACCCGCGAAGCCAGTTGGGCGACAATCGCCGGTTCAGTCCAACCCTCTTGGTCCAGGATCGTCTCCAGCAAATAATTACCCTGCGTGGAACTGCCATCTCTATGCCATATAAGATCGCTGTACCAGATGGCATGGAGCCGCCCGTCAGCCGCTTCAGCAACCACAGGATCGGCGAAACAGGGCTCCCAATCATCGCTGCCGAGCTTGCTGCCACCTTCGGCGACAACTACTTGGTTATTCAAACAGGTTATTAGTGATGATGTTTCCGCAGGTAAGGCCGATATCAACTGTACACAACCGCCCATTATGCCGAAGCTGCCCAGATTTATGAACAGCAAATCGCGCGTGGCGTCGAAGACAGCACCCTTTTCTTTAATTTGGGCAATGCTTATTTCCAGCAAGGGGATTTGGGACGCGCTGTGCTCAATTACCAACGCGCTGCCCAACTTGACCCACGCGATGCCGACATCCAGGCGAACCTTGAGATGGTGCGCGCCCAAACGACAGAACTATTTGCGGCTGAACCAAGTGGCCCCTTGGCTGTCCTGGCTGATCTGACTGGCTGGCTGACGTTGAACGAAACGGCCGTTATCGTCTTAGCTTTTTGGTTCCTGTTGAGCTTTGTCATTTTGGCACGCCGCCAGTCGCAAAGCGACAAAAGCAATAAATGGTTGGGTTATCTGGTTGTCGTCGTGGTTGCTTTGCTGCTTGTGAGTGGATTATCCTTGGGCAGCCGCGCCATTTTGGAACAAACACAGCCCGAAGGTGTCGTGATTGCGCCCACTGTGGCGGTTAGCAGCGGCCCCGGCCTCGATTTAGCCACTGGCATGAGCTTATTAAGCGGCACCGAAATCAATGTGGTTGAAACCCAAGGTGAATGGGTACGGGTGAAATCCCCAGGCAATACCCAAAATTGGCTGCCGGTAAAAGCCGTCGCAACCATTGGTGATACGCTCATCGCACAGCAAAACCTGTAAGGCGATCAGTTTGCAATTGTCTGCTGCCATAAAGCCGTGATGACATGGTTGATGCCTTGCGTGAGGTGACGGCGAAAGCTGCTAAATGGTACATCTACTATTTCTGCGGCTAATTCTTGACTGGCTGCTGGTTGGATATAGGTGTGGTAAAGCGCTCGATATAATTTGCGTTGGCGAGGCGTGTACTGTAATTCATCGATGCTATTTTTGATGCGGTTTTGCAAATCTGTGATCGGATCGACTGATTTTTTCGTCCTGCACAAATGCGTTTTGAGCAAAGGATTGTTTTGCAATGCCACACCATCATTTAGTTGGCGTAAGGCATCCTTTACAGCGACCGCGAAATCACTCTCTGAAAGAATAATGATGGTATCAGGTGCGGGAGCTGACGGTGGTAATTCGCTGGCCAGTTCCCGTGCGCCCATCATGTCCAACCACATGAGGGGGGGCGAAATTCGCCAGTCGCGTAGATATACCCCATAATGCCGGTTGTTGCTTGCGAAATCGAGGGCAGCTACGCGCTTCAGGTCGGCATAATCAAAAACAGGTTGCCAAAAATCAGGATTCGCACAGGGCAGAAATGTGTAAGCCAGTCCAGGGGTTGTTAAATAATGCTGCACGATATTGAGAAATATGCGGCTTTGGGTTGGTGAAACGTCCTGATAAGATTCGCGTGCTAACCAATAACGAAACAAGGTTGCCGTTTCACCCCTGCGTAAGGGCATTTGTTGTTGTAGATAACTATAAACGGTGGCTACAAGCGGATCTATCTGACGGTCAGCCGCTGTACTTTGTTCGAGTGCGATTTTGAGCAAAATGCCGGCGACGGCGCTGCCGCTGCCACGCATTATCACTACCTGCACAGCTGGATGTTGTAGCCAATGCCGCGCAATTTTAGCCGCAGCATGCCCTTCAAAAAAACCAATCATCTTCACAATTTCTGAAAAATCATCTGTACTTACGTGGTCGGGAAAGACCAATCCACTAGACTGCCATTCAAAAAACGGCCGTACCATCGGATTTTCTCTGTGCAGAAAAATGTAATCAAGCAATAAACGCTGCTGTTCGATGTTGTCAAGCTGACTGAGTTGGCTAAGGTAATATGTGCGGGCACGGCCGTGCAGAGTTGCATAATAGACCGGTTTGCGCCAGCGTACATCAGCCGCTAAGGCTTCACGTGCCAAATCGTGTGGGAAAATGCCCCGTGGTCCCATATCCATCAAAGATAGATCGCGTAGCCAGATAAATATATCTTGCACATCTGGCTGATCTAACAATGTCGACAATAAAGATTCTGTGGTCACACGTACCAATGCACTTGCCTCTAAAGCTTCTCTGTAAGCCAGACTGGGCGCTCCTAACACAAGACGTTCCACTAACATCCCGATAATATCGCTTGCCGCCTCGGGCTGAAAATGTGCATTGATGTCGTTGGCAAATAAATCTGCTACCAGCGAAAGGGCCAGTGGATGCCCATGGGTGAAGCGGAGTACGTTTTCATATTCTGTGGGTGGAATAGCACGTCCGATCAAATACGTGCGGCTTTCGGCGGGAGAAAGATTGTCGAGAGCAATGATATGCGTCAATGTTTGCCAGGCCGGGTCTTCACGCCAGCCGGTTTTGGGATGTGAACGGCCGGCTAATACAATCAGTACATTTTCTGGCAAAGTAGGTAAAAAAACATCGCGCAGCCAGTCGTCCAAAGGACGCAGCAGTTCATATGTATCCAATAAAACCACATGCCGACCAGGTGTTTCTGCCCAATAATCTGAGGGATGCAGCGCGGGTTTGAGCTTTAACTGCTGCTGTAAGCTCGCGATAAATATTTCAGGGGTGGGATCGACATTGCGCGTATCGAGGTATAAGGCTTGGGCACCATGTTGCTGAGCCAAAAAAACAAATTGACGCAAGAGGGTTGTTTTTCCCACACCGCCAGGACCATAAAGATAAAGCACTAAAAAGGGGAGTTCTTTAGCCCTGAGGATAGAGACAAAAAGGTCGCGTTCTTTCTGTCGGCCAATGAAACTTGCACGCCGAATTGATTCCAGTCGCTGCTGCCAACGCGATGTTCCCATCAGACATATCCTTTGCGCATCACCCCCTAAAAATTGATTGCCACAACATCAATCTTATTATATTCAAAAACGCTTGATTGTATATAGGGTCTTGTCAGCAAAGTGTGCGCGGCGTTCTTGTTGACGCACAGCGGGCACGGTCGGAGACACGGCCCTGAACGAAAGCGGACATTAACAGAAGTTCCGCATACCCGTCAGCAAAATGGGCAAAAAGTGAGCAATTTATGATCTGTCAATAGATTAGCTGGCTGCTTTATAGTAATGGTATTGAGCAAACAACAGCGTGAATTCTTCGGAGATTAAAACCTGTTTGAAAATGTGTAAAGTGAGCAAAAAGTGAGCAGTTTTTAGACTTCAAAGTGAGCAATCAACCTATTAAAATGAGAGGTAATTAAATGCAACAGAGTACCCTGCAAACCATCGCTGGCACCATCGCCACACTTATTTTTGTGGGCAGCAGCCTGCCCATGTTGTGGAAAGCGGTCACAACCAAAAATTTGGCCTCTTACAGTCTGACACAAATCAGTTTGTCTAATACCGGTAATCTATTTCATTGGCTGTATGTCGTGGGTTTACCAATTGGTCCAATCTGGCTCTTGCATGGATTCAATACAGTTGTGGCTGTGCTCATGCTTTGTTGTTATCTGCGTTACGAAGTGTTTATGTCTGAGGCAAACACCATCCAACAAGTGATGTAACCGGCCTGCAGCGGTTTAATTCTCTGTCTTGTCAATGCAGGGGACAGACAACTTTAACTACTGAATGGAGGTATGTATTATGTTTAGTTCAAATGTTGTTCGTTTACGTCAATGTCATGAAGCCTTTAATGCTGGTGATTTTGACACGGCCGTTACCCTGGTTGCGCCTGATTGTGTTGTGTCTGATCATGGTCGTGGTGAAGTCATAAACGGCCGTGCCGCATTTCGTAATTGGATGGAAAGCTTTTATGCTATGTCGTCTGATATAAAAATCGTCGATGCCAAATACATCGATGCCGGCGATGCCGTTGTTGCTCAATTCCGCGCAATAGGCGTGCAAGATGGGCCGATGGATCCCTTCCCAGTCAGCCACAATTCGTATTCGCTTGATGTATGTGAAGTGTGGCGTTTCAATGAAGTGGGCCAGGCAGTAGAGGGCCATAACTATTCTGATAGTTTGGGCATGCTCATCCAGCTTGGTCACATTCCAGTGCCAGAAGCGGCATAAGAAAATAAGGAGACTCAAAAATGAATAAAGAAACCATGCTTAACACAATTGATACAGCACGCAGCTGTTTTAACAGCGGCGATCTGGAAGGTTATGTAACTTCACTTTACGCACCCGACGTGACTTTTCATTATTTCCCACCTGAACTGCCGCAAGGGCGTGTCGGAGCACGTTTGTATTATGGCGCATTTCTAAAAGCCTTCCCTGATGCGGCTTTCTATGCAGAAGATATTATCTTCGAGGGAGACAAGTTGGTCATTCGGTATCACCTGGATGGCACCCATTTAGGCGAGTTCAATGGTATCCCCGCGAGTGGCAAACAGATTTCGTTAAGTGGCATTACCATTATGCGCTGTCAAGATGGTCAGGTTGTCGAACGTTGGAATGAAACCGATTTTGTGGGCCTTTTACAACAGATGGGCGTCATGCCTGCACCAGAAGCGGCCTAATTTCAAAGAATTGTTATGACAGTTGATGCTCGCGATGATTCGGGCGTCAACTGTCAAACCAGTAAACAGCCAGCACAGCAAAGTGCTGCTGACTAGGAGATTGAAGTATGTACAATAATCAAATTAAGTATGGTCACGCCATCATTATTGGGGGCAGTATCGGCGGGCTTTTGACTGCCCGCGTTTTGAGCAGCTATTTTAATCACGTTACGCTTCTGGAACGGGATACAATTACACACAGCCATCCTAAAGCACGCAAAGGACAGCCCCAGGCACGTCATTTGCATGGTTTGTTGGCGACTGGTCGCGAGGTGATGACACGTTATTTTCCCGATTTGCCGCAGGCATTGGTTGAAAATGGTGCCGTTGTGGGTGATTTTGCCCAGACAATGCAATGGTATATGTTGGGCGGCTACCGCAAGAACTTTACCATGGGTGTGCAGAGTACGACGATGAGCCGCCCATTGTTGGAGTTCTTGATTCGCGAGCGGGTGTTGGCTTTGCCGAACGTTTCGCTGCGTGATAATTGTGGTGTACGCCAACTGCTGACTTCCGCCAATAATCAGCGCATAACAGGTGTCGAAGTCGTCCAACAACATGGTGATAATCTGGCTGAAACAATTGCGGCTGATCTAATTGTCGATTGTACTGGCCGTGGATCGCGCACACCAGGTTGGCTGGCTGCAATCGGGTATGCAGCACCACCTGTCAGTGAGGTCAAGGTCAATGTTGGTTATGCAACACGCATCTTTCGTCGTAACCCTGCTGATCCACGCGGTAAGAAATGGTTTTTGATCACGCCCGATGCGCCGCGTGAATCACGCTTTGGAGGTGTTTTCCCCATCGAAGGCGATCGCTGGATTTGTTCGCTGGGCGGTTGGATTGGCGATCATGTGCCATTGGATGCTGCGGCCTTTCTGGCTTTTGCGCGCTCACTGCCTGCACCCGATATCTATGACATCATTGTGAATGCTGAGCCGCTCTCGGAGATTGTTCCGCACAAGTTTCCTTCCAGTTTACGGCGGCATTACGAAAAGCTGCAAGAATTCCCTGAAGGGTTATTGGTTTTGGGTGATGCGATTTCGAGCTTTAATCCGACGTATGGACAGGGGATGACATCGGCGGCATTACAAGCAGCCGAGTTAGATAAGCTGCTGGCGAAACGCAAAACCTTGGATGGTTTGGCTGCTGCCTTTTTCAAACGCGCTGCTAAAGTGGTCGATATTCCGTGGCAGTTAGCCGTGGGCGAGGATTTCCGTTTTCCAGAGACGACAGGTCCCAAACCGCCAGGCACCGATTTCATCAATCGTTACGTTACCAAGGTCCATCGAGCGACGCTGCATGATGAGGTAGTTGGACTGGCATTTCTAAGAGTGATGAATTTGATGGCGCCGCCGCCCAGTTTGTTCCATCCAAAAATTTTGTGGCGAGTGCTGAGGGGGAACAACGGCCGTTCCCAACTCGTGCCATCTCTACAGCCAGTTGTCAGCGATTAAAAAGATTTTTGGAGATAATGATGATTGACAACACGTTTCCTAAAATCGGTGCTGTTTGTTTGATCAGAGCAGCGCTATCTTTACAGCCAACTATGTTTTGATTATGGGGGCACTGCCGCTTGTTCTCGGTGGGTATACATTACTGGGTATAACATTTTGGCGCAAACGAATGTTCCCGCGTCTGGCGACTATTTTGTTTATCTATGCAGCATGGGCAAGCTTAGGAGAATCTTGTCGCAGGTGGGATCGAACAAGGTTCTCGTAAGTTTGTCGATGGGCTTAATGCCAAAAAAAGACGCCAAGGTGGGCGCTTTCCCGCTCCACCTTGGCGTCTTTTTAGGTTGCAATCGTTAATGACTTTTGAGTTGGCTGCGGCGGGCCTCCTGACCGCGCTGCACATGTGCCCTTACGCTAGATTCTAATTTCTATTCACCCGGTACAATGCCGAAATCAAATTCGCCGACGGGATTGGAAACGGCCGTTGTCTCATTGGTAGAGCGATTGGTGACCGATGCCCATTGCCAGATCACGTCTTCAATCGTCGTAGCTGGCGCTGGTGTTGGTTCGGCTGTTGAAGAACAACCCACCGCAAACAACAGAGCCATGAAAACGACCGCTAAAACGATTACAAGATATTTGGATTTTATCATTTATTCCCTCTTTTCGAACTATTACAGGCCTCTACCAAATTGCCCACATACGGCGATCCGCTAAAGTTTTAATCGTGTGCCATCTGGTCAATACAAACCGCTACAGCCAAAATTAACAAATCATCTTGACCTGGCTCCACTTCAACGCCATAGCTGTCACGCACACGAAACCATTTTTTGGAAACTTCAGCAACTTTATCGCGTCCTTCACCAATGGTGTATTCATGATCCAGAATATTTCCTTTCACATCCAGATCGGGACCACCTTTGATGTTCACCGTAAACCGGTCGCGGACGGGGGAAATTAGCGCCTTCTTGACCATGGCTACCTGTTTGCCATTCGCATCTTCAACTTCCATGCTATCTTTGACGCGCAGTTTCCGTTCCTGGATTTGATAGAGGGTATTGCCGTGGGCATCATCAAAGTTCAAGGTATTGCGAATACGCAGCGCCTTGCCATCAACTTTGAACACTTTTTGTCCCTGTGAATTTTCAATCCAAAAATCATCGCCGATGGACACCATCTTTTCACGCATCTGATATTGATTTTTACCGCTGCCGCCGCGATCTGGGCCGCGATCCTCGCGTCTTTCTTGTCGTTCATCTCGTCTACCGATTGGCATGTTTACCTTCCTTTTTTATTAGGTATTAATCT
>CAVPAL010000036.1:0-340936 GCA_963701435.1 uncultured Chloroflexia bacterium | reverse complement strand
GTGGCGTAGGCAGTTTTGCGGTGCAGATTGCTAAGGCGCTTGGTGGGGAAGTAACGGCCGTTTGCAGCACAAGAAATGCAGACATGGTACGCTCCATCGGGGCCGATCACGTCATTGATTATACGCGGCAAGACTTCACCCAAAGTGACCAGAGATATGATCTGATATTTGATATTGTGGCCAATCGCTCCGTTTCAGATTACAAGCAGGTATTAAATCCTGGTGGTACCTATGTGGCCTGTGCTTTCAACCCGACCGCTCTATTTCTCGGCCCCTTCATATCGATGACCTCAGACAAGAAAGTAACTTCATTAAGCCATCAACCAAATCACGATGATCTTGTTTTTATGAAAGAGCTGCTTGAAACTGGCAAGGTTATCCCCTTCATTGATAGATGTTACCCACTTGAGGAAATTCCTGAGGCGATGCACTATCTTGAAACAGGGCAGCACCGAGGAAAAATCGTCATCACAATAGCTCAGAATAGTAAATGAAAAAGGAGTGATTAAATCATGGAAGATGTTCAAATAAAGCTTTCCGCCTTATGGATAGCACTCATGTTAACTTATCTTTTGGGAGATGTGCTGCGCATATTTAGCGGCGACTTTGTAGCGGGGGAAATAGGCGGTATGCAAGTATCGCAGACAATGTTTTTGGGAATGGCCATGTTAATGGTGATTCCGATTGTTATGGTTTTTCTGTCCTTGACCTTGCCACATAATATAAATCGCTGGGCAAGTATAATCGTTGCCATCTTCTTTTTTGGTTTTAACCTGATTGGACTGCCCACATACCCTTCCGCTTATGACAAATTTTTGATAATTGTCGGCCTTGTATTTAATGTAGTGACTGTTTGGTATGCTTGGAAATGGGTCTAAACAGGAAAGTTGACCGTAAGCGTTCAGCTATTCAGCAAGATATTTATTCGTGAACAATCGCTTTTGACCAGTAAAACAGAAACTTTATTTCTGACAAGTCTCATGGTTTTGAACGCCAAGAAATTGTAAACAAACTAATAAGTGTTAGTTTAAGTATAAATCAGCGAATCTGGGCGGATCCAAAAGCTCTGCCCTGCCCCATGGTTTGAAAACGGCCGTTTTTTGTAGACAATCACGCATGACAAACTTCGCGGTCACCTCCAGTGAAAGGTTATGCAAAAACACCCTAACTCGCAAATTCATTGAAGCAGAAATGATAAGATGATACGATTCAGGGACAAATCATCCAAATGCCTCGTTATGATAAAGAAGAATTGTTTATGTTAACCATTGAAAGAGTTGCCATTCTGCGATCACTAGACTTGTTCCGGGATACACCAGACTATATTCTTTCCTCGGTGGCGCGCATCGTCGAGGAGCTGAGCCTGCGTCCTGGTGACACATTAATCACGGAGGGGGAATACGGCGCCTGCATGTACATCATCGTCGAAGGCAGTATGCGTGTACACAGTCAGGGCCAGAAAATCATACATCTGGAAGCCGGCTCTATCGTTGGCGAACTGGCTATCCTTGATCCGGAGCCGCGCACCGCTTCCGTAACAGCAATCGACGACTGTTTCTTGTTCCGAATTGACAAAGAGCCTTTTGACGAAGTGCTGGCCGACCGACCTGAGATTGCGCTCGGCGTGATCCGCACGCTGAGCCGTAAGGTACGCGCCCAGGGGCGACGTCTGGCTAAACTGGCGCCTGCTGATCCGGAACAGCACCAACTAGACTCTCCATGACCACTGTGATATCCGGTTCAGATGTGACTAGAAGCTCGCTGCGCCAGCGACTATTGCTGCTGATTGGCCAGGGCGTTAGCCTGGGCCTCATGCTGGCATTTGTCGTAATCACCGGCATGACACTGATGTTGGACACCTACGGGGCGGATGCTGTGCCGTTTGTGTACATCATTGTCGCTGTACTCGGGTCGCTGCTTTTCTATGGATTTGGTGAGTTGCAGCGGCGGTTGGTGCTGCCGATCTTATCGCTCGGATCGCTGGTTATGACGACCCTGTTCCTGGTCTTAACCTGGGTTGGCCTGGTTTTGGCTGAATGGCAATGGCTTGCTTTTATTGTGCTGGTTTCTTTTTCGCTGTTGATTCAAATTGGCTTCGTTGTGATTGGCGCTCAGGCGGGCCGCTTGCTTGACGTGCGTGAGATCAAACGGTACTTCCCCTGGATTGTCTCCGGCTTTGTTTTTGGCTTTATGGTCGGCGGCGCGCTCGCGACCCCTGTCACGAACTGGAACGGCCGTCCCGCAGACATGCTCCTGGCTGGCGCGGCCGTTGCCCTATTCTTCTGCGGCCTCATTCTAATCACCAATCGACAATATGGTGCTGTATTGTCGCGCAGCTTATCCGGTGGCGACGTCATTCGCAAAACGCCGCCGATGCGCTCGCTGCTGTTGCAGCGCACCGTGCTGCTGTTATTTCTGTACCAGATGTTGTCCGCGATGGCCAGCCAGATACTCGATTTTATGGTACTGGCCGTGGCGGGGGCCCGCTTTACGGAAAGCACTGCGTTGGCCGAATTTTTTGGTAACTATACGGTGGTTCTAAACCTGGTTGACTTGCTATTTGTTTTGTTGCTGGCCGGTATCTTGCTCAGCCGTTTTGGGTTGCGTTTTGGCCTGATGGCCAATCCGGCCGTGGTTATTGGCCTCCTGATAGCTATTGTCATCGCAGGGATGTTGACTGGTCAAACGAGTGAGCTGTTTTTCTGGTTGGTCATTATAACGCGCATCTCCGATCTCACGGTAACCGATGGCACGACCCGCACATCAATTAATGCCTCCTACCAGGCCTTACAACCACATGAAAGAACGGCCGTGCAAACGGCCGTAGAGGGCATAGGCGTACCGATAGCCCTTGGCCTGGTTGGCCTCATTTTGCTGCTTTTTCAGGCATTTGCGACGTTTACACTGGTACACATTGCCGCTTTTACGTTAATCATCTCGTTTTTCTGGTTGGCGGCCGGAGCCCTTGTTTATCAGGGGTACACCCGTGGCCTGCTGCAAACGATGCGTCGGAGGGCATTGGCGCCGGCTGAACTCAGCATTGAGGATGCTTCAACCCTTTCCGCGGTCGAACAACTGCTACACAAAGATCAGCTATCTGATGTGCGTCTGGGGCTGGACATGTTAGCGGATGCACAGCACCCGACGCTCGACCAGCAACTGCTGCGGCTGGCGGAGCAGGCGCCTGAAGTCATCCGTATAGAGGCATTAAATCGCATTGCCGACCGGCAGGTAGCAGCGGCACGGCCATTGGTGATCACCCTGCTAGACAGCGAGTCGGCGCCCTTACGCGCCGCTGCCATCCAGGCCTTTTGTGCGCTTGAAGGAGAGGCAAGCGTTGAACGGGTGGGAACGTATCTGACAGACCCGGCTGAATCCATACGGGAAGCGGCGATGATCGGCTTGCTGCGCTTTGGCGGAATGGCTGGTGTGGTGGCGGCAGCGGGGCAAATGACAGTACTGCAAGGATCCGAAACGGCCGGCGATAAATGCCTGGTTGCTCGCGTTATCGCCGCCGTCGGCAGCGATCATTTCTATCAACCACTTATCCCACTACTGCAGGATGCCGACATTACCGTACGACGTGCTGCGCTGCGTGCGGCTGCACAGGTACCAAACCCTCGTTTGACCCCTCTACTCGTAGACAACTTGGCCAACACGGCAACACGCTCCGCCGCGATCGAGGCGCTGATCGCCGCCAAAGAAGACGTGCTGCCATTTCTGTCGTCCGCGCTCGATGGGTCGGTTCCATTTACGCCAGGTAGTGCGCCACCATCTGGTGAGAATTGGTGGTCATCTGCCGGTAACTGATACCCAGGCGCTGTTCCTACAACATCTGACACATCCCGATCCGGATCTGCGCCACACGATTTTTAAGGCCGCGATCAACAGCGGCCTACGACTACAGGATGGGCCACATCCACAGGAAGGCCACATCCGCAGTTGCTGGCTGCGTTGCAGATGGAGGCTCAAGAAGCGCTGTCTTTGCAAATGGCGCGGACGGAAATCGGCGATGCCGTCGGACTGCAGCCGCTGCAGCGCGCATTGGCAGATGCTTTTCGCCTGGGTCAGCAGCGTGTCATGCTGTTGTTGCGCCTGACATACGACGTCCAGGCCATGATCCGTGTGGCGAATCTCCTGAATCAGACGCGAGGTTCCGAGCAGGCACTCGCGCTGGAACTGCTCGACGTGTCACTTTTGCCAGAGCATCGAGCGGCAGCCCTGCCGATCATCAATCCGCAGCTAACGTCGCAGCAACGTCTTGAACAGTTGCGCCGGGCAGCCAACGTGCGCCCAGCCGGGCAGATCGACTGGCTGCGAGAGTTGGCAATCGATCCGGATGATTATTGGCGGCAGGCGTGGCTCCGGGCTTGCGCAGCCTATGCAATTATCCATTTGGGGCGCCACGAGCTGGCCGGCGAACTGGTGCATTTGCAGCAAGACCCGGACCCGGTTGTACGCGAAACGGCCGTGTGGGGAGTAGAAAAGCTGCAGCGGCCGGCCGCCTGATTACCCGGCCAGTAAATCGTCCGGAGCGTGAGACTGGCTGCGCACTTTTTTGGCCAGCACTTCAATGATTCCATGCGCCACCGCGGGGTTTGCCAGCAGAACTTTTTTGAAAGCGGTCTGGTCAATCGACAGCAGGTAAGAGGGCTTCACAGCGGTGATCGTGGCCATGCGCCTGGCCTGGGTTAACACAGCCATTTCACCAAACACATCTTGATCTGTTAATTGGCCCAGTGTGACCTCGGCATTGTGCGCCTCGAGTGTGCCACTGATAACAATGTACAGCGCATCACCAACATCACCTTCTTCAAAGACAGATTCCCCGGCGGGCACTGTCACTTCCCGTGATGCGGCAGCCACGGACAGCAAGTCATCCTGATCAAGGGCAGCGAAGAGCGACACTTCTTCCAGGAAAAGCTTCTTTTCCAGCTGTGTGAGCTGGTCTTTGACAATTGCTCCTGATGACAGCAAGGTATCGACCGCGCGCCTGAATGAGTCGGGAGAGTGCGTTTGGTGCCAGTATTGCAGGTACACATTTTTGGGGATCATCAGCAAGCGCAGACCAGTTTCGGCAACAATGCTCGCGTTGCGAGCTGCCCCGCGAATCACCCCGGTGACGCCCAGCGGCATCCACGGCTGCACGGCAAATGCCTGATAGCCGCCAAGCGGTATGATCTTCAGCCCTTCGCCCAGCGGAATGTAGACGAAGGAGGCCGGCGCACCAGCCTTGATCAATACGTCCCCCGCTGCGACCTTGATTAGCATGACGTGTTTAAACCCACGCTGGATGTCAATCATATCTGCGCGATGACCGGAGGCCTGCATGTGCTGCATTAGATCTCGTTTCTGCTGCAGCGACCAGTCCACGCTACGGCCGTTCAGATAACGTGAGCGTTCGCCATCTTCGCAGTTCTGAAGTGAGGGAACGATGTTGATACGGCCGTTGAGACCTGGCTCTAAGTGACTAATGTGCTGGCTAACGAGCTGCACAAACTCCGGGTTATCTTCAGTTTCTTCCAGCAGAATACGCGCAGATTCGGCCGTTTTTAGCCCAAGCTTCGCCCCATCACCCGGCGGTCTGATAAAGCTCTCGATAATATCACGCTGAATATCATGTACAACCCAAGCAGCGCACTCGGCAGCATATTTGATCCCTTCAGATGTAGTAAACTTGCCGCGATGAAAGTTGATGCGCAGGTCGCAGGCCTGGTCAAGTTCGCTGGCGGCGATATTGGCTTCGCCAACGCTGATCTTTTCTGGTATTTCAAGCAGGAACAGTTTGTCATTTTGATGTCGCAAGGCAATGACGGCATTCCCTGACCGGCTATCAATAAACACTTCATAGTTGCCTGAGGTTTTCAGATAGGTGCCACGCTGGCGTAGCGCATCGGCCGAACGTAGAACGCGGATCGTATCGACCATATCTTGCACCAGTTCCTGCAGTTTCGGATGGTCTGCAACCATCCAGGCAAATGAATCCTCCGTAAAATCTGCGTAGAAGCGGTCAACATGGGGATTGTTGCGCGGCCCGGTATAGTTGGTCAGGTTTGCCTCGACAGCAGCCAGGTGCATCTGCAGCTCCTGGCGATTGGAATCAGTGTCCGACAACTGTTGTTTGGCTTTAGCCAGGCGCCGCTGCTGGTAGAGCAAATTGAGATCTGTTTTTACAACTTGTTGCATTGTGTGCCGCAGCGAGGCTGGATCGTTCAACATAGACACAGGCACTTTGCTTTTGCTGTGCGCCATAGACAAAGACAGCATTTCCCTTAGTACGAGTTGCGGGTTTGTAATCAAGGCGCCTTGCTTGGCCAACGTAGACAAATGCCAGGCTAAATTGCCACTGTTTTCGTACCAGATTTGCTCGATTAGTGCATCAAGCGCCGGATCGAAAACAGCCTGGGCTGCGAATTCAGGGTGCATGGTCCGCCCAACGGTCGAAAAATCTACCATCCCGATATCGTGGAAATAGGCAATTAGAACGCCATAGCCACATAGACGTGCAAACCGGAGCGGTGGACGCTGCGGTATCAAAATGCCGTGACTTGCCTGCAAAACGTACAGCACTTGCTGGGCGACATCACGCACGTGCACCACGCCATGATCAGAAAACAAGCCGACCTGGTCGCGCAGCGTGGCCATGAACTCGGGATTCTGGCATAACTGCTCGAAAGCAGCTTGCTGATTGACTTTGGCATAGAATTGATCTTCAATTTGTTCGCGGATTTCGACTGAAATCCACCTGTCGAGTATATGGCTCATAATAGAGAAATTTAATCCAGCGTTAGAAGTTTTTCCTTTAACACAGCAATATTTTGCTGCTTCAACGGATCATACAGCATCTTCGCCGCTGGTGTAAAGTAAATGTGCTTTTCTAAAAACGTTATTTGTCCTTCAACCCATTGTTTAGACTGAATCTCATTCCCATAATTGGCCAATTCTTGCCGCAAACAGGCATTACGGGCTAAAAAATCAGGACGCCCCAGTACACCAAGATCTGCGTCGGCCAAAATTTCTTCCAGCAAATTATGAGGAGATTGAGGTAAACGGGTAGCCAGAATCATCCCCGCCACCAACTTAATTTCACGTTCAGAATAGCCAAACGTTGGCAAAACCTGGGTGGCAATTTTCGCCCCAATCAGCTCATGATCCCTGTTGCTTTCTACAAATCCGATGTCATGAAATGCGGCGCCGACTTCTAATAAAGCACGCTCTTCTTCGTCAATGTCCATCAAATTAGAAATACGCTGACAACCTGGGACCACATCCTCTTTTGTATGCCAATAATTATGATAAGTGAGCCTGGGTGAAAGCTCACTTTGTAACCGATTAAAGGCATAGGCAATGGCTTGCTTATGCTCAGGCGCCGTCACGATTTTTACCAAAGAAACAGAGTTGATAATCATACTTACTACCACAGGTGCGACGCGAATTCGTGCGCGTCGCACCTGTATCGACACTAAAGTAATGGCCGCAGACCATTCGGGATGACGCTACAGCAATAAGCTTATGGAAATTATAAACCATGGCATATTATCATAACCATGAGACCCGATGCGGCAAAACCAATGGCGGTAGACCCAAATGAGCTGATGGCAATCTTCGAATTGGCTGCGTTTAATTGCCCGATTACAAAATACAGCAAAGGGGAAATCTTAGTCGGGGTTGGAACTTGAGTCACTTTGTTACCTTCACGGGAAAAATAAATGTTAACGGTTCATCAAGTCAGCTTGCAAACGATTCACCTGGTGCAGATCAAGTTGGGCTTCTAACTGAGTAAAAATTGGTTCACACAGGTCTAAAGCCTGCTGCGCCTCTGGGATACGGCCGTATTCCACATATAACCGGGCCAAGGCCAGTTGCGTCTTGGCGCTCTCATACATATCACCAGCCTGCATCAGCACCTGGTAGCTCTGCTCAAAATGATTCTGAGCCTCATCAGACTGCTGTTGCGTGCGCAAAATCTCGCCCATAATACGCAAGTTATGACCTTCCTCACGCGGCATTTCCAGTTCCCGGGCTAAATCCACCGCCTGCTGAGCAGTCGATTCAGCCTCAGACAAATCATTTTGGCGCCAGTAAAGTTCCGCAAATAAGCCATAAAGCTCCGGCAATAAATCCCGCAGTTGTGCCTGTTCAAAATAGGCCAGAGCCATTTGCAAGGCTGTTTCCGCCTGGTTCAGCTCACGCTGGCGCATATAAGTGTGTCCCATATTTAAGTTTAATGCGCCAAAAACCCACAAAGATCCACCAGTTTGTTGCAGCAGGCGCAGGGCTCGCTGGTAATAACCCAAGGCCGCATCGAGCCGGCCTTGTTTGAGGGCAATGCCTCCCAGATTGTTGTTGACCAAAACCTGACTGTATATGCTGCCAATCTGAGTAAAATAGTCAAGCGAATGGCGGTAATGCGTATCTGCTTGCGACCATAAACCCTGGGCAAATTGGCCGTTGGCAATCAGATTGTGCGAGGTGGCCTGGCCGTATACATTTTGCAATTGTTCGTATTGGGCCAGCGATTGTTGGAATTGTTCAATAGCAGCAGTGCTGTCCTGACGCAGGGTAACGATGCCCATCAGGTTATAAGTACGGGCCTGAATGGCCGCATCATCTAATTTTTGGCCGACGCTTAGGCTGCGCTGGCACAGTTGTAAGGCCTGGTCAAAGTTGGCTTGTCTGTAGTTTACCAATCCAGCAATTAACGATATTTCTGCGTCTTCGGTAGACGTGTGGCCATTGAGTCTTTTGAATCCTTTGTCTAACCAGGCAAGAGCCAGCTTGTATTCACCACGCCGTTCAAAGGAACGGCCGTACCAACGATAACACAAGGCTTCTGCCTCCCAATCCTGGTCCGCCTGTGCCAGAGACAAGCCTGCGGCCAAATGCTTGTGGGCATCATCATACTGGCTGGTTGTTACAAACAACTCGCCCAACGCCAAATGAATCCGCTTCATCTGATTGCCTGTTTCCGTATCTGGCAGCGCCTGGGCACAGCGCAGCGACTTCTGCAAAAAATCAATCGCCTGTTGATTGGCATACAGCTGTTTCGCTCTTTCCCCCGCCAGTAAATTGTAGTCCATTGCCAGCGGCCATAATTCCGCCATCAGGGCATGATGCGCGATCTCCACCACCGCATCGGGCTGCTGTTCGGCCAAAGCTTCCACCACCAGCCGGTGTAACTGCTGCCGCTGCCCATGCAGCAGCGTTTCATACGCCACCTCCTGCGTGGTTTGCTGCCGGAAAGCATAAATTTTGCGATCAGGCATCTCCTCGTGAACCACTTCTTCGGCTGCCATGTATGCCGCTTCTGATTCAATCTGAGGCACATCTTTTCCTTCAGGATGGACTTCTGCCACCAAAACCAAGTCGATGTAATACCCTAAGACACTGCTGATTTTCAGCGTCAACTTATGGCTCTCCGGCAAACGATCCAAATGGGCCAGCACCATGCCATGAATGGAATCAGGCAGCCCCAATTTCACGGAAGATAAATCCACATTGGGCTTCAACAACCAACGGCCGTCCACCTGGGTCACAAAATCAGCCCGTTGCAGCAGCAACACCAGCTCCGGCGAAATCTGCCAAAGGCCATCCTGCTGCGCAATTTGCCCGGCCGCACGCATTGCCAGCAATAATTCGTGAAGGAAGAAGGGATTACCGTGGGCCAGCGTCTGTACAACCGACAGCAATAAAGGCGAAACATCACCCTCCAGGAATTGTTCTAATAATTGCCGCGTTTGCGCTTCTTGCATTTCAGCAAGCATTAAGGTGGTGAAATAGGGCAGCCGAATCAACTCAGGTAGTTGAGTGGAACTGCCAACAAGCTCGGGTCGGGTTAATAGAAGCAGCATAACGGGCGCAGTACCCGCTGCTTGTTGCCCCAGCAGTTGGGTCAAGGCCTCGGATGCTTCATCCATCCAATGGGCACTGTCGATGATGAGAACCAACGGCTGGGCTTGCGCCCAGGTTTGAATCATTTCGACAAGCAGGGAGAAAAGCGCTTTTTGGCGTAGATCGCTTTCTAACGCAGCCGTGGTCGGATTGTCCGGGATCGGCAAGTTAAGCAAATCGCCAAGCAGCGGCAGGCGCAGTTGCCAGTCGGGATGGACTTGTTCGATATAGGTGGTTAACTGAGCGATGGCGTTGCTTTCGCTGCTATCATCCAATTCCAATAAAGCATAAAAGATGTCACGCCAGGGTTGATATAGGCTGTTGCGGGTCAGGCTGTGGCAGGTTCCCAGGGCGAGGCGCATATTTTGGCCGCGGGCGCGGCGGCTGAATTCGGCAGCGATGTGGGTTTTGCCCATGCCTGCATCCCCTGCTAAACGAATGAGTTGCCCTTTGCCCTGGTCCAGCCGGGTAATGGCGCTGTCTAGCTGCGCCAATATTTCTTTGCGCCCAATCGGTGGGTCGGGGTAAAGCGTGTTGAGGGAACGCAAGGCACGCTGGGTTTGCATGCCGATCAACCGATTGAGGGCAATGGGATCGCTTTTTCCTTTGACACGGATAGCGGGTAATGTTTCCCACAGGAATCTGTCGCTGGCTTTGGCGTAGGCGTCGTCATTGACCAGAATTTGGCCCGGCTGGGCAGCCTGCATAAGCCGCGCAGAGAGGTTGACGGCGTCGCCGAGGACGCCGTAGGTACGTCTGGCATTGCCCCCATACGCACCGGCATACATACGGCCGTATGTCACGCCAATCTGTACCGGTTCAATAAACGGCAGTTGGCTGGACATCGTTTGGATTTCCCAGGCCACCCGTAAATGACGGTCTACATTATCTTCATGGGCTACAGGTGCGCCCATAGAGGCATAAAGATAACTGCCTTTGTCACCAATGGTGAGCTGCAGCAGGCTGCCTTCATAGCGGGCCAAAATCTGGCCGACGCCACGAATGTAGGTATCCAGCTTTTGCGGAGCGGCGGGGTCGGCATCGTAATCAATGCCGCCAAAGCGCAGGAAGAGGGCGGCGGCGGGCCGCAGTTCAGCCAGGTAGGCGCCCTGGGCAGCTTGTAAGCGGCGATAGACCCCCGTTAACAACCAGGAGCGCGCCTGTTCATCAGACAGGCTGTCGTCTGGGATGGCTGGCCACGGCTTGGCGGGCACATCGGCCGTGTAGCTGCCTACCACAGCGTAGGATTCATGGCTTTCATGATCGGTGCGCCATGCACTAATTTGCAGAGTTTCGCCCAGGGTCTGGGCAATCGAAGCATCAACAATGACATCCCCTTTTTCAGCCTGATGTTCGGCGCCGGCCAGTCGGTGCAGCGTTTGTCCGGCCATCACATCAAGCAGCAGGTAGGATGGATCACCGACGATGAAGCGGCGGACGGGACCTTTGACAACGGCCGTTTTCAAACCCAGCGAGACGGTTTCTGCGCCAAATCGAATCTGGCTGAAGTCTTGCATGGCGGTTTGCATGGCAACGGCCGTTGCCGTTCCCCTGCTGCCATCATCCCCATCCAACCAACAGGTAATGGCATCACCACTAAACCCTATGACACTGCCGCCATAATGGTGCAAAGCCGTAATTAAGGCATCATACACCCGATTCAACTGCCTCGTCAGCTCCTCTGCGCCGCGTCGGGCGCCAAGCTGCCGGGCCAACATTTCAGTCAATGGGGTAAAGCCAGAAATATCGGCAAATAATGCCACGCCATGTGTGTGCTGAGGCAAATCATGACCAGCAGCAAGTGCCAATCGTCTGTCTATGGGAATATAAGCTGCTGCTGTTTCCATCCGAACCCCTCACGTGGTCTAACTACTGCCAATAACTACCTGATTGATTTTCGATAAGGGTAGGGGGCAGTTCACCGCCCTACCCTTATTTATTCACTTTTGATGAATCTTGATGCTGCCGCCGGCAATTGGTATTTTGACGCCCGTGTCGTAAACTACATTTTCTATGTTATTGTCTTCCCACCAGATTTTGATGCGGAAGGTGTCGGGATTGCTGTCTTTAGCCCAAATCATGAACTTGTAGTCATTGCCGTTGGGGTCTGCTTGACCATTGATGGTGCCCGAGCCTTTGAATTGGGCATTGGTGCCACCTTGATTGATGACGAGCCACTGGTAGGTATCGGAATGGAAGTTGAAGCCACCGACCTGGAACTGGAATTGCGTGTTACCTATGGGGATGGAGGCGCCCTTCTTGTATTTGGCGACAAAGCCGAAGTTAGCGCGGCCACTGGCCTGCTCACATTCGGGGTTGAAGGTACACCAGCCAGCCTGGGAATCTATCCAGCCGCCGCCGGTGACAAACCCACCTGCGGAATCGTAGATAACGACGTATTGGTAGATGGTAACGGCCGTTTCCCCTTCTGCATCTTCAATGGTCACCTGCACTGTATAAACACCCGTTTCAGCATAGTCGTGTGTCGCGGCGGCTGTGCCAGAAACTGTTGCTAAAGCATCGGTTGTACTGCTGCCATCACCCCAATCCCAGGTAACCGTTAAGGAGTCATTGGTATCCACATCTTCATAATCGACAGCGACATCAATGGCCGTGCCTAACTGTATCGGCTCAGCCGGGGCGGTGATTTCGCCAACGGTGGGCTGGTTGTTTACAGAACCGACGACGGTGATGTTGACTGTGCCAGTGTCACAAAGACCTTCGCTGTCGCAAACTTCATAGGCGAAGCTGTCGCTGCCGATGTAGCCGGCGGTGGGGGTGTAGGTAAATGTGCCATTGCCGTCGTTGACCAGCGTGCCATGTGATGGTGGGATTGTGATAGAGGCAGTGGCTGGGACGAGATTGCCATCTTTATCGGTGTCGTTGCTGGTGATGTCAATGGAAACGGCCGTGCCCTCCGACACCACCGTATCATCCACCACGGCCGGAGGTACATTCAGGGGGTAAGGGTCCTCGCTATCAATTATGCCATCGTTGTCGTCATCCGTATCGGTGAAATCGCCAATGCCGTCTTCGTCAAAATCCAGCCATTCGGTTGGATCAATAGGCAGTTTATCGAAAGCATCGGGGATTGGATCATTGTCATCGTTCAGGTCGCAGGCATCCCCATAGGCGTCGCCATCGGTGTTGAGTTGATCTTCGTTGTCACTGTAGTCGCAGTTATCAACATCATCGGTCCAGGAATCGTTGTCGCTGTTATTGTCAGCGTTATCGCCAATGCCATCGCCATCGATGTCCCACCATTCGGTTGGATCATCGGGGAATTGGTCGATGATATCGGCTATGGCATCGCCATCTTTGTTGAAGTCACAGCTATCGCCGAGGCCATCGCCATCGAGGTCAGCCTGATTATTGTTGGCAACGAGGAGGCAGTTGTCGGTATTGTCGGCAATGCCATCACCATCGCCATCGGCGGTAGCTGATAAGATACGGAAGGGTAGGCCATGATCCAAGACGAGGGCGACGTTACCCGCGTTGTCGACGGCCTGCACGAAGTATTCGATGGTGCCGCTGGGGAGTGGGATGCTGCCGGTGGCCAGGCCTGTACCGGCATCGTATGTTAGATCGAGATTTGACCAGGAAGAAACGGCCGTATCCCGATACAGTACCACCGTGCGATACACACCCGTCTCTTTGTCACTCAACTCCACGGTAAAATCAACCGTCGCCGCCGCATTCGCCGTTACCGACCAGACATTGGGCGGCAAGAAATCCGTCTCCGTGAAAGAAGCCGTATACACCAACAGATCAAGTGAATCATACAAACGCAGCGTACCCACTGTCGGCGTTATTGTATTCGTCGTCTGGAATTGGGCCGGTACGACGACCAATCGCTGCGAGAGGTCATCGACCGTTAAGAAGCGGTTCATACTGGCCGGGCTGAGCGGATACAACTGCTGTACCGGATAGAATCCTTCAGCATCCAGCGTCACTTCCTGCGTAATAAATTCAGTAATGATCGGGTCAAAATTGGGACTATCTGTAAAAGTGCCACCCAACATCAACACACCATGGGCCACATCCGTCACCGAACTGAAATTACGCGTCGTCAGCGGCAGCAACGGCCGTGAACCCGTACTCAACAGGCCATTTTCACCTTGAATGGTGTAATAAGTTCCCTGGCGGTATGGTGCATTGTTGATCACATGGCTGTCGTAGGCAAAGGTCAAATCAACGTCCCAAATGGTCGTGTCGCCGGGGCCTGTCGATTGGGGTGTGCTGCCCAAAACGCTGTCGCCGCCGGGAACCTGGCTGGTTTGGGTGGGCATGTTGACCTTGAGCATGGGCAGACCGTAAAGCGTCATTTCGCCCAAGACCTTCTCATCGTAGTTGGTCAGGCCGCCATTGCCCAGGCTGTTCAGATAACGCTGCTTGGCTTCCAACATGGCTGTGCCCACTGTGGGCAGGGTGCTGACCTGTCCGGGCGCCGGGTTGTAGCCCAATTGCTCGCTAAAGTTCACCATCAACCGCTCAGAATAGGCCAACAGGTCGCCATCGCCGTAACCAAAGCCGGTGTTACCCAGGAAGGTAGCGCCATTGCGGGCAAATATCTGGGCATAGTCGCTACCGGTGAAACTGAATGTTGCGCCATTGTTGTCCACATTCAGACCAGAATGGCAGCCCACTGAGAAGATCAAGGTGTTATTGAAGTTACTGCCAACGGCTTCGAATTCAGCCGCCAGCACATTGTCTCTGTCATTGGGGAAGAAGCGGAAATGGTCAAAATGGGAGTTGAGCGAAATCAAATCATATGACTGGGCATCGAGGGCTGCATTGCGGAAATCGGCAGCTGTCCAGGTGTTGTTGATCAGGGTGTCCACATTGGCGGGATTCAAACCCTGTTCCTGGAAAGTGGCATTGATTTCGTTGGCTTGATCCACAAGGAAGTCGTACCCGGTGATCAGGGCATTTTGTGGCGCCAGCGTCGGTTCACCCAGGTAGGTGTCGAGCATTGTAGCAATTTCGGCCGGGTTTTCTACCAGGCGACCAATGGCGTATTGCGGCAAATACAGCTCGCGTCCAACCACGCCATAGGGAATGCTGGCGGCATAATAATCATCACTTAGATAGTAGCGATACTGTTGGTTGCCCAGCAAGCGTGGATCATCATAATATTTGTATGTGCGCTCGTTGCCCACGTAGGTCGTGTCCTGGATGCGGCGGTGAGGGATGATTGTGTCACCACCGATCACGACGATGTATTTCACCTCAGGGTAAGCAGGCAGGGTGTCGTACAGCAATGCTTTGATGCTGCGCGCTACATAGTTGGCCGCCTGGGGGTTGCCGGGCTCGCTGTCCCAACGGATGTAGGCGTCGGTAATGCCAGGATAGGTATCGAGATTAATAACCACACCATTTACATTGGGATTGCTGGCGAGGGTGTTGACTTTGTTGACGAGATCGGCGTTGGTAACGGCCGTTACCCCATACATCTCCTCTAACCGAGATTGATTAAACAGAATCAAGGTGTTAACGGCCGTATCTTCTGGCGGCGTGGGATAATTTGTCTCGACAGCATCCGTCACAATCGGCAACGGGTCAGCCGATTCAATAATGCTGGTTTGCAGCGAGAACGGTTGTCCAAGCGCCGCCTCATTGCGCGGCAGCACCGCCAAGAACCAGGGACCAGCCAATTCATGCACATTGTATTGGATATGCTCCACCTTAGTCGGCAGCGCATGAGCCGATATTTTCACTAGCGAATCTATGCCGCCTTCCCCGCTAATATCACTTAGCTGGGCAATGTCACTCAATTGGGCAATATCGCTCAGCTGCGCAATGTCAGTTAATTGGCCAATATCACTTAGCTGGGCGATTTTGTTCAACTCCGCCAGCGCAAAGAGCAGGGAAATATCACTCAGTTGGGCAATATCACTTAGCTGGGCAATGTCACTCAGTTGGGCAATATCGCTGAGCTGCGCAATGTCGCTTAATTGAGCAATGTCACTCAGTTGGGCAATGTCGCTGAGTTGGGCAATATCGCTAAGCTGCGCAATGTCACTCAGTTGGGCAATATCGCTCAACTGGGCGATGTCACTCAGTTGGGCAATGTCGCTTAACTGCGCAATATCACTCAGTTGGGCGATGTCACTCAGTTGGGCAATGTCGCTTAACTGCGCAATATCGCTTAGTTGGGCGATGTCACTCAGTTGGGCAATATCGCTGAGCTGCGCAATGTCGCTCAATTGCGCCAAATCGTAAAGGCGGGCAATATCGCTCAATTGGGCAATGTCACTTAACTGGGCGATGTCGCTACTGGCATGTCAGTTGGGCAATATCTACCAAACGGCCGATATCGCGCAGCTGCCCATATTCTTGATCAATACGCGGGGCGAACAAAAACAGGTCATAATCAGCCTCACTGGACATTGTGGCGCTGATGATGGAGCCGGGAACAGTGACATCGAGGCGGAACCATTGGGCATCTTTGGAGGTTTGAGCCGTTTGCACCGTAGGCACGTTGGGCTGGATGGTGGTGCTGGTATCGCGTGTGCTATTATCGCATGAATCTATCAGGCCATCCTCATCGGAATCAGATCCAACAGCAGGAGTGATGATTAGATTGTCAACCGTGTAGTCAAAACCTGATCCTTCAACCAGCAAAGAGCGAATACAGCTGCCAGAGAGGTTAACCACACCGTTGGTATTGGCTGACGGCCTGATCCACCACAGCCCCATTGAATATGTTATCAGCGGCATCATTGGCTTGATCGTACGCATTGACAACAGCCGGAGGTACGGCGCCAATATCCACAAATTCCAGGCTGACCGAATCGACGGCATAGGCAAAATTAATGACAGCATCCCCGCCGGATGGATCGGTGGCAACGACCAGATTGTCGTTGCCAATAGCGGGATAACTACCGTTTTTAACGAAAAAGTCAAAACTTGTGCCTTGGGCATTATAGGTGTTGTTGAGGATGAAAGTGGCCGAGGCCCCAAATTCTGTTGTTAACCCATCAAAATTAATCGTAACGGTGCTTAGATCCACAACCGCCACAACTGGGCTAAACAAAGAGCTGTTGCCATCTGCATCGGTGGCGGTGGCCACAATAGGATCGCCATCGGCAATGCCTAACAAAGCCGCATCACCCAGGTTTGCGCTGGCTGAACCGGGAGCTGCAATGGTTGTGCGGCCAAGATGCGTTCGGCCTGCGCCGTTGTCAGCTTCGTAGAAATCAATGGCGATGGGATAAGCACTGTTGGAAATGGTTGAGTCAATGCTGTAATCAACCGTGAGGTTCCCGCCATTGATCGCAGCCGCGCTGAGAACCGGGTAGTTCTGGCCCATATTCGCAACTTGCGTACCGAGGAGACTGGTATCCCCATCCCCGCTGTCGTTCGTCCCAACAAGGCTGAGGTAGAGGGGTTGAGTGCTGTTGTTGTAAATGCTGTTGCCGACAATGGCGGTGCGATAGCCAGAGAACATGCTCACAGCGATGGGGTTGTTGGCGATAACGTTGCCTTCGCCAGGATTTGGACCGCCGATTGTGCTGTTTGAAGCGTAGTTACGGACAACGATGCCACCCCAGGTTCCTGTGTTCGGGACAGCGCTAATGCCATCACTGCCTACACCAATATAATTACCCTGGATAACCGTACCAGTAACGCCGGGATCGACATCAACACTGGTTCCACCCCACAATGCAATTCCTTCGTCATTGCCAGAGATAATATTACGAGCGCCAGGGCTGCTACCACCGATTACCGTGCCTGAAGATGTTTCCACTCGGATTCCAGTTGCAAAACTGCCCGAAGCTAAACCAGTCGCATCTGTACCAATGTAGTTACCACTGATGTTGGCATTTGTCGCGCCCGAAACCAAGATTTGGCTTCCATTAAAGTTGTTGACCACCAGACCTTGCACAGTAATGTCGCTGCCAGATAGGATCAGGCCATCTGAGATTTCGCCATTACCCCGAAGCTCGATGAGCAGAACGGCATCACTGCCATTGGTTAAGGTATTAGGCGAAGCCCCAGGCTGGGAATAGCCATCGATAAGCACTGGCTCGGTAATAGGGATTGGCATGTTAAAGAAGCTAATGGTCTGTACACCCGCGCCGGGGATATTGAAGTTGATTACATCTGCACCAGGCGAAGCGTTGGCTTCTTGAATCGCAGCATAGAGGGTGCAATTTCCAGCGCCATCATCACAGACGCCGTCGCCAGGGTTGGCGTCAATTGAAATGTCTGTGGTGTCGACGGTGAAGTTGAGGGCGTAAACGGCCGTTGGTCCACCAGTCGTGGGTACCAATAAAGCGAACAAAAATAAGACAAAGATGATTTTCAGCAAATGACTGCGCGAATTGGGGTGATGCATCGATAGGTCTCCTGTTAATTGTACAAGGCACATCTGTTCATTTTGGGTTTCTACAGATACGTTATATCTTTAATTTTCTAGCTGTGGATTGATTATGGATTAACCGGACTACATCTAGTACTCCAACAATGTTGTTTTGTGGGATAGTTCGTGACCGGCCTCCTGACCGCGCCACTGGTTCTCATCCGTTAATATTTGTTAGATGGAGTACTAGTCCAGATTGTCATGTGGATTTCATCGTATCTACCTTAAAGAATGTATTTCTTATGGGAAACGGCCGTTATCAATCAAAGCAACAACCAAACAGACTCAAATAAACCCTCACCCAATAAGTACGATAACCAGAATCCTACATCGAATTTTGGGGATTATGGAGAAACACATCGTAATGTGCAAAATCACGATCACCACTCAATAAGAAAACAAGATGCCCATATTTGACACGCAATGGGTATAAATAACCAAAATTATGATTTATCATTCGCGTAAATTGAAACCGAGTTTGGCGATTTCGCGCTAAAAGCAATAATTTCTGCGAACGTTTGAGCTAAAAACGGTTTTGATTTCTGCAATTCGTCATAACTCAAGCATTTCAAATGTTTTCCCGAATCCATATCTGGCTATTTTAATGATCCCCCCTCCATATATGGTACTTAAACTTGATTAAGAATTACGCGAATGGTAAGTTATGAGTTAAAAAACGATGTGCCATGTTTCGTTCTTGGTGGTTATGTCTTGCCCTAAACGCGGATGTAATCGTTGATAATGCTACCCATGAGCCATCGGGATTGCCGGTGATGCCAGCTAAATGGACACGTCGTGTGCATAACTCAATAAAAAATCAACACTATCTTGTCACTCTATTTTTTCCTCGTGATCCACAATTTTGCATTGTACTGGTTCAGACTTTCCTCCGGTAACATTAATCGAACATTAACCTTGAAGATTGACCAGTCGTTGCGCAAATGTCATGACCACTGGGATGATGATTCAACACTTCAGCCCGCCCGCGTGTCAAAATGTAGAACTTGTCTGCTGGCTCCCCCTGCCGAATAATTTCCGCTCCAGGTGGATAGTTCATCACCTCAATGTTGGGGCCAATCTGGGCAAGCTTGTCTCTATCTAGATTAGGCAAAGCTTTAGCCAGGTTGAGACTAATCATGCGCTGCCTGATCAGTGCCGCGATCTCGGCGTCAGTCAGATCAAACTCAGCCACAAAGGCCGTAAAAACATCACGACTTATCACAATGATCTCGGCTTTGGTCGTTTCACTTGCCTTCACAGCGGCTGTGCGCCGCACACCCTGAAGCAGCCCAATCTCACCAAAAAACATACCAGCCGTCAATTTTGCCATCAAGCGCGGTTCTCGATCTGGCGCTTCCAAGAAAACATCCACAGTGCCATCCACCAAAATATAAAAGGCATCGGCCTCATCCCCTTGTTGGATGATGGTTTGGGGGATATGCAAAAATACCCAATTTGTTCTCTCTTATTCGTCCAATTGCTTGTTAAGATTGGCCATCATGACCGTGCGATCGCGCACATGGTTGACCCTCATCTGGTCTTTTTTGATGAAGATGACCCAGACCAGGAACTGTGCCGCCGACCTATTAGCGGTGTCACAGAATTCGACCTCATTGGTTTGGAAGACCCTGACGTCACTTTGGTACCACAGCAGTTGCCTCTGTTTCCAGACGTTCCTAAGGGGTAAATTGTTAATGAGCAGAAAAGGGTAAAATGTTACAAGCTATTACAGGAAAGTTTACGCTACAAGAAATGGAGAACAATCCTTCCAGATTGTTAGCGTTAACCGGCGTGAACCTGTTCCAACTTCTCCCAACCGTTACCCAAATTCAAATCCCGCTGCGGGAATGGTATCTCGATGTCATTATCAGCAAATACTTTCCAAAGCATGAAGTAGAGATCACTCCTGATAACTAAGGTCATTTCTGGTTGTTTGACGCTGACCAACAAATTAAAATCAAGGCTAGAATCAGCAAAACCCTTGAAAAGCACAACGGGCTCGGGTTCGGCCAGCACCAGCGGATGCTGCAATCCCGTCTCCACGGCTAAGCGCCTGATCAATTCGGGTTCACTTTGGTAGCTGACGCCAAAAGGCACGATCACCTGCACCAGCCGATCGGATTTGGTAAAGTTTTTCACCTTTTCTGTCGTGAAGCTTGCATTAGGAATGATCAACTCTTCATTGGTACGTGTCCGGACAGTGGTTGCACGCAGGCTGATCTTTTCCACCGTACTGATACGGCCGTCCAGCTCAATAACATCCCCCGACCGCAGTGTTTGCTCAAACAGAAGCACCAAACCGCTGACGAAATTAGAAACGATATCTTGCAGACCGATGCCGATACCGACAGACAGACCGCCGGCGACGATGGCCAATGACGTAATATTTAGTCCGAGAATTCCAAGAAAAACGATGAAGCCCGTCGCCAGAAAAAAATAGCGCACCAGTGTCGCCACTGATTCAATTACCCCTGGCTCCGAATGGAGACGGCTGGGCAGCGTACGAACCATCATCAGTTCGGCAATCCAGGCAGTCACTATAAACAAGTATAAGGCGATCAAAGCCAACAGCAAATCGCCTAAAGGAAACGAAATCGGTCCTAATCCAATGGTTGCCCCAATCACTGCCGCCGATCCTGGCAACGTGGCTAATATTTGCAATGCTACCAGGAAAAGAAATATTGGGGTCACTATCCACTTTCGAAAAGGTCGAAAGGCTTCACCAAAACGGGCATATAAGAGCGTCAGCACCAGGCGATAGATGAGCCAGAGCCATGCTAAGTTAGTCAAATCTTGCAACAAACCATTGGGGTAACCTTGTGTACCAAAGAGCCAAATGGTAATGTTGAGCAAAAGCAGTACAAGAATTGGTGTTAGAAGATCGTATACGGCCGTTTTCAATCGCTGCCACCGTGACACACTTTCTGGGACAGGTTCTGTGGTGGCTGATCGACGGCGCCGCCAACGTTGATACCCTAAAGGCAGCAGCCAGACGACGATTAATATAACGAGAATGGCCGCTATTTGCCGCTGCACAACAGGCCGCGAAATTAAGGCAATAAATATATTTAACTGATCCTCCAGGATCACAACCAAAGGTTCAGCCTGATTTAAATTCTCGCTTTCCATTTTCCTCCTTCCACAAAATCTCTATCTCCATCTCAATCCCAATCCCCAAAATGCGACCTCACAACCCTCCGCCCTCCCACCGCTCACACCATTCAGGCCAATCCATGTCATCGGCCGTATACCCCTGAAAAGCAGCCACTTCTTCACCAAAACGACAAACAGCCTCTTGCGGTGTGGCCACACCAGATAGAACTGTAACATAGGCACGATTTCCAGCCGCAGCAAGCCGATCTCTAGGAATTTCATTGGGAAGAATAACGGCCGTTCGTGTCTGTCGTGAAAATCCGCTAATCACGGGATAAACACGATTGTCTACCCTGACGGCAGGATTAGCCGGCACGCGATCTAATTCGCGCATGAAGTGAATACTCTGCTGCGGATTCACAAGAAACGCGGCCAAGGCATTGGCAATACGCGTTTGCTCGGGAGAGGTGTAAGCATAAGGCAGAATAGTTACAGCCGGCATTAGAGGACCAGCCGGTCCATATGGGCCATCAGGCAGGGGCACGACCCCAAATTCGAAAGACGCTGCCTCATCCATCATATCTAGTATGAGTTCCTGTTTTTCCGGCCCGGCGACATAATAAGCAATTTGCCCATTGACAAAGAGTTTCGAGAGGGATTGATCATCAACATTCAAGATGGCGCCGGACGCATCTTGGGCGATTTCGAGCCAGCTCAACCATTCCGTAAAACCGCTGCCGTCCAGGGTAAAACGACCCTGGTCATCAAATAAACCCTCACCAAACGCTTGAATACCCCAATACGCTTCTTCGAAACGTGGGACAAACGCAACATGATTCCCGGCAGCGGCTTCTTGCAGCAGCTCGTCTAAAGAATCAGGTACTTCCTTCACTAAATTCTTGTTGTAATAAAGTGCGTTGGGAGCTAAAAAGAGGGGAACACCATAAAGCTGATCCTCATATTGGATGAGCGCACTGTTTCGTGAATTGAATAAAGATCCCCCTTGGTCGTCAAGCGTAAATGAGCGTATCAACCCGGTTCCTACCAAATCACCAATCCAATTATTGCTGCCGATAAGGAGACCAGGCCCAAATCCATCATTGCCCGCCTTTATATATTCGTCCAGAATCTGGTCTTCCGGCAAGGCGACTGTCGTAATTTGAACATTCGGATGAATCTCCCCAAACCGAGCCAGCACATCTTGCAAGACAGCAGCATCCGCGGCTTGCCAACTATGCCATATGGTGATACGGCCGTTCAGCTCACCATCCGGCTTGTTACCCCGGCAGCCGGTCATTACCAACAATAGAAACAATAACCAGAAAATGCGCCATCCCCTTCTTGCTATCAAAGTATCAATCCTCTCACAGTTGCAAACAAACCGGCGTCAGCACCTCAGCGACATGCCCTGTCGCCGTCAGCGTCCCGGTATCTTGATCAATCCAAAACGTAACCACGGTATCCGTGTCCTGATTGGCTGCCAGCAGCAGAGAGCCGGATGGATCGATGGTGAAATCTCGAGGGGTCTTGCCTTGGGTCGGTTCATAACCCACCAGTGACAGTTTACCGGAATCAGGATTAACGGCATAAATTGCCAGGCTGTCATGCCCGCGGTTTGAGGCGTAGACAAAGCGTCCGGAATGCGCAATCTTTATCGCCGCCCCCAGACTTCTCTCCGCTAAAATCATCGGGAAGTGTCGACAAGGTCTGCAGCAGCTCAAAAAGTGCCGTGCTGTTCTTCAAAGTGAAGGACAGTGACTGTGGATTGCAGTTCATTGAGCAGATAGACAAACGGCCGTCGAGGATGAAAAACGAGATGGCGCGGACCGCTTCCAGGCGAAAGCGCTGTCCCGGGGGATCAACCGCCACAAATTTACCCCGTTCCAAGTCGAGGTGGAAGAGTAGGAGTCTGTCCGCACCCAGGTCCGTGGCCACAAAGAAGCGGCCATTGGGGCTGGGCACAATCATATGGGCATGCGGCCCATCCTGACGCTCTGTATTTGGGCCGGAACCGTGAAATTGAACGACGTCACTCGCTTCTGCCAGTCGGCCGTTTAACCTCAATGGGCAAGACGGTGACATTGCCGGTCCCGTAATTGGCAGTGAGAGCAAAACGGCCGTTTGGCTCCACTATCACATGGCAGGGCGCTAAGCCGTGCGTTGCTTGTTGATTCAGATAAGTTAGATTTTTAGTCGCCGGATCAATGGCAAAGGCGCTCACGGTTCCTATGCCGCTTTCTCCACCTGAAATCTCATTTGCCACGTACACACAGCCCTTGTCCGGAGCGATGGCTAGATACGAGGGGTTAACAGTACCTGCACCACTGACGGTGGCCACATAGCTCAACTCACCTGTGGCCGGCTGCAGTTGGTAAACGTAAATACCCGCCGCTATGCCGTCGACATGTGCCTCGCGGTGGGTATAGGTTCCAATATAGAGTGTAATCGGTTTGAGGTTTTCCATAAATGAATATTACCAAAACCAACTGATTACACAATTTTCCCAATGAGTTGAGGAGCAAGCATCATTCAAGATGTGACATGAACAAGTTCGGCTCTGTTGCAAATAATCGACCAGATTTGCAAGCAGGCAGAAAGAAATAAAATCGCCGTTTCTAGCTTACGTGGCTAAGCCAAACAGTCCTGCGGTAGGGTAAGGGCCGTGCGCCTTAATATGTTGCCATATCAGGTTTCACAACCCTCCCCTCGTAGAGTAGGGACAAGGCGCACCTTTCTATCTCGCAATAGACGTGTTTCCTCATCCCCCTCACCGAACCCGCCGTGCGCCGCTAAACGCAACGGGCTCTCCCTTGACGGTCTAGTTACTCTGTTTGAAATAAGCTCTGTAAACATCTGTCTTGATGTGACAATCCGCACATAAAGTGACCAGATTGTCGGGAAGATCATACACATGAATCCCCTGTTGATGCAGAAGGGGCGCTTGTTCATACAGGTCACACACGCTTTTCACCTGCTGGTCGAATTGTGCCGGGTTTTCATGGCGCTTATTGTTCAACCAATACCGACTTTGATGCGGCTTCAACGCCGCCTCGTTTTAAAAAACGCCCGACTTGCGTGGGCGAAATGCTGGCAACGATACCCCGTTGCACCACTTCATCGGCCAGTTCACGCGGCGTCCAGGTCGTAATTGGCCGACCTGATAAGCCGGGGTCTTCACAAGCCACCCGGATAATTTGACAGATGTCCTCGGCCGTGAATGTGGCCGGCGTACCCAGAGCGTGGCCGGTCAGATAAGGCATCCATGATGGCTGTTTCTAAGGCCTGGTCATTGCCGCTCGCTTCAATAGCTTGCAACCGTTCCCAGCCATCAATCCAACGGTGACGCCAGATATGGATAGTTTGGACATTACAATTCAACTCCTGCCCAATCTGTGTGTTGCGACGACCATATTCGGTTCCTGCCCGCACAATTTTGGCGCGCAGTACCAGATTCTGCGGACTGCTGGCGCGTCGAATAATTCGCTGCAGAATCGCATTCTGTTTATCTGATATTTCTATTTGTGGAGGCATTGGCCCCCGTGGTATTTTTTGTCTCATGTTGTCATAATATCAGATTGTTGATTTTAGTAAAGCTGTACTAGCAATGGAAGACGTGACGGCCAAAGCAGAAGCACTGGGTGCTAATGCCCTCATCGGCATGGACCTGGATTATGAAACGATTCGTGGCTCGATGCTCATGGTGTCGGTGTCGGGAACGGCCGTGCGCATCTGAGCAACAAATGGTGGGGGCAAAGTGGTAGCTCGCCCCCACTAAAATCTGTGATCCAAAGATGAACCTTAAAGATGGCGAGAAACCTGGTTACATTTTAGCGTTGGAAGCGGTCTATGGGTCTCCCAGTCAGGCTGCTTTTGGCAGCGCTGTTTTCTTTGACTCTGTGCAGGCAAGTGAGGATCTTGAAAAGGCAGCCAGGAAATATTACCGACACTTCATCGGTAGCAAGTGGAATGAATGGGGCGAAGATGTCTGTATGACGCCCTGGCAGGAAGTTTATGTGCGTAAGCCTGATGGCGGACACGATGTCGTCAAAGAATTACGCAATATTGACGATATCACTGTTTCGATGTCGGTACCGATGCTTCTGGAGGGTGTTGACAATGTGGAAACGGCCGTTCAGGTCCTGGCAACCGCTTATAATTCCCCGGAAGTTACCGATTTCCGTGTTTACACAATTGGTGATGGCGAGGCCATGTCCGGTTTGCTGCTGGCAGGTCGGCGCGAGGATTGCAAGGCCATCTTCCTTGTCTTCCTGATGGATTAGACAAACAAGGATGTTTTTATTCTTGAAAAAAAAAACAAAACAAGCATAATTCTATTTTTATTCATCCTGCTCTTGAGCGCTTGCGCTGACCAGGAATCCACAGCGACACCGCAATCGGCAACGGCCGTTCCTCATCCGCAGAGTGGCCGTTTGCAAATGCATTTTTGGGGAGCTGGTGGGGAAAATCAAGCGTATCTTAATTAATGTAACTATGCCTGGCCGGTACTGCGGCACCGGTGAGGTGTGGTTATGAATTAACTTTTCATTGCCAAAATAAATTTGCAATATATTGACAATTATGCGACAATATATAAGAAATGCGCATAAATATGGACATAAACACAAAAAGTAGCGGAAAGGTGATGATCTTGAGGAATCCAAAAAGTTTTTAAACGGGCTTCAAAATTGAAGCCAGGTATAAAAAAGTCTTTAACAAAAAATAATTTTTTGGAGGTACTAAGTAATCAATCAAAAATAAGTTAGCACTTTTACAGTTGAATATCATCCAGAACAAGAACGAGGCTTGATAGTGTAATTCCAAGTTGGGCAAACCGGACGACGTTGTAAACGAAGCGATGCCCTTTCTTCAGTTGAAACAGTTTTCTTCTTTTCAAAGAGACGGTCAACGAGAAAAGCTTTTACCCGTAATCCGGTTTCAGTGACCGTTCCTCGAATATAATTGAGCATGATATTCCAGGAGCGGAGTGGTTTACCTGCCCAATTGCGCGAAATCTGACTGAACAGGCGGTATTCGATAGGATTCCACTTGGAAGTGCCGGTTGGATAATGGCAAATCATCACGTCAATGCCAAAGATGTCCGGCTTTTTTTTCAACCCGTTTACGACCGCCTCCCTTCTTGCAAATGCGGTCATGGGGACGGTCAACCAGATTGTTTGCCATTTCCCGTCGCCCTTTGCGAATCGTATTGATGTTGATGCCGGTAACAAGGCACATATATTCTGTGCCACCGTGTCCAATTTTCTCGGCTTCAACCGCTACATACCAGCGGCGTTGTTGCTCATCAAGTCGGCTGAGCAACAGGTTCGTCATCTGGTGATTCTTTTTGTCTGGATGATATTCGGGTTGTTGACAATTCTCGCATTGACATTGATAGATTTCTTTCACTGCCATTGATTACACCTCTCATCTACTTGATGCTGAGAATTGTACAAAACCACTATGTTATTAACGAGCATTTACTAAGTGATGAAAATGGTAATAGCGTTTGTTTTGGGAGTTATGGTGGGGTCGGTTGCTACGCTGCTGCTCGCACCGAAATCTGGTGAAGAACAGCGTGAGGAACTGCGGCAAGAAGCTGTGGCCGAGCGTGAACAGGCAAGAAAAGAGTATGCCCAGGCCATGGAACAGGTGCAGCAGCGCGTGGATAAAGTTCACGGTGATGTGCAGGGAATGTTGTCGCAGGTAAAAGCGAAAGGTGACGGCGAAACAGAAACGGAAACGGCCGTTTCCTCTGAATAGGTCAAGTCAATCATTAAAAAAGGAAGGTAAAAATGGGTATTTTAAGTTGGATAATTTTTGGGGCACTGGCAGGCTGGATTGCCAGCATTATCACCGGGCGTAATCAGCGCCAGGGCTGCATCATGAATATTATTGTCGGCATTGTCGGCGCTGCGCTTGGCGGTTGGATCATGAGCCTCATCGGTGGCTCCGGCGTCACCGGCTTCAATCTGGTTAGCTTTTTGGTGGCTGTCGGTGGCGCTGTGGTGCTTCTGTTTATTGTTAACCTGATAACTGGTCGGCGCTGATATGGGGTTGTTTGATTCCTTGGAAAACGAAGGACAGGTAAGATGAAAACGGGCTTCAATGTCGAAGTTCCGAATAATATTTTTGTTACCTTAAGGAGGTAAATGATGACAATTATAGGTTTACTTATCGGTGTTGTAATCGGCGCTCTCATCTCTGGCTTAGTCATTTGGATTGTGAGCAAGTTAGGTCTGGGATTAGAAGTGGATGGTTTTGGCAGTGCGTTCATCGCGGCCATCATCATTGCCATCGTTGGCGGTATTATTAACTGGCTGCTGGGTGTTTTGGGCATTACCTTTGGCGGAAACTGGTTGGCCGCAATCATCCAATTGATCATCGCGGCTGTCGTCTTGATGATCAGTGACCGGCTGCTCAAAGGCTTGCGCGTCGCCGGTTTTGTAGGCGCACTTGTGGCTGCCATTGCCATCGGTGCCGTTTACTTTCTGATCGGCTGGGTGGTCACGCTGCTCGTTTAATAATATCCAAAGTTTAGCGTGTCCTGGCGGTCGGATACCGCCAGGACACGCTAAACTTTATCAATTCATAACATAAGTTTACAGTAATGATCGTGTGAATTAAAGCCTGGGTGAGGTGATTTACGAATGAAAAGGATAATGATAGTCGATGAAGACACAGATGTGCTGCGCCTCTTACGGGTCAAACTCACCGGCGCGGGGTATGCGATCAGTCGCGCCAGGGACGGTAAAGAAGCCTTAACCCTGGCCGCAAAAGATCAGCCAGATATCGTCGTGATGGAGCTGCTGCTGCCGGATATTGGTGGTTATACACTTTTGACCCAATTAAGGACTTCAGTATCTCCATCCCCCCTAATAATCATTTTATCCAGAGAAGGGACGGACGCCGATATTTCCGCAGCCCTGTCTGCCGGGGCTGCCGACTACCTAACCAAACCTTTCAGCCCACAGGTCTTGTTAGAACGCATCCGCGTGAATGTGATCCAGGCCAATCTAGCCGCAGCCGCTGGCGAGGAGCACTGAATCCATGGTTGAATCAAGCAGCAACCAACGCGGTTATTGGCAGGCACAAGGCCTTGTGGAATTGAACTTAAGTCGTTTTCAGGCCGCCATTGAGGCCGGCAGAACTGATCGACAGCGCTCAGCCTTTTACCGTCTGGCCAGATACCACGGCCGTACACTGCGTGTCTTGAACAGCAGCTTGCACAGCCAGGATGAACCCCTTGCCCAGGCTGCTTTGCACAACTTTCTGGCGCTGCACAGAGGCATGGTGCGTATGCATCGCAGCGCCCCACATAATATTCCGCTGCCAGTGGCGTTAAGCGAGCACAGTCGTGACGACTTTATTCGCGACTTAATTATGCGTGTGTTGGCAGAAACACCACCGGCATTGCCTTTTGGCGCCATTTCTCAACAGGTCAATCACCTCAATCTATTAGGCCAACTCAGTGATGACCATATCCACCAGCAGTTAGATGCGCTTGTGCAGGCGGGACATATTGAACACAGGGAATCAGGTTTTGTACGCACCAACCGCCCTTATATTGAATTAGATAAGGATGTGGCTGGCCTGCGCGCCCTGATTGGCAGGACCTTTTTTAGCAGTTTTGCGTTAGCTGGTTATGATGCTTTAAGCACGATTGACATGCAAGCGCAGCAGTTTAAGCTTGAATGTATGCATCTGCTGGGCTTGAACGATCCGCACACGACCGAACTTTTCCTCAACACGGTCCACATGCTGCTGGATACCAGCGTAACTGCAGACCGCAGTCTGGCACTACACCGACCTGCTGCATTCTCCCTATCCACGTCCCTACCAACGCGCCGCATTTAACGCTTTTCGACAGGGTGATTATCACAGCCAAATCATCGAGGCGCCTACAGGCAGCGGCAAAACATTGATCGGCATGCTGTGTATACAAGATTGGTTGCGCACCCTGGACATTGGTCAATCGATTTTAGTTTTGGTGCCTACCAATAATTACCAGCAGCAGTGGATTGATGAGCTTTGTTTCAACCCGATTGGGCTGCAGCTCCCACCGGAAATCATATTTTCTGGCACGCCATCCGAATTCAACCACTATAACCAACTGACAGGTCTACACCCCGCCATCCTGATCCTCACCTATGCGGCGCTTTCTCAATTGGGATCGCCAACAGGCAAAGGTGGTTTTGATGCACAATCTGTAGAGATTTTTTTACAGCAAGCGAATGTGCAGCATGTCATGCTAGACGAGGTGCATAAGGTTGTTGAAAACCTGAATAGTGTAACCGCCCACGTCACGCAGCTGCTGGTTCGTTGGCAGAGGGATACGAGTTTACGCAGCTTAATTGGATTCTCGGGTACGGCCGTTGCTTATCTAAATCGCTTTGCAACGTTAGGTCTGACTTTGTCCTACAGTGTGCGCATAGACGATCTGGTAGCCGCTGGTTTTGTGGCTCCCTTTGCCGAGTTGGGCGTTCCTTTTGCTTACTCATTAAGAGAGCGCCGCATCCGCGAACTGCTCAATTTATATAAAGATGCCCTGCGCCGTTATTTTAACTTGCTTGGCCCAGAACAACTTCGTCAATGGTTTGCAAATATTCCACTGGAAGAACGCATGCACAGTGGGCATGACATTTTGGGGATGTATCGCGGCCGCTCAGATTGGCAAGAAAAAATCTCAAAACGTTTTCGCGATTGGGAAACTGGCCCAACAGATAGTTTAAAGATCACCGAAACGCGCCTGGTTATCCTCATCCAAATCGCTAATGGCTGGTCAGATACCGAACTATTGCAGCAGTCAGGCGCGGATTGGGCACAATTTAATGAAATCGTACGTGAATTGGAGGCAATCAAGGTCGAACTTGGCACGCTGGTTTATCTTCCCAAAACGATCACACGCCTGCAAAGCAGCGGTTTTGCCACAGAACTAAATGCCCGGCAAATTCGAGAACTGCCGCAAACGGGTCTATCAGCCGCGCTGCGCCCAGAGATGGCCAAAGATATGTTGGCAACTACCATTACTGGTCTTTATGAAGGCTTAAGTGAATGGTACTTGCGCACCGGTGAGGGGCGTGTGGCCACGATCAAAGCAGTTATCGAGGCCGAGCAAAAATCACGCGATATCAGTGGCACGATCATCTTCGACAGCGGTCGACATATCCCCTGGCGCAAAGGTATCAGTGTGCCGGGCTATCAGGGATTGGCTGGTTTATTCAGCGAACTTTTAGGGGATGAACGCTTCTCGATCATGGCAGTTTTGTCGAACGAGATGTACTTGACGTGGCATGCAGCCAATCCAATTACCCAACGCATTGCCAATTTTGTGCGCAAGGAACTGATGGAAGGTGAAATCGCCCAGGCAATTTTTAATATGCTTATTTCTGGTTTGGAATTTCCTGAAAGTACAACGACAAAAATTTCCGATCTGTTTTTTGAGAATTTTATCACCTTCACGTCCAGCCTGGCGCATATGCATGCTGCCCGCCCTGCCGCCTTTGACCGCGCCGTCTTTCGTCCGCTGCGCCGGCTGATCAAACATGCAAAACTGGGGATGAGCGGTAAGCGCTTGTTAGCGCGTATGGATCGCCGCAATGTGCATCTGAAAGGGTTACTGAGCAACCTGTTTGACTATGGTCTTTTAGCCGTGCATTTTAGTGAAGCCCATGTTGCTGAAGTGGAGCAGGTCAACGGTGCCCGGCAAAAGTTTTTTGTGGTCACGATGCCATCCGGGTCGCGACGTAAGCAGCTTATGTATGATCTGACATCACGCATTGTGGATGCAGAGAGCCTGGATGTGAACCTGGTCATCGTGTCAAACTGGGCACGCACAGGCTGGAATGTGATCCGGCCTAACCTGCTGATTGATGCCACTGCCACACGCGATGTGACCGCATGGCAGCAGCTTAGAGGACGGGCAATCCGCGCCTGGCGCACCTGGCATAATGATTGTTATCGTTTGCTCAGTGTGCTCATTGGACATCATCTCTTGGATGGGTTGGAACATGAACAAGAAGATTTAAGTGAGGATGAACTGCTTGACGAAAGCTTATTGAGTCTGCTATTGAAGATAACAACGCCAGAGCAGCGAGAGCGCTTACAGACAGGTGGTATATCTACTTTCACACATGCGGAACGTTTCCAACTCGCGCTCAGGTTAATGAAACAATACAACAAAGTAACCCATATCTATGAGCTTGTAAAAGCTTCTGGTTCCACAAACCAGATCATATATGATCGCAAAAACAAGGTTTGGCATCGCAAAGATAATATCGCCGAAAAACATAATAAGGAAGTCTCTGTCAATCCTTTCAATGGGGTTAAATCACTGGGTGATAACCATGCTCCTTTGATTTATTCCCAGGATCCACGCAATGATGTGCCGGATGAACTTCAAGAGCAGTTGTTGAATTCGATTACCGGTTGTGACAATAGGATTGTTTCTGGCTGGCTTGAGGATAGCCATGGATTATCCTGATTAACTAAAAGCTGATCCCGTCTGAGGGTATCAGCGTCAAATGTCTTTAGCAAAATTAAATTTTTGGAGGTAGTAAGTGATGAAAATGGTAATAGCGTTTGTTTTAGGAGTTATGGTGGGGTCTGTAGCTACGCTGCTGCTCGCACCGAAATCTGGTGAAGAGCTGCGTGAGGAACTGCAGCAACAAGCTGCAGCCGAGCGTGATCATGCAAGAAAAGAATATGCCCAGGCTATGGATCAGGTGCACCAACGTGTGGACAAAGTTCAAAGTGATATGCAGGAAAAGCTGGCGCAGGTAAAAGCGAAGGGAAATGGCGATACAGAAACGGCCGTTTCTCCTGAATAGTTAAATAAATTAACCCAAGTTGCCACTCTAGTTTCTACAGAATAAATTCTGTAGCTAGCGCAGAGAAACATGATAAATCATGTTGAAAATGTTGCTTGGCAAGTTCATTTAAGTCTGTTTGAACAGACTTGTTGTGTGTAGCCATAGATTTCAATCTATGGCGTTGGCATGGTAACAACATGGGTTAAATTATTGACAATTTCAATCAATAAACAGTTTGTAACAAAAGATTTTGTACCTTCCCGGAAGTTTGTTTTGAAGACAATTGTGCTTGAAGCAACTTCCGGGAAGTTGTTAAGATACTTCAATGATAAAAAGAATGCAGGCAGTTACACTGTTTTTATTTGTCTTCCTTCTGATTGCCTGTCAATCACAGGAGTCTCAAGCGACGTTAACACCCAAACCAAAGCCAATAGCAACGGCCGTTGCCCCAACAACAGAACCAGCACCGGAACCAACCGCTGAAATCTCCGAACTGGAAGCAGAAGCAGGGATGCTCGATCTAACCGCCTTGGTCGCCCACCCCTGGCAATGGATCTCCTTCACCAGCCCTGTCGAGCAGTTTGGCTTGGAAACACCGGACAGATATCGACTACTCTTTAATCAAGATGGCACAGTTGAAATCGTCGCTGACTGCAACAACGCAAATGGCAGTTTTACTCTCACAAATGGCTTCTCGATTGAGATTGGCCCGATGACAATGGCCGCCTGTCCGCCGGAATCCCTGAGCGATCAATTTGTCGCTTATCTGGGCAGTGCCGCCAATTACTTCTATGAAGATGGCAATTTGCACATTGATCTGATGGCCGACGGCGGCACGATGACATTTGCTCCCACCAGCACCGCCATGAGCGACGACAGCACGGCGGCTGAACTGGCAGGAATTCTGGGCAACCTGACATACAACGGCGTCTTGCCCAATGCACCCATCACGCTGACCGACGGTATTGGCGCCTACGAAGAGGAAAGCAGCGGGAATCCTTTTGTACGCCTGGCGGATCACCTCATCGCCACCGGCGATCTGGACGGGGATGGGGCCGAAGACGCCGCCGCTTTCCTGGTGGATGCCACGACTGGGTCGGCCAATTTTGTCTATCTGGTGGCGGTACTGGACGTTTGGAGCGAACCCGCTCCCCTCGAGGCGCTCCTGATCGGGGATCGCACACCTGTGAAATCTTTGACGATAACGGGGGATCAAATCACAACGGAATTCATTACGCACGGACCGGATGACGTGATGTGCTGCCCAACTTTGAATGTACGCAAGGGGTTTGGGGTGGAAAACGGCCGTTTAACCGAAAACAGCAGCGAGGAAATGGGCACAGTTTCATTGGCAGACCTGAATGGCACAAGCTGGCAACTGGTAGACTTCAACCTGGATCAAGCGCCTGTGCCCACCGAAGCCAAAATCACCTTGAGCATCGACGATGGTCAGATCAGCGGATTTGCCGGCTGCAACAACTACAACAGCAGCATCATGCCGGGTGAAGATGATTTAACTCAATCGCTTACCGTTGGCCCCATTGCGGTAACAAAAATGCTCTGTGCCGACGACATAATCAACCAGGAGACAACCTATCTCGACCGGCTCGCACGGGTTGTGGCCTGGCGTTACGATTTTGGTTATTTATCGCTGACCTATAAGCTGGCTGACGACAGCCTTGGGGAACTATTTTTTGCACCACAGGAATCATAATTTGCATCAAATTATCTTTCGAACTGGAGATTCTAGCGTTGTCAAGTTTGTACCACGAGTAGAATGTGCGCAAGTTGATCAGAAAACTTGACAACTCTTCTCTGGTAAAACAAAAAACGCCAGTGTCCAGTTCGAAAATCAAGCTATCAGTTATTAGCAACTTAATCTATATAGGTCTAGGAGACCCTAAAATGAGAAAAACAATTGTTATCACACTCGCTTTATTATTTATCTTCTTGCTGGCTGGATGCCAGGATAATCAAGAAGATATACCGGCCGCCGCTGTCCCCGCAACGGCCGTTTCCCCTACAGAAGCACCCGTTGCAGACACAGACACAACGGCCGTTTCTGATGAAGAAATGGCAAATGAAACACCAGCCCTTGCCCCAGGTTTCATTTGGAACTGGGCCTCAGTAACAGATCCCGTCAATGGGGAAACAGTTATTGAGCCAGGTCAAGGATATACCCTCAGTTTGATCGATGATGAGCAATTTGTTATGGGTGCGCCTTGTCGCGCGACAGTCGGCCAATACACGCTGGAAGACAATGCCCTTACGCTCACCTTTGACGTACCCGAAAAACTCGATGAAAGTTGCGAAGAAGATGAAAATAGCGAGCGCTACTTCCAATTGATGCAACATACGGCACTCTACTTTATAGAAGACGGCCGTTTATACATCGATCTCATGGCAGATGGGGGCACGCTCGCCTTTGACCTTGGTCAAGTGATTGATATGAGTGGCGGCGAGGAAAATGAAGCCGTAACAGAATCCGCTGATGAAGTTTCTGAGGATGAGACCATCATTCTTCCATTAGATGAAATAACAGATCAACTAGATGCTTATCTACAATCACAAGTCTATACCGATGGGGGCAGCCCGCGTGGGGCGGCACCTGGTTTGGTACTGTACGTAGAGACGCCCGACGGCGTCTATCTGAACGCCGCCGGTGTGTCCAACCTCGAAGAGGGTACGCCCATGGAAACGACGGACATCCTGGAAATCGGCAGCAACACCAAATCCATGACCATCGTCCTGCTCATGCAGTTAGTTGAAGAGGGACTGATCTCCCTGGATGATCCGTTGAGCCAATACTTGCCCGATCAAGCCGCCTTATTGCCCAACGGCGACCAAATCACCATTCGTCAAATGGCGCAGCACACGGCCGGTCTTTATGATTACGCCGACAGCATCATCGCCGCCGGGGTAACAGACCCCGTCGCTCTCGAAGGGGGAATTACCCCGGCTGAGATGGTGCAAGCGGCCGTAGACGATGGCACACCCTACTTCGCCCCCGGGGAAGAAGGTCAGTGGCATTACAGTAACACCGGCTACGTCTTGTTGGGCATGATCATTGAATCGCTCACCGGCGAAACGTATGGCGATCTCATTCAAACACGTATTTTCGATCCCCTGGGGATGGAAAGCGCCGTCCTCCTTGAAGGCGTGCCCCAAGAGGGAGAAATTACGACACACGGCTATTGGTGGCAAGGTGATGAAATAATCGATACCACCAACTGGAATGCTTCTCAGGGTTGGGCCGCTGGTGCGGCGGCTATGACGGCCGAAGACCTGGCGACGTATGGCAAAGCCTTGGCGGCAGGCGAACTTTTCCAAAACCCAGACACGCTGAACGAGATGCTCACATTCGATCCGGCGGCGATTTCAATGCTAAGTACCCCTTATGGACTGGGTTTGTTTGATGTTGCTGGAGACGGATCGGTGTGGGGACACGCGGGTCAAACACTTGGTTTCCAGTCGCTCTGGTTTACCGATCCAGAAAAAGGGATCGTAGTTGTGGGGTTGACTAACTCAGCCACCTACAGCGCCGATGGATTGCTAAATGTGCGTAATATTCTGGCGGGTAATGGCCCTCTGCCCGTAGGTTCAGCTACTTTGTTACCTGCCGCTGACCCCACAGTGTGGCAGTGGTCGCAGTTTGTCACGCCCGTTGAGGCAACTGAGATTGATGAGCCGGCCAATTTCCAAATCCTGCTTACAGGGGATCAGGGCGTTTTGTATATCAATCCCGATTGCGGCTCGGCCGTCGGTACTTACACCGTTGATGGCCAGTGGCAAATCAACATCGATCTTGACACGTCTGGCTTAACCTGTGATGCTGATTCTCTGGGTGGGCAACTTGCCCAGCATCTCAACGATGCTGTCAGTTGGTATTTTGACAATGGCATGTTGGTTATCGAACTACCCGCAGATGGCGGAACAATGGTCTTTACACCAGCAGAGTAATATCAACCATGTGTTTGAGGTGGGTGTTTACAAAACGTATTACCGTTATTTGCTCTCACGATTAGTATAACAAATGGAGACTCCTATGAAGAAAAATGATGCAACCAAACGAATTGTTACCTATCTCATCTTAGTGTTTGGCCTTAGCGTCCCCTTTTATTACCTAGTTCAACAAAACGGTGGACTGGAAGGATCTGGTCAGTTATACATATTCCCGCTGATGTGGATGCCAGGGGTAGCCGGGTTGATCACCACCTTCATTTACCAACGTAATATCCGGGGCATGGGCTGGGGGTTGGGTAAACCGAAATATTATCTAATTGCCTATCTCTTACCTGTGCTTTATGCCACGATAGCCTATGGGGTTGTTTGGGTGACTGGCCTCGGTGGGTTGGATTTTAGCCGAGCCGGGGTTGGCGGTCTGCTGAGTGTGTTGACCATTGGTGTGCTGACGGCGGCGGTAACGGCCGTTGGCGAAGAAATCGGGTGGCGGGGTCTGCTGGTTCCTCAATTGGCACGCAAGACAACCTTTGCCCGTACCGCTTTGATTCCGGTGTCATCTGGGGACTGTGGCATGTGCCCTTGATTATTACTGGCGACTACAGCAGCGGCGCACCTGCCTGGTTTGCCCTTACCGGCTTTATGGTGCTCATCGTTGGCATGTCCTTTGCTTTTGCCTGGGTGCGTTTGGCCTCAGGCAGCATCTGGCCCGCCGTTTTGATGCACGCCGTTCACAACAGCTTCATTCAGAGCTTCCTAGATAAAGTAACTGTCAATACCGGTTCCACCGAATATTTTACGACTGAATTTGGCGCGGCGTTGGCCGTGATGGGCATCATCGTTGCCGTCATCTTCTGGCGCATTGGGGTTCCCGCGCAAGAGACTGTACCAGCGTAATCATAAACGGATACGGTTCTCCAATGAGAGAAAATCTATGAAAAATAAAATATTTTTACTTTTAATCATTTTAGTCGCAGCTTCCTTGACAGCCTGTGGCGGGAATTCTTCCTCATCGGAGGATAGGAACGGCTGTGCTTTAACCGATCTGCCTTATCCCCGCCCGGAACCAGACTACACGGGCAAACTGGAACGGGATTTCACCCCCTTTGCCGCCGTTCTGGATGCTTATACGTCAGACCAGGCCGCCGCCCGTGAAACATTAGTCAGCGGTAAAACAATTCCTGAACTGCAAACGCTTATGGACAGTGGCGAACTCACGTCCGTGGATTTGGTTGTGTACTATCTGGAACGCATCCAACGCTACGATGTAGACAAACTCAACTCCGTGCTGGAACTGAATCCAGAGGTGCTTGAAATTGCCCAGGCGTTGGACGAGGAACGGGCAGCAGGCACTGTGCGCGGCGCGATGCACGGCATTCCCGTGCTGCTCAAAGACAATATTGCCACGGGCGACCAGATGCACACGGCCGCTGGCGCTGCGGCGCTGCTCGATTGGGATCCGGCGCGGGATGCCTTCCTCGTCAGCCAACTGCGAGAGGCCGGGGCAGTTGTGCTGGGCAAGGCCAATCTGTCTGAATGGGCCAATTACATGGATCCGTGTATGCCCAATGGCTTCAGCACCAACGGTGGCCAGACACAAAATCCGTATGGTGCTTTTGAAACGTATGGTTCCAGCAGTGGTTCGGCCGTTTCTGTGGCGGCGGATTTGACGACGGTGAGTGTGGGCACAGAAACGCAAGGCTCGCTCATCAAGCCAGCGGAGATTAACTCGGTGGTGGCTTTGAAGCCCACGATGGGCATGGTCAGCCGAGATTACGTCATTCCCCTGCTGCCGCAGCAAGATGTGCCTGGCCCGATGGGGCGCACGGTGACGGATGTGGCCGTTTTGTTGAGCGCCATGACCGGCGTGGACGAAAATGACTTTACCACGAGCAACAACACGCTGGCAGGTACGGATTTTACGCAGTTCCTAAACGCTGAAAGTTTGGCTGACGTGAAGGTGGGGCTGCCCGTTTGGAATGATCAGGCGTTTGAGGAATATTTTGCCGGGTTAGATATTACTGACGAAGAAGAACAAAATAATTTTCGTGAGTTGTTTGCCGAGCAAAATGTGAGCATCCGGGCGCAGGGTGAAATCTTGTCTGCGGCGGGGGTGACGGTGGTGGAGTTCCCGATCACCAAAATTCCCAAGGGTGGAACGGATATAAAGACGCGGCTGGAATATGGCTACAAAAAGGCGATTAATGCGTTTTTGGCTGATTTGGGTGCGGATGCGCCCGTTGGCTCATTGGAAGAAATTATTGCTTTTAATGATGAGGATGCTGCCAATCGTGCTCCTTATGGGCAAGGGTATTTGGAAGGGTCGCAGGAAACGGCCGTTACCGCCGAAGAATTTGCCCGCTTGTCCCAACAAGACAACGGGCTGGCCCGCAACGCCCTGGACCTCATCTTTGAAAACTACGACGTTGACGTGATCCTCTCGGAAGTGGGGCAGCTCTATGCGCCGGCCGGGTATCCGGCCTTAACCGTGCCTTCCGGTTACGCAGAAGATGGCACGCCCGAAAGCGTTGTTTTCGTGGGCGGCTTCCTGTCTGAGCCGCAGTTGTTGGCAGTAGGCTATGCCTATGAACAAGCAGCCAATGCGCGCGTCGCGCCAGATTTAGAGGCGACGATGGCGTTGATTGACGCGATGGATGAGTAAACAGTTTACCGAGAAGTTCAACTTCTCCGAAGAAGTGAACTTCTTTCACCTCATGATTGAAGATCGAAGCAGGCGTCTCATTGCGATAGTTTTCTTCTCTATTTGGATTGGCTTTTTGTATCTGGGGGCAGACCATCCGCCTCCGGTTGGGTTCCTATGGCTGGTATTGTTGTGTTTCATCGCGGCAACGGCCGTCTATGTTCGGGTACCTGTTTATGCAGAATGGGCAGCAAATCGGCGCAAATATCGCTTTGGGCGTGTTTTTGTTGAGGGCTGTGTTGCCGGTCTTCTGTTTGCCCTGGTTACCCTTCTTTTTAATGGAAATGGAGAACCAGGCATCCAGCCCACGTGGATTGACGGGGTGATGTGGTTTTTGGTTTTGGCCCTCGTGGGCGTTTTCAATGCAGTCGCCGTGTACATTTGTGTGGCTTGGTCAATCGCTTTACGAGCAATGCTCAGCATGAATGGCCAACGAATGGTGTTTAGGGCTGACGATTAAATAAAATACGAAAGTTCATCATCAGCTTAAGGAGAATCTATGTCAACTAATGAAAACAGTGTCGATCAAATGGAGCATAAGACCTGGTTCGGCCGTCATCGATTGTGGACGGCCGTTATAATCATCTTTGGCCTACTGCTGCTCACCCTCACCTTGCTGCATTTCTTGCCTGTAAACATCGAGAACAATGTTGTTGCCAATCCAGCAGGCAGCCATCAGGAGGCTGCGGTTCGTGTTTTAGCGATTCAGCAGGCGGAAAACGCAAGCGGGGAAATTAATCCGGTATGCGAAAGTATCGTGATGACCCATGGCGCTAAAACAGACAACGTCATTATCTTTTTTCACGGCTTCACCAGCTGCCCGGAACAGTTTCGTGAACTGGGACAGCAAATGTTTGACGATGGCTATAACGTGTATATCCCGCGTTTGCCCCATCACGGCCACATAGACCGTTCCCGAGAAGCGCTGTTACCGACCACGTCTGAGGAATTGGCTGCCTTTGCGGGGGATTCGGTCGACATCGCGCAAGGGTTGGGCGACCGGGTCGTTGTGGGTGGTCTTTCTGGGGGTGGCACAATCGCAACCTGGGTTGCTCAGGAAGTTCAAAACGTTGATCGAGTTATCGCTGTTGCTCCTTTTTTAGGTGTCGGTTTTATTCCCACACCGCTCAACCGCATGGTGGCGCGACTCCTTGATGAAATACCCAACATCAATATGTGGTGGGATCCGGAAAGCAAAGCAGATAATCCCAATACAGCTTCCTATGCCTATCCAGGTTATCCGCTGCATGCGCTTGCCGAATACTTGCGTCTGGGCTTCGCTACGCAAGATGCTGCGCGGCGGGACAAACCTGCGGTTAATTCAATCATCGTCATCAACAACGCCCACGACAAATCAGTGAACAACGGCATCACTGACCAGCTTCTAGCGGCCTGGAAAGCACAAGGCGATGAAGCGCTGCGCACGTTTGAGTTTGAAGATACGCTCGGCTTGCCGCACGATCTGATCACGCCCACACGTGAAGATGGCAACCCGGCATTGGTTTATCCAGTGATAATCGACAACATTGAATCAGAGTGAATAAACCGATAATGAAACTTGTCACGCTGTTAGGACCACAACCGATATTAAATTTGCTGCCGCTGCGTTATCTGCAACCGAATGAGGTGCTGTTTGTGGGTACACGGGACACCCACGGCATTAGCCGTCATTTACAAAACATGCTGCAAAACCAACTGCAAATACATCAGACAGAAGTCCATGACCCACACGATCCATTTGCCGTTTATAAATCCATCCATAAAAAACTGCATAAGCTGGGGTGGGAGGGAGAAGCTACCATTTTTGATATTTCTGATGGCACCAAGATGGAGGCTTTTGGTGTGGCCAAGCTTGCCAGAGAAATGGGGTCGTTTATCGTTGATGTTGAGTTGATCTACGGCCGTTACCATCTACGCCTATACAAATTTGAAAATGAGCACCTTATTTTACAGGAAGACGCTTCCTTGCCAGAAAACCTGATCACCATTGCCGACTATTTGCACGCTTACTTACCAGGCTTTGAGGTCGGTGGCGCCGCCAGAGATGCGCAGGGGCATGTGGATATCGGGGGGCGGTTTGAAGAGACCATCTATCACACCCTGGCCCCGCATGTGGATGAAATTTTGGCAGGTGTGCGGCCGGCAGGGGTTGCCGACCAGATTGAAATTGACCTGATTGTGCGGCGTGGCAATCGTGTGGGCATTGTAGAGGCCAAAACCGGTGTCAAAAAAGCGGGCATCGATCAACTAGATACGGCAGGCAACGCCCATTACCTGGGAGATCATGTGCTGAAATTCCTGGTGACCGGCCGCTATCTGCCGCGTGCCCACAAGATGTTGGCGATTGCCGAGGAAATCCAAGTCATCGAACTGCCCGGATACCAAGATAATCGTCGTTTGCCCGATCAAGAGGAACGCCGGTTAGTCGATACTGTGAAGCAGAAACTAGACGGCCGTTAGGCAAACCTCGGTTTCCTCAAGAAAATAGCCAAATTGAAAACAAACAGAAACAAGTTTGAATCAAATCTGAAAGCAACAAATCCTAACCCCGTCTTATCACCCATACCGCGCATGATGCTTATCGGCGGCGGCTTTGTGCTAATTATAGCCGGTCTTCGCGCCGCCGCTGAGATCGTCAACATCATTTTGTTGGCTTATGTGATTACATTGTTGGCTGCGCCCCTCTATCGGCAACTGATTAGTTGGCGTATGCCTGCCTTTGTCGCTGTTGGTTTAATATTGTTCTTGTTTGTGATAATCATTGTTACTCTGGGCGCATTTTTGATGGTTTCACTTAGTCGTCTTGAAACAAACCTTGCTTTTTACGAAGCGGGTCTGGTTGAAAAAGGGATTGCGCTGTTAGAGGCACTTTCCCAAAATGGCGTCACACTGGCCGATGCTATGCCGCTATCAGGCAGTTTCAACCTTCAGGCACTCATTGGGAATGCATTTTCTTTTGTCGGACGACTCTTAACCAGCTTCGCGAGCTTATTCACCAACATGGGTCTGATTGTATTGATCGTCTTTTTTGCATTGTTTGAAGTTACGGCCGTACCCGCAAGATTAGTCCAAGGATTGGGTGAAGATCATGATTTACTGCCGCGCTTTTATCAGATGAATCAGAGCATCAGAACCTATTTCTGGATCAAAACACAGGCAGGGTTGCTGACGGCCGTTGCCAACACTCTATTGCTGCTGGGGTTAGGTGTGGATTTTGCTTTATTATGGGGTTTCCTCTCCTTTTTATTCAACTTCATCCCCAATATAGGTTTCCTCATCGCCTTGATACCAGCCGCCATTTTTGCTTTACTCCAGTTTGGCATCGGCAAAGCCTTGATCGTTGTCGCCGGTTACGTGATTATCAACTTTATTGTTGACAACATATTGTCCCCCAAACTCATGGGGCGGGGACTGAATCTTTCACCAGCAATTGTGTTTATTGCCCTGATTTTCTGGGCCTGGGTCTTGGGCATTCTGGGCGCAATCCTGGCAGTACCGTTTATGATTATCGTTAAAACAATGCTTGATTCAGATGAAGATACACGTTGGCTGTCGCTGATCATCAGCGGTCATGCGCCGCAACCATCTGATTAAATTTTTTAGGAAATTACATAATCAAATAAGGAGATAAAAATGCAAGTAGAAGTACGTTATCGTCCAGCATTCGCATTCGCCATCGTCACATTGGACGCTAAAGAACAAATTCAAGTTGAAGGCGGCGCCATGGTCGGGATGTCTCCCGATCTGGAAATGAAAACAGAAGCCAAAGGTGGCTTCATGAAATCATTGGGACGCTCTATGTTTGGCGGTGAAAGCTTCTTTATGAACACATATACCGCTAATAAACAGGGTGATTCAGTGGCTCTGGCACCGCCGCTGCCCGGTGATATTTCCATTATCGAAATGACTGGTGAGACGCTCATGGTGCAATCTGGTTCTTACTTGGCTTCATCTGCAGGCATCCAGGTGGAGACAAAATGGTCTGGTGCCAAAGGTTTTTTTGGCAGCAAAGGATTAATCATGCTGCGTTTGAGTGGGCATGGCACGCTTGTCGTTTCCAGCTATGGCGCCATTCATCCCATGTCTTTGGAAGCCGGTCAAAGGTATGTGGTCGATACAGGCCATTTGGTGACCTTTGATGAACAGATGCATTTTGATGTGAAAAAGGTAAGCGGTTGGAAAAGCACCCTTTTCAGTGGGGAAGGATTGGTCGTGGAATTAAAGGGGCCAGGCGAATTTACATTACAAACTCGCAGTCAAGATACATTCTTATCCTGGTTAATTCCGCAGCTTCCGACACAAAACAACTCATCTTGAACTGAGCAAAGTATATGAATCAACCAACTACAACACGTAAACCTGTGAAACGGCCGTTTGCCGAAACCTACATTTTTATATCCTTGACCGCCTTTGCCTTGACGGTGGTCATAACGCGCGTTTTTTTGCAGTTGGCCGGCTATCCGCAAGTGGGCAACTCCGTTTTGCACATCGCCCATGCCATTTGGGGCGGGCTGCTGTTGTTTGTGGCCGTGTTGGTCACGCTGCTGTTAGCCAACCGCTGGGCATTTACGGCGAGCGCGGTACTCAGCGGCATTGGCGTGGGTCTTTTTATTGATGAAGTGGGCAAATTCATTACCCAAAAGAACGATTACTTCTTCCCACCAGCCGCCCCGCTCATTTATTCGCTGTTTTTGCTTATGGTTTTAATGTTTTTGTTGTTGCGCCGTACACGCCAATCTAACCCCCGTGCCAGTATGTATCAGGTTCTCCTGGGACTGCGTGAAGTGCTGGACAATGATTTGGATCCACGCGAACGAGAGCGCTTGCTGGCTAAATTGGCAAACGGCCGTTCCGCCCCGGAACGCACATTGCACAACTCGCCGACCAACTAACCACCTACTTACAGCACGAGTCAATCCCTTTAATACCCTACAAACCAGGCTGGTGGGCACGGTTCAAAAAAGCAGCTGCGGGTGTTAGGAGAACAAATAGGTCGCAAAAACCATCGTCGCCTCATCATAATTTTTACGGCAGTCTGCGAGCTTTACCGCGCTAGTTGCGGTATTGCTATTGCTCGGTTCTGTGGTTGTGGCAGCCAGTTTCGGAACCGCTGCCTTGTGGGAATCACTTTTGCCGAAGCCGAAACTTTGAGCCTCACAAAATCCCAGTCTGGCTGGTGGTGACGCCTGTTTTTGCAAGTGATGGTTGGGCTTGCTCTATGGATTTGCCTGATTCGGCTGAGGCAAGGCGAGAAGAAGCTGGCCATGGATATGGCTATTTTTGCGGCTCGTTGTTATCATCACGGCGCTAAACCTGCTCACGTTTTACCTAGATCAATTCCGGGCATTAACTTCCATATTTGCCACCTTTGGCCTGCTATCTCTTGTTGCTTACCTACCGTTCCTGGTATCTGAAGATAGACCGAGGAAACTGAAACATTGAGGTAGTTCACATTTATGGAGAAACAAATATTTTCAATTGGAGTAACTTGACATCCAACATAGATATTGCCGGTAAAGGTGCAGAAACATTGGTGCATTTACCGGCGTAAGCAAACGGTTTGGCGACGCAACGGCCGTTGCCGACATCACGCTCGACGTGCCCAAAGGCGCGATCATCGGCTTCATTGGTCCCAGCGGCTGTGGCAAAACCACCACCGTGCGGCTGATGGTTGGCAATTATGAACCCAGCGAGGGCATGGTCAAAGTATTCGGACAAGAACCGGGCAGCTTTAAGCGTTCAGAACTTAAACGCATCGGCTACATGACCCAGCTTTTTGTGTTGTACCCGGAACTCACCATCTGGGAAAACCTCAACTTTGCCGCCTCCATATATGGCTTTCCCTATAAACAGCGCAAAGCCCGCTTTAGCGAATTACTCGATCTGGTCGAGCTATCCGGCCATGAAAAGAAAGAAGCACGCAAAATCTCAGGCGGGATGCAGCGCCGTCTCAGTCTGGCTGCCACACTCATCCATAATCCAGAACTCATCTTTTTAGACGAACCCACCGCCGGCATCGACCCTGTTTTGCGGCGCAAATTCTGGGATCATTTTCGGCTGCTCAAAGAACAAGGCCACACGCTCTTTGTTACTACCCAATACGTCGGCGAAGCGGCCTACTGTGATTATGTTGGCGTCATGCGCCAGGGGCGGTTACTCATGGTCGAAACACCGGACGAACTGCGCCGCAAGGCTCTGGGGGGTGAAATTGTAAAAGTTCACGCCGCAAATCACATCAGTGGCGAAACCTTAGCCGGCATTGCCTCCCAGCTCGGTGTCAAAGCACAACCAACACTGCTAGGTAGTCAATCCATGCAACTATTAGTAGAAGAAGCCAGCACTGCCATTCCGCAATTACTGCATTGGTGTGAAGCGAATAATGTCGCCATAGATTCCATCAATGAGTTTGTGCCCCCCTTCGATGATATTTTCGTCAAGATTATGGAAGATGAAGCGGCTGGCGAGGCGGTGCAAGCATGAACAATTTCCAAGAAGCTTTCATACGCATTTCAGCCTTTGTACGTAAAGAGATCGCAGCGATTTTGCGGCAGCCACGTTTGGTGGCCATTCTGGTTTTAGGTCCATTTTTGATTTTGCTGCTGTTTGGAATAGGCTACCGCGATACACCACGCCAACTGCGCACGGTTGTTGTTGTGCCCGCAGATAGCCACATCAAAGCGGAAATCGACGAGATATTGAATGGATTACGCGGTGCTTTAGATATTGTAGATACTGTTAGCAGTCAAGATGAGGCTTTAGCAAGACTCGATCGACAAGAAATCGATCTGGTGTTGGTGACGCCCGCAGACCCTTACAGCGAGATTTTACAAAGTCAGCAGGCGCAATTTGAACTCATCCACCACGAGATTGATCCGTTAGAAATTTTGTTTGTAAACACATTGGAACGCGCTTATGTGCAGGAGATCAACAAACAAGTTTTGATTCGGGCGGTCGAACAAGCCCAAAACCGATCCACAACGGTTAAAGAAAAGGTAAACGACGTACAAGTTGATGCCGACTCTTTACACAATGATTTGGAGGCGGGCAATGGATCGGCGGCTTTACGCGATATAGAAAAAATGATTGTTGATTATCAGGCGTTAAATCTGGCAATTGCCTCCAGTCTTTCCCTGTTTGAAGGTGTTCAATCACTTGAAGATGGGGCTGGTGAATCAACAATGTTGTTGGAAGAACGGCTTGAGCAAATTGAGCGGCAGTTGGATTCATTGGCTTTGCTGGAAACAAACCAGACAGATTTCACGGCAGAAATTGACCAGGTAGAAGCAGTCCAAAGTGAATTGACAGCGATTCAAGACTTTTTTGCCAAGTTCCAGGGCATGAACGGCCGTGTACTCGTCTCACCATTTGCTGGCAAAACCGTCTCGTTTACACAGGTAGACTTGGGGCCAATTGATTTTTATGTACCGGGTGTGATCGCCTTGCTGCTGCAACATATGGCCGTCACATTAGCGGCACTAGCGATTGTGCGCGAACGCAATGGCGGCACGATAGAACTATTCCGGGCTGCACCGCTATCAGCGTTGGAGACATTATTGGGCAAGTTGGTGAGCTTTTTGATCTTAACGGCCGTTCTGGCTGCCATTTTAACTGCGCTGATAATTTTGGGCTTAAAAACACCGATGTTAGGCACGTGGGTTAGTTATGTGGCTGTTGTGCTGGCGCTGCTCTTTACATCACTCAGTCTCGGCTTTGCACTCTCAGTTATTTCGCAAACGGACAGTCAGGCGGTACAATTTTCAATGATTGTGCTGCTGGCCAGCATCTTTTTTAGCGGCTTTTTCATCGCCCTGCACCGGCTTATCGGTGCTGTGCATGTTGTTTCCTGGCTGTTACCGGCCACCTATGGCACCAAATTATTACAAGACGTGATGTTACGCGGCCAATTACCCCAGCCCTTGCTCCTGGTAGGTTTATTGTGCCTGGGATTAATCTTATTTTTATTTGCATGGTGGCGGCTGCGGCATCTCATGGCGCGCGAATAATAATCATACAGTGCTGTCAGACTGTCGGTTTTCATTCCGCAATCCGCAATCCGCATTCCCAAAAAAGGAGAAATTGATGAACGATAATACACAACCAAAAGAAGAAAAACCGACCAAATCCTGGTTCAGACGACATCCGGTTTGGACAACCCTATTAGCCATCATAGGCATCTTGCTGATCCTTTTCGCGTTGATGGCTTTTTTGCCAGTGCGTGTCAATGACACATCCGTCTCGAATCCCGCTGCCAGCCATGCTGAGGCAGTTGCCCGCGTGGATGCCATTCGTGCAACAGAAGAGGCCAGCGGTGAAATTAATCCGGTCTGTTTATCGAATGCCCTGACACATGGCGAAAAGACAGAAAAAGTCGTTGTGTTTTATCATGGCTTTACAAGCTGCCCGGAACAGTTCCGTGAACTCGGTGAACAGTTCTTTGAGCAAGGCTACAATGTTTACATACCACGCATGCCACATCATGGCCACGCAGATCAATTGTCAGAGGCGCTGCTGAAAACGTCTGCCGAAGAATTGGCGGCCTTTGCTACTGAATCGATTGATATTGCGCGGGGCTTAGGTGATGAACTTACCGTGGGCGGGCTCTCTGGCGGCGGCACCATCACTGCCTGGGTCGCTCAAGAGCATGAGGATGTCGAACATGCGGTTATGGTGGCGCCGTTTCTGGGCATTGGCTTCATTCCCACGATCTTAAACCGGCCGCTTGCGCGTATTGCTGACGATATTCCCAATATCTGGATGTGGTGGGATCCCAGAACCAAAGCGGATGATCCGTATACCGCGCCCTATTCTTATCCCCGTTACCCAATACATGCTTTGGCCGAATATCTGCGCCTCGGTTTTGCAGCCCAGCAAGATGCCCGCTCAAACAAACCGGGCGTCAACTCGATTGTGGTAATTACCAATGCCAATGATTCATCTGTAAACAATGGCATCACGGCGCAATTTGTCGATTCCTGGCAAGCGCATGATGAAGATTACTTGAGTACGTATCAATTTGAAAAACAATTTGGATTACCGCATGATCTAATCTCGCCAACCCGCGAAGATGGCGACCCGGCTCTGGTCTACCCGATACTCATTGAGAAGATTACGATTGCGGAATAATACTGATACAAAGTAGTTGGCAACGGCCGTTAGCGTACAGTTTCGTCCTTTTCCCCGAAAAGTGGGAACGGGTACAAAACAGCTTAGGCCAATTCCAGAAAATAATGATCCGAAAATCGAGCGCATTTCTGGAATTGGCTAGAGGCTTTTTCGGGACGAATTGGATCATTTAATTTCCGAAAAAGCCTTAACTGTTTGTCTACAAAATCGGACCCACCTCAACTTTTCATCTGTTAACTATTGGCAACACTCGTTTGCCAATTAGCTCAATAGCATGCAAGAGTTTTGCGTGCGACAATCCTGCATTATCCATCTGAAAAGTAAATCTCGATATACCGCCAAGCGCCTCGCTGTGACGCAGGATTTTTCTGGCTACCTCTTGTGGGCTGCCAATCACGATGGCGCCCAATGGGCCAGTTTGGGCATCAAATTGAGCGCGACTGACCGGTGGCCATCCACGCTCTTTTCCAATCCTGGTAAAGGCTTCGGCATAGCCCGGATAGTAATCATTAATGGCTTCCCGTGTGCTGTTTGCGACATAGCCAAGCGAGTGTAATCCCACCTTCAATTGTTCAGGCGCGTGACCGGCTCTTTGACCTGCCTGTCTGTAAAGGTCTACTAAGGGACGAAAACGGTGCGTTTCGCCGCCAATTACGGCAACCATAAGCGGTAGCCCTAGCGAACCCGCACGAATAAATGATGCAGGTGTCCCCCCCACGCCTAACCAAATGGGTAAGGGATTTTGCAAAGGTCTTGGGTAGATCGCCTGATTTCTGAGTGCGGGACGAAATTTACCTGACCAATTGACGAATTCATTTTCACGAATCGTGAGCAAGAGACCCAGCTTCTCAGAAAATAGCGCATCATAATCCTGAAGATCTAAGCCAAACAACGGAAAGGATTCTATAAATGAGCCGCGACCAACTACCATTTCCGCCCGGCCCTGAGAAATCAAATCCAGCGTAGAGAAGTTTTGAAATACCCTGACTGGGTCGGCCGCACTCAACACAGTCACTGCACTTGTTAGGTGAATTCGCTTTGTGCGGGCTGCGGCTGCGGCAAGTATGATGGCCGGTGCGGAATCGAGAAACTCTTTGCGATAGTGCTCCCCAATCCCGAATACATCAAGGCCGATCTGGTCCGCATACTCCATTCTTTCGAGCAGCTCAGCCAAAGCATCTTTACTATTAATCGCACTGTCGACATCATCATTCAACGTTATAGCGGCGAAACTATCAATTCCAATTTCCATTAATGGCCACTCCTTACTGTGTAGTTCGTTTGTCAAACAACCCCGAGTTTGCAGCTTCGGCATCGGCGCCGCGGAATTGCTTGTACCAAGGGATGATGCCCAGACCATCCGGTTTCCAAATGACAACGGCCGTTTCGTTACCGATTCCTGCAGCTAGCAAGGAATTCCACCTCCGGTTGTAATCCCTTCAGCGCTCCTGCCAACACAATCTTTAAAAGGAGTATGTCCATTGTCGCTCGGCCGGCTGAGCATGGCGTATTTGCCGTTGATCTTGTATGGAAGTGGATTCTTTATCGATAAGGTGGGGACAAGGAACGGCCGTACACGCGGCACATATAGTTTCGTTCGCAGCAAGTCGCCAGACATAAGAACAGTATACCGGAAAGGTTAAAAGTTTGACCAGATTTGTCAGGTTTTATGCTGATGCGCCACCGTTATAACGACATTGCCCTTTTTCTGTCCGCTTTCGACGAACCGGTGCGCCTCGGCAATCTGTTCCAGCGGATAGCTTCTGTCGATAATCGGCTTGAGTTTGCCTGCCTCAATCAATTCTTTGAGGAAAATTAAATCTTCTTTCGTTTGGCTTGCTGACTCAATTTTCAGTTTCTTGCTGCTTGTCAGCGACACCCACATGCCCAGAACAATATGTGAAAGTCCGGCGAAAGCTAAAAAATAAACCCCATCTGGTTTTAACAATTTTAGCCGACGCGCCACAGAACCTTTGCCAACCACGTCGATAATGAGATCATAGGATTCATCATTGTTGGTGTAATCTTCCTTTGTGTAATCAATGACATGATTGGCGCCTATGGTGCGCAGCATGTCTACTTTTTCTGTGCTGTCCACGCCGGTCACTTCAGCCCCAAAGTGCCGGGCAAGCTGTACCGAAAAAGTGCCAATGCTGCCACCGGCGCCGATAATCAAAACCTTTTTTTCACGCTGGATATTTACTTTTCGCAGAAAATGCAGCGCTTCAAATCCAGCAGTTGGCACAGCAGCGGCTTCTTCATAGGTCAAGTTTGTTGGCTTGGCAGCCAGTGCCCCCTGCATTTCATTGGGGTCTTCCGGCAAACATATGTACTCAGCATAGGCGCCAAAACCAAAACCGGTGGTGCCAAAAACCTGATCCCCCTTCTTAAATGATTTCACATCCTTGCCAACTGATTCGACTTCCCCGGCCAGTTCTTGCCCTAGTATCGGTATTCTTTTCGGTCTTAAGAAACCTGCATACAGCCGCATGGGGAAGGATAGCATCAGCGGAAGTTCGAGCCGGCGCATCTCGCAATCTCCGGCCGTGACGGTTGTCGCATGAACCTTTATCAGGACTTCATTGTCCTTGGGGACAGGTTTTTCTATCTCTTTGAGTTGCAGCCCATCTGGTGCTCCGTACTTTGTCCATACTATTGCTTTCATCACTCATTCTCCGATGTGATTAGGACGAAACCTTGTTATAAATGACAGGCATTTGTCCCTGCCACTTCTGCCAGATGGCTTCTTCGGTGATCAACTCAGCCATAAAGTGACCCACATTGATGCGACTGGTCTGCCCCGGATCAAAGATGGCGCTGCGAATGGGTGACGGATGCACGTCATACGGCGGTAACTTCGTCCTCATCAATCAAATTATCTGGCCGAACCGCAGCCCACTCAATCAGCTTATCGTTTTGACCAACCTTGCTCCTCAGATAGTCCGCAGCCTGCTCATTGTCACCATGAGGTGGCAACAGCAGGCGTAGCAGTCCAATAACACATTTTTGGGTAAAAGAAATTGGTTCATTAAGATCACGATTGCTGTTACCAGTGGTATTCATAAGCACAAATTTAATGGGTTTTTCAGGTCTGTTTGCCCTGATGGCCTCACATAAGCGGCGCGTCGCATCGGTTACGAGTTTGCGCGGATGGCCATAGATACCTTTCAAATCTATATTATGCCCCAGGCATGACGCCACCGCATCACACCCTTTAACATGTTGGGCTAACTCAGCGTCACTTAAATCCAGGACGCTGGCTTGAATCACAGACAAATTGTCATGATTCCTGATGGCTGCGGGCAGCTTATCAGGTGATCGCACAATCACTTTGACAAATTGTCCGCGATTAAGAAGTTCTTCTGTAAGCAAACGACCCGTCGCTCCGCTTGCTCCAACAATAAGGTTGTTCATTTTTGTCTCCGTTTTCCAAGTTGCGAGATTGGGCCAATCTCGCAACGTTAATTGTTTTCAGATGGTTTCAAATGCAAACGCCCGAGTTTGCCACCGCTCGACGTTTACTCTTAGTCAACAGCCAAATTCAGCTCACCGCCCACCGCAAAATCGATTACCGGCGCAGAATCCGAACAATACGGTTATATATGATATTTGATATGCCCGTGGTCTTTCCGCCGATTACATTCGCTGCCCCCCAGGTGTCTCCGCCGGTTGTACTCACAAACTGAATAACGACTGTGTCAATATCTTCGTGATAGCGTGCGATACTGTGGTATCCAGGTACCCAACCGGCATGCTCATACTCATAAATTGAGGAGTAAATCGCTTGCTCGTCGTCATTGAGCAACGAGCCATCATTCAATGCCCTCAAAAATAGTCCGACATTCTCTGCAGTTGCGATCATCGATCCACCAGGAATTATATGATCAAGATTCCTAAGATCATCGTCATATTCATACCAGTACCCACTGACAACATCTTCGTATTCCACCTGGCTGAGCAAGCTATACGTATTCGTTAGCCCGAGAGGAGCCAATATTTCTTCATCGATATATTGATGGTGGCTATATCCCAACACGTTGTCAAGGATACGGCCAATCAGCAGATAGTTTGTATTGGAGTAACTGTAGCGTGCGTCAGGCTTAAAATCTGCTGGTTCATCTAAGGCCAGTTCCAGGGCCTTGTTGATGTCTGTCTGCGAAGTGAACCAATCCCACTCTTCATCATCCGTGAAATTTGGAATGCCGCTGCGGTGCTTCACCATCATTCTCAGGGTAATCTGATCGGCATATTCAATCCTTCCAACAAGTTCAGGCAAATAATCGGCGAGGGTTTCATCCAGCGACAAACTCCCGTTATTGACTAATTTGGCGACTGCGGTGGCGATGTACAGCTTGCTGATACTGCCAATTCTGAACAATGCGTGCGGATCAGCTGGTTCTTGGATCAATTTATTTTTCCAGCCAGCAGCATAAAATGCTGGTTCCTTGCCTGCCTGATCTACATAAACGATGATGCCATCCAGCCCCTGATCAACTGCATCGTCGACCTGCTCCTGCACCGTATCTGGTAATGGGGCTATCCATGGCGGTACCAGGTCCAAGGGGGGGATTACGATGATGCTGATTAGCCCTACGATGGGCATGATTATTCTAAGTATTCGCACTGCACGACGCTTATTGAGATTTTCCATGACTTTTCTGATCCTCATTATCATTTATGGGTCTTTGGGATTCCATGGGATTTTCCTTTGTTGTCACTGTAAACATAGTTGCATCCTTCTGGCGTGAGAGGCAATGTATATTGGGCCAATCTTCAAGATTGACCCAATACAGACCCTGTTCTTGAACGTCTACCTACGCAGTTTCCAAGGCTAGGGCGCGATTTTGCCAGCGATCCATGTTGACGCCTTTGACCAATAACCAGATGGGGAAGGAAATTTCAGCGATAGCGATGACCAGCGCAATCAAACCTGGGGTGGTAGTATATGATGGTATCAGCAGCAAGCCGATTGTGTCAAACAAATACCCGATTCCAGCGGCAATAAACAGGATGCCCAGCACTTTGGGAAAATAGCCCGATTTGTAAATCAGGTATCCCAGAATCAAAACGTGCGGGACTAAAAAGGCGATGCCAATCGTGAAGCCAACACTGTGGGCATCGAGGAACAGCGTTACCAGCGCGTTTACCTGTTCCGGGCTAAAGACGGTCAGGTAGTCCCCGCCAGTCAAGAGCTGCAAAACGAAGTAGTAGTTCAGCAGATTCAGGCCGTGAATAATGGTCATGGCTAACCGCGAAACGGCCGCCAGTAAGGACAAGGGTTTACTAACCGGTTTAAATAAAAAGTACAGCACCACAGACAGTACAACTTCACTCAATAAGACAACCAGTTCGCTGCCAATCAACCCGATCCGAAAAAGAGATTCAGAAGAGGTGATGTTAACGGCCGTTGCTGCGGCATCACCAGGTACAATAAACTGCTCAGGAATGACAAAATGAGCAAAAATAGCGGCGACGGTAATAATTAGATACAAAACACCAGCGATGCGGGCGTAAGCGTTTGGGGACAGTTCATTAACTTTAGTTTTCATTTGAAATTTCTCCTTTTTATTGAAACTTTTATAAAAAATGACATCACAATGGCTCTCCTACAAGGTAGGGAGGTCAGACCCAAGGCAGTTGACTGAGCGCAGCGGCAAGCCTAAATCACGCACTTTTTTGAGCAATCCGTGTAGAGCAGCCTGATCAACCACGGGGCCAGTGAGAATGGTGTCGCCATTCTCTGTCAGCGTGATGGTCAGGCCATCAAACCAGTCCGTCCATTGACGACCCAGGTGGCCTTCGAGCCGTATTTGGTAAATCCGTGGTGCATCTGGATCGGTTATGAAAGTGTGTTTGTCAGACATCATCTATTACCAGTGGGATGAGGGTGAGTTTAGAGCGGTAAACAACAGGATCACCGGCGCAATTAGTGTCCGGTGATCCTACTGTCGTGCCAAGTCATCGATCAAAACGATTGAGGAGGTGGCTAGGATTTTTCTTCTTTATCCTTCTTTTTGATTATTGGTAAATGGGAAATTCCCCAAAAGAAAATGCCCGCACCAATACCCGAAAAGAGAAAAAATAACGATATGCCGACGGGAGAACCCCATGATAAAACATTATATAAAACGTCCATAACTAACTCCTTTTTTTGAATAGTTGATTAATTTCATGACCTAAACGATAGCAGCCAGACGGGATTACTGGCATACATCGAAAGAGGTATTAGGGGATTAATTCTGTTGGATTACGAGAATTAGGTAATCGGCAAGAATTTCGCGGATTTAGATTTCATGAAACCCTTGCCGATTACCTAGAACGGTAACAGCCAGACGAGATTCACTGCTTTGAGAGATATTCTGGAGATTAGTTCTGCGGTTGGGAGAATAAAAAGCGGGGCTGTTGCCCCGCCCATTTTGAGGATGATTTGAGGTGCCGAAAAGAATTGTGCCGGCGATCAGGTCGGCGTTAAGATGCCCAATGCCCTGGCCTTAGCCACCGCCTGGGTGCGGTTCTTGACGCCCAGTTTGCCATAGATGTTGCGGGCGTGGACCTTTACTGTGTGCAGCGAGAGATAAAGCCGGTTGGCTACTTCTTGATTGGTCAGCCCTTCAGCGATGAGCTGGAGTACTTCAATTTCGCGCTCGCTGAGTGGTTCAACGAAGCCGGCTTCGACCTCTGGCGGCGTGGACGATAGCGTCTGTTCAGAGTCGGTAGCGGGAAAGGCCGCCAGCAGTTGGCGAATATACCCCGGTTCAACACCACGCGCTAAAGCTTCGTAGAGCAGACGAGCCATAGGTGATCCTTCATCCACAAACAGGCGCAGCAAGCCGCCCGGCGCGGCCAATGCCAAGGCTTCACCCAATCGTTCCACCGCCTTTTCACCTTCGCCTGCGGCATCGAAAGCCAACGCTTGCAGCACCATCACCCGGAGTTGTTCATCCGCCCACTCTTTTGCTTCTGCCTGCCGGCGCACCGGTTCCAGCGCCGCCAGCGCTGCGGTTGGATCGCCTTGCGCCAGCTTCACGCGGGCCTGACTGAGGGGGAGATCATGTGTTTCGGCTAATTGTGCGGCGGCTGTTAGATTGCCCTGGTGCAAGAACGTTTGAATGCGAACGGCCGTTATCTCCCCAACCCAATGGTCAAAATGATGCTGCTGTACGAACTGGTCTGCTTCCGCTAAGGCTGCCAATGCACCCGCCGCATCTCCCTGAGCCAGTTTCACGCGAGCCAGTAAGACGCCACAGGCAGCGGGCGTATCCACATTTTCCAACTGCCGCGCCAATGCCAGACCCTGCTGTCCATACTGTTCAGCAGCGTGCAAATCATTCCATTGATAATGGATGCGTGCCAGCCCGACAAACGCCTCACACGCCCCCGGCCACGGCGGATCACCCATCAAATTCAGGGTGTGGTGGAACGTTTTTGACGCTTGGTGGAGCTGGTTTTCTGTTTCCTCAATTTGGCCCAGGCATGTCGTCGCAGCTATCGTCGTCATGATATTGCCCGACGCCTGGCTGTTGGCGATTGTTTCCCTGTAAGCCTGGCTGGCCGCCGCCCGATCTCCCTGCACCTGATAGGCATATCCCAGCGTCCAGGTTGTGGTTGTACGCACGGCGCGTTGTCCGGGTTTAGCAATTCCAAAGCATGGCGCGACTGCGTGATGATCGTTTCTACCTGATTTTTCGGGACAGCCAACATGGCTCGTATCGCTGCAATTTGGCCGAGCAGATCGTTCGTTTTGTCGTCCTGGCCTGCATTTTGCAGGGGCGCGTTTTGCAGGGCAGTTTCCGCCGATTGTAGGATTTCTTCAATGTTGTCGTGCAGCCGACCGGTCATTGTTAACACGGAGGCATACGTCACCCACAATGACGGCATGGCCTTAAATTCGGCCTCTGGCAAAGACTCCAACCAGCGCCGCACAGGAACCGCCTCGCCCCGAAAGTACAAAGGCATTTTACTGCCCGGTAGCCCTTCGCCCTCAATCAGTCGCGCCGCACGCGCAACGTCATTGGCCACAGCCGCGTGATGAAACGCGTCCAGTTCCTGACCGTTGGCTTCATACCATTGACTGGCCCGAATGTGTAAATCAGCAATGTCGTTCGCCTCGGCGCTTTGCTGCAATCGCTGCCGCAGTAACTCGGCGAAGAGATGGTGATAGCGGTACCAGCGCCGCTCATTATCCAGGGGAATGAGGAACAGGTTGGCGCGCTCGAGCGATTCCAGTATCTCCTGGCTGTCATTGTTACCGGTGAGGGCATCGCACAAGGGGCCGGTCAATTGGTTGAGAACGGCCGTTTGCAGCAAAAATTTCTGGACACTTTCCGGCTGCTGGTACAGAACCTCTTCAACCAGGTAATCCAGCACAAAGCGGTGGCTACCGGTGAAGGATTGAATGAAATCGGTCGCATCTTGCTGCCCTTGCATGGACAGTGCGGCCATTTGTAAACCGGCAATCCAGCCTTCAGTATGGGCTTCCAGCGCTGCAATATCCTCTTCCGAAAGGTCTAGACCCATCACCTGCTTGAGAAATGCAGCCGCTTCGTTGTGGGAAAAACGCAAGTCGGTGGCGCGCAGTTCGGTCAGTTGGCCGCGGACGCGCAGCCGAGCCAGCGGTAGATTGGGATCCTCGCGGGTGGTGATGACCAGGTGCATCTGTGGTGGCAGGTGTTCCAGCAAAAAGGTGAGCGCCTGATCAACGGGTGGCGCATCGACAACGTGGTAATCGTCCAGGACGAGGGCAAATTCCTGCGAGATGGCGGCAATTTCGTTGAGCAGGGCTGTCAGGATGGCTTCGGTTGGTGGTGGCTGCGGCGATTCCAGCATCGCCGCACGTTCTGGTTCCCGAGCGCTGGCACGATCGTTTGTAACGCAGCAATGACGTAGGTCAGAAAGCGGGTGAGTTCGCTGTCCCTTTCGTCCAAAGAGAGCCAGGCAAACGGCCGTTCTCCCCCAGCAATCCATTCACTAACCAACGTCGTTTTGCCAAAACCGGCCGGGGCGGAGATGAGGGTCAGTTTGCGGTGCAGTCCCTGGTTGAGCTTTTCGATGAGATGCGGGCGGGGGACGAGAGACGGCCGTAAGCGTGGCACATACAATTTCGTTTGCAGTAAGTCGCCAGACATGGAGCCATTCATGACTTCATTATAATGGAAAGGATGGTGCAGCCAATAAAAACAAACTCCACAAGCCTGCTAAAATCCAAAAAAGCCTCATCATTACTGCCCACCAGAACGAGCATGGGATGGTTAACGGCCGTTAACGCCGCCGCATACTCACTCGGAGACGAGTTGACCATCGCCCGATAACTGTAGGTGTGGGTCGTCTCTGCTGGCAGGTTGAAGAACAAAATGTTGCAGATTGAGGGAAAAACTGGAGTGCGTGTCAGCTTGGTTCACCGTTTATCTGGAAAATCCCATTGACAGCCCGAATGATTTATCGTATTGTTTAGATACTATCTCTTTAATACTATTTGCGTTGGAGTATGATATGGCGATTTATACAGAACGGGTGCAAACGGTTCTGACAAAAGAACAGTATGAACGACTGATGGCGCTGGCTGCACAAGAACAAAAACCACTTAGCGTCATGATTCGCGAGGCAGTTGAAGAACGCTATTTTGTGCCGGTTGAGCAGCAGAAACGCCAGCAGGCGCTGGCCAATTTATTAGCGCTGGATGCGCCGGTTGCGGATTGGCCCCAAATGGAAGCTGAAATTGAGCAGGGGGCGCTTGATGAATGACACGCCCTTCTTTTTAGACGTCAACGTGCCCATGTATGCGGCCGGTAAAACCCATCCTTATAAAGAATCATGCGCCTGGGTGTTGACGGAGATTGCCAACGGCCGTTTAGACGTCGTCATTGATGCTGAAATGATTCAAGAGGTGTTGTATCGCTACGGAGCCATTCAACAGTGGCAAATTGGTGTGCAAATGGCTCAGAATTTGCTGGATTTGGTTCCAGTTGTGCTGCCGGTCACTGTGAAGGATATGAAAACGGCCGTTTCCCTATTCGCCCAATACGCTCCCCAGGGAGTGAAAGCGCGCGATGTGCTGCATACGGCCGTTATGCACAACCACCAGCTCACCCACATCATTTCCACCGACAAACATTTTGACGAAATCGAAAATATTACTCGACTTGACCCACAAGCCTTGTTTGCAATAAGCTAATTTACTAGCCATCAGGTTGAAGACAGTTGTAAAGTACCTGCAAAACCCTATTTTTTATGTTAACCACACCGTAAGATTTCCGCCAGTTTCGCCCCATACCCCTTGTTGGCGAATTGTTTTGAGAGCGTTTCTAAAGGGAATAACTATACTGAAGCGTACTCGACTGATACATACTGGAATATACCTTTTTGGGCGTTGTACAAAATACCCATCATACACTATCTTTTCGACTGGTTCCGCATGCCGTCCTCTAAAGTGAACCCCTTGTGGTTCAGCCAGATTGTGCAAGGTCCGAGCATGCGTTACGCTGTGGAACATTGGCGGCGCAGCATGCCGCGCAGTATGGGCACACTGTACTGGCAGCTAAATGATTGTTGACCGGTAGTCTCCGATTGGATAGAACTGGCGGCCGTCATCCTGGAAATTCTGGCGGTAGGGATCATCGTGGTCTCGATCAGCTACGCGACGGCGAAGTACATTTATCTGAGAGGGAAGTACCCGCCGTTGGATGTCCACTTTGAAGCTTATAAGATAACGATTGGCAAAACTCTGCTCTTGGGTTTAGAAATTCTCGTGGCTGCCGATATAGTGGCTACCGTGGCGATTGAGCCCTCTTTCGAGAGCGTCAGCATCCTTGGCTTATTGGTCCTGATCAGGACCTTCTTGAGCTGGTCCCTGGAAGTGGAAATTGAGGGACACTGGCCCTGGCAAAAGGGCAAAGGGATCAATGATCGCGACGACGGGAAGCCTGAGACCTCAGAGGTCTCTTAGACCTCCGAGGTCTTCTTATCATCGGCAATCACTTCATTATCCCCCTCTTTCACCATCCCCGTTTTGCGCTCAATGGTGCCTCTAGTCTTATCCCACATGTCTTTGACGCTCTCCGCGGCTTTCTTCCTTTCATCTTTCTTCTCCTCGCCGGTGTAGCGCATCAGCACGGCTATGGTGCGCGTGCCTTCGAAATTCTCCATGATCATCAGCACCAGCAAGGTGAGCGGCACAGCCAGAATGGCGCCAATCCCGCCTAATAAGAAACCCCAGACGAACAAGCCGACGAATACGACGACCGGTGAGATCTTCAGCCCCTGGCCCATGATCTTGGGTTGGATGAAATTCTGCACCCCGCCGTTAATCACAATGTAGCCGACCAGGACGATCAGGGCGGTTTGCAGGCCATACTGGGCGTAAGCCATGAGCACCGGCGGGATCAAGGCGATGATAAAGCCGATGGAGGGGATATAGCCCATAAACCAGGACAGGACGCCCCACAGCAGAGCATAATCAACGCCCAGGATTAAGAGAAAAATAGTGTTGCCCAGCCCTACGAGGAAGTTGATTCCGGTCAGGATGGACATATAACGGCGCACGTCTTCGGTCAGGAGAGAGATACGCCCGATCACCGGCGTATTCGGGTCTAATCCCAGGCGCACCGCGCCGGGTAGAGTCATAGCGGCGCTGATCATGAAGAAAAAGATCACCAGGGCGAAGCCGAACTGGGCCAATAGGTTCAAGACGGAGGTTACCACGCTTTGGGCTATTGGACCGTATTGGATGGTTAGCTCGGTGGTTGTGGTGGAGGTCTCCGACCCGCTGGCGGCTACGGCTTGCTGCGAGGCACTAGCCATATAGCTGGGCAGCGTGACGCTTAACCTGGTAATCGAGAGGAAGACGGTCATGATGACCAGAGCCAGCAGCAGGACCACCATCAGGATGGTCAAGACCAGGGCCAACCAGCCGGGCATCCCGCGCTTGGTCAGCCGTCCGGGAATAGGCAGCACGGTGATCGTGATCACTATCGCCAAAAAGATCGGGTTGATGACCGATGACAGGCCACGGATGCCAAAAAGGATAATGAACAAGCTGGCCGCGCCTAACAGGTAAATGACTAAGCGGTTGGATATATTTTGCATCTCTTCTCTTCTCCATTCAGACAAGCCTGGGCGGCAAGAAACTCACCGGCTGCTGCTTGCGACGAATTATAAGGACCTGGCCAAGATATTAACACTATTTGCGCTTGGCGCGCAGATATCGGCGTATTTTCGGCCAGGATGGCATCCAAATCGCTGGGGCTTGGCGGGGATTGCGCATTTTTGGCTTTTGCATCCGGGCCGCTCACAAATCTATTGGCCAGGAAGCCGGTGACGACGCCGAACCACACTCAATAACCGTAAAACCCTGTCTACTATAATAGTAGTTCCACTAACGCCTGTCAGCAAATGCTGACTATTGCCACAGGCAAAGAAGTGGCACTCTTGTTATTCCATACGCCTACGAAGTACGGCAGCGATCGCTTCCGCCAAATCTTCATCGACCATTGGGAACGCTGGTGGGATTATCGTCAGGAAGAGATACCGGCTGACCAACGAGCCTACGGGCAGAAAATGGTGGAAAAGATGATGGGCTGCCGTAATCCTCAATGTGGTTATGCTCGCTACGTCTGTCCTAAATGCTATGAAGAACGGTTGTGATCTTCCCCTGAAAAAGTAGACACAGAGAAAAGACAAAGTAAACTACTTTTTTCGGAGGAAAAAATGACAACACAAAAAAGAACGGCACGGTTCAAAACCGTGATTAAGCACCTTTACAATTGAATGAGCAAAAAGAGCAAATTCAGACAGGTTGAAGCCTTCGACAAAGAAGATGTCAAAAGCAACGGTCAGTTGTAGGAGATTGGTTACTCAACAGGATAGCCGAGTAGCGTCAACCAATCGTTTGTTCCGGCGTCAATCCCAGCCAACTGATAGGGACTTTTTCCCTGACGTTTACCCCGTTCAAACACCCGCATATTGTGCCAGAGAACAAAGAGATTCAAATAAAGTTGCAGCGTTTCTGGACTGCGAAAGGCTTGATGGTTGTGCAAGAATTGCTGCAACAACCCATTGATACCTTCCATCATGCTGCTGGTACGGCAAGCCGCGTTGAGCAAATCCAACAACATTTCCGCCAGTTGCTGGCGCTGGGAATCATGGGTAATCAAGGATTCAAATGCAATAGCTGCTGCTTGAGCCTGTTGGCGAAAAGAGCGCTGTCCATTAATGAGAGCCTGCTGTAATCGCCAGTGACGGGCAACAATGCGCAAGAATGATTCTTGTTGGTCATCTGATACGACCTGAGAGAAGTGTTTACGATAGGGGTACAGAGAGGTTGTTAGCCAATCAACGCCTGTAAGCAGTTGGGCTTGGTGACGACGCAAGGTTTTGACCCACTTTTGTACGCGCGGATGGTCAATCGTGGCCATGGCGATTAACGTTTCCTCCAACAGCCACTCGTTGACAGCGCGGTCACGAATTTCACCGCTGCGCCAATCTACCAATTCTAACGCGTCAACAAAATGAGATACCCATTCGGCAAAAGCGGCGTGTTGGTCATAACGCAGTTCTTCTTGCATCAAGGCGGGGACATATTTTTCGTCAAACAGGGTTTCGTCCCATGCTTGCAGTAGTTGCTTTTCCAGTTTAATCACTTGTCTGGTCGTGCGAAAGGCATCCCGTTCCAGGTTGCGCAAAACTTGAGCAGCGTCTCGCTCAATATGCCACACATCTTTCTGAACAGGCACATTAAGTTCGGCCTCTTGCTGAGATTTGCCATACATGCGAGCGATATCTTCGACCAAACCACCGATGGTTACGCCCCGTTCCTGAGCGATAAGCAATGCCGCTCCCCATGTATCGGCTTTGCGGTCGTCTGTTACTTGTGCAAACAGTATGGTTGTGCTGACCGGTTCGCATGACTAACAGCAGATGAGACCCTTGAAAAAAGGTCTCATCCCGTGCGGCGATAACTGTCCCCAAGGGAGTGGTGTCCATAGCGCCCAAAACACGACCGGCTTTATCTCCGGCGGCGGTAAGCAACTCACTAATCCAACCAATGCTCCGCGTCTGGTCAAACGCTTCGTTCAGCGCATGTCGCAACGGGCGCATGGCCATTTTCCCTGGCAAGCTGGCGGTGAGGACAGTTCGTGCAATACGGGTCGGTGTTACGGTTACGCTTGATGCTTGCTTCTCTGGAGCAGGTATTGCGAACGATTCTGTTGTCGGTAACAAGCGTTGTTTAACTCGTTTGGTCAGCTCATACAGGGCAGGCCGGGAAAGCGCAAATATGCCTGACATCCAGGTGGCTATGCCCCATGGTCGTTGCTGCCGAGGCAAGCTCATGATGGTTGTTATGAACAAGATGTCTGCCATCCCTAAGTGTGGCAGTTTGGGAGCCAAGTCATGAGCGCATGGGCCACCAAGCAACTGCCAGGTGGATTCAAATGGTTCAGGCCAAGTTACGGATGTTTGCTGATTTTGTAGATATAATGTCATCGGAAGGTTTCCTTTAAGATTGGTGAATAGAGTGTTTACTCAATCTTAAGGAACCTTCCAAGCTCATTCAATTGTTAAGGTGCTTTTGTTCAGAAATGAACCATGCCCCAATTTCAACGGCCGTAAACCCGACACCGGCCAATCCCAAGAGACCGCCGACGGCCATTAAGAGGACAAATGTTGTGGGAACGGTCCAGATTGCTTTGCCCCCAATTTGGGCACTCACAATGCCCACACTTAACATGGCCAATAAATGGTCCAGACCTAGTATAGGATGAGTCAGCCCGCCAATGAAAGAGCCGAACTTCGCGACTGTGGTTTCATCGTGGGCATAAGTTGTGTTGGGAATAAGAAAAACCAGGAACACAAAGCTGAAGGCCACTATCAGACTCAGTGCCTTATGATTCTCCCACAATCTCTTCTGCCATTTCTTCTTTTTGTTCAACGAGTATTTCTCCCTTATATCCATCTACAGTTACAAACATCCCATCCTTTAATGCGTGACAGGCTCCGTTTACAGATACGACTGCCGGCACGCGGTATTCGCGCGCCACAATCGAGCTGTGTGATAACATGCCGCCCGATTCAGCGATAACTGCACCGGCTTGTGCAAACAATGGTGTCCATGCTACGTCTGAATAGGGAATGACCAACACGGCGCCTGCGTGCATCTTGTCGAAATCGCGCATGTTTTGGATGTTACAAATAGGCCCCTTGAAATAACCTCCGGAAGTGGGAATTCCGGAGAGGTGTTTGCTGCCGGCATTTTGTGTTTCCGGCGGCGGTACCTCGTCTCCATAAATAATTTCTGGCAGCACGATGTCTTTGACGGCTGAGATTTCTTGCCGGCGCGATTTAACAAGACCGGTAAAATCGGTGCTGGAATGACTATTGATAATGGCCCGCACTTCATCCATGTACAAATAAAAAACATCGTCTTTTTTCGTGAGAATCCCACGCGCTACAAAATGTGCCGCTAAGGCCAGGGCGTAATTGCGGATTAAACCATAACCGTAGGTGTATTTGAAGCTGATTGCTTCGCGATAGAGCCGGAATTGGCGTGCCCGTTGATACTGCCAATGCATGCGCCACTTAGCAAATTTGCCGATCGGCACAGTTTCCCAATTAACCAGCGCGCCTGGAGCTTGATTTTTGTTGTTTATGGTACCATCATCTCGATTTGTGATCATGTCAAGTATAAAATCAGGATCTTCCCGCCAGGGAGTGCGCGAGAAATCGTTGCCGCTGTTGCTGAGATGGCCAAATTGGTGCATAAATTGTGCAACGGCCGTTTCAAAATCCTTGGGTACTTTAGACGAAGATTGAAAATCGGCAAAACAGCCGGCTTGAATTTGGGCTTGTAGGGCTGGGTCCAGCTGACGAAATGCCTGATGCAGTTTATCCAGGTGAAGATTGGGATCATACTGCTCAATTTCTGCCAGGTTGTGCGTAAGGTCGAAGGTTTTGTATTCAATGCCATGACCGTGCGAGACTGCGTTTGAACATCGCGTTGTACAAGAGCATCAGCAGTGGTCCGACAATGTTCATGGTGGCTGCCTGTTTTGTGAAGGCGATTAATCCATCCAGCTCGGCCAGCAACTCGTGTTCGTTCATTTCAATGATGGGCTTTGCAGCAAAAGCGGCATAGGTGCGGTCCATTTCGGGCAAAAATGTTTCAATATCACGACCGTAACGCAGTTTCGCTAACGCAAATTTGAGCATCCGGGGTAAATGTTTGAAAACTTTGTTTGAGGGCTTGAACCTGGGCACCTCATCCCCGCCTTCCAGGCCCATCATGACCTCGAGTGTTTCTTGGGGCATACCCAGCGCAGTAAAAACCTGGCCGATTACCCGCATGTTGAAGTAGGCGCGATAGTGAAATGCTTTCGATAAATCGTCCGGCTCAATACTGTTAGGACCGATCAGCTCTGTAAAAATATCAATCCAGGCGCTGTTGACAAGCGGCACGTTGATTGACCAGACCAGCGGTTTAATGATGCCCGGCAAAACCTCTCGTGAAATGCGATTGGAATAGAGATTGATGTTCTCCAGCGTTGTAATCTCACGCTGCTGCACCCAGTAAACGGCCGTTCCCGAATAGACCCACTCCAGATCAAGCGGGCGCTTAAATTTTGCCGCAATTGACTTTGTTTGAGCGACTACCTCGGCAATGATCGCCTCATCAATGTTCGGTTGGCGTGGCTGCTGAATGTAGGCGCCCCACTTGTGTACCCAACGATTTGGGGTGACACCGTCTTGAACGAGTGCTTCTCCTATGCCGGGCACTGCTTCCACCACGATCTCATCCAGCCCCGTCATGGGATTCTTACTGAACGCGACTCCTGACCCAACTGGCTCGACCATCTCCTGCAAAATGACGGCCATGCGTAACTGAGCCGGTGAAATATCCGAGCCTGCCAGGTAAGGGTGCAGATTTGGATTTTGAGCCGACTGCCATACAATCTGGATTGCATCGAGCAGATTGTCGATTCCTTTAACATCCAGCACCGTCGAGAACTGGCCGGCGAAGGAATATCTGGCCCCATCTTCAACATTCGCCGAAGAGCGTACCGCATATGACTTTGATAGATCGAGTTTTTGGGTTATTTCTTGTTTAATGGCGGCCAGAATGGATGATTTATCTGCCAAAAATGCATCATATGCATCCCAGACGCAGATGTGGGTGATTGGAACTCGCACGTTTTTGGTTATGAGCTGTTCGATTTGTGCTGCTTTGCCACCGCTGTGCTTTGGCAGCGGTTCTTTGCCTAAAGTGTACAAATAAGAACCAGGCATATTGGTAATAGTCCCATTAAAGTAGCTTGATTTTGCTCCAGCATCTATTAAATTAAGTTGTAAGAAACTCCCAACAGGTGAAGTTAACCAATGATGCTGGTGTCTTTGATGCAGCAATACGTCACTGCTTGGCCACAATTCAGTTTAGGAATTTTTGAGCGGCAATACAAACTTTTCCTATTCGAATTTCTCCCTCCAGGGAGCTAATTTGTGGGAAAGTTATTATTTTTCCCCATCCAGGCAGTATATTTTTAGAGGAATAGTGTGTCAAAATTTGAGATAAGCCGGGTAACGCGCTCAAAAGCAGCGGCGCAGGCATCGTATAATCGTTTAAGCCGCTGGTATGATTGGCTGGCGGCCTCAGAACGGCCGTTTCGCCAACAAGGTCTTGTTCTGCTCAATGCCCAACCGGGAGAACACATTTTGGAAATCGGCTGCGGAACCGGTGATAGCCTGGTCACTCTGGCGCAGGCGGTAGGCGCAAGCGGCCTTGTCTACGGGCTGGATTTGTCGCCGGGCATGCTGCGGGTTTCAAACGACCGCATTGCGCGCGAGGCATTAACCGGGCGCGTTGCCCTAACTTGCGGCGATGCGCTGACGCTGCCCTACCCCGATGGTAGTCTTGACGCCGTGTTTATGGGCTTCACGCTGGAACTGTTTGATACGCCGGAACTGCCCTTGGTGTTGGCTGAAGTGAACCGGGTGCTGCGGGCGAACGGCCGTTTCTGTGTTGTTTCCATTGCCAAGATACCGGGAAACCTGCGTGTAGGTCTATACGAATTAACCCACGCCTTGCTGCCTGCTTTCGTTGATTGCCGCCCGATTTACGCCCGGCAATTACTTGTTGAAAATGGGTTTGAGGTGGTAAACGGCCGTCAGGAATCGATGCGCGGCATTCCGATTGAAATATTGCTGGCCCAAAAAGCGGTCAGCCAGCCGGCAGATGAGCCGGTTGCTCCGGCTGACCGCTGAAAAGGTTCTCCCATCACTCAAAAATGACTAATTTTTCGTTTGTGGAAACATTTGCGCGACGGCGATTTGACCAACGAGTTCAAAACCAACCAATACGGGCACTGCGTCGCCAAAACTATACGTTTGGCGCTGCTTATAATCCGGTTGTGTTGCACCAATAAATGGCTGAGAGTAAACCTCAACCTGGCTATCCGGCAAACTAACAATCCAATAGACTGGAACGGCCGCTTCAGCATAAAGTTGTTTCTTCAAGGTACGATCACGCTTAAAAGTTGCGTCAGATACTTCAATAACAATTGCCACATCCTGAGGGCCTGGATGGCGCTCCAAATAATCTAGCTCAGTCCCATGGACAATCATAATAGCTGGTTCTGGTTCGCTATCAGCTGTTGTCATTGGCTCTTGGGAATCAACATACCAACCACTCGGGATCATCTCGGCCAGCAGCTTGCGTAAGATTCTTGTAATTGTGCTATGTTTGGGATTCTTAGGCATCTTTTGCACCAGCCACCCTTGCAGGAGTTCAATTGGATTGTCTTCTGTTAACGCGCCGGAATCAATCATGGCATGATATTGTGCCACACTGACACGCCATAGGGCATCAATGGGTACAAGTTCACCACCATGCTTCGTTTTCGATTCTAATATTGATTCAACGGTCATGGATTTTGTCTCACCATTCTTGATTAACTATCGCTGGTTTTGTCCAAATTGTACAACAGAATACGGCCGTTTCCTTGCGCCGTAAAAGCCAGACATGTCCAAAACTTTTGTTGAAGATCATGTCCGTGTCCCCTGACCGTACCCGCCATGGTCAGATAGCTGAATCAACATGACTACTGCATGCCCAAGGATTCGTTTACAAAAAACGTTTGACAAAAACGAATCCGCGAAGGTTTGCCCGTTTACCAAAGCCCAAAGTTAAAAACGGGCAAACCCTAAGGCTATGAAAAAATTTTACGGATAAACTTTTGCTTGATAAAATGTTGCATGTTGTCCCAAACAAATCAGACCCTAAATCCATTCTTCCATCCACAAGGAATCGTCATTATTGGCGTCTCCCAAAATCCGGCCAAGCTGGGTTATGGTATTGCCCAAAACCTGGTGCAAAGCGGTTACCAGGGCGCCATCCATTTTGTCAACCCGAAAGGCGGCGAATTGTTTGAGCGCACCATCTATTGCACAATAGAGGATGTGCCTGACCCGGTTGATCTGGCCGTGCTGCTGATCCCGGCCCAGCTTGTACCGGCCACATTAACTGCGTGTGGACAGCGCGGCATTCGCGCCGCGATTATCGCATCGGGTGGTTTTCGCGAGGTTGGCGCAGCGGGGGCCGCGCTGGAGGCGGAGTGCCTGCGCGTTGCGCATAAATATGACATGCGGTTGATGGGGCCAAACTGCATCGGTTTGATCGATACCCACCTGCCGTTGGACACCACATTTCTGCCCCCACCAGGACCGCCGACAGGCGACATCGCCTTCATTTCTCATTCCGGCGCGATTTGCGCGGCGATTATTGATTGGGCGCGCGGCCAGGGCTTTGGTTTCTCACGTATTGTCAGCCTGGGCAATCAGGTGGATGTGACCGAAACGGATGTACTCCCGCCGGTGGCTGCTGATGCCCATACCAGGGTGTTGACGCTGTATTTGGAGGGCGTGGGCAACGGCCGTGCCTTCATCCACGCCGCCCAACAAGTCACGCCGCATAAACCTGTCGTGGCGCTCAAAGTCGGCCGTTCGGCTGCCGGCCAGCGCGCCGCCGCTTCGCACACAGGGGCGCTGGCCGGACAAGAAAACGCTTACGATGCCGCCTTCCGGCGCGCGGGCGTACTGCGCGCCAGCGACGCCAATGAAATGTTTAATTGGGCCAGGGCGCTCGCCTGGCAGCCCCTGCCCCAGGGACCCAACGTGGCCGTGTTGACCAATGCCGGCGGGCCGGGCGTTTTGGCGGCCGATGCGCTGGAAGCGCAAGGATTGAAGCTGGCAGCCCTGACGCCGGCGTCTGTCGCAGCGCTGCAGGCGCAGTTGTCTGCGGCGGCGAGCGTGCAAAATCCGGTTGATATGCTCGCGACCGCTTCCCCCGAGCAGTATGCCGTCAGCCTGGACATTTTGTTGGCGGACCCCAATGTGGACGCCGTGATGGTTATTGTGCCCGCGCCGCCCATGTTTACGGCCGGCGGCGTGGCGCGCGCAATCATTCCCGGCATCCAAACGGCGGATAAGCCGGTTGTGATTGCGCTGATGGGTTCTACCTTGATTCAGGAGGCGACGGCTTATTTTCGCGCGGCCCATATCCCTGAATACCGTTTCCCGGCCGCAGCGGCGTCGGCTTTGGGTGTTTTATGGCGGCAGGCTGCTTTTTTGGGGCAGGAAACGGCCGTATCCATATTGCCCGCGCAGGTTGATAAGTCAAAATTAGAGGCGCTGCTCGCCGCGCAGCCGCCCGGATTTTTACCCCAGTCGGTTTTGCAGGAACTGCTGGCAGCCTATGGCATTCCCGCGCCGGCCATGATTTTGGCTTCCTCACCGGCGCAGGCGGTGCTGGCTGCGGATGCTTTAGGCTACCCGGCAGCGCTCAAAATTGCGTCGCCTGACATCCCGCATAAATCTGATGTGGGCGGGGTTTTGCTGAATGTGGAGGACGGAGCGGCCGTTTCCGCTGGCTTCACTACCTTGGTCGAACGTGCAAAAAAGGCGCGCTCCGCTGCCCAAATCCTGGGCGTGGAAGTGCAGCAAATGGCCCTTGAGGGGCAGGAAGTTGTGGTTGGCGTGGTGCAGGACCCCCAATTTGGCCCGCTGGTCATGTTTGGCTCCGGCGGCGTTGAGGTTGAGGGTCTTGGGGATGTTGCCTTTGCACTGGCGCCGTTGACGCCCACAGATGCACAATATCTCCTGGATAAAACCTGGGCCGGACGCAAATTACGTGGTTTTCGCCATATTGAGCGCGTGGATGAAACGGCCGTTGCCGACGTCCTCATCCGTATTGCCCAACTGGCCGCCGACTTCCCGCAAATTGCCGAAATCGAAATCAACCCCCTGCGTGCCTGTGCCGACGGCGCAATCGCCCTTGATGTTCGCGCCCGCCTGGCCTGATCATCATCAAAATCTTTCAAACTATCATATTATTGGGTAAAATCAGGTCAGCTCAAACTATCTTAAGACTTGTCCACCTATCCAGAAAATAGTCAGTGTGCTTTTCCTGCTGTTGAGCCTCGTTGCCGAACGTGTCTTTTCCGACCTGGCCACAAAAGGTCTATTCAATTTGCAGACAAGTTTATTTGCCCACATGCAAACCTTGTCACTCAGCTTCTTCGATCGCCAGCCGGTTGGCGAATTAATGAGCCGCCTGACCAATGATCTGGAAACTGTCGGTCTCTTCTTCGAGAGCGCCGTGGCCCAAATGATCCGCGCCGCTGTACCAATTCTGCTCATTCTGCTGGTGATGTTGATCGTTGATTGGCGCCTGACCGTTGCCGCTCTGCTCGTTGTGCCGCTGATGCTGATCTTAACCTTGGTCATTCAGCGCATTGCGACGCCTTCTTTCGCTAAATTGCAGGAAGAGTTGGGCAATCTGACCGGTTTCCAGGAGGAAACTATCGCCGGTACCAAAGTATTGATCAGCAATCGCCGGCATGAGTGGGCCAGCGCCAGTAATGAAGCGTTAGCAGCCAACGTTTACGATGTTGGTACCAGCGCCTTCTTTACCTCGCTGCTGCAATTCCCGCTCACCCAATCGCTGACCATGTTGATGATCGTACTGGTGCTGGTCTTTGGCGGTTTTCTGGTATTGGCAGATGAGGCCACCTTGGGCGTCGTGATCGCCTTTACCAGCTACGCTGCCCTGCTGGCCTCACCCTTGTCAGAAATTGCCAACCTGACAGCGACTTCGTTGAATGCAGTCGCCGGCGGCCGGCGTGTATTCTTGATTCTTGATGAGGTGCCGACTGTGGAAGATGCAACCGACGCCCAGGAATTTGAATTCAAGGGCGGCCATATCGAATTCGAGGATGTGGACTTCAGCTATGTGCCGGGACGCAAAATCTTGCGTCACAATACTTTTGAAGCGCTGCCGGGCCAGATGATCGGCATTTGTGGGCCGACTGGCGCCGGCAAGAGTACCATCATGAACATCTTGACCCGCTATTACGACATAGACAGCGGCGCAATCATCATTGATGGGCAAAATCTAGCCACGTTGACGCAAAACAGTTTGCGCAAGCAGGTTGGTATGGTGCTGCAAGAGGCATTCCTATTCTCGGACACGGTTATGGGGAACTTGATGTATGCTCGCGAAGGAGCGACAGAGGAAGAGTGTATCGCCGCCGCCAAGCAGGCTAATGCGCATGAATTTATCACCAATCTGCCGCAAGGGTATGACACGATGATGACGGAGCGCGGCGCAAACTTGAGCCAGGGCCAGCGGCAAATGATTACAATTGCGCGGGCGATGGTTGCGCAGCCCAAAATCCTCATTCTGGATGAGGCGACAAGTAATGTCGATACGCGTACAGAAAAGTTAATCCAGGAAGGTTTGCGCAAGCTGATGGAAGGACGCACAAGCTTTGTCATTGCCCATCGCCTGAGTACAATTCAACAAGCCCACAATATTATGGTGATTAACGGTGGTGAGATTGAGGAGTTTGGCCCTCACGATGAATTGATGGCCAAGAAAGGTTTTTACTACAGACTCTACATGAGCCAGTTCAAGGGTAAAGGGCCGGATGGCGAGGAAGTGGATACGAGTGATTTTGTCAGTACGTGATCCATTTGACAGTTGTCAGGTTTTGATGAACGGCCGTTTCATTGGAAACGGCCGTTTTTCTTGGAGAATGGCGAATTCTATATATGGCAAAATGTGTCGATATGGTCTTTTTTATCTAGATTCCTGGCTGTTTTCGTGATACATTCATAGGTGCATGAACAGAATTGATCAATTGAAAAAAGCGGCGGCGGAAACGGCCGTTGCCCATATCCAATCCGGCATGGTTGTTGGGCTGGGAACCGGTTCGACCGCCATTTGGGGCGTGCGCCGCCTGGCAGAGCTCCTGCGTGACGGTACGCTTAAAGATATTGTGGGCATTCCGACTGCTTTGCGCACTGAACAAGCCGCGCGCGAATTAAACATCCCCCTGACCACACTAAACGAGCATCCTCAAGTTGATCTGACGTTCGATGGCGCCGACGAAGTTGATCCGCAGCTCAATTTAATCAAGGGCGGCGGCGGCGCGCTGCTGCGTGAAAAAATTGTGGCCCAGGCCAGCCGGCGCAATATCATCGTTGTGGATGACTCCAAGCTCTCCTCGCAGTTAGGCGCGCTTTTCGCCGTGCCGGTTGAAGTCGTTCCGTTTGGTTGGCGTTCGCAGCGGCATTTTTTGGAAGAATTGGGAGCGGCCGTTGCCGTGCGCCAGGACGCCGCCGGCCGGCCGTTTCAAACCGACCAGGGCAATTTGATTCTAGATTGCAATTTTGGCCCCATTGACGATCTGGCGCAGCTAAATTTACAGTTGAACGCGCGCGCGGGCATTGTGGAACATGGTTTGTTTTTAGGGTTGGCGTCCGAAGTTATTGTGGCCGGAGAAGATGGAATCCGTATTTTAGGGCCATACTAAGGGTACACCGAGTTTTTTAGGCTAAGCAATTATGGAAACTCAAAACAAACGAAGTTTTGATTATGTTATCGATTTGTTTTCGGATTAAATAACCCAAGTTGCTACCATGCCGGCGCCATAGCGCCATAGATTGAAATCTACGGCTACGGATAAAAAGTCTGTTAAAATAGACTCGGAACAGCACATCTGGCAACATATTCAACATGATTTATCATGTTTCTCCGCGTTAGTTACAGAATTCATTCTGTAGCAGCTAAAGTGGCAACTTGAGTTAAATAAGGAAATTTATAATGAATTTAACTCGTTCTTTGATTTGGCAAGCCTTACAAGCACATCAAGAAGAAATGGACGCAGTCCATATGCGTGACCTTTTTGCGGCCGATCCGCAGCGTTTCGACCGTTTTTCCCTGTGGTTCGGAGATGAGCTGCTATTCGACTATTCCAAGAATCGCATCACTGCCCAAACGATGGCGCTGTTGTTCGATCTGGCGCGCCAGGCCCAACTTGGCGCAGCGGTTGAAGCGATGTTCAGCGGGCAAAAGATCAACAATACAGAAAATCGCGCCGTGCTGCACGTGGCGCTGCGCAATCGTTCCAACCGGCCCATTTTTGTGGATGGCGAGGATGTGATGCCGGAAGTTAATGGCGTGCTGGAAAAGATGCGGTCGTTCAGCGAGGCAGTGCGTTCCGGCGCATGGCGCGGCTACACCGGCAAGCCAATCAGTGATGTGGTCAATATTGGCATTGGCGGCTCTGACCTGGGTCCCAAAATGGTGACGACGGCGCTTACGCCCTATGCCAGACCCGGTCTAAACGTGCATTTTGTCTCCAACGTGGACAGCAGTGACCTGGTTGAAACCCTGAAAGGCCTGAATCCAGAAACAACCCTGTTTTTGATTGCTTCCAAGACGTTTACGACGCAGGAAACGATGACCAACGCCCATTCGGCGCGGGATTGGTTTTTGGCGGCGGCGGGAGAGGAAACGGCCGTTGCCAAACATTTCGCTGCCCTCTCGACAAACGCCGCCGGCGTAGCTGAGTTCGGTATTGACACCGTCAACATGTTTGAATTTTGGGATTGGGTCGGCGGCCGTTATTCGCTCTGGTCGGCGATTGGGCTGTCGATCGCTATTTACCTGGGCATGGATAACTTTGAGGCGCTGCTTAGCGGCGCTCACGCCGTTGATGAACATTTCCGCACTGCCCCGCTGGAAGAAAATATCCCCGTCATCATGGGACTGCTGGGCGTTTGGTACAATAATTTTTGGGGCGCCGAATCCCACGCCATCTTGCCCTACGACCAATATCTGGAGCATTTCGCCGATTATTTCCAGCAGGGCGATATGGAAAGCAACGGCAAAAGCGTCACCAAAGCAGGCGCGCCGGTCGATTACACCACCGGGCCGATCATTTGGGGGCAGCCGGGCACAAATGGGCAGCACGCTTTTTACCAGCTAATCCACCAGGGAACCAAGCTGATTCCGTGCGATTTTATTGCCGCAGCGCGAAGCCAGAATCCGCTTGGCCAGCATCATCCCATTCTGCTCTCGAATTATTTTGCGCAAACTGAGGCGTTGATGAAAGGACGCACCCCGGCCGAAGCGCGCGCCGAACTGGCGGCGCAGGGCGTCGGCGGCAGTCAACTGGATTTGCTGACGGCGGCGAAAACCTTTGCCGGCAACAAACCAACCAACTCCTTTCTGCTGCGTAAACTCACGCCATTTACCTTAGGGGCATTAATTGCACTATACGAGCATAAAATTTTTACGCAGGGCGTAATCTGGCAGATTAACTCGTTTGATCAGATGGGAGTTGAACTGGGTAAGCAGTTGGCCAGGGCGATTTTGCCGGAATTGGCGGATGACGAGCCGGTTGAGTCCCACGATGCGTCAACCAATGGTTTGATCAACACGTATAAGAATTGGCGCTAGGATACTTGCTAAGGATTCGTTTACAAAAAACTTTTGACAAAAAACGAATCCGCGAAGGTTAGCCCGTTTACCAAAGACCAAAGTTAGAAACGGGCAAACCCTAAGTCAGCGAAGCCGACTTGATAATTGGTGCCTGCAGTTTATGAATTTTCATTACCAGGCCGGACATAAAGACAATGCCATCCAACTTGGAAATTAAAGTTTTATCTGATAAAACAGCGTTGGCGGCGGAAGCGGCGCAGCGTTTTGTTACTCTGGCGCAGGAAGCTGTGAAAAAAAACGGCCGTTTCATCGTAGCACTTTCCGGCGGCAGTACCCCTAAAGCGATGCACCAACTGCTGGCCCAATCACCGCTGCGTGAAGCGGTTCCCTGGCAAAACGCGCTGGTTTTTTGGGGCGACGAACGTTTTGTACCGCCCGACCATCCGGACAGTTCCTATCTGATGGCGCGCGAGACATTGCTGGACTTTGTTCCCATCCCGCCACAGCAAATTTATCCCGTTCCGACGGTTGGTCTGACGCCTGAGGCGGCTGCGGCGCAGTACAGCGAGAGCTTACGCGCGGTCTTTAAGGGTCAACTGCCCCGTTTTGATCTCATTTTGTTGGGCATGGGACCGGACGGGCATACCGCTTCGCTTTTTCCCGGTCAGCCGGAAGTGGTAAAATCCAGTGACAGGTGGGTTGCAGTGGTTCCCAATTCGCCCAAACCGCCGCCGCTGCGCCTGACGTTAACGTATAGAATAATTAACCAGGCCGCGCACGTGATTTTTTTGGTGGCCGGTGTGGATAAGGCTGAGATGGTGGGACGGGTGTTGGGGGCAACGGCCGTTACGCCGCTGCCGCCCGCCGCCAAAGTCCAACCCGTCGATGGCAAATTGACCTGGCTGCTTGATTCCTCAGCGGCAAGGGTTGCGTAAACCGCGGAGACGCCATCTCTCTAATTTTGTAGAACTTTCCGTGGTTTACCAAAAAGAGAAAAAGAGGTGAAACATGACAGAAGAAATCAATGGTCTTGATAAACCCAATATTATGCAGCGTTTTGGACAGTTATCTCCCGGCATTCAGCGCGTCATTATCGCGGTTGTGCTGATTTTAGTTTTGGTTGGCTTGATGCTCTTGCGCGATATGATCAAAACCGAGGAAAGTGTGGATGATTTGACCGGCTCTGTTGTGGATACGGCCGTTTCCGGCAATGGCGCCGCCGCCTGAAAAATATAGACCGACATCTCAAATATCACTGCCCCGAATAAATGATTGATCCGACGCTGCTGATACCACTGCTGATTATTAGCCTGGGCGCCTGCGTGGCTGCATTGTTCGGCCTGCCGGCTTTCAACCGCCGCCTGACAATCGCCCAATTAAGCTCGCTGTTGGCGCTGACCCCTTTTGTCGCCTTTGTGCTGCTGCTTTTGCGCGTGCCAATTTCTAATACTGATGTTGTGTTTGTCTGGCAGTGGAGCTGGCTGCCCTCACTGGGAATCAACCTTGGCTTCTATGTTGACAGCCTGAGCCTGTTCTTTGCCCTAATTGTCACCTTCATTGGCGCGTTGATCCTGGTTTATGCCGGACAATACTTCAAAGGGGATCAGAGTGCGTGGCGCTTCCTGACCTACCTGCTGCTCTTTATGTTGTCGATGCTGGGCCTGGTCATGGCGGGAGATGTGCTCACGCTGTTTATCTTTTGGGAAGGCACCAGCATCATGTCCTTCCTGCTTGTCGCCTACAAAACCAAAGATGAAGCGGCGCGCAAAGGCGCCTTTCGCGCGCTCTTTATCACCGGCGGCGGTGGAATTGCGCTGTTGGCTGGTCTATTGTTTGTCAGTTCTGTCGTGGGCAGCACCGAATATGCGACAATCTTAAGCAGCGGTGATCTACTGCGCAGCAGCGAGTTATATGGCGTGATGCTGGCGCTGGTCGCCTTTGGCGCTTTGACCAAGAGCGCGCAGTGGCCGGCCCATATCTGGCTGCCGGGCGCGATGAGCGCGCCCACCCCGGCCAGCGCCTATCTGCATTCCGCCACGATGGTCAAAGCGGGCATTTATCTGCTGGCGCGTATGAATCCGGCCCTGGGCTTTACCGAGGCCTGGTTCTGGCTGTTGACGTTGACCGGCGGCGTAACCATGCTGGCGGGCGCCTACCTGGGACTAAAACAAAATGATATGAAGGCGCTGCTGGCTTATTCCACCATTAGTCAGCTTGGCGTGCTGGTGATGCTGATTGGGCAGGATGTGTCGGGCGCGTACAAGGCGCTAATCATCGGGATATTGGCGCACGCGCTGTATAAGAGCGCGCTGTTTATGGCCGCCGGCATTGTAGATCATGAAGCGGGTACGCGTGACCTGCGCCGCCTGGGCGGGCTGCGCAAAGTGATGCCGTTTACATTTGTTATTATGACGGTCGCGGCTGCGTCAATGGCGGGACTGCCGCCGCTGTTTGGTTTTCTGGCGAAGGAAACTTTGCTGGCAACGGCCGTTCACCCCTCCCTGCCCCCCGTAATTGGCGCGCTGCTGCCCTGGGTCAGCGTTTTAGCCGGCGCGCTGCTGCTGGCTCAAGCGGGGTTGCTGGTTTGGGAGACCTTTATGGGCAAACCTAAAGACCCCGGCATCCACGCCCATGAAGCGCCCTGGGCCATGTGGCTCATGCCTGCCATTCCTGCTGCGCTATCTTTGATGGTGGGTTTGCTACCCGAACCGCGTCAGGAAGCCATTTTTCTGGCCAACGCCGCCGCGGCGGCGTATGGTGACGAAGTTAAGGTTTCACTGGCTTTGTGGACTGGCCTTAATGTGCCGCTGCTCCTGTCTGGCATTGCTATCACTTTGGGCACAATCTTGTTTTTGTTCCGCCACCGAGTGCGTGACTGGCAAGCGCGCATTTTGCCAGGCTTCACCTTCAACAAGCTATATGAATGGGTGCTGGCAGCCATTGATAATGGCGGATATTGGGCAACTCGCTTGCAGCAGGGTAAGCTGCGTACCTATCTGGTTATTATTATTGTCGCAACCATTTTACTAATTTTGATATTTGCGCGTTTTAGCCTGTTTTTAGCCCCATCCTACCTATCGTTGCCAGAGATGAATTTCGCCGGCGAGGTTTTTGTTCTGCGCCTGTTCTCACTTTTCCTGGTCGTTGGCGCTTCGGCGGCTACAATTGCTCTGGGACGTGACTTTTATGCCGTCATGGCTTTTGGCGCATCCGGCTTGGCGATGGCTTTATTATTTGTGTTGGAACCGGCCCCAGATGTGGCTCTCGTGCAAATTGTGGTAGATATTCTATCCCTGGTTATTCTGGTACTGGCGCTGACCCGCCTGCCGCGCCGCCAGCGCCAGCGCGCCCAGGAGCTGACTGAACACAGACGCGCGGCGCAGGTTTCAGTGTTACGCGACGCGCTTGTCGCTGTTAGTTTGGGGTTTGTTGTCATGTTGATTACGCTAACCGCTCTGGTTGACCGGCCACGGGAAACGGCCGTCACCCCTTTTTACGCCGCCAATGCCAAACTTTTGACTGGCGCGACCGATATGGTGGGCGCAATCGTGGTTGATTTTCGCGCCCTGGACACCGTGATTGAAATAGCCGTGTTCAGCATTGCCGGATTGGGCATCTACACACTGCTGCGGTTTGCTGCGCGCAAGCATGGGGATTCCGGTCAGCAATTGGATACGCTGCCTCAGTCTAGCGCTGCCACAGCGACTTTTGGTATTGGCGGCGCTGTGACGTCGCCCTTTATTCGGGTTCCCTCGTATGCGGCGCTGCCGCTCTCATTGGTGCTGGCGGTGACGCATATGATGTATGGACATGATCAGCCCGGAGATGGTTTCACAGCCGGCGTGATTATTAGTTTGGCGGTGGGCTTGTGGTATGTTGTGTTTGGTTATTACAAAACCAGGCAGCAGCTTGCCTGGCTGCGGCCGGCGCCATTGATCAGCGTAGGGGTTTTACTGGCGATTGTTACGGGCACGATTGCGGCGTTCATTACCGGTAGTTTTCTGGGGAACATTGATTTTACGGCCGGATGGGCATTTTTACCCAGAGGGTTTCATATCAGTACGTCCTTTTTGTTTGAGGTAGCAATTTGTTTGACGGTTCTGGGCAGCATAACGTATATGCTCAATACGTTAGGCCACCCGGAAGAGGAAGTTTAAACAAGATGGAAGTTCTTTCAGCCCTGGCCGTCGGTTTATTATTTGCAATTGGCGTCTACCAGATGCTGCGCCGTAACATCATTCGCTCTGTGATTGGTTTGATGATTCTGGCGAACGCGGTCAATTTGTTTTTATTGAGTACGGGCGCCTATGACGGCGTGGCGGCGGCTTATACGACTGCGGCCGAACCGTACAGCGATCCGCTGCCGCAGGCGCTTATTTTAACGGCGATTGTGATCAGCATGGGCGGTACGGCGTTTGTGCTGGGCATGCAGTATATTATTTCCGCGCGCTATAAAACGGCCGATCTGGATGAAATGGATGAGTTGAAACATTGATGGATTTGCTGGGTGATTATTTAGCCATTCTGCCAATATTGATCCCCTTAAGCGGCGCAATGACAGCGCTGCTGCTGCGCCGTCAGCGGCGGTTTCAGGCCGGCTGGACTTTAGGTATGATGCTGCTTTCTTTTGCGGCCAGTTTGCTGCTGTTGTGGGTCGTGTGGCAGGGCGGCGAACCGCTCGTCTATCAATCTGGCGGCTGGCCGGCGCCATTTGGCGTCTCCATTGTGGCCGATATGCTCTCAGCCTTGTTTGTGGTCATGACCCAGTTGGTCATGGTGACCGGCATTATTTACGCGCTGGGCAGCAAGGATACGGTTGTCACCTATCCCACCTTTTATCCGCTCTTTTTGCTGCTGGCGACAGGTTTGACCGGCGCACTGCTAACCGGCGACCTGTTTAATATGTATGTATTCGCCGAACTGTTGGTGATTTCCGGCACGGTGCTGACGGCCGTTTCCGACGACGCCTATGGAACCGAAGCGGCGTACAAATATTTTTATATCAGTTTGCTGGCTTCCTTTTTTATGCTGCTGGCGATTGGCTGCATGTATGTTTCCTACGGCACGCTCAATATGGCGGATTTGGCGGCGCGGATTGCGGCGGATGGGGAACGGCCGTTGCTCTTGCCCGCTATTGCCTTTTTAATGGCCACTTTTATGGTCAAAAGCGCCGTTTTTCCTTTCCACTTCTGGCAGCCTGATTTTCACGCCGCCGCCCCTACCCCGGTCAGCGCCATGCTTTCCTCGGTTGTGGTTAAACTGGGCATCTACGGCTTTTTGCGCATGATTACGCTGCTTTATGTGGACCAGGCGCCGCTCATTCGGCTGATCTTGCTGATATTGGGTATCGTGGGCGTCATCTTTGGCGGACTTTCAGCCATCGGCGCCCACAATGTCAAACGCATGTTGGCCTACTCCACCATAGCGCAGGTGGGTTTTATTCTGGTTGCGCTTGGCTGGGGAACGACTGCCGCCATAACCGCCGCGATTGTATTTGCCTTCAACCACAGCCTGATTAAAGCCGCCATGTTGATGCTGGCCGGGTATGTGGCCAGCCGCGCCTCTATCAAATCGGCTGCTTTTGACGTTGTTACCGGGGTAGGTAAACCGCTGCCGGCGGCCGGACTGCTCTTTTTCCTGGGCAGCCTGGCGTTAGCCGGAATCCCGCCGACAAACGGCTTTGTCAGCAAGACCCTGCTGTTTGGCAGCGGCATCAACGCCGCCGGCTATTGGGCCTTGTTCCTGATTGGGGTCACCAGCATTTTTACTTTGATATATACGATCCGCGCCTTCCAGCGTATCTGGTGGCTCAAACCGGCGGAAGGCATCAGCGCCAAAAGCAGCGGCGATCGTTTGTTTGCGCCGGCCATATTGGTGATTTTGCTGTTGATGTTTGGCGTCTGGGCGGAACCGTTAGTCGCGCTGGCCCAGGCGACCAGCATTTGGCTGGGTGAACCCACCGCATATATTCAAGCGGTATTGGGAGGTTGAGAATGTATTATTTGCGCGCCGTGTTTTTTTTGACGCTGGTTTATCTGGCTTTGACCGCTAATTTGCAGGTGAGCAATATTGTAATTGGTCTCCTGCTGGCAGTTGGTATTTTGGCCTTGTTGAATTCACCTCGCACTCCTGTCGCCGTTCAACATGCGCCCGCCGCCCTTTGGGCAATGCTGCGTTATGTGCTTGTTCTCAGCTATGATTTAATTGTGAGTGGTTTTCAAGTTGCGCGCATTGTGTTGAGCCGCTCACTGCCAATTAAACCCGGCATCATCGCGATTCCATCCAACAGCCGGTTTGAGCTGGCTGAGGCTTTGAGCGCCCACGCCATCACGCTGACGCCCGGCGAGTTGGTGGTCGAAATAGACGCTGATGGCGTCATGTATACACATGTGCTGGACGCCAGCGAAACCGACAAACAAATTGCCCAGGCGCAGCAAATGCGTATCGACTTGTTGGAAAAGATTTTTCCAGAAGGTACTGTTGAAGATCGGGCAGCGCAATCATGATTACTACACTATTAACGGCCGTTTTGTCGCTTTCTTTGTTGATCCATATTATTTTGCTGGCGGTAGCCGTCTGGCGCATCTGGCGTGGTGAGAATGTGGTCGATCGTTTGATTGGCGTCGAGTTGGTCAGCACGCTCACGCTGGCGATGCTGGCGCTTATTTCGCTTGTTTTGCGCGACAGCATTTATATTGATGTGGCGCTTGGATTGGGCGCATTGGGCTTTATTGGCACGATTGTGCTGTCGAAGTATGTGGCTGATGAGCAGATGTTTTGACGGTTGGTCTGGCGCTCAAATAGTCAAGGGGTAACAGGCTGAGGCGAAGCGAATAACTTGGTATGAGTACGTTTTTACAGATTGTTGCAATAATTGCCGTTTTAATCGGCACTTTTTTCTCGATTGTGGGGGTATTGGGGCTGGTGCGCATGCCGGATGTGTATACGCGTTTGCATGCCACAGGTAAGGTCGGCGTGTTTGGTGTGGTGCTGCTGCTGGTAGCGGCCGTTGCCTGGACGCCGCTTGGTTGGGGCAAAGGGCTGCTTTTGATTGTACTCTTGATGATTTCCGGGCCGGTCAGCACCCACGCGATTAGCTCGGCGGCATACCGCATCGGTCTCAAAATGAAAGACCCCGTACGCAATGACCTCGACTAAATAATCTTGCGCCGGTTTTCAAATACCGGCTTCGTTGTCCAAAAGGCGCTGCGGCGAGAAAATACTGAGGTCGAGCGCGGGCGGCTGCTCCAAAATCAGTTCGGCGATATAACGACCAACCGCATGGCACTGCTGGAAACCATGCCCTGAAAATCCGTTTGCCAGATAAAACCCCTGTAACTGCGGCCACTCACCTAAGATCGCGTTGCCGTCAAAGGTGTTGACGGCGTACAGCCCACTCCACCCTGACACAACCTTGAGACGATCAAAGGCCGGGATATACTCGACCAGTTCCGGCCAGAGGATTTCCGTAAACAGATTTTGATTCCAACTGAAATCTTCCAGGCCAACCGGGTCATCCGGCAATGATTTTCCGATCATAAAATGCCCGCCGCCTTCATGAATGCAATATAGACCGGAGGGCAAAAACAAGGCCGGCAGCGTTTTTTGCGGACGCACATCGGTTTCGATCACAAATACCTGGCGTTTGATCGGTGAAATCGGCAGTTCGATATTTACGGTTTGGGCGATTTTTGTTGCCCATGCGCCGGCTGTATTGACGATGGCTTTCGCGCTTATGCTCTCGCCGGAGCGTAAGCGGACGCCAATAATTTGGCTGCCGCGTTTCAGCAATTCTGCCGCTTCGGCTGGAATAAATTCGGCGCCCAGAGCGATAATCTTTTGTTTGTAGGCCAGCAGCACAGCCAGAGGGGACATGGTTCCGTCGAGCGGCCCAAATGTGCCGCCCACGCATTCATGCAGGTTGTAGAGGGGGTAAAGCGACTTGACTTCTGCCGGCGTGAGCCATTCGACCTGGCAGCCCAGGCTTTGTTGCAGCGCCAATCCCTGTTTAGCGCCTTCCTGGCTGGCAGCGTCAATAATGAACAGATTGCCTTGCTGGCGAAACGCGATATCGGGCTTTTCAGCGTTTACGGCCGTTTCCTCGCTGAAATTCTCTAAAACTTCCAAAGCATAAAGCGACATCTGGATATTTTCTTTGACGTTGAACTGCAAGCGCGTGTTGCCGTCTGACAGGGTCGTGGAGGCCCTGGCATAAGTTGGATCCATCTCAATCAACCCGATTTTGAGCCGGCTGTTGGCTTTTAGCAGGTAATATGCGATGGCGCAGCCCATCACGCCGCCGCCAATCATAAGGATGTCGTAGGTTTTTTCAGTCATGCTTGCATCTCCCTAGAAATACCTTCCTGGAAGCTCCACAACAGCAAATTTGTTTATGAACAAGCTTTCACGAAGGTGGTTCTCAATAGTGTGGACCGCGGCGCAGGTCGTTTCCTATTCAGCATTGGCAGGAGTGAGTACATCCCGCAGCGCCGCAATTGCTTCCGGATCATACAGCAACCAGCGCGCCAGTTCATCGTGAGCTTGTGTGTTGCGCCATTCCCGATATGAACGGCCGTCCAGGTCACGATAGAACAAGGCGACCACAATTGGCGTTGTTTCGCCGCGCGGATAGGCATAATACACCGTTGTCAGAACGCCGGGCAAATTGCCCCCTTTGTAACCCAGATTGGTGAACACGGCCTGATTGTCGGCGAAGCGCATCGGCCACTCTAAAAAGCGCCGCGCCGTAAAGCTGCTGTCGCCGCTGCTGAGTCCATTTTGCGCAATGCGCGCCATTAAGGCGGCATAGTCGCGCGCGCTGCCCTGGGCGTTAAGCATGTCGCTGAAGAAACGCTGCGTCTGGCCGGTGGGACGCCTGGTGGTCTGCCGCCACTCGATGGCTGTCTGGCGGAAATCGGGGTCGCTGCTGAAGGCTTGCGTGAACAGCATGACGTCACGGCCGTATCTGGCGGGATCGGCGATATAGGCGTCCACGGCATTATAATCGTTGGTGCGCTGCTGGACATGGTTGCCCATGATCAAAAATTGACCCACAAAGGGGCAGGGCGCGGTTTGGGTGGGCAGGTCAAGGGAAACGGCCGTTTTCTCGATCACGCCCTGGCCGAGCAGCATATGCAAATAATCGGTGGCGGCGTTGGAACTGAACTCGATCATCATGCCTGGGACTTCATCCAGTAAAAGCGTGGGCGGCGCGCCAAAGAGACGGCCGTTTTCTTCCAGGGCGGCAATGGCGTCAAGATGCGCGCCCAGGTCGGTGGTCGGTAAATAATAGGCTGCCAGCTCTTCCAGCGTAACCGTACTGGTGGGCTCAAGCTGTCCGGCGGCGACCGCTTCTGCGTAGGCGACCAGGTGGATCACTTTTACCACCGACGCCAGCGGCATGGGCGCGTCCGCATTCAAATAGGCCCCATCTGCTTCCTGCCCGACGCGATAAGCCGCCAGCCCTACATTTTCCGGCGCTTGCAAAATCTTGTTCAATGCCGGTTGGGCGGCTTCGGGTACAATTTCTTGCAGGCGCGCCAGCGCTGCCGCGTCGCGGTTGAGCGTCGTCACAGGACTCACTGTGGAAGGGGACAAAATCGGCAATATTTGACCGCAGGGTTCCACTGCGCCGGTGAAAAAAGGCGTTTCCGTTGGGGTCACAGCCGCGGATGTGGGCGCCGCTGCCGGCGCGTTTGTAGCGGGCGGTGCAGCGGTCGCGGTGGGTAATATCGAAGTTAAGGTTGCGGTTGGCAGGATCGGCAATGCGGGCGTCGTCGCTTCAGGCGTTTGTGTGCAGCCAGTTTGCCATAGGCCAATTGCCGCTAATAGGAAAATGATGTTGTAGACGGCCGTTACGCGTGCAAATTGTCCCATTGGCAACCCGATATGGCGCATCAGGGTGATCTCATAAAATTCTTGAAGATTATTTGCATGAGAAGCTTGCGACTTCCTACGCCAGACCCAACGTAGCCAAAATACTTGTCCAATATGCCGGCAGTAAGAAATTAATAACAAGAATAACCCCACCAATGATATAGGCGACCGGATAGATCCAGAGCGTATATCTGTCAATACGCCGGGCTAAATCCTCTTTTCCTTTTTGTTCCAGGCGACGCAAAAAGACATTAAAGGCCACAACAAATGCTGTAATGGCAAACACGCCGGCCAGAATGGCGTCCAGGAAGGTCAGGTAACCAAGCCGGGGCAAATCATTGGAGATGGTGAAATTGAAAGCTACAAAAACAAGCAAGTTGGCGCTGGTGACATCAATGCGCTTGGAGTAATCTTGCAGGAAAAAGGTGAAATAGGATACGACAATGATCAAAATCGTCGGCAGAAAGATACGCATGATATAAAAGTTGAGATGGCGGTGGGCTGTGAAGCCGAATGAAAATCGAGAACTCGGTGCGACGCCCAGACCCGGTAACTGACTGACTTCAGTGTCCCACGAATTCATCACCCACTCCTCTTCGCCTAACTGGTCGCCAACCTCGCTGGCCTCCAACGGAGCATCAAACGTATAAAATGTTTGGGGGTAGAGTGAATCTACACGCAGGTAAAATTCTTGCGTATCAAATGGAAAGGCGCGGAAGTCAAAATCAGGCGCTTGCAACGTGCCGGTGAAGCGTTCAAAGTAAGTCATGTCGCCGTTTGAATTCACAATAATGCCCTGATTTTGCGTCCAGCGGCGATCTTGTTGGTTAAAAATGGTGAAGTCCGGCCAGCGAAAGTTTTCGTCGCTGACGAGTTTGGAGAATCCGCTGCCCAGGAAGGTTTTGAATTGACAGCGGCACTCGTCCGGGTTGAATGCCTGGGAAGGATCGTTCCAGCGCATTTCAATCTGGTATACGGCGCCGTAATTCTCCGCTTTCTGGTCAACGCCGGTTATTTGCTGGAGTTTAACGCCAATCAAGACCGGCGCAGCGCCGCGGACGATTTTGCGGCCGATTTCGACCCCCTCACCGATTAGCGTTTCGGGTGAATTGATGCCAACCTGCAGCCGGTAATCTCCGACCGGGATAGCGTCGCCATCTGCACAGCAGGCAGTGACCTCAATTTGCAAACTTTCACCTGCCAGTGATTCAGGGATGGGTATTTCAAAGGCGGCTTGTTTGTTTAGCAGGGTGTTATTAGGGGCGCGTAAGGTGCGCCCGCTGTAATCTTTTAGTTCAATAAGCGGTATCAGATCGGTTGATGTGGTTTCAATATAGGCGTAAATTGTATCGCCGGCTGTGATGTTATCAGTGAGCGTATAGCGGTGAAGCTGTTCCTCCGGGGTGAAGGTGTTGGTGATATTTTGTACGGCCGTTGCAATGCCCGATGCCTCGCGATCGAGAAAAGCAATTTCATCATTCGTTACCTGCGGGCGACCCTCAAGGATTGAGGGGGCGTTCAGACCGACCACCAGATCATAGCCGCCAAATGTTTCATTTACAGGCGTGCCTATTGCCAGGAGCAGGTAATCGCCATCTTCAGGGATAGTAAACTCAATGGCCGCATTAGAATCCGGGCCGTTGTTGTCATCCGCAGCCAGGAAATTACTGGTAATGACAGTAATCAACGCTTCAACCGGGTCCGCGCCGGCTGCGATTTCGGCCTCTCTTTGGGCGCGCAGTTCCGGAATTAAGCCGGCGGTGTCGGTATCCCCCGTGGTCAAGAGCAGCGCCGGATCCAGGTTTCCGGAGGTGTGGGTCATTGTGGCTGAAAGGGTGTCGCCGGCTTTGAGGTTGGGCAGGTTGTAATGCATGATCTCATCTATTTCGATTTGACCGCTCAGTTTTTGAACCCGAGGCTCCTCCTGTGCCTGCAGCGTTGTTGGCGACAGACTTAGTGTGATTACAAAAGATAAAATGAAAAGGGAGATCCCGATATACTGATGGGGTTTAATGCGCATGTATTGTTTCCTTATTCCTTGATTGTTCCGCTGATGATATTAAAAATTTGTGCGCCTGTAAATAAATTTTACTGGGCAGTGGCGTTTTTTATTTTACCAGCGGAGACTTGTCAGGTTTTGTGATCAATTTGTTCACCTTGCACTCGAGGTAGAAACCTGAGGTCTTGATTCGCCAGACTCCAGAATTTTACTGTTTGGTATTGGCTCCGAGCCGGGGAAGATGTATGCAAAATTGAGAACCTTCCTCGGGCGTCGATTGCAGCTCCAACCAACCCCCATGTGCTTCAACTAGGTCGTTAGCAATCGTCAGTCCCAGGCCAAGCCCTTGCGGGAAACGGCGCTGCTGCCGGCTGCGGAAAAATGGTTCAAAAACTTTCTGTTGTTCCGCCGGTACGATGCCCGCTCCGGTGTCGCTGATCTGGATGCGAACTTCTTGTGGGTCGGCAACGGCCGTTACCGTCACCGCCCCCCCATTTGGCGTATATTTGATAGCATTACTGCATAAATTCCCCACCACCTGCGCCAAACGATCGGGGTCAATATTCAGGACAGGTAAATCAGGCGGGATGTCTGTTTGCCATTGCAGCCCTTTAGCTTGCGCTGCCGAGCGCCAGGGCAGCAGCAGCGGCGGCAGCCACGTGCTGATGGGCGTCGGCTGCCGGTTCAGCTCCAGCGTGCCCAATACCTGCCCGTGCAACTGCGCCAGGTCGTTGAGCAAAGGCTGCATGCGCTCGATTTCGTCCTCAACGCCGGCAAGCAACTCTTCACGGATTTCAGGATCATCGCCGGCTCCATGACGCAGCACGTGGACGGCGGAGCGCATAGCTCCCAACGGCCGCCCGATTTCATGGACCAGATTTGCGAGCAGGCGGCGGCGGGTATCTTCCAGGATGCGTAAACGTTCGGCCAAAGTGTTGACGGCCGTTGACAGGCTGCGTATTTCGATGGGACCTTGTTCGGGAATAGGTTCAATGCTTTCGCCATTGGCAATGGCAATGACGGCGTTGGCGGCGGTCGAGATCGGCCGTTCCAGGCGCACCGCTAAATAGAAGCCGATCAGGCCGCCCACTGCCAGTTCGATCAATACAGTAAGGGCGATCAACCAGCGCAGACGGCTAAATATGGAAGCGGCCGTGGAAAGCGTTTCAACCACGCCCACGATGCCGACCAATTGCGCGTTGATGTCGGTAACGGGGGCCAGAGCAATGACGCGTTGTTCAAATAGGCCATAAAATATCCGGGTTTCGGTTTGTTCGGAAACGGCCGTTTCCAACATGGGCGACTCGATTGATAGTGGCTGCCGGCTGACTGCCAGCACTACCCCTTGTGGATCGAGCAGCAGCACTTGCTCGTCCAATAATAAGCCAACATCTGCAGCGAACGCTTCCGCCGCGTTGGCGTCTTGTAAAATGTTAGGCTGGTTGGCTACGGCATTGGCTATTAAAGTCGATTTTTCCGTAATGTCCTCTGACATATCCGTCAGCATCACCTGGGTTTCCAACAGATAGGCAAGCGCCAGACCCACCAATGGCGCCACCAGGAGAATGGGCAAAATATGACTCAGAATAAAACGGCCGCGTAACGTGCGCATAAATCGTTAATTAAAAGCGTCAATTATCATTGATCGGAACCAGCTTATACCCCACCCCGCGTACATTCACGATGCGTTTGGGTTTATTGGGATCAGCTTCAATTTTTTCACGCAGCCAGCGAATATGAACATATACAACCTGTGGTTCACCCATAAACTCAGCCCCCCACACGCGTGTGATCAGATCATCAACGGGAATGATCCGGCCCGCTTCCAGGGCCAGCGTGTGCAGCAGCGCAAACTCGCGCGCGGTTAGATCAACCGGGTTTCCGGCTACCACGACCGTGTGCGCAGCGGGATCAATCTCCATATCGCCCACGACTAATCTTTCCGGTTCGGGTAGCCCGGCTGACTGGCGCGTTGAGCGGCGCAAAACCGCTTTCATATACGCCAGCAAAACATCGGGATTAAACGGCTTGGTAATATACCCATCGGCGCCCAATTCCAGGCCTAAAATCGTGTCCAGTTCTCGCCTGCGGGCCGTCACAAAAATGATGGGAACATCAACATCTTGTTGGAAATGTTTAAGCGCTTCCAGGCCATCCATTCCCGGCAGCCCAACATCTAGCAAAATCAGGTCAGGCTGATCACGTTTGGTTAATGCCAGAGCATCTTCGGCGGAAGCGGCCGTACTTGTCCGGTAGCCAACTTGTTCCAACTGCAAACTGAGGCTGCGTCTTAATAATGCATCGTCATCCACTACGAGGATATGTTTTGCCATTACTGTATTGTAACGCGAATCAGGTTTGAAATGAAATCTGAGTTACTATTGGCGCAGTTGTCTGAAATTTGGTCAAATTAGAGCAGAAGATATTTTTTCAGGAGGCGTTATGAGTGAATTTAGCGGCAGAAAGGTTTTGATCACAGGCGCAGCGAGCGGAATCGGCCGTTTAATGGCGCACAAAATTTCGGCTCATGGCGCCCACATCATTGCCTGGGATATCAACGCTGCTGCTCTTGATGCTTTGCGCGCGGAATTGGCGGGTAAAGAGCGCAAAATTACAACCTATGTGTGTAACCTTGCCGATCGGGAAGCAATTTACGCCACGGCGCAGCAGGCGCTGGATGAGCATGGGGCTGTGGATATTTTGATCAATAATGCGGGCATTGTGCAGGGTAAGCCGATTTTGGAAGCTTCCGACGAAGCCATCTTGCGCACGTTTGATGTAAATACCCTGGCCTTATTTTGGACGACGCGCGCTTTTTTGCCGCATATGATTGCCCAAAAACGGGGACATATTGTGACCGTGGCCTCGGCCGGCGGGATTGTGGGCACCGCCAGGCTCACCGACTACTGCGCCAGCAAGTTTGGCGCAGTTGGCTTCGACGAGTCGCTGCGCCTGGAAATACAGCGTCAAAAGTTAAATATTAAAACCACGGTCGTAGCGCCTTTCTACATCGACACCGGGATGTTTGCCGGCGTCAAAACGCGGATTCCCTGGCTCCTGCCAATTCTTAAACCGGAACCGGTGGCGGATAAGATTGTGAAGGCAATCCAGAAAAACCAGCGGCGCGTGATTTTGCCCTGGTCGGTGCGGCTGATTTACCCGCTGCGCCTGCTGCCTGTGGGCATAGCGGATGCGATTATGGGAGTTGTGGGCATTAATCGCACGATGGATGATTTCACCGGCCGTGAAAGCCTCCACTGAATGACGTGAAACTTTTTAAAATTCCGTGCGTATGTTTAGCTGGACCGTCAGGTTTCAAAACCTGACCGAAAAATTTATTGTTTCATGTATAAGCAATACATGACGAGAGAAAAGGAGAAAGTATGAGTAAGAAACGGCCGTTTGGCGTCACATTAATAGCAATTTTGGCAGCAATTGGCGCCATATTTGCAATCGTTCACACATTGCAAATGCTGCATCTATTCCCCATCTTTTTGGGACCGGTAAATTTCTTTGCCTTTAACCTGTTTGGCGCCTTGATGTGGGGTTTGCTGGCCGCCATTTATATTTGGGTTGTACGCGGTTTATGGAATTTGAGTCCGCAAGCGTGGCTGTTTGTGGTCGTCTTGGCTGTGCTGAATCTGATCATGGCGGTTGTGTCAATTATTGGCGCTACTTCCTGGCAGGCGATGCTGCCGACCATTTTGATTAACGGCGTCATTCTCATTTATTGTCTGACGCCCGGCGTGAAATCCGCCTTTGGCACACAATAGGTCAACTGCGAAAAATTCCGAGCCTTTTTTGGTATGAAGGCCAGAAATCATAAATTGATTTCTGGCCTTTGCCTTTTTATTGAGAAATGGCGTCTTGCAAATTTGCAAGACTCCAGGAGAAGTATAATTGACTGGCGGTGTCGTGAGGATATTTGGTTACCAAAGCGAAAAAAATATCGTGCGCCTTGGTCCAATCATGGTTCATGTAGGCTTCAAACCCTTGCGTGAACTGTTCGGATAATGCCACATCGTCCGCTTGGGCCTGATCTCGCTCGCAGATTAGTTCGTAGATAATTGTGGTTTCGTGTTTGTTATCCGCTATGCTTTCTAATGGGCGCGTGTAATAGGTATCTGCTACATTTTTATAGGTAGAGTCACTGATTACAATTTGAGATTCAAACCGATCCTGAACGGGCTTGAGTAATCTAATAAAATCGACGCTTTTACCCAGAACTGTATAGCTCATGTAATCCGAGGACCCCAGATTGCCAACCAGCGTTTCACCCGTATGAATGGCAATACGCGTAGGGAAAATCATATTGCCTTTTGCTTGCCAATCCTGGTTCAGTTCATTCGCGCGATCGCGACATTCCAGAGCTGTTTTGCAGGCTAAACAAGCATGGTCAGGTTTGGCAATTGGCGCACCCCAATAAGCCAACAAGCCGTCTCCCATATATTTGTCTATGATGCCATTGAAGGTCATGATAATCTCTGTGAAGATGCCCATATAGGCTGATAACTGCCGCATGAGGTCTTCGGGAATCATATCTTGTGAGATAGAGGTGAATCCGGCGACATCGGTAAAGAGCAAAGTCAGTTCGCGCTCACGTCCACCCAATTGGGTTTCTTCACCCACTGTGATCAGCTGGCGCACGAGCACTGCCGGTGCATGTTTCTTGAAGATTTCCAGACTGTTACGCATGGAGCTGATGGAATCCGCGAGGCGCTGGACCTCATGAATCGACGACTCAACACGCAGATTGCTATCGAGTTGGAGATTTTTAATGCGTTCTGTCTCTTCCGTAAGTAATTCAATTGGGCGCGCGATGTTGCGCGAAAAGAAAATGACCAGAAGTATGGCAATCAACAAAATTACAAGTGAAAACAGGAGCGAAATCCGGTTGGTTTCTTTGATTGAGCCAATAAAATCATCTTCAGGAACCGTGATGCCGATTTCCCAGTTTTTCTGGAAATTATCCGGAAACGGGGTGAATGCGGTCATGTAACGGCCCTGGTCGGTTTCAAGGGTAAATTGTTCTTCGCCATTTGCCAGGTATTTACTATAAACGGCCGTTATCGGATCTATGTCGATTTCCGTGATGCTGAGTGGACGAAAGCTGTCCCCTTCTTGTGTCGAAATTTCAAGATTCGGAAACGCAACGACTTCCCCCTCTGCGTTGGTGATGAACACAATGCCACTCTTGCCTACCTGCAAGGTTTCCAAAAACCTGGAAAGTTCGTTTAATGTAATGTCTATGCCAACAACGCCAATCAAGCTGCCGTTGGCGTCATAAATAGGATTTGAAGAAGTTATACCTGGCTGGCGATCGGTGAAAAATATGTATATGTCAGTCCAAAATTGTTCGCCGCTGTCCTTGGCGCCTATATACCAGGGACGGCTACGCGGGTCGTAAGATACATCATTTGTAACCTCAACGGAATCAACTTTGCCTGCAAGATCACGATAGAACCATGTAGTTGTTGGTTCGCTAATTGATCGATTTATTATTTCTGTGCCGATGCTGCCATCTGGAAAGCGTTTTATAAACAGAAAATCCCCTTGCTCGTTACCAATAAAGAAACCAGCCAATTGTGGGTATAAAGAAAGAATCTCCATGCCATAAATTTCTAGCTCTTTATTATCAACGATGACGAGCGAATCCAAATTGGGAATTTCGGCGCTCACCTCTGACATAATGCTGGCCGGTCCTAGATGATCGCTGGCCTGATAAATGACGGTTTCGGTCACTTGATCTATCAGATCTTCGGAAAGGTCCAGTATGGCCCGCGTGTTTTTCTGATAGGTATACGTGATAATGATCAGGACGGTAATAATGATAAGGGAGGCAAAGGTAGCGAGGATGTTAAATTGCAGCGTTCGCTTTTGCTTGAATATGGGGGATAACAGGTTACGAACGGAAAAATTTTCTGATTTGGGTTCGCTTTTGGAATTATTGTTCATTATAGGCTGCTGTGTTTTAATCTTTTGTACAACGCTTATCACACTACAAGTACAATTTTACAAATTGTACGTTCATAAGTTTGTTACAGCAAACCTACCTGCAGCCGCGCCGCGCCGGTTCCAAAGTCGTTGGTGAACAAGCTTGCCGGAAGCTGCTCCTTGAAAACTTAGACGGGTGTGTCACTTTGGCAAGTTGTGTCAATGAGCTTCCGCGAAGCTAAATTTCGGACTTTGGAATTGCCCTGGTAGCCGTGCTGCCTGTCTTGAAAATGACCCGCTCAGTCCAGTAAAGAGATGAGTGAAACGGATGCTTAGGAATGGCGCTTAAATTACTAATCCACATTAGTTTGTAGTAACCGCTTTAGCCGTCCAGAAAACCGCTAAAGCGGTTACTACAAACGGGCACGTTATTTAGGTAAACCACAGAAAGTTATATAAAAACAAAAGCCTTGGCAAGCTGTGGTTTCCTTGAGGAATTCACAAAAACTTCCGCTGATCTTTATTCAAAAAGTTTTTGTGAATTACCTAAATCTCGTTCCTTAATTATCGAGGTATTGCAGGGTGACGATTTACAATTTTGAGAAACGGCCGTATGCGCCATCCCATTTTGTTGTTTCTTGTGGTTCGTAACGCGCCCTGCCGCCCATTTGAGCAACCAGTTGGCGCGCCTCGCCGATGTCGCTTAGCTCGCCCAAACTGATTAACTGCACCAGCGCATTGCCGATCACGGTGGCTTCGATCGGGCCGGTGATGACCGGTCGTCCCGTTGCATCCGCTGTCATTTGGTTCAACAGCTTATTTTGTGCGCCACCGCCTACAATGTGAATCACGTTTACCTGCCGGGCTGAGACCTGGCAAACTTGCTCCAACGTCTGCCGGTAAGCCAACGCCAGACTTTCCAAAATGGTGCGAATGATTTCACCTTTGCTTTGTGGGATCGGCTGGCCGCTTTCCTGGCAAAAAGCCTGCACCCGGGCCGGCATATCGCCCGGCGTCACAAAACGGGAATCACTGACGTTGACCAGCGATTTTAAGGCCGGGGCCGACCGCGCCAGTTCCACCAGTTCGTCATAGCTGTACGTTTCACCGCGCGCCTGCCAGGTTGCGCGGCACTGCTGCACCAGCCACAGGCCCATGATATTTTTTAGCAGCCGGATTGTGTCATAAACACCGCCTTCGTTGGTGACATTGGCTTCCAGCGCGGCCGAGGTAATGACGGGTTGGTCTAGTTCCAGGCCGAACAGGCTCCAGGTACCGCTGCTGAGGTAGGCGAAGTCGTGCCTTTGGGCGGGAACGGCCGCTACGGCACTACCTGTATCATGACAGGCGGGCGCAATAACCGGAATTCCCTCATAAGTACCCAAACGTGTGCCCGGCGGCACGGTTTCAGGGAAGATGTGGGTGGGGATGCCGAGCTTGTCGAGTAGTTCAAAAGCCCAGGTCCTGGTGCGCGGGTTGAACATTTGTGTGGTTGTGGCAATGCTGAACTCACACACTTTGGCGCCCGTGAGCCAGTAGTTGAGCAGATCAGGTGCGGTCAAAAAGGTATCGGCGATGTTTAGCTGAGGCGAATTGTTGACGACCAGGCTCATCATCTGGTAGAGGGTGTTAAGCGCCATGAATTGGATGCCTGTTTGCAGAAACACAGCTTTCTGCGGGACGATAGAAAAAACCTTTTCCATCATACCCTGGGTACGGCCGTCCCTGTAATGTACCGGGTTGCCTATTAAGCTGCCCTGCGCATCCAGCAGCCCAAAATCGACGCCCCAGGTATCCACGCCCAGGCTGGCGGGCTTGAGCGCCTTGCCCCGCTCAATTCCAATTTGAATATTGCGCCACAGGCGCAGAAAGTCCCAATGCAGCGCGCCATGCACGGTAACCGGGGTGTTGGAAAAGCGGTGCAGCTCTTGCAGTTTCAAGGAACGGCCGTCAAAATGCACGGCCATCACCCGTCCCGATTCAGCCCCCAAATCAACCGCCAGAACTGTTTTTTTGTTCATCTGTTTGAGAAGTTTTTCACAGATTGCGCAGATGGTATACTTTGTCCATCCAGCTGTGCAATCTGTGACTGTAAAAAATTACCAATTTTTATATGATTCGCTGTGCTTACGATATTCAATCATCGGTTCATTGAGCAGTTTGTGCTCCAGAATGATGTCGCTTACCTCTTCCAGCGCCGAAACCCAATTGTACGCCTCTTCCAGCGTCTGGCCGATGGCAAAGCAGCCGTGGCCGCGCTGCATGACGATTTTGTAGCCGCGCAGCGCCTCGGAAACGGTTTCGGCCATTTCTTTAGAACCGGAGGCCAGTTCCACCGACACCACGGGAATCTTGCGCAGCAAATAGGAGCCTTCATTGTCAATCGGAATAATCTCATCGCGGCTCAAACTGAGCGTGATGGCCGTGCGCGGGTGGGCGTGGATAATTGCCAGCGCGGATGTTTTTTCGTAGATGGCGCGGTGGACGATCAGTTCGGTGCTGGCGCGCATGATGCCGCTGTCTTTGCCCTTAAAGCGGGTTTCAACAAAATCGGTGATTTTGAGCCGGCCGAACTGCGCGCCGCGTCGTTTGATGATGATTTTGTCACCCGCGCGTACGCTCATATTGCCGCCGTGCGAGCTGGTCATGCCGGTCACAAAAATGTCACGGCCGATATCGCGAAATTCTTCATAAAGTCGTTGATCAATCATAATGCCGCCTCGCTAAGCGCAAATTCTAGTTCAAGTTCCGCCAATTTGTCCGGTTTCGGAACGCCGTTTTCATCCCAGCCGCGGAACTGGTAATACTCTTTTAGCATCGGTTCCAGCTTGACGGTGAAGCCCTGGCTGGGACCGTCGGGAACCGGTTCTTCCAGCAGGCGCAGCGGCAGGGTGTCGTCTGCTTTGGTAAACCCTTCGCGCAGGTTATAGAGTCGCTCCAGGTTCCAGACGCGCTCGCCGACTTTCATTAAATCGTCCGCCGTGAAATGTTCGCCGGTAACGGCCGTTAACGTGCGCGCAAAAAACTCCTCCGCCACCGCCATGTTGGCAAACTTACAATACACCAGGCTGTCGATCACGGCCGCCGAATTCTGATGTACGGAAACGATGCCCGCCTTACCCTGGGTCGCAAAGCGGTCGATTAGCCGCGGCAGCGCCAGCACTTCCGGCCCGAGCATATTGCCCGTATCGTGGCAGGCGCCCCGGTTTGAGGTGGCATAAACCAGCCCCTGTCCCTGCATCCCACGCGGATCGTAAGCCGGCAGCTCCAGCTTCTTGACGCTCATGGAAAGCTGCGGCGCCCCATACTTTGCGGCCAGTCGATAGCTGCCTTCGGCCATGTCGTTACCCAGGCCGCGCCGGTAAGCAGTGTCGGTAATCAATTCCAGCAGCTTGTCTGCCTGTCCAAAACGTAAATTACTGTCGATGTGTCCCCGCTCTGCCAATTCCATCATGCAGCCGATGGTGTTGCCCATCGAAATTGTGTCCAGCCCCAGATCGTTGCATAGAAAATTCGCTTCAGCAATTGCATCCAGATCATCAATGCCGCACTGGGCGCCAAAGGCCCAGGCGGATTCAAATTCCGGCCCTTCACCTTCTTTGCCGCTGGAGGTTTTGGTGATGCGCGTGCAGGTGATGGGGCACGCCCAGCAAGCCTGGTTTTTGACCAGGATTTCGTCGGTAATGGCTTCGCCGCTGATTTTGTGCGCGCCGTCAAATTGGGCGTCCTGGAAATTACGCGTGGGCAGCGCGCCGATTTCATTGACAATGTTCATAACGACGGCCGTGCCAAATTCCGGCAGCGCCTGCGAGGTGAGCGGGCTGGCCTTGAGCAGTTTGCCCGTTTCATAAAGCATGAACTTAAATTGATCCTTGTCGGCCGGCTGGTTTTTTTCTTTGCCCTCGACCACAATGGCTTTTAGATTTTTACTGCCCATAACAGCGCCCGGCCCGCCGCGCGCCAGCGCGCGTTCCTTGTCGTTCATAATGGCCGCTATACGCACCAGGTTTTCACCCGCCGGGCCAATGCACAACACATTGCGCTTGTTGCGATTTTGCCCCAATGCTTCTGTGGTCTCAAAAACGGTTTTGCCCCACAAATGTCCCGCATCCTCAATACGCACGCCGTCGGGCGTGATGCTGATCAATACCGGTTTTTGCGCTTTGCCGCGCACAATGAGGGCGTCGTGGCCGGTGCGCTTAAACTGCATGCCCCACCAGCCGCCGCTGTTGGCATGCAGAATGGTGTTGGTCAGCGGACTTTTGGCGCTGACGTTGAAGCGATTGCTGGTTTGTGAACTGCTGGCGGTAATGGGGCCGGTGGTGAAAATAAGTACATTTTCAGGATCGAGCGGTTTGACTTCCGGGCCGACCAGGTCCCATAACAAACGCGCGCCCAGGCCGCGCCCGCCTAAAAAGAGGCGCGCCATGTCCAGATCAAGCGCAATGGTTTGGATGTTTCCGCTGCTTAAATCAATATCGAGTATTTTTCCTGCCCATCCTTGCATAATGGTCTCCTTAGATAAGCCTCCCGCGATGGGAGGAAAGATCGCTAAAGTATCATCCGAATTTACGGCCGTTTCCAAGCCCTGATCTAATTCAATGTCTCGCCCGGCAATCATAATGCGCACGTGGGGTCTGAGCTGGTTGTTGTCGAAAACGGCCGTTTCCAATGCCGGATAATGCGTGCATAATTGGTCCAATAGTTGTCGAACGCTGCGGCCTGGAATGGTAACGGCCGTTGCCCCTGCAAGCTGCCGTAGATTGCCAAATAATTTCACCGTAGCCATTTATTGCTCCTCTGCAGCAATCATTACCGCTGCGCAACAGTCACGAAAAGCGGCGACCATGTCACGGGGCGCTGATTGATCGGTGATTATATGTGTAATTTGATCGGCTGTTGCAAAAGCCGCCAGTCCCATATGACATTATTTTACGATAAGCCTTTTTTCAGGATGATATTACCATATTTACGCGTTTCTCCGGTCATAACGATTACATACGCATCAGCAGCCCGTTCATAAAAACCAAAGCGGTCAATCAAATGAATCGGCGGCGCAGCGGGCGCATGGGCGTCAATCACTGCGCGATAATCCACCTCCACAGCGGGGTCCAGATCATCACCGGGCACGCACGCCATCATGACAATCGGATCATCAACGTAGGTATCCAGCGCAAACAAAGGCAATATCGCATCCAGTAAATCAGCAATTTTCAAGCCATCGGCGCGAATAACGCGCTCATGCGTGCTGTGGCCGGGGAAATGGGCATCGGCAAGAACAAGTTCATCTCCATGCCCCATACGATAAAGCGCGGCCAAAAGTTCAGGACTAAATAATGGTGAAATTCCTTTTAACATAATCTACCTCCTATATTTTTTGTTTAGCTATACAGCGGTCCAAAAGCGGCGCAGGCGCGGAAATCCGCTCCTTGTGGTTCCATTGCCCCAAAGGCCGCCCAAACGTGCGGTCGGAAAACTTTTTCTTCGGGGACATTGTGCATATACACCGGAATGCGCAGCATGGACGCCAACGTAATCAAATCGGCGCCGATATGGCCGTAGGAAATTGCGCCATGATTGGCGCCCCAATTGGTCATCACCGTGTACACATCGCGGAAAGGACCTGCGCCGGTTGTGTTGGGCACAAACCAGGTCGTCGGCCAGGTTGGATTGGTGCGTTCATCCAGGATTGTATGCACCTCATCCGGCAAATCGACGCTCCAGCCTTCGGCAATTTGCAGCGCCGGGCCTAGGCCTTTAATCAGATTGAGGCGGCACATTGTCATGGGCATGCCGCCGCGGGTGATGAACTTGGTGGACCAGCCGCCGCCGCGAAAATATTCCGTCATCCCGGCGTGCCAGGTGGTGGCTGCCAGACACGCTTGGGCATCTTCCGACGTGATTTCCCACCAGGGTTTCATCACCGGCTGACCCTCTTTTTCTTGCTGGCCGGTGCCGTCCAGCGCCGCCGGACCAGAGTTGATGAGATGCAAAATGCCGCCGGCGGCCTGGCCTGTCAATTCATAGCCGGTGACGCGCTTGACAGCATCCGGGCTCCAGTAGGTGCGCACATCGGCAAAGATTTGGGCTGCGCCGGTGAGCAAGTGCCCCAATAACATGCTGACGCCGTTGAGGGCGTCATTTTCGGTGGCGACGATGAAGGGTTGGCGAATGCCGTTCCAGTCGAAAGAGGTGGTCAGAATCGCTTCCATGAAGTCGCCGTTGGGATAGGTATCGGTCCATTGGCGCTGCCCCTGGAAGCCGCCGGCGATGGCATTATGGCCGATGCGCTTCTTCAACATAGCCCATTTCCGCCAGGCGCGGATTGCCGATCATCAAGTCGCGGGCAATCAGCGCCATTTTGACCGAGATTTCCCAGTCGCTGTCTTGCTGCTGGCGCGTGCGTTTATGCTGCGGCTTGTTGTAATCTTTGCCTTCAGGACAGTTGGCTTTGGTCCAGGCCAGCGCTTTTTCATATTCATCAGGATCGTAAATGCTCTGATTGATGCGGCGCGTGAACTCGGTCATGTCGATGGTTTCGACGCGCATGCCCAGGTACTCCTCGAAGAAAGGCTGGTCGACGATGGAGCCGGCGATGCCCATGGAAACGCCGCCCATGGCCAGATAAGATTTGCCGTGCATGCTGGCCTGCAGCCAGGCCGGCGCGGGCAAAACGCAGCAGCTTTTCCTGTACGTCTTGCGGGATGGTGGTGTCGCCGACGTCTTGCACGTCACGGCCGTATATGCTGAACGCCGGCAATCCTTTTTGGGCATGAGCGGCCATGACGGCGGCCAGATAGACCGCGCCGGGACGTTCGGTTCCGTTGAAGCCCCAAACTGCTTTGGGCATATTGGGCGTCCATGTCCATCGTTTCGGAGCCGTAACACCAGCAGGGCGTGACGGTTAGGGATACGCCGACGCCTTCACGCGCGAATTTTGCGGCTGCTTGCGCCGCTTCCGTCACGCCGCCAATACAGCTATCGGCAATTACGCACTCGACGGGCAGGCCGTTGGCGTGGCGCAGATTGGCGCTGAGAAAGCCGGCCACGTTTTGCGCCATGCCCATGGTGATTTCTTCTAAAGATTCGCGCACACCCTGGCGACGGCCGTCTATGGCAGGCCGAATGCCAATCTTAGGCGGATCGCCAATTAACCGGTTTTGGGGTGGATTTATTTTCATAGAGCTCATTTCATAACCTCACTTTTGTTGCACAGGCAAGCGCCGTGGTTCACAAAGAAAAGCAGTCGGAGACTATGTGGCTACAAGACTGCCGCGCCGCACCTGCTCCTCAATCCATGGATAATGTCTGTGCAATGCCATCTTTTAAAAAGTAATTGGCCTGCCAGCCGGTTGAATAAATGCGTTCGTTGCTGAAGTTGCGCGACTGCACGCCAACCGGGCCATCGATATGTTTGATGTGGATGGTTTTGCCGGAAGCCGCAGCCACCGCCTCAACCAGTTCGTTGACGGTGACATATTGCGGGCAGCCAATATTGACCGCGCCTTGCAAGTCAGAGTGCATCAGCCGATAAATGCCATCTACCATATCTTCGACGTAGGTGTAAGAGCGAACGGCCGTTCCATCTCCCCACACCTCAATCACGCCGCCATCTTCGACTTCAGCGACCTTACGGCAAATTGCGGCCGGCGCTTTCTCGCGCCCGCCCGTCCAGGTGCCGTAGGGCCCGTAGCAATTTTGGAAACGAGCAATGCGCACCGTCATGCCCTCGGTTGCGCTCGTAGGCCATTGCCATGCGCTCCGAATACAGCTTTTCCCAGCCATATTCGTTGTCGGGATTGGCCGGAATCGCCTCGGCCTCTGTCATTTCCGGTTCGCCCGGCTGCATATCGCGGTAGACGCACACCGAGGACGAGAAGAAGTAGCGCGGTACGCCCATTTTCGATGCATTGTGGGTCATATGGATGTTGATCAGAACGCTGTTGTGCATGATTTCGCATTCGGCCGAATGGATAAAGCCCATGCCGCCCATGTCGGCGGCCAACTGGTAGACTTCATCGAATGTTCCGTCACCCAGCGTGAGCGCCTGTATGGCAGTTAGCCTCTTCCCGCAAATCTAAGACCTGAAAATCGTCAGCGGCCGTTTCCCGATACTCATGCTGCTTGATATCAACGCCGCGCACCCAATAGCCTTCGTTTTTTAATTTTTGAACCAGATGGCCGCCGATAAAACCGCCGGCGCCGCATACAAGTGCTGTTTTCATACTGTTTTGTTCTCCTAAATCGCGTCTCTAATCATTTTCACGGCGCGCGACGATACGCACCGCGTTTTCAATCGGTTTGGCCGAGACCAAAATCAGATAACCGCCGCCGCCTGCCCCGGATAGTTTCCAGCCCAAAGCTGTCTCTTTATATTGTTCAATGAGTTTGGAAACGGCCGTATTCATCATATTGGGGAACATCGCAATCTGGGCTTCAAACGTTTCCCGCATGGAACGGCCGAATCCCACAATATCCTGCTGCTGAATCGCTTCCCAGCATGCTTCGGTCGGGTCCGCCAGCGCCTTTGCTTTTTCACGGTCAAAATGGGTATTTGCCAATACATCATAATCGGCATGGCGTGGACCCAGCGTCACCAGATAAAGCGCGTTTTCCACAAATTGCAGCGCTAATTCATCGCGCAGATGCTCAATGTTGGCGGGCCAATAATCGCCCGTATAATTTGCTTTGGCCAGACCGGGAAACACAATGCCAATCGCATCCTGTGAACCGGAAATCTCCTTTGTACCGGGCGGGTTGTCATAGCAAAACAAAATCTTGGACAGCTTTTCAGGGTTCGCCGGCCGGCAGCCGCGGCCCCCACATTTCAATCGCCGCCTGGCGCGTGCTGGAAGCCATCCCGCTGCGATCATTAAATTGCAATGTTGGTTCGATGGAAATGGTAATCACAGCGCCAGGATAATGCTGGGATACAAAAGGTTGGTCCAGCCAGCCGCCGGCCAGATCGATACGAAACGGCATCTGGTGAATGGTGCGCAGAGCTGTTGTAGAGCGGGGCGTTAACCCTGCATGTGGTGTTCGCCGTTTCAAAATGACATACTCAACGCCATACTTCTGGCACAACGCCTGTTTGTCGGGCGTGTGGCCATCTTCGTTGACCATAAAAATATCGGGTTGAATTGCCTGGAACTCCGCCAAAAAATCCAGCATCCCTGACCCTTGTGAAATAAATGCTTCTTGCACACATTCAACAGACTGCACCATAAACAGACGCTCATCCTCACTATTAACCGGCGTTTTTCCCTTTAGATCATAAACTGTCTTATCGGATCCTAGAGCGACGTAGAGGTCTCCATAGCCGGCCGCCTCTTGAAAAAAAGCGATGTGGCCGCTGTGAAGCAAATCAAAGCAGCCGCTCACAAAAACCTTTTTTGTCATCCCCCTTTCCTATTATAAATGGTAACTATGCAGGTATCCGAGAGACCAGTCAGGTTTTGCCCTTAAGGACAATCGCTTCTCGGTTAAACCTGACAGGTCTAGCTGTATAGTCACCATAAATGTTGAATTTGCTTATGTTTGACGACGACGGCGCAGGATGTCAGCCCAGACGGCCAGGATGACGATGGCGCCGGTAATGACAATTTGCCATTCTTGCGGCACCGACAGAATGCGTAAACCATTGGTTAACACGCTGATGACAAAAGCGCCAATTACCGTACCGAAAATAGTGCCTTCACCGCCGCTGAGGGAGGTGCCGCCAATCACCACGGCCGCAATAGCGTCCAATTCATAACCAGCCCCCAATGCTGGTTGAGCCGAATTCAACCGCGATGCAATCACAACACCGGCCAGACCGGAAAATAGACCGGCCAACGTGTAAATGGCGATTTTCCAGGCGCTGACATTGACACCAGACAGCCGAGTTGCTTCTTCATTGCTGCCAAGCGCAAAGGTGTAGCGCCCTAAAATCGTCTTGGTCAGGATAATGTTGGCGATGATAGCCGCGCCAAAGAAAATCAGAACGGCATTGGGAATTTCAAAACCGGGAATGATGGCGCCTGTAACAGACCCCATTGCAAACTGGCTGAAGATAGGGGTATCGCTGAAATAAATCGGTTTCAGACCTGAGATTACCAATGATAACCCTTTGGCGATGTAAAGCATGCCCAACGTGGCAATAAATGGGGGAATCCGCATTTTGGCAATGACGGCGCCATTGGTAAAACCGGCCAAACCGCCTGTCGCCAGGCCGCCGAGAACACCAACCCAAATCGGCAGACCTAAGTTGGTGATAAAGACGCCGGTCATCACGGCCGCAAGCGTCATGACTGTTCCAACAGACAAGTCAATGCCGGCCGTAGATAATGACAAAGGTGACGCCGAGAGCCAAAATGCCATTGACGGCCGTTGCCAACAAGATACCGACGATATTGCTGAACTGGAAGAAGTTCGGCGAAGCCAGTGAAAATAAGATAAACATGATGATGAGACCGGCAAAAGCCAGCAGCTTTTGGGTCGCATCGGAGTTAAACAGGGATCGTTTCTGAGTGATTGTATTCGTAGTCATCAGGCAGTTCCACCTTGAGTTGGAGTTTGCTGGGATGCAACACCCAGGGCGTTTTTCCGTTGCGCTGGGTGGCAAATTTCATGATTTTTTCTTGTGTTGCTTCTTCGATGGGCAGTTCGCCCGTGATACGCCCTTCGCACATGGCAATGACACGATGGCTCATGCGCAGGATTTCTGGCAGTTCTGAGGAAATCATAATGATGGATTTCCCTTGCCGGGCCAGATCGTTGAGCAGCTTGTAAATTTCACTTTTGGCGCCGACGTCAATGCCGCGTGTTGGTTCGTCAAAGATGAGGATTTCGGTATCGGCTGTGAGCCATTTGCCAATGACAACTTTCTGCTGATTGCCACCGGATAGGTTTTTGACTTGCTGCTTGATACCAGGGGTTTTGATGGACAGGGCGTCTACATAGTGAACGGCCGTTTCCTTCGTCTTAGTAGTGTTTACCCAACCGGCAAATCCGAGGAACTTTTTAAATGACGGCCAACACGGTATTCATTTCAACATCCATGCCCAAAGTCAGCCCATATCGTTTCGGTCTTCAGATAAATAGCCGATGCCATTTTTTACCGCATCGCCAGGGCTTTTGATTTGCACCTGCTCGCCATGAATGTAGATTTCGCCAGAATCAATGGAGTCTGCACCAAAAATAGCGCGCGCCACTTCCGTGCGCCCAGCGCCCATCAGCCCGGCAAAGCCCAGGATTTCACCTTTCTTGAGGATAAAGCTGACATCTTTCAGCGACTTTGCCCCGATTGAGGTTTTTGACTTCAAGTACGACTTCCTGGCTGGCATCTTCAGGCACTTCTGGCGTCGCTTCAAAATGGTACGTCCCACCATCATGTTGATAATCGTATCGGTGGGAGTCTCTTGCGTATCGACGGTATCAATATAACGGCCGTCGCGCATCACCGTGATCCGATCCGTAATTTGTTTGAGTTCTTCTAGGCGATGGGAAATATAAATAATCCCCACCCCTTGCTCCCGCAGTTTCCGAATAAAAATAAATAATTCATCAATTTCCGAGTCAGTCAGAGCGGCCGTTGGCTCATCCATAATCAAAACTTCAGAATTAAAAGAAAGAGCTTTGGCAATTTCAACCATCTGCTGCTTGGCAACAGTAATATCGGCCACCTTCGTGCGTGGATCGAGATCCAGGTGCATACGCTCAAACAACTCTTCCGCTTGCCGATTCAACGCCTTTTCATCGAGCAAAATGCCGCCAAACCGCTTGGGTTCACGGCCAATAAAAATGTTTTGCGCGACCGTCAGATGGTTCATCAAGTTAAGTTCCTGATGAATCATACTAATGCCCAAATTCTGGGCTGCTTTGGGAGTTGGGAATTTCGACTTCCTTGCCTTTATAGGTAATCGTGCCGGCATCCTTCGAGTAAATGCCCGACAGCACCTTCATCAACGTCGATTTCCCGGCGCCATTTTCACCAACAAGCGCATGCACTTCCCCTGCCCGCAGTTCAAACTGACAATGTCGAGGGCACGAACGCCAGGGAAGCTTTTATCAATCCCTTCCATTAAAACAAGGACTTCATCCATAACAATCTCCTCAATAGGAGTTATCAGAAGAGACCTGACAGGTTTCGAGTGATTTTTGGTCGCCAACCTGTCAGGTCTAAAATCATCTAAATTCTATTCGTACAGCAATGGTTGTAATCGTGTCGGAGTCAATATTGCTGGCATCGTACCAGTGGAAACCGGTGTCGATCATTTCTGGTACTTCTTCGCCATTCAGCGCCATAACAGCAGCTTCTACACATTTGTAGCCAATACCAATCGGATCCTGCGTGATAGAGCCAGCTTCAAGACCACTCCTGATAGCGTCGGTTTGTTGTTTACCGGAGTCATAGCCAATGACAACAATTTCGCCCTCTTTACCCATTTCCGTTAACAGCATTCATCACACCAATGATGGAGCCTTCGTTCGCGCCGAAGAAACCTTTGAGGTCCGGGTGAGCCTGGATGATGGCTTTGGCCAGGTCAGTGGATTTCAGTTGATCGCCGCCACCATATTGGATGTCAACGATTTCGATATTGGGGTATTCAGCTTCCATTTGATTGACGAAACCATCACGGCGGTCAATACCGGTGCGGCTGGTTTGGTCATGGACGATGACGGCAACTTGCCCTTCACCACCAATGAATTCGGCCATTTTGTCAGCGGCCAACGCCGCAGCGGCCAGGTTGTCAGTAGCGGCCGTAGCGACGGGAATGTCGCTGTCTACACCAGAGTCAAAACCGACGACCGGAATGCCCTGCTTCTTGAGCGCGTTCCAGCATGGGGATGAGCGCCTGGGTGTCCAGAGCAGCCAAACACAAAGCAGACGGGTTTTTATCCAGTGCGGCCTGTACCATTTCAACTTGTTTGTCTACCATCGCTTCTGTTTCTGGGCCTTCAAAGGTAACGGTGACGCCAAATTCTTCAGCAGCTTTTTCGGTGCCGGCTTCAACCGCTTGCCAGAATTGATGCTGGAAGCCTTTGGAAATAACCGCAATGTAGACTTCTTCATCACCGGCAGGCGCATCAGCCGCCGGTTCTTCAGACGCCGAGGAACAACCAATCATTAAGGCTGCCATCAGTAACAATGCTAACAGGACGGGAAAAAATTTAGTTTTCATCAGTAAAAATCTCCTCTAGTTTTGTTTTGAACTTTTTAACTACATCAATCATTGGGGAAGAATTCCTCAAGGGTTAATAAAAATTCATGCCATACTTTTCTCCTTATGGAAGCGTCCACATCTAATTTTTATTCAGGAGACGATTCCTCTTAAGCAACGGCCGTTGCCTCTGTTTTTACCTTCATGTCTTCCAATTCGTCTGTGATTACAGGCGCAGGCGCCGTTGACTGCCGTATGAGAATGTCCACAGGTAAAACAATTTTTTGGAATGTTTCCGGACCTTTATTTTGCAGCCGCATTAGTAAAAGCTGCGTGGCCTGATAACCCATGTCGTATGCGGGTTGGGCTGCTACCGTAAGAAATGGAACCGGATTAATGGCTACCGGGATGTCATCGAAGGAGACCACTGAAATATCTTGCGGTACGCGTAACCCGACCTCACGAATAGCTTGCAGCGCGCCGTTGGCGATGAAATTGTTGACCGCTAAAAATGCAGTGGGTTGTGGCTCGGTTTGCAAAGCTTGCAGCGCGCATTCATACCCCAATGCCTGGCTGAATTCGCCCCAATAAACATTGTCGAGATTGTGAAACAGGCCTGCTTCTTGCATGGCAAGATTAAATCCGGCCACGCGTTCAACCGAGGTCGAAACCCGTTTGGGGCCGGATAGAATTGCAATGTGGTGGTGACCCAGTTCGATTAAATGCCAGGCAAGCTGATGCGCACCGCTGATCGAATCTCCCCGGATTACATCGACATTCTTTTCCGGTACCGCCCGATCGAGTACCACAACGCTGACCCCCTGTTTCTGAATTGTCGCGACGGAATTGGCTGTGCTGTCGGTTGGGACCAGAAGGATGCCGTCAATACGCCGCTTCAGGAGCATTGTCACATATTGTTTTTGCTTTTGATCAGACTCGTCGGTGTTGCAGAGGATGACGCTGTACCCTTTTTCTTGGGCGGCGTCTTCAACGCCGCGCGCCAGGGTGGTCCAGTAAGGATTGGTGATGTCAGTTAAAACAAGCGCCAGGGTGTTGGTTTGTTTGAAGCGCAGGCTGGGGCCGAGCATATTGGGTACATAAGCCAATTCTTCAATTGAGGCTTCAACGCGCGCCCTGGTTTTTTCACTGACGTGCCCGGAGTTGTTGATGACGCGCGAAACCGTTATGGGGGAAACTCCAGCGTGCTTGGCGACATCACGGATGGTGGGCATTGGGTCGATTCCTACAGCTTTTGCGTCAATAAATCATCATGATACGCGTACCATGATACGCGTACCATGATAGCAGAATTAGTAAAAATGGTCAAGTGCAAATTGCCAATAGCGTCCTAACATTTTCTGTCTGGTTTGGGGTGGGGTAAAATGTTCCCATAGGAATATTGATGATCGTCATGACAACAACTACCCCGACCGCACGCCGCCTTTCCGGTCCGATTTATTTGCGCCTGATTTCACCCATGTTGGAGGGCGTGACTGTCTCGCTGCGGGAGCATATCCCTGCCCAACCGACAGGCAGCGCGCAGCAGCCGCTAGTTGTCATAACGCTGCATCCCGGCATTGCCGCTGGTTCTTATGGCGACCGGGATTATTTTGAACGGCTGGCGCCCCACTTGTTTCGACTGGCAAACGGCCGTTTCCGTTTACGCATCTTTACCATCAATCATCCCGGTTATGATCGACCGCCCGATGAACAAATCGACCCGCTTCAGTTAGCGCCGTACAGCATTCAGCTTCAGCCGCGCGCGTTGGGAATTGCGTTGACCTGGCTGCTAAATGACTATCTACAGGCCGAAAATAGCGTCCATTTAATTGCCTATGGCCATTCGATGGGTGGGTTGGCTTTGAGTCGTTATGATTTGCAACGGTTGCAAAGGCGGTTAAAGGAAAACGGCCGTACCCTCACCTCCGCCAAAATTCTCGCGGCTCCGGCGTTTTTTTTGAGTTCGGCCGCTTCTGCAGGAATTAGCCGGTTAGACTTCATCGACATGCTCAAACAAAAACTTGGCCGCCTGCCCCTCTACCGTCCCGCTGCAGAGAACATTTATTATGCCGTTGCCCCGCTCTTATTTCGACGTGGGGCGTCCAAATACGCAATAGATACAAGCGACGATTTTTACGATATTAATCAGGTTGATCCTTTTCTGTTATTAGAACAAGGACGTGAATTAATTCGGTTTAATGTGCTGGCGGCGGGCGGCGCCAATTTACTGCCCGGCGCTCGCCTGATTGTGCCCCAGCAAGACAATATGATTGATGTCGGCAAAACATTGACGCTCACGCGTCAGGCGCGCCAACAAGGTCACACTATTGATCTGCAAATGGTTGACAGCTCGCATGTTTTGGAACGGGATGCGCCCGCAGCGGCAGCCCAGCTTATCATGCAGACGCTGCCATAACGTTAAACTATTCAACCGGCAGGCAGGAGGATAAGATGCCATTTCCATTTGCAACGGATGTCCCCTTTGTCGATACCAATCAGATGATCGAGGTCGATCGCGCCATGATCGAGGATTACAGAATTGAGTTGATCCAGATGATGGAAAACGCGGGGCGCAATCTGGCGCATCTGGCGCGCAGCCGTTTCCTGGACGGCGATCCACGCGGCAAGCGTGTCGTTGTCCTCGCAGGGACGGGCGGCAACGGCGGCGGGGCCATGGTTTGCGCGCGGCGTTTGTTTAATTATGGCGCGCAAGTGCAGGTTTTTGTGACGGCCGAATACGGCCGTTTCACGCCAATTCCGGCGCATCAATTAGACATTTTGGTCAGGATGGGCGTGCCTGTGGCGCAGGTGGAGGGGTTGGATGCGGCGGAACCGCCGCGCGTGATCATCGACGGCATCATTGGCTACAGTCTCAAAGGCGCGCCGCGCGGCGCAGCAAACCATATGATTCGCTGGGCCAATGCCCAGAACGCGCCCATTCTGGCGCTGGACGCCCCTTCCGGCGTCGATACCGCAACCGGAACCGTCTTTGATCCGGCCATTCGGGCAGCGGCGACGATGACGCTGGCGCTGCCGAAGAAGGGGCTGCTTGTTGAAGGTGTGGAGGCGCAGGTCGGCGAATTGTATCTGGCCGATATCAGCGCGCCGCCGGAACTGTACGCCGAGCCGGGGCTGCAAATTGCGGTTGGCCACATCTTTGCCGAGAGCGATATCGTCCGTCTGCGCTAGTAAAAATGTGGGCTGTGGACTCTGTAAACCCATAAATTTGATGTCCAGGGGATGAACTTTTGGATGTTGTTGGTGGGATTTTGGTACAATAAACACTGTTTTGCATCAAAATCGTCTTTGCTTAAGCCAGGAGTACCATGGATACAATCTTTGATCTCACCAAACCACGCGATGAAGTATTACAGGGCGAACTGAGCGAAGAACTGTTCGCTGCCCGTCTCAAAGATGTCATGGACGGCACGGCCGATCCCGTCTATGGCGATCCCACCCAATTCTTCAACAACACTTACCCCACGGCCGGTCTAAAAACCTTGCTGCGTGAGGTGCTGGGTCGGTTAACCGGTCAGATGCCGGCCAACAACCCTATCATTCGCCTGGAAACATCCTTTGGCGGCGGTAAAACCCATAACCTCATTGCCCTTTTTCATGCGGCCAGTGGCCGGGTTAGCCTCGATCTTCTGCAAGCCTATGTGGATGAAAATTGGCCTTTACCTGAAATTGGACAGGTAGATATTGCCGGTGTTGTTGGCTCTGATCTGGATGCGACCACCAGCATTTTTCATGCAGTAGATAATATCAAAACCTATACCCTGTGGGGTGAACTGGCCTACCAGTTAGGTGGTCGTGCCGGGTATGCTTTAGCGCAAGAAAGCGACCAGAAAAAAATCGCGCCGGGAACCGGCTTATTTGAGCAAATTGTGGGCAGTCGCCCTACCCTGATCATGATTGACGAAATTGCCCGCCATCTGCGGGCGGCTATTGCCACCCCCACGGCCACCGGTAAGTCCAATTTGGCCGAGCAAACGGTAGCTTTTCTGATGTCGCTCATGGAATTTGTTGCCAGCCAGAAGCAGGTCGTTCTGGTGTTGACGATGGCCGGTCAGGAAGATGCCTTTGCCAATGAAACCACCGATTTGCGGGAAGCGCTGCGCGTGTCAGCCCGGCAGGAACGTGTGCTGACGCCTACGGGCGAAAACGAAATTTCGGCCATTGTTGTGCATCGTCTCTTCAAAGAGGTTGACAGATCGGAAGCACAGGCTGTTATTGACCGGTATGGTGCCTATTACCAGGAAGTGGAAGGGTTGGGTGGGCATGTTCAGGATCGAGCTTTGCGCGCCGATTACCTCAGTGAATTTGCCATTTCCTATCCGTTCCATCCGGAATTAATCCGAGTTCTCAACTTAAAAGTCGCCACCATCCCCAATTTTCAACGCACGCGCGGGGCGCTGCGCCTATTGGCTGTGGCGGTGCGTCAGTTATGGCAAACACAGTCAGGTCCTGAGTCCTCAAAGGATACCTGGCTTATCCATCCGCATCACATTGACCTGGGCTACCAGCAAATTGTCGAAGACCTGACCAGCCGCCTGGATCGGCCTAAGTTCAAGCAGGTTTGCGAGGCGGATGTGGTTAGCCCGCAGTTAGGGATTCCGGCTCACGCCGCCGAAGCCGATGAGCCGCTGGTGGCCAGTGGCAAACCGCGTTACGCGCAGCGCATGGGTACAACCATATTTTTGCACAGCCTCACGCAGGGGATCGCCAGCGGCGTGGAACTGCCGGAACTGCTCCTGGGGACGTTGACTCCGGCGGCTGTGGGTGGCGACGATCCGGCGGTGGTGCAGCGTGCCCTGGAACGGCTTTACGCCCGTGCCTGGTTCCTGGAATATGATGGCTACAAATATCGCTTCAAAACTGAGCCATCCCTGAACAAGATCATTGACGATGAGGTCGGATCGGTCAATACGACGCGCGCCAAGCAGGAAATTGATACTCGCATTCGCGCGATTTGGCGGGTTGGCTATCTGAAGCCCGTTTATTTCCCGGCCACACCAGCCGATCTGGATGATGATGCCGCCAAGCCCAAATTGGCGATTGTCCATTACGATGCGCTCAAGATTGATGCGGCCGCCAGTGAGCCGCCGGACTTGATTCGCAAAATGGCCGAGGTTGCCGGTATCACTGAATCATTTCGCAATTACCAGAACAACGTCTTGTTTTTAGTAGCCGATGGGGATCAGACCGAGCAGATGGTCAATGAGACACGTCGTTTCCTGGCAATTGAACGCATTACCGGCAGCAGTGAACGGATGCGGGAGTTTAACGACGACCATCAGAAGAAGCTGCGCGAGATGAAACAAACAGCCGAACTCAACGTGCGCATCGCCATTACCAAAACATATCGTTACCTGTTTTATCCCACCAGTGATGCCCCGAAAGACCACGCCTTCCTGCGCCGGGAAACTGTGCCGCCGCAAGGCCAGGGCGACACCAACATAGACCAGACCAACGTGGTCGTGCGCGTCCTGCACAATCTGCAAAAAGTGCGTACTTCCGATGATAATCCACTGCCGGCCGCCTACTTGAAGGCCAAAGCGTGGGATAAGAATCAGATCGAGATGACGACCGAAGATTTACGCCGCGCCTTTGCTCGTAAAGTCAGCTTGCCCTTGCTGTTGGATGTGAACCAGTTGCAGCGCACCCTTGAAAATGGGGTCAAAACGCGCCAATGGGTCTATTACGATACCAGTGAAGATTGGGCATATGATCAGGATTCTCCGCCGACCTTTTGGCAGATTAGTGACCATACCCGGCTGTATACGCCGGCAGAAGCAGAGCGCTTGAATCTGCGTATAAAGGGCAAATGGCAGCCGCCGCAGCCACCAGGAGTGATGGCGGCCCGACAATTGTTGATGACGTGGATGATGAACCGCCGGATGACCTACTGGACACAATTTTGGGCGACGGCCGTCCCCAGTCGCGTCGAAGGGTCCGGGCCACCGGCGCAAGCCTTCCAGCAAGTGTGGGATCAGTGCGAAGAACACAATGCCACGGCTCTGCGCCGCCTCCAGCTCGGCTTTCTATGGCTCCAGCAAAAGCCACGCAGACAGCCTGGCGGCCGTAGGGTTGGCGATTCCCCAGATGGGCAAGGCTGATTTTGGTATCACGCTGCAGCTGACCATCCAGTTTGATCCCCCGCCCGGTGAACAATTTGTGTTGAATTTCCAGGGGAAGTGGGATCGATACAAGCGCTTTAAGCAGGTGACCGATGCCTTTGCCCGCGAAGAGATTCACAGTTTGCTGGTCGAGTTTAGAGCTCATCGTAGATTTTGGCCGGGATGTTGCCTTAAACGACATGCAGCTCAAGACCATTCAGGATGTGTTGACCCAGATGGGCATGGGGCCGGTAATACTTCTGGCTGAGCCGATCTATGATGCGTCATAAATTCCATTCTATGTTATAATGTATCCACATTTGTGGATACTTATTTGACGAGGTGGATCATGGTTACAATCGGTATACGAGAATTGAAACAACAGACTAGTAAGATTTTGCGTCGTGTGCGTGAGGATGGCGAAACCATTGAAATCACCTATCATGGTGAAACAGTTGCTCGCCTGGTTCCTGTCAATCCGCCCACGCCTTCAACGAAGAGATGTCGGCAATTTGGGCCAATCTAGACGAGCTAACGGCCGAAATTAGCGCCAAATGGCCCGAAGGCGTCTCCGCTGTCGATGCCATCAGGATGTACGCAGCGAACTATGATTGTTACCGATGCCAGCGTTTGGGTCAGCCATTTAACCACTCACGAAGATAATCATACGGTTAGTCGTCGGTGGTTAACAGCAGTCGTATATAGCAACACGATGTATTGCTGCCCCGTCTTGCTTTTAGCCGAAGTGGGTGGTGCTATTGTCCCGACGTACCGGTGATGCGGATTTAGGTCATCAGGCAGTGAATCACATCCTATCTATCCCTAATTTGCGCCTGGTTTATACAGATTCAGAGTTAGGAACATTCAGACCAGCCGACCTCGCTGCTAATCAGCAGGCTTCGTGGCGCAGATGCGATGTATGTTGCTGTTGCGCATCGGCTGAAATTCCACTGGTCAGTTGGGATCAAGAGCAAGTTGACCCGCGCCTCTGGATGTGGTTATCGCTTACACGCCAGTTGGAGAACGAATTAAATCCAGCGATTTGCGCAATTGCGCCAGAGGAATAACCAATGAAAGCACTCAGCTTCCGCCAGCCCTGGGCGGAACTTGATTTTACAGGGGCGCAAAACGATGGATTTGCGCACCTATAATACCCGCTATCGGGGGGTGCTAGCTGTTCATGCTTCCCAAACCATTGAGACTGAAATGTGCGGGAAGCACGATCTGAACCCCAACAACCTGGACCGTGGCGGCGTGGTGGGTATGGTGGAATTATTGGATGTGATTCCACTGGATGAAGCTGCCTACAACAAATACCTCGATGCGCATCTGGCTGGCCGCCGGTGGCGTGAAGGACTTTACGGTTGGATATTGGCTAACCCGGAGCGGCTGCCTGAGTTTGTCCCCGCCCGTGGCCGTACCAATCTTTTTAACATTAACCTTGATCTGCCTGGCGCGAACTGAAGAGCAGGGCATCCTCAGATCCCATCTCGCACTGAGCGATGCAGACGCAGCTGCCAATCCTCCGCCAAGCCAACAAGCCCCAATCCCAATTCACCATCGTCCCCAACGCGTCGACTCCAGCCTACATCGCCCAATCTAAATGGCACGACCTCTGAAAAACCGTTTGCCTTGCACGTACAAGCCCTGGCCGGAGCGACAACCGATTATGCCTTGACGCTGCTGCAGCGGGTTGTAGAACGGCCGGACAGTGACCCGCATTTAGAAACGGTTGTGGCTCTCAGCGGGGATAATTTGCGGGCGGTAGCCGATCATGTGATTGAAGCCTTACGTAAGGCAGAGTATAAAGCCACGGATCTATCCGTGACGCGCCATAAGCCTTTTTATTTGCCGGAAGAAGTAGGCGTACGACTGGGATTGGTTTTTTTGACTGTTAAACCACTGAGCAAAATTCGGCGTGTCGAACAAATTTCATACGGCATCCGCCAGATGCCGTCGGAAGAAGCGTATTATTGGTATAGTAAATGCACCGCCGCCGATACGGCCGAACGCGCCCAAAGGGCATTGCGCGTGCTGTTGGCAGCCGAATAAATGTTACAATGCATTTATCCTGCTCAAGATGGAGAGTGACTATGACGACAGAACTGCCTTCCCCAGAAGAAATCCTGGCGCTGCGTCCTTCTGATGCGCTTCAGTCGCGTGTGCAAACGCTCCTGGAAAAGAATCGGGAAGAAGGCTTATCACCGGCCGAAGAACAGGAATGGCAGCAGTATGAATATCTGGAGCATCTCGTGCGCATGGCCAAAGCCAGAGCTTTGCTCCGACAAAGGGATCGCGCATCTGAGGATGCGCACTCCGCCTTGTCTGAGATCTCTGCCTTGTCTGAGGAGTTGGCATCCTCAGATGCCAACTCTTAAGGAGTACGCATCCTCAGATGCGTGCTCCGCCATTATATGAGCAATCATGAGTCGATTACCGCACATCCAAATCGAGGGGTTCATTTACTATATCACGACGGTGGTATACGGCCGTTTACCCATCTTCACCTCCCCCAGTTTCATTATTCCCCTGTTCGACAGCCTTAATTTTTATCGCTACCAACACACCTTTTACCTGTTGGGCTACGTCATCATGCCTGATCACATCCACTTGTTGATATGGTTGCAAGGTGAGACGGTGCTGGCCGATTTGATGCGTGATTTCAAGAAATTTACGGCTGTGCGCCTCATCCGTCAGGCAAAGGTGGAAAAGCGACAGCAGTGGGTGGCCGCATTTGCCCAGGCGGGCCAGGAAACGGGCCGGAGTCAGCATAAGGTTTGGCAGGATGATTATTGGGATAAAATTGTGTTCACAGAAAAGTTCTTGCGGCAGAAATTGAATTACATTCATCGCAATCCTTGCCGAGCCGGATTGGTGGATGACCCGGATGATTATCCGTATTCAAGCTACAGAAATTACGTCCATGATGATGATTCGTTGATTGTAGTTGATCGAAATTGGTATTGATTCCCGTTCGCATCTGAGGATGCGAACTCCGCCGTAATGTGCAGAGTAGGCATCCTCAGATGCCTGCCGTCGGCGAACTCTGCCGATTAAATAAAACGAAATAAAATGAGGAGCGGACATCCTCAGATGCTCGTTCGCATCTGAGGATGCGAACTCCGCCGTAATGTGCAGAGCGGGCATCCTCAGATGCCTGCCGTTGGCGAACTCTGCCGATAAAATAAAACGAAATAAAATGAGGAGCGGGCATCCTCAGAGGCCTGCCGTTGGCGAACTCTGCCGATAAAATAAAACGCAATAAAATGAGGAGTGGGCATCCTCAGATGCCCACGTAGGCAAATGCCCGCCGGATGACGCAATAAAGGGACACTACATGACCAACAAGATGCCCAAAGTTTTAATTGAAGATTGGCTGCCCATTGAAGCGATTGGCGCGGAGAGTAAGCGGGAGCGCGGGGCCAGCAGCGCCCTACCCCCGCTTTATTTTTTGCATGTCTGGTGGGCACGCCGCCCACTGACCACCAGCCGCGCCGCGATTTTGGGCAGCGTATTGCCGCAGTGGTCGGCTGATTGGCCGGAACCATCTGCGCCAGAAATTTCCCGACGAAGAAGTGTACCATCACTGGTTTCTAGAGTTGAATGGCATTTCGCCTGATGTAGCTGATGCCGAAAAATGCTTGATTGGGCAAAACAGCAAGGGTGATCAATTCCTAATCCTTATTCGGAGCGCCACGAGCTTTTACGGTCAATCCAGCGGCAAACGATTTGCAGACGATGGGTGACTTGCTTGAATATACCTGGGGAACACGGGAGTTAAGCGTTCTCGATCCCTTTGCCGGTGGTGGTTCGATTCCTTTTGAGAGTTTACGCTATGGCTTTACCACCATCGCCAACGATCTGAATCCGGTGGCGGCCACAATTCTCAAGGCAACGTTGGATTATCCAGCCCGTTTTGGCCCTGAACTGGCGGAAGACATCAAAAAATGGGGGGATCGCTGGTATGAATTGGTGAAGCCTAAGCTCAAGCCCTTCTTTTCGCCACTCCCACCCGACGCCGAAGGTGCAGCCTATCTTTGGGCACGGACGGTGGCCTGCCCGACGACGGGCAAGCCGGTGCCGCTTAGCCCGAACTGGTGGTTGAGCAAGGGCAGCAGCCCGGTGGCGGTGAAGCTGGCAGCCGAAGCGCACATGGATACACCCTCTTTTGTGATTGTGCGTGGGGATGCCGTGAAAAAAGCCAACCCTGATGAAGGGACGATTAGCCGGGGGATCGGCCGTTCCCCCTGGACAGGCGAAACGATTCCTGGTGACTACATCAAGGCGGAAGCGCAGGCCGGGCGTATGGGCCAACTTCTCTACGCCATCGCCGTCAAAAAGCCGGGCAGCGGCTTTGACTTCCGCGCCCCCACCGCCGAGGATGCTGGCCGCCGCCCACCGCGCCGAAGCGGAACTGGCCCGTAAAAAGCCGGGCTGGATTGCGCAGGATTTGATACCCGACTGAACCGTTTCCGGGTGGGAATGATAATCGGCCATCTGATTTATGGTATGCCTACATGGTCTGATTTTTTCTCTCCTCGTCAACTATTATCGATGGGAACATTAGTGAAACTCTTAAACAAATTGAGATGAAGCATTGCAGCGTTGGAATTAACCAAAAGCTAATGCCATTATAACTTATCTTGAGCTTCATGTTGGATAAGATGCTCATCTACAACAATCGCAGACTGTCGGTTTGAACCCTGGTCGAGGTATGCGAAGTAATTTTGATCGACATGATTTTGCCTTTGTATGGCCAGCCATGCAGAATTTGATGCTTCAGCTAATCTTGTTGCCTTGGGCTGTTGATCAAATCGTTGATGCCTATAAAGAGATTGGCAGAACTTGTCAAACCCTCACAGACATCGTTCTTGTCAGAATCGCAATAATTCTATTGCCGAAAACCTTACCATATTATCATAGGTTCTGCAGCACAAATCTGACAAGTATCTGCTCGATTCAGTTTTCAAATATCACTGTCGATCCTCCCTACTACGATAACGTCCAATATGCTGAGTTGGCAGACTTCTTCTACGTCTGGCTCAAGCGCAGCGTTGGTCATCTTTTCCCCGAATTCTTCACCGACGAACTGACCAACAAAGACGACGAAGCAGTCGCCAACCCAGCCCGTTTTGACAGCTATGGGCCGCAAGAAAAAGAGCTTGGCCGAGCAAGACTACGAGCACAAAATGGCCGCTGCCTTCCGCGAAATGTACCGCGTCCTCCATCCCCACGGCGTCCTCACCGTCATGTTCACCCACAAGCGCGTCGAAGCGTGGGATACCCTGGCCTCCGCCCTCATCGGCGCCGGCTTCACCATCAAAGCCTCCTGGCCTGTGCACACCGAAAGCGAACACAGCCTGCACCAGGCCAAAAAGAATGCTGCCGCCAGCACCATCCTCCTCGTCTGCCGTAAACGCGGAGCATCGATCGAGGCGTGAACCAGTCTGGTGGGACGATATTCAACAGCCAGGTGCGCCGTGTCGCCCGCGAAAAAGCACAAGAATACGTGCAGCAGGGCATCAGCGGCGTTGACCTCTACATCAGCACCTTTGGCCCTACCCTCAGCGTCATCTCCGAACAGTGGCCGGTGCTCACCAGCGAAGTGAACCCCAAAACCGGCGAGCCACTCCCTTTGCGCCCGGAAACCGCTCTCGACCTGGCTCGTGAAGAGGTCGTGCGCTTGCGCAAAGAAGGGCTGTTGGCGGGCAAAGCAATCGAGTTCGATCCCGTCACCGACTGGTACCTCATGGCCTGGGACGCTTTCGCTGCTGAACAGTTCCCCTACGACGAGGCGCGCAAGCTGGCGATTGCCCTCGGTCTGGAAATGGATGATTTGTTGGGCAGTAAGAAACTGGTTGCCAAGAAAGGGCAGTATGTGGTCTTACAGCAGCCCCAACAGCGGCGTAAAAAGGGCATGGTAGACCCGGACGCGGCCCATTTTGAACACCTGATTGACGCCCTGCACACCGCCATGCTCATCTACGAAGAAGATGGCGCCGGCGCCTGTGATGTCTTCCTGCAAAATCGCAGCCTCAAACGAGACAGCACCTTCCGCGCCGGGCTGCAAACCTTGATCAACGCCATCCCACGCACCAAAGTCAAAAACAAATTCGTCCGCCCCGAAGCCGACGTGCTGGATCGCATGCGCCTGGCCTTCTACGCCGACGAACTCACCGTTCCGCCGGAAGAAGAACCACCCGTGCCCCAGGTTGAACAACTGGGCTTCAGCTTTGAAGAAAAAGAAGACCTGGACGAAATGGAAGAAGCGGAATGAAAATCTATCTGGATACCTGTGCGCTCCAGCGGCCATTAGACAGCCGCACCCAAATCCGCATCACCCTGGAAGCGGAAGCGATTATGGGCATTATTTCTTTGTGCGAGGCGGGGAAGATTGAACTTATCTCCTCAGAAGTGTTACACTATGAAGTAAAGCGTAACCCACGACCAGAACGGAAAGCATATGCGCTGGCTGTACTGGCTAAAGCTGAGACCTTTATCCGTTTGGACGAAGAGATTGAACAACGAGCCAAAACTTTTCAATCGAGGGGATTAAAACCGCTGGATGCTTTACATCTGGCAACAGCCGAGGTGGGTCATGCAAACTACTTTTGCACCGTAGATGATAAGCTGTTGAAACGAGGCAAAGCCATGGCAGATTTGCAAACGGTGATTGTTTCACCTATTGAACTGATTGAGGAGATCGACCAATGACAACAGTTATTAAACCATTAACTGAGGTAACGACAGAGGCAGTTGCTGTCTTGTTGCGCGAAATTGGCATCGTTGATACGGTGCGTTTCTTAAATCAGTACAGCACTGGATATGGCAATTACGTGGTAGAACGGGATCAGCTTTTTGGTCATTTAACGCTGGACGAGATCATCAGCGAAATCAAAAAGGATCGCCCTCAAGCTGACACCTGAGCTGTGATGGGGCCATGCCAGTGATTATCCAAGCCGCTTTACGTGACATCACCTACCGTGTTTTCTACCGGCCGGCTGATATACCCCTGGAAACCTTTTATCTTCCCACACTGGCGGCCAGCGTGCATTATGATCGCAGCGCCGGGTATTTTCGCTCCTCCGCCTTGGCTGCGGCCGCAGCTGGTATTGTGCGCCTCATTCACAATAACGGCACCATGCGCCTGCTCGTCGGCGCTGAGTTGAGTGAGCCAGATGTAGAGGCCATCAAAACCGGCTATGACCAGCGCGAAGCCATTGCCCGCACGATGCTGGCACAGCTGCCAGACGCAGAGACCCTGCGCTTAGACGGACCGTTGAAACAGCGGTTGGATGCGTTGACCTGGATGGTGGCCAACGGCACGCTGGATATTAAAGTGGTTCTGCCACTGGACGCGCACGGGTTTCCCATCCCCGGCAATCAGGCCCATGATTATTATCACACCAAGAAAGGGGTTTTCACCGATGCGGCCGGAAACCAGGTGGGCTTTGTGGGCAGTGTGAATGAGTCAGCCCAGGCTTGGAAGCGTAATTTCGAGGAGTTTTCCGTCTATTGTTCCTGGGAGGGCGAACGGGATCGGTCAGCGTTAGGGCAGCTGCGCGCATCGTTCAACGAGTTGTGGGAGGGGCGCGATCCGCATTGGGTGGCGATTGATTTGCCAGATGCCGTGCGTGAGGAGCTGTTGAAACGAGCGCCGTCTACGCCACCGGCGCTGGATCCGCTGGAACGGCCGCGCCGCACGGTAGAATTAGCTGATGATAAAGCCGGTTTTGCTGTTGCTACGCCAGAAGAGCGCATTCTTTTTCAGTTTTTGCGCGATGCCCCTACCCTGCTTAATGCGCAAGACCTGGGGGCGGCCACCAGCGCCATCACGCCCTGGCCGCATCAGTTGCAGGTAGCGCGGACACTGGTCGAGCGATTCCCGGATCGTGCTTTGCTCTGCGACGAGGTCGGCCTGGGCAAGACGATTGAAGCGGGTCTGGTCATTCGTCAGCTGATCCTTAACGGCCGGGTCAAGCGCTGCCTGATATTGGCGCCGGCAGCAGTGCTGAAGCAGTGGCAGGAAGAGTTGTACGAAAAATTCAACCTGGACATTCCCCGGTATCATGGGGGCCAGCTTTATGATGTGACCGGTGAACCTATTGGTCCGCCAACAGATAACCCGTGGGATGAGTGTGACCTGCTGCTGGCTTCCAGTCATCTGGCAAAACGACGGGAGCGGGTGCCGCAATTAGTTAATGCTCAGCCCTGGGACTTGATGATTGTCGATGAAGCGCATCATGCGCGGCGCAAGGATTTCTTACAACAGCGCTATCGCCCGAACCGTCTGTTGACACTGCTGAACAAGCTGAAAGAGAATGAGCAATACCAGGGATTATTGCTGCTGACGGCCACGCCGATGCAGGTGCATCCAGTTGAGGTGTGGGATTTACTGACGGTGCTGGGATTGAGTGGACGCTGGGGGGCTGATGAAAACAACTTCCTGGGTTTCTTTGGTGAGTTGAGACGGCCGTTTCGGGACACAGAATGGAGTTTTGTCTTTGATCTGGTAGCGGATCATCTCGAAAACAGTGGTGGTGATGGCCAGATTGACCAATCCAACCGGATTGACCCCCACTTTTACGAAACCATGCAGCGCAACATTGGTATGCCACGTGCGAATGCTATTCGAGATTTGCCATACCAGCGGGGCCAGCGTCAGACCATTGTCCGTAGCTTACCTGAACCAGCACAGCCCTATGTGCGAGAAATGGCGCGGCGACATACACCTTTACAGCGTTATGTGTTTCGCAGCACCCGCGACCTGCTTCGTCAATATGTGGCCAAAGGATACCTCCAGGCAAACGTGCCGCAGCGGGAGCCAACCATACAGCGCGTTACATTTCTGCCAGAAGAGGCTGAACTGTATCTACGTATTACCGAGTACATCAGCGAGTTTTACGCCCGCTATGAAAACGAACGGCGTGGACTGGGCTTTATCATGACCGTGTATCGCCGCCGTCTCACCAGCAGTTTCTACGCCGTACGCAAGAGCCTGGAACGCCGTCGTGACTGGCTAACAGGCCAGCTTGAATTTGGTGAAGCCTTCACGCAGGAAGATGAGGCTGATTTAGATGAGCTGGATGAGCTGGAACAGGCTGGTTTTGATTTACATGGCCTGGATCCACAGCAGCCGTTGACGCCGGGGCAGAAGGAACATTTTCTGGCTGAGTTAGATTATCTGGACAGCTTTATCACCGATTTGCAAGCGCTCAGCCAGGGTGATTCCAAAGTGAATCAGTTAAAGGATGAGCTAAACCGTACTCTTCCGCCAGCGGCCGACGGTGATCATCTTTACCCAGTACACGGACACCATGGATTATTTGCGGGAACAGTTACAAACGGTGTACCGGGGACAGATTGCCTGCTATTCTGGTCGGGGTGGCGAGATATGGCAGGGGATGACCTGGCTGCCTACGTCGAAAGAGGTTGTTAAAAACAAGTTCCGTGACGGAGACATCAAAATTTTACTGGCTACAGAGTCGGCCAGTGAAGGCTTGAACCTGCAAACTTGTGGCGTGCTGATCAACTATGATATGCCCTGGAATCCCATGCGCGTGGAACAGCGAATCGGCCGTATTGACCGCATCGGCCAAACATATGATACGGTCTGGATTTATAATTATTTTTACCGCGACACAATTGAAGACCGCATTTACCAGGCGCTGAAGGATCGGATTAACTGGTTTGAAGATGTGGTTGGTTCTCTTCAGCCAATTCTTACCGATGTGAACAAAATCACGCGCGATCTAGCGATGCTTCCGGCAGAACGCCAGGCGGCTGAGTTTGAATTGGTCATGCGGCAACTACGCCAGGAAATCGATCAGGCTAAAGTGGAATCGCTCAACCTGGACGATTTTTTGCAACAGGATGAGCCAACCCAGGCTTTGCAGTCACCGGTCACGCTGGCCGATTTGGAAGCGATGCTGACAGAGTCGCGGATGACGCGGCATCTCTTTAGACCGCATCCTGAAATTGAGGATGCTTATTGGCTGCGATGGAATGATGGGGAAACGGCCGTAACCTTTAGTGCCGAGCGAGTTTGACCAGTTTCCAGATACGTTACAATTGTTGTCTTACGGTAACCGCTTATTCACCGAAATCTTGCACAGTATACCTGCGCCTGATTATGAAGAGCCAGCTGCCAAAGAGTTGGTGCGCTTTGAATACAGGGAATCATTACCTATTATCGGATGGTATAGTCTGACGGGGCCAAAACCGGCGCCAATTGAGACGTTTACACAACTTGTGAAATTGGTTAAGAAACCACCAAGGACAAATATTGGATATTCGGCTCGATTTGAAGCGGCGGATAAGTTGTTTTCTGCGCAAGCAGAGTCAATTACGCGTACCTATCAGCAACGATTATTGCAGTTTGGACAACAGCAACAAGCTATTTTGCAGGCCAAAGCAAACCGTGTGTTAGAGCAAGCGGCTTTGATAGAAATCGCATTGGGGCAGCAGCGCTCCTTGTTTGAGTCTGAGAATTATCCAACTGGTTTCAATCAAGAAGCTGTGAAAGGATTAGCTCGACATGGCGGTGTTTGGAAATGGTTGCTGGTTGCGGCGACAAACAGCGGTAAACTGCCTTTGCCCAGTCCGGAAGCCGCCGATCTGTATTATGAACAGATAAGAAATGAGAAGCCAGAAAAATTGAAGACGCTATTTCAAGAATTCTCCCAAGAAGCTGTAACACTGGTTCAATCTTGGAAACGAGCAACTGGCCAATGAGTGTGAGAAGTTTGTTGGCTGCAGGGATGAGAATTTAGTTCAAGACAAAACGGCCGTTCCCATTCTCAGAAACGACCGTTTTTAATGAGTGTGTACTCAAATCATTGCTAAATATCTTGTGACTGCGCAGCAAAACCTGTCACCGGCTCCACAGCCTGAGTCGGCAGCCAGCTCTCAGCTGACCCGGGCAGATTGACCCGCACCCAATCCCCCTGTGTCTCGACTACGTTCACTTGTGTACCGCTCATCAAGCTGATGCCCGTGGTTGGCTCCGCGCCCGGGCTGCTGCTGACGGCGACGGTGGGAGCAACCACCACCCCCTCCGGCTGCGTTTGTTGCAGTATGGCGCGGCTGCCCAATGAAAGGCCGCTGATGATCAAAAGCGTCAGGATGACAACGGCCGTATAGCCCAACCATTTGCTGCCTTTGCCCGCTTTGATCTGTTGGCGCGCCAGTAAAAGGAAACCCAGCAAGAACCAGAACGCCAGCACGATAACGGCCGTTTCATTCAAAGTCAGCCAGCCCGTTAAATCAGCCAGCGCCGCCAGCGGACCTTCCGGTTCTGCCGCCAAAAGCTCGGTCGTTTGCGCGCGCGCCAGCTCTAAATTGGCCTGGATATCGGCGTCGCGCGGCGCAAGCTGGGCGGCGCGCTGGTAATTGAGCACCGCGCGTCCCAGGTCGCCCTGCTGGTAGTAGGCGTTGCCCAGGTTGAAGTAGAGCGTGCTGTCTTCCACGCCGCGCGTTAGTTCCTGCTCAAAAATTTGCGCCGCTTCAGCATAGTGACCGGCGGCATAAAGCTGGTTGGCCGCATCAACGGCCGTTGCATCGGCGGATGCAGACGGCGTGAGCAGCAAGGAAACGCTGAACAAACCCAGCAGCAATAAAATTCCCAAAATTCCTAAAGTGATAACTCGTTTCATAATAGTACCCTTCTTGTGAGAGTAGGCCGGACTGAGTCTGTCAAAGTCCGGCTCACTCGCCTCTTTCCGCTATACAAGCGCCTCTTCCAGCGCAGTAATCACCTGTTCGGTCTCTGTGATTAAATCATTATTGTTTGCCGTCAATCCGGTCGGCGCATAATTCCCCATTTCGCTCAAGGCCAGGCAGGTGTGAACACGTTCGACCAGGGTCTCGTCGACGCCGCGCGCGGCGAGCAGCGACGCTAAACTCTGCTGCGTCAGACCACTCACGGGCCGGTTCAATTTTTCGGCCAGGTAAGTTGTCAAAATATGACCGGCAACGGCGTTGGCGTTAGCCGGATTTTTGCGTGACTGGATCAACGCTTGCTGCGCTTTGCGTGCGGCCTGCTGGCTGCGGCGCATGCCGGCGTTGTCTGAACGATGTTGTTTGTAATGACTCCAACCAACTGCGCCGACAAGCAGCAACAGCGGCAGGCTAAAGAGCAGCCAGTACAAACCGTTACCGGTTAGAGGCGTCGTGCTGCTGGCGTTAACGGCCGTTGCCGGTTTATTAGCCCGTAGTTCCGAATTAGCTGCTGCGGGAACAGCCGGGTTGACAGCGCTGCCGGCCGCCGGAGCGACCTGCGCCTGCCCATTACCAACTGCGCCCATGACGCTGATGATGAATGGGTCGGCGCTGATGGTTTCATATGTTTCCGTTTCCGGATTGAAAAAACTCGTGGTTATGGCCGGCAGCGTTTGGTTACCCGGCGTGGTAGGAACCAGCAGGCGTTCGTAATTGACGGCGCCGCCCATTTTGCCGTCTACAATTTGTGTTTCTACGGTGACCTGGCTGTCAAACGCGCGCCAGGCGGCGCCTGCATCCCAAGCCGGTTCCGGCAGCGTTTCAATATTGCCAAAGCCGCTGAGCGTTACGCCCATTGTGAGCGTGTCGTTGACTTCTACCTCTGCTTTGTCCACCTTAGCCTGGATGGCAAACTGGCCCACGGCGCCTTGAAAATCTGCCGGCGCGCCTGCGGGTAACGGCCGTACATCCAGTGTAATGGGTTGTGTACGCAGCGCCTGCGGTCGGCTGAAAAAGCCGCCCGGAATGGTCAGCGCGGCCGGCTCAATGGTTAACTGATCGACAACCGTTGGGAAAAGTACCGTTTGCAGTTCGGTCACGCGGTAATTGCGACCGGCAGCCTGCGTTGTATATTCAACCTGATCGGGCATCTGCTCGCTCCAGAAGCCGGTGAAGGCGGGCGGTTCAAAGCCTGGCTGGTCATACAAATTCTCTGCCTGGTAAAAGCGGAAAGTGAAGGTAATCTGCTCGCCCTGGTATGGATTCAGCTTGTCTACCTCAGCTTCTACAAAAAAGTCCTGCCCAATCAGTTCTGTAGGCGCTTCGGCGGGATCCACTGGCTCGACCGGATCGAGGCCGGGCATAGCTGGAAATCCGGGCAGGTTGCCCAGCGAGGGTATGTTCGGGAACCCCGGTAAAGTTGGCATACCCACATTGGGCGCGGGCTGAACCTGCCCGGTTCCCTGCGTCACCTGGATATTGATGGCCTCGGAGGTGTAAATTTGCCCGTTGACGGTAATGTTAATGGGTTCAATAATCAGCGTGCCTGTTTTGGTGGGGCGCAATGTATATTGATAGGTAGAGCGCATCTGCGTATTGCCATTGATCATCTGGATTTGGGTACCGCTGCTGCGTCCCAGTATGTCTAACCCGTCCAAAACGGGTAATTGCGGTTCTGAGGCCTGCCCGGCGGCGACATCAATACCGATTGTCAGCGCCAGCGTTTCGTCGGTTGTGACGCTGGTGCGGTCGAGTTCGATGGTCACGGGGGACTGCGACTGCGCTGCGGCGGGAAAAACTGCCGCGCCTAAAACGAGCATGCTAATCAGTGCGATAATAAAAACTTTTGTTTTTTTCATGATGCTTTACCAATCCTGCGCCGGCGGCCCCCAGGGCACAACCAGCATTTGTCCGAGACGCTCTTGTAACGTGTCGCTGTTGCCGGCGATGGCTGCCAGAAGCTGTTGAGCCTGTTCGGCGGTCATACGTTCGCCCGGCTGGGGCACATAACCAGGGTTTTGTTCTCCATTGGGATCTTCCTGGCCCGGCTGGGTCTGCCCCGGCTGCTGTTGATCGCCTTCTTGCTCCTGGTTTTCATTCTGTTGTTCGCCGTTTTCAGACTGTTCGCTTTCCTGTTGCTGGTCGCCTTCTTGACCATTCTCGGATTGATCTTCGCCGGACTGTTGGTCTTGCTGTTCTTTCTGACCTTCACCGCCTTCCGATTGATCTTGCTGATCCTGGTTTTGTTCTTGTTCCTCTTCGCTCTCGCCATTTTCGGACTGCTGTTCTTCTTGTTGCTGCTGTTGCTGCTGTTGCTGCAAGGCGAGTTCCAGGTTGTATTTGGCGTCCTGGTCATCGGGGTTGAGTAAAAGCGCTTCGGTGTAGGCGGCAACGGCCGTTCCCAAATCCTGCGCGTTAAAAGAACTGTTGCCCAAATTAAAAAGGCTGCTCTGCGCCAGCGTCTCATCCTCAGCGAACGTCAGCGCCAACTGAAGCTGCTGCAAGGCGGCTTCGTATTCACCCTGCCGGTACAGCGCGTTGGCGGCGTTGTAGTAAGGCTGCGCCAGTTCCGGCTCTTTAATTTGCGCCGATTGGTACATTGCCAGCGCTTCTTGATACGCCTCTTGTGTATAGGCGTCATTGCCGTTTTGGTTTAGTTTTTCGGCCGCTGATGGGCTGCAAGCGGTAGCCAATAAGGCGGCGATGAGCAAAATAAGAATAAATAAAGGTGTTTTTGTTTTCATAACAAACCTGTCAATTTTTGATTGAAACAATTCAAGCGTACCCGGCGGCGCGGTCAGGAGATTTGGCCGCGAGCCGTAGCGCTTGCATAGTTACTTTTGAGCAACGATTGGCGACGTCATCTGCGATCCGCGCTCTGCATTGCGTACTTTCATTGCTTGGCTGCTTTTGCGGTCGGGGATAAGTTCGGCCAGAATCAGGCTGGCCAATGCCAGCGCCAGGAATATCTGGAAGCGTTCGATATAGGTTGTCTCGAAGCGGCTTTGCAACTGCGTGCGCTGCAAAGCGTCGATTTCTGCCAGCAGGCTGTCAAGTTCGTCGCCGCTGGCCGTGGCGCGGAAATAACGGCCGCCGCCGGTTTGGGCGATGGATTGCAGCGTGCTTTCATCCAGTTTCGAGAGCACAACTTCGCCTGTCTGTTGGTCATGTTTGTAACCGATTATCTCGCCAGCTGCATTGGTTTCAGGGACCGGTTGCCCTTCAGGCGTGCCAAAGCCGATGGTATAGATGAGTACGCCGGCGTCGGCCGCTTCCTGCGCCGCTATCAGCGGGTCAGTTTCCTGATCTTCGCCGTCGGTCATGACAATCAGAACTTTTTGATTGTTCAGATTTTCGTCAAAGGCGTTGGTCGCGGTACGAATTGCTTCGCCGATGACGGTGCCGGGGCGTGAAATCACAGCTGGACCGGCGCTGTCCAAATAGTTGAGCGCGGTCAAATAATCAGATGTGAGCGGAACCTGCACGAAGCTGGCCCCGGAAAAAAGCGCCAGCCCGATTTCGTCGCCGTCGAGCCGTTCGGTCAGGTCGGCGATTTCAAGTTTGGCGCGGTCGAGGCGGTTGGGTTTGATGTCTTCTGCCAGCATGCTTTGGGAGACATCCAACGCGACCATAACCTGCAAGCCTTCTTGTTCAATTTCGCGTACTTCACTGCCCCATTGGGGGCGCGCGGCGGCGATGAATAGAAAGGTCAACGCGAATAAACCGAGAATGGTACGCCAGCGACGGCCGTTCCAGTTGATATTGGCGCTCAGACGTTGAATCAAACGCCCATCGCCGAGTCGGCTGAGCGCTTTATTGCGCTGCCGGCCGGCCCAAAACAAGAACAGGGCGGCGGCCAAAACGGCGACGAGACCGAAAATTAAGAATTGGGGTTGTGCAAATGTCATGATAATTTACCTGTCTTCCTCATTGCCTTCAGACGGGAACTGCGGCGGTTCGAAACGACTTGTGTCGGCCGGTTACCACCAAAACCGAGTCTCGCAGTTGAGTAAATATTTGATCTTTGGGTAGAAACATGTCTGCGCCGACAATGTGCGCTTCACGCACATACAAAGAAGATGCGGAGGCGATGATAATTTTTAAGTACGGATGGCTCTTTTTGATCTGCTGCGTCGCTTCTAATCCGTTCAAAACGGGCATGTCAACATCCATGACGACAACGTCAGGCTTGAGATTATTTACCATCTCGATTGCTTCTTCCCCATTCACTGCTTCACCTACAACCGTTATCTGGCTGCTGGCTTTGAGAATCAAGCTCATGGCCATGCGGTTGGGTTTGCTATCGTCAACAATGAGTACGCGAATTGGTTTGTACATGTTTGTTCTCCAATAAGGTAGGTTATGGAACCGTGCGAAATATTGTCTGGCGCATAAATAGTTCGCCGAGCAGCAGCGCAAGCGCCAATAAAATTAACGGGACAGCCAGTTCTTGATATTGGTTGAAGACCTGAATCTCAACCTGCGACTTTTCAAGCGCATTGATTTCGTCATAAGTCGCTTTTAATCCAACCGTATCTTCGGCGCGGAAATATTTCCCGCCGGTGATGTCGGCGACCTGTTGTAATGTTGCTTCATCCAGGACGCTTTCCTGGTAAGCGATGGTTGTGTCGCCAAACAGGCCGGGTACGGGTACCGGGACTTCACCGGTGCGTCCTGCGCCAATGGTGTAGATTTTGATGCCCAGCGCCTTGGCCGCTTCAGCCGCAGTCAGGGGATCGATCTGGCCGGAGTTGTTGACGCCGTCGGTGAGCAGAATCACGACTTTGCTTTCGGCGTCGCTGTTGGTGAGCATGTTGGCGGCGTTGGCAATGCCAAGGCCAATTGCGGTGCCGTCGTCGAGATCCAGGTCGGTGGCGAGTTCAATTTGTTCCAGCGAGCGCGTGACCATGTTGTGGTCCAGCGTGAGCGGACTCTGGCTGAACGCTTCACTGGCGAAGATAACAAGCCCGATTTTGTCATACGGCCGTTCCAGTACGAAATCCTCAATCACCTGTTTGGAAGCTTCCAGACGGTTTTGCGGCTCAAAATCGAGCGACGCCATACTGCCGGAGATGTCCAGCGCCAGCGCAATGTCAACGCCTTCACCTGTTACTGTTTCTTTGCCCTGCACCCTTTGCGGCCGCGCTAACGCAATCACAATCATCATGATGGCGGCGATACGCAGCAAAGGCATGAGTGGGCGCCAGGTAATGCGCCAGGAGCGCGGCAGGTCGCGTACCAGGCCGGCGGCGGCATGGTGCATTGTGGCGGGCTGTGAACGCCGGCGTGAAAGCAGGAGATACCCGCTTAACAGCGCCGGAATCAACAGCGCCAGGGATAAAATCCAGGGGTTTGCAAATTGAAAACTGATCATGCGCTTACCTCTGCTTTTTTGAGCTGCCCGTTGGCTGAAAAGCGTGTTCCGCCGGTTGGGCTGGCCGGTGTTTGTTTATCCTGGCGGTCAATATCCGCAGGCGAAATGACGATTGGCGTTGTCGCCGCCACAATGTGACGCGCCTGGGCGATGAGCTGGTTGGCGCTGTCAACATCCGGTTTGAAGGTCGAAAATTTAATTAGATCGCTTTCATTCAGGAAGGCGATGAACTGCTGGGCGACGTTCAAGTCAACCTTGGCCGTCCGCAAGCTTTTTTGGATTTCACCGGTCGTGCGTTCCATGACCGGGACGTTGACGGTGTGTTCCATGTAGCGGCGGATTGTGTCAGAAACCAGGGTGTAATGTTCTTTGAAACGGCCGTTTGCCGCTAAACCCATCTGCTCAATCCGATCTAGCTCATCCAGCGCTATTTCATGCGGCCGGCGGTTATCGATTGCAGCCAGCGCCAGGCGCGCCTGACGACGTTTCCACCACCAACCGGCTCCACCCACAGAGACGGCTAACAGCAGCCCCCCTAATATCCAGGGCAGCCAGTTGATAAATGGCATTTCAGCTTGTGGTTTGATATCACGTAAATTTGTATCCCCTTCAACCAACACAGATTGAATCGTAACGGGGATGGACGCGGCGCTAACTTCGCTTAACTGTCCCGATCCGTCTGTAATTGTTAGGGAGAGCGGCGGCGTGGCGTAATCGCCGGGCGCAAACAGGCGGGCGTCAATCACCCAGGAAGTTGTCTGCGCGCCATTGCCGTTATCGACCGTGACGGCAGGCGTCTGTGATTTGATGACAAATTCACCCCATGCCGGCTCCAGTTCCGGCATGATGACATGGTAGCCGGCGGGATGATTGACCGCTACCGTCAGATTGACAGGATCGCCAACCGTCAGCGCTGTTGTATCGTTGGTTATGGTTGCCGTAACCGGCTCTTGTGCTGCCGCCGCGCCGACCATCAGCAAGGCAATGATGATGATCAATAACGGCGTAAAAAACAGTTTCTTATTCATAAGTTTTACCCACTTGCTTCAACTTTTTACTTCATCATCTCAATGTCGCAGCCGCCGCGCCCGTTCCTGAAAGAAACGCGCCAGCGGTACGGTATATTCTTGGTTGGTGTAAATGTCGATATGGTCGACGCTGGCCTGCTTGAACACCTGCGTTTTGGCGGTTTCAAGCTGCTGCATACGCTCTTGATAAGCCCGCTGCCAGCGCTTGCTGTTGGTGTCGATCCACACAATCTCGCCGCTTTCCGGGTCTTCGATGGCCAGCACGCCAACCGGACTGATATGGACGTCCAACGGGTCATTCAGGTCGACGGCGATGACGTCGTGGCGTTTGTTGGTAATCGACAGCGCCTGCCGGTAGCCTTGCGGATCGGCCATAAAGTCGGAGATGAGAAAAACAATGCTGCGCCGCTTGAGAATCTGATTGACTTTATCCAGCGCCATTTTGATGTTGGTGCCTTTGTTTTGCGGCTCAAAGGCGAGCAGTTCGCGCACCAGACGCAGCACGTGTTTGCGTCCTTTACGCGGCGGAATAAAGAGTTCGATCTGGTCGGTGAAGATGAGTAGGCCAACTTTGTCGTTGTTGGTTGTGGCGGCGAAAGAGAGAACGGCCGTTAACTCGGCTGCCAATTCGCGCTTAAACCGCTTCACCGAGCCAAAGTTTTCTGATGCGCTGGCGTCAACCACCAGCATCACCGACAGTTCGCGCTCTTCCACATACCTTTTCACATAGGGTTCGCCCGTGCGCGCCGTCACATTCCAATCAATGGTGCGAATTTCGTCGCCAGGCTGATACGGCCGTACTTCGTCGAATTCCATACCGCGCCCTTTGAACACCGAATGATATTCACCGGCAAAACTGTCATTCACAAGCCGGCGCGTGTGAATCTCGATGCGGCGGATTTGTTGCATTAATTCACTGGTTAGCATAACAACCCCTGGGGTAAGGAGTATGAAGTAAAGGTTAAGGAGCGTCGTTTGACCATTCCTGCTTACCGCATACTTCTCACTTCATATTTCTTACGGTACATCCGTGTGATCTAAGATGCGCTGCACAATCTGGTCACTGGTAATGTTTTCGGCTTCCGCCTCGTATGTCGTAATGATGCGATGCCGCAGAACATCGGGCGCAAGCTGTTTGATATCTTCGGGCGTTACAAATCCACGTCCTTTCAAGAAAGCGTGCGCGCGCGCCGCAATGATCAAGTTGATGCTTGCGCGCGGCGAAGCGCCAAAATCGATCAAGTTGCGCAAATCGCTGAGGCCATTGTTGCCGGGGTTGCGCGTGGTTAAGACCAAATCCAGCACATATTCCTTGATTTTGTCGTCCACATAAATTTGGCGCACCAGGTCGCGCGCGCGCAAAATATCTTCTGGACGGACGACCGGGTTAATTGCCGGCAGGGAAACGGCCGTCATGCGGTCAATAATGATTCGCTCTTCGGCGCGGTTGGGATAATCTACCTTCACCTTGAGCATAAAACGGTCTACCTGCGCCTCCGGCAGCGGGTAGGTGCCTTCCTGCTCGATCGGGTTCTGAGTCGCCATTACCAGGAATAAATCATCCATTTTGTAGGTGATGTCCCCAATCGTGATCTGGCGTTCTTGCATCGCTTCCAGCAGCGCGCTTTGCACTTTGGCGGGGGCGCGGTTGATTTCGTCGGCCAGAACCAGGTTAGCAAAGAGCGGACCCTGATGGACGCTGAACTCGCTGGTGCGCGGGTTGTAAATTTGCGTGCCAATCAGGTCGGCTGGCAGCAAGTCGGGCGTAAACTGAATCCGCGAGAACTCAGATTGGATCGCCTCGGCTGTGGTTTTAATGAGCAAGGTTTTGGCCAGGCCCGGCACACCCTCAAGCAGGATATGGCCGTCGGCCAATAAAGCGATCAGGACGCGTTCGACGAGTTGTTCCTGACCAACCATCACTTTGTTGATTTCTGCTAACAAATCTTGAATAAAAACAGCTTCATCTTTTACTTGTGTGTTCAGATCGCGAATGGATGTCATATTTAACATGAGTTGTCTCCTTTAAATTTTTCCGGAAGCTTGTTGCCCGGCCAGTACTGTAACTTTCTAAACATGAGGAGTCCGCATTTGAGAATACGGACTCCTCAAAATCATAAAGTTGAGGTACTAGTTTGCGGCAGTTCAGCTTCCAGGAAGTGTTTACGCTTTAGGTAAACCGCAGAAGCTATTCGGAAATCCCAAAGGACTTGAACTGCGGTTTCCTTGAGGAATCGGCAACGTCTAAAGCGATTCTAATTTTGAAATATTGTTGCCGATTACCTAAATAATGTGCCGGTCAAAACCGGGTCACCGCCGCAAATCCAGGGTAAATCAATTTTGGCTTCGGTGCTGAGTTTGTCACCCTGAACAATACTTTCTAAATCAACGGTTACCTGAATGTCGCTGACGTTAAAGGACGATCTGGCTTCCAGATAGCGTGGGTTTGAGGCTGATGTCTGGCCGGAAGCAAACACGGTGCTGGCGGGCAGGGCGGCTGAACCACAAATGCCGGCGTCAATGCTCAAGCCATTACCGATATAAACCGTGCCTTCAACGGCGCTGCCACGATGGGTCAGGTCGAGGGACAGGGGCGCTTTGCTGCCGTTAGGCGCGTAGACGGTACCGTGAAATACGCCTTCATAAGGGCCGATTTTGCCGGCTTCTGCCGGCGCCGCGCCTGTGACCGCCACGGCCGAAAATAAACCAACAATTACCAATAAACTAATGAGTACTTTTTTCATGATTAATCCTTAAAATTTATTCTTTGGGATGGTTCGTTTTTACGAAGCCATGCCGTTAATTTCAAACAAGTTACCTTTAGCATAAGGGATGGAGGGGGCGTAGGGCTTTAAAGCTAAATTGTCTTTGCCTTAAGCGAACCTTAAGAAGGAAAAATACAGTCCGGCAGCGAAAACTCGCTGCCGGACTTGACATCAATTGAACTGTAGGTGAGGATTTTTCTGGGAAAACCAACCGTGATTGTCTGGTTTCCGTTTTCGTCAGGCATGCAGGCTTGCCAGGAAGGTGTAAAATCTACAGATATCAAACCCACTTTTGATTTTGTTCAAAAAGTTGTGAATTACCTGAATGGAGGACTAAATGACAATTTGGTATGATGACGATTCTTTTTGGGAACTCTTCGCCCCGTTCATTTTCACCGAGGAGCGTTGGAGCGGCACGGCCGAGGAAATTGATCTCCTTGCCGGCTTAGTCGATCTCCCGTCCGGTACGGCCGTTCTCGATCTTGGCTGTGGCCCGGGCCGTCATTCCCTGGAACTGGCGCGGCGTGGTTGCCGCGTGACCGGCGTTGATCGCACAGCCTACTTCTTAGGCCTGGCAGGTGATAAAGCAAAAGAAGATGGCCTGGACGTGGAGTTCGTACAGAGCGATATGCGCCAGTTTGTAAGCCCGGAAAGATTTGATCTGGCGATCAACCTTTTTACAACCTTTGGTTACTTTGAGGAGGCGGCCGATAATATGAAGGTGCTGCATAATGTCTATGCCTCCCTGCGGCCCGGCGGCGTGTTTGTCATTGAGATGTCTGGCAAGGAAGTTCTGGCGCGTACCTTTCGCGAACGGGATTGGCAAGAGCAGGACGGCGTACTCGTATTGGAAGAAAGACGGGTCATAGATAATTGGCGGCGGTTGCAGAATCGGTGGACGGTCATTGCCGGCGGCGAGCGCCAGATGTATGAATTTAGTCACTGGACTTATTCGGCCGTTGAACTTCAGATGATGCTGGAAGCGGTCGGCTTTGAGCCGGTCAAGATTTATGATGGTTTGCGGGGTGGCGTTTATGACCAACACGCGCGCCGCTTAACGGCCGTGTCTGTGAAGCCATAGTATATCGAAACCGGGTTTGCGGACTTATTTGTCTTTGCCCGAAAAAACCCGACTATGATTGTCTCGACTCTTTAATGTTATGTAAACTTATCGAATGTCTGGGCCTTTTCCTGAAAGCGAATAAATGCGTGCATATTCCAGACCATTAAACCAGATGATATGTTCGGGGATCTGCCCTTCCAATTCGGCGAGTAATTGAGAAGGCAGATTACGCTGCCATTGGTGAATATAGATCACGATGTAATCGGCAGTCACGATTTCTGCTTCTTGTTCGGGCGTAGGAAAACTGGGAATATCAATACTCTTCCCGTCAAAAAAATATGCGAAGCTGGGTCTGTACCAACTTGCCACGCTCAAGGAGGCGGCGTCTGGTTTTTCATTCAAATATTCTGCTGCGGCATCCAGAGCTTCCCCCCAACCAATCATCATCACCTTTGGCGCTTCTGATGACCCGCCTAAGAGCGGATTGTAAAAGCTTAAATAATACGGGTAGCTTTGAACCATAAAAATGCTCTGGATGAAAATGACCAAAAGCAGGGCGATCCATCCCAGGCGCAGCGGGAAGTTAACTGGACGATGATTCTGCAACCATGCTGCGAATGCGCCCCACCCTATTGCAGCTATTAGCGCCAAGAGGCCGTAAACCGGCAGCAGGTAACGATCAAATTTCTTGTTGCCCAGGTTGAGCCAGAAGAAAATAATGGCCGTACTCACAATGAGCGCCACAAGTGTGTGTCGCTGAGCCGTGTTGGGACGAAACTTTCCTCTAATAAGGGCAATCGTTGTCAATAGAAGACCCGCTAAAGTTACAGGCGTGGTGCGCCACAGGTAGGTGATGGGGTAAAAGTTGGCCAGGCGTGAAATTTGCTCACCTACCCCGTAGATTTCTCCATTAAAAAAGATCGGGTTGCTATGGCCGCCACTTGAGTAGTCAACAACGGCCGTAAACATACGCTTCAATGTTTCTCCCGGAGATACCCACATCGCCGGCCACAAAATCACAAATGTGACCAGACTAACGCATGCCCAAATAGCGAGCATGAAAAAACTATCGCGCACTGTGGGCCGCCAGGAAGCGGTGTGATTACGAAGGGGCAGGATTTCTAACAGCAGCACAATTAATGTCATGATCGGAATCAGAAGAAATCCTGTCGACTTGGTCAGACAGGCCATGCCTGCGGCAATACCAGATAGAACCAGATCGAAGCGGCGACGGCCGTTAACATAGTGCACAAAAGCCAATATGGAAAGCAGCATAAGCGATCCAACCAGGCCGTCGAGGTGCAGCAGGTGTGTGTGGCCGGCATAGAAAGGACTGAAAGCGATCAGCAAGATAGCGGTTATGGCAACGGCCGTACCCAACAATCGTTGCGTATATAGAAACGCCAACAACAAAACCAGGCCATTAAACAAGACCATCACCACACGCGCCGCGATCAATCCATCCAGCAGGGCATACCCATTGGCTTGCAACAAATGAATTAAATCGGGTTGAGATGTTTGATCAAAGGGAACCTGACTATCCTGTAACAAATACGACAATCCCAATGCGCCTGCCCACATAGCGGTTACACCGGGATGCTCCTTTTGATATGTATCCCGCCAGTTTTTAGTTTGCAGCGCGTACCTGAAGTTGGCTGAGCGCGTCAGCCACTTATCTTCGTCGATGGTAACAGTTTCAGCCACCACCCCCAGACGCGGCATAATAATCAGCACGAACAAGCCCAGTGTCAGCATTAGGCGCAGAATTGCGGCTTGTGCTTTTTTGTTGGGGTTGGATGATTCTGTGCGCATTGGCAAAGGTTGCTCCAAGAGCTGGAAGCCCAAAATCCAGCGAATGTAAGGCGCTTTGCGGCAGTCAATTATGTTGCTTTGTGATCAGAGCGATTGTCGGCCCCATTCATCCGTTGTTTTACGCGTTTTGAAGGCGGCAATGTCGGGTAAAAATTTGGATTTGATTGTAAATGACTGACCGTTAATTTTAATTGACAGTACGCCATATTAGCCAGGATGTCAAGATATATTGCATAGTCATGGGGCCATCTGTGCCTATAGTGGGAGACAAAAATATTGTTATCAGCGGCCGGGCGGCGATCTAAATAAGTTCCCAATTGGCTCTTAACAATCTCTGAACAACTTTTCGTTATTATTTGAGCATTGAAGTTGACCGGCGCGCCGGTTGACGAAATTAGGATAACGAGTTTGTAGACAACAGCAAATGTTTGTTGACAAACATCAAGTAAAGGAGATTTTTAATGAAACGTAATTGGACTAAAATAATGGGTATTGGCAGCTTAATAGTCCTTGTGCTGGCGATTGGCGCAGCCTCAATTCTGGCGCAGGAACCGGATACGGCCGTTCCCGATAACGACGCCCTCGCCCTAACGCTGCCTTTTGGCAAACGTGGTTTTCATAGCTCAGGTCAATCTGGCGCGATACGCGCTGAAGGCAATACCTATCTTGCCGATGCGCTTGGTATTAGCGTCGAAGATTTAGAAGCTGCACAAGAAACAGCGCACATTGCCGGCCTTGAACAGGCCGTGGAAGCGGGTGTGCTGACTCAAGAGCAGGCCGACTGGTTATTGTCCGGCTCACAGCTCGGTTTCCGTGGCTTTGGCCACATGGGCCGCTTCGGCGCTGAAACTGCCATTGACCATGATGCGCTGTTGGCTGACGCGCTGGGAATCAGCGTAGCAGAACTGGACACGGCAAAGGAAGCCGCTAAAGAAGCGGCTCTGGCGCAGGCGCTGGCGGATGGCGTGGTTACTCAGGAGCAAGTTGACCTGATGGAAGCGCGCCAGGCGTTGAAAGACGTGATTGACGGTGAAGCCCTCATGGCGGATGTTTTGGGTATGAGCGTTGAGGAGCTGCAGGCGGCGCGTGAGGCTGGGACTTCTCTGCCGGAACTGCTAGAGGCGTCCGGTCTGACCGCAGAGGAAATCGGCGCAGCGCTTCAAACTGCGCATGAAGCCGCCATTCAGCAGGCGGTTGAGGATGGCGTGATAACGCAGGCGCAGGCTGACCTGCTGCAAGATGCGCCTCAAATGCGCGGATTTGGTGGACATGGTGGGCATGGTGGACATGGTGGATTTGGTGGTTTTGAAAACGGCCGTTTCCCACAACCGGGAACCAATGCTGCGCCCCAGGTTGACAGCCAGCTCTCGATTTAATAAATGTCTGATTGCAGTCGATGTGCGTGGGCAGACATCTGCTGCAAAACAATAAATAAATTACGGCCCACTTGTGGTTAAGAGCGCAGCTTCAAGCTGCGCTCTTAACATTTTCTGAATATTCTCTGCAAGATTTCTTCATATCCCTGAGGTACAATCCCCATATGGCGAAGACGATTTTGGTTGTAGATGATACAGAAAGCCTGCGGACGCTGGTTAAGAGTTACTTGCAGCAGGAAGGGTTTCGGGTTATTACGGCTAAAGATGGCCGCGAAGCGCTGTTTTTGGCGCGCGAAGAAAAGCCAGACCTGGTTTTGCTGGACCTCATGATGCCGGAAATGGGTGGGTATGAATTTATGCGCGTTTACAGCCGTGAAGCTGCGGCCCCTACCATTATTTTGACTGCCAAAGTCGAAGAAAATGATAAGGTTCTGGGGCTGGAACTGGGTGCAGATGATTATGTGACCAAACCTTTCAGCATGCGTGAACTGGCGGCGCGTATCCGGGCTGTTTTGCGCCGCGCCGGAAAAAGCGTCCCTGAAGCTGAACTGCTGCGTGTGAGGGATATTGTGCTGGACCGTAACGGCCGTCTCGTTAAAGTTGGCGCCGATTACATCGATCTCACCCCCTCGGAGTTTGATCTCCTGGCGGCGCTGATGGGCCATCCTGGCCGCGCCTTTACGCGCATGGATTTGCTCGATTTGTTACAAGGCACGGCGTTTGAAGGGTACGAACGCACCATTGATGTCCACATTCGCAACTTACGCACCAAAATTGAACCTGACCCGCGTAATCCTCGTTATGTCGAAACCGTTTATGGCGTCGGGTATCGATTTGCTGCGGAGATTTAGTATGGAGTAAGTAGTAGACTGACTGGTACAGCTTCCTGCCGGCTACTGTTTATTGAAAATATGCGTTCACTTTCCCTCAAACTCACGCTCGCATTCCTCTTTGTCGGACTCGCCGGTATCGTTCTGGTGGGCCTGGTTGTCGGGCGGCAGACGCAGCGCGAGTTCGATCAGCTGGTATTAAATCGGTACCAGACTGAAATTATTGAACATCTTAACGCGTACTATGCGCAAAATGGGAGTTGGGAGGGTTTGTCTCTGCGTGTTCTGCGCGCTCAGCAGGGTAGCTTCGCGCTCTCTCCCGGCCAGGTAATCCTGGCTAATGCACGCGGCGAGGTGATTTTGGGCAGCCGTGACGTACCGCATGGCGCTGTATTGGCGCCACAGGCGCTCGCGCAGGCAGCGCCTGTTGAAGTCGACGGTGAGACGGTTGGTTGGGCGTTGTTTACAGCGTTTGGGACACGGCCGTATTCGCCGCCATTCCCCGCCCCGGAAGAAGAATTTGTCACGCGGATGTGGCAGGCTATCCTTTTGGGCGCAGTCGGCGCCGCTTTGCTCGCGCTCGTCCTGGGCGCGCTGCTGGCGCGCACGATTACAAGACCGATCAAGGCGTTGATGGCCGGTACGCAGCGCGTGGCGCAAGGCGAACTGGGTTACCAGGTTCCGGTAAAAACCGCCGACGAATTGGGCGAATTGACGCTTTCCTTTAACCAGATGAGCAGCGATCTGGATCGCGCCAATATCCAGCGGCGTCAGATGACGGCCGACATTGCCCACGATCTGCGCACGCCGCTGAGCGTGATTTTGGGCTACACCGAGTCGTTGGCGGATGGGAAATTGGCCGGAACTCCGGACGTATATGCAGTGATGTATAAAGAATCTCTGCACCTGAATCACCTGATTGAAGATTTGCGCACGCTTTCATTGGCGGATGCGGGCGAACTGCCGCTGCAGCGCCGCGCCGTTGCCCCTGCCGCCCTGTTGGAGCGCACCGCTATGGCGCATGCGCAGCAGGCCAATGAACAAGATATTAACCTGAGCGTGCAAGCGCCTGATGATTTGCCGGATATTGATGTGGACCCGGAGCGTATGACCCAGGTGTTGGGTAACCTGGTTGGCAATGCGCTACGCTTTACGCCGGCGGACGGTACAGTAACGTTAACGGCCGTTGTCCAATCCGACCATATGCTTTTGCAAGTGACCGATTCAGGTTCCGGCATAGCGCCGCAAGATTTGCCCTATGTTTTCAGCCGTTTTTACCGTGGCGACAAATCCCGCCAGCAAGATGGATCATCCGGCCTGGGGCTGGCAATTGCCAAATCAATTGTTATTGCCCATGGCGGCGCGATACAGGCCAGTTCTGCCCCCAACCAGGGAACCACCTTCAGCATTTATTTGCCCCTGACCCCCCCTTAATTTTCACTTCTGTAAAAAAACTTCCTGGGAATTACCTGACACTACAACGAGACTTCGCTCTGAAATGAGGAGGAAGGCATTCTCAAATGCCGGTTCGTCGCCTCAACTGACCGCATCTCAGGATGCTCACTCCTCATGATTCGTCAGCAAGGCCACCTTTATGTCAGTTTCGCGTTGAATTCGCTGCAATCTTTGCCGAAATCAGAAATCATGACCCGCTAAAAAACCGCATGCGTAGAGGACAGATATACGACTTGTCTATATAAATATGTGCAATAACTTGACAAAATATTTGCAATGCTTTACAATACGGAAAGGTGGTGAATAAACAACTACCTAAAACCTGTTTTGTAAAGGGTAAATGAGGTATGAAAATGGTTTCTTTGAACGGAAAAAATAATCAAAAACCGATCATCGAATTGAAAAATGTCGTCAAGGCTTTCCCCGTTGGAGACGATGATGTGACTATTCTGCACGGAATTTCGCTTGACATTCATCAGGGTGATTTTGTTTCTATTGTAGGTCCATCCGGCAACGGCAAATCGACTTTGCTGAATATGGTTACCGGCATCGATCGCCCGACGGATGGCGAAGTCATTGTCACCGGGCAGCCTGTGCATGCAATGAGTGAAAATCAACTGGCCAAATGGCGCGGGCAGCAGGTGGGCATAATTTTTCAATTTTTCCAAATGCTGCCGTCGTTGAGCCTGCTGCAAAACGTGGTGCTGCCGATGGAATTTGCAGGTAAATATGGCCGTTCCGAGCGTAATCAGCGCGCCATGCACCTGTTGGAACTGGTTGGGTTGGCGGATCAAGCCCAAAAGCTGCCGTCAATGGTATCCGGTGGCCAGCAGCAGCGCGCGGCGATTGCGCGCGCGCTGGCGACTGACCCGCCCTTGCTGGTGGCGGATGAGCCCACGGGCAATCTGGACGCCAAAACAGCGGGCCAGGTTTTTGACATTTTCCTGCGCCTGGTAGAAGAGCAAGGCAAAACGCTTCTAATGGTGACTCATGACGCGCATTTGGCCGATTTGATTCCGCGCCAGATTGAGATTGTCAACGGCCGTATCGCCAACGACACTCGCAAACAACGCGTAACGGCCGTTCCGCAAAAGCGTATCAATGGCAGTAGTTTACCGGTAGGGATAAATGGCAGGCTGGTTCCGGCCGGCGTGATGATGGCGGGGAGCGCATAAATGTTTACGTTATTTCAAAAAGTCTGGTTTGATTTATGGCAGGATAAAACGCGTACGATCCAGGTGGTGCTGGTGATTGCGCTGGGCGCGATTGGCATTGGTCTGGTGATCGGCGGGCGCAATCTCATTGCGGGTTCCGTATTGACGGGTTGGCAGTCGGCCGAACCCCCGCACATCAAACTCAGCGTGAATCCCCCTTTGACCGCCAGCCAGCTTGAGCGGCTGGAGCGCATTGAAGGCGTGGCCGAGGCAGAGGGATTGTATACGGCGCCTGTGGAATGGCGGCTGGCCGGCAGCGAAGAATGGCAAACCGGCTTTTTGAATGGACGGGATGATTACCGCGAGCAAAAAATGGCGCTGGACGGCCTGGTTGATGGCGAGTGGCCGGCGCGCAATACCGCCGGAATCGGTCAGATATCCGTTGGCGCAAACAGTGTGTTCGTTGGTGACACAGTTGAACTGCGCTTTGGTGATACCGTGCGCACGCTGCCGGTTGTGGGTACGCTGGACCCGGTCGGTCCGACGCCGGTATTTCAAGAAACGTTTTATGTAGACGGCCGTACCTTTACGCGCCTTACCGGCAGCGACGCCTACAACCTGATTCAGATGCGTGACGTTACGTTTGATCAGGCGCGTGCAGAAGCGACCGATCTGCTGATTCAAGATTATTTTGAAGACATTGGGGTTGACTCCGTCGGCGTGCTTTTCCCCTTTCAAGATCGTATAACGCCCCCGGACGTTTCTCCGGGCGAATCAATATTAAATGCGCTCTTCCTGCTGCTGGGTGTTTTGGGCGTGATTGTTGTGATTTTGGGTATTTTTCTGGTTTACAATAGCGTCAGCGCCATTGTCTCGCAGCAAGTAAACCAGATTGGCGTCATGAAAGCAATTGGCGGCGTGTCGTGGCAGGTTGTGTGGAGCTATCTAATTTTGGTGATCAGCTATGGGCTGCTGGCCGCCATTGTTTCCATACCGGTCGGCGCGGCGGCTGCAACCGGTTTGCAGATCTTTTTCGCGCGCTTCTTGAATTTAGAAATATTTGAGGTAACGGTTGATTCCACGGCCGTTTTGGTTCAGACGGCGATTTGTATCATTGCGCCTCTTTTAGCTGCCCTGATTCCGCTGCGCTCCGGCATGCGTATCACCGTACGTGAGGCGATTAGCACCTATGGTTTGACAGGCTCGGTTGGATTTCTAGACCGCGCGGTGGCCAAAGCGCGCAACATTCCCTACACGCTGCTGCTCACCATCGGCAATACATTCCGCAACCGGCGGCGCGTGATTATTATTGAAGTCGCCCTGGTTGTGGCCGGCGCGATTTTTATGATGGTGATGAGTCTGAATGATTCTACCAACTATACCTTCAGCAATAAACTGGCCGATATCCATAACTATCAGGTCACGCTTGCTTTCGATGAACCGGCGCGCGCGCAGGAGATTGAAAGTATCACACAAAGTATACCGGACGTAACGGCCGTTGAATCCTGGCTGGTGCTGCCGGCAAGCGCGCGCCCGGCGTCTCAACCGGAGAGCAGCGTCACCGATGCGCGCGTTACCCTGTTTGGACAGCCGGCCGATACGGCGCTGTACGAGCCGGAGATGCAGGCTGGCCGCTGGCTGCGCCCGGACGATACGAATGCTGTTGTGGTGAGTAAGCTGGTTAGTGAACGAAAAGGTTGGGAAGTTGGGGATGAAATAATTTTAGAGAACAATGACGGCCGTACCATAACCGCTGCTGTTGTTGGCATTCTGTTTGACCCGGCCACCAACACCTCTGTCTACATGCCGATCGAAGTTGTGCAGCAGGAATGGCGCGCCTACGGCCTGGCGAATACGGTCTGGGCGCAAACCGGCGATACAAGTGCAGCCGCGCAAACGGCCGTCGCCACAGCGCTGGAGCAAACTTTTGAACAGCGCGGCATCACCGTGCTGCCATCCAGCACTTTCGGCGAAAACACGATTGCCGGAATTACAGCGCGCGCTGGTGAAGGCTTTGACATCATTTTGAATTTGCTGGCCGTGATGGCGGTTGTGATTGCGCTGGTGGGCGGCGTTGGCTTGAGCGGCATTCTTTCGTTGAGCGTGCTGGAGAGGCGGCGCGAAATTGGGGTTATGCGCGCAATTGGCGCCTCTTCCTGGCAGGTTATTCGCTTGTTTGTTGGCGAGGGCATCTTGCTGGGGTTAATAAGCTGGATGATTGCCCTGCCATTGAGCATCCCGGTGGCGTACTTTTTCTCCACCCAGGCGCTTTCCTTTGCGCTCAACCAGCAGTTGGCTTATCAATTCACGCCAACCGGCGCCGTGTTATGGCTTGTGATTATTACCTTGCTGGCGATGGTCGCCAGCGCGCTGCCGGCGCGCGGAGCATCCCGCATCAGCGTGCGTGAAAGCCTGGCGTATTCATAACCAGGCTGCAACCAATTAGAGTTTTCGGTCGTTTAGGTTTATTTGTTATTAACCTTTGACATTGGGTTCGTAGTAACCGCTTTTGATGTTTAACAAAAGAAAACGGATATACCTTGGCCTAAAAAACCAGCAAATAAATTTGCGGACACCAATTTCAAAGTCGACCTCCGTCGACTGATCACCAGATCATGAAGGTGTGGCGATTGTAGACGCGGTTTCACCCGCTGGCCGGCTAAAATTTGAGTATTTGAATAGGACAGGCAAATAGATTAGCAAGCATGCAGCGCTTCCAAGTCAGGTTAACGGAAGCGCTGCAATTTTTTTTAGAGCGCCGGCGGCAAATCTTCGGCGACAATCGTGCGCGTTTCTATTTGTGGAGCGTTACCTGATATCGATTGGAATTATGAAGTTGATTGCCTTGCTGGATAATTCTTATATGATTGCACTCCGGCAACGGCCGTATCTATTCAGGTAATTGGCGGCAAGTACACAAAAAGGGCGGCAAATTCTTTGCCAATTCCGCAAGGACCGCGTGACACGTCTTATGAAAAAAATACGCGCAATCGATAAGCGCTTGCTAACGATTTTGTTGATTGTTTTTGTCCAAATGCTGGGCGCAGCGATGATTATGCCGATTTTGCCGCTGTATGCGCAGCGGGAATTCAACCTGTCTCCACAAGTTATTACCTTGTTGGGAACCGCCTTTTTTGCGGCGCAGTTTGTGGCCGGGCCTTATTTGGGGCGTTTATCAGACAAATACGGCCGTATCCCGGTTTTGATTTTGAGCCAGGTTGGAACGGCCGTTAGCTTCTTGATGCTGGCTTTAGCGCCCAATGTGGCCGTGTTATTTTTTGCGCGCATTCTGGATGGCATCACCGGCGGCAACATCATTGTTGCTCAAGCGTACATCACCGACATTACGCCGCGCGAAAAGCGCACTGAAGCATTAGGTTATATCTTTGCCGTATTTGGTTTGGGCTTTATTTTTGGGCCGGCGCTGGGCGGTATTCTGGCAGCCGCTTTTGGGCCGCGTGTTCCCTATCTATTTGCCAGTGCCGCCGCAGTTGTTGTGGTTCTGTTGACCTGGTTTACACTGGACGAGACCCTGACGCCTGAACAGCGTGAGGCCAATCGCCATTTTAATAAAAGCAGCATTAGTCCCACGGCTATTATGCGCAATGGCGCATTAATGCTCATTTTGACCGTAGCTTTTATCGGGCAGTTTGGCATGGGATTGATGCAATCAACCTTTGCACTCTACGGCGATGCGGTCTTATTTGCCGGTTACAGTGAAGCAGATAGTCAATTTGGGCATTGGCCTGCTGTTAGGATTGGTGGGTGTTACGCAGTTCTCAACACAGGCTTTTGTGCTGCCGCGTCTATTGAAGCGGTATGAGGAGCCGTGGCTGGTTATATTTGGGTTGGTTGCTGCGTACGCTTGGCCTGGTGCTTTTTGCAGCGTTGGCGAAACCGCTTGTGGGTGGTTTGGCTTCGGTCTTTTTTGCGGCCGGATTAGGCATTATGATGCCGCCGCTGCAGTCAATGTCGACGAACACGGTTGCCGACGAACTGCGAGGGGGTGTGCTGGGCGTCTACCAATCCACTATCAGCCTGTCGACGATTGTGAGTACGGCCGTTGCCGGCTTTATCTTTGCGTTTGACCCCGCCATGCCTTATTGGATTGGCGCTTTGCTATCGCTGGTTGTGCTGCTGCCCTCCATTGCCTTGATCAAACAGACGGGCGCTCACTTGCACAAAGTTTCTCCCGCAGGCTCCCCGGCCGATTGATATGGGGGCAGGTAGTTGATTATGATTTGAATCAGATTGCCTGTTCCTTGGCCACCAAATCTGACTACTTCTGAAAATTTTAATGATTTCGACTTAACAAACGCTCTGTTTGGCTTTATACTGAACTTACAGAAAAGTATTGGCTTCTTTGCTAGTCACCTCAATGCCCGTATCGGATCCTATTTTCTTCAAAATTAATAACAGTGCAGGGTAATCAATGTGTTCACACTACCCGCAGGAAACGCCAACTAAGTGGAGAACTGTGCTGACACATCAAGTTTCACCGCGCTCCGCGCTTTCCAGGTAAAAGGGAGGTCCGGCAGAAATTCAACTTATTTTACAGGCGCGGCTCTTTGCTTGAGGAGGGTTGGGCAAAGATCGCCGCGTGGTTGACAATTCGTAAACTTTCTCTTTTTCATCAACACTTACTTGACGTCGTTATAGGACGGGTCAAGCTTTTCCCGAGGGGTTCGCAATGGGTAACTCACCAGCCAGCGTTAACCTTACTTCACTCTCGTTACCAGCTGCTGTCCAAAAAGAATTAATTACTGCGCCTGTTTTGCTGCGCGCGGCTGAGTATGATCGTCTGGCAAAATTATTGCAGAATGTGCAGATTTTGGTTGACCGGGAAGGCCGTCCGGCTGTCGCCAATTTGCTGTTTGCAGCCCAGCAGCTTTGTGTGACGGGTCTTGAGCACAAATCAGGCGCGTCGTTTCACCAGAACGCGCTTGATCAGGCTGCTACGCGTGAAGCCAGAATCAGGGAACATCTTCAAACAATTTTTAGCGTCCTCACACAGCCAAAGACGCAAACGGCCGTTTCTACGACCGAACAAAAACAAGCCGCAGGCGACAAATTGCCTGGCCTCTGGCAAAGGATTCAACAAGCGTTAGGGGGCGAACCACCTGCTGCGCCTTTGTTGGAACCGGATGCTGCGCCTGAAAAATTGCCCGTTGATATGGTAAAGGCGCCACGGCCGTACCCGGAGACACAGCTTTTTGAGGCGATTATGCAGGAAACGGCCGTGTCTCATGACACTCACGGGCAGCGCGCCCTCTCCCATCTTTACAATCGGGCTGTTGCAGCGCCGCCGCCGCTCGCGCCCTACCGCGACACAATAACCAAACCAGCCAGCCAGCCGGGCGAATCTGAACACCTGCACGCCATAGCCGCCGCCATGAGCGCGCCTCTGCGCAAAGCCGAACCCCCGCTGTCATCCCTCTATGAATTGTTATTGACAATGGATCAAGCAGCACCCGTTCTGCTGCCAGAAGCAGAACTTCCTGCGCCGCCTCTGGCTGCGCCAATTTTCCCCACGCCAGTTGAGGCGCCGCAGCAAACTCCCCGGCATGCGCTTGTCATTTACTGTTTTGGACCCTTCCGCGTTTATCAGAATGACGAGCTGATTACCGAGTGGAGCAGTTTGAAAGCGTTGGCGATTCTCAAATATATTGTGGCCAGGCGCGGCAAGCCGATCGCCAAAGATATGCTGATGGAAGCCATCTGGCCTGAGGTGGATATAGAGGCGGCCCGTCGCAACTTGCATCAAGCTGTTTACTCGCTGCGCAAAACCTTGCGGCACAGAGATCCGAAATTTCAGCATGTCCAGTTTCAAAATGACAACTATCTGCTCAATTCCGATATGGGGATGTGGGTCGATTTTGTTGAATTTGAAAAGTATGTGCAGGAAGGCCAGCGGCTTGAAGCGGCTGGTCAAACGGAACAGGCATTCGCTGCCTATGGCGTGGCGGAAGGTCTTTACCAGGGCGATTTTTGCGAAGATGACCTGTACGCCGATTGGGCCAATGTACAACGTGAGCAGTTGCACAATATGTATCTCAACGTCGCCGGTCGCCTGAGTGAGTATTACGTTGAGCGCAACGATTACGTAGCTGCGATAGCATTGTGCCAGAAGGCGTTAGCATACGAGCCGAGTTATGAAGCAGCGCACCGCCGCCTGATGCGCTGTTACCTGGCGCAAGGTCAGCGCCATCTGGCCGTGCGCCAGTACCAGACCTGCGTGGCGGCATTAGCCGAAGAGCTTGACCTGGCACCATCCCCAGAAACCGCGGCCCTATACCAAAGCATAACGACAACTGCAAAATAAAAATTAGCCGGGGAGGCCTGGATTTTGAGCAGCAGTTACTTGAAAAAAACGTGACTGCTGTCTTTTTTGCTAAATATAATAAGACCTCTCAATTTAGAAGCGCCTTGTAGTTGAGTACACAATGAGTCCCAATTGAGAACCAAAAGATAAACTGGTTTTGGAATTCCAACAGTCTGAGTGCTCAAAAAAGTGTTCCGACAGATTAGTCAACTACAAGGAGTATTAAGCCATGTCAAATGATGTTTATGAACGTGAAGGCGCCGATGCGCGCGAGACATTAAAAGCGCAGGTGGAAGCCCAAGTCGCCGCGGCCCTCGAACAAGCCTCCCTGGAGCTTACTGAAGCACCGCCTCCGAGCGATTGGGAAATTTGGGCAAGAGGCCCCTGGCAGGATCCTGGATTGGAACCTGGACGGATTATTAGGGTGAATGAGAAGGCCTACATTGCCACAGTGGTTTTCTTGAATCAATTTATGAACAACAATGTCGCCGCGTTTGGAGGCAAGATTCAACTTAACTACTTTACTTCCAACATGCAAACAATGACGCCTATTAGTGCGATGGATTATTCCTGTTGCTTAGAGCCGACCGTTACCGCAAATCCGCTAGGTGCAATTTACGTAAGCATTTGGGAATTTGAACCTACGGAGGCGGGCTGTGTGATTGAGACAAACATCTGTGCACGTCTCTGCAACTGCGAAAAAGAAGTTGTTCCGGGCTATGCGGGCTTTGTGCGATGGGTAAGAAACTTCGATTATGATAACCTCTTCCCACCGGTGTTTTGGACGTTTGACCACCCGATCCGTTATCTGGTTTATGACGAAAATGACGATACTAACTGTGATTGTGATTTATTACCAGAGTGCTAGGCTTTGTCGCCCCAGTTGCTAGAAGCCGGTTTAGACTCAACCTATTGGCCTAAGTAATTGTTCAGACATTACTTAGGCCATGTTGGCAGCCATTAGTGCAGCATTCCAGAAGTCCGTATAAGGTTTGTAGTAACCACTTTAGTGGTGAGCGCTCTCTGGGCCGCTCACGGCTGAAGCCGTTACTACAAACCTGGTAAAGAGTTACGGATGTGCGCTGGTTCTTTGCTGGCGGCTGTTAGGTAAACCGCAAAAACTATTCGGAAATGCCAAAGGACTTGAACTGCGGTTTCCTTGAGGAATCGGCAACGTCTAGAGCGATTCTAATTTTGAAAACTTGTTGCCGATTACCTAGGTAAACCGCAAAAAATGGGAGACGTATGATGAATAATAACCAAATGGGTTGGGCGCGCGTCCGGTCAGCAATGCACGAGGCGCTGCGCGGTTGGATCTATGACCCCAACGTAATGTTAATAGATTTTGGATGGCGTGAACGCGGCGGCAAGCTGGTGGAGAATGACTACTGTATCCGTGTCCATGTCGTCAACAAGATTGCGCCCGGCCCGGCGCTTGAAGCAGCTGCTCAAGAAGGAAAAACGCGTGGTCCGATTCCAAATACAATTGGCGGCATTCCTGTTGACATACCTCAGGGAGCATATCGACTGCATCAATGGTGGTTAGGAGGCGGGAGACAAAGACCCGCTAACTTACGGGCAGGGCGTAAGGCTCCCATGCAAGGCGGAATTAGCATCGCCAACGCACGTTTGAGGGGGTATGGTACGCTCGGCGGCGCGGTTGTTGACCGTGGAACTGGTGCCCGGATGATTCTCAGCAATTGGCACGTCTTGGCCGCCTATTGGGATGTGCAGCCCGGGTGGCCCATTTACCAACCCGGCCGGGGGGATGGCGGCAGCCGGAACGATACGGTTGCCAAACTTTCCCGTCACGCAATGGCATCTAATCTTGATGCGGCCGTTGCCGAACTCACCGGTGATCGCCAGCTTATTAACGATCAGTTCGACCTGGGGCCGGTAAAAGGCGTCGGTTGGGCGCAGCCGGGAATGAATGTGGTTAAGTCGGGACGCCGGACCAATGTCACCTACGGGCTTGTAACAGGCGTCGAAGGCACCGCCCGAATGAACTACAGAGGCATAAACCGCCTCATTCGCAATGTCATGACGATTGAACCTCGCCAAAAACCAGAGGTTAGCGCGGGCGGCGATTCGGGATCTTTCTGGCTCGAAGAAGAGACGATGAATGTGGTTGGTTTACATTTTGCAGGAGGCGACTTGCCGGAGCGCGCGCTGGCGATTGACATGCAGCCAATTCTGGATGTCCTGGATGTAGATATGGTCGTGGTTTAATGCGTTACTATAAGTTTTTGCTCGGAATCTTGTCCGTCTGGCGTATCACGCATCTGCTTCAAGCTGAAGACGGGCCCTGGGACAGCGTGGTTTATCTGCGTCAGAGAGCCGGGGAGGGATTCTGGGGACAGCTACTTGATTGTTTTTACTGTTTAAGCGTATGGACCGCAGCGCCTTTTGCCATTTATCTGGGGGAAAGCCTGAGTCAAAAAATCTTATTGTGGCCGGCTCTGTCGGCAGGCGCGATTCTGCTGGAACGCGTCACAGATCGTGAGAATGGCGAACCCCCGGCCATTTTTATTGAAGAAAGTGAGGATGAACATGTGTTGTGGCAAAAAGCGAGCGCAAGCTCGCAAAAATACCCAGACCCAGCAAGTGACTAAAGCTGAAGAAAAAACAGCGCCCAAGCCAAAACCAAAGAGTGATTCACCGACCTATTTCCAATATTTAGGCCAAACGCGATTAACCGTGATGGGACCGCGAACACGTAAACGCTACCGCTTTGACCAACCGGGCGCGGTAGTTGCCGTTGACCCGAGAGACAGGCGTGCAATGACGGCCGTGTCCATCTTGCGACAGGTGGAAAAATAGTGAAGTGATACTTGTCAGTTAAGGAAAACAGCCAATGCCAATACATGATGCTGAATTCTGGAACAAGGCCCGCCGCGCCCGTGATAAACTGGTGAAGCGGTATATCAAGTACCCGGACGTAAGCCTTATTGATATCGGTTATGCTCCGGAGCAGGGTAAGGGGACAGACGCCGTTGTGCTGCGCATCCACGTGAAGACGCGCTGGATGCAAGCAAAACCACAGGAAAGAATCAATTTTCCTGCTGCGTTTGACGGAATTCCGGTTATTGTGATACCCGGAGATTATAATTTATCGAGTGATACGCTCTCAACTGACGAAAGTTAGGTAAAGCGCGAAAAGTGTTTTGAATTAGGTAAACCGCAGAAAATCCTTGAAAATAAGAGGGGTTGGAAATCTGCGGTTTCCTTGAGGAATTCCCAGATTTCGTGTCGAGAGGAGGATATATGATGGCCAATGAAGTCAAAGTAAATTTTGCGAATCTCAAGTTAAGCCAGTTAAGCAAGGATGATAAAATAAAATATGTTGGCCCTAAAATTCTAGAGGCATTGGAAAACGGCGGAATAGAAACTGTCGGAGCTCTTGCCAACGCGACTGTTGAAGCAATTATAACCATCTTAGAAGGGGCTGATGTTTCCAAAATCGCATGGGATCGCGAGAGAATCGAAGAGATGATTCAGATAGCCCAAAACAAGATTCTGGCTCAAAAGAAGAACGTTGCCCAATCTGAGACTGGTTCAGCAGGAGGTCAACCAGCGACAGTGTCAGGTGAGCGTGTCGAAAACCCTGAATGGCGCACATACGAAGAGTTCACCGTATTCTTTAATTATGGGGATAGTGAAGATGGCCAGAAGCTTTGGCGAGCGCTTATTCACCCGCAGGACGATGTCGACAAGCCTGAACCGCCCAAGTGGCATCCAGACCCAAACGATGAGGGGTACACGGTACAATTTGAATTTCAATCTGGTGAAAATGGCCAAAAGCTGTGGCGGACGCTTATTTATAATGGCGAGACGCTTGAGGAGACCAATGTGACGGGTTGGACGCCTGACCAATGGTGGCCCTGGATTGCCGAGAAGGCGTCACTGACTGAGGAAGCGTTACAAGCTGCGATTCAAGATGATGAAGGCATTGAGTCGATGACGCTGCCGAAGGCTGTCAAACGGCAAGTAATGGAGGCGTCAGAAGACGCGTTGGCCCTGAAAGTAAATGGTTTTAAGCATCGTTCATCTGAAAAACGCGCCAATAAGCTGGCGGCCGACGTGAATTTTTCGATCGCAGGTGAGCAGGCTGACGAGCTTCTGGCGCAGTGGCCCCCGCTCCAATTCCAGGTTGAAGTGTTTGTTGTCAATTTGGAAAATAAAGTCTCAAGCTTAGTCGGCTTTGTGAGCCAAAATGCAGAACCTGGCAAGGTTGAATATACAAGTGAAATCGAATTTTCCATGCCTGAATTGGGGCATTATAAACCACATTGCCTTGTTCGAATGCTACCCTCTGGCGAAGCTGCTTACCTGGAAGGACCCAGCTTTGAAGTCGTTCCTAAAAAGTTGGGTTCTTAGCGGATTGATTTCCACGCGAGCCAAAGTCTGAACAGCATAGCAAATGCGCTCTGCGTTGGTACAATCTGGTTATGAACCTCAATTGTAGCTTGAATATTTTAAGGGGCGGTTGAATGGATAATCTCCTGCAGCTTTATCCCCGACCAGTACAGGAAATTCCATTCAGCGGCGCCTACCTGGCGCAAGATGTCCGTCGCGAGGCGAAGGCCAAACAGATTTTTATCTATGCCAATTTTGTTGTCAGCCTCGACGGCCGTATCGCGATCTCCCACCCCAGCGGCAAAGGTTTGACCGTGCCCAAGCAGGTCGCAAACGAACGCGATTGGCGTTTGTTTCAGGAGCTGGCAGGACAGGCAGATTTGATCATCAGCAGCGGCCGTTACCTGCGTGAATGGGCAGAAGGGCGCGCACAGGAAATCTTGCAAATTGATGACCCGCGTTTTGCCGATATTCGTGACTGGCGCCAGGCACGCGGCCTCAAACCACAGCCCGACATCGCGATCATCAGCGGCAGTTTGCGCTTTCCGATTCCTCCTGTGCTTACGGCCGGCGGGCGCAGCGTTGTCGTTTTTACGACGTCCGATCCGGATCCGGCGCGCGCAGCCCAGATTGAGGCGCAGGCGGGGCGGGTTTATGCAGTTGGTGAAACGAGCGTGGATGGGGCGCTGCTGGCGCAAAAAATGGCGGCGCTAGGTTACCGCTCGGTTTATTCGGCCGCCGGTCCCAAAATTTTGCGCCTGCTGCTGGCGGGCGGCGTGTTAAACCGCCTGTATCTGACGCATGTGGGACGGGTTTTGGGCGGCGATCCTTTTTCCAGCATTGTCGAAGGGGCTTTGTTGGAAACGGCCGTTGACTTCAAACTGCGATCTCTCTTTTGGGATGCAGCCGCCTTGGACGGGTTGGGACAGCTTTTTACAGCCTATGATGCTGTTTGAGCAGTTTACCTAATCCCGTTCCTGCAGCGTTTCGCGGATGCGCCGCTCCAGGCGATCCAGGTCCCAGCGGCCCTGCTCGCGGATAATGTTACGCAGCAGGGGATTAATCTCCTGTACCGTTTCCAGAATATCAGTCAGCAGTTCATACTGCTCCTGCGCCCGTGTGATCTCGCCTGGCAGCGCGACCATATCGCGTAGAATTGTGCTTTCAGAGCGGGATGCGATCAGCGGGTCGTCGACTCCCTGGACATAAACCCGCGTGCGCCGGCCCGGCCCGCGCCCCTCGTCTTCTTCAATCGGCTCCAATCCCACAATCACATCAGAACGAAAATATTTGCCATAGCCCAGGGTTACCATGAGTCCTTTTTCAACGCGCATTGTTACCTCACTTTGAATGCCGGTTTGGGGCAAAACTGCCCAACAGGTGATTTTTTATCTCTACCTGCCTGATTTCCCCCAGCATACCATAGAAAACAATGCTTTGTCAGCCACAACGCTTGCGGTCAGATTTTTGCCGCCCGTTGCTGTGGGCCGATTGCGCATAATGTGTCCGGTGCAGTTAGACCGATGACCGGATTTTGTCACGGAAGTGAACCTTTGATTCAACCTGCGCCATTTTCAGAGAAGCGTGTTGACATGCGGCCCTCATCAGGGATTTGGCCTGATCCTCAGGCAGTTGGTCGAGGTCGGACAGGCTATATCCCTTCATGTTCAAGTATTCTTCCAACAGCATCCGTTCCATTGCTGATTGTGACATGCCCTCGACACAATCGTCCGTGAACGCCTTTTTATCTTGCTGGTTCATGTGGCCCTCCGTATGAATGAGCTGGAACCAGGATACCTATGTTGCATTGTTCACTAAAGAGGAGGTCTTGGCTCCACCACCTCGCTAAATTACATTTTCAGTATACCGTTTTATGAGATATTGTGTCACGTGTCGAATGTCATGATCGCATGTGCGAATTCGATAAACCAGCGTGTTAGCGGCGACACGGTTGCGTTTCTACAAACCCGGTTAAAACTCACGGGCAAGGGATATTCATTTGTAATTTAATGATCAGGCATTTCGTTAACGGCCGTTTACCCCGCAACCCGCACCGCATCCTCCGCCAATACTCGATCCAACGTCGCTGCAAGAAAATCCGCATTAGCGGCGTTAAACACCAGCGGCGGCTTCAGCTTAAGGACGTTATGCAGCGGGCCATCGATGCTCAACAAGATGCCCTGTTCCTTCATGCGCTCGACGATATAGCTGGCTTCGGCGGCGGCCGGTTCTAATGTTTCGCGGCTGCGCACCAGTTCAATGCCCACAAACAAGCCCACTCCGCGCACATCGCCAATAAGGGGATGGTTATCCATCAGAGCCGTCAGGTTGGCGAGCAAGCGTTTGCCGGTGTGGAGGGCATTGGCCTGTAATTCTTCCTCGGCAATTACATCCAACACTGCCACCCCCACCGCGCAGGAGACGGGATTGCCGCCAAAGGTGTTAAAATATTCCATCCCGTTGGCAAAGGAGGCCGCAATTTGCGGCGTGGTCACCACGGCCGCCAACGGATGGCCGTTGCCGATTGGTTTGCCCATCGTCACGATGTCAGGCACAACGCCCTGCGTTTCAAAACCCCAAAAATGCGTCCCCAGACGCCCAAAACCGACCTGCACCTCATCGGCAATACATACGCCGCCTGCCGCGCGCACGGCCGTGAACGTTTCTTGCAAGTAACCTTCTGGCAGCACAATTTGCCCGCCGCAGCCCAAAACTGATTCAGCAATGAAGCCGGCTAAGGGGCGATCCAATGCCGCAATGGTATCGCGTGCGTGTTGGGCGTATTGGGCGCCCGTTTCGGCGCCATATCCTTTGTATTGGCCGCGATACGGGTCAGGCATGAGCAGCTTATGGACGTGAGGCGGCGCGCCTTTGCCGCCGCGACCGTCATGTTTGTAAGGGCTGATATCGATGAGCGCGGCGGTGTTGCCGTGATAAGCGCCGTCGATGGTGAGCATATCCTCCGCGTTGGTGTGGGTGCGCGCCAGACGCAGCGCCAGCTCGTTGGCTTCGCTGCCGGAGCAGACGAAAAAACAAACGCTGAGCGGATCGGGCAGGGTCGCCAGCAGGCGCTGCGCGTATAACACAATATTGTCGTGCAGGTAGCGCGTGTTGGTGTTGAGCACGGCCGCCTGCTCGCCGAGCGCTTTGACGACGCGCGGGTGGCTGTGGCCGACGTGGCAGACGTTGTTGACCACATCGAGATAGGCACGGCCGTTTTCATCATACAGGTACTGTTGCCAGCCGCGCACAATTTTGAGCGGTTTTTGGTAGGAAATGCTCAACGATTTGCCCAAATGGCTGCGCCGCCGGTCGAGAATATCCTGCTTGCTCAGCAGCGGCGGCGGGAAACGCTCGGCGGGTATGCCCAGCAGCAGATTGGGGTCAGGGCAAAGACTGAGCCAGACGTCGCGCTGGCTGTGGGGGGCGACACCGGGAAACTCCCCGGCCCGGCCCAGCAGGTCGCCCATAATTTGGAAATGCAGATGGGGCGCCCAGCCGCCGTTGACGTTTACATCCCCGATGCGCGCGATTGGCTGACCTTTGGTTACGGCCGTTCCCGGCGACAATCCATCCAATGAATCACGGCTGAGATGACCGTAAAGCGTGTAAAAAGTCAGGTCATGATCGGTGGTGTGCTGCAAAATGATTGTGGGACCGTAATCGAGCGGCAGGTTATTGTCTTGCAGGCTGTGGACGACGCCATCCAGCGGGGCGCTAACGGCCGTTCCCGGCGGCATAAACAAATCCAACCCAACGTGAATCGTGCGCCACTCGCTGCCGCCGGTCTGGAAGCTGGGCGCCGAGTAGACCATACGCGCTTCGTTGTAGCGCCCGACGCCAACGGCCGTTCCCGCCGCCTCCAGTTTGGCAAAAATCTCGCGTGCGGCGCGGCGCGGCTGGCCAAAATCAGCCGGACTGCCCAGCTCCAGGCTGCCCACGCTCCAATCGAAGACGCGCGCGTTAGCCGTGGGCAGATTAACCGGCAGCAGCGGCGCGGGGCTGAGACTTTGCAGAGTGGCGATTAGTTCGTTTTCATGTGGGTATGGCGCCCAGCCGCAGGCGCGGCGGAAGATAAAATGGGCCAACTGCGGCGGCGCGTCGGCTAGCTTATGCAGCAGCGCCCAAGCGGGTTGTGCGCTGATGGAGAGATAAGCGTTGTCTGGCTCCTGGGCGCGCTGGTAGGCGGATAGGGTCACGCTGGTGCACAGCCGCGCTGTGATGAGCGTGTAGAGCAGCCCGACTTCCTGCGGCGTCAGTGGATGGGCGCTGTGGAAGCCGGCGACAACCTGCGCCGCAGCGGCCAGCGGATCGGTTTTGTCGAGCATCACATAAGCGCACGCGATTGCCAGTTCAAAAATGGTGCAGGTGTATATCATATCGCCAAAGTCGATCAGCCCGGCAATTTGACGCGGCGCTTTTTTGTCGGCGCTGACCAGCACATTATAGTCGTTGCCGTCGTTGTGGATGACGCTGCGACGTAAATGTGGCAGTTGCGGTGTCACCTGTTCCTCAAATTGGTTGAGAAAGGCATCCACAAGGGCGCGCTGCTGCGGGTCGCGAACATCTGACCGGTGTTGTCGAATGATGCGGCCGGCTTGGGCCAGATCCCAGTGCAGATCACGCTGCATGGCAGGGTGCATAAAATCTTGCAGTGCAGCGTCCATCCGGCCCAGGAAACGGCCGTATTCTGCCAGCAACTGCGGGGTATGCGGGTTCACTTTTGCCAGCGGTATGCCCGGCAGATAGGTCAGCAAACGCACAAGATGGGAACGGCCGTTAACGTCCTCAACGACAGCCATTTCCTGACCGTCTTTGCTCAAGCATAGCTGTGGAAAATAAGCGGCGAGTTCCGGCTGCTGTTGCATGCGCGCCAAAACCTGGTTCTGAAAATCAAGCACGGCTTCATCTTCGGCGGCGCTGGCGATTTTGAGAACAAATTGTTGCTTAGCGGCCGTTTCCAGATAGAAATTCTGGTCACGATCGCTGGGTAGCGAACGGATGGTGGTGGGGATACGGCCGTATAAGTCGGTGGCCAGTTGGGCTGCTGCGGTTGGTGAAAACCGGGGGCGTGACAAGGCGACATCTGTCATAGATTGCTCCAAATGATGATTTCCCTAACTGTACAAGAATCTGCGGGATTGGGCACGATTGTTGTGCGGATTATTCCGGCAGGTCGTCGAAAACCTGCTGCATTTTTTGCCGGTATGTCTGAAACGCGTCGCGTCCTGCCGGAGTCAGGTGCAGCATGGTATACGGCCGTTTGCCCACAAACGTCTTTTCGACCGCAATATAGCCCACTTTCTCCAGCTTCGTCATGTGGGAGGATAAATTGCCCCAGGTTAGCCCCGTCTGATTCATCAGAAAGGTGAAGTCGGCGCTTGCGACCACATAGAGGTTGGCCATAATCATCAGGCGCGCCGGCTCGTGGATCAGCTTGTCGATGTCGCCCGGCGGCGGTGAGCTGTAATCGCCGTTGTCGTTTATAGGCAGCATTGATTATCTCCCGCTAACCTGGGGAATAACCCCGTGACTGAAGGAGGATAGTTCATACCGTCTCCTTTGGGGGCAAAGGATGGTAGTGCAGAAAGCGTACGAACAGGGTGAGGCCAATGAGAATCATTGTGCCGGAAAGCAGCAATGCAATCCAGGGGAATGTGACGCCTTGTTCCAGCAGCCAGAAGGTGGATATGACGCCCAGCGCATAAAACCAGCCATAAAGATAGGCGCGTGGAAAATCCATGAAATAGGCCATCAGGCTGAAAACGATAACGGCCGTTGCGCCAAATACGGTCGCCAACGCCGCCAGGAGTACCGGGCCGGAGATTTCTTGCGGCGCGCCTGTTTGATAGAGTGTGATAGCACCAAGAAACAGAAGCACGCCGAGGAGTACAGAGAGCGCCAGCGCCAGAGACAGCTTTTTGCGTTTCTTTTGGCGCGCCGGCCCATACTTCACAACGCCCAGGCGCGGCAAAACGATGGTTTTTTTGATGTACCAGAAACTGCCCAAGACGATCGTTGTATAAACGAGCATAAAAGCCAAAATGGCGATTTCCGAAAGCTCGCTGCTGCTGCCTAAAACGGGGCCGAAGCTCATTTGCAGCAGCAGCAGTCCCAGGAAAATATCCCACAAACCGTCTTGAAAGTTTGTGCGGAAAGCCCTGCGCTCTAATTCTTTGAGATCAATACTTTGTGACATATTATGCCTCCTATGTAAATAACCTCCGGGAGGTTCAATCTACGGCGCAACTATTCAAATGAAACCTCCCGGAGGTTGGTTTTCCTGCATGGTGGTGCGCCGCCGTTCATGAAGTCTCCTCTTCAGGCAATGGGACGTCGAGAATGGGATGGGTATGTATAAAACGGACTAAGTCAACGATGCCCCAAATAATCAAGAGCGCGGCAGTAATCCAAAACTGCACGGCCGTTGCCTGATGCCAATCATCAAATAGAAATGTTGTCGCCAAACCGCTTGCCAGCATCAAACCGATTGTGGCCCAATCACGCCGGCGAATGCCGTTCAGCGATGCGCCAAAATACATCGACAGGGCAAAAACGACCGCAATCAGAAGGGGTAGAAAGGTTTGGAAACGGCCGTTGCCCGCAAACGCCGCAAATATTAGCACTGCAACCGTAACGGCCGTAAACCCCAAAATACCTGCCACAAATCCGCGCGGCGCGCTGAACTGTACATATCCGATGCGCGGGTAAGTAATGCGCCGGCGAATGGGTTCAAAGGCAAAGAGCAGCAAAATAAACAACGGGCTTACGCCCGCAAAGCGCGAATCCCATAACGAGAGCCCTGTCGCTGCAAGCAGGACGCCCAAAAATAGATATACCAGGCCATCCTGATTGGTTGCTTGCCGGGCGTTATGTTCAACTTTTTGTAAATCAAGTGAGTTTGACATTTTAGCTCGCCTCCAGATAAGTAATTTGCATTACAGTTAACTTTGTATTGCAAAGTTAAGTCCATAATACAATATATTTGGTGGGTTTGTCAAGCAAATCACATCAAAAAATCAAGGCGCATTCCCGAACTTTTTTTCGGTGGTGCGCGGTTTTTGGTGCAGTTTGGCGAAGTTCAATTCGTTGAATAACGCTGCCGGTGGATTTTACGGCTTCACTGTCTGCGATCAACAACCCTCAAAAAAGACAATATCGAGCAATATTTCATCAAATAAGTCGAATTTCGAAGCTTTTCATGCCCAAAATCAGGGAAACAGCCTATTTGGCACGGAACTTGCAACATATAAATAGTAACGGCAAATTGCGCCGCCAAATCTATCCAAATTGTTTAGGAGGCTTGAAATGCACGATTTAGATCGCACAAATATGGAGTTTGAATGGGAAGCCGATGTTTATGGCAACGGCGAGTTTGAAGATGAAGATGAATACGAGGATGAATATGAGTACGAAGATGAGTATGAATATGAATACGAAGGCCCATTAAGTGATGCTGAAGAAATGGAGCTGGCTGCTGAACTGCTGGAAATTACCAGCGACGAAGAGCTGGACATGTTTCTTGGTAAGCTTTTCCGAAAAGTTGGCCGTGGCATCCGCAAATTTGCTCGCAGTTCGGTTGGCAGGCGTTTGGGCGGCATATTAAAAGGCGTTGCCAGAAAAGCCTTACCAATCGCCGGCGGCGCTTTGGGATCAATGATTGCGCCAGGTATTGGCACCAAAATTGGCGCCAGTCTAGGTTCCGCTGCTGGACGAATGTTTGAGCTAGAGCTTGAAGGAATGAGTCCAGAAGATCAGGAGTTTGAGGTTGCACGCCGTTATGTGCGTCTGGCGGCCGAGGCTGCCAAACAGGCAGCAAAAGCGCCCGCTAATATGCCTGCCAATGCGGCTGCCAATAAAGCCATGGCAATTGCTGCTCAAAAGCATGCGCCTGGTTTACTCAAAGGCGCCGGGGCGGGCAGAGTTGGTCGGCCAAAAGGTCGTGGCGTCTGGCGCCGGCGTGGCAACACGATTGTTCTGTATGGCGCTTAAAGAAGCGGTTAGCGGCAAGGAGAAATTCTCGGTGGACGCGAATTTGAAACCGGACGCCCGGCAGTGGTTATCGCAAGAAGCGAGGGCATTGCTTACCCGTCTAGATCGTATCAGGCCCTTTGTTTTACATGAAACAATGGTGCTGGCCGCCGCGCCTTCTCTGGCCGCTCAAATTGCCATTGAGAGTTATCTGGTAAACGGCCGTCAAGAACTACGGCGTCAGGTGCAGAACTTTTTGCGTTGGCTGCAAAGCCCTGAAGGACAGGCCGCATCCCTGGCTGAAGCGCAGCGGAATTACTCATTCTTGAAAATGCGTTTCAACGATATCCTATCTCAGTTCGACATTTTTGCTGACGTTATTACCCAACGCAGCGAGCGCGAAAATGGCGTCTGGCTGTCAGGCTTAGATGCTGTGGCCGCCGACGCCCTGGCCATCCCTGGCGGATTCTTTACCCCACCCCCGGTAGTTTGTTATCTCGACAGGGGACATGGTGCGGCTATCCGGCGGGCGCGTACGCGCCTGCCGGGCGGCGGTGAGAATCCTGTCGCTGTGGTTAGGGTTCCGCGCGAACGCATGGTGAGCAGCGGCATTGCCAGTTCATTGGTGCATGAGGTGGGTCATCAAGGCGTAGCTTTGCTCGACCTGATCACCTCAATGCGCCAACAAATCAATTTGGCGGCGCAAAAGAGCAGCGCCAGCGGCCCTATCTGGACCTTGTTTGGTCGTTGGATTTCGGAGATTCTGGCTGATTTTTGGTCCGTATCTCGCGTCGGGGTGGGGTCTACGATGGGCTTGATGGGTGTGGTCAGCCTGCCGCGGGCGTTTGTTTTTCGCATTGGCCTGGATGATCCTCATCCGATTCCCTGGCTGCGGGTGAAGATAAGCTGCGCTATGGGCAAGGCATTGTACCCGGATCCGCAGTGGGATCGGCTGGCAGCCTGGTGGGAAGGATATTATCCGCTTGATGACCTAAGCCCTACACGGCAGCAGTTCTTTAAAACCGTTGGGTCTCATATCCCGCAGTTTGTCAACTTGTTGGTCAATCACCGGCCGTCGTCGCTTGCAGGCCACTCTTTAGGCGAAGTGATGACCTTTGCTGACCGCAAGCCCGATCGCTTGCGTGAGCTGCATCAAACCTGGCGCGGCCGGCCGGAGCGCATGAATCAGGCGGCGCCCTCTCTGGCTTTTGCCGTTATTGGCCAGGCCAGAGCAGATGGGCAGATGACGCCGGAGCAAGAAAGCGCGCTGCTGATCGATTTACTGACCTATTGGGCGTTGCTCAACACGCTGAATGCATCCGCTATCTGCGCTGCACAGATGCAGTCTAAAGGCGTTGCCCTGGCCGTGTAATCCGGTATAAGAAAAGTTAATTGGTTCATACCAAATGGAGGCATCATGACAAAAGTAACAATTTTAGTTAGAGAGCTAAGTACAGGAGCTCCAATTTCTGGAGCGCTTATAACAGTAGACGGTGTGGTACAAGGAAACGGGACGAACGAGGATGGCATTCTGCTAATCGAAAACGTGTCGGAAGAGTACCCATAATTTTCGTACCACAGTTTTTGGGGTTTCAGCACCACCATCCCCACAAAACGTGACTATCGTCGGATCTGAACAAACAGTTGAACTTGAGCCGAACCTGGCGCTGGCGATCAATATTACAGACGGCACGCGTACAGGTGTATCGTTTGCTGTCGATGGTGATATTGTTAATTTAGCGATTGCCCATGGTAGCGGTTCAGGTACAAGCCTGTCGTTCGATTGGGCCGCAACTGCCGGCGAGTTGGTGCAGGCTGATCAGCCTCGTGCATTTTGGCACACGCTGGGCGCTGCTGGTGAACAGACGATAAGCGTTACCATTTCTGATGGGAATGGCATTTCGGTGACGCCCGAAATTAATTTCAGAGTGCTAAGGAGTTCTACAGGCACTCTATCCGGAGATTCAATTCCCGTTAATTTAGGTCGTTCCGCAGTTCCCCAATCGCGCGATCAGATGTTATGGGTGGCAATCCGCAACCGGACAAAGGCGATTGCCTTTAGCGGTAGTGGTTATGCCGATTTCATCGATTCAGTGTTGTGCCGGGAAACAACGACCATTAACGGTCGCAATGGGCAGTCGCTCAATCGTCAGCGTTCTGAGTTATATGAACCGATTCATGGCGTTGGGGCGTATGAACTGCTCAAAACAGCGACCCAAGTTTTTCTCTTAATGGAGTGTGGTACCAATATTGAAGAATTTGATCGCTACACAGGCGAAAGGCTTTTTGACGCCGAAGAGGAAACCCGGCGTCTGGGGCATACCATCACGCTGGATGAGGCCCAAAACAGATTAGCGGATTATCTGGGTGAAGGACGTTTGCCTTATATCAACCGCGTCTTAGATAATGCATTTCAGGGCCGCAGCATCAATGATAGCATCTTTTGTGAAGGGATTATTGCCGGCCGCGTCAATTGCCCGCCCTTGCTGGAATTGATCTGGTCTTACTGGCATGAGGAGGCCATGCTGGTGCAAACGATGAACGCCATCAGCCTGCGCTTCCAAAATCGCCGTAGTAAGGGAGATCGCGATCCGCTGGCGCACCTGGAGATTGCCCCACTCTACCCGCTGAACAACCTGCTTTGGGGTTATATCCAGGATGAAGTTCACAGCCTGAGCGTCACCCGTCGCAACTATGAATACAACCATCATTACGGGCTGAATCTGCAAGGAGCGGCCGTGTCTGATTTCCGACCGGCCGACCCGCGGTCACGCTTCTTGGAAGGTTTCCACAATCTACTCCAGCAAACCACCCGCTTTTTCAAGCAGGACGACGATACCACTTTTCTGGCCGACGCCTTTCCCCTACTCAACAGCTTGCGTGAAGTACACCTGGTGCTGTCTGAGGGCGCACATAATCAGTTTGGTGATTTGCCCTGGACAGCCCGCTCTGAGATGTTGATGCAGCAGTGGCTGCTCTCACGGCCAGAACTGCGCGAATTTCTACAGAGCCGGGCGATGGTGCCTTACCGCGAAAGCTGGATGGCGCAGGTTGACACGATGAAGCAGATGCAGGGGTGGACGGATGTTTCAGTTACCCATTTCAACTACCTGGCGGCATACGGCGAGCGCATTTTGCTCTCTATCCGTTATGGCGACTGGGTCGATGTTACTGACCCAACCCTGGCTGCCAACTGGGCTCGCTATTGGCGTCCGGAAATCCAAAACTACATTCATTCCTACCGGGCAGCAACGGGCGTCGATTTGGCCGGCGAAGCCAAAGACAGCCGTCAAGAGGAACTGCGCGTGATGCAGCCCTCTATGCTGCTCCAGCAGCGTCTGAAGAGCGGAAAGCCAGTGCCAACTGCAAAGCCAAATGGTTCAGAACTGCCTACATCCCGCTTCCGCCAGCGGCGCGCCGCCCGAGCAGCTTCAAACGGCACTGATTGATAAGTAACGCTTTCTATTAATAATTAAAAAACCTTGTGCGCCGATATGAATTGAGGAGTTTGCCGCTGCGGTTATGCTTGATTTCACTTCTGTTCTCTATCTGGATTTTCGGCATGAAAGCCGGTCGGTGGGCCCCTGGTCACAACTGACTACGGGGACACCGGCCGCTCTGGCAGAGCCGGAGGTGGTCCATCGAGTGACCAAACATCTGGCACAGATGCAGGGCTGTGAGCAGGCAGTCGTTGGACCATCAACACTGCATCTTTTCTGGGATTTTTTTGCTCAATTACCCGATCTATCGCTGGACAAACGGCCGTTTGCCATCTTTCTCGACGCCGGAGCATATCCAATTATCCAATGGGGCGTCGAAAGGGCAGAAATGCTCGGCGTACCGTTCTATCGTTTTCCGCATCAGGGTGTGGCGGCGGTAGCCCGCCTCGTCAGGCGGGTGGCGCACCTGTACAGACCAGTCATCGTGAGCGATGGCTTGTGCAGCGGCTGTGGCTGTACTGCCCCGCTGGGCGATTACCTGGAAATTGTGCGGGCGCATAATGGTTTGCTGGTGTTAGACGACACGCAAGCATTGGGTTTGCTGGGCTTTTCACCAAGCAAAACGGCGCCATACGGCCGTTTAGGTGGTGGTTCCTTAAAAAATCAGGCCATTTCTGGTCCCGAACTGGTTGTGGTCAGCTCTTTAGCCAAATCACTTGGCGTGCCGCTGGCCGTATTAGCCGGCAGCCGAAAAATCGTGAGCAATTTTCGAGACCGCAGCCAGACACGCGTCCACTGCAGCCCGCCCTCTTTCGCAGCACTGCACGCCGCTGAACGTGCGCTGTTTCTCAATGAGAAGCAGGGAGATCGACGGCGGAATCAGCTTGCCCGCAACGTTGGGCTTTTTAGCTGGCTGCTGGCGGAGCAGGGGTTATTAACAAGTGGCGGATTATTTCCGGTACAGAGTTTGCAACTGCCCCCGGACATTAATTTGGTTGGACTTTTCAAAGCACTGCTTGCCGGCGGCATCCGTTCTGTTCTGCGGCGTGGGTGCAACGGCCGTTCCACCATCAGCTTCGTCATCACTGCCCGTCACCGGCCAGATGAAATCACAAAGGCCGTGGCCACAACTATCAGTCAAATGAAGGAGGCCAGTCATGTTAGCAGACACTGGCGCTTATGATGAATTCGAGTTATTTATGTCAGATGACTTTGGAGATGTAACTGAGGAAGTATGGCAGGCTGAACTGCGCCGCCGCAGGCGCGCAGCCCGCCGCCGTCCTGTGCGCCGGTCACGAGCGCCACGTCGCCCTGTGCGTCGCCGGTCTAGACGCAGGCGTGTGCCCAGATCTGGACTGCGTGTAAGAAGGCGACCTGCGGGAGCACTCCCGCAGCCCAGAATACGGCCCAAAAAACGACCCAAAGGCCAACGACCGCACCGCCCACTATGGTCTCCCCGGCCTTCAGTTTTTGTCAATGTCCAACCACAGCCCCCCTCATTGCCACCAGAACCGCCAACGGTTTCTCCACCGGAACCGGTTGGGAACGGCGGCGGCGGAGCCATACCAGAGCCGGTCGAACCGCCGCAGGAACAGGGAAGCGAGTTTGTTCGCTGGGTACAAAGTACGCTTAATTTGGTCATGCAGTTGAAACTGCCGGTTGACGGAATTATGAATCCCGAAACGCGCAGTGCAATTCGTACTTTTCAAGAGCGTAATGGACTGGTTGTTGATGGCATTGTCGGCCCAGGCACCAAAGCGGCGCTGATTGCTGCGAGACAAACAGGCAGTGGAGAACCGCCGCCCGCTAATGGAAAGCCTGTTACTTCCGAAGAAGAATATTTTCTTGGCGCTTTTGGAAACAGGCTCAGAAAGTCGCAAGACCAGGTTGACCGCAAAAGCCGCAGCTACATCGGCTGGGTTCAGCAGGCGCTAAACAAAATTATGGGTCTCCGCTTGAGTGTTGACGGCATCAGCGGTTCTAAGACACGCAGCGCGGTGCGTGATTTTCAACGCCGCAGCGGGTTGACAGCGGATGGAATCGTCGGCTCGCAGACAGAAGCAGCTTTGACTGCCGCCGGCGCCGGCCAGCCGCCGCGTATACAAACGCCCAGAGGCAGCGCGCCTTCGAGCGGCAACGGCCGTATCTCTACACCCAGCCATGCCTTGCGCAAAAACATTGTGCAGATAGCACAGCAGGAGTGGGAGCGCTGGGGACGCGGCGCGGTGAAAGAGGAATATCCGCGTATGCGTTCTGTGCTGGAAGGATATTGGCGCAAAGGGGCCGGCTGGCAGCCCACTCAGGCAGCGTGGTGGGATACCGTCCCCTGGAGCGCCGCCTTTATCTCCTGGGTAATGCGTCAAGCCGGGGCCGGGAGTGATTTCCGTTACTCAGCGGCGCATGCCGAGTATGTGGCGGCGGCGCGGGACAATCGCCTGGCAAACAACAGCAATCCATTCAAGGCATACCGCACCAGTGAAGTGGCACCGCAGCCGGGCGACCTGGTTTGCAAACGTCGTGAGAGTGGGGTGACTTACGACAACGTACGTCGCGGCCATTTGACACATTGTGATGTGGTAACGGCCGTTGAAGGCAACAAACTATTAACCATTGGCGGCAATGTAAGTGATTCAGTCAAGATGACGCCGGTGGATATTGATGGCAACGGCCGTGTCACTGACCTCCGCTACTTCGCCGTTGTCAAAGTCGGTGGCGCCAATCCCTGAAAGGATCATTAATCGGCGGAGTTCCGCCTGGGAGTTAAACCATGAGAGACCATTATTCATCTGAAATGGATCGTAACAGCAAACCATACATACGTTGGTTGCAGACAGCGCTTAATAAAACCCTGGGAATTCAATTGGCAGTGGATGGCTTCGGGGGAACACAAACCCTCAGAGCCATAGAGCGTTTTCAAGAGATTCGAGGATTGGTGATAGACGGAATTGCCGGACCACAAATTGAGTGCGCCCTTGTTTTGGACGGGTTCAGCAAACCACCAGGCAGCAGAATATTTTCCCCGTCTTTCTCTACTACCCAAACGTTACGCCAAAAAGTGGGGCAGCTTGTGGTTCAGGAGTGGATCCTCTGGGGCGAAGGTTCGATTAAGGAAGATGAGCCAGGTATCCGTCCCGTTCTGGAAGATTATTGGTGTACCGGCGTACATTGGATACCTGACGATCCAGAATGGTGGAAGAATGTGCCCTGGAGCGCGGTATTTATTTCCTGGATTATGCGCCAGGCAGGAGCGGGCAATGACTTTGCCTATTCCGCACTCCACACCGACTACGTCGGCGCAGCAAAGCAGAACAAATTAGCAAACAATAGCAATCCCTTCAAAGCCTACAGAATAAACGAAGTAGCTCCAGGCATAGGAGATCTGGTCTGCAAGGAACGCGAGAATAGCGGTGTAACGTATGACAACGTCGATGACGGGGCCATCAGAAAATCACACACTGACATCGTAGTAGGTGTTAATGATAGCGAACTTAGTGTCATAGGCGGCAACGTTTCTCACTCTGTTTCTAAAACCACTGTGGAAATTGATGAGAGCGGCCATATCACAGAAAAAGATTACTATGCCGTCGTTCGAGTGGGTAACTCTAACCCTGGGCAGCTTACTGGTTAACCATGAGTTTGAGTCGGAGTCCGAATTGTGCAAGCGTTCTAAAGGAGATCAGAAATGAGACAAGATGATTACTTTGAAGTAGGGCTTTATGAAGTCTACCCCGAGGTTGATGTAAATGATTACAAGGGGCAATCATTTAATTCAGAACTTCAATATTTCATTGGGCCTTATTCGATGCCCTCTTGTGAGCCGGGTAAATTCAAGAGGGGTAAGCTAGATGTTGTTAGGTGGTGGAAAAGAACAACCCCAGGTAAGCGGGAGATTCCGAGGGATAAAAAACTGGCAATTCTTGCACGTGGTCGTATTCGTCTTCCCTTTGAAAGCATAAAATGGCTTCTGGAGAAAGGAAAGAAAAGGTTTGAGTGGATTTCGAGATTCCCCGACAACATGGATACGCTTTTTCCAGAGGTTGACGTCACCATCGAATTATGGATGGCAATCAAAGGTAGAGTCACAGCGGCAGAGGAAACCACAATATTTTCCGCATGGAATGAATATCGTTTGCAAGAGCTAACAAATTGCAAGTACCTCCTTGGAAGATCGTATACAGCCAATCAAAAGGCTTTAGTGGAGTACAACCTGCGATTGGCAGATCAAGGCCTAAATCTTAACGAGCTATACAAAAAAGGCGGGGTCCCATTATCTGGAGTTCCCACCGGTAAAGATGCTGCATTTATAGCAGTGTTTCTTATTTACATTTACGTTACTTTTCCTAAAGATTTGGAGAAGTTCTTGAAGCCTCCCGTCAAACGACCCACGAAAAAAAAGGAGAACTTGTCGAAGATCGTAAAGACTGCACCGGTCGCCTCACTAGCCAAAACGGTGCCGGAGAAATCCAGGTTACTTTGCTTACGCAAGCAGCTAGCCGATGTTTTAGACGGCACAAAAATCGATGACAGGTATTGGGTATTCTTGATCGAGACATACCGTGGACAGAAGAGGCCCTGCACAATGGTGGGAATGGATTACCCTCAGGGGATAATCAAACGTGACACACCTCGATCTGCTATGAAGTATTTTGAACACATGATTGGATCATCAAAGGATCCAAACGATATTGCGAAGGCAATCAAGAAGCTCCATGATGATATTCTGTGTCAAATCAATGCACTTTCATACTACATTAGCTTGGAGGGTGGCAATACACAAATGATCGAAACTCTTGAATGTATTGATGCGCGTATGCTGATGGCACAGAGTCGTAAAAAACACTCGGAGAGTATCTATAAATGCTTTTCAAAACTTCTAGAGTCTCACTTTAATGAGACGTGCGGCCTCCCGAAGTGATAAAGGAGATGATGATGAACAAGAAACATAGACCTTCCTCGCAGCTGGGCAATATTGAATATGAGCCTGAATGGGAGTGGGAATGGTCTGCTGATAAATTCGAAACACTCGAATTGGAAGTACCTCCTGGAGTTCCCTGCCCATCGCCTCGATCTCTTCCTGGTCCTGGAGAATGCGCAATGATTTTGGGTGCCGGGGAAATTTATTGTGAAGAGGGCCTATGGTATCGACCGCGCAAAGGAGATAATTTGACCAAGGTTGCATGGCGCACGCTGAAGCGCAGCGGAATAAAAGATGTCAAGACTAAAGAGTACAGTCGTCAGATCAGCAATCATCCCGCAAACGCCATGTACCTCAGCAAAACAGGCAATGGTCTTGCCACTCGTCAGTTCTTGCCTCGTTGGGGTGGTCCTCTTTACCGAGACTATATGGGACCGGGAGGAGGCTTTGGATTGATGTTCTTGCCGCCTGTCAAAAAAGACCTGGGACCCAAACCAAGTGGCGGCCGGTTAATTGTGGGATGGAAAGTGTCGTGCCCTAACGGCTAGCTTTTGGCTAATTATCATGACCATCAAGTGATAATGCGATTAAGAAATAGCAACAGGTTAATCAGCCTATTGGGTGCTGAAGGAGCTGAAGAATGCTAGAAACGCAAGTCTTTAGCTACGCCAACCAGAACCACACTCGCTTTGTCGGCGAGCTGGTCGAGTTTGTGCGCTTTACCAGCATCAGTGTGCAGGCGGCGCATGAGGCCTATCTCAGACAGTGCGCCGCCTGGCTGGCCGATCACCTGCGAGGTGTTGGTTTACGGCGCAGCGAGGTGATTCCCACGGCGGGGCATCCCATCGTTTATACTGAAGGGGTCCAGCATCACGAACGGCCGACGGTGTTGATTTACGGCCATTATGATGTGCAGCCGGCCGATCCGCTTAGTGAATGGCGCTCGCCGCCATTCCAGCCAGTTGTGCGTGGCGGTTACCTATACGGCCGTGGCGCATCCGACAACAAAGGGCAGTTGTTCGCCCATATTAAGGCGCTGGAAGCGTATCTAAAAACAGTAGGGGAGCTGCCGGTGAATGTGAAGTGTTTGTTTGAAGGTGAAGAGGAAATTGGCAGTCCCAATCTGCCCGCCTTTTTGGAACGACATAGAAAGATGCTGCAGGCAGATGTGGCGGTTGTGTCTGATATGGCAATGTTGGGGCCGAATCAGCCGGCTATTACTTATGGTCTGCGCGGCGCTCTCAGTCTTGAACTGGAGGTACGTGGCCCAAAACGAGATTTGCACTCCGGCACCTTTGGCGGTGTGGTGCATAATCCGCTGCAGGCGCTGTGTGAGATGGTAGCAAAATTGCATGACGGCAACGGCCGTATCACCATCCCCGGTTTCTATGACAAAGTACGCACATGGCCGGCAGCCGAACGCCGCTTCATGGCCCTTAATGGCCCGGCAGACAGCAAAATCATGCAAAATGCCGGCAGCCGCCGTCCGTGGGGCGAACAGGACTATACCCTTTATGAGCGGGCTACGATACGGCCGTCGCTGGCAGTAACCGGTATTGTCGGTGGCTATCAGGGCGCTGGACCCAAGTCGGTTATCCCCGCCCGCGCAGTGGCCAAACTTAACTTTCGCCTGGTACCTGACCAGGATCCGGCAGAAATTGAACACCTTTTCCGCACCCATGTGGCGACAATGACGCCGCCAACGGTTCGCAGCCGGATACGCAAACAGTTAACAGCCCAACCGGCGCTGGTCGATCGCCAACATCCGGCTGTGCAGGCAGCGGCCGTTGCCTATGAACGTAGCTTTGAGGTTAAGCCCGTCTATTTGCGCTCCGGCGGCACCATTCCAGTCGTTAACATGTTGCAAGAAAAACTAGGGATTCCAACGGTGTTGATGGGTTTCGGCTTACCTGACGACAATTTACATGGGCCTAATGAGCGATTTCATTTACCGACCTTTTTTAAGGCTATAAAAACATCTATCTACTTTCTTGACGAGGTAGGTAAACGGATGCGGTCAAAATCTGCCGTAGTCAATCGATCCCGAATGGAGAGCTCATATGATTATTGATTGTCATTGTCATGCCGGTAAAGGGGATGGTTTAACCGGCCCGTGGGATACGGCGGCGCCACTGAGAAAATATATGCGCCGCGCAAAGGCGGCGGGCATTCATCGAACCGTCCTTTTTGCGCCGTTCCATTCCGATTATGCCGCCGCCAATCGCCAGGTGGGGCAAATTGTCAGCGCCCGGCCGGATCGTTTTTACGGCTTCGCCTTTATTCATCCGCAGCGCGACCGGGGTCGGGTGGCACAGTTGGTGCAGGAAGCTGTTGAGCGTTTTGGTTTTGTGGGCATTAAAGTACACCGTTATGACGGCCGTATCACCCGCGAGATATGTGAAACAGCGCGCGCCTTTGCGCTGCCTGTACTTTATGACGTCATGGGTGAGGTATCGGTTATTGAACTATTGGCGACCGAATATCAAAATGAGGTCAATTTTATCATCCCTCACCTGGGCAGTTTTGCCGACGATTGGCGCGCGCAGCAAGCCTTTATTGACCCGCTTTCCCGCTGGCAAAATATTTTCACCGACACTTCCGGCGTGCGTCGTTTTGATTTATTGGCGCAGGCTGTGCAGCGAGCCGGCCCCCACAAAATATTGTTTGGTTCCGACGGCCCCTGGCTTCATCCGGGTCTCGAATTAGCTAAGGTGCGTGCGCTTGGGCTGCCTGCCTCACAAGAAAAACTCATATTAGGCGACACATTTCTGCGGCTGATTGGGCCGATGAAATCGCTGGAGACGATACGCCATCCGGTTCGCAACTATCGACAGCGTCATAACAATGAACCGTTTCCATACGATGGACAAGTTATCGCTGATCCATGGATTGACCCGCACACGCCGCAAAATAACCTTTGACATTAGAATCAAATTGCTTAAACTGTATAATACATCATATTGTCAGACACCATTTCTTCGACCTTCACGCACATTTTCACAGCAGCGCCAACAACATTATTCCCATCTCAATCGTCCACAATGAAAAGCATAGCCGGCTTGTAATAATTGCATCACCCGTGGTCCCGGCTCCTAAGGAAAGAAATATGAAAACTAAACTTGCACAAAAAATGCAGTTCAAAGTTACTCCGCAGCTAGTGATGACCAGCAAACTTTTACAAGCGTCAATAACGGAACTGGAAAGGATTATCGCTCATGAAATGAACAGAAATCCTGCCTTGGAGTTGTCTGGAGCGAATAAACAGAGCCCGGGAAAGGGGATCGGGCGTGCAGGAAACCTGACGGCTGCCGCCGGACCGGATGACCTGCTGGAAAATATACCTGCTTCCCGGTCTGCTCTTGACCGGCTGGCCGGACGGGCAATGTTGATGGCTGACCGGTGTGATATTGAAATGGTTGTATTTTTATTGCACTCGCTCGATGAGTATGGTTATCTGAAAGCATCTTCACAGGAACTTGCAAAAGAATTTGGCGCCTCAGTCGAATCTATTGAACGTGTTGTTGGTATCTTGCATCAGTTGGAACCGCCAGGAATTGGCGCGCGTAATTTGCAGGAATGTTTGCTGATTCAAAGCGCCCACCTTGAATCTCAGGGTATAGATTGCTTTGTTTCTCGACGCTTGTTGACAGAAACCTGGGATGAATTTGCCGGCCAAAATTGGAAGCAGGCAGCACGTAAACTGCATATATCTGAAGAGGATGTAATTCAGGCGCAAAGTTTTATTGTGAAAAACCTCTATCCCTATCCTTTGCTGCTGCTTGAAGATGCTTCACTGCGAGAGGACATGGTCTGGCGCGCCGATCTGATTATAAATAAACAAGTTGCCGGAAATAGGTTTAAGTACACGGTTGAATACCCTGCCAGCGATCTGTTACAACTGCGGATAAGCAAAAATTTCAAAACCGCACGAGTAGGTTCCAGCGCAATTGCTGTTTCTTCGGAGGACCAGGAGTGGATACAAGATCACATTATGCGCGCTAATGCGTTTATTGCCGCCGTCCAGCAGCGGTGGGTCACCTTGCAGCGCATTGGTGACCATATCATTGCTTTGCAGCAGGATTATCTTGAGTTTGGCCCGCTGCATCATAAGCCCTTGACACGTGTTGCTGTCGCCGAGGAGCTTGGGCTGCACGAGTCAACCGTAAGCCGGGCCATTCGCAGCAAGATAGTTCAATTGCCAAACGGCCGTTTCATTCTGCTCACTGATTTCTTTGATCATACCCTGGCGGCAAAGGAATCAATGCGTCACATTCTGGCAAGCTCTATCGGGTCGCTGAGCGATCAAGAGATCGCGAATCGTTTGAGATCGATGGGATTGAACCTGGCGCGTAGAACCATAACAAAATACCGGCGGCAAATGAAAATCCCCCCCAGCCATCTCCGGCAGCGCACAAGTATTCAGCAAGTGAGTTGATATTGATGGATTCGTACAGTCTCATAGTTTCTGTAGATCCAAAATCTGACACGAATCTCACGAATTTAGTACTTGCTATTCGTGTCATTTGTGCCATTCGTGTCGAAAATCTTGATCTATTGAGTTTAGGAGAATAATTTATGGCTTTACACATTTGGCTCTATTCCTTCTGTGCAAATGGCGATCTAAAAGAGATTATCAACTGCCTCAATCAGGCTGGGATAAACGTAAATATTCTTAACGAAGATGCCGCATCTGGCCCCGGGATCATTATTTTGGATAGTTACACAAATGAGGTATGCGATTTTGTACATAAAGTAAGCAATAATGGGACTGAACGTATTCTGGCTCTTGCAACAAATGCCGCCGAATTTAATGATGATAATGTGTGGCAATTATTAGACGCAGGCGCATCAGACGTTCTGTTTTGGGATGAAATGTCGGATCCTGGCAGTGTTATCTCCACGCGGGTGATGCGGTGGCGCGAAATAGATAATTTGGCGGCGTCATCTTTAGTACGCAATAATCTGATCGGCCAGAGCCATGTCTGGCGATCCGTGTTACGCCGCATCATTGAGGTTGCCTGTTTCACCGATGCGCCGGTACTTTTTATGGGTGAAACGGGAACCGGGAAGGAATTGGCTGCTCGCCTTGTGCACACTTTGGATTCGCAGCGAAAAGAGCATGAATTAGTCGTCCTGGACTGCACAACCATTGTGCCGGAATTGTCGGGCAGCGAGTTGTTCGGCCATGAACGCGGCGCATTTACCGGCGCAGTTGCGGCCAGAGATGGCGCTTTTACTCTGGCTGATCGCGGGACTTTGTTTTTGGATGAAGTCGGAGAGCTGCCGCTGAGCCTGCAAGTGCAATTACTGCGTGTTTTGCAAGAACATACCTACAAGCGGGTTGGAAGCAATACCTGGCGCGAATCTGATTTTCGACTGATATGTGCGACAAATCGTGATCTGTTCTCGGAACAAGCGAATGGCAAATTTCGGCGCGATTTATATTACCGTATTGCCAGTTGGGTGATTGAGCTGCCCCCATTACGTGAGCGTGTTGATGATATTATTCCACTGGTGGAGCATTTTCTCGCCCAGGCGCGTTCTGGGGAAAAGCCGCTCAATTTGGATGAGAAAGTGCGCAGGTATTTTCTGATGCGTGATTATCCGGGTAACGTGCGCGATCTCAAAAACCTGGTCTTTCGAATTGCCACACGACATGTGGGAAAGGGTTCCGTCACGGTCGGTGATATTCCATCAGATGAACGACCTGACTCGGACGCAGAGCTGCGCAGTTGGTGTGATGCTGCGGTTGAACAGGTTGTGCGGCGTGCATTGGCAGCCGGCGCGGAACTCAAACATATCGGCCGTACCGTGGAAGAAATCACGATTCAAATTGTTGTGGATGAAGAAGACGGCAATTTGCAGCGCGCCGCCAGGAAATTAGGTGTTACGGATCGAACGTTGCAAAAATGGCGGGCGCGCCAGCGAAAATTTATTCAGCCAGCGGCAAATGGCCGGATTGGGTCTTGACAGACTTTGCTTCTCATAGTAAACTTATGTTACCGGTCACATGACCGGTAACATAAGCGCATTGCAGCGGGCTGCAAAACGTTCCCATTGGCTATAGCATGATATACAATACGCTGTATCCAACTATTTGAGAAAGAGAAAGGATGACCAAGGCTCGCATAACCATTCGAGATGTTGCTGCCCATGCCGGTGTTTCCCACCAAACTGTTTCACGCGTGATTAACGACAGTGAACGCGTTTTGCCGGAAACGCGGGCGCGCGTTGAAGCAGCGATTACAACGCTTGGTTATCGTCCCAACGCGCTGGCGCAATCAATGGCCAAAGGGCGCAGCGGTATTTTGGCTTGCATTGCCCCCAATCTCACTGACTATACTTTTGCCAGCCTGATTCATGGCGCCGAGCTTGAAGTGCGCGAACATGGCTTTTTTCTTTTGTCTGCCTCAGCTGAAGATTCAGACACCTTTTGTGCATTGATTGATGAATTGGTGATCAGCCGCCGCGTTGAGGGGTTGATGGTGATCAATCCCTATCAAGATTCACGCTTTACCCACCTGCCCGCTGATTTCCCCCTGGTTTTTGCCGGCGCACGGCCGCGCGAAGGCGGTACGAATTCGGTGGCGCTGGATGATGAAATGGCGGCATTTCGGGCCACACAGCATCTGCTGGAATTGGGACATCGCGAGATTGCTTTGATTACCGGCCCGCTGGCAGAGGATTGTTCGCAGGATCGTTGTGCGGGCTATGAACGGGCTTTGGAAACGGCCGTTTTGCAGCCCAATCCCGAGTGGGTCATCGAAGGCGATTGGTCGGCAAAGTCAGGATACGATGCCTTGATGGCGTTTGCCGAATACGGCTGTTTACCCAATGCCATTTTCGCCCAAAACGATCTGATGGCCGTGGGAACAATGCGTGCGGCTCGTGATCTTGGGCTGGAAATTCCACGCGACCTGTCCGTCATCGGCATCGACGACATTCCCCTGGCAGCTTACTTCGAGCCACCATTGACCACATTCAAACAAGATTTTCTGCGTATCGGCCGTGAAGCGGCACGCTTACTTATCCGGACCCTCGAACAGCCTGAAGCGCCACGGCGCAACCTGCGCTTGGTTGCTGACATTGTTGTACGTCGGTCAACGGCCGTTTACCAACCTAAATAAGGAGTGATGCACACATTGTTTTTGCTTCAGAAGGCTCTGGTAAATAACTTGTAAATTGGCTGATTGGCTGGCGTGCTGATGGTGAAACGCTTAAACAAAAGGAGGTGTCCCTGATAAAAATAATTCGTTGAAACAAGATAAAGAACCCGTCCTGTTGAAATGGTCCAACTATCTTCAACGTCAAAATGATCGCTTTTAGGTAAACCGCAGAAACTATTCGAACTGCCAAAGGACTTGAACTGCGGTTTCCTTGAGGAATCGGCAACGTCTAAAGCGATTCTAATTTTAAAAACTTGTTGCCGATTACTTAAATGACAACTTTTTCATGGAGGAGATTACAAATCATGAACAAAAAACTCTCGATTCTCTTTGTTATATTATTAACTTTAGGATTGTTATTGGTTGCCTGCGGTGGTGCAGCGCCTGAAGAAGCAGCGCCGGCTGAAGAAGCAGCGCCGGTCGAAGAAGCAGCGCCGGTCGAAGAAGCAGCGCCGGTCGAAGAAGCAGCGCCGGTCGAAGAAGCAGCGCCGGTCGAAGAAGCAGCGCCGGTCGAAGAAGCAGCGCCGGTCGAAGAAGCAGCGCCGGTCGAAGAAATGGCCGAAGATGTAACCTTACGCTGGCGCACCCGCCCTGACAATCAGGCAGAAATTGATGTATATCAATCGGTAAGCGATCAGTTAACGGAACAACTTGAAGGCATAACGCTGGAGTATGAGGCTGGTGGCAGCGAAACCTCCAGTTATCAAGATGTGCTGAAAACAGAGTTGGCTGCAGGTACAGCCCCCGATGTCTTCTGGATTCCAGGTACGGATGTGGCTGATTTTGCGACTCGTGGCCTCATCATGGATTTGCGTGAGATGGCAGACGCGACTGAGGGTTACAGCGATGATGCATTCTACCCTGGCCCTATGTTCCATCTGACGTTTAATCCTGAAACGAATAACAGTGGTGAAGCATTGTGGGGTCTCCCACGTGACGTATCTGCATTTGCGCTCTATCTGAACCTGGACTTGTTGGCGGAATCAGGCGCCCCGGACCCGCGTGAATTGGCAGTCAATGGTGAATGGAACTGGGATTCATTCGTGGAGGTAGCATCAGCTATTGACGGTCTCGGTGATGATATTTTTGGCTATGGCCAAAACGCCTGGTGGGGACCCTACGGATATTGGATCAATGCTTCCGGCGGTGGATTTTTCAATGAAGATCGCACAGCTTGTGCCTTGGACACGCCGGAATCGCTGGCAGGCCTTGAGTTTGAGCAGCGTATTTATCAAGAATTTGATGTTGCGGTACCTTACGGTGAAGACAGCGAACCACCCTTCCTGGCTGGCAAGGTTGGTATGTTCCAGAACGGCCGTTGGGCAACGCCTGGCACACGCTCTAGCGCAAACTTCAATTGGGATGTGGTTGAATTGCCTGATGGCCCGGCCGGACCCAGTAACTGGCTCTTCTGGGGTGCTTATGTTGTTAATGCCAACACGGAACACCCTGAAGAAGCTTGGGCCCTGGTCCAGCAGTTAACTGATGCCGAGGTGCAGGGACAGGTCGCCGAATTGGGCGCTAACATTCCTAGCCGTGTCAGTCAGGACGCGCTTGACGCCTTCTTGACCTTCACACCACCGGAAAATAATCAGGCATTTTTGAACGGCCTGGCGAATAACCCGGCGACAGAAGGCCCGCTGTGGGCGGGAAATTGGCCAGAGTATGATGCCATCATGGGCCCGGCTGTGTCTTCTGTTTTGAATGGTGAAACTAGCATTGATGATTATGCAGCGTCGATTTGTAACGAGGCGAACAAAGCCTTTAGCCAATAGGTATAAATCGTGAGTTTTGAGGCGGGCCTCAAGCCCGCCTCAATGCTTATGGGAGTTTGCGCATGGCCTCTGCAACACTTCAATCGCGTAGCAAACAACCTCCAGATGCTGGGGCGAATTTTTGGCTGCGTGTGGTAATGATATGGCATCTACTTTTGGGGTTAAGCTGTCTTGGGGGCATTTTCTTTTTGTGGATGGCTGATGGTGAAACGGCCGTTTGGATCAAACTGCTACTTACCGTTGTGTTTTTGGCTACAGCTGTTGCTAGTGGCCTGGTAATTTACGATATTAATCGGCGTAAGCATCGTGGTCGCGTCATCTCTCTGGCGGTTAACTATTTAGGATTCCTGGTGTGCCTTGTTGGCAGCATGCATTTGTTGGGCGTCTTTACCGGCCTGGATGCGCTTGGTGAGACGTTTATTCAAGGCATCCCTTTCTTGATTCTGGCCTTTGTTGGCTTTTTCATCAATTCACGTGCTGACCGTTACGAGAACCCGGGCACGCAGCGCGCACTCAAACTGATGGGCAGATGGATCATGATTGTAGCGGCCGTTGCCCTAATCCTTGTGCTAAGTCTGCGCAGCGGCAGTTTTGCCTTCTTAGAAAAATTGACCGATCCTACTACCTTACTTTTAATTATAGGCACAATTATCTTTGCGGTAATGCTGTGGGCCATGTGGCGGCAAACAAGTGCTAAAGCAATGCACGCCACGAATGCAGATGCTGAAATGTTGGATGGGTACCTATTTTTATCACCCAACCTTCTTGGCTTCCTTTTCTTTTTTGCTGGGCCACTGTTATTATCATTGTACGTTAGTTTTACCAATTGGGATGCCTTTGGCACCCGCGATTGGGTGGGCGCAGCCAATTACGCCCAAATCGTCAACCTCGATTTTGCGTCCCTAGAATCGATCACCCAACGGGCTGACGAAGTGCTGGACGTTTCCATATATGATGAATTGGCACGTTTTAGTTTGTTTGGCAGCAGTTTTATCGTCGGCGCGCAGGATAAGCTTTTTTGGCTCTCATTACGCAACACGCTCATGTTTGTGCTTTTTTCAGTTCCGCTCAGTGTCGCCCCGGCCCTTATCTTAGCCAATCTATTAAACAGTAAACTGCCCGGCATGAAATTTTTCCGTGCCGCCTATTTTTTGCCTAGTGTTGCGGCCGTTGTCGGTATTGCTTTGGTATGGCAATGGCTCTTTAACGCCACCATCGGTTATATCAATTACTTTATTTCCCTCCTTATTGATTTTCTCAACAGCTTCGGCGGCAGCCTACTTGATCCCCAAATACGCTGGCTATCAGACAGCAATACAGCACTTCTGGCAGTCGTCATTGTCGCTTCCTGGCAGTGGATAGGATTTAATACTGTCCTCTTCCTGGCTGGCCTGCAAAATATCCCCAAAGCGCTTTATGAAGCAGCCACGGTCGATGGGGCCAATTCCTGGCAACAATTCTGGAAAGTAACTGTCCCTTTGTTGGCCCCCACAACCTTTTTCGTCATCATAACCACGACGATACAAGCAATGCAAATATTTGAGCAGGTCTTCATCCTTATTCCCACCAATCCTGCTGGCCCCAACAATTCAACCTTGACATTGGTACTCTATCTCTATCAAAAGGGTTTCCAACGTTTTGAGCAAGGGTATGCGTCCGCAATTGCCTGGGTGCTTTTTGTAATTATTTTTGGTGCGACACTCGTCCAATTCCAACGTCAACGGACAAGTGGCGCTTCATACGATGCCTAAGGAGGAGTATCTTGCAATCATATAAAATTTCAAAAGGCATAAAAAATGGGCTGATCTACCTTGTCTTGATCGTATTTGCCTTGGTCATGATTTTCCCCTTCCTTTATATGTTAACGACATCGTTAAAACTGCCTAAGGACACCTTTCGCTTTCCGCCACGTTTGCTGCCGCGAGATCCTGTTTTGATGGAAGTTGAGGGTGATGAAGAGCCGCAGTCCCTTTACTATGTCGATATTGATGGCCAACAAGAGCAGTTTCTGCTCGTGGAAAGTAATATCCGTATTGGAGATTATGTCGATCCGAACAATCCCGAGCAAACAGTAACATTGCCCATTAGTGAAGTAGAACCACGTGGCGGTTTTACAAATCAGGAAAGCGTTATCATCGACGGCGAGGAGCAAAAACTTTGGGATGTGACGCTTGACGGACAAGTGGTACCCATGATCCAGCTCAGCCAAACGGCAATTGGCCGGTTTGTTGACCCGAATGATCCTTCTCGCGAAGTAATGCAAAACGTGCGTTTGAGCCAGCCTGTGGAAAATTTTTCAGTTCACCCGGAAAATTACTCAGAAGTGGTCGAATTGCAGGGCATGGATCGCAGTCTCTCAAATACTGCCCTGGTGACTATTCTCGTTGTGTTAGGCCAATTGACAACATCGGTGTTAGGTGGGTATGCGTTTGCGCGATTGCGCTTCCCCGGTCGTGACCCATTATTTGTTCTTTACCTGGGCACAATTATGATTCCTTTTGTGGTGTTGATCACTCCACTCTACCAATTGATGGTGGCCATTGGCTGGGTCGATAAATTGGCGGCGCTTGTTGTGCCCTGGATTTTCACAGCCTATGGTACATTCCTGATGCGCCAATTCTTCATTACGATTCCTAGAGAGATTGAAGAGGCAGCCTTTATTGACGGGGCGTCACGCTTGCAAATATTGTGGCGCATATTTTTGCCGGCGAGCACACCGGCATTGGCAACATTGGCAACTTTCACCTTCCTGTATGCCTGGAACAGCTTCTTCTGGCCCCTGGTCGTGATCAACACGGGGAATGTAGAAAACCATGTTTTGACGCTCTCGCTCAATGTGCTACGTGGTCGCGCCTCAGATAGTCCGAACTTGATTTTGGCGGGAGCGGCGATTGCCATTTTGCCGCCAATGATTATCTTCATTTTCGGGCAGCGTTTCTTTGTAGAAAGTGCGACAAGTAGTGGTGTGAAGGGTTAATATTATTATACCTTGAAGACGGAATTTGACTCAAAAAAATACAGCATGAAAATGGGCAGAGGGAGACGACACGATTGGGAAGACCCGCAGATAGTTGGCATTAATAAACGGCCGGGGCGTGCAGACTTTGTGCCCTTTGCCGATGTACACAGCGCCTTGCAGGGCCGAAAGGCGTCGCCGTTTGTGCAGTTGCTCAACGGCAATTGGCAGTTTCACTATGCGCGCAACCCGGATGTGGTTCCCGCCGATTTTTATAACCTCGGCCCGGAATCTCTGGATTGGGACAGCATTCATGTGCCCGGCAACTGGACGCTGCAAGGGTACGACCGCCCTATCTACACCAATGTCCAAATGCCCATTCCCGACAATCCGCCCCATGTCCCACAGGATGACAACCCGACCGGACTCTACCGGCGCAGCTTCAACTTGCCGGAGGCGTGGGCTGGACGGCGCCTGTTTGTCTGTTTTGAAGGCGTTGAGTCGGCGTTTTATTTGTGGTGCAACGGCCGTTGCGTGGGCTACAGTCAGGGTTCGCGCTTGCCGGCCGAATTTGACCTGACCGATTTTGCGCAGGCGGGTGAAAATCAACTGGCGGCAATGGTGATCCGCTGGTCGGACGGCAGCTACCTCGAAGATCAAGACCATTGGTGGATGGCCGGCATTTACCGCGACGTTTATCTTTATTCCACACCACGCATCCATATCCGCGACTTTTTTGCACGGCCTGAGCTGGATGACGATTTGCGCGATGCCCTACTGCACGTACATGTGGATGTAGAGGCGTTTGAGGGGCTGGACGTCAGCGGTTACTTGGTGGGGATGCAGGTGGTGGATGAAAACGGCCGTTTTCTTTTCCCCAACCCTGTCACCCAGCCCGTCAAGGTCGCTAAACGCTTTCCCACGGCTGCTGATCTCAGCCGGCCCATCCCCAACCCGGCTAAATGGTCAGCCGAAACGCCCAATTTGTACACCCTGCTGGTCTCTTTGTTCGATCCAGAAGGAGAAACGGTCGAAGTAGTAAGCTGCCGCATCGGATTCCGGCGTGTGGAAGTTGTCGGGCGCGAGCTGCTGATCAACGGCAAACCCGTCCTTCTCAAAGGCGTCAACCGGCACGAACATGATGATCGCAGCGGCAAAACCGTCAGCGAAGCCGCGATGATCGCCGATATCAGGTTGATGAAGCAGTTCAACATCAATGCCGTACGCAACAGCCATTATCCCACCCACCCCCGCTGGTACGAACTGTGCGACGAATATGGGCTGTATGTGATCGACGAGGCCAATATCGAAGCTCACGCCCGTTATCACGACCTGTGTCAGGACCCCAACTGGACCCACGCCTTTGTTGAACGCGGAATGCGCATGGTGCAGCGCGCCAAAAATCACGCCTGCATTATTCTGTGGTCACTGGGCAACGAGAGCGGCTACGGGCCCAACCATGACGCCCTGGCCGGTTGGATTCGCGGCAGCGACCCGACACGGCCGTTACACTACGAAGGCGCCATCAGTCGATCCCATGGGCAGGATTGGTATGAGGGCGAACGCGTCACCGACATCGTCTGCCCAATGTATCCATTTGTGGACGAGATCACGAACTATGCGAAAGACCTGGCCGCCGAGCGCCCGCTGATCATGTGCGAATATGCGCACTCAATGGGCAACAGCACCGGCAATTTAAAGGAATATTGGGACGCTATCCGCGACAATCACGGTTTGCAGGGTGGTTTTATCTGGGACTGGGTCGATCAGGGCCTTGTCAAAACTGCGCCTGATGGGAGTGAATATTGGGCCTACGGCGGCGACTTTGGCGACGCAATCAACGATTTTAACTTTTGCATCAACGGTGTGATCTGGCCCGATCGTACCCCCCACCCGGCGCTGTACGAATACAAAAAAGTGCTGCAGCCGGTGCTCATAGAGGCCGGCGACCTGGCGAACGGCGTAGTTATCGTTCACAACGCGTTTGATTTTATCGAGATGGATGGGATATACGGCCGTTACACCCTTGAAGAGGATGGCAAAACTGTACAAAGCGGCGCTTTGCCCCCGCTCGACATCCCGCCCGGCGGCAGCCAGACCATCAAACTACCCCTCAGCAAACCGCACCTGCTGCCCGGCGCAGAATGTTATCTGAGCGTGCGTTTTACGCTGGCCGTAGACACGCCCTGGGCCGACGCCGGACACGAGATTGCCTGGGAACAGTTCCCCATGCCATTTGCCGCACCCCGCCCCGAACCGCGGCCACGCGCGCAGCTGCCCGCGCTCGGATTACAACAAACAGACCAGAAAGCATTGATTAGCGCGCCGGATTTTCAGCTGGTAATTGATAAAACGACGGGACAAATCAAGGAGTGGGTATATCAGGATACACCTGTTTTACTGAATGGGCCGCAGCTCAATGTGTGGCGCGCGCCGGTGGACAACGATGGCCTTAAACTTGACCCCCAGCGGCCAAATATGTTGTTGGGTGAGTGGCTGAAGGTGGGATTGGATCAAATGCGAGCGCAGGCAACGGCCGTTACCGTACAGCAGCCTGACGCCCATACGATTTCTGTGCATGTTGAGCAGACAATCGGTTCCGCTGCCTTTCCCGGTGCGTTTCAACACACGCTGATTTACACGATTTCAGGCAGCGGCGCGGTTGAACTACGCAGTCAGGTAACGGCGGCGCGCAGTCTGCCGCCGCTGCCGCGCCTTGGTTTGACCATGACTCTGCCGCCCGGTTTCGAGCAGTTGAGTTGGTACGGCCGTGGCCCGCATGAAAATTACATTGACCGCAACAGCGGCGCGGCGGTGGGGTTGTACAGCAGCACTGTCACGGAACAATATGTGCCCTACATCATGCCGCAGGAAAACGGCAACAAAACAGACGTACGCTGGCTGTCTTTGAAAAATACCGCGGGCGTGGGGCTGTTAGCTATGGCGCAGCCGCTGATGGAAGCCGGCGCCAGCCACTTTACCGCCGCCGATTTATTTGCTGCGCGCCACACCTGTGACTTGCAGCCGCGCCCGGAAATTATACTGAACCTGGATAAGCAGCAGTTGGGCCTGGGCGGCGCAAGCTGCGGCCCACCCACCCTGCCCCAATATGTGCTTGCGCCGGGAGAATTTGAGTTTGCGGTTGTGTTACGGCCGTTTAGCCCAAAAGAAGGTAGGGGCTAGGCGGCTGGAGTAGGAATTCGTCTTTATCAACGGTTTATGCAACCCAACTGCCTGACCCGGCAAACGCAAGCGGGCGAGACAGGCGGGAGACACTGCCTTGGAATATCCCTGACGCCTTTCCCGCCTCTCTCGCCCCTGCCAAAATTATGTATTGATAGACTATGACAACACCAACCACGCTCTACGACGCCTATATCTTTGACCTTGACGGTACGGTTTATCTAGGTGACGCGCTGCTGCCGACCGCAGGCGAAACCATCGAACAGCTACGCGAAATGGGCCGGCGCACCGTTTTCTTGTCCAATAACCCCACCCGCACCCGCGAGGAATATGCCGCCAAACTGACGCGCCTGGGACTGCCCACGCCGGTTACTGATGTGGTGAACTCTTCCTTTGTGATGGTTGACTTTCTCAACCGGCGTCTGCCCGGCGCCAAATTATTTGTCGTGGGGGAACAATCTTTGTGCGACGAATTGAGCCGCGCCGGGTTTGTGCTGACCAACGAGGCGGCCCAGGTTGATGCCGTTATCGCCAGTTTTGACCGCACTTTTGATTATCGCAAGCTGCAAATCGCCTTTGACGCCATTAACAACGGCGCGCGCTTTTTTGCCACAAACGCCGACCGCTACTGTCCTGTCCCCGGCGGCGGCGAGCCGGATGCGGCTGCCATGATCGCCGCCATCGAAGCGTGTACCAATACAACCATCGAAGCCGTTGTTGGCAAGCCATCGCGCTATATGGCCGAGGCCGTGTTAAATCTGCTCGACTTGCCCCCGGAACGCTGCATCATGACCGGCGACCGGCTGGAAACAGACGTACTCATGGGGCTTAACGCCGGTATGGCCGGGGCATTAACGCTAACCGGGGCAACTAACGCAGCCGCTTTAAAAACATCACCTATTGCGCCAACGTATGTGCTCGAACAGTTAAGTGACTTAATACCTATCTAGTGCGTATAGCGTATTGCGTAATGGTCATAATATTACGCAATACGCTATACGCTATTAATCCATGACAAAACCATTCTTGTTAGGCATCGATCAAGGCACCAGCGGCAGCAAAGCCGTGATTTTAGATCGTGAAGGCGTTGTGCAGGGGTACGCTTATCGCCCGCTGGAGCGACTGTATCCGCAGCCGGGCTGGGTGGAGCAGGACCCTGCGGCCGTTACGCGGGGTGTGGCGGAAGCAATCACAGAGGCGCTGGGCGCTGCCGGCTGCCGGCCGGATGAGATCGCCGCCTGCGGCCTGACCAGCCAGCGTAACACGGAATTCGCCTGGGATAAACGCAACGGCCGTTCCCTCTCCAACGCCATCACCTGGCAAGATTTACGCACCGCCCCTATCCTCCAGGAATTTAGCAGCTCGCCCCTCGCAGCCGAAGCGGCGCGCCGCCTGGGTTATCCACCTGGTACCTATATGACTGCTTTACATCTCGCCTGGCGTATGCGCCACGATACGGCCGTTATGCGGGCCGCCAAAGAAAAAAACCTGCGCCTGGGTCTCTCCACCGCCTGGCTGATCAATGCCCTGGGCCGCCCGTCCGGTCACAAAATGGATCGTTCATTAGTGCAGGCAATGGGCCTGTTTGATTTTCGCGCGGACGTTTATTGGGCTGACTGGCTCGATTGGCTGGGTGTGGCTGAGGATGCGCTGCCAACGGCCGTTTCGACGATCCACGAATATGGCAGCCTGAGCATCACAGCCCCGCATGGTCAAAGCGCCGACGTGCCCGTGCTGGCAATGATCGGCGACCAGCAGTCGGCTTTATTTGGGCAGGGCTGCCGCGCGCCCGGCGCGGCCGAATGCACCCACGGCACAGCCTCCTACGTCAAAGTCTTTCTGGGCCTTGAAGCGCCCGAATTTGACAAAGCCAATGTGTACTACGCCTGGGACTTGGGCGACGGCCAGACCTACTGCCTGGAAGCGCCCACCACCGTTACCGGCGCGGCCATTCGCTGGATGCGTGACAATGCGGCGCTGTTTGAGAATTATGCCGAGATGAACGCCTTAGCAGCCAGCGTACCGGATGCGGGCGGCGTCGCGTTTGTGCCCGCCTTCACCGGACTGGATGTTCCCTATAACGAGCCGGATACACGTGCAACCATCTTCGGCCTGACGCTAGGTCACAACCGCGGCCACATTTTCCGCGCCTTTTTTGAATCGATAGGTTTTCAGATTCGTGGAATTTTGGAAACGATTGCACAGGATGCGGGCGTCGCCGTGCCACGACTTGTCGTAGGCGGCGGCGTTTCGGCCAGTGACCTGGCGTGCCAGATACAGGCAGACTTGTTGGGCATTCCGCTGCTGCGCCCGACCTTTGCCGAGACAACAGCGTGGGCAGCAGCCGTGATGGCTGGTTTGGGTGCCGGGGTCTGGTCTACGGTGGATGATTTGCCCCCCTTACCCGGATCAAAGACCTGTTTTGAACCGCAAATGGGTGTAGAAGAACGGGAAGCGGGATACGGCCGTTGGCAAACAGCCCTTGAACTTGCACGCGCCTGGGGACGATCTAGCAGATGATACACACTTTTACAAAACTATCGCGTAACATTGAAACTAAGCTACCGCCGTTCCTTCAGTAGCCCTGGTAACGAAAATATCAGGTTTCAGGCCGGCTGCAGCCTCGTATTGCTGGGCAACGGCCGTTACCCAACTAACAATCATTTCCCAATCACGAAAGTCGCCAACGGGAGACTTGATATTTTTGACCATCGATCGCTCGATAAAGTTCAACTTGTCCACATCTACATCACCGTGGAAAAGGGCGATGTCGTGCGGATGAATACGATCTGCCAGGGGTTGTTGCGCCTCAGGCCCTGCTTCTGTGCATTGCCTGTACGTTTAGCTTTGTTTATACTAATCAAAGAGGTGCTTAATGAGCGCAGAAGATATTCGCTGGATACAACGCTTCAACAATTTCAACAAAGCCCTTGCGCAGCTACGCGAAGCCGTCGAACTGGCTCGACAACGCCCGCTCTCGAAACTCGAAGAACAGGGCTTGATCCAGGCATTCGAATTCACCCATGAATTGGCTTGGAATACGCTAAAGGATTTTCTGAAAAATCGCGGCGTACAAAATCTGTACGGTTCTAAAGACGTCACCCGTGAAGCCTTTAAAACGGGTTTAATCGAGACTGGTGAGGCTTGGATGGACATGATTCAAAGCCGCAACCTGACTTCTCACACGTATGATGAAGCTACTGCGGCTAAAATCGCTGCTGCCATTCGTGACGCCTATTACGTAGAATTCGAGGCGCTCTGCATAAAATTGACGGAACTGAAAGTGGAGGAAGAGGCATGAAATACGGTCTCCCACAAGCCACCATCCAGAAGATAAGCGCCGTGTTAAGCGGTTATCCGCAGGTAGAAAAGGCAATTCTGTACGGTTCTCGCGCCAAAGGCAATTATATAAACGGCTCGGATATCGATTTGACTCTGCGCGGCAGTCCAGAATTGACGCTGAACGTGATCTACAAAATCCTTAACGACCTTGACGACCTCTTCCTCCCATATACCATCGACCTGTCGATTTTCAACGACATTAGGGACCCCGATGTGGTCGAACATATTGAACGTGTGGGCGTCACGTTCTACCAGAAAGGTGAAACGGCCGTTGAGCCAGCTTGACCGGCTCAGGTAACTTTATAGCATGATCAATTAACATGGGCAGGACAAAACCAGCGTTGTAAGATGTTATTTTTCTTTGAAATGAATTTCCGGTAAATCACGTAGGCGCTGCGCTGCTTGTTCAGCCGTTAAGTCGCGCTGCTCTTCAGAAAGCAGTTCAAAGCCAACACGAAACTTTTGTACGGTCGCCGATCGTAGGAGCGGCGGGTAAAAGTGAGCGTGCAACTGCCAATGGGGATTGTCCTGACCAAACGGCGCACCGTGCCAGCCCATTGAGTAGGGGAAACTGATGTTAAACAGGTTGTCATAGCGCGTCAGCAGCCGCTTGAGAATATCGGCCAGGGCATCGCGTTCATCATCGCTGAGGTCGGGTAAACGCAGTACATGACGGCGCGGCAGCAGCAATATCTCGAAAGGCCAGAAGGCCCAATAAGGCACAACCGCCGCCCAATATTCATTAACGATAACCAGGCGTTCTTCCCGTTCTAGCTCTTGTTCAACGTAATCGAGCAGGAGGGAACGGCCGTTGCTCTCCCAATATTCAGCCTGAGCAACATCTTCTTTGGCAGGGTTGTTGGGCAAAGCATCCAGCGCCCAAATTTGGCCGTGTGGATGCGGATTGGAACAGCCCATCAACGCGCCTTTGTTTTCAAAAACCTGTACCCACTTGTATTTAAGACCCAGTTCAGCCGACTGCACCGCCCACACATCGATCACACCACGAATTTCTGGTAAAGTCATCTCGGGCAGCGTCAAATCATGGCGCGGTGAAAAGCAAATCACGCGGCTGGTGCCGGAAACCGGTTCTGAGCGGAATAAGTCATCGGCGGGAGGTGTTTCTACAACTTCCGGCAAAATGGCAGCGAAGTCATTGGTGAAGACAAAGGTGCTGTCGTACTGAGGGTTGGTTTTGCCACCGGCACGGCCGTTGCCAGGACAAAGATAACATGTGGGGTCGTATTGTGGTCGGTTCTCGGGTGGTAGCGACTCAACCTTGCCTTGCCACGGCCGTTTCGTGCGGTGCGGCGAGACGAGTACATATTCTCCTGTCAATGGATTAAATCGACGGTGTGGGTGTTCATTGGCATCAAAATTCATCATACTGGAAATTATCCCACAAGTTATTGACTTCTTGCGAATCGAATTGACAATACCAATTAGGCCGTCACTTTATACCACTAGGAATGTTTGCACAAATATCGCCGCGCTAGGCACCATTAACGCTACCAGCACAAAATAAAACACGTAATTGGCCCATTTGTATTTAATGCGTGCCAGGCCATACCCGGCTAGTGAAGTAATAACCAAACGGCCAATCACTTGCAGCACACTGACCAGGGTTGAATTCCTCAAGCCAACAGCCATATTCGCAATGGGATCACTCATTAATTTAGTGAAGTTTTGCCATTGAGGGGAATCTGCCCATCAAGAATTTAATTTAGTGCGGATGTAAAAAACAGCGTTCGTTATTAATTTAGCACTTTGACAAAGGAAAAATGACGGAAGACCGATATTTTCGTCCTTCGTCTTTCGTCAGCGGTCAAAAAGAATCGCTAACTTATTTGCGAACAATTATTAAGGACATAATTAAACCATGAGCCTGACACGCAAAGAACGGATGCATCGAGCGATCACCTATCAATCAGTCGATCGCATCCCCACCCAAATTAATTATACGCCGGGCATGGGCCAAAAAATGGCCGCCTATTTCAACATCGGCGTTGATGACCTGCCCACATTCCTCGGCAATCACATGATTCGTGTGGATATGGATTTCCCCGGTGTCCTCAGTGATGACGGCAAAGTAAAGTTTGATTGGTGGGGCGTTGGTTTTGATACCAAAGAAGAAGGATATTTCGCCGCCGTCAGCCCCCTGGCAGAAAACAATGACTTGGACAACTATCCCTGGCCCGATCCCAATGACCCCGAACTGCTGTCAAGCGCAAAGAAAACCATCAAAGAAAAAGGTGATGAGTATTTTATCACCCCTAATTTTGGTTTTGTTTTGTTTGAACGCGCCTGGACGCTGCGTGGATTTGAACAATTTTTCATGGATATGGCTGTCGATCCCGGGTTTACAAACGAACTGTTTGATCGCATTGTCAATATTCAATTAACCCTGATTAACCGCTACCTCGACTTAGGTGTGGCAGGCGGTTACTTTGGCGACGATTATGGCGCCCAGAAGAATTTGCTTTTCTCACCGCGTATGTGGCGTCAATATATCAAGCCGCGTTTAGCCAAACTTTTTGCCCCATTTGTCGAACGCGGACTACCCGTTTTGATGCACTCTGACGGTCAAATCCAGAAAATTTTGCCGGATTTGGTTGAAATCGGGCTGACAACGCTCAACCCGGTTCAGCCAGAAGTGCTGGATCATGCCTGGTTGGTGGAAAATTTTGGCGGGAAACTAGCGTTTTATGGGGGTGTATCTACTCAGACTGTGCTGCCCTATGGGACACCGGATGAAGTGAAAACGGCCGTTCACACCGCCACAACCACCCTCGCCCCCAACAACACAGGCTTACTCGTCGCCCCTTCCCACCGTATGATGACCGACATCCCCATGGAAAATATCGCCGCCATGCTAAAAGCCTTCAAAGAACTGGGCGAAATTTAGAGATTAACGCACTACGGATACAAAAATGGACATCGAAGAAAGAAAAACAACCATCGCCAAAAAATTCAACGAATTTTTCGGTACAAAGCCAGAAATATGGTCACGTGCGCCTGGTCGTGTCGATCTGATGGGCAGTCACACCGACTACAACATGGGTTACGTTTTGACGATGACGGTCGACCGTGATACCTGGATTGCCGCCCGCCCACGCACCGACCGGCAAATACAAATTCGCTCGCTCAACGTCACCGGCGAAAGCCGCTTCAGCCTGGACGACATCAAACACGATCAACGTGTTTCTTGGAGCAACTACGTACGAGGTATGGCAGTTGTTATGCAGCAAGCTGGTTATAAGTTGCAAGGTTTTGATGGCTTGATTCATAGTACTGTGCCATTTGGCAGTGGTTTGAGTTCATCGGCGGCGATTGAAATGGCAACGGCCGTTACCTTCCAACAAATCAGCGGCTTCCAACTCAACCCCGTTGAGATGGCGCTGTTCGGTCAAAAAGCAGAAAATGAATTCGTTGGCGTCAATACCGGCATCCTCGATCAATACAGCTCCGCGCTGGGTGAAGCAGGTTGCGCGTTAGAACTGGATTGCCGCCATCTCACCAGCAAAACCAGTCGAATAGCGCCCGGTCTCGCCGTTGTCATTTGCGATACCCGCGCCGAACGCAATCTGGCAGGTTCTGAGTATGACGACCGCCGGAACCAGTGCGAAGAGGGAGTGCGCATTTTGCAGCGGCATTATCCTGAGATAGAAGCTTTGCGCGATGTTACCCTGGCTCAATTCACTGCTCACGAAGCCGAAATGCCAGAGGTTGTAGCCAAACGCTGCCGCTTTATCATTGAGGAAAATCAACGCGTCTTAGATTTAGCCGCCGCCCTGCCCCAGGGCAATCCCGCAACCCTCAACCAGCTATTTGCAGATTCATACACAGGTGCGCGTGATTTATTTGAGATAGGGGCGCCCTCCATGACGGCCATGATGCAGGCGATGCGTTCCGCCCCCGGGGTTGTGGCCGCGCGGCAGGCAGGCGCCGGTTTTGGCGGCTGCATGGTGGCATTGGTGCAAGATGATTGTATAGAAGCTTTTGCCGATCACGTTGGTCTGACATACAAAAGCAGCACGAATATAAAACCAAGAATTTTCAACGTCGCTGCGTCAGCCGGGGCGGGACCACTGTAATTGCGTATCAAATTTGAAAAACAACCTGTTCAAGGAGATTAAAGAAATGACCACTGAATTAGATATTTTATTTGAAGGGATTCTAGAAGGCGCGATGGGCGTAACACCAGACAATGTGCAAGCGGCTCTTGACGCCGGCATTGCCCCAAATGTTATTTTGAATGAAGGTATGATCGCTGCTATGACCGAAGTTGGTCAATTATTTGAAGAAGGCGACTATTTCGTGCCGGAAATGCTCATTTCAGCACGCGCCATGCAAGCCGGTCTGGGCGTTTTGAAACCTCACCTTGTTGCCTCAGGCGTCGATCCTCTTGGTACAGTCGTCATTGGCACCGTACAAGGCGATATGCACGACATTGGCAAAAATCTGGTGACGATGATGCTGGAAGGGGCCGGCTTTGAAGTTGTTGACCTCGGCGTCGATGTAAAACCAGAAAGTTTCATCGAGTCCATCCGTGAAAATGAACCACAAATTGTCGCGATGTCGGCCCTTTTGACGACAACCATGCCCAAAATGGAAATCACGATTGCTGCTATGCGCGAAGCTGGCGTTCTCGATAATGTCAAAGTCATTGTTGGCGGCGCTCCCGTTACGGCCGAATTTGCCAGAAATATTGGCGCCAGCGGCTTTGCGCCAGACGCCAGCCAGGCAGCTACGTTGGCCAAATCGTTTTTGAATTAGTAGATATATTTCTTTTTGGCGGAAGACGATGGACAGAAGACGAAAAATCGGTCTTCTGTCTTTAGTCTTTCGTCAAATCCCCAAAAAACTCTCTAATCCCTCAATTGATTTTGAAAGGAAACGAATAATGTCAAGAAAAGAGCTTGTATTTAAAGCATTACAACATGAAGCTGTAGATCGGGTACCCTGGACGCCGTATGTGAGGGTACACGCAGGCAAATTAAAAGGCCATTCAGCGAAAGATGTGCTGACCGGCTGGCCGTGATGAATGCCCTTGTCAATGCGTCCAATGCCTGGGGCAACGTTGAACGCGCCTTACTGACCGACTTGCCGCGTCTACTGGCCCAATTTCCGCAAATGCAAGCTGTGGCCATCTTCCCGCAATTTAAGCCAGAGGATGTGTTTGAGGCCGCCAGCCGTGGTGACTTCCTCCCGGCAGGATTAACCCGCTTTGTCATCCCTGGCCGTATTTTGCGCCTCAACGCCGATCTTGCCCGCTTAAAGCTGGACGAACCCCTCTCTGTGAAAAGAGCCTGGTTCAATCAATTCCTGGCCGAAAAACTTACCCGCAGTCGCCTGCGTTATTATCAAGAACCAGTGGTTTTGTTGGACGATTAAGGCTCAACTGGAATTCTCTATCGAATCACTATTATTTCAACACCAATTTCTATTTCCTGCCAAACTCGATCCGCAGTGATTACCGGCAGGTTGCGATCAATTGCCAAAGACAGACATGCCCGATCTGCCAAGGATAGGCCATGCGGTTTTGTAAGTGGCAGTAATACGGCCGCAATAGCTGCTTGTTGTATAGAAAATGGGATTATCTTGAGAGGGGAAGCGGCAATTTGTCGCCCCACTTATTGTACATCATGTCCATCACGTGCAAATCGACCCAAAACTTCACTAAGATTAACGGTGGAAAGATAACCCTCTTGTAGATAATTTGTAACGATCTCGTGTCCCGCTTCACGGAAGAGCAGCGCCAATAGTGCGGAGGCATCTAAGACCATCATTCTTTTTCTGCCTCTTGGCGGCGTTCTTGGATTAAGCTTTCAACGACATTTTGCGGTTTTTGCCCTCCATAGAGTTCATCTACCCAGTTTTGTAAAGCTGTTGCTGATAAGGTATTTGTTTCCACCATGACCACCTCTGTGATTATTGCACGGGCTTCAGCTTCCATGCTGCGCCCAACCATTGCGGCACGGATGCGTAATTTGGCATGGACCTCGTCAGGTAAATTACGAATGTTAAGAACGGCCATAAAACGATGCCTCCACGGTAAATATTTGCCTACATTGTAGGCACTGAGGACGCGAAGGTCAAGTTGTCAAACACGTTTTCAGGAGATTAGGCCTATTTTGTTACGCCAAATTATCGCGATATTCTGGTGCAGCAAACGGCCGTTTCCGTTACAATAAAACAAAATCCAACGTGGCGGCATTTTGTTGAACGACAAACCATTTGTAATCAAGCTTTTGGGTACCCCTGAAATAATATGGAACGGCACAACGCTGTCGCTGCCTCGACGTCAGGCACGTGCCCTGCTCTATCGCTTGGCGGCTGAATTACAGCCCGTCTCACGCGATGCGCTGCTTTTGCTGTTTTGGCCAGATACGGCCGAATCCACTGCACGCCGCAACCTTTCCCGTCTGCTCAGCCTCTTGCGTCAAGACCTGCCAGACTCCCAAATCTTACAAACCACACGCACCACCGTCACGCTTAAACCCGACCCTGACGTGGAGTGATGCCATTACCTTTGGGCAACTGCCAAAAAGTGACGCCATGGCCGAATGGGAAGCAGCGGTGGCGCTTTTTCGTGGCGCATTTTCTGAGCGGTTTCTCTTTGGCGAACAGCCGTGAATTTGATACATGGCAAAGCCAGCAGCGCTACACCTATGAACGCCATTATCTGACCACTACTCAACAAACTTGTTATTGCCAAACGACAGGCCGGCCAGCTCAGCAGTGCCATCGACTATGCGCAACGTTATTTGGCTGCGGATGATCTTTCTGAGGAAACCCACCGTCACCTGATCGAACTCTATGCCCAATCAGGTGCGCGCAGTGCTGCATTGCGCCAATTTGAACAATGTGTGCTGGTGCTGGAACGTGAATTGGGCGTATCGCCGCTGCCGGAAACCCGTGCTGCTTATGAAGCTGCACGCGATGGCCTGGCCGCCACATGATGTGGTCGCCTGCCATGGACGTTTGCGCCAGTTGGTTGACCAGGTCGGCTGTACCTGAGCGATTGTTGGCGACCCGCAGGCAGGACGACACCATTTGCCCTGACCCAGCCATGACCTGTACGACGTTGGTGCGGCGGTGAATTGACACCCTTACTAACAAATGTTTTTTGAGAACATAACGACCTCCTTTATTGGTTTTTGCGCCAGAGGAGAAAGAACCCCTGATGAGATAGAACGGTATCTGCAAGCCAGCGGGTTAAGTTTCACAATTTTGCGGCCGACAGCATTCATGGAATCCCATGCTGAAGCGCTCATCGGCCAGCCGATTTTGGCAAAGGGCAAGGTGTCGTTGTTTGGCAAAGGTCAAAACCCACGCAATTTTGTAGCTGCCGATGACGTAGCTAAATTTGCGGTAATGGCCCTTGAAGATGCTCATCTCAGCGGTCAGGTGATTGACATTGGTGGACCAGAAAATCTAACAAATATGCAAGTAGTCCGGCTGTATGAAGAACTATCTGGTAAGCCCGCCAAGGTAAGCCATGTGCCGCTGGGGGTATTGCAGGTGATGTATCGTGTGTTACGGCCGTTGCACCCTGGTCTCAGCCAAATCATGCAGTACAGCATTTACGCCGATACGCTAAACACGACCTTTGATCCGGCGCCAATGCTGGCCGCCTACCCGGTCAAACTGACCCGACTGGCGGATTGGGCTGCCAAGCGGACGGAGCAAGGGATGGCTGCGGTTAAGCCGGCTCAAGCTTAAGCTCAGCCGGATGATTGAATGTGGTTGGGTGACAGTTTATTATGATGGTATTGGATGGTGAGGCAACGGCCGTTGCCTCCGCAACGCCTAAACCGGGCAGAAACGTATGAAACACGAACAATACCAATCGTACCTGGTGCGCTTTTGGCTGGAGGATATAGGCGAGGGATCAGATAGAAGTTGGCACGGCGAGATTGAATCTATCCAGATTGGCCAGAAGTGGCAGTTTAACGATCTAAAAGAGATGGAACTAATCCTACAGAACCAGTTGCAAATCCATTCTCCCGTAAACGTCAAACAAAATGAAGACCCTCGGGAAATTCCAACTCAAAAGGAGATTGAAACATGAATCCCGACAATTTTTATAAGGCATTATAAAACGTGTTAGAGGTGAGGACAAACCATCTTGAGAAATTGGCCAAAGTGGTTTGTCCTCATCAAACTAAACTTTGTATCGGCCTGACACAGCAAGGTAGGCTAACCGGGTAGTGGTTTTAGTGGAGGCGAAATGGAGGGAACGGCCGTTGACTTTGGGCAAGAACGGTATCAAGCCCAGCAATCCCCTGGATATCGACTAAGATCGCTACGGCGCCGGCGAAGCTGAACTGGCCTGGCTGGATCCGTCACGCTACAAGTCCCTGAGGGAGAAGGGCGGATAGTTTGTATTCAACTGCTTACTGGCTTGTTAGATGCTGTTCAGGCACAAAACTGGTCAATTGGGCATATGAAGTTTATGGTGGGCAACGGCCGTTTTCAGACCGAAATCAGCTTCCCCACCCTTGAAAATAACAGTTGGCAGTCACAAATCCCCGAAATAGCAGGGCGAAAACTGCAAATGCTCATCAATGCCAGAGTTGCCGCGCTGGCCGTTGAGTTGGAATAAGTAGTTGGTCAGGTATTTGCCAAAGCACAGCAGCAATCAGGCATCGTTTACCAATCGGAACGACGCTCGTTTTTTCATCCTGGTTGTCCCAATCCAGCCCACCGGCTATAAAAATCGTTATACACTCTCCACAAGGTTCAAGGCGCGGCGGTGCAATCCGGCCATGCGCGCATCATCATTGATCAACGCTTGATGCAAAGTTTTTAGACGCACGGCCAAATCTTCATCCATTGGGGCGCTTAACACTTAAATAGGGAATACACAGTCAAGCTTTGAATATTTCCTAATCTTCAAACATCAAGCCGGTTACGCGGGGAAATTGGTTTGTGTTGTGGGTAATAAGCGTTAGATCATGGGCAACGGCCGTTGCCACAATCATTAAATCATACGGTCCGATAACTGGACCCAAACGTGACAGGTCACTGCGGATACGGCCGTATCAACGATTCACCCTGCTACCCACCGCCAACCGCTTCAAAAATTTGATCATCTCAATTCCGCGTGTATCATTCCTGGCTTAACCGAATCAAGCCTTGAGGAGCATTGCCGCCAATGACAATTATCACACCAGGATGGGTCAAAAACGCTATTTTTTACCAGATTTTTCCCGATCGATTTGCCCGCAGCCCGCGCGCACAGCACCCGCTGGGCATTCGTCTCAAGCCATGGGGCAGCCCGCCTGTCGAACAAGGTTATCAGGGCGGCGATTTACTGGGAATCGTTGATAAACTCGATTATTTGCAAGAGTTGGGGGTTAACGCCCTCTATCTAAACCCAATCTTCGCTTCCGCCTCAAACCATCGCTACCACACATACGATTATTACCGGGTTGATCCTCTGCTGGGCGGGAATGCGGCGCTGCGCGAGCTGCTGGACGCCGCCCACGCGCGGCAGATGTACGTTGTGCTGGATGGCGTTTTCAACCATACTGGGCGCGGTTTCTGGCAGTTTCACCATATTCTCGAAAATGGGGGCAACTCACCCTATATTGATTGGTTTATTGTGAATGGCTGGCCGTTACGGCCGTATCAACACGACGCCGACAATCCCCCCAACTACATCGCCTGGGCTGATAACGCCATGCTGCCCAAGCTCAACACCGACAACCCCGGCGTGCGTAACCTGATTATGGACGTCGCTCGTTACTGGATTGAATTCGGCGTCGATGGCTGGCGGCTGGATGTGCCCAACGAAATAGACGACGATGATTTCTGGCGCGAATTTCGCGATGTGGTCAAAACGGCCAATCCCGAAGCCTACATCGTGGGCGAAATCTGGGATGAAGCGCAGCGCTGGCTGCAAGGCGATCAGTTCGACGCCGTGATGAACTATCGGTTTACCGTGCCGACGCTCAACTTCTGCGCTGCAAAAACGCTGCGCGCCGCTTACAAGAAAATGCATTATGATTTACGGCCGTTCAGCGCCGCCGACTACGCTCAGGCAATTGACCACATGCACAATCTGTACGACTGGCAAATCAACCAGGTGCAGTTAAATCTGCTCGACAGCCACGATACGGCGCGCGCCTTGTGGATTATGGGCGAGGACAAAAGCGCGCTGCGGTTGGCCGTGCTGTTGCAAATGACGCTGCCCGGCGCGCCCTGCATCTATTATGGCGATGAAATTGGGATGTCCTCGGCTGATGATCCGGAATGTCGCGCCGCCTTCCCCTGGCAGGATCAATCAGTTTGGGATCATGATTTGCTTGCATTCTACCGGCGAGCGTCAACGCTGCGCCACGAACACCCTGTTTTGCGCACGGGCAGTTTCGAGCGGCTGTACGCGGATGAGTCGGTTTATGCTTTTCGGCGGGCGTTAGATGGGTATGAAGCGCTTGTGGTGCTGAATACGGCTGAAGCAACGGCCGTTGTCACCCTCAATTTACCTGCAGAAGCAGCCGAAGCATATACGTTCGCCTGGCCTGATTCTTCCCGGAGGCAGATAATGGCCCCAAACCACCGCTTTACACTGGCCGTACCGGGCCGCAGCGGTTTCGTTTTGACCGGTTCGCGCATGGCTGTGTAGCCCAGTTTGCACACAGAGTTTTCATCTTACTTGACATGAGGAAAATTACGATCTAATATTTTGATATTAAATTGTTTGATATAAAAATATATTGTTGCGGCGCCCATTCTGATGGGCACACATTCTGATGGGCACACATTCTGATGGGCACACATTCTGATGGGCACACATTCTGATGGGCACACATTCTGATGGGCACACATTCTGATGGGCACACATTCTGATGGGCACACATTATCAAGGCACAATCGAAGAAGAGACTGCGCTAGACGCCTACATCAAGCTGTCACGAGCCGCTGAATCAGTCACCCAGCGTATCAACAGTCATCTACGCGAGGCCAATCTAACCATCAGCCAGTTTGGCGTACTAGAGGCGCTGTATTTCCTGGGGCCGATGCAGCCCGGGCAGTTGGCGCAAAAAGTACTCAAGAGCGGCGGCAACATGACCCTGGTAGTTGATAATCTGGTCAAACAGGGACTGGTCACACGTCGGCGGCGCGCAGATGACCGGCGCTGCATTGATATTCATCTAACGCCGGCCGGCGAAGCGTTGATTGCCGCCATATTTCCCGGCCACGTCGCCGGTGTTGTAAACACGCTGCACTTTCTGACGCTGCAAGAGCAGCAGCAGTTGGCGGCCTTGTGCCGCAAACTGGGCCTGGCAGCGGCTGTTTGAGCTAAACCAAATTGAAGGTAAATCATGAAACAATCTGTACAAGGTATCCATCACATTACCGCCATGGCCAGCGATGCGCAGGCTAATGTCGATTTTTACCAGCATTTGCTGGGGCAGCGGCTGGTTAAAACAACCGTCAACTTTGACGATCCCGGTACATATCATTTTTATTTTGGGGATGAAACCGGTACGCCGGGCACAATCCTGACTTTTTTCCCCTGGCGCCATCTGGCGCGCGGGCGGCGCGGCAATGGTGAAATTGCGGCGACCGCGTATGCCATCCGGCCGGGATCGCTGCCATTTTGGCAAAAGCGGCTGGCGCAGCATGCTATACATGTTGGGGAAGTGCAAACCCGTTTTGGGCGCAGCGTTCTGCCTTTTCAAGACCCGGACGGCATGCTTATCGAATTGGTCGCCACGGATGAACCGGCCACAGTTGGGATTTGGCAGGATGGACCTATCCCGGCGGAACATGCGCTGCGCGGCTTTTATGCGGCCACCGCCTGGGTGGCGGACGCCGGGCCAACGGCCGAATTGCTAACCGCGCATTTGGGTTATGAGTTTGTCCGGCAGGAAGGCAGCCGGTTCCGGTATAAAGCAGCATCCAATGACGTTGGTCTCTACGTGGATTTGTTGCAACGGTCGTCACTGCCCCAGGGCCGTATGGGCGCCGGAAGCGTACACCACATTGCCTTTCGCACGGTCGATGACGCCGAACAGACGGAATACCTGGCCGATTTACGCGGCGCGGGCTATCAAGTTTCGCCGGTGATGGACCGCCAATACTTTCGCTCCATCTATTTCCGCGCGCCGGGCGGCGTTTTGTTTGAGATTGCCACCGATGCGCCCGGCTTTTTGATTGATGAATCCAAAGCTGAATTGGGATCACAGTTGAAACTGCCTTCATGGCTGGAGTCGCGGCGCGATCTGATTGAAGAGGCGCTGCCGCCTCTGGCGCGTAAACCGGTGGTTCCGGCGCAGGAGAGGGCTGCCCATGTCTGAGCTGATAAAAGGGCCGCATCAAGGGCAGCCTCTGCTGGCGGCCGGTAAGCCGCTGGCGGAAGCGGGCGGCGTTTTGATTTTGATCCACGGGCGCGGGGCAACGGCCGTTTCCATCCTGGAACTCGCCGACCATCTCCCCCACCCTGACCTGTCATACCTGGCGCCGCAGGCAGCCGGCGACACCTGGTATCCCAACCGCTTTATTGCCCCGCTGGCGCAAAACGAACCGCAGCTCTCTTCCGCTCTGCAAGTTGTTGCTGATTTAGTAGAGCAAGTGGAACAGAACGGCGTTCCTGCCGAAAAAATAATCGTGGGCGGATTTTCACAAGGGGCGTGTTTGACCGCCGAGTTTGCAGCGCGCCGGGGACGGCCGTTGGGTGGTTTGCTGGTATTTAGCGGCGGGTTAATCGGTCCACCGGGCGCGTCGCGTGACTATTCTGGTTCGCTGAGGGGAATGCCGGTGTTTATTGGCTGCAGTGACGTCGATTTTCATGTGCCGCTGGAGCGAGTGCATGAAACGGCCGTTGCCCTGCAAAGTTTAGGCGCAGACGTGACCGAAAAAATTTATCCCGGTATGGGACACACGATCATTCAAGATGAGATCGATCAGGCGCGCAAACTGATTGAGCGCGTGATGGATGTTTAATAGGAGCATACACATGAAAAAGATTCAAACTCAGGGCGTCCACCATATTACCTTGATTGGCGCCGACCGGCAGACGTCGATTGATTTTTGGGAAGGCGTGCTGGGCATGCCTTTTATTTTTGAACAGCCTAACCTGGATGTGCCATCACAGAACCATCTTTATTTTGATCCCGGCGATGGCCGGCTTATCACTATTTTCACCAACGAAAACTGGCAGCCGGACCCCACGCCCAACCCGGAAGGGATTGGCAATCTGCACCATATTGCTTTTATCGTTTCGCGCGCCACCTACACGCAGGTTGCGCAGCGTTTGGAAGTGCGCGGTGTGTCACATTCGGGTGAAATTGACCGCGGATTCATGGATTCGATCTATTTTCGCGATCCGCTGGGGCAGTTGTACGAGTTGGCCTGCTACAAATTTGAACCACCGCCGGGTGTGACGCACGCGGAGGTGCTGTTGGAAGCGCATAAGCTGCGCGTGGCGGCCGGGGATTACAACATCAATGACGCACATCTGGCCGATGCGCTGGAAATTTTGACGCGGCGTGAAGCTGCTTCCTTATCAATGGATCGCAGTCCCAAAAACCCTTACCGCTGATGTTTTTTCTTTTCATTGGATAAAACGGCCGTGTAATTCAACCCACTGATCCACCAGCGATATCAGGGAAAATGGAATGCGATATTTTGAAAGTTTCCGAAAAAATTCGGATAGCTGTGGCCGTATCACAGTCCCGAAGAACTGCTCTCCTGACTGCGCCGCCAGCGGGCTTGGTCAGGAGATCGGCCCGAGCGTACCTGGATTCTTTTTCACTTTGCTTTGAACTGTGGCGGCCGTGCCTGCCCGCCAATCCGCGCTTATGCGCCCGAGAATCTTGACCGCCAGCTTGACCTGGCCACGAGCGGTTTCATGGATACGGCCGTAGCGGTTTGTCCCCAGCGGGATGAAGTTGTCCTATCCCAGATATTTCGCTGGTTTGCATTCTAAGGTCATTGGCTGAAATTTTGGCAATGGCTGTTTTTCACTTTTAGAGCGATTCTAATTTTGAAATATTGTTGCCGATTACCTGACGCTCCGGCGCCCTGGTAATAAAATTGCGGCTAAAGAAGATGGGGCTTACGGCGCACCGCCAACATGGTGATATCGTCAGATAGTTCGACGCCGGCGTTGTGGGCGCGTACGGCCGTTTCTACGGCGGTGACGATGGAAACGGCCGTATCTTGCGCATGTTTCTCCAACAGGTCAAAGAGGGTCTGTCTGCCAAAAAACGTATCCTGCGAGCCGCGCGCCTCCGTAATGCCGTCGGTAAACGCAAATAATGTTGCTCCTGGTCTGATCTGGATTTCCCCTACTTTATAGTGCGCATCCGGGCGCAGCCCCAGAGCCGGTCCGGATGGGAACAGGCGCGTCTGGATGCCTTGTGGTTCTAAAATGACCGGTGGATTATGCCCGCAGTTGACATAGATTAGCTGGCCCGATGTCGGATCGAGTACGCCAAAAAAGAGCGTGGCAAACATATTGGTATCGCCGTGGTTGCTGCCTATATACGCATTTGTCAGACGAACAGCATCCAAAATTGCGGCCGAGTCGCGAGGCAGAAACGGCCGTTTCCCTGCCAGTAATGCCCTTGCCTGCACGCTTTTTTCTGTGGTTTGCGTGCTAAGATAATAATGCTGTTGAATCGAAGCGCGCAGCAAACTACGCACCAGGGCCATAAACAGCGCCGCCGCAATGCCCTTGTCACATACATCAGCCACAATCAGGCCCAGCTTGCCAAATGGCATTGGAAAAGCATCGTAAAAATCACCTGCGACCTCGCGCGCCGGCTGAAAACGCGCCACCAATTCCCACCCCGGAGGCTGGGGCAATTCCGATGGCAAAAAACCAGCCTGAATCCTGCGCCCGATCTCCAACTCCTGCTTAAAGCGCAAGAGCCTCTCCCCCTGCTGGCGCAGGCGCCGGTTATGGAGGGTGATCGCTGCCAAGGATGCCAGCGCCTCGGCTACCAGTTGGTGATAAACGTCGAAGGGAATAATTTCGCCGCTATTTGGTTCCTGCGCGTTAATAAGCTGCAAGATTCCAATTACTTCCTGATTGGCAATCGGTACAGTTAAACAAGAGATAGAGCGGTAATTGTTTTTGAGGTCGAAAATGCGGGTTTCAGAAAAATCAAAACCGCTGTCACTATAAATATTGTCAATATTCACAGGCATCCCGTCCAACGCCACGTAGGTGGCGACATTATCACGGTTGGGTTCGCCTAAATCGTTGTGTAAAGGGATGTCCGCATAGGGCGCCGGATTTTTCGTTGTACCACCAAAGAACAGATTTAATGAATTAATGCGCAGGATTGCGAAGCGCAGCGCATTATCCGGCGCGTGCAAATAGAGCATGCCGGCATCCGCGTTACAAATGTTCATGGCCTGCACGACGATGCGCTCCAAGAGCCGGTCAAAATTCCGTTCGGTTGACAATGCAATCCCAAGCGGCAGGATTTCAAGGCGCAGGTCATCGGCCAACTTCTCAAGCTCATTAAATGATTGCAAGGTTGAAACAGCCTGTTCTTGCAGTCGCTTTGTGCGTAAATGGGAGCGCAAACGCGCTTGCAGCAGCGGCGGTGTTGTGGGCAGGCGCAAATAATCGGAGGCGCCGTTTTCCAGGCATTGGGTAATGCGAGGTAAATCTGCAGTTGTGCCTGCGACAATAATTGGCAAGGAGATATTTTCTTGCATGGTTTCCATGCAGGTACGAACTTCTTCACCAACCAGACGCACATCCAGCAGCACCAGGTCAAATATGCCTTCACTCAATAGTTTTTTGGCCTGGATGGTGCTGTTTGTCATTGTGACCGTATATTTGCCCAGCTGATGTAAGATATCGCCTAATTGTGTCAGGGTAATGGTGTCATTGCTTACGACAAGCAAATGGGCATAGGTGGTTTGAGGCATGGATTAATTATTTCTCGGTTTTTGAATGATAAATGTGCTGCGATTGCGCCCCTGACACTGCTGGTATTGGAATTTGTCCACGCTTCGCAGCGCCAGATAAATGCCTAGACCGCCTGGTTCGCGTTCGTGTAACGGCCGTTGCAAGTCAGGCGGAGGAACCTGCCGTGGATCATAACTTTGCCCTGTATCCTCCAGACAGATACGCAGAATATCTGCATCCGCCTCAGCCCAAATGGACAGATTGCCCTGCTTCCCTTCTGCCTGATATCCATGCATAATGACATTGGTAGCGATCTCATCCACAGCCAGACACAAATAATAGGTCGTTCTTTCACTCAAGCCGGCCTGCTCTGCCGCCTGATTCACATAGGCCGTGATCCGGCTGATTGACTTGAGATTTCCACGAACCGTTAAAATTTCCATAGCTGACTGATTTAGAATGTCTGGAGCGCCCAGGCAATAAAAACTTGCGGCTAGCGCCCAACCAATATAATGACAGAGCGCGCTCCCAGCGTGAATTGTTCCTGATCTGACAGCAGCTTTTCTGCGCCAGGCGTGCAAATTTCAAACGGAGGTTCCAGAATGGTGTTAACGAACTGGAACCAGTGACGCGTTTGAGGCAGCCGGGGTAATTCAAATGAATGCGCTTCCCAATGCATATTCATGCCGACATAGATGTAATCATCGGGTGAAAGACCGGCGCGCGCATGCTGCCCACACAGCATAAAGGCCAAAGTGCGGTTGTAGGGCGACCAGTCCGGATTCCATGCCTCAGCCCCATGCCAGGAAATATCAGGATAGCCGCTGTTGGTCGCATCCCGATTTTGGAAATGATGCCGTTTGCGCAGTATCGGGTGAGCTTTACGAAGAGCGATGCATTGTTTTACAAAGCGAAACATGTCCTTGTCGGTTTTCAGGCGCGTCCAATCAAGCCAGTTTAGCTCATTATCCTGACAGTAGGTGTTGTTGTTGCCTTGTTTCGTATGGGCGACCTCATCTCCCATCAACAGCATCGGGACGCCCTGACTGACCAATAAAATAGCGATGCTGTTTTTCATCAAACGGCGGCGCAGTCTGTTTATGGCCGGGTTGTCGGTCGGGCCTTCATGGCCGCAGTTCCAACTGTTGTTATGGCTGTGACCGTCCCGGTTTTCCTCTCCATTGGCCTCGTTATGTTTTTCATTGTATGCGAAGAGGTCTGCCAGAGTGAAACCATCGTGGCAGGTCACAAAGTTGATGGATGCAGTTGGCCCGCGCTCAGCGTACATGTTGGGGGCGCCCTGAATTTGCAGCGCGATTTCTTGCGTTTGCCCGGGATCGCCTTTGACAAACTGGCGCAGCGTGTCCCGGTAGCGGTCGTTCCATTCTGACCAACGGCCGTAATCGGGAAACGACCCCACCTGATACAGTCCGCCGGCATCCCACGCTTCGGCGATGAGCTTGGTTTTGCCCAGGATGGGATCATGCGCCAGCGCTTCCAACAGCGGCGGATTGGGCAGCGGGTTTCCATGGGAATCACGTCCCATAATGGAGGCGAGATCAAAGCGGAAGCCGTCGATGTGGTATTCGGCGACCCAATAGCGCAGACAGTCGAGTACCATGCCGCGCACAACAGGATTGTTGCAGTTCATGGTGTTGCCACAGCCGCTAAAATTTTGGTAACGGCCGTCCGGGCGCAGCATGTAATAGGTTTTATTGTCCAAACCACGGAAGCAGATGTTGGGACGATCCTCCCCCCCTTCCCCGGTATGATTAAAAACCACGTCCAGGATAACTTCGATGCCGTTTTTGTGCAGCTCTTTGACCAGCGCTTTGAACTCATCAACCTGCATGCCTAACGCGCCGGTGGCGGCATAGCCGGCTTTGGGCGCAAAAAAACCGATTGTGCTGTAACCCCAATAATTTTTGAGAGGTTCACCTGTGTCCGGGTTATAAAATTGATTGTCGAATTCATCAAATTCGTGGATAGGCATCAGTTCAACCGCGTTGACCCCTAACTCTTTCAGGTAAGCGATCTTTTCACGGATAGCTGCAAAAGTCCCCGGATATTTGACGCCGGAAGAGGCATGTCGTGTGAAGCCGCGCACGTGCATTTCATAAATCACTAAATCTTCCAGTGGGGTTTCCAGCGGCCGGTCTGCCAGCCAGTCAAAATCGTCGTAGACCAGTTGCGCGCGCAGCGGATCTGGCTGGTCGAAATCAGCAGACTTGCCCCACACGTTACGACCGCCGATGGCTTTGGCATAAGGATCCAGCAGCACAATATCAGGGTTGAATTGATGACCCAGGTGCGGCTGGTATGGTCCATCTACACGAAAGCCATATTCGAAACCTTCGTATTCAAGGTCAAATACAACCATTGCAAAAACATTGCCGATGCGAAATTCGTCGGGAAATGGAATTTCAGCCAGCGGCTTTGCGGCGCCTCTTTCAAAAAGCACCAGCGTGCAGGCGGTGGCATGACGCGAAAAGAGGGCAAAATTGACGCCTCCGGGCACAAAGCTGGCGCCAAAAGGATACGGCCGTCCCGCACGCAGGAGAAAATTTTCATGATGGTGGGTGGGATAAATGTCAATTCGTTGCATAGGCTTTGGGAGCAGTTAGGTAAACCGCAGAAAATTTTTGAAAATAAGAGGAGTTGGAAAGCTGCGGTTTCCTCGAGGAATTGGCAGATTTTCCATGACCTTTATTTTTGATTACTTTCTGCCAATTACCTAGGTAAACCGTAGAAAATTCTTGAAAATAAGAGGAGTTAGGAAGCTGCGGTTTCCTCGAGGAATTGGCAGATTTCCCATGACCTTTATTTTTGATTACTTTCTGCCAATTGCCTATGTGAATGCGAGAAATTTCCGCTTGCTTGCTCAAAATGGCTCCAGACCTCATGATTTTTGTTTGAGGGCATCTATCCCTTCTTCTACGCTGGGATAGACTTCAAAAAATTCCAGGAACCCGGTAATCATCATGGTATCGCGTACCATTTCGGTTAAACCCACGAGCACAATCTGACTGTTTTGGGTTTGGGCCTGGCGATAAAAATTTAACAACATGCGCAGCCCGGCGCTGGACATATAAGAGACGCCGTGCAAATCTAACAAGACTTTGCTTTCCGGTTGCAGGGTCGGAATGAGCTGCAGCTGGATATCGGGCGCGGTACGGCCGTTAACTTCACCGCGTAAAATTGCTACTGTGATGTCGTCGGTTGTGTCAATCTGAATTTCCATATTTATTCCGCATTGCGTATTGCGTAGCCAACTGAATACGCAACAGTTAAGGGTCACGTGATAATTGCTTTCCTGGGGATGATCATAGTAGGTGCAGGCCGCAATGTCAATTTGAATGAGCCAGCGTGACGCGTAAACCGGCTAACAGGCTGAATTGAGGGGAGAAATTGAGTTCTGCTGCGGCGCGGGACATATCCAGATGCAGGTCATGATTCATTAAATTTAGTCCCTGCGGCGTCAAGGCTGCTTCCGCTTCGGCGACAAAAGGTTTGATCAGGCGGCGTGAGAACCAGGCTGTGCGTCCTGCTACTTGGGGTGAGACCGGAATGATGCGCGGTCCGCTGCCGGTAAGCTGGCGGTGCGCATTGACAAGATCGAGCAAGCTGGTTTTGTATCCGGGGCCGGCGTTGTAAATACGGCCGTTTGCCTGTGGACTTTGACTTGCGCGCCATAACAAATTGGCGACATCTTGCACAAATACCAGGTCCATGAGCGTGCGCCCGCCGTTGACCAGCGGCAGCACCGGCAGGCGCGCCAGCCGCAGCGCCAAGGGCGTAAAATAGCGATCGCCGGGGCCATAGGTCACGGGGGGGCGAATGATGGCGGCGGCAAGTCCGTGCGCTTGCGCTTGCTGCACTTTCTCTTCAGCGAGTAATTTGGAACGGCCGTATAAACTCAAAGGTTTTAGTGCGGCGTCTTCTGGTGTGGGCACAGGCGCGTCTAGGCTGTAGACGCTGCTTGAACTGACGTAGAGAAACCGGCCGACGCCGGCCTCTATGCTGGCGTCGAGCAGGCTGGCGGTAAAATCAACGTTAATGGCCTGGTAGAGCGGCCATTCGGCGTCTCCGCTGTTGCTATCGGTTCCAAAGGGCGCGTTGGCGGTTAGATAACCGGCTATGTGGAAAACGAGATCTGTTTTGTGAACGGCCGTTCGTAGCTTAGTTCGATCGTTTGCCTTCCCTACCACGATTTCAACAGGCAGCGCTTTCAGGAACGTCAAATCACTGCTGGCCCGCGCCAAGACGCGCACGTTGACGCCTTGCGCCAACAAGACATCAACGACGTGGCGGCCAATCAAGCCGGTTGCGCCGGTTACAAGTGCAAGCATCTCTCTACTTTATCCAACAACCGTTGATTTTGGAAAAATTTGTTGTTTCATTTTAGTATTACAACGAGACTTCGAAGTGAATCCTCCCGGAGGCTCAACATTTAGGCAAAGGTGGTCGCTAAATAGGTTTTAGCTGCTTGATTAGCCTCCGGGAGGTTGTCGTCAGTAACATTATGTCAAAATCTGGTTGTAGTATTAGGTAAACCGCCGAAACTATCGGAAACCCCAAAGGACTTGAACTGCGGTTTACCTGATTCTTCTGGGGTTGGCTCGAAAATCTCTTCGATTGGCTGTTCAAAAAGCGCCGCCATTTTGAAAGCCAGCGTCAAACTGGGATCATATTTGCCGCGCTCAATAGCATTGGCAGTACTTTTAGCCGATTTTTCATGGCCGCGCCTCTACTGGCGCCGGCGTGAGATCAGCGCCGTGACAATGCATTGTAAAGTATGAGCTACAATTTATCAATACACCCTTACATTTATTATATGATTTCATTTTAGCATGTAGAAAAATCTCTCAAAGTGAGATACCATGTCACTAATTATGGGCAACAAGCCATTCCACTCCTCAACCAGACCTTCCGGCTTGGGTGACATCATCATTCGCGGCGCGCGACAGCATAACCTGAAAAACATCGACATCGTCATTCCACGCCATAAATTTGTGGTTATCACCGGCGTCAGCGGCAGCGGCAAATCATCGCTGGCCATCGACACGCTCTATGCCGAAGGGCAGCGCCGTTATGTAGAAAGCCTCTCCGCCTATGCCCGGCAGTTCATCGGCCAGATGGAAAAGCCCAAAGTTGACCAGATTTCCGGCCTCAGCCCCGCCATCGCCATTGAACAAAAGACCGTCAGCCGTAATCCACGTTCCACAGTGGGCACAGTCACCGAAATCCTCGACTACTTGCGCGTCTTGTATGCGCGTGTTGGTCAGCCGCATTGTCCTGAGTGTGGCCGGATGGTGCAGGCCCAATCTCCACTCGAAATCGCCAACCAGGTGCTGGCGTTGCAACCGGGTATCCGTTTTCAAATTCTGGCTCCGGTTGCACATCGCCGCAAAGGCACACAGCGTAACCTATTGGGCAAGGCGCGACGTGATGGTTTCCGACGCGTGCGCATTGATGGGGAGATGATTTTGCTGGAAGGCAAACTACCCCAACTCGAAAAAACCAAGACCCACACGATTGAGTTGGTCGTCGATCGCCTCATCGCACCGCAGGAAATCGATGGCAGCTACCGGCGGCGGGTGATAGATTCGGTCGAAACCGCTTTAACCAACGCCAATGGCCTGCTAATTATCAACCAGGATGGTGAGAACTTCCTTTTAAGTGAACACAATGCCTGCCCCCACTGTGATCTCAGCCTGCCCGACCTCAACCCCAACCTCTTCAGCTTCAACTCTCCAGCGGGCATGTGTCCTGACTGCAACGGATTGGGCTTGCAGCTCCAGGTTGATGCCGATCTTATCATTACCAACCCCCACCTCTCCCTGTTGGATGGCGCGTCACCTTACTTCCAGGAATTGCGCAAGAAAAAGGATTCTTGGAACTATAATCTCGTCGCTACGGTGGCTAAAAGCTATGGCGTCGATCTGGAAACGCCCTGGCATGAACTGCCTGAAGATTTTCGGCATGTCTTGATCTATGGCTCCGGCGAACGAACTTTTGTCTACCAGCATGAAATGGAAGAAAGGGGGTGGTCAGGCGAACTGCGGCGGGGTTATGAAGGCGCAGCTAATCAAATCAATCGTTTCTTCCGCCAGACACACTCTGAATGGCGGCGAGAGCAGCTAGGGCAATTTATGAGTCGCCAGACCTGCCCCACTTGCCAGGGAGAACGCCTTTGTCCGACAGCTCGTTTTGTCACGGTGGGCGGCGTACGCCTGCCGGAGGTCAATCAAATGGACATCCGCGCCGCCCATGCCTGGGTCAGCAGCCTGGTCTTTGCAGCGGAACAAAGCGAGTTTGCGGTGGAACTGGTCAATGAAATCGGCTCGCGGTTGCAATTTATGCTTAACGTAGGGCTGCATTATCTGACTTTGGACCGTGCTGCCCCTACCCTCTCCGGCGGTGAATCTCAGCGCATCCGCCTGGCCAGCCAATTGGGCTGCGGGCTGGTGGGCGTCCTCTACATCCTCGACGAGCCTTCAATTGGTTTACATCCACGTGACCACCACACGCTGCTGGAAACGCTGCTGCAACTGCGTGATATGGGCAATACGGTTGTTGTGATTGAACATGATGAAGATACGATGCTGGCCGCCGACTGGCTAATTGATCTTGGTCCAGGTGCCGGCGTGCGGGGCGGCGAATTGGTCGCGGTAGGAACACCACAGCAGGTAACGGCCGATCCCCGTTCGCTAACCGGCCAATATCTACGCGGCAATTTGCAAGTTAGCAGCCCCCATCCGCACCGCCGCGAGCCACAGGGTTGGCTAATGCTGCACGGCGCGCAGTTGCATAACCTGAAAAACGTCGATGTGGCCTTTCCATTGGGCGTCTTTGGCTGTGTGACCGGCGTGAGCGGTTCCGGAAAAAGCAGCCTGGTGCGCCAGACGCTGCACCCGGCGCTGGCGCGTATTTATCACAATGCTAAATCCGCTCCCGGACTGCATGAGCGTATCGAAGGGCTGGCGTTACTCGACAAAGTGATCAGCATCACTCAAAACCCCATCGGTCGCACGCCGCGCTCCAATCCGGCGACGTACGTGGGCATGTATGGCGAGATTCGTAAACTGTTTGCCAGCTTGCCGGAGGCAAAAGCCCGTGGTTACAAGGCGGGGCGGTTCAGTTTTAATGCTAAAGGGGGACGTTGTGAGGAGTGTAAGGGATACGGCCGTAAACGGGTTGAAATGCACTTTTTAGCCGACGTCTGGGTCAAATGCGCAGCTTGCGATGGCGCCCGTTATAATCACCAGACGCTCGAAATCCAATATCGCGGCAAATCGATCGCCGATGTGTTGGAGATGGAAGTGCAAGAAGCGCTTGACTTCTTTGCCTCCCACTCCAAGATCGCGCGCATCTTACAAACCTTGTATGATGTCGGGCTGGAATATGTCCGGTTGGGCCAGAGCGCGCTAACGCTGTCAGGAGGTGAAGCACAGCGCGTGAAGCTGGCCAAAGAGTTAAGCCGCATCGCCACCGGCCGTACACTGTATATTCTGGATGAGCCAACCACCGGCTTGCACTTTGCCGACATTCAACACCTGCTGGACGTGCTGCATAAGCTGGTGGATGCGGGCAATACGGTGTTAGTGATTGAGCATAACCTGGATGTGGTCAATGCGGCCGATTATGTCATCGATCTCGGCCCTGAAGGAGGCGACGCCGGCGGTTACGTCATTGCCGCCGGTGCACCAGAAGCGGTTGCCAACGTTGCGAACAGCTATACCGGACAATTCCTGGCGCAGCGCGGTTAGGTAATCGGCAACAATATTTTAAAATTAGAATTGCTCTAGAGTTCAAGTTCTTTGGCATTTCCGAATAGTTTCTGCGGTTTACCTTATTGTTCTTTTCCCATTCTATTGTAGTCATCCAAGAGGAGAATTTTGTGAATCACCCACTCGTATCGCAATTAAGATTTGCACGCAGCGAATTTTTACGCTGCCTGGACGGTTTATCGGATGAGGATGCGCGTAAACGGCTGCTGCCGATGAACTGCATCAGTTGGATGATTGGCCATGTGGCCAACCAGGAACATTTTTATTGGTGCGCCATGGGTCAAGGCAAATTTGTAGCCCCAGGCTTGAATGATCTGGTTGGATTCGGCAAACCGGCATCCACGCCGTCCCTGGATGAAATGTGGGCTGTCTGGCGGCGCGTCACGGAAACGGCCGATTTCTACCTGGACGCCATCACTGACGATGATCTATCCACATTCCTCGAATTCAATGGCAAACCCTCTCGCGAAAATATCGGTACGATGCTGCTGCGCAATATTTACCATTACTGGTTCCACATCGGTGAAGCGCATGCCGTGCGCCAGCAGCTTGGCCACCCCAATCTGCCCCAATTTGTGGGGCGTATGGATGGCATAACCTTTTGAAAATGCTGGAATCAGTGCACACCAACGGCGTCAATGTCGCGGCGATTGCGACGTTGATTATTTATATTGGGATGGGGCGCTGATTTGTTGGCCGGCTCTGTGAAGGGATAGAAAATTTGGCATCAGTTAGTATCAAATGCAACCACATTGAAAGGGAAACGACCGGCCGTTTGCGACTGCCAGAAACGATAAAATAAACTAACCAGAACGAAATAACCGGACGGTTTTGGCGGTTAAGTTTCTCGACGATGTGTGTTGGGGGTTGGGGTAACGGCCGTTTTTATACAATCATTCCCCTGCTTTTTGCTTGAGCAATTGCACAATCGGTTCAGAAATCCATAAACCAACGCTTTGCAGTTTACGTAAAGACCCTTCAACCGAATCAATCAGACCCTGCTCTTTAGCAAGAATCAGAATCGACCCGGTACCCATCGTGGGAATTTCCAGGGAACGAGCGCATCTTTTTACCAACATATCATCTAGAACAGGTGTGAAATCGCTGTGCTTTTTTGCAAAACTTAACACGGCCGTTTCCGATACAGATGGTAATAATGCCAAATCCGGTACTTGAATCTAAACCGAGCGGTAATTCCCTGGTTCCGTCGTGAGTGATTTCTCTGCCATTTCCGAAGGGGTTGCCGCTGTTGACCAGTTAATTCCAATTGGCGCTAACCATTTGCTCCAGGCTGCCTGAATTTCAGATGGCAGCTAACCGGCTGATGCAGCGCGGCCGCGCACATTTACCAGCAGCACGCCGGCCAAAATCAATGCGCCGCCTAGCCAGGCAGCCAGATCAGGCATTTCCCCCAGCCACAACCAGGCGATGACAATCGCGACGGCCGGAATGAGATAGAGAAAGCTGCCGGCCTGGCTCGCCGGCAGCCGCGACAGCACATAAGACCAGCTTACATAGCCGATTGCGCCTGGAAAGATGCCCATGTAAATCACGGCGATTGTTGATGCAGAGGAGGCAGCCGGCATCTGGCGCAGTAAATCAGGCCCAAACCACAGCAAAAAGAATGTACCCGTCCAGATGGCATAGGTTGTAAATTGCAGCGGACTGTAGCGCCGCAGATATGGTTTTTGTCCGACGCTGTAGATCGCCTGGGAAACGGCCGCTGCCAAAACCAATAACGCACTCAACGACACCCCCCACCCCGCTCCCCTCTCGACCGAAATCACGGCCACGCCTAAAAAGCTCAATCCAATCCCTGCCCACGCCAACAACCGCAGGCGCTCATGCAGGAAGATCAGCGCCAGCAGCGCCACAAAAATGGGCGCCGAAGCGATGATCATGCTGGCTGTTCCGGCCGGAATCTGTTCTTCACCGGCGTTGAGGGCGACATTGTAGAAACTGAAGCCCACAAAGCCTAAAGCCGCCAGACCGGGCAAATCGCGCCCCTGCGGCAGCGGCATTTTGCTGAACAGGGCATAGACCCCTAACGCGATAGACGCCGTTAAATAACGCAGCAGCGCCACATTTTCCGGGCTGTAGGATTGCAAGCCAACGCGAATTCCGGCAAAGGCGGAGGCCCACAGGACAACTGTCGTTAAGATGGCAACGGCCGTTCGCGCGTCAATTTTCTGCATTAACCCTTTTGGGGGTCGTGTGGAACCTGATTTCGGCATGGTTGTCGGTCCTTTTGAAATGGTGGGTATTGTAAACGCAGCGTTTGATGTGCACAAAGCGTAGTGGACTACGGGACTACAAGCCTATAGACTATAAGGGCTTTAGACGCTTTGACTATCCTCAGGAGGCTTTCATGGCTTTACATCCATTGGCAGGACAACCTGCCCCATTTGCTCTGCTCGATAATATTCCGCGCCTGATGGCGGCTTACTATACCAATCACCCTGACCCCGCTGATCCCGCACAACGAGTTTCATTTGGCACCTCGGGTCATCGTGGTACGTCACTCAAAAACAGCTTCAATGAAGATCATATTCTGGCAATTTCACAGGCGATTTGTGAGTATCGCCGCCAGCAAGGGTACAGCGGGCCTTTGTTTTTAGGCATGGATACCCATGCTTTGTCGGAAGCGGCGCTGGCAACGGCCGTTTCTGTCTTTGCCGCCAACGAGGTTACAACCATGATCCAGGACGGCCTGGGCTACACCCCCACCCCGGTCATTTCCTACGCTATCCTGACCTACAATCATGGCCGTAAAAGCGGTTTTGCGGATGGGGTTGTGATTACGCCATCCCACAATCCGCCGGGCGACGGCGGTTTCAAATACAATCCGCCCAGCGGCGGTCCGGCCGATACGGCCACGACCCAGGTTATTCAGGATCGCGCTAATCAGATTTTGGCGGATGGGGGTACGGCCGTTAAGCGCGTTTCCTACCAAAAAGCCCTCAAAGCCGGCATAATCCATACTTATGATTACGTGACGCCCTACGTCACCGGCTTAAAAAATGTCGTCAACATGCAGGCTGTCGCCGCCGCCGGGCTAAAAATCGGCGTGGATCCGATGGGCGGCGCCGGTGTGGCCTATTGGGAACCCATTGCCGCAGCGTATGGTCTGGATTTGGTCGTCACCAATCCACGCGTCGATCCTACCTTCAGTTTTATGACCGTTGACAAGGACGGCAAAATCCGCATGGACTGCTCCTCACCTTACGCCATGGCCAGCCTGATCAAGCTCAAAGACCAGTTTGACATCGCCTTTGGCAACGATCCCGACTATGACCGGCACGGCATTGTTACCCGCAGCAGCGGTTTACTCAATCCCAATCATTACCTGTCGGTCGCCATCAACTATTTGTTCCAAAATCGCCCCGGCTGGCGCGCGGATGCAGCCGTTGGCAAAACATTGGTCTCCAGTTCGATGATCGATCGCGTGGCGGCCCAATTAGGCCGGAAATTAGCCGAGGTGCCCGTCGGCTTCAAATGGTTTGTAGCTGGCCTGGTTGACGGTTCCTACGGCTTTGGCGGCGAAGAAAGCGCCGGCGCCTCCTTCCTGCGCCATAACGGCGCGGTGTGGACAACGGATAAAGATGGAATTATTATGGATTTATTGGCGGCAGAGATAACGGCCGTTACCGGGCGCGATCCTGGTGAGCATTACAATGACCTGGAGGCTAAATTCGGCAGCCCTGTTTACCAGCGCATGGACGCGCCCGCCAACCGTGCGCAAAAAGCTGTTCTATCAACCCTGTCCCCCGAAATGGTAACCGCCGAAACGCTGGCCGGCGAACCCATCACAGCCAAACTTACCAATGCGCCCGGCAACAACGCCCCCATCGGCGGCCTCAAAGTTGTCACAGAAAATGGCTGGTTTGCCGCCCGCCCCTCAGGAACAGAAGAAATCTACAAAATATATGCTGAAAGTTTCAAGGGCGCAGCGCATCTGGCGCAAATTCAAGACGAAGCGCAGCATATCGTGGCGCATGCGTTTAGATCTGCGGGCGTTTGATGCAGCCCGGTAATATTTAGTAGCTTTTCAGAGTCTGGTTTCTGCGTCAGTTTGCTGGTTGAAAGGGAATAGTCAATGAGCGATTTTAGTGCGTATGTAGTTGAGCAGTTAAGTTCTTTAGGTGACGTCAGCAGCCGGAAGATGTTTGGTGGGGTCGGTATTTTTGAGAGCAGTCGTATGTTTGCGCTGATTACTTCAGACGGACAGCTTTGTTTGAAAGTTGATGATTCAAACCGCCCCCTTTTTGAATCGGCCGGAAGCGTGAAGCACGGCAAAATGCCTTACTTTTCTGTGCCTGACGCTGTTATAGCTGATGCAAATATGCTGCGGTCATGGGCTAAGGAATCAATCGCGATTGCCACTGCTCAAAAGAAAAAATAGCGAGAATAGTTTTTGTTTTGGCAGGCGGTTGTCGTTATGGTTCGTTCGCAAACCAAATGTCAAAAGTTAGTAACGAACGGACCCTTAGTAACACCATTAATCCATACTATGCGAAATTTACAGCGTATGGAAAATCTTTAAATGCCCTGACGCAACGGGAAACATTTCTTGCATTTTTTCCACCTTTCTTCTTTTTCACAGCAAAAGAAAATGTGAAATGACCGGATTGAGAAACATCGCATCCGGTCATTTTTTATCAGCGGCTATTTTCCCTGATCCGTCCCCCTCTCGATTCTGACACTTATTGTCACTATTTCTCACGCGACGCTGAGAGCCTTTCTAAGTAAAAGTTTGTTTTGCAAACGACGGGTTCTTCGTGGTAGGGGACAAATTGACAAAACGTGTACGTTCGTGTATGCTATGATGCATACCGTACACAAAGCGTGTACGTTCGTACACAGAGCGTAAAATTCAAGTATGCAGATCGCCAATGGCTGCACAAATTTTTAAGGAGACTCGCATGGAAGCGCAAATTTTCACGGTTGAAAACCGCAAAGGGGGCGTGGCCAAAACAACAACGGCCGTTACCCTCGGTTACGGGCTGGCCAATAAGCTTATGCAAAACGGAGGCGGGCGCGTGCTGATTGTTGATCTCGATCCGCAGGGAGATGCGGCGCGCGCCTTGGGTTTGAACCCGAACGGCCGCTGCATCAGCCGCGTATTGACCGGCGCCGGCTCGCTGCGCGAAAACGTGATGCCGGCCGATCGATCGGCCGAGGGCGGCCCGGCGCGTCCCAACCTGTTTGTGCTGCCGGCCAGCGACGCCCTGCGCAGCGCCAAAGAAACGCTGCTCAGCCAGCTAACCGTCGATACCGTCATGGCCCAGATTCGCGGCCGCAGCGGGGAGAGGGAGACGCTGCCGATGATCGAAGTGTTGAATGACCGTCTGGGTCCGGCGGCGCAGGTGTTCGATTACATTATTTTGGACTGCCCGCCGACCCTGGACATGCTGCAAGAGGCGGTTCATAATTTTGCCGACGCCGCCATTGTGCCTGTCAAAACTGATTTTCACAGCACTTCTGCGGCCGGGCGTCACACGCAAAATATTCTCGATGACCAGGCCAGCGGGATTGACATTGCGATCAAAGCGGTTGTGCCCACCTTCGTAAACGCCCACTATAATTTGACCAAGAGCATGATGGCGCAGTTGGTGAAGACATACGGCCGTTTAGTCACCAAGCCCGTGCCCAACACCGTTAAAGTCGCCGAAGCGCCGGCTTCAGGCGGCTTGACTATTTTTGAATATGATCCGACCTCGCCGGCGGCGGATGCATACCAATATCTGGTTGATTTTGTGTATGCAGATTGACAGCGCCGCGCATGCAAAAAAGCGTATTGCGTGCGGCAATCTGAATTGAGAAAACCATGTTTGATGATCCATTTGATGATTTGGAACAGGCTGAACGCCTGGCCAAACAGCAGAAACAGCAAAAACCACGCGCCCAGCGCAAAAAACCACAGTTTGATCAAGCTTTGGGGCAGGTAAGCAGCGTCGATGTGGCCCGCGCCGCCAAGCGCAAAACTGTCCAGGGCAAATATTGGCTGCGTACGCTGCGCCTGCCGCCTGAGTACCAGGAGATGACGCGGCAAATTTTTCAGGAAGAAGTGCGCGCCAAGTCCCTGGCCGAAATTGAGCGCTGGATTTACACGATGGGGCTGGTGGCCTACTTTGAGGAGGGCAAGCGGCCGCATTACAGCGAAAGCGTCTCGCGCGAAATTGATTTACCCGCAGTTGCAAACGAGTTAGAATAATTGCCTTTGATTTACTCAATAGTCATTGTTTGGTGAAGGATGATTTATGAGCAGTGAGCGAGCATTACAGCCGCTGGAACAGCGTGACGTCGATTTTTATGGCGATACATTAACGGCCGTACGCGCCGACGACGGCCGTATCTATGCCAGCCTCAGTCAAATGTGTCATGCGCTGGGGCTGAATGCACAGGGGCAGCGCCGCCGTATTGAGCGCCATATTGTGCTATCCAATGGTTTGCAAGGGGTAGACAATTTGTCTACCCCCGGCGGTACGCAGTCTGGCTACGTGTTGCGTGTGGACCTGGTTCCGCTCTGGCTCTCGGGCGTGCGCGTTTCGGCCGTAAAAGAAGCCATACGGCCCAAGCTGGAAAGATTCCAGCAAGAAGCGGCGGCGGTGCTTTGGGAAGCCTTTCAGGAAGGTCGGCTGACAACCGATCCTGGCTTTGAAGAACTGCTGCAGCACGATTCAGATACCGTTCAGGCCTATAAGCTGGCAATGGCGATTGTAAAGCTGGCCAAGCAGCAGATTCTGTTGGAAGGGCGCGTAGGCGATAGTGAACTGCGCCTGGACACGGTTGAAGAACGTCTGTCCAGTGTAGAAGAGCAGCTAGCCGGCCAGGATGTCATTACGGAGGCGCAAGCCAGCCAGTTCAGCCAGGCCGTCAAAACCGTCGCTTTGGCGCTGAGTAAACAGACGGGTCGCAACGAGTTTGGGGCCTGTTATGGCGAGGTGTATCGCAAATTTGGCATTACCTCCTACAAAATGCTGCCACGTAAAAAGTTTGAAGAAGCCATGGCGTTTTTGACAGAGTGGCATCAATCGATTGTGGGGGATGCGCCGTTTTAGCCCATCCTATTCAGTGAGGGAAGGCTGAGTAACTGGACAAATACGGCCGTTTCTTGCCATAATACATACAAAATAGTACAAAGCGTACATTTAGTAGTAGGTTTACAAACTTTTTACAGATAGAAGGCGCGAGACAGAACGTTGGTTATCTGTCCTCCGGCCTTTGTTGATTCCACTACAATTCGACAACCTTTAAGGAGCTGCCATGATTCGTAATCGGAAACTCATACTCCCATTTGGTATTTTATTCGCTGTTATTGGACTTTTTCTTGTCGTTTTCCTGGTGCGCGCCAGCGCCGACGATATGCTGCATCAAGCAGCGCGTTTAATGGCGGATGCCGCCGATGGTCATGCCGTTGCAACTTTTAGCGTCGATATGCCGGAAAAAAGTGGTGACGGAACGGTTGAGGTGTGGGGCAAAAAAGACGTCGGCCCTGAGGGTGAACCTGCTCTTCGCATAGAGGTTATTGAATCCAGTGAGGCTGATATGGCCGGCGTTGTTGCAGTGAGCGACGGCGTCCAGTTTTGGCTCTGGAAACCGGCCGAAAATGTGGTCTACACCGGCACGGCCGCAGAAATGAAAACGATGATGCAGGAACGCATGGCCGCACACGAGCATGACGGCGACCATGAAGCCGCACATGCGGACGCAGATTTCCCTGAAACGCCTGAAGAAGCTGTTGACAAACTCCTGGAGTACTTCACTGCTGAACGCGCTGGGGCGTCTGATATTGGCGGCGCGCCTGCCGAACAAATACGTTTGATCCCTATTCCCGAAAAAATGCCGGACGAAGTGCGCGCCAACGGCGGATTGCTCAATGTATGGCTGCGTAACGGCGATAATGCACCTCTGGGAATTGAATATACGGGTGGGGCTGTTGGATATGGTAAAGCGACCGCAACCCTGTTAGAGCTTAATATAGGCGTCGATGAGGCGCTGTTTACTTTTGAGATTCCGCCTGGAGCAGAAGTGGTCAATGTGGCCGAACTTGCGCCGGAAGCCGTTACGCTGGATGAGGCCGCTGCTGCGTCTGATTTTGTACTCCTGACGCCTGACTCATTGGCTGTGCCTGCACGCCTGGTCGATGTGGTCGAGGTACGCGGCGCGGTTGTGCAACAGTATCGTTTGCCGGACGGCGGCCGTTTCACAATTGCCCAGGGCGCGGCCGAGGCGGGTGAGACGCCGGCCGAAGATGGTGAAGCTGTTACAGTGCGCGGTTTGCCGGGCATGTTGTACTCTGATGCAGAGGGCGCACGCACGCTGTTGACCTGGGATGAAAACAATGTCAAGGTTTGGATTGGCGGTGATTTAACGGCCGATCAGGCGCTGACGCTGGCTGAATCTTTGCAATAATAATCAATCATCAAGAGGCTGGAGAAACTGCTGCCATATCTCCAGCCTCTTTTTCCCATTATGTTTGAAACAATTCGTCTTGTGGGTCTGGAACGCCAATTCCAGCGTGGCGACGCGCCGGTTCAAGCCTTGCGCGGCGTTGACCTGACGGTCAACCCCGGTGATTTTGTGGCCCTGGTTGGTCCTTCCGGATCGGGTAAATCAACGCTCTTAAATTTGTTGGGCGGGCTGGACCATCCTACTGCCGGAGAATTATGGGTGGGTGATGTGCCGCTGCACACGGCCAATGACAAGGAACGCACCCGCCACCGTCGCGACCAGGTGGGCTTTATTTTTCAAAGTTTTAACCTGCTGCCCCGTTTGACGGCGCTGGAGAATGTGGCTGTGCCGCTGATGCTGGCGGGGGTAGACAAAGCTGCGCGTGAGGCGCGTGCGCGTGCGCTGCTGGAGCAGGTCGGGTTGGGACATCGCCTGGATCATTATCCGGCCGAATTGTCAGGAGGCGAACAGCAGCGAACGGCCGTTGCGCGCGCACTCATTCATAAACCGACCCTGATTTTAGCTGATGAACCCACCGGCAATCTGGACTCGAAAACCGGCGCCGAGGTCATGGATCTGCTGCGCCAGCTTAATGCTGAACAGGGCATTACTCTGATTGTTGTCACCCACGATGCGGAGGTGGCGGCCTACGCCGACCGGATTGTGCGCTTGCGGGATGGTGAAATTGTTGAAGTCGAGACGGTGAAGACGAGTTCCCGGATTGGGGCGCAGGATGTTGAAGCTGGGGGAGGGGACAACGGCCGTTCCCGTTTGCAGTGGAATGATATTATCCAATCAGCGCTGCGCAATTTGAGCCGCCGCCCGGTGCGTAACATTTTGACCGCCGGCGGCGTCCTGATCGGGATTGTGACGCTGGTCGCGATGGTCTCGTTTGGCGTGGGCGTGCAGCAGGAAGTGCAGCGCAATTTTGAGACGATTGGGCTTGAGAATATTTTTGTCAGCCCCCTTTTTGACGAAGGCGACGCTTTTGACCCCTTTTCCCAGCCATTGCCGCAGACCCCGATTACGCCGGCGGTTGTTGGCCAGATTAGAGCCATGCCTGGCGTAGGCGCTGTGACCCCCAGCCTGAGTTTGCCGTTCACAATTGATATGGTTTTGGCGCGCGAGGAACAGGCACTGTCGGTGCGTCTGGCGCGGGGTGGGGAAGGCCGCTTTAGCTTTGGCAATCTGAACGAGGTTATTGCGGGTGAAGAGCTGGTGGAGGGAGATTCAGCCGGCGTGGTGCTGTGGGCGGGTCTGGCGGACCAGTTCCTGACCGAGGGCGAGACCTATGCCGACTTGATCGGCGACCCCGTTGTATTCACTTTGCGCCTGCCGCGCGGTGAGACGCAGCAGTTTGACTCGACGATCATTGGGGTACGCGACAGTTTTGGCAGCCGCACGATTGACCTGGGTTTAACGGAGCGGGCGGCGATGAAAGCGTGGTGGTTTGGCGACCCCGCTATACTGGAAACGGAAGGGTATGACATGGTTACGGTGCGCGCGGATGATTTAACGGCCGTTGCCGACGTCACAACCGCGCTGCAAGAGATGGATTTGCAAACCCAATCCCTGGAAACAATCCTTGACGCCGCCAACCAGGTGCTTGCTTTGCTGCAGGCTCTGTTGGGTTCGGTGGGCGCGCTGGCGCTGCTGGTCGCCGCACTGGGCGTCGCCAATACGATGATGATGGCGATTTATGAGCGCACGCGCGAGATTGGCGTGTTGAAGGCGTTAGGCGCCTCACGCGGCGAGATTCGGGCCTTATTTACCGTTGAAGCGGCTTTAATTGGGCTGATCGGCGGCCTGTTCGGTTTATTGGTTGGCGCGCTTCTCGGACGCGTTGTGGATTGGTTTGCCCATCGTTATTTAATTACCGAAGGCGTGACCGGGGTGGGGGCGTTGTCGATTGTGCCGCCCTGGCTGGCGCTGGGGGCGCTGATTTTTGCGGCGTTAATTGGCATTTTGGCGGGATTGTATCCGGCTGCACGCGCAGCACGTTTGGATCCAGTAACCGCTTTGCGGCATGAATAATGAGCGTTACCCCCACCTTGCTTCGCATAGCGAGCGGTCGACGATCGAAGTATGCTGTTATCTCTTCCACATCAAAAACTTGAATCCAAACTTTTAGGTAATCGGCAACAATATTTCAAAATTAGAATCGCTCTAGACGTTGCCGATTCCTCAAGGAAACCGCAGTTCAAGTCCTTTGGGATTTCCGAATAGTTTCTGCGGTTTACCTAAGATTGCCAGCTAACTGGCAGCTGCACCAAACCACGCACAATTGTGCTTTCGTTGTACTGCAATTGCGCGGCCGGTACGCTTAGTCGCAGCGTGGGCAGGCGTTTGAGCAGCGTGTTGAACGCAATTCTGGCTTCCAGTCGCGCCAATGGCGCCCCCAGGCAGTAGTGGACGCCATAACCAAAGCCCATGTGTTTATTGGGTTCACGCCTGATGTCCAGGGCAGGGGCATTTTGAAATTGGGCCGGATCGCGGTTGGCTGCAGCAAGAATGACGACAACGGCCGTTTCCCGCCGAATAAGCGTCCCACCAATCTCAACATCCTCAGCCGCATAACGCTGAGTCGCCATCTCTACCGGCCCTGCATAGCGCAAAAATTCCTCAATCGCAGACTCAATTAGCTTGGGCTCTCGTCGCAGCAATGCCGCCTGAGCAGGATGTAACAGCAGCGCCAACATGCCATTGCCAATCAGATTGACTGTCGTTTCATGACCGGCCACGATCAGCAGTGCAATCATGCTGTATAACTCCTGCTCACTTAGCCGCTCCCCGTTTTCTTCTGCGTGTACCAGACCGGAAATCAAATCGTCATGGGGTTGTTCGCGGCGTAAGGTAATCATCTCGCCAATGTACTGTACAAATTCGTACAGTGACTGCACATAGGATGTTTGATCGTCGGCGATACCGAGAAAAGCATGTGACCATTTCCTAAACTTGTCGCGGTCTGCAAGAGGAATATCGAGCAGCTCGCAAATGACGATAATCGGCAGCGGAAATGCATACGCCTCAATCAGATCGATTTCGTCGCGCGCTTCAAAGCCGTCAATGAGTTGATCCGCGATTTCCTGAATGCGTGGCGCAAGGGATTGGATGTGACGGTTGGTGAATGCCTGACTGACCAGCGCACGCAGGCGCGTGTGGTCTGGCCGGTCGGTGTTGAGCATATTGTTGTAGATCAGGCTAAACATATCTGTCGATGGTTCAACCTGTGGGCGTTGTTCCGGTGGCAGCGTGTTGCGAAAATCTTTAACAAAACGCTTCTGGTCGCCTAATATTTGTTTGGCTTCTTGATGGCCAATAACGTACACAGTTGTGCTCTGCAAGCCTTGTTGCGTGATGATGGACCCGCTGTCTCGGAATTGGTCGTATCTGTCGTAAATATTTGTCATTTAATAAATCATAATCTCTTCAGCGTTAAATGCCTGTATCCACACAATTAAGCCGTAGAAATTGGGGATGAGCATCAGCAGCACTAAGATTAGCAGGAATGGTATGGTGGGAAGGTTGATGAAGCCCAAGAGCAAAATAATCAGCGCACAGATGAGCGTCACAATCCCACCGCGACGATAAGCCGGTAATAATTCCTGGGGTAACTGAAGAGATTGCATAAGCAGAGCCACACAAGCAAGTACCAGCGCGACAGAAGCGACCAACAGCCAGCGAACGGCCGTTTCCAAAGGTTCACTGCTGTGTTCGACGATGTTAAAAACGGCCGCACCCACAGCCGCAATTCCCGCTGTCATCGGCAGATGTAGATAGAACCATTGGACTACCTTGCCCATTGTAGCTTGCGGGATACGGTGGGAGACAAAGTCAAAGTAAAGCCACCAGAAACCGATAGCAATGAGCATGCCGAGAACGGCCGTTGCCCTTACGACCCAGTCCAAATGATGATGCCCGGCTACACCATTGACTGTGCCCACGACAACTTCACCCAATACAATGATCGTAAACAGGCCAAAGCGCTCCACCAATGAAGGGCTGACATTCATAATGCGGTCAATCTGTTCCTGAATCGCAGCATCCTGCTGACCCAGGAGGAACATGTTAAAGGGCAAAATCAGCGAAATTAACACAGCAATGCCCCAAAGGTAAAACCGAAAGGGGATAGGGACGAAGATTGAACCCACAAATATAGCTGTTGTGATCAGAAACGCGATGACGTAAGGTCTGGATAGAGGACGGTGATTAGGATCATGTACACCCGTACGCCACCAGAGGTAAGTCAATATTAGTTGGAAGGCAGCGTAGGAGAGGGCGAAGCCGACAGATCCTTCGCCCAGGGCATTGTGGGCAAACACGGCCATGGCCGCCACCGTAAACATCTGCAAAAAGGTAAAGACCCGCGTGCGGATATCGTTATTGCCGTGGAGATCATGGTAACTGGAACCGTTGAACCAGGCCCACCAAACGATAATGAACAGAAAAGCGAAGCTAAGGACGCCAGATAACGTCACATTTTCGGCCAGAGCATGAGCCAGTTGAGCGACGAGTACCACATAAACCAGGTCATAAAAAAGTTCCAGGAAGGTGACGCTGCGATGCATTTCCCTGTCTTTTATATTTCTCGGTGGCTGCCACCATTTACGAAAACTGTTTTTAAATGTCGTCATCGTCTTACCCTCTTTTAGCTAATGTCAGTTGGCAATAATAGTACTGTTCTCAATTGTGTTGATCAAGAGGGTCGAAAGTGACGCCGGTTAGCTCTTCCGAAATCTGCCACAGTTTTTGGGCATCAGCCAGGTCGTGAGAAGCTTTGCTAGATTGCACAAGGACCGGATAACCCCCTTGTTCCATAAAGCCGCCAGGCCCGTAATAGTCGCCCCCTTTGGCCTGGGGATCGACGGCGGCGCGGATGGTAGGCAGCGCTCCCATATCTGCCCCTTGCACCAAACGGTCCATAAATGGTCTGCTCGCTTTCATAAACCAGCGATCTTCAACATGACGGCCGAGATTGGTGTTTGAACCACCGGGGTGAGCGGCAGTCGCAATGGCATCCGCACCAATCGCCTCATAACGACGTTGCAGTTCATACGTAAAGAGCAAGTTGGCTAACTTGGAACGGCCGTAAGCCCCATGACGTGAATACCCTTGCCCATTGGTGAACATTAGATTATCGAAGTCCATATTGCCTGTGCGGTGCCCGATGCTGCTCACGTTTACGACACGAGATCCAGGTGTACTGAGCAGCAAATTGATGAGCAAACCAGTCAAAGCGAAATGACCCAGGTGATTTGTGCCAAACTGGCTTTCAAAGCCATTTTCGGTCAGGCCATAGGGTGCCCACATAATCCCGGCGTTGTTTACCAGAACGTCGAGCCGTTCATATTTCGCCTTAAATTCAGCAGCAAATTGATGTACGGAAGCCAGACTGGCCAAATCCAACTGCATGATCTCGGTCGGAGCGCCAGGTATATCGGCCTGAATCTCAGTTAAGGCAACTTCGGCCTTATCCATACTGCGGCAAGCGAGAATTGTCTGGGCGCCTTTACGCGCAAATTCTTTTGCCGCTTCATAGCCGATGCCACTATTGGCGCCGGTGACAATGATCACTTTTCCAGAAAGATCAGACATGTCAGCAGTAGTCCAAATCTCTTTTTGCTCTGACTCGCCATTTCGTGAATTTAGGTATTTATAAATGCCGATACCGGCTAATACAGTGACTGCACCACCGATCAAAACTTTCTTGGTCATTGAGAATCTCCCTTGCAAGAGCATCATGGAGTGTGCCATATTTAGGCTGGTACTTCTTGCATTTGGCGGATTTGTTTTAGCATCATTTTCTTTGGTGTGAGGGGTATCGCTGCCATCATCATGCGCTGCGAGAATGTAACGCCTGTTTTCTTCTCGTCAAGCAACGATAACGAGATCGCCGCCCTTTTTGGCGTGAATATGGGCAAATTCTTTACCAATCCCGCTTGAGGCGCCTGTGATTCATGCTGTTTTCTTGTTCATAATATTTCCTCAATTTACCTGAGAGACCCGGCGAATAAATACGCGGCTACAATTACAAAGACCACCTGCGTGGTCTGGGATCCAGTGGGTAAAGACCGACTTCGTCTTTGTGACTGCGGTTTTCAATCGCCGGGTCTATTAATTCTTTTTCCTACTTTTATCCAAACATTCTTTGTCGCATGCCAGCAATAAACGCATCATCGCCAACTTGTTCCCGCATGCCGTATGTTTGCACAGCGTCATCCCCGATTAGATAACGCATTTGTGCTTTGCCATCGGTTGCTGCCGCAAAAATGCGTTCAGCTTGATATTCGGCCGTACTTCTGCCAAGGCCAGAATTGCCCATGGACGCCTGGAAATTACCTAATGCCTCATGATAATCTGTGAGTTCTTCACTTGTAGCAAAGACCATGGAACGGCCGTTAAAATCTGTATCCACCCCGCCTGGCTCAATGATTTTGACTTGAATACCAAGTTCCCCTAACTCATAAGACAAAGATTCTGAGAAACCTTCGACGGCCCATTTTGTGCTGTGATAAAGACTGATGAACGGGAAAGTAATGCGCCCGCCAATGGAGGATACATTCATAAACAAGCCAGCTTTGTTAGCACGGAAGTGTGGCAAAAATGCGCGAGTGACACTCATGAGGCCAAAAACGTTGGTGTCAAATTGGCGTTTGATTTGTTCCAAGGAAGCGCCTTCAAACGGGCCAACCACGGCGTAACCGGCATTGTTTAGTACCACATCGACGGTTTCGAAATCGTTGAGGATTTGGTCGGTGGCGTTGGCGATCGATTTTTCATCGGTCACATCAAGGGCGTAAAGTGACACATTTTCGATTTGATTTAGTTCCGTTTCATTTTCTGGCTTGCGCATGGTTGCAGCGACTTGCCAGCCTTGTGCGGCAAAATGCTTGGAGGTTGCTTTGCCAATACCTGAACTTGAACCTGTAGTTACAATTGTTTTCATTGGGTTATCTCCGGTTTATTTTTTAACTCCTAGTAATATAGCTTCTTCCCAGGTGAAATTGAATACACAAAATAGCATAATCCTTGCACAATTTGACATGATCAGGTCATTTTGTATTGATTTATGCAGCACCATTCGTTATGATATTTTCAATTAGGAATTCGATGTTAGGAGCACGATATGAATTATTCAGAAGATAAAATGAAAGCATTTGTCGCCTTATTGGAAAAGTACACGCCCCAAGAAGGATTAAATACTACGGCCGTTCCAGGCTTATACACATATCGAGAAACCGGCACGCCTGATAGATGTGCGGCCGTATATGAATCAGGGATTGCAATATTGGGACAGGGCAAAAAACACTGTTATGTAGATGGACAAAAATATGATTACAGTGTAGGCAACTACCTCTCTTTGTATTTGCCAATGCCAATAGAAGTTGAGGTCGTTGAGGCCACTCCTGAACATCCGTTATTGATGGCGGGCATCAAAATAGATCTGGCTAAAATTGCCAATATTTTGTTAAAGATGGATCAGGTTGAGCAACGGCCGTTTCCCACAGAACCACCACCTCCCTCCGCAATTTTCGCCAAGCCGGTGAGTGAAGGCCTGTTAGATGCAATTATCCGTCTGCTGCATACATTGGATAATCCTGTCGAACGCGCCGTATTGGGAGAATCCATTCTCGATGAAGTTTATTTCCGTCTGATTTGTGATGATCAAACTGGCTCGTTACAGCGACTTTTGCAGCACCGCGGCCAGGTGCAGCAAATTTCTAAGGCGGTAGATCATATCCATAATAATATAGATGAAGTGGTATCTGTGGATGAGTTGGCTGGTTTGGCGAATATGAGTACATCCGGGTTCCGCAAAAGCTTCCGCGCAGTGATGCATATGCCGCCGCTGCAATATGCCAAGTCGATCAAGCTCAATCGGGCACAACTGCTAATTCGCGAGGGCAAAAATGCAAGCGAAGCAGGGTATCTAGTCGGTTACAACAGTCCGGCGCAGTTTAGCCGCGAGTACAAGCGGCATTTTGGATATTCTCCCTCTGCAACCTGATAATAAACAAAATTTTGACTTACAAGTATTCTATGGTTTCCAGTCCATTATGGTTGTTGCCAATATAGTTATTAGCGCCAGTATGATTTCAACTGCGTAGAGAACGTAGGAAACCAGTCAACTAAAAATACAAAGGGCGACCAGCCAGAATCCCTCAAGTGTAGCAAAATAGAGCCATCATAAAGCTGAGGAGCATTCAGATGTTTGTACAAGTAGAACAATCTCAACCGACAACAACTATTTTATCCCGCTGGTCACTGCGCGTGCCGGGAGCAACGGCCGTTGCGCTGGGAGCTGGGTTTGGTTTGTGGTTGCTCCTTCTGTTGACTGGCGCTATGCCGTTTCTGGCTGCAACCGGCGCAGGAATGTTGGTCAGTGGATTGTTTCTGATTGGGCATGTGCTCTGGCAAAACAGCGCCGCCTCCAGCGCCAACTGGGAACGCGCCTTCCTGGGCCAGGCTTTGGGCGTCGTAGGCATTGCCCTGCTTTTGATAACTGCACTTATCTGATATTAACCTTCAACTCACTCTCCGCCACAACCTCTTGACAATTTTGACGCAGTGCGTTATAGTGTTGGCATTACTTGACGCAGTGCGTCATATGCGGAAATTATAGTTAATGCTGACATAGGCAATTGGTATTTCACAATACCCAAGAAATCTTTATTGTTTGTCTAAGCAGCTTGAAAAGAGGTAAAAAAATGGCTAAACAAATTCAGGATATTCAAGAACGCGTACAAAATGTTTATGGTTTTGTGACCGACACTGCTCACAAGACATTTTTGATTGGTTTAGGAAGCGTCTCTTTGGCCCAGGATGAGGTCAAAGATTTGTGGAAGAGCAGCGGCGAATTGACAAACAAAATGGTTGAGCGCGGCGAAAAAGTCAGTCAGGCGCGGCGCGAGCAAATCACCGAACTGCAAGATAAAACTCAGACCCAGGTTACGGATGCGGCAAAAAAAGCGGGCGGCACGTTTGAAAAATATTCAGATCAGGTCTTGACCCGCGTCAATTTGAACATGCCTTCCATTGAAGATTTTGAGGCATTAAGCAAAAAGTTTACAGCCCTGAACCGCAAAGTCGATAAGGCGCTGAAGGAACAAAAACAAGCCGTCGCCGATGTGGATATGAAAGTAACGGCTATCGATCAAAAGCTGGATGCCGTATTGGAAGAAAAAGTAGTTGCTTAATATCATCAATTAGCTGTGATAAGTGGCCTCACCTTTAAGACAGGGAGGCCATTTTTTTTGTGCCTGCTTTATGAGTGTATGCAGGTGGAAATTGACATTTTGCGCTTGCGCACCAAAATAATGCAGGTTTTTCACTGATGGGCAGAAGAACCACCTGAATTCACACAAAATTTTCGCCCCATATTAATTACAATTGTTAAGATTACTGACGCTATGGTTGAAACGAACACCACGATGGACATTTTTGCTGCCCGGCTGCAGCACCAGTTAGAAACACAAAGCCGAATTATTGAAGAAACATTTCGCAGTTACGGCCGTTCCCAAATGCACGTTACCGGCGGCTATGTGGAACACAATGCCCTTTGTTATGACATTCCCGGCAAATCCGCCGGGCTGCCGTCACGCTCGATTGAGCGCGAGTTGGCGCAGCGGCTCGGCGTCGCCGTCACGATTCGCTTGCACGCCAACCGCATGTCGGTCGCGGTTGACAGACCGCAGCCCCCGGTTGATTTATTAACGCTGCTGGCGCAGAGTCATCTACGCGACAAAGCATGCCTGTCTGGCGTGCTTGGACTGGATGCGCAAGGAAAAGTCGTGACATTACAAATGCCGCAGGCCGGCCACGTGCTGGTAACCGACCCGCAGAGCAGGGGCAAATCCAGCTTACTGCGCACGTTGGCCGTTTCACTGGCGTTGGTGAGTCGTCCAAGCCAACTGCAATTTGTTTTGATTCATGGCCGGTCAAACGGCAGTTTACAACCCCTGGACTTTTTGCCGCCCGCCTACCTGCTGCATCATGGCCTTACTGATAGTGTTGAGACAGGCGCTGTTTTAGAAAATCTTGCGCAGAGTTTGCGGCGGCCTTTGAATAACGGCCGTTTCTCAGCCGCATGTTGTTGTCCTGTGGGATGATATTGATGCAGCGCTGGCTAAAGGGCAGCTAACCTTACTTTCCCCCTTGATCCAATTGTTGAAAATACGCACGAACCTCTCAATTATCATGACCACCAGCAAAGCGCATGATCCCATATTTCACTACATCGGCGACGGCATTCAAACGCGCATATTGGGTGAAACAGACCCGCCGTCAAACGCTTCTCGCTGGCGCGGCGCCTTTTTTCTGCAGGCTGCGCCCCAGACCGCCACACGCTATTTTCAGGCAGCGTATGCCGACCTGTATGATTTGAGTTTTATTCTCTCACGCATGCAGCAGCAGGGAAATCAGGCAAATGGGAGCGCCCAGCTTGTGTCCGCCTACCAGGTGGGTACATCACCATACCTTGCCCTCAAAGCTCCAGGTAGTCGCTAGAAAACGGCCACGCAACGGCCGTCTCAAAAATTTTAAGCTAAATTCAGACGATTTGACTTGACAAACGGAGAAATGATCCTTAATATACGTAGTAAGTAACATACTGTTGAGTATCATACTTGAGGCGTATATTATGAATAAAACTGAATTTAAGGGTCGTGGCGCGGAATTGAGATTGCTGGATGGCCTGTGGGCTTCACCATCGGCGACGCTTCTTATTCTATACGGAAGACGCCGGGTTGGCAAGACACGTTTGCTGACCCACTGGCGCGAGCGTCATCTGGACCGCGCTTTATATTGGGTCGCCGAACCAACTTCTGCACTTGATCAACTGCGTTCCTTTTCCCAAGCCCTCTATAACTTTGCCCATCCTGATACGCCCGCGCCCTTGGATTTTACCTATTCGACCTGGGAACAAGCTTTTCAGCAAGTTGCTACAATCTCGAAAGATGGCCGTGTCGCACTTTTTATTGACGAAGTAACCTATTTGATGGATGTTGATCCCTCCATTGCTGGCATTTTACAAAAGGCGTGGGATCATTGGTTAAGCCAGGGCGATCTTGTTCTGGCGCTTTCTGGCTCCCAAATGGGCCAAATGCAAAAGAAAGTTTTGTCTTATCAGGCGCCCCTATACGGCCGTGCGACTGCCCAGGTCAAATTACCTCCCCTTTCTTTTGATGTAACCCCTCAATTTTTCCCTGATTATTCAGCCCGCGATCGCGTGTCTATTTATGCAATATTAGGCGGTATCCCGGCCTACTGGGAGCGTTTTGATCTGTCCACCACCGTCATGGAAAATGTGCAGATACAGCTTTTGACCTCAAACACGTTAATGCAGGAAGAGCCGCGCCTACTCCTGCAAGATTTTATCAGCGATCCCCACAATTATGTTGGCATCATGCGCGCTATTGCCCATGGCGCCCAGACCCAGAGCGCAATTTCGCGGCGCACCGGCTTGTCGCAGGGGCATATCTCCAAATATTTAAGCGTCCTGCGAGATACAGGTTTTGTAGAGCGGCGCGTACCAATTACCGAAGCTTCAAAGAAATCGCGGCGCGGCCGCTATTTCATAACAGATCCATACTTACGCTTTTATTACCGCTTTTTATCAACATACCAGACACAGTTGGCGCTCGGGGCGCAGGCGCAGGCGCTCTCCAACATCGACGCTGCCTTGCCTGAATTCATTCAAAGCAATACATGGCAAGAACTGAGCCGGGAATGGTTAATTAAAGCCCAGACGCATGGCGAATTTCCACTATCCATTGAAGATGTCGGCAGCGCCTGGACGCGTAAACAAAATTACGATGTTGTTGGCATTCACCGCGCTGAGCGCAATCTAGTTTTAGGGGTGTGCGTATGGAAAGACGAGCCGGCTGAAGTCGATGCGCTGTATGATTTAATAGCCCAAACGGCAGCTGCATTGCCGGCTACACACGGCTGGAAAGTCTATTACCTTGGATTTTCAGCGGGAGGCTGGACAGATGAAGCGTGCAGCCTGGCCGAAAAAATTAGCAGCAGCGGGCTGGAGGAAGCAAAATGGCAAACGGCAGGCATGCGCTTATTGACATTGGATGAAGTGGATGCTGATTTAGGCCGTTGGGCTGTGCCTGAGCCAGACATCTAGAGCTGGCAGAAAGTTGGCAATTGTCCAAGTATTACTTCCCATTTTAGAAGTTCAGCTTGTTGGCGAAAGTTATTTGTAGACAATTCCTTAGAAAAGCTGCCAATTCTCTGCGGAACCTGCAGTTCCCGCAAGTAATACACAGAAAAATTTCAAAATAGCTGAAGTTTTTTGTGGATTACCTGACCAAACAATAAAAAATGCCTGAAAGCAAGTTTTCTGGTGTGGGTGCACCTGATTTTCACCTGCTTTGAGGCATTGCTACTGACTACACAGAACACCTTGCCGAGGTTGTCATCCGTTGCCCTTAGTCCTTTTTAGGGAGGGGTCTGGTTGTTTCTATGCAGCCATCCTGCGCATTTACAGAGTAACATAAAGTATCCACTACGTCAACTTCTGGCGATCAACGTTTGTGCTTCTCACATAGTCGAGAAGCACAAACGTTGGCAGCTAGACTGCCAACAAAAAAGACCAAGCAGTGGACGCTGCTTAGTCTTTTAGTTTTTGCGAAGAAAAGCCACATATCTCATCGGTAGGGTGTGGACGCACCCTGGACGTTTGAGCCCCTTAAGTGGGGAGGGGGATTTTGTATCTCCCTGTGGCTTCTAAACCATTAGACAGGAGAATAGCACAGGCTGATCCTTGTGTCAATGGATCATGTGTTCTTGACATGTGATTCTTAACACTTGCCGTCCGGCAGCTTGTAGATGTCTGTGAAAGCCACTCCAATTAGGGCGCTGCAGGCAGCCAATCAGCGCCTACATGCCTTGCGCGCTGCGCTGCCTGACAGTCAATCAAAGGCTGGTGTACAAGCTAGCCATGATATAGGCTCCGACGGATTTTCTGCTGCCCAGGCAGATAGGGATGCACAACCATTCCCCGTGCATTTAGGGTGGGAGAGCGCTGCTGTAACGGCCGTTCTGCGGCGCAGCCATAGTTTGCCAAAGCCGGCGTCGGAACCGCCTTTGCCGGAAAGTTTTCCAATCCACGCAGCAGTGGAAAGAGCTGCTCAGGCGATTGGCGATGCTGTATCGCTGCCTAAACCTGGTGAAGTGCGCGTGCATCCCAGCATTGGATTGGGTTTGCTGCGCGCGAATATGGCAGCAGCCGGCCGGGTCTGGCTGCTGCTGCGCTGTCTGGATGAAGCTGGCTGCGGCAAACTTCGCATAGTCAATATCAGGAAAACACTTTGCCACAAAAAGTCGCCGCTTTATCTGGCGGGCTGGCGCCAGTTACGCAATTTGCTGCGGCAGGGTGATGGGCTGTTCTGGCAGCGGGATAAAACCTGGCTATGGCTGCGTTCTGCGGCTAAAGTCTCTGCGGGGTTGGGTATCGAGCGCCTGACCGGACGCCCTGTATTTTTGCCAGCGGCAAAGTTATTGGGCGGCATTGGCCAGGCGCGGGCCTATTTATATGCGGCATTCCACGCAGGGCGGCAGATAAACAAGGCAAGCGCCCCAATAGCGCGCTCAACATTGGAGACGCTTAGCGGGGTGGGGCGGCGCAGCCAACACGCTTATGAACGCCGCGCGGGTGTTTGTGTGCAGCGCAATTTGGCAGTAGGAAGCATTGCGCTGCCAGATGCTTTACAGACGCGAGCCTGGGAACAGGGAACGGCCGTATTTGAATTGAAGGATTATGATGGCAGGCAGGGCCGGGGCGGCAAAACATATGTCGCGTGGCAACTGCCGAACAGTTATCATTGTGAGCAAAAGCTTGGCTCGCAAGGAAGTCGACGGCGTGTAAATCGTCAGTTGGCCGGCCTGTTGCTGGAAGGGACAACGGGGAACGGCTTGCAGAGTATCCCACGTCGTTATTTCCCGCAAGGACAAGCTGCAGCTCATGCCGCCTCAAGGTTGCATGTGCAGGAGATTTATTGGCGGCGGACAGGCGCTGTAAATGCTGACCAGCTTACGCTGTGGCATTTTTTTGAGCGCTAAGCAGGAAAAAACTTGCACCCTTTTAAGGGATATATTTACATGCCTTGATCACTACGCGAAGTTCTTCTGGGGTGGTTTGCCGCTTCCCCGCCTAGCCAGTTAGTGCTACACTGGTGACACCAGTCTGCTGCAATCATGGGTGAGGGGGCAGGGAAAGGTTTGCTGTGCGCTTGTACGAAGGATTGAGCACTATGTTGACGCAACTATGGCATGCGACTAGCCAACGCAGTTTGGTTACTCAAATTATCTTTAGTTTTGTAGCGTTGATTATTACCACTACATTAGCAGCCGGTTTGCCTGCTGTCTTGCTTATTCGCAGCCAGAGTCAAAACCAGGCTTGGGCGCAGGTGGATCAAGGGCTGCAGGCCACCAAAGCACTGTTCCAGGCGCAGCAAACACAAGTTGAACGCCTGGCGCTGTTAACGGTCCAACGGCCGTCATTGCCGGCGCTAATGTCTCAAGAAAACAGCGCTGAGTTGAATGATTTTTTGCAAACCTTACAAGAAGGCACTGAATTAGACCTGTTGATAATATGTAACGCTGACCGACAAATGGCTGCAATTGTTGGTGATGTGAATGTTGGTAATCTTTGTGTGATTCCAGATCCGACTGGTTATTTCATTGCCTCGCACCCTACAGTCAATCCGCTTTGGTTGTTGGCTGCTGAGTCAATTGAAGTGGATCAGAACGATGAGCCGGGGTTTGTCATTGTTGGGATTGCGTTGGACGCTAATTTTGCCAATGAAATGAATAACGAAACCGGCCTAGACCATATGTTACGCATAGAGGATAAACTGGTTGCCAGCAGTTTACCGCTGGAAGCAACGCGCCGCGTCGTTCAAGAGGTTGATGCTGATATCAGTAGTCAGTCAACCCGACTCACCTTTGCATTGAATGGGCGTCCTTATTATGCGGCCCGGTTAAACCTGGGAGAGTCCGGTATCGTAGATGAAGTGGCCTTGGAAGTAACAGATATTACTGTAACGCAGCAACGGCTCATGGCGATTATTGCCGGCAGCGTAATTTTGGTGGCAGTTGTTGGTTCTATTTTGGGCATTGTGTTGGCGCGACGCATCAGCCGCCCCTTAAGCCAACTTACTCAAGCAGCAACTGCCTTAAGTACGGGCGATTTGGACACGGCCGTTGCCATTCAATCCCAAGTGAAAGAAGTTACCATGGTCGCGCAGGCCCTGGAAAAATCTCGGACTGACCTTCAAAATACACTCAATGAACTACGCCAGGGCAATGCCTGGAACGATCACATATTGCAATCCATATCTGAAGGAATTGTGGTCTTGGATGAACACGGCCGTATCTCCTATTTCAGCCCAAGCGCTGAAAGGATCTCAGGTTATTCACAAGAAGAAGCCCTGCGGCAAAACGGTGACGAGCTACTCCTTTTAGCTGAAACCAATGAGTCATTTACTCATTTTTTGCCACAACCCGGACATTCTTATAAAGTTACCCTGGTTCGAGAAGACGGGCGGCTAATCACAGTAGCTATTACCGGTGCCAACCTATCATTACCCTCTATCGGCAAGACAGGGGTTGCGCTTGTCTTGCGCGACATTACCGATACGGAGCGCATTCATCATTTGTTAGGGCAGTTTCTGGCCAACATTACCCATGAATTCCGTACACCACTCACCGCGCTGGCTGCCTCAACAGAATTACTTATGGATCAAGCCACCGACCTCACTGCCGCAGAACTACAGGAACTATCAAATTCGTTACATCTGGGTATTTTGGGTTTGCAAACCTTGATTGATAATCTACTAGAAAGCGCCAGCCTGGAAGCCGGTCGTTTTCGAGTATATCCACGAGCCACCGATATTACGAGCATCATTGTTGAAGCCGCCAAAATAATGAAACCCTTACAAGATAAATATGGTCAAAAAGTGCTTCTGGATTTATCAACTTCTGTGCCCCAAGTTCAGGCAGATCCTCGGCGCACAACCCAGGTTGTGATGAATCTGTTATCCAATGCCATAAAATATAGTCCAGACGGCGCCGAAATCGGTATTTCTACGAACCACGTTGCGGGCTATGTACGTGTGTCAATAGCGGACAAAGGGCCAGGCGTACCGCCAGGTTACCGACCCAATTTATTTCGCCGGCTGGTGCATCCGGGACTAGAAAGTAGCAAATCTCAATATGGTGTTGGTTTAGGTTTGTCTGTGGTTAAGGCGATAGTAGAGGCTCAAGGTGGACAAGTAGGAATAGAAGATCGGGAAGGGGGCGGGTCTCTGTTTTGGTTTACAATTCCTGAGGTGGGTGAATGATGAAAATATTGGTGGTAGATGATGACCGGACTCTTTCTGATTTGGTGGCTTTTGCGCTGCGTCGCGAAGGGTATAACACGATTCAGGCATTTGATGGGGATGTCGCCTTGAACCGCTGGCGTGAAGATGCCCCCGATTTGATCATTCTGGATGTTAATTTACCTAAAAAGGATGGTTTTGCTGTCTGCCGGGTTATTCGGCAGGCACAAGATGACATACCTATTATTATGCTGACGGTGCGTGACGAAGAAGATGACCTGATCACAGGATTAGGACTGGGGGCTGATGATTATATTTATAAACCATTTAGCCCCCGCCAATTAGTGGCGCGCGTGCAGGCTATTTTGCGCCGCGCGAGCAAAACACAAACCACGGCCGTACGCCAGGCGAATAACCTTTCATTGGATACCAATCGTCGCGAAGTGCGCGTTGGCGATGCTCCGCTCATTGCCTTGACGGCGTTGGAAAATCGCCTGCTGGACTACCTGATGGCCAATGCTGGCCAAGTGCTGCCTAATGAAGTCATTATTAACCATGTTTGGGGTATAGAAGGGGGCGACCGGGACATGCTGCGTCAATTAGTACGCCGCCTTCGCAGCAAAATAGAGCCAGACCCGGCCAATCCGATGTACATTGAAACTATCCCTGGTCTTGGTTATGGTTTTTCTCGTTCTGAATAAAGTTTGTACTGTAAGCAGCGTAACTTTGTACGCTTAATTTTGTCACAACTTTGTCATGAGTTGATCACGGTATTTGTCATCAGCTTCATTTAACCTTCAAATATAAAAAAGCGCTAGGCATGTGGTTTAGGTCCGTTACCTTTATCCATATCCAGGCCTTGGAGGTTTGTAATGACAAAGAAATGCCTTTTCTTGGGTTTACTCTTGCTGATTGTGCTGTTCCCCCTAACCGGAGCGGCCCGCGTTTACGCTGACTCTGCCTGGCAGGCTAAATATTGGAATAACAAGACCTTGTCTGGCGATCCGGTGTTGGTACGCCAGGAGAATGACATTAACCATGACTGGGTCGACGGCGCCCCGCCGGGCGTAACGGGGGACCAATTTTCAGCGCGCTGGACAAAGAGCCTGAATGTTCCGCCGGGAACCTATCGTTTTACTGCTACAATGGATGATGGCATGCGTGTTTGGGTTGATAACGCTTTGATTCTAGACTCCTGGTATGACAGTCAGGTGCATTCTCTAGATGCCACGCTTTTTCTCTCGGCCGGAGATCATCAAGTAAAGGTGGAATTTTACGACGCCGGCGGTAAGGCGGTCGCCAAGTTGGCAATTGTACCCGTGGATTCACAAATCAGTCGCTGGCGTGGTGAATATTTTAATAACACGACGCTTTCGGGCGCGCCTGTTTTAGTGCGGGAAGATGAGCGCATTAATTTTGATTGGGGCGGCGAGTCTCCTGCCTGGGGTACGGTTGGAGCCGACAATTTTTCTGTGCGTTGGACGCGGACGCTTAATCTAGAACCAGGCCGGTACCGCTGGTCGGTCACGGCCGATGACGGGGCGCGTTTATGGGTTAACGGCCGTCTCCTCATTGATAAATGGCAAAATCAATCCGCTGCAACTTACAGCGCTGAGATGGATTTGTCCGGCGGCCCGACCGATGTGCGTATGGAGTATTATGAAAATGCAGGCGGCGCGGTGGCGCGACTGAGCCGTACAAAAGTGGCTGGTCCAACCGGGGACAATAGTTGGCGAGGAGAATATTTCAATAACAAAAATCTGAGCGGCGCGTCGACTTTAGTACGCAATGATGCCAATATTGATTTCAACTGGGGTAGTGGTTCGCCGGCCGCCGGCATCAATGCAGACAACTTCTCAGTACGCTGGACGCGCAACTTATACCTCAGCCCCGGGCGCTATCGTTTTACGGCTAACACAGATGACGGCGCGCGTCTATGGGTGAATGGTCAGCAAATTATCAATGCCTGGCATGATCATAAGCCACAAGATTATTCAGGTGAAATTGATTTACCTGGCGGCTTTGTAGACTTGAAGATGGAGTATTATGAAAATGTGGGCGGCGCAAAAGCAAATCTGACCCGTACTCTGTTAAGCGTTCTGCCGGCAACGACGCCAATTCCACCGCAACCGGCCAGTCTGGGCACAGCTACTGTTGCAAGCGCCCGATTGAATTTACGCCAGGGACCGGCTCCAACCTTTGACATCATTCTGGTGTTGAATCAAGGGGATAAACTCACTTTGTTAGGCCGCAACGAACTGGCTACCTGGGCGCAGGTGCGGACCTCGAACGGAACACAAGGCTGGGTTTATGCGTCGCTCATCCAACCAAGCACCTCGATTAGCAGCCTGCCCCAGGTTGGTGTGCTGCCTACAGCATCAGTACCAACGACAACGGGGAGAACGGCCGTTGTCTCTAACGCCATCAATGCCCTTAACGTCCGTTCTGGGCCGGGCGTCACTTTTGAACCGATTACGGCCGTTACGCGTGGGCAAATTGTCGAACTCATTGGGCGAAATAATGCGAGTACCTGGTTGAAAGTTCGGTTGGCTGACGGGACAGAAGGCTGGTCCAGCGCTAACTATCTAAAAACCAACTACAATTTGAATAGCTTGCCGATTATGAACTAGCCTTCTGGCGCTTTGAAATCCCTATTTCTAGCCCTGACGCAAAAGGTCAGGGCCTTTTTGCTTTAGGTAATCGGCAACAATATTTCAAAATTAGAATCGCGCTAGACGTTGCCGATTCCTCAAGGAAACCGCAGTTCAAGTCCTTTGGGATTTCCGAATAGTTTCTGCGGTTTACCTAGGAAATGGGCAGAAAAAATCAAAATTTAAATCGTGAAGGGAAAGCTGGGTGATAGAAACGCAATCTGAAGAAACGGCCGTTTGCCTGTTAACACATACTAAGAAGGTAGAAATGCAACAACGGCTGCATCTGTATGCAGACTATTTATGCCATCTTCTCAACGGCCGTATCCAGCATATAGAACTGGCTCAGCCCAAATCGGCCGACGCCTACTTTTGGACTCAAAGGCAGGCTGGAAAAGAGTTTGATCTGATTATCTTTGGCGAACCGGATCGCTCTCTTTTAAAACGATTGTTGGTACGTTATGATAAACCACGATTTGTAAATCACCTGACAGCTTCTTTACTGGTTGCGCGTGAACCCAGACAGCCCCTCAAAAAAATATTGCTCATTGTTCGCGCTGAGGAATCGGATGAGGCGGCCGTGGCCTGGGCTTGTCGTCTGGCCAAAAACCAGGATATTCAGGTAACATGCCTGCCTGTTATTCCAGCACAACCTGGCCTATACCGGTATGGTAAGCCTATTGATTCTCACAAAATGATGGCTCTGGCTGAAGGAACCCGTGCTGGTAAAAATCTGAACCGTTTTGTGCGCCAATTAGATCGAGTCGACGTTAACTATCAATTGGAGCTGCAACAAGGTGAACCACATGCCCAGATTCAGCAAGCATTGGAAACAGACGGTTATGATCTGGTTATCATTACGGCCGAACCATACGGCCGTATGCAACGGTTCTTGTTAGGCGAATTAGTTACACCAATGCTGCACTGGCTTGATCGCCCCATACTCATTGCCAAACCTGAGGGGGTAAACTAAGTATGGATGAATTGCCGCCAAGTGAGCCTGCAGCAACGGCCGTTGCTGCTTCAGAGTCAGACTTAAACCTTACGCCTTTGCCAACATCTTCCGGCATTGCCGCCAGGGTATGGCAGCGCATTGCCTGGCGTAAAATTGGGATATTTGCGCTTAGCATTTTTCTTTTTCTATTGGCAATAACCCTCATGAAAGAGGGCGCGCGGGCGCTAACGCCGCTGGTGCGCGATGGTTTTAATGTCACCAATCCGGCCAACAGTTTGGGATTTGGTTGGTTATTTGCCTATATTGTCATGAGCGGCTCTCCGGTTGCGGCGGCAGCACTGACCTTCTTCGATGCCGGCGTTATCTCGCAGTTGAGCGCCTTTACCATGATTACCGGCAGCCGTCTGGGCGCCAGCTTTATCGTGCTATTTATCGGTTTTATCTATGTCGTACGCGGTCGCAACAAAGCCGCCAGTCTCAACATGGGGCTGCTGTCTTTAACCGTCACCGGAACGACCTATGTGGTTGCTCTGTTAGTGGGGCTGACCCTCTTGCAATCCGGCGTTTTGAACCATGTCCAGTTGCAATCGGGAGCGCTGCTCAATTCATTGACTGACCTGATCTTTGATCCTATTGCGGCCCTGTTTTTGGCTTTCCTGCCCCGCTGGACGCTTTTCCTGGCCGGTATGGGTGTCATGCTGGTCAGCTTCAGCCTGTTTGATAAATGTCTGCCGGAAATGGTGATTAAAGAAAGCCAGATAGGTCACGTTTCGCGCTTAGTTTATCGACCGGCAATCATGTTTTTGTTGGGCGCGGCCGTCACGATGGTTTCTATGTCGGTCAGTGTGTCATTGAGCATTTTGGTGCCCTTGAGCCAGCGCGGCTTTGTGCGTCGTGAAAATGTCATCCCCTACATCATGGGGGCCAACATCACGACTTTCGTTGACACCCTGTTAGCGGCCGTTCTGTTGAACAACCCCCAGGCGTTTACGATTGTACTGGTCGAAATGCTGAGTATTGCCATTGTTTCTGTTATTATTCTGGCGACAATTTATCGGCCGTATGAAAGAGGTATGCTCTCTTTTGTTGGTTGGGTCACAGCCGATAATCGTCACCTGGCCTTTTTCATGGTGACGATTTTACTCGTCCCTATTTTATTACTGTTGGTATGAGGTATTTTGATGCATATTCTGGTTGCAACAGGTGGTTCAACCGATTCATATATTGCTTTACAGCAATGTCTCTCTATTGCTAATTTGTTTGCGGTCGAGGCAACTGTCTTATCCGTTATCGAACATGAAGACGATGAGCCAAAAGCTGAAGCTATTCTGGCCACATCTACGGCGCTTTTAAGCACTGCTGTAAGTACACTGCGAAGTAAAATCCGCATTGGTAATCCCGCCGAGGAAATCGTCGCTGAAGCAGCGTCAGAAATGTATGACTTGCTTATTTTGGGTGAAAAATCACAGCACAGCTTACTAACCCGTCTTATGGGGCCGACGGCTCAACGGGTAATTGCCCAAACAGAGCGCCCCGTTCTCCTGGCTAAACAAGCTGCACATACGCTGCACCGCATCCTTTTATGTGAAAGCGGCGCCTTGTCGCCAAACCTGGTAGACAGGATGGCAGCCCAATTGTCAGAGATATTGGAAAGCGCACAAGACGTAACCATATTGCACGTTATGTCTCAAATCAGTGCTGCGCCCTGGGTAGAAGGAGAAGATTTGCGAGCTGGGGCCAAGGATTTAATGGTTGCCCAGACGCCCGAAGGAGAATGGCTGGCCCATGATCTGGAAGTATTACAGCAGGTTGAAGTTGTGGCCACGCCTAAAGTCAGACATGGGTTGGTCATTGAGGAAATATTGGCAGAAGCGTCCGACGGCCGTTATGATCTGATTGTTATTGGCGCTCATCCGAGTGAGGGCTGGAAGCGATTTTTGCTTGAAGATGTCGCAGCTCAAATTATTCTCAAAGCCGAGCGGCCGGTTTTAGTCATTCCATAGGTGAATTTCACTGTTCTGCAGCAAATGACAGCCCTTTCATTTCAAGATCTGTTGAGTTAATCATCTGCCAGTCGAATAGCAATCTCTGTTTCCTATTTCGTGGGGTCTGGCTCATCGCCCGGATCGGTATGGTATATCTCAATACATGCGCTAAACGAATCCCCATTTTCATCATCCCACCGATCCCACGCGATGCCATTCTGCTATGCCCACTCTATGCGCACCCGATTCGCATCCATCAAACAAAAATAATCGCCACCTTTTGGCCAAAATACTATAATCCAGACGATTAGAACCAGCACTTTTATCTAACTGGGCTTTCCACTGCCGGTAGGTTATACAGATAGGCATACATGGCCTTCAATTCATCGTCAGTTGCGGTGGCGCGAACCATTGGCCAAGGCATTCGTGGCTCGGAATACCCACTTTTTAGGGTAAGCGTAGGCACCATTTCGCCGCTGGGCAGTTGTCCGGTGTTGAAGAAGGTCATAAACTGATCTTCCGTCCACTGCGGAACAATCCGGGTAAGATTGGGACCGGCGGTTGGGCCCGGCTGACCATTGTCTACCCTCCCCTCTAGTTGGGTGCCGTGACAATCACCGCAGGCAATAATATCCACCATGTACTTGCCATATGCCGGTGTACCGGCCTGAGGGGCAGTGACGCTGCTGACCGGCTGCTGTGCGGTCCGAAAATCCGCCAGATTCATTAAAATTGCGCCAAGCACATTAAATCGAGTGTTTGGGGTGGGCGCACCAACGCCAGGTTGCGACCGTAAATAAGCGACGAGAGCCTGTACGTCTTCGTCGCTCATGTTCCGAAGAGTTCCTGACGGCATAACAAGCAGGGAACGGCCGTCTTTATGTACCCCTTCTCGAATAGCGCGAATCAGCTCCCCATCGGTCCAGTCTGTGATATCGCCAGATGGCGTCAGGTTGGGAGCATAGAGCGTACCGACCGGGGGAAAATCGAACTTTATGGCAAAGTTAGTCCCAGAGAGGGGTAATTGGTCGCCAGGTGCATGGCAGCTAACGCAGATGTTGGCTAGCTTTTCACCGCGAGCAATCTGTGCCGGGGTCCCGGCTACCTGGATTGCAGCCACTGGATTGTCATACTGCGTGTTCAGCCTGGAAAAGCCAATCAGCGCCAATACCAACAGAGCCAACGGTATCAGCGTCAGCAGCCCAGCGATGATCACGCCAATCCATTTCAGAAAACCGTTTTTTAATTTCCAGGCTCGACTAGTCAAAAAGGCGAATACTGCAATCACCACAATCAGAATAATTATTCCAGTAAAATCGAACATAACAAACCTCTTTATTTAGCTCATATTAGGTTAGCGAGAGGAATCATTGGTATCACGCGGTTGGCGCCACATTCTCTCCAGCAAGGTCAAATCTGGAACTGCGTACAGTGCGCCACAGAGAAATCCCAACTGCGATCTGTACCAAACCACCCACAGTTGGCGCAACGATTTGAAACACCTTTACATCCAAAAATGAGGGGATGCCGATCACACCATAGACGATAAAGAGCAGTCCACCCCACTTCCACAGGGTCTCAGAACGCCAAATGGCGATACCCAGTAGGATGTTGCCGATATTCCACAGGATGCCGGCAAAGAATTGGATCGGTAAGAAAGGTTCCTTGAAGATGGCATCCAGCACCGAGATCATCTCCATATGTCCTTGTTCAACAAGATGTCCAATCGCCGGGACAACAAAAGCGGCAAAGCCAGTGAGTGGTAGAAACAGAGCCAGGAAACCCACTGTTACAATGAGTCCGGCAAAGGCGATTTTTTCTTGTTTCGTCTGCGCGAGATGCGCGTAAAGAGCAAAGACACCCAAAATAAAGAGCGCTAACGATATGCCCACAAGCATCATGCTAAACCGATAGCTAAACGAGTTGGCTCCAGCGGCAAACGCTAAATTTTGTTCTGGAGCAGTTGGCACGTTGATCGTCAATATCCCTTGTGGAATCAGCGTTAGCCCAGCCAGAATTAGGGCAATGGCGCCAAAAGAAACCCGTTTGCTAAAGATTGATGTGCGTTTTGTGTCGGAACTGTCCATTTTTATTTCCTTTTCATCTTGCCGGCGGCACAAGTCCAAGCTGTTGCAGGATGCCTATCTGGTCAATCAGGGTCCAGTCTTCGACGATACGGCCGTTTTCAATCCTGCCAAAGATCATCCCTTGCACTTCGACCTGCCTGCCGGTGGGCGGGTTGCCCATGAACAGGCCCCTGTGCGTGCCGTGCATCGTCCAGTGCGCCGCAAACTGATCTCCCTCCCTGATTTCATCCTCCACAGTACAGTGAAGATCGGGAAAGGCAGTGCGAAACATGGCAATCAGCCACTTCAAACCCCTTGGATCAGGTGATGCCCCGCCGAACGCAGTATGGGTGCAATAGTCAGGGGATAACAATTCGTCCACAATCGCCAAATGACCCTGATTGAAGGCCTCAGCGAATAGGCGGCTGATAAGCGATTCTGTTCGGTTCATTGGCATCGGGTTGGCCTTCTTATTGTTTGTTGCTGGGCTGGTGCAGCGGAACAAGCTACTCGCTGTTGCCAGGATGGTTATTTCTTCGCGAAGAATGGCTGCATCGAAAGAACCAGACCTAATACACAGACGGCAGCGACCGCAAAATAGAAAATCATGATGTCAGGGTCCAGGGTGGCGGGGAGGGCCAATCCGATTGGCAGCAGCCAGGTTGTCACCCAGGCCCATTTTTCACCGCGACGAAATGGGATCAGGATGACAATCAGCGCGTAAAGGTTGAAGACGGCAAAGCCGGTAAAAAGGACGGGTTCGTCCAGAATGAATATCAGGCTAAAATGCGTTAAAGTCATTAGAGCGGCTGAGATAAGAAGGGCGACCCAGCCGAATTTGAAGCGGGTATTGGAAACGGGAATAGTAGTTGCTAACATGTTAATCTCTCCTTGATAAAAGTATGAATTAGACGTGTTTTTTGTAAGGTTCCCCAACAAACCAGAGCGCAGTCTGAAACAGCGCATCCCTCAAGAGATGCTTGATTCAATAGCGCCAGGATGACACAAACCAGAAAGTGGCTTGAAGTCAAAATCAATAAAAGGTACGCCTTGCTCTATTCTGAGCTTACGGCCGTGCATGAAGCGCGCACACCACTCGTCGTCAATATTTTTCACATCAAAATCACGAAACAGGACTGCATACAATTCGATCTCTCGAAGCTTCAGAAAATGCGGAATTTCTTGCAACCAGGCCTGGTCTAGGGGGCAGGCCTGAACATATCCGCGAAGGAAATGAGTCATGAACTCTTTCGTGAAGGCCGACCAATCTTCTGCGTCTTGCACAATATAGAACAATGCAATTGCAATTTCATTGATGAACCAGCTGTAGGCGCACTCGTCGAAGTCGAAGAGGGTGATCTGGCCAGCCTCATCCACAAAGAAGTTGTTACCGTGCGCGTCCTGATGGATCAGGCCGTAAGACGCATAATCTTTGTCGAGCGTATTGACATAATGACATAAGCCTCCGTAATTGCTCTTCGCGATGCATTCGGATTCAGGTAAATAGCGCTCTACATAATTAAAGAGGTCATTGTCCCAATCAGGTCGTTTTAGAGTGGGCTGTTGGGGCTGGTACTGTTTAGACAAAGCGTGCATCTGTCCGATTGTTTGACCATACGTTTCATAGAGTTTGGGTGTCCACAAATCCCACGGGGCTTGTCCTTGCGCTTTCATAAAAGCAGTCGCCAGGAAAGTACCACCCTGTTGATCGTCGATGGCTTCGACAAGGTTTCCGTCATCAGAAAAGATAGCTTTCGCCACAGAGACACCCCCTTCTGCAAGATAATCAATCCAATCTATTTCGCCTTGAACGAGATATTCATCACGGCGGAAACTGTGGGCAATACGAAGAATGTAAGCACACGAATCACGTTCGAATTCATAGATAAAATTCTCAAATGTGTCGATAGCACGTATCTGGTCTTTGGCAATGCTATAACGTCGTCTGGCTTCCTGCAAAACGGAATTGTTGAAGCGGTTTATGATGAGTTGATCCATCTAATTAAGCCTACATACTCCGATCTGTCTGCTAAACGTTTTGTCTTTTAACTGTAGAAAGTTGCAGCACCAATCTATTCGATAATAATAGACGACCTAGCCAAATACACCAGACGGTATACAGAATATTCCAGCCCAGACCGCCAACGTATAGGGCTGTTGATACATACCATTGGGCTGCATCCGGCGCATCAATTCGAGCAAGGATTCCTGGTACGGCTAGCAGGCCAACGGCCGTTACGCCACCTGCCACCATCCCCAATAAAGCGAGACGATTGGGAAACGATGGCCAGCGTCGAGCCGAGTAATTCAACGCCAGCAGCCATAGACCGATGAGCGCGTAGCCAAATGTGGTGACCAATCCTGCTAAAAACCAACCTGTCACATTGAAGACAGCGAAACTTGAGCCAATCGGCACGAGACATGCGCCAAGCAAGCCACTGCCCAACGCCAATCGGCTCAGGCGTGGCGCATGTTGGCGATGGAGCGGATACAGCCGCCACACCAGCCCACCGCTCAAGATGCCTCCCAGGGCAACACAGATGTCGTTGAGCGTGCCAAACGGTCCGCTACTGCCGCCAAACAAGGTATAAAACAAGGTGATGGACACCAGGCCAAGGATAGCCACGACAGCCAGGGCAATTGCATTTCGACCAATCGTTGTAAGTGAAGCGTTTTTCATAGGTTGTCTCCTAATACGGACATTATGGCGTAATAGATATGAAACGTCGTCAGTGCGTATACGGAGAAATACACGTATCTTTGAAGATCGTGCTGATCGGTACTGATATGCAGCTTGCAGCGATAAAGGGGGTTAGGTCAAATTGCGATCAATTGCCCAGAGCATGATCTGGGCGCGGCTGGTTAATCCCAACTTGGACAAGATATGGCTGACGTGCGTCTCGACCGTGCGCTTGCTCAAAACCAGTTCGGTGGCAATCTCGCCATTCGTCTTGCCCTGCCCGATCAAGCAGGCGACTTCGCGTTCGCGGTTGGTCAAGCCGTCTGGATTCTCTTTGTTTACTGCCGCAATTTCTTGTTTGACCGGGAGATTTTGGGCATAGTCCACGGCCTGCTCTTGAGACATGGCGCGCCCAATCGCCTGTTCCGTTTGAAATTCAACCTCCGTGAGGTTGGTGCGAGCCAGATCGAGATAGTGTTCATACTCCATCCGCGTGGCTTGCCACACCGAGGCCGTGGCGGTACGCTGCCCGCCAAGCGCATCCGCTGCGCCTAGCAGACGTGTGCCCACGATTGGCAATCCTCGCAAGAGGGCAATGGCGGCAAAACCAATCAGGCATTCAGCCATACCGGACACATTTTGCAGTGACTGGTGGGCGGCCATACTCTCACGGAACAGGGTGTGGGCACGCTCGATATCCCCCAGGTGCAAGCAGGTGTGCCCAAGATTGTGCAAAACAGAGGCCAGATCGTGCTGGGCGTCTAGTTCGCGCAAAAGCAGGGCACTGTTCTCATACGCGGTTTGGGCATCTGCGTACCTTTGCTCGCAGCGTGCCAGATCGCCCAAAGCGTTCAGGGCATGGGCAATCCGAAAGGAATCACCCGCCTCTCGGGCAATCGCCAGGCTCTCGTCCAGTGAGGCACGGGCTGTGTCATAGTCGCCCAACTCAATGGCAACGCTGCCATGGCCAAGTAAGGCCATGCCTAAGAAGAACGGCTGCTCAGGCGATTCACGTAAGAGTTGAATGACCCGCTCTTCCAGGGTGAATGCCGTGTGATAATCACCTGCCGCTCTTGCCCCCGAAGACAAACTGGACAAGGCGATGGTGAGGACGCCGCTGCCTTCATCGCCGGCAGCTTCGGCTAAGGCGACGGCTTTTTGTCCATAAGCCATGGCGCTCGCCGCATCGCCGAGAAACATCGCCAGGAAGCTGGCATAGGCCAGGGCATTGGCGTGGACGACCAGAGAAATTCTCTCGTCGGTCTGGGCAAGCAAACGCTCGAACCATATCAAGCCTTCCTGCACATAACCCCGTATCTCCCAAAATCGAATGAGGGCGGTGGCAATGCGTAGTCCGGCTTCAATACGGCCGTTTTCCAACGACCAGGCCAGGGCGGCGCGCAAGTTATCATGCTCGCCTTCCAGCCAGTTCAGCCAAAGCTGCTGGTACGCCTCATTCAGTTTTGGCGCTACTTCTTCAGCCCGGGCGAGGAACAGGTCCAGGTGACGGTTGCGCAGCAATGTGGTTTCCTCTGCCTCATCCAGTTTTTCAAGCGCGTATTCACGGATGGTTTCGAGCAGGCGGTAACGTGCTTGGGCGCGGCCAATGGTATCGGCCACGACCAGTGAATTGTTGACCAATGAGGAAATCCACTCCAATGTATCCTCGGTGGCAACCCCCTCTTCTATGCAGATGGCTTCCACGGCATCGAGTGTGCAGCCAGCTTCGAAGACTGCCAGTCGCCGCAGCAAATTCTGCTCTTCCGGTGAAGCAGCGCATAACTCCAATCTATCGCCGCACGCAAGGTTTGATGGCGTGGCTCAAGATCGCTGCGTTGCGTGGAAATGAGCAAGGAAAAACGGTGATTAAGGCGTGCCGTAATTTCAGCAACAGTCAACACATTGACTCGGGCGCTGGCTAATTCCAGCGCCAGGGGGAGGCCATCTAATCGCCTACAAATTTCGATGGTCGACAATGTGTTTTCGGCAGTGAGGTTGAAATTAGGCGAGATAGCACGCGCTCGTTCAACAAATAGACGAATGGCAGCATAACTCATTAATTCTTGGAGATCGAAGTGACTTTGCCCGCCTCGCCCAGCCGCACCCTCAAAAACAGGCCATGTCTAGACCGGATACCGGGTAGATTGTTTCGCCGGCAATTGCCAGCGCCGCGCGGCTGGTTGCTAGAATTCGCAGATCAGATGCCTGAGATAGTAATCCTCGGGCAAGCTGGGCGCAAGCTGCGCTAAGATGCTCGCAATTATCCAGAATGAGAAGCAACTGTTTAGACTGCACAAAACTTTGCAGCGTCTCAAGTAGGGGTTGATCAGCAATCGGGCGCAAGCCGAGTGCCAAGATGACATGCTGTGGTACGAGTTCAGGTTCGCGCAGGGTCGCCAGATCTACCAGCCACACGCCATCGGCAAAGGTTTCGCTGACTGTATTGGCAATCTGGATCGCCAGCCGCGTCTTGCCGCTGCCGCCCGCACCTGTGAGGGTGACGAGATGCGAGTTGAATAGCAAGCGCTTGACATCAACTATCTCCTGCTCGCGCCCGACGAAACTTGTTAACTGTAATGGTAAATTTGTGGAGCTCATTTCACTCTGCTCAAGCTATTGACCAAGAATTTTGATCAGTGATCCATAACGAATATAAGGTTTCCTATTGTCGCTTATTTGGTGACATTAACTATCTTTCTTCATTATTTTTGGTTCTGTCATTGTCATTTTTTCTTTTCCCGCCAAACAGTGGCATATTTCTTGCGGTATTTTAAATCTGCTTCCATCTCAATCAAGGCCAGCGCCTTTTCTTTGATGGCATCGTCTGGAACGGCAGCGTACAGATTTTTCAAGTCTTGGATGATGTCGTAGCGGATGAGGGTGCAGTTCTTTTCGGTGATACATTCGTGGTAACGGCCGTCCAATCCAGCCACCATCATTTCCCGTTGTTCCGACCCAGCCAGTCCCACTTTCCAGAGAGATTGCAAGCAATGCCGCGCCGTGACAAACCGTTCATCCTTTGTCACCAGCAGCAGCTTGTCAAAGTCGGTCAACATGCGCTTTTCTGGATCGCTCTGTGCCAGATTACACAATAGCTGCGAGGTAATGGCCCGCACACGATTGTCTTTGTCGCTCAGGCCAGCCACCAAATCATCCCACGCTTCGTAGGCCCAATCAACGGGTATCTCTGTGGCTGCCATCAAATAAGTATAGGCTGCGTTCTGCAAATCTTTATCTTTAGACCAGATGTTGTTGACGTGTAATTGCGTTGTTTCGTCCATTGATCTCTCCGCTGAGTTCATTTCTGCATTACTTTGTTAATTCTTAGGAAATCGCTGGGCGTTGCGAGCACGCGCTTTGGCAGCTTCTTCTTCCCGATTTTTGGCAGGTGCAGTCGTGTGCAGAGTGGCGAGGAGAGTGGTGGTAACGGCCGTTATCTCATCCACCGCCGCTAAAAAAGCAGCTTCATTCTGTTGTGAGGGTTTGCTAAAGCCAGTGACCTTGCGCACAAACTGCAACGCCGCCGCCCGAACCTCTTCCTCGGCAGCCGGCGGTTCAAAGTTGAAAAGGGTTCGAATATTTCTACACATATATTTTTCCTCGAGAAGCTACGTCATCGGCTCGCTTAGTTTAGGAATGGGTCCTTGCCAGATATGTGCTGGTAAGTGAATGTTTTGCAGACAGGAGTTGTTTGGGCGTACCCTCGAACATCACCTTGCCGCCTTTACTGCCGCCTTCCGGCCCCATATCAATAATCCAATCCGCATTCTTGATGATATTCAAATTATGCTCAATCACAATCACCGTATTGCCCGCATCTACCAGACGGTGAATAACGCCTAGCAAGTGACCGATATCCGACATATGCAGCCCGGTCGTTGGCTCGTCCATGATATAAATCGTGCCCTTTTTATGCAGTTCGCTGGCTAGTTTCACCCGTTGGCATTCACCGCCAGAGAGCGTGCTCAACGGCTGACCCAGCGTCAAATAATCGAGCCCGACATCGTGCATCGCTTGCAGCTTATGAGTGACTTTTTTGATCTCAAAATAGGCCAGCGCCTGCTCTACCGTCATCGCCAGCACATCAGTAATCGATTTGCCATTCAGTTTGTAGGCCAAGACCTCATCCTTGAACCGTTTGCCTTCACAAATTTCGCATGGTATTTTGATGCCACTCAGCGGCCCTAAGTCCGGGTATAACACGCCCAGCCCCTGGCAATTTTCGCAGGCGCCCTTGGAGTTAAAGCTAAACAGCGAAGCGCTGACCTTGTTGGCTTTGGCAAACGCTTTGCGTACATCATCCAGGATGCCTGTGTAAGTGGCGGGGTTGGAGCGCGAGGAGGCGCCAACGGCCGTTTGGTCAATCAGAATCGCCTCGGGATAATGGCGCATAAACACCTGATTAATGAGCGAGCTTTTGCCCGAACCAGCAACACCCGTCACCACCGTTAACACCCCCTTGGGAATGTTTACGCTGATATTCTGCAAATTGTTCACATTGGCGTTGGTGATGGGCAGCTTGCCCTTTGCCGGTCGAAACGTTGCTTTCATCGGCAATGTGTGCTTCATGTGCCTACCGGTCAGCGTGTCAGTCTGAAGCAGGCCCGCGTAGCTGCCTTCATAAACAATCGTGCCGCCGCTGCTTCCTGCGTGTGGCCCTACATCAACCACATGATCGGCCACCTTAATCACATCCGGGTCATGTTCGACCACAATCACGGTGTTGCCCTTGTCGCGTAATTTTTGCAGCAGGTCGTTCATGCGGTGGACATCTCGCGGGTGCAGACCGACGCTGGGTTCGTCAAAAACGTACATCACATCCACCAAACTGCTGCTGAGGTGTTTGACGATTTTAACGCGCTGCGATTCACCGCCTGACAAGGTGTCGGTTTCGCGGTTGAGGCTGAGGTATTCGAGGCCAATATCGACCAGATGCTGCAACTGTTGGCTTAATGTGGCCACCAGTGGCGCGGCGGCTGGCTCTTGGATGGCTCTGACGACCTCAATTAACTCACTCACTTCCATCGCGGCGAGTTCGGCAATGTTACGGCCGTTTATCAAACAACCCAGCGCCGCCTGACTCAAACGCGTGCCTTTACACAAAAAACAGGGGCCATCAGTCATGAACGCCTCCACCATTTTCTGGGTACGCTCCGGCCTCGTTTTGAGATCGCGTGTGATGTATTTTTGGTTGAACTTTTCAATAATGCCGTCAAACGTGATATTGATGGTATTGCCCGCGAATTCCGTTTTCACCTTATACGCTTTGGTGTGCAGTAGTTGTTCCATCTCTTCATCGCTGTAATCCACCAGCTTTTTGTCAGCGTCAAACAAGCCTGTTTGGATGCAAATGTTCCAATCCCATTTGCCGACCGCATAATCGGGGAACAAAATAGCGCCTTCGTTGAGCGATTTGGAGGTATCCAGAAACTTATCCATGTCCACGCCAATCTTGCGCCCAATACCGTTACATTCGGGGCACATCCCCTGCGGATCGTTAAACGAAAACAAGTTTGCCGTGCCCACATGGGGTTGCCCAATGCGTGAATAGAGCAGTCGCAACACAGAGTAAATATCCGTGATGGTGCCCAGCGTCGAGTGGGAGCCACCGCCCAACCGTTTCTGGTCAACAACAACCGCCATGCTCAAGTTTTCGATTGCGTCGGCCTCTGGCTGGGAGTAGCGCGGCAGAAAATTACGCACGAACAGGCTGAAATTTTCGTTGAGCTGGCGCTGCGCTTCGGTCGCTACGGTATCAAAGACGATGGACGATTTGCCTGAGCCGGACACGCCTGTAAAGATGGTGATTTTGCGTTTGGGGATACGCAAAGAAATGTTTTTGAGATTGTTTTCGCGAGCACCGCGAATCTCAATATATTCTTGGAGCATTTTTCCTCGCTGGGTTTAAGATGAAAATTGTGGGTAAACGGCCGTTACTATAGATGTTAAAAAAAACATTTGGAGTTGGAGGGGCGAGGCGATTGGGAATGATGTTTTGATTTCACCAGGCGTTTGCCGACCAATCGCCTTGCCCTTGTCGGACAAACATATGTGTGCGTATACGCGGACAAGGCAATCGGGAGACCAGGCAATCTGTTTTGGGCCAATACATTTCCCGATTGCCTTGTCCCTACCCAAAAATATTATCTGAATGTCTATAACTCAACTCTCTTCTCTTTTTACCTTGTAGCGCATTAACACAACCCCAGAAGGATATGATTTGGTTTCGATGAGTTCTAAATTCGTGTGAAAACCATCAGGAAAGAGCCGCTTACCGCTGCCCAGCACAATTGGGTAAACGAGCAAACTGTATTCATCCACCAGATCATGCTGCGCCAGCGTATGAATCAGCACACTGCTGCCATCCATGAGAATATTTTTGCCAGGTTGTTCCTTCAGCTTGCGTACTTCTTCCACCACATTCTCGCTGATAAGCGTAGAGTCTCGCCAGGCATCGGCCGATTCCAGCGTCGTCGAGACTACAAACTTGGGCACACCGCCAAAGGGGTCTTCCTCAACAGGCATCGGTTCAAAGGCAGCCCCGTGAATCTGCCACGTTTTGCGTCCCAGCAGCAGGGTGTCGCATTTACTCATCGACTCAGCGAAGTAAGCACCAATATCATCATGCCAATAAGGCCACGTCCAACCACCGTGTACAAAACCTCCATCCGTATCTTCTTCGGCGCTACCCGGTGCTTGTATCACCCCATCGAGCGAAATAAATTCAGACACAATTATTTTTCTCATTTTAACGCTCCTTACGGTCAGAAGTTCAACTTCTCTGAGAAGTTGAACTTCTTGGGTTGAGTAAATTAGCCTTGGTCACGCGCTTCTTCTAACTTCTGGATGTCAATTTTCTGCATTTGCAGCATGGCATCCATCACCCTTTTTGCCTTTTCTGGGTCTTCGTCTTGCAGCATCTCGCCTAAGGCAGAAGGGACAATTTGCCACGATACGCCAAACTTGTCTTTGAGCCAGCCACACATCGATTCTTCGCCTTCTGCTGTGAACTTTTGCCACAAATCATCCACTTCGGCTTGTGATTCGCAGGTCACAAAAAACGAGTTCGCTTCTGTGAAGGTAAACGCATGTCCAGCGCCGCCGTCTATGGCCATAAATAGTTGGCCATTGAGGGCAAAGGTGGCGTGTTTAACGGTTCCGACCACCCCGCCTTCATCGTCACCAATACCGTTCTATGTTGAGAATGCGCGAATCCGCAAACAGCGAGGTATACAGCTTGATTGCTTCTTCCGCCTGCCCGTGATCGCCCACATACATGAAGAAAGGTGTGATTTTCTGCGTAGAACTGCCCACACTCAACTGCCAGGAAAGCCCATATTTGTCTTGGAGCCAGCCAAATTTTTCGCTGAATGGATAGGTGTCCAGGGGCATCAGAACGGATCCTGCATCGGAAAGCTTTTGCCACAACTTATCCACTTCGGTGCCTGTTTCACAAGTCACAAAAAAGGAAATGGCCGGCGTAAATTTGAACTGTGGCCCACCATTGAGCGCCGAAATTTCCAGGTCTTCAAGCTGGAAGGTGGCCGTAAACAGCTTGCCATCTGGGTTTCGATTCGCGTTCACCATCTTTGCATTCTTAAAAATCGAAACGTAAAAGTTAATAGCCTCTTCAGCCTGGTCATCGAACCATAAAAACGGGGTGATTTTTTGCATCCAAGTGTCTCCTTAAGATTGATCAAATTTGACGTCGTGCGTAGTTTTTACGCGCTGTTTATGCAGTTGCCTTTTTCCATGTGTTTAGAAGGGCAATCAACGCTAATTTTTATATCGTTACCGGCAGATTCATAAACGTCCCGTAGTTCTGAGCCGCAGCCTCTACAGCCTGGGTTTCGACTGTATTTAAAGTATTGAATGGGTTCAACGTCATGATCACTGCGTCTTTTTTGATGGTGCGCTGCCAGGTGCCGACAATACGGCCGTTTACCACAATAAGCGGTTTGAACATGCCATTACCACCAGGCACGACTTTTGTAGCATAGACCGGGTCAAGCACGGCGCTGCGATCTTTATAACCCAGCAAATACTCATCAAATCCGGGCAGCAGATAGGCAGTTGGCGTGGCAGCTTGTGAGGTGAGTGACGATGGCCCAAACCAATAGGTCTGACTGTCAAATTCCTCATACACCAACTGCGATTTGACCATTTCCAGACCAGCTCGGGCATCAGCCGCCGGTAACCCCGACCACCAGATAAAATCCTGGATTGTGGCCGGGCCGTGGCCGGTAAAATAGCGGTGCGCCAACTCCGCCAATGCCTCTTCTCGGCTGAGGGTTTTACCGTCGGGCAGCCATTCATCGAGCAAAACAAAGGTGTGTTGTTTGCCCTGCCGGGGACCAAAGCAGATTAGCCCGTTTTGTGCCGCCCACCCCAGTATGTGATAACCACGCTGGCCTTTTGTGGAAATACCGGCTTGCTCCAGTACGTCCATCATTTGATTGCGGGTCAGGCAACGGCCGTTTCGCAGCGCGTCTGTAAACAAGGTTTCACCACGGGCAAAGGTGTCTTCATCTAACTCAAGCTGCTGGTGGCGTCGCGCTGCCCTGGCAAGAATCCGAGGAGTCAACAGGGTCAACATCCAGCGAACATCTTCAGGTGCAACAAAGTGCAACGTGCCGCGCATGGGCCAGGTGCGGATGATCTCTCTGTTGGCAATGGCCTGCTCAATGTCTGCTTCCACTGCCCGTTGCATGCGCAGTCCCAGCGCCCAAAGCGCTCCCAGATAATCCTGGGCCTGCACTGCCCCCAGCTTTTTTACAACCTCACCCGGTGTCATCAAAGCCGCCGGTGCGATGGATTGGTTGCACAATCGCTGTTGGGCGATATCAGAGCCTGTCATTTGAATTCCCCTTCATTCATTTGTACCTGAAGTTTTAATTTTCGCATGTGAATTTACTTTTTGAGGGGTAATGCTTACTTGTCAGTTAGTGCGGTAATGATTTTGTCAATGCGCCGCTGACGTGTTTCTGCGGCCTTGGCAGAGGTGACCTGGCGTACGTGTTCTTTGCGTTTGGAAGGGGCGAGGGCGTCGAATACGGCCGTTGCACCCCCTTCCTCCAACGCTGCCGCCAAATCTTCCGGCACCTCCACCGTGCGCGGTTCGGTGTCCAATTCTAACGTCACCTCCACCTCATCACCCGCCTGCACGCCAGCTGCCTCCCGATGCGCTTTGCTCAATGGCAGCATAAAGACATCGCCGTAAGCGGCAACGGTGCTGCGGTAAGTGTATCCGTTTAAACTGATTTTAACTTTGGGGCGCTTGCCGCTGTTCAAACTGGTTACAACTTCGGCTGGAACTTGTAAACCGGTGGCGTTCATCCCTTCTTCCTGGTGAACGGCCGTTGTAAAGGTTGCTTTCATTCGGATTTTCTCCTTAATATTGATAGAAATGGCGAAATGCATTTGTATACATATCGCCATTTACGCCTTTGTTGAAGCACATACGCGCTGGCGCAGCAGCGGTTCGCCAATCGCCTGGGCATCCAGATTGCTCGCACCAAGAAACGTCACAAATCGAGCAAAGCCGCGGGCCAATGCCTCGGCAAACGCCTCATCTTTGCCCAGGGCCTCATTCTCCAACCAAAAGCCCAGGATAACAAACGTATTGGTCGTGCGGTCGAGTTTGCTGTCAAAGCGGGCGACGAGCCGGTCGCCCCACAAAACCGGCAGCGTGTAATAGCCAAACTTACGCTTATGGACAGGCTTGTATACCTCCCATACATAGTCGAAGCCGAAGACAACTTTGGCCCGCCCGCGTGCGCTGACGGGATCGAGCGGGGCCAGAAAGACGGCCTCTTCCGCCGTGGTCGTTTCCAGCGGTGCCCACGCCTGCGGCACGCGCCCGGCGCTCAAATCGCCCAGCAGTTCGGCATCGCTGCCCAGCGCATAATGCACCGGTTTCCAGCCTTCCACCTTTACCTCGATGACGTCGCCATCGGCTAGCAGCGCATCAAGTATCTGTGCGACTTTGTCAGATGGCACACTGTTAAAATAGGCATGAGCGGTGCGGTTCAGCCGTGCCAGCCCGGGGAAACTGACTTCCTTTTTGATCAAGAAGCGGTCAGCCTCGGTCTCGTCGCTTTCGCAAATGAGATGCGCCGGTGCGACCGCTTCAGTAAGGGCATAGGCACGTTCGAAGTTCTCACGATGGTGGGTCATCACTTCGCCGGTGCGCCATAAATAATATAAAGCCAGGGCGCTGTCCTTGCGGCCGCGATAGCTCTGCGTTCGTTTCCGCGCGGACATCTTAAAGTCGCGATTGCTCATGGTGCCGCGCTCCTGCAAAATGGCTCGCATTTCGACGATGGCCTCGGCGTGTTCGTGGGCCATGCTGCGAATTCGTCCGTGGCTATCGCGCTCACGTTGCATGACCACGCGCCAGTGCGGCAGATCGTCCATCGAATGGACGGCCAGCCAGCCGCCCCAATCGAAAAATTTGCGCTGCAGGTAGGTCACCTCTTCCCACAGGCCAGGCGTGGTGTCGAGGACACGGCCGTACAGTTGAATGTCATGGCTGCGGGCGATGATTTGCAGCGGATCGAGCTGCAAGTATTCCATCTCGCGCATCGCCTGTTCCGTACCTTCGATGCCGCGCCAGCGCCGCCCTGGCCACAAGCCCTGCTTGCCGAGGATGAAGCGGCGGGCTGTATCAATGTCGATGGTTAGCATGATAGCCTCCTGATAGTCATTGATGCAGTCCCATTGTGTTCACAATGCGTTTAAACTGCTTGAGGTGCGAACGCTCATGTTGGGCAAGCCACTGGGCGTAAAATTGCACCGTTCGTTCGAGTGGCTTCCCAGCCCCGGTCACGGTCGCCCCCCGCAACCAATCAGCGGGGGCACATGATTCCAGCAATGCCAATAATTCTGCACGCTGCGTCGTAAAGGCATGAAAAGAGGGCTGAAATTCCAGATTGGGATAATTGGTTTGTTTGATCCAGGTTGTGGGATTGATAGCGCGGAATGTTGGCCTGTCCTCGGTGAGGATGGTTGTTATACAGCCGCCCCAAACGTCAGCGCACGAACGCAGGTGAGCCAGCAGTTCAACGGCCGTCCATCCACCATCATCAGGAACGGTCCGTAATTGTTTAGGTGTCAATTCAGCCGTAATCTCGGCAATAGTCAATGGATTTTTCTTGAGCAGGGTCAGAATTTTCTCATCGAATTTACCGATCATTTAATCCCTTACCATCGAGAATTTGCTGCATATATTTTTCAACCCTTGACTCCCGAGTTTTGGATTGTTTGGCTCCAGAGAAATAAAGAATGTATGCTCTTTGCCGTCCTGGCGTCAATGCCTCAAAAGCAGTTTTCAAGGCTGGGTTTTCATCTAATTTCTTTTGAAATTCTTCAGGCATGCTGAATTCTGTCGTCTTTTTAAAATCCACTTTCAAACCGGCTTTTTCCACTTCAATGGCTTCATGAATATAGGCTTTCAAGATGTGTTCCATTTCATCTATTTCTTCAACATTGGTGAACCGAATCTGGCGCGCCGCCTGCACATTCTCCGTTTGTTGGATTAGAATGCCAATGGGATCATTTAACAAGGCACCTTTCATAAACAGAAGCGCACAGTATTCTTTAAACACATGTATTAAAACGATGTTATTTTCCTGAAACGTGTAACAAGGACAACCCCACTTCAATTCTTCGGTCAGTTGGCAGTCAAGAACGATCATTCTCAATTTCTCAATTTCTTCCTGCCACTTTTTGGCTTTGTTAAAATAAAAATCAACCTTAGGATTCATTCTATTCATTTATTGATCCTCCGAAATAAAGTGAGGCGTTGCCTTGATAAATGGTTTGTATGTGTCTAAGACCGAAATAATGGCTTATGCGATTCGATCCTCAATTTCCCAAATGTGGTCAATGACATGCCAGGCTGACCGTCGGATGAAATAACGCGGCGGCCATCTTTTGCCGCCGCGTGGCCCTTTTTCGGGCAGTTGTCCTGCAGCAGCCGCAGCAAGCCCATTCAGAATTTCCTGGCGCAATCGAGCCAGCTTCTGCGCACTGTCTTCACCTTTAACCTCGGTAAATTTCCAGCCCAATGTTCTGAGGTAGCTGGTATCCGCCCCCATGACATGCTCGACAATTCCGTCCAGGTCACGACCACCACCTCGTGGACCTTTGCGTAGTTCTTTGTTAACGGCCGTTTCCACCACAGCATCAAACGCCCGCCAGTAAGCATTCAGCAATGTTTGCGCACGTTCCACCTCGCCGGGGCCAAATGATTCGTTGTCACAGGCAATAATTTTATCGGGCGCACCAAAATCCGTGGTGGCATTGCCTTCAACGCGCGCGATGATGCGTAAAGCCTCGCTGCTTTTTGGCGCGTTGAATGCCAGATCGGAGCCTTGCAGCAGGCGGGCATAACGTGGGCCGGCATCAAGCAAAGCCTGCATGGCCGACGCTTCATCTCGTCCGCTGCGGCACCATCCCGGCCAATCAACGGCCGTTGCAAAAACTTTCTTCTGTCCGAGTTCAAAATAAATGTTGTATTGTGTGTTTTCCAACGGATGTGTCATCAGTCGCGTTCGCCTCATTATAGTGCAGCGAGAAACGCCAGTACCCGCTGCAACAGGAGCGTGGATGCCTCCGCATCATACGAAGGAAGCGAGCTGTCCGCGAAGTAATGTTGGTCGCCGGGGTAGAGAAAGAGTTCGCCCTCCTCGGCTTCTTCGATGAGTGCCCGAGCGGCGTCGATGTCGCCCTCACCCACGAAGATCGGATCGGCGTCCATGCCATGCACCTGAACCGGCACGCCACTTCGGCCAGGTCTGCCCAAATTCCGAGACCGGGATACAAGAATAGAAGAAAAGCGCCCCGCGCGCGCCGGGCCGGGTTTGGGCGAGCTTTTGGGCCGGGACCACACCCAGAGAGAATCCGGCATAGACCAACTCCGCGGGCAGATCTTCCACTGCTCGCTCCCCGCGCGCCATCACCTCGCCAAACCCAAGTTCTCTGACGAATCCCATGCCTTTCTCGATAGAGTCGAATGTACGGCCGTCGAAGAGATCGGGCGTGTGGACGATGTGCCCAGCCTGGCGCAGCTCATCAGCAAATGCGGCAACGCCAGGGGTTAGCCCTTGTGCGTGGTGGAACAATACAATTTCTGCCATATTAAAATCTCCTTTTTGCAGCTAATACAATTCGATCAAAGATCAAGGGCTTGCAGACCATTCATGCCCAGGATCAACGAGATTTCGCCGCCATGATGCAGATCGTGTTCCAGCACATGGTAGATCACCCAACTGCGCGATACCTCGTACACCTGACCGTCCCATTCATCCGGGAAGGTCAAGGCGCAGTCGTCGGGTGTCCAGCGCTGTAAGCGGGCTTCGATGAATGCCCATGTCTCATTAAGACCGCGTGCCAGTTCCGCTGCGCTGCGGGCTGGTGAGTCACGTTGGCCCCACTCCATGTAGTTGTTCATCGCTTTGTCGTCATCTTGTAGGGTTGCGCTAAACCACCCGGCCCTGACAGAAATGATGTGCTGCACAATCTGGGTCAGCGGCCACATATGCGCCGCAGGTTGCAGCAAGAGCTGCTCATTCGTCAGTGGTGCGATGCAATTGCGCAGTTTTTCATTGTAACCGCGCCAGTTCTCATAGATCACATCCAGCGTTGATTGTGTCTGTTGTTTCATATATTTCTCCTTCGAAAAATAATCATCTCATTCTGTTATTAACTGATGTTACGCACTTACTCTGGAAAAGATTTCAAAAGTCTAACTGACCATTGGGAAATTTCCAGAGTGGTGCAAGACTTTTGAAATCTGCACTGCGTAACATGAGTTATTAACATAAGATTCAGTCATAAGTTCGCAGAGAGCGCACTGACTATGATGTAATACCCATCGGGATCACGGAGGGCGAACTCTCTAGTCTCGGTATTGGGATTTAGGTGTGGTTCCTCCTCGAGTTTACCGACGAGCGATTGAGCCCGAAGCAGCGTCTCGTCAAAGTCATCCACACGGAAGAACAATAGCAGCCCATTGCCAGGTTGGGCGTGGTCGGGGCTCATCAACGACGGATGTTCGTGCGCGCCCCATTGGTGAAGGCAGAGCAAGACAGTTCCATCCGAATCGAGGATCTGACCAAAGTCGCTATGTCCTGGTTGTGCCTTGGGCTGGCCGAAGAGCGACTGGTACCATTTGAAGCTACGCGGCACATCGTTTACACCAATGATCGTCCAGGTGCGTTTCATGACATTTCTCCCGTTGGCCTAAGGTAGCAGTGGTTTTTCGTAAAGTGGCGACATTATTGACCCGCTGGTGGCTCCCAGAGTTCCACTTTGTTTCCATCTGGATCTATTACCCAGGCAAATTTCCCGTAATCTGACTCATCAATCTTGTCGAGCACATTGCAGCCTTCAGCCCTCAACAGTTTGACCAGCGCGTGAAGATCGGCGACTCGATAGTTGATCATAAACGGCGCGGTGCTCGGAGCAAAGTTATTGCTTGCTGCCTCGCCGACAGACCAAATGGTAGTTCCCGCAGTCGGATTGCCTTCCGAATCTGTCCATGTAAACGCCGTTCCACCCCAAGCCTGCACGTCGATTCCGAGATGCTCTTTGTACCAGGCCCTAAGCGCAATAGGATCAGGTGAATTAAAGAAGATTCCGCCGATACCAGTGACTCTTTTCATATCTGTCTCCTATTTTGAAATGATATAGCTTGTTTGTTGCATCTGTTCCTTCTTGAGAATCAATAGCTCACTGCTTTCTGCACGAGTGCGACGATTTTTGCCTCTTCGGCGGCGGTCAACTCCTTCAGTGCGAAGGCGGTCGGCCACATGGCGCCTTCGTCGAGGTTTGCCGTGTCGCTGAAGCCCAATGTCGCGTACCTTGTGTTGAACTTCTGCGCGCTCCTTCATCGCGGCTCGTTCTTCGTCCGTGAATCCCTTGGACTCCTTGCCGATCGCGGTGGTGCTTTTGGCGGACTTTTGCGTTTCCTTATTTGGACTCATAGAAATCTCCTTAATAGTGATTGATTGTCGTTGAAGCAAAATATAAAACTCACTCAAGATAGGTGGGTATTAAATGTGTGAATTCTAAACCCTCAACGAGCCTCGGAATCCCCTAGCGGCATAGAAAGATGGCGCACCATTGTGATACACGAAGACACGGCCGTAGCGATGATCAGCAAAGATGGCGCCACCAAGTTTTCTTATATCAGTCGGTGTTTGTATCCAGCTCGAGGTTTTGGTATCAAATTCGCCAAGTTTTTGCAATTCTCGATATTGAGCTTCATTCAAAAGCTCGATACCCATCGCGTCTGCAAGATCAATCGCATTGCCGGCTGGGTGAACACCTTTCTTTTCTCTTTCTGCCTGCGCTTTTCCGTCGTAACAGATACTTCTGCGGCCTTGAGGACTTTCTGCTGAACAGTCATAAAAGATATATTGATCTGTCTCTTTATCGTAACCAACAACATCCGGCTCACCGCCATTGCTTTCCATTGCATTAAGTGACGACAGTTTTTTGGGATGAGCCTTCAGTTTTGCCTGTATTTTGTCCCATTCAAGTCCTTCGTGACGGTTCATGTTTTCCTCAAAACGAACCTGCAATGTTGTAAGCAATTCTTCACCTTGCATGGGTGATATTTCCAAATTGATCGCAACTTTTGGAATTGGACGACCGCTACCTTTCGATGATTTTTTTGCCATGAATTGACTCCTTTTTATTGCTATTTTTGTTATGCATTTGATTTAATGTTTGCAAAATAGGTCTGCCAGGTTTGGTGTTCCCTGCCTGCTGCTTCAAAAAAATGGCTGGGGTTATCAGCTTTTCCCTCTCGAATGCCCTGATAAATTCCAGCGATAACGGTGCCTAGAAATTCACCAAGTTCAGCTATTCGCTCCTTACGGTATTCTTCTACTGTCATAGGGGTATAGATTAAATCTGTACCAAAAGCACTGTTAAGATATGCCGCAAGTTGGTATTGGGTGATCGCTTCGCCGTGCAAATTGTAGGTTTGAGCATTGTGCTTATCTTGGGTTAGCATTCTCGCGTAGGCATAAGCTAACTCTGGCCGTGTGGTATAACCACATCTACCGTCACCGGCGCTATTAAAAATTCCACCAGATTTCTTATAAGCCTCAATATATTCAATATCTGGCTCGATATAAATCCCATTGCGCCCGATAACCCAATCCAAGCCACTGCTGCTGATATCCTGTTCAGTCTGTCGATTGCTTTGGATGATAGGAGAAAAGGCAGTATTTTCTTCTGCCCCCTGAACGCTGGTATACACTATCTTTTTTACACCACTATTCTGAGCAGCTAGGATCACGTTGCGATGCTGCTCTATGCGCTTTTCAGGGACATCCATACCTGATACCAATAGTAGTGTGTCCACAGACTGCAATGATTTTTCTAAAACATTTTTGTCATTGTAATCACCGGGACGGATTTCAATGCCTAGATTCTTAGCTTTATCTGGTGTCCGCGCCAACCCGATTACATTTTCTTTTGATAGCAAAGCGACAGTTGCTTTGGCGATTTCCGTTCCTAATTGCCCAGTAACGGCTGTTATTGCTATTTTCATTTTCTTCCTCCTGCTTTCATTTCCAACCAAACTTAACTTATTAAAATTGTCCCGCACACTGAGGTATTAGAAAGTGCCTCAAACTTATTGCACCGCTGTTTGTTCCATAATTCTCTGGCAGCGACTGAGCAGCCACTTTAAGGCAATGGGCCCCACGCCGCTGGCACTCTCATAGATTTCCTGTAAGCCGATCCGCAGTTGATAGCAGACGACCCGCTCTTCCCAATTGGGAATTGTCGACCCATGCCCCTCTAGCGCCACAATCAGGGGACGCAAATGATCTTCACGTCAGAACAGGAGCTGCCCCACATCGTAGAGCGCATCCCCCACCGCTGCGCGATCCCAATCGAGAACGGCCGTAACCTGCTGCCCATCCGTAAGCACATTGTACGAGCCAAAGTCACCATGGATCAACTGCCTCGCCTCGGGCAGGCGGCCACACGCTGCGCGATCTTCTGATAAATCGCCTCTACCGTCGCCGTTGGCACCTGCTGGGCTACTTGCTCCCAGTTATAGTACCGGGGATTCATAATGCTGAGCAAAAAATCAGACCAGCACGCATGGGGCGCACGTCCTTGGGGATTAAAAGTACCGTAGCCGATAGTAGCACTTATGTCAGCATTGGCTATGTGCGCCAGAAGCTCCATGATAGCGCCAACTAACTGACTAAATTGCGCTGCCTCCACATCAAACAAACGGTCGCCGGTCATGCGTCGCGTTATGCAAAAAGCGTAGCCGTCCTCTAGCTGCCCTACCTCCACCACAGGTGGAATGGGCAAGCGCGGATTGGCAAAGGTGCGGGTGACAAAGGCATCTTTTTGAAAACCGGTCAGATATGAACTGATACGAAGCACATAATCATCAGTTCCCTGTCGAAAGCTAAACACCTGTGATGCCAAACCTTCCGTAAAGGGGCGGAAGTCTGTTACAGTTCCCCAGCGCTCTTCGAGAAGGGTACGAACCGTGCGGAGGGACAGTGACGGTTTACTCATAGTTTGCTTTCTGAAGTTCCAATAACATCAAATGCTCTACTTGAGTCCGGTTCCGCCGACCGGTCTAACGATATGCCGATCTCCAAACCCTGCGATCATTGGTTTTCCTGCAGCAATTGCCTTCTTAACGGCCGGAAGCTGCAAGGATGCCTGATGTAATTCTTTAGAATCCCATATCTCGGTAATCCAAATTCCAGTCTCATCCGCCGCATCAGCCGCAATTGCGTATAGTTTGCAACCGGGCATGTCCTTAGTACCGTTCAATAGGATTTCAATAAGTTTATCCCGAGTTCCCTCGGTGGCCTGCATTTGGCCGATAATTCCGTACATGGTTTTTCCTTCGTTATAGTTTTTCCATGCGCATGATATTTAGGTAATCGGCAACAATATTTCAAAATTAGAATCGCTCTTGACGTTGCCGATTCCTCAAGGAAACCGCAGTTCAAGCCCTTTGGGATTTCCGAATAGTTTCTGCGGTTTACCTAATTGTACAGTTATCAATAATCTCTGATTTTTTCACTGGAACAGGTTTTTGGGTTAAAACTTTTCGAGCCTTCCTTATGGGAAACGATTTATTGGCCAAGTGCTGTGCCGTAAGCAGCGTGTAGGCAATGCTAGGAAGCTCAGTTGCTAACTGTGGTAACCCAGCCTGGAACAGAAACCCCATTTTGCCCGAGAAACAGGTTCAATTGCGTCGCATGTTCCTGAACGTGGCGCATGTTGTAGAGCAGTAATTCCGCGAAACTGACCTCACCCCAGCTAAATCGGCAGCGTCGTTGAGCCGCTTCGTCTGTCAGCGCTTCAATCGTTGCCTGGCACTTTTGGCGACTATAATTGAGATAGGTCTGGAGTTCGGCTTTTGTATACGGCCGTTCGGGAACCAGCCCGTCTGCATCCAACTCATCCAGTGTGAAAGGGGTCGGAGGTGTGAAACCTTCCACTGCGCCGGACAAGTAAAGGTCGAGCCAGAAAAGGGTGTGATAGGTAAGGTACCAGAATTGGGCATATTCTGGTTGTTCAGAGAGGGTATGCCACAAACGGCCGTGCCACAATTCGTCGGGACAGGCGCTAAGCGTATTGTCGAGCATGTCGATCGCCGCACCAAACTGCTGCCAGATGATTGTTTTCCAAAAGATATTCATGGCGAGAAAACTTTGAGGTTGAGGATGTTTCATACGGCCGTTGCCATTTCCATTATCTTATTCACCGTGCGCCAATTGCGGGCAGTCGTGGCCACCCCCAGCGCCTTCTCCACTTTTGCCGCCAGCTTGGAACGGCCGATGCCGTCTGGCGCGTGCAAGTAGAACACGTTGTCGATCAGCTCGAACTGTTCCCGTTCTGCTTTTAGCATTTCCAGCTTGGCCAGATCGGGCTGGGATGGAGCAGACTCCAGGAAATAGAAATGCAGCGTTTTGGGGTCTTGGGTGGCTTCTGGGTAGGGATTTTGGGCTACGGCCGTTGCCAAATCCACCAAACTCAACAGCATCACCTGCGGCGTAAATCCATGACTTTGCCCAATGGCTGTACTAATTTCTTCGGCAAGCTCGGCCTGTGCATCCCGTTGCGTTTGAAAAACCACATTACCACTTTGAATGTAGGTTTTTACGTTTTCTAAACCCAGCGACTCCAAAATCTGAACCAACTCGCGCATGGGCAGCTTGTTATGCCCGCCAACGTTAATGCCGCGCAGCAGCGCAATAAATGTGTTCATCAACAATCCTTACCCTCCAGTAGTCGCGTTAGCCTCCAGCTATCGCGTTAGCCTCCTGCTATCGCGCCAATAACGCGCAGCGGTTCAATTCCTGCTGTTACAGCTTCTGGCAGCGGGGCATCTGGTGATTCATGCGACACATCCTGGCCATCGGCAAAAAACCGAATGAAAGCACGTCGTTCTTGTGTGGCATGATCGCGAATCGTGCCGCGCAGCATCGGGTATTTCGCTTCCAGGGCGTTCAGAACGGTGCGCTGCGTAATTGGTCCTTCAATCTGAAGCTGTACCTCTTTGTCTTCTTGGGCCAGGTTACGCAAATGAAATGGTAGAACAACGCGGATCATGGCAGCGTCTGCACTTCGACTGAAAGAACGGCCGGTAAATCGCGCACAATGGCGTCCAATTGTCACCAGAATCGGCCGAAGCATAAACCTGCCCACCAGTTGTGCCAAAGTAAATGCCACATGCGTCTAGAGAATCAACTGCCATCGCATCGCGCAAGATGTTGACATAACAATCGCTTTGCGGCAGGCCGTTGGTGAGCGCTTCCCATTCATTGCCGCCTGTGCGACTGCGATAAACGCGCAGCTTGCCCTCTGGCGGGTAATGTTCTGAATCGCTCTTAATTGGCACCACATAAATCGTTTCCGGTTCGTGGGCGTGAACGGCAATGGGAAAGCCAAAATCACTGGGTAAATTTCCGCTGACTTCGTGCCACAGTCTCCCAGCGTCATCGCTGCGCATGACATCCCAATGCTTTTGCATAAACAACACGTCTGGACGAGAGGGGTGGATGGCGAGGTTGTGGACACAGTGACCCACTTCAGCGTTGCGATTCGGGCAGTTCGTATGTCGAGACTGAGACCCCGGTTGATGGGCTGCCAGGTTTCGCCACCGTCATCGGTACGGAAGGCCCCGGCGGCGGAAATGGCAATGATAGATGCGATTCGGGTTGCCAGGGTCTAGAACGATGGTGTGCAGGCACATACCGCCCGCGCCCGGCTGCCACAGATGCCCTTTTACCTCGCGCAGCCCCGCAAGTTCCTGCCAGGTCTGTCCCGCCATCGGTTGAGCGAAATAGGGCGGCATCTTCTACACCGGCATAAACGGTGTCGGGATCAGTGAGCGAGGGTTCCAGATGCCAAACGCGCTTAAACTCCCACGGGTGCTGCGTGCCATCGTACCATTGATGGGTGCCGGGTATCGCCTTCATAGGCAAACTCGTTGCCCACCGGTTCCCAGGTGCTACCGCCATCGTCGGAGCGCTGGATGATTTGGCCAAACCAGCCAGATGACTGCGAGGCGTAAATCCGATTGGGGTTTACGGCCGAGCCCTTCAGATGGTAAATTTCCCAACCGGCAAAATGAGGCCCGCTCATGTCCCACTCCTGCCGTTTTTCATCTGACGTCAAAATGAATGCACCTTTGCGCGTGCCGACCAATACTCGTACTCCGCTCATTTTGATGTCTCCTTTTTTGTTCCTGATATCGACGATATTAAGCTCTTTTAGATCGCATTGCCTTGGTTTTTATAACTGATTCATCCGCAACAAATCTCTGATATTCCTTCGATTCAACGCCAAATATGGCAATTTTACCTTCTTCATCACTATGAACACCCCAACCATATCTTTTTGTTAATGGTGAAGCACGAAAACAGGGCTGCCCTTTGGCAAAGAAAAGTTGTCGTTGTTCTTCCAATTCTTCTTGGGGTATTTCTTTTCTCGTAGCAAATACAGAGAATAAAATGTCGTCTGAACTGAATTCGTAGGGATGTGCATACAACATCTCAAATTGCAGATTGGCTACTGATTTTTTATCCCCTCTGACAGGTGGAATTTCTCCGCGAGCTGCTGAACAATCTTCTGCAATTTCGATAAATGTATTGAAATAATTGGTGGAAGTCATACGTTAACTCTACTTTTTTAGGGTGCAAAGCGCCTGCCGAATCTCGCCCAGGTGATAGGCAGTGTGAACAATGGTGGCGATGGCGTCGCCAATTTGTTGTTCGTTTTGCCATTCGGGGGTGTCGTGGATGAGGGTCTTGATACGATTGTAGCTTTCACGCAGATTTGCCTGAATAGAATGCCATTCTTGGGGGGAAACGGCCGTTGTCTCCCGCCAAATCTGACCCCAATCCACTTTTTCAAACTGCTGCGTCTGTAACCCTTTTTCTAACACATCCAGGTAAAAGGCGGTGTGTTTTACCTGCGCCGCCAGCGTGGCACATTTACCGCCTACCGGAATTGATGCTTCTTCAGCAGAAATCTCGGCCAGCGTCTCGAACATGGACGTGCCTTTATCGAGGTAATAGCCCTGAACGTGTTCAAACGTTTCGTCCAATAGTCCTAACAGCGCTTTGGAAAAATGATCTGTTTGAATTTGTGTAGACATGGTATCTCCTTATTTCTTTTTGGTCTCTGCTTTTTGCAAATTTTCCTCCACTCTGAACTTTACAATTTTGCCAATCAGATCGTATGGCATTGGTTTATCAAATGGAAATTGTACCGAACCCTTGCCCCCTTCATAGACAGATAGTTCATCCTTAAACGCCTCTATGCCTGTGGGTACAGGGTAGAAGCCGATATGTTTTTTGAAAGCCCCAAAATGAACCAGATTACCTTTGAGCGTGAAGGTCGGCATTTGATATTTGATTGTCTCTTCTGCGTCTGGCGCTGCCTTTCTAATCGTCATCCTTATCTTTTGCAGAATCAGTTGAACATCATCTGGAAAGCCTGCAATGTATTCATCCATAGTCTGCGGTGCTGTTTGATCAGTTTTCACGTTTTCTGTCCTCTTCATTTATTTGGTTTTGAGCAAAGGGGCGTTGAGGAAGGAATACGGCAAGTTCCCCAATGCTAAATTATAACAAATATTGTAATGAGTCGTGCCGGGCAAAATAGCCAACTGAGAATTTGGCATGTTAGCATTGTCCCAGCCAGCATCTTGCTGTCCGCCACCAAGTAAGGCAAAAAATTCAGCCGCATGGACAGGTGGTGGACTTCGGCATCACCAAAAACAAGGAGGGTGGGAATCGTTAGCCCTGCCACCTCTTCAGACCAATTGTATGGTTGGCGCAGCAGATCGCTCATTTTGTCTAGCAGGGCGGGAAAATTTTCGGGCTGCGGCGCGATACGAACATACTCCTGATACGCTGGCGATGGTTTCATATATTCGGCAGCAGCGCCATTTAACTGCGCCATACTGGCTAAAACCTCTGGATACCAGCCCGCTCGCTTAAAAGCTGTCGAAACAAGCACCAACTTATTGACAACTTCTGTGTGCTGGATGGCGGTGCGTAGGGCCACCCCGCCACCTAATGAATAGCCCATGACGTTGACTTTCTCCAGCCCCAGATGCCGGATCAGTGCGGCGATGTCGTCACCCATAAACTCATAACGGATTGGGCGGTCAATGTCGGCGATACGGCCGTGTCCCTGTAGATCGATGGTGACTACCTGGCAAGATTGAGCCAGTAGCGGCAAAACATCGCCAAACATGCTGCTTGTACCGAGACCACCATGCAGCAAAATCAAGGGCTGTCCGCGACCATGAATCTCATAATACAGGTTGAGTTCATTCACTTGTGCGTATTCGCCCTTAGGAATCTGGTTCATTTCTTTCATGTGTGCGCCACTGCTTGTGTCATACGAGTACTCCATAAACTGATTAATTTTGGTACGATGACGTCTAAGACTGAACTAATAAAAAAAAGTGATTAGTGGTTGGATTCAGCGATTGCTTGAAATATATCTTCACCCCAAATATGTAATCGCCTGGTTAAGTATTGTAGATAAACCTTGCCGCAAAACAAATGTTCTATACCAATGTTAAAATGTGATGGCGCCTTTTAATCACAGCTTTGTCACGGCCGTATCACAACCTTTATCATCTCCTTATCCTATACTCCTGGTTATGCTTAAAAAGAAGGAGGAGAAAATGAAACAAATTGGTTTGGATACGGCCGTTTATTGTGAAAACGAATTTTGTGGGGTGATTCATTATCTCATTATCCGACCGACAAGTTGGTTGCTTACCCATATCGTTGTCAAACCAGCAAAATTGCCCGGTATTGTTAATCGGGATGACCGGCTGGTGTCAACATCTAAAATCAGTAAAATTTCAGATGGTAGCATTTGGCTAGAATGTTCCGTTGAGAAATTTGCCAACCTGCTGCCCTTTACAAAAACGTTTTTTGTGGAAGTCCCGGCATCTGGTTATAGTTTTACGGAGGATGACATGGTCCCTTCTCTGAGCAGCACTCAAACCTGGATGTATGTACCTGTCACTAAGTACAACATCCCGCATGGTGAGGTTGTACTTAGCTATCAGGTTCAGGTTGAAGCTAAAAATGGCCATCTTGGGCAATTCAAAGCAATCAGCATTGACCCCACAGTTATAAAATCACCCAGCTAATATTTTTACGCGGACACCTTTGGGAACGCAAACGTGAAATAGTGCCAGCTTCTGCACTTGACAGACTGGAAGGTGACATACTTTATCTGAAGATCAATAAATCTGAGATATAAATGCGTAATAGAATGTCTCTCTCAACAAAAAATGTATTGTTACTGCTGGTTGGACTGGCAATGCTTGTTTTTTTAGTATGGCTGTTAATATCTATACGGCCGTTGCTGGTTTCCCTGACGATAGCTGCATTGTTAGCTTTTTTGCTTAATCCATTCGTGCTGGGTTTAGCAAAGCGCCTCGGTATTAAACGCGAGTTGGCCGCCACGTTAACCTATATTCTAGTTTTGGCTGTGTTTGGGGGTCTGTTTGTGCTGCTTGGCACTGCTGTATTGGAGCAATGGCCGCGTTTGCAACAGGAGCTTCGCGGGGCAATGGCAGTCATGCAAGGATGGTTAACACGGCCGTTGCTTCTCTTTGGTTATGTGCTGCACCCCGAAACCATTCTGGAAAATTTTGCACTTTATTGGAGAAATGCACTGTCTACCTTCGCAATTGGCTCTGATGGCTTACTGACCGGCCTTACCGATAATTTACTCTGGACACTCGTTGTTATTGTCAGCTTCTATTATTTATTAAAGGATGGACATCGCATCCAACCCTATTTGCTCAATAAAGTGCCGCAGAACTTTCAGGCAGATGTTGGGAAACTATTTACTGATATTGACATGGTATGGGGCATTTTTTTACGGGTACAGTTATTTATCTTTGTTGTTCTAACCCTCCTTATTGTCAGCAGCACCAGCTTGATCATCTGGCTGTTTCGCCAAGGATGGCTGCCCTTATCACCAATTGGACTCGGTCTGTTGTTGGTAGGGGTTTATGCGGCAATTCAACAGGTCGACAACCTGTGGCTGCGCCCGCAATTGATGGGGCGTGCGTTCAAGCTGCATCCAGGGGTCATTTTTGTAGGATTGATTGCCGGATTAGCGCTGAGTGGACTGCTAGGGGCGCTGTTGATTGTGCCTATTTTAGCCACAACCAAGGTATTGGCTCGTTTTATTTATCGCCTTTTTCCGTTGTTATTTGAAGACGACCTAAAAAAACAGCCGGAAATTAACCATAATTCATCAACTCGAGAAGAGTCTGAAACAAATATTGGAGAATAAAATATATGATTAAGTATTGTTTAGCTTTTTTGTTGACTATTATTTTGTCAATGGCTGCTTGTACGGCCGTTCCAACCGAACAAGAAGTTACCGAACCAGCGTCAACGGCCGTTGCACCCACAGGAATAACAGAACCTGCTGCCACTGAAGTGCCAGTAATGACCGAACCACAAACCGGCGATTTAGACACTTTTATCGCGCAGTTGCCAACGGCCGTTACCCCCACAACACTTCCAACCTCAACCATCCCGACGGCGATAACGCTGCTTACAGCAACGGCCGTGCTTATGCGACTGATTTACGTCGTTAGCAGCGGTTAGGTTTTCGCCCCAACACATTGGCCGATCAGGAACTACTCCGTGAATGGCTGATGAACTTCACCTTGCACATTTGCGCAGAAATGTGCAATAGGCACCTACATTTTCAAGTGACGTGGACTCGGAGGCTTTGTTCCAACTGCACAGTGGTGAGGCCAGGTGAAGAATATCTTCTCGCCGCTAGCTTTAGCCTTACCCGCCTGCCATTCGACAACTTCCTCCGGACTGAGCCGTGCAAGTACACTTCCCTCGACTATTTTTCTACTTCGCCCTCAGGATGATCGGAGACCGCCAAATGAGGCATCATTAAATCATCTTTCTGAACCGAAATCAGTTCTAATCCCAGATCACGTATCCGATTGAGTACACCGAACAAGGCCGGCTGATCGACAGCTGTCAGCACGATCAATGTTTTTCCATTGTCGAGATAATCAACTGTGTGACCTTCAAACCAGCGTAACCAGCGTTCATCTAAACGGCCGTTTACGATAATGTGATAACAAGCATTCGTACTCATGATGCATCCAGACCCGGTAAAACATCACCCAGCATGGCAGTGGCACGGTCTTGTGATTCGATTTGCATGACCGCCGGGATAAACAACCCGCATACGGCCATTAGAATGCAGAGCAGCCCGCCAAATAAAAACCATACCTGAATAGAAAACCGGTCGGCTACCGGCCCTGCGACCAGAAGCCCAAGGGGCACCATCGCCGAACCAACACTGTTCAACAGCGAGAACACCCGCGCCTGCATATCAGGTTCAACAATCGTCTGTATCATGGCGTAGAATGGCCCCATCGTCATCGTCGTCATGATGCCAACAAGCAGCGCACCAATGACGATCAACCATAGCGCGGTCGAGGGTGCTACCGCAAAAACCAGCGTACCAAGCCCCATGCCCATCAATCCAAGCAGAGATGTCACGATATTACGCTTGAAACCGCCCCACGCACCCAGGACGCCACCACCCACAAACATGCCGATTCCCATAGCAAACTCAACCCAACTCAGATGGATGGCGCTGCCACCGAAGTATTCCTTCACCAGCAGTGGCATCAGTGAAAAGGCGGGGATGATCGTGAAGTTAATGCCGACGGTCATCAGGCTGACAATCAACAGACCCGGCCAGCCAATCACATAACGCAGTCCAGATTTGACGCCCTGCCAGACTGTTTCCTGCCCGTCATCTTCTGTGATGCCAGTTTGTGTCGCTCCGGTTGTGGAATGCGCATAAATAACAGAGGCACGATAGCGAACAGGGCTGAGACGACATCAATAGCCAGAATTTCCTGCATGGGCAGTACGCTGAGAAGCAGTGCGCCCAGCGGCGCCGAGATGATATTGAGACCGCCATTGAGCATCTGGTTGATCCCTTGAATACGGGTCAGATGCTCAACCGGTACCATCAGCGACGTTGAGGCCGTCATGGCATTGCTGTGGAACGATCCGAATAAGGCACGAATGAACATCACGACATAGATCTGCCACACTTCAACACCATCCAGGGCAAACAAAACCGCCAGCCCAATTGTCACCAACATGATAACGGTGTCAGAAACCAGCATAATTCGGCGGCGATCCCAGCGGTCGACAAGGGTGCCGATGAAGGGACCCAGGATCACATTGGGCAGTAACCCAACCAATGAAGCGGTTGCCAGAACAGTCGCTGAGCCTGTTTGCACCGTCAGGTACCAGATCAGGGCGAACTGCACAAGCTGGCTCCCAATAATTGAGAGTGCCTGTCCACCCCAGATGGTAAAGAAGCGCGTTTTCCAGGGTATATTGTCGTTTACAGAAAATTGTGTAGCCATGATAAAAACCTTCCTGTATGGAAAGAAGTTCAACTTCTTGGAGAAGTTGAACTTCAGTCCGCATTATGGAGATTTAGAACCCCAACTCATTGAGCCAACTTGATAAGCGCTCTTCTCTTTCTTTTCTCTCAGCTCCATTCTCGGAAGGTTTACCCAGGTACTTTTCAGCGACGATTTGTCCATCCAGCATAAAGAGCACCCGCTCCGTCCTTGCCGCCACTTTGACATCATGCGTCACCAGCATGATGGTTGTGCCGGATTTATTGATTTCTGTCAGTAAATCCATGATCTCGCCAGCGGCCTTTGAATTGAGGGCGCCTGTGGGTTCATCCCCAAACAGGATGTCAGGGTTGTTGATCAGTGCCCGGCAGATGCCCACACGTTGTAACTGACCACCTGAAGCCTGCGTGATGTCGTTATCAGCAAGATGCGCGATACCGACCTGTTCCATTAACGCCTCTGCCCGCTGGTCGATCTGATCGTGGCTTTCCTCACGTGCCAGATAAGCAGAAAGGACGACATTATCAAAGATAGATAGGTTCTTCAGCAGGTGAATATGCTGGAAAACAAAGCCCATGCCGGTCAGGCGGACTTTTGCTAATTCTTCCTCAGAAAGGGCGGTGATATCCTGACCGTTGAACAGAACGCGCCCTGACTTTGCTCTATCCAACCCACTGATGTTGTACAGCAGCGTCGATTTGCCAGAGCCTGACGGCCCCATCACGGCGACAAACTCGCCTGACTCTATCGTGAGGTCAACATCAGATAGAACGGTATATTCATTGTCATTTCCAAGTACAAAGCTTTTGCAAAGTTGTTGTGATTCTAGTAATGCAGTCATTTTTAGTTCTCCTTATTGTTTCTAATGATTATTCAGATCACCCTCAGCGCAACTCTCCCTGAGGGAACGGATGCCTGCTTCGTTGCCCCTCTCAGGAGGAAGTTAGGCCGAGGGTCGGTGACCTGTATCGTTACATTTTTATTCCATAATCATTTCGGCAATATTCGTTTCTTTGATTCCCGTTCTCGTGCTCAGGAAGGTTGTGGCCGCAACCGTAACCATCAGGATCAAGGGATACAGTACATAAGCCTGGAGCGGGTCAATCACGAAACTGATGCGCGACGCGCCCAGCAACGACCAGACAACGCTCACCAACTGCTGCCCTAACGTATTTGAGAAAAGGGTTCCCAGCACGATACCGAATGCCAGCAGGAACAGCGCTCTGGTGAGATATTGAATTCGGATATGGCGTATTGAGAAACCAAGGCTTCTCATGATCGCAATCTGATTACTGTCTTTGGTGATGAGCATCATCATGAACAGGGATGTAATCAGGACGGATACGGCCAGCCCCACAACCACCGTGACCGTGGTCACTGTCTTTAGCTGTTGCACGGTATTGCCCATCGTCTGCGAGACATAGCCAGCCATGTCGGTGACACGTGCCGGGTCAAATAGCTGCGAATATTGCAACACTTTCTCCTCGATGGTGGCGTCTGCTGCCAAGTTCAGGTTGACGGTATACCAGAGCACTGTCTGCGGATTGTAGGGCAGGGTTGCCTTCGCTGTTCTGCCGCCATTGGTCACATCCTGATAGATACCGCTGACTACCAGCTCGCGTTCCTGCCCCTCGATGACGAGTGTGACGGTATCGCCAATCTGTTTTTCCATTTCCCCGGCGTTGAGATAAGAGAGCGCGATCTCGTTCTCCTGTTGTGGTGCAGTTCCGTCCACATAATTCAGCGGGAACAATGTGAAATCACCGGTTTCAATATTGAGGGTTTCCAGCGTGCCGTCACTCTGCATGACTGTGAATTGGGATGTCACCAGGGGCGAAAGTTTTGCGACATCGGGATCTGCCGTGAGCGTGGCGACTGTACTATCGAATCGGTCGGCAACGTCCTCTGATTGACGTAAATCGATGCGAATGTCACTCTGCCCGATGCCCATGTACGAAATGAATGTCGGTGATTGAATCGTCGTCAGGAAATGGATGGGGATGATGATAATCACCGCGCAGAAGAAGAAAACGAAGGCGAGCAATCCATATAACCTGGAGCGCTGTAAGACATCGCGAACGCCCAGATACACATTGATATTCATCACCCTGCCCCGTTTAAGATTGAGCATCGGGAAACGCTGCATGGATTCGCCGACGCTTCCAGAGCGCAGCGCTTCAACGGCCGTTATCCGATTGAATCGTCTGAGCATGACCGTACAGGAGAGGGTCACAATCAGGAAAATGCTAGAAGCTGCTATGAGGGGAACGGCCGTTTGCAGCACACTCTTGGACGCACTCCCGATATATAACAGCACATTGGCGGACAGCACCTGGTTCAGCAGTAGTGAAGTCAGGTATCCCAGGAAAACGGCCGTTGCCCCCATGACGACATACTTGGCAAGATAAAGTACGCTTGATGTCAGCGCGGGCGATGCCGATGGCCTTCATGACACCGATCTCTTTTGTATCTTCTTCAATGGTTGCCAGGAGCGTAAACCGTAAACTGAGGATGGCAATGACGATAAGCAGCAGGCTCATCAGGATGACCACACCGGCGACAAGGCCGTCGGATAAGGCATTAAGGGTTTTGAACAATCCCTGGTCAACGGCCGGCCCTGTCTTGGGTAAATCCGATGCCTGGTAGGCAGAGGCGAATGCGCCAATTTGACTGTCATCAACAAGCAGGAATTCAATCAGATATTCGGTTTCAGCAATAACTTCTCTCAAACTGGCATAATCTTGCTTGTGAATCAGGAAGCGTTTGGAGTGGATAATGGCTGGGTTCATCTGAGAGTCACGGCTGATGGCGGTAATGGTGAAGATCATTTCCTCGGCGCCCGTGGTCACACGGCCTCCCGTGTGCACACGAACCGCATCGCCAATTACCAAATCCTGCTGCTGACTGTAGTACACAGGCACAGCGATTTCTCCCGGTGCGAGTTGGATGATTTCATTATTCAGATCCAGCAAGAAATCAAAGCCTTCATTCTGGGTCACAAAGCTGATATCCATGATGCTGTTTTCTTCAGGGGTCTGGCTCGCTCCCAGATAAAGATTGGAGCCATCCATGGTGATCATCTCGACCGTTTGCTGGTCTGTAACCAACTCATTGGCGGCTGCCCAACTGTCGATGGCAGCCTGGTCGAGCGGTCCGGCATGCATCTGCACAAAATGCGGGGTATTGGCTGTGGCAAACAGCACATTCAGGGAATTACCCAATTCAATCATCAAGTTCGTGCCACTGGCTACCAGTAAGGCCGACAGGAAAATGAAGGCAAACACCACGATCGTTATTAGTTTCTTCCGCAGAAAATCTTTCTTTAACATGCGTCCAATAATCATAAGTCACTCCTTTTTTGTTGGTGTGAAAGTCCAACAGTAGCAGTGTATGATTTATCGGGGCATGAATCGCCTATCGAAAGATAGGTTTAGGGGGTGGGATAGATAGGGATAGGGGTAGGGAAATTAAAAAAGAACTGATGCTCAGTTCTTTTTTTGCTAAAAGTGATTTGTGAGGAGGTAACACCACCCATCAGGCGCACGGACGCCGCTTCGCCTGCATGGGCTTGTTGGGCATTCTTCGCTCCTTTGATCCTTCATAAGGATTTGAGGTTTCAGTGAATATCGCACGCATCACCATTCTGGGAGCAAAAATCATCACACCCGCCTTTTCATTCAACGTCCAGATAATCAAAGCGGCCGAGCTGTAACAGATTTTCCCTTGCACTTTCAGCGTTTCCGCGGACCTGAGGATCTTCAGCTTTCAGACCTGCCTTTAGAATAGGCTTGGCCTCTTTGGCTGAAATGTATATCTGGGTGTCTTGGTCTATGACATCCGTGATTTTTGCAAAGCATTCGACAACCAATGCCAGGTGATCTGGAAGCAGTTTGTTTAAGGCTCCCACCTGTAGAGAAAGTTCTGTATCCCTTCCCTGAATAAGATCGAGAATCTTCGAATAAGATTGCAAACGCCAGTTAGGGTCAAAGCATTCGGCCTCCAACCAAAATGTAAATTCTTGGAGCTCCAACGGCTCAGCGACTTCAAAGCGCCAATCGAAAAAAGCGATAACACGATCGATCAATACTTTATCCAGGTGTCTACCGCTATTCATCAGTGTGCGACCAACATGATCGAAGAGCAGAGCCCATCTTTTCCGGTCGTTGTTGGTCATGTTATAAAAGCGCTCCAGCAGGCTTTCATCACCAGGTAGAGGGTAGGCTTCCCAAAGATAGTAGGTGAAAAGGTGCTGACCCAGCCTGTCGACAATCTCTTTATCGTTGTCTTTTTCCGCCATCAAGGTATTCAGGTTTTCTATCGCGTATTCAAACTCACCCCGCAGTATTTCAAACGTCAACTTAACCGGTCGGTTGAAACGGATATAGTTGCCGAAGGCATCCCGCCAAACAGCTTTATTTCTCTTTGGAAAAAAGATTTCTCGTTGCTTGGCGGCCCAATCCCGATTGAGGGCGCAGAGGTTGCCAAATTGCATCCCCATTAGCGCACGTTCAGGTCGAGTTAGCGGGATTTCAGCATCGTCGGCTATACGTTTCTCAAGGATGCTTATCACTTCCGGCAAATTATCTTCTGGCAAATGACGGCGAACCCAGAAGCCGAAATTGACAAGAGATTCAAGAGCCCGACTACGTGTGTTGTTGATTGCCTCGGTTATTGGATCATCCTGGTTGAGCAATACCGGGCGGTCGTGATCGAGCCCCCAGTCAAGTTGGCTGCACACCTGTCGAAGGAGATTGGCAATGCCGTCCCTTGCGCTAACAGGTGCATTGGTATCCTTGTTGACACATGCGTCGATAAAATCAACCACAGCACGGCGTGAGTTGCCCCAGTCCGGATGGGCGCGTGATTCGTCTCTCGGCTCGGATTGACCTTCCACTCGTTCCGAGTCTGGATGGGCTAAGATCCATGCACAGAACTCTATCCATTGCTCCAAGTTGTTGAAATTCTTTTCCTTGACGAGATCAAGCATGGCCTTGAGCATTGCAGTAACATAGATTGGCCGTGCAATCCTGTCACGATTCGCCAACCAGAAAGCCAGACGTTCGCCATCATGCACAATTTTCTCTTTGAACAGAGCCTGAAAGACATCAGCAAGCGCGGAGATATTGATTTCAACCAGCCAATTGTCCTTGTCCCGATGCTCGTCATCCCATTCGTTCAGGTAGGTAAGAAGCTCCTCATCCGTGAGGCGCTCGAGATCCTCGGCGGACTTCGGACTCCTGTAGCTGACAAAGCCACTGGTTACCCCGCCGTAGGGTGAATAGCTGTCATCAGTAATTTCTTCAGCCCGGGCGTCACCTTTCAGATCATCGAAATAACGTCGAACCTCTCCGCGTAGCAGTGCGGCAAATGGGCGTAGCTGCATAAGGTGAAAATAGCGCTGACGTTGTTGAAAAGCTTCTTCACTGTAGCGCTCACCCACACTTTCACGAAAATCCTCTTTCGAAGGTCCGCTGAGAATGGCGTCGAAAATGTCCTTTTGTTCGTCTTCGTTGAGCAATCGGGGGCCGAAGTGTTCACTGGCCTTGCGGATCATTAACTGAAATTCGTAGCGGTACTTCCTTTTTGCATAATCCACGTGCCCGAGAATCTGCTCACTTATCCACGGGAGGGTCTGGTCATTCGGATATGATGCGTAAAGGTGCTGACGCAGACGACGGAATATCTTCCAGCGATGATTTCGCAATGCCTGATCCAGGTCGTCAATGGATTCCGGAGCCTTATCATAGACCTGTTCACATGCATAGGTTAGAGTCTGGGTTAGGATTTCCTTTGCATCTGGATTGTCACGATCCGGCTTATCTAGTCTCCGACACCACATTTCCGAATAGTCTTCGTCCCTCACTTTTTTTAAATCTTCCCTATGCGTTCCAAGGTAGATCATGCTTGTCACCGCGTCAATCAAGATGCGGGCAACCTGGTACGGTTCATGCTCGGCCAAGGGGCGAACACCTTTTTCAAGGATTTGCTGATAGTCCCATTCACGGAAGCGGGGGGCGGGTTCAAGTCTGGCTCCAAAAGAATTGGGATCCTTTTCGCGAAGCTGCTGCTTATCTTGCATTCTTGGATCTTTCTGAAAGGGAACAAGCAATTTTGCTATCTCGAGCGCTTCGTCAATATTGCCTTGAACTGCCCAATGTTGAAGTAATTCAGGATAGCGGTAAGCCAGGAATGGATTATCAAGCTCGATGGATTCAATAAGTTTGGGAAGAAGTTCTGCTGATCTTTGCCCTTTTAGTTTAAGAGCAATCGCAATAACATCGTCATAAACCCGTGGATTGTCGGTTTTTGGCAAAGATAAAACAATTTCAACTACTTGTTTTGTTGCTTCATCTGCAATTGTCACCAAATAGCTCAGCTCTGGCCAATACGGATATTGCACATATCCATCAGGTAAATGTTTCATCCCAGGAGGGCTGTTAAAGTAGCCACGCTCACGCAATGGCTCTACCCAGAGAGGGTTATTAAGTTTGGAGAAGAAGTACTGCCGATCTGTCTCTTTTTTGACGGATGTTAATGCTTTTTCTACCATCTCATTGGTTGGTGGCGTCCAGGATTTCATTTAAGTCCTTTAATCGATCATATTGGCTGCTGGCAGCTATGTAGAGATACCCATGCAGACAATTAAAATGCTTTACCAAGTCGTTTTCGGTTTCTGTCCTAAATGGTTTTTCAGGAAGATGCGCATGGCCCTTAAACCAGTCTTTGGCAGCTTTCCACTCGGAAAGAAAGCCGGTAGGGATCTTGTCTTTATCAGAGTAATCAAGGAATGTGCTGAAAAACAAGCCATCTGCCCCCGAGCTTCGCATTTTGCCAGCCTTATGTTCATCAATCAAGGTAGAGATACTTTGGCATACTTCGATGGGTATCAGGTGTCCATTCTCGACTACTTCAGTTGAAAGATCACCACGGGACCGCCATTCATCCAGCCAGACATCCTGTAGGTTTCCGACAAGTTGATTGTATTGAACTTGCTGTCTCTTGATACCCTTTACAGCTGGTGCAAGACCATTGATCAAGTCCCGTCCTGCATGAGCGACAAACGAAACATAGCCTGCTGGTTTCTGATCTATGAGGATTACTGCACCTTTATAAGCCTCGGCAAATACTGGAAGGTTATGATCATTATTTAGCCAATCATAGACTCGCTGTTGTTCTTTATTCAACACAGTCCCTTACTCCGTTGGTGCCAATACGTTCCTCAAATGACAGCTTGCTTGCAGCTGCTCGTTCTTTCTTCTTACGCCGCAGTCGGATTCGCCTACCGGTCACTGTTGTGATTATCGTCATTCACTTTTCCATAATTTAACTATTAACCACATCTTCCATATAATACAAGGCTTGTGGCTTAAGCGAAAATGCCCAGTGATGAGGTCTGCCAGGAAAGTTAGAGCAACCCTAATTCCTGTGCGCGAATGGTTGCTTGCGTGCGATTGTTGACGCTTTGTTAGAGGCGACCTCTTAAAACACACTTGACCATTTTGATAATATTCCTTGAGTTCTCTTACACCAGCGCAACATTGAGGTTTTCTTGAACCAGAGGTGATATTTCTTTCGTTACTTGCTCCTCTATTTCATCGCGTGTCTTTTCGAGATCATATAATGCTTGCAGATTCATCCACAACTCTGCCGACGTGCCAAAATAACGGCTTAGTCTAAGCGCTGTATCTGCTGTAATACTCCGTTTCCCATGCACAATCTCATTGATCTTGCGGGGGTATACTTTCATTTCTTTCGCCAAACGATATTGGCTGATTCCCAGCGGTTTAAGAAAATCTTCCAGCAAAACTTCGCCTGGATGTACTGGGGGAATTCGTGTTTCTGTCATTGTTTGTCCTCACTCAATGATAATCTACAATCTCAACTTCATAAGCATCACCATCTTGCCATTGGAAGCAGATTCGCCACTGATCATTTATCCGTATACTGTACTGATCTTTTCTGTCACCAGACAGTTTTTCCAATCGATTTGATGGTGGAATCAACAAATCCTTCAGTTCTTTGGCTGAATGTAAAAAGGCCAATCTTCGGTACGCGGTTTTTTGAATGTTCTGGGGAAGTTTGCGAGAAAAATCACGATGAAATACCTTTTCGGTTTCTTTGGATTTGAAGGACTTGATCATGAAAAGATATTACCGCGAGGCGGTAATACTGTCAAGCGGTATGCACCGAATCTTCTTTAGTTTGCTGGCGTGTTGTTGATACTTAAAGCCCCTAACTATTTATTCACAGGAGCGTTAGAGCAACCCGAGTTCCTGTGCGCGAATGGTTGCTTGTGTGCGGTTGGAACGTCGACTTGCTGACCCTCGGCTGACAAGCCTTTCGACTCGCGACTTTCGACTTCCTCACAATCACTCAGACAAGCCTTTCGACTTCACTCAGTTCGACGCTCAAGACAAGCCTTTCGACTTCCTCAAGACAAGCCTTTCGACTTTCAAGGCAGTTTCAAGACAAGCCTTGCAACGTCATCCGCTGATTGATGTTGGCCTAAAATGGCAACGACAAGATCGGGTGCGGTCTCTCGAGCCTGTGGCAGCAGTTCAAGCACAGGCGCCTCATCGAGAAATAAACGCAAGAATCCCTCAGGCGCCGCGATTTCCAGAGCCTCGGACAGCCACTTCAGAGCCTGTGGGGATGTCCCCTTTATCTTGACAGTAGCGAGAGAACAGGGGTTTGATTTCCATGCTGGTCCGGAAGCGCCCTTCGCGGTGGGCAGTGTTCAGCAACGGCCGTAATATGGATTGCACAACCGCGGATTCGGCCGAATCCGCATAATCCCCGCTCATGAGGAGGTAACGAACCAGAGTAAGTTCTGCATATTCGAACTATCGAGTATAATTATCTTCGTGAAAACAAAAGGTTGATAAATTGAATTAGCAATCAAAAGAAGACGGTTTTCACGGCAGGAGTATATTATGTCTTTTGAGCCTAAACAGTTATCATTTCAAGAACTGAGCCAACGATTATCCGATTTAGAGTCAAAATATGGATATTCTACGATAGAATTCTATCGGCGTTATCAAAATGGTGAAATGGGGGATGATGATGCTTGGCTAACATGGGCAGGGCTATATCACTTGTATCTTACTTCGCTGCCGATACGTCAACTTATGTTTTCCTCGACGCCAGCGCAATGAACATTGAAGATCACCTTTCATCAATAGAGCGTGGTTTAAAGCAATATGCTGCGATAACATCTATTGAAATCATTGAAATATTGGCTTCAGATGATTTCAATGGCATTCTCCGGTGTCGGGTTCACTTTTGGGATGATTCTTTTCTGAGTATCCATGAGACAGTCAGCACTGAGCTAGGGTATCCGGTGCGTATCATTTACTCGTATTCCTATATTCGTAACGATAAATGTGTATTTCGGTATGACAACGCTCCGCATCATCCCGACATTATCACTTTTCCACACCATAAACATATTGGGGAAGATAAGATAGTGCCAACGGATCAACCGGGAATTACCCAAGTTTTGGATGAAATAGGGAAGCATTTAGTTGAAGAGGCATGGATTAAGCATATCTCAAGTTAGAGCAACCCTAATTCCTGTGCACGAATGGTTGCTTGTGTGCGATTGTTGACGCCTAGTTTCTGTAAGATATTGTGGACATGCCACTTAACTGTCCCCACGGTGACAACCAGTTCGTCCGCGATTTGTTGATTGGTTTTCCCGTCCACAATGAGGGCCAGGATGTTCAACGCCTGCTCAGTCAGTGGTTCAGGCAGTTGCGTTTGGTGCGGTAAGGCCTGCCTCAAGCGCAGCAAGATCGACTAAAATCACGTTTTGTTCGTTCGCGTACTGCTGCGCTGACGACGAAAATCCTGCTCGCGCAAAGAAAACATGATGTACCGTCCAATCCTGAGGGGTATGCGGTAGTTCAGCCAGTACTTTTGCTGTTTTCTCCCCCACAAGTTCGCGTAATGTGCCGCGCCCAATTTGATTATCACCCCATTTATACTCGCCTAATAAAATATCGCGGCTTTCCCAATTGATGCCCACCACATCAATTTGTACTTTACGGCTCCAATGGCTGCCGATAATCATAGGATGAAACGCTAAATTGCCAGCTTTGCGTTGTTCTCTCACCCACTGCTGACTTAGCTGCTCGAATGCGGTCTGTCCCACAAACGGCCGTAGTTCGGAACGCACTTTTTCTAACACAGGCTCAATATCATCAGGCAAAATATCATAGAAGGGCGCGAGAAAGCGGAAGTAAAAGTGAAAATACGGATCGCTAAAATGATAACGTCCTTGGCGAGAGGTACGTCTTTTTGCAGAGGGTACAGTTGCTGGAATACGTCTTTCAATCAAACGTAATTCTTGCAAGCGCACGAGATAGGATGACAAATGGGTTTTACCAATGAGGGCATAATTGCTGATTGCACTAAGTGTATAATTGCCCATCCCAATCGCTTTGAGGATGGCGAGATAAGTTTGGGGTTCGTTGACTTCATCGTAGAGCAAAAAAGTTGGCTCGGCGATGAACAGACTGCCCGGCGCTAAAATTGCCTCGCGGATATTTTCAACGAGTGTGCGCTCTGAACGAAGCCAGTTGAGATAAGCAGGAATACCGCCAACGATGGCATAGAGTGCGATACGCTCTTCAATTGACCATTGAGGGAAGAATTGAGCCAGACTAGGGTACTGTGCATATTCGCGCAGAAATGTGCAATAGTGACTGGCTCAAGTACAAGCTTTTCAACTACGGACCAGACTGCGATTAAGCACATACTCGCCGTAGAGAATGATGTTTTCCCACCCAATCGGACTGATATGTTCCAATAAACTGAGGTCAATGTTGGCCGCTTCTGGATCACATTCCTGTATCACCCGACTAATTTCTTTCGCCTGCCAGTAAATGATGCAAGCCATAATAATTGTAAGGCAATTACTGGTGTTGAGTTGAGCCTGTAAATCGCGAGCAGAGATTTTGCCCTGCTTACCATATGCAACCTGTCGAGCCAGTGCGTGCATCTCTTCACTCTTTAACAACCCACGCCGGATTTGTTGCCGTGCCAATGGATCAGACATGACGCGCAAGATATGCTCCGTTTTGAAGACGCGTCCCAATTCTCGATTGGCACGATAGAAATGATTCTTGCCAGTATAGCCAGCTAATCGTTTGAGCCCCGTCGAAGCAGTGGTATGCCCGCTCTCCAGCGAAGCATAGAAGTGTCCCATCCTATCCCACTGGTCAGTAATCCAGTCGAGATGGATGACCCTATCTCTGGGTTTGACCAACGGCAACAGCGCTCCGTAATCCTTCTCTAAATCAATGCGATAGATTCGTTGTTTCTGAATGCCGCGAATGCGAGGAGAAAAGCGACGACCCAACATGGCAAAGGCGGCAAAGTTAATCTCGGTATAACCATGCGTGTCGGTGAAATGTTCTTCCAAGGCCAGGTCGCTTTCATTATAAAGGAGGCCATCCAAGGACATAAGCAGCATCCCGGTCTGTACACTCGATGGGGATGCTGTAAAAAGGGGCATAATTGTCGGCCACAAAAGAGTAAAATTCGAGAGCATAATCTTGAAACCGAGGACTCCAGGTTTGTTGTAGCACTTTCTGTTTATACCGGAACCGCTGGCCATCGCTGCTGGAAGTTTTGCCTTCTCCCCAATGCCGGGTGACGTCTAGCGAACTGATAGCGTTGACCAATTGAGCCAGAGCTTGGCGCTGAGCCTCCTCAGATAACTGCCAATCAGCAATACGCTTAATTTGATGATAGGTGATGCCTTCCGTTAACTGTGCCATTGTAAAAGGACCAACGTTGCAGCCATAGGCCATGATAGTCGCCAGAATATGGCAAACAGATTCAGGTTCCCGTTCTGCCTGGTATATTGACGGCAAAAAAGGTTGCGTGAACTGGAGTTCGTTATCTACTTCTATGAGCAGTTCTGGCAGCTTGATTTGCCTCAAATTATCAGAAAGCCAGTTTTCGAGAGTATCGAGACGTTTTTCCGTTTCCTTACCCAGCTTATCGGCCGAATCAGTAGACAACACCCAACCCTTTTCATCAACAGTGGCATAGGCATTTTCCGGCAGGCTAGCCAAGAAAGTATCATAGGCTTCGTTTAATCGAGCGGTCAGATAGGCGGGTACGTCCTCTGGCTTTACCGGTAAACCGGCTCGTTGAAAGAACGCATCTCGTTGTGTTGTCCAGCGTTCATCTGAAATAAAGAAGTTGTCAAAACGGCCGAATCGCTTGCTGAGATCGGGCTGCCACATTGCCGGTACGAATCTCATCGCGGATAGCCGTCAACAGCGCACATTCCCAATCCCGTTTGCTTATCGCCCCGTCTTTTTCAACCAAGGCCCGCACTTTTTGGGGTATAAAGCCCAGTGGTGCATCCTCGGGAAGCTTCCGTTTGCCATCCTGATTCATCTCTCGAAGCAGAGCAACTGCTTTGATAACTGAAGATTCAACCTCCGAATCACTTTGTAGTTCAACTGCCTCTAAAAGGGCAGGCGCGAACTGGCGTAAGTAGCTATAACGCTGAGTGACCTGATGGAAAACGTGGCTGTGTTTGTCAGTCAGCCACGTATCTACCTCTGAAACTTGCCTCGACAAAGATTCCTTGTCGATTTGTTGAAAAAGAATAGGACGTAGTTGGCTGCCATCAATCGAGTCGTCCAGAATGACGGTTCCCAGTGTACAAAATGTTGCCAACGAACTGTTGATTGCCTTTCTTCGCCGCTGCATCTCTTTAGCAATGTTGCTTTCGGCTCGACTGTAAACACCAGTCATCAGTTTATCGTGCATCTCGATCAGAAAATCAACAGTATCGGCATACAGTTGATGTAAAAAGCAAACCAGGAGCGCATAGCGGCGATCACTTTTCAACTGCTTCAAGCGACTGGCTGAACGATTCCGCACGTATCGGGCCAGCGACCGCTGATAGTTGTTGTTGAGCCAGGAAAGATCAACCTGCAACACGTCGGTCGCCTCGGATGAGTTCCAACTTGTTGGTCAACCGCAAGATTGCGGCCGGAGATGGCCGGCCTGGTGGTTGTTTGAGTGTGTGCAAGGATGTGAAATAAGCATCATTCGTTTCCAATAGATGATCCAGCTTTTCGATTGTTTCCTGAATAAGGGAGGTGACAATGCGTTCATAGATATGCTCACGAGCCGCTTGTCGCTGCTTAACAACGAGGCGGCGTAACACCTCGTCACTGGGATAAAGGATCGACTGTTCATTAAGGAATCTTTTGGCCTGATTCAAGAGGGGGCCTGTTTGTTCCAGGCGGCAGGCTTCATCAAAAAGATACGCCTCAAGTATGTCAAGCTCTGCTTCACCGAAACGACGAACTTCTAAGTAGATGCGTAGTTCTTGTTGATGGTTAACAAGGGTGCGGCGCTGCTCCTGATAAGCGGCCATCAATGTGGCAGGAATATCAAGCTGAACGCTGACATAGGTTACAATTTCGTCATCAATCTCAAGTGGTTGTTGAGCCGGAAAACGGTGATGCAGGCGTACGAAGGCAAGTTGGTAAGCAAAGCCTAAACGGGTATGTTCCTGTCGGCATTCGCCGATTCTAGCGAGATCATCGGGTGTGAACTGCGCCACGCGCACCAGGTCCTGAGGGGAATATGGGTGTGATTTCATAAACAAACGCTCCTTTGTTTCTATAGAAACTGAATATAGAATGGGGTAAATAGTTGTTTCCATATGATAGAAACAATTCAAAAAACACCTTTCTTTTTTCAAGAAGAATTTGGAGTGCTTATGAATGTCATTGGTTACATTCGAGTCAGTAGTGACAAGCAGGATTTACAAAAGCAAGAACACTTGCTGTTGAAGTATGCCCAGCAGCATGATTTGAGGATAAATGAGTTCATCAACATCGAGATTTCATCCCGCAAAGGGACGAAGGAACGTCGCATCGATGAATTGCTGAGCCTGAACGAAGGAGACATTTTGTTAGTCGCCGAACTCAGCCGCCTTGGTCGCAACATGTTTGAAGTTATCAACATTATCAATCAGTTGAGCGAACAGGGGGTTGAGGTAGTTTTTGTTCGACAACCGGAACTATCGACGGCTGGATCACACCGAAAACTGCTGCTGGCGATTTACAGTTACTTTGCTGAAGCAGAACGGGAATTTATCTCCATGCGCACCAAACAAGGGCTTGCCGCCGCACGGGCAAGCGGCAAAAAATTGGGGAGGCCGAAAGGGAAGTCGTGATAAAGAACGGATACTAGATCCATATCGTGAGCAGATTGAGGAATATCTCCAACTGGGTCTCTCGTTGAGCCGCATTCGAACAATTCTCAATCCACAACTGGAAAAACCGATCAGTTATCCATCGTATCGATATTTCGTTCGTCAAGATAGGAACTACTCGAGCTTTGGCAAGCCCGAAAACAAGGCTAAATGTAATCTATTCATACCTGTCACCAGAATCAATTCCCATTGCACATTTCTGCGCGAATGTGCTCAGTACCCGCTACTGGTTTTGAATGCTGTGAATTACCCCTCACACTAGGTCACTTCAAAGTGGTCATATTTGGTTCACTTCATTTCGGCGCAATTGGCATTCATGTGTTTTGCTGCTCGAGGAAGGCCTTGTATGCTGTCAAAAAAGCGTTTCCCGTGTTCGATTTACCAAAATTTCGGTAGAAGAATCCTAAAAAACCAGGGGCCTCAAGGCTGCTAATAACGGTGTGATAGTTGACACCAATACCGCTGGCAGTAAATTCGTCTAAAAAGTGTGCCTTCGTCGTCACTTTAGACCCAGCTTGATATTCCTCATCGCACTCCACCACCACACGCTCACTCTCGACGCTCTGAGAAATATTCGTGCGCTGCATGAGCCCTTCGTTCGTTTTGATGGTGACAAAATCAGACTCCGTGCTCAACCAGTTCGACACTGGTTAAGCCTGGCATGTGGCTAATGACACCGACATAGAAGTTACCAATGTCTTTAATAACCTGCTTGACTTGTTGAATATTGCACTCAATTTCAGTACTGCCTTCGAACCAAATGGACATGATTACCTCCTCTAGCAGCCTGTCGGAAAAGTAGCCTGCAAGCGGTTAACAGTAGACATAATCATGAAATCAACAATCAGGAACCACCAAAAACCGGTGGCTGCAACCATCAAAACAGGCCATTTGACCGACTATTTCCTTTCGTTTTCATTCAGCAGACAGGGTGAAACAAGCCCCTGTCTACAAACCAACCTGCAACGTATGCAATCGCTTGAGATTGAAGGCCAGACAAACCAAAAGCCATTCTCCGGCAGCGGCCGTCTGCCCGCGCAAAGAGAACTGGCGGAAACCCAGCACTTCTTTGATGATACCAATCACGGGTTCCACGGTGCATTTGCGCAGGCGATAAATGGCATGACCAATTTCTGTCCGCAGTCGATAAGCCATTGTCTCCAGGGCCGGGGCGTCCGCAGCTGGTGGGTCACCTTGTTGGGCAAAGTAAGCTTGCCAGCCCTGGTTGTGTGGTTCGCGGCCGGTGGCAATGTACGGGTCAATGCCCCGTGCCTGCAAGCCATTGACATTGTCTTCGCTCCAGTAACCGGCATCCAGAGCGGCGGCGGGTGGTGTGCCCAGGACATCGGGAATGGCGTCAACGGTGGGCAGCGCCTGCTGGCGGTCCGTCGGGTCATTGGAGAGTACGGCAGCCACAATCAACAAACTCTCCTGGTCAACCGCCACCTGGGTATTGTAATGTTGGTCAAAGCCCTTGTTGTTGGGATTCTTCATGATGGCCGAATCCGGGTCGGTGAAGTTGTACTGGTCTTTGTCTCTCGGTCCGGGTCGGGGTGGTTTCGGTTTGCGTCCCCGTGGTTTCTGACCTTTCCGGGCGGCCTTGGCTTCCCGTTGGCGCAGCTTGGCTTCATACTCGGCTTTTTCGGCTTCGTAGCGGGCCTGGGCGCGTGCTTCCAATACCTTTTTGGCCTCTGCCAACTGGTCCAGCCGCTGCTGCCGCCGCTTGATTTCGTCATTGATATCCATCTTTTCCGGGAGGACCGACTGGTCGGCCATCTCTGCCAGCGCCAGCAGTTGGGCCACTTGTTGCTGCAGATAGGCTTCGATAGCCACCAGCCGCTTGTAGCTCACCGCCTTGCTTTTGGAAGCATCCGCATGGATCTTGCTCCCATCCAGACTGATGTTGCCCAGTTGCAATACCCCCATCGCCTGGGCGAGCAACAGGATTTGGACAAACAATTCCTGCAACTCCGCCAGATTCTGCCGCCGGAAGTGGGCAATCGTGTCATGGTCGGGATGCATGTCACCGGCAATGAAGCGGAACGGGATCACCTCGTAAGTCGCTCGTTCTATCTTGCGCGAACTGAACACCCCCGTGGCGTAACCATAAAACAACAGGACCAACAACACTTCCGGAGCGTATGGTGGTGCGCCCTGGTCGCTGTACTTTTTGTAAATCACGCTCAAATCAAGCTGAGCGACCATGTCAACGAGGAAGCGCGCCAAATGATCGGGCGGCAAAACATCACGCAAGGTGATTTGCAGGTTCAGGGTCTTTTCGTAATCAGCGGTTTTGAATTTTCTGGTCATGCCGAAAGTTTACACCGAATTCATTTGTGTGTGGAGAAGTTCACTTCTCCGACAAACTGCTAGTATTCGTAGTGGCGAGATTACATGAAACATATATGACCTGCTTCATCTGGCCAAGTTTGTTACCTCTAATCAATAACAACCACAACTTTGCCACTGGCCTGATTACTCTCCATATAACGATGTGCATCGGGAAGCTCTGTGAGCTTGAAGGTTTTATCCAGGTTCACGGTTTGCCTTCCCGAAGCCACATCATCAACAAAAGCCTGTAGACTGTCTTGGCTGAGGTTGCTGGCTTCACCTGCATAGGAGGTTAACTTGACACCTGTTGGAATATCTTCCATCGGCGTGAAGTTAGCCAGCGTCCATTCACCCCCTAAAATGCCTGTCATACAAACAATGCCGCCACGTTTTGCTGTCTTCAAAGAATTGAGCAGGGTTTTGGTGCCAATAAGCTCCAGCACGCGATCTACCCCGTCAGGATAAAGCTCACGTACTTGCTCCACAATGTCACCATCATCAATAATGACATGATCAACCCCGTTTGCTTTAAGCTTGTCACGTCTTGTTGGGATTGCGTGTTGTTGAAAGAATCGTTAACCCCATATCTTTGGCAAGCCGTGCAGTGGTCATACCGATTGAAGAAGTGCCCCCACGAATAAGCAAAGTTTGACCTGCCTGCACTTCTAACCCAATGGTAAGTGACCCCATGACAGTTTGAAACATTTCAGGAATCGCGCCGAGGGTTGCCCAGTCCAACTCGGTTTCAAGCGCAAAGACAGAACTTTCGGGTACCAGCGTGTACTCCGCATAACTGCCATCGAACTGCCGCCCCATCCCGCCCATAATGGCGGCTACTTTTTGGCCTGGCTCAAACGTGTGTGTCAGGCGCCGATTCGACGATACCCACCGCTTCAATCCCTAACACCCTGGGAAACGTCACCCCCGGTGAATCCCCTTGACGCGTAAACAATTCAGCCCGGTTGAGGCCAAACGCTTTGACCTGTATCAGAACCCAACCTGCTTTGGCATCGGGTTTGGCAATTTCTTTGAGGGTGAGGACGTCGGGTGTTCCTGCTTTTTCTGCAACAATCGCTTTCATACTTTGCTCCTTTTAATATCGTCTAGCCTAGCTTGACAACGCAACCCTCATCCGAGGAGCGCTGGATTGCTTCCAGCAGCTTGTGAACCTTCAATGCGTCATCAAAGTTGGGAGCGAAAGGATTGCCTTCGCGAATCGCCTGCGGCCATGCGCACATATGCCTGACCAACGTTTTGTGGTGGGCCAAATGGTACGGCCTGTGGCACAAAGCGCAGCCGTTCGGGTACGGACAACTCGCTAAGCGGCTCGTTGCCCTGAGCACCAAGGAGTGTGACTGGCGTAATCTGGGGAAGTCCCTGAGTCGACGCAATGATTGTTCCCTTGCTGCCATAGACTGCCATGCGCCAGCCGTCTGCATGATAGGGAACGGCCGTTATCTGGTAATTTAGCAGCCCACCGTTAGCAAGCACCCCATTTATCAGCACATTATCTGGCGTCTGTGCATCAACCATTTCACCCGTATCCACCATGCGCAGCCGCTTGACGCGCGTCGCCACCTTGGCCGACAGCTCGGCCAATGGACCCAAAGCAATAGGCATAGGTAGTCCAGCGTATGTCCACCAACGATGTTAAACAGGTGGGCCCCCTTATTGATTTCCCGCTCATAATCGCGCCGAGAAGAACGCTCAAGCGCGCCGCCTGTCTTCATGGTCAAATTGACCGTCAGGAGTTCGCCCAGCCAGCCCTGATCGTAAAGCTCTTTGATGTAGGTGAGGGTTGGATCGTGCCGCCCTTGAAGTCCAATCGCCGTCACGACACCCTTATCGCGGGCGACAGTGGCCATCTCCTCCGTCTCGGCCAGGTTAGCACCAAGCGGCCATTCGCAGTAAACATGCTTGCCCGCATTCAGCGCTGCCATCACAACCTGATAGTGGTTTGGAATCCTGACGACGGTAGAAATGATGTCTATATCTGGCTGTGCGACCAGTTCATTAACATCGTGGTAAGCTCTAATACCATACGCCTTTGCGGCGGCCGCAGCTGATTCGGGGCGACTTGTGCAAAGCGCCGCCAACTCAATCTGCTCGATCCCGCGCAGCGCAGGCATGTGCGCTGCTGGTCCCCAACCCCTGCCAGCCGCGTCTGCACCGACCAGCCCTAGTTTTAGCTTATCTGCCATCTTCCTCCTCCGGGATCTATTCTTTGCGCTGCAGGGTGATTACCGGAATAATGCGCGATGTCTTTTGACGGTATTCTTCAAAACCAGGGTATTGGGCGGCCATCTGGTCATAAAGACGGGTTCGTTCTGGTTCTTCGGCAACGGTTGCGATTGCATCGTACTTTTCTGACCCAACTTCAACGGTCACATGCGGATTGGCAATCACATTGTAATACCAATCCGGATGCGAATCTGCGCCTCCTTTCGACGCAATGATTACCAAGCGGTCCCTATCCTTTGTATATGCGGCCGGGTTCAATCGCGGCAGCCCGCTTTTTGCACCCAGTTGTATGCAGTAAAAGCAACGTCATATTCTTAAAATTCCCACCAACTTTGCCCTCATTGGCCACGAAATTCCTCGATTATTTTTTTATTCCAGTCACTCATTGTTTCTCCTTATTCTTGAACGTGCCTGGTGCGGTGTGTACCGTCACAATATGGTTTATTTTTGGATTGGCCGCAGCGGCAGAGGGTCACCCTGTTTCTTGTTTCTACCGGTTGGCCGTCTGACCGCTCAACCAAGATATTGCCTGTCACCCAAAGCGGACCGGCAATGGGGCCTTCTGAGGTCATTTCCGTTGTTACAGCGACCTGCTGCGGCAAGTCAGGTTCAATATCGGCCGAATCCTCATCCAGAGCATAGGTGTATGAACCTGATGGACAGCGTTCTATCATAGCCATGACCTGGGCGCGCACAATCGAATCATCGGTCTGCGCTGCCAGCTTCTGGATATTGGCCAGACGATGCCCGCAAAAGCCTGACTCGGCACAAATCGAGTAGTCGCGCTTAATGACAATACCGGTGCTGCCTTCATGAACGATTTTGCGCTCCTCGAAGGTGTTGGTAGCGGCCGTTTCGGTACCGTTGAACGCGTTTTTTGTGTGTGTGTCGTCGCAGAACGGTTTGTTGGAAGAACCGCCACAGCGACAAAGTTTCACAACGGAGCGGTCGCCTGTGTCGATGGTCTCATTGGTTTGCCACGTCATCGGTTCGCCATGTTCTGAGGTGATTTGCATCTTACGGACGATAGCCAGATCTCCATACACCAGATACGGGCCATTTTGGACGACAATTATTTTGGGGCTTTGTTTTTTCTCACTCATCACTTTTTTCTCCTAATATAGAATTCCTTGACCACTTATCTAAGTTCGGCTGACGACATGCGCCGATTATGATTGTACTTAACACATCTCATCGCCACGCTAGATAGCCAATCATCAACGCACCAACAACCAGTTGCATAACGGTCCAGTTATCGCTTGGTTAGTACGATGAGTTTGTGGGAAATAGCATTCGCCACAAACTCATCGTGATTAGTAGGGCGGTTTGGAAAGTTGTAGCGAGTTTTTATATTTTTACTACTATTTTTCCTCCAGCTTTCCCGCTATCTAGTAGATTATGCGCTTCTTGGATATGTTCAAATGAATATACTTTGGCTAATGTACTGGGGATTCTTCCATTTGCTACCTTTTCAGCAATCATGTTTAATGGAGAATCCTTCAGGGGTAGCATATCTGAACCCAATAACTGACTATTGAAAAAGCTTAATTTCACAGTGTTTGGCAAGTCCATCATAAGATTGAAAGATTCTAAGATTGGAGGTCCTCCAAGCAGTCCAACAACCACTATTTCTCCCCAAGGTTTTATACATTTTGCAGTGTCTAATAGTGTTGCTGCACCAACAATCTCAATTGCATTATCAATACTTCCTGGCAAAAGAGATTTAACACTTTCATGAATAGCTCCATTATCAATCACAACATAGTCGGCCCCAATTGATTTTAGTTTTTCAGTACTCTGAGCCCTACGAGTAGTCGCAATTACCGTTAAGCCTCTCATTTTAGCATACGCAACTGCAGTTAAACCTATGCTCGATGTGGCACCACGAACTAACAACGTTTGACCTTCACTTATCTGTAGGCTCTTTTCAAGTGCTCCCCATACAGTTAAGTATGCCTCTGGTAATGCGGCGAGTTCTTCAAAGCCTAAGTTGCTATCAATCCTAATTACGTTATTTAGATTGACTGTGATGTATTCAGCATATCCACCATGACGGGCTACCATCATACCGCCCATTGCTGTCACTACTTTCTGTCCTTTTTCAAAAATTCCACTTGGATCATCAATAACCTCGCCAACTGCTTCATATCCCAATGCCAGCTCAGAGCTGAAAATTCCATAGTTTCCACTGCGGTAATAACTCTCTGCTTTGTTTAGACCAAAAGCACGAACTTTAATTTTTACTTCTCCCGCTTGGACCTGAGGTTCCTCTGTATTTATAATCTTAAGAACCTCTGGTCCTCCTGGTTTTGATGCAATTATGGCTTTCATAGTACCCTCAGTTATATCCTTGGTTCTGTTTTATTAAACATATATCGGGCAATTTTCCATTCACCATCTACTTTCTCAAATACAAAAAGCTCTCTGTTTGCTTCCGGTGCTTCAACTCCATTTGCATGTATTTTAACTGTTCCTTTAGAACTCGTTACAGCAAAAGCCATATTTCCTTCCACTTCAATTTCTTCAATCAAGAACTCAATGTTCAATTGAATTTGAGAAAATACAAATTCATATGACTTTAAAATGCCTTCGGAACCTATTCCAGAAGGAGCTTCAGTTGGCATGAATACACCATCTGTTGTGTAAAGACTTTGAGCCAATTTTGCATCTGAAGTGTTCAATGATTTTTTATATTCACCTAACAGAGCTTCGATCTTTTGTTTTTCTTCGTTTATCATACTTTGTTTTATCCATTCGGTAAGTGAGGTGAAATTTTCTGTAGCAATTTCCTTAGCAAGTTGTATTTGAGCTTCTGAATTTGGTCCCATGTACGTGCTGGATTCGAAGTAGGCAAACATTTGAGCAAGCTCATCAGCTCCTTTAAACGGGAATTTAGAAAACATTTCACCTGGAATGTATTTAAAGCTATATTCCTTTCCATTTGCTTTAAATGCAGCTAATATGTCATTGAAGCTGTAGCAGCCAGCAGCAAGGGACAAGTAACTTCCTCTGCCCACTTTTTCCGGATTTATAAATGCACCGGCAACCACTTTGCCCAAGTCATTAATGTCTGCCATGTGAATTACACTTTTTGCAGGATTCACAGGTAGTGCCCAACCAATTGATCCATCTTGCTGCTCCTGAGCACCTAATTGACCTATTAAATTTTGAAAGTAAAAAGGAGCCTGAACAAATGTATAGTTTTTGAATCCAGCATTTTTTACAAATGTATCTACCTTTGCTTTTCCAGTGAAGTGAGGCACTTCAAATTTTCCAGCGCTTATTTCTTCTACGTTTGGCAAAGTAGACCAAACAAAGTGGGTTATTTCAGCATCTTTAGCTGCTTGAATAGCGGTTTTTCCTTGGGCAACTTCGTCCGCACCTTCCCAAAAATTGGTTACGACAAAAACACCATAACAATTTTTGAATGCCTCTGTTAAAGAACTCAAATCTGTTAGATCCGCTTTGACTACCTCATGTGCATTACCTTTATATTTACCCGGATTGCGGGTAACAGCTCTTACTTTAAAAGTGCCGTCTTTTATTAGCGCTTCAACAACTCCTTTACCTTGTGAGCCTGTCGCACCAATTACTGCAATTATTTTCTTTTCCATTTTGGGGTTTTGTTTTTTCTCATTCATTATTTTTTTCCTCATATAGAATTTCTTGACAACTTATCTAAGTTGGACTGACGACGTACACCGATTACGTTTGTACTTAACACATCTCATCGCCGCGCGAGATAGCCAATCATCAACGCACCAACAACCAGGTGCATAACTGCCAATACGATGGCGGCACTCGTGGTGGCAATTTGACCGCTAAATGGGATAGCCAGTGAAAGCAACACCAGCACAGCCGTCCCAATGACAAATACCTGATTGCCCCTTGGGATAAAACGACGGGCAATCCATAACCCCACCCCTGCCACCAACATAGGTAGCAGCGAGGCGACAATGGGCAAAAAGAAAGGCATTGGCGCAAAAGTACCTGTGCCATTCATATCAACATCAATACCGCCTACCACGGCACCACCGATGAATAAGATAACCACATTGATGACGGCGGCGATCACACCTGCTATCAAGGCATTTAGCATGATGGAACCGAATGCAGTTGTTTGCGTTGAAATTGTTTTAGAATTCATTAGTTTTTCCTTATATTTCGACTATTTTATAAGACGGCTGAGTAATACTGCAAAAAAAACTGTTCACTCCTGCCGAAGATTCTCTTCTAACTTGTGTAATAAACGTCTGAGTATATATTGTTCTTCTGCTGTGAAATCAGCAAGCGTCTCCTGTTCAAATTGTTCCCACATATCTTCGACCGCAGGTTGTAGATCACGACCTCTGGGCGTGAGATGAACACGAGATACCCTACCGTCCTGTTCATCCGCATGTTTGGTCACCAATCCTGCCTTTTCCATACGTCGAATCATTTTGTGAACCGTTTGTAGCTGTACGCCTATCTTATTTGCCAACTCGGATTGTGTTAATTTGTCTTCTTGCCACAAATATTGCAATAATATTTCTTGACCAGCATACAACCCAATATCCGACAATAACTTACTTGCAAGATAATGGTGTGCTGTACATACTCGTGCAAGGCTAAAGCTAATAGTTTTAGAAATAGGTTTGGAATTGGTACTCATATAAAATCACCTGATTTACTAAGCCGACTTACTAAGTATAGACAACAACTTATATTTGTCAACTTTTTACCCTTTTTACGAACACTTTTACTCCAAACTGGAATAGCGCGCGCCAAAGATGAGTTCCTGCAAGGGCTTTTTCAACGAATTGCTACATTATTGGTCTCACGGTATTTTTTCCGGGTTTGCGCCCTCCGCCTATCATATTTGGGAGGCGTAAAAAGCAAATACATAGATTCATGCCGTATATTTACGCACGAAAATGGGAGATACCCTTAATTGTCAGAGACGGCAAAGGGTTTAAGGATCGCACAACAACCCTTCCTGATATAGTCATACCTACTTTGAAGCAACATTTGGAACAGGTGCGACTTAAACACCACGGAGATCTACAGCAAGGGTACGGCCGTGTCTCCCTGCCCAATGCATTGGCGAAAAAATATCCGAACGCAAACCGCGAGTGGGTGTGGCAGTTCGTTTTTCCTTCCTCAACGCTCTCGCGGGATCCACAGAGCAGTAACGATACGCTCTACCGGCATCATCTACATGCCAGCACAATTCAACGTGCTGTCAAACAAGCCGTGCAAAAGGCGGATATTGAGAAGCGTATCAGCCCACACACGTTTCGTCACAGCTTCGCCACCCATTTGCTGGAGCGCGGAACTGATATTCGGAACCTAATGTGCAACTTTAGGCGGTCACCAAATCATCTAAATGGAATGGTGGACGCCCCAGTTGCAAGTTGATAAACACACAAATCGTGTGTGAAAGCACCTTACGAATTAACCGATGCTGATAATGCCACAGGTCATGGGCTCGTGTCTTGGCAATGTGGTAGTGCTCAGTCAGGTGTGAACCGACTGTTTCCACCAGTTTGCGCCAGCGACTACATGTTTTCAAGATGGATTGGGCAAGTAAGCGTCCATATTCTTGCGAGCAGGCACAATCAGTTCAACATGGCGTTTCGGGCCAAATTTTCTGACGAAAGCCATCAATGAACCCTTTGTCCGCCGGGACGATACCTTCAAAGCCAGCCACCAAGTCATCCAAGAGTTGGCTGTCATGCGGACGAGCCGGCAAGAGTGGATAATCGATGATCATGCCGCTCGTGAAATACGCAAACCTAGCTTGAAGCCATAGTAATGCATCTTTTTGGCCGCACAATACCCATAATCGGCTGTCGGCTTGAAACAGCGGTCACGTCCGCTGCGCGTGTAGGTGCAAACAGGCAAGGGCAACGTGTCAATGACTTGCACCTCATCAGCCGCTTGCCCGCTGATATGGGTCAATCGTTGTTGCATCCTCGTTTTGATAACCCACAGATTGGCTGCTTGGCGCACAAAGCCGGTTCTTTCCCGCAATTGTGGGAAGAAATGATGATAATGGGAACGAAAATAGTCGAAAATGTCTTCATCCTGATAAAAACCGAAGTATTCACCACATATTTCGATTGTAATGACCTCTTCGTCGGTCAATGCGGGCGCATATCCGCGTCGTCGAATGGGACGTTGAGCAACCACAGCTTGATAATTTTCGCACACCAAACAATACACCATGATGATAAAATAGTCTCTGGACATCGGGTAGCCTCCTTATTAATAGGTTGGTTGGTACCCCTATTTTACAAGGAGTTATCCGATGTCTGGTTCAAAAAAAGTTGCACATAAGGTAAAACCAATAAGCCTTGGGGCTGCCTGACACATTTCTTGGATTCTGTAATGGATTTCAAACTTGTGCAGAGCCTGTTTTTTGGGTATAAATTTGGGTAGAGTTTGTTGGTTCGTTTAGCAGGGAGGTGAGTTAAATGACTCTGGAAGCCAAAACAGAAGCATTCCTGGCCCAAAAGCGCATTGCCGTTGTAGGCGTGTCGCGTACAACCGGTACGGGTAATGGAATTTATGATCGCTTTCGCAGCAGAGGCTACGAGGTTTTTGCTGTCAACCCCAACGCAGCCGAAATTGATGGCGAGCCGTGTTATCCTAATTTGAAGGCCATTCCCGGCGGCGTTGACGCCGTTATGATTGTGACGCGTCCGGAAGTGACCGAAAAGGTGGTGGAAGAGTGCGCCGAATTGGGCGTTTCGCACGTCTGGATGCATTATAATTCGCTTTTTGGGGAGAGTAACAGCAGCGTTTCGGAAACGGCCGTTGCCTTTTGTCAAAACCACGACATCGAAGTCATTCCCGGCGGCTGCCCGCTGATGTTTGGTCAAACGGCCGATTTTGGCCACAAATGTATGCGCTGGATTCTCGGCGTGACCGGCGGTTTGCCGAAAACAGCATAAATCAAACACCTGAACGGCGCCAGACCCGACGTTATGCTGGCGGGTTCCAGGTAAACGGGGTCGTGTGGGTCAGCAGTTGGAAACCCCGTTTTTCCAAAATCGGGCGGCTCATGGGGCTGGCGTCTACCGTCAAGAAGCGATATCCGCGCGCTCTGGCTTCCTGGGCGCGTATGGCCACAACGGCCGTATACAACCCCATTTTGCGGTATTTTGCCACCGTTGCGCCGCCCCACAAGCCGGCAAACTGGCTGTTGGGCGGGGCGGACATCCAGGCCGCGCAGGCGGGTTCATTGTCTACATAGGCCACATAAATACACCAAAAGTCGGGCTGCAAGCTTATATTTTCGCCCAGTTCGTGCTCTAACCAGTCGAATTTTTCGCCATAAACGGCTTCCTGAACGGCCGTTACATCTCTTACCTGTTCTGCGGAAGTAATGCGGCGTACATCGGCCGTGACCGGCTGCAAATAAACAGCCGGGCAGTTTTCCAGATCAAGCACAAGCAGCGCCTCAACCTCATCTTCCTCAAAGCCGTGGGCGCGCAGCCGCGCTTTCAAATCGGGCGGCGTATCATGGTCGTAGTTTTTCCACTCCAGTCCAGCGCCGTTGATTTCGTCCCGATACCAGGTAATCTGCTCCTGGATAAAACGGTCGGCGTTGGCCGGCGTTAAAGCGCTGTAAATGATAAAACTCGACCGCGCCGCATCCAGACTGACATAGCGCACAACTTCGGGCGTTGCTTCGCGCCGGAAGGAAGGATGCGCGCTGTTTTTGCGCTCTTGCTCGTCGTATAAAGCTAAAATATCTCTTGCATTCATGCCGCTACAGAAAAAACCTCATATTGAATCTTTCTAAACGAATACGGATAAGTGAATTCATTCGGCGTCAGGCAATCAATGCGTCGCGTAAAATTTCGGCCGGATGCAGGGCGTGACGGTCGGCGCCGTGTTTGATTTGCTGGCGGCAGCTCACGCCGGCGGCGGCGATGATGGCCTCATTGCCGGCCGCGCGCACCGCCGGCAGCAGGCGGCGCTCCGCCATTTGCATCGAGATGTCGTAATGTTCAGCTTCGTAGCCAAAGGAGCCGGCCATGCCGCAGCAGCCGGAATCGACTTCGCTGACCGTGTAGTTGGGCGGCAGCGCCAGCATCTTTTTGGCCGGTTCCGTGCCGACCAGCGCCTTTTGATGGCAGTGGCCGTGCAGCAAAACCTGCCGCGTTTCGCTTGTGAAGGTCAAATTCAGCCGATTTTCATCCGCAAGGTTGGCGATGAATTCTTCGAATGTAACTGCCTGCGCGGCCACCTTTTGCACGCGTTGATCATCTGGCAGCAGATAAAAATAATCGTCGCGCAGAGTTAGCAGGCTGCTTGGTTCCAGACCAACAATGGGTAGACCTTTTTCAGCCAGCGGGGCCAGTTGGCCGAGCGTTTTTTGCGCCAGTTTGCGCGCTTCGTTGACCAGTCCTTTGGAGATGAAGGAACGGCCGTCTCCATCCGTTTCCGGCGCCAATACAGTGAACCCGGCCGCTTGTAAAACCTCAACTGCGGCAATACCGACATGGGGGTAATTGGTGTTGGTGAAGGGATCAATAAACAAAACAACTTGTTCGCCAGCGGACCGCTGTTTGGCGTTTGATGCTTTGAACCATTGGAAAAAGGTCTGGCGGGCGAGGGGGGGCAGGCTGCGTTTGGACGTGACGCCTATTTGCTGCAAAACGCTGCGCGCCAAACCGCTTCGCGTAGTGAAGTTTGCCAGCGGCGCCAGACTCCCGCTGCCCAGGCGGTTAAGTGAACCGATGTGGCCAAAGAGGCGCGCGCGCAGGGGCGTTCCGTTGGCCTCGTAATATTGCGCCAGGAATTCAAACTTGATTTTGGCCATATCGACAGCCGAAGGACACTCCGCCTTGCACGCCTTGCATTCGATGCACAAATCCATGACTGCATACATGCGTTTGCTGGTGAACTCGGTGGGGGGCAGGCGGCCTGACAGCGCCGCGCGCAGGGCGTTGGCGCGGCCGCGCGTGCTGTGGGTTTCGTCGCGCGTGACCATAAAGCTGGGGCACATGGTGTCCATGGTTCTTTTGCGGCAGATGCCGGCGCCGTTACACATTTCGACGGCGCGATGAAAGCCCTGGTCGCTGCTGAAATCGATGTGGGGCGTGACGGGGATGACGGCATAATCGGCGCCGTAGCGCAGATTTTCTGTCATGGGGCCGGCGTCGGTAATGTTGCCGGGATTGAAGATGGCGTCCGGATCAAAAATTTGTTTGACTTCCCGATAAAGCTTGTATAAATCAGGACCGAAGAAATGTTCGTTGAGCCAACTGCGGGCACGGCCGTCGCCATGTTCGCTGGAAAATGAGCCGCCGTACCCTTTGAGCAGTTCCACTGAAAAGCTGGTGATTTGCGGCAGTTTGGCGACTTCATTGGCGGCTTTGGTGTTGATCAACGGCCGTATATGTAAACAGCCGGCGCTGGCGTGGGCATAATAGGCCACATCGGTACCCAGATCGTTGCAAAAACGTTCTACCTGGCGCACATAGTCGGCCAGATGCTCGACCGGCACGGCCGCATCCTCAATGAAGGGAATTGGCTTATGGTCGCCCTTGACGGCCATCATCAGCCCCAGACCGACCTTGCGCACTTTCCACACGTTGCCTTGCAGTTGGGGCGTGAAAGCGTGGGTAACGGCCGTTGCGCCCACTTTTTGCTGCTGAATATGTTCTTCCAGCCGGGCCACCTTGGCTTGCAGTTCGGCTGCGCTCTCGCCGTAAAATTCCGTAATGAGGATGCAGTTGGGCTGTCCATCGATGAAGGTTTGTAGCAGGCGCGCATATTCCGGCACGTCGCGGCAGAGCGTCAATCCTAAATTATCGAGGACTTCCACGGCTGACGGTTCCACTTCCAGGATGGTGGGCACGGCCGTTAAGGCGGTAAATAAATTGTCAAAATGCACAATTGCCAGCGCGGTCATCTTGGGGAGCGGCACGAGATTGAGCTTGATCTCGGTCATCACGGCCAGCGTGCCTTCCGCGCCGCAGACCAGCCTGGCGAGGTTAAAGCGTTCGTCCTGCGGCCAGTTGTATGTGACGCCCTCGACAAAACGGTCCAGGTTGTAGCCGCCGCAGCGCCGCCAGTGACGCGGCGTACCTGCTCGAATAATTTCCTCGTTGGCGGGATTGGTTAGGAGATCATTGATTTGGCGGTAGACGGCTGCGGAACGGCCGTTGCCCTGCTGTTTTTGTGTTAGCTGAACGGCCGTTAGGGGTTCAAGCCGGGCCGTTGAGCCGTCGTTTAGCAGCACAACGGCTTCCAGCAGATGATCGGCCGTCATACCGTACATGATTGAGTGGCTGCCGGTGGAATTGTTGGAGACGATGCCGCCCATCGCGGCGCGGTTGCTGCTGGCGGGATCGGGGCCAAATTGCAGGTTAAACGGCCGTAAATGCAGATTCAATTCATCCAGCACAATGCCAGGCTGTACGCGCACCCATTGTTCTTCCGGGTTGACCTCTAAAATCTGGTCAAGATGGCGCGTCATGTCGATGATCAGCGCTTCATTGACCGCCTGCCCCGCCAGACTGCTGCCGCCGGTGCGCGGCAGCAGCGGAACCCGGTATTTGGCGGCCAGTTCGACCGCAGCGTGTACGTCCTCGACCGTTTGGGGCAGCAAAACGCCGTGCGGCATGGCCTGGTAGATGCTGGCGTCGGTGCTGTAGAGCACGCGGCTGTATTCGTCGGTGCGCAGCTCGCCAGCGACCTGTTTTTCCAGTTCATTTAGGAAATCATATAGTTGGGTTGGCTTTGACATCTTATGTACTCCTGCAAACAAGTTGACATTGGCGGCAATTCAACCTGTGCATTATTATTTCCCAATGTTATCTGTATTTATATCTAATGTGCAAGCAAGAATTGGGCCATCTGGCGGTGATTTCAATCACAATCAAGACAGACTAAACCTTCCTAATAATACTGTCTGATATACCCATACGCCTTGTCAAACAGCTCCGTATCCTGATGCAGCTTAAACTTAAACAGCGTCTTGCGCAGCGCCTTGCGTACCTCACGCTCACCGGCGCTCGTATCCTGCCAGCCCGGAAAACGCACAAAACGTACAATCTCATCGATCTCGTTGACCACCCGCTCCACCACGATCGGCGTTTGCTCATTGCGGACTTCCTCGAACAACTCCGTCAGCGCCGCTTTACCCCGGTCTTCATCCTCTTCCGGCGGCACATCCTTCTCGGCATGCACCAAATCAGTCGCCAGATCAAGCAGTTGTTTCAAGAACTCGAGGCTGTGCAATTGCCCGGCTTCATGCCGCTCTTTGAGCGCTTCCAACCGTTCTGACAAGGCACGGAAACGGGGCTTGCCCATGTGTTTGCGCAGGCGAGCGGCAATTTTGATTTCTATCTCTTTGGCTTTGCTGTTGGGATCAGGCGTGCCTAACACCGCTTCCAGCAGTTCCGCATCCAACACAATCTCTTCCAGATCGTCGTGAATAGCCATAACATGCACATTATCGTGGATGATTTCCAGCGTTTTGGCGCCCAGGGCGTGCCACAGTAGCTTGCCGCTGCCGCCGGGCGGTTTGAGCGATTCGTACACCTGCGACAGCCAGATGTAATCGGTCTGGTATTCGCTGAGAATGGGATCGGGTGAGATGGCTTCCCACAGTTGGGAAATGACGCTGTAATCGGCGGCAAAGGCATCGCGCAAATTGTTGTTGGGCAGGCATTCTTGGGCGGCGATTAAGCCTTCGTAGCCGCTGACGGTGCGATCCACGCCGACGAAGGTGGCCAGGCATTTTTGCATGGCGGCGGGCAGTTGGGCGGTCAGGTTGGCGAGGTCGGAGACGACGTGTTGGATGCTCTTTTCGTCGAATTCCAGGGCGTTGGCGATGTCGTCAAAGACGCCGAGATAATCGACGATGAGGCCGTGGGTTTTCTTGTTGCCGTAGGTACGATTGGTGCGCGTGATGGCTTGCAGCAGGGTATGGTCGCGCAGGGTCTTGTCCAGATACATCGCCTGTAAGATGGGCGCATCGAAGCCGGTGAGCAGTTTGGCGGTGACGATGAGCAGTTGCAGCGGGTCATTGGGGTCGCGGTAACGGTCAAGAAGGGCTTCTTCTTCATCGCGGCCCCGTTTCAGGGGCTTGTAGCGATCATCTTCGCGCTCTTTGCCGGAGACGGAGATGACGATTTCGCTGGCTTCTGGTGGCAAACGTTGATCGAGTACTTCTTTGTAGAGCAGGCAGCTTTCCTGGTCGAAGGTGACGACCATGCCTTTGAAGCCGTTAGGCGCGACCTTGTCTTGAAAATGGGTAGCGATGTCGGCGCAGATTTTGTTGACGCGGTCGGGGGCTTTGACCAATACGGCCGTTTTCGCTGCCGCTCGTGCCAATGTTTCCTTATCTAAATCGGAGAGACCACCGGTCAGTTCCGCATATGCTTCGTCAATGGCGGCTTTGTTGATGTGCAGGTCGATCAGGCGCGGCTCAAAGTGCAGGGGCAGCGTGGCCCCATCGCGGATTGATTCTTCAAAGCCGTAGCGGCTCATGTAGCCGTTTTTGTCTTTCTCGGCGCCAAAGACGCCGTAGAGGTGTTCCTGGTTGGCGGATTCGATGCAGCGCAGGGCATTGTTGAGGGCGACGCCGACGTTGACCGGGGTTTCGCGGACATTGTGCCAGTGGCAGCCGCGCGGCACCTGGAAGCGGTGTTCATCATCAAAGTCTTCGCCGTAGGTCTCGACCATTTCCTGGTATTCTTCGTCCCAGACGTCGCAGATGCGTTTGAAGAAAAGCAAAGGAAGGATGTAGCTTTTCCAGTCGGTGCGGTCGACTGGCGAGCCGCGCAGGATGTTAGCCGCTTCCCAAAGATGGGATTCGAGCTGGGAGAGGGTTATTTGGGGGAAGCGTGAGGGTTGATTCATATTAATAACGACAAAAGCCTGCCAAACAATTACCGGTAGAGTGGGGTCGGAAACGGCCGTTTGCATAACAATCACTATGCACGTTTACATACGCCATGGGTTTACCTAATTTACAAAATGGGAAAATGCGTGAATTAGCAGCTCTGCGACACAGCCTCTCCCGTACTGAACCCACGACAATAAGAATAACAGAATGCCGGCGGTTCGACTACATGACAGTTGTCACGATTTACATGCTTTAATCGATCGCCTTTTATTGTAATTATCCTATCGCGTGGCCTGGCATCGATCGTGGTTTGCATTTTTGGCGAGAGATGGTTTATGCTATCATCATTTAATCGAGGGTTCGTTTTTGTTTGGAAAGCGCAGCAGGAAACGGCCGTTTGCAAAGTGTGTAAATCAGGAATAATTTAACGGCTTTTTACTCATGAAACATGTTATCTACCTGCACGGCTTTGCCTCATCGGCTAACGGCCGTAAAGCCCAATACCTGCGTCCGCGTTTCGCGGCCGTGCCGGACTTGACTTTTCACGCAATCGAATTTTCACCAACCCCGGCTGATTTTGAATACCTGACCATCAGCGGGATGCTCAACCGCCTGCGCCAATACATTCTCGATCAACAAATAGCAAACTGCTGTTTAATTGGCAGTTCCATGGGCGCGCTGGTGGGGTTAAATTATGCCTATCGATTTGGCGACGTGGAGCGGCTGCTGCTTCTGGCGCCGGCCCTGGTTTACCTTTCCGGCGAGCGCGTGGGCAGGCCCGTGGCGCAGTGGCGACGGCAGGGCGTGCGCAATGTGTTTCACTACGGCTTTAACCAGGATGTAGCCCTGCGTTTTGATCTGGAAGTAGACGGCCGTTTCTACCAACCTCCGCCCCCACCGCCGCCGGCGCCCATCACAATTATCCACGGCGTAAACGATGAAGTTGTGCCCATCGACGACAGCCGCCAATACGCCGCCCGCTACGCAGAGCAGGTACAACTCATTGAAGTTGAAGCCGGTCATGACATCAACGCCCACCTTGACCTTATCTGGCAAATAACGCAAAAGTTTTTGCTAGCTACAACGTAGCTACAGCGTAGCGACATCTTAACTACTCCCAGGCGCTGTCTTAAATGACGCCTCATCTCGCAGCGGCAAGCTGTAAAGTTCGCTTCGCATAAATTCGTCCTTGACTTTAACACTGTGTCAACGTGTAACATATGGGCAGCATAAATCTGATGACGAAAAAACTGTGAGGCGATAAAAAATGAACAAAACAAGTAAACATGTCATATTGGGTACAGGACAGCTAGGACTTGCGATTATGGATGAACTGTTGGCCCAAGGTTATCCCGTCAAATTGGTTAACCGCTCTGGTCGGGTGACGGAGGCGCTGCCGGAAGGCGTCACGCTTGTCACCGCCGACGCCAATGACCCTGACCAGGTTGCTGCCGTTTGTGAGGGTGCGGATGTTGTCTTTTTCTGTGTACAGCCGCCTTACGACAAGTGGCCGGAGTTGTTTCCCCCGTTGGCCGCCGGCGTCATTGCAGGCGTTTCACGCACGGGCGCAAAACTGGTATTTGGCAGCAACGTTTACATGTACGGGCCTACAGGCGGTAGGCCGGTTCATGAAGATTTGCCGTATGCGGCCGAAACCCGCAAGGGTCGCGCGCGCGCCCAGGTCGCCAACATGCTGCTCGACGCGCATGCACAGGGTCGTGTCCAGGTCGTTATCGGCCGTGCATCCGATTTCTACGGGCCGCGCGTCACCGATTCACTGGCCGGAGAGATGCTGTTTGGCGCAGCCCTGACCGGTAAGACTGCTAACCTGGCCGGAAACATTGATCTGCCCCACACCCTTACGTATATCCGTGACTTTGCGCGCGCGCTTGTTACGCTCAGCCAGCATGACGAAGCATACGGCCGTGCCTGGCATGTTCCGAGCGCCGAAACGATCACCACGCGTCAATTTGTGGAACTGGTCGAAGCTGAAATAGGGCAGCCGGTCAAAGTGCGCGCGGCCGGTAAAACGACCATGCGTTTTGTGGGCTTGTTTGACCCTGGCGCGCGTGAAGTCGTCGAAATGATGTACGAATTCGAGGAACCGTTTATCATTGACCACAGCCGCTTTGTAACGGCGTTTGGCAATGGCGTGACGCCCCACCGGGACGCCATTCGTGAAACGGCAGCCTGGTATCGCGACTACCTGGCTCAGGCAGAATGAGGTTAAATGTTTAAGATCGGCGAATTTTCACAGCTCGGACAGGTGTCCACGCGCATGCTGCGTCACTATGACAAGCTGGGACTGCTGCAGCCCAGTCACACCGACGCGTGGACCGGCTATCGTTACTACACCATCGACCAATTGTCGCGGCTGCACCGCATCATCGCGCTCAAAGACCTGGGGTTGAGCCTGTCTCAGATCGCTGATCTGTTGGATGAGGATGGCGATTTGCCCGTTGAACAACTGCGCGGCATGCTGCTGCTGAAGCAGGCGGAAGTGCGTCGTGAGGTAGCGGACGGGCAGATGCGGCTGCGGCATATTGCAGCACGGCTTGACCAGATTGAGCAGGCGGGCCAGCCTTCGCCTTATGAAATTGTGGTTAAGGGGGTGGCCCCGCTTCCGGCAGCGTCAGTACGCGCCACCGTGCCGCATATTGAAGAGATGGGGTATTACTGCGAGTCTTTGACCAATCAGGTGTATCGTTCGCTGCGGCGGGCAGGGATTCGACCAATTCAGCCTGAACTGATTCTTTACCACACCACCGAATACAAAGAAACGGATGTCGCGGTTGAGGCGGCTGTTGCTGTGCATCCTAAATATGTCACGCATGCGATGCTGGATGAAGCGGTCGGTTTCCGCGAAATCCCCGGCCACGATTTAGCTGCGTCGCTGATTTATGAGGGAGCGCATCGCGACATCACGCCGGCTGTGCTGGAATTGGTGGGTTGGGTGGCATACAATCAGCATATACCCGTCGGGCCGCTGCGCGAAATTCATCTGTCCGGCCCGGCTCATGCCGAAGATGCTGACGATGAAGAGGCCGTTACGGAACTGCTGTTTCCCATCGCTGCCCGGCGCGCTGCTTAATGGAACACAAGATATTGTTGTGGGTAGGAAACGGCCGTTGTTCCACTAGACCTAAATAGCGCAGCAGCAAGCCCTTGACGCGGACGTTGCGATCTTTTTGAGTAAAAGTGAACCGCCAGACCGGGTTCAGGTGGTCATTCAGAATCTGTTGTCAGGGAATCAGGTAATTTCTAATTATGAGGAGTGAGCATCCTTAGATGCGGCCAGTTGCGGTGACGAACCGGCATTTGAGAATGCCTTCCTCCTCATTTCAGATCGAAGTCTCGTTGTCGTACCTGGAAAATAAAAAGACCTTGCTCAACGAGCAAGGTCTTTTACTTTGGGCCAATTCAGAACGGCTCTAAGGCCGAATGGGACACTTGAAGTCTTTTTCGACCATGCGGGTGACTGTGACTTTGCCGTCCGCTTCGGCAGCCAACACAGCGGCCTCTGAAGTCAGCAGTTCTGCATCGTTTGGATTATTCCACTCGACACTGTGGAAAGCCCACTTACCACCATGATAATCAGTGTCGCCAGGGGCAACAGCGGTAATACCAAATTGGTCAGCCACGTCGCCATTGGCCACCACGTAAAAGTTATCAACGCCAGGTTTGGGCATGGCCGCTGGGGGGACGACGGTACGAACCGTCTCGCCGTTATAATACAAAGTGCCAAATCCAGGTTTGGCGGCGAAGGTTGGGGCAGCGACTGCCAACAACAAAAACAACGCCAAAATAGTTAAAACAATCTTTTTACTCATTTTCAACATGCGTCTCCTTAAATAAATGGGATTTAGGGAGACGATACCCGATGGAACTTACGAGACGCTGACAAAACTATGACAAGGTTATTAACTGTTTGATGGCGAAGGATGTCATCTGATTGGTAAACAAATTTAACACGCTGATATGGAGCAGGGAGTTAGCAGGGCTTCCACATTCTTACTCTTGCGGTACCCAGGAGTTTGCCATCGTGGTAGCGCCGCTCCAGGCGTAGCCGCCCGACCAGGCGTAACCGCCGCTCCAGGCGTAGCCGCCAGACCAGGCATAACCGCCGCTCCAGGCGTAGCCGCCAGACCAGGCATAACCGCCGCTCCAGGCGTAGCCGCCAGACCAGGCATAACCACCGCTCCAGGCGTAGCCGCCAGACCAGGCGTAACCATTCAGGTCCATCAGGTAATACTCGCCTGTTTCCTCATTGTAATTGGCGTAGCCGCCGTAATGCTCAACATCATTGAGGTCGTTGTTTATATTAAGGCCTCTGTTGGCGCTGACCGTTTCGCTGCTGTTGACAGCGTCATAGGCGTTAACCAGTCCCGCTCCCTGCTGGAAGATACTGTAGGCCAGTTTATTGTTTTCGTCTACCGCAGGTCGGGCCGTAGACATCAGCCGGTATTTCACCTGATCCGGCGTCAGATCCGGGTCTGCTTGCAGCATTAAAGCGACAATGCCGCTGGTAACGGCCGTTGCCTGCGAGGTACCCGACATGGCGAAGAATTCTATGCCATTGTGGTACTGGCTGTAATTTTGGCTCAACTCCGCCTCCGGATCTGCCAGGCCGACAATGTGTCCACCGGGCGCAGTTACGTCCGGTTTAACAAAACCTTCAACGGTCGGCCCGGCAGAGGAGAAGCTGGCCAGACTGTCATCACTCAGGTCGGTGGGCGTGTAGTTGTCTGACACTGCCCCTACCGTGATGACGTATGGAACGTTACCTGGCACCCCGATGCTCAACGGATCGGGACCGGTGTTGCCGGCTGCCGCCACAACCACGATGCCTTGCCGCCACGCCTCCATCACTGCCCGGTTTAGCGGGTCTTCCCAGTAGTACGACTGGGGCGGAGCGCTGAAGGAAAGGTTCAGTACCCGGATATTGTGGAGATCCTTGTTGGCCACCACCCAATCTATGCCCCGGATTACGTCCATGTATTTGCCGGCGCCTTTGGCGTTAAACGCTTTGACTGACACCAACTGCGAATTAGGCGCAAGACCATGAGAACGGCCGCTATAATCCACTTGACTGTTGAGTATGATGCTGCTGATGTGCGAACCGTGTCCGCTGTCATCGGTGTGGGCGTTGTATTCTACCGGCTGGTCTGCAATGGCGTCATATTGGGCCAGTACCCGCTGCTGGACGCCAGAGTTGAACATCAGCCCGTCGTGGGGCCAGATGCCGGTATCTACCACCGCCACCGTCACTCCGGCGCCATCTACGCCCTGATTCCAGACCTGGTTGACGCCAATCATGGGCTGATGGTCTTGGGCAGATACCGTTACCAGCGTTCCGTCGGTGGTGTAGGCTATTTGTACATTATCAACGCTTAGCAGTTGGCTGCCGCTGCCTTGTCCTGCGCCTATGAACCGAATTTGCGTATTGGCGCTCAGGTAGGGCGTCAAGTCAAAGCTCTGTGGCAAATAACCGCCATTGCTGACATTCAGTTCATACGTTGCCAACTTTGTCCAACTGCTGCCTCCGTCTGTCGATACTTCGAGATGCGCCTGCGACCCCGAACCGGTTTGCTCGTGGTGGTAGTCGAAGCTTAACGTTGCTTCAACGGCATTCCCCAAATCGACTGTCCGGCTGAGGCCTACTCCGCTCAGGCTTTGAGTATTCCCCGCCAGAACCAGGCAATTTCCAACGCCACAGCCCGAGTAGTCGTTTGCAGGTGTTACAAACGGACTCCACAAAAATAGAAACGGCTGGTTTTTCACCTCACCGGTATTGTCAGAAACAGTAGCCGCTATACCCCACTGATTACCATCCCATAGCGCATAAGACAGGTCACTGCCCTCCGTCTGCACCGATAGCATTATCTGGTTGCTATGGGGAGCGCTGTCCAATACCAGGGTATTTGGTTTGTCGCCTACGGTTGGGCCTATCTTTTCTTTCGACCAGCCGCTGCTGCTATCCCAGGTGCGGTAGCGTACGGCCGTTGCTGCAACACCATAAACGGCTACAGCCTCTCCTGACAGGTTTTCAAAACCCACGGTCACCGCAGGAAAGATTTCCCCGATAGCAGCTTCACTTACCAGTGAAGCCGCTTCCCAACCGGCCCCATCCCAAACGCTTAACCAGACGCTGCGGTTGCGGGTTAGCGCCCCCAGGACAATCCGGTTGCTGCCAGGGTCCGCCGCCATTTGTGTCCACCTTACCTGGCCCATTGCCCCGTCAGGCGCGGTCACTTTTTGCTCGCTGCTCCAGCTGGCGCCATCCCACAAACGATAGTAAGTCGGATAATCCGCTTTGCCGTATGAAACCAGGGCTCGTCCGCTTTGCTGCTCATAGACGACGGATAGGTCGGTGTGATCATCGCCGGTTGAATTATCTAATTGGATCGTATTACCCCATGCGTTCCCATTCCATACCAGGGCATAATCAGTTTCATCAGCTGCCGTGACTACCAACACGATTTCGTCGGAATTTGGGTTTGCAGCTAACTTCATTTGCCTCGGCTCTCCACCTGAATAGACAGTCACAGCCGCCGGCTGCGTCCAGTTAGCGCCGTCCCAGACCGCATATTTCAACGCCGGATTATCATTCCACACCAGCATAGCGCGCCCACTCTGCTGCTCGTAGGCCACATCCATTCCCCACCAGTAGGTTTGCGACACCGATCCCAGCGGGTTCAACGGCAGCGCTGTCCAGAGGCTGCCATTCCAGAGCTGTCCGGTGATATCGCCGCCGTCTTCGACTCCCAAGATAATCTTTTCATTCCGCGTTGGCGCTGCTGCGCCTGCCATTATTCGCCAACGCTGGCTCATGGTTACGGCCGCCTGCTTATTATTAAAGGAGGAATTTCCCCAAAAACTGTAGATTGGCGTGCTGTTGCCCGACCAGATAGCCATGTCGGTCAAGGTCTCGGTTTCGGCTACGGCCGTTCCCATAACCTGCACCATTCCCGACACGGGACCATCGGACTCGCCCAGTTCTTTCCAATTACCGGCCCAGTTCTGGCTGCCGTCGTTCCCGTTGTATCCCTGGCTTTTGAAGTTGTCTCGTACGGTTTCTATTGTCGCCATATCGCGGGCGATGATGTCAAAAGCGCTGTCGCTGGCGCCATTCTGGCTGCCGCGACTGTAGGCGATTTGCACGTTATCTACCAGAAATAACTTGTCCATATTGTCTGACGCAGCAAACCGGATCACCGTTTCGGCGGTCGAAAACGCCGAGATATCGAAGCTGTTTGAAATGAAGTTGTTATCCTCATCATTACCTGTGTAGCGCGCCAACTCGGTCCAGGTAGCGCCCCCATCGGGTGAGATTTCCAGGGCCACGTACCTGTTTCCTAATTTTTCCTTGCGCCGGTAATCAAAACTTAAGAGTGCGGATTGGACGCCTGCCAGGTCGGCGCGCCGTTCAATTCTGCCGCCCGGCCTTTCCATTAGCAGGAAACGAAAATAATGAACCTTGATGCGCCCATATCTCGCCCCGCCATAGTCGCCAAATTCTACCCAGTCGCTGCCCCAAATCTGGCTACCGTCATTATTGCTGTAACTGCGTGTCTCAAATTCATCTCGCAGGGTATCGGACTGTCCGGCAGTAACTACTGATTCGTTGGCCCATATTTGCGTAACGCCCTCTATTCGCTCTAACCTGGTTTTCTGCGCGGGCGTCAAAGTGGCGCCAACCGCATCAATGATCCCCAATTCATGGGTGATTGCGCCCCCTACTTGGGTGACGGCTTGTACGGCCGTTTCCATATCAACGGCCGTGACAATAAACGAATCTGCTTCCTGGCCCGCGCCTGAACTTGGCAAGACCACGCCCAGCACTAAAATAATAGTGAATAGTAAAAGTATTAAAACGACTGGTTTATGCGAACGCAAATCTGATTGTGTGTCCACGTTTTCTCCTCAACGAGTAGTTACTGCGATATTATTATTCTTGCGGCACCCATCTGTTTACCGCAATATCTGCACCGCTCCAGGCATAACCGCCAGACCAGGCATAGCCGCCGCTCCAGGCGTAGCCGCCAGACCAGGCATAGCCGCCGCTCCAGGCGTAGCCGCCAGACCAGGCGTAGCCGCCGCTCCAGGCGTAGCCGCCAGACCAGGCATAACCGCCGCTCCAGGCATACCCGTCCAGGTCCACGATGTAATAATCGCCGTTTGTGGCCTGGTTAGACCGGCCGCCATAATGTTTAAGATCGGCCAGGTCGTCGGCGATGTTTAGCCCCTGGTTGGCGCAGCCGGTTTCGGTGCTGTACACAGCATTGCGGGCGTTAACCATCCCCGCGCCTTGCTGGAAGATGCTGTAGGCCAGGATGCCGCTCACATCTTGGGCCGGTCGAGCCGAGTCCATTAAACGACATTTAATGTCATCAGGCGTCAGGTTTTCATCATATTGCAACATCAGGGCGGCGATGCCGGTGACAACGGCCGTTGCCTGTGACGTACCCGACATCATGAAATAATCGCCGCCATTGTGGTAGCCGGGATGGTTTATAGCAATCTGCGCATCTGAGGGCATGACGCCTAAGAGGCGCCCTCCTGGCGCAACGACATCCGGCTTGACGAATCCTTCTACTGTGGGGCCGGCCGATGAGAAGGAAGCCAATACATCATCTGTCATATCGGTAGGCGTGTAATTATCGGACATCGCGCCCACAGTAATGATATAGGGCACATTGCCGGGTACGCCAATACTCATGGCGTCCGGGCCTTCGTTACCCGCCGCGGCTACCACGGTAATGCCCTCTTGCCACAAGCGCATCACCGCCTGGTTGATAGGGTCTTCCCAATAATAAGATTGGGGCGTGGCGCTTATGGATAGGTTGACAATATCAATATAGTGAACGTCTTTATTGGCCAAAATCCAATCCAGGCCGCGCACAACATCCAGGTAACTGCCGCCTCCATCAGCCCCAAACGCTTTGACAGACACAACCTGCACTTCGGGGGCGATACCGTAGAAAACCATGCTGTCGTTGCGGTCAGAGTTGAGTAAGACACTTGTCACGTGTGACCCATGACCATTCTCATCGTCAGATACGGCCGGGTCGGAGAGGCCACTTACCACAACATCATTAATGGCGTCATACTGCGCCCGGATGCGATCATAATTACCCGCATCCGTATGGATGCCAGGGTGCGTCCAGATACCGGTGTCGACAACTGCTACTGTAATGCCCGCGCCGTTTATACCCACTTGATGCAAGCCATCAGCCTCGACCAATGTTGGATGTCCTTCAGCCGGACTGTCGCCGCCATTATGGGTTATCTGGATGTTATCAATATAAAATGTATCCCAGGCATCATAGCCAGGATCATCTTCATAATGACTGATTAGACGCACGGCCGTATTTTCGGAAATGTGTTCGCTCATGTCAAATGTGGCTACCTGCCACGTAAAGTCATAATAGTTAGATTCCACCCGCCCGATTTCCGTCCAGGTGGCGCCGCCGTCTGTCGAAGCCTCAGCCGCCAGATAATCATTTTTTTCCAGAGAGCTGCGCATATAAATGAAACTGAATTCGGCCGTTGTGGCGTCAGACAGGTCGGCTGCGCGCCAAAGCCCGTTTTCAACCTGCCAATTGCCCGTTTTTGACTGAATGGTTAGTCTAACATCGCCCAAAAAATGGACAAGATTGACATGATTGACATACGGGTATGGATTATACGGGCCATTATTTTCACCAATTTCTACCCAGGAGGAGGTTGCCCACTCTTGCATACCATCGCTGCCGTAAAACGTATAGTAATTAAATTCATCCCGAATGGTGACATCAAAACCACCTTCAGCGGGTGGATCATCTTCGCCGGGTGGATCAGTTTCACCAGGCGGCGCAGTCTCAACAACGTATGTGATTACAAGGTTATCAACCAGGAGATAGTCTCCATTACCATGCGTAGATGAGGTAGCAAAGCGGAGATGAATGATATCGCCTACATAAGCGGAAATATCGTAGTCGCTGTACTTCATGCTGCTATCGTTGTTTGGCCCGGCAAAGCGATCAATTTCTGTCCAATTACTACCACCATCCGAAGAGATTTCTACAGCAACATAATCAGAGGCAGTATCAAACCTTTTTCTTTGATAGTCAAAGCTAAGCGTAGCTGAGGCCGCCGTTGAAAGGTCAGCCGCCCGCCAAACAACAAGATTGTCGTCTTTAATCCGTAATCTTCCATCATCGAGAACCCGCACATCACCCTCGTCTGGGCCATTGCTTTCACCCTCTTCTGTCCAGTCGCTGGCCCAATTGACGCTGCCATCAGAATTAGTGAAGGCGATTTCACCGAATTCATCGCGCAAAGTCTCAATTTCTTCGGTGCTTGTCCGTATTGCCCTATCTTGAAAGATTTGCGTTACAGCAGGATCACCCGCCAAGGTTTTTTGTTGGGCGGGCGTTAATTCGGCGCCCACTGCGTTGATGATTTGCAGTTCATGGGTGACGACGCCGCCAACCTTTTCGACAGCCTGAACGGCCGTTTCCATATTTATGGCCGTGACAATAAACGAACCTGCTTGCCCCTGACTGCTCGGCATGACGCCTGCATTACCCAACAGTGCTGTCATCAAAACTAAGACAGTGAGCAGCAGCAAAAGCTTGATTATGCTTGATTTGTGTTTAGACCATGAATACATGTGCAATTTCCGATACATTTTTAGATCACCTTTCTCATTGATTACCTTATCGATCCAATAACAGACAACAACGCTTCCTTACTAATACGTTTTCAAAAAATTCCTTTCAACTCTCCACAGTTTGTGCATATGTTGACATTATTTGCCGATGAAGAATGACGCCTTCCAAAAAAGATTGTTTCATTTCATCGTCATCTATGCTGCTTGCCCTTTCTTGTAATAAGGCATAGGCTGCCTGTAAAACATCTTGAGCGCGTAAATCCTCGACGGCGCGCAGCACTTGATAACAAATCCAGTAGATCCCTGCCGGGGATTCCGTGTCATCCAGTTTTTTGCCCTGCGCTAGAAACTGCAAAATGTCTTCTATCTGGCCCAGCGCTTTTTTTGCATCACCTTGCGCCAAAGAAACATGCGCCAGCCCTGCACGCGTTTCCATCATCAGGCTGTCCTGGTCAAGCGCGTGCCATATTGTGAGCGCCTCCCAATAAGCGCTCTCGGCTTCGTCCAGTTGACCTGCGTCGATCACCACCTTTCCCAAAGTCATTAAGGCATACCCTTGCAAGCGCCGGCTGTCCAGCTCCTCGGCCAGGTCTATTGCCTCCTGGCAAGCTTCATGGGCCAATTCACCTTTGCTCAAATAATGATGCGCCAGACTCAAATTTAACAGGGCAATACATTCGCCAAACTGTAAATCAACGGCGCGGCACAGCGTCAAAGCTGCCTTGCTTTGCGTCTCGGCCTGGGCATAGTCGCCAAGGTCGAGGAAAACAGCGCTTAGGTTATTCAAAACCATCCCTTGGGCAGCGCGATCCCCGATTTCCTGTTGTGCGCTCAATGCTTGCTGCCATTGAGTTAACGCCTCGGCCAGTTTGCCGAGATCGTAGGCAATATGACCAAGGTTGTTAAGAACATAGCTTTCACCACGTCTGTCACCTATGGCGTTATAAATTTGGGCGGCCTCCCGGTAATGTTGTTGTGATTGGGGTATGTTTCCCAGGTCCAAATAGAGAACGCCTAGAAAACGGTGGCTATTGGCTTGCAATTGTTGTGATGAGATGGCCTGCGCCTGAAGTAACGCCTTTTTGATCTGAACCTGGGCCATATCGTAATCGCCTTGACGCAGCAGCGCTTTGCCCCAGACCAGATGACTGGCTGCTTTAACCTGTTCATCGTCGGCCATTTGTGCTAAACGATGCGCTAACTGGGCCAGGGTAACGGCCGTTTGGTAATCACCTACGATTTCTTTATAGGAAGATTGACGCACGGCGACTTCTGCGCGCTTTTTGTCGTCATTTAACAAATTCGCCAGCCGCATGAGACTCGCCAGGTCCAAGGATTGTGCGGCGCGATCTCCCTGCACGGCGCGTATTTCTTCACGAATCAACAGTAATGTGTATCGCTCCGTACTAAATGCGTCTGGCGTTAACTCCAGGGCGCGACTCAAATAATTTAGGGCATGTTCGTGAGCATATTTCGCAGCCGCTTTTTGTCCCGCCATGCGGTAAAATCGGGCCGCCTTGGTACAGCTCCCATTTTTATCATACTGTGAGGCTAGCTCCGCGAGATGTTGGTATTCTTGGTACAATGCACACTTCCTTGAAATTACCAGCTAATTTTTACTATACAGACGCGTACAGCTGCAGACAATTACTGCATGTCCTGCTTAACAATAACGTCATTTTCTTAAAAGATTCCAAATAATTTCTTAAAATAGCGTTCTTTGCCCAGGGGCGGAGTTTCTTGGGCCGTATTCTTGCCGACTCCTGCAAAATTTTTTGCGGAGGGTAATTGTTTTTTAACAATGTACGCGTTGTAACGAAAATTGTAAGTTTTAGGTGATATTTAGGTGGCTGGCTAAGGAGGTTACATAGATGCGATCTTCCTTTCCGCACTCCTGGTAAACCGCAGAAAATTCTTGAAAATAAGAGGATTTAGAAATTTGCGTTTTACTCCAGGAATTGGCAGAATTTCTATTGCCTTTATTTTTGATTACTTTTTGCCAATTACCTAGGTAATCGGTAACAATATTTCAAAATTAGAATCGCTCCAGACGTTGCCGATTCCTCAAGGAAACCGCAGTTCAAGTCCTTTGGGATTTCCGAATAATTTCTGCGGTTTACCTAACAGTGAGCAAATTAATATCAGAACAATGAAGCAATTGCGCCAACCTTACTTTATATATTTGTTATGTATTAGTTCCCTGGGAGTGCTGTTGGTCTTATGGAGCCTGATTCAATTTCCTGACTATGAACCAAAACTAAATTACTTGCTGCTTTTGTCCATGGCTGTTATCGCTCAGCTCACGACAACCTCTGTGGCTGTGACAAACAAGGCCGGCATTACATTTGAAGTCGGAACGGCCGTTAGCATGGCCGCTTTGCCCGTTTATGGGCTAGAAGGCGCCGTCTTAATCGTTGCCGTTTCCAGCTTGGGTATTTGGCTCATAAAACCGGTTAACAATAATACTTGGAAGCGCAACTGGCAGCAGCTTGGATTTAATACCGGCATGTGGACTATCGCCGTATTTGTAGCCGGACATATTTTTCTGGCCGCAAGCAGTTGGCTGGGATCGGATACACTCTGGGGGCGTACACTGCCCTGGTTATTTGCGGCAATTGTTGATGACCAAATCAACTTTTGGCTGCTCATGATCATGCTGCGGCTGCAGCATCGGCAAGAATTAAGTTTGTTGGGAATTTGGCAGGAAAACCGCTGGGCGTCTTCCATAAATATTTTAATTATGAGCTTTGGTGGGGGCTTCCTTGCTTATGCCGTCGAGCAATATGACTGGATAGGAATAGTCATCTTCTTCTTGCCCATAATTCTTTCCACCTATGCTTTTCGCCTGTATGTAGGCCAAATGCAGTCCTATTTGGACAGCTTGGAAGAAATCGTGGAGGAACGAACGCGTGAGATAGCCGGGTTGATGGAAGATAAAGATGCGTTTTTAGCCGTTTTATCTCATGATATGAATACGCCTTTGGCAAGTTTGGAAATGTTTTTGGAACTGCTCGAAGCACAGCCCACAATTGTGCAAGATGAACCGGAGTTGTTTGAGGCAATGCGCAACAGTCAAAGAACATTGCTCAGTCTCGTAGCAAATATTCTGGATCTCGAAAAAATGCGGGCGGGAGCTCCCTTGCTTTTGTACAAGGATACGCTTGACTTGACTCAGGTGATAGAAACCACTATAGAAATGATGAAACCCCAGGCCGAGAAAAAACAAATCACCCTATATAGTCAATTTGACGCGCAGCCTTTGCCAGTCTTTGCCGATTCTCAACAAATCGAACGCGTGCTGTTAAACTTGATTTCAAATGCGCTTAAATATACGCGCACAACAGGAACAGCTTGTGTGCGGGCATACAAAGCAAATAACTTTACGGTGATCGATGTGCAAGATAATGGTTTCGGCATTCCTTCCGAAGAACTACCTTTTGTTTTTGACCGCTTTAGCCGGGTTAATAAACACAAGAAATTAACAGCGGGGACGGGATTAGGCCTCGCTATTGCAAAAGCGATTGTGGAAGCCCATGAAGGGGAAATCACAGTAAGCAGCCAGGAGAATTTAGGAAGCACATTTACAGTTCGGCTTCCCGCACTGGAAAGCCTTTAGAATTTTGTTACGCAAAATGTAGCGTTTTTAGAGTTAAATGTTTTGCGTAGCCATTTCTGCCAGATAGGTAAGGATTTGTATTAAGTGTAACAATGGAAAGTCAGCAAGTTAGACTACAAGGCAAAAAAGTATTGATAGTCGATGATGATTTACATCTCGGCCAGATACTCAAGATAGTCTTTAAGCGCGAGGGGGCAAATGCCTATGTGGCCATTAATGGCCGTGAGGGATTGCAGACGTTTTTTGCGGTGCGGCCCGATCTGGTCATTCTGGACGTCATGATGCCCGAAATGAATGGCTGGGAAGTATGCAAACAGATCCGAATGCTGTCGGACACGCCGATTATCATGCTTACTACATTGAGTCGCGATGAGGACACTATTTTCGGTCTTGATTATGGCGCAGATGATTTTGTTAGTAAACCTTGTAGCGGCAAAGTTCTCCTGGCAAGGGCGCGAGCCACGCTTCGCCGTACAGAGATGACCTCGAAGACTTACGATAAGACAAATTCTTACAACGACAACTATCTGAAAGTAGACCTGGAGGAACGGAAAGTAGTCGTTGATGGTCACATGATAAAATTGACGGCTACCGAGTTCCGAATGTTGGCGTTTCTTTTAGAAAATGCCGGTCGTGTTCTTACGTATAATCAGATACTTGATCAAGTGTGGGGTTGGGAATATCGCGATAGTGTTGATTATGTCCACGTTTATGCTTCCCACTTGCGGCGTAAATTGGAGAGAGACCCCAAGCGTCCAAGGTATTTGCTGACCGAGCATGGGGTCGGTTACCGTTTTATCAGCCGTAACTAACCGACAACTTAGGTGATTGGCAGTAAAAAAATCAAAAATAGAGGTCGTGAAAAACCTGCCAATTCCTCAAGGAAACCGCAAATTTCTAACTCGTCTTATTTTTAAAAATTTTCTGCGGTTTACCTAAACGCCGTTGCGCGCGATCTTTTTTGTCCACGTTTTGCTAAAGACGCGCACCGATCCTTCATAAGCATCCAGCTTGTTGGACACCCAGAAATGGGCAGCATCGGCCGTTAACTTACTTTCCGTCTTCAGCATCACTTGCCAATCATCGCGTTTATATTCCAGCCGATAGGTTACCTCTTGTTCCAGCGAGAGGGGGGCATCGTCAGACACGGAAATCGTGTGCGTGCTGATGTCATCTAATTCCAAACCATGCTTTTTGTAGCGTATCCGTCCTGAATCCTCAAATACCTTGAATGTGGTTCTACAGCCGGTAACATCACGTTCAATTGTTTGCTGGCGGCGTTCGGGGCGCAGTTGCTCAATCGGTTCGGGCGGGGCGATTTCGGGGGGCGGGAATGGTGGCAGCGTGTCGTCGCCGGGCTGCAACGGCCGTTGCGGCAGCCTCAACCTACATCCCTCACCCGTCAACAAAGTCAACCTCACCGCTTGGGGCGACGGCCAGGCGTGGCGCATGTAGGTTGGCGCAATGCCCACGCGCCAGCGGTGACCGGCCGGCAGGCGGTAGGCCATCAAGTTCAGCGGCACTGTGACCCTGAAAGTTTCGCCGGGAATGAGCGGCGCCGGCGCTGTGTGGCTGTGACGGTGGGTGAGATTGAGCAAGCCCCAGGTCACGAGTGTGGAACGGCCGTCCGGGGCCACATCACACAACCTGACCGCCACAAGAGCCAGCGGCTGATCCACCTTCAGCGTCAGCGTCGCTTCGGCGTGACCTAAAATATTCACGGGCGCAGTCAAGGGCGCGCTCGTGAAGCTCAGACACTCCCCGTCGGCGCTGCGCTGGTCGCCCGCATATTCACCAGGGCCACCATAACCGCCCCAGCCGCCGCTGTCCAGGCCATGATTTTGCAGCCCTACAATTGATGCCTCCGCAGTTGGTTGTGGCGAAGAGTCGAGCGTCGCTGCATTCAAATAATAAAGTGTGTCCTGAACATACGGAGAAGGCCAGGATGGTTCAGCAATCCAGCGACCTGGCCGTTCTTTATAGGTCAGCGGGGGCGGCGCGCCGTCCTGCAGCCAGCAGCGCAGCATTGGCTCTTCCATTATGCCTGTATCAATTCCCTTGAGCCAATGATCCCACCAGCGTAAACTCTCCTGCAAAAAGCCGATAGGCGGGCCGGGCGATTCACATTGTTCGGGAAAAGCGTGCGACCAGGGGCCAATCAACCCTTTGCGCGGCCCAGAAAGGCCGGCCATCAGGCGCGGAATGGAATTATTGTAACTATCAGCCCAGCCGCCAACCATGTAGACGGGAATCTCAATGTCGGCGTAGTTTTCACCCACGGAACCATGTTGCCAGTAAGCATCTCTGGTTTGGTGCGTGAGCCATTCCTCAATATATGGCGGCGTTTTTTCCAGCCGTTCCAGCCACATTTCGCGCCATTTTTCGCCCACCCAGCGCGGATCGGGCGGCGAGCCATTGTAGGCAAACATCAGCGCCGCCCACGGCAGCATTTGGGAGGTCAGCAAGCAGCCGCCCATGTAATGCACATCGTCGTGGTAGCGGTCATCGGTAGCCCCGATGGCGATAATCGCCTTGAGCTGGGGTGGTTTGCGGGCGGCGACCTGTAAACTATTGAAGCCGCCCCACGAGATGCCGTGCATGCCGATATTGCCGTCGCACCACGACTGCGCGGCGATCCAGGCGATCACTTCCAGGGCATCGTCCTGTTCCTGCTGCAGATATTCATCGTAGAGGATGCCGTCGGAATCACCGCTGCCGCGCATATCGACGCGCACACAGGCGTAGCCGTAACCGGCAAAGTAGCCCTGCCGTTTGGCGTCGCGCCCGGAAGTAAAGTCGCTTTTGCGGTAGGGGATATATTCGAGCAGGGCCGGCACAGGCTGGTTTTGCGCACTTTGCGGCAGCCAGATACGGGCCGCCAGCCGCGCGCCATCAGAAAGCGGTATCCAAACGTTTTCCAGAATGGTGACCTGGTAGGGAAAGTCGGTGCGAATATTCATCAGGGCGCCTCGATAAAATCTAGAACTTTAGGTAAACCGCAGAAAGTATTCGGAAATCCAAAAAGGTTTGAACTGCGGTTTCCTTGAGGAATCGGCAACCATTTGAGCATTTTTAATTCTGAAAATTTGTTGCCGATTACCTAAGACAATAAGGAAAGAGATTTAAATAACGCGCCCGTTTGTAGGCGGCTAAAGCCGTTACTACAAACTAATGAGGATTAGTTATTTAAGCGCCATTCCTAAGCACAAATCGCCGGAAGTATAACTACATCTCTTCCTGCCTCGTAATTTTGTCACTTTTTACCATTCTGCAAACAAACAGACGTATAATTTTGGGAACCATCTTCCTGGAAGCTGATTCAGCTTCCAGAAAGATTCTTTACGAGGAGTTTAGCAATGAGTTTGGTTCGCAATCCCGATGGACAGTGTAATCGAAGAAAAGTATGAACGGCAGGGATGGCCGGCGGTTAAGCGCCCCGATTTAAAGCCGCCTGATGGCTGGAATTTGTCGTTGTTAACGGCCGTTAACCGCATCCGTAACCACAAACTTTCCCCCGACGGACAGCAGATCGCTTTTTATTGGGATCGAGAGGGGCTGTCTGATCTGTACGTGATGCCCAGCGCGGGCGGCTGGCCGGCGCGGCTGTCGACGCAGCGCGCAGCCACCACTTACTGGACAGACGAAGAGCCGCAGTGGTCGCCCGACGGGCAGTGGATCGCTTTCACCCAGGCCGAGCATGTCCACATCTTGCCGGCCGGCGGCGGACTGCCGCATAAGATCAGCGATTTTGCGCCCGCAGCGTCTACCCCAATCTGGCTGCCGGACAGTAACCAGCTTGTAGTGAGCGTGGAGCGGCAGGAACGGGTGCAGTTGGTGATCACGGACAGAAACGGCCGTTGGCCGCGCGAGGTGGTGAAAACGCCAGGTGACGCCTGGGATGTGCAGCCTTCGCCAGACGGCCGTTTCCTGCTCTTCACCCACCGCCCCTTCGACGACCTGAACCGGCTGGACATCTGGCTGGTGGAAATTGAGACGGGGCAAATTCGCGAGCTGACCAATACGCCCAAATTACGCAGTTGGGGCGGCATCTGGTCGCCGGACGGCCGGCAGATCGCCTTCATATCACAGCGTTCCGGCTTTAACGAGGTGTGGCTGGTGGGGCCGGACGGCTCTTGCTTTGCGCCAGTTGTCACATGTTGGGGCCGATGTCGCTGATCTGGCATGGTCGCCCGACGGCGCGCAACTGGCCTGCACGGTGAACCGGCAAGGGGCGCTTGATCTGGCCTTACTGGACGTGAATTCGGGCGAAATGCGTTATCTGCGCACAGGCCAGGGGTATCACGCCCTGCCGCAGTGGTCGCCCGACGGTTCCTTTTTGACGGTGGAGTATGAAGATGCGCTTAATCCGCCTGATTTGCTTCGCGTGGAGGTGGGTAACGGCCGTTCCACCCAACTCACCTTTTCCAACCTGCCCGCTCTGGCCAACAACCAGTTGGTGACGCCCGAAATTATCAGCTACAAAAGCTACGACGGCTTAGAAATTCCCGCTTTTTTGTATCGCCCGGCGCGCGCCAACGGCGCCGCGGTTGTCTATCCACACGGCGGCCCCTCCTCGCAATACACCTACAATTGGGACATCGTCGCGCAATATTTTGTGGCCAAAGGGTATACCTGGCTGGCCCCTAACTATCGCGGCAGCACCGGTTATGGACTGGCCTTTGAGCAGGCCAATTACAACGATTGGGGCCTGGGCGATACGCAAGATTGTTTATCCGGCGCGCGTTATTTAAGTCAGCTAGCGGGCATTGACGCCCAGCGCCTGGCCATTTACGGCTCCAGTTATGGCGGCTATATGACCGTTTGCTGCCTTGCGCGTGACCCCGACTATCTCTTTGCCTGCGGCGTCAATAAATATGGCGACGCCAACATCATCAGCTCCTGGGCGCAATGCAACCGGGATTTGCGCCTGTATACAGAAATATTCCTGGGCCATCCGGCGGCCAACCGCCCTGTCCACCAGGCTGCCTCACCAATAACCGACGTGGCTAATATACAAAAGCCGATGTTGATTTTTCATGGTTTGGATGACACTGTTGTCCCGCCGCAGGCGGCCGAAGAGTTGGTTGAGGCGCTTGCGGCGTGAGGGCAAAACGTTTGAGTACAAAACCTATGCCGGTGAGGCCCACGGCTTTTTGGGGAGAAAGACGCTGTTAGATTTTTACGGCCGTATGGAGAAGTTTTTGGATTGGTATTTGCTGCCAAAGTAAGAAATTGAACACATCTCATCTAAGTTCCATTTGGATCGTGATGAGTATGAAACGGCCGTTGTCGTTTATCAAGAAAGCAAAAAAGACACAAGATTATCGCGAGGAGTTGACATGAGCGTTCCGCACACCAAAAGCGATGAAAACCAACCTCCCGGAGGTTTTCATCGGGAACGCTCATCATAAACGAAACCTCCGGGAGGCTGTTTTCAGTAGAGATTAACCATGAAAACGATTTACTCATACGCTTGCAAAGATTATCCGGGAATGGAGACCTGCCCGGGGCTGTTTTACGCAGAAAAAGAAGAGGAGGTGTGGCAGCACCTGGAACTCCATGCTTCGGTCGCCCATCAGGAGAATCCTGCTGTTTGGAGCGTTGACGACAAAGAATACCTCAAGGGTCTCATTCGGGTTGAAGAGACCGCAATTTGATGGTGTGATCCAACCACAGAACAGGGAAATCGATGCCCACACTTAATCAGGCGGTTTGATTTTTCAATGTCATCATCTCGACGTCAGCGGCGGCGGGTGCAGCCGATTTTACCTTTGTTACAAATGCCTTTTGGGGAAGTGCGGAACCGTCAACGGCCGTATGACTTTCTCACGCCTGACCAACTTGAAGCCATCCACCAGGCTTCGCTGTTTATTTTAGAAAATGTGGGCGTGGATTTTCTGGATGAAGAAGTATTGTCCATATGGGCGCAGGCGGGCGCGAAGGTGGATATTCAGGCGCGGCACGTGTGGATTGATCGCGGGCTGCTGCTGGAGAATATCGCCAAAGCGCCATCTACTTTTACCTGGCGAGCGCGAAATCCGGCCAGGGATGTCTTCATCGGCGGGAACAACATTGCTTTTGGACCGAACGGAGGCATGGTGTTTGCGCAGGATTTGGACAACGGCCGTCGCCCCGGCACAATGGCCGACTACCAAAACTTTATCAAGCTGTCACAAACGGCGCCGCAACTGCACTTCGCCGCCTGGGAACAGGTAGCGCCGCAAGATATTCCCGCCAACACCCGCCATCTGCAGCGCCTGTTGGCTGCCTTTACGCTGTCTGATAAGGCAGTAATGGAGGCGGCGCACGGGCGCGTGATTACGGCCGACTGTGTAGCTATGGCGCGCATTGTTTTTGGCAGTCTGGAAGGCGATCCAGTCATCGGCGATGTGATCAACGTCAACAGCCCTCTGCGCTTCGACGAGCGCATGTTGGGCGGTCTGCTCACCTATGCCCGTGCAGGACAGGTAACGTTTATTACGCCGTTCATCCTGGCCGGGGCGACAAGTCCGGTGACGATGGCTGCGGCTCTAGCACAGCAAAATGCAGAGACGTTGGCCGGCATAACCCTGACACAGTTGGTGCGGCCGGGCGCCCCCGTCATTTATGGCGGCTTTACGACGAATGTCGATTTACGGCGCGGCAGCCCGGCCTTTGGCACACCGGAAGGTGCGTGGGCGCTGCTGGCCGGCGGGCAGTTGGCCCGTTTTTACGGCCTGCCCTATCGCGGCAGCGGCAGTCTGACCAACGCCTACACGCCCGATGCGCAGGCCGGCTACGAGACGATGTGGAATTTGTGGCCGGCGGTTCTGGCGCATACCAATCTGGTGATGCACGCCGTAGGCTGGCTGGATGGCGGGCTGACCGCTTCATTTGAGAAGTTCATCATTGATTTGGAGAATCTGGCGATGCTGCGCCATTTTTTGGCTGGATTTGCGGTGGATGAGGCCAGTCTGGCGCTGGATATGATCGCCGCTGTGGGTCCCGGAGGGCATCACTTTGGCACGCCGCACACGCTGGCCCGCTACCGGACGGCATTTTACCAATCGTCTTTGGCGGAACGGCAGGGGTATGACAGTTGGAAACAGGCGGGCAGCAAGGATACGGCCGTTCGCGCCAACGCCATCTGGAAAGAGATGCTGGCGCAGTATGAACAGCCGCCGCTCGACCCGGCCATTTTGGAAGCGCTGCAAGATTATGTGGCCCGGCGCGAACGGGAACTGGAAGGGCAGAATTTGTATGATTAGTGTGATGTATTGCGTATTGCGTAACAATTTCTGGATGCGTAATACGATTTTATAATTTGCATAAGCTGGAGAATGATGACCACATTTTTTGCTTACGATGAGTTGACCTGGCCGGAAACGGCCGTTTTACCGCGCACCACCCCTTTGATCATTCCTCTGGGCGACGGGTTACGATCTGGCCCGACTGGCGGACTGTCTGGGCGAGCCGGAGCGGGTGGGGCTGCTGCCGGCCATTCCGTTTGGCTGGCGCGGCAGTGGTCTGGCGGTGGCAGAGGGGTTGTTAACGGCCGTTGTCGACAACCTGCTCGACAGCCTGCGAGAAGATGGTTTTACGCGGGTATATGCCCTGATTCCGCAGGACATGAATTTGGGGCTGGAGGCGCAGGCGATTGTGCTGCCCCATCAAACACAGTTCCGGCCGGCGCCGCCGCTGCCGCCCGCCGGCGCGGTGGACAAAGTTGTGGTCATTCCCATCGGGCATACGGAGCAGCACGGCTATCATTTGCCGTTGTCTACCGATAATTTGATTATTGAGGCGATTGGGGCAGGGGCGGCAACGGCCGTGCCCGAACTTGCCGTCTCTTTACCCATTTTTCCCTACGGCGTCAGCACCCACCGGCAGGCCTTTGCCGGGACGCTAAACGTGGGCGGGCGCGCCTTTGAGGATTTTTGGCTGGGGGCGCTGGATGTGCTGGCTGGCGCGCGGCTTTGATCGCTTTTATTTGATGAGCGGGCATGGCGGCAACTGCTCCTTTTTGGTCAACGTGGTCAAATATGCCGGCGAACGTCATCGCCGCATTTTTTGCGCCACAACCTGGCTGCACACCTCCGGCCATATCGCCGCGCCGGTGGTGCAAGAGACGCGCCGTTCGTCAGCGCGGCGGCATGGGCCATGCTGGCGAGTTGGAAACGGCGATGATTTTGCATCTGCGTCCCGATTTGGTGCAAATGGACAAAGTCGTGGATGAAACGGCGTTTATCAGCACGCCCAGTTATTTCATGGATTGGGTTGAGGGCGGCGACCTGGTCGCCAATCCACCCTGGGACGATGATACGGCGACAGGCGCTTATGGGGCGGGCAGTCTGGCCACGGCCGCAAATGGGCAGCGCTGGCTGGAGGCAGGCATTGCCGAAAAGGCAGCCCACGTCCATGAAATTCATGAACAACAACGCCGGCGGCAGGAGAGACGCAGGCAGGGCTTTGGACTTTGGGGTAAAATGGGCCGGTACAGGCAATTTTCTTGACATTTCGACATTCGGTATTACACTTTTGCCGTGACTTAACATTTCAACATTTAATATTACACTTTCGCCGCAATTTAACTTTGGAGACGGGTTATAAAACGAACGTTTCAGTACCTCGTAGTGGGCTTAGGAGGAATTGGGAGTACAGCCGCTTATTGGCTGGCGCGCCAGGCAGGGGCCGATGTCCTGGGACTGGAACAGTTTGAGTTGGGTCATATTCGGGGGGGATCAGAAGACCATTCACGCATTATTCGCCTTTCCTACCATACACCTGCATACGTAAAATTTGCTGCTCATGCTTACCAAACCTGGTCAGAAGTGGAAGCGGAAGCGGGCGAGCAGCTTGTTGTCAAGACGGGCGGTTTGGATTTGTCGCCCGCCAATTCCGCTATCTCCCTACAAGATTATACGGACAGTTTAACGGCCGTAAACATCCCCTTTGAGCTGCTCGATGCGGCCGAAATCATGGTTCGCTGGCCGCAGTGGCGTCTGCCTGCTGATGTGCGCGGTCTGTACCAGGCGCAGAGCGGCCTGGTGGCGGCGGCCAAAAGCAACGCCGCCCACCGGCGTTTGGCGCGGGAATATGGAGCCGTGCTGCTTGATAATCGGCCGGTAACGGCCGTTCACCCCGCAAACGGCGAAATAACCGTCACCGCCGGTGGGCGAAACCTACACCTGCGAAAAACTCATCATTGCCGGCGGCGCGTGGACAAACCACCTTCTGGCCCACTTTGGCCACCAAATCAACCTCACCGTCACCAAAGAGCAGGTTACCTATTACGCCGCGCCCAATCCGGCCGCTTTTGCGCCCGACCGTTTCCCGGTTTGGATCTGGCTGGACGAGCCTTGTTATTACGGCTTTCCCGCTTTTGGTGAAGCCGGCCCTAAAATTGCCCAGGATGTGGGCGGGCAGGAAACCAGCGCAGAAACGCGCGATTTTGAGGTAGATACGGCCGCTTTTGCCCGCACCGACGCCTTCTTGCGTCGCTATCTACCTGCAGCAGTTGGCCCTGTCATCACGACCAAAACCTGTCTTTACACCATGCCGCCTGACCGCGATTTTGTCCTGGATACATTGCCCGATTACCCAAACGTCTCTGTCGCCGTTGGCGCGGGACATGCTTTCAAATTTGCCTCGCTGTTGGGCAAGATTTTGAGCCAACTGGCTGTGTCGGGCGCAGCGTCTTATGACATAACACCCTTCCGTTTTAGTCGTCCAATTTTATTCGCCGCAAATCCGGCGCAGGAATTTATGGTTTAAGTGCAGAACGATTTGGCAAATCGTTCGCCCGCAATTTACCAAATCGTGCTATAGAGTGTAATCCGATCTCACCTGGAATTCGTGTTTAAGTTAGAAAAAAAGGAGAAGAAAATGAAAAGATCAAATATTTTTTGGATTTGTTTGTTATTGGGAATTGCTGCTTTGCTCGCTGCCTGTGGCGGCGGTGGTGAAGCCGGCAGCGGTGATGAAGCTGCTGCGCCTACCGAGGTGAGCAGCGAGAGTGAAGCTGACGCAAGCAGCGAGGGCGAAGCTGAAACAAGCAGTGAAAGCGCGGCCGAAGAAAGCAGCGCAGAGAGCGGCGAGCCTGTTGTGACGCGTATCGGTTGGGCCGGCAGCCCCGATACGTTGAATCCGGGAACGGCCGTACTCGCCGAAGCCTACACCCTGTTCGAGCTGGTTTATGACTCCATGTACCAACTGGAACTGGACGGCACCTACAGCCTGGAACTGGCCGACAGCGTCGATGTGTCTGATGATGGCCTGGTATACACCTACCACATCCGTGACGGCGTCTACCTTCCACGACGGCGAACCTCTCACCGCCGAAGACGTCGCCTTTTCCTATAATCTTTATGCTTCACAGGAAGATTTCCCCTTCCTGCCCGTCTACACCGAGTTTTTTGAATCGGTTGAAGCGACCGATGGCAACAACGTCGTCATCACCCTCACCGACGCCATTCCCAACATCGAAAGCCAGCTCATCTTCCTTTACGTCATTCCCGAACATATTTGGGGCGGTTTGGAAGGCGCAGGCTATTTCTGAATTCGAGAATGTGGAGATGATTGGCTCGGGACCCTTCAAGATGCTGGATTATGCCCAAAACGAATTTATTCGCCTGGGTGCGGTCAAAGACCATTTTGTGAAAGGGCCGCATGATTGATGAGGTTGTCTTCCAAACCTTTGAAAATCAGGATGCTCTGGTGCAGGCTTTGCGCACCGGCCAGGTCGATATGATTACGGAAATGCCGAATACGGCCGTTGCCTCCCTGCGCAACGAAGCAGACATCGAACTTGTCATCGGCCCCCCGCTGGCCCCCAGCGTCACCGACATCATCTTTAACCAGACTGCCCCCGAAAACTGCCCGCCCGACGACGGCGAATGTACCGGCCATCCCGCCCTGCTGGATCGCAACGTGCGCCTGGCCCTGGCCCACGCCACCGACAAACAGCAAATCATCGACGTCGTGCTGCTCGGCCTCGGCGCCCCCGGCCTGACCCTCATTCCCGACAGCCTGGGCGTCTTCTACAACGACTCCCTCGAAGATTACGCCTACGATCCGGAACTGGCCAACCAGATTTTGGAAGACGCCGGTTACCTCGACACTGACGGCGACGGCGTACGCGAAATGCCCGACGGCGGCCAGCCCGCTCAACCTGCGCATGAACTGGCCCAGCGACAGCACCGTCGCTCCGCGCATGGCCGAACTGCTCAACGGTATGTGGGCCGAAGCAGGCGTTGGCTACAGAACTGCAAGCGCTCGACGCCGACGCCCTCACCTCTGTCTGCTGCCCCACCTTTGACTTCGACGTCATTCTGTGGGGCTGGGGCTCTGATCCGGATCCCAGCTTCCTGCTCAGCGTCATGACCACCGACGAAATCCCCACCGGCAACAGCGAAACCGGTTACTCAAATCCGGAGTACGACGCCCTCTATCTGGATCAGGCTGTCGAATTAGACAAGGATGCACGTATTGAGAAGGTCTGGGAAATGCAGCGCATCGTCTTTGATGACATCGTCTACCTCATTCCTTTTTATGCGCAAGCGGTACAGGCTTACCGCACTGACCGCTTCACCGGCTGGCAAACAGACGCCGGTAAAGTGGCGCTGGAAGACCCCAGCTCCTTGCTGGTGATCGAACCGGTCAACTAATTTCCGATTGCATTGGACGATGTACGATTGCTGACTAAATCGTGAATCGTTAATCCATAATCGTCATCAAGTCGTATGAGACAATCGCGTTACCTACTGAAAAAAATTGGTTGGGCTTTACTCACGATCATTTTTGTGATCCTGCTCAACTTTTTCCTCTTCCGCATTCTGCCCGGTGATCCGGCGCGGGCAGGTATCCGCGATCCGCGCTTGACACAAGAAGCGGTGGCCGCTATTCGTGAACGCTTTGGTCTGGACAAACCGGTCATGAACTGTTTTGAATCGCTTAATCCGGTAAAGTTTGGCAGTTGCGACGTCAATCCGCTGGATACACAGCTCTTCATTTACATTGGCAACCTGCTCCAGGGTGAGCTGGGCATCAGTTACCACACCAACCGCCCGGTCGCCGATATGCTACAGGAGCAGTTGTGGAACACGATCTTGTTAATCGGGGCGGCGCAGATTTTGGCGATTGTTTTGGGCATGGCTTTGGGCATTCTCGCCGCCTGGCGAGCGCAGACAGCGCTTGATTATTCGGCGCTGTTGGCCAGCCTTATGTTTTGGAGTTTACCCACCTTTTGGTTGGGCATTATGTTGCTCTTTTGGGGCAGCAACCAGTTGGGGCTGCCAACGGGCGGCAAGGCGACGCCGGGCGCGAACTTTGGCACGGTTTGGGAGGAATGGTGGGATGTAGGGCGCCATTTGCTGCTGCCCACACTTACCTTCACCATCGTCTTTATAGGCGAATATATGCTCATCATGCGCAGTTCGCTGTTGGACGTGTTGTCGGAGGATTATATCCTGACGGCAAAAGCCAAGGGGCTGCGCACGACGCAGATATTGCGCGATCACGCCTTGCGCAATGCCATGCTGCCGATGGTGACAATAATTGCGCTCAATCTGGGGTTTACGGTAGCCGGCGCAATTCAGATTGAGACCGTGTTTTCATGGCCGGGGTTGGGCGGCGCGATTTTTGATGCGGTGGGCCGTAAAGATTACCCTATGTTACAAGGGGCATTCTTGCTTATTGCCGTCAGTGTTATCTTTGCCAACCTGGTGGCCGATTTGTTGTATTCGTATCTCGATCCACGTGTAGAGGCCGGTTAGGAAATGAGCGAAGCAAACGTTGGCGTCACATCGCTAAAAGGGTTTTGGCGCAGTTTTCGGCGCAGTCGCCTGGGGATGGTAGGGCTGTTTTTGCTGGTGGCTGTCATTTTGATGGCTGTCTTTGCGCCTCTCCTCGCCCCATATGATCCCAAAGAGGTGAAGCGGGTAACGATAGATGATATTTATGCGCCCCCCAGCCGCGAACATTTGCTGGGTACAGATGACGCCGGTAAGGATGTGTTGTCCAATTTTATTTACGGCTCGCGGGTTTCTTTAACGGTAGGCTTTTTTGCCGCGTTTATTTCGATTTTTATTGGCGGTGTGGTGGGGATTGTGGCCGGCTTTTCCGGCGGCCGTACGGAAAATCTCCTGATGCGGTTTACCGACGTGATGTTGGTTATTCCTGATCTGCCTTTGGCTGTGGTAATCGTGGCGCTGACAAAACCTAGTTTGTTGAACATTATCTTTGTGATCGGCTTGTTGGGCTGGACGGGGTCGGCGCGGTTGGTACGGTCACAAACCCTGGCCGTCAAACAGCGTAAATTTGTGCTGCGGGCGCGTTCAATCGGGGCGGGTCAGGGGCACATCATCCGCCACCATATTTTCCCGATGGTGCTGCCGCTGATCGTAGTCAATACGATCCTGGTTATTTCGCTGGCGATATTGAACGAAAGTGCATTGAGCTTTTTGGGCCTGTCTGATCCAACGGCTTTGAGTTGGGGCCAAATGCTGAATTTTGCTTTTACGCGCGGGGCGATGAGTGCGCGGGCGTGGTGGGCGTTGGTTACGCCTGGCCTGGGCATTGTGTGGGCGGTGCTGGCCTGTACGCTGCTGGGGCAGGGTTTGGGACAGGTGCTAAATCCGCGATTGGAAACGCATCATCTGGCGGTGGGGACCAATATGGTAGATAGAAGCGCGAAGCCGCAGAGCAGCAGAGGGGCTGAAGGGCAGTTATGAGACGTTTGCAGGACGCGCCTGTTTTGTTGGAAGTGCGTGATTTGTGTACCGATTTTCTGATTGAGGGCGAGGCGCCGGCGCATGCGTTGGTGGATATTGATTTTACCCTGCGTGAAGGGGAAGTGCTGGGGATTGTGGGGGAGAGCGGCTGTGGTAAGACGACGTTGATGTTATCGCTGATGCGACTGCTGCCGGCAAACGGCCGTATCATCAACGGCCAGATCGATTTTATGGGCGACGACCTGCTTTCCTTGAGCGAAAGCGAAATGGAAGGAATGCGCTGGAAACACATTTCCATGATTTTTCAGGGGGCGATGAACGCGCTCAATCCGGTGCATACGGTCGGAAGTCAAATTGCCGAAGCCATCACGCTGCACAACTACATCACAGATAAAAAATTAGTGACCGAGCGCGTGGTGGATCTGCTGGAGCTGGTGGGCATCGGTGCGGAGCGCAAAGACCAATATCCGCACCAATATTCCGGCGGGATGCGACAGCGGGCGATGATTGCCATGGCGCTGGCTTGCAATCCGCAGGTGGTGATCGCCGACGAACCCACGACGGCGCTGGACGTGATGATTCAGGCCCAAATCCTGGAGTTAATGAGTAAACTGCGCGAAAAGTTAGGCCTGGCGATTCTCTTTGTCACCCACGATTTGGGGGTAGTGGCCGAGATGTGTGATTCGGTGCTGGTGATGTATGGCGGCGTAACGGCCGAATACGCTGACGTAGATACCGTGTTCAACAAACCGCAGCATCCCTACACCCAGGAATTGTTACGCGCCTTCCCCGATCTCAGCCGCCCGACCAACAAACTGGTCAGTATTCCCGGTTATCCGCCGCGCCTGAACGCCCTGCCGCCCGGCTGCCGCTTCGCCCCACGCTGTCCGCGTGTGCTGGAACGCTGCCATAGTGAGGAGCCGGCTTTGCACCGTTTAAGCAAAACCCATTTTGCCAGTTGCCATCTCGTGGAGCCTGCGTAAATGCCCATGAGCAGCAATCAAAACCCGCCTATCATTCAAGTCAAACAACTGCGCAAGCTGTTTCCGGTTAAAAAGACCAGTCTGTGGGGAAAAGAAGATAAATTTGTCCATGCGGTAGATGACGTCACTTTCGATTTGCATCATGGTGAAGTGCTGGCGCTGGTAGGAGAGAGCGGCTGCGGCAAATCCACACTGGCGCTGACATTGATGAATCTGGAATCGTCCACGGAAGGGCAGATTTTTTTTGAGGGCGAGGACGTAACCCATTTAAGCGGCAAGCCTTTGCAGGCAATGCGGCGGCAAATTCAAATGATTTTTCAAGACCCGTATGAATCGTTGAATCCGACGATGACAATTGGGGATATTGTCGCCGAGCCGCTGGTTGTGCATCGCTTGAGCGCCAACAAGCAGGCGCAAACGGCGCGGGTGGAACAGGCGCTGGAAGATGCAGGCTTGAAACCGGCCAGTAATTTTGTCCACCGCTACCCACATGAGCTGTCGGGCGGGCAGCGGCAGCGAGTGGTGATTGCCGGGGCGCTGGTTTTGGAGCCAAAGGTGCTGCTGGCGGACGAGCCGGTTTCGATGTTGGATGTGAGTATCCGGGCAGAGATATTGAATTTGTTATTATCGCTGCGTGAGACACGCGGGATTTCGGTGCTGTTTATCACGCACGATTTGGGGACGGTGGCATATTTTGCTGACAGGATTGCGGTGATGTATTTGGGACGGATTGTGGAGAAGGGGGAGACGCTGGCGGTTTTGCAACGGCCGTTGCACCCCTACACCAAAGCGCTGCTCTCAGTCATGCCTGTGCCTAACCCCAGATTGCGGCGCGAACGCATCATTTTACAAGGCGAAACGCCCAATCCCATTGATCTGCCCAGCGGCTGCCGCTTCCATCCGCGCTGCCCGGTGGCCCAGCCGCAGTGCCAGACCACAGACCCCGCGACGGTCGTTATGGCGGATGGGCATGAAGCAGCCTGCCTGTTAGTAGGTGACGGAATAATTAATCTACTAGAATGAGTTGAGCAATCCTTGCAGTTCATCCAGCGGCAGGGCGTAGGCGGTGCGACCTTTGTAACCGGTCATCGTTTCGGCGGCGGTGAGCACGTTCAAGATGGCTTCTTCGACCGCATCGGCCAGGGCGCTGAAGAGCGGGTTCATTTTGTGGCCGGGCAGCATTTGTACATTGAGCGGTTCTTGCGCGCCGGCGGGGATGTGGTTGCCGGTGGCAAATGCCAGGAAGAGATCGCCGCTGCCATTATGACCAATGCCGCCCACGCGAGCAAAGCCAACGGCCGCCCGCTGCGCCAACCTTTTGCACTGTCCCGGCAGCAAGGGCGCGTCGGTGGCGATGATGATGATAATCGAACTGCTCGCAGCCGGTTCTCCCCAGGGTAAGGGTGTGTGATCCGGGCCGATGAGACGGCCGACCGGCGTTCCATCTACGCGTAAATCTTCTCGCGAGCCATGATTGGCCTGCACCAGAACGCCGAGGGTGTAACGGCCGTTGCCCACCTCTACCACTCTTGACGACGTACCGATACCCCCTTTAAAATCATGGCAAATCATGCCCGTACCGCCGCCCACATTCCCCTCGGCCACCGGCCCCGCTTTGGCGTCGGCCAGCGCGGCGTAGACATGTTCCTTTTTGATGTGGAAAGCATCCAGGTCATTGAGCCAGCCGTCCCACGTCTCGCCTACCACCGCCAGCGAAGAAAGCTCAGTCAGCCCTTTTTCTTGCCCATAGGCGACCATTGCCTCATGCACCGTACCAACGTGGTGGGTCGTTGTCAGAGCGATGGGATAACACAGCAGGCCCGACTCGGCCAACCACTGCATCCCGGTCATCTCGCCGCAGCCGTTGAAAGCGTGAAAGGCGGCAAAAGCGTTGTCCTGCCATATTTGCCCCTCACGCGGGACAATAACCGTCACGCCGGTGCGCGCAATGCGCGGTTCGTCGTAAATCAGGGTTTTGTGTCCCACCCAGACGCCGGGCACGTCGGTGATGGCGTTGTGAGGGCCGGTGGGATATGGTCCAATAGTAATGCCGATATCGCGAATTCTGGCTCTGGTCATGATATACCTCCATTTTTGACGTCGATCTTAACCGGATTTATGTTTCATGTCATCTGCAACCGGTGCAAAGGGTTAAGCGCCCAGCAATCCCAACGTGGTGATAGCAATGCCTGATTTCCTTCTTTGACCTGGATACAGGCGCTTTTAAGGGTGCTGGCCGCTCTTTGTTACGTCATTTGTCTTAGCGCGTCACAGAAAAAGTGGTACTTTTGCTTTAGTAAAATGCGGTCATCTTGCCGTTACGGCCGTTATTCAATTGCTGTATGATCCTGTTGACTTACGAAAAAATAGGATTGCAATGACTCAAAACACAACTCCCTCACGGCGCAAAAAGCGCCTGATCAACAAGAAAAACCGGTCGGCCTGGGCAATATCCTTTGTTCTGATCATGACCACCTTGAGCCGCCTCTCAATTGATTCCCATTCATGATCAGTCTGCTTGTTTTGCTGATATCGGTGTCTTATTTGAACAGGAGCCACACCCGTTGTGCGGCCACACCCGCTGTACGGAACCAGTATGGCCGGCTCGATGATGAAGATGTCATGTTCAACCTATTGGCAGACACTACCTAAACGAACATATGAAACGACGCATTCTCCTCTGGATATTGATTGTCGCCTTTGGTTGGGTGGTGATAGGTCACTTTGATGAGATTGAGAATCTGGTCCGAAACTTTGCGCAGCGGGCGCTGGCAGTGGGTAGCATTGGCAGCGGCCTTGCAGTTTTGCCACTATGCTGCCTACGCTTTACTTTACCAGATGTCGTTTACGGCCGTTGGCGTGGCATCCCGCTGGCGCAGACTGCTGCCCCTAACCTTTGCGGCCATCTTTGTCAACTCAACTGCACCCTCCGGCGGGGCGGCGGGCGCAGCCCTCTACGTGAACGAGGCCAACCAACGTGGCCAAGCCGGTACAAAAGTGGCTGTTGGCGCGCTGTTAGTGTTGGTGGCCGATTTTGGCGCTTATCTACTGCTGCTCACGCCTGCCTTGATCTTTCTGTTTACCCGTCATAGTCTGCTCTCTTATGAAATGATCACCGGAGCCATCATGTACCTTTACGTCGGCAGCATGGCGGCCTTGTTGGGATTAGGGTTATGGCAGCCGTTATGGCTGCTGCGTGCGCTGCAAACCGTGCAATACAGCATCAACCGCATTGGCGGCTGGTTCCGCAATCCGACATTGATGCGCGCCGGCTGGGCTGAACACCACACGGACGAATTTGCCGCCTCAGCGCTAACCATGGCTGCCCAGCCGCGCCAACTAATGCGCGTCCTTTTAGTAGCCTTGTTATCCCACGCATTTGATATAGCCAGCCTCTTTGCCCTGTTCCGTGCCTTCAATGTGGCTGCGCCGGCGGGTGTTGTGGTTGCCGGTTATTCGATGACAATCCTTTTCTGGATAGTATCGCCCACTCCTAACGGTATTGGCGTGGTCGAAGGCCTGATGCCGCTGGTGTATATCTCGCTGGGTCTGCCTGCGACGGCGGCTACCATCATTACGTTGGCTTTTCGTGGTCTGACCTTTTGGATTCCTTTTCTGATAGGGTTTGCTCTGCTACATCAACTGTCGATGTTTGCTCCGTCGCAGCGTGGTGCGGCGCGGCTGCGACGGGTGCGCTTCATCGCCATTCTCACAGCAGCGATGGGGCTTTTAAATGTGTTGTCGGCTTCTACCCCGGCATTGGCCGACCGCGCCGCCATTCTGGGGCGCTATTCGCCGCTGGCTGTGACGTGGGGCAGTCATGTCACGGCCGTTCTCGCCGGCTTTGCTCTGATTGTACTGGCCTACGGGTTGACTCAGCGCAAAAGAACTGCCTGGGCAGCAACCCTGCTGGTGCTGCTAGTGTCGCTGGTAAGCCATTTGCTGAAAGGATTGGATTATGAAGAAGCAGGGCTGGCCGGGTTGCTGGCGCTCTATATGTTCTGGCAGCGGGCGCACTTCCAGGCTCGCTCCGACCCGCCATCACTACGGCAGGGAGTGAACGCGCTGGCTGCGGCGCTGGCCTTTACTCTGGTTTACGGCACGATCGGCTTTTTCCTGCTGGATCGCCACTACAGCGTTAATTTCAGCCTGAACGCGGCGCTGCGACAGACGGTGGTGATGTTTACCCAGTTTTATGACCCCGGCTTGCAACCGATTACCGGTTTTGGCCGATATTTTGCCGCCTCGATTTACATGGTTGGAGGCGTGACATTGGCATATGCGCTGGCGGCGCTGCTGCGACCGGTTATTCAGCGTGGTCCGACCATGCTGGCAGAGCGGGAACAAGCGCGAGAGATTGTGGAGCGTTACGGCCGTTCCTCGCTGGCGCGCATTGTGCTCTTCCATGACAAGTCTTATTGGTTTAGTACCGGCGGATCGGTAGTGGGATATACGGCGAAAGCGAAAACGGCCGTGGCTTTAGGCGACCCTATCGGCCCGGAGGAAGACGCCGCTATGGCCATTACCGGTTTCTGTGAATTTTGCCACCAGCAGGGGTGGCAGCCTGCCTTCTACCAGACCTTGCCTGACTACGTGCCGCTGTACCAGGCAGCCGGCTTTGAAGAAGTGCGTACCGGTCACGAAGCCATCGTTGATCTTCACGCTTTCACGTTGGAAGGTAAAGCGGGCAAACCGTTCCGCACCCCGATCAACAAACTCACCCGCCTCGGTTACCGCGCCGACATCGTCCAGCCACCGCTGAGCCGTGAACTGCTGCACGAACTGCGCGAAGTCAGTGATGAGTGGCTGACAATGATGCATGGCAAAGAGATACGTTTTACGCTGGGTTGGTTTGACGATGATTACATTGGAAGTAGCGCTGTCATTGTGGTGCGCGACGAAACAGGCCGGGCAACAGCCTTCGCCAACATTGTTCCAGAATATTCCCGCAGCGAGGTAAGCATCGACCTGATGCGCCAGCGGCGTGAAGTAGAAAATGGTACCATGGAGTTTCTCTTTAGCTCACTGCTGCTGTGGTGTAAAGAGCAGCAGTATGACACATTTAACCTGGGATTAAGTTCGCTCTCCGGGATAGGCGAAGCGCCGGCCGACCCCGCCGCCGAGAAGGTGCTGCACTATGTCTACAACCACATCAACCAATTTTATAATTTTCAGGGGCTGCACGCATTCAAGGAGAAGTTCAACCCCACCTGGGAGCCACGCTATGTGGTCTTTCCCGGTTACGCCAGCCTGCCAGCCGTCTGGCTGACGCTGGCGCGAGCTGGAAGCGGAGACGATTTCTGGCGTGGTTACATGCGTGATTTACCCCCAACATTGCGGCAAATGGCGCAGTCTATAAATGAACGCTATTTCGGCAGCAAGAAATCTGACGTTAATTTTCTGTGAATTACCTGTACTAAAGTTGAAAATGTTAGGTAATCGGCAACAAATTTTCAGAATTAAAAATGCTCAAATGGTTGCCGATTCCTCAAGGAAACCGCAGTTCAAACCTTTTTGGATTTCCGAATAGTTTCTGCGGTTTACCTAACACACTGGCACAAGTGTGAATGCCAGAAATAAAAATGGGAGTAAAAACATGAACATCAAAAAAATTCTTATGTGGGGAGTCATTGTCTTCGTTGCTGTATTTTTGCTTATTCAGTTGGCGCCGTACGGCCGTAACCACACCAATCCACCCATCCAGAGTGAACCCGGTTGGGACAGCCCGGAAACGCGCGCTCTGGCTGAAACGGCCTGCTTCGACTGCCACAGCAACGAAACAAACTGGGACCGCTGGTATGCAAGCGTGGCCCCAGCATCCTGGCTGGTGCAGCACGATGTAGAGGAAGGGCGACAGTTTGTGAATTTTTCGGAGTGGAAACAGGGTGGCAAGCCCCGTGAAACGGAAGAACTGTGGGAAGTATTGCAACGCGGCAGCATGCCGCCAGCGCAATACCTGCTCCTGCATTCTGAGGCCAAGCTGACGCCGGAGCAAATTGATCAGTTGATCACTGGTTTAAAGGCAACCGTAAGGAATTAAGCGCCATGCAGTCGATGTTTGAACGTCTCAGTATGGAATTGAAGCTGGTTTATGACGTACCGAATGGGTGATATATTCTTCCTGGTACTGATTGCGGCCGTGGCAATGCGGAGCTGGTTGCTGCGCTTCCTCCGGCGACAGCGGTGCGCATTATTGACGAGATGGAGCCGGATGAGGTAGCTGACCTGCTCGGCGACATGACCCCAGACCAGGCCAGCGACCTGTTAGACAGGCTGGAAGATACTGAAGAAATCCGGCCGCTGTTGCTGCACTCTGACGACAGCGCCGGTGGCCTGATGACCTCTGAGTTTCTGGCTCTGCGCCGCCAATGTTCCACAGCGTAACGGCCGTGCCTTCATTTGGCTTATCGCGAGAATCAACTTGTGATTTACGGGCATGTATGACCTGAGCGCCTTTACCCTCAAAGATATGACCATTTGCGGCGCGGCGCTGCGCCAGTTGGGTGAGGGCGCGGCTAGCATGGAAGAAGTCGCCAACCGCACGGTGCATTACCTCTTTGAGCAGCAAACGTATAATATCTTTCATGTGCCGGATGCGCTTGATAACCATTACATCCCGGATCAGGCAGATTTTGTGTTGCCCTACGACATTCGCTCGGTGCTGGGCTTTTTTGGGTTGCTGCCCAGCGGCAATTTGTTTACGGTGATTGTCTTCGCCAAGGCGCTCATCACCCGCGACATGACTGATTATTTTCGCCCCCTGACGCTGAATGTGAAGATGGCGATTTTGCCTTTTGATGACACGGTCGTTTTCGCCAGCGACACCTGCGACAGCCCACCTGCACCTGCCCAAGAAGTGGCCCAATTTCGCTCCCAGGCGGCCAGTCTGAGCCACCTGCTGAGCGTGCATGAACGTGTGGTGCAGGAACAGTCAGACCGCATAGCGCAGATGGTGACTGCAGCGGCCGTTACCGTAGAGCGCAACCGTTCATTAGCGAAGCCACGGTGCGCTCCCACGTCAGTAACATTCTCAGCAAGCTGCACCTGGCCAGCCATACGCAAGCCGCTCTCAAGCCTTACGCGAGGAGTATGCTTCGTTGGATGATTGAGGTGACAAAGCATCTAAATGAGTCTCGGTAAAATGAATAACGAACAGTTAGAATTCAACTGAAGCATTTTATGGCTCGGGCTTTTAATATGTCTGAGTTACAAACTGAACTTTTCCCGCCCAACAAATAACCCCACACAAACAAACCGATAAAAACGACCACTGGCAAGATACTCAACCTACGCCCCATGAGCTTGGGTTGGATGAAGTTCTGCACCCCGCCGTTGATCAATATGTATCCAACCAAGACGATCAACGCGGTTTGCAGACCATACTGAGCGTAGGCCATGAGTACTGGTGGGATCAATGCAATCATAAATCCAATCGACGGGATGTAACCCATGAACCAGCCCATAGGCCCCATAATAGCGCGTAATCCACGCCTAGTACCCATTGCTGGGCAAAACGGGTGGCATCACCAAATTGATAGATCAGATGTCCCACCCAGCTTAGCTGATGGGCGCAGAAGATTTTATTGATGGTATGTAAAAATGGCTGTGGTTTACCCGAGGATGGATTGATGATTATGGGTATCGGTTTACTATTCATTTTTATATTTCCGTATATCGATTACCTAGGGGTCAATTTTCCCCCTTCAACGTGAGATAAAAAAATAGGTAGGAAATTCTACTTTCCTACCTACTCTTTCTTGAAAAATGGCTTAATTATTTGTTATTCAGCTGAGACTTCTACGACATCACTAGCCGCAGCGACATCACCATCGGCATCTGCTGCGACAACACCTTCAACTGCAACGGCATTACCTTGATCATCGGTGGCTTGGGCAGACACGTAAGAAGCAATTTGACCGGAGAGGTCATCACCAACCGTTAAGGTAATCACATTGGCGTTATACCCTTTCAGGCTGTCAATTGCTGCCTCGCTGGCCACATCTTCGATCAGAAGCAGAAAGGCAGAGCTGTCGGGATCCATGGCTTCGCCGATCTCTTTTAGCTCGCCTTTAGAGAAGGGGCGACCCAGATATTTACCGGCCACACCACCCATAACAGCGCCACCAACTGTCCAGGCCAATAAACCGACTGGACCACCGATCAGGCTCAACAAACCAACGCCTGCTCCGCCTAGTACAGCGCCCATGGTACCGTGTCCTGGTTCGTGGATGTGGGTTTTGCCTTTTGCATTGACAGACACAATGGCTTCAGCCACAATAGCCTGACCATCCAGCGCCCCGGACTTTTTGATCGCTTTCACGGTCTCTTCTGCGGTTTTTTCACCACCAAAGGTGAAGGCCAAAATATTGAATACTGATGATTTTTCTTTTTTGTCACTCATGGTTTTGTTCTCCTTGAATAAAGTTGATAAAAATAATGGTGAGATTGATTAATAGGTATTTTCTCACCGAGAACTAACTACAGCATAGTTTGAAATATTGTAAAATCGCGTTCTGAAACAATATCCTATTCGTCATCAGCCAAACTATCTGCCAATAACAATGCAACGGCTTCGGCATTCGCCTCGTCAATTATTGCGGCTGCCAGCAGCGCGGCAGCCGCGTCTGTATAGGCGGCGTCAATGACGGCCTCAGCAATCATAACGGTATCTCGATCGCCCATCGCCTGCTCTGCTGCGTCTTCGATGATGTCCAGATCGATTTCGACGAGATTCAAAGTCACCGGCAACGGCATCTTCGGCGGCCCAATTCTCTGCCTTAGCGATCAGATCTTCCTGTTTGTTGTAATCGTCCATCGCTTCCGCTTCGACTTCTTCAGCGGCTTCTATAATCAAAGCATCCGTCAAGATATCGGCTGCTGCCTGAATATCTGCATCGGATACGTACCCAGCATTAGCTAACGCCTGGGCTAGTTCAAAATGAGTTGAAATGGTTTATTCTTTATTAAACAGATTTGTAAAGTAAAAAGTTTACTATGTATCGGAAACGAGTCATCACCAGTTGTGTGGCAAACGGCCGTTTCCAATCCACTCTACGGCAACAATGTCCGCACTGCCTCTGCTGACACTGTTTTAACAACCTGCCTATCATCCCATTTCAACCTGGGCGTATAGTAACTTAACCGGCTGCTCCAGCGTCTCCGAACTGAATTCGGATTCTAATTGGTTACGGCGCGCTGCCTCCGTCGCTGAACAATAGTCGTTGTTCTCCTCCAGCACTCTCCAAAGCCAAACCACCCGTTCCGTCCAGACCACCGCCAGCCACACTACCCAATAACATGACATATTGTTGATCCAGAGAGGCCTCGCCACAGAAGGCCATTGTGGATGGACCTACGGCAATCGTAAAGCCATTTTCTTGCGAGTAGGTACCACTTATGGCATTGCAGTCGGCCTTACCTTCAAACGTGCCATCATCGTTAAAAATGATCGTATAGTTTTCTGGGTTGGGCACATTGGTTGTGGTACTCGTTGACTTCTCAGTCACGCTCTGCCATTGCCAGACGATGCCCTGAATGGAATCGGACGAAGAGGGATCGGCCTCTGAAGTACAAGCTGCCAGCATAAAGATTCCCAGACATAAGCCAATAAAGATCAGTTTCTTATTCATTCTCATTCTCCAAAAGTCAAGCTGAAATTTCTTTTTTCTGCACCTTTCTGCACCGGCGGCGGATTCCAGCTACCATCCAGTGTTTGTGTCTTAGGCGCATAGAGACGCATGCACAGG
>CAVPAL010000035.1:0-11698 GCA_963701435.1 uncultured Chloroflexia bacterium | reverse complement strand
ATACCCTGGAACCGCCGAGCACAGATGAAGCATTCACGATTGAAATTGACCAGGATATAGAGAGCATATTGGAAATTATTGAAAATCAATTTTTTGGACAGGGCAATGCGGAGAGTTGAGGCCGATGGTGCTGCCGCCAACGATGACTAGATGGAGGGCATTCCTGCAAGTCAGGCAAACGCGCGTTATCCAATCAATCCACTTCAGTAATGCCAGGGATGGGGAAGACGCGCGCGAACGCCGGCATTTTTCACAATCGTTTCCCCTTCAATCAGTTCATTCCTAATCTGTACGCCGGGCGATTCGGCCAAGGCGCCGAAACCGGCATAAACCGTCACATTGTCCATGCCGCGCAGCTAATTCTCCATCATGTGACTTTGCAGATTGTGAAAATGTGGGGCGGCTGACGTATCCCCCGTTCTTCTCGGCCAGTAACCAAGGGAACCCTATTTTGATCAGATTTCTGCAAGCTACGGATTTTTGAGGTTATCGGATTCCAGGTGGCCTTCTCCTTAGTTGATCTACTTTTGTCATAGTCCATGTGTAAAAAGTTGGAACATTTGCCTGAATTTGATGTGCAAATTGCATATATAATGACAAACATGGATTAATGAGAGATTTTTAAGTAATTTTTTGGAAAGAGGCAAGCAAACCAAATTCTGCTGAGAAATGTGTCCAACACAGACAGCAGTTACTATTGGATAAACCGAACGTCTTATGACCGAATTAACAACTCGCCAACGAGATATCCTAAATTTATTGCTTGAATCCAATAAACCATTGGGTGCATCAGATATGGCTGGTCAATTACAGTTAACCCCAAGACAGGTGACCTATGGTTTGAAAGGGTTAAAGGTATGGTTGGCGCAGCGGGATATTGTCCTTATTGCTACACCAGGTGTTGGTGCGGAGTTGATCTGCTCATCAGAAAAGTCCCGAGCGCTTGCACAAGAATTGCAGCGATCACCCCATTTTCAACTCGTTCTTTCAATTGAGCAACGTCGGCAATTGATCGCCATAACCCTTTTAGTCACCAATGAACCAATCATCCTTTATCAACTACAACAATGGGTACAGCTTTCACGCACAACCATACTTAAAGACCTGGATGCCATTGAAATGTGGCTCAAATTGCACGACTTAGGTCTGGACAGACGGCCTAATTATGGTTTTTGGGTTGCCGGGCCAGAACAATTGAAGCGTCAAGCAATAGCAGCTTTGTTATGGGGCCAAACACCATTTGGAGACCCCATCACCAGCCTGGACTTTTCAAATGGTTTAACCTTTGAATTGGGCACAGATGCAGATTTGCTACCCATTGTAAAGCGGATTGGGGAGGCCATTCGTAAATGGGATGTTAAACGCACTTTTGGGCATGTGACTTTTGCTGAAGTGCAATTAGGTGGCCGTTTTACTGATGACGCTGTTCGTTACCTGGCCCTTGTATTTGCGATACAAGTCGAACGTGTCCAATCCGGTAATATCATACATGTTGATGCCAAAACCTTATCCTGGCTGCAAGCATTAGATTTATGGTCAATAGCCACTTATATTGCCAAACATCTTGGTCGTCTATTAGACAAACAATGGCCGGCAGCCGAAATAGCGCATATTGCCATGCATATTCTAACTGCACCAAGAAATGAGCGCTGGCCAGATGATTTAGAGATTGAACATGGATTTAGTGAACTGATTGATGAGTTAATGGAATGCATCGTAAATGCATAAGATATCCCTTCCATTGTCCATGATAAGACGCTGCGCGATGGTCTTGTGATTCATATCGTTCCCGCCTGTTTGCGTCATCGCTTCAAAGTATGGGTTCCGACTAATTTTGCTGAGACAGAGCTATCAGATAAATATAGTTTTGAACGAAAATTAGCCATCAACTTAGGCAAGATCATTGAACAGAAAACGGCCGTTGCTTTACCTGATAGTGAAATCAACAACATAGCTCTACTGTTACGCGCCGCCTATATCCGTGAACTGCCAAATAGATTTCAAGAAGTGATTGTTGTTTGTCCTAGTGGTATGGCGACAGCTCAACTACTTGTCGCTCGCCTTAATGCTCGCTTTCCGCGCATGGGTTTATTGCGAATCGTATCTTTACGGGAGCTAACTCCCGCAATTACTACGGCCGCAGGGCTAATCATCACTACTGTTCCACTACCGAACAATTTGCAAGCTGATAAACACAACGTGATTCAAGTACATCCGCTTTTATTACCTGAAGACATCGAAAAGATTACACAATGGTTGGCTTAATGAGCTCGATCCCCTAAATTTGTTTACATAAACGCTCCGGACGTTTTGTATGAGGAGACCCCCCGGAAGGTTTCTTCAACTTTTATTCTGAGACAAGGGTTGTTATGAATGGTACAGCCCTACAAAATTTGTTTATTTTAATGAAGGAGATGTTGAAATGAGAGAAAGAATTCAAAGTTTTGGTGGCTTTATGGCCGGGATGATCATCCCCAATATTGGGGCGTTCATTGCCTGGGGTCTAATTACGGCCCTATTTATTCCTACAGGTTGGATTCCGAATGAAAACCTTGCTGAATTAGTTGGTCCGATGATCAATTATCTGCTGCCAATCCTGATTGGTTACACGGGTGGCTACCTGGTTTATGGGCAACGCGGTGCTGTGGTTGGTGCGGCGGCCACCATGGGTGTTGTTGTCGGTGCATCGATTCCCATGTTTTTGGGAGCCATGATAATGGGTCCGCTTGGTGGTTGGGCAATCAAGAAAATCGACGAGCTCCTTGAAGATCACATTCCTGTGGGCTTTGAAATGTTGATTAACAATTTCTCATCCGGCATCTTAGCTATCATTTTGATTCTGGTTGCCTACTTCGCTGTAGGACCTGTTGTTGAAGCCTTCAGCCAGGCGTTAGGCGCTGCTGTAGACGGTTTAGTGAATGCGGGACTGCTCGTATTGGCTGCTGTGATCATTGAACCGGCAAAGATCCTTTTCCTGAATAATGCTATCAATCATGGCATTTTAACACCTCTGGGTGTGCAGCAAGTTACGGATCAAGGTTTTTCTGTTTACTTCATGCTGGAAACCAACCCAGGCCCCGGTATGGGTTTACTCATCGCTTACTTTATCGCCGGCAAAGGTCTCTTGAAACAGTCGTCTCCCGGCGCGATGATCATCCATTTCTTTGGCGGCATCCACGAGATTTACTTCCCCTATGTATTAGCACATCCAATTATGCTACTGTCAGTAATCGCTGGTGGCATGGCTGCTGATCTTTGGTTCTCTATCTCCAATGCAGGTTTGGTGGCGACTCCATCCCCAGGTTCAATTTTCGCCTACCTGGCTGTGATTCCACCGGGGAAACATTTCTCTGTGCTTATGGGTGTATTAATTGGCACGGTCGCTGCCGCTGTGGTGGGGGCATTTGTCTTGACGAATACGACCGGTTCCTGAGTTGGATTATGAAGCAGAGGCGCACGGCGCTGGTTTAACAGCTCCGGGATTAGGCGACTAGCAATAGTCTTAAATAATTTGTCCGTAATAGCCAATTTTAGAAAATTGCGATTTAAGGGTGTTTAACCGCTAAAGCGGTTACTAGCGAACCAAAACGCAATTTATCATTTAAAGTAAAGGACAAGAAAAATGGCACAATCAATTCCTGCCTCCCAAGTAAATACAATAATTCTAGCCTGTGAAGCGGGCATGGGTTCTAGTTTGATGAGCGTCAATGCGCTCAAGAAAAAGTTAAAAAAAGCAAAAGTTTCAAATGTGACAGTTGTGCATAAACCTGCGCGCGCAATTCCTACAGATGCCCAAGTGGTTGTTGTGCATAAAAGTTTGGCTGCTGTGGCCAAGGGCAAAGCCCCTGATGCTGTCATTGTAGTTTTTAACATGTTCTTAAACGATCCTGCTTTTGATGGCATTGTGGACGCTTTTGTCAATAACGCAGATGTTGTAAGTAACTTGGAGTAATCTAATGGCTATTCTAGCAATAAATCGTATCCAATTACAGGCAACTGCGCAGGATAAATCAGATGCCATCCGACAAGCGGGACAACTCCTGGTTGACAGCGGCTGTGTCAAGGCTAAGTATGTTGACGGTATGTTGGCACGCGAAGAAACCATGTCTACTTATCTCGGCAATGGTGTATCTATCCCGCATGGCGAATTCGATAATCGTGAGGATATTCTGCAAACCGGAATTTCGGTGCTGCAACTGCCGGCCGGCGTAGAATGGGAAGATGGGGAGAAGGCATTCCTGGTTATTGGCATCGCTGCCTCTTCAGATGAACATATCGGTGTGCTGACTAACCTGGCCGAGGTGATTGAAGATGAGGAGATGACACAGAAACTCATCCAGACCACTGATCCGGACACTTATTCTGGAACAACTTGGCAAAGAGCAGACAGAATAAAACGCAAAAATATCTCGTTTCTGAAATCGGGAACTCATAGGAACTTAAGGGGAAATGATCTAATAGTCCAACAATGTTATTTTGCCGAATAGCTCGTGGCTGGTCTTCTGACCGCGACACCCGAGTTAGTCCATCAATATGTGTTTGTCGAACTATTAGTTCCCCCAAGTTCCCTTCAATTTCCCCTGTTTTACCGTTAACAGGTTAAGAGGGTTAATAGCTATGAAACAACTAGACATTGTCATTCACAATCCAACCGGCTTACATGCACGTCCGGCGAAAGAGTTTGTGAATATCGCTAAGCAGTATAAATCAGATATTCGCGTCGAGCATGGCCCTAAAAAAGTTAACGCAAAAAGCATGATCTCGATGCTGACATTGGGTGTGGAAAGCGGCGGTGAAATTCGCATTTATGTAGATGGTGAAGATGAGGATGTGGCGCTGATGGCTTTGGCAACGGCCGTTACCTCTGGCCTGGGTGAAGGTGAAACGGTTACAGAATCACCTGCGCCTGCCCAACAAAAGTCCACCAATGACAAAAAACAGCCCGCCTCCGTTGAAATGGCACCTAACATGCTCAAAGGTATCCCGGCTGCCCCTGGCATTGCCATTGGCCCGATTTACCGCCTACAGCACGAAGAAATCCAAATCGAAGAATCTTTCCAGGGCATAACAGTCGAACAAGATCATCTAAACAAAGCCATCGAACGGGCGCGTGGACAGATCATCACACTGCACAAACAAATGCTACAAATCTGCCGGCGCCAGCGAAGCCGCCATCTTTGAAGTGCATCTGGAAATATTAGAAGACCCGGATTTGCTGGATGCCGTTTTAGTTAGAATTAACCAGCAACAAAGTGCCGCACATGCCTGGCAGGCAACGATTGATGCCAGAGCAAAAGTTATGGCGCAGCTCAACGACCCACTGCTCGCCGGGCGTGCGGCTGACATTCAGGATGTCGGTTATCGCGTTTTACGTCTGCTCATGGGTGCAGATGAGCAGCAAGTCAGTTTGCCGGATCATCCGGTTATCCTGGTTGCTACTGACCTTTCTCCCTCCGATACGGCCGCGCTTGATCGCGACAAAATTCTCGGTTTTTGCACGGCTGCCGGAGGGCCGACAGCGCATTCGGCCATCATTGCGCGGGCATTAAGATTGCCGGCCATCGTCAGCGCCGGTGAAGCTGTATTAGACATTGACAATCTCACCCCCGTCATCCTCAATGGCACCAACGGCACACTGACTATCGAGCCGGACGCCGTGGCCATCGGCCGTGCCCAGGCACAACAGCAGCAGTGGCAGACGGCGATCAATGCCGCAGAACTGAGCGCCAGCCAACCAGCCATCACGCAGGACGGTCATCGCGTCGAAGTGGTTGCCAATATTGGCGGTGTGGCTGATGCCCAAAAAGCGGCGACCTCTGGGGCAGAAGGCGTGGGCTTGCTGCGTACAGAGTTCCTTTTCCTGGAACGTACCGATGCCCCCACGGAACATGAGCAGTTTGAAGTCTATCGTGACATTGTGCAGGCAATGAATGGTCAGCCGGTCATTGCCCGTACACTCGACATCGGCGGCGATAAACCGCTGCCTTACATCGATGTGCCGCCGGAAGCCAATCCGTTTTTGGGCGAACGTGGTATCCGCCTTTGCTTAAACCGGCCTGAACTGCTGCGACAGCAGCTGCGCGCCATGCTGCGCGCCGCTGAATTTGGGCCACTGCGCATCATGTTTCCCATGGTCGCAGACCTGTCTGAATTGCGGGCAGCACGGGCGATGGTGGAAGAAGTGCGTGCTGAACTGAATGCGCCCGCAGGTGGAACTGGGCATCATGATTGAAGTGCCTTCAGCAGCACTGATGGCCGATGCCTTCGCCCAGGAAGTTGACTTTTTCTCGGTGGGTACCAATGATCTAACCCAATACACCTTGGCGATGGATCGCATGCATCCCTCATTGGCAGGTAAGTCGGATGGTTTGCATCCGGCTGTGTTGCGGCTGATTGCACGCACGGTGGAAGCGGCTCATGCGGCTGGAAAATGGGTCGGCGTTTGCGGTGAATTAGGTGCAGATCCGCAGGCTGTGCCCATTTTGATAGGCATGGGTGTTGATGAATTGAGTGTTAGTGTGCCCGCTATTGCGCCGGTCAAGGCGCAAATACGATCGTTGACGTTGGCTGCTGCACAGGCGGAAGCTCAGCGTGCATTAGCCTGTGGCACGGCCGCTGAAGTAAGAAACGGCGTTGTGTCGCAAATGAAGGCCACGATTCGTACAGATTTTGCAGATAGACTTAAGCTGTCGAAAATCTGTCTGAATCCGTGGCAATAAATGGAGCTTATTATGTTATCAAAATATGAACTTTATCGCTCGGCCACCACACCTATGCCTGAACAAACCTGGGCCTGGAATATGTATGGCGCGGGCATTGAGAATATTGGTCGCAACGGCCGTCCCGAAAAATTCCCCATCCCTGAACCGGCGGCTGACCAAATGCTGGTACGTGTCGACAGCGTGGGCATGTGTTTTTCAGATGTGAAATTGATTACGCAGGGTCGTAACCATCCCAAACTATACAATCGCGATCTGGCCCAAATCCCGACCCGACTGGGTCATGAAGTGACGGTCACGATCATCAAAGTTGGAGAACAGTTGGCTGGCCAGTATCAACCGGGCCAGCGCGTGGCTGTGCAGCCCGACATTTATCAAAATGGCAAAAGTACGGCCTATGGTTATACCGTGCCCGGTGGCTTGATTCAGTATCATCTCATCGGTTCTGAAGTGCTGGAGACAGATGCTGGCGCTTGTCTGCTGCCGCTAGAAGGTGATATGGGCTACGCCGAAGCGTCTTTGTTGGAACCGTGGGGTTGTGTTGTCGCGGCGTATACCCAGCGCCGCCGCCTGGAACCTAAAGCGGGCGGTATCATGTGGCTGGTGGGACGCCCTGGTGACAGCCGTGAATACGCTTTTTCAGCAGGACTTGATGCGCCAGCGACGATCGTTTTGACTGATGTGCCGGCCTCTGTCGAGAAACTCGCTGCGCAAACAGCCGCAACGATTATCATTCGTAATGGACTGGCCACGGACGATTACGCTGCTTTGGCAGATGAATTGACGGATGGCAGCGGGTTTGATGATATTGTGGTGTTGGATCCGCGTTCGGCAACGGCCGTTTCACGAAATCGCCCGTCACATTGCCCGTCGTGGTACGCTGAACATGGTTGGTCAAGAACCGTTGGATGGTTTGGTAGATGCTGACGTGGGTCGTTTGCATTATGACTACATCGCCTTCATCGGCAACCAGGGGCCAGACATCGCCGCTTCATACGGTGAAGCGCGCAACCGCTGCGAACTACACGCAGGCGGCGCCGCTGTTTTCATTGGTGCAGGTGGCCCGATGGGCCAAATGCATGTCCAGCGGGCCATCGAACTGCCTGATGGGCCGCGTCTGGTCATCGCTACTGAGGTCAATGAAAACCGTTTGCAAGCTGTGCGCGCTCAATTTGCGCCATTAGCTGCCAAACATAATGTTGAACTGCTCGTTTACAATCCCACAAATTCTGAGCAATCGCTCTATGACTTTGTGATGCAGGCGACCGATCAAATTGGTGCTGATGATGTGGTGGTCAGCGTACCAATCGCGCCTGTCATGGCCGAAGCTGCCACCCTGCTGAATCCGAATGGCATGTTGGTGTTCTTTGCCGGTGTGCCCAACGGCACACTGGCCCCACTAGACTTTAGCCCGGTTTATCTACACAATGCCCAATTTACGGGCACATCGGGCTTAACGATAGATGATCAAGCCCAGGTGATGCATAAAGCATTAGAAGGTTCACTCTCTCCCGCTCGCGCGGTAGCGGCCATTGGTGGCATGAACGCGGCGCAGGAGGGGATTGAGGCGATGATGGACGGCCGTTATCCCGGCAAAATCGTCATCTTCCCCCAAATTCCAGACCTGCCTTTAATGGGTTTGGATGAACTTCCAGAAAAACTTCCTGATATCGCCGCCAAATTGGGCGAGGATGGCGCGTGGACAAATGCAGCCGAAGCAGCTTTGATTGAGGCGTATTGGCCGCTGGATTGATTGGTTTGGTAAGGGGACAACATGCGTGGCACGCACCACCATGAATGAAAATCTACAGATTTCACAGATTTCACAGATTTTTCTCTGTGCCCTCTGTGCTCTCTGCGGTTATTTTCTCAGGAGAAAGGAGTAAGGAGTATGTGTGACCTATCTCCTTACTCCCCTAAAAAGGATTCGACATTATGACCAAAAAAATTACCAAAAACCAATTGCTAACTCGTTATGCGTTAACCGGAGGCGCTCTAGGGCTTTATTTTGGGTTTTTCTTTCGTCCAGCCCGGCAACCCAGCTTGTTGTTTGCCTTGGGGTTGGCACTCCTCATCATGCTGGTGACGATGGTCATTCAGATTTTTAGGGAACGGCCGTCGCTATCAAAACTACTAAAAAGCGCTGCCGTCACTTTTCTTAAGGCCAGCCTGTTCCTGATTTTGTTAGAACTGCGCCATCCCGTTTACGATTATGGTGGCAAGGTGGCCGTGACATTTTTCATGACCATCATGGGCGCTTTGGCCGGACTTTATTATGCGTATGATCAAATACGCCAAAAAGGTGCGCAATGATTTATACAGTTACGCTTAATCCGGCGCTTGACAAAGAACTGGTCGTACCGGCTATTGAGCTTGATACAGTGCTGCGCAGTCAGGCAGTTCATCTCGATTACGGCGGCAAGGGTTTTAATGTTTCACGTATGTTAAACGCCTTGGGCAGCCGCAGCGTTGCTTTGGGCTTTGCTGGCGGCCATAATGGCGAACTGCTGCGCGATGGCTTAAAATCTTTGGGCATCGCAACAGATTTTGTCTGGGTAGATGGTGAAACCCGCACAAATATCAGCATTGTGACCGAAATGCCAAGCCATTACTGTAAAAGTGAACGAGCCAGGACCCGTTATCTCGGCAGCAGCAATTGAGACGTTAAAACAAAAAGTAAAGACGTTGGCCCAGGCGGATGATTGGTGGGTGTTGGCCGGCAGTTTGCCGCCTGGTGTACCGTCATCAATCTATGCTGATCTTATCGACGTGATTCAAACAGCCGGTGCTTATGCGATCCTGGATACGAGTGGCGAAGCTTTGCAGCTAGGGTGTGGGCAACGGCCGTTTCTGGCTAAACCCAACGATACAGAAATTCAGCAGCTCACAGGATTGCCGGTCAGAAATCTGACCGAAGTAATAGCGGCAGCGAAAGCCGTACAAAGGTCTGGTACTGTCAATGTGGTCGTTTCGCTGGGTAAGGCGGGGGCTTTAATGGTGGGTGAGCAAACCACCTGGCAGGCAACTGCACCCAAGATTGAGGAACGCAATCCTATTGGGGCCGGCGACTCGATGGTTGGCGGGCTTGTGTGGGGATTATCAGAAGGGTTGCCGATTGCTGAAGCGTTATGCTGGGGTATCGCCTGTGGTGCGGCCACGGCAAGTTTGAGTGGAACGGCCGTTGGCTCACGTCCAGCTTGTTGAAACGCTGCTGACTACAAGTAGCGTTAAAAGAAACCTCATGGCAATTCAGTATTTAGGCGCTTACGCATCAACATCCACAAAATGTTGTCGATATAAAAAATGTCAAGAAATTTTATAAACAGGGACGGAATGGAACTCGGAAGAGTTTTGTCCGCGTTTTTTTCTGTCCGTGTTTATATTTTCTCCAAGCATTGTCTTGGAAAAACGTAGTCTCTTAAATCCCAAAAGTTCGATTTACGAAGGAAAAAATATCATGCCATATACAGTTAAAGAAACAAAAACATATCCACAAACTACCGCACAAGTTTTTCAGGCAGCGCAAAAAGCGGTTGCGGGATTGCAAGGTAAAATCTTACAAGAGGATGCCAACGCTGGCACGATCAAAGGCCAATTCGATAAAAAGATTCACGGCAAAGTGCTGGGTGACCGCTCACAAATTATAGTCGCAATAAGCGCCGCAGGGACAGATACCTCAATTTCAACAGAGGTATACCCCATAAACCCGGTCGGCCAAAAGCTGATGTTTGGTGCCCGCCAAGGTGTTTCGCAGACGGTAAACGGCTGGTTTTGGGCGCATTTAGAACATAATTTGGCCAGCTAGTCAGCTGTTCTGCTGACCACAATTCTCGAGGAGATGACATGCGTGGATCACTCCACATGCATGAAAACAATAGGTGTTGCAGAAGTTAGTCTTTATTCTGCATTCCGCAATCTGCAATCCGCATTTTTAGAGGAGTTGACATGAGCGTTCCGCACACCAAAAGCGATGAAAACCAACCTCCCGGAGGTTTTCATCGGGAACGCTCATCATAAACGAAACCTCCGGGAGGCTATTTTCAGGAGAGACTTATGGACGGCGGCACACCACCATGCAGGAAAACCAACCTCCGGGAGGTTTCATCTGAATAGTTGCGCCGTAGATTGAACCTCCCGGAGGTTATTTACAGGAGAAGACATGAGCAAATTAGTGTACCTTTTTGAAGAAGGCAACCGCAGCATGGGCGCGATTCTAGGCGGTAAAGGGGCTGGTCTGGCCGAAATGTCACATGCTGGATTGCCGGTTCCCCCAGGGTTTACGATTACAACCCAGGCTTGTATGGCTTATTATGCCAACGATAAAATCTTTCCTGACGGCATGTGGATGGCCAGCAAACAGGCCTTAAAATCTGTTGAGGCCAAGACGGGCAAGCAATATGGTGATCCAACAAATCCGCTGCTGCTATCTGTGCGTTCCGGTGCACCAATATCAATGCCGGGTATGATGGATACGGTTCTCAATCTAGGACTGACATCAAAAACGGTGCTGGGGTTGGCGGCTTTGACCGGTGATGAACGGTTTGCCTGGGATGCTTATCGTCGCTTTGTGCAGGCGTTTGGTGAAATTGTACTCGGTGTACCCAAGGAACGTTTGTTTCATGTTCTAGAACAAACGATGCAGCGATGCCAGGTTGAACGAGATTCCGATTTATCGGCGGCGCAGTTGCAAACATTGGTGGCGCGTTATCAAGAGATTATCTTTGGCGAGACACGTCAAGCTGTGCCAGATGATGCCGAAGAGCAGTTACGCATGGCAATTGCGGCTGTGTTTGATTCGTGGATGACCCGCCGCGCCATCGATTATCGGCGTATTAATCGGTTGCCGGATGATGTGGGCACGGCCGTTAATGTGCAGGCGATGGTTTTCGGTAATATCAATAAAGATTCGGGCACGGGCGTTGCCTTTACACGTCATCCTAGCACCGGCGATCCAGTGTTTCGCCGGAAACCGCTCGACA
>CAVPAL010000034.1:0-120943 GCA_963701435.1 uncultured Chloroflexia bacterium | reverse complement strand
CTAGTCTACGGTGGGGGGTGTATAAGTTGCTCAGGCAAATAAGTGACGAAGAGAGATTAGTGTGATTTTGTTGCTTACTCCACTGGGTTAGGAGGTCAACAACACAATAATCCTCACCATTTTCCCACCTTGCCTTTTACCGGTTAACGAGTTTTTACTGCTCCCACGGTGGGCGTAGTAAAAACTCGTAAAGAGAAAAAGTTGACAACAAGAGCCTCATGTGATTTTAGGGCTGTTTGGCTCAGTGACCAGTGCATGAAGTGGCTCATGCCTATAATTCTTTACTATTGCTTAACGGGTTTTTACTGCTCCCTCTACGGTCTACGGTTAGTATTACAACGAGACTTCGAAGTGAATCCTCCCGGAGGCTCACCATTTAGGCAAAGGTGGTCGCTAAATAGGTTGATTTTAGCTGCTTGATTAGCTTCCGGGAGGTTGTCAACAGTATTATGTCAAAATCTCGTTGTAACATTAGGTAATTGGCAGAAAGTAATCAAAAATAAAGGTCATGAAAAATCTGCCAATTCCTCGAGGAAACCGCAGATTTCCAACTCCTTTAATTTTCAAGAATTTTCTGTGGTTTACCTATTGCAAACCTATTATGTTCCTAATTTAATCTCTCTGTAACAAATATCGGATAAAGTGAATCCATGACTAAACAACTGACAGATTTTGGCGACATTTTGGTTGTAGACGATGAACCTTCTGTTGTCGAAGTCGTTACGCTGTATTTGAAACGGGACGGTTTTCAAGTGCGGGTCGCGCGCGATGGACAGGCTGCGATGGCTGCTATACGCAGCCAAACCCCGGCTCTTGTCATCTTAGATGTGATGCTGCCCCAAATTGACGGTTTGGAAATTATGCGCCGCCTGCGCTCCAATCCCGAAACAGACGTACCGGTCATCATGCTCACGGCGCGCAGCCAGGAAACAGACCGTATTTATGGTTTGGAACTGGGGGCAGACGATTATGTGACCAAACCCTTTTCACCGGCGGAGCTTGTTTCCAGAGTGAAAGCGGTGCTGCGGCGCACGCATAAGAGTGAATTGGATGAGCAAGAGGAACGGCCGTTAGACTTTGGAACTTTATCGATCGATCCCAAAACCAGACTCGTCACGGTAGGCGGCGAGGAAAATGAGCTGACTGCCACGGAATTTAACCTGCTCTGGTTTATGGCTTCCCATCCGCGGCAGGTTTTCAAGCGCGACCAACTGTTGGAAAAAGTATGGGGTTTTTCAGAATATGTCGACCCCAGCACCGTGACGGTTCACATCCGCCGTCTGCGCGAAAAATTAGAGGAAGATCCTGGCAATCCAGTCTGGCTGGTAACCGTCTGGGGAGTCGGATACAAATTTGAACCATGACACAAACTATTTCTCTTCATAAAAGACAAAGCTGGTTCCGGCGCGCCCCCTGGCTAATTCTGGTAACGGGCATTGCCGTTGCCCTGGTTGTGGCCGTGCTGCTTTTTATGGCGTTGATGCAGCCGCCCCTGTCGGAAATTGGCGCCCTCATTACCACATTGGGGTTGACCTCGCTGCTTTCGCTTGGTTTAGGCTATCTGCTTTACCGGCGCGGTTGGGCGCGTTCCATTTCCTTGACGCGCACCTTGATTCTTACTTACGTTTGGGCTGCTTTGCTCACGCTGTTCAATGTAGGCGTCATGCAGCAACAAATGTTTGTCAGCCAGCATGATTTAATCCTAAGCGGGGTACTGCTGCTTTTCGCGGCGATTATAGCCACCAGTTTCGGCGTATTTGTCGCCGCCAGCGTGACCGATGATTTGCGCCAGCTTGCCGCCACGGCGCAAGAGCTGGCGGATGGTGATTTAAGCGCGCGTGTAGAAATTCATGGCCGTGACGAAGTGGCCCAGGTAGGCGCGGTTTTTAATGACATGGCGCAGCAATTGCAGCAGGCGGCTGATCAGCGCGCTGAGTTGGATCGACTGCGCAAAGATTTAATTGCCTGGACTTCGCATGATTTGCGTACGCCGTTGACAAGTATCCGCGTGCGGGTAGAGGCGCTTAACGACGGCGTGGTTGACGATCCGAAAACGCTCCAGCGCTTTTATGGCGACATCCGTTCTGATGTGATGGCATTAAACAAATTAATTGATGATTTATTTGAACTGGCGCAGCTAGATGCGGGTGGTTTTAAACTTGAGAAGGCGCCGCATGACCTGGGCGATATCATCTCTGACAGTTTGCAGCGTTTTCATGCGCTGGCAACCCAAAAGGAGATTGTTCTTGAGGGATCAATTGGCGTTGAGTTGGGGCTGGTGCATATGAATGCTGTTAAGATCAGCCGCGTCATTGACAATTTAATTGGGAACGCGATTCGTTATACGCCGGAAGGGGGAGTTGTGCGGGTAACGGCCGTTCCCGAAAAAAATGGCGTGCGTGTAACCGTACAAGACAGCGGGCCAGGCTTTGATGCCGCCGATTTGCCGCGCGTTTTTGAGCAGTTTTATCGCGGAGAAGAAGCGCGCAGCCGGGCGACGGGCGGCGCCGGCCTTGGTCTGGCAATTTCTCGCGGGATTGTGGAAGCGCATGACGGCCGTATCTGGGCTGAAAATGCGCCCGAAGGCGGCGCGATTGTGGCCTTTTTCCTGCCCAATTAATTTCTGCGCACTAATCGAAAATCGCCAATAAAAATGTAACGTCTGTTACGTCCCAACGGGCGTTAGCATGTTACCATGTCCGGCATGGTAAAGTTACAAGTATTTATCACAGATGATTGCTGGACTTGTGCAGAGTCGCGTCGAATCGTAGCAGAAATCGCGCCCCAATTCCCGGAGGTTACGGTGCAGCTAGTGGATGTAAACGCGGTCGGTCAGCCGGAAGATATTTTTGCCGTGCCGACTTATGTTTTAAACGGCCGTGTCATATCATTGGGAAATCCGCATCGCGCTGATTTACGCCAAAAATTACGCACAGCTTTACGGAGTCCGCAGACGTAAGATTTCGTTGATTGGCGGCGTCTATTAATAGAACAGCCCTGACCTTTGAAGTTTGCTCCTCAAACACATTGTGTATTGGAGTAAAAACTTCAAAAGTCTTTGATTTCAAGGACGGCGGTCGATGGAAATGCAAACCCAAAAAATCAATTATCTGTCTAATATTCAAATTTTTCGTGATTTAAGTCCATCTGAACTGGCGGAAATGGATCGGCAAACCACCATGTCCACGTGCAAACCGGGCAAAATATTCTACATGCCCGAAGACAGCGGCGAAGTTCTTTTTTTACTCAAAAAAGGGCAGGTGCAAATTTACCGCCTGGCGCCCAATGGCAAAAAACTGGTCGTCGCCACGCTGGGGCCGGGGGCTGTCTTTGGCGAAATGTCGCTTGTAGGGCAGGGCATGCACAACACCTTCGCGGAAGCCGTGAATGAATGTTTGTTGTGTGTGATGAGCCGCGCCGATGTGGAACGTTTACTGCGTGAAAAACCGGATGTAGCGTTTCGCTTTTTGGAAACGATGGGCACGCGCGTCAACGATCTGGAAGCGCGTTTGGAGAGCATCGCTTTCAAGAGCATTCCGGCGCGGCTGGCCGACTTGCTTTTGCGCCTGGCCAGGGAGCAGGGCCGTGATGAGATTCTTGGGTATACGCACCAGGATTTTAGCGAAATGTTGGGGACATATCGTGAGACTGTTACCCAGACCTTGAATGAATTCAAAACCGACGGCTTGATTGCAATTGCACGCAAGCGGGTGACTTTATTGAACAAACCGAAGTTGGCAGTCCTGGCCGATTCCTGATTTTTGTAAGCATTCAGCGCTCAGTTGCCCAGCAAAACAGCCCGGTGAGGGCTGCCGCCGGAGATTGCGGGCATAAGATGCAGGTTGTCGCCTGATTTTAAGCCGGTGTCTGGATGTGCGAGACGGCCGTTTACCACCAACAACATTGCGTCTAGCGGCATTTTAATTTCCAACAGCGCCGCCACATCTTGAACTGTACTGCCCTCAGAAAGTGACAATTGAATTTGGCGCTGCAAGCCAACGGCCGTTTCCCGCTGCAAAATCGTGTGCAAATGAACTGTAATGTCCATCTGAGGAATTATATTCATCACTCAAACAAGCTGTCCAATTCTGCTTCCGACACGTCAAATACGGCGTTGTGGGGCGGCAGCGGTTCGCGCGTCATCCACTCCGGCAGACGGTCATCGGCGGCCGTAAAGCCGGCGCGGCGGTTAAATTCCCGTTCCAACTGCAAGGTTTCACGCCCCAGCGTTTGCAAAATATTGGCGTCCACCTGCCAGCCGTAGCGCGCATTGAGCAGATCCCGAATTGTTTCCGGCGCGGCGGCAAAACCAAAACCGGCAAAAATGCAGGCGCCCAGGGTATCATAGCCTGCCATTGAGAACTGCGCGCCGCGTGAAAGCGCGACCTGGCCTTCCGGGTTAAGATGATCGACTTTGGCGCGAATAGTCAGCCCGCAGGTGTGGTCGGCGCCTTGCGGGGAGGTCGCATAGGTGACGCCAGTGCCCTTGATGGCGCGCGGATCGTAGGCTGATATGGCCTGACCTTTAACCGCCGGTACACGTTCGATGCCGAACACCTTTCCGGTTGTTGCGGCGCCATGCCCCAGAATTCGACCCAGCGGCGAGCCGGCCCGAATTTCTTGCAGCAGCTCCAGCGCGCGCTCGCTATCCCCAAACTCCAGCAGCCCGGCGTCCGCCGCGACGCCCAGCGCGGCGCCAATTTCAATGGAATCTAGCCCCAAATCGTTGACCTGCCAGTTGAGATGGGCGATGGCGTCCAACGAATCAATGCCCAGATTGGAACCCATCAGCCCAATTGTTTCATACTCGACCGGGGAGACAATTTCTTCCCCATTTTCTCCACCGAAAATGTTTGAGCAGCGAATGGTGCAGCCCGCCATGCAGGCGTGGGTCGTTTCGCTCGCCCCGCCGCGCGCCAGCAGCAGTTGGCGCATGGCCTCACCGCTAATTTTGTCGGCGCTTTCAAACTGGCCGCTGGAAAAATTGCGCGTTGGAATCGCCCCGAAGCTGTCACACATGCGTGTCATGGCGGCGGTGCCGTAATCGGCATAGACTGTGGTTTGTGGAGCCGCCATTAAGGCTTTGTTAAATTCTTTTTGCGCGGCGCGAAAGGCTTTGGTATCTGCGATAGGGGGCTTTTCACCGCCGCTTTTATCGATGATGATGGCTTTTAACCCTTTGGCGCCCATGACCGCTCCCAGACCGCCGCGCGCGTTGATGCGTGAAGGCGTGTGATCTTTATCGAGGTTTTGGATGCCGGCTCCACTCAGGCGCATTTCGCCGCCCGGCCCAATGAGGGAGACGGCGACATTTTTGCCAAAGCGATCCAGTAAAAGCGGCGCGGCGGCATATACACCCAGACCTGCCAGATCATCGGCCGGTTCAAAACGCGCGCCATCCGCACTCAGATGCAGCAACTGCCACCCTTCGACGACCGGTTGATCTTCAAGAATTAAGGCTTTGATGCCCAGGTGTGTCAAATCTAGCCCGGTGCTGCCGCCGGCATTGCTTTCTTTGATACCGCCCGTGAGCGGACTTTTGCCGCCTACTGAAATGCGGTCACAGCTTGAAAGCCGATGACCAACAAATAAGCCGGGTGCAAAAATGAGTTTGTTATGGGGCCCCAATGGATCGCAGGTAGGCGGTACTTCATCGAGCAGAATGCGCGCCAACAGACCGCGCCCACCCAGGCGGCCCCAATATTCAGGGACAGCCTCTTGTGTCAAAGTTTGCGTGCGAACGTTTATGCGCCAGATTTTCATACGCGCTTACATTTCTTCGCGATAGGTGAAGTTGTGTTTTTTGCGGGCGCTGAGGACGGCGCGGCGCAGAATTTCATAGACTTCGTCGGGGTCTTTAACGTTGCGCAGGTGGACCAATGGTTTATTTTGATCGTGGCTGTGAATTGTGATGTCGCCAAGTTTTAAAAGACGCTCACTGAAGGTTTGCTGGTAGTCTAAATCCTGAACGCGCACCAGCTCAATATTTTCACGATTTTTGCCAAACATGCCGTAGGTAATACGAATGCGCTCGTCTGTGATGAGGTAATGGGTGTTTAGGGATAGAAACGGCCGTCCTTCCCATAACACATCTTCTTTATCATCGTCGAGAATATCGGCGTCGGAAACGGCCGTTTCGAACCTCATTTCCTGCTCGAATGGCTCACGGTCAATGGCGGCGTCCATTTCCAGGAGCGCCGCAGATGTGGCCAGATCGACCAGTGCATTCATGTCGTCCTGGGTCATATCGCCGGTATTAATCTCAGATTGGGCGATGGCCTGCCAGATGCGGGCTTTAATGCGGGCGTCGGTTTCATTTGGATTCATTTGTATTCCCTCGTAATAATAGGTTTTCGGAAACAAGAAATTTTGACCGCAAGAACAAGATATTCAGGATGACAAGCCTGGTCAATATGTCGGCTGGACTCAGTCGAGTCTTGTAAATCCCGTGAAGCTTGTCCATTTTTGGATCTGCTGAAATTATACGGAGATGTTGACCACATAACAAGCCCCGGTTCAAGGGCTAATTCTGTTATAATCCCGCTGCACATCAACGCGCGTCAGCAGATGAAGTCATTGTTAGCGTATTTTGTACTTGCTACAGCGATTTGCTTTGATGTAAGCTGCTGCGTAATGAAGGCTGGATACACTGCGAACAGATATGAACATGGCTGTTGAAACCCACGAATTGAGCAAAATTTATGAAAAACCACGCGGCTGGCGGCGCGTTGCGCGGCAGAAACCGATAACGGCCGTTACCAATGTCAATCTCTCGGTACCAACCGGTGAATTGTTTGGGTTGCTCGGCCCAAACGGCGCGGGCAAAACGACGCTGGTTAAAATGCTCTGTACTTTGATTTTGCCCACCAGCGGCGCAGCGCAGGTTGCCGGCCATCCATTAGCAGACGACCGCGCCATTAAAGCGGTTACGGGACTGGTTGTATCAGATGAACGCAGTTTTTTCTGGCGTTTGTCAGCCCGGCGTAATCTGGCGTTTTATGCATCATTGCATGGGCTGAACGGCCGTTTCGCCGACGAGCGTATCAAAACGGCGCTGGCTGAAGTGGATTTGTCGGGCGTGGCTGAAGAGCGTTTTAGTGATTTTTCCAGCGGCATGAAACAGCGGCTGGCGATTGCGCGCGCTTTATTGCACGAACCGGCGATTCTGTTTTTGGATGAACCCAGCCGCAGTCTCGATCCCTCGGCGACGCAGCGTTTGCATGAGTTGATTCAGCGGTTGATGGACCACAAGGGCATGACCGCTTTTTTGATTACCCACGATCTGGCCGAAGCGGAAAAATTATGTGACCGGGTGGCATTGATGCACAACGGCCGTATCCAACAAATCGGGCGTCCGGCCGAGCTGCGCCGTCATCTGAAGCCGCAGCGCGTCTATGACGTGGTTGTGGCTGGATTGGAAACGGCCGTTACAGAGCAATTACGGCAAGAAGCGCCGGGCCTATGGGTAGATGAGATAGATGGATTAGCACACATTCATTTCTCAGCCAGTGAAGAGGAGGATACGTTAACGGCCGTACTCGACAAACTGCGCCGGCATGAAATTGTCATCCACAGCATCGAAGGCCAGCCGCCCACCCTGGAAGCAGTATTTGCCCACTATACGCGTGGGGAAAATTAATCAGAAACAATGAAACTCCTGGCCGCCTTTCTCTCACGCGATTTTTACACCGAAACCAGCTACCGGTTTTCCTTTCTGACTAGTATCATTGGGATTGTATTCAGCGCCTTTGTCTTTTTCTTTTTATCAGAATTTATCGGCGACGCCGTGTCTCCCATGCTGTCGGAATATAATGGGGATTATTTTTCTTATGTGCTGATTGGAGTGGCATTTGGCAGCTATTTTGGCGTAGGTCTGACCGGGTTTTCGCGTGCGCTGCGCCAAGCGCAAACCACCGGCACGTTGGAAGCGATGCTGATGACGCCCACATCACTGCCGCACATCATCGTCGGATCGGCGCTCTGGAGCTATTCCTTCACAACTTTTCGAGTATTAATTTATCTTTTAATAGGCACTTTGCTGCTTGGCGTGAGTTTTTCAGACGCCAACTATGCCGGCGCGTTTGTCAGCCTGTTGTTGGCAATCGTGGCTTTTGCCAGTATCGGCATCATGGCCGCCAGCGTGATCATGGTTATTAAGCGCGGAGACCCGATTACGAGTTTGTTTTCCGGCGTGGCGAATCTGGTTGGGGGCGTGTTTTATCCGGTGGAAATTTTGCCGCCGGGTTTACAATTCCTCGCGCGCCTGCTGCCGCTCACTTACGCGTTAAACGCGATGCGGTTGGCTCTGCTGGGCGGCGCTTCCTGGGCTGAACTGGCGCCGGATTTATTGGCGCTGCTGTTGTTTTGTATCGTCTTATTCCCGCTTTCATTGCTTATGTTTCGCTACGCCGTGCAGCGCGCCCGCATGGAAGGTAGTTTGGCGCATTATTAGGGGCCTGGCTGTTCGACTAACTCAATTTCAAACAAGGCAGGCCACCATTTGCCGGTGACGAAAATACGGCCGTTTTCCGCATCATACGCAATTCCGTTCAACACATTTTCATATCCGGTGCGCATGGAAGCTGGCAGCAAATCCGTCAAATCGATCCAGCCCAAAACCTGTCCGCTTTCAGGCGAAATCCGCGCGATAAAATCAGTTTCCCAGATATTGGCCCAAATTTCCCCCTCAACAAACTCCAATTCGTTCAAACGTACGACCGGGCCGTTCTCATCATATACTTCCAAACGCCCGATTTCAACCAATGTTTCCGGGTCCCGGAAATACAGCGTTGACGTGCCGTCGCTCATGATTAATTGCCTGCCGTCGTGGGTGATGCCCCACCCTTCGGTTGGATAGGTGAATGTTTTTAATAGTTCAAAGCTCTCACGGTTGAAAATAAAACCCGTTTGGGAGCGCCAGGTGAGCTGATAAATTTTGTCATCGAAAACAGTGATGCCTTCGCCGAAATATTGCGCCGGCAGCGCCAGAAATTGGGTGATTTCACCCGTTTGCCAATTCACTTCACGCAGGCTGGATGCGCCCCACTGCCCTGTGCCTTCCAGCATGACGCCATCCTCAATAATTAAACCTTGGGTAAAAGCACCGGGATCGTGCGGGTAGGTGTTGATTATTTCATAGCTGAAGATGGGGGTTTCGGGGACGCTGGTTGCGGTCGGCTCTATTGTTGGAGCGGTTGTGGGCGGCGCAGCGGATTCTGTCGGTGGAAATGAAGTAATTGTCGCCGAAATGGGGGTTGCTGTCGGTGTAAGTGAAGTAATTGTCGGTAGAATGAGGGTTGCTGGTGGAAAAGCCGTTGCTGTAGCAAAACGCGACGGAGCCAAGATTGCTGGTTGGGGGCCGCTGCAAGCAACTAGAAAAAGTAAGATAAAAACAACAGCAAACTTTTTCATCTATCTAAATGACAAATTGGCCGGGTTGGGATCTACCGCTGCTGAGAACGGCCGTTAAATTATCTGCGCAATTGACGTTATACACCACCATGCCATTGGCTTGCAGCAGCGCCATTAAACCATCCGATGAACGATGACCGCCAAATGAAGCGGGATTAACCAGCACCGTCACAACGCGCAGCCCGCGGCGCATAAGGGTGCGCGCCGCTATGGCCCAATCTTCATGCGGATTTGGCGTAATGACAACAATCGTAGTACCGCGTGGGAATAAATGCATTTCCGACTGAATCACATCTGAAATTGGCACTTCGCCTTTTGCACGCAGCACTGCCAGCGTTTCCAAAATGCGGTTTAGCTGCCGTTCGCTGCGGTCCGGCTGTACAACCTCGTTTGACTGACCATACCCCAACATGCCGACCGAACGATCCTGGCGCAAGAAAAATTGCGATAATGAGGCTGCAATCGCAACTGTATACTCCTCGGTAGTTTCCGGTAATGTGAACTCCTCAAAGCGCATCCATTCTGGCACGTCATCTTTGCGGGGTTGTTGAATCTCTTGTGCAGCGACATGACCAAAAGAAGACATGTCGGGCACAATCCAGATATCGGCCAGTGGATCCAGCTCGAATTCCTTTACGATCAAGCGGTTGCGCCGGGCTGTACTGCGCCAATGAATGCGGTTGAAACTGTCGCCGGGGGCATAATCACGGACGCCGGACGCGTTCGTTGTTACATAGTGGGTGCGTCGTCTGAGCGCCTCGCCGCCAGGCAGAATCCCAACAGGTAGAGCAAAGCGTTGGATATCGAACGTCATTGGGTACACAACAACGTGGCTTGTCGCAGATAAATCGCGCGAAAATGGAAATAACCCAAATGGATCGCTTGTGTTGATGCGCAGCGGTCCTAATTGGTAACGGCCGCGCTGCCGGCATACGGTTGTAACGCGCCACGTAAATTGGCTGCGCGGTCCCAGGCTGTTGATCACATGACTGGAAAAATGGCCGGGTAAATCGGAAAAATCTCGTACTTCCAGCCACAGCTTAGGCACGATGCTGGTGTTACGCACCAGAAAGCGTTCATCGAGCGGGCGGCCTACTTGTGTACGCCGCGTGCGCGTGATGCGTGATAGATGTACCCAGTTGATATTAGCCCATGACCAGGCGAAGGTAATAATCAACAAAAGTCCGAGTAGGTAGGCCAGATTAAACCATAAACTGCGCCCGGTAATCAGTCCGCCTATCAATGCACAGAAGGCCATCACAAATACGGCCGTGCGCCTGTGACCGAAAAAATCTTTCATCGGGATTTGACTTGTGCACCAGGCACGGCAACTTTATCCAAAATATCCTGTACGATTGCTTCTGGCTCAATATCTTTGATGCGTGCGGCCGGGCCCACAATAATGCGGTGGCCCAGCGCTGCGCCGGCCAACGCTTTTATGTCGTCGGGCAGCACATAATCGCGGCCAAACATTGCTGCGCGCGCCTGCCCTAATCGGTAAAGCGCCAGCGAGCCGCGTGAACTGGAACCAAGATAAACATCAGGATGGTCGCGGGTTTCGCGCACAAGCTGCACAATGTATTCCTTAATCAGATTATCGATGTAAATATCCTTAATTGCTGATTGTGTCTCGAGCAGCTCGTCTACATCTACAACCTGACCAAGGCCTTCAAACGGGTGTACGTACTGCTGCCGATCCAGCATTTCGATTTCTTCTTCTTTGGTAGCATATCCCAGCCTAATGCGCAGTAAAAAACGATCCAACTGCGCTTCGGGCAGGGGGAAGGTGCCTTCGTATTCAATCGGGTTCTGGGTTGCCAACACCATAAAAGGGGGGCCAAGCTGGTATGAGCTGCCATCCACCGTTACCTGCCGTTCTTCCATGGCTTCCAATAAAGCGGATTGGGTTTTGGGGGTGGCGCGGTTGATTTCGTCAACCAGCACAATTTGGGCATGAATCGGGCCTGGCCTGAACTCGAATTCCAGCGTTTTTTGGTTGAAGACAGATACGCCGGTGACATCGCTGGGCAGCATGTCAGGGGTAAACTGGATCCGTTGGAAGCGGCAGCCCACAGATTTTGCCAGCGATTTGGCCAGAACGGTTTTGCCGACGCCGGGAACATCTTCGATGAGCATGTGTCCCTGACACAGCAGACCGAGGACCGTTAACTGCACTGATTGACGTTTACCGACAATAACGCGTTCTACATTTTCCACAATGCGGTTGGCGACTTCCTGCACATTTGCCATAAATTCGCTCCTTGCGATGAAGTTTTTTCAGGATTGTGTGGTTTGTTTGGTGCACTTTTTTTGAATGAATCTTGTCTAACGTTCAGGCTGCATCATAACCAGCTTGCGAATTATGACAGACCCTTCGGCGCCAAACTGTAATGAACCTTGCAGAGTATACCAATTAACCCTAAAAGCGGAAACGTCTCTTAGGTAAACCGCTTTGATCACTTTATAGAAGGCGCTTAGCATCGTCTCAGATACGGCCGTACCGTTCGCTCAAATAAGTCGGATATGGTAAAATTTAGTTAATAGAAACGATGCAAAATCAGGGAAAAACAACTACTTTACCCGGTGTAATTGCCGCCCTTGCTGCTGGGTTTGACCTGACTGCCAGGCATCTCTGGTTGATTATCCCCCCCGTCCTATTGGATATCTTTTTTTGGTTGGGACCACGGTTGAGCTTTCAACAGCTCATTGAACAGATGCTGGCGTTTTGGGTGCAGCAGCCCGAACTGGCTGAAATGGGGGAATTTGCCCAGCTTTCACAGCTATTGGGAGAGATTGCGCCGCATACCAACTTGTTCACAATGCTGGCCGTGCCGGTAATTGGCGTACCGACGTTGATGGCGGGCGTGGCGTTTGACGCCGTCCCTGTGACGCCCGTGGTGGAACAGGTAGGGAGTTGGGGAACCTGGATTGGGTTGTTTCTGCTGTTTTTGACGTTGGGGTTGTTAATAACGGCCGTTTACTACACATTAATCGCCTATGCCATTCATAAACAGGCGGGCGAAGACGTTTTTCATGGTCTGAACGCCTGGGGGCAGCGCGTGGGCAAAAGCTGGCTGCGGTTGGTTGGTCTCAGCCTGATCTTTTTTGTAAATATAATAATCATCTATCTGCCGCTGATGATTTTAGCGACCATCTTGTTTTTAATAAGTCCCACTTTAGGGACTTTGGTGCTGCTGGCAGGCCCGTTTATTGCACTGTGGATTTTGATATTTATGTGTATGGCGCCGCAAGGCATTGTGCTTAACGGCCGTCCAACCATGCGCGCCATCGTGGAAAGTTTTCGACTGGTGCAGACATTCCTGTTGCCGACGCTTCTCATCCTGAGTTCAATAATTCTGGCCGGCGCCATTTTAGATTGGCTGTTACTCCTGGTTGAAAACGGCGCCTGGTTTTCATTGATCAATATTATCGGTCATGCATTTGTCAGCACGGCATTAATAGCAGCGCTTTTTGTTTTTTATCGCGATCGTTACCAGGCGCTTTTTGAAAAAAATACGTTAGGAATTAATTAATGGCTACAAAGACGAACAATAACGCAACGAAGTATGATGCAAGTAGTATTCAAGTTCTAAAAGGTTTAGAAGCTGTGCGCCGTCGTCCCGGCATGTATGTTGGCGGCACGGATGTGAAGGCGCTGCATCATCTCGTTTATGAAATCGTTGATAACTCTATTGATGAGGCTCTCGCAGGGCGCTGTGACCGTATTGAGGTGATTATTCATCCTGATTCCAGCATCAGTGTCAGTGATAATGGCGTTGGAATCCCGGTTGATGTGCATCCCACCGAGAAAGTATCGGCGCTTGAACTGATTCATACCAGCCTGCATTCGGGCGGTAAATTCGACAACGCCGCCTATAAGGTGTCCGGCGGTTTGCATGGCGTTGGCGCAGCGGCCGTTAATGCCCTTTCTGAGTGGATGGTGGTGACTGTCACAAGGGATAAATATGTTTGGGAGCAGCGCTACGAGCGCGGCGTACCACAATCACCTGTGGAAAAAGTACGCAAAATGAAGCGCGGCGAACCGACAGGTACGACAACAACCTTTAAGTTTGACGACACTATTTTCAAAGAAGATGCAGTTTATCGTTTTGATGTATTGGCAAATCGGTTTCGTGAAATGGCGTTTGTGACCAGCGGTGTTTTCTTGCGCTTGCGTGATGAACGCGAAGCGCCGCAGCGTGAAATGAATTTCTATTTTGAAGGCGGCGTCAAATCATTTGTGCGCTATCTCAATCGCAACCGCAAAGTGCTGCATGATCCTGTTTATGCCCATAACGAGGTCGACAATATTGATGTTGAGGTCGCTTTGCAATATACGGACGGCATTGCGATTTCAGAATATGCATTTGCCAATACCATTCATACGCCGGATGGCGGCACGCATCTGACCGGCGTGCGTACGGCGCTAACGCGTGTGATTAATACATACGCGCGCAAAAATAATTTTCTCAAGGAAAAAGATAAGAATTTTTCCAGTGACGACACGCGCGAAGGGGTAACGGCCGTTGTCAGCGTTAAACATCCTGATCCTCAGTTTGAAAGCCAAACCAAAGTCAAGCTGATGAACGCCGAAGTCAGCGGCATTGTTGCTTCTGTCACGGCCGAAGCGCTTTCCGCTTACCTGGACGAAAATCCGCGTGAGGCGAAACGTATCATTGAGCGCTGCCTGACCTCATCGCGCGCGCGCGCGGCCGCACGAAAGGCGCGCGAACTGGTCATGCGCAAGAGCGCGCTGGAAAGCATGACGCTGCCCGGTAAACTGGCCGACTGCACTGAGCGTGACCCGGAAAAGTGTGAAATCTATATCGTCGAGGGTGACTCGGCCGGCGGTACGGCCAAACAGGGACGCGACCGTCATTTTCAGGCGATTTTGCCTTTGCGCGGCAAGATTTTGAACACAGAACGGGCGCGTCTGGACAAAATCCTGGCCAATAACGAAGTCAAAGCGCTGATTTCCGCGCTGGGCACCGGGATTGGCGAATCGTTTGATATAGAAAATTTGCGCTACGGCCGTGTCATCATCATGACCGACGCGGATGTGGATGGCAGCCACATTCGCACCTTGCTGCTCACCTTCTTCTTTCGCTACATGCCGGAGCTGATTGAAGAGGGCCATCTGTTTATCGCCCAGCCGCCGTTGTACGCCGTTAAAGAAGGTAAAACCTTGCATTATACCTACACCGAAGGCCAGCAAATCGCCCTGCTCAAACAATTGGGCGGCAAAAAACTTGGCATCCAGCGTTACAAAGGTCTGGGTGAAATGAACGCGGAGCAATTGTGGGAAACAACCATGGACCCCAGTGTACGCACGCTGCTGCAAGTTACGATTGAAGACGCCGTCAGCGCTGATCGCACCTTTGACATGCTGATGGGCAGCGAAGTTCCGCCCCGCCGCCGTTTTATCACGACCCACGCGAGCGAAGTACGTAATCTCGATGTTTAATGGCTGACCTGATTTTCAATTATGCCTAATACCTGCAGCCAGGGCGGTTTGTCAAACGGGTTGTATTCCAGATGCATGCCCGCTTTCTGCATCACCTTTTGAGAGGCGAGATTGTCGTATTCTGTTGTGGCAATGATATGGTGCAGATTCAGGTCATTAAGCGCATAAGCAATCAGGGCGCGGGCTGCCTCGGTAGCATAACCCTGTCCTTGGCGCCAGGCGGCAATTGACCACATCAGTCCCATTTCTACTTGCTCAAAACCGTGCGGCCGCCCACCAAAATAAGGGAAAACACCCAGACCGGCCACATAAGGAACCAGTCCACATGCGCCGATTAGTTCGCCGGTTGCTTTTAATGTGACGGCGCGGTCCCCATAAGGGGGCTGGCGCAGTTGGGCAAGTTGTTGATGGTTGAGGCTGCACCAATGAATGTATTCACGCATGGCGGCCAGTTGCTGTGCTTCTGTTTGTTCGGTATTTATCCATCCGATAGAAGCAACATTGCGGTATGCGGCTTCCATGTCGTTGAAAATAAACGGCCGTATAAGTAATCTTTCTGTTTCTAAATCAGGCATAATGCGCATCATTAAATCTTACAATAGATTAGGCATTTTTCAATTTTGGGGGGCGCAGTGTATCATATTTGAAGGGAAGGTAAATAATGAACGACGCCAAACAATTTTCTGGATTTCCGTCTGAAGCATTGGAATTCTATGCCAACCTTTTGTTAAACAATGAAAGAGCATGGTTTCAGGCGCACAAGCGAGATTACGAGACCGATGTAATAAAACCGGCGCAAGCGTTTGTGGCCACATTGGGAGAGCAGTTAAAATTGATTTCTCCCCAAATTCAATATGATACGCGCGCTAATGGTTCCGGCTCGATTATGCGTATTTACCGGGATGTACGGTTTAGCCAGGACAAAACGCCTTACAAAACGTATCTGGGCATCATTTTCTGGGAAGGCAGCGGCAAGAAAACTGATAATCCCGGCTTTTATTTTGGTATGGACGCAACTGGAGGGCGCGTACATGTGGGTACGCACGGCTTTCCCAAACCAGTATTAGAAGCGTATCGGGAAGCGGTGATTGACGACCAGTTGGGAGCGGAATTAGAGGCGGCGATAACGGCCGTTTCCCAAAATTCAATTCCCTACGAAATCAGCGGTGCGCATTACAAACGTGTGCCGCGTGGATATGATAAAGATCAACCGCGCGCCGATCTGCTGCGTTACAATGGGCTTTACTGTTCATCGCCTCCGATTACACCCGCAGAAATCACCAGCGATAGCCTGGTTGATATTTGCCTGACCCATTTTCAGAATACCGTGCCCATCTACCAATGGCTTGTAAAAATCATGCCATAAAATTGATCAAATGGCGCTAAGGAATTGCACTTAAATAACTAATCCACATTAGCTTGTAGTAACGGCTTTAGCCGTCCAGAAAACCGCTAAAGCGATTACTACAAACGGGCACGTTATTTAAATCTCGTTCCTAAATGTTGAATATATGACACTTTCTGTAACCAAAACAACGCTTGATAACGGCCTGACCGTGATCCTCAAAGAGATGCACCATGCTCCCGTAATTAGCTTTATGGTCTGGTATCGCGTGGGCAGCCGCAATGAACAACCTGGTCACACCGGCATTTCCCATTGGGTGGAGCATATGATGTTCAAAGGCACGCCCGATTATCCCGGCGGTGACCTGGATCGTTTGGTTTCACGCGAGGGCGGTTATTGGAATGCGTTTACCTGGCTGGATTACACGGCCTACTATGAAACGATGCCGGCCGGACGCATCGACCTGGCGCTGCGGTTGGAAGCGGACCGTATGTGTAATCTGCAAATGAGCGCTGAGGAAGTTGAAATGGAGCGCTCGGTGATTCTGTCGGAACGATCGATGTATGAAAATGATCCCGGCTTTAGGCTGGCCGAGGCGCTCACTGCTGCGGCTTTCCAGGCGCATCCATATCACCACGAAGTTATTGGAGATGAACAGGATCTGCGTCAGATGAGCGGCGATATGTTGTTTAACCATTACCGCCGATTTTATACGCCCCAAAATGCAATTGTGATAGCTGTGGGGGATTTTGAAACGGCCGTTATGCAGCAGCGCATCGAGGATTTATTTGGCGCTATTCCCGCCGGAGAGCTTACAACAGTGAATATCCGGCCCGAGCCGGCGCAAACAGAAGAGCGGCGTGTTACCGTTAACGGTACTGAAGACACACCCTATCTTACTTTTGCATATCATGTGCCCGGCGCCACTCACCCTGATTATTACGCCCTGGTGTTATTAAATGCCGCTTTTGCCGGCGGCAGCAGTCTGGGCGCATTAGCCAGCGGCGGCACAAACCGCAGTTCGCGGCTGTACAAAGCGCTGGTTGATACCGGACTGGCCGCAGGCGCCTATGGCAGTATGGGGCCAACGGTCGATCCCTTTTTGTATACCATCAACGCCATTGTGCGCGCCGGGCGCTCGCTTGCGGAAGTGGAAGTGGCGCTGGAAGCTGAGCTGACCCGTCTGGCGACCCAGCCGATCACCCAGCGAGAACTGGATAAGGCGTTGAAACGCGCCAAAACCCAATTTGTGATGGCCGGCGAAAGCATTACCGGTCAGGCGCAGTTACTGGGCGCCGCCGAAGCAATTGCCGCAGATTACCGCTGGTATGAAACTGTTTTAGACCAGATAAACGGCGTGACGCTGGCAGATATTGAGCGCGTTCGGGCGACATATCTTCGAAAAGAAAACCGCACGGTTGGCTGGTATGAACCGGAATGAATATGATAATGGAACATCGACAATTGACACGATTTTTGCTTTTTGTATTTCTGATTTCAGGATTGTTAATCGTCAGCGGCTGTGGTCAGGAACAGGCTGAACAGGTTTTTATTCCGGCTGTTCAATCTAATCCAACCGCAACGGCCGTTTCCACACCGGCAGAACAGGTTTTTGTGCCGGCAGTTCAATCCCAAGGTGATGATCCTGCTCCTACGGCGACGGAAGTGGAGCCAACGGCCGTTTCTAGCCCGACCCCATCTGCGACCACAACCGGGCAGGGCAACGCCGACGTCTTGTTTGTTACGGCGCGCGCCAGCGATGCAAACATGTGGACGTTTATCGTGACCGTCACCCATCCAGATACGGGTTGGGAAGATTATGCCGATGGTTGGGATGTAGTTTTGCCGGATAGCACAGTTATTAAACCGGATCAAGACAGCCCGTTCACACGTCTGCTCACACACCCCCACCAAACCGAGCAGCCTTTCACGCGCAGCCAGAGCAATATTGAGATTCCGGCGGGCGTAACGGCCGTTACCGTGCGCGCTCATGATCTGGTGGATGGGTTTGGCGGACGGGAAGTTGTGGTTGACCTCAGCGTTGCCTCTGGCCCTGATTTTAGCGTAAAACGCTAAACGATGACCGACTTTAAAGTCGTCTATGCTGCCCAGGCTGAACGTTATGACCAGATGGTGCGCCGTGAGGATTATCAGGGCAATATTCTGAAGGCGTTGGCAGAGATACGGCCGTTGCACTCTGAAACAGTGCTTGATTGTGGCGCCGGCACAGGTCGCCTGACGCGTTTGTTGGAACCCTTTGCGCAGCATGTTGTTGCGCTTGATGTCGCCCCCGCCATGCTTTCTGTCGCACGCAGGACTTTGCCAGCGCGCGTGCATTATCTTCTGGCCGACAACCGCCAGATCCCGATCAAAGATGCCTGTGCAGATATAGTCATTGCCGGCTGGAGCCTGGGTCATTTTGTAGGCTGGTATTCGCAACACTGGCGCCGGGAAATTGGCCGGGCGCTGGCCGAAATGCGTCGTATTGTTCGCCCTGGCGGCCATTTCATCATTTTGGAAACCTTGGGTACCGGGCAAACTAAACCGCAGCCTCCCAATGCCGGTCTGGCAGCCTATTATGACTGGTTGGAGAGCAACCATCATTTTTCCCACACCTGGATCCGCACCGATTATCGTTTTGCTGCGCCTGCCGAAGCAGATTTTCTGACGCGTTTCTTTTTTGGCGACGACCTGGCTGACTGGATTTGCCGGGGAAAAATCACAATTTTACCCGAATGCACCGGTATCTGGTGGTTGACGGGGTAGAGAGTTGTTAGAATACTACTCAGGTGTATAAAAATTGTTCATGAGCGCAATAGCAAACGAGGTTTCTGACCTCAAAACCCTCAACGAAATTGCTTTAACCTTAAACCAGGCAGCCGACGTGAAAACAGCGCTCGGAACTGCTCTGGCAAAGCTGGTTACCTTGATGCAGTTAGAAACGGCCGTTTCAGACCATCTCCATCGTTACCCTGAATCCGATGCCAACGCGCTGATTGCCGCCGTTCTCGCTGCGATGGCAGACTCTACTAGCGATTTGCCGCCGCATGATAATACGACCATCTGTATCATTAAACGCGAAGGAACAGCCCATGCTGGATAAACGTTACCCGGGTCCGGAGACGATCCATCGCCAGGTACTGTCAAATGGCATTACTGTGCTGGCATATGAAAACTTCGCCGCTGAATCGATTGTCATTGAGGGCGTCCTGGTTGGCGCGGGCGCTTTGGGTGATTCTCCCAAAAAGGCCGGGCTGGCTGATTTTACGTCTTCGCTATTGATGCGTGGTACCGCCAAACGTGATTTTGCCGCAATTTATGAGGATTTGGAATCGGTCGGCGCCGGTTTGAGTTTTGGCAGTGGGCGGCATATAACCCAATTTTCTGCGCAATGCCTGGTAGAAGAGGTCGATCTCATTTTGGATCTGTTGGCGCAGGCTTTACGCGCGCCGTTGTTTCCGGAAGCGCAAATTGAGCAGGTGCGCGGCTTGATTTTGACCGGTCTGCAGATACGCGCAGATGATACGCACCAGATGGCTAACCTGAAGTTTATGGAGCAGGCGTACCGGGGACATCCATACGGCCGTTCTATTCGCGGTTATGAGGAAACCGTAAAGACCATCAAGCGGGAGGATATGGCGGCATTTCACCGGCAGCACTATGGGCCGCGCGGCTTGATTTTTACTTTGGTCGGCGCGTTAAAAGCGGAAACGGCCGTCGCCAAAGTCGCCTCCGTTTTTGGTGATTGGGAGAACTCGCTGCAAATGCTGGAAACGGCCGTGCCGCCTATGCCGCCTCCCGATCATTTGGTGCGTGTCAACAGCCATATGCCCGCTAAAAAACAAGCCGACATTATACTTGGAATTCCGGGCGTGTATCGTTCGGCGCCCGATTATTTGCATGCCAGCCTGATGAACACCGTATTGGGCGTGTTTGGCATGATGGGGCGCATTGGTAAAAATGTGCGTGAGGAGCAAGGTCTTGCATATTACGCTTCAAGCCGCCTGTCCGGCGGAATTGGTCCCGCGCCGTGGACAGCAAGCGCCGGCGTCGCCCCCGAAAACGTTGAGCGGGCAATGGCGACTATTTTGTTTGAAATTGAGCGAATACAGCAGGAGCCTGTGCCGTTGGAAGAACTCGGCGACAGCCAGGCTTATCGCACCGGCTCTTTGCCGGTTAGTCTTGAAACCAATGCCGGGCTGGCCGATGTCATTGCTGATATCGAATTGTTTAACCTTGGCCTGGACTATCTACAACGGTTCCCACACCTTATACGCTCGATTACGCCGGCGCAAATTCAGGCAGCGGCGCAGAAATATTTGAGCACGGAACGCTTGGTGATTTCGGTGGCCGGGCCGTAAAAATTGATGGTTGTTTATTCTACGGACGCACCTATGTGTGCGTACCAAGAGGGCAGACACATGGGTCTGCGCGTACATGGAGAATGGTGTGCTTGCAGTTGGAGTTGATTTGATTGATGTGGCGCGTGTGGAGCGCAGTCTGGAACGGTTGGGACAGCGGTTCCTTGACCGGGTGTTTACGCCGCAGGAGCAGGCATACTGCGCCGGACGCGCAACCAGTCTGGCGGGACGTTTTGCCGTAAAGGAAGCGGTCGCCAAGGCGCTGGGAACAGGCATTGGCGACGTGCGTTGGGTGGACATTGAAGTTGTATGTGATCAGCGCGGGCGGCCGGAGTTGGCGCTGCACGCCGCCGCGCATGATCTGGCGGCTGAACTGGGTTTTGTGCATTGGTCCATCAGCCTTTCCCACACAGATAACCAGGCCGTTGGTTTTGCGGTGGCCATGGGTGAGCAGCAATTATGACAAAACGATTATTGGCAGTTGTCGCCCATCCGGATGACGAATCTTTTGGCCTCGGCGGTACCTTGTCTCGTTACGCAGCGGAAGGGGTTGATGTCCACATCGCCATAGCGACGGATGGCGTGGCAGGTTCTGTAGCCGATGGTTATGAGCATACAAAGGCTGATCTGGTGCGCGTGCGTGCGCAAGAAGTGGCAGCGGCCGTTTCTGTGATAGGCGGACATTTACACATGTTGGGCTATCGTGATTCCGGGTATATCGGCGATCCTGCCAATGAGCACCCGGAGGCGTTCATCAATTCAAATGAAAAAGAGGCGATTGGCCGCGTGGTGGGGTTAATCCGTGCAATCCGGCCGCAGGTTGTAATTACGCATGATGAAACCGGCGGTTACTTTCATCCTGACCATATCCAATGTTGGAAAATCAGTACGCCCGCTTTTTACGCCGCCGGCGATCCGGCGCAGTATCCGGAGCTTGGCCCGGCGCCTTACCGGCCCCAGCGTTTATATTATTCGGCGTTCCCCAATACGTTGGTAAAAATATATACGTTTATGTTACGATTGCGCGGCAAAGACCCGACCAAAATTGGCCGCAATGAGGATATTGACCTGACAAAACTGGGCATTCCGCGTGACAGATTGAATGTGCGCCTCAATTATCGGGATTATTGGGATGTTAAAAAAGAGGCGAGCGCCAAACATCCGAGCCAGGGCGGCAGCGGCGGTCCCGCGCGTGGTATACCGGAATGGTACCAACGCCGTTTTATGGCGAATGAATATTTTATGCAGGCGTATCCACCACCGCAAAATGGACAGCGTACAGGAGACCTCTTTACCGGTGTGGATGTTGATGAATGAAAACGGCCGTTTCCGTCGTCTGCTATTCGCAGGGTAAACGCTGACAAGAAATGAACGCCATTCGTTATAATACCGGGAGGAGTGGATATTATGAACCAGTTTAGACGCGCATTGCGTTGGTTTTTCACAATCATTGGGGTTTTATTCGGTCTGGCGACGGCGGCGGCGGCATTTTTCGCCCGCAACATGATTTCCCCGCCGCGCCAACGTTTGTGGGTCAGCCCGGCAGATATTGGCTTGGATTACGAAGAAGTAGAATTCCCGGCTTATGACGGCGTGCGATTGTCCGGCTGGTTTATTCCTGCGGTTGGCGCTGCTGATGCGCCACTTGCCACGATTGTTTTGGTGCATGGTTGGCAGTGGAACCGGTTGGGTTATGCGGGTGAAGATTTGATGGCGAATGTGATGGGGGGAACGGCCGTTGAGTTTTTACGATTTGCTTATTCATTGCAAAAAGCAGGCTATAACGTATTAACTTTTGATTTGCGCAATCATGGTCAAAGCGCTTCTTCCAGACCGGTAACATTTGGTCAGGCTGAATCGAAGGATTTGTTGGGCGCGCTCAATTACCTGAACGGCCGTGACGATGTGGACAACAATCGCATTGGCGTTATTGGCTTTTCGATGGGCGCCACAACGGTGCTTTATGCGCTTCCGCAAACGTCAGCCATCCGGGCGGCAGTTGCGGTGCAGCCCGTCACGCCGGGTAAATTTGCCCGACAATTGACCACAAGCCTTTTTGGCGCTCCAGGGAATGTGATTCGTATTTTGGCCGAGTTAATCTACCAGATTTTTGGCGGCCCGCGCCTGTCGGGTTTGCTGCCGGCATTTGTCGTTTCCGGCGCGGGCAGCACACCGGTGCTGTTTGTGCAGGGCAAAGGCGACCCGTGGGGCAGCGTTGAGGATGTTTCCCAAATGGCGCAAATGACTCCCTGTGCGCAGCAGTTGCTGATTGTTTCTTCTCAAGATCGATTCGAAGGTTACCAATATATTATCGACAATCCTAAGGTAGTAACCGCCTTCTTTAAACAACACCTTGCCTAAGGCTTGTTGATATTTGACGCCTGCTGAAAGGCACCACGGCCGCGCCGGGGAGGATGGCCACGATAAACAATGCCAGGTTGAAGCCCTTCATTGGCTATTTTTCCATTACCTCAATTGCCCTAATTGCGTTCTTGTAAATTACAATTTCCTGGCTGCCTCCTCTACTTAATTTCGGTGAGCTGTCCAGAAGCTTGACAAGTATTTGATAAGTGCCAAACTGAACAAGTTCACAGTCGATTGGGGTCTCAAAGTCTGCAAGATGCACCCGTAATGGTTGCCCGGTCAGCAATGCGGCCTCATCCAGCTTGTGGCTCATTGCTGCGTAATTGTTCCTCATTTCCCGGAGCAGGCTTTTTGTTTCTTCATCCTTCAATGCATCGATAATCATGTCTATTGCTTGTATCTGTTGGTCTGTTTTTGTCATCTGTTTTCCTTTTTCAAGCGATGGCGCCAGTTTAGCAATTCCCAGAAAAATTTTTGAATTCCTGCGAAACGAAATCTGGGAATTCCTCAAGGAAACCGCGAATTTGCGTGATGTTTATTTCAAAAGATTTTTCGTGGTTTACCTAAAACGGTATATTAATGGTTTCTCTCTTCAGGGCAATAATTCTGTGGCCATTTCGTTTCTTCGTTTGAACCAATGCCGACAAGATTTACATATTGATTCCAAACAGCCAACCCGGAATGAACTTAAGCGGCAAACAAAGCATTTCACGCGCCTCCTGTGTAAGTGTAACACTTACAGAGGTCACAACGTCTGAAAGGACTGGATCGCGGTTGATGCGCTCACGTTGCCCGGCAAGGGTACTACCCAAGTTGTCACAAATCGGCCGAATGGGTATGAGTATCTTACCAGTGGGCAGCCTGACGGCCGTCAGTTCATCGCCATAAAAGATAACGGTCTTCTGTTCAATTGGAATTAATGCTGTCATCGAATTCCATTCTCGATTTTTGCAGCTACAACCTGCGCAGCAGTAGCTACCACCATTTGTAGGGCTGCGGATCCGACTTTGCTTAAGATATTCTTTACCTCAGTCCAGATTGTATCATCCAAAATATTTTTAACGAAACCGTCACCCTCAAATGAAAGGTAAAACCACCCTGAATCGGAGCCGGAAGAAAGGGAACCAAACATTGATTCTAGCTTCAAATAGTGGCTGTTTATTATCTGATGATCAAGGATTCCCCCGGTTTGATTTGTTTCGATATAACCTGCATGGTAAAGTACGCGAAAATGATGTCTAAGTACAATCTCAGGGTGATCAGTTTCAGGCACACCAGTTCCATCAAATAAGGCTTTAAAAATTGCGCGTGTCAATTCAGGGTCAAGCCCATAGCCATATGTGGTTTTTTCTTCTGTCATATGTATAAGACTCCCGCAGAGGCGCGCTCGAATTAAGGCAATTTTCCGCCAACAGACAAAAAATCAAACCACTATTACTGACCCAAACCATGCTACTGCAACGCCTGTACCGCGCTTGGAAGTTACCAAGATGGCCGTCGGCATTTTCCACCGGTTCAAATACAGGTTAAGTTGTGGCTAGCGGCGGTTGAGTTAACGGCCGTTTCCAGCATGCTCTCGTCGGCTGTTGAATAGTGATTTTACATCCGCCCTAAACTCTGTCTTAATCCGTTTCAAATGCAATATCCGATTCGGAATATTCTAGTTTTTTCGCCAGCGTGTAGCAAAATCCTACTATTGACTGCGAACTGAGATTTGTTTCTACGAAAAAAGGTGTCGATGGAATTTTTTTCGCTGATCTTAATTCTGCACTATTGGTTGTGATATATGGTCTAACTCTTCCGCTTATCGTTGGAGCAACTGCCTCAAATTGGTTAGGTTTTTGGTCATGTAGCAGTCTAAGAATTGTGAGTAATCCATCTTTCCAAGTAGCTACTTCATACCGTTTACCCTGAAAGTGGGCTGCTATGATTTGCCTGCCCGTGAATCTTGCCGCACTATTTTGAATAGTACCTTTTTGAGTATTGGAATTCACCACCGTCGGTTTGTTCACAGAATCATATGATTTCATTGCATCAATGATTCTGTCAGCGTATGTGTAGATGTCATCCAAGTCAGCAATCGGTACTCTGTCCTCGTTTTTGTTAGCGTCAAAGATGCCCACGTATTTTTGCTCTCTGTTGAAGCGCAGCCTGCAAATTGGTTTTCGGTTGTTATCATCAAGTATAATCCCACAGTAGCTTTTAGTATCCCGCATGTGGATGCGCTTATGATTGATGACGTCACGCAGAATTGATTTCACTATGAAAAACGCTTCTATTTCATCTTCAGTTGTGACAATGCCTTTTGCTTGATTGTGCCGGAAAATCGATTCATCTGTTTCTTCATCGTCTAGTTGTTCTCCTGCTTCTGCTGAAGATGGCTCTATAGCTGTGTTGGCATCTTCCATCGCTGACTTAAGCCGCTGATTGATTTGCTCACTTATGAATCTTTTGAGGGCTTTCTGTGTTATTTCGGCAAACTGCTCGCGTGCTGTTTGTGTCATCCGGCCTGTGTAAACTTGTCTGCTCAGAAATACAACAAATTCTTCTGAGGGATACTCGAATTCCTTAGCAATCAAGTTTTTAATCGCCGCTGTGTATTTTAGTTCACTGGCAGTATTAAGGATGTTTTCAAGGTCAAACGTGGATTTTGTAAATTTCTTTAATTCGTCAACATGTCTTGGCTGAAAATCCGAAATGTTGAATCTGAAGAATGGTCTATCATCCATCATATTTGGTTTTTCTAAATCAGTATAAAACCAATATTCGACACCGTTGGTTAGGATTCCAAAGCGAACTTCTGGCACGACTGTAAAATACCGATACAGTTGAGACATATGCGCTTTACCTAAATCAGCTCCAGACCATTTGCATTCAAAAAGCATGATGGGAACCCTATCTTGTAAAATAGCATAATCTACTTTTTCGCCTTTCTTAATTCCTACGTCAGCCGTATATTCAGGCAGAACTTCTGTGGGATTGAATATGTCATACCCAAGTGCATTTATAAACGGCAAGACCAGAGCATTTTTGGTTGCCTCCTCAGTCGTGCAATAATCAATCTGTTTGGGAATGCATGCAGCCAATTCGTTTATGCGGTCTATGAAGTCCATCTTTAATCCCCTTTTTACTTTTTTGAAATTCAATAAAATTAATTAACGCTCGATAATTTTGCCATTACCCTAGACGAGTACGTTTTTCCATGTAAGAAATAATCACACTATTATTGAAAACTATTAACTCTCATGATGATTCTTCGTCGGCCCTTTTCAGATCACGCAGCAGCCGCTGGAATGATGTTTGATAAGCATCATGCTCTTTCCAGTTGCGGAAATCGCCGATATGGCGGGTGCGTCTGAGATCCGCAGCCCAGGCCTGGTTTGTTTCCATTACAGCATTGTCCAGGCGGATAGGAAAAAGTACCGTATGCTTGTGCCAGCGCTCTTTCTCGAATGCGGTTTCGACTTCTTTTTCAACCCAATCGCTTTCAATAGAGTTTTCGGAAAGAATGAGCAGCAGCTTGTCATGTAAGAGGATGGCATCATAAATCCGCTGTCGAAACTTGTCACCTATCTTCATATCCTCTGGAGCAAACCAGCAGCGGACGTTTTCACTTTGCAAATCATTGTGGATACGTTTAGCTAACGCATCGTCCTTGCTTGAGTAGCTGATAAACGCTGTGTAGTATTCGTTAGCGGTACCAACCGAAGAGCGGATGTAAGCAATGAATTGATCCGGTACGCCCGCGCCTCTGAGAAACACTTCTGGAATGTCGCCTGCTGAGCGGTATATGGTATCAATACCTATGATGGAAGAACCAAGGTGCCGAATGTATTCTAACCCATTCACTGTACGTAAATCGATATTCCCAAAAACTGTATCAGCAAGGATGGCTGAGCGTAAGTTCGCTCCACTCAGGTAAACTCCGATGAGGTTTGTACCGCCGAGGGAGGCTCCTTTGAGATTTGCGTGATCGAGGCGAGTTCCTTCTAGGATTGCACCATTGAGGTTTGCATAGCTGAGATCAGCTCTACTCAGGACTGACTTGCTGAGGTTTGCTTCGAAAAGGCTTGCCCCGCTAAGGATTACTCCGCTGAGGTTCGAATCGAAGATTTGGGCTCTGGTGAGATCAGCCCTGCTGAGATCTGCGTCTTTGAGGTTTGCATCACTAATGTTTCCTTGCCTAAGATTTGCATTATTAAGGCTTGCATTACTAAGGTCAGCCCCAAAAAGGTCTGGCGCTACGCCTGGATTATCCTCACGCCATACATTCCAAACTTCAACGCCTTGCTTTATAATGGCCAGGTGTTCCTCGTTTGCCATATTGCTAATCCTTTACGAAGTCCGCACGATAAAAACCGAATCGCCACAATTTTCCCAGCTACCTAACAGCCCACACATTTTCTTGGACTCTGGTTTAACTTCAAAACATTATCGGAATATGCTTATTTTTGTCACGTGTTATTTGTCATAAATCAAGCGTGTAGATAATCATCTGTTGCTGGAACTTGAAACAGCGGCTTTTTGGCATCTTACTTACAGAAATTTCCCAATTTAAGGTTAATATGAGGGCATGCACAAACAAATTATTTGGCTGCTGCTGTTTTCATTTTTGCTTGCCGCCTGTTCTAGTCAAGTTGACCAACAGGCGGTGAGCCATGTTACGACGCCAATACCGACCGGCAGCAGCCAGACAATCACAACTGTCTCTTCGGTAGACCTGACTTCAATTGAAAATCCTGCCCGCAACCCGCGCAAGCCGGTTCCGGAAAACCCCGTTTTTAACCTGAGCCTGGGTTTTGACAGCATTCGCCCCGTTTATAATCCTGAATTTGTAAACGCCGCGCAGGCGCCGTTTGCGAACAATGAACTGGTGATGGGGGTGGCTTTGGGCGACGAAGCCAAAGCGTATCCGGTCACCGTCCTGCGTTTCCGCGAAATGGTCAACGATGAGTTAGCCGGGATTCCCATCCTCGTTACGTGGTGACCGATTTGTTATACCGGCGTGGTTCACGACCGGCGAATTGATGGAGAAACGGCCGTTTTTGGCAACGCCGGTTCATTGTTTATGAACGCCATGACCTGGTACGATCACAAAACAAATTCTATCTGGTCGCAGCCGTGGGGGCGCGCGCTTGAAGGGGAATTAAAAGGGGTGGAACTGTTCCCGCTGCCGTACCAGCTCACCACCTGGGATAACTGGCGCAAGGAACACCCTGAATCGTTGGCCATGGTGAATGACCATTCCCGTTTGAGTTTTGCCGAAAGCTTCGATACCGGTTTTGTAATTGGCCTCATTCTGGGTGCAGAAGTGAAGGCTTACCGCTATGAAGATGTGGCCGACGCAACGATTGTGAATGATGTTTTGGGCAGTTTCCCGGTTGTGGTTTGGGCCGCCAACGACAATTACCATGCCTACATCCGCCAGGTGGATGACCAGTTGTTGACCTTCCGCTTAGAAGGCGACAGGTTGGTGGATAGTGAAACCGGCTCTACCTGGGATTTGACGAATGGACTGGCAGTAAATGGACCGTTGAAGGGGCAGGGGTTGATTGCTGTCCCCAGCATGTCGGCTTTTGACTGGGCCTGGCTTGACTTCTACCCTGAATCAGAATTTTATGGTTCTTAGGTAAACCGTAGAAAATTCTTGAAAATAAGACGAATTAGAAATCTGCGGTTTCCTTGAGGAATCGGCAACGTCTGGAGCAATTCTAATTTTGAAATATTGTTGCCGATTACCTGAGATGGTTTTTTGCAACGAATTCAGCCGAATTTTTGCGAACTAAGGCAATAGTTCATTCAGCAGTGGTTCCAGCGCCACATTCAAGGCATCGTAACCGGCGGCGTTGAGATGCCAGGTGTCTTCGCGGTAGGCGTTGCGCACCTGGCCGCTAGCGTCAGCCAAAATAACGGCCGTATCCACTACCACGACCTCTTGCCCCGCCAATCCAGCCATCCAGGCATTGACTTCGCGTACGACCGTTTCCACATCTTCAAACCCCAGCGCGCGTTCCCATGGCAGCGGCCTGCCCGGTGGAAAGATCGTTGTCAGCACAACAGTCGCACCCAGACCTTGCGCCTCGTTCACAATCGCAGTGATACTGGCCTGGGTGTTAGCCACAATGGCGTCCCGTTCAGCGGGCAGGTAGCTGACGCCAATCAAATCATTGACGCCCACCTGCAATACCACGATGTCTGGCTGCAACGGCCGTATATCTCGATCTAATCGCATACGCGATTGAACGGCCGTATGCCCATCAAGGCCACGATTAATAACTTTCACCCCTTGCGCCAGTGACGGCGCAGGCCACTGCCGCGCGCGCGAATCGCCAAAAAAAACGACCAGGGGGGCATCACTTTCCATAATTGTTTCTGTCCCAAACACGCTGGCGCCCAGCGGGTCCAGGCGCGTCATATTAAACAAGCGTTCATAGCTGCGGCTGCGTCTGACCAACAGCACGTTCAAAAAAAGCGAAAGCAGCAGCGCCAGCGCTAAAAACAAGACAAATGTTAGGAGAAAACGATTCAAATTTCTAAATTTGCAGGGAACATTGCTGTACCTGGTGGTCGCTGTTGCAAATCGATTCCGCGACCTCACAAAGTAGTGGCGCCAGGAACGTATAACAGTTCAACAAACTGGATAAGAAATGTAGAGCGATGTGGCAAAAATCGCTCTACATCGACAATTAATAGCTGGACATTGGCGATAGCTGTACACTGGCGTTATTTTATTTTACCAGGGGAGATCTGTCAGGTTTTGCCGCTTAAACGCCGAATTTGCTGCGTATGTTGCTGCTGAGCAGGTACACTACGATAATAATTGGAACGACCAGACCCAGCCCGCCGCAGATGATTGAAAAGGCTCCGCCGCCATTAAAAACGCCAATCAAGCCCTGGATAAGCATCAGTGCGACAGAGATGAGAGCCAGATACCAGGCCCACTTTTTCATACTCCAGAGGCCAAGACCAACGGCGAGTTGGACGCCTGCCGTGACGAGACCGAGCAGACCTGCCCAGGCGGCATTTGTGCCAATGCCTGAGCCGAAAAGGCTGGTGGCCAGCGCGGTGACGCTGCCCATGCCAAAAACAAGACCGCTCCATAACAACGACAAGACGCCTAAAAAGATGTAGACGGCTGCAATAATTGTGATTCCTATTGGTCGTGTGTTCATAAAATTCCTCCTGTAAATTTTTGGTGCAGCGGCCCAAAAATTGATCCTGGCAGCCGCAGCCTGATTGCAAATAATTTTATCTCATTGTGCTGCGGTTTGCCTACTCTACAATCAGTTTGCCATGCACCGGCTCAAGCTGGGCCGAAAAATGGCGCAAGACCGGGGGCGAATATACCATGCGCACGCCGCGGACACGATTTTTAAAACTATTGACATAAAGCAAAACTTCTGCCAGATAATCGACATGGCTTTGTGTGTAGACCCGCCGCGGGAAGGCAAGACGCACCAGTTCCATGGCGGCGGGAATTTCGCTGCCGTCCGGCTGTCGTCCGAACATAACCGAGCCGATTTCTACCGAACGCACGCCGCCTTCCAGATAAAGCGCCAGCGAAAGCGCCCATGCCGGGTATTCAGCCTGTGGAATGTGGGGCAGCATGGTCATGGCGTCAATATAAATGGCATGTCCGCCGGGCGGCTGCACGATGGGTATGTGGGCGCGGGTTAAGATTTCACCCAGATAGGCAACGGAGCGGATGCGATAGCGTAAATAATCCTCGTCAAGCGCTTCATGCAGCCCAACCGCGATTGCTTCCAGATCGTAGCCTGCCAGGCCGCCGTAGGTGGGGAAACCTTCGGTGAGGATGAGCATGTTTTTGCATTTTTGGGCCAGCGCGTCGTCGTTTAGCGCCAAAAAGCCGCCGATATTGGCCATGCCGTCTTTTTTAGCGCTCATGGTGCAGCCGTCGGCGTAGCTGAACATTTCCTGCGCGATTTCGAGCGGTGATTTTTCGGCGTATCCTTCTTCGCGCGTTTTGATAAACCATGCATTTTCGGCGAAGCGGCAGGCGTCAAGTAAAAACGACACGCCGTATTTGTGACAAAGCTTACCGGCTGCGCGCACATTGGCCATGCTGACGGGCTGTCCGCCGCCGGAGTTGTTGGTGACGGTCAGCATCACGCAGGGGATGTGGTCGGCATTTTCACGCAAGAGCGTTTCTAATTTTTCCAGATCGATATTGCCTTTAAATGGATGGATTAATTCTGGCTGACGTCCGGCGGGAATGGGGATGTCAACGGCCGTTGCGCCGCGATATTCCACATTAGCCCGTGTTGTGTCGAAATGGGTGTTGTTGGGCACGAGGTCGCCCGGTTTGAGCAATGAGCCAAATAAAATGCGCTCCGCTGCGCGCCCCTGGTGGGTTGGAATGACATGCTTGAAGCCGGTGATGGTGTGGACGGCCGTTTCAAAGGTATAAAACGAAGTCGCCCCGGCATAAGATTCATCCCCGCGCATCATGCCGGCCCATTGGGCAGACGACATCGCCCCGGTGCCGGAATCAGTCAGCAGATCGATGAGGACATCTTCCGCCCTGAGTAAAAAAAGGTTGTACCCGGCCTTTTGCAGCGCGGCCTCACGTTCTGCACGCGTGGTGTGGCGGATAGGTTCAACCGTTTTGATGCGAAAAGGTTCAATAATTGTTTTAAAATTCATGCTTGTCGTTTTCCTGAAGCGTCAGCTTGTAGCGGATTTTTTCCTCTTCAACAATTTTAAATCCCAGGCGAGAATATAATTCCAAGGCCAGTGGATTGCTTTTTAGCACATGCAGTGACAGCGGGACGCCTTCCTGCCACGCGCGCGTAACCAGTTCCTGAATGATCTGCGTGCCGATGCCCAGCCCCTGAAATGGAGGCAGCAGTTCAATTAAAGCCAGGTATAAATCACCCGCGCGGTACTCAACCACAACAACGCCGGCGTCCTGTCCGTTTACCTGGATAATCTGGCGAGGGGAAGGATCAAATTTGCGCGCAAAATATTCCGCCTGCCATTCAGCGTTCCATTCTCCCCAGGTCGCTTCGACATAGGGACGCATCGCGGCTGCGTGCAGCGCAAATAAAAAATCATAATCCGCCGCGGTCGCCTGTCGTAGGGTGAATTTGATTTCCATGTCAGGCCAGGTGTGCCCCGCGTGCTAAAATGGCGTCGATGCTAAGCGGAAAGAGCCGGTTCAGGCTTACAAAAAGCCGGTCAATCCAGGTTATATACACTTCGGAATGACGTTTGTGAATCGCTTCCACAATTTTTTGCGCGACACGCTCCGCCGGAACGCCTTGCAAACCAAAGCGGTTGCCGCCTTTGTCGCCCAGCCGTGCTTGCCCAAATTCTGTAGCGGTCAGGCCGGGATACACCAGTGTGACCTTGATGCTGGTTGCCGCCAGTTCCATGCGCAGGCTGCGACTGAGAAAATTAACGGCCGTTTTGCTGGCGCAATAGACCCCGTTTTGGGGCAAGGGTCGTACGCCTACTATCGACGATACATTGATGATCTGGCCTGTGTCCTGCTGCTGCATTTGGATGACGACAGCCTGGGTTAGATTAAAAAGGGCCAGAACATTGGTTTCAAAGATTTTACGTGCATCTTCTATGGGGGTAGCCGCTAAAGGGCTTTTATGTCCCAGGCCGGCGTTATTTATGAGTACGTCCAGCCGGCCAAAAGTGGCTACAGTTGCGGCGACAAGCTTGCGCGCAAAAACTTCGTCTCGAATATCTCCCGCGAGCGCCAACCGCACCCCGGGGAAGTGGCCAAGCTGGTCGACAAGCTGCTGCAAGCGATCGACGCGGCGGGCGGTGACAACCACGTGTGCGCCGCATTGGGCCAGACGAACGGCCGTTGCGCGTCCAATACCTGCCGACGCGCCGGTTACGAGAATGACTTTGCCTTGCAGATTCATGCGGTCGCCTTTGCCGGATCTAGCGGCAGTAAAATGTGAAATTCGCTGCCGGGCAAACGTTGTTCGTCTGCGCCGGGTGATTCGAGCCAGATACGCCCGTTGTGGGCTTCAACGACCCCTTTGGCAATATGCAGCCCTAATCCGGTGCCGCCGCCCTTAAACTTTGTGCTGCCGGTCGAGTGCAATTCCGGGCTGCCAATGCGGAAGAATTTATCAAAAACCAGCGCGTGATATTGGGGATCAACCCCAATGCCGGTATCGGCGATGACGAGTTCGACAAAGTTTGTTTCGCCTGTTGCGCCATTGACAATTGTTCCGAAAATTGTAATTGTTCCGCGGTCGGGGGTAAATTTGATTGCGTTGCCAATGATATTTGTCAACGCCTGTGTCATACGCTGAAAATCGACCTGAATAGCTGGTAAAGCGTCAAGGTCCAACAGAGTGAGTTTGATTTGGCGTTCGCGTAGGGCAAATCTGAATTGTTCAACGGCCGTTTCCAACAGCGTTGGCCAATCAGCCGTCGTCAAATTAATCTGCACCCCATCAACGTCCAACTGGCTGGCATCGAGCATGGCCCCAATTACCTGCTCCATTTGAATTGTGGCGCGATCAATATACCCCATAATTTCATTTGTCTCTTGTTGGGTCAAGGCGCCGTCCGTATTTAGGGTTGCTAATAAATCAGCATATCCTTTTACCTGTGTCAGCGGCGTGCGCAGCTCATGTGAGGCGACTGTAATAAAATCAGTCTTGACCTGATCCATAACTTCAAGGCGCTCGTTCTGATTGACCAGACTCAGGTTCAGTTCGCGGATTTTTTCATTTTGAACTTCCAACTCGCTGTACAGGCGCGCATTTTGCAGCACGATGGCGGTTTGTCTGGCAAGCAGTTGCATTAGTTCAAGTTCATCATTGCGGAAAATTTCCCCCGAGGCTTTGGGACCTACCACGATTATACCCGCCAGCGTTTGTCCGTTTTGGATGGGCGCCCATACTTCCATATTGAGATTGTCCAACCACGCCTGTGTGCTGGGAGGGAGATCATCAAGCAGGTCGGCATAAATTTCGTAGCGCAGCAAGGGGCGTGATTCGTTCATCCATGTTTGCATAATTTTGCTTTGTGAGGAGATACGTTGTTCATCACGCTGAACAATGCCCAATCCGGGAATAGGCTGCAGCACAACCGCATTTTTTGTGGCATGACTAAGCAGCAGCGCGCCACGTTTAACCTGCCACAGATTTTCGAAAGTGCCAATGATAACCCGCGCCAGTTGGTCTACTTCAAGCGTGCTGGCGATTAGTTCATTATAGTAGCTCACAACCCGGTTTGTATTTACCCGCTGGCCGAAAAGGTATTTGTTGATGAATCTGCTGACTAAATGGCGAAATGAGAGAAACAGACCCAGACTAATTATTAAAACCAGCCAACCGAATAGTATTGCCGCGCCGCGCGTCAGCGTAGACATGAATACCGGTATGAGTAAAATAGCTAAAAAAACAGGTAAGGCGGATATGGCAGCGGTCAATAAAAATGCCAGCAAGTTGCGCAGGCGGGTGCGGATATCTACTAGCTGGCGGCTTGTAAATGCATAGAGACATAATGCCGCGCCAAAGAGCCGGCTTATCTGGCCAATAATGATGAGCAGCGCATTCCCGGTAAATATCGCGGCCTCGCCCATGATGATGAAAAATAAGGCTAACCACCAAACCAGAAGCCGATTGGCATGCCAGGGAGAGCTTTCTTGCCGGTAATGCTGCCAGGTTGTGATTAAGAGCGCGCCGTTCAGGATGGCCCAACCTATCACAAAGATCAGCTTGCCGGCCTGGGCTGACGACAACGCCCCGGCAAAGAATGCTTCTGATTGTTGTGCCAGAATGAAATTTGCTGCGGTAGTGAGTAGGATAATGATGATTCCGGCCGACAGCCAATGTTTTTCCTGGTCGACTTGCTGGTAAACGGCCGTTGCCATGCCCAATGTGGTGGTGGCTAGAAGCAGCAAGAGGGCGGCAAGGTTGATTTGTATAGCTGCAAAATCAAAAAACAGCGCCAATGCCCAAAATATAGAAAATGTATAGAAGAGGAGCAGCCATGGCTTGTGTCGTTCCCGCCAGATTAGCGCAGCCAAAAGCAGTACCAGGTATGCAAATGCCGCCAGAAGCGGGTGATAATCCAGCGTGGTGGGAGGAATCATAACTGATATTTTACATGTTGTTGAAAGGGGGGACAATCGGGATACGGCCGTTACTTATCTCATGTATTGGTTAGCAGCGCCCGTTCCAACCAATCCAGAGCACGACCGTCGCGAATCATGGTCGGTGTGACGCGCAAAATTAGCCAGCCATACAACGCCGCTTCATTATATTTTTCACAATCGCTTTCAAATCGTTCCGGATGCGCATGCCCTTTACTATATCCATGCGTTGTTTGCATCCAGATGCCGCCTTCGACTTCACAGGCGACTAACTGTTGTTTCCAGCAGAAGTCGAACCGCCAGTTCCTGTTTGCATGGAAAGCATATTCAAGTTGAGGCGCGGGTAGTCCCGCAAGTTGAATTTGATCCTGGAGAACGCGATTCCAGTTGGTATGGTGGCTTCCGGAGCGTCTGAAAGCTTTGCCTTTGCGTCCCATACCATTGGATTGTAGCACATATGTTCTAGATTGACCAAAACAAAAATGAAGGACGGAAACACTTTTTATCATCTTCCGTCCTTCGTCAATACAATCTGTATAACGGATTATTTTATTAGCTGTCCGTTTTATGGCTGTCCAGCCATAGCCTGAGCTTGTTAAAGCTTACCCCACGAGGGCCTGATCGGATAATCAGTAAATGCCTAATACCGGTTGTAACGGTCACGCGATTGACGCCGGCGATCGCCGCCCCGGTCTTCGCGCGGACGCGCCTTATTAACCGTCAACGATCGACCACCCATCTCGCTGCCATTGAGCTGCTCAATCGCTTCCAAAGCTTCTGCGTCGACAGGCATTTCAACAAAACCAAAACCACGCGATCTGCCACTTTCTTTATCTTTAATTACCGAGGCGGAACTCACCTCTCCATACACTTCGAATGCTTCTCGCAATTCGATATCATCAACTGAATAAGGCAGACCGCCAACAAAAATATTCATTAATAAAATCTCCTTCATTTGCCTGTGACTTTCAGATATTTCTAAATACGATACCTTAGTTGTAAAGCGGGGTCAACCGAATTAAATTAGTTCCTCAGATAGACCAAAGCGGTCAAATCGTGCGATGCTGTTGCTCAGTTCCCGGTGAATCCTGAAGCAAATCTAACGCGTGGGGTAATATGGGCAATAGAATTTGCAGGTTTTCGCGTACAGCCTTGGGATTGCCGGGCAAATTTACAATGAGCGTTTGCCCACGGATGCCGGCTACAGCACGTGAAAGCATGGCATGGCGGGTAATTTTTAAGCTTTCAGCGCGGAGGGTTTCGGCAATTCCCGGAGCTTCTCTTTCAATGACACGCCTGGTAGCTTCTGGCGTAATATCCCGTTGGGAAAATCCTGTCCCCCCGCTGGTCAAAATCAAGTCAAAATTGGCGTCGCACCAGTTGATTAACGTCACAACGATTGTTTCAAAATCATCAGGTATGATGGCCTGTTGGGTGATTTGCCAGGGCGTGTCACTGTTGATGATTTGGGCCATGAGCGGGCCGCTGCGGTCTTCATATTCACCGCGCGCGCCACGATCACTAATTGTTAGAGTCCCGATTTTCATGGGTTACGCATTTTCGCCAATCAACGCCAGCCAATCGTCGTTTAGACCGCTGTCAGTAACGCCAAAATAGAGATGAATATCATTTTCGTCTCTTAGGGCAAGGTCATACCAGACGTTGTCTCCTTTTTTGCGCACATTCAGAACGGCCATATTGTTGTGCCATGGAATTGCTTCGGGTTTAACAGAACCGGATTCTGCCTGTAGGATGGCATAATGCCAAAGTTTGCGGGCAGAGGTTTTAGTCACGTTTTTGATTAAGCTGCCGTTGCGCATATCGCGCAAGGTGTGGTAAATGGTGCCCTTGCGCTTTTCACTCGATACAACTTCTACACCGGTGCGGGGCGGTTCAATCTGGGGCTTTGAAATGCGGATGCCCTTGCTGCTAATTGCTTGAGGTTCGATCTTCTCCGGCTCTATGTATTTGTCGCTGCCGTGTCCCAAGCCACGTTCAACCATACGCACAATTTCATCCCGCACAGCCTGGTTTGTTTCCGATTCATCCCGCACATAAAAATTGTTGTAATCAATTGCATATGGAATATCAGCGCCGGGTGGAATCGTTATGCGCACGATTTTTTTGTTTTGTGAAGGTAAACTATCAATTTGGACATCCGGCTCGGGGCTAAAACGGCTTGAAATGGCTGCATAAAGCCGCTCAATAGCGGTTTCTGGTTCACGAACGCCAACCGACTGCTCCTCAGGATTAGCTGATAAGCCGACATAAATTGTACCGCCATTGGTATTAGCCATGGCGCAAATATCGCGCAGGATGCGGTCCAGATGTCCCCCCCGCTGGGCCGTGCTTTCATGAAAAGCCTGAACAATTGATTCACCCTCTTCACGCGCTAGTTGTACAAAATCAACCGGTTTGGCTGGGCCACGATACGGCCGTGTCAGTGAAAAGTCATTCCCCTTCAGGACAGACGCAAGCGATTCAAAGCTCAAGTCATCCAATAGTATTTCCGTAACCCGGTCGCCAATCCCCAAATTTTTTGAACTGCTGGATTCACGCATGAGATGATGGGCGTCTGAGCCTTGAATGCAGCGCATTGGACGTGGATATTCCGGCTTTGAGCCGTCAAAAAATCGGCGTGTGCTGTAGCGTCCGCGCTTATCCAGATCAGTCACTTCCAACACATGTAAATGCCTGTCTTGTGTGTAGGCGATACGCGTTTGGCCGCCAAAATCGAGACCACGCATAGCCACGCCATTTTTGGAGTTCGCATGGGCTGCAATGACAATCCCGCCCGCATCATTGATGATTCGGTACGCCATAAGTACATCACTGGTGGCGCCAACGGCGGAACTCCCTTCATATAATAATTCTGCCGGAACCTGCAACGTGAGCAGTAGATGTTCAAGAAAACTGACCGGTGTTTCAGGTGGGAAAATGCCCAATATATGAAATCCAAAGGTTGCAGTAAACTCAAATCCCGGCAGCACAAGTATTTTTTCAAACAAACGGCGGTATTCATCCAGCCGCCGCTGTTCATCACTTTCAATGCGGCCAATTTCTTCCAGCCAAAGCAGTTGTTCGATTTCTTTTTTCATCGCCGCAAAACCGGCGACGGTGTTATGGTCTGTGAATGCAATTATATCCAGGCCGCGCATAACGGATTGGCGCAGGATATCCAGGTAACTGACATCTGATTCCAGATAATCATTTGAACCTGGTGTGTGAATATGCAAGTCCATACGCCGCCATTGGCGGGTCGGGTTATTCTTGCTGATTTTTCTTTTTGATGATCTTCTTGCCAAATTAAGCTCCTCTAGTGCCTGATAGCAACAAAGCCGCCAATAAATAATTGTATCGGCGACTTTTAAATTTAATTTTGATTTTTATTCCTGACGTTTGTGAAACCTGATTCCTGGCGCTTATTCACCTAATGCGGCGATTCCCCGAACAAGCCCGATGACGCCGACGCTAAGCTTGAGAGCATCTCCGGGTGTTATTTGTGGCGGCCCGCCCAGATGCTCTTCAGACGATTTTGAGAGCAGGTATGCGGTGCCTAGCCCAATTATTGCGCCTAAAGCCGCGCCAATAATTAATACTTTTGGTTTCCAATTATCATTCGGTATCGGATTGTCCAGCATCGGATCGCTGTTCCGTGTCATTATATTCACTCCGACTTATTTGTTTTTTTAAAATTTTTGGCCATTCTTGCAGATAAGTAATCGTCGCATTCGCTTTAATGATGGGTTCGGCTGCTTTAGGCGCAAAATCTTTGGTTTTATATTGTATCTTGCGCGAAAAACTATCAAGTCGCCATAGGAATATTTGAACCCGGCTGCGATATGCGAGAGGGCCGGTTTGCGGGTTTTGTTTGCGCTTTTGCCGTTTGTTCACGAGATACCCCAGGTATGCAATCGGCAAAATGGCCATAATAACCAGCATAGGAATAATTCCCAAAATAACAATAATATCGGCCAGGGCCGAAACAAAGATAAGGTTTTTTGGATTTCCTGTCGCAAAAACACCAACTGTCAATAAACCAATCAGGACAAGCGCGATCAATATCACGATTCCTAATGGTAAATAAAGGTAAAACCGGTTAAAACGACGTAATTCCGCATCACGCGCAAATTGCTCTTCACTTGGATGATATTCAATTTGTTCTGTAGGTGGTGGATAGGTTGCCATAGCCGCTTTTCTTTTTATTATTAACGTCTTCGATTGTACCACAGAATTTTAGAAATCAGTACCATTGTTCACGATTCTGTAAAAAGCGGGTATCTATTCAGGTACCCAAGAGACCTATCAGGTTTTGCCCTTAAGGACAATTGCTTCTCGGTTGAACCTGGCGGGTCTAGGCATAGTTACAGAAACGATTTTGTTTGATAAAATGTTGTGAAACTTGATTGTTCAAGTCAGGATTATGAAGGGATGGGTTTGCTGTTAAGTTAGATCTTCCTTTGCGGGCTTAATTTCATAGCTGTGAGTGATGTTGGCGACTCCACGAATGGTTGCTGCTACAGAGCAGTATCTTTCTTCGGATAGCTCAATAGCCCGCGCTACTTTTTTAGTGTCCAAATTATCGCCGCTAATTGTATAATGAATGTGTATGTCAGTGAATTGGTAGGGTGGATTGTCGGCTTGTTGACTGTCTACTCGAATGTAAAGGTCGTTCAGTTGTTGTCTCTGGCGTTTTAGAATCATGACGAGATCATAACCGGTGCAAGAGGCGAGACTTATCAACAACAGGTCTGAAGGTTTTAATGCTTTCCATTCTTGCCATTGAGGGTCATCCTGGGGCCAGGAGCCGGACATGACGACGTGCCCGAACGTATCACGGCCGATAAACATCTGACTATTTTCACCGGTCCATTTGATTGCAATATTGCTCATATTTTGCGCCTTGTTTCAGGTTTTGAGTTCGGGGGTGTGTTGGGTGTAACGGCCGTTTATGGCGCTGCACATGATCCTGCGAAATTGGAAACTGCGGCGCCGGTATCAGGGTTAAAACATTGGCAATAAATCGTGTTTTCTGGCTCGCCCACCCACATGAAATAGCGTACATTGGTTTCGGAACAGTTGGGCTGACCCGAATACGGCCGTGCCAACTCAACCCCAATTCCTTCAGCCATTTTCTCTTGAATCAGAAAAATGCGCAAATGGTTTCCCTCGCTGCCGCCAATCTGAATTTGTTGTCTTGCCGCCAGCGAGAAAGCTGCAAAGGGCAGCGTCAAAACGATTAACCAGATAAGAATAAAAATCAAATAGAAAAAACGTCGCAGCCAAGGATTCATTCAAAAAGCGAGTCAGCAGCAAACGACAAGTTGCAAATTGCCGTTTGCTGCAAGCTATTCTGCTTCAAACTTTATTCACTATTCCGCATGGCATTCAGATAAAGATTATTCGTGTACTCTTTCACCATACGCCGCATACTGAAAGTTGGCGCATTGGAGCGAATCGTTTCCATCATGACGTCTACCCAGCCACGCGGCACGCCATCTCGATCCCGATCATAATAAAGGGGCACAATTTCTTCTTCTAAGAGGCGGTAAATTTGGTTCACATCAAAATTATCTTGTTCTACGTTGGTTTCAAAATTTTGATTTGGAACGGCCCACCCATTGGCGCCGTTGTACCCCTCTACCCACCAACCATCCAAAATACTTAAATTGGGGACGCCGTTGAGAGTCGCTTTCATACCGCTGGTACCGCTGGCCTCGCGCGGGCGGCGCGGCGTATTCAGCCATATATCGACCCCCTGGGTCAAATACCGCGCAACATGCATATCATAATCCTCAACAAAGGCGATACGCCCGCCAAGCTGATTATGTTTGGCCATGTTGTAAATTTCCTGAATCAAGGCTTTGCCCGGATCATCAGCCGGATGCGCTTTACCAGCGAAGACAATTTGCACAGGTCGGTGAGTATTTAATAATAGGTTACGCAGTCGCTCTACATCATGAAATATGAGCGTAGCCCTTTTATAGGTTGCAAATCGACGCGCAAAACCAATGGTCAGCGCTTCCGGATCAAGCAGCGTGCCGCTGGTGAGAATTTGGGTGGGATCATAGTTCCCTTCGACCCAATTGACCCGCGTGCGGGAGCGCAAGAAATACATCAATTTATACTTAAGCTGCGCGTGTGTTTCCCAAAGCTCTTTGGCCGGTATATCAGTGATCCGTTCCCAAATTTTTGGATCATCATGGTACTCAATCCAATTTGGGCCCAGGTATTTGTTAAATAATTTATACAGGTCACTAACGATCCAGGTGGGTACATGGACGCCGTTTGTAACAGAGCTAATTGGGACTTCGTCCGCCGATTTGACGGAATAAACCTGCTGCCACATTTTGCGGGAAACTTCACCATGTAATTTGCTGACGCCATTGACCTGTCCAGAATAGCGTAATGCGAGTACGGTCATGTTAAATGCAAGTCCCCATTCTTCTTCGTGGGCGCCCATGCTTAGAAATTCCTCGCGTGAGATGCCTAGCTCGGCCCAAAAGTTGACGAAGTATTGATCTAAGAGATGGTAGCTAAAGGCGTCATGGCCTGCTGGAACCGGGGTATGCGTTGTGAAGATTGTGTGTGCACGCACATCTTCCGAAGCGTCAGCAAAGGTTGCGCCATTGATGACTTTTTGACGGATATTTTCCAGGATTAAAAAGGCTGAGTGGCCTTCATTCATATGCCAGATGGATGGCGTGATGCCAAGCGCATTCAAAACGTGCACTCCTCCAATGCCGAGCATGATTTCCTGCCGAACGCGCATTTCGCTGTCACCGGAATACAAGCGGGCTGTTAATTCCCGATCCCATGGGTCGTTTTCATCAACGTCGGCATCCATCAAATAGAGGGGTACACGACCAACCTGCACACGCCAGATGCGGGCGTGAACCTTACGAGAGCCTACCTGAACGCTTATTTTGATTTCGTTGCCTTCATCATCCAGGACGGGTTCGATCGGCGTCTTGTTGCTGTCTAGCTGCGGGTAGAATGACTCCTGCCACCCATGTGATGGGATACGCTGCCGGAAATACCCTTGTGGATAAAGGAAACCGACGCCGATAAAGGGGAGTCCGAGGTCGCTGGCTTCTTTGGCGTGATCGCCGGCCAGGATGCCAAGCCCGCCTGAATAAATGGGCAATGAATTGTGCAAGCCAAACTCAAATGAAAAATAGGCAATGGTTTTGTCGCGAAATTCAGGATAGGTTGTGTGGAACCAGGTGTAGCCATTTTCATGCATGCGGTCAAATTGCATCATGACGCGTTCGTAATGACGCACAAAATTGGCGTCCTGTACTTTGGTTTCTAACGCGTCTTTGCTCATAAGCTGCAGCATTTGTACCGGGTTATGTTGTGTTCGCCGCCATAGGGTATAGTCGAGTTTTTTGAACAAGCTACGTGCGTCGATTGTCCAACTCCACCAGAGATTATTGGCTAATTCAGGTAATCTTTGAATGCGCTCAGGCATTTTCTCTTGTAGGTGGTTCATTTATAAATCCTCATCTCATTATTCTTTACAAAATATCAAGCCAGGCCGGACAGCATTAATTGTTATCCAGCATGGCTTGTATTATTGTCAAGTCAATCAAATTTGGCCGAAATTATAGCACATATTCTCAGCCGGGCGACAGATTAAAATGGGTTATTTTCGAGTTTGAAGGTGAGGCGTTGGGGTAACGGCCGTTTCACACGATCAATAGCCAGATCCGCAGTTGCTTTAACCAGCCAGTTGAATTGAGCCTCAGAAAAAAGCTGGCGATCGATCAGCGGTGAGGGATTGGTGGCATTAATGACAAAAAGCTGGTCATCTTTGAGCAAATACTCAATCATATTAATGTCGTATCCATACGCCTTGCTGATGGCAAGGGCGCTGTTGGTGATATGCTTCGACACTTTTTCATCTTGAATATTAGCAGTTTCCACATATTGATTTTGTTCCGGCTGGTAACCCGATTGCAGCACCTTTTTCTTGCCGATGACATAACAATGAATATGCTCCCCGCCTTCGATCAACTGCTGTAGAATCATGGTGCGGGTCCCGCTTTCATCATAATGTTGAATCAGGTCATCCACACTGTGTACACGATAGGAAAGACGACGCCCGCCGCTGAGAACTTCCTTAAAGATGGCCGGCACGCCCACATAATCAATAATACCTTGCCAATCCATCGGATACTTAAGGTTGCGGAAACTGTCCGGCACAACATCTGTGTCGACATCCTTATTTGGTAGGACGATTGTGCGCGGGCTTAGAAAGCCCAGGTGATTGGCGAGGGCGGTGCCAAAAAAGCGATTGTCGGCTGACCAAACAAAGGGATCATTGATGATATAGGCGCCATGCAGAGCAGCCAGCTTTACATAAGCGCGGTAGTAGGGAATTTCATGCGACATGCGGTCGATAATGACAGGGTAGTTACAAACCTCGTCCATGAAGGTACCGCCAATTTGTACCAGTTCGGCCTGAATATTTGTTTCACGCGCGGCGATTTCCGCCATGAAGGCTTCGGGCCAATCCCATTCGCGCCCTATGATCAATCCGATACGTTTGATCTCGCTCTGGCTCATATGTATCTTTTCCTCACTCACATTTTCTTTTGGCTACCAAACTATACCCCAATTGGTACTAGATGCCGAAAATCTCATTGGCGACGCCAGCAACGGCCGTTTTGCCATGTGACTTTTGGCATATTTTTCATTGACATTTGTCACTATATTTTTAAATTTCTACTGTGGCACACTTGGATCAATACCATCCACCAGCCATTTTTATCGTCAGCATATGAGTTAATTGTGAGTGTTTAACGGCCGTTAGGTAAACCGCAGAAACTATTCGGAAATCCAAAAAGGTTTGAACTGCGGTTTCCTTGAGGAATCGGCAACCATTTGAGCATTTTTAATTCTGAAAATTTGTTGCCGATTACCTAGGTAAAACGCAGAAAGTATTTGGAAATAAAAAACGTTGGAATTCTGCGGTTTCCTCAAGGAATCGGCGACGCCTAGAACGATTCTAATTTTGAAATATTGTTGCCGATTACCTAACGGCAAGGTGAGCCGAACAACAATCAAGGGAGCATTCTCGGGGGATAGCGCTATGACCGACAATTCGAATAAAACAATATACATCTGGATCACGCTGCTCTGCTGCAGCATGATAATCTATGCTTTGCTGCCTTCCGCAGCGTTTACTCAGCCAGACAATGGAAATACCCACACAATCTGGCTGCAAGAGCCTGATTTGTCATTAACCGGGTTCCATACCCACAATGGCGTAAACCCATTGCGTGTGGCCGACGATTGGGTTTTTGGTGAAGTGGGAGAAATCACTGACTTACATTGGTGGGGATATTATGATGCAACATCTGCGCCAGTTGGGGCATTTGAAATCAGCGTGTATGCAGATGTAGGCGGTGCACCTGATTTAGGTTCGGGACCGCTCTGGATACAGTTTTTTCCAATCGGTTACGGTATTGGCGAAGTTCGCGAAAATGCCTATGGGATGAATACCCAGGTTAATACTTTGGTGTATTATTACGAGCTTGTTGCACCGGGAATGATCATTAATCCCGGTGTTTATTGGCTGGCAATCATGCCGTTGACCGACGACCCGGCGCCTTTGATCTGGCATTGGCAAAGCAGCGCCTCAATGAATATGTCACCTGCATGGCAGTGGGATGAGCTTGGCTACCAAACAATTCTCCCACACGATATGGCCTTTGCCGTTACAATTGATCCGAACATACCGCTGGAATTTGGGGATGCGCCCGAAGGGGAGCAGGCGCTTGCATACCCTGCTGGAGGAGTTACTGGCGCATTTCCGACGTGTAAAGCCGGCGGGCCTGTTGGCTGGATTGAACACAACAACTTTGGCGCCTACTTTGGGCCAGCATTTGAATTTGAACTGGATGGCGATGCTGGTTTGTGCCCACCTCCAGGCTGTTTCCCGACTTATGATGATGATGAATGTTTTGCCGACAATGACGCCGGCTTACTGCTTCCCGAACCGTTTACAATCGATTCGGCATTAAATGTGGTTCCCTGCCCGAATTTTCAGGGAATGCCATTGGGGATTAGTTGTCAAACGGCCGTTTGGGGCGGCAATGTCGATATAGATGTCCACAACCACATGCCTAATGAAACAATTGGGTATGTGAATGTACTCATGGATTGGAATCAAGATGGACGCTGGGGCGGTGCATCACAATGTCCGGATGGAACGGCCGTTCCTGAACACGTGCTGGTCAATTTCCCTGTCCCAAATCCTTATGATGGGCCGCTTTCCGCTTTGATGCCGCCAAACTTTGTGATTGGCCCCAACGTCGACTATGTGTGGAGTCGCTTCACTATTAGCGAACGTCCCGTACCGCTAAACTGGGATGGCGAGGGCGTCTTTGAAGATGGAGAAACAGAAGATTATTTACTGCTGATTATGGCTGAACCAGCCAGAAGCGTTTGATTGGGGAGATGCACCTGATTTACCCTATCCCACATTGATGGCCAATAATGGGGCGCACCATCTGATTGTGCCCGGTTTCTCGCTTGGCCCCTCAATTGACAGCGAGCCTGATGGTCAGCCGGACATGTTAGCATCAGGCGATGATCAGGATATTGTTTTTCCGCCCACCAATGATGATGAAGATGGCATTGTCTTCAAAACGGCAATGCTGCCTGGCACGCTTTCCTGTGTAGACGTGACCCTGACAGGCAATGCAGGATTCTTGGATGCGTGGATTGATTTTAACGGCGATGGCGTCTGGTCGCCGGCTGAACAAATCTTTGGTAATCCAGCGCCGCAGCCGTTAGTCGCCGGATTGAATCCTAATTTATGCTTTTCTGTACCGCTTGGAGCGAACAGAGGGCCTACATTTGCTCGATTTCGTTTGACTCTACAAGGAGGCCAGCCGCCGGATGGGTTCGCGCCCAACGGTGAGGTGGAAGATTATCTGGTACACATTCTGCCCCTGAAATGGAATCAACCCCCACAATATAATCCGGATTCGCCACTGCCGGATTGCTTCTGGGGTTGGGATGAAAGGTCTGTTTACGACCATCAAGACTATCCGATTGTTGCTGACGATTGGCCTTGCATAGATGACCGGCCTATAACGGATATTCATTGGTGGGGTTCCTATTTCGAATGGAATGAAGTGGAGCCGCCTTTGCCCAAACCGGATGGATTCCATATCGGCATCTGGACAGATATTCCCGCCGGTGCAGATGCAGAATGGAGTCACCCAGGCATGTTGATCTGGGAATATTTTGCGCCACAAAGCAGGTTTACAGAGACTGCCGTAGGGTGTGATTTTGTACCAGGTATGGAGATGCAGGACACATGTTACCGGTATGATCTACTGCTCCCGCAGGAATCTTGGTTCTACCAACAGCCTGATACCCACCAGATTTATTGGATTAGCATTGCTGCGGTCTATCCGCAATTGCCTGAGAACCACGTATGGGGCTGGAAAACGCGCGAATATTTCTTTAATGACGCTGCGATTCGTATGCTGCTGCCCAATGCGCCTGTTGTAGGGGATGTTTATCTTGACGGTTTCCCGATCATGGAGCAAGGGATGCGCTGGGATATGGCTTTTGCGCTCAGTACTGTACTTGGACCGCCGCAAGCGCCGCATGTGTCGATAGCCGTTGTAAACACAACCGATGTTGAACTATCCTGGCCGCGTGTGTTAACCGATATTTACGGGAATCCGATTAGCATGTGGGGCTATCATATTTATCGTGAAAATGGGCCTTACTATATGCCCGCCGATCCGGTTAACCTGGTGGGACAACTGCCAGGTCCCTTCACGATCGATCCGGTTATTTGGGGTGACGCCGGCAAAATTGGCAATCCATTAATCAACAATTACTACTTTGTTAAATCCGCGACGCTGGATTCGGCCAATAATCTGATATTGTCGGCGCCATCCAATCACGTTGGGGAGTTTGATTTTTCGATCATACCCGGTTCACCGTAACGGTGTTCTGAGTTGAAAAATGGTGTGGAATGACGGCCGTTCCCGGGAACGGCCGTCTCTTTTTCATGTCAAGCGAGCATTGGCTCACGTTCTGTTTCCCAATCTGACTGCGCCTGGCGGTTTTCAATGCGGCTTTGCAAGTCAGCCGGCCATTCTGAAATGTTTTCGGCCGGATAAATCGGCAGTTCCGGCCCGGCTTGCTGCAGTAAATCACGCGTGCGACAGTCCAAAATCTGGCGCGCGGCTGTTAAACCGGTGCCGGTCGCGCCGGAGACGCCATGGCTCATCGTGCTGGCGCCAACCATATATAATCCTTTAAATTCTGTGCGGATGGGGAAAGCGAGCGGCCCTACCTGGAACCGTTTCTTGGCAATGCCGTACAAATTGCCTGCATGCGCGGCAATATAATGCTCATTTGTGAGCGGCGTCCCTAATTCACAAAATACGACGCTGTCACGGAAGCCAGGAACACGTGCATCCACCGCGCGCAGCATGTTGTCGGCCAGGCGGGCTTTTAGGGCGCGGTAATCGGCGGCGCGTTCACCGCTGTTTTCAGCGGCCCATTTTTGAAAAGCGGCATAATTGACAAAGGTAAAGATTTCACAGGTATGGTGACCGCTGTGCATTTTGGAAGGATCCTTGAGCGTCGTCACCGTCAGGAAAAACATGGGCGGACGTTCAGCATGCAGCACATAATCAGTTTGACCCAGTCGATACAGCTCATCCACATTTTCATTTTCGTAAAACCAGAAATTGCCGGAATCCAGACCTGCGGCGCGTAAATCCATATTGACGGCTACAAAAAGACTCAGCGCCGAGACGGAATATTCGACGCTGTCGATTTTACTGCCCAGACTGCGGCCCAGGTGTTCACGGCCAATGAGCGCGCCGTAGGTCATTTCCGGGTCCGCATTGCTGATAACGACATTGGAGCGGATCTCGTTTCCATCCGCCAACTGCACCCCGATGACGCGTTTGTTTTCGAGCATGATTTTGGAAACGGCCGTTTCCAACTGTATTTCTCCGCCGGCGCGCTTTAATGCCCTGACGAATGCGCGTGGAATGGCAAAACCGCCGCCCACAGGATAGTAGCCGCCATTAAAGTAATGGTCGGTGATGCCGGTGTGAACGGCGGCGGAAGCCTGGGATGGAGGCAGCCCATGATCGCCGGCCTGTCCACACAAGACGCCTTGCAAAACCGGGTCATCTATGTAGTGCTGTATCACGCTCAACCCGGAACGCCATCCCCAGCGCAGTAAATTACGAGCGCGAAACGGCAGCTTCACGGCGTCAATCGGACCGCCGGCGCGACCTGCCAGCCGAATTTCGTCGTGCAGGTTGACCACAACGTTGAGATAGCCGTCAATTCCACTGGCTTCGTGAGGAAAACGCTCTTTCAGCATGGCGGCCATATTGTCGCGTCCTTTGGGCAGGTCGAAGCGCTCTTCACCAATAAAAATGTGGTCGTACCCTTCAGGATTGAGTTCAGTAAATGCCAGGTCTTGGGATACCCCTAAGCCTTCATAAACGCCACGCAGCCGTCCTCCTGGCCCCAGATTACCGATGTAATGCACACCTGGGCTAAAGCGGTAACCTTCCAATGTAAAAGAGTGGCACCAGCCGCCAGGAACTTCGTGCTGTTCACAAACCAACACCTTTTTACCAGCCTGCGCCAAACATAACGCCGCTGTCAGGCCACCGGCGCCCGAGCCAATTACTACCACATCATAATCAGTTGGTTCCATTTTCGCCTCCATCTCACTTCATTTTAAATAATTTAAACAGAATTCAACAACTTAACGCCGTTGTTTTGTGGTTAAAGGTGCGTTCGCAAACAAGTTTGTAGTGACGGCTTCAGTCGTTTGCGACGCTTGGGTCGCCTACCGCTAAAGCGGTTACTACGAACCAAAAGTTAATAACGAACCCCAAGGATGCCACAATTCACAAGATAATGAAAGTGAAAAACGGCCGTTTCCGACACGACAAAAGTCATAACCAAAAAAATCTGGTAAAAAAATTATTTATCACGTATAAATAGGGAAAATGGTAAAGTAGATGACTTCGTGAAAGATATCCAATTAATAATAAGGAGAACGCACCAATGAGCAGCCAGATTGCAATAATTACATTTGACTCTGAAGACAAAGCGAAAGAAGTTTATGAATCGCTCAAGAAAATGCAGAAAGAAAAATTGATCGATCTTAAAGAAGCGGTCATCGTTGACAAAGATGAAAAAGGCAAGTTAAAGGTGAAGGAATCCGTCGAATTCAGCAAAAAGCGCGGCGCTGTCACCGGCGGCGCCCTTGGATTTATTATTGGATTGATGATTGGCGGCCCGATTGGCGGGATGCTTTTGGGGGGCGTCGCCGGTTATTTCACCGGCAAAAAGCTTGATTTTGGCATCAGCAAAGATAAAATCGATGCGGTCAGTGCGGATATGGCGAACAGCAGTTCTGCCCTTTTCTTACAATTCGAGTCAATAGAAAATAAAGCGGCCGTTTCTGCATTGATGCGTGATTCAGGTGGAAAATTATACGAATTTGATTTGTCGGATGACCACGAAGCTGACATTGATGATGCGCTTGCAGGAACGGTAGCTCGCCACTAACATGCGCGCCAGTTTAGGGCGCCTGGCTGGACGAACGATATTTTTCCATTGATCGCTGCAAGGCAAGAATTAACAAGCAGGCTTGCTCAGGGGTAATGTAAATGTTGGTTTCGTCTGTGACGAAAACCTTTTCCTCCTCTGGGCAATCTTCGACAAATCGAATACAGATATCATCTTCATACTCACTTTCCGACGCATCAAAAAAGATATCTATATGCAAGCTGTTTTCCAAAAGCGAAATTGACATCATCAACCTCCACTTAATTCTTTTCTGTTTGCAGTCAGATCAACTGCAGAAAGCGCTTCAAGATCAGGCGCGTAGGACATCTGCGTCTCCGCCACACCTAACATATGAAAAATAACTTGTTCATATGTTAGTGATAAATACAACACCTGTCTACTGACATATGTCATATTTTTACCTAAACCGCTTTAACCTGGTCGAGATCAGGAAAAAACTGTCGAACTGTTCCTTCTACCCATCCATGTAATGTCACCGGGGCCAGGTCACAACCTTCGCAGGCGCCGGTCAGCCGAACGGTCAACACATTGTTGTCATAGGCAACCATCTCGACTGCACCCCCATGATAATGTTCAATATAGGAACTGATCGATTCAATAAGCGCTTGCATACGTTCCTGATCATTACCAATTTGGGAACCATTTGTGGGAGAAGCCATATTTGAGGGAAGAGCTGTCATTTATATACCTCCGCTATTTTTGCCGAAACTGTGGACTTCCAACAGATTTGTTTTCAAAATCTTTTCGCAGTTTAGGTAAACCGCGAAAAGTATTTTGAAATAGGTAAACCGCAGAAAATCCTTGAAAATAAGAGGTGTTGGAAGTCTGCGGTTTCCTTGAGGAATCGGCAACATCTAGAGCGATTCTAATTTTGAAATATTGTTGCCGATTACCTAACACCATAGCAAATTCGTGGTTTCCATCTACCTGCATTTTAGCATGGAATTTGCGTGTGCGGTAAATTGATTGGTAAATCTGAATTATTTTTGTTCCCACAAAGTTGCGCCTTGGAGATGGGCAGGCAGCGGCAAGGCGCCCTGAGTTATAAACAATTCTTGTCCGCTGAAGAATTCAACAAATCTCGTTCCATCCGGGATTCCGCCATGGGCGACGGGCAACGGCCGTTCCGGGCGAGGCTTCTCACTGCGATGGGCGATTACCAGGATACGGCCGTCCTTACCCTCGCGTTGGTAGGCAAAAGTATCTGTTTCCACCGCCAAAATCTGGAACCCCCCGCGCTGCAAAATGCTGGATTCCTTGCGCAGTGCGATCAACCGCCGGTAAAAATTCAACAAATCATGATTCCAGCGGCGCTCATTCCAAATCATACAGCCGCGTCCCTCAAGCGCCTCATCATTGACCAGGCCGATTTCATTTCCATAATAAATCCCCGGTACGCCCGGAAAAGTAAATAGAAGGATCACCGCCAGACGATGGAGCGCATCATTTTCACCGACAATTGTGCGAATCCGCGGCGTGTCATGGCTGTTGAGCAGGTTGTACTGCTGGCAAGCAATCACCCAGGGAATTACGCTGCGGCGGCTTTGCCACGTTTCTATCAACGCCTGTGTTGGCCAGGGGGCGTTGCTCTCGACATGTTTTTTTTGATTATGGGACCATTCACGATACTTGTTCAACCAGTACCAGAGCGGTTGTGCAAAACCGGTGTAGTTCATAACGCCGTCGAGCTGCTCGCCTTGAAGCTGAGCGGAGGCGTCGAAAAAGTTTTCACCCATCAAATACGCATCTGGTTCTACAGACTTAACCGCCGCGCGGATTTCACGCGTGATTTCTGCCCCTATTTGAATTTCACCCTGCCTGCCTAGCATATTGGCGACATCAATTCGCCAGCCATCAATTGCGAACGGAGGGCGCAGCCAGCGTTTGAAAACTGAATCTTCAGCAGCATAAATACGCTGGCGCAGTTCGCTGCTGCGATAGTTGAGTTTAGGCAAAATCCAGACTCCCAGCCAGGTTTCATATTCATCCGGATGATTCTGAAAGGTGAAAAATTCAGCTTCTGCGGCAGTTTGGTCCGCGCGCGCTTTCTGAAACCAGGTGTGCCAATAGCCACAATGGTTGGGCACAATGTCGAGTATATAGCGCATACCGCGCTCGGAAAGACCCTGTCGTAGTTCAATCAACCCTTCGTTTCCGCCAAAATGCGGATCAACCTGCTCGTAATTAATTACGTCATATTTATGGTTTGAGTGCGCGCTGAAAATGGGGTTGAGGTAAAGAGCGTTGATACCCAAATGCTGCAAATAGTCTAACCGCTGCGTGATACCGGGCAGATCGCCGCCATAAAAAACAAGCGGGAAGGGGTGTTCCGGCGGAGGCGGCTGTTCCCACGGCAGGGTCAAAGGGCCAAACCCTTGAAAATTAAATTCATCCGGCTGCGGATTTGTTGCAGCATCACCATTGGCGTATCTGTCAGGGAAAATTTGATAGAAAACGGCCGTTTCCAGCCATTCCGGCGCATGATAATCAGCAAGTATGCGAAAATCAGAGTGGTCGGTCGGAATATGGGCTGTTAGTCCTGCCGCTGAATAGGCCCATAAGCCACTGTCTGATAATATCAGGAAGCGATAATGCAGTTGCGGCTGGTTAATGCTTAACTCAATTTCCCACCACTGGCACACAGGCGTTATTTCACCTGGCGACATGGGCGTGATTGCCTGTTCGCCATCCGGAAACGTGCGCAGAAAAACTTGTTGAATGGGGGCTTGATGACCTGCGCGCAAACGCACACGAACGGTTTGCCCTAAACGCGGAAACCGTTCTGAAACATACAGCTCAGAACCATCATGGTGGATGCTTGCGGCCCAATCAGGCAAGTTCATATGGCTTTCTCTCTAAAAGCTTTGGCGGCGGAAAAATGAAACTGTCATCACGGCCAGCGCGATCAGCCCAATGCCCAACCCAAAAGCCAGCATGCTTATGGTTCTTTGGGCATCTACAGAAGCGCGTGTAGATTCCGGTGTTGGGGTTGGCTGCGCCGGCCCTTTAGCCAGCGCGACTTTTTGGGGTGTATTGGTCGCTTTGCGGGTTGGGGTCATGGTTGCAGGAACGGCCGTTGCTGTTAGCGGAGGTGTTTCCGTAGGTAAAGGCGTTGCAGTGGGCAGCGGCGTCGGCGGCACAACCAACAAGGCATCACCAATGCTTAAAACTGCATTTTCATCAAGGTTGTTAAATGCCAGCAGTTCAGTTAATCCCAGCCCATATTCAACGGAAATGTCCCATAAGGTATCGCCGCTGCGCACAATATGGGCCATTTGGGGCGTAGGTGTGGGCGGCGGCGCTTCACCCGGCAGCAGCCGAATCTTAACTTCATTACCCGGGTGCAAAATCGTGAATTCATCAATTCCATTCAGCCAATAAAACTCTTCTACGCTCAGCCGGAACCTGGCCGCGATTGTCCAGGGCGTATCCCCTTCCCGAATGACATGTGTGGCAGGTGGGGTTGGCGTAGGCGGCGGTTCCTGCCCGTCCGCCAGCCGGATTGTGAGCGTATTACCCGGATGAATGACGCTGTTATCGTTGAGGTTGTTATAAAGGAAAAGTTCTTCGATAGTAATTTCATAGCGGGCTGCGATGGCCCAAAATGTATGGCCGGGCAGCACTGTATGGATGATAGAACCATCTTCGTTGGGCGCCGCCAGTTGAATTGGCTCAACGCGCGCAATATTTTCAATATTGCCGCCGTTCGTTTGCGGACTGTTCAGCAGCGGTTCTGTATCGGTGGGAACCCCAACTACCAAAGCGTAAAAGTTTTGATCATGCCCGACTGCATACCCCACGCCGGCATGGATATATTGGTTAGAGATCATAGTGTTAAAATGAGAGGGGCTGTTTAACCACCAGGTCACGCCCTGTTTGGGAGTCAGGCTGGTGCCGCCAACAATATTTTCATTGGCGCGGCCAATATATCCGGCCGTAATTGCCCGCGTTTGGGGTGTAGAACCGCCGCTGCCCGTGTGACTGTAGATGTTGTTGGCGGCCATATAATTGGCCTGGGTTTGGGCTGCCGCCGCCAGCGTATCATTCCATTGGTAAGGAGGGAGACCATAATTGGCGCGCACCTGATTGACGCCATTAAGAATTTGCATGCGCGGATCCTGGGCGTGTACGGCCGTATCCTGCATCATCTTCTGCTCTCCTGCTAACAGTAAAAATGCCAGCAGTAAACTCCAGACCCACTTCCTCTTCAGCATATTTGCGAACTATAACAAGTTTAGAGCGGCTGACAAATCAGATTAAACTTTGTTTAGTAGCTGTTCAATATCAATGACGTTTTCAGGCCGAAGCTTGTCCTAAATCCTGTCAAAGATTTTCTTGACAATGCGCTGAATCTTCAAGACAAATTAACTCATTGTACGTATTAAGCCGTGTATGATAAGCTTTAGCAACATGAAAGGAAGCTCATGATCAGAATACGCAAATTACGAACAAAGCGCCTTGTTCTTGCATTAATTTTAATGTTTCTCGTAGGATTATTTAGCTTGAAAACGGCCGTTTCCTATGCTCAATCTCAACCTACAGCCGCTTTCGAGCCGGCAGAATGTTGGTTTGAACCCTCGCTTGCCTTTTTACCCAACCAGGAATTTGAATGCGGTTACGTGACAGTTCCCGAACGGCATGCTGACCCGGAAGGCCCTACCATCAAACTGCCTGTCGCCATTTTACGGGCGCTTGGCGAGAATCCGCAGCCGGATCCACTCTTTCTGGCTCAAGGCGGCCCCGGCGGCGATGCCTTTGAGATATTTCCTATCACGATGCCTAATTCCAACGTGCGGCTGGAACGAGACCTGGTCATATTTAATCAACGCGGCGCCAACTATGCCCAACCAGATTTGCGCTGCACAGAAATCTTTGATGCGGCTGTAGAAACGCTCGCGCTCGAAGGATCAGAGGCTGATTCACTTTCAATTGAGGCGCTGCAAGCTTGTTATGAACGCCTGCAGGCGCAAGGCATTGATTTATCCGCCTTCAACAGCCTGGAAAATGCAGCCGATGTAGATACGATCCGCGCTGCCCTGGGATACGATACGATTAATTTTTATGGCGTTTCCTACGGAACCTTGTTGGGATTCCATCTCATGCAAAATCATCCGGAAAACCTGCGCAGCGTGATTTTAGATGGCGTCGTACCGACCAATCTCAATTTTATTCCTCAGGTTACGGCCAATATAGACCGGGTTTTTACTGAATTGATCCAAACCTGTTTGCAAGATGCGGATTGCAATGCTGCCTATCCTGAATTAGAGAATCGTTTTTTTGACCTGGTGGATGCGTTAAATACCGAACCTGTCCATATAAAAGTGCGCGATCCGGAAACCGGTCGCTCTGTGACGGCATTCCTTGATGGCGATACCTTAGTAGATGTCTTGTTTCAAGCTTTTTATTTACCCGATGCGTATGCGACTTTTCCGAAGCTGGTTTCCAATTTGGAGGCTGGAGATTACACCTTCATAGGCGCCATCTGGCCCTTAATTGCCTTCGATCGCACCCAAAGCGATGGCATGTATTTTTCGGTTATTTGCGCCGAGGATGCAGATTTTTCGGTTGAGGATGCAAATATAGAGGGCGTACGGCCGTATTTTGCGGCCAACGCCCAAAATGATTTGCAGGATTACCTGGATATTTGTGAATTCTGGCAGGTTGATTTGCTGCCTGCAACGGTGGATGACCCGGTCACCAGCGAAGTACCGGCTCTGCTGCTATCGGGATATTACGATCCGATTACGCCCCCAAATTTTGCCGCCGCCGCCGCCGATTCGCTGCCTAATGTCTATAGCTTCACCAGCCCAACCGGCAGCCACGGCGTTGCTTTTAGCGATCCCTGCATCGACTCTATTATTGACCAATTTCTGGCGGCTCCGATGCTGGAGCCAAATGGCGCCTGTCTTACCGCTATCGAACCGGCGGCGTTTGTACCGCCGGATGCGTTATCTTTTCCATTTTTAGGCGAAGTTAATCAACTATCCACGTCAATGTGGTGGCAGTTGGGCATTGCGGGGCTGTTTTTGTTGGGGATTTTAACTGCTTTTGTGGTTTTGCCGGTGGCCGCCTTGATTGTCCTTTTGCAGCAAAAAGAGGTGACCCCGGAAACGGCCGTTCCCAACGATCAACCAACAAAACGGGCGCGCAATCTAAAGTGGATAGGCGGCCTATTAGTCCTGTTATTTGGTGTTCTGGCGTTGCTTTTTATTGGCACGGCCGCATTCTTTACCTTGGAAGCCTTATTTAGCGGTCTGGCCAGTATTTTTGCCGTTTCCGGCGCAGCAGCCCCGTTCTTTGTGATTCCGCTTATATTGCTGGTGATCGCCATCGTGCTGATAGGCATCACGGTTTTTGCATGGCGTAAACGCGCCTGGCCAACCTGGGCCAGACTGTATTTCACGTTTTTGACGATTTGCTCTGTTGGTTATGTGGCTGTGTTGGCGTATGGCGGCATGTTGACGGTGTTGTTCTGATTAGATGATGACCCGTGTTGTAATTACCGGCGCGACCGGTTTTGTCGGCGGCGCTCTGGCGCGTGAACTGGCTCACCGGGGCGCAGAAATTGTTGCTCTGGCGCGCTATACCTCTGATCGCAGCGGTTTTGCAGACTTAAATATAACCTGGGAACCTGCCGACGTAACTGATCCCAAAAGCTTAAAAGGTTTGTTTGCCAATGCAGATGTTGTCATCCATGCCGCCGGAAAATTGGGGGAGGCCGGCGTGCCGGAAAGCTATTATCGCGAGCTGCATGTTGGGGGCGCGCAAAATGTACTCGCCGAGATTGAAGATACGTACCCGCGCCCGCGCGTTTTATACGTGAGCAGCCCGGGCGTTTTAGGCCCCATTTCAGGTCCGCCAGCCGACGAAACGAGGCCGCCAGCTCCGAGCAATGCGTATGAGCGCAGCAAAGCGTATGCAGAACAGGTTGTTGCTGTTTATGCCAAATCTGGTGTTCCGGTTGTGATTGCGCGCCCTGAGTTCATCTATGGGCCGGGCGATATGCATGTGCTGGGTCTTTTTCGGGCTGTGCAGCAGGGCGTCTTTTTTTATGTCGGCGACGGCCGTAACACCTGCCATCCCACTTATATTGACGATGCCGTGAATGGTTTGCTGCTGTGCCTGGAAAAAGGACGCGCCGGTGAAATTTACCATATTTGCGGGCCGCGCGCGGTTTCGTTTGAAGAATTTGGCGCCGCCATCGCAGCCGCCGAAGGCGTAGCGCCGCCAAAGCGTCATTTGCCCTATCCGCTGGCCTGGTGCGGCGCATTTGGATTAGAAATAATGGGCAAAATATTGCGCATGCGCCCCCCCTTGAGCCGCAGCGGCGTCGCTTTTTTCAGCGAAAGCCGCGCCTTTTCCTGGCAAAAAGCCCATACTGAATTGGGCTACACGCCGCAGGTTGATCTGTCTGATGGCATGGTCAGAACTGTGGCCTGGTACCGGCAGAAGAAGCTGCTCAAATAAAATTTGTGACTATAGAGGCTCTCCTGCTCGCGGGTGTATCTCAGTCCCAAAGGGCTGCTCCTCAGGAGAGCAGCCCTTTGGTCAGGAAGTGGGTCGCCTATGAAATTCGTCATCAATCCGCTCCTGTAAGAAGACCTTGATAAGCGATTGATAAGGTACATCCCGCTTGTTTGCCAACACCCTTATTTCATTGAGCATTGATTCTGGCATACGCAATGAGATCGTTTTTGTGGATGGCTTTAGTTTAGGAAAGGCCACGCGCTCTGCCTGATCCCAATTGAGGTATTCGGTGGAATCGTGTTCAGCCCAAAATTCACGTTCTTCATCCTCGTTCTTAAATTCAGGAATTTGTTTCGGCATATTTTTGGCGCTCCTTGCGGCTCATGTCACGAGCGGAAATCACTCTAATTTTGTTTGTGCGAACAGTAAATGCAATAAATAATTGTCGTCCGACGTTTGTTTTCCCTAACACATAGTATCGTTTTTCAGCCTGAGAATGTTGTGTGTCATTTGCAAGTAAAAGTGGAAGATTAAAGATAACTTCCTCACACTCAGTTGTTGAAACCTGGTGTCTAATCCAGTTCTTGGATTGATTACCATCGTCCCATTCAAATTTTTCAATCTTACTCAGGTCAATCATAATTGTATATTACTGTCATACACGTTTAGTGTCAAGCTATTCATGATTGCTTGTGCATTAGCTTGAGTTTGCCAGCATAACGCCAGCTTCACCGGCGGGAGAGAAAATGTAAAACCTTTGGACCAACATGACCACAATAGAGATAGTGACAAGGTACATCTTTTGGTACACTTGTGCCAAATTTGATTTTAAAATGTATTTACGGCCGTGGCGCGTATTTTCTCAATTCTATCCGGTAAAATGGGATGGTTTCCACTATCTGCCAATTTTGGTCCAGCCATTTTTCAGCTTCCGAAGCGGGAATTGGCGTTCCGGGCGCGCGTTCGGCGACCAGCCAGATGGCGGGTGGGTTTGCTGCGGCGCTGTCCTGCAACACCGCAAGCGCGCCGGATTGGGATTCAATCAAAGGCGCATAATAGGCAAAGGGCACCCGGTTCCAAATTGGATCAATCCAAACAACATCTTGCTGCTCAGCACGGGTGCTTGAATAGGCGGCGGCGGCGCGCCAATCATCTTTGGGCACGATAAAGATGGTGATTAATGTCGCCAGCAGCGAAATTCCGATTAATATACCGGCTGACCATTGACGGCGCGCCGGAATTTGCATAATTAGCCAGGCAGCGAGCAAAATTGCAAATGGCCAAAATAAGACCAGTACGCGCTTAAGGCCGTACAAACGCGGGAGGGGAAAAAGCAGCGTCAACAGCCCAAATCCGATTAAAATCAACCAGATTAACCAGCGGCGCTGCTTAGGTTGGCGCAATAAATGGCCCAAAAGCGCGGCTGCAAATGCGAGCGATAGAGCCATAAACGGTAGAGCGAGCAGATATTGAGCCGGTGATAAGATCGGGATGCCCAGGCGGGATTGCAGCAGTTCAAAAAGGTGAATGTCGTTGAAAATGGCCAATACGGCCGTAAAATGGGGCCATCCCGGTAAAAAGAGCAGCAGGGAAACGGCCGTTGCCGCTGCCCACACAACCAGACGGCGCACAGAGCTGTTTTGACGCCGCCACGCCACAATCCAAAGCGCGCTGATAAACGTCCATTGCAGCAACCAGGTGTAATCAAGGTAGAGACCAATCGTGAGAACGGCCGTTAACGGCGGCAGCGTCCACCAACTATCCCAGGTCAACAGCAGCGCCGCCAGTAGCGCAACCGTTACCATAAAAACATACATCCGCGCTTCCTGGGCATACCAGATGTTTAGGGGTGATACGGCCAGCAGTCCGGCCGCCAATAATGCCGTTTGGCGGTCGAAAAGGCGTCGCCCCAGCCCGTAGAGCAGACCCACGTTGATTATTGAAAAGAGGGCCGAGGGCAGGCGAACGGCCGTTTCACTTTGACCAACAAGGTTCATCCAAACGTGGAGACCACTGTAGTAGAGGGGTGGATGGGTTTCTGGGCGCGCGCCGAATGCTTGCGCCCAAATTTGAGCCTGTGATCTGGATGAAAGGTAGATGCTCAACGCTTCATCCAACCACAGGCTCTTTTGTCCTAACCAGGCAAGCCGCAGCAGCGCCGCGGCAAATAATAGGAGTAATAACCACTGCCAATTTCTGTGCGTCATAACGCAAGTTTACCCAAGAGTGTTGAAATTGGCAGGAATCGAAAAACAATTGATTACCGGGCGCTAAATGTGACCTGCACCTGCATTTGCACGCTTAATTGGCCGGGCGAGATACTGGGCGCGCCGGCGGCTGCTTCCATCATCACCCCGCCGCCCATCGCCGGCATTGGAAACGGCGTCTGGTTGATTACTTCGCTGATTATAATTGCCTCGCCTACTTCCAGACCGTTCAATCCGGCCAATGACTCGGCGCGCGCCTTTGCATCGGCGACTGCGGCGGCGCGCGCTTCTTCCTGCAAGGCAGTCGGATCGGAAACGGTGAAGTAAATGCCGTAAATTGCATTTGCGCCTGCTTCAGTAGCCGCGCCAATAACTTCTCCGACCTGATTAATATCCCGAATGGTGACATTGACCTGATTGTTGACCCGGTATCCGGCGACGCCTTCCGGTCCATTGTCGCCATACCGTTGTTCGGCCCAAATATTGTAGTTGGTCGTTTGAATATCTTCTTTGGCGATGCCTTGCGCTTCCAGCGCCGCCAAAATTTGCTGGATCGCGGCCTCATTTTCACTTGTTGCTGCACTTACGCTCTCGGCGAAGGTTTCAACGCCGATTTGTACCTGCGCTTCGTCCGGCTCGCCAAAGGCTTCACCTGACCCGACGACGGTGATCTGGCTGCTGTTGGCCGGTTCCTGAGCGGAAACGGCCGTTTGCAAATCGCTCCCACACGCTGCCAGAACCAAACTGAATCCCAACAGACCTGTAATTAATAAAAGACCTGTTTTTTGCTTAAACATTGTTTATTCTCCTGAAAAAGCTAAAATTTTTGCGGCAGCATTTTCCTAACTTGCTGCTCCATCGATCAAGACGAAATGGTATTCGGGTTGGTTCCCACAGAAATACCCCAAAACTGCTATAATTTGCGGCATGACGCAACAAAATATCATCCTTACCGGATTTATGGGAACCGGCAAATCGACCGTTGGGCGTTTGCTGGCTGAACGTTTGCAAATGCGCTTTGTGGACACAGATGATTTGATTGCAGCGCGGGACGGCCGTTCCATTGCCGATATTTTTCGCGAAGATGGCGAACCTGCTTTTCGGCAGTGGGAAAGAACGATTGCGCAGGAATTAGCTGTTGAGCGGGGCTTGGTGATCGCTACCGGCGGACGGTTAATGCTTGACGCCCAAAACGCGGCTGCCCTTGCCGGCGCCGGCCTCGTTTTTTGTCTTACGGCCGAGCCGGAAGAGATTCTCGCGCGGCTGTCTGGCGACGATTTACGCCGTCCGCTGCTGGAAGTACCCGACCCGACCTGGCAAATACGAAACTTGCTGCACAAACGGACGGCGGGATACCGTCGTTTCCCGCAAATCAATACGAGCGGTAAGACTGCGGACACAGTCGCACGTGAAATCGTGGTCAGTTTAGGCGCCGATATATTGACGGTTTCACATCCGAACGGCCGTTATAACGTCACCGTTGGCCATAATTTGCTGGCATATTTGCGGCTGTTGGCAGGAATCAAAGCACCCATTGCGCTGATTACCGACAGTAACGTCGGTCCACTGCATGCCGCCCGCTGCAGCGATGTGGATTGTCTGCTCACCGTACCGGCCGGAGAAAAACATAAAACTTTGGCGACTGTCAATGCGCTCTACAGCCGGCTTTTGGCCGCGGGCATTGACCGCAAGGGCGTCATTGTTGCTCTGGGCGGCGGTGTGGTTGGAGATATGGCTGGTTTTGTGGCCGCCTCCTACATGCGCGGCGTTCATTTTGTACAGTGCCCGACCTCGCTGCTGGCCATGGTGGACGCCAGCGTAGGCGGCAAAACCGGCGTGGATTTGCCTGAGGGTAAAAATCTGGTTGGGGCCTTTAAGCAGCCGTTAGCTGTTCTGGCGGACCTCGACACCCTGCGTACGCTGCCGCCGGACGAGTTTGCGGCCGGTATGGCGGAAGTGGTCAAGCATGGATTGATTAAAAATCCAGAGCTGTTTTTACGGCTATCGAGTGGTGATTGGCGCCTGCACGCGGATAACGCCGGGTTGTGGGCAAATCTGCAAAACCTGGTGTCCACGGCTATCCAGATTAAGCGGGATGTGGTGCAGGAAGACCCCTTCGAGCAGGGCTGTCGCGCACATTTGAATTTAGGCCACACATTCGCCCATGCCATTGAGAAAGTAAGCCGGTTTGAGGTGGGTCACGGTGCGGCTGTTGGTATGGGGTTGGCGGCGGCGGCGCATATGTCGGCGGCGTTGGGGCATTGTGACGCAGAATTGCAGGCGCGCGTTGGCACGGCGCTTGAGTGTGTGGGTTTGACCGCGCGGATTCCGGCTGATTTGCCGCCGCAAGCAATTTATCAGGCGATGTTCAGTGATAAAAAGAAGGCAGACGGTCGTTTGTTTTTTGTGCTTCTGCATGATGTGGGTGATGTATTTATGACGGCGGATGTGGCGGAAACGGCCGTTCTCAATACCCTCTCTGCCTGTCAACAAAAATAGAAACACTTGCGCTGTTATGGTATAATTTGCTCGTTGCGTTCGTGAGAAGTTGTAGGCTACGCGTGGGGCAATTGTTTTTGGTTATTATTTCCAATCTTGTGACCGCGGTAGTTTTTATAAGTTGGCGTTGTTTTTGCGGTTATGATCCACGTAAACAAACGGGCTACGAATTTATATAAAGGCTATCAGGAAATTTCTCAGGCCGAAAACGTCCTGCGTTCCACTTGGCGCCCGGACTTATTGGCAACGTATACGCGTCAGTTACGCATTTATGAAAAATCCAAAACAAGGTATGAAAACAATAAGCCCATAGTAAGCGGTTTAGGCGGTTTGGGCACGGCCGTTACGCTCATGACTGCTATATTTGCGCTTATTTTGCCTGGATTGCCGCTCAACTTCCGCCTCAGCCTGGTAGCGCTCGCTTTTTTACTCTCGATCACATTTGTGCTTGTGTGGCGTTTTTATATGCGCAACGGTTTCATCGAACAGCCTCCTCATCCCCTGAATGGATCTATAAATGAGCAGTTGTTTCCTCAATTATTTGGAGACTGGCAGGCAAAGCTGCAAATTGATTTCAACTTTCACTGGCGTAATCTTGGCGACGATGGTGAGCGAGATTTTATTTGGCAGTTAATGAAGACCTTTGATCACCGCACCTATTTGCTTCATCAAATCCAACAGCGACCAAACTCCCAAAGTGATGTCGATATCATTCTGGTTGGGCCAAAAGGAATCTGGTTATTTGAAGTGATAGACTGGGATGGCAAGATCACTGGCCGTAACAGTGACTGGGAGTGGATTAGGCTTGATAAGAAGGAGCCTGAAAATATTAAAGAAACCCCTGTGACAGAATGGTCACAAATGGTTACGGATTTGCAGGAGACTTTGCGCCGCCGTGTGCCGAACCTGAGACCGGATTTGTTGATCATACATGGCGGCGTTGTGTTTGGTTCTTCCAAAAAACCGCCGCAAATAGATATTGGCGCTTGCTGCCAGGGCGCATGGGGGACGCCGCAGATTTGGGGTGAACGCATGATGCTGGCAGAAGAAATACCGAACCTGTCCGCCGGCGAAGTGTTTCAAATAATTGATGCGTTGTTGGAATGCCACCAACAACTAACTGGAATAGATAGAAATACCTTTTCAATGAATGCCTATGCTTCCCGACTAATTCGAGATGCAGAAGACCGGTTGTACCATTATTCTAACAGTGCGTAAGGGCCATACAATCAAGAACAATGATGTCTACGAAACCGCCTGCTGAGCACGGGAACTGGCGCTGCACCGTACTGCGCTGGAGGCGATGAACTTGTTAGGCCGGTTTCGCTGACCAATTTGCTAAACTATTTCAAAAACGCGCGCCTCAACCGCAGAGCGGCTCTCCTGGCGCACAACGGCCGCTGCCAAAAATGCTTTGAACAGCGGGTGCGGTTTGTTGGGTCGGCTTTTGAATTCAGGGTGGAACTGGCTGCCCAGCATAAAAGGATGGTCGCGCAGCTCGGCGATTTCCACTAAACGGCCGTTTGGCGACAGCCCGCTAAATATCATGCCCGCATCCCCTAAAACCTCACGATACGCATTGTTAAACTCCCAGCGATGGCGGTGGCGTTCAGAAATATTGGCTTCGCGGTAAGCCAGCGCCGCCTTCGTTTCAGGAACAAGCTGGCAGGGATATGCGCCCAAACGCATTGTGCCGCCCATGTCAGCCAGATCATGCTGGTCAGGCATCAGGCTGATAACGGGATGCTCCGTTTGGGAATCAAACTCGGTGCTGTTAGGCTCATCACTCTTGAGCGTATAGCGCGCAAACTCAATGCACATCACCTGCATACCCAGGCAGAGGCCGAGATAAGGAACCTTGTTTTCACGCGCCCAGCGCGCCGCCATAATTTTGCCCTCGACGCCGCGCTCACCAAAGCCGCCCGGCACAACAATGCCGTCTAAATCTGCAAACTGCTCCCATCCTTTGCCCTTTTCCAGGTCGCCTGAATGAATCCATTCAATTTCCACATCCCGGTTATTGGGTATGCCGGCATGGTAGAGCGCCTCGCGTACGCTCATATAAGCGTCGTGCAGTTCAACATATTTACCAACAATGCCCATGCGAATCGTTGGTTTGGGATGGCGAATTTCGGCGATCATTTGCTCCCACTCGCCCATATCTGGCTCCATAGTTGTTGCGAGTTGAAGCCGGTTGACGACGTAATCATCCAGACCTGTTTCTTTTATGATTAGAGGGATGTTGTAGAGAATGTCACTTGTTTTTGCGGGAATAACTGCTTCTTTGCGCACATCGCAGAACAGTGAAATTTTGTTGATATGTTCATCCGGGATGGGATGGTCGGCGCGGGCAATAATCACGTCCGGCTGGATACCGATGCCGCGCAGTTCGCGCACGCTGTGCTGCGTGGGCTTGGTTTTTAGCTCGCCGCTGGCGCCAATGTAGGGCAGAAAAGTCACATGCACGTACAGGGTGTTTTTACGACCGACATCGGAGCGCATCTGGCGCAGCGCTTCCATAAAAGGCAAGCTTTCGATATCACCGACCGTACCGCCGACCTCTACCAACAAGACGTCAATGTCGCTTTTTTCCGCCGCCAGGTGGATGCAGCGTTTAATTTCGTTGGTGATATGAGGAATGACCTGGATAGTGCCGCCCAGATAATCGCCGCGCCGCTCGCGCGCAATCACTTCGGCGTAAACGCGGCCCGTGGTGACATTGGATACCTGGTTGAGATTGATGTTGATGAAGCGTTCGTAATGACCAAGGTCTAAATCCGTTTCAGCCCCATCTTCGGTGACAAAGACTTCGCCATGTTGGTAAGGGGACATGGTGCCCGGATCAACATTGATGTAGGGATCAAGCTTTTGCGCCATCACGCGCAGCCCACGCGCCTTGAGAAGGCGTCCCAGCGCTGCGGCCGTTACTCCTTTGCCAACCGAACTGACAACGCCACCGGTAAAAAAAATAAATTTAGTCATTGGAAGCCCTTTATGCGTTTTAAAAAGAGAGTGGGGCGCGTCATTTTGGGTGACGCGCCCCACTTAAATTTCTGTTATTTGGCTGTGTTTGCGAAATACTCTTCCGCAACGATACCGCATGTAAACAATCTCCAGGTTCTAAAATTGAACGCGAAAATCATAGCATACGGCCGTTTCGATGTCAAACGCCGTTGTAGTCTATTTTATTACCTCCACAGGCGGCGTGTTTTCCAATTTTTGCCAGGCAGATTTGATGTTTTCAAATTCTTCCTTTGATTCTGGAACTTCGCCGTAGCGCACCTTGATGAACGCTTCTGTGATAATGCGGCTCTCTGATGAGTTCTCAGGCCATACTTGCGTCAGCTTGGTGAGGTATTCATAGGGGGTTTCTGCTTCACGGCGTGGATAACCGGCGCCATCGGCCGCTGCGCACATATGTTGGTAGATGCGCCGAATTGTTGTAGCGGTGCGCCAGTTGCGCAGCAGCCCAAAGCGTTTCAGAAGACGCTGGCCTAAATTGGGCCTGGAGACTTGCTGGCGGCCGCTCTGACGGTTGAAATCACTTTGCCGCGGCGCGACCGTCGCCTGCTGGTATAGGCGCGACAGGCCAAAAACAACCAACAGCACCAAGGCAAGCATGAATAAAATGGAAATTAAACTTTGGGGTGATTCCACGGATTCCAATACAGTTTCTGCCGTTGGGGCTGGCGTTGGCTGGGAGGAAAAGAATTCCGGATTGATGGATTCACCAATTGATTCAACAACGCCGGTGAGAATGCGGTTTAGAAGCCATGCCAAAGCCTCGATCAATAATGAAATGACAAAAAGGGCGGGAGATAAAAGATAGGCAAGGGTACTCAAAACCACGCCTGTTCCCAATAGCAGCGCGTTCCAGAGCGGGTCCAGCCACCCGGCAAGCCGGGAAGTTGTTTGACCGCTGAGCAGCGCCGCGAGCAGTCCCGCGATTGTTACCACCAACAGACTTGTTGCAAAAACAGCGCCGACCCATTTGGGACTGACGCTGGCTGACATGCCTGAATTCTCACGTTCAATTTGTTCGGCGCGCACCAGAGAAACGGCCGTTAACCCGGCCAGGTAATAAAGCAAAACAAAAAAAACCGGACTCCAATACGGCCGTTCTCCCAGCGCCGCCAACGCAATAAAGCCCAGGAAAATAGCGCCCAGCCGCAGGCGTAGACCAACCTGCTCTACATCCGGTTTTAACGGCGCCAAACGCACCCCGCGCCAAAAACTAATGACCACAACCAGAAAAAGCATTAAATTTTGGCTCCACTGCGCGTTTGTTGGATTACCGATGCTGAGCAATGCTTCCCACAGCCAGCTCACGTTCCAAAGCGGACGCGGCGCAAACAGCATCATCCGCCATGCCAACAGCACAGTCGCCAGCAGCGCCGCGCCAATGATGAGGCGCTGCCGGGACTTCTTAACGGCGAGTGCGCTCATCAGCCGCACCAAATTAAATGCCGCCAGGATCAGAAGCAGCACAAAAAGCGTCATCTGACTAGCAGGCCAAAATCGCGCCCAGGGCATAGCCAACAGCGCAATCGGGGCAATAACGGCCGTTTCCATCAGCGCCCAACTCAAATACAACAGCTCTTGTTTGACAAAATGCCAGGCAGTCTGCAAGGTTGTAGATGATTGTCTTGGCGCGGTCGCTTGCATAAAAGATTTACCCATCGCGCCGGGAATTGACCCGATCCACTGACAAAGTTACCAGGGCAGCCCCTGGCACATCATTTAACGCCGCCACAGTCGCTTCTTCGTTGAGACCGTCTTCATGCTGGAATACGGGAGCGGTGGCCGGTACGTGATAGGTCAAAATTGATCCCAATTCGCCCGGCGGCGCTTCGTCAGCCAGAGAAATCAGCACAACGCGCCTGCCTGCTTCTTTCAGCCGCAGCAGCGCCACCATAATTTCTTCCGTGACAACGGCCGTTACCAGCACAATCGTCGCGACCCAGGGCAAATTGGGGCTCTCCCGCAGCATCAGCACATCAATCGTGGAGGTAGCGAACTCGGTAACCGCTGCGAGCGCCTCCAGAATAAACGTGAGTTGGTCAGGAGAACGGCCAGGCTGCACACGGATGGGTTGGTCAGAATTAGGCACGGCGCCGTTAGCATAAACGCCCACGCCCCAGCTCTGTTGAAACCCATAATTTGCCACAGAAGCCGCCACGCTGACCGCGTTTTCCATCAACTCCGGGTTAAAACCCATCCAATGCCGCTCGTAGGTCGCCACATTTAAAAATACGGCCAGCGTCATACCGGTTGATGGATCATAAACTTTTGTTTGTAAATAGCCGCGCCGGGCTGTTGCTTTCCAATGGATGTCTCGAAAGCGATCTTGCGGTTGGTAATCGCGGATGCCTTGCGTGCGGATCGGATCGGTAAAGAGGCTGCGGTTGACTTTGATTTCGCCAAACGGTTCCTTTGCCGGTAGGCCCAGCGCTTCGAGCGGGTAAATTTGGGGGTAAATGACAATGGAGTCGATTGAATGATGCGTGCGTTCAATCGTGAAGAGCGTGAAGATATCCCCCGATTTGTAATTGACAGGACCCAATTTATAAAATCCCCGCTTTGGAAATTGCAGCGTCACCTGCCTTTGTAACTGATCATGCGGCTGCATCCAAAATGAATTGGTCAGGTAATAGCGGCCGGCAATTTCCGTCGCGATTTGGGAAATGATGTTTTCAGTTTCAGGCGAAACCGGCAGCTCATCTTGAAAACGGAGCCAGGTTAGCGGCAGCGGTTTGTCATTGGTAACAATGATGGTCATTACAATCGGCTCCCCGGGAAATACGTGGGTACGATCAAAATGGCGCCGGTATGTGACGCCGACCAGCGCAAAATTGCGCCATACGCGGCTCACACCGGCTATCAAAAGCAAAACAGCGCCCAATGCCAGCAAAGCCGGGTTGCGGTTTGTAAAGTAACCGACAATCAAAGCGACGAGGGATACAAAAATCCAGGCGTCACTGAAAATGCTGTCATTGCGTTCGCGCACCACTGCCCCGCGCAGGCGCGCCAGGTCCGCCAGGTCAATGTGCTGTCCCGCCCAGGTAGCTTCGAGCATGCGCTGCCGTGCAATGCGTCTTTCCTGCGATTTGTTTTCACGTACTGCCAGGCGAGGTTCGGGAATATTATGCATCAGGCCTCAACCGGCACCGGAACCGTTGCTACAACTTCGCGGATAACGTCCTCCGGCGTGCGCCCGCGCAGCCGCGTTTGCGGGTTGATGATCAACCGGTGGGTGAGAACGGGCGGCGCCAGAGTTTTTATCTCGTCTGGAATGACGAAATCGCGTCCTCGAATGGCCGCCAGCGCCTGACAGGTGCGATAGAGCGCCATGGTGGCGCGTGGACTGGCGCCAAGCTGGATATCTTCATGCGCGCGCGTTGTGCGGCAAATATTGACAATGTACTCGCGCACCGAGGTTTCGACACGGATGGCGCGCACCTGCTGCTGCATCGCGAGGATTTCCTCGGGCGATATAACCTGCTCAAGACTTTCCAATGGATCGCTGCGCTCAAAGCGCAGCAAAATATCGTTTTCACCGGCTGCATCCGGGTAACCAATGCTGATTTTCATCAGGAAACGGTCGAGCTGCGCTTCCGGGAGGGGGAAGGTGCCTTCCAGTTCAATGGGGTTTTGGGTAGCCAGTACCAGAAACGGCCGTGGAAGCTTGTGGGTGCTGATATCCACCGTAACCTGACGCTCCTGCATCGCTTCCAGCAGCGCGGATTGCGTGCGCGGCGTGGCGCGGTTGATTTCATCTGCAAGCAGGATTTGGGATGTAATCGGGCCGGGACGGTATTCAAATTCCTGCGTTTTTTGGTTGTAGTAATAAATGCCGGTCAGGTCGGAAGGCAGCAGGTCGGGCGTAAATTGAACACGCCGAAACGTGCAGCCCAGTGAGGCGGCGATGGTTTTTGCCAGGGTCGTTTTGCCGGTGCCGGGTACATCTTCCAGCAGCAAGTGCCCTTCACATAAGATGGCGACCAGGGCCAGATTGATCACATCATCTTTGCCAACGATGACTTTTTGAATATTTTCGCGGAGTTTAACGGCCGTTTCTGCAATCATAGCTGTTCCAATTAGGGATTGTTTGTATTAATTCAGTCTACAACAGTAACACGGAGCGATACGAAGGACAAAAAGAGTTTCCTGGATTAGCGCGCCTTGGTTGATAGAAAATCAAGGATGTCGATTTTGGTGAGGATGCCCTGAATGTGTCCATTACTGGCGATAACAACGGCCGTTCGCGTGCTGAAAAACGCCATCAAGGTTTCCAGGTTGGTATTGGGGTTGACGATGGGTACATTGGGATCTACCATCCCCGCTATTGTTTCATCGGGGTCGTGGATCTCATGATTGGTTAGCAGCATATGATTGAGCAAATCAATTTCCGTGACAATGCCTTTTAAACGGCCGTTTTCATCCACCACCGGAAGCTGAGATACGTTAAATGCTTTCAAACGGGCAATCACATCATGTACCCGGTCGCTTGGCTGCGCCGTATGCACCTGACGATCTGGTTTGGCCGCCTGGATATCTGCGGCGCGAATATCCACCCAGGAAACTTCAAGAAAACCATTCTCCCGCATCCAATCATCGTCAAATACTTTGCTCAAATAGCGCGAACCGGAATCCGGCAGCACAATGACCATGACATCATTGGCGCCCAGTTGGTGTGTGCGGGCATATTTGACGGCGCCCGCCACGGCCGAGCCGCAAGAACCCCCGCTAAATATTCCTTCTTCACGCACCAGGCGCCGCGTCATGAGAAAACTTTCGCGATCATTCACCTGCACGATGGCGTCGATAACGCTCAAGTCCGTTGTGGTAGGTAAAAAGTCTTCACCAATTCCCTCAACCTTATAACTTTCAGCTTTGACGGTTTCACCTGAACGATGCAGATCAAACAATATCGAGCCAATTGGGTCAACTCCGATAATTTGGACGGCCGGATTTTGCGCTTTCAGGAAACGGCCGACTCCGGTAATGGTGCCTCCCGTGCCCATACCGGCCACAAAATGCGTAATTTTGCCGGCGGTTTGCTGCCAGATTTCAGGGCCGGTGGTGTCAAAATGGGTTTGGGGATTGATTGGATTGTGATATTGATTGGCCAGAATCGCATTGGGCGTTTCTTCAACAAGCCGGTGGGCGACTGAATAATAACTGCGCGGGTCGTCCGGCTCAACGGCCGTTGGCGTGACGACGACGCGCGCCCCAAAGGCGCGCAGCAGCATAATTTTTTCCTGTGACATTTTATCCGGCATCACAAAAATGCAGCGATACCCCTTGATGGCGGCCGCGATGGCCAGCCCGACGCCGGTATTGCCTGAGGTGGATTCGACAATCGTCCCGCCCGGCTGTAACTGGCCGCTGCGTTCCGCTGCTGCGATCATCGACCAGCCGATGCGATCTTTTACCGAGCCGCCCGGATTAAAAAATTCAACCTTTGCCAGGACAGTACAGGCTATGTCGCCTGTTACTGAATTAAGACGAACAAGCGGCGTCTGGCCAATTGTATCGAGGATATTGTTAAAATATTGCATTTCTGCATCATTTTTTGGGGTCGTTGTCATGTGAAATAATTCCTTTTGGCTAGGTCTGTCAGGTTTACCCGAGAAGCAACTGTCCTTAAAAGCAAAAACTGAAAGGTCTCTCGGGTACCGAATAGTTACCATTTTGGCAAGTAATCAGCAATATTGACAATGATAAAAGGAATACGGCAGATTACAAAAGTTTGCCGGGCTTTTGTAATTTTTCCTTGCCGCCAATAATGCCGAGGATATAGCTTGTAGTAAACGGCGAGGATGCCTATAATTCAGGTAATGAAAACCCACATGAGGAGAATTCCTATGAAAGCTTCACGCTGGATCGTTATTTTGGTGGTGTTGTGTCTGCTGATGGTGATGGCAACGGCCGTTTCCGCCGATACTGCCTACACCGTACAGCCAGACGATAATTTAAGCAAAATAGCCAGTCGGTATGGCACCAATTACCTGGTGCTGGCGGCCCACAACGACATCGAAGACCCATATATTATTGTTGTGGGTCAAACCATAATGATCCCGGATGGCCTGAGTGCATCTGCGCAATCACAGCCCCAACCCGCTTCACCCGCAGCAGCCCCGGCAACCGATGCGCCCGCGCCCGCGCCGGCCCCTGCCGCCCCAATTGCCGCGCCTAGTTTGGGTGGTGGTTTTGGCTTTGGCGGCCAGACGCAAAGCTTTGCCAATCGTGAGCTGATGAAAAATATTGGTATGAATTGGGTTAAATTCCAGCATAAATGGGGGGCGGGCGATTCCCCCGATGCGGTCGCCGGGCGCATTCAGGATGCGCATAACAGCGGCTTTAAGGTGCTGCTCTCTATACCTGGACAGGCTACATATCCCGGGCCGGGCGGTATCGACTTTAACGCCTATGTCGAATTCCTGCGCGGCGTGGCGGCGCTTGGCCCCGATGCTATCGAGATATGGAATGAGCAAAATATTGACTTTGAATGGCCGGCCGGTGAAATCGATCCCTCTTCTTATGTCAACAACATGCTTGCGCCGGCCTACAACGCGATTAAATCGGTGAATCCAAACGTCATGGTGGTCGGGGGCGCGCCGGCGCCGACCGGATTTGACAATGGCGTCAACGCGTGGGCTGACGATCGCTACATTCGGGGTATGGCGGCGGCCGGCGCTGCGCGTTACATGGACTGTATGGGCGTGCATCACAATGCCGGCGCAACCTCTCCGAATGCGACCAGCGGACATCCGGGCGGCAGCCATTATAGCTGGTATTTCTGGCCGACCCTCAATCTATACTACAATACCTTGGGCCGCCCCGTCTGTTTTACGGAATTGGGTTATGTGTCGCCCGAAGGGTACCCCGGCATTTCACCTCACTTTGGCTGGGCAGCCGATAATACCGCTCAAGAGCATGGACAGTGGCTAGCGCAGGCTGTCAGTCTGGCTTCTAACAGCGGCAAGGTACGCCTGATGATTATATTTAATGTTGATTTTACGAATTATGATCCTAACGGCGATCCACAAGCCGGGTATGCGATTGTGCGGCCTGACGGAAGCTGCCCGCTCTGTTCAGCCTTAGGGCGCTGATTGAACAAACAACAGGAGACTTGAAATGAAAGTTAGCAATTTGCTGGCAACAAAAGTGGGTGGGGTGATTACAATCAAACCAGGCGCGACGGTGAAAACGGCCGTTGATACCCTGGCGGAACACCAGATTGGCGCATTAGTCGTGGTTGATGAACAAAATAAACTGATCGGTATTCTCTCTGAGCGGGATGTGGTGCGCTTTGCCGTCAATGATACAAACGTGTTTAATCGCAGCGTTGCTGAGGTTATGACCAAAGAGGTGGTTGTTGGTTTACCGCAGGATGATTTGATGGCGGTTGCGAATACGATGACAGAAGGTCGTTTTCGGCATTTACCCATCGTCTCTGAAGGTGAACTGATTGGCATCATCTCAATTGGTGATGTTATCAAGGTGCAGCGCGATCGTTTTCGGGGAGAAATTGATACGTTGGAAACCCAGCTAATGGACGATGAAGCTGGTTAATGATGATGATTTGTGGTTAGATTTCACAACTAATGGAACATTGATCGGGAGAGAATTGCATGACTCAAGTTGGTACTGCTGAACAACCTTTGCGCGTCGCGATTATCGGCGCAGGGCCGGCTGGATTTTACACAGCTGAACATTTATTTAAGCAAAAAGATATTGTGGTGGAAATTGATATGTTCGATCGCCTGCCAACCCCTTTTGGATTGGTGCGCGCCGGCGTGGCTCCGGATCACCAGAAAATCAAATCAGTCACAAAAGTGTTTGACCGCACTGCAAAAAAGCCTGGTTTTCGATTTTTTGGGAATGTTGAACTTGGCAAGGATATTTTTGTGGCCGATTTGCGGGCGTATTATCACCAGATTGTTTATACGACGGGCGCCCAGACTGACCGTGCGTTAAATATTCCTGGCGCCGATCTGGCAAACCATCACCCGGCGACAGAATTTGTGGCCTGGTACAACGGCCATCCTGATTTTCGTGATTATGAGTTTGATCTCACGCAGGAGCGCGTGGCTGTAATCGGTGTGGGAAATGTCGCCATCGACGTGGCGCGTATTCTCAGCCGCACGCCCGAAGAGCTGGCGGAAACTGATATTGCCGATTATGCGCTGGAAGCGCTGGCGCAAAGCAATGTCAAAGAAGTGTATGTGATTGGCCGCCGTGGCCCGGCGCAGGCTGCTTTCACGACCCCGGAAATAAAGGAAATGGGCAACCTGGCAGATGCAGACGTGACTGTTCCGCCGGATGAAGCAGAGCTGGATGCGCTCAGTGACAAGGCGCTCATGGACAGCGCAGATCGCGGTACGGCACGCAAAGTGGAGATTATCCAAAGTTATGCCGGGAATCCGGGCACAGGAAAATCGCGCAAATTGATATTCCGTTTTCTGGTTTCGCCGGTCGAGTTTTACGGCAATGACGCCGACCAGGTTTCCGGAATGCGGCTGGTGCATAACGAATTATATGCAACCGATGCCGGCACTTTGCGCCCGCGCGCGACCGAGCGTTTTGAAGATATAGAGGTCGGTTTGGTATTTCGGTCCATTGGCTATCGCGGCGTGCCGCTGCCAGACGTGCCTTTTAATGACAGTTGGGGCGTGATTTTGAATGCGACCGGCCGGGTAATTGACGCCGAAACAAAACAGCCTGTGCCGGGTCAATATACGGCCGGATGGATAAAACGCGGGCCGAGCGGCGTGATTGGCACCAATAAGCCGGACGCGTTGGAAACGGTAGATTTGATGTTGGCGGATTGGCGCAACGGCCGTATCCTGCATCCCGCCCATCCCTCAGCCGATGCCGCCCTGGCGTTGGTCAGCGAGCGTCAGCCAAACTTTTTCTCTTATGAAGATTGGTCCAAGCTGGACGCAATTGAAGTGGCGCGGGGTGAAGCCTTAGGTCGCCCGCGCTTGAAATTCACTACGGTAGCTGAAATGCTGGCAGCTGTTGGTAAGGAAACGGCCGTTCCTGCATGAAGTTCTGGTAACTGGCGAAAAAGTGAATGCTTGCTAACACAACGTGATGCATCAACAAAAATGCGTCACGTTTCTTTTTTTAAGGTAAGTGCATGGCCGATTCAGTGGTTATTTATACAGATGGCGGCGCAGACCCCAATCCGGGCATTGGCGGCTGGGCGGCTGTTTTACGCTATGGCGATCGTGAAAAAGTGCTGCAGGGCAATGATCCGCATGCCACCAATAACCGCATGGAGTTGCAGGCTGCGATTGGGGCTCTGTCTGTTTTGAAACGGCCGTGTCAGGTGGAATTTCATACTGACTCCGAATATTTGCGCAAGGGGATCACCAAATGGGTCGATAATTGGTCAAAGCGTGGCTGGCAGCATAAAGACGGGCGCGCTGTCGCCAACGCGGATCTGTGGCAGCGGCTGCTTCCATTGGTGCAGCGTCACGACATTAAATGGCATTGGGTCAAAGGTCACGCCGGCGACCCCATCAATGAGCGCGTTGATGCCCTTGCGCGGCAGGCGCGCCTGGATATCACGCCCGCCGCCCAAATCTCGGAAGACGTTCCCAGCCTGTTTTTGCGCTCCTCTTGCAAAGGCAACCCCGGGCCGGGCGGCTGGGGGGTTGTTTTGGTAGAAGGGGAGGAGAGCGAACAAAACAGCGGCGCGGACGCATCGACAACCAATAACCGCATGGAGATCACCGCAGCCATCAGCGGTCTGCTAATGCTGCCGCGCGGCAGTGAAGTGCAAATTTACACAACCTCTGATTACCTTTATCAGGGCATTACTAAATGGATCTACGGCTGGCGCAAACGCAACTGGCTAAAACGGGATGGTAAACCAGTCGCCAATGCAGATTTGTGGCAGGCGTTAGAAAAAATGTTGCAAGGATATGCCGTGCGCTGGATTAACGCCAAAGGACAGTCACACGAGGCGCTTGAGATTGCCGGCAAGCTGGCGGTAGAGGCTGTCAAATTGGCGTGACTGATGGGTTTGCTTATGAAGGCTGGAGAAATTATAAAAGTGCTCCCTATCGCTATATTAAAACTCTCGTTGTAAGGCTCATTCTTATGGAGAAAAGCGACACAATCGCATAAAATACACCTATGCCATATCGCAGCACAGAGAAAACACGCGAAAAAAAAGATACCAAGCGCACGGCGATGATGCAGGCTGCCGTTCGCATTTTTGCCGAAAAAGGTTACCAGGCGGCGACCGTACGCGATATTGTGGAAGCCGCCGGAGTTGCGATTGGTACATTTTATTTTTATTTTCCGGATAAGGAAACCCTGTTTGTCCATTTGTATGAAGAAACGGCCGATTTTCTGCTCCAGACGATTCAACAGGCCATCAACAGCCGCGTAACCTACCCCAAACAGATGCAGGCTGCTTTGGGCGCGTATATTAATATTGCCGTGTATGAACCGGCAATTGTCCAGGTGCTGCTGGTGGGCGGCGTGGGCGCTGTGCCGTCATTGGTTTCTAAACGGGAAGCGTTTCGGGAGAGATTGATCGGGACGTGGCAACGGCCGTTAACCGCGGCTATCGATAAAAATCTGGCTGCCCAGCAAAATGATCGTCGCACGGCTGAAGCGCTGGCAGGCGCCTTCGATGAAGTAATTCTAAATTTGCTCAGCCTGCCTGACCCTGCCGCCGAATCGGGCGCAGCCGTGCGTGATATGACCCAATTTGCCTTATGGGCCACGGCTTATCGCGGCGAAAACGAATAAAAGTCGCGCAAAATGCCAAAAGAAATTGCAGCGAATTACACGAATTGACACACAAATTTGCGATAATTGACGTTAATTGGCTGCCAAACTTTGTACCAGGTGACATGTCAATACGATCTGGCTGCGCCTCCCAATAATTCAAGTTACACACACATGCAAGAAATTAACGACCCGCAAAGCACAAAAGAACGCATTTTGGACGCCGCATTGAATATTTTTTCGCGCAAAGGCTATGCTGATACGCGCCTGGATGAAATTGCAGCCGAGTCGCATACCTCTAAAGGGTCGATCTATTTCCACTTTCCCAACAAAGAGCGCCTGTTTATTTCTCTTGTGGATCAATTTGCCGATTTACTGGAGCGGCGCGTGATGGAGGCGATTCAACAAGAAGAAAAGGGCATTGCCCGGGTGGAGGTTGCGCTGGCGACCTGTTTACAGACATTCAGTCGCTACCGTCGGCCGGCAAAAATTTTGCTTGTCCAGGCGGCAGGTTTGGGAACCCCATTTGAAAACAAACGCAACGAAGTCAATGACCGCTTTGCCCAGTTGATTGAAACCTATTTGCAGGAATCTATTGAAGTAGGGGATATTGAGCCGATTGATACGGAAGTGACTGCCTATGCCTGGATGGGCGCTATCTATAATGTTGTCATCCGCTGGGTGAACACCGGCGAACCGGAACCTGAGCGCATAATGGATTCGCTCTTGCCGCTCTTATTAAAAAGTGTCGGGTATGAACGCTAACGAGTTCGTTGATGCCACTTGGCAGGATGCGCCTGCAGAAATTGCCGCCGGCGCCAAAATTTTAGCGCCGCCAGCCGGGCGCCTGGTGAGTTTAAGCATGCCCGCGCCGGGTATGGAGGCGCTCCATTTTTTGGGCCAGGCGCAAGGCGAGGCGCGGGTGTTCTGGCAAAATGGCCAGGATCAGATTGCCTTTGCAGGCTTTGGCGTGGCGGCGGAGATGATGGCGTGGGGCGACGGCCGTTTCCAGGACATTGAACGTAAAGCGCGCCGGCTTTTTGAATATGCGCTGGTTCCACCCGCTACGGATCCACTGGCGACGCCGCGCCTTTTTGGCGGCTTTGCCTTTCGTGATGATTTTACGCCCGACAATACCTGGTCCGTTTTTCATCCGGCCCATTTTATTTTGCCCCACTACCAGCTCGCGCAGCATTCTGACGCCTCCTGGCTGACCATCAACGCAATTGCGCCGCCGGAAGAGAATCCCGAGGATATTATGCCACAACTGCGCGAAGCGCTTGAGGCGCGCTTTTGGCTGCTGCGAGAAACGGCCGTCAATCCAGGCATCAACCACCCGGCTTTGCAGCGCATCAATTATCCCATGCCTTATGAAGTTTGGGCGCAGAAAATCGAGAATGCGCGCCAGGTGATGCACGCCGGTGAGCTGCAGAAAGTTGTGCTGGCGCGCATGTGTGAAATCTGGTTAGAACAACGCGCGCCAATCAATGGGATTATTGAATATTTGAATACCCATTATGCCGGATGTTACCGCTTTTTGTTTGAGCCGCGCCCTAATCACGCTTTTTATGGCGCTACGCCTGAACTGTTGGCCCGCGTTAACGGCCGTTTCTTGACCACGATGGGTTTGGCCGGTTCGATCTGCCGTGGAAAATCGTCTCAGGCGGATCAAAAATTGGCTCAAACTCTTTTGCAAAGTTCAAAGGACCGCCGCGAACATGACCTGGTCGTGCGCGCGATTGAGGAACGTCTAACCCCGTTTGCCGCTGCAATAACCATGCCGCCCGAGCCGGATATTTATCAATTAAGCTATATTCAACATTTGTACACGCCCATCCAGGCGACGTTGAAAGAAACCACAGGGATTTTACCGATTGTCGCTGCGCTGCATCCCACGCCTGCTTTGGGCGGCGCGCCGCGCAGGGAGGCGATGGAATTTATCCGGCAGGCGGAAGCGGCGCCGCGCGGCTGGTTTGCCGCGCCTATTGGCTGGATTGACAATAAGTTGGATGGTGAATTTGGCGTCGCCATCCGTTCCGCTGTTTGCCAGCAGCGCCGCATCTGGTTGTATGCCGGCGCCGGAATCGTGGCCGATTCCGATCCGCAGAGCGAGTGGGATGAGACGGAATTGAAGTTTCAACCGATGTTGAATGCTGTTGGCATCCTGTAGGAATTTTTTATATGAATCCGGCAACGCTTTGGGCCACCACATTTGTCGACGCATTGGCAGCCGCCGGTTTAACGGCCGTTTGCATCTCCCCCGGCTCGCGCTCAACCCCACTGACGCTTGCATTTGACGCCCACCCAGATGTCGAAGTGACTATGCACCTGGACGAGCGCAGCGCCGCTTTTTTTGCGCTGGGAATGGCCGTGGCTGCCGATAAACCGGTCGCGCTCGTGTGTACGTCGGGAACGGCCGTTGCCAATTATATGCCCGCCGTCGTCGAAGCCAATATGTCCCAGGTTCCGCTGCTGCTGCTGACGGCCGATCGCCCGCCCGAACTGCGCCACAGCGGCGCTAACCAGACGATTGATCAGGTCAAGTTTTTTGGCGATCAGGCGCTTTGGTCGGTTGATGTCGCTTTGCCCCAGGCTGATCCTCCCGCTGTCGCCCTGCGTAACCTGCGCACGCTTGCCGCTCGCGCCTACGCTGCCGCCAACGCTCTGCGCAAAGGGCCGGTTCACCTTAATTTTCCTTTTCGTAAACCGCTTGAACCGGAAAATGATGTCCAATTTACCCATAATGATACGCACACGACGATTTTTCAGCATGGGCGGCTGATTCCTACATCTAATCAGTTGCAGCAGCTTACTGAAATTATTGCAAATAATCCACGCGGTTTGATTGTGTGTGGGCCGCGCTGTCCGGGCGGGGAATTTGTGGCTGCCGCAGCCGCTCTGGCTATTCGCAGCGGTTATCCGCTTTTTGCCGATCCCATTTCCGGGCTGCGATTTGGCGCGCACGTCGAGGAAACACCAATTATCAGCGGTTATGAAAGTTTCTTGCAGCATGATCCCGGCTGGCCGCAGCCCCAGGTTATTTTGCGTTTTGGCGCTGTCCCAACTTCCAAATGGTTAAACGCCTATCTCGAGCGTGTGCGACCGCAGTATCGTATCCATGTGCGCGAATGCGGCGTCTGGGCGGACGACAGCCACCAAACGTCACACTTTTTGCAGGCCAATGAAACGGCCGTTTGTCGCGCGCTGCTGGATTCAGGTAATTGGCAGAAAGTAATCAAAAATAAAGGCCATGAAAAATCTCCCAATTCCCCGAGAAACCCGCAGATTTCTGATTCGTCTTATTTTCAAGAATTTTCTGAGGTCTACTCAATACCCCAGCGTGAAGAATCAGGGTGGTTAACGGCCGTTTCCCAAACCGAAGCCGCCCACTGGCAAACGTTAAACTCCAAATTAACTGCGACTGATTTCGAAGGCGCCTATGTGGCTGATGTCGTCAGGCTGCTTCCCGCCGGCGCTGCTCTTTTTATGGGCAACAGCCTGCCAATACGCCATCTTGACCAGTTCGGTCAGGCGCAGCCCAAACCGATTTACGCTTACGCTAATCGCGGCGCAAGCGGCATTGACGGCAACGTTTCAACCGCGCTGGGATTGCATTTCGGGTGCGGCGGGCGGCTGGCGGCAGTGCTGGGCGACATCACCTTTTACCATGATTTGAACGGCTTATTGGCGATCAAACAGCTCAAGCTGGAAAACATGACCATCGTGCTGTTGAATAACGATGGGGGCGGTATTTTTCAGCGGCTGCCGATTGCGCAGCATGATCCGCCCTTCACGCGATTATTTGCTACACCACATGGCCTCGATTTTGCGCCTGTGTGTGAGATGTATGGATTGGCGTTGAAACGGCCGTCTTCCCGCAGCGAATTTCAACTGGCATTTAAAAACAGCCTGGAAGATTCGCAACCGACGGTTATTGAAATCAAAACGGACCGGCGGTTGGATGCCGCGCGGCGCAATGAACTTTTGTAATTTTGATACAGAGAAGACTTCATGGGCGGTAACCCACCACCATAAGTGAAAACCGTAGCGCGATCTGGAAATCGCGTATCGAAATCCCATTTCGTCTAACGAAGGAGCAACTGATGACAAATTGGCAAACTATAAAAGAGTATGAAGATATTACCTACCAAAAAGCAGATGGAATGGCGCGAATTGCCTTCAACCGGCCTGAAATCCGCAATTCGTTTCGCCCCAAGACCATCAATGAAATGATTGACGCTTTTCGTCACGTGTGGATGGACCAGGAAGTGGGCGTGATTTTGCTCACCGGCAACGGCCCTTCGCCCAAAGATGGCGTGCATGCCTTTTGCGCCGGCGGCGACCAGTCGGTGCGCGGCCATGCCGGGTATGTTGGCGACGACGGCGTGCCGCGATTAAATGTGCTGGAATTGCAGCGCATCATCCGCACCATGCCCAAGGTTGTGATTGCGCTTGTCAACGGCTATGCGATTGGGGGCGGACATGTGCTGCACGTCGTTTGCGATCTCAGCCTGGCCTCGGAAAACGCCATTTTTGGCCAGACCGGCCCAATTGTCGGCAGTTTTGACGCCGGTTATGGGTCGGCGACGCTGGCGCGCATGGTCGGCCAGAAAAAAGCGCGCGAAATCTGGTATCTGTGCCGCCAATATAGCGCTCAGGAAGCGCTGGAGATGGGCATGGTCAACAAAGTTTTGCCCACTGTCGCTGACTTGGAGACCGAGGGGGTCGAATGGGCGCAGGAAATTTTAACAAAAAGCCCCATCGCCATTCGTTTTCTGAAAGCCGCTATGAACGCCGATATGGACGGCCAGACCGGTTTGCAGGTGCTGGCGGGAGACTCGACGATGTTGTTTTACATGACAGAGGAGGGCAGCGAAGGCAAAAACGCATTTTTGGACAAACGCTCACCCGAGTTTGTTAGGTATCCGTGGCGCCCCTGATCGATGAGATGTAAGAAGGATGGAAGGATGGTGTAAGGGTTATTTTCTTCATTTAGATGATCAACATCGCGTCTCCAAATGAAAAGAAGCGATAGGATTCCGCAACGGCCGTTTCATACGCCGCCAACATCTTTTCCCGCCCCGCAAAAGCAGAAACCAGCATCAATAAGCTCGACTGTGGCAAATGGAAGTTGGTTATCATCATATCAACCGCGCGAAAACGATAGCCGGGCGTTATAAATAAATCAGTCGGCCCTTCAAATGCCGCCACCGGTTTCCAGGGACAGATATTGTTTGTTTCGCCGGCTGCATCTCGCCGGCTGATCGTTTGTAAACTGCCATTGACGCCAGCCGATCGCAAAGCGGCTGTTTCTAAAGTGCGCACGGCCGTTGTGCCCACCGCCGCCAGACGGCCGCCAGCCAGTTTGGCTTCATTGATTCGCCGCGCAGATTCAGGCGTGAGCGCGGCCCATTCGCTGTGGATTGTGTGGTCGTGAATGTTTGCGGCATCCACCGGTTTGAAGGTGTCCAGCCCGACATGCAGCGTGCAGGTTTCAAACAGCACCCCTTGTTCACGCAAGGCAAATAATAAATCACCCGTAAAGTGCAATCCCGCCGTTGGCGCGGCCGCCGATCCGGAGGGACGGGCATAAACTGTCTGGTAGCGGTCCGGATCATCCAGTGTTTCATGAATGTAAGGCGGCAAGGGCGTGTGTCCCAGATCGTCAAGTTGATCATCCAGCGGCCGGCTGAAGCTGATTTCACGCACGGCGCCTGCAAATACGGCCGTTATCGTGGCGACAATATCTGTGGGCGAACCATCTGCATCATCCAACTGAAAACGCGCGCCTTCAACCAATTTACGGCCGCCGACCAATGCCTTCCAACGCTGCGGATCAATTTGCGTCAATAGCAGGATCTCAACTTTGCCGCCGGTTGGTTTACGGCCGTACAGCCGCGCCGGGATTACACGACTGTTGTTGACGACCAAAATGTCGCCGGGGTTTAAATAATCAACCAGATCAGTAAACTGTTTATGCGCTAGAGTGCCGGTTTCCCGCTGCAGAACCAGTAAACGGGAGGCGTCTCGTTGGGGTAACGGCCGTTGCGCGATACGCTCCTGCGGTAAGTAATAATCAAAATCAATGGTTTTCATGCGCTCAAAATTAACGACGGAAAAAGCGAATGAGTAAATTAAGGATAATCGTGCCCACAATGCTCACAAGCAGCATCGTCGCCAAAGGAATATAAACTTTCACGTTTTCACTTTCAAAACGCAAATCACCGGGCAAATTGCCTAACCAGGGGAAAAACCGCGCCAGCACATACACAATAAGCCCTAAAAACGCAATGCCCACACCGATAAAAAACAACCAGCGTCCCAAATCAAGCATTGGGTTTATCCTCTTCGTCCCCAAACAGGCTGGGCTGGAGCGGTGGGACAGCGGCTCTATTTTGCGGCAGCGCTATTCGTAGATGCGCGTAGGCGTGTGGTGTGGCAACGCGGCCGCGCGCCGTGCGCTCCAGAAAGCCCAACTGCAGCAAATACGGCTCAACCACATCCATAATCGTGTCCGATTCTTCACTAATCGAGGCGCCGATCGTATCCAGCCCAACCGGGCCGCCGCCAAATTTTTCGATGATGGTGCGCAGCACGCGCCGGTCGAGATCATCCAGGCCCAGTTTATCGATTTCGAGCAGGTTTAGCGCGGCAACGGCCGTTTCCTCTGTAATCTCGCCATCTGCCCGCACCTGGGCATAATCCCGCACCCGGCGCAGCAGGCGTAAAGCCACACGCGGCGTTCCGCGCGAGCGCCGGGCAATCTCCGTAGCGCCGTCCGGTTCAATCGGCACATTCAAAATCCCGGCCCCGCGCAGCACAATTGTCTCAATCGCCGCCAGTTCATAAAAATCCATGCGGTAAACTGCCCCAAACCGGGCGCGCAAAGGCGCAGTCAACAAAGCCAATCGTGTTGTTGCGCCAATCACCGTAAACTTCGGCAGCTTCAGACGCACATTTTTGGCGCCTGGCCCCTTGCCCACCACAATATCCAGCACAAAATCTTCCATCGCCGGATACAAAATTTCTTCCACGGCACGTCCCAGCCGGTGAACTTCATCAATAAATAAAATATCGCCGGCGCGCAAATTGGTCAGAATCGCCGCCAAATCGCCGGCGCGTTCAATCGCTGGCCCGGCCGTAATACGAATGTTGACATTCATCTCATTGGCAACAACATGCGCCAGCGTCGTCTTACCCAATCCTGGCGGGCCATGAAAGAGAACATGATCCAGCGGTTCCTGGCGCGCCTGCGCGGCTTCAATCAGAATCGACAAATTCGTCTTTAATTTTTCCTGTCCGGTAAATTCCACCAGACGCTGCGGACGCAGCAGACCATCCAGTTTTTTATCGCCGGATTTCTGCTGAGGTGCAATGTGTCTGTTGGGCGTAGGTTTTTCGCTTAACATGCGTCTATTTTTCACTCATGGGTTTGCATGGGATTATACGATCGATCTCAGGTAAAATCATGTGCGGACATATCATGGAGACTTCATCGATGGAGGAATAGAAAGATGGTATTTGAATCACAACACCCATTAGTCAAACACAAATTGACCCTATTAGAAACAAAGGAACCAAACCAAAAAAGTTCCGTGAATTGGTGCGAGAGCTGGCTATACTGCTGTGTTATGAAGCCACAACAGACCTGGGATTAAAAGACATCACGGTTGAGACGCCAATGGGAGCTGCTGCGGGGAAGGAATTGATTGATAAAGTTGGTTTGATTCCTGTTTTACGCGCCGGTTTGGGCATGGTTGAAGGCATCTGGGAAATGATGCCCAGCGCCGAAGTATGGCACATCGGCCTGTATCGGGATGAGCAAACCTTGAAGCCTGTTTCCTATTACAACAAGCTGCCCACCAGCCCAACAGTAGAAGTATGTCTCGTGTTGGATCCGATGCTGGCAACCGGCGGATCGGCCGTCGCCACGGTTGACATACTTAAAAATTGGGGCGCACAGCGAATTAAATTTGTAGGCATTTTGGCGGCGCCGGAAGGCATTCAAACATTACAAAATGCACATCCCGATGTGCCAATTTATGTGGCTAAAGTGGATGCGCGTTTAAATGATATCGGCTACATTGTTCCCGGATTGGGAGACGCCGGTGACCGCCAATTTGGTACTGCATAGCAGCTTAGTCCTACAACAAGAAATTGACATAAAGTATACTTTGCTGACTAATCATGAGGAGTGAGTCATCCTTAGATGCGGCCAGTTGAGGCGACGAACCGGCATTTGAGAATGCCTTCCTCCTCATTTCAGAGCGAAGTCTTGTTGTAGTACTAAACAAATAGATCGATAATGTCCCATGCAATATTTTCTACTTTTTTTGATCACTTTTCTGGCGGGGCTGGTGTTTACGCCGCTGGCGCGCCGCCTATCCCTGCGCTGGGGAGTGATCGCCAAACCGGGCGGACGTCGCAAACACAGCGGTCCAATGCCGAAATTGGGGGGGCTGGCTTTGTTTTCAGCCTGGCTTGTCGGCATTGTTCTGATTTATTGGTTTCTGCCTCCTGATCAACCAGATGATGCGATCCGCCTGCGCGGCGTCGTGTTGGGCACGCTATTAATTGTACTGGGCGGTTTGTTGGATGATTGGTTTGATCTCAAACCGTGGATGCAGTTTAGCATTCAATTTTTAGCAGCCGGCGTCGCCATGAGCCATCTCATTTTTATTGAGGTTTTCACCAGCCCGCTCGGAGCGACCGCATTTTGGTCAATGCAACCATTGTCCTGGTTTTTTACGCTTGAAGGGAATCTGGTGTGGATATGGCGTCCGCTGGCATTGCTTTTTACTGTGTTTTGGGTCGTGGGTATGATTAACGCCATTAATTGGCTGGATGGGCTGGATGGGCTGGCGGCTGGCGTGTGTACGATTGCAGCCTTATTATTTGCGTGGCACAGCTACCGCCTGGGACAAACGACGGTGGCGCTGTTTCCTCTGGCTTTAGCGGGGGCATTGTTGGGATTTTTGCCCTTTAATTTTACGCCGGCGCGCATTTTTTTAGGTTCCGCCGGCGCTTATTATTTGGGTTTCCAGATGGCTACTTTAGCGATTCTTTCACCGGCTAAATTATCAACCGCACTGCTGGTGCTGGCGATTCCAATTCTGGATGTGGCCTGGCAAATCATTTCGCGTTTAATGCGCCGCCAAAATCCACTTGTCGGGGACCGCGGTCATCTGCATTTTCGCCTTTCCGATCAGGGGGTTCCCACGCGCACGGTTGTACTGGGGTATTATCTGGTAACGGCCGTATTCGGCTGCATCGCCATTCTTGTCGACTCGCGCTTGGTCAAGGTCAGCCTATGGATTGGGTTATACCTCGTCGTTTTTACCTTGTTAATCTGGTACGGCCGTCGCAGCAGCTACTCACAAAGCGGATAAAATTCGCGGTCAAGCGGCCAGGGAGCGGTATACCAAGCCAGGTAATCGGCCGTATGTGCTGCCCAATACGCATCCTGATGATAACCGGGATTGACAACCCATTCATGCGATATTGTTTTGGCCCGCATATCTTCATGAAGCTGCCGGAGATTGGGGATGTACCCATCATTTTCACCAATATCAAAATAGATACGTAAATCACCCAGGTCGTTTTCGATGCCGGTAACCTGCGGGTTCACTTCAGGTCCGCCATAAAAATCATACAGCGAGGCGCTGTGTCCGCCTGCGCTGGCAAACGCATCCGGGTGGCGAAAAGCAATTTCCAGCGCCCAATACCCCCCACGCGACATGCCACCCAGCGCGCGTCCGGCTCTATCAGGCCAGGCGCAATACTCGGTTTCGACTGCCGGGATCAACTCTTGCATAAAAAACTGCTCGTAGGAGCCTTCTCCCCCGGAGGTCGTGTCGGCCAGCCAGCCGCCGTTTACCATCACAATTAAAAAGGGCGGCATTTTCCCTTCAAGGATGGCGGATTCAGCATCTTCATCCAGACCCAATTCATCCCAAATGGCGTCGGTATGAATGTTGCCGGGCAGCATATAAAGCGTGGGGTAAGTACGGTCGTCTACACCATAACAAGGCGGCAAATAAACACGATAAGCCATTGCGCCGCCTTGTGTGAGCGTGCTCTCAACGACGCCGGAAACCATTTCTCCTGCCGAGCTGCAAGGCAGCGGTGTTGGGGATGGGGATGGAGTTGGCGTGGGAACGGCCGTTGCCGTCATCGTCGGCGTAGGAAACATAAATGGAAAGAGGCTTTTTATTTTTTGGGCTTTTGACGCAGGAGGCGTGACCGTCGGTGAAAAAGGCGCCTCAGCTGCAGCAGCCGGAGCCGGGCTCTCTTCAGGCGCAGGCAGGGTCATGGTGGCAGGCAGCGCCATAAACCCGTTGGAATCTGCGGCCAGCGGCACACAGCCCACAACAAAAAACGCCAACAACACCCAACCAAGCAAAAAGAGTGGGCGCTGCCCGACCTGCAGGTTCATTAATAGGGCAGCTCACTCGGCGGTTGTGAAAGCAAGCGGGCATAAGCGCCCTGCCATACGTCCGGTTTGCGCGTCATGGTTTTGACTTCAATGTCGGCAAAACGGGGGAACAAATCAGCCAGAAGCTCAGGCATCAAGTCCCAGGCGTCATTACGGAGAACATCTTCCATGTTAACGGCCGTTTCTTGCACCCATTCCCAATCCCGCATAAAGCGTTCAGCTTTCATCCAATAATCTCGTTTTTCCCACGCCGTTACCGTCTGCTCCACGCCCTCATAAATTTCACGCAGCGCATAGATGATCGTTGCAACCATATCTTTGGCGTCGGTATCAATTTTAGGTTTTTGGCTTAAGCGGCGCAGCAGTTCCGCAATAGTCCGCCGGTTACGATTGCGAATTTTAGTGGGACTATCAATATGAATAACTCGGCTCATACAAACTCCAATTAATGAAATCTAGCCCGCTGGCACAAAAAAGAGGCGTGATCAAAAAAACCACACTGAGCTAATCATTCTCCGTACCCATGAGCAGATGCAAGCGTTCTTGCAAGCGGGCAGATCATATCATGGGCTTTGTGAAACTGCCAATGGCAAAAAACCGCATAGACGGGTATTATTAAACTCAAGGGCAGGGAACCTTATCTGAAGATTATTAACAATTCGAGAAACTAATCAGCGCAGGCGAGTATAACCTCCCCGGCCTGCAACTGAAAAGTCAATCGAGAAAGGGGAAAACAGATGAGTATGAAGGACGTTTTAGGATTAATTCTGGGCGGCGGTCAAGGAACGCGGCTCTACCCGCTAACAAAAGAACGCTCTAAACCGGCCGTGCCTTTGGCCGGAAAATACCGTCTAATCGACATTCCAATGAGCAACTGCCTGCACGCAGATATCGAAAAAATTGCCATTTTAACTCAGTTTAATTCCGCTTCCTTACATAGACATATCTGGAATACATATCATCGAGATGTCTTTACATCCGGCTGGGTACAGATTCTGGCGGCTGAACAAACCTTTGAGAGCACCGATTGGTACCAGGGAACTGCTGACGCGGTGCGCAAACAAATCGTTGAGATCAATGAAGCCGGCGCTAAATATGTACTCATACTCGCAGGCGACCATCTTTATCGTATGGATTACCGCAAATTTATCGATTTTCACATCCATTCAAATGCCGAAGTCACGGTAGCGGTTCAACCGGTTGGGCGCGATATTGTTTCCGGTTTGGGTATTTTGAAGCTAGGCCCCGACCAGCAAATCACCAGTTTCCACGAGAAGCCAAAATCAGATGATGTTTTGGCTGAATTTGAAAGCGGCATAAATCCTGAAAAACCATATATGGCTTCAATGGGCATTTATGTGTTTAATACGGAAACGCTTTTTGAGTCGCTCAATTCAGATGGCGACGATTTTGGACGGGATCTGATTCCCGCCGCAATCCATGGCCACAGACGCGTATTTGGTTATCCATTCTCCGGCTACTGGGAAGATATTGGGACTATTCGACGCTTTTACCAGGTCAATCTTGATATGGCTTCCCCCGACCCGCCTTTCGATTTTTATGATGCTATTCATCCCATCTTTACACACGCGCGCTTTTTACCCGGTTCCCTTGTCCACAATGCACGTTTGCACAATGTATTGCTGACTGATGGCTGCCAGATCAACTCCGCCAACGTGCGTGATTCAGTTGTCGGCCTGCGCAGTCTTATTGGCTCCGAAGCCAGCATTCAAGAATCAATTATCATGGGCGCCGATTATTTTGAAACAGATGCAGATAAAGAACAAAACCGGCGCAACAAAATTCCTGATATTGGCATTGGCGCCAACTCAGTGATTAAGGGCGCAATTGTGGATAAAAATGCGCGCATTGGTCGGGATGTAACCATTCGTTCTATTCCAGACCGTGAAGATGGAGAAGGTGAAAACTGGGTGGCGCGCGAAGGCTTAATTATTATCCCTAAAAACGCCATTCTCCCTGACGGCACGGTTATTTAAACTGCCATCTTACAACACAATCCCAGTCTAATTTGAGAGGCTGATTGAGTCGTTCAATCAGCCTTTTTTAGTAACTATTCAGGAGATTGGCCGCGAGTAGGAGGACCTGTGTTGTCACTTTTTTTATTGAAATAATCGAAAGCGCTTTCAGGTGAAGAAAATTCTTGCTCTAAGTGAGCATAAACACGTACAGATTTGGTTTTCAAGAGTATGATTGCCGGAAACCAGCCGTGGCCAGCGATGGGCGGCCGCACAGCGCCACACAGACCATCATCCAAAGCACGCGGTATCTGCCATACGACCCAGGAATAAAGATCTTTCATTGATAGAGTGGTTGGTTTTTTTATTCCCAATTGCACTGAAGCAATTTTTTTCGTGTCTTCGCCCATCATCCCTCCACGATTTACAGCAAAGCAGCTAATATTCCCTGTGTGTCCAGCATATTTTCAAATAAAAAGTCAGGATTGTAGTTCAAAAGCGTCGCGGCTGCATGCCATCCACTGGCCACAGCAACGGCCGTTGCCCTTCCGGCGCGGGCGCATAAAATATCCGCCGGTGTGTCGCCAATAATGACCGTATTATCCCCCGTAAAGGGCTTTCCCGTCAATGTTTCTGCGCGCTTCATCGCAATTGCAGGTAAATCGTTGCGATCCAAAGATTCCGAGCCATAAGCGCCGACCAGGAATTGAGCCGGTAAAATACCGGCGGCCTCTAATTTCAAAGCGGCTGTGGGCTGGGCATTACCGGTTAACAATCCTAAAACACACCCCTCATTGGGGTCTAATACTGCCAGCAATTCTTCTACACCGGCGCATTTTTCAATTCCTTTGGTCGGATAAATCTCGTCTGCTTTGACTGCCATGCATTCGAAAACCGCATCAAGCTGCGCCGCGATCTTATTCTGGGGCACGCCAACGGCCGTCAACAAGTCAGTCACAATACGCGCATCCGTTTTGCCGCTCATATTGTAGTTTTCCAGCGGGCCGGCCGCGCCAAACAGCTCTTCCAAAGCCGCCTGCATCGCAAGCCGGCCCGCACTGTTACTGCGGATGAGCGTTCCGTCAATATCAAAGAGCAGCAGCTTCATGCTTTTTACAGCGTCATTGCCCGCCAGGGTGATTCCGCTGGCATTGGTAACGTCGGCACGGCCGTTCCCACCGCAACGCCGCGCGCTGTCAAGATCGCCTTAATAGCGCCAATGCGCCGTCCGGGCGGCATTTTTTGCAGCAGTTGATTAATCAAAGATTGCTGCCGCCGTGCCTCCGCCATATCGCCAACGGCGACTGCGGCTGTCAGCGCCACAAACGGCTCAGGAACGGCCGTACTCAATCCGCTCACCATGCCGTCACAACCCAACGCAAGCGATGCCAGCGCAGCCGTTTCATTGCCGATCAACATGATGGCCGTATCCGGCACGGCGTCTAACAACCGGCCCACCGCCTGTACACTCTGATTGCTGGTTTTGACGCCGGCGAAATTGGACAGTTCCCGGCTCAAGCGCGCCGCCAGGGCAGGGCTGATGCCATTCACGGCCAGGTGCGGAATATCATACAAAAAAAGCGGCGTCTCGGGCGCAGCCCGGGCAATGGCATGGTAATAATCTGCCAGACCATCATCATCAATGCCATAATAAAATGGGGTTACAGCCGCAATCGCCGCCACGTCCAAAGATGCAGCATGGGCCGCCAGCGCTACAGCAGTTTCCACATGCAGCGCGCCAATATGCATCAAGATGGGCGCGCGTCCGGCGACGGCCGTCATTGTGGCTTCAGCAAGCTTCCGGCGCGCGGCTACATCCAGGAAAACGCCTTCCCCGGTTGTCCCGCCCACAAACAAACCTTTGACGCCTCGCGCCAGCAAAAATTCAACAAGCTCGGGAATAACGGCCGTATTGACATCATAACTATTCGGCAGCAGCGGCGTTGCCATCGCCGGCGCCACACCACCTGAGAGAATTACTTTTAATGCAGCAATTTTATCTTTCACACCTTCACCTATTCACTTATAAATGATTTTGTTCTGCCTTCGCAACCGCAGCAGCAAAAATCTGCAAGCCCTCATCAACTAAATGACGCGAGATGTTTAACGGAGGTGTTATACGCAGCGTGTTGCGCCCGCAAGGCAGCAGCAGCAATCTCTCCGCAAAAGCATTCTGAATCACCGCATTCCGCAAAGCAGGGAAACGCGTCTTCGTTTCACGATTTTTCACAAACTCAACACCGATCATCAAACCTCGTCCGCGCACCATGCCGATGCTTGCATGACGCGTCTGGAGTTCTTGCAGCGCATCCATAATATATTGACCGGTTTCTACAGCCTGCGCCATTAGATCCTCTTTTTCAACAACGTTTAAAGTAGCCAGCGCAGCGGCAGCCGCAACAGGGTTACCGCCAAACGTGCTGCCATGCGCGCCGGGCTTCCAGGTCATCACATCGTTGCGCGCAATGATGCCGCCAATTGGCATACCGCTGCCCACTCCTTTGGCAAAACAAACAATGTCAGGTTCAATGTCTTCATGTTCAATCCCCCACCATTTGCCGGTACGGCCGATGCCGGTCTGGATTTCGTCAACAATCAACATGATGCCATGCCGATCACACAGTTCGCGCAGACGCGGGAAAAAATTAGGCGCGGGCACAACATAGCCGCCTTCCCCCTGGATCGGTTCAACTAAAATTCCGGCGACGTCATTGGGCGCTACCAGCATTTGAAACACTTCGTTTTCCAGGTAATCAACAACTACATCCCCGTATCCGCGTCCATTTGGGCTTTGTAATATAGGCCTGTAGGCGTCGGGATAAGGAATATGATAAACCTGCAAGCCGGTGCGATAGTGCGCTCGCTGCACATTTTTGCTGGCAGTAAATGACAACGCGCCTAAGGTACGGCCGTGGAAAGCGCCAGTAAAGGCAATAAATTGTTTGCGACCAGTGCGATACATTGCCAGTTTGACGCCGGCTTCAATCGCCTCGGTTCCGGAATTTCCAAAATATAGCCGTGTATCAGCCATTGGCGCCACGGCTTGCAATTTCTCGGCCAATGCCACAGCTTGCGGATAATAAAAATCAGAAAGACAAACGTGCCAGAATTTATGGATTTGCTCTTCAACGGCTTCAACAACGGCAGGATGGCGGTGGCCAACATTTAGCACCGCAATACCCGCCATAAAATCAATATAGCGACGGCCGTCTACGTCCCATATTTCTGATCCCAGCGCATGGTCGACAACCAATGGATATTCGCGTGTAAGTGATGGAGAAATTGATTCCTTATCACGCTCAATGATAGCCTGCCCTATAGGCCCAACTAAAGAAAGGTCAAACATATTTACAGCTCCTGTACTGAAATTTTTATAGACTGCAGAAAGGTTTTGGAAACGGCCGTTTGGGAAACCTATTCTTCTGGTTCAATAGTAAAAGTAAGAGGGAATCCTTCCAGGCTGGCAGCAAAATGAGCTCGCCCGACGCGCCGGTTGGCTTCTGGACAGGGCAGTGTTGTCACATAGGCCAGTCCGGTTGTGTGGGCGATAATGGTTACACGTTCCGCGATTAGAGCATCCAACTGAAAAATTTTTTGTAAAATTGCGATTACGAAACCAATCGGGGTAACATCATCGTTGTGGATAATGATTTTGCACCGCGGTTCCAAAGCCTCTTCTAAAAAAGGTTCCAGTTGTTGGTCTGTTTCCTGCTCGGTTTGTTGTAACCAAACTTTTTTCATGGCTTTCAACCTTCACACTCAATTTTACGCTAACCCCAAAAAGGTTGCCAATCATGAGATTAGCAACCTTGCAATCAGGTTTAGATTTTGAAGCTAGTGAGGAGGCTTCATGGGCGGTAACTCACCACCATGAATGAAAACCGTAGCGTGATTTGGAAAATCGCGTATCGAAATGGAATTGCTTTAAACGAGGAGTAACATTGCTGTCAAAGCTCAAGAAGCCTGACAATGCCGTTTGCGCCATCAACCCATACGGCGCTGCCGTCAGATATCCGTCGAGTTGCGTTGCCGGCAGCGATAACGGCCGTTACGCCATATTCTCTCGCAGTAGCCGCTGCGTGTTGACCGATCGAGCCGCTGTCAAGCACCAAGCCACCCAGTAAAGGGAAGAGCGGCGTCCAGCGTGGCCCTACATTACGGGCGACCAAAATATCACCCGCCGCCACATCAGGCCACGCCCACTCATCCACCATAACCCGCGCGCGACCTGTCACTTGCCCGGGGCTTGCTCCCAATCCTTTAATAATTTTGGCGTCGGCGGCGGCTGTATTCGGCGTCAAAGTTTGCGCCAAATCATTCGTAAGCGCCGGCCGTTTTGGCAAACTGGCCTCTGGCATCCCCAATATTGACGGTGGGATCAACCTGGTCCATGCAGCATGCTGCGTGCGCCGCGCTTTAATTTTTGCTGTAAAATCAGTGACCTTATTTGAGCGTAACGCCGCCCCAATTTCTGCGAATGTCAACCAAAATACCGCTTCAGTTTGCGCCAAACTACCTTGAACAACCAGCCAGCGCGCCGCCGCCATCACGGCATGGCGTAATTGGCCGCACGCCATCTGGTCAATGTAGTGATTATGGGTTTCCAGCACGGTCCACCAGCGACAGCCGTTACGCCACAACCGCTTGAACTCCGCCACAGCCCGCTCATCATCACAGGCTGCACAGAGGCCTGCAATGGCATCCTCACGCTCCTTTTGTGTACGCGCGCGAATTACCGCCGGAGCCTCCTGAGCCGGATCAAGATAAACTGCCGCCAGGCGTAAGACCTGCGCCGGCTGTTCAGACCACGTAGGCGTGTTTACTGTCGCGTGAGAACCATATCCATATCCCACCCGTTCGCCATAGACAGTCAATAAATCTGCAAACTGCTTCTGGAAAGCAGCCACGGTCTTATCCGCTTCCAGTCCCAACAAATGCGCCAACAGCTCATCGGTCGAACCTTCAGGCGGGTCGTGCAGCAGGGCTGTCAGAGCCGGATTTGATCGCGCTGTACAACCCAGTTCATACAACGCATCAATAAGATTGGTTAAAGGCGTATCTCCCCCATCCAGCAGTTTTGTGGCGGCGTTTTCTGCCTCAGGGCCGGCGTTCCCGGAAACGGCCGTATACGCCTCAAAATAAGCTGCGCGCGGCCGCCACACGCACAAGGGATGCAGCAGCGCATGCCGCCGCTGCGCCGCCAGCGCCTCCTCCAGATGCCCGGCCAAAGCGATCCCATCCGCACGCGCAAAATCAAACGCCCGCAGCCGCTCTGTGCTCTTCACAATTTCCGGCCCCCAAATTTCCCATACCGTGCACCCCTCATTAAAAAGGCGATCGCGTTGATCTTCTAACACCTGGTTGCGCAAACGACGATCTGCTTCTGTCCATTCAATTGGACTATCGCGGAAATAGGGACGGCCGTTAAACCCTTTCATCACCACATGCCTTTCAACGCCCATCAAACGACACGCTTCTTCGCGAATACTTTCTTGAACCTTAAAATGATCATATTCCAGCGGCAGGGGCGCGCCTTGCTGATGCGCCTCGTAATGAGCCAGGCGCCACAAGTGAAATTGGTTTTTATCCTGCCAGGCAACCGGAAATGGCGTCGTTTTTGCCAGTTCAGGCGGCAGCGCCGTCTGCGACCGGCTCTGTAAAATCCATAACTGCTGGCCGGCAACAGTCCATTCGACATCCTGCGGTCGTTGAAACAGTTGCTCCAAGGTGACGACAAATTGTGCGACGCGTTTTAACCAACTTTCCGGCAAACAGGCGCTGCGGTCATAACCATCGGGAACAGCCAGGCGCTGCAAATGCCCTGCATCATCCAGCTTGATCTGCTTGGGTTTGACCACGATATGGCGTTTTACTACTCGCCAATTCGTGCGATCAACCCAATCTACGTCATTTGCAACGTCGCCATCGACCACACCCAGCCCCAGCCCCCAGACGCTGTTAACCACCACATGCTCACGCACCTGGGCCACAGGATCGACGGAGTAGGCCACCCCGGAACATTCAGCATCAATGAATGGTTGCAGCAAAACTGCCATGCCTGCATTTTTAATTGGTTTGTGAGTCTGTACACGATGGGCCAGGGCATGGGCGCTGAAAAATGATCGCCAGCAATCGAGGATTGCCTGTTCAATTGCTTCATCACCCTGCACGCCAAGAAATGTGGCATATTGACCCGCAAAGCTGGCTGAGTCGCCATCTTCATCACTCCCGGAAGAGCGCACAGCAACGGCCGTATCCCCATCCCTAATCTGTGGCAACAGAGCAAACAGTTTTGCACGCAGAGTGACCGGCAAAAACAAGTCTCTCAGCAGTTCGTTGATCTGTGCAGCAACCTCGATTGCAACCTGATTGTCAGCCAAATTGGGAGTCTTTAACAGGACGGAGAGGGGGATTTGATACGGCCGTAATGCCTGCTTAAAGGCCGCCGTGGTCACACAAATACCGGGCGGTACAGGATAACCGGCGCGCCTGAGCGCCGCCAAACCCGCCGCTTTGCCGCCAACCGCCTCAACAGACAGCGCCTGTTTTTCATCAAGGAAAATGAGTGGCTTTTTAAGGGTCTTCACATCCTAAAAAAGATCATCGTTTGCATTTTCAATGCCATAATCATCACCGACAGCGCTCAAATTCCCTCTGGATGATCTGCCCGCTTTCATTTCCTGGTAAAACTTTTCATCATAGCGGCGCGAGCGCACAGGGATGGGCATTTTTACGCCCCATCCCAACAAAAGCACTTCCTCTTTCTCTTGCAAACGCGCCAGCATCCCGCGCAACTGCTCCCGCCCTGCCAGACCGGTCAAAACGGCGCGAATATCATCCTCGTCGCCCAGCCAGCCGGTAATGCGCGTACCCAATTGGGACATCACCTCGTCGTCAATGCCGGAAGGTCGTTGATCAACAACCAACAGCGTCACAAAATATTTGCGCAGTTCACGCGCAATAACGCCAAACGCGGTTTGGCCGGAAAGGTGGGGGTTGAGTAATTTATGCGCTTCCTCGACAGCAATCAACAATGGTTTAGGCGCTGATTCCCCATAAGTTTTATGCCGCTCCGTTTTCTTGACCCAATGATCGCGAATGCGGCGCGTGAGAATATTGGAAACCAGCAGATAATCGAGATCGCTTTCATATTCACCAAAACCGAGAATGACGTGACGGCCGTTTTCCAATTTATCCACAATCTCCGTGACGGGATCGCCGGCCGGCTGCTCAACCACATAAGGTTTATCATAAACCAGCTTGAGCTTGCGGTGCAGCGCTTCGGCCGCTTTGTCATGGACATTATTTTGGCGCGCCCAGGCAGCCACCGAATTCTCGGCCGGATAGGTTTTGCCGGTTTCCAGGTCCGTTTCCACTGCGCCCGGCTCTAATTTCATAAACCTCGCAAACCAATCACGCCCAAACGCGCGCTCCAGCGCATTCAGCGTCACGGCCGATGTATCTGTGAGGTTGAGCGCTTCCGCCAACAAATTTATATCGCCTGTCGAAAAATCACTCAAGGCCAGTTCCAGCGTGAAGTCAGGCGAATGCCCGCGCACCTGTGCGCCTGCGCCCAGCCCGGCCACCTGTACCTTGGCGCCGAACATACTGCGCAATCCATACACCTTGACCAACCGATCCGTATCGGTATCGTCATAGGCATACTCATTATGCATGTCAAACACCAGCGCTGCAGCCACGTCCTCCGCCATCAACCCGGCCAAAACCATACGCGTCAGGAAGCTTTTGCCCGTGCCCGTCGCGCCAAAGATGCCGCTCGACCGTTTGACAAATTTGTCGAGATCCAACCGCACCGGATAGCCTTGCTCGATGGTATGGCCGACGACAAACATACCTTTTCCGGCCTCGCCAAAAATTTGGGCCACATCTGCCTCATCCGCCTGGCGTACTGCGGCGTGGTGGGCAGGCACAGTTTTAACCGGTTTGGGGCCGGGGTTTTCCTCGCCTGCCTGCACGCGCTGCTCCCACGCTGCCCGCTGCGGGGAAAGCATGTCTGGTCCCATATCCATGAGCAAAGTTGGATACACGTTCAGGGTCGTGTAGAGCGTTTTTCCCAGCAGCGCCTGCTGAATGGGGGTTTGCAGACGGTCCGTTTTTTCATCGGCGAAACGAGGGTCGGTTGCGCCCAGTTGCAGGTCAGTCACAAGACCATAATAACGATACCGGCCGCCTTCACACACGACAAAGCTGCCTTCCTGCACCTGCTCCGCCGGGATGGTAAGACGTACGCGAAAGCCTTCCTTGAGACCGCCGCCGATAATATAGCCAATGGGTTGTTTTTCTGCTTCCATGTTATCCTTCTAACGTCGACAATGACGGCTACAGCCGTTCCCCAACCGCCAGTTCCGGCAGCGCATCGCTGAGCGCTTCCAGGGTGGGAATGAGAACGTCGTAGTTGCTGCGCAGCAGTTCGATCAGTTCATCCACAACCGACACGGCCCAGGCGACATCGCTGCCGCGCAGCGCAACCATGTTGACGATGTGGGCGACCAGCAGTTGGTCAACGGGAACGGCTGTGCCCGTATTTCGCAAGATTAAACGCAGATAACCGAGTCTTTCAGATTGGCCAAAGTGGCGCGGCGCGGTAAAGGCGCGGATTTCGGCCGGATCATCAACCAGCACCACCGGGTCGAGATTAAGCGGCGGGCGCGGCGGCAGGCCATGCTGGACTGCGCCTTCGAGTTTGTAGCCAATCGCCAGGATGCTCATTTCAATCGGCAGCAGGCGGTTGGTGCGCTGGTCATTGATGACGTTTACGGGTGGATTCTCCGCCAGCACCAAACGCCGCACCAGCGGATCGTCGTCGATGTTCATGTTATAGATCAGGCCGTAGATCGCTTCACGCTCTTCAACCGGCTGCGCTTTGACCAATCCGCCAAAAGCGGGAATGCTCGAGCTGCCCGACCCGGCAGCCCACGGCAAAGCCAATCGTTGATGCGCGTAAAACGCGGCCAATTTCAGGGTTAGACATATTTACACACCTTCGTGACGGGTACGGCCGCCGCGCATGATTTCTTTGCTGGCCTGTTTGGCGGTGATATCAGCCTCAATACCGTGCCGCTGCATCACCAGATCAATCATAAAGTTGAGTTCATTGGCGTCCTGGTGACCGACCACGGCCATTTCGTCGGCGCGCGCCAGCACGTAGGGATAGCTGCCCAGAATACGGCACTGGTCAATGATCAGGGCGTGGACGGCGGCGACGGCCGTTTCCTCTTGCGCCACCCAGCGCGGAATATCCACGCGTGCAATTTGCTGGCCGGCCAGACCAGGATTCAAATAAAAGAAACAAACTTCATTGAGCGCATCTATTTCAGCAAATCGAGAATTGGGCGGCGAGATATAAACAAAGACCGCGCTGCGCTCGCCCGGCGTGAGGATGGTGCGGAAGAGATCGGCGTCGGTCAGTCCCTGCGTAGCGGCGCGTTTGCCCAGCGATTTCCAATCGAAACCAGGTTCGTCAACGGCCGTTAACGAGCGCAGCAGGGTAACAACCGCACTGGTCCCGGGACGATCAATATAGCCGGCCAGCAGCGCGCCTGCATCCCGCATTTTGGTCATCGCAGCATTCCAAACTACAATCGCCTTGCTGTCGGCAATGTCGGCCGCGCCGGTCGGCCAATAAAGCAGGCGTTGATCGAGCATGGCGACCAGAGGCTGTGCAGCGGAGCGGGAATCCCAGGCAGTATCGGCCAGTTTCGTGATTTCCAGCTTGTCGCGCTCAATGCTGACCTGCCCGCTGCTGAAGACAAAATCGTCAACGGCCGTATCTGTTTCGGGATAAATGATTTGGGGTTCTGAAAAGACATCCGGTGGGGTCGCCAACCCGTGGTAGAAAATAATGCCGCCAACGTTGATCAAATAATAGAGATGGGCGGCATGGCGGTCTGGCATAATCTGTGAGCCGTCCGTGGCGACAATTGTGGCAGTTTGGGGCGGCTGCGGCGGAGGCAAATGAGCGTCAAGGGGATGATTTTGGGAAAACGGCCGTGCCGAACGATAATGCTTTTGATCTGCTTTTTCCTGCGCAACTACAAGCGCATGGTTAATTGCTTCCCAGTTCACCCGATAAGCGCGTATCGTCTGATTAACTTCTTTGATCAACACTTCTCTGGCGGCCATACGTTTTGCCGTCGCCAGAGCCATGTTTTCTAAATCAGGGGTAAGTTTTTCAAATTCCAGGGTCATTGTCTATAGCGTACGGCCAGATTTGGGAAACGGCCGTCTGAACCGCCCCAATTTTTACTGGATTGGTAGAGGCAACAGCAATCAATCCGTGAAAATCTGTGTCAATATGTGGCAAAATACCTGCACCGACAGCCTGTTAGCCAATTTCAATTTTGGTGACCGCTTCAAAATCAACGGTCTCATCATTACCCAACACCGTCTCCAGCGCCAACTGCGCCACCTGGAAAAAAGATTGTAAATCTGCAATGCGTTCCAGATAATAACGCGCCAGTTCCCGTTCCTGAGGCGTCAGTTCATGCTCAGCCGATTTTAGCCGCGCCACGCTGTCGGTGAGAACGTCCAGCGCGACCTGCACTTCGCGCTGCTCGCGGCTGCCCAGCACGTTGCGGATTACCTGCCATAGATCTGATTCAGCACGGTAATATTTCTTGCGTTCGCCACGCATCCAAACTTCTTTGGCCATGCCCCAGCGCTCCAGAGCGCGCATGTTCATGCTGACCGAGCCCTTGCTGATTTCTAATCCGCTGGCTAGCTCATCGAGGGAAAGCGGCGTCGGGCTGAGCAGCAGCGTACCGTACAAACGGCCCATCACTTCGCCAAATCCAAAAAAGCGCGCCAGGCGTCCCACTCCTGCAACTGTACTGTCGTTTACATTGATCAAAGCATCATGCATCGAATTACCCTGCGTTCAAAACGTTTTGAATGTATAGTCGTCGGCAAATTGTAACACTGATGCCAGGCGTTTGCACATGTTTAGCTTTAAAATTCAGGGTTTTTCATTAGTTACGCTGTACAATCTTCCCGGAAGCTCGTAGTTTCAAAATTAGTCCAGGGCAAAATGAGTATGCATAGTTTGAATCAGCTTCCGGGAAGTTGATTTTCGGACAACTGAAAAACCCTGCTTTAGGCCAATTCATCGAAAATCGAGCGCATTTCTGGAATTGGCTGAGGCTTTTTCGGGACGAATTGGATCATTTAATTTCCGAAAAAGCAAATAAGGGGTTAAGCGAGGTCGAAGTGACAGAGCGGGCCATGACCGGCCCCCAACCGCCAGTGGCGCGCTTTTTGCAGCGCAACGGCCGTTACCTTTTGTGCAGACTGTACGGCCGTTTCCAATGCTTCACCACGCGCCAAAAAAGCAGCTATTGCTGCCGAGAGCGTATCCCCGCTGCCGTGGGTGTTGGATGTGACGATTTTGGGAACGGGCAGCGGCTGCGGCGCACCGCCGGTCGACAGCCAATCAACGATTTCATTGCCGGCCGCTGCGCCGGTGATCAACACATTTTTTGCGCCTAGATCGTGAAGACGAGAAACGGCCGTTTCGATACCCGCAGGCGTTTGGATATCAGCTTCGGCTAAATCAGCTAACAAAGCAGCCTCGCGCCAGTTCGGCGTTATCAGGCTGGCCAGCGGCAGCAAAAACTCCCGGTATGCTTGTACCACGTCAGGCGCAAACATGGCCACGCCCATATGATTGACAAGGACGGGATCGACCACGATATGGTTGATGGAAAAAGCAGGCAGTGAGGCGGCAATGACGCTAATGAGATCGGCGCGACCTAAAAAACCGGTCTTTACGGCCGTTGCGCCATAGTCACTCAGTACCGTTTCGATTTGCTGCTGCACAAATTCAGGCGGCAGATAGTGAACGGCTGACACGCTGATGCTGTTTTGGGCGGTAACGGCCGTTATCACACTCATGCCATACACCCTCAACGCCGTCCAGGTTTTTAAATCTGCCTGCACACCGGCGGCTCCGCCGCTGTCGGAGCCGCCAATGGTAAGCACGCAAGCCGGTTCTTGATTCACTTATTTTCTTTATTCATTCATCCAGGATATCTGTTTATAAAACCACCGTTTTAACGGAAACGGCCGTAGCGTCGTTATTCCAAAGATTTTTGTAACCTTTGGAATAACGGCTTAAATCTTAAGAATCCCCCTAAGCATACCGCCGATGGTATACCAAGAAGATTCCTAGTACAAGCAATACAAGAATTATTATAACAAAAACAGAAGTATGATTTTGTGAATAGGTTGCTATCCCAAAACCAGTTAAGTTAAGGGCTGTTGGAACATTGTTATCTGGTGCAATCAGAAAATAATTATTGCCACTGTTTAAGGTGAAATCACTTGCCGGGCTGCATGTTCCGCCTGCACCTACAGCGTCCGGACACCCGCCAAGATTGATCCATGATCCCCACTTGAACAAAGCATCATTTGTGATGTCATCTTCTTCAGCAGTTGTATAAAATTTCGTTGCTGTCGTTATGTTCACAGTTGAATCAGATATTATCTTAAAACAGCGATCGCGATACACATCTGCAGCTTCATTAGTACATTTTTCACCGGAGAAATCACCATCAAGACCGATTCTTCCGCGTATATCCACAGTGATGTTGGCAGTTCCGGAAGCTAAAGTAATATCCACACCGTTATAAACCGCAGAACTACCAACATTCTCAATTAAAACAAACTGTTCGCCGCTGGTTGTCGCCGTCCCTGACTGCCGAATTGTTCCAGTATTCTTCACTTCTTTAGCTGTTAATGAGGCAGCGCCGCCCAAGTCCGGCAGAATAAGCGTACCCTCTTTCTTAAGTTTTAATTGACCATCTATGGTTAATTGTCCTGTACCATTTACAGTTAAAGTGGAGTTCGGACCCTCTATCTTGGCGGAATCATTGCCTGTTTCCGTTGCTGTTACCGATCCACCGCTAATCGTGATGGAAGTGGCATCATTTGTATTCTCTTTGACTTCAATTTTGTCAACAGTTACCGTGCCGCTGCTAATATTGATTGTCCCGCCATCCTCAGCTTTTAGCTTGCCGGCCGATGTCGTTAGAGTTCCCCCAGTTACCGTCAACAGGGCAGTCACCCCTTTCGCTTTTACCTCCCCACTGGTTGTTAATATGCCACCAGTAGGAATATTCAAAGTTCCACCGGCCTGGACTTCCACTTTACTAGCCGCTGCAGATGCATTATCTACAATAACTACATCTCCATTCAGGATCTTTGCATCATTGCCAGATGGCGTGCAGCTAGCCCATGTGGCTGAATCACTCCAATTACCGCCCCCGGTTCCATTTGAATCGCAAGGCGCTGTAGGAGCAAATGCATTGATTTTCATAGCTGCCGCAGTTTTTGGCGCAGCAGATATATGGTTGCCCGTGGCAACACTAAACGAAGTCGCAAATGCCGATGAGGCCGTTGCAAATAACAAAGTGATTAACAAAACAAAAATAGAAAGAATATACCGAATACGCATTCAAATACCTCCCTGCCAGATCACCAGACAAATTGCTTGCAGTAAAGTGGACATCGAACCAATATCGTGGATCACTTTAACAGGATCTAGCAACACTAAAAGAAACAATAAAGCGAACTTAAAGAGTGATTAGAATTCTCTTCAATGGGGAGTAAATACCAGACAAATTGTAAACTTGCCCGGCGAGGCTGGATTCGTGGTGGCTGATTGACCATGCGGACCCCACACAAATATTCTATCATAGAGAGGAAAAATTTGGGTTTAGATTTGGTTGTAATCTGGTTGTAATCTGGTTGGAGAATGGTTCAGATTTGGTCAGGGCACTTGAGAATCGATTCCTACGGTTGAAAATGGTGCGTATCGCGCAGTGAAGAGCATCACGTAATACGCACCTCTGAACTTATTTACATATTATCGACAATCGCCTGCGCATACTCTGAGCATTTCAGCTTCGTTGCGCCTTCAATCTGGCGATGCAGATCATACGTCACTGTTTTGTCTTCAATTGTTTTTGTCATTGCTTCTACAATTAAATCGGCCGCTTCCTGCCAGCCCATATATTCCAACATCATGACGCCGCTCAAAATTAAGCTGCTGGGATTCACCTGGTCTTTACCGGCGTATTTGGGCGCTGTGCCGTGGGTAGCCTCAAACAAGGCCACCCCATCGCCAATGTTGCCGCCGGGCGCCATGCCCAAACCGCCAACCTGCGCCGCAGCCGCATCACTCATGTAATCGCCGTTCAAATTCAAGGTCGCAATCACGTCGTAATCGTTGGTGCGCGTCAAAAGCTGCTGCAGCATATTGTCGGCAATGCGATCTTTGATCACGATTTTGCCTTCAGGGGCGTGGCCGTCATATTCCGACCAGACTTCATCTTCAGAAATTGTTTGTGCGCCAAATTCTTCTTTGGCCAGATCATAACCCCAATTTTTGAAAGCGCCTTCGGTAAACTTCATGATATTGCCTTTATGCACCAGGGTCACGCTCTTACGGTTGTGATTAATGGCATATTCAATCGCCTGGCGGACGAGCCGTTTGGTGCCGAATTCGCTAACCGGTTTAATGCCAATTGCAGAGCCATCGCGCACCTGCTTGCCAAGTTCATTATTCATAAAGTTGATAATCGCCTCTGCCCCTTCGGAACCAGCCGGCCATTCGACGCCCGAATAGACATCTTCCGTATTCTCACGGAAAATGATGATGTCCATTTTTTCCGGTTCGCGCATTGGGCTGGGCGTGCCGGGGATATAAAGCACGGGGCGTACGCAGGCATACAGGTCGAGAACCTGGCGCAGGGTTACATTCAGGCTGCGGAAACCACCACCAATTGGCGTGGTCAGGGGACCTTTGATGCCAACCAAATATTCACGCATGGCGTCGAACGTTTCTTCCGGCATGTAATTGCCGTCATACAGCTCGGCCGCTTTTTCGCCGGAATAAATTTCCATCCAGGCGATCTTGCGCCGGCCGCCATACGCCTTTTCGACAGCCGCATCCCACACAAGGATTGACGCGGGGGTTATGTCGACGCCAATACCGTCGCCTTCAATAAAGGCCACGATGGGATTATCGGGAACTTGTAATTTGCCGTCGACAAAGGTAATTTTTTCACCAGCAGGTACATAAATATTCTGGAAAGCCATAAGTTTCACAATCTCCTCAAAATGGATAAATATATTTGTTCTTTGCGCCTGCGCGCAGCCGTTTTTAATGGGGAACCTTGCAGAGGCAAGGTCATATGACGGGATTATACCCATAATTCGGCAAGCAGGGGAGTAACGCGAGGCAAAATCGGTGATTCAAGGAATTTTTTATGCTCGCAAACTCACTCCGGAGCGCCAAGATTGTGTGGATCAATCCATCGCAGGTTTGGATCGAACGATTGCGGTGGCGGAATGTGGCCAAAAAATTCCTGGGGGAGTCTTTCTTCTGGCACAGCGTCAAGCAAGTTACCTTCGCGTTCAGGTAATGGCGGCACCTGCACAAATTTTGCGTAGGCTTCACTGATATGACCCCATAAGTCAGAAACGATCTCGTATTGCTGACCACGCACCTCACGACTGATGTCGTATTGCTCGCCTTCCGGCACATGATCCCGTCTCAAACCAGTCAGGGTGATGCCGCCTAAATTATTGCGTTCCACGCCAGTCCATTGAAAATTCATCAAATTGCCGGGTATTTCAAGCGAACGGCGGGTTTCCCAGATGACGACGCGCGTCATTTGGGCGACGCTGCCAAAAATTGGCCGTGGAAGTTGGCCATTCATACGAGGAACAGCTCCAGAAACGGCCGTTGCCGCCATGCCAACCGCAATAAATCCGCCGATCAATACATTGACAACCCAGGTGATAAACAGACGCTTGTTAATTTCTTGCGGTTTCCACCTGTCCACATAAGTGGTTTCAACAGCAGGCGTATCAGGCACCCCTTCGGGAATTACCTCCGTATTAACGTCCGAAACCCCTAAAGATTCCTCAAATTCATCCAAAGCGGGATCATTTCTTACATTATTTACTGATTCAAAGTAGGCATTGACCTTAGCCAGAGGTGATGGCGGCGGCGGTTCATCCAACATGGCAAACATGCTGTTGATGCCCCACGGAATGATCACCAATACCACAAACGGCATTACCAGTGCGCTTAATATCACCGCAATTGAACCCGGCAGGATTACCGGCGGGATACGATTTAACCAAGATTGTCTTGGGAGAACAGCCTGTTCTGCAGCCCAGGTACGCATATTGCGCCAGGTGCCAACTGTCAACTGAGCGCCAATGATTCCCGTTGCTGTTATGACGAATAACAAAAGCATGGATTCACCAACACGTGGACCTGGAATTACATATTCAGGAAATGTTAAATGGGTAACGGCCGTAAACAAGCCAAAGCCAAAACAAAATAGCACGCCCAATATTGCCAACCAGAATGAACGCAGTAAAGGTCGGCGATTCTGCATTAAAATCCAATTACGATTATCAGCACCGCAGCGTGGGCAGTTTATATAGATTGGTCGTGATTTTTTTTGCTCGTCCTCCTGGCCTGGTTGCTGATTGAAAATAAACGGTTCACTACGTGATTGGGGATTGGTATGACGTCGTTGTCGATGATCGTCATATCGCATATGTATTTGCGGATATTCATTTTGCGTTTCGCTCCACGTAGCTACTTTGGGCATTAATTGTTCCGAAACGGTAAACGGTTCATTACAAGCAGCACAAATGACCTGCCGGACTGTTTTCACTGTTGGGGGATCGGGTAAATTAATCATAAGACACCATGTTTTCAGTAAACCAAAGATTGTTCCTCAAATTATGAAAATCTCGCTCCTTGGCAAGGTTAGCAAATAAACAGGCTCATGACAGCAAAAATAGCGACGCTTTTCCATGATGATATTACCATATACTATGCCATTTTCCCTACACAAGTGTCAAATGTCATAAATATAAATTTTCAAGGCGCACTGAGAAAAATGACCACAAATCAATTCAGGTACCCGAGAGACTTGTCAGGTTTTGCCCTTAAGGGCAATTGCTTCTCGGGTAAACTTTACTTAATAACGGATTATGTAAACTTGAGATTGATAATCTGACAGGTCTAGCTGTATAGTTCCTCGCAGTTTACCTAATTTCTAAGTGTAAAAAAAGAATATTGGATGCATTTTTAAAAAAACTTTACATCACAATAGATTTTGGTAAATTCAAAGGTTGGTTCAAAATTTTTGAAAATAGGAGCACTGTAATGAAAAAATATACGATTTTGCTTGCCTTGGTTGCGCTGCTATCGCTGATTTTGGCGGCATGTGAAAATATGACGCCGGAGCAGGTCACTTCTGCGGTTTCCACTGTCGAAAATCTGTCGCCAGTGGAAATGGCCGGCGTTGTCGCCACTATTCAGAACTTACCTGCGGAAGAGGCGGCCGCTTTAGAACAAATTGCATCGAATGTGCAGCTAGACCCGAGCCAGGTAACGGCCGTTGTCGGAACAGTCGAAGCTTCAATAGCCACTGCAACAGCCGTAGGCCAGGCCGCCGCCAGCGGTGAGCGCGTCAATGCCACCCAGTCGCCGGACAACGCGCCTGAAATCATCTACTTTTTTGCCTCTGCCCCCTCACAATCCTCGATTCAAGGCGGCGTGCGCTACCATTTGAACTGGACGACCGAAAATGCCACCCGGGTTGAAATCTATGGCAACGTCATGAAAAACCCCACACAGGGCAGTTGGCCGGTTTACAATGAATCAAATGATTGGGTGTTGTGGGCCGGTAATGATCAGGTTTGGGTAGAACAATTCCTCAAAGTAGAAGCGGACAAAGATTTAGGCGCCTCCTTACAAAACGTGACTGTGGACAGCAGCAATGTGACGCTTACACTGCGTGATCCCCAGTTCGTCGATGGCGACAAGATCAATGTGCTGGTGAACGGACAGGTTGTGCTGGAAAATTATTTTACCCAAGGACGTTACCAGGGATTCCCAATTACACTTAACAGCGGCGGCAATACAGTGGAAATTCTTACGCAAAACGAAGGCGTCACGTCGCCGATGGTGGCTGAAATCAGCGTCAGCAATGTAACCAGCGGCCCGGCCACTCAAATCACGCCAGGAATGGCCAAAGGCAATACCGCCAGCTTCACAATTACAGCGCCATAATCCAAAATTCTCCTCTGTAAATAGCGCGGGGGCGCGGCTCTGCCGCGTACTATCCCGCAGGTGACGGGTCAAGTTGCGATGTAAGCTGCACCTCGTACCCTAATTTTGATAATTGTCTGGTTAAATAATCAACCTTGCTCTCTTTTCGTCTTTCTTGAAAATAGTCGCTGCCTAAATCTTCATACGCTTCTTGACGATTTAGCATGTGGTAGATGCTGACCAATAATGAACGAGCGACCGCGACAATGGCTCGTTTTTTGCCACGCCTACCCACCAGACGACTGTATAGAGCTGACGCATAACTTCCTTTCTTGCGCCGTGCCGCATGAGCAACTTGAATCATAGTGGTTCGTAGGGTTTGGTTTCCCTTGCGGGTGCGTCCTGAATATCGTTTTCCACCGCTTTCATTGTTACCCGGCGCTAATCCAGCCCAAGCAGTCAAATGCTTGTCTTCCGGAAATTGATTCATATCAATCCCTGTCTCAGCTAAGATCGCTTCTGCCGCCCGTTGATTGATACCCGGTACTGTATCAAGTAGCTCTATCGCCATCGACCATGTTAAGGGCGTATCAGAATCTTCTGGGGATGCAGCCTCTGCCGTCTCTTCCGGTGGCGTTGGTGGTTGTTTTTGGCTCATTTTTTCCAACCGCTCACTGATTTCTTGGCTGATGTTGGCAATTTGTCCATCGAGAAAATCGATATGGGCTAACTGCTCGCTCAGCATGAAACGATGATGGTCACTTACGATGCCCGTCAATGCCTTTTCTAGTTCGGGGATTTTTGACCGCATTCGCCCTTTTGCCATGTCGGCCATCGCTTGCTCGTCTGTAGTACCTTCTATCAGTGCTTGCAACATTAACCGGCCTGATACGCCTAACACATCGGTGGCGACTGAGGCCAACTTGATGTTGGCCCCTTCCAGCAACTTCTGCACCCGATTCACTTCTCTGGCTCGTTCTTGCACCAGTTTGGTGCGATAGCGGGTTAAATCACGCATATCTCGTTGCGGTTTCTCAGGCACAAAACTGGCTTTCAACAGTCCGTAACTCAATAGTTCGGCTATCCATTCGGCATCTTTGACATCTGTCTTGCGTCCCGGTACATGTTTGATGTGTTTGGCATTGACCACCATCACTTCATATGACCCTTCCAGCAAGTTGTACACGGGATGCCAATACACCCCAGTGCTTTCCATCGCTACATGGGTCACGCCCCAACTCGCTAACCAATCGGTCATCTGCAATAATTCGGGGGTTGTTGTCCCAAATGTCCGTGTCTCCGTTTCGACTTCTTTGTCTTCTACTCGCCGACAGTTCACCACCACACTCTTCTTGTGTACATCAATCCCTGCCCCACACTTCACCATTACTCTCATCTTTCGCCTCCATTTACCTTTTCTGGTCAGATACCCTTTTGGGAAAATTCTCCTGTGCGTGCTCGTAGCAACAATTTGTGGTACTTCTGGGTATCCCGGTCAGTCTCCTCTTCAGACTCGCAGTACCAGTTAATACATCGACCTCAGACCAGTTCTTCAATTCTATGTGATTCTGACATTGGTGGCGTGTGGCGAAGCGCTCCCGCGCTATTTTCATTCATTTGCTGGTGCGGCGCAGCCGCGTGGTGTCTCCTCTGACATCCGCAGTTAGAGACCCGGTAGTGGTGAAAAACAACCACTGTCGGGTTTTTTTGTTCCAAAATCCCAATTGGGGTATGCTATGGTTTAACGAACAGGAGGCAATCTGATGAGTCATAAATTATGGCGCTGGCAGCGCTTTTTACTTGTCTTCGGCGCATTGGTTCTGGTATTGATTGCGGCCGTTCCCGCCGCTGAAGCACAAGGTCTTACGCCGCGTGATCATGTCGATTCCGGTGAAGTTTTAGATCAGGATGTCATCCTCAACGGTGACGAAGTAATCATGAGCGGAACCGTTAATGGGGATGTTTTTGCCACCGGCGGCCGCATAATCATTAGCGGGATCGTCAATGGGAGTTTGTTCATTGTTGGGGAGAATGTGTCTGTCTTGGGGAATGTGAAGGGCAGCACATATGTAACGGCCGTTTCTCTCGATCTCGGATCTACGGCCAAAATAGGGCGCAGTCTTTATTTTCTCGGCGTCAGCTTGATCACCGAAAAAAACTCGCTCATTGAGCAAAATTTATACGGTGTCAGCCTGGGCGCCAGGCTGGCCGGCACGGTAAATGGGCAAAGCGAAGTTATCGTCGGCTTAATTGAGCTGGGTAAATTGGTTCTGGACTCTATTAATCGTGTGACCACCGGCATCCCAATTGGTGAAGTTTTCCCCTCGGCGGCGCCCGCACGCCCCCTTGCGCAAGCGCGCGAATTACAGGTCATGGCCGGCGCTTTAGGTCCACTGGCGACTCAAGATGGGAACCAGGTTGAGGACAGCGCTCAAGGCAGCAATGTGGGTGATTGGGCCTTAAATCGTTTACGCGTGTTAATTTCGCTGTTGATTGTGGGCGCATTTTTCCTCTGGCTGCTGCCGAAACAGCTTGAACAATGGCGAACTAAGGTGCAGAAACGGCCGTTTGCCGCTCTGGGTTGGGGACTCGTCACCTACGTTATGGGCTTCATTACGACGCTCATCTTCCTGGCATTATTTATCGCCATTGGCCTTTCCTTCATCGTAGTGACGCTGTGGGGACTCGCTTTCATTTTTTGGGGCTTAAGTTTATCAGCATTGAGCCTGTTTTTTGCCACCTTCATCTTGTTTGTCTCTTACGGCAGCAAAATCATCGTCGCCTATCTGGTAGGGTGGCTCATTTTTGATCGGTTCTACCCGCGCGCGAATAAACACCGCGTCTGGCCTTTGTTGCTTGGGCTAGTCCTTTATCTTCTGTTTGCTTCAATTCCATATTTAGGGTGGGCAATTAGTTTGATTGTAACTTTCATTGGTCTCGGAGCAGTCTGGATGGTTTTTGGGGATTGGCAGGCAGCCAGACGAATACAACCGGAAACGGCCGTTGAATAAACAATACACGATCTGGATTTTTTTGGTTACCTGACTGTATCCTCACGAATTGAGCGCACAAAACTGGCCGGAATTGGACCATTGGACCAGATCGCAATCGAATCGACGGGAATTGACTCCAATCCGGCCACAAATTCTACGCAGTTGGGTAAATTAGGGCAGCGCTGGTGCATAATCTGCACATCAAAACCAAAATCCTCAATCCCAACCTGTTCCGCAATGCTTAAATAACGTTCACGCGTGCGATTTACGGCCGCCAGACGCGAATCGGCCGGCTGGTTTTCGATAAACTTTTGCTCCTGCAGCGCCAGACCAGTTACGCCCGCCTCCATAATTGTGCGCACCATGCCATCACTCACCTGATCTGTCATCGCGCGTACCGGCCCCCACATCACCTTAAAACCGTTGGCTGTGGCCAGGCGCGCCACCCGCGCCACCACATTCACCTCCGGATCGGTACTATTGAGCGTTTGCATCTCATTGGGAGGCGTCATCCCGGCGCCGTTTTCCGTATTGAGACCCACGGTTGTCACGCCGGCGGCTTTCAATTCGTCCGCGCGCTGCATCAGCCGCTCTGCTTCGGCATAGGAAGCTATCATCAGCATCTTTTCGACCGGGGCATCCATTGTCAACATACCGGCCATATCGCGCTCGCGAGCATACACATAGGCCGGACCAAATTCAGGCTGCCAGTTTGACCAGCGAATCATCAATGGCAAATGCTCGCCTGCCTCAATCACAGATGCAGGTTCCGGCTGCGTGCTGTCGGTGATGGATAAGGATTGTAAACCGCCCGAAATTGGGGGTTGGGATTGAGTCGAACCACCTGGCAGCCTGGCTAAAATAAAAATCATGGCCAGCAAGATGATAATGACTAACATGACCATGACGCGATTTTGGGATGCAGACATATTAACTGCTTTCAATATTCGGGCACATTTGATTTGCCTTGTACTATTTTCATTTCGCAATTATAGCACAGATGTTCGCAAAACAACTGTAGGAAATCACACAATTCTTATCTTGCGTCGTCTGCAACACCTGCTTGAGGCCATATTTATGGAGGCGTCGGACCGGCTGTATATTGCAGGACAACCTCCCCAAGCCCGTTCCGTAGTCGCAGTTGGTTATCTGTGATGTCATAGGATGTAACGGCCGGAATCACGGCAAAATAGGCTGACTCTTGTTGCATAATGCCGGGCGGATTGGGGCAGGTGGTATTTGTGCCGGAAACTGCGCCAATTGTCATTGCGCTGCCGCTAATTTGATAGGACGCGTTATAAGTATTACATCCACCTGAACCGGAAAGGTTATTGCTGTCATTGAAAACGGCCGTTATCTCCGTCCCCGGCAGCAAAGTTACCAAATTAACTCCCTGCTGGTAAAAATTCAATTGCCAAACTGTTCCCGTTAGGGGCGGCGTCACAGTTGAACTTTTTACGTTGACCTGCTCATCTTCAGAAACAGTCTGATTGGCGTTATTACCTGCAGCCAAACGGTATGTAACCGGTCCGCTGTCGAACAGGCAATCTTGTTCAGATCCAGAAATCAAACCATCATCCAAAATTGCGAGTCCATTACGAGTTATGTCAACCAAAGTCGCGCCGCCGCCCGCTCGCCAGCTCAGCGTGAAACATTGGCCGACCTCGATTTCTTTGGGCTGCACATCAAATAACTCGATCACTGGTAGTTGTGGTGCAGGCGTTTGCGTAATCGGCGTACCAGTCGGTGTAGGTTGGGTGGATACTACCACGTTAATTGTTCGCTGCGCCCGGCTTGTACCACCTGGCCCATTGGCAACCAAAGAATAAGTCAACACACCACTACCGGGAGGGCAATCCTTCCAGGCGCCACTCACCGGCGCAAAATCCCATAATGTCGTGTCATTACGCAAAATTGTTATCTGATTAATATCACCCTGTACAGCCCAAGTGATATCGACACATTGGCCTGCTAAAATCTCATACGGTGGATTCAGTGTAAATTGATTGATGATGGGCGCATTTGGTACGGGGTTAACATAAATTGTTATTTTGCGTATTTCTTGTGAACCATCGGTGTTTATGACCCGCAGTTCATACGTTGTTGTCACCGGAGGACATTCTGAGCGGGTACCTTGTGGCAAGACAGGATATTGATCCCACGCTTCTCCCTGAGGATAAAAATAAACAGCACTCGCATTTTGTACGTTCCAGGTAAAAAGAACACATTGTCCTGCATTAATTTCCGTACGATCGACGGTGAAATCAATCGTTGGAGATGGCGTTTGAGTTGGCAGTGGGGTGGCTGTTGGCGGCGCAGGCACTTGAATGCCTACCCAAATGCGATCCCCAAAATTCTGCCCTTGCAGGTTATTCATACCCCAAAAACCCTGATATGTTCCCGGCTTCAAAGGAGCAACAAGGTCAACAAACATATCATATTGTGCACCCGGCGGCACAGTGCCTACGATGGGCGTGGGTTGTCCTCCCATTCTGGCTGCCGGATCATTGCCCGTCAAATAATCCAAAAAGTAGCTGCTGTCCCAGGTGCAGGTACCCGAATTTTGAATTCGCCACCCTTTCTTGAAGGCTTGTCCCGGGGCCATGACTGGCGGCGTTGTCATATTATTATCATCCAGGTTCAGGTCAGCGATATATTTCATACCATCCACACAAGGAGGCGGTGTGGCTGTGGCCTGTGGTGTTGGTTGTGGGCCAGGCGTTGGGAAGGTGGGCGGCAATGAACCGGTGTACTTCAAAATAATTTGATCCAAAGCGCCATCATTTTGCATATTTCTCAAAGCATTATTGATTGCGCTCAACAGCGGCTCATTGCCTTTGGCCATAGCAATCCCATAGTTTTGGGTATTTAAATCGCGGCCTGCCACCTTAAACTCGCCACTGCTGGCCGCATCTTGAGCCACAGGAAGATCCATAATGAGTAAATCAACGCGATCCTCACGCAAATCAGATAGGGCTGTATCCATTTGTTCATATTGGAAGAGATTACTGGCAGGCATTAAGCCGCTGTCTACCAGTTCTTCTTCAGCCCAATCACTATATACAGTACCGCGCTGGACACCGATGCGGTATGACGCAACCTGTTCGATGTTCGTGATTGACTCCGGGAAATCTGGTCGCGATAAGATCGCAGCATCACTCACATAATATATTTCGCTGAAATCAACAACGGTAAGACGATCTGGCGTAATCGAAAGCGCTGCAATGGCCATGTCAATTTGCTGCAAGTCCAACGCACCGCTCAGTCCATCAAAGGCCATATCTTTGATTTCAACTTGCACGCCCATTCTGCGCCCAACTTCATTAATGACTTCAATATCCAAACCCTCTAAGATAAATTCATCGGTGTAGTAGGCGAAGGGAGGGTAATCGGCCGAAGTTCCTACGACCATTTTGCCGCTGGCCTGAATTCGGTCCCAGGCTGTTGTAGAAGTTGGTGGGAGGGGAGGTGTGGGCGTTGGAGTCGGCGTATTGGCATCCCGGACCAACAGCCATGCCAAAGCTGTCGCAGTCACACACGTCAATGCGATTAGTATAACCAGAATAATGTTATATTGCTTCCGGGTCATTTTCAGCCTCCTTACATAACGACGTTTATATCATATTACCCAAGGATAATAAAGAATTGTATACTATCCGGCCTATGGTTGATGATTGGACAAGCGTAAGCAATTTTTTGGCAGACGTGTGGCAGTTCATTGGCGGTATATTGCGCCTTGATCCTGCTGCTTTTCAGGCTGCTTACCTGCATGACCAGGACGCAATTCTAACCTTAACAATTCTGTTGTTAGCAGGGGTATCATACACGTTGGGGCAGAGCGTGGTCTTATTTGCCAACCGCGTTCCACGCCGCCGTTTTATTTTTAGCCTGGTCATGTCGGCATTGGGTTTGGTTGTGGGTGTTTTTTTTGGTCGCTCACAATCTGGCTGCTTAATGATATTTTGTTTGGTTTGGAACGGCCGTTTTCCAAAGTCCTCATCGTTGCTGGATTAAGTTATGCACCTTTGTTATTCGGCATTCTTGTTCTCCTGCCCTATTTGGGCAATTTCATCAATTTCATTCTGCGCATCTGGACCCTATTGGCATTATTGACCGGCGTCACGACCCTCTATCAATATAATCTTTGGCAGGCAATTGTGAGTTGTATCGGGGGCTGGCTTATCATCCAAGCTTTTGAACGCACGCGCGTTATTTCTGCAATCGATCGCCGGCTGTGGCATCTTATTACCGGTACTCCTCGGCAAAGGCAAACCCAAGATGTTGTTGATGAATTTGTTGATAGCGTCCGTGAAGCAGCTATAGAAGCAAATCAAAACAGCCAAAAAGGCCAAACGTGAACCTTGTGATCCAACCACTATTCTGTCTTTTAGGGTTAGGCTTTCTGCTGTTATTTCTAATGGCGCTTATGTCCCCGTTCGAGGCTTTGGGCTGGTGGGCAGGCTGGTCGAGAAAATCAGTTGAAGCCCAAAACCAATCCCTCATTCCAGCAAAACCACCCACCGACAAACCAGCAAACGCCAAGCGTTTTATTGTCTACCTGACAGCAATTGGCGGCATTTCAGCAGAAGACATTTCGGCCGTGAACGTCGCTTTCTAAGCCTTCTACACGAAAATATGCCAGATGCAGTTATCGTGGACAACGTTTTTCCCTTTTCCGTAACCAACAACCCATTAAACGGTGAACGCCAACTCGCCTGGCTGTGGCAAAAAATTCACAACAGCCGCATGCGCGGACAAGCCACAATACTCTCAGGCTTGATATTTGTCCGCAATTTGTTACAGGTTGGGGTTTCTGGCGACCCGCGCTATGGTCCCATTTATAATGCCGGTGTTGCACGCGAGATTGGCCGCAGCTTGATACGCCACGGATATGAGATTCAAAGCGGTAAACCAATTGCTGTCATGGGATGGAGCGGCGGGGGACAAATAGCCATTGGGGTTGCGCGCTATATCAACCAGGCTTTTGAGACGCCCGTGGATGTTGTTTCCATCGGGGGCGTGATGGCGGACGATCCCGGCATTGGCTATGTTAATCGTCTAATCCATTTGCAAGGCTCGAAGGATCACTTTCCAGATTTGGGTAAAATTCTTTATCCGGGGCGCTGGCCGTTCCTAAGCAACACGGCCTGGAATCAGGCCAAACGCAGCGGGATCATTGAGGTATACGACCCTGGCCCAGTTCACCATACAGGCCGTAAAGATTATTTTGATCGGCACGCAACATTACCGAATGGGCAAAGTTATCTGGACAAAACGGTGGAATTGATTGTAACTGCTTTGCATAAAACTGATGGTTTTTGAGAACGCAATTTGAAGAATAGGATTAATCGATAAGATTAAGGGATGTAACCATCGTGTCTAGTTTGCTTAAATCTCCGGTCGCACCGGCCGTTATTTCATCAAATTTTTCTTCCGAGAAGGGCCAGATCAAGGATACATAAAATTGTCCATCAGGAGTGAGGCCCTGATATACGTAAGCATACGGTTCGTCCGCCCAAGGCAGCGTTAGGGGATCAACGGCCGTATCCGCCATATACCGCACGCCGGAATTCAATTTCTCAAAGTTCGAAAAGCGTTCAGCATGATCAAATGACGGCAGCAAGGGCAACGAACCGCCAGATAAAACGCCTGTCGATTCTGTTTGTTCAAGCAGCGCCTGCAAACTTGCCACCTGCTGTTCAGCAATCTTCCGATCTTGCTGACCGCTAATATTCAAGTAGGCATTAAGCGGAAAGATATAAAGACGCCGCCCGCCGGAGTACAACACTTCTTGCGGATCTTCTCCATCAAAGGTAAGGAAAAAATGGGCCGGGACAGCCGGAGTTCCTAAACTCAAATCTGCCGCGCTGCCGCCTGCCGTATGCCAGGCATAGGTGTTCGCCAGGCCGTTCAAATTCAACTGGATCGAATCTGCATCGGTCGCAATCGGAATATATTTTTCAGCATTAACCAGCGGATTGTCGATTGCGCCGCTTTGGCTGAACTGCATCGTACCCCCGTTGCTGCGCAAATCAATCCACAGCTGATCCCCCTGGCGCGTATAGACAGCGGCAGCCTTTAGATATTGGATAAATTTATCCCCTAAAGATTCTTCCCCGCAGGCAGTGCGTGTCAAAGGGCCAATCTCAACCGACACATTTTCGCTGTTGGTGCTGTAGATGCCGCTTCCATGATTACAATCCGCCTGAATCTGCACCTGGCCATCTGGCTGCAGTGCAATTTTATAATTTTGCGGCAGTTCGATTAGATTGTACCCTTCGACAGAATCAATAAACCCTTCCCACTGCCATATCGTATTAAAAAGCGCGCTGTTATTGGGCGCCGCGGTTGCGCTGAACAATTCTTCTGTGCTGGGCGCCCGTCCCTCATCGACCAACTGTTGATACGATACAGGCCCGGCATGTAAAAATTGCATGTTTTTTGAGCCGGATTCCAGGTTCAGGAAAAGCGCCTCATCGAGCGTTAAATATGTGGTTACGTGCGCCAAAAAATCCACAAAACCCTGAGCCTTCGAACCGGTTTCGCAACCAGTTAAACCGGTCGTGTCCAAATCAAGCTCTATTTGTTCGCCGTTCATGGTGTAAATACCGCGTCCGCTGTTACAATCGGCCTGAAAACTAAATGCGCCATCGTTCCATAGAATTAATTTGTATTTGTCTGATGGGGTCACGTCGAAATTATTTGGAACGGCCGTATCCTGCAATCCAAACCATTCCCAGTTCACATTAAAAATGTTGTGGCTCGCAATTTGTTCGTTTTGGACATTCTCCCCAATTCGAATAGACGCCATCGCCTGATTAAGAGCCATCAATCCAGGCGCAAAATCAGAATCATTCGCGGCATTTATCCATTCCACGATGGCATCATTAGTAAGGTCGCCCAATGGATGGATGCTTTCCACAGGCCAGACAAAAGAAAGCCAATGCCGGCTGTCATCGGTCAAACCCTGGAATAAATACACCAGATTACTCTCAGCCTGCGGGCCTAAATAAGCAACAAATCCTACCCCTGAACCACCTTCAAAATCAATATAGTTAATTTTGCCTGTTTCCAGAGGTTGTCCATCTTCTATGGCGGGCAAGACCGGAATCGCAGCAGGATTTTGTGGCTTTTCTCTCAGCATCGTTTCCAATTGGGTAACCTGCTCTTGCGTAAACTGAGAAGGGGCATGCAAATCTACAGCGGCGCTTACAGGAAAAATGCGTCCCTGGGGTACAGAAACAGAATATTTTTTTTGCTCAAGCTGGGGAAAATTATTTTCAACGCCGCTGAAACCAACCATTATGTGAGGGGGCATGGAGTAACTATTTTGTGTTTGGCCAGGGCCAGACAAGGTTTCCGGCGCCAGCGTATGGCTCCAGGAAGTAGTTAATCCGGTGGCGTCAATAGTAAATTGGTCGAGGAGAAGCACACCTGCCGCGACCGCAAATGGCGGCGGTGTTTTAGTCGGGAAGATCGCTTCACCAGAAGTATCTGAATTGCCTAAATCTAGGCTAATTTCAGGGACGGCCGTAATCGAAATAGTCCCAACTGGCGAATTAACGGCCGTTGGCTTTGCAACAGCGCTGCTATTATTTATGGTTGCAGGCGTCAAGGCCACGACATTACTACACGCAGCTAAGACAACCATATTCATCAATAACACCAACAAAAGCAGTGTTTTTTTCATTAAGTATTACTCTATCAAAACCTTCTGGGCCGATTACCTTTCAGGCAATTCAAGCACACCCCACCCCATTTAAAAAGAGGCCACCTTTTATAGTATGGGGTGTTGAGATTTTTAAAAGGGCGGGAAACGGCCGTTTTGCCTATGTTTACCCTTCAATCAAAATTTATCCGGATGTCTTTAGTTTAATAGAACTCATGCGGCGTTTCAATCAAATTACACGAGAGATAGACGTTATCATCATATGGTTAATGAAATTCGACAAGAGATGAGTCAGGGATTAAAATTGCAACCTTATTCACATCCCTGACGTTTTCTCGAAAGATTGCGGCAGCATTGATTTGCCCGCGCAACAATGGACTGCTTTGAGAAAAATTTATAAATATTGTGGGAGAAAAAGATGATAAAAAGATTTAGCCTGTTAATAACAATTTTACTGTTTACTGGTGTTCTGTTGGCCGCCTGCATAGATCAACAACCAGCGGAAGACGTAAACCAAGAAGCTGCTGAAGGCGCCGGTGCAGAAACCGGCGGCGAAAGTACAGAGGGAGCGTATCCCGGAGCTGCCGATACCGCAGTTGAAGAAACAGAAGAAACGGCCGTTCCCGAAGGCGCCGAAGTAAAAACATTGTATGTTGGCCCAAACACAGCCGAATGTGAGGGTGAAGGCCCACAAACATGTTTGCTCGTCAAAGAAAATCCTGAGGATGATTACCAGTTTTTCTATAGCAACATTGACGGGTTCGAGTATGAAGAAGGGTTCGAATACAATATCCGCGTTCTAGTCGAGCCGGTAGAAAATCCACCCGCCGGCGGTTCTTCGCTGAATTACACGCTGATCGAAGTTGTGGACAAACAAAAAGTCGCAGCGGACGAAGAAGACATTCTCTGGAAAGTCATCAGCTACCAGAATGCAGCCGGTGAGCTCGTCGACGTTCTGCCTGAAACCGAGATTACAGCCACCTTTCAGTCCGGAAAAGTCGCCGGAAACGCCGGATGCAATCAATATTTTGCTTCATACGAAGTCAACGGCAACAACATCACCGTCGAACCAACCATTGGCTCCACCATGATGTTCTGTGCGCCCGAAGAAGTGATGCAGCAGGAAACTGACTATTTGGCGACCTTAGGCAGTGCAGCCTCGTTTGAAATTGTCAACGGGCAGTTGCATGTTTCCAACGCGGATGGCGCTTTGATTCTCGTCTACGAAACAGTGGAAGCCGCTCCTTTAACCAATTCGCTCTGGCAGGCCCTGAACTACAATAATGGCAAAGAGGCGGTGGTTTCTACCATTATTGACACCGAAATAACGGCCGTATTTGGAGATGATGGCAATCTCTCCGGCGCCGCAGGTTGTAACCAATACAATGCCCCCTACACCACTGAAGGTAACAGAATCACGATCGGCCCAGCGGCAACAACCCGCATGTTTTGTGGCGAGCCGGAAGGCATCATGGAACAAGAAGCAGCTTATCTGGCTGCTCTTGAAACGGCCGCTACTTATACAATCTCCGGTGATGAACTAGAACTACTGGACGCGAATGGCGCCCGTGTAGCCACCTATATCTCCCAGGGGAATGCAGACGGCGCAGGGGAAGGGGGAACTGAAACAACAATTCCTGCTGAAGGTGAAGTACAAACCTGGTATGTCGGACCCCAAACAGTTGATTGTGTAGGCGTCGCGCCCCAGAAATGTTTGCTCGTCAAACAAAATCCCGAAGATGAGTACCAATTATTCTATAACTCAATTGAAGGCTTTGAGTATGAAGAAGGCTATCAATACGAACTGCTCGTGTTGGTTGAGCCGGTAGAAAATCCGCCTGCCGATGCATCTTCCCTCAAATACACCTTAGTTGAACAAGTCAATAAACAAGCTGCCGCTCCAGCAGATGATGCAGCCGCCGAAACAAGCCAGCCGGCCGAGAGTCTGGCGCCTGACGCCGTAAAAATCGACTTGCAAGGGCTTGCTTCCTATTATCAATGGCTCATCGTTCCGGCGTCGCCTTATGATGAAAGCCAGCCTCCCGGCCCCAAAGGCGCTCCGAAGCATCTCTTCCTGGTCTTCGACGGCGAAAATCCCTTCCAAACACGCCGCGGACTGCGCATTTATCCGGTCGAACAATACAAACAGCTTTGGGAAAGCAACGGCAACCCAACTATTACCAACGTTGTCGATCAGCTCCAGACATTATTAACCGAGCGCCCGGAACTGAATGCGCCTTTGCCGGTGCTGCCGCCACAGGCGGGTCTCAATGATCTGGCTGTACAAGCTGATTATTTGGACTTTGGCAATGTAAATGGCATCCGATTTGTGGGCCGCTTTGCGCAAGATGCGAATCCGGTCACAGCTGATCAACTGCTTTACTATTACCAGGGTCTAACCAGCGATGGTCAATACTATGTCTCTTTCATGCATCAAATCACTACAGACCAACTACCTCAATCTGCGGAAGATGTCTCCGCAGAAACGATGCAAAAGTTTGAGCAAGATTTTAACGCCTACATACAGGAAACGGCCGTTATGCTGAATGGACTAAGCCCGGACGACTGGTCGCCTTCTCTGACAAGCCTGGATAACATGATAACCTCGCTTGAAATTGAAACGCCCGGCGGGTCAAGTTCTGGTGAAACTCCACCGGCAGCTCCGACAGAAACGGCGCCAGAGGCCACGCCAGAACCCACGACCACTCCGGAAGCCAGCGCACCCGGCCTGACCGGTACCGTTTGGAAATGGCAGCAGATGACTACGCCCGTCGAGCAGGTAACGGTCGACAACTCTGCTAATTACACGGTCGAATTCAAGGAAGACGGCACGGTCGCCATCAAGGCAGATTGTAACAATGCTTCCGGATCATACACGACAACCGGAAACAGCATTTCTATCCCGCCCATGGCAACGACGCTTGCAATTTGCCCCGAAGGATCGTTAAGCGACTTGTTCTTGAGTAGTTTGATGGGCGCAGCCAGCTATTACTTTGACGGACCAAACCTATTTCTGGACCTGAAATTTGACAGCGGTACGATGCAATTTGCGCCTTGATTAGTACTTCAACGAGAATTCGCTCTGAAATGAGGAAGAAGGCACTCTCAAATGCCGGTTCGTCGCCTTAACGGGCCGCATCTGAGGAAAACGGCCGTTTGTCTGCCAGGCAAACGGCCGTTTCGGTTTTCCTGCAAAATTCATGAAAGAGTATTGCCCTGCCCTCTTAGAACAGGTATGCTAATAATGGAGAATGAATGTAATTGCGTATCTGGGTGAATTGGCAGCAATGGGCTTAAAAAACGTCGTCCTTTTACCTGTAGCGGTATTGGTAATGTTGACCGCCTGTACAGGAATAATTGAACAAGAACAGGCTTACCCGCATGTTGGGGAAACAGTCGATGCGGCAACGGCCGTTTCCGATCCAAACATGGCTTCCCCATCCGTTTCAACTACAGAACTTGTCACACCCGCTCCAACTGCAACAACCCCGGCCAAACCAACGGTTCCGCAAGAAACTGCTGAAACGCTTCCCGCTGCGCCTGCTGACATTCAAGACCTCTCCCTGTCAATTGAAAATGTGCAGCTTTATCCGGTACCCAAAATTTATGCCGGCGACCGCGTCACCTTTCAAATCCAGCCGCGTGTACCGGAAAATGTCAACGTCAATGACGTCACTATCAGTATTTATGTCGATGGCGCCAACATCGTCACAGACATTCTCAGCCACCGCAACTGGGCCGGTGAAGCTGAAGGCTTATTTGAGTGGGCCTGGAACACCACCGGGCAAATTGGACCGCATGAAATTCGCGCCATCCTCGACCCCAATGATGTTATTCAGATCGGGGATGAAAGTGTTGAAAATAACGAGGTTGTTTTTAACGTTGACATTGGCAACCCCAGGAAGTTACCCAAGTCCATAGCAAATACATCTTGGGCCATGGAAGAAAGTGATTGCTGTCATATTTTTACGCTCACGGGAACGGCCGCTTACCGGGATCGTTACCAGCTAATTGAAGCTGCGGAAACGGCCGTTACCCAGGCGGCCGACAAACTCGATGAGCTGCCGGAACGCAAACTAAACATTTATTTCATAGACCGTACCATTGGCCAGGGCGGCTATGCCGGCTCCGACATGGTAGTTACCTACAACGACCGCAGTTACGCCGGCGGCAATTTGCATGAACTCCTGGTTCAT
>CAVPAL010000033.1:0-61176 GCA_963701435.1 uncultured Chloroflexia bacterium | reverse complement strand
GGTCCTGACATTTTCCAAAATATGAGAATATCACAATTTTTTTGATGGCTGATACTTTACAATTCTTGTATGATTTATGGCGGGTATTCGGTCCCGATATTCTCAATATATCAGGACCTGACGTCACTCCCAGATAGTTAAGTTAGGCCACAGATTTTGCTCGAATTACAGCACTATTTTCATAATTTCTTCTCTTTAAATATTCGCTGTTGACATATACCACTTTGTGGCATAGGCTTTCGGTTAATAAAACACCACTCTGGGCGAAAGCGGCGTTGGTTCTTGTCTCCTCCCAAATCTCTTTTCCTTATTCAGCTTGTTACTAAAAAGCAGCACCAAGAGTTATAGAAATTGCTTCTCTGCAATTAAAAATAGTGGAGGCAAAATGAAAAAGATCGGTTTGATTTTGGTGATATTTGTATTTTTAATTTATAGTCCATCTGCGGGGCAATCGCAAGAGGTTGGAGATTATGCTCCAGATTTCAGTCTTGCTGATGCTTCTGGAAATGAGATTAAACTGAGTGACTTTAAAGGCAAGAAGAATGTTGTCCTGGTTTTTTATAAATGGCATAGTTGTCGAAGTTGCCGTGAACAGCTCAGTGAGCTGCAAGAACAAATCATCGAAATTAAAGAACTTAATTCCGAATTAATGGCTATTTCGTCAGCCGGAGATAAGGATAATGTAGAGAAGACAAAAAGTTCTCTTGGAATCACTTATACCTTAATACCAACGCCCAATAGGAAAGTTGTATTAGATTTTGGATTAAAATATGGAGATGGTGCAGCGGCATATGGTACTATTATTATAGACAAAAATGGTATCATCCGTTTTAAGAGCCTTGATAAGTTCACCTCTTTGACAAAAGCTTCAAAAATCATCAAAGAACTTCAAGTTATTCAATAATGTGATTTCTCCAACCAATCTTGAGCCGACCATAAACTCAACTCGCTTAAAACCCGTGATAGTTGTGGAATTGTGATATCATCGCCCGATCGAACCGAATTGGACTGTTGATATTCATGGTAGCGCAAACAAGAGATGGTTTCATATCTGGTAGCCCAGCTTTGCTTTCGAAATTAGTTCATGCGATTTTCAATTTTTTTCTCAGCACCGATCCTCATGGCGACCGATATGTGAAACAGGGGATTGGCTGGCAAGGGAACGGCCGTTACCCCCGCTGCAGCCTGGCGATTTACTGGCGATCACCCATGCCGGCGCTTATGGTTTTGCAATGAGTTCGAATTATAACGGCCGTTTACGCCCCGCTGAAGCTCTAGTAGACGGCAGCGAGTTTACTGTCATCCGCCGGCGCGAAACATTGGCAGATTTAATGCGGGGAACATAAGCCGGTCCGCATTACATTAACCATCTTCTGCACAGGCCGCGTACAAATAATCCCACGTATAAATCCCAGCGTAATGCCCATCATTCCACACAAAATTTAACGCATAACTGCCCACCGGCTCTACTTTTTCAAGGTTGAGCTGCTCATCCTGGGCTGAAAGCAAACGTTCTTTATCGGCCGGGTTACCCATCTTGTCATGGCCGCCTTGACATTCCACACAGGGGCACACGGCGCGCAAACCGGCAAACGAGTAATCACACTGCGTGCCGTCACTCCATGCAATCGTGAGAACACGTCTGTTTCTGTCGGCTTTTACGCCGGTGGGTCTCACTTTAGTCATGCAACTACCCTTTGCGCTTCTAATTCCAGCCGGCGCGCTTCAAGCTGCGCCAGTTTTTCCTGCTCTTTTTGCACAATGTGCGGCGGCGCTTTTTGAGCAAAGGGTCCCGGCCAATAAACCGGCTACTCGCTTGATTTCCCGGTCGAGATTCTCTAATTTCGCTCGTCAGACGCGCTTTTTCCTTTTCCATATCGACCAGCCCTGCCAGCGGCAAGTAACAGGTCACGCCGCCCAATGCAATCGTCAAGACGTTGTCTGACGGTGTAAATATCAGGCGCAATTTTCAGTTTTTCTTCATCCAGCCGCGCCAGAAAAGCGAGAAGCGGCCGCTGCGCATTGTAAAAATCAGCTTTATCCCCGGCGGCAACTTGAGCCACAATGCGTTTGCCTGGTTCAACATTGATTGTCAGCGCGGGCAGCGCGAATGCGGCGTACAAGTTCGCGAATCTGCTCAAAATCAGCCTGCGACGCAGGAAAACGGGGGCCAGGCTGTGGCCAGGCGGCAATTATTAAGGCCTCTTCCCACCCCCCCTGCGGCTCAATGTGTGCATCAGCAGCCAGAAACGCCTTTTTCAACTGCTGCCAGGTCTCTTCTGTGACAAATGGAATATACGGATGCAGCAAGCGCAAACAATCATCCAGCACTTTGCGCAGTACCCAAAGTGTTGTCCAAGCACGCGATCCGCCTTCATTTAACTGCACTTTGGCCAGTTCAACATACCAATCGGCAAATTCACTCCACAGAAAATCATAAACCTGTCGGCCCGCTTCGCCATATAGATAGGTATCCATTAAGCGGTCGCTGGTTGTTATGGTTTCGCTGAGACGGGTTAATATCCACTCATCGGCAGGAGTGAATTCCAGAGCAGCAGGTTTGTCAACGGCCGTTACCCGGTCTAGATTATGGGTAATAAAACGAGCCGCATTCCAGATTTTGTTGGCAAAATTGCGGTTACTGGCAACGCGATCGAGCGACAGGTTCAAATCATGACCGGGTGAGCCGCCGGTGAGCAGCGTAAATCGCAGCGCATCGGTGCCATATTCGCCCATGACATCCAACGGGTCGATAACGTTGCCTTTGGTTTTACTCATCTTCTGCCCAATTTCATCCCGCACCAAACCATGCAAATAAATTGTATGGAAGGGAATGTCGTTGGTGAAAAGCGCAGCGCTCATTACCATACGTGCAACCCAGAAAAAGAGAATATCGTACCCCGTTTCCATTACATCCGTTGGGTAATAGCGTGCCAGATCGGCCGTCTCGTCAGGCCAACCCAGGGTTGAAAAAGGCCACAATCCGCTGCTGAACCAGGTATCCAACACATCCGGGTCTTGCTGCAAATGGATGCCGCCGCAGTCGTCACACCCAATTGGCGTTTCGACAGACACAATTTGCTGGCCGCACTGTTCACATGTCCAAACCGGAATGCGATGCCCCCACCAAAGCTGGCGGCTGATACACCACGGCCGTATATTTTCCAGCCAGTTGTCCCACACTTTCACAAACCGATCCGGCACAATACGAACGCGCCCGCTGTGAACAGCCTGCAGCGCCATTTTGGCCATTGGCTCGATATTCACAAACCATTGGCGGCTGACCATCGGCTCGATAATTTCGCCGCCGCGCTGGCTGCGGGGCACATTGAGCGTGTGCGCAGCAGTTTTGATGGTCAAGCCGGCCGCTTCCATGTCAGCCCACAATTTTTTGCGGCAGTCAAAACGATCCATTCCGGCGTATGGGCCTGCAGCGGCGCTCATGGTAGCGTCCTTGTTCATGATGTTGACGACCGGCAGGTCGTGCCGCTGGCCAATTTCGAAATCATTGGGATCATGACCCGGCGTCACTTTGAGCGCGCCGGTGCCAAATTCCCTATCGACGTATGCATCGGCGATGACCGGGATTTCGCGGTTCAGCATGGGCACGAGGGCAGTTTGGCCGATAATATCCTGGTAGCGCGGATCATCCGGATGCACAGCAACGGCCGTATCCCCTAAAATCGTCTCCGGTCTTGTGGTGGCGACTTCAATAAAACCCCCTTCCTGGAGCGGGTATTTGAAGTAGTATAAAAATCCTTGTTCTTCGGCGTATTCGACTTCCAGATCGGAAACGGCCGTTTGCAGTCCCGGCGACCAGTTGACCAGATACTCATCCTGATAAATCAAGCCCATCCGGTACAAACGCACAAAAGCCTCGCGCACCGCTTCGGAAAGCCCCTCGTCCAACGTAAAACGCTCCCGTTCCCAATCACAGGAAGCGCCCAGCGCGCGCAGTTGGCGCGTGATATGGCTATGTTTTTCCTCTTTCCAGGTCCAGCAGCGTTCTAAAAATGCCTCCCGGCCAATCTCCTCGCGGGATGTACCTTCCTGCTTAAGCTGCCGCTCCACCTGAAGCTGGGTCGCAATGCCGGCGTGGTCAGTGCCGGGGACCCATAAAGCAGCGCGCCCCTGCATCCGCGCACGCCGAATCATTAAATCTTCCAACCCTACAAACATCGCATGGCCCATATGGAGTTCGCCGGTTACGTTCGGCGGCGGAATAGAGATCACATACGGTTTTGCATCTGCCGGACGCGCTTCCGGCCGGAACCAACCGTTGGCCTCCCACCATTGATACAGCCGTTCCTCGGCGCCTGAAAAATCATAAGCTTTGGGCATTTCGTTCATATGAATTAGTCCTTTTAAAACAAAAATCTCTCGTCCATTCAAGGACGAGAGAGTAAAATTCTCACGTGGTACCACCTTGATTCCGGCAGTTTTCTGCCGGCGCTCATTGTCGCTGTAACGGGCGAACCCGACCTGGCCTACTTATTTTCAGCCAGGCTACTCATGGGCGACATTCAGTGGAAACGGCCGTGTGTTGGTTTTCAGCCTATGACCAATACTCTCTACGGACCGGAGCGCCGCCTACTCTTCCCAATCAACGCTTTAATATTTTTGTTTGCGGGAAGAAGTATAACAATCGCAGCTCCTCGAGTCAACGTTAATAGCATCCGTATTAAGGCTTTTTCGGAAATTAAATGATCCAATTCGTCCCGAAAAAGCCTCTAGCCAATTCCAGAAATGCGCTCGATTTTCGGATCATTATTTTCTGGAATTGGCCTAACTGCCATCCCGCCCATACCTCTTCTTGATCTGCACATCTTTTTTAGAAACAAAATCACTGCCCATTTATACCAAAAGCATTTGCTAATAGAACCTGGAATTTACTCCGGAGAACTTTATAAGAGAAATGGCGCAAGGCAAGTGCGTAATTGAAACGGCACAATTCAGCTTGATATGCGGGATCATCCAAGATTCGAAGCGTATCTTGAATCGTTTTTTCTGTGATGTATTCATCAAATTCGATGACCTTAAATCCCTTTGGCCGAATATCTGTTGCGTAAATTGCGTAATTGTTGACCACAATTGGTTTTCTGTAATAAAGCGCTTCCAGAAATGCATTTCCAAACCCTTCAATCAGGGATGGATAAGTAACCAGGTCAGCATGAGGATACGCATCCGAAAGGCTGTAAATTTTCTTTCCATCCTCAGTTGTCCCTCGGTTTTCACCGAATCGCTCCGAAGAAAAAATGGTCCTGACACCCATCCGCTCTGCAAAATCGGCCACTCTGGCTTCATATTCATAGCCATCATCACCTGAGGCATGGGAGATAACGAGGCGAGCTTTTCTTCCCAGGCGGCTGACCAACTCGATGGCATGTTCAATTCCCTTTTCGTTGAACCACCCTGGTTGGTTGTAATATAAAAAGTTCATCTGGTTCAATGCCGAGGGCCTCGCGCAAATCTGATGAATACTCATCCGAATCAGGCGGTGGGTTTTCAAAATCCATCACATTGGGAATAATTGCGGAGCTGACGCCCACTCTGCGAGCCAGTTGGTGGCTGGCTGAGGAGTTGATTACCACATGCTGAACAGATGGCAAATTTGGGGGGACGGCCATCGTAATATAGTCCCATATTGAGTTGACCAAGAGCGGCTTTCGCTCCCAGGTGAAATCGTGATGATGGGCTATTGTGGGTATGGCTCGTTTCAGCGATTATCTCAACAAGGGCCATTGAGAGTGGAATATTTTGGGGAAAAGATAATATATTTTGGGGAATAATTAAATCAATTTCGAATTTTTTTATGAACGAGTAAAGATGCTCTTTAAAAAATTCTCTTCTTGAATGAATCCACTGCGTTTCCTCTTTAGTTCGTTTTGTTGAACTAAAAAACTTCGAGTAGTATTCACGGTTTTCAGGTTCAAGGAAATGGGCTTCTTCAACCACCATAGAACGATCAGACGGACGATCAGATAGGCCAGAAAAGTAAAAGCACTTGTGCCCCATTTCTTCCAATACTTCAGCCCATTTAGAAGTCTCTAAAGAAACCCCATCTGTTCCTTGAAATCGAAAAGAGATGAATCCAATATTGATCGATCTTTCTAATGGTTTGATCATAGTTGCCTCAAGTTACTTTAGTTTGATTTCCCGCACCATTGTCGAGAATAGCATGATTATAGTTCAGTCACTGATTTTTAGCGTATGAAAATGGGAAATGAATCTTTCAAACTGGGTTGCCTTATCGAATTGATCCACAATCAATTTTCGCGCTTTTATCTTCATTTCCTGGTAATTATTCTGGTTTGCCCAAACTTTTTTTATCGCATCTGCCAGCGCTGACTTGTTTCCCGGCTCGACCATGTAACCTGTTTCCCCATCAATAACGATCTCAGAAACGCCCCCAATATTGGATGAAACAACTGGCACTCCCATCGACATGGATTCTAACAACACATTAGGAAGACCTTCTTTATACAGGCTGGGTAAAACTGTCATATCGAGCCGCTCAAAAATATAGTTGGGTTCATCCGTAAAAGGGAAGAAGGAAACATTTCGCTCTAGTCCTAGCGTTTTCACCCTTTCTTTTAGCATTGTTTCGTCTGGGCCGTCACCGACCATCATCAAATGAGCATTTGGCAGGGAGCTATTTACCAGCTCTTCCAGAGCTTCAAACAAGACAGGATGCCCTTTTCGAGGCTCAAAGGAACCGATACTTCCCAGAATCGGGGATGCATTTCTTGGAAGAGGATATCGATTTTGAGCTTCTTTCCAGGCGCTATCTGAGTGCCGAAACCTTTTTGTATCTGTACCTTGATAGATCAGGGCAACTTTTTCAGCTGGAATATTGTATGTCTCAATCAGATATCTGCGAGTGAAATCTGTGATTGCAATAACCGAGGAGTGAATGGTCTCATCAGGCAGATAGAATTCTCGAAGATATTCAGGCACAATTGTCCCCGTCTTAGGGATCAAATGGGTTTCTAAGCCGCCCTCCTTGATGCAACGGGCAGCAAACACCGAACAATGGAATCCTTCTCTTGGCGGGTGTACCGTACAAATTGCCACATCACATTCACTGAGTGCATTTGTCCAGATTTCCTGATTATGCTGAGTCTTCTTGAATAACTTCATCCCAATCATATGTAGAAATGATTGCCCCTGAATGACGACATTGTTCAACAATCCAACTACCTTCAGGGGCTAGTAATGAGACTTCCTGGTTTTTCTCGATAAAGGCTTGTATCGCTTCCGCTACCCATATTTGTGTGCCGCCATGCAAATGAGTATCCTCGATAAACCCGATATGCATTTATACTCCTTGATCCAATTCGTAAAGTTGATTTAGTAATCGCTCAAATTTATTTTTGAAGGATTCATGACTATATCTGATGCGTACAGCTTCTCTGTTTTGAATAATAAGTTTTTGTTTGGCATCTGGATGGATTAGCAAATCGGCTACATCAGATAAAAAAGCCTGAGTAAATTTACCTTCGGGAAACAATGTATAGTGAATCTGCAATTCTTCAGGAAGTTTCTCACCGATCACATCACTAAATACCTCTCTGGGACGATATTGACTACAAATGATTGGAATCCCGCTGGCGCTGGCCTCGATGATAGGAAGTCCTCGACCTTCAGTCTCGCTTGGGAACACAACCACATCCGCCATTCGGTAAATGTTTTCTATTGTCAGTGGTTCAAACTGTTTTTTTGAAAAGGAAGCATGACTCTCTTGACCCACTGAAAATGCTAAAAATATTCGATCAGCTAGCATTTCTGGTAAGGCACGAATTATTTTCTTGTATGCAATATAGAACTTTTTCCAAATCTTCTTGATGCTCTTTTGGAGTTGGGCCAGTGATATGCAGAATCAGCTGACGGTTTGGGTTATTTTCAAATTCTTCCCTTAATGCACTTTTTCGAAAAAGTGCATTGATCAAGTCAAGATTCCTTTGCAATCCTTTTACGACTGACAATTCGAGTAGGTTGAAGCAAAATGATCAAATCGTCAGACCTGGGATCAACTGATAGTCCAGGTCGAGCCCCAAGAATGACTGGTTGCTGGTTTTTCATCCACTGATCAACCCCAGACAGATGATCATCAATCGGAACCGGGCGCATGATCGCTTCCCCATTTGATAAGATATGACCCATCCTCAGCCGGATATCGATCACATCTTTTTTGCTGTAGGTTTCGAAGAAAGTATCAGCTATGCAGGTTGATATCTCAAATACTTTTTTCTCTGGAAAACCAAATTTATTAATCAGTCTTCTAGACTGACGGGCATTGATGTTGATTTGCAACCATCTGTTTCCATTCCAAGGATAGAGCAATTTAAACAATGAGAAAAAATGTTTTATTTTTTATATTTCGGAAGAAATGGTCTCGAACACCAGGCTTTTCCCCGGGCTCTCTTTCTGAGAGTGGTTTACCAGCCTCCCAATAAAAATCGTGGTTAGAATTCAATACGTAAATTCCCAGGATTTCTGTAACAAGAACTAAACCAAGAGTCAAGGCGATATTCCCTGGATTAGAAGCAACATTAACTGGTATGACCAAAGATATTTGATTGTCTAAAAAGTATTTTCCCAAACGTTTTGCGATTGAAACAGCCTGTTTATATACTTCATTCGCCAAAAGATTTGATTCTTCGCCATATGATTGCATCTTTTTTCTAAAGAGTGCTTTAAACCATTTCCCATCGTCCCACTTGTTCCAACCATCTATCCCATCTATTTGAAACCTATGCCATTCAGGGCTTAGAATTGATGATGCCTGCGGCTCGAAATTTCCACCGATAAAGTGAATTGAGGGATTTCCTACAGGGGTAAAAAGATCGTTTAAAGTATGGGCATATTTTGAGATTTCTATAGAAACCCCATCAATGCCATAACTGAAGGTGATAAATGCTGTACCTCTGGCAAAGAGTTTTAGAGGATCTTCACCACGAGTGGTTAACGAAGATTTCTTTTTGTTTTTTATTTGGTTGAGTAGAAGAACAATGTCATCCCAATCGATAGGATGGCAATTATCTAGAACCGTCGTTAATTGATAGTAACGTTCATTTTGATCAGATAAATTCACTGAATTAAACTGTGGGATTTTTGGCGGCATTATACAATTATAACATATGAGACTTACCATCTCGGCGCTACAAGCAGAACGCTCACCTTCAATTCTGCTAACAACAAGCTTCTGGACATAGAAACCGCCTCGCCCCGAATCCCGAAACTAGATAATGCTAAAAGAGGGTCACACGTCGGGAAAACACTCGTCAAATTTCCTGCTTGATCATATCAGCCAAATTTATATACTTGATATATGCAACAAATTCCACCTGTTGGCTTATATCCCTACTGAATCAACTATTTCCGGCATAACGATATTTAAACCAGCGCCGCCCAAACAAAAGCATGAGGAAACCGTTCTGTTTCGCTGCCCGCAGTGCGGCGGTGAAATGGCCTACAGTGTAACCGAGAGCGGCATAACCTGCGCCTACTGTGGCTATCATGAAGCGCCAACAAATGATGTTGTAGGCCGGGCTGCGGAAAAATTTGAATTTACGGTTGAAACAGTTGAACGATCAGCCCATGGATGGGGCGTTGAGCGCAAAGATCTGCAGTGCCAGACCTGCGGCTCACAAATCAGCCTGCCAGAAAACGCCCTAACAACCGCCTGCCCCTTTTGCAGTTCCAACAAGGTCGTCCAACAAAGAGCGCCGCAGGATGTATTACGGCCGCGCTTTTTAATTCCCTTCAAGATTGACGAACCAACCTGCCATCAAATGACCCGGGATTGGTTGGGCAGCACCTGGCTGGTTCCCAAAGAACTGCGCCGAGTGGCTGCTGTTGACACTTTTACACCCATTTACCTGCCTTTCTGGATGTTTGGTTCGATTTCAAACGCCGCCTGGCGCGCCCAGGTAGGGCACACAAAAACTTATCGAGACAGCAAAGGGCGCACGCGCACGCGCACTGAGTGGCGTTGGGAATCAGGTAATGTACGTCGTGAATTCAATGACATGGTGATTCGCGGCACCAACCACGTCAGCCTGCACCTGCTCGACCAGATCGCAAAATATAATTTCGACCTGCTCGTGCCATATGAAGCAAAATATCTGGCCGGCATGCAGGCGCAGGCATATGAAATTGGGCTGGAGGAGTCGTGGGAAAAAGCGCGCCACCAAATGCGGGAAGAGACAAAACAGGCATGCCGTTCACAGGCTTCGACCAATAAAATCCGCAATTTTAGCATGCAGCTTGATTTTGCTGATGAAACATGGCGCTATGTACTGCTGCCAATGTATATCAACACCTATTTTTACGACAACAAACCATACCAACTGCTGCTCAATGGACAATCGGGCGCAATCGCCGGACAGCGCCCGGCCGATTGGCGCAAGATCGGATGGGTAGCAGCGGCGCTGGTAACGCCGGGGATTTTGATATTCTTGTTCCTGCTTTTATTGTTACCTGAAGCATTTGGCGCCGGCGGCGGGTTTGGATCGCTGCTCTTATTTGCAATCGGATTACTCGTTGCAATCGTGATTGCCCTGCGCGCGAATAAACTGGACAAGGCTTAATACATGGAAAAAATCGAAGGTTTGTGGCAACGGCCGTTATACGCAGCCATTTGCGAAAACTGTGACTGGGCTTATCTGGTTCCAACCAATGAGCAAAACATCACCTGTCCCTACTGTCACAAAGAAACCTTAACGCCGCTGGAAACAGAAGATTTGCCCCCCATCAGCGCGCCGGAACTGGTTGTGCCATTCGCCGTCTCGCCAGAACGCGTACAGGAGACCATACAGGCGTTTGCCCGCAGTTTTACGCTGGCCCCTTATGATTTAAAACCGGCCAATCTGCAACAACGTCTGCACCCGGTTTTCATTCCTATCTGGCTCGTTGACAGCGACGTAGCGGCCGAATGGCAGGCTGAAATGGGTTACAATTACCAGGTCGTCAGCCACCAGGAGCAATTTACCAACGAACGCTGGCAAACGAAGGAGCTGCAAGAGACTCGGGTGCGCTGGGAACAGCGCATCGGGCGGCTGGCGCGCCATTATGAAAACCTATCTGCGCCCGCTTTAGAAGAAGACGCCGCTATCAAAGCGCAGTTAGGCGATTTTGAAACCCAGGCTGCGATTCCCTACGAAGCGACAATAATTGCGAATGCGCTTGTGCGCCTGCCTAACCGCGATCAAATAGATGCCTGGCCAGATGCACAGCCCCGGTTTCAACAACGGGCGGCGGATGAATGCCGCCAGGCGGCCACGGCCGATCACGTGCGCCAGTTTCGCTGGCAGGCGCAATTCAACAATCAAAACTGGACACAACTGCTGCTGCCGGTTTATTCAACCTGGTACGAGGATGACGCCGGCAATCCCTTACCGGTCGCAATAAACGGCCGTACCGGCAAACTCAGCGGCGTCAAACGTGCGTCAATGAAAAGAGCAAAAAAATATACCCGCAATCTGGCCATCCTGGCAATCTTACTCTTCCTCGCTACGCTGGCGCTGCTTTTTTTCGAGCCTGGCTACGCCTTCATTGCAGGTTTCTTGACAATTATGCTGGGCGCGCTCTCAATTTTGCCGATTGCCCAGGCGTCCCAATTCAACCGGCGCCAAATTTCAGATTTACCGTTTGAAATCAAGCAAACGCCCTAATTTTCAACAATCACGATCGTCTCAATGACATCGCCAGGCGTGCTTTGCTGCGGATCCCGAATGGTCAAACCCGCCAACACGTCATCCCCTGCGCTTAATTCGCCAAAGATCGTGTGCAAACCATCCAGCCAGGGAGTTGGTTCGAATGTGATAAAAAATTGGCTGCCATTGGTCGCCGGACCGGCGTTGGCCATTGCCAACAAACCGCGCCGGTCAAAACTCAGCCCGGTATCAACCTCATCCTCAAATTGATAACCGGGGCCGCCGCTGCCGGAGCCGGATGGATCGCCGCCCTGGGCCATAAAATCTTCCAAAACGCGGTGGAAAGTTGTGCCGTCATAGTAGCCCTGGTTGGCCAGGTAAACAAAATTGTTCACGGCCAGCGGCGCTTCCTCGGCAAAAAGTTTCAAGCGCATCTCGCCGCCATCCGCCATGCTAATAACTGCTTCGTAATCTTTGGCAGTATCAATAACCATTTCGGGATAAGCATCAAAATAATCAACGCGATTGGCCGGATCGACTGCCGCTAACGGCCGTTCCCCTTCCAATACGGTTGGTTCCGGCGCGGGCCGCAAAGCCTGCCAAATAAAATAACCTACAACAGCAAGTAAAATAACGAGGATAACGCCCCCAATAATTCTTTGCTGCCGCTGCCGCGCCGCCTTTTTTTGGGCCATTTCTTCGCGCCGCTTCTTAACTGACGCCTGCTGTCCAGTTCTCTTCGACATACATGTAATCTCCCATCCTGATCAAAATCGTGTTAATCATACTGAGTTTTTTGCCGGGTGCAAAGATTTGTTGCTTGTCTCCTGGGCAAGTAATCTGGCGCGTGTTACACTCCAAACATGGATGCAATCACAGGACGTATTTTACTCAAACCAGGCCGCGAAAAACCGGTTATTAACCGCCATCCCTGGCTGTTTTCCGGCGCTATACAACAAATTGAGGGCGCGCCTGAACCGGGAGATTTGACGGCGGTTTGTGACAGCAACGGCCGTTTCCTGGCGACCGCCTATTTCAATCCCCACTCCCAAATTAGGGCGCGTTTGCTCACCTGGGATAAACAAAAAAAAATTGACCCTGATTTCTGGCGGCAGCGCCTTTCACGCGCTCTCAACCACCGGCAAACACTGGAATTTGAGCCGGAAACAACCGCCTACCGGCTTATCAGCGCCGAAGCAGACGGGCTGCCCGGTCTCATCGTTGATAAATATGACGACACGCTCGTCATGCAGTGCCTGACAACAGGCATCGATCGGCGCAAAAAGCTGCTGGCTAACATTCTGGCAGAGCTGCTAAATCCTACCGGCATCCTGGAACGTTCCGACGTCGATGTGCGGCGTAAAGAAAATCTGCCGCTCGTTTCCGGTCTCTTATGGGGACAGGTAGCGGTAAACAATCTGATTATCATGGAAAATGGGCTACAATTTTTCGTTGATTTAACAACCGGGCACAAAACCGGTTTTTACCTGGATCAACGCGACAACCGCGCCCTAGTCTGCCAATCCCGATTTACCGCCGGGAAAGAGATTTTGAATGTCTTTGCCTACACGGGCGGCTTTGCCGTTTATGCCGCCGCCGCTGGGGCGCAATCAATTACCAATATCGACGTGTCAATTCCAGCCCTGGAACTGGCAGAGCAGAATCTGGCGTTAAATAATCTGGAACGGCCGTCTGACGAATATATTGCAGGGGATGCGTTTGAAGTTTTGCGCTATTTCCGCGACAACCAACGGCAGTTTGATGTCATCATCATGGATCCGCCTAAATTCGCTCATAGCCAGCGCGATATCAAAAACGCCGCGCGAGGATACAAAGATTTGAACTGGCTGGCGCTGCGCCTGCTGCGCCCCGGCGGTCTTCTGGCTACTTTTTCCTGCTCGGGGCTTGTTACGCCGGATTTGTTTCAAAAAATATTATTCGGGGCGGCGCTTGACGCCCAACGAAAAGTACAAATCATGCACTTTATGACACAAGGCGCCGATCATCCCATTGAGATCACATTTCCTGAGTCTGCTTATTTAAAAGGGTTTTTATGTCGCGTCTGGTAAATTACTCTTATTGAGCAAACGCCTCAATTGATCCATGCGTCGCCATCCAGATATTCGGGTTGAATCCTGAACAAGCTGCGCCAAAACTGTCAAGGTTTCTGCTGCCAACATGTTCCGTCCGGCGACGTGCAATGCTTCCGCTAAATGAAGCCGATGAGTACAGGCCTTGAAATGATTGCCTGAGGAAATTGCAGCGACAATCGCTTCCTCAAAGTACTGGATACTTTTATCATGTTGACCTTCAAGAAGCGCCGCAGTTCCCAGGCCGTCCAAAGCAGCGCCAACATCGGCCAAATTTTCCATTTGACGGTGTACACTCAGAGCGCTTTCCAAAGCATGAACAGCCTGGCCGGTTTCACCAAAGGCATTGCTCAAGCGGCCAAAATGTAGCTGGCAGCCGGCCAGCAGCTTTGGAGCGGATCCTTGCTCACCCAAGTTCAGGAGTAACTCAGCTTGATGCGCAAGATACCGGCGCCCATCTTCAGAACGGCCGTTTTCCAGATAAATCTGCCCTAATAACTCAAAACATGCGCAAATTTCCAGGTCATCGTTTAATTTTTGACCGACGGACAAGGCGCGATTAGCAGAATCAAGTGCAAAATCAATGTGACCTAACGCAGCCTGAGATTGAGCCAAAATCTTCTGCACATGGATCACCTCGAATTCGGCGCCAGCCAGCCGCCCAATTTGTTCGGCTTGTTGCGCAAGCTTAATCGCCTCTGCAAAATCCGCCTGTTCAAATGCCAACTGCGCCATTTGCAACAGCGCCCACGTTTGAATTCCCAGGTCACCAATTGCTTGCGCCGCATCCGCCATCTGCCGGGCGGCTTGCAACGCTTCTACAAGCCGTATTTCCATTTGCAGCAATGGAATGAGCTGCTGATAGACTGTAAGCTGCCAATCAAGCTGGTGGGGCAAATTTCCGCCCAGAGCCAGCGCTTTTTGATAGCAGGCAATTGCGCTTTCAAAATCAACGAAATCGGCGGCGCGGCGCGCCGCCAGTTCATAATATTCAGCAGCGGGCTGGGTTACTTCGGCGAGTTCAAAATGTTCGCCAATTATCCCGGCATAATCAATCAATCTTTCGCCGCAGTTTGCAACCAGCCATTCAGCCGTCAGTCGATGGTATAACGGCCGTTCACGCAGCAGTACACTTTCATACGCCACTTCGCGCACAACGGCATGTTTAAACAAGTAGCCGCGCTGTTGGTTGAACGAGGCCTCAGGCAGGGGGGAAATCATATCTCGCTGCACAAGCGCATCCAGTGCAGTCGAAATCTGCGAGTCGGAAACCGGCTGCGGTACGGCCTGGTTAATAATATGCAGTGCCCCGTCCCAAAATTCACGCCCAACAACCGCAGCGCGCTGCAGCGTAATTCGTTCCTGATAAGGTAAATGATCCAGCCGCGCCTGGATAACGCCGATGAGGGTAATTGGAATACGCGGTCTGGAAAAAGCGTGACGGTCAAAATGCCAAGCCGTTCCCTCAGTCACAATAACGCCATCTTCAAGCAAAACGTTGATCAATTCTGCCACAAAAAATGGGTTTCCGGCCGCGGTTTCATGAATGGTCTGGAAAAGCGCATCGGGAATATCAGAAAGTTTATGCAAAATATTTGTAATTAACTGGCGGCTGGCGCGCAGAGATAAGGGACGTAAAGAATGGGTGACAAATCGATACGCTAACTGATTTGATGCAGCGTCAATCCATTCCGGTTGTTGTTCAGAGAAAAGTGGGCGCGCCAATCCAACCACGAACAGCGCGGCCTCATGCGTCCGGCATATTAACTCGAGCAGCCACTGAAGTGAACCGACATCAGCCCATTGTAAATCATCTAAAATTAGCAGCATGCCGCTTGAGTGGCGGGCAACAGCCGTCCAAAATTCGGCCGCCTGTTCTAAATCCAGGGGCCGCGTATTTTCTTCAACAGAATAATTATCAGCAGATAAATGAGCGCCGCCTCCTAAAATGCCGCTTAATATGGGCAGCCAGTGAGCAACGGCCGTTTCTGATTCCCCCAGCAGTTGAATGAGATCATGCCGCAGTTCCGAAGGTTGAGCCGAAACAAAAGTTGTGTCGAACAAATTTTGCGGCAGGGTGTAGGGCAGATTCCTAAAGCGTTGTTCAAACCGTGAATGCACAATCAATGCATCAGGCCATTCCGACTGCACAAATTCATCAAATTCTGCTGCCAGGAGCGACTTTCCCATACCGCTATCACCGGTAACCATCAAAAAATGGCTTTGCCGATCGGCAACTACCCTGCGAAACGTGTTTTGCAAAAGCTCAATATCTTGCTCACGATCTAACATCCTGGTGGGAATGCCGTTCATCGTGCGGTGCGGTTTGGGATACGGCCGTTTCTGCAAACCACGCACCAGAAAGCCGCTTTCTTGCCGGGGTCTGCCCTTCAACGCCATTGCGCCAACAGAATCAACATCGACCAGCCTGGAAACTAAATTGTAGGTGCTTTTTGAAATCAAAATGCCGTTCGCCGGGGCGCGCTGTTGTAATCGGCTGGCTACGTTTACAGCATCCCCAATAACGGTATATTCTGCGCCGCTGCCAACTTCGCTCAGCAAAACCAACCCTGTATTAATACCTATGCGAATTTGCAGGCGGTCTAGGAGACGCGTTGCTGTCAATATGCCGGTTGAAACGCGCGGATCAACTGCAATCGATGCGAATTGCGCCTGCTGCAACATCTCAATGACGAAGCCACGCAGCGCGGTTTGCATGGCCAATGCAGCCCAAATGGCGCGTTCAGGATCATCTTCACGTGCAGCAGGCACGCTAAAAACACCCATCACAATATCACCCATATGTTTATCAACATATCCGCCCTGAGCCAAAATAGCCTGATCCAACCGGCCCCACAAGAGGTCAAGCAAGTTAAGCGCATTCAAGTCTGGCACGACATCGGCCAGACTCGACAGGCCTGAAATATTGGCAAAAAGAATTGTGACTTGTTTACGTTGGGCGGCATGGGGTTGGGGAACGGCCGTTTTTCGAAATTGCTCTAACTGTTCCCGCAATGCAGCCAGTGCGGTTTCAGTAATCTCCTCGCCCAGAAGGCTGCGGTTTTGTTCTATGATATTGACCGCGTGTCCAATTCCAGTCAGATCGACCATACTGCTATCTTCCAACGAAATGGCGCTGCCTCATCACCTCAAAACCTAAAACAGCCGCCGACGCAGCCGCTCCCAAAGAGTAGCTGAAATCACGATTATATGGAATTTGCAGCCGTAAGTCAGCTTGATCTAGAAAAGAGCGCGTTATTCCACGCCGCTCTCCGCCCACGAGCATAAACAGAGGAATTGCCAGATCTGCATCATAAATAGAAATGGCGTTAGTCTGCGTTGTGCAGGCAATTTTCAAACCAAACGCCCGGAAAAAATCAGCCGCAGCCTGCGCCGAATCGGCCACAGCGATTGGTATTAATTCTGCTGCGCCGGCCGAGGCGCGCGCCACAATGCCGGCAGCCGACAGCCAGTTGCGCGGCCGTACAACAATCCCATCAGCGCCGGCGGCATACAACGCGCGCACAGCCTGACCAAAATTAAAGGGGTCTTCAAACCCATCCAACATCACCACGAAGGGGGTTTTAACTGCGGCGGTTAGGTCATGCAGGTCGTTAAAGCAGCGGGGGCCAACTTTGGCAATAACGCCTCCATGAGATTTGCCGCTGACGTTGGCGGCAATAAATTCATCATCAACCGATTGGACTTCTATAGCAGCATCTGCCGCCAATCGGCGTAAAAATTGAATGCCGCGATCCCACTTGCCCGCCCGAATATATACAGCCTTAACTTCACGGCTGCCGCCCTGGATCGCTGCTTGAATTGATAAACGACCTTCTAACCAGGTTACTTCTTCCTGCATGGTTCCATCATACCCCCAAAACAAAAGAAGACCAATGTCAAAACAGTGGCCTTCCCTTTCAGTAATGAATGAGTATTTTTTTACGTAGATTCGCGCATTATTAGCTGAAACCAACCCCATGTGTTGGACGCACGTTTATTGTCCTTCTTCGATTGCTCCAGCGCCATCATCGGCTGGCGCAAATGGCGTCGGCGTCGGCGGCGCAAGGAATTTGTTGTTTAAAACTGGCGAAGATGGGGAACGGTCACGCCAAAACTCACTGATGTCAACAGCGTCGCTTGACAAGATGTCTGAAACAAGCAAAGACAAGGTCGCAAATTTCAAATCGTCATATTCTTGTTCTGTTAACGGCCGTACTTCGCGACCATTCGGCATCAAAATCAAATAGAAGGGATCACCTCCGCTTGGATTGGGAAGTTCGACAACTGTACCCGGAACCTCAAGCGGCAAATCAAAAGCAAGGTTCGCTGCTTCATCTCCAATAATGCCTGCAAGCGCTTCTTGTGTACGCCAGGAATATTCGGTTGCATTCGCCGTAGATGAATTTTCATCTTCAGGATCGAAAGGCCGGCTGCGAATGGTGTTCCAAACCGTTAGAAAATCAGAGTTTGTGATTTCATCATGGGCTGCTTCCGCTTCTTCCTGATTGTCAAAGAAAATCACATAGATACTGGCCTGCATTGCCTCATCGGCCACACTTTGTTCTTCGGCGACAATATCCGTCAAACTTGTCTGCAACAATTGGATGCGAACCAGATCATTTAGTATGTCCGCGTTGACGCCCAATTCAGTAAACTGGCTAATATAGGTATCAAATTCTTCCTGGAAGGATTCGAGGGAAACGGCCGTTGCCGTTGGAAATGGCGTGGGAGGCGGCCCTTCCGTTGGCGTCGGTAAAGCTGTCTCCACAGGCACAACGTCGGTAATAACCTCGGTGGGAATCAACGTAATTGATGGAGTTGGCTGAATTGTCTCTGTTGGCATAGGTACTGGGGTAGGTGAATCGCCCCCAAAATAATTAAAGCTGGCTTCTATTTCTTCCTCTATCTCTGCATCCGAGACAGAGACGCCTCTTTTTTCAGCTTCTTGTTGAATAATTAATTCTTCCACCATGCGGTCGAGAACAGCCTGACCTAAACCCTCGGCATCCTGAAGTTCCAAAATCGACTGTCCCGCAAACTGTTGAACAGTGCCTACATCTCCACCAAAGGCTTCTAACTGATTTTCTAAACCAACAATTCGCTGAGCGCGCTCCCATTCTACCCGTTCTTGCCATTCCCGTAAGGAAATGCTCTGGCCATTGACAGTCGCCACCGCGCGACCAGGCGAAATAATAAGTTCATTGACGACTGCAATCAAAATCACGATCGCAATAACCGCCACAATTGCCAGTATGCCTATGCGAATCCACTTCAATTGTTGCTGTTGTTTTCGAGCTAACAGGATATCTTTACGTGACTGGCGCTGCGACTCTTCTGAACTGTTATTTTCTATTTCTTGTTTTTTTGCCATTACTCAATATAAGCCACGAAGGGCGAGAGCGTTTCCAGGAAAAGGGTTCCCAATGTTCCTCCCTTCACAGCCGATGATTCAACGTCTATTATTCTGCTACAAAGGGCAGTAGGGCAATATGGCGCGCGCGTTTTACAGCAATAGCCAAAGCCCTTTGATGTTTGGCGCAGGTGCCCGTCTGGCGCCGCGGTCGAATACGGCCGAATTCGTTAACATAACGACTCAACATATCATGATCTTTGTAATCAATTTCTTTCACGTGATCAACGCAAAATGCACATATGCGCCGCCGTGAACGTGTACGAGAACGTCTTTGCATTTTAATCTCCCTGGTAAGACGCAGCCGGAGTTATTACTAAGTTTCACTTCCGGTTCTGCTTTATGTAAACCGCGCAAAGTTTTTGATTATTAAACTTGCTGAAAATCTGCGGTTTGCCCACAAATTCAAGGCTCAGGTTGCCCAGAATTTGCTCAATGATCAATATCTTCGTAATTAAAGGCATCGGGGTCTGACAACACAATTAAATCATGCGCCACAACCTCAGTGCGGAAATGCGCCCGACCTTGACTGTCTTCCCATCGCCTTGTTTGTAAACGCCCTTCAATATAAAGTTTCTGTTCTTTTTTGACGCGTTTTTCACAAAGCTCGGCTAAACCACCCCAGGCGACTACATTAAACCATTCAGTTTCCTCAAATTGTTGCCCTTCTGAAGAAACCCACGATCTGGAGGTGCCCACACTAAATGAGGCCACCAGGCGGCCGCTTGGCGTGTGCCGAATTTCAGGGTCAGCATCCAACCAGCCAATAACCATGACTTTGTTAAGACCCTTCTGCATGATACTGCTGCTCCTAGGTTTATGCGCTGCGCATGCGTCTTTTATGACGATTGCCAGCAGCAAGCGCTTGTGAAAGCGCGTTCTGATCAAAAAGTATTTTTGAGCGCTTCCTCAACTCTCTTTACGTACAACAAGATAACGCAGCACATCTTCCATAAATCGTAAGCTGCGCTCTATATCAAAAATCCGAGCGGGATCGATCTGGACAGGATACAGCACGTAATAACCTTCATAATGGTTTTGAATGGGATAAGCCAATTTGCGCATCCCCCAAACATCCATGGGCGCCTTTTCGTCTTCATTGGCGCCAGGCACAATTAAATCTGTGATGCGATCGATTAATTCGTTTCGCTCTTTTTCTTCTAACTTAGGCTGCAATATGATAGTGACTTCATAATCACGCACGTTGCTTTACCTCCTTTCCTTGGAATTACTCTAGCGAGTCTTGCCTCCAGTCATTGCCGGAAGCGGAAATCAGCGAGCATTTGTTAAGTTTTTATGCTGCTGCGCAACGAGTTCGGGATGATAACACAAATTAATATTTTCACAAGAAAAAGGTTGGATGACTTTACCCCGCTCTCATGAACGGTATAATCCGCCTTCGGGCCTGGCGCAAGATCCACTTTTTGATCTAATGCTCAGGCAGAAGAGGCAGATGTTGAAAAGGCAAAAGGCATTTTTCATGAGAGGAGTAAATCATAAACGCATTGGACTACCACTGCGTTTTTTGTTTTTGCTATTCACAGCAACACTCATTTTGACTTTGCCGCCCAAACAATCCAAAGCGCAAGGTCAAACAGAGCTTGTGCTTGCCTTTTATTATGCCTGGTACAGTCCTGATTCTTTCGGTCCGGGAAAAACGCCTCACCAGCCAATTACACCTTATTTTTCCACAGACGGCGGAACAATTCAACGCCATGTCAGCGAAGCGCAATCAGCAGGGATTGACGGCTTTGTGCAGAGCTGGTATGGGCCGCAAACGGATTACAACCAGACTGAAACTAACTTCCAGGCATTACTGAATATCGCCGCTGCATCCGGGTTCAAGGCTGCCGTTGATTTCGAGGTGGGCAGCCCGTTCTTTAATAATAATGACGATCGCATTCAAGCTTTGACAACCCTGCTGCAAACCCATGTAAACCACCCCGCTTATCTGCGGGTGGATGGTAAACCGGTGATTTTCTTTTGGGCCAACTGGCTGTTATCGCCTGTTGAATGGGAAGGAATTCGAGCAGCGGTCGATCCGAGCCACAGCACAATCTGGATTGCCGAAGGCACAGACATTACTTACCTGGCCACTTTTGATGGTCTCCATCTGTATAATACCGCGTGGGCGGCAGATCCGGTCGGCACGGCCGTTTCCTGGGGAGCCACAACGCGCAATGCAGCAGCTACTTATGACGCATTTAAATATTGGGTTGCAACCGCAATGCCAGGTTGGAACGATACATTCCTTGGCCGTGGCGAAGCCGCCTTCGTGCGCAATCGCGCCGACGGCTGCTTATTATCAATCCAGCTTCAGCGGCGCGGCCGCCAGTGCGCCGGATATGCTGATTATCACTTCTTTTAATGAATGGGCGGAAGGCAGCAATATTGAACCCAGTACCGATTTTGGCAACTATTATCTTCAACTAACTTCCCAATTCAGCAGCGCCTACAAATCAGGGTCGATTCCATCTGCTCCACCACCGCCTCCGCCGCCAGCGCCCCCGGAAGCAACAACTGCGCTACAGGCAAGCGATTCCGTCGCAACACAATCGCCCGATACGGAAAAAATAGAATCACCGGCAGCCACAACAATACCTGTCGGGACGCCCACAAATACATCTACACCAACCCAAACCTCCACAGCGACGGCAACAGCCACACCCATTGCTTCGCCAACGCCGCAGCCAGACGGCCAGATAGTCTACACAGTTGAAGCGGGTGACGCCTTCAGCATAATTGCCGATCGTTTTGACATCAACCTGAATGATTTGTTCAGGCTTAATAATTTAAGCGCTGAAAACACTTTGTTGATTGGTCAACAACTTCTTTTGGGTTTTGCTGTTTTGCCCGATGGCTCAACACCTCTGGAAGGATTTCCCCAGGCAAAAGTTAGGAGTGATGGCACAATTATCCATACTGTCAATGCCGGGGATTCATTCTACGGTATTGCAGCTATTTACGATATGACCCTTGATGATTTTTATGCCGTTAGCGGGTTAAATGAGGGTCACGTGCTGCAAGTGGGAGATGAGGTTGTGGTGGGTTCCCAACCAGTTCCAGAAGAAAAAGGGGGTTCTACCAACCCGCCGGAAACGTTGGCAACCTCGACGCCGCTGCCAACTGAAACTTTAACGCCGCCGCCCACAGACCCGGCGCCCACACCGACTGCTGCTGAGCCTGCTTTGACAGCAACGGCCGTTTCCACCAATATCCCAACTCCAAGCAGTGGATCCGATTCATCGCCAGGCAGCGTACTGCCGTTCGGGTTAGGTCTCCTCGGTTTATTAGCCGTGGGCGGGATATTATTCCTGTATCTTGGCCGACGCTAGGAAATGAGCGCCTCACTTATCGCCTCTTGAAGGGAGCGACAGCCAACAACCTCTAAACCCTTGGGTATTGTCGGCATATGTCGCTTTGCCGTCCGGGGCGCCATGCAGCGTTTAAAACCCAGCTTTACGGCCTCTTTAAGCCGCGCTTCAAGCTGGCTTACCGCGCGCAGCTCGCCGCTGAGACCAATTTCGCCCACAAAGGCAATGTCGGCGTGAATCGGGCGGTCTTTGACGCTGCTCGCAATCGCCACAGCCACAGCCAGATCGGCAGCCGGTTCTTTTATTTGCAATCCACCAATCACGTTGACAAATACATCTTTTTCATGCAAACCCAAGCGCACGCGCCGGCTGAGGACGGCCGTTAACAATAACAGTCGATTATAGTCAATACCGTTGGCAGTGCGGCGCGGATTCGGAAAAGTGGTAGCGCTCGCCAAGGCCTGGATTTCAACAAGCAACGGCCGTGTCCCCTCCAACGTAACGGCAATGGCGGAACCAGGTGCATTAATTTGTCGTTCTGCCAGAAACGCTTCGGATGGATTTAGAACCTCGACCATGCCGCGCTCAAGCATTTCAAACACACCAACTTCACTGGTGGCCCCAAAGCGGTTTTTTACGCTGCGCAGCAAACGGTAACGATGAAATATATCTCCTTCCAGATAAAGAACCGTATCCACAATATGTTCCAGCACGCGCGGACCGGCAATCGCGCCCTCTTTAGTAACATGACCAACCAAAAAGACAGTTACCCCCGATACCTTGGCCAATTCCTGAAAGCGGCTGGCGCATTCACGCACCTGGCTCACGCTGCCGGCCGACGATTTTAACTCTTCAGTATAGGTAGTTTGAATGCTGTCCACAATCATCATCACTGGTTTAATTTCAGCAACATGATCCAGCATCGAATGGAGATTTGTCTCTGTCACAAGAAACAAATCCGGCGCCAGTATTTTCAAGCGGTCGGCGCGCATTTTTATCTGGCGCGTGCTTTCCTCGCCGGAAACATAAAGCGTTTTTCCGTGCCGATTTGCAACCATAGCTGCAATTTCCAAAAGCAGGGTTGATTTGCCAATGCCAGGATCGCCACCTACCAATACCAATGAACCGGGCACCATCCCGCCGCCTAAAACACGTGAAAATTCTGTTAAATCCAAATCGAGGCGTTCCACGCTGTCTGCCGTAATATCATGTAAACGCACGGGCTTACTGGTTAATCCACCACGCTTTTTTTGCTGGCCGGAAACGGCCGTCGTATCCGGCGCCAACTCTTGAGCCTCCATCGTGTCAAACTCACCACAGCGGGGGCAGCGCCCCATATAGGCAGGTGTAATTCGACCACATACACGACAGACATATTGAACTTTTGTTTTTGCCATTATAAATATCCTTTAGCAGGTAAACCGCGAAAAGTCTTTTGAAATAACACCATAGCCAATTCGCGGTTTTCTTGAGAAATTCCCAGATTTCGTTTCGCAGGAATTCAAAAAACTTTCTGGGAATTACCTAAATGATTTAACCAAATCCCAACAATTTAACCAAACCGTAACTAAAATTGAAAGATAGCGCCCATACGATAATATCGATCGTAATCTACACGACATAATCAAGGATCAACAAGAAAGTTAATAGTGCTATAAACCAATTTCGTACTCTGTTCTGACGATAATTTGCGTATGTTATACTTGTAATGATGATTGATTGGCAATCTATTTTCGTAAACAGTTTTTGGATTTCAGGGTTAGCAGTTATGCTGGCGTCTTTTAGTTATCACTATTGGATCGCCGGTGAAACAAACCGCAAACTGCGGCTTCAACTCAATGAACCAGGTTTTCTACGTGTCTTTTGGTTCGCCATGATACTCATCTGCATCGGCCTGGCCGGAACCAGTCAGCGTATGTGGGAAATTGTTTTGTGGGGAGTCTTAGCATTATTCAGCCTTATTAATGTGATCCGGTTGCAAAGATAAACGCTTTATCAGGTATTTCCCAAAAAATAGTTAAAAATAAATGTCTTGGGCAGCCTGGGAAATTCTAAAGGAAATTGTAGTTTACCGAGGAGCTTCATAAGTAATGGAAATTAAACGATACTTCCAAATTTTTTGGCGCTGGGCCTGGCTAATTGTACTTGGCGCCCTTGTTGCAGGCGGCGTCGCTTTTTTAATTAGTAAAAATACAACACCGGTTTATCAAGCTACTGCCCGGCTGTTAATTGACGAAGCTCCTGGTACGAGTTCAGGCAACGAATACTCTCAATTATTAGTTGAACAACGGCTTGCCCAAACCTATGTAGAACTTCTAACAACCTTTTCAGTTATGGAAGAAACGGCCGCTCGCCTCGAACTGCCCTATACGGCGGAGCAGCTATCACGTTTGGTAAGCGTTTCCGCTCCCCCGGAAACCCAAATTTTGGTTATACGCGCTGAAGACACCAGCCCGGCCCGCGCAGCAGAGATTGCAAATACAATCGGCAAAGTTTTTATCGAACAAAACCAGGAACGAGAAAATTTGCGCTACGCAGAGCCTATTGCTAACTGGGAAAATCGTGTCACCGAATTAGGCGATGAAATTGAACGACTGGAAATTGCCATCGGCGATAAGGGCATTCCAGACAACACAGAAGATCAGGCAGCCAAATCACGCCTGGAAACCCAATTGAATGAATCTAAAATTCAATATACTGAGGCTTTCAACAACCTCAATGAACTGCAACTAAACCAGGCAAAAGAAAGCAGCAACCTTGTTCCGGTAGAAGCCGCACAACCACCCAAACTACCCGTTCGCCCCAGAACCGCAACCAATACTTTGCTGGCGCTGATTGCAGGCGGTTTATTGGCCATTGGCATCATTTTCCTTATTGAATATCTGGATGATACCATTAAAAACCAGGAACAAATTCTGGAAGATTCGGGCCTGACAACCTTAGGGGCAATCGCTCAGATCAAATCAAGCGACTCAAACGATATTTTAATTACATCAAGACGGCCGCGTGACCCAATTTCAGAAGCATATCGAGTCTTGCGAACGAATCTTAACTTTTCCGCAGTGGACGGTGAATTGAAGAGCATTGTCATAACCAGTGCATCACCAGGTGAAGGCAAATCAACAACCATCGGAAATCTTGGCGTCGTAATTGCACAAACAGGAAAACGTGTTGTCATCATTGATGCAGATTTGCGTCGCCCGGTCCAGCATAAAATCTTTCAATTACCCAATAATCAAGGTTTAACAACCGCAATTTTAGACAGTGAAACGCCTGTTACCAATCATTTACAAGAGACAAACATCACCGGATTACGCCTGTTAACCAGTGGGCCAATTCCGCCCAACCCGGCTGAGCTGCTTAATTCACAACGCATGTCACAGGTAATTGAAGGTCTGAAAAATGATGCAGACATTTTGCTATTCGATTCCCCGCCCGTTTTGACCGTAACGGATGCATCAATTTTGGCGACCCAAGTTGACGGAAGTTTGCTGGTTGTACATGCGGGTAAAACCAGACGGCAAACTTTTGATGCAGCGGTCGAACGGCTGAAAAAGACAAATAAATCTATTTTTGGCACGGTTCTTAACCGCCTAAATCCATCTCACAACGGTGGTTATTACTATTATCAATATTACGACAATTCCATGTCGAAGAAGCGCAAGAAGCAGGCGGGGAACGGCCGTTTTCGTCTACCCGGCTGGATTTCGGGTACCGGTAAAGGCTCCTAACAGGTAACTATGGTGACAACAACACAACAATCATCCCAAATTGGCCAATCAAGCGGCTCAGGCAAGCTGCTCATGGTCATTGGCCTTCTGTGGCTGCTGCTTGCGGCAGCGCTTCTATTTTATCAGTTCACATCCCCTCCTAAGGTAGAAATAAAATGGGAAACGGCCACGGAACAAAATACCGCCGGTTTTTATATTTATCGCGCAACAACGCCGGAAGGCGAGTTTGAAATCGTTAACGGGGACAATCTCATTAATAGTCAAGGTAATCCCGTTTCCGGCGCTAACTATACATATGTAGATGATCATGTTGTAGCAGGACAAACATATTATTATATTCTGGAGGAAGTTGAAAACGACTCCTCACGCAACCGATATGAAGAAGACATGTTTGCTTATGAAATACCCAAAATTTCCTGGTGGGCAGTTATTTTGACCGCCGCCAGCGTCATTATTGGGCTTGCGTTATTGATAACGGGCTTAAAAGAGGAAAGAAATTTATGAATGTTATCAGCGAGCCAAGAATTGCCAACGATTTAATCTGGCGACTCCTGGACGATAATGCAGTCGTTGTATCTCCCCATGTGGGCGAAGTACGCGTCCTCAATGGTGTTGGGACTGTTATCTGGCGCTTGCTTGTTGAAAAAAATTCACCCGACCAAATAGAAGCATATCTGGTTTCTAACTATAAGGTTTCACAACGTGATGCGCACCAAGATTTGTATAAGTTTCTTGATGATCTAACGCAGCGCGGTATTGTAACCTGGGAAGCTTGACAAGGCAGCATTGGACATTTACAAATATTCCAAACGGTACCCGGCCAGCACCTTAGACTTTTACTTTCAAGCTTGCAGACAATCTGGTTTATGAAACAATTGCGTCAGATGCGCAATTGTTTTGTATTATGAACAATTCAAGCAGTATCCAGGTAATTGGCAGAAAAACCGCAAAATACGTTGGGAGTTTTCTGTGCCTTGCCTAATTTAATATTTTACGCCAAGCGAGGTCAACATTATGGGTCCCCAGACAACACACCGAACTTCCTTTTGGATTTTAACATTATTGATATCCGTCTTTCTTTTACCCATTTACGCCCATGCCGCAGCAGTACCATCAGCGAATGTTGCAGTTCAGGCAGCCAACATTCAAATTGAAAGAGCGAACGACAACGGTTTGCAATTTCAACTTGATACGCCAACATTTCAGATTGAATCAACCGGCAAACTTCACGTAGTGGGGCTTGACAATCGGGTTACTACCCCTGGCACGCCTGACCTGCCCTATTACGTTACAATGGTGGCGCTGCCGCCTCAAGCTGAGGTAAGCGTTGTAGTAACAGAGGGTGATGTTTCAGAAACGGCCGTTTCCACCATAAACCCTGTTCCACAACTTGGCCTTGAAGAGCTGGACGTGGCGCGAGAAGCGCTGGAAGCAATCGGAATCAATCCCGAGGTAAATTCGCCCCACCCCATGGCGCAGCCGGACCCCGCCATCTACAGCCAGAACGCGCTCTACCCACTGACCAATTACGAGGTCACAGAACCGATGTACGCGCGCGATATTCGGCTGGTTGAACTGCGCCTATACCCCGTACGCTACAATCCGATTACGCAAACAATACGGCAGGCTCGCAATTTAACAATCAGTATAACCTTTTCCGGCGCTCAATTTGAAAATGCCCATCCAGCCGATAGTTACAATGACGCCCATCTGAAACAGTTGGATGATTTGCTCCTTAATGGAGATCAAGCCCATAGCTGGCGCAGTTTGCCAGACAGCGTCACTACGGCTTCCGGCTCAAAACTTCCGGTTGGCGTCAAGACCTACAAAATTGAAGTCAATCAAGATGGCATTTACGAAGTCAGCGGCGCACAACTTGCCGCCGCCGGCATGAGCATTGGTTCCATAAACCCTTCCACGATTGAAATGCTGAATCAAGGCGAAACGGTCGCCTACCAGTTTATTGATAATAACAACAATAACCAGTTAAATTCAGACGACGTCATTCGGTTTTATGGCAAAGCCTTCGACGGCTCGCGCTGGGAAAAAATGTTTGTCACCAATAATGTCTATTGGTTATGGGCAGGCGGTACGGCCAGCACGATTAACAGTGTGGCAAATAGTACAGGCAGCGGATATCCGGTTGTGACGGACTTTATGTCAACTGTGACAAAAGAACCGGAAGTTTATATGTTTACAACCTGGACAGATCAATGGGACACCTTCCCCAATGATGCTGACAACTATTACTGGGATTTTCTGCGTCAACTACCACCCAATCCCGCCAGCAGCGCCTACGAAATAGACCTGCCGAATCCATCACCAAGCGCAACCACCAACACATATTTATTAGAAATAATGACGCGTGAAAATCCGCTTGGTAACAGCAGCGCAGTTTACACGGCACGTGGTTACATCAATGACTATGGAAATTTTGGCGAGGAAACCTGGAGCGGACGCAAAAACCTGAATATCGTCAATACCGTTCCCGGCAACCAATTGCTCCAGCCGGGTGAAGCAAATTACCCTGGCAACGAGGTCAAACTATGGCTTGATTCGGAAAACAGTTCGGTTGCAGAAATTTATCTGAATCGGATTACAGTCAAATATTTACGCAATTTAGTGGCCAGTGAGAATGAACTGATTTTCACCAATCCGAACAGCGGTAATCATGAGTTTAGTGTTTCCGGCTTCAGCGAAGGAAATGCCAATAAAACAGTCGTTTGGGATGTGACAAATCCGAACCAGCCTACCCGGATTAATATGACAGCCCAAGACATTTCAGGGGCAGGCCCGTACACATATAAAATCGGCCGTCAGCATGGGAATAATGTCGAAATCATTGCGACCACATCGAACAATGTAAAAAGCGTAGTTTCCATTGACCAATATATTCCCAAATCAATCGATCCGCCGGGTGGAGATGCGGATTGGCTGGCTATTTCCCACGCCAACTTCATTTCCGCCGCCAATCAACTTGCAAACCACCGCGGCCAACACATGGACACCTTTGTCGTGGATGCCGAGGAAGTCATCAACCAATATGGATATGGGTTGAACACGCCGGCAGCGATTCAGGATTATCTGGTTTACGCTCTTGGCGCCTGGGATTCTAGCCCTAGTTACGTGACCCTGGTTGGCGACGCCACGACCAATCCGCGCTATCTTGATTGTCCGGAACCGTCTATTTGCAATCCCTGGAATACCACCGATGTTAATTACGTGGTGACGGATATTCAGTTCAAAGATCGGTGGCAAGGATTAATTCCAACTGATTTCACAATGAGCACAATCGTTGGCAATGATTTGCTGCCAGACCTGGCGATTGGCCGACTGCCATCAGAGTCCCTCACTGAAGCCAATAACATGGTTGCCAAAATCATTAAATATGAAGACCAAAGGAGTGATGGGGCGCAGGGTTGGCAGCAGAATTTCTTGTTTGTAGCCGATGATACGGATGCAGGCGGCGATTTTTGCGCTGCAAACCAGGAAGTTGGCCAGCTAATCCCGGCCAACTATAATCAGGTACATCTTTGCCTGCCGGCACCAACCGAAGCCGCCACCAATGCTCTGCGCGCCCAAATGAGTACTTGGATAAACGATACTGGTGTTTCCGTTCTCAATTATCGCGGTCACGGTTCTGTACAACGATGGGCAGGCACAAGCAGCAGTCCACCAATTCTGTCCACTGACAATCTCGATTTTTGGCTGAACGTAAACAAAACTCCGATCATTCTTAGTGCAGATTGTTTAGATGGGCAGTTTGCACGACCAGGTCTGCCGGGCTTAGGTGAAACATTTATGAAGGACCTGCAATCACGCGGTAGTGTAGCGCACTGGTCTTCAGCAGGTCTTGGTTTCACATATGAACATACAATTTTACTTCAGGGCCTTTACACGGGTTTATTCGACCAACAACAAACAGCTATTGGCGATGCAGTCAACGCCGGTAAAAATACTTATCTTGCATCAGGCAACAGTACATCCGAACTTTACAGTTTTATCTTATTAGCAGATCCTGCTATGCAGATTTTGTCTGGATCGCCTGCCGGACCAACAATTTATATGCCGGCAATTTTTAAACCTTAATCTAGACATTTGGTAATTGGCAGGCAGTTTATCTCGAAAATGACGGGTAAGATCGCCTGCCATACACCATAATGGATATTCAATTCTATGCGCTATAAAATCACTTTAGGGCTTTTATCATTTTTCCTGGTTTTTTCGTTTTTTGTCTCTACTTCAGACAAGGCAAAATCCGCTGCGGCAAAACCACTGCTGAATGTGGGCTTGGTCAGTTTTGATGCCATCCCATTAGATAATGCTGTGCGGCTGGAATGGGAAACAGCTACGGAAACGGCCACGGCCGGTTTCAAAGTCAAGCGGGGACAAAACGGGAACTATAATTATTTGCAAAACCCAAACGGCAGCGGCGTTTGGTTCATCCTGCATGAAGGCAGTGTTGAATCGGGCGCTCAATATACTATCACGGATGAAACGGCCGTTAACAACGAAACCTACACCTATATCCTGGTGGAAGTTGAGGCGAACAGCAATGAGATTGATCAGGCTGAAGCCACAGTTACTGTTGGACTTGTACCCACAGACACGCCTATCGTTATCGGGGGAGGAAACAACACAGCCACAGCGACGCCCATTGCGCCAACCGCAACCGCCACAACAGGTTCTCAAGCGTCAACGAATACGCCAGCTCCTACAAACACAAAAACGGCAACCCCCACTAGACAACCGGCGCAAAATGGCACCGCTACCCAAACAACCACTGCGCAGGCGACCCTACAACCGCCAACGGCGACAGTCCAGTTGCCTTCCTCAGAAAGTTACCCTGTAGAACCTCCACAAACGGATGCAACGGCCGTTGCAGAACGTATTGATTCTGATTCCAATGTGGTAGCAGCGCAGGAAAACAATGGCGCCGATGACAACCAGGCTTACCCTGGAAATGCAGCAACAGGAACTTCACAAGTCGAAAATGCCGGCCCGGAAAGCGCCCCTATCACGCAGGAAGGCAGCGGCACCGCTTACCCTGAAGGTCAGACGGGCAATCCATCCGGCAGCGATGGGCCGCGTACTATAGGCAGTGAAAGTAGTGCAGACCAGCCGGCGACAGGCCAAAGTGAAAACTCTGCCGCCACTGAATCCACTGCACAAACAGAAAACAATACCTCTGGTCGTGCAGTTTTGTGGCTCAGCTTTATCATTGCGCTGCTTGTCTTCATTGTAGCCGTTATAGGCGCTATCATTCTTTATACGCGGAAACGGAGCAGCAGCGCGTAGCTTATGAAATCTCCTTTTGATTACCAGAATCTGGGTATCTGGCTGTTATTGTTTGCCTTTTTTCTGTCTGCTTGCCGCCCAAACATGCCACAAGCGCAAAATGTTTTGGGGGACAAGGTCAAACTAATGATCACAGAAGATGGCATCTACCAGGTTACGCGCGCCGAATTAGAAAAAGCGGGCCTGGAAGTTGACGCCTGGTCGCTTGAACAACTTAATCTAACTCAAGCCGGTACGGCCGTTCCGATTATAGTCCAAGAGGATACGCTGCTGTTTTACGGAACAGCCCCCTTGGACCCTTACACCCCAAAAAAGGCGTATCTTCTCACTACCGGTGAAGCAGGCTTGCCTATGGCAGAAACGGCCGTTCCCACTCCCACAAATCCACTCCGCACAACGATACCGCAAACCATCCACCTGGAAGAAGATCAAATCTATTCGGCGGAAGCGCGGGTAGATGAGCAAAGTGATGTCTGGTTCTGGCATGAACTGGTTCAACAATCTAAATTCCCGCTGGAATTGGAAATTGCAGCCATTGAAAACGATCAACCAGCGAGCATGCGCATCAATTTGTGGGGATTCACCTACAACCCTCAAATTGAAAATGATCATGATTTTGATGTAATTATCAACGGTGACAAAGTGGGCAACATTTCCTGGGATGGGAAAGTCTACCACACTGGCGCAATCGACATACCTGCCGGAATTTTGCAGGCGGGCGTCAATGAAATTATCCTGGACAACCAACCCGAAGGCGCATCTTTTTTGGACATTATGCGCTTGAACTGGATTGAAATTGATTATATCGCCCCGGCAACGGCCGTTAATGACGCGCTTGAATTTGACACAGAAGCAGGCACATTTGCCTTACAAAACTTTTCGCAAGCGCCTACCATCCTAGAAATAACCGCCCAGGATGAACCGGCCTTATTAACCGGCTGGCAAACAAAGGATGAACAAATAAACCTGCCGGCAGCGGCTGGCATGCGTATCGCCGCCGTGGGGCCATCCGGCTACAAAACACCGCAAGCCATTGAACCGCTGCGCGCAAGTAATTGGCGCGACACAGCCAATCAGGCCGATTTATTAATTATCGCCCCGGATGAATTTGTACCCGCGCTCGAACCGCTTGTTTCTGCACGCGAGAAGCAAGGGCTGCAAGTCGCGGTTGTCCCTCTAGCAGAAATATTTGATGCGTTTGGATACGGCGCAGAGTCCCCAATAAGCATTCAAGAATTTGTACGCTACGCGGTTGAAAAGTGGCAATCCCCCGCACCTCAATATTTGCTCATCGTCGGGGACGCCACCAGTGATTACAAAGGCAATCTCGCTGAAATACCCCCCAACACAGTACCTTCCATCCTGGTGCCGGTGCAGTTTAGCGGCGAAACAGTAAGCGATTCGCGCCTGGTTGATATTGACGGTGATGCCCGTCCAGAGATGGCCGTAGGCCGTTGGCCTGTCCGCACGCTGGCAGAAGTAGAAAATCTGGTCGCGCGCACCCTGGCCTATGAATCGGGAACGGCCGTTGACCGCGCCCTGTTTGCCGCCGACGATACAGAACCCCAATTTGCAGAAATCGCCACGCGGCTTGCAAAACATGCTGACATTCCAGACACTCAATTTGAGGTATTAAAAGGGCCGGAAGCGGCCGAAGTTGCCCGGGAAATTAATGCTGGCGCCTGGTTAACAACCTATGTAGGACATGGCAGCGTGAGCCAATGGGGCAAAAACGATGTCTTTACCCTGGAAAGCGTCTCAGAGTTAAACGGCGACACGCCGCCAATCGTACTCCAATTAACATGCCTAACCGGTTTGTTTTCACAACCGGATGAGGCCTCGCTCTCAGAAGTCATGCTTACCCATCCACAAGGGCCGGTATTATTAGTAGCGGCTACCAGCCTGACCCTTTCATCACAGCAGGAACCATTTGCCGCCAGTTTAATGGCCTCCTTGCGCGATCCGCAAATCAAGCGCATTGGGGACGCATTCCAGACTGCAAAACTCAGCCTGGACATCAATTCGAACGGCCTGCGTGAGATCAGCGATACATTTTCCTTGTTAGGGGATCCAAGCGCGCTAATCGTGCGTCCGTAAAGCCGGCCAGAGGGAAATAATTTGCTCGCCGAAAAATCAGAACAATCGCCTCGACAAACCGCGCTAAAAAAATGGCTGCCCTGGTTGAACCTTGGCCTGACTTTGCTGCTAATCCTGCTTGGACTGTGGTTCCTGGCCGGCAAAATGGATTTGGCAGAAATCGCTCATGCTCTCATCATGGCCAAGCCTCTTTATATTGCGCTGGGGGTCCTGATTGTTGTTGTTACCGTAGCGGCCAAAGCTTGGCGTTGGCAATACCTGTTAAGAAAATCAGGCAATATGCCAAACTTTATGCCAACTTTTTGGGCTACTGTTTTGGGTCAATATGTCAATTTTATCGTACCTTTTCTACGATTGGGAGAAGTTGCGCGCGTATATGCCCTCAATCAACAAACCCAAATCAGAATGGGGCGCGCTTTGGGCACGCTGGTCGTTGAAAAAACATTAGATCTTATTTTCTTCGCCATCACAATTGTGATAGTTTTACCTTTTATCATACTCCCTGATTTCCTCAATAATTCAGGCCTTTTCCTCGGCCTTGCAGCATTCGTTTTCTTAATTCTGCTCTATTTGCTTGCCTATCATACAGAACGCCTCTCAATGTTCCTGCAGCAAATTGCCCAGAAATTCCCTCTGCTTTTTATAAGGCGCATATTTCAATTTTCAATATCTGGCCTGGAGGGTTTAGCGGCGCTGCGCAGCCGGCGTTTGTCCTTAATCCTGATTGGGCAATCAATAATTATTGCGCTGCTGTCTATCCTCCTGCCGTACGTCCTGTTCTACGCATTTGATCTAAACCTGGGTCTTGTTGAAGCCACATTGGTACATATTGCAGCCAGCATAGCGGCCGTACCGCCTTCTACACCCGCAAAAATCGGCGTTCTCAATGGCGCAGTGGTTTTCACGCTTTATAGTCTTGACCTGAATAAAGATGCTGCCATCATAGGGTATGGAATTGTGTTTCACCTGGTAGCTGTGATGCCGCAGATTTTTCTGGGTATTTTTGCAGCCTGGCGCACAAATTGGAAATGGCAGCATTCAGTTAAACAAACCACAACATGACTTTGAAAGAATTCAAACGCTTGAAACCAAACATTTCTGTTGTTGTCCCTGCCTACAATGCAGCAGCGACGATTACGGACTGTGTCGATGCGCTGCAAGCACAAGTAATTGATGCGTCGTACGAAATAATTGTGGTTGATGATGGTTCGATTGATGAAACGGCCGAATTAGCTGCCAAGGCAGGCGTCAAAGTCATTCGTCATGAAAAAAAACGTGGCGCCGCTGCTGCGCGTAACAGCGGAATTCATCAGGCATGTGGTGATATTATCTGTCTGACCGATGCAGATTGCGCGCCGCGCACAGATTGGCTGCGCCAAATCCTGTGCCCATTTAACGAATCCGAAATAGTCGGGTGCAAAGGCACCTACGCAACGCAGCAAAAAGAAATCGTCGCCCGTTTTGTGCAGATCGAATATGAAGACAAGTATGATTTGCTGCGGAAACAGCCGCGCATTAACTTCATCGACACCTATTCTGCTGCTTACCGCCGGCCAATTCTGCTGGCGAACAATGGTTTTGACGAGGATTTCACTTTTTTAGAAGATCAGGAATTGTCATTTCGCCTGGCGGCGCGTGGTTATCAGATGGTCTTTCAACCTGAGGCGACCGTCTACCATTACCACAGCGACTCGCTCTTGAAATATTTCCGCAAGAAGTTCATCATCGGCTACTGGAAAGCACAAATTTTGCGCCGTTTTCCCGGCCGCGCTATCCAGGATTCACATACGCCCCAGGTGATGAAAGTACAAATTTTGCTGGTTGCGCTGCTGTTGGCAACGGCCGTTACCACCCTAATCACGCCTTGGGGCAGCATCCCATTCATCCTGACGCTGCTCATTTTTCTGGCGACTACCTTTCCCTTCCTCGCCAAAGCGTGGTCCAAAGATCGTGTCGTCACCCTCGCTTCGCCTTTTTTGTTGGCGGTGCGCGCTGCTGCGCTTGGTTTTGGCTACGCCTGGGGTATTCTCCGGCCTACCCAAGAACTGGGGCAGGAAACTACCATCACCGGCATGAATTATGTACTCAAACGGCTGATGGACATCATCGGCGGCGCCCTGGGCGCCTTGGCCATGCTAATTTTGGGGCCATTCATTGCGCTAGTTATTAAACTGGACTCCTCTGGCCCGGTGATCTTCAAACAAGAGCGGATCGGCCAGGAAGGACGGCCGTTTACCATTTATAAATTCCGCTCCATGCAAAAAAATGCAGAAGCAGAACTCATGCATCTGATTGATCTCAATTCGCTTACCGAGCCATATTTTAAGCTCGAAGATGATCCGCGCTGTACCCGCGTCGGCCGTTACTTGCGCCGCTGGAGCCTCGATGAACTACCCCAATTTTTGAATGTGATCAAAGGGGATATGAGCCTTGTCGGACCACGGCCCGAAGAATCCCGCGTGGTCGATTTTTATACCGATTGGCACCGCCGCCGTCTGGCAGTCAAACCGGGCATCACCGGCCCAATGCAGGTAAACGGCCGTGGCAAACTTTCTTTTGATGAACGCGTACGTCTTGAGCTGGACTACATTGAACATTATTCACTCTGGCGTGACATGATCATTTTGTTCAAAACTTTTCCGGCCGTTTTTAAAGGCACCGGAGCAATGTAGCATGTCACCCTCACTATCTTCGCCTCGCCATTTGCTGCCTTTTTCCCACGCCCAATCAGCCGTGCGCGGGATTCCAGGCTTGCTCACCTTCTCCGCCTGCCTTGTCGTTTACCTGCTCACGCTTGCGCCCGATCTTAGCTGGCTTTATTTTGGCGCCGATGGGGGCGAACTTATCACTGCGGCCGTCACACTGGGCATTCCCCACCCACCGGGTTATCCAACCTACGTTGTCATGGGCAAACTGATCAGCCTATTACCGGTCGGCGCTGTCGCCTATCGCTTTAACTTACTTTCAGCCCTTTCGATTGCTTTTGCCGCTGGAGTAACCACCCTCGCAGCGCTTAACCTGGTTGAAGATACGCATCACGGCCGCTTTGCCGCCATAGCAGCCGGCTTGAGTTTTGGGTTTGCGCCGTTGGTTTGGAGCCAGGCGTTAATTGCAGAAGTATATGGCCTCAACCTGGCCTTTTTGGCATTGTTCTTATGGGCGCTGTTGGGAAAACGGCCGTCTTTGCTGACAGGTATTTTCCTGGGATTAAGCATGACAACCCATCTCACCTCTCTGCTCATGCTGCCACTGGCATTTGGTCTCATTCCGCGCACACGCTGGCCCAGATTAATTAGCGGCATTTTGCTTGGACTTACGCCCTTTCTTTTACTGCCCCTATTTGCTAAGGGGAACAGCCCCGTTATCTGGGGCGCGCCGGATACACTTTCTGGCTGGTGGTGGCTTGTCAGCGCGGCAATATATCGGCCTAATCTGAGCATACCCGGCTTGTCAGAATTATTGACGCGCCTGGCTGACTGGAGCATGATGGCGGCTCAACAGTTTGCCTGGATCGGCTGGTTATCCGTCATTTTGGCAATCTTTACTGCCGGTCACATTGAAAATACGCGAAATAAGCGTCAAACTCCTCCAATTCTCGGCTTGCTTTTAGGAACGGCCGTTCTCTTTGCCCTGCTCAGCCTTTTATATGCCACCGAAGATGCCTGGCTTTACTTTCTACCAGGTATTTTGCTCACGGCTTTGGTTCTGGCGCGCGGGCTGGCCCAAATCGGCGCCTGGGCGTTTGTTCTGCCGGTTTTACTGCTGCTGTTCAATTTTTCCACATTCAACACGCCCAAATTACCTCTGGCCAACCAGGTCGCCGCTGAAGCGCTCCAGCCGGTTCCGCAAAACGCCATTGTGCTAACACCCGGCGACCGCTCGATTTTCACTTTGTGGTATGCCCAGCACATCACAGGATTGCGCCCCGATTTGACGCTCGTCGATAGTAATTTACTGGCATTTGATTGGTACAGAACCCGCTTACAACATCAATATCCAACCCTTCAAGGATTAGAAATTGATGATTTGGAACAATTTCAGACGGCTAATGCGCAGAAACGGCCGTTTTGCCGTCTGTCGCTGCTTTCACCAAAAACCATTTTATGTACCGAGGATCAACCTTGAAAAATAAACGCACTCTCATCCTGACACTATTACTCGCCGGACTGGCGCTCATCTTGATAACATTTGCCATCAAAGGATGGCGCAGCTATCAAGCTGTCCAATCCCTGCTCACACGCCAGGCGCAAGCTCAGGATCTGCTTGCCGGTGGATTTACCAATGTTGATCCTGAGCAGGCAGAAGCGCTCGTTTATGGCCTGCGTGAAGATGTGGTCATATTAAGAAATGAGACCCGCTTTCTCATGCCGCTCATGCCCTATCTGGGCTGGCTGCCAAAAGCGGGACCGCTGGCGGAGGCGGCTCCCGAACTCATGGAAATGGCCGACGCCGGCACAGAAGCCGCCGCCTATGCATTTCGCGGCTTGAAACCCGCTCTATTCCTGCTGCAAGAAGACCCACAAGCAGAGTTTGCACTGCTGCCAGAAATCCTACAGATATTAGATACCGCTAAACCAGACCTCGCACAAGCTAATCTATCTTTTGGACGCCTAATAGCCGCCCGCGAAGCGTTAGGCGACACCGCCGATCTTCCCTGGCGCGTGCGTACTTTGCTCGATCAGGCAGATCCGTGGCTGCCGCGCGGGCAGGCAGGCATGCAGTTAGCGCTAATAATGCCGACGATGTTGGGGCAGGATGGACCAAAAAGGTATCTTATCCTGGCGCAAAACGAAGATGAACTGCGCCCAACCGGCGGCTTCATCAGCGGCGCAGGCTTGCTGGAAATAGCTAATGGTGAAATTGTAAATCTTGCATTTGAGGACGCCAACTTGGTCGATGCGTGGGCAGTCAATGAAGATGGCTGGTATCTCACCAAACCATATGATTCGCCGCCCCAGCCACTAACTGATTTCATGCTGCTTGAGCTGTTCCTATTTCGGGACGCTAACTTTTGGCCTGATTTTCCACAATCAGCCCAACAAGCGATCGATTTATACCGCTATGGGCAGGAACGTCCACCGGTCGATGGCGCCATCGCCATTGACCAACAATTTCTTAAGCTGCTGGTTGAAGCAACCGGCGCAGTCACCATTCCAGATACAGGCGAAGTTATCAGCAGCAGCAATATCATCGAAAGCTTGCAAAACGCATGGAACCTGGAAGGGCAAGTTACCGAACGGAAAGCATTTTTAGAACCGTTCGCCGTAGCAATTTTAGACCGCATTCAAGGTAATTTGGGTACGGTTGCTCCGCTTTTATTGGTGGAAAATATATTTAAGGCAGTTGAAGGCGGTCATTTGCAAATATATATGCAAGACCCGATTGTTGCCTCAGGGCTGCGTGACATGAATTGGGACGGCCGTCTCCCGCGGGAAAACATCCAAGATTATCTGCTCGTGGTTGATACCAACATGGGCTACAATAAATCAAACCTTTTTATCAATCAAGCCATCCGCTACGATGTCGCATTGGAAAATACCGGCGCAGGCCAAGCAAATCTTGTCGTCACCCATTCTCACATGGGACAGGATGATGGTGAACCCTGTTATCAAGGCTCCGATGATGTCTATATAGCTCGTGCAGGTTACACTGCATTGGCAGATAAATGTTATTGGAACTATTTGCGGGTTTACGCGCCGGCCGGCAGCGAACTTCAGAGCGGCCCTCAGCATATTGTGCCGGACGATTCCTGGTATGGTGATTTTGATTGGGACCGACCCACTGCAATCACCCAGGAAACGCCTGAATTGACCACATTCAGTAATTTCATGCTCACGCCTAAAGGCGCCCAAACAGAAAGCGCCTATCACTACACCTTACCACCCACGGTTGTAGAAAATCAACCTGGAGACTTTATTTATCGTCTTTATCTTGATAAGCAGGCGGGTATGCATCCTAGTCCTGTCGAAGTAAACATCACGCTGCCGGAAGGTCGTACGCTTGTGACTGCAAATCCCAAACCAGAATCCATATCAAATGGAAATTTGCATTTTCAAGTTGACTTAGCGCACGAAATAAATTTCACGGTTTCTTATCGTTAAATGAGGTAAAGATGCAGTGAAATTAACGCAGTGTCTATTGCTATCTTAAAGCAAATCAATAAGCTTAAAAGTAACGTCGCAATGTAGCAAGCAACTGCGCAAAATGAGGATTTTAATGATGAACAGAAAAATAATAACGATTAGATTACTTGCCTTCGTAGTATTGGTAGGCGCTCTTAGTTTGTTGCTGCATCCAGTCCTGGTACTTGGTCAGGATGCTACTATTCCAACCCGCACACCGACTCCAGGCTCAGGCGGCGGCGGTGGGGGCGGAGGCGGCGGCGGTCAACAACCGACCAACACGCCCCAACCAGAACAACCTGGTCCAACAAATACCCCAACAGCTACAGCTACGGCCGAATCCAGTCCAACAGCGACCGCAACAGGATTGTTTGATGGCGACTCATTCCCAACTGCAGAACCATGCGGCGAGCCGCCAACGATTACAACTTTATCGAGAGTCAATGTTTATAGAGGACCAGGCAGCGATTATCCATTAGCCGCAATGCTTTTAGAGGGTCAGGTTTTTCCCATTGTCGGACGCGCTTCCGATGCTGAATGGTGGTTAATTCAAATCGACAGCAGCGGCGCCCAGGCATGGATTAGCGACAAGGCCGGAATTGTGCAGGGTTATACGGGCAACGTTGAAGAGGTTAATTCACCGCCAATTAACGGCGAAACACCCACTCCCGGTGCGCCATGGAATCCGACGCCGGTACCATTTTGTACGCTTACACCCACCCCGACTGCCACAGCAACGTCAACTGCAACCGCGACTTTAACTCCTGCGTCCCAATCATCAACAGACAACGCTGGTGACTCAGCCAGCACGGACGGCAGTACAGCCGAAGTTGTTACAGACACGTCTTCAGTCAATGCTATTACAGATAATGCAAACAAAATTGCCACAAGCGAAAGCATCACTGATGGTTCAGCCAGCGATCAATCCGCTAACGATGCTTCCAAAACGGAAATTGTTGCTATCTCTGAAGATGTGGCCACGGCCGTTCCCCTTGAAACCAACCAGAATTCAAGTTCAAGCCTGACAAGTTTGCTGCCGGTTATAGGGCTTGTGTTAATTGTTGGCGCCGTCTTTATCGCCTTGTTCTTACGTCGAGCTGGATAGGTTTTTTAGAAAGCGTGTTTTTTAGGGAAAGGTGGAACTGCCGCCTTTCCCTTTTTTATTCTCCAGTTGAGCTAATTTCAAACGTCACAGGGAGAATATAAAAATCACTTCCATTCGGCAATAAAAGCCTGTCGCCAGTTTGCGCCTCATACAAACCTATCTCTAAAATTGGCGAGTCGCTGGTCCCCTGCTGGCGTAATTCTATCAAATGTTCATCTATCACATATTCCCCTGAAATCCAGGTGGACGTTGGCCGCGCGCTTTGCGCTGGTTGTGAATCATGCTGCCCGATTAATAGACTATTCCCGTTCAAAACATGGGTGAAAACTACATAATCTTTGTCGCTGGTTCCCACGACCTCCCAATAAAGCGTCAGGGGCACAGGTTCATCCGTTGTAAAGGTAGACCCAGGTAATTTATACCCCGCCAACCGCGCGATAGAACCAAAGGTCACATCTTCAGATATGGGCACAGCGTCCTTTGGCAGTTCAAAAAGACGATCTGTTTCTTTTATGTCAACTACGCCAAGTGGATACGTGACTTCGCCAAGGGATAAAACAACAGTAACGGCGCCGGACATGTCGGCCATTGTGGGAATTTGATATTGATGAGCAACCATTTCGCCTGGGCGCCACTGATTGATAGGGTAACGGCCGTTTTCCAAATCAAAACTCTCTTCAACTAAAATCTTTTCATCCTGCCACAAAGACAGTGTAATTGCCTGTGATCCAAGCGCCGCTTGCGGAGCCTGCCACAACAATTGCACTCCCACCGATTGTCCTGCTAATCGCTGCGAGTTTTCAACCAGGCCGCCGGCCAGATGCAAACCGGTAGGAAAAGGAACAGCCATATCAAACATCGGCGTTATTGGCGCGCGCAAACCATCCGCCGCCGGCAAAGCAGCATTGAGCTGCACCGATCCCAGGTTAAATTCCTGTCCCTGCGGTGCGCCCTGTGTATCCAACAAATCGAGATTTTTAACGCCATCCGGTTCTTCCGCAAAAACAGTTAATGACAACTGATAATTTCCGGGCGCCAAACCCTGCGGTAGTGGCAGAAGATGATAGGTTGTAACTGCCTCACCCGGAATCCATTGATCGCTGGGACGGCCGTTTGCATCCAACAATATGCGATCTGCGCCAGCAACCAGCCAGCCATCCGCGTTGCGCAGGCGCAATGCAGCCTGCAAGCGCTGTTCGACCGGCTCAGCCAGCCGCCACGCCAGCGCCGCGCCGACCGCACTATTGGCGGCTGCCCCCTGCTCAACCCAGCTTTGTTCTAATTGCAGCGGTCCGAAAGCGGCTGGCGTCGATTCAAACTGGGGCGGCTGCACGGCCGTATCCAACAGGTAAGTCTGAATTTCGAGATCACCCACCGGTATGACAGAAATCAGCGCACCGGCCGACTCCAGCGCAAAAGGCGTAAGCTGCTGCCAATCACGCGCGCCGCGCCGGTAGTCCAAAACAAAAACGCGTCCTCCAGGCGCCAAATCTTGCGTCAACTGATTCAACTGCTGCCAGGCGCCGTCAGGCTGGTCAAGGCCGGGCATGGCAATCGCAGCCGGGCCGTCATATTCAAACGGCAGCGACCAATCTGTATCAGGCACAAGAATCAAATCACCGGAAACGGCCGTTTCTTCTAAACTATTGGCCACAGCGCGCACATCATCTTTGCCGATCTCTGGATTAAAAAAATATTGCCACAAACCCCACACAGACGTCAGCAGCAAACCGGCCGCCAGGAGGGCAGATAAGATAATTGCGACTCGCGAGCTGGAAATGCGGCTGTCTTGAATCTGGGGCCAAATCAGAAAAGCGGCGAGCAGCAGCAAACCAATGGCATACATCACCAAATAGCGCGGGTGTGAAAAGGAACGCACGCTCCAAACTACCAGGGCCGCAGCGAGCGGCAGTAGCCAGTGAGCCAAGAGTTTGATTGTGGCGCGGCGGCTGGCTGGCTGCCACAATCGCAAAATAACCAGCAGAATGAGTAAAACGGCCGTTACGCTCGCCAGCCAGCGCACGCTGACAACCCCCAATGCGCCCGCTAACCCGGTTAATTGAAAAACCCATACCTGCGCCAGCAAAAACCAAAACGGTGTCTTCTCAGTTATAAACGTGCCGGCATTCGCTTCCGCCTGAACGGCCGTCCAGTTCCAAACCAGCGCCGCAAACCAGGGCAAGCTGGCCAGACTTACTAAAAACGCCATTAACAGCCAGCGGCGTAAATCAGTCCAGCGCTGCTCACGGTAAAAAATCAGCCAGAGCCACAGCGTAACATACGCCACAGCAAATACAGCGATATAATGCAAGTGCAGCCCAAGCCAGATAACGATTCCCAACCCGATATACAAGCGCCACTTTGCAGCGCCGCCCTGTCTACGCATACTAGCATTTCCAGACGCATTAATGATCGCCTGGGTGATGGCCAACAGCGCCAGATAAATTAACGGCAAAAAAGCGTACACCCGAATTTCCTGGCCATAAATCACGGAAACGGCCGATAACGTTATCAAAGGCAGCGCCGCTCCCGCCGTTTGAAGGCCAAACCAGCGCCGCAGCAGCGCCCACAGCAGCGCCGCTTGCAGCCAGCTTGCCAATGCAGATAAGTAACGCGCGCTGAAAGCATTCACGCCGGTCAAACCGACCCAAATTTTGAGGATAAAAAAATAGAGCGGCGGGTGAATGTTATTGAGGCGATCCGCCACAATCTCCGTCAGGCTGGATGTGGCCAGATGTAGACTGATGCCTTCGTCCCACCAGATGCTCTGGGCATCCAGCTTAAAAATACGCAGTCCAAAAGCAACCAGCAGCACAATTAACAAACTGACCCAGCCGGCAGCAGACAAACGGGTTTTGGCAGCGGCAGATGTTTTACTCATTAAACGCTTCAATGGTCAGTGACAGGGGCAAAAAGAATTGATCATCTGGCAACGGCTGTCCCTGTGCATCACTGGCGGGCAGGCGCAGGCCGTTGGCAGGCGTGTACAGCCCCACGGCCACGTGATAGACGCCTGGCGGCGCATCCTCCGGCAGCGTGAATGTATAATCGTCAATCAAAACCTGGCCCGGCGCCCAAATATCGCTGGGAATGCCGCCCGGCCAGCGATCGGCCTGGGTCAAAATAGCGCCATCCGGTGCCACAACATGCACAAAAGCCGATAGCAGTTCCTGCGGCTGCACTTCTGTTTGCCAATATAACGTCAATGGGAATGTGTCGCCCGGATTGAGAACGGCCGTTTCCCCATCCATTCCGCGCAAATACACACCAGGCGCAAAATTCACGTCCAACGCAACCTGAATATCCACCGGCAGCAAATACAGGCGGTCGAATGCAGTTACGCGGATATTGCCAGGTTGGTACGGCGCGCCCGCCAGCGGCGTCCCATTCTCCAGGACAGGCCAAAGCTGCAAAGGGTGTTCTCCAGGCGGCAGTTCGGGCGAGATTGGGATACGCAGTTTGGTTTGCACTATTTCCCCCGGCTGCCAACGGGCCGTATCATGAGGACTTAGGGGCATAATTAATGGCTCGCCTGCGCCCAACTGCACGGCAAGCTGAAGCGCTGCCGGTAAAACATTCTGCGCCTGCCAGACAAGATCCAAGGGTACAAAACTACCGGCCGCAATCTGCTTCGGTAGTTCTGCATGCCCGATCAGGCGTAGATCACCGCCGGCCCAATCAACGCCGGCGCGCACATCAACCGGAACAGCGGCAGCGTTCGGCCAGCTTGACCGCTCAGGAATCTCAACAAGTTCGGCTGGAACCGTCACCCCACGAAAGGTTCCATCCGCAGCCAAAACCGGAAGCTGCGCCCCGTCCGCCGTCAAAGAAACCTCCACGCTATATTCTCCCGGCGGCGCAACCGCTGAAAGGTCAAGTCTGTAGTCAATTTCCGGTTCTTCGCCGGGCCGCCAATTTTGCGGGTAAAAATAAACTTCATTAAGCAAATCTGTTTCCCGTTCTGCCCAAACATTGCCCTCTGCATCGCGCAGGCTAATTTTTACGGCGTAACGGCCGTTTTCCTGCTGCAAGCTCCATTTAGCGGAAAATATGATTGCGTCACCATCTTGCTTTAACCCAGTCGCCAATAAAGCAACCTGATTGTCAAAGGAAAGCGGTGAAGACAGCAGATTCAAGGGGATGTCTTGCGGCTGTGGTTGCGGATTGACATATATCCATGCCTGATCAAGACCGCCATACCGCAGCGTATGCAGCAATTCGAAATCAGCAACGGCCGTTTCAACGGCGTCCGAACCTGTCTGATAACTGCCGGCCGTCAAAATGATGTAATCTGCTTCTTCCAGGCGGTTTGTTTCACCCAGCAAGGTTTCGCCCGGAAAAAAGGGCGCCAGAGAAGGCGCAACCGTGGAAATGGCCGCCGTTGCGTCTGCTTGTGGCGCATCAGCGAGCCAGCGCCCTGCCGCGCTGATGCCTTCACCCCAACCCAGCGGCATAACAGAAACGGCCGTAATCGGCCCACCCACAACGGGATTGTAAGCCGCCAGAGGATAGCTCACGAAAAACAACAAATACACAAACTGCGCGCCGATCAACAGCGCCAGCCACAAGTCCCGCCGCTTTGAGCGCGCCTGCAGCCAGAAATCCCACGCCGCCGCCGCCAGCAGCGTCAATGCCGGTATTACCAGTAATGCATACCGGTCAAATTTTTTCGCGGCGAAGCTGATTGCAAGCAGAAACAAAAGTGACCAAAAAAAGAGAACCAGCTCCGGCCACCGTTTTTGAAGCCGCCAGTTGCGCCGTCGCAGCCACGTCCCCAGCCATAAAAAGCCGCCCAAAAACACAATCGGCCCCAGACGCCATGTCAGAGCAAATGGATAAAAGAGCGGGCCGTGGTCAAAAGCGACATTGCCCATAAAAAAAGTGGGGCGCAGGGCTTCTTCAATATGACGGCCGGCATTGCCGCGCATGGTGTTGAGGACATCAAGCGGGGCTGCCCAGGCCGCCGGAAAGGTAACGGCCGTTGCCAGCAGAAAAGCGGCCGACCAGAGCAAACCACGTACAACCACCAGCTTCAGGCGCTGGCCGAATGATTTATTGCGCTCAAGAATCAACGGCGAAAATAAAACCAAAGCGCAAACGGGCAGCAGCAATATAGCAGGCGACTTGGTCAACACGGCCCAGGCGCTCATCCAACCCGAAAAAATGAGCAGCCAGACCACATTGTCGCGTTTGGCGGCAGCGCCGCGGCCAGTCACTGCCAGCAACAAAGCCAGCAGCCCCAGTGTGGCAAATGTGGTCACAAGCGCATCCACGTGCAGCAAACCGGATAAGCCCACAACAAAGGGATCCAGCGCCAGTAAAAACGCTGCGAGAACAGCGACCGCTGCGCCGAGTAACGGCCGTGCCAGCCAATAAATGCCAACCACACCCACACTCGTCACAAGCGCAACCAGAATACGGCCGGCGGACAAAAAATGGGCCAGGTTTTTGAAAGCGACCATATTATCAGGCGTTAGATAGGCAAGCTGCGTAATCCAACGATAGGTATCATAATCAACGGGGCGTAAAATAAGCTGCAAGCTTATGCCGGTGGCGCCAAGCCAGGTTGTCAACACGCCGGGATGGCCGGCTACGAGCGTTTCGGCCCAATTTCCCGCCAGCAAGGCCTCCCGGAACAACATCGAGCGATAAACCCAAATCAACTCATCCGGCGTCACATAGCGGCCCAGGGCAGCCAGCCGCGGCAGCAGAGCCAAAATAAATAACAATAGGGGGAAATAAGCGCGCCAATGGCGTTGTGCGTCCGGTTGCGATGCACCCATAATGAAGATCAATAATAACGCATTCAGTCTAACGTCCCAAACGAGCTAACCAATCTGTGATTTGATAGAAAAACGGCCGTAACAGCGGCGGATTAAACTCATCCAGAAAAGTGATGGCGGCTGTTCGCCCGGCAGCCAATAACTGCTGGTATTTTACGTTATGCGGGTCTGGCTGCACGTCAAAATCCGTTGTACGCACGCCGCGATCGCTGATACTGATGGTGCGTCGCTTGTTGGGTTTGTTATGCTCAAACGCCACTGACTGCGCCTCCATCAAGCCTTCGATCACGTGCTGGGTGTAGGTCCAGATATTGCGTACCGGCTCCGGTTTCCTCAAGTTTGTCGCCGGTGTATACACGCGACAGCCCAAAGTTTGCCAGTTGACGCCATTCACGTACCAGCGGTTGTTTTCGGCAAACGCAGGCTCATCAAAAATTTGCAGCGGATAGTTAAGCAATATGCCGCCATCGGCGTAATAGTCGCCGCGCCCAAATTGAAGCCCGTCAAATTGCAAGGATTCAAAAAAGAGGGGAATCGTCTGGGACATCAGCAGCGCATCGGCCACGGCAACATTTGGGGTCGAATCGGCCGTAAATATTTCGGTCGTATGTTTGGAAACATTGGTCGCCACGATAAATAAATCACGGTAACCTGCGGCGCGGAAATCGGCAAACGTAGCACGGCCGTTACCGTGATTAAAGCGCGCGACCATCTCCTGCAGCCAGTTGTATGGGTAGTCGGTTTTATAAAGTCCAAAACGCGTAACAAAGCGGTTGACAGCCGCCACGCGTTCTTGCAATTGCCCCAAACCGCGCTCAATCATTGCGACCGGCAGGTTGTGGTCATCAGAGTAGTGGCTGCGCGACGCCGGCAAACGGCCATAATCAAACGTACGCATCACCTCCACTATGTTTTCCACCGGCAGGCGCATACTCACCAGCGCTGCCAGCATAGCGCCTGCGGAAGCGCCTCCCACGCGTTCAATCTGAGCCAGGATGTTCGCATCTTCTATCACGGCCAGCGCGCCCAGATACGCCAACGCCCTGATACCGCCGCCCTGAAAAACCAGGTTGCAAAACGGGTATTTCATATCAACCTACCTATCAGCTATTTCAACAATTTCCGACTTCACAATTTGATACGGCCGTACCCCAACTGCCTCAGTCGCAGCGGCCACAGTCGGCGTTTTTTCCTGTAAATGGACAATCTCTGCTTCAATCTCATTTTCCGTGATAAAATGGGCCAGATTCGTTGAATTCATATTTTTCTGATGGGTGCGCGGGGTTTTTATGGACCCGCCGGATTACAAAAGTATTTGGAAACTTATGTGATCTTCACTGATTAATTTTGACGCGCACGCCACCATGGACAATGTACCATATAAACGTTTATGAGCGAAATAATCAGCCACCTCAACCCCAATAGTTCCGAATTCAAAACCAATTTTGAGCATCATAAAGCGCTTGCAGACGAATTGGCGCAACGGCAGAAGATCGCTGCCCTCGATCGCCCAGAGCGCATCATCCAGCGCCAGCGAGGGCGCGGCAAACTGCTTGTGCGCGAACGCATTGAAGCGATCCTGGATAAAAACAGCCCTTTTCTGGAGCTGTCACCGCTCGCCGCCTGGGAAATGTATGCTGGCGACGCGCCCAGCGCAAGCATTGTGACCGGCGTCGGTCGTATTGCCGGACTAGAATGTATGATCATCGCCAACGATCCCACCGTCAAAGGCGGCACCTACTTCCCCGAGACGGTCAAAAAGCACGTTCGCGCCCAAACCATCGCGGAAGAAAATTACCTACCCACGATTTATCTGGTCGATTCTGGCGGCGCATTTTTACATTTACAGGCCGACGTCTTTCCCGATCGGGAACACTTTGGCCGCATTTTTTACAATATGGCGCGCATGTCGGGTAAAGGCATTACCCAAATTGCGGCCGTGCTTGGCTCCTGCACTGCCGGCGGCGCTTATATTCCCGCTATGGCTGACGAAACTGTGATTGTCAAAGGCAACGGCACCATTTTTCTGGCCGGACCGCCGCTGGTCAAAGCCGCCACGGGCGAAGAAGTGACAGCCGAAGAGTTGGGCGGCGGTGATGTCCATACGCGCATCAGCGGCGTCGCCGACCATTTTGCCGAGGACGAACAAGAAGCGTTAGAAAAAGTACGCGACATTGTAGCGCATCTCAACCGGCGAAAAACCATGCCGGTCAGCATGCAAACGCCGGAAGAGCCAATTTATGCGCCGGAAGAGCTTTATGGCGTTCTCCCGGCCGATACGCGCCAGACATATGATGTGCGCGAGGTCATTGCGCGTCTGGTGGACGGCTCCCGCCTGAGCGAGTTCAAAACGCGCTATGGCCCAACCCTGGTGTGCGGCTTTGCCCACATGATGGGCATTCCGGTCGGCATCGTGGCCAATAACGGACTGTTGTTTAGCGAATCTTCCCTCAAAGCCGCCCATTTCATTCAATTATGCGGCCAGCGCGGCACGCCCCTGCTCTTCATGCAAAACATTGCCGGTTTTATGGTCGGCAAACAATATGAAAACGGCGGCATTGCCAAAGACGGGGCCAAAATGGTGATGGCGGTCAGCAATGTCAACGTACCGCGCATCACGCTTATACATGGGGTCAGTCACGGGGCCGGCAATTATGGCATGAGCGGCCGCGCTTATGATCCGCGCTTTTTGTTTAGCTGGCCCAACAGTCGCATCAGCGTGATGAGCGGCGAATCAGCGGCCGACACGCTTTGGGCGGTGGGTAAAAAACGGCATTTCCACCAGATGGATGACCCGACGGCGAGCGAAATACGCCTGGCCGAAAAAAAGTTCAAGCAGCCCATCCTGGAACAATACGCGCGTGAAAGCAGTCCTTATTACGCTACAGCGCGTCTTTGGGATGACGGTATCCTCGACCCCGCTAAAACGCGTATGGCATTGGCATTGGCCTTTTCTATCACGCTCAACGCCCCGCTGCCCGCCGACCGGTACGGAACTTTCCGCATGTAGTCCCAAATACTGATGGATCAAGTCACGCTAATCGCCACTGCCACCTTTGGGCTGGAAATGCTCGTCAAAAACGAACTGATTGCTCTGGGTTTTGAAGGTCTTCGCGTCTCGGACGGCAAGGTTGAATTTGAAGCCGCAATTGAAGATATTCCCAAACTCAATCTCTGGCTGCGCTGCGCAGACCGGGTGCTGCTCAAGATAGGGGAATTTAAGGCGCAAAGTTTTGATGAATTGTTTGAACAAACCAAAATGCTGCCGTGGGAGACGTGGATAACGCGAAACGGCCGTTTTACTGTCAACGCCAAATCAGTCAAATCAACCCTGCAAAGCGTGCGCACCTGCCAGTCAATCGTCAAAAAAGCGGTTGTAGAGCGCTTAAAAGAAAAATATCACACGGATTGGTTTGAAGAAACCGGCGCAGAATTTACGATTCAGGCGGCTGTGTTAAAAGACATCGTCACGCTGACCATCGACACCTCCGGCCCCGGTCTGCATAAACGCGGTTACCGTGCCCAGGCCGGAGAAGCGCCCCTAAAGGAAACGCTGGCCGCCGCTCTCGTTATGCTCAGCTTTTGGAACCCGCACAGAATTTTGATTGACCCTATGTGCGGCTCCGGCGCCATTTTAATTGAAGCCGCACTCATTGGCAGAAATATCGCTCCCGGCTTAAAACGGCCGTTTGCCTCTGAAGCATGGCCCCGCATCGACGTAAATGCATGGCAAATGGCGCGCCAGGAAGCCTTCGCCAAGCAGCTTTCTGATATTGAAATGCAGTTGTTTGGCTATGATATCGATTCCGCCTGCATCGCCATAAGCCAATCCAATGCCGCTATTGCCGGCGTCGGCGGCGACATTTTGTTTGCACAAAAAGATGTCAAAGATTTGTGGATCGACCAGCAGTACGGCATCCTCATTTCCAATCCACCCTATGGCCAGCGCATGGCCAACTTTCACGAACTAAACCAGATTTACATTTCCCTAAACAAAACCTTTCGTAAGAAAATTGGGTGGTCGGTTTACATTTTGACAGCGGACGACAAGTTTCCCAGATATTTCAAACGCGCGCGCCCAAACCGCATCAGAAAATTATATAATGGCGCCATCAAAGTCAACTATTACCAATATTATGGCGAAAAGCCGCCCCAGGACGAATCCATATGACAGCGGATAACACAGCAAATAACGTTGAACCAGAAAAAAATCCGGAGATCGATCTGCGGCTGCTTGAAATGGAATATAATTATCTGGTCCAATCCAGCTTCCACACCGACAACTTACGCGACCGCTTCATCCAATATTACCTGATTCTGGTGAGCGTCACGGTGACGATTTTGGTCGGCGTGCTGCAAATTGGAGAACTAGAGATAAACCCGCTCATTTTCACTTTTGCAGCCTTCATCCTTTTTTTAATAGGCGCTATGCTGGTGCCAATATTTGTCCGTTTGCGCCGTGTTGTGTGGGAATGTCTGGTGGGCATGGCGCTGATCAAAGAGTATTGTAAAAAACATGCCGTTTACCCCCAAGACCTGAGCCAGGCGCTCATGTGGGATCGCGCCACAGTACCCAAAGATGAAGTGTGGTACTCAGCCTCATCGCTGCTGGTATTGATGATGATTTTGCTTAACAGCGTCATGCTCGGCGGCGCTGTTTTTTTGTGGGTGGGGCTGCTCGCGGCCATTGTCATTTGGCTGGTAAGCTGCGGCCTACAATGGATATTTTACCGCCGGCGCATCGTCCGGGAGAAAACCAATGCCGGCCTTGCGGCCAACCTGGCTGAAAAATTGGAATATTTTGAGCTGATTAGCTAACCGGCTAAACGTTATTTTTTTGGAGCAATTTTATGCCTCTAAACATCGGAATTATTGGTTTGCCAAACGTTGGCAAAAGCACCGTTTTTAACGCCTTAACCAAAACGCAAAATGCAGAAGTCGCCAATTATCCTTTTTGTACGATTAAACCCAATAAGGCGATTGTGCCTGTGCCCGATTTTCGACTGGATAAACTGCATGAATTGGTTGGCGCGCCGGAAAAAATCTATACGACGATTGAATTTATCGATATCGCCGGTCTGGTAAGCGGCGCGAGCCAGGGGGAAGGATTGGGCAACCAGTTTTTGGGCAATATTCGTGATGCAGAAGCGTTGGTGCATGTGGTGCGCTGTTTTGATGACCCAAATGTTGTGCATGTCAGCGCAGCGCCCGATCCGCGAACTGATATTGAAATTATTAATACGGAACTGATTCTGGCCGATCTGGAACAGTTGGAACGTAAAATCGAGCGGTTGGAAAGGCAAATTAAAGGGGATAAAAAGATACGGCCGTTTCTAGACCTATCACGCCTGCTCAAAGAAATGCTCGAAAGCGGTCAGCCCGTCAGCGTTTACCCCAATCAGGAGGATGACACATTCACGCGCTTAAACCATGAAATGCGTTTTTTAACCGGCAAACCGGTCATTTATGCCGCCAATGTCGATGAAGACAGCCTGCAAAACGGCAACTTGTTTACGGAAAAATTGCTGGCAGTTGCAAATGAGCAGGAAACGGCCGTTATCACGCTGTGCGCCAGGCTTGAAGAAGAGCTGGTTTCGCTGTCGGAAGAAGAACGCATTGAGTACCTGGAACTGGCCGGCAGCCATGAAAATGGATTAGACCAGCTTATCCGTACCGCCTACAAGCTGCTGAACCTGATCAGTTTTTTCACCTTTAACCAAAATGAAGTCCGCGCCTGGACCGTGCGCAACGGCGCAGCAGCGCCGGAAGCGGCAGGCGTCATCCACACAGATTTTGAGCGCGGTTTCATTCGGGCAGAGGCACTAGAGTACGAGGCATTTGTCAGGTATGGAAGTTGGCAGGCTGCCAAAACAGCCGGCGCATTACGGGTTGAAGGTAGGGAATATATCGTCCAAGATGGGGATGTGATCTATTTTCGCTTCAATGTTTGACGCCAGAAAATTTTGACGGAATTAGGTGAACCGCAGATTTCTAACTTCTCTTATTTTCAAGAATTTTCTGCGATTTACCTGACAGGATACATGAGGTTGAGAACATGAATAATGACATCGAAATCCGCCCCTTGCATCCAGATGATGGGCCGGAAATATACACCATAATTTCCCATTCCCAGGTTGCGCGCACTTTGCTCAGGCTGCCCAGCATGGAGTATTGGCAAACAGAAGCATATTTGCAGACGGCTGATCTACACCATGCCCGCCTGGTAGCTGTCCGCAACGGCCGTATCCTCGGCTCTGCCAGCCTCTCTAAAAGCAAAAATCCGCGCCGCTACCACAGCGCCAACCTGGGATTGATGGTGCATCCTGATTTTTGGGGCCAGGGCGTCGGCTCTGCGTTGATGGCGGCGCTGATCAACCTGGCCGACAACTGGTTCAATTTACTGCGGATTGAGCTGGAAGTCGTCACAACCAACGCGGTCGCAGTTCACCTATACGAAAATTTCGGCTTTGAAATTGAGGGGACACGCCAAATGGCAGTTTTTGGAGACGGCCGTTATCAGGATGAATACGCGATGGCCCGTCTGGCGACTAATGCGCCCTTCGCCTTTCCAATTCAACCGCCCGTCATGCCACAAGCTGAAGGAATTGAATCTATATCGGTGCGCACAATGCAAGCCAGGGATGCAGAAGAACTCTACGCGATATTCCGGCATCCGGCCGTGGCCCGCACGACCAACCAGTTGCCCAGCCAGGAATTGAGCTACACGTTCGAGCGCGTCAATGAGCATGATCCCTGGCAGCACCGCTTTGTCGCCATTGCACATTGCCAAGACGACAGTCAAAAAGTAGTCGGCAACATCTCCATACACCAGCATCATAACCCGCGTACGGTTCATGTAGCCGGCCTGGGCATGATGGTGCACCCGCACTACTGGGCTTTGGGCATCGGTTCAAAATTGATGGAAGCGGTAGTTGATTTAAGCGATAACTGGCTCAATCTGAAACGCCTTGAACTGGATGTACACCCCGACAATCCCTTTGCCATTCGGATGTATGAAAACTTTGGCTTCAAACGGGAAGGCACAAAACGGCTTTACAATTATGGGGACGGTCGCTGGGCGGACGCGCACTTTATGGCGCGCTTGAATCCATAAACAGCCCCACTTTTTCACGACGAAAACCATAATTCCTGGTATGATCGCGCCTGAAAAAATTTATTTGAAGAGACAGCGCGCATCATGCGCACCACCATGAATGAAAACCAACTTCGCGGCAGCTTTTAATTTTCTGGCGCTTCCGGGAAGATATTTTCGAAGGAAAAAATGCAAAAACAAATGAAAAACGGCCGTATTTTTGGCCTGCTCTTTATTTTAATATTGCCTCTGCTTGTGGCGGCCTGCGGCGGCAATCAAGAACCAGAAACGCTAAAGATGGCGCTGTTGCCAATCATGGACACATTGCCCATGTATGTGGCCCTGGAAAAAGGGTATTTCGCCGACGAAGGCATCAACGTTGAATTTGTGCCCGTCGCCTCCGCTCCCGATCGCGACCAGCTAATTAAATCCGGCCAGGCGGACGGCATGGTAAACGAACTGCTGTCCAATATGTTTTACAACGTTGACGACGCCGAGGTCGTCACCGTGCGTTATGCGCGTAATGCAACGCCTGAATTCCCTCATTTTTCCATTTTGGCGTCTGCCGACAGCGGCATTTCCGCGCCAACTGACCTCGCCGGCGTTCAAATCGGCATTTCAGAAGGCACTATCATCGAGTATTCCACCGACCGACTGCTGGAAGCGTCCGGCCTGAGCCAGGATGAAATCGTTACGGTCGCCATTCCTCGCATTCCCGACCGCCTGGCGCTGCTCGGCTCCGGAGAGCTTGAGGCCGCCAATTTGCCCGATCCCGCTTCGGCCGTAGCCATCCTAAACGGCGCATCGGTCGTGGTGGATGATTCCAGTTTTCCTGAGTATGGCCACAGCGTCATCACCTTCCGCAAGGCCGTGGTGGAGGAAAATCCGGAAGCGATACGCGGCTTTCTGAACGCCATCGAGAAGGCAGTCAACGACATAAACAGCGACAAAAGTTCATGGAATGACATTCTGAGCGAAAACAACCTTGTCCCACCACCGCTGCTGCCCACCTATACCGTACCCGATTTTCCAACGGCCGGCTTGCCAAGCGAAGCGCAGTGGAACGATATGCTGCAATGGGCGCAGGAGAAAGGGTATATCGAGGCGAATTTAAGCTATGCCGACTCGGTGGACGCCTCCTTTTTACCCAACAACTAAACTTGCTATGATTGCTCTCGAAGCGGTCACCTTCACCTATCCCGACGCGCCGCCGGTTTTTGAAAATTTCAACTGGCGCGTCGATCGCGGCGCAGCGTGGGCAGTTTTAGGGCCGTCCGGCTGCGGCAAAAGCACCCTGCTGATGCTGCTTTCCGGTTTGCAACGGCCGTCTTCCGGCCAAATTCTTATCGACGATCAAGTACAAACGGGGCCGCGCCCGCAAACCGGCCTCATTTTGCAGGATTATGGTTTGCTGCCGTGGGCAACCGCCGAAAAAAACATTCGTCTGGGGCTAGAAATTCGCGGATTTTATGGGCCGGACGGCAAACATGCCCCGGTTGATTTTCAACAGGAAGCTGTTCAGGAAAGAGTTAGCTACTGGATTGAGCGTTTGGAACTGCAGCCCCATATCCACAAATATCCGGCGCAGCTTTCCGGCGGGCAGCGCCAGCGCGTCGCTATCGCCCGCACCCTCTCCCTGGGACCAGACCTGCTGCTCATGGATGAACCCTTTGCCGCTCTGGATGCGCCGACCCGCGCCGGCCTGCAAGACCTGATTTTCGCTCTCGGCGCTGAAGAAGGTTTAACCCTAATCATCGTGACCCATTCACTGGAGGAAGCAGCCGTTATGGGAGAACAAATCTTACTGCTTAACAAACCGCCTAATCGGGAAACCCAAATCAACCCCAATCCGCAGGCCAAAGACGCCAACTTTCGCGATACGCCCGCCTATTTTGCTTTGTGCAGCCGCCTGCGACGCCAGCTTGAAACATGAAAAAGCGTGAAATCTTACTCGGTTTACTGGCTGTTTTGACAGTGTGGCAGCTTTTAGCCTGGCTGCTCAATGAAGATATTTTGCCCGGCCCAGTCGTTGTTTTACAAGCCTTTTTTGTTGAAATTGCATCCGGCGATTTGATTGGGCATTTTTTGGTCAGTATGTGGCGCGTTTTGGCCAGCGTTTTATTGGCTATTTTGCTGGCGGCCCCGGCGGGGTTAATTTTGGGCCAGAGTGAACGTCTCAACCGGTTGTGGGCGCCAATCGTTTATATTCTTTATCCTGTTCCCAAAATTGTGCTGCTGCCGATTTTGCTGCTGCTGCTGGGCATTGGTGAAATCAGTAAAATTGCAATCATTTTTTTGATTCTTTTTTTTCAGATTCTGGTTTTGGTGCGCGACAGCGCGTCAAATATCGAACCGAAGATGCTGCTTTCTGTGCGCAGCCTGGGCGCAGGACGCCGGGCGCTTTTTCGTTATGTCTACTTACCAGCGAGCATACCGGCTATTTTAACCGCACTCAGGCAGTCGGTGGGAACGGCCGTTGCCGTACTCTACATCGCCGAACTGTTCGCGACGCAGCAAGGGTTAGGCTATTACATCTATCTCAACGGCAACACATTGTTTGATTATCCCGCCATGTACGCTGGAATCGTTGCCATGAGCATTTTGGGATTGGGCATGTATTTCAGCGTCGATTGGCTCGAAAAACGGCTGGCGCCCTGGAAATTTATTCCATAGCCCCGGCTCATTTACACCAGCGTGCGGCCAAGAGCAGTTGCTATCGCAGCTACCTCAGTCACAAATTGGGGCAGATCAGTAACCGGCAATGCCTGTTCGCCATCGGAAAGCGCCTTTTTGGGATCAGGATGCACTTCCAACAGCAGCCCATCCGCCCCGGCGGCGACAGCGGCGCGCGCCGCAGGCAGCACTAAACCCACCTTGCCGGTCGCGTGGCTGGGGTCGGCGATCACAGGAAACGACGTCATTTGCTTGATATAGGCGATCCCGTTTACGTCCAGGGTATTGCGCGTTGCGGTTTCAAAAGTACGGATGCCCCGTTCGCACAAAATGATGCGGTCGTTGCCGCGGCTGGCGATATGCTCGGCGGCATGCAGCCATTCAGCAATAGTTGACATAAAACCACGTTTTAATACCACCGGCATAGTCAGTTCTCCAACAGCCCACAGCAGCGGATAATGCTGCATATTACGGCTGCCAATTTGAATAATATCGGCGTACTCACTGACCAAAGCCACATCTGCGACGCCGCGCGCTTCGGTAACAACCAGCAAGCCTAATTCATCGGCGACCGCGCGCAATATTTCCAGACCTTCAAGCCCCAGCCCGTCAAAACTGTAGGGCGACGTACGCGGTTTGTAAGCGCCGCCGCGTAGGATACGTCCTCCCGCCCGGGCCACGGCAACGGCCGTTTCCCAGGTCTGCTCATACGATTCCACCGCACATGGACCGGCCATCAACACCACCGCTTCACCACCCAGCGTAAGATCAGGAGCAAGCGAAACCAGGTGGGATTGAATTTTCTGTTCTGTAAAAAGTCTTATTGACATAATGTTTCTCTAACTTGTTTAACATTCAAAATATTTTGAAACTTAATAAAATTATACCCCTTTCTGGCATTAGGAACTGTTTTTTTTTACGCCGCGTTCATTGAACTTAACTCACTCAGTCAGGTATGATAAACAGACAACTGATCGTGTCACCATTCCTGGTTACAAGACCAAAACTTTATTGACAGAATACGATACAGCAGAGGTAAAATGATAACGCTAAAAAGCAAGCCGGTTGTGTGGCTGAAAAAGGTTTTTCCGGGAATTTATTTTTGGCTGCGGTATTATTATTCAATCCGCAAGCTCGGCAATCAGGCCGAAAAGCGCAGCCGCCTCCTGCAAGAGTTAATTGCCGAGAGCGCAGATAAAAAATGTCTGCAAATTGGCGTAAAAGACGCCATCGGCGCCAAGCACGGAACCAATTGGACCAGCGTCGATTTATACGACACCAGTGACTACATCGATTACAATTACGACATCCACGATCTAAAGTTTGAGGACGCAACCTTCGACGTCGCCATTTGCACATCCATTCTGGAACATGTTGATTCCCCCACGCTGGCCATCCAGGAGCTGAACCGCGTTTTGAAACCAGGCGGCAAAATCTGGGTTCAGCTCCCCTTTTGCTATCCCTATCATGAAGGTCCCAATGATTTCTGGCGCGCCAGCCCGGGCGGACTGCGCATCTGGATGCGGGATTTTGAAGAAATTACATGCGGCGCTTTCAAATTCACACGCTCCCCACTGGCGCTTTCATCCTTTTTTTACGGGCGCAAAAAACAGGATGATGATTTGTCTCAGGTTTGATATGATCCGGGGATGGCGCGCTGGATTTTTATCTTCTTGATTATTGCGGCTGCAGGCTGCCAACAACCACAGGCTGGAGTAACGCGTTCTGGCGCTGAAGCGGCCGTTACCCCAACGCCAACAACAACCGCCACACCAACAGCAACACCCTCTCCCCCGGCCACAATCAGCATGCCGCCCACATTAACGGCCGTCACCGTCAGCACGCCAATCCAACCAACCCCGATTCTGACACCGCTAACAATTTCGGCCGACAATGCAAACATTCATTATCAGGGGCGCTTTGATTTGCGCAATCCGGCCGAGCCTATTTTTGACTGGTCCGGCGTCGTGATCGAAGCAAAATTTACGGGCAGTTCCATCGCCGCTCTGCTGGAAAGCGGCCACAATGTTTTTAACGTCAGCATCGACGCAAAAACACAAATCTTGACGACAACGCCTGAGGAATCCCTTTATCTGCTGGCAGAAAATTTAACGCCAGGCGACCATCACGTGCGCATCGTAAAACGCACCGAAGCACAGGTCGGACGCGCTGCCTTTCGTGGCTTTGTGTTGGATGGCGGCGGCAAGCTGCTGGCGCCGCCCCCGCCGGCGGCGCGTCGCATCGAGTTCATTGGGGATTCGATCACAGCCGGCTACGGCAATGAAGGCGACAGCCCAACCTGCTTTTTTACGCCTCTAACGCAAAACGCCGAAGCAACCTACGCCGCCCAAACGGCCGTTTATTTTGACGCCGATTACACCCTGCTCGCCCTTTCCGGTTTAGGGATTGTGCGTAATTTTGATCGCGCTGCGGCTCTTTCCGGCGCAACGGCCGTTGACTATTTTTCGCGCACGGTTGCTCTCTATCCGGGCCTGACCTGGGATTTTGGCCAATGGACGCCGGATGCGGTCGTCATCAATTTGGGCACAAACGATTTTTCCACCGAGCCATTTCCTGAGCAGGAGCTTTTTGTTGATGGCTACACGAATTTAATCCGCGCCGTGCATACCCAATATCCTGACGCGGCAATCTTTGCAACCGCCGGGCCAATCCTGTTCGCCGATGTGTGGTGGTATGTGGAAACGGCCGTTACGCGCGCGCGCCAGCAGCTAAATTTTGAAAATATCCATTATGTCCCCATCGAAAACAACCTGGAACTGTCAGGCGTCGATTACGGCTGCGATCTGCACCCCAACGTCAACGGGCACCAAAAAATAGCCGATCAATTGATCCCGGTCATGGCTGAAAAATTAGGCTGGTAGGACATAAATGTTTCCTATGCCGCCTTTCTGGCTATAATTTCGACCTATGCAACAAACCTCTCCCAAATCAAATAAACGCAAAATTTGGATCCAGGCCATGCGCCCGCGCACGCTGCCGTTGGCAATCGCCTGCATTGTCATGGGCTCCGCGCTGGCGGCTGCGGTCGGCAGTTTTAGCTGGCTGGTTTTAATTCTGGCTGTGATAACGGCCGTTTTCCTGCAAATCCTCTCCAATCTTGCCAACGATTATGGCGACTCACAACATGGCGCCGACCATGTGCAGCGCGCCGGACCGCAGCGCGCCGTACAAAGCGGCGCAATCTCATCCACAGCCATGAAACGCGCCATACTGGTTTTTGCGCTGCTCTCCATGCTATCCGGCCTGGCGCTGTTGTGGGTCGCTTTTGGCGGCGGCGCCGCGCTCTTTTTTGTTATGTTTATTTTGCTGGGCGCCGCCGCCATCGCCGCCGCCATCGCCTATACGGCCGGCAGCAAGCCGTATGGCTACGCCGGACTGGGCGACCTGTTTGTCTTTTTCTTTTTTGGCTGGGTGGGCGTTTTGGGCGCTTATTTTTTGCACACGCTGCAAGTGGAGTGGCTGATTTTGCTGCCGGCCAGCAGTTGCGGCTTTCTGGCCGTGGCGGTGCTAAATGTCAACAATATCCGCGATATTGAGTCTGACCGTTTGGCAGGCAAACAATCGATTCCGGTTCGTATCGGTCCCCAAAAAGCGCGCATGTATCATTGGGTTTTACTCACGCTGGCGATGACAACGGCCGTTCTCTACGTTTTTCTCACCTATACAAGCGCGTGGAATTTTCTATTCCTGTTAACAATTCCGCTGCTGTGGCGCCACGGCGGCGCAGTTAACAAAACAACCGCTCCCCTCGAACTCAACCCGCTTCTCAAGCAGCTTTCGCTCATCACGCTGCTGTTTGTATTTCTATTCAGTGTGGGCCAACTGCTTTAGGTAATCGGCAACAATTTTTCAGAAATAGAACCACTAAGGATGTTGCCGATTCCTTGAGGAAACCGCAGTTCAAATCCTTTGGGATTTTCGAATAGTTTTTGCGGTTTACCTAATGTGCAAAAAGAATAAACATCATCTGGCGCGAATCTGAAGCCAGTTCTCAACCATTGCGGCAAAATCAAACGGCCGTTCCAGATGCACCATATGCCCCGCCCCTGGCGCAATTTGCAGCAAGGCATGCGGCAAAAGATTGACCATTTTACGGTTGATGGTTACAAACTTCTGATCCATCTCGCCGGCAATCAGCAAAACCGACAAATTCAAAGCGGTCAAATTGTGCCACAGCGAAGGCTGCCGGCCGGTTCCCAGTCCGCGCAGGCTGTTAGCCAGGCCTGCCGGATTGTTTTGCAGACGCTGCCGCCGCAGATTGGCGCGCACATCGTGCGCTAACTGCGCCTGGCTGGCCCACAGGGGCAGCGACTCCCAGCGCTCTACAAAGGCCGCAACGCCTTCCTGCTCAATAAAGTCGGCCAGTTTGTTATCCTGTTCAATGCGTTCCTGGCGCGCAACGGCCGTTTCCAAACCCGGCGAAGCGCTTTCCAAAATGAGGGAAATGAAACGGTCTGAATAGTGGACGGCCGTATACAAAGCCAGCCGTCCACCCATCGAATATCCCAACAAATTAACAAGCGGCAAATCCAGGGCATCAAACAGCGTCACTAAATCAGCCGCCGCCTGAGGCATGGCGTATCTTTCTGGATCAGGCGGCGCCGCGGAACGGCCGTGTCCCAATAAATCCACGCGTACAACCTGAAATCGGTTTGCCCACCTTGTCACAAACGACGCCCAATTTGCCCCACCGCCTGTAAACCCATGCAGCAGCACCAGCGGAGGCCCAGCGCCTGCAATTTCAACGTGATATTGAACCCCATTTACATTCATTTTCAC
>CAVPAL010000032.1:0-21788 GCA_963701435.1 uncultured Chloroflexia bacterium | reverse complement strand
GATGAACGCGCTCTGCAAATAGGCCATCGGTCTGCCCACATAGCGTATTTTCTCTACGACCCTGGCGTGAGCCTCGGCAGTTGTTAAATCATTGCGTTCGTAGGCCACGCTGCTGAGTAAGTAGTGCGCCCAACCCAATGATTCGTGGTGGTAGTGTCGCTCGGCCACATCTCGCAGGTGAACTGCGCCTTGTGCTACAGCCGACAAATCACCTGCCATCCACTCGACAAAGCAGCGCGAACCGGCCAACCTAGCGTGTACATCCCTGTTCTGAGCATAGTCTTCTAGCTGGCCTTCAGCCAACACAGCATACGCCCGATCGAGCTGTCCGATTGCTTGGTAGGAAACAGCCAGATACAGCCATGCGTAGGAGCGTACGTAGTACCATGCGCGTGGTGTGGTTGCCAGCGCCCGTTGGGCGAAGATGATCGCGTTTTCAGGATCTGCTGCCGTTTCGTAGGCGTATAGACTACGCAGCGCGTTAATCTCGCCGTGCAAATGGGTGGCGTGGTCTGGCCTTTCTGGTATTTGCGAAAGGAGGTTCTCCGCCTGGTCAAGCATATCCATAAATTGTGCCCAATTGGATGCGTGTCAAGGTGGTAATCTCGGCTGCCATGAGCATCAGATCTGGATAATGCGTCGACCGCATCGGCCGGAAACATGTGGAAAATACGTTGAGAAGCGTTGCCACTGTTCACGAGTTCATTAAGGTATGGCGCTGATCTGCTATTAGAGGAACGGCCGTTTCCATATCATGGCCTAGCAGGGCGTGGTGCAACGCCTCTTCCAGTGAACCCTGGCTGCTGTACCAGGCGCTGGCTCGGATATGCAGCGTGTCGATTTCGGCGGCGCTGGCTTGGCGTGTTAACTGTTTTCGCAACAGTTCCTGGAAGAGATGGTGATAACGATACCACTCCCCCTGCGAATCCAGGGCTATCGTGAACAGATTGGCCTGCTCCAACCAGTCCAGATATGCCTGTGGTTCACAATCCGGGTCATCTTCGCAGACCAGTGCGGCTCCCAATGGTGCACAAACCTGATCAAGAATAGCGGTCTTGATCAGGAAATTCCGGATACTGGGTGATACGTTGGATAAGACTTCGCTCATCAAATAATCGGTCACGTAACGGTTTTCGGCATGTAACCGAGTGAGATTGCTGTCCACATCAGTCCCGAAGCGGAGCGTTAAGGTGGCGAGGCGCAGACCAGTAGCCCATCCCTCTGTTTTATCTGCCAGCACATCCAGCGCCTCAGCCGTCAGCGATAGCCCGGTGGCTTTTTCCACGAATTCGGCAATCTCAGCCCTGGAAAAACGCAAATTCTGGCCTCGAATCTCAGCGACCTGGTGACGCGCCCGAAACACGCCAAGAGATAACAACGGATCCTGCCGGGTGGCGATTACCAGGTGCATACCCGATGGTGGGTATTGCAATAGCAAATTCAGCAATTCGTGGATCGACTGCTCACGGATGAGGTGATAATCATCCAATACCAGGATGAAGTCGCGGTCGAGTTCAACGAGTTCATTGATGAGGCTGCGGGCTATTACGGACACATCAGGCAGGCTAATACTGGAGAGAAAGGTTTGTGTCTCTGGCAATGAGTCAGGAAAAATCGTCTGCAAAGCGCCCAGGAAATAGGCCAGGAAGACGCCGAGATCATTGTCGGCCTCATTCAGCGATATCCAGGCATTCGGGAGGTCGATGGTTTCCAGCCAGGCACTCAACAGGGTGCTTTTGCCGAAGCCGGCCGGTGCCGTAACCAGGATGAGAGGATGATCCAGGCCGTTATTGAGTGTTACTTTCAGGCGGGGGCGGTGAATCAGGTCGGCCGTTACGCGCGGCCGGTGGAGTTTTGTTTGCAGTAAAATCTGGTTGCCAATGCTGTTGGTCATGGTTCCTTTGTTGGCACGGCAAAATTTATTGCCATACCATGAAATATGTCGAGCATTTAATTAATTACACTTGGTCTATGTATTTTAACAGGGATGATGGTGAGCTACAACTCAGCCAGAAGCAGGGGCTGCACGAACAACTTGTCAATCATGTCATTTCCGCGCAGGCGGAATTCGCTAAAAGGACGGCTACAAAATCAGTCAGCCTGCTGCACCTTGAGTTTGTCCTCTCCCACAACATAATAACGCACGATCGCCAGCGACAAATATGAAGTCACAACAGCAATACAAATGGGCACCAATGCCCCCGGCGCAATGCCAATCGTACCGACCGCGATCAATATGAGCGAAACAGGTGCAGTCAAGAGCGCCCCCGGCACTGCGGCGAGCAAGGCGCCAACACTAAGGGCAATGGGAATAGCAGGAAAGATATTATTCACCAGGACGCCCGCCGTACCGCCAATGAAAATAAGCGGGAAAACGACGCCGCCTAAAAATCCACTTGATTGACTAAGCGCAATGGCAAACATCTTAGCCAGCAGGACAGCAGCCAAGAAGGCAGTTCCAAGTGTGGCTGAAATCTGAAGTTCAGTCGCCAGTTGACTATTGCCGGAATTTGCCGTTAGCGGCAGCGCAAAGGCAATTAACCCTACGAGTGCGCCCCCAATTGCGCCAGACACAAGCGTGTTAGGAATCAATGCGAATGTGGCAAAGACTAGCTTTTTAATAAGGGCAAAGAGGATCAGCACGAACGCAGCCAGGATACCGAGCAAGACGCCTAGCAGCAGATGGAAGAAATGAAACTCATAGTCTGGCAGCGCATAAGAGTATAGAATCGAACTACCTGTCACACCAAAGTAAATCAGATACCCAATTGTTGCAGCGAATAGTTCGGGAATAAACGCAATGACATAGTTTTGTTTCGGCGTTGGTGAAAGTTCGGAAGTTAAAATCGTGGCGAAAAGCGGCGTGGTGAAGGCAGCGCCCATATTACCCGCCATACCAGTTAATGTGAACCCACGTTTTGCGTCTTCATCCCCTTTTCCCAGCCGCGCCCCTAGCCAGGAGCCGAAACCACCCCCCATGACGGCAAGGCCAAAAAATGGACCCAGACTCGCACCGGTAATGAGTGAAATGGTTGTGATGATCAACCAGGGTATGACATCACTTGGCTCAACCCATGCATTATGGGTGAGTGTGATGGGGCTAGGAACGTTCTGAGCAACCTGCCAGATTTTTCGCAGCAAGGATACGATAAATCCGCCAAGGGCTGTCAATGGTATCCACCACCAATGGCCGCTCCACCAATCAGTGCCCGTGTTACCAAAGAAAAAGCCGATGCCGGTACCAGTTATACCCATAAAAATGAGTGCCAACACGCCACCGATCGCACCAATTAGCAGGGCAAGTACAAGCAGCTTTCTATACCATGATTTTTCAAGGGGAAGCATATGTTTGTCCTAAGCCGTTGTTATGGTTTGTTCGCATCCGCCGCAAGGATAGTATGCGACAGCATACCGCCAGCAAGCGTGCGTGCATCGAACCCGTTTTGCAACAGAATGCGCGTGGCATAGTAAGCACGCTGCCCCGAACGGCAGATGATGTGAATCTCCTGGTCGCGGGGCAGTTCATCCAGACGCGCCCGTAGTTGATCCAGCGGGATGTTTACCGCGTCGGGTACATGCTCTATAGCCAGCTCTGCCGGGTGACGTACGTCAAGGAGCAGGGCAGACGTTTCGGACTGCCAGTGGGTTAGCGGCATATCGCCGCGCAAGACATCGGCGGCCACCATGCCGGCAAAGTTGACCGGTGATTTGGCGCTGCCAAACTGGGGTGCGTAACACAACTCAGTTTCTTCCAGATCGTAGACAGTTGCCCCTAGCTGGATCGCCATCGCAAAGGCATCAATGCGTTTGTCAACGCCATCTTGTCCAACTGCTTGTGCGCCGAGTAAACGGCCGTTCTGACTTTCTAAAAATCACCTTCATCGCCAAATACTTCGCACCTGGATAGTAACCAGCATGGGAATTGGGGTAAAGGTAAATCTTCTCGTAATCCGTTTCGCCGATCCGCTTGAGCATCTTTTCACTGACGCCAGTCCAGGCCGCCGCAGCCCCAAACAGCCCGATGATCGCCGTACCCTGCGTGCCACGGAAACGCGAGTCACGCCCGGCAATCACATCAGCCGCGATGCGTCCCTGCCGGTTGGCTGGCCCCGCCAGCGCGACGAGCGCCCATTGGCCGGTGTTGGTATCTTTGACCTCAACCGCATCGCCAACGGCAAAAATATCTGGGTCGCTCGTGTGCATCTGATCATCCACACGGATACCGCCGCGTTCGCCAATCTCAAGCCCTGCATTCTTCGCCAGCCAGTTCTCAGGCCGCACGCCGATGCCCAGGACGACAAGGTCAGCCGGATACACGCTCGCCCGCTTGCGTGAGAACTTCGAGCGAGCCGTTAGCCACTTGCCTAAATTCACTCACATTGGCATTCAGTTCAAGGTGGATGCCGTGTTTTGTCGACATGGTTTTCGACATAACGCGCCATTTCCGGATCCATGGGCGACATGAGTTGGCTATCGCGCTGAAAAAGCGTCACCTGCAGGCCCAGATGAACCAGGTTTTCGGCCATTTCAAGGCCGATGAAGCCGCCGCCAACCACCACAGCACGTTTGGCTGGCATGACCGTTTGGAAGCCCGTATAGGCGTGCATGCCGGAGGGCAAAGCGGTATGCCCTTCTACCCACTCGCGGATCGCCCGGACATCTGGCACTGTGCGCACCCGAAAGATGCCGGGCAGATCGATGCCGGGCAAAGGCGGGCTAATCGGCGCTGCGCCGGGGGACAGAACGAGCTTGTCGTAGGATTCGGTGGTCACCTCGCCGGTTAAGACGTTACGCAGGTCTATCGTTTTGTTTTCCGGCGAAATTGAAATCGCCTCACAATGGGTGCGTACATCAATGGCGAACTGTTCGCGGAATACCCGTTCATCCGCCACCAGGAGGCTCGACTCACGGGGTATCACGCCGCCGACATGGTAAGGCAGCCCACAGTTTGCGTATGAAACATATGGGCCGCGTTCCACCATGAGGATTTCTGCCTGTTCATCTAACCGGCGCAGACGCGCCGCACAGGATGCGCCGCCGGCTACGCCACCAACAATGACAACTTTTAAATTTTTACTCATTATAGTTAACTCCGTTATTCTTCTTCATCAATATCTGTTATGGTTTGTTTTTGTTCCTCGAAAAATGCAGCCACGGCCGTTTCCAAAGTCGGGTAAAAGTGACGCATATCAATGGTCTCCAGCAAGCCATAACGAACCATTTTTTCTTTAACCGGGTCTTTTAACTCCGCAAAAACCAGGTGACAGTTTTTAGCATTCAGTTCTTCATCCAGGTCTACCAACATCTCCGCCGCCGTTACATCCACATCCGTTACCGGCTCGGCGGCCACCAAAATCCAATACGGTTTTGGCTCCATCTTTGCCAGCAGATCGCGTATCGTTTTGCGGAAGATATTGGCGTTGGCGAAAAAGAGGGGCGCGTCCCAACGAATCATCAGCAGGCCAGGAATCTGGGTCGCATCAGGGTAACGGGTAATGTCGTGATAGCCTGCCACTGCCGTTGTTTCACCCAGTATAGTCGTATACGGCCGCCAGGAGCGTTCAAAAAATTGCAAGATGCCGACGACTACAGCGATAACAATCCCTTGCAGGACGCCGACGAATATGACCCCCAAAATACAAATAATGGCCAGGGCAAATTCGCTTTTGCGCATGGTGTAGAGGCGTTGCAGCCCTTTTAAGTCAAACAGGCTGATCGAAGCCGTAATCACAATCGCTGCCAGCGCCGGTTGCGGCAGGTTTTTTACCAGTCCAGGGACGAACAAAAGCATCGCCAGCACTAAAAGACCGGCCAGAATGCCCGTTAGTTGTGTTTTTGCGCCGGATTGTTCGGCAACGGCCGTACGTGAACCGCTGGTGCTCACCGGAAAACCGGAAAACAGCCCGGCAAATAAGTTAGCTGATCCGATGCCAATCATCTCCTGATCACTGTCAATCTCATAGCCGCGTCGGGCAGCGAACCCGGCCGAGGTGGAGATGGTATCACCGATAGCGACCAGCGAAATGCCGACGGCCGTTGCTGCCAAAATCAGGAATGTCGGCCAGGTTGATACGCGGGAAGGTCGGCGCGGGGAATCCCTGCGGCAGTACACCAACTGTATCTACCCCTTTGGCCGCCAGGCTAAATAATGTCGTGGCCAAAATAGCTGCTAACAACAGCGATCAAAATTCCTGGCCAGTTGGGTCGCCAGCGCTTCAACCCGAGAATAATAATGAGGCAAAGTAAGCCCACCGCCAACGCATACACATTTGTTTGATCCAGATTTTCGACAAAAGCAGCAATTTCACCGAGGAAGGAATCGGCGTCAGTGGAAAAGCCAAACAGCTTTGGTAATTGGCCGACAAAGATGGTGATCGCTAAGCCGGCCAGGTAGCCCAAGCGCACAGGGGCAGAAAGCAGATCGGCGACGAAACCGAGGCGGGCAATACCGGCGCTGACACAAACCAGGCCAACCAGCAACGCCAACATCCCTGCCAGAGCAATCGCATACGTTTCATCACCAGCCGCCAGCGGCAAAATAGCGGCCGCGATCATGGGGCCAAGCGAAGAATCCGGACCGAGTACCAAATAAGGGGAAGGTCCCATAGCAGCATAAGCAAAGAGGCACACAACAGTCGTGTACAGACCCGTGATGGCGGGTAAACCGGCCAATTCAGCATAAGCCATGCCTTGCGGCACTAACAGGGCACACAAAACAATACCGGCAACGATATCTTTGCCCAACCAGGCTCTATTATAGGTGCGTACTGCCCGAATACCAGGCACCCATTTTTCTAAGCGAACGACGAATGGGGGTGTTTGGTGTTGTAACGGCCGTATCACTCATCTTGTCCTCTCTGCATCAATTTATCAATCATTTTTATCAAACCATTTCTTCAGGTGGGGTATTTGGCACCTTTGCTTGTTCTGATGCCGGTGTTACCTCCACGTAATCTGTATTCGACTTTTTGGTGATGTTGGTTGACCAGGTGCGCAGCCCGACAAACAAACCTAGAGCAGCGATGGGCAGCGCGATGCCTACGCCATACTGAAGTAGACCCTCCGGGTTCCCGGTAAATACAAAGCCCAAAAAATTAATAGCCAGCACGACGACAATCACACCGACGAGATTCGTCTCTAATTCCTCGGTGCTGTCAATTCGCAGCCACTTGGGGACCTGGACTTCCTTGATAAAAAGTTGGTAGAAACCGACGGCCGTAATGTAAAGCACCGTACCGATCAAAAATTGATGCACCGATTCCAGGATTTCAATCTCGAGCGGGATTGACTCAGCGGTATGTGCTTCCACGGGAATGAGTCCTAAAAAGCCAAGTGAACTTTGAATGATGAGTTGGATCAACAAAAAGCCGCCAAACACAAAGAAGGCGGCGGCGGCCAGACCCAAGCCAATGATGGGAATGATGATGAGATAACGCGTTCCTGCCACCAGACGAGTCATAATAAAATCTCCAAAAAAGAGACATCTGCCCGGCGCTTAGTAAGCCTGATCCGCTAATAAGTGCGTTGGTAAACTACGGTTTCCTAAGCGTCCAACATTTCTGCATCCTATTTGAAGAATTGTTGCCATTACTTCGTCAAAATGACGCGCATAATGGATTTGCGAACGCTTGACTTAATACAAACCACGCGTATTACAAGCGTACTCATCTGGGCAGATGTCTCTCAAACCAACATTTGAAATCGCGGCTAATTAATAGCCTTCGTAACCAGGAACCCGTTTACGGCCGACACCACCCGTATAAGACGCGATATCCGCAAACAGCATCAGGCCAATCCACAACCAATCCCAGCCGACTACACCGCCGGGGGAAACGATGACATACATAATCGTTGTCCAGGGCAGGAAGACAATGCCCAGGATCGGCCAGATCCACCAGAGGCCAGTTGGCCAATTATTGAAAGCGAGTTGCCAGCGTCCTGGCTGGAAAATCCACCAAAACGCACCGAAGACACGGGGGCCTAATAAAACAAGTGCTAAAAATGCACAACACATAATCAATTCTCCTTAATATAAGTATGATGTCAAGACGGACTTAGGTCTTACATTATAAAAATAAAAACTCTGCTAATTTACGGCTGAACCAATATTATAAACCGAGCAGTTTCGCTTTTTGGGCGGCAAACTCTTCTTCAGTAAGAATGCCCTGAGCCTTGAGAGCGCCCAGACGTTCTAACTGTGTGATCACATCATCTTCGGACGGCGCTGCTGGTTCGTAATATTCTTCTTCCGGTGCGCTCTGCTGTGGCGGCGGAGCCTGCTGCGCCGCCGCTTCTGAATAAGCGGCGGCATTCTTGTTTGCCTGTCGGCGGTTAACAGCACCACGAGTGGCTGTGGCGGTACCGACTACGGCCGCTGTGCGGGCCATTCCTCTTACTAATCCTGGCATGTTATTCTCCTTTTTCTAGTTTGCTGTGAGCGAAGCAAAAGCTTCATCCACAATAGGCGCGGGTACACGGAAGTTTAAAGCAACTCCGGCCCCGGCATCCACAATCGCATTCACCAGGGCGATGGCCCAGGTGTGTTCAATGGCTAAGGCAATGACGGCCGAATCGGGGACCATGCCCTCCCACAGCGTTTCGGCGTCTTCGTCGTCGAAAAGGCCCCGTGATTCTGATTCAACAAAATCGAGAGCGGCCAGTATCTTTCGGCGACAGATCCTCGATATCGAGCCGCCAGCATTCTCCGGACTCTGCCTTGAATAAAACCATCACATCGAGCACCCGGATCGTCCCCGTTGCTGTTTGTCGTTCCAGTTCTCTCAGGATACTGCCGTCAAATTTCGGCTCACCTAAGGCCAGAACAACTACATCCACTGGTCCATGTTTCATCATGTTTCACTATCTCCTTTGTATTATAATAAGTATTTACGAATGTGAGAGTTAGGGCTATGGTAACGATTGTGAAAACGGCCGTTCCTATAATCCTCTCATCACACTTTTAGCACAATAATTGTAATTGCTAACCACGGAGACCACAAATACTATCAAGAAAATATTTGTGGCCTTCGTGTCTTACTGGAGTACTACAACGAGAAATTGACATAAAGTACATTTTGTGACCATCAAATGAGGAGCGAGCATCCTCAGATGCGGCTAGTTCACGTGATTAACCGGCATTTGAGAATGCCTTTCTCCTCATTTCAGAGCGAAGTCTCGTTGTAGTACTAGCAATCAATATACTTACTCAACATCATTATGCGGCTTTGGCCCGACTGCGCCGCAAGAAAACCTTGATGATCTCATCAACGAGCAGCAAGGCAATGGCGAAGCCAAAACAGGTCAGCCACTGGTTGTTGTTTAGCGAGGTCGTACCCAGCATGCGCTGCAAGAAGGCCAGCTCGGTCGGCAAGAACGCGAACAGGAGAGCCACTCCGTAGAGCAGCAACTGGTTCCGATCATGGAAGATGTCACGGTTGAAGGCGCTGGCGGTCTCGTTGCGTGCGCTCAGACCCATGGCGACACTCATCAAGCCGAAGGCAACAAAGCCCATGGTGGCCGCAGTGGCCACACTTGTCGCCTCGTAGTACGCTCTCCAGAGAGACGGTCACGATGGCCGTCAACACGCCGATGAAGACAATACGTACCCATTGTGAGCGGTTGAGGATAGGCTGCTTGAGCGGTCGGGGTTTATTCTCCATCAGGCCGGGAGGCGCCTTGTCGAAGCCCAAGGCCATCGCCACCGGAACCGTTACCAGGAAGTTCACAAACAGAACCAGGGCCGCCGAAAAGGGCACGCCGCCCAGGACGAGAAAGAACGCTGCCAGCAGGTAGGAAATGATGAACGCGACCAACTGGAACATCTGGTAACGAACGAAGTTGAACAGGTTGTTGTAGATGCCGCGTCCGAACTCCACCGCCTTGACGATGGTGGCGAAGTTGTCGTCGGTCAGAATCATGACCGCCGCGCCCTTGGAAACTTCGGTGCCGGTGATGCCCATGGCCACGCCGATGTCGGCCTTCTTCAGGGCTGGCGCATCGTTGACGCCATCGCCGGTCATCGCCACGATGTTCTCCTGACGCTGCAAGAGGTCCACCATGCGAATCTTGTCCTGGGGCGTCACACGGGCTACCACGGCGATATTGGGCAGCTCTTTCATCAGCTCGTCATCGCTCTTGGCCGCGAACTGTGCGCCGGTGAGCGCTTCGCCCTCGATGCCCAGTTTGTTCCCGATGGCTGCCGCGGTCACGGCGTGGTCGCCGGTGATCATGCGCACCTGGATGCCGGCGCTGTGGCATTTGGCGATGGCGTCTTTGGCCTCGGTACGCGGTGGATCGACGATGCCCACCATAGCCAGGAGCGTGAGGTCTGTCACCAGGTCAAGCAGATTTGCTTTGGGATCGAAGGTCGCGGGATCGAAGTCGCGCCGGGCCACCACCATAACCCGTTCACCTTCCTTGGCGATGCGCTCATTTTCATCGAGCGCCAGTTGGCGGTTCTCAGTCGGTGATAGGCAGCACCTCGCCGTCCGGCAGCCAGTAGGAGCCGCCGCGAGCGATGAGTACATCTGGCGCGCCCTTCACAAAAGCACGTACCACCGGCTTGCCTTTCTCGTTGGTCATGTTGTGGAAGGTGGCCATGAACTTGTAGTCGGCGTCGAAGGGCAACTCGGCCACACGCGGGATACTTCCTGCGCGCACCTTCCAGATCAATGCCACCTTTGGCCGCCAGCACGATCAGCGCGCCTTCGGTCGGGTCGCCGATGAGCTCTTCGCCGTCCAAGGTGGCATCGGCGCACAGTGCCATAGGCAGCATTACCGCATTCAGATCGACTTGGGTACCGCCAGCATTGAGCAGTTTGCCTTCCGTGCTGTACCCCTCGCCCGTCACTGTGTAATGATTGTGGCCTGGAATGGTGAATTCAACGGCCGTCATCTTGTTGAGGGTCAGTGTGCCGGTCTTGTCGGAGCAGATGGCCGAGACCGAGCCTAGCGTCTCCACCGAAGGCAGTCGCTTGACGATAGCGCCCTGTTCCGCCAATGCCCGTGTACCCATGGAATACATGGTGGTCACGACCGCGGGTAGGCCGGTGGGAATGGCTGAAATCGCCAGAGCAATACCGGCAACAAAGACAGCGTCCAAAGGCTGGCCGTTGATTATCCCCAGAATTATCATGATGATGAAAGCGATGCCGGCCAGGCCGGCAATGATAATAGTCAGCTTGTCGAGCTGTTTCTGCAAGGGCGTCTTATCGGCCTCGGTCTTGTTGAGCAGTTCGGCGATGCTGCCCATCTGGGTACCCATGCCGGTGGTCGTGACCATCATCTCGCCACGTCCACGGGTCACACCAGTGTTCATATAGGCCATGTTGTGGCGGTCGCCTAGCGGTACCTCCGGTTTGTCAATGACATCTGTGTCCTTGGATGAAGCGACGCTCTCGCCAGTCAGAGCGGCCTCCTCGATCTCCAGCGTGGCGGTGACAAAGAGACGACCATCGGCCGGCACGCGGTCGCCCGCCTCCATCAGCACGATGTCGCCCGGCACCAGTTGCTCTGCTTCCAACTCGACGGCTTCGCCATCGCGGCGCACACGGGTGATATTCTTCATCATGCTCTTGCAGCGATGCCAGACTGGCTTCGGCCTTGGCTTCGCCGCGCAATCCCAACACGGCGTTGAAGACCGTCAGTACCAGGAGCACGATCGTAGTGGACCATTCACCCGTGACCACGACATTGATCACGGCCGCGCCCACCAGGATGATCTGCATGAAGTCCTGGTACTGGCGTAGAAAGCCTGCCAGCCCGCTTCCTTCTTCTTGGCGGCCAGTTCATTGGGGCCGTACTGACTCAAGCGCTGCTGCGCTTCGGCTGCACTCAGCCCTTTTGCCGGATCGACTTTCAGCTGCTGAGCAGCTGCCTCCGTCGTCAGGCTGTACCATTTTGTTTGACTTTCAGTTGATGCTGCCATAATTATTCTCTCCTCGCTAAATGCTTGAAATTCGCTTTTTGCTTCACATGCAATAGAAGTATCGTTGATATTGCTGGAATTTGCACATAACTGATCCGCTTTATGCTTCCGTCTGTGCCTGAATGCGACCATCGCGCACGGCCGTTACCATTGCCTGATAATCCGCTTATTCTGCTTGGCATAGGCCACAGCAAAATCAGCCAAAGCACCTCTCAAAAGCACTGCTTTTGCCCAGGTAGCTGGTGAGTACCAGGGCGTCACCCGAGCGGGCATGTGCCCGCGCCAGCGCCTGCCCACATAAACGCGCATAGCCATGCAAGTTTAGCGGTTTCATCACTTCCACAACCGGCTTGATCTTGGCGTCGCGCAGTTGGCGCATATAAAACGGCCGTTTCCCCTCACCTGCGCCCGTAGCCCAGCCCAGGAACATGTCACTGGCCGCCTGCATCAGACGCTGGCCGGCCACCACGCGATGTCCGGCATGGTCAAATCGGCTGACGCCGGCATAGGGTTCCAACACTGACTGCCGCGCTTCTTTGAACTGGCATAAAGAGCGGTTCAGTGTCAGACATCAGCAGCATAATGCCGCACATCGTCCCCACACTACCCACACCCACTACCTTAAATGCGACATCATCTACCTGGTAGCGATCAAGAAGTAAGTGCAGCGATAGGGCAGAGATTCTTTGTAGTTGGCAAACGTGCGTTCGGCCACTTCGCGAAACTCCTGATCCTGCGTACCGCTAAAATGGTAAATGAGCGGTGGTTGATCAATGATCCGTGCCGGCAAACTGTCTGCATGCGCCAGCTTGGCAAACTCTTTTTCACGGGTGCTTTGCTCCAGCGCCGCACTCAGTTTTTTGCGGTAAAACTTCACCATGCCTTTGTCAGGGCTGTTGTCCAGAGCTTGGTCGAGGTCAATCGTTTCATACCACGCCGCAAGCACCGGCATCTGGCTGAGTTCGGCCATGCGTTCCCGGTACCCTTGGACAGCCAGCCTGGCTGTATCTCGGCTGTCGGCGGCCTTAAACCCGTTCGCCTGCCCGGCAATGACCATACTGGCTGCTAGACGTTTTACATCCCATTCCCATGGCGCCAACGAAGTCGCATCAGTCGTTGATGTCAAAAACTAATTGGCGTTCGGGAGTGGCAAATCCACCAAAGTTGAGCAGATGGCAGTCACCACAAATCTGCAAATCGAAGCCACTATTGGGGGTGTATGACAAATCAGAGGCCATGATCGACGCCGAACCGCGATAAAAAGCAAAGGGGCTGGCCATCATACGGCCGCAACCGGTACCGGGAAGCCAACTCTTCTATCCGGCCTTCACTACTGGCCATAAGTAAATCAATGGGATCCACCCGGTTTTTGGGGGGTGTCCACTCAGCTTGCATCTCCCGCGGGATGCGCTTGCGCGCCTCTTTTCCCATATCTATGCGCTCTTTCATGGACAGGGTATGGGTTTGGGTAGGGGCCACATGGGGAACGGCCGTTTCTTTTGAACTACTAACTGTTTCTGTCATTCTTCTCCTTGCTAATAAGATTATTTACAGGTACGTCGTCTCAGCGGCACACCAATAAAATAACTGCGCAGCCAATAAATAGCCAATCATAACCGTTCACAAACAGGTTAGTAGTAACCGCTTTTGAGCTTTAACTTTTTATTTCGGTAATAATCTGATGGCTCGCGGCCGGTCTCCTGACCGTGCCGCCGCTGGCACGGTCAGGAGACCGGCCAGGAGCAACATTACCGATTTATTTTATTGAAGTCCAATAGCCGTTCGCGACGCTTGGGTCGCCTACCGCTGAAGCAGTTACTACTATCCAAATTGCTAAGTTAATAACGATAGATTTCTCAATAAATTGTCGGGACAAACCGATACGGGTAATCTGGTTCAACATAGTCGCCTTTAGGCCCCCGTTTCGGGAATTTTACCGGTTCGCGTGCTACTTCTTCGTATGGTATCTGACTGAGTAGGTGCGAAATACAATTCAGACGTGCGCGACGTTTGTCGTTGCCATCTATCACATACCAGGGACTCTCGGGCGTGTCTGTCGCTGCAAACATCGCATCACGCGCCCGCGAGTAATCATACCAATGAGTATAACTTTTTATATCCATAGGGGTGAGTTTCCAGATTTTGCGCGGATCTTCGTCACGTGCTCTTAGCCGTAACTCCTGGTTTTCCATGCTCACTTCCAGCCAATATTTAATCAGGATGACCCCAGAATGAATGATTGACTGTTCAACGGGTGGAGCATATTTGAGGAAGTATTCCACCTGTTCTTCGGTGGCGAAACCCATTACTCGTTCCACACCGGCACGGTTGTACCAACTGCGATCAAAGAGAATGACCTCGCCGGCTGCCGGTAGATAGGGCATATAACGTTGGAAATACATCTGTGATTTCTGCCGCTCTGTTGGCGCGGCTAAAGCCACATGGCGGAAGACACGCGGACTGGTGCGTTCGGTGATGCGCTTGATCACCCCACCTTTACCGGCCGTGTCGCGACCTTCGAATAAGACACAGACCTTGGCTCCACTGGCTACCACCCATTGCTGCATTTTAACCACTCTCCCTGGAGTTTCTCCAGTTCCTTCTCAAACTTTTCGCTCTTCATCTTTTTTTCTTTTTCTTAGACATTTTTCTCTCCCTAAATGAAAACAAACACTGTTTGAATTCTATCATTTACGCAAACAAATCAAAATAAGCGTGAAGATGAAGCGGCCATCGTTGATCCAAAGTTATTTGTTGCCGCTGCGACCGGCCCGAGCTAAAAGAGAATTCCTACGCTGTTAAGGAATGGCACTTAAATAACTTGTCCATTTTGAGTTTGTAGTAACGGCTTTAGCCGTCTTCGGACGGCTAAAGCCGTTACTACAAACGAGCACGTTATTAAATTCTCGTTCCGATAGTTATCGGCCATCTAACAATTTCTCTTGAATCTCTATCCAAAGGGTTTCATAAGCAAGGGCAGCTTTGGATTGGGGTGCAAAGGCTGGAACCGGCTCGCGGTAAATCCCCATCTGCTCGATCTGGGATAAATAAGGGATGGTATTGTTTAATATACCGCTGAATTGGGCATAAAGCGAAGCCATGATCTGTTGATGCAATTTCTTGCGCACATCAACCATGGAGAAAAAGGGTGACACCCGGCAGGTGTTTCGTCCAGTATCGGCTAGAAAGGACAACAATTGCTCGTAGGCCCGGATTGAAAGGGTAGTTGGGATGAGGGGCACCAAAAGATGGTCAGAAGCATTGAAGATATTCTCGGCCACGATGTTGATCGTCGGTGGGCAGTCCAGGATAATCAGATCGTATTCTCTGCGGAACTGCCTCAGTGCGGCACCCAGACGCTGCTTGCTACGTTTCTGCCGGTCAAAAGTGATGTCCAGGTTGCGATGGCTGAAATCGGCCGGCAGCAGATCCAGATTCTCATAGTCGGTGGCCTTAACGCTGTCGTCAAGCTGTTTTCTACTGCCGACAAGCCCACGCGCCCGACGCTTCAACTGCGGCTTAACCCGAAAATAGAAGGTTGCCGAGCCTTGCGGGTCGAGGTCAGCCAGCAGCGTTACATAACCGCTCTGTGCGGCCAGGTAGGCCAGGTTGACAGCAGCGGCCGTCTTGCCGACACCGCCCTTGTTGTTATACAGCGCCAGCGTCGTCATGACTTGACCCTTCTCCCTTTGGCGAAAACTTTCCGAAACTCTCTCTGATGCGCAGGTGAGGCGAATTTCTTAAAGGTTCCGGCGAAATCGGCCCTTACCTCCTGTCGCTTGCGCTCCAGGCTCTCGACCAGATAACCAGTAGCAACCAGCGCCCGTTTTGCCTGTGCTTCGTCAACATCCAATGTGTCGGCAATTGACATTAAAAACTCTTGCTGCACGGAGAGGTCGGTGAAGTCCCCCAGGTTATCCTGCAAGCGCTTCAGTTGTTTGATCATGCCGGACATCTTTTTACGAGGAAAAAGGCTGGCGAAAAATTCCAGCGAATAGCGTAATTTCTTACACTCAATGCGCAAAGCATGCAGCAGTTCGTCCTCGGTGTGTTTGAGAATATAAGTACCGTCTTTAATAACGGAATCTATATTGGCGTGTGATACGCTTTTGGGCCAGATTAATGATCGGAACGGCCGTTTTGTTAGGGTAATTAGCGCCAAGCGGCTCATGCAAGAACGTCTCCCATTCTGCGAGAAATCGGGCATATGATTCCGATTTGAGACCGGCGGCGACCTCGGCCAGGGCTATGGAACGGCGGGAGCGCAAGCTATCGAACAAGGGCGCAATGTCTTCTTGCATGGCGTCCGGCAGCATAGCCCGATAGTCAGCTTCCGCCAGCAAATGAACATCCAGGTCGCGCAGTTCATTCGTTAGCTTGCCCAGCTCTCCTAAACTCTCGTCTTAAAGTGTGCGGTTGTATCCGGCGGAAATACGTTGCGGATCTGGCTCAATGCGGAACGCGTGCGGCGCACCGCGATGCGGTAATCGTGCAGGAATTCGGTGTCGATGTCAGCCTTGATGCCAGCTTCATTGGCACGCATCGTTTGCAACAATTGGCGCAGGATCAGTTTGGTTGCCTCGCCTGCGGGCATGCCGCGTTGCAGTTGGACATCCAGTTTCGCGGAATACGCACCAGGTAACTGTCCGGCAGACTGCTGGGCCCAGAAGTAGATATCTTCTTCCTTAGGGGCGATGTCGAAGTGGCGCCTTAAATACCCGGCCAGCTGGCCCGCTTGTTTGGCATAACCACGCAGCGGCGCCACCGTCAGGTAGGTTGCACGAGGAGGCTCTTCGTCGTCGCCATCCAGACGCACTTCCGTGTAAATCAGGCGCACGACTGTTTTCTCATCCTCATTGAGGATGCGGTAAGTACACGACCAGGTGTGGACAGTTGGTAACTCCAGCAGCGCGCGCATCTTGATCACAGCCGCGAGTCGCGCCCTAAATTCGCCTTCGGGCAAATCCATTGCCATACGAGGTGGCGACGACAACGGTAGCCTGTCGCACGGCATCGTGCCCCGGCATCGGCGCCCGGCATCGTGCGACGCATCGCCGTGCGCCACGGCACGCAGCAGAAGTTCAGCGCCTGACCATTGCAACGTCAGCGATTGGGCAAGCAGGCGCCTGTCAAAAGTGTCGTAAGTGTGCCAGGTTTGGGCCAAAGGCGTTTCGGCCAGAAAGGCATATAGTTTGGCCAGGAGGGCGTCAATTTTGGCCTGCTCCAATCCGTTTGGTAATCTGAATCGTGTTGGTGTTTTCATATTGTCTTTATGAGCATTCAAGCTGTTGGATCCACTATTTACAGCAAAGAACAGGTCTTGCTATTTCTTCTTGTTCTTCTTGTCCTTCTTCTTATCTTTCTTGTCTTTCTTGCCTTTTTTCTTAGCCATAGTAATCTCCTTGTCAGATTATCCTAAATCAATTCTCGTCTAAACCTAGCGCCTCAACTTTCTAAAAATGAAAGGTGAATGTTTGTAGTAACCGCTTTAGCGGGGGAAAAACGACTGAAGCCGCTACTACGAACCCCTCAAAATCATAAAGTTAGAGTACTAGCCGGTTAAAAAGTTTTTCGAACTTTTGTTTATGCCGGATCCAACAGCTTGAATACTCATAAATGGTTGCACATCGGACCGGCGACGATGGCCGGTTTATTGAAAGCCAAGCCTGTTCACCTGGATGGGTTACGGTCTATTCAGATTGTCTCGTTTCGTCAGCTTGGGAGGCGTCGACCTGGTGAGTGTCAACGGATAAAGTGATGTCGAGTTGTTCAACTTTAAGCACAGAACAACGCATATCATATAGCGCATTTAGTATGCTCATTAATGCGGCTTGATCTCTCACTTCACCTGTCAATATGGTGACTGGCTGCTGGCTCTCCGTCTCCTGTACGATTATCTCCATGTCGCTTAACTGACTGGACAAACGTGTACTCAATTGACCTTGGACAAATATCCGATAACGGCCAGGTTGATCAAATAGATATAGTTTTTCTTCCTGGTTCATTTTGACAATCCTCCAATCAGTGAATACTCATCCGCCTCCTAAGCATAGCTGATTTCCAAGAGAGCTAAATAATCCTTAAAGGATTATTTAGGATGTAAAAACCGGATTTACCAGCCGTCTCATAAGATAGAAAGACACCTTGAGGGATGGTTATAATTCCGAATGATGTAATTTAGATGAAAAAATAGGGGTAGGGTATAAAAAAGGAGGGCTTACAATAGGCCAAGGCGCATCGCTTGCGCCACTGCCTCTCGCCGTCCATTGACCTGAAGTTTTTGGTAAATATGGGAAGTATGTTGTTTGACTGTAGGCACAGAGATAACCAAAGCCTGCGCTATCTCTTTGTCAGTTAATCGCTGACCCAGAAGTATCAGGACTTCATGTTCGCGGGCGGTGAGGCGTTCGACCATCTCAGTTTGGCTCATAGACCTGGCCGTCACATTAGCGTCAGTCAACAAAGGCGTAAGGTCGCCAAATGCATCCAGTATCTGATCTATGTATTGTGGATTTACACCCACTTGGGGCAATCGTTTGAGCAGGCTCGCCAATTGAGGGCCAAGGTCAACAAAGAGGCGAATGAAACCACCAGGTTCGGCGAGCGATAGGGCTTGTTGCAAGTGGGTTAGCGCCGCTGGTTCGTTTCCCTGAGCATCGTGGAGTAAGGCTTGCAGCGCCAACACCTCGATGGTGACGCGGGTGTTATGGGTAGCCGTGACAAAAGTGTGCAGTTGGGTCAATACCTCGGCCGCTTGCTCCAGGCTATCAGGTGTGTCTTGCGCCAGGAGGATTTTCGGTAAGGTTAGTTGTGGCACATAGAAGTAAGGCATTATTGTGAGCGGCAAAAAGGGGCCGATTGTCGTCGCCCAATGTCTGGCCGCGTCGAGATCGCCTTGCCTTGCAGCTCAGTTCTGCCTGAAATGCTTTGCTATCAGGACAAGTCCTTCGTTGTGGGTTTCCCTTAGGAAATCATAAATCTGCTCGAGCTTATGCTGTGCCTGCTCGGCCTGCCCGCGTGCTTGGCAGATCGACGCAGCGATAAACATGCTCTGCAAATAGGTCATCGGTCTGCCCACGTAGCGCATTTTCTCCACGGCCGTGATATGGGTTTCCGCCGTTGCAAAATCGTTGTGTTCGTAAGCGACGCTGCTGAGAAAATAATGTGCCCACATCTGTGATTCATGACGCTGATGTGTCTCGCCTATAGCAAGCATTTGGGCTGCGCCCTGCGGTACCGCCCGCAAATCGCCTGCCATCCACTCGACGAAGCAGCGTGAGCCCGCCACCCGTAGCATGCACATCCCCATTCTGAGCCATATCCTCTGGCTGGCCTTGGGCCAGGACAGCATAAGCGAGATCGAGTCTGCCGATTGCCTGGTAGGCGACAGCCAAATACAGCCAGGCGTAGGCGCGGACGTAATACCATGCGCGCGGTGTGGTTGCCAGTGCTCGTTGCGCGAAGCGTGATCGCGTTTTCAGGATCTGCTGGCCGTCTCGTAGGCGTACAAACTGCGCAGCGCGTCAATCTCGCCTTTCAAGTGAGCGGCATGGTCTGGCTGATGCTGGCATTTGCGAAAGGAGGATCTCGGCCTGGTCAAGCAGATCCTAAAATATGCCCAATTGGAGCGTGTCAAGGTGGCAATCTCGGCTGCCATGAGCATCAGATCCGGATAATGAGTCGACCGTATTCTGCCGGAAACATGTGGAAAATACGTTGGAAGCTGCCACTGTTCAGCGGTTCATTAGTGTTTGGCGGTGTTCTGCTATTAGATGAACGGCCGTTTCCATATCATGGCCTAGCAGGGCGTGGTGCAACGCCTCTTCCAGTGAACCCTGGCTGCTGTACCAGGCGCTGGCTCGGATATGCAGCGTGTCGATTTCGGCGGCGCTGGCTTGGCGTGTTAACTGTTTAAGCAACAGTTCCTGGAAGAGATGGTGATAGCGATACCACTCACCATGCGAATCCAGCGCTATTGTGAACAGGTTGGCCTGTTCCAACCAGTCCAGATATGCCTGTGGTTCACAATCCGGGTCATCTTCGCAGACCAGCGCGGCTCCCAATGGTGCGCAAACCTGGTCAAGAATGGAGGTCTTGATCAGGAAATTCCTGCATACTGGGTGATACGTTGGACAAGACTTCGCTCATCAAATAATCGGTCACGTAACGGTTTTCGGCATGTAACCGGGTGAGATTGCTGTCCACATCGTCACCGTAGCGGAGTGTTAACGTGGCGAGGCGCAGGCCGGTAGCCCATCCCTCCGTTTTATCTGCCAGCACATCCAGCGCCTCAGCGGTCAGCGATAGCCCGGTTGTTCGTTCCACGAATTCGGCGATCTCAGCCCTGGAAAAACGCAAATCCTGGCCCCGAATCTCAGCGACCTGATGACGCGCACGAAACACACCGAGAGATAATAACGGATCCTGCCGGGTGGCGATTACCAGGTGCATACCCTGTGGCGGGTACTGCAACAGCAAATTCAGCAATTCGTGGATCGACTGCTCACGGATGAGGTGATAATCATCCAACACGAGGATGAAGTCGCGTTCAAGTTCATCTAGTTCATTGATGAGGCTGCGGGCGATTACGGACACATCAGGCAGGCTAATGCTGGTCGAGAAAGGCGCGTGTCTCTGGCAGTGAGTCAGGAAAAAGCGTTTGCATGGCGCCCAGGAAATAGGCCAGGAAGACGCCGAGATCATTGTCGGCCTCATTCAGCGATATCCAGGCATTGGGGAGGTCGATGGTTTCCAGCCAGGCACTCAACAGGGTGCTTTTGCCGAAGCCGGCCGATGCCGAAACCAGAATCAGAGGATGATCCAAGCCGTCATTGAGTAGTGCTTTCAGGCGGGGGCGGTGAATCAGGTCGGCCGTTACGCGCGGTCGGTGGAGTTTTGTTTGCAGTAAAATCTGGTTGCCAATGCTGATTGGTCATGATTCCTTTGTTGGCACGGCAAAATTTATCACCATACCATGAAATGTGTCGAGCATTTAATTAATTACACTTGGTTTATGTATTTTAACAGGGATGATGGTGAGCTACAACTCTGGCTAGGAAAGCGATGTCGCGGAAGACTTTGCCAAACTGATGTTAACTGTTTGGTCGAGGACGATATTGTAAAGCTTCGCCCAAATGAGCCGGCCTGTATCGTCTCTTCTTCGCTCAGGTCGGCAATGGTACGGGCTACTTTTAAGACACGATGAAACGCCCGGCACTGAGACTCATTTGGGCCATGGCGCTTTTCATCAGGCGGCTGCCCGTTTCATCCAGTGGGCAGAATTCGCGTACTTCACCCGGCCCCATATCGGCATTACAGTAGAGGACCATATCTTTGAAACGGTCAGCCTGACGGCTGCGGGCCTTTTCCACCCGTTCACGAATATTTGCTGATGGTTCGCCCCGAGCAACGGCCGTTAACTTCTCAAACGCCACGCGTGGCACATCCATATGCAAATCAATGCGATCCATCAAAGGGCCGGAAATGCGCTTCTGGTAGCGCGTCACCATGCTGTTGGAGCAGGTGCAGGCATGAGTCGGATCGCCATAATAGCCACAAGGGCACGGATTCTGCGCCGCCACCAGCATAAAATTGGCCGGAAAAGTCACCGTGCCTGTGGCCCGCGAAATCGACACCTCGCGTGGCAGCCCTTCTAACGGCTGGCGCAGCACCTCAATTAACGCTCGCCAAATTCAGGCAGCTCATCCAGAAATAACACGCCGCGATGCGCCAGGCTGATCTCACCGGGACGCGGCCAGGCGCCGCCGCCCACAAGTCCGGCATAACTGATTGTGTGATGAGGTGAACGAAACGGCCGATTGCGAATCAATGGTGTATCAGCAGGCAGCAGCCCGGCCACACT
>CAVPAL010000031.1:0-8039 GCA_963701435.1 uncultured Chloroflexia bacterium | reverse complement strand
GCTTGATGCGTTCCGCATCGGCGAAGGAGAGGGTTACCTGATAATTGTTGATATCGGCCAGTTTGTTGCCGAAGGTGTATTCGGTGGCGTTGGTCGAGGCCGATGACCATCATAAAAATCGCGCCAGAGACGATGAGGGCAAATTCGATGATGAGTACGCGGCGGCGATTGCGGAAGGTATTGCCGATGGTCAGGACAATGGCATAGGGTACTTTGGTTAGTTTGGTAACAGGCACGGTCGATGAAGCCCACTGCGCCGGTGATGCCGAAGGTGCTGATGGCTTCACGCACGGTAATTTTCATGCCAGCCCGCAGCGGAATGAGCGCCGCCAGTAAGGGCGCGATGAGGGCGATGGCTATTTGTACATAAACAGCTGTTGTGTCAACGCGTAGGTTGAAAGACCTCCATGTTGAAAAAGTCGGCGAAGAAGCGCTGCAGCCCCGACGCGGCTGCAGCACCGACGGGATATCGCTAACATAGGCCGCTAATAAGCCATAGCTGACACCAGTATTAGATAGCTCCAGATCACTTGCCGCGAATCGCGCCGATGGCTTTCATGACACCAATTTGGCTGGTCTGTTGAGAGACGATGGCGCTGATGCTGTTGTACACCAGGAAAATACCGAGAATGACGACGATACCACCCAGCAAACCCAGCAACAAGAACAGCGCGTTCAAAATCGATTCGGCTGGCGGAATATCGGGCGAGGTGATGCGGTCTTGGAAGGGGAAGAGCACGCCGACGGAATCGACGTTGATGTCTTCCAGGTAATCTTGAATGCGTAAATCGGTTGCTTCAGCCGCTTCCCAGGAGAATTCGGTGTCGCGGGTTTGAATGAGATTGTAGGTGTCAATGCCAGTCAGACGAGTGAAGGTGCGGGCGTCAGCGTAAAAGTTTTCTCGGAAGACGGGGGTGGGGCCGACGGGATCCATCGTGGCGACGACAGGGAAGGTGCGCACGGTGTCGCCGAAGCGCATTTCTACGGTGTCGCCTTCAAAGACTTGGTCACTGCCCACTGAAATCTGGCCAATGCCCACGGTGTTGCGTCCCGGCCATACGCCGCTGACGAGACCGTCGAGCGCCATTTTTTGCTCAGTGTAATCGTCACGGCCGTTTAGCACACCCGTTTGCCATTCTTCATCACCAGGGAAACGCCATTCGACGGGGGCGGTCATCAGCCCTTCCGCTTGAGCCACGCCTTCGATGCGTTCCAACCGTTCGATCTCGGCGGCGGTCATGGAGGGGGTGACGCTGAGTTTGATGTGGGAAGGTTCGGCCGCTTGCCACCCTTCTACAGACGGAGGTAGCGATGAGATTGCGTCCACCGATGACGAGACCGATGCCGATAGCGCCCAAGGCGATAACCAACACCACTTGCAGGGTGCGGGATTTGTCTTGCCATAAATCAAACCAAACTTTTTGTAGTAATGTGAACATGGATCTCTTCCTTCAAAGTTCCCTCTCCCTTTGGGGGAGGGTTAGGGTGGGGGTTTTATGCGTTTGCTATCGCTTGAGCATAACGGCCGTTTCCGTTTAATGCAGGCATCTGAATCTCGTGGTCAATATGTGGTGACTTGATTTGTTGTGGCGTTAATCGAATATCGTTGGCGATGAGGCCATTAACGATTTCGATCTGGCGCGGCACACGATTGGCGAGTTGTTCTGGTCATGCGTGACCATCACCATCGTTTTGTCCTGTTCTTCGACCAGTTTCATGAAAATATCAAAGACCTGGCCCGCCGTTTTGGCATCCAGATTGCCTGTTGGTTCATCAGCGATGAAGAGTGGGGGGTCGGTGGCCAGGGCGCGGGCGATAGCGGCACGCTGCTGCTGTCCACCAGAGACCATGGAGGGTAGTTTGTTGGCCTGATCGGCCAGATCGACCATTTCCAAAAGATTCATGGCCCGTTCGTGTCGTTCTGCGGCTTGTAAAGGCCGACAAATTCCATCGGTAAAGACCACATTTTGTAAGAGACTGAGGGAGGGCAGCATTTGGAAGAATTGGAAGATGATACCGACTTCCTCTCCGCGCCATTGGGCCAGTTCGTTCTCGCTCATGTCGTGCACTGGTTGACCGGTGACGATGACTTCGCCGTTGGTGGGCCGGTCAATGCCGGTAACCATATTCAGTAAGGTCGATTTGCCGTTGCCCGAGGGGCCGACGATGGAGACGAATTCCCCTTGATGGATGTCGAGGGAAATGCCGTGCAGGATGGTGATTTCATCATCGCCCACTGGGAAGCTTTTGACGATGTTTTTTAGTTCAATTACTGCTTTTCTATTTCCGTTTTCTGCAATCATTTCCAGCCTCTAAATGGTATTTCAGGTTGATTTATTCACTTACAATGAGCATTATACAAGTATGCAAACTATTTGTCAAGTAATTGTCGAGATATTGTTATAAATAGTGCCTAGAGCGTAGATTGCGTAGGGCAGCGGTGGTTTTATAGCAAAGGGGGCGACAAGTGTAGGGGGAGAATTTGGGGCATTATATGGGTATTGATTTAGTAACAAAGTTTTGGAGAAATCTTATGTCTATCCATATGCCAACCAATGATCAAATAACTGCTCAATATCAAGCGCGAGAGCCGCGGGTAACTGGCCGTTGCTGTTTCCAGCGGTTTGATTATGGCTTTTGTCCTCTTTTTCATAGGGCTGCCGCTGCTGGTTTCGGCCGGCTTATGGCTGCTGGGGATGGCTCTGGTATTTATTGGATATGCATTTGTTTCTTATCACCGCTTCGCCATTCCTGTTTGGGATACGGCGATCGCCGGGCAAATTGTAGGCTTTGTGGGTATAGGGTTGTTGTTGATGGCCTCCTTAGTAACCGTTTGACGAGTCTTCTCCTCCTAATCTTCCCACGTATTGGGCGGCACAATGCGGGAAAAATGGACCCGCAGAGCCTATGTTCTCCCCGTATTGTGCCGCTCTAGTAAATTCCTTCTTAATCTCTCCATTATTCTTGCTGTTTTTCCTTGATCGCTCTGTCTTCGCTGATGGGTTGACATTATTGGATTATTCTTGGACACGTGATCCATTTGATCGTTTGATCGTTGGCCATGCTGCAGTGGACGACGAATTGTTGTTGTCAAAGGATCGGAAGATTCTTGAGAATTATCCTTTTGCCAGATGGTAGATGAGATAGATTTTCCTGGCTGTCAGAGTAGATCAATATCTTAATTGCCTTAAGAATAATCTCACAACATATTTCCACTTTTTATGGAGAAATTAAAGAAAAATTGAAGAATGGTGGAATTTGTTTATAATTTGATGTATGGAGATGAAATATGGCATTAAACATTAAAAATCAAGATGTAGAAAGTCTTGTAGAGCAAGTTGTGCAAATGACTGGGGAATCCAAAACGGTTGCAGTTCGCCGCGCATTGGAAGAACGTTTGAAGCGGCTTTCATTGCGTGCACCTGGGGATTGAAAATGCGGGATCGTCTAATCGCATTTCTGCAAGATGAAATTTGGCCAGATATCCCCCCAGAATTATTAGGAAAGAGTGTTACTAAAGAAGAAGAGGAAGAAATTCTAGGCTATGGGGATTGTTTGACCTATGCTGTTGCAAAAGTGGCAAATTTACCACTTCTCTATGTTGGTAAAGACTTTAGTCAAACTGATTTAATTGCGGCATAAGGATTTTGAATCTCTCCAGCTAGATTGGACCAATCTTTAAGATCGGTCCAATCATTTTCACTACCTACGGCCATTTTGATAAGTTTGGATAAGGGAATGTGCTTTTAGGTTTCCATTCAGACCCCGGTTTTTTCCCTTCAGTGCAATGGTCGTTGTCTGTCCTGGGCGTAAATGGAAGAAATTATCGCTGAAACGGTGGGCCTCGACTTCTATCCCCCTTCCAACCAGACCCATAAAGCGGGCTTTTGGGCTTGTAATTTCACCCCGGTAACCAAACCATCATCAGTGGTTATGAAGGCCATCTGGATTTTGCGGATCTTGTAGGGCCAAATGTTTCGGCCGTACAAATGTCACCAGGTTTTTAGCACGAACTTCACCCCAGCCATCAACCAGCTCCAGCCACACCAACAAATCTCGCGCTCCAAATTGATCAATAAACGGTTGTAATTCCAGTAAGGTTACCAATTTATTGGCCAGGGCCGGGATTGTTAAGGCCAGGCTGCCGCGGGAAACAGGATCACCGCTGACTGTGGTCACCTGCCAGCGTACCTCACCATCCTCTGCTGCCAATCGATCGCTGGTCACATGCACGGCCACTTTGCCCTGGGACAAATCTTCTACGCCGGTGATTATCGATGGTGCATAAAAACGGCGGGCCATGTAGTGCAGCGCTTTCCAACGACCATAGTAGTCAAGCGACGACCAACTAGCCACCGGCCAACAATCATTTAGTTGCCAGTAAAGCGTGCCCATGCCGCGCGGCATACTGCGCCGCCAATGTTCGACCGCATAGCGCATGCTTGTGCCCTGCACAATCTGGCTCAGCCACAACGTGCTCTCAAATGAAGTGGGCATGCGAAACCAATCTAGCATGTAATGGATGATGGTTTGGTTGCCGATTGGGTGGCGCTGGTGATGTTCCATGACGTAACTGGTGATGTTGCGCTCCTCAGGTACCGTGTAGGTGGCCACAGTCTTTGGTTCCGGAAAGGATTGGAAGCCAAATTCGCTGCAGAAGCGGTGCTCGCAGGTGCGATAATATTCGAAGGGTTCCATGCCATGCCACACCTCCCAAACATGGGCGTCGCCCCAGCGCGGGTTGTTCCAATCGTAGCGATTACCATGGGGACTGTGCGGGCTGCTGGGCCAGTAATCTGTTTGCGGATCATGAACTGCAACCAGTTCCGCTAGAAGTTGGTCGAAGAGACGGCCGTAATCCTCTAAGCCCATCGATATTTGGGTCCACTCCGCACTGACCAATCCCTGTTCCAATTCGTTGTTGCCGCACCAGAGGGCCAGGCAGGCATGGTGGCGCAGCCGCTTGATATTGTCGATCGCTTCTTCTTGCACTGTAGCCATGAACGCCTGGTCAAATGTGGGGTAGGTAGCGCAGGCAAACATGAAATCCTGCCAGATGCAGATGCCCAGTTCGTCACAGAGATCGTAGAAAACATCCTGCTCGTAGATGCCGCCGCCCCATACGCGCAGCATATTCATGTTTGCCGCTGCCGCATCCTCCAAAAGTCGGCTGTAATGCGCATCTTGAAGGCGGGTCACAAAGCTGTCGGACGGGATCCAGTTGGCGCCTTTGGCAAAAAAAGGTTGGCCATTGACACGGAACCGAAACGACTCGCCCCACGTATCCTCGTGCCGATCCAACTCTAATGTACGTAAGCCGATACGCTCCTGCCAGATATCTAGTGTCGCGCCTTGATCATCCTTGAGATGTACTTCAACATCGTACAAGGGTTGCTCGCCCAGTCCATTGGGCCACCAGAGCTGCGGGTTGGAGATTGGTAGTGTTAAAGCAGTTCTGCCGGCCGTTAGCTCCATTTTGCTATTAGCCACAATGCTGTTGGAATAGGCGACCGTGCAAGATGCTGTCAGCGGCCGTCTTTGATCACCTTCAACCTCTATCTGTGTGCCCAGCATGACTTGCCCAACCTGGCTGTGATCCTGCGTTAGATGCACGGAGGCCAGGCGCGAATCAAAAGCCAGCAGCTCGATGTCGCGCCAGATGCCGCAGGTAACGAGTTTTGGGCCCCAATCCCAGCCAAAGTGGTAGGCGGCTTTGCGTATATAGTTGCCCCCCGGCAGTTTATGGGTGTCCGTGCTCCAACTGTGAATGTAATGCTCGGTTAATCTTTCTTGTCCGATGCGCAGCGCGGATGTAAACAAGATTTCGATCTCGTTTTCGCCGTCGCGCAGATGATCCTTAACGTCAAATTCCCAGGTGCGAAACATATTGTCCGTACGGCCGATGATTTGCCCGTTGAGCTTCACGGTAGCCAGCGTATCCAAACCGGCGCAGTGCAGCAGCATGTGCTCATGTTGGAGCAATGTTCGGGGGACGGAAAAAGTGCGTCGATAGCGCCAATCGGTTTCACCGACCCACATGACTTGCAGCTCATTGTCACGGTAAAAAGGATCCGGGATCTCCTTTGCATCCAGTAAATCAGTATGAATACAGCCAGGAACCGTTGCTGGAAGCGATTTCTCGTTTGTGTCACCTGCCCGGCTTACTTGCCAGGAGCCATTTAGTTTTAATTTGTCCATTTCTTTTCTCCAAAATACAGAACGATTTGGTAAATCGTTTCTTATTGTCCTGTTATTTTAACGACCGATACGCACGATGCGGTCGGTGTCAGCGCTGTAAATCCAGCCATCGGGGCCTTGGGTCAAGGCCACACGACAGAGTTCGTATTGGCCCGCGATTTCGACTGGCTTGATTTCACGCACAGCACGGCCGTTTTCTGTTAGACGTATGTGCAGCAGTTTGCTTTCATTGTGGGCACACAGCAGCAGATCCCCTTTGAACTCGGGTATCAAATCACCCGTGTAAAACATAATATCTGCGGGTGCGATGACACGGATCCATTGGTGCACTGGTTCTTGGCCAGTGTCGTCAGGGTAAGGACAGCTGTCCCAGGCATGAGCGCCCCAGCCATAATCTTCTCCAGGCAAGATCAAGTTTAGTTCATCATCACAGCTGGTTCCATTTTCACTTTCGTAGAGCTGCCCGGTTTGAGGATGGAAAGCCAGGCCAAAGCCGTTGCGAATGCCGTAGGCATAAACAGGCGAATTTGGGAAAGGATTATCGGCGGGAATTGTGCCGTCTAGATTGTAACGCAGCACACTGCCGGGCAGCAGCGCTGGATCGCGGGCCGCATCAGGCATATTGCGATCACCGAAAATGAGATAGATTGTCTCGTCTGGTCCGATAGTAAGGCCACCGCCAAAATGGTACAGTTGATCGGGACTGGCCGGTAAATCGTCGACAATGATCGTTTCATTGATAGCTTGATTACTTTGCTCTGTATAACGAACGATGCGGCTTTTGATTGGTTTGTTCTCACTATTGGGTACGTTATAGTAGACATAAAAATGATGGGATTCACTAAAGTCAGGTGCTAAAGCGAGGCCAAGCAGCCCGTTTTCAGGCCCTTGGGCGACCGGCAATCGTAGTAACTCCCTTTCGATGGGCGCTGCACCGGCTTGCCAGATTAAGCGAAAAAACAGAGCCGTTTTTTTCAGAAAAGAAAAGGCGTCCATCAGGTGCGAATGCCAAAGTGGTTACCAGTCCGACATCCTCAAGGATTAACTCACTCTTGAGAGGGGCATTTACCAGGAGCATCTTATTCTTGAATGTCGTTGGTGGGGGTGCGGCTCATTCCGGCGCCATTTGGACCGGCGTGCAGCCAGCCAGGAGCAGGGCTACGCTGAGAACAAGATAGTGCAAGAACTGTTTCATGGTTCACAAATTAGGGCGCTTTTAATCACGATTTCTCAATCTCGCTGCGGCAGATTTTTTAAAAAACGGTATTCTGAAATCTCAGCCACAAATTCCATTCATTATTTCCCTGCAAACAGCAACAACTTACTTGACATGGGCAAAAAACTATGCTAATCTGTTTGTTAACGTGAGCAGCAGCTCTCAGGGGCAGGCGTTCATCCAACCTGTCTAATTCTTACATATGAAACCAATTTGGTCAATATTGAAGGATTGTCGGTTTTCTAAAGGATGATTTTGGAAGCGTCTCCCAACCTTAAGAGGGGAAATTAGTACTTTCTATGGGCCTTACCTTGGAGCAAGTTGCTGAAATGGCGGGTGTATCGCGATCGACCGTTATCCAGGGTCGTTAACGAACAACCTGGTGTGCGAGACGATGTTCGACGTCATGTGCAGCAGGTGATTGAAGAATCCGGTTACCGCCCTAATCTCGCCGCCCGTGCCCTGGCATCCAACCGCTCCGGCATAGTCAGCCTGGTTGTGCCTCACACCTATGCCACCCTTTTTTCGCATCCTTTTTTCCCCACTCATGCAGGGTATCACCCTCGCCTGTAATCAAAACGATCTCAGCCTTTCATTATTTCTATTCCATAGGGAAGATGAAGAA
>CAVPAL010000030.1:0-6477 GCA_963701435.1 uncultured Chloroflexia bacterium | reverse complement strand
TATGTATTCTTGTGGGCTGTCAGGTTCCAATAAATTCAGAACGGCATCTCTTTTATTCATAACAGCTCTCCATAAACGTAGTTTACCAGGATTTATCCATCTCCCACAGGAACAAATCAGGCTATATCTCCCAAATCCTCCGCAATCAAACTGGTTGCTTCATGATGCCCCTTCCAATTCCTCCACAATTTCCACCGCCAACACATCCGGATCGGGTAAATTATCCGAATCTTCCAGGCATTCATCCCGCAACCAGATGATATCGAGACTGACCTTGTCACGAGCGATGATTTCGTCGTAGGTGTAGGCACGCCAGCGACCCGTCTGGGTTCTCTTCGGACCAGGTCGTTCCGCTCATACCGATTGGCTGGATTGAAGCGGGTGACGAACTGGTCGAGATCAGCGTCGGGCGAGCGGTTCGTTTCGACGTGAGGTGGATATTGGTGCGGAATCGTAAACCCAGATTTTTTTTGTCCACGGCCGTTTCACGCCCGGTTTGCGATCGAAAAAGAGCACATTAGCCTTAACACCCTGCGCATAGAAGATACCGGTAGGGAGACGCAGAATGTGTGCACGTCACACGCGTGCAGCAGCTTGTGCTGCACCGTTTCCCCGGCGCCACCCTCGAAGAGCACATTATCCGGCACGACCACTGCTGCCCGCCCCTCCTGCTTGAGGATCGTTATGCACATGCTGGACGAAGTTCAGCTGTTTGTTGCTAGTCGAAGCCAAAATCATCCCGGACGACTATCTGTGCTCCACTCGACCTCCCCCGCTTCCGTGATGTAGGTCACGCTCGACTTCTTGCCGAAAGGGGGGTTGGTCAGAACCATGTCGTAGGTGATGGACGGTTTATTTGCCAGGGCATCATCAACGTGGACTGGGTTTTCCCCTTATTCATGCCCAATGCCATGCAAATATAAATTCATGACACAAAGCCGCGCCGTATTATCCACGATTTCCCAGCCGTGCAGGGCATCTTTCCGTAGGTGCGCAAGCCATTGGTCACGGTCAAGCTGATTAATGCTTGCCCACACAATCATACGCTGCCAGAAGAAAGCCGCCCGTGCCGCAAGCCGGGTTGTAAATCCGTATCGCCCGGAACAGGTACCATCACATCAACCATCGCTTGAATGAGCGGACGGGGTGTGAAAGATCTAAATCTGCGCGAGATTTCACTCCTGGGCGTTCTTTTCCAGCAAGCCTTCGTAAATATCGGCGTTGGCTTTCACGTCCACGTTCGGCTGGTCGATGCCAGTTTTCGCCGTCGATAAGGGTGACGAGGCGCTTGAGTTTAGCCGGGTCTTGCACGCGGTTTTGCGCTTTACGGAAGATGGTGGGGAGTGAGACCGCTGCCCCTGCCCCAGCTGCGCTAGAATTTCACGATAATGGGTTTCTAATTTATTGCCGGATTCAGGTTGACAAGACTTCCCCAACTATAGGCATCAGGAATGGTGGACGGATTGCCGATTTTGCGCCGTTCGTCATCCATTTTGAGGAAGAGGAGGTAGGTAAGCTGCTCGACGTAATCGCCGTAGGAAAGGCCATCGTCACGCAGGACGGTGCAGTAGTTCGAAGAGGCGCTGTACGATGGCAGATGATTGTGACATAGTTATTCCTTTGGGGATTTCTTCACATTTTTTTGCCAATGTTGGTTAAACTTGTTTCGCGGCGCTTGAGGATGCAGTTTGTCCGCTTCCCAGTTGATAGGGTTATTGAGAATGTATTGGCGAACGGCCGTTAAGTGGCGTTCGTTGCGGATTATTTGCTCATAATAATTACGTTGCCATAATTTTCCGGGAAATGGTTTCCAACCTTGTTCCTTCACACCACGAATATATGCATTGGTCGTCATCGTCTTGAACCATTGCACAATCGTCCCCAACATCACCCCGGTAGGGGCAGACCCATGTGTCTGCCCATCATGTGTCTGCCCATCATCGGTCTGCAAGACGTTTGGGCGTACACTTGGGTGCGCCCCTACGGGGTCTGTGATGGCGATGATGAAATGAATGTGGTTGGGCATGATGACAAAGGCATCAAGAACAACGACCATGAACTTTTCCGGCAATTTTTCCCACCACAATTGGATCATTTCTCGAACGGCCGTTTCCGCTAACAAACTCTGTCCATGTTGCACACAAATCGTCACAAAATACATCCCTTTTTGAGAATAATCATAACCTTTTAAACGGATAGAGCGTCGATAATGCCTATATGGATCATATGCCATACGATTCACCTCTGGTTGGGGCGCACCCGTGTGTGCGCCCATTTGATGTGTGCCTTTTGTGGTCATGGGCAGACTGGGTTCAATGGCAGAATCAAATCGAATTGCTGCACAAAATGTGCCAAATGAACCATCCCACTCCCTTGTCAATCTGGCCAGCTATTTCCAACAAGATGTTTACTACCACTCGACATACAAATAACGATGTCATTTTTCTGTAGCGGTTGCTTCTAGTCTTTGACTAATTCTTGAGGTACATAGACCAACTTGTCCTCAAGAACCAAATTTTCATCCTGAATATTTGTAGCACGTAAGATAGGTAAGTGACCATCTTTCGGCTCCATACTGGCAACCGCTTTTTTATAGGAAACACCGCGTAAGAGATTCGCAACCTCATCAATCTGTGCTTCTTTCCAGCCATCCGGGGACAACGGCCGTTCCTCAGTTCCGTTTATTGTCATTGCTGTAGATTATCCATATTTGGGCACGATTAAGGTAAAGGCGTCTATTTTTGGACGGCCGTTAAGAAGATGGTCGCTTTAAATTTTTTAACAAGCGTTGATGACGGTTTGGCGCAATCGCGCCAATGGTTCCCATCAGCTGGCTTTACGGTATCACAGCCAAAAAGCCAAGACGAATAAGCGAATCGGCAACTAACCCACTGCCAACAAAATCTTCGTCTTGTCGGATAATCATTTCATCAAAACCAACCACTTCTTGCCGCAATTCGGTGCTCGTGCCACAAACTAAGGCATCGTCAAAAGAGGGCATGGTGCATAGCAGAAGCGCTGGACGATTTTTAAGTCGACTCCGTCTGCTTGCGGGATAGATGTCAGCACAATGTCACCTGCTTTCATGAGCTGCGAATTGGCTCGCTTGATCAAAGATGCTGGATAATCAGGTTCATGATCTCCATAGGCGTTGTTTAAGCCTTGCTCGGCCAATTTCTGCCAATCATCCTGTTCTGTTTTTGTTAACGAGATCGGCTCGCAAAGATTGCGCTAACACTTCCATGAGCGAAAGGCGTAGTTCGGGGAGGTATCGACTCTTTTGACTGATGTTACCAATTCTTGATAGAGCATTTTTTTACCTTCATTTTATACTATAAGGACTGTGGCTATCCGTTGGCAATTGTCTGAACCACGGCTTTCAGACAACGCCATATTTACAAAAGAATTCAAGCTCACGCCTTCACGACCCGCCGCCTGTACCAATTCCCGGTGCAGAGAACGGGGCACACGAGCCACAAATTTGCCGCTGTAATCGGTTAATGAACGTGGCTCAGGGATAGGGTCGCCATCGGCCAGCGCCGTTTCAATCCAGGTGCGCATCGCGTCATCTAGCATTTCGGTCAATTCAGGAATCGACTCCCCTTGTGTTATGCAGCCGGGTAATTCTATCACCCGCGCCACCCAACCAGCTTCATCATCCGTTTCATCGCGGAAAATTTCGATTGTATATGGCAATTTCAGGTAATCTTCGACAGTTTTGGACATCTGATTTCTCTCATTTTACTCACTCAACTTATCCAGTCCCAACTCATCAATAATTTCCAACGCAAGTTTGATGTAGATGGGCTTAAGGAATGGTTTCTTGTAGGGAACGGTCAGGCGATATTCGCCTCGTTTGTACACCATATGACTGCCTCGTCCCTGCCGTTTTTCAAATCCCAACCACACTAATATGCGCTCCAGGTCGTCCGGGCGAATGTTTTTTGGATTCTGACGCATTTTTGCCAGAAGCTTTTCTTTTTTACCCATTCGAACTCCCTTATAGTACCATATTTAGTACCGATCAGACAATTTAAACCACCAATGCTGCTCCGCGCTGAACTCTTTGCCCGCCTGCGCCTGCGCGCCAGCCACGCCTGATACCGCGCCCGCACCTGCTCCGGGTAAGGCGCCAATCCCCGTCCGGTTGCAAGGCGTGGCGCACCAGCGCAATCAGGTCGGTCAGCACCCGCTGGGTGCCCACGCCGCGCACCCTGTCCTTTTCCAATTGGGCATACGCCGCCCACAATTTCTCTTCCGTCCAGAGATGCGGTGGTCACTGCAGCGCCTGCGCTAACTCTTGTAACTGCTGTCGCGTCAGCTGCTGCGGCCCATACGGCTGGTCGTACAACATTTGCAGCGCCGTCATCTCATCCTTGTTATCGCCAATAAACTGCTGAAAATCCCCCACCATCCGGCGCAGTCTTTCCGTGGCATCGCTGTCAAAGCCCGCCTCTTTGACCACGTCCAGGCTCACACTGTCTATGACAATCTCCGCCCGCCGCTGAATCTCAATCAACGTCTGGCGCAAGTTGGGATTGGTGCGGAACGGTGGGGTCGCCTCCAAGGTTGTCGGGCGATCGGGCAAATCGTCCAACGAATCTAGCCCAAGGGCGCATGAGGTCAGGCAGCGAGCCGCCCCCGGTGTAGTCGGCAAACAACGTTTCATCGTCGGGGATCAGCCGATGCTGGAACCGGGCCAGCCGGTGGGCTAACGAGGCAACCGTCTCCTCATCATGTTGCCCATAGGCGATATTCTCCATCAGCTTGTCAAACGAAACAGTCCGTTTCCTTTCCTCGGACACGCGGTGGCTCGATCATCTGCGCTTCGGTCAGCCCAACGGCGTCGATCAAGACAAAGTGGGTCTTGTGGCGCGCATCGCGGTGACCGCTTGCAATTCGTCGGCGGAAATGACCCGCGTCCCGCGACCCCGCATCTGCTCAAAATAACTGCGCGAGCGTACCTGCCGCATAAACAGCAAAATCTCGATGGCGGTACGTCTGTGCCCGTGGCAATCATATCGACCGTCACCGCAATGCGCGGGTTGAATCAGTTGCGGAAGTCCCGCAAAATATCTTCCGGGTTGCGGTCGGCGCGATAGGTAATCTTCTGGCAAAAATCATTGCCCCGGCCAAACTCCTCACGCACAATACGCACAATGTTTTCCGCATGGTTGTCATCTTTGGCAAAGATGAGCGTCTTGGGCGCAACCTGATCCGCCCGTTCAGTGAAACAATTCCGTAAACAACACATCCCGAAAATGGCGAATGATGGTACGTATCTGACTCTCACTGACCACATCGCGATCAACTGTTGCGGCGTGTAGGTCAGCACCTCGTCCAACTTTTCCTGCCACTGCTCACGGGTGAGCTTGTCCATCTTGCCCACCCAATGGCCCGCTTCCACCGTGCTGCCCCCATCCGAAATGCGCGTCAAAATGCGATACACCTCGCCGCCTACATTGATGCCATCGGCCACCGGCGGCGTCGTGGGTATATTCCATGACCAAATTCTGGTTGAAGAAGCCGATGGTCTGTTTGCCCGGCGTCGCCGTCAGACCAATCAGATGGGCGTCAAAATAATCCAACACCTGTCGCCACACCGTGTAGATGGAGCGATGGCACTCATCAATGACAATAAAGTCGAAGAACTCGATGGGCAACTTGCCCGTAAACGTGACATTGTGCGGCGATGTGGTCACGCCCCCGTCTTTCCTCCACTTCATACATTGAACCGTCTCCACGGCTTCGTCCAGCTCTTCATCCTTGAGCATCGCGTACAACCGCTGGATGGTGCTGATGTAAACCCGGTTCACGTCCTGGCCCACTTCCATCGTATTATTGTTCAGGTGGCGGATGTTGTACAGTTCGGCAAATTTGCGGCCATCGTCGGGCGTCTCAAACTGGACAAACTCGTTGTTGGCCTGTTTACCCAGGTTGTTGCGGTCAACCGGGAAGAGTTCCCGCCGGGCGTCGGCATGTTTGATGAGGCGGTAGATGAAGTTGACGGCGGTGAAGGTTTTTGCCACTACCGGTGGCCATCTGCACCAGGGCGCGGGGCTGCCTGGGCCAGCGATTGCTCCAGGTGGGTGATGGCCTGGATTTGCGGCCCCCACAGTTTGGCGGTGAGGAGCGGGGGAAGGTGCTGAACCCGGCCGCGTAACGTTTCGCTCTCTTGCACCCAGCCGCCAACGTCTCAGGCCGATGAAAGGCAAACACCCGCCGGGCGCGGGGGTCCGGGTCGAGGCCATTGGTGAAGAAGGTCTCTACACCGGTAGATTCATAGCGGAAGGGTGGGGCAGATCCGGGCCGCGGGCTGAGTTGGTGGCCGTAAGCCCACCGCATACCGGGCCGATTGGGCTTCTACGCCGCTCAAGGGCGCACCAGCTTGGCCTCGATGATGCCCAAGGCCTTGCCCTGGACAAAGAGCAGGTAATCGGCAAAGCCGGTTTTGAGATGCGCTTCACGCACGGCGAC
>CAVPAL010000029.1:0-13971 GCA_963701435.1 uncultured Chloroflexia bacterium | reverse complement strand
TGGCTAGCTTGTACACCAGCCTTTGATTGACTGTCAGGCAGCGCAGCGCGCAAGGCATGTAGGCGCTGATTGGCTGCCTGCAGCGCCCTAATTGGAGTGGCTTTCACAGACATCTACAAGCTGCCGGACGGCAAGTGTTAAGAATCACATGTCAAGAACACATGATCCATTGACACCAGGATCGGCCTGTGCTATTCTCCTTCTATGGTATAAACCGCACTGGGGGTACAAAATCCCCCTCCCCACTAAAGGGGCTCAAACGTCCAGGGTGCGTCCACACCCTACCGATGAGATATGTGGCTTTTCTTCGCAAAAACTAAAAGACTAAGCAGCGTCCACTGCTTGGTCTTTTTTGCTGGCAGTCTAGCTGCCAACGTTTGTGCTTCTCGACTATGTGAGAAGCACAAACGTTGATAGCCAGAAGTTGACGTAGTGGATACTTTATGTTACTCTGTAAATGCGCAGGATGGCTGCATAGAAACAACCAGACCCTTCCCTAAAAAGGACTAAGGGCAACGGATGACAACCTCGGCAAGGTGTTCTGTGTAGTCAGTAGCAATGCCTCAAAGCAGGTGAAAATCAGGTGCACCCACACCAGAAAACTTGCTTTCAGGCATTTTTTATTGGTTGGTCAGGTAATCCACAAAAAACTTCAGCTATTTTGAAATTTTTCTGTGTATTACTTGCGGGAACTGCAGGTTCCCGCAGAGAATTGGCAGCTTTTCTAAGGAATTGTCTACAAATAACTTTCGCCAACAAGCTGAACTTCTAAAATGGGAAGTAATACTTGGACAATTGCCAACTTTCTGCCAGCTCTAGATGTCTGGCTCAGGCACAGCCCAACGGCCTAAATCAGCATCCACTTCATCTAATGTCAATAAGCGCATGCCTGCCGTTTGCCATTTTGCTTCCTCCAGCCCGCTGCTGCTAATTTTTTCGGCCAGGCTGCACGCTTCATCTGTCCAGCCTCCCGCCGAAAATCCAAGGTAATAGACTTTCCAGCCGTGTGTAGCCGGCAATGCAGCCGCCGTTTGGGCTATTAAATCATACAGCGCATCGACTTCAGCCGGCTCGTCTTTCCATACACACACCCCTAAAACTAGATTGCGCTCAGCGCGGTGAATGCCAACAACATCGTAATTTTGTTTACGCGTCCAGGCGCTGCCGACATCTTCAATGGACAGTGAAAATTCGCCATGAGTCTGGGCTTTAATTAACCATTCCCGGCTCAGTTCTTGCCATGTATTGCTTTGAATGAATTCAGGCAAGGCAGCGTCGATGTTGGAGAGCGCCTGCGCCTGCGCCCCAAGCGCCAACTGTGTCTGGTATGTTGATAAAAAGCGGTAATAAAAGCGTAAGTATGGATCTGTTATGAAATAGCGGCCGCGCCGCGATTTCTTTGAAGCTTCGGTAATTGGTACGCGCCGCTCTACAAAACCTGTATCTCGCAGGACGCTTAAATATTTGGAGATATGCCCCTGCGACAAGCCGGTGCGCCGCGAAATTGCGCTCTGGGTCTGGGCGCCATGGGCAATAGCGCGCATGATGCCAACATAATTGTGGGGATCGCTGATAAAATCTTGCAGGAGTAGGCGCGGCTCTTCCTGCATTAACGTGTTTGAGGTCAAAAGCTGTATCTGCACATTTTCCATGACGGTGGTGGACAGATCAAAACGCTCCCAGTAGGCCGGGATACCGCCTAATATTGCATAAATAGACACGCGATCGCGGGCTGAATAATCAGGGAAAAATTGAGGGGTTACATCAAAAGAAAGGGGAGGTAATTTGACCTGGGCAGTCGCACGGCCGTATAGGGGCGCCTGATAAGACAAAACTTTCTTTTGCATTTGGCCCATTTGGGAGCCAGAAAGCGCCAGAACAAGATCGCCCTGGCTTAACCAATGATCCCACGCCTTTTGTAAAATGCCAGCAATGGAGGGATCAACATCCATCAAATAGGTTACTTCGTCAATAAAAAGTGCGACACGGCCATCTTTCGAGATTGTAGCAACTTGCTGAAAAGCTTGTTCCCAGGTCGAATAGGTAAAATCCAAGGGCGCGGGCGTATCAGGATGGGCAAAGTTATAGAGGGCTTGGGAAAAGGAACGCAGTTGATCAAGTGCAGAAGTTGGTTCGGCGACCCAATATAAAGCGCGGTCCAGATGACGCTCGCGCCAGTGGGTCAGCAAACGTGTCTTGCCAACCCGGCGTCTTCCGTATAGAATAAGAAGCGTCGCCGATGGTGAAGCCCACAGGCCATCCAGCAATCTCAATTCCGCGCCACGACCCTTAAATTCAGTTTTATTCATAATATACGCCTCAAGTATGATACTCAACAGTATGTTACTTACTACGTATATTAAGGATCATTTCTCCGTTTGTCAAGTCAAATCGTCTGAATTTAGCTTAAAATTTTTGAGACGGCCGTTGCGTGGCCGTTTTCTAGCGACTACCTGGAGCTTTGAGGGCAAGGTATGGTGATGTACCCACCTGGTAGGCGGACACAAGCTGGGCGCTCCCATTTGCCTGATTTCCCTGCTGCTGCATGCGTGAGAGAATAAAACTCAAATCATACAGGTCGGCATACGCTGCCTGAAAATAGCGTGTGGCGGTCTGGGGCGCAGCCTGCAGAAAAAAGGCGCCGCGCCAGCGAGAAGCGTTTGACGGCGGGTCTGTTTCACCCAATATGCGCGTTTGAATGCCGTCGCCGATGTAGTGAAATATGGGATCATGCGCTTTGCTGGTGGTCATGATAATTGAGAGGTTCGTGCGTATTTTCAACAATTGGATCAAGGGGGAAAGTAAGGTTAGCTGCCCTTTAGCCAGCGCTGCATCAATATCATCCCACAGGACAACAACATGCGGCTGAGAACGGCCGTTATTCAAAGGCCGCCGCAAACTCTGCGCAAGATTTTCTAAAACAGCGCCTGTCTCAACACTATCAGTAAGGCCATGATGCAGCAGGTAGGCGGGCGGCAAAAAGTCCAGGGGTTGTAAACTGTCGTTTGACCGGCCATGAATCAAAACAAATTGCAGTTGGCTTGGACGACTCACCAACGCCAGTGAAACGGCCAACGTGCGCAGTAAGCTGGATTTGCCCCTGCTCTGCGGGTCGGTTACCAGCACGTGGCCGGCCTGCGGCATTTGTAATGTCACGACTTTTCCTTGCGCATCCAGTCCAAGCACGCCAGACAGGCATGCTTTGTCGCGTAGATGACTCTGCGCCAGCAGCGTTAATAAATCAACCGGGGGCTGCGGTCTGTCAACCGCGACCGACATGCGGTTGGCGTGCAAGCGAATCGTGACGGCGACGCCGAGCCGCTGCGCCAACTCGCGCTCAATCGAGCGTGACGGCAGCCCGGCGGATTTGCCGGGAATGTCATAACAAAGGGCATTGTGTTCCACATAGCCGCCGGTAACGTGCATTTGGGAACGGCCGTAACTGCGAAATGTTTCTTCAATAATTCGGCTTTGTGTTTCTAACTGGTGCTGCAGCCGGGCAGCAAAAATGTCCATCGTGGTGTTCGTTTCAACCATAGCGTCAGTAATCTTAACAATTGTAATTAATATGGGGCGAAAATTTTGTGTGAATTCAGGTGGTTCTTCTGCCCATCAGTGAAAAACCTGCATTATTTTGGTGCGCAAGCGCAAAATGTCAATTTCCACCTGCATACACTCATAAAGCAGGCACAAAAAAAATGGCCTCCCTGTCTTAAAGGTGAGGCCACTTATCACAGCTAATTGATGATATTAAGCAACTACTTTTTCTTCCAATACGGCATCCAGCTTTTGATCGATAGCCGTTACTTTCATATCCACATCGGCGACGGCTTGTTTTTGTTCCTTCAGCGCCTTATCGACTTTGCGGTTCAGGGCTGTAAACTTTTTGCTTAATGCCTCAAAATCTTCAATGGAAGGCATGTTCAAATTGACGCGGGTCAAGACCTGATCTGAATATTTTTCAAACGTGCCGCCCGCTTTTTTTGCCGCATCCGTAACCTGGGTCTGAGTTTTATCTTGCAGTTCGGTGATTTGCTCGCGCCGCGCCTGACTGACTTTTTCGCCGCGCTCAACCATTTTGTTTGTCAATTCGCCGCTGCTCTTCCACAAATCTTTGACCTCATCCTGGGCCAAAGAGACGCTTCCTAAACCAATCAAAAATGTCTTGTGAGCAGTGTCGGTCACAAAACCATAAACATTTTGTACGCGTTCTTGAATATCCTGAATTTGTTTAGCCATTTTTTTACCTCTTTTCAAGCTGCTTAGACAAACAATAAAGATTTCTTGGGTATTGTGAAATACCAATTGCCTATGTCAGCATTAATTATAATTTCCGCATATGACGCACTGCGTCAAGTAATGCCAACACTATAACGCACTGCGTCAAAATTGTCAAGAGGTTGTGGCGGAGAGTGAGTTGAAGGTTAATATCAGATAAGTGCAGTTATCAAAAGCAGGGCAATGCCTACGACGCCCAAAGCCTGGCCCAGGAAGGCGCGTTCCCAGTTGGCGCTGGAGGCGGCGCTGTTTTGCCAGAGCACATGCCCAATCAGAAACAATCCACTGACCAACATTCCTGCGCCGGTTGCAGCCAGAAACGGCATAGCGCCAGTCAACAGAAGGAGCAACCACAAACCAAACCCAGCTCCCAGCGCAACGGCCGTTGCTCCCGGCACGCGCAGTGACCAGCGGGATAAAATAGTTGTTGTCGGTTGAGATTGTTCTACTTGTACAAACATCTGAATGCTCCTCAGCTTTATGATGGCTCTATTTTGCTACACTTGAGGGATTCTGGCTGGTCGCCCTTTGTATTTTTAGTTGACTGGTTTCCTACGTTCTCTACGCAGTTGAAATCATACTGGCGCTAATAACTATATTGGCAACAACCATAATGGACTGGAAACCATTGAATACTTGTAAGTCAAAATTTTGTTTATTATCAGGTTGCAGAGGGAGAATATCCAAAATGCCGCTTGTACTCGCGGCTAAACTGCGCCGGACTGTTGTAACCGACTAGATACCCTGCTTCGCTTGCATTTTTGCCCTCGCGAATTAGCAGTTGTGCCCGATTGAGCTTGATCGACTTGGCATATTGCAGCGGCGGCATATGCATCACTGCGCGGAAGCTTTTGCGGAACCCGGATGTACTCATATTCGCCAAACCAGCCAACTCATCCACAGATACCACTTCATCTATATTATTATGGATATGATCTACCGCCTTAGAAATTTGCTGCACCTGGCCGCGGTGCTGCAAAAGTCGCTGTAACGAGCCAGTTTGATCATCACAAATCAGACGGAAATAAACTTCATCGAGAATCGATTCTCCCAATACGGCGCGTTCGACAGGATTATCCAATGTATGCAGCAGACGGATAATTGCATCTAACAGGCCTTCACTCACCGGCTTGGCGAAAATTGCGGAGGGAGGTGGTGGTTCTGTGGGAAACGGCCGTTGTTCAACCTGATCCATCTTTAACAAAATATTGGCAATTTTAGCCAGATCTATTTTGATGCCCGCCATCAATAACGGATGTTCAGGAGTGGCCTCAACGACCTCAACTTCTATTGGCATTGGCAAATACAAAGAGAGGTAGTTGCCTACACTGTAATCATATTTTTGTCCATCTACATAACAGTGTTTTTTGCCCTGTCCCAATATTGCAATCCCTGATTCATATACGGCCGCACATCTATCAGGCGTGCCGGTTTCTCGATATGTGTATAAGCCTGGAACGGCCGTAGTATTTAATCCTTCTTGGGGCGTGTACTTTTCCAATAAGGCGACAAATGCTTTCATTTTATCTTCTGAATAATTCATATCGTGCTCCTAACATCGAATTCCTAATTGAAAATATCATAACGAATGGTGCTGCATAAATCAATACAAAATGACCTGATCATGTCAAATTGTGCAACGATTATGCTATTTTGTGTATTCAATTTCACCTGGGAAGAAGCTATATTACTAGGAGTTAAAAAAATAAAACGGAGATAACCCAATGAAAACAATTGTAATTACAGGTTCAAGTTCAGGTATTGGCAAAGCAACCTCCAAGCATTTTGCCTCACAAGGCTGGCAAGTCGCTGCAACCATGCGCAAGCCAGAAAATGAAACGGAACTAAATCAAATCGAAAATGTGTCACTTTACGCCCTTGATGTGACCGATGAAAAATCGATCGCCAACGCCACCGACCAAATCCTCAACGATTTCGAAACCGTCGATGTGGTACTAAACAATGCCGGCTACGCCGTGGTTGGCCCGTTTGAAGGCGCTTCCTTGGAACAAATCAAACGCCAATTTGACACCAACGTTTTTGGCCTCATGAGTGTCACTCGCGCATTTTTGCCACACTTCCGTGCTAACAAAGCTGGCTTGTTTATGAATGTTTCCTCCATTGGCGGGCGCATTACTTTCCCGTTCATCAGTCTCTATCACAGCACAAAATGGGCCGTCGAAGGTTTCTCGGAATCTTTGTCTTATGAGGTAGGGGAACTTGGTATTCAAGTTAAAATCATTGAGCCGGGCGGGGTGGATACAGATTTTAACGGCCGTTCCATGGTCTTTGCTACAAGTGAAGAACTCACAGATTATCATGAGGCATTAGGCAATTTCCAGGCGTCCATGGGCAATTCTGGCCTTGGCAGAAGTACGGCCGAATATCAAGCTGAACGCATTTTTGCGGCAGCAACCGATGGCAAAGCACAAATGCGTTATCTAATCGGGGATGACGCTGTGCAAACATACGCTATGCGAGAACAAGTTGGCGATGATGCGTTTATTGCTGGCATGCGACAAAGAATGTTTGGATAAAAGTAGGAAAAAGAATTAATAGACCCGGCGATTGAAAACCGCAGTTACAAAGACGAAGTCGGTCTTTACCGACTGGACCCAGACCACGAAGGTGGTCTTTGTAATTGTAGCCGCGTATTTATTCGCCGGGTCTCTCAGGTAAATTGAGGAAATATTATGAACAAGAAAACAGCATGAATCACAGGCGCCTCAAGCGGGATTGGTAAAGAATTTGCCCATATTCACGCCGAAAAGGGCGACGATCTCGTTATCGTTGCTTGACGAGAAGAAAACAGGCGTTACATTCTCGCAGCGCATGATGATGGCAGCGATACCCCATTACACCAAAGAAAATGATGCTGAAACAAATCCGCCAAATGCAAGAAGTACCAGCCTAAATATGGCACACTCCATGATGCTCTTGCAAGGGAGACTCTCAATGACCAAAAAAGTTTTGATCGGTGGCGCAGTCACTATATTAGCCGGTATCGGCATTTATAAATACCTAAATTCACGAAATGGCGAGTCAGAGCAAAAAGAGATTTGGACTACTGCTGACATGTCTGATCTTTCTGGAAAAGTGATCATTGTCACCGGCGCCAATAGTGGCATCGGCTATGAAGCGGCAAAAGAATTTGCGCGTAAAGGCGCCCAGACAATTCTCGCTTGCCGCAGTATGGATAAAGCCGAAGTTGCCTTAACTGAGATTCAGGCCGAGATACCTGGCGCTCCGACCGAGATCGTGCAGTTGGATTTGGCCAGTTTGGCTTCCGTACATCAATTTGCTGCTGAATTTAAGGCGAAATATGAACGGCTCGACGTTCTGGTAAATAACGCCGGGATTATGTGGGTGCCCTATGGCCTGACTGAAAATGGCTTTGAAAGCCAGTTTGGCACAAATCACCTGGGTCATTTCGCTTTGACTGGTTTGCTCATCAATTTGCTGCTCAGTACACCTGGATCTCGTGTCGTAAACGTGAGCAGCATCGGGCACCGCACAGGCAATATGGACTTCGATAATCTAATGTTCACCAATGGGCAAGGGTATTCACGTCATGGGGCTTACGGCCGTTCCAAGTTAGCCAACTTGCTCTTTACGTATGAACTGCAACGTCGTTATGAGGCGATTGGTGCGGATGCCATTGCGACTGCCGCTCACCCCGGTGGTTCAAACACCAATCTCGGCCGTCATGTTGAAGATCGCTGGTTTATGAAAGCGAGCAGACCATTTATGGACCGTTTGGTGCAAGGGGCAGATATGGGAGCGCTGCCTACCATCCGCGCCGCTGTCGATCCCCACGCCAAAGGGGGCGACTATTACGGGCCTGGCGGCTTTATGGAACAAGGGGGTTATCCGGTCCTTGTGCAATCTAGCAAAGCTTCTCACGACCTGGCTGATGCCCAAAAACTGTGGCAGATTTCGGAAGAGCTAACCGGCGTCACTTTCGACCCTCTTGATCAACACAATTGAGAACAGTACTATTATTGCCAACTGACATTAGCTAAAAGAGGGTAAGACGATGACGACATTTAAAAACAGTTTTCGTAAATGGTGGCAGCCACCGAGAAATATAAAAGACAGGGAAATGCATCGCAGCGTCACCTTCCTGGAACTTTTTTATGACCTGGTTTATGTGGTACTCGTCGCTCAACTGGCTCATGCTCTGGCCGAAAATGTGACGTTATCTGGCGTCCTTAGCTTCGCTTTTCTGTTCATTATCGTTTGGTGGGCCTGGTTCAACGGTTCCAGTTACCATGATCTCCACGGCAATAACGATATCCGCACGCGGGTCTTTACCTTTTTGCAGATGTTTACGGTGGCGGCCATGGCCGTGTTTGCCCACAATGCCCTGGGCGAAGGATCTGTCGGCTTCGCCCTCTCCTACGCTGCCTTCCAACTAATATTGACCTACCTCTGGTGGCGTACGGGTGTACATGATCCTAATCACCGTCCTCTATCCAGACCTTACGTCATCGCGTTTCTGATCACAACAGCTATATTTGTGGGTTCAATCTTCGTCCCTATCCCCTTTCGGTTTTACCTTTGGGGCATTGCTGTGTTAATTTCGCTGATTTTGCCCTTTAACATGTTCCTCCTGGGTCAGCAGGATGCTGCGATTCAGGAACAGATTGACCGCATTATGAATGTCAGCCCTTCATTGGTGGAGCGCTTTGGCCTGTTTACGATCATTGTATTGGGTGAAGTTGTCGTGGGCACAGTCAATGGTGTAGCCGGGCATCATCATTTGGACTGGGTAGTGGGAGCAACGGCCGTTCTCGGCATGCTCATTGCTATCGGTTTCTGGTGGCTTTACTTTGACTTTGTCTCCCACCGTATCCCGCAAGCTACAATGGGCAAGGTAGTCCAATGGTTCTATCTACATCTGCCGATGACAGCGGGAATTGCGGCTGTGGGTGCGGCCGTTTTTAACATCGTCGAACACAGCGGTGAACCTTTGGAAACGGCCGTTCGCTGGCTGTTGGTCGCTTCTGTCGCGCTGGTACTTGCTTGTGTGGCTCTGCTTATGCAATCTCTTCAGTTACCCCAGGAATTATTACCGGCTTATCGTCGCGGTGGGATTGTGACGCTCATCTGTGCGCTGATTATTTTGCTCTTGGGCTTCATCAACCTTCCCACCATACCATTCCTGCTAATCTTAGTGCTGCTGATGCTCATCCCCAATTTCTACGGCTTAATTGTGTGGATACAGGCATTTAACGCTGAAGAGATTATGATTTATTAAATGAAAAATATTTACGACAGATACGACCAATTCCGAGACAGCGGGCCCATCATCACGCGACGAGGCTTGCAGAGCACAACTGTGTACGTTATTGGCCACCAAGAAGCCAAACAAATATTAGGCGACCAGAAGCGTTTTGTTAAAGATTTTCGCAACACGCTGCCACCGGAACAACCTCCACAGGTTGAACCATCGACAGATATGTTTAGCTTGATCTACAACAATATGCTCAACACCGATCGGCCAGACCACACGCGCCTGCGTGCGCTGGTCAGTCAGGCATTCACCAACCGCCACCTCCCTGAGCAAAAGTCCATCTGACGCCTGCTGCCAGGATAACAAGCAGCAAGGCAACCGAAAAACAGGTAAACAGCAACTTTTTTGAAACTACGATTGTAAAGGACATCATTCTAACTCCTTCTTCGTGCGAAACTTCAAATAAGCCGCAGCTAAATGGATTACGCTTATAACATTCATTTTGGTATGTGCTAACCTTCGTGATTCAAGAAATAGCCTCTTAAATTTTGCCCTGGTCTTATTGGTAGCTGGTGCGCATTCAGGCGGTTCCGCGGCAGTCCCCATGTGACTACCAGATCTCCGGTTCCTCTTAGATGGTTGGGATCATAGATTTGAATGGTACGCACATTAGTCTGGTCGAAAACCTTGTAGCCAATCGCAACAACCTGGTGATTACTACTGATGTCGGCAAAGTAGCCCTGTACCCTGATCAGTAACAATACAACAGGCTTTCCAGCATCCAGGCTGGCCTGGATTTTCGGCCACTCTCTTTTTGTACGATAGCCTATGCTGTGTCGGGTTCACCGCTGAGAAAGATCAGGACTTGATTGCCAATCGTAAACCTTCGCAATTATCTGTGGGGGAATTGTATCAATCTGAAGCTGCAATAAACTGTCAAATAAGCCCGACCCCTGAGGAGGAACAGTAGTTCGCCGAGATAATATTCTCCCTTCATTAAACGCTTGTACAGCAGCCAGGCTCATACCGCCATATAAACCCATGTTCCATTCGCCCAAATCCAACCCCAAGAGGCTTGGCGAAACCGAGAAATTGTTTGGAAATAAAAAACCATGTGTTGTGGGATCAGATCCGGTATTCGCTTCTCTAGAGGGTGGGATGTCTGCGTCGGGAACATGCGCCCCAACAGCGGCTAACTCTTGGGCAGATGTTGTGTAAAAATGGTCTCTAATTTGCGGATTGTAAGCCCTGTATAAAGGGACGTGTCCAGCGAGCCTGGTTGCTGCTCCATAACCGGCAATACCTTCATAACGCCATCCATGCGCACGCGCATCGTCTCGCTCGGATGCATTTGTTGTGTACATATGATCGTCCGAATTGGGCTGATAAAGTCTGTAGAAGGGCACATAATTTGCATTATCGCTCCCAGACAAATAAAAGCGCACACCTTCTTTATCACAGCCTCGCGGCAATCCATTGTATTCCGCATTGCTGCCAGTATAAAAATGATCAGACTGCGGCGACAAACCGCACCAAAGATTCGGAACGATGGGTGTTGAGCTGATCCGCAATAAAAATCCAAGTTCCAGCTGGGTCTTGAGCTACGGTCTGTTCAATATGAGCCACGAAGTCGGCTTCAGTACGGGTTAGGCCAATAAAAAGTGCACAACTTTATATTATTCCTGTGCCCCCGCTTGGCGCAGCAGTTCCGCGACATCAGAGGAGGCGATATCCAGAGGCGTGCGCCCTTTGGCGTCTTTAATGTTAAACGTCGCTCCATTATCAATGAGAATTTGGGCAATTTCCGGATGGCTCGCACCTACAGCTGGGGTGTAAGCAGCCAGGTGCAGGGCAGTCATCCCTTCGTTGGTCTGATGATCTATATCGGCACCATTTTCCAGCAACAGGGTAACGATTTCTGGTTGGCCACGCCCTACGGCTACGAGGAGTGGCGTTTCGCCAAGTGAGTCGGCCTGGTTTACATCGGCGCCCCGCTCAACGAGCAGCCTGGCGATATCCCCATGCCTCCCCAATGCCGCCGCATACAGGGCTGAGTCATCTGGCGCCCATGCCCTACCTGTAGCATTAATATCCGCACCTGCGTCAAGCAGCATCTCGACAATTTCACGATGGCCTTCATGAGCTGCCTTGACCAGGATGGCGCCGTCAACCGTCTCAGCATTAACATCGGCGCCGTGATCGAGTAGCAGTCTCACCACATCGACATTTCCCCGAACTACAGCTAGAAAAAGAACCGGTCTGCCTGGAGATGATTCGGCATTCACGTCGGCCCCGGCCTCCAGAAGTGCCGTCAACTTGGCCAAGTCACCATCTGCTTCTGCTTTCACAAGCTGGGCGTCCAGAGATGGCGGATCCGTTAATGCGACCTCCTCCTGCACCACCGGTCCTTGCCCTAATGTGGGCGCGTCCACTCTGGAGCCAAATGTGCCCGACTGCCACAAAACAACTAAACTTACTGACAGGAGTAGGATGACCAAAACACCCGCCGCTGCTACTGAAGTTCGAATATTATTCACTATCATTGCCCTCCTCATGGAGCTATAAAGATTCTGTTGGATATGTGCGGCAGCTGCCGGTGTTAAGATGGCCTGTGGCGACATCTCCAAGCGCAATTGGTCCAGCAAGCCTTCTTGTTGCTGGATCCAGGCCCGGCAATCCTCGCAGGTTTTGAGGTGCTGCTCGAAAACGGCCGTTTCCGTTTCCGCCAGCGTCCCGTCCTGGTAGGCATCGAAATGGGGTCACTTTAATCCCAAGTTGATAGACAAAAACGACCGCTCGTTGACAATTTAGCAGAAGATGTCGAAAATCTGTTTCGTAGTATCGTTCATCCACTCACCCTGTCTCAGTGCGAACTGTTTCGCCAAATGGGTTTGCGCGAGCGAACGCTCACGTTGCCAGTGATGATGGCCTTGCTGCTCAGTGCAATTTGGCGGCAAATAGCTGGTGTGAGTGAGCTAGTGCGCTTGATTCGAGACGAAGCCCTATTGTGGGAAGAACCGAAACAGGTGTCACAACAGGCACTATCCGAACGCTTGAACACACTTCCTGCAAGCTTGTTCCTCAACGTGCTAAACTTGCTCCTACCGCAGATGCAGCAACGATGGCAAGCGAGACAACGACCCTTGGCGCCAGAAGTTGCCTGGGCGGAGGAACGATTCACCTCCTGCCTGATTGTAGATGGGTCTACGTTAGATGCGTTGCTACGCAAGATTGGGTTACTGCGAGACTTAGATAAGCACCCTTTGGCCGGCAAAATGACGGCTCTGCTGCACTTGGGGTCGCGTCTCCCGCACCAAATCTGGTTTAATGGCAGTCCAACCAGCCAGGACCAGACGTTTTGGGAGCAGATTATGCAACATGTGGTCGCAGGCAGCTTGCTATTGTTTGACCTGGGTTACACCAACTTCACGCGTTTCCGCCAATTGACCGCGAAAGGAGTGACCTTTATCACCCGAGCCAAGCGTAACCTCAAGTACGAAACAGTGGTTCGGTTTGCCTCTAGCGCAGTTTTTCGTGACACACTTGTGTGGATAGGCACAGGAGATGATCGTCAGCAAGTGCGTTTGGTTGAGGTACTCTATGGCAATAAGTGGCATCGTTATCTAACCAATGAGCTCGACCCGGAGCAATTACCCGCCCGTTACTTGGTTGCGCTCTACTATCGCCGTTGGTCAATTGAGCGGGCTTTCGCTTCTGTCAAGCGACTATTGGGGCTGGCATATTTCTGGTCAGGTTCCCAAAATGCTGTTGAGTTACAGTTGTGGTCAACTTGGATTGTATATACCGTTTTGATTGACCTCTGTGACGAGGTCGCCGGATTGTTAAATTTGCGCTTTGAGCGCATCTCTGAGGAGATGGTTTTTCGCTCGATTTACTACTATCTTAAGGCTGTTGATCGAGGTGAGGCACGATCTTTGCCAGAATATCTGGCATTCCGTGCTTCTGACCTGAGCATTGTCAAACGAAAACGTAAAAATCAGACGAATGTGTTTGATTCATGGCCCTTGACAATTGCTGTTGATCCTTAACTTGTAACCAATGATCTTAGCCGTCATTTGGAAGACCACTGGTATTTAAAAATGTCCGGGCTTCTGGTAGAACGCATGATGCAGAGCGAAGCCATGGGTGCTTTGCCCACTATTCGCGCCTCTGTTGATCCCAATATCAAGGGTGGGGACTACTACGGTTCTGGCGACTTTATGGAACAGGGCGGCTACCCGATTCTAAAACAATCAAACGGCAACTCACACAATATCGCTTACGCGCAAAAACTGTGGCAGGTTTCAGAAGAGCTAACCGGCGTTAAATTTGCGGCGCTTAACTCGGTAGCTGTTCATCATTAACCAGGTATTTTGACGAAGGACCGAGAACGGATGACAGAAACATTGGCCATTCAATCTTGGTCTTTCATCCAGTAGAATCGCGAAGCCGCGACA
>CAVPAL010000028.1:0-6745 GCA_963701435.1 uncultured Chloroflexia bacterium | reverse complement strand
ATTCTGTAGAAAACGATAGCCCTTTCACTTCAAGATCTGTTGTGTTAATCATTTGCCAGCGGAATACCCACTTTTTAGGGTAAGCGTAGGCACCATTTCGCCGCTGGGCAGTTGTCCGGTGTTGAAGAAGGTCATAAACTGCTCTTCCGTCCAGTGCGGAACGATCTGGGTAAGATTGGGACCGGCAGTTGGCCCAATGACCATTGGCACCCTACCCTGCAGTTGGTTGCCATGACAATCCCTGCAGCCGATGATATCCACCATGTACTTACCGAATTCCAGCGTTCCCGCCTGGGGTGCGGTCACGATCCCAGCGGGGAGTTGTGCAGTTCGAAAATCAGACAGATTCATAAAAATCGCACCCAGTACGTTAAAACGATTGTCTGGGGTTGGCTCTCCGGTTGCAGGTTGGGACCGTAAATAGGCAACCAGCGCCTGTACATCTTCATCACTCATGTTCCGGTAAGCATTCGACGGCATAATCAGCAGCGATCGGCCGCTCTCGTGCACTCCTTCCCGGATGGCACGAATCACTTCCCCATCGGTCCAATCCTGGATATTCCCCGATGGCGTGAGATTGGGAGCGTAGAGCGTTCCCATGGGCGGGAAATCAAACTTCGCCGCGAAGTCTGATCCCGAGAGTGGCAGTTCGTCAACTTCTGCGTGGCAACTGATGCACATGTTGGCCAATTGCCCGCCGCGGGCGATTTGCGCCGGGGACCCTGCCACCTGGATTTCGGCCACTGGGTTATCGTACCGCGTATTCAGCTTGGAAAAGCCAATCAGCGCCAGGACCAACAAGGCCACGGGTATCAGCGTCAGCAGCCCGGCGGTGAACACGCCGATCCATTTCAGGAAGGCGTTTTTTAATTTCCAGGCGCGAGTAGTCAGGAAGCCGAATACGGCGATGAGCACAATCAGAATAATTATTCCAGTAAAATCGAACATAAAAAACCTCTTCATTTAACGCATATTAGGATAGCGAGACGGAATCACTGGATCATCCTGCGGCTGATGCCACATTTTCTCCAGCAAGATCAAACCTGGAACTGCGGCCAGAGCGCCACAGAGAAATCCCAACTGCGATCTGTGCCAAACCACCCACAGTTGGCGAAATGATTTGAAACACCTTTACATCCAAAAATGAGGGGATGCCGATCACGCCATAGACGATAAAGAGCAGTCCACCCCACTTCCACAGGGTCTTAGAACGCCAAATGGCGATGCCCAGTAGTATGTTGCCGATATTCCATAGGATGCCGGCAAAGAATTGGATCGGTAAGAATGGCTCCTTGAAGATTGCATCCAGCACCGAAATCATCTCCATGTGTCCTTGTTCAACAAGATGTCCAATTGCCGGGACAACAAAAGCAGCAAAGCCAGTGAGTGGTAGAAACAGAGCCAGGAAACCCACTGTTACAATGAGTCCGGCAAAGGCGATTTTTTCTTGATTCGTCTGCGCGAGATGCACGTACAGAGCAAAGACACCCAAAATAAAGAACGCTAACGATAGGCTCACAAGCATCATGCTAAACCGATAGCTAAACGAGTTGGCTCCAGCGGCAAACGCTAAATTTTGTTCTGGAGCAGTTGGCACGTTGATCATCAAGATCCCTTGTGGCATCAGCGTTAGACCGGCCAGAATGAGGGCAATTGCGCCAAAAGAAACCCGTTTGGTAAAAATTGATGTTCGTTTTGTGTCGGCACTGTCCATTTTTATTTCCTTTTCATCTTGCCGGCGGCACAAGTCCAAGCTGTTGCAGGATACCTATCTGGTCAATCAGGATCCAGTCTTCGACGATACGGCCGTTTTCAATCCTGCCAAAGATCATCCCTTGCACTTCGACCTGCCTGCCGGTGGGCGGGTTGCCCATGAACAGGCCCCTGTGCGTGCCGTGCATTGTCCAGTGCGCCGCAAACCTATTTCCTTCTCTGATTTCATCCTCCACATTACAGTGAAGATCGGGAAAGGCAGTGCGAAACATGGCAATCAGCCACTTCAAACCCCTTGGATCAAGTGATGCCCCGCCGAACGCAGTATGGGTGCAATAGTCAGGGGATAACAATTCGTCCACAATCGCCAAATGACCCTGATTGAAGGCCTCGGCGAATAGGCGGCTGATAAGCGATTCTGTTTGGTTCATAGGCATCGGGTTGGCCTTCTTGTTGCTGGGTTGGTGCAACTGAACAAGCTATTCGGGGTCTTTAGGATTTCGTGAGGTTTTAGGTGTAGTACGTGGTGCGTATTCGAGCCATTTTACGCACTACGTACAAATTCTCAACCTGCTGAGTTCCTGAAGAGCTGCTATTTCTTCGCGAAGAATGTCGGCATCGAAAGAACCAGACCTAATACACAGACGGCAGCGACCACAAAATAGAAAATCATGATGTCAGGGTCCAGAGTGGCAGGAAGGGCTAATCCGATTGGCAGCAGCCAGGTTGTCATCCACGCCCATTTTTCACCGCGCCGGAATGGGATCAAGATGACAATCAGTGCGTAAAGATTGAACACCGCAAAGCCGGTGAAAAGGACGGGTTCATCCAAAATGAATATCAGGCTAAAGTGGGTTAAAGCCATTAAAGTGGCTGATATAAGAAGGGCGACCCAGCCGAATTTGAAGCGGGTATTGGAAACGGGAATAGTAGTTGCTAACATGTTAATTTCTCCTTGAAAAAATTATGAATTGGAAACATTTCTGGTAAGGCTCGGCTATGCGCTTTATGCAATAGTTGGTGAAAGTTGCAGCACCAATCTATTCGATAACAATAAGCGGCCGAACCAAATACACCAGATGGTGTACAGAATATTCCAGCCCAGACCGCCAACGTATAGGGCTGTTGATACATACCATTGGGCTGCATCCGGCGCATCAATTCGAGCAATGATTCCTGGTACGGCTAGCAGGCCAACGGCCGTTAGGCCACCTGCCACCATCCCCAATAAGGCGAGACGATTGGGAAACGGTGGCCAGCGTCGAGCCGAGTAATTCAACGCCAGCAGCCATAGACCGATGAGCGCGTAGCCAAATGTGGTGACCAATCCTGCCAAGAACCAACCTGTCACATTGAAGACAGCGAAACTTGAGCCAATCGGAGCTATACATGCGCCAAGCAAGCCACTGCCCAACGCCAATCGGCTCAGGCGTGGTGCATGTTGGCGATGGAACGGATACAGTCGCCACACCAGCCCACCGCTCAAGATGCCCCCCAGGGCAACACAGATATCGTTGAGCGTGCCAAACGGTCCACCACTGCCCCCAAATAAGGCGTAAAACAAGGTGATGGACACCAAGCCAAGGATAGCCACGACAGCCAGGGCAATTGCATTTCGACCAATGGTCGTGGATAAAGAGCTTTTCACAGTCATTTCTCCTAGTTACAGCAGCGATCTTAGGCCTCATGAGCCTAGCTCGCGAACACATGCTTCATGTTCCAGCCGACGCCGATCGTCCGTGCGCTGTCGTCGGTCCACCTGAAGCTGCCATCAGCCTGACCGTTGTGGTGGAACCACAGCAGGTCACCGTTATCGGCAATCGCGTAGATCACACCGTCACCACCCGAGAACAGTTGCTTCATGTTCCAGCCGGTGCCCACCTTCCGGGCGTTGTTGTCGGTCCATTTGAAGCTGCCGTCACTTCGGCCGTCGTGGTGATACCACAGCAGGTCCCCATTGTCGGCAATCGCATAAATCACGCCGTCTCCGCCCGAAAACACGTGCTTGAAGTTCCAGCCGGTGCCCACCTTCCGGGCGTTGTTGTCGGCCCACTTGAAGCTGCCGTCGCTCCGGCCATCGTGGCGGAACCACAGCAGATCGCCATTGTTGGCAATGGCATAAATCACACCATCACCACCCGAGAACACGTGCTTCATATTCCAGCCTACTCCAACCTTCCGGGCGTTACTATCGGCCCACCTGAAGCTACCGTCACCCCGCCCGTCATGTCGGAACCACAGCAAGTCCCCGTTGTCGGCAACGGCATAGATTACCCCATCGCCGCCTGAGAACACCTGCTTAACATTCCAACCAACGCCGACCTTTCGCGCTTCCGTGTCTCCCCAGGTGAAGCTGCCATTGCCGCGCCCGTCGTGTCGGAACCATAGCAAATCCCCATTGTCGGCAACGGCGTAGATGACGCGGGAGAAATTCCAGCCGGTGCCGACCTTTCGGGCGTTGTTGTCGGCCCATCTGAAGCTGCCGTCATTGCGGCCATCGTGGCGGAACCACAGCAGGTCGCCGTTGTCGGCGATAGCGTAGATCACGCCGTCACCGCCCGAGAAGACCTGCTTCATGTTCCAACCGGTGCCGACCTTTCGCGCGTTATTGTCAGCCCATCTGAAGCTGCCGTCATTGCGCCCGTCGTGGCGGAACCACAGCAGGTCGCCGTTGTCGGCTACAGCATAGATCACGCCGTCACCGCCCGAGAAGACCTGCTTCATGTTCCAACCGGCGCCAACCTTTCGCGCATTATTGTCAGCCCATCTGAAGCTGCCGTCACCCCGCCCGTCATGGCGGAACCAGAGCAGGTCGCCATTGTCGGCGATGGCGTAGATGACGCCGTCGCCACCTGAGAACACGTGCTTGAAGTTCCAACCGACGCCAACCTTCCGCGCGTTGTTATCGGTCCACCTGAAACTGCCGTCATTGCGGCCGTCGTGACGGTACCATAGCAGATCGCCGTTGTCGGCAATAGCGTAGATCACACCGTCACCGCCGGAGAACAGTTGCTTTACGTTCCAGCCAACCCCAATCTTTCGCGCATTGTTGTCGGCCCACCTGAAGCTACCGTCGTCTCGCCCATCGTGACGGAACCACATCAGGTCACCGTTGTCCATGAGTGCGTAGATGATGCCGTTGCCACCGGAGAGCACCTGCTTGAGAGTCGGACTGAGTCGCCACACTTTTAGGGTCACGACACCGCGAACTATATCGAAAGCAGTAACGGTGATCCTGATGCCTGCATACGGAAGGTCTAACTTAGCACCTACCTCTGCAGCGATCGATCCTATCTGCAATGAGCTGGCGTCAGGTTGAGCGCCAGATGTGAGATGGGCGACGATCCAACCGGCACCTGACTCTGTCACCGGCGTGCCGCGATCCCAGCCATCGTGCGCGCGAAACTCGATCAGCAAACGCTTGTCGGCCACAAGACCATCGCTCCAGGCAACAACAGCCGGTCCCGACCAGTCGGTCGGTGGGGCGCCGCGCAGGGGCGCAAGCTCGAATTCCACCTCATTTTGCCGCGTAGGTGATCCTTGCTTAAGGTCAATCCCGACACCTGGCTGGTCAAAGTTCAGCCAATTGCAGGCATATAGGATCGAAGCGACCATTCCTGGCCCAGTTGCAGTGCCCAGAGGTGTGTCAATGAAACTAAACTTTGCCCCCTCACGACCCATAATACAGAATCGATCACCGTATTCCTCGATTGGTGATGGGCCGTTAGGTGTGTCCAGATTTGCATGGTCTGCTCCATACATGTGCCCCAACTCATGAGCGAGCAATGCCGGGTTCAAACTCTGCGCCGCCATATGATTGTATTTGAGTGGCCCGGGGCTGTTCCAGGCAGCGCTGTTAGCGTCTTGCTTGTCGATGAGAAGCACGTAGTGCAAGTAGGGTGAAAGATCTACCTGTAGGCCTTGTTCGACCATGGGCACCACAGTCCCGCCCGCGTTGAACATCAGCGCGTTCCACTCGGCGCTGGTGATTGGCAGTTCGAACCAGTCGAATACCCGGAACTCGAGGTGTTCGCGTCCACCCGACTGGTCTTCGAAATAACCGGCAACGTGCGCGGTGACCTGATCGATTCGTTCGCGTGTTAGCGTTGTAACTCGCGGTTCATTCTTACACTTCAGTGGCAGCACAGCTATGTTCATAATCGTCTCCTATTTGGTCAAATATCCGTCTATATCGTTAGATAGAAAGCCGCCCACACTCAGATTTCTCTGCCTGTGCATGAGATATCTTTGATATTGAGATGCATATCTTCTGATCTTGCATTATGGTTGAAAAGATATGAAGTGTCGTCAGTGTGCGTACGGAGAAACACACGTATGTTTGAAGTACGTGCGGCTTGTGGCGAAAGCTTTGACAAATCCAGCGACCGGGACTTGTGATTAAGGCAAAAAAAGCGGCCGAGTCTCAAGTCTTGGCCGCTAGCGGACTAATAACCAGCTCGAAGCTATTAGTGGGTTTGACTCAAATTGCGCTCAATTGCCCAAAGCATAATCTGGGCGCGGCTGGTTAATTCCAACTTGGATAAGATATGGCTGATGTGTGTCTCAACTGTGCGCTTGCTCAAAACCAGTTCGGTGGCAATCTCGCCATTCGTCTTGCCTTGACCGACCAGCATGGCGATTTCACGTTCGCGGTTGGTCAAGCCGTCTGGTTTTTCTTTGTTTCCTGTCACAATTTCTTGTTTGACCGGGAGATTTTGGGCATAGGCTAAGGCCTGTTCTTGAGACATAGCGCGCCCAAACGCCAGTTCCGTTTGAAATTCAACCTCCGAAAGGTTGGTGTGAGCCAAAGCCAAATAGTGTTCATACTCCATCCACGTGGCTTGCCATACGGAGGCCGTGGCGGTACGTTGACCGCCAACAAGCGCATCCGCTGCGCCCAGCAGACGTGTGCCTACGATTGGCAATCCTCGCAAGAGGGCAATGGCGGCAAAACCAATCAGGCATTCAGCTATACCGGACACGTTTTGCAGTAACTGGTGGGCGACCATACCCTCACGGAAAAGGGTGTGAG
>CAVPAL010000027.1:0-27854 GCA_963701435.1 uncultured Chloroflexia bacterium | reverse complement strand
GGCAGCTTCTTCATCTGAAGACAACTGTGGAAGTGGAATAATCGGCAGAATGCTTCGCGTCACAAACGGATTATCTGCGCCCGGATTGCTGGCATAGTCGAGCGCCGCTTTTTGTTCTGGCGTCAATTCCGGCTGTGCCATGTCGGCCTGCGTGGCGAACGGATTTTGTGCATTGGGGTTATTGGCGGCGTCTACGGCCGCTTTTTGTTCCGCCGTCAACAAATAAGTATCCACATCCTGAATGACGCGCGCCAGATCACCATCCCAGGCCATATCCCCATCAAAGCGCAGCGGTTCGCCACTCGCCGGCAGCCGGTATTGACGCCGCTCCGTAGGCAGCCAGACAATCTGGCGCGCGCAATCGCGGCAGGTTCCATGTTCAACAACCAGCTGGATCACAAAACTACCCACTTCAGAAAGATTTAACTGCGCCTGGGGTTCGCCCGCGCCCGTTAATATAAATGCAGCCTCAGCCGGACTGCTTGTCACCGACCATGTATAAGACGCGGCGTCCGTATCAAGCGCTTGCAAGATAATCGGTTCAGAACTTGAAACGATCTGATGGCCGCTTTGCCCATCGATCGTAAATGTGGCCTCACAAGTTTTTGGAGTTGTCATCGCTGTTTCTCCCGGAGTGATGTGGAATAAAATTCCCAGTCGTTGCCCATCAGCGCCTGAATTTCCTCTGCCGGGAATGGATACCACAACGGGCTGGCGCTGTTTTTGGGGCTGGTGTTTGTGCCGTGGATGATATCCACCTGGAAAGTTGTCGCCTGCAAGGGTACAATTTTTGCGGCAGGATCACTGCGAACAAACTGGATATCCTCACCCAGATCAAGATCGGGGAAGGGGTTTTTGCTCCAGAAGTCACGCCTGAAACTTAAAGCGCTGCCGGCCATCCACGGCCGTTTTCCCGGCGGACGCACGGAATGCCATGCCTGGCCGGTGGTCATATCAAAATGCAGGCGATCATGCAGGCCACAAATATCGGCGTTATGATGCAGCAAAACGGCCGCCTGATAACTCAAACGCCAGGAATCTGTCCATACATCGTCATCCCAGTTCGCAAAAATATGACCGTTGGCGGCTTCAAACCCAAGATTTCGTTTGGCGCCGATTGTCATGGGCGTTTCCAGCCGCAGGTAATGAATGCGCTCATCATCCGGAATCAAATCCGCCGCAGAATTTTTGCCGTCGTCGACAACAATCAATTCCCGATTGGGGTAATCTTGCCGCAGAAAATATTCGATTGCTTTGGAGACAAAAAGCAGCCGGTCGGCCGTTGGCATGACACAGGAAATCAAGGGAACCTGGCGCAAGGCGGGATCAAGCAGCAGGGACTGTGCCGCAGCAGCATAATCGGCCGCGATATCCTCCGTAACAAAGCCCAACATATCCGCGATGAGAGCGGGATCCGCCGCTGCGAGTTGGGGAACCGTGTGAATGTTCAGCGCGGCCAGCGCGGCGGCGCGCTTGGGGCCGATACCCTTGATGGTGGTGAGCGGGATGGCGGCAGTGGTTATATCGCCTGCCAGCGTTATCCAGGCTGCGTCTGTTGCCGGCATAAGCGCCGCGATTTCTGTTTCCATTGGTTGAATCGGCGGCGGCGGCGAGCGACCCCACAACCAGGTTGTTGGCTGTTTCGACTGGCCGGAGCTGCGCGCTGAGTGCGCGTCTTCTTTGCGGTTCTACGCGAATCGGCCGGCCGGTTTGTTTGACGCTGGCCGCTGCTGTGGCTGCCTCAATGGCCTCATCGGCGCACTCAGAACAAACATTTGGACACCAGGGGCAGACACAGGCATCGCCCGGTTTGCCGCCGGGTGAACGTCCGGGCGGGGTTGGCTGGCACAAGCCTGCGGTTGGCGTTGGAGGTCTTGTGATGCCTCCCGGCATGTCATATGCCACGTGAAAATCGGAAATGGTCATTGATCCCGGCGACTGGGCGATGAAATTGATCGGTACCTGGATAATTTCGATGGGCTGGAAGAAAATTTGGGATACGGCCAATGTGGTAGATGGGGATATGACCAGGCGCAGTTCGGCTGCGGCTGCATTTGTGGGCGCGCTGCCTTTTAAGATATGTTTTTCATTGGATACGGCCGTTATCGCCAGCTTACTAACCTCGCCTGTTAACGTTCCATCCGCCGCCGCCCAGTGTAATTCCACGCGTGGACTTTCAAGGGTTGACAACTGCGCCGCCACAAAGCCCTCAAATGTCAGTTCAAACGGCTGCCCCGCCGTGACGGCAAAATCCTGCGCGACGGCCACGGCTGCGGAGCCGGAATTTTGCAGGCGCACATGATCCACCGCAATAATCGGAATAAACCCAACGGCCGTTTCTGGAATCAACCGCCATCCGGCCAGCTCGCCATCTTCAACAAAACGCAGGTCGTTGTTGTCAACCGCATTTATTGAGGCCTGAAACGAGACAGAATCTACGGCCGCATTTACTTTCGGCGGAACAATGAACCGGATTTCAGCCTGAACCGCGCCCTCCGGGGCAGTTAAGCGCGCGCGATGCAGTTGGAGGTCCGGCTTCAAAGTTTCCAAACACCCGCCTTTTTGGGACTGACCATCACGGATTATGACCCTTGCGGCCGAAATGTCTGCCATTGCAATTGGGACGCGATCCGTTTTTTGTAATGTACAGCCATCGCCGAGCCAGATGACCTCAGCAACTGCATCCAGGTCACACGCAATGCCCCAAAAGCTGAAATCATAAACGCAGCCGCCCGCCGCCGGCACAACCTGTGAGAGCGAAGAGGGGCGGTTGGGCAGAACCGCGTGTTCCGCTTTGGTGAGCGGCCCTAACCCTGCCGTCAGTTTGAAGGAATCCCAATAACATAACGGCGTAACAAATCCGGTGGTCAACTGCCAGTTGTCCGGCTTCTGTGTTCCCATAGGGATTTGGACCAGGCTGTGCTGTTGCGCATAATCATCCGCCACAACAACGTAGAGATTGTCCCCCTGCGGCGTGACGGTTATATCCATGGCCGGCAGAGGCAGGGACACAGTCTGGACGGCGCGCCGGGTTTGCAAATCAATCACGCTGACCGATGCGCCGGCGGCGTTGGCTGTGTACGCAGTGGCGCCATCAGGGGCAACCGTAATAGCCGTCGGCTGCACGGCCTTTGAGCTTAACGGAACAGGCAGCGTAATATTTTGAACATTAAGCAGCCGGTTTGTATCAATAAGGCTGATTTGGTCCACTTCCGGATCAACAACCAGCGCAAGCTGGCCATCCGGAGTGACGGCGATATCCTGCGGATTTTCGCTTATGACGATTGGCCCGCGCGAGACAAAGGCATCCGGCCTGATTTCAAAAACGGCAACCAACCCCGTTTGATTTTCTTTCTCGCTTACTAAGGTGACAAAAATCGCGTCACCAGACGGAGTAAGCGCCAGAGCGGTTGGCGGCTGGCCTAAATCAACATCAACCGTCTTCAGGTCGGATAAGTTGATGCTTTCGGCGTCAGAAAATAGCGCCTGTTCCAATACGGCCGTTTCGACAGCCACAAGCTGGTGTCCAGAACCCTCAATCGCAGCGCCGCTCATAAATAAACGACCGGCGTCCGGTGACAGCGCCATGTCGCTGAGTTGAAAACCTAAATTAACAGCTTTTAGAGCTACAGGCTGCTTATTAATTGGATCAAGCACGAGCAAAATGCTGTTTGCTCCCACGTAGGCGCGTCGTTCGTCATGGCTGACAGCCATATGTATCGATCTTTGGGTTTGTAAACTAACTGCATTGGCGGCAAGGCGCGCTTCCGCGTTTGCCAGAATTGGCAAGAGATTGCTGAAATCGTGGCAGGGAAGATCAAGCGCGCCAAACTGTGTCTCGTTCGCGCCGATTAAATACAATTTATTGCCCTGCGGCGCCATGTGCATGGAAAAGAGGTTTGCGGCGCCGCTAACGTTTAATTGATTGGACTCGCGCGGGACGCTGCCTGACCGCGTCCAAGTGCTGAAATTTTCGTTTTGCAGTTGTTCTCCCTGCGGGCAGAGCGCGGCGCCAGACGCCGCCGCTGCAACCTGGTTGATTGCGTCCGCAAATTCGGGGATATCAATATTAAAATCGACGCGGCCCAGCGGCTGGAAGCGATCCAGACCCACGCGCACGGCCGTTTCTCCTTCACCAACCAGGACTTCTAGCGGCATTTCAAATTGTTGCGGCGTGTGGCGCAGGCGGTAAAAGGCGGACAAACGGCCGTTTACATTTTCATCCTGTGTCAATCGCCATGCCAGGCCGCCCGTGGTGCTGTTTTGCAAGCCAATGTTATCGGCTGATGCAATTTCAGCGCTCCAGGCCGCTTCGCCTTCGCTTGCCTGGATTACCAGCCAGACGCGCTTGTCCATTTGAAATTCAAATTCTTGCGGAAGCTGCACGCTGACCCAGGTGGGCGTACCTGCTGCGTCCCGATCCAGATCCAGCGCGACCGGTTTGGCGAGTAAGGGATCGCCAAAAGGTTTGCCGTCCACATCGCCCAACAGATTGATGTTGAGTACAGCGGCGCGGCTGATGCAGGTAAGCAGCAGGTCAACGGCCGTCGCCGCCAGCGTTTTGTCGAACAACAGCGGCTGGGCCTGTGATTGCTGCGGCGTGATGGAAACGGCCGTTGCCGCTTCAACCGGCCCAGTCGGCCCCAGCAGCACGCGGCTCTCGTCGAATGACCCCAGCACGCGCACGCTAGTTTCGCCTGGCAGTACGTTTGCGCCCACCGGCAGAGAAACTTGCAGCAGTTGGCTCTCGATTTGGGCCGCGCCGTCATGGTTAAAAGGCAGCGACGCTTCTGCAACGCCCTCCGGCAAAGCGGATACCTGCGTCACAAACTCAATATCCACGCTCACATTCAGGCGCGCCAGCGCATCGGAATGGATCACCAACGGAACCACGTAATCACCGTTTTCCACATCCGCTTCATTCAAAAATAGCTGCATGACATCTGCAAAGTCACTGCTGGTTTGGGGCTGCGCCATTTCGCCCGTGTGGGTCCAAAAAGGCGGCAGTTTCCCTAAACCCAGGCTGACATTTGTCGGCGTCGTGCGTACCAGAAGCTGGTTGGCATTCATTTGCAGTTCAGTGACTGGTGGTTGTGCTTGCCGCAGACTGAAGCGTGTGACGGTTAGACCGGGCAGGATATGATCCGTATCCAGCCTGAACAGCTCGGTATCGTCATCCTCTGGTGAACGAATTGCGCCATATTGATTGATTTCTACAAACACGCCGCCGCCCAGGTCTACTTGCAGCAAAGCTCCGTTTAGATTTAATCCCTGTACAGTCGCTAACGTGCGCCGCGTGTGGAAATCTACCTCCACAAAGCCCATACCGGGCGTTTGGGTACATCCGAAGTCGCCCTGATTGCCGTTGAAGCGCAGTTCTTCAACAAACATCTCCCGGCCGGGCGCGCTCACCGGCGTGAGCGTCACCGTAGCATGGCGAATGGTTGCGCCCGCCGGCAGCCCCTTGATCTGGACGATCCGGTTGCCTTCAAAACGCGTATTTTGTCCTGGAAACTCGACGTGTAGATTCATATCATTCTCGTAATAGTGTGTAGTAACAACTTTAGCTGTTTGGGCTTTCTAAACTGCTCATCGCTAAAGCAGTTACTACAAACCGGAAAACAAAAATTGAAAAAAGAACAGATCCTAAGCCCTTAACAACACCATGACTTTTAACTCTTGCCGCCAATTTGGATATTCACGCTCAAAAAGGGCTTGCAAACCGCCTTCACCTTCGCCGCCGGCCATTGGCAGCTCTTGTTCGGAATCAATTGGCAAATTAGTCAACAGATTAAGCAGCTTAATGCCAATATTGTTCCAATCAAAATGAGAGACTTTCAAATCAGGAGGCGCCGGCCACATGCCAATTCGACCTTCCTGACCGAGGACGCTGTCAAAGTTAATGGTTTTGCGCGGAACGACTTTGATCCACAGATCATCCCAATCCCCTTTCTGTTTTAAGCTTTTGACTGTGCGTTCCTCGCGGCAGCAGCGATCAAACCAGGGTGAATGGGTGTACTGGTTGTCATCAAAGGTGTCATTGGGCGCGGCAAACAGCGCATCCCAAAATTCCGTTTCAATCTCGCCGACGCTGGAGCCGTCGTTGTATTCGACATTGTAACGCGCCAGCATTTCCTTAAAGGGAATGCGGTAGGCCGTGCCGCTGGAAGGTTCAATTTCAATGCTGACCGGCTGATCTTTGCTGTCTTCCGGCCGGTAGCGAATTCGTTTTTCACTGGAGTGATAAAGGTAAAAATTGACCCAGGTCGGGAAGATGTAACCATCCTCAGAGGCGATCACCAGGAAATAATCTAGCTGGTAAATATCGACCAAAGGATTGTTTTTGAGCCCATGTTCAATGACCGACTCTTCGTTATGTTTCAACTTTTTGTAAAGACGCATGTAACCACTGTGCGTCGCCATCATGCTGAGCGCCTGATCGATGATCTCCTTGCGGATGTCGGCCAGGGACTGGTTTTCCAGTTTATCAGCGTTTTCGGCATGGGGTACGGTCTCAATATTGTCAACTGCTGTCTGCGTTTGGTCGCCAATGTCCTGGCGAATTTGACGCTGCATATCATTCATGACTTCCGCCGCGATTAAATCGCCGGGCTTAAATTCCACATACGGTTCGATACCATTATTTGACATTTTTTATATCTCCTTATTTATGTTAAGCGATTTGTCAAATCGCTTTTCAGATACTCAGGTAATTTCAAGCGTGCGTTCACGTGTAACTGTCGCTAATACGCCGGCTGCTTTGGCTTGCAGAATGCCGATCGGTCCAGGAGCCAACGATTCATCCGTTAATTTGGCCAGTTGTTTGCCGGCTACGGTTAAACGGCCGTTTTCAAACGGATCCCCGGTATAAATCACCGCAAAATCATACATTGCCGGGCCGGACTCGCGCGCGGAGACCGCAATCTGGTTTCCCCACGCGCCCAACTTTTGGGCATAAATCTTCAAAAACCCATCAATACCGGGTTCACTCAAGTAAATTTGCGCCACATTTTTGTCGTCGCCTTTAGTTAAATAGAGTGGTTCGCGGAATGGCATGGGAACCGCTTCCCAACCTAACGGCACATTTGTAACGATGATCGCTTCAACCAGTTTGGAGTGTATATTGAGCAGCTTTTTGATATGGTTGTCATCCTTTTCCGGCTCAGTCACTGCCTTTTGGTATAGTTCGGGATTGTTTTTTCCCTGCCCAAAGCGAGATTGGTTGAAGCGCGCGCCAAAACGCACGGGCAAATCCGCGGGCAGATGCACCCGGAAGACGCCTGGCTGGTAGCGTTCAGATTGAAAAATGATCTCTACAGGCGGATCGGTCGCCGGATTCTGGCTGGCGAACACGGCCCTGATCGGTTCGGGCGGCGAATTAACAAAGCGGCTCACATCGAACACGCCTCTGTCCAGGCAGACGCCGCCGGGAAAGGAGGCCTCATCAAAATTGGCATAATCAAAACGCGGCCCGTAACAATCCATGTAACGCCAGGTTGAACGTCCTTGCGGCAGCAAGAGAACTTCCGTTTTTGGCAGTGACTCGGCGCGCACGAGGCGGGATGGTTTATTTTGTATTTGACGGGTCAGGGCGTCATCAGCCGCCTGGTCATGGCCGATTGTAACGGCCGTATAGATTTCTATTTCCGTTTCTCCATTCGACCAGGTGGTATCGAGCCTCACATTGAAGAGCGCCATGATGTGTTGCCCGATTAGCAGCGGTTCAGCTTCGTCGGGATGAATTGTGCCGCTCGCGCGCACGACCCGATCCGCATAAGCATCCAGATCAATGCCCATACCGGCGCGTAAAAACGCCAGGATTTGCTCATCTGCGTCAACAAGGGTGTAGCTGGTGTGGTCATTTGTGGTTGTGGCCCGGACACGGCCGTTAATCGTCACCACTTGCCCATCCTCAGCTACCGCGTCAAAAGGTATTGTTTTGATATCGGCTTCAGTGACCGCAACGTTGACTGCTTGCCCCGATTCAATTCCATAGCGCGCCTGAAGCTGCACAATGTTGTCGCCCAGCGGATTGTTCAATTGCAATGAAGGCGGCCCTTCGGCATCGCCGCTTAAGCGCCACGCGCCGGCAAATGGAACCCAGGTTTGCGCGCCCAGCGGCCCAACCAGCATCTGCGAACCTGAAACGGGACGTACATCACCATGTGGTGTGTGTACTTCTGCGCGCAGTTTGCCGTTTTCGACCCAGATACGCGCGCTTTCAGCTACACCCAGCGCAATCATCAGGCGCAACTGCCAGCCCAGCGTCTTGTTGACCAGCGCTGGGCCTGCGGTTCCCTGCGGCGCATTAATGCTGATAACGGCCGTTCCCGCCGCCGCGCCGCTGTTATCATGATGCCAGGAATCACGATGTTTCACGCTGTAGGGTTCCGTTTGCGCCGCCACAGGTGGATATTCGACCACGTCCAGCGTGCGCAGCGGCAGCAGTTCAAGCCGGCTCTGGCTGCCGCTTGTTGGCGAAGTCAGCTTAAGGCGGCTGTTTTCTGTGGCGCCGGCCAGGTCAGGAAAAATCTGGTTGATGGCCTCAATAATTTCATCAAGCGCGGTAGCTTGCGGTTTGACGCCGGCCGTATCAATATCCACCGGCAGCTCGTCGTCAACCACCAGCCGGATTTGAGAGCGTTTGCTGAGATTGGCCGGAACAAGCAGATCGACGTCACCTTCGATAGTCGCAGGCAGCGCATCCTGGCCGGTGTGAACTGCCTCGATATTTCCGAATAACGTTTCGCGCGCGTCGCCTGATGAATGGGCTGCAAGGACGAGCCGGCTTGACTGACCGGGCGTGGGCGCTGTCAACTTCAGGAAATTGTTTTCGGCGCTGGCGATTGCGGGGTCAAAAACCGCATTAATTGCAGCGATAATGTCATCAAGGGTAACGGCCGTTTCATCTACAATCCCGGCGCGCACACAATCCACATCTTTGGGGGCGCTGCCATTGACCCCCAGCCGTAAAAATCGAATCACGCGCAAATCTAACGGCTGGCTCAAATCCTTCACGCCGACGACCTGGGCTTGAGCGGCGTCGACGCCCTGGTAGCTGCGCGGCGCAGCGATGCCGAAAATGGCCTCTGTCGCGTCGCCTGTTTGCGACTTTTCAAATACAAGCCGGCTGGCTGATCCAATTGACGGGGATGTTATTTTTAAAAATTTGCCGTCATGGGTGACAAGATTGCGTCCCAGCGCTAGGTTGATGGCAATCATAATCTCATTGAGCTTGACTTTGGCGGCATCGACGGCTTTGGCGGCGCACGCAATTTCAATTGCGTCTTCCCCATCGACGCCGATTTTGATCAGATCGCCGCCGCTGAGATCTACGCCCTGGCTGAGATCGGCCGTGGCTACAAAAATCACCTGTTCGGCGTCACGCCCGCGAAATTCGCCCGGTTCGACGCCCAGGAGCAGTTCGAGCGCGTCACGCATACGCGGCGGTTCAAAGGTAATGCGTCTGTTTTTGCCTGCCTCGTGTGAACTCAGGATCAGGCGACGGCCGTTATCACTGGCGACTTTATAGTCAATGCCCAATACTGCTTGTAAAGTGTTATTGATTTTATCGCGCACTTCTTCTAGCAGAGTGGCGCGTGGGCGCTGGCCGGCGCAATCAATATCGACCGGATCAAGGTTATCAAGCCGTAACCGCAGATAGCGGTTCGTTTGCAAATCAACGCCGCGCTGCAAATCTTTTTGCCCAAGCACGCGCGCTTTGGCGGCGTCCTGGCCGGAGGCGGCGCGCTGATGAAAACCGAAAATGGCTTGCGACGCTTCATCGGTGATGAAGGCGCGCGAAACAAAGCGCTCATCAAGCCGGATTTCCAGCGGCTCAATGGCCAGACTGCTGCCGCTGCCCAGCGTGGAAGATACAAGAATCAAATGCTGCCCATCGGTTGCGGCCACATCAGCGCCGACGGCCGCATCAATTTTATCCGCCAGGTCCCTGAGCTTGACTGTTTCGAGGTCCGCCATTTGGGGGTCGCATATTGATATTGATGGCAGAACGGCCGTCAACCGCCAGCCGCAAAATGTATTGCGACAGCAAATTGGCCCCGTTGGTCAAATCAGACGCGCCGATGATACGCGCAGCCGTGGCGTTCTGACCCTGGAAAATGCGTGGGCCAATGCCAAAAATTAGTTCGGCGGCGTCCCCTTCATCGGGCGTCTGGAAGAGAATTTCGCTGCCGGAGCCGGTTACCGTGGAAGTGAGAATCAGGTGTTGGCCGTCATGGGCGGCAATTTGTGAACCGAGCGCCTCGTTTATTACGGCGACCAGTTCCGGTAATTGTGTGCTGGCGGCATCTTCGCCGGCGCAGTCGATTGTGACGACCGCGCCGCCGTCGACTCTTAGCTGCAAGTGAGAGCGTTCGCTCAAGTCAACGCCCTGACTTAAATCGCGCCGCCCGACCACCCGCGCCGGCTGCGGCGCGCGTCCAATGTGGGTATTGGTGATTGGGCCAAATAGATGCAGCAGCGCCTGTTGGGCGGCTGCGCGCTGGAAAACAATGCTGCTGCCCAGCCCGATTGAGGGCGAAGTAAGGATGAGGAAACGGCCGTCGTGTTCTACCGCGTCCTCAATGCCCAATGCTTTGTTGATATTATCAACGACTTTATCCAGCAGCGTGTGGCTGGGGTCGGAGCCGGCGCAGTCAATTTCGGCCAGATGTTTGCCGTCGAGCAGCACGCGCAAAAAACGAGATTCGCTCAAATCAAGCACGCCGCTGAGGTCAACCGTACCGCGCACGGCCGCCGCCCTTGCATTGCGGCCGTAGTAGGTGCGCGGCGGCAGCCCCAGCACCGCATCGGCGGCGTCGCCAATCACATCCTGCACTTCGATGACGCTTTGGGCGTTTCTTTGCGGTGATGTCAGCGTGAGGAAACGGCCGTCGAACACGGCGATTTCCTGGCCGCCAAAGGCATTATTGATCGCCTTGACGATTTCCGGGCCGGAAACGGCCGTTGGATCGTTAGCGCCGTCTGTCAGGTCAATTTCAAACGGCCCAACCTCATCGACCTCTAACCGCAAAATAGAATTTTGGCTGCAATCGACATAGCCGCTCAGGTCAACAATGCCTCGAATGCTGGCGGCGCGGGCAGATTGGCCGCGGTCGGCGGCGGCGCGCACGCCAAATAAACTTTGGGCTGCGTCACGCCCGTTTGGTTCGCTGCGCTGGACGCTGTCATCTGCGCGTGTCCACCAGGCGTCTATATCGTCATAATCATCGGCAATGTGCAGGCCCAGCGATTCGGCCGTGATGCGTAAAATGCCCTGCACGGTGACGGTGCCTTCCAGAAAAGTGCGCACATACCGCTTCAAATGCTCGCGAAATTCTTCAACCAGCTCATCTTCACGCGGGCCTAGTCCGTAAAGCGCGCCGATTTTGGCCAGATCCAAGATTTGGTCTGCGCGTAAATCGGCAAAATCAACCCAATGGGATTGCATCACGGCGGCCAGGCTGTTTTCACCTTTTTGCAGTTCTATTCCGAAGGGATCAACCACCGCGCGCAGCGTTGGCGCGGGCGGACGTGTCTGAAATGTAAGCGGTAAATTGCTGAGAATGCGATCAGTTTTGGTCGGCATATCAGCTCTCCTGTTCTTGTAACACGATGTCGGCCTCTGTGTTCAGGTCGAGTACAACCCAGCCGTCGGCGCCATCGACTTTGGCGACAATTTGGAATTCACCCGACTCGATTTGTGCATCCGTGGCCGGCTGGCCATCCATGCTTTGCAGCAGGCTGCGGTCGGGAATGCGTGTGCTGGTTGGAACGAGCGGCGGCGTTGCTGAGAGCGCGCTGTCAAGTGCGGCGCGCAGTGCGGCTTCATCATCACCGGCGCCTTGCACGGCCGTTACCAGGGTATCGACCAGGCCTTCCCCGGCCGGCTTGCTCAGGTCAGATTTCCACACCACCACATCCACAATTTTGGCTTCACTAACATCATCCACGCCCGTGATGGCTTCCAATAATTTTGCGCCTTCTGCTGAATCACCGCTGCTCAACCCATCAACATAGGTTTGGAGGGCGTTGTTGATGTCATCCGCCACTTTGAGCTTGCCGGGGGCGGTTAAACCAGGGCTGTGGGTGACAAAAACGCGCGGTTTGAAGAATACATAGCGGGCGACGAGCGTGGCCTGTACCCCTGCTGCACGCGTTTCTTGAACAACGCCGTTTAGACTGGCAAAGCGTTCCGGTTCAGCCTCAATGAGCAGGATTACCTTTCCAACTTCTGAGCGGTGGTCAGGCGGCGCGGCCGGATCCCACACTTCGGTCACTTTACCGTTGCCTTCAAATACAACTCGTTGCAAGGCGGCCAGCGTCGCTTTGCCCAGCGAGCGCAGCGCCGCCTTGGCGCGCAGCCGTAGTTCCGCATCGGTTTCATCTTCTGTTCCCAGGAACGTTGCGTCAAAGTTGGTGATACGGCTGATACCGGCAATCGGCTGCGACATCTGATTGATGGCGCCTGCTGCTACTTTCCCTTTCTCTCCCTTGAAATTGTTTGTGGCGCGAATGGGGGCGTCAATGCGTACCTGCCCCTGTTGCAATGTGCGCGGCTGGGTTGTTTCAAAGAAAATCTCTCCTTTGGCAGTGGAAAGCAGCGTGCCTTCGGGGATGGTAACGTTGCCGCTACTGTTGGCGTCGCGGAAAAATGTAGCCAACCCCACAGCGAACTCTTTGGTTTTGCGCGTGATGCCCAGAATGGAAACAACCAGCTCCAGCGAACGCCCTTCGGCTGTATCAATAAAGCCGGAAAGATAGGCCAGATTGATTTGCTGGTAGACGGTTGAAATTTCGCGCCCAATTGCTTCGCTGAGCGTGCGCGTGACGCTGCCGACATTGATGTCTGTCAGGGGTGAACGGTTGGTAGGACGGGTGTAATCAACATGAAAGGTGCTGTTGTCGTCCGGCAGCGTGCCGGTGCTGTCCCACTCTACGCCGTTGCCGCCAACGTTAAACACATAGTCGATCTCTTTCAAGAAAGCATGCTGCTGCCCTTTTACCTTGCCGGTGATGCTGCGAATATCCAGCGCCGGTTCGGACAGCGGGTAGAGGTCGCGTTTGATGTCAAAGCGGATTGGTTCGTTAACGACCCCACCCACGATGGCTGTGAGGATATCGTCGACAATTTCTTGATACGGCCGTTCAATTAAAGTGACTGTCTCTTGGTTCATAGGTTTAGCCTCCCTCTATAAAGAAGGGAAAAACGAGATTTAATACGGTGTCTGAAAAAATCGGGTGCAGATCAATATCGATGTCAATCTGGTTCGGATACGCGCGGTTTGTGGTGACATCGACGCGTAATACTTCTGCTACCCGTGGCTCTTGCGCCAGCGCTTGCAGAACATACATCTTGGCCCGGTTGCGATTAGTAGGCGTGTTGGGTTCGCCGATCAGTTCAAAGAGCCGCGAGCCATAATCGGGATGGCCAAGCTGCGCCAGTTCACCGACCCGGGTTAAAAAGCGCAAGAACAGGGCTTGTTTGAGATTGGATTCGGCCGTTAATGTTTCCAGGTCAACCAGACCCGTTTGCAGCCGCTCCCTGACAAACAAATCATGCCCCAGGTCCAAATCATTCTGGCGGCTCAAATTGCCCAGCAAGCGTATATCTTTACCCCAACGTTCGTTTTGGCTCATAGCGTCCTTCTTTAATCATTATTACTTACTACCACCTTCTTACTGCTTACTCCATGTTTAAGGCGGCCACTGGTCATTGATAAACGGCGCCGCAGGCGGGCCTAAAATCGTCAGAATACCAGGCGGCGACGGAATATTGTCGAACATGCGCACCAAAGATTTGCCGCTTACGCGCACACCCGTGCTGGCAATCGGCCCGATAGTGAGCGGGTAGGGAAAACCCCAGACCGAATTAATCATCATGCACAGCGACCCGGATGTGGCCAGCGGCATGCCGTTTGCCGTGATGAAAGGCGGAAAAATGGCAATAATCGTACCCATATCGGGCGGTCCGGACGCTCCGGGCGATACCATTACCTGCGCGCCGTATGAAACTGGTGATCCTGGCATAATGATCCTCGCTATTTATCTCTTTTAGAGTTCTGGTTCGTAATGCCGACTTTTGACATTTAGCAAAAGAAACTGGATATGCTCGGGCCGCATCTCAGTCCCGAAGGGCTGCTCTTCAGACCCGCGCCCACAGCTAACCATATTCTTTTAGAAAGATTCAATAGCCTTCTGTCGTTGCACACTGCTAAAGTGGTTGTTACAAATACAAATCATGCCTAAGCTCTATTAGGGCGAAAACGATGTCAAACCTTTAATTGAAACGTTGACGCCTTGCACTGTCGCCGATAAATCTCCTTTCAAGGAGGCGCTCAGGCTGCCTTTGACGGTTGCTTCCATACCGGCTTCCATGCTGGCATTCATGCCGCCCTTGATTTTTATATTTTGTCCTGCTTCCAGGCTCAGATCGCCGTTGGCTTTAATCTCCATGCTGCCGGCTGCTTCCACCGTAACGTCGCCGTCCTGATTCATGGTGATTTTGGTGCGTCCAGTGACGACGGTGACTTTGCCGCCGCTGTTGTTGGGCTGGTCAAGCAGCATTTCTGTGTCGCCGGCTGTGGCGCGTATGGCCCCGTCGCTGATGCGCACCGTAATTTGAGGCGGCATCTCGACAAGAATTTCGCGCGACTCTGAACTGCCTTGAATATTACGAATGGCAGCCATGACGGTTTTGTCATCTGCTTCGGCCAATGGCAGGCGAAAAATAACTTCGTCCGGGTTGTTGAGCGGCGGCCGATCGGCGTCATTGTAGAGACGGCCGATTACGATGGGCTGATTTACATCTCCTTTGTCAAACGCCAGCAGAACCAGGTCGCCGATATTGGGAATGGCAACGGTGCCGATATGTCCGGTTGCAATGGGGACGCGCTTTAGCAGCAGGCCGCTGTTTTTGAGGCGTACATCACAGCCGTAGTTATCGTTGTCGCTGTCGCTGCTGTGGGGATAGACTGCTTCTACCAGGCCCATTTCGGTGATGCGCAGTGAACGCAGTTCGTGGCGGATAATTTGTTGGAGTGTGTTGACGATTGTTGACATGATATTTTCTAAAAGGCCCGGAAGCCGATTTCGGTTGTAAAACCCTTTATTTTCGTGATTTGATGGGTGACGCTGCGCACCTGGAATTTTGTGTTCAGGCTGTCATCGGGTACGTTGCGAAGTTGAATAGCGTCGCCAAGCTTAACTTGCGGCTGGCCGGTGCTGGTTAGTTTGCCGCGTTTGGTACGGCGCCGGATATGTGTATCGGCCGCGCTGGCTGCCGCTTGAGCAGCCTCGGCTGTGCGCAGCGACGGCCGTTCTAACAGCAGCAGCGGATTACCGGAACCGGCCGTGCCTTTTAGCCCGTCAAAATCTTTGGTGAGCCAGGCCCACGCTTCTGCAGCCTGGCCGCCGCCGGGACTTTCACCCCACGCCTGCACTTCTCCGGCTGCGGCCGGCGTTTGTAAGACTTCAAGCTCCACGATTTGTTTGCCGTAATCAAAAATATGCAGCGTTTTGCCGTTCTGAAATTTTTCAAAGAGCAGCGCGCCTTCTGAATCAATGTAAAGATCGAAGCCGCACAGGTCAGCCAGCGCGCGCATATGGTGGTAGATACTGGAACGGCCGTCTACGACATAAGCCGGAAACGTGATGCCGTCCTGCGCATTGGCCACGCTGATGCTCGCCTGTCCGGCCAGGTCTGTGACGATTTGGCCGGCCGTTTTGGCTTCGTAGGTCTGGTCGACGAAGGTTGTTAGAAGCGTCTGCGCCGGGCTGTGGCCGACGAGCCGACGCGTGGTAAGCGCGGCGTCAACCGTGAGTACTTTGCCGGCGATAACCTGCGTCAGCGCGTCGTCTGCGAAACCCAGCTCAATCTTGGCGTCGTCGTCCCGCTGCGGCTGAAAACCACCCACCTGGCCGAGCAGCAGTGTGAAACTGTCGGCGGGCGTGTCCATGTCAAGCGTGACCGTGATGGAAACGGCCGTGCTTGCCTGCGGTTCGTCTGTTGTGTCGACGATTTTCTCACCAATTGTGAGCTTGTAAGCCGGGTGTAGTAACATAACAATACCTTAGGATAATCGTTTATCGATTGCCTCAATTGATTTCTGCGCTTCAGTGGAAACATATGTCATTTGTTTATCGTCGACTGCTTGTCCACTTGCAACAATATTTTGTAAACAGGCGCGAGCTTCTGTATCGCCGATTCTGCCAAGCGTGTCGGCCAGGCGGGCAACGGCCCCCCATTCGTTCCTCGCTAACATTTCTTCGGTTAAGGCGACGACCTTTCCACTGGCATGTACAGCGTCCATATAACCCAGTGCTTTGGCCGCAGCCAGCCGGACACGATCATTGTCTTTATCGAGGGCGGCAAGCAATACTTCTTCCGCTGCTGGATATTTAGGTGGGGCACTAGTACCAATAAAATTAATTGCACTGATCATGACCTGTTCAGCTTGAGCTGTTGTGATATTTTGTGGTGAAAAGACTGGACGGCCGTCTGCCTTAACGATTGCTAAATACGTTGGCAATAAACGAGGATCACACATTTTTTCATAAGTGCCGCGATCAGATGTGCCCATCAGGAGTAATTGATAGATACCCTGATTTAATTCGGCAGCAGATGCCTGTTCAATTCGATCTAAAATCATCAGGGTATACCTCCTGGCTGGTTAGGAATAAGACCACTTACATTGTTCATGATGGTTTCGCACTGCTCTTCAGGAATACGCTTGTTTGAAGTGACAGTCGTGTCTGCAAAATCGGGTTGTCCCAATGCTGCTTCAAAGAATAGATTTGTGCGTGTATTTGAAGATGCATTATGGAAAGCGTTTAAGAGAATATGCATGACTTCATGCGGCAGTGTTGAGTTTTCTTCTGGATCGTCGGCGCCGATCATAATTAAATTGAATACGTCGTCGCCAGGATTGGGACTTGAATAGGTTACACGTGGGTATGCAATTGCTGTTGCCGCGGCTCCGTCGATGCGATTCGCGTAAAAGATTTGTAACGTATTTACTCCGCCAGCGGTAGTTCTAATATTGAGCGGGCTTTCGATTAATGCGCGTTCTTCTGCACGCAGGGAAGTACGATCAACTAATGCTCCTGGATTTACATTAATGCCACTTACCGCGCTTAATACAACACCGGCGGGCATATCAGCCGCAGTTGCCGTCGTTATGGTAGCGTTGAACCGGATGCCACATTGCATGTATGCTTGTTGTAGACGGCGTACACGTTCTTGCACATCGGGTTCCGTTGTAACGGCCGTGCCATCTGTCCTACGCAAAATAACGATATTAAGTGGTATAGTTCTAATACAATCTCGTTCAGATATGGGAATACGCCCTAGGGTGTTGCCTTCATATTCAATAATGAGGTCTCCACCAATTTGGACGCGCAATAATGGATCATTAAGTGCTCCGTTGGCTATGCCGCGTGCGCGGAAGTGAGTTGCACCTGCTGCCGACCCATTATTGATTTCACCATTATCAATTTCATCGGCAACTAAGAGTAATGGATTTATGCGACCATTGGCGACATCGTGATTGCGGAAAACGCCCTGGCGATCTGGATTTTCCAATAATTCCATCTCTACAAATGGGTTTACATCATTCCCGTCTGCATCAACTGATTTGACTCGCGCACGAATTGTGCCCACACCGCGCCTGTCCATATCAGTAATTTGAAAAAAGAAACGATCTGGGTCACGATCAATGAAATCGACACGAGGCGCATCTCCGGTGGGGTGGAGGTGACCACTTGCATCTGGTGGATCAAAGTTGAAGGCGTTTTGCCAATTAGCTACTTCAAGGAAGGCTAAATTCTCTTCCGCATCCGCGGGATCCGCTGGATTTCGTTTAGGCCTATGAATTCCAACCACTTTATTGCACAAAATGCCTGCCAATTTACATATTGTGAACAATCTGTCGTTGATACGGGGGCAGGGTTTGGCTGGTTTGTGAAGACGACAAATTCTACCCGTCTATTTAATTCACTGCGTCCTGCAAATGGTGTGCCACCGCGTATGTCTAGTGGATGTTGTTTGCCGCAACTTAACCAGTTGACAGTTGATAGGAATTTGTGCGTAGGTAAGGTTGCACCCTCATGGGTAATATAATCTGTGAAGAGGCGTTCAAGAAAAACATCATCTATTGTGCTATTATTTCCCAAGCCAGCTTGATTCTTGTAGGCTGATATGGTGCGATTAGTTTCAGCATCAATGACACCAGTTAAGTGGTGACAGTAATAACCCAGGTCAAGTAACATATATTGAATTTCGCGTGCGCCCCAATTTTCGCGTGCATCATGATACAAATTGAGCCAGATTGATCGGCTAGGATTTGCGGGGTCTTGCGGATTACCGGTCAAGAAGCCGTAAACTGCTTTTGCGCGCCGCTCACCTAAAGCGGTATTGATCGCATCAGAACCTTGCAGATCTGTATGTCCTATTGGCAGTAAACGCCAGCTAGCAGGGGTTGATCTCATAAAATCAGCAATGGCGCGTAAGGCTCGTTTGGCGGCTGGTCGAATAAATGATTTTTCAAACTCGAAATGGACGTAGCCTGGAAATTGACAGGCGCTTGAGCGCGAAACAATGACTTTGAATTCTGCACTGCCTTCTAGACGTTTACATACAACCGGCCCTTTTGCAGCTGCTAATGACTCACCATCAAGACGTGCCAGAACCGATTCTTGCAACTCAAGGATAAAGATGCCAATGCGTTTAGGGTTGTTAGGGTAGCCGATATTGCCGCTGTTGTCGGTGAAATTACCGTTGGCATCAGTACGGCCGAAGATGGGCCGACCACGATCATTGCCCGACGGCCGTTCCCCATTCATGAATTCACCGTCGGGGGCGATGAGTACATATTCTTTGTCGCCATAGGGACTACCATCTTCAAATGTGATGCGCCCCTTAACCACAATTGTCTGCGGCTCAACCGGACGCCGCTCCCAGCGCACATCTTCGGGCGGCTGTGAGCATTGTGTTTTGCGCGTGACGCCGGGATGTGGTTTCACGAAACAATTCGGCGTTTCGGTTTTGCTGCCCAGACACCATTTTTCATATTTCATGACCGGCAAACTCAGCGTATGCGGTTCCGGAATTTTGACATTTTCCTGGAAAGTTTTATCGGTCACAAATAAGAATTCGGTGCGGCGGTTAGGCCGCCATGCTTCCTCGGTATTTTTGACAGGATCTAATTCGCCGCCGCCCAGCCAGCGCACCTTGCCGCCGTCACAATCATCTTTGACATTAGGCAGTAGTAGATCGGGATCAACTTTTAGCGCATCGCGTTTGATATATTCCCGGATCAGAACCGGCCAGGTTTGATCGCCTACATCACCATCCACTGACAATCCGTGGTCCGCTTGAAAAGCGCGTACGGCATTGTCAGTCGCTGTGTCATGTGTATCCTTGATGATGCCCGGGTAAAGGCCCAAATCTTGCAGCATTTGCTGGTATTGGCGCACGCCCCACGTATCTTTGACCGTTTTGGTTGTGCCTGTAGGACGTGTTTGACGTAGTTCGTTCCATTCGTTAACGGCCGTGTCCAAATCATCTCCCGCCGTTAAATATGCATAGGCTGCGCGCGCGCGCCGTTCGGACAGAGATTGGTTGTAATCATCGCCGCCGGTAAGGTCTGTATGCCCCAAAATCAAAAGCTTTTTGCCAGACTTGTTTTTTTCGGCGTGAGCTGCGATTTGACGCATCACCGGACGCATGCAGGGTTCAATAAAAGCCTTGTCAAACCAAAAATGAATTACAAAATATTCCGCAAATTTTCCGCCCGCCTGCATTTGCAAAATGACGTGTTCCGTTTCGCCGGGATCGATTGTCACCGTTTTGGAAGCGGTCATACGGTTGGGTTCGGCCGTCGTCGCTTTAACCGTGTAGTTCCCCGGTGGAAAATCCAATTCTTCCCAGACGTTTTTGGCTGTGCGTTTTGAATTGGGTATCGTGCGCGTTGTTCCAGAATCGTTATCGAAAACTTCAACGACAGTCCCGTCATGGTCAAACTCTGGCTGGCCCTCAACAATGACCTCGACAATTAAATTGGCCACGTCGGGTTTTGGCGGCGGCGGCGGTGGCGGCGGCGGCGGTATCTCGCTGCGCGGCGGGGTAGCCGGAATGAATTCCCGCAGCGTGAACGCATATTCAAAGCGGGATGGTTTGCCCGCCAGTTCGCGCACGCCCATTTCCTCAATCAACACTTGATCAATGCGGGTGGCAGTAGCAATATCAGCGACAAATGCAACCGGAGCGGCCCCGCGAAACTTGTCACGCAGGTTTTTTAGGCTGTCAGCGACTTCCGCGCCGGACAGCACGCCGGTCAGCGTCACCTGGCTGGCGCGCCGTCCCAAACCCTGGAAGAAATCACCCTCCAGGGCCGGGATGCTGTGCTGCGCCCATACCTGGTCGCCATCCACTTCGATGGTTTGCACCTGTTGCAGCTCGAGGTCATCGAGCATTGGTCTGACTACTGCCATAATGAGTTACAATTTATGCCGGTTTCAGAGAATTTAGGTGAGCGACAATTGCGTCAATACATTCGAGAATTGCGGTTTTGACGTCATCCAGGCCAGACAAGCTGCCCACAACGTCGGCTACACCGAGTACATCATCAATTGTGCCGGCTTCATCCGGCAGCAGGTTTTTGGCGGACTCCAAAAAGCCTTTCACCTTGTCAATGAATTCCGTCGCTTCTTCCAGTCCGGGAATGGCGCTGACATCCAGGTTATTGATTTCCGTTTTTAGCTTGTTCATCAGGTCAATAAGTTTGTCGATTAATTCAGTGACTTGTGGAATGAGTGATGCGATAGCCTGGATGGCGGGTTGAATGGTTGCAACGTTGTCGTCTAAAAATGTTTTGAACTCTTGAAGAACGTCATTTAGTTCTTGGAAAATGTTGTTTTCAGCCATAAGATTTACTCCTGTCTAAACAGCTTTTCAGCTACTCAGTAAGTCAAAATTTCAGCTTTTGGTTGATGCGCTGACGCGCTGACTGCTGAAATGTTTGATTTTCATTCAATATGATGTCCTATGAATTTTGATTTTGATTAAACGCCTGCAAACGCCCAAGTAAATCGCTCAACGGCGTCAAAAATTGTTCCAGCCCGGTCGCAAAATCAAGCGAAAGGTCTAACCCGTCAATCAATCCATCCATCAGGTTGCCGGCGTCACCGAGGATGTCGGTTTCTAAAAAGGATGTGTCCTCTGGCTCGACCGGCTCGATATATTCACGCAGCGTCAGCACATAGCTGTAGCGGTCTGGCTTGCCGGCCAAATCCTGCCACTGCAAGTCGTCGATAATCATTTCGTCGATTTCCGCATCGGCCACGATGTCGGCCACAAAAGGCACAGGGTCCCCGGCGCGGAATTTTTGTTCTAGCTTCTCAATAAATTCGAGCGCATCCGATCCGGTTTTGACGCCCCACAGCGTCAGATGAACCGGCCGCCGGCCGAGGTTTTGCAGCAAGCTGCCATCCATACCCGGCGGTTTGTGTTCGGCCAACAAACGTTTGTCATAGGTTGTAATTTCCTGCACCTGCGGCAGTTCGATATCATCTAACATAGGATGCATGGCACGCTTCCTTAATCTGTAGAGGCAGACCTGCGTGTCTGCCTGGAATTTAGGGCCAACTAAACGTCAATACCGTGACGGCGTGATTCTTCGTCCAGAATTTGTTTGATTTTGGATGCCAGATCGTCTAACCCATCTGCGGCAGAAGCAGCTTCACGCCGGGCGTTTTGTTGGGCAACGGCCGTCGCCACAGGCGGTTGGGCTGCAAACGGCCGCTGCGGTGGTTTGAGCGGCGGCATCGCCGGGACCGTGCGCGGCGGTGAGAACTGTGTGTCGTGGCCGGCTGTACCAATTCGCTGACGGTCGTTTTCCATTTGGCTCGTCGGCCAGGCGGTCGCAGTCTGGTTAAACGCTGCTGACGGTTCTGACGGTTGATCCTGTGCGGGTAACGGCCGTCTCTGCGCCATTGGTTGAGCCTTTGACGAGAGCCGGTCTGCCTGCACGCCGGTTTCAGTCTGTGATCCCGCCGCGTGAGAGGCCCAATCGCTGGTTTGGAGCGCCGGTTTTTCACCGCTCCTGGTTTTCTGTCCGGCGCGGTTATGAGCCTCTGATCGGTCAGGTTGGCTCAAAGCCTTTAAGATGTCCGCTGCCGCACTTTGTCCGCTAAGGCGCTGCTGCCAGGCCGCCTCAAATGCATTCTGGCCGTTTGTAATACCCTGCTCTGCGCCTTGGGCAAATGTTTGCCGGACGCTTGCATGCGCCTGGCCGTCGTGCAGGTTGTCTGACATTTCCCGCCTGCCTTCCATTTCCGGAAAGGCAGGAGCCGCATTGCTCTGGTTGTTTATTTGCGAAATCCGCCGGCAGGCGCGTCGTGAAAGCGATTTGCGCCACGATTGCTCCTGTTCAGGTTCAACTGCTTGTTGTGAACTTGCCCCAGGCGACGTTTGAGCAGCGCGTTTTTGCGGAGGTCGCGGCGGCGGTAAGTTCTGGCCGGCCTCGTGACGTTCTGCTTGATTGGAAGGCCGGGTTACGGCCGTTTTCCCCGCCAGACGCTGCAGTAAATCCCGTTTGACCTCACGCGGCTTTTCTGCTGCTTCAGGCGTTGGTTTTGCTGGCGCTGTCATACGCTGTTTGGCCGGTTGCGGCTCGCACAGGTTTCGTTTCCGGCGGCTGCTTTGAAACGGCCGTTCTGCGACCAGATGGCTGTTTTGCCGGTTCTGGCGGCGGCTCAGACTTCAACTCGGCCGTCAGTCCGGCAAGACAACTGCCCAACAAAGGTTCATCACGCAATTTTGGCGCAGTTATTGCCGTGGTTTCTGCTACCCAGGCGCAAGCGCGGGACAGGTCTGCGCGCTTTGCGGCCGCCTGCGCGAGATCGCGCTGCAAGCAGGCCGGCGCGCGACCGCCGGATAAAACATCCCGCTGGCGCGCTCCAAGATCGGTCAAGCTGCTCATGCTGTGTCGCTGCCTTGCCTGTGAACCATCTCCAGGTAGAGTAATATCTGGCCAATCGTCATGCCGCTGACCTCTTCCGGCGTCCAGCCAAACTCTTTGGCCAGGACAAAACAGGCTCGCGCCAGCGGCGCCTGCACCATTTCTTCCAGCGCATTACGCGGCGTGGAAATGCCGCTGATGGCATTGATGCGTTCTACCAGAAATCGGGCCAGGCCAGCCGGCAGTTGTGAAACCTGTTCAAACTTGAGCTGCGGTTCAACCAGCGCCTGCTGAATCATCAGCGAGGCAGACAGCGACTCATCATCCCTGGCTGCCTTGCCGATGCGCTGCAGCGCCTGCACCGTGAGCGGTTTGATGATTACCTGGGAAGTTTCCGGTTTACGGCCGTTGCTGCCCAGATAATCAGCCGGAATTTCAACTGTATGCGTCAATGAACTACCAGCCAGCAGTTCTTCGGCCGTTAAAGTCATCATCATCGTTTACCCTTACGCATTGGCGGACTCAGAGAATCCTTCCGGAACCTGCGCAACGGATTCACCACCACCGGGAGGCGCCTCGCGGTCGATGACGCTGATTGTCAATGCCTGGAACGTGACGTTTTCAATTACAAAATCGTCTTCGGGCATCGAATAGACCCAGTTTTGGAATTTGACCCCTTTCAGCTCTAACGTTGCAGTTGTGCCCGGAACGGCCGGATCATTCAGCGTGACGCTCATGTTAAAAGCGGGCTGAACATATGGTTCCGCAACCTGAGTAGGGCCGGCCCCGCGTCCGAGCAGTAATTCGATCAGCGAGCCATTGATATAGGCGCGGTTTACCTTACCGCTGATCCAGATATTTCCCGGATGAAGCGAGGTGGGATGGCGGCGGCCGATTTCGTGAAACGCTTCCAGATCAGTTTGCACGCAAACTTCAACGCCCGTCACGCGGCCAACCGTCGTGATTTCGTAAGTTGAGATGATTGCCTGGGCGTCGGCGCCTTCAGGCGTGTCTTCGTTTGCCAGGGTAAGCGTACCATTTGCACCGGTATAAACATTTGTCATTGGCATTAGATTAGGCCTCCTACTCTAAGAACATGGTGACTTTGATAAAGTCAATGCTGAACACAGGCCGCAATACGATGGTCACGCGGGCGATGCCCTTACGTTCTTCCTCGCGGGTTGCAGCCACATCCAATTCGTAGCTAATAAGCATTTCATCCTCGACCATTTCGGCCAGGAAACTATTGATCGTAGCGCGCAGCGCTCCACGTACGCGTTCGTTGTTGAGCAAGCCAATGTAAGGATCGGCGGCTGAGCGCACGCCGAACTTGGCGTAATCTACAATGCGGCGCGTGGTGATCTGTTTCCAGGCGGTATTGGTTGAAGTGGTAATGCCCATGGTGACTTTGAAGCCGAGCTTCTCTTGCAGCGCAACCACGCGCGCCTGCACAAGCTGCTTCAATTCCGCATTGGTGTAGCGCTCTTCTAAGCCGCGTACGGCAATGGGTTTGTTGGTCAGGCTGACGTGCGGCGAGTAGCTGGCCATGAGCCCTGCAACGGCCGCAGCCGCGTAACTGCCCGGAAGAATGACCTCCTCGCGCAGTTCCGCATCGCGCACGGCAATTCCGGGGGCTACAAAGACCATGCGGTCGCTGTTCAATTCATGCCCTATCAGCGTATCGAGTGAATCTTCCAATTCTGAACCCACGACGCCAATGCGCTCGCGCCGGTAATCTTCGGAAGAAGCCAACTTGCAATGGTTGGTCAGTTCAGCGCCGAAAGCCTCATGACTTTGCCCGGCGGCTACGATGATATGAACATTTTCATTGATAAGTGCATCCAATCCATCTTGATAATTGGCGCCGGTTGCGCCGTTGGCGCCACGCTGATTTGTCCCGCTGCCGAACAATTCAGCCCCTCCGGCGAGGGGAGCAGGCAGTTCGGCGGATTTGGTTTCGTCTGTGCCATCTACCAGGGCGGAATCTTTTTTCAAATCGGCGATCAGGTCATTGCCGCTGGCAACGATGTAGTTTTCTTCAATCAACTCATATGTCAACGTCACTTTGCTGCTTGCCAGGTGACTGACGGTATAAGAGGCTGTTAATTCATCACTTGCATTGGCGGGTTCTTCACCGGCAGCAAAGGCCAAATCGCCATTTGTCAAATCAATTGAGACCTGCCCTGGGGCCGGCGCGGCGCCATAGATGATGTTGAAATTTGTTGTGCGGCGTGTGAGACCATTGAAAACCGATACGCGATTGCGCGCGCTTTGCAGAATTGGACTATAAGTGAGTGAAATCGCGGCGCCGCCTGGGTGTTTTTCATTACTGACAAAACTATTTTCTCCGGCAACGGCCGCTGCCACATTCACCTCAATGTTATTGCCCCATTCACCTTCGGTTTTTGCTTCCAGGGTGACGCAATCACCTAAAGCTGATTTGAGTAAAAAATTTGCCTTAGCAGCGCCATTGGCGACGCGCACAGCCTGTACAGTCGTGGCGCCAAAATTAAAGGCCATTTCCAGGGCGCGGGTGAGCGTAAGCAGACTGCCGGCAGTGTGCAAATCTTCATCCCAGGCGTCGTAGGAGCCGAACACTTCACGCGCTTCGGTATAACTGCTCAGGATGACGCGTTCATCGACAGGCCCTTTGCCCGCAGTGCCGACAACGCCAACAGTGTTGACTGATACGCGGCCAGGAACGATGAGCCCTTCGGGACGTACCTCAATATAGGTACCTGGTAAAACCATTTCGGACATATTGGTCCTCCTCGTGGGATTATTTTGGTGACGACTTTTGCGTCACACACAAGTTTGACGGAATGAATGGGCCGGCGCCTATGTATGCCCGGCCTGTAAATACACAACAGCGACTTGATCAAATTTCGGGTCAATGCTGTCAGGTTGATAAACAATTTGCAGGCGATCCTGGGAATCCGGCAGCGGAAGCGGCGCTGTGAATTCGAGTGTTCCCGGTTCGTAGCTGTCGGGTGTGAGGTTTGCATCCCAGTCACCCAGTTCAATTGGCTCGCCGCTGATTGTGAAGGCGGCTAGAAAATCGGTTAGCGCCGCAAATGTGACCTGGGCGTGGCGTTGGGGGTTGGCGGGGTCGGTTACGGCCGTTACAAACTGCGCCAGGTCAGGAAATTCAACTGGAGCGCCGGTGGCGGCGCTAAATGTGCGCACGAGTCTGACTGCGCCGGTTGGCGCCGCGCCCGGCACAAACAACAGGGCCGACAGGCTGCGGACTTTTTGCCGTCCACGCAGCTCCAGAATGGGCGCGGATTCTTCGTCCCAACGCACCATGGCGTCAGTGACAACGGCCGTTTCCCGCTCAGGTGAATTCAATTCTTCAGGATCAGTATGGATGGGTATGCGGGCAATCAGGCTTTGGGCGCCATCAGCGTCGACGTAAACGTACTCATAGAGCATGTTGTATTCGGCCGTGCGCCGCCACGCATTCAAGGAGGGTACATGGTCGGCGGCGGGTGATTGGCCTGGCGTAATGCGCAGGAAACGTGACGCGGGCAGGTTACTGCTTTCATCTGGCGTGAGTAGAGCTGCTTTTGCTTCCAGTAAACGGCCGTGTAGGGCGTCGATCTCCAGATCGACGGCGGCGGGCGTGGCGCCCCATAGTTGAAAGCGCACATCCGCTTCCAGCCGCCCCCCTTTTAATGCAAAGGGAAAATGGCTGAGCCGCTCCTGGCCGATGAAATTACCCAATCCGGTTGGTTTTTCGGCGACATTAACGAAGGAAACATTGGCGGCGGGCAGTGGTGGGGCCGGGTCGGGTAAAAAAGCGGCTAACGCCGTGTGCATCTTTAGCAGCACTTCCGACTGGGAGGGCGCGCCGTGCTGGATGGGCGGTACGGCCGTTTCCGCAAGCGCGGGTGCAGCAGCCGGTAAACTGGCCGCCGTATCCGCTGTGAACAGTTCATTTGTGCTGACCGGGGCTGCCATGTCCGGATTTTCCGCTGCAGCGTCAGATGTGCGTAAAAAAGAAAAGAGCGAACTCACGGGTTAATCCTTTAAATGTTACGATTTGCTGAATCCAGCGGCTCGAGATGACTTCCAATAAACTCGACGATATCGTTAAGCTGTTCCATATAGCGGCGTTGACCGCTTAACACGTGGGTAATATGGCCGCGCCATTTGGCAGGGTTGTTTCTTTTGGCCGGTTCCTCTAACCAAATTCGGATAACAAATGAATGGATAATGGTTTCAGTTGATTCCATAATACTGCCGGACAGGTAAACCGCTTCATACCTAAAATAATCAAATCAGTTTCATAACTGGCGAGTAGCATAACAGACGGTTGTTCTCAAACCGTTCTTCAAGCGTATCTTTTGCTGTTCTGATTAAAAATTGGGGTAATTGGATAATTACTGCAATTCGCTTAATGCTTGTGCAAGAGGCCTTCGGTGACTTTGATGCTTTTCTGAATCTCAACCTGAACAAGATATAAATCTTTTTGCAGCTTTTGCAGGTTTTTTAAGGATTTTTCTAAGGACAGTGCGGCTGCATCTGGATTGATTGCGGCAGTGATTTTTTGAGGTATGCCATCGGTCAGTTGATCTGCCTGAATTTGCTCGTAAAGTTCAAGCGTACTTCTGGCCGGTTTAACGCCCAGTTCAGCTTTTAATATTGATACACATTGCTCGTATTGGCGCAGCGCATCCGTGCGATTTCCGGCCAGATAATGCAGGCGCATCATTCGGCGGTGGGTGCGCTCACGCGCCTGATCATGGCGTAAAATGCGCAATCCATAGGCCAGGCCATTTTCGAATTCACCCTCCGCTTCACAATAATCCATGAGCTTATCGAGCATGATCAAGATCATATGGCGGAAACGCGTGCGTTCGAACAGGCACCAATCCTGGTAGCCGCATTCCA
>CAVPAL010000026.1:0-41396 GCA_963701435.1 uncultured Chloroflexia bacterium | reverse complement strand
TCCGCGTCACAAATGGATTATCAGCGCCGGGGTTGCTGGCTTCATTGAGCGCTGCCTTTTGCGCTTCAGTTAATTCAGGTAGAGGAATATCGCCCTGCGTCGCAAATGGATTATCAGCGCTGGGGTTGTTAGCGTTATCAACTGCCGCTTCTTGTTCCCGCGTCAATTGCGGCTCCGGCAAGGCGCTTTGGGTAATAAAGGGATTGCTGCGACTGGGATTGGTCGCACCGTCCAAGGCAGCTTTTTGATTGGGTGTAGATAGATTGCTATCTACATCCTCTATCACCCAACTTAAGTCACCTGCCCAGGCCACGTCGCCGTTGAACCCAAGCGGTTCACGAGTAGCCGGCAGGCGGTATTCGCGGTGGGGAGTGACGGCCCAAAGAATACGCCGGCCATGAGCTTCGCACTCGTTCTTCTGGACCGTCAACTGGATCAGGAAGGCAGCGGCCTCTTGCGGGATGAGCGTTGCTTTTCAGCCTGTGTTTCGCCCTGCAAGGTAAAGCCCCGGCCGGGCGGCGTGCTGTACACCTCCCACTGGTAGGCCGTCGCCCCGGCCTCGCCGGCGAGGAGCATTACAGGGTCACTGACTGGGATTTCATAATTATCAGGTTGTCCATTTATAGTGAAATCAGCCATACAATCATTGTTAGCCATATTTATCGGTTCTCCAGTGTCTTTGCCCCAAAATAAATTTTGGATTTCGTGGATTCAATCCTGTTTCCGAACAGGTTTTTTGACGTTAGACATCGAATTCATTTGTTTTATGCTCACAAGCGCTCACCCTTCAATAATTTGTAAAATGGGCAAACCCAAAGCTAAAAACGGCCAATGACTAAGAAATCCAATCTACATCTATTGCACTTCTAGCTTCTCCATAATCTCCTGAGCTTCTTCAACAAATTTAGAGGCCCTTTTCAAAGAAATACCCGCTATGGTATCAGCGATTTCTTGTGGCTGAGCTCTGGCTAAAGCTAACATTGAATCAATGTCCATCGTGCCAATTTTCATTCCATATTGCGCCAATGCCCTTAATGACCATTAGTGAAGGCATCGCTACCGTCTCACCTATTACAATTCCGGTTAACGCCACCCCCTCTGCTCGTTTTTGAGGCATGGCAGAAGCCACAATTTCGGCATTAGCAACTGTTGGCAATAACGATTCATTCATACGCGCCTGGGAGCAGCGCGAGAACGCATCATCACACCGGCAAGTCTGTGCGTGGGTGCAAGGGCTATCAAAGGTTGGGCAATTGGGCGTGCTGCGGTAAGACGCGCTCCAGGTAGTATCAAAGTGGCGTTACAATCCGGGCACTCCCCCATTACGGCAGGCCGATAAGCTGCCGTTCGTGCCAATCCCACATTCTTCATCTCCTTCTCTGCCCCGCAGCAGGGACAATAGCAGCAGTTGGCTGGAATTGCTCCCAGGGCTGCGGTCAGGCGCCGTGGGCAAGCGCGAGACCGGCCTCTGGGATAGGGGGCAATGCCGCCCTGGCTGTGTCATCGTAAGCCACATGAACATTCGACACCATTAACTCGCCCGGCGCCTGAGCCATAAACTTCAATGGCACGCGTACTAATTCCAACGGCAGTAATGAAATCTTCTCTACAGACAGCGTTGTTTTGCCCGGTACAACCAGGTTCACCTCCACCGAAGTCACCTCAGCCGGCACCGTGCCACTGAGCGTGTGGGACGTATCGGGGTCAGACGATCGTAACTCAAGCGTCGCCGTCGTTCCTGTGGGCGCGCCGTCCTTCTTCAGCCAGCGCAATTCAAGCTGCGGCCAGGCCGGCCCAACCGGCGGCACGATAACCTGCCCCAAAAATTGCAGTGTAAAAGGTGTTTCGGCTGTAATCGGAACAGTTTGGGTCAAATCGAAATCATCAAAGCCGTCATTGGCTAATTCCATCACACCATCAGAGGGCTTTAGAGAAAATCCGTGCGCCGTTTCCGGTGATAATGTCCAATTTGCTGGTTGTCCTTCTTCAAAAAGTTGCAAATCATCATTGGCAACTCCCTCAAGCGTCGCCCGGAAGGAAACCTGGTCCACAATCGCTACCTCACCCGCCGGCACCCGGAAGCGAATTTCAGCTTGCGTCGCCCCTTCAGGCGCCTCAAATTTGGCCCGGTGCCGGGTTAACTCTGCCGGAATGAGCGGCGGCTGCCCTTTTAGGGGGGATGTAATGCGTTCAATAGGCACTTCATCCACCCGCAACAAGCCACAAGTATCACTTAGCCAGATCACTTCGGCCACTGTCCTAAACCCGGTACTCCGGCCCCAAAAGCTAAAATCATAGACACAGGCCGCCACCGGCGCCACCTGGGACATGGCCGTAGGGCTTGACGCCACTTCACGCGCTACAGGCGTCAATCCCAAAATGGGCAGCCTGTCATAAGGCGAGCCAAAACAAAAAGGCGTAACAGCGCCGGAAGTCACCGTCCAATCTGTGGGGAGTTGCAAATTGACGGGGATAGATGCCAAATTGTTCTGTGAGGAACTTGACGTTGTCTCGACGGGCACGTAAATACGATCCCCCATCGGCGTTATGGCGATATTTCCCGGAGTGCCGCCCAAATTAATCACATTCGTAAAGATGCGTCGGTTAATATCAATAACCGCAACATACTCATTGTTTTCATCAACCACAAAGGCCCGCTGCCCGTCCGACGATATGCTCACCTCCGTAAACTCACCAGATAGGGGCGGGACGAGAAGATTAGAGACATCGTTGACGGGAGTAACGCTGCCTTTCACTGTGTCTACAATGTAGACAAAATTTGCCCAGGCATTACCGGTGATAACGGCCGTAACTACTGCCTGACGCCCGTCAGGTGTCAGTGCGATGTCTTGCAAAAACTCCGGCACACTGGCTAGAAGACCTTCGTTTTCATGCGTGTCGGTGTTAATAACATGGATTTCTCCATTGTCAGTGCCGACTTCTCCCTCTCTATTGAAAACGGCTACATACAACCGCCTGCCATCTGCAGCCATCGCTAGAGCCACAGGCTCCTTGTTCTCACCCAACGCAATGCTGGGGGGCGTTTCCATCTGGCTTAGATCGTGCTGGTAGCCTTCCCACACCTCAACATCTAAAACCCAGAGGATCCCCGAACCACTTTCACCATCAAATCCTTCACGATATTCTGCTACGTACAAACGCTTGCTGTCAGGAGAGAAAGCTGCATCGGGGAAAGGTCTCTGCATGTCAACAGGAGATCCTATTAAATCTGGCACAGATAAGTCAATTACCTGTAGCAAGCCTTGAACACCTCCTGAAAAATCATTAATGATCTGTACATAGGCGCGGAGACCATCAGGACGAATCAAGATCTTACTGATCGATACCGATGTCACATTGCTCGATAGATCAGGCTGGAGTTCAGTCACCAACGTCTCATCAGCAGGATCAAAAAAGCTAAGAAAGACTTCAGAATTATTATTACCCACAACAATCCACTGGCAATCAGGAGACACAGCTACCACAGTGGGTTGACGATTAAGCGGTATAGGCTTAGTTGGGCCAATGGCGTTACTAATCGTCTGCCAATCCGTGAAATCCCCATTCGCCAGATGCTCTTCTTCCGGGCAGGTGTCGGTGACGGTTTGGTCCATGTATTGGTTCATGGCGGCGGCTAGGTCAACTGAATCCAGGGTAAAATCGACCCGTCCCAAAGGTTGGAAGCGATCCAAATTTACCATTTGCGCCTGCTCCCCCCTCCCCCACCTGAAGTTGCAGCGGAACCTGGTACTGCGCCGGCGTGTGTCGCAGCCGAAAAATGCCGGCCACTGCCCCGGTAAGCGCGTTATCCGTGTTGCCTGCCAGGACAGGCCATCGTCCTGGCTACATTGAATGCCAACCGGATTCTCCTGCTGCGATTGCACCGCCCAATTGGCATCCCCCTCCGCGCTCGTCACCACCAGCCAGTAACGGCGCGAACGGCCAGTCTTTCCCGCGTGCCCTAAACTGGAATTCAGCCGGCAACCTGGCGCTAACCCAACCCAGTTCACCGTTCACCTCCCTATCCAGGCGCAACGCAGCCGGCTGCGATAACAAAGGTTTTCCAAACGGCTTACCGTCCGCATCATCCAAAATAGTGATGCTGATCCGGGTGGTTTGATCCAGCGGCTCCAACAGCAAGTCCACGGCCGTTACCGCCACATCCTTTTCTACCACAATCGGCTGCGCCTGAGCGCAAGCAGAGGAAACAGGCACAACGGCATCCTCCTCCACTGGCGTCTTCGGCCCCCACACAATCCGGCTCGGTTCAAACGTACCCGCCACTTGCATTGTGGTTTGCTCCGGCACCACCCGCGCGTTTGCGGGCAGTACCACCGTCAGCAGTTCGTCCTCATTCGGAGAGATTGGTTCGTAGGTAAACGGCAGTATCACCTCCCCAATTTCAGGCGGCAACACCGACTTCTGCCGCGTATACTCAATCTCCAGCACCACTTCCATGCGGGCAATCGAGTCCGAATGCAGCGTAAAAGGCACCACAAAAAGATCGTTTTCCACCTCAGCCTCCAGCAAGTACGCCTGCAAGAACTCACCAAAATCGGCCGTTGTTACCTCATTCCGCAGTTCTCCCGGCTGAAACCGAATCGGTCCCTGCTCCCCAATTCGCAAACTCACATTTCCAGGCGTACACAACCAGGTCACAGATTCACTCGAAAGCAACGAATTGGCACCTTCAGGGGGCGACAGTTGCACCCGCGAAGTCACCACCCGCTGCATATCCACCACGCCATTTACAACACTAAAATTAAGCGTGCCGCCATCATCCGGCACCGACATCGTGCCATCATTATTCAGCCTGATCCACGTTCCGCCCACATCTATTTGGACAGTCACCATGCTGCCGCCGAGCACCCGCATTTGGTGAACAGTGCGTCTGACGTGGAAATCCACCGTCAAACCCTGCTTTGTTACACCCCACTCGTTTCCCTGAGTTCCCGCCAGGGCTACTGTCTCCTTATGCTGCACCACCAGCCGAATCGTAGCCGTACTGCGTGTGATTTGGGCGTCCGCCGGCAGGCGACGCAAAAACATAGTCAAATCACCCTCAAAGGGCTCCTCATTATTCTGTAAAATGGCTTGGAGTTTCATCATTCACCTCATATTCATGACAGACAAAGGGCGCAAGACCTTTGCAGAATTGGTACACGGATGCAACGGATATTCACAGATGGATGCGATGCCATATTGAAAATCCGCCCGAATCCGTCTCATCCGTGTAGCTGACTCAACTTCTAAGCAAAAACATTAAATCTAGCGGCGTACCGTTGGCGGTTAAACCAAACGCCTCCATGAGCAACGTATCGTAATTCACTTGCGTTACTTCAAGCTGGCAAGTTGGTGTCACGATAGCTCCGGCCTCGTCAATACTGATGTCAGCCCCTTTGCCGCACTTTCTGGGCTTAATGGCCAGATACAGGTCAGACCACTGGTCCGCCTTTTTTAGGTTCTCCACCGTGCGCCGTTTGCCGCAACACTCATCCACCCAGGGCGTGGTACAATGTTTAATCGTGTCATTGGGGTCTTCCATCAGCTTGCGCCACAAATCATTCAATACATCTTCAATGGTGTCATCGTCTTCATATTCAACGCCCAATTCTGCCAACACCTGCTCAAACGGTAAACCCAAAGGTATTCGTTCTCGGTCAAACGCGTATCCACAGATCAAAATCATCCGCATCTTCCTTGCCGTAATAAAACAGCAACTTACAATCAGCAAAACCAACCTTACTGGTCAACGGTAAAAGTTCATACACATCAACCAACGGGAACCGGCCTAGCTTGTGCTCCAGGAACACTTTGTTCAGCTCCGTTGTGAACTGCTTGATATAACGACGATACACTGCCTGACCTTCGTGATCATGTACTTTAGGTGCAAACTGTTCTGACCATTCATCCGGCGACTTGCCGCCAAACTTGGCCGCGTCCACCTCGTCTAACTTGCCTTCCACTTCTTCAATTTTCTCTTCTAACGCCGTTCCCGTTTCCTGAATTTCGGCTTTGGCCAGCTTCTGCATCTCATTCCAGGCATCCGCCGTCAACAAATCACCCGGGTTAACAGGAACCCATACTTCATCTTCATAACCATTTTCTGACATCTTTTACGCTCCTTTCTAAAATAATATTTGACAACAAAAACGTAGTCGCGGCCGGAGAGCCGCAGCAATTTAATGACCTCTGATCTGGCGCGTCACGCGGGACTCTACGCCAGCCGCTCTGGCGCGGATTATTGCCCGGCTACCTTTGCTCGCGCATTCTCAAACACATCTTCACCGGAATAGCCGAGGCTCACATCATACGTGCCGGCCGTTTCGCCCTTGGCCAGCACCATTTGGATGCGGTTGCCCCATTCGCCGGGCGTGCGGGCGCTGAATTCCAGGAAGCCGCCTAAACCCTCTTCGGTGAGGATGAGACGGGCGGGCGTATCGGCCGTTCCTCCTTCAAAGAACACTGGCCGTGACCACGGCGCCTGGCGCGGGGTTATACCTGGCGGTAACACGGCCAACGGTACCGCCACCACCAGCGGCGACTTGACGACCCACTCCAGTAACGAATTCGGTAAAGCATTCATCTCAATGATCAGCCCCGCCGCTTGCGGCGGCTGGTCATCCTGAAGCGCCCCGTCAAAGCGGGCCTCGTCAAAACGGCCGCCAAACTGGCGCGGCAAATCATACGGCAATTCCACCTCAAACCGACCCGGGCGCCGGGCCTGCCAACTCAACGTAACGGCCGTTTCCGCATCAAAAAGACCATCCCCAGGGGCAAACACAGCCACCTGCGCATCATCCGCATTCACCACAAAGTGGCTCTGGTCAAACACCGCCAACACCCGGCACTGTCCACCGGCAAAGCGAGCTGCATCAAACCAATCGTGGTCAAAGCGACTGCTGTAGCACTCCGTGTATTGCCATTGAGACACACCCGGCGGCAACCGCAGCGCCGCCGCCGTGGGCGTCACCTCCAAAGACACCGGTAAGCCATCTACCGCCGCCTGCGGTTGGCCTTCCTCGTCCAGCGCCACCCACAACGTCTGTCCCGGGCCCACCGGCGCCGGCACAAGCACCTGACTACGGCTGCTCCAATTAGCAAACGTCGCGCCCACCACACCATGCTTCGTCGTCAGCGTAATGACCACCGGGGCCGTATCAACACCGTCATTCACCGTTTCCCATTCACTGCCATGAACCACATTTAACGACACCGGTGGCGCCGGCGCAATCGGAAACTCAACCAGCGAAACATAACGCAATGGCAAGAGGCTGATCGATTTTTCGGCCGTTAATTGCAAAAAGCTGTCAGGCGTCAACGCAGCAAAAGGCGAACCTTTCGGCCGGGGAAAAGCGGCATTAAGCGCGGCCACAATCTCATCGCTAAACGTGCGCCCAGGCGTGGGCCCGGCTACATTCACCGTCACCGGCGGGCCGTCGTCCACTGCCAGGCACAGCCCGCTGCGGTCACTCAAATCAATAGGGCCAAACAACACCGCCTCGCCCGTTAGCGTGGCCGGTGCCGCTGCCCGGCCCTGATGAATGCCAACCACCTCACCTAGAATGTCTGCAGTTGCATCCGCCAACGTCGAGGGCATCACTATCAACAACCCTTCTGCTCCCGGCGTAGGGCTGTTCAGTACCAGGTATCCCCCTTCGTCGCGCGCCACCTCCACTCCACCAAACGCATTGTTAACGGCCGTAATCACATCAACCAACGTCGTCGCCTCTGGGTTCGTCCCGGCGCAGTCCACATCAACCGGTTCATTGCCGTCAACCGACAGGCGCAAAAAGCGCTTTTCGCTCAAATCAACATTGCCGCTTAGATCAACCAGGCCCCGAATTTGAGCATCTTCCACCTGGCCCACGTAACTGCGCGGCGCGGTAATGCCTAAAACGGCCGTTGTCGCCTCATGTGCTGGCTCATCGGGCACTTCAATCACCAGGCGGCTGGACGGCCCCGTCTCAGCCGAGCGCAGAATGATGTGAGAGCCATTGTGCGAAGCCACATTCCGGCCCAAACCGGCATTGATGCGGTCACTGATGTCGAACAAATCAAGCAAAATCTCCGGCAGTTCTTCAGGAATGTTGCCCTCCAAATCCTGCCGCAAATCAATTTGCACCGGCTCTAGATCATCCAATCCAATCTTAAGTAGATAATGCTCCTTCACATTAAGCCCCAGGCTGAGATCGGTCGTGCCTTCAAACAAAATAGGAGCCGATTCACGACCGGCAACCAGCGCCTCCGGCAGGCCCAGTAACCGTTGGGCCGCATCCGAAAACGGTGACACTGCCACCACAATTCGGCTGCTCGTGCCTACCCTGGGCGAGGTCAGCACCAAATGGCTGCCGTCATGACCAGCCACACCGGTCAACGCCTCATCTACAGCGCCCAACGCCTCATTTATCTTTGCCACAATTTCATCCAGCAGCGTTACACGGGGTCGCAGGCCGCGACAATCAACGTCCACCAGCGTCACATCGTCCACCCCCAGTTGTAAATACGCCCTTTCTCGCAAATCCACACCTTGGCTCAAATCGGCCGTACCGGTGACTTGAGCAGCTTGCGCTGCTTCGGCGGTCACATCCTTCTCAATAAAACCAAACAGCAGCAGCGCCGCCTCGTCCAGCACCGGCGCTTGCGTTACAAAATCTGTGCTGGCGGGACGATCCCGGCTGATTAGAGCCAGATTGCTCTCCTCCCCAACTGTAGGCGAAGTGAGCACCAGTCTGCCGTCGTTAACGCTGGCAATATTCTGTCCGATTTGGGCGTTGACGGCCGTAGCAATTTGCTCAGGCGTACTCTCTTTGGTCTCAGGGCCGGCCGTGTTGATGACAACGGCCGTTTCCCATCCACACCCAACGTAATACGACAACGCCAGCGCAAATCGACACTTGGCCGTAAATCCACGCCCCCCTCAATCCGAGCCGCCGCCGCGTCTGTGCCTTTAGCCGAGCGCGGCGCAAATCCCAAAACAGAGTTAGCCGCATCCCCCTCAACTCTGGCGATTAAGATTTCCAGGCTGCTGTTCGCGCCTGCGCTTTCAGACACCAGTGTCATAAACGCGCCATCGTGACTCACCGCCAGGCCGTTAACCGCGTCCAACTTGGCAGTGATTTCCTCAATCGTCGTTTCCGCTGCCGTCGCACCGGCACAATCAATTTCCACCGGCGGGACGCCGTCCACGCTAATGACCAAAAAACGATCCGTTTGCAGATTGACAGGTTGCGTCAACGCCCGTCTGCTGCGAGCCACCGCCGCTAAATCATCCGCCCCGGCATAAAAGCCCTGCACACCTGGGCCAAAAAGCGTCTCCGCCGCATCATTGGCCGCCGCCTGCACCTCAATATTGCCGCCGGAACCAACCGTAGGCGAAGTCAGTGTTAAGAAATGGTTGTCATGCGCGGCCACATTAACCGTCAGGGCATCGTTAATCTTATCCCGCACTTCCGTCAGCGTCGTCGCCGCCGCCACAGTGCCAGCACAATCTACCTCTGCCAGGTAGACACCATCCACCACTAACCGCAAATAACGATGCACACTAAGGTCAATGCCCTCGCTGTGATCCGGCGTACCCACTACAGTGGCCGCGCGTGCGGTTGTCCCTGTGTAAACCCGCGGCGCAATACCCAGCAACGAGGTTCAGCCGCGTCCGGACCGTCCGGCGATAGAATATCAATACGGCCGTCTGCGCCCGGCGTATCTGCTCGCAAGATAAGGTGTTGGCCGTCGTGGCGGGCACTGCCGGGGCCAAAAACATCATCAATTGCCTGGACAATCTCACCCAATTGCGCCGCGCTGGAAAGAGGAAGAACCGCGTCAAACGCAATCGTTTCGATTTGCCCCGTTCAAAAACAATCTGAGCTTTTGCCCCAGCAAATTGACGCTCACACTCAGGTCTTTTTGGCCTACTACTTCGGCCGGTTGGGCCGCTGTGCCCTTCGCTTCGGCCCATGGCACGCCAAAAAGCAGGCGCGTCACATCATCCTGGGCGATGATCACCCGCTTTTCCGGCTTTTGTAGCGCGTCCGGGTCAATCATCACCCCCAACGTGTCGGCGGCAATGCGCAGAATGCCGCGCACCGTGGCCGTCCCCTCCAGGTAGGTGCTAACATACCGCTTCAGATGTTCGCGGAACGCCTCCACACTCTCGTCGGGACGCGGGTCCAGGTCGTACAAGTCAGCCAGCAGCGCCAGGTCGCGGATAGTGTCGCGCCCCGAATCAGCGTAATCCACCCAATGGGATTTCATCACCTCAACCAGCAGATTTTCGCCTTCCTGCATGGGCAGGCCCACTGCGTTCGCCAGCGTGTACAGCCTTGTTGGCCGCGGAAACGGCCGAAATGTCGTCGGCAGGTTGTTCAGGATACGTTCAGTTTTTCCCATGATTCCTCCACACCCTACGTCTTTACTTCAATGTCGTCAGGGGTAAAATCAAGTACCGGCAGCGCCTTCTGACCATTCACTTCCGTTAAAACCACAAATTCCCAGGCTTGAATTTGCTCGTCTGCGGCTCACCGTCATGCACCACCAAATCGCGCCGGGGCACACGCTGGTCGGGTTGGTCAGGGTTGTAAGGAGTAAGTAGCCATACCACTACATCCCGCAGTTGAGCTACATCGGCAATTTGGGCTTCTTGCTCGTTGAGAGCAACAGCAACGGCCATTCTCGACTCGGCGCCGGAAATAGCGTCGCCGCTGCTCAAAGTGTTGACATAATTAGTCACGGCGGCAATGATGTCCAGCTTAATCTGGTTCTGGCCGATAGGGGTAATGCCCGGATCAATCTGCACCTGTAGCCGAAGCTTAAAGTACACCAACCGGGCAATAACTTGCACCAGCACACCAGCGGCGCGCACACCGTCAATGGCGAGGCGTCCACCTTCAAACCGTGCGGGGTCGCCTTTAATCAATACCTGCACCACCCCGGCTGGCGTCCATTTATCCGGTTGATCGGTCGGGTATTGCGGACCCGGATTTCAACGTCATCGGCGCGAGCTTCGCGAGCGGCTTGCTCGATGGCGGCAAGCATTTACGCGGATTGAAGACCGCGTAATTTTGCTTTAGCTCGCTTCCGCAGTGCCTCGTCGCTTTCATCCTCAGCAGCCTTCTGCGTGGGATCGAGGTTGGTTACACGCTCAATGCCGGCGACAGGTTGTAACAGTTGGGTAATGGTGTTGGGATCCACAATTCCCATCTCGCCGCCGGTTATGGCCCTGACAGGCACGTTAATGCGGTTTTGACCTGGCTGCAAGGTACGCAAATTGGTTGTCTCAAAATTGACCTCGCCACCGCTGGTGGTTAGCTTAACACCGGCATTAATGCTAATGCTGCCAGAAACAGACGGATTGCGAAAGAAAGTGACTTCGCCGGTGGCAAAATCGGCTTTCGGACCACGCCCAGAATCGCCACCACAAAATCGAGTGACTTGCCGGTCGCCCAATCTATAAAGCCAGATAAATAAGCCTGGTTGATTTGCTCATACATGATGGCAAGCTCGCAGCAGTTTCGCCTCTGCCAATGTGCGCGTCACACTGCCCACACTGATGTCCGTCAGAGGTGAGGGATCGCCGGGGCGGTAATAATCTACCCAAAATTTGGACAGGTGTTGGGGGCGGACGCCGCCTTCTTGCAGCCAGCGCACTTTATCCCGCTGGTGTCACCACCAGCCACAAAAAGGTAGTCTGTACCCCGTTGAAATGTGCGGTGCTGCGTGCCGTCTGTGCCTGTGATGCCGCGAATGTCTCGTGCCGGCTCCGACAGGCTGTATTCAGCTACTTTGATGTCGAAAATATGAGGTTCGTTGACCACGCCGCCCACAATGGCGGTCAAGGCGTCGTCGACGATTTCTTGATACGGCCAGTTCAATCAAATATGGCTCATCCATATCATTCTCCTTTGTCTACTAAGCAAGCGCCAGCGGAAACGTCACAGTTGCCGGATCGTCTTCGCCAATGGCCCGCAAATTCACCGTAATCGTCACAGTCGTGGGCGCCCGCCGATTCGTCGTCACCGATACCGACAACACTTCGGCAATACGCGCTTCATGGCTCAACGCCTCCAGCACATACAACTTTGCCCGGTTGCGGTTGGTCTCATTGTTCAGTTCGCCCACCAACTTGTACAACTGCGAACCATATTCAGGATGCCCCAAATAGACAACTGCACCCTTATGCGTGAGGAAACGAAGCAAAAGCGCCTGCTGCAAATTGGGCACACCCCCAACCGTTTGCAAATCAATGCCGTTGGGAGATTCGGCCGTTTTCAGGTCAGCGCCGGGAAAACGGTCATTCTCCTGCGTTAAGTTAGGCAGCAAGTGCAAATCAATCCCCAAATCCGTTTATCTTCATTCGCCATAAAAACCACTCCTTGTACCCTATCCCTACGGCGGCCACTGATCATTTACATAAGGCGCGGCCGGCGGGCCTAAAATTGTCAGAATACCGGGCGGCGAAGGGATGCGGTCGCCCATGCGCACCAGCGCCTTGCCGCTCACCATCACCCCGCCGGAAGCGATTGGCCCAATCACCAACGGGTACGGAAAGCCCCACACCGAGTTAATCATCTGGCACAGCGAGCCGTTCGTTGCCAGCGGCATCCCGCCCGCCGTAATCACCGGCGGAAAAATGCTGATGATCGTGCCCATATCCGGCGGCCCGGAAGCGCCGGGCGTGCGCCATCACAGCACAGCCAATTGTTATTACAGCTCCGGCATCGTTTTGCCTCCAAAGTTACGGCGAAAACGACGTCATGCCTTTGATAGACGTCGTCGCCCCTTTTAGCGTAGCAGATAGGCCGCCATCGACCGTCGCCCCCACCTTGCCGCTCAATTTGGCATCGGTATTGGCTTCGATACTGACCGCCTGCTGCCCTTTTATGCTGATATTCATCCCCTCGATAGTGACATCGCCCGTTGACGTGCTCAGGGTAATGTTGCCCGCCGATTCAATCGTAATGTCACCGTCCTGATCCATGGTGATGGTAGAGCGGCCCGCCTCAATCACCACTTGCCCGTCCCGGTCGCCGGGTTGGTTGAGGGTTAATTTGCTGTTTCCGGCGCGGGCTACCACCATGCTGTCCTGGAGATGCACCTCAATCTTGGGCGTCATTTCCACCAAAATCTCGCGGGGCGGATTTTGATCTGGCAGGTTGCGAATGGCGGCTTTGACGGTCTCGTCGTCCGGTTCGGCCAAGGGCAGGCGAAAAATGACCTCGTTGGCATTGTTGAGCGGCGGCCGATCTTCGTCATTGTACAAACGGCCGATAATCATCGGCTGGTTTACATCCCCATGGTCAAAAGTTAGCAGCACCAGGTCGCCTTCGTTAGGAATGGCGGCCGTGCCGATGCGGCCGGTGGCAACCGGAACCTGCTTTAGCACCAGGCCGCTGTTCTTTAGGCGCACGTCGCAGGCGTAATTGTCCTTGTCGCTATCGCCAGCGTGAGGGTGGAGTCCACTCGGTTCTACCACTGCCAGTTCTGTCACCCGTACCTGGCGCAGCTCGTTGTGTACGATCTGCTGGATCACGTTTACCAGTTCGCTCATGAACGGTCACCTCCTAGCTGCCAAAAGCCGATTTCGGTGGTGAAACCGCCCTTTTTCGTCAGCGTGTGGCGGACGCGCCGCACCTGAAAGTCGGCATTCATGCGGTCGTCAGGTGCGCCGCTGAGGCGAATAGCATCGCCCAATTTGACCTGGGGCCGGCCTAAAGCCCGCAGATGGCCGGTAAGCGCTCGTTGTTGCTGCCGTTTGGCTTCGGCGCGGGCAGCGGCGCCGGCGGCCGTTTGTGTACGCAATGACGGGTCTTGAACGAGCAACAGGGGCGCACCTGATCCGGCGGCGCCGGGAGTAAAACTTTTTGTCAGCCAGGCGAATGCCTCGTCGCCTTCGGCGTCGGCCGGACTTTCACCAAAGAGTTGCACCTCCCCGGCGGCCTGGGGGGCAGCCGACACGGCCAGTCTTACCAAATGTTGGCCGTATTCCAGTACGTGGGTGGTGATGCTGCCGGTAAACGGCCGAAACACCAGTTTCCCATCCGGCGTGGTGTACACGTCAAACCCAGATTTGAGGGCCAGGGCGCGGATGTGTTGGTAGGCATTACGGCCGTTGTCGGCCACATACGCCAGAAAATGAACGCCGTCCTCCACCGTGTCTGTCGCTACATTCGCCTGGCCCGCCAGGTCGCGGACGATCTCCCGGCCGTTTTGTTTTCGTAAGTTTGGGCCACGCGCAAAGCCAGTAAATCACGCATTGGACTCAGCGCCGTCACCCGCGTGGTGGTAATGTCGGGCCGCAAGTCGGCAATGGTTCCGGTGAACACCTTTGTCACCGAATCGTCGTAGCCCAGCTCCACCGTCACATCCACGCCCAGGCCCGGCTGCACGCCGCCCACCCGGCCCAGATGGATGACAGCCTCGTCGGCCGGCGTGTCCATGTCCAGCGAAACCGCCAGCGCCACCACCGTGCTGCGGGTGGGGTCTGCGGCCGAATCAATGACGCTGGAGCCAAAAGTGATTTTGTAAGCGGGTCTAAACATTTTTAATCCTTAAGGTGTGTAATCAAAACCACCAGACACGGAATCGGACAGGCCGTCAGGGTTGGTAACTACAACATCGACCGGTCCTGGAATGCGCGGCGGTGGCAAAGGTGGCGTTTCGACTGTGATCTCGCTTGACGAGACAAAATTAATAAACAACGCGCTTATACCGTCAAAAGTGACCGAAGCTCCGGATTGAAAATTGGCTCCAGTAATTGTGATGTGTGTACCACCGGCAGCGGGGCCGGAACGTGGTTGTACGTCAATAATGTGTGGCGGAGGTGCAAGATACTGGAATCCGCCACTTACCTGGTCTGACCGTCCGTCAGGGTTTGTCACGACAATATCAACGAATCCCGGAGATTGTGAGGCGGGCAACGGCGGTGTCTCTGCGTTGATCTGGCTCGACGAGACCAATACCACATTAACGGCACTGACGCCGCCAACGGTGACAGAAACGTTTTGTTGAAAATCGCTGCCGGTGATGGTTATCGGCGTACCAACCGCGGCCGGACCGGAGCGAGGTTGCACATTGATGATATTCGGCCGCGGCAAGGGGACATATTCAAAACCGGCCGGCACAATATCCGATAATGTGTCTGGATTGATCACTTCCACGTCATAAAAATCAGGTGGCAATCCGGCAGACAAAGGCGGCGTTACCACTTCCAGTTGCGTAGCGGAAATAACCGTGATGCTTGTTGCCTGCCCTCCTCCAAAGAGAACCTCAATGCCGCCTAAGAAATTGTTTCCTGTAATTGTGATCACATCTCCTCCCGTTACAAAGCCGGAACGGGGCTGTATGTCGATAATTTGCGGTGGAAGGGTGTACTCGAATCCGTTGAGGATGAACTCGATACGGCCGTCTGCGTTTTGCACTTCGATGTCAACCGGGCCTGGCCCTGTTCCGGGGGGCGTTTCGGCCGTCACCTCTCGCTCAGAAAGCACCTGGATGTTCCCGGCAAGTTGCCCGCCAATAAAAACCTGGGTTCCGGGATCATTTACAAAGCCCTCGCCCGTAATGGAGAGCACAGTTCCCCCGGCCACCGACCCCAGGCGCGGCTGCACATCAATGATGCTAAAGGCGACATTGCTGTAGGGGAAGGTGATGGGGTGATCGTCCGTTCGGCCGCCATGGTGAATAATCACCACCGCCCGGTTGTTCGGTGTTGGGACGGAACTGGCAATGCCAGTCGGCACTGCGCGCACATCGCCAAAGATGCTAACGCGATCTTCGGGAAGGCCACCGGCGTCTCGCCGACCCGACAGCTCAATGACAACTTCGCCCCGCTTCTGGTGTGTGCCCGCTCTATTGTTGGGGTTGTTGTACTCGGAGGTGTTTTGCCCAACGGCCGTTGCCGCACCCCGGATACGTACCTCCAGATGTTCATTTCCTTCCACACGCACAGCGTACACGAACCCACCCGCTCCCGAGCGGCCAAGGGCGCGATTATCGCTCCCCTGGCAATCGCTGAAGTGGTAAACACGCATACCAAAACGGTAATCGTTCCGCATAATATCGTCGAACTGCCCGTGCCGATTGGCGATAAAGCCACTCGTATTAAAGCCCCCCTCAAAAGCTGAGTTACAATAGACGCCGCCGCCTGCAAAATGGTTGGCGACATTGTTACTGATGCCGACACCCTGCAAATGGAAGGAGGCATTTCGGGCTGCTAAACCACCGCCGCCTTCGTGTTCGGTTCCGATAACGTTCGACTGGTTGTCGGCAATGCGCCCACCGCTCATCTCCAGATTGGTGGCATACGAGATACGGATACCGCCGCCATTCTCGCCGGCCCTGTTCCTCTCTACGACCGTCCCTTCGAGGCGAAGCTGGGCATTGCCTGTGGCATAAATCCCTGCCCCCATCCTCTACACTGAGGTTACAGCGGATCTGGTTGTTCACCATTCGAACGGGTTGCCTTGGGAAGAAACTGGCCGCGTCTGAATCCTAAGAAACGAGGCTGATTTGCCGGCAGAAAGGGGTCAAACTGATCAACGGCGATGCCGGCGCCGTCATCTGAAGTGAGGTTGTGTTCGATGTGGTTTTCCTCAATGTGGGGGTACGCTCCGGTGTAGCACTCTATGCCGCCGCCGCGCCGTGCCCGGTTTGGCTCATTTTGCTGCCCAATCCGATTCTCAATGATGCGGGTGGCCGACGTCACATGCCGTAACGCAATCCCGCCTCCCAGCCCATTTTCGATGCCTAGGCCGTGCAAAAGGCGAACGGCCTGCGCAGCTATGCTGTCAAAAGTCTCTTCTTCCATGCGCGTGACCACAGGATCGCCCAGCGCTTCCGCCTGGCAGGAAATGGTTGGTGGGTTGAGCGGTTGTAGGTTGCCGTGCGCGGCTTGGTTACACATGATCTCGTTTCCCCGGATGACTATACTGCCGGCAAAGCCCGGCTCGTTGTCCACTGCAATCCCACCCCCAAACAAAATAGCGTTGTTTTCGCGGATGCGGTTGTTTTGGATGAACACGTCTCGGCTATCCTGCAGATACACCCCGCCTCCGTGTGCATCTCCAATGGTGATAGTGAATGTGTCTATGAATGGATCCAAGTCGAGGCCAATTGACGCATCGATGTCTACTGCTGTTACGGCCGTATCAATCCTCCCGCCCTGGTTTCTTTCGATAGTTACATCCTCAACACGTACCTCGGTAGAATCAACAATCGCAATGCCGCCGCCCCGCGTGGCAAAATTATTTCGGATCCGCCCCCCCGTTACTTCGACTGCGCGGCTGCTCTGGATCAGCACACCACCACCATGCCCGTCGCTGCGGTGACGGGAAATGGCGCACGACTGCACCGTTATATTGCGGCTATTGCGGACATGGACACCTCGTCCGTCTAGCAATGTCAGACCGGTAATGACCAGCCCTTCAATTCGGACATCGTCTACGTCATCACATAAGATGACAGGGTTGCCGGCAGCAGTGTGCCGGAGCGTAGGCGTTGCCCCGGTGTCTGCCTTCAAGACAATATTGCTTGCCATTCGCACATCTTCCTGGTATGTGCCGTCCATTACATTGATCACATCAGTGCCTGCAAGCGCAAGGGAGGAAACGTGATTGATTGCAAATTGGATGGTTTGAAAGGGACGACTGCGATTGATTCCGTGCCCTACGGCATCGTGCCCCAGGCTTTCCGAAGACGAACCACTCCACAACTGCGGGTGGCGGTGTAGACAGGGAGCAGGCAAGTGTCCAGTTTGGATACGCTGTGCAACTAATTGGGATCGACAGGCTAGAATCAACAAAAAAGAATTCAACCCGGCGATTCGGTTCAAAGGCGCCAGTGATTGGGGGCAGGCTTGGATCCCGCACCGGGCTGCTCGGTGAGCCGCGCAACAAATGATTCTCGCCACACCCTAGCCAGGGTGGTGTCCGGGCTACAAAGTTGATGGGCGGCGGGCCGGTGCGCCCTAGCAGCGCATCAAAGAAAAGCCTGAATAAATCAGCGCGTGCAGTTCTGGCTGCTGCGCTTGCGCCTTGATAACGGGCAATCGCCGCAGAAATCGCGGCTGAATCTCCCTGCGCCGCCTCGCCTGTCTCCACGACCATTTCTGTCAACTCCGGAGTTGACCACCTCTCTGTAGTAAACAAGGTTTCCCATTCTGCAACGTTTCCTGTCAAAAGAGCGTGCACGCTGCGTCCACGCCGCTCTGACAATGAGTCATTGGTTGTTGACGAACCGGGTGAATCTGTGTGCCCCACCAAGAGCAAATGGCTGTGGGTAGTGGGGTTTGGGCTGGATGCGAAAGCAAGAACACCCTGGAGTGCGTTTTTGTTATTCGCGGTGGGTTTAACAAACGAGCGTGCTGTGTTAAAGGTAATGTTCTCGGGCATCTGACACAGGTTGGAATATCCCACCGTAAGCACTGCGGTTGTTGTTGTTGCAGAGGGAGCGTTTACCGTCGTCTGCGTGCCGCCTGATTGACCTGTCATCGTGATACTGCCCTCACTGTGTAGGTGCCGGCCCGGATGTTTTCTGCCCGATAAATGCCGTCATTATGCTCCTCGATAAGAATGGCGAAAGGTTCGCCTCCGTCCGTATTACCCTCTACCTGGACGGCAATGCCGCTGTAATCATCACCCTCGGCTAACTCGACCCGCACTTCCAGCGTGGCCAGATCGTTAGCTACGTCGTCGGTTTGCTTTTCTGTGATTTCGGTTGCCTCGGTTTGCATTTCCTCCTCGGCTATTTGCATGGTTGTTTCTTCGTCCGGCGGCGGCGGAATGTATTCGTTCAGTGTCAGGCGGTAGACAAACCGTTCCGGCTTGCCTGCCATCTCCTGTGCCTGCAAGTCGGCAATAAGCATTTCCTGCACTTCGGTGGCGGCCAGGATATCGGCCGTGAACGGAAGCGGCTCGGCGGCATGGAATTGCTGTCGCAGCGCTTCCAGATTGTCCCTGGCCTCCGGGCCGGCCAGGATGCCGTGCAGTTTTACCTGGGTGATCTGCCGGTTTAGCTGCTGCGTAAAGTTCCCGGCCAGCCCCGGCACGGCGTGGTCTACCAGGGTTTGAGATTCGGCCGTTTCAATCCGCTGCACCAATAATAATTCCAGGTCGCCGAGCATCGGTTTAATCATCACTCATCATCCTCATTACACAATCACCGGCGGGAGGGGCGGCGATGGTGGGGCCACCCGCGCAAATGCGCCCGAAATCACCAGCGCATAATCCTGCGGTGCGTGCGTGGCGTCAATGTTCATGGCCTTCACTTCGATTACATGCTCGCCCAACTCTGGCGTTTCAATAATCACGCCTTCTACATTGTTTTTCATGTCGCCGGGAAGCGTGGCATTGTTGCCGGTCTTGGCAGGGCCGGTGGGCGGAAATATGGTCAGATTCAGATTATTTACCAGGTTATCCCCCGGCGCGTCGGTGTACACCAGGGTTACTTTTAACGTTTCCGTCCGGTCCGTCACCCAAATGGTGAAAGTGTCCGGTGGATCGCCGACATTAAAGCCGGGTCTAGGCGCTACATTCGACCATTCATCGCGGAACCAAAGTGTTCGGGGCGGTGTCGGGTGCAGCGTCTCACGCAGATTGATCAGCCCCCAACCGATGTTGCTGTTAGGAACGGCTCCAATTTCACGAGGCCGGTATTGCCCGCGCAGAGGCGTGGCCCCATTGATGAGCATGGCTTTAATCAGGGCGGCGCTGGGCTGGTGACTGTGTACTTCGATGAGAAATTGGCGAACAAGGATGGCCGCTCCGGCGGTGATGGGGCAAGCCATGCTGGTGCCGGTCTTGAAAGTGTAGGGATCGGTTGATGAACCGGCATCTCGTGATCGACAAGATTTTATATTGGTTCCCGGCGCCACGACTTCTGGTTTAATACGGCCGTCATCCGTCGGCCCTCTACCGCTGCTAGCCGCCAGGCCATGCGGGTTGTTCGAGCGCAAATCATCTCGGATCGGCGGGCAAGGAAAGCGTAAATTATTCCGGCTAGAACCGGTCGAAATGCAGGGACTGGCAATTGTAGACAGGTCTGGGGCAGAACGGGTGCAGGGCGGGTTGTAACGAGAAGCGCTCCAGGGCAGCCGGCTGCCCCCGGTCAGCCGCAGGCTTTCGGAACTACCAACGGTGATACAATTTTTTGCTGTTCCCGGTGCGCCCATAGAATCCTGGTCAATACGGCCATCCCGATTTAAGTCGTCGCCGTTGTTGCCCGCCGAGAAGAGAATGGTCATGTTCCGCTTTTCCCATACAAATGTGTCTACCTGTTCTGACTTGTCGGTGTAACGGCCGTCTCTGCGTGCGCCCCAACTATTGTTATGTATGCGTGCACCGGCATCGTAAGCTTGCTGAAAAACGGGCGTCAGATCGGCCGGCGTAAAGAAGCCGTGCGGGCTACAGGTTGAAGACGTTCCCGGTTCACAAGATTGAAATACCAGGCGGGCTTCCGGGGCCATGCCTCGCACCCGGCCTCCGGACGCACTGCCGGTTCCTACAATCGAACCGGCCACATGCGTGCCATGCCCGCCCAGGTCATTGGTAGCGCCTGCGCCGCCGCGGGCGCCGGTGGGTCGTCCCCAAGAGTGTAAAGAAATAACACGTCCGCTAAAATCCGGGTGCATATCTGGATGGGGGTTCGTGGTAGCGCCATCAGAGCCTTTGTCCAGCCCTGTATCGTACACAGCCACAATCTGATTTTGTCCCAGTAACTGCCTGCTTGCACCCACAAGAGTGGCTATGTGTACAGCATGCACATTGGTCAAATGCACTGCCACGTCATTATCCGCCTGGGCTGGCACGTGCCTTCCTAGGCGGCGCACAGCCACATGCCCGGCAATAACCAGCACCTGTTCCGGTTCCAGGGCCACAACAAGGCTGCGTCCACCGGCATCAATCACATGCCCGCCTAAAGTATCGATCAGGGCCACTACAGTATCCATATCATCCGACCGGTGCAGGCTGATCTCGACATTGCCTTCGGGATCAAACGGGAACGCGGCCGGGTCAATTTCCACCGCAACCATATCTTGCTGCGCCAGGCTGCGCTTGCCTGTTGTCGTCATGTCGGGGCCTATTTTGAAAGCGGGCAAATAACGACCGATCCAGCCCACAAAAGGCAACGCCGCCACCTGCGCCTGCACATTAACAGGCATATAGGTTAGGTAGGTGTAATTGGGTATGTAATTCCCTAATTCACACCCCAGTTCGGTAACGGCCGTTATCCACGCTTCCTGCAGCGGGCCGATAAACTGCACCAGGAAATAATCCTCACCCGTTTCGGCCAACAACGAGACATCTGCCTCTGGCGTTTGGGGTGGCGCCTCTGTGTCAAACGTAAACGCGCCCACCGTCACCCTGGTCGTATCCGACAACACATCAACACGAAAACCGGCCTTGTGTAAAGCGTTCAATTGGGCGGCGGTTACCTGAACCAGAGCATAAGCTTTGTAAGTGGTTAATACGGCCGTTACCATTTCCGCCAGCCTTTGCTGCAAGGCCTTGTCCACCTCGTTGACGTAGACAAATGCTTTGTGTCCGTTCATGTTGTATTGATACTCTCCTCCCAGGCGCGAATTTCAGCGGCATCGCTGGTACACAACGGGTCAACCAATGCTTCCCACTGAAATCCATCATCACCTGGGTTTTCGGTTTCGTCAAAGCGGACAATGTGTGATTGGTTAGAACCGGCGCGTGCGGCCCACATGGCTGCACCAGCAATCGGGTCTTGAATTTGCAGCAAATCGGCCGGGTCGCGCAGCCCCAGATGCTCCTGCCACAACGCCAGGCGAAAATCGCGGGCAAAACGACGACGGCCGTCAGATACGGCCGTGTCCACCACCGCAATATTCAACTCCGCATCAAAACACATGCCTCGCCGATTCAAATTGGCCGATCCAATCGTCGCCCAAATGTCATCCACAATCATCACCTTTGCATGAACATAAATATTGCGGTTACCAGCCGGCTGGCGCAGGTAAAAAACTTGAAACGTTTGTGCGTTCGGCGCGGCTGCCCGCAAACGCGCAATCATCCGGTTTTGGTGAAAAATCGTCGCCTGCCCGCCGCCGCCGCTGCCGGCCGAACCGCCGCTGCCGGCCGCCTCCTCCGGCAAATAAGGTACCACCACAATCAGGCGAAAATCCCGTCCCGCCTGATTCGCCCGGTTCATGGCCGCTACCAACTCATCCGTAATCGTCTCCGACACCAAATATTGATTCTCGATGTAAATATAGTCGCGGGCACACCGGATCGCGCGCAAATAAGCGGTACGAATACCAAACTCACCGCGCGGCGCAAAACTGTGAATGTCGTCGCCGGGCAGCGTGCGCAGCACCTGCACAATATGCGTGCCGCCGGGAACCGGGCTGCTGGCAGCCCGCGGACTCAGCGCCGGCCCTTGTTGGTGGCTGTTCCACCGCTCGATAAAATTCGCTTCCAAGTGCTCAACGGCCGGGCCACGCACTACGGCATGAACATCATGCCAGGGGTCTGGGTTGTGGAAGGGCAGCATGTCGTCCGGGTCATCTGTGCTGGGGCTGGGGTCGCGCCGCGAATCAAAAGCAGGGTGCGCCGGAAAATCCCACCGTTTATAAGCCAGGTCAATGCCGCCGCAGAACGCCAGCGGGCCACGAAAACCGCCGTCGGCAACTGCCATTTTCTGATGAATAGAACCCAAATTCGTCGTACCCAATATGATTTTCTGATTGTGGTCATCTAAAATCGCCTGAATGCCCCGGCGACGGAACTCACGGGCCGTGCGCTCATTGCTGGCTGCCAGATTCAAGGTATCGCTCGGGTCGGCCGGATCGGGCCTGGCCCCACCCAAAAACACAGACCCATCCCACATCAGCGCCCGCACATCGGCCCCACCGCTTACGGCATCACCCAAAATCCGCAGCAGGCTTTCGCCCGTACCCGTATCGCGCAGCAATTGCACGTCGTCATCCATCTGCCAGCCGGCCACGTAAATAAAATTGGCATCGGTAAAAGCTAACGCCATTTCCGCCATCGCCTGACGGCCGTCTATTAACGGCCGTACCACGTTGCCATGCGTCGGCGGCCGTCCGCGCGAAATAAACCACTTATCCACGTTCAGAATCTGCACGTGAATGCGGTTATCATTTCGACTTAACGTTTTTTCAACCGTGTCAGACATATCTATCTCACCAGGGTCACTTCCTTGCCGTTAATCGTCAAAGCATACCGGCCGGGCGGCATACTGTCCGGCAAAGATCGCCAAAAACCATCCTGCCCCGTCACCTCGCGTAGCGTTTCACCTTCCGGCGTTTGCAATGTAAACTCGCTGGCAACCGGATTGGCATACTCATTGTGAATTAGCACCTCTACCGAAATCAATTCCGTTTGAATACAGGTTTGGATCCAATTCGGATCATACGTATCGCAATTAATCGGCGACGGCGGGTTGAGAAATAGGAGCACCTCCACACGCCGATTCGCCTCCTCTGGCGTCTCATCCGGCGTGGGCAATGCCAGGTGTCGCTCGCCGCACCCCAACCAAAACTCATCGCTGCGGGGGGCGAGAAAGCGGTTGGCGGCAATGCCCAAGCCCTGCGGCCGCAGCGCTTCCACCAGCTTGCGGAACATAGCCCGGTGGGTAAAAAACCCGGCATCACCGTCGTCATTCAGGTCATTATCTCGCTGGAAGCGTTTAATCGTCTCGGTAGATTCGGAACCTTCGTCATCGGCCGTTCCCGTAAAGTACACATTGTCGCTATCATCTCGTAGAAAGCGCAGCATATGCCGCCCCTCACGGTTGCCCCACTTTCGATTTGGCGAATTATCAGCGTTGTACATACTTTCCCACACCGTTTCATTACCCGTCAGGTGGGCATACATGCTCATGCCCCGCCGTTCAGACAGGCGCACATTGTAGTCTGGCGGCCCTTTCGTGTCCGTATGCCCTACAATCAAAATCTGTCGGCTGGTAAACTGATTGGCATAGTTAGAAATGTCAATCAGCATATCGGCCGCCTGCTCAGGAATGATGAACGCGCGATCAAACTCAAAGTTAAGGTCGCCAAAACGGCGGCACAGTACAGGCGGTGCTTCTGCCTGAAGCTGAACGCGCTTCGTTTCGCCTGCTGGAACCTTAACCTGCACCTGATCCGTCATCTTGCTCTCAAAATCATCCCGTTACTCAACACAAACCATTGGGATCGATGGCCGTATCCCACCGAATTCGGTTTTCTGAACCTGCCGGCCGTGTATGAACCACAGCCAGCGCCGGCGCAGTGCCGGCGCGTGTCCGCCACTCACGTACCCCATCGGCAGGATTCAACACCAAGTGCGCGTCTGCCAGCGACAACCCTAAGTGCTCTAGCCAGAGATGGACGCGAAGATCGCGTGCAAACTGGCGTCGGCCGCTTTCAATTGTTTCACCTACAATTGTGGTATCTATCACTGCCACGCTGATCTCCGAATCATGGGTTAGACTGCGCCGGTTGGTGTTACAGGAGCCAATAATGGCCCAAATATCATCAATGATGCACACTTTAGAATGAACGTAGATACCAGTGCCGCCGGCCGTAGGGGGGCTAAGGTGAGAGCAGGGTTGATTTTCTAAGTGAAAGATTTGAACGCGGGACGCGTCCACTGCTCGCAACCGATCCACAAATTCATGCTGGTGCCAGTCAAACGCATTTTGCACAAATTGTGGCCCATCTGGGGCCGGGGCTGTCAACAGAATCACTTGCAACTCCTGTGACCGTCGCATTGCCGCCTCGATAGCTGCGCCAATGTCATTCCCCACCACATATTGATCCTCAATATAAATGTAATTGCGGGCGTTACCGATAGCCCGTAGATAAGCCTGACGCAGCCCTGTCTCGCCTGTTGTGGCGAAGTCATATCGCCAGGGAGTGCCCACTCTGGTAGCAAAACATGGAAAAGTCCGTAACGTCTGCACTAAATGAGGGCCGACTCGCGTTGTGGGAGCGGGGTGTGTTGGCACAGGAGGGGTAGGCCGAACACCAGGGATACGATTTCCGTCATTCCAGCGATGGCGAAAATTGGTCTCAATATCGCCTGCTGCCGGTCCCCTTACCATGGCGTGGACATCGTGCCATGGCTGCCCTGCCCCTTCATAGTCAGCATCCGGGTCAGGATAACAATGACGGCGCGTGTCCCACCGGTCCCGAGTCAGGTCAATGCCGCCCACAAAGCTCATCAACCCTTCTGTCGTCCTAACTATCGCCGTTTTCTGGTGATGCGAGCCGGTAGCGCCGCGGGTTTTATTATCGGTGAACACATTAACGCCTGTCATGTTCAAATTCCTTCTTTGGGCGTTGAGCCACCAAACCAACGCTCGTGTGTCAACGCCTCGTGCTGCTGCTTGCTCCAACACCTGGCGCAGTTCAACATCGGCACGGGTAAGGCCAATTCTGGCGGCGTCGGCGGTACTTAGAAGGTGAATAGACGGATCCACATCCCAACCAGTGATATAGATGTATCCTTCCTCGTCGGTATTCCTGAAGGCTATAAACATGGCCGCGAAGGCGTTTGCGCCGTCAATGAGGGGCATTACCCGGTTCCCAAACGTAAATTGGGGGATGTCCGGATGCTGTTGGGGAATAAACCAGCGATGCGGGTTCAAAAATTGCACTTCAATGCGGTTATCGCTTCGATTTAGCTGCTTTGATGCCTTCTGAAAATCTTCTGGCCCTATCCGCAAAACGTATCGGCCGGTTGGCATACTGTCCGGGTCCGAACGCCAACGGCCGTCTGCGTCGGTAACGTCACGGATGGTGTCGCCCTCAGGCGTATCTAGCTCAAACTCTATGATCAACGGCTCCCCATACTCGTTGAGGATACGTATTTCAACGGTTATTAATTCCGCCTCAACGCAAGTTTTGGCCCAGGTAGTGTCGTAACTATCACAACTGACGGTTTTCGGAGGGTGCAAGAACAGCAAAAACTCCACCCGCCGGTTAGCTTCTTCCGCCTCTTCGGTGGGAATGACCAGTGTTGCTCGCCACAGCCCAGCCAAAATTCTCCCTCCTCCGGTGACAAGAAGCGATGCGCCGGCAATGTCGTCTCCACCGCCTGACGCTCGGCCATAAATTCCAGGAACATGGCCCGGTGGGTGTCCCGGTCGGCTTGCCCCGTTTCCGGCAGGTCATTGTCGCCCTGGAAGCGGGCGATGGCGGCGCTGGATTCCGGTCCTTTCCCTCATCGGCCGTTCCCGTAAAGTAGGGATTGCCGGCGCCGTCTTTAAGGTAGCGCAGCATGTGCCGGGCTTCGCGGTTGCCCCACTTCTGGTTGGGCGTGTTTTCCGCGTCATACATACGTTCCACACGGCTACATCACCTGTCAGGTGGGCAAAGGCGCTCATGCCCCGGCGTTCAGAGAGGCGCTGGTTGTAATCGTCCGATCCCACTGCGTCTGTATGCCCCACCACCAGAATGCGCCGGTCGGAAAATTGATTGGCGTATGCACTAATACTCGCCAGCAAACTGGCCGCTTGCTCCGGGATGATGAACGAGCGATCACAATCAAAAGTCGGTGCCCGCGAAGCGACGACCAGCACCGGCTGCGCTTCAGCCTGAAGCTGAATGCGTTTGGTTTGGCCCGTTGGTACATTTACTTGCGCCTGGTGTATCATGCCAGAGTCACTCTCCACAAAGAAATCTCACTAACAAGTTTGCCATTGAGTCAGAGCCTGGTTGGCAAAGGCAACTAATTGAGGCAAGTCGCCTGGTGCGGGCAATGCACTTGAAGCTCTGGTGCCGCTAACGCCGACTAACTGTGGCGTTTGTGCCACGGAGGCAACATGCATTTCAAATGGATCAAAAGCAGTGCGGCCTCCAGGTAGCAGTTGCCAGAATAACATGCCTGAAGCTCCCTGGTTTTTCAGCTGAGTTGACCAGGCTCGATAGTTGGTATCCCGCGCAAATCTTGCTGTGCCGGGATGTATGCCAAACTCACCCAAATAGAATGGTTTTTGCCAGGTACTTCTGGCCGCATTAACGACGAGGCGTAGAACTGTCATGGCCCGTTGCGGATTATAAGGTGGGCTATGGTGAGTGGGATAAAGATGGGTGTCTATCAGGTCAATCTGCTGCTGAACTGTAGGGCTTCTGAAAATAAAGTTCATGTCGTCAAGCTCGCGGCCTGGATGACTCCTGAGCGGTACGCCACCAATACTAACAAGCTGGCGATGATCACATTGTTGTTTGATAAACATGGCCATTTCGCCGATCCAATCTCGTAACCCACCTAGAAGCACCATGCGCCTGGCAGATTGATTTGACGAGGCGCTCAAAGCTTTGGCTCTGGGTTCGTTCATCAATTCCCAGGCCAGAATGTTTGGGTGTTGGCAAAAACGTCTGACGACTTGCTGCACATATCGTCTGTAAATGTCTTTGGGATTGGGTGAGACGGGACGGCCGTTTCTTGTACCCAAATAGAACAACTCTTCTACAATATGATCTGGATCGCCGTTGGTAGTCGTTGTATTGTAGCCAACCCAGCGTGCATACTGGCTGATACCACCATAGTCATGCCAATAATTTACCAGTGGAATAATCAAGTAAATGCCAAATCGCCTTGCTTCGCGTATCACAAAGTCGAGAGCATCTAGCCCTTGGCCAAAGCTGATTTCAGTCGGCCCAGGCGGATAGGTGGGGTCCGCCACTCTGGCCTCGAGACTGAGTAAGGGTTATGGTTGGCTTGGCCGGGGTCATCATTAAATCCCCAGGTACGCACAACCTTCAACCCACTGCGGCTGACCATGGAGAAAAAGTCCGTTATTAGTTGGCGATCACTGGCCCTGCCCCCAAACAGACCTTGTGCCGCCACCTCCAGCAAGTAATAAGCATTTGTACCAAAAAAGCAAAATGGTGATTGCCCCTGGCGCAAGCTAAGGCCGCTGGTTCGAATCCGGCGAAAGATTCTTATTTGAATTTGGGAATCTGATCGACTCAATTGTTTTGACACCGTATCTGACATGATTTACCTTAAAGCATGGGCGAGCGTCGCTTACTCTCTGCGAACGCGCCGTGCCCGTGTAATCACCCGCCGGTACATTTTCCAACCGGAAGAGGCCGTCTGTGTGCTCACTGATAACGGCCGTAGATGCCTCACCCGCATCCGTCGTCCCTTTCACCTCCACTTCGGCAATATCGAAATCCCGTTCGCCGCTGGCAAGCAACACCTCCACCTCGATCACACCCAACTCTCCTTCCACATCTTCCACCCGCGCTTCATTCTGCTCGCTCGCCTCATTTGCCACGTCCTCATTCACCACCTCCATCGCCGCCACTTCATCAGCGAGCAGCAGAACATATTCATTAAGCAAAATCCGGTAAGCAAATCCGATGGCGTCCGAGCCACCTCCTGCACTTGCAAATCAGCGATGAGCGCCTGCTGCACCTCCGTCGCCGTCATAATGTCGGCCACAACGGCGACGGCTCGGCGGCGTGAAACTATAGGCGCCAAAACTATCCAGCTTCTCTTTAGCGGCGTCGCCGACCATCACACCGTGCAGCGTCACCTGCGTGGTGCCGGTTCAGGCGTTCGGTGAAATCACCGGCCAACCCCGGCACGGCGTGACCCACCCAACTTTGCGCCTCTTCCGTTTCGATGCGCTGTACCAACCACAGTTCCAAATCGTCCAACATTGGTTTAATCGGTTCCGGCATCAGTACGACACCCACTCTCAAACGCTTGAGCGTCTTTTTCGACCCAGGCATTGTTGTATCCATTCACCACCACATCGCCAGAAATAAACAGTAAGCAGCGGCGCTAAAGTGGGGATCGGCGTACCAGCCAGCAAGGTATTCGTGACACGCTCATTTTGCAGATGTTCGCCGATGCGCCAATGCCCAGTGTCAGCAGGGTGATGAAGGGACATCAGTCGCAGGCAAAGCGAAGCAGCCAAACCGATTTCGTATTCGTTGATATGGCGCGACTCGTGGCAGAATTGTGCTTCGGTTTCCGGCTTCAGATTCTGAGAGATTGAGACGCGGGTCTGACCGCTGGTAAACGCTTTCCACGCCGCCCGGTAGTGGGGGCTTCATGATAGAGCCAATCATGCCCTTCAAAAAAGAGGGCGAAGGTTTCCAGCGTGCCCGAACTGTGTCCGCTGACGCCAAGTGACTGAAGAACGCCCCGTCAGACTCAAAATGAGGCACAATAGGCAATATTTCCCACTAACCACAGCAAAAGCCAAATACAGTGAGAAGGCAAGGCCCAAATAAAGCCGATAATACGTCAGGAAAACACCCGAAGCATCGTGGCCGTCTATGTCTACGTAAGTAGCAGGGTTGTTAAGACGGTCGCATTGCGATTGTGGCGGCGTGGATCAGCATCAGGCGGCCACCATTTATGGTCGCGTCAGCCCCCAACCTTGCCGGGGATCGTCCGGGCCGTGGGTACAGGTGCCGGGTGATAAAACCACCTTTTTCCGCATCGTACCATCGCGCCCCCGCATAATATCATCCTGCCGGCGCCGGACCATTCATACCCGGCAAAACCGAAATCGCCATGTTCCAACCCCGGCCGTCGTTGCCCGGCCGAAGGGTGTGTTATCATGTGTTGGCAAACACGGCCATTTCCATCTGTTACCGCTTGCGTAGAACCAAAATGATCCAGGTGATCATAAAATACGTCACCGTTTCCCACCGACCCGACGATGCGGGCCGCCACCCGGCCTCCGGCACGCACATACGTTGCCAGCGCGCGGCCGTCGCGTTGTCTCCGCCGCAATTGCCCCATCAGATCTCGGTGCTCAATGATAACCCGTCCCCCTCCTGCACCCACACCCGATGCCCTTGCGCGTTATAGGCGTAGCGAGCCACGGTTCGGCCGTTGCGGCTACTTTCACCGCCGCCCGGCTGCATCGTAACCGTAAGTTACGGCTTCGCCGGGGCAGCGACGGCTGACAAGACGGCCGGTTTCATCATACCCATACCAAATGGCGCCGCCCGTCCCCTTTTTCGCCAGTTAACCGATCCAGCGCGTCATAAAAATACGTTGTTTCGCCGGATGCGCCCGTCCGACAGCGGCGATTACCCGCGCCGTCATAAGCGTAGTGCGTCGTTTGCCCGGCCCAACGGGCAGCGCTCAACCGGCCTTCGGCATCGTAAACAAAGCGCTGCTCGCCGGCGCGGATGACATTAATGAGTTCCGGTCAAACACCAGACGCCGATCGAAGAAGTAGCCTCATCACCCGGCAACCAGGTGCGAATGCGGGAAAGGCTGCCGCCGCCGCGCAGCGTGTGCTCTGCTACCACACCATTACCAAAGATGCGCACGCGGCCGTCCTCGTGTACATGTTCCAGAAGAGGCAAACCGCCGGCGCGGATGACAACCAACGCCCCTGGTCAGTCTAATCATAACTCATCCACGCGTTGGAACCTGGCGGTTCGAACCCCGTACGCAACGTGCCATTTTCATCATAGGCATATACCGCCCCATCACATACTGCCGCCCCTGGATAAGCAACGTTTGCCGCGTTACTTGCCCGGCTGCATTGTAATCGTAGCCCGTTTGCGCGAATCTGTTAGCCGCCAGCGTAGGCCGGCCGTCGCCATCGTAACAAGATCGAGCAAAACGGCCCGTTTCCCCCCACTACCTCAGCCAGCTGCCCCCGCTCGTCGTAGCCATAGCGCGTCTTTGCCCCGCCCGATCCCTCTCCGCTGCCGGCCTGTTCTGGGCATCATAAACAAACTCGCGAAACAGCCGTCCGGCTCAATTGCCCGTACCAAATTGCCGGCCGCATCGTAACGATAACGTGTCACCCGCCCCTCGCCGTCCCGCCGTCGCACCGGCCGGCCCTGCCCATCAAACTTCAGTTCAGGGTGGATGTACGGCCGTTGCGCCACCGGCTTTCCCTTTTTATCGACCGGCAAACTCATACCAAAAATAGAGACAACTTGCGTCATAATGACCTCTGCATCAAACCGGAATTGCCGCCAACATACGTCATACGCCCCTTGCGGCCGTATTTAGCGTGGCAACCAACTCATCACGCAACCGCACAAACACCTGGCTAAATGAGCGAAATCGCCGCCACAATGTCCAGGTCGTCCAGCAGCACCTTCACCTGATCAAAAGTGGCCGTCAACCGCTCTGTCAGCAGCGCCCGGTTAAAAATCTTCAACTTCGCCTGCACCAGCGCCAGCATCTGCTCCAACGCCTGCTGCAACGGCGACAAATAAAGCGCCGCCAGCTTATCTCGCGCCGCCGCAAAGCCGCTTGCAACCCCTCACCAATAACGGTCGGGTTCAGATTCGCCAGCGCCGCCTGGGCCGCGTCAAACGTTCTCTTGCAATTCCGTCACCAAAATCTCGGGGTCAAACGCCTCTAACTTTTCCCTGACCGTCGCCAGTAGTTCCGTCACCAGCGTTTGCAAAGCAACCAACCCCATGCCGCTGAACTGGTCGCTCAACATTTGCAGCATGGCCTCAACGGCAGGCTCAACTACCCCGGACAAACCGGTAGCCAACGCACTAAACTCCTCAAAGACGGCGTTGATTTCGTCGGCAATGCCCGCCGGACTAAACGCTTCCAGGCTTTGGCGTAAATTATCGGCTATTATTTCTGCTAATAAAAAGGGCGGAACCAACCGTTCAATTTTGGTTTGCAATGGCTCCAGCAGCGCATCCAGCCCCGAGGTGTCCACAGGCTGAGCCAGCGCCTGAATCGGCGCTTCTAAAATGGCGTAAAGGTTTGGATGGGGGCGTAAACGGTACGTTACTTCCAACTCCGTCACCAAATTTTGCATCGCCTGGAAACGGCCCGAACTGTTCCGGCGGAACCAGCGACGCGTCCAGCCCGGCCAGCGCACTTGTCAGACCCGTGTGCGCCGTCGTCAGGTCGGCCACAGCAGGAGCGGGATCAACAGCCGTAAACGCTGCCCCAATCATCGCCGCCTTCTCGGCCACCGTTGTACCCAGCGTGCTTAAAGCGCCCAAGGCCCCCGTCGTACTCGCCTGTAAACGATTAAACGCGGTCAGCAGCAAATCGGCAGGAACCGCATCCACCGCTTCCAACAACTGGTCGTACAAATCGGCCAACGGTAAAAAAAGATCACCGGGGCGAATTGTGCCTGCACCGCCGCCCAGCAGAGCGGCCCAGCCCGCCCAACAAGTCGCCCGCACCGCCGGGCAAGCCGGACACATCGAGATCATCCACCAATGCTTGCTGCACCTGGCCCAGTAAACTTTCTTGCAATTGGGTCAACTCCTCAAAAAATGGCGTCAAATCCAGGTTTTCCAGCAGCATTTCCACCTGGGCAAATGCCTCCGTCAGGGGCGCCAGTAGCGGTTCAGGCCGCAACTGGTCAAAAGCGGCCAACATTCCGTCGAAAACAGATTGCAGCGGGGCCAGCAACTGCGTCGGGTCGAGTTCGTCCAGCGCCGCTGCCACCTGCTCCAGCACTGCCTGAACCGGCTGCAGCAAGGTTTCAGGATCAAAATTGTCCAATGTCTCAATCGCCTGATCGTAAATTCCCTGGAGCGGACTTAGCAGGATGGCCGGATCGAGGGCGTCTATTTTGTGGGTAACGGCCGTTAATCCCGCATCAATCTCATCTGCTGCCGTTTGCGGCAGGGTGGCGATCTCATCAAACGCGTCCACCAGCGGCTGCGTAATCTCGTCCGCAAAATTGACCTGCTGTAATGGCTCCACCGCCTGAGACAGCAGCGCCCGCACCGGCTCCGGCAGCGAATCCGGAGCAATCGCTTCCAGCATCTCCACGATGCTGTGGATGGCCGCCACCGCCGGTTCTGCGGCTCCATCAAAATCAATATCGTCCAGCGCATCTAAAATAGATTGCAGTGCTTCCGACGCTGTTTGGGCCAACTCGGCAAGATTGTTCAGCGCCATTTCGATGGCGGCAAACGCAGCCTCAAGCTGCTGCCGTAATTCCGTTATCGGAATCGAATCCAGCAGGGTCGTCACCTGATTCACCAAATCCGCCACAAAATCAACGCTTGCCTGCAAATCAATGGCATCTATCAACTGCTCAATTTGAGCAAAAACAGCCTCAATTGTTGTTCGAATCTCTTCCAAATTCAAATCGGCAATCGCCTGCTGCAGCGCGTCGAACACGGCCTCAATCGCCTGGCGAACGGCCGTTACATCTACCCCATCCAGCGCCGCCACCATTTCATCAAAAATACCAAAAATAGATTGGCGAGCTTCAGCCAGTCCCAATTCATTCAGCGCCTGCTCCAGCGCCGCCGTCGCCGCCTGCAAACGGCCCACAACCAGTTGCGGATCAAGCGTCTGCATTTGGCCGATTAACCCCTGCACCACTTCCAAAATGGTATGGCGCACATCATTGACGGTGATAATGTCAATTTCTGGCACAGCGGCAAGGGCCGCTTCCAAATCGGCACGCAGGCTGGACAAATCAAAGCCGGCCAGGTTGGTTTGCGCGTCGCTAAACATCGTTGTGAACGCGTCGGCAGCACTTTGCTGCTGAATGCGAGCCGAGGTGAGCAGGGTCAGGACGGCGTTGTAATCGGCTGTTTCCGTCAAATCCATCCCGCTTATCAAGCCGGTCGCCGCCACGAGCGATTGGTTCAATAGATCAAGGTCACTGGCGGGCAAGCCGGTGGCCAGCCCCTCGCTTGCGCCGTCCAGTCCATCTAAAACGCCGTTGACCGTTGTCGCTATCGGCCCCAGCAGCGAATCGGGCAAGCCGATGAAGCTTTGCGCCAGGAAGTCGGCAATCGCGTCCGGGTCGGTGGGAACGTCTGCCTGAAAGTCGGCCACCGCTTGCAAAAAGGTGTTGATTTGCTCGAGCTGGTCAGATGAGGCGAACTGTTCCGGCAGTTGGCTCATTTGCTCAAGAATAGGCTCGGTCAGTTCCGGCAACCGGCCGGAAAGAGCATCGGCCACGCTGCCATCTTCCATGAGTTGGGCCAGGGGGGTATCGGCCACAATGCCGCCTAGGCTGCCTAACCCTTCGATGAGGGGTTGGATAAATTCGGTCGTTTCTGCGGGCAGGAGCGCCTGAATTCCTTCCAAACCGCTTGTCAACCCGCCCAGCCAATCAGCTTGCGGGTCGTCTGGCAGCAGTTCGCCGATGGAATCGAGTTGGCCGGGCAAGTTGCCCAGTACATTGGCGGCTTCTTCCGGCAGCGCGTCTAGCATGCCGCCAAAGCCATCTTGAACGGCCGTTACAACCGGCGTCAGCGAATCCAGATTGGGAATCTGGCTTAGAATTGTGGTCATTCTTGCGTTAAATTCCTGCTCAAAGCGCCTAAAATTGAATCCAGGCCGGATGTAGCTTCCTGAAAACCATCCAACAGTTGGCGCAAAGGTGGTGTGGGGTCGGCAATATTAAAATTACCGCCCAGTAAATCATCCAAATCAGATAAGATGTCCAAGTTTTCCGTCAGGTCGTCGAATAAGCCGTTCGCTTCATTATTCAGCGGGCTATCCAAAATCTGTTCTGGCGGCGGTGGCGGGATGTACTCGCGCAAGACAAGCCGATATTCAAACCGGGCCGGCCGGCCGGCCAGTTCGTTGACTTGCAGGTCGTCGATTAACACTTGGGTCACGGTGGTCTCGGTGGCGATGTCGGCCACAAATGAGACGGGTTCGTGCGCCTGGAATTTTTGGCGAAGCGCGGTCAGGTCGTCAACGGCCGTATCTCCCACCAACATACCCCTGATGAGGAAAATGGTGGGACAGCGGCCCATGTTTTGGTAGACAGCGCCATCCAGGCCAGGTATTTTTTGCTTGCTTAGAGCCTGTTCTTCAAGCGTGCGGATGTGCTGCACCAGCAACAGTTCCAAATCCTCAAGCATGGGTTTAACTGGCGGACTCATGGCAGCGAGCCTCCTCAGAATTAAGGGAAAGCCTTTGGGAAACTCACGTTATGTCAATACCGTGTCTCCGGGCCTGATCGACCAAAATGCGCGTGATACGGTCAGCGATTTCTGTTTCGTTGTCCGGGCCGTCACCCGGCCCGCCGGCGCTGTGTACGGTTACGTTGAAAGTGTTATGGATGCCGGGGCCGCTGCCGGAAACGGCCGTTTCAACTGCCGCTCCCGCAGAAACCGGGCGCGCAGTCCAGCTCTGTTTCTGGCGAGCCGGTTGGGTGGCGACCAGATTTTGCAACAGGTCTCCTATCGGCATGGCGGCTAACAACGACTCAGGCGTGAGCGGGGGGGGCGACGCCGGTCTACCTGTGACCCGGCCGCTCTCCAGCCCGGATTGATGACTGGAAGGCATATTAGGCGCTTCCGATGCCAGTGACCGGGCTGCCATGTTGATAGGTGAGGACACGGCCGTTCCCGGCGCTGTTGTTGGGGTGATGGTGGGTGACGAAACGGCCGTTTTTGCCTTTGTTCGCTTGTCGCTTTGCGCCAGATGGGACAATTGTTGCTGTGACAGCACCGAATGACCGTACCGGCTGGGCATAACCCCGCCGCAACACCGTAGATAGCACCTGATCCCGATTCTCTAATTGAGGGCTGTCGCCCTCTGCAGAAACGGCACGTTGGACAGCGTTATCAAGTGGTTCCATTACAACCGTTGCCTGCTTATGACCGGGCATTTCTGGAACAGTGGGCGCTGCCGCCAATGATGGCGTCACCTGAGCGGCGGTAGGCAAGCGTCGCGAGGACCGCCCCGTCGCCACACCAGCCACAGCAGGAGTCTGTCGGGCTGCCCGTTGGCTGAGTAAGTTGATGAGTGTGGCAGCTGCTGCCGGGGCAGCGGTCACCTGAGGCGGCGCCGATGTTGAGAGCGGGTGTGGCAGGGAGGCCATTGCCTCGACCGGCAGCAGCCGCTTTTGACCAGGCAATGTTTCGATCCAAACCTGATCGGCCAGGCGGCGCAGCACTTGTTTGGTGAGCCGGGTGTTTGTGGCAGGTGGCGGCGAAACGGCCGTTTGTCGGGTGGGTGTGGAGGTAGATGTGGGTTCGGATTCGGTTCTGTTTGGGAAAACGGCCGTATCTAATGACGGCGCTTTGCCGCTGCCGCCTTCGCTCGTTTCCGTCCGTGTGTAAACGGAGGGCGTCACTAAAGTTGCCAGAGTGTCTGTAAAAAACGGTCCGCTCAGCAAAGGCGCCACTGCTTGCATCGCCTGCAAACGACGATGGGTTTCTGTAAAGGTGAGCAGGGAAACGGCCGTTTGATCCAGAGCCGTCACCCAACGCACCGCGCCCTGCCCTGCGTAGAAATATTGTTGCACGCCACGACTCCATCCGTCAATTAACAACTCAAATGCCATTCTCGGTGCCATCCTTCTGCGACATTTGCAAGTAGAGCAGGATTTGACCAATGGTCATGCCGCTGACTGTTTCCGGCGTCCAGCCGAACTCGCGGGCCAGAATGAAGCAGGCACGGGCCAGGGGCGCTTGCACGTACTCCGTTAGGGCATCGGCCGTTGTTGTTAGCCCGCTCAATTCGTTGATCTGATCCACCAGGAACCGGGCCACACCGGCAGGCAATTTGAGTACCTGCGCGTGGTTTAACGATGGTTCTACGAGCGACTGTTGAATCATCAGAGCGGAAGACAGGGCCGGGTCGTCGCGGGCAGCTTTGGCAATCACCTGTAGGTCTTTGACGGTTAACGGCCGAATTACCACATTCGTACCGTCAGGAGTGTGCCCATTACTGGGCAACAACTCAACCGGAACCATCACCTCATGCGTCAGCCCGGCGCCAGCCAGCAACTCTTCAGTTGTCAGAGTAGCCATGCATTACCCTCCGCCTTCCTGATCCTCAACACTGATAAACAATCCTTTAAACGTCACCGATTCCATGACAAAATCATCCTCCGGCAGGTTGTAAGCCCAGTTTCCAGCTCGGCGCAGATGCACCGTGATGGTGCTGGCAACGCCGGGCGTGGCCGGGTCTTCCACCCGCAGTTGGATGTTGAACGAGGGTTGAGCATACGGTTCAGCCACGCGTTCCGTGGCAGCCCCAGAGCCTAACAGCAAATTTAACAGGGCGCCGTTGATGTAGGCCCGGTTCATTTTGCCGCTCACATGAATATTGCCCGGTCGCAGTTGGGAAGCGTGCCGCCTGCCAATCTCATGATATTCGTCAAGTTCGGTGTGGACGTACACTTCCACGCCGGTGGCCCGGCCAATAGGCGCCAGTTCATAAGATTCAATTACACTATTGGCCGCCGTTCCTTCAGGCATTGCCGTATCGGTTGGAGCCAGCATTATTGAGGCATCGGAACCACGAAAAACATTTGTATTAGCCATTGATCAAACCTCCCTTATTCCAGGTACATAATGACACGAATGTAGTCAATGCTGAAAGTCGGCCGTAACACCATTGTCACTTGCACAATGCCGCGAATCTGCTGTGGGCGTGTGGCGCTCACATCCAGTTCGTAGCTAATCAACATTTCCCGATCTATCATGTCTGCCAAAAGACTGTTAACGCTGCCCTTGAGAGCCTGGCGCACACGTTCGTTATTCAGCTTGCCGATGAATGGATCGGCTGCTGCGCGCACACCGAATCGGGCATAATCGACAATGCGCCGGGTGGTAACTTGCGCCCAGGCGGTGTTGGTAGAGCTGGTGATGCCGCGCACCATGCGTATGGAGCCATTTCGGCTTTCCAGTACGCAAACCCGGCCTCAATACCAGTTGCTCCAACTCAGTGCCGTTGAAGACCGTTTGCAAGCCCCGAGCGTTGATAGTTTTGTTGGTAGGGCTGGCGTGTGGTCTCAGCGAGGCAATGCGCCCGGCTACGGCTGCTGCGGTGTAGGTTCCAGGCAGAGTCAATTCGCGGTTGGCGACTGCATCATATACTTTTACACCCGGACCCGACAAAAACGATGCGCCCTGAATCTTGGGATGCTGCTACCAAATCGGTGCGTCTGCCACTGGGATCGCTGCCAATAACGCCAATACGTTCCCGCTTCATCAAGTCGCCGGAGGCGTTTTCCACGTGCGTTATTAAAAGATCGCTTGTGTCCTGCCCCGCCAGCACCACAATGTGAACGTCTTCGTTTTCCAGGGCAGCCAGACCGCGCCCGTAATCGTCGGGACCGGCGTTGGCGCCATTGGTGCCGTTACCTGTTTGGGTGGTTTCCTGACCAGCTTGCAGATTGCCGGTGGCTACACCGGCAGCGGCGGTAAATAGACTTGAGCCTCCTCCATTGCTGGCTAAGGAGCTGAAGTTGTAGGTGGGGTGATTGCCATTGATGACTTGGGCAAAACCGGTCGGATATGTTGGCGCCTCGCGCCAGGTTTCTACACTGGCAGCCAGCGTAAAGGTGACGTCGAAATAGCCGTGAATGCTTATGTCCCAATCGTTGGCAGCGATGCCGGGGTTGCGGGCTGTTAGATCTACCGTACCACTTCCAGCCGTTATTTCAAAGACGGCGGCGGTTCCGGCGGTACCGGCCGTGCCGGGAACAGCCACATTCTGGTTACCAACATCGGCGTCGGCGTCGACGTCAGCCACGATGAAGAGGGCGGAACCGGCCAGGGCTGCGATGAAGTTGGCGAATATGCGCGGTACATCCTCGTGTGATTCGACTGTGCCTGCGCCGTCGTTAAGGGTGACGTTGCAATTGTTGGCCGGGTCACTGCCATCGGCAATGGTGATAGAGGCACTGTTCATGGCTATGCCCGGTTGCCGGGCGGTGAAGGCTATCGTTCCTGTACCGGCGGTTACGGAGAAAACGGCGGCGGTGGGATCGACGCCATCGGTGGTGCGTGCGACAGCCGCGCCGATGGCGATGTCGTCGTCACCGCCGTTGTTGGCAGCGGTAAAGCGCAGGCTGTCATCGTTGATCCGGTCTATAAAATCGGCCGGGTCGGTGGGCAGATTGCCCAGTGATTCGATGGCGATATTGCCATCGGCTACCCTCATGCCGATGTTCGGAGCGTAGGCGCCGGTGGTTAGGGTGGCTCCATTGTAGCCATTGCCGGGGGCAACGGCCGTGATCGTTACATTTGTCCCATCGCCGGCAGGAAAGGTGTATGCGGCGCTGGCGGCGCTCTCGTCGGCCACACGGGCCACAAAAACGCGACTGGCGCCATTGGCGTAAGCTAATTCCAAGGCCCGGATCAATGTTAATTCGTGATTAGGTTCTTCCGGATTATCGTAGGCGTCGTATTGCCCGAAAATTTCGCGGGCTTCGCCCAGGTTGCTGGGTGTATACACAGTTGTTGGGTCGGCGGTGTTGGCTATCTTTCCGCGACGCGCCGTGCCCACAATGCCCACGTTCCCAATCGATATGGGGCCGGGGGCAATGAGTCCTTCAGCCCGCACTTCAATATAGGTTCCTGGTAAAATCATTTCGGCCATATGACTGTAACCTCCTTACAGTTACTGCTGCGGCTGAGAGTACCCGGCCGCAGAATAGATGAAGAAAAAATTTTTACTTTTTGACAATTGCAAATCTGAAAATCCCTCCTGACTGAAATTTGCGGGCAATACTTTAACGTTTCACCTGAGCATAAACCACGGCAGCTGGATTTAAGGGGCTGCCCTGGCAAGATAGTTCCAGTCGCTCGGCGCTATTGGGCAGATGGAGCGGCGGAGAAAGGTTTAAGAGATAGGCTTGATAAACTATCTGGCGTATTGTTTTCTTCCACATCGCCCAAAATAATTGGGTCTCCATCCGGGGTGAGTGCAGCCAGGAATGCGGCTAGGTCATTAAAACTGATTTGAGCATTTCGGTTTGGTGAGGCGGGGTCGCTGACGGCTGCGATAAATTCTGCAACGTGGTAAAAGTTTCAGGCAGGTTACTTGCTCCATCAAATGTTCGTGTTAAAGTAATCATATTGGTGGGAGTATCTCCAGGTACATAAGCAAGCAGTGAGAGGCGACCTATCGTAAAGCGACCACGAACGCTTAAAATCGGGGGCCGTCAGTTCGTCCCATCGAACCATTTCATCTGTAACCACTGTTGACTCATCATCCAAATCGGTAGCAATATCGATTGGAATACGGGCGATGGAGGCTACTGCGCCATCACTATCTACATAATAGAATTCGTACAAAATATGGTAAACGGCCGTACCCCGCCAGGCAGAAAGGGAGGATACATGTTCAGACACCGATGACTGATCGGCTGTAATGCGTAAAAACCCTTTTGCCCGCAGGCTTTCTTTGGCTGCGAGCAGTTCGCTGTGTAAAGTATCAATTGTCTGATCGACGGCGGCCGGCTGTCGCCCCACAGTTGAAAGCGGACCCCCGCTTCCAAACGGTTGCCTTTTAGCGCAAAGGCAAAATGACTGAGCTGTTCTTGTCCGATGCGGTTGCCTAAACCAGTAGGTTTTTCCTGTATTCTGGTGAAGGAGAAGTTGGGATCGGGGAAGGGGTACTCATTAGCATGGATAAACACTTCCAACTCTTTACGTATAGCAGTCAAAATGACTTCCTGCGCAGGTTTGCCGTGATAAATTTGCAGGCTGCCTTCATCTGTAGCTGCCAAGGAAGCAAAGTTTGGCGCCGCTGGTGGTGTCGTATCGGCCGTTTCGTCTCTTTCACGCAAAAATGAAAAAAGTGAACTCACGAATGATTTCTTTGAACTGACGGACAATTGCAGAAGCGGTTCACGTCAGTTTTACTCCTTGGGATGATTTGATAGGTTATCATTGTGATGAATCGAGATAGGATTTTATAAAATCCAAGATATCATTGAGTTGTTGTATGTAACGTCTTTGACTGTCGGGTATATGGGTGATGTGGCCGCGCCATTTGGCAGAATTGTTGTTAGTCGCTGGTTCTTCCAACCATATCCGGATAACAAATGAATGAATAATCGTTTCAGTTGATTCCATAATGCTGCCAGATACGGCCGTTTCATACCCAAATTAATCAAATCAGTTTCATAACTCGCGTGTAGCATAGCAGACGGTTGTTCTCAAACCGTTCTTTAAGCGTATCTTTTGCTGTTCTGATTGAAAATTAGGGTAAACGAATTTTTTCTGGATTCCGCTTAATGTTTGTGCAAGAGGCTTTCGGTGATTTTGATGCTTTTCTGAATCTCAAGCTGGACAAAATATAAATCTTTTTGCAGCTTTTGCAGGTGTTTTAAAGATTCTTCCAATGACAAAGCTGCCTCATCCGCATCGATTGGATTAGAGATTGTTTGGGGTTTGATAATAGTCAGTTTATCGGCGGAATTTGCTCATAGAGTTCAATTGTCTTTCTGGCAGGCTCTACGCCTAGCTCAGTTTTGAGAATCGACACTAAATATTCGTATTGATACGAGCGCATCCGTGCGGTTTCCGGAGAGGTAATGCAGACGCATCAGGCGACGGTGTGTCCGCTCACGCGCCTGATCATGACGCAAAATACGCAACCCATAGACCAGACCATTTTCGAATTCGCCTGTGTTTCACAATAATCCATCAGCTTATCGAGCATGATCAAGAACATATGGCGAAAACGGGTGCGCTCGAACAAGCACCAATCCTGTACTGGCATTCCAGA
>CAVPAL010000025.1:0-48589 GCA_963701435.1 uncultured Chloroflexia bacterium | reverse complement strand
TCGATAAACACCCAATTCTCAGCTAACTTGTCACCTTCACGGCGGTAAACATCTACCACCTGCATCTCAGCATTCACATCACTACGCGGTAATCCCAAAAATCCCCCAATGGGCCGATTAGAGAGATTTGGCCAGCCAAAGAAACAGCCGAAGTTGCCTTCTGCAATACGACAGACGTGACCGTGGAATTTTTTGTCATCCAAATTATTACGGAAGGGGAGCTGGTGCTGCTCTTGATAACGAGGGATGGTGTAGGTTGCTCCGATCCCGGCCGGCCCATACCAGATCATGTCCTTGTGCCAGGTTCTTTCCAGCACTTCCGGCGGACAGCCCATTGAACCGCTTTCGTTCAGGTCACTCAGGTCATTGACCATTGCGTTGATGAGGGCCAATGTTACAACGCCTTCTTCTTCCGGGGCATCGTCAAACAGCAGGCCGTCATGGGTGCGTGGGCCGGGATAATTGAAATAAACGCCTGTTGATGGCGGCAGCGAGTAGGTACCAGCCTGAACCATCAGGCCGATGATGTCGATAAACAAACCGGTCTGGCTGATTTTGCCGTTCTCAACACAGTTGAATTCGGCGTAGCGCAGGTTGGCCATTTTGCGCGTGCGCGGAATACCGAGCCAGTCGGCATCAAACAGACCCATAAAGTTGCCCATGCTCATCACCCACTGTTCACCACCGATTTCGTTGCTGCCGGCGATGAAAATATCCTGCCGGCGTTGCATGTGGGTCAGTGATGTCATTAAAGGTGTCCAGAATTTTTCAGCAACGGCCGTTACACCATGCTGTTCCCGAAATGGATACACACCCCGCCAATAGTAATCATCGCTGGTATATGCTTTTATACCATCGGCAACTGTTTCTGGTGAAGCTTTTTCCAATGCAGCAAAATAGTTAAGCACAAGGGTTTTGGCAGCTTGATATTTACTCATTTTATAACCCCATAAGCTGTAGATTGAAATCTACAGCTAGGCAAAAAAACATGCTTAAGCATGTTTCCTAACATTAGCCGCAGAATTCATTCTGCTAACTTAGAAGGGAAAAGGATCGTCTATTTCATAAACCACGCCAGGTTCGCGAATGGCACGTGACACGGCTCTGATGCAATACCAGCTAGGATCGGCCCTTCATCCTCAATATCCATACGCTCAAGCCAGCTATTCGTTGTTTGTTTTTGGTGATGCTCTTTCTGGCGTTCAACATACTCAATCGCGATGTCGAGTTGTCGTTCGCCCACCGTCAAGACGCCATACCCCCGTTGCCATGCAAATTTCTCTTTTAGCAGACCCCGTTCATTGATATAATATGAACTTGCGCCTTTTAGTCGCTTAACGGCGTCGGCTACAGAAAGTTTTGGAGGGATCGAACCTATCAGATGTACATGCTCAAACCAGCCATTTATCGCATACACGCGAATTCCATTTTCTATTGCTTTGTTTGTCAAATATTGAAACAAGACCGGTTCGACAGTAGGCGTGATAATCTCTGCATGATTTTTTGTGCCCCAAACCAAATGATAATAAGTTCTCCAAAACGGCATATTTCCTCCCATTATAGTAGTTGAAGTAGGTTGAAATCTACATCTAAGCTAAAAACATGCTTAAGCATGTTTCCCTATTAGCTGCAGAATTCATTCTGTTGTTCTTGGATGAAGATAACAAGTGCGCTTTAGATCGGAAAAAGCAGCCCATATTGGTTGCCAAAAACCTGTGGCGATGTTGTCGACACAGTTGATTGCTAATGGTCATGATTTCTGCGCAACCTGTCGCGCCAGACGGTCAAAAAGATCGATGCCAAACTGACGAAACAGGTGAATCATATCGACAAAAACCCAGTTTTCGATATACATTTCAGCTTCTCGTTTCCACCAATCCAAGCCATTAATTTCAACTTGTTTTCCCGTCGCCGGGCAATCGAGATATTGACCAACGTGTGTGGCTTTCACACCTGCCCAGCCGGGTGCGCCGCTGTAATTGCCTTCGGCAAAAAGTGCATCAAGATTTTGGACTGCACGATCTGGGAAGGCCCGTAACCAGGGTTGTTGATGCAGTATCTCAAATTCTTTCAGACTCAAACAAGCGCCAATGCCCCCAGGCCCATACCATTGCACGTCGGGATGAAAAAAGTCAGCCATGCCCATACTTTCTAGCTCTGATTGATCATAATTGTTGAGCCCATCAAAGATGAAACGCCGAATATGATCGAGGCTGTATTCTGTTGCTTGTTTGTCTTGGGCAGCTAATAAAATGCCGTCACAGGCGTGTGGTGGGGGATAAACATGATCTTTGCCGCGACTTGGTGGCAAAACATCGTAACCAGCCTGCTGCATTAAATCGATCAAATCATTCAAAAAATAGATTTCGACGATTTTGCCATGTTCCAGGCGACAGAATTCACCCCAGCGGATGTTGACCGCCCCACCGGTAGCCGGAATTGTGAGGTAATCATGTACGAAGGTACCCTGTAGATAGCCGGTTCCGCTTACCCACATTTTCCCATCTAGTGAGATATCGCCATCAATACGGCCGTTTGACTTGCCGCCGAAAAAGAGATGCGTTTGCCGTTTGAGATCGGGGAACGACTGCTGCAGCGGCAGCCAAAAATCAGATATAAATGATTTGGAACCATGCAGCGCGTTGAGGGGATCAGGACCATACCAGACAACGTCCGCAGCCATAACCGAACGAGCCAATTTTTCAGCCTCATTTGGCGCCGCATTTTCCAATGCTTGCCAAAAATCCCAAATAAAACGCTTGTTTTTTTGGTTTACTTCATTGTCCATAATTTACCTGAAACGGCCGTTGTCGCGCCACCGTAATTTCGCGCATACGTTCAAAAACATCAACGCCAAGTTGGTCATACACATGCAGCAAATCGACCAGCACCCAATTTTCACGGATGAGGCCATTTTCACAGCGCCAAAAATCGAGACTGCGCATCGTCAGCTTTTGATTAGCCGGCGCAATCCCCAGCCAACCATCGCCGCTTAAAGTCATTTGCATATTAGGCCAGCCGGTGGTGCCCACATAATCCCCATCGGCAAACCATGCCGCCGCCTCTTTAACTGCGCCTCTACGATCGGGCATCGCCTTCAAAAAGGGGATTTGATGCCAATGACGGAAGCCGGCAATACGACGCATGGAACCAATGCCCGCCGGACCGTACCAAATCATTTTAGGATGCCAAAAACTCTCTAACTGCATCACCTCCGGTCCGCCGCTGAGCGGATGTTTGCCCATCGCAATCAACATAGCGCGTACAAGATTCAAGCTGGCGTCTGCTTTGGCTTTGTCATAGGGGGCGGTGATGATGCCATCCTGCGTCGCGGGACCGGGAACGAACCATTCGACACCCAGGCTGGGCGTCAGCGGCCAGGCGCTGGCCTGCAGCATGAGTTGGGGAATGTCCCACAACGCCTGCATCTCGACGATTTTGTTGGCTTCAATGCGGAAAAATTCGGCATAGCGCATGAAAATCGGGTGTTGGGTTGGCGGGATGTTAAGAAACGGCCGTTGCATCACCCCAATATAATTTCCAGCACAGCCAACCCAGTTGGCTCCGTTTGACTCTCCGGCCATCACAATAAAGTCGCGGCGTTCGAGGTCGGGAACGGCCGTTAACAATGGCCGATACGCTGCTTCAAATAACCCATCGGGTCCATCCAAATCCTCAAAAGGAAAAGCCAGATGAATCTCACAATCCGGCGCGAACAGCTCACGGAGCTGGTCTTTCAACACCGCTGCATCACAATCGTAAAGAGCGGCTCTAAACTTGCCGATAAATTGTTTGTTCTTTTGGTGATTCATGCCTACTAAATCGTTTTCGCTCGTGTTAAAAAAGAACGGCCGTAGATTCAGTTGCCTCGCAAAGTGCACTAAAACCTACGGCCGTTTAATCCAGACAAGATTCAACCCTCGATTTACAGCCTATCGTGGTTGTTATCCCTTTTTGTGCAATGCCTTGCGCAGCGTTTCTTCATCTTCCGGTGCTAAGGTGGTTTGCAAGATTTTGCCTTCATACGGCCGTAACGCCGCCACTGCCAAATCCGGGTCGCCGTCGCGCACAATGACAAAGAGCGCCGAACTGTTTTCGGTCATCGACTCCGACACCTCTTTCACAAAGCTTTTGCTAATACCCAAACCGGCCGTTTTGCCAATTAGCCCGCCAACAGCTGCACCAATAATCAAACCGCCAATTGGGAAAAACACACTGGCTAATAAAAGACCTAGTAAACCACCCGTTACGGCGCCGACCTTAACGCCACGATCCATTTGGTCTTTGACATGGATCTTGCCATGTTCATCTTTGACCACAACGGCCGAATCATCCAACCGCAGGCGCCCCTCATGCTCCACACTTTTCAAAGTGTCCCGCACTTGGCCGGCCTGTTCGGCGTCATCAAACACAACCACAATTAAATTTGACATTTTGTTCCTCCAAATATTTAACAATTCACAATTCTTGTCAACGCCAAGGCGTAATGCGTAGGATACGATGCTTCGAAATACGCACTACGCATTACGCAATATACCAAAACTAATAATATTACCCAAATAATTATTACCCTTTCACCGCACCAGCCGCCAGACCTTTCACCAAATGTTTTTGGAAGAAAAGAATGAGCAATACAATCGGAATTGTGGCAGAGACCGCAGAAGCAGCCGCCAGGGTCAAATGACGCGGGTCTTCACCACCCGTAAAGCGCGAAATCGCCACCGGTAAGGGTCCAATTCGTTTGCGTTAACAAACGCACCAGCAAAAATTCATTATAGGCCAGCAAGAGAGAAAAGAGCGCCGTGGCGATGATTCCCGGCCATACAATTGGAACAATAACCCGGGTAAACGCCGTCAGGCGATTACAGCCATCAACCATGGCCGACTCTTCCAATTCCCTGGGAATATCCATGAAAAAACTGCGCAGCATCCAGATGGTAAACGGCTGATTGACTGCTACCAAAGTGAGGATAACCAGAAAGCGTGTGTCAAGCAGGTTGGTGGCAGAGCCAATCCAGTAATAAGGCAGAATGAACGCCAAACGGGGCAGCGCCCGAAAACCCAGCGCAGCTATAAGAATCACAACGCCGACTATGCCGGCATATCGCGCCAACCCATACCCTGCCAAACAGCCGATGGTAATCGAGACGGTTACGGTGCCAACTGTGACAATCAGGGTGTTGATGAAATAGTCATAGAATTTCGCGGTTTGCAGGATTTGAGGGATTGCCCAAGCCAGCAGCGCAAATGAGGCTAATACGAAGAGATACACTATCCAATTGCGTACGGGCATATAACGCGCAAATACCAACAAACAGATAAGAATGACCACAGCCGCCAGAAGAAAAAACATGATTAAGGCCAGATTCTCGGGTACCTCACGCAGCCAAATCTCCTGATAATTTTCCCACGTAGGTGTAAAAATGAACAGGGGGGTACGCGAATTAGCATCTTTTAGATTTTTAAACGATTGCAACGTTGTCCAGAAAAAGGGCACAATACTATAAATTGCGAACAGGATCAGGGCCAGATGAATAAACACGCGACCAATCGGGCTTTTTACTTTCTCCATTTCTAACGTTCCTCCATTTGTTCCTTGTACGCCTGATATAGGTTAGGAATCAAGACGATCATAATGCCAAGGACGGTTAAGATGGCCATTGCATTGGCTTTACCCAGCCGTTGTACGGTGACTGCGGTCTGGAAAGTGTAGGTCATGACCGTATCCGCTTTGTAAATCGGATTCATTTCAGAAAGGACAAAAACGCTGTCGAATACACGGTATGTGTCCATAATCGAAAACAACAGGATCAAAATAGTCAATGAGCGCAAATGGGGCAGGACAATGTGGCGGATTTTCTGCCAACGAGAGGCGCCATCGATTGAAGCCGCTTCGATCTGATCCAGTGACAGGGTCTGCAAGCCGGCAAAATAGACCACGAAGGCAAACGGGGCGACATACCAGATACCGTATAAGATGATCAGCGCCTTGACCGATATTTCGTTGTAGCGAAATTTCGTGTCCAAAATTGTCTGGTAAATGTAGGTGAAAAGCCCTGATGGTTCGAACAGCTGTTTGAACATTAAAGTGCCGACAATAGGCACGATGATAAAAGGAAGCAGAAAGATGGACATGTAAATGCCCCGGGTAAGTTTCCCCACCTGATCCAGCAACATGGCGACGGTGAAGCCGACAATGATCGTGGCCGGCACAACAAACAGCGCATACATTATGGTGAAGCGAAAGGATTGCCAAAATCGGGGATCTTGCAATATTTCGATGAAATTTCGTAGACCAACAAACTGCGGATCATTAATGTTGTTAAAAGTCACGAAGTTCATCCCCAACCAAATGGCCATGATTAATGGGATCAACCATCAAGAGAGTCATGACAATCATACTGGGGGCCATGAACTGAAAAAATGTTTTTCGAGTCATATTAACGTTCTCCTTTATTCCTTCACCGGTGCCAACTTGGCCGGATAACTAAAGAGGATGAAGGATGATGAATATAGAGGTTAGCTCTGCTATTCTTCATCATCCTTGCAGATTAATCGTTAGCTATTACTCGGTGATAAAACCTTGGGCAGTTGCTTCCTGGATGTATGCTTCAGCAGCAGCATTCAAGTGCTTCTTGTGCTGTCATATCGCCGGAACCTACCAGGGGCAGGAATTCGCCAAGCTTGGAGCGCACGATACCAACGGCCTGTTCCTTGCTGTAGATGCCAATTCCTTCGGCGACGGTTTGACCGGCAGCATCCAGGTAGGGGCCGCCATATTCCGCAACGGCTAAGCGTGTGGTCATACCGACTTCGGCTGCATCCCGTTGGCTGCGTTCATCAGCCGCTTCCATAATGATGCGGAAGATGAGATCGGGATCATTGGTCGTGGTTGCCGGTATGCCGTAGAAGTCATTCCAGGCTGAACCGGCGCGTGGGCCGTCAGCCGTCACTCGTGGAGCCGGGGCATAAGCGATCACGTCACCTAAATCAGTACGTTCAGGATCGGTCATGTTGGCAGCGCGGCTGGCCCACATGTTCGTGGCCGGCAGGGTGCCCAACTGGACGGCGACTTCCTGATCGTTTAGGTCAAAGGAATAGCCATCAATGCCCATACAAGCATCGGCAACTTCAATCAACTTATTGACTGCGTTGACGCCCGTCTTCACCGTTAAAGGTCGGGTTGTTGTTTTCATCCAGGAAGTCACCGCCATAGGCTCGCAGCATCTGGAAGAACTCGATTTCCCAGGCCCATCCGGCGGAGAGGTTGATTGTAAAGGGCATATCCCAATCAGGATTGTCCAGGCCGATGGTATTGCAGACCTCGATGACTTCATCGTAAGTATCCGGTACTTCCAGCCCTAATTCATCAAAGACATCTTGGCGGTAGATCAGGTGGAGGGTATTGCCAACGATCGGGACGCCATAGATGATTGCCATCAATGGTGGCGCCTTCCCAGGCTTTCTCGGGAATGTCACCGAGGTTGTACTCATCCCAATATTGGTCAACGAGATCGTTAAGCGGCATCAGCCAGCCAGGAGCGCCCCATTCACCGACCTGGGCATTGGCGAAGTGGACGATGTCATAGGGAGAATCGCCACCGGAGGAGAGGGCCAAACGCACCTGTTCTTGCGCATCGGCCGAGGCCAGCAAGCTGGTGTTAACAGTGAGGTTGTCAATCTTATCGCATTTTGCCACCTCTTCGGCATAATAATCGGTAATGGGGAATGACCAGCCAATCATATTGATTTCAGTTTCTTCAGCCGGCGGATCTAAAAGGCATTCGGTGGGGTCGACAATGACTTCTGTTTCCACCACGCGGGTGACTTCAACTTCTTGCATTTCGGTAACTATTCACCCTCGACCATGCGGGTGACTTCAACTTCTTCGACGACGGTTTCGGTGACTGCTTCGCCGCTACTTCCACGACGCGGGTCACTTCAACGGTTTGTGGCTGGCAGGCGGCCAATAAAAATGTGCCTAAAAGCACAAAAACTATTAAAATGAAAAATCGTTTCTTATTCACGAATCTCTCTCCTTGTTTTGCTAATTTGATCTAAAAAAGTGAATGTATTGCTGAAAAATTTGCTTGTGTTTTGTTGGTGTTAATCACCTCCTTAAATGGCCCGGTTTGGGGGCGACCAGCTAGTTTATCCAATTTGGCATCCATGCCTTTTTGTATACGTATGCAGCAGCGGCGTGCAAAATTGTATGAATGCCAATCAAAGCTATCAATCTGGTCTGTACAATTGTTTGAGCAATGCAAATTCGTCAAAAACGGTCCATTCCTGGACGAAACGGCCGTTCTCAATCAAATGATGGCGTAATGCCCATAATCCGAATCTGTTTGCCGCTGGGTTCGCCATAAATACCGGGGCCGGTATGTGTGCCCATCATCGTCCAGCGCGTGGCTGTGCGATAACGGTCAGGGCCATCTTGCAAAGCACAGAAATGGTCTACTGAGACGGCCAAATCGGGAAATGGAGATAATAGGGAAAGGATGTAGTTGATGAATTGGTTACGGCCGTATAACCGCCGTCCCGATGCCGATTCACAAATGAAATTGGGCGCATAATAGTCGTTTACCTTATTAAGCAAGCGCCAATTCCAAATTTCATGAATGCTGCGCCGCACAAAATTTTCAATTTCAGAAGCGGCATTATCGGCATAAGGTTCCGGTGGCAGTTGGCCACGTAACCGATCTGCTTCTGCAGGAACTGTGACCAACGTCCTACATCCACCTCCTGCGCGGCTAATTTGCGTGCCATCTCATGGACATCAAAACCAAGCTGGTAAATCAAAGTCAGCTTATCGCGCACCAGCCACTCTTCGACAATCACGTTCTCAACGACATGACAGTCGGCAATGGCACGATAGCTGACTTTGCGCCCTGTGGGTGGGCCATAGATGCGTATGACCCCAATTATGCCCTTCATGAGTCAAACGATGAGAGGTGTAATAACCGTTTTGATCATCAGCCGTCCAGATCACCTCATCACCATATAAACGGCGGTCAGGAAAGGCCGCCAACGCTTGGATCGTGCTTTCAATCACCTTATCCCGTGTGTAGATGTCGCCGTTAGAAGTGTGAATGCGCATATTAGTGCCGTAATAATCATAAAGACGGCCAATTGCCGCGTTCTTCCCAAATTTCATGGGTGATCTTGATGATGTAATCGATGATGTCGCCAAATTGAGGGTCAAAGCCGTGGCATGGCAGGTTTGTGATTGCCATCCGCGGATAAAATTTGGGCCAAATCTCCTTTGCTGTGCAGGGTAACATCAGTTTTTGGCGTTGATTGTTCAATTTGAAGTGGTTGATTTGTGTCACTCATAAGTTATCAAATGTCCTATAGTCGAAATCGTTTTCGAGTCAGCGAAAAAATTAACCGGTCGTCGATTCACGCACCATAAGCTGCACCGGCAGCATGCGGCGATCGGGCGGCTGTGTATTATCGTCAATGCGGTTCAACAAAATTTCTGTGGCTTGTTGACCCATTTGCGGCAGCGGCTGCTGCACCGTTGTAATCTGGGGTGTGGTGATCAAGGAAGAACGTAAGCCATCAAAACCGGCAATGGCAATATCGTCGGGAATGTGCAGTCCGCGTTCCTGGGCAGCCTGCGGCGGCGTCAATGGCCATCAAGTCATAAATGCAAAAAGTGCTGTTGGCGGATTCTGGCAAATCCAGCAATTTTTCAAGCGCCGTGAGCCGCTGCGTGGTTCAATGATGGTTTCGATAACTAAATCGGGATCAAAGGATTACGCCGGCTGCGGCCAACGCATCACGATAACCGGCAAAACGATCGCTGCTGACCGTTCCCAATTCTGGGCGGGTGGTAAAGCCGATGCGCTGATGACCTTGCTCAATCAAATGCATGTGTGAGTTCGATAAGCGCCGGCCCGATTATCGGGAGCAATGTAGGAAACATTGGGGTGTTCAACGCGCCGACCAAAGACCATAAAGGGCATATTTTCGGCTTCCAGAACGGCAACGGCCGTATCCGAAGGCTCAAAAATCAGCATCAAGCCATCGACTTCACGCGCGCGACAAATGCGTTTGAGTTCATCGGGATTGGCAACGGCCGTTGTATACAAAATCAGATTATGGCCATGCTCTTCGGCAATCAACGCCGCGCCGCTAATAATTTCGGAAATATATTCGCTGATGAAGGAAATGGGGATATTGATCAAGAGACCGATTTTTTCGGTGCGACCACGGCGCAAGTTGCGCGCGGCGGCGCTGGGATGGTAATCTAAGTTCACGCGCAGCAGCCAGGACACGTTCACGTGTGTCCTGTGCAACGTCAGGATAATCGTTCAAAGCTTTTGAGACAGTCGATACCGAGATACCGAGCTGTTGGGAGATGTCTTCTATCGTAACAGACATGCTTCTTATTCCTGGTGTAAAATGTACCGAAATCGATTTAGATTAACAAAAGATTAACACGAAATCGATTTCGTGTCAAGAAATCGCAAAATTGGGCCGTTAAACGATCAAAAAACGTGCAGCGTTTTGATCACGCTGCACGTTTTGTAAAAATCAAAAAGCCCCTAGATGTTACATTACGCGGTCAATAAATTCCCGGTTGTGGACTTCGACCGGCACTTTCATCAGTTCCAAAATGCCGCGCGCCACATGTTCCGAAAGACGACGGAAGGCTTCTTCGCCTTTCTCCTTGGTGGCTCGCAGCGGGTTGCCAATGACGCCGCTTTCGATGAATTCATGATGGTCCATCGGGAAGTTGAAGTAGTTGTAGCCGTCAAATTCGACATCCGGCATGCCATCTTTTTTGGCGAAGGTTTTCGGCAAAAATTCTGGAATGTGGGCTTTGGTGTGTTCGGCGCGATCCATGCGCACCAAATTTTCATTCCAGGCCAGGTCTTGGGCCGTTTCCAGCTCGCTGGCGTGCCAACCCGGAGTTTCTTCCGGCGGGTTTTCCATCAGCCCCTCAAGAATGCCCACGTAACGTTCCATGTACGGTTTGACGAAGCCGATCAGGGCGCCGGTTTCATAGCGTAATTTGCGCAGCACCGGATCGACGATCTTGACATTGGAACCGTGGCCGTTCATGAAGATGATGCGGTTGAAACCATGGTGGATCAGGCTGCGGGCGACATCGTACATGATGGCCAGCATGGTTGTAGAGCGCATGGTGATGGTGCCGCGCCCGCGTCCCGGTTCGTGCATGTGCTGCGGAGAGTAGCCCATCCAGATCGGCGGCGTGTGCAAGACGGCGATCATCTCGGAGACACGACGCGACATCTCAACGGCCGTTACCGTATCCGTATACAATGGCAAATGCGGCCCGTGCTGCTCCAGGCTGGCCATCGGCACAATGATCAAATCTTTCCTGGCCAGATACTCATTGATATCAACAAAAGTCAAATCCCCAATGTCCCAGGACAAAAATTTCGCCCGAAAATCCTCATCCCCTGTTGTCAGGTGGGGTAATTCCTTATAATCACGTCCGTTTTCAGCAATCATACTAATCTTCCTTGTTATTTTTCAGGAAAGAAAAGTTACACAGAGTTACACGGAGGAGGCACGGAGTTTCACAGAGAGTATTGGGAGACGTAATCTAAAAAAACGTGCTGTTTTCCAGATAAACTTAGGCAGTAACATGTAAAGCCTCCATTTTCTCCGTGTCACTTCGCTTTTACTCTGTGAATCTCCGTGTTCTTGTTAACACCTGAATAATTATGTTTCCTTCCTCATCATTTCAATAAATAAACCCGCGACTTCGCGTCCAAATTCAGGGTCATTGACATGCCGATCGAAAGTCAACACCGGGATATCAGGGCGAATTTCTGCCTGTACCGTCCTGAGAAAATCTGCATCCGCTTCTGGATTCCAAAACGGCCCGCCGGGCACATTACCCAATGACAAGCCGCCCGTCGGCACGGCAATCACAACATCCGCTTTGGCCATATTCAAACGTTCAGCAAAAATGTGGCCGAGTTGGATCATCTCTTCGTGGGACGCGCGCACCAGATAATATTCAGGGTTATGGTCAAAAAGCGGCCGGTCGCTTAATTCGGCGGGCACCGTGCCGGCGTTCCAGACTGAAAAGTCGATACAGCCCGGCACAACAACCTGCGGAATTCCTAACAAACCAATGCGTTTGAGTCGTTCGGGGCCGCCATCATGAATGCCGCCCACCAACGGATCATAAATTTCGTTGGTGGTGAAGTCGATCACGCCCACGAATTGGCCTTCCGCCGCCAACTCCTCCATCGCCGGGCCGCCAACGCCATTGGAATGGAAGATGACCGCTTCATAGCCATGTTCGGCTAAATATTCCTTGACGGCCATAACCGCTTTGGTGGTATTGCCGAGCATTGTCACGGCGACATATTTTTCGCCTGCTTTGGGCTGCGGCAGGCCGTGCCCGTGAGTGACCATACCTGCAATGGCAGCGGCGACGTTATCGAAAATCGTGCAGGCGATGGGGTTCAATCCCAGAATATCAACCACCGAATGCACAACCATCATGTCGGTTGTACCCACCAGCGGCGCAAAAAAATGGTAGCCGGACGCAATCGGCGAAACGAGCACTTTGGGCACGCCCACAGGCAGTACCATCATCGCCGCCGCGCCCATCACAGCCCCTTCTGCGCCGCCCATGCTCACAATGGCGTCTAAACGGCCGTCACGATACAACGTCATTGTCAAATTTTTCAGCGCCGCACGCATGCCGGCAACGGCCGTTCCGCGACCGCCGGCATTGCGTAACGCTTCAATCGTTGTACCGCCATAAGTGGCCGCCTCGGCATGGTCGATATCCGGCGCGATGTCGAGCGGCTCGCCCAGGATGCCGGAATCAATCACCGTTGTGCCCAGGCCCAGCGCCTGCAAACGATCACGCAAATATTTGATTTCCGGCCCTTTTGTGTCAAGCGTGCCGATTATGACAACATTTTTGGACATTTTAGTCACAGATTGTACTCATTAGGAATTGCGTATTGCGTTGCGTGTACGACAATCTTACGCAATACGACAAAATCCCAAAGAGATAAAATTATTTAACTCAAGTTGCCACTTTAGCTGCTACAGAATGAATTCTGTAACTAACGCGGAGAAACATGATAAATCATGTTGAACATGTTGCCAGATGGGCCGTTCCGAGTCTGTTTTAACAGACCTTTTATCCGTAGTCGTAGATTTCAATCTATGGCGCCATGGTGGCAACTTGGGTTATTTAATTAAAGGCAGCAGCGTATTGGCCGTCGTTTCAACCAACCAGCTATAAAATTCTTCCGACAGCACTCCAGAACCATGATCTTCGATAAATTTTAATTGTTCTTCAGTGAGTTCTTTTTCAGCAGAGGCCGTGGCGTTTTTGTATGGATTGGCTGGGGTACGATCCAGCGGAGCTACAAATTCAACCGTGAGAGCGCCATCGTAACCAATTTCCTTGAGCGTACCCACGATGTCGCGCCAGTTGAGCGCGCCCTGACCGCAGGCCATACGATTGTTGTCGGCGACATGGAAATCAAACAGCAAATCACCGGTGTTCAACAACGCCTGCCGGAAGTTCGCTTCCTCAATATTGAGGTGGAAGGCGTCGAGACAAACGCCGCAACCAGGGTCAACTGCTTTGGCCAGCTCAACTGCCTGGTCGGCGCGATTGATAAAATTGGTTTCAAAGCGATTTAACGGCTCGATAGCGACACGGATGCCTTCCTTTTGGGCATGGGCATAAACTTCTTTCAGACCCGCAACGCCCCAATTCCATTCCGTTTCCGGATCAGCCTGTGCATTCACTTTGCCTACTTCTGAAGGCACAATGCTCATGACTTCGCCGTCGAGTTCCTTCACCATCGTGACACATTTTTTCAAATAATCGACCGTATTGGCGCGTCCGGCTTCATCCGCTTGAATCAGGTCTAAGCCGGTAAACATGAGACTAATCGATCCCCAACAGCGAACCCCGTTCTCTTTCAGGACGCCGCGCAGCTCTTTTGTATCATATTTATCCGGCTCGCCGCCAATTTCAATGCTCTCATAGCCATATTTGGCCAGACGTCGAATCGTGACTTCAATAGGTTCTGCTCTCATCCAATTGTGCATAGAAAGATGCATGTTGATACCTCCTTAAGGTGAAATAATGTTGATAAGATTGAAATTTGCGTATGACGTATTGCGTAAAATCCTCACTGATACGCAACACGTAACATGCAATACGTTTGAATTATTCGTTAGTTGACACGGCCGTATCAAGTTGCTCTGCTAATAATTCATATAATCCCAACACCGGCAAATCATACTCAGCGGCATATTTGCTGAGATGGTAGAGCGTGCCGGGGTCTTCACAAATAAGGGTTTTAGCGCCACTGTTGTGGGCGTCTTGCAAACGCGCTCGAGTGAGTTTTTCTGCTAATGCGGGGCGGCTGAATTGCAGATGGGTACTGCCAACGGGATGGGCGCGATCGCGACGCCAGAAGAGTTCAAGCGGCGGATTGGATGTAACGGCCGTTACCAACTTCCGCACATCATCTTCCCGCCCCGCTACGCGCACCGCATGAGTCGGATCCACATACGCGACTCCCGCGCCCATTTCACTTGAACGGAAATTCAATGCGCCCGCTTCCATTTGTCGCGCCAGCCAGGTTGTCATTTCGACTATCTCGACTTCATCAGGAAATGGGATGTCCAAACGTTCATTATATGCCTGTTTGAACGTGAAATAATCACCAGGTGACAAAACCAACAGCGTTTTTGCGCCGGATGTTTTTAGTTCGGCCAGGTTGGCTTTTGCGAGGGCGGCGGCCGTTTCCGGCAAACCCAATGATGTGGCTAATAAGCCGTTGGAACGGCCGTTGCCGATAATCACCGGCTCGACGCCCGCCGCTTGCAATAGCTTTTGAACAGCCGCAACTGTTCCCGGCCATAAATGCCTGGCTTCATCGCCCACAAACAAAGCGACAGCCCCTGTGCCGGAAGCAGAATCCATCCGCTTCTCAACAAAAGGCGTGCCCCACTTATCCAGGGCCGCCTGCACTTCATAGACCACCGGAGGCGCCAGATTTTGTTCCACCAATTCAGTACGCACCGCGGCGACAGCCTCTGAATGTGGCTGGTCAAACACGCAGTGAGCGCGGCAGATGCCACAGTCAGGCTCACTGTAAATTACGTCTACCGTTTCCGCATTCCACTCAATCAACCCGCGCTTCTGAGAGGTTGCGACCAGGGCAATGCCATGCGGCGTCAGAGTTTCCAAATCTGTAACCAATCCCACCGGGGCGACGTGGCGGCACATTAAACAAAAGCGGCAGTTTTCGAGGGTTTCTATGTGATTAATGCTCATACTCAAAAACCTACCTTTCCCGGATTCATGATCCCATTGGGATCGAGGGCATCCTTAATCGACTTCAGCATCGGCCAGGCGGGGCCATATTGGCGGCGCATATAACGCGAGAGCTTCAGCCCCACGCCATGATGTTCGTTGACCATGCCGTCGTTTTCGAGAACGGCCGTCATGGCCGTATTCCAGATGCGGTTGTGCAAGCGAATGGCTTCCTGGGCGTCTTGCGGCGGATTTTCAATGATAAAGCGCGTATACAACGAAGCGCCCCAATGGAACCAATGGGAAAAATGGCCGATGAATTTGATATCCAGATCAGCATAAGTCTCTTCGACAGCCCGCTTTTCCGCCCAATACAGCTTCTCCAGCTTATCAAACGTGGTGATCGTTTCCGTCGTGCCGTACATCCAGGGAAACTTCAAATTTTTGGGCGGATAGTAAAAATCATAGCGATGATCCCACCATTTCTCGCCCGGTTCGCGTCCTAAATCCTGCGCGCCAAGTTCCCTGCAGACAGCCATTGCTTTTTCTTCTTGCAAGGCAGCCAGATCCGCATCGCCGTCAAAACCCATCACCATGTAGGCGCCCTCAAGCTCGTAGCCAAGAATGGCCTTGATGCGTGAAGCCGTAGAAGCCGGATCATAAAGACGAATAACCATTGGATCATAACGCCGCGTCATGATCAAACGGCCAGCTTCAAGCGCGTCGCTCAAACTATCAAAAAGAACTGCTCGCATTAGCCGGGTTTCGGGTAAATATTCAATTTGCATCGTCGCTTCAGTTATCGTGCCCAAAGTACCTTCAGCGCCCAGGAAAAGATGGAAGTAATCAGGGCCGGCGGCGTGAATCGGCACGATGGGCGTGCGAATGATCTCGCCGGTGGGCAACACAACTTGCATGCTCAACACCAGCTCTTCCGCTTTGCCATATTTTGTGCTGATAGTGCCTGATCCGCGCGGGGCTAAATAGCCGCCCAGGGTCGCGCAGTTCGCTGAGGCGGCGTAGTGCGGCAGCGTAAATCCGCGATCGTTTAAGGCCCATTCAAGATGGGCGCCGATGATGCCGGCTTCGGCCGTAACGGTCAGAGATTTCTCATCGATGTCCAAAATTTTATTTAAGCGCTTCAAGTCCATGATGATGCCGCCATAAATGGACAGCGCACCTCCCTGCGAACCAGAGCCGCCGCCATAAGGGATGACGGGTACGCGATAAGCATTGGCTATCTTAATGATTTCGGAAACCTCTTCAACCGTGCCCGGATGAATTATATATTCCGGTTTCGCCGGTTCTTCACCGCGATCGAGCCACATCTGTGGCACCCAGAACCAGTCCGTGGCGTAAACCAGCCGGTCACTATCTTTTGTGGAAATATATGTTTCGCCCACGACCTCCTCGAGTTCGGAGCGGATCATTTCGTATTGAATGCTTTTACCCATTAGTCACGTCCAATTTTTATTTTACGGCCGTATCACTGGCCAATTCGTCTACGGGCGGTTGGGCTGTTATATGGCTCCAAACCATAAAAGCCAATGTAAAGAATAACAAAATATAAAATCCATAGCGAAAGAGGGCAAATACCCAAGGTTGAAACATAAAAATTATGCTTACGATGATGCCGCCAATAATGATCTTTTCAACAATACTGTAGGTTTTGTTGGATATCCGGAAATTTAATTTGTTGGAAAGAAACCAGATAAAGGACATGAAGAACAGTACGATTGAGGCGAAAATCAAGATGAAAGGAATCCCGCTCAAGATCGCATTTTTGGCCAATTTATCTGCGGTGAATACATTTTGTACGACCGGTATGGCGACAAAGCCCAATAGCAACAAAATAACGGCCGCGATAGGCAGCGCTTTTGGTAAAGGCGTTATTGTTCGTTCATCTTCCATAATCAATCCTTTTTGTTAACATCACGATGCTGCCGGAAATCAATCCGGCAGCATCTAATAATGGATACAGCTTAATATTGAATATCAATCTGTCTCTTCGTATTTGCTGACTCCTGAATTGCTGCAGCAATGACATCCGCCCTGTAGCCGTCAACAAAAGTTGCTCCATGCGGGCCAACGTCTTTGTCATTGACGATACAATCCAGGAGGTGGGTTATTTCATGCACGAAGGTATGCTCCCAACCGATTATGTGTCCTTGCGGCCACCAATTCTCCCACCAGGGATGATAACCCTCAGATACCATGACGTTGTGGAAGCCTTGCGTCTCTTTTGGTTTTTCGCCGACCCAAAAGACTTCCAGTTCATTCATGCGTTCCAGGTTGAAGCGAATGCTGCCTTTTTCAGCATTGATCTCAAAGCAGTTATAATTTTTGCGTCCACCGGCGAACCGGGTTGCTTCCAGCGTGCCCAGAGCGCCATTTTCAAATTCGACGGCGGCGACAAAAGCGTCATCAACATCCACGATCCCGCTTCCATCCTGGCCGTCTAACGGCCGTTCCTTGATAAACGTTTGCGTCATGCCGGACACAGACTTGATGTCACCAACCAAATAATGAGCCAGGTCTATGATATGCGTGCCCAGATCACCCATGGCGCCGCTGCCGGCGACGCTTTTGTCCAGACGCCAAATTTTGGGCGTGTCATAGTGAGGCATAATCCATTCTTGCAGATAAACCGCGCGCCAATGATAAATTTGGCCCAGGGCGCCGCTGTCGATCAAATTGCGGATCTGGCGGATCGCCGGTACGAAACGGTAGTTAAAGGCGACCATATGTTTTACGCCGGCTTTTTCCACTGCATCAAGCATTTTCTTGGACTCTTCAGGCGTGCGCGCCAGCGGTTTTTCGCACAGAATGTGTTTGCCCGCCTGGGCTGCTGCTATACAAGGTTCGGCATGGACATTGTTCGGCCCGCCGTTATCAAATAACTGCACGTTGTCATCCGCAATCAAATCCCGCCAATCGGTATAATATTGGCTGTAACCAAATCGTTTGGCGGCATCTGCCACTGCGGCTTCATTGCGCCCGCTGATGGCTGCTAAAACAGGCACTGCCGGCGGGGGATACATCATGTAGGGAATGGTTTTGAAGGCGTTGGAGTGCGCTTTACCCATGAAGGCATAGCCCAACATGCCGACGCCAATCTCAGGTGCATCGTCGATAGAGCCGGTAACGGCCATTTCGGTAAATGTTTGTTCACCCATTGTTATTGACTCCTCCTTTTAATCCTTGGACTGGAAGGCGTCATCAAACAGGACATCTGATGGCGTCAAATCTAGTTTACGTACCAGGGCCAATGCTTCGGGCGCGCCCTGATCACGATTCATATTATTGTCTTCCCACTCAATCGAAAGCGGCCCTTCGTAGCCAACATCATTTAAGGCTCTGAAGACTTTTTCAAAAGGCACACCACCGCGGCCTGGGGAGACAAAATCCCAACCACGCCGCCGGTCGCCAAATACATAGTGAGAAGCGAGGATGCCGTTACGGCCGTTTAAGTTGCGCACCGATTCTTTCACATGCATGTGGTAAATTCGATCGGCAAACTCATAAATAAAATCGATCGGATCAACAAACTGCCAATACAGATGGCTCGGATCATAATTGATACCGAAAGCCTCCCGGTGGCCAATGGCTTTTAGCGCCTCTTTTGTTGTCCAAAAATCATAGGCTATTTCTGAGGGATGTACTTCCAAGGCATACTTGACCCCAACCTCGTCAAAGACGTCGAGAATAGGATTCCAACGGTCAGCGAAATCCCGATAACCATCAGCAATCATCTCTGGCGGTACCGGTGGAAATCCGGCTAGTGTGTGCCAAATTTTGGAACCTACAAATCCATTCACAACCTTTACGCCAAATGCGGCTGCGGCGCGGGCCGTATTTTTAACTTCCTCTGCACAACGTTGACGCACCCCTTCAGGGTCGCCATCGCCCCAGAGCCGGGAAGAAAGGATACTCTGGTGCCGCTGATCAATGGGGTGATCCCCAACACATTGGCCAACCAGATGGGTGCTTATCGCAAAACATTTGAGATTATACTTGTTGAGGATGTCCCAGCGTCCTTGTACATAGCTGTCATCCTCCATTGCTTTATCAACTTCAAAATGATCGCCCCAACAGGCGAGTTCCAGGCCGTCAAAACCCCAATCGCTGGCCTTTTGGCACATCGTTTCAAAGGGTAAATCGGCCCATTGTCCGGTGAATAATGTTACTGGTCTTGACATTGGTTCCTCCATGTGAATACAGAATCAATTCTGTAGCTAATGTGGGAAACATGATAAATCATGTTGAAAAATTGATTTGTTTTGAGTCTGTTTTAACAGACTTTGTACACTTAGCCGCAGATTTCAATCTATGGCTTGGGTTATTGACGCAAGCTGTTCCAGGGTGCCTGGTCGGCCAGTTCTTCGACGATGTAACCATCTTCTCCGGCACAAGGCCCCAAAACAACCACAAATCTGACCGGTTGATCGCTGTCGTTGAAAGATGCATGCACAACGCTGTTGCCGATAAAAATGGAATCACCGGCGCGCAGGATTTGTTTTTCCTGCTCCAGCCATTGTTCCACTTCGCCCGACATCACATAAATGACTTCTTCCTGCCCGGGATGCCGGTGGAAGGCGTGGCATTTGCCCGCTTCGAGCGTCACTTCCATTACGGTAATCTGTTCGGCTGCGGTGGTTGACGGCCGACTCAGCCAACCGATCTCACCCCATTCCAATTGATCGCGTTCGACCTCATTGGTCGTAATAAATTTTCCTTGCATATTTTCTCCTTGCTCACTCTCTCAAAAACGGATTTCTTGGTCTAACAATTATGGCAGCGAATTAACACGAATCTTCGCTAATTTCCACCTTAGGTAAACCACAGAAAGTGATATAAAAACAAAAGCCTTGGCAAGCTGTGGTTTCCTCGAGGAATTCACAAAAACTTCCGCTGATCTTTATTCAAAAAGTTTTTGTGAATTACCTAATTCGAACTAATTCGCGTTAATTCGTTGCAAAGTTCTGTCCTAAACTGTTAACGCCTTAAATTTGCGCGCCTGCCCTTCAATGGCCGGTTCAGTCGCCAGGCGCTCGATACTGGAAGCGCCAAAGAAACCGGCGATGCCTTCAGTGTTGTCCAAAATATATTGCGCATCTTCTGGTTCAGCGATGGGGCCGCCGTGGCAAAGCACAATAATATCGGGATTGACCTGTACGGCCGCATCCCGCATAGCCTGTACTCGTTTGGCCGAATCCGCTAAAGTGAGCGCCGTCGTCGCCCCAATCGCCCCTTTTGTCGTCAAACCCATATGCGGCACCAATACATCCGCCCCCGCTTCCGCCATCGCTCGCGCTGAATCAGGGTCAAAGACATATGGGCAGGTGAGCATATCGAGTTTGTGGGCTTCAGCGATCATATCGACCTCCAGCCCATACCCCATGCCGGTTTCTTCCAGTCCCACGCGGATCGAGCCATCAAACAACCCGACGGTGGGAAAGTTTTGCACGCCATCAAAACCTATCCCCTTCAATTTTTTCAAAAGCACGGGCATCAGACGAAACGGATCGGTGCCACACACGCCGGCCAGCACCATGGTGTTTTTTACCACCGGCAGCACTTCGGCGGCCATCTCTTGCACAATCGCATTGGCATCGCCGTAGGGCATCAAGCCGGCCAGACTGCCGCGCCCGGCCATCCGGTAACGGCCGCTGTTATAAATGATAATCAGATCAACCCCGCCGCGCTCGGCAAACTTAGCCGAAATCCCTGTGCCGGCTCCTGCGCCAATGATGGCACGGCCGTTGCTGACATTGTCGTTCAATCGTTTTAACGCTTCGGATCGTTCAATAAATGGCATTTTTACTCCATCCCGTAGTGCGTATTGCGTAGAACTTTCCGATTACGCAATACGCTCTACATCCTATGTCTTCAAAAACGCTAACAACCTTTCACAAACTGCTTCCGCAAAAGCAGCATCATTGATATTGCAATCCATTTCAATCAAGGGGATATCGGCGCGCACATTTTGTTTGATGGCATCAAATAACGCCTGATTTGCTTCCGGCCACCAGAATTCGCCGTCCGGGGAATCTAGTATTGAGACACCCTGTAACGGCAGGAAAAAGGCCACTGGCGCAGACGATTGATTCGCCTTTTCGGCCAGAATGCGACCCAGTTGGGCATTTTCTTCTGGCGATGTACGCATCAAGGTGACATTCGGATTCCAATGGTAGAAAAGGCGATCCTTGAATTTTGGCGGAATGGTGTCGGGCGCCCAGAAATTAGCCATATCCAGACAGCCGGGCGCAATCACTTGCGGGATGGCCTGTTGCGCAGCGCCATCCAGTCGTTCGGAACCGGCCGATAAAACACCGCCGACCAATTCATCTGCCCATTCTGTGGTGGTCACATCCAACACGCCGTCAAAGAAACCTTCACGAATCAGATGTTCCATTGTCTTGCCGCCATTGCCGGTAGCATGGAAAACAAGCGTTTCGTACCCATGTTTGCTGAGGATGGCGCGACATTGGTCTACAAGCGCGGTCGTATTTCCGAACATGGAGGCGGCGATGAGCGGTTTGACTTTGATTTCGGGCACGGTCGTTTCTACCATACCCACAATCGCACCGGCCGCATTGGCATAAATCAGTGCGCTAATACGGTTGACACCGGCCACATCAACCACCGAGGGCATCATCAGGATATCTTTGACGCCGACGTAAACGGCCGTATCACCCGCCGCTAACGTACTCACCATCACTTTGGGGAAACCCAACGGCAGCACGCGCATCGCCGACGTGCCGATAATCGTACCCGCTGAGCCGCCCATGCCCAGGATGCCATCAATTTTGCCCTGGTCGAGTAATTGTTTGGCAACAACCGCCGCGCCTTTTGTCATCACATCAATCGCTGCGCCACGATCAGCTTGTTCGCGCAATGCTGCAAGGCTGCTGCCGCCAGCCTCAGCTACCTCTGCGGCCGTGACATCTGGCGCAAAACCCGGTTCACCCACAACGCCGGCATCAATAACCAGGGCATGGTGACCTCTTGCTTCGATCTGACCTTTGACAAAGGCAAAATCGTCCCCTTTTGTATCCAACGCACCAATAATCGCAATCGTCTTTGCCATCAGGTCAACAACCCCCGCAAGAAAGTTAAGCCTTCTACTGCCAGATCATCCTGGGTAGGAGCTAACGAACGCCAGATAGCTGCCGCTTTGGCAATCGATTTCACATCGGATGTAAACGACTCGATCACGACCGGGCCATCATAACCAATATCATCTAATGCGGCCTGAACTTCCCCCCAGGTTACATTACCGGAGCCGGGCGCGCCGCGATCATTTTCACAGGCATGGAGATGACACAAACGTGAACCCGTGGCGCGGATCGCATCTCCCAGCGATTTTTCCTCGATATTCATGTGGAAGGTATCCAGCATAATTTGACAGGCAGGGTGATCTACGCGGTCAATCACCTCAATGGCTTGCGCAGCCAGGTTGATAAAACTAGTTTCAAAGCGGTTAAGCGGCTCAATGCCCAAGATAACGCCATTGTCCCCGGCATAAACAGCGAGTTGGCTCAGATTCTTCACCAACAAATCGACATCACGCGCACGTTCAACGGCCGTTGCCTGCCAGGTACGTCCAACGGCTGCATAAATCGGCCCCACCAAATTTGTGGCCCCCAATACGCGGTTTGTATCAATACATTGCCGAATATAGGCCATGCCATTATCACGCACTGCTTTGTCCGGATGAATCAAATCCCGATCCGGACCCATGGCGGCGCAGGTGCTGACGCCCAAATCATATTCAGCCAATAAGTCGACGGCACGCAAATAGTCAAAGCTGCCAATATTTTCCAACGGGAACTCAATCCAATCAAAACCAAGCTCAGCCACTTTCGGCACAAGTTCTTCTAAGGTATCGTTGGTTAGCGGCGCTGTCCAAACCCATGTGTTCACGCCAAATTTCATTGTTTCACTCCACTCCTTTGTAAATCGAATTGGTAATTCGACACGCGATTTGGCAAATCGCGCTACAGTTTTCATACATTAGTCAACATGAATTCATCTGCGGTCTCAGTCATATTTGCCGCCTAACGCCGCCACGCGGTTCAGCCGCCGCCGACTTTGGCATAACTCGCTACGCATACCCGCACCGAAGATGGTCGGCTACAAGCGCTTGTTGGGCGGGCTTGACGTCCGCACTTAATTTTCTATGATAGCTTTCAGCTTTTTCAGATCACCAGCCATCTGGCGTGTCACGATAAGCTTCATAAGGATTCCAAAGATAACACTTATTTTTATTTCCATACGCATCATCATGCGGGTTCCACCAGCCTCGGGTTCCATACGATAGCTGCCATGGCCGCCATCAAATCTACCGTTGATGTAATCCCAACCTATAACACGCTGATCTTCCAACTCGGTAAGCTTCCAATGCACCTCGCCTACGCCTTCAATAACATATACAGCGGTTGATCCCAAACTGAATGGTTCACCAGAAGTCCATCGTGTATCAATCACGCCTTTACGCCATTGCTGATCATTGACGATGTCGGATAAAAAGTCCCAGATATCCTCTGTAGGTCGCGCAATAAATATCGAATTCTCTATCATGACGTTCGGTTTATCGGTTGTCATCTCTTTTCTTCTTTCGTGAACTATTTCATGTGTCCGTGGATGAATTCGAAGGCGCGTGTATTCAATTGCCTTATTCCTGTCCCGACTACTAAGGAGACCCGCCCAACTACGAATTAACCCGCTTACCGTCTGTGTCAAAAAAGTGCAGTCTGTCGCGCACAATATTAAAATTCACAGCGTCGTGGATGCGTAACTGGGTACGGCCGGTCACCAAACTTAACAGCGTCTTCGCGCCTGTTTGAATGTGGATTACAGTTTCGACGCCCAAAGGCTCTATTAAGATGACTTTGCCTGCAAACTCACCAGCAGCATGTGGCTGAATATCTTCCGGGCGCACACCCAGAGTAAATTCATCCGGTAAATCACCGCTAATGTCGCCGACCGGCATTTTGATGTCGCTGTCTTGGATGTGTAACGCGCCGTTTTCACGCCCGGCATTTAACAAATTAATGCGCGGTGTGCCCACCAACTCGGCCACAAACACAGACGCCGGCCGATCATAAATGTCGTTTGGCGTACCGATTTGAACCAAAGCGCCTGCATTCAACACGCCAATCCGATCCGCCATCGTCAGCGCCTCAACCTGGTCGTGGGTCACAAACAGGGTCGTACTGCCCTGCGTTTTTTGGATATGCTCCAATTCGACGCGCAGTGATTCACGCAGTTTAGCATCCAGATTAGAGAGCGGTTCATCCATGAGGAAAATGCGCGGCTCACGCACAATGGCGCGGCCGATCGAAACCCTTTGCATTTCACCGCCAGAAAGCCGGGAGGTCTTGCGTTCGATAAGATGGGTGATGCGCAAAATTTCACAGGCGTCTTCCACGCGCTTTTTGATTTCATCCTCGGGCAGTTTGTGCATCGGCGAACGCAAAGGAAAGGCCAGATTTTCAAACACCGACATATGCGGATAGAGTGAATATTGTTGGAAAACCATAGCCACATTGCGGTCTGCCGGGGTCATTTGATTGACCACCTCGCCGTCAAACAAAATGTCGCCTTTTTCTTGTTTTTCAAGGCCGGCAATGGCGCGTAAAGTGGTCGTTTTGCCCGCGCCGGTTGGGCCTAACAGTACAAAAAATTCGCCGTCATTGACTTCAAAGGAGACATTATTCAGCGCAGTCACATTTTTGAAGCGTTTGGTTACGTTTTGCAGGATCAAATCTGTCATGTTAGTACCTTATCAGTTGACTTCTTGTACAACAAGCAAGAAGTTTGCAACGAATTACACAAATTAACGCGAAAAAATTAGTGGGGATTCGTGTTAATTCGCTGCCATGATCTTATTGGTTCTGGTTTGTCAAGGTTAAGCTTCAGGCAGCACGGCCGTTTCCGTCTGCGGATTAAAGAAACGAATCATATCCGGGTCAAGATCAAAGGTGACTTTGTCGCCAATCACATGCCCCACGCCGCGTTCAGCACGCACATGCACCACATCATCCGCATCGCTATCCAGAGCCAGATGCAGCATATTGAAAGCGCCGTGCAAATCACTGGCATACACTTCAGCCTGGAGCGCACCATGTTCGTTTGCATGGGCATTTTCCGGTCGAAAACCCAAGATCACATTTTCGTCGCTGAGTTGATTAGTTAACGGCCGTAGCCAACGCTGCGGCGCCACATATTGATTACCACCTGGCAAATGCACCACCCCATCGACCAACTTACCCGCCACCAGATTCATGCCCGGACTGCCAATAAAACGCGCCACAAACAGATTCGACGGCTTGTAATAAACCTCATCCGGCGTACCAACCTGCTGCACAACCGCAGCCGACATCACCACAATGCGGTCTCCCATCGCCATCGCCTCAATCTGATCATGGGTCACATACACCGTCGTCGCCTTCTCAGCAATATGCAGCTTCTTGATTTCGGCGCGCATCGACTCGCGAAAACCGGCATCCAGCGCACCCAACGGCTCATCCATCAGGAACACCGAGGGCTTACGCACTAATGCACGCGCCAGGGCCACCCGCTGCTTATCACCACCACTCAAGTTACCCGGTTTCAAACGCAGCAAGTGACGGATCTGCAGCAAATCAACCACATGCGTCAAACGCCGGTCAATCGTTTCCTTATTCGCTTTCTGCGCTTCCAACGGAAACGTAATATTCTGTTGTACCGACATATGCGGATATAGCGCATATAATTGGAAAACAAAGGCGATATCACGGTCGGATGGGTGCCGCCAGGTCACATCACGGTCGCCGATGTAAATGTTACCGGTTGTCACCGCTTCCAGGCCGGAGATCATGCGCAGGGTTGTCGTTTTGCCGCAGCCCGAAGGGCCCAGCAGCACAACAAATTCCCCGTCCTTTATCGTCAGGTCAACCGGCTCGACTGCCTGAAATTCACCAAACTTCTTTTCTACTTGCTTAAGTTCAATTTGCGCCATGCAAACACCCTACTGCCTGATCGCCCCGAATGTCACACCCCGTAAGAGATGTTTGCGCAAAGCGAAAATAACAATCAAAACCGGAATCAGAAAGGCCAATGTGCCCGCAGCAATAGCCGACCACTCGATGCCGCCGCGACCAAGCATTGTCGCAATCGCCGGCGGCGCGGTGCGTGCATTCTGGCTGGTTAACATCAGCGCAAAAGCATACTCATTCCAGACAAATATCAGGCTAAAAACCGTCGTGGCGGCGATTCCGGTAGCTGATTGGGGCAGTACGATCTTATAAAATGCCTGGAAACGGCTGTAGCCGTCGACCATGGCTGCTTCTTCATACTCGCGCGGAATCTCGTCGATAAAACCTTTTAAAAGCCACACCGTCAGCGAAAGATTGAACACCGTATAGATGAGGATCATACCCAGATGTGTGTCGTGCAAACCCAATTGACGATACATCAAAAAAATCGGGATCGCGACAACCACCGCAGGCAGCATACGCCCGCTGAGAATAAAAAACAGCAAATCGTTTGCACCAGGCACATCAAAGCGACTGAATGCATATGCGGCGAACAAACCAAGCACGACCGACGCCACTGTCGCACCAAAGGCAATAATCATCGAATTGAGCAGGCGCCTGGTAAAATCACTGGGGCCGTTAATGCGCTGGCCGTTTTCTAGCGCCACGCGATCAAAGATGCCCAAGTTTTCAGCATTGGCCTTAGCTTCTGTAAGCGCATCGCCACTCAACTGCGAACGCTCGGTCAACAAAAAAACAAATCCTTCTAATGTGGGTTGGAATATAAACTTCGGCGGCACCGATACTACATCTGCGCGCGATTTAAAAGCGGTCATGGCCATAACGGCGACCGGCACAAGCAAAATAATCGCCGCGATAATCACAACGCCAGCGCGAATTTTCTTACCGAGGCGCGCGCCCGGCTGCACTTTGTCAACCCGAATGCTCTCTGTTACCGGATCGCGCGGTCCCGTTTCTGCAAATGATGACATACTTACCCCTCTTTCGCCTTATTCAAATTGCGGATGTAGATATTGCTAATGGCAATGATGACTATCAGCACCATGTATGCCAGCGCGCTGGATCGTCCGGTCTGGAATTGGCCTAAAAAGGCTTGCTGGTAGATGCGGATCGCCACCACTTCCGTTTGCCCGCCAGGGCCGCCTCCTGTCATCCCCATCACCAGGTCAAAGGATTTGGTGAAGGCTTCAATCGTGCGGAAAAGCACAGCAATAAGCATGAGCGGAGCCACCTGGGGCAGTGTGATACGGCGGAATTGGAACCAGGAACTGGCGCGATCGATTACGGCCGCTTCATACAAATAATCAGGAATCGCTTTTAAGCCTGAATAGATCAGTAAGGCGACAAAGGGTGTCCACATCCAGACATCGACAATAATGACCGCCCACAGCGCAAGTCCCGGCATCGCTTCTCCTGCCCATCTGCTGGCCAACCAATCAGGCGCCAGCGCCGGATTGGAAAACCCCAACAAATAGTTGAAGTAGCCATAGGCTGGGTTGTACATCAGCTTCCAGAACAAGCCGACGATCACCGGGGAAAGCATCATAGGAATCAAAATCAAGGTCGTGACGATCCCACTGCCTGCAAACTGCTCACGCAGGAACAAGGCCAGAGCAAACCCCAATATAAGTTCTAAACCCACAGATAAAACGACATAACGGCCGGTGATGGAAAAAGCTTCCCACATGGTTTCGGAAAAGAGCACGCGCTCGAAATTCTCGAATCCAATCCACTCTGGCGCTTTGGCGGCCACGGCCGAATAATCGGTGAAACTCAGAAAAAGGCTGTAAAACAAGGGGAATACATTAAAGGCGATCAGGATAATCAGCGTCGGCCAAATAAACAAATTAACCAGTGTGCGATCGCTTATCGTCCGCCTCTGTTTACTTTGGGCCACGGGCGCATTGGCGGCAACCTTCACCGGTTCCATGTCTGATATAGACATAATCTCACCATATCTTGCTATCACAGAATAGGAGGCCAGCCTGATGCTGGCCTCCCTGAGGTATCACACTCTGTGACGCCTCACATAAACTAAAACCATTACTCCAAGAATCCGGCCTCTTGCAGCATCTCTGCGTGAATTTCAGCGATTTTGTCAAGCGTTTCTTGCGCTGAACCTTCGCCGGTTACAACATATTTGGCCAGCTCATCCTTGGCCGCAATCAGTAACTCATTGTAGATGGGGATATTGTAGAAATCCTTGACCATGCCCATTGTCTCCGCAAACGCGGCGTTATAAGGCGTCATTTCCAGGAATGCGGGATCAGACAACACGGCTTTGTTGGCCGAATAACCACCGACCTCACCCCACTTTTGCTGCACGTCATCCTGGCCAAACCATTTGATGAAGTCCAACGCGGCTTGTTTGCGATCATCATCGATGAAGCTAATCACGCTGATACCCTGTCCGCCAAGGCTGCCGAACTGTTGGCCCCCGGGGCCGGCCGGATTCACAAAGTAGCCAGTGTTCTCTGCATGCGGGTTGATTTCCGGGTTGGCCAATGCCGGGAAGAAGGCGAAGTAGTTCATGCCCATGGCTGCCTGTCCGCCGATCATCGCGTCATTGACTTCGGCGAAGAAAGCGTTGCTCATGCCCGGAGGTTGGCAGCATTCATAAAGTTCTCTGTAGAACTCAAGTGCGGCCACAGACTCAGGCGAATTAATAGTGCCATCCGGGTTAAAGTTTTCGTCAGACCAGTCACCGCCGTAGGAGAACAGCATGTTTTGGAAGCCCATCAGCAGCCCATCGTAATCAACCTGGGTGTAAATGGCCGAACCATACAATCCTTCGTCCGGGCGGGTGAAGAATTTGGCGATATCCATCAATTGGTCCATCGTTTCCGGTGGCGCCAGGGGATAACCATATTCGGCTTCAAAAGCAGCCATTTCATCCGGATCCTCAAAGAGGTCCTTGCGATAGGCCCAACCATTGGCATCACCTTCGGTCGGATATGCCCAATAAGTGCCCGATCCAGGGGGATATTCGCCGTAATAGGTCAGGGTTGCTTCTGTAACCGTGTCTGTCAGGTTGTTTTCATTTAGAAAATCGGTCATATCAACATAGTGGCCCTGTGTGGAGGATGTACCTAACCATTGGCTATCGCCCACAACCATGTCATAGGAGGTTCCCTGGGCAGCCATCTCGGTATTAAACAGCGTTCCGAACGAACCCCATGGTTCCTGTACCACATTGACCTTTATGCCGGTCTCGGCTTCGTACATATTGCCAATTTCCTGCAGGTAATCGGCCGGGTCCCACTGCGCCCATAAGATTGTCAGCTCATCTACTGCCGGAGCGGCTGCTTCTTCTTCCACAGCCTCTTCTTCGGCGGGTGCTTCAGCCGCCGGTTCTTCGGCCGCTGGCGCTTCCGCGGCTGGTTCTTCGGCTGTTGTCTCGCCGCTTTCTGTTGAAGCGGCGTCCCCGCCACCGCCACAGGCAGCCAATACAAACACTAACAGGATTGTCAGCAGCAATAATAAGATGCGTTTATTCAACATTTGCTTCATGCCTCCTTCGAATTTTGTTTATAAATGGGTTAAAGTACCGAAAAAATCGGTTATTTATGTTTTACTAAGGTATCTAGTCAACAAGAGAATGGTATGTTACCTATGGCGTCACATCAGTTCATATTTGATGTGACATCTTTCTACATAAACATGATTTGGGGGTTTTTTTAGTTTTTTTTGCGTATCACCTCCTCTCCTCACATCTTCAAAAATGTCCCATGTTACAAATACAACAAATTAATAAACAAGCTGGTTAAACAAGTTGGCGCGCAGGTTTTCAAGATGCGTACGCGTATGTGACTCAGCCAATTGGGCGTCATTGGCGTCTATTGCTTCAACTATCAGCCGATGTTCGGCCGTGCCGTTGCGCAGTTGAGCGATTTCCAGTTTGTGGTCGATATTGGCGTAACGGTGAATGCGGTTGCGCATTTGCAAGACCATTTCACCGAGCAGTGAATTGGGACAGGCTTCACTTAATATTTCATGCCAAACGGTGTCGGCTTTTGACCACGCAGGCCGGTCAACATTTTCTACAGCTTTTTCCATCTTTTTGAGGGAATTCCAAAGCGTTGCTAATTGATCAGGGGTTATAGATTCTGCCGCCAGCCGGGTTAGTTCCGGCTCCAGCAACAAACGAATGTGGATGACTTCCAGAACTTCGCGGATAGAGCGGGAGGCAACGGTGATGGCGCGTCCGGGAATAATTTCAACAAGCCCTTCTTGCGCTAGAAGCTGCATTGCTTCACGTACAGGCGTACGGCTAATACCTAATGCTTTTGAAATTCGGGTTTCAGATAGGGGCGCGCCAGGCTGCAAGTTGGCATAGCGTATGGCATCTTTGAGGCGGACGTAGGCAAGTTCGCGTAGAAGACGGGGTGAGCCGTCACCAAAATTTTCATCTTTATTTTTGAGGAGATAACGTTCAATATCGTCCATCGTTTAAAAAATGCGAACAGTATAAGTTCAATATACTACCTGTATACAGGCTGCATAAGCAGTATACAAGTGATATATCAGTTTGTCAAGTAGATTACAGTTTTGGATAGTGTCAGTGATTTGACTGCTGTGGCGCGGGCAGAAGACCGGTGACAGCAATTGGGGTTAGTTAGTGGATTGGTTAGCTCAACGGCAGATTAAGACAGGTCGATTGCGCGTGCGCAGCACTTCGTCCACGACGCTGCCAACGACGACCTCGACCAATGGATTTTGGCCATATCCCCCCATGATGATGAGACTGATTTCTTCCGCTTTGGCAGTTTTCAAGATAATCTGGGCCGGGTCGCCTGATTGTGTTAAATAAACAGCTTGGATGTTGTGCTCTGCTAGATAGCTGCGCGCCTTAACGGCCGTTCCCACTGTAACCTGTTTGTCCAATATGGTCACAACGATTAACGACATGTTCCACTGCCTGGCAAGATGAGCAGCCACAAACAAAGCCTCATTGGCTTTAGGACTGCCGTCATAGGCCAACAGCATTTTATTAAATGTGGCTGCGGTACGCGGTACGGCTAATACCGGTCGGGGACAACGTTGCAGTAGTTGGCGGAATTGGGAACTGAGACGTTCTACCGGTTGGGTGCCGGGTGGATGCGCCAGGCTGACTACCACCAGGTCTGTCCAGCGCGCACGATTGGTTATCGTGTGTGTGACTTTGCCTTTTTCTATGCTGATTTCCCCTGGTACATCCGCTGCTGCACAGCGGCGCTCAAATTCAGCCTGCACACTTTTCGCGTGCTTGCTTTTTCTACTCTCTTTCTTGTTCACGATGTGCAGACCAAATAAGCGCGATCCTTCGAGTCGGGCGACTTGCAGCGCCTGCTCCAGCGCCAGCCAGCCGTCCTCTTTGCCGTTCACCGCAACCAAAATCCGCGGAAATAGGAGGTTTTCTTGATGGCCAATTTGCAGCGATTCACGCCAGGCGCCCGGCGGCGGGCCGGCTTCCAGCGCATCAGGCGTCAGGGTATGCTGCAATTTTGTGCTGATACGGCCGATAACATGTTGCGGTTGGTGGCTGTGGGCGGCAACAAGATTGGTAACGGCCGTTTCTGCATCCACCGACCAGCCCAAGGTTTCAGCCAACTCATGGCGATGTTTATCGATCCACACATAGAGATCCGTTTCCGTGCGATTGGGAAAATCACGCATGAGGCCACGCTCCCGGATCATCCCGATAACCGGCCAGTAAATCCATTTGTACCAGCGCGCAGCCGCTTCAGAAAAGGAAATTTTTTCACCTTTATGCTCTTGCACCCAATGTTGGTGTACCCCAATTTGTTCTTCTAACACGCGGTAGTTACCGGCCACGCTCATGCTTAGATCCAGGTCCGGGTACGTTTTGTCGAGATGGGTGCGCGCCAGAAAATGAGCGTAACGCTCCTTAATGATCAAATCATCCGGCTGTATATCTGGTTCCAGCGGCACCGCTGTTTCAACCCGGGTTACGTAAGCTTCAATATGGCTCACTTGCAGGTCGCGGGCCACCGAAACGCGATGATTGCCGTCACGCACAAAATAGACCTCGCCCATCTGGTAGGCTTCAATTGGCGGCAGACCTTCCAAACTTTCCGTGAGGGTACGTACACGCGCCCAACGATATTCATCTCCATCCACAAGCGGGAAAAAGTGGCGTGTAAAATCTTTATAACGGCCGACGCTGCCAACGATGGCGTCAAGAGGAATCATTTTTAATTCACGTTTGTTTGTTTCAACAGCGCGTACTTTTTCGCGTACCTCTTCATACGAAAGCAGATCGGCCGATTTCCCGGTCAGAGCAGCCCTGATTTTTTCGAGTGTAGCGTGCAGGCGCGCGCTGCGAAATTGTTCAACGGCCGTTAAGCGCACACTATTTGATGCGTCACTCATTTTCCAACACACGTTGTCCGCGTTTAGCCAATTGATAACACGTAGCGCTGCCCATGCCGCCCACCCCAATGACAATCGTATCAAAGGAAAATAAATCGTTTTTCATGTGTTATGCCTCTGTAGGTTGCAGTAATTGGTTCGGTTTAGGTAAACCGCAAATTTCTAATTCGTCTTATTTTCAAGAATTTTCTGCGGTTTACCTAAACCGCTTTCTTTTTGTTTCGCGGACGAGCATTGTTTTTGCCAGTTGGACGCGGCAGCAGCTTGGCGTCATCAACAATCTCTGCCACCAATTCTTCCTGGCGATACGCCATCACATGCACGCCAGCGACGCCCTCAATTTCACGCACCTGCTGAATTATTTCGACGCAAATTCGTTTGCCCTCAGCTAGTTTTTGCTTTTTAGGCGTCTTGCGCAGCCGCTCAATAACTTCGTCAGGAATATAAACACCCGGAACTTTGGTGCGCATAAACTCAGCAGCCCGTTCAGATCGCAGAGGACCGACCCCAATGAGAATAAATGCTTGCTCGTGCAAGCCCATATCACGCACGCGCTGCATATAGGTTTGCAAACGGGGTATGTCAAAACAATATTGGGTTTGAATAAAATCTGCGCCGGCTGCGATTTTTTTAGCCAATCGCAGCGGCCGCCAATCAAAAGGTTGCACAAATGGATTTGCCGCTGCCCCTAAAAACAACCGTGGCGGGGTGGTCAATTTACGCCCGCTCAGAAAAACACTTTCATCCCGCATAATGCACGCTGTGCGCAGCAGTTGAATGGAATCAAAGTCAAAGACACGTTTCGCTTCCGGCTGATCGCCATTGGTCACATCATCGCCGGTAATGCAAAGGACATTACGTACACCCATCGCCGCCGCCCCTAACAAATCACCCTGGATAGCAATACGATTACGGTCGCGGCAAGCCACCTGGTAGATGGGATCATAACCGGCGCGCGTCAACAGCGCGCAGATGGCGACGCTCGACATGTGACAGTGGGCGCCGGAAGCATCAACGGCATTAATGCCATCACATACGCTGGACAACACAAGCGCCGCCCGGTAGACATCCTCGGGGTCGGCGCTGTCGGGTGGGTTCAGTTCGGCGGTGACGGCGAAACGGCCGCTTCTCAACACGCGCTCTAACCGGCTGCCTGATTTGAAATCGGTGTCTGGTTGCATAGGATTCCTTGAGACCTGTTGCGTGCTGCATATTGCAAAACCAATTGATGTTACCAAATACGCGCCACGCTATACATTGTCTTTAATAGAAATTTTGTCCGCCGGGACCCATCCTTTGGGAACGGCCGTATCAATGTCATGCAGCATATTGATCCAGGCCGAGGTTCCCTCTAAACGATGGTTCACCGGCGGCTGAATTTGAATCAACTCGTGGCCATAAGTGGGCATCTGCTGCGAGCGTTCATACGCTTCCACCCATACGCAGCGCATCTCCGGTTTCACTTCGCAGTGACCGTTGGCGCGCACACCGCCACATGGCCCATTACGCAAATTCTTTGGGCAGGTCATAGGGCAGGTCATGCCGGTACTGTGCAAAATACATTGGCCGCACATCTGGCAGTCAAACACAGCACGTTTACCAAGTTCTTCTCCCCAAGTGATTGCCCGCTCTAAACGGCCACTGTCCGGCTTTAACCAGCGCCGAAACAATTGCACAATCTGGTGGCTGAAATCATAGGTTATTTCTAAAAAATGGGGGTGATTTTGCAAAAATCGCAGCATATCGCTTCCTCTAAGCTTCCTGCCCGCCCTGCGCGATGAGTTGACGTACGCGTCCCGGCGGGTAGGCTGCTTCAATTTCAGTTACGAGCAACGCCGCAACTTCATCCGGTTCGCCTGCACGTTCCTGCCATTCTCCATTACGCCACTGCGCCAGGTAAGCTTCGGAGCCGGTCAACCCGGCGCGCATCGCGGCTTCATCAATAGCAACCGGAAAGCGATCCGGCAGCGGCCGTGACGCCCGCTGTCGTCCGGCGCGTACTTTGACCTGAGCGGGAATATCGCGCCAATAAATAATCTGATATTGTGTGTTCATCGCTCTATATGCCCTTGTTTCCTTTATTGCGCGCCAGCCTGTCCAATTGTGCATCAGGAAAAGCTGCCTCTAATTCAGCGATAACGGCCGTTTCCACTTCCTCAATTTCTCCCTCCCGTTCCTGCCAATCAGACAAGCGCCACTCTTGAACATATTCGTCGCCGTTAATTGCTTTGGCGCGATAAGCTGAGCGATATACTGCCTTCTGAAAGCGGGGAGATAAAGGTTGTGTGCGGCGGATACGGCCGTTGCGCACCCTGACCTGCACCGGGATGTCCCGCCAATAAATAATCTGTACCTTTGTCATTGCTGCATCATTATAGCCATCAACCGCTCTTCCAAAGCGCCGTACCCCGCCGGCCGAATTTCCAGCGGCAGTTGCAAATAATCGGCGGCCCACTGTGCCTTCTCGCGCAGAGCAGGTTCATCTCGTTGTGCCAGATAAACAACCCGCGTGTAATGTCTGAAATAATCTTCGCGCAAGTCTGGGTAACGGTCTAAGCCCATGCCTTCAATCACCAGATGGTCAAAGGATTGCGCGAGATAATCAGTCAGAAAATAGGTACCGACTGCTTCGCTCATCATCGCGTCAAACGTTCCATCCGCATACATTTCGTAACAGTGCGGCCCGGCGACGCGCTCAACGCCTTCCGCCGCCAACATTTTATCCAGTTTTCCAGCCGTGCCGCAGTCACCGTACACAACAATCAGCCGCCATACTGCTCGCGCAGTGCCGTAATCCGTTTTTGGACTGCCGGCGGAATACGCTCCGGCCAATTGTGCAGTAAAGCAGGCACGCCCAGCACATCTGCCTGCCAGCCGTGTTTGTCGCGGATGGCGATCACCTCACGCGCCAGCGCGCCACAAACGATAAAAACGGTGTTATTCTTGTCAGGCGCAGCGTTTTGTTTGGAAATCTTTTTCATCCTACTGCCTGTTAAGTACCGCCTGCCGCGTGCGTCGTCTTGAACCGTTCTTAGAATGGCAGACTGCTGCGGCAGTAGTTCCGCGATGTGGGAAAACGAGTCGCTTGCATGAGGAATATGAATGGCGTCGGCGAATTCGTCCTGGAAATCGGGGTCAACGGCCGTTTCCACATAGGTTACCCATTCCACCAAATCCTGCGCCTCAACACGCTTGCTGCAATTTAGCAACGCAATCCGCGCGCCATCGCCAGCCGCATTGCCCACAGGCATAAATACGATCCAGGTTGCAATCAGGCGTCAGCCCCAGCACCAGCGCATGCAGCGGATCGATATAACTGCCAAACGCCCCTGCCAGAATCACACGATCAACCCGGTCTACGCCTGCGCGATTCATCAACAATTTAGCCCCGGCATACAGCGCCGCCTTCGCCAACTGCACATTGCGCACATCGGACTGTGTAATCAACAACGGCTGCCCATTGGTGGTTTGCACTTCCGTGGCCAGCACGTACGCTCCGGTTGGCCCATCCCATTGCAACCTTGAGTTACTGCACTGGGTGTTAAAACTGCCATCGCGCAGTAAAACGCCCGCGAGAACCATCTCTGCCACGACTTCGATGATGCCCGAACCACAGATACCTGCCGCCAGGTGCTGGGGCTGTTCGGCGAGCGGTGCATCGGGCAACAGGTTCCATGTATCCGACCAGCGATCCTCGCCAATCACGCGAAAGCGCGGTTCCTGCGTCAATGGGTCAATGCGCACACGCTCGATAGCGCCCGGCGCGGCGCGCATGCCATGCATAATCTGCGCTCCTTCAAATGCCGGCCCGGTGGGGCTGGACGCGCTTAGCAGCCATTCCCGATTCCCCAACACAATTTCCGCATTGGTGCCCACATCGATCAACAGCATGATCTCGTCCTGTTTATGCGGCTCTTCAGCCAACAAGACACCCACATTGTCGGCGCCCACATGACCCGCTTCCGCAGGCAGCACGTGTACATAGGCGCTCGGATGGAAGCGTAAACCCAATTCACGCGCGCGTATATCCATCCCATCCCGATTTGCCAGCGCAAACGGCGCGCCGCCCAGTTCTAGCGGGTGAATGCCCAAGAGCAAATGCACCATCGTCGTATTACCCACAAACACGGCATCATGAATGTTGCGCGCGCGTATCCCGGCCGCTTTGGCGGCCCGCGCCGCCAGCTTGTTTAAGGCTTCAATCACGGCGTTATGCATTTTATCCAGGCCATCTTTGTGTTCGATAGCGTAGGAGATGCGACTCATCAAATCTTCGCCATACGTCACCTGTGGGTTCATGACCGATTCGGTCGCCAAAATTTTGCCGGTGCGTAAATCACACAAATGGCCAGCAATTGTCGTGCTAGCCGATATCCACCGCCAGCCCGTAAATGCCCTCAACATAGCCGGGCAGCACATCAATCACGTCGCGTTCTTGCCAAATGATGACGGTGACTGCCCAATTTTCTTTACGGAGTGCAGGCTGCAATTTGCGCAAAGCAAGCAGATCAATTGTTAAATTATGCAAACCCTCCTGTTCCGCCAGGGCGTCTTGTAAGCGTCCCCAATCGCCGCGGTGTTCACCCAATTCAGCTTGATCCACCTCGATATATATCTGCCGGATGGCAGGCGCAATTTCAATGACGCGCTCGGTTGCCGATTTGCGAATGATTTGTTTTTGCCCCCGACTTTCCTCAGGCACGAAGATGAGCACATCACCCTGCACGCGTGCCTGACAAGAAAGGCGGCAATCAAGACTATCCAGATTGCGTAATAGTTGGGTTTCGTCATTGGACATGGGGGAAAGGTGGCTGGCATGCGACGTGATGCCGTGCTTGGCAAACTTGCCATCTTCAACGCGAATACGGCATTTGTTGCAGGTCAGCTTGCCGCCACAAATGCTTTCGATTTCGACACCTAACTGACGCGCGGCTTCTAGTACGGCCGTTCCCGGTCTCACCTGCCCGCGTCGGCCAGAAGGCATAAAGATTACTTGATGCTGTGGCTCCGTCCTTTTGTCATCTATCATAAAACCTCATTATAACAAACCGTAAAAAGTGATTTCCTCAAACTTTCTGCACTTACTGCCCACGCTCTCCTAGTCCCAATCCCACTGTTCGTATACCAGTTCGACCATATGCCCATTCGGATCATACACATACATTTGCGTGGCTCCATCACCACGGGAGCGCGGGCCGGCAATCAGTTCAACACCGTGGTCTGCCAAGGTTTTAACTGTTTCCTCAACGCTGTTAACACTAAAACAAAAGTGTCGCGCAAAGGTGATATCGCGACCCGGACGAATATTGTTTTCAGCATCTCCTGAAACTTGTCCCGCTGCATCTTTAAAAATGGTATGGATTTCATATCCGTTTTTTCGGAACCATTGTCCTTTAAAGTGGAAGGTTGGCGGGCGTTCGACCTCTTCCATACCCAAAATATCACAATAAAAATGGCGTGTGGCCTCTAAGTCATCGATAACGATGCTAACGTGATGTAATCTGCCAATTGTAATCATAAGTTAATCTCCAAAGGATGTTGCAGGTTGTAGGTTGCAGGTTGCAAGGTTCAAAAAGCGTAACTGCCCCTTGCCACTTTGCCATCCTGCAACTTTACGCAATTCCCATTTTGGCTTTGAGTTCGCGCACCAGGGCGCTTGCGTTGGGTGCATACCCATCGGCGCCAACATTGTCACAATATTCCTGGGTTACCGGTGCGCCGCCGACGAAAATGATAACATCATCTCGCAAACCTGCATTTTTAATCGCTTCAATGGTGGGAATAAACATAGGCATCGTGGTCGTTAGGAAGGCGCTCATGCCAACAGCTTGGGGTTTGTGTTCGATAATTGCATCAACAAAGGCCTTGTTCTTGCACATTGACGCCCAGGTCAATCACGTTAAAACCGGCGCCCTCCAACATAATGTTACACAGATTTTTGCCGATGTCGTGGATGTCCCCTTTGACGGTACCCATAACAAAGGTGCCGGTCGGTTTGGCGTCGGTTTTGGCCAGCAACGGCCGTAACACTTCCATCGCCCCTGCCATTGCCTTCGCCGCCACCAACATCTCCGGCACAAAAAACGTCCCTTCCTCAAATAAGCGGCCGACTTCCTCCAGGGCTGGAATCAAGGCGTCAAACAAAATGACCAGCGAGTCCATCCCCAATGCCAGGCCCTCATTGGTCAAAGCGATAACCTTCTCGCGCTCTCCATCAATGGTATTGTCATACAGTTCATCTAGAATATCGTCTTTTCTACTCATAATATCCGTCCTAATAATTTTAGAGATTTATGGGATTACAAAAATTAGGAACGAGAATTAAATAATGTGCCCGTTTGTAGTAACCGCTTTAGCGGTTTTCTGGACGGCTAAAGCCGTTACTACAAACTAAAATGGACATGTTATTTAAGTGCCATTCCTTATGTCAAACACGAAAACGCTTTGGCTACCTTTGTGGTCGCGGTCGCCGCTTCAACTTTTTCGGCGCAGCCTGTGCGGCGATTTGCTCCGCTGTTGGTTTTTGCAGGTGTTCTTCCTTTAAAATGTGTTCGAGGTTGAGAGGGTAACGGCCGTATTCCTGCGCCGCGGCATACATTGCTTCCACATTTTCCGGGGGAACATCCGAACCAATATTGTGACAGGGCGCCAAAATGTAGCCGCCGCCGCGCCCCAGATCATAAAGGCGTCGCGCCACATCGTAGCGCACACCTTCTGGGGTTGCGAAAGGCAGCATTTGCTGCACGTCAATCGCTCCATGGAAGCAAAGCCGGCCATGATAGAGTTCTTTGAGAACGGCCGTATCCATTCCCAGCGCCGACGTTTGAATCGGGTTCAGAATATCAACACCCATCTCAATAATGTCTTCCACCACCGGCGTTACCGTGCCGTCCGTATGGTACATAAACTTCACATCGGCACAGCTTTTGATATGGTCAATCAGGCTGGCTAAACGTGGTTTCACCAACTGGCGGAACGTATCCGGCGAAATCATCATCGAAGATTGCCCGCCGATATCATCCGTGAAGTACACCATCTGCACATATGGCCCCACTGCATTCAGGAAATGGCTCCAAAACGCCTTGTACAGCTCAAGCAGTTTGTCCATCAGGGCTTCGGCCATATTCAATATTGTTGGCCAGATCAGCAAACATCTGCTCGTAGCCGCGAATTTGCAGTGCTTTGGTCAAAATACCGCCCTTAATTGAGTCACCTACCAGCACATAATCGGTATTTTCATACAGCCACTTGGCCCGCTCTTGCAAACCGGCAACCAGCTTGGGATCATAGGGATCGGGCCAGGGATGATTTTCAATATCGGCGATTGTTTTGGCGCTGCTCAAGGGGGATGAATAAACGCTGTAGGCATCGAGCATGTACTGCCACTCAATGCCCCACATATCGCGATAAATGTCGTCGCGCACATCAACCACATCGATCCAATGGGGCGCAATCCAGCGAAAATCGATATTATAACGGCGCAGCAGCTTCTCATCCGGTACCACATTTTGCACCATTCGATCCAAAACTCTTGTCCTCGTTTAACAGCTCCGGATCATTCAAATACTGCTTTCAATTTAACATAGGAAATTCGATGAATCGAAGCCACATGGCTGCCCATATCAACTGGGCACTCGATCCGCTTCCTGAAAACTGGTGATTTTTCTAAATCGTTCTCGTCTGTCCATTAAATCCTCCACAGGTATTGAGCTTCGCAATCAATTAAAAAATTGCGGTTCGATTTCCATTAATTCACAAAAATGAACCAGTTCCTCAACGCGGTCGCCGGCAACTCCCATCACATGGTTGGAGCCAAATCCGCTGATAAGTCGATCAACATCTACATCTAATTTCAGGAAGGCGGTCGGCAATTGGTGGCTGCCTCGCGCCTTGCACAAAAGTGTCGCATTCCTCCGGTGAAATGTTGACGGTTTCGCCGCGAATGATGCCCATTTGGTAACGGCCGTTTTCCCGATACAACCTTGCCAAAGTCATCGCTCCCGGCGCCGTCGTGAAATAGGTGATGGCCCCGCCGCCGGGCCGGTTGGCCGGCCGCAGTTCAATATGCTGCATATTTTCCTGCCGGCTCATCAGACCGGGCCGCATACCAGGAACAAAAAGCGCCGCAGTTGGGAAAGTAAAACGTGCCGCGTTCATCATCAATGTAACTGACGTCCATGAACAAGACCGGCAGCCCGCCCGAAATTTCTTTCAAAATCTCCATCGTCAGCGCCGCGTCCCCATCCGCTTCACAGGCCATCATGATCGGGTCGCGTTTGCCATCGGCGTCATACGGACTGGGCAGCAGCGCGGCTGATATGCACTGCGGCACAAAATGGGTGGTCAGGTCGGGCATACATTTGATGGCCACAAAATCCAGTCCCATCTCGCGAATAATCTCCATCGTCGCCAGATAACAGCGCACCTGAAATGCAAGTTTTTCGGGGGTAAATTTGTCGTCGTTGTAAGCCACCTGGCCTACGCTGCGTGTCAGCCAGGTCATCATCTTTTCGGTATCCGCTTCAGGTACCAGATCCGCACGGCGAATGATTTCAAGCTGGTCGATGTGTTCGGTATCGACGCCAAACAACTTTTTCCACTGCATTGGATCAAATGTGCCGGTGTCGATGCCCAGCGACCGGCCGCCAAAGAGACCAAATACCTTTCCATGGAGACGGGATTTAACGGCCGTTGCCCGCAAAAACGGCAGCACCTTTTGCGCCAGTGATGCATTAAAATCTTCACGCACACGCATGTGGGGATAGCCGATCTGGCTCAAGGTGCCGCCGGTTCCCAAAAGCCCCACCGTGCTGTGCGTGCCGGGATGTTTGTTGCCCAACAGCAGCGTCGGCAAATTCAGTCGCTGAATCCCGCGCACAACCAGATTTGGCGACGTCCAGCAGGGTGTATGAGCAACCAGCGCCTCGACGCCTGCAGCTCGCAAAACATCAACCTGGCTGTCGATTTGCGCTTTTGTGCGCGCCACTGCCTCGTTAGCTATCAATTCCACCGGCAACTGCTCAAAATATGCAATCGCTTCTTGATGACGCGGCTCTGTCATACCCCTTGAACACATGCTCCCACTCATGCGTCCGGTGGTCGCCAAAGGTGATAAAACCGATTTTGGGTTGTAACATACGATTCTCCCGTAGTCAGTAATCAGCATGAAGCTACTGATCCCGTTTACTCCCTACTTCTCCAACCGTCGCGGAAAAGCCTGGATACTGCGCCCGCCATCCGGGTAAATCGTCTGACCGACCAGGAACTCTGCTTCTTTGCTGGCCAGAAAGATAATTACGCGGGCAATTTCTTCACAAGTTGCAATACGGCCGATGGGTAATCTGTCCATCAGTTGTTTTTGTTTGGCTTCATTATGGACGACACGTTCCATTAACTCAGTCAACACCGGGCCGGGCGCACAGCAGTTGACCTGAATACCTTTATCCACCAGCGACAAGCGCCATCGCCTTGGTCAACTGGTTGACGCCGCCTTTAGCCGCACAGTACGGAATCTGGTCGGCCAACGCCAACTGGGCCATAACGGACGAGACATTGACGATAGAGCCGCCTTTACCCTGCTCAATCATCACGTTCGCCGCCCCCTGGCTGACGAAAAAGGTGCCTTTCAAATCGACGCTCATCACCCAATCCCAATCTTCCTCGCTAATGTCGAAAAAATCGGCGCTGTGGTTGACGCCCGCATTGTTTACCACAATATCAATAGTTCCATAATGGTCTACAGTCGTTTCTATGAGCGCATCAATTTGTGATTTCTGGCCAATGTCACAGCGCACAAATAACGCATCACCACCGTTGGCTTTAATATCGGCAACTACTTTTTCACCTAAATCAACCGAACGACCGGTGACAACGACCTTTGCCCCTTCCTTGGCAAATTCGTACGCACACGCTTCGCCAATCCCTTTTGTAGCTCCGGTAATAATGGCGACTTTATCTTTGAATTTATCGTATCTATGTAAATACCTCCTGGAGGTTCAATCTACGGCGCAGATCAAATGCACATATTGGTATTCTGCATGGTGCACGCCGTTCATGAAGTCTCCTCTAATCTTCTTGCAAACGGACGAATCTGCAAAGTCAGTCTTCCGTCTGTTTCGTCAAATCAAGATCGTATTCTTATGTTTCCAATGGCTTGACGCCGGGCTCATATCGTTGGCGAATATCTTCAATCAGTTCGGCAACATGATTGGTCAGGCGAGTGACAATTATTTCGCCTTTCTCACGGGTGGCTTTGGTGGCGTCGCCGATGATGCCATTTTTCAATTCACGATATTCAGGACGGGCAAATGTGCCTTCAAAATGGTACATCGTGCCGGGTCGTGGTCGCATGCCTGGGGCAATGATGAATTTGCGGTCTACCAAGCGGTTCGCCGCCACCTTTATGCTGCTTTGCTCATATCGACAAATTCGGGGAAGAGGTAAAGCGCGACCGAAGTTTCGGCCTCGTCAGCGTGCCACATCCAGTCTTCCAACACATCTTTATCGTCGCGCAGGAAATCGTACCAATGCAGCGACAGGGTGAAAATCCCTTCCAGCCCTAATTTATGCACGGCGACAATGGTGGAGGAAACCTGCCCATGTGCCGACAAGAATGATGAATTTATTGAAACCGGCAACGGTTGCCCCTTTAATAATATCCATCACCAAACCGATGTGGGTTTCATAGGTGAGCGGGATATTGCCCGGCATGCCCCAATGATGGAACGGATGCGACCCATACATCGGGCAGGGCAGCAGCATCACGCCTGTTTTGCGCGAAATATGCTCCGCCATGCCAATAGCGTTGTAGCTGTCGTCACCACAAGGACAGTGCGGACCATGTTGTTCAATTGCGCCCAACGGTAAAATCGCGATATCGTCCTTTTTTGCATGTTCCTGGATGGCCTCTGCGGTCATCTCTTGCCACCAAACTGCTTTTCCTTCTGACATTTTCTTTGCTCCTTTTCCAGAAAATTATGAATTATGCGGGATGAAGTATGAAATATTCATCCCTTACTATTACCAGTCATTGTACTTTCCATTGCGTGCGCGGCGAGAACGCCGTTGCCGCGTCCGACGCGCCACCGTCTTCGCCGCTGCTTTGTTTTTTATAATAGGCGATCCATGCCTGGCAGTTCTCGTCATGACCGAGAAGGGCGTCGGCTCCCAAAATCGCTTTCATCATTTCGGCTTCGAGTGGATTGGTGATGGCGCAGGTCATGCCGGCGCCGATAATCATGGCGAGAAAAGCAGCGTTGAGAGACGGCCGTCCCGGCAAGCCAAACGATATATTCGATGCGCCACAGGTCGTGTTGACCCCCAGCTCTTCGCGGATGCGTCGCAACAAGCTGGATGAATGTCGCTCCGGCGCCCGGTACGGCACCTACCGGCATTGCCAACGGGTCAATGATCACATCTTCACGCGAAATGCCAAATGATTCGGCGCGTTCCACAATCCTTTTAGCGACCGCAAAGCGCACATCCGGATCGTGAGAAATGCCGGTCTCGTCGTTGGCGATGCCGATAACGGCCGCTCCATGCTCAGCCACGAGAGGCAGTACCGATTCCAAGCGCTCTGCTTCACCGGTAACCGAGTTAACCAGGGCCTTGCCTTGATAGGCTTCCAGACCTGATGCCAGCGCAGCCACGACGGAAGAATCAATCGCAAGAGGCACATCTACGACGGACTGCACAATGCGAATCGCTTCAGCCATAACGGCCGGTTCATCCGCCATAGGAATGCCCGCATTGACATCAAGCATATGCGCGCCGGCCTGCACCTGGGCGATGGCATCATTGCGCACACGGTCAAAATTCCCGGCCGCCATCTCCTTGCCCAACAGCTTGCGTCCCGTCGGATTAATGCGTTCGCCAATGACGACAAACGGACGCCCGGGACCGATGATGACTTTTTTTGATGGGGAAGTGACAATTGTTTCCATATTTTTTCCTTAAGTTAGCTTGTCAGCCGGTCAGTAAGTCAGCTTTTCAGTTTTCTTCCTGACTCGCCAAAATGCTGATAAGCTCTATCTTGAATACGTATACAATAAAGCAAAAAAATTATGTTTCCAGCGAAAAATCTACGCCATATTTCTCGCCGAGAACCGCCAAATCTGCATACAGCGCAGCGGGAATAGGAATGCCATTTTCCCGGCGCGCTTTGGCAGTGCGATACTCGATTTCACCGGGCAGCATCATTTCCTGGTTTTCATCCCACATTGGGGATGCTTTAATCGTCTTGATAATAATCTGCCATACGCGCTTGCATCTCTTCCCGGCTCATCAAGGCCAAGGGATTGATGACGATCATAAAATGGCAGGTCAAGCTGGGATCTTCCTTTTGTTTGTACATGCTCTTAATGTCATACTGGAAAACGCCGCCGGTAATCAAGCCGCTCAGGATATCGACAACATAGGACAGCCCCAACCCTTTGTGACCGCCCACCGGCAAGAGAAAACCGGCAAATGCTTCATCGGGATCATCAGTCGGACGGCCGTTTCTGTCAGTCGCCCAATCTAGCGGAATCTTCTCACCCTTTTTGCTGGCCAGCAGCAGTTTGCCGCCGGCCACATTTGATAACGAGATGTCCAGCATAAAAGGAAACTCGGCAAACGTTGGAATGCCGATCGCGATAGGATTGTTGCCGGTGATGGGTCTGCTGCCGCCAGGGGCGACCATATTGGGAATCACATTGGTCATCACGATACCAATCAAGCCCCGCTGTGTCGCCATCTGCGCATACAGGGCCGCCGCGCCAAAATGATTGCTGCGCATGACGCCGACGGCGCTGACGCCATGTTGTTCCGCCAGATTCAATCGCCCGCGCCATAGCCGCTTGCCCGACCACAAAACCCATGCCATCATCACCGTCCAGTACTTCTAAGGCGCCAAAACCGCGCACCTTTTTAATATTGGGAACCGGGTTCACTGCTTTTGAAACCAGCCGCTCGAGGTAAATTGGCGCGCGCAGGACGCCGTGAGAATCAATGCCCCACAAATTCGTCTGTACCAAGGCATAACCGCAGTAAGCAGCATCTTCCCGGCTCATGCCGGTATTCTCAAATAATCTTGTGATGTACGCTTGTAAAACGTCCACGGGGACGATGCGCGAATTCTCAGACATAACTCCCTCAAAAAAATGTATTGTGTCCTGGAACCTGCACCCGCAGGCGGTATAAAGTGGTGACGGCGGTGATATACAAGGTACACAAATCATCGTCGCCAAAAACAAAATTGGCGGCGAATTCAGGTGTGGCCACGACCCCCAGTCGGGCGCCATCCGGGTTAAAAATATGAATTCCGCCAGGACCACAGGAATAAACGTGGCCGGCGCTGTCGATTTTCATGCCATCTGCTACGCCGGGCGCATCTCCTTCCAGTTGGGCAAAGAGACGGCCGTTGCCCAACAACCCATCTGAGGTGACATCAAACACCCGGATATGCTGACGTTCCGTATCATTCACATACAACAGCGATTCATCCCGTGAAAAACAAAGACCATTCGGCCTGGCAAAATCAGTCAACCAGCAATGTCAACCTCTTTGTATCTGGTTCCAGGCGATATACGCCGCTAAACGGCAGTTCCGGTTCGCGCGGCACGCCATAACCGGCGCTGCGCCCGGAGGTCGGATCGGTAAAGTAAATAGCGCCATCACTTTTGACAACAACATCGTTGGGGCTGTTTAACTGTTTATCGCTCGTAGTGAGTCGCCAACACTTCGTATTTTCCATTCGTTAAATCAGTGCGACTGATGCGGCTGGTGGCATGTTCACACGTAATCACGCGGCCCTTGAGATCATAAGCGTTGCCATTGGCCATGTAGCTGTTGCGACGCAATGTTTCCAACCCGCCTGCTGCCGACCAGCGGTAGATGGAATTGCCTAAAATGTCGCTAAAAATCAGCGACTGCTCGTCGGGATGCCAGACAGGACCTTCAATGAAGTCAAAGCCATCCACAACCGGCTCAATCCACACGCCAGGTTGAATTACCCCATCAATTCCAGCGCATTTCACAGCGATCGCCATCTTTTTACGCCACCCTCGCCGAGCCACGCAGAATCAGTTCCCCCGGCAGCAGCTTTATTTGACCAACGGGGATCCCGTTATCTTTATGGCTGATCAGCCGGATAGCGGCATCAATCATTTCATCGACCGGCTGGCGAATTGTCGTCAAGTTGTAAGCCGGCCAGCTTGCCATGGGGATGTCGTCAAAACCGATGATGGATAACGCTTGCGGTACGTTAATACCCAGTTCGTAACGAGCCACATCCAACACGCCCAGCGCCATCACGTCGGCTGCACAAAATATGGCATCCGGCGGATTATCTCTATCTAACAAACGCCGGGCTGCGGAACGGCCGTCTTCGTACGCATACACCCCTTCTTCGCGCATACACTCACCATACCCACGAGCCTGCAACTGATCCATAAACCCTTTTTCGCGCATGCGGTTCGTGGCCGTGCTGCTGGTTCCGGCCAAATAAGCGATGCGTTTATGTCCGGCGTCCAAAAGCGCATTGGCAACCTGGCGTCCCCCATCTTCATTATCACAACAGACCACATTAGCCTGTGTTTGCGGTGCGAAGCGGTTGAAAAGAATAACGGGCGTCCCAATACGGGCGCACTCATCGATAATGGCCTGTCCTGGTGTTGTTGAGGCAATGATGAGCGAATCTACCTGATAGCCCAACACTTGTGGCAGGATTTCATCCACGGTTCTATCAGGCGGGGCGCCGAACAGTAAAACCTGTTTTCCCATAGCTTGTAACCGCTGGGTGAATTTTTCCAAGACATTGGGGTAAAAAAAACTCGGCGTCAGGTTCGCCATGATGACGCCAACCATGTTGGTACTGCGGGATTTCAGGCTGCGCGCAATGACGTTGGGTGTGTAACCAAGTTCGGCGGCAGCAGCCAGCACCCGCGCGCGTGTATCGGGCGATACGGGTGAATCGGGATCAAAAGCACGCGAAACGGTCGGCTGTGATACGCCGGCTAATTCAGCAACATCGATTGAGGTGATTTGTTTTTGCGCCATAATTGATAACCAGATTGCATACGTATGCAATAGTTTACGCAAAAGTAGATTCTTGTCAACAGTTTTTACAGATTCCTGGCAATTTTATCGTGATATGGGGGTTACAGGTAGCATAGATTAATTTCTCAATGCCGACGAGAACGGCCGCATCCTGCCAGACGCCGGGCTGGCCGCGGAGATCAAAGCTGCAAATGGCGCCGCGAACCAACCCGCGTTCGCCAAAAGCTTCCGCTTCACGATTAACCTGCTCAACGTCACATTTAGGCGCGGTTACATAGTTACCGATGATGTCGATGTCCTTCTGCTCTTTGATCAGATGTTCTGACACCCAGGTTGTGCATTCATTAGCCTGCAAAACAGTTGTCAAAGCGCCTTTGGGAATTGTGATCGTATATCGAGTCGTTACGTATTCGGGGTCTGGCAAGGTTTCAGACGTGATTTGCCATTCATCTGATACGATACGTCTGTTAAACCGAGGATCTGTCAGCTCTTCTTGAACTGAATCGAAGTAGGCGCCTTGAGACGAATCGGGGAGGTATGGCCATGTCCAATGAATGGCATCCATGCCGAAATAATCAAAAATTTCGTTATTGATTTTACCATCCATGTATTTATCACGAAAATAATCTTGAAGATGGTGGGTAGTTACCGGCAATCGATCGGGTACGCCGCCATCCAGGGCTGTCAACGATCTTTGTTTGGATGTCATCTCCATTAGAAAAACTCCTTCGTCTGCAAAAGTCATCGACGGAACGGTCAGGCTGCCATGCCAGGGAACAATATTGCCATTATAGGGCAGTTTTGCCATATAATGGAGCGATTATCGAAATAATTTTTTTAACTTTCATTA
>CAVPAL010000024.1:0-4317 GCA_963701435.1 uncultured Chloroflexia bacterium | reverse complement strand
CCCCCGGCAGTTCCATTTCCCGCGCCAAGGTAAGCGCATTTTCCAAATGCGTCACCGCCGGCACCACATCCCCATTCCACTGTGCCAGCACCGCCTGCGACCGCAGCAAGGGCAGTTGGTAGCGTCGGTTAGTGCCCACGACTGCTGGCGAACGCGCGCAACCTCAGCCCGGGCCAGGTCGCCGGCCTCGCCGCGCAGGAGCGCTTCGGTCTCGTACCAGCTCGTCGTGCCCATCGGCAGCAACAAGCCCCCTGCATGAAACTGCACCACTTTTTGGGCGTACTCGTAAGCTTGCGTCCAATCGCCAGCTAAAGCGTACGTCGCGCATAGTTCCGACAGCGTCAAATCTGGAAAAGTATCCAAGCCTCCTTCCGCAATGGATACGCATAATTGCCAGCAGAGCCTCTTGAGCAGCATCCAGAGCCATGATAATGCGCTGGGCGATACCAAGGATTATTCTTGCTACCGTCGTAAGTGGCAAGGCCGACAACCAAGAGCGAGCTTGAGCGCCTGTTGGAGAGTACGTGATCGCCTGTCCATAATGACCCAATTCCCCATGAGCACCTGCCAAAAACCGACACACACCCACTTGCCCCCACACATTTTCAATCTCTTGGGTAAAGGCAAGCGCTTGTTCCAGTGTTGCGATACTTTCTCGTGAACGGCCGCATTGAATCTGACACCCGATAGCTAAGCGTTGGGCATCGGCGGCTAAAATGAGGTTCCCGATTGTTTCATACCGCTGTTGGGCTTCAGACCCATACGCTTCGGCAGTTTCCCATTGTCGGTGTGCACCATATGCATACGCAAGGTTCAAGCAGACAGCTAGCTATTAATGGGGACTCCTTCTATGTCGCGGGCAAGCGCCAGGGCTTGCTCACCGTAATTGAACGCAGCCTTTATATCGAGCATGTGCCGCGCAGCCCGCGATAAATTCAAGCTTGTCTCCGCCAGCCCGCGTCGATCTCCCGTTTGTTCGGCCAGGTGTTGCGCTTGTTCCAGGATACCAATCGCTTGCGGCGGGTCGAACAAAAGCCGGTCACATACAGTGCAGCTTGACGATTTAAGCCTAGACATTCTATCGCTGGGCCCCAATCGTTTGGGCATAGGCAATCATCGCTTTGTATATGTCTGTCTGCCTGCGTCCAGGCCCGTCGATCAGCTCATAGGCCCGTCCGAGGCCAACATAGAGGGCGTGCCGGTCAGCGCCGGAAATTGCCTCCGGCCAGCCTTTTTGCTCGGTTACCTGTTGGACTGTCTCAAAATGGGTGATGGCCACACGAACAGCAAAGAGCGCCCGCTCGTTGCCAGCCATGAGGCTGTAGCGAATGGTTTCAGCCAGTAGACCGGCGCTAAGCGCATGGTGAGCCAACTCGGCAGAGGGCACTGCTAGCGCCTGCAAAACGTCAAACGCCCGGCGATGCAACATCCGGCGGCGGGCTGTTCCTGCTTCGCTGTAGACCACCTCGCTCACCTTTTGGTGCGAGAAGGTGTAAACCGGATCAGGCGTCCAGCGCTGCGTGGCTGGCGGTTCGATCAACAACTGGCGTTTGTGCAGTTCTTCCAGTGCAGCCACCGCTTGGCTTTCATCCAGCCCGCTGACATGGCAGAGATTGTCAAAAGAAGCCGATTGCGCCAAAACGGCCGCTGCCATCAATAGGTTGCCAGCCGTGGCAGAGATACGCGTGAGCCAACCTTGAATCATCTCGCGTACACCTGCCAAAATGCCGGATTCTGATCGTTGCGCGTCAAACCGCGACCCGTTCAGTTGCCAAGCTGCCAGCCCTGCGCTTGTCGAGGATGCCGGAGTGAGCAGGGGACAAACGACGCCCTGCTCCACCAACACTTTCAAGGCTTCGCTCAGAAAGAGCGGTTGCCCATCCGTTTCCGTAAAGAGCCAGTGGCTAAATTGGGTCAGCGCTGATTGGGTGGCAGGGTCTGCCATTGCAGGGTCTGCTGGCGTAAGAAGTATCTGTACCAATTGCTCGGTTTCTGCCTGAGACAGCTCGTCTAAATTGAGTTGCACCGCTGAAACCGTGCGCTTGAGTTGATGGAGCCAGCTTTGTAAAGCGGGTGATTCGCTCAATGCTTCCTGGCGCAGGGTCAACAACACGAGGATCGGCGCCTTTTCTTCCATCCAGCGTTGGCTCGCATAGTGCAGCATGTCGAGCGAGGCACTGTCGGCCCAGTGCCAATCGTCAAGCAGCAAAACGAGCGGCTGGCGTTCCGCCAAGGCATTGCCTAAACGAGTGACGGCTTCAAAGAGATGCTGTTTGGCGGTGGCTTCTTCCTGGGTGGGTTCGGGCAGGTCGGGGTAGCGATCGCGCAGTTCCGGCAAAATGCGCGTGAGCTGCGACAGCCACAAATCGGCGAGTAAATCTTCGGGGGCATTCTCGCGCTCCAGACGTTGGCGCAACAGATGCGTGATCGGCTGATAAGAGAGTCCGCTGCTGGTTTCAAAGGAACGGCCGTTTAACACATCCGCCCCCTGCGTCGCCGCCCAGGTGACGAACTGCTCGGTTATGCGCGTCTTACCGATCCCGGCATTGCCCACTAGGGTCACCACCTGCAACCCATCGCGCACTGCCCGCTGATAGGCATTGACCAACGCCTCGTATTCAGCTTTGCGCCCCACAAAGGGAATGGTCAACGGCCGTCGCCCCAGGTCGCCCCCTGTTTCGCGCCCAGCAACGTGGACAGGCTGCGTCGAGCGGATGCGCGTGACCAATTGTTCGGTTTCCGCATCAGGCGCGACGCCCAGCTCCTCAGCCAATATCGAGCGGCAGGTGTCGTATTGTGCCAGTGCTGCACTGCGCTCACCCTGCAAAACCAATGCTTGGATGAGCTGCCGATGAGCTTCCTCGCGCCACGGCTCTAACAGTAACTGTCGACGAGCAAGATTTTGCGCTGTTTGATAATCGGCTCGTGCCAAACTGTGTGCAGTCACCTTAAACAAGGCTTCCAGGGCCAGCCGATGGAGCTGCTCCCGCTCTTGTCGCAGCCACTCGTCAAACGGCAGGCTGTCGCAACTGAAACCGGGGAGGAGTTCGCCTTGGTAGAGGGAAACGGCCTGCTCCCGTGAAGACGTGGAGGCCGTTTCTAACTGATCATTTTCCACTCCTACTAAAAAATCAGCGACATCGAAAGTGTAGACACTGGCAACGTTAAATTGAACGGTTGCGCGGCTTATGAGCAAATAAGGCGCTTTTTGAGCGGTTGCATCCCCCAGCACCTTACGCAGTCGAAAGAGCGATTGGCGCAGGTTATGTTTCGCCACAGTTTCTGGTTCATCCGGCCAAAACAAGGCAGCCAGTGCGTTGCGTGCATAGGCTTGCTGCGGTGTCATCACGAGGTATATCAGCAACCCTTGCACTTTTGCCGAGCGAAAATGGGTGAGCGACCTATCGCCCAGCTTCGCCTCAAATGCACCGAAAAAAGATAGCTTCAGATGACTCATTGCTTATTTGACCCTAGATGAAAAAAAACTTCATTCACGTGTTGTCAAGTATACCTTTCTACTTGCCAGAACGGGAATAAACAAGACCCGCCTGCCAAAGAGCTAACGATAAAAGAACAGGTGGTGACGATTTGCTAACGGTGGTTTGATATCTTGAGATCAATTAATTTTGGTTACACATAAAATCACAAGGAGATTTAAAATGACAGTAAGCATGTTTTCTCGGCATAAAGTTGATGATTTTGCCACTTGGAAGAAAATGTACGATGAAGCCGCCCCTGGGCGTCAAAAACTGGGCATACTCGCGGACAGTGTCCATTGTGCCCCTGATGACCCGAATACGATCATTGTTTATCACCAGTTCGCAGATATGCATCAGTCAAATGGGATGAATGCTCTGATGCACTCTGAAGAGGGTCAATCAATCTTCAAGAGCGTGGGTGTTCAACTCGACACGATCAGCGCGTGGATTGGCTAGGATGCTAACAAAATGCGGAGCGACTCATAGCAGTAGAGCGTCGCGGAATGAAACCTTCTTGAAACATGCTGAGCGATCTTTAACCTACTGCAAGAGTGGCGGAGTGATCGCCATAAAAACCGATTTTTCAGAAAAACTCGGTCTTCGATTGGATAAGGACTCTGCGCAAGACGACACACCTTTATCTGAAGGCAAACGGTTCGCAGATTATGCGCGCTGGAAAGAAGGGTTCTACATATCACCTCGCCGCGCGGCAGGCGGCGGCGCAACGAATAAGGCGTTGGTGCTGCGTAATGTGGATAACCACATGAGATTATCGTACTCTTGGGCTGGCGTGACCTGCACCAGGCGAGAATGTTCAGCCAGTCGGTCAGTTTGCAGA
>CAVPAL010000023.1:0-1046142 GCA_963701435.1 uncultured Chloroflexia bacterium | reverse complement strand
TGTCGGAAAAGCAGCCTGTAGGCGGTTAACAGTAGACATTATCATGGAATCAATAACCAGAAACCACCGAAAACAAGTGGCTACAACCATCAAAACAGGCCATTTGACCGACTCTTTCCTTTCATTTTCATGCAGTAGGCAGGGTAAAACAAGCCCCTGCCTACAAGCCAAGTTGCAACGTATGCAATCGTTTGAGATTGAAGGCCAGACATACCAAAATCCATTCTCCGGCAGCAGCGGTCTACCCGCGCAAAGAGAACTGGCGGAAACCCAGCACTTCTTTGATGATGCCAATCACGGGTTCCACGGTGCATTTGCGCAGGCGATAAATGGCGTGACCAATTTCTGTGCGCAGGCGATAAGCCATTTTCTCCAGGGGTGGCGCGTTGGCCGCCGGTGGATCGCCTTGTTGGGCAAAGTAAGCTTGCCAACCCTGATGATGGGGGTCGCGGCCGGTAGCAATGTACGGGTCAATGCCCCGTGCCTGCAAGCCATTGACGTTGTCTTCGCTCCAGTAACCAGCATCCAAAGCGGCGGCTGGCGGTGTGCCCAGGGCATCGGGAATAGCGGCAACCGTGGGCAACGCTTGCTGACGGTCGGTTGGGTCATTGGAGAGCACAGCGGCCACAATCAACAAGCTCTCCTGGTCAACCGCTACCTGGGTATTGTAATGTTGGTCAAACCCCTTGTTGTTGGGGTTTTTCATAATGGCCGAATCCGGGTCAGTGAAATTGTACTGGTCTTTGTCTCTCGGCCCGGACCGGGGTGGCTTCGGTTTTCGTCCCTGCGGCTTCTGCCCTTTCCGGGCCGCCTTCGCTTCCCGTTGACGCAGCTTCTCTTCATACTCGGCTTTTTCAGCTTCATAACGGGCCTGGGCCCGTTCTTCCAATACCTTTTTGGCCTCTGCCAACTGTTCCAACCGCTGCTGCCGCCGCTTGATTTCGTCGTTGATATCCATCTTTTCTGGGATGACCGTCTGGTCGGCCATCTCCGCCAGCGCCAGCAGTTGTGCCACTTGTTGCTGCAGATAGGCTTCGATAGCCACCAGCCGCTTGTAGCTCACCGCCTTGCTTTTGGAGGCATCGGCATGTACCTTACTCCCATCCAGACTGATGTTGCCCAGCTTCAACACCCCCATCGCCTGGGCAAGCAACAGGATTTGGACAAACAATTCCTGCAACTCCGCCAGATTCTGCCGCCGGAAGTGGGCAATGGTGTCATGGTCGGGATGCATGTCACCGGCAATGAAGCGGAACGGGATTACCTCGTAAGTCGCTCGTTCTATCTTGCGCGAACTGAACACACCCGTGGCGTAACCATAAAACAACAGGACCAACAGCACTTCTGGAGCGTATGGTGGCGCGCCCTGGTCACTGTACTTTTTGTAAATCACGCTCAAATCAAGCTGAGCGACGATGTCGACGAGGAAACGCACCAAATGATCGGGCGGCAACACATCGCGCAAGGTGATTTGCAGGTTCAGGGTCTTTTCGTAATCGGCGGTTTTGAATTTTCTGGTCATCCCGAAAGTTTACACCGAAATTATTTGCGTGCGGAGAAATTCACTTCTCCGACAAACTGCTAGCTCTTGATAAATACGTGGACTGCCATATTTGCCCTCGAATTCAGTATAGATTTACCTAATTTTCTCTAAAAGCCTGTCATTGGCCATCTTCAACCTACTAACTGGTCGTTCTCGCCAAGCATAATAGCCGCTTGGCGACACTGCCAGCATTTTACACATCCGCCGCACTGGGAATGCTTCCCGATGGTTTTCGATAAACTGGTACCTCATCGGCTTGGGCTGCTGAAGATGGCGACTGCTTTTTTTAGAATGTCTCTTTCCTGTCGCAGAATTGCATTCTCTTTTTCTAGTTGACGCATTCTTTCTTGTTCAGGCAGCAAGCGTCCTTTTCCAGGAAAGGCATTCTGCCCACTTTTAACTTGTTTTCGTTTCCATCTGGATAGTAAGCCGGTCGTGATGTCGAGCTCATTTTCAATTGCCGATGCACTTTTCCCACTGCTTTGTCACAATTGAAGCGCTTCTCGTTTGAATTCTGGTAAATAGGTTCTTTTTTGTGTTGTCATTTTTTCCTCCGAAAAAAGTAGTTTACTTTGTCTTTTCTCTGTGTCTACTTTTTCAGGGGAAGATCAATATCCAACTCCCCCGCCCTGGTGTGCACAGATATGCAGGAACGCCATGAACGAGGCTTGCGTGACCAAATGTGCGCCGCAGCGTAATACTTCCTGGTTTGAGTTGAAGGCGCAGATGGAGTTGCAGGAGATGCCCCCCTTTCCGCTAACTGAATGGCAGAATTGTATGACACCCAAAGAGAGGCAGACCTGTGCGGGGGTTTATCTGGCGAAAATTGTGGATCGGCTTCAGGGGCGGGAACAAAGAAGTGATCAAGACATGCCGGTTTGGACAAGGAGTACGAGACCGAGAAACGGCCGTAGTTGATTTCAGGTATAAATGACTATTATCTGTATACGACTACTCCATTTAGGAAAGTAGAAATTTCAGGATTACCTGAATAATCCTCCCTCAATTCCTGGGTTTGAGTGTAAAAACTATCCAAGGTAGTCTGTAGGCCATTTACATTGCCGGTTATCAGAGTTCGAAGGAGTTGGATCACTGGCAAAGAAAGGCCAAAATAGTACAGGGAATCTCCGAACCTTAACCCAGACTGACTATTTGGTTCAGTCAGTATTTCTATTGGAGACTGTCTGTCCAGCGTTTGCAATGGCAAATCATTCGCAAAATCATCAAACACATCACGCCACTCATTTGTCGCAAAATCGCTTCTATCAGTTTCGGTAATTAATCGTATCCTACGTGTTAACAGATCTGCCGTCCGATGAAATCCAATGCGCTGAAGCAGGCCAGCGTAATGCACCGTTAAAAAGTGGGCCAATTCAAAGTAATGTCCGTCCTATCTTGTGAATCGAGTCCGTCATCTTGTGAATCCCATGCTCGAACAATTATCCTACGTGTATTAGCACGTTTTGCATCCGGGTTTATGCGAGTAGCAACAACATATCTATGTGCGACGGGTGCAATGCGCTCTCGAAAAAGCAATTTTGCGTTATTAACTTGATTGAGCCAATCCGCTGGTGCAAGGTGCTTGTTCTGGATGTTGTTCTTCGTGCCTTTGCTTTCTACAAAGGCATATTGAAATGTGCCATCTCCGCTTAAACGGCAGGCTGTGTAGTCAGGAAGCAGATTCGACTTCGTTCCTAGCTTTTCTACACTATATAATGAGCGTGGAATCCAAGGCATCCATCTTCCTGTCTTGGTCTTGCCAGTGGATACTGTTCCTGAGAATCCACTGACTGGAGACCACCATGAGTATCCTTCGCTCTCCATTACATCTCGTGCAAAAGCTACGCCGATGATCCAACTCGTTACGCCTCTCCATTGCCTGTCGGTATCGGCAACATCAGCGTTGACACACCATGAATCAACACTACCATTCAGCTTCACTCGGGTCAGAATGGTTCCGATTATTTCAGTCAGTGAGTCGATGAATGAACGTGGCGTTCCAGGAATCCATTCAGTTCCCAAATAACCAGCTAGATCTTCCGCAGAAACCTTTTTGAAAACTGGTGCCTTACTCCTGGGTGGATAGTACTCGATTTGCATGCCGAATCTCCTGTTTCTGACATTGTATTTAATGATGCTACTTTCTTAATTGACTGTAATTACGTCTCCTTCAGAGGTTCTGAGAAAAGCTCAACCCTTCAGCTGGCGTTGAACATTCAACAAATTTTAACTTATCAGCAATATGGGCCATCACTAGCAGGTTGGTTCAGAATATACCTACCCAACATCTAACTCATCTCGAACTAACTGATCAATTGTCACACCAAACAAATCTGAAGCTTTTATTGTAAGTTCTAATGATGGCGTTTTTTTTCCGTTTTCTAAGTCCGACAAATAGCTGTAGGATTTTATCGCTAGCAAAGGCGCTAATTCCCTAATCGTCAATCCCCGTTGTTTTCTCAGGAACCGAAACTTCTCACCAAATCGCTTCATTTTTATTGACGCTCAGGCACGATTGGGGTAAAATGTTCTCTAAATGAGAACATTTTGTGATTAAGGAATAAGTTATGGGAACAAAATAACCACAAGAATTAATCAGGCTGTGGAAACTGGAAAAAATCACAACCGAGCAAGCCATCGGGCATATTCTTCAAAATCTGGTGAGAATTCAGCAGGAGTACAATGAACTCACCACTGCTCTCCATAAATTATTAAAACAAAACAAGCAACAATAATGTAACCGTTTTTCCGAAGCAGTCAATCAACCCTTGAACCACCCCCTTTCCTTATGAGTTTTCTTCCGGTGACAATTAGCACAACGCACGACACACTTTTCTATTTCTCTTTTCACTTTGTCAAGTGAGTAATTTCCATTCGCCAGAACCGACACCGATTCTTTTTTTACCACTTACATGGTCAAATTCCAGTACACGGGGATCGGATTCACCACAATTTACGCACAGATGAGAGGAGAGGTAATCCCAAACATATTGTCTGGCAATTTCTCTTCTTTTTATTTTGTTTTCATATTTTCGACGCTTGTCAGATTTTTGATAAGAGGCTTTGTTAATCTTGCTCATGCAAGCCCGGCTATGTTTCTGTCTAGTCTTTAAAAGTCGGTTGCTGTAAGCAAACTCATCAAGGCTTTTAAATTCCTTACAATGAGCACATTTCTTCATTTAATAGAGGTATCTGTTGCTACGGTTGTTGCTACGGTTATCAGATCGCTAAATAAAAACACCCCTATATTTAGGGGTGTTGGTCGAAAATAACCTTGTATATAAGGTACGCCCTGCAGGACTCGAACCTGCGGCCTTCTGGTTCGTAGCCAGACGCTCTGATCCACTGAGCTAAGGGCGCATGCGCTTACTTAAATGACACCATAACCTTATCGCAACTCACCTCCAGAAGCAAGTTACATAATGTCCAGGGACATAAAGCGGGGAGGATGGGATTCGAACCCATGAACGGCTTTGAAGACCGTTAACCGCTTAGCAGGCGGCCCCAATCGTCCACTCTGGCACCTCCCCAGGAAAATATGCTGTTCCTTGAGGTCATTTCTGTTAAAGTAGGCTCTCAGCAGAGGAGCCCGCGAGCGGAGGGAGAGGGATTCGAACCCCCGGTGAGCATAAGCCCACTACGGTTTTCAAGACCGTCGCAATCGTCCACTCTGCCATCCCTCCGAAATTAGAGGGTCCTGCTATTTTAATGAGCGTCGAAAAGTATAACATGCTCAAAGTAGGGTGTCAAAAGCAAAGGGGGAATATTAAAGCGTGGTTTAGTAAAGCGTCAAGGCATCAGTTTCCAACCATTGTGCTTGCCTGATTGGTATGGTTCCCCAGCGGAAACGGCCGTTTACCGTAGCGATCAAATATTGGTTATCAATCCAACAGACAAAACCCAGCGGGCCGGCAGGGCTGGTTGTTGTTTGCAGCACAAGCTCTCCATCAACAAGAAAAGTGCAGCCCAGCGGCAGCCATGCCAGTTCATATGTGTGCCAGTCAGTCAGTGTGGCGTCCAAAGGCGCATGGTGAATATTGAGAAACTGCTGGGTGGCCGGCCACAGGCGCCGGCGTACACCGGCCCATTGGTTTAAAAGCAGCCAGAGAGGCGCGAGCGGAGCCAGCAGAAGCGCATGCGCCGGGGAGGGATGCAGCGCCGACGCAAACCAGCCATGCCCGCATTCCGGAGGCGCGAAAGGCAAGTTGTTGGGCTTTGAGGCAAAAAAGAACCACACAGCTTGCGGCAGCGCCGGACGGCGCACGGTCGGATCACCGTAAGGGGCATTCCAAAAGCCAAATCCGGCCGTACCGTGCAGTTCGGTCGCCGGGTGTGAGAAGCGCGCGCGCAAGCGCATGCGCGCGCCCGGCCGCCATGGATAATTCCGACGGCTCTGACCGGCCGCTCCGTAATCATCAAACTGAGCGTCTGCATACCCCTGTTTAATTGGCGGCAGATGTAGCCGCCAGCCTGAATCCTTTGACTGCGCTGTGCCGCCGTTAATTTCTAAACGTCTCCAACCCATATTTCAATTATCCAAATATCAGGTATAATTGCACTCTTTATAGGATAAACTGCCTGCGAAAAGTTATTGAACATCAAACCCGTTGGAAATCTGCGGTATCGGCAAAATCCAACTGGTGTTTGCAAAAATTTTTGCGAGTTTTCTTGAGGAATTCTCAGATTTTCCACAACATTTATCTTCTATTACTTTCTGGGAATTACCAAATACACATCTTCACGAGACATTATATGGAAATTACCTGGTACGGACTAAGTTGTTTTCGCATTACAGAACGCAAGCACGCTACTGTTGTTACCGACCCCTATGGCGACAAATTTGGGTTCCCTGAGTTAAGGCTGAAAGCAGATATTGTCACCGTAAGCCATGCTGCTCAGGGTCACGATAACGTTGAAGCCGTTCCCAATCGACAGCATGTATTGGATGGTCCCGGCGAATATGAAATCGGCGGCGTTTTTGTGACTGGTATCGCTACCTTTCAAAAAGAGTCACAGAACCGCAATGTGGTCTATGTTTTCACCTACGACGGATTGACTGTGGCGCATTTGGGCGACATGCAAGATGTGCCCACCCAAAAACAAATTGAGGCGCTTGAGCAGGTGAATGTGCTTTTAGTACCGGCTGGAGGCGGCCGTAGCCTGAATGCGGCCAAGGCAGCCGAACTGGTGTCGATGTTGGAGCCGGATATCGTGATACCAATGCATTATCACCTGCCCGGCCAAAAAGCCGAACTGGATCAGGTTGACCGCTTTTTAAAGGAAATGGGCGTAACAGATGTCGAAGAACAAGCCTCGTTGAAATTGACTTCATCAACTTTTGCTGAAGGGACAGAAACTGTCTTGTTGGCGCCGCGAATAAAAGGGTAGAAGAGACCCGATAGCCGGGAATTTAATTGATTATGCCTACAAAATTATTATTGCGCTGGGATATTCGCCCTGAAAAAGAATCAGAATATTTTGAATTTTTGGTGCATGAATTTATTCCCGGTCTTAATAAGCTGGGTATTGCCGATATTCAGGTGTGGTATACAGCTTACGGAGAATGTGAGCAGAAACTGGCCGAAGGGGTTGTTGCATCGCCAGAAAAAATGATACAGATTTTAAAAAGCGACGCCTGGAAAGAGTTGAGCAGCAAGCTGGAGGAATTTGTGGTCAATTTTGACACGAAGATGATTCCGGCGACGCGTGGTTTTCAAATTTAGACGGTTTACGAAGCGTAAAAAAAGCTTGCATTTGGCAATGCAAGCTTTTTTGTCGTTATTGGGTGGGGATATTTTTAGAAAACGGCCGTTTCACGATTTGTCGGCGGCTTTTTCGGTGCTTTTCTTTTCCGGTTTGCTCTCGGTTGATTTGCTGTCAGAACTATCCGGCTTGTCTGCTGTGTCGGAAGAAGTTTCCGATGAACGCGTCCGGTTTTTACCGCTCGATGCCCTTTTATTGTCTGTCACATAAAAACCACTGCCCTTAAAAACAACGCCGACCGAACCGACAACGCGCCGCAATGGGCCGCCGCAGTCAGGGCATTTTTTTAAGGGCGCATCAGACATGCGCTGACGGTGATCGAATTCGTGACCGCAATTTTTACAGCGATACGTATAAGTTGGCATCTTTTTAAATCCTTTGAATTTTTTTCCGAGCCATGCAGGCGATTTCATATTTTAGCGGTCGCCAGATCATTTGACAAACCCAGCACAGCAGTATAGTCGCTGTCTGTTAAATTTATCTTAGAATTGCGTGCAATTTTGAGGTCACTAGCTGCGAGGGATTATGCAAACGTCTATTGTGATTCGACCTGAGGAAACGGCCGATTTAACGGCCGTTTACCAGATAAACCTGACTGCTTTTGGCCGACCCGCCGAGGCGAACCTGGTGAACCAGATCAGATCCCGCGGCGTTTTTATCACTTCCCTGGTCGCTGAACAAGCCGGCCGCGTTGTAGGACACATTTTATTTACACCGATGCAGCCCGCAGCAGGTCGACGCCAGTGTGAAAATTGCAGGTTTGGGGCCTGTGGCGGTGCTGCCGGCGATGCAGAAGCAGGGAATTGGCGTCCAATTGGTGCTGGCCGGACTGGATGTTTGCCGCCAGTCCGGTTACCAAGCCTGTATCGTGTTAGGCCATCCCAGTTATTACCCGCGTTTTGGCTTTGCGCCGGCCAGCCGTTTTGACCTGAAGTGCGCCTATGATGTACCAAATGATGCTTTTATGGCGTTAGAACTGGTACCGGGCAGTCTGCAGAACATATCAGGCGTTCTCCACTACCAGCCGGAATTTGATGGGGTTTAACGATATTTTTCAGGCTCAACGGGAACCGGCGCAGGCGGCCGCGGCACATAATTACGCAGCGCATAATATGTGATAGGCTCAACCAGCTTTGTGACCTGCTCTGATATGTCTTCATAACAGCAGCCAATCCCCAGGTTCCAAATCGCTGCGCCCTTGACTTCAGGGTAGGAACCATACAACCGGGCCGCCCAGGCAATATCGCGCATCGCTTTTTCTATCGGGGGTATATTGGCATATTCCCAACCCCATTCGGTAATTAGAATTGTGGGACGTGGAATGCCGTTGGCGTCAGCAATGCGCAGCAGTTCCTGGAAACGGCCGACTTTGAATGGATACTCATGCGCAATGTCGTCGCTGATGTAGCTGTATTCATGCAGCGCAATTGCAAGTTGGTCCGGGTTTTCAGCAGCCAGCCGTAAAAATTCTAACATGGATGGCGTTTGCCACTGTTCCGGTTCCGGTTCGCCGGATGCCCAGCCAAACGCCGCCCAGCGATACCCTTCCGCCATTGCCAGACGCGCTGTTTCCAGGGCAAACTTTCCGAACCATTCAGCGCGGGTGCGATCAACTTCATTCAAGGTTTCAATCCAGACCATGCTGGGATCCAGCTCGGGCGGGAATAGGTTACGATGGAATTCCCAATGAATTTGAGCTGCTTGTTCCGGCGGCAGCTCATATGCCGGGACGCCGCCCGAGGAACGGTAGACCAGCGTGTGCGGCACGCCGCTCGCTTTAGCCAATTCTTGCGCGCGAAAAAGCGGTTCGGCATTGTCAACTGTTTTGATGAACAGCGGCACACCCGCTGCATCCAGACTTTGCATCCAGTTGTCCAAGACGTCCCGATCTTCGTGCAGGGTTACATGAAATCCCATTTTTACGAAACCTAAATCTTGCCCTGCTGCCTGAAGTTCTGCCCGTTTGGCGGCAAAATCAACGGTCGGAATGGGTGTAGGCGTGGCGGTCGGCAGCGGCGTGGGTGAAGGCGGCGGGACAGGCGTGGCCGTTGGTGTGGTTGTGGGCGGAGAACCGCCGGTGATAGGCAGATAAATATCTGAACTGCCGCCAGGAGGGTTATTGGTGTTTTCAGCCGTTGCGCTCGCTTCCGCTGCGGCGGGGTAGGCGTTGGGAGTCGAACTGGGCGACGAAACGGACGGGCCTGGGTACGCTGTGACGCTTTCGGTGGACGGAATTGGCGTCGGAGGTATGGCTGTTGGGTTCTGGCCAGCTATTTCTATGGGGGCAACGGCCGTCCAGGTTGGCGGCGGCGCGGGCAGATTGTCAGCAACGGCCGTTTCTGTGGGCGTTTCCTCGCGGTTTGCCGTACAGCCAGTCAGGCCAATGGAAATCAGAATTAGACTCAAAGAGAAAATGAATTCACGCGTTTGTTTTCGCATAGAAATCCTAGATGATTGTTTTTTCAACAATCAGAGGTGCATCCTACTGGTTTTGACATACTCATGTCAATATAAACAACGGCGTTCACGGAAAACGCTCATGCGTCAAAAAAAGGCCTGAATGATCCCTGAAATAGTGGTAAAGCGGCCAATTTCGGTTAATCTATATTCAGTTATGCACACGCTTATTGAGATGTTAAATCAAAAAATCAACTGGTTGATGGCGCCTGTTTTGTGCGTAATCATTGTCAGCGCTTGCCGGCCGGCGGCGGATGCAACAGGCGGCCTACAATTGGAAAGTTGCCAGTTGGACAGCGGCGTAAATGGGCAGTGCGGCGTTTTAACCGTGCCGGAAAATCGCGTCGTGGATAACGGCCGTTCCATTGACCTGAACATAGCCGTCATGCCTGCTATAAGCAGTCTCGCAGAGCCGGACCCGTTGTTTATGCTTGCCGGCGGTCCGGGTCAGGCCGCGACGGAAACCTACCCGCTTGTTGTTGGCTTGTTAGATGACCTCAACGAGACGCGTGATATTGTGCTGGTTGATCAGCGCGGAACCGGTGAATCTAATCCGCTGACCTGCACCGCCTTGGAAGAGGTGGATGAAGATGCTGATTTGTCAGATACGGAAGTCGTTGAACTGCTGCATACATGCGCTGCACAGCTTCAAGAAACGGCCGATCTCACCCAGTACACCACCGAAATCGCCGTCCAAGACCTGGAAGAAGTGCGCCAGGCGCTTGGTTACGGCCAGATCAATTTGTATGGCGCATCTTATGGCACGCGTGCGGCAATGACCTATGCGCGCCGCTATCCTGAAAACGTGCGCACGCTAATTTTGGACGCCGTGGTGGGGCCGGAGTTGATTCTTTTTCAGCAAATGCCGCGTGACGGGCAGCGCTCGCTTGAACTGCTGTTTACACGCTGCGCGCAAGATGACGCCTGTAACAAGGAGTTTCCAAATCTGGAGCAAGAATTGACCGCGCTGCTGGCCGATCTGGAAACGCCGGTTGAAATTACGCTAGAGCATCCGCTGAGCGGTAAATTAATCACGCAAACTATCGATCGCGATCGTCTGAGCCGTTACATCTACAATATTTTGTACAGCACCGATCTGACCGCGCTGCTGCCGCTGCTGATCCACAATGCGGCCGAATCGGGCGACTATACACCGTTAATTATGCAGGGCTTGATGGTAGCCGACTCGTCAGCCTTAAATCTTGGTTTGTTATATGCAGTTACTTGTGCGGAGGATGCCCCTTTAATCGAAATGGCTGTAGCTGAGGATTTACAGGCCGGGTCTGAATTTGATTTGCGCGCCGATGATTTTGCGGCGATTTGTGAAGCGTGGCCGGAAACGGCCGTAGCGGACGATTTTCGCGCTCCCTTGACAGTTGATATACCGACGCTGCTGCTCTCGGGCGAGGCCGACCCGGTGACGCCGCCTAATTACGCCGAAACAGTTGCCGCCGACTTACCCAACAGCCTGCATCTGGCGGCGCCCGATTACGGTCATGGTTTACTGCTGGTCGGCTGCGTACCGGATATATTGACCCGGTTTGTGGCCGCCGGCAGCGTGCAAGATATTGATATCACCTGTCTCGAAAAATTACAGCCGCCGCCGTTTTTTGTCAATCTAACCGGGCCGGAACCGTAAATGGTCAATTATCTATGATCGAAGTAGTAAATCTTTGTAAAACTTTTGGCGAAGTCAAAGCCGTCGTAGACGTCTCCTTTTCGGCGCCGGATGGTTTGATCACCGGTTTGTTAGGGCCGAATGGGGCCGGTAAATCGACTACTATGCGCATGATTGCCGGCACGCTTGATCCTGAAAAGGGAACGGCCGCAATCGACGGCTACAACACAAAAAGTGCGCGAATCGACGCCCAGCAGCGGCTGGGTGTGCTGCCGGATAAACGCGGATTGTACCAACGCCTTACCGCGCGCGAAAATGTGCGCTATTACGGCCGTTTACATGGCCTGCGCGGGCGTGAACTGGAAACCCAAATTGATGCTCTGATTACGCTCCTGGATATGGACGACATTGCCAACCGACCCACCGAAGGTTTCTCGACCGGGGAAAAAGTCAAGGTCGCCATTGCGCGGGCGCTGGTACACAATCCACAAAACGTCATGCTGGATGAACCTACGACCGGGCTGGATGTGATGAGTACGCGCGCCATGCGCCAGGTGATCCGGCGGCTGCGCGACGAAGGACGCTGCATTCTGTTGTCCAGTCACATTATGCAGGAGGTCGCCATGTTGTGTGAAAATATCGTCATTATCGCTAACGGCCGTGTACGCGCCGAAGGTTCCCCTGCTGACTTGCGCCTGGCTGCCAGGCAAGATGATCTCGAAGATGCTTTTGTGGCCCTAATCGGGACGAAAGAAGGTTTGGAGTGAGAGAAAAGTCAGGAGGGGGCAGCGAATCGTCTCATGTTTTATAATATCTGGACTGTTTTACGCAAAGAAGTTCTCGATAATTACCGCGACCGGCGCGCGATGTTTAATGCGCTCTTTACGGTGTTGTTTAACCCAATTTTGTACATTTTTTTGTTCGGCTTCCTGAATCGCAGCTTTTCGGAGCAGGTGGAACGGCCGTTGCATCTGTACATATCCGGCGCTGAGCAGGCGCCAAACCTGGTTTTATACCTTGAACAAAACAATGTGGTTGTGCTGCCTGCGCCGGATGAACCGGAAACGGCCGTGCGCAAAGGTGATATTGAAGCAGCGCTTGTTATCCCGGAAGAGTTTGGGGATGATTTTCGCGCCGGTCGCCCCGCTGTGGTGCAGTTGATAGTGGATGAATCCAACCAGGGCGCATCCATCGGCGTGGAGCGCGCGCGTAATTTGCTGCAGCAATACAGCAATCAAATTGGCAGCCTGCGGCTCATGGCGCGCGGTATCAGTCCGGCGGTGATGGCGGCCGTGCCTGTGGAAACGATCGACGTGGCCAATCAATCCAACGTCGAAGCCAGCGTGGTGCTCAACCTGCTGCCGGTGGTGATGATTACGGCTGCCTTTTTGGCGGCTTTTACCTGGCCGTTGATATGACCGCCGGCGAACGCGAACGGGAGTCGCTGGAGCCGCTGCTGACGAACCCGGCGCCCCGCTGGCGCATTTATATCGGTAAATATTTGACCGCTTTTATCTTTGCCGCGCTGGCCACCTTTTTGGCCACAACACTGTTTTTGGTGCTGTTGGGCATTCCCCAGGTGCAGGAATTTACCGCCATCCGGGTCAATTTAGGATTTGATGTGATTGGAACGGCCGTTTTGCTCATGCTTCCCGTCGTTTTTATGGCTGTCGCGCTGGAAATGCTGGTCGCTTCCTATGCGCACACGGTTAAAGAAGCCCAGACCTACACCCAATTGGTTGCGCTGGTTGGCTTCCTGCCCTCCATTTTTCTTTCGGTGCTGCCGGTGACCGAGCAGCCTTGGATGCGCTTTATTCCGGCCGTTTCCCAACTGTTTTTGATAAACCAGGTGTCGCGCGGCGAACCACTTAATCCCAATGACGTCCTGGTTGCTTCCGCCGTCACGCTGGCTGTTGGCATTGTCGCTCTGCGGCTGGCTGTGCGCCTATACAATCAGGAACGCATTATTCTGGGCCGGTAGGCAGGTGAGGTTTGTATGAGCTGGGTTCAGAAAGAGATTGTTTTGTCTCCCAAAAGCCGCGGATTTCATCTGATTACGCAAGAAATCCTGCGCCAGATGCCTGAAATAGACGCGTTCAAAGTGGGCCTGGCGCACATTATGATCCAGCACACCTCGGCGTCGCTGACCATCAACGAAAACGCCGACCCCACCGTGCGCATGGATATGGAAACGCATTTTAACGTGATGGTGCCGGAGGATGCGCCCTATTACCGCCATACCTACGAGGGTTTGGATGATATGACCTCGCATATTAAGACGTCGCTGTTAGGCAGCAGTGTGACGGTGCCGATTAGCAACGGCCGTTTCAACCTCGGAACCTGGCAGGGCATATATCTGTGCGAACATCGTAATCGCGGATACGGCCGTCGCCTTGTTGTTACCATCCACGGGGAGCAATAGCCTGTTTTTTGTCACATTTTCATAGACCACGGTGTTTAGAGGGGTGAGAAACACAATTTGAGCAAAGAAAGTGACGACGCCGTGATAACTTTTTCCGAACCATTTTACCTGGAAAACCTGGCAGCCGGAGACGAAGCCGCCTTCGATACGCTATTTTACCGGCATTATGACCGTGTATATGGCCTTCTGTTTCGCCTGGTTGGAAATCGCAGCGAAGCTGAAGACGTGACGCAAGAAACCTTTCTGAAGCTCCATGATCATCTGCGCAAGCTGCACAAACGGGCTGACGGCGGCGACCATAACGTGGGCGCCTGGCTCTATCGCGTGGCGACCAATCTGGGTTACAATGCCATACGCGGCCGCCGGAGACGCTGGGAGCGTGATGTTTTACTGACGCCAGATCCGTCCGGAGCGCCCGGCGCAGAGCAGGAAATCGAACGACGTGAAACGGAAACGGCCGTGCGCGCGGCGTTGGCCCAATTACCTCAGCGGGATGGCCAACTTTTACTACTGCGCCAGATGGGTCTCAGCTACGCCGAACTGGCCGCTATCTGCGGCGTCGCGCCCGGTTCTGTCGGCACATTACTCAGACGCGCAGGTGAGGCTTTTCGAGAAGCATATGAATCAAAAACAGGATGACCTACAGGATGTACTGGAACAACTTTCCTTCCTGGCGCCCGGCCAGGAAGACGCGCCGCGCCCGGCTGCGCATATGCTGGCCGACATCAGAAAACAGATGCAGCCGGCGCAGACAAATTCGCTGCGCCGGTTCATAAGGAGCATACAAATGACATTTCAACAGCGAAAACCATTGGCAGTAGCCTTTTCAGTTCTTGTAATTGCCGTTGTTTTACTCAGTTTCCCCGGTGTACGCGCTGCGGCAAGTGATTTTCTGGGTTTATTCCGTGTACAAAAATTTGCCGCCATCTCGATTTCGCCGCAGCAGGTCGGCCATCCTTGAACAGATTGCAGAAGAAGGTTTAACGCCCGGGGAATTTATTATCGAACAGGAACCGGGCGAACCACAGCCGGTCGCCAGCCTGGAAGAAGCAATCGCACGCACAAATTTAGCGGCGCGTACGCTGCCGACGCTGGGCGCGCCGCAGGAAGTATATGTTTCCGATGGCGGTTCCGGTAGTCTGATTGTTGACCTGGCGGGCGCGCGCGGTATTGTGGCAGCGGCCGGCGCCGATCCTAATTTGCTGCCGGACAGCCTGGATGGCGCCCAAGTTTATGTGACGGTCTTTCCTGCTGTGGACCAGGTGTGGGCCGACGGTACCATGTTGATGCAGTCAACCAGTCCAAAGGTAGAATACCCGGCCGATGCGGATACGGCCGTTCTTGGCGAGGCGCTGCTGCAAGTTTTAGGCACACCAGCCGATGAAGCCCGGCGCATTGCCCAAAGCATTGATTGGACCAGCACGCTGCTGCTGCCCATCCCGCAAGAAGCCGCCAGCTATCGGGAAGTAACCGTCAATGGCGTGAGCGGCATCGGCGTTAAGAATCTCACCGGGGAAGAAAAAGCAGTTCTGTGGCAAAAAGATGGCATTATTTACATGCTGGCCGGTGAAAGCAGCCTGGGCGAACTAATCGAACTGGCGGATAATCTGCAATAGGAATCCGATACTCCTCCCAGAGGTTTCTCTCAAAGCGATATTTTGGGCTAAAACCTCCGGGAGGGTGACTGTGTTGCATTTTATGAGCGAACCCGTTATTGTCACACGCGCGCTGCGTAAAGAATTTGGCCAGAAAGTGGCCGTGGCCGATCTCACGCTGGATGTCGAACCAGGTGAGATTTTTGGCTTTTTGGGGCCAAATGGCGCCGGCAAAACCACCTCGGTTAAGATGCTGCTGGGCCTGACGCGTCCGACTGCGGGCAGCGCTGCCCTGCTGGGACAGCCGCTTGGGGATACCGCCGCGCGTCGCAAGGTGGGCTATTTGCCGGAGCATTTCCGCTTTCACGAATGGTTGACCGCCGCAGAATTCCTCGATTTGCACGGCCGTCTTTATGGCATGGATCGCGCGGTGCGCGCGGTTGCTATCCCGCGATTGCTCGACCTCGTCGGCCTGCTCGACCGCACCGATACGCAGCTCCACGCCTTCTCCAAAGGTATGCTGCAGCGCATTGGTCTGGCGCAGGCGTTGTTGAATGATCCGCAGGTGGTTTTCCTGGATGAGCCAACGTCCGGTCTCGATCCGATGGGGCGGCGTCTGGTGCGGGACATCATTAACCAGGCGCGCGACAGCGGAACGGCCGTTTTCCTCAACTCCCACCTGCTCAGTGAAGTCGAAAAAACGTGTGACCGCGTGGCTTTCATTCGAGAAGGAAGTGTACTCCAGGTCGCGACGTTGGATGAACTGATGCAGCAAAGCTATCAGGTTTTATTGCGCGTGGGCCAGCCAACGCCCCAACTGCTGCAAGATTTACAGCAATTTGGCTCCGATGTGGCGCTGAACGGCAAAAACGGCCGTATTCAGCTTCGCATTCAGGATGAAGGACGCCTGCCGCAACTTGCGCGCTGGCTGGTCGACCAGAATTACACGCTGTATGAAATGACGCCCGAACGCCTTTCGCTGGAAGATCGCTTCATGCAAATTGTGGGTGATATTACCGAATGAATCAGCTAATGTCCCTTCTCACTATCACGCAGCTTACCATCCGTGAATCCCAGCGCCGCCGCATCCTGTGGGTGGCGCTTTTGATGGGGTTTGTATTCCTGGCCATATTTGGGATTGGTTTCCATTATATTTTCCGCGAATTTGAAGCCATGCGCGTGCGCAGTGAGGACGCTCCGATCATCACCGGTATTTTGTTAACTGCCGGTCTGTATGCCACCAATTTGTTGGTGACAATTATGATTGTGCTGGTTTCCGTTACCACCATTTCAGGCGAAATTGACTCGCACACAATTGACACCTTGCTGACCAAACCGCTGCAGCGGTGGGAAGTTGTTTTGGGCAAATGGCTCGCTTTTGCGCTGCTGAGTTTGATCTATATTCTCCTGCTTGCGGGCGGTTTGAGCCTGATCGTTTACCTGCGCGCCGGCTTCTATTTTGAAAATCTGGCGGCCGGGATGGCGTTGATGCTGCTGCAAACCTTGATTTTCCTCTCGTTGACAATTGCCGGTGGTACGCGTCTCTCCACGCTGGCCAACGGCGTGCTCGCATTTATGCTGTTTGGGATTGCGTTTCTGGGCGGCTGGGTGGAGCAGATTGGGGCGCTGTTTCAAAATGAAACGGCCGTTGACATTGGCATTCTCACCAGTTTATTAATTCCCACCGAAATCTTGTGGAAAAAAGCCTTGACGCTTTTCCAGCCTGATTTCACCTCTTCATTCATGATGGGCGGCCCATTTGCCGTCACTTCACAGCCCAGTGACCTGATGGTTGTCTACAGCATTTTCTACATGCTGTTCTTGATTGCCTTTGCGGTGTGGAGTTTCTCGCGCCGCGATTTGTAGAATTAATTCTTAGGCAGGAATTTGCCTTTAGGTAATTTCCAGGCGGTTTACCTAACTTTGCAAGGCAGTATGGATGGCGGCAATATCACTGCTGGTTATGTGATGGTGGGTGGGCAGCGTCAACAAACAGGCTGCTATTTTTTCCGCATTGACAAAGCGACGCTCGGTTATACCTGGGAAAATCGCAGGTAACGGCCGTTCATACATACGCCCAACCCCAATCCCTGCTGCCCAAAGCTGTTCATAAAGCCTTTCGCGCGTCTCGAAATTTTTTGACAGCAGGGGTAAACGCAGATAAATGGGTTCGGCCGTTTTTCCTACAACCACTTGCTCCACATTTTCGCCGGCCCGCACTCCCGCCAAAATTGATTCTGCATTCTGGCGGCGACTTTGATTGATAGCGTCCAACTGCGGCAGCAAAGCCAGCCCAACGCCCGCCTGGGCGGGCGTCAAACCGCGCTGCCTGTACCCCCAGCTTGACTCATGATTGCCGACTTTATGCAAACCTACGCGCGCAGCCGCCCACCAGCCCGCCGGGTGAAAAGCCATTTGAAAAGCAGTCTGGCGCAGCCATGCCTGGGCGGAAGCGGCGCTGTTTGGCTGCAACAGACCGCTCCACCAGCGCGCCAGCCGCGCCTGGTTTTCCGGCTTACTGCTGACGACAATGCCGCCCCCGGCTGTGGAAATGGGTTTGCCCGGCCCCAGACTGTACAGCCCAAAATCGCCGCGAATGCCCACCGGCTGCCCGTCCCATTTAGCGCCCAAAGCTTGAGCGGCGTCTTCGATGACAACTGCGCCCATCGCATGGGCCAGCGACAGCAGCGGATCAACGGGTTGGGGAATGCCGAACGGGTGGACGACAATCAGAGCTAATGTGTGGGGGGTAACGGCCGTTTCCACCACTTCCAAATCAATGCCAAACGTCTGCGATGATAAATCGACAAAAACAGGCTTAAGCTGCAAATCCAGAATGACCTTGACCAGCGATGGGCAAGTATACGCCGGCAGTACGACTTCGGTACGCGTGGGATCGTCAATTTGCAGCCCGCGCAGCAGCAAATACAGGGCTGTGCGGCCGGAAGCGGCTAAAAAAGCGTCCACTGTGCCCACATAAGCGGCGAGCGCGGCGCGAAAATTGGCCAGGTTAGCGGGATCGTTGCTTAACCCGGCGCGCAATTCGGACAGGCCAATGGGAACGGCCGTTGGCGGCAAATGGCGCAAAAAAGGAGACATCAATTTAATCCTGGCGGCGAAGGCCCGGCAGCAGCGTGTTTAGCCCCACCGCAAACAAAAGCGCCAGCCCGCCGCCCAAAACCAGCGCTACCGGTAATCCCAGCGGCACTGCCGCCGCACCAACGATAAAATTTGCGCCCATGTCGGAACCGGCGTGCAGCATACTGTAGATGGTCATCACGCGTCCGCGCACGCGATCCTCGATATTGAGCTGTACAATCGTTACCGCCAGGCTTTGCAGCACCAGCAGCACAAGGCCCAGCGCCACCAGCGCCAGGCAGGCCACCAGCATATTTGGCGCCAGCGCCACGGCGATGATCAGCAGCGGCAAAATTAGCGCCGCAACAATCAAATTACGCCCTTTGACCTGCGCGCCAATACGCGCCACGGCGATTGTCCCCAGCACAGCGCCCAATGCAGCCGAAGCCAGTAAAATCCCCAGACCAACCGCGTCGACGCCCATAATTTCTTCAGCATAGGCGGGCATCAGCCCCGTTACCGGATACGCCATGCCGCCAACGACGGCCATCAGCGCAATCACGCCCAGCAAAGTCGGGTTGCGCAGCAGGGTTGTAAACCCTTCTGAGAGCGCCACGCCAAAAGAGCGCTTTTGTGTATCCTGGCCAACATCTTTCACGCGCATCAGCGCCAGTGCAATAATGGGAAAAAAGTATGTGAGCGCATTGACAAGCATCGTTGGTCCGACGCCAAACGAAGCGATTAGCAGGCCGCCCAGTGCGAAACCGACCAGATTGGAGATATTGAAGATGGTGGCGTTTAGGGCGACAGCGTTGGCAAGCTGTTCGCGTTCAACAATATCGACTAAAAATGCGCGCCTGGCGGGATTGTCTATGGCCAGCAGCGCCCCAAACACAAAGTAGAGTATGAACACATGCCAGAGTTGAATACGGCCGCTTAGAGTGAGAAAGGCAAATACCAGCGCTTGTAAAAACAGGCCGAATTGAGTGACCATAATTAGTTTTCGGCGCGGCGCGCGGTCGATCAATACACCGCCAATCAGCGAAATCGGCACAACCGGCAGCAGGGCCATAAAGCCGACTGCACCCAGCCAGAAGGTGGAATCGGTGATCTGGTAAATTAAATACCCCTCGGCGATAACCTGGAGAGATGTTCCTGTGACGGAGATGATTTGGGCCAGCCAAAACAGGCGGAAATTGCGCGAAGTGAGCGCGGGCGCAATGATCGCCCAGCGGGAACGCCTGGCGACAGCAGAGGACTGAGCTGCGTTTTTATCCACTGTCGGTGCGGCGGCTGAAATACCCGGCGCCAAAGGCGATTACAGCAGCGACACCAATGACAATGAACAGCCAGGTGGAACCGGCGCGCTGATTTTCGACCGGCGCAGAGAGGGCGTCGGGGGTTGGCACAAGCGGGCCTTCGTTTGCAGAAGCAGGTTCTTCTTCCGCGTTTGATTCAGCTATGCTTTCGTCAGGTATGGGCGTGCTGTTTGCGCGAACGGCCGTTTCTCCGGCAGCTTCGAAAGGGGCCAGTCCATCGCTCGCTCGCGCTGATGTACCTTTTTCGGCCACCTTGACCGGCGTAGATGTGGGCGTTGGCGTCGGAGGCGGCGCAGGGCGTAATTCCGCTAGCCAGGATTGCGCTACCGGAACTGTTTCGACGCTTGTCAAAATTGATATACCGTCCAGATCATCTTGCAGCGGAGTGAGCAAGGCCAGCATATCATCAAATTCGCCTTCGGTTCGAATCTGCACGCTGATTTCGATATCCGGGTTCGCTCGGCGCACGGCGTTGACAATTGGGCGGACGAACTCATAGACGGTTTCGGGTTCCGTTTGGACTTTTTGTATTTGTAAAATAAAGAGGTCGGCGTAGGGCGCCATTGATGCGCCGTGACTGCTGGCAAAACGGTGGTCGGGTCCGAACGCCAACTCTAATCCATATTTGTCAACCACGGCGCGCAGGCTCTTGATACTTTCTACGGGGTTTTCCTGTTCTTCGCGCGGATTCGCCGGCCCATGTTCCAGATTGTAGCCTACAATATCAATATCTTCGTAGATGTGGGGAATTAACCTTTCCGCATCGGCGGCTGATTTGAACACAACCAGTTTACGCCCCCTCGTGACTTCCGCCAGCATGTCAAGCTGCGAAATATGTTCCACACGTGCGATATCGTCAGGGCGTGCATTCTGGTTGAATGACTCCACCAACGGCTGCCCCAGACTTAGGTCAATCCACAACGTTTGCAGCGGCGATTGTTCCTGGGCGATGCTTGAGCCGGCTTGTGTCAGCCAGATCAGACCGGCCAACAAGCTGATCAGTGTCAGAATTAAAAAGTTTCCTGCGTTAAACGGTAAAAAGAAGAATCTTTTAGAAATGCGCCGGGTTGATTCCCTGGAAATAAATTTATGCAAAATAATATCCTATACAATATTACTGGTTGTCGCCTAGATCGTCTGGACGGGTTAAGCCGCCGGGTTCTGCCTGACGAGCCAGGTCGTTCCAGTAAACGACTGCGTCCCGGTTTTCAGCTTCGCGGGCCATGGTGCCCAGGCGCAAATAACCGGTCGGGACGCCGGGCATTGCCTGTGCAGCGCGCAGGTAATAATCTTCGGCGCCGGCCAGATCACCCTCGGATTTGTACAGATCACCCAGCGCAACGAGCGCTTCGACTGCTGCAGGTTCCAGCAGCAGCGCCGCATTCAGGTCGGCCTTTGCTTCGGTGTTCATACTTTGTGCAGCGTAGATGCCTGCGCGCGTAATATAGGTGGCGGAAGTGGGGGAGAGGGCAACGGCGTCTTTGAGCATATCCAGGGCGTTGTCTTCTTGCCCAAGATGTAGTTTTAAGGAGGCGAATTGGGTGAGCAGTTGACCGGAGGCAGGCGCAATAGCTAATCCTGCTTCATAAATATCGAAGGCATCCTGCCAGCGCTCTTGCGCTTCGTATAAAGCGCCCAGGCTAAGATACCCATTAACCAGAGTCGGCGCGACAACCAGCGCCTGGCGATAGGCGGTTTCGGCCTCGTTCCATGCTTCGGCGACTTCATACGCGTTGCCCAAAGCGAGATAATGGCTGGGCGTTGTGGGGTCTACGCTGATCGCTTCCTGGTAACGCGCAATGGCTTCATCCAACTCCTCGCGCCGCAGGTGTAAGTTACCCATAGCAATATGCACGTCGGCGATATCCGGCTGCGCTTCCAAAGCCTGATTATAGCGTTCTTCTACCTGTTCGAAGTTAGCGCGTTTGACAAAATAGTCACCCATCGCCAGGAACATTTGGGTGTTTTCGCCTAACTCACTCAGGCCTGTGCGCAAGGTTTCGAGAGCGGCGTCCGGCTGACCTTGTTGTAACTGCAGGATTGCAATTGTGTCATAAAGAACGGCCGGTTCGGGGACATGGGTTAAGCCTGCTTCCAAAAGCGCTTCCGCCATTTCGGGCGCGCCCTGGGCGGCCATGAGCTGGCTGGCGGCTACATAGTAGGTGGCTTCTTCTGGCTGCAGGCTGATGGCTTGTTCATAGGCTGAGAGGGCATTGTCCTGCGCGCCATGCGCCAGATAAAGGTCTGCCAGTTCGGTGTAAAGACGGCCGTTCTTCGGATCATTGGCCTGGGCGGTGCTCAAGGTGTGCAGGGCGTCATCATAACGGCCGTATATGCGTTCAATGCGGCCTTTGCGTAACAACAGCTCAACATCGTTGACGTGCTGCTGCAGCGCTTCATCAGTATATGCCAGCGCGGTTTCGTAGTCGCCATAACGAATCAACGAGTCGATCAAGGTCAGATTTAAACTTTGGTCGGCGGCCGGCAGCGTCGCAGCGTGTTGGTACCAGCCTAGAGCCGCAGCTGTGTCGCCGCGCCGCTGGGCTAGTTCGCCCAGGTGAATGTAACTGCCAACGTTGTTGTAGTCAATTTGGGTTGCAATTTCCAGCAGGGTTTGCGCTTCGTCATACGCATTTTCATCAATCCGAATTTCAGCCAGACCCACATAGGCGTCGGCCGTGCCGGGATTGGTTTCGATGGTAGCCTGAAAACTTTCTTCGGCCTTGTCCCAGCGGCTGCGGTCTTGCCAGGCGCGCGCCAGGGCCAATGTTGCCTGCCCGTTACCGGGATGCTTTTGCGCCGTGTTTATGTAAATGGTCATGGCCTCAGTGGGGCGGCCTAATTCATCCAAAACGTTGGCCAGCGCAAGTTGTGCTTCGACTGAACCGGGCGCGACGGATACGGCCGTTTCCAACTGTTCAAGCCCCTCTTGCGTCTTACCCAGCAAAGCCAGCGCTTCCGCCAGACCCAACCGCGCTTCCGGCCACCAGTTGTCCAGTTGAATCGCTTCTTCATAGGAAGCAATAGCTGAACCCAGTTCATTTTGGACCAGATATAGGTCGCCCATCTCTTTGTGATAGCGAGACATTACCGTGGATGACCAATTTTCTGCCTGGCCTTGCTGCAAGCGCTGCTGATACAAGCTCATAGCCTGCTCTTCCTGATCGTGATCCTGGTAAAGCGCTGCGGCGGCATAGACATCACTGTGATCTAAACCTGCAACCGGGTCAAGCGGCGCGGCGTTTGCCGAAGTGGTTAGCCGGGAACGGTGCAAGGTTTCGTCCGAAGTCAGCGCTGCGCCCTCAGCGGTGGGCGGCAGCGGTAATTCCACCAGCCTCAGAGAGGGGCTGGTTTGAGCCGCTTCAGGCGCAGTCAAATCCAATGCCCGTTGATAGTAGCTGCGCGCGAGCGCGACTTCCCCGCCTGCTTCGTACAAATCTGATAGTCTTACATACGCATCGACGTATTCAGCATCTAGGTTGATGGCTGTTTCATAAGCGCTAACGGCCGTATCTACCTCATTGCGGCGGCGTAAAGCATCCCCCAGAAGCAGGTGCGGCCAGGCACTGTTTGGTGCGGCTGCGGCGGCGGCGTGGTAATAATTCATTGCGGCTTCTATCTGACCTAAATCTTCATATGTGCCGGCTATGCGGGAGAATGCAAACGCGCGGCTGCTGGCGCTGGCAGCGGGCCTCTGGCGCAGGGAACTGCCATAGGGCGTTAGCTGTTCAACGGCGGATTGATACGCTTCAATAGCCTTGTCAGAATCATCTAGCCGCTGCCATTGGTCACCCAACGCGAGCAATAAAGTTGCTTCATGGGCATCAACGCGCAGGGCAGTTTGCAGCAGCACCATCACATCATCCGGTTCACCACCATTTTGGCGCAGTTCATTGCTGAGAGCGACATAGACGCCGGTCTGAGTGGGGTCTAATTCAAACGCGCGTTGATAAGCGCGTACGGAGGCATCGAAATCCTGATGTTGCGTGAAATAATTCACCGCGCAAGGTGTGACCGGTCGGGCTGTATGGGTTTAATGTTGACAGAATAAGCGATTTCGTCGGCGGCGTCATCCAATTGGCCTGCTTCCAGCAAAACTTGCGCCAGCGCCAGATGTGTGGTGGTGGTTTCCTGTACTTGCAGCTCTTGCAGCCAGATAGCATGACGCAGCAGATCTGATTGCTGGTGTCGTAATTGTCCTGGGCGACTTCCAAGTCGGCTTCAACAATGACCACATCGGCCGAGAGTGGGATAGAGGACACGCATTGAGCGCACAATTGACGCCGCCTCGCTCAAAGTGACCCTGTTCACGATAGGCGCTGACCAGGACAAAGATATTGTATTCGCTGGGATTTATTTTTGCGGCCTCGTTCATAAAGGGGCAAGGCACGTTGGGCATTGCCGCGCTGCTGCCATAAATCTGCTTCAGCGATGAGCGGCCCGGATTGATCGCGCCAATTATTGCAGGGAAACGGCCGTTTTATACTGGTTTCTGCACAACTCTTCCAGACTGGCGGCAAGACAGGCATCGCCGAACGCGGCTTGATAACGGGCGATTTGAGGCGCTGCCTTTCTGTGCGGCGTTAAAAGCCACAATGCTGTCCTCGATGCGTCCCTGGTCTGCATACAGTTTGCCGAGCTGGTAATGGAGGATCGGCAAATCAGCAATCATCATGGCCGCCTGTAAGTGGGAAAGCGCGGCAGCAAAGCGACCCTGGCGCTGGGCCAGTTCCGCCAACCCGACGCGCGCGATTAAATCATGCTGATTGGCTTCAAGCGCGGCTTCGTAATGGTTTGTGCAGCAAGCCAGTCATGCTCCGCCATGGCGCTGTTGCCCAGAATTGTCGCTGTAGGCTCGGGTAGGGTATTTGACCGTATACAACGAAAATGCCTGGTCATCTTCCAGCCAGGTGAACCATTCATCTGTCAGACGCATCTGCATGTCTAAATCGCTGCCGCTGTCGGTGAGAAGTAGCCGACGTTATATTGTTCTAAAGTTGTCAGGCTGTTCGGTGGTCAGATAGGGCGTGGTGAAGAAGTCATTTTGGTCGATGAGACGCTGCAAGGCGAGGTCTTGTTGATCGGCCGGGAAAATTTCGCTGGTGGTGGGGGTGCGATGAGCGACAATTGGGCCGTCGGCGACAAAGGCGGGCAGGGTGACGCTCAAGTCTTGTTCGGCGAATACGACGGCCGGGCCATTGGTTTCCAATTTCTGCATTTAGACGCGCAAAAATCTTTTCGGGGTGGGATAGGCATAGGAGAAGGCGATACGGCCGTTAAGATTCTGAAGATTGCGCAAAATGCCGGGCGTCAATGCCAAGGTTAGCAGAATCAACAAAAGTCAGGCGCAAATTGGGCCAAACGGTTGGTGGTCTGTTGACTGACCGTCCAATCGACCCGATCAGCGCCTACCACTGCCTGCCATAAATTTGCTGGACTGCCAGGGCAAAGATCAGTCCATAAGGCAAAATCCACACAAAACGCCACAAAATCCAGGGCATCACAAAAGAACCGATCAACGGCGTGATCAACGGGTTGAACATGACAAACAGCACCGCCAGCGAGACGGCTACCACAAACTGGGCCGCTTCATCACGGCGCAAGCGCCACAAAAACATCGGCAGCAGCAGCAGGGCCAGGAAATAAACCGGTTCCATGACCAAGCTGGGATCAGAAATGTAACTGTCGATGTCAAACAAGATCAGCCGGCGGCGGGTCATGTTGATCGCAAAACGCCAGATCAGGAATGGGTTGGTTGTTGTCGTAAGCGTCGGCCGCTTCCAGTTCGGCCATATTTGGCAGGGGCCGTAATAATCGAGGCTGTTCATGTGGATAAAAGGCAGCACAGGCACCTTTTTCGCGCCCACGTCCCAACCTTCAAAGCTGCTGGGATAGGAAGAAGCCAGCGGTGCTTCCCCTGGGAAAGGATCAACTGCACAAGCGGCAGCAGCATCACAATGCACGATCAAGATCCACAGAGCGATAACGCGCAGCCAGGCGCTGCGCCGCCGCAGATTCATCAGCAGATGCAGCGCGCCAAACGCGCCTACGGCCAGCGCCAACATGGCGGCGATCAGGGGATGAATGGTGGAAACGGCAAGCGTCGCCAGGCGGCTGCCAGCCAGGCCTGCCATTTGCCGCTGCGCACGAAGGTGATGCAAAAGGCAAAGACGACCGGCAGCATGGTCACCGGAACCATAAATTTGTCGGCGTTGATGCGTTCAAAGAAGAAGAGGCTGACGTTGTCGCCGCGAATAAAGGGCGCAGCCAGGTAGATGAGCAGTTGAATGGCGGCCACAAGCAGGCCAAAGCGGCGACTGCCGTTGCCGGCCGCTTTGCCCAGCGTGTAGGCAGCCAAGATGGCCCATAAAGCCAGCATCGATTTGGAGGCGGCGGCGATTAGGGTGTTGGGATCGATGCCGGAAAAATAGGTCCAGAGGTAGTTGAGGGTCAGCGATTGGTTGAAAACCATGCGCACGCCGGGGCCAAGCTCCGTGCCAAAGAGCGGCTCGGTGATGTTGAGTGGTTTTCCGGCGAGGGCATCGACGGCAAAGGAGTTGACGGCGTAGGCGTCTCCGTCGATTTTGTAAAGCGTGAGGGTGGGCAGGATAATTAGAAAAGCGGCTGCCAGCAGCAGCAGCAAAATGATTTCATCGGCAGCCCATTTGTTGGTTGAGAACGGCCGTTTCTGTCGCACCAACAGGGCGAAAACAAACCACAGCAAAATAACCCCTGCTGAGACAACTGCCCAAAAAACCGCAAGTTCTGTCAGAGTCAGGTGCAGCAGCAGAGCGATCGCGCCCGGAATGGCCAACACTAAAACGCCCAAGGGTAAAGCCAGCGCCAGACGCTCAATCGAGTCCAGATTAAGACGCCAGGCGGCCATATCGCCCAGGAGGTAACCCGGGGTAATCAGCAGAGCCAGGAATGTGAGCCAGCTTGCGGCTTGTATAGGCAGTGTATGCGGCTGCCCGGCAAGCACAAATACCCAGATGATAATCAGGCCGATGGCAAGCAGGATATGGGGGGTAAAGAGTTGGCGTAAGCGTTGCATTGATATCTATTGTGTCAAAAATCAAACCTGTTGTGAATGAAGCTGCCGTTAAGATAAAGCTGTTTTAAGAATACGTTTTGCCTTTTTCATGCAAAAGGCACATGCCAGCGCAGGCGGGGGCCAATTGTGCGCGTCATGCTTAAGGGCAACCGTGGCCACATGCGCATAAACCATTGCATTTTTCCATCTGTCTGTAATTGATGGGTGATACTCTCATCTTTAGCGGCGCCAATCCGCATTATCTGTTGATATACCGGGAACGCACGGCCGCCCCACTGACCTTTGAATTTAGAGGCGTTGGAATTGGCAGGACTGCGTCCCATATCGAGCGTCGTGAACCCATGCCTGATGGCGTCGGCCATAATTTCCCAGAGTGCAAGATAGGCGGGGCGCAAATTTATGGTTTCGTGCAGAGCAGCGCCCCACATGCCGTACACGGTCTGGTTCATTTCCAGTTGAAAATAAGCGGCAATGGCTTGTTTTTCATACCGGACTACGGCAATGTTAAAGTTATCCGGCAGTGTTTGGACAATATTTTCCAAAAAAGAGCGTCCAAATATGGGCGCGCCGGCGGTATGCGTAAAGCGGCTGAAAACGTCATAAAACGGATCTAATAGTTTGGCCGTGCGATTAACTTCAACGGTCAAACCGTTTTTGCGCGCTTTGCGTACCTGGCGGCGCATATTGCCGTCCAACCGGCGCCATAAATCATCTTCTGATGGTTCCAGCCCAAGTACCCAATGAACGTGCTGGTTTGTTGTGTTTCCGGGAACAGGCCAGGCGCGGCGGCTGTCTTGCAGGACGAGACGATTGAGTTTGTGGGAAACGGCCGTTTCCAAGCCTGCCTGGATTAAAGCATTCGCAACTGCGTCATTTTGCGCACACAAAGCGCCCGGCAGCGTCATGGCGCGCCGGCCGGTTATGCGGCTGGGTACAAAAAACAGCGGCAGCACACCCACAATCTCGTTTGCTTGCTGCGCATACAGAAATTTGGTGTTGTAAGCATATGTCCGGTACATGATCGTTTGCCAACTGGACAGATGCATGGGCAATCCATTCGGCGCAGCCTGCACATAGGCATCCCAATCAGTGCGTTTCCCGTCGGTTAACGCATGAATTGAGACTTTTGTGTCTATCTGCTGCGGAGTGATGGTTGAAATCATAATATTCGGGCGCCAACAAAAAGAAAATTACAAACTGCTTTTTTCATAATTTGATTGACCGGCGAAATCAGGCGCTAAATCCTGGGTTTCTAACGCTTGTATTTCCGGCAAAAGCGCTTTCAGAGGGCCAAAGTTAAAATCGTTGAAAAGCTGCGCCAATTTGCGCGTCAGACCGTGACGGCCGTAATAATGCGTCAACCGCTCGCGCGTAGTTACCTGAGAATACCGTTGTCCCGTGTCCAATTCCCAGGGATGGATATACAAAATTGCCGGATGTCCTTCTGCATTGACCTGTTGAATGCCGCGTTTAATCAGGGCATAAGGCTGGAAACGATTATAAAAACCGCCCGCCACCGGCCATTTGCGGCCCAGAAACTGCATCGTTGTGGCCGGAAACTCCATCAGGCCTGTTTCTTCTAATAAATAAGGGAAGCGCGGCGCATCCGGAAAACCATAGAGCCTGTTGCGGATTGGAAAAACGCTGCTGTCGTAGCGCAAACCGCGCGCTGCCAGAACATCAAAAGCCCAGGGAGTCGCTGCGTTGATTGAAAAGTAGGGGGCGCGATGGCCCAGCGGCGTCGCGCCAGTGATGCGTTGTACTGCTTCCAGCGACATATCTATCTCGCGCTCAAATTCGGGCTGCATCATTTTGTAAACGAAACGGTGATGGTACCCATGAATACCGATTTCATGACCATCCGCAAGGATTTGTTCGATGAGACCGGGATATTGATCGGCGACGTAGCCCAGAACAAAAAATGTGGCCTGTACAGCATGCGTCTGCAAAATTTGCAGCAGGTCGCTGGTAGCGGAGACCACGCGACTTTCAAATTGGGGCCATTGATCAACCGCGGATTGGTGCTGGTGAGTCCCTGGAACCAATCTTCGAGGTCGACCGTGAAGGCGTTGGTGATAGTGTTCATCCTACGTAACCCAGGCCGCGCAGGCGTTCGGCGACGATGCGTTTTTCGTCGTCGCTCAGACCGCTGCCGCTGCTGCCATTGCTTTGCCAATCTGTGGTTTGAACGATCGACGCCGGTTCAAAGCCGGGATCGAGCGCGTCATGCAGGATACGGCCGTCCATATTTGCGGGAATCGGCGCACTCATCAAATGTAAAATGGTTGGCGCCAAATCGACCAATGAGGCGTCCTCAACATGCGCGCCGGGCTGAATTGCAGCCCCGTACGCCATAAAAATGCCGTTCATGCGGTGCGTACCGGAAATACCACGCTGCATCGGCTCAATAATTTTGTGGCTGCCAAACTCATATTCACCAAAGCCAAAATATTCCAGCCGCGTAGGAATAAACACAATATCCGGCGCCAGTTCAAGCTGATCGCCCTGATAAATCTCTTCACGGCGGTAAATCGTTGCTCGACAACTTCTTCGCCGGTGTCCGGATCGCGTAATTGGCCAGTTGCGCCATAATCTGAGTCGCGCACCGGTTCATATTCATCGCCGGGCTGCACGACGCCCTGGGGTTCACGCCCGGCGACATTGAGATAAATTTGACCGACATTGCCTAACGAGTACGCTTTCGTGCGTGTCCAATCGATATCTTCAAAAGAAAGGAACAGTGTTTTTAGCAGGCCTTGCCCTTCGCCGCGCACAACTTCTTTCTTAAGTTTGCCAAAACCCAGCCGCATGAGCGTGTTGTAGACATTCATGGGTGAAAAGCCTAGCTGAAAGCTGGTGTGTTTCAAACGCGCGCGTAAACCGGGTTTGACAGCCATGAAGCCTTGTTTGATCAGCCAGTTGTTGACATGGATAAACTTGTGGAAAGGGCCAAAACCATGATCCGACATAAAGATCAGCGTCGTGTCGCTCGTCCAGATTATCCACGATGGGCGCGATCAGGCCATCCACGTAGCTGTAATAGTCGCGAATGGCATGACCATACTTCTCATACTTTGCGGGATCATGCAGCGGATGTTTTTGGTCCATGAATTTCCACATGGCGTGGCTGATGGTGTCGGTGCCGTTGAAAACCAGCATGGCGAAATCCGGGTTCTCGCGTTCGCGCAGATAGTTGAAGGTCTGCCACACGCAAATCGGCGGCATCGATAAAGACGCTCCAGGAAGGAATCAATGCCGGAATCAGAGTACGCTTGACCGGGATCGGGATAGAGAATGTAGTCGCCGACATTGTCGAGGATGTCCTGGTAGGCGCTTTCCGGGTAGGTAAATGTGACTTTGGTGCTGGGGGTGGGCATGCCGGAAACCATAACGCCATTGACCGGCACGGGCGGGTAGGTCATGGGAATGTTGAGGGCAACAACGGAACGGCCGTATTCACTCAACAAAGTGTAAATGGTAGGCGCTTTGCCATCCAGGGCCGTAACGGGCGTAAATTTGTAGCTGTCCGGCTCGCGCGCAATCCAATCGTAGAGACGATGCTGCCCCGGGTTAGAGCCGGTTGCAAATGTCGTCCAGGCGGGCGCCGTCATCGGCGGTACGGTGCTGCGCATGACGCCGTGGGCGCCAGATTGTAAGATGCGGTTCAGCGTTGGCAAGTAGCCTGCTTCTGCCCACGGTTTGATCAGATCGAATGTGGCGCCATCCAGACCGATGACGATGATTTTTCCAGGTTTTGATGTTGACATATTAAATCGTAATAGGCAATTTCCAGAAAGTTTGTAACTATTCGGCGCCCGAGAGACCTGCCAGGTTTTGCCCTTAGGGACAATTGCTTCTCGGGTTAACCTGACAGGTCTAGCTGTATAGTAACTCGCGGTTTACCGAATAGCAGTTACATGCAGTCCAATAAGTTACATGGCGTTGCACAAAAGATGCACGCAGAAACACACATTAAGCTTGTGCAGAATCCTTTGATCCGGTTTCGTGCAGTTGGCTTTCCAATTCACGGATGCGGTACTCCAGGATCGCTACCTGTTGGGTCAGATCGCGGCTGTTATTGGCCTGGTTGGAAAGCACCACAGTCTGTGACAGAAGCACCATCAAGGCGAATATCAAACCGCCCACCAGCGGCAGTGTGGGCGAATAGGAAATATTGAAGAAGCTGGCTAGTTGATTGACAATGCCGCCAAAGATTGAAAGGACGGCAATCGCAACGGTCGCCAACAGCCACAGAAGGGCATATTCTTCACGTAGTTTATGTTTCCGGATCAGTTGAACCGTCACCAGCAAGAGCAAAAGGCTGACGACGATAGCCACGAGACGTTGAATCAGCGGGATCGCTTCCATAGTCAGGCTCCTTTAAGATGATTGGTATTTCTTTCAGCGCGCAGATGAGTACGGCGATAGACACCTTGAAGGCATAATAGATTGAACGCCAACTGTTGATGGAACTGTGGCCGGTCTGGCGCTCACGCATTTTTACGGGCAGTTCTTCTGTTTTTAAACCTGCTTTATACAAAATAACCCGACCCTCAACTTCCGGGTAATCTTGTGGCAAAAAATCAGCCAGGACATGGATCGCTTTGCGATTGAGGCACATAAATCCCGATGTTGTATCGGTTGCCCGTTGCGCGCGTGATCAGACTGACTAAAAAGGCGAATGTCTTGATGCCGATGCGGCGGCTGAATGGGATTGCCATTTCATTTTGGCCGTCAATGAAACGGGATCCTATGGCGACATCGGCGTGTCCGGTGGCAACGGCCGTATACAAGGCGGGAATCTCGGCCGGATCATGCTGTCCATCCCCATCAAGGCGTACAACCAGGTCATACCCAAAGGCGCGTGCAAATTTCAAGCCTGTTTGCATGGCGCCGCCGATGCCCAGGTTACAAGGCAGGCGCACAACATGCGCGCCCGCCGCCGCCGCCGCAGGACCGGTTTGATCGCCAGAACTATCGTCGATAACGATAATATCTGCCTGCGGTAAAATTTCGTGGACGCCGGTAATAACGCTGGCAATTGATTTTTCTTCGTTGTAGGCCGGAATGAGTGCCATGATTTTTTCCGGACGACGTTGTGTTGGCGGCATGGCGGATTCCTCGTGTTTGTTTTGTGAAACGGCCGTTGAATCAATGGCGCCTTAGCGTGACAGCCAAGTTTATTTTAACATAAAATTTGCTCAATGTTACATAAGTTATACGACATAATCATGGGAAAACGCAAATAATCGGTGAAAAACAAAAAAACCGTTGATCAGCTTTGCTGATCAACGGTTTTTTGATGCTGAACGGTTTTCCTAGCGCCAGATGATTTTTAATCCTCGTTTCCAAGGCGAAGCAAGGCGCGGTGCAAATTTGCGCACAAAATTTTTGTATGGCGCCTCACTTATGACTTCATCTTGAAACTGTGTTTGCCGCACAGAAGGTGGGTTTTTAGATGAAGGACCGATTGATAATCCATGTATTCGCGCCAGATTCCTGGCATCGAACCCTGATTTTTGTTGGTTTTTCATAACGCTACAACTCCTATAAAGATATTGGTAAGTAATAATTACAGACAAACTTTGTTGCTTTCAGCATAAATCGGAGAAATTATTCACAGGATAAAAACCACAATGAGTTTGTAGGTTTGCGTATCAAATAAATGAAAGCTAGAAGAAGTATATGCGGCTTGTTGATTAATTGGTGTAACTTGTTTATCAGGTAGGATGCTCTGATTGTAACATTGTATGACAAATACGTTTGATATTGTGGGGGAGTGGTTGTGGGGAACGGCCTAGTCTGAGTTAATTTCTGACCCTAATTGAACCAAAAATTGCTGCATGAACCGGGTGCGTTTTTCCGCTTCGCTCCGACCTGCTCCTGTTTGCATCATATCGACCAATTTAAAGAGCTTTAGATAAAAATGGTCAACGATAAATTTTTTGTCATCCGGCGTGCGTTCTACAGGAAAAGGTTCAAATGGATGATATAACTGAGCGTTCATCGCAGATCCGACCAGAATGGCGCGCGCGATCCCGATGGCGCCAATGGCGTCCAGGCGGTCGGCGTCTTGTACAACTTCGGCCTCTAGCGTTTCGGCAGGAATTTGAGCGGAGAAACTGTGGGCGGCGATGGCGTGTTCGATGGCGGGAATGAGTTCAGCAGGGTAATTGACCTGGCGCAAATAATCGCCTGCTGATTGCGCTGCCAGAAGAGAGGCTTGCCGGCGTTGGGGTGAATTTTTGGGCAGAGTGACGCAATCATGCAGCCAGGCTGCCGGAATTACCACCGCCGGATTCGCCTTTTCTATAATTGCCAGCTTTTTAGCGTTGGCCACAACGCGCTTGATATGGGCGATGTCATGGGCCGCATCATTTGTTTCCTGGCGCGAAAGAAATTGCTGGAATTGATTTTCCCACATTGTCTGGTCGTTCATATTACACTTTATTTTTCTTTTTTATACGGTGGGTTTGGGGCGACAAGCCGTGCCCTGAATAAGAGGGCCAATCCGTATGGCTTTGTTATAAGCTGGAATCAGGGCTAAAATTTTATTGTCGCTGGTCATAAAGGCAATCTTAAATGCTTAAGCGTTGACCGCCAAACGCCGTTTGTTTATTATTCTAAGACGATGATTGATCTGACGCCCTTACAGCAGAATATTCTTAATTGTGTCAGAGATTATTCTGGGCAGTATACGCGCAGTGGTTTGGCGAAACTGTTGGTCGGCAGCCGCTCAACGCGGTTGGATGGGTGGCAGGGGAATGTGTATTACGGCCGTTTCTCAAACTACCCGCGTAAGATGCTCGTTCATGAAATCGATATTCTGCTGCAGCAAGGTTTTCTGTCATTGGATTGGCAAAGTAAACTCATCATTGCCCAGCCAGACTCGCGCGCACGCTAATTTTGGAGGGCGCGCGCTGGGAACCAGCTTGCGAAAACTGCCAGCATTGTCATACTGCCCAGCCATACCAAAGCGCTGGTAGGTGTGTGCGGGTACGGCTGTTTCTGCAGTGACGCATAACCTTTTCAAGCGTTGTGACCATTTGACGTAAAGATGATGCGCCCGGAAAAACCGTCTGAGCGGGCGGCGTACAGTTGGGTTGGCGCGACCAGATTGAATAAATCGACCGGGCCGCGCGCCGTGACGCGCATGTAGTTGTCAGTATAGCCGCTCCACAATAACCCATCTTTATCGGCGCCAATGCTGGATTCCCACAATACCGGCAGCGTTTGTCCTTCAAACTGGTGGTGGAATGCAAGGCTTAATTGTTTGCCCAGGTTGATCATCTGGCGCGTGCGATCTTTTTTGATCGGGCCGGAAATTTGCGAGGACATGTTGGCAGCGGCCGTTTTGGGACGTGGGCTGTAGGTGAAGGCATGCAGGCGTGAGAAGCCAATCTCTTCTACAAATTCCAGGCTGGCCTGAAAATCAGCTTCCGTTTCGCCGGGGAAACCCAATATAATGTCGGTACTCAAATTCAGGTTGGGAATTTGCATCCGCGCCGCTCTGGCCAGTTGACGAAAATCCTGGCGCGTCGTGCGGCGCGCCATACGGCGTAGTATGGCGTCGCTGCCTGATTGCAGCGGCATATGCAGGTGCGGCAGCAGGCGCGGATTTTTCCAAAGCGTGAAAAAGTCCGGGGCAATGTCCCACGGCTCCAGGGAAGATAGACGCAAACGAGGTATGTCAGTGTGGGTGAGTATGGCTTGTACGAGTTCAAATAAACCAGTTTTATTGCCAAAATCGTGCCCAAAACTGCCGAGATGCACCCCGGTAAGGACGGCTTCCTGGTAACCGGAGGCCGTTAACGCTTGAACCTCTTTGACAATATCCCCCAGGTGACGACTTTGCCCTGCACCGCGTGCAATTGTGGTGACGCAAAAAGTGCAGCGGTTGTTGCAGCCGTCCTGTACTTTGATGAAGGCGCGTGTATTGCCCATGTGGCCGGCCAGATATTCGCGCATGACCGGTTCGCGCTCAAAAACGGGAATTGTATCAGTTTGGGGGTCAATTAAAGGCACAAGGCGAGTTTTATCTTTATTGGCGACGATGCGACCTGCTCCTTGCACCTGGCCCAATTCAGCAGGCGCAATGGTGGCGTAACAGCCGGTTAAAACGATTTCGGCGTTGGGGTTTTGGCGGTGGAAACGGCGCGTTTGGCTGCGGGCGTCACGCGCGGCTTCGGCCGTGACGGCGCAGGTGTTGATGACGACTTTATCGGCAACGGCCGTGTCATCCACAATTTCGTGTCCTGCCGCCAGCAGTTGGCGTCCAATCGTTTCGATTTCGCTTTGATTTAACCGGCAGCCAATGCTGCTCAAATAAACTTTCATTATGGCAAAAAAATTTGGATTAGAATAACGTGGCTCTAATCGTGCGAATGGGGTGAAGGTTCAATGCCTGTGATGTCAACGGATTGAACACTCAGTTTTTCCGGGCGATGAATAAGCACTGGCATACACCCGGAGCAAATCCACATTTGTTTTCCCCTAAATTTAAAACGTAGGAGAGGCGCTTCGTTCTCACTTTTTCTGCAATTTATGCAGGCATCTATTGTCGTTGAATTATCCATAACTTTTCTGAAAACTGCGTGTCATTTCTAAAATTGACTCCTTTAAGGTAATCTTAGCACAAATCACAATGAGCAAAAATATAAAGCCAAAAATTTGAACCTATGCTTTGCGCCTGATGATATAGACGCGCCCCCAATGTCCGGCGTCCATGACAGAGTAGCCGGTTAAAATCTCCAGGTGAGGATATTGGCGTAGAAGTGTTTTAAGTTGGTCATAGGCATGGGTGAAAATGACGATACGGCCGTTTCTCCCCACAACCCGCTCTAATTCCCCTAATACCGCTGTGTTGAAGCGCTTTTTGTCGGTCGGGAGGTGAGTTGCTGCTTTGTTGACCTGCCCTGCCGCCAGCGGCAAATTGCCGGGGTCCCATTGACGGATGGAGATTGCACGCGCGCGTCCTGAGCGGCGGGGCAGCACATTGCGGGTCGCCTTCTCCACGCCGCGATCGTCGCCGCCCCAGATTTGCTGGTAGGAGCCGGCCTGCCGGCGCGCTGCCAGGATTTGTCCCAAACCGCAAACCGGGTCAAGAAAAATATCGTTAGCATCCGGTTCGGTGAGCAGCACCATTGCCGCAGCGGTTGAGGCATGAATGCCGATTGTTGCCTGTTTTTTTGCTGGCGCGGCAGGCGTCAGGCGCAGGCCGGTGAGCAGGGTTGAACCGAGAAGATTCACAGCAACTTCAACCTGGGCTGCCTGTGTGACGACCGTCCAGCGGGGCAGCCGCGTTTGCATGCCTTTGAGAACGGCCGTTGCAACTTCCGACTGTTTGTAATCATGGGTTCCGATTTTTTGGGCAACGATTTGATAGGTCGGGGGTTGGCTGAACTTTCGGAAGCGCATCATGGCTTTAGCAGTCCTACCAAATAATTCTCCCTTTTGTACTTCTTCGGTGATCAGGCGTAAGTCACGCCGGCTGCGTGACACTTTGGGCAGATAAGCAGCGAGCAGAAAAAGCTGTTCGGCCGTATTTAAAGTCAATACATTTTCTACTTGCCCATCGTAAGTAAACAAAAGGAAACCATTTTGTTCCTTGGCGTAATAAGTGGCATCGAACTGCGCTCCCTGCAGCCGTTGTTTGATCTCTAACCAGGTGATTTCTTCAATCCCTGGCATGGTTTGGGCAAAATACTTTTGAGCAGACATAGATTATTTGCCGAACCGATCTTCACTGCGCGCGCGGAAAACCATGCGGACGGGCGTACCTTCCAAAGGAAAGGTTTCACGCAGATTGTTTTCTAAATAACGCTGGTAGGTGAAGTGAACCCAATCTGGTTTGTTGACAAAAAACACAATGGTTGGCGGGGCTACACCGGGTTGAGTTGCATAGAAAAATTTGAGGCGCACCCCACCCTTGCTGGGCGGCATGTGTCTGGTAGATACATCCCGCACCCATTTATTAAGCGCTCCGGTAGCAATCCGGTGGTAACGCGCTTCGTTGACAGCCAAGGCTGCCGGTAAAATTTTAGGAACGCGCTGTCCAGATTGGGCAGAAATAAACAAAATCGGGGCATAGGGGAGGAAATTTAAATCATGACGCACCTGCTGCTCATACTGATAAATTGTGTGGGTATCTTTGTCTAATGCATCCCATTTATTCACCAAAATAATGACGCCTGCGTTGGATTCGGCCAACATGCCGCCGATATGGGCATCTTGCGAGGTGACGCCATCTTCAGCGTCAATCATTAACAAGGCCACATCGGCGCGCTGCAGCGCTTTGATGGCGCGCAAAACGCTGTATTTTTCTACCCCTGGCTCAATTTTCCCACGCCGGCGAATACCGGCGGTGTCAATTAAGGTGAAATCCTGACCGTGGTATTTAAATTTTGTGTCGGTTGCGTCACGCGTAGTGCCGGCGATAGGACTCACGATGGCGCGTTCTGCACCGATTAATTTATTGAGTAAGGTGGATTTGCCCGTATTCGGCCGTCCTAAAATGGCGATTTTAATGGATTCATCTTCCTCGGAGGTGTCAAATGCGGGTGGAATGGCACTGACGATGGCATCCAAAAGGTCGCCGGAGCCGGAGCCATGTAGGGCTGAGATGGGAAAAACCTCACCGAGAGCGAGTTCGTAAAATTCGTAGGCGGTATCCCACAGCCGGCTGGATTCGAGTTTGTTGACGGCGACAAGAGTCGGTTTTTTTGAGCGGCGCAGAATGTCGGCTACTTCACGGTCTGCCGCGGTGATGCCAACCTGACCATCAACAACCTGCACAATAATATCAGCATCTTGAATAGCGATGGCGGCTTGTTTGCGGATTAAGGGCAGGAAACGCTCAGAATCCTGGGAGAGAGGCGCTGTGTGGTGGCCTTCGATAATTTCAATGCCGCCGGTGTCAACCACGGTGAAATGTTCACCGCCCCAATCGGCGTCGGAATATAAACGGTCGCGGGTTGTTCCCGGGATTTCGGAAACGACAGCAAGCCGTTTACCGACAATGCGATTAAACAGGGTGGATTTGCCCACATTGGGGCGTCCTACGAAGGCGATCAATGGTTTTTTGCTCATTAGAACTTTTTATTCTCCAGAATACAGGCCTCATGGCGAATCAGGATGAGGAAACGGCCGTTTTCTGTTGGGATTGTACCGCACGCGAATTCTGGTGGGGAATAGTTGCTCACCAGATTGTCAGGGTTTTGAAATGCCGTGTTGGGCAGCGTCGTTGTCAGACCCGCTGGATTGGTAATGGTGCGGCTGATGTTGACGGTAATGACATTAGGGCTGATCGAACGCACTTCAATGCCGCGATCCGGCAAATCAACACGCGGCTCCAAAGCATAAACGCCGCTATCCAGTCCAAATAAATCAACTGTGACGCGTACATCTTCGTCTAAAAGGGTATCTAACACAGGCAGCGGTCCAAATAGGACGACGCGCACATTTTCCGGCTGAATGGTGGATGTGATTTCGGCGCTGGAACCTAGAATTTCGACAGGACGCAAACGCGTATCGGTCGTGAGGATTGGCTCAATTTCGATGTTAACAAAGATTTCCTGATCTTGATCGAGCGTAATGTTTGCGGGCAGGTCGAGTGTAACTTGCTGGGAGAATGACTCTGTCAGACCAGTAATATCGATGGGTTCTGTTTGCAGGCGGGTAAGCGCGTTGACGCTTTGTGGAAAACCTTGCACCAGGACGCTGGGGGGATCGACGCTGATGTTTAACAACCTGTAGCCGGGGGCAGGCTCACCTGTCCAGTCGACCGTGATGAGTTTTTCAGCAAATCCGGCTGATTCTTCGATTGGAATAGTGACGCTGACATCTTCGGTGTTGAGAAGAAGCGCGCCTGTGCCTACGACACGTCCTTGTTGATCGTAAAAAATCGGCCGGTGTTCATTTCTCTGGGTTTCGCGAGCGTTGTTGAGAAAAGCGGTTACCAGAGCAAATTCTAGTTGTTCGACGCGTGAAGCTGGGCCTGTAACGGTGATGGTTTCGGGCTCAATAAGCGGGTCGCCCTGCGTGTGCCCGCGCGCTGTACTGCCGCGTATGTCCAGGGCGACTGGGATTTCACGCGTGACTTGTTGCTCAAGGGAGACGGGAACGGTCGCCGGGAGAGGCGCAGAAATCTGCAGATCGGTGGTTGTGGACACTTTGATGGGTACGGCCGTTTCCACACCAAACGGCACAGCGCTTAAATCTACCGATGCGCGAAACTCTACGGGAGAAATGTTGGTTAACTCAGATTGTGGCCCTTCTACACGAATCTGAACCGATAAATCTTCAATTGTGTTCAGAATTGTATTTTCAGGTAAACCTTCGAATTCGACCGGTAACTGTATAAATTGATTGGTTGTTGGGTCTTGCGCGCGCGTAGCGGTAACCCAAATGATGATCGCCAGAATGACAGCCAGGAGCAGTGTGCCTAATTGCGTTAATAGGGAAGTGATTAGTTCTCTAGACATTATTCTCTGTGCTGTCTGGCCTGTTTTGCAAGAATGCGTTCAAAATCACGTCGAGTCGCGAAATATCCTGGCGGCGCAGGATACGGCCGTTATGGGCAATCGAGACCTGGCCCGTCTCTTCAGAAACCACAACGGCCACGGCGTCACTGACTTCACTGATGCCAAGCGCTGCGCGGTGACGCAGGCCCATTTGTAAATCTGACAGGCTGCTGGTAGATAAAGGTAAGACGCACGCTGCCGCCGCCAGGCGTTTGTTTTGAATGATAATGGCGCCATCGTGCAATTCCGTGTTTTTGTTAAATATTGTCAAGAATAGTTCCGGTGAGGGATTGGCATTGAGCAAAATGCCTGTGTCAATATATTCTTTTAAGCCTGTTTCTTGTTCAAAAACAACCAGCGCACCGTGGCGGCGTTGAGAAAGCCGTAAACTGGCTTCTTTGAATGCGATGACGGCCGGATTCGTTTCATCACCCTGCCAAAAACGCAGGTAACGATCTGAACGACCGAGTTGTTCTAACGCACGGCGTAGTTCTGGCTGAAAGATGACGGGAATCGCGACCAGAAAAGCGGGTAAACTTATATCAATGAGCCATGTGAACGCGGGCAGATCAAACAGGCTGGTCAACAGCAAAATGATCAAAACGAGCACCATCACGCCACGTAATAGCTGTACCGCCCGTGTGCCCCGAATGAGCACAAATAGAATATAGATAACGGCCGTTACCAGCAGAATATCCAATAATGCGCTTAAGTCCAGGCGGCTCAGATAAGAGAAGAAATCTTCCACAGAAATTCTTTAATTGTTATGGCGCTGACTGTTTCCACAACCAGCGCCTGTTCAGGTGGGATAAATAGAATATTTTAAGCCAGCAGCTTTGCTAAAATCGCTTTTTGCGCATGCATACGGTTTTCCGCCTGCGGGAACAAAACTGAATGGGGACCATCAGCGACCTCATCTGTAATTTCATCGCCCCGATGAGCCGGCAAGCAATGCATTACAATGCAATCTGGTTTGGCTTTACTGACCAGAGCCTGGTTGACTTGATAAGGTGGGAAAACGGTGAGCCGCTTCTGCGCTTCAGCTTCCTGGCCCATACTTGTCCATACATCGGTGTAAATCACGTCCGCGCCGGAAACGGCCGTTTGCGGATCACGCTCGAATGTGACGGCTGCGCCATGCTGGCTAAAGACGTTCGCCAACTCAACATCTTCGTCTGTCAACTCATACCCTTCCGGCGCAGAAAGGACGAAATCAGCGCCCAGCTTCATCGCGCCAAATAACAAAGAGCGAGCCACATTGTTCCCATCGCCCACATAAACAATTTTTAACCCTTTTATCCGGCCTTTGTTCTCCAGAATTGTGAAAAGATCCGTCAAACCCTGCGCCGGGTGGTTATAATCTGAAAGGCCATTAATAATTGGCACAGAACTGTATTCGGCCAATTGCAGAATATGCTCATGCGCAAAAACGCGCGCCATGACAGCATCAACATACCCGGACAACACGCGGGCGACATCGGCGACGCTTTCACGCCCGCCCATTTTGACCTCATTAGGCGACAAATAAAAGGCATAACCGCCCAAATGAACCATTCCCATTTCAAACGAGACCCGGGTGCGTAAAGAGGGCTTCTGGAACAGCAGCGCCAGACTTTTACCTTGCAAAATGGGTTTATTACCCCCATTGCGCCACTCTTCTTTCAGAGCCAGGCCCAGGTCCAATAAATCTTGTAATCCTTCAGGTGTTAATTCCGCAATGCTCAAAAAATGTTTCACGGTTTCCTTCTCCGGTTAATGTTTTTGCAGGGGGGACGCTGCCGGGCGTCACCGCCCAACTGTGTGGTCATTTTTATGAATCGTGAGTATACCACAGCCATCATAGGGGGAAAAGCAATGGTTATTCAACGTTTCCGCTAACCAACAGTGGCGGTGTATACTATAATGATAGGTAAATCAACGTCCAATCGATTCGAGATAAAAGGGTATCATGGATATGATTGTTCAGGGCATAGAAGTACAATTTGCTGTGGCGAAAATTAGTAAATATGCAACCCAAGAGAGTGGAGATACGCTCGAAATGATCGAGCGTCCGCATGGGGGCATTTCTATGGTTTTGGTTGATGGGCAGCGCAGTGGGCGTTCGGCCAAAGCAATTAGTAATGTTGTTGCGCGCAAGGCAATTCAACTGTTGGCGGAAGGTGTGCGCGATGGCGCTGCCGCCCGTGCTGCGCATGATTATTTATACACTTATCGAAAAGGGAAAGTTAGCGCGACGCTAAACATATTGTCGGTAGATACCCAAACAAAAACACTTGTCATCTCGCGCAATAATGATGCGCCCGTGATTATGCATACTAAAGAAGATGGATTTTACTTATTAGATGATCCCTCCTGGAGCGTCGGCGTGCGCCGCAACACCAAACCGGTAATTCACGAAATTCCTATTATGCCAGAGACGTTGGCAGTGGTATTTACCGACGGTTTGCGCCATGCTGGTACGCTCTCAGGCAATGATTGTTACGATCCTTATGCCGCCGCGCAGGCGATGTGGGCGGAAGGCGGCAAGGATGCGCGCCATATCGCAGATGTTTTGTTAGATGAGGCGGTTGCAAAGGATAACGGCCGTCCCCGTGACGATATCAGCGTGTTGGTCGTTTCGGTAAAGGAAAACCTGACCAATAATCTTGTACGCCGTCTGGGCGGCCGTTTACCGCTGTAGATCTGCCGAGGTGCAGAGTAGTAATGTCAAAAGAAGAAATGCCAGAGATGGTTTGTATTGCGCTCGTCGGACCTTGTTCAGCCGGTAAGAGTACGTTGGCGCCCTATCTACGCGCCGCCGGGTTCAAAATACGCCAGCCGGCGCAGGAACATTCCTTTTCGCCCACCATGTGGCAGCGTCTTACTCGGCCGGATATATTGATCTATCTTGATGTTTCGTATTTGGCTGCGCGCCGCCGCCGCCCGTATATTGATGGCGGCCCGGAGCGGTTGGAGGAACAGCACATGCGGCTTCGGCATGCGCGCCAACATTGTGATTTTTATCTGGATACCAGTGATTTGCCGCCCCCGGTAGTCTTTGAGCTGGTAGTAGATTTCCTGCGCTCACATCCTTTAGCAAAAAAACAATTGCCACAAACATCTGTTTGAATCAAAATTTCCCAACAAAAAAAGACCCCTTTAAGGGGTCTTTTTCGTTTAAGCTTGGAGCTATTGGGATTAGAAATCCATGCCGCCCATGCCGCCCATACCGGGTGCGCCGCCGGGCATAGCCGGTTCTGCCTCAGGAATGTCGGTAATAAGGGCTTCTGTAGTCAAAATCATGGCCGCGATGCTGGCTGCATTTTCCAGTGCGCCACGGGTGACCTTGGCCGGATCAATGATGCCGGCTTTGATCATATTGACATAGCTGTCGGTCAGGACATTGTAGCCAATTTTCTTGTCGCCGCTTTCTTCCTGGTGGCGGCGGACATTTTGAATGATGACGTCACCGTTCAGGCCGGCGTTTTCTGCAATTTTGCGCATTGGCGCCAGCAGAGCATGGCGTAAGATGCCGACGCCTGTGGTCGGGTCGCCGGCGCCGATTTCGACATTATCCAGAGCGGGCAGCGCATTCAACAGAGCGACGCCACCACCGGGAACGATACCTTCTTCCACAGCCGCGCGAGTTGCGCTCAAAGCATCTTCGACACGGTGTTTCTTTTCTTTCAGTTCAACTTCGGTGGCTGCACCAACGCGAATGACAGCGACGCCACCGGCCAATTTGGCCAGACGCTCTTGCAGTTTTTCACGATCATAGTCGGAAGTGCTGCGATCGATCTCGATTTTGATTTGCTCAACACGGCCCTTAATCTGGCTTTCTTCACCGGCGCCATCGACAATCGTTGTGTCATCTTTAGTGGAAACAACTTTGGCGGCACGACCCAGATCGCTGATCTGCACGCTGTCGAGCTTGCGGCCCATTTCTTCGGTGATAACTTCACCGCCGGTCAAAGTGGCAATGTCTTGCAACATCGCTTTGCGACGATCGCCAAAACCAGGCGCTTTGACGGCGAGAGCATTGATCATGCCACGCAGTTTGTTTAGCACCAGTGTAGCTAACGCTTCGCCGTCGACATCTTCGGCGATAATGACGAGGTTTTTCTTACCAATCTGGACTAATTTTTCCAGTATCGGCACGATGTCCTGCGCCGAGCTGATTTTTTTGTCGTGGATGAGGATGTAGGCATCTTCGACAACCGCTTCCATGGTTTCGGAATCGGTGATAAAGTAGGGGCTGATATAACCACGGTCAAACTGCATACCTTCGACGTATTCGGTTTCGAATTCCAGGCCCTTGGACTCTTCTACCGTAATAACGCCGTCTTTACCAACTTTGTCCATTACCTCGGCAATCAGTTTGCCGATGGCGGGGTCTTGAGCGGAAATAGAGGCGACGGAGGCGATCTCTTCGTAGCTGTCGATGCTGACTGCCATTTCGCGGATTGCGTTGGCCAGAGCGGCCGTGCCGGCTTCAATACCCAGCTTGAGCTGCATCGGGTTGGCCCCGGCGGCGACATTTTTCAAGCCTTCGTGGACCATATGCTGCGCCAAAACGGTGGCGGTGGTGGTACCATCACCAGCGATGTCGTTGGTTTTGATGGCGGCTTCTTTGAATAGTTGGGCGCCCATATTTTCATACGGGTCTTCCAGTTCGATTTCTTTGGCGACGCTGACGCCATCATGAGTGATGGTGGGTGCGCCAAATTTTTTGTCAATTGCAACGTTACGACCTTTGGGGCCGAGTGTAGTGGAAACGGCCGTTGCGACCGTGTCAATGCCTTTCTTTAATTTGCGACGTGCGTCTTCGGAAAAAACGAGTTGCTTAGCCATGTTTTAATTCTCCGTTTGATAAATGTTTAATGCTTAAGCGACGATTGCGAGAACGTCAGATTCTTTCAGGATCAACAGTTTTTTGTCATCAATTTTGACTTCTGTGCCGCCATATTTGGCATACAGAACAATATCACCAACTTTGACATCCATTGGGATGCGGTTGCCATCGTCATCACGACGACCAGGGCCAACTGCAATAATTTCACCTTGCTGTGGTTTTTCTTTGGCGGTTTCTGGCAATACTAGGCCAGAAGCCGTTTTCTGCTCGCTCTCTTTTGGTTCGACAACCAAACGATCACCAAGCGGCTTGAGTGTTGTGGACATAGTCAACTATCTCCTTGTTAAGATTTTCACGATTTTCGTAAATTAATGTAGGGGTTTTGTTTTTTAGCACTCTGCATTGTGAGTGCTAACCATACGGTCCAAATTGTAACATAGATGGATGATATGTCAAGGGCTTTTTAGCAGTCTAGGGTGGAGAGTGCTAAGGATTTGTTAAGATTTGCCGGGTTTGTTTTTTAGGGCGCATCAAGGGGATGTTTGCAGCTCCGCGCGACGGCATTCTTCCAATCCTTCCTGGGCGCTCTCAATGATTAATGAATTAAGCGTGACGTTGAGAACTTGCTGAAAGAGCGGTATGGCTTTGGGGCAATCATTTAATGAATTGCGAATGTAAGCCGTGGCAAGCATATTAAAAAAGCGTGCGTTCAGGTCTGTGGGTTTGCCGTACAAATTAACTGCCTTTTCGAGAGGTGGAATGGCATTAAGATAATTGTTTTGTCTGAAATAGGATTCTCCCAGTCGGCCTTGTGCGCGGGCTATATTCGGGTTTAACCCGACAGCTTCCAAAGCGCTCTTTTCAGCCAGCGGGGCGTCGCCTAATTGAATGTACATGTGTGCGAGGCCATCGTAAGCGCTGGCGTTGGTGGGATCGGCTGCAAGCGCATCTTCAAAGCTGATGATGGCGTCGGAGATTCGGCCGTCTCCATAATAATTATACGCCAGACCATAATGCAAGGCTGCGTTGGTGGGGTCTGTTTGAAGACCCAACTGGTATTGTTCCAGTGCCGCCGGATACAGTCCTTGAAACGTAAAAACAGTGGCCATGTAAAGGCGTGCAATGGGGTTGTCCGGTTCCAGAAAGATGGCAGTATCTGCCAGTTCTTGCGCCTGAGCATATAAATCCGCGTTCCCTTGCAGCACCAGACCGGCAGCGGCATAGGCATAGGCAGTCGCATTTTCGGGGTTCAAACCAATTGCTTTGGAAGCATGTTGAAAAGCGGTAGCATATTGGATATTAGCTCCGCTGGGGTCGCCTTGATCCTCCAGACGGTCGCCGTTGGCGAGATACGCCGCTGCTGCGGTTGTCCAAACCTTATCATTTTCAGGCGCTAAAATGGTGGCTTGTTCCGCTTTCTCAACCGCATTTTCTGCCTGGCCTTCCCTGACCAATAAATCGATCAACCGGACAAAAAATTCCGGCTTGGTGGCATCCAGGCTGATAGCTTGCTCATAGAAATCAATGGCTTCTTGTAACTCGCCATCTTCCTTACTTAATTCTGCCAAGACGGCGTATTCAGTTGCTGAACGCGTTGGTTCCGGGGTTGGGGTTGGTATGATAATTTCGCGCACATCGTCTCGATTCTGGATCACGTAGAGGCTTACGGCAATGCCGAAAGCGACAAAAAGCACCAGCAAACAAGATGGTCCCTGGCGTGGATGGCGGGGTGATTTGCGTTCAATAATCATTGCGCTTAAGTTCGACAAAAAAACCGACGATATTCGCCGGCAGTTTAGGTAATTGGTATAAAGTAATCAAAAACAAAGGTCATGAAAAATCTGCTCATTCCTCGAGGAAACCGCAGATTTTAAACGCGTCTTGTTTTCAAAAATTTTCTGCGGTTTACCTAACTAAAAACGATCATATCAATCGTGATTGTGGGCGTCAAGCAAGATTATGATTCGCTTACCAAGCTGGATTACGAGAAGTGGATCAAGGGCAAGGCCAGGTATTGTTGTCATGCACCTTTCTGTGGTGGGCCTAACTGCTAATTTTGCCGGTGTTGCGCAGTCGCCACCAGACCCCAACGGGATAACCGACCATTTTTGCCAGGTCGCCTACAAGGCGAATGATTGGGATCATGGCAAAAGCGCGCGCGCGTGAAGGGGGGCGCCAGCCCCAGGTATTGTCCCAGAGGCGTTCTGCCGGCCGGCGACTGTAGCCGCCGATTCCCAGAGCAAGCAACAGCCACCCCATTCTTTTTTCACGCCAGATGAGACGCAGGATAACTGGCAGCGCAAATAAATAGGTGATGTATCGCACTGCGTGCCGGTTTGCCCATAGATTGGCTTTACCGTCACCGCGCGCGTAATAGTAATATTGACGAAAAAAGGCGCGCAGGCTGCCGCGCGGGCGAAAGTAGGCAACGGCCGTATCCACAAAGGGAAAAGGACCGTAATTTTCGCGCAAAGCGAGATCGAAAACCAGGTCTTCACCGTAGTCGAGCCATTCCGGATAGCCGCCGACCGCTTCCCAGGCCGATTTTAGAAAGGCGACTGAACGACTGGAAGGTAAGAACTTTTGGGGATTAATGTCATTACGAGTCGGTAGAACGGTGGCGCCCATCACAACTTCAAAATCAGTATAAGGATCGGGCTCAAACCAGCCTGCTACAACTGGCGCGTGACCGGCATCCATTAACTGGGCCAGATCCTCCAACCAGGTTGGTGAAAGCACAACGCCAGCATCGGTTACTGCGATAATTGGGCCGCTGGCCGCCGCGATGGCTCGATTGCGGCCCTGGCTGATATTGGTTCCCGGCGCCACCAGGATCGTAATTGGCAGCCACTGCCGGTATTCTTCAAGAATTTCAACTGTATTGTCGTTTGACCCGCCGTCGCAAAATACAATTTCATCAGGAAAACGGGTCTGATCAATCAATGAATCCAGTAATGGCCGTAGCCCTTCACCCTCATTCAAAACCGTTGCAATAACCGAAACCTTCATAAAAATCTTTGCCTCAATCGCACAATCGTGGATATGCTTGTTTGTCTCTCTAGTAACAGGGAACACTCAACTGTGAAAAAAGTCACACACCGAAATTGGAAGGTTAATAATATGAAGCAGAATGATATAACGGCCGTTCTCGACGTACTCACGCATGGCAACCAGCTAAAACGCACGCCGCGCACCGGTTGGGTGCAGCGTGGGGTGCCGGCTGCGGAAAATGTAGCCGCCCACTCATATGGCGTGGTGTTTACGGCGCTGATCCTTGCACAGTGCATTAAAATGCCGCTCAATTTGGAAATAGTTCTCATCATGGCGGCGCTGCATGATTTGCCGGAAGGGTTGACTACCGACATTCCGACGCCTGCCTGGAAGTTCTTGCCGCCGGACATTAAAAGCAGCGTTGAACGGGGCGCTATGGAAACGATTTTGCAAAATGTCGACTTTGCGCCTGAGTTGATGACAGCCTGGGAAACACTGCACGCAGCCGAAACGGCCGAATCCCATTTGGTGCACGACGCTGATAAACTAGATCTGTTTATTCAAGCACGCGTGTACGAACAGCAAACCGGCAACAGGCAGCTAGAAGAATTTTGGACAAAACCGCATCAATTTTATTTTTCTGAGGCCCAGGCGCTGTATGATTGGCTCAGAGAACAGCGCAGTTTATGATTCTTACGCCTCATACAGGCGATCTGCATTAAGGCAAGCTTGATGCGCTTGCTCCTCAGCAGTCTTTGTTTATACTGTGCGCGATGAATCGTATTCGTATTGCCCTTCTGCTCGCCGGCGGTCTTCTGGTAACTTTGGCTTGGTCTTTACAGGCCCAGACAAATACCCCGACCCCGGAACCGCCTCAAACCCCGCAAGCAATGCAGCAGCATGTCGTAGCCGCCGGCGAAAACCTGACGCTTATTGCGGAAGCGTATGATGTCTCCGTCAATGACCTCATGGTGGTTAACAATTTCCGCAGCAGCGACATTCTCTCTGTAGGCCGGACGCTGCTGATTCCGGGCGGCGCCGGTGAGGAGGTAGCGACGGTTTACCGGGCAGAACTGGGTGATTCGTTAACTGCTGTTGCTGCGCGATTTGATACGACGCCAGAGGCAGTTGCAAATTGGAATCGCGCCATTAATCCATTTGGAACCATATTAAATTGGGGACAACCTTTGGGTGTGATCAGCCACACGGGCACGGCCGATCCATTGCAGATCAGTGGCTTTCCTCATCTGGTCAAGCCTGGTGAAACACTTTCAAGTATTGCTGCGCAGTATAATGTGCCGATCCTGGCGCTGGCAGATGAAAATGGTTTATCTTACCCTTCCCGTCTATTTCCGGGCCAGCGCCTGCGTATTCCTGGAACAGAACCATACCAGTTTTTGCCGGGCGAGTGGGCGCAGATTGAAATTGCACCCGATCCAATTACGCCAGGAGCGACGGTCGTTATCTTTGTAGAAAGCTTCCTCGATGGTCAGCCTCAAGGTGAATTTGAGGGACGGCCGTTGCGGTTTATTCCTCATGAGGGTGGTTATGCGACTCTGCTGGGTGTGGATGCGTTTACGCCGCCTGGTCGCTATGCTTTGACGCTGTCAGGAGAAGGCAGCCGCAGTTGGACGCCGCTAAACCTGGATGTGCCGGTGGCAGCGGCCGGTTATGTGGTGCAGCAAATTAATGTGGATGATGCGTTGTCTGATTTGCTTGATCCTGAACTGCGCGCAGATGAGGATGATTTCTTGCATACAATTTATGCCAATGACTCTGGCGACCCTATGTGGGAGGATGTTTTCCAGGTTCCTATTACCGGTACAGTGACGGCGCGCTACGGAGACGGCCGTTCCTACAACGAAGGCCCTGTGGAAATTTATCATTCCGGCGTGGATTTCGACGGGACGATTGGCACATTAATTTCGGCGCCGGCGCGCGGCAAGGTTATCTTTAATGCTTGGCTGGAACTGCGCGGTTTGACTTTGATTATTGATCATGGCCTGGGCGTCATGACGGGATATTATCATCTTTCGGAATCCTACGTCAATGAAAATGACATCGTAGAAGCAGGACAACCCATTGCCGCCGGTGGTTCCAGCGGCCTCTCCACCGGCCCGCATTTGCACTGGGATCTGCGCATCATGGATATTCCGGTAGACGGGATGCGCTGGACAGAACGGCCGTTTCCTTAATTTTCTTGCGATAAATACAAAACAATAAACCCACAATTGCGTGAGTTCAGCGCGTAAGCGTTGGCAACGATGTCAGGGGTTGGTATAATTTTCCCTTGGATGTTGGCCTCCAAGGAACATTAAATTTCCCCAGTTGACAGGAGATAGATGTGATTCAAGCTCAAACTCAGACAGCAGATTATTGGGGTTCACAATTTAGCCTCGAAGAATCTGACATTGAGCAAATATATAACCATTTACTAGAAGTTGAAAGACCGCAGACAACCGAACAAATTACGAAGATGGTCATGCTGCATCGCGTCGAGGAAGAAAAGCGGCAGATTCAACGCCTCATGCAAGGCCGGACAACTTACCAGCCACAGCATATTTACCAGGTTGGCGCTGAACTGGTTTTTCCGATGCTCAATTTTGCTCAAGGCACAGTTTCAGCGGTGCGGAAAGGATATAATCCGGAAGATGGCAATTTTGATGTCATCGCAGTCAAAATCAAGGACAAAATCCGTGAATTTGCCGCCAGCTATACCGTTCCACATGAATTGAGTATCGGTGAAACGGTTAATGCAAGCCAGGTTCTGGATATAGATTTGGATCTTATGCTTGCTGAATATAGCGTAGCAGTTGCAGAAAAAGTAGAAGCTGCCCTTGAGGAGCAACCAGATTTTGTCCGTCTTGGGCGGGTTTGGTTTGCTAAATCTTTGTTGCTGGATATTAATATGGGGCACCTGCATCTTTCTGAAGCAGTTCTGGAGATAAATGAAGGCGGTCCTTTGAGTCCGGAAGAAATCGCGCCGCATCTTGATCTGGACTCCAGTATCGAACCAAGCGTGCAGCATTTTTCACTCAATTATGCCCTTGCTCGCGACGAACGCTTTGATGAAGTTGGCCCCAGCGGAAAAGTGGCCTGGTTTTTACGCCGCATGGAGCCGGATGGTGTTCAAGAAACGCCTGGACGCCTCAAATATAGCCCGATTCCCTATGATCAGGCGCTTTTAAGTCCACAGCTTTTGCTGCTGGAGCAGGAATTAGACGATGAATGGTCTTTGCTGCCGGAAAGTAATATCTCTCAACCGGCTGTCTTAGCCCTTACTTTTCCACATCGTTGGGCGGGGACAATACCATTGAGTTCCCGATTGCGCCCCCTGTTTCCGAAAAGCAACCGGCCGCGTCAAAGAATTGTATTTGTGGATGAAGTGACCAATGAGGAAATTGTTGGCTGGGTGGTGCAAGACCAACGGTATGTATTTGGGTTAAAAGCATGGTATGATGAAAACCGTATACCTGTAGGCGGTTTCCTGCATTTTGCACCGAGTACGGAACCAGGCGTGATTATGTTGGGTTTTGACCGCCGTCGCGCTCAGCGTGAATGGGTGCGTTTGGCTTCAGTTGCCGATAATCGTATGCAGTTTGATCTTGAAAAACGGTCGATTGGGTGTGGTTATGACGATTTAATGATTGTAGGCACGGATGTGGTCGCTGCGATCGATGCGCTTTGGCGTCGGGCAGAAACGCAACGGCGCTCGATTGCTTCATTACTAAGTGAAGTCATCCCGCCCTTGGCGGCCCCAACACCGCAAAAAGCTGTGCATGCAAAGACGATTTACAGTGCGCTCAATTTGTTGAAGCGGGCGCCACCGGGGCCAATTTTTGCGGAATTAGTGCGTAACCCCGCTTTCCTGGCAGTCGGCGATCTTTACTGGCAGTTTGATACTTCCCGTTGGCAAAATGATTAGCACTATAATGAGGTTGACACTTGACTAGTTCACCCAGACCTAAGGTTAAATTAAGGAAACTCAAACGGGCTACTCCGGATACAAAGTTTTATATTGATTTTGATTGGTGGGAATCGTCAAATCTAGATCTAAAAACGTATCTTTTAACACGCCTCTCTTTGGGTGATGTTGCGGAACTCGATACAGAGATTGAAAATGTTGACCTGGTCGATCCGCGGACCGGTGAAGTACGTCGGGTTGATGGGTTTCAATATCTGGTGCAGGCATATTTTCATCAACTTCCAGATGATTTTGTGCGTAATGCGTCCCTGGTAGATGCTGCTTTTTGTGTGTTGTTGTCGAATGCTAATCAGCCGATGAGCGCTAAAGAGATTGCTGAGCGTATACATCACCGCGCCGATATCCTTGTGCGCACATTGGGCGGGCCAAAAATTTATCAAGGCATTCGTCCGATTTATGAAGATTAGGTAGCGTAAATAGTAACGGTGTTGGTTTTTTATGCATGTATTTATTGCCGGTGTTATGCAGGGGGATCGTTTAGATAATCAGATCGATTCTCAATCGTATCGCGTTCAAATTTCATCAGCCTTGCAGCATCATATTCCAGATGTAACGATTACAGATCCATGGGCCTTAAACCCTGGCAGCGTGCATTTTGACGCCCAGCGCGCCAGAGATACTTTTCTCACAATGACGCGCCAGGCGGGGCAAGCTGATTTGCTCATTGCTTATTTGCCAACAGTGAGTATGGGAACCGCAATGGAAATGTGGGAAGCTTATCAGAAAAACACATATATCATTGCTGTTACGCCGCATGTTCATCATTGGGCAATTCGATTCACCGCCAATGAAATTTTACCAGACCTGGATAGTTTAATGGCTGAGATTGAAAACGGCCGTATTCGCGCCATTTTAGAAAATCATACACAGGTTGACGCCTGCCCTGCCCCTGGTTAGAATGTTCACCATTGATAAACAAATAACCTTTGCCCCTGTAGCTCAATGGACAGAGCGCCGGACTTCTAATCCGTAGGCTGTAGGTTCGATTCCTACCAGGGGTATTTGTTTGAAAGCCTGCCAGTATCCTTTGCTGTGGGCTTTTTTTGTTGGTTGGAGGTATTGCAATGACGATCAAAGTTTTTTCTGTTTCTGAGATGAATGCGGCCGAAAAAGCGGCCGACGCAGCCGGAATTTCCTATGAAGAAATGATGGAAACGGCCGGTCGCTGCGTGGCTGAAGCCATCATGGAGCGGATTGACGTTGGCGGAAAGCAGGTTTTGGCGCTTGTGGGTCCCGGCAACAACGGCGGGGACGGTTTGGTGGCCGGTCGTTATCTGGCAGAAGCAGGCGCCGATGTGCAGTTCTACCTGTTCAAACCACGCATCGCAGCCGTGGATAAAAACTATGCCCTTGTGCAGCAAATGAGCTTGTTTTGTATAGAAGCCGGCGCGGACCTACAGTTCCAACTTTTGCGCACGCGTTTAAACAGCAGCGAGATTTTGATTGATGCGCTGCTGGGAACAGGCGTCACGCGCCCGATTAAGGGCGATCTGGCGCAGTTGATGCAGCAGGTGCAGATCGGCATTGCAGACAAAAAGAGGGAGCCGGCGTTTAACGGCCGTTCCCGACTCACCCCCACTACTCAAATGACGCCGCCGCTGCGCATGCAAGGTCCGCTGATCGCGGCGGTTGATTGTCCCAGCGGCTTAAACTGCGACACCGGCGCCCTGGACCCGCTGGCGATTCCGGCGCATCTCACCGTGACATTTGCCGGACCGAAGCGGGGCCATTTTTGCTTTCCCGGCGCGGCGGCGTGCGGCGAATTGATTGTGGCCGACATCGACATTGATCCGGATCTGCCGGTTGTGGCGGCTGTGCCGCTGGAATTGGCGACGGCCGTTGCCATGCGTGATTTATTGCCGCCCCGACCTTTAGCAGGCCACAAAGGCACGTTTGGGACAGCTTTGATTGCCGCCGGTTCACAGCATTATTTTGGCGCGCCGCTTTTGGCCGCTCTGGGCGCATATCGGGTTGGAGCGGGACTGGTTGCATTGGCGATTCCCGAAACCATCCGCGCCACGGTCGCCGGCCAGCTTCCTGAAGCGACTTACCCGCCGCTGTCTGCGGTCGAAAAGCTGGATGCGGCTGCGGCTGCTTATATTTTGGAATCTGTCTCCGCCAACTCATTGTTGGTTGGGCCCGGATTGGATACGGCCGTTGAATTTATGACCGCAATGCTGGAAAACCCGCAAAAATTGCCGCCGTTGATTGTCGACGCCGACGGACTGAATATCCTGGCGCAGATGCCGGATTGGCCTCAGAAACTGCCGCCAAACACAATCCTGACCCCGCATCCCGGCGAAATGGCGCGTTTGCTGGGCAAACCATTGGCGGAAATCAAAGCCGCCGATCGAATTGAGCTGGCGCGTGAAAAGGCGACCGCCTGGGGACACATTGTTTTGTTAAAAGGGGCTTTTACTATTGTGGCTGCGCCTGACGGCCGCTGCCATATCATGCCCTTTGCCAATCCGGCCCTGGCTGTTGGCGGCAGCGGTGACGTACTTTCTGGCGTTATCGCCGGCTTGTTGGCGCAGGGGTTGGCGCCTTACGCAACGGCCGTTCTGGGCGCTTTCCTGCATGGCGCTGCCGGTCAACTTGCTGCGGCTGAAAAGGGAACAGCCGGTGTGTTGGCGGCTGAAATTGCCCAGAAGCTGCCTCAGGCGCGCAAGCATATGCTGAACGGCGCTTGACAACGCCACTTTGTTCCTTATAATTTCACGAAATTCTAAACTTTAAAACGTCGAGCGGGACGAGTAGCTGTTGAGCCTGTTACAGAGAGGCAAAACCAAACGGTTGAGAGTTATGCCAGCAAAGAAAACAGCCAAAACCCCCCGTGAGTGATTTTCCGAAAGGGTTGGCTAGTAAGAAAATCCGGTTGGCTCCGTTAACGGCCAGGACAGTTCTAACGCTGTCGAATAGAGCGTGTGTATCCATAAATGTTACACGCTGAAGTTGGGTGGAAACACGAAAGCCATCGTCCCAATCGGGCGGTGGCTTTTTTTATGCTTACCCGGTAACAAGAAATTTTTTTGGAGGATGTTATGATAAGTAAAAAAATCCCGGTTGGAATATTGGCTGCGACAGGTTCTGTTGGGCAGCGTTTTGTGGAACATTTGGTAGACCACCCCTGGTTTGAGATTGCGGCTGTGACCGGCTCACCGCGGACGGTGGGACGGCCGTATGGGGAAGGCGTTAATTGGCTTTTGGAAGGCGATCCGCCGCCTGAGGTTGCGAATATGATTGTTCAGCCAACGCAGCCGAATTTGGACGTGCAGGTTGTCTTTTCGGCGTTGCCTGCGGCAGACGCCCGCGAGTTGGAGCCGCAGTTTGCCGCAGCGGGTTACATTGTGCTAACTAATGCGTCGCCTTACCGGATGGATCCCTATGTGCCGCTGCTGATTCCCGAAGTGAACCCAGATCATTCCGGCTTGATTCCCTACCAGCAGGAAGCGTATGGTTGGCTGGGGTATATTGTGGCGAATGCCAACTGTTCCACGACTAGCATTGTGCTGCCCTTGAAAGTACTTCAGACGGCGTTTGGTTTGGAAACGGCCGTTGTTGTGACTATGCAGGCAATTTCCGGCGCCGGTTATCCTGGGGTGGCGTCGTTGGATATCATGGACAATGTCATTCCTCATATCGGCGGCGAGGATGGCAAGCTGGAGAGTGAACCACGCAAATTGTGCGGCGCCTTTAAGCATGGCCAGATTGAAATGGCTGATTTCCTGGTCAGCGCCCAGGCCAACCGCGTACCGGTTATTGATGGTCATTTGGCCAGCGTGTCGGTGAAGCTGGGCCGCAAAGTTGCGCCGCAAGAGGCAATTGAGTTATTCAAAACCTGGCGGCCGCCGGAAGTATTACAAGGCTTACCTTCGATTCCCGATCCGGTTTTGATTTACCGTCCAGAAGACAACCGGCCGCAGCCGCGGCTGGATCGGGATGCAGGCAATGGATTGGCGTGGACGGTTGGCAAAATTCGTGCATGCCCGGTCAATGATTTGCGCTTTATGGCGATTACCCACAACACACTGCGCGGTGCAGCCAGTGGTTCGGTGTTGAATGCAGAGTTGTTGTTGAAACAGGGTTATATCCCACGGGCTTAAACATTATAGAGGGCTGGACACGGCCGTTTACGGTATAATTGCGTTTATGCGGTTAAATCTTACATTGGCGTTCCTGCGCATCCCCGGCGCCCTGTTCTGCCTTGTTGGGGTGGTTATGATCGCAGCAGGATGTTTGCCACAGAGTGCAGATTTAGCCAGCGTGAACCAGTTAACGGCCGTGTCCGCCACACCAACCCTAAAACCAACCACTGCACTGATTACAGAGGAAGCGACAGCCTCAAATACGCCTGCGCCGCGCGCTTCATCTACGCTGACGGAAACGGCCGTAACCACATCCACACATAATCCAATCTCCACAACCACGGCAACCGCGCGACCCACTCACACATCAACCCCAACCAGTTCGCCAACAGTTACTCTTGCGGCCACGGCGACCACTTTACCAACCCCCTCCAATTTGCCGCCTGCACCGCGGGGTTGGCGTTGGGAACTGTATGCTACCGATATCCCCGTTACGCATTACATTACCTACACCTACAGCGCTGCAGACAGCCCGGATGAAGGCGAAAAAGAACGGCCGTATGGCCTTGATGACCAGCCGCTGCCGGGCATTGAACCACTGCCGCGCCAATTTTTAGAGCAAACGGCCTATCAAGGGGCCGGGAAATTACCGAATGGCGATCTATTAGAATATGCCGAAACCAGACCGCCCGTCAAGCGTGGATTGGCGCCCTTTCGATATGTGATTACACCCCACAGCAAGTGTGATGGGCATCCATTGGCCGGCAATATGACGTGCAGCGTGCCTTTTAAGACCGGCGCAATCACTTACCGCGAAGATGATGGCTTTTTGCTGCCGGTGGGTTCGACGATTTTTGTTCCCGACCTGAATATGAAAATTCGTATCAACGATGTAGCTGTTACAGAAGGGCCGCATAAGATCGATCTCTACACGGGGACGCTCAATAATTATGATTACGAACGCCCGGATGGCGCCGCTATTTGGATTTTAGTCACCAATGACACCGAAGCTCAACGCCAGAACCAGCCGCTCAATAATCTGACAGATGCGAAATAGTGCTCAATTATTCGGAATAGGTAGCCGGATTTTCCAGCCAGGTAGGCACTAACTGCACCCACGTATTGCCGATTTTCAGCGGGAATGGATTGCCGGCGCTGTCGGTGAATGTGAGCATATCATTGCGGCCTTCTCGATGCCAGGTGACATCATAACGCTGCCCGTCACGCAGCACAGTCGCAGGCCCGCTGCCCCAAAGCTGAATTTCCACAGAGAGGCTGGCGCAGGTACCGTTGGCGTTTATTTGTTCACAAATGTCGGGATCAAATATATGGAAGGGTGACATGATAACAACGTTGGCGGCGTTTACTTGTTCCAGTGTATTACCATCAGCATGCGGTTGTCCATCCGCCCAGCGCCAGTAACGGCCGTTTCCGGCGTCATACGTCCAAACCACATAAGTCCAGTTGTAATCAATTGCGACTTCACTTGTTGGCGTTCCGCCGGTGGGCGGTACATCGGAGAAAGCATTGTAGGTTACAAAATTGGGCGGCGTATTTTGCTCTTTTTGGGCCAGAGTCTCTCTGAGCTGCACCGGATTGCCATAAAGCGTATGCTCATACGGTTTATTTTCACCGGTGCGATAGTAGCCCGGCTCCCAGCCGTATAGAATACGCTGGCTGAAATCAGAATTTTGCAATTTTTGCCGCACCCCTTCGCTGGAACCGGAGTAAATCAGTGCAGCGTCAAACATCGCCGGCAGCTCAACATCAATCAGACGCGCGCTGCGGATAGGACCAATACGAGTTGGATTTTTGCCATAAAAAATAGCGGTGAAGCGGGTCAGGTTGCCTTCGGCGGTATGTTCAAAGACCCAATCGGCGTCATTCAGCCCTGATTGAGGACGCGTGAAGTTGGCCGGCGCGTTGGAAATTTTGACGTTTAACGGCCGTTGCTGCAGATTCTCGGGATTTTCAACGAGTTCGCCCGTCAGCGGGTTGCGGTTTGCGCCAAAATCCTCTGGCTTTTGCAAGACAATGCCTTCATTCACGGAAACCGATGGTTCGGTTGTGCTGGTGGGCAGCGGCGCTACTGTAGGAGGCGGCCCCGTAGTGGGTTCTAGTGTAGGAACGGCCGTTGTCGCCGTCGGCATTGCGGCAAGTTCAGGCGTATTGGTTGTCGGCGGTGGTGGAACCGGTGTTGGGTTTTCACCGCCACAGGCTGCCAATAAGAGCGTGAGCAAAAAAATAACAATAAACCAATTTTTCATGCGAATTACCTACAAGAATAAACCCTTAGGGACATCCACACCCTAAGGGTCTCAAAATTCACATCAATTTTCCCCTGCGCTGCTGGTTTGTCAAATAGGATCAGGATACTGTTAATTTCTACACAATCAATTGAAAATAGTTGACCAGGGGTTCCTCAAAATTGATCGGAGTATACTCGCCTGTTTTAACGTCCAGTTGATAATTTCCTTCGTAATCGCCTCGCGCGACGCGTTCTAACATGGCTACAAGACGATCAATATCCTCTGTATTGTTGTAACAGCCAAAACTCATGCGCACCATGCCTGGCATGTTGGATTTATTGCCTGCCAAAAGCTGTTCACGCCAGGTTTCCGCTTCCCGCCCGTTCAACTGCAGTAAATGCACCACATAAGGATGTGCACAAAAGCAGCCGCTGCGCACGCCAATCCCGCCTTCGTACCCCAATATGGCAGACAACAAGAAATGGGAAACGCCTTCCAGGTTAAATGGAATAACGCCTACTTTTTCATGCGCTTTAGTCGGTTCCGTTTCGCCATAGATTTTAACTCCTGGCACCTGCGCCAGCCGCTTCAAGCTGTATGCAATCAACTCTTCTTCATGGGCGGCAATATGATCCATACCAACGTCCATGAGCGTTTGCGCTGCGACCGCCATGGCGACGGCGCCAACGACATTGGGACTGCCGGCCTCATCTCGATCGGGCATGCCGGCCCAGGCGACATCTTCCAGCGTTACCACATCGACGGTACCGCCGCCGCGATATTCTGGCGGACTTTGCAAAAAAAACGCTTTGGGACCAATCAGTGCGCCGGTTCCGAAAGGCGCATACATTTTGTGGGCCGACAAAACCACAAAATCGAGATGTTCCGGATCATCATCTGCTTTCATATCGACGCGGCGATGGGGGGCAAGCTGCGCAGCGTCAACCAGGATTGGCGCCCCAACGGCGTGGGCTTTGCGCGCCAGCCGGTGAATGGGCTGCAAAAAACCGCTGACGTTAGAGGCGCCCGTGACGGTGACTAACGCAATGCGCTCCCCATATTTTGCCAGTTGGGCATCAAAATCAGCTTCATCAAAACGTCCTTCTGGGGTGGCGTGAATGTGTACAACCTGCCCGCGCGCCCGCCAGGGCAGATCGTTGGAGTGATGCTCCATTTGGGTGGAAATAATGACCGAGTCCGGCTCCATGGGCACGCGGTAGGCGAGCTTGTTCAGAGCCTCGGTGCTGTTCTTGCCAAAAATAACGGTGTTGGTCTCCAGATTGGCTCCCACGAAACGGCCGATTATTTCATGCGCCTGGTCATAGGCAACTGTACTGAGACGGGATTTAAAACCGGTACCACGATGTACGCTGGAATAATAAGGCAAAAAGCGGTTAATTGCGTCTGCCACATCGGTCAGCGCAGGCGTGCTGGCGGCATTGTCCAAGTTAATATAAGTGGTCAGGCTGCCGTCTAATAGGGGCGCCTGACGATCAATGCCTACGATGCGATTTCTTAACGCAGTTGGCGAATTTGGGGTAGATGTTGTGCTCATTTGTTTTCCTCTTCTCTGTTCTTAAGATTATTGACAGCATTGTGCCAGACGTTATAATTACACTTCATCAAGCCCAGGTGGCGGAATTGGCATACGCAGCAGGTTGAGGGCCTGTGCTCTTACGGGCGTGGAGGTTCGAGTCCTCTCCTGGGCATCGGCGTCAAAACATTTTTGTTTTGACGCTTTTTGTTTTTAATCTTCAGGCAGGCGTCGTTTCAGCCGTGTTTTTTCGAAAACGTGCATCTTCGGCCAGGATGCATTCTAACCCTTCGGCCAAGCTCGTTCGCGGAACAAAATCCAACAAGGTCCGGGCGCGGCCGATGTCGGCGACCAGCCGGGGGACGCCGCCCGGCTTGGCCTGGTTGAAGATACGGTTGATTTTTTGGCCGGTGACGTGCTCAATCTGGTCTACCAATTCATTGATGCTTGTTTCCTGTCCACTACCAATATTGATCACGCTGCGATTGACGCTCTCTGCCGTGGCGGCAGAAATGAGCGCATTGACGACATCGGCTACGTAGACAAAGTCTCGCGTTTGGGCGCCGTCGCCAAATAGCACGACGGAGCCGCCGGTGAGCGCCTGTTGTAAGAAACGCGGCACAACCGGGGCATGTGAAAGGGGCAAGCTTTGGCGCGGGCCATAGGCGTTAAATATGCGCAGGGCCACGGTTTCCAAGCCCCACAGCTCACCAATGGTATGAATGTATTGTTCGGCGGCCCACTTGCTGACTGCGTAGGGAGAGTCCGGCTGCGGAGCGGCTTCTTCCTGAACGGGCTTATGCGCTTGACGGCCGTATACAGCTCCTGAAGAGGTAAAAACAACCCGCTGCACACCGGTGTCGCGCATCGCTTCCATCAAACTGACCGTGCCGCCAACGTTGACACGATTATAATCGCGTGGGTGCAGAATTGATTGCGCCACAGAAACACGCGCGGCGAGATGGTAGACACAGTCCACATCATGCAGCAGCGACCAAAGCAGGGGGATGTTATCAATGTCGCCCTGCACAAAGTTGACGGACGGCAGCAGATGCTCGTTACGGCCGTTACTCAAATCATCCAACACATTCACTTCATGATTGGCTGCCGCCAGCCTGTTTGCCAGAGCAGAACCCAAAAAACCGGCTCCCCCAGTAACTAAAAAATGCATAACAATTTAACCTTGTGAATCAAAAGTCAGAAACAGGAATAAACTCAACCGCATTCGCGCCTAAATCAACTATTGCGAGCGAGCGTGGTTCATAGCGCGCGCCGCCCAGCGCGCCCGGATTGATGATGCGCGTCTTTTTGATACGCTCGTCACGTTGGCGATGTGTGTGGCCATGAAACACAAACGCATAACGTCCTGACTTTATCAGTTTTTCTAATTCATGCGCGCGGTGTCCATGCGCAGCGGCAATTTTGACGCCGGCCAATTCGCCTGTGTAAAGGTCGCCAATTTCATTATGGTGCGGATTAAGCAGCCAGATGGCGTCTTTAATGGCTTCAGGCGAGCTGTCGCTGTTGCCGCTGACGTAGATGACATTAAAGCCTTGCATTTGCCGGGCGGTTGACACATTGGCCATATCCCCACAGTGAATCAGGGTGGTAATGTCTGCATCTCGAAAGATGCGCAGCGCCTTTAGTAAATTACCAACATGATTGTGCGTATCTGAGAGTACTCCAATTTGCATGGACTGATTGTATTTGAGGGGGGCATATTAGCCAACATTCTCAAAAGCGTTGATTCTCGATGCTTACGGAAGGTTAAGATGAAATGATTTGTAACAGCTTCCCGAAAGCTTGTTCACCAACGACTTTGGAACCGCCTCACTCTTCGAAAGTACGTGACATTGACGATGGAAACATTTATTATATTAGTAAGCGGAGCCGGGCCTTTGGCGCAAATCCCGGAGCAGGTTTACAGCGATATCAAATTATCAACGCGGTTTTCCGAAGTGATTGGAGAGAAACCATGAGCGATGAACAAGTGATTTTAAAAAATGATCTAATGATTCTGGAAGCAATGGCTGAAAACATGAAGAATTACCTTGTAAGCGATGCAAAGTCTTTCACGCTTCCCAGAGTCAATATGCCAAAATTGACGATTGGCGGCTATTTGATGCGGCAGGACCGGTTGACGGCGGTAGAAGCGAAATTGACCAATGGTGATCGGACGCGACTTATGGCAGCAAGGGGAAAATTTGATGCGGCGCTCATTGAAAAGGTTGTGCGTTTTGAAACGCGAACGCATCAGGAATTACGCATGCGTATCAGTGAATGGTCAGGTTATTTACGAGATTTGACCAGTAAAGTGGCCGCAGATAAACATCATTACAGCGGCATTGTTGATATCCGGGTCGTTATCGAAAGTATGATGAAGAAGCTGCAAATGGATCCTTACCGCCTTGAGGATCAAATTGTGCGCGAGATGGACTCTTTCGATAAAAAACTGCGCACTTGCTGGCAGGTAGGTGACTTCTTATGGGAACCGGTTTGGCAAGCGGCGTATCCTCAGGAGACCTACTGGTATTTGTATGGTCAACCGGAAATTGGTTGCTGAAAGCGCTGCGATGGAAGTTTTGATAACAAACCCCTTGCCTGGCGAGGGGTTTGTTTTATAGATTTACACCAGTTTGTGGGCCGTTACTCTTTAAGCTCCTGGGGAACCTGCACATAAATTTAGACGTCTATTGAGTGGATTTCGCTTATCGTCAACATTATCTAAAGGAGTTGGAAATGAAATTATTTGTGGCCCGGGGTTTATTTATTTGTCTGGTTTTGATCTTGAGCGCCTGTTCAACAACGGCCGTTCCGGCGGCATCACCCGCAAATACAGAAACGGCCGTACCCACCGCAACCACAGCGCCCACGGAAACGGCCGTGCCGCCAACCGGAGCTTCGGAATCTAGTTTAGCAACGATAGAGGAAAACAATACGACGACGATGACTGATTCTATTGAAACCACACCGGGACTGTTACCTGAAAACCCAACCGAGCAAACAACGCAAGTTGATGACGCTTTGAAAGACGTCGATATGGACAATTTAAAATTTGACAAAAATGAGGCTCTGATCGATCAGGCCATCCAACTTACAGCCGAATTAACGGGTGTGGCCCCTGAAGAGATTAACATAATCAAGGCTCAATCAACCGTCTGGCGGGATGGTTCCCTGGGATGCCCGCAGCCAGGCATGATGTATACCCAGGCGCTGGTGGAAGGCACATGGATTGTATTGGAAGCAGATGGAGAAACAATCGATTACCGTGTGCGACAAAATGGCAGCTTTGTCCTGTGCGAAGATCCGCCTAAAGGCGTCAGCCCGGTTTCACCTACGACCGAGTAGTGACCGGCAAGCCCGCAAGCTGCATAATCTTAAGCGCATTGGTAGTGGGACACGGCCCCGGGTGTAATTTGTAATCAAATACCATACGGCCGTTTTCCACTGCATCTCTAAAATGAAAATTACGAATCCAGGGACTTTCATCCTCCAGCCGCACCAGCTCCAGATCATGGGTTGCGATTATCCCAATACCTTTCCCGCCGACCATCGCGCGCACATAGGCCTGACTGCCGATCAACCGTTCACGATTATTTGTTCCGCGAAATATTTCATCAATTAAAAACAGCAGCGGCCATTCCGTTTCCAGCTGCAGTCGTTCCAAAATATCTTTTAAACGGCGCACTTCCGCATAAAAAAATGAAAATCCATCCGTGACTGAATCGGTTACGGTAATTGAAGCCGCCAGGCGCAGCGGAATCATACGCAATTCACGCGCCAAAACCGGGCCGCCCGCTAATCCCAGACAAATATTAACGCCCACTGCGCGTAAAAAAGAACTTTTACCGGCCATGTTTGAGCCGGTGATGATGGTGACCTGCCCCAGCGTATCGGCGGTAAAGGTATTACAAACCCGCTCTGCCGTGGGAATCAGGGGATGCCCCACAGCCTGTAGACGCAAAGGTGGAGCGTGCAAAACATCTGTTTCGAGAATGGGGTAAGTCGTTTGTGGGTTGAGATAGCGGAAATTTGCCAGACTATTGAGCGCTTCCAGTTCAAACCAGACATCCAGCCAGGTCGGGAGTAGACTGCCGAGACCCTGTTTAAATTGGCTCAGGCGATATGCAAAAAAGATGTCCCAGGGAATCAAGGCGTTGAGCAACAGCGCTACCATTGGGTTAAAGCGCAGGCCGGCCGCAGCGACGATCCAGTTGACCCGTTTTAGATGTTGGGACGGCCGTTTATCTGCCTGCAAAAATGGGGCGCAAAGCTTTTGTAAACACGGCTGGTTGGTCAACGGCGTCGTTTCCAGCAAATCAAATACTGCGTTGAGCGTGCGGATGCTGTCCGCCAGAAACGCTGCATCGCGGAAAACTGGCTCAACCTTGCGCGATTGGCTCAACGCGACCGCCGCATAAAAAAACCATGTTCCCAGCCACACCGGCGGCAATAAGCCCACCAGATTCAAACCCAACAAGATTAAATTAAGCAGTGACAATGCTGTCAGAAAAATCAAAACCGGGCGCAGTGATTGGCCATCATCCGGCTGGTGCAGCCAATCCAGCAGACGTTGTCCCGGCCAGCGAAGGTAGGCGGAACTATCTGCCGCCGGGCGCGCGGATGCGTTAGCCGGTTCTGCCATTACCAGCCGGGCGCGAAGCTGTAAACGATCGCGCAGCCGGGGCAGTGTTTCCAGCTCCTGCACGCTGTTCTGGCGCCGCCGCGTTTGGTCAGGGTCGGGCTGTGTCGCCAATAACCACGCGGCCAGCCGCTGGCTGCCCTCGCGCGTTACGGCGATATCTAGCAACCGGTGAATCGAACGCTGGCCCAAAAGGTCCAAATCAAGCGCAAAGGGATGCTGCGGCGGCGGTGTGAGAGGCGCTTCCGGCGGCAGGGAATCCCAATCAAGCTGCATGCGCCCGATTTGAGTGGTTTTTATTTGCCGCCAGAGCGTGTGTCGAGATACGGCCGTATCCACCTGACGATGCCAATATACCGTCAAAATAAAAGGAACCAGCAAAAAAGGAGTCGCCGCCACCCAGACAAGCGGCCCCCATATCCACAATGTCACGCCGCTGATTACCAGCGCCGCTACAAAAGAGAGCAGGCGCCAGCGGGAAAGTTGATCGCTGCGCCTGCACATTGCATTTAAGCGGTTTTCAAGCCGCTGCGCCTGTCGCTGTAAAGCCCACAATCGCTTTTCACGTTTATCCATGCCCTCTATTGTACGTTGTCTGGAGGAGAATGCTCAAAACGAAAACCGGTTGAGGCCGAAAACTGCATGATAAAACAAAATTTTTGGATCAAGACCAGGCTGTATACGGACATTGTGTACTCGTCGGGGTTGGCTCTAACAAATTGCTGCTCACATCCTCCGGCGGAAGATAGTAGCGTGTGGGTAAATTTGTCTCAAAAACCAGCGTGGCTCGATTCGATTCGGCCACCGTCACGCCGCCAACTTCAACGCGAATATGTCGATCGCCGGGGATCGCATCGACGCGTTGGTAGGGGTCACGCGCATGCACAAAGACCTCTTCCGCCTCTTCTCCAAAAGACGCCTCCGAATGCAGAAACCTTACACATCTCTTACCATTTCCAGCGCTTATGCTTACAATTTTGGTATATAATGACGCTGTCATTTGAGAATCACAGGCGCTGCCTATCAAAAAAGGGAATTGAGATTAATTATGGAAGCAGTACAACAAGCATTGGGTTTGAGCACTTATCTGGATACAGCATACGAAACCGCGATTGAGCAGGTTACTGTGGCGCTGCAAGCGGAAGGGTTTGGCGTTTTGACGGAAATTGATGTTAAAGCCACGTTGAAAAAGAAGATTGATGTTGATTTTCGGCCGTACAAGATTTTGGGCGCCTGTAATCCCCCTCTGGCTTATAAAGCGTTAAACGCGGCTCCTGAAGTTGGTCTGCTGCTGCCTTGTAATGTAGTTGTGGCGCAGGAAGAAAACGGCCGTATCTGGGTGTCTGCTATCAATCCCGAATTGATGATGAGCGTTGTTGACAATCCGGAGCTAGAAGTCGTCGCCCGCGATGCAAAAGAGCGGCTGGCGCGTGTAATTGCCTCATTGAGTTGACGCCGAAGACGGCCGTTGCCGGCAAAGCTCCAGCGTGAGCCGGATGAAATCCAGCGTTTCATTCAAATAATCGTTTGCCGGTACGTCAAGGCGCCATGCCAGGGCGTTTTTTATTACCGGCGTCCAGCGACTGTCCAACGTTTCCGCCGCCCATCGGGCCGCGATTGGCTTGGATGCGATCGCGCCAAAGTGCATTGTATAAAGCGCGCGGCACATCGTCAGCACGGCATAAGCTTGATATTCTCTACTCTTTAATCGCGTGTGGTCATTGAGCTGTGGCGCCCACCAGCTTTGTAATATTCCGGCCGCAGCCTGGCGTAATTCGTCAGGCTCGATCGGATCGATCAAACTCTTGGGGTTTGGTCCAACCACCACCTGTCCATGTTCGCGCAGCAAGTAATGCTGGATAACAACATCCATGCCGTGATCTTCAATCTCAAAATGCCCGTCCGCCCCAAGATGCGGGTAGATCAGAAGATTGGGATCAGCGCGGCGCAGCGCTGCTTGCGGAACATAATCCCCTTCCAGGCGGTCTGCCCACGCCAGGCCGCCTGATTTCAAGTCCGCGTGCAGCGCTCTTAATGCAGCTATTTTCTCATCAGGGAGCACCGCAGTTGTGACGACCACAAAATCAATATCACTGCGCCGGAGGTTGAAATCTCCACTTGCCAGTGAACCATACAGGTACAGGCCTACGAAAAAATCGCCTAAAATATTTTGTACGCTTGAGAGCAGACTATCCAGAACGACATTAATATCTGAATAGGGTGTGGGTTCTATCAAGTAGCTGCTTTCACCGTGCGGGGTCGTTTGGGAAGCTGCATCGGCAATTTAGTCCGGCGCTCGCCGTCGAACTGATAGAGCGCATTGGCGACGGCCCCTGCTGTTGGAACCAGGCCAATTTCACCAACTCCTTTGGCGCCATATGGTCCGTATGGATCGGGCACTTCGATGCCGATTACTTCAATTTCCGGCATTTCCTTGGCGCGTAGAATGCCCATCTGGCGCAAGCGCGTGCTTTTGGGACGGCCGTTTTCCAACACCAGCTCTTCACTGATTGCATACCCCAAACCCATGTGGATCGAACCTTCGAGCTGGCCTTCGAACAGCATCGGGTTAAAGATTTTGCCCGCATCATGGGCGGCGACAACCTTTTCGATCTGACCGTTTTCGTCCAGCGTCACCAATTGGGTGGCATAACTATAAGAATAATGGGTGTATACCTTTTCTACCATGGCGCCCGGCTTGGTTGTCCAATCAACTACCCATGCCCCTTCGTAATGTTTGCCAATCAGGTCGACCAGAGAAAAAGTTTGTAAATCTTTTTTCAATTCTTTGCACGCTTCAATCAAGGCGTTGCCCACTAATGATGTGGCGCGGGACGCCGTTGTCATGCCGGCTTCTTGCTCGGCGGCTGTATCAATATGCACCTCGATCAACGCCGGATCGATGCCCGTTTCATTGCACACGACCTGGGTTGCAATCGTGTTGACGCCCTGCCCCATTTCGGTCCAGCCATGATCAACAAGCACTTTGTCCGGCGCAACAATCGTGATACGCGCTGAGGCGGCATCCGGCATGCCGTTGCCGATGCCGGTATTCTTGATGCCACAGGCCAGCCCCGCATATTTTGCGGCATAAAATGCATCTTTCACGGCCAATAAGGTCGCGCGCGCGCCGGCCCCGCCCTCAATAACCTGTCCGGTAGCGGTCATGTCCCCATCGGTGAGCGCATTTTTATAGCGGAACTTCCAGCGGTCGAAGCCTCCTTTTTCGCACAGCTCATCTATCAGGCTTTCCAGGCCAAATGCAGCTTGATTGACCCCGAAACCACGCATGGCGCCGCAGGGAATATTGTTGGTGTAAACGGCCGTTGCCTCCACATCTGTCACCGGAAAATAATAAGCTCCGGTTGCATGGCCGGCCGACCGCTCCAGCACCTTCATTCCCACCGAAGCATATGCGCCTGTATCACCGACAAATTTCACTTTCACAAACGTCAGCTTGCCCTTTTTATCACAACCGAGCTCGTAATCCATCCAGATAGGATGCCGTTTGGGATGCATTGCAATCGATTCATCACGCGTTAAGCGTACCTTTACCGGTTTGTCCATCGTAAAGGCCATCAATGCCGCATGCCCCTGCACCGTCAGGTCTTCCTTGCCGCCAAAACCACCCCCGTTAGGTACCATAGTAACCCGCACTTTGTGCAGCGGTAATTTCAATAGCTTGGCTACTTGCATGCGGTCTTCGTAAATCCCCTGTCCTTGTGAGAGTACGGTTACACCACCACTCTGCGGATAAGCAATCGCTGCTTCCGGTTCCATGAAACCATGTTCAATCATTTGCGTTTGGAACTGGCCCTGCGCTACAAATGCGGAGCTTTGCCGGGCCGCGTCTACATCGCCGCGGCTGGTGACTGTTTGGGAAAGAATATTGCCGCTCTCATGGAGAGCCGGGCTGTCTGGCTGCAGCGCAGTAAACATATCGGTTACAGGCGTCAGCACTTCGTAATCGACCTGAATCAATTCGACCGCTTTGCGCGCAATTCCATCTGACTGCGCCACAACGCCAGCCAGTACATCACCAACATAACGAGTTGTTTCTCCTTCTGCAATCATCAAGGGCCAATCCTGCCGGATTAACCCAATTGTGCGGTCGCCGGGCACATCGTTGGCCTTGAAGATACGAACGACGCCCTCTAGTTGTTCCGCCGCGCGTGTGTCAATCTTGAGAACCCGGGCGCGCGGATGATCGCTAAATTTTAATGCGCCAAACAGCATTCCCTCCAGCTTGATGTCATCCACGTATTGATGCTCACCCAAAACCAGTTTGCGCGCCTGATATTTGGGCAGCCGCGCGCCAATTTTGCCATCGCCGGATGGCAGCGCGACTTCTTCTTCCGCGCGAATCGCATCAGCCGCACACATGACGGCGTCGACGATTTTTTTGTAACCGGTGCAGCGGCACAAATGCGGCGTGAGTGCTTTTTCGACATCGCCGCGCGTGGGGTCAGGATTTTTGTTAATGAGCGCATTGGACTGCATCACAATTCCGGGAATACAAAAACCACACTGCACGCCGCCTTTAGTGACAAAAGCATTGGCCAACACATCCCGCCGGTACTCACTTAAACCTTCAGTTGTTGTCACGCGTCCTCCGACTACTTTTTTCATCGGGGTGACGCAAGAAAGCACTGCTTTGCCGTTCAAATCAACCGCGCAGCAGCCGCAAGCCGCTTGTGGTGCGCAGCCATCTTTGGGCGACGTAATGTCTTCTACTTCACGTAAAAATGTCAAAAGGGGAAGTTCGGGATCGCCATCATATTTGCGATATTGTCCATTCAGCCAAAAATCCATGATAAACCTCCATCAAATTTTTCCTATCTTATCATATTGATCTGCAACATGTTATTCAAAAATACGACTATTCTTTAAAAATCGCTTCCAATTGCATATTTTAACTTGTTGCAGATACAATTACAGTCGGAATTGGAAAAGAAAAATAACCACGATCAGGCAACGGCCGTTGCTTGAGAGGTATCGTCTCACGAATAAATAGTTATTTGTGGACGATTCCTTGGCAGACTCCCTGAAGGAAGTTCCTTTTCAGGAATGTCCTTCTCTAGTTATAAAGAGAGGAGAGGCGTGGAAAAATCGAAATCGAACCGTCAATTTTTCAACCGGCTGTTTGATGCGCTGCTGCCGGTCTTTGCTGTCTTGGCAGCCTTTGCGGTTGGCGCAGTCATCCTGTGGCTCCAAGGGGTAAATCCTTTTGAAGCCTACCAGGCGATGATTGTAGGCGCATTCGGCAGTAAAAATGGCCTGGCCGATACGCTTGTTAAGGCAACGCCTTTACTGCTTGTTGGTGTAGGTATTGCCATCGCTTTCCGCGGCGGCGTGATTAACATTGGCGCTGAAGGCCAGCTCATCATGGGGGCGCTGCTGACTACCTATGTCGGATTGCAGTTAGGTGAAAAGCTGCCCGGCTTTATTGTCATCATTTTGTGTTTGGCGGCAGGCACCTTCATGGGGGGAGTGTGGGCGATGATCCCCGGCATTCTTAAGGCGCGCCTGGGCGTTAACGAAATCCTGACCACGATCATGATGAACCAGATCGCGATCCAGGTTGCCTATTTCTTGCTGCGCGGCCCCATGATCGACCCGGCAGAGTTAGAAGCCGGCACCAATATCCCGCACTCTGCACGCCTGGCCAGAGCTGTGGATATGCCGCGCTTTACCGATGTGGCCCAATCGCTGGGCATTTCCCAATCGGCCAACGATTTAGGGTTGAGCGGTTATCTGGCTGAGGTCTATGGCGTACTCGTAGAGCCGACCCGCCTGCATACCGGTTTCCTTTTTGCCGTTCTCATCGCTATCCTGATATACATTTTTTTGTGGCGCACCACGATTGGGTATCGCATTCGCGCGGTTGGTTTAAATCCGCATGCTTCACGCTATGCGGGCATCAATGTGAACCGCTATATTATTTTGTCGATCACGCTGAGCGGCGCGCTGGCTGGTCTTGCAGGCGCGGTTGAGATTTTAGGACTGCACCATCGTATGTTCGAACCAACGGCCGTTTCCGCCGGATATGGTTTTACAGGCATCGTCGCTGCTTTGTTCGGCAAACTGCATCCGCTGGGCATCATCCCTTCATCCGTTCTCTTTGGCGGGCTGCTCGTAGGCGGCGACAAAATGCAGCGCGCCATGCAGGTACCGCAAGTTCTCATCACGGCCATATTGGGCCTGGTTGTCCTCTTTGTCGTCAGCACCGATTACATCGCCCGCAAGCGTGCCCGGCGCCGGGTAGCCATCGACAGCGATAGCGACAACGAAGCGCCGCCGAAAGAACCTGACTCCGTTCAACCCACATCTGCAACAGGAGCCGCCTCATGAACCAAGAATTAACCGTCCTGGCCATTGTTCTCGGTATTATCCATTCCGGCATCCGACTGGCAACACCCTATCTGTATGCTGCTATCGGGGAAACCTTCTCACAGCGCTCCGGCGTGCTGAATCTGGGCGTCGAAGGCATCATGCTCATGGGCGCCTTTTTCGGTTTTTACGGCGTCTTCCAAACTGACAGTTTGTTATTTGGAGTAGTAGCTGCCGCTGCCATCGGGGCCTTAATGGGTTTGTTGATGGCCGTTGTCAGCGTCACGTTTCAGGCTGAACAAGGCATCAGTGGCATTGGTTTGTCTTTATTTGGCCTGGGTATGTCCAGTTTGTTGTTTAAGACCATGCTCGGCACTGTAGAAGGCATTGAAGGCTTTGCCGATTTGAAATTTTGTTTCGGTTCAGACTTTTGCCTCGCAGATATTCCAGTTGTGGGAGATATTTTCTTCAATCACAGCCTGATGGTTTACGGCGCTTATTTGCTTGTCCCGCTTTCCTGGTGGATTTTTAACCGCACCACCTGGGGTTTAAAAATTCGTTCAGTTGGCCAGAATCCGGAAGCGGCCGATTCGTTAGGCGTAAGCGTCACTGCAGTCCGCTATATGTCGGTTATCATCGGCGGCATATTGGCCGGAATTGCAGGCGCTTCTTTATCCACATCTTTGTTAGGTATTTTTCAGGAAAATATGACCAATGGCATCGGTTTTATTGCCGTGGCGCTGGTCTATTTTGGAAGCTGGACCCCGCTGGGCGTGCTGATTGGGGCTTTGCTCTTCAGTTCCATCAACGCCCTGCAGTTGTGGGTGCAGGTATTAGGTTTAGATATCCCCTCTGATGTAGCTGTCATGCTGCCTTATTTACTCACCATTGTGGCCCTGGCGCTGCCTTTCCGCCGCAGTTTGCAGCCCGCAGCATTGACCAAGCCATTTGAGCGGGGTGAAAATTAAGATCGGTTTAAAATGAAAACCAAGTTGCTGGAAGCTTGTTTAACGACAAGTTTGTCGCTTTTCAGCTTCCAGGAAGATTATTTAGAAGGAGAAGCTAATGAACAAAAAGTTATGGATTTTTATCTTGTTAATCGTCGCGGCGCTGGTTCTTGCCAGTTGCGGCGGCGGCGAAACGACCGAACCTGCCGACCAGCCGGCGGAAGAAACCGCAGCCGAATCTGAACCGGCCGTAGAAGAAGCCGCGCCCGAGGAAGAGCCTGCCGAGGAACCAACGGAAGAAGCTGTCGAAGATGTGTCAGCCGACGCTGATACAAGCGGCATCGAAGCGGTGCGCATCGCGGTTGTGATGCCCAGCACCATTACTGATCTGGCCTGGAGCCAGGCAATTTATGATGCTTTGCTGCGCATTCAAGAAGAAGCGGGCGGCGAAGAGGTAGTCGAAATTGCCTATACCGAAAATATGTTTAATGTGACCGACGCGGCTGCCGCCATCCGTGATTATGCCGCCGACGGGTATAACCTCGTGATCGCCCACGGTACCCAATACGGCACATCGCTGTTTGAAATTGCGCCTGACTTCCCCGAAACGAGCTTTGCCTGGGGAACGGCCGTTGACACGGGCAAGGAACAGGGACTGGAAAATGTCTTCGCCTATGAAGCGCGCGCCGAAGAAGGTGGTTTCGTGAACGGCGTATTGGCGGCAAATTTGTCCGAATCTGGTGTGGTTGGCGTGGTTGGTCCGGTTGAAGCCGGGGATGCCAAACTGTACATCGACGGCTTTGTCGCCGGCGTCAAAGAAGCCAATCCTGATGCGCAGGTCAATGTTTCCTACACCGGTTCCTTTGGCGATACCGCGCTGGCAGCCGAAGCCGCCAACACCCATATCCAGGCCGGCGCTGATGTTCTCACCGGCTCGGCGCAGCAGGTTGTGGGCGCCATTGGCGTTGCCAAGGACGCCGGCGTTCCCTGGATGGGCACACAGTCTGACCAAAGCTCGCTTGCTCCCGAGACTGTGGTTGCATCACAACTGTATGATTGGGACGGCGTCCTTTCAGACATGATCAAGAAACATCAGGCGGGTGAATATGGCGGCACAGCCTACGCGCTCACCCTGGAAAATGGCGGACTGGTCATGGAGTATGCCGACAGCCTGGATGCCGATGCGGTTGCAGCGGCGCAAGAAGCAGAAGCAGCCATAGCCTCCGGCAGCGTCGACGTTATGGCCTTAATCGCGGGTGGAGCCATGGCTGAAGAAGGTGAAATGGCGGAAGAGGCAGAGATGGAGATGCCTGATATCGAACCGGTGCGGATCGCGCTGGTTTTGCCTTCGACCACCACCGACCTGGCCTGGAGCCAATCGATTTATGATTCGCTGGTTGAACTGCAAGAATATTACGGCGAAGATGTGGTCGAAATTGCTTTCACCGAGAATATGTTTAACGTCACAGACGCGGCTGCCGCCATTCGTGACTATGCCGACAGCGGTTTCAACCTGGTCATTGCCCACGGCGCGCAATACGGCACATCGCTGTTTGAGATTGCGCCCGACTTCCCTGAAACCAGCTTTGCCTGGGGCACTACCACCAATACGGGCGCCGAAGAGGGCGTGACCAATGTGTTTGCTTATGAACCCCGCGCTGAACAAGGCGGTTATGTCAGCGGCGTGCTGGCTGCCAACCTGACCGAAGCAGGCGTCATTGGACTGGTTGGTCCGGTTGATGCAGGCGACGCCAAACTGCACGTGGATGGTTTCGTGGCGGGCGTAAAAGACGCCAATCCCGATGTCCAGGTTAATGTCTCCTTTACTGGCTCGTTTGGCGACACGGCCCTGGCGGCCGAGGCGGCTCAAACGCATATCTCCGCCGGCGCCGATGTGCTGACCGGCTCGTCGCAGCAAGTTGTTGGCGCGATTGGTGTGGCCAAAGAGGCCGGCGTCCCATGGCTGGGAATTCAGGCTGACCAGAGTCCGCTGGCGCCTGAATCGGTTGTTGCAACGGTCTTGTATGATTGGAGACCCACTGTGTTAGCAATGATCACAGCCAACCAGGCGGGAGAATACGGCGGCCAGGTGCTGCAGTTGACGCTTGAAAATGGTGGACAGCGCATGATCTATGTGGATGGGCTGCCGGAAGCGGCGCTTGCAGCGGCTAATGCGGCCGAACAAGGCATCATTGACGGCTCCATCGAAATTGTGGTTGAGCCGCGAAATTAGGAATTAGGGACCTTCCTGGAAGCTTAGAGCTTCCAGGAAGGTGCATGAAGGAAGGCGGGAAGGTGCAAGCTTGACATTGGATTTAGTTATCCGCAACGGCATCAACGATACCACGGGCGAAGCGGTTGAAATTGGGATTGAGAGCGGTGTGATTACGGCCGTTTCTCAATCCAATCTGCCTCCCGCTATACAAGAGCTTGATGCGCAAGGGGGAATGATCTCTCCGGCTTTCATCGAGTCTCATTTTCATCTGGAAAATGCGCTGCTGTGGGACGGGTTGATTAACCAGAGCGGCACGCTTTACGAGGCGATTGAGCTGTATGCCGGTGTCAAACATAGACTGACCGCTGCGGATATTGTTGAACGCGCCGGGCGTGTTGTGCGTACGGCCGTTGCCAAGGGCACGTTGTGGCTGCGCAGCCATGTCGATATTGACCACATCGCAAAACTGAGCATTTTGGAAGGGGTCACGGCGGCGCGTGAAGCAGTATCAAAGAATTGATCGACATCCAGCTTGTGGCATTTCCGCAGCTTGGACTGGCGCGCAATCCTGAAGCGGTGGAGATGATGTGGCAGGCGATGGAAAATGGCTGCGATCTGGTTGGCGGTATGCCGCATGGCGAAAAAAATATGGCTGACGCCGCGCGCCATATCGAAATCGCCTTTGAAATTGCGCAGCATTACAACGCCGACATCGACATGCACATTGACGAAACGGATGATCCCTACTGGCATTCGCTGGAGCTTCTGGCGGAAAAAACGCTAGAAACGGGCTGGCACGGCCGCGTTTCAGCCGGCCACTGCTGCGCGATGTCGGCCTGGGATGACAAAATGGCGGCGCGCATCATTGAGAAAGTGCGGCAAGCCGATATCCACGTCATCACCAATGCGCCTATCAACCTGATGCTGGAAGGACGCGGGCATGCCCATCCGAAACCGCGCGGCATTGCGCGTGTGAAGGAACTTTTGGAGGCCGGGGTCAACGTTGCCTGTGGACAGGATGATTTACAAAATATGTTTTATCCGTACGGCAAGATGGATCCGTTGGAAGTGGCGTTGATTACAGCCCATGCGGCGCATTTGGGCGCGCCAGAAGAAATTCAAGCTGCTTTTGATATGCCGCGCTACAATGCCGCCAGCTTGTGGCCTTTGCACAATTATGGTCTGCAGGTGGGCGCGCCCGCCAATTTGATTGTGCTGGATGCGGAAATCGGCCGTTTCTGCCCTACGCCGCCAACCGGACCGACGCGCTGTGATTCGCCAGGGAAAAATCCTGGTGGAAACGCATACGGCCGTTACGTGGCATTGAATTGCCTGAGGAAAACGATAATCATGAGTGAAAGAAAGCTGCTGCCATCGGGATTACCGCGAATTGAATCGCTGGAAATGCGTGATATTGTCAAACGCTTTCCCGGCGTTTTGGCGAATGATCATGTCAATTTTGATGTCAATGCGGGCGAAATTCATGCGCTGCTTGGCGAAAATGGCGCCGGCAAAAGCACGTTGATGAAAATTCTGTACGGACTTTACCAGCCGAACGAAGGCGAAATCCTGCTGAACGGCCATCCGATTCGATCAATTCGCCAACCGACTCGATCAATCACGGCATCGGCATGATTCACCAGCATTTTATGCTGGTTGACAATATCAGCGTGGCTGAAAATGTGGCCTTGGGCCTGAAATCCTCGCGCGAGCCGCGTATGGACCTGGACAAGGTCTCGGCGCGCATCCGTGACCTGACGGAAAAATATGGTTTGCAAGTTGATCCCAAAGCAATTATTTCTGATTTAGCGGTTGGTCAACGGCAGCGGGTTGAGATTATTAAAGCGCTGTATCGCGGCGCGGCTTTGCTGGTGCTGGATGAGCCAACGGCCGTTCTCACGCCGCAGGAAGTGGAGGATATTTTTGTCATTTTCAAACAAATGGCGGCCGACGGCCACGCCTTGATATTTATCTCCCACAAGCTGGATGAGATTTTTGCACTGACGGATCGGGTGACGGTGCTGCGGGACGGCCGTGTTGTGGGCACGGTGCAAACGACCGATGTTACCAAACGTGATTTGGCCAATATGATGGTAGGGCGCGAAGTGGTCCTGGAACGTCACCGGCCGCCGCAGGAAACGGGCGATGTTCGCCTGAACCTCGAAAATGTGACTGCTGAAAACCATCATGGGCAGACTATTTTACGTCAAATCAACCTGGAAATCCGCAGCGGTGAGATTGTGGGCGTGGCCGGGGTTTCTGGGAATGGGCAGCGGGCGTTAGCGGAAGCTATAGCCGGCCTCCAGAATGTCAGCAGCGGTACAATTGAACTGGAAGGGGTCAATGTCACCAACAATACCACCTCCCAAATGATTGACGCCGGGCTGTCATATATTCCTGAAGAACGTATGCATGACGGTGTAATTAAAGATTTCAGCGTCGCCGAAAACTTCATTTTGCAAGACCATGTTCGCGCTCCCTACAGCAAAGGCATTTTTCTGAATTTCAAACAAATTGAGACCAGTTCACAAGAATTGATTGATGCGTATAATGTCAAAACGCCCAGCCAGGATACACCGGTTAAAAATTTATCCGGCGGCAATATTCAAAAGTTGATTTTGGCGCGGGAACTGGCGCGCAAACCGCGTGTCCTGATTGCGGCTCAACCCACGCGCGGCGTCGATATCGGCGCCACGGAATATATCCATAATCAGCTTCTTTTGCAGCGTTCGGAAGGATTGGCGACTCTGCTCATCTCTGAAGACCTGGATGAGGTTAAAGCGCTTTCTGACCGTATTATTGTGATGTTTGGCGGTGAAATTATGGGTGTGGTAAACAGCGATGCCGTATCTATTGAAGAGTTGGGTTTAATGATGGCGGGGGAACGCGCAGAGGAAGTCCTACAATAAAAAAGAAAAAAGCGCCGTGAGATCATTCTCTCACGGCGCTCATAAAACAACTTATCTGTCGCCTATAATGCCATTGGCTGCCAGGTCATCAGGGACTTGACACAATCGGCAGATAAATTAACCAATTCCCCGCCGCGGTCACCGAAACCGAAACAGGTATTTGCGTTAGCGCAGACGCAGGGTCGTTGCTGTTAACACATAATGTCGCCGTATATGTACCTTCCGCCAGTCCTGTGGCGTCGAAGGTTGCGGTTACCTCGGTGCTGTTCATGGGGGCGGTTGTGCCGCTGTCGGGCGCAACAGAAAGCCACGGTATATCAACCGGGTTGCTGCAACCGGTTGCAACTTCCTCATTGATACCGACATCGTCTACAAAGAAGTTAGAACTGGCGCCATTGTCGCCGAATACCTCGGAATGGAATTCAAGCGTATGGGCATTGCCGTCGGCATAAGCGCCAATGTCCACGGTTTGCAAAGTGTAACCTAGTTGGCCACAAAGTGGGCTGCTGCCGTCTGTTACAAAGACTTGATTACCATCCAGCGTGACTTCCATGTAATCGGCAGAGCTATCACAGGCGATCTGTTCCAGATAGAAGCTGAGCGTCGCTTCTCCGCCGGCCGGTATAGTTACCGATTGGGATACGGAGCCTTCTTCATAGATGTTGATGCCGCCAAACCAGGCCCAGAAGTTTCCACTGTTAGGCCCGGTGCCTGTACCTGTGCCGCAAGTCCCGACGTCGCATATCGGCGTGCCAAAGTTCGCGGAAAATTCAGTCCACGTTCCGCCAAACGGGCCGGCCTCGAAACCGCCGTCATCAACGATAACCTGACTTGGCGAGCGTTCCGGGGCGGCGATTTTATCAGGAACGGCCGTTGTCCCAACACGCTCCACTTGGTCGGTGATCACCTCAGGCCCAAAGACAGATGAACCCTCAGCTTCGTCAATACTCCAGGTCAGGCTGCTTTCGCCGCTGTTGGTTATATCGAACGCACGCGTTGTTGTATGATTGCCGGCCGGCAGCGACGCGCTTAATGTATTTGGATCGACATTAATTTGAGGCGGTCCAGGGGCCGTCTCTGAGCAAGCATACACCTGGAGATCGTCAACAAACCAGCCAATGACGCCATTGCAGCCATCCAGACCCATCTCAAAACGTAATTTGATGGAATCACCTGCGGCTGCAATGCCGGTGAGTGTGATTTGTGATTGTCCCCAACTGCCGCCGACAGAACCGCCATTTGTACCTGTGAAAGCTTGTTCACTGGCCATGGGGTTATCATTTCCGCCGCCATTTATGGTTGAATTATATGGATTGAAGTCAAACTTGGAGCTTGGAATCAATTGCCATCCGCCGCCGTTGACGCTGACTTTGACGTTGCCGCCATCCCAACCCAATTCAGTGGCGACCCAATGATCAACCGCAACGCGCGGAACTTCAGAACCGGCTGGTATTGAGATAGCAGGACTTTCCAAATACAATACGCCGGCTTCGGTATCATCAGCGCAGTTGCCATATTGAGGTCCATCCTCGACAAATGCTGCGTATGTTCCATTTGCGCCGGCTGGCAATGTGCTTACCACAGCCCAATCGGGCGTATCAAAGGTGGGCGGATTCGCAACGTCACGCGTGCCAACGCTCCACCCGGCCGGCAGGGCGCCGCCTTCCCAATCTTCTGACAAAATAGGCTCTACACTTCCCAGTCCCTCACACAACGGTGGCGCATTGGGATCAAGCAGCGGTCCGAAATTACATTGGGTCGGTTCGGTACGCAGTTGAACGGCCGTATTAATCTTGGCAACTTCCTGACAATCAGCGGCTGAGATCATTTCGCCGGAAGGTGTTGTAACAGCGCTGTCTGTATCAAGCGCGTTGAGGTTGATGCCAATCAGGCTTGTGCAGGAGGCTTCTAACGCATCGGCATGATCCACGAAGTTGCTGGCAGGGGTTAACATATTTTGCGCGCCCCAATGAATATGGGCAGCCTTGGTGAGACCTAAACCCGTAATGGTTTGACTGTTATAGGTGCCGCCATCGACCATTAAGGCAAAGGCGTGATTGGGAACGCCGGAATTAATATGGACGCCGCCACTATCTTCGGTTGAACACCAGTATTGTGTATCGGTTACTTTGCCGGGATCATTATAACAAGTCGGGTTCCACAAATCGCGAATTGCGCCGCCAAAGGCGGGATCATCTTCCCCGGAAAGCCAGCGATAAGAATTATCGGTGCTGGGCGTTCCATTCCCATAAATGGAGCAGGAACCGGCTGTGCGCAAACCACCGGGCGCATCTGTGCCACGGCCGTTTAGAAAGTCTACCGCTTCACCCCAGATATCTGAGTAACTTTCGTTGAGCGCGCCGGACTGCCATTGATAAATTAAATTGTTTGTGTATTCGGTGTAGGCATGGCCCCATTCGTGAGCGACTGTATCGTCCCCGGTGACGTTGCTGCAATAATTGGTGCTGGTGCCGTTCCAGTTGGCGTTCGGACAGCTAATATTGGGATCGTTGTTTACTGTGCGCATGGTCGCATCAGCGTCATCGTAGGAATCATATTCAAATGCGCTGGCAAACAAATTATAGGTTTCTTTTGCGCCGTCAATCTCATTATTCCAGTCAGTAACTTGCTGTGCTGACCCGCTGGCCCACCCGGGCGGAATGGGGTCGGGGTGCCCGCTGCTCTCGTTCCAGACGATGTTGGCCAGACTGGTTTCAGATACTTCACGATCTAAATCAGTATGGACACCGCTGATCTGGTTCACAATTTCGCCGCTGTGTGCGTTGACAAAGATGAATTCCCGAATACTGGCGCCATTGCCAACTTCGACTTCATAAGCTAACACGGTAGCGCCCGAAACACCTTGCAACAAACCGGTGTTGTAAATTACCAATGAACTCTCTACGGCCGAAAAATTGACGCTTGCGGAGGAAGCAGCCAAATTACCTGAGGTTGCGCCAGCCTGCTGTCGCGTTACTGCGGCAACGGCGCGGGCAGAGGCTTCTTCCGCCGACAGCGTTGGCGTTACATTCACCTTGATGTCGGGTACAAATGTTCCGTTGATGGCGTAAAGATCGCCCTGGGCATCAAAATGTACCTTGAGTACGCCTGCGAATACGGGTGTGGCCTTATAAACTTGTTGGTAGCTGACATGCCGTCCGCCGACGTAATCGGATACAACTTCGGCTAGCACCAGTTCATCTTGCACAGCACTAATGCCAAAAACGCCGCCATAAGTTTCGAGAAAAAGGGTTGCTTGCGTTACGGCCGTTTCCTCAGACGCTGCCGATAAATCATAGATGAATGAATCTGGTTCGAACTGTACAAAACTGGCTACACCGGTGGAACGATTGATACTGATTTTGGCCGACCCGTTTGTGGCTTCAAGAAGGCGGTCAATATCGTCGCCTTGTTGATTGGCAACGGCCGTTTCCGCGCCTTCTTCCGTTAGGCCAAAAGCGGATGAGAAAAAGAATACGAATAAGAATGCTGTCAATGCCATAGAAATTAGCCCAAACACGCGTATGTTATTTGAATACCGCTTCATAAAAACTCCTCATTGTAATATGAATTTAAGCAAAATACTTTCGTAACTATACAGCTAAACCTGTCAGGTTTACCCGAGAAGCGATTGTCCTTAAGGGCAAAACCTGACAGGTTTCTCGGGTACTTGAATAGGTATATGCTTTTTTTAATCTGAAATATTTCAGTCTTTTTTCTTTGATACTCACCTGTTTCTGAACTCGTTTCTATAGGCGCACCTCCTCTGTCTTAACGCGAGCAGGAAAGTTGATTTTGATTGCACAAGACGCGTATCGACAAACTCTCAGTATGTTGAAATTCCAAAAATGTGGAAATTTGGGGAGTGTTGTCTTTCAGATCGAGACCACAGTATAACATGAATTGTCAAGCTGATTTATCAATTAAAAAACCAGCGTCAGGTAATTCCCGGAAAGTTTTTTGAATTCCTGCGAAACGACATCTGGGAATTCCTCAAGGAAACCGCGAATGAATTTGCGTGGTGTTTATTTCAAAAGACTTTTTGCGGTTTACCTAATCAGCTTCCGCTGCCGGTAGTGGAACAATTGCACTCGCCTGAAACCAGCCTCCGCCCCATTCATCAACTTGCCAACGGCCGTTTACCCGCAGCGGCTGCCAGATATGATTTTTGCTTTCCTGGTTGATGCCTTGCGCCTGCCTGACAATCACAAAAGCATCCCCATCCCCCAGAAAAAAACCTTTGCCGCCGGTCCAGCCGGGCAGCCGCGCGCCCAAGACAGTCACCAACTCGCTGCGATGCAGCGGTAAATTTCGCACAGAAACCACATTGGCTTGATTGTCAACCAGGTTTAAAGGGTGAACGCTCACCGGCTGGCCGAGCAAATGTTTTTCCCATTCCAAGCGTTGGGCGAGGGTTTCGGGAGATACGGCCGTTTCCACCGCAAAATCAAAAGCCAACTGACGCACATTACCGGCGCGCGCGATCGGTTCCGCCTCAGCCAGCAGGGCGGCCCGGCTCGGCCCTAGCCGATCCAAAGCGCCGCATTGAATCAAATGCAGCGCCTCTTTGGGCTGCAAGGCGACCCGATTCAACAAATCGCGCAAGCTGCTGAATGGAGCTTCTCGCCGCGCCGCAATGATCGCCCCCGCTGCTTTGCGACGCAGATCACGCACCTGTCCCAAACCCATCCACAATACGGGTGTTTTTTGATGTTTGGTGTTTAACTCCTGCGTCAGCGTGAAGCGTTTGCCGCTGTGATTGATATGGGGCGGCCTGACAGGAATACCTAAACGCTGCGCTTCAGCCATATAAATTGCCGGGTGATGGAAGCCGCCATAATCTGCCAGCCGCGCGCAGAGGAATTCTGCTGGAAAGTGCGCCTTCAGATAAGCCGAGCGATAGCTGACATCGGCATAGGCTGTGGCGTGTCCCTGGTTGAAGCCGTAACCGGCAAACGCCATGACCTGTTCCCACAATGTCTGCGCCTGCTCGCGTGCCAGGCCAGGGCCATCCGGCGCAGGGCGCTGGCAGCCCAATATAAACTGCCGCGCCATAGCCGCCATTTCCGCCGCCTGGAATTTGCTCATACCGCGTCGTAAATGATCTGCCTGCGCCCAACTCAGGCCGGCAATTTCGCGCGCAATGCGCAATACCTGCTCCTGAAAAAGCAGCACGCCTTGGGTGGGTTGTAAAATTGGTTCCAGCGCAGGATGGAGAAAATCCACTGCTTCTTCGCCCCGGTAGCGGCGTATGAATGCTTTGGCCATGCCGCCCGTGGCTGGCCCCGGCTTGAAGAAAGCGTTGGCCACGGCGAGATCGCGCACGGTGCAGGCTTTTAACTGGCGCAAAGTGCGCTGCGCCCCGGAAGATTCGCACTGAAAAACACCGATTGTGTCGCCCCGGCTCAACATATTTCCGGTCAGCTCGTCGTCAAGAGGAATGTGATCAAGATGAAAATTGGGAGCCAGGTTGGCGCGTATGGCAACGGCCGTATCCGCCAATACCGTCAATGCGCGAATGCCGAGTAAATCAATTTTGGGCAGCCCGATTTGCTCTACGTCGCGATAATCAAATTGGGTAATCAAAAACCCTTTGGGCGCAAGCTGCACCGGCACAACGTCCGTCAAAGGGCCGGGTGTGATCACGATGCCGCCGGGATGGATGCTCAAATGGTGCGGCTGTCCGATCAATTGCTGCGCCGCCGCCATGACCTCTTTTTCCAATGGATCATCTAGTGCTGTCAATATTTCCGCAAAGTTTTCTGTTTTGCGCCGCTGCGGGTCAGGATGCCAGCGGCGCGGCCACAGCGCAGCCAGCTTTTTGATGCGCGCTTCAGATAAACCATATGCTTTGCCCGTTTCGCGCACAGCCGATTTCGGCTGCAGCGTACTCACGGTGGCTACAAGCGCCACGCGCTCAGCGCCATATTGGCGCCGCACATATTCTAAAATCTCGTCCCGCCGCCGGCTGCAAAAATCAAGGTCAATATCGGGCAAAGAAGCGCGCGCGGGGTTTAGAAAACGTTCAAAAAGCAGCTCGTGGGCTATCGGATCGACGTTCGTTATGCCGGTACAGTATGCGACGAGCGAATTGGCGACGCTGCCGCGTGTATTTATAGGGATGTCCATCTGGCGCGCAAAGCGTGCAATATCGGCTACAACCAGGAACAGGGGGGCGAAAGCGTGCCGCTGGATGGCTTGTAATTCCTGCGCCAGGCGTGTGTTGATTGCCGGGGCCGCCGCTGAACCATAGTGGGCCTGTAATCCTGCGACTGCCTGCGCTTCTAAGGCGGCGTCGGGCGATAGATTGTCAGGCAAATCCAGTTTGGGCCATATTGGCCGTCCGTCCGGCAGGGCTGGCTCGCAGCGCGCCACAATTTCGCCTACATTGGACACCGCCTGGGGATAATCTGCGTATAACGTTGTTATTTCGTCAGGGTCAAGCCAATGTTGGGGAACGGCCGTTGCCGGGGGCGCATCCTCCAACCGGCAATTATGGTCAATGGCGGATAGTAAACGCAAGCGGGGCGCATCTTGCGGCTCAAGATAGAAAATTGGCTGTACGGCTGCCGGGCGCAGGCCAAAACGCAAACCAATTTGAATACAGGTTTGGATGACTTGATTCTGCGTATGGGATGGGCTAAAACTTAAAAAAACGCTCTCGGGGAATAACCCGCCTAACCGGGATGCAATACGCGCGGCTGCAGATGCGCGTCCGGCGCGCACATATCTTTCAATCCAGCCCGCATGCCCGCCCGAAAGGCAAATCAAGCCGGCGGTATGCTGCTTTAAGCGTTCCCAACTCAAGAGCGGAGGTTGATTGTCGCTACGCCAATCGCGTGTTTGTATGTCAGAGGAAAGGCGGCAGAGGGATTGATAACCTGTTTTGCCCGTTGCCAGCAGGATGAGAGCGCCGGAAACGGCCGTTTCCAAAACGATTTCACTCGGCGGCGGCTCCATTGTGACGGTCATGCCGATAATTGGCTGAATATCCGCCTGGCGGCACGCTTTATGAAAGGCGACAGCCCCGTATAACACATTAGTATCTGTCAGCGCCAGCGCCTTAAAGCCGTCGCTTACAGCGCGATCAACCAGCGCGCCTACTGATGCTGTGCCGCCAAGTAGGGTATAATGAGAATGCACCGCGAGGTGCGCAAACGCATGTTTATTATCAGCCATTGAGCAGATGATAGAGGCGAGTTTATCAGGAAGCAAATATGATTTCACTTAACTTTGCCCGTGAACTGAAAGATGCCGGGCTTGTTTGGCGAGGAAGTATCAACGATTTTTTCGTAATTCCCGACCGAGGATTTGATGATCGCCTGTTTGTCCTTTCCGACATGCAGGCGAACCTGGACGTTTTTCGTGGCTGGCCCGTGGTTACCTTTCATGGCGCTGCAGAATGGGCGCTGGATTACATTTTAACTTCTGAAGTTGTCTGGATGCCAACCGAAAGCCAACTGCGACAAGTGCTGGAAGCGTCACTATTGGGTGAGGCGGAAAAGATTCTTTCCTTGCAGCTTTACCAGGGAAAATATCGTTGTACCGTTTATTTTCAAGAAAAACAGGTTCATTTTGATGCAGCAAAAGCAAGTGACGCCTACGCCCGCGCTTTGCTCTTTGTTTTGCGCCAGAAAAACACATAAGTGATGGGTAATTCTCGGCCAGTTGAGGCGACGAACCGGCATTTGAGAATGCCTTCCTCCTCATTTCAGAGCGAAGTCTCGTTGTAGTACTGACCATATGTTCGCTAACATTACTTTTTGATTACCTGAAGAACTAGCGATGATCACTTTTTTGCGATAATCTTACAAAAGAGAGAGGGTTCGTTTATATGCAGGCAGCACATCCAATGAGTAAAAGATTGTCACGTTTGGGATTTGTGCCCACTCTGGTACTCAGTTTAGCCCTTTTCCTGCTCGGTTTGCTGGCATTGAATCATGTTGTCGATAATTGGTGGCCATTCGACGTTGGCCGCCTGGACCTGGTGCGCGCAACCGCTATTGACCAGGTAGATGCGGCTGCCATGATGAGCGCCGCTAACCCTGAAGCGATTTTTGCATTTTTAGCTGCCACAATGCTCACAATTACGGGCCTCTTTCTGCCGATTGCATATATGTTGAACAAACGCTTTGGGCTGAGAGGCAGCAGCAGCATGCCCGCGTTTTTTGTGGTTTTGCGGCAGGCAATGTGGGTTGGGATATGGGCTACCTTTTGTATCTGGCTGCAAATGAACCGTTTGTTTGGCATTGCGATTGCGCTTCTTGTTGCGGCAATATTTATCTTGCTTGAATTTTTACTGCAGGTGCGCACGCGCGCAACAGATGCTACGCGCTAGGGTGTTTGATATGATCCAAACTCCGACAAAACAACAGCTTCTACAGGAACTGCCCAGCATTGACAAATTATTACGTTTGCCTGTGACGATTGATCTGATGGGGGTGTACGGCCGTTCACTAACCCTTGAAGCTCTGCGGACAGTTTTGGAACAACAGCGTCAGGTAATCATATCTGGCGCGGCGGTATCTGTTCCAATGAATGCAATGCTTGTTAACGCTGCAAGCGAATGGCTGGAAAACGTCCTGGCTCCAACTTTACGGCCAGTTATAAATGCGACCGGGATCATTGTTCACACCAATCTTGGACGCGCCCCTTTGAGCCAGGCCGCACTTCAAGCGATTCGATCTACCGCCTCAGGCTATTCTACGCTTGAATATAATCTTGAAGCTGGCGCGCGAGGTTCACGGGCCACACATGCAGAACAACTGCTCAAACGATTGACAGGTTCGGAGGCGGCGCTAGTTGTCAATAACAATGCTGCTGCTGTGCTTCTCATGTTAACAGCCTTATGCCAGGGCCGTGAAGTAATAATCAGCCGAGGTCAATTGGTGGAGATTGGTGGGGGCTTCCGCGTTCCTGACGTCATGGCCCAATCCGGCGCAAAATTGGTCGAGGTAGGAACTACAAACCGCACCCATTTGCGCGATTACGCCAATGCGATTACCGAAAATACGGCCGCTATTCTGGTTGCCCATCATTCAAATTACAAAATTATCGGTTTTACAACTGAACCTTCTATCACTGAGTTGGCGGAACTGGCGCATACCCATAATCTGATGCTGCTGTTTGATCAAGGCAGCGGCGCTATGCTGGATGTTGCGCCTTATGGATTAGAGCATGAGCCGACAGTTATTGAAGGTCTGGAGGCCGGTGTGGATGTGATTGCATTTAGCGGTGACAAACTGCTCGGGGGACCACAGGCCGGAATCTTGTGTGGCCGGACAGACCTGCTTCAGCAGATAAAAAGAAATCCATTGGCTAGAGCTGTACGCGCAGACAAATTGTGCCTGGCAGGCCTGGCCGCAACCCTGAGCCACTACTTGAAAGAGGAAGCGCTGACCGAAATTCCTGTATGGCAGATGCTGGCACGCTCATTGTCTGAGATAACTTCCAAAGCCGATACCTGGGCAGCGCGGCTGCAGGAACGGGGCATTAAAGCCGTCGTTCTTGATGGTGAGTCACGAGTTGGCGGCGGGAGCTTGCCAGGAACCAGTTTACCTACTAAACTGGTAGGAATTCATTCGGATAATGCAGCCGGCTTAGCAACAAGATTACGGCTTGCAAAAATGCCAGTAATTGGCCGTGTGCAGGATGATCGATTTTTATTGGATCCACGAACGATTCTGATGAACCAAATTGAACTGATGATGCAGTTGGTTTTGGAGGGTTGCCTGGGAAATTAGTCCCAAATGTAAAGTGTGTTATAACCGGACTGTTACATAAACAGCACACTTTTTGAGATGTATAGGTAATATCCAGCGATGAGTAAAGCCACGACAAGCCGAATTTTGGCTATTGAAACTTCCTGCGATGAAACGGCCGCAGCAGTTGTTGAAAATGGCGCTCATATCTTGAGTAACATCATTGCCAGCCAAACCGATCTCCACGCCCAATATGGCGGCGTTTTCCCCGAAGTCGCTTCACGTAAACATATCGAAGTTGTTTATGCGGTTGTCGACCAGGCTATGCGTGATGCGTACATTGGTTTTGAGGATATTGACTGTATCGCAGTGACCCGCGGACCAGGATTGGTTGGTTCGCTGTTAGTTGGGGTCAATATGGCGAAAGGGCTGGCGGTTGCTCGTCAGAAACCTTTGTTAGGCATCAATCATATTGAGGGACATATTTATTCTCTCTGGCTGACGGAAGCAGCAGCCCATATTGAGTTTCCGATTTTGAGCCTGGTGGTGAGCGGCGGCCACACTGAATTGTATTTGATGCGTGGGCATGGCCAATATACCCATTTGGGTGGAACGCTAGACGACGCTGCAGGTGAAGCGTTTGACAAAGTTGGTCGATTGTTGGGGCTGCCCTTTCCCGGCGGTCCGGCAATTGACGCTGTTTCCTCAATGGGGAACCCGACAGCATTTCGCTTTCCACGCGCAGTTACGAACCGTGAATATGGTTATGATTTTAGTTTTAGCGGGATCAAAACGGCCGTTTTAAGGCAAACCAAACGATTCGGGGCGGGACGATTACCCGTTAATGATCTGGCCGCGAGTTTTCAAGCTGCTGTTGTGGATTCGCTGGTTAGTAAAACAGTTCAGGCCGCTGAGGATCACCAGGTAACGGCCGTCCATCTGGCGGGCGGCGTGTCTGCAAACCGCGCATTACGAGAGGCGATGCACGCAACTCTGGATATTCCCGTTTATTTTCCTCCGCCGATATTATGTACTGACAATGCTGCCATGATTGCCGCCGCAGCTCATTGGCATTTTGTAAACGGCCGTCGCGACAGTCTGGAATTGGACGTGATACCGAACTTACAGTTGGCTTAAGGTTGTTATGGAATCTTCGCAAGCAAATCAAATGATAGGTGTTAAAGAAAAAGAATACCTACGCACAATCTACGAAGTTAACAACGCGCTAAACGCCATTGAAGAACAAGGTTCAACAATGGAAGAAATTCTGCCTGATATTCTTGAAGTTACCCTGAAAACGCTTAATGGAAACATTGGCAGCATCATCATGGTTAACCCGGACAGCCTGAAAGTCGAAAATACCTGGTTGTACAATACCAAATATCCCTCAATTTATACATCCAGTGATCTAGACGACATTGTCGAATTCGGATTGGCCGGTCTTGCGCTGCGTACACAAGAAACAGTGGTCGTCGATAATCAACTTACGGACTCACGTTGGTATCAGCGTTCTGATCATTCACAAGTCGACATCTGGTCGGCCATATGCTCACCGATTCTTGCGCGACAACAAAGTATTGGTGTGTTCACGCTTTTGAAAGCTGGTGAAAAAGCGATCAACAGCTATGATATCATGCTCCTGGAAGAGATTTGTGAGCGCACAGCCCATATGCTGGAACATGTCCGCTTGCAAACCGAATCCCGACGTCAACTCCAATTTGCCTCTCTTTTGCACGAAGCCAGCCACGTCATTAATGCCTCCCTTGAACTTGAAGAAATTATGCAGCGACTGCTGACAAAAATGAATGAATTTTTGCATGCTGAAGCCGTCTCAATTGCCCTGGTAGATAAAGAGAGCAATGAGTTGGTTTATCAAGCTGCGGAAGGTGTTGGCAGCGATAAGATCATAGGTCTGCGCCTGCCGTCGAATCAAGGCTTGTCAGGTTGGGTGATGGAACATAGCCAACCTGGCCTTGTTCCGGATACGAATACTGACGCCCGCTTTTCAAGTAGACTTGGCGATAAACGCACCGGATATAAAACTAAGGCTATGATTTGCGCCCCCCTGATTTTTAAAGGCGCCGTTTTGGGAACAATCCAGGCAATTAATCCATTAGAGGGGAATTTTAAGCAGCAAGATCTGGATGTATTGGTCAGTCTGGCAAATATTGCCAGTAGTTCCATTGCCCATGCTCAACAATTTGCGCGTACGCAAGAGGCCGAAGCCCGTTATATGGGCTTATTCCAGGACAGCGTTGACCCGATTATCCTGACTGAATTAAACGGCGAGATTGTTGAAGCAAATCAGCGCGCCATCGAATTTTTTGGTTATCACCGTTTTGTCCTGCTGGAAATGAATATCAAAGAGCTGCATACGGCCCCAATTGATTATCTTTTGACAGAAAACCAGGCCTCGGAGGAAGTGCAGATTTTCGTCAGTCACGTTAGTATGCAGCAAAGACGACGACTTCTCCATGTTGAAGTTTATGTTAAACTTGTTAACTATAGCCAGGGTCAACTTTTACAGTGGATTCACCACGACATAACTAAACAGGTAGAGCTGGACGAAATGCGGCAGGATTTAACTGCTATGCTTGTTCATGATCTGCAAAGTCCGTTGGGAAATGTGATCTCCAGTCTAGAGCTTATTCGCAACGATTTTTCGGATGTGGAAGACCCCACTTTAGCTGCAATGTTGGATATTGCAGTGCGCAGCAGCAACCATTTGCAAACATTGGTACACTCTTTAATGGATATAAGCCGGCTTGAAGCTGGCTATCCTATTGCAAAAAAGGAGCGTATTAATCTGCATACTTTGGTTGATCAGGTGTATGATATTGAACAGCCAAACTTTGACAAACGCGGTGTTACTTTTGTACGCGAAATTGAAAGTGACTTGCCTGATATTTGTGTCGAGGTGAATATGACCCGGCGCGTGTTTTTGAATCTGATTGATAATGCACTGAAGTACAGTCAGGATAATCGCCAGGTTAAATTATCTGCGCGAAAAGGGGAGCAAAGCGGTATGGTTCTCATTTCTATTTGTGATGAGGGTCAAGGGATTCCGCTTGAATATCGGGAAATCATTTTTGAAAAGTTTCAACGTATAAAAACAACATCAGCCTCGAAGGGTTTAGGGTTGGGATTGGCATTTTGCCGGCTGGCGGTTGAGGCTCATAACGGCCGTATTTGGGTTGATGATGGGCCGAACGGGGGTGCGCGATTTAATTTAACCCTGCCGGAGGCGTCTTCACCAGATAGTGAATGATGGTGTGCGCCGGCAGCGCTGGGCAGCCGCAGCGCTGATTATTTTTACGCTACTATTCATAACGCTTATTGTGGGGGGCTTTTTGGATCCAAAGCCCATCGGTCGATTTGATGCCAGCTTGCCTCTAAATTCAATTATACTCCCGGCAAAATCTGAAAAACTTATCTGGCTTGATAAACCTTTACCCGAACCTCCATATACACTGCGGTTAACGGCCGTTTACGAAGAAGGTGAATTAGACAGCGGTTATGGCCTTGCAGTCGGTAGTAATGTAGATTACTTGGCGGTTGCGGTCTCACCCCTGGGGTATCTTTCTATCTGGCAGACAGGTGCAAACGCAGTTGTTTTACTGCCCTGGCAGGCATGGCCGCATGTAAACGCCGGCGCGCAGCCTAATGAAATCTGGCTGGATATTCGTGAAAATGGAGAAGCGGCGATTCGCGTTAATCGTGAATTGTTGTGGGTTGATGAACTGACTGCGCCTGCGGGGTCTTTCGGTTTATGGGGACAGAGTTTTGGGGAAACGGCCGTTATCAACTTCCAAACTTATGAATTGTACACAAACCCTTGAATCATGATGACAGCGACTATGAAAACATCACCGTTGGCAGTAGGGCATAGAATAAATATCCCAACACGGCGCCTCCCAGGACAATCCAAGCGGAGTTCAGTTTAAAATATATAGTTGCAATAATCGAGAGGGCGCCAATTATCCAGGCCGGCCAATCTACAAGCGTCTCACGGCTCAATTCAATTAATACCGCCGCCATTAACGCTACAGAAGCAACGTTGATAGCATCCAAAAAGGAGGCTGTCCAGATTGATTTGCGCATAAGGGGTACGAGCGGATTCAAAATCAATACAAAAACAAAAGATGGCAAAAATATTGCCAGGGTCGCTACAACTGCGCCAGGCACGCCGGCCAACAAATAACCAATAAAGGTGGCGGTTGTTAAAACGGGACCTGGCGTGAACTGGCCGATGGCCACTGCATCCAAAAGCTGCGCCTGGGTTAACCAACCAAAGCGGTCGACAAGGTCGGCTTCCAAAAAAGCGATTAATACATATCCGCTGCCATAGAGAATGGCGCCCACTTTGAGGAAAAAGAGCGCTATCTGCCACAGTGTGGGTTCAGACGCCTGGATACGGGAAACGGCCGTTTCCCCCCAGCGACCGATCAGTTCCGGAAAAAATATAAGCAGCGGCGTCTGTTTACGCAGCGCTTCCCAGCGGAACCAAAATGTGCCAATTACACCGCCTAACATTAAAGCAATTAGTTCATTCATGCCTAACAGCACGGCAGCCATCACCGTCAGACCCAAAACTAAAAATTGCCACCCTTTGACTGCTTTACGTCCCAGCCGCCATATCGCCCCTAAAATAACGCCAATAACGGCCGGTTTGATACCTGATAAAAAGGGTGCAACAGCCGGTAATGTGCCATAAGTCGTATATACCCATGCCAGCAAACAGGTGATTACTGCTGCTGGCAGAATAAAAAGAGCCCCGGCCGTGATCAAACCAGGCAGCCCGTCACGCTCGTAGCCAACATGCATTGTCATTTCGGTTGAATTGGGGCCGGGAATCAAATTGGTGGCGCCGATTAAATCGAGAAAATGGGCGCGGGTCAGCCAATGGCGACGGGTGACAACCTCATCCTCCAACATTGAGATATGCGCAGCCGGACCGCCAAAAGCAGTTAATCCCAGGCGGAAAAACAAGCGGGCAATCTCGCCCAGCGAATTTTTTTCCACCCTCTATTCCTTGTTTACAAAGGGTAGATGCCAGAAATAGGTCGGTAAATTAAACCTATCAATCACATCCTGATATAACATTTCAGCTTTTTCCGGCTCGTCGTCAATCAGGTTATCGCCTTCGTAAACTGATTCAAGCCTTAATTCGTAAAGCGCATCATTTTGAGCGGCTCCCAGATTATGCACATACTTCCAGCCATCTTGCTTGACAGCGAACAGCGGCGTTGTTGGAGCTATCCAGGCGGCGGGATGGGCGGGACCAGGAGGGCTATCGAGTTCGCTGTATACAAACCCCTGGTCTGTTTGCCGGCTTGAGTATGCAGCCTGTGTTTCATCCTGCGGCGGCAGCAAACCCAGATAATTTAGCACGAGAGGGGCGACTTCCCGGGTTGAAATTGGGGTTGTAACTACTGAGCCAGGTGGAATTACGCCAGGGTAGCGCACCAGCAGCGGCACGCGCAGGACTTCTTCGTACAATGAATTGCGATGAACCCATTTGCCATGCTCCCCAAACATCTGTCCATGGTCACTGGTGAGCAGGACTATACTATTTTCGAGCAGTCCTAATCCGTCCAAATACTCCAACAGCGCGCCTAGCTGCGCATCCCAATAGCTGATTTCGCCATCGTAAAGGGCAATCAAATGTTCAACGTCACGCGGCGTAGGCACAATATCACCACTGACGACTGGTTTACCATGCTCATAAACTTCAGCAGTTAATGTGCCGGTATACGTTTCGTCATACAATGTGTCATAGGGCGGCGGCGGATCGTACCAGGTGTGTGGGTCAAAATAGTAAAGATATAAAAATAGAGGTTGATTTGGAGCGGGAGCCGGGTTCCAATTGGTTTGCAGCCAATCAACAGCAAGCTGGTTTACACTGGCGGCGCGATTGTCGGGCGTGAATTGGTAGGCGTCAAAACCCTGGTCAAAACCAAACTGTTCCTGCATCCAAAATGCGCTCACAAACCCGGCAGTGGTATAGCCTGCATCGTGGAGATGTTCGGCCAGAAGAATTTTTTCTGCCGGAATACTGCTCTCAAAACTTGACCAGTTGGTGTTTAATTCGGAGGGCAGCAGGCCGGTTAGCATGGCTGCATTAGCGGGGTAAGTCCAGGCGGAAGCAGATGTGGCTTCAGCATATCGAGCGCCCTGGGCGGCAATTTGGGCCTCGACATTCGGCGTGGTGTTACGGCCGTATCCGTAGGCTGAGACATGATCGGCGCGTAATGCATCAACAACAATAAAAATGACGTTGGGTTGTTGGGCAGGGGTTAAGCTTTTAGACGCAACGGCCGTATTTCGCAAGCCCCACAGGAACACCAGTAGTAATGTAAAAGCTGCTATTGCGCTGCCCCCAACAAAAAAAACCGGACGTTTTCGCATGTTTTTACCCTTGTTGGCTGCTTTAGGTAATTGGCAGAAAGTAATCAAAAATAAAGGTCATGAAAAACCTGCCAATTCCTCAAGGAAACCACAGTTCAAGTCCTTTGGCATTTCCGAATAGTTTCTGCGGTTTACCTAATACTACAACGAGGAATTGACATAAAGTATATCTTGCTGACTAATCATGAGGAGTGAGCATCCTCAGATGCGGCCAGTTGAGGCGACGAACCGGCATTTGAGAATGCCTTTCTCCTGATTTCAAAGCGAAGTCTCGTTGTAGTACTAAGTTAGCCGGTTATTTGATGTCAGTATCCTCAACGTCGATGTGGAGCGTTTCCATGACTGACGAGACCTTGTCACTGTTTTCTTCAAAAACAACCTGTTCTTCAACCGTCTGGCGCGGATACGCTTTTGTACCAAATTGAGTCAGCGCCACTGCGCCCAGCCCAATGAAGCTAACCAGGCTGGCCAGGATGACTTCCAGGAAGCCCAACGGGATGCCGATCAGGTTGATTGCCAGTACGAGCACGGCCGTTCCCAGAGCGGTTGTGAAGGCAAAGCTGCGTCCTTTGCGGCCAAAGGCTCTGCTGCCCAGCCAGGCGCCGGTCGCAATCCAACCCATGACCACGGCTGCAACCAAAGCCAGCATAATTAACAGAGCCAGCGGAAAGCCCAGCAGGCCGATGCAAACAATGATCAGGATGGCCGAAATAATTACCAGCAGCGTTACCAGCGAGGGCACAGCAACGGCCGTTAACAAACCAACCACGCCACTCACAGCAGGTTTTTGCCGCAAGGTTTTTGTGGTGACCTGTAGCTGCTTCGGGAAGAGCGATGCGACCCCGAAAGCCAGCAAGCCCATTATTACGCTGCTGCCCACAGCGCCCACAGCGTCCGCAAAGAAGCCCATGGAACGGCCGTGTTCGGCCGTATCTACCCGCACCGGCGGGTCCGGTGGCTGTGGCGGCGCCGGCGCGTCTGGTACGACGGGAACCGGCGGCACAACGGAAAGCCCTTCCATCATGCCTGGGAAAGCGCCGCCCTGAATATTTGTACAGCGAATGCCGCCGTCCGAAAAATCATCAATACTACCATTCAGCAGCACACAATCTCCATTAATGCGCGCTTCTCCTTCCGTCTCGAAATCACCATTGAAAATAACCAGATCCCCATTAATGGTGCCGGCCAACCGTGCGTCGCCATTAAAAACAATGACATCCCCGTTTACCGTGGCGTTATCTTTAATTTCCAGATCCCCATCAAAAACAATTACGTCATTGTCGACAGTTTCGCCTTCGGTTACGACCGTGTCGAAATAAGGGGCCGCCAGAACGGCGCCTGTCGGTACAATCAGGATCAGGAGAACAATTAGAATTAAGGCTGTGCGTTTCATAGCTAATTCTCCTTATGAATTCGCGTTTGTTCGCGTTAACAGTGGTTGGGGTTGGCCCAAAAGTCGCCGGTATACCCCACCCCAAACAAATACAATACCAATCATGACCAGCAGCCAACCAATAATCGTCGGCTGCTGGATAACGACCTCACCGGCGCTATTCAGCAAGGCAAAAAAGATAGTTCGCCCAACTTGTGTGGTGCTGTTAAGCGAGTTTGTGACGCTTTCAACCAGGGCGGGCTGCGTTAGAATCGGTCCAAACCGGACAATTAACCAGCTAACCAATACCAACGGGATTATGCCGCTCAGGAGCAGCGCCCCATAAATGCCGCTGATGGCCGCTCTCCGAACCCGGCGGTTTGGCAGCCGCGCCAGCGTGCGCTGCGCAAAATCAGCCGCCGGGCTCATCGCCGGCGTTTGGCGGAACAGCGTGTCGATAGCCAATAAGGCTTGCCATTCGCGCCGGCATTCTGGACACGCGTGCAGGTGAACTTCCAACGTTGTCCTGTTGGTGGTTGAAATCTCACCATCAAGCGTGTCCATCATCAGGGCAAAAACGTTTTCATGTTCTAGCTTTTCTTCCACAATCTATCTCCTCTTCATCAAGCTAATTCTGGTTCCATGACGGGTACCATGCCTTGTTCCAGGCTAATTTCCGCCAATTGTTTGCGCGCCCTGAATAGACGGGACTTAATCGCGCTGACAGTGGTATCCATCATTTCTGCGATCTCTTCATATGAAAGTTCGTACCAATACCGTAAAACCACTGCCTCCCGGTACTCCGGTTGTAATTCTGCTAATAATGATTGCACCATATCTTGCTGTTCACTGTTCATCAGTTGCGCCTCAGGCCCCTTGGATTTATCGCTCATCAAGGCTGGATGCGGGGCCAATGGTTCATCAATTGAAAGTAACTGCGCCCGCCGCTTACGCAGCAGATCGATGCAGTAATTCGAAGTGATTGATAACAACCATGTACTAAATTTATGCGCCGGGTTATAGCTTTCGAGCCGTGTAAATGCGCGAATAAACGCTTCTTGCGCAGCTTCCTCAGCTTCATTCGCATTATTTAGCATGCGATAAGCCAGGTTAAAAACCGGCGTTTGGTATGCTTCAACCAATTTACCGAAGGCGATTTTGTCGCCTTGCCTGGCTTGTTCAAGCCAGACTTGTTCTTCGTTCAAAGATCCAATCTCCTGATAACTCATCCAACATTACGCAGACGGGTATGAAAAGTTTCAAGGGGCAGGGAGCAAAAATCTTCATCACGTTGGCGCTTATTTTATGAGTACATCTTATGCACACATGCGCTGCAATTTGCAACTTGATTCTGTCAAATCTATAATGCCGCCAATTCATCTAAATTAGATAAGAATTTTCTATGACAACGAACCAAAAGAAATCACTGCCTTCAACTTTGTACACGGAAGAATATTTCCTAACGGCCTGCGAGGGGTATGATGTGTTCCTGGAATCAGAGGGACAGCATTTGTCGCGCCGCTTAAATGACGCCTTTGCAATGGCCGATGTCCAGGCTGGGATGCGCGTTTTGGACGTCGGCTGCGGCCGCGGCGAAATTCTACGCCATTGTATGGCGCGGGGCATCGAAGCGTATGGCATTGATTATGCCGAGGTAGCCGCAGTGATGAGCCGCAACGTGATCATGGCCGAACGGGAAAGTATGGCGGAGGCTGAGGTTTACGGCCGTTCCGTGAAAGCGGGCGTCTGTCGGTCAGATGCTAAAATATTGCCGTTTCCCACCGATTATTTCGATCGGGTCTTGATGTTTGATGTGGTTGAACATCTTTTTCCCTGGGAACTGCACCAGGCGATGTTGGAAACAAAACGCGTGCTAAAGCCAAACGGCCGTTTTATCATTCACACAGCCCCCAACCGCTGGTACGACAAATACGCTTACCCGTGGGTGCGGCGCGTGCGCAGTCTGTTAGGAGATGGCGACAAATACCCCAAAGACCCGCGCGCCATTACGCCCGTTAATCAGGACGTACATGTCAACGAACAGGATTTAATCAGCATGCGGCGCGCTCTCAAAGAGGCCGGTTTCAAAAACATCAAGGTCTGGCTCGATTCACCGCCGCAAAATCGCCAGGAAAACATCATCATGGCCGGTTTGCGTCGCCTTGCATTTGACGCGCCGCCCTTCCGCTGGTTTTTTGAGCGCGAAGTTTTTGCCGTAGCCGAAAAGCTGTGATGTGATCAAAAAATTATTCCCTCTGCTGCTGATTTTGTTGTTGGCGCTTGCCCTCCGCAGCTATCGACTGACTGAAATCCCGCCCGGCCTGACGCATGATGAAGCCAATCATGGGCGTGAGGCGATCGAAATACTCGACGGCGTATTGCGCTACTATTTTCCCCTCAATTATGGCAGTGAGCCGCTCTACAGCTATACGGTCGCCGGCGCCATGGCGGTGTTGGGCGAAAATTTGTTTGCTCTGCGTTTTGTCAACGTGATTTTTGGGTTGGCTGCGCTTGCGGCGGCGTTTGTCTGGACACGGCAAGCATTTGATAAACGCGTCGCGCTGGTAACGGCCGTTCTCATGGCAGTTTCGTTTTGGCCGCTGGCATCTAGCCGGGAAGCGCTGCGCGCCGGCATGCTGCCCTTTTTTATGACCCTGGCCGTCTGGTTCTTCTGGCAAATTGTTGCGCCGCAAGCAGCCGACAACCCGCCTGCCGGTCGCCGGGGAGTATGGCTGGTTTTAGGTTTTGCGTTGAGCATTGTGGCGACATTGCACATTTACCTGGCGGCGCGGGTGGCCTGGCTCGTTTTTCCCACATTTTTAATCTACCTGGCGCTTTTACATCGTCAAAAGTTTAAACAAAGCTGGAAACCTGTGCTGTTGGGCTTGCTTTTAGCCGGGTTGCTAACAATTCCGATGTTTGTTTTTCTGGCGAACAATCCAGCCTCACAAACCCGGCTTTCCATGCTCAGCGCGCCGTTGGAGCAAATTCGGACGGGACAGATTGTTCCAATCCTGCAAAATATGGCTGAAGCGCTGCTGGCGTTTGTCTGGCCCGGATTTGGCGACCGTTTTCTTGCTTACAACATCCCTGGTCGCCCGGTGTTTGATGGCATAACGGCCGTTTTCTTTCTGCTAGGTTTGGGCGTAAGCATTTGGCGTTGGAAACGGCCGTCTTATGCGTTTGTTCTGCTCTGGTTCCTGGTTGGCATGCTTCCCTCGCTGGTTACCGGTTCAACGGCCAACACCACCCGCAATCTGGCTGCGCTGCCGGCCGTCTACATCTTGCCGGCGGTTGGATTCATGGCGTGCGCCGGCTGGATTGTGAATCGCTGGCGCCTGCCCGAACGCGCTACACTGATTGGCCTGGCTGCGGTCTGGCTTTTAATTGCCGGCTTGATTACCGCGCGCGATTATTTTGTGCGCTGGGGTGAATCGCCTGAAGTGCGCAGCGCCTACCAGCATACGCTCGCTGAAGAACTGGCCTATTTACGCGCATTGGAAACGGCCGGTAATCCTGTTGTAATGTCATCTGTTTATCCGGGTCCTGCCCATGACGCCTCGATTGCATTGCTGTTGGCCGGCGCGGACAGCCGTCAAATGCGCTGGACAGACGCCCGCCTCGCCTTGATCTTGCCCCCCGGCGCCGGCATTCAAAGCATGATACCCGCTTCGACGCCTCCCCACCCGGCGTTTGCGCCCTATTTGCAGCCGCTGGAAACGGTGGCCATGCGGCCGGATGATCTTGATAATGCGTTTACACTGTATCAATTAGACGCAGCCTCTTTACTGCAAGATACGGCCGTTGAATCTGCTGCTACCTTTGCAAATGCCGTAGAGTTGGTCAGCTCCAAATGGTTGTCGCCAACCCCCGCGCCAGGCGATACGGCGGAATTGCTGACTATCTGGCGCGTGGTGGATCCGCAAAAAGTTGGGCCGCTGCATCCGCCTGCTTTTGCGCGTGAAGCAGCGCTGTTTACGCATATTCTGGATACCGACGGCGCCATTTTAGCGCAGCGGGATGGATTGGATGCGCCTGCCTGGAGCTGGCAAGCCGGCGACCTCATCTTGCAGATTCACCCGATCGCGCTGCCGCCTGAAATAAAACCGGGAGAATATGAAACGGCCGTTGGCGTTTATGACCCGCTTACAGGCGCGCGTTTACCGGTATTGGATGCTGCCGGAAATGAAAAGGACACGCGTTTTTTTGTTTCTCCATTGCGGGTTGCACAACCGGCCAGTTAGGGTCACAATAGAGAGTGAGGTAAATAGCGTGACTAAAGCTAAGAAAGTACGTCGAGTTAAGAAAAAAAGTAATAGACAAACACAGTCGGGAACGGCCGTTAACGCCGCTGTCGAAAAACAAGAAACCCCGACCGAAAAAACAAAAGCACAGCCTCGGGCAGATAAAAAACTGGCCGAGTATGAAGATTTTCGGCATGAATACGCCTATGTTGTACTTGATTTGCGTCGAGTGCTGCTGCTTTCAGCCTTTATGTTTGCCTTGCTCATTGTGCTAAACTTGATTTTACAGGCATAGGTAAACTACAGAAACTTCCTGAAAACATGACGCGCTTGAAATCTGCGGTTTCCTCAAATGCGTCGCTTACAATCATGTGTGAGCAAATTTTAAAAGCATTGACGCCGGAAAGTGCATGTGATATGATTTTGATGCCTACTGATCCGTTGTCAGTGGGCTATTTGTTGTATTTAGATTCATGGTGTGCGCCGGGCATGCCCGCCGCACTAAAAATATAAAGTGAGGACCCATTAAGAGACGAGGAAAACCCAAGAATAGGCGATCAACTGGGCCTACCAATAATGTTAACAGACAAATACGGGCCCGTGAGGTGCGGTTGATTGATCAAGACGGTCAGAATCATGGCGTTGTGCCTACCCGGAAAGCACAGGATATGGCAATTACCGCCGAGTTGGATCTGGTTGAGGTAGCGCCCAACGCAAATCCACCAGTTTGCCGTATCATGGATTATGGCAAGTTTGCTTACGAGCAAACGAAAAAAGAGCGCGAAGCCCGGAAGCGCCAAAAGAAAATTGAAATCAAAACCATTCGCCTGACGCCGCGCACAGATGATTTCCATCGCGAAATTGGCGTCCGTAATGCGCGTAGATGGTTAGAAGAAGGTAAAAAAGTCAAATTCATGGTCCGCTTCAAGGCGCGGGAAATTTCTTATCCCGAGATCGGACAGCGCGCTTTGGAAGAAATTGCGGAAGACCTGAGTGATATCGCCATTGTCGAGCAACGACCCAAGCTAGAGGGTTGGCGTATGACGCTCATGATGGCGCCCAACAGCGGGTAATCTATTTACATTAGTTGGATTTTCAATAGTTACATGGTTTATTCTGAAGCCCATAAAGGGCTTTTTTTGTGAGGGAAAAATGCCAAAGAAGCAGAAAAAATACAAACTTAAAACATATAAAGCCGCAGCCAAGCGGTTCCGCATGACGGGAACAGGCAAAATTATGCGCACTAAGGGCGGCAAGAGCCATCTGCGTCGCCGTACCCCGAAACGCACGAAGGCGTTGTTCTCGAAAATGTTGGAAGTGGATTCGGCTGGCGAGCGCAAGCGCATTAAGCGTCTCTTGCCTTATATGAAAAAATACAAGGCAAATCCGCCAGCATAAATTATTGGTGATTTGTTTTAATTCGCTGCCTGGCCTTGGCGATCACGCTTGAGTGTCCAGGCTCCGAGAAATGCGAGGTAAAAAACAATGCGAGTAAAAGGTGGGTTTGTAACCCAACGTCGTCATAAAAAAATAATTAGTATGACCAAAGGCCAGTGGGGAACACGCAGCAAGCTGTTCCGCAGGGCCAACGAGTCGATGATGAAGTCCTACTGGTATGCCTACCGGGACCGGCGTCAACGTCGTCGTGATTTCCGTCGCTTATGGATTGCGCGTATTAACGCGGCCGCGCGAATGAACGGCATCAGCTACAGCCAGTTTATTCATGGTTTGAAGCTGGCCAACGTGCAGCTTGATCGTAAAGTCATGGCCGACCTGGCCGTGCGCGACGAAGCTGCTTTCACAGCAGTTGTCAATATTGCGAAAGAGGCTTTGGCCGCTTAACTATTGGCACACCCTCAAAATTTGTGAAACGCCACGCTTGTTTTAAGTGTGGCGTTTTATTTTGGGTTGCAAATCAGCGCTTGAGCGTTGGTTTAGTGTAGTTGTCGCTCCCTCTGCCTTTCAGTATTATCCGCTCTTTGGTATGAAAACTGGCATAAATGATCGGCGCTGGATTAGATGGATGCTGTTGATTTTGTTAACGGCCGTTGCCCTACGTCTAATCCTGCTGCTGGAAGCGCCCCCGGGTCTAACCCATGACGAAGCGGATCATGGTATTACGGCCTGGCAAATTGTGCAGGGCGCGCGCGAAATTTACTTTACAATTGGTTACGGCCGTGAACCTTTGTTTGATTATGCCACAGCCGTTTTAATGCGCTTCGTGGGGCCAACCATCCTGGCAGGGCGGGTAACGGCCGTATTCTTCAGTCTTATTACACTCGCCGCGCTGGCTGCCTGGGTACGCCGCGCCTTTGACACGAACACAGCGCTGCTCACAGCGGCGGGCATGGCGGTTGCTTTCTGGCCCTTGATGTCAGCGCGCCAGATGCTGCGCTCGGTGACCCTGCCGGCCCTGTTTGTGCTGGCGCTGCTGCTTTTCTGGCGCGGCCTGGAGCGCACCGCGCGTCCGCAAAATGGAACGCGTTTGGCGGCCGTATGGCCTTTTGCCGCCGCAGGTATCTTGCTTGGCCTGAGCTTCTACACCTACATGCCGGCGCGCGCCATGTGGCTGGTTTTCCCGCTGGCGGCCGGTTATTTCTGGAATTGGCAGCGCCGCAGTGCATTTGCTCACAAAATAAACCGACTGGGGCGCCGGGTTGGCATGCTGCTATTGTTGATGCTTTTGACTGCGGCGCCGCTGCTGATTTATTTGCAAGCCCATCCTGCGGCGGAACTGCGCGTCCGACAGCTTGCAGCGCCGCTGACAGCGCTGGCTGCAGGTGATTGGAACCCTTTGCTTACCAACGCCGGCGGCAGTTTGGGCCTGTTTTTCCTGGAAGGAGATTCCGCATGGCGTTATAACCTGGCGGGACGGCCGTTTCTGGGGCCGCTCATGGGTGTTTTGTTTCTTGCTGGTCTCGGTGTGGCCTTGTGGCAGGCATGGCCGCGCCGTCAGGCGCGCCGCTGGCAAATCGCGACGGGCAGTTTCCTGGCGCTTGTCTGGCTGCTGTTGGGACTTGCCCCCGTGCTCATCACCGGGCCGGAACTGTCCATGACTCAGGCGATTGGTTTGCAGCCCGTATTGTATTTATTTCCGGCGCTGGCGCTCGCAGCGATTGGGCGGCTTGCGTTGGGCGGCGAACCGCTTGCGCAGCGCTGGTGGGCGCGCCTGGCTGTGATGTTGTTATTTTTTGGCACGGCCGTATTTACCATGCGTGATTATTTTGTGACCTGGGCCAATCACCCCGAAACGCGTGTGCAATATGAAACCACAATGATGGCCGCGATGGATTATTTGAACCAATATGTGGACGGCGCAGCGGCCGTTTCTACCATCACGCCGGGGCAGTTCCACACGCCGGCGCTGGCTGCAATGCGCCTGCGTAATCCGAGGGTTAATGTACATTGGTTTGATGCGCGCAGCAGCTTGCTGCTGCCTGACGCGCCGCAAAGCACACTGCTGCTGCCCGGCTTTACGCCGCTGCCTGCTGCGCTGCAAACTTATTTCGGCGCCGCTGACCTGACGAAAACGCTGCCGCTGCGTGCAAATGATCGCGACCGGCCACTGGAAATATATACCCTCGACCAAGCTGCTGTGCAGGCCGATTGGGCCGGCCGATTTACGCCGTTTGAGGCGCAGTGGGCGCATGGCGTCGCCCTGCGCGGCTTCGATTTACAAACGCCGCAGGCCGCGTCCGGGGGTGTGGTGCGATTGGTGACGTGGTGGCAGGTAGAACGGCCGTTGCCGGACGCCGTTTTCTTTACCCATATTTTGGGACCAGATGGCGCGCCCATTGTGCAGATAGATTTGCTCGGCGCGCCCGGCGAGTCCTGGCAGAGCGGCGCAATGTTTTTGCAACTGCATGAAATTGTGCTGCCGGAGGAAACGACCGTTGGCGATTATCCGCTGGCGATTGGAATCTATACCCAAAATGATGGCGTGCGGATACCGTTAATCGCGCCGGAAAACGCCAATAATGTATTAACCCTCACGACTGTGGAAGTGACGCCATGACAGCCCAACCCTCTAATTCCCGCCTGACGCGTCTGGCGCCGCTTTTGGTGTTGGGTTTAACTGTGCTGGCGCTCTTTTTGCGTCTCTGGCATTTGGACAGCGCGCCGCCCGGCTGGCGGGACGACGAGTTGATCAACTCCCTGGTCATTTCACAAAAGGTTTTGGACGGTGACCTGGTGGTTTATTATCCCGACGCGTCAGGCCATGAGGCGCTCTACCACGCCATGAACGCCGTTATGCTGGGCCTGTTTGGGCCAGGCGTGGCCGGCATTCGCTGGCTCTCGGTGATTTTGGGCGCGCTGACCATCCCGTTGACTTACCTCGTTGGACGTCGATTGTTTAACATTCCGGTCGGATTGGCAGCCGCGGCTGCCCTGACTTTCAGTTTCTGGTCATTAATGTATTCGCGCACCGGCATTCGCCATATTTCGCTGCCGTTTTTTGCTTTATTGACCTTTTATTTCTTTTTGCAGGGATTTGAAATGGGTGAGCCGGGCCGCACGTCCCGCACTAGTTTCGTATTAGCGGGGCTGTTTATGGGACTTGGGTTTTATACATATTTTGCCAGCCGGGGCGTCCCGCTCATTTTGCTGGCATTTTGTGTCTATTTGCTGCTGTTTGCGCGCCATAAATTGCGGCGGCATTGGCGCGGTTTGCTGTTGATGACCGCAGTTGCGTCTTTGCTGGCAGTTCCGCTGCTGGTGACGTTGAGCGGTCAGCCGGAATCTGAGGCGCGGGTTGCGGAACTGGCGGCGCCGCTGCTGGAAGCGCGCACGGGCAATTTCGATCTGCTGGGTGAGCATATCCGCATCACCTTGAGCATGTTCCACGCTGATGGGGATGACGAGTGGCTGTACAATATTCCACATCGTCCTCTGTTTGGGTCTGTGGGCGCGCTGTTTTTCTGGGGCGGCGCATTGATGGCGATGTGGTTAGCGTTGAAACCGTTGGGGGCCTGGCTTGGTAGATTTTTTTCCCGGCGGGCGCCGCCAGATCGCAAAATAGAAACCGCTTCGTTGAGCGCCGCGTTTTTGCTGCTGTGGTGGTTGGCGGGAATCGCACCTGCTTTTATTAGCGTGCCGCCCGCCAGCCTGGGACATACGATTCTGGCGCAGCCGGCTGTTTATATTCTGGCGGCGCTGCCTGTCTGGTGGGTTGGACGCCAAAGCTGGCGCTGGAAACGGCCGTCTCCCACACAAGCAGCGGCAATAATGGGGCTGCTGCTAATCATTTCGGTAGCGTGGCGCGATCTGCCCGCTTATTTCCGCGATTGGCCGCAGCGCGGCATGGTGCGTTTCCTTTACCGGGCAGACATCGCCGCAGCCGCAGCGTATTTAAACGCCAACCCCGAATTAAATGATTTTGGCATTACCGGCCTTTTGGCCGGGCCATGGGATAAGCTCGCGCTGGAAACAGACCTGGCGGCGGGACGCGCCGCTGTCCCGCGCTGGTATAATCCGGAGCGGGCGCTGCTGCTGCGGCCGAATGTGAGTTTTAGCGGTTCTCCGGATGTGGATTCGCCCTATGCAAACAGTTTTGAGCGCCTGCCTGATGTGGATGGGATTGGCGCATATCAGTTGAATCGGGTAACGGCCGTTCTCGCGCAGCACGCTCCCATCTGTTTTGAAAATGGACTGTGCTCGGTTTTATCGACATATGATCCTGAAAGCGGCGTGGTCGAATTGGGCTGGGAAGTAGGGGAACCGCTGCAGCTTCCCGTCATGCCGTTGATCAGCAACCCGCCGCCGCCGGGTGTTTATTCCGGGCCGCGTCTCTATGTTTTTGCCCAATTACAGGATACAAACGGCAATTTCCTGGCAGGAGATGATGGTTTGTGGGTCGATCCGGCGACGTTACAGCCGGGTGATTTATTCATTCAGCGGCATTTTCTGCCTGCGCCGCCGGATTCGGGAGAGGTTACGGCCGTATTCGGTTTGTATGATCCGATGACCGGCGCGCGGATCTTGACTCAGGAAGGGCAGGATCAGATTCGTTTGGAGTAATTTTTGGAAACAGAACGGCGTGCAAAATGGGCGATTGCCCTGATATTGGCGGCATTTTTTATGCTCAGCCTTGCCTACAGCGTGGTTAATCCGCTGCACGAAGCGACGGACGAACTGCGCCATTATCGTTTTGTGCGCCACATCGTTGAGCGCCAGGCGCTGCCGGTGCAGGGTGATGTCGGCTGCAGCGCCCAGGGTCACCACCCGCCGCTCTATTATGCGCTGGCGGCTGCGGCGACTGCTTGGGTTGAGACGGGGCGGGATATCTGTTATGAGCCGCCCAGAAACCCGTTTTGGGCGTATCGTTATTGGGATATTGGGGCCGACAACAAAAACCAATATTTGCATTTGCCGGATGAGAATTTTCCCTGGGCGGGGGAAGCGTTGGCGGCGCATCTGGCGCGGGCTGTGAATGTGTTGATTGGGGCGGGGACTGTGTTGCTGACGTGGTTGATTGGGCGCGCCATCTGGCCGAAACGGCCGTTTCTGGCGGTTGGCGGCGCGGCGATTGTCGCGTTTAATCCGATGTTCCTCTACATGGCCGGCGCAATCAATAATGACGTCATCGCTGCTTTTGCGGGTGCGGCCGTTACGCTGGGCTGTGTGCGCCTGCTGCGCGATCCACACGGTTTGCGGCCGCGTTGGGGCTTTGTTTTGGGCGCGCTCTATGCGCTGGCGCTGCTGAGCAAGTTTAATTTGGCTGCCATCGGCTTGACGATTGCCTTTAGCGTTACCTGGGTCGCGTGGCGCAGGCGGCAGTGGAAAGAATGGCTGGTCGTGGGGGTTTTGAGCCTGTTTGTGGCGGCGCTGTTGGCCGGCTGGTGGTTTGCGCGCAACCAGATGCTTTACGGCGAACCGACCGGTTTCCAGCGCCTGACTGAGCTGTGGGGCGTGCGTGACCCGGCCGAAAGCTGGGGCGTGGCTTTGTATGAGCTGCCGTATGTATGGACGAGTTTGTGGGGCCGATTTGGGTATGGACAGATTCCGCTGCCCCAACCAGTTTATGATTTGTTATGGTGGACGGCCGTTTTCGCGCTGGCGGGGCTGCTCCTTCCGCTGCTGCGCCGTCAATGGGTAGAACTGCGTGACATTGGCGCCGGTTTGCTGGTGTTGATTCTGAATGTGGTTTTGTTTTTTGGCGTCATTTTTAACTATTTGCTGGTCAGTCCGGCCGGACCAATGGGACGTTTTTTCTTTCCTGCACTGCCGTCGCTGGCGCTGCTGCTTTTTTATGGCCTGACGCGCTGGCCGACGCTCTTTGGAAAGCGACAACAAACTGCGAACGAGCGGCCGGCAGGCATCGTTCTTTCTGTTTTGGTGAGTCTGGGGCTGTTTGTCCTGGCGCTTGTGGCGTTGTTTGGCTTTTTACAGCCTGCTTTTGCACGTCCGCAGCAGTTGGCAGCGGATACGGCCGTGCCCAACAAGTCTAATGTCCGCTTCGATAATTTCATTGAACTGCTTGGCTATAATGTCAGCGCAGGCAGCTTGCAGCCGAGCGGATTTGTGGATGTGGACTTGTTTTGGGAAGTTACCGCTAAACCGCCGGGTGATTATTTGCTGTTTGTACACTTGATAGATGAAGCCGGTACGCTGGCGGCGCAGCGGGACACGCACCCCGGTTTGGGACATTTCCCCAGCAGCCAATGGGAGGCCGGTAACCGTTTTAAGGAAACGGTGCGCCTCTACTTGCCGGAAACTGCCTATGTTCCGGCAGAGGCCGCGCTCAGCGTCGGGTTTTATGCGCCCGGTGAGGGGTATCGCCTGGCTGTGACGGATTCTGACGGCCGTTTGTTAGGTGACGCTTTTCCTCTGGGCCAAATCAGCCTGGAGCCAGGCGGAGTTGAACAAATAATTCCCAATCCACAGACCTTAAATTTTGAGGATAAAATTCGACTGGCGGGATACGCCTATAATGAGCGCCTGCTCATGCCGGGTGATGTGTTGGGGCTGACGTTGTTTTGGGAAGCGCTGCAGGATGCGCCCGGTGATTATTATGTGCAAATTCGCCTGCTGAATGAGGCCGGGCAGGTTGTGCAAACGCGGGAATCGGTTCCGGGAGACGGCCGTTTACCGACGACAGCATGGTTTGCGGGCGACCTTGTTGAAGACACGCAAAACCTGTTTGTGCCGCCAGATTTACCGGCTGGACCCTACCAAATACAAATTGCGCTGGAAGAAACCGGCAGCGAAAAACGCTTGAATCTGGTGGCGGAAGATGGTCATTGGCTGGACGATCGCGTGCTTTTGGCCGGTGTTCGTGTGCAAAATGATAAGTGAACGCTTGCTAAATTCAAATTCGTAGGCAAAGCATCGTTTTTTTGCGTTGACACTTCTTTTATGTATTGTATACTTTGAACATGGATGTTAAATCATCGAAATCCACAATCAAAAAAGGTTTTTAGCGCACGCAATTTTGCGTGCGTTTTCATTTTCTGCAGCCGGTGTTTTTTGTTTTTTATAAAAAGCCGGCAAAACATCAGAGGAGATGTGAAAAATGGACTATGGGATGATAGGCAAAATTGAAAAAGCGAAGTTTTACGCAGAAGAACGTGAGCGCATTCAATTTGAGACGCTAAACGCGACGCTTCGAGGGGAAAATGATCGAGTGCATCAAGTTGGTTATGATCGCGGCCAATGGGCCTGTGATTGTGACTTTTTTGCTTCCCGTGGCGTGTGTAGTCATACCATGGCGTTAGAGCGTGTATTGGTCGATATGGTCGAGATGGGCATCCCAGCTTAAATTTATTTCCGTTTGAATCATGAAGAACGTGCCTGCTGCATAGCACAGGCACGTTTTTTGTTATAATCACCCCATGATAACGATTGGCGGCGTCACCTTTGACCTCAAACTAACCTTTTTGATCATTTACAGCACCTTCGTACCGATGCTGGATTATTACAATCACCGCATTACCGGCACAAAAGCATATGACCGCTTCATTTTTTATTTCATCATCCCGATGCTGATAATCTTGCTGCTGTTTCGAGATTCGCCCAAAGATTACGGATTTCAATTGGGCAACTGGCGGCTCGGGCTGATTTATACGCTTGCGGGCTGCGTGGGCATGGCGATTATTTTATGGTTTATCGCGCGCAGCGCCGGTATGCAGCAATATTACGTTGAAAAGGCGCCTGATTCGGTGGGTCGACTGCTCTTTTTGAATGGGGTAGAGCTGTTTGCCTGGGAGTTTATGTGGCGCGGTTTTGTGTTGTTTGCATTTGCGCGTTATTTTGGACCGGGTCCGGCCATTTTTTTGCAGGCGGTTCCGTTTGCGTTCATGCACCTGGGCAAACCTGAAGTTGAAACGCTGAGTACGATCTTTGGCGGTGCGGCGTTTGGTTTTGTGGCCTGGCAAACCCAATCTTTTGTTTATCCCTGGCTCATTCATTGGTTTATTGCCTCATTTACGATGTTGATCGCCACGGGGAGATTTTAAAATCGGTTTTCGACACGAATGATACGAATAAGTGACTTCTATTTCGCGGTGTACGTGTCAGATTTTGGGGCTGCTGAATAGTGTGTTTTGCAAATGGATATTTTTACACTCAAGTTAACCGGTATGGCGCATGGGGGAACGGCCGTTGGCCGGGATAAAAAAGGACGGCCTGTTTTTGTGCCTTTTGGTATACCGGGTGAGAAAGTGCGCGTAAACGTTCAGCAGGGCAAAAACCGGTATGCACGCGCTGATTTGGTAGAGGTTTTAAAGCCGTCGCCTGACCGTACGCCGCCGCGCTGCCCGCATTTTGGTGTTTGCGGCGGCTGCCACTTTCAACAGATGAACTACGCCGCCCAACTGCGCGCCAAGCACAGCGTCGTGGTTGACCAGTTACAGCGCATTGGCGGCTTGAAAAATGTGTCCGTTTTGCCCACGCTGCCCAATCTCACGCCCTGGCATTATCGCCTTGACATGAGTTTTAGCCCTACGCCAGAAGGAGGCATTGGACTCTGGTCGCCCCAATTGCAGCGCATTATGCTGCTGGAAACGTGCGAAATTATGCATCCAGATTTACTGGCGCTGTGGCGAGATATCGATCTGGCGCTGCCCGGCTTGCGTAAGCTGACGCTGCGCGTAGGTGCGGGTGGCGATATGCTGGCGGCGCTGGAGGTTGATCAGGTTGAGCCGCCCCTGCTTGAAGTAGATTTTCCGGTATCGGTGGCGATTGTGCTGCCTGATAAAACGGCCGCTTCCCTGATTGGGGATCCATATCTGCTGCAAACGGTCAAAGAGCGTGATTTTCGCGTGTCTCCCGGCTGCTTTTTCCAGCCCAGCGTGACCGGCGCAGAGTTAGTTGTGGATGTGCTGCTGGCATATGCGAATTTAGAGGGAACTGAAACGGTGCTGGAATTGTACAGCGGCGTGGGGCTGCTGACGGCTTTTTTGGCTGAGAAGGCGCAGGCGGTTGTGTGTGTGGAGGTCAATGGCGATGCTGTGGCGGATACGGCCGTTAACCTCGACCATACCGACAACGTAACATTGTATCAGGGTTGGGCTGAAGAAATTTTGCCCGCCCTGGAAATCACGCCTGATCTCGTTGTGGTAAATCCGCCCTCAGAAGGCTTGTCGGCTGCGGTCATGGACAGGCTGCGAGCCTTAAAGCCGGCGCGCCTTATTTATATTAGTTCAGAGATTGCGACGCTGGCGCGGGATGGCAAACAACTGACCGGGGCCGGCTACAAACTGGTTGAAGTGCAGCCGATTGACGTGGTTCCTCAAACCTTCCAGGTCGATACGGTGTCGCTGTGGTCACGTTGAAATGAATTCAACAGAAGAATTGGAAGCGGTAGTCGCCGCGGTGAAACAATCGAATAAATATCGCGATACCAGCGAGGAAACGATTCGGGAGCTGGCGGAGACGGCGCTGCAGCAGCATAAAAAGCCCAAACAGGCGATAAAAGCAGTGCGCAAACGGCTGCACAGCATTATGGCGCCTTATTTGGGCGACCCCAATTATGAAGCGGCGGCAGAGCGATTAACGGCCGTTTTCGCCGCCAATGATCCATCCCAAATCAAAGCCGCCTGTGCAGAGATTCTGATCACGCATCTTTCCACGCGAGAGCGTTTGCCAATTTTGACTGATTTTTACCGCCAGATTTTTGCTATTACCGGCCCGCCTCGGCATATTTTGGACATTGCCTGTGGCTTAAATCCGCTTGCTTTTCCCTGGATGGGGCTGTCGAACGATGTGGCTATCTATGCCTACGACATTCACGAACCGCGCATCAAGTTTATCAACCATTATTTTGACTTGCAGGGACTGCCGCAGTTGGCGCGGCTGCAGGATGTGGCCCTGAATTTTCCACAGGAACAGGCCGATGTAGCCTTGTTTTTAAAAGAAATGCCGCGCTTTGAGCGCAACTATCCCGCAAAGGGGCGCGCGCTGCTGGAAGCGCTGCCGGTGCAGTGGCTGGTGGTTTCCTTTCCCAGCGTCAGCACCCACGGCGGGCGCAGTCTGGTTAAGCGCTACCGCGAATTTTACGCGCAGTTGCTTGACGGCCACGCGTGGCCAACTACGGAGCTAATGTTTATGGGGGAAATGGTTTTTTGTACGCGTAAAAACGAGGCTGATGAACGCACGAGTCAGCAGAAACTTTAGAATTTACGTTAGACGGCCGTTATTGGAGATGTAGTCTTGCCGATACACATGTGTACAATTGCCAGACGCGATCACCGAAGACCCAGCCGCTCGCCTCATTGTCGTTACGGTGCTGGTTGAAAGTCTCCCGTTGATCACAGCCAATCGTAACTTGCTCGCTCGCAATTTGATTTAGCTATCTGGTATTGATGTAATCAATGCTTCCCAATCTTCACCCCAGGCGTCTTGCCAAAACCAGGGCTTGTCCGAATTAGATTTTGCCTGTCCACCTTGCCAGAGATCGTATTTGGGATCAGTGTATTTGGCGAAGTAGGTTTCAATACGCTTGTTTAGCGCTGCGACGATATTGGTCAGGCGCGGTTCGGCGATTACATTGTGTTTTTCATCTGGATCATTGACCAGATCATATAACTCATCAGCAAATGGATAGCGACCGCTGCCCTGAAAACGTTTCATATATACCCACTCATCCGTGCGAATGGCCCGCGTTTCTTCTTGCTCTATAAACACGGCATTCTCCCAGGCCAACGTTTCCCCATATAAAAGTGGTACGAAACTTCGCGAAGGCAGCGTTTCATTGGCTGTCCCCTCGCCCAGACCCACATAATCCAAGATCGTGGCAAACAGGTCAATGGAACTAAGCAGCAAATCTGACGTTTGCCGGGGCGCGATATGGCTGCTGTGACGCACTAATAGGGGAATACTAAACGCCGCCCGATGGGTATTGGACGGCCACGTGGCCTGACCATGTCCCCAAAAACCATTGTGCCCCAGAGAAAAACCATGATCGCAAGTGTAAATAACCAATGTGTTTTTGTCCAAACCCGCCTGCTGCAATGCGGCCAGCACCTGTCCTACACCATCATCCACCATACTCATTTGCGAATAATAATTACGCAAGGATGTCAGGTCGTTGGGCGTGGTCAATTCGGCGCTGTAATCAATGCCGCCGCCGCTTTGATGTTTCTTCAGGTCATACCGTTTGATGGCTTGCGGGCTGAGTCCTTCTCTAGGAACCGATTTCATAGGACAGTTTTCATATAAATGCGCAAAACGGTTACGTGCTGGCAATTTGATCGCCGGCCAATGCCCATAAGGTGCGTTGTAGGTCAGGAACAAAAAGAACGGCTGATCAGTGCTGGCGTCGTGGGCATTGATGTATTCCACCGCTTTTGCGGTGAAGCAGTCTACGGAGTGGCCGGGATATTTATATTGTTGGCTATTCTCGATGATCGTGTTGTTCCAGAAGCTGCGAGTATGGCCATAAGGAAAGGTAACCCAATGTTCAAATCCGTTTTGCGGCTGAAAAGGCATGCCCAGGTGATACTTGCCGATCAAGGCTGTCTGGTAACCATGTGTTTTGAGAATCTCCGGCAAAGTCGTAAATTCTGCAATCGCGTTCCAATTTTCTGGCCACTGATCCATCACGCGATCATCGAGCCAGGTATGGATTCCATGTTGTGATGGCATTAATCCGGTCAAGACGGAAGCGCGGCAAGGGGAACACATGCCATTTGGGCAAAAGGCATTATTGAACTGCATGCTTTGCTGGGCGAATTTATCCAGGTTTGGGGTGTGGATTTCCGGATTACCGTAACAGCCAAGCAGGTCTGCCGGCTGATTGTCGGTCATGATTAGCAAGACATTGGTGCGTTTCATCATGATTTATTCCGTATCTGCCTCAATGACGCCGTTTGCCGTTCGCATAATGTCCTCCAAATTCGCGCCGCGCGCTTTTTCAAGACGGTTTACGCGTTTTTCAAACTGTGACATGGCAAAATCAATGAAATCTGATTCCGTCAGCCCAAAAGGAATGGGATCATATTGCGCAAATGCATCGCCGACCACGCCTAAAGCGGGCATCAGCAGGCTGTTCATTGTTTCTTCAAATACGTCCCACAGGCTGTCATCGGCGGCAATCAGGCGCGAGAGCAGGAAAATGCCGTAAGCGATGTGGCGTGACTCATCTTGTTTGAGTAAGCGGACGCCTTCGCGCGTGCCAGGCATAATGTCATATTTCTCCAGCACTGTGAAATAGGAGTAGTAGCCGGTTTCGGCCAGCATGCCTTCAACGAGCATATTGTAGATGGCCGAAGCACGCACCTGGGTAGCGGGGGATGTATCATCCATAAGCGCCTGCAGCGCCTGCGGCAGCGCTGCATAAAAAACGGTGCGATAGTTTTCCGTGTGATAACGGCTCAGGTCGAAATTAGAGCCGGCGACTTCAGCCAGAAATCGATTGAAAAAATCGACATGTTTGGCTTCTTCAAACAGAAAGGTGGTAAGGAACAGCTCTTCTTCCAGACGGCCTTCCTGGGCAATTGCCATAATTAATGGCAGTAAGTCCAGTGTGACCGCTTCTTCACCGGCTTGAAACATAGCCGTCAGGCGCAGCAGTAAATCCTGCTCGTCCGGTTCCAGGCGCTGCCAATCGATTTTGTCCTGGGTCAAATCAATATCGCTGGGGTTCCAAACGCCGAGGCGTTTTGCTTTTTCAAACAGGCGCATGGGAGGTGTATCGCGGCGCAAACCACGCGTGGTGGTTTGGAAGTTGTGATGGATCATGAATTTCTCCTAATGGGCGGCGAGCATAATTTTGTCAATTGTAAGGAATTTTAACAAAAATCCGTTCGTTGTTGAAACGCATAACGGCCGTATGCTATTTCTTATGCTGTGCTTATAAGATTTGCTTGCTACTAAACGGCAGATAAAATCCTCACACTTTTGGTATAGAGAGGATTTGGAGGTTATTTCCTAGTGTTAATGAAGAGGTTGAAAAACCAAAAAACCAGCAAGTGGTTCATCGTTGGTTTGCTTGCAAGTATTGTTATTCTGGTTGGTTGTCAGACAGCCGGTGAATCGGAAGCAAATGCGTCTGTGGGAGAAACGGCCGTTGCCGAAACTCTGCCAACAACCGGCGCCGCTACCTGGACGCCGCTGCCGGCCATCAATGTGGAGGCTGAGGTGGACCCGACCGATCCACCGCCGCCTACCAGCACAGCGCTGCCGACGAGTACGGCCGCGCCGCCGACAGAAACGCCCAGCGCCACACCAACCGACACGCCTGAACCAACTGCAACCAGTGCGCCCACAAGCACACCGGCCCCGGTGCAGCCTACCGCGCCGCCTCAGCCGACTAGCCCACCCGCGCCGGCCCCCACCGAGGGCCCGCCTGTTCTGGGCGTCAATCTGCTGCGCAACGGCTCTTTTGAGGAAGGCTGGTACAACCAAAATGGGATTCCCGAACTGCAACTGCCCAATCATTGGCGCATTGAATGGGATGAAGGCCCTACCGGCGTCGGTAACGCATCGTGGGATTATTATGTACGTCCGGAGGCGCGTGTCTTAATTGCCGCCTATCTGCCCCCGGAAGAACATCCACTTTACATTTATGATGGCGCTTACACAGTCAAAATCTTCAAAGGTTCCGGCGCCGTTAGTTTCCGGCTGCTGACCGATGTCACTCTGGAACCGGGAACCTATGTTATTGAAGCGAAAATGTTTGCTGATATTGTCGGAAGCTGGGCGGAAGGTGAAAAACAATGGGCCGGCGACCCGACTTCGGCCGAATTTCGATTCCTTGTTGATCAGGGCGGCACCAACTGGCAGCCGCAGCGCTTTGGCCAGATCAATGTTCACAATTGGACTTTTACCATTGATGAACCGAAAACCATTACTGTTGGCATTGGGCTGCGCGGCCGTTATGCGATTGCTAACAATGGCTGGTTTATTGATGATTTGTCCTTGCGCCGGGTTGAGTAGCTTGTGCTGCAACTTTTTGAGGTGAATCACGTAGAAGGTATTGAGGTAGTCGGGCACGGTCAGAAAACCGCCCCTGAGCGTGAATAGTTACCAAAAATCTATAAAGCTGTCTTGATTTTAATATGAAACATTGCGTTGGAAGGAGTTGCATGCGATGAATGATGAACAAACCCCTGATATTGAAGAACTCAAGGAACAGGAAAAAATTGAAATTCCTGTGGATGAAGATAGTGAAGATTTAAAGACTGAACAGGCTTTAGACCACGACATTGTCGAAGAATTAAAGAATTTAGGCCGTCAGGTGGCCGAGACAATTGAATCCGCCTGGAATAGTGAAGAACGCGTGCGGATTGAAGGTGAGGTGCGCGAAGGCGTGAAATCATTTGTGGATGAGGTCGATAAAGTAATCCGTGAAGCAAAAAGCAGTCCTGCGGCTGAAAAAATGAAGCATGAAACGGTCGGCATGAAAGATAAAGTTGAAACCAGCGACATCAGCCAGAAGGCGCGCACCGGATTGGTGCAAGGCTTACGCTGGTTGAGCGAGGAACTGGGCCATCTGGCGGATCAGTTCACCGAACCGGCGCCGGCAGAAAAAGCGCCTGAAGATGTGGCTGACTCTGCTGATGTGGAGGAGATTAACGTGGTTGATGAAGTCGAAATGGAATCTCCCGCGCCAGATCCGGAGCCACAGCCCTCAGATGATCAAGCATAATTAATTGATTTGAGGCTGAAAACTTATTTGCACAGCCAAAACCCCGGTTTCTTTCCGTTTGTTAGAAACCGGGGGTTTTTTAGTTTGGGTCAATTTAATACGGACCGGGCCAATGCTTCCAGTCCGGTCAGGTCATCCAGATCGAGCCATTGCAGCATAATGGTTTGCACGCCTGCTGCTGCAAATGCCTCTAACTGCTCCCCGATTGTTTCTCCGGTTCCTACAACCAGGCCTTCTGCGCGTAATTCTTCAGCGCTTTTCCGTTCAGCGACTAATTTTTGCTGCAGCTCTTTTGCGTTTCGCCCAAAGATTATGCCGGTCATCAAAGAGCGCTGAACGTCTTGCGGGAAACGGCCGTTTTCCGTCAGCATAACATCCAATTGCCGGTTTCGTGCTGCAAAGGCAGCCGGTGGAATAAAAACGCCGTTCCATTCAGCGGCAAATCGCGCAACAAGCGGCAGGGTCAATTTTGGGCCATTGCCGCCGATTAAAATGGGCGGCCCGCCCGCACGCGCCGGACGCGGCAGTAGAACTGCCTCATTCAGCCGGTAATAGTCGCCCTGGTAATTAACCGGCGCGTCGCTGTTGAGCAGTTTAGTAATCACTTCCAATCCTTCCTCAAAGCGCGCAAAACGACCGGCAATATCCAACAAATTCCAGCCATAGTTATTATGTTCCCGATCCTGCCAGCCGGCGCCAACACCCAGCGTCAGCCGCGCGCCGGACAGATCGTCAACGGCCGCTGCCATGCGCGCCGTCATAGTTGGGTTGCGGAAGGAGACGGGTGAAACGAGTGGGCCAAACTGAATTCGCTGCGTATGGCTGGCCAGCCAGGTGAGCGAAACCCACAATTCTAATGAATCTTTGTCAGGCGGCTCGGCGTTGGTGTAATGGTCAGAGCGATAGAGTCCCGCAAAGCCTAACTCCTCAACGGCCGTTGCGATGCGCCGCCAGTTGTCCCAATTCAGACCATTTTGGCCTTCGATCATAATTGCAATTTCCATAATTTCCCTCAAAACAAAAAAAGCCTGCTCCATTCATCGACAGAGCAGGCTGATGATTTACAAATCCGTTGTGAGGAATCGGCAACGGCTAGAGCATTTCTAATTTTGAAATATTGTTGCCGATTACCTAGATGCCGGAAAGAACCAGCAAGATCAGGCAGTCGCCGTTTCCAAATGCGGTTCAATTTGGGAAATAATGCGGTTTTTCGGCAGCGCGCCTGTAATGCGTTCCACAACCTGGCCGCCCTTAAAGAGCATCAGGGTCGGAATGCCGACAATGCCATAACGTCCTGGTATGGCTGGATTATCATCCACATCCACCTTACCAACTTTCAGTACGCCCTCATATTCTTCCGCAATATCTTTGACAGAAGGTGCAATCATACGACACGGGCCACACCAGTCGGCCCAAAAATCTACCAGTACCGGCTTGTCAGCTTGTAGTACTTCACTTTCAAATGTTTCATCAGTAATTTCAATTGGCTTAGCCATTAGCAATCTCCTTGCGCAATTTATATTCACTCTCTTTTCAATAGATGTGCTGATTTGTGGTATTCTTACCTGCAAAGTAAAAAAATCAGAATCATTAAGAGTTTAGCCTAAGCAAGTTGCAAGTCAAGCAAATTTTGGATTCCTTTAAAGGAGGGCAAATGATGACAAAGAACAGCCCACAAGAGGTAGAGTTATTGATAACCAACGGCCGTCTCGTCACCTGGGGTACGCCGAACGAAATTGTTGAAAATGGCGCCTTGTTGGTGCGCAACGGCCGTATCGTCGATATGGGTCTTTCAGCAGAACTTGCTGCGCGCTATCCGCAAGTGGAACAGTGTGATGCACGCAGTCAACTGGTGATGCCTGGCAATATTTGCGCCCATACCCATTTCTACGGCGCATTTGCACGCGGCATGGGCATTCCCGGCCCCCCCATGAAAGATTTCCCCGACATCCTGAAGCGGCTTTGGTGGCGGCTGGATCGCGCTTTGTTAGACGTTGACGTTAAATACAGCGCGCTGGTTAGCCTGGTAGACGCCATCAAACACGGCACGACCACACTAATTGACCACCACGCCAGCCCTTCCGCAATTGACAGCTCGCTCGATCAAATCGCCGATGCAGTGGAATTGGCCGGCGTTCGCGCCGCGCTTTGTTATGAAGTCACCGATCGCAATGGGCCGGAGGGCGCCCAGGCAGGCATCAGCGAAAATGTGCGTTTCTTGCATTCGCTTCAGGAACGGGACAGCAGTTTATTTGCCAGCTCATTTGGTTTGCACGCTTCGCTGTCGCTTTGTGACGAAACCTTAGCCGATTGCGTTGCCGCCGCAAAAGAACTTGGTTCCGGCTTTCACATTCACATTGCCGAACATGAAGTTGACGAGTACGATTCGCTCTACAAATACGACAAACGAACCGTCGATCGCCTGGCCGATGCTGGCATTCTGGGTCATAAAAGCATCGTCGCGCACTGCGTTCACGTTGACCCGGCCGAAATGAACATTTTAGCTGAAACCGGCACCTGGGTTACCCACCAGCCGCGCAGCAATATGAACAACGCCGTAGGCGCAGCCGATATCGAAGGCATGATGCGGTTGGGCATTCCGATCTGCCTCGGCAACGACGGTTTTAGCAACAACATGTGGGCCGAATGGAAAACCGCTTATTTTCTTCACAAGGTGGTTCACCGCGATCCGCGCCGCGCTAACGGGATGGACATCGTACAGATGGCCATTCACAACAACGCCGCCATTGCCGACATTTTCTGGCCGAAGCTGCCGATCGGCAAGTTGGAAATTGGCGCGGCGGCGGATGTAATCTTTGTCGATTATCACGCCACGACGCCGTTGATGCCCGCCAACTTGCCCTGGCACATCATTTTTGGCTTTGAAGCCGACATGGTGACGACAACCATTGTGGGCGGCAAAATATTGATGCATGATCGGCAGCTGCTGACGTTGGACGAAGCAGAAATCACCGCACGCAGCCGCGAGTTGGCGGCCGAGGTGTGGCAGCGCTTTGATGCGATTGAAGATTGAGAATAAATGATTAGATGGAGATTGAACATTGAAGATTGCAATTTTAGGTGGAACTGGTAACGAAGGATTTGGTTTGGGTTATCGTTGGGCGGCGGCCGGACATGAGATCATCATTGGCTCGCGCAAGACGGAAAAGGGCGCGGGCGCAGCGCTTGATTTGCTGGAGAAACTGCCAGAGGCGCAGATCAGCGGCACAAATAACCTGGAGGCGACGCAGCAAGCGGAAGTTGTCGTATTGTCGGTGCCGTATTGGGCGCAGGAAGGCACGCTGGAAGCCGTCAAGGAGGCGCTAACCGATAAATTGCTAATCACAGTTGTTGCGCCGTCGGGCGAGAAAAAATCGCGTGTGCATCATCTGGAAAGCGGGCTGTCGGCGGCGGAAGAGGCGCAAAACCAGCTTGAAGGTATCACGCGCGTTGTGGCTGCTTTTCAGAATATTGGCGCGCACCATTTGCTGGATTTGGACCATCAGATGGATTGCGATGTCCTGGTCTGCGGCGAGAAGAAAGACGACAAGGATGTAGCGATGCAGTTGTGTGAAGATGCCGGTTTGCGCGGCGTGAATGCCGGCGCGCTGCAAAATGCACGGGCGGTGGAGGAGTTAACGGCCGTTCTCATTGCCATCAACATCATCCACAAAGTTAAAAGCGCGGGCATCCGCATAACAGGAATTTAGTGCAAGTTTCGCTGACAACGATTCCCAACATACCGCACATACAGCCCGGTGACGATATTGCCGGGCTTTTGTTGTCGGCCCTTTCCACGGCCGAATTCATGCTGCAGGATGGCGACGTCCTGGTCATTGCGCAAAAAATTATCTCCAAAGCAGAAGGGCGGCTGGTTGATCTGGCGGCGGTTACCCCCGGCGCGCAGGCTGAGGTAGTCGCCGCCCATACGGCCAAAGACCCGCGCCTGGTAGAGTTGATTTTGCAGGAAAGTGAGGAAATTTCGCGCATGAAGCCCGGCGTGCTGATCGTGCGCCATCGCCTGGGCTTTACCTGCGCCAACGCCGGTATTGATCGCTCGAATGTGGCCCAATCCGGCGGCGCGGAGACGGTGCTTTTGCTGCCGCTTGATCCGGATGCTTCGGCGGTGCAGATTCGTGCGCATATTGCCGCCGCCATTGGCGTGGAGGTGGGGGTGGTGATTAGCGACAGTCATGGACGGCCGTTTCGCTTAGGCACGGTTGGCGTAGCGATTGGCGCGGCCGGATTACCCGCTTTGTGGGATCGACGTGGCGCGGCGGATCTATATGGGTATGAACTCCAACACACGGATGTGGGGCTGGCGGATGAACTGGCTGCCGCTGCTGGGCTGTTGATGGGGCAGGGCGCTGAAGGGCTGCCGGTTGTCCTGGTACGGGGCCTGACATTGACGGCGCCACCTGGAAAAGCGGCTGACCTCGTGCGGCCGAAAACGCTGGATTTGTACCGCTAACGGCGTCAGGCGAGCTTTTTTTTTGAATTTTTGTTTTTTTCGGGAACAGGCTGCAAATCCTCGGCGTTTAACTCAGTTTCGAGGGTATGCCACAGCCAGTCAAATGCCTCCATGCGCGCCAGTGCGGCGCGCCGCGCCGGTTCGGTATGCATGCTGGCTACGGTTTTTGCATGCCAGTTCACTTTTTGGGCGCGATCAATAATTGCCTGCACATTTGTTATGCGATTACCCGCGAGTGAACCACCTGTCCAATGGAAAACGGCCGTTAAGCCAATTTTCGCCAGCTTATCCGCATCCCACAGCACCATTGCTTCGAGATTGGTCAAAGGTTCCTGCCGCCATAAGCCTGAGTGCTGTTCAATCGCCACAGCGACCCCATCAATTTTTTTGACCGGAAAATCAGTCTGACGCAGGAACTCCCGGGCAAAGCGCGCGCCTTCAATCGGGTGCTGGTCGCCTGTTTCTTTGCGAACATCATGCAGCCAGGCTGCTGCTTCAACGATGTTGACGTCTGCGCCGGTTAACTCGGCCAGGCGCATAGCCAGGCGCACAACAGAAACAACATGTTCCCAACGATAGTTGAACGAAACATCTAAAGTGCCGTGCCGGTCAATCAACTCTTTTTCGGTTGCTTCCCGCATTGTTTCTTGAACGGCCGTTCGCCACTCAACGCGATTTTTATTGTTCTTTTTTTTGGCCACGATTGTTATTTTTCCTCAATGCTTGTTTTGTTTAAGGTGCTGCTATCAGAAGCCGCATAACCGCTTTTTCACGCCGACGCTAATTTGGAGAAAAAACTGCGGGCGTCATGGTTCGATAAACAGGATCCAATTCGATTTCAAACAGCTTGGGCCAATATTTGCCGGTGACAAAAAGCCTGTCTGCTGCGGCGTCATAGGCGATGCCGTTCAATACTTCAGCTTGCTGCGCCTCTGTTGGTGTTAATAACCCGGCTAGATTAATCCAGCCCACTACCTGACCCGTTTGCGGATTGATACGCGCGATCCGGTCTGTTAACCAGACGTTGGCAAAGATTTCACCCTGGACATATTCTAACTCATTCAAGTTTACAATCGGCGTTCCGCGTTCATGCACGCTTACCTGTTTGACTTCTTCAAAGGTTATGGGGTCCAGAAAATACAGCTTCGATGTGCCATCGCTCATAATTAAATGCACGCCGTCATGGGTTAGGCCCCAGCCCTGAGTCGGGTAGGCAAATTGATCCAATAACGCAAAGCTGCTTTTATCATAGACAAAGCCGGTATGTTCATTCCATGTCAACTGCATAATCTTGTCATTGAACAGCGTGACGCCTTCGCCAAAATATTGTCCATCCAGATTATGCTGCTGCAGCACCACGCCTGTTTCCAGGTTCACCCGGCGCAGGCTCGATTGGCCATACAGGCCGGTACCTTCAAATAAGGAGTCGGCCGTATTCATAACTAACCCTTGCGTGTATGCCTGCGGGTCATGGGGATATTCGTTTAGGACGGTGTAGGTGTAGAGCGGCGTCAAACCTGTGACGAAGTCAAATTCAGCTACCCGATTGGATTCAGCCGCGGCGCCTTCAATATTATAAGCCAGGACGAGGTACGTATGGTTGACGTCAGGATTGCCCAACCCGGAATCAGTATCTGTATAAATGATTGTTTCCTCAAACGGGGGTTCCAGAATCGCTAACAGCGAGGCTTCATCTGGCGTGAAAAATGGGTCAGCGCTGCGATGAACTGCATAACGGACGTTTGCGGGGTGATGTGACCAGCTTAACTGCATGGCATTGCCATCTTGAACGGCCGTAACGTCCGGCGCAACCGGAAGCGGAGCCTGGCCGGGCGTCAGACAGCCGCTCATGTGGGCAAATGTCGCCACGGCCGCTTTTACATTGGCGGTCAGGAAAGTCAGGTCTATTTGCTCAATCTGGTCATTGGGCGTGTGGTAGTAGGGATTAAAATCATCATAATCTTCGATGGTTAGTATAGCGGGGATATTTTGGTCCCAAAAAGATTTGTTGTCACTGTAATTACCCAACCAGTTATCGATCAAAATCTCAGTTTCCAGCGGCAGCGCGTATGCAGCCACAACATCCGCAAGCATTTGCGCCATTGTGAGTGATTCCGGCAGGGCGCTGCGGGCGTGCAGATCGATTTCAGGCGGGGCGCTGCCATTGTAGGCAATCATATCCAGATTCAGGACGCCGCGAATGTTATCGGCGGGCGGTATGGCGGCGGCGTAGGCCTTGCTGCCTAATAGTCCTTGCTCTTCACCGGTCCACAGCGCGAAGCGCAGTGTACAATCCCATTCATATTGGCTGAGCAGGTCGGCGGCGATGAGTACGGCAACTACGCCGCTGCCGTTGTCGTCGGCGCCCGGCGCGGTGGAACCGTTGGGCATGTTGTCGAGATGGGCAGAGATGATCACGATGTCGTTGGGGTCGGTCTGGCCGTCGATCTGGCCTAAAACGTTGGGCGGCGCATCAGGCGACCAGGTGTGCGGCGTCACGTTTAGACCGGCGTTGGAAAAATGTTCGCTTACCCACTGCACCGCTTTTGTTATTGGTTCGCCGCTGTAAGTATTACGGCTGGTTATGATGTAATCAGCGCCGCCGATTGAGACGGGCCACTCTCCGCTAAGATTGCCGGCATAACGCCACACGGTGTCGCTGCCGATTTGGGCGATGAGGGCGTCGATAACAGGGTCAGGCGTCAATTCAGATGCGGGCGCGGTTTGGGCCGGCGCGGTCAGGATGAATATGGCTGCGGTCAAAATTAAACCGAACAAGAAGGATTTTAGTTTGGCGTTCATCATGCTCTCGTATACTTCCTTGTGAAGGAAAACGGCCGTTTTCCTCATTTTGGGTTGATTAAAGCCTCTATTTCTACCCAATGCAGCCCGTCCCATAAATAAACGTTCAGGTCGATGCGTAAATCCTCGCTCACAACGACGCCTTCGGAACGCAGCAGTTCCGCCTGCCGGTTGGCGCTGTATTCCTGGTTGACAATGCTGATGCGCCCCTGGCTGTTGATAACCCGCTGCCAGGGAATGTCTGCATAGGCTGGATCGTCTTGTTTGTCGCGCAGCGCATTGAGGGCATAGCCAACCGCGCGCGCGGCTCGTGGCCGGCTTAACATCTGGGCGATACGGCCGTAACTGGTCACCTTACCACGCGGTATGCAGCGCACAACGGCATAAACCTGATCATAAAAATTGGGTGTTGAAATGTTCATTGATCTGAATTATAAACCGAACTTGATTTGGGCAAAAACGGCCGTTCCGTTAAACTCCTAAATTAAGAACCATAACTGCGGCAACCGCCATACAACAAGCACCATACAAAATGTAAGGTTGTGGGGCTAATTTGCAATAGAGAAGGGAAACACATGAAAAAGACTTTCGCAAACGAATTTGAAAACATGACTGTATTGGTTACAGGACACACTGGTTTCAAAGGTTCCTGGCTCACCACCTGGCTTTTAGGGCTTGGCGCGAACGTAGTTGGTTTTAGCCTGGAAAAGCCGCCCACGCGTCCTTCCAACTTCACCGTTGCCAAATTAAGCGAGCGTATGATCGATGTTCGTGGTGATATTCGTGATTACGATCAGGTATTTGATCTTGTAGACGCCTACAAACCTACCGTGATTTTTCATCTCGCAGCACAGCCCATCGTACTGCACTCGGTTAAATTGCCGAAGCTGACGATTGATACCAATACCGGCGGCACGGTCAATATTTTAGAGGCGATTCGCAATACCTACACGGTGCGCGTTCTGGTCAGCATTACGACCGACAAAGTCTATGAAAACCAGGAGTGGCTGTGGGGATACCGTGAAACGGACCGGCTTGGCGGACACGATCCCTACAGCGCCAGCAAAGCGATGGCGGAGATAGCGATTGCTGCATACCGTGCATCTTATTTTGCGCCGGAAAAATATGAAAAACATGGTGTCGCCGTGGCGTCGGTGCGGGCAGGTAATGTGATCGGCGGCGGTGATTTCGCCGATTTCCGTCTGGTGCCGGACTGCATGCGCGCGCTGTTGGATGGTGAGCCGGTTGGCATTCGGAATCCGTTAAGTATACGGCCGTGGCAGTTGGTTTTGGAACCATTAAGCGGCTATCTTTGGCTGGCCGTTAAATTGCTGCAAGATGGGTCTAAATTTGCTGAAGCGTGGAACTTCGGCCCGCCGGAAATAAGAGGCGTACCGGCGCAGCAAATTGTAGAAAAATTGATTGAGCTGTGGGGTTCCGGCTCCTGGCAGTTTACCGATCCCGGTTTTGCCAAGGTAGAAACCGGTCAACTGCGCCTCAGTTGGGAAAAAGCGGCCAAGCGCTTTGATTGGCGCCCGGTTTACACCTGGGAAGAGGCGCTGGCCGAAATCGCCGCCTGGTATAAAGCGTTTCAGCGCGGCGATGATATGTATGCCGTGGCCCAGCAGCATATTGCCAATTATGTAGCGCGGGCGCGGGAACTCAATTTGCCGTGGGCACAGGGCGAGTAAATTTGAACCAATTGGATCAACAAATCAAACGCTGGTCATGGGGCATTTTGATCTTGGGTTTGCTGCTGGTTTTGTTTATGACAGTTGCGCCGGTTAGTTTTACTTTACCGGCGGATGGATGGCCTGGTTTGGGGCAGCGGGTCGATCTGCGTTTGGAAAAATGGCGCGATTCAAACGATTTGATACGTAACATTTTGCTTTTTGTCCCGCTCGGATTTGGTTTGGGTTTGCTCCTGCGTGAAAAACGTTCCAGCCTGCGCACGCTCACCCTGGCTGCGCTGGCCGGATTTGGTTTATCGCTGCTCGTTGAAGGGCTCCAGCTTTTTAATATTTATCGCATTCCGGCTGCTGCGGATGTTATGGCGAACATGCTGGGCGCCCTGGCGGGCAGTTTGCTGGCTGTTTTGGCTGGCTGGCAGATTTTGACCGGCGTGATCACGGTCAGCGCGGCCATAAAGCATTTTATGCTGCGGCATCGATTGGCTGCGAGTTTGATTTTATCCTTATTGATTGCCGCGTATTTGGTCTTTGTGTGGCAATTTTCCAACGGGATTGTGCGCCAGATCAGCTTCGATAATTGGGATACAAGCTACCCGGTGACGCTGGGCAATGTGAAGTCAGGTGATTTCCCTTGGACGGGGACGATTGCCAGCCTGATGCTGGTAGATGAGGCGTTGGATGAAACGGCCGTTTCCAATTTGCTGTCTGGAACGGCCGTAAACGCAGTCGTAGGCGCTGATACCCACACAACCCGCGCCGACTTTCCCGCAAATCCCGTTTTGGTTGATCGCGACGGAACCGAAATAGAGTTTATTTGGAGCCGCGAAAACCCCGGCTCGGCCGATGCGCGCGGCGTGCAGGTGACGCCCCAAAACTGGCTCATTACCAACAAAAACCACATTGGCTGGTGGTTGGAAGATATGCGCGCGTTGCGACAGTTTTCGCTCGGTTTGCGGCTGGCCGCTTCCGATGTCCACTACCCTGGTCCGGCGCGGATACTGGCCATTACCGACCACGCCTTTTTTAGCAATTTCAGTCTGGAACAGCAGGGTTCGGATTTGGGCGTGCGCATGCGTACGGTTTTTGCAGACAAAAGTGATGAACGCCCCGAGTGGATTATCCCTGCCTTTTTTACCGATACAAATGCGCATGATGTTATCGTGACCTTTGATGGGCAAAATTTGCGCGTTTACCGGGATTCAGTGAGCCAGACATGGGCGGCGTCTTACACTCCCGACATTCTTTTTTACCGTTATCTACATCCAATTCCGCATTGGCGGGCCAGACTTGGAGCATCCATGTGGGGCTATCGGTTGTTATTTTATGTAGCTGTGTGTATTCCGATTGGGCTGTTGTTAGGCTTGTTGGCCGGGCTTTGGCGGCGTTTTGTGACGATTATCCTGATCGTGGTTGGCGCGGCGCTGACTGCATGGCTGGTTGAAATGGCTTTGGTTTTGCCGGTTGCAGAGCCATGGCGCTGGGAGCGGATATGGCTGGCGTTGGGGATAACGGCCGTTTCTGCATTTTGGGCCGCGTTGCGCGTTACGCATTGGGAAGAGACCCCAATTTCAGCTTAGGTAAACCGCAGAAACTATTCGAAAATGCCAAAGGAGTTGAACTGCGGTTTCCTTGAGGAATCGGCAACGTCTAGAGCGACTCTAATTTTGAAATATTGTTGCCGATTACCTAATTGGATTTAACCTTTACCCCTCGCCAATTTTTGAACCGCCCTAGCTTTGATTTGAAGCGCGCAGCGCCTCATAGGCGGCGCCATACAGAGCCACTTTCGGATTGCGAATAATGTACACCGGTATCTGGTTCATAAGTTCACTGAAACGTCCTTTGCGCTGGAACAAGGCCATAAAACGACTGGCCTGCAGCTGCGGAATGATGCGGGGTGGAATGCCGCCGCCGAGGTAGACGCCGCCGGTCGCCAGCACCTTGAGCGCCAGATTGGCCGATTCGCCGCCCAGAATCTCCATAAACAGGTCGAGGGTTTTGGCGCAGATGGCGACGTTTTCGGAAACGGCCGTTTGCACAATAATTGGCGTTGGATCCTCTGCTTTAGTCAGCTCTTTGCGCAGCCATTTCGGTTCATCAAATTCCGCGCTGTCGCGCAAATATTGGTAAATATTGGGAATCCCCATACCGGAACAAAGACGCTCGTAGCTGACGTGGTCGAGCCGTTTTTGCCAGTAGGCCAGCAGCTCCATCTGGCGCGGCGTGATGGGCGCAAATGCAGCATGACCGCCTTCCGATGGATATGATTCATAGCGGTTACCTATCCAGACCAGGAAAGCTTCACCCAGTCCAGTTCCAGGCGCGATTACGGCCTTTGCCCCTTCTGGTTCTGGCTGACCGGCATGCAAAACGAACAAATCTTCTTCGTCCAGATGCGGCACTGCATTGGCAATAGATTCCAAATCATTTAAGAGCCGGGTTTGCACGCCAAATTGGGCATGGATGGCGCCGGCGTCAATCTTCCAGGGCAGATTCGTAATCTGAGCCTGATTATTCACAACCGGGCCGGCGACGCCAAAACTGGCGCCCGTCAAATGCACGTCGCCGTCTGCCAGAAACGCGGCAATGATTTCTTCTAAGGAGTTGTAACTGCTGCTCGGGTAAACAGCTTCACGCACGGGGTTGTGATCAAATTCTATCCCGCCGTCTTCCTCAAATAATGCCATTACGGTTTTGGTACCGCCAATATCGCCTGCTAATAACATAGGTCTCACTTCCAATTTTGTTGTCGGCAGCGCTGCCAAACGCAACAGACGTGCGCACAGCGCCTGACATTTTCAACAATATTATATTAACCGGGCGTATCTTTCCAGGGAGAAATTGGATAGGGAGGCTTTTTGAGTAAACCGCCGATTCCCAATGAGGGTGAAATAAGAGAATAATTCGCGTTTTACTTAAGTTGTTTGCAGGATTTGGAGCAGGGCTTCGTACCGATCGTGGCAGTCCGGGCAGCCATCGATATGATTTTTGACAAGCGGCATTAGCGTTACCGCTTCTTCCTGGTTGCCCAGGGCGAGTTCCACATATTCATCGAGTAAATCAAAAGTTTCTTCACATGAATATTCACCCTCACGCGTTTGCTCGATTAGTTCCATGAGCAGTGAGATTGTTTCTTCATCAGCCAGGCCTGCTGATTGAGCGTGCGGATGATCATGACCGTTATCACTGCTCGATCGTCTCAAATATAAAATTTGTTTTATTTGGTCAATTAAATTGCTCATCTTGGTATTATGACGGTGTCTATGGCATATTTCTTACACTGGAAAATAGATCGCATCCTGGTGGTTTGTTTGCGCCTATTCAAATACGGCCAGGACTTCGCCGGGTTCCAGGCCTTCTTCCCCAAGCTGCTTTTTAAGGCGCAGGCGCGCATCGTGTAACAATTTGTAGACGGCATTGGGATTCATGTCCATTTGCCTGGCGACAACGGCCGTTGACTTGCCTTCAATAATTGAAGCCTGCATGACAGTACGTTGTTTTTCGGTCAGGTCGTTTTCGATGATTCGATTAATTCGCAGAAGCATGTCGCGCCTTTCGGCGGCATTATCGGGCTGGGGAGAGGGATCGGCCGTGAAGCTGGGGGTATACTCGCCGTCCTCACGTTCGGTAATCTGCTGCAGGGAAGAGTCCTGCCAGCGCTTGCGGCGCAGCTCCGTGAGCGCAACATGGACGGCGATTTTATGCGCCCAGGTAGTGAATTTGCTGCGTCCGGCAAACGTGTTGAGTTTGTCCAAAATTTTGAGCAGCGCTTCCTGGACAAAATCTTCTGCAAGCGCATCAAATTCTGGAGCGGAAGTATCAACGCGCCCTAAAAGCCCGCGGCGCAGACCTGTAGTTAGAATGGTTCGCAAGTCTGTCAGGGCGGCATCTTTGGCAGGGCCGCCTCCTTGAAGCGCTTCGAGCCATTCTACATTGGTTCTTTCAATCACAAATAATCCTTTAGGATTTACGTTTCCATCCCTCTGAAGCTGTAACCAGTTCCCCGTTCGGCAATCACATAAGTTGGAATATTGTGGTCTATTTCGATTTTACGGCGCAGTCGATGCACGTGTACGTGCAGTCGATCCTCTTGTGCATTTTGTAAGGGCCAGATGCGGTTAAGCAAGAATTCCGTTGTGACGATTCGGCCCGCATTGCGTACAAGGATATACAGTAGTTTTGCTTCGGTGGGCGTCAACTTAATATTTTCCCCGTCAATGATCGCGATACGTTTGGGGAAATTGATAAATAAGCGGTCATCAATGCGCGTGGTGGGATCGAGGGTGTAGCTGTAATCTCCCATGCGCCGCAGGACGCGATTGACGCGGGCGACGAGTTCGGACGGGTTGAACGGTTTGACGATGTAATCTTCTGCATGTTCTTCGAGTCCTTCAATGATGGTGTCTTCGGTGCTAACGGCCGTTAACATGATGACAGGCATATCACTGAAATCGTGTACTTTGCGGCAAAATTCAAAACCACTCATGCCCGGCATGTGCAGATCAACCACAGCCAGGTGGGGCAGGCCATAGCGATTGATATGTTTTACGGCGTCCTGCCCGGAAACGGCCGTTGATACTTCAAAGCCAGCCTGTTCCAACGTGTGCTGGACAATTCGCAGCGTGTAGGTGTTGTCATCAACAACTAAAATTCGTTGAGTTTCAATGGCTGTATCTAACATAAGTATTGGTTCCTTATTTGAATTCTGGATTCAGTATAACGAAATCGAAACTTAAATGAAAGAAATGGACTGTGAAAAATCCCTGAAATTAACGAAATTCCGATATTAGACAAGCTGCGAACTGCTCTTGAAAATCAAACCGATGCGAAAATTGCGATTTCCAAGAAGAATTTTCAAGGAATTTCCAAACTGTATTTTGATTGCATTTGGTCACTTAACTGACTTCTGAACTGGTTTGATGCTGGTCAGGTTGCAAACTTATTTACAACCAACACCTTTTTTGCTCAATACTGGCATTGTGCGAACCCATAATTCTGCTACAATTTGCGTCCCGTATCTTTTGCCGTAGTTTTCGGCATGTGTTATAAATGAGATAGATTTCACAATCACAAATAATTGTGAGGAGAAAGAGGAACCCAAGTGTTAGCTGAGTGGCAATTTATTATACTTTTTGTGTTGCTATCGCCCATATTTCCTTTAGCGCCAGTTGTCTTAAATCGTCTACTGGGGCCTTATCAACCGAACCCCATTAAACAACAAACATATGAATGTGGTGTTGAGACTGTAGGTGATACCTGGATTCAGTTCAAGGTCCAATACTACATCTATGCATTGGTGTTTGTGATTTTTGATGTTGAGGCAGTTTTTTTGTTCCCGATAGCAGTGGCTTTTGGTCAAATCAGCTTTTTTGCTGTAGGCGCAACTGCTTTATTTATATTTCTGTTGGCAGATGGTCTGTACTACGCCTGGAGCCGCGGCGTGTTGGAATGGGTCTAGGCGCGCGATAGCTGGTAAACCGAATTCCAATTTGAAGGGCGCTTTTGGGCTTCTGACCTGTATTGCTCCCGTCCCATAGTTTGAGAAGTCAATATGGGCATAAGCGATGTCCATAAACTAATTAAAAGAGCTTTGCCGTTATGAATTTGATGGATTTACTACAAAGTATCTTGACCTTAACCGTGTTTGATTACTTGCGCGAGGTTTGGGGTAATGAGCCTTGGGTTGAACTTGTTGTTGATATCCTTGGGGTTGTCATTGTTTCCACCTTTTGTTTGCTCATCGTTATTTTCCTGATCTGGTTGGAACGGAAAGTGATTGCCCGCATTCAGGATCGTCTTGGTCCGAACCGGGTGGGCGGACGCTACGGGTTATTACAAACGGTTGCGGATGTCATGAAGCTGTTAACCAAAGAAACAATTACACCGGCCGGAGCTGATAATCTTGCTTATAATGCGGCGCCCATTTTGACCGTCATGGCGGCGCTGCTTTTGTGGGCAGTCATACCATTTGCGCCCGGTGTGGTCGGTGTTAATCTGGTCATCGGGCTTTTTTATATTTTAGCGATCAGTTCTGTTTCTGTGGTTACAATTTTGCTGGCAGGTTGGGGATCAAACAATAAATACGCGCTTTTGGGCGCTTTTCGCGCTGTGGCCCAATTGGTCAGTTATGAAGTGCCCATGATTTTGTCGTTGTTGATTCCGATACTTCTGGCGCGGTCCATGTCTACTGTCGATATTATTCACGCCCAAACGGTGCCTTTTTTGTTTGTCGTTCCGGTTGCGGCTTTGATTTTCTTCATTTCCGCTCTGGCTGAAACAGGGCGCACCCCTTTTGACTTATTAGAAGCTGAATCTGAAATTGTGGCTGGATTTCATGTTGAATATGGCGGCATGAAGTTTGGCATGTTCTTTTTGGCCGAATTTGTGAATACCCTGTTTATGTCAGCGTTGTTCACAACTGTTTTCTTGGGCGGGTGGAATGTGCCTATCATCAATTTGATTCTAGGTTTGTTTGGTTTGGCGCCAATTGATCTCGAAACGTTGGCGTTTGGCAGAGTTTTGGGTTTGATCATCTTCTTTACGAAGACGTTTATGGTTTATTTTGTTTTCATCTGGATCCGCGGGACGTGGCCGCGAGTACGGGTCGATCAAATTTTGAGTTTTAACTGGAAATTCCTGGTCCCGCTAACGCTGGTGCTGATTTTGATTGCAGCGGTTCTAGATAAGCTGATCCCGCAAGGGACGAGTGATATTGCCCGGGCGGCGATTCACCTCGCAAGTAATGTGCTGCTTTTGTTTGTTGTGTTGGAAATATTACGGCGTTATTCACGACGGCAGCGTCAATCCCGATTGGGCGCACCGGAAACGGCCGTTAATGCTGTAGATTTTGAAACAACTCACGAGGCGGCCCACGCCCACTAGGCAAGGTATGGAGTCTGTTGGCCCATGACGATTGAACAACTTCTTTTTCTTGTTTTAAGCGTCGTTGTACTGTCATCTGCGGTTGTCGTGGTGACAAACCGGAACTTGTTCCACGCGGCGCTGGCGCTTATGGTAACTTTTGCCGGCGTTGCCGGCCTATACATAACATTGGACGCCGGCTTTTTAGCAGCAGCCCAGTTATTGGTTTACATTGGCGCGATCTCTATTTTGATTATTTTTGCCATCATGATGACCCGTCGCCTGATGCAAGCCGCCGAGCAACCGTTTAACTCACAACGTAATTGGGGATTGGCTGTTGCTTTTGTCAGTTTTGCGATTCTGGCGCTGGCGATTGTACGCTACTGGCCTCTCAGGCCGGATGCAGATAATTTCCTCGCTTCTATCACATACGTTCCCGAAGAAATTTTGCTTGGCAGCACCGCAGAACTGGGCCGCTCATTTGTGAGCATTGATGCTTATGTGGTTCCATTTGAGGTCGCTTCCATTCTTCTCCTGGCGGCATTAGTCGGCGCCATTATTGTAGCCTGGCCTAAAGTGGAGGATCAATCATGATTCCCTTGTCCTGGTATTTATTGGTCGCCGCCACCTTGTTTTGCATTGGTTTGTTTGGCCTGTTTGCACGGCGAAATGCAGTTGCCATTTTGATGTCTGTTGAATTGATACTCAATGCGGTCAATATTAATCTTGTTGCTTTTTGGCGTTATATGACTCCGGAAAAATCAACCGGCATGGCCTGGGCAGTTTTTGTTCTGACCGTTGCTGCGGCGGAAGCGGCTGTTGGTCTGGCGTTGATTATTTCCGTCTATCGCAGCCGTGATTCGGTTGTTGCCGAAGAGTTGAATTCGTTGAAAAACTAGTAGGTTGGTCTGATTTAGTATGACTGAACAAACACTTACAATTCTTACCTGGCTAATTCCAGCAGGCCCTCTACTGGCATTCTTTTTGATAGTCCTGTTTACAAATAAGAGCCGGACCTTAAGCTGGGTGGTTGCCTGGGGTGGCGTCTTTTTAGCCCTCATTTTGGGTTGGATTGTGGCATTAAATGTAGCCGCCATCGATCCGCATCATCTTGAGGAACATCCGGTTGTCATATCCAGCGCTATCGAATGGCTGCCCTGGGGTTTTTATCCTGACGGTTTGTGGTTGAAGATGGGTGTGGCGGTTGATCCGTTAACGGCCGTCACCCTCATTATGGTGACTTTTGCCGTAACCATGATTTTTATCTACAGCGTTGGCTACCACAACTGGGGTAAACCGCTCGGAAAAATCCTCGGTGTACCCAACCATCTACAAGAAGAGCCGTTGCTTTCCCGCTTCTTTGCCTACATGAGCCTGTTCGCAGGTGGTATGCTGGTGTTAGTTGTAGCCGACAACTTGCTGTTACTTTTTATAGGGTGGGAGATCATGGGGTTTACCTCATACTCTCTAATCAGCTTCTGGTACGCGCGTGAATACCATTTAGGCCCTGATGACATTCCCCATATACCCCCCCGCTCCGCCGGCGTCAAAGCATTCATCACCACTCGAGTTGCTGACGTGATTATGTTGCTGGGCATTGCCTTCTTCTATACCGTATTTGGGACGTTGAATTTTGCCGAAGCCTTTTCAGCGCAAAGTTTGGAACAAGCGGTAGAAGCCGTTGGCGCTGTCACCTTAGGAGTTATGGCGTTGATGCTCTTTGCGGGAACCGTCGGTAAATCCGCCCAATGGCCGTTGCATGTCTGGTTGCCGGACGCGATGGAAGGCCCAACCCCGGTTAGCGCAGTCATCCACGCCGCAGCCATGGTTTCAGCCGGTATCTATATGATATTGCGCATTTTCCCACTCATTGCTGTGGCAATGGGTCCTGAAGGCAGCCCGGTTGTCACATTTACGATTGCCGGTATTGGCGCGTTTACCGCCTTTATGGCCGCAACGATTGCGGTCGCTCAAAATGATGTCAAAGGCGTGCTGGCTTATTCCACCATATCCCAATTGGGATTCATGGTTGCTGCCATTGGCGTCGGCGGCTATGTAGCGGCTGCATTTCACTTGATAACGCACGGCTTTTTCAAGGCTTTGCTTTTCCTGGCCTCCGGTTCAGTGATTCATGGTATGGAATTTGGCGCTCACGAGGTGCATGACCACCACACAGACCCGCAAGATATGCGCTACATGGGTGGCTTGCGCAAGAAAATGCCATTTACCTTCTGGACATTTCTCATTGGTGGTCTGGCTTTATCAGGACTGCCGCTTTTTACTGCGGGCTTTTGGTCCAAGGATGAGATTTTTGCCGAGGCGTGGCATTTGTGGGCTGATAGGGGACAACCCATTGGCATCATTGTTCTGGTAACTTTATCTTTTGCGGCGCTGTTGACAGCTTTTTACACGATGCGCCAGATCAGCCTTACTTTTTTGGGTAAGCCACGCAGCCCGTTGGCCGAACATGCGCATGAAAGCAACCGCTTCATGACGATTCCTCTGGTTCTCCTGGCGGTTTTTGCAGTGATTGCCGGCTGGGCTGGGATCCCCGAATCCTTCCCGATTTTGGGGCCATTGGTTGACAACAACTATTTCCATCATTTTGTTGGCGCAACAATTTATGAAACCATGAAAGAGCTGTATGAAGTTGGTTTGGTAAGTAGTAAAGTCGAGACCTTGGCCTTCTCATGGACGCCGTTGGGCATTTCAATCCTGGTTTCCCTGGGTGGTTTGTTTATGGGTTGGTGGATTTATGGTCGCAAGGCGCTCAAAGCAGGCCAGAAAGATCCGCTGGTACGGCCGTTAGGACCGCTGTACACTTTTCTCAATCGGAAATGGTACTGGGACGAACTTTATACAGTACTTTTCTATCGCCCTACGCTTTATTTCTCTGAAGTTGTAGTATCTGAAATCGTTGATAAAGGCATCATTGACGGCATTTTGCATCTGATTGCGCGTGCATTTTACCGCTTTGGTTACTACATGCTGCGAATTGAACAACTTGTTTTCGGAAATGGCGTGGACAAGTTGAAAGATTGGTTCTTAGCTTTTACAAAGGAATCCCGTTTGTTACAAACGGGCAACGTGCAGGAATATGCGCTGGTTTCAACGCTGATTGTTTCTGCACTGGTTATTGTCATTCTACTCATTAATTCTGGTTGGTTCGCCCAACTATTTTAGGACAACCGCGAAATGTTCTTAAAATTTATTGTCGTGGGGAATTCGCGGTTTTCTCAAGGAATTCCCAGTTTATCCATGGCCTTGATTTTCAAGTTCTTTCTAGGAATTACCTAAGTAGGATAGGAACAGAGAATGGACTTTATTCTGGACAACATCCTCGTCTTAACTATCTTTTTCCCGCTCCTGGCAGCGCTGGTTATTTTTTTGCTGCCGGAAGATGCGACGCTCACAATTCGACGGCTGGCGCTCATATTCAGTCTGGTACCATTGATCCTGGTACTTATCATGTGGTTTAACTATGATCGCTTTGACGCCGGTATTCAATTTGAATTCGTCCGCCCCTGGTTCCCTCAATTAGGTTCGAGTATCCATCTGGGCATTGATGGCATTAGCCTGACCATGTTCTTGTTAACGGTCATATTAACGCCGCTCGCGATTTTAGCGTCCTTTACGATCGATAGCCGCGTGAAAATCTATATGGCGCTGTTTCTCATCATGGAATCAGCGATGCTGGGTTTATTTTCAGCACTCGACCTGATGATATTCTTCATCTTTTGGGAGTTTGGTCTTGTACCAATGTATTTCCTCATCAAGATATGGGGCGGGAAAGACCGGGAATATGCATCGTTTAAGTTCTTCGTTTATACCATGGCCGGCAGTCTGGGCCTTCTGCTTGCAATCCAGGTAATCGGTGTTTCTACCGGCACCTATAATATTTTGGAGCTGATGAATGTTTGGGTGAATATACCATCTGGAGGCGTCCTTCCCAATACGAGTTTATCAGTCGATATGGTCAAAAACATTGCTTTTTGGGCTTTCCTGATTGCATTTGCCATTAAAGTGCCCATCTGGCCGTTCCACACCTGGCTGCCGGATGCGCATACCCAGGCGCCAACTGCCGGCTCAATGATTTTAGCCGGGGTTTTGTTGAAGCTTGGCGCTTACGGTATCTTGCGACTGGTTGTACCCTTGTTCCCTGAACAAGCACATCTTACGGCGGGAATCCTTGCGACCCTGGGCATGTTGAGCATTATCATGGGTGGATATGCTGCTTATGGGCAATGGGATTTCAAACGCCTGGTTGCTTACTCCTCCGTGAATCACATGGGTTTTGTGGTTTTGGGTCTGGCAGTTTTTGCCTTTGTCTACGGGTTACAGGGCACAAACGAAGGGCTGTCAAATGACGCGATAATGGCGACAAACGGAGCTGTTTTCCAAATGTTTAATCACGGCCTCTCTGCTGCTGCCATGTTTTTTATGGTTGGCGTCATTTATGATCGCGCCCATACGCGTGACCTGAAGCGTTTTGGCGGTATCTTGTCAATTTTGCCTGTTTTTGGAGCTGTTCTTATTTTCACCAGCATGGCCTCTTTAGGTTTACCTGGTTTGAATGGTTTTGTGAGCGAATTTATGGTGGTTCGCGGTACCTGGGGGGTGTTCACGGTTCAGTTAGCGCTCTCCATGTTTGGATTACTGATGACTGGCGCTTACATTTTGAAAGCAATTGGCTATACATTACACGGGCCGATAAAAGATGAATGGCGCGGTCTGAAAGATATGACATTGCGTGAACATTTGGTCATTTGGCCGTTGATGATCCTGATGTTAAGTCTGGGTGTCTGGCCCCAATGGGTGGTCGTGTACATTAACGATACGGTAACCAGGATTCTGAGTTAAACGAGTATGGAATTCCCTTATTTATCAATCATTGCTTTGTCGCCGATTGTGGTGGCTGTGATCATATTGCTACTGCCAAAGGAGCGTGGCGAAGACGCCAGAATGCTGGGTCTCGCTGCGATGGTTTTGGGTCTGATTCTTTCGCTGTATGTTTATTATGCCTACAGCCAGAATTTGCCCGCTCCCGGTACGCCCTGGGCCGAGACATTAGCGTTTGTGGAAGAGTACCCATGGGTTCCCAGTATAGGCATCGGCTATATTGTCGGGGTGGATGGGCTTAGCGCCACGCTCGTCTTGTTAACGTCGATTGTTGGACTGGGTGGGGTACTCATTTCTTGGGGGATTGAGGATCGGCCAGAGAGTTTTACGCATTTTTTATGCTTCTGGTCGCTGGCGTGCAGGGTGTTTTCGTAGCGGTAGATGGCTTTTTGCTCTTCTTCTTCTATGAATTGGCTGTGCTGCCCATGTATGTCATGATTGTGATATGGGGTTGGAAGGAGCGGCGTGAATATGCAGCTATGAAGCTGACGCTCTACTTGTTGATTGGCAGCTTTTTTTCCTTCATCGCATTCCTTGTGCTTTACTGGCAGTTACCAGAACCGACTTTTGATTTACGCGTTTGGTCGGAAGCAAATTTCCCATTTGATGTACAAATAGTTTGGTTTTTGCCTCTATTCCTTGGTTTTGCCGTTTTGGCGGGTGTTTGGCCGCTGCACAACTGGTCCCCGGATGGTCACGTCGCCGCGCCAACGGCCGTTTCCATGATCCATGCCGGTGTGCTGATGAAACTAGGCGCCTATGCTTCCATGCGCGTTGGCATTCAGATTTTGCCCGAAGGTACGGTTTATTGGATGCCGTTCATCATCCTGCTCACGCTAATAAACGTCGTGTATGGCGCCTTTGTCGCCATGCGGCAGCGTGACATGAAATATCTAATTGGCTACTCCAGCGTCAGTCATATGGGGCTGGTCTCGATGGGCTTTGCTGCGATGAACCTGTACGGGTTTCTGGGCGCCGGCATCCAGATGGTCAGTCACGGTATTATGACGGCGCTCTTCTTCTCTGTCGTGGGTATGATTTATGATCGCGCCCACACGCGCAGTATGGATGATCTGAGCGGGATGCGTAAAGCCTTACCCTGGTTGGTAATCCCCTTCATAATAGGCGGTCTTGTATCAATGGGTATGCCGGGCTTGTCCGGGTTTGTTGCCGAATTCCCTATTTTTATGGGCGTGTGGAACGGCACAAGTTTGAATTTGAGCGGCACAGGCTTTGATTTGAATCCCGCCAATTACTACAACTGGGTTGCCATCATTGCCATATTAGGTGTTATCATTACGGCTGCCTACATTTTGCGCGCTGTCCAGACAGTTTTCTTCGGCGATTATGATGCCGAGAAATGGCATGACATGCGGCCAATTTTGACAATAGATAAACTTGTGCTGATTGGGTTCTCGATCCTGCTCATTTTGATTGGTGTATTCCCTGAAATACTCGCCCCGATGGTTCAATCAGGCATGATACCTGTTGTCGAGCGCATCCAAGATGCACAACAAGCGACTAATTTCATGGATACAATGCAAACAGCCGCCGTGAATATATTCTCGTTGCTGGGAGGTGCCTAAGTGGTCCAAAATATGAACTTCTCTTGGGTCGCAGCACTAGCGCCAGAACTGAGTCTACTTATTCTGCTCGTCATCGTATTGATTTACGATCGCTTCCTCAAACCTGAAGAGCGCCGGCAGGTAGGTTTGTTAACGACCTGGGGGGCGTTCATTATCCTCCTGGTAACATTAGGACTTTGGATATTCGTTGGCGAACCGAATTTGCAGTCTTCACTTACAGAAAGTATTTATTGGGGCGGTATGATCCGCAATGACATGGTCACCCTGGTATTTCGAGTGATGTTTCTGGTAGCGTTGATGATTACCAGCCTGGTGTCTATGGATGTGCCGCGCTTACAACGTAGTGAATATTATGCCTTGCTGATTACGGCCACAATGGGTTTCTCCTTGATGGCCGCCAGCGTTGACCTGATTATGATCTATATCGCCCTGGAAACAGCCAGTATTTCCTCCTATGTGCTGGCAGGTTTTATTACAGGCGACAAGCGTACATCGGAAGCCGGGATGAAATATTTCATCTATGGTTCTTTTGCGACCGGGGTTATGCTGTATGGCATGAGCATGTTTTATGGCATCACCGGCGAAACAAATATATACGCGATTGGACAAACCTTTGCGCGTGGAGCTCTGATTGACGGCATAGGCGCGCTGGTTTTTGTATCAGCTTTCATGATGATTGTCGGGTTCGGCTTTAAGATTTCGCTCGTTCCCCTGCATTTCTGGACGCCTGATGTTTATGAAGGCGCGCCGACGCCCTTTACCGGGTTTGTGTCGACCGCATCAAAGGCCGCCGGTTTTGCTATCTTCCTGCGTGTCTTTACGTCCGGCGCTTTTGGCCCGCTGGTTGCCTATACAGCTGAAGTTAGTTCACCGGGGTGGTATATATGGGGAGGATTGGTTGTCCTCTGTATCCTCACGATGACGCTGGGTAATTTTGCAGCGATCTATCAGAGCAACCTGAAACGTATGCTGGCCTATTCCAGTATTGCCCAGGCTGGTTATGCCATGATTGGGTTGGTGGCATATTCTCAGGATGGCTCTGGCGCAACGATGTTCTATTTGTTGATGTATATCTTTACAAATATCGCCGCCTTTGGCGTCATTATTCTAGTGAGCAATGCCACCGGAGCCGACAACGTGAAGGACCTGGATGGCTTAAGCCGTCGTTCCCCTTATCTGGCGCTGGTTATGCTGTTTGCTCTGTTGTCTTTGGGAGGTATTCCACCGACAGCCGGTTTCTTTGGCAAATTCTTTTTATTCCGCGCGGCAGTTGAATCTGGTTTGTGGTGGCTGGCGTTGATTGGTGTGCTGAATGCGTTTGTGGCTTTGTATTATTACCTGGGATTGATCAAGCACATGTATCTTTATCGCTCAGAGGAAGAAAGCATTTCTATTCCGGTCTCCCGAGCTGCCCAGATTGGCCTGGCCGTCACAGTTGTCTTTATATTTTATTTGGGTATTTTTGCCGATTCTGCCTATCAGTGGACACTCCAGGCTGCATCTGCATTCTTCCCAGGTTAGAAAAATTATGCGGGTCTCCATTGCTTGCTGTAATGTTTGTGATATAATGCGCAAACGACCCGCTGTTAACAAGTAAACTAAAGTGTCTCAAGACCCAAACTTTAATCAGACTGCCAGATTGGCAAATACCGTAGGGCAGGTTGGTTGCGTTACATCCTTTATTGCCATCATCATTATTGCCATTGCATTTGGCATAGGCTGGTATTTGGATGATTTGATGGGAAACGAGCGGCGCGTACTGACTGTCCTCTTTTTACTTGCCAGTTTCCCAGTGACCTTGTTTGCGATGGTCAAAATTAGTCTGGCAATGGTGGGCAGAGCACAACAAGTCGATCAAAAAGATCAAGACAAGCAAGAAAAGAAGGAAGACACAACAACATGATTAAAAAGAGATACGTGGTTATTCTCTGTGTTATTCTTTTAATCGTCTTCGGTTCAATCGTTCCATTGACGAAGCCGGTGCTGCCTTTCATTCAGCTTCCAGGTGAGGTGTATCCTGGTACGCAGGTATGGCCTGTAATCGGCACTTTATTTGGCGGCCTCACAAATACCTTTATGGCTGCTGTTGTGGCCTGGGTCCTAATCCTCATTTTGATTTTCTCTTTACGAGCCGGTTCGCGCACCTCTGATGAAGTGCCATCAGGTTTCTATAATTTCTTCGAGATGATCATTGAAATGGCGTACAATTTTGCTGAAGGCATTGCCGGTTCTAAAGTGAAGGATTTTTTCCCTTATTTCATGTCTATTATCCTCATCATTTTGGTGACAAATTGGACAGCTTTAATTCCTGGGTGGGACAGTATTGGCTTTTGGGAATATAAACCACATTTTGAAGCTGTAAAGGAAGCTGAAAAGTTACAGGCTGAGGCTGCTGAACGTGGAGAGGAAATTTCTGAAGCGGCATTGGAAGAATTTATTCATGAGACAGAACATGCCATTGACGTGTCGAACACCGGCGATTTGCGTGTGAATCTATGGTTATTACGAGCGTCTGCCAATGCTAATCCGGATGCGCCCGTTGAGACATTGGATCATGGTGAAAAAGTGGGCGCCAACCCAGAGGCGGCTGATTGGACGATTGTGCCCTTATTGCGGCCTGGGGCGACCGATCTGAACTATACATTGGCTTTTGCATTGATTGCGATGGTGATGGTGCAATTTTATGGTTTCAAATATCTGGGGAGCCGCGGGTATTTATCAAAATTTTTCCCCTTTGTTGCCAAGGGATTTGGAGCCGAGGTTGCCAAGAATCCCATTAAGGCGATTGACCCTGCGGTTGGTATTCTTGAGTTGATTAGCGAGATTTCAAAGATTATCTCGTTTGCCTTCCGTCTTTTGGGTAATATCTTCGCCGGCATGGTGCTTCTGTTCGTTATGGCGTTTTTGCTCCCGGTGGCAAATGTGGTCTTCTTTGGGCTGGAATTTTTTGTGGGTTTGATTCAGGCGCTTGTGTTTGGTTTGCTCACGCTGATTTTTATGGCCAGCGCTTCTGAAGGCCATCATGGAGATGAACACGATCATTAAATTTTAGGGCTCCTATTCGGGCCTTTTTGTCTGTGGCGCAGCCAAAGTCTGAAAGATGACGATTTAGGTTAAGCCTTTTAATTATTACAAATTTGGATTAAGCAAATATTTTAGTTGGAGGATTTTCACATGGATGAACTAGCTGCTATAGCTCTTGCAAACGGTTTAAAGGCAATTGGTGCGGGACTCGCTATGTTGGGCGCGATCGGCGCTGGCGCAGGTATCGGTATTCTTGTAGGCGGCGCGGTACAAGGTATTGCCCGAAACCCGGATGCCAGTGGTAACATCCAAACAAACATGATTCTTGGCATCGCATTTGCTGAGGCTGTGGCTATTTACGCCCTGGTTGTAGCTTTGATTATTCTGTTCGTTATCTAGCTCGCTGCATGCGTCGAGAGTAGATAGGGACTGACTACAAGGAAAAGTGATATGCAAGCATTAGGCATTAATCTAGGCTACCTGATCATGCAGATTTTGGTCATTACGATCTTGATTCTCATGCTGCGGGGTTTGGTCTACAAGCCAATTATCAATATCCTGGAAGAGCGCAAGGCCCGGATTGCCAAGGGGATGGAAGATGCCCGGCAGGCGGCGATTGCGCGTGATAACGCAGATGTAGAGGCGAAGAAAATCTTGGATGCTGCCCGCACTGAAGCGGCCAAAATCCGGCAGGAAGCGGTTTCACAGGCTGAAGAGAGCGCTAAGGCGATTGAGTCGAAGGCTAATGAGGACGCGAAAGGCATTGTGGCCAATTCACGCGTCGAGGCTGAGGAAGAGCGTAATCGAATTTTGGGAGATTTACGCGGCCAGGTAGCAGCGATTTCTATTGCGGCTGCCAATAAGCTGGTTGGCGCGTCGCTTGATGAAAATCGCCAACGGGTTTTGGTTGCTGATTTCTTTGCCAAAGTTCCCGCCAGTGTTGCTCAAATGAGTGGCGACATGGCCGAGGTGACGAGCGCACTGCCTTTGACTGATAATGAACAATCTAATGTGAAGAAAGTTTTGAAAGTGGCGGATGTGAAGTTCAAAGTCGATCCCAATATTTTGGGCGGCTTGATTGTGCGAGTTGGCGACCAGGTTGTGGATGATAGTGTTGTCAGCCGCATGGGCGCGCTGAGCGAATCATTACGCTAATTGCAATTTACTTGATTAGGCTTGTCTTTTGGGGGACAGCCAACTCTCGTTAGCGGGAGAGAAGATAAACGGCCGTTACCTACTATCCGGCCAGGTTTGAATGTGATTAACGCCCTTTGACCAGGCCAGGGAATTTCCCTGGCCTCTTTTTTTGTCTTGTTTTTTTAAATCATTGCACTTGTCGCCAGTTTGCGGTTCAATTACAGGCGAATCATCTTACTGAGAGGCTGGGCCGTTGTTTAAGCGGATTATCTCTCAAAATTTCGAGGTCTTATGAACCAACCCGAAGCACCAGAAACGGCCGTTCCCGCAAAGAAGACATTTACCGATCAGATGCGGGCGCGTACTAAGTTCCTTATTGATCCCGTTGTTACTTTTTTGGCGCGCTACAAGCTGTCGCCAGATTTTTTCACCGTCCTGGGTATGTTGACGCACTTTTTGTTTGCCTACCTGATTGCTATCGGGCAGATGACCTGGGCCGGGATTGCGCTGCTGGTTTTAGCCCCTTTAGACGCGATAGATGGCTCATTGGCGCGCAAGCTGGGACGCAAACAAGATGGCTTTGGCGCCTTTCTGGATTCAACGCTGGATCGACTGGCTGAAATTATCCTTTACGGTGGATTTATTATTTATTACATGAACCTTGATGATCCGCGTATGCTGGCGGTGTCCTATTTGGCAGTGAGTGGTTCACTGATGGTGAGTTATTCCCGCGCCAAAGCGGAGTCTTTGGGGTATCACAGCAAAGTTGGCATTGCAAGTCGCGTGGAACGCTACGTCGTTCTGATTGTATTCCTGATTCTAAATATGCCGGACATTGCCCTGATTATTCTTGCAGCAGCCACCTATATTACGCTGGCTCAGCGCATGTACAGCGTCTGGAAGCAGGCGTATGGCCCTGGTGGAACTGGATAAATGAAATCCGCTACCAAAACATATACGCGTCGTTTACAAATTCCTCCTTACTGGTACGCAATTATTTTTCTCTTGCTGTTGACGGCAGGATTGTATCTTTATCATCTCATAACCGGGAACACGCCCGGGCGCGTTGCGCTCCACATTCCCGGCCTTGAATTTGATATATTTTGGTATGGCATCTGGATTGTTGGCGGCATTGCGCTGGGCTGCTGGGTGGTTGCATCGCTGGCGCATGAACGCGGGGTCAGGCTGTTTCAAGCTACCGTACCAAAAGCAGTGCAGCGTATACGATTAACCAAACTGGCGCTGCCGGATGAAATTCAGGCGCAGTTTACGAAACGCAAGTATGTGACTGTGGGTGATTTGTTACTGGTCTGGGGATTTGATCCGCGAAATATGGGTTTAAATAAAGAAGGAATTGCCCAGGTTCGTGAAACGTTAACGGCCGTCCCCAAAATAAAAACTGAATGGATCGACGATGCGCCTTGGCGTATTTGGAATCCTGACAACGTCTGGAACGGTATTATCTGGTGTTTGATTTTTGGCGTGATCGGCGCCCGCCTTTATCATATTTTAACCCCATCACCCAGCATGGCGGCCGTCGGCATCGAATCACCGCTTGACTATTTCCGCAATCCTTACCAGATAATAAACGTGCGCAATGGAGGGCTTGGCATTTATGGCGGCATTGCCGGCGGCGCGCTGGGCTTATTCCTATACTCCCGCCGCGCGCGCATTCCGATGCTGGGCTGGGCTGATTTGGGGGTTATTGGACTTGCTCTGGGCCAGGTGTTTGGTCGCTGGGGCAATTATTTCAACCAGGAATTATACGGCCGTCCCACCGAGCTTCCCTGGGCCGTTACCATCGATCCTGCCTATCGCCTGCCCGCCTACAGCGAATTTTCGCGTTTTCACCCCGCTTTCCTGTATGAATCGTTGTGGAGCCTGCTGACGTTTATTGTGTTGTATCTGCTCGCAAAGCGGTATTCTGAACGCTTGTTGACGGGCGAATTGACGGCGCTTTACCTCATTTTTTATGCGATTGGACGCACATTGCTGGAACTGGTGCGCTTGGACAGCCGCACGGTTGATCTTGGTTTTTTGCAACTGAATCTGGCCGTCGCGACTGTTGTATCGCTAATTATTGCTGCAATGGCCGCAGCCTGGATAATATTTCGACGTTATAGACATGCCAGGTGAAACACTTTTCTATTCACCGTTATGGATCCGGTAGTCCGACAAGTTTATTTTGTGGGTTAGCTTGTGGCCGATCTCCTGACCGCGCCACCCTTGCTCACCCGTCAATAATTATCTGTCTTGACCATAGGTCCTCCAAGTCTCATAATGTCAAAGATTTATTGAGAATCCTATCATGAGACATAAATTGAGACTCATCAACCACCCAATGTCTCAAAAAGTGACCTTTCTGAGAGTGTTGCAATATTATTCCCAATGAGGTGAAGCTACAAAAAAATTATGCTAGGGGCATCCCAAGGTAAGGTATGGTAACGGCCGTTGGGCTATGTGGGCGGCATGGGACTACTCTTTCAAACCAGTAAGATAAAAAAGCGGTTATTGCGCTCACTCCACCTCGACTACATCGATGATGAGCGGATAGACCAGGGCCGGATTGCCGTCTTCGCGCGTGGGGGTGATCAAATCATGCGGCAGATTGAGCGACTCTTCAAATTCAAAGGTGCGCAGTGATTCCCCGCTAAACGCTTTCCAGGCGGCAACAAGCTGGTTGGTGATGCCGTTGTTCACCGAATCATCGTGGGCGTTGTTGATCACGATAATGGAGGGCACAGCCGGTTTCTCGCGCCGCGCCGCATCCTGGGCGGCAAAGCCCAGGCGCAGATATTCGGCCAGGGCATGCAGGGGATAGCCGGGATACGAATAGGTGGCGGTGTTGGGGTTAGTGTCCTTGGTGGCTGGATCCCACCACATATTGATGTTGGGGATAATGTCCAGGATCCGGGCCACAATGCGGTTCAGCGGTGTGGGAATAAAGCCGATGCCCAGGAAGGGGGCGACGACCACCACGCGATCGACGTCCGCATGCTTTTGCGCCACCCAGGTGGCGATGGTTCCCCCTCCGGAAAGCCCGCCGGCGACCACGCGATCACCCAGACCTTGGGCGATGTCCGTCGTGCCGCGCGCAAAAACGGCCAACTCTTCGGCCGTTGTCGGCAGCAGCGCTTCCTGAGAGCGATCCACCTGGCCATGGTAAGGCATGCGCGGGATGTACACGTTGTAACCTGCGGCAAAGAACTGCTCTCCCAGCTCGCGGAACTGTTCCGGGCAGCTGGTGAAGCCATGATAAAAGACGATGACATTGTCCGTCTTGGCACCGTGGCTCAGCACTGTGCTTTGGCAAACGGGGTTAATCTCGCCGCCGGCCATTTCCGCCTCTTGTATCGTGGCGATGCGCGCCAGCGCTTCGGCAAGGCTCCCGGCCGGGTTAGAAACAGAATTGTCTTTGATGCTGACGGGTAAGAACTGCAGGAGGGCCAGGGTGATGAAGAGCAGGCCAAGGAGGGCAAGGACGGCCGTCCAGATGCGGTGGCGGCGAAACCAGGATTTTTTATGTGCGGCTGCTGGTGATTGGGAATTGTTCATAGTGATTTACCGGTCTATTATGGTTGAATTGCTCTCATGTCGCCACTCATCGATCAGAAGCAATGCCTATTTTGACCAACAATCGCCAAATTTTCAAGGGGTGAAGCTAAAGTAATTGATATTAATTTCGCCCGGATGGCGATTTAAGGTTGATCACTCTGCTGGTCGTCTCTATAATGTTTGCCGGTCACAGCATGCTGCAAAGCAAAAACCGTATTTCACCCAAGATTACTTCACCATGCGCGTTCGGCAATAAACGGCGCCCAATTAAGGAAACTCTTTTTTGACCACCGAAAATATTCTCGTTCTGAGCATATTGTTATTAGCCCTCATCTTATTTGTCTCCGAGAAGCTGCGCGTTGATGTCGTGGCCCTGCTCGTCCTGGCGGCCCTCATCCTGACCGGTTTGGTGACACCGGAGGAGGCTTTTTCCGGATTCGCCAGCCCGGCGGTTATTACGGTAGGTGCTGTTTTCATCATCAGCGGTGCCTTATACAGGACAGGGGTAGCCGATGCCTTGGGGGAGATCATGCTGCGCCTGGGCGGCAGCAGCCCCTTGCGGGTGCTGGTGATCATGATGCTTACCGTGGGTATCATGTCCGCATTCATGAATAATATCGGGGCCGTGGCGATTTTGCTGCCGGCGATCATTTCGATTTCCGAAAAAATCAAGACACCCCCCTCAAAATTATTGATACCCCTGGCCTTTGCCGCCCTGCTCGGCGGCAATATGACCTTAATCGGCACGCCACCCAACATCCTGGCTAATGATATCCTGGTTAAGTTGGGCGGCGAACCATTTGCTTTCTTCGATTTTTTGCCCATGGGCGTGATCATCCTGGTCGCAGGCATCCTTTATATGGTACTCATCGGCCGCCATCTCCTGCCTGCTCGTTATTCGACCAATACCCCCTCCCAATCATACCGCCTGCGCCCTTATCTGAGCGAGGTCAGGGTTAATGGCAACTCGGCCATGGTCAATAAAACATTAGCCGAAATACGGTTGGCAACGAAATACGGTCTCAATGTGATCCACATTGTCCGTGACGGTAAACCCCCATTTTTCCCCGGCGCCGACCGCCCTATCAAGCAGGGTGATATTCTGTTAGTTGAAGGGCAGCCGGAGGATTTTTTGAATGCCAGTACTGCGCTCAACCTGGTGCCCTTGCCGGGCAGTGGTGCGCAAGAGATAGAGGAAGAGTTAACTATCGGCAGTCAAAGGTTGGTGGAAGTAACTTTGTCACCGCGGTCCGATTTGGAGGGCAAAACATTAAAGGATATTGGTTTTCGGGCGCGCTTTGACCTGGCTGTCCTGGCTATCCGCCACCAGGGTGAGTCCATTGTTTCCCGTTTGCCTGAAATTCCCTTACGATTTGGGGACGCTTTGTTGGTCCAAGGCGAGGCGGAGCGCATTGAACAGCTGCGTATGGACAACAATTTTCTGATCCTGGAATCGGCGCCTTTCAGTATGCGGCGGCTTAAAAAAGCCCCACTGACGATTGCCATCCTCTTGGGCGCTCTGGCGGTTATCGTCACCGGGTGGTTGAGCCCAGCGGCCGTTTTACTCATCGCCGCCCTGCTCATGATCCTGGCCGGAATCATTCATATGGATGAAGCGTATGCAGCGATAGATTGGCGCTCAATATTTTTGATTGCCGGCATTTTGCCCCTGGGCATTGCCATGGAAACATCAGGAACGGCCGTGCTGCTGGCCGACCAGATCACCGGCTTGTTAGGGGATCTCGGCCCGCGCGGGGTGATGATTGGGCTGTTTATCATGACCGCTTTATTGACGGAAGTAATCTCTAATGCCGCGGCTACTGTCCTGGTCGTACCCATCGCCATCGATATCGCTTTGGGCTTGGATGTCAGTCCCAAGAGCTATGTGATGGCCGTCGTCCTGGCTGCCTCGACCTCTTTTCTCATGCCCATCGGCCACCAGGTTAATGTGTTGATCTTTGGCCCCGGGGGGTATCGCTTTGCCGATTATCCGCGGGTGGGTATTGGCTTGAATTTGATCATCCTCGTGCTGGTGGCCATTTTTCTGCCGCTGGTCTGGCCTTTTTGAGAAATCAAGTTCCTGGATATCGGATTTCCCAACAATAAATCAAGGCTGGGCCATTAAGGTCATTGTGGTCTCGAAAACCTGGCCTTCGCGGATCAAGGTGAGGAAAACGTCTTCGCCGACGGCCGTATGCAGCTCAAGGTATTCGGATTGCTGATCCAATCGTTGATGGGTTGGTCGTTAACGGCCGTTAAGATGTCTCCACCAATGAGGTAACGCCGGTTGCCGAGGATGATTTCCTGGGCCGTGATGTGCACCACTGAAGGGCTTACCCGTTCATACAGGTGGGTCACCAGTTGCCCTTCCACATCGATGGGTTCCAAAGTCAAATTGGATTCAGGATGTATCCCAACCAGTGTCATATCCAATTAATACTGGATTTGTTAAAGATGGCAAGTTTTCCGGCAGCAACATTTAGCGGTGGCGGACGACGGAATCACGAATCATCAGCTCGGCTTGAAATACCTCAACTACCGGTGATTTCTTGTTGATTAACTCTAAGATCGCCTGCGCCGCGGCCTGGCCCATTTCCACTGCCGGCTGTCTGAGTGTTGTTAGCGGTGGTATCCAATAAGCAGCGGAAGATTCGTCGTCAAAGCCGACCAGAGATACTTCCTCCGGTACGCGAATGCCGCGCCGGTAGAGCGCCAAGCCGGCCCCAAAAGCCATCTGGTCATTGGCGGCGAAGATGGCGCTAAAAGTTCGCCCCTGCCCCAGCAGCATTTCGACGGCCAGGACGCCGGACTGCTGCTGCAAATTGCCTTCGACCACCAGCCGGGGATCGGGATCGATGCCCGCATCTTCCAAGGCCTTTTTATACCCCAGGTACCGATTGGCGACATCATCAACGGCCGTGGTGTTATTCATATCGGCCGTAATATGAGCAATATCGCGATGCCCCCTTTGCAGTAGATAATTTACTGCGCGATAGGCGGCAGCAAAATTGTCAACATAAATACAGCGATCCGGCAGCGTGACTAACTCACGGGCGACAACGATAAGGGGAATCCCTGCCGCAATCTCCTGCAGCCGTGCCTCGCGGATTTGCCCGCCGAGGATAATCAAACCATCCACACGCCGGTCAACCATCATATCTAAAGCGCGCTCTTCGGTGGCATTTTGCCAACGGCCATCAGCAAAGAGCGGCCAATAACTTGTATTATCTAGTCCTTGCAGGATTCCTTGCAAAATGCCGTCATAAAAGGGGCTGCCGAAATTTTGGGTCAAGACACCAATTGTCATCGACTGTCCACTGGCCAGACTTTGGGCGAAGATATTGGGGCGATAGTCCAACTCGATTACGGCGTCAATGACGTCTTGTTGTTTCTTTTTTGAAACAGCGGCTGATCCACGCAGCACACGTGAAACAGTACTGGGAGACACATTTGCTTTATCTGCGATATCCAGAATGGTCACTTTTGAGTCGTTGTTTGTCATTTTTAACCTCCTTTTATAAGTATACTTTGAAAACGTTTTCGCATCAACAAAGTTTTTAGCCCATTTTCACCGCGCACTCAAGGCTTATCAGACGATAATTGCCGCATGGATTGCCGCATTGCCGCAAATACTATTGACAGGGTCGCTTATTAATGCTATAGTCGTGAAAACGTTTTCATAATATCGAATTTTACTCCCATTATGCTTGACAATGGCAGCATTTAGCTGTAGATTGAGCCTCGTTTGAGGAAATGGTGAGTCTAAGAGATAAGAGGAGGTGGTTTCATAAAAAGACGCTGTGAAGAGGTTTTGTCCCCCTATTGTATAAGTTGAGAAGAAAAAGATACACAATTCAATCTTTGGCCTTGGTTCGCCCGGGCAAGATATAGGAGATTTCAGATGAAAAAGTCTAAATTGTTTTTACTTATCAGTTTGTTGATTATTGCCGTCTTGATGTTGGTGGCTTGTGGGGGTGGGTCAGAACCGGCCGCGCCTGCTGAAGAAGCTGCGCCTGCTGAAGAAGCTGCGCCTGCTGAAGAGGCGGCGCCTGCTGAAGAAGCAGCGCCAGTGACCCTCCGTGTCCTTATTCACCAGAATCCACCCATGGTGGAATTCATGCAAGCCTTCAACGACAAGTTTGAGGCCGCTTATCCGAACGTTACCGTAGACATGGCAATCGTAGAGGCAGCTGACCTGCCTACAGTCACGCAGACCCGTTTAACGGCCAATGACGTGGACGTTATCGATATCTTTGGCTTCGCCAACGCTGCCCAACCCTATATGACAGATGTCGATGCACCAAACTGGCAGCAGTTCATTCAGGCCGGCCTTTTGATGGACCTGACCGGTCAGCCATTCGTTAGCAACTACGATGAGGCCACCATCAATGACGCCGGTTCTTTCGATGGCAAGGTTTATTCCATCAACCTCGGACGTGTCACCTACAGCGGTATGTACGTTAACCAAGATTTGTTAGCTGAGAATAACGTGGAGATGCCCACGACGTGGAGTGAGCTGGTCGCAGCTTGTGACAACCATCGAGGCTGCCGGTCTTTCCTGCATGACTGTTGGTGGTGCTGATGGTTGGCCCGTCTTTGTTGGCACCTATGGGCTGCTCGGTTCCATGTATCCCGATCAGGGAGCCCTTGTTGAAGGGCTGTGGACCGGTGACATCAAGTGGAACGACGAAAACACCCTGCCATTGTGGGAAAAATATCAGGTCTTTGCCCAGGATATGCTCGAGCCGGGCGTCACTGGCCTTACCCATGACGCAACGCCTGCGCGCTTCGCGGCCGGCGATGTGGCGTTTATGCCCTCGGGCAACTGGCAGGCCCCCTCAGTCGAAGCAGCTGAACCGGCATTTGAATGGACTTATGCTCCTTTCCCGGGCAGTGACAATGCTGAAGACAACCAATATCTATTCGGCAAGTATGACCAGGGCTGGTCGATTGCCGCCAACACACCGAACGAAGAAGCGGCTTTGAATTACCTGACCATGTTCTCTGAACCGGACAACTATCAGGAATTTGCGAACGCTGTGGGCTTCATTCCCACGCAGCCGACGGCTGTATTGGATACCCAATTAGGCCAGGCAGTTGCCCCGTATCTAGAAAATTTCCGCATTGGCTATGAACAGTTCTGGATCGATCCCAAAGGCGCCGGGCAGTGGGCCAATGGTGGCCAAGGGTCATCATGGTTCCAACCCTTCAACGAATGGGAGGATGCAGCCGCCCTTGCGACTCAGGCCCAGGCCGATCTCCAGGCCGGACTTGATTCTTAGTGCATAAATAGGCAGGCTGTAGCAGGACTTCTCGTCCTACCTGGGGCGAGAAGTCTGCTCTTCTTGATATCTTTGGGAGAAAAGAAAACATGAATCAGTATCTTTTTGGAAAAGGCTGGAAAAGATGGCTTCCCTTTCTACTGCTCTTACCCGGCTTCTTGGCTTACATCATCATTGCCCTTGGACCCTCGATTGCCACAAGCGTTTTCTCTCTCACGGACGCCAGCGGTATCCCGGGCATACCTATCAATTGGATAGGCTTTGAGAATTATGACGAATTTCTCTTTCGCGGGCTGGCATCACGCGACAACCTGGAAGCGCTGCAGCGCACCCTGGTATTCATGGTTGTGGTGACGACCGTCCAATTTACGCTTGGATTGGTAATCGCGCTGCTGTTGAATCAGGGATTGAAAGGGACAAAATATTTCCGCGTCCTTTTCTTCATGCCCGTGATTCTGGGTGTCGCCATTCAAGGCTTGATCTGGTCGCTCTTCCTTTATCCCCAAGGCGGCCCAATGGCGCAAATTCTCGGACTTTTCGGAGTCCAATCAGAATTCCTGGGAGGCCAACCCAATGAGGCCTTCTTCTGGGTCATGTTCGTGCAGATATGGGCCAACATGGGTATCACCATGGTGATCTTCCTGGCTGGTCTACAGGTAGTCCCGGCGGAACTTTACGAAGTAGCCAAGATTGATGGCGCCAATGGCTGGCAAACCTTCGCCAATGTCACCTGGCCCATGATCACCCCGGTGGTGAACACCAATTTGCTGCTCAATATCATTGGTTCCCTGCAGGCCTGGCAGCTCTTCCTGGTGCTGACCGGGTACAAGGCCGGCACCCAGGTCTTGGGCTATGTGATTTTTGCCGAAGGATTTGGTCAAGGGTCAGGCGGTGTCGCCTCTAGTTTCCGCCAAGGCTATGCCGCGGCAGCTTCTATGGTCTTATTTGTATTGGTATTGGTCATTGGTTTGACGGTGCAGTATTTCCTGAGCCGCAGAGAGCGAAGGTTAGGTTTCTAAGATGAGCATCAATAAATCCCGAAGGTGAATTAATTGTACTCAAGAATCCGCCGCAACCAAGTGGCACGGCAGATCAACTGGTGGCGAATTGTTGGCTATGCCACCCTGCTTATATTTACCATTATCTACTTATGGCCATTGCTTATGCTGTTAAGCACCACATTGAAGACTTTGCCGGAATTTTTCAAGAGTCCAACTGCGCTGCCGGCGTCACCTAGCTTAAACAATTTCGTCGAGGCCTGGGAGAAGGCCAGCTTCCCCAGACTGCTGCTCAATTCGCTGATCTACACCACGGTGTCGACAGTGCTCTACATCATCACAGCCATATTCGTGGCCTTCCCCATCGCCCGCGGCCTCGTACGAGGACACAAGCTCATTTTCACCCTGTTTGTCATTGCTCTGTTCCTGCCGCCGGCCCTGATCCCGCAGTTCCAGTTGATTCTAAGGATGGGTTTATACAACAATCCGATCGGGTACATGCTGTTCTTTTTGATAAATCCGATTGGGATTATCATTCTGGTTGGTTACATTCGAACCCTGCCCAAAGAACTGGATGAATCGGCGGCGATGGATGGCTGCGGCTACTTTCGATTTGTCTGGCAGGTCATCATGCCGCTCTCCAGACCGGCGATTGCCACCGTCGTCGTGCTGCATGCGATTGGTATATGGAATGAGCTGATCTTGCCCACGATTTATCTAACCAGTGAAGCAATATTTCCCGGTAACACGAGGCCTGATCGTATTCAAAGGGGTCTATGGTAGTAACTGGCCCACGTTGGCGGCAGCGGTGCTGATGTTGACGCTGCCCATGCTTATCCTATTCCTAATACTTCAGAAGTACATTATCTCTGGGTTGACGGCCGGAGCCGTTAAGGGGTAGTTCAAATATTCTGGTATCAATCTCGTAGAAATGAAAAGCCTTGAGCAGCTTGGGTGCGGCAATTGCTGCACCCAAGCTGATTCCTCAAGAGCCCGCAAGAGAAGGTTCGAGATTTAAAGCGTGTATAGCACATTGCCTTAGCGAGTCATCCTGCCAGGAACGGAGGCATAGCACAAGTCTTGGCGGTAACAAATGTCGTCCACAGTAAAAATCGAAGACGTTAAGACGATCTTGACCCAACCTGACCATTCGCGTTTGGTAATTGTAAAGGTCATCACCTCAGAGCCCGGATTGTACGGGCTGGGCTGTGCGACTTTTACCCAGCGCATTCATGCCGTGAAAGCGGCCATTGACAGACACCTGAAACCCTTTCTAATCGGCCGTGATGTGGATCGCATCGAGGAAATATGGCAGATGTCCATGGTCCACGGTTACTGGCGCAACGGCCCTGTCCTGAACAATGCTGTCTCAGGAATCGATCAGGCGTTATGGGACATCAAGGGTAAGCGGGCCGGCATGCCGCTGTACCAACTCCTCGGCGGCAAAACCCGGGAAGCAGCCGCTGTTTATGTTCATGCAGACGGCCGTGACGTCCAAGAAGTTGAGGACAATGCCCGTCAATTCATGGAGCAGGGTTACCAATATATACGCATTCAAATGGGCGGCTATGGCGGGCAGCAACTTGATCGGGCCAGGCCGCAAAATGCCCCAGATGGCGCCTATTATGATCCTCGGGCCTACAGTCGAAACATGCTGCAGATGATCGCCCATGTCCGCGCCCAACTGGGGGATAAGATCGAACTGCTGCACGACATTCACGAACGGCTGCATCCGATTGATGCACTGCAGTTCGCCAAAGATGTCGAGCCATATAAGCTTTATTTTCTTGAGGATGCGCTTAGCCCCTGAAGACATCGATTGGTTTAGGATTTTCCGCCAGCAAACCGCTACCCCCCTGGCGATGGGCGAACTTTTTAATAACCCGCATGAGTGGCGAGGCCTGATCACAAAGCGCTTGATTGATTTTATCCGTATGCACATCAGCCAGATGGGCGGCATCACGCCTGCGCGGAATGTAGCCGCCTTGGCAAACATGTATGGCATTCGCACAGCCTGGCATGGTCCAGGAGATACTTCACCGGTGGGGCATGCAGCCAACCTTCATCTTGATCTCTGGGCACCAAACTTCGGCGTCCAAGAATGGTACCGGCCTTCCGATATAGATTACGAGATGTTCCCCGGCTTACCCCGCGTACAAGATGGTTATCTTTATGGAAACGATCTTCCTGGCTTAGGAATTGATATCGATGAGAAATTAGCCGCAAAATATCCATGCCAGGAAATCGTTGAACAATGGACTCAAACACGGCTGCCGGATGGCAGCCCTGTTCGCCCTTAGGAAACCGCGGGAAGGAATTGTGGCCACTAGGATTCCCAGACCCGTAAAAAGTGTTCTTTAAAGCCTAAATATTATGGAAATTGAGAAACTTTTTCAGGCAATTTCACCCCGTTATCCGGAGTTCAAAGGGCAGGTAGCGGTGGTCACTGGTGGCGCGAAAGGGATCGGTTTAGGAATTGTGCTGCGCCTGGCTCGAGAGGGCATGCGGGTCGTCATTGCCGACATTGATGAGCAGGCCCTGACGGCAGCCGAATCTTCTCTACGTCGATTTAGGCGTAGATGTTCTCGCTTTTCATGGTGATATGTCGCAATCAGATACGATCAGCCAGCTCTTTAAGACCACTCTCGAGACCTTTGCGGGTGTCGATCTCCTGGTCAATAATGCGGCCGATCTCGCTCGCAAAAGATTTCTGGACCCAGACGAAGCGCTGTTGGATCATCAATTATCAACGAACGTTCGTGGTCCTTATCTTTGTTCTTACCACGCGGCGCAGATCATGCGCGCAGGAGGGGGCGGCAATATCATCCACATTTCCTCGGTGGGAGCGATTCGGGCACATTGGAACGCCTTCCCTTATGATGTCACCAAGGGCGCGATAAACAGTTTGACGAGAGCCATGGCCATTGATCTTGCCGAGTACAATATTCGCGTCAACGCGATAGGGCCTGGCGTTACGCGAAAAGAAACAACACCAATGCCCAAAAAGGGGATTAATCCAGAAATTATTGGGCGAATCCCCATGCAGCGAGCCGGATCAGTGTCCGAAACAAGTTCCGTTGTGGCTTTTTTAGCCTCACCGGAGGCGAGCTACATTACCGGGCAGGTGATTTATGTGGATGGTGGAATCACGGCTCAATTGAGTCCGCCAGGACAGCCGTTATGATAAAAAATTGAAGGGATGCTTGCGTTATGAGAAGATGGACTTTACTTTTTATTTTCCTGCTTATTATCATTTTATCCGCAGGGTGCCAGTCTGCGCAGCAGCTTGAGGCAACGCCTACGGCCGACATCCCGCCGACGGCGACACTTCCGCCAACGGCGACTGTTGTGCCTTCGCCCACTCCCATCCCAACATCCACTCCGATTCCGACGCCAGAACCCATACCTGTGAGTGAAGAAGAAGGTTGGGAGCTTGTCTGGCAAGATGAATTTGAGGGGGATGAGATTAATCCGGAAAATTGGACTTACGACATAGGCGGCTGGGGCTGGGGGAATGGCGAAGCGCAGTACTACACGGACCGGCCCGAAAATGCCCGCGTTGAGAATGGTTTGTTGGTTATCGAAGCCCGCCAGGAAAAATTCGAAAACTCCTACTACACGTCAGCCCGACTCTTGACCCAGGGACTTCAAGCTTTTCAGTACGGCCGTATCGAGGCGCGGATCAAGGTGCCCAGCGGCGGTGGGACGTGGCCGGCCTTCTGGATGCTGGGCGATAATTTCGGGCGTGAAACCGAGGACCCGAACCAGAGCAACTGGCCCAATGTTGGCGAGATTGACATCATGGAGTACGTCGGGCGCGAACCTGACCTCGTTGTTGGCACCGTCCACGGCCCAGGCTACGCTGGCGCCGGGGGGCTGACCAGGTGGAATCGGCAGGACTATCCTATTGCCGATGACTTTCATACGTTTTCGATCGAGTGGGACTACGAGGGCATCCGCTGGTTCTACGATGGTGAGCTCTACTACGACCTGAGTAGGGAGGCGGTGGGTGACCGGGAATGGGTCTTTGACCAACCCTTTTTCATCATTCTCAATCTCGCCCTGGGCGGTACATTGGGCGGAACGATTTCTCTGGACGCCGAGTTTCCGCAGAATCTCTACGTTGATTATGTTCGTGTTTATCAAAAAGAATCTTAAAAGAGGTAGAAATGTCAAATTTAATTGTTGTTGTTTTTGATGATGCCGAACAGGCAGGAAAGGTACGAGAAAGTTTAAAAAGTGTCGAGCATGAAGGCAGATTGAGCCTGGATGATTCGGCCGTGGTTGTTAAGGATGAAAAAGGCAAAATTCACGTCAAAAATCAGATGGATCGCGGCGTCAAAATCGGTGCCGTCGGCGGTGGGTTACTGGGGCTCTTATTGGCCAGCGTATTTTTCCCCGTAGGCGGTTTGATCATTGGGGCGGTTGCCGGCGGGCTTATTGGAAAATCAGCCGGTCTGGGTATCAGCAAAAGCTTCGTGAAAGAAGTGTCCGAGTCGATGACGGAAAACAGCTCGGCACTGTTTATTATCGTCCGTGATTCCGATCCCTCATTCGCCATCGCCGCCCTACGGCCATATGAAGGCAAAGTTTTGCAAACCACTTTAGCACCTGAAGATGAGGAAACGCTGCGCAGGGCACTTAAGAAAAGCGGATAGCCGATCGGAATTAACTGAGGGGTGTGCAGCCTCTGCACTCGAGTGTCATTCCCGCGAAGGCGGGAATCTACGCTGTTGGATAGCCTGGATACCTGCCTACGCAGGTATGACATGGCTCGGCAGGTAGTGTTACCTCTGGTAGTTAGTATGCACACCCCTCAAGTAACTTAGTGCTTACAAACTGAACGACTACTTAAAACCCATTCGCCAATCCCATTAACTTATTTGCGAATGGGCACTTAGAAGCAATCAAAGCATTGATGGAGGTGTGATTCGAAATGACCTAATGTAAAAAATAATTGGTACCAATTCGAAGAGAAAAGAACTCAGAAAACACAAAACGTATTGCTATGGTCTCAATTAGCATGAAGGATAAAGGTATATAAAAATTATGGAACGTAAAAATTTATGGATGATCCTTGGATTCATCCTCATAACTCTATTATTAATTGTGGGCTCATCGCCCATTCACGCAGTTCCCGATGCGGCAGGCACCGTCATTGATGACTTCAACGATGGTAATGCTAGTGACTGGGGATTCTTCGGCGGCGTTAACGCCGGTGGCGGCGGTGGCGCACAAACCGACCGGCCGTACGAGGGCACTGGCTACCTCAGCACTGGCTGGGGTGGTGAGGGAACCGCCTCTGACTTCTATGGAGGCGCCTTCAAAAACCTTGACAATACTGCCCAGGTGACACCGCCAGTCGATCCGTGGATTAATGTCTGGGTGTTGAACCAAAGCGACGCCACGGTTGACCAATACAGGCTGGAAATCACCATTCGTGAGGATCTCGACGGTGATGGCTATACTGGTGGCACGGACGACTCCTTCCGCCTAGATACCACGTTCGCCTCATCCGCTTTTAACGACGAATGGACGCTTATCAGTGCTCCGGTCAGCAGCTTGCTAAATCTCGGCACCGGTGGTGACGGCACTTTCAATGGTGACCTCGATGAAGTCGTCATCGTGATTGCGGGCGTTGAGGGAGCAAATCCCTCTATTGTTGAAGTAGACTTTGATTACTTCGCCTTTAGCTCCGGCGGCCCGCTGGCCTATGACAAGGTCGTTTTTGACGACATGGAGCATGGCAACCCGGGCGCCAACGGCTGGTTTACCTTCTTTGGTGGTGCTGGCGGCGGCATTGGCCCCAACACCGCTGACCTGCCTCCAGCCGATAGCGGTGTCTTCTCGCTTGAAACCGGTTGGGGATCGGGCGGCGTGCCTGGCTTCTTTGGCGGTTTCGGACGCACCAATCCGGTAGACATTTCGGGCACGGACTACTTCAACTTCTGGATCAACCCCGATGGCGGCCAGGACTACCTTCTGGAAATTAACCTTCAGGAAGACGATAATTCTGACGGTGCCATTAACGCGCCCGACGATGATGAGTTCCAGTTCAACTGCGTTGTCTCCGCTACAGGCCCCTGTGCTGTGGCAGGTGATGGCTGGCAGCTCGTGTCGATCCCGCTGGCTGACTTCTTCGACGACAACTCCTTCCTCACCGGCGGCAACGGCGTGCTCGACCCGACGACGCCTGCCCGTGGCGGCAACGGCGAGCTGGTCAACGTCGTAATCGCCATCATCAGCAACTCTGGCGCAGACGTTACCTTCCGCACCGACTACTGGGCATTCACTCGCGGACCGCTCGTTCCCGACTTACGCCGACTCATCGACGACTTCGAGAGCGGTGTTGCGCCTGGGACACCATGCCCACCCTCAACACCCGCGCTAAACTTCTGCACCTTCGCGGGTGCCGAAAGCACGATTACTCTCTCCAACCCGACGACGCCGCCGGCTCCAGTTCTGCCCGCCGTCGGCACGCCCAACAGCGTGCTCCAGTTGGACCTTAACGTCACTTCCTTCGCCGGGTTCATCCGCGGCTTTGAGGCCAGTGGCGTACCGGCGCCGCAAGACTGGTCCACCAGCGAGGGCTTTTCGCTGTGGTTCCACGGGACCGGTTCGGGAACCGCAATGTTCATCGACATCCTCGACAACCGTAATCCTGGCTCCACTGTCGACGATGCAGAGCGATACAGGGTAGATTTCACCGACGACTTTATCGGCTGGCAGCAGTTGGAGTTCCCATTCTCGAGCTTCAACCGGTTTGAGGTAGGGAATGGCGCGCCCAACGACGGATTTGGCCGATTCGAGGTACACGGTTGGGCGATCGGTGCCCTCGGTACCGGTGGAGCCCGCACCTACTACGTTGACCAGGTTGAGCTCTACGGCGCGGCTGAGCCGCCGCCTCTGGCAGTGAGCTTCGCCCTTATCGACACGCCAATTGAGGAAGGAACGACGGGCGACGTCATCGTGAAGCTGAACCGCCCAATGAACTCCGACGATCCGGCACAAGTCAGCGTTGACTTCGCGACAGATATTGCTGGCGCGATAGCTGGTGAAGAGTACACGCCGACCTCGGGGACGCTCACGTTCGTGAACGGTGGCTCCTCCGAGCTGACATTCCCGATCGAAACCTTCGATGACACCAAGTTCGAGGGGGATGAGCGCATCGTGCTCCGCCTCAGCAACCCTGTGGACGTTGAATTGGGTTCGACGCAGGCAAGGGCGCAGATCGTTGACAACGAGTCGTTCGATCCGCTGCTGCTTGACGATTTCGAACAGGGCGCCTTCCTGTGGGAAAGCGACGGGCCCGTTTCCTTCGATGCCCAGCGTGTTGAGAGCGGCGATGCCATTGCGCGGCCGGGACAGGACGCTGTTGAGAACATTCTCACGGCCACTGTTCCTCTGAATGTCGATATCGTCGTGCAGGGCAACGTGTGCAAAGGCGGCAACGGCGTGGTGCCGGTACATCTGCTGAGCACCCCCGACTTCGACGCCACGACCGTCGACCACACATCGGTGACGTTCGGGGACGCGACTGAAGCGCACAATAAGCGCCACGTCGAAGATGTGAACGGCGACGGTCTCGACGACCTGGTCTTCCACTTCCGTGGCAAGGATATCGGCGTGCCGTGTGGTGACCCGATACCCTTCAACGGTAGTACGCTGGGTGGTGACCCGATCACCGCCGGTGGTTCGGATGCTGCCTTCTATCGCGACTTTGCTTTGGGACAAGATTGGAGCGGCACTGAAACAGTCAATTTCTGGTATTACGGCGCTGGTGGTGGTGAAGAAGTCGTCTTCACGCTGAAGGACAACCGTGCTCCGGATCCCGGCCCGTCCGGCTGGGAGGAAGTGTGGAGTGATGAGTTCGACGAAGCCGCTGGCACACTCCCCAATCCAGAGAATTGGTCATACGAAATTGGTGACGGGGCGCTGAACGGTATCGAGGGCTGGGGCAACTCCGAGCTCCAGTACTACACCGACGACCCGGCCAACGCCCAGACCGACGGTGACGGCAACCTAGTCATCACGCTGGAGGAAGCGGACGGCAGCCTAGAGTGCTTCTACGGCACCTGCGAGTACACTTCTGCCCGGCTAATTTCGAAGTTTAAGGCCGAGTTCGCATACGGCCGTATCGAATCACGGATTCAGGTGCCGAAAGACGGCACCGACTTCAGGGGGCTGTGGCCAGCCTTCTGGAGCCTGGGCACCGACATCAGCTACAACCCGTGGCCAGCCGCCGGTGAGATCGACATCATGGAATGGGTAGGTCGTTTGCCTAACGAGATCTTTGGCACTATCCACGGGCCGGGCTACAACGGAGGCAACGCCTTTGGCAAGGTCTACGACTTCGGTGTGCCGGTACCCAACGAGTACCACACCTTCACCATCGAGTGGGAACCGGACTCAATTGTCTGGTATGTCGACGGCATCCAGTACCATCAGGCGGCTCCAGAGGACGTTACGGGGCCCTGGGTGTTCAACAAGCCGTTCTACCTGCTGCTCAACTTCGCCATTGGCGGCAACTTCGGTGGCCCGGTTGGCGATAACGTGCAGTTCCCGCAGGAATACCTGATCGACTACATCCACGTTTACCAGGGGCCAGATACAGCCGAACGGTTCGAAGCGTCATTCACCGACTCGGTTGCTGGCTGGCAAGAAGTATCAATCCCGGTAACTGAGTTCACGCGCAGTGCTGACCAACCGGCTGGCGCGCCAGATGATGGCCTGACCTTGACAGATGTCTGGGGTTACGGCTTTGCTCTGCCAGAAGGGAACGCCAGCGGCGAGGTGGCCATCGACCTGGTCAGCCGGTTCGTACCGCCGCCGCCGCCCAACCCTGTCTTTGACGACTTCGAGGATGGCGATGTTGGTGATTGGGGCTTCTTTGGCGGTAACGAAGCCGGTGGAGGCGGGGGTATAGCCGCCGACCGGCCCGCGGAAGGTGCTTTTTACTTCAGCACCGGCTGGGGCGGAAACGGCAGTGACTCCGGCTTCTACGGCGGCGCCTTCCGCAACGTGGAAACTGCGGACCAGGCAAACCTGCCGGCAGATCCGTGGTTCAACGTGTGGGTGCTCAATCAGAGTAACGCCACCGTCGATGCCTACACCCTCGAAATCACGCTCCGGGAGGATCTGGACGGTAACGGCTGGACGAATGGCGCCGAGGATTCCATCCGGCTCGATACCAACTTCACGTCTGCGGACTTCGATGACCAATGGATGCTGATCAGCGCGCCGCTGAGCAGCTTCATTGACTTAGGCACAGGTGGCGACGGCACGTTCAACGGCGATCTAGACGAGGTCGTTATCGTCCTCAGTAATGTGCAGGGCGCCTCTGAATCGACGGTGGAGGTCGATTTCGACTACTTCGCCTTCAGCTCCGGTGGACCGATCGACGTGGGGCCTTAGGCTGCTCTTGCTGTCCGAGTTTTTCCCGACACGACTTTACCCGAGCCTGAAAGCCTGGGAAAGCGCTGGGAACGCTCCCAAACTGGGAGAGATGGATTGAAGTGACTGAACCTGAATGAGATCGGCCGGCTCGCTGGCGTGACCCGCTCCACGGTGTCGCGGGTCGTCAATGGCAAACCTAACGTCATCAGCGGCGGCTCGAGCAACCCGAACGGGACCGCCGGCCAGTCCTTCACCGCCGCGCTGATCGGTTCGGCTCGCCGGTAGCTCGGCAACCGATCAGCGCGGCGTGGCTCGTGACGCGGCCTGTGATGTGGGCGCTTATGAATACGTGCCCTAACAGGCAGTGATGACTTTGGTCATCAAACTTTTATAAGGTAAAGATAGTATGTAGGCTTTGGCCGGAACGCTTCCAGCCAAAGCCTGCATACTTTCAGGTTATTTTTATGAAGAGGAGCTTAGCCTGATGAGCAGGGAAAAAAGTGATATCTTAATTGGTCACACACCAATTTATAAGGAAACACAATCAACTACTGGCGGTTTTGTGCAGCTTTTGGGGGAAACGTATTATCGCATCGCTCATTATGATCAGATGCCGCCCTTTTTCATGAGCCTGGTGAGCAGCGCTGACCATTGGCTGTTTATTGCCAGCACGGGTGGGTTGACGGCCGGGCGCATCAATGCTGACTCAGCGCTTGTTCCCCTATGAAACGGAAGACAAGATTACGGCGCACAGTGATCTGACCGGCAGCAAAACGATTGTGCGCGTGATGCGAAACGGCCGTTCCCACCTCTGGGAACCATTTTCAAACCGCTATGCCGGCATTTATCGCTGGAACGCCATCTTTACAAAAATATTATCGGCAACAAGCTCGTTTTTGAAGAAATAAACCATGATTTGCAGCTAACCCTGCGCACGGCGTGGCGCACCAGCGACCGTTTTGGCTTCATCAAGAGCAGTTGGCTGCAAAATGATGGTGACAAAACTTGCCAGATTGATCTGCTTGATGGCTTGCAAAATCTGCTGCCTTATGGGGCAACGACAGTGCTGCAAACGACAATGAGCAGCCTGCTGCATGCCTATAAACGAAATGAGTTGGAACCGGAAACCGGACTGGGCATCTTTGCACTCAGTGCGACGCTCACTGATCGGGCTGAACCGAGTGAATCGCTGAAAGCAACGGTTGCCTGGCAGGTTGGGCTGGACAATCCTGTGTATTTGCTTTGCACAGAGCAGATGGATGGGTTTCGATACGGCCGTTCCCTCACCCCTGAACAAGACATCTGTGGCAAAGCTGGAGCCTATCTTGTCTCGTCTACCTTTGCGCTGGCGTCAGGACAGCAAAAACAATGGCATATTGTTGCCGATGTGAATCAGGACAGCGCCGCTGTAACACAATCTAGTCCATTTCCTTACACCAGGAACAGCTCGCTATCGAACAGCAAATTGAAGCAGATATTGACCAAGGGACGCACGAATTTGATCAGTTATCGTGGCCGCGGCCGATGGTTTGCAGCTGTCGGCGCAGAAAAACGACGACGGCGCATCATTTTGCCAATGTACTTTTCAACATTATGCGCGGCGGCATCTTTGCCGATGGATATCAGGTGGAACGGCGCGATTTGCTGGATTTTGTGCAGGTGTCGTAATCGCGCTGTCTTGCATGACACATGCGGAATGGTTTGCCAACCTGCCTGTGAAAATGAATATCCGTGAACTGTATGCGCGGGCGGCTGAGTCTGGTGATGCTGATCTGATTCGCCTGTGCTACGAATATCTGCCGCTTACCTTTAGCCGCCGGCATGGTGATCCCAGCCGTCCCTGGAATCACTTTTCCATCAATCTTAAAAAAGCGGATGGCTCCCCCAATCTGGATTATCAGGGCAACTGGCGCGATATTTTTCAGAATTGGGAGCCGCTGGCTGCTTTCATTTCCCGCTTATACTGAAGGGGTGATTGCCAAATTCCTGAATGCCACGACGGCCGATGGCTACAATCCATACCGCGTGACGCGTGATGGCATTGAATGGGAAGTGCCGGAACCGGACAATCCGTGGTCCAATATTGGCTACTGGAGTGACCATCAAATTATTTACCTGCAAAAGCTGCTGGAGATTGCCGAACAGGTGCATCCTGGCACGCTGGCACAGCTTTGGAATCGGCCGATTTTTGCCTATGCCAATGTGCCTTATCGGCTGCGACCATACCAGGAGATGCTGGCAGATTGGTACAACACGATTGATTTTGATTGGGAGAGTGAGGAAGCGACAGAAACGGCCGTTTCCCAAATGGGCACAGACGGCCGTTTACTGCGCGACGCCAATGGAAATGTGATTCACGTCACGATGGTGGAAAAGCTGCTGGTGCTGCTGCTGGCCAAGCTGACCAATCTGGTGCCGGAGGGCGGCATCTGGATGAACACGCAGCGCCCGGAATGGAACGACGCCAACAATGCGCTGGTGGGCAAAGGGTCTGTCGGTGGTGACGGTGGCTTATTTGCGCCGCTTTATTGCGTTTTGGCATGACGCAGTTGGCAGATGCTGAGGAGAAACGTTTGTGGTGAATACGGCCGTTGCCACCCTGTTTGCCGAGGTGCAGACCATCTTCGCCACTTACCAAGCCCATCTGCAGAATCGGCTTTACCGACAAGGTGCGGCGGGCGATGATGGATGCGTTGGGAACGGCCGTTACCGCCTACCGCACCACCATCTACCAGGATGGCATTCCCGACACGCAGGCGAACATTGACGCATCGACATTGCACGATTTCCTGACGCTGGCGCAAACCTATATCGAGCAAACGCTGCGCACCAACCGGCGACCGGATGGGCTGGCGCATACCTACAATATTTTGCGGCTGGATGAGCAGGGCGCTGCGGTAGAAAATCTCTATCTCATGTTGGAAGGACAGGTGGCGCTGTTGTCATCGGGTATGTTGACGCCGGATGAGGCGCTTGACTTTGCTGCACAGTTTGCGTCACAGCGATCTGTATCGCGCTGACCAACATTCGTACATGCTGTATCCCAATCGCAAACTGCCCGGTTTTCGGCAAAAGAACAATGTGTCTGCCGAACAGGTGGCGGATTCGCGCTTGGTGGAGGCGTTGATGGCGGCAGGTGATGTCCGCTTGCTGATTCGTGATGAGGCGGGGTGTTTCATTTCAACGGCCGTTTCCGCAACGCCAATGATGTAGCTGAAGTACTGGATAAGCTGGCGCAAGAACCTGCTTATGCAGAATCTGGTTGCAGCTGAACGTGACTTTATGCTGGATCTGTTTGAAACGACCTTCAACCATCGCGCCTTTACCGGCCGTTCCGGCACCTTTTTTGCCTATGAAGGATTGGGCAGCATTTATTGGCACATGGTTTCCAAGCTGCTGCTGGCGGCGCAGGAATGTTATCAGCAGGCGGTGGATGAGGGAGTGGATACGGCCGTTACCGACGCACTTGGCCGCTGCTTATTACGACATTCGGGCTGGGATAGGCTTCAACAAATCGCCAGACGTGTACGGCGCATTTCCCACCGATCCCTATTCGCATACGCCGATGGGCAGCGGTGCGCGCCAGCCGGGGATGACCGGTCTGGTGAAAGAAGAAATCTTGACCCGGTGGGGTGAATTGGGTGTAACGCTGCAGCAGGGTGTGCTTTGCTTTGCGCCAACCCTGCTGCGCACAGATGAGTTTTTGCAGGCAGAAAGCAACTTCAATTATGTCAATATTGTGGGTGATGCCAAAACCTTGTCCCTGTCGCCAGATTCTTTGGCATTTACGATTTGCCAGGTGCCTGTCATCTATCAACGTGGCGGCGAGGCGCAGATTGAAGTTGTTTATGAAAACGGCCGTTCTGTCACGTTTCCGGGCAATTGCCTTGATGTAGCAACGACCCAACACATTTTGAATCGTGATGGGCAAATAAAACAGGTGTACGTCACCGTATCCATTTAATATCAAAGATGGCCGTTGAAATTTATTCGGAGTGGAAATAATCGTGTCGAGCAAATATTATAAAAACAGATCGTTGGCGGGAATTGACATTGCCAATTATTCCATCGATGAATTAAAAGCCCTTGTAGGCAAACTATTAGCAGCAGAAAATCCATGGCATTTGCTTTAGCCCTTATGTTGAAGGACAAGGTCCTGGTACGCAAATCAGTGAGGCTCAGATCCGCGAGCGTCTTGCTGTGATTCAGCCGTATGTGAACTGGGTGCGCACTTTTTCCTGTTCTGAAGGCAATGAGTTGATCCCCCGAATCGCAGCCGAGTACGGGCTAAAAACCATGGTGGGCGTATGGTTAGACGGCAATCACGAAAACAACGAAATAGAGCTTAACAATGCCATCGAAGTTGCCAAAGCCGGCCATGCTGACCTGTTGGCGGTGGGTAATGAAGTGTTATTGCGTGGTGAAATGTCCGAGGACGAACTGATTGACACTATCAATCGGGCGAAAAAAGGTGCGCCAGGCGTTGCTGTGGGGTATGTGGACGCCTATTTCAAATTTGAGAATCATCCACAAGTCAGTGACGCTTGTGATGTGATTTTTGCCAACTGTTATCCGTTTTGGGAAGGGTATCCCGCCGAACACGCATTAGTTTACATGAAGGATATGTACCGGCGAGCCGTCAATGCTGGCAAAGGGCAAAAAAGTGATTATCAGCGAAACCGGCTGGCCTAATCTCGGAACGGCCGAGACGCGGCGCAGTGCCTTCTTTTGAAAACGCCATTCGCTATTTTATCAACGCTTACCAATGGGCAGAAGAAGAAGGGATCGACATATTCTATTTCTCTGCTTTTGATGAAACCTGGAAAATAGCGGATGAAGGCGATGTGGGCGCCTATTGGGGACTTTGGGATAAGGACGGGAAATTAAAATATGTCTAATGAATTAAATAAACAAACGATCATTGAACAGCTCATAAACCAAAGCCATGGCAATGCTATTTGTTATTCTGGATACCGCGATGGCCAAGATCCCACGGCAGGGTATTTTTCCAAGTTATGAAGAAATAAAAGAAGACCTTTTCATTCTGGCGAAAAACTGGTCATTCATCAGGTTGTATGATTGCAGTCAAACATGCCGAAACAACCTTAAAAGTGATCCGCGATGAAGGATTGGATTTCAAGGTGATGTTGGGCGTGGATATGGCAGCTGAAATGAGCAATCCAAACTGCCCTTGGGGAGCAGAGTTCAGTGATGAAACACTCGCCGCAAATCGCCAAACGAACAGCAATCATGTTGATCGATTGATCACGTTAGCCAATCTTTATCCTGATATTGTTTTTTCGGTGTCAGTGGGCAATGAAGCAAGTGTGGAATGGACAGATCATATGGTGCCTGTTGAAAGCCTGGTTGCCTATGCGCGCCGCATCAAAAATGCTGTGCCACAGCCGGTTACATTTTGTGAAAACTATGTGCCGTGGACATCTAAACTGGAGCCTTTGGCCGCTGAGTTGGATTTCATTTCGGTACACACTTATCCCGTGTGGGAATATCGCACGATAGAAGATGCACTCGAATACACCAAACAAAACTACAACTCTGTCGTTAATCACTATCCGGATAAACCGGTGGTGATTACTGAAGCGGGTTGGACAACAGCTTCCAACGGACGGGGCATTGAACCCTGGAACGCATCTGAAGCGTTACAAGCCCGTTATTACCAGCAACTAATGGAATGGACAAAGGCAGAAAAAATCCTGACCTTTGTTTTTGAAGCATTTGATGAACCCTGGAAAGGTTCAGCTGATCCGCTGGAACCTGAAAAACATTGGGGATTGTTTTTTGTCGATCGCACGCCGAAATTGGTCATGCAACCTGTTTTTGGAGAAGATTCTCGCGATGCGGGCTAACCTTATAATAATTCTTTAAGGACTTGCCCCAGACTGTACCAGGCCAGGGAGCAGCTGTCTAAATAACGCAACAACCCAACATTTTTCAAGTCCCGATTGGCAAGTGCAATAAGTTCTCGTGATAGTTAGGATTAAGAAATGATAATGGAAGAGAGAATTGAAAAATTAATTTCACAAATGACGCTGGCCGAAAAAGCATCAATTTTGGCTGGGCAGGATATGTGGCATACTGTTCCGGTAGAACGGTTGGGCATTCCAGCAATCAAGGTGTCGGATGGGCCAAATGGCGTGCGCGGCACCGATGATAATCTAGGGCCGACATCGGTCTGTTTCCCGGTGGGCATTGCCCTGGGTGCGACCTGGAACCCGGCTTTGATCCAACAGGTTGGCGCGGCGCTGGCTGTAGAGGCAAAAAATAAGGGGGCACATATTCTGCTCGCACCCACGGTCAATATTCAGCGCACACCCATCGCCGGACGCAATTTCGAATGTTTTGCAGAAGACCCTTATCTAAGTGGGCAGATGGCTGCTGCTTATATTAAAGGTTTGCAAAGATTGGGCGTAGGGGCGTGTATTAAACATTTTGTGTGCTAATGACCAGGAGTTTGAGCGTTTTTCGATCAGTGCAGAAATTGCGGAACGGCCGCTGCACGAAATTTACCTCGAACCTTTCCGCATCGCCCTGGAAAAGGCACAACCTTGGACGATCATGTCCGCCTATAATCGTATCAACGGTACACATGCCAGTGAAAACAAAGACATACTCTTAAATATTTTGAAAGGGAAGTGGGGTTTTGACGGCCTGATCATCTCTGATTGGTACGGTACCTACAGTGATCATGTCGCTGCCGGTGGTCTTGATCTGGAAATGCCAGGCCCGGCGCGCTGGATGGGACAACAAGTGTTCGATGCGGTGGTTAATGGTGAGCTTAGTGAAGCGCTGATCGATGATAAGGTACGTCGCCTGCTGCGTACTATCAAACGTGTAGGCGCGTTTGACCGACCGCAACTGCAAGCGGAACAAAGCCAAAACCGGGCTGAAGATCGTCAATTGGCGCGTGCAGTGGCCGGAGAAGCTGTCGTTTTGCTGAAGAACGCGGGCGACTTGTTGCCGTTGGATCCCAATAAACCACAACGCATTGCTGTTATTGGTGAAAACGCACGTTGGACGCAGATTATGGGTGGCGGTAGTTCCGGTGTGAATCCCCATTATGCCGTCGCGCCACTGGACGGCGTCAAAGCGCAAGTCGGTCACGATGTACGGGTGGATTACGAAATTGGCTGTGCGATAGATAAACACCCGCCTTTGTTAAATGTAGATTGGTTGACGACAGGGCCGCAAAATCAGCGCGGGTTGACTTTAAGTTATTTTGATAATCTTGATTTGCTGGGTGATCCGGTTTATACGGCCGTTATCTCAAAAACGCAGCTATCCTGGTTTGGCGAAACGGCGCCGCACATCGATCCGGCTCATTTTTCGCTGCGTTTGACAGGTCGTTTGACAGTCCCTACAACGGATGAATATACCTTGCACCTGATGAGTGTCGGCAAGAGTCGTTTAATTCTGGATGGTGAAGTGCGTCTGGAAAACTGGAAAGAGGAAACGGTTGTGGTGATGGAGGGTGAGCAGGAAGGGCAGACAACGTCCGTTACCCTTTCACTTACCGCTGAACAGCCCTATGATTTAGTGGTTGAGTACAGCAGCAACCCACCTGCTCGTTGGCGTACTGTACGCCTGGGCTGCTCGCTGATGTTGCCTGATGATCCTGTGGCAACGGCCGTTGACCTGGCTGCCCAGGCCGATGTGGCCATTATCTTTGCTGGATTAACCAAAGAATGGGAAAGCGAAGGCTTCGACCGCCCTGACATGGAGCTGGTGGGCCGGCAAAATGAACTCATCACCCGCGTGACGGCAGCTAATCCCAACACGATTGTTGTGCTCAACGTTGGCTCACCGGTGTCGATGCCGTGGTTGGCGCAAACGCCGGCTGTGTTGCAAATGTGGTATCCCGGTCAGGAAGGCGGCAATGCAATCGCTGACGTCCTCTTTGGCGCTGTCAACCCATCCGGTCGATTGCCCGTAACCATCCCTAAACGGCTACAAGATAATCCGGCTTACATCAATTATCCAGGCGAAAACGGCAAGGTGTATTATGGCGAAGGCATCTTCGTCGGCTACCGCTATTACGACAAGAAGGCCATTGCGCCGCTGTTCCCCTTTGGTCATGGCCTTTCCTATACGACGTTTGCCTATGACAATTTACAGCTTGATGTCAACACCCGTGGTGAGCAGCTACAGGTTGATTTGACCAACAGTGGGGCATATGCCGGGCAAGAGGTGGTGCAGGTTTATCTGCATGATGTGGCGGCGCGGTTGGAACGGCCGTTGCAGGAGCTAAAAGCATTCGCCAAAGTCCACCTTGAGCCCGGGGAAACAAAAACGGTCACCTTACAGTTAGATCGACAATCCCTGGCCTACTACGATCCCGACGTTTCGGCCTGGGTCACAGAACCGGGTGAATTTGAACTGCTTGTAGGCGCTTCCTCGCGGGATATTCGTTTGCGTGGTCACTTTGTTTGGGTGGGGGAAACGGCCGTTAACGGTCGCGCAGCATGAACCGCAGAAACCGGCTCAATGCGAAGTTATAGATTAAGCGTCGGTAAAACACATATCGTCACTGCCACCTGGCTCTGGTACACTTGCGCCCATGAAAGAACGAAGCGTATCACCCCTGGCAGCAGCGATTATTGCGCTAATTTTTGTTGTTATTGCCGTAGCGATAATTTGGCGTGTCGTTAATGGGGACAACAGTTTATTGCGCGCTGTAAGCGTGCCGGACACGGTACTCACGCCTAATGCAGACGGTGAAACCGACGCGATTGCATTAGCCTATGAATTGTCGCGTAACGCCAATGTTTCAATTTATTTTGAGAACGAGGCCGGCGAGCGTTTTTACTTTCGCCAGGAGAAACCACGCGGCGCGGGTGACTACAGAGTCTTATTTAGCGGCGTTGTGGATGGATATCGTTACCCGCAAGAAACAATTGAGGGTGAAATCCTGGCGCGGCTTTTACAAAATGGCGTCTATACCTGGACGATTGCCGCCACCGATGAAAACGGTGTTACTGAATCAGCCCAGGGAATGTTGACCATTGCGGATGCGGATACAGATTTGCCGGAAATGCGCGATTTTTCGCTTGACAAGCCCATTTTTACCCCTAATCGGGATGGAATTTCTGACCGGGTACAGGCTCAATTTTATCTGACAAAAGAAGTGGCCGATCTACAAGTTTACCTGGAAACGGCCGATGGCGCCCAGGAGCCAATTTCAGAGTTAGAGCGTAATATTCCTGCCAATCAGCCGGGCCGCCACGTTTACGATTATGAGGGCGGCGTTGATAATGGCGCGACCCCGCCGCCCGATGGTACCTATCCGATTTTTGCGGTGGCGCAAGATGCGGAAGGTCAAAAGATTCGAGTCGAGGATGCGCTGACAATTCAATATGGTGGCGTTCCTCGCGCCGATATATTTGCCCCGCCTGCGGGTGAGACGGTTGCATTTGACGTGACGGCCGTTGCCCTCTGCGACACAATCCAGATTACCATGACCGTCGAAAACTATGGCACGGTCCCTATCCGCACCACCGGGCCGGCGCCGGGCGCTATCTACGACTCCGATTGGAATTACAACACCCTGGGGTGGCATACCGAATCCGGCGCCTGGCGCGCCGCAATTGGCTTTGAAAATGAGCTGACTAATTATCCCTTTCGATGGGCTTTGGGCAATCCGGAAGAGCTAGAAGAAATTGATGGTTATTATTACCTGATGCCCGGCGAACGCGCACTCATCACCGGCGGCATTCGCGTCGTCGGTCCCTTTGGTGACCGCAATCCTCAGCCAATGTGGGCCGGCCTGATTCATGAAGATGTTGAAATTTCACAATTTAACAACCGTGTCGATCCCCATCAGATTTTGGTTGATATGCCCGATGAAGCCAACCGTCCAGAATGCGAACCGCGCGAAATTCCGATGAAGATCAGTCAGTAAATGATATTAGCGTCCATACGGAGAGTACGCTCATTTATCAGGCAGAATCATTTGGCGCAGGTCAGGATTTGGAATAGCCGTCATGTGAGGATCGCGATGTACCAGAGTGAATTGGCGCACAAGCGCCGTCGCTGCAATCAATCCATCTATGGTGGGTAAACGGTCAATAGCCGTGGCGCGTAGTTGTACTGCCTGGTGTGCAACCACTTCATCAGCAGGGATTACCCGTGAAAACAAGTCAGAGTAAAGTGACCAAACTGTAGGCCAATGGTCTTCTCTTCCAATGGATTTAATACGAGCATATACTTCTGGAATCGACAAGGTTGAAACATTTACCTGAATATTTGGATCATCAAATAGGTGCGTAACTTCGTTGACACCGGGTTCGCCAAATAGATGAGCAAGCCAGGCTGATGAATCGAGTAGATGCGTCATTTCAGCGCCTAATCTTCATCAGCTTGAATGCGTTCGTTAATTAAGTCAGCTATTGGATCCATATCTTCCTGAAGCCATGCACGCCCCATGCCAGCTGCCTGACGCGCAAGTTCGCTCCGCCGTGGAAGTAGTTTGGCAATCAGAACGCCATCTTCGCCAATTTGCCAATCAATACGTTGACCGGGTTGAATTTTGAGCTGTCGCGCCAAGACAGCGGGAATCGTGATTTGGTTTTTTCCTGTGACAGTAGTAATCATTCCTTTATTATAATCAAGGAGAAAATGCAGTCAAGGAGTTAAATGCGATGCATACGAAGACCGAAATCGACAGAGGAAGAATTTCTAGAAATCATACCAGATTTGGTGATTGCGGTGGCAGCCTGCAGTGCATCACATGATTTACACAGCAAGCGAATTATTTACCACCTCCGGGTTCTCCAACTTGATTAATCCAACAAGTGACAAAAATCACCCCAATTTAGGACAAAGCCAACTACCGCAGAACCAATTGATACGCTAAAGTTACCGTTAGACATTGCCGCAAATCGTTAATTTGGTTAATATCTTTTTATTGTATTGTGGGCGCATGTAACATATATCGACATGTTGTTTCCTCTCAAGGAACTTGCGCCGTTTATAACCACTAATAGGAGGATAAATGAAAAACAATATTAAGTGGCTCATAGTAGGGATTTTTGTCCTGTCGGTTGTGCTGGTAGCATGCCAGCCGGAAACCGTCCAAGTTGAAGTGCCGGTAGAGGTGACACGCGTTGTCACTGATACACAAGAAGTTGAAGTTGAAGTGCCGGTTGAAGTAACCCGCGTCGTTACCGAAACTGAAACCGTTGTTGAAGAAGTCGAAAAAGCGCCGCTTGGATCAGAAGAACGGCCGATTAAAGTTTTATTTGTACCGTCTGTTGAAGTTGACGCCATCATCTCTGGTGGTGAAGTCCTCTCCCAGGCCCTTAATGAGGCTACAGGCCTGAACTTTGAAGTTAGCGTTCCGACAAGCTACGCCGCAACCATCGAAGAAATGTGCGCCTCGCCAGATGACACCATCGGTTTCATCCCTGCTCAAGGTTATGTGCTTGCCAATAATCGCTGCGGTGTGACGGTTGGCGGCGCAGCCGTGCGCTTCGGTCTGGCCTGGTATGCAGCTCAATTTGTAGTTCGTGCGGACAGCGACATTGAGACATTGGAAGACCTGGACGGCAAAACCTGGGCAATTCCGGATTTTGGCTCCACTTCCGGGTACCTCTACCCGCGCTCAACCTTCGCGGAAATGGGCATTGAACCGGCTGAAATTGTGGAAGCCGGCGGTCACAACAATGCCATGCTGGCAGTTTACAATAATGAAGTTGACTTTGCGACCGCATTCTTCAGCCCTCCGCTGCTGCCCAACTTCGAACGTCAATGGACTTACGGCATAGACGATCCGGAAATCTGGCGTGATGCCGGTGAAAGCCCCGTCCGCAATGACGAAGGTCGCACCTTTGTGGCCGGCGGCCCGGATGAAGGCGGCTATCGTGTTTTAGATGCGCGTTCCTCCGTTTCCGACACGGCCCCGGACATCTTCGACGTGACCCGCATCCTCGCACTTACGGACCAGATTCCGAATGACACCGTTTCATTTGGTCCTGAATTCCCGTTAGCGACGGCGCAAGCTATCGTTGACGCATTGGAAGAATTCACTGCATCTGAAGCGTGTCTGGAATCGATTTGCTCAGAAGAGTTCTATAACTGGACCGGTCTGGCGCCTGTAACGGACAGTTTCTATGATCCGGTACGGGATGCCATGCAAAACCTTGGCATTTCTGAAGAAGATGTGTTTGGTGGTTAGACTTTAAGTATCAATTTTTGAAGCCGGGTGAGCACTTATCGCCAGCCCGGCTTCATTTTTTTGGGGAGAAATTTTGTGCTGCGCATAGTCAACCTTACAAAAGTTTACGACGACGGCACTGTCGCGCTAAAAGACGTTAGTTTTGAAGTTCGAGATGGTGAGTTTGTGGCCGTTATTGGTCTGAGCGGTTCCGGCAAAAGTACGCTGCTGCGCTGCATCAACCGCCTGATAGAACCAACCTCGGGCGAAATCTGGTGGAACGACATTCAGCTTTCGCACGTCTCCGGTGAAGAATTACGCCGCGCACGCCGTCAGATTGGCATGATCTTTCAGCATTTCAATCTGGTTGACCGTTCTACGGTATTGACCAATGTTTTGAGTGGACGCCTGGGGTATGTCAACTCGATTGCCAGTGTTCTCAATCGTTTCCCCAAAGAGGATATTGATCGCGCTCACGCCAACCTGGCGCGTGTTGGCATTGATGACAAAGCGCAAAACAGGGCTGATGAATTGAGCGGCGGTCAGCGCCAGCGCGTCGGTATCGCGCGCGCATTGATGCAAGAACCAGGCTTGATTCTGGCAGATGAGCCGGTTGCCAGTCTTGATCCCGCTTTGGCCCACAGCATTATGCGCCATTTGCAATTGATCAACCGGGAAGATCAAATAACCGTGCTGTGCAGTCTGCACTTTTTAGATCTGGTGCAGCAATACAGTACGCGCGCCATTGCGCTCAATCAAGGCCGCCTGGTCTTTGATGGCACACCGGAAGAAATTGACGATGATCGCTTCATTGAAATTTACGGTCAAGAAGCGGAACGCATTGGTTAGGACCAGTAAAAGATGAAGAATAATAACAACGGCTCAAAAAGAAATAAGCTGTTGCTGGTGTTAATTGGTGCGGGATTATTTGTTTTATTTGCGTATGCAGTGCAGGTGACGCAGATCGACCTGCAAGAACCGCTGGAGCCTAAACGACAGGAAAATCTGGTCGGACTCCTGCGCGAATTAGCGCGACCCGATCTTTTTGCGCATGAAACGGAGACGCGCAGCACAAATATCTCTATTCGTATGCCTTGCCCCGAGGATATAAAGGGTTCACAAGTCACGGCCGAAGGGCGTACGTTATTATTAGCCCCCAATTGCGCCACCACGACCCAGGATGCGCTCACGATGAGCGGGGAAGGTTTTCAACCCAATGTGCGCGGCGTCATAGGTTGGTATCCGGCCGGCGCTACAAGAGCGCGGGAGGTTGCTGATTTTCGGGCAAACGGCGAAGGTAAGTTTACTGAAACCTTCACGATGCCGGATATTCGCCCCACAGAAGAGCCACAACGCATTGAAGTGGTTGAAATCCTTAGCCGCCGCATTGTTGGCCCCAGTCCTATAGCAGTCGAAACCTTCAAGCGGATTATTGAGACAATTTTAATGGCCCTGATGGCTTCTACGATCGGGACAATCCTGGCCGTTCCAATTTCGTTTCTGGGCGCGCGCAATTTGATGGAAGGAGTCACGCTGCCGCTGGCTTCGATTATGGCCGCGATTGTTGTGTTACCAATTGGGTTTTATCTGGGAACGGCCGTTACCCGTTGGCTTGCTCAGGCTGCCCTCTTGCTCAGTTCGCCTGTATGGATGAGCGTGATTGCATTTTTTGTAGTTTTGATTTTGCTGGTTGTTCTGCTGCGATTTGGATTGCCTTGGATGGCGGAATCTACAGGGTTGGTTGGCGGTAAAATTGCCGCTGCCGTGATCATTGCCGCCCTGGTATTATTGAGTATCTTACTTTTGGCAGTTGCTGCCCAAATTGGCCTGGTTATTGGCGCCTGGCTGGATAAAAATCTGGGGTTCTTAAGTTTTATCGGTAATTTTATTTACGTCGTTTCTGATTTGCTGGTTGTTACCCTGCCGCTGCTGGTGGGTTTTGTGGCTGCGCTGATTGCCATGAGCTATGCCAGCCGGTATGCTCAGGAAGCGATCATTCGTTTGGCGACCGGGCCTGCTAAACTGTTGACCTTTGTGCTGGCGGGTTTGGGCACATTTATTTTTGTTTTTGGCCTGACCTATTTTGCAAACTGGATCTGTTTATTAGGTCTCTGCCGGCAACTGCCGCAGGGACAGCCGGCGTTATTTTTGGCGTTAGCGATCCCGGCGCTTATTCTCGGTCTTTTGGTTGGCCTTTTCACACTGCGCGCAGAACCGAAACGGCCGCGTGCAATTGGCATGGCCACCTACACCGTTACGCGCACAATTTTGAACACGCTGCGCGCCATTGAGCCGGTCATTATGGGCTTCGTGCTGGTTGTTTGGGTGGGCATAGGTCCATTCGCTGGTATTATGGCGCTTATGCTGCATTCCATTGCGGACCTTGGCAAGCTGTTTTCCGAACAGGTTGAGAATATTGAAGAAGGCCCGCTGGAGGCGGTAACCGCGACGGGCGCTAATCGATTGCAGATGATTAATTTTGCCGTGATTCCGCAGATTGTGCCCCATTACACCGCCTTCATTTTCTATCGCTGGGATATTAACGTGCGCCTTTCGACGATTATTGGTTTTGTGGGCGGCGGCGGGATTGGTTTGATCTTGTTCCGCGCCACAAACCTGACCCAATATCGACAGGCGAGCGTCATGGTAATAGCGATTGCGGTTGTGGTCACGACTTTAGATTATTTTAGCTCAAAAATACGCAGCAGAATCATTTAGACTACTGGAAGGAATATTGTGGATTCAGCCGAATTAGTCGACACGACTCAACAATCACCCGCCAAAGCGAAGCGGCATTTTCTATTCACGCTGCTTGGTATTTTAGCCATCCTGCTTCTTTATGCGTTTGCCGTGCAGGTAACGCAAATTAACCTGGAGAAGCCGTTGGATCCGGTGCGCCAGGAGAACGTGCTGCGCGTGCTGCGGCTGTTGGCAAATCCTGATCTTATCACCATAGATGATGTCACCGGGCAGATTGGTTTAAGCGTTGCGTCACGTATTACCATTGAGCGGATAATCGAGACGATTTTTATGGCGCTGCTGGCTTCTACTATTGGTACGCTGTTGGCCGTACCAATATCATTTTTAGCGGCGCGCAATATCATGGCGCCGGTTACCGCGCCGCTGGCGGCTATTATGGCGGCGGTAATTGCCCTGCCGGTAGGCGGCTGGTTCGGGTGGCAGTTCACGCGCCTATTAGTTGATCTGGCGGCGCTGCTCAGCCGGCAGATTTGGGTTGGACTAATTCTTCTAATTGTTGCGGTTGGTTTGTTTTGGCTGCTCATGCGTTTGAGCGCTTTGATTTCTACAGAGGAACCTGTCAGCATGGGCAAACGCCTGCTGGCTGGCGCGCGTGTCTTGCTCATGGCGGCCTTGTTGGTTTTAGGGTTGGCTCTGCTGGCTCAAGTTGGCATTGTGTTGGGTCTGTGGTTAGAGCGGGTGTTAGGTGTATTTGGCTTCCTGGGTAATTTTATTTTTATATTATGTGATATGTTGCGCCTGTTTCTGCCGGCATTGACAGGGCTTATCGGTGGGGCGGTCGCCATGTCATATGGCGCGCGCCTGGGACAGGAAGCTGTACTCAAGGTGCAGGGCGCACCGGCGCGTTTGCTAACGCTGGCGCTGACTGCTGTTGGCGTCGGTTTGATTATTTTTGCGATTGGCTCGGTGTTAAACTGGCTGTATGAGTTTGATAACCCTGAAAGGTGGACAACAATTCCGGCGCTGTTTGGGGGCGCTGCTGTGGGTATTTTATCTCTGGGCGTGGCCCCGAAACGGCCGTTTCACGTTGGCCTCACCATCTACTCGATTACACGTAGTATCTTAAATATCTTGCGCTCCATCGAACCTTTAATTATGGGTATTGTATTCGTAGTTTGGGTGAGTCTTGGTCCTTTTGCCGGTATTATGGCGCTGACGCTGCATTCCATTGCGGCGCTGGGCAAACTGTTTTCTGAACAGGTGGAAGGCATTTCCGAAGGACCGATTGAAGCAATTACCGCCACCGGCGCCAGCCGGCTGCAAATGATCGTGTTTGCCGTAGTTCCCCAAATTGTGCCTCCGTTTACCGCATTTGCGCTCTATCGTTGGGACATCAACGTGCGTATGTCCACAATCATCGGCTTTGTAGGCGGCGGCGGCATTGGTTTTGTACTCAGCCAAAATATTCAGCAGCTGCGTTACCGCCAGGCCAGCGTCATGATGCTGGCGATTGCAATTGTCGTGATGGCGCTGGACTATGCCAGTTCCAAAGTGCGCAGTCGTATTATTTAGCCTGATTGCACAGCTTTTTCAAGTTAGTAACCTACCAGTTGACTTCTTGTTCGTTTTACAAGAAGTTTGCAACGAATTGCACGAATTAGCTCGAAAATAAATTCGTGTTAATTCGCTGCCACAATCTTTTTTGGTTCTGACTTGTCCAGGTTAGGATGAAAAATCGAATTTCTTTTCTGGTCGTTGTCGCCAGCCTGTTGCTGAGCGTATTTCTTTTTCTGGCCGGCTGCGACTCGCTGCAGCAGACACCCACACTTGCAACTGGCGCCGCCACCAACCAGCCTGCATGGTGGAACGAAGTCGTTTTCTACGAGATCTTCGTACGAAGTTACCATGACAGCGACGGCGACGGTAGCGGCGATTTGACCGGGCTGATCGCAAAGCTCGACTATCTTAACGACGGCAATCCCGCAACGGCGCAAGATCTGGGTGTGACCGGCATTTGGCTGATGCCGGTCATGCAATCACCCAGCTATCATGGCTACGATGCTACGGATTACTATGCAGTTGAGGAAGATTACGGGAGCAACGAGGATTTCAAGCGTTTTATCGACGAGGCTCACAAGCGGGGCATCATGGTCATTGTCGATTTGACGCTCAATCATACATCCAACGAACATCCCTGGTTCATTGAGGCTGCCAGCGATCCCGAGTCCGATAAGCGCGATTGGTACGTCTGGCGCAGTGACAATCCCGGCCACAGGACACCGTGGGGCGAACCGGTCTGGTTCCCGTTGGATAATGCTTACTACCACAGCATTTTCTGGGAGGGCATGCCCGATCTCAACTATCGTAATCCTGCTGTGACAAAGGAGATGTATAACGCAGCTCGCTTCTGGATCGAGGAAATGGGTGTGGATGGCTTCCGCTTGGACGCCATCCGTCACCTTATCGAAAAAGACAGCAGCTACGTTGACACGCAAGAGACGCACCAATGGCTGGCGCAGTGGAATGATTTCATTGATCAGATAGCTCCTCAGGCTCTGACTGTGGGCGAGGTGTGGGATGACACTGCTGTGGTCGCGCCCTACATAAAGAATGGCGAGGTGGACATTGCTTTTGAGTTTAGCCTGGCTGAGAGCATTGTGAACAGCATTCATGCAGAAACCCCCGCTTTCTTCGGCGACAGCCTTGCCCAGGCGCTGCTTGTGTATCCGCCCGGTCAATTTGCGCCTTTTCTGACCAACCATGATCAAAACCGGGTGATGACGCAACTGAATGGGGAACCAGACAGCGCTAAACTGGCGGCAACGCTTTTGCTGACATTGCCCGGCGTCCCTTTCATCTATTATGGCGAAGAGATTGGCATGACCGGACAAAAGCCTGATGAACTAATCCGCACGCCGATGCAGTGGCGCGCTGGGCCTGGCGCAGGCTTTAGCAGCGGCCGGCCCTGGCAGCCGATCAATAAGGACTACGAGCAGGTTAATGTAACCGACCAGGAATCTGATCCAACTTCTCTGCTCTATCACTATCGTCGGCTGATCCATCTGCGCAATGATCATCCAGCGCTGCAGCGTGGCAGTTTGCAATCACTGGAAAGCAGTTGCGATGCAACTTATGCCTATCTGCGTCACTTGCGCGATGAAGGTCAAACGCCTCCATTTTTGGTGGTGGTTAACTTCTCGGCCGAGGAGCAACGGAACTGCGCATTCAGCCTGGACGGTAGTAATCTGAACGCCGGCGCATACAGGGCCACGGATTGGCTAACCGGCCAGGCGGCGCCTGACTTGCAGGTCGGCGTTGATGGCAGCTTCACTGGCTATCTGCCATTGGAGGTGATGACTTCACGACAAGGCGCAGTCTTGCAGCTTGCGCCATAAAACCGCTGCTCCTTACCTGTTTTATAATCTGTTTATAACTGTGGGAGAGCGAATTCATGCAAAGGAATCCCCTCATTCAGCCTAAATTGCAACGGCCGTTACTCAGCCCCGACATTCTATCCCGCATCAACAATTGATCGAACGGTTGGAAAAGGGCCGTCACCGTACCTTAACCCTCGTTAAATTTCGTTGGCTGGGAGTGTTCTCAACGGTACACTAGCAGTAGCTTCGTAAAGGATTTACAATTATCGAACTGGCGACTTCGTCAGTTTTTTTGTCTATTGATGCGTTATTTCCAAATGTTTGCACTTATTACCGGCTTGTTCGCTATAACTGCCTGCCAACCAGAAGTTGTTCCGGTGGAAGTCACGCGAATTGTAAAAGAGTCCACGCAGGTGGAAGTGACAAGAGTCGTAACAGAAATAGCCACGGCTGAAGTAACCCGGCAGGTAGTTTCAGAGGCGCCTGCGGAAGAAGTTGTTGTTGAGGTGACGCGCGCGCCAATTGGAAGCGCGGCCCGGCCTGTTCAACTTTTGTTTCCACCTATAGCGGAAACGGCCGTTATTACTGATCGCGGTGACGTGTTAGCTGAAACCTTGCGGGAGACCACCGGCAAAGAATTTGTGGTAGGTGTTTTAGACAGCGAACAAGCCATCATCAACACCCTGTGCGGAGCGCCGCAAGACACGATTGGCTTTTTGTCCGCCGCCGGTTATGTGTCCGCCGCTGAACAATGTGAGGTACAAACTGGCAGCGTTGCTGTGCATCAAGATGGCTATAACTGGCAAACCGGTATGCTGGTCACGCGGCGGGACAGCGGTTTGAATGCGATCGAAGACCTGGAAGGAAAAAGCTGGGCTGTCGCCGACGCCAACAGCATCCCCGATTTCCTTGCTTTTCAGGCTCTGCTGGCCGAAGCGGGGATCGAACCGGGTGAAATCATCACGGTTCCGGGCGAAAGCGCCGCCATGCTGGCGGTTTTTGCAGGCGAGGCCGACTTCGCCACAGCCGCCTACGTGCCGCCGATTATGCCCTTTGAAGAGCAGTTGTGGGATTATGCCGAAGATGATCCTGAACCATACCGTTACCTGGGCATTTCGCCGACGCGCAGCCCAATCGGGTATGTGATTGTAAACGGAGAGCCGGAATTCGGCGGCTATCGTCTGCGCGACGCCCGCTCGCGAATTTTTGATGTTGAACCTGAGATTTTTGACCGCACGCAGATTATTGCCTTAAGCGGACAAATACCGAATGAGACAGTAGCGTTTGGCCGGGATTTTTCGCTGGGTCTGGCGCGTGAGGTGATGACTGTGATGACCGATTTTGCCGCCAGTGATACTTGTGCGACTTCTTTATGTGCGGCGGATTTTTATAATTGGGCCGGTTTACAGTCTGTTGATGATAATTTTTTTGCCCCAATTCGTTTTGTGGAGGCGGAGCTTGATGTCGCGCTTGACGAGTTACTTACGGGTGCAGAATGAGACAGAGGGCAAGGAGCAGCGGCTGTGATTGATGTCGCCGTAATCATTGTCAGTTGGAATGTCCGCGATTATCTTTCAGATTGTTTGCGGTCAGTTTGCACCGATTTACAGCGTTCAAAGTTACGCGGTGAAATTTGGGTGGTGGACAATGCCTCGACCGATGGCACTGTTTCCCTGGTGCAGGATTTGTTTCCCCATGTTCATGTGATTGTGAATGAAAAGAATGTTGGATTTGGCGCTGCGAATAACCAGGGCATGACTGCCGCGGCTGCGACGCACCCAAAGTATTATTTCTTGCTCAATCCTGACACAGTTGTGCGGCCCGGCGCGATTGCGGCTCTGGTGCAATGTCTTGAGGAGCGCCCCAAGGCAGGTATGGCAGGCGCGCGTCTGGTGTATGGAGACGGCCGTTTCCAACACAGCGCCTTCTCTTTTCCCGGATTGGGTCAGTTGATGTTTGATCTGCTGCCAATGCCTGCCCGCCTGTACGAAACCCGCCTAAACGGCCGTTACCCGCGCCGCTACTACCGTTCAAGCCATAAACCATTCCAGGTGGACCATCCCCTGGGCGCAACCCTGATAGTTCGCGCCGATGTGGCCGAAACTACAAAAGGTTTTGATGAATCCTTTCATATGTATTGTGAAGAGATTGATTGGAGCTGGCGCGTGCGCAATGCAGGTTGGGAAATTTATGCAGTGCCGCAGGCTGAAATTGTACATTATGGCGGCGAGTCAACCCGGCAGGTGCCGGCACAATCTATCATAAACCTTTGGAGCAGCCGCGCCCAGCTTTATCGCAAACATCATGGCGCTTTGCGGCTGCGTGTGGCGTCGCGGTTGGTTCATTCCACCATGAAAAAGCGGTCTGCCAATGCGCGTGATCCTGAATGGCAGCGCGCCTATAAAGAAATCGCCAGCATCTGGTCGCCCAACCACAAAAAATAACCCGCCTGTGCCAACGATGGAATCCTCACGACAGCAGCCGGCCTTAGAAACGCGGCCCATATCTGCAAAAAAGTCACCGCCGCAGATAACGGCCGTTATTCTCACGCTCAATGAAGCGGAACATATTCAAGCCTGCATCGAAAGTTTAGGCTGGGCCGATCGGGTGCTTGTATTCGATTCATTTAGCCAAGACGATACGGCTGTCCTGGCCGAAGCCGCCGGCGCGGCGGTTTTACAATCCCATTTTGAAAATTATGCCCAGCAGCGTAATGCGGCCCTGGATGCGGTGCAGACAGATTGGGTCTTTTTTGTCGACGCCGACGAGCGCGGCACGCCGCAGTTGGCGGCCGAAATTTGCCGGGTTGTGGGTGAGCGTCCGGAGACGGGTTGGCAGGTTCCGCGCCATAATTATATTTTTGGCAACCTGACGCTGGGCGCCGGCTGGTTCCCCGATTACCAACTGCGCCTTTTTAAGCATGGCAAAGTGCGCTACGAACGACCTGTGCATGAAACGGCCGTTGTCGAAGGCGCCATTGGATCACTACAAAACCCGCTGATCCACTACAATTATCGTGATCCGGCCCACTTTCACGCCAAACAACGCGCCTACACTGATTATGATGCCGGCATCTTGTACCAGGCCGGCATCCGTCCGCGTCCGCAAAACTATATTTTACAGCCGCTGCGTCACTTTTGGTGGCGGTTTGTGACGCTGTTTGGGTATCGGGATGGCCTCCACGGGCTGCGTTTGAGCCTCTACATGACTTATTATGAGTGGGTGAAATACCGTAAGTTGGCTGCCCTTTGGCGCGTGTCAACGTAATGTGCAATCTCTTGAGTGACGAGTGAGGTTGAAATGGGACAACCGCTTAGTGTTGAATGTGTTTTTATGGCCGATGGGCGCGTGCGCGTGCGGCGTGTGCGTTTGGGCGCAAGCTGGCATATGGTCGAGCAGGGACGGCAATGGGTTGATGAAAGCGGCCGTCACGTCCTGTTGATGTTGCCGGGTGAACAAGTTACGGAAATTGTGCTCTCCCCCCAAACGTTGAATTGGGAAATCGCGCCGCAACGCGGACCGATGATTACCTGACCAGCTATGCCAGGGCAGGCAAAATGACGCGAAAGAGTGCGTAAAGATCGAGTGTGATCAGCAAAAGCGCCAGCCCCAGAGGAATCAAGTAGACTGCATGGGGCCAACGCCGGCGCAACGGCCGTATCCACAATCCCAGTCCCACAGCAACCCCAAACCCAATTGGAACCAACGCCGGAAACAAATAACGTCCCTGATGCTGTACAAACGTCAAATTATAGGCCACATGTACGCCCAGCGTCAGCAGCAGCAGCCCTGCCAGGCTGAACCATTGCAGGCGGGTAATGTCTGTCTGGCGATAGCGGCGAAGCTCTACAACGAGTCCTACAAGCACAATCCCTGTGAAAATCCACAGTAATGGATAGAGCCACGCCGGATGCATCATTGGGACCGTCATCCAGCCAAACTGGCCCCAAAAGCTGTTGAACGTGGTTTCGACAAAACGCTGCAAAGTCTCGGCCAGTCCCAACTCGGCAATCCATGCAGCGGTACGCGGCTGGCCAACCACAACGCTGTCGTGGGCCGCTTTGCCCAAAATATCCAGCCCGCCATAAACCGCCATATTACGTCCCCACCAGAATATGCCCAATGCAAAAGCGGGAACGCCAACTAACACAACTGCTTGTAAAAAACCTCTCCACTCATGCCAGTAGCGCCACAACAAAACCAGCCCGACAACGGCCGTTAACGGATACACCGTGCCCTTGGTGAGGTACCCCAATCCAAGCAGCGCGCCTAAAAGCAGCAGTTGGCCGTTTGTTGGCTGCGTGCGCGTATCGCCGATGACAACAAGCAGGAAGAGTGTGGCGGCGATCATGAGTTCAGCAAGGCTGTCATTATTCAAGGCCGCCATCATGGCCATGTGCTGCGGCAGGAAAGCGACGAAAACGGCCGTTGTCAGCGCCAGCCATTGCTCCTGTGGCAGCAGGCGCAAAACAATCGCATATGCCAGACAAACCACGCCGGCGCCCATCAGGAGAGACAAAATTCGCATCGCTGTCAGAGAGGCGCCAGTAAGCAAATAAGCCGGGGTTTGCAGCAAATAATAGAGGGGCGGCTGCCAATCCTCGTATTCAATTATGCTCAAATCGTACTGGGGCGCGAAGGCTGACTGAAAAACCACCTCGGTTAGATAAGCCTGGTCATAATCCCCAGATTCAATTACCGGCAGCCTACCGGCGGCGAGTTGGCGCACATAATTGTAATGGGCCGGTTCGTCGGGGGTTTGCCAGGGAGGCGTTAATAGAGCATATAAACTGCCAATTATCAAATAAACCAGCAATATAAGCGCCAGCGGCCAATGTTTACGCATAGGTGGAATCATAACCCAAAACAGGCGACTGGCTAGTTGAAGGCATAAAAAAACTGGTTCGAACAAACGTCCGAACCAGTCTCAAATGGCTTTTTGCTGCTACCCAATTATGGGTATGGGTTACTGCTGCCTTCCGTTGTGAACTGCCAGGTATAGTTAAAAGGTACGTTGTCGTAACTACCGGTCACTGTCGCAACGATAGTGGTTCCGGGCGGCAGTTCTTCGCTGGGTATAAGTTGGATGCCTTTATGACCTGCCGGAAGTTCCGTGCTGGCTTCATGTGGGATAGGCGCCCCCGCGGCGGTTTGCAGGTTTGTGGTTTCAATGACGGGCGATGAACCGAAGTAACGCCAGTTTAAGGTAATCGGATAACGCGTATGCGGGATTTCTACATCCCCTTCACTGGGGTAACGAATTGGCCAATCAGGATAAGTTTCGTCTGCGCCAAAATCGGCCGTGGTTAACACATCCAGCGCTGCGCCGGCTCGATTGTTTGACGTCTCATAAAAACCAAAACCAAAAGTAGTTGTGGTTGGATAGATTAACCAAAGGCGATGACCGACAGAAGCCATCCAGCCTTCGACCGAGTCAACTTCTTCCCAATAATCAGACCCATATGCACCACCTATCCAGGCATTGCCGCGTTCGGCGCAAATTTGTCCGTCCTCAGAAGCATATGGCAAGTTGGGATCTTGATGATGGGTTAAATGGTCGTTTTCGGCCATATAACGGGCATGTTCGAAACAGTTATTGCTTAGATTTGTATCTTCGGTTACTGAAGGAACCCCTGCTTTTTGCCGATAATAGTTTGCTTGCATTAAGCCATAACTATCGGTCTGAGTGGGTTGATGAAGGATTGCGGGAGTGTAAGCTGTATAGGTAGATTGTGTTTCAGCTTGTGCAAATGTTTTTGATGTAATCGTTAGACTTAATATAAGGACGACGACCAGTGCCAGCAAAACACGTAACGACGCCCGCTCATAAATAGGCATAAACCAATTTCCTCTGCTGTGGATTTTCGTGCTGCGCGTTTAAGAGCGTTTAGATTTGCGACAATGTGGTCTGTGATGTTTTGCTGGCTGGTATTTGAGTTTTGCTTCAGCGGCAACACTTTTTTCTCTTCGACGACGGTATAATGCCCGTAATTAGGTTGCGTTGCAAGCTTTTTTAACCCAATGCGATGGGAAAGATTTCCTATTGTTAATTTTTTCTCATACCAGGTTAAAGCATTTTGCCAAGATTTTTACAAATTTTTAATTAGTTGCCGTTGATCCCCCACGTCGATTGTCTCCGGCCGCCACTAAACGGCCGTTTCCCGTTCGAGACACGCTGTGAGCGCCCCCAAAATAGATACTGCGCGTATCCCAGCGGTTAACGGGATAGCCCAATGCCTCTAATTCATCGACTGCATGCACATTAAAGCCGGCCTCACATTGCAGTACGCTATTCTCAGTATGCACCCGCGCGAGATTGACAGCTTGTGCAAGCGGTAATTGAAAATCCAACAAATTGCTCAAAACCTGCATAATCGCGCTGCGAATGCGAATGCTGCCGCCGCTGCCTACTGCCAGGCGCGGCTGGTTGTTTTGCAAAATGAGTGTAGGCGTCATCATGGTCGGAATCCGTTGGCCGGGCGGGCGGCTGTGGAAACCCTGAGGATGCAAATCTTCCTCACCCATAATGTTATTAGGAATGAACCCTGTCCCGGGCACGACATAACCCGCCGATTCACCTGCTGTCGTCGTCAGGCTGACGCTCATACCCTGGCTATCAATGACGCTGAGGTGGCTTGTATTGCTGGGACCTTTGGGTTCGGGAACGGCCGTAACGGCGTGTTCGCCGGCCAGGTTTGTACGTATTTCTTTCTCAAAGCGAGTGACGAATGAATCAGCGAGAAATTGAGACAATGCTTCAGCCTCCGGCATTGTTTCGCTGGCCTGGTCCCAAAAAAGGCGCGCCTGGGTTGTGGCTGCCATAACTTCATAGAGCAGACGCAAATGTTCCAAGCCACCATGTTCCCGCCGCCCAGGATTAAATCGCCCCAGCAGATTCATGGTAAATGCGGTCAGAACGCCGCCGGTTGAGCTGGCAGGCGGCAGCAAAATTTCATATTCATGATAGGTTAGGCGGATTGGTTTCAGGCGGCGTACGGAATAATTTTGCAAATCGGCGGCGGTTAACAAACCCCCATTGGCATCTTGGTCCGCAATCAACGCTTCTGCAAGACGGCCGTTGCGCAATATCGCTGCCCCGTGAGCGGCCAGTTCTTCTAAGGTTTGAGCCAGGTCGGGAATAAAAAGCTGTTCACCTCCTCCTAGCATGGGTCCATTTGGGGAAAAAATGGCGCGTATCCCGGCCGTATGCGTGTAGAGCGGGGTAAGTAAGGCGCAAGTTTCAGCTTGAAAAGGTTCCAGCGCCACACCGTTGCGCGCCAGTCTGAGCGCTGGTTTTAATAATGTCGCCAATGGAAGACGGCCAAAATCTTCCGCCATCGCGCATAACCCGAAAATGTTTCCCGGCACGGCGACCGAGGCGCGACCGAGGTAGAAATTTTGGGTGGTTGGGCCAAAATCAATGGTAACTTCGGAGAAGTCCATTGCTTCCGGCGGCAGCAGTGGCCGGCCCAAACCGGGTGTATTGCTGAAAAAGTCGTAGACAACGGCCGTTTCCGTTTGTGGATCGTAAATTTGCGCCATGCCGCTGCCGCCCAAATGGACGACGCCGATTTCAGCAATAAATGAAACAAAAGCGGCGGCAACGGCCGCATCAACGGCGTTGCCCCCTTTGCGCAGCATTTCGACTCCGGCTTTAGCCGTAAATGGTCCTCCGGCGGCAATGACTCCAGGCATATTCTCTTTTTTACTTGTCATGATTTTTCCATTTAATATTGCAGTCATGCGTCTTCAAAATTGTATTTAGCAACGCGCCATTAGGTAAAATTATTTGTGAATTACCTGACTTGGCGATTTGGTTTGTCATAATCGCAGTAGTTTACACGAGATAAGTAAGATGTGCATTTAGTGTCAAACGTCAGGCAGAAGTAGGATAAACGGCACTAGACATGACCGCAGACCATTCGCACAATGGAACAATAAAGGTTTTTACTGTTGGCACAAATTGAGGAGTCAGCTTTTATGAAAAGCAATGCGCCAGAAAACATGGTTCCCCTGGAACTCAGCACGATATGGGAGCGCGTTTTTACCGTTGCGCCGCTGGTAATTATTGGGACGCGAGAAGAAAACGGCCGTTTCGATTTAGCGCCCAAACACCTGGCGATGCCCCTCAGTTGGGAAAACCACTTTGGCTTTGTATGCACCCCTGCTCACGCGACTTATCAAAACATTAAACGCGAAAAAGTTTTCACCGTCAGTTATCCACGCCCGACCCAGATGGTGTTAACCAGCCTGACTGCCTCGCCTCGTGATGAAGATGGCGCCAAACCGGCGCTGTCCTTGCTGTCGACTTTTCCGGCCCAGAAGATTAACGGCCGTTTCATTCAAGACGGGTACCTGTATTTTGAATGTGAATTAGACCGCATCATTGACGGCTTTGATGTTAACAGCCTGATAGCCGGGCGTATCATCGCCGCCTACGCTGCTGCTGACTCACTGCGCCAGTCAGACCTGGACGACAACGAGCTGCTGCACAATGCGCCCTTGTTAGCCTATGTCAATTGGGGGCGCTTCGCGCGGATCAGTGAAAGTTATGCTTTTCCTTTTATGACCGGTTTCAAGCGCTAGTACAGCTTTCCAACAGTCCATATAAGGTTTGTAGTAACCACTTTAGGGGTAGGTCTGGGTCGCACACGGCTGAAGCCATTACTACAAACCTGGAAAAGAGATACAGATACATGGACGTGTATCCTGAGTTTATGACATTGCAGCAGGAGGAAATTTCCCAAACGATATGAACACAGGCGAACAAATTCGACGTTTCCTGCTGGAATCCCAGGCTGATATGCTGGATTTTCTGGGGCGTTTGGTCCTGGCGGAATCACCATCAACCAGCCCCGAATCTCAGGCTGTGCCGCAAACTATTTTGTGGGAGGCTTTTTCTGACCTTGGATTTCGCGTTGAGTTGATTCCCGGACACAAGACGGGCGGGCAGCTTTTGGCCCAAACGACCAACGGGCCTCCGCCGCAGCAGCTCTTGATTGGTCATTGTGACACGGTTTGGCCTCTTGGCACGCTTAAAGAGATGCCATTTGTAGTTGAGGAAAACCAGGTGCGCGGTCCGGGCGTTTTCGACATGAAAGGCGGATTGACCCAAATAGTGTTTGCGTTGAAGGCGTTGAATGACCTGGGTCTGGAGCCTCAGGTAAAACCGGTTATTCTTATTAATTCGGATGAGGAAATAGGCAGTTTCGAGTCACGACCGTTAATTAACGCCTGGGCTCAAAAAGTAATGCGCGCCTTTGTGCTTGAACCGGCATTGGGGCTGGCCGGAAAGTTGAAAACAGCGCGTAAAGGGGTGGGCCATTTTGAGTTTGTCGTACGTGGTCGCGCGGCGCATGCCGGGCTTGATCCTGAGAAAGGGGTCAGCGCCATATTGGCGTTGTCTCTGCTCGTGCAGGAATTATTTGCCCTGAATGATTTGGCGCAGGGCATTTCGGTTAACGTAGGCACAATCGAAGGCGGTTTGCGCTCCAATGTGATCGCGCCGGAAGCGCGCGCCTCGGTGGATGTGCGCGTGCCTTTAATGGAAGATGCCCGCCGTATGGAAGCAGCGCTATTAAGTTTGCAGGCGCCCATGCCTGGCATCGAACTGTCTGTTCAAGGTAGTTTTGGCCGGCCGCCCCTGGAACGCACTCACGAAAACCAGGCGTTATGGCGCACGGCGCAAGCTTTGGGCCGGCAGGTTGGCCTGCACCTGGAGGAGGGTCTGGCCGGCGGCGGTTCGGATGGTAATTACACAAGTTTGTACACCGCCACTCTGGATGGCCTGGGCGCTGTGGGGGATGGAGCACACGCCCGGCACGAGTTTTTGTTTGTGGATAAGCTGATCGAGCGCACGACTCTGCTTGCTTTGCTGTTGTTATCCCCGCTGTCAGATAAATTGGAACCATGAAAAATGACACGTTACTTCTTCTCTTCAGTAACCAGAATTTCACCTTTGGATGAATTGCCATTTACGGTTGAACCGCTGCCGCGTGAACTTTGGTCAGCGGGTGATTATGTGGTGGGTGAGGTCAATTCACGGGCCAGCCCGTTGGTGCGTTTGGAGATGCGCAGCGGCCGCACAATTGAGGTCATGGAGGGTCATCTGGTCATTGGCGCTTTTGCGCGCCGTTTTGCTACCTTAGAGGCAGTAGGAGATTGGCGCGATATTGGGGATGATTTTGTGATGGATAATATGGGCGGCGGCGGCGTTTTTGGCAAAGTTACGTCGATTTCACCTTTTTTGCCCACGTTGATTTCGTTGACTTACCGGGGGCATGTGCTGGTTCATGGTGAAAAAACCCGCATGCAGGATTATGTCCAAAAGGCGCCGTTACGGCCGTTAACCATCCCCATTATTTTGGTCATCGGAACTTCCATGTCGGCGGGTAAAACAACCGTGGCGCGCATTATTGTGCGCCAGTTGAAAGATATGGGATTGCGGGTGGTGGGCGCAAAGTTGACCGGCAGCGGCCGTTACCGGGATATACTCAGTATGCGCGATGCGGGCGCAGATTATATTTTTGATTTTGTCGATGCGGGTTTGCCCACAACCGTTTGCCCGTCGGATGAATACAAACCCGCCCTGACCAATTTGCTGTCTCGCATTGCGGCGGTGGAAGCGGATGTGGCTGTTGTTGAAGTCGGCGCTTCCCCCCTGGAACCGTACAATGGAGATATTGCTGTCGCCCAAATCGAAGCCAATGTGCGCTGGATGGTGTTATGCGCTTCTGATCCGTATGCCGTGGTAGGTTTGATTGCGGCATACGGCCGTACCCCCGACCTGGTCGCCGGCGTTACAACCAATACGGAGGCGGGTACGGTGCTGGTGGAAAAATTGGCGGGGGTCAAAGCGCTCAATTTACTCGACCGCGAATCGGTCTGGGAACTGCGTGAATTTTTGCGTGATGCGCTCTCGTTACGCAATGAAAATGCCGCCATGTAAATATGATTTGTAAGCCATCTGTGGCAATGCTATAAATTGTATGTTGATGCTTCTAGACCCTGATGGTTTCTATTCGCTCACGCCGGGTGAAATCGAATCAAAATGCAGGGTCTAAGTTCAATAAATTTGGCATCACGGATGGAACAATTGGAAAATCACGCAGTAAAATTTCAAACCTATTTGGAAGATAATCTTCCCGCTCATTTAGATCTGCTGCGGCAGATGGTAAAAATCAATAGTTTTACGGCCAATGCCTCTGGGGTTAACGCGTTGGGGCAGATGACGGCCGGCCTTTTCAAAAAACTTGGATTTCGGGCTGAGTTTATTCAGGCAGCCAATTTTTTATATGGCAAGCATTTGGTCCTGACTAGAAACGGCCGTTCTGCTTCCCCACATCGACCGCCTCCAACCATTGGATTAATCTCCCATTTGGACACTGTTTATCCGCTGGCCGAGGAAGAAGAAAATGATTTTTGCTGGCGGGAAATCGGGCAGCGCATTTATGGCCCGGGAACCTATGATATAAAAGGCGGCACCATCATGATTTACATGGCGCTGTCTGCCCTCCAAACCGTTGACCCGGACTATTTTGACAGCGTGAATTGGGTTGTCCTGCTTAACGCCGCTGAAGAGTCATTGGTGCCGGATTTCGGGGAAATCTGCCGGACACGCCTGGCAGAGAACGGTATTGCTGCGCTTGTTTTTGAAGGGGGCGAGATAAGCCCTGGTTCTGAGATTCAGCGCCTGGTCGTGGCGCGTAAAGGCATGGCGCGCTTTCGCATTGAGGTTGAAGGCAAAGCCGCCCATGCCGGCACTTCTCATGAGCATGGCGCCAATGCTATTCTCCAGATGGCTGATGTGATCCGGCGCGTAGCAGGCTTTACCGATTATGAACAGGAGATTACCTTTAACGTGGGCACCATTGCGGGCGGCACGGTGATCAACCGCGTGCCGCATCAGGCCAGCGCCTTCGTAGAAATGCGCGCATTTTTGCCCGATGTGTTTAACCATGGCGTGGATAAAATGAAAGCGCTGAATGATCTTTCTACCGTCCACAGCGCCAACGGCGGCTTTCCTTGCCGCGTGCAGGTCGAGGTATTAGGTTTATGGGCGCCTTGGGCGCCAAATCCGACTTCGCGGGCGCTGGTGGAAATGTGGCGTGAAACTGGTCTATCGTTGGGTATTCAGGTAGGCTCGGAAGAACGCGGCGGTTTGAGTGACGGCAACTGGACCTGGCAAATTTTGCCGACAATCGACGGCCTGGGTCCGGTTGGCGGCAACGCGCATTGTTCTGAGCGCAGTGCAGATGGCGCCAAAGAGCAGGAATATATTTTACCGGCCTCCTATACGCCGCGCGCAATGCTGAATATTATGGCAATCCGAAAATTGATCGACGGGTATTATGAAGAATTTGAACCTATCCACGCAGCTTCAACAATATTTTGAACAAAATCTACCCCATTTTCTCAATCTGCTGCAGAAAATGGTGGCGGTGAACAGCTTCACGTCCAACCCGCGCGGGGTGAATGAGTTAGGCGTCCAGACGGCTGATTTGTTTGCCGGCATGGGTTTTGTAGCCGACACTGTCCAATCGAAGAATCATTTGTACGGCCGTCACCTGATTTTGACGCGCAACGGCCGTTCCACCAATGGCAAACCCGCGCCCCAAATCGGGTTGGTTTCCCATTTGGATACGGTCTTTCCGCCTGATGAGGAAATGCGCAACGATTTTCGCTGGCAGATTGATGGTGTGCGCATTTACGGCCCCGGCGTTGTCGATATCAAAGGCGGCACCATCATGATTTATATGATTCTGTCGGCGGTTCGAGCGTACCTGCCGGCGTTGTTTGAAGCGGTCACCTGGGTTGTTTTGCTCGACGCCAGCGAAGAAAGCGGCGGTTGGGATTTTGGCCGCATCTGCGTAGAACGTTTGCGCGGCGAAACGCTGGCCTGCCTCATTTTTGAGCCGGGAAATTGGAAAGAACGCCAATTCAACATCGTCGCGTCGCGCAAGGGAATGGTGGTTTATCGCATTACCGTTGAAGGCAAGGCGTCCCACGCCGGCAGCGCCCACGAGCAGGGCGCGAATGCCGTGCTGCAAATGGCGGACGTCGTGCAGCATATTTGCCGTCTCACCGATTATAAGCGTCAGTTGACTTATAATGTCGGCACGATAGCCGGTGGCACGGTGATTAACCGCGTGCCCCACTTTGCTTCCGCCAGCGTGGAGATGCGCGCCTTCGACCCAGAGGTTTATGCGGAAGGGATTGCCAATATGCTGGCGCTCAACAAACTGTCTACGGTCAAAACAGCCAGGGGTGATTTTGCCTGCCGCGTGAACGTCGAGGTGGTGTACCAGGTCGATCCCTGGCCGCGCAACCCGGCGACGCAGGCTTTGATGCATGTGTGGCAGGAAACGGCCGTTGCCCTGAACTTTGAAGTGATTCCCGAAGATCGCGGCGGCCTCAGCGACGGTAATTATTTTTGGCAGGAGCTGCCCGTCCTGGATGGCCTGGGTCCGGCAGGCGGTAACGCCCACTGCTCCGAGCGCAGCGCCGACGGCAGCAAAGAGCCGGAATATGTGCTGTTGGGCTCGTTTGTGCCCAAAGCGCTGCTCAACACGCTGGCGATTATTAATTTGCTTCAAGGAGACAACAAAGGATGATAAAAAGGTTGGATAATGCCCTGGATTGAAGTTGTTCCCTTAGAAAAAGCGACCGGCTTTCTGAAACAGCAGTATGAGGCGGCGCTGAAGCGGGCGGGCCGCATCTGGCACATAGTCTCTATCATGAGCCAGAATCCGCGCGCGCTGAAAGCTTCAATGGATTTTTATGGCGCGATCATGTACGGCCGTTCCCCCCTCAGCCGTGGACAGCGCGAAATGTTGGCCGTGGTGGTGTCGGCGTGCAACCACTGTCTCTATTGAATTCGCGCCCACGCCCATGACCTCCGGGCTGAGGTCGTCAATTTTGGAATAATGGATGAAGCGCTGGCAGACCTTTTTGTGCATCATATTGCTTCCGATTGGCGTCAGGCGGGCTTGAATCCGCCCGATGAGGCTTTGTGCGCCTTTGCCGAAAAATTGACGCGCACTCCCGAACAAATGGAACAAACTGATATTAAAAATCTACGCCGGCATGGTTTTGACGACCGCGCTATCCATGACGCCACGCAGGTTATCAGCTATTTCAACTACATCAATCGCATTGCTGACGCGCTCAACGTGGCGCCGGAAGATTTTATTCGCCCCTGGGAAAAATCTCCTGAGCTGATTTAAGAGGTGAAACTGATGACAAAAGTGGCTTTAGTTGCGGATATTCATGGGAATGCATCTGCGCTAACGGCCGTTCTGGCCGACCTTGAGGCAGAGCAACCCGACCACGTCATTTGTTTGGGTGATGTAGCCGTGGCTGGCCCGCAGCCAGGAGAAGTTTTGGCGATGTTGTCTGCGCTGGAGTGGCCGGTTGTGCTGGGCAATACAGACGCCTGGGTACTCAATCCGCAGCCGTGGGCAATTGCTGATGACGATGCTGAAACCGGGCGCTTAATGGAGGTTGAGCTGTGGGGCGCGGCGCAGCTTACCAGCCCGTCCGACCAAGAAATAATCCGAAGCTTTGTGCCCACGCTGCGGCTTGATTTGGGCCACGGAATCGATTTGTTGTGCTGCCACGGTTCGCCGCGCAGCTTTAATGACGCCATTTTGCCGGATACGCCGGCCGATAAGCTGGATGAATTTTTAGACGGGGAAAGCGCAGCGATTATTGCCTGCGGCCACACGCACCAGCAGATGGTGCGCCGCCATAACGAAATGCTGCTGTTGAATCCGGGCAGCGTTGGACTGCCTTATGAAATGCGCGCGGGCAAGGCTGTGAATCCGTGGCGGGCGGAATATGCGCTCATTACGGTCGGTGAGAGGCGGTTTGAGGCGGTTCTGCGCCTTGTTGCGGTTAATAAGTCAGCCGTGACCCGGGTGGTTTATGAAAGCGGTATGCCCCATAAAACATGGTGGCTGCGAGATTGGGTATGATTTGAGGTATTCATGAGTAACGTGGATTGGGAACAGTTGTTGGCGGATTGTGTCGATTTTACGCAGCGTTTGATCCGGACGCCGAGTATGCCGCGGCAGGAAACGGCCGTCGCCGAGCTAATCGCCGCCGAGATGAAAACGCTGAAGTTTGACGAAGTGTGGTTGGATGCGGTTGGCAACGTAAACGGCCGTATTTTTGGCCAAAAACGGGATTTACCGGCCCTGGCGCTCAACAGCCACACCGATCACGTTGATCCAGGGGATCCCAACCTCTGGCCTGTCCCGCCGTACTCAGGTGAAATTGTTGATGGACGCATTGTCGGGCGCGGCGCCTGCGATATCAAAGGGCCGCTGGCGGTGCAGGTCTACAGCATGGCGGCGCTGCTACGCGCCGGGGAACGGCCGTTACGGGATATCGTTTTTAACGGCGTTGTAGAAGAAGAAGTTGGCGGGAAAGGGGCTAAACATTGGGTAGAAAACCTGGATTATGAAGTGACGCTGGTGGTGTTGGGCGAGCCTTCAGACAATAACATTGCCCTGGGTCATCGCGGTATTGTGCAAATGTGGTTGACGTTAAACGGCCGTTCCGTACATGCCAGCGTACCGCACAAGGGTCGCAACCCGAACTATGCCCTGGCTGATTTTCTGCAAAAACTCAAGGCCGCCAAAAATGAACTGAGCAGCCATGAACTGTTAGGGCCTACCAGCGTCGCGCCTACTATCATTGAGGTTGACACCAAAAGCAGTAATGTGACGCCGGCCTGGACGCGCGTGCTGCTCGATTTTCGCAGCGCCAGCGAGAGCATCAACAGCCTGCAAGCCTTTGTTCAGCGGCTGGTTGGGGATTGGCCGCATACAATTGTCGATGAATGGACGCAGGAGCCTTTTGCTGATTCCGATGAACCGATTTTTGGCTTTTATACGCCGCCTGAAAGTGAGGTGGTGCAGCGCGCGCAGGCTGCCATTGCCGCCGGCATGGGCCGCGAGCCTGCTTTGACGCGCTATGGATTTGCTACAGACGGCCGTTTCTTTCAGCCGTATGGCATTCCTGTAATCGGCTACTCTCCGGCCGAAGAAGAGCAGGCGCATATCGCCGGTGAAAGCATCTCTATAACCAAAATGGGCGAAAGTTTACGTGGTTATGTGCAGTTGCTGCGCAATTTTTAGATAGACGCCACGACAGTGTAGCTTATTGCGTGTTAGTGAGTTGGGTAAAGAAGGCTTTGTTTTCAGGTTATGGGGCGTTCTGGAAAATTATTCAATCTGTCCAATCGTATTTAATGTTTACGAGCGACTAAAAACCGAACTGTGGCAAAGGTAATTCCTAGAAGGAAGCGATGATTCTTATAACTGGTGCGGCGGGAAAGACCGGTCAAGCTGTTATGCGAGCATTACGCAAAAGGAAAACGCCGATTCGGGCGTTGGTGCATTCAGATCACAAAATCCAACCTGTACAAAGTTTTGGCGCCCAGGATGTTGTGGTTGGTGATATGGGTTCCCAAAAGAGCATGCATCAGGCGTTTCAGGACGTTGAAGCAGTCTATCATATTTGCCCCAACGTCAGCCCTGACGAAATCAAAATTGGTCGCATCGTCATTCAGGCGGCTCAGTCTGCGGGAGTTGAGCATATTGTTTATCATTCTGTATTTCACTCCCAAATTGAATCTATGCCGCATCATTGGCAAAAGATGCGTGTAGAGGAACGCCTCTTTAAATCAGGCTTAGCTTACACCATTCTTCAGCCCGCGCCCTATATGCAAAACATATTGGCTTATTGGCCTGATATTGTGAAAAAAGGCCGCTATCAGATGCCTTTTTCTAAAAATACGCGCTTAGGCACTGTTGATCTGGAAGATGTGGCTGAGGCTGCTGCAATTGTTCTGACTGAGTCAGGGCATAAGGGCGCCATTTATGAATTATGCGGCGCTGAGAATCTGTCGCAAAGTGAGATAGCTCAAATTTTAGGCCAAACTTTTGGCCACAGCATTAAGTTTGAACGCCTCCCACTCGAAGCGTGGGAGGCCAATGCCCGCAGCCAGGGTCTGGGCGATTATCAAGTTAATGCGCTAATCAGCATGTTTAGATATTATGAACAGTTTGGATATTTCGGAAACTCACGTGTTTTAGCGTGCTTGCTAGATCGTGCGCCCACAAGTTATGCCGCTTTTGTTGAAAGAACGATTTCTTCATACGCTAATCGATAACTTGCTGTTTCTGGTATGATGCGCCCAACGTGTAGCTGGTATCAGAAGCAAGAACTGCAAACGGCCGTTTCACCATTAACTTCTAATGCAAGGTGGGAAACTGCGCCCGCAAGGGAATACAGAGTTTTGTGTTGTCAGGCGGCCTGAACCGGTCCTTCGTTATCTTTTTCTTAAGATTAGCCCATTACCATTGATAAGATTGTTCAAATTATTCAATCTCTTGCAGTCAAGTCCAGGAGATTCCCAGGAGTATGTCAAATAAAACAGCCGAACGTGTTGCTTCCAACGCCGCATTTTTATTTGCTTCGCAGTTAATTACGGGCGTAATTTCGTTAATAACAATGGTGCTGCTTCCCAGACATTATGGAGCAGCCGGGATTGGCGCCTACCATTTAGCTGCATCCTTGTGGGCTATAACCGCGCTTTTGATCGGTTTTGGCACAGACGTTGTCATTACGCGTGAAATTGCCCGTAACAAAGAGCGCCTCTCTGAATTAGTCAGCGTTGGACTGCTGTTGCGCGTCGTATTCCTTTTTGTGGGCTATATATCGGTGGCCATCTTTGCTAACATTGCCGGTTATGCCCACGAAACTCTTCAAATTGTTTACATTTTTGGCATCGCCAATCTCATTTATCAAATTGGACATGTCTTTAGCGCAGCTCTATATGGGTTAGAAAAAATCAAGATCATTGCTGTCGCCAATATTGTGACCGACGTTGTCATAGCCGTTGGCGTTCTGGCAATAATTACTGCCGGTCAAACTATTGTAATCGCTGCTTCCATATCAATTTTGGCAGGTTTTGCTCACACCATAGTTTTGTTTTGGATGCTGCGCAGACAAACGATTTTACAATTTGCTTTGAATCTGTCGCTGATTCCCTGGCTGCTGCGAGAGAGCGCCAGTATTCTGGTTAACCGGCTTTTGCGCGACGTGTATGTCCAAACAGACGTTATCATTATCTCGCTGTTTGTTAACGAGACTGTCGTGGGTTGGTATAGCGTAGCCGATATCGCTTACGGAACTTTGGTAATGATACCAAATATTATCGGAACCGCCTTATTTCCCATGTTCGCCCGGTTATACACACATGAGCCGGAGCGATTGCCGATAATCGCACGGCGTTCATTGAATTTTGTTTTACTTTTTTCAGTACCGATGGGATTGGGCATTGTTATTGTGGCGCACACGCTGTTGATGTTAATTGTAGGAGAAGAATTTTTGAATTCCGGCCCTGTTTTAGCCGGTTTTGGTATTGTGGCCATTTTCACATCTATCAACATTTTTCTAGGTCAATTGCTGATTGCTATAAACAGGCAAAATAGGTTGAGTATTTTATTCGTTATTGCCATCGTTCTGACGCTGCCAATTGACCTCTTCTTGATTCCCTGGACACAAAATGTTTGGGGGAATGGCGCGCTCGGCGGCGTTATATCTTACATAATTACAGAAGCGGGTATGATGGTGGGCGCTTTTTTGGCGCTGCCCAAGGGAATGTTTGCCAGACAAAATATTTCTTTTGGGCTGCGGGTCATGATTGCAGGGAGTTTGATGGTTTTGTTAACCTGGCCGCTGCGTGATGCATTTGTTCTAATACCTGTTCTGTTTGGCGCCACGCTCTATCTGATTATCGCTTTTGTTTTAAAACTTATACCTCAAGAAGATATTGAATTGGCTCGTGGGGTTTGGAATGAAGGGTGGCTGCGCCTTCGTGGGCTTGTTTCAACGGCGCCAACCTTATAGGTAATATCTAGAATTTTATGATGAATATATTGACATTCGATCAAATTGATCCCGGTCTACAAAACGATCTAGCCCAATTGCAAACACAACAAGCTATTTCTGCTGATGATATTCGTCTTATGTCTTATAACCAGCGGACAATGTGGTTCTTGCAACAAATGGATCCGGAAACCAGCATCTATAATCTGGGATTCTCGTTTCATATTCGGATGGTCGTAGATGCAGAGCATATGAAACAAGCGTGGCAATTGATTGTGGATCGTCACGAAGTATTGCGCACTATCTATCCTATTATTAATGGTGAACCGGTTCAGGTCGTTTTGCCCCGGCAGGAAGTGGCGTTTGAGTTTGTAGATACAACCGCATGGTCTGAAACCAATGTAGAACAGGCCATTGTTGATTATTTACATCAACCGTTTGATCTCAGCGTTGATAACGTGATGCGGGTCAGGTTTTATATGGTTGGTGAAGCGCATTGTGTACTTCAATTTGTCGTGCATCATGTGGCGGCTGACGCCTGGTCTATGTGGCTGCTTGTAGATGAGTTCCTAAAGAACCTGGCTGTTTTGCAGCAGGGTGATTATCCTGAACCGAAACCACTTCGCTACCAATATACGGATTTTGTGCAGTGGCAAAGGGATTTGTTGGCGAGTAAGGGTGGGCAGTTAATGGGGGATTACTGGCTGGTGGAATTAGCTGGGGATCTCCCTGGACTCGATTTACCCACAAAAGGGCGCCTCTCTTCTGATGAGCAAATCTCTTATGCCCAGATGCAGTTTGTGATTGAGCCAGAACTGGCGCAAAAGGTGCGGGATTTAGCTTTTCGTGAGGGTGCGTCAAGTTATTCATTTTTTCTGGCTGTTTTTCAGGTGCTGCTATCCAAGTACAGCAATCAGCGGGATGTATTGGTTGGTTCGCCGGTGCATGGACGCGGCAGTTCTCGCTTTGCCATGCTGGTTGGCTATTTTGTGAACCTGGCCGTGATGCGTGGAATTGTTGATCCGAAGGATTCTTTTCGGGCCTTCTTGAGGAAAACTGGCGAGAAGGTGCAGGCAGCTTTGTTGAATCAGCATTATCCATTTGCACTGACAGCAAAAGAAAAACAGTTGTTCAGCGATGGATCTCCTCAAGAAATTACGCAGGTCATGTTTAATCTATTTAAAGCGCCAAAAAGGTTTAATTATTTGGCAGACATATGGTTAGACGATACAGGAGATGTTGAGGTTGAGGCCGGTCCTCTGGTCATCGATCAGCTTAACGTGGAAGCCGGTAATGGTATTAACGGCATTGACTTGTATTTGGAGATTGTAGAGATTAAGAAGCAGTTATTTGCAAAATTTCGATACAATCCAGCGCTGTTTGAGCCTGAAATGATCTCTCACATGGCGGCGCATTTTAATCAACTGCTTGAAAATGTTGTGACCAATCCGGATCAGCCATTAGGGCAGTTATCTATGCTCACCAAGGCTGAACGGGAAAAGCTTTTGACCACGTGGAACGAAACGGCTGTTTCCTGGCCGCCCAACCAGTTTATCCACACCCTTATTGCCGAACAGGCAGCACGCACGCCGGAGGCAACGGCCGTTCTCTTCAAAGATCAAGCCCTCAGCTACAGGGAACTCAATGAACGCTCAAACCAGCTTGCCCATTATTTGCGCAGCCTGGGGGTGGGTCCAGATAAACGCGTCGGTATCGCCATTGAGCGATCCTGTGAGATGATCATTGCTCTGTTGGGCATTCTTAAGTCCGGTGGCGCCTATCTACCCTTAGACCCGACATACCCACAGGAACGGCTAGCCGAATTGTTGGCAGATGCAACCCCCCATGTTTTGTTGACAGAACAAAGTCTAACAGCGCAACTTCCACTTAAAAACGCGCCGCAAAAGATGACTTTTGTTTATCTGGACAGTGACGGACCGTTGATTCGCCAGCAAAGCAAGCAAAATCCGGACAATATCATTGAGCAAGATAATCTGGCTTATGTTATCTACACCTCTGGCTCCACTGGAAAGCCAAAAGGCGTGATGATTCCCCATCGAGCCATCCTCAACCATAACCTGGCTGTCGCCAATCTTTTCCAGCTTGTTCCCGAAGATCGGGTATGGCAGTTTGCCACAATAAATTTTGATGGGGCTTTGGAAGAAATTTTCCCTACCCTCATACGTGGCGCAACGCTGGCGCTGCGCGATGATCATATTCCAGCTCCCAATCAATTGAACCAACTGGTTGAGCAAGCCTCTATTTCTGTCTTAAACTTCCCAACTGCCTATTGGGCACAGTGGGTAAACGAGCTTTTTATTTCTAAACAGACGCTGCCAGATTGTTTGCGATTGGTGATTGTGGGAGGTGAAAAAGTTGAACGAGCATCCTATGACCAGTGGCGGCAAGTGTCACAAAATCATGATGTACTCTGGCTCAACGGGTATGGCCCAACTGAAACAACTGTTGCCTGCATCTTTTATCAAGCAGCAGACGATGTGGCTGTGGGACATGAAGTTCCTATCGGACGACCCATTGCCAACACAAACGTGTATATCCTGGATGAAAACCGGCAGCCTGTCCCTGTCGGTTTGCCTGGCGAACTATATATTGGCGGAGAAGTTCTGGCGAGAGGTTATCTCCACCAGGCTGATTTGACAGCAGAACGCTTCGTCGCCAACCCTTTTTTGACCGCGGCGCCCGAAAAGGAAGCGCCTCGCTTCTACAAGACCGGCGATATAGCCCGTTATTTGCCAGATGGCAACATTGAATTCTTAGGACGAACCGATCGTCAGGTGAAAATTCGTGGGTATCGAATTGAGCCCGGTGAAGTCGAAGCCGTGTTATTACAACACCCGAATGTTCGGCAAACGGCCGTTCTCGCCCGCACCAACGAATCCAATCACAAACAACTGGTAGCCTATGTTGTTCCTCAAACAGAAAACAAGCCCCCAACGAAAGCGCTGCGCCGCTTCTTACAGCAAAAATTGCCAGACTACATGATTCCAGCCGCCTTCGTCACCCTGGATGTTATGCCACTCACCCCGAGCGGCAAAATTGACCGCAAAGCCCTGCCCGAACCGGACAAAGTACGTGCAGCTTTGGCGCAGCCATATGAAAAACCACGCACAATCCAGGAACAAATGCTTTCAGAAGTGTGGGCAAATGTACTGCAAGTGGATCAGGTCGGCATTCACGACAATTTTTTCGATTTAGGTGGTCATTCACTACTTGCTACTCAAGTGGTATCTCGCCTGGAAAAAACAACCGGCATGTCCATCCCACTACGCAGCCTCTTTGAAAGGCCAACAGTTGCTGATTTATCAGCAACCCTCGATCAGGCGCGTCGCACCTCGGACTTAACGCCGCCTCCCATACTCCCCGTTGCGCGGGATGGCGAGATCCCGCTCTCTTTTGCCCAGGAGCGCATGTGGTTTTTGCACCAATTAGCCCCGCATGATCATGCCTACCACATTCCTGTCGTCTTAAAATACCGGCAAGCCATAAACCGGGAAGCGCTGCAAAAAGCAATTGATGTCATGGTCGCGCGCCATGAATCCCTGCGAACTATTTTCCTGGCCGCAGATGGCGTTCCGCGCCAGAAAATCCTGCCGCCATATTCAGTTACAATCAATGAGATAGATCTAACCTCTATTCCGGTGGTAGACCAGGAAACGGCCGTTATCCAACTCATCCAGGCCGATACCAGACTCCCATACGATCTCACAGCCGCGCCTCCCTGGCGATTAACCCTTTTCCGGCTGAACGATGAATTGCACGTCTTCTATTTTGCCTTCCACCACATCCTTATGGATCAATGGTCAATTGTGGTACTCTGGCAAGATTTTTACGCGCTTTATAATGCTTACCTGAGGGACGAAACTCCCGCGTTACCAGCTCTCGACATCCAATATGCCGATTTCAGCGTGTGGCAGCGGAACTGGCTGCAAGGCCCGGCGCTGGCAAACATGCTCGCCTATTGGCGTAACCAGCTTGCGGATATGCCCGTGTTAGACCTGCCCACAGACCACCCGCGCCCGCCGGTACAAACATTTACCGGCGCCACCGAATTCCTGTACCTGTCTCCAACCCTTACTGAATCTCTGCACACCTTCAGCCGACAGGCACAGATCTCTCCCTTCATGCTCCTGTTGGCAGTCTTCAAAATGTTGTTGGCCCGCTATGCCGGACAAACCGATATTGCCGTAGGGGTGCCGGTCGCCAACCGCCATTATCTGGCTGTAGAACCAATCATCGGTACTTTTGTCAACACCCTGGTTGTACGCACTGACTTAAGCGGCGACCCCACCTTTGCCCAACTGATAGCGCGCGTACGTGATGTGTTATTGGATGCATATGCACATCAAGAACTGCCATTTGAAAAACTGGTCAGTGAAATTGTCGAGACACGCGATCTCAGTCATACGCCCCTGGTGCAGGTATTGTTTAACATGACCAATGCGCCATTTGATTATGAGCAGGCTGCGGAATCTCCCATTTCCTTTATGACATTTGATCGCGGCGCCGCGCAGTTTGATTTGTCGGTTAATGTTGTCATGGAAAAGCATTTACCCATCGAACCGCAAGTGATTGTGGAATACAACACCCGGCTCTTTGAACAAGGTACAATTCGCCGCTTGTTGGCGCATTTTGAGACCTTGTTGTCGGCTGCTGTGGCAGATGCACGGCTGCCCATCTCCCGCTATGAAATGCTCAGTCCGGCAGAACAGCGTCTGCTGACTAAAGAGTGGAACCAGACACAAATGGCTTATCCATCACGCTGTTTGCATGAGCTTTTTACGGAGCAAGTCCGGCGTACGCCCTGGAAGACGGCCGTTTCCTTCAAAGAGCAATCGCTCACCTACCAGGAACTTGATGAACGCTCTAACCAACTGGCGCGTTACCTGCAAAGTCTCGGTGTGGGACCAGAAATCGTTGTTGGCATGTTCGTTGAGCGCTCGCTTGGGATGGTCGTCGGGCTGCTTGGCGTTCTTAAAGCGGGTGGAGCCTATCTGCCGCTGGACCCAAGTTTTCCTGCTGACCGGCTTGCCTTCATGGTCGCAGAAACCGAGGTCGAAGTCATTCTGACCCAGGCTGATTTAATTTACACCCCCCCGGCGGCCAATGTCCTCCACTCCGTCTGCCTGGACACACAGTGGCCCCAAATAGAACAGTTATCGCCTGAGCCGCTGCCGCAAACGGCCGTTTCCGAAAACCGCGCCTATATCATCTATACCTCCGGCTCCACCGGCAAACCCAAAGGGGTTCAACTCGAGCATCGCAACGTCGTCAACTTCATGACAGCCATGCAGCAGCAGCCGGGCATCTGCCCCAATGACATCCTGCTGGCCGTGACCACCCTCTCTTTTGACATTTCCGTTCTTGAGATTTTCCTGCCGCTGCTCAACGGGGCGCAAGTCGTCATTGCCGACCGGTTAACGGCCGTTGACGGGCGCCAACTTATCAAAACCATCAATCAAGTTCAGGCCACCACCCTGCAGGCTACCCCGACCACCTGGTCCATGCTGATCGAAGCTGGTTGGAAAAACACGCCAACCTTACGCCAAGCGCTTTGTGGCGGCGAAGCCCTGCCCCGTGAACTGGCTCAGGCCATTCTGGCTCGCGGCGTTGAATTGTGGAACATGTATGGCCCCACTGAAACCACCATTTGGTCTTCCATTCAGCAAATCACGCCAGACCAAAACCGGATCACAATCGGCCGTCCCATTGGCAACAACACCTTTTACGTGTTGGACCCCAGCGGGCAGCCGGTCCCTATCGGCGTCGCCGGTGAACTCTATATCGGCGGCGACGGCGTCGCTCGCGGCTACCTTAACCGCCCCGAACTCACCTGCGAACGTTTCCGGCCGGATCCATTTACCTGCTGGAGCAGCACCGGCCGCATGTACCGTACCGGCGACCTGGCTCGTTATCTGCCAGACGGCGCCGTAGAATATCTCGGGCGCATTGACTTCCAGGTGAAAATACACGGGCATCGCATTGAATTGGGTGAAATTGAAGCCGCACTCTCCGCCCATCCGCACGTGCGCGAAGTTGTCGTCGCTGTACACAATAACCAGAATGATCAAATCCTTGCGGCCTACATAGTACCACACGCTATGCCCCACGAGAGCGAAAAGCATCCCACAACTATGCAGATACGCGACTTTTTGCGCGCAAGCCTGCCGGATTATATGCTTCCTGCCGCGTTTGTATATCTGCAAGAATTCCCGCTCACGCCCAACCGCAAAATCAATCGCCAGGCCCTGCCGCCGCCTGGCTCAGCGCTCCCAATCTCCCAGGGTTATGCGGCCCCACGCGATCATCTGGAACAGTTGTTAGTTTCCATCTGGCAAGATGTTCTCCAAAGAAAACCAATCGGCATACACGATGACTTTTTTGCCTTAGGGGGACATTCGTTGAACGCATTACGTTTATTTACGCGGCTGGAAAAGAGTACCGGCAAAAGCATGCCGCTTACGACGCTGTTTGTTGCGCCTACTATTGCAGAGCTGGCGGCGCGTATGTCAGAAGAAGGTTGGACGCCTGATTGGTCCGTTCTGGTCCCCATTCAGCCCAACGGGCACAAACCACCCTTCTTTATGATCGCTCCCTATGCAGTCAGCGTACTCGAATTGAATGACATTGGCGGCCATTTTGAGGAACGGCCGTTCTTTGGCATTCAACCCCTTGGCCTCCAGGAAGGTGAAGAAATTCATGACACATTGCAAGCAATGGCGGCTCACTACATTCAGGCTATTCGTAGTGTACAGCCGCATGGCCCGTACTATTTAGGTGGACATTGCAGCGGCGCCTGGGTGGCCTATGAAATGGCCGCGCAGTTGGAAGAAATGGGAGAAACTGTTGGTTTTTTGGCTCTCATTGACAGTAAGGCCCCCACCTATTGCGAGCCTGATCGCGGCTCCCTACGCTACTTAATCAACCGACTCAGGTATTATCAAAGAGACGGCCGTTTGTTTAATGCGGTGCGTTGGCAAATAAAATTGCTTGCTGAAAAATGGTTTTTATACCGTTACGGCACGGCCCAGCAAAAACGTATCCTGGCCGTTCGCGAAATCCACTATGCTGCCTTTAACAGTTACCAGGCGCGGCGCGATTATACCGGACCGATGACCATCATTCGCAGTACTGATAACTTAAATCGGTATTTACTAGATGATTGGTATGCAAATTGGCTGGAAATGACAACCTGGGAAGCAGAGATTCTCGACATCGATTCGACCCACGCCATGCTCATCTTTGACCCCCAGGCGGAACAATTGGCCGGACATCTAAAGGCCGGTATGGAGCCTTCCCCAAGCGCGACGCACTTTAGAAGACCAACACCGCATCGCGTAGAGCAGTACGAGTAGCCCTGCCCAGGCGGTCGTTTGCCACTGCTGATTTATCACCTGTCAGCGCTCGAATGCAGGCTGAATTCTTGCTTCTGGGAGTACTGCTGGCATCCTCATTTTACCTGATACTACAACGAGACTTCGCTCTGAAATGAGGAGGAAGGCATTCTCAAATGCCGGTTCGTTACCTCAACTGGCCGCATCTAAGGATGCTCACTCCTCATGATTAGTCCGCAAGACCTACTTTATGTCAATTTCCCATTGTAGTGCTAATCACCGTATGCAACAAATGGCATGACAATACGCGGCGTAATAAAGGGCGCAAGCCGGTCTACCGTCATAAATCCTTCTGCATCAGGCAAATATTGACCCACATTTCCATTCGTGTCCTTTGCACGCACCTGGAATACGTAGGTGCCATCCGGATCATCCTGAGCCAATTCGAAGAATGCCGCAGTTTGCTGGGTGTCAGTCAGCCAGCTCAACCAGGTTGTGTTTCCCGGACGCTGGTAGCGCACGTCAAAGGATTGGACAGCAACGCCAGGCGGCGTCACAGCCTCCCACGACACGGTAAAACCATCTCCAGCCTCAGGCCCATCCAATTTTTGGTAAACATTCGGATTAAATGGCACAATGTAGGCTATTGGGTCCAGGAACACAGTCGTCTCTGCTTGCGGACCTTCCCAGGGCTGCGCGTTGCCGACATTGTCCACACCAATTGCACGGAACTCATACAAACGGCCGTTTTCGCCCAAAGTAAACGTCGCTGCGGTCGCGGTTGTATTATAAACAAATATATTCCACGGCCCACCGTCAACGCGCCACTGAACATCATAATATTTCAAACCTGACTCGCTGCCTTCTCTGGTCTCTGTCCAACTTACCTGGAATGAGGAAGATGCTGTGTATTCCGGCAGCGGATTCACGGTCGCGGAGGGCGGAACGGCGTCAATACGCGTCCAGGTCTGGCTGGATCCCGGACCGGAAGGAGCAGGGCCTTCATTACCGGCATTGTCACGCGCCCGCGCGTAGAAATCATATCGTTTTAAGTGCTCGGCGCCGACCGCCTGGGTTTCGGTTGTCGTCACCTGCGCGCGGCCAATAATCCAGGTGTAGCCGTCATCCTTACTGTAATAAACGTCGTACCAGCGAATACCGCTGCCCGCTGATCCATCCGGGTTATTGGGATCGGAGCCTTGCCATTTGACGGTAAAATCTGCCGGCGACCACACGCCAGGCGGCGTTGGCGCAGTTACGTTGGCGACAGGTGCCGTATCGTCGCTTGATTCGTCAAACTGGACATAAAGACGCGGATAAAGCCCATTGCCGGCATCTTTTGAGTAGTAGGCGCGTTCGAAATTTTGGTCAGGCCGCTCGTCGCCAATGAGAATGACGCCGTTATTGCCACCGGGGTTTGACTGCCATTCTGAAACCAGACTGGTCACATTTGTTACATGCCAGCCGCCGGTTGACGGCAGCGTGCCCTGAGCAAACTGAGCGCCCCATTGGGGCATATTGTTCCAGGTAACCGCGCCTTCATCCCAGGATTGCGCCAGGTAATTGGCTGCATAGCCGCGCCCGGAATCGCCGCTCGGCGTGATCGCCGCCAGGTAAATATGTAATTCTGCCTTCACAATGTTAGCCTGGCTGGGAATATACGGCTGAAGATTAAAATAAATCAGCGGGCGGGTTGCGCCCAGTCCGCCGGGTACCTGGCCAAAACGAATAAAGGTATCAAACCCGTAATTTGAATTCGGGGTATTGGATGCCACAAACGTATCCCTTGTTGCTGGTATCCACGTTTCGCCGGCCGGCGCTGAAACAGATTCAGGCCCATCTGCGGTTAAAAATTCAAGGTCGCCTTCAGGAAGTTCATCCTGCGCAAATACGCTTGAAACAAGCAGCGTCGTTAATAAAACAACCAATAAGATTAACCACCTCATTATTGCGGATTTGTGTTTATTTTTACCGTTATTTTTGATCATATTCGTATTCCTCCTTTAATTATTTTCAACGATTTTATTATCTACCAATTAGCCAACAATGTCACGCACAAATTGTACCTGACAAGCAAGATTAATACGGCCGTTTACGGCGCAAAAATGTTAACGCTGCGCCCATGATATGTGGTTCACATATGCCCGTGGTGGTGTGATTCCATCAAATGTTGCGTCGCCTGTTCAAAATTCAACACATCCCCCCCAAACCCCAGTTGGAACTTGCGCGCATCAACCTCCGTTGCAAAACAAAGCGTGCTGGGCACACAACACACGCGCACGTCAGACTCTAGAACAAAATACGCGCGGTACACATTCACCTTGCGTCCATGCAAAAAATCGGCCGTGAGCGCAGAAGCGACTGAATGTAATTGGCGCAAAAGCAGCAGCCCACAATGGGGACAGCAGGCGCATAACCGCTCACCAGATTGCGCGATGATTGTGAAACCGGTACGTACGCGTACGCGACCTTCGCATAGGGCGCAGATTGTGGATTCTACTTGTTGTGGCGGCGCTACTTCTGGCAGCAGGTATGCGCCGCCATGCACCTTCTTAATCAATCCATCTCGTTCCAGCTTATCTAAATCACGATGAACCGTCATAAGCGATATATTAAGGCGTTCAGCAAGTTGTTTAACTTTGATTGTTTGTTCTGCTTCTAGCCAGGACAAAATTTTTGCCTGGCGTTCGACTGGAATTACTTGCTTCATGATTGATCTCCCTGAATTAATGTGACTATTTTGCGCCAGCAGCACATGCGTTATAAAATGGTAATCACAACATATTTTAACAAATAATCACATATTTGTCACTTTTGCTCGGAGCAGATGGGCAAATTTGATAAAGGCAAATGGAGCCATATTCATGAGAGGAGTGAATTGGATGAAACGCGTTACCCTGGTATTCCTGTTAATTATTGGGTTATTCATTGCTGCTTGTGGTTCTTCAGAAACAGAACCGTCTGCGGCTGAAAGCGGGACTGCCGGTGAATTAACTGTCGAAAATGTGTGGGGCAGAAATTCACCCATGGCGGCGCCCAACGGCGCCTTTTACATGACCATTACCAATAACACCGACGCAGATGAACAACTTACAGGCGCCAGCATCGAAGTTTGCAGCGCGGTCGAACTGCATGAAATGTATAAGAAAGAGAATGACGTGATGGGCATGCGTCAGGTTCCTGGCGGCGTCATTGATATCCCTGCCGGTGAAACGGCCGAATTAAAAGTCGGCGGATTGCACGTCATGTGCCTTGATAAGAGCCGCGCGTTAGAGCTGGGCGAGGAAATTCCAATCACATTACAGTTTGCGAATGCCGGTAACATGGTTGTCACGGCCGAAATCAAAGAGATGGAAGGCGACATGGGCGGCATGGAAAACGACGGTGAAATGAATACGGACAATTAATGAATATGGACAATTTCGGAAGCAGCAGCACAAAGTGATACGGCCGTGCAGTTCACAACAACGCCCTGCCGCATTCCCATCCCGGATCAACAGCCTGTCGAAATGCGGCGACCTGGTTGCGCCGGAAGATTACAGCGATCCAATTTTGTTCCGATGTCCGACCGCCGCTAAAACATTCGAATGGGGCTGCCAACTAGCTGGCCGCCATCAACCACAAAGGTTGTGCCTGTTGTATAGCTGGAAGCCGGCGACGCCAAATACAGCGCCACGCCCGCCAATTCTTCCGGCTGGGCCATCCGCTTCTGCGGAATTGCCTGCACAACCAGATCATGAATCTGCGGATTTTGCCACAGCGCGCTGCTAAACTTTGTTTTGACAAAACCTGGTGCAATTGCATTCACCTGAATATTATCACCCGCCAATTCGGCCGCCATCACCTCCGTCAGCATGATCACGGCCGCTTTACTCACACAGTAAACGCCCATCATTGGCTGCGGTTCTTTGCCCGCCACCGAGGCCAAATTAATCACTTTGCCTCCGCCGCGCTGCTGCATAACAGGCAGACACGCCTTGACCATGCGAAAATAACCCTTGACATTGACATCTAAAATTTTATCCCAGTGGCTTTCTTCCGCTGTCATCAAAGGGCCAAAATGAGGGTTCGTGGCCGCGTTATTGACCAAGATATCAATCCCGCCGTACGCTTCGGTAACCTTGTCCACCAGCACATGAATCGCATCAAAATCGCCGGTATGCGCGGCAATTGGCAAGGCGTCTCCACCTTGTGCGCGTATTTGGGCAGCGGCCGAATCCAGATCACTCTGTTTGCGGCTCGAAAGCGCTACTTTGGCTCCGGCGGCGGCATAGGCCTGCGCAATCGCCAAACCAATGCCACGCGACGCGCCGGTAATCAAGGCAACCTTGCCGCTTAAATCAAAACTAGGGTTGTTCATTATTCTCTATGACCTATTTCCCGGTAAAATTGGGCGTTCGTTTTTGCATGAAGGCCATCACGCCCTCCATAAAATCATGGCTGGGTATGGTTTGTTTTTGCAAACCAGCTTCATGTTCAATAGCTGCTGATAAATCATTAAGCAAGGCATAATGCATTGCCTTTTTGGTCAGGCCCAGCGCCAGCGTTGGCCGCTGTGCAAGCTGCTCGGCCCACGCCAGGCTGATTTCCATGAGTTGTTCAGCCGGCGCAACTTTATTGGTTAAGCCCAGTTCCAAACAACGTTCCGCATGCACGCGCTGTCCTTCAATTGCAATTTCATACGCGCGGCTGTAGCCGACCAGGCGCGCCAGGAGCCAGGTTGCGCCGGCATCCGGGATCAGCCCAATATTGCTAAAAGCCATCAGCAGGCTGGCGTCATGGGCCATGACGCGCAAATCACAGGCCAGAGCCAAAGAAGCGCCGGCGCCGGCGGCAACGCCGTTGACGGCCGCGATAACCGGTTTCTGCATCGTTGTTATGATTTCCATCATTGGCAAATACGTTGTGATGATGTAATGATATATCTGGTCAGGGGTGGGAATGGGCTGGAAAATAGTCAGATCGGCCCCGGCGCAGAATCCTTTCCCCGCCCCGGTTATCAATACTGCACGCACTTGCTGCTCATCGCTCGCATGAGCCAAAGCGGATAAGAGATCACGATTGAGCGCATTATCCATTGCGTTGCGCTTTTGCGGCCGATTTAGAGTAATTAGCGCGATGCTGCCTTCGCGTTTGTATAAAATAGTTTCATAAGTGGGATTTGATTCAGCTTCTGACATGGTTTGAACTCCTTTTTGCGGGGCAAATTTTCTGGTTGGCAATTATGCATGCAGTGTCCAGCATGTATTTATAGACCGGGGTTTTAATTTTGGCAAAAGAAAAGCCAGGCCTGAAAGACCTGGCTATGAAAATCATGATTTACGCTTAGGGTGAATTAATTTGGCCCTGCAAAGTTGGCTTCAGGATCATAACGGTCGAAGTAATGGTTGGGATCGGAGGTGTGTACCCATACCCAAAGATCAGTGGGGGAATTTTCTGACCAGTTAAAGACCCATTCGGCGGCGCGCGGCGGCATATTGACGCAACCGTGGCTGTGTTTATAACCGAAGCGATCGTGCCAGAAAGCGCCATGCAGCGCGATGTCGCCATCAAAGAACATGGTATGCGGCACGTCCTCGATGAAATAATAGTCAACTTTGCCCTCTGCGCCGGACATTTTGGTTTTTAGCTGCCGGTCCCAAACCTGGAAAAGCCCTTCAAATGTCGGCCAACGGTTGAGGCCGCTGGAAACCAGACCGGCGTAGACCATGCGATCGCCTTCATAGGCGGCAAAGGTTTGCTCGTACAGATCAATTTCGACCCATTGATCTTCTGGGCCAATTTCGGCCGGCCGCGGGTTGGGATCGACCAGGCTCACATAGGTTTGACGCATCCAACGGCCGTTTCCGATGTCATACCAGATCCAGCCATCATCCGCCTCAACCGCATCAAATACTTCAAAAAAAGTGTAACGAGGTAGTTTGAGGGTGCCGGGCTGCGGCTCAGCGCCCGGTTCGGTGCTGTACCAGTAGTCCGCAATTATCCAGCCAAACGGCCGTTCCGGCTGCGAGAAAATTTCCAAGCCGGTGAATTCAGAATCATCTACCAGAATCAAATCTTGCTCACGCACCCACTCACCCAAATTAATCATGTACCAATTTTCCCCGTTGTGATTCTCAACCGCCTGGATGGTGGAAAAAAGGAACCCATCGCCGACATTGCGCACCGGGGGAACGGCCGTTGTCGGTTGGGGATACACGTTAATCAGATCCTTCAAGCGGGCATAAGTTGTGCGCTCTAAGAAACTGTTGGGAAAAGGCTGTGGCTGTGCAAAAACACTTGGGGCCGGATCAGAATTACACACATAGCCTACATTAGCAGAATGCAGATAACAAGAAACCGCTGCCGCAGGTTGTGCAAAAAGAACCAGACCTGCCAACAGCGCCAGCATGACAATACTAAATCGAATTATTCGCTGCATAAATTCAAATAACTCCTCTACCAATAATTAAATTCGAATCGGACCAATTATAGCGCGCAATTGGAGAAATGGTGCAAACATTACACAAATTTTATCCTCCAGGTAGCCTAAAAGGCATAATTGATAGTAACATCCTTTACTTATGCTCACGTAAGCCAGCTTACTTTTGGCTGTTATTGAAAACTTTGCGCAGATTACCTATACTCCCTGCCACTAACTGAAATTTTACGGAGTCCCTATGACCGGCACTATTCTTAATGCAATCACTGTTTTAATTGGCGGTACGCTGGGCGTGCTGTTGGGTAATCGTTTTCCCACGCGCATGCAAGAAACTGTTTTTGCCAGCCTGGGGCTTTTTACATTGGTTATTGCCATCGACAGCGCATTGGTCACGCGTAACCCCTTAATTGTGCTGGGCAGTTTATTATTGGGCGCGCTTATCGGCGAAGCGCTGCGCCTGGATCACCGCTTGGAACAGTTTGGCGTCTGGCTGCGCGACCGCCTGGTAAAAAATCCAGACGGCAGCAGCGGCGCGCGTTTCGTCGAGGGTTTTGTTACCGCCAGCCTCATCTTTTGCGTGGGGCCGCTCACTATTCAAGGCTCGATCGAAGACGGTCTTATGGGTGACTATACCAAGCTGGCTGTGAAAGCAATGATGGATGGTTTTGCAGCGTTAGCCTTTGCGACCACCCTGGGGCCTGGGGTTATCGCATCAGTGATTGTTATTGTGTTGTTTCAAGGCGGGATTTCGCTGCTGGCCAGTCTGGGAACCAATATCTTCACTGAACCCATGATCGTTGAGCTGACTGCAACCGGCGGCGTGGTGTTGATGGCAATTGGATTTCGGCTGCTGGAAATCAAACGTATTCGCGCCGCCAACCTGCTGCCGGCTCTCTTCATCGCGCCGGCCAGCATTGCGGTAATGGACGCCTTGGGCATCATTTATTACCCCAATTTATAGGCATCGGTTTTAGTTTAGAAGGATCCACAGCTCGAATCAGGCTGCGCGCCAAAATGCGCGTGGGATCAACAACAACCATATCAAACAAAGTTGGGCTTTGGATTGCCAGGGGGATTTCGGTGCAGCCCAGGATGAGCGCCTGCGCCCCGGAATCGCGCAAAGCGCGCGCGCCAAACAGTAAATCCTGGCGCGCGCGTTCGGTGGCTGCGCCACACGCTTTGATGCCATATTCAGGATCATATATGGCGGGATGAATCCGGTCTGTTTGTAGTGAGTCCGGGGGCGTCAACACACTGAAACCAAGTGGTTCCAAATTGAGGGGATAAACTCCAGTAACGGCCGTTCCCATCGTTGACAACACCCCAACCTGCTCAATCTCAGGATGCACGGCGCGCAAAAATTGGCCCACTTCCGCAATCATATTCAGCAAACAAAGCTGCGGTTCGGAAACAGCGAGTTCCGCTTGAATGACATCAAAAATAGGCGGGGCGTGGGCCGTATTGCAAGGAATGCCTACAACAGTTGTGCTCATTTTTGCCAGGTTATGACATTGTTCAAGGATGGCGTAGGCGGGATTAACGGCCGTTTCTCCCAATAAATATTTTGTGCGGTCCGGAATCGTCCCAGGCTGTGACCAGCTTAATATGGGCAGGTGGTCCTGGTCTTTATTCGCGCGCGTTTCATCCAAAATTTTGTGAACCAGGTCCAGCCCGGCAAACGGCCCCACCCCGGCGACAACACCAATCATAGCCAATTATCCTCCGCCTCCTTGGGAGTCTCCAAGCAGGTTAACGGCCGTTAGTGGAATCAAGTCATGCGTGCGATTGGCGGAACGGCCGTTTTCGACGCCAACCTTTTGCAAAATCAGCAGCTCTTCTTTGCCGTGACGCCCCGGCGCTGAATCGGGCGGCATTTCACGCTGCCGCAGCTCAAAACCACGTTCACTCAGCAGCGCAATAATTTGATTGGGAAAGACAGCAAACGGCGGCCCGCCTGTGCGTGTAATGATGGGAAAAGCGAGCGCTACAAATTGCCCGCCCGGCTTCAACAGGCGCGCAACCACATCGGCATAATCAACACGGCGCCGGGGGTCAATGGCACAAAACAGGGTGTATTCGAGGATCAAATCGAAACGGCCGTTTAGCTCATCCGGCAGTTGAAAGATGTCAGCCTGCAAAAGCGCTATTGGCGCCCGTGGATCGGCCAATTGTTGCATGGCTTCAATCGCATAAGGGGAAAAGTCAACGGCCGTTACTTCAAACCCATGCCGTGCAAACAGGCGCGCATCATGGCCCCGTCCGGCGCCCAGCACCAGCATACGGCCCGGCGTAAACTGGCCTGCCTTAGCCAGACGTTCAAAAACTGGCGTAGGCCCATCCAAGTCCCACGGCAGCACGCCGGAGTTATAATTCCAATCCCAAAATGCGGGTGAATTGACGTCAGCCATACCAAAAGCCTAAACTTGCAAGGTAAAAAGTTCTGTTGTCTGTTTCACAATATGATTCATATTTATCGCATTACCATGCCGCCGTCAACGGTGAGTACGCTGCCGGTCATATAACTACTTGCATCGCTGCATAGAAAAAGTACAGTCGCGGCGACTTCTTGCGCCTGACCCAAGCGCGCAAGCGGCACTTTTTGCAGCCATTTCTCTACGACGCCCGGCTCCTGCTCATCGGCTGCAACCCGCAGCGTGTCTATGATACCCGGCAGCACCGTATTCACGCGAATGCCATAGCCAGCATATTCGCGCGCACATTCCCGCGCAAATCCCACCAATCCGGCCTTGCTCGCGCAGTAGGCGGCGCGATTGGACAAGGGGGTCGCCACGCCTGCCACCGAACCAATATTAACGATCACGCCGCCGCTTCCCTGGTTTTCATCCACCATAACCCGGCCAACAAGCTGGCTCATAAAAAAAGCGCCTTTTAAATTAACATCGAGTACGCGCTGCCACTCCCATTCGTCGGTTTTCAAAATAGATGAAGATGGCTCCACAGAGGCATTGTTGATCAATATATCCAGCCGCCTCCACTTGCTGCGCGTCGTTTCTACCAGATGAACACATTGGAATTTGTTGGAAATATCGGCCGTAATTCCAACTGCTTCTCCGCCGGCTGCGCGAATAGAATCGGCCGTTTTCTGGGCGCGATCCGGATTGATGTCATTGACGGCGACTTTGGCGCCTGCCTGCGCCAGCATTTCTGCAATTGCCTGCCCAATGCCGCGCCCCGCGCCGGTGACAATGGCTACTTTATTATCCAAACGGTATTGCATAATTATTCCTCTGTGAACTGTTTGATGGACGGTAGTCTTATAGTCAGGTAATTGCGTAGTCAGGCGATCGCCAGGATACAAAAACTATAAGACGGTCGCGGATGCTATTTTAGGGGAGAGTCGTTTGAATTGCACGCGGTATTTTGTGCGCAGTTTGCCTCAAGGCCCATTGGCGAGCAAGGGGTCAACTACCACGGAAAAATCTTCAAATGAGGGTGCGCCGCCGTAGATGGTTCCGGCAATGTCAAAGTAAGGCTGGCCATAGATGCCGCGCTCTTTGCGGATGGCGTCCAGCGCCATTACCTGTTCCAGAACCGCACCGTCATCGTAGCAAGTTTCGAAAGCAGTCTGCTCAACGCCCACGGAAACGGCCGTATTCACAAAATAATCCCGGTCAGCGCCCCACAAATCTCTCTGGTTTTCAAACAACAGTTCATGCACATCCCAAAACTTGTTCGGGTCTTGTAAACCGACGCAATGCGCGGCTAACGTGGCATAGACGCTGGGATTGCCATGATTGAGAACCGGCCAGAAAACAATTTTTACCTGGCCCGCTTGGACATAATTTTCGACAACTTCCGGCTCTGTGCCTAACACGTAGGCGCGGCAGGTCGGTCACAAAAAATCGGAGTAATCTATAATCGTCAAGGGGGCGTTGGCGTCGCCCAGGAAAAAAGCGCCTTCGGGAAGTTGCCCGCTAACAACCTGTATTATCGGCGTTTCATCTGCGGGCAAAGGAGGCGGCGTCGGAGTAGGCGGCTCTGGTTCGCCGGTTGCTGTTGGCAGCGTTTGCACCGTTGCGGGTTCAACCTCGGGTGTATTTGTCGGTGAAAGCATCGTCGGAGTGGCAACGGCCGTTGCCGTCGTATCATTTAATTCCGACGCCACGACGCCTTCCTCAGCGACAGGGGGTTCAGACAGCTCTGCCCCGCCGCAGGCGGCTAAAAACAAGCTCAAAAACAAAAAAACGACCGTTTTACACTGCATAATCCTGATTATAGCTGTACATAACAAATGCCACGTAAGCTTTATTACAAAAATCACATGGTCCTGGTCAAAATGGTTTTTGGCCCACATGCACGGCAATTGTGCCAAACATAAATTCCGTGTAGGCTACATTCACAAAACCGACCCTGCGCATGATCAAAACCAGTTCCGGGGGCGCATGAAACTGCTGGGTGCTGTCCGGCAAATAGCGGTACGCATCAGATTCACCGCTAATTACTCTGCCCAAGGTAGGAATGACATAATTGAGGTGGATCAAGATAAACGGCCGTAACAAATTCTGCTTGGGCGGGCTGGATTCTAACACCACAACGCGCCCCCCCGGTTTAGTCACGCGCATCTGTTCTTCAAAAGCGCCGCTAACATCAATGACGTTGCGCATCAAAAAGCCGGATGTAACCGCGTCAAAGTAGTTATCCGGGAAGGGCAGCGCCAGCGTGTCGGCCCCAACCCAGCGAATCATTTGGCGCGCCGGCAGGCGTTTACCAACCTGCATCATCGGCAGCGTAAAATCACCCCCAACTGCCTGTAAACCGGGAATGCGTTTTTGACCTTCCAAAGCAATGTCGCCTGTACCGGTGGCGATGTCGAGAAGACGGCCGTTTAGCGGCAAGCGCGCCTGTTCAATCACAGACTGCCGCCATTTCAAATCCTGCCCAACCGTCATCAGCCGGTTCATCACATCATACCGCCCGGCAATGCGGCCAAACATATCCTGTACATACTGTGCGCGTTCCTGTCCTTCTAAATGAGCCATTATTGTTGTAAGAGGCCAGATTACAAAAGTCTCAAAGACTTTTGTAATCTCTCCAAATTGGAAATAGACAAAAATCACAAAATTTATTGACGCGGGTTTTCATCTTAAAAATCTTGTTGCTCCCGTCAGAATTTCATACTTTTAGAAACTTGTCCAGATCGAAATTACCGCTGTTGAATTCTACCAATTTAACCCAGTCTACCTTTCCTTGAGCATCACAAAACCGTTCTTGGCATTCCTTCGTGAATTTAGCAATTACCCCGTCTTTTTGTTCGTGAAAGACCTCATTGTGTCTTTGCGCTTCGTAGCCTATTGGTTCAATTATCTCTGTATAAAGGTCTTCATTGCTGCTGATAAGATACCAGAAATTTTGTCCTACTACCTTCAGATAACCACGCAAATAGCTCGTACGAGTCTTACCATAACAAATTCCAAGCACCGTTTGTAGGTTGGCGCCATGCCGCGATTGTCTCACTCGCATCGCTGCCTTTTGCAAATCTTCAGCCAGTTTGTTTTGTTGAGAACTATTGCCCCAATTCGGCCCCGATTTAATGGAGACGATGTAATAATTACCAGCCTCTTCGAATTCTAGATCAACACCGGGAGCAGTTGATTTATGCCCATTGCACGTGTGTGAAGCAATAAAAATTGCCAAATCTTCCAAAAAGTCACCGAATAACTTTTCTTCTGATGATGAGAGAAATGCATCCAACAATTCCTTCATTAATTCCCAGGGCAAAACCAAGTTTTTTGCACGAAAGAGATAGGGATTTTTCTTTAAGAGCTTGTCCAAGGTTAAGTTTTCAAGGGATTGAATTTTTCTGGTATGGAAATCAACGATGTTGACATTTACATAGTCACTCACGATAGCAAGGTCAATTGGTTTCATTTTCCATCCTCAACGTAAAAATACCCGATTTTTACAGCAAACGTGGTTGAATATTATACAATCTATCCTGAGTGATTTGACAATACTCCTGGCTTATATCTATACCTACATACTTGCGCCCAAGCTCCGCCGTTGCAACGGCCGTTGTGCCAGAACCAACAAACGGGTCTAAAACGACGTCACCCGGTTTGGTAAACAGTTTGATGAACCATTCCGGCAGCGCCTCCGGAAATGTGGCGCTGTGACTGCGGTTATAACATTCCGTTGCCATGTGCAAAACATTGGTGGGATATACCATCTCGCGCCCCACCCAGTTAGATATATTCTTTCCAAATCCACTGTTCACTTTAGACTCATCACGTCTTTTGTCCGTTTCACTTAAGTTTGCAAGGCGCGATTTGGCCCAGTCTCCGACCGGAACCATCACTTCTTCCTGATACATGTTAAATTTTCGGCTTTTGTTAAACTGTAAAAGACGCTCCCAAGAATCCCTAAACCGATTCGGCCACTTTCCAGGATATGAATTCTTCTTGTGCCACATAAATTCTTCGGTCCAGAACCAACCCTGTTCTCGCATCCTCAAAATCAGCTCAATGACATAAGTATGCCGCTCGCCATTTACAACTCTTTCCTTGATATTGAGGATAAAAGTTCCAGTCGGTTTAAGTACGCGTAAAAATTGTTCCGACTTTGGCAGAAACCACGCCACATAGTCACCTGGTTTGACTCCGCCGTAAGTCTGTTTTCTTTGATCTGCATAAGGAGGGGATGTAAATATGAGATCGATTGAGTTATCTGGAAATTTTTGGAGAATTTCTTCACAATCTCCAAGGAAAATAGTATTGGTCAAATCCATGCGCGTAATTTCCTGACTTTAAGGAATCGTCCACAAACAGCTTATTAGTCAATAGACAATTCATCTCAAGCAATGGTTGTTTCCCATTAAATCTGAAAAATTGGAATCGGCTATTGCCATGTGTTGGTCCAATTGAAAGCTTATGTGGTTTCGTTATCTAACTGCTTATTCTCTTGTTCAATTTCATCAGCATTAGCAAGCAAAACTTCGCGCGCTTTGCTGGTTCCGGTGGGGGGACCGATAATATTCATTTCTTCCATGGCGTCAATCATCCGCGCGGCGCGCGTGTAGCCGATGCGAAAACGGCGCTGCAAAAGGGAAGTTGAGGCCTTGTTCAGCTTGCGCACCAGGGCAATGGCTTCAGGCATTAATTCATCGGCATATTCAGGCTTTTCCGCCTCTTCTTGCAGCGCTTCCCACAAAGGCTGCTGTGCAATTGGCTCCGTCTCCTTTTTGGTCTTTGTCCTTGACCTGGTTTTTTGTTGGGATTTCTGCGTTTCAGGTTTTGGCGTTGGTTGTTGAGGCGCGCGCGCTGACGGTTTATCTTCGGGCGGGTTTTGCGTCGGCGTCGCATCTTGTCGCGGTGCAGCAACGGCCGTTTCCGGCGGCGCTGAGGCTGCGACAGATGCAGACGCAGCAGGCGGTGGGGCAATGCGGGCGCTGTCTGGCCGAGGTTCAACTGCGGATTCGGCCGAAATCAAGTTAAAGCGTCTGGCGCGCTGCCAGTAAAGGATGAGTTTGTTTAATTCTGAATCGCTGACAAAACAACCTTGCAGCCGCAGCGGCGCCGGCGCGTCGGGGCTTTGGAAGAGCATATCACCCTGCCCCAGCAGACGTTCGGCGCCGGTTGAATCCAAAATCACGCGACTGTCGGTGCTGGAAGCGACGGCAAAAGCAATGCGCGCCGGAAAATTAGCCTTGATTATGCCCGTGACGACATCGACTGACGGCCGTTGCGTGGCAATGATCATGTGGATGCCGGTTGCGCGCGCCATTTGGGCCAGCCGCGTAACCGAACGCTCCGTATCTTCCGGCGCCAACATCATCAAATCAGCCAGCTCGTCAATAATAATAACCACATGCGGCATATGGTTGATGTCCGGCTTGGGCGCGATTTTTTTGTTGTAATCGACAATATTGCGGGCGCCGACCTGGGCAAACATCTTGTAGCGCGTGTCCATTTCACGCAGCGCCCATTGCAGCGTACTGATAACGCGATCCATGTCAACCACTACCGGCGCAGCCAGATGGGGCACGCCATTGTAGCCGGTCAGCTCTACGCGCTTGGGGTCAACCATGACGAGTTTTAATTCTTCTGGTGTATTTTGCAGCAGCAGGCAGGCAATAATGCTGTTGACTAAAACGGATTTGCCGGAACCGGTCGTTCCTGCCACCAACAAGTGCGGCATTTTGGCCAGATCGGCCACAATCGCCTGACCGGAAACGTTTTGGCCTAATCCCAAAGCCAGCGGCGAATTCAGGCGAGTAAAGGCAGTTGACTCAATGACATCGCGCAGAGAAACCAACGCCTTGGCAGGATTGGGCACTTCAATGCCGATATATCCTTTGCCCGGCACCGGCGCTTGAATGCGTACCGACCGCGCCGCCAGCGCCAGAGCCAGATCATCCGCCAAGCCGGCGATTTTGCTGACCTTGACTTTTGTGCGACGGCCGTTTCGCATTTGCAAGTAGCTGGGTTCGACGCCAAATTGAGTGACAGTCGGCCCCTGGTTAATCTCAACCACCGTCGCCGGCGCGCCAAAACTTTCCAGCGTGTGTTCAATGATTTCCACCTGCTCACGTATCGCCGCATCATTCGTATCCTGATCTGCTCCGGAGGCCAGCATCTCGCTCATGGCGGGCAGCGTCCACGACTGCTGCAGCGCCTGGCTGCCGAGGTAAACAGGCGTTGCGGTTCCCGAGGAAGCAGCCGGAGCAGGGGACGGTTGTTCAGACTGCCGTTTGCGACCGCGACGTCGTTTTTGCTGCTCCTGTTGTGGATCAGATGGTTCTGGCGTCTCTTCGTTTATGAGGGGAAGCTGGACCGGCGCGCCGACCACCCTTGAACCGCCGCGTCCCGGGTTTATGCGGATGCGGCGCTTTTGGCGCTTAGAACCCGCCAATTCCGGGTCATAATAATCCTCATACGCTTCACGCTCACGCCAGCCCCTTATCATGCTGCCCACATCGGCGCGGGTAATGCCGGATACCAGCACAGCGCCAATCAATCCGATCACAGCCAACGTTAAAATTGCGCCCATGTCGCCGACCAGAGTCGTCAAAGTAGTTGCAATTAGACCGCCTAAATAGCCGCCGCCGATTTGCTCCCCTGCGACCTGCCAATAATCAGTAAGATCATCCCGGCTCATTAAGACCACCATCGAGGCAAAGCCTTCAAATACCAAAAAGAGCAAGGCCACGCCCGTGACACGGTAGGCCGGTAATTTAGGCGATTGTTCCATGCCCCATAAAATCGCAAAAAGCCCGATGCCCCCGGTGATGAGCGGCACAAAAACGGCGCCCCAGCCAAACAACTGCCACGTCAAATCAGAAAGCCACTGGGTGAACTGTCCTTGTTCAGGCGCAATCAAGCTGAGAGCGAGAACGGCCGTTCCAAAGATCACCACAATACCTACAATCAACATCTTTTGGCCCGGGCTCAAGCTAATCCTGGGCAAAGAGGGCGCTTTGCGGCTTGTGCGGCTGCGTTTGGAGCGCGTGCTGCCACGGCTTGGGGATTTGCGTGTTGTTTTGCGGCTGCTGGTTGTTTTCTTGCGCGTCATGCTATTTTGAATCCATAGCTCAGATGTTCCTATATCGCATTATAACATGGTTGGCGCTTTGCGTCAGGCGCGCTGAAGATTATAAGCTTTTGTGATTCGGTTTAGACGCTGTAAAATGTTTCGTGTGAAAAACAGCGCAATCAATAATATCCCACTTCTACAATTTGAGCAGTTGGCGCAAAACGGCCGGATTCAGCACGCCATATTTACTCGTCAGGGCGGTTTTAGCCCCGCGCCGTTCAAATCGCTCAACCTGAGCGTTTCCGTCCCTGATGAAAAAGCGCGCGTCTATGCAAACCGGCAGCGCGCATATGGCATTTATGCCCGCGATACTCACAATGTCGTTCACGCCCACCTGGTGCATGGAAACGCCGTCACGCGCGTCAACTCGAGCAAAAACGGAACCTGGCTCAGCGAAACAGACGGTCTTGTAACCAATGAACCCGGCTGTGCGCTCACAATGAACTTTGCCGACTGCACGCCCATTTTTTTGGTTGACCCCAAAAACAACGCGATTGGATTGGGTCACGCTGGCTGGCAGGGCGCTGTCAAAGATTTGCCCGGCGCGATGGTGCGCGCCATGCAAACTGAGTTTGGCAGCAGCCCGGATGATTTGTTGGCCGGAATTGGGCCTTGCATTGGGCCATGTTGTTATGAAGTCGGTGAAACGGTCATCACTCGAGTGCAGGCTGCGTTTAAAGAGCCGGACAGGCTGCTGTCAAACGCTCCCAACGATGAAGGCCTGCGCCATCATTTTAATCTACCGCAGGCGAACCAGCTAAATTTACAGCTTGCAGGTGTGCGCCGCATTGAAATAGCTGGCTATTGCACTGCCTGCCGTACCGATCTGTTTTTTTCTCACCGAGCAGAAAAGGGGCTGACGGGGCGCTTTGGCGCAATCTTGATTCTCAACTAATTGACAAAGTAAGCCACGGCCGTTAACAAAACCCACCCAATACTGATATAAATCGCCAGCCAGCCTAACGTCTTGCCAAAAGCGGCGCGCGATTGGCCTGCCTGGTCAAAAAGCGCATTCAAATTTTGGTACCAGCCGGCCTGGTTCGCCTGAGAAATGGCGCGCCAGCCAAAAACAAGACTAGGCAGCACGCCCAGGATTAAACTCAACAAGAGCCGGATCGGCGTCAACGACTGTCCGATGCGTTCCAGAAATGTGAGCGAAGCGTCTGTCCCCAGCAAGATTTCAGGCAAAATGAGCAGCACAAAGGGGATGATCGTGGCCGCCAGGGCAATCAATCCTGACTGCAGACTGTTACCGGCGGCTTTCTTGGCGTTACTGCGCAGTTCCGGCTGAACCGCTTCCAGGGTTAACGGCCGTCCACAAGAGGGACAATATTTACTGCCGCGCATTGCCGTGGCGGCGCAGGCCTGACATGTCTCCAGGTAAGCGGTACGGTCGGTAAAAATCACCGGGTCTACTTTTAGCTCAATCATTTTATTCTGATAATTCTTGACCAAAACGCCCGGATTGTCGGGGATCGGCGCTGTCTCCGCAGGCAGATTTTCCCCTTCCTCGACCAGTTCGCCCTGAACAATCTCATTTCCCTGCTCATCTACGACCGCCGGTAAGTTATCCGACTGCGTTTGGCTCGGCAGCATCGTACGCGCGCGCTGGGACAACTGCTGGCGACGTTCGCGATTCTCTTTTTTGCGCGCAATATCAACCCATTGAATGGTCGCATCCGCCTGAACTTTGCCGGCGCCATCGGTGATATATGTAGAAATGAGGTCGAGAATTTGCTGCGCTTTTTCGACGTCAGGCGCCTCTAATTCCAGGATTGCGCTGCTCTCAAAGCGGCGCACTTTGACAATGACCTCGTTTTGTTTCAATCCCAACCATTTTGAGATAGAAGCAACGATCACGCCGGTTTCCTCATTGTAAACCTGAAGTTTGGCCTGCATATTGGCCAGCGCAAACAAGGTGCTGCGCATTACGATTTCGGCCGGAACGGGAAACGGCCGTTTTTCTTTAATGGTCATATATTTATCTACTCGGCACACCCTTTAACTTATTTCTTCAGCCAGCGTGCATGATAACTCAATTGTAACACAATCCGGCACGGATTCTATTGCACACTGCATTCAAGCGCCTGGGCAATATCGGCGACAATATCATCGATGTGTTCCAAACCCGCAGAAACGCGCACCAGCCCCGGCGTAATGCCCACAGCTTGACGCTCTGCCTCGGTTAGCGAACTATGGGTTGTAGAAGCGGGATGCGTGATGGTTGTGCGGGAATCGCCTAAATTGGCCGTCAGGGAGCACATTTGCAGTGCATCCAGGAAGCGCTGCCCCTGATCCAGGCCATTCTTGACTTCAAAGCTCACATTTCCGCCGCCCATGGCCATCTGGCGCTTGGCAAGTTCATACTGCGGATGTGAGGGCAAATGAGGATATTTTACGCCGGCAACGTGGGCTGAAGATTCCAACCATTGAGCAAGCTGCAGCGCATTGGCGCAGTGGCGTTCCATGCGTAAGGGCAAAGTTTCCAGACTCTTACTGAACAGCCAGGCGTTAAACGGGGAAAGCGAAGGGCCGCTGTGGCGCATGAAAAAGGTGAGGTCTGCAATCAAAAAACGATCGCCAACCAGCACGCCCCCAATTGCGCGCCCTTGCCCATCGATATATTTAGTGGCGGAATGCATGACCAGGTTAGCGCCCAAGGTTAACGGCCGTTGCAAAATCGGCGTTGCAAACACATTGTCCACCACCAAAATAATGTCCCGCTCACTGCAAAACTTGCCCAACCACGCCAGATCAATCAAATCCAACGCCGGATTGGAAGGTGATTCGACAATACAAAGACGCGTGTTCGGCCGCACTAATTCTTGCCAGGATTCCGGCCGCGCGATTTCCGCATAGGAATGGGTAATTCCCCAACGCGGCAAGACCTGCGTTAAAAGTTGGTGGGTTGAGCCAAAAACAGAACGGGATGCAAGCACATGATCGCCCTGATTTAACAGCCCGGCCAGGGCCGTAAACACCGCCGACATGCCGGAAGCGAGGGCCAGACCCGCCTCCGCTTCTTCAAGCAAACACATCTTTTCTACAAATTCTGTGACGTTGGGATTGTCATAGCGGGTATAGATGAACCCTTTTTCCTCTTTCGCAAAAAGCGCGCGCGCTTGCTCTGCATTCTCAAAGGTAAAACTGGATGTCATGTAGATCGCGCTGGCATGTTCACGATGGGGTGAAGCCGGGATTTGGGTGCGGATAACGGCCGTTTCCGCCTGCATTTTGTTTTTGGCTGCTTGCTGCTTGGACATAAAAAAACCTCCCTGTCATCAGAGAGGTAAACGTAATCTATGATCACGCTCATTTTTCAGACATCATCGCGTGTCTGCCGGAATTAGCACCTTGGTGTAGTCAGTTAGGTAAACCGCAGAAAATTCTTGAAAATAAGACGAGTTAGAAATCTGCGGTTTCCTCGAGGAATTGGCAGATTTTTCATGACCTTTTTTTGATTGCTTTCTGCCAATTACCTGATTGCACAGTTCCTTGACTTCACGACTAATCACCTGGTTGCTGAGGCGTCAACGGGCCGTTCCCTAGACCTCTCTGAATGAGACAGTTTTTGAAATTAGTGCCGAAATTGTAACCTGTTCTAAAAACTTGTCCACTCACAAAAAAACTTCCCTGACAGTTAGCTGCCAGGGAAGTTTTTTAAATTCTTCAACTAAAATCTATCTTGGTGTTTGCCCGTTTTTAACTTTTGATTTTGGTAAACGGGCAAACCTTCGCGGATTCGTTTTTGTCAAAAGTTATTTGTAAACGAATCCTTAGCTGCCGTTTCCGCCTTCACCATTACACACATCGGCTGTATTGTTATAGAACCAATTGTAGGCCATGTACGGATACGGTTGCTCTGTGCGCATTAAAATATTTATCTTGTATGCGCCTGCCAGTTGCGCTGGAATTTCCAGGGTCGTTTCGAACGCTCCACCTTCAGACTCTACCGTGCCTGCATCATAATAAGGAATATAAATTTTCTCCGGCATCGGTTTTTGCCACATGTTATTCATCGGCGGCATCGGCATCGGCATTCCCATGCTTTGTCCCTGGGATGGCATCGGCATCGGCATTGGCATTGGCATGTCGCCCATACCGTTGTCCTTTTTCATTTTATGCTTCATCTGGGGAACGCCCATCTGGACCTTAAAGGTTTCACCTTCGGGGAAGTCAGATGTCACAATCGTCACGGTTTCGCCGCGGACAACAGAACAGATTTTGAATGATGGAACGGGAGTCTCTTCATCAGCCTCGGCTGCTTCAGCCGCAGCATCGCCTGTGCCCGCAGATGTTTCCACGGTTGCAGCTTCACCCTCAGTCGTTGCTTCGCTTTCAGTCGTGGCCTCAGCCTTCAGTCGTGGCCTCAGCTTCAGTCGTGGCCTCAGCTTCGGTCGTGGCCTCAGCTTCAGTCGTGGCCTCAGCTTCGGTCGTGGCTTCACCTTCGGTCGTTGCCTCGCCAGAACCGCTAAATTTCAATGTACCGCTGTCAAAGGCCATATCGAGGAACAATTCCCCACCTTCAAAGAAGTAAATCGCAGCGGAATTTAAATTCTTGAGGAAATCTTCTGAAAGAGAACCTTCCGGACAAAGTGCACGTGTGGAAGTCTCGATTGATATTGAAACACTTGCTCCATCAACAATGTAACTACCGCCAGCTACATTACAATCCGCATTTACATTAACTTTGAGGTCTTCCGTAAATTCAATTGTATATTGTGCAGGGTTTTCAACAGCAACAGGGCCATTGACCGGATCGGTAATTTCAACCCACTGCCATACGGTTCCTGTTAACTCAGTTGTGCCGTCTTCGGTCGTGGCTTCGCCTTCAGTGGTGGCCTCGCCTTCGGTCGTGGCCTCACCTTCAGTGGTGGCTTCGCCTTCGGTCGTGGCCTCACCTTCAGTGGTGGCTTCGCCTTCGGTCGTGGCCTCACCTTCAGTGGTGGCTTCGCCTTCGGTCGTGACTTCGCCCTCTGTTGAGGCGGCCGGACTTTCACTGCTTTCGCTTGTAGCCGCTGCGCCATTTGTCGCCGCATCTTCTGTCAATTGATGGGAATCTTTATTGTAAAACCAGTTAAAGGCATAGTATGGATATTCATGATCTGTTTGCAAGCGAATTGCGATTTTTGCTTCCCCTTGCAAATCCTCAGGAATGATAAAGGTATATGTTAAGGTACCCCCATCACCAGAATTTACTGAGCCGACAACTGTTCCGTCAATTCCACGTTTGCCAAAAGGCCCCATTGTAGCCGTAAACGCTTCATCGGCCGGAAAGTTACTGGTTTCGACCGTAACACTTTGATCGGCTACAACTTCTATCACCTTAATTGTGGGCACTGGTCCCATGCCCCACATGCCAGGCATTGAACCCCACATACCGGGTCGGGTTGGGCGCATTGGCCCATTTGCCTGAGCAATGCCAAAAGCAATAACCAGCACGCCCAGTGAAAGAAGGGCCGCATTCCGGAACCTGGCATTTCTTAGTTTACTGCGTATCCAAGCGATCATGTTATTTCTACCTCCTTAACCGATGCTAGGCTGGGAAACAGGCCATTTTGTAAGTTTTAAAACAGGCGGCCCTATTCCTCCTGATTAATATAACATAATGAGTATACATAAAAGCAAGACATAATGCTATAGAACATGCGTTTCTTTTATGTCAAATTCACGAGTTTTCCCTGTAATTTTTATGGAAACAGCCAGTTTGGGCAGAATTGGGAACAGCGTCCAGTACATAAGAACCATTCTTGAAACATATCGAATGGCAATGGCATCGATGAAAGAACAGGGAGTGTAAACCCGGGCGTATTCAGTTAGGTAATCGGCAACAAATTTTCAAAAATAGAATTGCGCTCCATGTTGCCGATTCCTCGAGGAATTCACAAAAACTTCTGCTGTTTTTTATTAGAAAAGTTTTTGTGAATTACCTATATGGAGTTTGAAGGATTTTTAGAGTGCGGCGACAGCCACGGCCGTTGCCACATCATTACGCAGCCCCATGCAGTTGACCCCCTGCACCACACCTTCTTTTTCCGGTACTTCATTGGTCTGGAATCGTATAATTTTGCCGCTTTGCGAAACGATGAACAGATCATTTGAGGCCGTTACGGTAACGGCCGTTACCAACCCGTCTGTCTTCATCACAATTTTTCCACCCGCACCCGGCGCTTTATTCGCCCGAAAACCACGCATCTGGCGGATCGTGCCTTTGCCATCATGGCTCAAAAGGAATACGTCGCTGCTGTTAGAAACGGCCGTAACCCCCACCACCGCATCATCCACATCAACGCGCAAACCGAGGCAGCCGCGCGCGTGTACGTGGCGTTCGGCAAAACGGATGCCCTTGCCGGCGCGCGTCACAATCAACAAATCACCATTTCCGGATGTCCAGCAGGCAGCGGTCAACGCGCCGCCATTTTTTATATTGTGAAAAGTCATACCAGGCAGCAAGCTTTTACCCAAATAATTGTTATGCACACGTTGTACCCAGCCGCGTTGGCTGACCAGTGCCGCATACTCACCCCCCTGATCCGGCAGCAAAGCCACAATTTTCTCTTCTGGACGCAAGTCAAGTTTAGCGGCCAGGAACTCCCCATTGGCGCGCACAGGAGCCGCTGCCAACGTCGTGACCGGCAGGCGAAAGGCGCGACCAGAGCCGGTAAAAAGTAGAAAATAATCTTCCTCATCAACAAGGGTTAACAGAGTAGGCGGGTCGGGTTCGGCCGTCTCCAGGTCAAACACGCCCATGCCGCTGCGCCGCTGGCGGGAGTAGAGGTGACGCGGAGACCGTTTCGCCCAGCCAGCCGGCCGTCATCGTGATTACATTTATTGTAGTAGGCGGTTCGGACGGTTCAGGTTCGGCCGCAGCGACGCGTTTCTTGGGCTGCAGCCGCTCAACTTCTGCTTCAAGCGCGGCAATATAAGCGCGCACTGCCGGTGAAACCTGGCTTAAATCGGGACGTTCAACTTGCATGGTTTTGTAGATGGGGATCGGCCGTATCAGCCCACTCCCGCATATGCCTCCTGCATCCAACTAATTAATTGCTCGTCAATTTGTTCCACTTTTGTCAGCGATACCTTATGCGTCATGGAGCCGCTGCCTAAATTGGCAGCCTCCACTAATCGCCCTGTGACTGCTTTTCCCGGCAGCTTTAAACCCACATCAACCCGCGTTTTTGTACTCGGTTTGATCACGCAAAACTGTTTCTTGCGCGCCAGAGCCACATAGGTGTTGCGCGGTTGCAGCGTTACATCGGGGCCAAATCCCGCAGCAATAGCCACCAAGCGCTCATAAATCGGTTTGAGCGCCGCTTTGTCGCCGGCGTACTGCTGCGCGCGGCGATTCGCTTCGGGCACGGCCGATTTAAAACGCACCGCCGACCAATCCTTGTCCACTGCAATTTGGGTCACACCGCGCCATTTTTCGAGTTCTTTACCTATTGTTGTTTTCCGGGCAATACATCCTCTATCGAAACAGGACGATCGCGGAAATTTTCAAAGGTCAGGTCGGAAAAAGGCAAATTGTGGTGTGCTTTCAACTCGCCCATCAGAGCCAGATAATTCCCTAACACGCGCTTTTCCCAATCTAAGCCCAGCGTAACGGCCGTTTCCTTGATCGCCGCTTCAGTCCCTTCCAGTTCCACAAAGTTGCCGAAGGGCATTTCATCCAACACGATTTCGACCCCGCTAAGCTGGAAGGTTGTGCGGTATTTCTCGTAAATTTGCACCGGTTTGAATCCGAGACGCGTAAAAAGGGTAACGGCCGTGTCAAAATCATCCACCGTAATTTCCAACTCTTCACGCACCTTGGCCTCACTGGTCAAATCTTCGACAGCCAGCCCTTTGAAAGTCACGCGAACGGCCGTATCTTGCCGCACGCGCAGCAGTTCCCAGCGCTGCAACAATGCCTCATCATGCGTATCCAAACGCACATTGCGCTCATAAACGCGTGGCTTCTTTAACACCGCCCCGGCATTCAACAAACTCTCCTGAACCCCATTCAGAGCGGTTAGCAGGAATTTAACTTCTACTTCCAGACGGGAATTGTTAGCGCTCATCAAACCCCTTATTGATCACTTATAATTACCAGCACCTGATCCTTCTCAACGCTGGCACCGGCTTCAACTTTGACCACAGCAACCACACCGTCACAAGGGGCGCGCAGCTCATTCTCCATCTTCATCGACTCCAGAATGATCACCTTATCGCCCTTAAGCACTTCATCCCCCTCTTGCACGGGAACCGCAATAATAATGCCCGGCATCGGCGACTTGATCATCGCATCGCCGTCAATATCCGACAACGAACCACGCGCCTGCGCCAGGCGATAGGCGCGTTCATCTTCAACCTTGACGCTGTACAATTCCCCCCGAATCAATACCTCCCAATTCCCATTGCGCTGCTCGACAACAGCTTCAAGAGAACGTTGGTTCAATAACAAAGACACCACACCGCTGCCCGGTAGCTGCTCAAAATCCATGTCATAAACTTCATCATTAACCAGAATTTTATTTTCCTGGCTAATCTCAATCACATATTCCTGATCATCTACTCGTGTAATATATTTCATGGAACGCCTCTTGGTCCGAAGTCTAGCTGTCGCATCAATACATTGATTGCGCTTGACCTGCAATAAACCATCCCTTCCCAGGCAAAATCAACGCCGCAGTCGTTCTAAACGACTGTAATATTTCCAATTACTCGTATCACGCGTACCGGGCGCCACAATCTGGCTTGAGCGCTGGCTTTGTTCGTGCGCCGCCAATGTCGCCAAAATAGCCGCCTCAAGCGCATGCGGCGCTTCTCGATCCTGCATACTAAATCGTTCTTCAACAAATTTAATATCAAACTGGCCAGACATAAAGCGGTGACTATCCAACATGTGTTGGTGGAAAGGAATATTAGTCTTAACTCCGGTAATCCGATATTCCTCCAAAGCCCGGCGCATGCGTAAAACCGCTTCTGCGCGAGTTTCGCCATAACAAATTAATTTACTGATCATCGGATCATAATAAGGCGTAATCTCATAACCGGGAAATACGCCTGTATCCACGCGCACCCCTGGCCCTGCAGGAAGCTGACTCGTAGTAATTTTGCCGGTCGAAGGCAAATAATTGTTATATGGATCCTCAGCATTAATGCGACATTCGATCGCCCACCCGTGGATCTTCACATCTTCCTGGCGCATGCGCAGCCGCCGTCCACGCGCAACCCGCAGTTGTTCCTGCACAATGTCGATACCCGTAACCAGTTCAGTCACAGGATGTTCAACCTGCAAGCGGGTATTCATCTCCAAAAAATAGAAGTTTTTGTCACGATCCATCAGAAATTCAATCGTACCGGCGTTGACATAGTTGACCGCTTTTGCCGCTGCAACGGCAACTTCACCCATACGCTGCCGCAGTTCAGGATCAACCGCAAAGGAAGGCGCTTCTTCAATCAGCTTTTGGTGCCGTCGCTGCAAAGAGCATTCCCGCTCGCCTAAATAAATTGTATTCCCATGCGCATCAGCCAGTAATTGAATCTCAATATGGCGTCCTTCGGTGATCATTTTTTCCAGATACACCGTATCATTGCCAAAGGCGGCCATGGCCTCACGCTTGGCCGCTGCAATTGCATCCGCCAAATCTTTAGGATCATAAACCGGACGCATACCTTTGCCGCCGCCGCCGGCCGAAGCTTTTACAAGCACCGGATATCCCATTTCTTCTGCTGCTGCGCCTAAATCAGACTCGTCTAAATCGGGCGATGTGCCGGGCACAACAGGCACGCCGGCGGCAATTACCGTTGCACGGGCGGTGAGCTTGTCGCCCATGACGTCAATTGCGTGGGCCGGCGGCCCAATGAAAACCAGTCCGGCGTCGTAACAGGCGCGCGCAAACTCAGCCCGTTCAGCCAGGAAACCATAACCGGGATGGATGGCCTGCGCCCCGGAACGTCGGGCTACGTCCAGAATTTTATCGATTACCAGGTAACTTTTATTGGCCGGTGGGGCGCCAATATAATACGCTTCGTCGGCAAAACGCACGTGGGGCGCATTGCGGTCCGCATCAGAATAAACGGCCACAGTTGCCAGCCCCAATTCGTGGCAGGCGCGCAAAATACGCATGGCAATTTCGCCCCGATTGGCAATGAGTACCTTATCGAAATTACGAATGTGAAGGTCACGTTCTGTCATGCTCTACCATCCCTAAGCGTGAATTGCCATTATAATGGAATATTCCCATGTTTTTTGGGCGGATTTTGATCACGTTTATTTTGCAGCATATTGAGCGCATTGATCAGACGTGGTCGCGTTTGACTCGGTTCGATTACGTCGTCAATATAGCCACGTTCTGCCGCGATATAGGGATTTGCAAAATGTTCGCGGTATTCAGCGACCAATTCTTCTTTGCGCGCAGCCGGGTCATCTGCGGTGGCGATTTCGCGACGATAAATGATGTTAACCGCGCCATCCGGTCCCATCACGGCAATTTCGGCCCTTGGCCAGGCCAGGTTCAGGTCGGCGCGAATATGTTTACTGTTCATGACGCAATAGGCGCCGCCATATGCTTTGCGGGTTACGACGGTGATTTTGGGCACGGTCGCTTCACAGAAGGCATAAAGCAACTTGGCGCCTTTGCGGATAATACCGCCATGCTCCTGATCGACACCCGGCAAAAAGCCGGGTACATCTTCAAATACAATCAGGGGAATATTGAAGCCATCGCAAAAACGCACAAAACGGGCCGCTTTTTCACTGGCGTCAATGTCGAGTACGCCCGCCAGCACCATCGGCTGGTTGGCAATGATGCCTACGCTGTGGCCGCCCAGCCGCGCAAAGCCAACGACGATGTTTTGAGCAAAATGCTCTTGCGTTTCGAAGAATAGGCCATCATCAAATATCAGCCGAATGACTTCTTTAATATCGTACGGTTTGTTAGGATTATCCGGCACCAGATCGTCTAGCGCTTTTTCGGCGCGCAAGCTGTCATCTTTCGTGGTTTTGAAGGGTGGATCTTCCATGTTATTGGAAGGTAGATAGCTGACTAGTTCGCGGATCAGGTAGAGACAGTCGGCTTCTGATTCGGCCGCCATGTGGGCCACGCCGCTTTTGGTGTTGTGGGTCATGGCGCCGCCCAGCTCTTCAAAGGTAACTTCTTCCCCGGTAACGGCGCGTACGACTTCTGGCCCGGTGATGAACATATGACTGGTTTCTTTGACCATGAAAATGAAGTCGGTCAGGGCCGGCGAGTAGACGGCGCCGCCGGCGCAAGGCCCCATGATGGCGCTGATTTGGGGTACGACCCCCGATGCGAGTGTATTGCGCAAGAAAATGTCGGCATAGCCGCCCAGGCTGACAACGCCTTCCTGAATACGTGCACCGCCGGAGTCGTTAATACCGATCACAGGCGCGCCGTTTCGCATGGCCATATCCATGATTTTACACACTTTTTCGGCATGGACGCCGCTGAGACTGCCGCCAAACACGGTGAAATCCTGGCTGAAGACGTAGACGAGACGGCCGTCTATGGTTCCCCAGCCCGTCACAACGCTGTCGCCCAGGATACGCTTCTTATCCATGCCAAAGTTATGCTCGCGATGCGTAACAAAAACATCCACTTCGCGAAAAGAACCTTTATCTAACAAAAGCTCAATGCGCTCGTGGGCGGTCATTTTGCCTCTGGCGCGCTGCTGCTCAATCCGCGTTTTGCCGCCGCCTTCTTTTGAGAGTTGTTTTAATCTGTGAAGTTTTTCTATATTGGGATTCATACTGGTTGATGCAATCTACCGGACCTGTTCAAAGGCCGGTGTCTTAGCCCTCCTCAAAATAAAGTTTGGCTGCCGGGCGATTCAAAGCCCATACACTAAAAATAATTAAGCCTGGATAAAAGAGAATGCTGCTTAGCCAGGTTGAAGATCCAATGGAGATTTTCACAAATAAGGCTTGCCAGATGATATCAAAGAGTCCATAAGCGGTAAAAATTACGGGCGTCGCCCAACGGGTAAACGGCCGTTTCTGCCACAACGCCGCCATGAGACCCAAAAACAAAACCGCCCAACCCATTGCAATAAACATTTGCAAGCGTGGATTTGGTATAATTCCCAGGTCAAACAGATAATCACTTTGCTGAAACAGTGCGATGGCTCGTCCGACATTCCACGTTCCAAAGAGAAAAACACCGATTATTGTGATAGTTACGGAACGCGGCCTTTTTGACCTGGACGAATTGATCATTAACGGGAATTATAGAGGGCAACTGGCAGGTTGGGCAAGCACATGAGAAAAATACGTCAAATGTGTCTGCCGTGCGCCGCAAAAGGAATTAGTTTATGAGTTACGAACCAGATAATTGGGATGCCGCCTGGCAAGGTCTGGAACCGAAACCACCGCGCCGTCCGCGCTGGGGTTTATGGATCGGTTTGCTGCTGCTCCTGGCGCTGATCATTTTGTGCGCGGCCGGCGGGTGGTATGCCTGGCAGCGGGTGGACGCGTGGCTAAACGGTGGGTCCGGCGTGATATTGCCGACCCCGGCGCCGCTGGATGGCACAGCAACGGCCGATCCCAATTTTTCCGAATCATCCACCCCATTTTCCATTGCGCCTACGGTAACGCTGCCGGGCGCTGTCGATGAAACCAGCAGCGTGATTGCCCTGCCTCAAACATCTGCCCCACAAATCGATGGGTTTCTTACTGAATGGGAAGGTTTTCCCAGCGTCACCTCACCCTACGTTGTTTATTCAATACCTGGGCTGGATGACAATGACTCGGCAGCAGCAGAATGGTGGCTGGGCTGGGACGCGGACAATTTATACGTGGCCGCTACGGTGAGCGACGATGCGCACGTGCAAACCCAAACCGGTAACACCATTTTCAAAGGGGACAGCCTCAGTTTACAGCTCGACACCAATCGTGAGGGTGATTTTGGGCCGCAGGTGAGTCCTGATGATTTTCAAATCGATCTTTCACCGGGTGATTTTTTGGCCGTGCCGCCTTCCGCTTTTCGGTTTCAAGGCACAAATGACAACCAGATGGTTGATGCGCCCGGCCACAATATCAGCCTGATGGCGCGTCCGACCGACAGCGGTTATACCTTGGAAGCAGCAATTCCCTGGTCAAATATCAACATGACCCCTGCCGCCGGTCTTGTAATTGGCGCAGCGCTGAATGTAAATGATAACGACAAACCGGGAACGGCCGTACAGGAAGTCATGAAATCCCATGTGGCCACGCGCCAATTCAGGGACCCGACAACATGGGGAACGTTGAGAATTTCAGAGTAAAGATTTTTGATTTATGCTAACGGATCGTCAACCTCAAAGATGCCTTTTTGGCGGTTTTTGTGAACTTTTTCGTAAGGAAAGAAACGGCCGTTCATGGCAACATAGACGCCAGCCGGCAAAAGCTGCACGACGCCCAAACTAAATCCAAGATTAAACAGCGCATCTGAGTCAAAAACGCGATAAGGCACCATCGCCCCCGTTAACACAATTGTCTGGTCAAGCTGCGCCTCACCCAGCAGGCGCGCCGTTTCAACCATCGTGTCGGTGCCGTGGATGATCACAATTTGCCGTTCACCAGCCTTGTGGCACGCTTCCAGAATACGCCGTCGGTCATCGTCGGTCATATACAGGCTGTCGATCAGTTGATTCCTTTCCAGCGCTACCGGCACCGTCACGCGCGCCTGGCGCAAAATTTGGGGTAAATGACTCTTTTTAAAGGTCAATTGTCCTTCAATTTCGTCATATCGTTTGTCAAAGGTTCCCCCGGTGATAATAATTCGAATACTCATGGGCGATCTCGCAGTGACTCCTTACACAACCTCAACCGGGACAACTGGAAGTGGGATGCTATCGACCATTAAAGCAGGCGCGGATACGGATTTGTGAGACGGCCGTTTCTTCACAGACGGGCATTCCCACGCGTCAGGCGATGTTTCACGGCGCAAATCCTTCAGCTTAGGCAAAATACCACAGGCAAAACATTGGTTGCGGCAGTCGATGCGCGTTTCCTGCTGCTGGCTCATCAAATAATCCTGCGTTAGAAACTTCTTTGTTACCGCCACATCAATATGCTCCCAGGGAAACACTTCGTCAATGCGCCGCTTGCGATGCGTATAAAAGGCAGGGTCTAAACCCTCATCAGTCAGTGCGGATTGCCAGGCTGCCTCGTTAAAACGATCTGCCCAGGCGTCAAACTTCGCGCCGCCGCGCCACGCCTTTTCCACCACTGCGGCCATACGCCGGTCGCCGCGCGAAAGAAAACCCTCAAACAGCGATTCTTCGGGATCATTCCAGCGCAGCCGCAGCCCGCCCCCGCGCACCTCTCGCCGCAATAGACTCAGCTTGTCCTGCACATTCTCCAGTGTATCCATTGGTTCCCATTGGAAAGGCGTGTGCGGCTTGGGAATAAACGTGCTGACGCCTACATTTACGCTGGCCTTGTTGCCATGAAACTTGCGTCCTTCCGCCAGAACCTGCTTCGAGAGATCAATAATCGCCTCCACATCCTCCATCGTTTCCAGTGGATGGCCAATCATGAAATACAGCTTGATCGTGCGCCAGTTGCGCCGGTAAATTTCACGCGCTGTTTCCAGCAGTTCTTCATGGGGCACATATTTATTGATAATATTGCGCATCTTTTCCGTCGCCGCTTCCGGCGCCAACGTGAAGCCGCCCCGTTTGCTGTCGCCCAAATTGTCCATCAACTGGGTTGAAACGCTTTCGATGCGCAGTGATGGCAGCGAAATGTTCAGGCCTAGATGTCCAAATTGTTGGCCGATTTTTTCAGTCAGTTCCAGCACATGGGTGTAATCGCTGGATGAGAGTGAAAGCAGCGCAATTTCTTCATAACCGGTGCTTTCCAGGATTTTTTCCATCGCATCCAGCACTTCTTCCACCGGGCGTTCGCGCACCGGGCGCGTGACCATACCCGCGTGGCAAAAGCGACAGCCGCGCGTGCAGCCGCGCATAATTTCGATGGGCGCGCGATTGTGGACGGTTTCGATGAACGGAATAATGAAGTCTGTTACGGGCGGCGGCATCACCGGCACAATCGTTTTCAGTACTTTTGCCGGCGCTTCCGGCATCGTGGCGGTAATCGCCTGGACTGTGCCATCTTCATGATAGGCCACATCGTAAAAGCGCGGTACATAACAGCCTTCAATTTGAGCAATGTAGCGCAGTTGGGTTTCACGATCCAGGTCCCGCGCGGCGCGCATAACGCCAATGATTTTGAGAATCGCTTCTTCACCCTCGCCAATCACAAAGACATCGATAAAAGGCGCCATGGGTTCCGGGTTGTAGCAGGCATGGCCGCCGGCGACGACCAACGGAAATGAAGCGTCGCGATCCTCACTGCGTACGGGCATGCCGGCCAGATCGAGCAGGTTGAGCGCGTTGGTGAAAAGCTGTTCATACGGCAGACTGATGCCTAACATATCAAAGTCGCGGATTGTGTGGCGCGTTTCCAGTGAAAACAGCGGTATTTGGCGCTCACGCAGAATGGCTTCCATGTCGACCCAGGGGCAAAAAACGCGCTCTGCCAGCAAATTGCGATGTTTATTGATGATGTCGTATAGAATCATCAGCCCCAGGTTGGACATGCCCAGGTCGTAGATGTCGGGAAAGGCGAGCGCAACTTTGAAGTCAACGGCCGTCCAATCTTTGACAACCTGATTGTATTCACCACCGGTATAACGCCCCGGCTTTGCCACGCGGGGCAGGATGCGCTCTAAAGTTTCGTCAATTTTTTCAGGTGTATACTGCATAAGTTGTTCCGTTCATGCACACAGGCAACGGCCGTTTCCTCCCAAGACAGCAGGAAACGGCCGTGTCAAGTTAAAAATCAGCGCCTTTTGGACAGATTTTGTGCCCCAAAAGCGTAAAATTTGTTATTGCAGCACGCTCACATTCGTTTGCAGCCTGTCAGATCCGCCCTGACCTGTCGCTTCAATCACATAGGCCGCAAAACCGGCATCGGGGGGGCAGTCCTGCAGCGACCCCTTCACCGGAGCGCCGGCCCACAAAATAATGCCATTGCGCATAATCGTGATATTACTTACATTGCCTTCAACTTCCCAGGAAACTTGAACACACTGCCCAACCTGAATTTGTGAAGGCGAAACATTAAAACGCGTAATCTTGGGAGATTGATTCGACGGCTCAACAACAATAGTAATCTGACGGATTTCAGTCGTACCGTCCGTTTTCAGAACCCGCAAATTATAGGTCGTTGTCTGTGCAGGACACTGCGTGCTGCTGCCCTGACCCTCAACAGGATATTTGCTGTAATCCTGGCCGTCCGGGTAGAACCAGACCGCTTGAATATTCTGAACGTCCCAGGAGAAAGTGACACATTCGCCCTGCTGGATATTGGTTTGATTTACCGTAAAGGTAATGTTTGGCGACGGCGTTACAGTGGGTACCGGCGTAGGCTGCGCGCCGGGAACCGTAATGCCTACCCAAATTCGCTGTCCAAACAAATCACCCTCTCCATTGCGCATACTCCAAAAACCTTGATATGTTCCAGGCGTCGTCGGCGCAACCAGGTCCACATAAAAGTCATAGGTTGCACCCGGTTTAACTTCGCCGACAACCGGTTCCGAAGACCCACCCATGCGCGCAGCCGAAACATTGCCGCCGACATACATGAGCGCATAGGAGCTGTTCCAGGTGCAGGTGCCAATATTTTGCACCCGCCATCCCTTACGGAAAGATTGTCCCGGCAGCATTGATGGCGGATTTTGCATGTTGTTATCATCCAGGTTGATATCTTCAATGAAAGCCATACCATCCACACACGCTTCAATCGGCGGCTCGACGCCATCAACCGGCGGCTGGGGTTCAATCGGCAGCAGTTCATCCAGATCAAGATACTGCCGGGCCAGATCGGCCAGAACTCCCTTATTTTGCAATGCAATGAGCGCATCATTGATCGCCTGCTGCAAGCTGGGCTCGCCTTGCGGATGGGCAATCGCAAACCGTTGTCGATTTAACCCCTGTGCGACCAGTTCAACATCCATTGCCTGGACAGCAACCTCAGCCGGTTTCAAATCCAGCATGACCAGATCGATGCGTCCTAACTGCATATCTGCAATGGCCTGTTCAATTTGGCCATAAGCATGCAAGTTGCGTTCCGGAATTAAACCGGTGTCAACCAGTTCATCCTGTACCCAATCCTGATAAACGGATTTATTTTGAACGCCAATTCGCTTACCGGCCAGGTCTCCTACATCTGTTATTGACACATCAGCATTTTGAGCCAAAAGACCATCTTCGCCCACATAATATATGTTGCTGAAATCAACGACTCCCTCCCGTTCCGGCGTCACCGAAAGCGCAGCGATGGCGACGTCAATTTGGCCCAGCTGCAGTGCTTCATCAAGACCGTCAAAAGCGATGTCCTTAATCTCTACTTCTACACCTAATTCCTCGCCAACTGCTTGAATTAGCGCAACGTCATAACCGTCTAGCTGGAAATTGGTGGTGTAATAGGCAAAGGGCGGGTAATCGGCCGATGTTCCGGCAACCAGTTTGCCGGCCGCCTGAATATTGGCCCATGTTTGATCACTCCCCTCTTGCGGAAGTTGTTCACCGCCCTCACCCGGCTCTTCCGGCGCCGCGGTGGGTTCTTCCGGCGGCGTTGCGGGCGTAGGCGCAGGTTCTTCTGGTTGGGAACATGCAGCCAGTAAGCCCAACCCAATTAATATCAACACTAAAACAAAATTTTTTGTCTTCATTTTTCTTTATCCTGAACTGCTCCTGTCAAAATTTAGAAACTATTGTACCCCATGAACCAGCCCGCAAGAAAATATTCCTGATCCTATTTACGAGCCACGTACACAATCCATTCAGCCGCATCATAAAGCGCGACGCCATCCCAGGCCGGATACACATCTACTTGTGAAAATCCGGCCTGCTGCATAATCTGCACCATTTCATCAGCGGCATAGGCTTGATCACATAGGTTGATTTCATGGGACACGGCCGTTTCCAAATCCACTATAAAAAAACGATCCACGCTCACATTTTCTTCTTCCAGCCAGAAGCGCTCACCCAAATGCAGAAACGGCCGTTCGCCCCACAACCCTTTGTCATCTGTAAACCACCAGGAACTCTTTTTTTTGTCAATTTTTGCCTGATCCAACAGCTCCACACACAAACGTCCGCCCGGCTTCAAAGAACTTGCAATTTTCTGCAACAGCATCTGAGTCTCCGCCCGCTGAAAAACAGAAAGCTGGCCATACAAAAACAGCGCCGCATCAAAACCGGCGCCGCTGTAATCCATCTGACGTATATCCTGTTCCACAAATACACATTGCGCCGCCACGCCTTCAGCGTGCGCCAATTGGCGGGCATGGGCAATGGCAGCCGGGCCGAAATCAACGCCGGTTATCTGGCAGCCGCGCCGCGCCAGTTCCAGCGCATATAAACCCGGCCCGCAGGTCACATCCAACAGGCGTTGAGCTGGCGCTAAAGCGAGTTTGTCCCACATCCAGGCAAGCTGCGCCTCCCGTTCGGTCGTCACCCGCGAGGCTGCTCCATGGGATTCATCCAGGTGTTCGTGCAGCATGCGCCGCGAAAAATCCGGGTTATTCCAGGGCAAATTGCCGTCATCAACCCATGGCTTTGGTGGGTCAGCCCGCCTATACAAGCGCCACAAAAAATCTTCAAACCTTTTTTCATTCCGGATCATATTTTTCGAACTCCTTGCCAAAAAATGGCGCCGGATCAAATCTTGCGCATAGAATACTGCCACTTTTCTATATTAAGCTTCATTTTTATCTATAGGTTCGCTTTTTAACATGAATTTTGCAATTGGGCTATTGTCTCAATTGATAAACATCCGCTAAACTCGAGGACATGATGGATGCTATTGACCGCCATAATCGTTATGCCATGATCCAGCGTGTGAAGGTCTACTGGCTGCACGGCGTGCTGGAAGAGTCGCTGCATGGCGCCCGGCTGATTGATATTAATCTCGCATATCGCCCCGAAGCGGTAAGCAAGAAGACGAATCAACCTGCCTGGCAAACGGCCGTTTATGACACCCCTGTCCCGCCCGGTGCCTCCATTAGCGACCTTTTCAATCAAGCTGAAGGCGAACTGCTTGTATTGGGTGAGCCGGGCGGCGGCAAAACAACCCTGCTGCTTAATCTGGTCAGCGACCTGCTGCATCAGGCAGAACAAGATGAACTGAAACCGATTCCCGTCGTTTTCAGTTTGGGCAATTGGAGCGCGCAAGAAACGTTAGAAACCTGGCTGATCAATGAATTGAGCAGCGGTTATGAAGTACCGCATGAACTCGGCGTTACCTGGATTGCCCATAATCAATTGATTTTACTGTTGGATGGGTTGGATGAGGTTGAGCAGGAACAACGCGCCGCTTGCGTCGCAGCAATCAACCAGCTTCGCGCCCAGCATCCCGGTGTAAACCTGCTCATTACAACCCGCAGCCAGGATTACCAACAGTTAGCGGCGCGTTTACAGCTTAATGAAGCCATCGTGCTTCAACCGCTCACCCAAAGTCAAATTGATCTTTATCTGGACAGCCAGGGACCTCAAATTGCCGGACTGCGAACAGCCCTACAAAACGATACCGGGCTGCGTGAGCTGGCCCAAACGCCGCTCATGTTGAGCATTATGACCCTCGCCTATGTACAGCAGCCGCTGGAGTTAACGGCCGTTACCCATGACCGTGATGCAAATCGTAAACGCCTGTTTGATATTTACGTAGAACGCATGGTACGCTATCGGGAAGGGAACCAGACTTACTCTCCTGCCAACACCATTCGCTGGCTCACCTGGCTCGCCCAAATGCTTGTACAGCACAACCGCACCATACTTTTTCTCGAAAACATGCAGCCAAATTGGCTGCCGCGTCCTCGCCAGCGTGGCTACGCTGACCGGCTAAAACTCATCATCGGGCTGGCGTGCATCATTATTGGGTTATTTTGTGGCGCTCTGGGTATGCCAGTTTATGGCTGGCAGGCCCCACTGGTAGGCGGCGGTATAGGCATTCTAATTGCTGCCTGGACAGCGCTTACAGGCCGGTTTATGGTGCGCTTTAAAGCAAATTGGTATAAGATCGAAACTGTTGAAACGCTTAGCTGGTCCTGGCAGTGGGCCTGGTTGGGACTGGTCATTGGCGGCATCGGCGGCCTGATATTTGGTTCATTACTAACGTTTAGCCTGAATCGCCTGGCTGGTGAAACGGCCGTTCCCTGGTGGCTCTTATTCTCCATTTGGAGCAGTCTGGGATTAAGTATCTCGCTGGCATTAATGCGCAGCGAAGTAAAAATGCGTACCATACCAGGTGAAGGTCTCATCTATTCACGCCGTCACGGTTTAACCGTAGGTGTGGGTACAGCAGGAGTTACTTTGTTTGTCTCCTTGCTGTTAACAGGTGTAATAGCCATGTTTAACATCCAAATTAATTGGCTGGCGGCATTTCCCTGGCTTATTGGCGGCGCCCTTTACCTGGGGCTTCTGAGCGGGCTGACCTACGGCGGGCTGGCCGCCCTGCAACATTGGCGTCTGCGCACCCTTTTTCGCCAGGAAGGACTGCTGCCGGAAGATCCAATCCATTTTTGGGATTATGCCGCAGCGCGCAGCCTGCTGCGTAAAATCGGCGGCGGCTACACATTTATCCATGCCTTGTTACTAGATTATTTCCGGCAGTTGGAGACTCAAAAGTGATAGATTGGTTTATTGACGGGATTCACTAAATTTTCAGGAAATTATCTGGTTCACAAAAACGTATGAGTATTGAAACCTTACCCAATCTACCCCTCCATCAACGTTGGCGGCAGCAAGCTTTTCCGGCGCCGGCCGTTGTGGCGATTGTACAACGGTCTTTAACGGCCACGCCTAAAAGCAAAGAACCGCGTTATCTGCTCATTAAGCGCAACGTTAAACCATATGCAGGGCAATGGGCGTTGGTCGGTGGAAAATGGGAGTTCGGTGAAACGCTCGCAGACGCCATTGTGCGCGAAGTCAAGGAAGAATCTGATCTGGAAGCAACCTTTATCGCCTTACGCGGCCTCGTCAGTGAACGCGTGATGCCCCATAAACCGGGCGATCAGGCCGCCCACTTTCTAATCTTTGTATGTGATCTAATGGCCAGCGGTAAAGCGGTTGAACAAGAAGAAGGCGCCGTACGCTGGTTTACCCTGGACGAAATTCAAGGGCTGCGCTCGACCGATGCCATTATTCCCAGCGATTTTGAAATGATCAACAGCTTTGTTGTTGAAACGGCCGAAACCGCCCCCTACATTGAAGCAGAAATGAAAGCGCCTCTGGAAAGTACAACCGGAGAATCCATTCAACTGCTGCGCTTTGAGCGAATCCTTGGCCCCGTCAATGATTAATACTCATTGCCAAACCACAATTTCCCTGGCCAATTATTGAAAATATTGAAAAAATGGAACTCGACAACAGTCTAATTCTCATCATGGGCGGGTTTATCATTCTAACCCTGGCATCAAGCCAGGTGGGGCAGCTTTTCGCCCGGTTGAAGCTGCCTCTGATTAGCGGCTTTTTATTGGCCGGAATTTTGGTTGGGCCATACGTTCTCGGATTCATACCTGAGTCAGCTCTTGACAACCTCGTTTTCATTGACGAATTGTCATTGGCATTCATTGCCTTTGCCGCAGGTAGTGAGCTTTATTTGAAGGAAATGCACAGCCGGCTGCGCAGTATAAGCTGGGTGACACTGTGTAATGCTTTTTTCGTTCCCCTCTTGGGCAGTATCACGGTGTTTTACCTATCCGGGTTAATCTCTTTTATGAGTACTATGCCAGTTGAAGCGCGTTTCGCTGTGTCTGTTCTGGCAGGTGCAATTTTAATTGCACGTTCCCCGTCTTCTGCGATTGCGATTGTAAACGAATTACGCGCCCGCGGCCCATTCACTCAAACCGTATTGGGCGTGACCATGATTTCTGATGTTGTAGTCATTCTCGTATTTGCTGTAAATTCAGAAATGGCCAATGCGCTGCTGACTGACGTGCAGCTTAATGTTGGTTTTTTGGTATTGCTGCTTGCTGAACTACTGCTGTCTGCCCTGATTGGCATACTGGTGGGGAAATTGCTGCAATTCATACTCTCCTTGACATTAAACGGCCGTATCAAAGCAATCTTAATTCTTTTAGCTGGTTATTTCATCTTTTGGTTCTCTGGCTTTCTGCGTGAATACAGCCATGAAAACTGGCCTGTTGAAATATTGCTTGAACCCCTTTTCATTTGCATGGTGGCCGGTTTTTTGGTTACGAATTTCGGCCGTTACCGTCCCGAATTCCTCAAAATCCTGCAAGAACTCGCGCCCCCAATCTATGTGATCTTCTTTACCCTCACTGGCGCATCCCTCGCTCTGGACACCCTTGCCGATACCTGGATCATTGCGCTCATCTTGGTGGGCGTACGCCTGATCGGTATTTTCATTGGTTCCTTCACCGGGGGCGTCATTGCCAAAGATCCCATGCTCCACAATCGAGTCAGTTGGCTCACCTACGTGACCCAGGCTGGTGTGGGGTTGGGGTTAGCCAAAGAGGTCGCCGTTGAATTTCCAGACTGGGGATCCGGCTTTGCCACCATGATCATCGCCACCGTCGTTGTCAATCAGCTCATCGGCCCTCCGCTTTTCAAGTGGGCCATTCAGCGTGTAGGCGAAGCGCATACACGCCATGAATCACGCCTGTTTGATGGCATACGCGACGCCTTAATTTTTGGCATTGACAACCAATCCATCGCACTTGCACACCAACTTATGGGGCACGGCTGGCAAGTCCGTATTGCCTGTCTCGATCCTGACATCCTGAAAGACGCCGGCCGCACAGACCTCGACATTCAGCCTATCAACCAATTTACACCACAAACCCTGCGCGAGTTAGGGGCTGAAAATGCTGACGCTATCGTTACCATGCTTACCGATGAGGAAAATTACCAGATTTCCGACATCGCTTATGAGCATTTTGGCACCAAGACGCTGGTCGTGCGTCTTAACAATCGCGGCTACTCAGATCGTTTTCGGCAGCTAGGGGCGTTGATTGTGGATCCTGCCACAGCTATGGTAGGATTATTAGACCATTTCGTCCGTTCACCGTCAGCGGCATCGCTGTTATTGGGCATGGATGCAGGCCAGGATGTGGTCGACATTGAAATCCGTAACAAAGATTTGCATGGTCTGACTCTGCGTGAACTGCGACTGCCTTTGGATACCTTGATTCTTTCTGTTCAGCGTGATGGTCAAACCATTATCTCGCATGGTTTTACGGAATTACATCTGGGCGACCGCGTTACTGTCGTCGGTTCTGTGGAAAGTTTGGATCAGGTCATGCTGCGCTTTGACACGCAAAACGGCCTCCAAACCTGATAATTATGTGACCTGATCCATTGTTTCACGCCAAATGGTAAACACATATGTCTCTATTACCAGGAGAAATCCTCAACAAGCGATATCGCATCGTATGCTTGCTTGGCGTCGGTAACTACGGTGCGGTTTATCGCGCCAGGGATCAGGAGGCAGAACGTGATGTCGCCATCAAAGAGTATCTGGATCCTTCAGTTGAAACCCAGAAGCGTTTTCGTTCTGAAGCGCGCCGCTTAAGCCAGCTCACTCATCCACAAATTCCTGCCGTGCGGGATCATTTTGCTTTGGAAAATGTAGGACAATATCTCGTTTCTGACTATGTGGACGGCATCGACTTACAGAGCTTGCTGGATCAGTACGGCTCGCTTCCTTCTGATTTAATCACAGGCTGGTTGCAGGCTGCATGCGAGCCATTGGGCTACTTGCATTCGCAAAAGCGCTTGCATCTCAACATAAAACCGGCCAATATCCGCCTGACGCCTGCAAGCAACATTTTTCTTGTGGATACAGGACTGCAGGGCCTGGGTGTGCGCCCCCATAACGCCGGTTTTGGGTCGCCGGAACAGCAAGCGCAAAATGATGTAACGCCCGCCAGCGACATTTACAGTCTCGGCGCCACGCTTTATGCCCTGCTCACCGCAAAAGTTCCACCGAATGCTTTGACCCGTGAAAGTGGTCTGGAAGATATGGTTCCGGCTAGAGAGATCAACCCGGACGTTGAACCCTATCTCTCCCTGGTTGCTTCTCGCGCCATGTCGATTCGCCCGGATGCACGTTATGATTCAGCCGCAGATTTTGCTAAAGCGCTGGCACGGCCGTCTGGATTTCCCCCGCCCCAACAAAACGCAGAACCTCGTCGCACAGCATCAAGCCAGGTTGCGCCGCCCCCACCACGTATACCCCCCAGCCGTCGCCGGCAAATGGAACGGCGTACTATTATGGCGCTTTCTTTACTGCTGTTCCTTGTTATTGCCATCGTTCTGGCTTTTGGCATATTTAATGTAGGCGGCCCACCCGAAGTGACCGAAGCAGAAGCAACCGCCACACTCGAATCTGCCGTGGTCGCCGCCCTGACCGCCATTGCGCCTACTGCCACGCCGTCACCCGAACCTACCGATCCGCCAACTCCTACGCCAGAACCCCTGATTACCGATACCGGCTCCCGCATGATTTTTATTGGAGAGGGTATTTTTCGCATGGGTGATGACGAAGGGCAAGAAAACAACCAGAAACCATCCCATCTGGTACGTCTAGACGCCTATTACATAGATGAAACCGAAGTTACCAACGGCCACTATGCTCAGTGTGTTGCGGCAGAGGTCTGCGATACGCCCGACAGCTCGAATGCCACCTTCCATCCCGCGTATTTTGGCGACCCTGACTTTGAAGATTATCCGGTAATATTTGTGAACTGGTTCGACGCCGAGCTCTTTTGCGCGTGGCGCGGCGCGCGCCTGCCTTCAGAGGCTGAATGGGAAAAGGCAGCCGGTTATGAGCCTGTGGAAGGTTTGAAATTTCGCTATCCATGGGGAGATGCGTTTGATGGCGCCAACACCAATTTTTGCGACGTAAACTGCCCGCGCGACTTTCGCGACCCTGCCGTAGATGATGGACATCAGGATACAGCGCCTGTGGGCAGTTATGGCAACGGCCGTTCCCCGCAAGGCGTTTTCGATTTGGCCGGCAACGTCATGGAATGGGTAAGTGATTGGTATGATTCGCGCGCCTACCGTGATTCGGCCGATACAAACCCATTAGGTCCATTAGACGGGGAATTCAAAACAATTCGAGGCGGTTCCTGGCTCTCACCCGCCGATGAAGTCACCACCACAGCGCGCGACTCATTTGATCCCAACGTTTCGCGCGCCAATCTCGGTTTTCGCTGCGCCTTAACGCCATCATAAATAGAAAGAGCTTAGGAGGCTAAATGTCTGCAAAAACAACACTTACAATGACAGAATTAGCGCAAAGTCTGCGCAGCGGCACACTACCGCTGCATGCCTATTTGAATGCCCTCGAAGCACATTTTGACGCGACTGAACCGCAGATATTGGCTTTTGTGCCGGAACCGGGCCGTTTTGAACGTTTACACCAGGAAGCCGCGGCGCTGCTGGCTCACTATCCATACGTTGAGAAACGGCCGTCTTTCTTCGGTATTCCTATTGGCGTCAAAGACATCTTTCAGGTCAACGGCTTTGTAACCCGCGCGGGCAGCCAACTGCCAACCGAAATATTGCAAGGACCAGAAGCGCCCAGCGTCACCGTCCTAAAGCAAGCCGGCGCGCTCATTCTTGGCAAAACCGTCACCACCGAATTCGCCTATTTTGCCCCCGGACCCACGCGCAATCCGCACAACCCGGCGCATACCCCCGGCGGATCCAGCAGCGGCTCCGCCGCAGCCGTAGCCGCCGGTCTTGCGCCCTTTGCTTTTGGCACCCAAACCATTGGCTCAATCAGCCGCCCGGCCGCCTTTTGCGGGATCGTGGGCTATAAACCCAGTTACGATCGCATTTCACGTGAGGGTGTGCTGCCGCTGTCAGAATCAGCCGATCACATCGGTTTTTTCACACCCGCAGCAACCGATGTCGCCCTGGCTGCGCCGCTGCTTTGCGCCAACTGGAAGCCTGTACAACCGTTGCGCAAACCAGTGCTTGGCATTCCCACCGGACCTTACCTGGAACACGCATCTGATGCAGGACTCAAGCACTTTGAATCCACAACGCTGCAACTTAAAAAAGCCGGCTACGAAATCAAACGCGTAACCGCAATGGCCGATTTTGAGGCCATATTTACCCGCCACAACCAGTTAGTTGCGGCTGAGACAGCTCATTTCCACGCCGCCTGGTTTGCCCAATACAGCGATCTTTATCACCCCAAAACAGCCGAATTAATCCTGCGCGGTAAGCAGATCGGCGCCCAGGAACTTGCAGATGCAAAAGAAAGCCGTTTCCGGCTGCGCGCGCAACTTACCACATTGATGCAAAGTCACGGCATTGATTTGTGGATTGCTCCCCCTGCGGTCAACGGCGCGCCGGCCGGTTTAGAAAGTACCGGCGACCCGGTTATGAATTTGCCCTGGACCCATGCCGGCCTGCCAACTCTCTGCCTGCCTGCAGGAACAAACAGCGCTGGACTGCCAATGGGCTTACAAATTGTGGGTAACTGGTATCAGGATGAGGATTTGGTCGCCTGGGGAGCGGGAATTGAGGCGTCCCTTACCAATGCCGCTTTTCAATAATCAGCCCACAGGGCGTAACTTTGTTTGCACGCCTGGCACTACAACGAGACTTCGCTCTGAAATGAGGAGGAAGGCATTTTGCAGTTTACCTGAAACGAGCAATAATTAACTTTACAAAGCGGTTAGCCAAAGGATTAAAACATGCATATCTTCTACCGATTAGCCCTCAAAATTCGCCCGGGAATGGCGGAAATGAACGCAAACGACAAGGCCGGCGCGTTATCACATGTCTATACCTTTATGTGGAGTACACCTCTGGCGATCCTCGGCCTGCTTTGGTTAATGCGCGCTACAGAATTGACCCTCGTGCAGGCAGAAATTTTGCCTTTATTGATTTTGTTGGTTGTGGGCATCGTGCTGCGCCGTTTTGAATTCCGCATGCAGCTTCAATTACAAAAAGGCATGTTTGCCGCTACAAGAGGTTCCCTTGAATCATTGGTCCTATGGTCGGCGGCGTTGATCTTCGGCCCGTCCGCGTTATGGTTAGGCGTCATAGGCAATATCGTTAACTTTATCGTTAGCTGGCGACAAGAGCGAACCTCAATGTGGCGCTGGTACAATCTGAGCACATTGGCGTCCTCTCTCTCCGGAACCACCCTGGCCGGTTTGTGCGGCTTATGGGTTTATTTCCAATTGGGGGGGAATTTTCCATTCACCAGCCTGTTCTCGCTGGAAAGTTTTTTGCCGGCTTTGCTTGGTTCCTTAACCGTCTGGGCAGTAGAAATTATCCTCAGCGCTTTTATTTTGTTTTTTGTTGTCCGCGCTCAAAAAGCCGCCGGGGTTGATTATCTTGCGAATCAATCAAGCCTGACGCATTTCTTTTTGGTGAACCTGGGGCTGCGCTCTCCCATTTACCCATTTGCAATTTTGGCGGCCGCTATCTATTCGCTGGGCGGCATTGGCGTCTACCTGTTTTTGATGGCGGGGGTGTTGGCTTTCAGTTTACTGGCGCGCAGTTTAACTGCGGCGTTGCAGCACAATGAGAGGCGCACACAAGAGCTGCAGATTTTGCAAGAATTAGTACAATCCATCCTGTCCGCGCCCCCGGACAATATTTCGGGTCAGCTACCGGATATTTTGGCCAAACATGCGCCGCGCATGCTGCAAAAATCGGACGTGTTTATCTGGTTATATCCGGACATTGTCCTGCTGGAAGAGCGCGTGAAGCCACGGCCGTTACCCAATCTGGCGACAGTTCAGGAACAAGTTTTAGAAAATCAACAAGATTATTACGTCTACAATCAAATCATTTTGATTGAGGAAGGTAAAACAACACGCCCGCACCAGGGTCTGGCTGTCCCCATTCGTGACGTCGAGAGCCAGGTTTTAGGCGGGATTTTTATCATACAACAGCCTAATACGGAAGATGTCACTAATATACTTCCGGCTATACAATCTTTGGTCACCCAAATCGCAATTGCACTCCGCCGGGAAGAAATATACCGCCAGACAATAGCAAACGAACGCATGACGCGCGAACTGGAAGTGGCCGGTCACATTCAAAGCACCTTTTTACCAGATGAAATTCCCCAGGCAGACGGCTGGCAAATTACGGCCACAATCATTCCTGCCCGTCAGACGTCGGGAGATTTTTACGATTTTATGCATTTGGAAAACGGCCGTTTAGGTATTCTTGTTGCAGATGTGGCCGACAAAGGCACCGGGGCCGCGCTCTACATGGCGCTGAGCCGTACGTTAATCCGCACCTATGCCTTGCAATATCCCGACGCGCCGGAAACTGCCTTGCAGCTTGCCAACGAGCGCATCCTGGCCGATACTCAATCTGACCAATTTGTGACTGTGTTTTATGGCGTTCTCGATCTCGTGAGCGGCCTGCTAACCTACTGCAACGCCGGCCATAATCCAGCCTATTTGCTGCATCCCGACGGCGCGCCCGTCACAGAAATGCGCCATACCGGCATCCCCTTGGGTATGTTCCCCGAAATGGAGTGGCAGCAGGCGCAATGTCAAATCAATCCTGATGCTGTACTGCTGCTCTATACCGATGGCGTTACGGAAGCCCAAAACAGCGCCAAAGAACTGTTTGAAGAGCCGCGCCTGATTAACACAGCCACCAGCGTAATGTCTTCCGATGTGGAAACGATTCAAGCTGACGTTGTCGAAGCCATTCAAACTTTCGTTGGGACCGCGCCTCAATTTGACGACATTACCATGTTGTTTGTAAAGCGCCTGTCTGTATAAATTATCCCCCGCGCTTTTCCTAATTCTTATCTGCTATTTATAGACAAAAGTACTCTTTTGCTCTAAAATTTAACCACAGTTAAAATTATTTATATAGTATGGTTAAAATTTCATGGCGAGCCTTAAATTGAAAGTTCAGGTTTGCCCCAAAAAAATCTTCCCGACCTTAGGTAAACCGCGAAAAGTCTTTTGAAATAAACATCACGCAAATTCGCAGTTTGCCTACCTAAAAGGCGCTTGTTTGAAAATGAACGCAGAATTGCCCGAAAAACAGGAACAGAATTTGGATCAAAGCTGCCTGGAAATGTTAGACGACGCCGTGGCGGAGCATGGCGGCATCGTCAATGTAGAACTGGACACGCAGGCAGAAACGGTCGCCTTTGATTATGATCCCGGCAGAATTTCGCCTACCGAGCTAACGGCCGTTGCCACTCAAATAGCCCCCTCGCTGCAAACGCGTTGGCACACATGCACAATGCGGCTGGAAAAACATGGCGGCCGCGCCTGTGAAAGCTGCGCGTTGGCGCTGGAACGTGAAGTCGGGCAAATTCCGGGCGTGCGGCGCGCTACCGCCAGCTTTGCCGGAGGCGTGATGAGCGTCAAATACGATGATCAGCTCGTTTCGCCTGAAACGTTGATACATCGGGTGAGCGAATTTGGCGTCACGGTTTCACCCTCGGGCGCAACAATGACGGCCGTTTCCATCCCCGACGAAGCAGAAAAACCCTCCCGGCTGCATGAGGCATGGCGCCGGGCAAGCGACAATCCGCAAGCAATTTTCACGCTGATCACTTTTCTCGCCATGTTCGCCGGCTTAATCGTTGAGCGCAGCATGGGCATGACGCCATTGGCAATGACCTTCTATATTGTTGCTTACGTTGCCGGCGGCTATTATGGCCTGCAAGCCGGCCTCGAATCATTGCGCGCGCGCGCAATTGATGTCGATCTGCTCATGATTTTGGCGGCAGTTGGTGCGGCGATTGTCGGCGAACCGTTTGAAGGCGCCATGCTGCTCTTCCTCTTCTCGCTCTCAAACGTGCTGCAAGATTTTGCGCTCAACCGCACCCGAAACGCTATTCGCGCCATGATGCAGTTACGGCCGTCGCAGGCAACCATCCGTCGCGGCAGCCAGACCATCGCTTTGCCCATTGAAAAAATCAATGTCAGCGATGTCATGCTGGTTAAACCGGGCGAACGCATCGCACTGGACGGCGTTATCCTGACCGGCGAAAGCAGCATTGACCAATCCACCATTACCGGTGAATCAATCCCGGTCAACAAAGCAGCGGGCGACACCGTTTTTGCAGGCACCATCAACAAAAATGGGTTCCTCGAAATTGGCGTCACCCATCTGGCCAAAGATTCGACCATCGCCAAATTAATCATGATGGTGGAAGAAGCCCAAAGCGAAAAGGCCGAAACCCAGCGCTTCATCGACAAAGCAGAACAATATTATGCCTGGGGCGTTATTATTTTGACATCGCTGGTTATGATCATCCCAACGCTCTTTTTGGGCGAGAATTTTGGCGACGCCTTTTATCGCGCCATGACCGTCATGGTGGCGGCTTCGCCCTGCGCGATTGTGATTAGTACCCCGGCGACGGTGCTTTCGGCGATTGGGAATGGCGCTAAGCGGGGTGTATTGTTCAAAGGCGGCGTTTATGTGGAAAATGCGGCCACAATGAAGGTTGTGGCTTTTGACAAGACGGGCACGCTCACCATCGGCGAACCACGCGTCACCGATGTGGTTCCCTGCCAGACATGGGATGGCGATGAGCAGGCGCTTTTGGCGCTGGCGGCGGCGGTGGAAGAAAAATCAGAACATCCACTGGCGCAGGCTGTGGTTTTGGCCGCCAAAGAACGCAAGCTGGCGCTGCCGGAAACGACTGCTTTCCAGGCCATCACGGGCAAAGGCGTACGTGCAAAGGTAAACGGCAGTCTCCTCCACATTGGTAACCTGCGCTACTTCGCCGACATGCAAAGTCGTGGATTAGAAAACGCCGCTGAGATTGTTGACCGGCTGCAAAATGAAGGCAAGACAAGCGTGGTTGTGGCGCAAATGGATAATGATGAACATGCCCAAATCTTGGGCGTCATCGCCCTGGCGGATATGCTGCGCGCAGACGCTGCCCTGGTTGTCAACAAACTCAAACAAAAAGGCGTTGAGCACGTTGTCATGCTCACCGGCGACAACGAGACCGTCGCGCGCCAGATTGCCAGACACGTCGGCGTCGATGACGTCTATGCGGAACTGCTGCCGGAAGACAAGGTCGATGTTGTCAAACGCGTACGCGAAAAATACGGCCCGGTCGCTATGGTTGGCGACGGCGTCAATGATGCGCCCGCGTTGGCGACGGCCGATATCGGCATTGCGATGGGCGCGGCGGGCACTGATGTCGCCATGGAAACGGCCGATATCGTGCTCATGTCCGACAATCTGGAAAACATCCCGTATGTCATTGGCCTCAGCAAAAAGACTCGCCAGACGCTGGTTGTAAACCTCGGTTTTGCGCTTTTTATGATTTTATTGATGCTGGCTGCCATTTTCTTCCGTGATTTACCGCTGCCGGCGGCCGTGATCGGTCACGAAGGCGGCACGGTTTTGGTCTCGTTGAACGGGCTGCGTATGCTGTACTACAAACCCGACTAAGAATCCCCTTCAAAAACAAATCGTTACGCGTTATTGGTTGTATATCCAAAATCTGACACGAATCTCACGAATTTAGCGCCTGTTATTCGTGATATTCGTGTTATTTGTGTTATGCGTGTCAAAAACCTTGATCTACTGAGTCTTTTGTTTCCAAAAAAACTGCGCGCACAAAGTCATTCGGAATGTCGACAAAACATCAACAATTGTGCTAGAATATCTCTAGAGGCTCACTATGAATCAAATTGACCGCAATCCCACATTCAATATGAAAGTCGTTGTCCACGAAACCGGCCTGAAGCCTGACACTTTGCGCGCCTGGGAGCGGCGTTATGGCATGCCAAATCCGCACCGCACGGATGGCGGACACCGGCTGTATTCCCAATATGAAATTGATATGCTCAAATGGATGGTGGCGCGCCAGGAAGAGGGCTTAAGCATCAGTCACGCGGTTGAACTGTGGCAGCAAATTACGGCGCGTGGCGAGGATCCGTTGGATGTCCATCCACTTCACGATACTGAGCAGACCACTTTTGATGCGCCCGTTTCCGGTGATATGCTCATCCAGATGCGTGACGGCTGGCTGAAAGCGTGTCTGGATTTTGACGAACAATCGGCGCAGCGTATTTTGGCGCAGGCATTTGCCATATTCCCGCTGGAAACAGTCTGTTTTGAAATATTGCAAAAAGGGTTAACTGAAATTGGCGCGGGCTGGTATGCCGGGAAAATATCGGTACAACAGGAGCATTTTACATCAGCCCTGGCGGTGCGGCAGCTTGAAGCGCTGCTGACCGCAATGCCTAAACCGTCTCGTAACGGCCGTGTTCTTGTCGCCTGCCCGCCCAAAGAACAACATACCTTCAGCCCGCTCTTGCTGACTGTTCTGCTGCGCCGCCGTGGTTGGGATGTGACTTATCTGGGTGCGAATGTACCGCTGAGTCAGTTGGATACGGCCGTTAAAGCCATCCAACCGCAGCTTATCGTCACTTCCGCCCAAACACTCACCACGGCCGGCACAACGCGAGAATTAGCGCTGCAGATGTTAGAAGCCGCCGTCCCGCTCGCTTATGGCGGCGGAATTTTTAATGCACTCCCTGAGTTGCGCGCCCACATACCAGCCTATTTTTTGGGTTCTGATTTTTTGGCGGCGGTACGCACAATTGAAAAATTCCTGCAAACGCCGCCCGACCTGCCCGCAGCGCCAGAGGTTGATCCCCAATATAAAAACGCTTTGGCGCATTATCGTAACCACCGGGCGACCGTCGAGGCCGCCGTCCTGGCGCGGTCAGCGATTTTACCTATAGCGCCACAAACGCTCGCGGTCATCAATGAAGAATTTGGCAACAGCATTATCGCGGCGCTTTCATTGGAAGAAATTGATCTGCTGGATGTTAATCGACGCTGGATCAATGGTTTGCTGCAGAATTACAATCAACCGGAACCTCTTGAAAGTTTACGGACCTATTTCCGCGTATACAATGAGGCGGCCGAAAAACACCTCGATCAACGCGCAGCGCCATTGTTAGTCTGGCTTGCCGGCGTTACTTGAGACTTTCCCCACCAATCAGTACTTTATCAGCGGACTTCTTGTACAATGAACAAGAAGTTTGCAACGAATTACACGAATTAGCGCGAAAATAAATTCGTGTTAATTCGCTATATTACAACGAGATTTCGCTCTGAAATGAGGAGGAAGGCATTCTCAAATGCCGGTTCGTCGCCTCAACGGACCACATCTGAGGATGCTCACACCTCATGATTAGTCAGCAAGAAATACTTTATGTCAATTTCTTGTTGTGCTACTAACCATGATTCATTAAGACTTGATTGTTTTCTCGGCGGCGCGCATGAGCCAGATTTTGTCTTGCGGTAAACAAACATAAACCGATTGACCATCCTGAAATGTGTTCAATGCATCCGGTGGACTGATAACCTCAAGGTGCGATACGGCCGTGCCCACATCCACCTTGTAGCGCACATACGTCCCGGCATAGACATGGCTGATAATCCGGCCCGGAATGCTGTTATGGGCCGCTTCCAGACACAAACGGATGTTTTCCGGTCGCACGGTTGCCGTCACCGCGCCATCCCCCATGCAATTTGATGTGATGTAAAAATCACCTACTCCAGTTTGAATCTGGCGACCACATTTATTGCCACAGAGAAAATTGACGCCACCAAAGAAACGCGCAATGGGTGGGTTTGACGGCCGTTCATAAAAATCTTGCGGCCGGCCAACTTGCTGCAGTCGGCCTTCAAAAATCAGGGCGATCTGATCGGCCAGAATAACTGCTTCTTCTTGATCATGGGTCACAAAGACAGTGGTGATGTTCAAACGCCGCTGAATCGACAAAATCAAATCGCGCATTTCATCCCGCAGATGGGCGTCTAGATTGGACAACGGCTCATCCAGCAGCAAGACCTCCGGTTCCAAGATGAGCGCGCGCGCCAGGGCTACACGCTGCTGCTGCCCGCCGGACAATTCACGCGGACGCCGTTTCTCATAACCCGGCAAATGCACCAATTCCAACATATCGGCGACCCGCTTTTGGATAAACGCGCGCGGTTGACCCTGCATTTTGAGACCAAACCCGATGTTGTCGGCCACGTTCATGGTGGGAAACAAAAGGTGGTTTTGGAAAACCATCACGGCGCTGCGTTTTTCGGCCGGAATGGTGAGGATGGAACGGCCGTTAAAACAAATATCCCCCCTGTCAGGCTGTAACAAACCGGCAATCATTTTAAGCAGCGTGGTTTTGCCGCAGCCGGACGGCCCTAACAGCGCCGTAATCTCCCCGGCACGCATCTCCAGCGTTACATCTGCAACCACATCAGAGACGCCATCATAACTTTTGCAGGTATTTTGTAAAGAAACGGCCGTTATCGCCCCCACCTCATATTTTTCCAAAACCACCAATTGCAGCCTGCCCGCCTGTCAAAAAACGGGCGGTAAACAGCAAAAACAATAGCGCCGGCGCAATAAACACCAGGCTTAAAGCAGCCGTAATCGGGTTATCTCCGCTGTTAGCAAACGCAAACAGCAGCACCGGCAAAGTGATCACCTGCCCGCCGCCAATTAACAAGGTTAACAAATATTGGCTCCAGGAAATAATAAAGGCAAATAAACCACCGACAATCAAGCCGGGCAAAATCGTCGGCAGCGTCACATACCAAAATACCTGGCGTGGTCGCGCCCCCAACGAGCGCGCCTGACCCTCATATTCCGGATTGTAGTTGGCAAAAACAGAAGCCATAATCAGCGCCATATAAGGCGTCACCGGAATCAAATGCACAAGGATAACTCCAGGCAGCGTATCGGCCAGTCCGTAACGAATAAACAGCACATGGATACCCATTGCGCTTGCCAGCACCGGCACAATCGTTGGCGCCAGGATCAAAAATTCTACCAGAAGTTTCCCGCGAAACTGATGAAGTCCCAGCGCGCGCCCGGCCGGAATGCCGATCAAAATCGAAATAAGCGTCACAAAGCTGGCTACCAGTAGGCTATTAACCAACGCCGGGAGCGCCTGCGAACTGGATGAAAAAACGTAACTCCAGGCGCGTAAGCTCCATTCCGTCGGCAAAAGCGCTGGAAAGAACCAGCTATGACTGAAAGACCAGATCAGCAGCGGCAAAAATGGCAGCAGAACGCCCAGAATGATGATCAAGCCCATCACCATACGGGTTGGAAAGCGCCGGGATTGCACTCGTTGTGCTACCGGCTGCCGTGTTTTAACTTCAGGGTATGCCTGCATTATGTTTTTCGTAAATAAAATCCTTGACCGGATTTACCAGATTTGCGCTAAGCGCAGCCGGAGTATTATCAGGATTGCGCCCAATAGTTTCTGCGGTTTACCTAACCTCGCCAATAATATCGCGTTAGTTTCATATACATAAAAATAAAGAGTGTGACAACAAGCGCAACCAGCATGCTCATTGCCATTGCCTCAGGACGAGCGTTTAAATCCACATCAGTATAGCTGCGATAGGCCAGCACCGGCAGCGCTGATGGAAATCGTTGTCCTAACAACAAGGGAACTTCAAAAGCGCCAAAGGTAAAGGCAAAAACCAGAATCGATGCGGACATAATGCCCGGCAGCAGCAGCGGCAGCAGCACATGCCGGAAGCGCTGCCAACTGTCAGCGCCCAACGTGCGCGCCGCCTGTTCATACTCATCCCCAATAGAATGTAAAACTGCCAGCAAAATGATGCCTATGAAACAGGTGGATTTCCACACGTATTCCAAAATAATGCCGATAGCATAGGGATCATAAACTAGCGCAGGAAAATTGGCCGGTTCTTGAATCAAGCCGGCCATATACGCCAGCCTGGAGAGAAAACCGCTTTGTGAAAATAGAAACAGAATCCCAACAGCGCCCACGATATGTGGAATGGGGATATTGAGCTGGAATATGAAGGCGGTTGTACGCCGTCCGTAAAAGGCGCGCCGCAAAGCAAGCGCGGAAACAAGGGCAAGTATAGTCGAAAGCAGTGTGCTTGCGGATGCAATCCAGATTGTCTGCAGAAGTGATTGATAAAAATCTGGCCGACTGAGAATATTGCGATAGGCGTCCAGCGTCACATCATAGCGCCCAATGATCGGCATATAACCAACGCTTTGCAGCAGCGCCAAAGCCAGTCCACCGATGAACAAAAAAATCACCACGGCAAGAGCCGGGGCGAGCATTAAAAACAATCGTAACGCGCGCTGCGTGTTGTGGTTTGGGATGCCGCGAAATAGGATACTCATTAATTGTCGGCTTGCAAAACTCATTTCCTAAGAATGACCGGAGATCAACCTAGAAATGACCTACTGCTGCAAAACTTCCAACTCCCACCCTTGCTCAATGGCAGTTATCCAGGGCGCCTGTAATTCAGGCAGACGGTGGGCGGCCAGTTCCTCCGTAGAAAGCGTGGCCACGCCGCGCGGCACAGCCTCAAACTGCGCCTGCCAATCTGCAGGCAGCAGCGCCGGGTCCAATACCGGCAGGTCGCCCCAATTTTCCGGCTGCGCCTTGCTTAATTGGGCTTCGGGCGACAGCAAGTAGTTGGCGACGACCATAGCCGCCGCCTTGCTGGAAGAATTATAAGGAATGGCGACGTAGTGGGTATTGGCAATGGTTCCTTCTTCGAAGACAAAGGTGCGCGTACTTTGCGGGAAACGGCCGTTTTCCACCAAACTGGACGCCTCAGCCGGATTGTACGCCATGTCAAAATAAACTTCACCATTGGCGAACAAATCTTGCTGGCGCGTATGATTTTCCGGATAGGTTTGTCCTTCGCGCCAAAGAGATGTTTCCAACTCATTTAACAGCTCCCAACAGGCCGGCAGTTGGGCGTCAAAGGCAGCCTGGTCAAATTCACCTAACAAGGATTCATACCCGCCTGCGGCTGCATAACAAAGATGGCGCACAAACGCGCTGCCGGTAAAGTCGGGCGGCGCCGGATAAGTGAACTTGCCGGGATTCTCTTTTATCCAGGCGACTAACTCAGGGACTGTTTTGGGCGGTTCAGCTACTTTAGCGCTGTCATAAATCATAACAAACTGCGCTTTGCCATACGGGGATTCATACCCATCTACAGGAAATCCAAAATCATTGGCAACGCTGGGATCGTTTTGGTTGACATAAATTGTATTGGGTAAAAATTGGCTGTAGGGACCAAATAATAAATCAGCCTGGCGCATGGTGCGGAAGTTTTCACCATTGATCCACACCAGATCAACCGCGCCGTCTTCGTTTTTAGCGGCTTCTTTTTCGCCTAAAACCTTGTTGATATACTCGGGCGAATCAGCCACAGGGACCATATTCAAAGTAATGTTATAACGATCTTTGACGTTTGATTTTACGTTTTCGTTAACCCAGGTATTAATCAAATCGCTGCCGCCCCACATGTACCAATTAACAGTCTGGCCCTCTGCTTCGGCCATAATATCGGCCCAATTTTTTGCTTCGTAACCGGGCGGAGATGCGGCGGCGGGAGGCGCTGTTTCGGATACGGCCGTTTGCCCCACTGTTTCATCAGCGCCCCCTGTGGGAGCCAAAGAAACCTCTGTTGACTCAGAATCAGAGATAGGTGAGCTGCAGGCGACCAAAAAGCCAATAAAAATGAACAAACCAACAAATAATACCTTTCTTCTCACAAAAAATTCCTCTTTTTCTCCGTCAGTGGGAAGCAAAATCTAACAAATTGCGTGCAAGTGTAGCTGTTATTAGACAATCCGACTGTGGTAATTCTTACACAGTCGTCGTGCCCGCACCGCTGATGCTTACCGGAATACCGGCATGGGCAGCCAAATCACCCAAACCGGCAGCCAGCCGCGCTCCGTTTGATTTCCCGTAGGATGCCATTTGAGATCGCGGACTTCTGCCCAGGCAGCGCCGCATTTAGCATGGCTTCATGGATTCTCTATTTCCGCTTCATATCTTCTTCACAAGTATGCCTAAACTAGATAGTGTGGATTCATCGGAAATCCAACATTCACAATTTTGAAGTCTGGTAACTATTCAACCGCAGGCTCGGCCCGCGATGGCTTGAATAGTTATAAAATCTGAAACTTGCGAGGCTTCATCGGGAGAAGGATATGAAACAAAAACCAGTGCGAATGTCATGGCAGACCCGCCAAAATTGGCTGATTGATACGGCCGTATTCATTGGCGCAGTTCTGGCTACACTCACAGGTTTTTACTTTCTTGCCCTACCAAGAGGTGGGTATGAAGGCGGACGCAATCCTTTTTATGGGTACACCCTGCTGGTCAGCCGAACCACCTGGGACGATATCCATACCTGGGGCGGCGTCTTGATGATTGCGGCCGTGGTCATCCATTTCAGCATTCATTGGGATTGGGTGGTGCGCATGAGCCGCCGCGTGGCGAACACACTGCGCGGGCAGAGCGGCAAATTTTCACGGGGAGCGCGCATCAATGTGTGGGTCGATTTGATGATTGGGTTGAGCTTTTTGGTAACGGCCGTGTCCGCTATCTACCTGCTCTTCCTGCCCACCGGCTACCAGGGCGGCCGTAATCCCGGCTACGATCCCGGTATCCTCTTCAGCCGTACAACCTGGGATTTAATCCACACCTGGGCCTTTGTTTTCATGGTCATCGCCGCACTGCTGCACATCGCCATTCATTGGCGCTGGATCGTGAACGTAACGCGCCGGTTTTTCCAATCACTAAATAAATAAAGACAAAAGGAGTCTTCTATCATGATCAAAAAAATAATTCTAATCTCACTATTTGTAATTTTCACCGGTGTCCTGGTTGTAGGAGCCGCCAATCGCACCATCGCAAAAAGCGACAGCGAGCCGCAGCCGATTGCACACGCATCTGAGAACGGAGGAGAACGCCAATATCAAAATCAAAAAGAACCGCTTGGCCAGGAAAATGGTCAGGGTGGACAAGGTCAGGGAACAAGGGCTAACGCCGGCGAACGTCAATATCAAAACCAGCACGAACCATTAGCGCAAGGACAGCCAGGACAAGGCGGCCAGGCGGCGGGCAATGCGGGCCAGGGCTACCAGGGCGGCCGCGCAGATTCTGATGACGTCACGCCGCGCGGGCAGGGCAATCAAGGCCAGGGAAACGCCGAGAATAGCGCGGCGGGCCAATTTGGAAACGGACAAGGCGCGGGCCAGCAGGCGCAAGAAAAAGAGCAGGCGCGCGAAGAAACCAGCCATGAACTGTTCACCATGACCGGAACCATTGTCCAGGCGCCGGCGACCGGAATCGATATGATCATCACAACGGCCGATCAAGAAGAACTCACCATTGGAACAGGGCCGGGTTACCTCGATGAACAAGGATTTGTGCTGGCAGTCGGAGAGGATGTGACAGTGACCGGCTTTTGGGAAGATGATGAATTCAAAGTTGTCACCATTACCCGCCTCAGCGACAACGCTACGATTGCGCTGCGCGATGAATGGGGGCGTCCCATGTGGAGCGGCGCGGTACGCAATGGAAATGGCGGCGGGCGCGGGCAAGGCTAGGTAGTCGTCCAACGATAACCTTGCGATTCAGACGTTCAACTTCTGCGAAGAAGTTGAACGTCTCGGCGTCTATTGCGCGCAACCCGATTCACCGGACTGCCGCTTGATTTGACAAACAACTTCTCTTCATTCTCGATGAAACTCTGTTTGTCCCCCGTGCGCCTCCGTGTTACTGTTGTAGCCTGAATTGGCGCTTTGGATTTACGGTATCAGAAAGCATAAATCTGCTTATGAGCAAACTCATTCTTGTTGTCGATGATGAAGCCAGCCTGGTCAGTGTCGTTAAAGGCTACCTGGAGCAGGCTGGTTTTCGCGTGGTAACGGCCGGAAACGGCCGTGAAGCGCTCTTTGTCGCGCGTGATAACCAACCAGATCTGATCATTCTGGATATGATGATGCCGGTCATGGACGGTATTACTTTTATGCGCGAATACCAGCGTGAAGGCAGCGCGCCGATCATTGCCCTGACGGCGCGCGTGGACGAAGCCGACAAAGTCTTGGGGCTTGAATTGGGCGCCGATGATTACGTCACGAAACCATTTAGCCCACGCGAACTGGTTGCGCGGGTAAGAGCGCTCATTCGCCGCACCTCAGCCACGCCTGCAGAAATCGATATTTTACGCAGCGGCGACCTGGAGCTGAATCGCAGCGCCCATACCGTCAGCGTGAAAGGTTCAGAATTGGAACTGACGCCGATGGAATTTGGACTGCTCGACACGCTCATGAGCAATCCGGGCCGCGCTTTCAGCCGCATGGAACTGCTCGAACGGGCGCAAGGTTTTGCCTATGACGGCTACGAACGAACTGTCGATGTCCATATCAAAAATTTGCGTAAAAAAATCGAAGTTGATCCCGGTCAGCCGCAATATGTGCTGACGGTGTTTGGGGTCGGTTATCGCTTTAATACCCATATCTAAATGCAAACAAAACTTTGGGTCAAACTAAGCGCCGCATTTGTTTTTGTCGCCCTTGTCGGAGTGGTTCTGGTGGCATATTGGGCCAATCGCGCAACGGCCGTTGGCTTTCAACGCTTTTTACAGGCAGGCGAAAGCACACAGTTACAGCCCCTGCAAAACGAACTGGCCCAATTATATGCGCAGCAAGGGAGCTGGGAAGGGGTGAATCAGGCGCTGCGCGGCAGTGGGTTAGGCCCTGAAACCGGCGGTTATTTCCTGCGCGTGACTGCCGCCGGCGGGCAGGTTGTGGGCGCGCGCGGCGGCCAGGGGCGCGCGCTGGAGGAATTTGATCTGACGCTGCCAATCCTGGTCGACGGCCAGGAAGTTGGGCGCTTATGGGCTGTGCGCGCCGGTGGGGGTGAACGCGCCGGGGAACAGTTTTTGGATGCGGTGAACCAGGCAATCATGTGGGCCGGATTAATTGCATTGGTTGTCGCCTTGATTTTGGGGATTTTTTTGGCGCAGGGTCTGACACGGCCGTTGCGCCAACTCACACAAGCCACCCAGGCCGTCGCCGCCGGGGATTTGGGTCAGCAAGTCACGGTCACCAGCCAGGATGAGTTGGGCGAGTTGAGCGCTCATTTCAATCAGATGGCCCTGGCCCTAAAAATGGCCGAAAACCAGCGCCAGCAGCTTCTGGCCGACACCGCCCACGATTTGCGCACCCCCATCAGCGTGATCCAGAGCCACCTGGAAGCGATGCTCGATGGCGTTTTCGCGCCGACGCCGGAAAACCTGGCTGTGGTCCACGAAGAAACGCTGCACCTCAGTCGCCTGGTGAATGATGTACGCACTCTCTCGCTGGTCGAAGCCGGGCGGCTGCCGCTGGATCTACAAGCAGTCGATCTCAGCGGCATTGTGCAGCAAGCCGCCGCCGCCTTTGCCCCGCTGGCTGAGGCTGACGGCATCCGCTTCACAACTGATTTAGCGGAAACGGTCCCGCTAACGGCCGACCCCGCGCGGCTCCATCAAGTTTTGGCCAATCTCATTGCCAATGCGTTGCGCTATGCCCCCCAGGGAAGCCAACAGCCGCCTGCCGTCCACATAAAATTGACAACCGGCAATCATAACGCCAAAGTAAGCATTCAAGACAACGGGCCGGGAATGACTGCCGGGCAGCAGGCGCAGGTTTTTGACCGTTTCTGGCGCGCTGACATGGCTCGTGGCAGGGATCAAGGCGGCTCCGGACTGGGTCTGGCCATTGCGAAAGGCATCGTCGAAGCGCATGGGGGCTTCATAAGCGTCAACAGCCAGCGAGATACAGGCACAATCTTCCAGTTTTCACTTCCATTGCCATAGCAAGAAAATTCCATTGACTTTCTTTTGGACTTCCGACTATACTGCACCTGAAATTGGGTCGTGTTTTGAAGTGAAGATAATTTTGTAAATGCATTAAACCTTAAAGGAAACCCGGCCTTAAAGTTAGCAAAGATACTCATGGCATTGTCAACGGTGAAATTGAAGAACGTTAGACCGGCGATTACATCATGAAAGATAATCCAGAGATCAAGTAAGTTACAGAATGTATTGTTCGTGAATACCAGCCTGACAAAATAATTTTGTTTGGCTCTTGGACGCGGGGCGATGCCAAGGAGCTAATCACGAGCAAAATACGACTGGTCTAAATGGTCTTTGACCATCATTAGGATGAAAAGCATAAACTATCACCCGTCAATCACCCCTCAGGGGTGATCCCGTCTGAAGCCAGGCCCATTACAATATAATCAAATACACAAGCTGTTTTCAGGAGCTGTCTGCATGCAAAAAGTGGCAATCCGCGTGAAAGGTCATTTAGACCCCGAGTGGTCAGAGTGGTTGAATGGACTCACGATCACCCATCCCAAACCGCATGAGACGCTTTTGGCCGGCTTTGTCACTGACCAGGCCGCGCTGTATGGCTTGCTGAGCAAACTGCGCGATCTGGGTCTGGCTTTGATTTCCGTTAGTTGCAAGGGGGAAAATAAAACTCAATCCTGCCTGACCACCCCTCTGCAAGAGGTATAAAATGGGAAAGAAGACTATTATCTATCCAATTGTCGATCGTTGGTCATACGTGTGGCTGCTGCTGTCCATGGCGCTGGGCACAATTTCCGTTTCAATCGGTAACTGGGTGCTGCCGGTTGCGGCATGGCTGAGCGCTGTTTTTGCTTTGCGCTTTATGCACACCCAAAAACGCGTCTGGCTGGCCTATCTGCTGCTGGCTCTGGCAACGGCCGTTTCGGCCGCAATCGCATTACCGCCAGAACTGGCATCTATTCGCATTGCCATTGTCATCGGGGCCGCCATCTTCGCCAATCTGCCGCCGCTGGCCGACCGGCTGCTGGGGCCGCGCCTGCCGGGATTTGTGTCGACGCTGGTCTTCCCCTGCGCCTACACGGCGCTCGAATATATCAACACCATGACAAGTCCTACAAGCAGCTTTGGCGTGCAGGCCTACACCCAGTTCGACAATTTGCCGTTGATGCAGTTGGTTTCGATCACCGGTCTGTGGGGCTTGAGCTTCTTAATGAGCTGGTTTGCATCCGTCGTCAACTATGCCTGGGATCGCGAATTCGAGTGGCGCGTCATTCGGCGCGGCGTGCTGGCCTATCTGGGCATTATGCTGGCCGTGCTTTTGTTTGGTCAGACCCGCTTGTGGCTGGCGCCCACGCCAGAAGATACGGTGCGCATGGTAGGCATTACGGCCGTTGACTTTCGCGCAAACCAGTCAGAATTGATGCAGGCCGTGAATAACGACCCGCAAGCTTTCCGCCGGATGTCGCAAGAGCGGCAGGATTTGTACTTCGAGAAAACCATCGAGGAAGCGCAGGGCGGCGCAGAATTAATCCTGTGGCCTGAAAACGCGATCCCGCTGCCGCCCGAAGATGTGCCGGCCCTCATGGCGCGCGCCGGCGAAGTTGCCCGGCAGGAAGGCATCTATCTAGGCGTATCGATGATGGTTCTGCCGCAGGACGAAGTCACGCCCTATGAAATCAAAATGCGGGTACTTGATCCCAACGGCGAGCAGGTTCTCGAACATATCAAGTTCGGCGGCGCTGCGCTGGACGGCGGCAATCGTTTGAGCGGGGATGGCATCCTGGAAACGGCCGTTACGCCTTTCGGAACGCTGGCCTCCGTGATTTGTTTTGACACCAATGTGCCCAATAAGGTGATCCAAACGGGACAAAAAGGGGCCGACATTTTGCTTTCACCCAGCCTGGAGTTTGCCGGTATTAATCCGATGCATGCCCACATGGCCACATTCCGGGCGGTCGAAAACGGGGTTTCCGTCTTCAGAATTGCCGATAATGGTTTATCAATCGCTGTTGATCCCTACGGACGCACGCTGGCAGTAATGGATCACTTTACACCCAATGGTGAACAGGTGCTGGTTGCCCAAGTTCCCACCCAAGGTACAACCACAATCTACCCGCTTATCGGCGATTTAGTGGCCTGGTTATCGATTATTGGATTTGTGGTATTGACGATTGCCGCGATTGTGCGCAGGCGGCAGGAAAAAGCGGTACAGGTAACGCCGGAAGATTTAGCCCCGGCGCATTGATTAACTCTGGTTTACGGGGAAATGGCCGGCGGCATCACAGGATGCCGCCGGCTTTTTTGATTACTGACTATTTTTGTCTCTCCCCAAAAGTATAAGAAGAAAAAACATAATGTTCTCTATGACCTCTGTGGTAAAAAATTAGCTTAAATCACGGAATGGCAACATGCCCTAACTAACGGCCGTTCCTTGATAAAACACAGTCGGAGAATGGCCCGGACGCAGCGTTGCCTTAACGGCCGTTCCTTCAGGAAAATTCACCTGGTGGGACTGCCAACTGTGGACGGCCACGCTGCCCGGCAAAGCCACGCGGTAAATATAGGCAATGCCTAGAAACTGGCGCGAAAGAATACGGCCGTTTCCATTCTCATCCGCTTCCAGCCTGACATCATCGGGACGTATGGCCACGTCAACGGCCGTTCCCGGCGACAAACTTCCAGCTAACGGCAGCAATCCCAGGGGGGTGTTGAGACCCTGCGCTTCCACAATGCCGGCAATAAAATCGGTGTGGCCCATAAATTCGGCCACAAAACGGGTGCGGGGCCGGTGAAAAATCTCCTCAGGCGTCCCAATCTGCTCCACACGGCCGGCCTGCATCACCGCCACGGCATCCCCCAAAAAAAGCGCTTCTTCCTGATCGTGGGTCACAAAAACGGCCGTTGTGCCGCTGCGTTTTAACAACGCCTTCACTTCCTGCCGTACCCCGACGCGCAAAGCCGCATCCAGATTTGAAAAGGGTTCATCGAGCAGCAAAACAGCCGGCTGGGGCGCCAGCGCCCGCGCCAGCGCCACACGCTGCTGTTGGCCGCCGGACAGCTCATGCGGCATTTTGTCGCCGCTGTCTGCCAGCCCAACAAAAGCCAGCATTTGCGCCGCGCGCGTCTTGCGGTCGCGTTTCGGCAGACCAAAACCGACATTTTCAGCCACGCTGAGATGGGGGAAGATGGCGTAATCCTGAAAAACCATGCCGGCGCGCCGTTTTTCCGGCGGCGTAAAATTGCGCCCCTCCGCCACCACCCGCCCGTCAATGGTGATACGGCCGTGATCCAGGCGCTCAAACCCGGCAATCAGGCGCAGGGTCGTTGTTTTGCCGCAGCCGCTCGGTCCGAGCAGAGCCAAAATCTGACCAGGCGGCACGTGAAAACTCACATCTGCTACAACAGGATGCTGCTCAGTAAACGACTTGATTAAATTTTCACACAAGACGGTGGACTGGCTCATAGTTTGCGGTCATCGCGCATCATCAGCAGCGCCAGCGGCAGCGAGGAAAGCAGCAGCAAAAGCAGGGTCGGCGCGGCTGCGCGCGCAAAAAAGGCTTCATTAATATGGGTCCAGACCTGCGTCGCCAGCGTGCCAAATCCGAGCGGGCTGAGAATGAGCGTCGCCGGCAGTTCTTTCATGCAGGTCAAAAAAACGAGCGCGCCGCCTGCCAAAATACCCGGCCAGACCAGCGGCAGCGTCACGCGCCGGAAAACATCTAACGGCCGTTTCCCTAAACTGCGGCCCGCTTCTTCCAAACTGACAGACATTTGCAGCAGCGATACGCGCTGCGAACCCAGCGCCTGCGGTAGGAAAAGAATCACGTAGGCGGCCAGCAAAAGCGGCAGCGTTTGATACATGGCAGTTGCATATTGGGCGCCAAAGAATACCAGCGCTAACGCAACGACGATGCCGGGCAGCGCATAGCTGAGATAGGTGACACGCTCAAACAAGCTGCTTAATTTGCCGGGACGGCGCACGACCAGTACAGCGATAGGCAGCGCCAGCATCATCGCCAGCAGCGCCGCGAGAAATGAAACGCTGAGCGAATTCCAGGCGGGTTCGACCAGCTCCAGCAGGGATTGCACGTTGCTTTGCGGCGCGGCCAGGTCCCGCACGGCCCAATCTTGCCGCCAGCCGCGCCAGAACCAGTACAGCAAGCCGGCTGTGGGCACAACCAGACTGACAAAAACGACGCCGCCGGCAAAGGTCAAGGCTGGCCAGCGCCAGAAACCAAGTTGTATTGTTTGGCGCTGCCGGCCGGCGCCGATTGAGCGGCGGTCGTAACGCGCGCGGCCGCGGGTACGCTGTTCGGCAAAAAGAATCACGGCCGTTACCAGCACCAAAACCAGCGCCAGGGCAGCGGCCGTGTCCAGCTTGAAGCCTAAATACCGATTGTAAATTACGCGGGTGAAAGTACTGTACTGCCACATCGTCACCGCGCCAAAATCACGCAGCACATACAGCGCCGCCAACAGCGCGCCCGCTACAATCGCGGGGCGTAAATATGGCAGGGTGACGCGCCAAAATGCTTGCCAGGGCGACAGTCCCAAACTGCGCGCCGCCTCAATCAAAGCTGGATCCAAACGTTTGAAGGCCGCGCGCACGGTCAGAAATATGTAGGGATAGCTGATCAACGTCAGCGTAAAAAATGCTCCGGGGAAACCAAACAGGCTGGGCAGGCGTTCAATGCCGGTGAACGGGTAAAGCAACTGCTGTAACAAGCCTTTGGGAGTCAGGATGGAGACGTAAACGAAAGCGGCGACGTAACTGGGCAGGACAAGCGGGAGTGCGGCCAAAATGGCCCATAAGCGTTTGCCGGGAAGGTTTGTACAGGTCGTCAACCAGGCGAGCGGCACAGCAACGGCCGTCGCCGCCAGCGTCACCGCGCCTGCCAGCAGCAGCGTGTTGCCCAGAATTTCCAGAGTGCGCGCTTTTGAGAGGATATCGACTGCTTCCTGACCGGCGCCGAGGGTGCGCACCACAAGATAAAGCGGAACGAGCAGCACCAAACCGGCCGCCAGCGCAGCCGCCAGCGTCACGCCCAGCCGTGTCCACGACCAGCGCGGCAGCGCCCTGCTAATCTGTGGCCAACGATGCAGGGCTGGTTTTGTCCTGCCGTAAACATCCTGAATCACACTCATACCAGGAGGTATTATGGGGAATCTTACGATTGAATCAAGGGCAGGCGTTAAACTTCAAACCAACCCATCGTCAAGATAAAAGTTAACAAAGGTTAACATCTCCATGATACTTTTGCCGCCTGAAAAATCACAGCTACTCAATAATCCCTAAATCAAGCAGCATATCCTGTGTGCCTTCTAAATCAGCCAGGTCAGAAAGAGAAATATTCAGAGCGACTGCATCCAACGATTCCAACGTGGGCAAACCGCTTTCAATTTGCACGCCTTCAATCAGCGGGTATTCGTAGGTTTGGGCGGCAAAATATTGTTGGCCGGGGGTCGAAAGCAGGAAGTTGATCAATTTTTGTGCGTTTTGTGCGTTGGCGGCTGTATTTAAAATGCCGGCGCCAGATACCATGATCAACGAGCCGGGTCCGCCGCCGGGCAGGAAATAATTGCGCGCCGGAAAAGCGTCGCCTTCTTCAGCCAGAAAACGATAGAGATAATAATGGTTGACAAACCCAACATCCACCTCACCCGCAGCAACGCCGGCCACGATGGGCGTGTTTTTGGCGTATACAACCGGGTTGTTAGCTTGAATCCCTTGCAGCCATTTGCGGGTTTTTTCTTCGCCCCAGGCAGCGCGCATGGCGGTCACCATCGCCTGGAAAGAGCCGTTGGTTGGCGCCCATCCGATACGGCCGTTCCACTCCGGCGCCGTAAATCCCCACAAATCATCGGGCAGTTGGCTGGCAGGATCGTTGAAAACATCTGTGTTGTAAACAACTGTGCGCGCGCGCCCGGAAATGCCCACCCAATCATGGGTTGCAGCGGCAAAACGCTCAGGGACTTGATTTAGAATCTTATCCGGCAGCGGAGCCAGCAGTCCGGCTGCCTGCACGGCGCCTAAACCGCCCGGGTCCTGGGCGTAAAACAGGTCGGCGGGACTATTTTCCCCTTCCTCCAGCAGCACGCCCGCGATTTCAGATGTGTCGCCATAGCGGACCTGAACGTCAATGCCGGTTGCGGCGGCAAACTGATCCACAATGGGCTGCACAAGGCTTTCGCTGCGCCCGGAATAGATAATGAGTTGATCGCTGCTGGTTGTTTTGGAAACGGCCGTTTCATTTTCAACTGCGCCCTGCACCTGCGTTTCAGCCGGCCGGCAGGCGGCCATAAGTGCGCCCATAAAAATTAAAATCAAGACCGCAAAACTAGGTATACGAGGCATAACATTCCTCCAGAATTCACAAATACGGCCCGAATTATGAAGACCCTGAGGCGTAAAAACAAGGCTTGCCGTTAACTTGATTCTTAACGCAGGCTGTGGCAATAAATCACCATGAGTTAAGTCTGGTTTACTTCTGCGCACAATCCAAAATTAAGTGTGGTTAAATTCTGATGGTATTAAAAAAAGAGGTGTGGAATGCACCTCTTTTTAATCTATTGACGTGGATTTTACAGTTTAGCGGAATAACTCCCGCGTGATGATGATGCGCTGAATCTGGCTGGTGCCTTCATAAATCTGGTAAATCTTGATATCACGCATTAATTTTTCGACCGGATATTCCGACATATAACCATAACCGCCAAAAACCTGCACCGCGTCAGTACAAACTTTCATGGCCATATCAGCCGCAAACCCTTTGGCGTAGGCGGCAGCGCGTTTATCTTCGATGCCGTTATCTTGCATCCAGGCCGATTTCCAGACAAGCAAGCGCGCGGCTTCAACATTCATTGCCATATCGGCAATCATATGCCCAACAGCTTGATGCTGCCAGATAGGTTTGCCCATGGAAGAACGCTCTTTGGCGTATTTGATCGCTTCGTCCAGGGCGCGTTGAGCGACGCCCACCGCGCCTGCAGCCACTGAAGGCCGGCTGTGGTCAAAGACGCCCATCGCTGTATAAAAGCCGCGGCCTTCTGCGCCAAGCACGTAATCCACAGGCACTTTGACATTTTCAAAAATAACTTCAGCGGTATCAGAGGCGTGCTGTCCCATTTTGTCGAACGGTTTACCGACGCTTACGCCTTCCCAATCACGCTCGACAACAAAGAAGCTCATGCCCTTGTGGCGCGCCCGGGTTCCGCGCAGTTCCGGATCGGTATAGGCCAAAACCGTGTAGAAATTGGCATTGGTTGCGCCTGTAATGAACGTTTTGCCGCCGTTGAGAATGTAATGATCGCCATTTTTAATGGCCGTTGTCTGAATACCCGAGACATCTGATCCCGCTTCGGGTTCCGTAACGCAGTAAGCGCACAGCTCGCCGGCAGCCATTCGACCGCCGTATTCACGCTTTTGGGCTTCACTCCCGGACAGGAGAATCGGCAGCATGCCCAAGCTGTTCACGCTGATCGCAGTGCTGATGCCGGAACAACCCCAGGCCAATTCTTCATTGACCAGACATTCATCGAACATGCTCAAGCCTAAACCATCATATTCTTCGGGGATATTCATGGTAGTCAGGCCCAGTTCCTGTGCTTTTCTGACGACCGGCCAGGGGTATTCATGCGTTTTATCATAATGTTCAGCAACAGGCGCAATTTCTTTGCGTGAAAAATCACGCGCTAACTGCTGGATCATTTTCTGCTCTTCGCTCAGCGTAAACCCAACCTGTGCTTGCTCTTTTACCATAGTTGCACTCATTTCTTAAAGGCTCCTTTTTACCCGACGGGAGATCAACAACTACCATCGGAAATATTAACAATATTCAACCCGTATGACCTGGTAAACGGCCAGAGAGTGTATGATCAGGCTGATTCTGATTCGTCGTCGGCCGCATCTGCATCTTGATCGCCAATTTCATCGGCGGCGTCAATAATGACGATGTCTTCCTCAGGTAAGGTTTCATCAGATTCAGGTTCATCTTCAGAAACGGCCGTTTCCGCCACATCTTCACCTGGTTCAACGAAATCAACAGGCTCCTGCTCAGCGCCAGACATGATGCTTTCTAATTTACCCATGTCCACAAGCATGTGACCATCTTCTTTGCCCACATCCACTACTGCCGCGCGGGGAATATTACGTTTTTCCGCCAGCGGCCCTTCGACCATGACGCGCGACAAGGCGATTTCTATGATATTTCCAGTTTGATCTACCACAACATCCCCGGCAATACCGAGTTTTGTGCCGCCGGCCGTGTCAACCTGACGACCATCCAAAGTGTCCTGCCGCACCCATAATTTTGCTTCCGGCAGTTCACGATCGTCTGTCACGACGTCCGCATTCTTGACTAAAATGGCGTCAATGCCTAATAACACAACATCTTCACGCTTGATGACCAGATTTTTTCGCTTGATCAGCCCTTCGGTACCCACATAAAATCCCGCCACGAAATTTAACTCCGGATCAAGGTAGACATCTTTTGTTTTGCCTAGAATACGGCCGTCTGCAATACTGATGATTGGTTTCCCGTCAAGCTCTCTACTTAAACGCATGCTTTTCCCTCTTATTTGATTCATTCAAAAAAGCCAATTGAATTCAATTATTTCTGGACAAACTGCCCAGAAAATCTTTGTTCTCAACATTATATTACGAGTTGAAGAGGGTGCAAAGCATTTGTGACGCAGCATGTCAAAAATGAGGGCAAATGGTCAAGAAATGGCAGAAAAGGCACGCAGCCGTTCGAACAGTTCGCTGAGCATCATTGCTGTGGCGCCCCAAACCTTATACCCTGCCACTGCATAGTAAGGCACGGTAATTTTGTGGCCCTGAAAATCCCATGGCTCGGCCTGCCGTGTAGCGGGGTTCATGAGAACGCGCAGTGGAACCTCTATGATCTCATCGACTTCATCTTCATTGGGTGTAAAAGACGGCCGTTTCCCGTCAATTGCCCAGGCCACAAAGGGATGAACCTTAAAATCAGAAGGTGGAATATAAAGGGAATGTAATAGTCCAACAACTTCCACCTGGGATGGCGCCACACCAATTTCTTCTTCGGTTTCCCGCAATGCGGTCATCAACAAAGTTTCAGTCTCTTCTTTACGACCACCGGGGAAAGAAATCTGTCCGGCATGGGAATTCAAATCATCTCTGCGCCGTGTTAAAACCAAATGGAGTTCATCGTTTTGACAATAGAACAAGGCAAGCACACCGCCTAAACGTGGCTTCCCCTTGAGTTTAGAGGGTCTCTGACGCGGACGGGCTTCAGGCATCATTTTGGCCTGCGCCATTACGGCGTCAAAATCCGGCAAGCTCAGCGCCTGTTTGACATCATGTATGGTATACGACATGGAAAGTGCTAAATGATCTTAGTCGGAGTCGAATCTGCACAGTAACTTAGGGGCGTTTCTGATTGGCTCCGTTCTATGAAACGGCCGTCTGCTGTGGTTGGTGAAAAATATAACCGGCGCCGCGTTCAGATACGATGTAGCGGGGACGAGATTTATCTTGATGATCTTCGATTTTGCGGCGCAAACGGTGCAAATGTACGTGTAGCCGATCCTCATAGGCAGGTTCGGTTGGCCAGAGGCGACGCAGAATATATTCGGTTGAGACCGTGTTGCCTGCATTGCGCATCAGGATATAAAGCAATTTTGTTTCTGTGGGGGTCAAAGATACAGGATCGCCGGCGACAAGCGCGCGACGGCCCGGGAAATCTATTTCAAGACGCTCATCCACAATGGTAAGCGGAGTCATCGCATAGGAAAAAACACCCACACGCTGTAATATCCGGCGCACGCGTGCAACCAATTCACCTGGGCTAAATGGCTTAACGATATAATCTTCGGCGTGTTTTTCCAAACCTTCCAGGACGGTGTTTTCTTCGTTAACGGCCGTTAACATGACAACGGGAATGTCGCTATATTGGTGAATGGTGCGGCAAAATTCAAAACCACTCATCCCACCCGGCATATGCAAATCCACAATCGCCAGATTCGGCATGCCTTTAGTTTTAATAAATTCGACGGCTTCCTCCCCCGAAGATGCCGTAATAATCTTAAATCCTGCTTGAACTAACGTGTGCTGCACAATACGTAACGTATAGGCATTATCATCTACAGCCAGGATGGTATGCTGCAGGGAGTCGGGATCGCTCATAATTCCTCTCTCTTATCTCGCTGAGTTTTAGGTAAACCGCAGAAACTATTCGAAAATCCCAAAGGACTTGAACTGCGGTTTCCTTGAGGAATCGGCAACGTCTGGAGCAATTCTGATTTTGACCTATTGTTGCCGATTACCTAGGTAAACCGCAGAAACTATTCGAAAATCCCAAAGGACTTGAACTGCGGTTTCCTTGAGGAATCGGCAACGTCTGGAGCAATTCTGATTTTGACCTATTGTTGCCGATTACCTGATTCGCGCCAATTATAACCGGAAATACCAACTCAGCGCACACAAGATGAGTAAATATTCCACCCGTCAACTATCTGCTGAAGTCTGAGGAATCACCCATAACTTTTTTCACGAGACGATTTCTCCCAGGCAATTTATGTTGGATGGTTACGTTTGCAAAATGGCAACCTGACCGAATGAATAACCAATGCCACGCTGTGAGATGATATAGTTAGGCGTTCCGGGGGCCTCGATTTTGCGACGCAAGCGATGAATGTAAACTCGCAGGCGTTCATCAGGCACAGCCTCAAGTGGCCAAAGACGGCGTAATATAAAATCAGCAGTTACCGTGCGACCACCGTTACGCATGAGAATATACAGTAATTTCGTCTCAGTGGGCGTAAGAGAAATTGATTTCCCGTTTACGGAGATTTGTTGTCCCGCAAAATCGACATATAAATGATCATCTACTTTGGTAACCGGGTCCATTGCATAGGTAAAATCTCCAATGCGTCTTAAAACCCGACGCACACGCGAAACCAGTTCTGCGGGATTAAATGGTTTCGTGACGTAATCTTCCACGTAATTATCAAGCGCTTGAATAATCATTTTGTCTTCGTCAACGGCCGTTAACATGATAATTGGAATGTCACTAAATCGCTGAAGCTGTTCGCAAAACTCAAATCCGTCCATCCCATAAGGCATGTTAATATCAACCACAGCCAAATGGGGCAAACCATTACGCTTTACGCGCCGCAGCCCTTCTTCAGCAGACAAAACCGTTGAAACCTGAAATCCTGCATTTGTAAGCGCGTCATCTACCATGGCCAATATTAATGGCTCGTCGTCTACCACCAATATATGATACGTTTGTTCGTCAAATTCTAACATCTTCTCATCCGCCTCTTGATATACCAACACAATGATGGGCTTAAATGATTACACACCCTTGCTATCTTTTACGTACTTCCAAAGAATTTCTAAGCGCGTGGAGGTGCGTAAAACACCCAATCCATGCATTAATATTGAAAGTATTGTATGCTTTTGATTCTTACGAAAAAAATTACGTCGTTACAAAAGTACTACCAATACCATACCCAACAATACTTCACACCGCTCACACAATTGCCATCTACTCGTTTTGTGCGCGAACTGTGCGTTATAGGCGTTAATTTTTGAACCAAAGAGTACTCAGAGATCACAGGGAAAACGAAAAAAGAACCTTGTGTTTTCTGTGTTGAAATTTGGGCGCATTTTTTTATTAATTTGACAATTTGCTAAACCAACTCAAACTCTGCCAAAAATCGATCTTGTTTTTTTAATTCTATAAACTGTATAATCCAGTTGGTAGGAGTTCCATATGAGCATCGTTATTTTGGGCATTGCGTGGCTGGCTGGTATATGGCTTGCATCCATTCTCAACTGGCATACAAACAGTTGGTTAATTCTTACGGGGTTTGGTCTTATAAGTGGGTTGTTTCTGCGTGGACAGCCGCGCTTTAGATTGTTCTTATTTGCTGCTGCTTTGTGTGGATTGGGAGCCGCACGATATAATACGGCCGTTCCCACCATCGATTCAAACCACATTGCCTATTATAACAGAAGTGTCAATATTATCCTCACCGGAATCGTCACAGATGAGCCAGATATTCGTGACCAGCGCATAAATCTACGCGTTGACGCTGACGCCATTGCTTTTCCGGACGGCGCGAGCCAACCGGTAGAAGGCACACTGCTTGTCCGCGTTCCACGTTTTCCCGTTATCCCGTATGGCGCGCGGGTGCAGTTGCAAGGCAAATTGGAAACGCCGCCCACAGATGGCGACTTTAACTATAAAGATTACCTCGCCCGGCAGGGCGTCCACAGCCTGATGTCGCGACCTCAAATCCAGGTCCTGTCAACAGGGCATGGCAATCCAATTTACCATGCGATTTATGCGATCAAAGCGCGCGCTCAGGCAACCATCAACAGCCTGCTGCCCAATCCGCAGTCCGCCTTGTTGAGCGGTATTTTGCTGGGCAACGACAACGGAATGCCAGTCGATCTGGCTGAGGATTTTCGCGCCACCGGCATGACCCACATCATTGCTATTTCAGGCTTCAACATTGCCATCTTGATTGCAATTCTGGTTGCGTTGGGAGAGCCGTTTTTCTCGCGGCGCGGTGCGGTGCTTTTCGCAATGACAGGCATCATTTTGTACACAATTTTAGTCGGCGCGGATGCTTCCGTGGTACGCGCTGCCATTATGGGCGGTATTTTTCTAATCGCCAGCCGCCTGCTGGGCCGGCCGAATTTCGCCTTCGCCTCCCTTTTTTTGGCAGCTTTTATTATGACGCTGGTCAACCCATATACTTTGTGGGATGTCGGTTTTCTGCTTAGTTTTACGGCCACGCTGGGCTTGATGCTGTATGCAACTCCCATCACCGATTGGACGCAAGCCCGGCTGCAAAACCACCTAGACAAAGAGCGGATGCGGCAGGTCATGGGCGTGTTGTCCGAAGCCGTGCTGCTCACGATTGCGGCTCAAATCCTGACGCTGCCGCTGATGGTGTCTACCTTTGGCCAGCTTTCGCTAATCAGCTTGCCGGCTAATGCGCTGATCTTGCCGGCGCAGCCGGGAGTCATGACCTGGGGCGGTCTGGCTACTTTAACCGGCATGGTTTTTGAACCGTTGGGCCAGATTTTAGCGTGGGTGGCGTGGCTGTTTTTGACCTATACGATTGCGTTAGTGGAATTTTTTGCGCGCGTGCCTGGGGCAGTGGTTGAGGTTGAAATGTCAACGGCCGTTCTCATTCTAACCTACCTCCTTATCGGCGCGGCTACGTGGTGGATGTTCCAATCAACACAACAACGTCAGGCCATCATAGAAAGTGGGCGCCAGCATTTTTCGCAGCGCATCGCCTTTAGCGGCAGTCTCATTGCCCTGCTGTTGGTCGGCGGTTGGAGCTTTTCACAGCCGGATGGCAGTTTGCACGTGACATTTTTCGATGTAGGCCAGGGGGACGCGATTTTTATCCAAACGCCCAGCGGTCGCCAGATTTTAGTAGACGGCGGCTATTACCCCTCCATTCTCAACGCGCATATGGGGGATGTGATGCCCTTTTGGGATCGGGAACTGGACCTGGTTGTGGCGACGCATCCCGATGCAGATCACACAGCCGGGCTGGCAGGTGTTTTTGACCGGTATCGAGTTGGTCAATTATTTACCGAGGGCACAGACGCAGGCGAATCCGACATATTTGACGCCGTTCTGTTTGCAGCCGAAGCGCAAAATGTGCCTGTTCATATTGCTCAAGCGGGCGAAGTGGTTGATTTTGGTGATGGCGTGCGGTTGGAAGTTGTACATCCGGGTGCAGAGCGGGATCTTGAGAATCGAAATGAAAATTCAGTTTCGCTGCGGCTGGTTTATGCTGATTTTTCGCTGCTGTTGACGGGCGACGTGGAAACGGAAGGGGAAAAGGAGATGTTGGCGGAAAAACGGCCGTTGCAGTCCCTTATTTTCAAAGCCGGCCATCATGGTTCCAATACATCCAGCACAGCCCCTTTTCTCGCCGTCGTCCAGCCCCAAATCATTATCGTGTCGGCCGGCAAAGACAATAAGTTCGGCCATCCCCACCCTGATTTACTGCAGCGCGCCCGCGATATTGGCGCAATTGTGCTGCGCACCGACGAAATGGGCACGCTTGAGGTTATTAGCGACGGCAAAGAAATGTGGTGGCAAACCCATCCATGAGTTGAGCTTTTTTTCACGACGGCATACAATCACAATATTCTGAAACTGGATAAAGGCATAGGTTCTTGGGCCTCGACATGTCCCTTTGAGCCTGACTAAGGAGTTATATGGCGTTGAAACAGGCCGTAATGGCTTTGTTTTTGTTGGTTTTATTATTGGCGGCTTGTGATCTTGCAGGTAATTCAACCACTCCTGCCACAAATAGTTCAGCGGCGCTTACTCCTACTTCAACGCCCCGTCAAAAACCCACTGCTACATCGCAGCCCACGTCGACGCCTTCCCCCACACCCATCAGCCCGGCGCTGACGGTTGATTCGCAAGAATTGGTTGAAGACGGCCGTTTAACTCTTGCCAACGTTGCTTTGCCGGAAGCCGGCTGGGCGGTGGTTTTTGCGGATGAGGCGGGTGAACCGGGCGATGTATTGGGATATACGGCCGTTTCCGCCGGCAATCACGCCAATCTGGAAATCACGATCGATCCGAAAGCCGCAACCGCCAACCTGTTTGCGCAGCTCCACCAGGACGTTGGCCAGGATGGAACCTTTGAGTACCCAGGTCCAGACTCGCCTATAACAACCATAAATCCCGTTCCCTTTGAGGTCGATATTCAACTACCTTTCCCAATAATCACAATTGAAGACCAGGAAATTGACGCCTCCGGCATGATAACAGTGGCGCGCGTATTTTCGGAAGCGCCCGGCTGGCTGGTAATCCACGCTCAAGAACCAAATGGACCCGGGCCTATTCTTGGTCAATACCCTATACCGGCTGATGAACTGGAAACATTTTCCTTTCCAATTCAATGGCGGCAGGCTTCTTCTGAATTGCTGGCGGTTTTATACACCGATTCAGAACAAACTGGCGGCTTTGATCCGGCAAATGACCGCCCACTCATATATAAAGGACAGCCGGTTACGGCCGTTTTCGAGGTGAAGCTGCCGCCTGACATCCATGTCTATGACCAGCCGGTTATCAATGGCGCTTTGATCGTCCAACGGGTTTCTACCCAAACGCCCTCCTGGCTGGTTGTCTACACAATCTTTGATGAACTACCCGGCCCGATTATTGGCTTTGAACTTCTTGAAGCCGGCGTCAATGAAAATGTGGTGGTGGAAGTTGTGGAAACGGCCGTTACCCCCCAACTACTCTTGCAATTACATGAAGACGGAGAGCCGCTTGGTGAATTCGACTTCCCTGCCGGCGATCCGCTTCTTATGTACAATGGCGACTTTATTGAACCGCTGTCGATCAAAACAACTCCCGGCAACTATCTTTTAACCCAAGATCAAACGCTGGGTATCGAAAATACAGTCACTGTTCCCCTGGTAGTCACCGATTTGGATACCTGGCTCGTCATCTATACCAGTGAAAGTAACCGGCCAGATACGATCATCGGCCAAACCTGGCTTCCAGCCGGGGTCAACCAGGATATAACCGTCACGATTGATCCCGCAACGACCACCGAAACCCTCCTGGCCGTGCTGCATCAAGATGTCAGTACACCCCAAGAATTTGATTATCCTGACGGCCTGGATACGCCTTTACAGCGCAATCGCACGCTCCTGTTTTCCCCTTTCAATTTAAACCCGCCTTCCGATCAGTGAGTCCGGCGAATAAATTCGCGCCTATCACTAAAGTGGTTACGACAAACTTGATACGGACTTCTGGCATGCTGTACTAGTCAGACCCATAAACAGGTGTGTTCAGCTTTTTTGTTGACAGCTGGAAAAGTTTACAAAAAGCCCCACAGCCACTCCTTCCAAGGAATTCACGTAGAATTCATGAAATGACTGTAAACATTTCACGTTGCATTCATGTTACCAAAGACAGACCTGTGGCACGATTCATACGTGTCGGTTCAGGCTGTTTTCGATGGTCGAGACTTTTCAAATTATGGTGGTCTACTAGCTACAAAAGGAGTGCATATGATTTCAAACGGGAAGATATGGGACATAGTTGGATAATCCATTGGCAACCAATCCATAACCTTCAACAACCATTAATTCCCAATGGTAATTCCAATTTAAAACCGAACATTTTTATTGCACATATCAGTAAATCGCAGACAAAAAAAGAATTTCATATGCGTTCCAAATCTGCGGTTTCCTAACACAGTATTGGATATTGTGTAATTCGCAAATTTTTTGAACAAATGTAGTGGAAATTTTTGTGAATTGCATCAGTGAAAGCGGAAAATTGACCTGATTATTTTTCAAATAGATTTTCACTTTTACGCAAATAAGGAGAATAAGCATCAATGAGTAAATGGAAATTTGCCGTTTTGCTGGCCTTTATTATGGGATTGTTCATTTCCATCGTTGCCTTTGCGGGCGGCTTCGCTGTTGTAACCTACGATGATACATCAGCCACCGGATTCGAGCCGGGCACTGAAATTACAACACCCCAATTTATTCAAAATGGTGACTTCACCAGTTGGACCAATGGGTATCCTGATTTTTGGAATGTACCCACTCCTGTATTGAGTCCCAATTGGGAAGTGCATTTTGCCAACATGGATTATTCCCTTGGTGGTGAAGGCATCAACAATGCCGTAGGTTATTTCTTCCGCGCGGGCAGTTCAGGCTCCCAATTTGCAGGTCTTTCACAAAAAGTCAGTCCTGCCTTGACAAGTGGGACATACTGGGTACAGGTTCATCTAACTGCCTGGGAATACAAAGTCGAAAGCCCCTACAACAGCGTCGCCTGGTATGGTTTCGGACCAACGGACGATCCTGCCAGCGTCACAGAATGGCGTGAGCTTTTTGGCGATACCTATGTCTGCGCAAATGGGGATGGCATCTGCAATCACCTGGGACGTAAGGAAAGTGTCTTTATTGAAGCCGGCAGCTATATGCACATTTGGATGGGTATGAAATTCCCAGACCACCAATCCTGGACCGTTTTTGGATTGGATGATATCTCGATTAGTGACTTCAGCGACGGTATTGAAGTAGATGTACCTGACTTTACCGACGATGGTGATATCCGCTGGAATCCGAGAGCCCCTCGTTAAACTTTCTTCGACCACCTGTGGCGCGCAGGTTGGCGACCAGATGCCAACCTGCGACCGCTCTCCTTGAAATAATCTCATGGTAGTACAAAAACTTTTTCTCAGGACTTTTGCGCTTTTGTTTGTGTTTTCTTTGGTCGCTTGCGATCAGCTGGATGGAGGACAATTAACCTCTCTTTTAGAGGGGGGTACCGGCACGGCCGTTGCCGCATCCGTTACAGACGTGGACCAGGAAACCGGGCCGCCTACACCCACGCTTGTGCCAAATAATGTGACCGGCGAGTCTGTACAACAAGCTGAGCCGGCCGCTTCTGCAGCGCTCGAAGCCTCAGCAACATTGCCGCCCACTGCAACCCAATCGCCAGAACCCACTTCAACCGCAACTACGCCGCCAACGGCAACCCAACCGCCGGAACCAACTCCACTGCCGGTGCGCCTTGAAACCGACACAGCGACGCTCACATTAGTTCCTGGGGGCGCCTTTTTAATGGGCGCGGTCCAGGAACAATTACTGGCGGAGTGCGAACTTTTTCGGCCAAGCTGCGACGACGCCTGGTTCGCCGCTTCGGCGCCGCCCCACACCGTAACGCTGGCCCCTTTCTACATGGATATCGTTGAAGTGAGCAACGCAGCCTATCTTGCTTTTCTGAACACCTTGGAAAACCCCACAACAGATTGTGACGCCGAATTGTGTTTAACCCTTGAAGACAGCCGGTTTATTCGTGGGGAAGACGGCCGTTTCTCGGTTGATCCTGAATTCGCCGACCATCCCGTCACGGGCGTCACCTGGTTTGGCGCCGATGCCTACTGCGCCTGGCGCGACGCACGTCTGCCCACCGAAGCGGAATGGGAAATGGCCGCCGCCTGGAATCCCGAGACCGAAACCCATTCGCTGTATCCCTGGGGTGATGTTTTTGACGGCAGCGCCGTTAACACTTGTGATGCAAACTGTAAACAACCACAGGCCGACGCCAGCAGTGATGACGGCGCCACGGCCACCGCCCCAGTCGGCAGCTATGAAAACGGCCGCAGCCCTTCTGGCTTGTATGATATGGCCGGCAACGTGTGGGAATGGGTTCATGACTGGTACGCAGAAGATTTTTATGCCCAATCTCCGGCAGAAAATCCAATTGGTCCGGAAACGGCCGATACACGTGTTGTGCGCGGCGGATCCTGGTTCGATACAGGCAATTTCACCAGCACTGTAATCCGATTCCCCGCCCCGCCGCATGAATCAGGTGACGCCATCGGGTTCCGCTGTGCTCAGGATGCCATCCAGGCCGCTGCTGTGATAGCGGAAGTACCAGAAAGCACGCCAGCCGCAGCAGAACCGGAAGCAACAGCGACAGCAGAAATTACTCCCTCCCCTGTGACGACACCCGTGACGACACCCGTGGCCACGCCTGTGGCCACGCCTACGCCGGCGGCAACGGCCGTTACGGCGGCAGCTTCAGCGCCTGTTGCCGTCAACTGCAATGCCAATCCGGGCGTTGATCATGGCAGCACTTATGTTGTTGGATCATGTGACTGGCTCAGCAAAATCGCCCGCAAATTAGGCGTTTCCTACCATGATTTGCTGGCGGCCAACCCACAGATCGCCGATCCGAACATTATTCAACCCGGACAGGTTCTCAATGTACCGCCGCGTTGATTGATCATTTAAGATAATCGCAAATTATCCATTACACGGAGCTGCGCGCGCAGCTCCGTGTAATCAGGAAATTTGCATCTACCTAAAACAGTTCGCGTACCAGACTTAGCATATCTCCCACCACACCGGCAGCCGTCATTTCGACCCCGGCGCCTTTGCCGCAAATCATCAATTTTTCATCATCATAATTGGCTGTGTGAAAACTGATATATTTCAGGCTGGCGAGTGGGCTATCGGCAGGGACAGCTTTCAAGCCGACCACACCTTTGTCAGGACCGACTTCGGCGACATAGCGCAAAACCATATCCTGGGCGGCAGCTTCGGCCGCCCGCGCCCGCATAGACTCATCTAACTGGCTGCAAGCCTGCATAAATTCAGCCACACTCAACCCCGCCAGCGAAACGGGATAAAGTGATTCCACCCGAATATCGGCGGCCTCCAATGGCCAGCCTGCCGTCCGCGCCAGAATCATCACCTTGCGCATCACATCCTGCCCGCCTAAATCCTCACGAGGGTCTGGTTCCGTATAACCGCGCGCTTTTGCCTCGGCGACTGCTTCTGAAAAAGGTATGCCTTCATCCAGGCAGCCACAAATATAACCAAGCGTGCCGCTCAACTGCCCTTCAATTCCATAAATGGGGTCGTTGGTGTCCAAAAGGTAGCGCAGCGCAGCAATCACAGGTTGTCCACCGCCGACGGTCGATTCGTTGCGGATTTGGGGCCGGTTAAAATATTTCTGCGCAGGGACCCACGGCCCCGCAAATGCTTTTTTATTCGCCAGGGCCAGCGCATACCCGAACTCCAACGCGCGATCCAGAACCGGCTCCATGCCATCTACGGCCGTTACATCAACCACAATCGCTTGTTCCAAACCGGCTGCATGGGCGCGCTCAATGATCCCAACGTTATCAGGGCGCGCTTCGCCGGTAGGATCGGCGCGATCTCCCGCCGCTTTCCGCGCTATAACGGCCAGTAGCTGCGCATCGCTCAAACCGGCCGGATGCCAAAGGCAACTACGGCTGTCGACCACGGCGATCACGCTAAAGCGGCAGTTGTTGCGCTCGGCTGTGCGGGAACGGCCGTCCACAATCTGTTGCAGTAAAGCCGAGCCGACGCCCCCGGCGCCAAATATAATTACGGGTATTTGTTTCGTCATAAACACACTCAAAAATCACCTGATTGCAAATAAATTGCCTGCTTTTTGGAGAATATTATGACCGGATGGGGGGTTTTTTGCCAGAAAAGAGAAAGACCCCGCTTTTCAGCGAGGTCTTCCCTGGTACCGTAGCACTACTAGCTCTCACGAGAAGGTAGTGCTACGGTACGCTTAGAATAATAACTATCCATAAGCACCACCTCCTCTTTGTATAGGATGGCGCGTGCAGCTATTGCTGCGGATCAATGGTAATGATGGGAGCATTATGGCACACAAACGGTTGCATGTCAATATTGCCAGAAAAGAGATTCATCTCAATCTTGTAAAAAATCACGCCGGGCCATTCTGTGGGTGGGTATTTTTTGTTGCGTTTAACCGAGAAGTTGGCGAAAGATTTGACGCTAAGATTTCCCGGCCAACTCGCGCAGAGTTTCCAGCACCCGGTCCACTTCTGCCAATGTGTTGTAATGCACAAAGCCGATGCGCACCAATCCCCCCTTTTCCAATAAACCGAGGCGCTCCATCACGGCCACGGCATAATAATGCCCGTGCCAGACAAAGATACCCCGCGCGCCCAAATAGGCGGCTGCTTCTTTGGGCGTGTAGCCTTCCAGGCTGACGGCAAAGGTCGGCGCGCGTTCGCTTAAACGCTCAACATCGGTGACGCCATAAACTTTTAGACCGGGAACGGCCGTTGCCCCTGTTAAAAAGCGTGCGCTGATTTGCATTTCATATACTTGTGTGTGGGCCATCGCGCTGACAAGACGTTCGCGCCGCGTTGCCCCTTCTGTGCCCAAGGAGGCAATATAATCGACAGCGGCCGTCACACCCGCCAGGCTCTCAAAACTTTGCGTGCCTGTTTCCCATTTGCCGGGGGGCAGCTTGGGCGCCGGGCGCACTTTGTAGGCCTGCAACTGTTCCATATGCTCATATTTTCCATACAGCACGCCGGTATGTGGGCCGAAGAATTTGTAGGCGCTGCAAACCAGAAAATCACAATCCAACGCCTGCACATCAATCAGGCCATGCGGCGCGTAATGCACCGAGTCGATATACACCAGCGCGCCGGCAGCGTGGGCCATTGCTACAGCGCGCGCCACGTCGGTGATGCTGCCGACGGCGTTGGAGGCATAGGTCACAGCCAGCAAACGTGTTTTTTCATTTAGCAAATCGGGCAGTTGTGCCAGCATGAGCGTGCAGTCCGTGGGGTCTAAATCGAGCCAGCGTACTACGACGCCGCGATCCTCCGCCGCCAGCAGCCAGGGAGAAATGTTGGCGTCATGGTCAAGGCGCGTGACGATAATTTCGTCGCCCGGCTGCCAGGTGCGCGCCAGCGCGCGGCTGAAGCTGAATGTGAGGCTGGTCATATTCTGTCCGAAGGCAATTTCTTCAGGACGGTACGCATTCAGCATATCCTGCATGGCGGCGCGGGCCGCATTGGTAATGGCGTCTGCATATTGGCTGGTAACAAACGGGCCGCCCAGGTTGCTGCTGCCGTAGGCCAAATAGCCAGACAGGGCGTCGATCACGCTTTGGGGGCTTTGGGTACCGCCGGGACCGTCCAGATAAACGGCCGTTTCACCATTAACTTCTAGTTGCAAGGCGGGAAACTGCGCCCGCAAGGGAATAGGGTTGAAAACAGGGTTTTGTGTTGACATGGGCAAATTATAGACTGAACGAGATCTGTTGTCATGCGCTCAAAATCGACAATACGCTTTGCCTGAGGCAAAAAGATCCATGTCGAGTTGACTCAAACACAGAGTATTGTAATGGGTTGCGCGGTTATCCACCGCCCAGCAGCCGCCAGATTTGAGCCACGAAAAAAGTCACGATGAAGCCCATCGCCAGCGGCAGCAGGGCCGAGAGCGTGGTCCAGCGCTTGCTGCCGGTTTCTTTGTAGATGGTGTAAATTGTGGTTGAACAGGGGTTGTGGATCAATGAAAAGAGCATCAGGTTAACGGCCGTTAACAAAGTCCATCCACTTGCAACCAACAAAGCTTTGGTTTCGGCCAATGAATTGAGTTCAAACATGACGCCTGCGCCCTCTCCGGCGTTGACGCCCAAAACCAGCACTGTCAACATCAAAATTGTAGGGATCACGATTTCATTGGCCGGTATGGCGACAATGTAGGCCAGCAAAATGATGCCGTTCAAACCGAGAAGAATGCCCAGCGGATTGAGCAGGTTAATCAAATATTCGGCGATACTGACCCCATTAATGCTGATATTGGCAATTAACCAGATAATGGCCCCGGCCGGCATCGCAAAAAGTATCGCGCGCCACAGCACAAAAATGGTGCGGTCGATTAGCGAGGTGTAAATTGTTTGTCCAATGCGCGGCGGCCGGTAGGGGGGCAGTTCCAGGCTAAATGTAGACACTTCTCCTTTGAGCATCGATCTCGACAGCCCCCAGGAAAGCGCAAAGCTGAGCAAGACGCCCAACACGGCGATGGTGACAACCGCCATGGCCGAAACCAGACCGGCCAGATAGGCCGGCGCCAGCGCGCCGATAAACAGGGTCGCGATCAGGATTTGGGTGGGCCAACGGCCGTTACAAAGCGCGAAGTTATTGGTGATGATAGCAATCAACCTTTCACGCGGACTGTCAATGATGCGCGTAGCAACAACGCCGGCCGCATTGCACCCAAAACCCATCATCATGCTCAAAGATTGTTTGCCATGCGCGCCCGATTTACGATAGGCGCTGTCCAGATTAAACGCCACGCGAGGTAAGTACCCAAAGTCCTCCAGCAGCGTGAACAATGGAAAAAAGATCGCCATCGGCGGCAGCATGACGGCGACGACCCAGGCGGTTGCCAGATACATGCCGTCGATCAACACGCCTTCCAGCCACCAGGGCAAACCGATAAACGCAGCCGCGTTTTTTAGAAAATCATATACCGTGCCCAATAAAATATTGGCCAGAAATTGTGATGGATAGTTGGCGCCCACGATGGTGATCCAAAACACGAGCGCAAACAACAGGATCATCAGCGGGAATCCCCATAAACGACTTGTTACAATGCGGTCGATGGAACGATCAAGGTCAAAACGAGGCTCCTGGTCAGGGAACGTGACCGCCCGATCAGCCAGTTGGGCCGCTTCAGTGTAAATATCTTCCATCAACTGTTCATGGAAGTTTTGACCAATTTCCCAGCGCAGAGAATCGGCCGTTTCTAAAATATGGCGTGGATCAATGGATTGTGCGGTCATGAGATGACCTCCAGGGGAATCCGGGTTGTTTGTTCATTTTCCAGGGCGTTTTGATGGTTTAAATCACCTAGCTCACCTTTGCGAACGGCTTCGGCGATGCGTTGGTCGCCGTCCAGCAGTCGCAGCGCAACCCAGCGCGGGTTGGGCAAATCGGGATAGGCGGCTTTGATTTGGGGTACGAGCTTGTTCAAGGCCTGACGAATGGCCGGGGATTCACTTTTTAAGCGGTAAGGTTTGCAGATGGTTTTTCCCGTGGCGACATCATGGACAGCTTGCAAGAGTTGGGGCATCCCTTCTTCCCGGCGCGCTGCCGCCGGAACCACAGGTACGCCCAAATCGCGCGCCAACCGCCGATCATCCACCTCCAAATTATAACGTCGCGCTTCATCCATCAAATTGAGGCAGACGACGGCCCGTTCAGTGATTTCCAGCACCTGTAAAACCAGATTCAGATTGCGTTCCAGACGGGTCGCATCGACAACTATAATTGTGACGTCCGGCTGGCCAAACAGGATGAAATCACGCGCGACTTCTTCGTCCAGACTTGTGGACAGCAGCGAATAGGTTCCGGGGAGGTCTACGATTTTGTAGCGGGCGTCGCCGTAGCTGAAGCCGCCTTCTGCGCGCGTCACGGTCTTTCCGGGCCAGTTGCCGGTGTGCTGCCGCAGTCCGGTGAGGGCGTTAAAAACAGTGCTTTTGCCGGTGTTGGGATTGCCGGCCAGCGCGACAACGTAATCCCAGTTGGTCATATCGACGCCCAGCCGCAGCAGGTTTCCAGCGTTGTGCATGGGGCAGGTTTCGCAAGCTGAGGTGGTGGTTTGTATTTTGGTGAGGTTGTTATTACTCATTGGGCGTCCCTTTTATTGCTCCAAAATTGTAACTGCATCTGGTTGCAGTTGTTCTCTTTTAACTTTGATGTGGCGGGCTTGTTCCGGGCGCAGGGCAATTAAGGCGCCGCGAATGCGATAGGCGGTGGGTTCGCCGCCGGCGCTGCGTAGTTCTGCTGTGATTGTGGTGCCTGGAATAATGCCCAGGTCAAGAAAGCGCCGCCTTTCTGCGCCACGACAAGCCTGAGAGATACCGATGACAACGGCCGTTTCCCCCAAATCCAGACAATTCAAGCGTACACATCCCCTGGTTTCCTCAATGATTTCTTCATCAATACGGGTTAATGGCGTAACGGCAATATTGACCGCCACCATTGGCGCCAAAACATGCTCATCCCCGTTGGTCCAAAAGCGTATTCGCTGTGTATTTGATTCAATCACATGCAGAACCTGGCCGGGATGCAAACCTTCGGCTACAAGCTGCGCATAAACAATATCCGGTTCATCTTCGAGATGGACGATACGCGCCTGGGAATCAGTGGCTATTTTGGTTAATGGCAGGCCGCGATGTTCTACCAAACCATCTGCGCCCGACGGAATGGGATCGCCATGCGGGTCATGGGTCGGAAAGTTGAGCTGCGCATATAGTTCGTCGGCCGCCTCTGGAGACAGTTCATGTTCAAAGCGCTCAGCCTGCTCGTGCCAGGACGCTTCATCAAACCCGGTTTCCTCCGCCAGATAACGTTCCCACAAACGATGGGCGCGAATGATGTGCAGCGCCGCCTCACGTCCTTTTGGCGTCAATTGAATGTCGCCGCCTTTTGTGTCTACTAAACCGTCTGCGTGCATTTGATTGAGGAGTTCAACCGTTGTGTTCATGCTGATGTGCAGCGCGCCGGCGACGCTTTCCAACGTTGGCTGTTGACCGCGCATTTCCCACTTGTGGATATGTTTTAATGCGTCTTCACTCAGCACACGCCGGGTCAGGCGGCGCGTATTGCGCCAGCGAGGAATAAGACCATGATCCGGCCAAAAAAGCAGGGCGCCGCCAACGATCATGATAACTGCAACTGATAACGCCAGAAATGGGTCAACCATTTTTGCTTCTCCTAATTAGGCCAGCCTAAAATGCTATTTTTGTTCTCCTACATATTGTATAGTTGTGTCTGGCTGAAAGCAAGCGTAAATTGTCATGATTTTCTATGACGATTTGCGCAAATATGAAATTTCCAAAGTAAACGTTCGCAAATAAGTTCATAGTGACGGTTGAAGCGGTCACTACAAACCAAAGCGCTATGATTTTGACAAATGTCATCACGACGCCTGATGAATGTCACTGTAACAGGCTAACCTGATCGGGTATTATAAGGTTGGCCTTAGATATGATCGGCCGGGCAAGCTGTCAGGTAAACCGCGAAAAGTTCTTGAAATTCATTACTGCGGAAATTTCACGGTTTACTTGAAGGAATTCCCAGATTTCGTTTCACGGGAATTCAAAAAACTTTCTGGGAATTACCTATGAAACACGAACCATTTAACGAAAGCATCGAAATGTATCTGAAAACCGTCAGCGAATTGACGGAAGATGACGCCGAACCGGTGCCGATTTCGGCGCTGGCCGAGCGTATGGGCGTCTCCAATGTATCCGCCACGGAGATGATCCACCGGCTGAAAAAGCAGGATTTACTGGAGCACCAACCTTACAAAGGCGTGAGTTTAACCGATAAGGGGCGGCGGCGCGCAACGGCCGTTATTCGCAGCCACCATATGTGGGAATGTTTTCTGGCTGATGAGCTGCATCTGCCCTGGGAGCAGGTGCATGATTTTGCCTGCCGTTTGGAACATGCCACCGATACGGTCGTTACCGAAGCGCTTGCTGCGCATCTGAACCATCCTCAAACCTGCCCGCACGGCAATCCGATTCCCGACCCGGATGGTCACACTCCCGATCTTGAGGATCGGCCGTTGATAGGGCTGGAACCGGGCGATCGCGCCCAAATTAGTCGAATCTTCCCCGAAAGTACGCTGCTGTTGGATTATCTCGCCGCCCGGGAGCTAAAACCCGGCGCCGAGATTGTGTTCCTGGAAGTAGCGCCTTTCAACGGCCCGCTCATGATAAGCTGCGCCGGAAACACACACGCACTGGGCCAACAAATAGCGGCCTATATTTTTGTGAGTCCAAAAAGCAATTCAACCGCATGATCATCCAAACAGTATTTCCGTTAACGGCCGTTTCAACCGGCCAAAGCGCGCGGCTCAAGCGTATTGACGCCGGCAAAAAACTCACCCACCGTCTAAACGAATTAGGGCTGACGCCAGGCGTTAAAATGACCATTGTACAGGATAACGGCGGCCCGCTGCTCGTAGCCGTGCGCGGCTCGCGCGTGGCGCTGGGGCGTGATATGGCCCAAAAAATATTTGTGACGAAACTCTGATGGAAGCTAACAAGCTGCGAATTGCCCTCGCCGGCAATCCCAATGCCGGCAAAACCACCATTTTTAACGCCCTCACCGGAGCGCGCCAGCATGTCGGTAACTGGCCCGGCAAAACCGTTGAGCAAAAAATCGGCCGTTTCAACTATAAGGGACATGAAATTGAAATCGTTGATTTGCCTGGAACCTATAGCCTGAGCGCCTACTCGCCGGAAGAAATTATCGCGCGTGATTACTTGCTCCACCAACGCCCCGATCTTGTATTGATTGTGGTAGATGCAGCCAACCTGGAGCGGAATCTATATCTGGCGGTGCAGGTGCTTGAACTGGAAATCCCTGCGATCGTTGTTTTAAACATGATGGATATGGCCGGCAAGCGCGGCCTGACGATTGACGTTGAAAGCTTGAGCCTGGCGTTACAGGCGCCGGTCGTGCCCGTCGTCGCGCGCAAAGAAAAAGGCATCAACACGCTGAAGGACACACTTATCAACATGACATCGGAGGCGCCCATTTATGCAAGCAGTTGAATGGCTGCCACGCAGCGCCTTTGAACTGGATTATGGCGTTGATATTGACGTCGAAATTAGACGCCTGCTGGATGAAATCCAACGCCATCCTCAGCTTTCACAAACATTCCCTGGCCGCTGGCTGGCAATCAAGCTGCTCGAGCAGGATCATGAAATCCAACAGCAAGTTTTATATATCGCCGGCGGCCCGGCCGTTTTGACTCACGCGCAGATGGGTATAACACGCCTGGCCCCGCTTATGGGAGAGGACGTTGACGTGGCGCTCGCCGACCGGCGCTACAGTTGGATTCATACGCTGGTTGAACAAAGCGTCACGCGCACATCAGCGGATCGTTACACAACCTCTGACAAAATTGACCGTTTACTCACCCACCGTATTGGGGGTATTGTCATATTCCTTGCGGCAATGTGGGCCATTTTTAAGCTGACGGCCGAAGTCTCTGCGCCCTATGTTGACTGGATCGAAGGCGTTATTGCTGGTCCGGTTACAAATTGGGTTGTGGCGCTGGTAGGTTTAATCGGTTTGAGCGGTACCTGGATTGAAAGTTTGCTTGTGGATGGCGTTATCACCGGCGTAGGCGGGGTGCTGGTTTTTGTGCCGGTGTTGATGGCGCTTTACCTGGCGCTGGCCGTGCTGGAAGATTCCGGTTACATGGCGCGCGCGGCGTTCGTGATGGATACGTTGATGAATCGCATCGGGCTGCACGGCAAGAGTTTTTTGCCGTTGATGGTGGGATTTGGTTGTTCTGTGCCGGCGATTTATGCCACGCGCACGCTGGAAAATGAAAAAGATCGCATTCTGACGGCTTTGTTGGTGCCGTTTATGAGCTGCGGCGCGCGCCTGCCGGTGTATGTGCTGTTTGCGGCGATTTTCTTTCCGCAGTATGGCGGCGCGGTGGTTTTTGGCTTGTATTTATTGGGAATTGTTACGGCCGTTATCCTGGGCATCATTTTGCGCAAAACAACTTTTCAGGATGACGAGATCAGCGCCTTTGTCATGGAATTGCCGCCCTATCGCGCGCCGACGCTAAAAAGTATCTGGTTTCAAATGTGGCAGCGCACGCGCGCCTTCCTTTCCAACGCCTGGACCTTGATTTTGGCCGTGAGCGTGGTGGTCTGGCTGCTCATGGCGATACCGGTGAATGGAAACGGCCGTTTTGATGATACGGATGTCGACAACAGTTTGTATGCGGCCGTTTCCGGCGTGCTGGCGCCCGCTCTGGAGCCGCTTGGTTTCGGAAACTGGCAGTCGAGCGGCGCCTTAATCAGCGGTTTTGTGGCCAAGGAAGTCGTCGTCAGCACGATGGCGCAGGTGTACAACGTGGAGGAACCGGAAACGGCCGAACTGCCAACCACCTTCCTGGAAGATGTGAGCGCTATCGTAATTGGTTTTGGGCAGGCCGGCGTAGACACCATCAAAGCGCTGCCCCTGATTGTCGGCGTTGATTTGTCCGCCGGCGAGGAAGATGCAGTTCCTTCCAGCCTCATGCTCGCCATTCAGCAAGGCTTTGAAGAGACCAGCGGCGGCCATGGCGCTTTGGCGGCGTTGTCCTTCATGGTTTTTGTGTTAATCTACACGCCCTGCATGGTCGCCGTCAGCGCCGAAAAGCAGGAACTCGGCCCGAAGTGGATGTGGGTGAGCGTCATCGGCCAATTGATTTTGGCCTGGCTGATGGCTTTTTTTGTTTTCCAGGGCGGGAAATTCTTGGGAATAGGATAAAGAAGCTTTATGCTGCATCAAGTTTTGCAAGCTATTGAATCGGCTCAAGGGCCGCTGTTATTGAGTGATTTAAGCCGCCAATTGGAGCTGGAACCGGCGGTTGTGGCCGGGATGATTGCCTTTTGGGTGCGTAAAGGGCGTTTGCAGGATGATGACGCGCCGATTGAAAACGGGCTGAGCTGTCACAGCCAGCATGATAAATGTGGCCCCGGCGGCTGTCCGTTTGTGATCAAGACGCCGCAAACCTACTCGATTCCCATGCGTTCTGTTCCCCATAAACAAATTGATTAACTGCGCCGGATCAACTGTATGAGCCAATCCATGTCATCATCTCAAAAACAACAAATTGCCTCTGCCGCCCGTTGGCAGGCCGTGGCGCTGCCGGCCGAACACGGCAGTTGGAGTTTGGTGATCGAGCCAATTTTTCTAGGGCTGCTTGTGGCCCCAACCTGGGGCGGCGTTTTGCTGGGTCTGGCGGCTTTTTTCGCATTTCTGGCGCACCAACCGCTGAAGGTTTTGTGGTTGGATTATAAACGGGGACGGTCTTACAAACGCACGCGTCTGGCGCAGCGGTTTGTTCTGTTTTATTCTCTTTTGGCGGCGGTTTGTTTGGCTGGCGGCGTCTGGCTGGCGGGGTTACGGCCGTTGCTGCCATTTTTATTTGCGCTGCCATTAATCCTTGTTTTTGCCGTCTACGACCAGCGGCCGGGTCGCCATTGGCAGGTGGAACTCAGCGCGCCGGTCGCTTCCGCCGGCGTTGCGGCGGCTGTGGCGCTGGCTGCGGGTTGGCCGCTGGCGGCGTCAATCGCCTTGTGGGTGGTGATGGCGGCGCGCGCCGCGCCGGCCGTTTTGTATGTGCGTTCGCGCCTGCGCTTGATAAAAGAGAAACCGGCGCAGCGCAAACGCGCCTGGACCGCGCATGTGCTGGCTGTGCTGGTTGTGGGCGTTTTGGTTTGGGTTGAGTTACTGCCGGAAACGGCCGTATTCGCCATGCTCATTTTGTTAGGCCGCGCCCTGTTGGGACTTTCAAAATACCGCCGCCCGATTACAACCAAAGCGCTTGGATTTTTAGAGATGGGTTTTGGCTTCTTAACCGCTGTTTTAGTGGCTATTGGATATTGGATAAGTTAAAATTCACCCAAGTGGGAAAGTTATACAGAGCTCCATGCAGAAGTCGTGGAGAGTGATGGAGAGCTTAAGGAGTTTAAGAATGAGCATTGGACGTGTAGCAATTGCAGCGCTGGCGGCAGCCGTGGCGGCTGTCATAGGTAATATTATTGTGGCGACTCTTGTAAAGGCCGTCGCGACCATTCCCCCGGAATTTGTACCTTTCGGTTTGGGTCGCTATGTGCTTTTTACGGTGCTTGGCGTCATCGGCGCAGCAGTTGTCTATTGGATTTTGGGTCGTCTGGGCGGCGACCCGGTGCGGCGTTTTACTATTATTGCGATCGTCGTGCTGCTGCTGTCGTTTATTCCCGATCTGGGGATGTTGTTCAGTGATTTTTTTCCCGGTGCGACCCCGGCCGGCGTAATTGGTTTGATGCTGATGCATGTGGTAACGGCCGTTGCCTGCATCATACTTTTTCCACGCCTGGCGCCGCCTGAGTAGGGCGCATAATACGCTGAAATTCTAATAAACAATCGCGCCGGCCGTTGAACTGCATTATAATTTGTGAAGGTATGCACAAAACAAATGCTGTTCTTCTATCCCTTATGGGGTTGATGATTTTGCTGGCAGGCTGCGCCCGGGAGAGCCTTCAGGCCGATAACGTTGAATTCGATATGACCTTGACGGCCGTTCCCTTTCCGGCTCTTGTAGGCGATTCACGCCTGGTCATCCATATTACCGATTTGGGTGGAAATCCCATCAATGACGCCCAGTTAAAGATCAAAGCCGATATGACCCACGCCGGTATGATCCCCGTATTGGCGGAACAGGATGGCGGCGGACAGGATGGGTACTACAAAATTCCATTCAGTTGGACCATGGGCGGCGACTGGGTCGTCAGCGTTGAGGCGCGGCTGCCGGATGCAGCGGTGATTGAGAAACGCTTCGATGTAGCGGTGGGAGTTGAAGAAAAAATTTGCACGTATGACCACGAAGCCCAGTAACATTTACAAACCGGCGCTCCGCCATGATGTGCTGCGCTGGCCGGGAATTGGCCGCTTTTTGCGCTGGCGGCGCGGCCGGCTTGTCGGGCAGCTTCTGTTGCTTTTGGCCGCCGCGCTGCTGCTCTATGATGGTTTTACCGGCCCCCAATTCGCTCCTGAAAACCTGGCCACTATTGGCGTCTGGCTGCATTATCGCGGCTTTTTGATATTAGCGCTGCTGCTGGCGGGCAACTTGTTTTGCATGAACTGCCCCTTTGCATTGCCGCGCACTCTGGCGCGTAAATGGAGCGGCGCAGGACGCCGCTGGCCGCGCGCTTTGCGCAGTAAATGGCTGGCCCTGGTTGTTTTTATCCTGTATTTCTTTTTGTATGAATGGCTCGACTTATGGGCCAGTCCCTGGTTCACGGCCTGGGTGATTGTGGCTTATTTCGTGAGCGCGTTTGTGCTGGAATTTATCTTTGCGGAATCGCCCTTTTGCAAATATGTATGCCCGTTAGGCACGTTTAACTACGTCGGCAGTACAATTTCGCCATTGCAAGTGAGCGTAAGCAATCAGGATGTGTGCCGCACGTGCGTGGGTAAGGAATGTGTCAACGGCAGCCGGGATGAAAACGGCCGTTTCCAGATGCTGGGCTGCGGTACGGAGCTGTTTCCACCCCAAATCAAAAGCAATCTCGACTGTACGCTCTGTCTGGATTGCGCGCGCGCCTGTCCGCACGATAATGTGGTTTTGGGAATACGGCCGTATTTGCACGAGCTAAAACAACCCCACGCCTGGCTGCGTCGCTGGGACGCGTCGCTGCTTGTGTGGGTCTTTGCCTTTGCCGGCTTGAGCAATGCCTTCGGCATGACGCCGCCCGTGTATGCATTAGAAGCACAATTAGCCGGCGTTTTAAATACCACCAACGAAGCCGTGCTGCTGCTGTTGATCTTTGGCGTGCTGAACCTGCTGCTGCCGCTGTTACTGGGGGCGGTCGCGGCCTGGTTGAGCCGGCGCTTGGACAACAGCCAGGAGCCGCTGCGGGTTACCTTTAGCAAATTTACACCCATACTCGTGCCGCTCAGTTTTGCCGTCTGGTTGGCGCATTATGGTTTTCACTTTGCCACCGGCGCCCTTTCGATTATCCCCGCCTTCCAAAACTTTTTGCTTGATCACGCCATTACTTTACTGGGCCAGCCAAACTGGCTTTTGAGCAATGCGCTGCCGCTCAACTGGCTGCTGCCGCTGCAGTTGCTGGCGCTTTTGATTGGTTTTGCAGGCAGCTACGCTGTTTTAGGCGCCATCGGCCGCAATGAAAAAACTTCCTTTAAGGCGCAGATTCCCTGGTTATTGTTGTTGTTGGGGTTAGCGATAGCTGCCATTTTTTTATTTACACTGCCCATGGAAATGCGCGGTACGGGTTTGATGAGTTAGGGTTTTGAGATGAAAAAAGTTTTGCTATTTTTTCTTTTGACTGGCATGTTGTTTTTGGCGGGGTGTTCACTCTTAACGCCCGCCTTTAAAGGTACGCTGCTGCCAAATCCTGTTCCCGTTTCTGATTTCACGCTGCTCGGCGCAGATGGACAGCCGGTCAACTTGAGCGATTTTCAGGACAAAAATGTGCTGCTTTACTTTGGTTATACTTTCTGTCCCGACGTGTGCCCGACCACTATGGCCGATCTGGCCAAAGCGCAGCGAGAGGTTGATGACAGCGGCGAAGATTTTCAGGTAATTATGGTGACGGTCGATCCTGGGCGGGATACAACTGAAAAGATGGGCGCGTATGTGGAACATTTTCACCCGACTTTTGTGGGGCTGACCGGTACAAAAGAAGCAATCGACAAGGCGGGTGAAGATTACGGCCTATATTATGAAATTCATGCAGGCACGGCCGCTTCCGGTTATCTGGTTGATCATACAGCGCGCGTCTATGTGATCGATCGGGATGGGATGTACACACTTTCCTGGGCATACGGCACACCCTGGGAGGATATTGCTGCTGATATGAAGATCCTTCGTTAACCCACGTTACAAATTGAGGAGTTGACATGAGCGTTCCGCACACCAAAAGCGATGAAAACCAACCTCCCGGAGGTTTTTATCGGGAACGCTCATCATAAACGAAACCCCCGGGAGGTTATTTTCAGGAGAGACCACTATGAAAACCGCGCGTTTTAATAAGCGTAGCTATGACTTTCATTCTTTTAAGCTTGCTGTTGATGACGCCATGCTGCATCTGGACGAGATGAAAGCCGCCTACCGTGCAGGGCGGGTTAGCAAATCCTTTGCCGAACGCATCATGCTGGCTGTGACCCAGGTGAATGGCTGTCGTTATTGCCAATATGGTCATGCGCGTGTGGCGCTCAAATCCGGCGTGACGGCGAAAGAAATTCAGTATTTGCAAAATGGTGAATTAGGTAAACTGCCACCGGATGAATTTGATGCCTTGATGTTTGCACAGCATTATGCTGAAACAGCCGGGAATCCTGACCCGGATGCCTGGCAGCGGCTCGTAAGCGCTTACGGATTGGAAACGGCCGTTGATATAATGGCCTATATTCGAATGATTATGATAGGGAATCTGGCAGGCAATACGCTGGATGCATTTCTGAGCCGATTGAAGGGCGCGCCGGCTGATGGCAGCAGCCTCGGTCAGGAATTGAGCGTACTTCTTGGGAGTGTCGTGGTTATTCCGGCAAGTTTTGTCCGGCAGCGTTTATTGTAACTTATTGCTCTTGCTAGGAGGGTTTGGTGATGCAAGTTGATAATGATGCCTTCGGGCAGGAAATAATGGCGTACCATCGCGGTGAGCCGGTGCAAGAAATTATTGAAAGGGTAGATGGGCTGATTGGCGCGTCGCCCAACCCGCTCAATTACTTTGCATCCTATGAAGATTGGATGCCGCAAACGCAGCAGGCCATGGAATTTGTAAACGGCCGTATCCTTGATATTGGCTGCGGAGCGGGGCGACACGCCTTGTATTTGCAATCGTCAGGGCATGAAGTGGTGGGTATTGATAATTCGCCGCTGGCTGTCCAGGTGTGCCGCGAGCGCGGCGTCAAAGATGTGCGGCTGCTTTCAATTACGCAGGCCAGCGCCAAAACGCTGGGAATTTTTGATACGATCATTTTGATGGGCAACAATTTTGGGTTGATGGGCAGTTTCAAGCGCGCCCGTTGGCTGCTGCGCCGCTTTTACCACATGACGGGCGAAAACGGCCGTATTGTCGCCGAAACCACCGATCCCTACCAAACTGACGATCCCAGTCATTTGGCCTACCAGGCAGCCAACCGCAAACAGGGGCGTATGTCCGGTCAACTGCGGCTGCGCGTGCGCTATCGCGCCGTCAAAGGTCCCTGGTTTGATTATTTGCTGGTCTCAAAGGCAGAATTGGAAATGATTGTGTCAGACACGGGCTGGCGCCTGGCTTCGACGCTGGGAGGAGATGAAAAAGGTCGCTATGCGGCCGTATTGGAGAAGGACTAACTCTCAGGAGAGAGTGTTGGTCTTGTATCGGATTGAGTAGGGACTACGCCTCGTACTGTTGGAACTGCTTTTGAATCAGTTTGACAATTTGTTTGGCCTCCGCCTCGTCAACGCCGTCGCCAAAACGGTAGGTCTTGGCGCCATAATCAAAAGCAATTGGGCCGGAGCCGTTCCACCAATAGCTAAGCTGCCGCGAACGGCCGTGCCACGCATAAACCACAGGCGAAACCCGTAAACTGCCCACATCAGCCGCTAAATAAGTTTTCAGCCAGCTAAACCCCCACAACTGCCACTTAATGCGCAGCGCCTTGTCGTCGACAACAATAATTTCCCGCCCGGTCAACTGCCACAGCAGGCTGAGCATCACCGCCAAACCGCCAATTGTCCAGAATACCAGCCAGAACAGCATAAATAAGCCGGCGCCCCCGGCCGATATCAAACCGAATAAACCGGCGCTCCAACCAAACAACCAAAAAGCGAGCCATACAAGCAGGAATAGAATTTGCAGCCAGTTGGTGCGGCTGGGAATATTGACGATCAGCTTTTCATCGACTAGCTGGGCGGTATGCCGGGCTTGCGGTAGATTGACGACAGACATGATATATACCTCGCAAAAGCAAAACAAACGCTGCCTATCTGGAGCGGCAGCAAACGGTTTTATTGTTTTGTGGCTGTGCATGCGTGGGAAAGCAGGCGTCCAACACAACAATTATCGCAAAAAATCATCGCTGCGCAGCGATCAAAACCGGAATATATGGGGAATTATAGTGATATATTGCCAATTTGTCAATATATGGGGTGTGGTTTGTGACTACGAGGCCGTGCTTTGCTAGCATTTCTGCGCAGGCGCAATAATCCGGTTGGTCAATATCGATTTTCGTAATCCAATTGTGTTGCCATAGCGTGCATGGTTCGCCCACCCTTGCGCTGACGCTGTTAACTTGTCGAAGCTGAACAGTCCAATCTGATATGCTTTGATTTGGCGCGACCAGCGGCGTTGGAAGGCAACCCCGCGCCGGCGTTTTAAGCGTCGTTTGTGGGGAAATTGCACAAACCCCAGGAAAGGAGTGCCGTTTTTGACCGGTCGCGGGTGGCTGTGCGGGTGTAATTTCAGACGCAGCGCTGCCAGCCGTTCTTCAACTGCCGCCAGCCACTGCCACAAGCAGCGTTTATCATCGGCAAAAAGCAGGAAGTCGTCGACAAACCGCAGATAGCCCCGGCAGCACAGCTCGCGCTTGACAAAATGGTCAAATGGATTCAGGTAGACGTTGGCCCAAAATTGGCTCGTGAGGTTGCCTATCGGTAAGCCGCGCGGGCGCAAGGAGGCCAGCAAATTATCGCCGGGGTAATAGACCATTTCATATTCGTGCCGGTGGACGTTTTGGCCGCTCTCCAGAATTTGGTCGATGAGCCATAAGACATCCGGATCTTCGATTTTACGACACAGGATGTTGCGTAGAATGGCGTGGTCGATGCTGGGAAAGAATTGGCGGATATCACATTGCAGCACGTAACGGTAGCGGCGCGCAAACTGCTGGCAGCGATCCAGGGCGCGATGCGTGCCCTTACCGATGCGGTTGGCGTAGCTGTCGCTGATGAAGCTGCGTTCAAAGCTGGGCTCAATCAGGTTACACAGCGCGTGGTGGATTACCCGATCGCGGAATGGCGCGGCGCTGATCAGCCGGCGTTTGGGATCGTGGATGTAGAAATTGACGTACGCCCCGGGGCGGTAGCTTTTGTCGTGCAGTTCCCTTTGCAGATGCAGCAGATTCTCTTCCAGCCGGTGTTCAAAGGCGGCTACATTGGGCTTGCCGCGTTTGCCTTTGGCCGCTTTGCGATAGGCGAGAAGAAGATTAGACCAGGAAATTAGCTCTGCATACATATTTTGTGATGTTCCGGTAGGGGCGGGACGACCGGGAGAGGCTTTGGCGGAACGGATGGCGATGTCACCCGGTCGTCTCGCCCATTTCTGCCGTGTCGCCACCGGCGGGGCTTTGGCGGAACGGATGGCGATGTCACCCGGTCGTCTCGCCCATTTCTGCCGTGTCGCCACCGGCGGGGCTTTGGCGGAACGGATGGCGATGTCACCCGGTCGTCTCGCCCATTTCTGCCGTGTCACCACCGGCGGGGCTTTGGCGGAACGGATGGCGATGTCACCCGGTCGTCTCGCTCATTTCTGCATTGCCGGCCGTGGCGACGCGGTCGGGAGAGCAGCCTTGCAGGACAAAAATGCGGCCGCAGCAGGAAAATAGCCCCGCCCCAGGGACGTTACCCAGGGGACGAGGCGGTTGTTATTTGCCCGGCTCATGCTGTACCTATGGCGGCGGCGCGGTCAGGAGACCGGCCGCAGCATCGGGACAATTGTGAGCGCGGCCTGGAATAGGCTCCGCCGTTCATCTTTACCTCGGCAAGGAAGGCGTACCCGCCTTGCATTTCCGGTGGGACAGAAGATCGTGGACACCACCACCCGCACACCCCTGTTGTTGTTCCTGTTGTTGGGATTGTTCCTGTTGCGCGCGGCGGCCGGTATGAGCCTAGCCCGTGCCTATTGTCGCCTTTTTCCAGCCGCCAAGCAAGCGTCCGATTTCATCCACCATGCGCGCGCCGTGCTCATATTGGCCGGGATTGAGCCAGCCCCAGCGATGGGCCAGGCGCAGGTAGTGGCGCACTTTGGCCAATGCTTCATCGGCCAGGTTGAGCCGTTCCAGCCGCGCGCGGCCGCGGCGCAAGTTGGCTTCCTCCAGCCGTTCGCTGAGGTCAAAAGCGGCGTCCAGCAATCTTTTGGTGACGGTGAAGCGGTGGGCGCGCGGGAAATGATTGGTAGCCGGCACCAGCCACTGCAGAAAATCAAACACACGGGTGAAGATGGGCATTTCAGATCTGGACATGATTGATTTGTTTCCTTTTAGAGGTGGCTCGTAGACCTGACAGGTTTTCAAGCGCTTTGTGGGTGGCTTTTGTGACGAACTTGTTACGGGTTGGTGAATAGAAGCCGTTCGCAAACCTGTCAGGTCGAAAATTTTTGGCGATCGCGCAAGCGCGAATTTAATCTTGGGGGATACCCCCAAACCCCCACAGAGGATCAGAGAGAATGCCAAAGGCATTCTTGTTCAGAGATACAGAGACCAGAGGCATCAGAGGCCAGAGATGAACGGGGACACCACCACCCGCACACCCCTGTAGTTGTACCTGCTGAGCTGGGATTGAGCCCGGAGCGCGCGGCGGCCGGGAGCCACTTTTTTTATTGTAATACCATGATCCCCCTTTAAGAACTCTCCAGACAGAACTATCACCTTTCAAATTCTCACGACCATCATCCTGCCAGATTGGTGAGTAATCTCTTTCCATTTTCATCGCGCCAACGGGTCTGACACCATTCCTCAACATTGCCGCTCATATCCAGCACACCTTTTTCCGCCGCGCCGTCGGGGAAAATGCCAACGGCCGTTGTGCGCCCAATGCCTGCTTCTTTGGAATTGGCAAAGCCGTCCTGCCATGTATTGCCCCAGGGGTAGATACGGCCGTCTGTGTGGGACGCCGCCCGTTCCCACTCCGCCTCCGTCGGCAGCCGGTAGGGGTCGCCCGTTTGCGCCGCCAGCCAGTTGGCGTAGGCCACCGCCTCATACCAGCTAATGCCCACCACCGGCTGGTTATCCAGATTAAAGCGCGGGTCATCCCATAAGCGGGGTTCCGTCCAGCCATTTCTTTGCTTATATTCCCACGCTTGCAGCCCATCCTTCCTCCAGCAATCGATCCATTTCTCACTGTAGCCCCCATCTTCCACAAAAAAACGGAACTGGGCATTGGTCACCGGGTATTTGGCAATCGCAAACGGCGCCGGAACCGTCACTTCTGCTCTTGCCTTCCCCATCTCAAAAGTCAAACCCGCCGTAATCGGTATCATCAGCGGTTTCCACGCGCAAACCCCCTCGCGCGTATCACCCAACCGCCCCAACGCCTCCCCGGCCTCGGCGCGGGTAGCCGGCTTCACCGCTGAACCCCGTTTGGTTAATAATTGAATCAGTTTATTAGCTAACAACTGTTGGGTTTGCTCATTCTGGCTTTCCGATTCGACAAAAGCCGTGGTTGCCAGCTCAACCGCAGCCAGCGCCAGTTCATCGCTGCCCGCCGCCAGGGCAAGCTGCCGCATCAAAATGCGGGCATTTATCATACTGCTTTCGCGCCGGTGGCCAATCGTCAGCAAGATTGTCTCGCGCCACCATGAATCGGCAAGCCGTTCATCTTGTTTCAAAAAGTTGACGACTTTAGCCGGATCTGACAACGTTTCTGCCAGATAGGTGGCGCATAAAAACTCCTGAAAGGTGAGGTGGACAAAGCTGTAATAACTGTCATCCTCATTCACCAGGCTGCCGCGCCCACGAATGGCGGCAGTAAATTCATCCAAGCGTTTTTTTGCCAGGTTTTCGCCATACTCGCTATTAAACTCCGGCCTGAGCCACTGCTTGAGCCTGTTTTCATGCACGACACGGCCGCTTTGTCTGCCTGCGCTCATCATTTTGAAGGCCAAAAAAGCAAGAAACTGGAATTTATCCTTCTCGCTGCCGCCCCATTGACGCAATTTTTCCTTTTCCGGCGTGGAAGGGTGATGCTTTTCAGCCAGCAGCACTTCGACACATTTTTTGTATAAAGATGCACGCTGCTCGGGCAGTTTTTCTTCGTTGTAATGCACAATGGCGACGATCGTAACCATCAAAGGCGTATCGATCAGCGGCTTTTCCTTGCGCTCCTTGCGTTTGGCTTCTAAATCAAGGATTGCCTGCTGCAAGGCTTGTTGTTGGGTAAGGCATTCAGTTTCTTCCGGGTAGACAGCTATGCACCAGCGTTTAGCCAATGCGTTGATCTGTTCCGGGTTCATCGGCAGCACCTGCGCCAGGCGAAAATCAGCCAGCCGCGCCTGCCCATAATAGGCGTGGGTGCGGCTGGTAATGAGCGTGCGCGCGGCCTCGCCGCTGTCTACAAAGTTTTGCACAGCCCCACTCACCAAACGGCGTTCCGCCTCGTTGGCGACCTCATCTAACCCGTCTAAAAGCAAAATGAAATCCAGCTTCTGTGCCTGGAGTTGGTCAAAAAAGTTGTCCGGTAGTTTTTCGTATTCCTGACACAAATAATCATTGATGAAGGCCGGCAGCGTACGCTTTTTGGGGTCTTGGGCAGAAACATGCCGGCGACGATAACGGTTAAACTCGCTGATGGGAATAAAAATAGGAATGGGAAATGGTTCTGCCAGACCGAGTCGCCGGTCAATTAGTTGGGCGTCACCGCCGGCCAACACATGGGCGACAAGACGCAGGAAGGTTGTTTTGCCAGAGCCGGGCGCACCAATAATCGCAATTTGCCGGTTATCTGTCAGCAGTTCGGCCATATTTATTTCATTACCAGCAAGTTCCATCTGCCGGCGTTCTGCCTCTTCAGCATTCATTTCTTGCCGGCGCTGTTCCTCCTTGGGATCGAGAGCGGCCGCCAGCGAAACATAGACTCTATCGAGATGGATTGCGCTAATTTCACGCTGCCGGTCTGCCACCCCGCGCAGTTCCAGGCGTCTGTACCGTATTGCAACCTGGTCCAGATAATGTTGCAACTTGTCATCGAAATCAGTTGGTTCCTCAACTGGTTCAGCTTCCTGGGGGGCGTTTGGGTAATTTTGGAACGTTACCGGGCCTTGAAACTCTTGATAAACAATAGCCTCACCTTTTTGCTTGATTTCGCGCTGGGCTTGTGTGGTTGGCGGTTTTTCTTCTTCAAACCATCTGCTCACCAAATTGATTGCGCTGTCCAGATTAGCCAGCAGCGTAACAATCAGCAGGATTGTTGCACCAATGCCTGCCAGGATTGCGACCCGATTCTCCGGCAGAAGTGGTTGTACAAATCTGTCATAGGCAACGACTATGGCTGCCCCCAGCAGAATAAGAACCAGTGTGATTAAAATAGGCTTCGTCTTCATCGTGCGACCTCTGGGTGAATTATAGCCGGTCTATGGTTTGGCGAAAATTAAGCACCCGTTGTGTCTCTTCTGGCGTGAACAGGAAAGGCTCAATGTCCTGGGCAAGGGTCTGCACATCAACCGTGTTTAGATGGGCGACCAACAACTCTTGCATTTCAGTGATGGATTGAACCCCCAACTTTGTTTGGAGAAAGTTTATATTTGGACGGAATCCCCGGCTAATTAAAAATGAGGCATCAAAATAATCGCGCCCTTGCGCCCTTTTGCGGCCAAGAATCGTCACTAATTTTATTGCCAATAGAATTTCTCCGGGAGCGACACGAACATTTTTATACACATCGAATTTGTCGAGGGTGACAATGGTTGGGTTATAGTTCGCGCCCTGGTCAACAGTGTCAATACGAATGTGCAGTTTTTCATCCTTCAAAGGGGACAGATTGAGATCATAGAGGATTTCGGAAAACTTGATGTACGTATGAAAGGCAGCATTGGTAACTGTGCGCAGCGCTGTTTTGAAGCCCAGGCGATTGAGTTCTCGATCCAGTTCGGCTGCCAGCGTTTGAAATTCAGACGCCGACAATCCTTTGCTGTCAAAATCCAGGTCTTCCGAAAATCTCTGGCTGTTGTGGACCATGCGAACGGCCGTTCCGCCAATGAATGTCAACTTGGATGCAAGACGATTGGAAAACAGAATCTCCAAAATCTTATACTGCAAATATTCCCGCAGGAAATTTCGCGGATTGGAATCAAGCTGTGGCGGAAATTCGGCGCGAATTTGGTTCAGATTGAGCATCATGATAACTATCGAGCAATGTTGTTACCCTTTGGACAACGGTTTTTTGATTGAATGCTGCGGCAAGGGCTTGCAAATTCCCAAGATCAAGCAGATTGAGCGTATCCGGGTTAAGTCGTAGGCTTAGGAAATCATCGCGTGTTGTTAATTCGGGATGAAGATAAATATAATCCAACAGTGCTTTTTCGGGCGATGCGACTTTCACTTTGCGCCTATAGTTAGGAATAGACAGCAGTTCATAGCCCCGGTAAGCTGCGGACTTGATTTGATTATAGGTGAAGGTCCCAATTTGATTGTGAAACCTATTAGGCAGGCGTGTGGTCACGGAGGTGTTGGCGTAGACAATCTCAGGAATAAGGTTGTGATAGGATAATGCCGTTTCGAGGGATACATAAGATGGTTGGTACAGCGTATTGGCGATCAGGAAATGGATATAATGGTTTACTTTTATATCCGCGAAAATATAATAACCTTTCCTGAGGGCAATAATGTAGCCTTTCTTTTTCCATTCAGAAAGCCGATTAATGTGAAATTCGGGATGCTTGACAAGCAGTTCATGAGTGTTAAACAGGATTAAATCATGAAAGCTGTCGCGAAACTCTATATATCGCATACTTTGATTTATACCTGAAAAGCGGTACGTACGCAAGTGAAACATTTATCAGGTGAAAGATGACAAAAGTTTGCCAGACTTTTGTCATCAGATGATTTATGCCCTTGACTCTCCCCTTACAGGAGGATGTATCATAGGGGCGGTTTACCTACTTCTGGCCGGAAGGATGTGTTGATGAAAATAAACGGAGTGATGAATGCTCAAGATAGGTGACTTTTCGAAGGTGGCGCAGGTGTCGGTGAAGACCTTACGCTACTACGGCGACCGCGGGCTGCTGACCCCGGCCTGGATCGACCGCTTTAGCGGTTACCGCTACTATACCCTGGAACAACTGCCGCAGCTCAACCGCATTCTGGCGCTCAAAGATTTGGGCTTCTCGCTGGAGCAGATTGAGGGCGTGCTGCGTGAAAACGTCTCCACGGCCGAACTGAGCGGCATGATGCGCTTGCGACACGCTGAGTTGGAGCAGGTCATTCATGAAGAACAGGCGCGCCTGGCGCGCATTGAGGCTCGTTTGCGCCAGATCGTTGAGGAAGAAGCGTTACCGGCATATGAGGTTGTGCTCAAGTCGGCGCCGACCCAGCGCGTGGTTGGCGTGCGGGATGTTATCCCCGATGCGGGGCAAGTGACGGCGCTGTTTGACGAGTTACAGGCGTACCTGGCACACAAACAGATCAGCCTGGATGTAACCTGTCCTTGTATCGGTGTGTATTATGACAGGGAATACCATGATCGTGGATTGGATGTTGAGATTGCAGCGCCAATTAGCAGATCAATGGTTGGAACACCACGCATCACTGCCCATGAGCTGCCCGGCGTAGAGACAATGGCGTGTGTTGTATTTCAGGGCAGCCCTGAACGACTGCCTGGGGCTTACAATTGGCTGATGTCCTGGGTGGAGATGAGTGGTTACCAGGTTGTGGGGCCGACGCGTGATTTGTTTTTGCAACGGCCGTTATCCCCCGACGATCCGGCCGCCCACATCACCGAAGTCCAGTTCCCGATTGAAGAAAAACCTTACCTGAGCGTCGTCAAAAAACTAAAGGAGCAAAATAAAATGGAACCTAAGATAAAAACCAAACCCGCCTTTACCGTGGTGGGCGTCCAGTATCATGGCAAAAATGAGCACAATGAGATTGCGCAAATGTGGCAGGCGTTTATGCCCAGAATGGCCGAGATAGGCCCTAAAGTTAAACCGGATGAAAGCTATGGCGTCTGCGGCGAATTGGAAGAAGGTGGGGCATTTAAGTATGTGGCCGGATTTGAAGTAGATGCGGGCGCTGATGTCCCGGATGGCATGGTGAAATGGAATATGCCGGAACAGCTTTATGCCGTTTTCCCCTGCACTCTGCACACCATTCACGAGACCTACCAATACGTTCACCAGACGTGGCTGCCCACATCCGGTTACAAACGGGTCGATGCGCCTGATTTTGAATTCTACGATGCGGACTTTGATCCGACTGAGCCGGATTCGACGCTGTACGTTTGTATTCCGATCAAATAGAATTGCGCGGGCGACGCAATCGGGGATGAGGCCGTTCTGCATGGCGCAGTTTTTACCCGATTGCGTAGCCCCTACCGAAATGTATTATTCTTCAATCGTGAATAGGAACCCCTCCGAACGGCCGTTTACCTCCGGGAAGAACTCCTGATACCCAAACGCCGGCATCACCTGGTAATCACCGGGAATATTGGCGTCCAGGAAATAGGTGTACTGGTAGGTTCCGGCAGGCAGGTAATCGGAGAGGAAAACCACTTTTTCATCGCGATATTCAATTTGATTGAAGTACCACCAGCCCCAATAGCCGTAGCGGAAATCTTCCTCCACGCGGTCAATGCCGCCTTCGAAGCCGGAAGCGCTGGTCGCCAGACCGGGATCGATGCCTTGCGCGCCGGCCGGAATCGGATCCTCCACGACCGCATACACCAGGTCATTGGGCGCGATAATATTCAGCTCGACGCGTACCTGCTCGCCCGCTTGAATGCGGTCGATTGGTTCGCACGTTTGCGTTTCGGGGTCGCAGTCGGCGGCATAGTAGGCGCGCTCAATTGTCAAACCACGGCTGCTTGGCCCAACCGTCTCAACCGGGACAGCGCTGTTCAGGTGCATGGTGTAATAGAAACGGCCGTCTCCCTCACCCCGCTGGAAGTCAAAGAAATTGGCTTCATCTATTAATAAATTATTCACCGGAATCGAGAGCGCCTGGCTGTCGGTTAAATTGTCGGCTGTGAAACGGCCGTCTGTCAGCGGCGTCGTATTGATATTGACCTGATAATCATAGTTGGCGTCCAGTTCGCCGCTTACGGTCATCCACTCAGTCAGCCCCATCAGGCTCCACGCGGTTTCATGCATGGTCGGCCACACATCGACCGTGCGCGCTACCATCAACCAGCGCACCGCCGCCGGCAGCACAGTCGTATCCGGCTGCACGCGCGCCAGCGTTTTGATAACCATCGCCGTGCCGCGCACCGTACTGCTGAGGTTGCCCATATCATTGTCGGCGTCTTCCCAATGAGCACCGGTTGCGCTGAAAACTGCTTCATCATTCAAATCGTTGATCAGCGTTTGCTGGTTGGCGCCTTTAGCGTTATTGAGTTCATATGCCAGCGCCAATAACGCTTTGGCATAAGGATCTAGCAAACCGCGGTGAGCGTCGACCAGTTCGTCCACATCGCTGTCGACAAAAGTCCCACCCTCAGCCAGCACATACAGGAAAAACGCCTGCCGGTTGGCCGCAGAAGCGGTATCCAAATCTTCCACATCTTCTAACTGGCGTTCAATATACGTCAGACCATCCTCAAAAATCTCGGAATTGGCGTCAAAACCGGCTTGCTGGGCCTTCGCCAAAGCCAGAATGGCGTAAGCAGAGAGCCAGGGATCGCTCTTGGGCGTGCCACACCAGCCCCAACCGCCGTTTTCTTTTTGCAGATTTTCGAGCCGGTCAACGTCCTGCGGGATAAGCGTTTCCAATTCGGCGGCCAGTTGCGGCGTCTCCAATTCGAGCGTTTTGATTGCCTCGAACATGACCGCATTGGGCAGCAGCCGGTCGGCGACTGCGTGCGCGCACAAGGGTTCAATGTCTGAGTCAGCAACAGCTTCCAGTCCGTCCAGAACTGCGGCCGCCAGAGAAGGATTGAGCTTGATGTCTACCGCGCCGCGGCGTGTATCAACCTGGGGCGGCAGCAAGAGTGCTTCCACCTGCCGGCCGGCCGCGTCCAGCTCGCCTGCGGTGCCCGCGACGTCAGGCGCATCGTAACGGTAGATAGGAATCAGGTTGTTGTCTCCAATGCCCAAGTGGGGGTTTGGTGGCGTCGCTGTAATCGCCCCCTTCCACGCGGAAGGTAAGATCGGCATAGGGCAGATCATCAACTGTCACCTCCCAGCGCACCAGCCTTTGTCCGCCGGCGGGCACGTTGACGGTTTGTGGTTCCAGTGCGCTTTCTACAAAACCGCTGCCTTCCAGCGAGAGCGTTGTTTCGATGTCGCTGGCGGTATTGTTATTGGCGATGGCGCCGATTTGCACCACGTCACCCACGGTGAAGAAGCGCGGCGTAACGGGACGTACTAAAAGCGGCAATGAGACAATGACGTCAGTATTGTTTTGGCCGACGTGCGTGTCGGTTGTGACCGCTTTGCTGCTGAGACGCCAGGTGGTGAGGCTGTCGGGCAGCGGGATTTCGACTTCTGCGCGACCATCGCCGCCGGTTTGCACGCTTGCTTCCCAATAAGCCGTGTCGGGGAAATCGCGCCGCACGTCTTCCTCTTCTTCGAGGCGGGCGACCGCTTCTTGCGCAATGTCACCGCCGCCGCCGCCGCCGCCGCCGCCGCCTTCGAGCGGGATTTCCGGTTCAAGCCCTTCACCACTGACAAAGAGCCCGGAGCCTACCTGGCTGAGGTAGGGCTGGGGGCTGTAAAATGCTTCCATAATGGGTGGGGCGTTGTCTTCTTTTAGATTAAGTACGGCCAGATCAACCAATGCCAGTGAAAAGTCAGCCACGACCGGATTGCCGCTGTTGTCGGTGATGAGGATGTCGTAAACGGCCGTTTCGCCCGGCTCAAAGAATGTTTCACGCGGCGTCATATCCAGGTTCAGGTCAAACTGTTGCGGATCAACTTGTAATTCGGTGATACCCAAACGAATATCAGCATAAGGCGCGGCTTCATCGTCGTGCGTGGCCGGTTTGATCGCCGTGACGGAAACAAATACATTCGGCGCATACGCAGGAGATATGGGAATTTCCAACACGGTGCTGCCGCCGTCAAGCGTCACAACCTGCTGATCAATCAAATTGCCGCGCTCAATTGTCAGCCACGCCTGCACCTGGCCGGCAAAGGGTGACTGCACCAGAATGCGCGCCGTTTCACCGACTTGTAGATCTGTTTTTTCAGGCACAAGTTCCATGGTGCGTACTTTGGGATCGGTGCGCCAGCCGGCGAAATTTTCGTCTATAACCCAGATGGAGGTGGTTGAGGTGTGGCTGCGTCCGCTGCCGTCGGTTACCGTGGCGGCGGCGATATAGGAGCCGCCGTTTGCGGGTGTAAAGCTTACTGAGCCTTTTCCCTGATCATCGGTGGTTGTATTCAGGCGCGCAACTTCCGTGTCGACCGGTTCCCAGGCGGTGTAGTACATGCCGTAGGAGGCGTCGCGGCTGCTTTTCCATTCCCGTTCGTAGATGACAACCTCAACATTTTGATTTGCAACGACTGCGCCATCCCAATCAACCGTGATGATTTCTACGTCGGTTTCGCTGCCGGCGGTTGGTCCATACTCAGCGGGACGCACGCCCACATAGACATCGGCGGCATGGAAGACAACGCTGGTATTGCTGGTAACTGGGAAGTTGGAAATATCCACAACGCTGGCTTCGACCGTTACTTTGCGGCTGCCTTCTTCCACATCCTTGAGCAGGTCGGCGGGCAGTGTAATGGTGATACGGCCGTTTTCATCTAAAACGCCGCTGCCGCCGGTAACATAACTGCCATATACGCCGCTGCCGCTGCCCAACCCGCCAAAGGGACCGGTATCAACGAAATTAAAGCCGGCCTGGTCGCCAAATGAGTAGGGCGGCCCGTCAATTTCCGGCCAGAAGATATCTTCATAAATTGACCAGTTTACGTTCAAACCGGCCGGGGTGCCGCCAAAGAAGTATTCGGCTGCGAGCGTCACATTGACCGGTTCGCCGCGCACCGCTTCATCTTTATCGGACGTCATTAAGACCTGGAATTCCGGTTTGCGGTACTCCGCCACGGTAAAGGTGCGGCTGGTTGAATAATCTTGATCGGGTAAAAAAAGGTTGTAGCTGCCAAGGGTTACATCTTCTGGCAGAACGTATTCGCCAAAGAAGATGCCGTCGGCGTTTACTTCCACCGGGATGGTTACATCCAACCCGCCTTCTTCCGAATAGAAGTTGGTTGTAATTTGCAGATTCATCGTGCGCGGTTCCGGCAGTGCATACCGGCCGAAATCCGCCTCACGCAGGATGCCTTTGAAGTACATTGTGTCGCCCGGCCGGTAAATGGGACGATCGGTGTAAATATAGGCAAATTCGGGCAGGGGGAGGCTGTAACCGTAGTTGATGCCCATGCGCCAGGGGCTGACATCACCGCTCCAGTTGCTGCTGCCGGCCCCAAAGCCAGCCTCGCCGGGCGCATTGCTGATGACAACAACGCCGTTGAGGTAGTTGTCAATTGGGGCGTAGTCGAAGCGCGCAAAACCGTTGTTGTCGGTAACGGCCGTGCCCAGTTCCGCTCCGGTGCGTGAATACAAAGTCAAACTGCGCCCCTCGGCGGCCCGGCCGCTTTCCAGGTCAGTTGCCCACACGCGCACTTCATTGGGCATCTCCTTGACCACCAGGTTGGTGTCCGCTACGATTAACAAATTGTTCCGATTTTGCCAGTAGCGGGTTTCCGGGTCTAATTCCGGCGCGCTGACGGAAATCACATAAAAGCCGGTAGGCAGCACATCCCCGTTTGCCAACGAAATGGTTGTCGCCGCAGCCTCGTCCTGGGGCGTGTCCAAATCAATGTTCCAGGTACGTAAAGTCGCGCCCTTGAACTCATCAATAAGATAAATATCGCTCAGCAGAGTAATCGGTAAACCGGCATCGGCGAGGGTCACATCCAGGCGTGACACGTTGCGGTGCAGCACATCAACATCGGTTGGAAAGCTGGTGCTGAGCTGGCTGAGTTGGGCGGGTAAATTAAAAGAGGCTACCGGTGTATACCCGGGGGTTGTAAAGCGCCAGGTATAATCTGCACCCAACGTGTTGCCGTAAGGGTCGGCGGCGTCTGCCGGCACAGTGATAGTATATTCACTGTTACGCGCCAGCGGGAAATCCAGATAAAGGTTAACAGATGAGTTGGCCGGGTTTTCGGGATCGATATACTCATTGTAGAAGTAGTTTGGATCTTTAGCAGGCGCCGGGCTGATCTGGATACGATCTTGCAGGGTGTCCATATCCATGGGAGAGGTGAACTGGATGCCTACGCCATTTTGCCAGGTATCGGCCAGGGCGCCGTCAGCCGGCTGCGTCTCGATCACGGCCGGGAAAGGTATCGTAGTGAAACGACTGCTGAATGGTTTGGCAAGCCCGGCCTCGCCGTTGGCGGAACGGGCGCCGCTGCCTATTGAGAGTTCGTAGATGGTTTCCAGATCCAGCAGATTATCGGGCGTGAGAATGAGAACGCGATCTTCATTTTCCCAAGATGGGCTGACGGCCGCGCCGGGGTTGAGGCCAACGGCCGTTTCCGTACTGCCGCGCTCCATGGGCATATTGAACGTGACCGAAATTGCCCGGGAAGGGTTGACCAACACCGAGCCGTTGGTCGGCAGCACGCTGATCACCTGGGGATTGTCAGTGCTAAACTGCCAGGAATATGGCCCGGATAAGACGCCGCCGCTTATATCGGTTAACGTTTCATCGATTGTGGCCTGATAAGTGACCGCTCCTGCGAGGCCGTTTTCGGGCACAAAGCGGTATATGCTGGTTGAAACCCACTCGCCGCGCCCTTCTACGGCCGGATTGAGCGTCAATGGCTGGGGCAGCGTGTTTTGTTGGTCGCTGCTGACCAGCGGCACAACGGGTCGGTTGAAAACCACGGTGATGGCGCTGTCGGCCTGCACTTTTTGTGCATTTGCGTCGGGAATGGTCTGTGTGACTTCTAAAAAGCCGGCGGTTTGCAGTTCGAATTCAACCGCTTCCGTGAGCGCCAAACCTTGCTGCGAGGTCGCGTTTTCGTCTACGCGCACGCGGTATGCCTGCTCACGCTCTAATGCCTTAGCAGGTTCAAAGATGACCATATCGGGACGCGGCCAGCTAAATTGGCCGTCTATGCCGGGCGTGATGTTCCAGGCTGCTTCGACGGAATCCTGATCCATGGGCTGATCGAAGCGCAGGGCAATGGCGGCATCGGTTGGGATTTCACTGCCGGGCAGCGGATCGGCGCTGATTACCTGCGGAGGCCAGTCGATGGCGTCCGGGGAGACGGCCGCAGCGGTTGCGCGCAGTCGTCGTGGCTGTGGGTTGGGTTGCCCCGGAAGCAGTCGTTGTTTGGGGAACGGCCGTTGCCGTAGACTCCCCTTCTGTGCTTTCAGTTTCGGCGGTTAGGGAAACGGCCGTTGGCTGGACTTCTTCGTCTTGCCGGCAGGCAATGGCCAGAATCATTACAAGAATTAAAAGCGTTACAAGTTGCACAATCTGTCGTTTGCGCATGTTTAATCTCCTACAAACACCAAAAATTTGAATTAGATTCCCCCTAATTTAGCCTGTTGTTTTTGCCAATGAAGGTCAAAGGGGCGATATTTAACGGGCCGGGTGAGGATTATGATCATCATAACCTAAATGCCCTATAAATTACAAGCATGAATGGTGTGAAAAACCATATCAAATACCGATTTTATCTGAACGCAGTTAGGTAAACCACAAAAAGTATTTTGAGTAGAATCTCGCCAATTCTTTGTGGTTTACTCAGGGAAAACGGGAAAATCATTGATTTTCGAATTCAAATTACTTTCCCGTTTTCACCAAATACGCATTAATTTCCGGTTTTGTTCCATATCTGGATTTGTTGCATTATAACCTGAATTGACCTGCTCAAGTGAGACCCATATAATTTTGCCTTGTGGATGAATTAATCAACCCTGATTTTGACGCCTACTGGATGCGGCAGGCGCTGCTTCAGGCGGCGGAAGCGCTTAAATTGGAAGAGGTTCCGGTTGGCGCGGTGGCCGTTTTTGAAGGACGAATCATCGGCGCCGGTTATAATCGCAAGGAGAGCGATCAGGACCCGACCGCCCATGCTGAGATGATCGCTATGCGGCAGGCCGCCGTGATCCTTAAAAAATTGGCGGCTGATTGGAGTTACGCTATACTGTACGCTTGAACCGTGCCCGATGTGTGCGGGCGCGATGATTCAAGGACGTTTACAACGACTGGTCTATGGCGCGCAGGATACCCGCTTTGGGGCGGACGGCACGATTGTGGATGTCCTGGCCGAACCCGCTTTTAACCATCGTGTTGAAGTGAGCAGCGGGGTTTTGGCCGCTGAAGCGGGCGAATTATTGCAGCAATTTTTCCGTGACCTGCGTGAAAAACGTGAAAAATTTAACAACGATTAGGGTTCGGCGCCGGTTTCATGACCGCGCCCGACCGCATTGAATATCTTGGAGAGGTGCCGGAGTGGTTGATCGGGGCGCTCTCGAAAAGCGTTGTGGCCTTATCGGTCACCGTGGGTTCGAATCCCACCCTCTCCGCTCAAAAGGACACAGTTTATGGCTTGTGTCCTTTTTTCTTGCCGGGTGCGCGCCTACAATTTTTTTTGTGGACGATTCCTTACAGTGGGCAGGAAACGGCCGTGTTACAATGCACCCTAAAATTTGAAAATTCTGAATCGAGGAAAACATAGGGACGGTATGGCAAAGAAATCAAGGGTCGCAAAACAACAACGCCTGGAAGCGCAGGCTAAATCAACGCGCATGCGCCGCATACGCATTATCGGCATTGTGGCGATAATACTCATTGGTGCGGCTGCGTTTGTGATCTGGCGCAATGCGGGCCGCATACCGGCTGATGATGCGACCGCTCTGGTTCTGCCAAACCGGATTGGGGCGGCGGACGCGCCGGTGAAAATTGTCGAATTTGGTGATTTTGGCTGCCACGCCTGCCGCGGCTGGCACAATGCCGGCATCAAAGCGCAGCTTCTGGCCGCTTACGGCGAGCAGATCAGCTTTGAGTTTCGCCATTTTCCGGTTATTACACCGCAATCACCCCAGGCGGCCGAAGCGGGGCAGTGCGCCGCCGAACAGGGCCGGTTTTGGGAATTTCATGATTATATTTATGAACAAATCCCGGAAGGCGCTTTAAGCAGCGCTGATTTAAAGACGTATGCAACGGCCGTTAATCTTGATCGGGACGCCTTTGATAGCTGCCTGGAAAACGGCCGTTTTGAGGAACTGGTACGGGCTGATTGGCGCGCGGCGCAAAATGCGGGCGCGCGCGGCACACCCACTTTTCTAATCAATGGACAACAGGTTTTCCCGACTTATAATGGCATGGTTGAGGCGATTGAAGCGGAATTAAATTAACAGATTCAGTCGATCATGATTTTCGACACGAATGGCACAAATAAAAGGAATACCGGGCGCTAAATTCGAAAGATTCGCGCCATCTGTGTCAGATTTTAGATCTACAGAATTCAACATTAACCTGGTAAAACGGCCGTTACCTGGCGATCCTTATGCACCAGCCACAGCGTAATCCCGATCAAACTCACGGAAAATGCCAGCGCAACCAGTGTGACCAGCAAATATTGCCCCTGTGCAAAAACCAGCCCGACGCTGAGGCTGGCCGCTCCGGCTCCAATCGCTACCAGCGCCTCACTGGCGCCCTGGCCGCGACCGCGCTCATGCGCCGCCAGCGCATCTGAGAGCAGAGAAGAACCGGCCACAAAACAAAAATTCCAGCCCAACCCCAGCAAAAACAGCGCCAACCCCAAAATGGGCACGCGCAGTGAGATGGGCGCCAGCACACAGGATGCAATTAAAACCCCCGCGCCGATAAGAATCATTGTAATCCGGCCAAAACGGTCAATGAGCCAGCCGGTCAGCCAGGAAAGGCCAAACATACCCAGCGTATGGGCCATAATGACATTGGAAATGGCTGTGGTGCTGTGGGCGTTGCGATCCATGTGCAGCGGTGTGATCACCATCACAAAGGCCATTACGAAGTAACTAATGATCATGGCGAGAATGGCAAGTTGGACCATGGGCGCGGAGAAGATGGCGCGTAACGGCCGTTTAGGGCCGGCCAAATTTTCAACACTCAATGGATTAGCGGCAGCCTCTTCACGCGCCACTTCGGCGCCAAGCGCCTGAGGATCGGGACGCAGAAAGATAACAATCGCCAGTATTGTGTATAAAATGAAAAGACCGGCAATCACAAATGGGCCGGTCGCTGGCGGCAGACCGATGCTTTCCATCCAGCTTGTGCTCACTGGAACCAACTGCGGTCCTAAAATAGCCCCAATCGTACCCGCTGAGACAACAATACCAATGATTTTCGCCCGCTGTTCCAGCGGATAAATTTCGGCGCCCACATAACGGCTTTGGTCGCCCGCGCTGCGCGCCATGCCGAACAGCAAAGCGCCCAACAGAAAAACGGGAAAATTTGTGTTAATAATCGCCCAGATTGAAACAATGCTGCCCAAGATAGCGGTAGAGTACCCGGTGGTGAGCGCCAGCCGCCGCCCGACGCGATCCATCAAATAGCCCAGGGGATAGGCAAACGCAGCGCGGCCGATTAACCCGAGCGTGTTGGGCAGCCCCACCGTGGCTTCACTGCCGCTCAAATTAGCCGCAATGATTCCTGAGAGGGTGAAGGCTGCAATCGAACTGGCTGAAAAGAAGCTCTGCGCAATGAACAAAACCGACACGATGCGGGTTTGAGGAGACTCGATTAATTTTCGCATAGGCCGTTGTTGAAGAAATCCTGCTTTTGTAAAAGATTGAGTACGGTCTGGGAATAATCCTGGTGGGTTTCGCGTGAATACTTTACTTTGGTATAAATTTGGGCCAGGTTTTCAGCGCCGGCAGCCAGGACGCGCGCGCGTATTTCGGGATAGGCCATATAGCGCTGCCAGCCTTGCTCTTCCTTCTCGTGGTAAATTTCAGCGATTTGTTCATCGCTGTAATCCTGATAGGTTTCATAATGGACAACTCCATCCAAAGGCAGCCGGTAACGCGTGGGTGGGTTCTCGGCCGGGTAGCCGAGCGAAAAGCCCGTAACCGGTACGACGTTCGGGGGTAAATTCAAGATAGCGGCAATTTCATCACAGCTTGCCAGGGTGGTGCCCATATAACAAATGCCTAATCCGTGTGATTCGGCCGCCAGGGCCACATTTTGTGAAACCAGGACCGCATCAATTGCGCCGATCATGAAGCTCATAAAATTGTCAAAATTGTCGGGGGCTTCGCTGAGTTTAAGCCATTTGCGCATGCGGTTAAAATCGGCGCAGAAGGTGAGCAGAACAGGGGCGTCTAAGACCATATCTTGTTCAAAATGAGGTTTGTAGAGCTGCTGTCGAATAGGCAGGTCGCGCGTGACGATGATGGAATATGTTTGCATATTGCCGGAGGATGAGGCGCGCGTGCCTGCTAATAAAATGTCGCTGAGTAAATCTTCGGGAACGGGATCCGGTTTGTATTTCCGGATAGAACGATGCTGGTGAATAACGTCAATTACATGCATAAAATTTCTCTTTTCAGGTGTTTTGGCGGCTTTTAAAAAGGCTCAAAAAGCGCCTGACCTGTTGTTGAACCACAAATTTTTCCTGAGCTGCTGCGCTTATGCTAAAATGTTAGGGATGGCAGCGGCGTTGATTATAAGTTTTGTATGCTTTTGACGCTAGGCAGTCGGGCAAACAAAGATGGCAAAAAATGGCTGAGAAGTGGGATGTGCGGCGGGACGACCGCCAACGGATGGTGGCAGAGCAGATTGCAGGACGGGGTATACAGGATACGGCCGTTATCGACGCCATGCTGACTGTGCCGCGTGAAATCTTTGTGATGGACGCTTACCAGCATTATGCCTATGACGATACCCCGCTGCCAATCCCAGGTCGCCAAACAATTTCTCAACCCTATGTTGTGGCGTTAATGCTGGCTGCTCTGGAGTTAAAGCCGGCCGATCGTGTGCTAGAGATTGGTACCGGCTCAGGGTATGCCGCGGCGCTGCTTGGCCAGATGGTGCAAGAAGTTTATACGGTTGAGCGCATTCCTGAATTGGTTCGATATGCCCGCGAACGACTGACGCTTTTAGCGTATGATCATGTGCATGTGCATGAAGGGGATGGAACGCTGGGCTGGCCGGCAGAGGCGCCTTATGATGGTATTGTAGTTGCAGCCGGCGGTCCCAGCGTACCGGTTTCATTACGAGATCAGCTTGTAATTGGCGGGCGATTGATTATCCCGGTTGGTAGTTCTGAGCGGCGGCAGTACCTGGTGTGTGTAACGCGTGAGGGGGAACAAGAATTTTCGCGGCGAGAGCTGGGGGCGGTCGCTTTTGTACCTTTGATTGGTTCGGAAGGCTGGTCAGGGGATTGACGATTATTATGGGCAATAACCGTCAATCGTATCAAGCTTTACGGATTTACGGCCGTATATGCCCGTCCCCAAAACAAACCCACTTGTAGGTGGTTAACTCTTCCAGCCCCATTGGGCCGCGCGCGTGCAGTTTTTGTGTACTCACGGCCACCTCGGCGCCCAAACCAAACTGCCCACCATCATTAAAACGCGTGCTGGCGTTCACAAAGACGGCTGACGAGTTGATTTCATCCACAAACTGGTTGGCGTTGCGCCAGTCGTTGGTCAAAATTGCGTCGCTGTGTTCTGTGCTGTGATTTTGGATATGTTCAATGGCTTCTTTAACGCCGGCGACCACCTTCACGCCCAGGATCAAAGCCAGCCATTCCTGATCAAAATCCTCCGGACCGGCGGGAACGACTGCGGCATTGTGCCCGTTGCGCTGCAAAATGGCCAGAGCCGTGCCCGCAGCGCGCAGTTCCACGTCGCTTTTAGCCAGGCGTTTGGCCATTTTGGGCAGGAAATCGGCCGCAACCGAGGGATGCACCAGAACGGTGTCGAGCGCGTTGCAGACAGACGGCCGCTGCACTTTGGCGTTTTCGATGATGTCAACCGCGCGCGCCAGATCGGCGCTCTCGTCTACGTAAATATGGCAGACGCCGATGCCGCCGGTAATAACTGGAATGGTACTCTGTTCGCGGCACAAACGGTGCAGACCGCTGCCGCCGCGTGGAATAATCATGTCGATATAGTCGTCCAGCTTCAACATTTGGGTGACGAGTGAGCGGTCAGGATTGTCGATGTATTGAACGGCCGTTTCCGGCAAGCCTACCCGTTCTAGCGCGGCCTGAATCACGTTCACAAGCGCCAGGTTGCTGCGCAGCGTTTCGCTGCCGCCGCGCATAATCGCGACATTGCCTGTTTTCAGGCACAACGTGGCAATATCAATCGTTACGTTGGGGCGCGCTTCATAAATAACGCCCAGGACCCCAATCGGAATGCGGCGGCGGCTGAGGCGCATCCCGTTGGGCAGCAGCCGACTTTCAATTTCTGCGCCGACCGGGTCGGCCAGGTCAATTACCTTGCGCGTATCGGCCGCCAGAGCGGCAATCCGCTCCGGCGTGAGCAGCAGCCGGTCCAATAAGGCGTCGCTTAAGCCCCGCGCGCGGCCGTCTGCAATATCGAGCGCATTTTGCGTCAGTACCAACTCCGCCTGTGCTTCTAATTCGGCCGCAATAGCCAGCAGCGATTCATTTTTTTGATCTGTCGTTAAAACAGCCAGACGGCGGCTGGCTGCTTTAGCCGCCTTTCCCATCGCAATTAGATCGCTCATTCCGTGTCTCCTCGTATAAAGTAATTCCATTTCGATACGCGATTTTACAAATCGCGCTACGGTTTTCATTCATGGTGGTGTGTACCACGCATGTCGTCTTCTCTGAAAATTGGAGCGCGGATACCTTGTCCGCATTGCAGGCAAGATGCCTGCGCTCCGTTTTTAGAAATCGTGGTGCGCTGCTGCGCATATTATTTCCCTCGAAATCGATGAGATTATAACAAAATCAAATCGTTCCGGTGTACTGCCACCGGTCCATAGGCATAACCAAGACGGGCTTCTATGTCATCAGAGTGGCAGCCCTGGATTTTTTCCAGGTCCGTACTGGCGTAGCGCGTAATACCGCGCGCCAGTTTTTTTTGTTTTTGATCCATTATGGTCACCGTATCACCGCGCGCAAAGTTACCCTTGATGGCAATGATACCAGCCGGCAGCAGGGAACGGCCGTTTTCCTGCAGCGCTTTTGCCGCGCCTGCATCTACCACCAACGTTCCCGCCGGTTTTCGGCCTGCAAAAATCCAGCGTTTGCGATTAACGAGCGGGGTTTCCAGGGCAGGGAAGCGCGTGCCCAATGATTCACCTGCAACAGCGCGCGTAATTACGTTGGGCGCATGTCCCGAGGCGACAATGACATCCGCGCCCGCCCGTCGAGCCGCATCAGCGGCTTGCAGCTTAGTGCTCATGCCCCCAACGCCCAATCCGGTGATGCTGCCTCCCGCCAGTTTGCGCAGCGTTTCATCAATTGTTTTGACTTCTGGAATCAATTGGGCGTTCGGATTGGTGCGGGGGTCGGCGGTGAAGAGACCTGGCTGGTCGGTCAAAAGCAGTAATAAATTAGCTTCTGCCAGGATAGTAACCAGCGCTGAAAGATTGTCGTTGTCGCCTACTTTAATTTCTTCTGTGGTGACGGCGTCATTCTCATTGATGATGGGCACAATGCGCTGATCCAACAGTGCGTTCAAGGCGTCGCGCGCGTTTAGAAAACGACCGCGATGTTCCACATCACTGCGGGTTAGCAAGAGCTGGCCGACGTGCAGGCCATAAATTTCAAAATAACGTTCCCACATTTGCATCAGGCGGCTTTGCCCCACGGCCGCCAGCATTTGTTTGTTGCTCAGGGTGGGTGAAAGGTTGGGAAAACCAAGGCGCGCGCGCCCTACGGCAATTGCACCTGAGGTGCAGACGATGATTTCCTTGCCGGCCTTGTGCAGAGCGGCGCACTGCCGCACAAGCTCAACCATGTGGGGTTTATCGAGGTTGGGCGTGCCTCCGGTTAATACACTTGTGCCAAACTTGACAACGATACGCTGATACATAATAAAAAAGTGCCATTTGTCACACGCATTTTGTGAGTAATTGCCTTTGCGCAAATGACGATTCTGCCTTAATCTTAAATTTGGTGCGCCGCTCTGTTGTAGGAGAACGGCCATTTTCCAAGTATAATTCAGATGCTGCGAAACCCCAATTTTGAAGGGAAACGCCTCACAAACTAAAGGAGAAATTTACATGTCAGAGATAAAAGAAAAATTCCCGGCTGGCGTTATCACGGGTGATAAGGTTCAGGAACTTTTTGCCTATGCCAAAGCCAACCAATTTGCGTTGCCGGCTGCAAACACCATTGGAACAGACAGCGTTAATTCCGTTCTTGAAGCGGCGCGGGATATCAACGCCCCGGTAATTTTACAGCTTTCAAACGGCGGCGCTGTATTTTTTGCCGGAAAGGGTCTCAGCAATGCAAACCAACAAGCTGCGGTTATTGGCGCTGTTTCTGCGGCCGAACATGTCCACAAAGTAGCCGCCCTATACGACGCGCGCGTTATTTTGCACACCGATCACGCCGCTAAAAAATTGCTGCCCTGGGTGGATGGTATGTTGGATGCCGGCGAAGCATTCTACAAGGTGCATGGCGTACCGCTTTATAGTTCGCATATGCTCGACCTTTCAGAGGAACCGCTGCACGAAAATATTGAGATTAGTAAACGCTATCTCGAGCGCATGAGCAAAATGGGAATGACCCTGGAGATTGAGCTAGGCATCACCGGCGGTGAAGAAGATGGCGTCGATAATACCGATGTAGACAGTTCACGTCTATACACACAGCCGGAAGAGGTCGCTTATGCTTATGAAGAGTTGATGAAAGTGAGCGATAAATTCACCGTTGCAGCGGCTTTTGGCAATGTGCATGGCGTGTATAAGCCCGGAAATGTGCAGTTACGGCCGAAAATCTTGAACAATTCCCAGAAATATGTCGAAGAAAAATTGGGCACGGCCGAAAAACCGATCAACTTTGTGTTTCATGGCGGCTCCGGCTCCAGCCAGGAAGAAATTCGTGAAGCAATTTCTTATGGCGTGATCAAAATGAATATCGACACTGACCTGCAGTGGGCTTTTTGGGATGGGGTGCGCGCCTATTACAACCAGAACAAAGGGTATTTGCAAAGCCAGATTGGTAATCCTGATGGGGATGATGTGCCCAATAAGAAATTTTATGATCCACGCAAATGGTTGCGCAGTGGTGAAGATTTCTTCCGCGCACGCATGATTCAGGCCTTTGAGGATTTGAACAACGTCAATACGCTTGGCTAAAGCTAAAAACATTTTCGCTGTAACATGCCTTGTAAGCGGGCATTACTAAACTGCCTCAATAAGCTCAATTGAGGCAGTTTGTTTATTTTTGATGTTCTTAGGGGATTATTTATGCGCAGGCATTACTTTGTGTGGGCGTTGTTTTTGGTAGGTGCATTGGCTTGTTTGTTGCTTTTGTTCCGTTCACAGACCTTACCGTTTACGGCCGTTTCCCAACTCTCCACGCCGACTCCGACGATGGAACCAATCGTACCTACGACAACGCCGACGCCGCTTGTCAAGATGACCGCAACGGCAACGGCCGTTCTCTCACCCCCCTCAACTATACTTCCGTCGGCAACGGCCGTACCACCCTCACCCACATCCACCTCAACGCCTGAATCAGAAGAAACAGTCAGCAGTTTTGATCTCTCCCGCTATGGCGTTACCGGCGGGCTGGCCCACGCAAAAATTGCTCATGACCAGGGCATGCCCTTCAGCAACACCCTTAGTTGGGCCGTGATTCCGGAACCGGGTGTAAAAGGTTTTGATTATTACCAAATGGTGCGCCTGGATGAAAACGGTATCCGCAGAACGACCTGGGAGCAGATCGCCGAGGCGATTGCGGCCAATCCGGGCGCCGTGTGGCTGGTTGGTAATGAACAGGATGTCATCTGGCAAGATAACGTTACCCCGCAGCAATACGCCGTCCATTACCATGATGTCTATACCTTTATTAAAGAAAGGGACCCGTCAGCCCAAGTCGCGATTGGCGGCGTCTCGCAGCCAACGAAGCTGCGGCGAGATTACCTGGACATTGTTTTGGATACTTATGAAACAACCTATGGCGAACCACTGCCGCTTGATATTTGGAATGTTCATGCTTTTACACTGCGGGAAGAGGCGGATAGCTGGGGTGTGGGCATACCGCCCGGTATGGAAGGCGCTGAAGGGACGTTATATGAAATTGAAGACCACACCGATCTTGATATCATTCGACAAAATCTGATTGATTTTCGCGCCTGGATGAGTGCGAGAGGGTACGATGATTATCCGCTGATCATTACAGAGTATGGTATTTTGATGCCGGCGGATTTTGGGTATTCGCCCGAGATAGTGGCTGAATTTATGTTTGATACCTTTGAGTTATTCGAAAATCTGCGCGGCGAAAATGGGTATTCGGCCGACGACAACCACCTGGTGCAGGCCTGGTTTTGGTTTACATTATTTGATGACCGCCTGGAATATCAGGCCGGCAACCTGTTTGATCCAACCCGCCAGCAGTTGACGGAGTTGGGCCAGATGTATGTGGCGTATGTGAACGGCCGTTAAAAACCCCACTCTTAAATCCTACTCATCAATCGACTCAGCCAAGCGATGAATAACAACCGGCCGCTTTCCAACTTTGGAAAGCGCTGGATTGGAATCATTTAAGTGACAGGCACAAATTCTGGCAACGGCGTACCTGTCGCTTCACTGTAAAGCACGTCGGGATCAAAATCTACTTCATTCGGCCAGACAATCGTACCGATTTCGGGATCAACTTTGACTTTCTGGAAAAAAGTCACATCTTCTAAAGGTACAAAAACGCCGCCACGCCCCACCACTCTTGGACGAAAATCCACAATTCCCTGTTTGCCATCAGCAAAAGTCAATTCCAAACAATAATCTCTAACATGCTGAACTTGTGTAATTCTAGGAAACATATGGTTTTATTTTATCACAATTTCATGGAGCATAATCTTTCACATCACCTCACTTCTCTCCAAAATCGAGCGGGTTGAAACGGCCGTTACAAACCCCTCCCGCAACCCCTCATCATCAATCGTCTCCGCCAGCCGCCGAATAATCACACCAGCCTCCCCATAAACCTCCTGCCCCTTCTCTTCCTCCCCCTGCACCGCATACAACCGACCCAACTCACCCAAAATCGGCCATGCCTCGCCCGGAAGCTCCATTTCCTGCGCCAAGTTGAGTGCCGCTTCCAGATGGGAAACGGCCGTTTCCAACTCCCCATCCCACTGCGCCAGCACTGCCTGCGAACGCAGCAGCGGCAATTGCTGGCGGCGGTTGGAGCCAACAACTCCCGCAATCCGCTCAACCTCAGCCCGCGCCAGATCACCATCGCCCCCACGCAAGAGCGCTTCGGTCTCATAGTAACCCGTGGTAGCCATGGGCAGCAGCGAGCCGTCTGCATGGAATTGCAAAGCTTTTTTGGCATACTCGTATGCTTGATCCCACTCGCCAGCGAGCGCGTGAATGGCGCATAGTTCTGCCAGCGTTAAATCTGGATAAGGATCAAACCCGCCTTCCGCAAATGCATTCAGGATCGACAACTGGTTTTCTTGGGCCATATCCAGCTTCATGATGGTGCGCTGTACAATCGCAAGGACTGATTTTGCAAGTGTAAAGGGGACATGGCCGGAGCCGCGACGTGAGATTAAATGCCTGTTTGGAAAGCGTGATGGCCTGCCCATAATGCCCCAATTCCACGTGGACAAGTGCTAAAAACCGAGATGCCTCTGCTTGTCCCCACGCGTTTTCAATTTGTTGCGAGAAGGCCAGTGCTTTTTCCAGTGGTTTTAACCCTTCTTGTGCTCTACCATAATGTCTCCGGCATGCGCCAGCCGCTCGTTGTGCATCGAAAGCTAAAATGAGGTTGCCCATCGCTTCATATTGCTGTTGTGCTTCCACTGCATAAGCTGCACCCTTTTCCCACTGTCGCTTGGCCATATTCGCATAAGCAAGGTTTTTGAGACAGTTAGCCAATAATTGGGGGTGCTCCAAGTCGCGGGCAATAGTCAGGGCTTGCTCTCCATAACGGTCAGACCATCCAAATCATACACGTGACGAGCAGCCAGCGATAAATTTAAGGCGGTTTCTGCCATCCCGCGTTGATCCCCGCTTTGTTCGGCCAAACGTTGGGCTTCTTTCAAGATGCCGATGGCTTGCGGAGGGTCAAACAAATCGCCCGTGAGGTAAAGGCCAGCCAGATAATTTAAGCCTAGACATTCCATGGCTGATGCCCCAATCGTCTGGGCGTAGGTAATCAGCGCCTGATAGCTCTGTTGTGCCATTTGCCACTTGTCAACTAGTTCATAAGCCCGCCCCAAGCCACGATAGAGGGTTTGTCCATCCGCACTGGAAAGCGTTTCAGGCCAGCCATTTTGCTCAACCACCTGCCGCGCTATTTCGTAATGACGTAGAGCCACGTGAACGGCAAAGAGGCTCATCGCTTCACTACCAGCGCTGAGGCTATAGTGGATGGTTTCAGCCAGCAGTCCTGCATTGAGGGCATGATGCGCCAAATCAGCCGCTGGCACAGCACGCGCTTTTAGCGTTGCAAATGCACGCCGATGGAGTATCCGCCGCCGAGCGGCTCCCGCTTCGAGATAGACAACCTCGCTGACTTTTTGATGGGAAAAATTGTAGGTTGACGCATGCCCGCCTAGTGACGATGCCTGATTCTCCTCCAACAGGAGCTGTCTGGTTAGCAGTTCATCCAGCGTATTTAATGCTTCAATTTCTTCAACCCCAGCTACAGTACAAAGCTGATCAAAGGTGCGGGTTTGTGTTAAAACGGAAGCGGCCGTTAGCAGTTTGTTGGCTGATGGGCTGATGCGGGCTAACCAGCCTTTGATAATTTGTTGTATGCCTGGTGTGATACGGCCTGCACTGAGCCTGCCGAAGTGGCCGTTTCCGTCTCTTATCTCAGCCTCAAACTTTGCGCCTATCAAGTTGCCAGCGTGCGGCGGTTCTGTTTGGCTGAACCAGAACATCAGCAACCAATGTCTTGAGGATTTCCGTCAGGAAAAGGGGCTGACCCTCTGTTTCGGCAAAGAGCCAATTGCTAAATTGGGTCAATCGTGCGGCATCATGTGCACTTTCAGATTCCAGTAGCGTTTGAATGAGCTGCGCTGTTTCCGTCTGAGACAGTTCGTTTAACTGTACCGGCATGACAGACACACTGTGATTGAGTCGTGTGAGCCAGCTTTGCACAGCCGGCGATTCGTTGACGGCTTCTTGACGTAGGCCAAGCAACAGCAAGATCGGGACGCCCTTTCTTCTGCCCAGCGCACGGCAGCATAATGCAGCAGATCGAGCGAGGCAGAATCTGCCCAGTGCCAATCATCAATAAAAGCAGCAGCGGCCTGGCGTTCGGCCAAGTGCCTGGATTAAGCGAGTGATGGCTTCAAAGAGATGCTGTCGTGCGCCGTTTTCCTCCTGGGTGGGTTCTGGCAGATCGGGATAACGGTCGCGCAGTTCGGGCAACAGGCGGGTGAGCTGGGAGAGCCACAAATCGGAGAGTAAATCTTCGGGGGCGTTTTCGCGCTCGAGTCGTTGGCGCAGCAGGTGGGTGAGCGGCTGGTAAGAGAGTCCGCCGCTCGTTTCAAAGGCGCGGCTTTGTAGCACATCCGCCCCCTGCATCGCCGCCCAGGTGACGAACTGCTCGGTTATGCGCGTCTTACCAATGCCGGCATTGCCTACTAGCGTCACCACCTGCAACCCATCGCGCACTGCCCGCTGATAGGCATTGACTAATGCCGCATATTCAGCCTTGCGACCCACAAAGGGAATGGTCAACGGCCGTCGCCCCAGGTCGCCCCCTGTTTCGGGCCCAGCAACGTGGACAGGCTGCGTCGACGAATACGCGTGACCAATTGTTCGGTTTCCTCAGCAGGCGCGACGCCCAGTCCTCAGCCAATATCGCGCGGCAGGTGTCGTATTGTGCAATTGCCGCACTGCGTTCACCCTGCAAAGCCAATGCTTGGATGAGTTGCCGATGCGCTTCCTCGCGCCACGGCTCTAACGGTAACTGTCGACGTGCAAGATTTTGCGCTGTTTGATAATCGGCTCGTGCCAAACTGTGTGCTGTCACCTTAAACAAGGCTTCCAGGGCCAGCCGATGGAGCTGCTCCCGCTCTTGTCGCAGCCAGTCGTCAAACGGCAGGCTGTCGCAACTGAAACCGGGGAGGAGGTCGCCTTGGTAGAGGGAAACGGCCCCCGTTTCTAACTGATCATTTTCCACTCCTACTAAAAAATCAGCGACATCGAAACTGTAGACAGCTGGCAACGTTAAATTGAACAGTTGCGCGGGTGATGAGCAAATAAGGCGCTTTTTGAGCGGTTGCATCCCCCAACAGTTTCCGCAGTCGAAAGAGCGATAGACGCAGGTTATGTTTCGCCCGTTTCTGGTTCATCCGGCCAAAACAAGGCAGCCAGTGCATTGCGTGCATGGGCTTGCTGCGGTGTCATCACGAGGTATATCAGCAGCCCTTGCACTTTAACCGAGCGAAAATGGGTGAGCGACCTATCGCCCAGCTTCGCCTCAAATGCACCGAAAAAAGATAGCTTCAGATGACTCATTGCTTATTTGACCCTAGATGAAAAAAAACTTCATTCAACTGCTGTCAAGTATACCTTTCTACTTGCCAGAACGGGAATAAACAAGACCCGCCTGCCAAAGTGCTAACGATAAAAGAACAGGTGGTGACGATTTGCTAACGGTGGTTTGGTATCTTGAGATCAATTAATTTTGGTTACACATAAAATCACAGGAGATTTAAAATGACAGTAAGCATGTTTTCTCGGCATAAAGTTGATGATTTTGCCACTTGGAAGGAAATGTACGATGAAGCCGCCCCTGGGCGTCAAAAACTGGGCATACTCGCGGACAGTGTCCATAGTGCCCCTGATGACCCGAATACGATCATTGTTTATCACCAGTTCGCAGATATGCATCAATTAAATGGGATGAATGCTCTGATGCAGTCTGAAGAGGGTCAATCAATCTTTAAGAACGCGGGCGTTCAACTCGACACGATTGAGCTGTGGGTTGGTGAGGACGTCTAACAAACGGTGGACTCATAGCAGTAGAGCGTCGCGGAATGAAACCTTCTTAGATGCTGAGTGATCTTTAACCTACTGCAAGAGTAACAAAGTGATTTGCCATAAAAACCGAGTTTTTCTGAAAAACTCGGTTTTTGATTGGATAAGGACTCTGCGCAAGATGATATACCTTTATCTGAGGCAAACGGTTGCAGATTATGCGCGCTGGAAAGAAGGGTTCGACAATCACCTCGCCGCGCGGCAGGCGGGCGGCGCAACCAATAAGGCGTTGGTGCTGCGTAATGTGGATAACCAACATGAGATCATCGTTATCTTGGGCTGGCGTGACCTGCACCAGGCGAGAACGTTCAGCCAGTCGGTCAGTTTGCAGATGGCGATGAAAAAGATGGGGGTGGTTGGCGTGTCAGAGGTGCAGTTTTTGGAGGGGGAGGGGTAAACGGGCCGTTCATCAACCCGCGACCGGCCGTTATAGTTCCGTACCCATGCTCTTTACCGATAAGCATCTTTTCTATGCTTAAGATCAATCACAAATATCAAAACCTTCTTGTCATCAATGAGATAAAACAATCTGTAATTGCCGATTCTATAACGGTAAAAGCCTTCAAATTCACCCTTCAGCTTTTTAATATTTGCGCCAAAATACGGGTTGTTTCGTAATTGCGGATAGACAATATCATTGATTTTTTGATACAGCTTCTGGTCTATTTTCTTCTTAACCTTTTCAAAGGTTTTTGTTTCTGCAATACTAAAATCAAACAATGGTGTAGTCGCCCTTTTTACTATCTTCGAGTCCTTGTCTTAAGTTAGCGACTAATTCTGTGTCGTTGAGAATCAGTTCCATTTCGGCATCATCGACATAGGTTGCTGAAGTTAAATATTGCAGGGTGGCAAACTCGATAAAATTGGATAGGTTTCGCCGTTGGCCATCGGCGGCCGTTTTTATCATTTGGTACACATCGTCATTTACTCTGAGGGTTATTGTTTTAGACATAATACACGCTCCGTTGAATAATATTCAATCTATTGTATTCAAAAATATTCACAAGGGCAACTGTTTTGTTGTCACTTTATTTAAACCTGATTGCTTTGTTCAAGGACGGTTTGGATGGAAACGGCCGTTAAAAAACCCTCCCTCAACCCCTCATCATCAATCGTCTCCGCCAGCCGCTGAATAATCACAGCAGCCTCCCCATAAGCCTCCCGCGCCTTCTTCTCCTCCCCCCGCTCCGCATACAGCCTACCCAATTCACCCAAAATCGGCCATTCCTCCCCTGGCAAACCCATTTCCTGCGCCAAAGAGAGAGCCGCTTGCAGATACTCAATCGCCTGGTCCAAATCACCATCCCCTTGAGCCAATACCGCCTGCGACCGTAACAAAGGCAGACGATAACGACGATTCTCACCCACAACAGTGGCTAATCGTGCTACCTCTGCCCGCGCCAGATCACTATCCCCACCACGTAAGAGTGCCTCAATCTCATACCAGCCAATCCAACTTATCGGAGGCAGTGCGCTTCCTGCGAGGAATTGCACCCCTTTTTTGGCATAGCTATGGGCCTGCTTCCAATTTCCCTCCAAAGCGTGAATGGCGCATAGCTCTGACAGTGTCCGATCTGGATAAGGATCAACCTTTTCCTCAGTAGATGCCTCTACGATGCTTAATTGGATTTGTTTGGCAACATTGAGATCCATAAGCGTTCTAAGAACCAGGCCCAACACTGTGTTTGCTATCGAGATGAGGCGCATCTGCTTTGTTTTATGAGCTTGCGTGACCGCCTCTTTTGCCAGCCTGATCGCCGCTCCATAATGACCCAATTCCAAACGAACCAAAGCCAAAAACCAGGCACACTCTGCTTGTCCCCCACCATTTTCGATTTTCTGGTTAAAGGCAAATGTTTCTTCCAGCGTAACCAGGCTATCCCGCAGTTTCCCAGTTGATAGCTGACATGCGCCGAATAAGGTTTGGTTGTTGGCAGCCAAAATAAGATTTCCAGCCGCTTGATAGTGCTGTTGGGCTTCGGCCGCATAGACCATGACCAACTCCCATTGGCGCTGATGGACATAGGCAAAAGAGAGCTGTCTGAGACAGAGTCCTAACAGTTGGGGGTGTTCTAATTCGCGGGCGATGGCCAAGGCTTTCTCAGCCTCTCTGATCGCCTTAGGTAGGTCATGCTCATACAGTGCCGCCTGGGACAATGTTGAGGCTGTTTCCGCTATCCCCCGTCGATCTCCGCTCGCTTCAGCCACGAGTCGGGCCTCCTCCAAGAGCGCAAAGGCTTGGGGCAGCTTAAAAAAGCCAATGACGTAAACGCTGGCCAAGCGATTTAACCCCATACATTCCATAGCCGCCGCCTTGGTCATTCTCGCATCGGCGATCATCGCCGCGTATGTTTTTTGGGCGTTGGGCCACGCGCCGACTATTTCATAGGCCCGACCCAAGGCGGTGTAGAGGGTTTGTCTGTCTGCGCCGGAAATTGCTTTCGGCCAGCCCTTCTGCTCGGTTAGTTGCCAGGCTGTCTCATAATGAGTTATTGCCACTTGGTGAGCAAATAGCCCCATTGCGTCATTGCCAGCGATGAGGCTATAGTGGATGGTCTCAGTCAGCAAACCGGCGTTGCGGGCATGGTGGGCCAAATCGGCCGCTGGCACGGCCCCCGCTTGCAGCGTCTCGAACGCCCGACGATGCAGTATTCGCCGCCGAGCGGCTCCAGCTTCGGCATAAACCACCTCGCTGATCTTCTGATGTGAAAAGCTGTAAACTGGCTCAGGCCCAACCGCTGGCACTCCCTGATCCATTTCAAGCAGCAACTGTTTACCCAGCAGTTCATCCAACGCGGTCAACGCCTCAACTTCTTCAACCTCAGCCACGCCACAGAGCTGATCAAACGTACTCTCTTGAGCCAAAACAGCCGCCGCCGCCAGCAGCTTGCCAGCCGCCGCGGTCAGGTGGTCTAGCCAGCCTTTGATAATATGCTGCACCCCCGGCACGATACGGCCGCTGGCTTTTTGCATTTCCCGGTCAAACTTTTCCCCATCAATATGCCAGCTTGATGACGTCGTATCAGGCCGAACCAGGCCGTCCTCAACCATCGCTTTGAGCGTCTCCGTCAGAAAAAGCGGCTGTCCGTCCGTTTCGGCAAAGAGCCAATCGCTAAATTGGGTCAATGCTTCATCATTGTTATCTATTTCTGGCTCTAGCAGGGTTTGAATGAGCTGCGCCGTTTCCGTCCGGGACAGCTTGCCTAGCTGTAACGGCTCCACAGCCACACTGTGGTTGAGCCGCGTCAACCAGCTTTGCACCTCAGACGACTCAGTGACGGCTTCCTGACGCAACGTTAGTAGAACCAGAATTGGCGCCCCCCAGAATGGGGGCCTTCTGCCCAGCGCACGGCGGCATAGTGCAACACATCGAGCGAGGCGGCATCAGCCCAGTGCCAATCGTCGATAAATAAAACGAGCGGCTGGCGCTCCGCCAGGGCCTGGACCAGGCGGGTGATCGCTTCAAAGAGATGCTGCTGCGCGGTGTTTTCCTCCTGGGTGGGTTCAGGCAGGTCGGGGTAGCGGTCGCGCAGTTCCGGCAACAGGCGGGTCAAATGGGAGAGCCACAAATCGGAGAGTAAATCTTCGGGAGCATTTTCACGCTCGATGCGCTGGCGCAATAGATGGGTAAGCGGTTGGTAGGGGAGTCCAGCGCTGGTTTCAAGGGCGCGGCTTTGTAGCACATCGGCCCCTTGCATCGCCGCCCAGGCCAAAAAATGGTGGGTCAACCGCGTTTTGCCAATCCCTGCCCTGCCCGATAGGGTCACCACCTGCAAGCCGTTGCTGGCAACTTGCCCATACGCGTTGACCAAGGCGCCATATTCGGCCTGACGACCCACGAAGGGAATCGTTAACCGAGGACGCGCTTGGGGTTCGCTTCAGGCGGCGCAGCGGACTGCGCTTGGCGTTGGTGACGAATGTGCTTGAGTAGATTCTTGGTTTCTGCGGCTGGTTCGATACCCAATTCCTCAGCCAATACAGCGCGACAGGTTTCATATTGGGCAATTGCCGCACTGCGTTCGCCATGCAGGGCTAAGGCTTGGATGAGCTGTTGATGGGCTTCTTCACGCCACGGCTCCAGCGCTCAATTGTTGCCGCGCCAGGTTTTGGGCGGTTTGATAATCGGCGTGAGCCAAACTGTGGGCAGTCAGCTTGAACAAGGCATCTAAGGCCAGCCGATGGTATCGTTCTCGCTCTTGGCGCAACCAGTCGTCAAAGGGCAGGCTGTCGCAGGTGAAGCCGGGCAGAAGGTCGCCTTGATAGAGGGTAACGGCCGTTTCCAAATCCCTCCTCCTCCAAAGCAGCTAAAAAGTCGATAACATCCAAGCTGTGGTCGCTGACAGGGTTAAATTGGACGGTGGTGTGGGTGATGAGGAAGAACGGCCCCTTCGGCACGCTCAGGGCGGACTGTTTTTGAGCATCCGTATCCCCTAACAACTGACGCAGCCGATAGAGCGATTGGCGCAGATTTTTCTTGGCCACAACTCTCTGGTTCATCCGGCCAAAACAAAGCGGCCAGCACGTCGCGCGGATGCGCGTGCTGTGGCGTCAGGGCTAAATAGACCAAGAGACCGTGTACCTTAACCGAGCGAAAATGGGTGAGTGACTTGTCGCCAAGCGTCGCCTGAAAAGCACCGAAGAAAGATAACGTTAGATGTTCCATCGATAAATTGACCTTGGATGAAAGAGAATGTTAACCAAGCTCCGCATAGTATACCTTTGCTAAAGCGGGAACCAAAAATCGAACCGGCCGAGTCAACTGTAAAAGTGGTGACGATGAGACGCCAGGTGGTGACGACCTACTGACGATGGTTTGCTATCTTGTGATCAACAAATTTTGGTGACACAATAAATCACAAGTAATGCGGTGAAATGTCAAGAGGCAAAAAAGAGCAATCTTGACCGAAAAGTAGGCAGGCTACCGCGAACCTGCCAACGAGAACCTTATCAAAAGAATAGCAGATTATAAAGCAACAATCACCAGAATGAACTGGCTGTTTTAGGTGTTATCTTCGTTAGGCACCTGCCTAGCTCGAAACGGTTCATTGGTCGTTAGCAGCCGCACAACCAACCGCACAAGCTTACGAGCCGTCAGCGTGATGGCACGCTTATGGCGATGATGACGCACTTCGTTGAATTTTTTCTGATAAAAAGCAGCATACTCAGCATCGTGCAATCGAACCAGCTGAGCCGCTTCACAAAGATAGTAACGCAGAAAACGAGAACCGGTGCGCTTGAGACGGGTTTCTTCGGCCGTAAAGTCAGCAGATTGGTGCTTGGACCACTTGAGACCGGCGAAACTGGCGACCTTGGCCTGATTGAAATCAAAACGAGAGAGGTCGCCAATTTCGGCAATGATGCCCGCAGCAAAGACAGGGCCAATACCAGGAATGGTGGTCAAGGAATGGGGATAGTTGTCCAATTGGTCAGCAATGGCCGCATCGAGGCGAGTCAAGAGCTGTTGAAGCACGGTGATATGACGCAAACTCAAGGACAAAGCGGTGTTGACTGAATCAAGCCACGCATCTGGTAACTGATAGGAATCAATAGCAATTTGCTGCAAACGACGGGCATTGTCTTCCGGTTGAGAAAAGCGACGTTTCCCTTTGGTATCAAGCCATTCGACAAGATCCTCGAAGGGCATCGCGGCTACCGTTTCCAACGATGGAAATTCTTTGAGAACCGCTTGACTGGTCTTGCCAAAGACATCGGAAAAAGCAGGGTGTGCCGTGTACTCACTGGCTTGCAGATACACCAGTGAGAGCGCATGAGATTTGACCCGTACCAATTCGCCTACCAGATGGAAGCGATGGCGGGTAAGTGTGCGTAGTGGCAGGTAGCGGTCTTGCATATGAAAAGGATACGGCAATTCGCGCCCAAAACGCAACCGTTCAGTAATAACGGCCGTATCCAACTCATCCGTTTTGTTCCAATCCCCCAAGGATTTCCGAAAGTTGTGAATGACTTTGGGATTGAAAGGATAAAGAGAGAGTGACCAACTGACTAAAGCAGGCGACTGTTCCAATTCGCAGAAGAAGGGCAGCCAATAGTTGCCAGTGGCCTCGGCGGCTACATGAATGTGGTCAAAGTCACCTGCCGTGGCCGTTTGCGCCAGTTGGTTGACCAGGTCGGCTGTACCTGAGCGATTGTTGGCGACCCGCAGGCAGGACGACACCATTTGCCCTGACCCATCCATGACCTGTACGACGTTGGTGCGGCGGTGAATATCCACCCCTACTAACAAATCGTTTTTTGAGAACATAAATACCTCCTTTATTGGTTTTAGCGCCAGAGGAGAAAGAATCCCTGAGTTCTGTTGAGGTCAGCAGCCTCGTGAAATGAGAACTTGACCAGCCATGAGATTGCATATCGGTCTGCTACCCGAATCACGACTGGCGTGAACAAAATGCGGGTTAGAAGTTCCCAACAGACTGAGGGGCGCATACTTTTGTAGAAGTCCTTCTCACGAAGGCAGCAAGGAGAACGAGCGCTTCCTCTTGGCTATCTACTTCAGCATCTCAGGGATTCAATTTATTGTCAACGGGATCTTTCCCGTTACTACATATCATACGAGGAGATTTAACATGACAATTAATGTGTATGCACGGACTGAAGTTAAAGATTTTGCCACCTGGAAGAAAGTGTTTGATGCCGATGCCCAGATATCTAAGAATCTTGGCGTCATCGCTACGACAGTTAATCGTGACCTTGAAAACCCTAACAAGGTCATGATTCATCAGCAGTTTGAAAACAATACCACGCTACAGGCATTTATGGCTGCGCTCGAGGAAGACCATTTTCGAGAAGCGACCGAGAAAGCAGGAAATATTCCTGGAACGATGGAGGTATGGGTTGGTGAGGAAGTTTAGCGCTTAACAAGCTATCATTCATAACGAATAGAGGAATTGAGCCCCCTTGGAAAGTGAACAATCATATCTGAGGGGGCTTGCTTTTTAGAATGTCAAGACGCAACGCCATGATATATCTATTTCTTCGGCATCAAATTACGGATTATACGCGGTGGAAAGAAGGTTTTGATATTCATCTTCCTGCGCGGCAGGCGGGGGGCGCGACCAATGAAACGTTGGTGCTGCGTAATGTGGATGACCCGCATGAGATTATTGTTGTTCTTGGTTGGTGTGACCTGGCGCAGGCGCGAACGTTTATGCAGTCGGTGAGTTGGCAGGTGGCGAAGCAACAGATGGGGGTGGTTGGCGTGCCTGAGGTTTGTTTTTTGGAGGGTGTGGGGTAAACGGCCGTAACCAAAAATCAACCTCAATTAACCAATTGCGTGCGCGGCGCTCTTGTTAACGCACATCGCGTAAGGAGTTGGGCTGGAAGAGACGGCCGTTGCAAACAGGCAAAAACCTTTGAATGGATAAGCCCGTACAGAAGATGAACGTGAAACGGCCGTTGTGCGCAAATGGGAAGATCAAATTGGCAAAATTGTTTTGGTGGGGGCGTTGCTTTTGTTTGTGATGGGGCTGATTTGCTGAAACGCTGAATAGCTGAACGCTCATCCACCAACCCAAGCTGGATTGACAAAACCATGTTTGTGGCAGTATACTTTAGCCATCTAAACAGAGGTTCAACTAGATGTCTACAAATCCATCTTCCGCAAAAGCTCAAAAAATCACTGTGACCCTGCCACGCGATTTAGTTGAACGCTTGGACGGCCGTATCCCCTCCCGGCAGCGCAGTCGCTTTATTGCCGAGGCGATTGAATCGCGCCTGGCTATTGAAGAGCAGTTGGCGGCGTTGGAAGAAACAGCCGGAATTTGGACAGATGATAATCATCCGGGGATGGAATCCGATGCAGATATAGACCGCTGGCTGCAAGATTTGCGCCAATCTTGGCCGTTGCCAGAAAATGGATATGATGAGTAACTATCTCTTGGATACAGGCATCGTCATCCGTCATTTGCGCGGCCACCGGCAGATTGTGCAGTTACTGCGCGGACTCGGCAAAACGGGTCGCCTGAGCGTTGCGACGGTTACGCGCCTGGAAATTCATGCCGGCATGCATCCTGATGAGAAATACGGGACGCGCAAATTATTATCGCGTTTTCTGACATATGATTTAGGAATAGAGGTGGCCGATAGGGCTGGCGAATATATCAACCAGGCGCGTTTGCAGCAGATTGGCTTGAGTGTGCCTGACGCCATTATTGCCGCAACGGCCGTTCAACACAACCTAACCTTGGTCACACTAAACCAGTTCGATTTCATTCACATTCATGGTCTTAGCTTGCATCCCACCCCGCATTAACAACTAATACTTCACCTGAGGTAGTAACGGCCGTTGCCAACTGAGAGGACTAGTACAGCTTGGCGTAAATATACCAACAGTTATTGCGGGCGCGGTCAGGAGACCGGCCCGAGCTGTATTTGTGGGTTTATTTAAGCTGCCGTGTACTAGACTGATATTCTGGCCCTGTTACGTCAACGGATTCGTCACATCAAGAAACTTAAATTCCTCGAAGTCCTTTATATTCACCGTATACAAACCCGATACACCATGATCCTTTAAAGTCGCGGCTAGAGCCACATCGAAAACCTTTTTCCGAGTCGTTACGGATTTTAGCAAATCCAATAATGTATTCAGTTGTGGAGGTTTGTATCAAGGGCATACATTGTCAAACCACTCTATCTGCATACATTTCGTCCCGATCTAACTGAATATCCTTTCCAAGATTGAATGTGCGGATACGAAACGGCTTGCGCACGGGTTCGTCATGGATAATTTCATCTTTGAGGGACTGGAGCAGTAGCTCAATCACCTGAATACGTTCTGCTAAAGAAGCAAATTGAAGGTGCTGAACGGCTTCTTGAACACTCATTCTCTGATCTCCTGAACATATTTCTTGCTAACCATTTCTGTCGATGAGTTGACTCTATTATAACAGAAAAATTGACCAGATGACTCCTTGCATCCAAACTATCTCACTCAGACGGCCGTTGCCAAAAATCAAGTTCAGTTAATCAATTGGGGTATGAGTAGGGGAAACGGCCGTCACCCGCAAACGGAAAGAACAAATCGGCAAATTGGTGCTGGTGGGGGCGTTGCGGTTATTTGCGATATGGTTAATCGGCTGGCGGTGTAAATTGTGATGCCTGATTGAAGTGTAAAAACAAAAAAGCCTTGGAACGGCCGTATTAGGCAGCTGCTGAACCACCCACAACACAAATAATAGCCTGCCAACCGATTTGTTTAAATTATACCAACTCGATTCTTAGCCGCTTGTCGATAGCCAAAGCAGCACGCTCCAGCGTTTGCAAAGTAACAGATGCGTTTGAAGGATCAAGTAGTCTGTTTAATGAGGCACGACTGGTTTTCATTTTTTTGGCCATCTCTGTTTTTGTCATGTTACGGCGTTTCATCTCTTGCTCGATTTGAAATGCAATAACGCGCTTCATGGCGGTAGCCTCTACCTCAGCTAAAATACCTTCTTCACGTAGAAAGTCATCAAAGTCACTGCCAATATGCTTATTCGCCATTTTCATTCTCCAATTGGACTTTGTTAAGTCGTCGTTTGGCTGTATCCAGGTCGTTTTTAGGTGTTTTTTGTGATTTCTTGCTGAATCCGTGTAACAAAACCATTTTGTTGTCTGCGATAGTGAACAGAACACGCACAATTCCCTCTCTACTGGATGAGCGTATTTCCCATAAATCTGGCGCTAGTTTTCTGACCAGCGGCATACCCAAAGGCCAGCCAAATTGAACAGATTTGATGTCTTCACCGATTATTTTTCTGACATCGGGTGACAAACTTTTAAGCCATTCACGCACAGGTTCATTACCATGTACCAGTGCGAAAGAACTTGACTCCAAGAACTATTTCCTCGTCATCCATCAGGCATCATTGTACCAAAAAAGATACAACATATCAATCATCCTTGAAACTGTGGTTAGTTGGGCAGCAGTGTAAAGCGTAAACGGCCGTAACCAAAAATCACGCTAAGGTAATCAGCTGTTAGGCAGGTATGAGCGGCCTGATGCGGCTCACGTCATGCTGAATGGCCAGTGAAGCATCCCACAGATCTACTGCCCGTTGCGCATTTAACCAGAACTCCGGTGAGTTGCCGAAGAGTCGTGCAAGCCGCAGTGCCATTTCAGGGCTAACACGCCGGCGTTCCCGCAGTAGTTCATTGATTGATTGACGCGAAACACCGATTGCCTCAGCTAGACTGGCAACAGTTAAGCCATAATCCGGCAGAAAATCCTCGCGCAGCATTTCGCCCGGATGGGTGGGCCTGCGTTGCATACTGATTGTGTTTGGAATGCTCATAATTTACTCCTCGTTTTAATGATAGTCGCAAACCTCGACTTCATAGGCATCACCATCGAAAAATCTAAAACAGATACGCCACTGGTCATTGATGGAAATTGAATACTGACCTTTGCGGTCGCCTTTAAGAGAATGAAGCCGGTTGCCAGGTGGAACTTTCAAGTCATCCAGTTGGATAGCGAGATCCACATACTCAAGTTTGCGGGCTGCTCGCCTTGCTACATCAGGTGGAAATCGCTTTGCCTTACCTATGGTATATAAATCTTGTGTTCGTCGATCAGCGAAAGACTTGATCATATACCAAGTGTAATCCGTCACGTTACACTTGTCAACTTAAAGGTGTTTCCCGGATGTGCAGAGTTTTTGTTGATCAAAGAGGCACGGTCAGAGCTTGCTGAAGTAAGATATGACATAGACGCGCCACGGTCGTTTCCCGCAAATGTGAAGATCAAATCAACAAATTGCTGTTGACAGGGGCGTTACTTTTGTTTGTGATGTGGCTGCTTGGTCGTTAGCGAATATATCAATCAGGCGCGTTTGCAGCAGATTGGCTTGAGTGTGCCTGACGCTATTATTGCAGCGACGGTTGTTGGAAAATTTTTGCGGCTGCCAACTATCTGATGTTTTACTGCTTACCTGCGGCGAAAACGGCCGTTACATCAACTTCAAATTTTGTTAATAGGGGAGAGGTTGCTTTTTGACCGGGTATAAATTCACCATGTTCAACATAGTGATCATCTTGGAGCGTTAACACCACGATACGCTCAGTGCGACTGTCCACAATCCAATATTCAGGAATGCCAGTCTGTGCATACTCTTGCCGTTTTACTATGAAATCACGGCTGGGATCATCTGGACTAACAACCTCAATGACCAGATCCGCACCTTCCCAAAATTGTTCTTGGCGAAGAGAATCATTTGCTTTTAGCATCACAGCAACATCTGGCTCACGATATTTTCCAGACCACAATTTGATCCGAAAGGGCGCACCTAAAACACGTCCTAGTTTATGCTCGGTTATAAACATAAGTAGAAGATGATGAAGATAGTAGACGATGAATTGGTGGGTCTGTGATGGCATCGGCAAAACCTCAATAGTACCCTGAGAGAATTCTATGAGTCGATTGGTTTCCAAGGCCAAATACTCTTCCTCGCTCCATTGTCCCTGGGCAGGGAAGAGTTTGGCAATCTCCCATGTTGGTTCGTATTCATGATCTGATACTAAGACGTTTGTAGTCATTTGTTTTCACCGTTTATCCGGAAGATGGTGGTATGCCTTTGCTATGCTTAACTTCCATTGTAAACGGCCGTAACCAAAAATCAAGTACAATTAACCAATTGCGTGTGCGGCGCTCTTGTTGATGCACAGCGCGCGTAAGGAGTTGAGCTGGAAGCCACGGCCGTTGCAAACCAGCAGAAGCTTTTGATTGGATCGCACGCACAGAGGACGAACACGCAACGGCCGTTTCCCACAAACGTGAAGATCAAATCAGCAAATTATTGTTGGAGGGGGCGTTACTTTTGTTTTTGATGTGCCTGACGCCATTATTGCGGCAACGGCCGTTCACCACAACTTAACCCTGGTCACATTAAACCAGTCCGATTTTGCCCACATTCCTGGTCTAAGCCTACACCCATCCCGCAATAATAATTGCCAACTCTTCACCCTTGCACCCCATAAATCATTATATTCTAGGAAACGGCCGTTACCCACAAACGGAATGCAAATTGGTAAGTTAGTGTAATGGCAGAGGCGTTACTCTGGTTGTTATAGTTATTGAGACGAAATCGGTTGCCAAGGTTTTGCGTCTTTCCACATTTGTTCAAACTGTTCTATAAAATATTTATACCATTCACCATCTCGATGAAGGTTTAAATCAAATGTGGGAGGCGTCCCATATCCATACCTATGTGGATATATTTCTAAAAAAACAGCTCCATTCCGTCGGTTTGGGTCAAAACTAATAATCCCAAATGATGGGGCATAGGAGACAAGGCGTACAGAAAGAGTGCCTACTTTCAATTTCATGTCTGATTTGTATTCGATCCAACTCTTGTGCAAATATTCCAAATCTCTAAACGTTGCATCTAGTCTTCTACGAAAATAGTCCACATCTTCTGGTTCTTCACTTCTGGCGGCCGACATTTGTAATCCCAACGAGTCAGGGTCAACTATTAGCACCCTAATATTTGACCCTAACCTTAATGCCTCTCGCAGATTACTGAACTGCTTATTGATTGTCGAGGTTAGACTAACGCCACACATGTCAATTTGATGTGCAGCATTTATGTACGCTTCAAAACCAGGAGGTTTTTGAAAAAAAGCTATTGCGGATGCGCGATCAGTAAAGCGACTCTCCAACAGAGCCAAAGTACGGTCGCTGGATTTTTTGATATGATTTAACCTATGATAACGTTCAACTATCTCGGAAATTGCTAAGAGTCCCAAAACACCTAAAATCGCCGTTAAGAGTTCCTCTGTCGAAACAGAAGATTGAGTCATTTCTTGTCGGTATATAACATATCCAGCAAAAGCAATTGTGAGTAAGATGGCAGCATTATCAATCAGAAACTCTACTAATTGTTGTATTCGCTTTGATTTACTTAACATACTAATTCTGTAACTGATTTACGCATATGATTGTATTTTATACCTTTATGACCGTTGCCCACAAAATAGGAAGAACAAATCAGCAAATTACTGATTGTGGGGGCTCTGCTTTTGAGCGAAGTGTGGTAGCTAACAGATGTCGAAAAAATTAAACATTGAAGACAAAAGTATATTAACGGTTCGGTTATGCCGCACCGCAGTTGACCCTAAATTTGAATTGGCATATGGGTATTGAAGAATGTCTTATACGCATCAGTAAGTTCTCGTACCCAATCAATACTAGCTTGTCCTTCCGCAGCCATCGAGTTAATTCGATCATCGTCATAATCTTCTGGATGGAACGTGGCATTTCGGAAGTCTCGCAACATGTTCCTATAAGGAGATCTAAGGAGACGCGTAATCTCATCATCACGAGCCCTTAATCTTGGCCACCCCTCGACTACAACTTGAAGCAGACTAAACCAAAGGCACAGATACATCTCTCCATCAAGCAATTCTGGACGAAAAACAACATCATTGTTATTAAGTCTTTTTATAAGTTCAGGGGAATGTCGTATATGAACCGACTCAAACTGTTGCCTTATCCTATCTGCCCATAGGAGATGGCGTAAGAGATTTGTGGCTATCCTTCTCTGTTCATCTGATTGCAGCATGATTGCCCATAAGATTGTGACGCACAACGATTTATTCAAAATAAGTAGTAGTCGGTAAAACATGAAATTTGGGAGATTACACAGAAATTTTTCGATATAAATCCCCCAAATCTAAGTTAATACTGACATGTTTAAGAATAAAATGTAGACCTTGCTTTATAAATTTGCTGACCAGCTACCTCAAGCCCCACGCTCACCACGAATATACGCCACACCCAAGGCGGCTGGTGCGCCGATGTGTTTGCGTAAGGCGGCGCGGGAACCGATCAGCAGCGCCAATAATCGTCAGGATGTAGGGTGTCATTTGTAGGAAGAAGCCGAAGTTGGAGTTGATATAGAGCGGATTGGTGAAGCCCAACAACAGCGCCGGTCCTTGCAGATCGAGGATAAAACGCCGTAAAGCGCCAAACAGATAGGCGCCCAAGGCCGCGCGCAGCGGATTCCACTGGGCAAAAATCACCAGACCAATCGCGATCCAGCCCTGCCCCGATGTCGTTTGGGTGCTGTACCAACCGGGTGACACCGACAAACTGATCGTGGCACCGGCCAAACCGGCCAGACAACCACCCACAATCACATACAAATAACGCAAACGGTAGACATTAACGCCCATGGTGTCGGCCGCATCCGGTTTTTCGCCGACGGCACGCAAATTCATGCCCGGTTTGGTGCGATAGATGTAGTACCAACTAAGCGGCGCAAACAGGTAGCCGAGATAGACTAGCACGCTGTGATCCTCAAAAAAGACGGGGCCAATGAAGGGAATGCTGGCCAACAAAGGGATATCGAAGCTGGGGATCAAGGCCGGGTTTTGGCCTGTCAAGCCTTCACCCAAGACCAGCGCCAGCCCCGTGCCTAGAAATGTCAGCGACAAGCCGCTGACCACTTGATCGGCTTGAAAATGGATGGTGACGATGCCATGGGCAATACTCAAGATGCCGCCGGCCAACATCGCGGCGGCCAGACCGATCCAGGGGCTGCCGGTGGACAAAGAGACGCTAAAACCAGCCATCGCGCCGAGTAACATCATACCCTCGACACCCAAATTTAGAATACCAGAGCGTTCGGCGAAAATTTCGCCAATCGCGGCAAAAAGCAAGACGGTGCCGGTGGCTAAACCGGCGTGTAAGATAATGACCCAATTCATGCGGCTTGTACCTCCTCTTGTGGTGCTGGTGAACCTGGTTCACTTGGTGCTTTGCGCATAAAGCGTATGCGGTAGCGCAGTAAGACATCACTGCTGATGACCATAAAGAGGATGATGCCTTGCAATAGTTGGGACAGGCCCGACGGTTGAATTTCGCGCCCGGCGACGATGAGCGCCCCGAAAAGTATTGAGACAATGATAACGGCAAAGGGGTTCAATTTGGCTAACCAGGCGATGATGATGCCTGTAAAGCCATAACCGGGGGAGATGCGTTCTTGTAAACGATGCACCACGCCGGAAACTTCTGCCATACCGGCCAGGCCAGCCAATGCGCCGGAAACCATAAACACTAAAATGATATTGCGCACAATGTTCATGCCGGCATATTTGGCCGCTTTTTCATTATCACCGGTCAATTTGATTTCAAAGCCCCATTTGCTGCGTTCAAGAATCCACCAGACGACAACGGCCGCAATCAGGGCGATGACAAAGCCGCCATGCAAGGTGATGCCCGAGAAGGCTTTAAATTGGCGCGCATAATCGGCCAGGCGCGGCAGCCAGGCTGTTTTCTCAAAGGTGGGCGTCATCTGGAAACCGGCGTCGCTCCATTTGTTAAAGATCCAGAAATTGTTCCACAAAATGGCGATGTAGTTGAGCATCAACGTGGTGATGATTTCATTGACGCCAAAACGACCTTTAAGCAGGCCTGGAATGAAACCCCAAAATGCACCGCCAATCATGCCCATAATGATCATGAATCCGATGATAAAAATTTTAGGGCTGTCCAATGGCACCAGGGGAACCAAAACAACGAGGCTGGCGAAAAAGGCGCCCATGTAAAACTGCCCTTCGGCGCCGATGTTCCACAGCTTCATTTTGAAGGCCATGGTACAGGCGAGACCCACCAGGATGAGTGGGGTTGCTTTCACAAGCGTGTCAGAAATGACGGGCCAACTGCCAAATGTGGCTTGAAAGAAGAATTTCCCTACCCGAATGGGGTCGCCGCCGATTAGTTTGAGGATGATGCCGCTGATGATAAAGGCGACAACAACTGAGCCAAGTGATGTGGCGGCGGGCAGCCAGCGCGGATAATCTTCGACACGTTTTTCAAAATAGATTCTAAATGGCATATCAATCACCCACCTTTTCTAATTTCGTGCCGGTCATCATGAGGCCAAGTTCGCCAATGTCGGCGTCGTCGATGTCGACGATGCCCATGATTTCGCCTTCGTAGATGACAGCAATGCGGTCGCTAAGCGCCATGAGTTCTTCCAGTTCTTCGGATATGAGCAGTACGGCCGTTCCCGCCTCCCTCTGCGCCAAAATCAACGTTTGAATGGCCTCAATCGCGCCCACATCCAAACCACGTGTGGGCTGCACTGCCACCATTAACTGCGGCTCACCTGAAATCTCACGCGCCAAAATCACCTTTTGTAAATTACCGCCAGAGAGCTTGCGCGCCATTGTTTTGACGGAGGGCGCCAAAATATCATATTGCTCTTTGAGTTCATTGGCATTGGCTGTGGCGGCGCTGTAATTAACGCGCCAACCCGACCCAATTGGCGGTTTGCGGTAGCTTTTCATGATCGTGTTATCGGTGATGGTCATGTTCGGCGCGGAGCCGACGTGATTGCGGTCTTCAGGCACATGGGCGACTCTTTTCTTGATGGTTGCCATGGGCGACAAGTTGCTGACTTCCTCGCCGTTTACCTTAATGCTGCCTGTGCATTCACGCATACCCGTGATCACTTCGGCGAGTTCGCTTTGGCCGTTGCCAGAGACGCCGGCAAAACCTAAAATTTCGCCCTGACGTACATCAAAGGAAACGCCTTGCAAAGCAGGCACACCTTTGTTGTTTTCGGCATGGACATCGCGTACTGACAAAACAACATCGCCTGGTTCTTGTGCTTTTTTGGCGACGGAAAACACGACGCTGCGGCCAACCATGAGTTCAGCCAGGCTTTTCTTGGTCATGCCTTCTGTGCTGACGCCTTCGGCCGTGACGACGCCTTTGCGCAGGACCGTGACGCGATCGGCAACGGCCGTTACCTCCTGCAACTTATGACTGATAAAGATGATCGATTTACCCGTGGCGACCAACGAACGCATCGTTTCCATAAAGTCGTCAATTTCTTGTGGAGCGAGAACGGCCGTTGGCTCATCCAAAATCAAAATTTTGGCCCCGCGATACAACGTTTTCAAGATTTCTACGCGCTGTTGTTCCCCCACCGACAACTGCCAGATAAATGCCTTAGGGTCTACACGTAAACCATATTGATCCTGTAAATCGAGAATTTTTTGGTCATATTTGGCCAGGTTCATAAAAAAGCGCGGCTCATTGAGACCCAGTAAAATATTTTCAGTCACCGTTTGCGTTGGTACCAGCATAAAATGCTGATGCACCATGCCAATCCCTTTGGCGATGGCGGCGCGCGGCGAATTAAAACGAACCGTTTCTCCATACACCTTGATCGTGCCCGATGAAGGATGATAGAGGCCGGAGAGGGCATTCATTAATGTACTCTTGCCCGCGCCATTTTCGCCAAGTAGAGCGTGGATTTCTCCCTGTTTCAGCGTCAAGTTGACGTGATCATTTGCCAGCACACCGGGAAACCGGATTACAATGTCTTGCATTTCTACCGCATAAGGCGTATCAGTCATAGAAGATCCCTCCAAAGTAGTCATTCGCTGTTAGCTTAGACTCTAGACGGAGGACAGAAGACAAATGACCGATGGCTCCGTCTTCCGTCTACAAGAACTACTAACATTTTAATAAACGCCTACATAACCCAAGTTGCTACCATGCCGACGCCATAGATTGAAATCTTCAGCTACGGATAAAAAGTCTGTAAAAACAGACTCGAAACGGCACACCTCGCAACATATTCAACATGATTTATCATGTTTTCCCATGTTAGTTACAGAATTCATTCTGTAGCTTGAGTTACATAATAAAGAAGCCAGGCTCCTGAAAAGCCTGGCTTCTGCAATAACCGTTTACTCTAGTTCAGGTAATTCGGCCGTGATATTTTCATTCCACCAGTACATGCAAGTTTCACACTCGCTGCCAAACTGGCAAAGCCGTCTAAATCTATTTGTTCCAGACTTTCACCTTCGGCCAGAACCAGATTGCCCTGATTATCGGTGATAGGTCCTTTGAAGACGTCGAAGCGGGTGAATTCACCGGCCAACATTTGGGCCAGGGTATCTCTTATGAGCTGCAAGTCTTCTTCAGGCAGGTCTTCAACACCGGGCTGGGGCGTTTCACCGTCCATAAAGCCCAGTAGCCCCATTGCTCCAGCATCGGCGTCGAAATATTCCCAGCCGCCGACCCACTCGTCGTTGCGCGAGGCTTCGACGATACGGGCATATTCGGGACCCCAATTCCAATACATCGAAGTCAGGCACGAATCGAGGGTACAGTTACCGCTGTAGTCATAGGTGATACCCCACTTGCCTTCGGGCGCTGCTTCGGCGGGCGCCGGCGTGTCGGCGCCGGTCATCACAACTTGGGCCCCGCCGTCAAACAAGGACGAGGCTGCTTCTTTTTCGAGGATAGGATCATGCCAGGTGAATATCCAGCGCACATCAACGGTACATTCAGGACAAGTTTGCTGGGCACCCAACGCAAAGGCGTTGCCCAAACGCAGTTCTTCGGGGATGGGGAAGGTGGCGATGTAACCCAATTTTGGATTGCCATCAACCTTTGCGCGCGACCCGGCCAGCATACCGGCCAGATATTTCATATCTTCCATGGCGCCCATCAGGTTACCGAAGTTGTCTTCGTTGGACTTAAAGCCGGAGATATGGACGATATCTACATCCGGAAACTCATTGGCCACAATTTCGGAGCCGTCCATGAAACCGAATGACGTGGTGAAGATGACATCGAAGCCTTTGCGGGCTAAGGAACGGATTACCTGTTCCGCATCGGCGCCTTCAGCTACGTTTTCGACATAGGCGGTGTGGACATTGTCTACATTTTCTTCCACATACATACGGCCGACGTCGTGGGCTTGTGTCCAGCCGCCGTCATCATGGGGGCCGACATAAACGAAGGCGACGTTGTATTTGCCATCTTCGACGGCCGGGATTTGATATTTGCCGCCGTCATCGCCTGCGGGCGCTTCGGCTGCCGGTTCTTCGGCCGGCGCTTCTGCTTCTGCTGGGGCTGAATCGCCGGCTGCTTCCTCTTCGGCCGGAGCGGCCGGTTCAGCTCCACCACCGCAGGCGGTTAGAATCAGTCCCAAAACCAGGACAAGAGCTACAAGAATCCATAGGCGTTTGATTTTCATTTTTTAAATTTCCTCCAATTTGGATTAGGTTGACCACGGAAAACATTTGAATATTAATACTTCGAAAATCCGTGGTATTAAATTGTACGTAGGATGTAATGGTATTTTTGAAGCTGGATTATCGTTTTTTGGTATCACCTCCTTTCCTGTGTGTAACAGTTTGAGCTTACCTGAACCCTTTTGGTTTAACAATGACATTGTTCCTGTTTCGAAGCGACGATTGTAAGGTATCGCTGCGCGTCGCCAGCCAGTTACTTTTTACAGTGGCGTTTGTTCAAATCGTTCACCGGCATGTTTTTGTAAAACATCTAATTCGCTGCGATATTGGACAACGGCCGTTTCATCCCCATAACGTTGGGCAATTTGAATCGCCTGCTGCAAATCGTTGTAGGCCTCGAAATATTTTTGCAAACGGCGGTAGGATTGGCTGCGTAAATAATAGTATTGGGCCAGTTGGGCGGCCTGGGGTGGGGGCAGGGCATCGGCGGAAGCGGTCGGCGCTACGGCCGTTATGGCCTGGGTCAAATAGTCAACAGCCTGCTTCCCATTACCCATGTCGATTTCATAGCGGGCAATTAACTGGAAGGCAAATGCACGCTGCCTGGAATCCGACAACCCTAAACTGAGCGCCTGCTGCGCTTCAGCTTGCGCTTTTTTAGACACGCTGCGCTTGCCATCTGTGAGCAGCGCCGCCATTTGCAGGTGTCCTGCCGCTGAATCGGGGCGCCGCTGCAGGAATTGTTTGAGTTGGTGTTGGGCGCGGCGATTTGCGCCGCCGCGCCGTAACGCATCCATATAGGCAAGCTGGCGGGCAGGATCGTCGGGGTGTTCGTAAACGGCCGTTTCCAGAGCAATAAACCGGGTTTGGTCGGCGATCGTTTCATGGGCGACCGCTTCAAACCAGCCCTGCCGGTCTCCATAAAAAAACAAAACTAAAAAGCCCGCGTGGGTAACGGCCGTAACGGCGCTCAAAATAGGCGTGGCCGAAAAATCATAAATTGTGCGCCAATCCCCATCAAAACCCAGCAGCGTCAGCAGGGGATAATAAAACAACGAGAAGTAAACCTGGAAACGCAGCGTGCGCAAACCAAAATAGCGTAAGGATGAAACTGAACTGCGCCGCAGCAGCAGCCAGACCGCCAGTCCAAAAGCGAGAGATCCTAACGTACCGGCAAGCGCTATGAACCAATTTTGGGCCGGCGTGAAGGAACCGGCCGGAATCACATAACCCCAAAAACCGCGGTAACCAAATTCCACAACCTCACCGCCAAACAACCAGACGGCCAGAGCATGTGAAAATTCATGCGCAAAAACTGAAAGTGGAACAGCAATAAAGAAGGCAGCCTGTTCAGCCAGATGTTTTTTGCGCCGGTTTAATGGTTCCTGGCGGATGGTAGCGCGTTCCCGCCAGATGACCAACCCCAGTTGTATGCTGCGGAAGATATAAAGGAGAGCGAGGATGTCGAAGAGGCCAAATATTGCAGGCATGACTTTACCAATTGCTTTTCGGTCTCAGGTTATTGTCTCTGGTAAGCTACAGAAAATCCCAAGATCAAAAGCAGGTGAAATTTTCTGTCTACAGGCGGCCAAGGCGCCTAATTTGCGAAAGCCCAGAAATCATACAACACAGTGTTGCCGCAAGCAAACGGGCATGAGTTATGCTAAAATATGCGCAGGAACAATGGCTAATGAGTAAACTGGCGTTTTTTGCAGATCATCCTGTTTTTAAGAATTTAGATGAGGACGAGTTACGCGCCTTATGCCAAATTGTGCGCGAGTATGCTTTTGATGCAAAATCGGTAATTGCCTTTCAGCGGGACATTGCTGATAGCATGTATCTTGTCAGAAACGGCCGTTTATTTGCGCGCGAGGTTGATGAACACGGCCGTGTGCGCGACGCCAACACCCGCAGCTATCATGAAGGCGAGTATTTTGGGGCTGAATGGCTGTTTACCCCCGGAACCTTTCCCGCAACCGTAACCGGCCGCGAGAGCGGCCGTATTTACGTGATTGAAAGAGAACATTTTCTTAACTTTTTGAAAAACTATCCCAATGCTATCAACCACCTTGCGCCAGATAACGATTTTGCCGAAAATCCCGTTGGGCTGCCTCCAAACGCGTGGGAGGAAGCCTCTAAATTGACGCTTGTTGAGCGGCGTGATCGTATTGGCGCGATTCGCTTGCTTCCCGATGAATTGGTTGAATACTATTCCAGGCGCAGCGTCTGGTTTTTAGCAGCAAGGGTTTTTTGGCCCTTATTGGGGATGATCATTAGCCTGGCCTTGCTCTTTTTGTTTACTCCACCAGGAGATCCGGTAATTGTGACGATCCGTAATGTGGTGATGATTGTAGTTGTCATCGTTTTTGGCAGCATGGCCATCTTCCGTTTTCTGGATTGGACCAATGATTACTTTGTCATTACCAACAAACACATTTCGAATCGAGAATTTGATCTGCTCACGTTCCGCACCGAATTAAACAAAGTACCCATTGGCCAGGTACAAAGCATTGAAGTGCTTAAGCCTGATTTTATGTCGAATTTGTTTGATATTGGTACTGTCCGGATTACAACGGCATCAACAGTTGGCACGATTCTTTTCGACAATATTGATAACCCAATCGAGGTTGAAAGTGTTTTAAGACGCTTGCAGCGCTACGTGCGCGATTATGATGCGGCCCTGGCGCAAACAAAAATGCGTCAATCATTAGAATCTCATTTTGGATTAGAACCAGGTTTTGAAATTGTACCGGACAACAATGAAGAAGCTGGAGAATCCTTTGTAACCCGTGCTCGCAGAGGGTTGTGGCGGCAATTTCTCGATTTTATTGATTGGCGTGAAGTGGATGGAGATGTCATCACCTATCGTAAAAACTATCTGGTTTTACTGTATGATATTTTGTGGCCCTCACTGATTTATATCCTTTTGACAGCGGCATTGTTAGGAATTACTTATTTCACCGAAGTACCTATTGCATGGATGGTTTTGATCTTTGCGCCCTTTTTTTTGTTGAATACGTTTTGGTTTATTTGGATGTTCGAGGATTGGCGTAATGATATATTTCAATTGACGGATCGGTATGTGATTGATATTGATCGCAAACCATTCGGATTTGGGGAAAGCCGTAAACAAGCGCTGCTGAGCAACATTCAGAATGTCAGCGCCGAACGGCCCGGTTTTTGGAGTACGCTGTTTGATTATGGCGATGTCAATATTGAAACAGCCGGGGCTGAAGCAGATATCGTGTTTGACCACGTGCCCAAGCCCAGCCAGGTGTTGAGCGAGATTTTTGACCGCCTGGACAATGTGCGCCAGAATCAGCGCCGGCGGGAAGGGGCCGAACGGCGGGAAGAATATGCGCTTTTGCTTGATGTCTACAAACAAGAAATGGAACAGCATCGCATTCCACAACGTACGCCGCCCCCCGGCTATGTTGCTCCTGAAGAACCATAAAAAGACTAAGGCTTGTACAGTAACGAGGTATCTAAAATATGGCATTACTTGATGTCGTGACCCTGCCGGACCCGATTTTGCGGCAGAAAACTTTTCCGGTCAAAAAATTTGACGCAGAGCTGCAGAATTTAATTGACGATATGATTGAAACAATGCGCGAGGCCCCCGGCGTTGGGCTGGCGGCGCCACAAATTGGCCGCGCGCTTAAGCTGGCAGTTATTGAGACCATGCCCGATGTGGATGATGAGGGTAACGAAATTGAAGGGACGCGAGATTTGTATGTAATTGTCAATCCCGAGATCGTGTGGACATCGCAAAAAATGGTGGATGGCATTGAAGGCTGCCTATCCATTCCCGGTTATGTGGGTGAGGTGGAAAGACCGGATTCGATTCGGGTGCGCGCGTTGGACCGCAAAGGCAAAAAAATCAAACTGCGCCTGAATGGCTGGACAGCGCGTATTTTCCAGCATGAGATCGATCACTTAAACGGTATTTTGTACATTGACAAGCTCACCGCGCCGGAAAATTTCTGGACGGAGGAAGCGTATGAAGATTTACAAGCGGCTGCCGCTGAAGAAGACAAAGAGGTATCCGAAGTTTCCTTATAAACTTGGGCACGATTTCGGGAATTGTAATTCCTGAACCACACTCAATCCCATTACCGATAGATTTTTTGCATTATGGAAAATATCTTGCTCGGTGGCTGGGTAGTTGTCGCGATCTGATTGCCTGCATATAATTTGACCAGTTTTTTTAGTTGAGAGTGTAATATGTCACTGACCTTGCAAGAAGTGGAGAAAATTGCGCATCTGGCGCGGCTGGAGTTAACGGCCGTTCAAAAAATAGAATACCAGGGCCAGCTTTCGGCCATACTCGATTATGCCGAGATGCTGAATGAATTGAACCTGGATGGCATCGAACCGACAGCCCACGCGGTTGCGCAGCAGAATGTGATGCGTAAAGATGTTGTTGAGCCTTCGCTGCCGTTAGAAGACTCGCTTTTTAACGCCGCGCAAACGCAGCAAAATCAGTTTTTAATCCAGTCTGTGTTGGATGAGTGAGACAACGGCCGTGTTCCACACAAACTTCAGGGCCATCAGCGCCCTGTTTTTTTTGGATAGTGACAAACAACCATGAATGTGACCCAATTGACATTAACGCAGGCGCAAACAGCGCTGCGCCGGAAAGAAACCAGCAGCGTCGCCCTGACGGAAGCAATGCTCGACCAGCATTGTCGCCCATGACAACACATTGAAAGCGTATTTGACCGTGACTGCCGAGATGGCGCTGGAACAAGCTGCGGCGGCCGATGCGCGCCTTGCGGCCGGGGAGACGTCGCCCTTGCTGGGCATTCCCGTAGCGGTGAAAGACATCATCGCCACCTCAGGCGTACCCACGACCGCCGGCAGCAAAATTTTGGAAGGATTTATCCCGCCCTACAACGCGTTTGTGGTCGACAAACTGGAAGCGGCCGGCGCCGTGATTTTGGGCAAAACCAATACGGATGAGTTCGCGATGGGTTCTTCGACTGAAAACTCAGCCTTTGTTACCACCGCCAATCCGTGGAACACAGAGCATGTGCCGGGCGGCAGCAGCGGCGGCAGCGCCTCTGCCGTGGCGGCGCAAATGGCTTATGGCGCGCTGGGCACCGATACCGGCGGCAGCGTGCGCCAGCCGGCCTCCTTTTGCGGCATTGTGGGGCTGCGGCCAACATACGGCCGTATCTCGCGCTGGGGCGTGATTGCTTTTGCTTCTTCGTTGGATCAGGTGGGCGCATTCGGCCGTACGGTCGCCGATTGTACGACCTTGTTTCAGGCGATTGCGGGCTATGACCGGCGGGACTCAACCTCGTTGGATTTGCCCGTGCCTGATTTTACGGCTGCCTTGAACGGGGATGTCAAAGGGCTGCGCGTGGGCGTCCCGGCTGAATATTTTATTGAAGGGATTGAACCGGCGGTGGAAACGGCCGTTCGCGCCGCCATCGCCAAACTGGAAGAATTGGGCGCTGAAATTGTTCCCATCAACCTGCCGCACACGCGTTTTGCGCTGCCGGTTTATTACATCATCGCGCCGGCTGAGGCGAGCGCCAACCTGGCGCGCTACGACGGCGTGCGCTACGGACCGCGGCTGGCCGCTGAGGACATGATCGCCTCGGTGAAAAAGACGCGCTCTTTGTTTGGCCCCGAAGTCAAACGGCGTATCATGTTGGGAACCTACGCCCTCAGCGCCGGTTATTATGACGAGTATTACGGACGCGCGCTTAAAGTGCGCACCTTGATCAAGAACGATTTTCTGCAAGCGTTTGAAAAGGTGGATGTGATCGCATGTCCAACCAGCCCGACAACCGCCTTCAAAATCGGGACGCGCACGGACGATCCGTTGAATATGTACCTGGCCGATATTTTTACGCTCTCGGTCAATCTGAGCGCAAGCTGCGGCGTATCGGTTCCGTGCGGCTTCGATGAGCAGGGCTTGCCGATTGGCTTGCAGTTGATCGGCAACACGCTGCAAGAGGCGACGATTTTGAACGCGGCCTATGCTTACGAACAGGCGACCGAGTGGCACAAAATGACGCCGCTGGGCGCAGAAAACGGGGTTTGAGCGATGCGTGTGATAGTAACGCTGGCCAGCTATGCGCCTGAAATGCCGCCCCAATTTGCGGATCGGCCTCACGCTTTGCTGAATCTGGCCGGGAACACGATCCTGGGGCATATTTTGAATCAGGTAGGCGCGGTGATGGATTCACTACTCTGTATTGTGGATGCGCAGGACAGCGGGACAGCGGCCTGGATTGCAGCCAATTACCCCGATTTACCGTGCGATTTTGTGACCGCAGCAAAGGACAGTTCGGAAACGTCCGTTTATCAATCCGCCCTACCTTATTTGACGGATGAACCGGTTCTGCTGGTGCAGGGTCATTATATGGTTGAAGCGGATTGGGACCAAGTGGCGACGGCCGTTTCCGACGCAGTTTGTTTTGTCCAGAGTGACGACGATCCCGTTGCGGCCGATCAAATTCCGGTCAACACAAATGGCGTTGTCGATCCGGCAGCGGGACAGCCGCAGTTAACAACGGGCGTTGTTTGGTTCCGCTCTGGCCGGGTATTGCGTGCGGCTTTAGAAACGCCTGAACCCTATCCTGCTGATAATATGAGCGCGCTTATGATGAAAATGGCGGCTCAAGGACAGGTCATTGAGAGTTTGCCGGCTTATGTGTGCGTTGATACGCGTACAACCGAGGCCTTATTTCACGCCAACCGGCGCTTGCTGGGGCTGGGTTACGGCTCGCAAGATGCGATTGAACGCAGTTACGCCGATGATTTTACGGTTTTACCGCCCGTTTTTATCCATGAAACGGCCGTTGTCGAGCACGCCGTCATTGGCCCCTTCGTTAATATTGAGGCCGGAACAGTCGTGAGGCGCGCGATTGTAGCGAATTCCTTTATTGGCGCCGGCGCCCAAATTGAAAATTGCGTTCTTGAAAATTCAATGATCGGCCTGAATGCGCGGGTAAACGGCCGTGTTCATACGCTGAATGTCAAAGATGATGATATTAGAACTCTGCACGACTGACGCAGCAAAATCTACCTGGAGCGGACTATGCCTATCCCCAATGAATTAATTACTAATGCCAAACCAAAATTTGACCTGACCGAACCGGCCGATCAGGCTTCTCTTTATGCGCTGGCAGACGCCTTGCTGGCCATGCCTGATTTATCGCTGGCTGAGCTAAAACAAGCCGCCAACGCGCCCGATACGCCGTTGGAATTTAAGATTGCCGCCAAATTGGTAGATTCGCGCCGTTTTCTGCAGCGTGTCGATCGGCCGCTCAGGCTTGGCATCGTATTTGCCATGTGGGGCGAACAGAACCGGCTGCACCCTAAAAGCAACGAGAATCCCAACGGTGAAGATTCCCTGCGCACCAAACTGGAGCAGTTACAGTGGGCGACGCAGGGCGCGCCCGTTGAGTGGCAATTGTATGCTGTGGATGATGGCTGTCCGCACGACAGCGGCAATATCGCGCAGGAAATAGCCGCCGCCCACCCGTTAGGCGCGCAAACGCAGGTGTTGTTCCTGGCCGACGCGCTGCCGGCCGAATCCGGTCCTTTGGCAAATTTGCCTTCGGTGAATGCTTCGCGTAAAGGCGGGGCCATTATTTATGGCTGTATGCAAGCCATCGCCGATGGTATGGATGCGGTTATTTACACCGACGCCGACAATTCGGTGCATTTGGGGCAAATCGGCCTGTTGTTACGGCCGTTTCTCGCCGAAAATTACCGCGTTGTCCTGGGTAACCGTAAACATCCCGAAGCGGTGCTGATCAAAGTTGAGGGGCGGTGGGGAATCGGCATCAAGGTGCTGCGCCACATGCAGCGCATGATCGGTCAGGCGATCTTCTCCCGAGGAATCCGCGACACGCAGGCGGCGTTCAAATTATACGAAGCCAATTTGCTGCGCGACATCATTGCCCGTCCGGCCGTATATGACTTTTCATTCGATACCGACTGGATTTTGGCCACTATCGCGCGGGAAGAACCTTTTATCACCGAGCCTTTTGCCTTTATTGACTCGGCCGCCGAATCAGCTTCCATCACACAAGGGCCGATGACAACCTGGGAAACGCTGCTCAAGGGCTTGCTCAAAGCCGTGCGACAGCATGGCGTCCCCTACAATGAAGCGATGGGACGCGTTTTAGATGAAGAAATCCACTCCTCCCGCGATCTTGATTTGCTGATCAACCATTTGCCGCCTGAATTGGAAGCGGCCGCCGATAAACAACTGGGTGATCCGGCCGTCATGTCTCCGGAGGCGCTGCAGGTGTGGATACAACACAGAAAGGAAGTTGGAGAGTAGAGTCAGGATGTGATGTCCCGATCACTTATCTCCGATTCAGTTCAGAGCAGTTGAGTGAAATCGTATGAATCAGTATGAAGCAGTAATTGGTCTGGAAATCCATGCGGAGTTGATGACCGATTCAAAAATGTTTTGCGGCTGCCGGGTGGTCGACAGCGTGGAAGCGCATCCGAATACGGCCGTTTGTCCCGTCTGTTTGGGTATGCCCGGCATGCTGCCCGTTGTTAACCGGCGCGCGGTGGAATTTGCTATGCGCGTGGCGCTGGCGCTGAACTGCGAAATCCAGCGCCATAACATTTTTGCGCGCAAAAATTACTTTTACCCTGATTTGCCCAAGGCGTACCAAATCTCTCAATATGAGCTGCCGCTGGGGCTGAACGGCTGGCTGGACATCGAACTTTCTTCGGGTGCGACAAAACGCATTCGCATCCGGCGCGTGCATATGGAAGAAGATACCGGCAAACTTACCCACCTGGATGCGGGCGGTTCGCTCGTTGACTACAACCGCTCAGGCGTGCCTCTACTGGAGATCGTTTCTGAGCCGGATATTCGTTCCGGGGAAGAGGCGCGCGCCTATGCAATGAAGATTCGCCAGATTTTGCGCTATTTGGGCGTCAATTCAGGCGACATGGAAAAAGGGGTGCTGCGCGTGGAGCCCAATATCAGTATTCGTCCAACCGGCAGCCCGGAATTTGGCACGCGTACGGAGTTAAAAAACCTGAACAGCTTCCGCGCGTTGGCGGACGGCGCCGATTTTGAGCTGGCGCGCCAGGCAGAAGTATTGGACGCCGGCGGGCAGGTGGTTCAAGAGACGCGCGGCTGGCATGATACCAGGCGCGTGACTTTCACGCAGCGTGTCAAAGAAGAAGCGGAAGATTATCGCTATTTTGCAGAGCCGGATTTGCCGCCCCTACATATCGATGACGCCTGGATAATGCAGGTTCGCGCCGAACTGCCGGAGCTGCCGGATGCCAAAATTCGGCGGTATGAACAAGAGTATGGTCTCTCGGCTTATGACGCCAATGTTTTGGCGGAGGATCGCAGCGTGGCGGAATGGTATGATACGGCCGTTGCCGCCGGAGGCGAGCCTAAAATTGTCGCCAACTGGATCATCAACGAAATCTTCCGTCTCTTGAATGAAAATAATCAAACCATAAATGACGTCAAACTCACCCCTGCCGGACTGGTTGAACTGCTTGCTCTGGTCGAGCAGGGAACGATCAATAACAATACCGCCAAAGAGGTGTTGGCTGAAATGCTCGCCGGCGGACATTCTGCCGGTGAAATCGTCGCCGCAAAAGGCCTGGCGCAGATTTCTGATGAAGATGCGCTGGCCGAGATAATCGCCGTCGTGATTGCCGAGAATCCCGGACAGGTCGCTGCTTATTTGGGCGGTAAGGATCGATTGCGCGGCTGGTTTGTGGGCCAGGTGATGCGCCAGACGCGCGGTAAGGCGAACCCGGCGCTGGTTAACACGCTTCTCGATCAACAACTAGGCGCTTTGAAGAGCCGTTCAGATAGCTAAAACAACCGGACAGGACGCCGTATCGTGCCCGGCGTTCTGATTTTCTCAAGGAAACCGCAGAATTCCAACGTTTTTTATTTCCAAATACTTTCTGCGGTTTACCTAAACGCAAGAAATCCTAACGGCCGTTTCCCAAATTGTGTTATGATTGGTCTCTACAAACTTTGTGCAGGAGACTTTTCGCATGACGCCGTGGCAATTTACTCCCTATCTGCTGCTTGTTGGGATTGCAGCATTATTGACCACAAGTTTGGCCATCTACACTTGGTATCACCGCCATACGCCTGGCGGAAAATACCTGTTTTTCCTCCTGGCTGCAGCGGCTGTTTGGAGCGTTGGATATACCTTTGAAATAGCTTCTACTACTTTAGAGGCTAAACTTTTCTGGGTGCGCATTGAGTATCTTGGCATTGCCACCGTCCCTTTTTTGTGGCTGCTTTATACACTGCGTTTTACCGGTCGAGAATACTTTTTAACGCGGTTCAATATTGCGCTAGTGGCAGTAATCCCCACGATTACGATCCTTCTGGTCTGGAGTAGTCAATTCCAGAATCTCTATTACACCAACGTTGACTTGCGAACTGAGGGCGGCGTCATTCACTTTGATCCCACATACGGCCCCTGGTTTTGGGTCCACGTCATTTTTTCATATACCTGTTACCTCGTAGGAACATTCCTGCTGCTACAGCAAATTTTATATCAGAAAGGGGATTCTCGTCGCCAAAGTGCTGTTATCCTGGCTGGCAGTTTGCCTCCATTCCTCGTCAGTATTATTTTTGTATATGCACCCACAACCTTGGACCCGGTTCCTATTGCATTTACGGTAACCTCAATTTTGTTTGCATGGGGATTTTTCCGCTTCCGCTTTTTTGATCAACTCCCAGAATTAATCAGGCCAATTCAGACTGGCGCAGAAGTAGAATTTCCCGCCGCCATGCAGGAATCGCGTCAACGTGTATTGGATCTGGTGCTGATTATCAATGCGGGCATGTCGCTGCTTTTGTTAATCATGCTTTTTGTTGTCGAATTGCGTAAGCCGGAGACTGTCTGGGGATTTATTTTTCTTGATCTGGTTATCTTTTCCGGGATTGTGTTGTTGGCGGTCATGCGCGACATTCCCTACAACATTCGAGCCGGCATATTACTCGGTTTGTATTATATTTTTGCACTGATCAGCATGCTGACTTATGGCCTGGATATCAATATAGGCGTGGCGACATTTGTCTTTGTTATCATGGCCTTTCTCTTTTCCGGCCTTTGGGTGGGGTTATTTGCGCTCGTGCTGTCTGTATTTACATTGGGCACAGTTGGCTGGCTCATTCAAACGGGCCAGTATACCGTGACCATCGCCATTATGCCCGGCACGGATATATTGCAAATTGTGCTGATGGTGATTGGTTTTTCCTATGGCGTTGGCGTTATTGTGGCTGCTTTACTGCGCCAGCAGCGCGACACTTTCACAGTGTTTGACCGGGTTCAAGATTTGACGGTTGAATTGGAGCAGGAGCGGTTGTCGCTGGCGCAGCGTGTGGCCGAGCGGACGCGTGACCTGGAAATCTCGGCTCAAGTGAGCCGCCGGCTGTCGACTATTCTGGATAAGGATCAGCTGGTACAGGAGGTTGTAGACCAGGTACGCGCAGCTTTTGATTATTATCATGTCCATATTTATTTGTACGATGAGTCACGTTCCCGTTTGGTCTTGGTGAGCGGAACTGGCGCGGCCGGAAAGGAGATGCTGGCGCGCGGGCACAGCATAGAGGCGGGTAAGGGTTTGGTTGGGCGCGCGGCTGAATCCGGTGAGCCGGTGATTGTGCCTGAGGTAAATCAAGCGCCGGTTTGGCTGCCCAACCCGCTGCTGCCGCGCACGCGCTCTGAGGTGGCGGCGCCAATTAAGTTCAACAATGAAGTGCTGGGCGTTTTGGATGTGCAGGATGATGTTGCAGGCGGCCTGGATGAAGAAGACGCCTATGTGCTGCAAATGGTTGCCAATCAAATTGCCATTGCGATTCGAAACGCGCGTCTTTATGCTGAAACGCAAAGAAGGGCTGAAAATATGGCCTTGATCAACCGGGTCGTTTCGGCCGTAGCTGCTTCCTTAAATTTGCGTCAAAATATGCAGATTATTGTTGAGGAGTTAGCGAAGGCGATTAATGTGGAACAGGTTGGCATTGCCCTGTTGAATCCGGAAGGCACCGGCCTCACGGTGGTTGCTGAGCAGTACGATCCGGCCGTTTCTCCCAGTGCGGTTGGCTTCGTGATTCCGCTCGAAGGCAATATCGCTACCCAGCGTGTGATTGATTCGCGCGAAACGTTGATAGTTGAGGATGCGAGCACGAGTGAGATGACGGTGACTGCACATGAAGTGTTGCAGCAGCGGGGTGTGAAAACACTCATTATTATGCCCATTGTTGTCGGCAATGAGGTTGTGGGCACGTTAGGCATTGATTTGCTGAAAGATGATGAGATTGTAACGCCTGAACAGCTTGGTCTGGCAGAAACACTCGTTTATCAGGCGGCAACGGCCGTTCAGACTACGCGTCTATTTGAACGCACACAAGCAGCGCTGGCGGAAACCGAATCGCTGTATGTCAGTAGCGCAGAATTGAACCGGGCCCAATCCTTTGATGACATTTTGCAGGTTATACGCGACTATACAGAACTTGGGCAAAGCGCCGATATTTTGAATATTATTTACTTTGACAAACCGTGGATTGGCGACCAGGTTCCAGAATATTTAGATATTCTCGCGCAGTGGGATGCGCAGCCCCGCGTTGATTTTGTTGAACGCTATCTGACCGCAGGTATTCCAAGATTTAATTTGCTTACCGCAGACGAACCCTTTGTTGTTGAAGACACCCGCCATGATCCCCGCCTCGATGATGAATCACGCGCTCTGTTCGCAGCGCCGCGTAATTTGGAAAGCGTTATTTTTGTCCCACTGATAGTACGCTCACGCTGGATTGGTCTGGTTGGCGTTTATTATCGCAAACCGATGCGATTTGCAGAGAGTGAGGTGCGCCGCCTGGTTTCCCTGGTTGGGCAGGCGGCCGTGGCCAGCCAGACATTGGTTTTGCTGGAGGAAACCCAGACGGCGCTCACAAAGCAAGCTTATTTATCGGCGCAACTGCGCACAGTGTCGGAAGTGGGAACGGCCGTTAGCACAATCCTTGAAATTGACACCCTGCTGCAATCCGTGGTGGAATTAACCAAAGAACGATTTAACCTCTACCACGCCCACATTTTCCTGTTAGAAAGAACAACCAACATGTTAATTCTCAAAGCCGGCGCCGGCGAAATTGACCATATAAAAATGCTCGAAGGGGTTCGAATAGGCCTTCACGAAACCTCGATTGTGGCGCGTGCTGCCCGCTCATGCGAAGCAGTTGTTGTAAATGATACGCAAAACTCTGACGACTTTTTAGCCCATCCGCTGATACCACTCACGCGCTCTGAACTGGCTGTGCCCATCATTGCTGGAAACCATCTGTTTGGCGTCCTAGATGTGCAGGCAGATTCTATTAACCGCTTTACTCCCAATGACGTACAGGTCCAGATGGCGCTGGCCTCGCAAGTCGCCGTGGCAGTACAAAATGCCAATTTGTATGCAGAACAGGTGCAAACAGCCCAAAAATTACGTGAAGTTGATATCCTTAAAACGGATTTTCTGGCCAGCATGAGCCATGAACTGCGCACCCCATTAAATTCGATTATCGGTTTTGCCGATGTCTTGTTAGCCGGGATTGATGGAGATTTGAATGCGCGCATGGAAGAGGATATTCGAATAATTCGTAACAGCGGTAATCACTTGCGTGACTTAATTGGCGGTATTCTGGATATGTCCAAGATTGAAGCCGGTCGTATGGAACTGAAATATGAAGAGATTGAGATAGCGCATCTTGTGGGAGAAGTTGTTAGTTCTGCTCGTCTGTCGGCTGAAGAAAAAGGACTGGACCTGCAATATCATCTAGATGATTCCGTTTCGACAATCGTGGCCGATCGCACGCGAATTGGGCAGGTATTATGGAATATTGTAGGGAACGCCATAAAATTTACAGACAAGGGCGGCATTAATATTTCAGCACGGATGGAAGGCAATACCGCATTGTTTTACATTCGCGACACCGGTATTGGTATTCACCAGGAGGATATCCCGGTTGTTTTTGAACAATTTAGACAGATTGATACGAGTAACACCAATAAACAAGGTGGAACAGGTCTAGGAATGCCTATAAGCAAGCGCCTGGTCGAACTGCATGGAGGAACGATTGGGTTAGAAAGCAAATTAGGACAGGGGACCACGTTTTGGTTTACGTTACCACGTGAGCCAAATGGCATTTCGGAAAGGGGGGATTAGTTTGACGGAGCAAGATTTGACTTTAGAGAAAAAAATTGATGCGTCATAAAAAAATCTTATGCGTCGAAGATAATGAAGCCAACATGCTGCTGATTTCACGTATCGTTGAAGCAGAAAACCATGTTTTGCTGCAGGCTAAAGATGGGGCCGAAGCATTCCGTATATTGCAGGCCGAACGACCCGATCTAATTTTGTTGGATATTAATATTCCAGGCATTAACGGGTTGGAATTGGCGCGTAGGGTTAAACACGAACCTGAATGGGCCGCGATTCCCATCATCGCAACGACAGCAAATGTGTTGGTCGGGGATCGTGAAAAATGTTTGGAAGCCGGTTGTGATGAATATTTGCCCAAGCCATTAGATATTTACGTCTTACGAGCAATGATACGTCAATTCCTGGAGGGTGAATTCACCAATAATCATAATCCTGCCTGCTGACGGCCCGCGCCGGTTTTGTCACAGAGCGTGACCAATTAAGATGGTGGGTTTACCCAAAACTTGCGTCAAAAACAGGATGCATGCGTTTACGCCGCTCAGCCTGAGCTGGCGCTGTAGCTGTTCAGGATCAAGCGGCGAGCCGCGTTTTTTGATTGTTACCGAGCCGATGTTTCGCTCTCGTAGAAAGCTGCGCAGTCGTTTAAGCTGGAATGGGAAAGCGGCTTCCAGCTCAAACCAGCGACCAAACGGGGTCGGTTGCCAGACGTCGCTGGTTAGATAGGCAATGTCCCGATCTAATTGGGTGGCGTTTAATAAGCGCGCCAGGTTTTGAACGAGATGGGCGCGAATGACAGCGCCATCGGGTTCGCATAGATATGCTTTAGGCGGCGTTAGGGCGACTTGCTCGCCTCGATGATCCCGGTCAGTTAACGTTTGGCCCCCAGGCAGCAGGGTCGCGCGCCGGAGAGCGCCGGTTGATATTGCCCCAAACCAGAGCGCCCCTTCTTTAACTTCCCCATTTAATGAAATAAATTCGATTTCCGGCTCAGGCGGCAATTCGGCATAGTTCACGCCGGGACTGATTTTGACGCCAACATGCGGGACGCGCGCGCGCCACTGGGCTACGAGGCTCAAGGGAGGCCGGTATTGATGGACAGATTTGAAACGACGGCCGTTTTCATCACGGCGCGCCGGGTCAAAAAAAAGGGCGTCAACAGGCAGCGGAGGTAGTTTGGTGAGATCCGCTTGCAGGGGATGGAAACGGCCGTTACCCACATACACGCCTACATTTTGTCGCGCCATTGCCAGCCGCAGCAGGTCTTTGTCGACGCCGATTACTTGACTGTGGGCCGCCAATGCCAGCGCGTCGCCCCCAATGCCGCAGCCGCAATCTGCAATGCGCTTCAAGCCGGCCTGGGCAAAACGCTGCGCCCGGTAGGCGGCAATTATTTCTCCGGAGGCTTGTTCCAGCGCCGGACGCGTGAAATACATCTGGTCTGCGCGGCTGAATTTGACGGCGGCTTTCTGACGTAACAGAATGGTTTCCAGGACAGCCTGGGCCTGGGCAGAGGTAACTTGCTGACGCAGGCGGCTGGCAATTTGCAAATGATTGTGTGGCGTGATGGGGGTTACGGCCGTTTCCGCAAGCAGCGTCTGGCCTTGGGGGCTGAGCAAAAAATGAAAATCTTCCAGGCGCATGCTGCTTTATGGCGATTCGGGTTCGAGGAACAGTTCCGTCTCGTAAAAATCATCTTCCTCGAAAAGTTGATTGACGGGTTTGCTGCTCTGGCGTCCGCAGTAGGTTTGATAGATGCAGTTGCGGCACTGCTCCCAATCGTCGGTGAGCGGCCACTCTCCGGCGGTTATTTGCGCGTCGATTTCAGCCAGCAGCGCCAAAATCTGCGACCAGTTTTGTGCGTGCTGCGCCTGGTTGTAGCTGAGTTCACGCGGCTGGTCGGGTTCGTCCACATACCAGTAAATGAGGGTGATCTGGTTGGGGTGGAGGGAACGGCCGCTTCCCAACAGCGCCTCGCCGCTTTCGGCCAGCATTGCCAGGTAGAGGCGCGTCTGCCAGTCGGCGCGCAGGTCGGCCGGCTGGCGCGGTCGGCTGGTTTTCCAATCGTAGATGCACGCGCAGGGCAGCCCAGCCTCTTCGCCGAGGATGAGCAGATCGAAGCGGCCGGTGAGAAAATGATTGCCGGCGGGGATGGTAAGGCGGTGTTCGGGCAGGAAACGGCCGTCTGGCAGGCGTAAATCACTTTCGCGGAATGCAAACCACCAGCGGCGCAAATCGGGGTCATCGATGCTTTGCGAGTCGATTTGCATTCCAAGAAAATGGCGTTCGAGCAGCCGGTGAAATTGTTGTCCCCGGGAAACGGCCGTTGCTTGCGGTTCGACCAGCGGCGCCGGCGGCCACGGCAAGTGGGTGAGGGTACGCAGTTCAAACCGGCGTTTGCACTCCAGAAAGGCCTGAAGCTGCGCCCGGCTGAGCTTTAAGGTTTTCTCCATGTCTGTTAATCGTTTTGCCAGATGATACCGTTTTCGGCGCGCATTAATAGTACGGGTATGCCCCAATAAATCTGGTCGTTCAAATCAATATAAGCAGCTCGTCGAATTTCCGTGACAGCCTGATCAAGCGGCTTACCAAAAGCAAGGCTTTGATACAAATTTCGGGAAAACAGGAGCGCTGTTGATTGTGGTAATTTAAATTGCATGGCAATGACAGCCGGTACGCCCGCGCGGATCAAGGAACGCGCAACGCTGCTCATTGGATCCTGTCCTTCATGGCTGGCCAATTCACACGCATTGAGGACGACAACCCGAATCGGGCTGTCGCGTAACAATGCGCGCATTTGATTACCGTCCAATTCCTGGAGTTCCCTGGATTCCGTTTCTAAAGCTAATGCGCCTTCTCCTCCTGATCTGAAGATGCCATGACCAAAATAATGCAGGATATGATACGGCTTCCGCTGCAATGCAGTGCGGAGATCACGAGCCGTCACATGTTGAATAATATCGATCTCAACCTTGCCGTTCTCTTTAAGTGGATTTAATGCCTCTTGTAGAATGGTTGCTTCCGCTTCGATATCCACTTGCTCTAATTCATGCGGACTGGCCATGATTGCTAAAATACGCAGCGGATAAGGCGTTGCGAGTAGCTCTGCGCGTAACGGTTCAGCATGATATCGCACAATCGGCGTCTTTGGATTGTGGGCTAGAAAATCAAACTGTACATCATAACAATATTCCCAGGGCCATTGGTCAAGTTCGGGAGGATCAATGCGCAGGCGAATTCGCAGTCCGTGACCGTTTTGTTTTGTTACAGCAAGGCATTCCTGAAATTTAGCCCAAATAGGTGGCGGGAAAAGCATATGACGCATTTTTAGACCAAGTTCCCTGGCATCTTTCCCCGCGGCTACAAGACTTTTTAAAAAGTATGCCAGTGCTAAAAATTCCGGATCATCCACGGGAAATGTTTGCCAGATTGGGAGCACCTGTCCTTGCGGTGAGTATAGAACCTCTACCGGATATATTCCGTCACGCCCTTCTCCAATTCGCAGATCGAAATTTTCATAAGTTATTCCGGGTTGTAGAAGTGGCTCTTGCGGCGAAGAACTTTCCAAATTTTGGGTTGCACCAGTTGAATCTAATTCTAGCCATTGGTCGTAGGCTTCAAGATTAATATCTGGAGAAAGCTGGCTTAAAGCCTGAACGAGAGCTCCAAGTTGGTTTTGCTCGGCCATATAGCCATGCAAAATTTGGGACTTTTCACGCCGGTAGCGCTGGTTGTGGTCGTAAGGAAGCAGGTCATTTCGAGATAACCCTAATTTTTCACACGGCAGTTTTAGCTCATTGCATAAAGTCACGATTTGGGCGGCGCTGAGATAATCTTCAATAAGGAGATAAAGATATTCCTCGGGATGAAAAAAGTCTCTTTTTTCCGAACGACCGATGGCTGCTAATAATTCACCAAGCTGCCGGTGACGGCCCATATATTCTTGTAAGGCCAATGCCTTGCTGGAAAGTGTGTTGCCTCTGAGATTTTCATAATTTACACCAAGTTCGAAACATAGCGTGAAAAGATCATCGAGTGAGAAGTATCTGGTTATAAATTGATAAGGATGTGAATTTGGTTTTTGCATGCTGCATGCCCTTTAGGTATTAACTTTAACTCTCGACCACGCGAAATCCTATTTCAGCATTGCGCTCATCAGGTTCGCGGCTATCGTTACTGAAGGTTTTGATTTCGTCTTTGTTGTTATTAAAAGAACCGCCGCGCAAGATTCTTAAGGAATCTACGTTTAAGTTCTCGCGCCCATCATCCGGTTGATAGGGAACTGGATAGGGGACAGCTTGCGCATCAAATAGCCGCGTGCTGCACCACTCCCATATGTTGCCGCTCAAGTCATGCGCGCCGCAATCTGCCCGTCCCTCAGGAAAAATGCCGACTGGGGTTACCTCTCCAACCATCGCTTCTAGTGAGTTAATAATGCGATTTTGCCACGCATTTCCCCAGGGCCACAGGCGTCCATCTACATGTCTTGCGGCTCGCTCCCATTGCGCCTCGGATGGCAAATGGAAGTTCCGACCTGTTTTAGCGCTTAACCAGTTCGCATAGGCCAGCGCTTCATACCAGCTAATACCTGTGACAGGCTTGTTTTCATTTTCTTTAGTTGCCTGCCATGATGCCGGTTCTGACCAATCAAATTCTATACGCTTTTGCCACCCTTCTGGCGTCCAACAATTGTGGTGCGTTTCTGAGTAACCATTAGCTTCTAAAAAATAACGATATTGTGCATTGGTAATTGGATAACGCGAAATCGTAAATGCTTCGAGGGAAATTTGATGTTGTTCTTCGCCCATAAGGAATGCGCCAGCTGGGATCGGAATCATGCTGGGTTCAAGTGTGGCAACTCCTTCACGTTGATCCCCTAATCGAGCCAATGCAAGCGCCGCTTTCGCCCGTTGATGCGGTCTTAAACGGCCGTTTTCCAATAAGGCTTGCAATAATTTTTGAAGACGGACAACTTCCCGCTGCACATTATTATCGTCAGGCGCCATTAATCGGATAGTCAATACCATTTCGGCTGCCAACCATATCGCGCGCCAACCGTTTTCATCGTCACGCAGCGGGACTTTTTCGGGGCGAACTTCATTTAAGACATAGAGGGCCGTCTGCCAATTGTTATCGTTAACTGCAAGTTTGCCAACGGTCAGACTAAGAATATCGCGCCAGTTATCTCCCTGTGTAGCCAACTGCGCCGATTGACCTTGAAAACGGCCGTTTGTTGCTAGAAAACGAGCTGCCAGATAATTTTGAAGTGATGGATACGTAAACTTGTACCAGGGTTCATCCGATAATTGGGGTCCAAGCAACAAATGCGCGCGCCTGTCGACGTACTGTAGGAAATAGGCAACCTTGATAATATCTTCGTTAAAATATTTTCGCGCAATTTGCAACACGATTGGCTCAGGTATCCTGCTCAAATCTTCGTCATTTTCCTCAATCGCTTTGAAGCTAATCTCTGACAGGAGATTGAGAAGCTGATTTTGATCCAGACCGGTTTCGGCAAACATGAAGGGCAGGTTTTCCGATGTCGCAATTTGGCTTTCTTTAAACATTTGCCAATGAATCAACAAAGTGTCCAGGCACTGTTGGTAGAGGTAGGCTCTCTTTTCTGAAATTGGTCTGTTACTGTTGGTATGAACCAGCGCCATGATTGTTAAAAGCAGGGGGTTTTGTGCAAGTTCTAAAAAATGCGGATCACGTGTCGCCTGTCGTAGAAGTTGTCCCATCAGGTTTTGTTGAACTTTGTGAGGATGTTTGAATTTAGACAGGGCGCTGTACCAGTTGTTTACAAAACGATCGATTCGTTCTTCATCTAAAGGTAAGAGAACAAGCTGCGCGACGTCGGATGGAACCAAATTATAAGCAATAGAACGTATCCGGCAGGTTATAATCCAACGGCAATCCGCATAGACATTGGAATCAAGCGCGAGAATGGCCTGCCAGACCTGTTCTTGCTGCTCAATCGATAGATCGTCCAGGCCATCTAATAGAAAAATAACACGTCCTTCCTGAGCATACTCATCAATCCCAGGTATAGCCTGTATTAAATTATCTTGCTTTGATTCGGTTATTTCCGCCTTGAAAAATTCCCAAAAAGCAGTTGCTGATTGGGGATCGAAGCGATATTCTTTTTGCTCAAATTGCCTGTTAAATAAATCAATTAATCGGATTAAAATGGGGAACGGCTTTTCGGTGTTCCATTTTTGACTAAATATATCTTCTGTTTGGGGATTGAGTAAATGCGTGGCAAGCCTGCTTGATATAAAACGCAGGATGCTGGTTTTTCCACTGCCCGGATCGCCAAGTAACAAGAGTCGTGTATTGTTAGAGATATGGACAAGGGCAGAGTCTGCATGTGCAGGTATTGCCGATTCACCCTCGGAGGGAGTCAGATCGCTTTGAATATCTATGAATAATTGTGAGAGGGACAGGTTGCCTTTGATATGACAATCTGGTATCAGCAGTGTGGGATCTAATATGTCGTGCTGGTTTGTTATAGAACGCAGATAGGGGCGTAGGGCTTTAGGAATTTCTGGTTGTGCAGGAATAGCTGCAGGCAGGGGCTGGTGTTCTATTTCCCAAAGCCGGCAATCACGCGCGTCATTTGTTTGCATAAACAAAACAGGAACACCCCATGAAAGCTTTTCTTCCTCCTGATGAAAAACTTCAGTGCGTGCTTTTGTCAGGGCTTCATCGAGCGGGTCTCCATGGCTGAGATGCCGGTAGAACTCAACCATAAAATCATCGGCAAGGGCATATTTGAGACTGAACTGCATGGCGATCACGGCTGGAATCTGGGATGCGACAAGAGATTGGGCGACGCCTTTGAATATATTGCCGGTATCGTGAACGGCCGTTTCACAGGCAGTCAATACAATCAGCTTAACAGATGAGTTATCAAAAATGTACCCCAGCTCTTCGAAGTCAATGGGATCCTGTGATCGATCTGCATCATCTTTCTCAAAAGCCAGCGCGCCATATTCCCGCTTTTTTTTATCTTTTTTGATTAAACCATGACCGATAAAATGAAAAATATCGTAGTCTTGCTGCGCTAAACATTCTTTTAGTTTGGGTTGTGTCGCATTTGGCAGGAAATCGTATACCAGATTGGGACCAAGCTCATCCAATTTTGCACGTATGGCTTTCTCTGCATCAGCCTGATTCAAATCGGCGGGCCCGGAAGGACTGGCCATTGCCACTAAAAGTCTGGGTTTGTCGGACGCCAGTTTTTTGATTTTGAAGTTGACTTCAATGTATCGCACGATTGGTGTGATCGTCCGTAATGCTAGAAATTTGCCGGGACTCTTGAGCGGTTGGTTGTAACAATATTCCCAGGGCCATAAGCTTAGTTGAGGGTCATCTGTTTGCAGACGAATCCGCAAACCCTGATTTGGTTCTAAATCATCCAGACAACTGGCGAAAATATCACCAATCCAGCCTGGAAACAGGCTTTTGTGTAAAAACTCGCCAACCTGTTTCAAATCATCAGGTTGGGAGACCAATTTTTGTAAAAAAAATATTTGCGCCTGGAATCGAGGATCATCCGGAATAAAAATTTGCCACACCGGTTCTTTAACAAAGGGTCCTCTTGGTGAATCTTTAATTTGAATTGGGCAGAGCAAAACTTGTTGTTGCGTGACAAACTGTTCAATGAATTGGTGAATATTATCGGGTGTTTTTTCCGCTCTTAATTCCTTGTAGCTACCATCTAACTTTATACTCTTTGCGGCCTGAATTAAAGTCTGCTCATCAAGCCCATCGAAAATTAGCCGATCCAGCAGCCGGTACCAATCACGATGCAAATCAAAATGAGTGGTGTCAGGCAATTGGTTAACAGGGCTGCCAATGTGGATTTCGAAATTCTCGTATTGCATGATGGCTACAAATTGAGATTATTCCTGACGAACATCTTGACCTACTAATAAAGGGTCCATTCCAATATTGCCCAATGTAGGCACATGCGCCTGATTACCGGCGTCCAGCAAAGTTTCCTTCCCTTTGTCATCTGCCTTGGCAAAGGCTGCTGCTTCACGTTTTATAAACTCTAACAAGAGATCATTGGGTAGATTCTTTTTAATGATGAGATCGCCGGGTAAAACAGAGGGCATATTCGTATCCAAAATGTGATTGAGTCCTGTGCGCAGGAGCGTGCTGCCGGTGAAGCCCATGTAACCGGTCACCGTTTTTTCCATCTCTTCGCGCCGGCCCCACATTTCGCGCCAGTGCAGATCGGTGCAGGCCAGTCCAATGTGGCCGGTTTTGCGCCGGATGAGGAAATCAAAGCGCTCTGCATCCGGCACTTCATGGCGGCCTACTGTTATGATGTGGTCAGGAATGTTCGTGTTGAGCCAGAAGAACCAGGCGCGCAGAACGACAAATTCCGCGTCCCATTGGAATAGATCAAAATAGACGCCACCCGGTAAATATTTATCCGAGTCAAGATTGGCATCCAACATAGACGGCCGTGTCCGATCATCAATGACCGCGATTAATTTTCCATCCCAAAGCACCCGCAGCTTGAATTCATCTTGCTGAATTTGCAGCGGCAAAGGGTTGGCGACAACGTAGGCGACATCTGCTTTGGGATGCCAGCGCGGGTCATAGGTTGGCAGTGAATTGCCCGCTTTGATTTCCCAGACGCCGGGATTTGTTTGCGTCAGGCGTTGAATTGTGGATACATCCACGGCCGTTTTCACCAAATTAACCTTCAACGATGCATAAACCTGGTTGTTTGTCGGGTCATATGCTTCTAGAGAGAGAACGGCCGTCTCCGGCGTATCCGGTCCGCGATGGTGGACATTCAAAAAAATATTGCTGGTTTGATTGGCTTTTAACTGAACACACCCCTCCACATGCCCTTCATCGTCTGCTTTAATGCAGGGGCCTGCCTCGTGCCCGCCGCCCCAACTAATTAGAAACGCGTCACTCTCATCCGCCAGACCGCATACGGCCCCTTTCATCTGCACCTGGCGTTGAGGACGCAGCCGCAGGGGCGGCAGTTTATTTTGTTTGTCTTCCGAAACAGAAACACGGATTTTTAACGTGCGTACGTTCCAGGGCGCATACATTAATTGGGTATCGGCCGTTTCCAAATCTAATTTATAATCAACCGCGCCATTACTCATCACACCCTCCGCGTTTATAAATATTTAGCCAGAATGTCCGGCATAAGCCACCCCAAGCAACAAAAGAGTTTTCACAGTTTGCCTAGTGCGCCAAAATCTTGCTCAAGAATAACTTTGTGCGTGCGTGTTGGGGATTAGAGAATAAGACTTCAGGCGTATCCGTCTCCACAATCTGCCCCTCATCCATAAACACCACCCGATCGGCCGCTGCTTTCGCAAACCCCATTTCATGCGTTACCACCACCATCGTCATGCCCGCCTTTGCCAGATCGAGCATCACGTCCAGCACTTCCTTAATCATTTCCGGATCCAGGGCGCTGGTTGGCTCATCAAACAGCATGATCTTTGGCTTCATCGCCAGCGAACGGGCAATCGCCACGCGCTGCTGCTGCCCGCCAGACAACTGCCGGGGGTAGGCATCTGCTTTCTCCGGGATACCTACTCGTGTCAGCTGCTCCATTCCAATCTTGTCCGCTTCATCCTTGCTGCGCTTACGCACCTTCTTTTGCGCAATCGTCACATTATGCAGCACCGACAAATGGGGAAACAAATTGAACTGCTGAAACACCATACCGACCTCTGCCCGAACCGCATTGATGTTTGTGTTCTTGTCTTCCAAATGAACGCCATCAATATACACGGCGCCGCTGGTTGGTTCTTCCAGATGGTTGATACAGCGCAAAACCGTGCTTTTGCCCGAGCCGCTTGGTCCGACCACAACAATCACTTCACCCTGCTTGACACGCAAGTTAACGCCCTTCACGGCTTCAATTGAACCAAAATATTTGTGCAAATTTTCAATAACAATGATTTCGTTCGCGTCATCTTAACGTGTTTCCTTTCCCATCCGGTTTTCATACCAGCGCAGTAACAAACTCAAGGTAATCGTCATGGTCAAATAGAAAAAGGTTAAAACCAGATAAGATTCATGAAAACGGAACGTGCTGCCCGCATACAAACGCGCCCGCTGTGTCAGCTCGCGTATGGCCAACACCGACACCAGTGAAGAATCCTTCAGCATCGCGATAAAATCATTGCCCAAGTGCTGGGTGAAATATTGCGAATCGCCTGCGGCAAAATGATGTACTGCATGGCCTGCCTGTAGCTCATGCCCAACGAACGTGCCGCTTCCATCTGTCCTTTGGGAATTGATTCAATACCGGCGCGGAAAATCTCGGCTAAAAATGCGCCATAGACAATTGCCAAGGATACAATCCCGCGTGCTTCGACTGAAACATCACGATTATTGATACCCAACCGCTTCACTGATTGCCGGAACAAGCACAAATGCCAAGGTTAAGATCAACACCAGTGTCGGCACACCACGAATAAATTCTACATAGGTAATGGCAATATTGCGAATCAGTGCATTGTGACTGATCCGCCCCAAACCTGCTAACAGTCCCAAAATCAGAGCGAGCCCAAAAGCGATTAGTGTAATGCCGCAACGTAACCGTGATGCCTGGGATGATAAAGATGAATGCATCGTTGACTTCAGGATCCGTGATTATAAGGATTACCATTACCACCAGGAACCCAAAGATCGCTACCAGCCACCATGGAAACTCCCGCCAGTTTGCTGCCCAGTTTTCATCTTGAATTTGTATCTCTGGTCCAGTCATATATGCCTCCTACCGCGTCGTTTTTTGGGTTTCACAAATAATACCTTGAATTGGACATAAAACAAAGCAGCGCCAGAGGGGTAACTCTGGCGCTGCTCAGCAATCACTGTTCAGCAATCTGCAAACGAGAAATGTTTATGGATTACTGTTCACTGCACGTTATTTACCATCTTGAACTAGCCTTCTAAATCATCATAGGTGATGTTGAATTCAGGGCCGAAGTATTGCAGGTTGACTTCTTCCAGGAAACCATTCGCCTTCAGTTCCTTTAAGGCGGCATTGACCGGTTCAACCAGGTCGCTGCCCAAGGGGTAGATGAAGCCCAATTGGTCGCTGGACATGGATGGCCCAACCAGCTTCAAGCTTGTCGGCGTTTTCACCCAGATAACCTTGACCGGCGACTTCGTCGATGATGACGGCGTCAATGTCGCCCGCGATGAGCGCCTGCACGGCGAAGGGGAACTGCTCGAAAGCCTGGATGCGCTCTTCAGGCAGGATACTGAGTCGGCCGTTTCGTAATTGGTCGTACCGGTTTGCGTACCCAGAAGCAGTTCTTCGTCGGCGACGATGTCCTCAATGCTTTCAATGCGGTCTTCATCTAAACGAACCAGCAAGCGCTGGTCGATGTTGATGTAGCCGTCGGAGAAGTCGACGATTTCGGCGCGGTCTTCGGTGATGGTGATGCCGTCGGCGGCCGCGTCAAACTGTCCATCGGCCACAGCCTGGATCATGCCTTCCCAACCTGGCTTCAACGTAAACGGGGGTACAGTTGATCAGGGCGCAAATCTCATTCCAGACATCATAATCCCAACCGGCCGGTTCACCTGTATCAGGATCAATGTAGTTGAAGGGCAGATAGGCATTCTCGACGGCAATGGTGACTTCGCGCCCTTCCAGGTCAGGCAGCGCCATGCCTCTTCGATTCTGCCTCTTCTTCCGGTGGGAAGAGATCGTCGTAAGTGATGTTGAAGTCAGGACCAAAGTATTGCGCATTCACGGCTTGCAGGAAACCATTGGCTTTCAATTCACTGCAAGGCGGCATTAATCGGGTTCAACCAGGTCGCTGCCCAAGGGGTAGATGAAGCCCAACTGGTCACTGGACATGGACGGGCCAACCAGCTTCAAGTCTGTCAGCATTCTCGCCCAGGTAACCTTGTCCGGCGACTTCGTCGATGATGACGGCGTCAATGTCGCCAGCGATGAGCGCCTGCACGGCGAAGGGGAACTGCTCAAAGGCCTGGATGCGCTCTTCTGGAAGATATCGAACGGCCGTTTCATAATTGGTCGTACCGGTTTGCGTACCCAAAATCAGTTCTTCGTCGGCGACAATGTCTTCAATGCTTTCAATGCGGTCTTCATCTAAACGCACCAGCAAGCGCTGGTCGATGTTGATGTAACCATCAGAGAAGTCAACGATTTCGGCGCGGTCTTCGGTGATGGTGATGCCGTCGGCGGCGGCGTCAAACTGTCCATCGGCCACAGCCTGGATCATGCCTTCCCAACCGGCTTCAACGTAAACCGGTGTGCAGTTGATCAGGGCGCAAATCTCGTTCCAAACATCGTAATCCCAACCGGCCGGTTCGCCTGTATCAGGATCAATGTAGTTGAAGGGCAGATAGAGCGTTTTCGACGGCGATGGTGATTTCACGCCCTTCCAGGTCAGGCAGACCGCTCTCTGCGGGCATTTCTTCTTCAACAGCAGCTTCTTCCTCAGCCGGTTCTTCAGCGGTGGGTTCTTCAGCGGCTTCTTCTTGTGCAGGCGCTTCTTCAGCCGGCTGTTCGGCGGGCGTGTCGCCCCCGCCGCAAGCTGCTAAAAGCAGCGCGAAGATGAGCATAAGCGCTACAACGGACAATGATTTTTTGGAAATTAAATGTTTCGACATACCTTCTCTCTCCTTATCAGGGTATGAAATTTAGGACTGATCTTACAAACAGTGGCTATTATGCACTAGAGTGAGGAATTGTGTCAACCACGAGAGGGAAATGTGTACGCAGCAGATTTCAGGTAATTCCCAGAAAGTTTTTTGAACTCCCATGAAATGCAATCTGGGAATTTCTTCAAGGAAACCGCGAATTTGCGTGATGTTTATTTCAAAAGACTTTTCGCGGTGATACCACAACGAGAAATTGACATAAAGTACATCTTGCTGCCTAATCATGAGGAGTGAGTATCCTCAGATGCGGCCAGTTGAGGCGCCGAACCGGCATTTGAGAATGCCTTCCTCCTCATTTCAGAGCGAGGTCTCGTTGTAGTACTAAGTAAAAACCCTTTAGAAAATGGTTTCATCAAGCGGGGGAAGGGGATCCTGACCCAGCAGACGTTGTACCTGACGCGTGACCTTATTGACGGGGCCGGGCTTATAGTTTTCGGTCAGGTAATGAGCCAGGTCGGCCAGGTTATCAAACTCACCAAACTGCTGTTGTAACGGGTCACGCATGGTAGACATCCAGACGAACAAATCTGCTTCGGTGCGTCCGGGGAATTCTTGCAAGAGTGCGGATTCACGGATGATTTGAATGGTGGGCAGGTAGATCATCTCGTACCAGGCGTCAACGGCCGTTTCAAAAGACATCTCTTGCCCATCAATCTGGCTTAATTTGCGCCGCAGCTCTTCAATTTGCGCCAGCATTTCCGAGTATCGACCCGGCGTTGTGAAGCGGATGTTGTGATCGGGCTGCCGCGTGTCCAGTTGCGTCAGTTCTAAAAAATTGCGTTCGCCCAGGCGAATCAAAACGCTGTCCAGCGTTTCCTCGGGATCGATTTCGATTTCGTTCGAATATTCCCACACATGGGCTTCGATCGTAGGGTATTCAAGCTGACGCGCAGCCGATACCCGGTGGTTACCGTCGCGCACAAAATAAGCATTACCTACTTTGTAGAGTTCAATCGGTGGCCAACCCGCTTCAATGGCTTCCGCCGTAACCTTGATCCAGCGTTCGCGCAGGCTGTCGTTAACGGGTAGAAATGTGCGCGTCAGGTCTTTATAACGTCCAACGCTGCCGATTATCAAATCCAGCGGGATTTCCTGCACGCCCTGGTAGCGTGGGTTTTGCTGGCGCAGTTCTTTACGAATCTCTTCAAAAGGCAGCAGTTTTGTTTCCTTACCCGTGAGACGCGCAGACAACGATTCACGCTGCGCCTTGTTTTGGGCCTGCTGAAATTGAGCTAGTGCTTCAGTGCGCGCTCTTGCGCTTAAATCTTCTAACATGGTGACCAGTTTAAGAATAACCTGACTGATTTGCAACAGGCAAGATGCCCGAATTGGAAAAACGGCCGTTGTGTAGAGTGTCTATGTTTGCATTTCGAGCGCAACTCATGGATTATCTGGCTTGTAATTTAAAAGGATTTGGGTGAACTATGGAGACAGTCTTAAATTTGCAAACTGAGGTGAGGCAGGCACTTGAAACGGGTAAAGCGGTAGTGGCCTTAGAAAGTACGGTGATCACACACGGGCTGCCGTACCCGCAAAATGTGGGAACGGCCGTTCTCATGGAAACGGCCGTGCGTAAAGGCGGCGCAATACCCGCAACCATTGGGATTATCCAGGGACAAATTGTTGTTGGTTTGTCCGCCGACCAGATGGACTATTTGGGCCAGAAAGCGGGACAAGACAGCGTGCGAAAATGCAGCCGGCGCGATTTACCGCTCGTTATTGCCGGGCGTGGTGATGGCTCCACCACCGTTGCCGGCACGATGATCCTGGCGCATTTGGCCGGTATTCCCATCTTTGCAACCGGCGGCATTGGCGGCGTTCACCGTGGGCACCCATTTGATATCAGCGCCGACATGACTGAATTGGGACGCACGCCGGTGACGGTTGTTTGCAGCGGCGCTAAATCGATTCTCGACCTGCCGGCGACGCGTGAGGTCTTGGAAACGGAAGGGGTGACGATTATTGGGTATGGAACCGAAACGCTGCCCGCCTTTTACGCGCGCAGCAGCGGGCTGCCCGTAGACATTCGCCTGGACACACCCCAGCAAGTTGCAGAGGTCATCCGTCACCATAAAATTTTGCAATTACAAAACGGGTTGTTGGTCACGGTTCCCGTGCCTTTAGAAGCCGCCATGCCGGCTGCGGACGCAGACGCCGCGATTGTGCAGGCAACGCTGGAAGCGGACGAACGTAGCATTCATGGCGCCGCCGCAACGCCCTGGCTGCTGCGGCGGGTTGTGGAATTGACAAACGGCCGTTCCATGCGCGCTAACGTGGCTCTCTTGCAGAATAATGGGATGGTCGCGGGGCAGATTGCAGCCGCATTGGTTTAGGTAATTCACAAAAACTTTTCGCATAAAAGTCAGCAGAAGTTTTTGTGAATTCCTCAAGGAAACCACAGTTTGCCAAGGTTTTTTATTTTTGAAAACTATCTGTGGTTTACCTAACGGAAGGCAAGAGAGGATAAAGAAAAAAACGGATAGACGAATTCGCCTATCCGTTTTGCATATCCACTTGCCTTACCCGCTTCTTCTAACGTTTTTATTTATTACGGCGCGGGAAGCGGGTCAGCACCGTGGCGCCATCCGGCATCGGCATCCGTGCGCCGGCTTTGATTTCGCCCGGTACGCGCAGGGAGCGGCTGCCGCCGCCAAGCTGGTAAATGAACAGTGGCGTGCCTGACCAGCGCATTTCGCGCGGAACCAGCGCCAGCCCCAATAAATACCCTTCGCTATCAATGGCGCAGCTTGTGACGCTGCCAATGACGCGTCCGCGTTTGTCCATGACCGGATCGCCTGTTTCAGGGCGGCGCACCGCTTTTTCGTTCATGCGGAAACGGACAATTTGCATTTCCCGTTCCTGTTCATGGGTTATGAATGCGTCCCGGCCCACAAAGAAAGGTTTCCAAAGCTTGACATAGCTGCCAAATCCGGCGTCGGCGGGATTAAGCGCCAGGTCGCCGGCCAATTCGTGGCCGTACAACGGCAGCCCTGCTTCGGTGCGCGTGCTGTCACGAGCGGCTAAGCCACATGGTTTGATGCCTAAAGGAGCGCCCGCATCCAGCAGTTTATTCCACAAAGCGGGCGCCTGTTCAGGATGCACAAATATTTCATAGGCGATGCGCTCGCCGGTATAGCCGGTCCGTGAAATGATTACCTCGAAGCCGCCCAAATTGCCTTCAGTTAGTCCGGCCCACGGCAGGCGCTTGATGCGCGCCGCCAGCGCGGCATCATCACAAATTGCCAGCAGAACGTCGCGCGCCTTTGGGCCTTGCAGCGGCATATCTACCCGACAGTCGTCGCCATTGGCAGGATCACGCAGGTCGCGCAGGGTGACAGGATGCTGAACATGGGCAAACGGCCGTTTCTCATCCACCATCACCGCGCCATCATTGACCGCATTGAGCCAGGCCCAATCTTTGTCATTATTGGAAGCGTTGACGACCAGCATATATTGTTCTGGCCCGCGCCGGTACACCATCAAATCATCAATCACGCTGCCGTCCGGGAGCAGAAAATAAGTGTAGTGGGATTCACCCACAGAGAGGGTTGAAATGTCGTTGGTGGTGACGATTTGTAGAAAATCTTGCACGTGGGGGCCGCTGGCTTCAAAGACGCCCATATGGGTGGCGTCAAACAAACCGGCCGTTTCGCGCACGGCGGCGTGTTCTTCACTGACAGAAGTGTACCAGACCGGCATCTCATAGCCGGCAAAAGGAATGACGCGCCCGCCGAGCGCTTTATGCGTTTCAAATAAAGTCGTGCGCTTTAGCGGCGGGTCAGCGGGTTCTTCCCAGCTAAAAGCGGGCAGCGGTTCACCTTCTGTAAATTGTTCGCAGCCGATAAAGAATGGTTTTGTGGGCGTAACGGCCGTTTCCGGTTCAGGTTGGTCATCATCCCTTTTTAAGGCTTTGCTAAATGCGCCTGCGAGATTGTCGAGGACATCACCAACGCTCAAAATCGCATCCGCCAGAGATTTGGGCAGGTTTTTGACCGTCACCGGTCCGGCGCATTTGGCATAGAGATCGCCAAAATCGACAAAGCCATCTGAGAGTGCAGTCAGCCATTCGGCTGCCGCCTGGGCGTCGGCGCTCGTGCTGAAACGAAGATAAAAGCTGTTTGCATTTTGGCGATAAATCACCCCCAGCAGATTTAGATTGGCGCCAAATAAATGGGTAGCAGCGGCCGTCTCATCCGCCAGAGCCAACACGTCACTTGCCAGCGCCTGGTCCAGAAAATCGGCCGCTTCAGGTCCGCGCACCTGGATAAATTGTCCGGCCGGTTTGGGTTCTTTAATCCCGCGCAGTTGGCGTACGATGGCGCGTCCGCGCAGCAGGGCGTCATAATTTACTTTTGCGCGCCGCTCACTTTTGCCGCCCGGCGCCATGTAGAGGTATGGTTTGCAGCCTTGCAGCACGGTTGCAATAGCTTCCGCCACCAAATCCACTTCGGCGTCGCCAAAACCAAGCTGGCTAATCCAGACTGTTCCAATCCGCAGACCGGTGGGGTTGAGTGCGCCTTTGTCGCCGGGGATTGTGTTGCGATTGAGTACGATACCGGCGACATCCAAAATACGTGCAGCCATGTCGCCGGAAAGTTCAACGTCGTTGTGGCTGACGCTTTTGGTATCAACCAGAAGCAAATGGTTTTCGGAGCCGCCCCCGACAACACGCAGCCCGCGCGCCTGCAATTGCTCCGCCAGCCGCCGCGCATTGTGTACGATGCGGCGTTGTAGTTCGGTGAACTGTTCCGTTTGGGCTAACTTGAGCGCCACGGCCAGAGCCGCCATAGTGTTCAGATGGGGGCCGCCTTGTTCGCCGGGGAAAACGGCGCGATCCAATTTAGATGACAGGTCGCGTCGGTGGGTCATAATCATTGCGCCGCGCGGCCCGCACAGGCTTTTGTGTGTGGTTGTTGTAATGACATCGGCGACGCCAATCGGGCTGGGGTGTACGCCGGAAGCAACCAGGCCGGAGATGTGGGCGATGTCGGCTAATAGATAAGCGCCCACTTTGTCTGCAATTTCGCGGAAGCGCTGCCAATCAACGATCATCGGATAGGCGGAAAATCCGGCCACGATGATTTGGGGTTTGACTTCAAGCGCCTGCTTTTCGATGGCGTCATAATCGAGCAGCTCCGTTTCCGGATCGACAAAATAGGGAACGCCGACGTAATGTTTGCCGGACCGATTGATGCGCGTGCCGTGCGAGAGATGCCCGCCGTCATTCAGGTTCAGCCCCATAATTGTGTCGCCCGGATTCAGAAGGGCGGTGTAAACGGCGCTGTTGGCCGGCGCGCCGCTGAGCGGCTGGACGTTGACGTAGAGTTTGTCGGGATTGACGCCGTTGGCTGCAAAGAGTTCGGCGGCGCGGCGGCGGGTGAGGGCTTCTAAAACATCCGCATATTCGACGCCTTTGTAATAGCGCGGGTCGCCGTGGCGCCGGTAGCGCGCCAGTTCCATCTCGACGTCCATAATCTCGTCTTCAGTCATCTGGCGTGAGGATTCGCGCGGATACCCTTCGGCGTACACATTGCCGAAGCTGCTGCTCATGGCGGCGCGCACTGCGTCGGGTGAGGCGCTTTCTGAGGCGATGAGAATGATGGTTGAATCCTGGCGTTTGTCTTCCAGGTCAAGCAGGTTTTGTAGTTCCGGGTCAAGGTCGTCGACAGACCCACGGAAAATGAAATCGTTACTCATATTTGTCTCCTGATCAGGGATGTATGGGGCGTGGTGCAAAGGTGCGAAATTTCTGCAGATTTGTGTGTATACCAACTTATTTGCCGGTTTACAGATTGAATTTTAACATGATTTGTGACGCCTGACATTGTCATTGATGGTAACGGCCGTTTCTTACGAACTTGGTTATCCCCCGCCACAAAGTGTCTTGTTATGAATGACCCAACAACGACATGAGTTCCGCCAAATTTTGAACTTCCAGATACGGCTCCGCTGCGTCATGGAATGGGCCGGCGATGCCCACATAAAAGAGTCCCGCGGCTTGTGCGGCGGCATGGTCAACGGCCGTATCCCCCACATACAGCGCCGATTTGGCGTCTACCTGAAGATGGTTTAATGCTTGCAGCAAACCTTCCGGAGCAGGTTTGGTTTGAGTCACATCATCGCCGGTGATGATGACCTGAAAAAACTCCGCAATGTTGGTTTTGTTGAGGTCACGCAGTACGCGATCTTTTGATCCGGCCGTTACCAGACCCAATTGATAGCGTGTGTGCAGTTGCTGTAAACCTGTGTGCGCACCGGGAAACAGCAGCGGTTCCTCGCGCGCCGCGGCTGCCAGCCAGATGCTGTCTGCCTGCGCCCATTGTGTTTCCGGGATGCCAAAGGCGCGGTAAACCTGGAACCAGTCGGGAGAATAATTGCGGATCAACTCGTCTGGGGTGATTTCAATCCCAAAATGGGCAAACGTGGCAGCATACGCTTTGTAATGGGCGCTAAAAGAGTCCAGCAATGTGCCGTCGAAGTCAAATAACAAGGCTTGTAGATGCTTGGGTAAGCGTTGGTTCATAAAAATAAATATCCCAATTTTTGGTAAAATGCGCCAATATCTGAGCAATGTCACACGTTTGTGACAGTTTTACCTGACCGCCCTATGTCAAAGGGACGGTCAATCTCCATGATCTGTATGAGCGCTGTTATGCGGATGTGCAGTTTTTGTCAATTTATATTCGCAAAGCCCATCCCGGCGACGGCTGGTGGTTGGGGCGAGGTCTAAATTGACCCCGCTGCAAAACGACATATAATTGATACGAAATATCAATTAGGCATTGTTAAATGAGTGAATTTGTACGCAAAGTGGCTTACCGTGGCGTAAGCCATGAACCTAACACCTCTACGCTAGAAATGACGCATGTCTTTGTGGCCTATGCTTCCGGCGCAAATGGGGTCACGACGACGCGACAATCTCAATATGCGCTCGAAGATATTTCTTTTCAGGCCGGAGTAGGTGAACAGATCGCGATTGTTGGTCCCAATGGGGCGGGAAAAAGCACGCTGCTCAAATTAATTGTCGGTACGCTCAAGCCGGGTCAGGGACAGGTGCGTGTATTTGGCCATGGGCCATCCGGTCATATTTGCATTGGTTATGTGCCGCAGCGCAGCCAGATTGATTGGTCCTTTCCGGTGACGGTTGAGGATGTGGTGATGATGGGGCGCGTGGGGCAGATTGGTATGTTCCGTTGGCCACGCCGCAATGATTGGAAGCAGGTTCGCCGCAGTTTGGAACGCGTGAATGCATCTCATCTGGCAAAAAAACAAATTGGAGAGCTTTCGGGCGGGCAGCAGCAGCGCATTTTTATTGCGCGCGCGCTGGCGCAGCAAGCAGAACTGCTGCTGCTGGATGAACCTTTATCCGGGCTGGATATTCCCAGCCAGGATGCCATTTTTGAGGTGCTGGACAGCCTACGCCCGGATGGAGTGACGGTGTTAGTGGCGACCCATGATTTGAATATGGCGGCTGAACGGTTTGATCGGGTCATGCTGTTGAATCGGCGGATTGTGGCTTTTGGTCCGGGAACGGCCGTACTCACCTCTGACAACCTGCTGAGCGCGTATGGCGGTCATATGCACCGTATCGAAACGGACGATTCTATATTCCTGGCCGACACCTATTGTGATCATGGTGAGTAATGCTTGATTGGCTGCTTGACCCGCTGCAATTTGGTTTTATTAGTCGTGCGCTGGCGGCTGCCGTGATTGTCGGCATTGTCTGCTCCGTATTGGGCGCTTATGTGGTTTTGCGCGGCATGGCTTTCTTTGGAGACGCGCTTGCACATACTATTTTGCCCGGTGTGGTAATTGCCTTCCTAATTGGCTGGCCGCTTGCTGTAGGAGCGTTGATTTTTGGGATTCTTACGGCGCTGGGTATTGGCCTGCTCACGGACAATGGCGTGTTGAAGGAAGATACGGCGATTGGCGTGGTTTTTGCAGGTTTATTTGCGCTGGGTGTGGCCTTGTTGTCCGCTTCCGGCAGTTATACACTCGACCTGGCCCATTTTCTATTTGGCAATTTGTTGGGCGTTAGCGCGACAGATTTATGGATATCGGCCGTATTGGGCGCAATTGTCCTGCTGACCGTGTTCATGTTTTACAAAGAATTTTTAGTCATCTCTTTTGATCTCAACCTGGCCGTCACGCTGCGCCTGCCAACCACGTTTTTGCGCTATCTGCTCTTGATTCTAATTGCGGTCACGATTGTGGTTGCTTTACAAGTGGTCGGAATTGCGCTCATGCTGGCCATGTTTGTGACTCCCGCAGCCACCGCTTCTCTTTTGACGCGGCGTTTGCCCACCATGATGGGCACAGCGGCCTTGATTGGCGCTTTTTCCGGCGTAGCCGGTTTATATATTTCTTTCTATTTAAACATTGCTTCGGGAGCGGCCGTTGTGTTAGTCGCCACGCTGATTTTCAGTTTGGTCTTTCTTTTTGCGCCCGGAAGAGGGCTTATCTGGCGTTTTGCCTGATAGTAGTGAATGATGAGTAATTCCATTGATCAATATAATGCGATTTTGCTGGAAAATGGTTACCGCCTCACCAATGCGCGCAGCGCCATCATCCAAAGACTTGTTGCCGTAGGGGGGCACATTACAGCGGATGAACTGGCGCAGTTGGTCCATCAGGATGCGCCACACGTTGGCCGCATGACGGTCTATCGCACGCTGGAACTGCTTTGTGATTTAGGATTAATGCGCCCTATCTATCAGGGAACCGGCGCCGCCCATTATATTCTGATGCATGAGGGGGGTCACCATCATATGATATGTAATCGATGTGGCCAGGTGATCGAGTTTGATGAGTGCGCCGTTGAAGAGTTGGGCCAGACGCTCAGCCAACGCTTTGAATTTGAGATTCAAAGCCATCTACTGGAGTTCCATGGCAGATGTATTGACTGCCAGGTCGTTGAATAAGAAGCTGGAGTCCGGCGAATTCAAGACCGGTCAGGTTTCTACTTCGAGTGGAATGTGAGCAAATTGATCACAAAACCTGACAGATCTCCGCAGGTAAATAAAAAAACGCCAGTGTCCAATAAGAAACAAACAAAATAGGCAATTCTGTGAAAGAATTGCCCTTTTTTAAATCAGACTAAATCAACTGCTGGCACAATTTGATCAGCTAATTCTCTTCTTCCTCTTCCCGCTTCAAACGCGCGACGAGATCATCCTGTATATGGCTGGGAACACGGCCGTAATGGATGAACTTCATACTGAACAAACCCCGTCCCTGGGTCATTGAACGCAGGTCAGCAGCATACCGCTGCACTTCTGCTAGAGGAACTTCCGCTTTAACGATGCTTTTGGTGCCTTCCTGGTCCATACCCAGCACGCGTGCGCGGCGCGTATTCAGGTCGCCTAAAATGTCACCCATATTATCAGCCGGAACTGTAACGGTGACTTCATAAATCGGCTCCAAAAGCACCGGGCCTGCGCCCATTACCGCTTTTTTGAAACCTTCGCGCCCTGCAATCTGGAAAGCGATTTCCTTCGAGTCAACGGGATGCTCTTTACCATCATAGATAACCGCCTTGACGCCTACGACCTGATAACCCGCAAGAACGCCTTCCTCAAGCGCCTGGCGACAGCCCTTTTCAGTTGCAGACACAAAAGGAGCTGAAACAGAGCCGCCAAATATTTCGGAGCCAAACTCAAAGTCCAGGTTGTCGTCGGTAGATTCGACCCGTAAAAAGACGCGTGCATATTGCCCGGCGCCGCCGGTTTGTTTCTTATGGGTATATTCAGCAGAATTGGTCTTTGTGATTGTTTCACGATACGGAACCTTGGGGGTTGTTGTTGCCAGATTGACCCCAAATTTTGATTTTGCTTTCTTGACAGCAATGTCAAGATGGGTGGTGCCCATACCGGAAAGTATCGTTTGGCGTGTAGCAATTTCTGTGTGTGCTGTCAGGGTGGGATCTTCGGCTGTTAAACGGCTCAATGATTGACTCAATTTGGCCACATCAGATTGCGAAGCGGGATGGATTGCCACCGATGCAATTGGGTTGGGCTGCTCGATCGGTAACACCTGTAATTTGTGTCCGCGATCGCACAAAGTATTGTTGGTGCTGGAGTCGCCCAATTTGACGACGCTGCCAATATCTCCGCTGTGCAAACGAGTGATCGGCTCTGTATTTTTGCCGGTAACAACTTGTAATGAACCTACGCGCACTTCGCTGTCTAAATTTGCGTCCCACACGCGTGAATCCGAATCTAAGATGCCACTGAAAACACGCAAGAAACTGGTTTTGCCATATGGATCTTCGCGTGTTTTAAAGATTAAAACCGCAAGTGGGGAGGTATCATCAACATCAAGTGTGACAGTTTCACCGGCTGCATTGATGGCTTCAAACTGCAACTGATCTGGTCCCGGGAGCAAGTTGACAAGTGTGTCCAGCAGGGGCGCAACCGCGATTCCCTTTTCTGGCGCGCTGAAGATGACAGGCGTTGAAAGCTCTTGATTCATAGCCCCGGCCAGCCCCCGGTAGATTTCTTTCTCTGAGAGTTCCTCGTCATCGAAGAATTTCATCATTAATTCGTCGTCGCCTTCAGCAGCCGCTTCGATTAATTCGAGACGAGCCTCTTCTGCTTCATCGACAAGCGCATCGGGAATTGGTCCCACAACCGCGTTTTCGCCCAGGCGAGCTTCCATTTTGATCAAATCGATGACGCCTTCAAAGGTAGGGCCTTCTCCAATTGGAATTTGCAGCTTGATAAAGTTTCCGTCCAGGTTAGTTCTGACACTTTCCATCACACGATTGACGCTTACGTTTTCGCGATCCATTTTGTTGATTAGCAGCAGACGTGGACGGTTGTTTTGTTTGGCGGTTTGCCAAACAATCTCGGTACCAACCTCTACACCGGCGACGGCTTCAACCAGGACAAGAGCGCTTTCAGTGACCTTCAGGGCGCTGTTGACTTCGCCAATAAAATCCAGGTACCCAGGTGTATCCAGTAAGTTCAGCTTGTGATTTGACCATTCGATGGGCGCGATGGATGTTGAGACGGAGCTATTGCGTTCAATTTCTTCTTCTTCAAAATCCATGGCCGCAGTGCCAGCCTGAACGCTGCCCATGCGTGTTAATTTTTGTGTGTCGAACAGAAGACGTTCAACCAGGGTGGATTTGCCCGCTCCATTATGTGAAACAAGGGCAATATTACGAATTTGACCGGTTTTGTACTCTTTCATTGTTAGTAAATAACCTCTCGGGATTGGGAATTTGATTACCAGGTGGCTTCTCAGTTTAGTTAAAGTATCGTTTAGAGAGCGTCTGAAAATTGTAGACGAATTTGGGAACCTGGGCAAATCAGGGTAGTTTGGTTTAATTTGCAACAGAGTAGGCGCGTTTGCGTATAGAATTTAGGTGTGGTGGAGCGGTTGAGTTGCAGGATTTTGATCTGACTCGGAGGTAATAGATGTCTGATTATTCTGGTGACGAACTTAAGAAACAAGAAAGAACATTGTCGCGCAAACGGCACAGCGCTTCCCTTTTCGGACCGATCGTTTTGATTTCGATTGGGGTTTATTTTTTGCTATATAACCTGGGCATGGTCGGCAGTTTGAACTGGTATGCGGCCTTGCAACTGTGGCCGCTGTTTTTAATTTTTGTTGGTCTGAATATTATTGCGGGTCAATTTCCATCTCCATGGGGTTCATTGTTGAGCGTGATTGTGGCGCTGGCTGCTGTTGGTTTGTTCGGGTATGTGCTTTTGTTTGGAACATCTGAAACGGTAAGCCAGCAGTTGGGTTTACGGGCGACTGATCAAGTTACTATGCAGCGAGATGAGATTGCGCTGACGGCCGAAAATGTGGAAACGGCCGTTATCGACATCAATTTTGGTTCTCCCAGCGCTCAACTGACGGCTCTGGAAGCGGGCAGCTCTGATCTAATTAAAGGCTTCGTGACGTATGGGGACGATCTCAGTTTTGAAAGCAGCGTAGAAAATGGCGCAGCGAGCGTTACTTTGGATACGCGCGACAACAGCGGCTGGTTCTGGCTGTTTCCCGGAACCTGGAGCGCTGCTGAAAATGACGATCAATGGCTGCTTGGTTTGAATCGGTCTGTTCCCATTGATATGCGCTTGGATGTAGGCAGCGGGGCGGTCAATTTGGAATTGCAGGAACTGCTTTTGCAAGAGCTTGTGCTGGACGGCGGGTCCGGCAGCCTGCGGGCGTCGCTGCCTGGCGGCGAGTATGATGTGTCTTATGACGCCGGGTCCGGTTCAACTTTCATGCTGCTGCCGGAAAACGGCCGTCACCTGATTGAAGTTGACGGCAGCAGCGGCAGTATCGTATTTGTTTTGCCGCACAATATGGCGGCGCGCGTTGACGTGGATGGCGGTTCTGGCAGTTTTACGCTACCTAAAGCGCGTTTTTCACAGGTCAGCGGGGATGAAAAGGATGGCGTCTGGCAGACTGCCGGGTATGAAAATGCGGCTAACCGCGTCAACCTGATACTTGACGTGAGCAGCGGCAGCGTGCGGATTGAAGAACCAAGGTAAAAATTTGGTTTGCAAAGATTACAAATGTTTACGGTTCAACGGCCAGCCGTTTCATGTGCGCCAGGATGGCAGAAATGCCGTTAAGCCGCTGCCCGCTCAGTACGCTTTGCAGCCCCATGTCGCGGTAGAATAATTCAGGGATGCTTAAAACTGTTTCCGGTGTGGCGCCATCCAAACCCTGCTGCAAAATGGCGCCAAATCCACGCACGGTTGGCGCTTCAGGCGGGATGTCGAAGTGGTAGTGTAAACGGCCAGTTTTGCTTTTCGGCAAAAATAAACACAGGCGACATACACTCATGCACCGGCTCCATTTTATCCCGTTCTCCATGCAGCCATACGGGCAAAGGCTTTAATGTTTCTGATAACTCCAACAAATATTCCAGCTTTTCCTGGCCTTCACAATAGCCAAAGTCGGTTACGATTTCTTGCAGTTGGTCGGGTAGTTGACTCATATTTTTGTTCCTAACATTATTCAGCTTCAAGTAACAACGTAAACTGCCCTTGCCCAGTGTCGTTTTCACTGGCGACCTGCACAATTAAAATCAAGTCGTTAGACAGTTCCAGCGCTTCAAAACCGGCTGTCGTGGTGGACTCGTTCAGGTTGTCATTGATCGCCAGGAGATTGCCTTCCGCATCAAAAAACCAGACCAGCGGATCAAATTCATCACTCGCCACACTGAGACTCACAATGTCGCCGGCGGCCAGTTCAAGGGTATATTCTACCCGTTCCCCGGCAATCAATTCGCCATTGATTGCATCTCCAACACGCACCACGCCGCCTTCGGCCACATCCGGCATGAGCAAATCATTGAGGTGGGCAACGGCCGTTTCCAACACGGCGTCTCCGCCGCCTAACAACGCTTCCTCGTCCACCGGAACCTGCACCGACGGCGGTACGCCTTTGCCTTCGATATGGATATTGCCATCCGCATCCACCGCGCGGCCGGCCGTGAAGCGGAACTGTTCGCTCTCCGGCATCGCAATAACCTCAACGCTGCCGCCCAATCCACCGGTCGGATATTGCCCCACGATGGCGGCGCGCTCTTCCAGTGACATATCATAGCTGAAAAACTCACAGGCGCTGTTGCAGTTTGGGCCGACCAGGACAGCTACAGGCCCACGATAGCGCAGCTCTTCGACCGGCGGATAAAAGCGCTCTTCACCACGTGAATCAAAAAAGAAGTCATCGATATCTTCAGCATATTTGCCGGTATTCCCCAAAACCAGGGATTCATCGAAGAAATACGCGGCCATTTGATCCGCCAGGAAACCACTGCCGCCTCCGTTTTGACGCATGTCAATGATTAAACCGGCAATGTTGTTGTCATTCAGTGTGCGCATGAGCCGTTCCCAGAGTTGAATGGTCAGCAGTTCGTTATCGGAAAAGCTGTAGATATTGGTATATGCATACCCGTTGGGCAAAATTTCATATTCCACCGGCAGCTCTATGCCGGTACGGCCAAGGCTAAAGGAAGAGAAGGAAAAGCTGTCGGGTTCGGGAACGGCCGTTAGCGTCACGCTTTCTTCTGTTTGGCTTTCGGGGTTACGAAAAGTCAACGTTACTTCGGCGTCCAATGGGAAGCGCGTTACATAGCGCATTTGCTGTAAGCGCTTAAAATGTTCGGTGCTGAATGGGGCTGAATAAGCGACGGCTTCACTGATGGCGTCTGCAATCGGGATATTGTTGATCGTGATGATTTCAGCTCCCAACTCAATGCCGGCTTCATCCGCCGGGCTGCCGGGCGTGAGGAAGTTAACAATGGACCGGCCGTCGTCCAACTCACGCACCGCAATACCCAATCCACCGCTTGTCGCCGCGGCAAAATCCTCGGTCACCGAAGGCCCACTGACGTGCCCGTCAGGAATTGACCACGCCAGGTCACGCAGCGCGCGCCTGTAGAGCAGCGCATCCTCTTCGGCGTCCGCCTCCTGAAAGCGCGGTTTCAACTCTGCGCGCAGCGCCTCCCAGTCAATATTTTTGTACTCGGTAAAGGCATAATGTTTGCTGAGATAATCAATAAGCGCATCAAATGCTTCCGTATAGCTCAAGTCGGAATAATCCACCAGCGCGGCGCTTTCCGGCTCAATCAAGTCAATGACTGCCTCGCGCGTGCGGTCGAATGTGAAAGGATCGCTGTCCAGATTGACGATGGTGTACCCCTGCGGCAAACTCACGATGGGATCGTCATCGGTGAACAGCAGCCCATCGGAACCAAAACCGGATGGAAAACCTTGCTGGTCGTCGGGCGCATACACCAGCAGGTTGCCGCCGGTAATTTCGCGTTTGGTTTCTGCATTGCTGCTGACTTCGGTGGACACATAGGCGGTTGACCAGCCGCCGCCAAACAAATCACGCTCCTCAAGGAAGGGGTCGCCAAAGGTGTTGGTCCAATAAGCGACGGCAAAAGTTTGCACGCCTGCGTCGCTTTCCCCGTCGTTGTCCACGTCGCGCAGGGTGCCTCCCGGCTCGATCGGCAGCGCAATAGCATAGGAAAATGGGGATTCAAAAAAGTCAGAGGTGATTTGCCCCAGCGTTTGTGAGGCGACCGGCATGATAAAGTTTTCATTGCGGTCAACGAAGCCGGCCTGGTCTTCGAGGATAACAACCGGTTCGGCGACACCCATGGTGAAAAAGGCGTTGGTGTAGGTGACATCTCCCGTAATGCTGACTGGCCCGCCTTCGTCGTTGACAATTTCCGCAGGGGGAAATTGGGTTGCGGGGGTGGGAACACTGGTCGGGGATGGTTCGGGCGTGTTTGTGGGTGTGGTGGTGAGGGGAACGGCCGTTGCGGTTGATTCGGGTGTGGCGGCAACGGCCGTTGGCTGTACTTCAGCCTCACCCACGGGAATAACCACGGCTGCCGGCGCATCCTGTCTGCATGCCGCCAAAAGTAAAATTAAACCGCTACCAATCAAAATTAACCAACGTTTTTGCATTGCGTTTGCCTTATAGAAAGATGTTTGTGTGAATTTTACCAAACAGACTGCCTAAAGGGGGACTGCTTCTAAACTTGTACACACACGACCCACAAATTTGAGTGATGAGGTTCCTCATTTCTTTTTGTGACATTTATCACTAGTCATTTTTCCCCCAATACTTAACCTATAGTAGTAAGGTTAATCCCGGCTACTTTCGTAAAAAATTTGTGAGCCGGATACAGAGAGCCGCACGAGCCAACCTAGAATGTACAACCCAAGCACAGACTCGTGTAACATCTCTGCTACCTGGGTTTTGAGCGCCCGCTCAATGACCCAGCCATTGGGAGTTATCGATGTCAGTTATAAATAATCGCCCGCGTGCGCCCACATTTATGGAAGAAGTTATTGCCGCCACCCCCGGCGGCGATCCTCATTTGTTGTTGTGCTTGCAGTGCGGCACCTGCGGTGGGTCTTGCCCATCAGGTCCAGACCTGGATCACACCCCGCGCGAATTATTTGCCATGATCGAAGCAGGATTAAAAGATGAGGTGCTGTGCAGCAACGCCCCCTGGTACTGCGTCTCCTGTTACTACTGTATGGTGCGCTGTCCCCAAGATATCCACATTACAGACGTCATGTATACCTTAAAGCGCAAAGCGCTCGCGGAGGGATTGTATCAAGAATCCAGCGCCGCCGATGCGCCCGGATTTTCACAGATGTTTATTGATTTTGTGGAAAATTACGGCCGCAGCTTTGAATTAGGGCTGGCCACGCGTTATCACCTGCGCTATCACCCGCTAAATGCGGTTAAGATGGCGACTTCGTTGGGCCTGGAGATGGTTCGTAAGGGGCGCATGAATTTGAAGCCGGTTCGGATCAAAAATATTGACCAACTGCAAGCAATTCTGGCCAAAGCCAAAGAACTGGAAAGGGAGGCATTATGAATACAACCTATAGTTATTATCCTGGTTGTTCTCTGGAACGTAATGCCAGCGCCTATCATAACTCAACGCTGGCTGTTGCTGAGCGGTTAGGGTTGACCTTCAACGAGATTGATGATTGGAACTGCTGCGGAGCAACTGAATATATTGCGCTGGAGTTGGTTCCGGCTTACGCGCTGGTTGCCCGCAATCTGGCTCTGGCTGCCGACCAATCTCCCGGCGGCTGCCGGCTGGTGGCGCCGTGCAGCGCCTGTTTCCTTAATTTAAGCAAGGCGGACGCGTATTTGAGTCAATCGAATGGTCTGTCAGATAAAGTTAACACTGCCCTGGCAGCGGGTGGTTTGAGCTACCAGGCAGGCAGCGTCAACGTGCGTCATTTGCTGGATATCATTGTCAATGACGCCGGTTATGAGGCGATTGCAGCCGCAGTGTCCAAACCGCTGTATGGTTTGAAGATCGCACCTTATTATGGCTGCCTGATTGTGCGTCCAGGGTTCCACGGCCGTTTCGACGATACTGAATATCCCACATCCATGGACAGACTGCTGCAAGTTTTGGGAGCGGAAGTAGTCGACTATCCCGTCAAAGCGCAGTGCTGCGGCGGCCACATGCCGCAAATCAGCGAGCGTATTGCGCTAAGTTTGTTGTACAAGCTGCTCAAATGCGCCGCCGACAACGAAGCGGATATGCTGGTGACGCTCTGCCCGATGTGCCAGCTTAATGTGGATGCTTATCAGGACGCCGTCAACAAACATTACGGAACAGATTTCCACATCCCTGTGTTGTACTTCACGCAAATGATGGGTCTTGCTTTTGGGATGTCTGCTGCGGAAATGGGCATTGGCAGCGAACTGGTGGACGCCAGACCGGCGTTGGCCAAAGTTTTGCCAGAATCGCCGCCACAGCCGCGCCAGAAACGGCCGTCTAAACACGCGCTGCCCATGCCTGAACCATTAGAGGCGGCATTTTGATGGAGGTTTGTGCCATGAATAAAGAACGAATAGGCGTCTATGTTTGCCACTGCGGTTCCAACATTGCCGGTATAGTTGATGTGGAAGAAGTGGCGCGTTGGGCGGGTGAAGCGCTGCGCGCGCGCGGCGTTGTAGTGGCGCGTCATTATAAGTTTATGTGCGCCAGCCTGGGGCAGGAGCTTATTGCCGAGGATATTCAGGAAAACAATCTGACGCGCGTCGTGGTCGCCGCCTGCTCACCGCACCTGCATGAACGCACCTTTCGCAATGCCTGCAGCCAGGCGGGATTAAATCCTTATCTCTGCGAACTGGTTTCTATCCGTGAGCAGGTCTCCTGGGTGCACACCGATAAAGCTGCGGCGACAGAAAAAGCGAAGGCCGTCATCTCGGGAGGCGTTGAGCGCGTCATCCACCATGAACCCCTGGAGCCTTTATCGGTCAAAATCCATCCGGCCACGCTGGTCGTGGGAGGCGGCATTGCCGGTATCCAGGCGGCGTTGGAAATCGCCGACAGCGGTTTCCCGGTTTACCTGGTGGAACGGGAACCATCTATCGGCGGCCACATGGCCCAGTTTGATAAAACGTTTCCCACGCTGGACTGCGCCGCCTGTATTTTAACGCCCAAGATGGTTGATGTAGGCGCGCATCCACATATCACGCTCCTGACGTGGAGCGAGGTCGAAAAGGTGGACGGTTATGTGGGCAATTTCACGGTGACGGTGCGTAAAAAGGCGCGCTATGTAAACGAGGAATTGTGTACCGGCTGCGGCATTTGTGAAGAAAAGTGCCCCAAGAAAGTCATCGACACGGTTTTTGAGGCTGGATTGGCCTATCGTAAAGCCATTTACCGGCCGTTTCCACAGGCCGTGCCGAAATATCCCGTTATTGACCGCGAAAACTGCACCTATTTTATAAATGGAAAATGCAAAGCGTGCGAGCGTTTTTGCGCTACCGAGGCGATTGATTTCGACCAGCAGGATGAACTGCTTGAAATAGAGGTGGGCAATATCATTCTGGCGACCGGTTTTGATTTGTTTGATGCGCGGCGGGTGTCGGCTTATGGATACGGCCGTTATCCAAACGTATTTACAAGCCTGGAATTTGAGCGCCTGTGCAACGCCGCCGGCCCCACTAATGGTGAAGTGGTGCTGCGCGACGGTGAATCAAAGCCGGAAACGGTGGGCATCATCCACTGCGTGGGCAGCCGCGACCACAACTTCAATTCCCACTGCTCAGTCATCTGCTGCATGCAAAGTCTCAAGTTTGCACACCTGGTCAAGGAGCGCACCGGGGCCGAAGTTTACAACTTTTATATCGACATGCGCACCGCCTACAAAGATTACGACGAGTTTTACCAAAAAGTGCTGGCCGAAGGCGTCCACTTCGTTCGCGGGCGCGCGGCGGAGGTAACCAATGCCCCTGTCTGGCCCTGGGAAGAAGGCAAGCTGATTATCCAGGCTGAAGACACACTTATTGGCCGCCAGCGGCGTATCCCGGTGGATATGGTTATTCTTTCGGCCGGACTCGAACCGCGCCACGACGCGGAAGAAGTGGCGCACCGTTTTGGCATTGCGTGCAGCGCCAACGGCTGGTTCATTGAAAAACATCCCAAGCTGGACCCGGTGGCCACGATGACCGAAGGCATTTACATTGCCGGCTGCGTGCAGGGACCAAAAGATATTCCGTCAAGCGTGGCGCAGGGCGCTGCGGCTGCGGCGCGTGTGCTGGGCCGTATCCAGCAAAAAGAGCTGGCGCTTGAGCCGGTGCGCGCCAGCGTAATCGAGCAGCTTTGTTCAGGCTGCCGCATTTGCAACAACCAATGTCCCTATAGCGCAATTACCTTCGATACGGAAAAGCAGGTCACCGAAATTAACCTGGCGCTGTGCCAGGGCTGCGGTACCTGCGTGGCGGCCTGTCCGTCTGGCGCAATTACGGGCACGCAGTTCAGCCGCGATCAGATCGTTGCTCAGTTAGAAGGGCTACTGTTGTTGAATTTGGCTGCTGTTAATGAGCAGGAAGTTGTGGGTAGTGTGCAGTAAGGAGTATGGATATGGCTGATCATGATGCGTTTGAGCCTGTAATTATAGGCTTTACCTGTAACTGGTGCAGCTACCGGGCGGCTGATCTGGCGGGGACGGCGCGGGTTAAATATCCGCCCAATATTCGCCTGATACGGCTGATGTGTTCCGGGCGGTTGGATCCCGACTTTGTGCTGCGCGCTTTTGCCGGCGGCGCCGACGGCGTGCTGATTACCGGCTGCCACCCCGGCGAATGTCATTACCTGGAGCAGAATTTGAAGACGCTGCGCCGCTTTGTGCTTTTGCGTAAGACGCTGGAACAGTTTGGCATTGAGCCCGCACGCCTCAAGCTGGTGTGGGCCAGCGCGGCCGAAGGTGTGCGTCTGGCGCGCGAAATTGGACCAAATGGTTGCAGAACTGCGTCCCCTTGGCCCGCTCAACTGGCCGGCCGTGGCCGGCAACGGAACGGGACAGAGCGTTCATTCTGCAATCCAATTTTCGCAAGCCGAACTCGTTGAGGAGATGGTCGTATGAACAAAAACGGCAAGCCAACTTTTGCAATGTATTGGGCGGCCTCCTGCGGCGGCTGCGAAATTTCGGTGCTCAATATTGGCGACAAAATCCTGGTTGTGGATGAGGTCTTTCAGATTGTTTTCTGGCCTTGCGCGACTGATTTTAAGTATGATGACGTGCGCGGCTACCCTGATGGAAGTATCGATCTGTGCCTCTTCAACGGCGCTATCCGCACGTCCGAAAATGAGGAAATGGCGCATTTGCTGCGGCGCAAATCGAAGGTTTTGGTGGCTTTTGGCTCCTGCGCCTACGAAGGCTGTATCCCGGCGCTGTCGAATTTGACCAGCCGGGAAGCGACTTTGCGCGCTGCTTATCTCGACAACCCCTCAACGATTAATCCTGAGGGCGTGCTGCCGCAGCCGATAACGGCCGTTCCCGAAGGCAATCTCCATATCCCTGAATTCTACGCAACAGTGAAGTCGCTGGATCAGGTTGTGGAGGTAGATTACACCATTCCGGGCTGCCCGCCGGAGCCGCATCAAATTTGGGCAGTTTTGCAGGTTGTGGTCGCCGCTCTGACGACCGGCGCGCCGCTGCCGCCGCGCGGCTCGATTTTGGGCGCGGGCACGGTCGCCGTGTGTGAAGAGTGTCCCTTCCCGAAAGAGGAAAAAGTCATCACCCACTTTTATCGGCCCTATGAAAAGAAGCCGGAGCTGGACGTGTGTCTTCTGGAACAGGGATTGCTGTGCCTCGGCCCGGCCACGCGCAGCGGGTGCGGCGCGCTCTGTCCACAGGTGGGCATGGGCTGCCGCGGCTGTTACGGTCCGCTGGACGGGGTAGCTGACCAGGGATCGCGTATGCTTTCGGCCGTGGCTTCGGTGGTGGGCGTGGGCGATCCGCACATGGACGAGGCGGCGTTGGAAAAAGAATTGGAAACGGTGATGGATTCGTTGGCTGATCCGGCCGGCACATTTTATCGCTTTAGTATGGCTCATTCCCTGCTGCGGCGCGCCAGGAACGGCGAGAACGCGGGCATAGACATGCATAGCATACAGATGGAAGAGAGGTGACGCATGAGCAACAATCGTAAAATAACCATTGACCCGATTACGCGTTTAGAGGGACACGGCAAAATTGAAATTTTCCTTGACGAGGCAGGCGATGTGGAAAATGCGTATTTCATCGTGCCGGAACTGCGCGGGTTTGAACAATTTTGCGTGGGTCGCCCCGCCGAAGAGATGCCGCGCATTACAAGCCGTATCTGCGGCGTCTGTCCTGAGGCGCACCACATTGCTGCGACCAAGGCGCTGGATGCACTTTTTCATGTTGAACCGACAACGGCCGTTCACAAACTGCGCGAAATGTTTTACATGACCTTCTACGTCACTGACCATACGACCCATTTCTATGCCCTGGGCGGCCCTGACTTTGTCGTTGGGCCGGACGCGCCCGCCGCCGAGCGCAATATCCTGGGCGTTGTGCATAAAGTGGGGCTGGAAATCGGCCGCCAGGTCATTGACTGCCGCCAGCGTAACCACCACGTGATTAAAATGGTTGGCGGGCGCGGCGTACATCCGGTGGCGGGTATGCCGGGCGGCTGGAGCAAGGCAATCAGCCCCGAGGAACGCGATTTGATTGCTGATGTCGCCGACCAGAATGTGGAATTTGCCCAGTTCAGCCTCAAGTTGTTTAATGATATTGTGTTGAACAACCCGGAATATGTTGAATTGATTTTGTCGGACGGTTTCAGCGAGCCGACTTATTACATGGGCACGGTGGACGCCAACAACCGGGTCAATTTTTACGATGGTTTGATTCGGGTTGTGGGACCTGACGGCGAGGAGTTTACCAAGTACCATCCGCGCGATTATTGTGAGCATGTAGCCGAACACGTTGAGCCGTGGACCTACTTGAAGTTTCCATATTTGAAACAAATTGGCTGGAAAGGGCTGGTCGGCGGCGCAGACAGCGGCGTGTATTGCGCAACGCCGTTGTCCCGCTTGAATGCGGCCGACGGCATGGCGACGCCTCTGGCGCAGGAGGCGTATGAGCAGATGTTTGAGATGTTGGGGAGCGGGCGGGTGAACGGCCGTTATCGACCCATCCATTACCGTCTTGCAGCCCATTGGGCGCGCCTGGTCGAACTGCTTTACGCCGCCGAACGCATGGTTGAGCTGATCAACGATCCCGAAATTATCGATCCTAATATGCGCGTGGTTGTCACCAATACGCCGGATGAAGGCGTCGGCTGTGTAGAAGCGCCGCGCGGCACGCTGACCCATCATTATTGGACCGACGAACGCGGCATTTTGACCAGGGTTAATTTGATTGTGGGCACGACTAACAACTATGCGCCCATTGCCATGTCGGTTAAAAAGGCGGCGCAGACGCTGATCCATAAAGGCGTGGTTATCAGCGACGGGCTGCTTAACCGCATTGAAATGGCATTTCGCGCCTATGACCCCTGTTTTGCCTGCGCCACCCACGCTTTGCCGGGGAAAATGCCGTTGGAAGTGACCATTCGAGATGCATCTGGCGCGACCGTAATGCAGTTTAGCCGTTAGGCCAACAATAAATTTTCACCAGATCGCGGGTAAGAAGATTACAAAAGACTTCAAGTCTTTTGTAATCTTGTCCGTCATTTACGCTCCCCGATCTTGTTCCCAACCACTATCAATAATTCAAGGGTGTAAACGATGTATTTTGCAGCCATTTTTGCACTTATCATCATTTTAGGGTTGGTCAGCGTTAGTTTGGTTGTGTAGTTTAGAGGTTCATCTTACAATTTACGCCTGCCATAGATATGATGCAGTAAAAAGGAGTTGTGATGTCCTTACCACAAAATAGTCGCGTTGACCGCCCATTCATGCCGGCGGATTATGGTTTGAAGCCGGTTAACAGTCCGGCGGATTTGTTGACCTGGGAATGGGTTGAAGAACGCCTGCTCGCTGCGCGCAATTATTGGCTGTGTACGACACGGCCGAACGGCCGTCCACACGTGACGCCAGTATGGGGTCTCTGGTATGAGGGCGCGTTTTACTTTGGCGCCTCGCCCGGCGCCCGCAAGACGCGCAATTTGGCGGCTAACCCGGAGGCGGTTGTGCATCTGGAAAGCGGGGATGAGGTAGTGATAGTGGAAGGGGTGGTGGAAACGGCCGTTGACGCCGCTTTGCTTGCCAATCTTGGCGACTTATACCTGGAAAAATATAATGTTCAGGTGATTGAAGACCCGCAAAACAGCTCGCTGAACCGGCTGCGGCCGCAAAAAGCGCTGGCCTGGTTTGAAAGCGATTTCCCCTGGACGGCGACGCGTTTTCGTTTTTAAAGGGGTTATCCACGTGATGATTTTAAATTTCTGCCTATTCCAACGCCACCGCTTGCGCTTTAATCAAGTTGTCCACTAAATCGGGGGAGTTCCAACTTGTGAATTAATTCCTAATATTGACAACAAATCTCATATTGCATTATCATACTCCAAGTGTCAAACCTTTCCTCTTCTCGATAGATGCAGGTGGGTTGAGACTCTTGATCCAAAGGGTCTGAACTGCGAGTTAGAGTAGAAGTGTTTAGCGCCGCCTACTTAAAATTTCTAACGGAACTACACAATGCCTTTAACAATGCCTTTAACGGTAGTCCGAAACTGTTTATTCCAGCCACGTAACACATGTTTAACTTAAACAATTTTGCCCTGCATCTGGTGAAGCAGCCACTCTCAGGCCGCCCAGGCTTGAATGCTAGACCACCTTTTGAAATTCTCGCATGAAAAAAACTGTTACATATAGAAGAACCCATTCATGAATGTTCAAATTACAAACCCTTCTGGAGTTCGTGCCAGCGCGCCCTCCCATATCGTCCAGGATCGGCTCGGACCGCTGGCAGAACTTCCCGGTTCCTGGTTGGGCAAAGGCTTCAACTTGACTTCGCTGCCGGACAAGCAGCACAATCAAAAGTTTCGTCTTATGCTGAATGCTACGCAAGAGAACTTGACGTTCACGGCAATCAGCGCGCCGATTCCGAATCGGGGAAACTTGCAGGATGATATCTCCTTCCTTGGCCTGCATTATCTTCAATCGGTGCATGACGCGGTCACGGTTGAAGGGCTGCACATTGAACCTGGACTGTGGCTTAACCTCCCAGCGACTACTGCCCCAATGGCTGGGCCCTCAGTCGCGAGGCTGTCGACGATTCCGCATGGTGATTCCGTGTTGGCGCAAGGCAACTTTCTAGTGGTAGAAGGCGGTCCTCAGATTGGAGTCGCGGACTCAACGCCGTTCACGCTGGGTCCTGACGGCGCGCGTATCAACGATACGAGCGATGTGTACCTTGCCCCATACAAAAACGCCGTTCCGCCGCCTGGTATTCCAGCCGAAGCCATTGCCAACCCAAATATCATGCTGCAGGCAGCGATCGAGGGACAGAATATTGTTAAGACGGTCGTGTTGATAGTGCATGCGTCTCCAGTGGGTGGCATTAACGGTTCTCCGGTGACACCGGAGCCGGGCGCTGTCGGCGGCATTGTGAATATTCCCTTTATTGTTGCCAACGCCAATGCCAATAGCATGTCCGCGATCTTCTGGATTGAGTGGGTCGAGAATACCGATGGCAGCTTTTTCCTGCAGTTGCAGTATACGCAAACAGTAATCCTCGACTTTCCCGTTCCGGGGCCTGACGGTAATCTCATCGACATCAAGTGGCCTCATATCTCAGTGGCGACCCTCATCAAGGGGTAAATTCAACGCGCTTGGGATCTCAGTTCAAAAAAGGAGTTATTAATGGAAACAAACAGTTTACCGATGATAATGCACAGCACCTACTTCAAATTGCAACAAGGCAGTTCATCGGACGCGCGGGAGAGTTACATGGCAGCCTGCCGAGAATATCTATCTACGGCGCAGGGGATGATGTCGTTCTGGGTTGGCGAACTTGCAGAGGACATGCAGCGATCCGTGAACGACCGTGACTTCAATGTGGCGATGCATCAGGTGTTCCAGAACAAAGACATGTTTGAACGGTACAACGGCCACGACCCAAGACACGACCAGTTCGTTGCAGAAGTGAACCGTTGGGCTCCCGATACGACGCGGCGTGTGCTCGATTCGTATCTGAACCATCTTTTTGTAGGGGATGTAAACTCATCCAGCCTTCAGGAGGTGGCCGCCGATGGAAACCTGCCGACGCGCTTAATGCACACAGTCTATTTTGCCCTCATCGACAAGTCGGAGGAATCGCGCAAAAAGTTCACCAATATCTGTCTGGAGCTGCTCTCTGGACATGACGGCGAGTGCGTCTTTATGATCGGCGAATGTGCCAACCCCTTAGACCGGGCAGTGAACGTGGAAAATTACGATGTGGCGGTAGGTATCGAATGGACAAGCAAAGAATTCTATGATCGCTATTTGAGCAGCCCGAGCCATGATGAATTCTTTCCGGCAACAGAAGGCATGATCAAAAACACTTACGTATTTGACTCTTATCTGCGCTACGAAAAGAATGATCGCGTGTACGCACGAATTTAACCCCTACTTCTAAACAAAAGGATGGCGAAAATGATTTCACAAAAAGCAATCAATGAGTTAGAACGGCATTTGAACGGCTACATATTGCAAGCAGGAAACAGCACGTATGAAGCAGCCACCAAGATTGACAATGGACGGATACAGCTCCAGCCGGGTGTGATCATTCGTCCAACGGATGTCAAAGATGTGGCTCTGGCACTGAATTTTGCGAAAGAACAAAACGTTCCGTTTACAGTCAAGGGCGGCGGACATAGTGCCGCCGGGTACTGCATGAATGCGGGCGGCGTGGTGCTGGAGATGAAGCATCTGAACGCGATCTCTTTCAACAAACAGAAGCAAACCGTCAATGTTCAGATGGGAGCGATCTGGCGTGATGTTTACGTCTTCATGGCGGGAACCGGAACCGGGCTGATTCCAATCGGCGGTGGATGTCCAACCGTCGCCCCACCGGGCTTCGTGCTTGGCGGCGGCTATAGCTTTGTGTCCCGCTCATATGGCATGAGTATCGACAGTGTGGAAAGAATGCTCATTGTGACGCCGGATGGGCAGTTGCGTGACGTAGGTCAAGACAGCACGTCACAAGAAGATCAAGACCTTTTCTGGGCTTGCTGCGGGGGCGGCGGAGGTAACTTTGGCATCGTAGTTGAAATGGAAATGCGCGTTCACCCGCCGCGTAGTAAAAAAATGTTGGTTGGCCAAATCAGATATCCGCTTGAACAGGCCGAAGAACTGCTGGGCTTTTACAACGAGTGGGTAGAAGACCTGCCGAATGAAATGGCTGTTTATGGTCACTGTGGACAGTTGCCGAGCGAAGTGGATCCGTCGAAGAAGGTCAAAACGATTTCATTGACTCCCGTATATAACGGGGAGTGGGCCGACGGTATTGATCTTTTGCAGGATGCGCTCAAGTTAAATCCGCTTGTGGCTGGCCTTCACAACATGACGCTGCCGGATTGGGAGTTGTTCAACGGTAACTTTACTAAGGTAGAGAGCCGCAGCGCATATATTCGTTCGCTAATCGTACCGCCTGGGGGCATGGGCGCCGAAAGCGCCAAAGTTTTTATCAAATACATGAACAACGCGCCGTCTTCAGAAAGCTTCGTTGTGTGGACATTGTTAGGCGGCGAGATTGAAGCGAGGGGCCCACAAGATACGGCGTATGTGCATCGAAACGCGCGCTTCGTTCCGGAAATCAAGTCGATCTGGCAGCAGGAGCAGCCCGAGGATGCGCGTCCAAATGTTGAGTGGGCGTACAATTTCTTCGAAGAGCTGGCGGAGGCTTCTGGAGCGACCGGAGCATACGTAAACTACATTGACCCGCTGTTACACGACTGGGCCAGGATGTATTATGGGGATAATTGCGAACGGCTTGAAGACATCAAGCGCAAAATCGATCCAGAAAACATGTTTTGCGCTCAGCAGAGCGTTGGATCGCCTTTCAATCCTTCCAAGCAGTTGACCGATTTAAGCCCGTTGGATCGCACATTCGTGCCGAAGACCTGAGTGTCAGGTCGGCGATTTGGCGCAATAACGGCGCAAAAGAATCCAGATGTCGAAAGCCACATGCCAGATAACTAATAACGGCCGTTTCACAACAGTTCGCGTAATACGGGAATATCCTGCAGGCGCGCCGCCTACCGCCCAACGGGTATGGGAAATCGTCTCTGACTTTGGGGGCCTCAAAAAGATCTTTCCGTCTCTGGTGCGGGTTTACCTAACCTACCCAGATGCCACCAACAACTCGCTCATGACGGTGCGCGACATTACGTTTGCCGGCGATTCGTTGGCCTACGGCGTGGAGCAACTCATCGAACTCGACGAGCAAGCTCGTCGGCTGACATACATCTCAGTGCTGGGTCTCCCGGTAAAAGATTACCGATCGGTCATGGAGGTGACCGGCGACCACGCTTGCCAGTTCACCTGGACATCCACGTTTAAACCAAACTCCGGCCAGGAGGGTTTCGCTGATATCCTCGCCCAAATCCTCACCAGCGGCGCCAATCAGATTGCCACGGTGCTCGACCTCGCCTGAGGGAACACTGTAGATAAAGGAGACACACTATGAGTAAAGAGCGTAGAACGAATGGGGATATTTCAGTTCACGCCATTGCCGGAACCGAAGTAGTGCTACTCGGACTCAATGTAACTGAAACCGCAGCCGAAGGGCTGTTGGGCTTTACCATCCAGCGCTACGACCACAAGTTCGGAGAAAAAAAATACTTAAGGGGGGGGCGGAGGTTCGAAGGAACGGCGGCAACTGATTCCTCGACTGCGCCCATCCAGGAATTTTTGTGGGGTGACTATGAAGCAGATCCCGGCATGACTTACACGTACATCGTCTGGCCAACGTACGGCAGCCCCGACAAGTTGGTAAGGGGTCAACCCGTTGAAGTGGAAATTACCACAGAAACGCTTGAATGGGCCAGCCAGGAAGTTGAGAAAAACGCTGTTTTCTTTAATCGCGGTGTCGCTGGGAGTCAGGGCTATAGTCGTAAGTTCGGTGACCATCGCAAATTTTATCTAATTGAGAAGTTTGGAAATAAAAGCTGGCAAGAGTTGATTAAACCGGACGACATACCGGACAGAGCAGCATGGAAATGGCTTTCCCGTGGCCTGGAGGAAGCTATGCTGCGGTTTATTGGGCAGGCAAATGGCCCCGACTATGCCATTCGAGCCGCTGTGTACGAGCTGACGTACCTACCCGTTTTAGACGCCTTTGCTGCGGCGCTTGAAAGCGGCGCGGATGTAAGAATCATCCATCATTCCAAACACAAAACCAAGACCGAAAAAGAAGCGGGGCATGAAGTTCTGGATGAGGTCGGTCAAGCGGCTCAAGCAGCGATTGAACAGGTTGGACTCAAAGAATTAAAGCACGCACAGCGCTGGTTGAAGGTGGGTGATGAGAATTTGTTGCGGGATGAAGATGGCAGACTGGTAAGTGAAGTATTTATTGAGCGCACACATACAACGATTTCCCACAATAAGTTCATCATCCTTTTGAAAAACGACGTACCGATCCAAGTCTGGACTGGCTCTACCAATCTCACAGCCGGTGGGATTTTTGGACAATCTAATGTGGGGCATATCATTCGTGATGAGCATGTTGCTGCCCAATATCTTGAATACTGGCAGCAGTTAGCTGCAGACCCAGATCACAACTCTCTCCAAACCTGGGTTGCCAATCAACAACCCGATTTGAACGGGCCACCACCTAACGATTCCACGACGCCAATATTTAGCCCAAGACCCACCACCGCAATGTTGCAGTGGTACGCTGATCGGGCAGGCGAGGCTAAAAGCTCAATTCACTTTACGGCCGCTTTTGGCGTGAGCCAAGAAATAGGTGAAAAGTTAGTCGAACCCAAGAGTAACCTACAAGACAATCCATACTTATCCTACATCCTGCTTGAGGGAAAAGACAGCCCAAGTACATCAGAGAAAAAAAAGAAAGCAGCGGAAGAGCAGGGAAAGCCGATACCTGTTGATTATTACGATTTCATAAAACTGCCCCAAAATCGGATTGCTTACGGCGATGTTCTCCGCGACCGAAACACAGGCATGGATGAAAAGGATCATTTGAAAGAGACTCTGACTGGCCTGAATACTTTTGTGGACTACTTACACACAAAATATCTCCTAATTGATCCCTTGACTGATAATCCCACCGTTATTTCGGGGTCAGCGAATTTCAGTAATAATTCAACGGTTAACAACGACGAGAATATGCTGGTTATTCAGGGTAATACACGGGTAGCGGATATTTTTCTAACTGAGTTCATGCGGTTGTTCAACCATTTTCGTATCCGCAACGATATCAACCAAATGAGCGATGAAGAAGCAGAGCGAACCAGGTATCTGACGGCCAACGATGAGTGGAGAACGTTATTTTACGAGGAGGGGTCGCAAGCGTTTGAGCAGCGCTTGTTGTTCAAGTAGAAATGTGCATCCTAAAAAGGAGGCGCGGAAATTTGTGAGGCGTCGTTTGTTAACAAACGCTGCATTGGATTGAAACGGCCGTTGCCAAACACATTCGCAGCGACCTCCTTTTTATTTGTAACCTGAAGAGGAAAAAGCAATGAATATAGAAGAAATCGAAAAAAGTGAAAGTTATTTATTGGATGGTTTTTATGAACTATCTGTTGTGTTGACTGGCTTTACCCGCTTTGAATTACACGGAACAGGCGTTGGGGAGACGTATTTTGCCACCGCAATGGATATTGTTGGCCATGACATCATGGAAGAGCTTATCTTGCGTTTTTTAGAAATTTTTAGCGCTTTTGAGAAGCACGACCCTGACTTTGATGATGTGTTTAGAGAAGTAATTTTTGATGATCCGAAATTAGGCCCCGTTGCTAAGAATTTGACAAAAATGTGGTATCTCAGCAACTGGGAGCAAATGCCAGCCGATTGGCGCAAACAATATGTGACTTCTTCACTCGATGTCACAAAAGTGGTTTCGGCAGCCGCCTATCGAGAAGGGCTTGTTTGGTTAGCGCTGGATGCGCATCCGATGGGTACAAAACCAATGGGATTTGGCACCTGGGGTGAAATACCCGGCTTCTGGCCAGAAACGCGGGATGAATAAAGGACGGAGATCATTATGAGCGTATATAAACATTATGACGTAGTAATCGTGGGTGCAGGCATTGCCGGCGCCATCTTGGCAAAACAGTTAGGTGAACAGGGAAAACGAGTACTCATATTGGAGGCCGGTACAAATACGGCCAGCACCTGGGCTGGTTACAACAGCTACATGGACACCTTCTTTAAGAGCCTGATTAAAATCCCCAATTCACCATATCCGACAAACCCCAATGCCCCACAACCATTGGCGACTGATATTGGAAGCAAAATCCGCGAGCAAGAAGCTGTGGGATATATGGTGCAAAAAGGACCCATGCCGTTCAAAAGCACGTATACACGCGCGGCTGGGGGTACAACGCTGCATTGGTTAGGAACCTGTTTGCGGATGCTGCCTGAAGATTTCAAACTGAAATCAACTCACGGCGTTGGCCTGGATTGGCCAGTGACTTATGAAGAGATGATGCCTTATTACCGCCAGGCAGAACGGGAAATTGGCGTGTCTGCTAATGTTGAGGATCAACAATATGAAGACCAATTTTTTGAAGATGGCTATGTGTACCCCATGTACAAAATCCCCGAATCTTATCTAGATAAGAAGATGGCAGCAGGGATAAATGGCCAAACAGTGCAATTAGAAGATGGCGAGTATGCGGTTAATGTGGTCAGCACCCCACAGGGCCGCAACAGCATGCCCAATCCAAATTACAAAGAAATCAACAATGGTGAAGCCTTTGAGCCGGTTGGGGCGGTTGGCAATTCAGTCGTTGGTAAACGCTGTGATGGTAATTCTAACTGCACACCCATTTGCCCTATCCAGGCTAAATATAATGCATACAAAACCTTGGACCAACTTGACCCGTTACGGGTGGATTTGATGACACAGGCGGTAGCCTCGAAGGTGTTGTTTGATGAGGAAAACGGCCGTATCACCGGCATCGAATTCAAAACATACGAAAGTCCCCACTCACCCAATTACACCACCCACCAAGCCCAGGGAACGATTTATGTATTAGCCGCACATGCCATTGAAAATGCCAAGCTGCTGCTGGCTTCAGGCATTGAAAGCACAAGCAAGCTGGTTGGCAAAAATTTAATGGATCACAACTGCGTCTTAGGTTGGGGACTCATGCCAGAAAAAATTGGCAGCTATCGGGGTCCTGGCTCCACATCCAGCATTCCATACCAACGCAAGGGTGCCTTCCGCGCACATCGCGGCGCTTTCCGGTTTGAGATTGGTAATTGGGGCTGGAGTTGGCCAAAAGGCGACCCGTACACCTCAGTCGGTGAAATCATCAATAACAAGCGCTCTTTCCTGACTCCAGAAGAGGCACCCTCCTTGATTGATTTAACCGGGGGCAGGTCACTTTATGGCAGAGAATTACGTCAATTTGTAAACCGGCACATGACCCGCCAATTCCGCATCGCGGCGGAGATTGAACAGCTCGCAGATCCCAATAATCGGGTCACAATTGATCCCGCCTATAAAGATCAGATTGGTAATTATCGACCCATCATTCATTATGACATTGACGACTATACCCGCAGAGGCATGAAGGTCGGCAGGGAGTTTACTAAGCAGGTGTTTGCATTGCTTGGCGTTGAGGATTTTACCTATTTTGATCCGAACGATCCGACCTATCTGGAATTTGAAGGCGAAGGGTTGGCGTATGATGGCGCCGGTCATCTGGTTGGCACGCATATTATGGGCACCACAAAACATAATTCGGTTGTCAATAAACGGCAGCAATGTTGGGATCATGAGAATCTTTTCCTGCTCGGTTGTGGCAATATGCCTACGATTTCGACATCAAATCCGACACTGACGATGACTGCGCTGACACTTTTGGGCGGCTGAAAATATTTTGCAGAAGATCTAATGCCTAAGGGAGGTATTTGTCATGGCTTTTGAAACAGTTATTAAAACAAAAATTGAATCAGTGGAATCGCTCATCGACCATCTGCAAATTGCGATTGAGTTGGAACATGCCACGATTCCCACCTATCTCAGTGCGCTGTTTACGATCAAAGAAGGCACGAATTTGGCGGCATTTGATGTGATTCGCAGTGTGGTGGTTGAAGAGATGCTGCATATGTCACTGGCCTGCAACGTGATGAATGCTGTCGGTGGTTGCCCAGCGATTGATAAACCTGAATTTGTAGCCCAATATCCCACTTATTTGCCACACAGCAGTAATGAATTTAAGGTGCATTTGCGTAAATTTTCGCCGGCCGCGATCACCACATTTATGGAGATCGAGCAACCTTCTGCGCCAGATTCGCCTCCAGAACCACATAACTACCATTCAATTGGTCAATTTTATAAAGGAATTCAGGAAGGTCTGGAGTTTTTGGTAAATCGCGACGGTGAAAAAGCGATCTTTACCGGCCATAACGGCGACTTCCGGCAGGTGGCACCCCATTATTATTATGGCGGTGGTGAACTGATTGAAGTATCTGATCTAACGACAGCGAAGATGGCAATGGAGATCATTGTGGAGGAAGGTGAAGGGTTGCATGATTCGATTTGGGATGAGGATTATGCGTTATTTGACCAGAAGCCTGAAGTTGCGCATTATTTCCGCTTTTTCGAAATTATGCAGGGGCGTTTTTACCAATATCCCGGTGATTCGATTCATACTGGCCCCACCGGCGATCCGCTTGATGTGGTGTGGGATGAAGTCTACAACATGAAAACCGATCCGAAGCTTGCCGATTATCCGGTCGGGTCGGAGCTGCGTAAACGTGCCGAAGAGTTTAATCGGGCGTATTTTATGTTTTTAACTGAACTGCATCAAGCGTTTAACGGCCGTCCCGATCTCCTGATCCCTGCAACGGGCAATATGTTTGATTTGAAACGCCTGGCAATGGAATTAATCAAGAATCCGATTCCTGGCAGCAACGGCAAACATGCTGGCCCGACGTTTGAGATGCCAAATTAAATAGAATTGAAGGCTTTAGGGGGAGGATTCCAGCTAAAGCCTTCACACTAAATCCAAAAGGAAAAGAACCAATTATGAGCCAATATCTGCCTCCTAATCCTGCCGGTTTGCAGAAAATCAAGCATATTGTGGTATTGATGATGGAGAATCATGCCTTTGATAACATTTTAGGCTGGCTGTATGCTGATGAACGGCCGTTACGCAACCAACGATACGAAGGACTGCACCCAAGCATGTGGAATCCCCTGCACAGCTTCGATGCCAACGGCGTCCCCGTCATCGAAAAAGTGTATGTCAAAAAAAATGGCGCTCCCATCAAGGGCACCAAATTCATCAAAGCCAATCCACATCCCGATCCAGACTACACCCTGCCGCATCCCGATCCCTGGGGAAGGGTATCGTGACACCAATTATCAACTGTTTCAAAATTACCAGGTGCCTGATGATTATCCGCCGGAGCCAACCAACATGGGCTTTGTTGACAATTATGCCAACACAATCATCAACGGCACCTACCGTTTTTTTGGCGGCAAAATCAACGATCCACGCGAAATCATGACCTGTTACACACCGGAGCAACTGCCAGTTATCAGCACCCTGGCGAGAGAGTTTGCCGTTTGTGATCATTGGTATGGGTCAGTGCCCAGCCAAACGTTGCCCAACCGCGACTTTTTCCATGCAGCATCGTCGTGTGGACAGGTAAACAACAAGCCGCAGCCGCATTGTGACGCCAAAACGATCTTCAATCAGATGCAAGCGGCGATTCAAAATGGTGCTGACCATCTCAGTTGGAAAGTGTATGCCAGTACATCTAAGAAATTTTCTAGCGATGTCGAAGCAGATTCATTGACGGCAGATGGCACATATTTCTCGTTGACCCGTCTGATTATGACACAACTGCATGATCCTGAATTAACGCCCAACTTTTTGACAATCGACCATTTTTATGAAGATGCGCTCAGCGGCAATCTGCCCAGCTACTGCTTTTTAGAACCGCAGTTCTCTGGCCCGGGGCAAAATGACCAGCATCCCCCAGCCGATGTGCGCCCCGGTGAAAAGATGATGGCAGACGTGTACAACGCCGTTATTAATTCGCCCAAATGGGAAGAGACGCTGCTGGTAATTACCTATGATGAACATGGTGGCGGCTTTGACCATGTGCCACCGCCAGCGCAGGCAAAATCACCAGATGGCAACAAAACGCCTGGGCAGGATGGCTTTACCTTTACCCGTTTTGGCGTGCGTGTGCCGACCGTGTTGATTTCCCCCTATATCGAGCGTGGCACGATTTGTCGTCCCGCCGGATACACGCCCTTTGACCATACGTCGGTGATCAAGACCGTGCAGAACTGTTTTGAGCTAGAAGGTCATCTGACTGAGCGTGATAAGGCGGCGCCTGATTTGAGCTGTGTGCTGACGCTTGACGAGCCGCGCACAGATAAACCAGAGGTATGTCCGCTGGAGTGGGAGACGGAAATAAATTTGGATTATGTCAATGATTTGCACCAGTTATGCGCAGAGGTGTTGAGTGACTTGACTGGTGTGGAACGGCCGTTTGCCCAATCCAGCCACGACTTCATCACCGAAGCCTATGCGGCGCATTTCGGCAATTTGTGAACTGGACACTGGTGTTTTTTATTTAGCCAGAGAAGAGTTGTCAAGTTTTATGATTAATTTGTATACACTCTACTCGTGGTAGAAACTTGACAACTCTAGAATTGCCTGGCCATCTGCTCTTTAACGGCCGTTTACAAATTGTTCACGTGCACGTTTATCTACCTCCTGCCCGGCACGCAGACGGCGTTGAGTCGTTGAGGACAAAACCATCATCAGGCCAATTACAATGATCAAAAACCACCGAATGAATTCGGCGTCTAACATAAAAAACGTGTTTAAACACGTTTCCAATAACAGGCTATGAATTCATTCATAGCTAAAAAGGAATTTCGTCTAATTTATACACCGGCGATTGTTCACGCATGACAGCCGGTACGCCGTCAACCACAACGCCTTTCTGCTGTGGCCCTTCGTCCAATTCCGTATACCGTTCCAACCAGGAATTAGTCGTCTCTTGGGCATGATGCTGTTTTTGGTTGCGCACATATAACTCTGCCTGCGATCGTTGGCGTTCACCCAAACTTAACACGCCATACCCTCGCTGCCATGCAAACTGGTAATCAAGTCCAGCAGCATGGTTGAGATCATATGAACTGGCACCTTTCAAACATTTAACCACATAAGCCACAGCATGCTTTGGTGGGATCGCAATTATAAGATGGACATGATCGTACCAACCATTTATCGCGTAAACGTAGACGCCTAACTCTGACGACTTCCGCACCAAATAAGCAAATAGTCGTTCTTCCATTTCTGGCCGAATCAGATGTTCACGATTCTTAGTTGCCCACACCAGATGGTAATAAAGACGATAAAAAGCCATTAGTCTCCTCCTATTTTCGCCACCGAATGAATTCAGCGTCTAACATACAAAACGTGTTTAAACACGTTTCTAATAACAGGCTATGAATTCATTCATGAATTCATTCATAGCTTCAAAAACGTTACCTCAAACGCCTTCAACGGCCGTTCCGCCTGTACCCACTTAGAAAATCATGTCAACGTGTCGAAATACGGCCGTTGTCCCCTCATCCTCAGCCGTATACCCTTTCTCCATGCTTTTTAGCGTACAATTTCCCCTTCCCTTGTCATACTTATCCAGAAACATCCATAGGGGTCTTCAGCGACAAAAGCTAAGGCTTCATCCAGAGGCATAATCTCCCCCCCAAAAATCGCCGACAGATTCCCATTTATCGCGGTGACTCCACCACAACACCTCTACTTCATCACCATTGCCGGTGAGTCGCAAGCGGGCAATTGGTGCGCCATCTTCTTCTACAAAAAGTGAATACCCTTTCCCGGCACGGCGAATGATGACGCCACCACCTTGCGCTGCGCTATAGGCTTCGATTCTTGCCAATAATAGATCTGATGTCTTCATTTTAAGCTCCAATTTACTGCGCCAGTGCCGCATTTATCGCTTCTAAATCAAATTCCTCAGCGTCAAATTCACCGTCCATCCATTCTAAATACATCTCATGCTCTGGATGATTCTCATCGGCCAATGCTGCCACCAAATCTTCATATCCCCAAATCCCGCCGCAATCTTCTGGCGGACAGGCCTCGCTTGCCTTTCAAGCAGCGTGGATAACGCATACCGGCCTCAATTGGTAAAATTTTCTCCAGCAACAGATCATGTTCCCAACTGTCGCCAAAATCATATACATAGCGAATTTTTTGTTTTTCCTGTCGCACGATCTGGTTCAGAAGCGTCGTTTGCTCATCTTTTCCATCACCCCATCCTGACGCCAATGTTTCGGCATCGGTGATGTGCATTCCACCAATATCAAACAAATGTAGATGTGCATCATACCACCCCATTGTTTGTTGCAGCACATGATGAAATTCGTAGAAGGTCAGGTCGTCGTAAACTTGAATTCGCCGCCAGATGGGGGGGCGAATACCACGTAATGTCACTTTGAATTGATATACTTTTTTTGTCATGCTTAATTCTCCTTGGCTTGTTTCGTGTCTGTCGCGCAAAGGTGGTCACAAACTGTCAAGCGCCTGTTGTGCCGCCGCCTGTGCCTTCTCATTCTCGGCCGTTTCCGTTATCAACCCCAACACCCGCTGTATTTCTGGTTTAGCGGCCGTTACCCGTTCTGGTTCGGCGCCAGTGATGAAGGCGGCAATGGCGGCAACGGTATCGCTGTTGGCGCGCTGCACCAGCGACGAACCGGCCAGCCAACGAATGCTGCTGTCGGCATCGGCCAGGAAGGCGACCAGTTCACGGGTGGCGACTGCTTTTTTTAGAATGTCTCTTTCCTGTCGCAGAATTGCATTCTCTTTTTCTAGTTGACGCATTCTTTCTTGTTCAGGCAGCAAGCGTCCTTTTCCAGGAAAGGCATTCTGCCCACTTTTAACTTGTTTTCGTTTCCATCTGGATAGTAAGCCGGGCGTGATGCCGACTCATTTTCAATTGCCGATGCACTTTTCCCACTGCTTTGCCACAATTGAAGCGCTTCTCGTTTGAATTCTGGTAAATAGGTTCTTTTTTGTGTTGTCATTTTTTCCTCCGAAAAAAGTAGTTTACTTTGTCTTTTCTCTGTGTCTACTTTTTCAGGGGAAGATCATTCATCAGCTTGCAGTTCGGTAACGGATACATCTTGTACTTCTTGGTCATGATATTGTTGGCCATGTCTCCCAACTTTCTGATTCAAACGCCGGACGGTACTTGGGTCTACTTTGACCAGGCGGGCTGTGCTCTTGAGCCTACAGCCATCGGCCAGATGTTCAGCTACCGAAACCGCTTTTTCCTCTGGAATTTTGCTGTTCCACAAGGCCGTGTTTTTGCGTTCGCTGAATTCTTCTTGGCAACAACGACAGCGCAAATAACGAATTTGGTCACGGCCATATATTTTTCTAATGAGCAAGTTTGTGCCGCCTTTTTGACCGTACAGATCGCAATCCGGGTTGACACATGTTAAACTTTCCAAAGGGGGTCTGGGGTGATTTTTTTCTTTCATGCGGTAATTCTACCGCTTACTCCAGACCTCCGTCATATGGGTTGGTGATAATCTCATCTGACCACCGATTGAGAAATTGTAGCATAATTTGGAATTTGATGGATGCCAGTCTGTCGATATATTGCTAACACAGGTTGAGATGCTGCATGATATCCAGGCGTATGATACTTTACATGTTCTACGATACAAAAAATGCTTGACAGCAGCAGGTCAAGATGCTACCATGCCCCCATCATGCACAAACATGTGATGTTTTTTAGCTTTCGCTTTACAACCACCAACGCCGCAAGGTCGGAGGAGGTTGCTTCTGCCTGAGTAAAGCCAAAGCAGAAACGACGAATTCACCAAGACGCGGCCTCACAACCGCGTCTTTTTTATTGGCGATTTTCAATTTTTGATTTACGATTCGCACCCGGCAAATCATCAATCGCAGGGAAGGTTTTTATGCTTGAACAACTGGATGCTATTTACAAGGATGCTTTAAAAAGCCTGGAGGCGGCGCAAAATACGGCCGTTCTCGAAAGCTGGTACCGTGAAAATCTGGGCAAAAAAGGGCAGGTTTATCTGCTCACGCGCCAGGTTGGCTCACTTTCAGCCGCGGAACGGCCGATTTTCGGCAAGCAGCTCAACCAGGTCAAAGAACAGCTTCAAGCCGCCTACGAAAGCCGGCAGGCCGAATTAAAAGCGCTGGAACTGGAAACAAAAATTGCCGCAACGGCCATTGACGTCACGCTGCCGGGACGACCACGGGCGCGCGGCGGCCTGCACGTCATCACCCAAACCTTGCGCGAAATCTACCGCATCTTCGGCGACATGGGCTTCCAAATCTACCGCAGCCCGGATGTCGAAACCGACGCCTACAACTTCGAACTGCTCAACTTCCCGCCCCACCATCCGGCGCGCGACATGCAAGACACCTTCTACACCAGCCAAAAAGACGTAATCTTGCGCACCCACACCAGCGCAGGTCAAATTCGCGCCATGCAAGAATACCATCCTGAACCGGTGCGCGTGATCTTGCCCGGCATGTGTTACCGCAACGAGCAAATCACAACGCGCAGTGAAATCCAATTCACCCAGGTTGAAGGGCTTGCGGTCGGTCACAACATCACCTTTGCCGATCTGAAAGGCACGCTGACCGAATTTGCACGCCGTTTATTTGGCGCAGAACGGCAAACTCGCTTCCGCGCCAGCTACTTCCCCTTCACCGAACCCAGCGCCGAAATGGACGTCAGTTGTTTTCTGTGCGACGGCGAAGGCTGCCAGGTCTGCAAACACACCGGCTGGCTGGAAATTTTGGGCTGCGGCATGGTGCATCCCACCGTTTTGCGCAACGGCGGCTATGATCCTGAAGTGTACTTTGGCTTCGCCTTCGGTCTGGGACCAGAACGCATCACCATGCTGAAATATGGCATCGACGACATTCGCCATTTCTGGGCGAATGATTTACGGTTCCTGCAACAATTCTAAAACCACAAACGTCCTACGGAGAAAATTCATGCTTGTACCACTCTCATGGCTTAAAGACTATGTCACTGTCGATCTATCCATCACAGAAGTAGACAAAATTCTGACCGACGCCGGTCTGGAAGTGAAACACACGATGCTGATGGGCATTCCCGGCGCCGACCTGGAATGGGATCGCGAAAAAATTGTGCTCAGCAAGCTGCTCTCGGTTGAACAACATCCCAACGCCGACAAACTGGTGCTGGCGACCGTTGAATACGGCGCAGACGCGCCCAAAACAGTTGTCACCGGCGCGCCCAATTTGTTTGAATTTGTCGGTCAGGGCGATTTAAGCGCCCGCGATATTTATTCCCCACTGGCATTAGAGGGGGCAGTTCTCTATGACGGGCACAAAGAAGGCCAGAAAAAGGCAACGCTGAAGGGACGGCCGTTGCGCGGTATCTACAACGACGCCATGCTGTGCTCTGAAAAAGAGTTGGGCATCAGCGAAGAACACGAGGGCATTATCCTGATGCGCAAAGACCAATGGTCGCCTGCATATCAGGTAGGAACTCCCTTGCAAGATGTGCTGGGCGACGCCGTGTACGAGATCGACATCATTCCCAACATTGCGCGCTGCGCCTCTATCGTGGGCGTCGCGCGCGAATACGCCGCCCTGACCGACCAGCCGCTGCGTCCCCCCGATTATGACGTTGTGATGGAAGGACCACCGGTAGACGGCCGTGTCCGCATCACGACCGAAAACCCCGACCTGAATCCCCGTTTTGTGGGCATGGTCATCATTGGCGTGGAACAAAAACCGAGTCCCTATTGGATGCAGCGCCGCCTGCGCCTGGCCGGGCAGCGGCCGATTAACGTCGTTGTCGACATCAGCAACTATGTCATGCTCGAAATGGGACAGCCCAACCACACTTTCGATTTTGATTTCTTACGCAGGCGTGCGGACGACTATGATCCCGACGGGCCGATCCACATTATCACGCGTCTGCCGCAGGAAGGAGAAAAAACGACCACGCTGGACGGCATCGAACATGATCCCGAACCCTACACTATCCTCGTCACCGATCCGGCCGGCTATTTGAGCATCGGCGGCATCATGGGCGGGCTGGAGAGCGAAATCAAACCGGAAACGCACAATGTTCTGCTAGAGGCGGCGGCCTGGAACTTCATCAACATCCGCCGCAGCAGCACGCGTATGGGCATCCACACCGACGCCGCCTTTCGTTTCAGCCGCGGCGTGCATCCCAGCCAGGCTTTACTGGGCGCTAAACGGGCCGCAGAACTGATGCGCCGTCTGGCCGGCGGCACAGTATACAAAGGCATCATCGATTATTATCCCAATCTGCCCGAAACCGTCACCATTGAACTGGACCCGGTTTACGTGCGGCGGTTAAGCGGTCTCGATTTATCCGCCGCCCAAATAACAGAGCTGCTCTCGCGGCTGGCTTTCAAGGTAAAACCATATGGCGATCATTTGCACGTGACCGTCCCTGATTACCGCATGGACATCGAAGGACCCCATGACCTGGTGGAAGAGGTTTGCCGTCTGTATGGCTACGACAATATCCCATCAACCATTTTGGCCGACGTGCTGCCGCCCCAACGCGGTAATCCGACTCTCGAAACGGAGGAGCTGATTCGCGACACGTTGGTGCAGTTAGGCCTGCAGGAGGTCATCACCTACCGCCTGACTTCGGCAGATAAAGAGGCCAATCTAATCCCGCCCAGCGCTAAAGTTGGGCCGGACGACCGGCCTTATGTGACGCTTACCAATCCAATTTCGGTTGACAGAGCCGTCATGCGTCACTCAGTTTTGTCTTCCATGTTGGAAGTGGCGGCCGGCAACAGCCGCTTTCAGGAGCGTATTGCCCTGTTCGAAATTGGCAGTGTCTACTTAATGGAAGAGGAGGCCATTCTGCCGCATGAGGCAGCGCGGCTTGCCATTGTTATGACAGGTCAACGCTATCTGCATTCCTGGGGTCAAAACACGGCCGTTTACCTCGATTTTTTCGATTTAAAAGGGCTGCTGGAAGGTTTGTTTGGCGCGCTGCATCTGGATGTAACCTACGAAACCGCCAGTCACCCCACCTACCGGCCCGGACGAACGGCGCGGCTGCTACTTGGCAGTAAACAGATCGGCCACATGGGTGAAATCCACCCGCTGGTTGTGGAAAAATATGAGCTGCGCCGTAGCAAGGAACAGGCTGTTTTGGGAGCGGATATTGACCTGGAGGCTGTTCTGCCGCTCGTTGGCCAGGCCGCCCCGTTTGAACCGATCTCAACCTATCCGGCCGTACACGAAGACCTGGCCTTGGTGGTTGACAAAGATATTGCGGCGGTGGATGTAGAAACGGCCGTTTTCAGAGCCGGCGGCTTCTTGCTCAAAAAAGTGACATTATTCGATATCTATGAAGGCGCCCAAATTCCACCCGGCAAGAAAAGTCTGGCTTATCACCTCACTTTTCAATCGCCTGACAAAACCCTTTCCGACAAGGAAGTCGCCAAAATGCGCAATCGCATCCTCAAACAAGTCGGCAATCAACTTGGCGCGCGCCTGCGCGAATAGGAGAAAACATGAAATACAGACGTTTTGGACGTACTGATTGGCAAATCAGTGAAATTGGATACGGCATGTGGGGCATGGGCGGCTGGTCCGGCTCGGACGATGAACAATCCATGCGCTCCCTGCAGCGGGCAGTCGACCTGGGCTGCAATTTTTTCGATACGGCCTGGGGCTACGGTGAAGGCCACAGCGAAGGGCTGCTGGGTCAGCTCGTGCGCGCAAATCCAGCTAAAAAGCTGTATACGGCGACCAAAATACCACCCAAAAACTTCAAATGGCCCAGCAAACGAGAATACACCCTCGAAGATTGTTTCCCGCCCGATCACATCCAACAATATGTTGAACTGAGCCTGGAAAATGCCGGGCTTGCATCCTTTGATTTGATCCAGTTTCATACCTGGGAAGATAGCTGGCTTGCCGACGACCGCTGGTATCACAAGCTGGCTGCGCTAAAAGAACAGGGCGTCATCCACGCCATCGGCGTCAGCATAAACCGCTGGGAGCCGTGGAATGGGGTCGCGGCCGTCAAAAGTGGTCTGATTGACGCCGTACAGGTCATCTACAACATTTTTGATCAGAACCCGCAGGATGAACTGATTCCGGCCTGTCGCGAATATGATGTGGCCTTTATTGCCCGCGTGCCATTTGATGAGGGTACCCTCACCGGTTCGCTGACCAAAGAATCCACCTGGCCGGCGGACGATTGGCGCAGCACCTATTTTGTGCCGCAGAATTTAAATGCCAGTGTCGACCACGCCGAAGCGCTAAAGCCGCTCGTCCCTGCCGGCATGACGATGGCCGAAATGGCGCTACGTTTCATTTTGGCCGAACCAACGGTCAGCACCGTGATTCCCGGCATGCGTAAGCTGCATCACGTCGCGCAAAACATCGCCAACAGCGACGCAGAGCCGTTGGATGCGGCGCTCATGCTTGAACTGGCCAAACATCGCTGGGATCGAGAACCAACAGATTGGTCACAGTAGTAGCTTAAGATTCGCCGCGATTTTGCTTGTAAAATACACTCATTGAAACCTTTTTCACATTCTGAGATTGGCAGAAATAGATTTTCGTCTTAAAATCACGATTAAATCACGAAAGGAGGTGATGCGCTTCAAAAGACCAAAAAATAAACGCTTAAAACAACGCAAAATTTTCAGAAAAGTTAGGTTACATTTTTAAAGTGAGGAGATTCATGATAAACAAAAAATGGTATGTAATTTTGACCGTATTGGTGCTGGGAGCGCTTATGCTTGTCGCTTGTGGCGGCAGCGCGGAACCCACACCCGAACCGGCTGCGCCGGCAGAAGAAGCTGCTCCGGCCGAAGAAGCAGCGCCAACCGAAGAACCGATGGAAGAACCAACCGAAGAACCCATGGAAGAACCAACCGAAGAACCGATGGAAGAGCCGACTGAAGAACCCATGGAAGAACCGACCGAAGAACCAGCAGCTGCTATGGCTAAGCTGGTGATCATGGCCGACGAAGTCACCGCACCGGTATTAGAAGGTATGAAAGATTCAGTAGCCGAGCAAATTGGCGTCGAATTGGAAATCCAGCAGGTCGCCTTTGGCGAAATTGGTAATCAGGTACGCGTTTCCATTCCCGCCGGTGAAGGGCCAGACTTATTCATCACCGCCCATGACCAGATTGGTAACTACATCGAGGGTGGCCTAATCGCCCCCGTCGATCTTGGCGCCAAGTCCGATCAATTTGTGGAAAGCTCATTAAACGCCTTTTCCTATGGTGGTCAACTATACGGTTTGCCCTACGCCACCGAGAATGTCGCTTTATTCCGCAATACTGACCTGGTACCGGAACCAATTGAAACCTGGGATGATTTTATCGCCGTCAGCCAGGCCTTGATGGACGAAGGCACAGTGGCCAATGGAACTGTTTTCCCCAACACCAACTTCCATATTTATGGCATCCACACGGCTTTTGGCGGTTATATCTTTGGCACAGATGAAAGTGGCGCTTTAGATCCCACCGATGTGGGACTGGACAGCCCCGGATTCATCGCTTCCGGTGAATTCATTCAAAAGCTCGTTGAAGACGGCCTTGTGCCTGCCGCCGCTGATGGTTCAGCAGCCGACGCACAATTCATCGATGGGCAAATACCTTTTGTCATCAACGGGCCATGGGCTTTGACTGCCTATCGCGAAGGCGGTGTACCTTATTCGGTAGATCCACTGCCAACTGGCACTGCTCCGGGTGCGCCTTTCCTCGGTGCGCGTGGTTTCCTGGTCAATGCGCTTAGCGATAATGCGCTCCTTGCCCAAACTTTCTTGACTGAGTTTGTAGCTACAGAAGAATTTATGGGCGAACTGTTTGCACAGGATCCGCGCATTCCGGCTTTCATCCCCACACTGGATACAGTTGATGATGTAGACCTCGCCGGCTTTGCGGCCATCTCACCCATCGCCTCGCCAATGCCTAACATCCCCGAAATGGGCGCTGTTTGGGATTCCTGGGGTTCTTCAGTTCAGCTTATTATGAACGGTGAACAAACTCCAGAAGAAGCATTGACCAATGGTGCTAACCAGATCCGCGAAGCAATTGGCCAATAATCAAGATGTAACCGTTCAACCCCTCAAGACCTGACTGGTTTCCATCTGGTAGAAATCTGTCAGGTCTGAACAGTTACACTAGGTTTAGCTATGACTTTATAAATTGTGTAAAAGCCGAGGATGTTAAAAAACGTCCTCGGCTTTTGTCTATTTGGAGGGAAAGGCTATGAGTAGCTCATTAATGGTAGATACCCCAGAAGAACCCAAAAAAGACAAACCCACGGTGACAATATCGGGTATGTTCCTGCGGCTAATTCTTCTGGCTGTATTTGATATTATGGCGATTTGGTTAATCACCAATATGTTTCTTGATGGCTTTTGGCCTTTGGGCAGCATCCTGGTGCTTATCACTATTTTTGTTAACTTAGTCTTGCTGCGAGAGGGTATGTATCCCTTGCGCTGGATGGTCATTGGCTTATCATTAATGACCCTGTTAACCATCTACCCCATCCTCTATACAGTTTTTATCGCCTTTACCAATTACGGTGATGGCCATCTACTGACTAAGCAGCAATCTATTGACTCTTTGGAGGGTCAGACCTATCTGCCGGAAATAGGCGAAGCATTTACCTGGATTGCCTACCAGAACGCAGATAATGATTATTTATTATGGTTGACAAACGCTGCTGGTGAAACTTTTTTGGCCAGACCAGGTGAGGCCCTCGTTCCCGTGACTGATCCTGCTGAATATGGCGAACTGGATAGTAACGGCGTACCGCTAGAAATTGAAGGTTATAAAGCAATCCCGCGCCTACAAACGATAGCAATTATCGACCAGTTGGGTGCTATCGATTTTGGTGAAGAGCCAGATTTTGTCAAGGTCGATAGTCTCGATCGGGCAGCCCAAACTCAACAGCGTTACGTCTACGATGAAACAACTGATACGATGACGGATTTGTCTACAGGGACCGTATATGTGCCGGTTAACGGAACCTGGACAGCTGAAGATGGCTCTAGAGTTCCACCAGGGTTTTGGGTATTCATAGGGCTTTCAAATTTCACCAAATTCTTCTCTAGCCCGGCGATTGGCGGACCTTTGGTGCTGGTCACCATATGGAATTTCATTTTCCCGCTCATCACCGTCCTGACCACCTTTTTCCTGGGGCTTTTTACGGCAATGCTTTTTAATGATTTGCCAGCCAACCGGGTCATTCGTTCCTTGTTGATCATTCCCTATACCATTCCCAGCCTGGTCACCATCCTCGTTTGGCGCGGTATGTTTTGGGAACCCTTTGGCGTTATTTACCAAACCTTGGTACAGATATTCGGATCATCACCAGACTGGTTTAACAGCCCCTTTTGGGCCAAAGTTGGCATCCTGATTGTCAATCTCTGGTTGGGCTATCCCTATTTCATGCTGGTATGCAGCGGCGCACTACAAGGTATCCCTGATGATATTTATAGCGCCGCCGATGTTGATGGCGCCAACGCCTGGCATAAATTCTGGCAACTGACCCTACCTTTACTTTTAGTAGCCGTTGGGCCTTTGTTGGTGGCATCTTACGTCTTTAACTTCAACAATTTCAACGTGATCTTCTTGTACAATAATGGTGGCCCCCCAATCGCCGGCGCCGCAACGCCAGTGGGACATACGGATATTTTGATTAGTTATGTCTACAAATTGGCGTTTGGCGGCGCGCGTGGTGCTGATTTTGGTTTCGCTTCGGCGATCACGATCATCATCTTCGCTGTTGTCGTTGTCATCACCTTATTCCAATTCCGTTACACTAATATGTGGGGAGAGGCAGAATCATGAGTACAATAAATATAGATAAACCAACTTCAAGCGCCAAACGCAATCGCCGGATTAGCATGATCATCCGTATGTTGATCGCTTTGGTAATGATTGTTTTTGCCCTATTTCCGGCCGTTTGGGCCATTTCGGCCTCGCTTGATCCCACCGGCAGCCTGGCATCACAACAATTGATACCGCCAAATGCCAGCCTGGATAATTATCGGGAGTTGTTCAACAACCCCTCCTTACCTTATGCCACCTGGATGTGGAATTCATTGCGCGTTGCAATCACTGTAACCATCCTTTCCGTATTGATCACAACAACGACCGCTTATGGTTTTTCTCGTTTTCGGTTTTACGGGCATTCCACATTACTAAAGACCATTTTGCTCATCCAGGTTTTTCCGGCAATCCTGGCCATGGTCGCTGTTTTCGCTCTGATTCAACAGTTGGGTACCTTTATTCCCTTTTTGGGCTTGAATACCCTCACCGGTTTAGGCTTTATCTATCTTGGCGGCGCCATGGGTATCAACATCTGGTTGATGAAAGGATTCTTTGACACAGTGCCCAAGGAAATCGACGAGTCGGCTATGGTCGATGGCGCTACCCATTGGCAGACTTTTTGGCGGTTGATATTCCCCTTAGTTCGTCCAGTCGTGATTGTGGTTGGTTTGTTAACCTTCATCGGCACTTATGGCGAATTCCTCCTGGCCAATGTTTTGTTGAAAAGCCCATCTAATCTGACAGTCATGGTGGGGTTATTCCAACTGCAATCCAACCAATTCTCCACCAATTGGGGTGTATTTACCGCCGGAGCAGTTTTAGCGGCCGTTCCGGTCGTGATCCTATATCTTTTCTTGCAAGATTACATCGTTGGCGGGTTAACGGCCGGTTCAGTGAAAGGTTAATCGAAGGCTTAGGTAAACCGAAGTTCAAGTCCTTTGGGATTTCCGAATAGTTTCCACGGTTTACCTAAATTCACGAACCGATTTCGATTTTTGTTGTTGATCACCAGGGGCGTACTTCGGTATGCCCCTCTTTCTTTTTGAGGTTTGGATGAAGAAGATGAAGGGCATAGGTCTGATTATTGTTGCTTTATTTATCTCTTTTTTGTTGGCAGCTTGCAATGATGCTGATACGCAGTCTGAGTCACAGCCAACGGCCGTTTCCCCCACGCAACCAGCCGCAGCGGAAACAGTTCAAAAAGATGAGGCGGCAGAAACGGAAACGGCCGTTTCCCAACCCACCGATCAACCCACAGCCGCAGCGGCGGCAGAAGCAGACCAAGCGCCCATCTATCTCGCCATCATCTGGCACCAGCACCAGCCCATCTACTACAAAGACCCCGCAACCAACATCTATATTCGTCCCTGGGTACGCATGCACGCCGCCAAAGATTACGTCGATATGGCGGCCATCCTGGAAGCCTATCCCAATGTGCGCGCGACCTACAACCTGACCCCCAGCCTGATCCGGCAGCTTGATGACCTGGCCGCCGGCGCCAAAGACAGCTACTGGACCCACACCGAAATCCCCGCCGATCAGCTCAGCGACGATGAAAAACAGTTTATTCTCGATCGTTTCTTCGATACCAACCGCAAAATCATCGCCCGCTTCCCGCGCTATCAGGAACTGCTCGACAAGCGTGATAACAGCGATGACGCATTGAACGAATTCTCAACGGCAGATTATCGTGACCTGCAGCTGCTTTTCAATCTGGCCTGGACCGATCCCGACTGGTTAGCTGCAGAACCGCTGGCCGGACTGGTTGCCAAAGAGTCTGGCTTCGACGAAGACGACAAACAAATTGTGCTGCAACAGCACCTACAACTGATCAAAGACACCGTTCCCGTTCACAAGGCGCTGCAAGATGCGGGGCAAATCGAAGTCACCATGACGCCCTACGCCCATCCCATCCTGCCGCTGCTGGTCAACACCGACCTGGCGCGTGAAGCCCTGCCGGACATCGAGCTTCCCGGCCAGCGTTTTACCTATGGTCAGGACGCCGTCGCCCAGGTGCAACGCGGCGTGGAACTGTACACACAAAAATTTGACCGGCCGCCGCGCGGTATGTGGCCGGCTGAAGGCTCCGTCGCCCAGGAAATTGTGACTATGGTCGCGCAAAACGGCATCGCATGGATGGCGACCGATGAAGGCGTCCTGGCGCAAAGTCTGGGACTGGACAGTTTTACGCGTAACGCCGATGATATTGTGGTCGATGCGGATGCGCTTTATCGTCCCTACAGGGTACAAGGCTCGCGCGGCGACCCGGTGTCAATGCTTTTCCGCGACGTCGTCATTTCCGATAAAGTTGGATTCACCTATTCCGGCATGCCCGGCGACGAAGCTGCACAAGATATGGTGGATCGCATCCACGCCATTCGCGAGCAGCTTGCCGAGAGCGGCGCCGCAGGCCCGCACTTAGTCTCTGTTATTTTGGATGGCGAAAACGCGTGGGAACATTACGACAACGACGGCAAGGAATTTTTACATACGCTGTACCAACTGCTCAATGACGATCCGCTAATTCAAACCGTCACGCCATCTGAATATCTGGAAATTGCGTCTGAACAGCCGCTGCTCGAAGATTTGCACGCCGGTTCCTGGATCGACAGCGATTTTGCCACCTGGATTGGGGAAGAAGAGGAAAATCGCGCCTGGGAATATCTGGCGCAAACGCGCGACTTTTTGCAACCCTATCTCACCGGAGCGCGCCAGGAAGATGTCACGCCTGAACAACTTGAGGCGGCGCTTGACCAGATGTACGCCGCCGAAGGTTCCGACTGGTTTTGGTGGTATGGCGCCGATCAGGAATCTGGCAATGACGACAGCTTTGACCAGCAGTTCCGCGACACGCTCAAGCAGGTCTACGTGGGGCTGGGTGCAGAGCCGCCGCTCTTGTTGGACATACCGATCATTTCCGAACAGGCCGCAGCAACCGCGCGTCCCGCAACGGACCTCATCAGCCCTACAATTGATGGTATCACGGACGAGGGTGAATGGGATGCGGCCGGGCAATATACTGCTTCCGGCGGCGTGATGGCGGCGGCGTTCCCTTATTTTGACACGGCCGATTACGGTTTTGACAAGGATTATCTCTATTTGCGCCTGGCGTCCGGCATTGATTTTGAAGTCCCGCCGGCGCAAAGCAGCGTGCAAATTTATTTCGGCGCGCCGGGCGGCGAGACGGCAAACAACTTCAGCCAGGGCGGTTCGCTGCTGGGCTTTGCGGCCAACCAGATGCTGGAAATCACCTTCGAAGCTGGTAATCTGGCCGGGACCGCGCTCTATACCGCCGCTGAGGATGGGTGGACGGCCGTTCAGACCAGCGCCGGCGGCAACAACAACCAGGTCAGTTTAGAAAACGGCGACAACCCGCCCGGATTAACAGCCGTTGGGGATGGTGTGATTGAAACGGCCGTGCCGCTGACCGCGCTGGGCGCCGTGGACGAAGGTTCCCAAATTTCGTTCCGCGCCCTATACACGGAAACGGAAGACGAGAGCCTGGTCGATGTGGACCAACTGCCGGGAATGGGAACGGCCGTTGTAACCGTACCCGATCTGGGAACCACCACCGTATTAATTGACATCGCCGATGTCGAAGGGGACGACCATGGGCCAGGCGGCTACACCTATCCCAGCGACAGCATCTTCAACAGCGGCAACTTTGACATCAATCGCTTCCAGGTTGGCTATGACGAAGAGAATATCGTCTTCAAATTCTGGCTGCGTGGCCCTGTGGACAACGTCTGGAATTCCGGCAACGGTCTTTCTCTGCAAACGTTCGACGTCTACATCGACAGGGACGGCAACCGCGAAGGCGGCGCCGCCATGCTGCCCGGCCGCAATCTGGCCTTCGGGGATGTGTACCGCTGGGATTACGCCATCACCGCCGAGGGCTGGACATCCGGCGTTTACATTCCGGCGGAAGACGGCGTCACCGAAATAGCCGGCGCCAACGAATTCCAAATTCTGACCGATCCCGGCCAGCGCAAAGTCACCCTGCGCGTGCCCAAAGCCATTCTGGGCGATGATCCCGAAAACTGGCATTATGCCGCCGTCGTGATGGGCCAGGAAGGCTTTCCCAGCGGCGGCGTCATGCGCGTGCGTGATGTCACCCCGCAGGAAGAACAGTGGCGCTTTGGCGGCGCTCCGGCGGATGCCACCAACCACACACGCGTGATCGATCTCGTCTGGCCCGAAATCGGCGAACAAGAATTCTGGCTGAACGATTTTGAGCCAACCGACGAACCACAAACAAAACTTTTGCCTGATAACTTTGCTAAAATCCCCATGTTTGGCACAGAATAAGCCATAATATAATGTTCTTGATACACGCGCCTACTTCATTTTTGGGGCAAGAACGTGTCTAATTGAACACTTCTCACGTTTTTTGTTGTGCATGTACTATAGCCGTCAGATATATACCCCCCTTAAAATACTTCTGTTAACAGTTTTTCTTCGTCTTTATAAACTGGCAACTGTGCCTTTTGGCTGGCATCCTGATGAGGCTACGAAGGCGCTGCTGGCGCGGGATGTGCTGGCCGGTAAATATTTGCCGGTTTTCTTTTCGGCCTTTACAGGGCGAGAAGCGCTGTTTGTTTATCTGGAGGCGCTGTTTATGGCGCTGATGGGTGAGGGCATTTTTATTGGGCGCTTGCTCGCGGCCTTTATCGGCCTTCTCACCGTGGCGCTGACATTTTCGACCAGCAGACTGTTGTTCAACCGGCGGATCGGGTTGTTAACGGCCGTATTCCTCTCCCTCTCACTCTGGCACCTCATCGCCAGCCGCAATGGCTACCGCGCCGTCATTCAACCCTTGATCCAACTGCCGGTGATTTATCTGTTGTTTCGCGGCTTGCAGTTGAATCGAAGACAAAGTCCCACAGGCAGCCTCACGACGGGTAACTGGGGTTATTTTCTCCTGGCAGGCGTTTTTCTGGGGTTGACGCAGTATACCTATACGGCCGTACGCCTTTTCCCCTTCTTGATTGTCGCCATTGTATTTCTGGCGCTGCTGTTCGATTTCCAAAACACGCGCCGCAGCCTGCCCCAACTGGCGCTCCTGGCAGTGACGGCCTTCCTGGTTTTTCTACCTCTAGGCCTCTATTTCTGGCAAAATCCCGACGCTTTTTTGGGGCGTGCGGCTCAAATTTCTGTTTTTTCGCCGCAATGGTCAGGCGGCGACCCAACCGCCCGTTTGTGGCAAAGCCTCAAAGAAACGGCGCGCATGTGGACCATATGGGGGGATATCAACTTTCGTTTTAACGTCTCCGGACAGCCTGTTTTTGACCTCATCAGCGGCCTCCTCTTTTTCCTCGGCATACCGCTTTCACTCTGGCGCGCCGTTCGTCACAATGGACTGCAGCGCGTCGCCTATCTAACTTTGCCGCTCTGGCTGTTGATAATGCTGCTGCCGATGATCTTGTCGGCCGAGTCGCTGCCCTATTACCAGCGCGCCATCGGGGCCTTACCGGCCGTCTACTTTTTCCCGGCTGTAACGCTTGATACTTTTCTGCGCGGGCTTGAAAAACGCAGCGGCGCAAACCTGCGCGCCAGACGCGTCGCTAAACTCTTGCTGATGCTGTTCTTCGGCTGGTTAGCCATAACCAGTTACCGGGATTATTTTGTAAGCTGGCACAATACGCCGCGCAACGATGATGACCGGCGCGTGGCGATGGTGTACGTCGCCGATTATTTACAAAGCGCCCACATCAACCAGCCGCTCTATCTTTCCACCCAATATATGCAGCACCCTACGCTGGCGCTGCTGGCTCCGGATTTGTATGACGGCATTCATTGGTTTGATGCGCGCCAGAGTCTGCCGCTGCCGCCGCAACAAACGGCCGCTGCCTACATTTTACTCAGCGAAAACGCACCCCAGCCGGCCTTGTTGGCGCGCGCAAACGGGCTGGAGCGTGTCGAAACTGGATTTGACCGCTTTGGCCGGCCCGTTTTTGAGGTTTATCGTTGGCCAAATGCGCAATCGCCGCTGCCGGGCAACCAATCAACTGCCTTCTGGTCGTGGGCCACAACTTTCCCGGAGAACGGATTGCAGTCAGATTATAATCCGATCGATTTGCCGGCGAACTTTGGGGACGTTTTGGAATTTGTTGGGTATGATGGGGATTCGGCCGTTGTCCGCCCCGGAGACACGATCGAACTGCTTCTACATTGGCAGCTCTTGCAAAAACCGGCCCGTCAATACACCTTCTTCGCCCACCTGCTCAACGCCGATGGTCAGGTTGTGGCCGGATTCGACGCCAACGAATACCCCACCAGCTTTTGGCGGGAAGATGGCGGCGAAAGGCTGCTCAGTTATATGCCGCTGGCCATTCCGCCGGAAGCGCCGCCGGGGATGTATCAGGTTGAAATTGGCGTGTATAATCAGGCCAGTGGCGAACGGTTAGCGGTATTGGATGGGGAAACGGCCGTTGCCGACCGCTTACTATTGGCGCCCCTAACGGTTGAGTGATAACAAAAATAAGGAGATAATTGTTGGATAAAAGTAACTTGTTTAGTTACGGATAAAAAACATATGGAAAAAATTATGTCCCGAAAATCAAGTAATCTGGCAGCCGATCTTCGCGGCGTGGGGAGTTTGACGATTGACGCCGTTATTGGCGTTACCGACATGGTCGAATCGCTCCATCACACGATCACCAGTTCGGCAGTGAAACCCGGCGCAGCCGATCAAAATCGGACAAACGGTATCCCGGGACTGGTTTACCGCAACATCCGCACGGTCACCGGATTGGTAGGGTACGGAATCGATGCGCCGCTCGGCCAGCTAAGCGCAATACTGGGCGAAAAAGAGTCATCCCCCGCTCGTGAAGCCGCGCTTTCCGCATTGAATGGCGTCCTTGGCGACCACCTTGTCGCCAAAAACAATCCGCTTGCCGTTCCCATGCAGTTGCGCCGTCACGGAAAACCAGTAAATCCACAAGCGCTTTCGGCAGCGATTCAACAATCCAACGGCAAACTCGCAATCATGGTACATGGCATCTGCATGAATGATTTGCAGTGGAACCGGCAAGGGCATGACCACGGCGCCGCTCTGGCCCGCGATCTGGGGTTCATGCCGCTTTATCTCCAATATAATTCCGGCCTTCACATTTCTGAAAACGGTCGCAATTTTTCCGATCTGCTTGAAACAATCAACGTTCAAGCGCCTCAACCGCTTGAACTTGCCATCATCGCCTACAGCATGGGCGGGCTTGTGGCGCGCAGCGCCTGCCATTACGGGAATGCATCTGGTTATACCTGGCCGCATCATCTTCGCAAGCTTCTGTTTCTGGGCGCGCCGCATCACGGGGCGCCCCTGGAGCAAGGCGGCAACTGGATCAATATCATGTTGGAAACAAGTCCGTACAGCGCCCCCTTTGCGCGCCTGGGAAAAATCCGCAGCTCCGGCTTTACGGATCTGCGTTATGGTTATGTGACGGACGTTGATTGGAAAGGACGCGACAGATTTAGCTATTCAGGCGGTCAGCGCGCCCATATCCCTCTGCCAAAAGGCGTGGATTGTTATGCAATCGCCGCAACCACCGCCAAAGAATCAAATAATCTGCACGACGGCCTTATTGGAGACGGGCTTGTACCATTAAGCAGCGCGTTGGGATGTCACAAGAAAGCTGAATTGAATCTTTTATTTCCGGAGAGCCATCAGTGGATCGGCCGTAATATGAACCATCTAGACCTTCTCAATGATCCGGAAGTATATGCAACCATCAAAAAGTGGTTGGAAACTTGATATGAAGCCTGATTCCACCGTGCGCGTAGCCCGGCCGACCGACAATTTGGCGTCAATTGCTGAGATGTACGCAAACGGGCTTGGTTTCACAACGCTTGCCCAGTTTGAAGACCATGCAGGCTTCGATGGCGTCATCCTCGGACATCCCAATCAACCGTATCATATCGAGTTCACGGCCCATCGGGGGCATCCGGCCGGCAAAGCGCCAACTAAAGATCATCTGTTGGTTTTCTACATTCCTGATCAAGATGAATGGGCGGCATGCTGTGAGCAGATGCTGGCGGCCGGGTTTCAAAACGTCCCGGCATACAATCCGTATTGGGATATGAACGGGAGTACGTTCGAGGATATTGATGGGTATCGAGTCGTGCTGCAGAACGGGGCATGGAGCAGATAAGAGAAGCAGAGGCACAGGTAATTGGCAGAAAGTATCCAAAAATAAAGGTCATAAAATTCTGCCCCATGATCTGATAAGGCGGATCGAGAACTTTGGCAGTACGGCCGTTCCCAACCCACCAGCCAAACCCATCGTAGACACCCTGGTTGAGGTCACAAGTCTTGCAAGGACCAGGGGGCGAATTGCACTGCTCCTCGAAGTTCAACAAAAGGAGGATTATGAAACAAACAATCAAAACCACCCTGAAGAATATTCCACTTGCCCAACTTTCCTATACAAAGGTGAAATCTTGGCGCGATACAACTAAAGCCAGAAAACTCTTTTTGAATCACGAATTGTACTTGAAAGCTCTTGAGCAAAAGGGAGCCGGCGTTGTTGTTTTGAAAACTCGTGACGGGCTGAACATCACCATCCGACAAAACATCTTTGACGCCCGAATTATCAAAGAGAACTTCATAGATAAACCTTATATTCGTTATTTTGACCTCCCCACAAATCCAACTATTGTTGATATTGGCGGATATATTGGCGATTTTTCTATCTATGCGGTCAAATATCTCAACGCCAACAAAGTTATAGTCTACGAACCTACAGTTGAAAACTTTGAAATTTTAAAAATGAACATTACGAATAACGCTTTTGAAGATCGAATCATTGCGGTTAACAAAGCGGTAAGTGATTCTTCTGAGGTTTTACTTAACGTCGAAATTCAGGAAAGCGATGAGGTCCATGTTTCTGCATATTGGTATCCGGAAGCTGCGGGTCGCGTAGTTCCAAGTCTTACCCTATCAGAACTTCTAACTGTACACCAACTTGATTCAGTTGACCTCCTTAAGGTTGATTGTGAAGGCGGTGAGTATGATATTTTTCCAAATGAAACAGACGAAACATTCAGTCGCATCCAAAACATAGTTTTTGAGCATCATCGAGTTGATGGATTTGAAACAAAACTTGAACGTGTAATCAATCGCTTGCAATCAGCAGGTTATGTTCTGCGGGTGGATGGACAGATCGCTTATGCTTATCGAGCATAAGCGTCAGGTAACTGACTCAGTCAGGAAGTTATCAGCAATGTCAACACAGTACCCTTCGTGACAGAACCATGTAATCAGTTTGGAGGTCACGAAGAGAATGGAAACGCTTGAAGAAAAGATTGCCCGCGTGGTAAAAGAGCACGTGGCCGTTGTGCCTTACGATCCACGCTGGCCGGAGTTGTTTGCAGAGGAACGCGATCATCTACTGGCCTGTCTACCCCATGATTTGGTCAGGCGGATTGAGCATTTTGGCAGTACGGCCGTTCCCGGCCTACCCGCCAAACCCATCGTGGACATGTTGGTTGAGGTCACAAGCCTTGAGGAGACCAAGGAGAGAATTGCACCAATCCTCGAAGCGCAAGGCTATGACTACTTCTGGCGGCCGTCGAGCGGCGACAGCACCCCACCCTTCTATGCCTGGTTCATCAAACGTGACCCAAACGGCAACAGAACCCATCACATCCACATGGTCGAGGCCGATTTCGAGCATTGGGACAGACTCCTATTTCGCGATTACCTCATTGAGCATCCAGACATTGCCCAGGAATACAGCGCACTCAAAGCAAAGCTCTCTGAACGTCATGACAAAGACCGGGTTGCTTACACCGCAGCCAAGACAGAATTCATCAGAACCACCGCAGAGCAAGCGAAGCAGTATTACAGGAATGAAAATGATGCCTTCAAGGAAAATCTAAGCGATAATTCTAAAAAGCTAGTAACATAGTCAAAAGAGAGAGGTGATAAAATGAAAGGTTTTACCGGCAATATTTTACACGTAAACTTGACCACTCAGACGATTGAAATTGAACAACCCGATGAAGCATTCTACCGCAAATACGCCGGCGGGAGCCTCATGGGACTCTATTACCTGTGGAAAAACACGCCGCCCGGCGCGGATGCCCTGGGACCGGAAAACACACTCGTCTTTGCCACAAGCGCCCCCACCGGACTGCCCGTCAGTGGACAAAGCCGCTGCACCGCGACCTGCAAATCCCCCAGCAGCGGCGGCGCGGCCGACAGCCAGGCGGGCGGCTTTTGGCCGGCCGAATTAAAATACGCCGGTTTTGACGCCATTGTTATTCAAGGCGCGGCCGATAAACCGCTCTATCTCTGGATCAAGGACGGCGACGGCCGAACTGCGCGACGCCTCTCATCTTTGGGGCCAAAAGACGTATGAAGTCGATACCATGCTCAAAGATGAAATTGGCGATAAAAAAATCGAAATTGCGCAGGTGGGCATCGCCGGCGAAAAATTGTCCAATTTTGCAGCCGTCATGAACATGAGCAACCGCGCCTGGGGACGCACCGGCGTGGGCGCCGTCATGGGCAGTAAAAAGCTCAAAGCGATTGTTGTGCGCGGCACGCGGCAAAGTTGAACCGGCCGACAAAAAAGGCATCGTCGCCCTGTCCCGCTTTGGCGCCAAAGACCTGGAAGCCACCGGCATGGCCGATTTCGGCAAATATGGCACGGCCGATACCGTCATGGGCAACTACGGCGCCGGGGGTCTGCCTGCCTTCAACTGGGACTCGGGCATAATGCCGCTCGCAGAAGCGGAAGCCATCAGCGGCGAGCGGCTGTACGACGAACTGCTGCGCGGCGCAGCCGACGGCAAACAAGACAAGCAAGGACGCGACACCTGCTACGCCTGCATCGTACGCTGCAAACGCGTCGTTGAAGCAGAATGGCAGGATAAAAAGCTGCTGCCCGAATATGGCGGCCCCGAATATGAAACCATCGCCACCTTTGGCTCCTACTGCGGCATTAGCGACCTGCATGCCGTCACCTACGCCAACCAGCTCTGCAACGAATACGGCGCCGACACCATCTCCTGTGGCGCGACCATCTCCTGGGCGATGGAATGTTTTGAGCAGGGCATCCTCACCCTTGAAGACACCGGCGGCATCGAACTGCGCTACGGCAACGCCGAAGCGATGATCGACATGTTGGAAAAAATGCTGAACCGCAACGGCTTTGGGGATGTGCTGGCAGATGGTTCGGCCAGGGCAGCCGACCGTCTGGGCAAAGGACATGAATATTTGCTAACCATCAAAGGGCAGGAACTGCCGGCCCACATGCCGCAAGTCAAGCGCAGTCTGGCCGTAATCTACGCCGTCAATCCCTTTGGCGCCGATCACCAATCTTCCGAACATGATCCCATGTACATGCCCAAAGTATACGCAGGCAAACCCGACAATCCCGGCTCCAAACGTTTTCTGGAGCCGATAGGGCTGACCCGGCCGCAGCCGGCCAAAGTACTCAACGCCGAAAAGGTCGAATTTGCGCTCAAGACGCAGTATAACTACAGCGCCATGGATACCATCAGCATCTGCCAATTTGTTTACGGCCCCGGCTGGCAGCTTTATGGGCCGCAGCACATGGCGCAATTAATGTCGGCCGCTACGGGCTGGGACGTCAGCGTGGACGAGATTCAGCTTATTGGCCAGCGGCGCGTGAACCTGATGCGCGCCTTCAACGCGCGTGAAGGCTTAACCCGCGACAACGATACCTTGCCCAAGAAACTGTTCCGCAAGGCTCTTAAAGGCGGCCGCAGCGATGGTTTGATCCTGGATGAACAGGAATTAGAACAAGGTTTAACCATGTACTACGATCAGGCCGGCTGGGACGTTGAAACTGGTACGCCTCGCCGGCATACGCTGGATAAATTGGGGCTCGGCTGGATTGCCGATGAGCTACAAATTTTATGAAGCTAATACCATTATGGACTGAACAGGTTCCGCGACCAGATGATTTGCCCGTCGCGTCTGAGCTGCCGACACAGGTCGATGTAGCCATTGTAGGCAGTGGTTACACAGGATTGAACGCCGCACGCGTGCTGGTCAAAAGCGGCGCAGCGGTGGCGGTGCTGGAACGCCACACGATTGGCTGGGGCGCCAGCTCGCGCAATGGCGGCATGGCGACGCCGGGCATCAAACAAAGCATCCAGACCATTTTCAAATGGTATGGTCCCGAAAAAGGGCATCAATTCTGGCAGGCGTCGTTGGACGCGATTGATTTACTCGACTGAAATTGTCGCTGAAGAGAATATTGCCTGTGACTGGGCGCGTAACGGGCATATTGCCCTGGCGTATAAAGCGGCGCATTTCGACCACATGCGCGATCATCTGAAATTTTATGAAGAAACGTTGGGTTACACCCATAAACGGCTCGTATCGCGCGCCGAAATTCAAACAGAGATTGGCACGGACGCATTTTATGGCGGGTTGTCTGATAATTTCAGCGGCGGTATCCATCCGGCGAAATATGTGTTTGGGTTGGCAGGGGCTGTCGCCAGGTATGGGGTGCAGTTGTGTGAGGGTACGGATGTAACGGCCGTTCACGCCCTTCCCAACGGCTTTGAAATCTTCACCAATCGCGGCGCGCTGAAAGCCAAAGAAGTCCTGATCGCCACCAACGGCTACACCGACAGAACCATCCCCAAACTCAAGCCTAAAATTTTTCCCATCGGCAGCTATATCATCGTCACCGAACCACTGCCAACCGATTTGCAGCAAAAACTGAGTCCTAAAGGACGCATGTTTTACGATTCCAAATGGTTTATCAACTATTTCAGGCTGACGCCGGACGGCCGTTTCCTGTGGGGCGGTCGTAACAACCTCAGTCCCAATCTCGATTTGCAGGAAAGCGCCCAAATGCTGCGCAAAGATATGGCGCGCACCTTCCCGGAACTGCGCGATGCGGCCCTTACCCACACCTGGTCGGGCCAATTGGGAGGCACCTTTGATTTGATGCCCCACATCGGACGCATGAACGGCATTCATTACGCCTTTGGTTATGGCGGACATGGGCTGTCCATCGCCACCTATCTGGGCACGGAAGTCGGCAAACTATTGACCGGTGAAATCAAAAGCAGCCCCTTCGCCGAAATTCCTGAACGCACCATGATTATCTATCGCGACAAGCCCTGGTTTTTGCCATTTGCGGCGCTGTATTACCGGTTTTTGGATAAGGTATCATAGGGGAAGATTTATGAATCAAATGATCATCAACGGCCGTTTCACCAGCGGCCAGGCCACAGAAACCATCCCAATAATCAATCCCGCCACTGAAGAAATTTTGGATGAAGTTCCACGCGGGACGGCCGAAGATGTGGCGACAGCGGTCGCCGCCGCCAAAACCGCATTCGACAGTTGGAAACGCGTGCCCGCCTGGGAACGCGCCGGGATGCTGCACGAAGCCGCCAACAAAATGCAGGCGCATACTGAAGATTTGATGCATCTGCTCACCGCAGAAGAAGGCAAGCCGCTGGTCGAGAATGAGGAAGAGGTTTTCTGGGCCTATGACACTTTCCATTATTACGCTGAGCTGGGCCGTCACGAACGCGGCCGTTTTTTGCCGCCCGGCGACCCTGACCAGATTAACTTTGTGATCAAAGAGCCATATGGCGTCGTGGGCTGCATTACGCCCTGGAATTATCCGCTGCTGCTGTTGGCCTGGAAAGTCGCCCCGGCGCTGGCCGCCGGCAACACAGTGGTCATCAAACCCTCTGAATATACCCCTTTGTCCACGCTGCGCATCGTTGAACTGGCCTTTGACCATTTGCCGCCGGGCGTGGTCAACGTCGTTACCGGCTATGGCCCTGAAGCGGGTGAAGCGTTGGTGCGCCATCCCGATGTGCCATTGATCGCCTTTACCGGCTCGGTGGAAACGGGCCAGCGCATCGCCTCCATCGCCGCGCCGATGATGAAAAAGCTGCATCTGGAGCTGGGCGGCAAAGACCCGCTGGTGTTAGGGCCGGATGTGGGCAGCGCGATTGAAATGGAAACGGCCGTTTCCGCCGTTGCCTATGCCGGATTACTGAACACAGGCCAGGTCTGCACCAGCAGCGAACGCATTTATGTACATGAGAGTCTGGTCGGCCGATTCAGCGAAGAACTGGCTGAATTTGTCAGCAGCCTGCGCCTGGGCAACGGCCTCAATCCCAACGTTGACATCGGCCCCATGCTGCGCAACCATTTCCGTGAAAAAGTTGAGCGCCAAATTGATGACGCCGTGATGGCCGGCGCGAAGATTTTGGTGGGCGGGAAACGGCCGTCTCACCTTGAAAAAGGCTTTTTTCTCGAACCGGCCGTGCTGATCAACGCCAATCACAACATGACCATCATGCGCGACGAAACCTTTGGCCCCGTACTGCCCATCATGGCCTACAAAGATTTTGACGAAGCGATCCGCCTTGCCAACGACACGCGCTTTGGCCTCGGCGCCAGCTTGATGAGCCGCGACGCGCGCCTGGTCAAACGCTTTTACGAAGAAGTCAAAGCAGGCACAATCTGGATCAACGATCCCCTCACCGACAACTTCGCCGGCCCCTTCGGCGGCATGAAAATGACCGGCGGCGGGCGCGAACTGGGCCAGGAAGGCATTGACGAATTTTACGAGGTCAAACACGTCCATTGGGATGTGGAGGGCAAGCTAAAGGAATATTGGTTCCCATATTGATTGAAAGATGAAAACATCTTCCCGGAAGCTTGTTTAGCGGTAATTCCGCTGTTATCAAACTTCCGGGAAGATTATTGACAGGAGAAGAAACTATGACAACAAACACCAACTGGATTGAACGCGATAAAACCGTCCTGCACCCGCTGCAGCATCCATCCGCCCATCAGGACCCGCTCATCGTTGAATCGGGACACGGCATCTGGATTCGCACCATAGACGGCCGTGAATTCATTGACGGGCTGTCAGGGTTGTGGAATGTGCTCATCGGGCATGGCAACCTGGAACTGGCCGACGCCGCCCAACGGCAAATGGCGCAAATGGCCTATACCTCCAACTATGTGGGCATGTCCAACCTGCCCGTGATTGAACTGGCCGACCGGCTGGCCGGATTCGCTTATCCCGACCTCAACGCCACCTATTTTGCCTCCGGCGGCGCAGAAGCCAATGAAAGCGCCTTCAAAACGGTGCGTTATTATTGGAAACGGCTGGGCAAGCCAGACAAAGTCAAAATTATTGCGCGCCAGGATGCCTACCATGGCGTGACGCTGGCGGCCATGAGCGCCACCGGCATCGCGCCTTATTGGCCTATGTTTGAACCCCGCGTGCCTAATTTCCTGCATGTTGTCGCGCCTTATCCGTACCGCTTCGAGGGCGATGTGCGTGAGGGTGAAACCATCGGCCAGGCCGCCGCGCGCGCCATCGAAGAAGCCATTTTGCGTGAAGGACCGGATACGGTGGCCGCCGTCATTGCCGAGCCGGTGCAGGGCGCCGGCGGCGTCATCGTGCCGCCGGATGATTATTTCCCGTTTGTGCGCGCCATATGTGACAAATATGAGGTGTTGTTGATTGCAGACGAGGTGATTACCGGATTCGGCCGTACCGGAGAATGGTTTGCTCTTAACCGCTATGGGGTGCAGCCTGACATCATGTCCTTTGCAAAAGGCGTCACCAGCGGCTATCTGCCCCTGGGCGGCATCCAGATTTCAGACGCCATCCTTGATGTCATCATGAGCGCACCGCCCAACGAGCGCTGGATGCACGCCTATACCTATTCCGGCCACGCCACCTGCTGCGCTGTGGCCAACAAAAACCTGGATATTTTAGAGCGCGACAACATGGTGGCCAACAGCGCCGCACGCGGGATACAGCTATTAGATGGCCTACACAGGCTGGCTAAAGAGTTCGAGTGTATTGGCAACGTGCGTGGCCTTGGATTTATGGCCGCCATTGAGTTTGTCGCTGATCGAGAAAGTAAGGCGTCGGCCAATATGGCCAACGATGTCCTGCGCGAATGTATGGCGCGCGGACTGGTAACGCGCACAAAAGGGGAAAGCCTGCTCTTCGCACCGCCATTGATCACCACGCCCGATGAAGTCGATCAGATATTAGCAATTACACAAGAAGCGATTGGCGCAGTGTGGTCGTAGTTTTTTGACACGTTTACCCTTCGATCAAAAAGCCCAAATTCCGACGCCGTCGTGGTATAATGTGTTCATAGAATACTGCCTGCCACTCCCGGCAGGCATAGGGCGTGGGAGCTTTTCGCCCGACGAAAATAAAGTGCATAAGCCCTCACGCCAGGCATGGAACTTGGGCAATGCAAGAAAAACAATATTCCGGTAAACGGCAAAAGAGATGGCGGCAGATTTTGGATCCCCTCCTATTGCTCAGTTGGCGCAAACTACTGCTCGTACTGATCATTTGGGCGTTGACTGCTGCTTTAACCTGGGCATTTTTTGACCTGCTTAACGATTTATTTAGTTCTGCACAAGAGCCGGTAGGCGGCAGCGTGACCGACATTATCCGTGAAAGCAATGGCGATCTCGTCATTGCAACCTGGGGAGGCGCTGTTTTACCAAGCATCGTTTTTGTAATTGGAACGTTGGTTATCCCGCTTTATTTGGTGTTGGCGCTGGTGTACACCATTGTACGCACACAACCGCGCAATCGGTATTTACGCCTTAACCGGTACACCTTGCTGCTAATTCCTGCTTTTTTCCTGGCCGTATTGCTACACAACTTTGTCTACGCCATGTTTTACCCGTACTTTTTGCGCGAGAACGGCGACGAAGGCGTCTTCTTTATAGTCGCCTTGTTCGGCATCCCGTTATATTTCCTAGTGGTTATGCTCAACACAATCTTTCAATTTATTAGCAGGAAAAGAGCAGGCGCAAAAAATGGAAATACCTTCGCAGGGGGTTCCAGCAGCGCCGGATAGAGCAGGTTAAGTTTTTGCCCCATTTCAGTCGTCGCGGTATAATCTCGCCCGTCTTGAAGAGGTAGATTGGCGGCAATTTGATTGTCCACAATTAGATTGCCAAAATCCGTCCCAAAACATTTTGCGGGCTAGCTCAACTGGCAGAGCGCCTGACTCTGAATCAGGAGGTTCCAGATTCGATCTCTGGGCCCGCAGCTAGAAATACCCCAATACACAGGGGCAAGATAAATGAAAACTCCATACACATCCTTGTGTAATGTGCGGAGCATCTGATCCCCGTGTTTTGGAATTTGATCATGTAAGAGGCAAGAAAGCACAAAATTGACCTTCGGACTTGTTCTGTTGGACAATACAGTTTTGACAAACTTTGCTCTGGTTGGCCGACCAGAGTTAGTGTCGGACTTGTGGGGTTCAGATTGCGCTACCACAATGGCCGTTATGGCTGAATTTGAGGCCGGTGTTGAAAGTCGAGGACTTTCTACCCATAGTTGGACTTCTCTGACTCAATTGACATTGCTATCAACCGAGCGGGCTTTTGCTGACCAGCTACCTTCACGGTTAGGCGCAGGCGAGCGCGCATGCCTCGCCATAGCTGTTCACCGTTGGGCTTTATTCGTCTGTGATGAAGCTGACGCTCGACGAGTGGCAAATGAACTTCTCCAGAAATGATCATCTTGGGTTATCGTTCACCAGTTTCTGCACTAGATAATTTATTGTAAATGACGAATCATGAATTGATTGGCGCAACGGCCGTTTCCACCCCAACTTCCGGTGAAAACGGCCGTTTACCCACAAACCAGCATCCAAACAACAAATTTGTCTACTTACCGCAGCTTGAGCTTGTAATGCAGCTTGACCCCGAAAGGTAAACCGTCGTCAATGCCATTAAGGCCCGTTAACGTCTGAACCATTTCGCCCCTGGCATTGGAGAAACGGCCGGTGCCGCCAGTAATAGCCCGTTCGAGGGGGATATCAGTCTCATTCAGAGCTAACTCATAACCAACGGAAACAATCGTCTGATTGCCATATTCCTCGCCAAAACTGAACAACTGCGATGTCACAACAACGGGGCCGGATTCTGTCGCCGCACCTTCTGCAATGTGATATCCCCAGCAGGTCCATTGTCCAATCACCAAGTCGGGGAATTGGGGGGAACCATCGGCGTTGACACCAGGCGTATTGTCGTCTAATGTCCCCTTGGGATAAAGGTAACCCTGGGCTATAAAGTCGGCGCCATAATCTGGCAAGCCATCAAAGGGTCCGCCATTAATCACCGGCGCTTCATCAGAAACGAAGCGCGTGCCATCCTCGGCCATTTCAAATTCTCTGAGGTGACGAATATCTTGATCCCCATTAGAGGCCCACACGACCGGAGCGAGAAAAGCAAGAGCAACCAGCCCGACGAGGAACACTCCCCCGATAATAAGCATCAATTTACCAAAACGTGCCTTAATCATTTCGTTCTCCTATCGACCCCAGCACAATATGTCTAAGGACGAACATATAAAACTTTCAACGATAAGGTGACCAACTGCACAGTGGATGGACATAGTTGCAGTGTATACCGGGAGGAAGGGGGATTTCAAGGGGTAACGGCCGTTTATATCACTTTTGTATCGCTATCCTGGGCATGGCATGTTAAAATTTTCGCATAATACGGCTGCAAAAAATTAGTCCTTGCATATTATTGCCGGTGATCAACGCCTCTCACAGTCGATAATTTGGGACAGTCAGCGCCAAAATTTTTTGCGTAACGGAATGAATAGAAAGATTCAACAGAAGTTTTAAAATCTTTTGTAATCTGATCTGAATAGTGGTGTACAATTGCCCAACAGAAAATCTTTGAGATCTCAAGGCTTGGCGTGAACGTTCGAGGTAAACTGACATTAGTCACAGGCGCTTCCAACGGTATTGGAGCCGCCGCCGCGCGAAAATTTGACCACATCCTCTGGAAAACCGGCTGGAAACGCACATAAAATATTTTTGAAGTTGGGCATCTGTTGTATATTTAGGAGCAGGCTGTTCAAAAAATTGGTTGGTTTGAGAAAGCGCTATGAGTAAAAAAACTTTAGGTTATGTGGAATTAGAGTGGACCTGCCCCAACTGCGGGGGACGCAATAAAGGCAATGTTTCCGTTTGTACACATTGCGGCGCGCCCCAGCCGGAAGATGTCAAGTTCGAGCAGCCGGCCGAAGAAAAAATCATTGAAGATGCCAAAGTGATTGAGCGCGCTAAGGCCGGCCCGGATATCCACTGCGCTTATTGTGGAACCCGTAACCCGGCCGGCGCAGAAACGTGCAGCCGCTGTGGCGCTGCGTTGGGCGAAGGCACGGCGCGGGAAACGGGTCAGGTTTTAGGTTCCCACAAGGATGAACCGGCGCCGGATATTGAATGCCCTTTCTGCGCCACGCCCAATCCCGCCACAGCCCTCAAATGCAAAAACTGCGGCGCTAACATTCATGAACCCAAAACGGCGCCTGCCCCGGAAGCGCCTGCTCCGGCGGCTCCACGACGCAGCCGCACAGGTATGCTGCTGCTCGTTGGGATCGGCATTGTTGTGGTTATTTGTTTTGCAGCCTTGTTTGCACTTTTTGGGCGCACGGATGATGTGACCGGCAAAGTGTCTGATATTTCCTGGGAACGGTCGATTGTTATTTTGGCGCCTGTGCCGGTTCGGAGGGAAGCGTGGCAGGATCAGATTCCTTCAAGCGCGGATGTTGGTTTTTGTCATGATGAAGTGCGCTACACCTCCGACCAGCCGGAGCCAAACTCGCAAGAAATTTGTGGCACGCCTTATACTGTTGATACCGGAAGCGGTTTTGGCGAGGTCGTGCAGGATTGTGAATATCTGGTGTATGATACGATGTGTGAATACAGCGTATTAGAATTGGCGCCGTTCAATACAGTTGTGGAACGCGGCAATGATTTGTCTCCCGAATGGCCTGCGCTGCGTTTGGAAGCCGAGCAGCAGGAAGGGGATTCCAACGAAACCTATACGATAACCTTTGAAGCGGATGGGGAGCGATATACTTACACGACCAGGAATCCCAACGAATTTGCCCAATTCGCGCCCGGCAGCAGTTGGACGTTAAAGGTAAATGCGTTGGGCAACGTAATGGATGTTGAGCCATCCAATTAAACGATGAGGCCAAATAAGAGATCAGTCGTTTGGTTTATTTATGTCGGGCTGGCAATTGTTGTCAGCTCTCTTTTTGGCTGCCGGCCGGCAATAGGAACTGTTTTACCGGAAGTTGGAGATGTGGCCGAGATAGCGAATGTGGAGATTGTGACAAATGCGCGGCAAACGGCCGTTTCCGTCACGCCGCCCCCTCAACCTGAATACACCTCCCCGCCTGCCAACCCAACCAATACCGCCACAGCGATGCCGCTGCCCACAAATACACCGGCGCCAACTGCCACCCAGACCCCGACAGTCACGCCAACGCCGACCGCAACCCCTATCCCGCAGTGTGAAATACGCGGTCCGGCCCCAGGCGACATGCTGGCCATTGTCACCAAAACCTATGGCCTCAGCCGGGATTATGCGCCCGGTGACCTCGTTCCGCTGGCGGATTACCTGCCCATGAGCAATACGCTGGGATATCCCTCGGAAATTCGCGCCGTGGCAGTCGGGCCGCTGGTGCAGATGGTGCGCGATATGGAAGCGGAGGGCTTGCAGCCGTGGGTCATGTCAGGGTATCGCAGCTATGCGGCCCAGGCGTATGCGTGGGACAAATGGTACGCCAAATACCCCGACCGGGTTGACCAGCTCAGCGCGCCGCCCGGCCACAGCGAACATCAGTTGGGAACGGCCGTTGACTTTGGCACGCCGGAGTTAAGCGAGGTCGCCGGTCCTGGTTTTGAATTCCACACCTATTTTTATAAAACAGGCGTCGGCGTCTGGCTGGCAGAAAATGCGCACAAATATGGTTTTTCGCTCAGTTATCCGGCTAATTCCCAGGAAACGACCGGATTTACCTACGAGCCGTGGCATTATCGTTACGTGGGCATTGAAATGGCAACTTTATTGTTTGAGACCAATCAATTTCTCACGCAATATCAGTTAGCTAACCAGCCAGAACCATGTGTGCCTTAACAGAAATCGCCCTGAGAGTTGCGCTGTGCAAATCAAGGCGCAGCTTATGGGCCACATTTGTCGCTGTTGTTTGGCTTTTCGGGGGTGGGGTTGGCTGTCAGGCTGAATTGCGCGAAACGGTCGTTACGCCCCAGCCTGCATTCATATCCGCTTCTACCAACACGCCAAACCCCGTTGCAACCAATCAACCGCCGCCAAGCAATGAGTTGTCTGCGACCACGCCTCCTGCAACAGCAACCCTCAGGCCGACCCCGGCCCCTGCGCCGACGACGCGCCCGATTTTGACGCTGGCGCTGCCGCCGGCGTGGCAAACTGCCGGTGCAGCGGCGATTATCCAGTTAGAAGCGGCCGGTTCGGCCTGGGATTGGCAGCTAACGGATGCCGCCGGGGCGCAAATACGCCTGGTTGACGACGACAGCGGCGTTTTTGTGCGGCAGGAACCGTTGGTTTTGGCCGTGCCTTTTACAACCGATTGGGAAGCGACGAGCCAACAAAATGCACAAGATATTCTGCAAAATGGGCATGAACTGGTGACTGTGTTGCCCTGGTCGGAATTACAACCCACTCAGAAAGCATTGCGCATAGACGGCCGTTTTCCAACCGATCCTGATTATCCCTTCCAAAAATCCTGGTCACTGCTGGCAGAGCCGGGCCTGGAAACGGTCGCGGCCGAGCTGGCGACGCTTTTACAAACCCATCAGGAAGAAGCCTTAATTCATCTGGCCGCCGTGGGCGACATCATGCTGGATCGTTCCCTTGGATACGCGCTGGAGCAGGGCAATTGGGCCTATCCCTTTGCCGGTGTGGCGCAGCGTTTGCAGGCGGCCGACGTGACCGTGGGCAATATCGAGTCGGCCCTGGGTGATGTGGGTGAACCGGCTGCCAAGCGCTACCCGTTCCGCGCGCCGCCGCAGGCCGCAGCAGCGCTGGCGCTGGCCGGTTTTGATGTGGTTTCGCTGGCCAATAATCACGCGCTGGATTACGGGCCGGAGGCGCTGCTGCAGGCGCTGGATTTACTGCGAGCGCAGGGTGTGGCCGTGGTGGGGGCGGGCGCAGACGCCGGCGCAGCGCATGCGCCGGTTATTGTAGATGTTAATGGTTTGCGGGCCGCTTTTTTGGGATATGTGCATGTTCCGGTTGAGGCGTTGAGTGGTTTTGATACCGCTTCCTGGACGGCCACGGCCGATTCTCCCGGTATGGCCTGGGCCGATCCCGACATCATAAAAACAGATGTAACCACCGCCGCCGCGCAGGCCGATCTTGTTGTGGTTGTGCTGCACAGCGGTTATGAGTATGTGGCCGCGCCCAGCGAACCGCAGATGGCGGCCGCCCGCGCCGCCATCGACGCCGGCGCTGACCTGGTGATTGGGCATCACGCCCATATTTTGCAGGGCGTTGAATTTTACAACGATGGCGTCATTTTATATGGCGCGGGCAACTTTGCCTTCGAAATTGACGGGCCGCCGGAAACGGCCGTTTTTCATGTCTGGCTCGATCGTGATGGCGTGCGTCAGATTGAAATTGAGCCGGCGGTGATCCAGTTTGGCGGGCAGCCGCGCCTGGCCGATTCCGGCGAAGCCTACGCTATCCGCCAAATAGTTTACGGTCTCACCAATCTGCTCAATCCCTAAACTGCACAAGTATATTATTGATCCACAGCTGCGGTCTGGTCATCGGCGGCTGGAGGGCCGACAAGGATTTCGGGGTTGAAATAACCAAGACGGCCGTTTTTGTCCAATGAGGCCAGGCTAACCGCGTAGGTTTCGTTGGGATCAAAACCGGTTAACACCACATTGCCGGCCCGGTTGGCGCGTACAAAGCGGAAAGGCGGATAGACCGCCGAGTAAATCGGGCGGAACGAAATGGCATATCCGTCCACGTCTGGTTCAACAGGCCAGGTGAGCAAATAGGCGCCCGGATCGGCCATGGCAACGATTGTCGGCTGCTGGGGCGGGGCCGGCGCGCCGGCGGCATTGGCGACGACGGCTGTATTGATTTGGGTTACCTTTTGCAAGTAAGCGTAATCAATCAGGCTCCATGTATCCAGCATTGAATTAATCAGATCGGGATTTTCGTTTGATTCAATCACGCGCACGGAGGGCATGCCTACCTTCACAAATTCACGCTGGTCACCCCAACGTCCTTCGCGATCCAGGGCGTCATAAATCACAACGGGAAATGTAGGCAAATAGAGGCCCCCAATATACTCATAATACCGACCTAGTTCACCGGAGGGCGATTGGTGCAGTTCGGGAGCAAACACGCGCACCGATTGGGGAATGCCGGAGCGGCCACCCACCGAATCATAATTAATCGCCGCTAAAATGTTTAAATTATCCAAAAAAGCGTTTTGCGCCAGGTGGCGTGAGCCGAATGTGCCCTGTTCCTCAGCCGCCAGCGCCGCAAAAACAATGGTCTGTTTCCATTCCCGTGAACTCAGGATTCGGGCAGTTTCTAAAAGCAGCGCCACGCCGGAGGCGTTGTCATTGGCGCCGCTGGCGCGGGTGAATCCATCCATGACGTCTGGTGGACGGTTGTCATAGTGGGCCATGACGAGGACGATGCCACCGTCGGGGTCTGTGCCCGGCAGGGTCGCAAGGATATTGCTTTGATCGGCCGTTAAACCGTTGTAGCTGAGATTAAAATTATCAAAGGCTACTTCGAGACGGCCGTTTCCCACACGCTCAAACTCCTGTGCAATCCAGCGCCGCGTTGCGCCAATGCCAAATAATTCACTTTCAGTCTCGCTAAATGAGTTGCGAGTGCCAAAACCTTCTAACGTTTGCACATAGGCCATCAACTGCTGCTGGGAGACCAGATTTACCAACCCGGCAATATCCGCATCAATGCCGGGCACAACATCGCTGACCGGGTCTATGACCTGCTCCGCGCCAAAAAGAGAGTCGGCAAGGGGGGGAGCGGTAGGAATAGGGGTAGGAATGATCGGCTGTGGCGGTCCTTCTAACAAACCGCAGCCAGTTAATATCAATCCCAATACCAAAAGAATAAAAAAATAACGTCGAGACAATAGCTACTCTCTCTATTACAGTTATGCGTATGATTTGATTTATCGCACGTCGCTTATTTTAAACGCCAAGAAGCGTGAACTCAAAATAATGTCCAAAATTCTAAACCGCAACCAAAGAAAAGCGCATTCTTTATGTTATACTGACTTGGGCGCATCCATGGATCATCTGATCCAACCACATGGATGCGCCCCGACAACATAAAATAATTTAGGAATTTGCAGTTTACCTGCCCGGGTTTTGATTCTATTGTGGGATTATAACATGAAAAAGACAATGTTGATGGGCTTTATTTTGATAATAGTTGTGGTTCTTGGCGGTTTGCGGTTCTTGAATGTCAAACCGGCGCAGAGCGTGGGATTGGCTGAGGATGGAGTGCCGGCGGCAACGGCCGTTGTGCGTATTTATTATAATGACCCGGCAGATTTCGAATTATTGAAAGGCTTCGATTTATTTGAAGTCAATAATTGGGAAGAACAATATGTACTGGCGGCTGTGAATGCGGCCGAATTGGCGACCCTCAAGACCATTGGTTTTCGCGTGGAGGTAGACGGCCGTGCCACGGCGGACTTTAATCGACGGCCGGAACCGCTGCTCAATCAGGTCAGCGGCATTCCCGGGTATCCCTGTTACCGCACAGTGGAAGAAACCTTCGTCACAGCCGAAACCATCGTGGCCGATTACCCCAATCTGGCAAACTGGATTGATATTGGGGACAGTTGGGAAAAAATAACTCCCGGCGGTTTGCCCGGCTATGATTTGATGGCGCTGCAGCTAACCAACCAGACCTTCCCGGGACCGAAACCGGCGATTTTTATCCTTTCCGCCATCCACGCGCGTGAATATGCACCCGCTGAATTAAACACGCGCCTGGCCGAATACCTGGTCACACAATATGGGAGTGACGCTGACGTGACCTGGCTGCTTGACTATCATGAAGTTCACCTGCTGCTGCAAGCCAACCCGGACGGGCGCAAACAGGCGGAAACGGGTCTTTCGTGGCGCAAAAATACCAATGAGAATTATTGCAGTCCGACCAGTATCAATCGCGGCGCCGATCTGAACCGCAATTTTGAATTCTTGTGGGGCTGCTGCGGCGGATCGAGCGCCAGTGAATGCAGCAGCACGTTCCGCGGCAGCGGGCCGGCGTCAGAGCCGGAAGTCCAGGCCATCCAGAGCTATAGCCGCGCTATCTTTCCTGACCAGCGCGAGGACGATCTGGACGCGCCCGCGCCGGTGGACGCAAGCGGCGTGTTCATTGACATCCACAGCTTTAGTGAACTGGTATTATGGCCGTGGGGCTGGGGAAGTGATTTAGCGCCCAACAGCAGCGCGCTCCAAACTCTGGGACGCAAGATGGCTTATTTTAATGCCTACGCGCCAGGCCAGGCGATTAGTTTGTATCCTACCGACGGCGCGACGGATGATTTTGCCTATGGCGACTTAGGCGTCGCGGCCTACACATTTGAAGTGGGCACCAGCTTTTTCCAATCGTGTGAGGTTTTTGAAAATGAAATTTTGCCGCAGAACCTGCCGGCGCTGCTGTACGCCGCCAAAAGCGCGCGCGCGCCCTATTTGCTTCCCGCCGGCCCGGATGCTGTCGATTTGTCTCTGTCTGCAACGGCCGTATCCGCCGGAACCACCGTGGAATTGAGCGCGCTAATCGATGACACGCGCTTTAATAACAGCAATGGAAGCGAACCCACCCAGGTGATTGCCGCTGCTGAATACATGCTGGATGCGCCTTATTGGGACACAGATAATAATCCGGCTGCTTTTCCGATGACGGCAGAAGATGGCGCTTTTGACGCTGAACAGGAAACGGCCGTTGCCGTCATCGACACGAGCGGCTGGGAGCTGGGGCAGCACATACTTTTTGTGCGCGGGCAGGACAGTGATGGAAATTGGGGCGTCGTCAGCGCCATATTTTTATACATCATTGATCCGGACACGGCCCCCATTATCCAGGGAAACGTGACCGATTTGAACAGCGGCGCGCCGGTTTTGGCGACAATTCGCACGGCGTCTGGTTTGTATGAGACAACGAGCGACCCGCTGACCGGTTTTTACAAGCTGCAGGTGCTAAGCGGCGCCTATGATTTAATTGTGGAAGCAGAGGGTTATGAGACCCAAACTGTTTCTGATGTGAGTGTGCAGGATTATGATTTAGTGACGCTGGATTTTGAGCTGCAGCCGATTGTGTGCGGCGTATTTACCAGCGTAGATGTGCCCAAAACGATTCCGGAAACGACGGAGGCCACCATATTTTCCGCCCTGCCCATCGCGGAATCCGGCAATATCGTGGATGTGAATGTGGTAGATTTGCAGGGGACGCATACCTGGTTTAGCGATTTGACCTTTACGCTGCGCAGCGCGGAGGGAACGGCCGTTGAAATTATGAGTCCTTCCTGTGGCAACAGCCAGGACTTTGATCTCAATCTCGATGATGACGCCCAACCCGGCATGTGGCCCTGCCCGCCCACCGATGCGGGTGTATACCGGCCCAGCGAGCCATTATCGCTGTTAGATGGGGAAAATATGCAGGGTACCTGGCTGTTGGAAATCCACGATCGTTTCCCGCAGGATGGCGGGCAGCTAGAAAATTGGGGGCTTGAAATTTGCACCTATGCGCAAAACGCATACGTGCAGCGCGTCTGGCTGCCGTTCCTGGGTGCGCCGGCGCAATAATGCTGAAGCAGCAGATTTACATATGGCAGGCGATTTTTGTTGGCAAAGGACGGAGGATGGAAACAGCGATCATGTGGCTTCCGTCCTCCGTCGAATTACGACGAAGCATGCAGCGGCTATCAAGCCGATTAGCGTTCCCAGAGTGATTAAACGGCCGTTTTCAAACCCCTTTGATCGAAATGAAAAAACGACCTCATGCTCACCGGCCGGCACAAACACGGCGCGAAACAAACCATTGGCTTGATAAAGCGCGGTCGGATTGCCGTCAACGGCCGTTTCCCATCCCGGGTAGTTGGCGTCGGTCAATACCAGCAGACCGGCCTGGTCGCTTTGGGTTTGAACCACGATAGTTTCAGGCGTGTATGACACAATTTTGACGGCGCCTGGAATTGGTACGGCGGGTGGTTGCGGCATTTGTTCAGCGGGTGGGGCGAGCAGAACGGCCGTTGTGCGGCCATCAAAATCAGGAGCCTGCATTGCTGCAATTACGGCGGCAGTTTCCGGCTGCTGCTGCCAATTCGAGACCCAAAAAGCGCGCGGCTGCACGTCCAAATTCTCATAAATTTTCACGTCACCCGAATGAATCAGGCGATAATTGCCCGGAACCAGGGGCTGAAATGAATCATCACGGGCGTCAACCAGCGTCAAGGCCTGGATTTCGCAGGGCGTCGCGGCCGTACAGGCTGCCAGCGACATGGCGGCGACCACAGCCGGCTTGGGAAAAACTGCGCGATAAACATCACCTTCAAACGCTTCCGCCTGAAGACGCCATGTCGCGCCGGCAGCAGTTGTCATTGTGATAGGACCGGGCGGGGCAGAAGCCAGCAGCCGTAATTCAGTCGCTTCATAAGGGGGTAGATAACCGACAACGGCCGTTTTATCATTGTTCAGCGTGACAGGAAACTGGCGGTCATAAAAAACGCCCGCGCGCCAGGCGTCGCCCACTTTATCGGTGATGAGGTAGCGCGCATTGAAGAGATCAAGCCATTGGGGGGCAGGAACGGCCGTTAAATGCTCGCGTAAACGGCCGTCTGTGGTTGTGACTCCTGCCGGCAATACAAGCTGCATCACCGCGCTGAAAGTCCGTAAAGGCAGTATGCCGCCATCAAATCCGTCCACCGACGATAGACCGTAGGCCAGCGGCAAATTGGGCGCGATGATTTCCTTGTGTTTGATGGCTATCGTATAGTCATAAAACGCTTCGGGCGACAGTTGGCCGGCATAAATGCTTTCGATTTCCGCCAGGTCGCCGGGATCGAAGAAAATATCGGACAGGCTCAGAAAACGGCCCGGCGGATTATTTGGTTCGGTTAACAGGCGCGTGATAGGCGGGCGCAGATCGAAATATGCTTCTGGCGTGGTCAAATTATTGTAGGGAAACGTTCTTGTCGCCAGGAAGAGCGCGCTCACGGCGATCAGAGCCAGGAACACCAGGAGCAGCCGTTTTTTGACGCGACCGCGCAGCAGCAAAACCATAATACCCAGCAGCAGTCCCAGTTCCAGCAGCCAGCCCAGCAAGGTGTGAGCAGAAGGGATTTCAACCGGCGCTTCCGGCCCCACCGGCATGTATTTGGCCAGGAATCCGGCCAAAAAGCCCCACCCGGCCAGCAGAATGAACAAAATGAGGAAAAGGATTAACGGCCGTTGCACATCTTTCTTCGTAACCCCCCATTTTGGGGTTTTATCTGAGTTCAGGACGGCCCATAAAATTTGCCAGCCCACGCCGGCCAGCAGCGCCGCCCCCAGAGCGTATAAACTCAGCCAGCGCGCCGGGACGCGAAACAGGTTAAAACCCGGCAGCCGCGCCAGCAGCCAATAAAGCGGATTAAAAACGCCCAAAGCCAAAAACAACCCGCTCAAGCTCCAGACCAGGGCCGCAAACACATTGGGACGCCGCCGCCACTGCCAGGCGCCAAAACACGCCAGCGCCAGCAGGGTTAGCGGCAGCAGGGTCGCATATTCGCTGAAGATGGATTGGCCGTAACCCGGCAGCAAGGAGCGCGCCAGGTGTAAAGGATGCAGCGAAAAGGATAAAACTTCATTGGGAGCAAGCCCGCCTTCCCGGCTGGAAAGAGCAGTCAGTTCCAGCGTCGGCAACAACTGTACGGCCGCAAGCAAGGCCGCAGCGCCTGCCCCCACAATTAGGGGCGCGAAGCGGATCCAATAAGCTGGGCCGCCCGATTCCGCAGCGCCGGAAGAGCGTAAAAAGCGCTTTTCCACAAGCTGTGCGATCAGCCAGACGCCCAGCCCGACGCCGGTTATGAAGGTGGTTTGCATGTGTCCGGCCAGCAGCTGCAGCGCAAAAAGGAACGCAATGGCGATGCTTTGGCGCGCCAGCGTGCGCCAGGTGGGTTTTGCAACGGGACCTAACACAACGAGAAACCAGGGCAGCCAGGCTAAACCCTGGAGCTGGTTGATGTGTTCAATTTGCGCTGTCAGGTAGCCGCCGAGGGCGAAGGCGACGGCCGTTACCAAGCCGCCTGACCAGTCAACGCCCATCACGCGCCGGGCTGCCAGGAAAGCGCCAAACCCGGCAATGCACAGATGCAGCAAAATGCTGGTATTGATGGCATAGGGGGTCGGGAACAGCAGCCAGACCGGCCAGTTGAGCGGGTAGAAAAATCCGACCTGGCTGTTGGCCAGCAGCGGCGCGCCCATAAATATATTGGGATTCCAGAGCGGGATACGGCCGTTTTGCAGCGCTTCAGAAGCTGTTTCCCAATAGGGGTAGAAATAAAGAAACATATCGCCACGCGCCAAAATCAGGTTGCTGAAGACCATTTTGTTGAAGAACAACGCCGCCGCCCCCACGATGATGAGCAGGGGAAGAACGAAGCGTACAGAGCGTGAAATTTGGCGCATGTGGATAAAAAAAGTTTGGTTAAGAATCAATTTGAAACAGGATAATACCAGGATTTGCCTGGCTGTGGAATACGGGCGTCAGTTTAAATCCGGCCGTTTCCAGGGCGCGCTGGATGGGTTGGGATACGGCCGCTGCCGGCAAAACGATATAACGCGCCTGTTCAGGGCTGTGAAATGCGGCCACGTCCGCAGTCAATGCGGCTGCGTGGGGAAACCAGCTCACGTAGACGCGCTTGTCGAATAAGTGGTAACGCCACTGCCAGCTATACCAATGGTCGTATAAGACTGTGCCATAAGGTTCGTCGGCCAGGAACGCAGCCACTTCCGAGGCGCCCTGATCCGCATCTGGCTGGCCGCCGACAGGGAAACGGCCGTTGCGCGCCTTTTCGGCAGCGGGCAGCAGCAAAACCAGCAGCGCCATGATAAGGCCGGCCGTGATCCAGCGGGTGGAAGCGGCGCGGCCAGAACGCCGGGCCAAAGATTGGGCCAACCAGCCGGCTAACAGGCCCCAGCCGCGCGCACATAGGATTGCCGTCAGGGGCAAAATTGGCAGCAGGTAGCGATCCCAAACCGGGACAGCTAAGAGCCAGTGGAGTAACCCGTAGGCGGCCAGGAAGAGCAGTAAAAGTTTGGAAACGGCCGTTGTTTTTTTATCTTCTGACGAGGGCCGCAGCCGCCAGAGCGCCAGCAAAGCGGCCAGAAATAAGCCCGCTGAAAGCCAGCCGCCCCATAAATATTGTCCCTGCTGCAGCCAGGCTGCCGCGCGCGGCCAAAGTTCCCACGACCAGATGAGCCGCACGCCGCCGAAGTTTTGCATTTGGTGGCGCCATAAAACCGGCTGGCTGCTGCGCGCCAATTCCCAGATCAGCAATAGCAGGAGCGGCGCTGCACAGCCTGTTATCCAGCGCGCGGCCTGACGCCGGCGCCAGCCAGCCATTAACGCCAGTCCGAGAATGAAGGGCAGAAACAGGAATGCCTGATATTTTGCGGTCACAGCAAGCCCGAACAACAGCCCGGCCCATCCGGGACGTGAGCGGCTGGTGAATGTGATCGCCAGCAGCAGCAGAAATGTTAACAGCGGGTCGATAAAGGCCGTAGCGCTGAATTGAATAGCAAGCGGGGAGAGCGCGATCAGGGCGGCGGCGAGAACGGCCGTTTTTGCATCCCGGTACCAATGCCACGCCATTATGCCTACAAGCGGTATCAAAAGCAGGGACGCGATCCAGTTTGGCAGGCGCGCCGCCCACTCGACTGCGCCCAGCAGGGGATAAAACAAAGCCTGGCTGTAAAATAAAAGTGGGGGTTTGTCTACAAGCTGCGTTTGCAGCAGCGGGTCGCGCCAGACGGCAATCAAACGCGCCCAACTCGCAAACAACGCTTCATCCGCATGGAAATGGTTGGCAAACAACGCTCGCAATCGCAGGAAGGCGGCGAGCCAGGTAAAAAAAATCAGCCAATTTCTAATCAACGAACCGGTATTTCAAGAGATAATAAAACGCTTTTGGCCCTTCTTTCCATGGATTCAGTTTTTTGCCTTCATCAAATTCGCGTCCATTGTAGGAAATGGGTACTTCATAAATTCGATAGCCCCGTTTTAGAATTTTGGAGGTGATTTCCGGTTCAAACTCAAAACCGCGCGCGCGCAAAGGGATGCCGGCGATGACATCGGCGCGAAAGACCTTATAGCAGGTTTCCATGTCGGTGAGAATTGTGTTGTAAAGGATGTTGGTGACCAGGGTGAGAAATTTATTGCCGACCATGTGCCAGAAAAACATGGTTTTGGTCGGACCGCCGCGGAACCGGGAGCCGTAGACGATCGCCGCCCGACCTTCTTCGATGGGTTGGACGAGGACTTTATAATCGCGCGGATCATATTCCAGGTCTGCATCCTGGATAAGTAGAATTTCGCCGGTCGCATTCATGAAACCTGTGCGTACGGCGGCGCCTTTGCCCTGATTTTTCGCGTGCAGGTAGATACAAATTTTGTCACTCAGCGCAGCAACTTCAGGGTATAAATCACGCGTTCCGTCTGTTGACCCGTCATCGATCACAACGATTTCATCCGCATAATCCACGGCTAAAACTGCTTTAATCGCTGGGATCAGGGTATTGCGTTCATTATAGACAGGTACAATTACCGAAAGTTTCACTGTATCACTTCCTTTATCCTTTTTGCGCAAGGCAAGGGGGGATTATAACACTCGCGGGAAGGCGCTCAAAAAGCGCGCGCACATTAAGGTTAACCCCTTCCCTACGCTTAAGCTATAATCAGTGTATGCTTGATCAAATCAATAATTTAATTTTGGATATGGATGGCGTTTTGTGGCGCGGCGAGACGCCGCAGCCAGGCCTGGTTGATTTTTTTACTACATTGCGCCGTTTGCAGATTGGTTTTGTGCTGGCGACGAATAATGCGACGAAAATGGCCGTTCAGTACACTCAAAAACTGGCCCGCTTTGAGGTGGATGTGCCGCCGGAACAAATTTTGACGTCCGCCGAAACAACGGCTTCTTATTTGCAAGGAGCGTATGCAGCGGGAACGGCCGTTTACGTTGTGGGCACGGATGGCCTGCGCGAGGCAATGCAGGTCAAGGGGTTTAGCGTGATTGGCCCGGATGAGGTTGAACAGGGCGCAACGGCGCCTCTGGTTGTGGCCGGATTTACGCCCACTGCGACTTACCGGGAGCTGGCGATGGGTGCTTTGCTTGTGCAGAAAGGCGCTGCGTTTGTAGGAACCAACCCTGATAAGACAATTCCGCATGAATTGGGGTCGCTGCCCGGCGCGGGCGCGCTGTTGGCGGTGATTGAAACCGCTACCGGGGTTGCCCCCGTTACCATTGGGAAACCCGGACCGATTGTGTTTGAAGAGGCGCTGCGCCGCTTAAAGGGCGCTAAAGAGAATACAGCCATGGTGGGCGATCGCCTCTCGACCGATATTGCCGGCGCCAAAGGAGCGGGCCTGACGGCGATTTTGCTGCTGTCCGGTATTTCCACACGGGCTGAAGCCGAGGCTTGTGCGACGCCGCCTGATTTTATCTTTGACGATATTGTCGAATTAACCGGCCAGTTAGCCGCCCGCGCCGGTTCGGCCCGAAGGTAAGTGCGTGACTAATAAAATTTACATCTATGATTTGGATTTTGCCGCTCTGACCGAACTTGTGGAAAGGTTGGGTGAGCGCAAGTTCCGCGCCAGGCAAATTTGGGAGTGGCTGTACCGGCAGTTTGTAAATGACATTGACGCCATGACCAATTTGTCCAAGGATTTTCGCGCGCGCCTGGCAACGGCCGTTACTCTGGAAGGAGGTCAAATTGTCTCAACATTAAACTCCAATGATGAACAAACCACAAAACTGCTGTTTCAATTGCCTGACGGCCAATTCATTGAAACGGTGTTGATGAAATATGAGAAACGCCGCACGCTCTGCATCAGTACGCAGGCCGGCTGCGCAATGGGCTGTGTGTTTTGCGCCACCGGCCAGATGGGGTTCTTCCGCAATCTTTCCAGTGGCGAGATTGTCGCCCAGGTGCTGCACTTTGCGCGCCAGCTAGCACAGCAGGATGAACATGTCACCAATGTTGTTATGATGGGTATGGGCGAGCCGCTGCACAATTATCAAAATACGCTCGACGCCGTTGACCGCTTAACCGATCTGACAGGTTTTAATTTGGGTGCGCGTAAAATAACGATCTCAACCGTGGGTCTGACGCCGGCAATTCGCCGTTACGCTGATGAAAAACGGCAAACCCCGCTGGCTGTTTCCCTCCACGCGGCCACGGATGTCGAACGAGATAAATTGATTCCGGTTAACCGGCGCTGGCCAATAGCCGAGTTGCTCGACGCTTGCCGTTATTATGTTGCGCAGACAGGCCGACGCATTACGTTTGAATGGGCTTTGATTAACGGCGAAAATGATACGTTGGAACAGGCGCGAGCGTTGGGCGGTTTATTAAAAGGGCTGATATGCCATGTAAACCTGATTCCGCTGAATCCGACGGAAGGGTTTAAAGGCGGCCCTTCTTCGCGTGAACGCGTGGATGCGTTTCAAGAGGAACTGGCGCGGTTTGGAGTTAGTAGTACGGTGCGCGTACGCCGTGGTATTGATATTCAGGCCGGCTGCGGCCAATTACGAGACCGGCATTTACAAGCCAAAGCCTAACAGCCGATATACCAGCAGGGATCATCCTGATACGCATTTTTGCGGATTTCAAAATGAACATGGGGGCCGGAGGAGTTACCCGTATTACCCGTGCCGCCAATAACCTGACCCTGATTTACGACCTGTCCCGGACCCGACGTTCAAACTGCTCAAGTGGCCGTAGAAGGTTTCAAACCCGTTTCCGTGATTGATCACAATTAAATTGCCGTAACCATAAATATTCCAACCGGCGAATGTGACTGTGCCCGTATCGGCGGCAAAAACGGCCGAACCTTCTGCTAACGCAATATCGACGCCGGGGTGACCATACCAATAGTATTGGGTGAAATTGCTGGAGCTGACCGGATAAATAAATGTGCCGGTGCCGACAACCAGAGGCGCAATGCCGCTGCCTTCGCTGGATGAACGCCCACGCACCGATGATAAATCGGGTGGTTTCCACACAAAGACTTCACGCACGGCGCCCGGAACCATGATTTGTGTTTCCGGGTAGAGGCGGTATGGAAACTCAAGGTTGTTGGGTGCGTAGGCAATGATCTCTTCCATGGGGATGCCATATTCAGCCGAGATGCTTTCCAGCGTGTCACCCTGCTGGACATCGTGGAGGACGCCGTCAATAGGGAGAATGGTTAATACCATGTCCGGCTGCAGCAGGCTGGCTTCCTGGCTCAGTTGGGCATTACCGCCTAACAGCGTTTCGGTTTTGATACCAAATTGGTAAGCTATTCCTGCTGGTGTATCGCCGCGTTTAACGGTATAGGTTTCAAATTGGTGCTGCGGAAGTTTGCCCTTGTAGGTTTGGGCAATAGGAGCAGGGGCAATACTGTTGTCGCTCAGAATGGGCAGTGGCGCCTGGTTGATTCCTTCCAGGGTGATGATTTCACCTTGATCGGCGCTGCCGCCAATCAATATAGGTTGAGCTGTGGGGGTAGCTGATATGGATACGGCCGTTTCCTGCCCGTTTTCTTGTATGGCGCTCCTGCGCCATATAAATAAAAGTATTAGCGCCGCAAGAATCAAAATTCCAATCCCAGCGTAACGCTGCAATCGCCCTGCCTCTTTCTCCATAACGTTCGGATGCTATCAGAAAGCGTCTAAATAACAAAAGCGGGCCACCGAAATGACCCGCTTTCTCAACAACCATTTATGAAAATTGATTGCGTCTTGCGTTAGATACGGCCGTTATTCTACATCATATCGCGCGTTAATGTTTCCAGGAACTCATAGTTTGTCTTGGTGCCGCGTAGACGTTGCAATACGGCGGCCGTAGCATTAGCAATCTCGTAGCCGGGCGTGTCCATTAAGTGTCCCAGCATCGTACGCATCGTATAAACACGCGCCAATTCATCACCCGACAAGAGCAAATCTTCACGGCGAGTACTGGAGCGTTCAATGTCAAATGCCGGGAAGATACGTCGTTCTTGTAGGCGACGGCTTAACAGCAACTCCATATTACCGGTGCCTTTAAATTCCTCATAAATAACATCATCCATACGACTGCCAGTATCTACAAGACAGGTTCCAATAATCGTAAGGCTGCCGCCGAATTCCAGATTACGCGCAGAACCGAAGAAGCGCTTGGGGGGGTACAAAGCCCCCGGATCGAGACCACCGGACAAAGTACGTCCACTTGGCGGCACCGTCAAGTTATAGGCGCGCGCCAGACGTGTAATTGAATCCAGTAAAATAACGACATCATTTCCGCTTTCGACCAGGCGTTTTGCCCTTTCGAGCGCCATTTCTGCCACGCGACAATGTTGTTTCACCGGCTCGTCAAATGTAGAACTCACAACCTCGCTGTTTGTTGAGCGTTGCATATCTGTAACTTCTTCAGGACGCTCGCCAATCAAAACAACCATCAAATGCAATTCAGGGTAATTGGTTGAGATACCGTTAGAAATATCTTTCAAAACGGTAGTCTTGCCTGCCTTAGGCGGGGAAACAATTAAACCGCGTTGGCCGCGACCTATCGGCGCCACCAGGTCAATCAAACGAGTGGATAAAATATTTGGGAGGGTTTCCAGGGTGAGTTTTTCATCCGGGAAAATTGGCGTTAAAGATGAAAACAGCGGCCTTTTTTTTGCCATTTCAGGCGGCATATCATTGACAACTTCAACCCGTAATAAGCTGAAGTATTTCTCATTGTCCTTAGGGACCCGAACCTGACCAAAGACCATATCGCCGGTTCGCAAACCCAGGCGTCGGATTTGTGAATTGGAGACATAAATATCATTTCGTCCAGGCAGGTAATTTTCGGTGCGCAGGAAACCCATGGTTTGTTTATCATCTTCAACGATTTCCAAAACGCCGCCACGGAAATGATATCCTTTCTCTTCCGCAGTAGTCTCCATAATTCGGAGAATGATATCCTGCTTTTTCATTGTGCTAAAGCCGGGAATATTTTTTTCGCGGGCAATATTGCGTAAATCGCCCAATTTCAATTCTTCAAGTTGTCCAATATCCATACAAACGTACTCCGCGTATGTTAGTTTTAAAAATTTATAGTTTTTCTTGGCTGATCAATTTGTCAACAGCTTGGGTGAAGCCGTAACGCTGCATGAGTAATTGATAGATTATTACCCGATTTTTTAATAAATGGTTTTAGGGAGTTTCCTGTCAAAATATGTTACTTGTCACACTGCCTTCTGCGTCATTCTCAGACAGTGAAACCTGTTTAGGTAAATTCGGCTTCGGGGGATGCAAGTAAGTTCTAAGACCGAAGATTTGTGTGTTATGCGTATAAATTCAAATTAATGCCTTCGTAATTTGGAGGAAACGTGCAAAGACTCCGTTATTTGAGCGTGGGAAGTATATCATGGTAAACGAGGGTCGTCAACGTGTTGCGAGATTTTTTTGGTACTATTTATGCCTCCCTAAGCTGTAACAAGCAGGCGCGTTACTGCTCTTCGCGAATAAAATGTTCAGCTTGTTGCACCAGTGCGCGATTGCCAATAAATAAAGGTGTACGTTGGTGAATGGTTTCAGGCATAATGTCTAAGATTGGGATTTTCCCGTTTGAGGCATAGCCGCCTGCCTGCTCAATTAAATACGCCAGCGGGGCCGCTTCATACAACAGACGCAGTTTCCCATCTGGTTTTTGCGCCTCGGCCGGATAGCAAAATACACCGCCGCGCAGTAAATTGCGGTGAAAATCTGCTACTAGTGAACCAATATAACGTGCAGAAAGGTTTGGATTACTTTCTGGAAGTTCACCTTGCAGCCAGCGCAGGTATTTTTGGACGCCTGGCGACCAGCGATGGAAATATGAACCATTCACACTATAGTAAGCAGGCGGTTCCGGTAGACGCAAATTCTCGTGTGAGAGCAGGAATTCGCCTAATTCTGGATTCAGGGTAAAGCCATGGACTCCTTGACCTGCCGAGTAGACCAGCATCGTGCTGGCGCCGTAGAGTACATATCCGGCCGCAATCAATTTATGTCCTGGTTGTAACACATCCTCAACCCGACCGCGTAGATCCCAATCGACGCACCGGTAAATTCCAAAGATAGTGCCAATGCTGACATTGACATCAATGTTGGAGGAGCCATCAAGTGGATCGTAGACCAGGGCATAATTGCCTTTTTTATATCTTTCGGGAATGAGTAAAACATCTTCTTGTTCTTCGGACGCCATAGCACATAGACGGCCAGTATGATCACACAGCTTGAAAATGATTTCATCCGCAAACACATCGAGTTTTTGCTGCGATTCGCCTTGTATGTTGGTGGCGCCGACTTGTCCTACAATGTTCACAAGCCCTGCTTTGTTGGTCTGGCTGGCAATGATTTTAGCCGCCAAAGCTAGATCGTAAAGCAGATTTGTAAATTCACCGCGAGCATAATCTGGCTGTTGATCGAGAATAAAGCGTTCGATTGTGTTAACAGTGGTCATGGCACAGGCTCCTTTTGAGTGTGTCACATAATTGTGGGTTGATTTAGGTAAACCGCGGAAATTCTTAAAAATAAGACGAATTAGAAATCTGCGGTTTCCTCGAGGAATTGGCAGATTTTTCACGACCTCTATTTTTGATTTTTTTCTGCCAATTTCCTAAATGATTAGAATTATCAGATAATAAGTTATGGCAACAGACCAGATGAGTGAATCGATCCGATCGAGCGCACCACCATGCTCTCTAAATATTGTACCTGAATCTTTGACGCCAGACTCGCGTTTGAGCAAGGAAATACCGAGATCGCCCAAGGTACCCAAAATAGCTACGAGCAGTGCAATTATTAATGCTATGGTTAAAGGAAGTTGCAAAAAGTAAGCGAAGATGAGTGTGATGGCGGCTCCAAAGATAATGCCGCCGATATACCCTTCAACGGTTTTATTGGGACTTAAGTGCGGTGAAAGCTGATGACGTCCTAAAATATTGCCGGCCAGGAAACGACCGCTTAAGTATGCGCCGGAATCAGCGGACCAGGTGGCTACCATAGCCAGAATGGTCCACTGCCAGCCATTGGTTTCAATGCCACGCAGCCGAAAAAAATGGCCGGCCACCCAGCCCAATATCATCAAGCCGCCAATCATGGCCATCCAGTCGGCCGGAGCTGTGTTGCTGCGCTTGCCTTCATATAGCCAGAGCGCGTATGCCATGACAATTAGCAGGGAGAGCAGCATTAGTGGTCCTTCAGCTTGGTTGAATTGTGGCCACCAGGCCACAATAAATTGTCCCAGAAGCAGCGGTAGTAAAATCCAGTAGGATGTATGCCAGCCTAACTTGCGTGTTATTTGAACAAATTCATACCCGGCCAAAAGCAGAATCGCCGTAAGCGGAATAAAATAATACCAACCACCTTTATAAACGAGGAAAAGAGCCAGAGGTCCTAAGGTTAAGGCGATAATTGCGCGTTGTAGAAGCAAGATTTAATCCCCTTCCATCACCAAACCAAAGCGGCGTTTACGCTGGTTGAAAGTGACAATTGCTTCAAACAGGTCTTCACGCCCAAAATCAGGCCAGAGTGCGGGGGTAGGATAGAATTCTGCATAGGCTGCCTGCCAGATTAAAAAATTACTGATACGCAGTTCGCCGCTGGTACGAATGACGAGGTCTGGATCTGGCAAGCCCTTAGTGAACAGGTAGGAGCTGAATAATGCTTCTGTTAATTCATTTGGTTCGATTCCATCGGCCAGCATATGGCGCACAGCTTGCAATATTTCTGCCCGTCCACCATAGTTGAAGGCGACGTTGAGAATCAGCCGATCGTTGTCCTTGGTGATTTCCAACGCGCTGCGTACTTTTTCTTGTAAAGTGGGATTTATGCCGGTCAAATCGCCCAGATGATGCAAACAAACGCCCTGCCGGTCTAATTCATCAATTTCCTGATCGAGAACACGTGCAAAAATGCGCATTAACCCACGCACCTCGCTTTCGGGGCGTCCCCAATTTTCGGTGGAAAAAGCATAAATAGTCAGGACTTTGATGCCAAACTCCACGCAAGCCCGCACAATTCGACGCAGGTTTTCGGCCCCAGCACGATGACCCGCCTGGCGGGGTAATCCGCGACGTTTTGCCCAACGGCCGTTTCCATCCATGATGATCGCCACATGCGTCGGAATTCTGTATGACGATAAATCCAGAGGCTTTTCTTGCCTGCGCACCATACCTTAAACTTCCATAATTTCGGCTACTTTCTCTTTGCCGACGGCGTCAATTTCATCAACGTGTTTGTTGGTCAAATCTTGCAAATCGTCAATGCTGCGATGTAGCTCATCTTCCGTAATCATCTTTTCATTTTCCATTTCACGTAAATCGTTGAGAACATCCCGGCGCACATTGCGCACAGCGACTTTACCTTCTTCTACACGCTTGCCGACCAATTTGCTCAAATCTCGGCGCCGCTCTTCTGTCAGACGAGGTATGTTCAAGCGGATAATTTTGCCATCATTATTGGGCATAATGCCTAAATCTGATTTCATAATAGCGCGTTCGATTGCGGAAATAGCTTTAGTATCATATGGGCGGATTGAAATTTGTTGTGGCTCAGGCACCGAAATAACGGCCATCTGGTTAAGATTCATCTCAACACCATACATTTCAACCACAATTTTATCTACTAGATGGGGGTTTGCACGCCCGGTTCGGAAGGCAGCCAGATCGCCTTCTAAAGATTTGACTGCCCCTTGCATGCGACTTTCGGCATCTGCTAATAATTCGCGAATCATGAGTACCTCCCTTTGACTATGTCATAACTTTGGAACTGTTCAGGACTCGAGGGCTGAGCTTGTCGAACCCCGCCTTCGCACTCGACAAGCTCAGGCTAAGACTGTACAGTTCCAAAGCTATTATTGGATTATTGTGCCAACTTCTTCACCCAATAAAAATCGTTTGACGCTGTCTTTTTCCCAAAAATCAAGCACAACGATGGGCATATTGTTTTCCATACAAAGAGAAATTGCCGTGCTGTCCATAACCTGCAAGCGCCAGTTTAACGCGTCAATATAGGAGAGATTAGAGAAGCGCCGGGCATTGGGATTTTTGATTGGATCATCGTCGTAAATCGCGTCAACTTTTGTGGCTTTAATTAAAACATCAGCGCCTAGTTCCATAGCGCGCAAAGCGCCGGCCGAATCTGTTGTGAAATATGGATTGCCGGTGCCGCCGGCGGCAATAACGATGCGCCCTTTGTCTAGATGACGCATGGCGCGCAGTCGAATGTAGGGTTCAGCAACCGATCGCATTTCAATTGCGGTTTGTACACGGGTTACAATCCCAAAGCGCTCCAGAGCGTCTTGCATTGCTAGCGCATTCATTACTGTGGCAATCATGCCCATATGATCGGCCGTTGAGCGTTCCATGCCCTGCCGAGTTCCAACGGTTCCACGCCAGAGATTGCCTGCGCCTATAACCAGGGCAATTTGTACACCCAAATCATAAACGTCCTTGACAATCTGAGCAACTTCTGCAACGCGTTGGGGGTTGATTCCGACGCCTTCTGGTCCGGAAAGCGCTTCACCACCCATTTTGAGCAGGATTCGTTGGTAGCGTAAATGTGCCATGTTGATTATCTCCATACCTATGCGATTGAGTTATTGGCTGGGTTTTCTAGAAATTACCTGGATAACAAAGAAGGGCGCTCATTTGAACGCCCTTCTTAAAATTGCGGGGCAAATTATAAGGCTTCGCCTAATTCGTAACGCACAAAGCGGCGTACTTTGACGTTTTCGCCTGTCGTGCGAATGGCGTCGGTGATGAGATCTTGAATTTTGACTTTGTCATCTTTGATGAAGGGTTGGTCAAGAAGACAGAATTCCTCGTAATATTTGTTCAAACGTCCGGCGACGATTTTTTCAACAATATTTTCTGGTTTTCCTTCTGCAAGCGCTTGTGCTTTTAGGACGTCCATTTCTCGATCCAGATCTTCTTGCGGTACATCATCTTTGGAAATGTAGCGTGGGCTCATGGCCGCAATTTGCAGCGCCAGCTCATGCGCCAAATTGGTAAACTGTTCGTTGCGGGCTACAAAGTCAGTCTCACAATTAAGTTCTACCATGACGCCGACGCGATTGCCGGGATGGGCATAAAGTTCAATGATGCCTTCTTTGACATCGCGGTCGGCGCGTTTGGCGGCGCGCGCAGCCCCTTTTTCACGCAGCAAATCAACAGCCTGATCGTAATTGCCGTCTGTCGCTTCGAGGGCTTTTTTTGCTTCTAACACACCTGCGCCGGTTGACTCGCGCAGCTCTTTTACCATTTGAGTTGTGATCTTCATGATGTTCCTATATGAGTTTTATTCGTTTTCTTCGTCGTCGGCAAAATCTTCATTTTCCTCAATAACGCTTTCGGGGACATTTTCTTCTGCAACGATTTCTTCTGCTGAATCAGCTTTGTCAACTGTTTTGTTTTGCTGTTGGCGCAATTTTTTCAGAGTAGATTCACCCAGCAATGCTTCGTCTTCTAAATTGCCTAGACCATCAAACTCTTCATAGTCGTAAGCGTCATAGTCTGTTACTTCTTCTTCCAACGATTCTTTGCGCATGGCGGCCCCTTCCAGGGCTGCGTCAGCCATTTTGCTGCATATCAATTTAATGGCGCGAATCGCGTCATCATTAGACGGGATCAGATAGTCGATGGGATCAGGGTCGCAGTTGGTGTCTACAACGCCAATGACGGGGATTTTGAGGATGTTGGCTTCACGAACGGCCGTTTCCTCATTATTAACATCCACAACAAACAATAACACGGGCAGATTCCGCATCTTACGAATACCACCCAAACGATTTTGCAACTTTTCGATTTCACGCTCAATGCGCAGACGTTCTGTTTTCTTCAACAAATCAAAATCGCCTGCGTCACGCCGTGCTTCTAACCTGTCGAGGTAATCAATCCGCTGGCGGATTGTTTGCCAGTTCGTTAAAGTGCCACCCAGCCAACGGATATTGACATAGGGTTGACCTGCCCGAGTTGCTTCACGTGAAATCGTATCTTGCGCCTGGCGTTTGGTGCCAACAAACAAGACTTCATGACCTTCTGCAACGGCGTCGCGAATGATGTAATAGGCATCATCAATAAGTTGAAGCGTTTGCTGTAAGTCGAGGATATGAATGCCATTGCGCTCCGTAAAGATGTAGGGTTTCATCTTTGGATTCCAACGGCGGGTGCGGTGTCCGAAATGCACGCCAGTTTCCAGCAGTGCCTTCATTGATACAACGGCCATAATTAATAATTCTCCTTTTGTTTTAGTCTTCCACGTCTTTCAGCCTGAAACAGAACTTGCAAGGCCATATGTGGATTTGTGTGCAGCCTTATCACGCTGTAGAACAATACCACGTGCAAGCACACCTGTTTAGTCCAGACGTGTGTAAATTTTTCCCGTACATAATGGGATGCTTACTTTTCGGCAAGCATATTGATTATATAGGATGGTTTTGATTAAGCAAGCGGCTCTGTCCGGTTCTCAAACAGGACTTATTTCCAACGGGTAAGAATAGTCTCCCGTTCAAATAGTTTGACGTTCAAATAGAGCAAAATTGCATCCAGCGCCAGCAGAATCAGGCCGAACAAGAGCACCAGCTCCTGGCTCAAAATAAAAAGCCCGACAGATTGCCCCACAATGATCATGATCAGCGGCAGAATGACGAGGGTTGATGCCTGTTCTGCCACGCGTGGGTCAGATACGCGGGAGGAGACCATCAGCGCAAAACTAACTGATAATAAAGTGAGTAATGGCGCTACAACAAAAACGGCGACAATCCACAGCGGGTCTAAAACTAACCCGAAGATGGCGGGCTTAACCATGAGACGCACGCCAATGAGATAGATCAAATAGGCGATCCAGGTCACCAGGATGGCTGGAATAACGGCCGCCAACGCTTTGCCGGCCAGTAGTTCCGTTGTGGTGATGGGGGTCGCCAGAAGCGGTTCCAGGCTGCGGGTCGCTTTTTCGCCGACGATGCTGTAGGCGGCAATTGTAACGGGGATCGCGACCGGCAAAATCATAAACATCATGGTGAAGAGGTCAAGCAAATATAGAATGCCACAGTCCATTTCAGAAAGTCCGCCGCAGCGTGCTGTAAATGCATCCAGCGAACCGGTTGTCGATAAATCTTCCATACCCATATCGCCGCCCAGGCTGTTCATGACTGCCAGCATGAGCAGCGGGATTGCGGTCAGAACAATTGGCAAAAAGGCGACGGTAAAAAGCACCAGCCGATTTTTGAAAACTTCGGCCCACTCTTTGGAAATAATGGTTCTAATTTTTTTCATGGCTGTCACTGTTTACCAGTTGCAAATAAACATCCTCCAATGTGCGGCGCAGTTCGCCGACAAACTGGATATTGGCCCCCGCATTGACCAGTTGTCGAATGATGTGAGGGTTGTTTGTTTCGGGATCATCTAATGAAATAATGAGTTTGTTATCAATCGCTTCAGCTTTTTTGACAAAAGGTATTGTTTGGATGGCGGGGAGGTGGGTAACGGCCGTTTCTGCAAGATGCACAACCACCTGACGACCGTAAACTTGCCGGCGTAGACTCGCCGGCGCATCAACCACGCGCAGATTGGTTTTGAAGACTGCCACACGGTCACATAATCGATCCGCTTCATCCAGATTATGGGTACAGATAAAGATCGTGCGTCCTTCACCCTTTAATTCGGCAATAAAATCACGCACCAACTTGGCGGCTTGTGGGTCCAAACCGGCTGTGGGTTCATCCAGAAAAACAACCTGTGGCTCGTGCAGCAGCGCACGCGCAATTGCCAGCTTCTGGCGCATGCCTTTGCTGAACGCGCCGGCTTCGTCGTGACGCCGCTCCCACAGGCCCAGCATGCGCAAATATTTTTCCACCTGCTGATCAACCTGCTCAACCTCGTACAGTTCGGCGAAAATCGTCAGGTTGCGCCAAGCAGAAAGCCGGTCGTAAAGGCCGGGTGATTCTGTCAAAATGCCCACGTTGCGGCGGATTTGTTGGTTATCTTCACCCACTTTGTACCCCAGCACGGCAGCGCTGCCGGAGGTTGGGCCGATCAGGCAGGTCAACATGCGTACGGTTGTGGTTTTCCCGGCGCCATTAGGGCCAAGAAAGCCGAAGACTTCACCCTGATCAATATCTAGTGTCAGACGATCCACGGCCAGGTGATCGTTGAATTTTTTGGTGAGATTTTCTGTTTTGATCATGTGTTATGAATAACGACTGCGATCCAGCATGTCGCTTGTAATCTTGTCGGATGTTGGCGTTGGATTTTCCGGCGCAGGTAATGGTTCACGCTCTGGTTCTTCTGGTTCAGGCGCTTTGAGCCAGAAAATAACGCCCACGCTGACGAGTGCAGATACTGCTAACAAAGCTTCGGAAACAGGTATGCCCCAGGTTATTGCCGAAAAGACTGCAACGGCGTCAACAAGCCCATGCCATAAAATAGCGGCTAATAACCAGAGGCTAAAACCACGCGTAAATACCTGCATTACCATCAACGAGAGCGCCATGTGCAGCGGCAGCACCAATGCGCGTTCCAGCAGCGGCAGTAGGGCCGTATACCAGGGCGCGTCAAAAACGGCCGTCATTTGTGCGTCCAGCAAGTGCATTTGATCGGGCGGTACCAGGTCTGGCAAAAACCCCAAACGAATTAAGACCAGCGCGCCGATATTGATGGCGCCAATAAGGGCAACAAGAATGGCTTCGATGCCGCCGTGCCCGGTACCCAACATCAAACCGCTGCCCCAACTGCGCGCGTCGGTGGCCCAGAAGCGGTATGTGAGGTAACGCGCCCCTTCTTCAAAAACGCCGGCCGAGAGTCCCAAAAAGATGGAGAGAATGATAAGGTTGCTGAGAACGGCCGTATCCGTTGGTATTAACTGCCACTGCTGCAGAACCAGCCAGTTAAAGGGAATGTGCAAAATCTGGGAAAAGACAAAAGTAAGCGCGCCAATAAAGAAAAAGCGCCAGCGCGCGCCGCGTCTGCGATGCAGCACAAAACCCACCAGCAAGGGCAGGGTAATCATCAGCAAATAGCCAAGATAATAGAGAAAGGTAATCATAATATGCTTCACAGGAAGCGTCTCGCCAATAAAAAGTTATTTGGGAACGATTCCATATGGGGGAATTGTATCACGGGTTGGAGGCAACATGCGGACGGTTGAGCGCACATGTTATCACTGCCAATTTTTTCTCAAAATTAACAAAGACCAGATGACTAAAACTATCTCGAGTGGATTCAGTTCGGTGAGCCAACGTTTGATTTTTTGCCACAAATTACGCTCGCTGGGATAAAACTCATAGGTTGCAAAGGGATACAACCAGGGAATTTCGCCATCGCTGTCACATATCAAATGTCCCAGATAGCCGGCCGCCCAACTACGGGCATATTCAGGTCCCCAAACTAACCTGACGCCAATTGTTGTGAGTATAAACGTTAGTAAAGTATGCGCCAGGGAACGGCCGTTGCGCCGCAGCCGCGCGCTGTGTAAAGATTTATCCAGTACATCCGGAAACAAACTCCCTGCATACAGAGGGCCGCTCTTCACACCGGGAAAATAATGCTTGATAATCGTTGGAAATGCTAAATGTCCTAATACCATACCTGTAATCAATAATTCTCAGAAGATTGCTGAAAATGAATTTCGTAGAAAATCTGGGAATTCCTAAATCAATAATTTCTCGTTATCCTAGTAACTTTCGTTATAATAAGCAACTGTTCTAACTCCAATGAACAATCGGGATTCCATTAATACGTTTTTTACAACGCACTTATAAACTGCTGAACAGCTTAGATAATAAGTCATAACCCTCAATGCAGGAGGTTTGCACATGGAAGAACAAACTGTCAACTTGCCGGAAAAAGAAGAGATCGAAGCGTTATTAGCGATCAACAATCTGGATGAAGTCCGCTTAAAACTACGAGACGTGCATCCGGCTGATATTGCTGACTTGCTCGATCAATTATCAACCGAAGATGCGGTACGGATTTTCAATTTGCTCTCGCTTGAAACTGCCAGTGAGGTTTTAGACGAAACCGGCAGCCTGGTGAGGCAGGAAATCATTGAAAAGGTTGATGTTGAACGTTTGGCGGATTTACTCGATGAACTGCCAATGGACGATGCAGCTGAATTCCTGGATGATTTGCCTGACCCAATTGCTGAGAATCTGCTGCAATTGATGGAACCGGATGAGGCTGACGATGTGCGCGAGCTGCTCAGCTATGAAGAAGAGACTGCCGGACGGTTGATGACGCGGGATGTAATTGCTCTGCGCCGCTACTGGACGGTGCAAGAAACATTTGAGTACTTACGTTCACTTGAAGATGCTGAGACGCTGCAATATTTGTATGTCGTTGATCGGAATGACCGCCTGATAGGCGTTGTTCCCATTCGTAATCTTATTTTGGCAAAGCCGGATCAGTCCATTGAAACAATCATGGTTGCTGATGTTGTGGCAGTGCCCGTTAATATCGACCAGGAAGAGCTGGCTGAAATGGTTGCCCGTTATGATTATTTTGCCATGCCGGTTGTTGATGAAAAAGACCGCCTGCTGGGTGTTGTTACCGTTGATGATGTCCTCGACATTTTTGAAGAAGAGGTGACAGAAGATATCCAGCGCCTGGGTGGTTCTGAACCGCTGGACCAACCTTACTTTGCTGCTACGGTTTTTGACATGTTCAAGAAGCGCGTGGGCTGGCTGTTGTTACTTTTTATAGCAGCAACGCTGACCGGAACTGTCACCAAGCTGTATACAGAACAACTGCAAGCTGCTATTTCCCTATCATTGTTCATTCCTTTAATTATTGGTACAGGCGGCAATGCAGGTTCCCAAACGGTGGCGACAATTATTCGCGCCATAACGCTGGACGAAGTGCGCTTGAGTAATTTGTTGCAGGCTCTGCGCCGGGAAGTATCGGTAGGGTTATTGTTAGGTGTGGCGATGGCTGTGTTGGGGTTAGTGCGCGCGCTTACCTGGGACACCGGTATAAATATTGCGTTAGTGGTTAGTTTGACCTTGCCTCTTGTTGTGATTTGGGCCACAACTGTCGCCACTGTTGTGCCCACGGTTGCCGATCATTTTAAGATTGATCCCACAGTCATCAGCGGACCGATGATTTCGACAATTGTTGATGCCACGGGCTTGTTGATTTATTTTCAATTGGCCACGATCTTGTTAAACCGGTAAGTTCAACCCTGTTTCGCGATGGGTTTTAGTCGACGGGAGAACTGTAAAAATGCACATCCCTGAGCAATTAATTGAGCAGTTACGAGCTGCTCGCCATGTTGTTGTCTTGAGCGGCGCCGGCACTTCGGCAGAAAGCGGGGTGCCTACTTTTCGGGAGGCGCAAACAGGTTTGTGGTCGCAGTATGATCCCCACCAACTGGCTACGCCGCAGGCATTTCAGCGTAACCCGCAGCTTGTGTGGAATTGGTATGCGTGGCGGCGTGAGTTGGTGTCACAGGCACGGCCGAATCCGGGTCATTTTGCGTTGGTTGAAATGGCAAAATATACGCCGCGCCTGACATTAATTACTCAAAATGTAGATGGGCTGCACCAACAAGCCGGCAGTGAAGATGTCATTGAGCTGCACGGGAATATCAAACGGTCTAAATGTTTTGATTGCAGTAGACAAGTAGAGAATGTAGTGGAAACGGCCGTTTCTCTGCCGCGCTGCCCCCATTGCAATGGGCTGCTAAGACCTGATGTGGTTTGGTTTGGAGAAAGCCTGCCTGCGGCTGCCATCAGCCGTGCTTTTGCAGTTGCCCAAGCCTGTGATCTTTTTTTCTCGGTGGGCACTTCCGCTCTTGTGCAGCCGGCTGCATCGCTGCCGGTTGAGGCGCTGCAGAACAACATCCCCACAGTGGAAATCAACCCCCGCACGACTCCCCTCACGTCCTATATGACCTATGTGCTGGCCAAACCATCCGGCCAGGCGCTGCCGGCGTTGGTTGAAGCGGTCTGGCTACGGAATTAATAAAACCTTGCCTTTATTTTTCCGATCCTGAATATAATCGTGCGCATCCGCTGCCTGATGAAATGAAAATGTTTTGTCGATTGTCGGCCGGAACAATGCTTCATCATACCAGGCAATAATTTGCTTCATCCAGGTGCGCACCAGATCAGCCCTGTCCCATAAATGACCCAGATTCACCCCAATAATGCCTTTGTTGTCATGCATTAAACCACGCGGCGTATAAGCGGGCATGACGAGCAGCGTATGCAGCATACGCCTTAAGGAGCGTTTTTTTCCGGCTGCCATACTGCTGGCGCCAAAGACCACCAGCCGGCCCGAAGGCATCAGAAGGCGGTAATTTTTTTTCCAATGAACCCCGCCCAAGGGGTCAAGAATGATTTGCACACCTTTTCCATGGGTCAATTCTTGCAGGACGCGTTCATAATCGTAGTTTCGATAGTCGATTGGATGATTTAAACCTTTTGAAGTGAGAAAATCATGCTTCTCAGGCGAAGCCGTGCCAAATGTTTCTACGCCGATGATATTGCAAATGTCCAGAGCCGCCAGACCGACCCCGCCGGAGGCGTTATGAATCAACACCTTGTCGCCCGGCCGCAGGGAACCCATCACAATCAACATGGCATAGGCTGTAAGATAAGCAACCGGGATGGCCGCGCCATCCTGGGCGCTCATCCAGTCCAGGCGTTGAAAGACATGTTTGTAAGGCACACAAACAACATCACTGTAACCGCCAAAACGGGTTAAGGCCAACACCTGGTCTCCTTCTTTCATAGCGGAGACGCCTTGTGCGACCATGTCGATCACGCCGGAAACTTCATAACCGGGCACATAAGGCATGCCGGGTGCATCACCATACATGCCCATTCGTCCCATGATATCTGCGAAATTGACGCCGGCCGCTTCTACTCGAATGCGAACTTCGCCGCTTTGTGGAATTGGCGTTGGCGCTTCCTTTAGCTGTAATACTTCCGGTTTCCCGGCTTTAGTGATCCAGATTTGACGCATCGTGAATTATTATTTAACCAGGGGCAGATAAGCAGTTGTTTGGTCAGGCGGGTATATCATCTGGCAAGTTTGTAGCTCGACCTGATCGATATGCCAACCCTCACGCTCGACGCTGTTATCAGTGCCCAATCTGAAACGAATTGTAACGCTTTCGTCCCCATAAGCGTCTAATGCAACGATTGTTTGTTTCCACGTCTCCGTGCTGCCGCACCATGCTTCTAACCCCGCAAGTGGATTTTGGATATTGTTTTTGATAATGCCGGTGTAGGGATTGGTCAGGAATATTGGCGCGTCCGGAGACGAGTCTACCAACTGCTGCCAGGAAGCGCCGTTGTCGGTGGAAATTTCAAGTATGCCGCCATCGTAACAGTAAGAATTGTCAGCGAGGTCAATCTCAATATCGTAGTAGTTCCAGAATTTCAGGTTGATAATTGGCAGCCCGGTTGGCAGGTCAAAGCGGGGCGATGTCAGACGCTGGTCGCTGATCACCGGCAGATCCTGGGCGAAAAAGGCATATTCCCCCGCGTGAGCGCGTTCGGTTGAGCGCCGCCAGGTGTCGTTTGTCCCGGCGTGTGTCCAGCCGGCGGCGCTGTTTTCGAAACCTTCACTGTAAAGAACGGCCGTTGTCATATCGACGGGGCATTCGCCGGGTTCCGGTTCGGTTGTAAAAGTAAATGTGTCGGAATAATTTTCTCCGCAGCCGTTGGTGGGTATGACGCGCCAAAAATAACGCTTCCCGCTGGCCAGATTTGCGGGCGTATAGGTGGTTGTTGTTAAGCCGGCTGTCTCTTCAATGATGTTCTTAAAGTCAACATCGGCTGCAATTTGAATATTGTATTCGCTTGCATGTGCGGCTGTTGTCCAGGTTAATATCACCGGCGTCGGCAGGTTTTGGCTTCCGTTGGCGGGTGATATGAGTTCTACGGCTTCCGGCGGCTCTGCGTCGATAACCAGATCAAGATTAATTGTGTGGTTTTTGCCGCCGGCGCTGCCGGTGACCTGCACAAAGGATGTTCCCGGCGCTGCTTGTTGGGCATTGCTCAAGGTTAATATGCTGCTGCCTGGGAGCTGAACCGGATTTGTGCTGAAAACGGCCGTTAAACCTGCCGGTAAATTAGCTACTGAGAGGTTGACCGGTGTATTGAACCCACCAAGTGGGCTTGCCGTTAAAGTATAGGCTGCGTTTTCGGATTGGCAGATTGCCTGCCTTTCAGGCTCGACTGTTAAGATGAAATCGGGTTCTGTCAGGCAGTTGACACAGACCAGCGCAAAATCCTGGTCAGTCGGGTCTGAATTGCCGGGCACGCCATCGCTGGCAATATTAAACCCCGTCACCGTGATGGTGAACTGCCCACCGTTACCGGGCGGCAAAAAAATGGCTTCGACATTGTTGGCGCTGTCCGCCTCGCCGTCGGGGACGCTCCACTGTCCCTCGAACTGGTTGCCCCAATAGGCGGCGTTATTGTATTTTAGCGAAAGGTTCAGGTCATTTACCTTCGGGTTAACGCCAATCATGCCGGGATAATCGGTGTAGGCCAGCACAATTCGAACGGGTTGGGATGGATCCTGGACGCTGCCGGTGTAGGTCCAGGTATCTCCGCTGAATTCCAAAGTTGTTTCAGCGGACTGATCTTGAATCATACGTGGAATTGATGCAAAAGCGGCCGATAAGTCCGGCATCCCAAAGCCCTGGTTGTTGCTGGGCAGTCTGTCATTGGCGCCTGCGCCGGTTAAATAGGTGGGGTGAGCGATCAGGTAGCTTTTTAACAAGGCCGGGCTGGGTTCATTGAATCCAAGTTTGTTTTCCAGCCAATATGTGACCAATGAGGCGGCGCCGGCGACGGCCGGCGCTGAGTGACTGGTGCCGGAGGAGGCGGCAAAAACCTGCTGATTCTGGGGATGGTATTGATCGCAGACATTGATCCCATTGTAGCTGGCAATGGTACTGGCTGTACCCTGGATATGAGTGCCGGGAGCAACCATATCTGGTTTGACCCGTCCGCCCGGCGTTGGTCCGCGGCTAGAAAAAAGTGGGATATCCATGGCGTTATCGGCTTCAAATTGATCAATACCACACTCATCACTCCAGGTGGGGCGTACGTTTTCAGAGGCGCCTACTGCAACAACATTTTTTGCATTACCAGGTGTTCCGACTGTGTTCGCGTTTGGACCGCCGTTGCCGGCGGAAAAAATAAAAGTCAGCTCCTGATTACCGGGCGTTGATGGATCGGCGTCACGCACGCCGGCGTCATAGGCCTGGGAGGATTCATTGTATAAGTAACTGCACGAACCGCAGCTCCAGGAATTGCTGCTGATGCGGGCGCCATTCTGGTAGGTACGCTGGATGAGACCGCTGTAAGCGAAATCGCATCGGCTGAGGTCAAAAAGGTAGGCGAAGACCCGTGTGCCTGCGAAACGGCCGTATGGATTAATCCCCAGTCCAAGTTGATACCCATTTGCATCACGATACGGAAAACCGGCGCGCGCGTCATAACCGCCGGCGATGCTGATGTTTAGGTGCCCGTGCCCATCCGGACCCTGACCATCGATACTTTCTGTGCAATTATCGATGTAAGCCAGCCGGCTGGGGTTGGCTGCATTGCCTTGCTGACGTAAAGTTACATCTCCACCGGCGCTATTTGCGTCGCCGTTGCCAATGCCATCATCGGTAATATCAACAATCGGATAATCGGCCGGATTTTGACTAAAGCCCAGGCTGTTCAACCAGGCCAGATAGCCCGGCCCGGTTGGCGTACCGTTTGCATTACCTAGCTGCGCGGCCATGATTTGCCCCTGCACTTCATCCATTTTTTGAGGCGGTGTATATTGACCTACCCAGACAACATCGGGCAGTTGCGCAATTTGCCAGACGGCATCCAGCGGCAGGGTTGCACGCAAATTTTGGTAGTTCAAAATAGGCTGCCAGTCGCCAAAGGTTTCTTCTGCCAGCCCGGCGATGATTGCTTCAGATGTTTTCTGGTTATTGTTGCGATAGAGCTGAATGGTGACGGTGACTGAAGATTGATCTGTAGAGTTATTGCTCAGGTAAACCGCAGAAAATTCTTGAAAATAAGAGGAGTTAGAAATCTGCGGTTTCCTCGAGGAATTGGCAGATTTTCCATGACCTTTATTTTTGATTTCTTTCTGCCAATTACCTAACTCCGTTGTAAAAACAGGATCAAGTTTGAAGGCTGCCTGGTATGGCGCGCTGTATTGCAGAAAATCACCTTTGGCCGCCATTTTGCGTAATTGGGAACGGCCGTTTTCATCTGTCCACACCAGATAGCCGTTTTCCGCAACATAATGCACCAGTTCAGTTCCCGTTTTTTCAACGCTGCGCAGCCATTCATCCTTGATTGGGCCAACAAATTGAATTAAATGCAGATTGTTTCCCTGCTCGACTGTTTTTGGGCGTAAATTGAGCGGTATAACGGCCGTTTCTTCCTGGGTATTGAAAGCGTAGGCGTTCAGGTGAAGTTGGTCCATGTAAGACGCCGGATAAAATTGTTCCCTGATTGTTTGTGGGAGTTGCGCCCACGCTTCATGTGAAAGTTTGTAAAGTTTGTATGATCCGTAGTCGTGCCAGGGCATAATTCCAGCCCCAGCCGCAAGCGTTTCCTGATATGCAATGATTTTTAAGGTTGAGCTGCTGTCAGTCGGAGATTCGTTTGTAGCGGCGGCCGGGTGAATTAACAACAGACCGGCCAAAAACAAAAATAAGGTAATGCATAACAGGAGCATTTTCTGTCGCATGGTTTTTGTTACCTCGGGATGAACCAGTTAATGAGCCTGATTGTAGCGAACAGATAGGTAGTGGTAAAATTGCAGCAGCAGTTCAGTGTAAAAACGCGGCAATAAATGGCTGAAAAAGTAGAGTTGGTTGATTTGTATGGTGATGTAATGGATTTGAACGGCCGTTATTTTGTAGGTCGACAATCCCTTCTTGCCGCCATCCATCAAGACCTGGTAACAAAACCTGAGAATCTGTTGATTTTGCATGGCGCTGCGGGCAGTGGAAAGAGCGCTGTCTTGCAGCAGTTTGCGGCCGGGTATTTGGGCGCTCATTTTCTGCCTATTTTTGCGGATGTTACTCAATTGCTTAAGAATGGTTTAAGCATGTTCTGGTGGGAAATGGCCCAGACCGGCGCGGCTGCGCTTCAAAAAACGGATATTGAATTGCCCCAGCTTGCGTATGAAAAGTTTATCGCCGCGCCGTTTAATGCTTTTCAGGAAGATTTTTTAACGCCTTTGCTGGATGGGGCCAACGGGCGCATACCCCTTTTTTTGCTGGATAATGGGGATGATTTGCAAAAATGGTTTTCGCGTACATCCGCTGCTGAACTGGCTGCAAGCCATGAGCAATTAGAAAACTGGGCCGAATTTTTCCACCTGCCTGCCATTGGCTGTATTTTGGCTGTTTCTGAACCGGTTGATGAGAATAGCGCCAAAGTAAATGAATTATTAGAACCTGGAAATGTGCATCATGTTAGCAACCTTGGGCCTCGTGAGTGTGGCGCATTACTGGCAAATATGGGAGGGTGTTTTGTAACTGATGGCGTAGCAGAATACGCCCTGCGCCTGACAAACGGTTCTCCTGCCGCCTTGCAAAAACTGGGAAACGTGCTGTGTGAACACGCTGGAAATAATTTCTTGCGTGTGCTTACCATTGCGGATGTGGTATCTGCTTATCGCTATGCTATGCAAAATGGAACAAAAACGGCCGTACCTCCTTTTGTTTTGCATCCGGAAACACAGCTCGGTCAAAGCAGGAAGAAAAGAGTGCGTTTTGCGGTTTTGTTAATCCTGGTTAGCATAACTGTTATTGGTTTGATGAGGTTGGTTTCCTGGCAAATCCAACTCGAAGATTCAGCGTCGGTTGTTGTGGAAAACCGTCCGGTCGTATTGACGTCACCAACAAAGCCTCTGGCAACCCAATTTGCGAATATTGTTGCTTCGGACGAACCGTTCGACAAAGCCGATACCGTTGGTAAAACGGAAACGGCCGTTACCGTACCGCCCATCACAGCCACACCGGCGCTCGATTTGACCATATCCATCCCGGACCCAACCAGAGGTACACCGGAACCAGAATTGTTGCGCGAAGCAGATGGGATGCCAATGCACTTTATTCCTCGAGGTACATTTCTCATGGGTTCGCTCGACGATGATTTTATTGCCGGCCCGGATGAACGCCCGCAGCGAACCGTAACGCTAGACGGTTTTTACATAGACAGGTTTGAAGTCAGTACGGCTCAATATGCAAACTTTTTGAATGATTTGGGCGCTTATGCCCAGGCATGCAGCGGATTTGATTGTGTTTTACCCAGAGCGCGCGCCGGAGGCACAAGTTACTTGTTGGAAGAAACTCTGGGAGGCGACGGCGTCCAGTATATACCCCTGACCGGGTATGCGAATTTTCCTATCAATTTTGTGAGCTGGTTCGGCGCCGCAGCCTATTGTGAATCCGTTGGCGGCCGCCTGCCCACGGAAGCTGAATGGGAGTATGCCGCACGCGGAACAGACGGCCGCATTTATCCCTGGGGCAATCAACCGCCCGGGCCGGCGCTGGCGCTGTTTCAAACGACTTTTAGTGAGCTAAAGCCGGTAGACGCTTTGCCTGACGGCGCCAGCCCATTTGGCATCTTGGGCATGGCGGGCAGCATGTGGGAATGGACGGCGGACTGGTATCGTGAGGATCAGTACAGCCAAGATAAAAGCATAAATCCAACCGGACCAGAAACCGGGTTTGCGCGCGTCATTCGCGGCGGCGGCTGGCCGGAAAACATCGAAGCTGATCGGATTCGTACGGCAAACCGGCATTCTCTGGATCCTGACTTTTTCAGCAGCGCCGTTGGATTCCGCTGTGTTTATGATCCATAAAAATCCCATTTGGTTGCAGCCAGAGGCGGTTGTGCGTATGATCATGCCAGATTGCTGACGAACGCTGAGTGAGAATGATGTATGAGTGAACTCAATGAAGAACCTGTGATCAGCCCCGAATTATTAGACATTTTACGATGTCCGGTCGCCGTTCGCGATGCAAAGGCTAATAATGATCCGGGGCGGTTGGAATTGGCCCACAATTGTTGGCTGGTATGCGCAGATTCAGGTATGAAATATCCAATCAGAAATGGCATACCGGTCATGTTGATTGAAGAAGGGAAAAAGTGGCAGAATACGGCCGTTGCTGATTTACCAGTTCCGCCGCCTGCATAGCACCATGGACCCACAAGACATAACTATCCTCCAGATTGAAGACAATTATGCCAACCGCCTGCTAATTGAACGCGTCCTGGAACCGACCGGTTACAATTTGGTACATGCAGAAACAGGCGAATTGGGCATCCAACTCGCACTCGACCTGATCCCCAATCTTATCCTAATTGATATGGGCTTGCCTGACCTGGACGGGCAAACAGTTGTAACCCATCTGCGGCAAACAACAGAATTGAAACACGTCCCCATTATCGCTATTACCGCCTGGCCGCCCCAGACCGCCCAAGAAATGGCCTTGCGTTATGGGTGCGATGGCTGTATTACAAAACCAATCAATGTCGTCAATTTTCCAGCCCAAATTGCAGAATTTCTTGCAACTTGAGCTTAACAAAAATGCTTTTTGGTTGGTGAATTGTAATTTCGTGTTGCGAATCAGGTAAAAATAAATGGAGTTCCTGTCTGCAAATCAGTTCACGTTTGCACAATTAACCGACGCCTACAATAACACACGTGTTGATTATTTGGTGCCCATGCCAATGAATGTGGCGCGGTTGAAGGAATACGCCACAGTCAACGATGTGGATTTACTCAACTCATTTGTAGCCAGTAAAAATGGAAACATTTGGGGGTTAGGCATGTTGGGTGTGCGGGCGGAACGCAGTTGGATAACCCGCCTGGGCGTTTTGCCTGCAGGTCGTCGTCGTGGTACAGGCAGCGCCTTGATGCAAGCAATGTTGTCAGCCTCAGAAAACTTCCAGGTTTCTAATGTCTGGTTAGAGGTGATTAAAGGAAATACGCCCGGTCACAAGCTGTTTCAAAAATATGGTTTTTCAGAAGTTCGTGAATTAATTGTGGCTCGACGTCCCCCCACGCCAAACTCAAAATTGATCAATGGGAAAATCCGCCATGTAACATACCTGGAACATGATGATGCGATTTATCTGCTTTCCAGGCGAAAAAGCCGCTCCAACTGGTTGAATGAAACTGAAAGTATGAGCAATGTGCGTAAATTGTCTATTCTCGCTGCAATCGGCCAAAATAATGTTTTGCAAACAGCCCGTAACCTTTCGGCGATTATGGTAGAATTGGCCAATGGTGGTCGGGGTTGGGTAAGTTATCAGGCGACTTTTTTACAGCTTACCCGCATTGTGGTTGAAGTAATTGATGGAGATCCATCTGAAGTAACTGCCGCAGTTTTACAAACATTGCACCAACACCATCGTCGGCAAGATGCAATCGTTGAAAATATTCCCGATGACTCACAATGGGAAGGTTTTCGGCAAGCCGGCTATTTTGAGGCGTTTCGCCGTATTGAAATGGTGAAATCGCTTTAGGTAATCGGCAACAAGTTTTCAAAATTAGAATCGCTCTAGACGTTGCCGATTCCTCAAGGAAACCGCAGTTTAAGTCCTTTGGACTTTCCGAATAGATTCTGCGGTTTACCTTGGTGATTCCCAGATGATTTCGAAGAATTTTCTGCGCTAACTGGAATTTTTGGTTTCCTCTTGGCATTCTGTCATTACAAATTTGGAAAACACCCATGACCCAACTGAATCCCGCCGCGATAGACCCAGTCGCCAGCCGTTTGGAAGGCGTTGTCAACCGTACGCCGGTAATGACTTCGCGAACGTTGAACCAGCGCACCGGGTATGAAATCTTCTTGAAATGCGAAAATTTCCAGCGCGTTGGCGCATTTAAGTTTCGCGGAGCCTATAATGCCATTTCCCAACTGAATGAGGCCGAGAGGGCTGCAGGCGTCATTACACATTCCAGCGGTAATCATGCTCAGGGCGTTGCATTGGCTGCCCGCCTGTTGGGCGTTCAGGCCACCATTGTGATGCCGGATAATGCGCCTCCGACCAAGAAGGCGGCTACGGCCGATTATGGTGCGAATATTGTGACCTGCGCCGCCATTGATCGCGAAACGGTCACGGCCGAATTAATTGAACGTCACGGCTATACCCTGATTCATCCGTATGATAATGACAATGTTATTTTAGGTCAGGGAACGGCCGCTTATGAATTATTCGACGAAGTTGGCTGGTTAGACGCCTTGTTCACGCCGGTCGGCGGCGGCGGCCTGATCAGCGGCAGCGCCCTGGCGGCGGCGGCGCACTCGCCGGGCTGCCACGTCATCGGCGTTGAGCCGGCAGTGGCGGCGGACGCCAACAACTCCTGGCGCGCCAATAAAATTGTCGCTTTGGAAAGCGTGCCGCAAACTGTCGCCGACGGCTTGCGCGTACGTTTTATTGGCGAGCGCAACCTGGCCGTCATGCACAAATATGTCCATGATATGATTACCGTGAGCGAAGCCGACATTATGGAGACACTGCAGTTTATCTGGACTTACCTGAAAATCATTGTGGAACCGAGTTCGGCCGTGGCGTTGGCGCCCTTGTTTACCGGCAAATATAAACCCGCCGGGCGGCGAGTGGGCGTTATTTTGAGCGGCGGTAATGTGAATGTGCCAGGCTGCGGTTTTTTTCACCAGAATCTTATTCCGTCCGCCAAACCGGCTGAGGGACAACAAACGATTTCTGCCCAGGCGCTGCAACGGCGACTGCCGCGTATCTTGATTACCGAGAACATTGATGCGGATGCGCAGAAGCTGCTAGAAGATGTGGCTGAAGTGGATGTACGCCTCGATTTACTCGATTTTAATGAGGAGGCGCTGCTCAAACAGATTCGTGATTACCAGGGTTTGATAGTCGGTCCGCACCAGCGCGTCAGCAGCCAGGTTATCAAATATGGTTTCAACCTGCGCGTTATCGGCTGCCCCAGTTCCCGCCTGGATAATATTGATGTCAGCACGGCGCGCGCCATGGGCATTCATGTCATCAATGCGCCCGGCGGCAATGCGGTTGCGATTGCAGAACATACTTTGACGCGTTTATTGCTGCTGGTGAGTCAGTTTGCAGACGGCCGTTTATCCGGCAAAACATTGGGTTTGATTGGTTTTGGACGGGTGGGTAGGCAGGTGGCCCAGCGCGCGCGCGCATTTGATATGCGTATTTTGGTAAACCAACCCCGGCTGACGCCTGAATTGGCGCTGGAGGCGGGTGTTGAAGAAGCGGACCTGATTGATTTGTTACAACAGTCCGATTTTGTGAATTTACACGTGCCCCATACGGCCGAAACAGAAGCAATCATTGGCGCGGAAGAATTAGCGCGGATGAAGCCTGGCGCTTTTTTAGTGAATACAGGGCATACAGACCTGGTGGATGAGGTTGCGCTGTTAGAAGCGCTTGAAAAGGGTGAATTGGCCGGGGCAGCGCTTTCAACCTTGCCGCCTGAAGTTGAAACGGCCGTTCCCGTCGTTGCCCAACTGCGCCAGCATCCGCGTGTACTCGTACAACCCCATGTGATCACAATTATCAAACAGCAGCAGCGCGATCTGGCCTTGACCATTGTCAAAGAAATTGTTGAACTGCTTGAGCAACAAGAATCCAGCGAAGCGCTTGACCTGGAAGTTGTGCCGATTGTTCAGGTTACGCCGCATGAACAAATTGATGATAAACGTGTGGCGCGCTTGATGGGACGCCTGGAGGAAGAAGGCCGTCTTGTCAACCCCCCTTTGACAACCTATTGGAAAGGGCAATATGTGGTTCTGGATGGCGCAACCCGTTTCACCGCGTTTAAACGGCTTGGTTACCCGCACCTGATTGTTCAGGTTGTCGATCCGGAACAGGCTGGTTTTCAACTACATACCTGGTATCATGCCATCTCCCATGAGCTAGAACATTTCACCGATTTGCGCGCTTTATTACAGCAAATAGATGGCCTTAAATTATCCCCGTTGGATGCGCACCACATACCGGAAGCGTTTCAATCAACCGGCACGCTGTGTTACTTTCTTGACCGGGAGGAGCGCGCGACGCTGGTGCGCGCGGCTTCTGGCGTTGACCGTCTGGCGGTTATGAATGAGCTGGTAAATGCCTACACTGCCTGGGGCAGCGTCGAACGTACGTTGTTAACCGACCTGCCGCGCCTGCTGGCCCAATTTCCTGCTATGCAGGCCGTTGCCATTTTTCCCCAATTTGAGCCGGAAGAAGTCTTTGATGCTGCCAGCCAGGGCGACTTTTTACCGGCCGGGTTGACGCGTTTTGTCATTCCAGGCCGTATACTGCGTCTGAATGCGGATCTCGGCCGCCTGAAAATGAATGAGCCGCTTTCCGCAAAGCGTGCCTGGTTTAGCCAATTCCTGGCCGAAAAACTGACCCGCAGCCGCCTGCGCTACTACCAGGAGCCGGTGATTTTGCTGGATGAATAAATTGAATTCTCGGGCGAACATGGCGGCGATCCGGCATCGATAAATTTTTGTTACCAGACCAAATATAACCGTGAAAGAGCGAATTGCAACGGCCGTTACTCAGCCCCGACATCCTACAACGGTTACAATCGATCAAACAGTTGGAAAACGGCCGTTGCCCCACAAGATCGTTAAAGTCGTTTGTAGTTGCTGTTTGGATGTGGTTTATATACTATTCCATGTGTGAACATCCTCGAAATAATTTTTCCTGTATTTGCCATCGCTATTATCGGGTACCTTTTGGCGTTGAAAGGCGTTTTTAGCGCCAGAGACATCAGCAGTATTTCGCGTTTCGTGTTTATTGTGGCGATCCCGGCTTTGTTGTTTAATTCCTTGGCCAAGCTTGAACTGCCCACTGATCTTAATTGGCAATTTTTGCTCTCCTATTATTTAGCACTGTTTGTTGTCTTTGGTCTGGGTATGTGGTTGGGGCGCAAACAGTTTTTTTTATTGATTCAGGAACAAGGCATATTTGGGATGGGCTCCTCTTATTCGAATCTTTTATTGGTGGGTTTACCAATTATTTCATCAGGTTTGGGTGAAGGCGCCGTTCTGCCACTGTTTATGCTGGTCTCAATTCATAGCGCGATTCAGTTTTTTATGGTGTCTATTATCGCTGAACGGGGTATTGACAACGGCCGTTCACCCTCAGCGCTAGCCCTTCAAACCATCAAAAACCTGGCCCGCGACCCCATAATCATCGGTCTGGTATTGGGGTTGATCTTCAATCTTTTCTCCATTCCTATCCCCACAGCCATCGACACAACGATTGTGATTATCAGTCGCGCTGCGCTGCCGAGCGCTTTAATTGTTTTGGGTGCGTCGCTGGGAACTTACAAAATCGCAGGACATCTTGGTGAAGTTTTGACACTTGTGAGCTTAAAGATGTTTGTACAGCCGCTTCTGGTTTGGGTATTGGCGTTTGTTGTATTTGACCTCGTTCCGCTGTGGGGGGCAGTAGCAGTCATGGCAGCGGGTATGCCCATAGGCATCAACGCTTATATGATGTCGCAAAAATATCAAGTTTGTATGGAGTCGGTGGCAACGGCCGTATTGCTTTCAACAATCTTGGCCATCATCACTCAATCTATTTTGCTCGCTACTTTTATTTGATAGCCGGTTAGATTGCTGTTACAACCCCGGCAAAAAGATTGTAAAAGTCGTTCCTATCCCGCAGAAACTATTCGTAAATCCCAAAGGACTTGAACTGCGGTTTTCTTGAGGAATCGGCAACGTCTAAAGCGATTCTAATTTTGAAATCTTGTTGCCGATTACCTGACTGGGGAACTTCATGCTTTCCGCAGTTCACCTATTCACCCGGCGTGATGGCAAAATTGAATATGCTTAAATGGGGCTGTATTATGGCGCCCTCACAACCGGTTCCGGGCCTTAACAGATAGAAAAAACTGGTTCCAGGCGCGCCGGCTGCCTGCGGGTCTGGATCGTTCCATGGCGGGCCGGATACGACCGCATAAGGCGTTTGAGGTTCAAAATAGGGGTTTCCGTTGGCGCGAAAGATTTCGTAACTGTTCAGACCTGCTCCACTATCCCAATTGATTTGCACTGAACTGTCAACCAGATTAATTTGCGCTGCATCGAAAGGATCGGCCAGATTTTTGAAATAATCGAAAACGGCCGTATGCGCCGGATTACTGCCTGCATTGCCTGCAAATAGACCAACTGAAGTCACATTCAATACATGTGTGAAGCTGATACTTTGCTGCCAGGTAATCCCATCCTGCGAGAAGGCGTGTGTCCATTGATCACCTTGTCTTACTACCCGCAGGTAATATGGCGCCGATACATTGGACAAAATCTGATTTCCCTGCACGCTTGGTGACCCGTTCACAAAACGGGCCGCAAAAAGGCGGTAATTACCGCCGTCATGGTAGGTGTCAAAGCGCAAAAAGTTGGCGCTGTCCTGTTCAATAAGGATACCTTGCAATTGGTTCTGCTGGTTCATGGCTGACTCCAGCTTGACTTGCAGAATAAAATCTATGTTTTGCGCCGGCTGCATAATACGCGCCGCGCGATTACCGCCGCTCCAGACGTCATGGTTGGCATTTGCCGGAACGGCCAGGGACGCCTGTTGGCTATTCATACTCCAACTGCCGTCGCCCACCGGATCAATAAAAGTCCAGCGCGTACCCGTTTCACAGCGGTTGAAATCGTCGGATTGCAGCAAAACCTGGCCCGGTTCGCTGAAATTTGCCGTTATTTCTGTGTCTGCCACGACTTGGAAATTTGCGGGATTATTGCTGCTGTTTAGATCACCGCTCCAGCCGGTAAAAATATAACCTGAGTTGGGAACGGCCGTTAACGTTAGCCAGGTCCCATACGGATACCCATTTGGATACAACGCCGGGTCAGGACTCACCTGCACCTGCCCGCTCCCGCTCGTCGTCACCGTCAGGCTGTGCTGCGTGTTGGGCTGGTTCAACGGCTGCACGCTGATATCCCCAAAACTCGCATCCACATGATGCGCAATCAGCAACACCGATCCGTTCGCCGTCGAAGCCCCATTGCCCCGGCTCGTCAAATCCCATTCCGCCGGCTCTGTTTCCCCCTGCGGCCACACCTTGAAGCTGTACAGCGGCGCTTCGTTGGGAATGCTCTCCGCGCGCAGCTTGAAGATGTAGGTCCCGCCGATGTTCAGCCGCTTGTTGATGGCGTTGTCGACGATGTTGGTCACGTTGCCCACGAATTGTAAACGACCGTGACTCACGCTGCTCCAGCGGTACCAGCCCACGGCGCCATGCCGCACCCAATCGCTGTTGGGCTGTTCGAAGTTTTCCTGGTTGTGTCCCTGCCAGCGCACAATCATGCCGATGCCCGGCCCCCCGCTGGGCGGCTGGAAAGCGCCTGCGGCGTCAATGGCGTGAATGGTGATCGGCAGGACGACTTCGTAGTCTGACCAGGCGTCCATGTCGCCCAGGGCCACAAGCCGGTCGTAGTCGATGACGGTGGGGCGGATTGAATCGGCTTCTTTGCTCCACTGCCCATCCACAATCTGGGCGGCGTCGGAAACGGCCGTCACGCTCGACCAATCCACCGTGTAGGGCAGCGGCCAGGTATTGCCGGGGGTGTAGTTGACGCTGACGCTGGTCGAGCTCCATGTTCCGGCGCCGTCTCTGGCGGAGATGTCGAGGGTGTTGGCGCCGGCCTGCAAGGCGGCGAAGGCCAGTTCGACGTTGAAATCGCCCGCTTCGGCCAGGCGCTGGTTGTCCGGCCCGCGCGAGAGCGGTTTGGAGACGGCGCCGTTGAGGGAGTAGCGCAGTTCGGTGACGCCTTCGGGGTCGGAGACGTTGCCCAGGATGTTGACCCATTCTTGCGGCCGGCCTATCTGCCCGAAGCTCTGGCTGCCGCCGTTCCAGATGTTGAAACTGGTGTTGACGGCTGCAGCCGTAATTGAGCTGCGCTGCCAAATCAAAACCAGCGGGAGTAAAAACAGGATAAAAAACCAAAAGTGAATACGCCGTTTCATCAAGTTTGATCCAATCTATCAGGAAGTATGGAGTATGCAGATTCAGAGGCGGATTGCCGGGAGAGCCTGCTGCCTCCTGCAAAGTGAATGTAGTTTAGGCGCAAACAAAGGTACATGTCAACTATGTCGCTCATGATCAAACGATGTACAATCCGCGCCCATGATTCGCACCCGGCATCTTCTGAAATCATCTGTGATCGTCATCCTCTTTTTTGGATTGGGCAAACTCACCGGTTTATTGCGCACGCGCCTGGTAAGCACAACGTTTGGGGCTGGTACGGAGTTTGACGCTTTTACGGCTGCCAATCAACTGCCCGAGGTTTTTTTCACCTTGATTGCCGGAGGCGCATTGGCGGCCGCTTTTATTCCTGTTTATTCTAAATACCTGGCCTATGAATCGGCGCCCAAAAGCGCGCGCCTGGTCAATACAATCCTGTCGCTGGTTATTCTGGTATTGGGGTTGATTTCAGCCCTGGGTGCGATTTTTGCCCCCTGGATAACGCGCGTTGTGCTGGTGCCCGATTTTTCCCCTGAAGCGCAGGCGCTGACAGCCGAAATTATGCGCGTGATTTTGATTCAAACGATGTTGTTTGGCATCAGCGGCGTTTTGAGCAGTTATTTGAATGCGCACCAACATTTTGCGCTGCCGGCGCTGGCGCCTGTTGCATTGGATGTGGGCTACATATTTGGACTGTTTGTTTTTGTGCCGACCATGGGGATTGTTGGATTGGCGTGGGGTACGGTACTGGGCGGGCTGCTGCACATCGGAATTCAGGTTCCGGCTTTATGGCGCTATAAATTCCGCTACCGGCCGGAATTGGATATGCGCATGCGCGGCGTGCGTGAAATTGTGCGTCTCATGGGACCGCGCATTGTGACGTTGGGAACAGTGCAGGTCGCCGACCTGTTTATTATTCGACTCGCTTCCGGGTTGGCTGTGGGCAGCACCTCCGGCTATTTTTACGCGTATGGTTTGATGCAGCTTCCTGAAACCTTGTTTGGAACGGCCGTTGCCCTGGTGATGTTCCCAACGATGTCAGAACTCTATAATGCCGGTGATATAGAGGGTTTGAAGCGAACGGCCGTGCAGACCATCAAAATCATCTGGTTTTTAACTATTCCGGCTGCTGCGGCTTTGGTGCTGCTTGGCCAGTCGCTGATCGCAGTTCTTTTGCAAGGCGGCGCTTTTACGGAGGATGCGGCAAACCTGGTTTATGCTGTGCTGGTTGTGTTCAGCGTGCGCGTGGTCAGCGAGGCCACGCTTGAAGTCGTGGCGCGCCTCTTTTATGCCCAACACAATACACGCACGCCCATGTTGGCATACCTTGCCTGGCTTGTTGTTAATGTAGTGTTCGCCTACTGGCTCGTAGATACTCTCGGCATTGTGGCGCTGGCGCTGGCAAGCACGATTGCGTTTACGTTTTTGGCCATTTTGCTATTTGTGTTGAATCGGCACGCGTTGGGCAGCCTGGATGAACGCAATCTGGCGTTGAACGGTGGGCGCGCGATTGTCGCCACAATTGGCATGTCGATTGTGATTTTGGCAATTGGCCGCGGCATTCAATCACCCTTGCTTTATCTTTTTGTAGGGGGCATAGTGGGCGCCGCGAGTTATCTGGGGTTCGATTATTTGCTGGGCGGGCGCCAAATACCTGCTCTTTTGCAGTTGATTCGACGGGACGCGCCTGAAAATAAACCACATTGATAATTGCTCAGTATAAATTGAACATGTGTTCATAATTGCATATTCGATCTTGACACAGGCGAACATTTGTGCTAAACTCCTTCTGTATTCCCAAATAAAAATACAAAGTCAGGCAATCTGAAGGAGTTGAATAATCATGGCAAGTGCAAATGGAAACGGCCGTCTGGCGACGCTCGAAAAAACGTTAGATACCATCACCAAAAAATATGGAGATGGCACCATCATGCGGTTGGGCGAGGCGCAGCATATGCAAGTGGAAACAATACCTACCGGTTCACTCTCGCTCGATATCGCCCTGGGCGTAGGCGGCGTGCCGCGCGGACGCGTGGTCGAAATATATGGCCCTGAATCCTCCGGCAAAACAACTTTGTGTCAACACATTATTGCTGAGGCCCAAAAACGCGGCGGCTTGTGCGCTTTTATCGATATGGAGCATGCACTCGATCCGCTCTATGCTGCCCGCTGTGGGGTGGATGTCGAGAATTTGTATGTTTCCCAGCCTGATACCGGCGAACAGGCGCTCGAGATTGCTGATGCGCTGATTCGTTCCGGCACGATGGATATTGTGATTATCGACTCCGTAGCCGCGCTTGTGCCGCGTGCAGAGATTGAAGGCGAGATGGGCGATACACATGTGGGTCTACAGGCGCGTTTGATGTCGCAGGCGCTGCGAAAACTGTCGGGGGTCATCAAGCAAACCAATACGGTCATGATTTTCACCAATCAACTCCGCCATAAGATTGGCGTCATGTTTGGCAACCCGGAAACGACCAGCGGTGGAAATGCGCTCAAATTTTACGCCTCGGTGCGGCTTGATATTCGTCGCATTCAATCTCTCAAATCAGGCGGCGAAGTTATTGGCAATCGCACGCGCGTGAAGGTCAAAAAGAACAAGGTCGCTCCGCCATTTACAGAATGTGAGTTTGACATCATGTACAATGAAGGGATTTCCCTAACCGGCGATGTGCTTGACCTTTCTGTGGACTATGGTTTTGTGGATAAACGCGGCGCCTATTTCCGCTATGGAGAGACGCTTTTAGGGCAGGGGCGCGAGAATGCAAAAGTATTTTTGCTGGAGAACCCGGTGATGTTGGATGAACTCGAATATCTAATACGCCGTGAAGTTGGCTTGCCGACCGGTGAGTTTGAGGTGGGTGAGGAGGCATAGCGATACACGGTGGAGGCGCTGCTTCTCGAAAAGTTGGCGCCTTTTTACGGAAACCGCAGAAAATTCTTGAAAATAAGACGAGTTAGAAATCTGCGGTTTCATCGAAGAATTGGCAGATTTTTCATGACCTCTATTTTTGATTACTTTCTGCCAATTGACTGTTTATAAATTAACGCTTAGTCAATATCGATAAAAAGATTCGACGCTCTACTCTGGGCCTGCTATAATGCCGGCTTGTTTGACGGCGGCAGACGTTGGCTGCCTGACAAGTAGTAATTCAATTTCAAGAAATAATTACAAGGGTATTTGCATGAATCTTCAGGCGTGGGCTCCTTATTTGGGCATCATCGAAATTATTTTAAGTGTGGTATTGACTGTTCTGGTTTTGTTACAAACCAAAGGTTCCGATTTGGGTGGTTTTTTGGGCGGATCAGGAGACAGTTCTGGCAGCTTTCGAACGCGGCGTGGTGTAGAAGCAACTATGCTCCGATTCACAATTGTTATTACGGTTCTGTTTTTTGCCAATACAATTCTTGCTTTTTTGGCCTGGGGACAGGCTTCTTAGACAATTCGCGGAAAATATTCGATTATAAATTGAATATTGAAAAATGAAGGTCAACATTCGCTGGCAAATCCTCCTGGCTGTTTTAGGATTTGTCCTGGTTGCTGCTTTGCTTTCAGTTCAGGTACAAAGCGCCGGTTTTTGTACGGTCCGTGTTCCTGCAGCGGGCGGAAGTTTTTCTGAAGGACTTGTTGGGGCGCCCCAATATTTAAATCCCTTACTCAGTGATAATAATCCGGTTGATCGTGAATTGGTCAGCCTTATATTTGATGGTTTGACGCGTTATGAATACGGTGCTTTTGTGCCGGCGTTGGCTGAATCGTGGGAAGTGAGTGAAGACGGCCGTATCGTGCGATTCACGCTGCGCAACGACATTTTCTGGCAGGATGGCGAACCCGTTACCGTTGCAGACGTCGCTTTCACCTATGGCCTGCTGCAAGACCCGGAATTTCCTGGCAATTCAGCGCTGCAGCGCTTTTGGGAAACCGTCATCATCCGCCCGGTGAGCGATACGGTGATTGAGTTTGAGCTTCTGGAACCGTACGCCCCCTTTTTGGACGCTGTTTCACGCGGCATATTACCAGCTCACCGCTTGGAAGGGGTAACGGCCGTTGCGCTTCCAGGCGCGAGTTTTAACCGTGAGCCAATCGGAACAGGCCCTTTTGTCGTTGTTGCGGGCCAAAATTGGGAGCGCAGCCGTGCCTTGCAATTGACGCCCAATCCTGCTGTTTTGCAGCAAGGTACACAGATTTCCAACCTTGAGTTTCGTTTTTACTCTGATGAGTCAGAACTACTGGCGGCATATGACGCCGGTGAAATTCAAGCCATCAATGATATTTCTCCTGATTCACTGCCCGACGCAATTCAACAAAAGGATATGCGCCTTTTTACCAGCATTGCCCCGCGTTATACGTCGTTATTGTTTAATCTGACAGATTCAGGCGCCGCCGCCGCCCGCAATGCGGACGTGCGCAAAGCATTGGCGTTTGCTCTCGACAAACAGCGGCTGGTTGATTTGGTGCTCAATGGTCAGGGCGTTGTCCACAACGGCCCCTATTTGCCATCTTCCTGGGCTTATAATTCAGGGTTGTTAACCGATTATACCTACCAGCCGGAATTGGCAGCACAGACCCTCGATGCCGCCGGTTGGGGCATGCAGCCTGATCAAACGAGTCGCGCCCGTGAGAATGAAGGCTTGCTGCTGCGCTTGTTGGTGTTGGATAGCCCGACCAACCGCGCTTTAGCGGAGGAAATTGCGGCGCAGTGGGGCGCTGTTGGTGCGGCGTCTGAATTGGTTCTAATTTCTGATTGGCAGGATTTTCGCAGCGCTTTGGCGGCGCGGGATTTTGATGTTGTTTTAGTGGATATTGTCCCCCCAGACGATCCCGATTTGTATGATTTCTGGAGTCAGGAAGCCATTGTGCGGGGTCAAAATTATGCCGGTTGGAATCGGCGGCGCGCGAGTGAAGCTCTGGAAGATGGCCGTAAGGTATGGTCTGAAGCTGAAAGACGGCCGTTTTACGATTCATTTCAGCGTTTATACAACGAAGATTTGCCAGAGTTGACCCTATTTCAGCACATTACAACCTTTGGGGTCAATGAAAATGTGCGCGAGGTAGAAATTGGACGCATTGATACGCCGCGTGACAAGTATTCCTCTCTGGCGCGATGGTCCTTACTATTCAGGGACGTGACAGTAGCCTGCCCGGCAGACGAAGCATGAGAACGGGAAACAAATCAGTTAATATTCTGGTATAATAGTTCAAAATTTGAGACATTATTTTACAACTAGAACCTCGACTTTATGATTTTGAGGAGGCTGCATTCTCAAATACGGACTGGCATCTGAGGATGCCCACTGCTCATTTTTAGAAATTTACGATACTAGCCAGCCGGTTAATATTTAAACAGAATGTGTTAGGCAGGAGAAATGACATGATTGGTGGATTGGGATGGCCTGAACTTATATTGATCTTAGTGGTTGTGTTGCTTGTTTTTGGCGTTGGTCGGATCAGCAAGATTGGCAGCGAACTGGGCAAAGGGATTACAGCGTTCCGCGAAGGTTTGCAAGAGGGCCAGGAAGAACCTGCTGAGACAAGTGATGATAAAACGGAAGAAACCTTATAGGAAAACCGCAAAAATTTTTCAAAATTCAAATACGGTGAAAATTTGCTGGTTCAGTAAATTTCATCAGGTTTATCCACGACCCTTCGTGAGTTTCCTTGAAGAAATCTAAAGTTCTAAACTACATCAGGCATGGATAGTTTTTTTGGCATTGGTCTGCCCGAACTTCTCTTAATTTTGATTATTGCCGGCGTTGTGATGGGGCCGGAGCGTATTGGGCGCACTGCGCGCTGGTTGGGCAAAGTTTCAGCCCAACTGCGCTCAATTTCGCATGGGTTTATGCAGCAGCTCAATGCAGAATTGGATTCATCTGGCTCAGGAGAAATAAAAGAAGCGTGGGCGGATGTGCAGGAATTGCAGCGGCAGTTGAAGGAAATACGCAATGAATTGACTTCTGTTGCAAAAAACACGACCCAGGAAACACGGCAAACTCTGGAGAAAACGCGGCAGGAAGTTGAAAGGAGCATTGCTCCACCTGGCTTGAATGGAAAAAAAGCCGCTTCCACCAAGGAAGAATCCAATCATGAACCCATTAAAGAGCCGCCTCAACTGCCTCAACGCCTGGAAATCCCCGACGATCCTGAATGATGAGCGAAGTAAACGATCCGCAAGAATTAGGTGCGCATCTCTCCATTTTGGAGCACCTAAATGAGCTGCGTGTCCGTCTCACATGGGCGGCTGTAGCTTTAATGACCGCGACAGTTTTTAGTTTTGTCTTCGCGGAGCAAATCCTCAACTTTTTACTTCAACCCTACGCAGCCGCAGATCCCGGCGGCGCCACATTGCAAACGCTGCGTCCCACAGAAGGATTAGAAACCTTTTTTAAAGTTGCGCTGTTGTGCGGGGCAATCATTGCAATGCCCATGATTTTGTATCAATTGTGGCTTTTTATTTCACCCGGATTAACGTCAAAAGAAAGACGTTACGTCTATGTTTTTATTCCGAGCGCGCTGCTGCTGTTTGGTTTAGGCATAGCCTTTGCCTGGTTTATTCTGGCCCCGGCGGCAATATTTTTTCTGGCGAATTTTATGCCGCAAATTTTTGAAGCTGGCTGGACCGGACAGGAATACATCAGTTTTGTGACGCGTTTGCTGTTTTGGATGGGCGTGAGTTTTGAATTACCAATTATTGTGTACTTCCTGGCGCGCGTAGGCGTTATTACGGCCCAGTGGCTGCGTGAACAGTGGCGCATTGCGATTGTCGCCGTTGCTGTGATTGCCGCCATGATTACGCCCTCAATAGACCCCGTTACGATGCTGTTGACGATGGCGCCTTTGATGGTTTTATATATTTTGAGTATTTTCCTGGCGCGAATTGGCCAACGCCAGTACGAACGGTCCGTGGAAGTTTAGGGCGCCATTGATTTGACAAACAAATTCTCCTTTGCCCCCGTATGACTTCGGATTCCGTTTGTGGCCTTCCGTGTTGTTTTTAACTCTCCGTTTCCATCCCGCTCCATCCAAAAGTGAATAACGTATCCGCAGGGCCAAAATGCGAGAAAAACAAGCCTAAGGGATTACCGTTACTTTCCAGCAATTTACGCCGGGCATCGCGTATTGATTGGCCGATTGTTGCGCCTTCCCAAATTGCCGCGAAGAAAAACTGGAAAAAATAGGGCGTCCAACTGGGATGGGCTGCAATTGTGGGTGCAATGACATGCTCAATGCCTTGACTTTGGAAATTACCCAACCAGATGGGCCATTCATCCAAACGTCCCAGACTGGCAGGCACATCCAGGTAGACCATCGCTGGCGGGCTTGAGGTGTTACTGGACAAGTAGGTGAAATCGCGGCGGTAAAGCTGCCGTTTACCCAGGCGCAGCCAGATTTCGCCGCTGGTCGTGCCCGCCTGGCCACGAAAAATAATAATGTCGGCGGGATTGTTGGCCAAAAATTCGACATCTTCGGCGATTTTATATTCGATACGCCCTTCGCCTGCCCACGCCTCCAGACTGCGCATGACCTCATCATTTTGGACTTCATAATCAATGCCGAGAACGACGAGCGGCGGACGGTCAAAGTGGCGCTGCAAAAGGGGCGCAGGCGGTCCTGTGCCTTTGCGACGCGGTACGTAAATGTCTAACGGCCGTTCCAAAATGTGTTTGAAACCCCAGAAACCCATCGTCTCAACGGGAACAGGCGGCAAATTGGGCGCAAAACTTTGTTGAGCCATCTTTGAAAAAGCGATGTTTTCTTGAGCCAGAATAGATGGGTCAGGTTGAATATCATACATCAGTTCCCAGGGAATTTGCGCGCCGGTCGCGTTGTCAATCAAGATGTGTAAATCTTCGGGGGCATTGTCCAACTGTTCGCGCATACGGCTGCCAATAATTTGGCGGTAATTCTCCGACCCCAGTTGGGCCAACTGCTCAAGTATAGTCGCACGCGTATCCGGTGGGAACTGTTCCCCTTCGAAGGCGATGTAGGCATATTTTTCCAGGGTACTGTAGGTGTTTTCCTGAATGTACCCTATGCGGCTGGCTTCCAGCGCCGAGCCAATCGCGATGGTTCCCCCTGGCTGGCCCACAGGCACAACGTTTCCGACGCCGCCGATGCTTTCCAGTCCAGATGGTTCTTGTGGCTGCTCGACCGATTCCTCAACCGTGCGCGCCAGAAAAACATAGGTGCGCATTTCAGCCGGCGTCAGCGCTACAAAATTCGATTCCTGCGCCAGACTATGATCCAGGTCATGCATCAGTAAAACAGGTCTCAATTCGTCCAAATCGCGTGGGGACACTTTATCCAATTCCACCGGTTCGGAGATAGGCAGATCTTGCCGCATTTCCCAATCCCGTAAAATGTCAGGGTCTGCCTTCTGGCGCAAAAATATTTCCCACTGCCGCAGGTAATCCGGTTCTTCCCGCAGCAGTTCGTACAAATCAGAATGGCGCTGCTGCAGCACAACCAGCTTGGCGAGGCGAATGGGAGAGATGTGGATGGCCAGGTTGGGGGTCTTTTCGGCTAATGTCCACAGCAGCATGAAAATATTTAGCGCGCGAATTACCTGGCGCGGATTGGTATCCAGGCCAAGGGCCAGCACCTGAGCACACTCGGGGTGGGGCAGGATATCACCCACTTTTTCAGTGACTGGTTTGCCATCAACCAAAACCGGTTCGCCGTCAACCATTTTTGTCTCGGTGATCTGGCTCAGTTGGGAGACGAAGCGTCCCATTGCGATGCGGCTGATGGGCGGTAGAGAGAAGGGCACCTGGATGATCTTTTCCAGATAACGTTCTCCATTGATGATGTCCTCCTGGTTGATGAGTTGTTCCAAAAAGTCGCGATACTCTTGCGGTTTTTTGCTGAGCATATCGCTGCTGAGCAGAAACGGCAGCGAATTCCAGCCGCCGTCGCCGCCCATTTCACCGTAGCGCAGCCGGATGCCGCGTTCAACCACGTCTTTATCGATGCCAAGTACAAAAATGCAGCCGGGTACATCTAAAAACAGCTTGATTGCTTCTAAAACTTCGACCGCCTTATCAGGCAGACAGCGGTCAAGATCGTCAACAAACACGACCATGTACCCTTTGCGACGTACCAATCCCATCAATTTTTCGAAGGCGTCACGGAACTCTTGTAATGATTCAATGCGTCTTTTTTCTAATTCAACGGCCGTTGTTTGCACCCTTTTATGCAGCTCTGCGGCCAGGTTTTGGGCGTCTGCTTCCTTGTCGCCTTTTAACCCCAGCAATAGATCCAAGCCCTGCTGTAAATTCATGCTGAATTCCGCTTTTTCAGGATTGTTGACCAGGTCTTGGGCCGTGATGGAAAAAGTGCCCAATTCCGGCGCACGGATGGCCTGATTGAGTTGTTTTTCTACGTCACCAAGCTGAGAAATGATTTTCTTGTCGCCCGCGAACTCGCGGCTGATTTTACTCAGGAGCTGCGTAACCAGGGCATGCCAGAGCGCATTTTCTTTGCTGTAGAGCCAGGCGTTGAACCAGATCGAGTAGGTTTTGCGCAGATTACCCTGACCGCCCTGTTTGAGAATACCGTCTTCGACCATTTTCATAAGGCTGGTTTTGCCGCTGCCCCAACTGCCAAATATACCAATCGTCAAGGGGGTTTGTGTGTTGTCGCTGAGAATAATGTCACGCAGCGTGTTGGCGTAGGGCGCGAAACCGAGTTTATCCTCGATGGCCGGGATATCGGGCCGGATGCCCGAAAGGGATGGTTTGGTGGGTTCGTTCATGTTGGCGTCACTCCGATTGTTGAATTATGGATTGAGTGTTTATAATAGGATATGTTTTAGTAATTCCCAGAAAGTTATTGAATTCCTGCGAAACGAAATCTGGGAATTCCTCAAGGAAACCGCGAATTTCCAACTCCTCTTATTTTCAAGGATTTTCTGCGGTTTACCTAAGTCGTTTACTGCATCCACACAGGAGAAAGCTATGGCGCAAAACGATATTATTATAAGCGTTGTCGATCGGACTGCCGGTGCAGGCCCATCTACGTCTGCAAATAGAGTAGATTATCAGCCCTTTGGTGTCAAGGTACTCAAACTGCGCGTGCAGCGGAATCAAAACAGTAAACCCAGGTTGGGCCCAATCTGGCTGCATCCACAAAACTATACGCCGCCAGATGAGCAAAACAGTGAACCGGCGCGCTGGCATGCATATGGCACGGCCGATAACGATCCTGATCTCTGGGTGGCGTGGGGCGCAGGGGATGAACGCGGATTTTGTATGAAGATGGAGGAGCAGTTAGGCAACAAAAAGCCGGCGCCAATTGATGATGATGCTGCCCATTTTGTCTATTTGCATCTTATTCACCGTCCTGCTGACCCGGCGAATCATCAGCTTACTCCCAAAATTTTGACTGTGGTCGCGACTGGAGATGGTGGACAGGGGGAAACGGCCATTTTCGGCCAACTCACTGTTCATCTTGATGTACCCAAAGGGGCTGTCAATCCCGTGCGCGCGCTTTGGGATTGGGATGTAGACGCCGGGCGCAGCGCCATCCGGCTGGGCGGCATGGCCGGCGCGCCGCTGCAAATTGCGCGTTATTTCTCCCGCTGGTGGCCCACACATCAGGTCGTTTATACAGCAGTTGATTCTCAAACAGCCGCTTTCCTGGCCGGCCTGAAGCTGATTTTTAAGCGGCGCGACAATGGCAGCGATCGGGGCCGCCTGGAATTGTGGCATGAAAACAGCCTGCTGGCCAAGTTTTCAGGTGAACTACGTTTGCCGGTTCACGATGTCCGCCTCTGTACGGTTGAAGCGCTGCGCTTTGTCAATGACGTCCACCTGGTAATTCGCATTGCCTTTTATTGGGTGCAGTTGGGTTTTAGTGTAGATGAATTGATGACTTTTGTACCCTCTGACAAACAAGCTGCCTGGCAGCCTCAGGCTGAACAGTTGCAAAAAGAGCTTGGCTCGGGGCTGATTCCCTGGCAAAAACGGGAAGAAGTACCAGATATTGAGCGGGTTGATATTGTTCTCGACATGAATAACCTGGCCCATAAATTTGCCGCTTCCGATACACATTGGAAAGAATTTTGGGGAGAAGTAGATCAGGGTGAAGCTCTTGATGTGCGTATCGCGTCAAAGCGAGACATTCCGGCTGTGCTGCAACAGGCATGGGAAGCGCGCAAACATCAAAACCCGGTTTATGATCCGCTAGCAAACGGTTTATGTGATGTTATTATGCCGCCCGGCGTGGATTGTTCCTTCCGCCCTGAGGGCAAGGTTATATATGCATTTATTGTGAACGCAATGCCAGATCAGCCGTATGAAATTTGTGAGCGCTGCCAAACACATTTTCGAGGTCAGAAGTCGGTGGCAGTCGGTAAGGCGTGGGGCAAACATGCGCCGATGCTGAAAAACTTTGAAATTGATGATAGGTTGATCAGTAATGAAGTATTGGAAGGGTAGATAAACCGCTAAAACAAGCACTTTCAACGGTTTATCTACGACAAGACGCCATGCCGCTTGGTGAGGATCGGGTTGGCCCAATCAGGCTGGTCAGGAATGTCCTGGCGCGCGGCCATCAACGCTTTTTGAATCGAAATAGGTTTGCCGGTGAAGAGCTGCTTGTAAAAAGTTGTGGTGATTTGCATGGCGTTATTTTCGCCGACTTCCCAGCGCATGCCGAGGGCTGCGGGGACGCCGCTGCTGACGAGTGCGTCAACAATTCCGGCTTCGAGCCACGGCCGTTTCTGTTGTCCCACGTTGGGTGCAGTCAATCCGACTTCACAGGCGGTGAGCATGACCAAAATCAAATCCCCTTCGCGCGCGACGCGCCCCAGGTCAACGGCCGTTAAGCGTTGATTGTCGTTGAGGCTGCCCACCAAAACATAACTTTGAGCCGGATCGTCGGGCATAAATATGCCGTGGCCTACGAATTGAAAAAGCTGGTAACGGCCGTTACGTAGTTTGTCGATGATTGCCGCCCGGCTGGTCAAATCTGCATCCCCTTCACGTAAAACGTCAACTTCTTTGACATGCGCTTCCAGGATTTTGCGCAGTTCATCCACTTCCTTATCTAGAATAGATAACTTTCGCGTCGGATCGACAGCAACAATCAGCGCCCGTTCGATTTTCCCGCTAACTTGTTCCAAACTTGTTAACGATTCCGGATGACGGTAAAGCGGATATTCCATCCCCACAAAACCGCGCGCAACCCCTTTTGGGGCCACTTGTTTATCATACAGAAGCTCCCACGGGATGCTTAGTAACGGCCCAGAAACGTCGTCAAACTCTAAAACTATTTCTACATCGGCGTTTATGAGGCGCGCATTACGCAAGGCGTTCGTATAATTTTCACGCCGCTCACTGTTGAACGGCAGCAGTGCATCAAATAATTGTTGAGATTGTTCAAGAAAATCATTGTCGGCTTGCGGCGTCCTCCAGCCCATTTGGTTTAACGCTGCTCTGTCAGCCCACGCCTGGAGATTGGCCAATGGAATTTGGCTGTCATGGCACCAACTGTGATAGTGGGTCACATCGGGATTGTAATCAATATTGAGAATGGATTGTAGGCTGTTTTTTTCCAGCCGCAGCCGCAGCGTTATGCGCACTGATTTTGGGTGCTGCTCCGCCGGAACCTGGGCCATGAGGTTTATCAGTTCAGCTTTAGGTGGTTGTTTGAGCAAAATATTGGCCAGCGTTTTTAGCGGATCCTTTGTTTCAAGCACAGCGTCATCATTAAGGTTGTTTAAGGCAGCGGATAAAGCGCCCAAAAAGGCAAGCGGATCGGCGTCAACAACGGTTACGCCTTTTTGTTCCCAGGCCTCCACGGCGGTGGCGGTTGGCTGTGGCCAGACCAGGCAGGCGTCGCCATCAAAAGCGCCATGATTTTTTAATATTTGGGGAAACATCAAGCGTGTGAAATCGCTCTCGGGTTCCGGATCACATCCGATCAGCAGCGCAGTTTTTTCTTCGAACCATTTTCTGACCAGTTTGAATAATTGCTTACGGTCGGCGGCAATAAAATATTCTTGTTCAGCCACGATGAGGGCATTGCTGTCTTGGGCGCTGCCGTTGATTTTGATGATATCAGGGCGCCGGGAACGGCGATTGTTTAGCAGGTCATCGTCTGTGGCGAGAATGTTGGCGGGGCGGCCGTTGCGCTTCAACGCTTCCGGCAGTAAATTGTCGTAGCAGGTTGTGAGTAAATAAGGGATAGGCGTGGCGGCAACGGCCGTATGCAGCGCTCCCGGCTCATTCAGATTGGCCAATGTATTTTCTAAATATCCAAGATAACGCCACTCATCCCCTTTTACTTTCATGGGTTCGGCCACGCGCGCTAATGAATCGTCAATGGGCGCTTGCCACATATTGGCCAGGCCGTGCGCCAAGTCCCTGGCTGCGGGCACGCCGGTGTGTGGCTGGTGGGAATCTCCCCCTAATAAAAGTAATAGTTTCCCTGATTCGGCTTGGGCGGCAAGGTCATCAATAAGGGTCATGGAAATATTCTCCCTGAAGATGGTTCAATAATTGCTTATAGTCTGGACGCAGGTAATTTAAACGGCCGTTTCCAGTTTTGTCAACCAGTAAGCCGCCAGACCGCCCCCAATAAAGCCGAATAAATGCATCTGCCAGGAAATCCCCATGCCTTGCGGTAACAACCCCATCAGCATGCCCCCATACAAAAACGCCACGATCAAAGATAACATAACCGCATGCCAACTGTGTTCAAAAATGCCGCGCAGCAGTAAATACCCAAAGTACCCAAAAATTAACCCGCTTGCGCCAATATGGATAGAGAAGGCTGGCCCAATCAACCAGGTACCGAAACCGCCAATCAAGATGACGATGATGGTTACCAGAAAAAACGTGCGCACATTGCGCAGCAAAACTAACCAGCCGAGGACCAAAAAAGGCAGCGTGTTGGCCGCGACATGGCCAAACCCGGCGTGCAGCAGCGGCGCAAACGCTATCCCGCGTAGCCCATCCACATTGCGCGGTACAATCCCAAAGGAGTCTAGCTGCCCACCAATTACCCAGTCAAACATCTCCATACCCCAGATGAGCAAAATGAAGCCGCCCAAAACAGCTATGTGTGATATGAATACCTGGCCTATATCTTGCAGTTGCTCATCTGTTTGCATATATTCTGATCCTTGCACATTATCCTGAAATGCGGTCTACCTAACCATTCGCTATATTTTAATACGTGTTTACTCCGTGAACGTTTCTTTTGTAATAAAATAGGCCCGCGTGGCTGACTTAGGAATGGCACTTAAATACCATGTCCATTTTAGTTTGTAGTAACGGCTTTAGCCGACATTTTTTAATTCTCGTTCCTTAGTACTACGAGACTTCGCTCTGAATCTCATGATTAGTCAGCAAGACTTGCTTTATGTCAATTTCTCGTTGTAGTATCAGGTAAATTGCGAAAAGTCTTTTGACTTAAACATCACACAAATTCGCGGTTTCCTTGAAGGAATTGCCAGATATGGCTCCATGGGAATTCAAAAAACTTTCTGGGAATTACCTAAAATGCAACATTTACATCCACAAACTGCCTCAACCACAAGACTACTTATCTACAGGACTACTTACTGGAGGATACAAAATGACGCAACTATTTGCAATGCCTATTGAGGGCACACCGAAAAATGATCTATTGGCCGAGATGCAAACTGCCCGCGCAGATGATCTCGCATGGCAGGACGGCCGTGTCTTTAGCCTGGTTTTTCATGCCGGCGCAGAAGCTTATCAGGTCGTAAAGGAAGCCTATAATCTGTTCTTTTCCGAAAATGGTTTGAACCCGACCGCTTTCCCCAGCCTGCGCCGCTTTGAAACTGAGGTGATCGCCATGAGCGCCGCTTTGCTGGGCAGTTCCGGCAGCGTGGTGGGCAACATGACCTCCGGCGGCACGGAGAGCATTCTGATGGCGATGCTGACGGCGCGGGAGTGGGCGCGCGCCAACCGGCCGGAAATACAAACGCCGGAAGTGATATTGCCGCTCAGCGGCCATCCCGCCTTCGAAAAAGCGGCTCACTATTTTGATATGCAGATTGTGCATACGCCGGTTGGCGCCGATTTGCGCGCCGACATTGACGCTGTTCAGAAAGCCATCACCCCCGATACGGTGATGCTGGTAGGTTCGGCGCCCTCATATCCGCATGGCGTGGTTGATCCCATTCCCAGGTTGGCAAATCTGGCGCAGCAGGTTGAACTTCTGTGCCATGTGGATGCGTGCGTCGGTGGTTTTATGCTGCCTTTTGTACGTAAAGCAGGTTACCCGGTGCCCGATTTTGACTTTAGCGTGCCGGGCGTTACTTCCATGTCGGCTGATTTGCATAAATATGGGTACGCCGCCAAAGGGGCTTCGGTGGTATTGTACCGCGATAATAAGCTGCGCCGGCATCAATTATTTGCCTATACTGATTGGCCAGGCGGCATTTACGCCTCGCCTACAATGGCGGGCACGCGTCCGGGTGGGGCGATTGCAGCCGCGTGGGCCATTATGAACTACCTGGGTGAAGATGGATATGTGGAAATCGCTCGGAAAGTAATGGAAACGGCCGTTCACCTCAAAAAAGCAATCAATAACATTCCCGGTATTTATGTGCCAGGCGATCCACCCGCCAGTTTAATGTCGATTGCCTCAGACGAAGTCAATATTTATGAAATAGGCGACGAAATGGGGCTGCGCGGCTGGCATCTTGACCGCCAGCAGTTTCCTCCTACGCTGCATTTGACCGTGAATTACGCCCACATTGACAACGCCAACGCCTTTATCATGGACCTGTCGGACGCTGTGGGAGCAGCGCGGCGGTTAAACCCGCGCAAGCTTGGTAACCGGGTCACGCTTTCTGCTGCGCGCACTGCCACCAGCGTGCTGCCGGAAGGCCTTGTCAGCCGCCTCACGGCGCGGGCCTCAACCATGTTTGGCGGCGGAACAGGTTTGCCGGAACGCTCCGCCGCCATGTACGGCATGATGGGTTCACTGCCAAATCGGGGTGATCTGCGCGAACTTGTGCTTGATCTGGTTGAGCAGTTTACGATGCCACAGGAAAAATAAAACGCTGCCAACCAGTTTGAAGTTGACAGCGTATTTTGATGGTTAACACAAACTTGAATTGGTCAATTATTAGTCCAGCCCGGCATACATGCCCTCAATCTGATCGGAAAAGTGATCATTAATGATGCGACGTTTGATTTTGAGCGTGGGGGTTAATTCACCATCTTCAACAGTGAAATTACGCGGCAGAATCGTGAACTTACGAACATTTTCCACCCGCGCAAACTGTGGATTGACCTCTTCATCGATGCCGCGCTGAATTTCCGCAATCACGACTGGATTATCATGCAGTTCCGTGCCTTCTAATCCGTGCGCATCGGCAAAGCGTTGGGTGGCCTCCGGTTCCAGCGTGATCAACGCTGAGAGGAATTTGCGCTGTTCCCCAATGATAACCGCCTCGGCGACCAGATCAAGATTTTTCAGGGCAGCTTCAATATTCTTGGGCGCAATATTTTTGCCGCCGGAGGTAATGATGATCTCTTTCTTGCGGCCAATAATGCTCAGGAAGCCATCTTCATCAAATTTGCCCAGGTCGCCCGAATGCAGCCAACCGTCGATAAGCGTTTCGGCCGTGGCTGCCGGTTCTTTGTAATAGCCCATGAATACGTGACGGCCTTTCACCAAAATTTCTGTGTCAGGACCGAGTTTTACTTCTGTGTTGGGGAAAACCTGTCCGGTGGCGTCAAACTTGGTCGCGCCGGGCCGGTTCCAGGTTGTAGGCCCGCAGCCTTCCGACTGGCCGTAAACTTCATAAATGATGAGGTCCAGACCGCCGAAAAATTCTAGAATTGCTGTGTTGATGGGCGCAGCGCCGGATGCCGCCATGACAGTCTGATCAAGCCCTAACGCAGTTTTTACTTTGTTGTAGACCAGCCTATCAGCCAATTTATACTGTGCTGCAAGCATCCCGGTTGGTTCCTGACCCTTATTTTTTAAATCTGTAACCTTGTGTCCGACGCCCATTGCCCAGTTGGCAATCTTGGCTCGCACACCGGAGGATTCGCTCATTTTTTCAGTAACACCGGCATAAAAACGTTCCCAAATCCGCGGCACGCCGAAAATGACGGTTGGCCTGACTTCACGTAAGTTTTCGGGCAGCTTCGCCAGGGATTCCGCGTAATACACAGAATAACCGCCTGTTGCGTTGCCATGAATGGTAAACATTTGCTCGGCGATGTGCGACATGGGCAGATAGGAGACCAGACGCTCATTGGCGGACAGAGCAAACATGTTGAGCGCTTCTTTGACTGTGAAGGCCAGATTATCGTGGGAAAGCATCACGCCTTTGGGCGGGCCGGTCGTGCCGGAGGTGTAGATCAGACTGGCAAGCTGTTCCGGTTGGAGCGCTGCAATGCGTTCATCCAGGACAGTTTCATCCGTTTCATCCGCCTTGGCCATAAAATCTTCCCAGTTCAGAACGAGCGCATCGCCAATTTGGGTACCGCGCATCATGACTGCGTAGCGTAAATGCGGCAGTTGATCGCGAACCGCGTCGACTTTGGCCCACTGCTCCTGATTTTCCAGCAGGATAATCGAAGATTCAGCATGATCGGTGATGTATTGAACTTCTTGCGGTGAATTGGTGGTGTAGATGCCGACGCCGGCGCCGCCCGTTGCCATTGTCGCCAGCAGCATGATTGCCCATTCAGAGCGGTTGAACCCGAGGATACTGACGGTGTCGCCCGGTTCAATACCGAGCGTAATTAACGCGCGCGCGGCCTGGCGCACCTGGGCCACATATTCATGCCAGGGGGTGGGCACCCAGGTTTGGCCAGTTTTTTCAAAATAGGCGGGCGCATTGGGACGAATACGGCCGTTTTCCAGCAGCCGGTCGATGATGATGTCTCTGGTCATTTATTTTCTCCTCATTTGACTTGATCCGACAATAAAGCTGCGAACATAACAAAAGCCGAAAGCATAAAAACGTTTTATCATACAAAATTCGTTTCGGCAATCATTTTCAAACTATTGCGCGCCGATTCAATCGGCGTTTCTTGCCGCCGCCGCCCAATAAAATGGCTCACATGAGTATAGCCTGCGTCAGCCAGTAGGTCTAGCGCCGGTATGAAATCCTGGGCGACCCGTTCCGGTTTGTGAGCATCAGATCCGAGTACAACCGGAATTTGGCGCGCGTGCATGGCGGCCAGCATTTGCGAGTTGGGATTCATTTCCTTGATCTTCTTATGCAGTCCCGATGTATTCAACTCCATAGCAACGCCTGTGTGGGCAATTCGATCCAGACTGGATTCCATGTCAGGCATAATTCGGTCTGAATCCCACTCCTGGTGATACACATTTTTGATCAGATCCGGATGGGAAAGGGCATCGAACAGGCCCGTTTCGGCTGAATCTGCAAGCATAACGAAGTAGGTTTTTTGATAGGTAAGCGCATCTCCGTTGTCATACGCTTCCCGAAAATAGGGCAACTGCGGGTGCAATGAACCTAGAATGTAGTTGAAATTGGCTTTTTGATGTAGTTTGCTCAGCCAGGCTTCCATGCCGGGGAAATAATCGCTTTCCAGACCGAGGCGCACGTCAACACGGCCGTTCCACGTTTCCCTTGCTCTTTCTATCATTTCTATATAAGTATCGAACTGTGCTATTTGCATGCGCACATTTTCCGACCAGCCCGGCGGGCCAGGATTGTGGCAGGTGAATATGATGCCCTTGAGACCGCGTTTCTCAGCAACGGCCGCATACGCTTCCGGCTTGCCCTGTGCATGTTTGCAGAGCGGCGTATGCATGTGTGAATCGTACAAAATGGGTGTAATCATGTAGAGATTGTAACGTGTTTGATTAGAGAATCCAACCGGGTGGCCCTAGAAACGGCCGTACATCTTCTGCCGCTAAAACCTGCCTGACGCTTTCTTCCATACTGATCTGACCGGCGCGTACGGCGTCCTCATATTGTGACGCCCAGCGAAAGATCATACCGCGCGCCCGGCGTAATTCCACCAGCATTAATTGGGCCAATGGGCCGCCCTCCTCCAGGAACCCGGATTGTACAAAGTCCGCCTCGATTTGGGCGCGATCATAAGGTACGCGTACAATTTTGGCTTGCCAGCCAGATGCGGCTGTCCAGGTGAAACGGCCGTAACTGGCGCGCCAATCTGAATCAAAAGGTGAACCGACGGCTCCGGTATTGACAACCAACGTTTTGTCTATCTGCCTGGTCAAAGGTCGATGCGTATGAGAGGTCACGAACAGCGCAGGCGGCGGCGCAATTTGCTCACGAATAATTTCATCAGGAGAGTTGACATAAATTCCGTCGCGGTTGTTGATCATTGAGGCGTGGACGACCCGAATTTCGCTTCCATCGGGCGCAAACCAGCCAAACTGCTCCGGCAGCGCGTCCAGTAACGCGATCTCACCGTTAAGCTGTTGGTAGGACCAATAAGCAAAACGTGTGACTTCAAAGGCCGGTCCTTCCAATTCAAATTCAGGCCGGCCGCAATAAATCACAAAATCTTCATGGTTGCCGCGCTGTAAATGCCACTTCTCGGCTGCCTGCTCTGCGAGCACAAAGTGTAAACATTCCCGCGAACAAGGCCCCCGATTGACTATGTCGCCGTTCACGACGACTTGATCCGGCTGCCATTTAACGATGTCGTCTGCAACAGCGCGCAGCGCAGGTAAATTCCCATGAATGTCTGAAAGCACTGCAATCTTCATTTAATCGATTATAGCACTTCGCTTGTTATCCCCAATTTTTTGTTACGTGGTGATGCGTCTTCTCAACCGCCATTTGAAATGTGGATTGTAGCAGCAGATGAATCTGCGCCTGCCACTGTCTAGTTCGCTCTTGCGGACTCATTTGCAGCCGACGAAGGCCAGCTTTACTCTTAGTAGCTGCGATTTCAATCGCCGAGTAATGTTTGTGAATTACATAAACATCAATATAATGCGCCATCATTTTTGTGAAGCAGCGTATAAGGATAGACAAGTATGCAGGCAAAGCGGATAAGTGAATCACGCGTGACGTTGGCCCAGGTTATGAATGTGACCGATGCGAATGTGTTGGGCAATGTCCACGGCGGCATCATTATGAAGCTGTGTGACGAGGCAGGCGGCATGGCCGCTGCTAAACATGCCGGCCGTCCGGCGGTCACCGTTACGGTGGATTCTATGAATTTTTTGTCACCGATTCACATAGGCAACTTGATGACCATTAAGGCTGAGGTTTCCTGGGTCGGCCACACCTCAATGGAAACCTGCGTGGTTGTCACGGCCGAAGATGTGCTCAGCGGCGCCGTCACGCATACTAACACGGCATTTTTTGTCTATGTGGCCTTGGATGATAGCGGCAAACCAACGGCCGTTCCGCCGCTAATTTGTGAGACGGAAGCGGAAAAGGCGCGCTTTGAAGAAGGTCGCTTGCGGCGCAAATACCGCCTTGCGGCAAGCTGATTTTGGGAAAGCATTCATGAATTCGCTGTACAAACATGCCGGCGGCTTTCTGATGTTGGGTTTTACGGCCGTATTTGTTGGCTATCTGAGCGTCTGGCTGCCCGGCCCGGCCGCAGGTTTAAGTTTCCTGGGCATTGAAATGGGGGAATGGTTTAAGTTCCTGGGTTTGGGGCCGCGTCGCGATCTCTTTTATCTGCCGCCCATCACCCTCGGTTTGAGCCTGGCGCTGTGGACGGCGACCTGGCCCAACAATGGCTGGCGCGCATGGAGTACGCGGATGCTGGCTGTGGTTGTCAGTTTGTTGGCTTTTCCGGCTGTCGAAGATATTACCGGTCCGGTGCAAGAACAATATTTATTGCGGGCGGCGCTGGTTGGTTTGGTTGTTGTGACGGCAATTGCCAGCGGATTTTGGCGGCCACATGGTAAACTGGTTATGCTGCCATGGGCGTTGATGGTTGTACTGGCGTTGATTGGGCTGATTTTACCTACCTGGATTTATTTTCAGATACGGCCGTATACCAGCCAGATTATTGGCGTTTCAATTGGGATCGGTTTGGGTGTGTGGTTGAATGGGATTGGAAATCTATTAATCGCCGCTATAAGCAGCATTGAAATTGCCGTTACCTCACGCTCCCTACTGTAAACTCAGCTTATAACATGAGGCATAATTTGAGTTAGTTGTTCTAACCAACCCTTTTTACGCCTCACGTCGCTTTTATGCACGCATGCGCTCGTCGATATAAGTAACGGCTTCACCGACGGTGGTGATTTTCTGGGCTTCTTCGTCTGAGATTTCCCCTTCGAATTCTTCCTCAAAAGCCATAATTAGCTCCACCAGGTCCAGTGAGTCGGCTTCCAAATCCTCACGGAAGCGTGCAGCTGGCACAACCTGAACTTCATCGACGCCTAACAGGTCAACGATGATGCCGGTGACCCTTTCTTGTGTGTCGCTCATTGGCTAAATTCTCCTTATCTTTGGAATAGTCAGTATGAATGCTCGCTAATTTTAGGTGCATTGGTTAGATTGTCAAGCCATACGGCCGTTCCCAGCAGCAGATAAAAAACAAAAGCAAGATCGACGAGGAAAAAGCTGTGGTCAACCAATCCATGAACCAGCAACGCCGTCAGCGCGCCCGCCAGACCTGCTGTAACCGGCAGCCACGCGGCCGGAACGGTTGGTAATGCCCGCCGCAGCGCCCCAAAAAGTTCCCAAATCATCCAGCCGCCTGCGATCAGACCGAGAATGCCCAGGCGCGTGGCAAAATCCAAAATAATATTGTGGGGATGATTGAGGTTGGGTTCCTGCCAGGCGGCGTCAAAAATATAGCGGCCGCGATATGCATATAAAAAATTATCCAGACCGACACCAAAAAGCGGGTTTTCCCGAATCATTTGCAGACTGGCGCGCCACAGGTTTAAACGCAGAATACCGGTAGCGCCGCTCAAGTTGAAACGGCCGGCCAGCGCCGGGATTTGTTGCATAATCAAAAAACCTGCTGCGGTCAGGATGACAGCGCTAATTGCCCAGGGCCAGGGGGAACGGCCGTTTCTGCGCAGCCATATCCAAAAAACCACCAACAAGCCGGCCGGCACGCCCAGCAGCAGCCCGCCTCTGCTAAATGTTAGGAGCAGGGCCAGGCCAACCGGGATTAAAGCGGTTGTGTAGGCGCGCCGCCGCCATTGATTGGCGCCGCCGCCCAGCAGCGCCATGGCGGTCAGCAAAGGCAGAATACGGCCCAAATAGAGCGCCACATTGTTTGGCGACCCATAAATTGAGCGCAGCCGCATCAATCCGCCTTCGGCCGTGATCAAATTTTGCCCGGCTGCGTATTGTCCCAGGCCGATCAACGCCACCGAAACGCCGCCGGCTATAAAAGCATCCAAAATGATCCACATTTCTGTTTCCTTCGGCTGAATAACGCGCATAAGTAAATAAAACAAAACGGGATCAAGAATAACCGTGCGCCATTCATTCGTGGCCACATCCAGCCGGGCAGTGAAAAAAAGCGAGAGGGCAGCAACGGCCGTAAACGCCAACACGGCCCAATCGGCGCGCTTCCAGGCCGCGCGCGCGGAGTGAATTCCTGAAATGGAAGGCGTCAGGCGCGCCAGGACAAAAGCGGCCAGCGTAACCAGCGTAAAAATTTCGACCGGTGAAAAGCGGTAGGCGGCGACCGGTTTAAGCATGGCGGGCACGTAGAATGGGAAACAAAAAGCGATCAGGGCCAAGCCCCACGCCGGTCGCAGATAAATCAGCCCGAACAGTAGAAGCAGCGCCGCCAGATAAACAAAAAAGCTGGGCGCCACGTAAAAAATGGCCGCCGCCGCCGCCGTGAGGGCAAGCTGTCCACCGTCGCCCAGACGACGGTACATGCCGGCCACTTGCTCGCCCCAGGTCAACCAGCCTGTCAGCGCGACTAATGCCGCCGAAACGGCCGTAATGCCAACCTGTGTCCAATCACTCCATCGGGAGTATGCCGCATGGGCGCGCTGCCCAAATACGCCCCACTCTGCGCGCCGACCAAAGAGAATTGCTGCGCCAAAGGCAAACAGCATTGTAAAAGCCAAAGCTGTCATGCCTCCAAAAGTGGTGGTTGTGGGCGGTTTGTAACCGACGCTGAATCCATTCAATGCCCACTGATCCCAACCGCGCGCGGCCACAAGCCGCAGCGTATGTTTTCCCACAGGCAGGTTGCGCGCCAGCGGCTCGATGCTAATAAAATCTTCGCCAGGGTCTGGTGAAGTCAAAATGAGCATCGCGCCATTTTCGTCACGCGGCAGCGCGTTAGCGGGTTCGCCGTCTACCGCAGCGTATAGGCGTGCGCGAAAATCGGCGCGGCGCACCCGCAGGCCAATGTCCGTGCCCCAAAAGGTGAAGGTGACTTCATCAGGCGGCGCGCCGGGTGCGTTTTGGCTGATATCGGCGCCATAGAAGGGCGAGAAACGCCAGTCGCCGCTGTAGACCTGGGCCGGATCGTCCGGGTTGGCAAGGTGAAAACCGGGATACGCCACGACGGGATCGATCGCGGCCAAATAGGCTGTAAGAGCAACGGCCGTTTCCCGACCTGCAATACTGAAGCCCCAGCGTGGATCGTCAGGCGGCGCATCCGGTTCCCAATTTTCCAGGAACATGAGACCCATCCAGGGCCATTCACGCCGCGCCCGTTCCAGCGCCGCCGCGCTCCAGTTGGCTTGCTGGTCGTTTGTGGCTGTGCCCCAAACGGAAGGCGCGCCTGTCCAATCATCCGGTAGGCTGTTCCAGCCCCAGTTGCCGGCCCAGACTGCTTTATCTGTAGCGTTATATTTTTCCAAAACTTCTTGCAGTAAAATGATACGGTTGAAGTTAAGCGTGCCGGCGGCGACGCGCCGGTCATCCGGCCCGCTGTCGAAGCCATAGGGCTTCCCGGCGACAACATCAAAAGCTTCTGCTGCGCCTGCTTCGAAAAGCTGCTGCAAATAGAGATGGTCGGCCAGGTTTTGGGGGCCGGTTTCAACGGTTGGCGCCAGCGGCGCAGCGACGATTTCTGCTTGACTGTCGGCGCTGCGAATGGCGCTGGCTGCAGCGCTGAGCAGGGCGGCATATTCGTTGGCGTTGACCGGCTGCCCACCCCAATGGGAAGTCAGATTGGGTTCATCCCAGATGATGTAATGGCTGATTTGATCACCGTAACGCGTCGCAAATTCAGCGGCCCACCTGGCGAAGTCGTCGAGGTTTGCCGGAGGAGCAAAGTTTTCTTTTGGATTGCCGTCTAACAGGGGAATGAGGATCAGGTTGTGGTTGGATACGGCCGTTATCAGTCTGGCGCTTGTTTCCCAATCATATGCCTGCGCAAAATAAAAGGGTTGTTTGACATAGGTGACGCCCATTGCGCGTATAGAAGCGAGAGTTTCATCCAGAGCCTGGTCGTCATACTGGTTGAGATCAACGTTCAACCCCAGTTCTGGCCCGGCGTTTCTATTTGGTTCGGGCAGTGTGGTGGGGATGCCGCGCGTCAGATAAACGTGGCGCTGCCAAAGGGCGCCCATTGCCAGCAGCGCCAGGATGCCCACCACAGCCGCCGCGCCGGCAGCCGCGCGCATGCGATTCAAACGCTACGCCTGCTCCCAATAGGCGCGAATTTCGGGCGCGAGTGATTCGGCGACCTTGTCACTGACATCCTGGCCGGCAAATTGTTTTAATGCGTGAAAAACGGCCGTTGTCGGGATTTTGGCGAACTGCGCGTCCGTATTGCCGCCGCGCCTCGCTGCATCCTTAAAAAACACCTCAGCCGGTTTGTTTTTATCACGGAAATGCACCAGCCAAAAGGCGCGCATCAGGTCTTGCGCCGGTTCCTCCGGCAGGGTTTGGGCGAGTTGTTTTTTCGTTTTACGGTCTAAATTCAAGCCTAAGGTTCTGAGGACAGCCTGGCTCCAGCGACGCGACTGGCCGGGCGTCAGCAGGCTGCCGTTAGTCTGAATCGATTGGTAATAGGCGCTTAAATCCATGTCTGTTGAGGCCACAGTTGTTTGTGTCATTCAATCTCTCTTCCTGGCGCTGACAGCTTAAAAAAGTTGACAAGCGCCGATTATTTTTTAGGCAAGCGCCGGTTTAAATTTTCATCTTTCTGAATGAAAAATGGCCATTGCTTGAAAGGAACCATCTGCTGACTAAAAAGTTGTTTGTAGTCGATTCCTTAGAATTCCCTGATACCAATTATAAATCGGCTTTTATGGTTGCCAAATGATTGACGTTTGAGAGCAAAGCGGTATACTTTGCTGTCCTTAGGTAAACTGCAGAAAATTCTTGAAAATAAGAGAAATTAGAAATCTGCGGTTTCCTCGAGGAAGTGGCAGATTTTCCATGACCTTTATTTTTGATTAATTTCTGCCAATTACCTAATCATAGGGTAGCAGGCAAACTGCTGCCGATCGCGGAATTAACAATTTTGGTACGATTGCCTGATGATCAGCTATGATCACTGTAATTATAGCCAAATTATTGACACGCAAACAATTTCCCCTCACACATGAGGAATTTACAAGCAGAGGATTGATGAGATGACGGATCGAGTAACGATTGCTGCCGCATCACGCACGGTGACCGGCAAAAAAGTAAAACAACTGCGCCACGAAGGGCTTGTTCCTGGCGTTATTTATGGTCAGCGTGACCCCATTAATATTCAAATGGATATTAAGCCGCTGCGCCGCGCGCTGCGCGAGGTGGGCACAACCCAATTAGCTGACCTGGATGTTGACGGAAAGACCTTTACGGTGCTTGCGCGTGAGATTCAACAGCACCTGACCCGCCGTGATATTTTGCATGTGGATTTCATGGAAGTCGATTTGAAACAAGTAATTACATCCACGGCCGAATTGGTTGGCGTTGGTATTGCCGCTCCGGAAGAAGACGGCGACGGAACCGTTGCCTTCGTGCTCTTTGAGGTAGATATTGAAGCATTGCCCGAGGCCTTGGTACCCCAAATCAAAGTTGATTTGTCTCAAATCCAGACAGTTAACGATGTTATTTTGGTTGGCGATCTTGTCGTCCCGGAAGGGGTTACAATCTTGACAGATCCCGAAGCCGCAGCTGTGCGCTTCCAGGTCGCCATGGGTGAGGAAATTGAAGAAGAGCTTGAGGAATTAGAAGAGGGTGAATTTGAGGAAGAGGATTCTGAAGAAGAAGCTGAAGAATCACTTTAACAAAACATTCTCAACGCAAAACTAAATTGAGTATTGATTAACAGATCGGAAATCTTTTCCGGTCTGTTTTTTTTACCTCAAACGAATTTTGGGGGTGTACTTGCGTGTGCACCCAATAAATGAGCAGGCGCGAGGGTCTATGTCCGATAATAACAGGGCAGACCCACGTGTCTGCCCTCCTACGAATGTGTCGATTCTTAAGGCAGGTTGACATCTTGTTTGGCTAGGGTTATAAGTGCTTGTTGTCGTCTGGGGCGGCGGGCATTTTGTTGCAAGGACATGAAATCGGGTTTTGGAGTTGAAAGCAGGATGAGCATATTTAGCGCAGATTTACACAACCATACGACCGCTTCAGATGGGGAGTATTCACCGACGGAGCTGGTTTTTAAGGCGGCTGAGCTGGGATTAACGGCCGTTGGCGTCACCGACCACGACACGCTCAATGGCCTGGATGAAGCGCTGGCCGCCGGCGAGGAAGCGGGCATTCTGGTTGTGCCTGGTGTTGAGGTTTCGCTGCGCTTTCGCCGTCCTTATTTTGTGGGCACGCTGCATTACCTGCTTTATATTCCATACGATCTGCTTGCCGATGACGACTTTCGGCGCATGGCCGAGAAGATTTTCAGCCAGGGGCGCGGTAAGGGGTTGGTACGCGCACGCGTCAACGCAATCAACATTGAATTTGGTCCTGACGGCAGGGAGCCGCTGTTAACGCGTGACTTAACGGCCGAAGAAGTTGAAGCGCTGGCGCCCAATGTCACGCGCCGTCACTTTGCGGGGGCATTAAAAACCAACCATGGCTTGAACCGTGAACAAATAAATTGGCTGATCGGCAACGATAGCCGCGCCTATGTGCCATCAGGGATTGATGCGGCACAGTTGACGCCACTGCTGCACGCGTATCCGCAGTTGGTGCGTGTATTTGCGCATCCGGCGGCCGGCTCTTTTCCCGGCGAAAGTCTTTATAACGAAGTCCTGCCGCCAATTGAGGTTGTGGATGTGCTGATGCCGGAGTTTTTAGACGACAATTTACTGGGGCTGGACGGACTGGAAGTGCAATATCCCGGCCACGCGCCGCAGCACCGCGAGTTGATGGCCCAATGGGCAGACAAATATGGGCTGATGCAGACGGGCGGTTCGGATTGTCACGATCGTGTGGAACGGCCGTTAGGCGTAGCCGGCGTTGGTCAGGCTGAGTTGGATGTTTTGTTGGCGCGGCTGGGGACGGGAGTAACGGCCGTATATTGATGGAATATACAGCCGTACCTTAAAACCAAACATTGGTGACGCACAAGACCATTTAAGCTTCAGCCCCTGCCTTCGTTGGCGTGATTCTTGAATTAAAACATTTGTTCTGGTATTATTCTCGCATGGCTTCAAACCAGACAATTTCTCCCCAAACCGCCCGCCGCCTGGCAATCAGCGCCCAGGGTCTCAACCAAAACCGTGAAAATCCAGATAAAGCTGCCATGCTGGCCGCAATTCGCCAATTAGGCTGCATTCAAATTGATCCCATCAACGTTGTGGCGCGCAATCCGCTTTTGATTTTGTGGAGCCGTCTGGGCAATTACAACCTGGCCGACTTTGAGGCGCTGCTGTGGCAAGACCGCGCTTTGTTTGAGTATTGGGCCCACGCCGCTTCAATTGTCCTGGTCGAAGATTTCCCCATCCACCAGACGCAAATGCTCAATTTCAGCCGCGGCAATGGCAAATGGGCGCAGCGCGTACGCGGCTGGATGGAAACCAACGAACCATTCCGCCAATACATTTTGGATGAATTGCAGGCGCGCGGCCCGCTTTTTACGCAGGATTTTGAGGATCGCTCGGTGAGTACCTGGGAATCGGGCGGCTGGACGTCCAACCGCAACTTGCCGATGATGCTTGGTTTCATGTGGGAACAGGGCGACATCACGGTGACGCGGCGCGAGGGCAAAGGGTTTGGCTTGAAGAAGCAGTGGGGCTTGCTCGAACAACATATGCCCCAGTGGGCCAACCATGAGCCGCTGCTTCGCAGCGAAGTGGTCACAGTGGCCGCACAGAAATCATTGAAGGCGTTGGGGGTGGGCACACAAAAGCATATTTACAATCATTTTATTCGCGGCGGCTATCCTGGGTTGGGAGATGCGCTGGCGGAGTTGGAAGCAAACGGCCGTATTCAGCCCGTCGCCATCCGTGAAAACAAGAGCAACTGGCCCGGCGACTGGTATATCCACGCCGACAATCTGCCTTTGCTAGAAAAAATTGAGTCCGGCGTCTGGCCTTCACCCACAACTCTGCTTTCCCCTTTCGACAACCTGATTTGCGACCGCGAACGCACCGAACAGCTTTTTGATTTCCATTATCGTATTGAAATTTACACGCCCAAAGCAAAACGCAAGTACGGCTATTACGTGATGCCCATCTTACAGGGCGACCGGCTGATCGGCCGCCTCGACCCTAAATTGGACCGCAAAACCAAAACGCTGCACATCAACGCGATTTATGCTGAAAAAGGGGCAGAAACGGCCGTTTCCAGTCCGGCGGTCCAAAACGCCATCCGGGAGTTTGCGAATTTCCTTGGCGCCACATCAGTTTCCAACACTCCGTAGCCACATCAGTAAAGATTTCGACGCGAATTTCATTGATAAGATAAACGCAACACAACGAAAGCTTGTTCACGTAGGAAGCGATTGTTACAATCAACCCTATGACCTTTGTTTGGATATGGCGTTTGGGAGTAACGGCCGTTATCCTCGGCGCGGCGATTATTTATCTGCGCGGCTGGCGTAAATTGCAGCAGTACCGGCCTGACCAGCAAAGCCCTCAATTTGTGCGCGCTACCCATCGCGCGCTGGCTGCATTTTTAGCCGGATTGGCGCTGCTCAGCGTTGCCCTGGTGTCGCCGCTGCATACACTCGCCAGCCAATATTTTTCCATGCGGGTCACACAGCATCTGCTGCTCATCGCCTGGATACCCAGCTTGATTTTAGCTGCAAACCCGGCGCCCATTATATGGCAGGGCTTGCCAGCTTCGTGGCGGCGGCGGTATGGGAAACGGCCGTCTTTGCACCCCATCCTGTTTCAAACCCTCCACATCATAACTGCCCCGGGCGCCGCGTTGTTTATCTTCGTCTCCGTTTTCTGGCTCTGGTACGATCCCGTTTTACATCAAACGACCGTGCGCTACGCGCCGCTGCGTGTGGTCGAAGTGGTCACCTTGCTGGGCGCTGCCGGTTTTTATTGGTGGCACATTACAGGCGCTTTGCCGCGCAACCACAAACCGCTGCCCTGGGTTGTGCGCGTGATTTATACTTTCATCGGCGTTGTTGCCATAAAATTTGTTGGCTTGATTGTCATGTTCAGTGAAGTCACCCTTTTTCCCTATCCGTCTGCTTTTTATGTGGCCGGGCTAGACCTGGACGACCAGCGTCTGGGCGGGATTATTTTCTGGGTGCTTGGCGGCGCGGTGTACGCCACCACGGCGCTGCTGCTGATTCGCCGCTGGCTCAGCCAGGAAGAGGGAAAACCAGGGCTGCCCGAATCCAATTGGGCCACTGAGGAAGCAATGTTGGCGCCGGGTTTGAAAAAGTAACCACCATTGCGCGGTCGATCTCCTGACCGACCCAATCAGACAAGATTCTATTCGAGATCACAATGAGAGAATTGATCACACCGCATCTTCATGAAACAGCCTGGATTGCCAATACGGCCACCGTGCGTGGTGATGTGACGCTGGGCGCCGATGTTAGCGTCTGGTTCAGCGCCGTCATTCGTGGCGACGAAGCGCCGGTGACGGTGGGCGCGCGCACAAATATCCAGGATGGCGCAGTTCTGCATGTTTCCGCCAATTATCCCTGCATCATCGGCGAAGAAGTGACAATTGGTCATGCGGCGGTTGTGCATGGCTGCACGCTGCATGACGGCGTCTTAATCGGCATTCACGCCACGGTGTTAGACGGCGCGCAGATTGGCGCCGGGGCGCTGGTGGGAGCCGGAGCCGTTGTCCCGCCCGGCATGGTTGTGCCGCCGGGTATGTTGGTTTTGGGTGTTCCGGCCAAAATTATCGGGCCGTTAAGCGCTGCCCAAAAGATAGCCGGCCAACGCGCTGTCGCTCATTATATTGAACGCAAGGAACAATACCGTCATGGCCAATTCTGATAGGTTTTCACTTTGGCAGCCAGCGGGAGATTACGATTGAGACCTTACGACATCAGCAGTTTGTCTAACCAGCGTATCAAACAGGTGATTAAGCTGCGGAATCGACGGCAGCGGGACGCCGCGCGCCTGACATTGGTGGAGGGCATGCGTGAGGTTAGCCGCGCGCTGGATGCCGGCGTTTGGCCGCGCGAGGTATTTATTTGCCCTGATTTATTGGATGCAGCCGGCAAAACTGTGGCGGCGCAGTTGGAACAGCTTGCGATAGATCGAAAAACGCAGGTGTTCAGGGTGACAACGGCCGTTTACGAAAAACTCGTCTACCGTGAAGCCAGCGGCGGTATTTTGCTGGTCATCCCGTACCAAACCCACGCGCTGAATGGACTGCGGCTGGGAAAAACCCCATTTTTGGCGGTTATCGACGGGGTTGAAAAACCTGGCAATCTGGGCGCGATTTTGCGCGCGGCCGATGGCGCCGGCGTTGACGCCTTGATCGTCAGCGATGAAAGCGGCGGCGGCACCGATATTCATAATCCCAACACCATTCGCGCCAGTCTGGGGGCATTATTTAGCGTACCGGTCGCAGCGACAACGCCGACAGAAGCAGTCGCCTGGCTGCGTTCGAAAGGGATTCAAATTGTCGCCACGACGCCGGATGCAAAAAAAGTGTATACGGCCGTTGACCTGACGCAGCCAACCGCGATTATCATGGGCAGCGAAGCGTTTGGTCTCGGACAGACCTGGCTGAACGCCGCCGACCAGCGCGTGCAAATCCCGATGTCGGGCCAGGTAGACAGCTTGAACCTGGCCGTCGCCACAGCGCTTTTGTTATATGAGACGCAGCGACAGCGCAGTTCTTCAGCGCTGCAGCTGGATCATTTTGTGTTGACGGTGCGGGATATTGATGCAACCTGTTTTTTTTACCGGGATGTTTTGGGAATGAAAGCAGCGCAATTTGGCGACGGCCGTGTTGCCCTCCATTTTGGCGCTCAAAAAATCAACCTGCACCAGGCCGGCCAGGAGTTTGAACCGAAAGCGGCCGTGGCTACTCCCGGATCGGCCGATTTTTGCCTGATTACGCCGACGCCGCTTGCGGAAGTTATGGAAAATTTTCAGATGAATGGCGTAAAAATAGTGGCCGGCCCGCTCCAGCGCACCGGCGCAGCCGGAACCCTCCTCTCAATTTACCTGCGCGATCCTGATGGCAACCTGATAGAAATTGCAAATCGCCAAAGCTGATTTGGCGCATCCGTCTGAATCAGCGATAATAGAAATAATCCCAATCGTTCTTGAACAATTTAAGTAAATCGTTCGTAACCTTCTATATATACGGATAGAGGAAAAAAACGGATAAAATATAAAAAAATCCGTATTCACCAGTATTGCCTGATGGCTCTTCACGACACGAAGTTTATGCATTAAATGAAGGAGAAATTCCCATGTCAAAAGTTGTAAAAGTTGCTGTTACCGGCGCCGCCGGTCAAATTGGTTACGCCCTGCTGCCCCGTCTGGCCAATGGCGAGGTTTTTGGCCCGGATACCAAAGTTGATCTGCACCTGCTCGAAATCACCCCTGTGCTCCCCGCGCTTGAAGGCGTCGTGATGGAAATGAATGACTGCGCCTTTCCACTGTTGAATAATATTGTTGTTACCGACGATCCCAACGTGGCTTTTGATGGCGTTAACTGGGCTTTGTTAGTTGGTTCCAAACCACGCGGAAAAGGGATGGAACGCGGCGATTTAATCAAAGAAAACGGCCCGATTTTTATTGGCCAGGGCAGGGCGCTCAATAAAGCCGCCTCAGATGTACGCGTTGCCGTTGTCGGCAATCCTGCAAACACCAACTGCCTGATCGCCATGTATAACAGCGATGTGCCTAACGAACGTTTTAGCGCGCTCACCCGCCTCGATCAAAACCGCGCCTATGCTCAGTTGGCCGAAAAGGCAGGCGTCACGGTCAACGATGTCAGCAATGTTACCATCTGGGGCAATCACAGCGCCACCCAGTACCCGGATGCGGAAAATGCCAAAATTAACGGCAAGCCTGTTTTTGATGTAATTCAGGACCATGGTTGGCTACGCGGCGGCTTTATTTCCACTGTGCAGAAACGCGGCGCGGCGATTATTCAAGCGCGTGGTAAATCTTCGGCCATGTCCGCCGCCAGCGCTGCATTGGACCATGTGCGCAGTTTCCTCAACAAAACGGAAGCCGGCAACTGGTTCTCTGCCGCTGTCGCTTCTGATGGCAGCTATAGCATCGATGAAGGTCTGATCTTTTCTTTCCCGCTGGTTAGTGATGGCAAGGGCGGCTACAGCGTCGTGCAGGGTTTGCCTTTTAGCGATTTTGCCCGGGAGAAAGTCCAGGTCACCCATGACGAACTGCGCGATGAAAAATCAATTGTCGCCGACATGCTCGGCTAGTAAGCGCATATGAATAAGTTCGTAGCGCTGGCTTTAGCGGCCTGCGACTGCTGGGTTGTTTACCGCTAAAGCGGTTACTACGAACTGAACCGCTATCGATAATAAAAAAGAGCGCTGCCGATTTATGACCGGAAGCGCTCTTATTGTTTGTCTGGCTGTTAAGCTGGTTGTTTGCGTTTTTCGGCGAACGTTTTACGGAATTTTGCCAGCTTGGGATTGATAACGACCTGACAGTATGGCTGCTGGCTGTTGTATTTGTAATATTCCTGGTGATAATCTTCAGCCGGAAAATAATTGGTGTAGGGCGTTACTTCGGTTACGATGGGATTTGTCCAAATGTCGCCTGCATTTAGTTCGGCAATTATGGATTCGGCCGTTTGCTTTTGAGCGTCGTTTTGATAAAAAATGGCCGACCGGTACTGCGTTCCCACATCGGCGCCCTGTCGATTAAGCGTGGTTGGATCGTGGATGGTGAAGAAAACCCGCAAGATTTCTGCAAAGGAAATCATGTCAGGATCAAAACGCAGTTGTATTACTTCTGCATGCCCGGTTGTGCCATTACAAACGGCGCGGTAGGAAGGATTATCGACGTGTCCGCCTGCATAGCCGGATTCTACACTGACCACGCCTTGCAGCTCACCATAGACGGCTTCTAGACACCAAAAGCAGCCGCCGCCGAGGGTCGCCGTTTGAATTTGGGTTTCTGATTGAGTCATAATCGCACCTTATCGCACCTTTTTATTTTGGAATATTAGTAGTTTAAGACGCAGGCGGTGCAGGTCAACGGCCGTATACCTATTTCTCATTTGTCGCGCCCGGCGCTGCTATTTGGGCGGCAGCGTAAGCGTAAAATCAACGCCCATTTGGACCCAATCAGCCAGTTCAGCCTCGTCGGTCAGACCATCCGAAGCAACCATCACCCACCCTTTCATAGCGCGGCCGGTAATGTCAAACGGCCGTGCATAAGGCCGGATAACAGTCTCGCCATACTTATCCGGCCCGACTCTGACGATCAGGTCATCTTTATTCACCCCGCAGGCCATATTGCCATGCAGCAAATATCCAATGCCGCCAAACATCTTTTTGGCTTCAAGTCCGGGCATTCCGGCCATTATGGAAGTTACCCGCTGTCCTAATTGTTCATCATAAGCCATTTTAACTCTCCTACATTTGCAAAAAATGTATTAGCTCAGTCAGAGGAATTGTCAAACGTTCCTCCGCGCCGCGCTGCTTAACTTCAACATTCCCCTGCGCCAGACCACGCGCACCAACCGTCACCCGTAACGGAATGCCAATCAAGTCCGCATCTTTGAACTTGACGCCGGCGCTGACCTCCCGGTCATCGTAGAGTACCTCAAAACCCACCCCTGTTAGAGCTGTATAAAGCGCATCGGCCGCGTCCCGTACATCATCTCCTTTGCCCAAGGAGACGAGATGGATGTGATACGGTGCGACGCTTTCGGGCCAGATGATGCCGTCATTATCATGGTGTTGTTCCACAATAATGGCCATCAGGCGATCCAATCCGATGCCGTAGGAGCCCATGTAAATATGTTGGGGTTGGCCGTTTTCATCGAGATAAGCGGCGTTGACGGCCGTACTATAACGCGTCCCCAGCTTAAAACAATGCCCTGCTTCGATGGCGCGGCGCGCCTCCAACTGCCCGCCGCAGTGGGGACATTGGTGACCCGTATCCGCCTGGGCGATGTCGGCCGTCTGGCTGACCGCAAAATCACGCGGGTAGTTGGCTCCGCTGAAATGGTAGCCGGTTTCATTGGCGCCCACGACAAAGTCGCCGCCCGCCGTAATAGATTGATCCGCCAGCACATACACGCCGGGCGCTTCCAATGAGCTTGCTATCTCAAGGTCTACTGCGGAAGCGTAGCCGGGCGCTGCTCCGGCTGCAATAATCTCTTCATCCGTGGCGGCGCGCAGTTTGCCGCCGCCCAGCGCATTTATCAGTTTGGTTTCGTTGATTTCCAGGTCTCCGCGAACAAGGGCGAAAATGAAACGGCCGTTGCCATCACCCCACGGCGTCCACCAATAAAAAACAGCTTTTAGCGTCTGGCTGTACGGAACCCCAATGAATTCAGCCACGGCCGCTATGGTTTTACAATCGGGCGTGGCGACTTTTTCCAGAGGCGCCAATGTTTCCGGCGCAGCTCCCGCGCGTACAAATTCGGCCGCCTCAACATTTGCGGCGTAGTCACAGCCTGAACAGGCGATAAATGTATCTTCACCCTGCGGATGGGCGACAACAAATTCTTGCGAGGCTTTGCCTCCCATCGCGCCGACATCGGCGTTGACGGCCGTTACCGCAACGCCGCAGCGCTCAAAAATATTAAAATACGCCTGCACCATGCTGGGATAAAATTCATCCAGCGCCGCTTCATTTGTATCCAGACTGTAGGCGTCCTTCATGACAAATTCGCGCAGACGCAGCAAACCGCCGCGCGCGCGCGGCTCATTGCGGAATTTTTTGCCGATATGGTAGACAACCTGCGGCAAATCCCGATAGCTTTCAATTTCTCGCAGCGCCAGATCGACAACAATTTCTTCATGCGTGGGAGAAAGCGCATATTCGCGCCCGCTGTCGGTCTGGAAGCGGAACAAGACGTCCATTAACTCCCAGCGTCCGGTTGCCTGCCACAGCGCTGCCGGATGCAGAATAGGCATCCACATTTCCTGGCCGCCAATCGCATCCATTTCCGCGGCCATTATGCGCCGGATTTTTTGCAGCACCCGGTAGCCAAACGGCATAAAGGTGTAGATGCCGGCGCCCACTGGCCGTATAAAATTAGCCCGTATTAACAGTTGGTGGCTAATCATCTCCGCGTCAGCCGGCGCTTCGCGCAGGGTTTTGCCAAAAGTTTGTGATAATCGCATCGTTATGCCCCTCTGTATTCTAGGTAAACCACAGAAACTATTTCCGCCAATTGCGCCAGAGGCCGGTGACGAGCAAAATGATGGCTACGATAACGGCCGTTAACACGAGCAGCGACAATAAAATTAACAAAAAAGAGGTCAGGTTTGTTAACATTGCGCCTTCCTGACCTCTTTGCAATCGTTTTGTGTGAACATCAAAAATCAGTAAGCGCGTCCAAAAATCGCCATTTTTTTAGCAGGTCGTCCGGTATAAAAGCAGCGCCCAATCATGCGCGGCTGCTTTAACGGAAAACAACGTATGGTTGCTTTGGTCTCTTCCTTGACGCGCGTTTCCTCATCATGGTCGCCATCCCACCAGACGCGTGCAAAACCGGTTTTGACCGCCTCTTTAAAATCAGCGTAGTTATCGACGTCGTGGGTGTTTTCATCCCGGAACCGGGTGGCTTTGTCGAGCAAATTTTGCTGAATTTCAACCAGTAAATCCTGCACCGTTTGCGCCAGACCATCCTGGGGGACAAACTGTTTGCCTTCGCGGCCCGGAATGTCGCGCCGCGCCAGCGCTGCCGAATTTTTGGCGACGTCACGCGGTCCAATCTCGACGCGCGTAGGCACGCCGCGCAGCTCCCAATCGTTAAACTTGTATCCCGGAGTTAAATTGTCGCGATCATCCACCTTGGTGCGAATGCCTGCATCTGTTAATGCCTGGTTGATACGTTCGACAGCTTCCAGCACCACGCTTTTTTCGGCTTCTTTGCGATAGATCGGCACAATCACCGTTTGAATGGGCGCCAGACGCGGCGGTAAAACCAGCCCCTGGTCATCCCCATGCGTCATAACAATCGCCCCGATGAAGCGGTGGCTTAATCCCCATGAAGTTGTCCAGCAATATTGCAGGTCATTGTTGGGGTCCAGGTATTGAATGTCAAACGCTTTGGCGAAGTTTTGGCCCAGGTTATGCGAGGTGCCGGACTGCAACGCTTTGCCATCCCCCATCATTGCTTCAATGGTCAAGGTTTGATTAGCGCCCGCAAAGCGCTCCATTTCTGATTTTTCGCCGGAAATTACGGGAACGGCCGCTTCCTTAATTGCAAAATCAGCATACACATCCAGCATCATTTGGGTGCGCTCGGCTGCTTCTTCGGCCGTGGCGTGGGCTGTGTGGCCTTCTTGCCAATAAAATTCAGTCGTACGCAGGAATAATTTCGTGCGTTTTTCCCAGCGCACCACGCTGTTCCACAAATTAATCAATATCGGCAAATCGCGGTAGCTCTGAATCCAGTTGGCGTAGGAATGACCAATAATGGTTTCAGAGGTAGGACGCACAACCAGCGGTTCGGCCAATTCTTCACCGCCGCCGTGGGTCACAACGGCCAGTTCAGGCGCAAAGCCTTCTACGTGACTGGCTTCTTTTTGCAAAAAGCTCATGGGAATAAACATGGGAAAACCGGCATTTTGTACGCCGGTTGCTTTAAAGCGGCGATCCAGCGCGGCCTGGAGATTTTCCCACAAAGCCCAGCCATAGGGCTTGACAATCATGGTGCCGCGCGCAGGGCCGTAGTCGGCCAGGTCGGCGCGTAGTACCAATGAGTTATACCATTCGTTAAAGTCTTCGCTGCGCGAGACGAGTTTATCTTTTTCTGACATGAAATGAAGTATAACAGCGGCAAAATTTTGCGTCAAAGTGACGAATTCCGCTGCGTATGGCTTTCTTGTTGATAAAATGCAGGAACTTTGAGTGGATCAAATTGTCATGCTTGAGATGTTGGCAATTAGTACGGCCGTTTCCCTCATGCTGGCCTCATTTAAAGCTGGAAATTTTGACCCTCGCGCCAATTTCCTCTAGTATCTCCCCCTGAATGGTTACGCAGTGTCTACCACTGGTAAAATGTCCTAAATCAAACAAATTTTGAGGCAGTTGTCTCTCATAAAGGAAGGTTAAAATGGCTTATAGCTACACCAACTCAAAGGACCGTACATATTATCTTCATAAGCGCGATACGACCTTGAAAAACGGCCGTACCCAAACTATCTATTTCTTCGGTAAAGAAGTTAAAGATGGCGCGCTGGATGCCGTACCCGATGGGTATGTTGTCAGCGAAAGCAAGAACGGCTTGCCTGTTCTGAAAAAAGCGTAAACAACAACGTAATTCAAAACGCCCTGGCCTTGCGCCGGGGCTTTTTTGTTAGATTTACTTGATCTAAAATCTGGCACGAATTGCGCGAATCGCACGAATTAGATATTGATTATTCGTGTAATTTGTGCCATTCGTGTCGAATATCTTAGTCGCTTGAGACTGAAAGTTTGTCAACATGCACTCGTTTTTACCAATCGCGCCTGATTCCCATTTCCCGATCCAAAATTTGCCTTACGGCATTTTTAGCACGCCAGAAAACCGGCAGTCGCGTTTGGGTATTGCGATTGGAGAGTGGGTGCTTGATTTGAGCATCCTGGCGGCGTCTGGTTTGCTGGCGCATTCACATTTGCCAGACCCTGCCGTTTTTTCGCAGCCGACGTTGAATGCCTTTATGGCCTTGGGCCGTCCCGCCTGGCGTGCGCTGCGTCATCGCGTAACGGAACTGCTGAACGCCAACTCCCCAACATTGCGCAATGACCCTGATTTGCGGTCGCGTGTGTTGGTTCCGCAAACGGCCGTTTCCCTGCACCTGCCCGTCGCCATTGGGGATTACACCGATTTTTATTCTTCTCTGGAACACGCCAGCAATGTTGGCGCAATGTTCCGCGATCCGGCCAATGCGCTGCTGCCCAATTGGCGCCATCTACCAGTCGCCTATCATGGGCGCGCCAGCTCAATCGTTCTCAGCGGAACGGCCGTTCGACGTCCTGCCGGGCAAATTTTGCCGGAAAAAGGCGCGCAGCCTGTCTTTTGCCCCAGCCGGGAAATGGATTTTGAACTGGAACTGGGATTTTTGATTGGGCCGGGCAATCAGTTGGGGGAACCGATTCCGATTGATGCGGCTCCGGAACACATTTTCGGCCTGGTGCTGGTTAACGACTGGAGCGCGCGCGATATTCAGCGCTGGGAATATCGTCCACTGGGGCCATTTCTGGCTAAAAACTTTGCCACCTCAATTTCACCCTGGGTCGTCACGCTTGATGCGCTGGAACCTTTTCGTACCGGCGGCCCGCCGCAGGCGCCTCCGCCGCTGCCATATTTGCAATCAAACGCTCCCTGGTCATTTGACATTAACCTGGAAGCGCGGCTGCAAAGTTCACGAATGGCGGAGCCGCAAACGATCAGCGTGACCAATGGGCGTTATCTCTACTGGAATATTTGCCAGCAGTTAGCGCACCATACCATTACCGGCTGCAATGTGCGACCGGGTGATTTATTGGCCTCGGGCACGATTAGCGGTCAAACGCCCGATAGTTATGGTTCTCTGTTGGAATTGGCCTGGCGTGGAGAACGGCCGTTAACCCTCACATCCGGTGAAACACGCGCGTTTTTAGCCGATGGCGACCGCTTAACATTAACAGGCTGGTGTCAGGGAGATGGGTATCGGGTTGGTTTTGGAGAAGTGACGGGGATAGTCGAGAAGTCGAGAAGTTACCATGAAGATTGAAACAAATGCGATTCATGCGGGACAGGGACGGGATGAAGCTGCCGGCGCAATTGTCCCGCCGATTTATTTATCAACAACTTTTGAACGCCAGGCAGACGGCGAATATCCGCATGGGTTTGTGTATTCACGCGATGCCAATCCGAACCGCAAACAGGTGGAAGATGCAATTTGCGTGCTGGAAGGCGGCGCGGCGGCGGCGGCGTTTGCTTCCGGTTCCGTTGCCATGATGACGGTTTTGCAGGCGCTGCGTCCGGGCGACCATGTGATTGCGCCCAACGATCTATATTATGGAATTCGCCTCATTTTGACTGAATTTTTTGCGCCGTGGGGCTTGCAGGTTAGTTTTGTGGATATGACGCAGATAACGGCCGTTTCCGCCGCCATCCAACCCAACACCAGACTTTTAATTGTGGAAACGCCCTCCAATCCGCTGTTGCAAGTCACCGATATCGCCGCTGTTGCCGAAATAGCCCATGCGCAAGGCGCCCATTTAATTTGCGATAACACCATTCCAAGTCCTGTGGGACAACGGCCGTTTACCCAGGGCGCCGATCTGGTTATCCACGCTACCACCAAATACCTCAGCGGCCACAGTGACGTCACCGGCGGCGTTATCATCACAAAAACAATTGACGCCTTGTTTGAGCGTATTGTGCTGTTACAAAAAGTCGGCGGCGCGATCCCTTCCCCCTTTGACTGCTGGCTCACCCAACGCGGCTTACAAACCCTGCCCTATCGCGTGCGCGCCCAGTCAGACAGCGCCTTGCAAATCGCCCAATTTTTAAACGCCCACCCCGCCATCGAACAGGTGCTTTATCCGGGGCTGCCGGAACATCCGCAGCATATGTTGGCAAAACGACAAATGCAAGGTTTTGGAGCGTTGATGTCGATATTGGTTAAGGGTGGGCAGGAAGCGGCTATGCGCGCAGCCGCGAACGTGAAGTTGTTCACCCGCGCCACCAGCTTTGGTGGAACCCACAGCACCATTGAACATCGCGCTTCTATAGAACATCCTGAAACAACCACCCCGGCCAACTTGCTGCGCCTTTCGATTGGTCTAGAGAATGTGGACGACCTGCTAAACGATCTCGCTAATGCTTTGTCAACATAAACGGCCGTATAGGCAGGTTATGCGCCTTTAATGATTCCCAATCAAATTTCTGATTTGCTTGCACCGCTTCTGGAGGCAGGCTATACTTTGATTTCTAGCCCGCCAGGCGGGCTATATTTATGCACAATCATTGAGGGCTGGTGCGCCCTGATAGTGAAATAGCACGCCACCTGGTTTTAGAACTGCATAAGCAGGGTCAATTAGCGGGCTTATGGCCCGATATTGGGAGAATTGGTCATGTCTGACTTATTATTGAAGAATTTTGATAGCGAAGTAAACGAAAATTTATCTGAACTGCGCGTCGGCGACAACGTCACCGTATATGTGCGTATTAATGTGGGCGAACGCAATGAACGTGTTCAGATGGTGCGCGGCGTTGTGATTCGGTTGCGCAACAGCGGCAACAACCGTAACTTCACGGTGCGCCGTATTGCGTCCAACGGTATTGGCGTTGAACGTACTTTTTTACTTAATTCGCCGCGCATCGAAAAAATCGAAGTGCAGCGGCATGCCCATGTGCGGCGTTCAAACCTGTACTATTTACGTGGTCGCACCGGGAAATCTGCTCGTTTGCGGGAAAAACGGTTTTATAACAAGTAATTGACTTATTTGATTGAATAGGAAGGGTGAAGGCTGGCTGGTTTTCACCCTTTTTTTGGTTTGGAACAGGAAGCAGGTATCATGAAACGGCCGATTATCGGATGCACCACCTACCGCAAAATTAGTAAAGATACAGATGTGCCTTTATATGGCTTAATGACTTCGTATGTGGAAGCAATTCAAGCCGCCGGCGGCATTCCGCTGCTCATCCCGCTTAGTTTGCAGGCAGATGATTTGGAGACGATCTTGACGCGTGTTGATGGTATTGTGCTACCCGGCGGCGGGGACATCGATCCGCAGTATTATGGTAGTATGTGGCATCAGGAACTTCGCGGTATTGACCCTGACCGTGACCGGGTCGAAATATTTATGGCGCAGGCGATTGCGGCGCAAAAAAAACCGCTGCTCGCTATTTGCCGCGGACATCAGGTTCTCAACGTCGCGCTCGGCGGCACGATGTGGGAAGATATTGCCAGCCAGAAACAGGACGCCATCAAACATGACTTTTACAATCAGGGCCAGCGGAATGATTTACCGCATGAGGTTTTTGTAGAGCCGGATTCGCTGCTCGCGCAAGCTTTGGGGCGCACAACCACGCCGGTTAACAGCCTCCACCACCAGGGTGTACGGGATATTGCGCCTGATTTGCGGGTAACGGCCGTTGCGCCCGATGGCCTTGTGGAAGGCGTTGAAATCAAAAACCATCCCTTTGGCATTGGTGTGCAGTGGCACCCCGAAAACCTGATCTATGATGATCTCGCCATGTTAGGGTTGTTTAAAGCGCTCGTGGCCGCTTCGTCACAAAATGGGGTTTATTAGTTCGCAGCGTGTCCACCAACAATTCCCCTATCGGCATTCTCGACTCTGGCGTCGGCGGCCTCTCCGTTCTGCGTCATATCCACACATTATTACCACAAGAAAATCTGCTTTATTTTGCCGATCAAGCCCATGTGCCCTATGGACAGCGCTCCCGCAGCGAAATCCAAACTTTTTCGGCCGGCATTACCCGCTTTTTAATCCAGCGTCAGGCCAAATTAATTGTTGTAGCTTGCAATACCGCCTCAGCCGCAGCGCTCAATTTTCTGCGCCAGACATTTCCCGATATGCCGTTTGTTGGAATGGAACCGGCCGTCAAGCCGGCGGCGCAGGTGACGCGCAGCGGTAAAGTCGGCGTTTTGGCCACCGCAGGCACTTTTGACAGCCAGCGTTACGCCGCGCTCATGTCTCGTTATGCTCATGATGTACAGGTATTCGAAGATTCGTGTTATGGATTGGTGCCTTTGATTGAAGCAGGGGAAATTAATTCTCCGTTTACTGAAGCATTGTTGCGAAAAATATTAGCCCCGTTACTGGCAGTGGGAGTTGATACGCTGGTGCTGGGCTGCACCCATTATCCATTTGTACAGCCCCTTATTGAACGGATCGTGACTGAGGACATGCACGAAACCGGGCCAATCATTATCATTGATCCTGCTCCTGCTGTCGCCCGGCAGACACAGCGCGTGCTGGAAAGAGGAAAGTTTGGCGCATCTGTCGACAGGCAGGGAACCGTGCAGCTCTTTACCAGCGGCGCGGTGCAGCCATTTGAAAAATTGAGCCGGCGACTGCTAGGCAGACAAGTTTCGGTTGAAACGGCCGTCTGGCAAGGTGAGGTAATTGGCTGAAAATAATCGAAAACAAATGGCGTGGGAAATTTGCCAGTTACTCAAGTAAACCGCAGATTTATAACGTTCGTGAGTCAAATACTTTCCGCGGTTTACCAAAAACCTGACAACTAAAAATTCCCTCGTATAATGGGCGCAATCTAGGTAATTGGCAGAAATCAATCAAAAATAGAGGTCGTATAAAATCTGCCAATTCCTCGAGGAAACCGCAGATTACTAACTCGTCTTACTTTCAAGAATTTTCTGCGGTTTACCTAAATTGACAGGTAACCATGAAACGACGCAACCCTGCCCGCTGGCGCGCCATTGAGGCTCGGCTTGGCCGCGAAACTGAAATCTGGCTGACAACCGTGCGTTATGACGGCCGTCCACACCTCATTCCTATCTGGTTTGTCTGGCTGGAAGGCAAAATATACATTGCTACTGACGCCAAATCCCAAAAAGTCATCAATTTACGTCACAATCAAAACGTCTCCCTGGCGCTCACCGATCCAATGAATGTTGTGCTGATTGAAGGAGAAGCCCACAGCGCCGATCGCGGCTTAATCGACGCCTTAGGCGAATACTTCTACAATAAATATGAATGGGATTTCCGCTATGACGAGGATGCTAGCTGGCAGTTAATCGAAATCACGCCATTCAAAATTCTTGCCTGGGGTGATGGTTTTGATAATGAAGGGACGCGCGTTTTATAAAATTTGCGTTAACAACGCTGGATCAAAAATGATTCTTATGCGAATCCTATTTTTTGATCATAAACTGGATCAGGTAAGTTGGCCAAACAGGTTAATTTCATGTTTTTTGGATTATGTAATTCACAAATAATTTTTTGAATACAACAGCCTGGAGTTTTGTGAATTATTTGAGGAAACTGCGGATTTTCATCGTATTTGTTTTCAAAATACTTTCTGCAGTTTACCTATTAGTGAGGAATTATTATGCGATTTGATCGTTTTACAGAACGCGCTCAGGATGCGGCAGCCCGCGCCTATGAAATTGTACAGCGTTACAACCATACCCAGGTTGATACCGAACACCTTTTTCTGGCCATGCTGGAGCAAAACGAGGGCACCGTTCCACAAATCTTGGAACTACTCAGTATCGATATGCCGGCCATAAAAGAGCGGCTCGAGCAGGAGTTAAAAGCGAGCCCGAAGGTTTCTGTTTATGGCGGGGGTGTCGGGCAGATATTTTACACGCCACGCATACGGACAGTGCTTGAACTGGCGCAGCGTGAAGCTAACCGGCTCAAAGATGAGTATATTTCGACAGAACATATCTTTCTTGCGCTTCTAGGTGAACGTAATACGCCGTCATCGCGTATTCTGCAAGAGTTTGGCGTCTCCCGCGATCGCGTGATGGATGCTATCACCCGGCTGCGCGGCGGGCAGCGTGTGACTGACCGGCAGGCAGAAACGCGATACCGGACTCTGGACAAATACAGCCGTGATCTGACTCAAATGGCGCGAGACGGCCGTTTAGATCCTGTCATTGGGCGTGATGATGAAATTTTGCGCATTATTCAAGTACTTAGCCGGCGAACCAAAAACAACCCGGTGTTGATTGGCGATGCGGGCGTGGGTAAAACAGCCATTGTTGAAGGATTGGCGCACAAAATTATTACCAACGACGTGCCCGAAAACCTACTCAACAAACGAGTGCTTTCCTTGGACCTGGGCGCCATGATTGCCGGCAGCCGCTTTCGGGGTGAGTTTGAAGAACGCCTTAAGGCCGTCATGGAAGAAATTGAGCGGGCTCAAGGCGAAATCATACTCTTTATTGACGAACTGCACACGGTTGTGGGCGCCGGTTCGGCCCAGGGCGCGATGGACGCCAGCAATATGCTCAAACCGGCTCTGGCGCGGGGCGACATGCGCTGCGTAGGCGCCACCACGCTTGATGAATATCGTCAGTACATTGAGCGTGACAGTGCACTGGAGCGCCGTTTTGCGCCTGTGTTTGTTGAAGAGCCCTCGGTCGAAGAAACGATCCAGATGCTCCATGGTCTGCGTGACAGGTATGAAGCGCATCATAATGTGACTTATTCTGACAAAGCGCTGGAGGCTGCTGCTAAACTTTCTGACCGGTATGTAACCGACCGTCACCTGCCGGACAAAGCCATTGACCTGATTGACGAGGCCGCCGCCAAGCTGCGCGTCGCTTTACATACATTGCCATCCAGCTTAAAAACACAAAAACAAGAGATTGAACGCCTTACATTAGAAGAAGAAGAGGCGCACACCGACAGGGATTATGAGCGCGCTGCCCAGTTGCGCGCCGACCGTCTGCGACTTGAGGCTGAATTTAAAGATTTATACTCAAATTGGAAGGGTGACCAGCAGTTGGACGAGATGGTTGACGCCAATGACATCGCCGAAGTAGTGGCTGCCTGGACGGGTATTCCGCTTACCCAAATGTTGGAAACGGAAGCTGAGAAGCTGCTGCAAATGGAGCAGCGCCTGCACGATCGCATTGTGGGTCAGGCCCGGGCGATTGAGGTGTTGTCGGATTCAATTCGGCGCAGCCGCTCCGGCTTGAGCGACCCGCGCCGCCCCATTGGCTCTTTCATTTTTCTGGGTAGTTCAGGCGTCGGCAAGACAGAGCTGGCAAAAGCATTGGCAGAATTTCTGTTTGACGATGAGGATGCTTTGATCCGGGTTGATATGAGTGAATACCGTGAACAGCATACGGTCAGTCGTTTATTTGGCGCGCCTCCCGGCTATATTGGTTATGAACAGGGCGGCCAGCTTACGGAACAGGTTCGTAGACGGCCGTATTCTGTCGTTTTGTTTGATGAGATCGAAAAAGCGCACCCCGACGTGTGGAATGCGCTGCTGCAGCTGCTGGATGACGGCCGTCTTACTGATGGGCAGGGCCGTGTGGTCAATTTCCGCAACACGGTTATTGTTATGACCAGCAATGTGGGTACCTCATTTGTTAAAAGCTCAGGCGCAGTTGGTTTTGGCGGCGGCCACAATAAAGATGAAGCCGCCGAACACCGCCGCATTGCTGATGCGCTGAAGAAAACATTCCGACCGGAATTTATTAACCGGATTGACGAAATCATCATCTTCGAACCGCTGGACGAAGAGCACATGCTGGAAATTGTCAATATGCAAATGCAGGATGTGCAAAAACGGTTGGCGGAACAGGGCAATTTGTCGATCGAATTAACCGAAGCTGCCCGTCGCTGGCTGGCAAAACAGGGCTATGACGAAGATTTTGGCGCGCGCCCAATGAAACGCGCTATCCAAAGATTTGTTGAAAGCCCCTTGTCGGTTCGTATGCTGAAGGGTGAATTCAAAGTCGGCGACCGTATTCGGATTGATGAGGAAAATGACGAGTTACTTTTTACACGGCTGGAAGAAATGCCGGCGCCGCCGCTGACCACTGAAAATATTTCGGCAGTATAAATTCATGATTAAATACAAAGCCCTCAGATTTTTCTGAGGGCTTTTTTGATCCTAGGTCCATTTCAAGATTATTTCGGCCGCTTCTTGTAAACTCAGGCGATTGCTGCGCGCCTGCTGCTGCACATAGCGGTACGCTTCTTCTTCTGTCAAACCTTTCTCCATCAGCTTGCCTTTGGCGCGGTCAACAACTTTGCGCGCCGCCAGCCTTTGCTCCAGCCGGTTTCTTTCCAACTCCAATTCTTCCGTTTCTGCAAAGCGCTTCTTCGCCACAGCAATGGCAGCCGCCAGCTCTTCCGGCTTAATCGGTTTAATCAAATAGCCGTGGATGTTGATATCGGTGGCTTCATCAATCAGATCGGGTTCACTAAATGCGGTCAGAAGCAAAATGGGCATGGGTTGGGTGCGGTTCAGCGTGCGGGCCACCTGCAAGCCGTTGGTAAAGGGCATTTTGATATCCAGAATTGCAAATTCAGGAGTAAAACGCCGCGCCATTTCCAGAGCTTCACGGCCGTTTACGGCTGCATAAACTTCATGTCCTAAATCTTGCAGCATTCTTTTCAAACCTAAACGGTTTATCGATTCATCTTCCGCAATCAAAATTCGCATTTAATCGTTCTCACAAATCCTGCTCAATGGAGCGTGGAATTCGAATGCTAACCTCGACGCCCGATTTTAGACGATTAAATTTTATACGCCCGCGCAAATCTTCACAAACCAAAGTTTCGGCAATTTCCAACCCTAAATTGGGTTTGAAATCGGCCGTTAATCCAATTCCGTCATCACGTACTAGAATGATAACTTCTTCTGGGGAATGCCCCAATGAAATATCAATGCGCCCCTGGCTGCGCCCTTTAAAAGCATGTTCGAGGCTGTTTTGCACCAGTTCATTGACAACTAATGCCAGCGCTGTCGCTGCCCGGCTGGGAAATTGTAAGGATTCACCGTGGACGTTGATTTCAACATTTTGCTGCGGCATAACCATGCCTTCGGCTGTCGCGCCGGCGATACGATCGATGACATCCTTGACATCAACGAGCCGGAACCCTTTTTCGGAAAGAACTTCATGCACTGCCGCTATGCTGCGTACGCGATGAATGCTGGTTTCAAGCACCTGGCGCGTGTTAAGGCGATCTGCTTCGGAGATTTGAAGCTGCATGAGCATTGCAACGGTTTGCAAGTTGTTTTTGATGCGATGGTGCATTTCGCGCACAACGGCCGTATTCGTAACCAGTTGTGCGTTTTCAATGGCCAAGGCTGTCTGGTTTGCCAGGGTATTGAGTAATGTTTTTTGTTCACTGCTGAAGGTGTGGGCAACGGCCGTATAACAATTTAATACGCCAATCACGCGGTCGCGCACGCTTAACGGCACCGCCAGCAGCGAAATCAGGCCTTTTTCCAGGGCTAAATCGGCTTCTTCGTGCGCCGGTTCAAGGCCTACTTCCGGTACATAAAGTGGCTTACCGTGCGTCACGACCTGCCCCAAAATTCCCGCAGAGTCAACAAAAATTTGGCGCCGCTCAATAGATGGACGTAAGGGGCCGGTATGGCGCTCCAGAAACTGCTTGGAATCATCCAATAAATAAATCACGACAACGGCCGCTTCCATTACCTGCGCCGCCATTTCAGACACAATATCTAACACATCGTGCAAATATTGCGGCGACGTCACCGCCTCGCTGATCTCCGCCAGCGTGCGCAGCTCCTCAATCTGACGCGCCTGTTTATCATACAACTGCGCGCGTACCAGCGTGCTGGCGGCCAGATCACCTATCAACATCAGGACCTCAACCTCGTCCGACGTGAAATCATGTCTGGCGACGGTCTGTACATTCATGGCCCCGATCGGTTGATCGGCAATCGCCAGCGGTACGGCCAGCAGTGATTGAAACCCCATTTCATCCGTTTCTGCAACCTGTTTATAATGTGGATCCCGCTGCGCATCTGCTGAAAAAACCGGGTGGTTGGACTGCATCGCATACCCGGTCATGCCTTCACCCACTTTCAATGTGGCGCGTCCCCAAGAACGCCTCGCCAGCCCGGTTGAAGCTTGCAAGCGTAACGATTCTCCATCGGGGTCAAGCATATAAATGGTGCAGCTATCAACACGCATCACCTCTGTGGTTTTGCGCGCGATTAAATCCAAGGTTGTGTCCAAATCCCAGGCTGCGCTTAATGACCGCGCAATCGCGCGCAAAGCCGCAAAAGCTTGTGGTCGTGTGAATGTCGTTTGCGCTGACACTAAATTGTTTGTCGTTATGTTGTTTACGCTAAACTTGCAAACAAATCAATCAAATTGCCGTCCGGGTCGACAACAACCGCATAACGCTGACCCCAAAAAGCATCCCATGGCGCTTTGTTACTTTTAAATCCGGCTGTGATGACGCGCTCATAAGTGGCGTCAACATCGGCCGGGTTTGCGCATAAAAATGCTAAACCCATGCGGTGGCCGGCTGGCTTAACCCAATGATCTTGTATGCTTTCAATTAAAGCGCGGGTGTCCCAGGCGATGCGGAAACCACCGGGCGTTTTATACTCAACATGTTGTTCCATATCCGCGTTCGACGGAATGTCGAGACCAAGCAGCCGGTAAAATGCCAGCGCTTTGGCCATGTCTTCTACAATAATTCCAACTAAATCTGGTTGCGCCATTTTTTGTTATCCTTGTTCAAGCGGAAATAAATCGACCACTTTGAATTGGGTGACGTCGACAATCCCTAAATCGGAAATTCGCAGTTCGGGGATTACAACGAGCGCCAGCAAGCTGAGCTGCATAAAGGCGTTATTGAGGGTGCAGCCACACGCGCGGAAAGCGTCTACCATGCCTGCGGCTTTGACGGCGACCACTTCGGCGCGTTCGTTTGACATTAGCCCGGCAATGGGCAGCTCAACCAGGGCGATTTCTTGCCCTTCTTTGACTACAACAACACCGCCGCCGACTTCTCCCAGACGATTGGCGGCCAGCGCCATGTCGCTTTTGCTGGTACCGACAACAATCATATGATGGCTGTCGTGGGCGACAGTGCTGGCGATGGCGCAGGGAACATTAAGACCAAAGCCGCTGACAAAGCCGTTGACCACACCGCCGGTAGCCCGATGACGTTCGACGAGCGCAATCTGGCACACGTCCTGAGTACTGTCCATGTGGACCAATCCGTTTTTAACCGGCAAGGTGTAGGTGAGCGCGCGGGTGGGCGCCTGGTTTTCAAGGACGCCAATCGTGCGAACTTTAAGCGCGCCGGGTATGGTGGGGCTGTTGGAATCGGGAGTAAAAATATCAAAATCCGGGGGAGTCAGAGTTTTGCCGAGTTTGACGCTGTTTTTGGCGATTTCAGGGTAGGTAAAAGGCGGCATGTCGATGGTGAGACGGCCGTTTTCCGCGACCACCTCTCCGGCGGCAATCACCATCTCGATCGGCAGCGTGACCAGATCGCTGCTCAAGATAATATTGGCATAACGACCGGGAGTGATGGAACCAATATCCTTTGCGACGTCAAAATGTTCGGCCGTATTCAATGTGGCCATTTGAATGGCGGTAATGGGCTTCAGCCCCTGGGCTATGGCGTGGCGCACAACGCGGTTCATGTGGCCTTCATTGACCAGCGTGCCGGAATGGCTGTCGTCGGTGCAAAGAATGAAGCTGCGGCTGTCAAGCCCTTGTTCGGTGATTGCTTTGACCTGGGCGGCGACGTCGTACCAGGCGGATCCGAGACGCAGCATTGCTTTCATGCCCTGCCGTACGCGCGCGATGGCGTCTTCCATGCGTGTGCCTTCGTGGTCGTCTGCAGGACCGCCGGCGACATATGCGTGAAACGGCCGTCCCAGGTCCAACGCTGCATAATGTCCACCTATCACTTTGCCAGTCTGCATCGTTTCCGCCATTTCAGCGTGCATTTTCTCATCGTTCATAAAAACGCCAGGGAAGTTCATCATCTCGCCCAGCCCAATAATGCCGGGCCAGCGCAGCGCTTCGGCTACTTCCGCCGGGCCAATGGACGCGCCGGGCGTTTCCAGACCGGGCGCGCTGGGCACGCAGCTTGGCATTTGCACATACACATTAATTGGCAGCGTCTGCGCTTCATCATGCATCAGTTTGACGCCGGGTAAGCCCAAAACATTGGCGATTTCATGCGGATCGATAAACATGCTGGTCGTGCCGTGAGGAATCACGGCGCGGGCAAATTCAGTTACGGTAACCATACCGCTTTCAACGTGCATGTGGGCGTCACAGAGGCCGGGGATCAGATAACGGCCGTTTGCGCTGATGATTTCTGTCTCTGGCCCGATTGTGTGGCTGGCATCGGCGCCGACGTAGGCGATTCGCCCGCCATAAACGGCGATATCCGTGTTTGGGATGATCTCTCCACTGTGGACGTTGACCCAACGGCCGTTACGAATCAATAAACCAGCCGGCTTGCGCCCCATCGCTACATCAACCAAATCTTTTGTGATTTTATACCAGGGTTGTATCTTATTCATACTTGTAATCCTTATTTTTGTCTTCGTAGGCGGGCAGCCAGATCGTGAAGGTTGAGCCATGACCTTCCAGGCTCGTTACATTAATCCGTCCTTGATGTAAATCAATAATTTCCTTTACAATCGCCAACCCCAAACCGGTACCGGGAATATCTCCTTGACTGGTTTGTTTCCCACGGTAAAAACGTTGAAACACATGGTCAATATCTTCAGGCCCAATCCCTATCCCAGTATCTTTTACTTTGATTATTACTTGATTTTTTTCCCTGTTCGCATAAGTTTTTATGAGAACGCACCCATCAGATGTGTAGTTAATAGCATTGATCAATAAATTCGTGATGACTTGTGCTAACTGGTTAACTTCTCCTGATATAGGCGGTAAACCGGATTGTAATTGCGTATGCAGCTCAATTTTTGATTCGAGAATTCGTGGGTAGTAAGCTGCTACGACCTGGGAGATGATCATATTGACATCAACCGGCTTCATGGCAATCGTTTTTCCGCTCAGTTCCAGGCGGGAGAGATTTAAAATATCTTCCAGCAAATGATTAAGTCGATCTACCTGACTGCGCAGTATGTCAACATATTGCGTTTGTTTTTCGGGTTGGCCACGCTCGATCAAATCTAAATATAAATTGAGGTTTGTAGCGGGGGTCCGCAATTCATGGGAAATGTCAGAGATAAATTTAGACTTTAACCGGTCCAATTCTTGCAAACGTTTATTGGCCACGGTCAATTCCCGCGTGCGTTTTTCAACCGCTTCTTGCAATTCTTCGGCATGATGCTGCACCTGAGCATATAAGCGTGCGTTTTGGATAGCAACTGCAGCCGGCGCGGCCAACATTTCTGCGTTTTTGACATGTACAGCTGTAAAAAAATGTGGTTCAGCTTTGTCAAGGGAATAAAAGCCAATCAAATCCTCGCCAAGTAATAAAGGGGTGCCTATCCAATTACGAATATAATTGGTTGCCGGTAGGTGAACCCAGCGTGAATCTTGCTTTGTATCAGCAATCATTAAGCTGCGCTGTGCGACATAAATATCATACCAGGTTTTGTTTTCAAACAAATCAAATGTGATTTCATCCATTTCAGCCTGGTAAGTATATTTTCCCACCTCTCGTTTGGCTTTAAGCGCCAGCCTGCGCTTGTCTTCGAGTAAAAAAATGGAGGCGCTGTCGTAGGGGACAATTTGGGCCAAATAGTCTAACAATGTTTTTAAGGTTTCATCCAGGTTTAGACTGTGGCTTATAGCCAGATTGGCTTGATGGATTGTTTCGGCTTCTTGCCGGCGGGTGCGTTCTGAAATTAGCAGCCGGTATTTTTCAATTCCTGTGCCTAATTGCCTGGCAATTGTGGTCAGAATGCGTTCATCCGCTTCCGAGAAAGCGTTGATGCAGGCGCTTTCAGTATTTATAACGCCAATAATTTCACCCTGAACAAATAAAGGCACGCACAATTCTGAACGGGTACGGCCGTCAACCGGGTGATAAGCTGCAAAGTCGCGCACATCAGGAATTCGGCGCGGAATCTGATCCTGCAACACTTGACCAACAACGCCCAAATTCATCGGGACGCGTTTAGGAAGCGTATAGGTTTGATTAATATGGTAGGAGGGATGTGGTGAAACGGTCTGCCTGCTATTATCTAACAATAAAACCCCAAAATTGTCAGGGTAGAGAGCCTCGCCAATGATTTTTGTGATTGCGGAGATAAGACTGTCTTCTGTTAAGGCAATGGTTACGGCCGTTGCTACCGCGTGCAGTACCTTTAGTTCTTCCAATTGACGATGTGTCGCCTCGAACAATTTTGCGTTTTGTAAAGCTAACGCAGCCTGACTGGCAAAGGCAATCAAACGCGTTAAATGATATCGCTTGTAAAAACCAGCTTCGGCTTTGTCCAACACAAAAATGGCATGCAGTTGACCTTCAACAATAATGGGCGCGCCCACCCATGAGCGAATATGATTCGTAGAATCCAGGTTTAGCCAGCCGGGATATTCACGTACATCATCAATAAGCAGCGGCTGCAAAGTGATGGATATATGCGCTAGATTTGCAGTTTTTGCGAGATCAAAGGTCGTATTCTTAATTTGTGAATCTGGAACCAACCCAAAATGATCAAAACCACGCGTATTAATGACTAAAGCTTTTTGATTCTCAATTAGCATTACTGCGGCTGTATCATAGGGAACCACGCGGGCGATCAAATCCAAGAAATTGTCAAGAATCAATTTCGAATCTAATGTTGAACTGAACGCTTCCCCGGTTACCAAAAGAGTTTCAGCCAATTCTCGCTGCTCTGGTTCCTGTTGGAAAGGGGGTTCTAAATGCACATCGTCCATACTTTTTAGTTGATAAAAGCAATCACTTCAATTTCAATACGCGCTCCTAAGGGCAGCCCCGCTACTTCTACTGTTGAGCGCGCGGGTGGATTGTCGCCAAAGAATTGGGCATAAACAGCATTCATGGCGGCAAATTCCCCCATATCTTGTAAAAAAACTGTTGTTTTGACTACCTGGCCCAAATGACTTCCGGCGGCTTGCAGGACAGCCTGCAAATTTTTTAATACTCTTTCCGTTTGCAGCTCAATGGCGCCGGTAACGAGCTGTCCAGTTGCCGGGTCAAGCGGAATTTGTCCGGCCGTAAAGACCAGATTTCCGAATTGAACAGCTTGTGAATAAGGGCCAACGGCTCCTGGGGCATTTGGAGTGCTAATAATTGTTTTAGACATATCTTCCTTCCCTTTTAGGTTCAATGACTTTAGATCAATGATTATAGGTGACCAATGATATTGGGCTAGATACAAAAGTCATCAAGATTTCTGGTGACGTTCCTCAATTACAAGAAATTAATGCATCGGTTGATTATGGGTGAGCAGAGCTTTTCTTTATGTCCTTAATTCTTCCGCGTGTTCGTTGATGAGTGATGCTGTGAAGATTGCAAAGCTTCCCGTGTTTATGATACACTTTTGTTATGATAAATGCACTGCTGATTGCCTGGATTTGGGTAATTGAATTAGGTGATTTTGAGCTGCGCAGTGTGACGCCTCTGGGAGAGGTGCTCTGGTTTGTCATAGGACTTTTAATTCTTGCCGGGTCATCAGCCCTGATATTGTGGTGGAACCGTCGCGCTCGCTCTGATCCATTTGAATAGCGGGCTTTTCCCGAAAACTTTCAACAATTTATATCTTGAGGTGACAATACGCGTTGTTGCCCGCCGCCATAAATGAAAACCAACTTCCCGGAAAGCTTGTTAACAATCAAACTTGCTATTGTGGCGCTTCCGGGAAGATATTTTTGAAGGAGCAAATTAATCGATGATTGATGTAAACCAATTACGTCGTGGAACGACTTTTCTATATGATGAAAATCTTTTTAAAGTGACTGAGTATAGTCACAGTAAACCTGGTCGTGGTAAGGCCAATATTAAAGTGAGCGTACGCAATATGCGCACCGGGGCCAACCTACAGATAACTTTCACATCTGGCGACCGGGTTGAGGATGTGCGCTTGGAGAAACGGCCGTATCAATACATCTATGATGACGGCCGATTTTATGTGTTTATGGATGTCGATTCCTACGAACAGAAACAGGTCGCTCATCCCGTTTTGGAAGATCATGTGCAGTATCTTGTCGATAACATGGAGCTTGAACTGCTTTCCTATGAAGGTGAGGTCATTGATTATGACTTGCCCAAATCGATGGATTTTGAAGTGGTTGATGCAGAAAACGCTGTCGCCGGGGACACAGCCACAGGTGCCACAAAGGACGTGATCACCCAAACAGGTCTGAAAGTTCGTACCCCCTTGTTTATACAGGTTGGCGACAGTATTAAGGTGAATACCACAACAGGCGAGTACATTACCCGCAATTAGTACTACAACGAGACTTCGCTCTGAAATGAGGAGGAAGGCATTCTCAAATGCCGGTTCGTGGCCTCAACTGGCCGCATCTGAGGATGCTCACTCCTCAATTACATAGACAAAAAATTACCATACATTGAAAAACGCCAGCTTTTCAAACGGGAAAAGCTGGCGTTTTTTTCACCTGACATTTACCTCACCTACTTGATTGTTTGATATGAAATATGATATTGTGTGAGTATCGTATGAGGCTTGTTGCGCTATTGGTTTTAGTTGGCAACCAGTCTTTTTTGGGAGGTAAAATGGTGAAGAAGAAATCGATCGGCCGGGCGTCCTCACACCGGTTTTGGCTGGCGCTGTTGAGCGTTATGGTTTTGTTAGTTTCAGTAAGCGCTGTCAGTTATGCTGCACCGGCAGAAGCGAATGGCTCATATTATGTGGTCCAGAAGGGGGATACACTTTATTCAATCGCGAACAGGTTTGGCACCACCATTGCATCTATCATGCGCGCAAATCCGCAAATTACCAATCCCGATATCATCTACGCGGGCGCCACAATTTTTGTGCCCTATCCCGGACCTGGAGGCCCTGGCACGGGCGGCCCGTGCCGGTTCGTACATTATGTGCATTGGGGTCAGACTTTGAGCGAAATTGCTCTGCATTATCGCGTGCAGCCGCAAGCTATTATGCAGGCAAATGGAATTCAAAATCCAGATCTCATTTATGCCGGCGCCTCGCTTTGCATTCCGTAAATCTGTTTGACCGGCCGGGGGTGTTTTGTCCCGGCCGGTCATCTCTAAAAAGTCTACACGACTATATTCACCAATTTATTGGGAACGACAACCAAACGCCGAATGGGTTTGCCATTTATGCTGCGCTGGACTTTTGGGCTGGCAACGGCCGTTTCCCGCACCACGCCTTCCTCAGCATTCACAGCCATATTGATACGATCCCGCAGTTTGCCGTTAACCTGAACCACAATCGTAACCTGTTCATCTACTGTCATTGCGGGGTCGAACTCCGGCCACGTCTGCTGGTGGACAGAATCAGAATTTCCCAGCACATGCCGCCATATCTCTTCCGTAATGAAGGGCGCAATGGGACACAAAAGCAGCGTAAACGTTTCAATGGCGCGCCGCCATTGTTCCGGATGGACGCCATTTTTCCAGGCTGTTTCCATTCCGTTCAGGTATTCCATCAGCGCCGCAACGGCCGTATTAAAGCGAAAATCAGCCATATCCAGCGTCAGGCGTTGGACGGTTTTGTGGCGCGCGCGTTCAAATTCGGCGTCCTCTTGCGTATTAATGATGGGCATCGGCTCGGTTGCCAGTCGCCAATAGCGTTCCAGGAAGCGCGTCACCCCTTTAATGCCGTTTTCTTGCCAGGTCACATCCCCATCAAACGGTCCAATGAACAAAGTATAGGCGCGCGCGGCGTCGGTTCCATGCCGGGTTATGACTTCATCCGGCGTGATCACGTTCCCTTTGGATTTTGACATACGCAACCCATCAGGCGCATGCAGCACGCCTTGATTGCGCAGTTGGGTAAAAGGCTCATTAAATGGTACCAGCCCGGCGTCAAACATCACTTTGGTCCAGAAACGGGCATACAGCAGGTGCATGACTGCATGTTCTGCGCCGCCCACGTAGGTATCTACCGGCATCCAGCGCCGCATGGCGTCCGGATCAAATGGGCCGTTGGCGTAATCCGGGCTGACAAAACGCAGAAAGTACCAGCTTGAACAGGCAAATCCGTCCAGCGTGTCTGTCTCGCGACGGGCAGGTCCATCACATTGGGGGCAGGCTGTGTGTACCCACGCATCTACGCGCGCCAGAGGGGAACGGCCGTCGCCGGCCGGCGCAAAATCATCTGTGTCCGGCAGCCGCAGCGGCAGCGCTTCAGGGGGCAAGGGCACTGCGCCGCATTGGTCGCAGTAGACAATTGGAATCGGCGCGCCCCAATACCGCTGGCGCGAAATCAACCAATCCCGCATTCGATATGTCACCTGCTTCTGTCCGGCGGCGCGCGCCGCAAGTTCGGCTGTTATGGCCGCCCGACCTGCTTGCGACGTAATGCCGTTAAAACGGCCCGAATTTTGTAGAATGCCTTCCCCGGTGTAACACGCCGCTTCAATTTGTTCTTGGAGCTTAATTACAGTCACAACCGGCAGCCCATGCTGCTGAGCAAAAGCATAATCGCGCGTATCGTGGGCCGGCACGCCCATGACTGCTCCGCTGCCATAACCGGGCAGCACATAATCGGCAATCCAGATGGGAATGGGTTCGCCGCTCAGCGGGTGTCTGGCGTAAGCGCCGCTGAATACACCGCTTTTGGCTTCATCCACCGCCATGCGTTCAATTTCCGACTGCCGCTGCGCCCGGTCGCTGTAATCCTTTACCGCATGCGCCTGGGACGAAGTTGTAATTTCCATAACCAGAGGATGTTCCGGCGCCAAAGCCAGGTAGGTGACGCCATACAGCGTGTCGGGCCGGGTGGTAAAAACGGGTATTTGCTGGTTTTCCACCGGAAAATGAATTTCCACGCCCTCCGAACGGCCAATCCAGTTGCGCTGCATCGCTTTGATCGATTCCGGCCAATCAAGGCCGTCCAAATCAGCCAGCAGCCGCTCAGCGTATTCGGTGATTTTGAAGAACCACTGCGCCAGCTCTTTTTTGGTGACTTCACTGTGACAGCGCCAGCAACGGCCGTTTTCGACCTGTTCATTTGCCAGCACGGTATGGCACTCGGGACACCACCACTGCCTCCCCACGGCGCGATAAGCCAGCCCGCGTTCATACAACAGCAGGAAAAACCACTGCGTCCAGCGGTAATAATCGGGATCGGTTGAGCTGAACTCGCGCGACCAGTCGTAGGAACATGCCAGCAACTGCATTTGCCGTTTGTAAGTAGCGCAAAATTTAGCGCTGCTTTCGCTGGGATGGATGCCATGTTTGATGGCGTAATTTTCGGCCGGCAGCCCAAATGCATCCCAGCCCATCGGATGCAGCACATTATAGCCGCGCATGCGGTGAAAACGGCTGCTGACGCATGTGGGAACGTAGTTACGGCCGTGTCCCACCGACAACCCGTCTCCGGATGGGTACGGAAAGAAATCCAGAATCATCATATCGGGTTTTTGCGGGTCGCTGCCCGTTGCGTACAAATCCATTTCCCGCCAGTTATCGCGCCATTTCTGTTCGACTGCTTCGCGATCATAAATCAGATTTTGTTTTTGAGTCATGTTAAACCTCCCAGAATGCTAGCTGTGGCCGGTGTCCTCACCAAGCCACCTCGGGTTTCCCTCTCAGAAAATAAAAAAGCCACAGGGCTGGCGCACCTGTGGCTTAAAGTTCTAAAACTGAAATATCAGATAAGAATTAATCGCAGCCTGGGCAGACGCCAACGACACACACCTGTGCTGCTTAATAAAAGGCTTTCCATTTTGCTGCGGTTCTTGCAATAAATCATCATACTTAACCTTGAATACTTGACAGAGTAGCATAAATAGACAACCAGGTCAAGCATCGTTTAGACAAATTTTCCAGTTGACAAATCATACAATTCGCTTTATAGTTTTGCCCGACAACAAAATAATCAAGTATCGCTTTTATCCAGAGAGGTGGAGGGACCGGCCCTTTGAAGCCTCGGCAACCAGGTGATTGAATGTCTATGGTGCCAATTCCGGCAGAGTAATTCTGGAAGATGAAAGGGGACTAACCTGCTCATTCTTATTCTGTGTAGACCAACACAGACCCAAATCCAGACTTATTCTCCACCCTCTGTCATAAAAGGCAGAGGTTTTTTGTTGTATGCCGAAATTTTTTTAAGGAGAATATTGAATCATGAGTTTATCTGAAAATGGTCACAAATTTGGTTTTGCCACTCGCCAGCTTCACGCCGGGCAGGCGCCTGACCCAACAACCGGCAGCCGCGCAGTTCCGATTTATCAAACCACCAGCTACCAGTTCCAGAATACGGAGCATGCGGCCAACCTGTTTGCACTGAAAGAGTTTGGCAATATCTACACGCGCATCATGAACCCCACGACAGACGTGTTGGAACAGCGTATTGCTGACCTGGAAGGGGGCGTGGGCGCATTGGCTTCCAGCAGTGGACATGGCGCGCAGACGATGGCCATTTTGACCTTGTGCGGCGCAGGCGATCATATCGTGAGCAGCAGCCGCTTGTATGGCGGTACTTACAACCAGTTTAATTACACCTTTCCCCGCCTGGGTATAGAAGTCACTTTTGTTGATCCTTCTGATCCCGAGGCGTTTGCAGCGGCAATCCGGCCCAATACCAAAATTCTTTATGGTGAAACCTTGGGAAACCCCGATATCAAAGTTTTTCCGTTTGAAGAGGTTGCTGACATTGCTCAAGCGCACAACATCCCCATTTTCATTGACAACACCTTTGCAACGCCGTATTTGTGCCGGCCGTTTGAATGGGGCGTGCATATCATTACCCACAGCACAACCAAATTCCTGGGCGGGCACGGCACCACAATCGGGGGCGTTATTGTGGATGGCGGGAATTTCGATTGGCGCAGCGGCCGTTTCCCAAACTTCACCGAGCCGGACCCCTCCTACCATGGATTGGTATATGCGGATTTAGGGCCGCCTGCATTCATCCTGAAAGCACGTGTACAGGTTCTGCGCGATATTGGCGCCTGCCAGGCCCCATTCAATAGCTGGACAACGCTGCAAGGGATTGAAACCTTGAGTCTGCGCATCGAACGACAGGTTAGCAATGCGCAAAAGGTAGCCGAGTTCCTGGATGACCATGCTGTGGTGGATTGGGTATCTTACCCGGGTTTGGCCAGCCATCCCGACCACGAACGCGCCAAAAAATATTTACCGCGCGGCGCGGGGGCCATCCTGGGTTTTGGCATCAGCGGCGGCCGTGATGCCGGCCAAAACTTTATCAATAATTTGAAGTTATTCAGTCATCTGGCCAATGTGGGCGATGCAAAAAGTTTGGCAATCCATCCTGCCAGCACAACCCACAGCCAGCTTAATGAGGATGAACTGCTTAAGGCCGGCGTGACGCCGGACTTTGTGCGCCTGAGCGTCGGTTTTGAGGATATTGACGATATTCTTTGGGACCTGGATCAGGCGTTGGCCCACTCTGCCGGCTAATCAGCCAACTGATCAAACCTGACAGGTTTCAAAAACCTGTCAGGTTTTTAGTAAATGAGGATTTATGTATTCTGAAGATTCTGTTGGCCGGGTTGAAACCCAATATTTTTATTCTAACGCTCCTTTTCAACTTGAGAGCGGGGCGGCGCTGCCAGCAGTTAAAATTGCATATGAGACTTACGGCCGTTTAAACGCGGACTGTTCCAATGCAATCTTGATTGTGCATGCCCTCAGCGGCAGCGCGCACGCAGCCGGGTACCATCTCGGTGAAGAAAATCCAGGGTGGTGGGATGCTTGCATCGGTCCTGGCAAAGCGTTTGATACCGACCGATTTTTTGTTATTTGCAGCAACGTGCTGGGCAGTTGTTATGGATCAAGCGGCCCCATGGATGTGAATCCGGCTACAGGGCAACCATATGGCTTGCGGTTTCCGGTTATTACAGTGGGCGATATGGTGCGCGCACAGGTTCTGCTGATCGATCATTTGGGTATCGATCAGCTTTTATGCGTTGCGGGCGGCTCAATGGGGGGAATGCAGGTTCTGGATTGGGCGGCCCATCATCCTGAGCGCGTGAAGGCCGTTATTCCGCTGGCAACGACAGCCCAACACAGCCCGATGCTGATTGCGTTTAGTGAAGTGGGTCGGCAGGCGATTTATGCTGATCCGGCCTGGAATCATGGCGATTATTATGACCAACCTGCAAAGCCGGATGCAGGGCTGGCGGTGGCGCGCATGGTGGGCCATATTACCTATCTGAGCGAAATCTCGATGCATCAGAAGTTTGGCCGTCGTTTGCATAACCTGGAGCAGTATGGGTATGAGTTTCAGACGGAATTTGCGGTTGAAAGTTACTTGAAATATAACGGCAATAAATTTACGCGCCGCTTTGACGCCAATAGTTATTTGTATGTTACCAAGGCGATGGATTATTTTGATTTGAGCGCGTCCACGGGATCTCTGGCGGCTGCTTTTGTCAACGCGGCTGATATTAAATTTCTGGTGGTTAGTTTTACGAGTGATTGGCTGTACCCGACTTATCACAGCAAGGAGATTGTGCGCGCGTTAACGGCCGTTGGCGCGGATGTCACCTATCTCGATATTGAAAGCAGTTGGGGCCATGATGCTTTTTTGCTGGAAGTGGAAACCATGACCAAGCTTTTATCCAGTTTTTTGGATCGTCTGGTTAGAGAGGAAGGCATAAACTTACCGCCAAAAGATCTTGAAAAGTATTCGGAGGTTGAAAAAGTCGTTTGACCAGGCAGGTTCAAGTTGAAAAGATTGGATTGAGGCCAGATTTAAGCGCCATTGCACAGTTAATTATGTCTGAAACATCCGTTTTGGACTTGGGCTGTGGCGATGGTGATTTGTTGGCGTACCTGAAAAAAAATAAGCAGGTCAAAGGTCGCGGAATCGAATTGAGCGAAGCGGGTATGTTGACCTGCGTGCGGCGCGGCTTGAGCGTGCGTCAGGGAAATTTGCAGGAGGGGTTAGCCGACTATCCCGACAACAGTTTTGATATTGTGGTTCTCAGCCAGACGCTGCGTTATCTGAATGATCCTGCTATGATTTTGACGGAGATGCTGCGGGTTGGGCGGAAGGCGATTGTCAGCTTTGCCAATTGGGGTTATTGGCGTAATCGCGTGAGCTTGTTATTCCGAGGCCGTATCCCGGAAGCGCCTGATTACCCGCAGCCCTGGCACGAGCCGCCGCGTTGGCAGGCGTTTACGCTGACGGATTTCACAAATTTTTGCCGCCAAAAAGGATTTCTTATTCGTGAACAGGTCTATCTTTCTGGTGACCGGCGCGGCGGAATGTTACCGAATTTGATGGCGAAAACGGCTGTATTTGTGCTCGAAGCCCGGCAATTGTAACACCAGGACGCCACAACGGCCGTTTCCAACTATGATTACAATTCTCGAGAACAATCCGCTTTTACTGCTGTTTCTGGTGATGGCCATTGGCTACTGGGTGGGACGCATTCGCTTTCGGGGCAACAGTTTGGGTGTAGCGGCCGTATTGTTTGTCGGGTTGGCTTTTGGCGCCCTTGACCCACAACTGCAAATCCCCGATATTATCCTTAGTTTGGGCCTGGTTTTGTTCGTTTATACAATTGGCTTGAGCAACGGGCCTGGCTTTTTTGCTAAATTCCGCCGCGATGGCATGCGTGAGGTCCTGTTTATTGTCGCCGTGATCCTGTTGCCCGCCGTCCTCCTTGTGAGCGTGCATTTTGCCTTAAATCTACCTGCAGCGACAACTATTGGTATTTTTACAGGTATGTCCAATAATACGCCCGCGCTTGCCAGTGTTTTAGATCAAATTTATACGACAGTTCCGCAGCCGGAAACCGCTGCTTCAGAGGCAGTCGTGGGTTTTTCAGTTGTATATCCTCTGGGCGTTTTGGGGCGAATTTTAGTGATTGCTATCTTCCTGCGGCTGTCACGAGTTGATTTTGCAGCTGAAGCGTTTGCATTGCGCAAGGAATACCCCATTGATCAAGATCTTCAATCGCGCACCATCATTGTTACGGAGTCTGACGCCAACGACGTTCCGCTGCGCCAACTATTGCGCGCTCACGACTGGGATGTTGTTTTTGGCCGCATTTACCGGCAAGGAAAGGCCTATTTAATTGGCGGCGATACACGTTTTCAACCGGGCGACCAGATTGTTATTGCCGGTATGGTCGAAGAGATGGATCGGGTTGAAGCGCAGTTGGGCGTTCGCGCTGCCCAGAATTTATTTGAGGATCAATCGATTTACATGGGGCGGCGTTTATTTGTATCGAACCCGGATATGGCTGGAAAAAAAATTGTCACACTGGCGCTTAAAGAAAAATATGGAGCAATTGTGTCTCACGTGCGGCGCGGGGATGTTGAATTGTTAGCCTTTGGCAGCACCGTGCTGGAATTGGGCGACCGGGTGCGTGTATTGGCTCCGCGTGATGAAATTCCAAACCTGGTAGATTTGTTTGGCGATTCCTATGCGGAACTCAGCCGCATCAATTTGTTGACAGTGGGTTTAGGCATCACGCTGGGATTATTGATTGGATTAATTCCAATACCCTTTCCAGGAGGGATTACATTTCAGTTGGGCGTCGCCGGTGGGCCCCTGCTGGTTGCGCTCATTTTGGGTGCGCTGCGCCGCACCGGCCCTATTTTGTGGACAATGCCATACAGCGCTAATCTCACGCTGCGTCAATTTGGTTTGATCTGTTTACTGGCGACAATCGGTGTGCGTTCCGGCAGTTCTTTTGTTGAAGCGTTTAGAAGCGGTGAGGGCTGGTTTATTTTTTGGATTGGTTTGGGATTGATTCTTGTGACGACCTCTGTGGCGCTGCTTGTAGGCGCCGGTTTGGTAAAGATCCCCACCAGTTTGTTGTTAGGCATGATTTCACCCCAGCCGGCAGTTTTGGATTATGCTGAGGACCAAACCGCCAACTCGCTGCCAACGGTTGGATACACGCTAATGTTTCCGTTCGCGATTATTATAAACGTGATTGTGGCGCAGCTGTTGTTCATTGTGCTGCAAAATATTGGATAAAAACGGCCGTTTCCCCCAATCAACCGCTTCATTATCGTCAATTTTAACGTTGGTATGTAAAATGTAAGCTATAGGAGGCGGAATTAACTTTGCGATTGAACCTGGGAAGTAAGAAAATCTGTAATCCGAAAAGGGCGAACTTTGGGATTTGGCTCGTGATTTTATTGGCGGCAGGCCTGCTGGTAAATACGGCTTGCCGCGGCGGCTCTCAATCTTCAATAGTCGTGCAAAATACGGCCGTTCTCGCTACCAAAGTGCCTGACCCACAGCCTTTTGTGGTGAATTTCCCAACTGGCTATGAATTTCTGCTGCCCGAGGGAATTTCTGATGCGTTGCGCGCTCGCTTAGGCGACGGTGCGGCCGTTTATTCAATTCTTGCTTTTGAAGCCCCCCTGGATGAAACGCTGCGGGCGCAGTTTACGGCTGATGGTCTCGATTTGTTGTATGAATTGGGCGGGGCCATTTATGTCGCGCGGGTATCGCCACAGGCGCTGGCTTCATTGCAGGAGATAGAGCAGACGGGATTTTTGCACGGCGTTGTTGTCTACCCTGTTGAGGCCAAGATCACACCTGCCATGACCCAAAAATTGTTTTCTGCGGCGCCTGAAGAATTGTTAAATGTAGAAGTGCAGTTGTTTGCTGAACCCACGCCTGAAGAAAGAGCGATTCTCACTCAATGGCTGCAAATACGTGCTGAATCTCCAGGCGCGGTCTATTTGCTGTCAGGTGAAATTGAAAACCAAAATATTGACAAACTAATCATGCAGTCGATAGTGCGGGCAGTCGCCGAAACGCAATGATCCTTGCCTGAAAGTGGTTGTCGCCGAATTATTGTTTGTGCTAGCCGGTGTTTTTTAGGCCGGATGCAATCCCGTTAATTGTCAGAAAGATAGCTTCCAAAATCTCCTGAACTTCCGATGTTTGGTGATCTTCCGGCAGAGCGCGTAGCCTGTGCAGCAAACTGACCTGTATAAAGTTGAGCGGATCAACGTAGGGATTGCGCTGGCGCACGGCGCGTTTTATGACAAGATCATTTTCGAGCAGATCGCGCTGCTGGGTGACCTGCAAAATCCAGGTGCGCGTCAAATCAAATGCCTCTGTAATTTGTCCGAAGATTTTTTCGCGAACGGCCGTTTCCTCCACCAAACCCGCATAAAACCGCGCGATCCCCATATCTGCCTGCGCCATTGAAACCTGGGCATTATCAATCACCACCTGGAAAAAGGGCCAATCCCGGTACATTTCACGCAGCGTCTGGACGCCGCCGGACTGAATGCCGACAGCCGCCAGCGCCTGACCAACCCCATACCAGCCGGGCAGCACATGCCGGCTTTGCATCCAGCTAAACCCCCAGGGAATGGCGCGCAAACTGTCGAATGTGGCTTTGGCCGTGCGCCGCGCCGGGCGGGAGCCAATCGACATCTGGCTGATTTCGTCGATGGGCGTCGCCTGGCTCCAATAGGTTAAAAGCTCTGGTGTTTCATATATTAGTTGGCGGTAGGCGCGGTAGGAAACGGCCGCTAATTCATCCATCGTTGTGCGCCACTGCGGCTTGGGTTGAGCCTGAACCTGGTAATTGGGCGGCGCGCTTGCCAGCAGCACAGCATGGACAACCTGTTCCAAATGGCGGCGCGCAATGGCGGGATGGCCATAGCGGTTGTCGATAACTTCGCCTTGTTCCGTGATGCGGATACGGCCGTTGACCGAACCGGGCGGCTGGGCCAAAATCGAGCGATTCGCAGGGCCGCCCCCGCGCGCAATTGTTCCGCCGCGCCCATGAAATAATGTCATAATCACTTTGTTTTCATGGCAGCAGTTCGCCAACCTTTCCTGAGCTTCATACAGTTCCCAGTTGGCGGCCAGATAGCCCGCATCTTTATTGCTGTCGGAATAACCAATCATGATGGTTTGTTCACGACCCACGCGGTCGAGATGCGGCGCGTAGGCCGGGTGCTTAAACAGCGCAGTCATAATTGCGGGCGCTTGGCGCAAATCGGCGCGCGTTTCAAAGAGCGGGGCGAAACTTAAACCTTCGGGCTGGTCAGCGCCTTGCAAGCAAATGCCGTGCCAGTAAGCGAGCAGCAAGGGACCTAGAATATCTTCCGGGCCATGGGTCATACTGACGATGTAAGGGCCGACAAGTTCAGGCCCATAAAAATCAACGGCGCGCTTTAGAAGTTGAAACAGGACCAGCGTTTCTTGCGTTTCGGGAGACAAATCTACCAATCCTGACAAATCGGGCGCGGGCGCTTGCAGCAGGATAGAAAGCCGTTCAGCACGTTTGTTGGATGGCAACTTGTCGAAGTCTGGCTCCAGATTGAGTCTGGCAAATAATTCCGCCAAAACGGCCGTATTAAAATCACTGTATTGGCGTATGTCCAGCCGCGCCACGTGCAGACCAAATACCTGGGCCTGCGTGCGCATACGCGCCAGATCTGTCGCCGCGATGTCTTGCAAATTACTCGCCCTGAGCGTCTGGTCCATCAGTTCCAATGGTTGGAGCAGGTTTTGCAGCGTGCGCATGGATAGGGACGGGTTTGCCAGCCCTTTCAAGCGACCAACCATGTCACCCGCCGATGCATCGGCCAGGTCAGCGCCTAAAGTGGCCGCCCACAGCCGGTAAGGTTCGTTGGGGTAGCGTGTTTTGAGAAAAGCGACGTGGTCGGCTGTTTCCCCGCGCGCTGCGAGTGCCTTTAGTAGATCAGAATTCACATCGACCAGCTCTTCCGAGATGCTCAGCGAACGATCCAACTGGCGCGCCTGTGCGCGGTGGCGTTCAACTGCCAGGCCGCGGTGCAGGCGCAGCGTTTCAGCTGTTACATCGGCCGTGACGTTGGGATTGCCGTCGCGGTCGCCTCCAATCCAGGAGCCAAAGGTTAAAAACCGCGGCGGCGTTTTCAGGGCAGGGTAATTTTGCGCCAATGCCTGCTTCATTTGGTTGTAAATATCCGGCAGCACATCCCACAAGGTGATGTCAAAATAGTAGAGGCCGGTGCGTACTTCATCTGTCACGGTGGGTTTGCTTGTGCGGCTGCGGTGGGTGACCCATAACAACGTGATTTCGGCCGTAATCTCTCTGAAAATGGCTTCGCGCTCAGCCGGCAGCAGGTCGCGCACGTCGAGATCATTCAATGCCTGGGCAATGCGCCGTAGTTTGGAGATGACGGTGCGACGTTTGGCCTGGGTGGGATGAGCCGTAAAGACCAGTTCAATATCGAGCCGCTTTAAAATGCGCGCCATTTCAAACTCATCCAGACCAATTTCACGCAGGTCTGTGATCGCTGCGGCTATTGATTCCCGCAGCGGTCGTGGATGGGCATCCGCTTCGCGCCGGCGTAAAACCCGCACCCGCTGCTGCTCTTCTGCGATGTTGATCAGTTCAAAATAGGTTGTAAACGCTCGCGAAACGCGTTCTATTAGCGCCACATCCAGTTCATTTACAATCGTTTCGATGCGTGCGTCAATGGCTGGATTGCTGTCGACACGGCGTGTTTTTGTCAGCGCGCGGATGCGCTCTTCCAATTCAAAAGCTTCAATGCCGTCTTGCTGCCGGATCACGCGGCCCAGAATGTCACCCAGCAAGTGAATATCTTCGCTGAGTCCATCCCGTTCGGAATATTGCCAATTTTTACTATGTTGGATCATGTTTTACTCCGTGTCATATTCAATCTCAATAGATCAAGATTTTCGATACGAATAACCTGGCCCGAATAAAGGTCATAAATTACTTGCCAGTTTTTTTTAATTTTTTACGCATAGTTGTTTTGCCACGGGTGTATCTTACTCAAATAAACTTGGTTGTGCATCTATGTGCAAGGGGTGAAATATAAGAGGTCGCTTTCCCGGTTGGCGTTTGCAAAGAGGTCATGTTATTTTTGGCAAACTTGATTATTTTTGCAGCGAGGATCAGGCGAATGCTAAATTTATCAAATCTGCGCGCGCTGACGAGGCAGCTTGACAAGCTGGTATTGTATGCGATGCAGCGCCAGATGCCAGCAACATTAGAACAAAAACCGGTAGAGGCGCCTGATCTGGAGATGGCGCTGGCCAATACGCAGGTGAATAGGAAGAAAACGGCCGTTTTCAATCTGGACGCGCCGGGTGAACATACTGTCTGGCTGGATAGTATGTTGGGCGAATTGGCGTGTCACGTGCGCGTGCGTCTGGCCGTTAATCCCACAGCGCCGCTGCTGCTCTACCACCACGGCCTCGGCGAAATACCCTTTTATGCGACCTGGCAGCGTCTCTTTCCCAAAGGAGATGCGTTCCCCGCGCATCTGGTCGCCGTGCAAGCCCCCTATCACAACGAGATTAATGAGGCGCTGCAAACGGGTTTTGCCTCCATTGATCATATTTATCAGATGTTTGCCGGCTCTTTGCGCATTCTTGAACTGATGCAGACAACATTCGAAGCCCAAGGCGCCCAATTTTCGCTGGCCGGCGGTTTAAGTTGGGGGGGCATTACCAGCATTTTGTATGGGGGTTTATTCCAAAATACACGCGCGATTATCCCGATGTATGCTTCCCCCAATCTGGCGCAGGTATTTTGGGACAGCGCGCAGTTATTCGGGCGGGAATTAGAAGTTACGTTGGACGAGTTAAAAACTTATTTTGATTTCACGCCGTATTACGATCAGGTTGATCCTGAACGGATTTTCCCGGTCTTGGGCGCAAACGATCTCTTTTTCCGCCAGGAACATCATGCCGATCTCTACCCTGAGCATGCGCTGGTGATGACTGCTTCCAACCATGTGGGCGCGGTTTTGCAAAATAAACAGACCTTACGCGCCCATATACGCAGCGCGTTGGATTGGGCGGCCGCACATCCCCGCATGAATTAATTCGACCATGAAATCCAGGCGCGCCTCACAATGGCTCACAATTTTATCCATGCTGGCGGTCGCGGCTGTAGCCTTGATTTTATACGGCCGTTCCCTCAATTTTGCCTTCTTCAACGACGATCCCACGGGTCATTTTGCCTGGATGAAACCGCGTACTTTCCTCAATTTCTTCGCCGGTTCGGCTGAATATGGCTATTATCGCCCCATCGTTTTCGTGCTTCTCAAAAGCCTTGTCAACCTGATTGATTACCAGCCTGCCCCCTTTCATGCCCTCCTGCTTATTTTGAATGCCGCCAACACAGCCTTGTTGTGGCTGCTCACCTATCGCCTCAGCCAAAACCGCGCCTATGCGTGGGCTGTGGCGCTCATTTTCGTCACGGTTCCATTTAGCTATGAAGCGGTGGCTTACGTGGCGTCGCTGACCCATCCGCTGCTGCTTTTTTGGCTCCTGCTGACCCTGCTGCTGTATTGTGAAGCGCGGAAGCGCGCAAGCATTGTTTGGTATGCGGCCGCGTATGTCACAATGGTGCTGGGTCTTTTTTCACATGAAAACGGCTTGTTTATTCCGCTGGCGCTGGTGGGTGTGGATTGGCTAATGTATGCGCCCCAAAATTGGCGCGATGGAGTGAAACGGCCGTTTCTGCCCTTCTTCATTGCGCCTGTCCTCTATTTTTTGCTCTGGCTGAGCATTCCCAAAACGGGACAACAAACCCTGCCGACATTGGCGCAGGTTGGTCGCAACCTGATTCCCTTTATGCAGACGCTGGTTTATCCGCTCCTGCCCCTTTTCAACCTGGACGTTACCGATCAGGCGGCGCTGGTTCTGCTGAGTTTGCTGGTTTTGATCGTCACGTTCGCTGCGGCCTGGCTGGCGCGAGCAGTCCGCTTATGGTTATTTGGGCTGGCCTGGTTTATTCTGAGCGCGCTGCCGGCTGTTCTTTTTTTAAACAGCGCTTATTTGTATGGCAGTCCACGTTTGAGCTATTTACCCGCCGTTGGCGCAGCGCTGTTGTTGGGCCTGCCGGTGCTGGCGCTCAGCCGCTGCGTTCGCGAGCCTGTTTGGGCGCGGATTGTCTCGATGCTGCTGCAAGTGATCTATGTGGCGGCGGTTGTGCTGCCGCCGCTGGCGTTCATTCGCTGTGAGCTGGACTTTTATGCGCAGGCGACGCGCATTGTCTACCAGATGCGCGCTGCGGCGCAGAGCGCGCCCGAGGAGCAGGATATTTTATTTGTGAATGTGCCTTTTTTCTTCAGCTCCTTTCCTGAAAGGCCGCAGGGTTGTGAAAATCCATATCCCTGGACGCCGGTTGGTGCAGTGGTGATGCCGTCCTATGCGCGCGCGGCTGATTTTGTGCGCTTCAACAACGGGCCGGCGCGTCCGGCGACGGCCGTTTCTGTGCCTGAGTATGCACCGGGCTGGCAAACATTTGGCCCTGAAATGGCGCTCTCTGATATGCGTATGCAGCTCAATGAGTCGGCCGTCTATGTTTATGACTTAACGCGAGATGAATTCTTCGATTTATCGGCGACGTGGCGGCCGGGCGCCGGCGCTGCTGTGGACGTGTTGGCCACATTTGGGAATGGGCTGCAATTGGTGGATACGGCCGTTTCCCAAACTGATGATCAAATTAAGGTGACGCTCACCTGGCAGGCCGGCGCAGTCCCGCTGGAGCCGCTGACCGCTTTTGTGCATTTGTACGCCGCGGATGGATCGCTGGTCGCGCAGCATGATGGGCCGCTGCTGCAAAATATGGCTCCGGCGGCTTTTTGGCAGCCGCAGGATATTTTGATGGATGCGCATACGATCACATTACAAAACCCGTTGGCGTCAGGCAGCTACACTCTGGCCGCCGGTTTGTATAATCCCATCTCGGGCGAGCGCGTAACGGCCGTTTCTAACACAGCCCCCTTACCCGACGATTTGATTGTGATTGCCCAACTGGAACGGCCGTAGTCTTGCACATACTCACGGTCTACTTATCTTAAATTCAGGTAGGATTTATATTTGCAGCTTATTATCGTAAGCGAAGTCGCCAAAAAAGCGTGAGACCCCGATTTACCCTCCTGGTCGGGGTCTTTCGCTTTTTATTTACCCCCATCATGCATATGCCAGACTCTCGCGTACGCTGACGCGCGCGGCGGAGTGAGCGGGAATAATTGACGCCAGAATTGAAATGCTCACAATCGCAACCAGCCAGATGATAACGGCCGTATAATTGAACACAAAGTCGAGATCGATATCAAAAATCGTTTGGCCCAGCAGTTGGGCAACAGGTTGGGCGATAATAAAAGCCAGCGGCACGGCAATAAACCAGCTCAACAACCCCTGCAAGACCCCTTCCATTATGAACATCGTCACAATTGTGACCGTTTCGGCGCCAATTGAGCGCAAAACGCCAATTTCGCGCGTGCGTTCAACCACGCTGATAGAAAGCGAACCCATCAGGCCGATACCGCCCACCATGCCGACAATCAGCGCCAATCCGAACAGCATATTATTCACAATGCCAAATTGATTAAAAGCATATTCCCGGTCTTGGGGTTTGGTGCGGCTGAAAAACGGATTGACGTTAATGTTGCGGGTTTTGAAAGCGTCACTTTGCTCGTTCATCATATCCAGCGTGGCGGCGACTCCTTTCCGTTCCGTTTCAATGACAACCTGGTTGGCGCGGTTGGCGCGTTTTGTGGCGCTGACCACTGCCTCTTCCGGCGCGTAAATTGGATCGGTTGAAAACAAATCGGCGGTGATGGCCTGGTAAATACCGATTATATGCCAATCATCACTGCCAAAATCCCCTAAATCAATCGTAATTGTATCCCCAACCGACAGATCGTTGAACTCGGCGGAGTCCTGGCTGATGACGACAACGCGCTCTGTGTCATCAGGCGACAGCCAACGGCCGTTTACGATGTAGGGCTGATACATGCTGCTGCCGGATGGAATGCCAAACAGCTCAGCGCCCAGGCCGCCGGTATCCTCCAGCCGCTCTCCCTCCCGTAAAACATTCCCCGTCACCGTGTACCAGGTTTCCGCGTCGATCACGCCGGGTATCTGCTCTGCAAGCGCCTCGACGCGATCTGACCGCTGCGGCTGGAAGAAAAAGAGACGCAAATCATAACGCCGCCGGTCAAGCTCATTGTCGAGCGTGGCGGTTATTGAGGAGGCCAGCGTCAGCACCATCAAAAACATCGTCCCGGCCAGGATCAGCACGCCTTGTGTGAGCATCAGCCGCCCCTTACGGCGAAACATATTGCTTAATGCAATCGCGTAAGTAGAAACAAGAAAGCGTTCGGCGACTGTTTCAACCCAGCGATCCAATTTACTGACACCGAAATTACCGCCTAGGCCATAAGAAGCAATTGCCTCACGCACGGTGATGCGTGCGCCGTTGCGTACAGGCCATAATGCTGCCAATAAGGGCGCTGCAATCGCGGCAATTGCCTGCAAAAAAATAGCGCGCGGCGCAATTTGAAAGGTTGGATAATCAACGTTAAACAGACTTAACATATATTTTGCGCCGCCATAGGCGACTAACGCCCCCGCCGGAACAGCTACAATCAAAGCAGCCAGACCAAAAGCCAATACACCGGCCAGATACACCAGCGCGATGGTTCTGGATGTGCCGCCTATTGCTTTAATCACGCCAATCTGATCCGTTTGTTGGGTAATAATGGCGGTGGTGGTGTTGACAACGATGATCACGCTGGTGAGCAGCGACACAACTGCCAAAATTTGTAACACCAGGGTGATGCCCAACAGCACCGGGCGCGCCCAATGTTCGTCCGGGTTTTGGTATATGACTAGTGAAACACCGACGCCCTGTTTAACCAATTGCTCTTTGATGGCTGCCGCCCGATCCTGGGCATAATCTTCGCTGTAGGGATCAACGCGCACCAGAAGCTGGAAAAAATTGCCTTCCGGTATGCCGAAGCGCGCCATACCGGCGCTGTCGACAAAGAAGTAGGCGTTGCCGCCAAAATCAGGGGGCGGCACAAAAGGATGCCTGATGCGGCCAGTGACGGGCATGGCGCGATCTGTTCCGGCCATTTCAAAAATAAGCTCATCACCGATGTCGATGTCGTAATAGTTGCTTGAGATACGCTCGATGCCGATGTTTTGCTCTTTGGGCCAGTCGCCCGCATTCAGAATGAGCCAGTCGTAGGTCTGAGCGGTGTAATCATCACGCATGACCAGCGTGGCGCCTTCCCACTCCCCATCCGGATCCGTTTTGTAGCGTACCGTATTCATATTCATGACTTCGACGCCGGCGACGCCGGGGATGCGGGTGAGAGATTCGGCCGTTTCGCGGTCAATGGGCTGGCGCAAAACGAGGTTCATGTGCGAAGGTTTGACTGCTTGATGGGCGCTGTCGATGTTGGTGAGGAGTTGGTCGACCAGGCCAAAAATAGCGCCAATTGCGAATACGCCGGCCGCGATGCTCATAATCGCCAAAAGCGTACGGCCTTTATGATGCCATAAATCAAACCAGACTTTATCCCAGAGTACGTTCATAATCTTTGTGAAGCATCTTGTTAGCTGTGTTGGCGTCCGCATTATGGTTCAAATAGTTGTCGCTGTGAAGACGGCCGTCGCGAATCTCGATCACGCGCTGGGTGCGAGCCGCCAGGCTGCGGCTGTGGGTGACCATGACCATTGTTTTGCCCTGGCTCACCAGCTCGCTGAATAATTGAAATACATCATCCGAGGTTTGGGAATCCAGGTTGCCGGTTGGTTCATCGGCGACCAGCAGGGGGGGATCGTTGGCCAGGGCGCGCGCAATCGCGGCGCGCTGCTGCTGTCCACCGGAAACCATGCTGGGCAGCTTGTCGGCTTGATCGGCCAATCCGACAATATCAAGCAGGTGCATGGCGCGCAGCTTACGCTCTTTGCGCGGGTATTTTTTGACCAGGTCCATAGGTAACATGATGTTTTTGAGCAAACTGAGCGCCGGCAGCAGTTGGAAAAACTGGAAAATGATGCCCAATTTTTCGCCGCGCCAGATGGCCAGCTCATTTTCGGACAACGCATGTACGGACTGGCCCGTAACGATGACCTCCCCCTCTGAGGGGTGGTCGATGCCGGTGATCATATTTAGAAGAGTGGATTTTCCATTGCCCGAAGGGCCTACAATGGTCACAAACTCGCCCGGCTCGATGTTGAAGGTGATGCCTTTTAACACCGTGATTTCGCTGTCTCCGACGGGGAAGCGTTTGACGACTTGTTTGACTTCGACAATGTGCGTGAAACGGCCGTTATTCAAACTCATGCTGCTTTACTCGAAAAATTTGTATTTTAAAGCCGAGTCTAGCAAGATTTGCGCCAAAAATCACGATTGGCTTGTCACTGCTCATTTAAGGACAGGTAATGGATTTCCGGCAGGGCGGCCAATCGTTGGACAAAAAGTCGCCGGCCAAACTTCCCCATGCGGGTGCGGATTGGAGCAGCCCATCACAACCCCTTTGTTTTCAAAAACCTGCACCCAGCAGTATGTCTGGCCCAAATCCCTTACCGCATGAATTATTGCACGATTGACCGGTTAACAGGCATAATCACCCAATGCCAACACACACCAGGCAAAGCGAGAAAGATGATGCAAATTGAGGAAACAACAGATCAAAAAGTAATTAATGCTTATATCCAGCGGCACGGAGAGCCGCCGGCTCTGCTGGTGCGCGCGCCGGGCCGGGTTAACCTGATCGGTGAACACACCGATTATAATGACGGCTTTGTGCTGCCCATGGCGATTGACCGCGCCGTTTACTACGCGCTGCGTCCGCGGAACGACAGCCAGGTGCGAATCTATTCGCTCGATTATGAAGAATTGGGCCAATTCGACCTGACCAATATTGTTGACACCGGCAGCGGCTGGCTGGAATATGTAAAAGGCACTGCCTGGGCGATGCAATCAATTGGCTGCGAACTGAAAGGGTTTGAAGGCGTCTTGGCCGGAGACGTGCCCCTGGGCGCCGGTTTGTCCTCTAGTGCGGCTTTGGAAATGGCGACGGCGCGCGCGTTTACGGCCGTTTCCAACCTCTCCTGGAACCCGGCTGAAATGGCCAAACAAGGTCAAAAAGCTGAAAACCAATGGGTCGGCGTCAACACCGGCATTATGGACCAGATGATTTCGGCCGCTGGCGAAGCGGGGCACGCGCTGCTCATCGACTGCCGCTCGCTGGCGACGGAAGCGATACCGCTGCCGCCCGGCACAACTGTCGTGATCCTTGACACCGCTACACGGCGCGGGCTGGTCGATTCCGCCTACAATGAGCGCCGTGTACAGTGTGAGGCCGCCGCCGCCTTTTTTGACGTTGCGGCGCTGCGGGACGTGGATGAAGTTACGTTCCATGCGCGCGCCGCCGAATTAGATGAACTGACGCGCCGGCGCGCGCGGCACGTCATCACAGAAAACGAACGTGTGCTGGCGGCGTGTGCGGCGATGCGCAATGGAGATGCGGTTGAGTTTGGGCGGTTGATGAATGCCAGCCATGAGAGCATGCAGCATGATTTTGAAATTTCCAACGAGCAGTTGAATATCATGGCCGCCCTGGCGCGCCGGCAGCCGGGTTGTTTTGGCGCGCGCATGACCGGCGGCGGTTTTGGGGGCTGCGCCGTGGCGCTGGTGGCTGCGGATCAGGTGGATGATTTTGTAACGGCCGTTGCTGTGGCCTACACCGCTGCGACCCAATTAGCGCCCCAAATTTATGTCTCCCTCGCCGCGGACGGGGCGGGGATTTTAACCGCTTAAACTATGCTAAAAGATATGCGTATTTGCATCGTCGGATTGGGTTTGATGGGTGGTTCGCTGGCACTGGCTCTGCGTGGATATGCCGCAAAGTTGATTGGCGTTGATCGCCATGCCGCCACGCGCCAACAAGCTTTGCGTGACCACATAGTCGACGTGGTCAGCGATGATTTAGCTTTTGGTTTGCAAGCCGCTGACCTGCTCATTTTGGCGACTCCGGTTAAAACCATCCTGGATCTGCTGGCGGAACTGCCAGCCCTGCGGCCTGAGGGCTGTCTGGTACTCGACCTCGGCAGCACAAAACAAAGCATCAACGCCGCCATGAACGCGCTGCCGGACGGGTTTGCGGCCATTGGCGGCCATCCGATGTGCGGCAAAGAGACGGCCGGCTTGCAGGCGGCCGATGCGACGCTTTATCGCAGACAAACCTTTATTCTGACGCGCAACGGCCGAACCACTCCCGCTATCGAAGAAACCGCTTTGGAACTGGTGAATGTCATTGGCGCACAGCCGCTTTTTTTGGATGCGGCCGACCATGATCGCCTTGTTGCGATGGTCAGCCATGTGCCGTATCTGATTTCGGCGCTGTTGATGCGCCGGGCTGCGGCGCTGGAAGATGAACGTGTCTGGCCGGTGAGCGCCTCCGGCTTTCGCGACACAGCGCGCCTTTCCGGCTCTGATCCGCGTATGATGCTGGATATTTTGTTGACGAACAAAACGGCCGTTCTTGAACAGCTTGAAGGCTATCAGGTGGGGTTAACGGCCGTAAACGAAATGCTCAAAAACGAGGACGAAGCCGCGCTCTCCGCCTGGCTGGCCGCCGCCCAGCACCAATACGCTGAATATCGCGGGAACAAAAAGTAGAAGTTAGAACCGACTTCCCGGAAGCTGATAAACAAATCAACTTGCTTTTGTGGCGCTTCCGGGAAAATATGTTTGTTTAAAGGAGTTTGTTGGCAAAAGCAGGCAAAGCGGCCGTGCCGCCGGTATGCCAGAAGAGGACAGATTGACCGCGTGTGAAGGCGCCCCAGCGAATCAGGTCAATTAAACCGCCCATGGCGCGGCCGGTATAGACCGGATCGAGCAAAATGCCCTCCATTTGGGCTACCAAACGGATTGCTTCCCGCTCCAGTTCACCCACCTGAGCATAGCCGCTGCCCAAATAATCATCATTTACATTGACCTTTTCAGCCAGCGAAAGCGTGCCTAAACCAAGATGGGTGGCCGTGGCCGTAGCGAGCGCCGCGACCTGAGTGTGCAGGCTCTCTTCCGGCTGGTCAATGCTGATGCCCAGGATGCTGCCGCCGAAGTTGGTGACGTGTGCGCCCAGCACTAACCCGGCGTGCGTGCCGCCGCTGCTGCTGGCAAAGACAATAAAGTCAACGTTGAAATATTCGGCCGTTAATTGGGCTGTCAGTTCCTGCATGGCGAGTACATACCCGGTTGCGCCAAGCACGTTGGAACCGCCGCGTGGGATAATATAGGCTTTACGACCCATGCTTTTTAATTCGGCCGTGACCATCCCCAAAACCGCCTTTGGTTCCTGGCCGTCGCTCCAATAAAGATGCGCCCCCAGCAGTTTGTCCAGTAAAAGATTGCCGGTTAACAGAGACGGCTCTGTGCCGTTGAGTATGAGACTGCATCCCAGGCCAAAACGCGCGGCGGCGGCGGCGGTCTGGCGGCAGTGGTTACTTTGGGGAGAGCCGGTGGTAACGAGATGATCACATCCTTGCGCCAGCGCTTCGGCGACCAGGAATTCCAGCTTGCGCGTTTTGTTACCGCCAGTCGCCAGCCCAGTCAGATCATCCCGTTTGATATATAGTTCGGGGCCGCCCAAATGCTTCGCCAGACGCTCCATCCTATCGATTGGCGTTGGCAAATGGGCAATGTGGACGCGGTTCGGAAATTTGGTTTCCATCTTGCACCTGATTGTAGCGCCAGCTAGGGCATTGTGACAAACGGTGTGAAGGATTCGTGAGTCTTGGCCGGCGGCGTGAAATCTAATTTGAGAACAAACAGGCCGCGCTCAATGTCGCTGACAATAATGGCGCCGCTATCAAAATAAGGGTAGACGCTCCAGGCGCCGTTGAAGTTGGGCGCATCGTTAGTGGGAAATGTATCGAAATAGGCGATTTCATCCGGCTGGCTGTCGGCAATTTCTGTAATATCCAACACGCGCAAACCGCTGCGATAATTGGCCTGATAAACGCGATTGTTGTCGATATAGAGGTTATGGTCGATGGATGGAGTTGGCCCGGTGTAGCGGCGCAGAGTAAAGGGGAAATTCAGATCGGAGACGTCCCAAATGTAGGTGCGGGTATTGTGCCCGCTGCTGATTTCATCTCCCTCATCACCCAACAGGAAATAGGCGTGATCATCAGTAATCCAGCCCTGATGGGTGTAGGAGACGCCGGCATATGATTTGCGCGCCAGTTGCACCGGGTTGTTTTTGTCGGTTACGTCCACAATTGTGAGGGTGTCTTCATTGGCGTTGAAACAAATCTCATGCCCCTGGTAGGCGCTATCCGGCCCATTGTAGTTGATACATTGGGCGTCATGGGTGTATCCGTCGGTCGCGAAGCAGCCGGCAAAGGCGGGATTGAGCGGGTCCTGGATGTTGATCATGTGCAGGCCGCCGGCGCAAGAGTTGGAACCGACGACGTAGGCATAACCGGAATTGGTGTTGATGACAATGTTGTGGGCGCTGCCTACCTGGTCATAGTGGGTGGTTGATTGGAAGTTGACCGGCGGATTGGCGACATTGCGCAGTTGGGTGAGATCGAAGATTTGCACGCCGTGGTTAGGCGCTTCGCTTACGATAAAGGCGTAATTCGCATAGACCTTGACATCGCGCCAAAGACTGTCCACGGTATGGGTGCTGAGATCGCCTAAATAGGTGGGATTGGCGGGATCGGTGATGTCGACAAAGGCGGTTCCGCTGGTGCGCCCCATAAGCGCGTATTCACGGCCGTTTTCAGGGTCGGTCCAGCCCCAGATATCATTGCCCTCGCCGCCGCCGATTTTATTGAGCGGCATATGGGCCAGCAGGGTGACGTTTTGGCACGGGTATTCACCCGCCATGCCGTTTGTGCAGGTGGTTTGCTGCATGACTTCTGCTGTTTGTGCAGGCTGTCTGTCAGCCCGCATGGCCTGAAATAGGGCTGCTCTCCCGGTTTGGGCGGTCAGGGGGAAGACGGTGATCAGGAGAACGGCCGTTCCCGCCACACAAACCCACGCCAATACCAAAATCAAATAATTTTTTCGCATGGTTATCCTCATCAGATAGATATGCAGCTTATTATCAGACAAAATGAAACATTTGCACACTGGCAGTACCAGAAACGGCCGTTTCCCCACCCCCTTTTCATGACATTTGCTGCTTCCCAGACACCCTTTTATTTTGTTATAATGTACGGTGCGAGTTCAGCTAAAATAATTACGGGAATGCCATTGCTGTCTTCACCACCCCATCGAGTTTGACAATTAGTTTTATGATGCCTAACGGCCGTTACCGAATCGCAATTCGTCATATTTCACAATGGCTTTTTCTTTTGATAGAGCAGTCAAGCATTTTTAGTCGCCAAAGCCGGACACAACAAATAGGTAGACATGCGCCACACATTACAAGAAGACTGGTATTTCATTGTCCCGGCAACCATCATCTGGCTCGTCGCGCTCAGCGTCACGGCTTGGGATTTCCTGGGCCGCCACAAAGCCAGGATGCACTTCCGTCCCATGAACCTCATGGGGGCCGGCGCCATCGTCGCCGGGCTTGCTATCCGCCTCAAAGCCCGTAAGATGCTGGGAAAACATTTTACCTACGCCTTGCAGACTTCGGAAGATCACACACTCGTCAGGCAAGGCATTTACCGGTACATCCGTCATCCGGGCTATTCAGGCGACCTGCTATTCCAATTCGGTGTCACCCTCTTGTTTTCAAGTTGGCGTGGTCTTCTGCTCATGCTCTTGCTCATTCCGTGTTTTATATATCGCATCGCCATTGAAGAACGGATGCTTATTACGCGATTCGGGAGCGACTACCGGGAGTACGTACACAGCAGCAAACGGTTGATCCCAGGTCTTTTCTAGCTCAGGTAGCCCAATTTGATTATTGATTTTTATGATACTGAAATGGCCGTTACTGAATCGCAATTCGGGATGTTCATGTGTAGCTTTTACTATTGGTGTGGCAGTTCGTACCGCATTGGTAGTTTGGACTGCACTATGCGGCCTGACAATTTTTTAACTAGTAGTCCGACAATGTTATTTTGCCGAATAGCTCGTGGCCGCATCTCAGTCCCGAAGGGCTGCTCTCCTGACCGTGCCACTTGAGTTAGCCCGTCAAAACTTGTCTGTTGGACTACTTATAGTGGTTGTTATTTTATTAGATAATCCCGTGCAAATCCAGGCACATATAATCTGAAGGAGGATGATCATGGCTGGGGAAACAGTCGCCCCGCAGAGAGCTTTGACACAATCTGGTGTAGTTGAGCCACAATTGGCAGGCAAAGTTCGCCTGTTGTATATCGACAACATGCGCATCGTGCTCATTATCCTGGTAATTGTGGGGCACATGGCCATCACCTATGGCGCACCGCTTGGAGAGTGGTACTACCGCGAAGAAGGGGAGGTGGGAACATTCTTTGCGATCATCACGACACTGCTGCTCGGTATCGGCGCTTCCTTCCTGCTCGGGCTCTTTTACATGATCGCCGGTTACTTTACGCCGCACATCTATGACCGCAAAGGCCCATAACATTTCATTATAGAACGATTAATTCGCCTGGGCATTCCGTTGATACTCTACGCGGTTGTTATCAACCCGCTGGTTACTTACTGGGCTGCGGTCCATGGTGGTTATCAGGGATCGTTTCTGCAATACGTTTCAACTCATCTGCCAGACCTGCAGAATGCCTCCGTAGGACCTTTATGGTTTGTGGAGGCGCTATTGATTTTCTCGTTACTCTATGCTCTGGGGCGGCTCTCTTTCAAGTCAAAACCCAACTCTTCGGATGACCATTCAGTCATTTCGGTTCCAGGAAACCGCTCAATTGTCCTGTTTGCCCTCAGTTTGGGCCTAGTTACTTTCCTGATACGCATTTGGACGCCCTTCGGTTGGTGGTGGGAACCCTTACACCAGGAGCCAGCCCATTTCCCACAATACATCGCCCTGTTTGTTATCGGGACCATCGCTTATCGCCATAACTGGTTCGTCCTCATTTCCACATCTCAGGCCCGCGTCTGGGGGTGGATTGCTCTGGCACTTGTTCCCTTGTTTCCTGTGCTGGCGGTTGCGGCTGGAGCGCTAAGCGGCGAGTTCGATCCGGCGGTGACGGGCGGCCTCACCTGGTTATCCCTGGCCTACTCTATTTGGGAAGCCTTCATCGGCGTGGCTTTGATAATAACGGTACTGGTCTGGTTTCGCAACCGGTTTGATCGGCAAGGCAAGTTGATTCAGGGAATGTCTGCTTCAGTTTACGCGGTATATGTACTGCATCCGCTATTAATCGTTCCGTTGGCATTGGCGCTGAGCAGTTTCCGACTGGACCTCGAACTGAAATTCGTATTGGTTACCCCTTTAGCAGTAGCCATTTGTTTCCTGGTCGGTTACTTTGTTCGGTTGCTTCCGGTGGTAAGAAGAATCTTATAAGGAGCGTGTTGCAATGAAACCCGCTGTCTCAAATCTCGGTTCATCTTTAATCATGGTAAACGCCCCTGCCAAGGAGACAAACCGCTTACTTTTTATTGACAACGTCCGGATCTTTCTCACCATGCTGGTGATTGCCCATCACTTGATGGTCATCTATGCTGGTACTGGAGGCTGGATTTACTTAGAGGGTCGCCAGGATGAGATCACGTCAGCTCTCGGGGGCTGGTTCTGCGCTGTCAACCAGTCCTTTTTCATGGGACTCTTTTTATTCATTGCGGCTTACTTTGTGCCAGGCGCTTACGACCGCAAGGGACCAGGCAGGTTCTTCATCGACCGCCTGATTCGCTTGGGCATTCCTCTTGCACTCTACAGTTGGGTCCTCCGTCCGGTGTTTATCTACTTTGGCATGCATCCAGGCCCAGATGGTTCCTTTTGGAGATGGTATACTGGCGATTACTTTCGAGTTTATGGCTTGGTCGGTGGCGGGCCGCTGTGGTTTATTGAGGTTCTTCTCATTTTCTCTCTGGTCTACGTCCTATGGCGACTGCTCAATCGATCTCGACCAGCACGTTCGGTCACAGAAAATAAGTTTCCGGACAACCGAGTTATTGTCCTCTTTGCGCTGTTTTTAGGGATTGCCAGCTTCATCGTGCGTCTCGTCTCTCCTGTCAACAATACTTTCGTACCTCTCAATCTGCAATTTGCCAACTTCTCCCAATACATTGCCCTCTTTATCCTTGGACTGGTCGCCTACCGGCGTAACTGGTTCACGATCATTCCTGATTCGGTGGGTAGGCTCTGGCTTGGGATTGCCATCTTGCTCATCCTGTTCTATGGTCCCCTGGCTGTGTTGGGGGGAGCGACAGAGGATGTTGAGCCCTTTTTCGGGGGCTGGCACTGGCAATCCCTGGTTTTTGCGATGTGGGATGCCTTTTTGTGTATTAGTATGTGCCTCGGCCTGATATTCCTTTTCCAACATCGACTGAACCATCAGGGAGCGATAGCCCATGAACTCTCGCGCAGCTCCTATGCCGCTTATCTCATCCACGAACCGGTCATCAGTATGCTGGCGGTCTTCTCTGCGGGTATAATGATCTATCCCTTGATCAAGTTCCTCCTGGCCAGCGCGGTATTTATCCCACTGTGTTTGGGGTTTGGCAGCCTGATCCGCAAGTTGCCATATGTAGATCAGGTTTTGTGATTAGGGCAATTTGGAGTGGGAAAGAACACATAAATGAGATGTTGCCAAGTTACAGCCGCAACTTCTCAATATGACAAAAGATACCGCTGCAACCCAACCCAAACCGCAAACGACCCACCTGTGGCGGCAAATAAGTGGCGTGAATCTCGCGGAGATGCTACAGCCGACAACCCCTATCACTTTTACTGCAGTCGAGGTCGCGCCGCAAACAGAGTTATCGTCGGCCCCGACAACGCCGTCAGAATCATCAAAACCACACCACCCGGCTGACGATCATCCTTGGCGGCTTGGTTTTTAGCCAACTAAAGAAGCTTGGCGCTGGAATTAGCGTTCATCAACAAATCTCGCGCGCACGCTATGCAAACGAGATAGTTGAGAAACGGCCGTTCTTCGCGTACACTATAGCGAGAAATTTCCGGAACATAACTGCCTGTCCTGATAGGTATTGGGTATGCTATATAGGCGATTGAATACGGCCGTTATCCGGCGCTTTCACCAAAGTCAACTCTCGCCTCGACGAGAAATAGGGGGTAATTATGAGTGGAATCGTGTGTGCAGTACGAGGTGGGCCGGACAGTCAGCCCACAATTAACCGCGCCATAACGCTGGCCAAAGAAACGGATTTGCCGCTGTTCTTCCTGTACATTGTCAACCTCGAATTCCTGGATCACACCGCCAGCAGCCGCACTTATACCATTTCAAAAGAAATGGCTCAAATGGGCGAATTCATTTTGCTGATGGCTCAGGCGAAGGCAGAGGCGCAGGGAATCGAAGCTCAAGGCGTGATCAAGCACGGCCATGTGGCCGAAGAGATTGCGACCTTGTGTCACGAAGTCGGCGCTAACTATTTGGTGATCGGCCGACCGCAGTTCCAGAATGAAGATAACGTTTTTACCGCAGCGCTGCTCAACCTGTTTATCGAACGCATCGAAATGCAGACCGGCGCGCAAGTTGTCCTGCCGGAGGAGCGATAAACCATGGTCAAGCTGCTGCGTTTCTGTGTATTGATTTTCATTCCTGATCTCAGCCGGTTTGCTTCTGGCGCTGCCCCGGAGCAGCGCCCGGGGGCAAGCGCCAGAAGTCACAAGTTTGCTTTCCGGTGTTGTCTACGATCGTCAGAATCAACTGGTGGCCGGTGCGCGTGTGACCTTGCACGCCGCTGACAATCAAGATCCGCTCGCCGCAGGCCCTCACCCAGCCCGATGGACGTTATGCCCTTGCTGCACCGGAAACAGTTCCCGATCAACTGAGTGTTCGCATTGAACGCGAACATTTCCAACCAGCCGTTATCCTATTGGATACGGCCGTTATCCAAAAATTGCGCGATGACCAGACTGTCATTTTGCCCGATACAATCTTACAGCGGCAGATTACGGCGTCATTCTGGATCGCCACATTGATCTTTATTGGCATGTTATTGTTGATCGCCTTTGGCAAATTGCACAATACACTCGCAGCATTGCTGGGCATGTCGATTATCTTTGCGGTCAGCTATTTGGGACGGCCGATTTCCGAAGAGTTTTTTATCTTCAGCTTTAGTGGTGCATTGCGTTACGTGGACTGGAACGTGATCTTTCTCATTATGGGTATGATGATCGTCATAGCCGTCGTAGAAAGGACCGGCGTGTTTCAATGGCTGGCCTTCACTGCCTATCGTCTATCAGGCGGGCGCGTCTGGCTGTTGATGATGATTTTGATGATCGTCACCGGTGTCGCCTCGGCTGCATTGGACAATGTAACCACCATGCTGTTGATGACACCGATCACAGTTCAGATCGCGCTGGCATTAGGTATTAACCCGTTGGCCCTGCTGATACCTGAAGTGTTTGCTTCAAACGTGGTTGGCATCAGTACGCTGATCGGCACACCCACCAATATCTTGATCGGATCTTACGCCCAGTCTGTCATTCAATGACTTTTTGACTAACCTGACGCCGGGTGTCTTGTTGGCAATGATCGGGCTGGTCATCTACTGCCAGTTAACTTATCGGCACGAACTGCGCAGCAGCAGCACAGGCGGCATATCCGGCCTTTTACTGGAAAAACTAGCTGAACGCGCTCAAATCACAGAACCGGGCCATCTCAAAAAAGCCGGCATTATCGGCGCTTTCATGCTGATCTTGTTTGTCGCCGGCGAAGCGATTCACCTGATTCCGGCCGTAACAGCGATCATGGGTGCCACTGCACTCATGGTCTGGATTCGGCCGGATATTGAGGAAATGATCGAAGCCGTGGACTGGACGACATTGGTGTTTTTTCATCGGCTTGTTTGTCGTCGTCGGCGCGGTGCAGGAAGTCGGCCTGATCAGTTTCATCGCCGATGGCATTGGGCAGCTTGTTGGCAGCAATCTCCTGCTGGCGGTGATCGTCGTGACCTGGTTCAGCGCCCTGCTCTCCACCATAATTGCCAATATTCCCTTTACGGCCGCCATGCTGCCTGTCGTTGGCTATCTGACGGCGACCATACCCGGTGCGCAGAGCAACGTCTTGTTCTACTGCCTTTCGGTTGGGTCCGCGATGGGCGGCAACGGCTCTTTAATTGGCGCATCAGCGAATATGGTGACTTCGGGAATCGCCGAGCGGGCCGGCTACCCCATAAGTTACGCTTACTTTTTCAAGAAAGGTTTTCCGGCCTTGCTGATCACAGTCAGCCTGGCGACGCTGTGGTTAATATTCCATTTTTTGTGAGCAACCCAAGGATAGAAATTATGACGGATTTAAAACCAAATCACATCATTTGTGCCGTGCGTGGCGGAGCTGAAAGCCGCGATACAGTGAGCCGGGCGATCAATCTGGCATTGGAAGGCAATACGCGCTTGACTTTCTTGCATGTGATGGACGCCGAATTTTTGCAATACGCGACTATCGGGCCGTTAAGCGTGGTCTATAACGAGCTGGTAGAGATGGGCGAACTTTGCGATGATGATCCTGCGTGACCGCGCCCAGCGCCGAGGTGTGACTGACGTGGATTACGTTGTACAAGAGGGCGACATTCGTAAGCAACTGCTGCAGTTTGCCATCGCAACGCAGGCGAAAGTATTGGTCATGGGACGTCCAACGCGCAGTCCTGGTCGTAATGTTTTTGAAGCTGGAGAGTTAAACGATTTTATGGCAGAGCTGGAACGCGAAGGGCACGTTCGTGTTATCCAAGTTACGCCTGGCGACAGCAAGCAGAACTGATGGCGTCAGCGCAGGATTTATAATGGATAAACAGAAAAAAACGGCCGTTTTCAGATCCAAATCTAAAAACGGCCGTTTGGTGATTTTGTTACTGAGCGGCTGATCCAGGAACTGCATCAACCACAAAATTTCTAAATCCTACCAGCGGTTGTTACCACCATAATTATTGCGACTGTTGCCGCCACGATTATTACCACCGCCGGAACGCTCTGTGCGCGGGCGGGCTTCATTGACGCGCAATTCGCGCTCATCAAGGGTTTTACCGTTTAAAGCATTAATAGCTGCATTGGCTGCTGAATCTTCCATTTCTACGAAACAAAAGCCCCGGAAGCGTCCGGTATCACGGTCATTGATCATAGCAATGGATTCGACTTTGCCATATTCAGCGAACAGATCCTGGACCTGTTGCTCGCTGGCATCAAACGATAAATTTCCTACATACACTTTTTTTGTCAACTTAAACTATCTCCATAAACTAAAGGCCAGAGGTTCGGCTAACGGCCGTTTTCCTCTGGCGCGTAAAAATATTACTCATAGCATACGAGGATTTATGAAATAAACCAAGGTTTTGTCCAAGGTTTAGGCCAATGCTCATAAACAGTTTTTTAGTCCAAAAGATAATTAAAAGTAGAGTAGGAGGGTGACAAACTGGAGTATAATTACAAAGAAGCCAACCAATCAGGTGTATTAGTTCAAAGGATTTACTTTTAATGGGTGAGCCGCCCAACATTTTCCCCGACCTACCTTACTACCTCATCACGCTCAAGCATAGCATCCACGTCACCCAGGCAGTTGCAGACTGGTTTGATGAGACGATTGAACAATTACAATAGTTGGAAATTGACCGATGGAGAAAGAACAATGAGCAAATTTGCGACGAAACGAGCGCGGGAATTCTATGCGCAAACTTATGATGTCTCTGTTTCCGATTGGTCGGGGGAAATTGATTTCTACCGGGAGTTGGCAGCAAAAGTAAAGGCAAACGGCCGTTCTGTATTAGAGCTGGCTTGTGGTACAGGGTGGGTCGCTCTGCCCCTGGCCCAGCATGGCGTTGAGATCATTGGGCTTGATCTCTCTGCCGCCATTCTAGATGCGTAGCAGGCAACGGCCGTTACCACTTTTCTCAATAAGGAAAACAAAATCCATGTCCAACGTCCTTTTGCAAACGACAGGTCTAACTAAACGCTACGGTTCACTCGTCGCTGTTAATGAGTTGACTCTGGAAGTGTATGCAGGCGAAATATTCGGCTTCCTGGGGCCAAATGGCGCCGGCAAAACCACGGCCATCAACATGATGTGCGGCCTGCTCAAACCGGACGCCGGTCAAGTCACCGTCTACGGTGAGCTGGTTACCCACGTCAATGCCGACGTGCGCGCTCGCGTTGGACTCTGTCCCCAGGAGATCATCTTGTGGGGCCAGTTAACCTGCCTGGAGCAGTTACAGTTTATCGGCCAGATGTATGGGCTGCCTGGACACGAGGCGCGCCAGAGAGGAGAGCAATTGCTGACTGAGCTGGACCTGTCGGAAAAACGAGACAGGCAGGCGCGTACCCTTTCCGGCGGTATGCAGCGGCGGCTCAATCTGGCGCTGGCCCTGGTTCACGATCCCGACATCGTGGCTCTGGACGAACCGGAAGCGGGGCTTGATCCTCAGAGCCGGGTTAAAGTGCGTCAATACATCCGCTCGCTGGCCCGGAAGAAAACCGTCATTTTAACCACCCACAACATGGACGAAGCCGACCGTCTGGCCGACCGGGTGGCGATTATAGATCACGGCCAGTTATTGGTGTTGGACACGCCCGACGCGCTCAAGCGCAACGTCGGCGAGGGGGACGTGCTGGAAATTAGTCTGGATGGGCGGCCGGTTGATGGGGAGCAAGTCAGGACGGCGTTGGCTTATTTGTCCGGCGAGGCCAGGATTGACCTGGCCCAGGACAATTTGACCGTGCGGGCGCGCAGCATCGTTGGATTGCTGCCGGCCATCCTGGAAGCGCTGGCCGCTGCCGGTTTACACCCGGGCGAGGTGCGCCTGCGCCAGACGACGTTGGAGGATGTCTTCATCCAATTAACCGGGCGGAGGTTGCGAGAATGAGATTCTGGAGCGTTTTTCGGAAGAGTTTGCGGGAACAGTTGCGGGACGTGCTGACGTTAAGCCTGAGCCTGGTGTTTGCCCCTTTCTTCGTCTTTTTGTACTGGCTGTTTTTCCCCAGTGGCTCGACGACTTACGGCGTGCTGGTTTTGAACAACGACGCTGGCGTGCAACTGGCGGATGGGACATTCTTTGCCGGCGGTGAACAACTCATGGCGACGCTGCAAGAAGTCGCCTACGCCGACGGCAGCCCGCTGTTGGAGGTCAGCCAGGTGTCCGACAGGGAGGCAGCCGAGGTTCGCCTGCGGGACCGCGACGCCGAGGCGCTGCTGATCCTGCCCACTGACTTCTCGCGCGCCTTGCAGGCGGCAGGTCAGGAGACTGATTCCGGCAGCGCCGCCGTGACCTTCGTCGGTGATCTCACGAATCCCTATTATGCCGTAGCGGCCGTGATGGCCAATGGGGCTCTAGAGCAGGTCATCCAGGCGTCTACCGGCCAGGAACGCCCCATCCAGGTGGTAGAAGAGCCATTGGGCGCGTCGGCGGCGCGTTCGGAGTTTGAGATTTACGTGCCAGGGCTGCTGGTTTTTGCCGTGATCATGCTCGTTTACCTGGCGGCGATGGCGGTAGCCCGCGAGGTAGAGTCCGGCACTTTGCGCCGCCTGCAAATCACGCGTATGCGTTCCTGGGAGTTGTTGGGCGGTATCAGCGCCGCCCTCGTTTTGATTGGCGTAGCCCAGGTTGTCTTGACATTCCTCACCGCCTGGACGCTGGGCTTTCGCAGCCAGGGACCGCTCTGGGTAGCGATCCTGGTGGGTATTGTCGCCAGTTTTTCGGTAATCGGCGCCGGCCTGATCGTGGCCTGTTTCACCAAAACCGTTACCCAAGCTTTCCTGGCGGCCAGTTTTCCTATGGTGTTGTTCATGTTCTTTTCCGGCGCTATCTTTCCTGTGCCCAAGGTGACGCTCTTCACGCTGGCTGGGCGGGCGATTGGCCTGTACGATGTTTTGCCGCCAACGCACGCGGTCGTGGCATTGAACAAGGTACTCACCCTGGGCGCGGGCGCCGGCGACGTGGCTTATGAAGTGGCGGCGCTGCTCGTTCTGTCGGCCGTTTATTATGCGGCCGGCGTCTGGTTATTCCGGCACACGCATTTGCGTACTTGGTAGTTCGGGAAGTGCAAGGCATACAAAATGAAAAAAAGTCCTTTGGCCGATTCTTGTTTTGTTGGCATTGATTCTTCCAGTTAATGGGAGGCTAACGGCCGTTTCCACTCCCAACCACGCTCTCCAACAGCAGCCAGCGCCAGGCCCAACCGATCCCCGGGAAATGGAAGCCTTTCTCGACGCCTTCTTGACCAAATAAATGGCCGAAAAACATATCCCCGGCGCTGCCTTCGTCCTGGTGAAAGACGGCGAGTTATTCCTGGCCAAGGGATATGGTCTGGCTGTCCTGGCCGCGCCAACGCCGGTGAACCCGGAGACGACGCTTTTTGGCATCGCCTCTACGACCAAGCTGTTTACGGCAACGGCCGTTATGCAGCTAGTCGAGCGCGGTCTGCTGGAGCTGGACGGCGACGTCAATCAGTACCTCACTGCACTTTCAAATCAAGCGCTGTTCCTCCCGGCCGGTGACCGTGGCCGATCTGCTGACCCATAGCGGCGGCTTTGACGAACGCATCCTGGGCATGGCCCACAGCAGCTTCGCCCAACCGCTGCCTGCCCGAATTGACCGCTCATCTGGCTGTCAGCTACCGCTATACGAGCAGCGGCTACCAGCCCAATCCGCCGCTCTATGCCCGCATTCCCCCGGCCGGCGGGCTGCACACCACGGCTGCTGATATAGTTCACTTTATGATTGCGCACCTGGAAAACGGCCGTTTCGACGACAACCGCATTCTGGAAGCAGAGACGGCGCAGCTGATGCACCAAACCCAATTCAGCCACCATCCCCGGCTGCCGGGCTGGGCTTACGGCTTCCACGAGTACGTGGCTAATGGGCAGCGTGGCCTCATGCACAGCGGCGGCGACTTTCGCTATACTAGCCTGGAGGCATAGTTACTGGTCTGTCCTGGCGCGGCTGCACTACACAGGGGTAGCGTTGGCGGCGCTGGGTTTCATCTGGTTTGCCTACAATTGGAATCTTTTGGGGTTCGTTTTCTGATCAAATGTTCTCCAATTCCCGGCATTGATGATTCGCGCCCGACGCGAGGAGCAGGCGCTGGCGGCTGCATTTGGCCGGCAGTGGGAAGCATACTGCCAACGGGTGCCAGCCCAGCCTGGCTGCCGCAGTTAAGTGGCCAATCTTATCAAAGAATCGCACGACAGGGAGGGAGCGTTTGAAACGGCCGTGAGGAACCATGTCATGAGGAAAGAAAGGATGGTGATTCCTGGTATAGAGCCGTTGGTAGAACTGATACCAGCGCTGCGCTCCGGTCGCGGCTGGCTCATTGGTTTGGCCGCTCTGACCTCGTTTACTGCGGCAACGGCCGTTATGTTCCTGGTTGATCGTTTATGGCCGGCGTGGACAGGCGTAGGACAGGCGGCAGTCATTTTGTTGGGCTTCGCCTGGGCCGGCCAATTCTTCTGGCGTCGCCAGAAATATCGCGCCAGATGGGGCAGTCTGGCTTATCGTCATGCCTTTAGTCGTCACATTTTGCTTGGTCTACCGCCTGATCCGCCACCCGATTTATTCTGTCGTGATTCGCATCACGCTGGCGTTGGGTTTGTGGCGCGGCACGTGGTTTTCCATCTGCTTTGGCCTATTCATGCCGGTGGGAATGGCCCTTTGGCTGTGGATGGTCGAGGAACCGGAGTTGATCGAACGCTTTGGTGAAAGCTATGAGACCTATCGCCGGAAAGTGCCTACTTTCTGGCCCCGACTGCGTGAGGTAGGCCAGTTCTTTCGCTTCTTGCTGACCGGCCAATAACCTGGAGTAAGAGCCGTAGGCCAAAAGCCAACTTTTGGTAGAGGACAAGAGTCGGCAATTGTTTTACACTATCAACCAGACGATCGGCTCTCCATCGTCGTCAACTTAATATGGGTGAGCCGCCCAAATTTGTCTCTGAGGAGGCTGATTAAAATGAGAAACTTTTCTGTTTTGCGTTTAACTGTTTTGTTGATTTTGTTGCTAATTCTGGCAGCTTGTAACAAAGAAAAAGCTGTCAGCACACTGCCGCCAGCAACGGCCGTTTCCCCCACCACCGAACCCGTCGCCACACCTCCTGTCGCCACGCCCACCATCGTCATCCCCACGCCCGAACCGCAGCCGACTCTAACAGCGGAACCAATCGTCGTGCCTGCCGTGACCATCGGGGAAAAGCCGCTGTTTGCGGTGTTCAAGGAAACGGCCGTCGATTCCATCCCCGCCATCTATCACGATCCTATCGCCCCGGACCTGAGCAACGTCGTCGTCCCATTCGTTTTATCAGAGGGGCAGCGGGCGCGGCTGGCTCAGGACGGCCTCGTTGTCAGTCCCGGCGTGGAAAAAGAGTTTTTCACCGTCTACGAACAGGCCCGCTACGCCAACCTGCCCACCTTCGTCACCAGCGACTCACTGCTGCATGTCTACCACCTGCTCTTTGATAAAGTTTTGCGTACAGCCGAAAGAGAGTCTTTTATTCCTCTCCTGGCCGATCTGAATGCGGCCATGCTGGCCCAAAGCGACGCCCAATACCAGGCGCTGCAAGGCACGGATTGGGAAGACGCCGCCCTGCGCACCGTCGCCTTCATCGGTGTGGGCAGCAAGCTGCTGGATGAAAATGTAGCAATTCCAGCCTACGCCGCCGAACTGGTCGAAGCCGAAATCGCCAATATCGAAGACGCCGCCGGCATCGCTCCTTCGCCCATTTTCCCCGGCCTGGAAAACGGCGAGGATTACACCCAATATATTCCACGCGGCCATTACACCACCAGCGAGGAACTCACCGCCTACTTCAAAAGCATGATGTGGTACGGCCGTATGACCTTCCGCCTAAAAACCAATGATCCCGAAGTAGGCAAAGCCGAAACCCGCGCCGCGCTGCTCCTGGTACATGCCCTGCGTACCGCTCAGGTCAACGGCCAACCCGCCCTCAATGCCTGGCTCGATTTGTACAATCCCACCGTCTTTTTCGTCGGCCGCAGTGACGACCTGACCGCCTTGCAATACCTCGAGGTGATTGACGCTGTTTACGGCCCGGCTCCTGACCTCAACGCCATTGCCGACGAAAGCAAACTGACCACCTTCATTGAAGCGACCAACCAACTGCCGCCCCCCAAAATTTTGGGGCTGGTGATCAGCGTCGCCGATGATGTCGAAGAAGTGACCAAAGGCTTCCGCTTTATGGGCCAGCGTTTTGTGCCCGACGCCTACATCTTCCGTCAGCTTATTTACCGCAACGTTGGCGTGCAGGGAAATGCGCGGATGCTGCCCAAGGGTTTAGACATCATGGCCGCCATGGGTTCCGACCGCGCCTACACCCTGCTCGACGAGATGGGCGAAACCAGCTACGAAAATTACCCGGAGCAGATGGCCAAAATGCAAACCTGGGTAGACGGCCTGACCACTGAAGAATGGACGGAAACGCTCTACACCACCTGGCTCTACAGCTTCTATCCGCTGCTGGCACTCCCCGGTGAAGGTTTGCCCCAATTCATGCAATCCGACGCCTGGCTGGACAAACAGCTTAACACCAGCCTGGGCAGTTGGGCCGAACTCAAGCACGACACCATTCTTTACGCCAAGCAGGTCTACGCCGAATTGGGCGGCGGCGGCAGCAACGCGCCGCGACCGCTGTTGGCCCAGGGCTATGTCGAACCGGTTCCCGAATTCTTTGCCCGTCTCTCAGCGCTGACCAGTATGACATTGGAGGGTCTGGACAGCCGCGATCTGCTCAATGAACAGGATCGCAACAGCCTGGAACGTCTGCTGCAATTGTCCGACGCCTTCCAATTGATGGCCGAAAAAGAGCTGCGCGGCGAACCATTAACCGAGGCCGAAATTGAACTGATCCGCTTCTACGGCGGCGAACTGGAACATTTAACAATGGCCGCCGCCGACCGGGACGACGTCGATCCCAACGTCATGCCGGTCATGGAGGAAGAACCGCAGGCAGCCGTCATTGCCGATGTGGCAACCGCGCCGGACCCGGACGGCGACGGTATTCCCAACCCGGTGGTTTTGGAAGAAGGCGTTGGCCGTATCAACGAGATTTACGTCGTTGTCCCCCTTATCACCGCCGATGGCACGATTCGTTTGCAGGTAGCCAAGGGCGGCGTCTTTGCCTATTATGAATTTCCCTGGCCGGCCGACGACCGTCTGACCGACGAAAAGTGGCGGGCAATGCTGGACGATGGTTCGGCTCCCCCGCTGCCGGAATGGACAGACAGCTTCTTCATCCCGGAAACGGAAAACGTCGATTTACAGCGCGCCATCTACAATTTCCAAAGTTCGCTCAGCTATGCCTTCTGGGATTTGTTCGCCGAATCTCTGTGGAATGCCGGTGAAGATGTACAAAACCAGTTTACGGCCGTTTTCGACAACCTACGCGCCGCCAAAAACTACGCAGGACGGCAGTGGATTCATGCCAGCTACCGCTCCTTCGACCGCCAATCGGAAACGTTGGCCGTAGTGACGGTGCGCGAAACCTGGGAAGATAAGCTGTACGCCTTCGAGGAAAATCCGGGCGACGCAGAGGAGCTGCGCGATCCCATCAAACAGCGCGGCCCGTACACGCTGGATGTGACCTATACGTTGGAGTTGATAGACGATCAATGGCAGATTACGCGCGTGGTCTATGCCAATGAGCCGCCGGAGTGGGAATGATGAATGCGGAATGTGGAGTGCGGAGTGAACAAGGTTAATGGCCTTAGGTTGGCGTTGGTTGCGGTTGTCATTTTGCTGGCAACGGCCTGCACTGAGCGGGTTGAAATGGCCGTTTTCATACCGCCGCTAAAGGCAGGCACAAATACAGCATCGCTTCCTGACCTTGCCGTCTATCCCTGGTTTTATCTGCGCGATGGACGGCCGTTAACCGAGGATGAACCGGTCGTCGAACTGATCGCTGTAGGCGACGTGATGCTGGGCCGGGGCGTGGCCGATGAGCCAGAACCATTGGCCGACGTATCTGCCTGGATGGCTGCGGCCGACTTGACGTTGGGCAACCTGGAAGCCGTCATCGCGGAAGAGGGTACGCCGCGCACCGCGCCACCTGGCGACCCACAGCCGATTATTTTGCAAGCCCCGCTAACGGCCGTTTACCACCTCACAGCCGCCGGTTTTGACATTCTCAGTCTGGCCAACAATCACAGCCTCGATTTTGGACCTGAAGGATTGGCGGAAACGGCCGTTCGCCTGCAAAACGCTAATATTACCCCTATCGGCGCCGGGCCAGACGCCGCATCCGCCTACCAACCCCTCATCCGCGAAGTGAACGGCTTGCGTCTGGCGTTTCTGGCCTTCAACGCTGTGTCGGAACCGGTTCGTACTGCTGACGCAGCCGGCCAACCGCTGAAGCGGTTACTACAAACCAATGGCAGCGGGCGGAGTGGGACGAAGCGCGAGCCGCTGAAGCGGTAGCTGCCGCCCGTACGCAAGCCGATGCGGTGATTGTCTCCATCCACTGGGGGTATGAGTATGAATTGCGAGCTGATCCGTGGCAGGAAACGGCCGTTCAAAACCTATTCGCCGCTGGGGCTGATCTGGTACTCGGCCACCATCCCCACGTCGTGCAAGACTTGACAGGTTTTCCGGAAACCTGTCAAGTCTCAAACTGCTTCGTCGCCTACAGCCTGGGCAACTTCGTCTTTGACCAGGGGCAGGAGAACACGAACCAGGGGCTGGCGCTGCGAATCTTTTTTGATGACCAGGGCTTGCGAGCGGTGCAGGCGCTGCCGGTATGGGCCGGGCTGCGTCCCCGTCTGATGACGCTTGCTGAAGCCGCGCCGCTGCTGGCCCGCATCCAGCCGCCCCCGCCGCGCCTGGGCTTTGCCTGTACAGAAGATGATTGCCGGCCAGTAGATTTACCGGACTCCCACAGGCTCAGTTCACAAACGGCCGTTTCCGGCCTTTTTTGGTCGGGAGCCATTGATCTCACCGGGGACGGCCAACCGGAAACCATTCGCCGCGCCGGGGAGCAGGTAACAATTTACCAGGATGGAACGGCCGTCTGGAGCAGTCCGCCTGAATGGCGCGTGGTGGATGCCGCCCTGGGGGATCCGAACGACGACGGCCGTTACGAAATACTCCTGGCCATCTGGCAAACCGACGCCGAAGGCCACGAGCGCAGCCAGCCCTACATCGTCGGTTATCGCGATGGTGCAGTACAAACTTATTTGGGGTGGACGGCCGTTAGCTCGACCCATCAGTGAAGTCGAATTGGGGGACGTGGATGGCGACGGCAAACAGGAGTTGGTCGTCATCGAGGAAGATGCCATTGCTGTTTGGCGCTGGCAGGGCTGGAATTTTAGTTTGCTGTGGCGCAGTGGAAACGGCCACTTTGGCAAGCTCAGTGCAGGCCGTTACCAGGATTTGATATTGACAGAGGGCAACGGCCGTTTAATCATCAACGCCAGCCAGCCTTAACTGCTCACTTGCGCCTGGCAACGGCCGTTGCGATCCTTTTCGTCCATTTGCCTAGCGACAACGGATTTTTCTATTGACTTATTTTTGACCTTCCCGCTATACTGTACTTGAAATTGGGTCGTGTTTCAGGGTTAAGACAGTCTGGAGAAGGCCTTAATTCTCAAAGGAACTCCACCCGTTTTCCAGCTTTGTGTAATCAAAGCATTCGACAGAATGCTCTATACGCGATGGCTGAAGGGCTAGTTTTTGATCGTTGTATTTTACGTGCCGCCTGAAATGCATATTCATTAGGCATGTAAAATGGAACTTGAGCAAAATCGTTAGATTGTTTACGAGAAATAGATTATGTCAGATACAGCTCATATCGAAGCATTTAAAGCAAGAGAAGATTTAGAAATCTATGGCGATAATGCACTATTGCTTTTTGCGCTAGAAGTGCGTTTTGAGATTGAAGATATTCATGCGGTTGCAGACATAGCTTTGACTGACGGTCGCGACGATAAAAAATGTGATTTAGTCTATGTAGATCGTGATAACAGTTATGCTCTTGTTGCTCAAGGTTATTTTTCACGATCAGCACGGAGTAGCGCGCCATCAAACAAAGCGTCTGATCTCAATACCGCAGCCTCATGGCTTTTAACAATGGATTTGAATGACCTGCCAGAAATTCTGATATCTGCTGCAAGTGAACTCAGGGATGCAATCAAAGCAGGTGAAGTCAATACACTGGAATTTTGGTACAATCATAACTTGCCAGAATCTGACAATGTTCAAAGCGAATTGAAAGCCGTAGAACGAACAGCTCAAAATGCGATTAAAACATATTACAGTGATTCTAACTGCACAGAAATTCGTTCCATTGAAGTAGGTACCAATACCCTCCAATCCTGGTACAAAGCTTTGAGGAACCCCATACTTGTAGATCAAGTCTTTGAGATTAACATCCCAGGCGGTTATGCACTGAAAAGCGAAAATTGGCGCGCCTATCAGACAGCGGTACCGGCAATTTGGTTTTACGAAGCGTTCAAACAATTAGGTGAAGATATATTCTCTGCTAATCCCCGTGGATATTTAGGAAGCCGACGGAGCGATGCAAACATAAATCATGGAATAAAAAGGTCTGCTAGAGAATCCCCTGATAATTTTTGGGCCTTCAATAACGGTGTTACTGCTTTGGTAAACAAGTTTCGGGTAATTAGTCGCAGTAAGAAACGAATAAAAATAGAAGGCATATCTATTGTAAATGGAGCCCAAACTACTGGAGCTATTGGCTCTCTTTCAAAGCCACCATATCCACAAGCAATGGTTCCTACACGGTTTATTGAATGCTCAAACCCGGGAATTGTGCAACAAATCATTGAATTCAATAATAGCCAGAACAAAATGGTTCCTGCGGATTTTCGGAGCGGCGATCCAATTCAAAAACGACTAAGAGAGGAATTCAATAAGTACCCGACCCCAGTTGCATATACTGGTGGCCGGCGTGGTGGTGCTGAAGATATAATCCGGAGAAACCCCAATCTGTTACCCTCAGATACGGTCGCTCAAGCTTTAGCCGCTTTCCATGGAAGACCACGCGATGCTTACAATAGCAAATCTCAGCTTTGGAGATTCTGATCGACTGTATGGCGAAATTTTCAATGACCATACCACAACCGAGCATATTATTTTCGTTTATTCTCTCCAACAAGTGATAAGCAAGACCAAACGGGACCTTATGAACAAGTCACGCGATGGTGTAGTCTTGACAGAAGACGAAAACAATATCCTGAAATTTTTGAGGATGCGAGGTGCATTATTTCTGTTAGTTGCTGCGCTAGGTGAGTGTATAGAAACGGTTCTTGATAAACCGATACCCAGTAAATTCTCGTTGCACTTTAAAAATAAGCCATCACTACAATCTTGTGAGAAATATTGGTTAGATATTATTGATAGCATGTTTGCGTATTGCGAAGTTCTAAAACACCCACTAGAAAACAGCTTGAGAAACAACGAAGAAATAAACTCAGCAATCGCTGAGTTCAAAATGAGAGTCAGAGCAACTCGCAAGCCATTACAGGAAATGTATCAAATATTTGCAAGCTATGTTATTGTCTAGGCAAGCAACTTGCCTAACATGGGATCGAGGCGACGCTGGCGCGATGCGTCGGCGGGCTTCTGGATTAACGAGCCAGTGCACCTGAACTAGAGGTTAGGCCGACCCAAGAAATCAAGTGGGATGAAAGCATGTAATTGTAACCCGGATTGGGCCAATTTTCTCCTATAATTGAAGCTGCTATGGCTATAAATTGGCCCAATCTCCAGAGATGCTTAGTAATTACGCCAGAACAAGCTGAAGGAGTCCATCACCGTATCATACAACAATTGCATCTCATCATAGGCCGCACCAGCATCCGGATCATCAGGGATAAAGGTGAGGGTGTAGAGACGGCCGTTATGCACCATCAACACCTGACGGCTCAAATCCTGCCCTGGCACCTGGTCAAACTGGTTGGCAGGTTCACCATCCAGCATGAAACCAAATGACCAACCCACATCATAACCGGGAACGGCCGTTTCGATTTCAGTTTCATAGTGCTATTGTGATCTCATCCAGGGAACGGTCGTTGGCATCTGAGACTTTGATGGAAAGACGCGGGTGGTTCACGTCTTGAATTCTGTCGATGTAGAAAGCCATTTCACTGTCCGCGCCTTCAGCGCTAATCTCAAGAATATTATAGCCTGCGGGCAGCAGCAGGCAGTAGCCGCCGACATCATTTGTATAAATGGTTGAATTGGCGACCGGCGCAGGGCATTCAGGCCCGGCCTGCCGTGGTACGCATCGGCCACTGCGGGGATGAACTGAAACGAAGCGGTAATCATCTCGTACAGCACCTCCGCCTGCACGCCCTACCTCACCATAACCCTCCCCGATACGAGCGACCAGCAGATCGATGACGGTGTCGTTGTGGATGGTAAACAGACGCCGGTTGGCATCTTGACCGGGCAGATTGTCCAACATGACCGCCGGTTCGCCGCCAAGCAGCATGGATTGGGGTTGGGTATCAGGGAAAGCATAATCGGCCAGGCGTTGGTTGGTAACGTCATCGAGTGAACGGCCGTTTGCCGCTTCAAAGCTGATCGATGCCAGCGGCGCTTCCGTGTTCAGCGGAGAGTGAACGTACAAGCCAAATGTTTCCTCTGTCCCTTGAGACACATCATAGTCGTCGGGATAGAGAAAACAAATACCCTGCGCGGCGTCGATCAACTGCTGCGTGCCGGGTGTAACCGGGGGACAATCAGCCACAGATGCGGCAACGGCCGTTGCCGTGTCACTTTGTTTAGCCACATTGACCATGGGTTTGCTCTGGGTCGCTGTGTTGCAGGCGGCCAGGGCCGGCAGCGTGGATAACAACAGCAGAAGGATCAATGGTTTGCAGTTCACAGTTTTTTAGCTCATCATGTCTCCTTCCATTGGTTCCACATCAGGAACGGCTGCTAGAAACGCCTCAAAATCTGCGCGACTACCTTTGCGAGCCTCGGCACGCAGGTAATCTATGGTGCGCAGGGCGCTAATCTTTTCCGCCGCAGCCAACGTCAAAAACTGGTTAATAGAAACACCTTCCGCTCTGGCTAATTTTTTAATTTCTTTATGCAAACTGTCTGGTAAGCGAATGGTTAAAGCTGTCATTTGATTTCTCCAATTTCGACAAGAAAGTCTCGTGGATTCATAGCCTGAATGCCAAAAACCTCCACACCCCGAAAATCTTTTAGATTGAAGGTGATAATTCTTTTTGCCTGCGCCGCTACTGCCAGTTCAAGAACCATATCGTCCTTAGTGTCTGGTAAAAACGGCCGCCAGTGAAAGTAAATCTCTTGCAGATGGGCCTGTGCGGTTAGGTAGCGGACCGTGCCAAATATCTGTTGCTCTGTTAAACTCGCTAATCGATGTTCGGGCCTGGTTAACACATCGAGATATTCCAAGTAGAGCGGCATAGAGAGGCAAATTTCAAACCTGGAGTCAGGGATTAATTGCAAGAGACGATATGAAGCGCCGCGGCGTGATCGTGATGCGGCTACTAATACGTTCGTATCCAAAACAACTTTCATGGTGGCAAATATGCCACCAATCATCACAAAAGTCAAGCAATGAACACGTTGCTCGTGCAAATCGGGTAGCTAGATCTGGGTGTGCGAGGAAACGGCCGTTTATCACTGCTAATTCCCAGGTCATATCAAACTTGTCTGGCCAGACTCACCAACTTTGACTATTGCCAGAATAAACTAAAGGTGTCCATCACCATATCATATAACAATTACATCTCGTTGTAGGCCGCACCAGCATCCGGATCATCGGGGATGAAGGTGAGATTGTAAAGACGGCCGTTATGCACCATCAACACCTGCCGGCTCAAATCCTGCCCCGGCACCTGGTCGAACTGGTTGGCAGGTTCGCCGTCAAGCATGAAACCAAATGACCACTGCACATCGTAACCGGGCACGGTCGTTTCGATTTCAGTTTCGTACGCCGTTGTGATCTTATCCAGGGAACGGCCGTTGGCATCTGTCACATTGATGAAGAGGCGGGCGTGGCTTGCGTCTTGAATGCTGTCGATATAGAAAGCCATTTCACTGTCCGTGCCTTCAGCGCTAATCTCAAGAATATTATAGCCTGCGGGCAGCAGCAAGCAGTAGCCGCCGACATCATTTGTATAAATGGTTGAATTGGCGACAGGCGCAGGGCATTCAGTCCCGGCCCGCCGTGGTACGCCGGCTACTGCGGGGATGAACTGAAATGAACTGGTAATCATCTCGTACATCTCCTCCGCCTGCACCCCTACCTCACCATAACCCTCCCCGATACGAGCGACCAGTAGATCGATGACAGTATCGTTGTGAATGGTAAAGACGCGCCGGTTGGTATCTTGACCGGGCAGGTTGTCCAGCATGACAGCTGGTTGACCGCCAAGCAGTATAGATTGTGGATGGGTATCAGGGAAAGCATAATCGGCCAGGCGTTGGTTGGTGACTTCTTCCAGTGAACGGTCGTTTGCCGCTTCAAAGCTGATCGATGCCAGCGGCGCTTCCGTGTTCAGTGGGGACTGGACGTACAACCCAAAGGCATTTTCTGTGCCCTGGGACACATCATAGTCATCTGGGTAGAGAAAACAAATACCCTGCGCGGCGTCGATCAACTGCTGCGTGCCGGGTGTAACCGGGGGACAATCAGCCACAGATGCGGCAGCGGCCGTTTCCATGCCACTTTGTCCAGCTGCATCGACTGCTCGTTCGCCGCTGACCTCTGTTTTGCAGGCGGCCAGAGCCAATAGAGTGAACAACAGCAACAGTTGCAAGATCAAAAGTTTGCGATTCACAATTTATTACCTCACTTTGACTACGTTATTTTTCTTGTGTCAATTTACGGGAAGCGAAACCATTACCCGCAAAATTTCTCCGTTACGAGATGGAAGATTAAACGTCTGGCTCACTGCCAGCAAGTCGCCTTCCTGACTCTCGTAAACCAGCCAGCGAAAAGGACCATCTCCCAGATGTTCTTCGCCAACGTACCATAAGACGCGCTGATCGGAGTTGAATGCACCTTGCCAACCTTCGATGTTGGGGCAGCGGCGGTCATGCGGGTACAACAAAAATGGGAACTGTACCGGTCACAAGTCCCGATAGTAGCAGACTATGTTGACGAAACGCTTGCCCAACTCAAACAAGAGGCGCAAAGTTTTGTTGGCTGTGGTTTAGTGGCTTCGCATAATGATATTTGTAATGGGAATTGGCTTATCACCACAGATCAGAAAATCTACCTGATCGATTTAGAGGCAATGTCACTGGACGACCCCGCCCATGATATGGGTGCGCTCCTTTGGTGGTACTACTCACCAGGAACAAGGCAAAGATTCTTGGAAATAGCCGGCTATCATTATGATGAAACATTTAAGAGTCGAATGCGCGTACGAATGGCGACAAACTGTTTGAATATTATTTTGCCCAGGGCGCAGAGTTTTGATAGATTTGATGCGGACTTATTTGCAGAAAGGTTGACGGATTTTAGGGCTGTTGTTAAAGGGAAGGATAACCCAAGAGGATATGATGATTGAAGTAGACACCACCAGGAAATGGATTACCAAACAATGATCTCAGCGCCAGAAGCACTTGAACGCCTGCGAGCGGGGAACCGTCGATTTGTGTCGGAGGTTCGCAGCCCCAGCAGACTCATCAGCCAGGCCCGCCGCATTGAGTTGGCGGCAGGTCAGCAACCTTTTGCCATCATTCTTGGATGCTCGGATTCACGAGTTCCTGCAGAGATTATCTTTGATCAAGGCCTGGGCGATCTCTTTGTTATCCGTGTCGCGGGCAATATTGTGGCCCCTTCTCTCGTTGGCAGCATTGAATATGCGGCGGAGCAATTTGGCACACGGCTTGTCGTAGTTTTAGGCCACACCAACTGCGGCGCGGTTATGGCTACCGTGAAAGAACTTGAGCGTCCGGTAGAAAGCCGATCACCGAATCTCAGTTCGATCGTTGACCGAATCCGGCCATCTGTTGAAGGGTTAATGGAAACGGAACTCCGGCAAAACATGGAAGCATTGGTGCAACACGCCGTTCGAGCAAACATTCGCGCGTCGGCCAATCATCTACGCCACGGATCACAAATTCTTGAGCAGTTGACCCAGACCGATGGTCTGCTTGTTGTAGGCGCTGAATATTCTCTTGAGACAGGACTCGTCGAATTTTTCGATGGTGTGCCGGAAACCGGCTAATTTCGATTGCAGCGTGGCTGCAGAGTTTGATTTATTCTGTTTTGCAAACGTAACTGCTAAGGAATGGCGCTTAAATAACTAATCCACATTAGTTTGTAGTAACGGCTTTAGCCGTCCAGAAAGCCGCTAAAGCGGTTACTACAAACGGGTACGTTATTTAAATCTCGTTCCTAAGTGCAGCTTGCTGAAGCCGGACTTGAAAATGATTCAAAGCGTTTTTTACGCGATTTGTGTTTAGGAAAGCTTACTGAGCAAGTCCAATATTTTATCCATTTCCAGGCGGATGTTAAGCCTTTTGAACTTATCCAGAGCCTGGTTTAACGATTGTACGGCCGTTTCTTTTTCACCCAAATCCGCTTGTACTTCACCCAATAATCGCAGCGCATAAGCTTCCATAAAGCTGTCTGCATTATTGGCGGCTATTTCTTGCGCCTGACGTAAAATCTGTTCTGCTTCCACATACTTGTTTTGCGCCCGCCGCACCAATCCCAGGGTATACAAAGCATATGGATAAGGATGCGTTTCTTCCAGAGACAACGTCTTATGTGCGTAATATTCCGCTTTCTCCAAATCGCCAAGTTCATAATAAGATTCGGCTATGTTGGAAGAAATAGCCCCGGCATAATAAGGTATCTTCGCCCGCTCAAAAAATGGCAGCGACTCCTCGCCGATGGCAATAACTTGTTCAAATTCTCCGGCCTGGAAATGAATGCCCAGCAGCGTATTGCGGGCCTTTTCCCAGTTCAGTCGATCCCCGGTGGCGTCATAGTAGTCAAGCGCCGCCTGCAAATGCTGCCGGGCTTCATCAAGGCGGGATTGGCGCATCAGCAAGGTGGCCAGGTCACGATTGGTTTGGGCGATGCCGGTTTCATAGGCAATGCTGCGAGCCAGCAGCAGCGCCCGCTGGTAAGCCAGATACGCCTCATCGTAATTGCCTTGCTGCTCGTGGATTTGCCCCTGTAAATGTTCGGTTGTGTATTGGGCCAGACGGGCTTCCTGAATGGCGTCCTGCATCTGCCACTGCTGGATATGGATGATCGCGCGCTGCTGGCGGAAACGAACAAGCTGATCCAGCAGACGTGCAATCGTTGCCAGGCCATCTTCAGATTTTTCCAGGGCTTTTTGAGGGTAACCCAGGGAATTGAGGAAGGCGCCTTGCAGCAGGTGTGCATGTACGGCCGTTTCACTATCTTTTCGCCAATCTACGGCCGTTAACTCCGCCAAACCCTGCTCTGTTTGACCAACCAGTTGATACAATTCCGCCTTGATAAGGGCCAATGCCTGCGCTTCTGCTTCCGGCAGACGACGCTGCGAAAGTTGTTCAAAAATGGCCAGCGCGGCCGCAGCCTGGCCGCGTCGGATTTCCTGTTGGCGGTGAGGATACCAGACCTGGACGGCGGCGGCCGGTTCGCTGCCATGGAAAAAGTGATAAGCTGCGGCTGTATATTCGCCGCGCTCGGCGCGGATATTGGCGGCGGCCAAATGGGCTTGTTCCCGCTCTTCTGCCGGCAGGCGCTGGTGATTTTCATAAACCAGGTCACGCAGGATGGGCAGAAGGGAAATCGCGCCCTGGCCGTCGCGCTGCAAGATGTGTTGCGCGGCCAGGTTATCCATGACTGCGGCGGCTTTGGGAAAGGCATCGGCCGGAGCGGGACTGCGAAAAACGGCGATTTGCTGCAAAAACTGGCGTCCTTGTGGTGTGAGCGCCTGCCAAAAGCGGGCAAACAGCATTTGGAAAACGGCCGTTTCCGGCAGGCTGTCTAATACGTTAGCAAGTGAACGGCCGTTGTGGCACAAAGCTGTACACAACCAGATCATGCGGGCATTCCCGCCGGTATTGGCATACAGACGGGCTGCATCTGCATCTGTGTGCGGCACGGCGCTTTCTGTTAACAGCGTCTGTGTTTGCGTGGGCGTCAATCCTTCGAGCGTGTGGTGGACATCGGCCAGAAGATTGACCTGCTGGCCGATGAACAAAATGGGAGCCATTCCGCGTAAGCTTTCCAAAAATGATAGCAACTGTTGTTGAGCCGGCGTCACTTTTTCCGGATCAATCATCAGACGATCGATTTCGTCTATGCACAAAAGTGGTTTTGAATTTAGCGTATGTAAAGCGCCGCGGGCTTGCTCAAGAGCCAGGTGGAGATTGTCTAAATGACCATGGTCGGCGACCAATTGCAGCCACAAGCCAGATACACCTTGCTGGTGTAGAAAAAAACCCAGCGAGAAAAGCAGGCTGCTTAACTGATCATTCAACCTGGGCCAAATTGTGAACCAAAATAGTGACTGCTCGGGCCATTTAGCGGCAATCGCGGCCGCCAGGGCTGTTTTCCCTGCGCCGCCCATGCCCGTAATGGCTACCGACCGCCGCGCCTGAAGCTCGCCCAAACAGCGCTCGATAAGTTTTTCGCGGCCAATCAGCCGGCCATCGAACCGGGGCGGCTGCTCCAGACGAAAAGTTGGCTGCAGTAAATCTATCAGCGCATCGCCCAGGGCTTCACGCGCCGACTTGATGTGATTAAAGTATGGCCCGCGACCCACACCGAGGTAATCACGGATAGCTTGTTCACTTTGGGCTGATGGATTAGCGCGGGGGCGAAAATAACGGCGCAGATAGCGCAGTTCCAGTAATAAAAAGTAGTAACGATTACCGCTGTTGCCTTCTTCCTGGCGGGCTTCCTGTACGGCCGTTTCCAGATCTTCCCGTGATTTGGGCAAGGGGCCGTTCCACAAACTATCGGCCGCTGTTTGAATCGCTTGCTGCAAGGCGAGTCCACGACCTCTGGCTGTGTGTGCATCCTGAATCCCCGCCAGCGCTGCCCCTAAAAAGTAAGGCGCGGCCAGCGGTGATGACTCGCCCAACCATTGGGGATTGTGATAGTTGTTCAATGCCAACCGGAGCCGGTCAAAGAACAAGCCGGCCGAATCAGTTTGTTTTGTCAGGTTCATTTTTCTGACCAACCGATTGTACGCGTCAGGGAGTATTTCCGATTTTTTGCAACCATTTTCATGCTTGTCATGACAACCAGCTTACAGATAAGCAGGACAAAATCAGTTAAAATCAGGACAAATTCATTACACTCCCCATATACAATGAGCCCAGATTAATCTTTCACTTTAGGAAACTGTAGAAATTTCCATTCATCATAAAATAAAACACTCTGCAGTTTGCCTTGATGATACCATGTATTTTATCGTAATGATAAGGAGAGATGTGACCATGAAAAGAAATCAGTATAGGTTACCGGTCATAGTTTTAGCAGCATTTTTAATTGGCATTTATTTTTTCCTGGCGGCTCGTCCGGCTGGGGCGATTGGTTCTCCCTGGGTCAGATGGAGAATCAATCTTGATTTTCCCAACGACCAACTGGATGCGCAGTTGATTATCCAGAGGGGGCACACGACACCGGCCGGCAATCAAATCATTGATGCAGAAGAATCATTCCCAATTTCTTGCCAGCCTAAAGGTAATCCAACCATCAAAAACGGCGAGGCGTATTTTGACGGCGGCAGTTACTACGAGTGTGATGTCCCCAGCATCAAAGAAAAAGCAATGCTGTTATGGCAGATCAACATTCCCGACACAGCGCCCAGCAGACGGCCGTATATCGCCGGTCAGATCACGATTGAGGGCAACCCGATCAATCCTAATTCCAACAATCCCGTTTTTTACCGGGAAGACATCCAGTTCAAAACCCCCATAGACGTAACCACGCAGAAGGCCACAATGGCAATGCGGTTTGGCCAGGCGTCGGCCGAAAGCGGCGCCTTTATTATAAATCCGGCCGGCCACGAATTTTTAGCTTATTTAGCCCGGTCAAGTCCCACAGCCTTCAGTCCATTTTTTGCCGTGGATGGTAATAGTTTGAGTGCAACGCCAAGCACCATTACGGACTCCCGCATCGTTTCTAATTTAGCAAGCACTGTCTATTTTGGCTATTCGCCAGTTACGGGGGAATACTTTGAAGGATCATTGGGACCTTTAGAAGTTGATCCTGTCTGCCCGACGACCGGATAACGGCCGTTTCTAAAACAAATTCTCACGCTTTCAAGCCGGATACTGACCAGTATCCGGCTTTTTTGATCCCTGCGTCAGATGACAGATCGGGACAAATTAGCCAATTAGCAGGACAAAATGATGCTGCGCCTATGTTAGCCTGTATTGCATGTGAGTCTCATCGAAAAAACACCCCACTCATCGTAAACATTCGTTCAGCTTATTTGCAAATCTCATAACCCGTCTGCAAATGAGCACAAAATAATCGGCAGCGAATTATTGTGAATTCATTGCCAAGTAAAGGAGCGTATTATGTATAAATTGCCTCGTTTTGTGTCCTTATTGTTATCCGTTGTAGCGCTGATGACGCTGATTCTGGCCCTGTCAGCGGCGCGTGAAACCCAGGCAGCACCGACTGCCGTTACAGTTGATTTAATCACTACCGGTGATGCCCGCATTCAGGGCGGCAGTCCCGACGTCAACTTCAGCAGCGGCTTTCTTTACCTGGCCACCCTCAACGGTCATTTTGTATTTACCCAGTTCGATCTGCTGGCGTTGCCCGCCGACGCCATCATTGATGCCGCCGAACTGCAGCTCAACTTCACCAGCGTCCTAACCGGGCCAAACGACATTGAAATCGGCCGTGCCCTCGCCGGCTGGGAAGAAACCACCCTCACCTGGAACAACCAGCCCGGCATTACCTGGGGCGGTCCTGTGCAAACCGTCAGCGTCAACGGTATTTACAGCTGGGACGTTACATCTTTGGTACGCCAGTGGCACAATGGCGCAGAGCCCAACTACGGCTTTGCCCTGCGCGGCAACGGCGGTGACCTGGTAGCGGCTGACTCCAAAGAGACGGGCGGCCCTCCGCCCACGCTCGTTATCACCTACAGCGTGCCGCCGCCAGAAGGCGCTCGCCCCGACCTGGGTGACGCTCCCGACAGCAGCAACCACCTGGGCCTCAACAACACAGCCTACAACGCCGGCGGCGTGTCTGGGCCGTTTTCCGACCGTGTGGGATGTGCCTGCCGGTCAGACTGCCGGGCCGCGCCACGTCAACTTGACCGGCGAAGGCAATCCTGGGCAATTATCTTTCCCGCGAAATTGAGGCCGACAACGGCGCGGACCAGGACGGCGTAACAACATACTCGACGGCGGCGCTGATAACGCCGACAATGATCGCGGCGACGATGGCTGGCGCAACCGCAACATCAAATTCTTCGACTGCCGCAAGCAGACCCTTACCAGTTCGTGTTGCCAAATTACCCGCGCCACGCTCAATCGCATGTACCTAAACGTCTGGTTTGACGGTAACCGCGACGGCGATTGGGCCGATATTGCTCCTTGTGCAGACCCGAACGGCGGGCCGGCTCAGGCCAGTTATGAATGGATCGTACAGGATTACATTGTAGATATGACGGCGATTCCCGCCGGCGGCTTTCTCGATTTTCAAATTGATACAGAGCGCGTTCTGAACAGCACGGGCGGAAAACCACACTGGATGCGCTTTACGCTTAGTGAAGAACGCGCCGTGCAGCCGTCCGGCGGCGATTATCCTGACGGTCGTGGCCCGCACCCCACCAGCGCCCTGGGCAGCTACCAATTTGGCGAAACCGAAGATGTCCTGCAAAAACCGCCTCCTCCTGGTGAAGATGGCACGCTGATCCTGGAAAAGCGCGTAATCAATGCCGATGATCCGGTTGATTATGCCGGCACAGTGACTTACCAGATTCGGCTGCGACACGACGGCGGCAGCCAGCCCATTGAAGCCGAGATTCGTGATGAATTGGCATATCCGCTGCATCTGCTGCCCCAGATTGACAACAACGGCGATATCTTCCTGGTGGACGTGACCAGCCCCAATGGGGGTGCGTCACCCCTGCAAGCCAATTTGACATATAACCACAGCGACCCAACTTTGCCGGTCAACCAGGTGGTCACCTGGCAGGGAACATTGGCGCCCAACAGCGAGATCATCCTCTCTTTTGATGTCCATGTACACCCAATCTGCGGGTCGAACCAACAAAGCGAAACTATTCACAACATTGCTCAAGCGCGGCCTATCGGCGGCAGTGAAATCAATGCCGAGGCGACATTTATGGCCCTATGCCCCGGCTACGATGCTGAAGACATCACGATCCAATGGGAAAACCTGACAAATGATACCTTAGATCTGTCGGATTTCGGCGACATCGTGACACACGCCGCGGTGCATAACCAGCACCCAATCCCTGTCACCCTGGCATTGACCGGCGAGCTGGAAACCAATTTGCCCAATCTTGGTACGATAGAACTGCCCGGGGTCAATAAAATCACGCTTGGCCCGAACGAGACACGACTGGTTGATTTTAATCTGCCCTTAAGTGATCTGATCTCGAATGAGTTGGCGCTGCCTGATGAGTTTAGCGCTGTTGGCCGGTTGAAATACTGTTTTGTCGTTGATGGTCCCTACACGTTCAACGAAGGGGATCCCGGCTGCCCGGACGCGCAGCTTTACCCCAACCTGGTAGGGCAAAGCGATGCGATGAATATTAACAGTGCGTCCGAATGATCTGGGTGATGCGCCGGACAGCACCAACCATTTTGGGGCAGCGATGGCGGCGTACCCAGGCGTACAGGCCGCTTACCCCACTGTATTCGACCCGGCTACCGGTTTGCCTCAAGGACCGAAACATCTTCGTCCACGGCCGTTTCACCTGGGTCCTCAAGTCAGCCGCGAAGCCGAAGCCGATGTCGGGCCGGATGACGATCCGATCAACAATATCATGCCGCCCGCCAACAACCCCGACAACGACCGCTTCGACGATGGCGTCAATCCTAATCTGTGGGCTTTGAACAACTGCCAGACTACAAATATTCCCGTGCGCGTGTTCATCAGCCCGCAAGCAGTCAACTGGTTCCAGCAGCAAGATGAACCGGCCTATCTCAACGTCTGGCTCGACGCCAACCGCGACGGCGACTGGGCCGATGGCTTCAACTGCGGCCACAACCAGAGCGAAGTGGAACATATCGTCATCGACTTTCCGGTAGACGTGGTTGCGATTGGGCGCCGGGTTGCACATCATCAACGTGCCGACTGGGTTGACGCCGTGGCCGGCGCAGTTGGCCCAGCAGCCATTCTGGACACGCGTCACGCTCAGCGAACACAAATCCAACAAGACCTTGATGTTCGGCGGGACTCAGCTATGGCGACGGGCGCGGCTTTGCCACACCCTTCCGCACCGGTGAAACCGAAGATTATCTGGCCTTTCCACAGGGCGCTGATGGCGCCGGGCCAGACATGGCCGTACAGATTGCAGGTCAGGCGCGGCGTGGTGTGGATGCAGCAGCCGTCCGGTCTGGCAGCAATGACTGCTGTCGACCTGACTGACCAAATCAGATTCAAGATTGATTACGCTAACCTCGGTACGCGATCAGCTAACGGCGCCGTTCTGACGTTCCAGATACCGACCGAACTACAGGGCGTTCAGCCCACAGTGCTGCAAGCGCCCGATATTCCGCCAGCCAATATCAGTCACAACAACGACCATATCTCGTTTTTGCTGCCGCAAATTGAGCAGGAAAACTTCATCATCCTGGGCTGGAAGTTTGACTCCGGCAGCAGCGGCCAACCAGGCGCCTACACCGCCAGCGCACAAATTACGCTGAATGATGACATTGACCTCAGCAACAACCAGTCAGAAACGACAGTCATGCCTACCTTAACGGCGCCCATCGTTGCGGCGCAGGTTGCCAATGACAAAGGATGGAGTCGGGCAGACAGTACCTGTCGCTCTACGGTAGATTTGCGCGGGCTGGGTGTGCCGGGTGAAACAGTTACCATCCTGTTGGATGATCAGCCTGTCGGCACGGCTTTGCTTGGCGAGGAACCAATTTATTTCTTCCAACTGCAAAACTTGGGCAGCGGCCCGCATCATATCCAGGCGCGATACGGCGCAGGACCGACTGTCGTCTCAGCGTCTTGATCCTGCTGCGGGATTGCCAACAGGCATCCTTAACGTTGATCCGTCGCTGCCTATTGACCCGCTCAGCCTGACCTTTAGCGACAGCCAGGGACGCAGTTTCCATCCACCGACGCTGGGTTTCTCGTTCGGGGTTGAACAAAATCTCACTTTCTTGAAGGTTGGGGAGACGTATGAAGTGGGCGTAGATAGCTGCTCTGATGAGCTGAATCAGAATGTCAAGCTGTACATGGGAGACCTTTTGGCTGCCAGCCTTCGCGATGATGATGGCGACGGCCGTTACACGGGCAGCTTCACCTACAATCCCTCCGCGACAGCCGCAGAGTCTGATGCAACGGCAGCGGACAGTATGTTACGTTTTAGCGTTATTAACGGCGGCGCAGCACAAAGCTTCGAATTGACAACGGATACCCTGGCTCCTGGTATCGTACGTGATCTGTTTTCCCAGCAGCCGCTAGCCAATGCGGCCGTGACCGCTTTGGGGGCATCAAACAGCCCCTGGCCGAACGCTGCTCTTGGCCAGCCCAATCCGCAAATGACCGGCGCAGATGGCAGTTACAGCTTTTTAGCGCCCGGCGGCGTGAACCGGCTCGACGTCCTGCGTGCCGGTTACCAACCCTATCGCTCTTGGGATATCTCCGGCAGTAACGGCTGGCTGGTTCAGGATCTGGCATTGACGCCGGCGTTACCGGATACGGCCGTACACACTATCTACGTAACAAACAACGGCTTCAATCCGGCCATTTTGACCGCGCAGCCGGGCAGCATCATCGAATGGGTCAACGCAGACCTGGGCGAACATTCGGTAAACGGCGCCGTGGGAGATAGCGGTGTGCTGGATTCGGGCCAAAGTTACCGCACTCGATTGGATACGCCGGGAACCTACAACTATTCAGACAAGGTTAATCCGCTCTCTGAAGTAACGATTATTGTAGCAGGCGGCCAATCTCTTTTCTTGCCCCTCGTGACGCGGTAACGGTCAAAATGTGGGCATGGGCGTGTAGGGAGATCATTTTCCCTGCGCGCCCAAGGCCACCGAAACAATAAGGAAATAAAAAATGGAAATTCAGACAAACTATTGGGGAGTCTCAACCTGCATCGATTTGTACGATTGTGATCTTTTACTAATGCAGGATGAAACGGCCGTCAAGCGCTTTGTGTGCGAGTTGTGCGATCTTATCAAAATGCGGCGCTTCGGTGAGACGCAAGTAGTCCACTTTGGTAATGATCCGCAGGTTACCGGTTTCAGTATGACCCAGCTTATTGAAACATCTCTGGTTTCTGCCCATTTTGCCGACAATTCAAGAGCCATCTATCTGGATATCTTTAGCTGTGCGCCCTACGATTCCGGCGAGGCAGCCGCGTTTGCTGCCCATTTCTTCAAAGCGCAGCACCACAAGCTGCAAATCGTCGCGCGGAGTTGAAACTATATGATCATCAACAATCTCGTTGTATCGAAACTGGCTCAGGGAATTGTAATTGTCATCGCCGTCATTTTTGTAGCCGTAGCCGACGTGCTGCTTAAGAAAGCGACCGCTCAGGGTAATCTGGGAAGCGCCTTGAGCAGCCCGTGGCTCTTTTGTGCGGTTGCCTTGTATCTCTTTCAGATCGGCTTTTTCACCCTCGCTTTTCTCACCGGTTGGGACCTGAGTATCATCGGCGGCTTGCAAACCGCCCTCTACACCCTGATTGTTGTAGCTGCCGGCGTGCTGCTCTATCATGAGAGCCTGACCCGCCTGCAAATAATCGGCATGTTGCTGACTGTTGGCGGCGTTGTGTTAATTAACTTGAAGAGATAGGTAAGTCCTCGAAAAAATTCGCAAAAGGTTTCGCAAAACTTTTGCGAATTTACCGATTGCGCCACGTTGTGTTTTACTGCATACAACGCTGCTTGTGTCCGGTCGGTGACCTGAAATTTGCTCAAAATAGCGCTTACGTACCCCTTAACAGCGCTTTTCACCAGTGAAAGCGTGGCCGCAATTTCTTTGTTACTTTGGCTCTGGGGGATCAGGCGCAGCAAATCCAATTCACGGCGCCCTGTTGACTTGCTTTTTGGCTTCCGGCTATACTGTATCAGAAGATGGGTTATATCTCCCCCGAAAAAGAGGACATGGCATTGCAGCATACATTGGGTTGAAAACGGCCGTTTTACATTTTCATGCAGCAAGATTCAAGCAAATCCAACACGTTATATGTCGCCAACCGGCAAGCGTGGCGGCAGTGGTTAGAAGTGAACGCTAAAACGGCGCAAGAAATCTGGCTGGTTTACCCACGCAAACACACCGGTATTCCGCGCATTCCTTACAACCATGCCGTTGAAGAGGCGTTGTGCTTTGGTTGGATAGACAGCATTACCAAAACGATTGATGAAGAGCGCTACGCACAGCGCTTCACACCCAGAAAAGCGCGCAGTACCTACTCCCAAACGAACAAGGAACGGCTGCGAAGATTAATCGCGCAGGAAAAAGTGATGCCGGATGTGCTGGCCAATCTTGGCGACATCCTTGAAGAAGATTTTAGGTTCCCGCCGGATATTGAGGCCGCGCTGCGGGTGAGAGACATCCTATGAATTTAAATACTTGGAAAAGATTTCTGCCCGGTTTTATCATTCTGATTGGGCTTGTCGTGATTTTTGTGGGGATGGCAACGGCCGTTTCCCGCCCCACGATCGTCCAAGACCAAGCGCCTGGCAGTGAAGAGGGTGACCTGTATCTACCCCTTGTCGCCAAGTCGGGCGCACCGCCGCCCCAAATTGTCGGCTGCGACATCTTCCCCGGTGACAATATCTGGAACACGCCCGTAGACAACCTGCCCATTCACCCCAATTCCGACAACTACATCAACGCCATCGGCGCCGACAGCGGCCTGCACGCCGACTTCGGTTCCGGCGTCTGGCCGCCCGGCTCCAACACTCCCATCGGCATTCCGTTTGTAGACGTGCCCGGCAGCCAGCCTGCCGTCCCCGTCACCTTCTTTTGGTGGCCGCAAGAGAGCGACGACGGCCCCTATCCAATCCCGCCTGACGCCCCCATTGAAGGCGGTCCCGATTCTGACGGCGACCGGCATGTGATTGTGTTAGATCGGGACAACTGCACTCTCTACGAGATGTATTATGCCTTTCCCCAGCCTGATGGCAGTTGGGAAGCAGCCAATGGCGCCGTCTATGACCTCAATTCCCACGCCTTACGCCCGGATGGTTGGACTTCGGCCGACGCGGCCGGACTGCCCATTTTGCCCGGATTGGTGCGCTATGATGAGGCCGCGGCCGGTGAAATTCGCCATGCCATCCGCTTTACCGCGCCGCAAACGCAGGCGGCCCATATCTGGCCGGCCCGCCACGACGCTTCCAACCTGACCGGTTCCGAGTACCCACCAATGGGACTGCGTTTACGCCTGCGCGCCGATTACGACCTGTCCGGTTTTTCAGCGGAAATCCAGGTCATTTTGCAGGCCTTCAAAACATATGGCATTATTTTGGCTGATAACGGTTCGGCGTGGTACATCTCCGGTGCGCCTGATGATCGTTGGGACAATGAAGTACTGCATGAGATGGATGTGGTCAGCGGCGCCGATTTTGAAGTGGTGGATGCGTCAGCGTTGATGATTGAACCGAATTCAGGGCAGGCATTGCAGCCATGATCAGTTTGCTTTTGCATCGATCCTCGGTGATTAGCGTTACGGCCGTTTAGCTTATCTTGCTTCCTGATAATGGCTCTCAGGCAAAGTGGTCAGAAACGTACCCAGGGTCGGTCTCCTGGGCGTTCCCGATTGCGACACGGTCAGGGGACCGGTCGCGAGCAGGGGAACCTGTCTGGTTACTCAGAGACAAGTGTAGAATTCCTTGGTAAAATCAAATTGCGGATTATCAGTCGATCACGCTGCCCCCCACAATCCGCGTTCCGAAATATGTTGGAGGTAAATCATGAAATTTGGATTGCAAATTGTACGTTTTGATTGGCCGGGTAGCCCGACCAACATTGGCTCGAAACTGGCAGAGATTGGCAAAACGGCTGATGACGCCGGATTCGAGAGCATTTGGGTGATGGACCACTTCTTCCAAATGGATATGCCGGATATGGGCTTAAAGCCGGAAGAGCCGATGCTTGAAAGCTACACGGCCCTCAGTTATTTGGCGGCGGTCACGGAACGCGCCCGCCTGGGTGCGATGGTCACCGGCGTCAATTACCGCCATCCTGGCCACCTGCTCAAAATTGTTTCCAATTTAGACGTGCTGTCCGGCGGCCGCGCCAACCTGGGCATTGGCGCGGGTTGGTATGAACGTGAAGCGCTAGGATTGGGCTTTCCTTTCCCGCCGTTGAAAGAACGCTTTGAGCGGCTGGAAGAGACGTTGCAAATCATGAAGCAGGCGTGGTCGGGTGATTTTTCATCTTTTGATGGCAAACATTATCAGTTGGCCAAGCCAATGAATAATCCGCAGCCGCTCTCAAAGCCGCATCCGCCCATTCTTATTGGCGGCGCGGGCGAAAAGAAGACGCTGCGCCTGGTGGCCCAGTATGCCGACGCCTGCAATCTCTTTGCCTTTATGGGCAACGAGGAATTGAGTCGCAAGCTGGATGTGTTAAAGCGTCACTGCGATGATGTGGGTCGGGATTATGATGAGATCGAAAAAACAGCGCTCGGCTTTGTGATGTTGGGCGCAGGCGGCATGTCGCCTGCAGATTTGATTGGGATGTGCCGGGGGCTGGCTGGCGCCGGCATTGACACGTTCATCTTTAGCATCGGCAACGTCCACGATATCACGCCTATCGAAACGATTGGCCGCGAGGTGATTCCAGCAGTCGCCGATTTTTGATTGTGGATTTCGGAGTGCGAAAAAACTATTCTTTTTTTGCCCCAAAATAGTTAATCTCCAATTTCTGCTTTCAAATATTGCAGGGCAAATTGTAATACTTCATCTTCGGGTGTTCCGGGATCGTCTGTTACCTGAATATCGGGGGAGACGCCGATTTGATCATACCAGGTTCCATTGGGCGATAGCCATTTGGCAATGGTATATTGCAAGGCGCTTTCGCTCCCAAGCGGCACTGTGTTTTGGACTGTACCTTTGCCAAAAGTGGTTCCGCCAATTAGCGTTCCTCGCTGCCGATCCTGGATGCTGGCAGCGCTGGTTTCGGCTGCGGAAAAGGTATGTTCACCTATGAGAAGCAAAAGAGGAATTTCTGCGGCACGGCCGTCACCATTTGACACAAATTCTCGCACTTGATCATCCTTCAATTCGGCCGTAAACAACAATCCGTCCTCGATAAAATAGCTGAGGATACTCTGAGCCGCCTCCATAGAACCACCCCCATTACTGCGCATATCCCAGATTATGGCCTTTGGATTTTGAGCCAACAAATCATCCAGAACAGCGCCTACCTCGTCCGGGGCATTGGTCGTGAAGGTATGGTGCGCAAAATAAGCCACTTCCCCATCCAATATTTGCGGATTAGTTGTCACGGAACGTACTGTCCGTATTGGGGCGAATTCCAATTCCTCAGCATCCCGGCGCACCACCAACTGTGTCGAGGACCCCACCGGGCCGCGTAGAAGCAAAGTCACATCCGCCGCAGTTATTGTTTCATCTAAATTGAAACCATCAATTGAAAGCAGAACATCCCCTTCCTGCAAACCGACCTGGTCAGCGCTTCCATCTGGCGCTATAAATGTGACGACAAACTCGCCATTGATTTTCTCGGGGAATAGGCCGATAATGCCGGAATCTCCAGCAAGGTCTGCCAAAAATCGACTAGAGATTGCTGGTTCCATAAAAGCGGCGTAGGGGTCATTTAGTTGAGCGACCATGCCGCGCAAGGCAGCATAGGTCAATTCATTGGCGGACGGCATTTCTAGAGCAAAATTGTTGAGCAGCTCCTGACGAGTCTGGGCAAAAAGGGTTATATCAGAGTTTGAGGTGAGGGTATAATCTCGTATCAACCAGCCAATCGCAAACCATACTGCTGATAATATTATCAATAACAGAGCTTGCTGCCAATGTTTACGGAGACGCATTTACAAAATCCCCCATACGACCCACTACCCCCTTACATAAAGAACAGCGATGACATCACATCATCGCTGTTTTTTTCTTTTTCTACTGCCCAGTCCAAGTTTGTAAACTTGGAATTAGCCAGTCCAGGTCCAACCGCCAGTCCAGAGCCAACCGCCAGTCCAGGTCCAACCGCCAGTCCAGGTCCAACCACCAGTCCAGGTGTAGCCGCCTGTCCACGGTTGGCTTGCCGTCAATTCACCAAGTCCTGGCGCTAATGCCAAGCCAACAATAAGTAGCGCCAAAACAATAATGCTTATGAGAGTAAAACGTTTAATCAACATAGATATTCCTCCAGGTTCAAAATTGGATGATGGACAAGTGTAGTTTAGGAGTCTACCTAAATGTAAACTTGATTCTAACAAAAAGTTTCCATTTGCGAAGCAAAATAGGTATAAAATGTGACTATCTTCCTATGCTTTTGTGTGGTTTAGGGTAATTTTGTAACGAGTTTTGTGAAGTTCTGTTGACATTCTTGCTTTTAAGCGCGTTCATTCGCGCGTTTGATCATTGCCGTTCTCACGAGAAACGGCCGTTTCCCCTCTGAAAAAATATTCCTCACTACGCAAAAAAGCAAGTCGCGCTGCCTCTTCGGCGGTAATGTCGCCGTAAAAAGCGCGTTCGATCTCCTCATCGGCCACATTTTCAACCTCCTGCCAGGTACTAATCACGGGCACGCGGCGCAAAATGGCGGCGTTGTTGATGAAGACCTGCGCGCGGCTGGGGGGTTGGGTCGGGTCGAGAAAGGCGTCGGATTCGGCGACTGCTTTCAGCGAGGGCACCGTGCGTCCCGATCCGGCGATAATGGTTTGACCGGCGACTGAGTTGGCGAATTCGATGAACGTCCAGGCGGCTTCTTTGTTTACGGCCGTTGCCGAGAGGCAGTAAGCATCGCTGTGCAAAATGCCGGCCGCCGTTTTGGCAATGGGCAGCGGCGCCACGTCCCATGTAAAATTGTCAATTTCACGATAAGTGGGCACGCCGCGCCGGCTGTTGAAATACATGGCCGTTGTACCGGCTAAAAAACGGCTCTCGCTGTCTTGGGAGGCTTCTTCAACACGACCCGGCGTTACGCCGTGGACATTATGAAGATCGGTGAACCATTGCAAAGCTTCCAATGAGGGCGGACGCGTCAAAGTGAGCCGGGTGGGCTGTGTTTCATCATCCACCACGGGGCCGCCATTTTGCCAGACGAAAGGGGCCAATCGGAACAGGGAAGGCTCGACGCCCAGGCCATATTGATCGATACGGCCGTCGCCGTCCAAATCTTGCGTGAGGGCAACGGCCGTGTCCACAAAATCAGCCCATGCCCACTTATCCGACGGATAGGGCAGCCCCGCCGCGTCAAATAAATCCTGATTGTAATAGACCACCAGACTGGAAATATTTTGCGGCAAGCACATCAGCGTTCCCTGCCAGGTAAAAGCATCGATGGCTGTCGCAAAAAAATCATCCTGACTAATCAGCTCGCTTTGCTGCAGATAGGGGCCGAGCGGCTGCAACATATCGTTGGCGGCAAAGCTGGCGTAGCGCCGATAATTCATCAACGTCACTTCTGGCGGTGCGCCGGAGGCAAATTCAGTGACCAGGCGGGTGCGATACTCCCTGGGTGAAGGCACATGGGTAAGTTCTACGTGGATGTCAGAATGCTGGGCGTTGAAGGCGTCGACTAATTCCAGGTAGGCGTTATATTCGGCCGGATCGCCAAAGACCATGAAGGAGACCGTTTGCCGGGCAGGCTGGCCGCTGCAAGCTGCGGCAGCCAAAATCAACGGCAGGAAAATAATCCATTTGATTGCGGGCCAAAACTGCGGCTGGGGAAAGTTAAATTTCAGAGATTGGGGAGGTAAGGGTCTCGTTTCCGCGTTGTTCATTGTCTCAACTCTCTTTTTGTCTGCGATTGAAAACAGGTTGAAGCAGTAAAAATAACAGGATTGGAATGAGCATTGTCCAAACGGCGGCGGCCAGCATTAGTGACCAATCGGAGCGGCTTAGCTGCTGCAGGGTTTGCAGCGCCACGGGCAGGGTGGCGCGCTCGCCGCTGCGCAGATAGAGCAGCGGGCTGATGAAGTCGCCCCAGTAAAGGACAAATGTGAGTAATGCGACGGCAACGGCCGTTGCCTGCGCCATGGGCAGCGCCACCAACCACCAGGTTTGTAAGACCCCGGCGCCATCCAGACGGGCTGCATCATAAATAGCGGCCGGGATACGGCGAAAAGCGCGGTAAAACATCAGCACAAAAAAGGGGCTGGTTCCCATCCAGGCGGGCGCAATGAGCGCCCAAACCGTGTTATACCAGCCCAACTGCCGGTAGAGCAGAAAGCGCGTTGACCACAAAGCGATCCCCGGTACCATCAAAACGGCCAACGAGATGACAATCCAACGCCGCTGGCTGGCGCGCGGCAGGCGCGCCATGCCCAAACCGGCCCATGAGCTGACAACCAGCGTGATGGGCACAGCCAATGCGACCACGAGCAGCGAATTGAGCGTAAAACGGAATAACGGCAATATCTGAAAGAGTCGGCTGTAGTTGGCCAAGGTGGGGTTGGCGGGCAGTAATTGCAAAGAAGTCGGCAGCGGTTCACCGGGTGGATAGAGGGAGGCCAGAATCATAAATAACAGTGGCAGCAAAAATATGAGAGCAGCCAGCAGGCGCAGCAGCGTTTGGCCAACATCCTTAAAGGAGAAACGTGTCATCTGTTGTACCGATATTCCACTGTTTTGCAATGACATATAAAGCCACCACAATTAAGCCGGTGATGGCATACATTACCCACAGCGCTGCGCTGGCTGTGCCAAATGCGCGCAAGTCGAAGCCTTGCTCATAAATGAAGAGGGGCAGGGTGTACGTCGCGTAGTAGGGGCCGCCCTGGGTCATTATAAAAATGTGGGTGAAGGATTCCTGGAAGGTAAAGATGGCGTCACGGAAGGTTAGCAGCAGCAGGATGGGGGCGATCAGCGGCAAAATGATATGGCGCAGCAGGCTCCAACTGCCTGCGCCGTCGATGCGGGCCGCATCTTCCAATTCCGGCGGAATATCATACAATGCCGCCAGACTGACGATAAAACCTTCGCCGATTTGCCACAATCCCATGATCACCAGCGCCGGTTTGGCCCAGGCCGGGTCGACCAGCCAGGCGGGCGGTTCGATGGCAATGGCTTGCAGCAGCAAATTCAGCGGGCCGTATAGCGGATTGAATATCCATAACCAGGCCAGGGCAAAGGCGGCGGCGGGTACAATGGTAGGTAGATAGACGGCCGAACGAAACCATCCCAGGAAACGGCCGTTGCGCTGCATCAACCGCGCCAAAAAAAACGCCCCCAACACCCGCAAAGGCACCGGAATCAAAATCAACGCCAGTGAATTGCGTATACTCAGAGCAAATAATTCGTCGGTATAGGCCAGGACAAAATTTAAGCTTCCGGCCCATTCTGGTGGTGAAAGCGCATCGTAATGAAAAAAGGCCAGTCCAAAGGAAAGTAATCCCGGTAAAACTACCAGCAATAATATGCCGAAAGCATAAGGCAGCAGCAATAAACGCCAGCGAGTCTGGTAAGAGATTTGAGAAAATTTGAAGCGGTTAAGCATAAGATAATTACAGTAAGCGTTGGTACCTTATCAGTTGACTTCTTGTACAATGAACAAGGAGTTTGCAACGAATTACACGAATTAGCGCGAAAATAAATTTGTGAAAATCCGTGTTAATTCGCTGCCATAATCTTTATTGGTTCTGGCTTGTTCAGGTCAGGTAATTCCCAGAGAGTTTTTTGAATTCCTGCGAAACGAAATCTGGGAATTCCTCAAGGAAACCGCGAATTTGCTATCGTGTTGTTTCAAAATACTTTTCGCGGTTTACCTGATTTTGCACGGTTATAAGAATTTCCGTGTGAATTGTCAAAATGGAAAACCGGAGGTATCTATACTGTCAGGTTTACCCGAGAAGCAATTGTTCTTAAGGGCAAAACCTGACGGGTATCTCGGGTACCTGAAAAGTTATGACCAGGGAACAATAATCCCTAAAAAAACGTAATACTGCTAGAATCCATAAAACCATAAAAAGGAATAACAATGAAAGTTCTAAAAATATTAATACCAATAACTGCTCTAATTTTCCTTGTTGCCTGCACGACGGGCGGAGATGAACCTGCATTTGAACCCGAATCCATCTCAACCACGCCCCCCTTGCAAGAAGTCACGCCCGAGAATCCCACAACGCTTCCTGATCCGACATCAGCGCCGCAGCCAGATAACATGTCGCAACCAGAACCGCCCCCCGGAGATGATGGCTCTGGTACTGAAACAGGCAGCGTAAGTCCCGCCGAAGTTGATCTTTCTCAGGTAACTTCCCAACCACCCACAAATGCAACTCCGCAAGAAGCTCCCCAGCCCGGCGTTCCCGATCCCAAGAGCGCCGCTGCACACCAGGTTAGCCAAGATTTAGCTGCACGCTTAGGCATAGATGTGGGTGATGTGACAACGGTCTCTGTCGAAGATGTTGAGTGGTCGGACAGTTCTTTGGGCTGCCCCGCGCCCGGCATGATGTATCTGACAGTCATCACACCGGGTTATCTGATCACGCTTGAAGCATCCGACGAGCAATATACCTATCACACCGATCAACGCGGAAATTATGTGTTATGTGGTGATGATGGTCAACCGGTTGCTCCGATAAAAGTCGTTTCATCTGAATTTGCATAAAAAAAGAGGGTCTCAATTCGAGACCCTCCTTTTTTGAAACCTGAATCGGCTTAGTTAATGATGTGCAAGCCATCCATATTTTCGCCGCCATAACCATTAGCTGATCCGTCCCAATAGAGGGACAAACGTGCAGGAAGTGGTGTCGCCAAAAGTACCTGAGATACAGCGGAGAATATCTGCTGCATCACCGCTGGCGCCGGTAACGCTGAATGCACCCACTGTGCTTAGATACAGCTCACCATTCGCATCTGACCAGGCGCCATTCACATCCTCACTACTACTTGTACCCAGCCCCACATCAGAGCCATCGAAGTACATGGCCCATGACCCACTGGTGTTATTGCTTCCAAGTGAACCGGTGAAGGCCAGCAGGTCTTCATCGGCGCCACCCGAAACACCGCTAACGCTGGGATTACCGGTAGTGCTGATTAGTAAACGGCCGTCTGGCGCAAAGCCAATTGCATCCACATCCTCACCGTTGGAGGTCAGCCCCACATCGGAACCATCAAAAAACCATGAATATGTTCCCGCAGTATTGCTGCCAAATGTGCCTGTAAAGCGCACAATATCCGAATCGTCTACTGCGCCAACATCAGGAATGGTTGTTGCGCCTACAAAGCTAAGTAAGAGAGTGCCGTCATCTAATAGATAAAATGCATCTACATCACTTGAACCACTGCTGCTTAACCCAACATCAGAGCCGTCGAAATACATTGACCAGGCGCCTGTGCCGGTGTCATACGCCAGGATGTCCTCATCTGCAAAGGAAACACCGCCGGCATTGCCGCCCGAAGTTGAACTGACGTAAATTACATCGCTGCCGCCAGGAACCGGGGTATTGGTTGGAGTTGGTGGAACAGGCGTGTTGTTGCCGTTGGCGGCACAGGTGTTGTGCCGTTGGCGGTACAGGCGTGTTAGTTGGCGGCACGGCGTGTCAGTTGGTCCTGGCACTGGCGTGTTCGTAGCCGTTGGCGGCACGGGTGTATTTGTCGCTGTCGGTGGAACAGGCGTGTTTGTCGCCGTTGGGCCAACTTCTTCGGTGCAAATTTCAATGCTCCAGCCATTGAGTGTACCGGCGTCAGCACTGGTGTAGGTATCCTGAACCGTCAGCGTCCAATTGCCGTTGCTGCTTTGACCATCGAACACACTCAAGGGGTTATTCGGAGTAAATGTGCCATTGATGGTTGGTACACTGCCTGCACATTGGTTCTCGACCGGCTGTGCAGCTTCATCATCTAATGTAGCCAGAATGTCGTCACCACTGCAACCATATGTGCTGGCGGGAGCGCCAGGCTGGTCGATAATTGTCGCGCTGCTTGCGCCCTTGCTAACAGTGAAGATTAGATCGCCTACCCAGGCGTGTGGCATATCCACACTCACATTCACATCGGCAATGGTGACGTTGCTCCCCACATTGATCGTGGAGTTGATCGAGGCTATACCGTTCGGCATCGCGATGGGTGTGTCTGTGCTGCTGTAGATTGTACAGGTTTGCGGCGCGGGCGTATTGGTTGCTGTCGGCGGTGGTGGTGTATTGGTTGGCGTGGCCGTGGGGCCAGGTGTTGGTGTGGGGCCGACATTACATCCCGACCAGGTATGGGCGGAAACCCAGGTAGACCAGCGTGCGGTGGCCTGGTTGCGGGAATATTCTCCCACATACCAGAAGGTGACGCCGTCCGGGTCAAGCGCCATGCCGGTATAATCACCCCAACGGCGCGGTACACTGTCGTAGGCTGTGTAAACAGCTTCGCCGGCATGCACCAGCGTTTCATCTTTCAATTGGCCAGCGGCATCACCGGCTTCACGTCCGGCGACGTAAACGCTGGGATACATGCTGCTGCTGGTTTTGGTGTAACCGACCAGCATATCACCACAGGCATTCACACCCAGGTCCGGGAAGCTGCGGTATTGGCTGCTGGCAGCAAATGTGCCTTGCTGTACCAGGCTGGGCGAGCCGCTGCTCATGTTGATTTCATACCAGCGCACACAGTTAACCGTGCCGCCGCCGGGATTACAACCGACGGTATGGGTGGCCCATAGTTTGCCGCCCCAATATTCAACATCCAGCAGACGATTGTCGTTGCCTTGAATATTGCTGCCGCCTAGTTGCGGCTGGCTTAACGGCAGGCTGTAGCTGTTCACAGTGACCGTGCCGGCCTGGGTAAGCGATGGGGATCCCCAGGGATCGGAGAACTGCCAGACGGTCAGGGTGTTTTGATTGTTGCCGTATTGGGCATCGACAAAGTAATGGGGTTCGTTGGCATTTGTCGGCCAGCCGCCGGTTAAAAAGCCTTTGAGTTTGGCCGGCTGCAGGGTGAAGTTGCTGCTGCCGACGTTGATTTTGGCAAAATTGGCGGATCCGCCAGCATACATGGCATCTTTTTCAAAGGCAAAGATGTGATTACGAACGAAGAAGTTGCCGAACATATTGGCGCCCAGATAAAGGGCATCTTGACCGACGCCGATATGGGGGTAGTCGAAGAAGTAATCGGTGCCGCCGCCAGGATTGCCGTCAAAGGAATAGAGGTACCATGATCCGGTGGCGCTGTCGGTTTGCGAGACGGCGATACAGGCCCACCCGTTGTCGCCGCCGTTAACGGCCGTATCATAAGCCGTGATACCGAGGACGTAACGGCCGTTTTCCTCATCATACGCCGAATAGGGATCAAACATCACAACATTGCTGCTGCCGGTGGCGCAATTGTTACCCCAGAAATCTTCGTAAAGCGTGGGGCCGACCAGGCTGTTGCCGTTTTTGTCAAAGACCTGGAAGCTGGTGTTGACGCCCACGACCACATGATCCTTACCGACCATGATGTCGGGATCCGGCGGCACGCCTTGTTGCGATTGGGTGTAATCAATCGCTTTGAAACTTACGCCGGAATTTAACGCTGCGGGCGCAAAGTCTTCTTCTTTTGAGGCATCATAATTTTGTACGGAGCGATCGACTCCCTGGTTTTTAGACTCAACAACCATCGCCTGAAAGGCGGCATCGCTGACGGGGCCTTCATTTTTATCCAGGTCTAATTTGCCGGTTTCATACGCTTCTTTTAATTTATCAACTTCAGCCGCCCGGCTGGGGATTGTGCTGATATCAACGACGGCAGGGGAAACAGGTTCCCCATAGGTGATCTTGGGAGACGTGCGCTCTACTCCGACTGCGCCTGGTTCTCCGCTTTGACGTCCGGGCGCCAGAGCCGCCTGCACAGCTTCCTGACGCGTTGTCGTTTCCCGGGTCAGACTGCCGGATTGAAACAGCAGCAGGGCGCCGGCTAACAAAATTGCCAAAAGTAACAAAACACCTGTGATTTTTGACCTGAACATAATTTATTTAATTCCTCCTGGGAGATTTGACCCACAGAAAGCAGAAAGCGCCAGAAACCTTTGATTTGCGGTAACCAGACAGCTCTCTTGGGCGCCGAATAGTTACGATTTGCGATTCGTTTTTTTGCATTACTTTCTTACAGTCCAAGGGTTTTTTGTGATGGTCGTTGGGCCTATTGTAACAACCATATTACCTATTACAATAGTACCTTAATAACCCTGCGAAGGAAAATTTTGCTTCAAAGCGGCGTCCTTGCCGCCTGTTTACGGCACGGACGGATGCGGCGGCCAGTTGGGGCAGGTCTGTTCGTAGGGTTCGTCCCCCAGATAAAACTGCCATTCCTCCCACGTTAAATTGCGGCGCACCTTTTGGCAGCCGATTTCAACCAGCCGCTCCGGAACAACCCACAAACGGATCGTGCGGTCGGCGCTCCCCGAGGCCAGCGTCGCCCCGTCGGGACTGAAGGCCACCGACCAGACCCAGGACTCGTGCCCCGTCAGCGTATTGTTGTAAAAGGGCTCCTCTTCCAGGATTGAACGTACACTATCATCTGCCAGCCAGGCGACATGGGAGGCATCGCCTGCGCTAATGCGCAGTGCTTCAATTGCCAGCAATGTAGCTAATTCCGTATCGTTACTGCGCTCTACGACCTGTGGTGCCAGCGCCGCCAGCGATTGACCCAAGGCAATACGGCGCTGTCGATTCGCTTCTTGCTGGCTAATAAAGCATAAGCCGCCACAGCACGGCAACTGCCAGTAAAATTAGTGTACCGGCAAGGAACCGTCGAAAAGTTTGTGAGCGACTTTGATCAGCCTTCGCCAGGGATTGCGCTTGTTCCAACTCACGTTGATGACGATCTTCTTCTTCCTGCGTTTTCTTAATACGCAGTGATATGCTTTCTGCTATGAAATCATATTCAGTCCGTCAATTAAATCCTCGCTACGCTCTTCCAACCACCCCTGCGCTTCACCCAGTGTCGCCCCGCGCAGCAGTGCCCCCTCATCCTGTCCACTTGCTTTCCAGCCGCGCTGGGCGGCGCGCAATCGCTCCTGCCATTCACGAAAAACCCGGTCGGCCTGCATCCATGCTTGCAATCGCCCCCAGCGTTTGATCAGCGCCTCGTGCACCACTTCGACCGTTTCCTGGCCGTCTTCGTCCTGGTTGGTTACCAGCAGACGCGCAGTGGCCAGTTGGGTGATCAGGAGCCAATTTTCTTCGCCCACTTCGCGGCGCGTGGCCACGCGCCGCGTATCTTCCGTGCCGGCTCCCGGCTTTACCAACTGCACATAGCCGCGCCGCGCCTGTTCCTTTTCCGGGTCGCTCAACCCCGCGTAAACCTCGTCGGCATAGGCGGCCAGCGCGCCCTGCACGCGCCCAATCTGCTCGTAGCCCACGTGGGTCAGTTGGCCGCCGCGCTGCTGCTCCCACAGATTTTCCAGCGCAAACTCAAGCAGCGGCAAATTGCCGGGTTCGTCACCCACATCATCCAGAAAACGTTCCACCAGCCCGGCCTCAAAGCCCACACCCTGCCGCGCGGCCGGCTTTTCGATGGTTTGGGCCAGTTCGGCGCGGTTCATCGGCCCCAGCAGTTCGGTGGCATTATCCAGCGCATCGGCAAAGGGGCGGTTAGCCAATGCCTGGCCCAGGAAATCGGCGCGCAAGTCAAGTAAGTGAGAAGTTTGAAGGATAAGGGTGAAGGAAGAATCAGTGGGCTGATTTGCTGATTGGCTGATGGGCTGACCGGCTGAACCGCTGACCGCTGCTAACAGCATATCGAGGAAGCGCTGGCGGGTGTGGGGGTCATTTGGATCGTCAGGTTTGGGCTGCGGCGTGAGGGTGTAGAGTTCTTCAAACTGGTCGGCGAAAAGCAGCAGGCGCTGGGCGTTGGGCTGTTTTTGTAAAATGCGGTTGACCACGTCAAGCAAGGGCAGGTCGCCGTTCGCCAGCGCGGCGGCCAGCTTGCGCGTGTTGGCCAGCAGGTCGATTTCGTCGTCGTAGAGCAGCGGCGTCAGGGCGCGCGCCAGCTCCAGGAAAGGGTCGCTCTTGGGGCGGAAGTCGACGGTCAGCCAGCCGCCCGCCTGGCGCAAATGCGGCAGCAGTCCGGCAAAAACCAGCGAGGATTTGCCGCTGCCGGAAGCGCCCACGACGGCCACAAGGGTGCGGTTTTGTACGGCGCCTGCCAGCCGCGCGGCAAATTCATCACGGCCAAAGAAGTTGTCGGCATCCGCCTCGCGAAAGGCAAACAAGCCGCGATAGGGATTTTCAGGCGCGATGTCCGCCGGTTCGGGCCAGTCGACATGGGGGCGCGCCAAAGCTGCGGCCGCCAATAAGTCATCGAGGCGCCCTCTTTTTTGCAGATATTCAATCAGTGCACGAATTTTGGCTGTTTTGTTGTCCCCGGCCAGTTCGTCAAAATCAACGCCAATATCAAAACAAAGCGTGCGCAGTCCATCCAGGTCAAAATGCTTGCCCAGCATCTGGCGTAATTGGGTGTGATACGGCCGTTCGACGTTACTTTGTAAGGTCATCGCGACAATCCCTTTAAGATGCCGCTATTGTGCCGCAAACGGCCGATCCTGCCAAATGCAACATAACGAACCTTCCCGGAAGCTCTAAGCTTCCGGAAAGGTTCAGGTAATCGGCAACAATGGGCTACGACATCCTGGCCACTCACGCTGGACAGGTGCTGGTAGCTAATCCTTACAAGACCAAGCTTATCGCCGAAGCCCGCATCAAGAATGACAAGTTAGATGCGCTAACATTAGCCCGTCTACTGGCAGCACGCTTCATCTGCGAAGTTTGGGTTCCAGCGATCGATGTGCGACAACGTAGATCGATCGCTACCCATCTTATATTCCTGGCCCGACTATTGAACCGGGTCAAGAATCGCATCCATTCTGTACTGGCTCGCCATGACTTAAGGTGCCCCGAGAGCTCTCTTTTTACCACAGCTGGTCGCGCCTGGTTACAGACGCTGACGCTGACAACGACTGAAACGCTTGAACTACGCCACTTGCTGGCGCAGCTGGACTTGTGCAGTGCGCAACAAGCAGAAACGGAAAGTTTTATTGCCCAACTGGCTGCCCAAGACCATCGTGTGCCGCGTCTGATGCAAGTGACAGGCATCGGCCGTTTCACGGCTTTCGCCGTTTTGGCGATCATCGGTGATATTCAGCGCTTTTCTTCAGCGAAACGATTGACGGGTTATGCCGGTTTGGTCCCCTCTCTCAATCAGACGGGCGCTCACGCTTATTCCGGCCACATCACCAAGGCTGGTAGCCCTGAGCTACGCTGGCTAATGGTCGAAGCAGCGCGCACTGCCGTTCGCTTTGACCCCCATTGGCAACGGGTCTATGAACGCCTGAAAAGTAGGCGCGGGTCCAATATCGCCGTGGTGGGAGTTGCCCGAAAACTACTAGTCGCCATTTGGCATCTGCTTCATGACCGGGCTCACTACTATTATTTACGCCCCCAGTCTTTCGTACGCAAACTGCAAGATTGGGCCTGGTGCATCGGCCGAGACCATCTTCCGGCTGAAACTTCGGCTGATTTTGTGCGCCAGTGCCTGAAGGCCATTGATTTACCTGACCTGGCTGTTGGATTGATTACCAATCCTAAAGGGAAGCTGATTATCCATGAACCTGAAAAGATACTAGATAAAACCGAAGTGGCGTTCCCTGTAGCCTAGCCTCAGCTCGCCACAGGTGTCAAGGGACGCTCTGCTTGAACCCTTGACACCTGCGCCGGCCTCGGCATCAGCAGTGAAAACGCCACTTCGGTCAGAAAATGGTGAATAATGATTTAGTTTTGTTGCATCCCCCAAACATAGGTGGTCTCTTATCTACGGTATACGAGTCAGGGTAACGACAGGAATGACGCGGCCTGCCTTCTTTTTGTAATCCGTAAAAGATGCAAAAATGCTTTCCATCTTCTCGTATAATTCAGTTCGTTCCGGTTCCTTAGCAGCCGCTGCTTGGGCCTTGAATTCTTCGGTTCCATATTCGACGCCGACCACTGGATTGGCAACGACATTGTAATACCAATCCGGGTTAGAGGGTGCGCCCCCTTTGGAAGCGACTACGACGAGCCGGTCACCATCTTCAAAAGTTACTAGTGGGTTAATCCGTTCTTTGCCGCTTTTCGCACCTGTCGTGTGCAGAAGAAGGAGGGTGTTGTTGGCAAAGGGCCCTCCGACTTTACCGTCATTCGCACGAAATTCTTCAATTATTTGTTTGTTCCAGTCAGACATATTTGCATTCTCCTTTGGTGGTTGACCTGATAGTTATTTTATTAGGCTCTGTTGCAAAAAATACCAACGTCGGGTAACCTCCATCATCCCTTAATCATACAAGAAAGTCTGCAACATGGAAAATCCGTTCAAATGGCGACATTACCAATCAGAGATTATTCTTCTCACAGTTCGATGGTATTTTCGTTACTCACTGAGTTATCGCGAATTAGAAGAGATGATGAGCGAGCGGGGCTTGTTGTATGACTTAGACACATCATCAGCAGGAGGGTTCGCCGCACATCGTAAGGGGTGTATGCTATCTCCAAAAATGACTTTGGTGGCGAAGTCAAAAAGGAGGTAACCTATGTCCGAAGTCGATTGGCCTGTCGGTCGCGTCAAGCTGTACGAATTGTGGCGAGAAAATCCCCAACGGAAACATTCAAAACTGGCTGAGGCCGTTGGTTTTTCCGTGAGTTGGGTTGAAAAATGGTTGGGACGATTTACCCAAGCTAACCCGGATGATGTGTCAATCTTCTTCAGCCAGTCCCGTGCGCGATATACCTTGAGCAAGAAAGTGACGACAGAGGTTGAAGAAGCGATTTTAGATATTCGTGACAATCCGCCTGACATTCCCTCCAATGAATAAATTCTTTCTCTGGTGGATAAGATCAATCAGCGGAGATCTACGGAATTGACGCTTATTACCTCCACGCCGTAAAGAGTCAAACTTTCAATTCTACGCGCATGGTTAGGTTGGAAAACGTTGCTCCGGGCCACTCATTACTGGATAATAAACATCTTTGGATGCTTCTTCCACCAGTAAGATTGGCTAGAAGATAGTTGAAAATTAGTATTAATTGTCCTCGAGGTTTTGATGAGTGTAAGAGTTGGATCATTTTTAGCCTGGAAAGAGATGTGGCGAAATCGCGGTCGTTTCTTTCTGGTGAGTCTAGTCATCGCCCTGATAACGCTTCTGGTTATCTTCCTGGCTGGTTTAGCCGAAGGGCTGGGCGCGGGAAACAAAGAGTATTTAAGTAAGCTTGGCGGCGAATTGGTACTTTACCAGGATCAGGCTGATTTGACCGTTGGCGCAAGCCAACTTGGCCAATCTTACATGAACAACATACGCCGGACAGCGGGTGTCAAAGATGCAGGGGCTATCGGCACAAGCGCCACCTTGATCAATTACGAAGGCGCTCTGCAGCCGGAGTCTGTTTCCTTGATAGGCGTTGAACCAGGTCACCCTGGCGAAGTGCGTATTGTGGAAGGAGAGCAGTTGAGCAGTATTCGGGCCAATGAAGCAGTAATCGGGCGCAACGTGGCTGTGCGCACTGGCCTTGGGGTCGGTGATACGTTAATCGTCGAGTCAACTCAAGGGACAGTAGATGAATCATATCCGCTTGAGATTGTAGGGGTAAGCGACGGCCAACAGTACTTTATCCAGCCCTCTGTTATTGTGCCCTTATACACCTGGGATCGCATCCGCCCAAAGGGATTCGCCGGCAGCAACAGCGGCGAACTAACTTTCAATGTCGTCAATGTGGCTGTCGATACGCCATGGCGGGCTGAACAGGTCGCTCAGCGTCTGGAGGTGGAAATCAATGGCGTTGAAGTGACAGACCGCGTCACAGCCTATGAAAACGCGCCTGGCTATTCTGAACAGCAGAGCACTCTGAACACGCAGCGTGGCTTCACCTTGTTAATCGGCGTTCTGGTTGTCGGCGGCTTTTTCCAGATTCAAACCTTGCAAAAAGTGGGGCAGGTTGGCATGTTAAAGGCCCTGGGCGCCTCCAATGCCCTGGTTTCAATTTCGGCCACGATCCAGATCGTGCTCACGAACGTGATTGGCGTAACCATCGGTGCTTTGGCGACATTTGGTCTTGCCGCGGCTATGCCGGACGGCATTCCTATTATTTTCAATGGCCAAGAGGTTGCCATCGCCCTGCTGACCCTATTGATTATCGGTCCTATAGGTGGTCTTGTTTCCATCCGTTATCTGACCCGGGTGGAGCCGCTGGCGGCATTGGGTTTAGCTGGATAGGATGGGTTAAAGAATTATGGAAACAGTCTTATCCACACAGGAAGTGACCAAGATCTATGAACTTGACGACCAGCAAATCACGGCCGTTGATCGGGTATCGATCGACCTGTATGCTGGCGAGTTCGTTGCCCTTGTCGGCCCCAGCGGCTCCGGCAAAACAAGCATGCTGGCTATGATTGCCGGGCTGCTTACACCAACAAGCGGTGAGATTTGCCTTGGCGGCGAAGAATTGGGCCAAATGCGTGAATCGCAGCGCACGCGCGTACGCCGCGAGAAAATTGGCTTTACCTTTCAGGCTAACAACCTGGTCAATTACTTGACGGCATTGGAAAACGTTGAGCTTATGCTGCGCATGAACAGTTGCTACGACAAAGAAGAGCAGCAGCGCGCGATAGATTTGCTCGAAAGGTTGGGTCTGGAAGATCGTTTACACAGCTTGCCGTCGCAGTTGTCAGGCGGCCAACGACAGCGCGTGGCCATTGCGCGCTCCTTGATTCACGAACCACAGTTGGTGTTGGCTGACGAACCGACAGCCAGTCTGGACACGACATTGGCCTACCAGGTTGTCGAGACCTTCTCCGCTCTGGTACATGAACAGAACCGGGCGGGCATTATGGTGACGCACGATTTGCGCATGGTGCGTTACTGCGATCGCGTAATCGAGATGGAAGACGGCCGTTTGAGGAACTTGATCAGCGACCGCTCACAAATCGAACAGATGGCCGGTTTGTAACGAGACCACCTATGTTTGGGGGATGCAACAAAACTAAATCATTATTCACCATTTTTTGACCGAAGTGGCGTTTTCACTGCTGATGCCGAGGCCGGCGCAGCTTATCAACAGTCGCTTGATTTACGGCGTGAATTGGGTGAACAGCGCCGCGCGGTCGGTTCACAGGCAGGATTGGCGCAAACTTTTTTTTGCCCAAGGCTAGTTAAAGAGGGCCGAATCGCATGTTGAGGCGATCCTGGATTTTTTGGCAGGCCATGACCTAGCCGGAATAAGCGAGCCGTTTCGGGTTTATTTGACTTGTTATCACTTTCTAATGGCTGTTGATGACCCCCGTGCGCACGGCGTTTTGCAGAGCGCATACAACCTGCTCCAGAAGTGGGCCGCCAGGATAGACGATGAGGCGTTAAGACGTTCTTTTCTGGAAAATATCCCTGTCCACCGGCAAGTCGTGAAGTTCGCTTTACATAGATAACCCCACATTTGACAATATTAACCTGGAAGCTGGCGGGTGAGGATTTCGCGTTTATCTAAATGCCAACACATTATTCCACCGACTCATGACATGGGAGCAGTAAAAACCCGTTAAGCAATAGGTAAAGAATTATAGGCATGAGCCACTTCATGCACTGGGCACTAAGCCAAACAGCCCTAAAATCACATGAGGCTCTTGTTGTCCACTTTTTCCCTTTACGAGTATTTACTACGCCCCATGACATTTGTCACATGACAATGGTTCAAGATCTGTGCTATTCTGCTAGATAAATTCGGCAGCAGCCAATCCCCTTCGTTACATCCAACACTGCCGGCCTACCCGATTACATAGTCTGAAAAGCGAGGTGCATATGATTCAATAGAGGCGTCATGTTCACATTAGCTCACGAACCGGTCCCGATGCTTGCCCAGAAACCAATGTGTCTCCTGTGGTAATGCATTTACATTTGGAGCACGTTTTACTCATTGTCAATTTAAGGGGGAAATACACATGAAAAACAAACGAATTATGCTATATGCGTCACTTGTAGGCATCCTATTGCTCATTAGCCTGGTCGTTGTCGCCGGCGCACAAGACGGCGTCACGCTAACAGCGGAAGAGCAATTGGGTAAGTCCATATTCTTTGACGTAAATCTTTCCATCAACAAGAACCAGTCCTGCGCCGTGTGTCACGCGCCGGAATGGGGTTGGACGGGACCGGATTCAGACATCAACGTTGGCGGTGCGGTCTATGAAGGCTCAATTCTCGGCAGGTTCGGTGATCGTAAGCCGCCTAGCTCTGCTTATGCAACGCAAAGCCCAGTTTTCTTTAATGATAAAGGAACCTGGAACCGGTGGAAATTTCTGGGACGGCCGTGCCACAGGCTTTGTATTGGGCAATCCGGCGGCCGACCAGGCGCTGGGACCTTTCCTGAATCCTAACGAACAGGCGCTGCCGGACTCGGCCTGCGTCGTCTACCGCGTATGCAGCCCGGCCGTACCCGCCGACTATCCAGTCTTATTTGAAGCCGTTTGGGGTGCTGATGCGTGCGCGATTGAATGGCCGGCCGATGTGGAAACGGTCTGCGCTACAGAAGGAGCCACAGTCGCATTGTCAGAGGCGGACAGGGCAAAATCAGATATGGCTTATGGCCAGATTGGCCTATCTATTGCTACCTACGAGGCTTCACCGGAGGTCAACACTTTCACCTCCAAGTATGACCAGACATTTGATGGCAAAGTCAAGCTAAATAAGCAAGAACAGCGCGGCTACGCCTTGTTCCGTGGCAAGGGTATGTGCCACCGCTGCCACATCAGCAACGGTAAAGAAGCGCTCTTCACCGACTACACCTTTGACAATCTGGGCATCCCGCAAAACCCGGAGAATCCAGCTGGCACCGCTCCCGATTTTGTTGACCCAGGTCTGGGCGGATTCCTCGAGAGTGCCGGATATGATAAGGAAGTATACGAAGCGGAATGGGGTAAGCATAAAGTACCGACTTTGCGCAATGTCGATCTGCGGCCGGATGCAGAGGATGTCAAGGCCTATGGCCACAACGGTTACTTCAAGACCCTGGAAGGCATTGTGCACTTCTACAACACGCGTGATGTGAAACCGCAGTGCCCCGGACTTTATACAGAGGCAGAGGCCCTGGCCGCGGACTGCTGGCCGGCGCCGGAAGTGGCAGATAATGTCAACACCGATGAACTCGGTGATTTGGGTTTAACAGCCGAAGAGGAGGCAGCAATTGTTGCTTTCTTAAAAACGTTGAGCGACGGCTTTACGCCGTAAAAGTTTGAACTATTTTGTCAAGCAAGGGACCGGTTCGTAAATCATTGTGAAAAAGGTTTGTTTACCAATGCGAGCTAATGCTCATCGCTTCCCACCGGGTTTGGCGCCGCACATGATCCGCAATAAAAGTTATGTAAGCGTCCACAAATAAAATCATAATCAGGGGGCGCTTACGCACTAGCTGGCAGTTTACCAATCGCTACGTTAAAAACTGCCAGCGACTAAATTTGCCGGATTATAGCGACAGCGTTCTCAAGTCCTTGTTCGGCGCGGATACGTGCCCCCAACCTCGCAGCCTTTGACGCCATCTCCGCATTTGTAACGGCTTCGGTGATTGCCCAGGCCAATTTGTCTGCCGTCAGCTTATGCCGTGGGATAGGCCTGGGGCCAACGCCCAGGTCATACACGCGCTGGCCCCAAAATGGCTGGTCGGCAATGTGGGGCACAATCACCGTTGGTTTGCCCGCGCGCAGACCGGCGGCCGTTGTGCCCGCACCCCCGTGATGAACCGCGGCTGCGGCGCGGGGAAACAACCACTCGTGCGGTGCAAAAGGCACGCAAAGGATCGACTGCGGCAGGTCGATTTGTCCCATTCCCGCCCAGCCGGAAAGCAGGATAGCACGCTGGCCACTCTTTTTTTACAGCTTGAATGATTAGCTGGGTTAGGCCTGCCGGATCGCGTCCTGTCATGCTGCCGAAGCCGATATAAACCGGCGGCGGACCGTCCGACAAGAAGTGGCGCAGGGCGTCCGGCGGCTGCCAATCCACCTGTTCGTCAAGAAACCAGTAGCCGGTTGTGTGAACGTTGGGCGGATAGTCGGCTGCCGGGGGGGACGACATGGGAGCTGAAGGCGTACAAAATGGGCATATTGCGCCGCAGCGCAATGTTTTCCCGGCCGGTTTGCGGTTGCATGTCCAATTGTTGGCGCAGATTGTTGGCCATACGGCCGTATAAATGCCGGCCAAAGGGTTCTATGAGGATACGGCCGAACCAGTAATTGATCCGGCTGCTGCGTGTAGGTAAGGGCGCGTTTACCAGGCAACGACGCAGGGCAAACAATCCCCATTCCATTACCAGAGCACAGTGGTTGTGTTTATTCGATTCCAGTAGACGGCTCGCCAGCTAGCTCTGGGGTAACACCTTTCCCGACGCTGCCTGCTTTTCGCGCCGTATGCCCGTGAGATAGCCAACGACGACAAGCGCGACAACCGTTACCGCGGCAATCACCCAGACAATCAAGGGGCCGCGGTCCCAGTCATAGATGACATCCAGGGCAAAAATAACCAGCATCGGTATGCCGATCACCACCCGCCAGGCCCGCAGCGTGCGCTCCCCGCGTAGCCAGTCACCCGCGCGCCGTGTTCCCACGGTTGCCACCAGGCCGACCGTCCAAATGATCAGCAACAGTAACGTGAAGAGCAGGAAAACATCGGCATTGATCCGCCCCATCAGGTATTCAGCATACATGGCCGGAATCGCCGCGTAGAACCCGGTGATCAGCACAGCGCTGTAACTGACGTTCTTCTTCGTCATGCTGGCTGCCGCCCAGACTCCTAACCCCAACAGGATGATGTAGAGCGGGCCCAGAACGGCATGCCAGATGAACAGCCCGGCGAAGACAAATACTTGCGCCAGATCGATGAAGTTTTTTAGCAGGGCGGCATTGAAATGGATCGGGAAAGGAAATAACAGGTTTAGTTCACGCAGGCTTGTTTGCGTGAATCGCCCCTCGTCGTCAAAACTGTAGATGGCATCCCGGGTCAGAATCAGGCCTGTCTCATAGCCGCCGTCAAGCAGTTCACGGCCTGTATAGACGCCCGTTGTGTCCAGTACGACCAGCGACCGCCCGTCGTCAACGGCGACAAAGGGTTGCGGTGCATAGACGGTAGCGACGCCATCTTCGACGATCACCTCCGGAATCTCGCCGCTGGCAAACGCGTCATCAATCGCCTGGCGCGCATCCCCAAAATCGGCTGTTACCCGGGCGGTCTGCAGCACCGCTACTACCAGAGAAAACAGGACGAAGAAGACGAGCGCGGCGGAGGCGGAGCGTTTCGCCGCATGGTGATAAAACGAGGGGCTGCAAATAGGTCAGGACCGGGCCAGCCAGATACAGCTCGCCCAACGACGGTTGCTCTTGCCAGTACGCGCTTTCGACCGCTGGCAGGGGTTCCTTCTCAATGATCTCATTAATCTCATTCATGGTATTTGCTCCCAGTTGAAAAACTGACTCATTCTTCAGGTAACGAAGATATATGGCTCAACCACACCAACAGGAGCAGGAGTCTGACAGCGATAGAGCGCGGAGAAACCCGCTCCATTCCAAGTAACCTAATAGCTTACAACCTATTATAGCACTTGCGGTTCAGGATCCGATAGTGCCGAATATCATGATCGGGCTCTGTTGCAAAAAATACCAACGTCAGGCAACCCCATCATCCCTTACGCATATAAGAAAGGCGCGTGAATAAATTTTCCACAAAGCTACTTCCTGTTTTAGAGATGTGGTGAAGCAGATTATCCGTCAAATGAAATTTGTAACACAGCCAGAATTACTTTTCCTAATCGCCCAAATTGAGCAGTCACTCGCAGATAGGACTCAGTACGTCAATTATTCCTTGAAAATAGGTGCGTATCTCAGCGTCACCAGTGGCACTTACGACAGTTTGAGCCTTATTCAGATGACTGTCGCAATCAATTTCTTGTGCAAAATCGGTTGTGAACAGATTTATTACGAGAGCTAAACTGCTCTGTTGGGAAACATCGTAATTCTCCGCCAGGTCGAAAGCCTTATGGAAATGACCTAATGCGTCTTCAGGACTGTCTGGTAGGAGGAAAAACCCCAAATCAGTGTGAACAATAATACGTGATGGTAGCGGAATCGCATCTACATACTTCTCCGACTCCCTGGCATGCCTGACCATCTCGTCGAAGTTTCCCAAACTCTGCTCCACGTTCGCGAGCTTTTGATGGCTGCGCCCCAGCCCAATGGGTTCATTGAGTTCCGCATAGAAGCGCCTAAGCTGATGAAGGCGTTCCCGGTATGAGATAAGCTCCGAAGTTTCCTGAATATCCTGAATCAGGATACCAAACAAGATTCCCGATTCTACTTCCTGGTCAATGTTGTTTTCTTGCAGAAGCGTAAGCAGCTCTGAAACAGTTTCTGATGTGGACGGATCGCCAAAAGCTGAATAGATAGTGTAAAGATTGAACAGCGTTTGCACCGTTCTATCTTGGTTATCAAACTCGCGATAGATCGCCAAAGCTTCCTCGAAATTCTCAATTGCTTCCTCAAAGTCCTCTATGAAACTGTATATCACGCCTATGTTTTCCACCGCTTGAGCATACAGAAGCCGTTCCCCCAGCGCCTGAGCAACGTCCCTGGATCGCTCATAGTAGTCAAGGGCAACCTCGTTATCGCCAATATTCTGGTAAATTCTGCCCAGATTGTTGTAGAGACTACTCAGTAGCTGATGAGGTCCCTCATTGGCAAATCCCTCCGCTATCTCACGCGCACGTTCTAACAACTTCCTCGCTTCCTCTCCCCGATTTAGTCTCGCAAGCAGCCCCGCGTAATTTACCAAAGTGCTTGCTTCTTGCAATGGATCAGGATGTATTGCATAAATGGAAATCGCCTCTTCATAGCGAATCTCTGCTTCCTCTGATTCTCCGAAGGAATCATATATATCGGCCTGGAAAGTAAGCATCTGCGCCTGCCTCCTTGGTGGAATCTGCTCAATTTCTCGATCAACGTTTCGCAGATAGGCTTCTGAAGCATTTAAATGCTGTCTTGCTAACTCGATATTTCCACGAACTTGCTCCAAAACCGCAAAATTCAACTCTACTTGAGCCTGGCCGACTAAGTCAGCAGCCTCCTCAAATCTTATTCTAGCCCTTTTGTAAGACGCCTCTGCTTGGTCAAGTGAACCCTCTTGGCGATAAGTAAAGCCAATATTCAATTCGATTGTTCCCAACAAGAGAGGATCCTGTATATCTACAGCGATTACCCGTGCCTGCTCATAAAACGATCTGGCTGTTTCAGGATCATTTTCATAGAGCGTGCCCTCATTAATCGAGACATTAGCCAACCCAATTTCATCATCCAGTTCCTGGTAAATTTCCCTGGCTTTTGCGTGATTTTCTGCAATTCGTTCTCTATATGGTTCTCCCTTGCCTTGCCAGAGCACTGCCTGGTTCTGTAAAACAGAAGCAAAAGCAGAAGTCGCAGGAATAATAGATTGACGCGCAAGCTGATATTCGCGTTCTGCTTGCTCGAATTCTCCGCGCTGATATGCTAAGTTGCCCCGTATGCCGTGAAGCCTACCAATCGTATGATCATCCAGCGCGCCTGACTTTTCGAGTTGATTTATCCGTTCCTCGGCGCCTGAGATTTCACCAATACCAACATACGCTTGAATCAAGTGCAGTTTGGCTTCGGTGGATTGGCTGTAAAGTCCAATATCTTCAAAGTAGCGAGCGGCACGCTCTAAACGAGCCTGCGCGGGTCCATGCCGATGAAGGTCTAGAAGCTCCACACCTGAATTTTTGGCGCGCGATGCAGCTTGCCACTTGAACAAAAAGGGACCTACCCCAAAGCTAAATATAGCGATACCCAAGAGAATGGATGCTGCGACCAGGAAAGATTTTTTAGGCGGCCGCTTGCCTTTGGGCCAGCTACTTCTAAGGAGCAAAGGGAAGGATACGGCCACTGCAACCGCGAGTACGCCACTCAGTACTGCCGTAGAAAGTGAAATGGCTGAAAAGAACCCAAACAGATTGTTTAACCCAGTTAGCGCCGATACGATAAGCGGCATGGCCACAACCAGAAGAAGCAAGATACGTGTGTTTTTCGACCTCATCGAAGATTCCTTGTGGCAAACTGGATCGGGATCCGATTTCTACGGGACCCGAAATCGATTAAAGCTTGGTGTAAGATTCGACGTTTTTTGGCCACAAATCTTCGGCGATAAGTGTCCTATGTTATACCCTACAATAGAGCCTCAAGGTTTTAGAAGAACTGAACCCGCTCGGCCCCTTCCTGCAGATCGCTTAATCGTCGCTTGGTATAGATGCGGGTGGTGTTAAGATCGGTATGACCCAAAATATCAGCCAGGGCTACCAGATCATTGTTATTGTTTTCCAGGTAGATATAGGCAAAGGTGTGCCGCAGGATGTGAGGTGTAACCCCCTCCAATCGCGACCAAGCTGCGTATTTGGCCACAACGGCGGCCACCCCTTCTGCAGATAATGCCCCTTGCCGACCAATAAACAGTGGTTCGTTGCTCTTTGATGGACGTTTTTCCATGTACAGCTTCTAGCGTTTCACGCGCTTTTTTGGGCACCGGCACCTCCCGTTCCTTTCCACCCTTAGCTACCTCAGCCCGAATATGGATGACACCTTTGCGCTCCGACAGGGTCACGTCATCCATCTTCAGCGATACCAATTCCCCTACTCGCAAACCGGTATATAATAGTGTAGAGATGATGGCTTCATCTCGCGGATTGCCACGCACCTTAACTTCTTTCAATAACTTGCGCGCCTCACTCGGAGCAAGGGATCGTGGTGCTAGCTGTTGCTTCCTTTGAATGGGGATGGCCTTGATGCGCCGGCGCATGTCGGCGGTGAACGACTCCCTGCTGCTCGCCCCAAGCGGCGTATTGCTTGAGCCATGCCAGCCGCCGATTGAGGGTTGTCGCTTTCAAGCCTTGTTGTCGGCCCCAGGTAATGTAATCCTGTACGTCCATGGCGGTCAGGCGTTCCAGAGTAAACGGCTCCTGATTGACCTCCGCGTACCAGCCGGCAAACTGGGACCAATCAAATTGGTAGGCGCGTAACGTTCGCGGGCTACGCCCTCTTTCTTGCAGTTCCTGCAGAAATTGGTCGAACCGTTTCTTTTCTTCTGGCAGTGGCAATCTCATCATCACTCATAGGCAATTCCCCAAAAGTATTATCCGAAACTCAATTGTATAGATAATCGGCGCTTTTTGCGTCATTTTCATCTCATTTTTCTCGTCTTTATTACAGATAATGTAGTTATTTGACTGTATTATTTAACTGTATTATCTATTATTATTTTGGAAGAATCAAGCACCTTCTGACGAACGGGGAGGACTCTGTGCAATGAATAAAATGCTTTTGACCGAGTTGAGCGAGCAGGAGCGTGACTGAAGCTCTAGCAGCGCTACAAAATCATACAACCCTTTTTGGAAGGACAATCGACCCTGAAAGCGGCTGCTCAAGCACACGATATTGCCTACCGCACGGCGCAACGCTGGGTTCACCGCTATCGACGAAGCGGTCTGGTCGGCCTGGCCCGACAGCGCCGGCGGGACAAGAACCAGCGCCAAGTGGAGCCGGAATTGCAACAGATCATTGAGGCCTTGGCTTTACAAAAAACAAAGCCATCCGCAGCTGCCATTCATCGTCAGGTCGAGGAATTCGCGCAGCAACAAGGATGGCCGGTGCCCAGTTATGGTACTGTCTATGACATTGTCCTTTCCCTGGACCCGGCTTTGGTTAAGCTGGCCCATGAGGGAACCAAAGCCTACCAACAAAGCTATGATCTCCTCTACCGCCGAGAAGCCAGCGCCCCAATGAGATTTGGCAAGCAGATCACACTTGCCTGGATATCTGGCTGGTGACTGAAGATGGGCAGACAGCTCGACCGTGGCTGACTGTCATTGAGGATGATTACAGTCGCTGCATTGCCGGATACGATGTCTCGTTTGAACATCCCAATACGCTCAACACTTGTCTGACGCTGCGGCAAGCGATCTGGCGCAAAAGCGATCCGCGCTGGAGCATCTGTGGCATTCCCCAAATCTTCTACACCGACCATGGTAGCGATTTCACCTCCAACCATCTTGAGCAAGTATCTGCCGACCTGAAAATGCAGCTTGTCTTTTCAACGGTTGGCATGCCACGTGGGCGCGGGCGTGTCGAACGCTTCTTTCAAACGGTAAACCAGTTATTCTTGCACGAGTTACCGGGCTACATCGCCAATGATGATGGGAAACCAACGACCAAGCCGACGCTGACACTCACCGAATTCAAAGCACGTTTGCACGATTTCCTGCTCGATACGTATTTGCCACGCCCACAGAAAGAGTTGGGCACAGACCCCAAATCGCGTTGGGAAGCGAGTGGTTTCTTGCCCAATATGCCCGAATCGTTGGAGCAGTTGGATCTGCTGCTGCTAACAGCCGCCAAAACACGGCGTGTGCGACGGGATGGGATTCACTTCCACAAAATGCGCTACATCGACACCAATTTGGCCGCCTATATCGGTGAAGATGTCGTCATTCGCTATGACCCACGGGATATGGCCGAGATTCGCGTGTTTCATGGCGGTAAGTTTGTCTGTCGTGCGTTCTGTCAGGAACTAACAGGACAAGAAGTATCACTGAAGGAGATTATGCGTACACGACGTGCACGGAAGCGAGAGCTGCGCAAGACGCTTGATGCCCATGCCCAATTGCTCAAGCAATATGTCGCAAACCAAGTTGCTCCAGAGGAAGAAGAACCGTGTTCCAGAGAAACCGAAATTAAGCGCTACCGCAATGAGTAATCCACCTTCATTGAGACGCAAGAACATCGTCGCTTTGCTGAGTTCTGTGATGCATGTCGCCACTATCGCTACATTGGTTTGTGTTATGGTGCGCCTGGCGTTGGGAAAACAGTTTCGGCTGAAACGTATAGCGAGTGGAGACGGCTGCAATCACTGGCCGACCTCAAACGCAGCGCTATGCCGACCGACTCGGAAGCGTTCTGCGAAACATGCCTTGTTCTACACCGTTGGCTGTTACAGCATCACCAGGACAAATTGAAAGAGACATCCGCGCATCAACGCAGCCAATTGAATTACGTGCTGTGGCGACCCGCAACCCACATCCATTCAACTGGCAGTGGCAACGTTCTCCGAAAGACCTGGTTGAACTGATCATCATCGATGAGGCCGACCGTTTCGGCGCCAAGCCGCTGGAGCAAGTTCGGGACATTTATGACCGCTCGCAGATCGGTGTTGTACTCATCGGCATGCCCGGCATTGAAAAACGGCTATCCCGCTACCCGCAACTGTATTCGCGGGTCGGCTTTGTGCATCATTTTCGGCCATTGGCACACGGGAGATGCAGCAGGTGCTGCCACAATTATGGCATCAGATGCACCCTGATAACGGTGCTTGCTATCCGACGATGTTCTGGTGACGGTCATGCGTATTACAGGGGGTAACTTTCGCCTGATGCAGCGTTTGTTGAGTCAGGTCGAGCGAATCATGGACATCAACCACTTAGACATTGTCACCAAAGAAGCGGTTGAAACAGCGCGAGAAAGCCTCATCATTGGAGCCACCTGACCATGCCAACCTCTCTTGCCTATTGGCGCCCACTGCTTTTCAAAGGAAAAGCCGATGCAGCCGAAAGCCGTGCTGCTGTTGAACATTTTGTGCGTGAGAAAAGGCTGCCACCTCTGCAATGGGTTGAGGAAACGCATCGGTATGCAGGCGCCGTGGCGTGAGCGCTCTTTGGGTAAAGCGCTTGAGAAACTCAGCAAAGGGGACTATGTTTTGGTCAGTCGCCTCATCTACCTCGGCAACTCGATTGACGAGTGTTGTGAAATTATGGCCTTCCTCGCCGACAGACAGATTTTCTTCTATGACCTGAACAGCAAATGGTCACATTGAACGGGATGAACAATTTCCACATTGGGAAAACGCAATTACGGCTTTGATAGATTTTCGCGAATCGCTCAAAAATTCCCGGTTCCAAATCATCAGGTCATGACCCAATTTTCGCAGAAAACCTTAAATGCCTACCAGGATGAAATCCTATTCCTGTTACATCATGGCGTCGGCCGAGAGTTCGTTTCCGAACGATATGGGATCCCGCTAAGCAGGTTAAGTGCTTGGTTGGCACAGCAGCAGTAATGCAATCCAAATAATAACGAGATACAAATTTGTATGTGCTCTGAGGTGGAAGGATATCTGGATGAAAACATCCAGGTTCTAGGCCGGAGTGTATACTTATGCGCCATTTATCGTTGAAGAAAGTACGCCATTTAAAGTTCAAGCTTACATGTAATAATCGCTCGTAATTGACATTATATGCGAACACAGACAAAATTATGAAAAAAATCGTTGCCTATCTCCGCACTTCCACCGATAAACAAGATTTGAATAATCAGAAGCTAGAGATTCTTGAATATGCCCGGCAGAATAATCTAACAGTCGATGAGTTTATTGAGATTGCGGTTTCCTCGCGCAAGACCAGTAAACAAAGACGGATTGATGAGCTACTTGAGAAACTAAATGATTCGGATACGTTGATTGTGACAGAGCTGAGCCGGTTGGGAAGAAGTACTTCGGAGGTGATCGCCCTGGTCAATGGCTTAGTCGAACGCAATGTGCGCGTCATCATCATAAAACAAAACCTGGACATTTTCAAGCACGATATGAGTTCGAAGATTATCGTGACGCTCTTTTCGTTGTTTGCTGAATTGGAGCGCGACTTAGTCAGCTTGCGCACGAAGGAGGCGCTGGCAGCTAAAAAGGCGCAAGGCGTCAAGCTGGGCAAGCCGAAGGGCACAATCCAGGCGAGCAAGTTTGATAAGGACAGAGAACGAATTGAGGAGCTTCTAGCCTTAGGATTGTCGGTGCGGAAAATTGCCAAGCTGTTAGGGTACAGCAACCACATTGGACTCAACACTTATGTAAAAAAGCGTGGCATAAGAAAGAAAGTTTGAGACGCTCAGTCATAATGTCCTTTTTCCTATAGGTGATGACAGAACTCTGGGAAATCGTCACATAACGTATTTCCTGGTCAAAAAATCACTTGAAAACCAATACTATGAAAGAATCTATGCTTTTAACCATCGATGCGATCATTAATTTGGCGTTAGGGGTACTTCTGGTTACCTTTCCGGCGCCATTAGTCGAGGTGCTAGGGATGCCTGATGCGCCAGGCTTTTATCCCAATATTCTTGGCGGTGTGCTTATCGGAATAGGCATCGCATTGTTAACAGAGAGAGGAAGTCAGGGTAGGCATAGCTCTGGGCTGGGGTTGAATGGCGCCATTGCCATCAACCTCTGTGGTGGACTTGTTCTTGCCGGATGGCTCACATTTGGCGAACTGGCAATCCCTCTACGCGGTTATATTCTTTTGTGGGGCCTTGTCATTCTCCTTTTAGGAGTCAGCTTTGCTGAACTGTTCGCAAGGGCCAGAATCGATGGCGGGGTAGCAACATAATATGCCAAATAGCGCTGAAGAAATTCGGCCATTGATCGTTGAATCTTACACTGATGGTCACTGAAGAGGGTCAGACAGGCGGGATGCAAGGTATATCTTCATATGTCCGCATAAAGAATATTTTGTGCTTAGGCGGCAAAAACAGCTAACAAAAAGAGGATATCAACGATGGTATGCGCCAGCACGGCGCCCCACAAGCTGCCTGTTTTTTGCGTGATAAATCCGCAAGAAAAAGCCAGAAAAAACCAGGCGACGGTCAATTGCAGCAGCAGCGGCGCGGCCATCTGCGGCATATTGACAACAACGTGCAGCGTTACAAAAATCAGCGTCGTCAGCCACAACGCGGCTCTACCTCCGAGAAAAACGCCAAACTCGCGCAGCCAGAGACCGCGGAACCAGAGTTCTTCCATAAACGCATTGGCGACTGAAAAAACGATGATCGCCGGCAGCCAGGCGGCGAGATACGCCATGCCGCCGGCAGCGACAAGCTGGAATCCGCCGGTGGTGAAAAAGAGCAGGGCCAACAGGGCGCCCACGAGCAAACCCAGTCCCAGGCTGCGCCAGATTTGCCCCTTGCGTACATAGAGCCAGGCCAGGTTGTGGCCTGCCAGCCGGTTGACGACCAAAATGGCGGCGACGATGGGGAAAACTTCGATGAGTTTGAGTACGGCCGTTTCCCACGCGCCAGCACCCGAAAAATCCCACATCTGCGCCAGTAACCAGGCCAGCCAGATACCCAACGATACGGCGAACAAGGCGCGGAATATGTTTTGATACGGCCGTAACCCTTCTCTGCGTCCAAGCAACCAGGTGAGGACCAGCAGCGCAACCGGCAAAGTCGTTTTGTAAAATGGGCGCGGCACGGCGGCGGGCGCAGCGAAGTAACCCGCGCCCGCCACCAATGTGCCCAGCCCCCAGAGCAATAGAAACCACACCAGGCGCTTTGACCTGGCTGGTTGTTCATATGACGTTGAATGGATAGATAATGAATTAGTCATCGTTTGCTCACTTGCTCGGCGCCGGCCGTGTATGGTTTGTGTGACATTCTAAAAAGAACGACTGCTAATACGAGGCCGACAGGCAGCGCTGCAGCCATAATGAGCGCAATGAGAATCATATAAACCATATTTCTTTATGCTTTATGCTCATTATCATTTGTTCCCAGGTCGAGCAGGGAACGGCCGTCATACTCAACGATTAGCAGTGACAGCAGCATCAGTATGAGCACAACGGGCAGCAGTTGGGGCGCGGCGATTGCAACCACAATTGTCCACAGCAGCGACAGCTTGAACAGCGTTTTTCCATCTCGATTCTTAAAAACGAACTCATGCCGTTTGGCTTCATCAATCATTTCTTGTAAGGTTGCCATGATTATTATCCTCCAATTTGAGTATTCTTATTCCAGCGGCGCAAGCGCTTCAACCGCCGGTAGGAATAGTTGGGCGTAGAGCGCCTCATGTTCCTCAGGCGGCGATACCAGGAAAACAAAATAGGCTTTGTTTTCATCTTCTGTGATGGCGAGATCGACCGGGCTGCCGCGTAATTCAAAGCTGTATAAATCCCAGGTGAAATCGCCCAATGTCTGTTGGACGACGGGTTCGGGCGGCGGATCCAGGCCGAGTTGGCTGAAGAGATCGTTTTGCAGCGCAACGGCCGTTCCCGGTTTGGCCTCCAACACAAAGTAAGCGGGATCAAGCGCCGAACTGCCGCGCGCCATGTTGGTCGTAGCGAGGATTTGCCAGCCGACAGGGATCAGCCCGCTAAACCCGCGTTCCTCATCGCTGAAAGGTTCCAGCGCCACTTCCGCCGCCGCGCCGGGGATGTCAAATTCCACGCCGGGCATTGCGACGATGCAGCTTGCGTCTGGTTCATGCGAGGGATCAGTGACAAATGCGCCCGCCATCTGGCGGACACAATCGCTGGCGACGGTGAAATTGTGGCCGATGCCGGGGAATTCGTAGAAGTAACTGTTGCTGAGGTTGGCCGCCACCATTTTGCCATATTTCGAGGGCGTCACGGGGTCAAATTCCCCTTCCAAAATCAGCGTGGGAATGTCGCTCACCAGCGGTTCTTTAAAAGCCGGCGAAACTTCTGCCACCGGCCAGTTTTCACAGATGCCAAAAATGCCGTACTCTACAGCGATTTCGGGATCAATTTGTCCGATCAGCTGTGGGGGCAGCGTTTCACGTACCGCCAGGTAATCGGCCGGCGTGCGGTTGATGAAATCTTCGGCGCAAACGACGGAAAAAGTCATGCCGCGGCTCATCAGCTCCACGAAAAGTAGATTGCGCGCGCGCAGTTGTTCCATCAAAGCGTAATCCTCGTTGTAAATGTCGTAGATCGCCTGCGGCAGCGCGGGAATGACCTCCGTCTGGTAAAGCAGCGCCACCAGATTGCCAAATACGCCATCACCGGTTAATACGGCTTTATACGGTTCTCCATGCAGCGGATGTGTGATATTGAGCAGGACGGGATCGGCATTCAGGCGGTCGATGACTTCGAAGAGAACTGCTTTTAAGTTGGGATAGGCTGCATTACAATCAGCGTCGGCTTCACACGTTGCTATGAGCCGCATGACGGCATCGGTTGTTGATGTGGAGGCGTCGACAAAAAAACTGATTTCCAGCGGCCACACCGAGCCGATGACCATGCTGCGAATGTGTTCAGGATATGAACGCGCCATCTCCTGGGCCAGCAGCGAGCCATAGGAAGCGCCATAAAGATTGACATAGTCATAGCCAAGCGCGGCGCGAATGGCTTCGACGTCAGCCGCATTTTGTTGCGTATTGAAGACGGAAAGATCAATGCCTGCGTCCACTAATTTGTCGCGGCAAGCCATCAGCGCTTCATAGGTGGTTTGCAAGGCGACTGCGGGATCAGCCTCGTCGAGGATTTCGAACTGCATCTGCTCCCATTCGGGGCACTCCAGCGCCGGTTCTGAGAGGCCCACGCCGCGCTGGTCGAAAATAACGAGATCGCGGTTGGGATGCAGCGCTTCCAGCAAGATGGCCGCATTTTGGGCGTAGGCCACGACTTTTTCGCCGGGACCGCCGGAGAGCAGCATTACGGGATCGGGCTGGTGATTTGGACTTTTATCTTTCAGAACGACGACGGCGAGGCGAAAAGTTGGGCCGTTCGGCTGATGATGATCATGCGGTACGGTTATAAAACCGCAGGAAACATCGTCGGCAGCTTCCGGGGGAACGGGAAAGGGACAGTCGCCCGCAGTAAAAGTAGGCGTGAAAGGTTTTGGTGTAGCAACGGCCGTTGCCGTTGGTTCTGGTTTAATGGTGGGCGTTGGAGTGGGAACGGCCGTTGTTGGTGCTTCAGCTACTGGCTGCTCTATATCACCTGTGCCACAGCCGCTTAAAACCAGAATCACGGTCAGCAAGACACAAAATACGAACATTTTAGCAGACATAACATCCCCTTTTGAATGTTTACAAGGCCAACGCCTTTCGACATGCAGCAAATGCATTCTGTCTACAGGATAAAAAAATTAGCGCCCCAACGCATCCCCAAAAAAGTAGAAATGAGACTATGTGAAACGGCCGTTTCGTAGATTCAAATCTCTAACAAAAATCAGAGTAGTTAGGTGTGCTAATTACCTCCTGTTATTTAGAGTCGGCATTTCATTCCCTTCAGCGGGATCGTCCAGGCCAGCTTTTTCTAGGATACGCACAAATGAATCCTTGTTACCTCTAACTGCCCTTAAAGAATCAGTTGCCATTGGGCAAAAACGATGGTGACAATCACTGCTGCGATGACCGTGGTCGTGAAAAATAGGCGTGTCAGGAGGGAGCCATCCCCTCGCAGCCACAGCCACACCGTCATCAACAAGAGAACAATTGATAAAAATGCGCCTACCTGCGGCAAAAGCAGCAAAGCCTGGTAGTTGGCCGGCCAGCCAAAACGGAGCATGAGCGGCGTGGTGGCTGCTGCTGCCGTCAATACTGCATCCATCCCAAAGGCAAAAGCACAGTAGGCCAAGGCCACACCCAATGTGATTAAAGCAGTGTAGAGAACATGGCGATTCAAAGGATGATTGTGGGAACGCTTGTAAAGTAACCAAACACCCCCCGCGACTAGCAAAATCAAAAAAGCAGCCATCAATATGATCAGCGCCGCAAATCCAATTAATTCTTCAGTTTGCATCTGGGAGGTTTCGCCATAATAAATTTTGAATATATAGGGGTTGATAACCACATCTTGCGGCAGGACAAATGTGGGCGGCGGCAGGTCGTCCATGCAGCTTGTATCCGGCGCTTGGGTCGGGTCGGCGAAAAAGGCCCGCGCCATCTTGTGCGCGCAAGGGTTGTCATCTAAGATGTTATGGCCCCAGGCTGGAAATTCGTAGAAACGGCCGTTGCTTAAATCCGCCGCTGCCGCCCGTCCCCACTCAGGCGGCGTGATGGGATCGTACGAGCCGGACAGAATGAGCGTGGGAATCTCACTGTCGAGCGCTTCGGCCAAAATGGGTTCGGCAGGTGGCATTCCCCACGCCTGACAAATTTCCAGTTCACGAGTGTGCCGCAGATACCCATCGAGTTCAGGATAAGCAGCCGCCTGCGCTTCCATGTCAGCGGCACTGATCGCGAAGGCATCATCCTGACAGTTGAGGGCAAAATACAACCCCCAGGCGAAATCGGAGCCGATATAAATATTGGGTGGGAAATTTTGCACCCAGGGAACCAATAAATCACTGTTCCCTTTTTCGATCTGGTCGATGAGCAAAGGCATGTAGCTGGTGGCGTAATTTGGATTTGTCGGCTTATAAAAGCTGTCTACAACCATCCATTCAATCAGCGTATGACCATTAACTTCCTCTGTGTAGGGCTCAACCGGAGACCCATCGCGTGCTCTGCTGACTGTCACCGGGATAGGTTCAGCATTGAGCTGGCTTGACCAACTTATAAAAACGCGCTTGCCAAATCAGGATAAGCCGCAGCGCAAGCCGGGTCAGCAGCGCAGTCGGCAAACATCACGCTTAATGCCTGCGCAGTATGCTCGGGATCATGCTCAAAACGTGTTTCAGTAGGAGAACTGACCCCGTTTAACCAAACTGAACGGATGCCCTCAGGATACTGCTGCATCGTGGGCAGCATGAGCCGTGTGCTGTAGGAACTGCCAAACAGATTCCACGTTTCGTAGTCGAGTGCCTGCCGTAAACTGTTGATATCTTGCACACTGTTGGCAGTTGTGTAATTGGTGACGTCAATCCCCGCCGCAGTTAAGCTGTCCAGACAAGCCGTCTTGCCTGGCTGTTCCTCCAACCACATAGCGATGTCACAAGACAGGCTGGGCTGCGCGTAACGATTGCCGCGCTGTTCCAGGATGACAATGTCACGATCCTGGATAAAATCTGAATACGCTAACCACCAGACAGAATTCAGCGAAGTGTAACCTGGTCCACCTTCTGTGTAGAGAATGGGATCGGGCGCTGCGTTGGAATTGGGGCTGTGGATGATAATGAATGGCAGCCGGATCAAGCCGTCAGCGGGTCGATCATAATTTTCAGGCACAATCAACTTTCCGCATTCAACCAGTAGATCGGTGGGAACCTCTATTGGGCAGTTTGACGGCTCGAAGCGAGGGATTTCCTCGGCAAAACTGTTTATTGAAATTGCCAACAGCAGCACGACTGCACTCATTATTGCTGTTAAATGTCGTTTCATGGCTTTTCCCCATCAAAAATAATCTTCGGAGGTTCCGTGATTAGACCCAGGCGTAACACCAGGGCCTCGTTCGGCTGCTTTGCAGATTTGTGCGCATTTTCTCTGTATGGATTTGATATTCACTCTGTGTCATTTCAGTTCAGTTTTTCCACGATGAGCAAGAAATCGACGAAAGTGGCCGGGATGGGGGTGACATTGGGAATAATGGCCACAATTTCACCTTCCAGACTGTTCAGGAAATTTTCTAACTTTCTTTGGTCTCGGGTCATACTGATATCGAAACGATGCACTCGATATTTCATTTTTCCACCTCATTTGTCTACAAGTTTTTGCACCTACCCGGAAGTTGATTTAACCAACCTGTGGTAGTATCCAGAAACTTCCGGAAAGATTTTTACACTCTACCAGGCCGGTCGGTCACTGTCCGGCAGAACCGGATGACTGTTTAGAAAACGAATCAACACAACGCTGCCGCCAAGGGCTATCACGGACCCTATACCGATCATCATACCGGGCAGGTTGGCCCAACCCAGCATAGTAAAAACAAGTGCGCTCACCAGCAGCAAGCCCGCATAACCATACCAACGCGGCGCATTAAAGCGCACGCCAAACCAGATCAGGATGGCAACGAGTGTGCCCAAGGCGATCAGCAGCCAGATGGTACGCATCGGTACGGCCCAGGCTGTGTCGACGAAAAAGGTACTCAAGACAAATGTGCCGGCTACTAACAATACCAAACCGCCAACCAGCAGCACACCGCGTTGTTTATTGACTTGATGCGGCCGTACTTTATTCAGTTCATCTCCAGTGAGACGCGGCATTGTAATCCAACGCTTGCCGGCCCATACGATGGGCGCGAGCAGGATGACCCAGACTGCCGTCAGATACACCATATCTGCCAACATCATAATGCCACCCACGACGATCCACAGACCTAAAACTATGTCCCAGATACCGTCATTGAAGTAAGCCATGTATAAACGGCGTAAACTTTCATTATTTGACTGATCTTTGTTCATGTTTGTCCTCCGTAATTTTTACTGACCTTGATTTTCTTCATCAAGGAAAGCGTCTACAGTTTGCGAAAAGAAAAGAGCTTCTTCAATAAAAGGAGAATGCCCACTCTGTTCAAATATGACGAGGTTCGCAGCTGTAATGCCTTGAAAAAGCTCCTCGGAACATTGCAGAGGGGCTTCCGGATCGTATCTCCCGGCGAGGATCAGAGTCGGAGCTTGTACCTCGCTTAACCTGTCGGCATAGGAGAGTCGGGCATACATATTCTGCGACCAGAGTGTGCGAATTGGAACGGCCGTTTCGTAATCGTCCGTCTCAATCTTCACAGGTGTAAAGTAAGCCTTGTCATGGTATGATGCCCGCCCCATAAGATTCTGCAGTTTCTTGTGCAAAGCAAGGTTTCCCCTCCCTGCATTGAGCTTGATGCCCCAAAAAATGATCCGCCAGAAATCGGGGTCAGTGATGTGATAGACGCTACCTGGGAATCCCCAGCGAGCGGCGGCCGGAAAGCCAGATAAGCTGGTGATAAGTACCAGCCGTCGAGTATGCTCGGGACGTTCGATGGCGTAGGCAAGGGCAGCAAGCCCACCCATGCTGTGCCCGACCACATCCACCGGAGCGTGGATGCCCAGGCGGTCAAGTGTCTCATCAGCGCTAGAGATCATCTCATCCATGTCTCCGACTGGTTCCCGCGTAGACCGGTAGGCACCTGGGACATCGAAAGTAACAACGGTGTGCCCCATCCCGACGAGGATTCTGGAAATTGGTCCCTGAGCCATTGGTTCTATTGTGTGTCCGTGGGGGTACGGAAATAGAAGCACCGGCTCACCCTTGCCCGTGGTGTAGACGGCGAGGCCATCAACGACCGAAACTGGTTCCATAAAGGGAGTTTCTCTACTATATTCTGCCACTTCAAAGTTCTGGATGTAGTGTGGTTTACGGTGCAGTCCCAGACTAAAAAAGAGTACAGCAAAAGGTCCGAGAACTATCAAAGCAATAAAGATGCAAACCTTTTTCGTCCGCATCAATGTCACCGTGGGCGATCAAGCGGCCTTCATTGGCACAAAATAGTCAGAAACTTCAGTTTGTAGGAGTACCCATAAGGCGTAAATGCTTACGGCCGTTCCAATCGGAAAGTTGACCAAACTCAGAACAGCCAATACTAACGCCAGGATACGCGCCCACGATTTTCGCTTCAACAGACCGAGGCCGGCAACCAAACCTGGTACGGCCAGAACAGTAAAAAAGATAGCCCCAATACTGCCGATGAAGCTCAGTACCTCTAAGGCCTGCGGATCCCGACTCGCAATCCCAATACCAGCCAGAAAAATCAGGCCCATACCACCAATAAGCAGGTAAATAGCGTTACCTAAAATGTATAACCAGCCCAAAATTGAAATGTGTAGTTGCCAATCTTTTTCGTTCATTTTTATAACTCCTTATAGTTCCTATGACGGAAGACCATAGACAAAGGATGGAGTTAATCGGTTCTCTGTCCTCCGTCATTTCAGTGTTTACTAATTCTCAAGCCATGCGCCTTTCGGGTTCGGTATGAGGATAGTCGGCGGCAGCCAACAGGCGCTGCCCGGCGCGAATCAACAAGCTGCCGCAGCCGCCGCAAATGCGGTGTTGAAGACCCCGTCGGGCTTCCCGCAGTGGCCTGTGCCTGCGGTGCGCTTCGGCTTCACGATGTCGATTTTCGATATTGACATGCACGTGCGCTTCGCCAATGTATGGAAACATGATGTTTTTACCTCCGTCGTTAGTTGACGACTAATAATGCTTCTATTTGGTTAATGAGTTCAGCGGCGCGGCAGCCCTTGAACAGTATGAGATCGGCGCCGGCGGCAACGGCCGTTTCCATCTGACTCCCAGAATCGACCAAAACAACACAGCGCGTATTCAGCCACTCCTGTTTGATTTGCTGCACAACAGCAGTGAGACAGTTATTGGCATTGGCTTCAATGAGCACCAGGTCTGGTCGTAAAGAAGGCCCCATGCGCAGCAGCGTGGACATATCCCGCATTTCGGCGATGATTTCGATTTCAGGCAGAGTTGTCAACAGCGTTTGTAAACTGTTTCGTAAATGACCGGGTTGGGCCACAATCAGGGCCATGGTTACGTTTTTCATGGGACGTACCTGTCCGTTCAGAAATACGCCGCCTAATTTTCGTCAAACTTTTCATTTTGCGGCCAGGCGTCCCGATTGAGCAAGCCGATTACCATAAACAGAAGCCCAAAAATCATCACGGGATAAAAACCCATGGCGACGCCGGCGCCTGTGAAAATGATACCTATAACAAACAGAGTGCGAAAATCTGTATTCACTTCAAAATACTCTTTCATGGTATTCTCCATTGCTTAATCACCAGAGGGCTTTGCCCCCTGTTGTGTTCATTTGTCTTCATCATAATCGGCGGCGGACTAAAACACATCAACTGGAAGTCAGAATTTAATCCATACAAAAAGACCGCTTTTCAGGCGGTCTTTTATGACAAATGTTATAGAAACGTTGGGGGTGCATGCAATTTAATGCGCGATTATTTCAGGCGCGGCTGCTTCATGCCGCGGGCGCTCACCCAAGTCAGGATCAACCGACCGTAAAGGCATCCGGCGCAGCAGGTAAAGGCTCAACAACAAAACCGGCAGCAGCAGCAGCGTGCTGATTACCCAGGCGCTGGTTGTTTCATGAAAGCCAGGCGTCCCAACCGCCAGCACAGAAACAATTGCATTGCCCAAACCGTGAATCAACACGACCGGCCAGATCGCGCCGCCGTACAGCACAAAAACAGCCAGATAGACGCCGGATATGATGGTTGTCAATACCTGCAGCATGGTCACCGTAACCGGGGCGCCATCAGCGCCGGGCACAAACAGGTTAATGATGTTGAAGAAATGCACCAGGCCAAAAAACAGCGCCGAGACAAAAACGGCCATGGTCAAGCCGCGCCGGGTGTGTCCCCACAGCCGCACGAGGGCGTACAGGATCAAGGCGCGAAAGGCAAATTCCTGTAACAAGCCGCCGTCTATGAAACTTTCGATGGTTACGGCCGTTGCCACTCCCAACTCCGGCAGCCCAACCTGACCGCGAAATTCCCAGAAAAAGCCAACCACAAAAACGAGTGAACAGTAGATGATGAGCGGCAGCATGCGCAGCCAGAAACGGCCGTTGCCCCAATTCGTGACGCCTGCCGGCCACAGCCAGTTAAAACGCCACAAAACAGCCAAAAAAACCAGCCAGCCCACAAACATGACTGCCGCAGAAACCAGCGACTGACTGACTCCGGTCGGCGCCGGATAGGCAAATATGCCGGCCAAAATCACAAACACGATAAAGATAAACGTAATCACCAATCCAAAAAGGATGGGGTGGTTTGTAGCGAAGCGTTTAAACCTGTTCACTAATTTGCTCCCTTTGCTGGTTGCCAAAACTAAGGCCAAATATTGACTTCTAAAACTCGTTTATTCTCTTAAGTTTTGGATAGCGTTTGTTTTTTGCCTGCATACAAATAAATTAAACATCCCAAAAGTACCCAGAAAGAAATAGAGACGAGGTAACCCCAAGTGACGTCAATCGAGAAGCTTATGCCAATAAATCCTCCCAAGGCAATGTAAAAAAGGATGACGTAAGGGATGTGAAGGGATGGTTTGCTTCTAAACTCAATTATGAAAACAAAATCCAGCAGGAATTCTACGGCCATGTAAAGCAGAATAAAGCTAAACATGACCATGATCCACGTATCCTTGCCGTTCACCAGATAGTTCAAAAACACAATCGAAAGCGGTGCAAAAAGCAGCAGCGAGGTGGCGCCGAAGCGCCGTACTAAATCAGGGCGTTCTTTTTTCTGGCTGATATAGACGCCGCTGACAAGCCACATAAAAAGCAGCGCACACAAGACAAAAATCAGGTCAAATGGGTTCATATTGTTCCTGTTAGGGAGTCATGCTTGGCGCAAGCCTGGGCGCCAGAAAGGAAACAGCCGTGGAAATATGATTGTATCGACAATGGTGGCTAACAAAACGCCCAATCCATAGGCGGCAAAATCCCATGGATCAAAGGTGCTGCCAAATATTGGCAATCCAGAATATTGAGCCAATTCAACCGCAGCGGCGGCTGCAAACACCAGAAATCCCTTCACAAACCAGGCATCCAAAAAAGAGAAATTATTCAGGCACAACAAAAAGTAAAAACCAAAGGGAAGCAGGATGTCGATCAGGTATCCATTAACAAACAGCGGAAATGGACCGCGGTAATGGCTGCCGGTTACAAAATGCAGCAGCGCAATTGGGAGCAGGATTAAGATAATAATACCAATTTTGAACGCTGACCTGGTTGTTGTATTTTGTGTGCGGATCATAGTAGATCGTCAATAATCTTTCCAAACGCTAACCTTCCTGGAAGCTGAAAACAGTCTTACAATCTCACTGTTTGGGAAGCTTCCAGGAAGTTGATAATTCATTATGCTTCGCTGTCAACCGGGGCGATGCCAAAATCGACAGGCATTTGACCGCTGCCGGTTGTGTAATATTGAGGATTGGGCGAAGTAATCATGTAGCCTTCCGGGGCGGTTAACCAGACTTCATAACGAGTTTCATTTTCCCAGCCGGGCAAACCCCACGCGCCGCTGCACGGCCGTACCGGATTGGCGTTCCATTCGCCGTCGATAAACAGGTCTTGCGGCGTGCAGGTGAAGGTTTCCCAATCTTCCGGCTCGCGATAGGCGCCTGAAGTCAGCGTGTATTCATCATAAGCAGGCGAAATGAGGGTGACGGTTGCGCCCACGTATTTTTGCATACCATCCTCTTCAACCCAGGTCATTTTCCCGCCATAACCGGCCTCACCAGGCTGCCAGACGCCGTCCCGGTTGTCGTCGATGAAGACCAGTCCGGGCACGCCTAAGCCATCGCCAACGCTCATGCGGTAAGTGGTTGGCGCCGGTTCGGCTGCAACTGTCGCTTCGAATGCTGCTTCTGCGGCAGATTCGGCCGGTAAGGGACCGCCAGTACCGCTTGCAGTCGCTGCTGCTATGGGCACAATACCAAAGTCGACATAGTAGGTGTCTTCACCGGTGAGGTAAATTTGCGGGTTCTTCGAGGTGCCCACATACCCCTCGGGTGAAACAAACGAGATTGTCAGGTAGGTATCGTTTACAACGCGGTTCAAGCCCCAGGTACCGGCGCACGGCCGCTGCGGATTAGGATTCAGTTCACCATCTACCAAGGTGTCCTGGCAGGAGCAAACCACATCCTCATGCTCATCTGGTTCACGATAAGCGGCCGTTTCGATTTCAAATTTCTCGTAAGAAGGCGTTTCGACGGTGACAATAGCGCCCACATAACGTTCAGTCTCCTGAACATCATCATACTGCCATTCACCACCATAACCGGCTTCGCCCGGGTCCCAAACGCCATTCATATTATCGTCAATAAACACCAATCCAATAACGTCGCACTTTCCCTCGGCGGCCACATTTCCCGCCATCAGGGCGAGCGCCAGCAGCACAAGTGCAACCAACAACATCCGATTTTTTACTTTTGACATGATTTGGTACTCCTTTGTTTATCTATAACCATTCGTTGGTCAAAACTGAATCACAAACTATTCCGCTCGATTGGAAGTTCACAGCAAATTTTCTGCGAATGCCTCAGAGAAACCGCAGATTTTGCACGCATCAAAATTTATAAAACATTCTGCGGTTTACTAATTGCTTTGGGATTAGGCGATTTGGCGAGTGTGGGCGTTGCAGCATGAGAGGCAAAATTGGCTCCCCTGAATCCCAGAGACCCTGGTACCTTGACTTTATGATTTTGAGGAGTCTGCATTCTCAAATGCGGACTGGCATCTGAGGATGCCCACTCCGCATTTTTAGAAATCGACGGTACTGGTATCCTCTTTCCATCATAGAATAGTTTTGCGCTGATCACATCAATCAGAACGCAGATTTGATCTATGCCAAATGTTAGAGACCCATCTGCCGGTTATACATATCCAATTATTGATGAAAATTAATCCAGCGAGGCCAATCCTTCACGCAGCGCATAAAGCGCGGCCTGGGTGCGGTTGGCAAGATGCAGTTTGGTGAGGATGTTGCTGACGTGGGTGCGGACGGTGCCTTCGCCAATAACGAGCTGATCGGCGATTTCCTGGTTGGTTAAACCCTGGGCGATCAGGCGCAGTACTTCCAATTCCCGTTCTGTCAGGGGATCAACGGTTGGTTTTAATGTAGACGGCCGTTGCATTTCCAGCATCAACTTTTTGGCAATTGCAGGCGACATGGAGGGTTCGCCCTGGTGAACATCACGGATGGCTTTCAGCAGCCGCTGGGGCGAGGCGTTTTTCAACAAATATCCCAAAGCGCCGGCTTTGATAGCTGGAAATACTTTGTCATCATCCGCGAAGCTGGTCAGCACCAGAATACGGGGGTGGGGCGTTGCCTGTTTGATTTCAGTGATGGCTGCGAGACCATCCTTGTTGGGCATAACCATATCAAGCAAAATGACATCGGGCTGCTGCTCAACGGCCATTTGTACAGCTTCGTGCCCGTCTTGCGCTTCGTCAATGACTTCCATGCCCGGTTCAGTGTTGATCAAGGTGCGCAGCCCTTCGCGCACGACGGCATGATCGTCGGCGATTAGAATTCGAATGATGTCGTTCATAAACGAGTCTCCTGAGTCGTCAAGTAGTTGCGTAGTCGGGCGAGGGTGTGGTTTGGGGGATTTCGGCGTAGATGGTTGCGCCGTGGCCGGGGCTGGATTGGATCTGGAAACGGCCGTTTAATTCTTCCACCCTTTCGCGCATACTCACCAAACCAAGGCCGCCTTGACGGCGCGCCAGGTCGGGTTCAAAGCCACGGCCGTTATCGGAAATTTCCAGGCAGCAAGTTTGGTTTTTACATTGCAGCGTGACGGAAACGGCCGTTGCTCCCGCATGTTTCAAAGCATTGTTAAGCGCCTCATGCGCAATCCGGTAGAGCGCCTCTTCTACCTCCTCGGCTAAATCGAGATTGCCATGAACGCTCAACCGCGCCTCCACGCCTGCGCGCCGTTCCACCACTTCCAGACGTTGTTCCAAAGCCGCCGCCAGGCCTGCCTCTCGTAGGTCTAACGGCCGTAACTCATACACCAGCAGCCGCATCTCTTGCAGCGCTTGCTGGGCGATGGCGCCCAGGCGGGTTTGATTTTGTCCGATTTGAACCGCATCACCCGCCTGGATCATGCGCTGGCCCGCTTCAGCCAGGAGCGTGAGGCTGTAAATTGACTGCGTCACCGAATCATGTAAATCCCGCGCCAGCCGGTTACGCTCCTCCATCACCGCCAACTGCTGCGCCTGCTCATAGAGCCGTGCATTTTCAATGGCGATGCCCGCCTGGCTGGCCAGCGCCTGCATCACAACCAGATCCGTTTCATCAAAGTCGTCGAGCTTGTCGCTTTGCAAATCCAGAACGCCAATCACCTTTTCTTTGGCGAAAACCGGCACAGCCAATTCCGAACGAGCCTTGCTTGCATGCATCCACACATAACGCGGCTCCTGCGTCACGTCAGGCGCCAGCAGCGGTTTGCCGGATGCGGCTACCCAACCGGTTACGCCTTCGATGCCAATCTTTAAACGCGCCGGGTAAAAATCAAAGGCAGGGTTGTCCCACAACGCACCGGCGCCCATTTGATACACAACTTCAGACCCTTCAACCAGGCCAATCGCCACGTGATAATACCCAAATGTCTGCTGAATTAATTCCACAACTTGCCTTAACACTTCGTCGATTTCAAGGGTTGAAGTGAAACGGCGGCTAACCTGATTGATGAGCTGGAATTGATCCGCGCGTAGATGTTCAGCTTCGAATAGACGCGCATTTTCCACTGCCACGCCGATCTGATTGCCAATCGAGCCTAATAATTCAATGTCGCGTTTAGAAAAATAACGCGGCCTACGGCTTGCCAGCAGCAGGGTGCCCAAAACGATACCGTGGGCGATCAACGGCGTGACGGCGCTCCAAATGTATTCGTATCTGCTCAATGCCGCCGGGATTGCCGATTGATGCTCAACAAGCTCATAAATAATTTGGGGTTTGCCGGCGCCAAGGACAGCTTCGAGCAGGGGATCTGTAGTCGATAAGTGATTGATTTTGTCCAGGCATTGTTGGCTGAGTCCCTGATGATGGGTTAGCTGCAAGCCGTTACCATTCATACCCAGGAGGTGGATGGCGCCTGCGTTGCAGGTCATCAGGTCAAGCGTTTTGTCCAGCGCCGCCGAGAGGGTTTCGTCCAGATCAAGCGAACTGCTGACAACGGCCGTTATCGTATACAGCGCCGTCAGTTCCTGTGTGCGCTCACTCACCTGCGCCGCCAATTCCTCGCTGCGCACATGCATATTTCTGATGCGCAGTTGGTAGGCGCCTACAAATAATCCGACTAATAATAGAAACGCCGAGACGCGAAATGGCCACATGTTCCACCAGGGTGGTTGCACCTTAATCGCAACCGGCTGACTGCTTGCGCTCCATGAACCATCTGCATTGGCCGCCGCCAGATGCAGGGTGTAGGCGCCTCCGGGCAGGTTGGTGTAGCGGCCAAAGCGATTTGTCCCCGCAAAAATCCATTCCGCGTCAAATCCTTCCAGCAGATAGGCATATTGGTTTTTCTCAGACCGGTCAAAGCTCAGGGCGGCCATCTCAAATTCAAAACCATTTTGCGGCCATTTTAAGGCTACCTCTGAGAGATCCGCTGCCGTTTGCTCTGCAGGTAATGGCCTGCCATCGACGGTCAAAGCGGACAGCGTGACGGGCGGGAGATATGTATTGAAACTGATCTCGGCCGGGTTAAAGCGGTTTAAACCATTTACGCCGCCCAGGTAAATGTCACCGGAACTGCTTTGTAAAGAGGCATTGAGATCAAATTCGTTGCTTTGCAAGCCATCGGCAACGATAAAATTGCGAAATGTTTCTGTTCGCGGGTCGAATCGCGCCACGCCTTGATTGGTGCTTAACCAGTAAAAGCCTTGATCATCCTCTATAATGGCATAGACCGCGTCGCTGGGCAGTCCGTCTGCTTCACGATAATGATCAAAAGTTTCCGTTTGCGGATCAAACACGTTGAGTCCACCGCCGTAGGTTCCCAGCCATAAACGGCCGTTTTTATCTTCATAAAACGTGGTGACGGCATTGTGGCTCAGGCTGGCCGGATCGGCGGGGTCATGTTGGAAATGGGTAAATTGACCGGTCGCAGCGTCAAGGCTGTTCAGACCGCCGTCAAACGTGCCGACCCAAATTGTGTTTTGGCTGTCTTGGAAAATGGCTACGACAGCCTGTCCGCTCAAGCTGTTGGGATCGTCAGGATCGTGCCGATAATGGCTAAAGCGCCGCGATGATGGCTCAAAACGATCCAGTCCCGCTTCCGTACCGATCCACAGCGTCCCAGAGCGATCCTCGAACAAAGTCCAGATATGATTATGAATCAGACTGTTGGGGTCTTCCGGGTCGTGGTGGAAATGGGTAAACTGCTCCGCGGTCGGGTCATATCGATCCAGCCCGCCCTCGGTTCCTACCCAAACCATACCGGCTTTGTCTACCTCGACATCCCAGATATTGTTGTTGACCAATGAGTTGAGGTTTTCAGGATTATGGGGGTAAGCGGTGAAAGTCTCCGTGGTGGGATCAAAGCGGTTGAGTCCGCCTAAGGTTCCCAACCAGATGGTCTGATTGGCGTCTTCATCCATCCCGAGTACGACATTTTGGCTCAAGCTGGCCGGATTGCCAACTGTATGCCGGTAGAGCGTAAAGCGACGGCGCCCCGGTTCTGCCAGACTCAAACCGCCGCCGGCAAAGCCTACCCAAAAAACGCCTGACTTATCTTCGTAGAGCGACAAAATATTGTCATGACCCAGACCCTGGGGATTGGCCGGGTCATGTTTGTAACGGATGAACTCGCCGGTTTGGCGATTGAAATGATTTAAACCGCCTTCGGTCCCGATCCAAAGGCGGCCGGCGCGATCTTCGCTGATGACACGCACCTGGTTGTCGCTCAGACTGGTTGGATCGGCGGGATCGTGTAGATAAGAGTGGAAACGGCCGTTTCCCAAATACCGATTCAAGCCCCAATCTGTCCCGATCCAGAGAACACCGCCCCGATCCTCGTAGATGGCATGAACCTGGTTGTGCGAGAGGCTGTTGGGGTTTGCGGGATCGTGCCTGAACATTTCAACGGTTCCGCTGTCCGGGTCCAGGCGGTCGAGGCCATCATGCGTTCCGATCCACACTGCGCCCGCAGCGTCCCGCAAAACGGCCTGGACAACATCATGACTTAAGCTGTTTTTGTCGCCGGCTGCATGAGGATAATGGCTGAATTGTGCGCTCTCTTCTGCATCCTCGTTGGTTATAAAGGTCAGCTTATTCAATCCGGCGCCGTGCGTGCCAATCCAAAATGCGCCTGCCTGATCCTGGAAGATCGAGAGGACGTCATTGCTGCTCAGGCTGTTGGAATTGTCAGGGTCATGGGTAAAATGGGTGAATTGAGCCGTTTGCGGATCAAAACGATCTAAACCGCCGTTGTTGGTTCCAATCCATAAGCAGCCGTCCCGATCAAGAACCAACGTCTGGATAAAGCCGTCGGCAAGACTGTTGGGATCGTCCGGATCAGGTTTGTAAACCTGAAAGCCATACCCATCGTAGCGGTTAAGGCCATCTTCGGTAGCAAACCAAAGAAAACCCCGCCGGTCCTGGACAATGCCATAAATACTGCTTTGGGAAAGCCCATCTTCCAAACCAAGATGGTTAAAGTAGAAATGATTGGTTGCAGACGCCGAGGAGACGGGCTGCTGCAATGGCGGATTTGTAGCAAACGGCAGCGCTGGCACGGCCGTTTCCGTTCCGCCACAGGCAGCCAGACACAACAAAATCAAGCTTATAGCCAGACAAACTGTTCGGTGACGCCAATCCATCCCGGTTTACTCCCGCAGTTGGCTTTAGTGTAGCAAAGTGAAAGGGGGATGGATATTGAGGAACGGCCGTTTAGTGTATGACGAATGTCATGTTGCCGGTCTCAGTGGCTTTCAGCTACCTCGACTTTATGATTTTGAGGAGTCTGCATGCTCAAATGCGGGCTGGCATCTGAGCATGCCCACTTCTTTTTTTTAGCAGTTGCTTTGTGTTTAGCGGCGAATTGCACCAGCGCATCAAAAATCCGCTGTTGGGTAGGGTCTTCAGCCGCCGAGACTTCTGGATGCCACTGGACGCAGATGAACCAGGGATGCGCCGGATTTTCTACGGCCTCAATCATCCCGTCGGAAGCCGCAGCCGCCACCCGCAAACCCTCCCCCAACTCTTTTAATGCCTGGTGATGGCCTGAGTAAGTTGCGACATCGGTAGCTCCCATAATTTCTGCCAGCATCGATTCCGGATAGGCTCGCGCCGGCTGTACGGTCCAGCCTTTATCCGCACCGCGGTGAATGTCTATGTCCACGACATCTGGGATATGCTCAAACAAGTTGCCTCCCAGGGCTACATTGGCCACCTGCATGCCCCGACAGATGCACAACGTGGGCAGCCGTTTTTCACTTGCGAGCGTTTTTACGAGCGTCAGTTCACTTGCATCCCGCTCCCGATCAACACCGTGCAGCTTTGGATGCTTGCTGTTTCCGCCATACTGTTTGGGATCGATGTCGCCGCCGCCAATAACGATCACGGCGTCAACAACATCTAATATCGCATCCAATTTATCTTCTCCGGGGGGCAGCAAAATCGGTGCGCCGCCAGCGCGCCGCACCGCATCGACATATTGGGCAGGAATGGCAAACCATTCACTATAATGCGTTGACCTATAAGTGATTTCATATCTGCCGTAGGTTGTTAAACCAATAAGTGGCGTTTTCATAATGACTTTTTTCTCTCCCAAAGATAGTTTTCAAATTTCTCCAGCGCCGCGCCGAATCCGGCTCGTCCCAGCCCGATGCGCATATGCTGGTCATCACTGCCCAGGGTGACGGCGGGGTGAATCAGGACGCCGGCATCTGCGGCCAACTGCGCGGCAAATTGGGTCACAGACGGGACATTCATTTGGACGAGGGCGGTGGATCCGGCTAACGGCCGTTTCCACACAAATAATTCTGGCCAGCGATCAAAAAACGCCGCGGCCAGCGCAAGATTGTTCTCAATTTGGGCGATGCTCCTGTCACGAAGCTGATCGCGCACCTGCCACGCAGCCAGCGCCAACAACTCTGATGGCGCCGGCGGGCAAATGCTGGTGTAGAACTTCCAATTCATCACGTTTTGACGCAGTTGTTCATTTTGAATGACCAGCCAACCGGTGCGCAAACCGGGCAAGCCATACGTTTTAGAAAGGCCGGACAACACAACTGCCCGTTTGGTCACATCGGCTGCCGAAGGAATGGCAGGCGTGCCCGAATGCACCAGGCCATAATACATTTCATCGGAAAAGAGCCACAAATTATGCTTTTCAACCGTGGCTGCGAGTGCGTTCAACTGCTCTGACGTTGGCAGATAGCCGGTTGGGTTGTGGGGAAAGTTAACCACAATTAGTCTGGTTTGCGGGCTAATGAGACTATGCAGTTGCTCAAAATCGAGCCGCCAGCCGGTCGCTGTTGCACTGAACGCCCACTTTTTTACACGCTTTGCGCCCACGACGTGTTCAAACAAATTGATTAAGGCGTCGTAGGCCGGCGTCAGCACAATCACTTCATCGGTAGGTTCGAGCAGCGCCATCGCGGCCAGGTAAATGCCTTCCACGGGCGTCCCCAGCATAACAACAGCGTCTGCTGTAGCAACATAATCAGCGGCGATAGCTTCGCGTAGTTGTGGATTTCCTTGTGTTTCAGTATATCCCAGCGCCAGTTTGCCCAAATCCGCCAGGGACATCCCGGCCATTTGCAGCAGCTCTTCAACTGTTACGGTTTCGCAATCGGAGTTACAAAGCTGGTAAGGCGTGTTGAATTCATATTGGGCGTAAAAATGTTCAGTAGCAAAAGGTGTGATTTTCATAATGCGTCTAAACTGCGGTTTCCTTGAGTAATCGGCAACATCTTCATTGATCTTTATTTTGACCTAATTATCGGTAAAAAATATTGTGGATACTCGCTTTCTTTTACAGAGTTTAGCCGAGTGACAAAAATATCAAAATCACCGTTCAGATTTATGTCATAGGCCGAGGGCGTTGTGGGGAAGTCGGGCGAGCGCGTGGCGCCGGTGAGGAGAATTGTGTGGTCGGTTGTCAGAGCAACGGCCGTTCCCCCATCTCGCTCCCCGCCGCCCAAAAACGAGCCATACAAAAGCTGCCGCCCGTCCGCGCCAAGCTGCGCCACAAAGGCGTCCTCTTCTCCGGCATAAGCCGCGAAGAGCGCCTGCGAGCTGGTTGGAAAATCGGCGGAGCCGGTTATTCCCGTCAAGGTAACCGCGCCATCCATGTCGAGCGCCAATCCCGCTGCTTCATCATCGCCGCCGCCGCCCAGGTAACTGCCGTAAGCCAGGCCGTCTCCATTGGGATTCAGCCGCAGCACAAAACCATCCCGACCGCCGGCGAGCGCGGGCTGCAGGGCTTGCGGCGTGGTGGGAAAATCGGGCGACAGCGTGTGGCCGGCGACGACTGCCGCGCCGTTTTGATTGAGGGCAACGGCCGTTGCGCGGTCTTCTTCACTGCCGCCCACATAAGTCACAAATTGCAAAGTCGACAGGTCGGCTTCAAACTGGGCCAGAAAGCCGTCAAAATTGCCCTGGTAGTCAGCAATCAGGCTGTTTGGGCTGGTGGGCAAATCGGCCGAGTTTGTCCAGCCGCTGATGGCGAGCCGGTTTTGTGCATTAACAGCCAGCGCGCGGCTTTCATCCTGACCGCTGCCGCCAAAATAGGTAGCATAGCTAAGCTGCGCGCCGCCTGGATCAAAACGCGCCACAAAGCTGTCGCGCTGGCCGCCAATTGTTGTTTGGTAGGCGTTAGACGTGACCGGGAAATCGGTTGACCAGGTCCCGCCGGTGACAATAATATTGCCGGCTGCGTCGAAAGTTATGGCCGTTCCCAGGTCCCAATCGCTGCCCCCCAAAAAGGTGCAAAAATCCAGCCCGGAACCGTCCGGCTTCACCTTGAGCAAAAAAGCGTCGCCATTTCCGTTGTAGGTGGTATCGTAGCCGGGCGGCGCGCCAAAAAGCGTACAAAAATCGGCCGAGCGCGTATGACCGGTCACAACAGCGCCGCCGTTTGCATCCACGGCGATGCCCAGGCCTTCATCGACGTCAGCGGCGTTGACGGCGTTAAACCAGAGCACATAAGCTAACTGCGCACCGTCGGCGCTGAATTTGGCAGCGTATACATCGATTCCATGGACCGCATTTTTGGCGGCGGGAAATTGGGTTGATTGGGTGGCGCCGGTAATGTAGGCGTTTCCATCTGGGTCGGCGGCGATGGATACGGCCGTATCCGTCAGATCGCCGCCTAAATAAGTGCTGTAAAGTAGTTGCTCGGCGCCTTTTAACTCGAAATGGAGCATTAAGAACAACATGCCGCATAAAAGAACAAGTGTGATCTTTAAATTCGTTCGCATTTTGCCTATTACCTTTTACAATAGCTGTACCTGTGTTGGTTTGTGGCCAGGATTCTAACTGCGCCACACTCGGCGTCTTTTTTATCATAGTTTGAGGTTTTGTATGCAGCGTAAATGGTTTTTGCTCATTGGATTGGGTTTATTGGTATTTGCTGGCTGGCAGATAGCTGGGGCGGCAACGGCCGTTACTCCGGCCAGGCAGCCCGTTCTCTGCGAAAATGGATTTGTCGGCGTATATCCCTGCAAAAATGTCGACTTACTGGCTCATTTGCCGCTGGATTCGCTGGGCGGCGGAGGCGACATCAAAGGCAATGACCATTGGGGCTGGACGGATCCCGACACCAGGCGCGATTACGTTTTGTTTGGTCTCACCGACAGCACCGCCTTCATCGACATCACCGACCGGTCAAACCCGACTTATCTGGGCAAACTGCCCGGCCACGACGGCGCTTCCATCTGGCGTGACATAAAAGTGTATCAAAATACAGCCTACATCACGGCCGATATCCCCACCGCAAGCGGCTTGCAGGTGTTTGATTTGACCCAACTGCGCAGCGTGCAAAACCCGCCCCAAATCTTCAGCGAAACCAATCATTATGGCCAATTTGGCCCTGGCCATAATCTATGGGTGAATGCAGACAGCGGCTTTTTGTATGTATTTCGCAGCGATACCTGCAACGGCGAAATCCACATGGTCAATATCCAGGATGCGCTCAATCCAACCTTCGCCGGCTGTTTTGCCGTGAATGACGCCCCCCTTTCCGACAGCGAATGTGTGATCTACAGCGGCCCGGACGCCGATTACCAGGGGCGTGAAATCTGCTTCACCGGCAGCGACGACAACGTCAGCATTGGAGATGTGACCGACAAATCCAACCCTACGCTCATCGCCGACTTCACTTATCCCGGCATAACGCGCGCCCACCAGGGCGCGCTGACGCCCGGCCAGCGTTATTGGCTGTTGAGCGACACGATGGATGAAGCCAACTTTGGTCACAATACGCGCACGTACCTCTTTGATGTCGCTGATCTGGAAACGCCGGTATTTCTGGGCTACTTTGAACATCCAACCACCGCGCGTGACCATAATGTGTATATCGATGGCGCTGTTGCATATGAAACCAACTGGCAGGCGGGCCTACGCGTGCTGGATATTGGCGGTTTGCCCGCGACCGATTTTTTGGAGGTGGGCTATTTTGACATCGTACCGGACAGTGACAGTATTGCCAGTGAAGGCGCCTGGAGCAATTATCCCTGGTGGTCGGATGGCGCGGTGACGGTAAGTGGTACCAATGAAGGCTTGTTTGTGCTGCAGCCGAATTTCCCGCGCATTTATTTGCCGCTCACGCTGATCGATTGAGCCGCGCTGGCGCAATTGGGTGAATTCAATGTCATGCGCAACGGCCGTATCTCTGACGACCTCAACCGCTGGCTATATTTGGACACCGACCCGGCAAGCGGCAAGGATTTTATGGTAAAATCTTAAGATAAAGCATTATTTCCTGTGAAAATATCTTCCCGGAAGCGCCACAATGGCAAGTTTGATTGTTAACAAGCTTCCGGGAAGTTGGTATTCATTTATAGTGGTGCGCCACAGCGCATGTCGTCTCCTTTATAAACGGTTTTCATCATGGTGGTGCGTACCACGCATGTCGTCTCCTCTATTTACTTGGCCGTTAATCGAGAGAAGCGATAATGAATCCGAAAAAGAAATATGGCTCAACACACCCTGTTTTTCCGTTTTGGCGTTGCCCTTTTTATTGGCGTTTTGGCCGGCTTGCAGCGTGAATACGCCTCCGATCAGTATGAAGCCCAAACCAATCGCCCGCAGATCATGTTTGCCGGAGTGCGCACATTTTCGCTTTTGGGTTTGGGCGGCTGTGCGGCTGCGTACACAGCTGATTTACTCGGTTCCTCGTGGGCGTTTGTGGGGATTTTCCTCATTTTTGGCTTGCTCATTGCAGTCGCCTATTACGTCACAGCTTCACGCGGCGACGTCGGCCTGACCACAGAAGTCTCTGCTCTGGTCATTTTTCTGGCCGGCGCGCTCTGTTTTTGGGATGAACTGGCTTTAGCCGTTGCGATCGGCGTGGTCACAACGGGGCTGCTTTCGCTCAAGCTGGAATTGCATCGCTTTGCCGAAAGGCTCACGCGCGAAGATATTCTGGCGGCGTTAAAGTTTGCTGTCATCACGGCCATCATTCTGCCGATTTTGCCCAATGAACCGCTTGGCCCGCCTCCTTTTGATGTACTCAATCCCTACAAAATCTGGCTCATGGTGGTTTTTATTTCCGGCATCAATTTCCTTGGTTATGTTCTCGTGAAGATAGTTGGGTCTGGCAAGGGGATTGGTCTAACGGGTCTGTTGGGCGGCCTGGCTTCGAGCACCGCTACGACCCTGAGTTTTACCCAGCGCAGCCATGAGGCGCCAAATCTGGCCAAACCGTTTGCCCTGGCGATTATTCTGGCCTGGACGGTGATGTTTGGCCGCGTCATCGTGGAAGTCGCCGTGGTCAATACCCCATTGTTGAACTTGCTGCTTTTTCCAATGCTGGGTACCGGAGCAGTCGCATTGATTTATGCCGGAATTCTCTACTTTATGCAGCACACGTCAGAAAAAGGAGAAGCCGTGACGCTTTCCAACCCGTTTGAACTGCGGCCAGCGATTACGTTTGGTTTGCTCTATGCGGTGATTTTACTGCTTTCCCGCGTCGCCGATCTTTATTTAGGAGATGCAGGTGTGTATATTTCGGCCATTATTTCAGGCGTAGCTGATGTGGATGCCATCACGCTGTCCATGGCGCAGCTGAGTAATGATGGCAGTCTGGCCATGGAAACGGCCGCGCGCGCAATTGTGCTGGCGACGATGTCCAACACGGTGGTCAAAGGCGTTATTGTGCTGACGGTCGGAGTTATAGCTTTGCGCCGTGTATTTTGGCCGGGCTTTTTGGCGATTCTGGCGGCAGGATTGGCGCTGGCTTTCCTATTATGATTACAAGTATTGGGGAATTACCATGTATATGTTGATGATGGTGCTGGATGACGGCGCCCATTTGAATGAAGTGCTGGATGCCTGGGTAAGCGCCGGCATCAAGGGGGTGACGGTGTTGGAGAGTACCGGCGTGAACCGCGTGCTGCAGCGCACCGAAGCCCAACCGATGTTTGTCGGTTTCAGCCAGTTTTTTGGCAGCGGCCGCGTGGGACATAACACGTTGTTTGCCGTGATTGAAAGTGTAGCGTTGGCGGAAACGGCCGTTGCGGCAACCGAGACCATCATTGGCAGCCTGAGCGAACCACACACCGGCATCGTTTTTGTTTTACCCGTGACAAAAACGTGGGGGCTGGCGGAACCATATAATTCCGATAGTTAGTATGGTCTGGCTCAAGTTTGTAATCCTGGCGGCGCTTGTGGTGGTGATAGCCACCAAATTAGCCGAATATGGCGATATAATTGCCGTGCGCACAAAATTAGGCGGCGTTTTCATCGGTACCGTCTTTTTGGCCGGCGCTACCTCAATGCCGGAGCTGATCACCTCAGTTAGCGCCTTCCAGCTCGGGCTGCCCAACCTGGCCGCCGGTAACTTCTTTGGCAGTAATATGGTCAATATGCTGCTGCTGGCGCTCGTCGATTTGATCAGCTTTCAGGTGCCGCTGCTGCGCAAAGTGGCCATCACTCACGCTCTCACCGCCACGTTGACTTCACTGCTAATGTTGATCGCCGTCATCGCAATTTTGGGCGAGATTGATTTGACTATTGGTTGGGTAGGCTATGACAGCATTCTCATTATCCTCGTTTATTTTGGCGGCGTGTGGCTGATTCAGCGTGAAGGACAGGGCAAGGCCGGCGCCGCTGCGTCGCCCATTGTAGAGCCGGGGCCAAAGTTTCCCACCTTGCGCCGGGGCGTTATTGGTTTTGCAATTGCCGCATTGGCGCTGCTGCTGATTGTGCCGCAGTTGGTAGACGCCTCAGTTGAGATCGCTGAAATAACCGGCTTGGGTACCGGTTTTGTGGGTACGGCTTTGCTCAGCGTTGTGACGTCGCTGCCTGAATTGGTGGCGGCGCTGGCGGCGGTGCGCATCGGCGCGTTTGACATGGCCGTGGGCAATCTATTCGGATCAAGCGTCTTTAATATGCTGGCGCTGGGATTGGCTGACTTTTTCTATCTGGACGGCCGTTTCCTGGGCGCAATCGATCCTGGCTTCGCGCTGGTCGGATTGTTGGGGCTGCTGCTGACCAATATGGCGCTGCTCGGCAACCTGTCGCGCATTGAGCGCAAAATTCTTTTTATTGAGATTGATACATTGGCGATTGTGATTGTCTATTTATTGGGCTTATTTTTGCTCTTTTTGCGCGGGATTGGGGTCTGAAACAAACTGAGTCAAATCGCTGTCATTTCCAGGGTTTTTCAGTTATGCTGTGCAATCTTCCCGGAAGCTCGTAGTTTCAAAATTAGTCCAGGGCAAAATGTGTATGCATAGTTTGAATCAGCTTCCGGGAAGTTGATTTTCGGACAACTACTGAAAAACCCTGCTGTCATTTCGCAATTCGTTGTTAAACCATTACAATATGTGCAATGTTCAAGCCATCAATGACGCTGAAGCATCATCACAATGAATGAGCTAATCCCACCCAGCGGTTATTATTATCCTAACAAAATGGGGCGTTTGTACCTGGCGGCGTTGGAAGAGGCGGTACAGAAAAACGGCCTCAACGCGCTGCTGAATTGGTCGCAGATGTCCCATTATATTGAGAGACGGCCGCCTGATAATTGGGAGCGGGCGTTCGATTTTGCCGATATTGCCAATTTAAACCTGGGATTGCGCACTTTGTACGGGCCGCGTGGTGGGCAGCGGCTGGCGGTGCGCAACGGCCGTTACTTCTTTGAAAACGGTCTCAAACAGTTGGGTCTGATAGCCGGGCTGGGCGATTTGGCGCTGCGTACCCTGCCGATCAATGCCAAACTCAAAATGGGATTGCTGGCCCTGGCGCGTATTTTTACCCAGTTTAGCGATCAAATCAGCCGCCTGGAAGAAACCGGGACCCAATTTATGTTTCACGTCGAAAACTGTCCGATTTGTTTGGGTCAGAGCGCCGCAAAGCCGCTTTGTTATTTCACATCTGGCGTTTTACAGGAGGCAGTAACCTGGTTCAGCGGCGGGCAAAGCTATCGCGTAGAAGAAGTACAATGCCGGGCTGGCGGCGACAGGCAGTGCGCCTACAAAATCGACAAAGAGCCAATTCGCTAATCCCAAAACTTACCTGACCACGATTGTGACGCGGCTATGTCTGAACATTCTCAGTTCGGCGCGCGTACAGCGGGAGGAATATTTGGGAGCGTGGCTGCCGGAGCCTGTTTTCACAGACGGCCGTTCCGAGTTTACCAATCCGGCGGAGCAAGCCATACTCCACGATTCTATCTCCATCGCTTTCTTGCATCTGCTGGAATCATTATCGCCGGCCGAGCGCGCCGTTTTTAAACTATTTCCCGCCAAACCGCTAGAACTGTCTGCTCCATTCCTTTGGCCAGCGCTCCACGACAACCTTGGTTTGCGTAAAAAACTCGACCGCATGTTTGCCCTGCCCGTGCAGGGTGCCAAAAAAGCTCTCTTTCCAGCCGCTGAACGGAAAATAAGCCATCGGCGCCGCCACGCCAATGTTGACGCCGATGTTGCCCGCCTGCGCCTCGTAGCGGAATTTGCGCGCCGCGGCGCCGCTGGAGGTGAATAAACACGCCATATTGCCGTATTGCCCCTGGTTGACAATGCGGATGGCGTCGTCGATGCTGTCCACATGCATCAGGCTTAAGACGGGACCAAAAATTTCCGTCTTGGCGATTTTTCCGTTGGGATTGACGTCCTGCAAAATTGTGGGACGCACAAAGTTGCCTTGTTCGTAGCCGGAAATCGCCGGGTTACGGCCGTCTACAAGCAGTTTTGCGCCTTCATCCGCACCGGCCTGAATCAAATCTTCAATGCGCCGGCGGCTTTGCGGATTGATGACCGGCCCCATTTGCACGCTTTCGTCCAGTCCAAAGCCTGTTATACGCTGCGCGGCTGCATCCGCAATTGCTTCGGTGAAAATGTGGCGCGCCTCGCCAACCGTCACGGCCACTGAGGCGGCCAGGCAGCGCTGCCCGGCGCAGCCAAAGGCAGAATCGGCCGTGATGCGCGTTGTCATTTCTAAATCTGCATCCGGTAGAACGATGATGGGGTTCTTGGCGCCGCCCTGGGCTTGTACGCGTTTGCCGTTGGCTGCGCCGCGGCTGTAAATAGTGCGGGCAACGGCCGTTGACCCAACAAAACTGACTGCTTTAATGGTGGGATGATCTAAAATGGCGTTAACGGCCGTTTTATCCCCATTGACCAGATTCACCACACCCGCCGGCAGACCGGTTTCTGCCAGGAGCTGGAACACCTTTTGCATCGTCAGCGGCACTTTTTCCGATGGTTTGACGACAACAGTGTTGCCGCAGGCGATGGCATACGGCAGGAACCAGAAGGTGATCATGCCGGGAAAGTTAAACGGCGCAATGATCGCCGTCACGCCCAGCGGCTGGCGAATCATCAGTTCGTCGATGCCGCTGGCGATATCTTCCGAGACGTCGCCCTGCATCAGCGTGGGAATGCCGCAGGCCATTTCCACATTTTCGATGGCGCGCTGCATTTCGCCGCGTGATTCGCCGATGGTTTTGCCGCATTCGAGCGTGATAGTGCGTGCAATGTCTTCGAAATTGGCTTCCAGTAGTTGTTTAAGCTTGAACAAATATTGAATGCGCGTTCCGGCCGGCGTGCGTCGCCAGGATGGAAAGGCTGCAGCCGCTGCTTGAACGGCCGTATCTAATTCAACCGCCGCTGAAAGCGGAACCTGCCCCAACACCTCTTGCGTAGCCGGATTGACCACGTCCAAATATTCCTGCGCTGCGGAAGTCTGCCACGCCCCACCGTAATAATTTAATATATGTTTATTCATTTTGCTCCTCTTTTCTTTTATGGGGTGTTTATCCCCGACAGCCTGCCAGGGTAATTATAAGAAAAAAGACAACTTTACCCTACTTTTTGATTGCCAAATAGATTTGTAATATGTGATGGCTGCCTCAAATCTGTATCCTTTCATTCTTGTGACTCCTGTCAAAGATTTTCTTAACAGTTTGCTGGTCTTTTAGCCGCTGCACAAAGGGCATTTTAGCGCATAACCCCCAAAAATCACCATAGCATTTGTTTCGGAATCTGTTATAATATTATTAGTTGCCTGAGGCATATCTGCCCTCTTTAGGCTTCTTTTTATTCCTTCGCGCTGCCTGTAAGTAACCAGGTAACACCGGCAGCCATCATAACATGTCATAGATGACAAAGGAGCAAAACTTATGGATGGTACATTGGCTGAAATTCGATTGTTTGCGGGCAACTTTGCCCCACTAAATTGGATGGTTTGTAATGGACAGTTGCTGCAAATCAACACAAATACGGCGCTGTTTTCGCTGTTGGGAACTATGTATGGTGGTGATGGCATCAATACATTTGCTTTGCCGAAGCTGAGTCCGCCTGCCCAGGCCCCTGCAAACTCAATGCAGTACATCATCTGCGTGCAGGGCATTTACCCCTCGCGTAACTAAGCCCTAACAGATTTAATAGAGCGCCGGTAAGCGAGGGTGCAAATAGAAAAAATCGTTGACAACACACCCCAATTCCCGGTATACTGTTTCGCATGGTGAAAATTCGCCGAACAAAAAATAAGTTCATAAAACGGAGAGCAAAGTGGTGATTATCAAAAGCGCCACGCTCTTCCGTAAGGGACAGCAGCCAACGCCCTACCGCAATTATATATGCGGTAGGGCGTTTTTTGTTGTCTGTTTTCAATGGAGGTGATCTGTTTGCGTTTGTTTTTTGAGTTTGTGAAACGTTCTTTCCAACGCTTTTTGACCTACCGCGCCGCAGCGCTGGCCGGTCTGGTTACGAACTTCTTTTTTGGCCTGCTGCGCATGTCGATCTTGCTGGCGCTGTATGGCGCGCGTCAGGAGGTAGCAGGGATTACAGTACCTGGCATCATCACGTACACGGCATTGACCCAGGCTGTGATTGCCTATTTGAGTTTCTTTGGCTGGTTTGAGCTGATGAATTCGGTTCACACGGGCGAGGTAGCGGCGGATTTGTTGAAGCCGATGGGTTTTTTGGCGTTTTGGATGGCGCAGGATTTGGGGCGCGCGGCGGTCAATTTTCTGCTGCGTGGGGTGCTGATCATGATACTGTACGGATTGATTTTTGATTTGGTGTATCCGCAAACGGCCGTTCAATGGTTAATTCTGGCGCTGGCAATCATTTTTAGCTGGCTGCTGAGTTTTGCCTGGCGATTTTTGATCAATCTGGCGGCATTTTGGACCCCCAATGCGCGTGGAATCGGCCGTTTCGGTTTCATCCTGGCCTGGTTCTTTTCCGGTTTCCTCATGCCGCTGCGCCTTTTCCCGGAGTGGGTCAGCCGCATTGCCTACCTGACGCCGTTTCCCTACATGCTCAACACAGTTGTGGAAATATATCTGGGCGTCCTAAGCGAGGCCGCGATGGCGCGCGCCCTGGCCATGCAGCTCTTGTGGATTGTAGGTTTGCTTTTGCTTGCTCAACTCATTTTTCGCTCGGCCGTGCGCCGGCTGGTCATTTTAGGAGGTTGAAATGTGGCATACATTGGGAATCTACCGCCGATTGTTGGGCGTGCAGTTAAACAGCCAATTGCAATACCGCGCCGCCTTCAGCCTCGATCTGATTGCTACCGGGCTGATTGTGATCTTTGAGTTTGGTTCAATCGCCCTGGCGCTGCAGCGTTTTGGCGGTATTCAAGGCTGGACATTGGGCGAAGTTGCCTTCCTGTACGGGTTGGTTGAAATCGCCTTTGGGCTGATGGACATGGTTTTTAGCGGCTTTGATCCGCCCAACTTTGGCCAGATGGTGCGGCGCGGCGGCTTTGATCAGTTGTTGTTACGGCCCATTAATATCACAGTACAGGTATTGGGATCTGACCTGGCGCTGCGGCGCGTTGGCAAGATAACATTTGGCGTCGCGATATTTCTGTTAGCGCTGCGCCTGACCGATATTCATTGGACGGCGGCCAAGGCAGCCTATTTACCGCTGGTAGTATTGGGCATGTTTCTCTTTTTTGGGGGTTTATATATTATCGGCGCCGCAATTACCTTTTGGACAGTGGAATCAATTGAGTTGATGAATATTCTCACGTATGGGGGTAGTTTTTTGATTTCGCACCCGATGCACATTTACCCCGCAGGCTTGCGGCGGTTTTTCACATTTGTGATTCCGGCTATCTTTCTGAATTATTATCCGGCGCTCTATTTTCTGGATAAGCCGGACCCGTATCAGATGCCGCGGTTTGTTGCTTTTATCGCGCCTCTGGTTGGTGTGGGGGTGTTTGCTATTGCGCTGATGTTTTGGCGTTTCGGCCGGCGGCATTATCAAAGTACAGGCACGTAGGGACGCACACGCGGGTGCGTCCTGATGGGGCAGACACACGGGACTGCCCGTACTGTTTGGAGGTTTTTGTGATTGAAGTAAACAATTTGCAGAAGTATTTTAAGGTCAAGAAGCATCATCGCGGCGCGCTGGGGGTCTTGCGCAATTTAGTGACCCAGCAGCATACGGTGGTGAAGGCAGTCGACGATATTAGTTTTAGCGTGGAACGAGGTGAATTGGTTGGTTACCTGGGACCCAATGGGGCCGGCAAATCGACGACGATAAAGATGCTGACCGGGCTGCTGGCGCCGTCGAGTGGGGTGGTGGCGGTGAACGGCCGTATTCCCTGGCGTGAGCGAAAAAATTACGTGGCGCGCATCGGGGCTGTGTTTGGACAGCGCACAACACTGTGGTGGGACCTGCCGGTCATTGATTCATTGTCCCTGCTGCAGCACGTTTACAAAACGCCACCCGGCCGTTTCCAACGTAACCTGGACGAGTTTAAAAAATTGTTGGAGCTAACTCCTTTCCTGCACACGCCGGTGCGCGCCCTTTCGCTGGGCCAGCGCATGCGCGCAGATTTATGCGCGGCGCTGCTGCATGATCCTGACCTGCTCTTTCTGGATGAACCGACGATTGGGCTGGATGTAGTCGCCAAAGAACGCATCCGCAGCTTTATCCGCCTCATCAACCAGGAGCGCGGGACAACAATTTTGCTCACAACGCACGATCTGGCCGACGTTCAGAAGTTGTGTGAGCGCGTGATGATTATTGATCGTGGCAAGCTGCTGTTTGATGGCCAACTGGCGACTTTGCAGGCGCGATTTGATGGCAAACGGGAGCTGATTGTAGATTTTGCGCAGCCATATACAAATGTAGCTGTGGACGGCGCCGTGGTTGTGGCGCATAGCAACGGCCGTGCCACCTACCAATTCGATCGCCAGACCATGAGCGCCTCGGCGCTGATCGGGCAGCTATCGACCCGTTTCCAGATTGTGGACCTGTCTGTGCACGAACCAGAAATCGATAGCACCATCCGGCGCATCTATGAAGAACGGTTATTGGAGGAATAGAAACAAGCTCTATCATGGTTTGCTTCACGGCTGGCTATTTCAGCGTCAAATAATAATGCACGGCATACTGACCTAACAGCTCAGCGATGGCATCTTGCAGTTCACTTTTGTCAGCATCGGGGGCCTTCGTCACGGTGATTGCGGCGGCCATGCCATACAATTTGTCAGGTCCCACATCTACGTTGACTTCTGTGACCCCGTTAATTTCCTGAACGGCCGTTGTATAAACATCCTTTACCTCGCGCCAGACCAGTTCAGGTTTGAAGATTTTGCCAACGGCCGTTTGCGGCATTGCAGCCACAATATGAATCGCTTTCGGAACGGCGGCGCGCTCACCAATCTGGGCGGCTGCAAAGTCCAACAAATCAGCCTCCGTCACAGCCGCCGCATCTGGATTGAGTTCCACATAGGCCACCGGCAGTTCTCCGACGCGCGCATCGGGCCGGCCGACCGCCGCCGCCAGCGCCACGGCCGGATGCGTCACCAACGGCTCTTCAATCAACTGCGGATCAATGTTGTGACCGCCTCGAATAATCAACTCTTTCTTGCGCCCGGTCAGCCAGAAATAACCATCTTCATCCATCCTGCCCAGGTCGCCGGTGTTGAGCCACAAACCCAGGCCGTCGCCCGTATCAACCCACGCCTCTTTGTTATCCCGCTGCTGCTTATACCCGATAAAAACGTTTGGCCCGCGCACAATAATGACGCCGATTTCGTTGGTTTTACAATCCCGCTCATATTGCCCGCCCGGCCCAAGCTGCACCGTTTTCATTTCTTGATAAGGCAGGCGCAGGCCAATGGACCCGACGCGCCGTTCGCCTGCAATCGGATTAACAGAACTGACACAGGCGCCTTCCGTGAGGCCATACCCTTCCAAAATGCGCACGCTGGTGCGTTCTTCAAACTGGCGGAAAACTTCTATCGGCATCGGCGCCGCGCCGCAAATAGCAAACTCCAGCGAGCTGATGTCATTTTCTTCAATCGGAAAGTTGAGCAAGGTGCTGTAAACCGTGGGGACGCCGCTGAAAAAGTTAATTTTATAATGGTCAACAATTTGCCAGAAGTTGGGAAAAACTCCCTCGGCCCGGTAACCGGCCGGCGTACCCAGCACAACCGAAGCGCCGAACATCCACGGTATCAGCCCGGTTAAAATTACGCCGTTGACGTGAAAGAGTGGCAGCCCGCAGTACAAAATTTTATTCTCTGACAGATCAATCGAAATCGCTGCTGACCAGGCGTCAAAAACTTCATTATAATGGGTTTGTTGGGCCAGCTTGGGTGTCCCGGTCGTACCGCCAGTATGGAAATAAGCCGCAATATCATCCGGCTGAATCGTACGGCCGCTGATTAATTTATCCGCAGGCTGCGGCCGGGCTGTCAGGCCGAAATCTGCCACTTTGGCCCTTACTTTAGGCCCTTTATCGGCGCGAAAATTAATGAACTTCAAGCCCATGCGAGGTAAAAAGCCGAGGTAATTGGCCAGGTCTACCGTCAGGATTGTTTCTAATGTGGGTACCTGATCGGCGATGGATGCGACCTTGTGCCAGATATCGGTTGTCGGAAAATAGGCTAAAGTGACCAATACTTTTGCGCCGGCAGCGTTCATGATGTCGACCATCACCTCCGGCTCCAGCATGGGGTTAATGGGATTGACAATACCGGCCGCCTCAGCGCCCCAAATGGCGAAATAAGATTGGGGCAAATTGGGCAAAATGACGGAGACGACATCATTTTTTTCAATTCCCAGTGAATGAAACATGTTAGCGGCTTGATTAATCAGGCCCATCACATCTTTGTATGTAAAAAAGACGGCGTCTTTGAAGTTAGTGGCTTGCAGGAAAAATTGTAAGGCGATTTTGTCAGGATTTTTATTGGCGCCGGCCTGAATGGCGGCATAGGTCGAAAACGGCAGTCGGCGCTCACTCAATGGAACTTGTTCAATTGCTTCAATATCGCTGATGGTTGCTACCCCGTTCATGTTTTTACCCCCTGATTGTTTGATCAAAACAACCGCGACCTTTTGAGCTGCGGTTGCTGTGATTAAGTGGATCTCTGATCGAACGAAGCATTGGTGTGTTTATTCTCTCAGAATCATGAGTTGGGTGACGCGAGAGAGCAGTTCAAACGCTGCCTGTCTGGCGCCCACTTCGTCCCGCGCATAAATTGCATCATAGACTGCCCGGTGGCGCGACAACACCTCGTCTGTTGCAGACACATAGGGCGGCGCAACGTCTTCAGCATTTAAAAGTGTTACCAACGGCACATTAATGCGCCGTTTGCTGTGCAAGGGTTTGCGCAGCGCCGTCACGATGTAGTCAAGCAGCTCATTATGGCAGGCGGCGCTGATGCTGGCGTGGAACTGCAGGTCAGCATCAGCCCAAGCACTTTCATCGCCAACGGCCGTTTCCAGATTCTCACAGGCGGCAAAAATGAGATCCAAATCTTCTGGCGTGGCGTGGCGCGCAGCCAGCGCGGCCGTAGCCGGCTCAATGACCAGGCGTACTTCCGCCACATTCAGTAGAAATTCATTTTGTGGTTTGGTGGCTGCGCACCATTCTAAAACCTCCGGATCGAGCAGCCGCCATTCGTCCCGTGGCCGCACGATTGTGCCCACTTTAGGACGGGATTCGACCAGGCCGCGCGCCGCCAGCCCTTTAATAGCCTCTCGAATAACCGTGCGGCTGACCTCGTAAGTCTGGCTGAGCGAGTCTTCTTTGGGCAAAACATCGCCAGGTTTGAGGTTTCCGCCTATAATTTGTTTGCCAATGTCATTCAACACCTGTTCGCGTAGATTGTAATGCACTACCATTTTTTGTAAATCCGTCCTTTGGCTCCATTATTTTCTGATCGTATCATACTACCTACATCTGAAATTACATCAATGCGGCTACCCTGTCAAGATATGGTAACAATAATCTGAAATATTGATGAAAAGGTATCCCAAAAACCGGCTGCTTGAATATATTTTGCGTTTATCAAGTCTGTCGCGGGCGATATTGCAGCGCCTCTGCCAGGTGGCCTGGCTGAATTGTGTCTTCATTGAGCAAATCGGCAATGGTACGCGCCACTTTGAGTACCCGGTGAAAGGCGCGCGCGCTCAAGCTCATCTGGGCCATGGCGCTTTTCATCAAGCGGCTGCCGGTTGTATCCAGCGGACAGTAAGCGCGGACTTCACTCGAACCCATATCAGCATTGCAGTAAAGGTCGCTGTCTATGAACCGTTCCGTCTGGCGGCCGCGCGCTGCTTCTACCCGGTCTCGTACAACTTCAGAGGGTTCGCCCCGGTTAACGGCCGTTAACTTGTCAAACTCCACTCGTGGCACATCCAAATGCAAATCAATGCGATCCATCAAAGGGCCTGAAATCCGTTTCTGATACCGCGTGACCATGTTGTTAGAACAGGTACAGGCGTGGGTCGGATCGCCATAATAACCGCAAGGACAGGGGTTTTGCGCCGCAACCAGCATAAAATTGGCCGGAAACGTGACCGTACCGGATGCTCTTGATATAGATACCTCGCGCGGCAAACCTTCCAATGGCTGGCGCAGCACTTCGATCAGACGTTCGCCAAATTCCGGCAGTTCGTCCAAAAACAACACCCCGCGATGCGCCAGACTGATCTCGCCCGGACGCGGCCACGCCCCGCCGCCAACCAGTCCGGCGTAACTGATGGTATGATGCGGCGCCCGAAACGGCCGATTCCGAATCAAAGGTGTGTCAGCCGGCAGCAAACCCGCGACGCTGTAAATTTTGGTTACTTCCAGCGCTTCGTCCACCGACATACGCGGCAAAATACCGGGCATTGACTTTGCAATCAGGGTTTTTCCGGCGCCAGGCGGTCCTGAGAGAATAATATTATGCCCTCCCGCCGCCGCCACCTCCATGGCGCGTTTTACATGTTCCTGACCCATGATGTCGGCAAAATCGGCCGCATAGACAATATTGCGATTAAACGCCTGGTCCATATCAACTGAAAAAGGCGCGATGGGAGCCAATCCGGTCAAATGCCCGACCAATTGCGCCAGGTTAACCACCGGTAACACTTCCAGGTTCGGCATAAGCGCCGCCTCTTCCGCGTTAACGGCCGGCACAAAAATTTTTGCAACGCCTTCTGCGCGCGCCAGCGCTGCCAAGGGGAGAATGCCTTTTGTATGGCGTGTTGTTCCGTCAAGAGACAATTCCCCAACAAAAAAAGCGTTTTTTAACTTTTCCGGCCAGACTTGCTGTGTGGCCGCCAGCACGCCCACGGCGATCGGTAAATCATAGGCCGGTCCTTCTTTGCGTAAATCGGCCGGAGCGAGATTCACCGTGATGCGCTTGTTGGCCGGAAATGAAAAGCCGCTGTTCTTGATTGCTGCATGCACTCGGTCACGGCTTTCGCGTACGGCTGCATCTGGCAATCCTACCAAAGCAAAGTTGGGATATCCCCGGATGATATCGACCTCAACTTCAACAATTTCTGCGTCTAAACCAACAATCGCGCAGCTTAAAACTTTTGCGAGCATGCAGGTAACCTTTTGAGCAAGGGCGTTAATAAACCTTATAAAGCAACGCGCCTGATTTGAAACCTGATTATAACAGGAGTTTGTGCATTGGTGAACATCTGTGTGATATTCCTGGGACTATCGTACCGGGATTATGTCCTAAAAATATTGAATGGGGCTGGTAGGTATGTAATTTCCAGAAAGTTTTTTGAATTCCTGCGAAACGAAATCTGGCAATTCCTCCCGGATTTAATTTGCAAAGTTCTGCCTTAATACACTTTGTAAGTCTGCTGGATTATCTTTAAGAAGATTCCTTTTTCCTTCCTCCTTCCTTCCTCTGTGGCACGGCTAGCTGCGGGTTGTCTTTCTCCTTGGGTAACCCGTAGCCGTGCCCACCCCTCCTAAGAATTCGTTTACAAATAACTTTTGACAAAAACGAATCCGCGCAGGTTTGCCCGTTTACCAAAATCAAAAGCAAAAACGGGCAAACCCTAAGTGTTCGTTGTTCTCTGGTTTTACGGCAGCGGTTTCATCGTTGCAGTGGGAGTTGGTGTGGCGCCGGGCACAGGTGTAAACGTAGCTGTAGCAGTCAATGTGGGCAGCGGTGTATTAGTAGAAGTCACCGTGGGCGGAATAAATGTGCCTGTTGGCGTATTTGTGGGAGTTGATGTCGTCGTTGGTGGGATGAAGGTTCCGGTTGGCGTATTTGTGGGAGTTGATGTCGTCGTTGGTGGGATGAAGGTTCCGGTTGGCGTATTTGTGGGAGTTGATGTCGCCGTTGGCGGGAAAAATGTACCTGTTGGCGTTGCTGTAGGAATTGACGTTTCTGTCGCCGTGGCTGTTTCTGTGGGAGGGATATCCGGGTTTAAGATGATGGGGAGTTGGACTTCAGACTCAGGGGTTAGCTGACCAAGCGCCGACAACCCTGGATTGAATTGAAAGCGAACCAGGCTGCCAATTAGCAGCAAGACAAGTCCTGATATGATTATGGTCGTACAAAAGAACAATAAACGCTTGAAAGAATCTTGATTCACTTTAGCCACCTCCGAATCTGGTTGTGAACAAAAAATAGTATATCATGTTAATTGCCGGCGGATACCGTTAACGTCGGATTGAATTTGCTTTTTCAAGGCGTCTAACCCGTCAAACTTCATTTCAGAACGAATGCGACCCATAAATTCCAGCCGCAGGGTTTGGCCATAAAGGTCCTCGTCAAAATCTAACAGATGGGCTTCAACTGTACGCTGACGGCCGTTTACCGTTGGACGCACGCCCACATTTGTAGCAGCAATATAACGCTGATCTTCTAACCAGGCATAGGCGGCGTAAACGCCGTTACCCGGCAGCAGTAGCTCATCCCAGGGCTCGAGGTTGGCAGTTGGAAAGCCAATCGTGCGTCCTCGTTGGTCACCTTGCGTGACACGACCGGAAAGGGCATGCAGCCGTCCCAAACAACCATTCACAGACTGTATATCACCGGCCTCCAGATACGTGCGGATGCGACTGCTGCTAATTAACGCATTATCCCACATGATCATCGCGTCTATCGTTTTGACCGAAAACCCTTTTTGCTGACCCAACTTGCGTAAAAACGAGATATTTCCTTCACGATTGTAGCCAAAAGCAAAATTTCCGCCCCAGATTTGGCGCGTATCTAACGTGTCCAGCAGCTGATCGACAAAATCTGCCGCGCGAATCTGGCGTACCTGTTCATCAAACGGATGTGTGATGATCAAATCCACGCCTTGTTTGCCAATTAACTGCACGCGTTCTTCTAATGTATTTAGATAATAGCGGCCGGTTATACCTTGAATGACCCGTTTGGGGTGGGGGAAAAATGTCAACACCGCCGAACGCGCACCATTACGACGCGCAGCTTGCACCAACTGCCGCAAAACAGCCTGATGCCCCTTATGGACGCCGTCAAAAGAACCAATCGCAAGATAAGTCGGCTGACGGTTGTTAATTTCGCTTAATCGGTTGACATGTAAAAATGCCTGCATGGAGCTTATGAAAAAATCTTGCGCGGCTGCCACATCTGCTCACGCGCGGCCGCAATGCCAATAAAATCTCCGTCAGGCGCATAGACTCGCACCAGGGGCGCCTGGGGGTGTGATGGTGTGTAGGGGATACACTGGCCGTTTTTAAGCTGTTCTGATTCCTCAACAGTTATATTTAACGCCGGTAAGTGGGCAACGGCCGTATCTCCCGGCTGCAAATAAGCACACCAATTTTGCTCATCAAGCATTTCCAAAGAAACAGCGCTTTCAAGGGTTAGATCACCAATACTGGTACGGCGCAGCGCGGTAATATGTCCGCCGCAGCCCAGTGATTCACCCAAATCATGCGCCAGCGAGCGAATGTATGTTCCCGCAGAACAGGAAACATGAATTTGCAAATAGGGTGGTTCCCAGGTTATTACCTCAAGCTGGTAGATTGTAACATCCCGATACGGCCGTTCCACAACAACACCCTGGCGTGCAAGTTTATAAAGCGGCTGGCCCTGCCGTTTAACGGCCGAATACATAGGCGGCTGTTGTTGAATATTCCCCTGAAAAGCAGGTATAGCTGCCAGAATATCGGCTTGTGAGACGTGGTAAGGCCGTTCCGCCACAACTTTACCTTCAGCGTCATACGTATCCGTACTCTGTCCCAGCCGCACCTCTGCTGCATACATTTTTGGTTGGGCAAGTAAATATTCGGACAACCGGGTCATACGCCCTACAAAGATCAGCAGTACCCCTGTGGCCAATGGGTCCAGCGTACCTGCGTGGCCCACTCGCCGAATACCGCTAACACGACGTATGCGATTAACCACGTCATGCGATGTGATGCCCTGTGGTTTATCGACAATCAGGAGGCCGTCACGCATGTTCTGTGGATGTTTTTTGCGCGATTGCAGTTTTACAGAGGGTAACCAACAACTTCTCGGCATTCAAAAGAGGACCTTCCATAGTACAGCCGGCCGCCAGCTTATGACCGCCGCCGCCCAATTCTAACGCGATAGCAGCCACATCGAAGGGCGGCCGACAGCGCAGTCCCACCCGAATCGATTCATCTTCCATTTCCATGAGTACAGCGCCAATTGCAGCTTCCTCGACATCAGCAAAAATATTAACCAATCCCTGGCTGCTGCTGCCGCGAAAACCAAGCGTTTGACGCTCCTCGTTGGAAATCGTGGTCCATAAAAGACCCTCTTCTAAACGCATATTGGCAAAACCAGTCTGCCACATGCGGATGGTACTGTAAGCGCGTAAATTGAGCGCCTGCATGCTGATCATACCTAAATTTGCGCCTGCTTCTATCAACGCGCCGGCAACTTTCATGGTATCGGCCGTTACGCCTGATGTGCGAAAACCGAGCGTGTCTGTTACCAATCCCGTTAGCAGACTCGTCGCTAATGGTTTGGTTATATCGAGGTTCCAATCAACAAATAAATGAAAAAGAATTTCTACAGTTGAGGTTGCTTCTCCATCAATCAGGTTCAAATCCCCAAAACAATTGTTGGTGACGTGATGATCGATATTGATAATATACGGTCGGGGAAGGATCAGGCTTTCAAATGCTTCCCCCATGCGCGTTTCATCGCCACAATCAACCGCAACGAGCAGGTCATAATGGGTGTGCCGTTCAGGAGTTTGAACGATTGTGTCGCTCAAAGGAAGATAATGGAAACGCGCCGGCACGGCGTCATCACAGACCAGCGTCACATTCAAGCCGATTTGTTTTAAAGCCTGCCCAACGGCCGTTAATGACCCAATCGCATCCCCATCAGGATCCACATGTGTAATTACCAGTGCATGCTGGCTTTTTTGCACTGCTTGCAAGATCATGGATCTATCCGTAATCATCTGTGTCCTCTAAAAAAGAAAACGTGAAACGCCGCAGTACAGTTAGGTAAACCGCGAAAAGTCTTTTGAAATAACACCATAGCAAATTCGCGGTTTGCCTGACATACAGCGTTTCACGTATCAAATGAAGTCTAACCTTAAAAAGCGGCGCTTATATCTGATTCATCCCCACCAGATTCTTCAGATGGGATTTCCAGGTTATCCAGAATACGGTTCACTTCTTCAACATATGCTTGCGTCGGATCCCAGTGGAAATGTAATTCCGGCATCGTGCGAATTGCCATCCGTTGCGCCAATTCATACCGGAAATATCCCGAGGCATTGTCAAGAGCCTGCACGATCTCATCTTTACGCTCCTCATCACCTAAGGCATTCACGTAAATGTTGGCATGCTGCAGCTCTCGATCAATGAGAACACGAGTTATTGTGAGATTTTGCAAGCGAGGATCACTCACATCACGCAGCAGAAGCTCACTTAATAACATCTGGATTTGTTCGGCCGTGCGTTGCTGGCGAATTTTGCTCATACGGTTAACTTGTCGTTAGTCGGTCACGCGCTGTGTGACAAAGAATTCTAGCAAGTCGCCAACTTCGAATTCGTTCCATCCTTCCACACTCACGCCAAACTCAAACCCGGTTTTTACTTCGCGCACATTTTCTTGCAGATGTTTCAAACTGCTGACCGGCCCGGTATGCAACAGTTGGCCGTCACGTACAACGTGCATTTTGGCGTTACGCCGCGCAACGCCGGTGCGCATATAACAACCCGCTACCATACCAACGCCGCGAATTCGGAATATCTCGCGGACTTCGGCGCGACCGATAATGACATCTTCGTAAACTGGCGCCAGCATCCCTTTTAACGCTTTCTCAACATCTTCGATTAATTTATAGATGATGGTGTAGGTGCGAATGTCAATTATTTCACTGCTGGCAGCCGCGCGTGCAATCGGATCAACCTCTACGTTAAATCCCAGAATAATCGCATCTGAGGCAGAGGCCAGCATTACATCACTTTCGCTCACGTTTCCGGTCGCGGCGCGTAATATTTCCAGCGAGACCTCCTCGTTTTCGAGTTGTTCCAGAGAGTTAACAATCGGTTCCAGAGAGCCTTGGACGTCAGCTTTGACAATTAAATTCAGGGTTTTGGTTTCGCCCTGCACCAGACGGCTGAAAAACTCTTCCAATGTTGTCGCCTGACTGCTGCCGATAACGGCCGTTCGGGTGATTTCTTGCCTTTCAGCAATGATCTTGCGTGCAGTCTTTTCACTCTCGGCGACGCTAAACTGATCCCCGGCCTGAGGCATACCGTTCAACCCTGAAACAGAAACCGGGGTTGAAGGTGACGCTTTATTAATGCGTTTACCGTTGTAGTCGAACATTGCTTTGATACGGCCGTAATGTTCCCCAACCATCAGCGTCTCTCCCAAACTGAGGGCGCCGTTTTGTACCAACAGCGTTGTCATCACGCCCCGTCCACGTTCAATCCGCGCCTCAAGCACAGTTCCGGTAGGCGCGGCCTGGGGATTTGCGCGCGGCTTTATATCTTCCGCAACCAGCAAAACAGCCTCTAACAAATCATCAATGCCCAATTTTTCTTTGGCCGAAACGGGAATTACCATCGTATCGCCATCCCATTCGTCCGGTATCAGCCCAATCTCGGCCAACTGCTGTTTTACTCTTTCTGGCCGCGCCGTGGGCATGTCAATCTTATTCAATGCAACAATAATTGGGACGCGCGCTGCGCGGGCATGGTCGGCCGCTTCTCTTGTTTGTGGCATCACGCCATCGTCAGCCGCAATGACCAGGATTGCGATGTCGGTTGCTTGCGCACCACGCGCTCGCATGGCTGTAAACGCCTCATGACCGGGCGTGTCCAGAAAAGTGATTAATTCACCATCCTTCTGTACCTGGTAGGCGCCAATATGCTGGGTAATGCCGCCGGCTTCGCCGGCCTGCACATTGGTCTCGCGCAACACGTCCAGCAAAGAGGTTTTTCCGTGATCCACATGCCCCAGCATGGTTACGACCGGCGGTCGCGGCGATAAATCTGCTTCCTTTTCATCTGCCAGCACTTGCCGCCAGACAAGGTGTTCAGGAATAAGCGCTTCCTCTGCTTCCTCAACATAGGGGTGCGCCACTTCAAAGCCCATTTCTTCAGCCACAATAGCTGCTGTGTCGAAGTCGATCTGCTGGTTGATGTTTGCCATGATGCCATTGCTCATCAACTCTTTGATTACATCGATCGGGCTTACCTCCATGAGGTTGGCAAGCTCGCGCACAGTTATAAAGTCAGGGACTTCAATTGGCGATTTGGTTTGTGTCATAGGCATCCTTCCTTAAGTTCACACTCTTTCAATTCTGTATCCGCACAATTTTCGCGGCAAATGTTTTTAGGTTTTCCATTTCTAATGCTGTTATTTCGGTGTTAAGCGCCTGGTTCAAAATCTGCGGGTTGGTCCGTAATTTGTCCCAACAGGCGGCATTATCACACACATAAGCGCCACGGCCGTTTCGTTTTCCGGTAACATCTACCACCACACCTTCATCAGGCGTACGCACAATGCGTGTTAACTCGCGCTTATCAAATTTTTGGCGACAAACAACACACATGCGTTGTGGTATATGTTTTGGTCTGCGCGTTTTCGTTTTGCCCATGTACCTTGAGGAAACCGCAGATTTCCAACTCGTCTTTTTTCAAGAATTTTCTGCGGTTTACCTAATACTCGTCGAGATCGAAGTCTTCCCAATCTGCACGTTGGCGGCTGCCTTTACGTTTACGTTTGGCAACGACTTCACCAAGATCCTCATCAAATACCAGACGCCGTTTTGGACGCCCGGCGCCGGATTTATCGTCAAGATCATCCTCATCACCCGTTGTCGGTTTAACTATGACGATTTCAGGCTTTTTGGGTTTCGGTTTTTCTTGCTTCGGTTTTGGTTGAATCTCAACAATCGACTTGGACAAATCATCCAGATCGGTCAATTTCTCTTCCTCGGCTTCCGGCTCAATTGCTTCAACCTCAGCCTCTACGAGTTCAACCGCATCTTCTTCGACGGCTTCAACTTCTTCGGGTTCTTCAAGAACGGCCGTTTCAACCTCTTCCACAACTGCTGGAACGGGTTCCGGCTCTGTTTCTTCCACGACCGCTTCTTCCACAAGCGTCACTTCAGCCTCTTCGGTGACAACTTCCTCGGTCACCTCCGTGACTGCAACTTCTACCTCAAGCTCTTCCTGGGTTTCCAATGTGGGCAGCGGATAGAAGGCCACAATTTCCTTCAGGTTTTCCAGCATCTCGGCGCTAAATCCCCGGAAGCTGAGGACAACATCATCACCCCGTTCAATCAGGAAAATAACATCGCCAACTGTTTCCACATCGTTGTCCAGCAGCAAGTTGTGCATGCGGCCAGGCAAATCCAATACTTCCAAAGGCAGTTTCCAGGCAGATTCCGGCACCTGTTTACGCGCCATCATGCGGCGTTTGCGTTCCTCAGTATGCGACATCGCGCGCTTGGCAATGATGCGTCCTTCAACGCCGGCTACCAGCCGGTCGAGCGTACGATAATCTTCCGACGTAATTGGCCGGCTTGCAGCTTTCTTTTCCAAAATACTACGTACCAGCTCCACGAAAACGGCGTCATTCACCAACGCCTCATCTGCAGCGGGATCATCAATGTTGTCCAGCGATTCTCCGGCGGCTTCGGTCAAGCTCTTGATATCGATGCGCCAGCCGGTTAGTTTAGCTGCCAGGCGCGCATTTTGTCCTTCGCGCCCAATCGCCAGCGAGAGCTGATCATCGGGGACAATGACAACGGCCGTTTTGCCATCATCAGGGTGTTCTTCCAGAAAAACCTGGGAAACACGCGCCGGACTGAGCGCCTTGGCAATGAATACACGTTGATCCGGATCCCATTCAATGACGTCAATTTTCTCGTCATTGAGTTCACGCACAATGCTTTGAATCCGCACGCCGCGCATACCCACACAGGCGCCAACTGGGTCAACACCCGGCTGCAGCGCCTGGACAGCCACTTTTGAACGTTGCCCTGCTTCACGCGCGATGCTCTTGATTTCCACCTGCCCGTTATAAATTTCAGGCACTTCCAGTTCGAGCAGGCGGCGCAGCAAATTGCGATGATTGCGGCTGACAAAAATTTGCGGGCCGCGATTGGTGCGCCGCACCTCCAGCACATATACGCGGATTTTATCGTGCGCCCGGTAACGTTCTCCACCAACCTGCTGGCTTTTAGGCAAGATCGCCTCTGTACGTCCCAGTCCAATAGTGATATGTTGTCCGCTGATACTCTGCACCGTTCCGTTTACGAGTTCGCCTTCCCGTCCCGAAAAATCCTCAAACAGTTGTTCCCGTTCGGCTTCACGCACGCGCTGCAGAAGTACTTGCTTGGCCGTTTGGGCGGCAATGCGACCAAAACTGGCCGTCGTGCTGTCAACCATGACCAGATCGCCCATTTCTGCATCAGGGTCAAACTGGCGGGCCACATTTAGCAGGACTTCCGTGCGATTGTCAAAGATGCTGTCAACTACCTCTTTTTCCGCAAATATTGTCGGATCGCCGGTGCGCGGATCAATTTCCACCGCAACCTTTTGGGTGTTGCTCACATTTGCATCGCGACGATAGGCAGATACCAACGCCGTTTTTAATGCTTCGAACACGTCTTCTTTCGGTAAGCCGCGTGACTCACAAATTTCATTGAACGCTAAGAGAAATTCGCTTTTCATATATTTGTTTTCAACCCTAAAATACTGTTTTAAACCTATCAGGCAGTTTCTAGAAAATTTTTTGAATCAGGCAAATGCGAAATTTTCACGTTTTTGCATTCATAAGAGCCTTCTCGGTTTACCTAACAAACAAAAAAAGTGGGGGTTGCCCACTTTCCATTGCCGTCAACGAATAGGAAATTTCCCCAAAAGTATATCATAGGCGGGTCGCGATAGCAATAAGAAATCAGTATATCGTCAATTTTTTTCGCCTACATTAATACCGGCTAAAATAGACCCATGAATTTAACACAAATTGCTGAAATACGGCCGTTCGAATGCCCGCTTGTTGTTATCGATACGGAAACCACAGGCTTGCAGCCAGAGCTGGGGCATCGTGTGGTTGAAATTGGGGCGGTACGTTTTGAAGCTGGTCGGGCTGTGGCTGAATTGAGTTCACTGATCAATCCTGATCGCCGCATGGATCCGGGCGCCAGCCGGGTAAACGGTATTCAAGATGCCGATCTACATGGTAAGCCCCGGTTTGCCGAACTGATGCCAGATTTGTTAAGTTTGCTGGATGGGGCTGTGCTGGTGGCGCATAATGCCAGTTTTGATGCCGGTTTTCTGGGCATGGAGTTTTTTATCAATGACGACGGCCGTTCCATTCAACCCGGCGCGCCTCTTCTGCCCAATCCCTGGTTGTGTACCTTACAGCTCGCGCGCCGCCAATTTTATTTTGGCCGTAATAATTTGGGTCAAATCGCGCGCGCGTTAGGCGTGCGTACCGGACGCGCCCACCGCGCCCTCAGCGATGTCTACACCACCGCCGAAATTTTCAAGCGCATGGTTAAAAAACTGGAAAAACAGCGTTTGACAACCATTGGCGATTTGTTCCTGGCGCAGGGCGGCCCCATTTTTACCCCGCCGCCGCCGCTGGTTGAAGTACCGGCTGCCATACATGAAGCGATTGAAAAAAAACGTGATCTTGAAATTGATTATATTGGCGGCTCTGCCACACTCTCGCGCAGAATCACACCGCTTTATTCGACAGCTTCGTCAACTGGCCGTTTACCTCGTTGCTTTCTGTCATTTGCGCGGCGAACAGCGCACATTTCGCATTGATCGCATTCGCGCCATCCGATTAATCTGAAAAATGAGCTTTGTCGTTTGGTTATGTTAGCAGCCAGTCCAGATTAGCCGTCACCTCATGCAATGAGGAGTAGCGGTAATCCGCCATGTGGTAGCCGTCGCTCTTGCTACCGGCCTTGTGGCCGGCCACAGCAATCGTCAACATACCGGCCGCATGAGCCGCCTCACAGCCGGGAACTGAATCTTCAAGCGCCAGGCAGCGCTCAGGCACGATCTCCAGCCGCTGAGCCGCAAGCAAATAAATATCTGGCGCGGGTTTACCCAATCGAGCTTCATCTCCGGCGGCGACTGCATGACATTTGTCTGCCAGACCTAACTGCGCCAGAATTTCGTTGGCATGTGCCCGGCTGCTCGAAGTAGCCACACCCCAAACGATTCCGCGCGCCTCAATTTCAGCGTGCAGCTCGAATAAACCAGGCATGACTGGAACCCCCTGCGCGCGCTGAGCGGCAAAAAGGGTTTGTTTGCGTTTCACAAACTCCTCAGCGCCAAATGGTAATGGATATGCTTCCAGTAAAATTTGGGCGCTGGCGTCAATGCGCCGTCCAATAATTTGCTGGTAGACCGCATCACTTAATTGATGGCCATATGGTTGCAAGACTTGCTGCCAGGCGCGCCGGGACAGCGGTTCTGTATTAACCATCAGCCCATCCATATCAAAAATGATGGCTGTTTGATTCATAGCGTGATCTCCGGGTCGCTAAAGTCGCTTTCAAACCGAAATGATAAATGGCCAAATTGCACCGTGTCGCCTGATTGTAACGGCCGTGGCGATAAGCCAAGCCGCTCGAAATTATGGAAGGTGCCCTCGGCGCTGCCTTCGTCATAAAGCCAAAATGTGTCTCCCCGGCGCAAAATACGCGCATGCAGCCGCGAGACGCCGGGATCATCCAGAACAATCTGTACATTTTCGGCGTCGCGCCCGAAAGTGAGCTTATCGCTGCTCAATGCTATTGGGGGCATATCATGATTCAATGGCGTTAATTGTGCAGTGATGTCAGCCTGTTTGGGTCTGTTTTCGCGCGCGGCCGCCAGAGCGGCAGCTTTGGCGGCTTCTTCTTCTGCCAGACGTTTACGCGATCGCCTGCGCCGCAAAAACCAAAGGCCTGTTAAAACAATCAACAATCCCAGCAAAAGCGCCCCCAGCCACTGCCAATCTGCCGGGATCAGATCAACTGTCGGGCGGGCTAAGGTTTCCGGTTCAGGGGTGATTGTGGGCGTTGGCGCCGCCGGTCGGGCAATTTCTATATTAATTATGAGCGGATTACTGCTGCCCTGGTAGCCAAGCTCATCCGTTACCCGGGCCTCTAATTCCACCGGGCCTTCTGGTAACTGGCTGACATCCCAGGTGTAATTTAACTTTCCGGCGGCGTCAAGCACCAGATTTGTGGGCGGCGTTAATGGTTGACCATTTGCAGACAGCGTAACGGCCGTTACCCGGCGTGGTAAATCATCGGGCCAGTTGAGCTGCAGCGTCAAGGGGTGTACGGTCGGCTGCAAGGCTGCCAGCGGCGTATCATGGGCTGTACCGACGCGACGGATTAATATGCGCTCTGACGCCAGCAGTACTTCAGGCGCCTCCAGCGCTATTTCAAAGCTGCCTTCCACCTGTGCCTGGTCTAAATTGATGTTGACCTGGTTACGGCCGCTTTGGCGCTGCATAGAACGATATTGCAACTGCAGCGGATTACTTTGTTCTTGCCAGAGATGATATATCTTGTCGGCGGCTTCCGGTTGGGCCAGATGCACATATTGGCCACGCGTGGGGTCTGTGAGGCGGGTGACGTTGTTGATTTCATTTTCATCAGCCCGCGCGCCTAATATTGCGCCAAAGACCGACGTGCGGGCATCATTTGCCTGGGCGGCCAGCAGCGGGTAGGAAAGCTGCTGAGCGAGCCGGCCCCCATCAGTAAAGAGCAGGATTGATTGAAATCGCCCTTCTCCTGCCTGGGCTGCCGCATGCTCCAATGCCTGGCTCATCATGGCATTTAACAAAGTCAATCCTGGCGCTTCAGGGTTGTAGGCGCCGATTGCAGCGCTCACGGCTTGCGGGTCGGTGGCGTTTTCTATCAGAAAGCGGCCTCCCTGCCTGCCATCGTCCGGGACAATTACCGAAACCCGATCCAACCCTTCTTGATTCATATACGCGTTTGCAAAACGCTGGATGCTGGCCTGCACCACTTCGCGCCGGGAAACAGTGCTGCCCTCATCAACCAGGTTAAAAGAATCATTGGCGTCCAGTACAAAAATGAAATCGGCGCCGACCGGCGCATGCGTCGCGCTCACGTCTGTGACCGGAACGCCGTTTTCACGAATGACAATACGCGATATGTCGTTAATAGGGGCGCTGTTTGGATCGGCCGTTAATAACGTGATGCGCACAATAGGAAACGCAGATGCATCCAGCTCAACCAATTCCAACCGCGTGTCATCCTGGGCAAGGAGCGGCGCTGCGATCAGCGCCAACATGCAAAAAATTTGCATTAATAAAAGCAGTTGCTGCAAAAGGGGCAGCGGGTTATGGCGTGGACGAAAGGAAAGTTGATCCATACATTTTTCATCAAGTTAGTGATATCAACGGTTTATATATTTACGATCAGCGTATGGTTTGATATTATAGCATTGTAGCTTGAGTCAAAGGAATAGAGCATTATGCCCCATAAAAAACGTTCTGCTGTCCGTTTGTTTGCGAGTTTGTTGTTTGCATTTATTTGCGTAGCCGCCACGTTGCATGTTTTAGCCCAAGAGCCAGCGCCGCAAATCTTCATAACCGGAGATAATGTCACCAGTCCGCCCGGAGTGGAAGTTTATGTATACGGCCGTGACCCAGAAGGGCAAGCGGTTGATTTTTCGCAGCAGCCCTTGCTGGTTACCCATGATGGCGCCGTTGTGAATGCGACTGTTGAGGGCACAATCCCCGAAGGTACATTGACTGTATTCCTCGTTGACACGGCCTCCGGAGTCACCGACCAGATTCCCAACATTCAAAATGCTATCAAACAATTTGCCAGCCCTAGTGGAGGCATGCAGGAACAGGTTGATACGATGGCGGTTTATCTTGTCGGCGAAAGCGAAGCAGAACAACTCCTGCCTCCAACAATGTTCTACAACAGTATCCAGAACTTCTTCGTCAACGATTTGCAGCCGGTAACCGGGACTACGGCATTGGTCGATAGTCTGGTGAGCTTGCTGGATCAAGTGGAAAGTCTCAAGCCTTCCCCTGATACCGTTACCTTTATTGTGGTGATGTCTGACGGCACTGATGTGGTCAGCACATTCGAACCGGCCGAAATTTTTACGCGCACGGCCGAATTAGATATCCCCATCAATACAATCTGGGTTAACAGCACCGACTTGACGCTGGCCGGGCAGCAGCAAGGCCAGGCTTTCCTGCAGGACATTTCTGACGCTACTCAGGGTTTGGCGACAACGCTGGATGAACCATCCGGGGTTTCGGCCGTATGGAATCGTATCGCCGGCTTCCGGGATCGCGCGCGTGTGCGCTATGTGGTTGAGGAACTCACGGGCGGCAATTATGAGGTAGACGTGAGCCTTGGAAATGATCCGGCGATTCATACGACGGCGATTGTCGTTGTGCCTGAAAACCAGCCCCAGGTTGAAATCTTGATCCCGTTGGAAAGTCGTGAATGGTCTTTGCCGAATCTCGAAGAACCGGTTCGGATTAAATTGAGTACGCTTGTTTCCTGGTTAGATGGTGATGAGCGGGCTATCAGTTCGGCTCGCTTGCGTATCAACAATGTTGACGTGGCCGATATTCCCGTAGAAGAGATTGAAGAATTTACGGCTGATGTCACTAATTTTGTTTATGGTTCTAATAACCTGGAAATTGCAATCGAGGATGAACAAGGTCTGAAAGCCACAAACCTGCCGCTGGAAATCACCATTATAGAAGGTGATCGCAGCTTGCCGGCTGAAGTACGGCCCAGTTCGGGAATCGGACAAATTTTGTTTTATGGTTTGCTGATCCTGCTGGTTTTATTGGTTATTGGCGGCGTGATTTATTGGTTTATGCGGCGCAAAGGCGCTGGCGGTTTGCCTCGTGGCCGTTCGCGCCGCAGCCGGCAATCAACAACGGTCGTGCAAACTGGAGCGGGATCTGAAGAAGCTGTTGTTGGCGCCGCCGCTCCGGCAGCGGGCACGGGACGGCCGTATGTCATGGCCCATCTGGAAGTATTAGAAGCCACCACGCTCATGGACGAGAAACTCAATTTGGAAGGCGCCACGATTCGCATTGGGCGTTCACCTACGCAGGCAGAAATTGCATTTCGGGAGGATATCACCATGTCCCGCCTGCACGCCAGTCTAATGCTGGAAGGGGATCATTATCGCATCTTTGACGAGAAAAGCACAAGCGGCACCTGGGTAAACGGCCGTCAAGTGCCGGAATACGGCCTGCAGCTTATGGATGGCGACGAAATCACGATGGGCGCTGTCCATCTACGTTTCCGCCAGTTATAGAAAAGGCGCTTCAGAAAGAGGTCCTTAAGAAAGTGGCAGAAGAACGCATTTTAACCCTCCATCCTGAGGGAAAGCAGGGTGTTAATATTAGCAAAGCGAAATATGATGCCATCTCGAATGCGATATTAGAAGTCCTGAAGGAACGCGGTGAGGTGTCGTTTCAGGATTTACCTGAAGCTGTTTCAGCCCAATTAGGCGCATTCGATGGGTCTGTATCATGGTATGTCACGACTGTAAAACTGGATTTGGAGGCGCGTGGTCTCATTGAACGCGTTCCCAAAGTTACACCGCAGCGCCTGCGTCTGCCACCGGACTGGTAAGCCGGTCACTCCATGAAGCCTCAACACGTATAATGGAACTTATATCTGCCCAGGATACGGCCGTTGCCAGTGACGGCGCCAGCTTTTTGTTGGGTGCGGTTGGCAGCGGTAAAACGACAGCCTTGCAACAGCGGCTGCTGCGTCTGTTACAAAGCGGCGAACCGGCATACACCATTCTTGTGCTGGTTGCCGAACCGGAACATCAGCCGGTTTACCTTGAAGCCGTACACCAATCTGATTTAGGCCCTTACGCTGATTTAAATATCACCACCTACAGCGGCATGGCAATGGAAATGGTGAACCTGTTTTGGCCGCTCCTCGCGCGCCCCGCAGGATTTGCGCAGCCCTATCGCCCACCCACTGTTCTAACTTACGATCTGGCGCAGTTGCTGATGTGGCGGGTGGTGACGCCTATGTTACAGCAGGGCGCATTTGCCGATTTGCGCCTGCGACCGCAGCAAATAGTCAGCCAACTATTGGACACCTTGAACCGCGCCGCCCTCAACAGCCTGAGCCTGGACGAAGCGATTCTGCGCCAGCGAAACACCTGGGTAGGCGAGCCGGAACGTCAGCAGCAGTTGCTGGACGCCGCCACGGCGGCGCGCGGTTTTCGACGCATTTGTTTGGAAAACAGCTTACTTGATTTGTCGCTTGTTATTGAAGCGTTTGACACTCAATTGGTGAAACATCCTGTCTTCCACAACTATTTTCGTGAAAGATACCGCCATTTGATTGTTGATAATGTAGAAGAACAAACCCCGGCCGGCCAACATTTTATTACGCAGCTAATGGGTGAAACGGAAACGGCCGCCATCGCCTATGACAGCGGCGGCGGGTACAAACGATTTATGGCGGCTGATCCGGATGGCGCTCGACGCTTTTACCCGCTTTGTGAGCGCCAAATTGCCTTTGAGGCAAGTTTTACGACCCGACCAACGCTTTTGCATTTGGCGAACCAGGTTGAAAACCAACTGCTGCACAGTAAAAAACCGACGGCTAAGGCAGGTGAAGGGATTTTGGCTGAGGTAAACGGCCGTTACCGGCGAGAAATGATAGCTAATTTAATACCACACCTGCAAGGCTTGATTACCGCCGGCATACCCCCCTACGAAATTGCCATCATCGCGCCATACCTGGACGGCGCCTTGCGCTATATGCTCGCTCAAGCCTTTCAGGAAGCCGGCCTGCCCTATCGCCTCTTACGGCGGCGTATCAGCCCGCGCGAAGAGCCGCGCGTGCGCGCCTGGCTCACCTGGCTGGCGCTGGCGCATCCGGATTGGAACCAGCCGCCCGCCGCATATGATGTGGCTGAAGCGCTGACTTTGAGCATTTTTGGTTTGGATGCAGCCCGCGCTGAATTGATTACGCGTGAATTGTACCGGGCTGAGGCGGGATTTTTGGAGCCGGTCGATATTTTAGACGATAAAATATCAGTCCGCATTGGGCATGAAATGCTGACGTTGGTGGAAGAGCTGCGCGTGTGGCTGGAAAATTGGAACGGCCGTGCCGGCATCGACGTCTTTCTGCACGAATTGTTTACCCAACTGCTTGTGCAGCCCCGTTTCCAGCCGCAGCCGGATATCGCCGGCGCGGCCGTATGCGACTGGCTGGTTAAAGCGGCCACGCGTTTGCGCGAGGCCGCTCCCGCTATGGGGCTGCATAAAAAATCTGATGTGGGTGCTGCTTTTATCAACGGCATTAATCAGGGCCTGGTCACTGCCAATCCGCCTGACCTGGGCGAACCGCCCGATCCGGACGGCATTACGATTGCCACAATTTACGGCTATCTCCTGGCAGGCGAACCGGTTCAGGTGCAGGTCTGGCTGGAAACGGCCGCTACCGGTTGGTGGGATATTCCACGCCAGCCTTTGAGTAATGCATTTGTGTTGACCCGCAGTTATGATGTGGAACGGCCGTGGACGGCGGAAGAAGATCACAGAGTACGCAACGAACTGCTCAGCCGCATTATTCGCGGGCTGGTCAACCGCTGTGAATCCGGCGTCATTCTTGCCAACAGCGATCTTGACCGGCGCGGCGTACGCCAGGAAGGCGCCCTATGGCGCGCCTTACAGCCTGTGCTCGCCCTGCGCCCGGTTCCCTCAAACTAAAAAGCCCGGCAGAAAATTCTCCACCGGGCTTTTATGCACTTAAAACAGGTCTAACTCGTGGCCTTTTCCTGATCCTCGCGGATTAATTCCCGCTTTAGTACTTTGCCCACAGTTGATTTTGGCAGCTCGCTGCGGAACTCAATGATGCGCGGGTACTTGTATTTGGCCAGATGCCCTTTGCTCCATTGAATGATCTCATCCGCACTTGTTTGGTCGCCTGGGTTTTTAACGATCCATGCTTTTACCGTTTCACCTCGTTTTGGATCATTAATGCCCGCCACGGCGACTTCTACTACTGCAGGATGCGTGGCCAGAACTTCTTCGACCTCGCGTGGATAAATGTTGTAGCCGCCGGCGATGATCAGGTCTTTTTTGCGATCTTCGATGAAGAAATACCCGTCTTCGTCCATGCGGGCAATGTCGCCCGTGAACAACCAGCCATCCTGCAGCGTTTTTTCCGTTTCATCAGGCATGTTCCAATACCCTTCCATGATATTGGGCCCTTTCAGGAGCAGTTCGCCTGCAGCGCCGACCGGCAGTTCCTTGTCGCCCTCGACTGCATCCACAATGCGGCATTCGATATTTGAAATTGGCATACCAATTGAGCCTTCCCGGTTATCCCCATTGAGCGGATTGGCGTGCGTTACCACATGCGCTTCGGTCAGACCGTATCCCTCCACCAGTTTGCCGCCGGTAATTTCCTCAAAACGCCGTTTGGTTTCCAGCAGCAGCGGCGCTGAACCGGACACACAGGCGCGAATCGAGGTCAGGTCATATTTCCCGGAAATCACATCCGGGTGATTGTTGATGGCGACGTACATTGCCGGTACGCCCGGAAAATAGGTGACTTTATAATCTTCAATGCTGCTCATCACATCTTTCAGATTGCGCGGGTCAGGAATCACGACCATTTTGGCTGCCATTGCAATCGGGAAAGCCATGGCAGTGATCATGCCGTATGAATGGAAAAAAGGAATTGCAGAAATGAAAACTTCCTTGCCATATTTCCAATCCGGAATCCATTCCTGCAGCTGGCGGGTATTGGCGGCCAGGTTACGATGGACTGCAATTGCCCCTTTCGACAGCCCGGTTGTGCCGCCCGTATATTGCAACAGCGCTATGTCCTCACTGGTGACCTTAACGTCTGGTTTAGGAGAGCGTTTACCCAGCGCGAGGAAATCCTGGAATTTCATATCGCCAGATTCCAGCTCAACTTGATGGCCTTCTTTCTTTTCTTTGAAAAGAGTAAATAACATGCGCTTGAGACCAGGTAAGTATTCTTTCACGTTGGTCACGATTATGCGCTTGACGTTTGTTTTGCCCTTCTTTTGCACTTTTTTGAGCAATGTATAGTAGGGTGACATGACAAAAACAGTTTCAGCCCCACAATCATGCAATTGATGCGCTAATTCGCGTTCAGAATAAAGCGGATTGGTGGCAATGACAATTCCTCCGGCTTTGAGTATGCCAAAATAGGACATGATAAACTGGGGCAGATTGGGTGTGTACACCACGGCCCGGTCCCCTTTCTTGAAGCCGCTTGCTGCCAGGGCGGCGGCAATTGCATCTGTAGCTGCATTTAATTCCCGATAGCTGATCTTATTCCCTTGAAAAACAATTGCAGTGTTATCAGGGTATTTTTGGGCTGACACTTCCAGCAGGTTAAAAAGTGGATAGTCAGGAACTTCCACTTCTGCGGCGACCCCTTGATCATAATTCTTTAACCACGGCTTGTCTGCATACGTAAGATTCATGGAAACCTCCTCTTCTTGTCGGGCAGTAAAACGATGCGCTCCGGGAGCTGCTTTTGGAAATAGGGAAATGGGGTAGCCAGGTTTTTTGAGATGTGTTGACTCTTGGATTTTATAAAATATATGCGGCCCTGTTACCTCCATTATTGACAATAATACACTCTTCAAAAGAGAAAGGAAAGTTTAGGCAGGGTTTTTTCAGTAGTTAAGCTGTGCAATCTTCCCGGAAGCTCGTAGTTTCAAAATTAGTCGAGGGCAAAATGTGTACGCATAGTTTGAAAAAGCTTCCGGGAAGTTGATTTTCGGACAACTGAAAAACCCTGATTCCCAGAAAGTTTTTGAATTCCTGCGAAACGAAATCCGGGAATTCCTCAAGGAAACGGCAGATTTCCAACTCCTCTTATTTTCAAGGATTTTCTGCGGTTTACCTATTTGCGCACATACTGCATGGGAGACAATAATTCGTGGAGACGGCCGTTTCCAGCTATACTTTGCTAATTATTAAACGCATCAATTTGGTTTAGAAAAAGAAAAAACGCATGCAATCAAAAAACAGGATTATCGCTTTTCAAGGTGAGCCGGGCGCCTATTCAGAACAGGCTGTTCGCCAGCATTTTGGCGTGGAGCCCCAAACGCTGCCTTGCCGCACTTTTGAAGACATTTTTCTGGCGCTGCAAAACGGACAGGCCACGCACGGAATGCTGCCGGTGGAAAATTCGCTGCACGGAACAGTCATTCCGGCCTATGATTTGCTTGTCGATCATGACCTGCACGTACAGGCTGAAGTCATTGTACGCGTGGAACATTGTTTGATGGCGCCGTTTGGCGTTCAACTGGGGGATATCAAACGCGTCTGGTCGCATTATCAGGCGTTGGGACAGTGCGAGCAAACCCTCAAACGGATGGGTTTGGAGCCGGTAACCTATTATGATACGGCCGGCGCCGCGCGCGATCTGGCGGCTAATCCTGAGCCGCACACAGCTGCCATCGCCAGCGAATTGGCCGCGCAAACGTATAACCTCGAGATTCTCGTGCGCAATCTGGAAGACCTGGATTTTAATTTCACCCGCTTTTTTGTACTGGGTTATGCGCAGCCGGAGCGGCGCGATCCGAGCAAAACGTCGATTATCTTGACCACGCGCCATGTTCCTGGCGCGCTTTCGGAGGTGCTTGCTGAACTTGCTGAGCGCGACATCAATTTGACCAAAATCGAATCACGACCACGCCGCAATCGACCCTGGCATTATTTGTTTTACGTTGATTTTGAAGGTCATGAAGATGATCCTGATGTGCAGCAGGCGCTGCTTGGCATTCTCAAGCGAACTTCGTTTTTGAAGGTTTTAGGCTCTTATCCTGCGGCCCAGTTGTAAAATTTATTAAGCGTCTAATCAGAACCTGGCGTCAACGGCCGTAACACCACAACATCCCCTGTTTCCATGCCGGACTGCATCACCACAAGGCGCTGGCCCGTTGCCCCAATATAAAGCCCAACTTCAATCGGATACTCGTCCGGCGGCAGTCCGGCAGGCAAATCAATCCGGTAAGGGTCAACGACGACCTCGCCCGGCAGCCAGCGGCTGGTTGGATATTGATTTTGCAGCGGCGTCACGTCTTGCTGCCAGACGCAGCATGTCCCATCAGGATTAAGCGCGTGTACAAAAACGATGTAATCATCTGTCGGGGCGCCCAATGCCTGCCAAACAAGCGTCAATTCATAAATGCCTGCGTCATTTTCTGCCAGATCATAGCCGCGTAAACCAATCTCATCGCCAAAAATGGCGTCGAGAGAATTGGCCGTTTCAGGTAATGTGAAGCGGCGTTCGGTTTGTTGTACTTCTATAGGCCCTAAATCCGTCGAGTAGATTGGTTCACCTGCTTCATTGATATGAAGTTGCAAACGAAAATCACCGGTTGGCATATCGTCCGGCAGGCGCAAAGTTTGCCGATCGATGATAAATTCGGGCGGCCGCCACGCTTCGAAGGGATAGGCGTTGTGGACCGGTTGGCTTGTATGAACCACACGGCCGTTTCCGGCCGAATCCCGCAGCACAAATTCCAATTCCATGTGCGGCAGGTTTTCACGCGCCTGCCACCACAGCGCCACACCAAACGGCGCGCCCGTAGCGACAGTCAGCGGGCCGCGCTCATAGCCGACCAGCCGCAAGCCGGGTCGCACCGTTTCGCCAACTTCAAAGGGAGGCGTGGGAATCGCCGCCGGCAGAGGCGCGCCGGACAAGGTCACATTTTCAATCACCAGGCTGTCGCCGGCAAACCGTCCATCCTCATCCAGGCGCGGCAGGCGTGAATTTGTGGCCGAATCGAATAACCCTACGCGTAGTTGATAGTTTCCCGGCGGCAGTCCGGGCGGCAGCGGCAGCGCGGCTTGCTGCAAAATAGTTTCGCCCGGCGTCCACTGCGCGGCCGGATAGGCAAAAGTTTCTACCTGGCTCCAGCGCTGTCCCCATTCATCTTCTAAATGCATAAACGGCGCAAAATCCGCAGCGGCAATATTCTCAACCTGCCAGAGAAGCATAAGCGGCAGCGTATTTTGTCCGCTTTCCGGCTGAACGTCGTATCCGCGCAGCGATATAACATCTCCAAAATTGACATCGGTTGTTTGTTCCAGCGAGATAGGCGGCGTTTTGTCGAAGGTATAGGCGCTGAATGCGTCTTCCGGCTCGCCTGTGGTGACGGAATCGGCTGTTTCCAGATACGGCCGTGCCCATCCCGGCGCAGGGCTGTTGTAGGGATACACGATTAAAGCGCCGCCATCCGCCGGGAAAACCAGCGCCTGGCTTTGCGGCAGCCATTTCACCGCATCATAATTCCGGCTTAAAAACGCAACCGTCGGGTGCTGGTAATGGGGCGCGGCGACATACAGCGTTTTATCCGCAAGGTTTGTTTCGTCCAGAAACTGCGCCACGGCCGCCAGGTCGCCATCCGCTTCATACAGCAGCGTTGGCGCTGAGGCCCACGTTTCATAATAAGCTTGCCAGGTTGATAAACCGCCCGACAGCAGCACCAACAACCCAATAAAAAGTACGGCAAACGTGACCGGCGGAAAGTGAAAACGTTTTTCCAAATCATGCAGCAAGATCACCACCCCGATCGCCGGGAGAAAAAAGATAAAGGGAATCAAACCAATTGCGCGCAAATTGCTGGGCACGATTTCACCCGTTGCCAGCGCTGTCGGCAGCAGCATGACCAGCGGCGCGACTATCAGAATTGTCAGCGCCGACCGCTGCCAGGCATAGGGAAAACGACGCCAGCGCCAGACGGCGACCAGCCAGCCGACAACCAGCAAGCCGCCCCAAAACCAGTTGAATAACGGCCGTTCCGGCAGATTGAAACGCCAAAAAGGGTCCCCCTTCAAGAAAAACATGCTCAGCGACTTGATTATGCTGTCTTGCAGCGTCAAACGAGCCATGTTTGCATCCGGCGCTACCTGACCAATACGCACCCAAAAAGCATCCGGATTTGCCAGGAAGTAAAGCAGCAGGGGCAGCAAAACGAGCAGGGCTGCGCCGAAAAAAAGCGCCAGTTGTGTCAGGCGCAGACGTCGAATATCGCGTTCAAATAAAAAGGGCAGCAGCCCAAGCAATAACAAAATTGGGAATACACGCACCGCCAGATACGTATATGCCGCTGCGCCCAAAAATAACCCGCCGGCAACAATCCAGCGCCGGTCATTCGATCGCAGGCCGCGGAAAAGAGCCGCCACGACCAATGCCTGCAATAACGGCTGCGAGATGGCGCGAAACCCGAGGCGGCTGAACAGCACATGCCAGAAGCTCACGCCCAGCAGCGCCGCCGCCAGAATCGCCACGCGCCGGTCGGCCAGCATCTCCCGCCCCAGCCAGTAAGTCGCGGCCACGGTCAGCAAACCGGTGTAGGCGGCCGTGAGACGCAGCGTGAAGACAGAAACCCCCACCAGGCGCATCAGGCCACCGGCCAGATAGAAAAAGAGCGGCTCTTTGCCTGTGTAACTGGAGATAAATACGGGCCGGCTACCGTTCAGCCCGATATCGGCTGACAGAATGGCGTTGGCCGCTTCATCATAATGCAGTCCGGGCGGCGCCTGCGGCAAAGCGGGCAGGCGCAAGGCCGCTGCTACCAATAAACAAAGCACCATAAAAGCCAGCGCATGATAGCGCGTGAGTCGATTCATAGGTGGAATTGTAACGCTGCTTTGTAGGACATCAAATCAGGATAGGGCGAGATTTTGTGAAATAATTCACTAGCGTAGGTTTTGCGTAGAAGTGGCGTAGTGTCGGCGTACAGTGTGCATAGACTATCTGTCATAAAATGAATCGTGAAGGGTAAAAATCTCTTCTTCTTCTCCTCCTTTTAACGAGAGTCAGGTTTCGGCGTTCCTGACTCTCAACAGAAATAATCGGGCTGACCATTAATGGTCAGCCCGTTTTAGTTTCCCAGTTTTTCAGGTCGGGGTTGGCGTCATATAAACAGGTCATTGGTGAAAAATCTTCCCGGAAGCCTTCGCTTGCAGACTGCGTCAGTGCGTCACTTTAGCAAATCGCATAAATGAGCCTGCGGGGAGTTGAATTTTCAGCTTGGCTTAGGGATAATAACGGCATGATATTGCATATTACACAGCGGTCGGCGTGGGAAACGGCCGTTACCCAAGGCGAATACCGCGCTCCTTCACTGGCAAACGAGGGCTTTATCCATTGTTCAACACGACAACAACTTCTGGGACCTGCCCAACGCTTTTTTGGGGGTCAAACGGGGCTGGTTGTTTTATGCATTACGTCCGAAAAAATAACGGCGCCCATTATTTATGAAGATTTGTACGATCATGGCGATACATTTCCTCATATTTATGGGCCAATCAATTTAGATGCGGTTGTTGATGTGGTGGATTTTCCACCCAATCCGGACGGCTCCTTTTCCGTACCCCCCAGAATTCTCCAATTGGTACTCTAATGCGAACCATTCGCCCAATTTCTTCCGCTGAACTGGAAACATTCGTGGATATTACCGCCAATGCCTATCCCGGTATTGACCTTTTTTCTGCCGAAAGCAGACGACAGTTCCGCACGCGCATAAAAGCCGCCTCTCAGCAGCCGGAAATCCATTTGGTTGGTTTGTTTGACGACGACCGGATGATTGGCGGGATGCGGCTGTATGACTTTACCGTGCGTCTATTAACGCGCAATGTGCTTGCAGGCGGCGTTGGCGGTATCGGCGTTGATTTGCTGCGCAAGAAAGAAAGAGCGGCCTATGAAATGATGCAGTTCTTCCTGCGCCATTATTACGATCAAGGCGCCTGTCTGGTTGTTTTGTATCCCTTTCGCCCTGATTTTTATAAGCGCATGGGATTTGGCTTCAGTACCAAATTGCAGCGTTATGCTTTTGACCCCACAAAGCTGCCTGCCAATCGCGCCAAAAAGCATCTTCACTCGTTGACAAAGGCAGACAAAGCGGCCCTGGCGGCCTGTTATGAACGTTTCCAGATGCGTACAAATGGATTGTTTGTGCGCTTTGATCAGCTTTGGGATACGTTTTTAGAAGCAGACAGTTTGCATGTTGTGGGCGTAAAACGGGACGATGCGATTAACGGTTATGTCATTTTTCAGTTTGAACGCGGGCAGAAAAATAATTTTCTGGACAATGATCTGTTAATCCGTGAACTCGTTTACGATACGGCTGCTGATTTAGAGGAACTGCTCGCGTTTTTACGTTCCCAGGCGGACCAGGTTAAGCGCATTATATTTAATACGCAAGATGAGAACTTTTATTTCCTGCTCGATGACCCTCGCAACGGTACGCAGCATTTGTTGACGCCCACTGTTTATCATGAGACAAATACAGAAGGCGTCGGGTTGATGGTGCGGGTAATAGATGCGGCGCGATTGTTTGTTTTGTTGGGTGAGCATGATTTTAATGGACAAACCTGCTGTATTGCGCTGGAGTTACACGATTCATTCTTTCCACAAAATGCAGGGCGCACAGTGATTAGCTTTGTAAACGGCCGTTGCAGACTCACGCCAGGCGTCATCCCCGATGTGACGATTACAATGGATGTGGCCGAATTTTCATCGCTGGTGACGGGCGCCGTCCGATTTGGACCTTTGGTGGGGTATGGCCTGGCGACGATTTCCGACCCCACCTATAGCACGCAAATTGACCGCCTCTTCGCCGCCCCTAAGCCGCTGTGTATGACCAGCTTTTAGTTTTTTGACACGAATATAACGGATGACACGAATTTAGGACCTATTATGCGCGTGTTTTGTGCCTTTGTGTCGCAATTTTTTCCGGCTAGATCAGGCTACTTCAACCAGGAACGCGAGTTCGGTATCAAATAGAAAACGCTGTGTGCGCCACCTGCGTCCGGCCGCCAGGGCTTGAAAGTGGGCATGATAAGCGGCGACCATGCCTTTTTCGCGCCCGCCCAGGCTGGCGACCGGGTAAGAAATGAGCAGATAGCGCGCTTCCAGCGCATCCAGCAGGCGTTGGCTCGCTTGTTTATCAATTTGTTCCAGGCAGGGCAGGGTTTTGAGAATAAAGACGAGATCAGCCGGTTGGGTGGGGGGATTATGCAGCACGTCGCGTACCTCGGCACGGCCGTTTATGTCTGCCAGCGCCATAAAACTCTGCAAAAACTGCATGGCGTCCGCATAAATGTCGTATGCTGTGTAAACGGCCGTATTCGACAGCGCCATCCAGGGCCGGGCGAGCGGGTTCAAGCCACAGGCAATGTCGAGGACGCTGTTTATGGGCGGCAATGCGGCAAAGACAGCAGTGTAAAATTCATCCAGGATGGGCAGGCGCTCGCGGGTAGAGATATGCCAGCGCATGGTTTCACGGCAGGCGGCGCGCAGCGCGTAGTCGTCTCCCTGAGCTTCCGCCAACATGGTCAATGCCTTCGCATAGTTGGGCGCGCCGTCCAGATAAGCGCCGCCGACCTGATGCAGCTTCTTTTTGGTGGCTTTGATGGCGGCTTTGAACGACGGCCGTTTTTCCAATTCAGCCGCTCCAATGGTACGAATCAGGTCAGGGCTGATTTGTTTGTATTTGCTGCTGCCGGAAACGGCCGTAACCAGTTGGTCTAGCTGGGTGGAACTCATGTGTGGCTGGTTTTTTCCCTCAAATTGGCCATCAAACGCGTCATAAAACGCAAATTGTGGATTGTCGCCAGGCGAAAATAGAGATGGTCATTCAGCTTGTAGAGGTGGTGCAAATACCCCAATGAATAATGTTGACAGCACAAACAGTCGCAATATGGGTCGACGGGCAACTGTTTTTTGACGTGTTTGGCATCTTTCACATACAGGTATTGGAACCAATCGTCGCCCGCCAGATGCGTCACGGCGGGATCAACGTTGAATACAGTGAGACGGCCGTGGCGCGCGTCGCGTGTGGGCATGGTGCTGTCAAACAGTTCATACCCCATTTGCACGCACTTCAGCACGTTGACGGGGTGGCCGACGCCTAAAGCGTGCAGCGTAAACTGCGCGGGAACCAATTCACGCGTGAGCGCGAGGGTATCAACGAGCAAATTCCCTTCTCCGTCCAAAGGCCAGCCGCCGAAACCAAAACCATCAAAGCCGATTGTCAGCAGCTCTGCAGCGCATTGGCGCCGTAGGTCAGGATCGCTGCCGCCCTGGACAACGGCAATCAGCAGCGGGCGCGGTTCGCGCTGCGCTGTTAGCCGCGTGAATTCCTGCTTGCAGCGGCGCGCCCATTGGAGGGTGCGCTGCACGGACTTAATCTGTTCTGTCTGAGGATCGTCCACGTGCGTGCAGTCATCGAGGCAAATAACCACGTCGCTGCCATAGCTCAACTGAAGCTGGACGCTTTTTTCAGGCGTGAGTTTAAATTTGCGGTCGGATCCATGCGGGCGAAATGTAGCCCCGCGCTCGTTGATGCTGCCGTTTTTTGGATTTTGGCGAATGAGCGAATAGACTTGGAAGCCGCCGGAGTCGGTAAAAATCGGCCGTGGCCAGCCTGCCAGGCGGTGCAGCCCGCCCAGCGCCTGAATTGTCGAGGAGCCGGGGCGCTGCATCAGGTGAAAAACATTCATCTGCACGGCTTGCACACGGCAGTTCAACACATCCTGCCCGTCGACAGCCCGCACGACGCCCTGGGTGCCGTCCGGCAGAAAAGCAGGCAGTTGAATCGTTCCATGTGGACAGGTGAGTTCGTTGACCATGAACCAATTTTCCCAAGAAAATCATCCCCCGGACGCTTTTATGACGCGCATGGCGCAGTTGTTGGGGGAAGAATATGCCCAATTTGCCCAAAGTTTCGCAAGCGCAGCCCACGTTGGGCTGCGCGTCAATACGCTCAAAATCAGTGCGGCTGATTTTATCAGCAAAGCGCCGTTTGCGCTTACGCCGGTAGGCGCGTTTGAACCGGCCTGTTTTCGCGTTGTAGATGACAGCCGGCCTGGCCGTCTGCCCCTATCATGCCGCCGGTTTGTATTATATGCAGGAGCCGGCGGCGATGACGGTGGGCAGTCTGGTACGGCCGTATCCCGGTGAGCTGGTACTTGATCTGGCCGCTGCGCCGGGCGGCAAAGCCACGCATCTCTCCGCCTTGATGCAGGATACGGGTTTGCTCGTAGCCAATGACATTAATCGCAGGCGGGCGTCGATTCTGGCGGACAACCTGGCCCGCTGGGGCGCGCGCAATGTACTGATCAGCAATGATACGCCTGAGCGTCTGGCGGATCAATTTGGCGCCATATTTGACAAGGCGCTGCTGGATGCGCCTTGTTCAGGCGAGGGCATGTTTCGGCGGCAGGGGGCGTTTGAATGGAGCGAGGCGATTGTGGCCGCCTGTGCGCGCCGCCAACGTGAAATTATGCCGGCGGCGGCGCGTCTGGTGCGGCCGGGCGGCCTGCTGGTTTATGCAACCTGTACGTTTGCGCCGGAGGAGGATGAGATGGTCGTGGCGCATTTTCTGGAAACGCAGCCTGAATTTGAGCTGGCTGCGCCGCCCCATTTTGAGGGTTTTGCGTCCGGCCGGCCGGAATGGTTAGACCAACCGTCGCAAGCGCCGCTGCAAAATACGCTGCGTTTGTGGCCGCATCGTTTTGCAGGCGAGGGGCATTTTGTGGCCCTGCTGCGGCGGCAAGATGATGGTATAGATAGAGAAATCAAACCGTTTGCGTTTCGGCGGCGCAAGGGGACGGCGCAGGCGGCTGTGCGGCTTTGGCAGGCGTTTGCGCAGGAAAATTTGGCTGTGAATTTTGTAGAGGAGCGGCTGGTAGTGGGAAACGGCCGTGTTTACCTGCTGCCGGAAAAGGCTGTCGAAACCGGTTCAATTAAGCTTTTGCGCTATGGTCTGCTGTTGGGTGAAGCGCGTAAACAATATTTCAGACCGGCGCATACGCTGGCGCTGGCTTTGGCGCCGGGCGAAGTGCAGCGCGTGCAAGATTGGCCTGCGGACGCGCAGGAAATCCAGCGTTATCTGGCCGGAGAAGATATGGCTGTAAACGGCCGTGCCGGCTGGACTTTGGTCACCGTTGATGGATTTAGTTTGGGGTGGGGAAAACAGGTTGGCGACCGCTTGAAAAACCATTACCCGCGTCATTTACGGCAGTCTTAAAGTTCGCCGCAATAGAGCTGATTATATTTTTCTAGGAAGCAGGAGTTACTACCTCATAAAAAGCAAAAGCCCGTCACCATAAAAAGGTAACGGGCTTTTATCATATCTCATCCTCCCGGAGGCTGTTTGCATGGCACAGGCCAGGTCCGCAACCTCCGGGAGGGTTTGTCTTATCTACCTCATCCTCCCGGAGGCTTTTTCCATGGCACAGGCCAGGTCCGTAACCTCCGGGAGGGTTTGTCTTATCTACCTCATCCTCCCGGAGGCTGTTTCCATGGCACAGGCCAGGTCCGCAACCTCCGGGAGGGTTTGTCTCATCTACCTCATCCTCGGAGGCTTTTTCCATGGCCAGGCCAGGTCCGCAACCTCCGGGAGGGTTTGTCTTATCTACCTCATCCTCCCGGAGGCTGTTTCCATGGCACAGGCCAGGTCCGTAACCTCCGGGAGGGTTTGTCTTATCTACCTCATCCTCCCGGAGGCTGTTTCCATGGCACAGGCCAGGTCCGCAACCTCCGGGAGGGTTTGTCTTATCTACCTCATCCTCGGAGGCTTTTTCCATGGCACAGGCCAGGTCCGCAACCTCCGGGAGGGTTTGTCTTATCTACCTCATCCTCGGAGGCTTTTTCCATGGCCAGGCCAGGTCCGCAACCTCCGGGAGGGTTTGTCTTATCTACCTCATCCTCCCGGAGGCTGTTTCCATGGCACAGGCCAGGTCCGCAACCTCCGGGAGGGTTTGTCTTATCACCTCATCCTCCCGGAGGCTGTTTCCATGGCACAGGCCAGGTCCGTAACCTCCGGGAGGGTTTATTTCAATTTATAAGAGGCAACCTCGGAGAATTAATTAGGAGGCGGACAACCGCTTCACAAATTGTTTATACGCTTCAGACTCAAACGATTTTTGTAACACGGTGAGCACTGTGGCCATATCGCCACTGAGCAGCGGGTCAACGGCCAGCGCCAGACCCGGAAATATGCGGCTGTGGATAATGCCTTCGCTGTCAGCAGACAGCGAGACGTAGCGCCCTTCCTCCAGCACAAACCAGTCGATCTTTTGGTCATAGACCTGCCAGACGAGATATTCTTGCACCCCATTGCGGCGATAAACAGGCAGTTTGTCGTATAAATCGTAGGAGATGCTGCTGGCAGCAATTTCAACGATCAATTCAGGCGCGCCTTCTACATAGTCATCGGGACTAATGGTTGATTGGCCGCCGGCTTGCTCAACAATACGCAGCAAAGCGTCCGGCTGCACTTCATTGTCTGCATCTAAGCGTACGGTTGCATTGTCTGCCAGTTCAATTTGCGGTGTAAAGGCGCAATAATGGGTTAACCAACCCAAGATATACGCGTGTGGTTTTCCGTGGCTGTAACGTACTGGGGAGGGCATGAAGACAATTCCTTCAATCAATTCGGCTTTTTTGTCTGGCGGCATGGCGGCATACCGGCGTTCAAATTCGGCGCGGGTTAAGCGATCGCCCATTTCAAGGGGCGGGATTTTTGCGCGGGCGGGCGCTGGTTGATTTTGGGTTGATGTTTCCAGAATTTTGACATTCATTTGCACAACTCCTTCAGGCAAACCAATCAATCGTGATTGCATTATACAACATTCTCAAATGCCAACTGGCACCTGAGGATGCCCACGCCTCAATTTTGGTACAAGTACATCAAATTTCTAAATTTGCAGAAGGGTTTGTAGTTACTGCTTCCGCAGTTACTACAAACCCGAGATTTCACAAATTTACGGTTTTAGCGGGCTATGATTGGCGTAAAATTGGCTTCCGGATAGATGGTCACTTTGCCGCTGGCAACGTTGTCGCTTTCGTCGGTCTCAGCGGTAATCACGTTGCTGCTGTCGATTTTGGCCCAGAACTGATGCACGCCGACCGGTAAATCGGACCAGGTAACGGCCGTAAAATCGGTATTACGTCCCCAGGCGCAGCCGTTGATAGTGCCGTGAGAGTCCTGGTCGACAACGGCCGTTCCAATCACCTCCGTCAGAGCGGCGTCTGCATAGAACGTGACTTCAAAGGGGTCGCCGACGCCGGTTGTGCCATTGTTGAAAAACCCGACCTGAATGGAGACCGTACCCGTGTCGCCGGGCTGCGTGACGTAGCCAACCACATTGGGGGCACTGCCGGCAGTCAAATTGATGCTGGTGGGTTGGGCCGCGACGATAGCGCGATAGGCGGCGCCCACTTGCGTCAATGCTTCCGGCGCGCCGTTTTCAAAATCTTGATAATTTTGCACCAGCAAGTTACTGGAACCGCCTGACCATTCGGGCGGCGTCACCAGGTTGTACCACATCCACTGCTGCACCAGTCGATTGCCATCTTGCGGGTATCCCAAATCAGGATCGGCAGCCGTGGCCAGATAGTTCATCGAGTTTTGCATGAAGGCGGTCACGCGGTTGGGGGTGAAACATTGGCCGAATTCATCCATCAGAAAACATTCGGTTGGATTGACCGGGTCATCATAATCGACGAAGGGATAGAGCTGGGAAAATTCAGACAAAAGCAGCGGTTTATCCTGCTGGCCGTGGTCTTTCATCCATTGGCGCATATTAAGCACCTGCTCAATGAAAATTTCCATATCATCATGCTCGGCGCGGCAGTAAACCTCATCCTTGGGGCACTCGATGTCGACAGGTACGCCGCCCAAAGGGGCTCTTTTGGCCAGGGCGATATCGGTGCCCAGCGCAATTTTGCCGTCGCCATACACATCACCATCCTCGATTGGGTCTTTATTGGGATCAAATTCCGAGAGAATGTAGAGGTGCATGTTCCAGACGTCAACGGGCATCTCCTCGCCATATAAATCCTGGTAGGTGTCCCAGACGATGTCGAGATACTGCATTCTGCCGGGCGTCATCATGGAGAGGCCGGCGATGGCGACCTGAGCGGTGGGATCGACGCCTTTAATGTAGTGGTAGATTTCATGATAGGCGCGGGCATAAACTTCCGGGTACATGTTATCTTGCACCTGACTGGGTACGTCCGGTTCGTTGCCGGCGATCCAGATGTGATGGCGGTTGTTGGCAACGGCCGTTCCCAGTCCATCTTCCTCAAAATTTAAAGCCGGGGTGATGGCATAGGTGGGCAGGTAGACGCCCCCCATTTTTTCCTGGCGCATACGGATCTGGGGCACATGCAGGGCGGCGTCGGGCACGGCCTGCCCGCGCGGGCGCCAGCTAAAATCGAGCCACCAGCCGGCCCCCAGCATGGGAATCCACTGGTTGCTGGGCGCGCCGGTTAAATTGCTGACCCCATAGCGGCAGTTGGCCTGCATCTGATTGGACGCGGGCGGCTCTGCCAAAAGCGCAGACGCCGTTGGGGTGACGGCCGTTGTACGGCGCAGATCAACAAACAAGACGGCGCCGGCGGCCATAAAGAGGCTGATAAACAAGAGGGTAAAAATTCGTTTCCTGTGCATATTTCCTTCCTTGCTCCCCATTTTGAATGATTTTGGTCATGGCTATATTCGGCCGTATCGCAAAACCTGCCACAAATGATACCAGCGCCCATGTTTTTGCTGGTAACGCGCCGCTAACCACGTTTTTTCAGGCCATAAAGCGCGGAAAACCAGGCTGGCCATGTCGCGCGGCCGGTCTGCCAGCAGCAGCAAAAGAACCAGACGCAGTACTCCGCGGCGACTTTTTTGCCCGGCCAGAACGCTTTCAGCCGACACAAAGCGCCGCAGCAGGCGGCGGCGTATCCGGGAGGGTCGCAGACTTGCCAGCGCGGGTTCAACTTCAGGCAGGCCAAATAAATCCTTGAACAATTGTAAAACCTGCCAGACGGCCACGCCGACGCGCCAGCTTTGGGCGCGCAACGCTACTATACCCCAATCAACCGCACGCGTTTGGGCGCTCAAAGCGATGTCTAATAAAGTACGCACGGCCGCCAGACCAAACTGGTGGTTGACGGCCAGGTGTACAGCCAGGTGGATGATCATATCTTCCGGCGCAAGCTGCAGGGCGGTTGAATCCGGCCGGATTGGCTCAATGCGCGTCCAGATGGCGGCGTCATCGACGGCGGCGGCGTGCTGCAGCCACCAGCCTGGAAATGGAGATAGGTGACATTCAACCAGATTGCCCGGCCAGTCGGGGCGGAAAAAGCGCAGCTCACCCTGCGCCATCATTTGCAGCGCGTGCGGACGATCCTCTTTTTCGTCAAAATGAAAACCGAGAGCGTCCATGGCGGAAACGGCCGTGGCCACAAAATCCTGCGGCGTCCACAAATCAATATCCGACATCGTACGCGCTTCCGGTAGCGGGTAGGCGCCGGCTGCCAGGGCCGCGCCCTTGAGCAGCACGAGCGGAATCTCCACATCCGCAAACCGGGCGCTGATTTTTTCCAGGATGGCCAGGTGCAGGCTGGTTTCGGCCGCAGCGGAATAGGCGTCTGCTGCCAGGTTGGAGGGCAGCGGCAGTTCACCGGCAGGCAGACGCACATAGGCCAGCGGGCCGATGCCTTCTGCAATCAGCCATTGGGAGAGGGCGGACGGCTCAACCTGGCGCAGCGGTCCCGGCTCGGCTTGGTAACCGGCTAAAAAGCGTAAAAAAGAACGAGCCGTGGCCACATCCGGCCACGGCCCTAAATTTTGTCTAACCATATTTGTTTTAGTAGGAGCGCATCTATGTGTGCACCTTGGAAGAGGGCAGACACGTGGGTCTGCTGGCCCAGGCCGTGGTCAAAGTCATGGCTGGTGCCGGTGTGCACCTTGGAAGAGGGCAGACACGTGGGTCTGCCCCTACGATGTGGCGGAGATGGGTTGGGGCAAGACGGCCGTTCTCTGTGCATTGATTGGGGCCTTTTTGCCATTCTCTCCTGCCGCCGGCATGGGCGTGTATTCGGGTATGAGACTATTCAGGCCGCAAATGATTGCCTCTTTGTCATCCCGTTCGGCCGCGCGCACAAGCGCATTAATCATGCTGTCCAGATTATGGGGCGCAGAGCGGCCGGCGCCGGCGGCGATAAATATTTTTTGGTGCTGCGTGCGATGGTAATTCTCGCCGTCAAGGAACAATTCTTCAAATAATTTCTCGCCCGGACGCAAACCAACCATCTGAATGTCGATGTCGCGCCCGACTTCATAACCGGAGAGACGAATCAAATCCTTAGCCAGGTCAACTATTTTAACCGGTTCGCCCATATCGAGCACAAACACCTCATCGCCTGTTCCTAATGTGGCTGCCTGCAGCACAAGCTGCACGGCTTCCGGGATGGTCATAAAATAGCGTTTTACATCAGGATGCGTGACCGTGACCGGACCGCCCTGGGCAATCTGGCGTTTGAAAGTCAACACAACGCTGCCGCGGCTGCCCAACACATTGCCAAAACGCACGGCCACATACGGCCGTCCACTTTTTTGAGCCGCCTGGTGCACCAACAATTCGGCCGTGCGTTTGCTGGCGCCCATGATGCTGGTGGGGTTGACCGCCTTGTCGGTTGAAATCATCACAAAACGTTCCACGCCCGCCGCCAGCGCGGCCTTGAGCAAATTTTGTGTGCCCAGGACGTTGTTGGTAATCGCCTCCGACGGATTGCGTTCCATCAGCGGCACATGTTTATGGGCGGCGGCGTGGAAAACAATTTCAGGGCGAAACTGCTGGAAAAGGTTGTGGATACGGTCGCCAAAGCGCACATCGGCGATTAATGGCGTCAGCCTGGGCCCCTGGACGCCGGCGCTGCGCAGCTCATGGAAAATCTCAAAAACGGAGTTTTCGCCGTGCCCCAGAAAAATCAGCTCACTCGGGCCGCAGTAAAGCAGTTGGCGGCACAATTCGCTGCCGATCGAACCGCCGCCGCCGGTAATTAAAACGCGTTTGCCGGCAATCAGAGCGCGCACCGCTTGAATATCGGTTTTCACCGGCTCTCTGCGCAGTAAATCTTCGATGTTGACGTCGCGCAACTGCTGGGCGCGAATGCGGTCTTCCATAATTTCATGCAGGCCGGGCACGCTCTTGGTTTTGACGCCGATCAACTCGCAGGCGCCGACAACCTCGCGAATGACGTCGCCAGGGGCGCTGGGCATGGCCAAAATAACCATGTCAATCTTATGACGCGTAACCAGACGGGGAATGTCTTTACGGCCGCCCATAACCGGCAGCCCCTGAATACGCAGTCCCTGTTTATTGGCGTCGTCGTCAACAAAGGCGACCGGGTACAGCCCCGTTTGCGGCTGCTGCCTTAGCTCGCGCGCGATCATATTGCCGGCGTCGCCGGCGCCCATAATCAGAACGCGGCTGCCTTCCGGGAGATGTATGTTTTGGTGATGGCTCAGAAAGCGCACGCTGAAGCGGGTCAGGCCGACCGCCATTAAAACCAGCAGCGCATCAATGATTATGAGCGAGCGGGCGAAGGGTGTCGGAAAAATGGTGAGCAGAAAAAGGATCAGAATGGTCAGGAGGGCGCTGGAAACGAGAACGGCCGTTGCTATTTGCACCAGTTCTTCGATGCTGGCGTACTGCCAGTAGCGTGAATACAAACCGAAAGAGCGAAATACAAGCAGACGAATGATTAATGCCTGGATTGTGAATATCGCCAATCCGGCCCAGAAGCTGCGTGAGATATCCACCGTATCCAGGCGCAGCATCAGCGCCAGGGTGGGCGTGACTAATAGAATTAAAGTATCTATTAAGAAGAAATGACGATTGCGTAATTTTAATAGGAACATAATGAACGAATAATGGCGACAATCCGCGCCAGGTCGGTTTGTGTCATGGCGGTTCCGGAGGGCAAACACAGCCCGTTTTGAAACAGCTTTGCGGCCACGCGGCCGCCAAAACAGGCATAGTCGCGGAACACCGGCTGCAGGTGCATCGGTTTCCAGACCGGCCGCGCTTCAATATTTTCAGCCTCAAGCGCCAGCCGAATGGTTTCGCGGTCTGCACCGAACTTAGCAGGGTCAACCACGATGACGGTTAACCAGCGGTTGCTGGTACCCCAAGGGGCTTCGGGCATCAATTCAATGCCGGGCAGATCAGACAATTCGCGGCAGTAAAATTCAAAGAGTTTGCGTTTTTGGGCAACCCGCTCCTGGAGGACTTCAAGCTGGCCGCGCCCGACCGCCGCCAGGAGATTGCTCAAACGGTAGTTGTAGCCGATTTCGGCGTGTTCATAATGCGGCGCAGGTTCGCGCGCCTGGGTAGCCAGCTTACGCGCATGTTCGATTAATTTTTTGTCGGGTGAAACCAGCATCCCGCCGCCTGAGGTTGTGATAATTTTGTTGCCGTTGAAGGAGAAAATGCCCGCCTGGCCAAATATACCGGGCGCGCGACCTTTGTAGGTTGCCCCCAGCGCTTCGGCGGCGTCTTCAATGAGGGCAATATTATAATGGCGGCAGACTGCCAGGATGGGATCGATGTCGGCGCTTTGCCCGTATAGATGCACCAGCACGACCGCTTTGGGCAATTTATTGGCTTTGGCGCGCTGTTCGACCACCTGGGCGAGCAGCGCCGGATCCATATTCCAGGAGATGGTTTCGCTGTCGATAAAGGTGGGCCGCGCGCCCAAATAGATGATGGGGTTGACGCTGGCGGCAAAAGTCAATGTGGAAACCAGGACTTCATCGCCGCGGCCGACGCCAACCAACTGCAGCGCCAGGTGCAGCGCGGCGGTGCCGGAGGAGAGCGCCAGGGCGTTGGGGGCGTTAACGGCCGTTGCAAATTCGCGCTCAAAGGCGTCTACCTGCGGGCCTAAAGGGGCGATCCAGTTGGAGTCAAAGGCTTCTTCAAAGTAGCGGCGCTCGCGGCCTGACATATGGGGCGGAGAGAGGTAGATACGCTGGTTTTTCATTTATTAGTGGGTGATTGTATGGAAAGCATCTCGTGGGCAGGAAGTTCTGCTATATCCATCACGTTCACAATGGTATTCATGCTTCACCTGCTCTGAGTGACATTATCTATTGCCGTTTATTACACACGACAAAAGCGTATGACGGCCGTTTCCTTTACCTCTTGTCACTTTTTCAACAACGGCCGTTTCGCTTGAACAGCAAGATTGGTTGCAGTGCGCGTTGGGCAGCAAATGTTTTTAGCGGGGCAGCGGTTTGGCAGGTACGCCAACAACTAATTCGGTCGAATTAAATCTTGTCCAGTTATGGCCGGTGTTCTCACCTTGCCACAGGCAGGCGCAGTCGGAAGACCTGTCTGAACGAATGGACAGAACTTTTTTCGGTTCAATCAGGTTTGCATCCGGCTCTGGCAATGTTAAGGAGCCACACTGTTCAATGCTTGAGGCAGTGTAACTAGCTCAGAGATGGTCTTATGTGGCGAGTGAGCCGGGGTAGGCGGGGTGAGATGCGTATATTCGCCTTCAGGCCGGCAAACCCATATGGTGAACATGCCGATCTGTCTTGCACCCAGAAAATCTTTTGTTGGATTATCAGCAATGTATACGGCCGTTTCCGGCTTAACCATCAAACGTTCACAAACAGCTAAAAACGGTTGCTGGCTAGGTTTCCACGCGGCGCGTCCCCATTCATCTGAAAAGACCACGGCATCAAAGAAATGTTTTAAACCAAGACTTTCAAGTTTGCGCTGCTGCACTTCAAGGTAACCATCACTCACAAGGCCAAGTTGGAACTTTTTTTGTAAGCTTTGGAGAACAAATGTTGTTTCCGGAAATGGATGAATCTGCGGTGTATGTTGGCGGTATATTTTCACCATCTGGCGAATACAAGCATCGTTTGCAGGAATATCGAATTCTGCCAGCCAGCGGTTAAACGTATCACCACGCACCCCTGTCTCAAACAGGTGAACGAATGTTGTGTAACCAGTTTCGATTGGAATACCTAACGCTGAAACTGCCCACTCCGCTACAGACCGGAATCCACTTAAAACAAAATCACGTTCAGCATAAAGCGTGTCGTCCAGATCAAAAATGATAGCGTTCAGCGTTTGGTTCATGCAGCAAGGTCAAATACAGGTACATCCAGACGGTGATTTTCCATATTCGAAACGTCTTCCTGACTTAGAAAGAAGGAGTCATCACAGCGCGTAATCGATAGACCAATGCGATAATCACCCAGGGATGGGATTTCTTGCCGGATACCTGCTGCCTGCGCCAGCAGCCAGCGCGGAGCATCCACCCCCGCAGCAATGCCAAGCGGCAAACCGCCGCCCATACGCGCGTTAATTTCGGTGAAATAGGCGTTGCCGTTCTTCAGCATGCATTGCACAGTAATAGGGCCGACAGCCGGTAACGCTTCCGCAATGCGCGCACAGGCGTTTGTTATGTCCGGATCGTAGATGGTTATACCCTTTGCAACTTCACCCCAGCGCACCTCGATACGCTTTCGCGAGGCAACGCCCAGTAGTTTTCCATCCAGATCACAGATAACATCATTGGTGATTTCAGCGCCTGGAAGGCATTCCTGGATGATCGGATCAGGTACATAATTCATAAAAAAGCGTAGTTCAAGCGCGTTATTTACCCTGAAGGTATGTTTGGCGGCGCTGCCACTGCGGGGCTTGATGAATAATGGATATTCGGCCGTGTCAGGATCAAGCTCATCGGGCAGCCAGGATTGTGGCGTTGGCAAACCCAATCTTTGGAAAAATTGCGTTGTTAACCATTTGTCACGTGTAAGTTCAACTGCATTTCTTGAAACAACTATGACGTTTGCGCCGGCTGCTTCTAAAATTGATTTGTTGGCAGCCAACACTGGAATATCTGGATCAATCAGGGGAAAAATCAGATCAATGGCTTCCCGGCGGCAGATTTCTAGCAACGTTGGAATGTAAGTGGATGCGTTTAAACGTGGAACCAGATAGGGCCGATCGGCGATTTGTAACGCCGGCGCGAGGGGATCAATATCGGTTGCGACAATATGACCCGATAGGTTAAGATTTTTGTACGCCCGGTGGAATTCACGCAGAAGTTCAACACGACGCCCAACACTGGTAAAAAGTATATTAATGTCCTTTGGCTTGTGCCGAGCCATAAAATTCCTCCATCGTTGCGTGACCTGGTTGGTTGATGCCTTCTCTTTGGAGTGTTTTCTGAACGGTCAACAGCAAGATTTTTAAATCGATCCCAAATGAATAATTATCTACGTACCAAATATCCAATCTAAATTTTTCTTGCCAGTCAATGGCATTTCGGCCGTTTACCTGCGCCCATCCTGTAATACCTGGCCTTACTTCATGACGGCGCATTTGTTCCGGGGTATAACGATCCAGGTAGCGCATCAGTAACGGCCGTGGCCCCACCAGGCTCATCTCCCCTTTAAGCACATTCAACAACTCCGGCAGTTCATCCAGGCTCGTTTTTCGCAAAAGCCTGCCAAAACGCATCAGGCGTTGATTATCGGGTAGTAGATTACCATGAGCATCGTATACTTCACGCATGGTGCGGAATTTATACATGGTAAAAACCTGTCCCTTCAAACCCGGCCGCTGCTGACGAAACAAAACAGGTGAACCTAGCTTGAAGCGTATCAATACAGCGATAAACAACGTTACTGGTAAGAGAAACAATAAGGCCGGCAAAATAATAACCAAGTCGAATAAACGTTTACCAAATTTTGTATACACTGTTTTTTTTCCCTGATAGACCTACCAATACAGAACCGAATTATCAATACAGAATCAACTACTGTTTAACCAATACTACCTTACCATTACCTTAGGCGAACGATCTTACGAGGCAAATTACTGCAAATCAACTATTTTTTACTTTGTGCAGCAACTGACGAATTTGTGTTTTTTGTTCTTCATTGAAGATATTAATCAATTGACGTTCGAGGTCGGCACGTATATTCTGCATACGTATGGTGACGTTGCTTTCTTGCTCGTCAGAAATCTTGCGTTCTATTGCAAACAGCTTTGGTAACTGGTCTCGTTTTATGCGCCGGCGACCCCACGTACGGGTTACTTCCATGTTGCGGTCGTGAATCACTTGTAACCATAGAGGGCTTGACTGGATATCGGTTAGCGGTGAAAAACGAGAAGCGATGGTGCTGTGGGGCAAACAACCGGCAATCGATCTAAATTTCTGGTTTGGTTTGATTTGTTCGATTAATGAAATAAAAGGGTTGCTGTGTAATTGACAAGCATATAGTTTCTCGCGATTAACATCGTAACGTAATCCTTCCGTGAAATTGATCAATTCGAACGGCTGCGCCTTGAACTGCCGCTGTAATTGTTCGACGTAGGTCGTTGCCAGGGCATCATCATTGTCAAGCGTTGTCGTAATTAGATGGGTTGTTGTATCAACGAGTTGGGCACGTATGATTTGCAACATTGCCCGCAAATCAAAACCATTAATAAAATGGATTTGGGTATGAGGATGATTTTTGTATGTCTCAATATAGGGTAAAAACGCCTGCGGCGTTGACTGGTCAAAAAAAAGCAGCCAGGTAAATGATTGATTGGTTTGCGCCTTCACCGATGGCCAACAGAATTGTTCAAACAAGGAAAAACGATGTTGATACCAGGCCTCATCTAACTCAACGTCAGTCCACATCTTCAGGTTGAACCGAGTCAGAATAAAATGGTTGAAACTGGTGGGGGATGTCATAGCGAATGGTTTTTTTGTATTTTGTTAGACGAACTACTTCGACTATTTACCTTGTCTCATGTCGCCAGACGCCGGAAGAGCAAACTGCTAAGGCGGCGCAGATGGTACAGGGGTAGAAGCAGCGGGTTTTGAAAGTTGTAATGGGCCTGCATCCAGGCGCGGTTGGGGAAGACGCCGCGCCATAAACCACGCCAATCATCATAGAGCAAGGCGTTAAAAAAAATGTATTCGGCGCGATTAAACTTTTTTTCGTGGGGATTGAACAGTCCGGCCTTTTTAATCATGCGGCGCAGCAAACTTTCTTTCCAGCGCGGCGGCTGAAGCTGCGTCAACACCTGGGCCGGAATTGGCGTATCAAAAAGTTCGTGGGGGATAACCAACGAAAAGAAAGTGGCCGTTTTCACCTGAAGTTTAGTGACACGCTCAACAAAAACAGCCCAATTGAGATCGGGATAGGCATCAACAATACGTACAACATCCAGGTGCAGGCGAAAGCCGGGGGCACGCACATAGGAGTGTTTGGCTGTGTGCAGGCAGACCTGTAACAAATTATCTTCAGGAGCCAGCAGGCGAACGGCCGTTCCCTCTATTGAAATAGAGCGCGCCATCAACTCGGCAGCGGACGGTTCCTGGTCTGGCCGAATCCAGCGCCCGGCCACCGGCCGCCACTGTAACTCAAACCACAACTTCTCACCGTTGGGCAGAATCTTCCAATATTCCGCTCCACCATCCTGCGCAGCCGCATCAAGGTCTTCTTCTTCTAACTCGCTGCGAAATTCAAAGTGATAACCATTCTCTAACAAAATTTGATGTGCCTGACGAAAATCACGCTTGCTAACCAGCACATCAATATCACCCATCGGCATCGCACCAGGAAAGGGGAAAATGCCACGTGCAATACCACTATTCTTGAGAGCTACAAGAGAAATGCTGTTGCTCGCTAGCAATGCCGCAGCCGCATCTAACTCAGCAAGATATTCAGATATTTGCGACTGTGTTCTTTCGTATTCTTGTCTCCAGAGCAAAGGAATAATCGCAATTCCCCTCGCCAAGCCTATTGACGCAACCATTGCTCCCGTGATTTCGTTAACACTGGCAAAGGTTTGAAAGCTTATATCTTCCTGGAGACTTTTTATTGCCCCATCTGAAAGGTGTCCAGAGAGTAATTGGCAAGCCAACTGTCCTAATCTGTCTTGTTTAGTCACCATTGGAAGTCTCTTGCACAAGATTCCGCATATTCTTCTGCTGCACGTTCCCATGTGAAGTACTGCACGTGTTGCAGGCCTTTTTCTATTAGTTCGCAACGAAGAATTTGCTCACGACAACCTATGCGTATGGCCTCAGAGATTTCGTTGATCGACAGTGGATTGAAGTAATAGGCTGCGTCCCCCACCACTTCGGGCAACGGCACCCATCGGGCACCAGAGTACCCGGTACACCACGCGCCATGGCTTCCAGCACCGTGAGGCCAAAGGTCTCGCGCATGGATGGGAATACATTATACCTCTGCTGCACGATAAAGCTAAGGTGAAATCTACTTGCGCTACAAAGTCCAGCAAGTGGATACGATCATTAAGATTATGCTCGTCAATATACTTACTAATGCGCTCTTCTTCTGTTGTTTTTTTTGCCTCGCCCACAAGTACAAGGTCAAATGGAAACTGATGCGTTTGAATCAATTGGTGAAATGCTTGAATAAGACGATAATAGTTTTCCATATAAACCGATTTGAAATGGAAAGCACGAATGGACGAGTAATACCTAGTTTGCGAATAAAGTCCCATTTTGCTTGACTAGGCGAGAAATGAGTTAAGTTGACGCCATGATAAACGACTCGAAATCGAGCTCTCTCAGATGGATATAGTCCTGCAAACTCAGCCTTGGCATGATGAGAGACGGTAATTGGCATTGAAGCGTTTTTGGCCGCCCATTGTCTCATCCGCCGCGCGTATTGCCTGAACAACCAACTATCACCGGTTGAATTATCAAACATGACCATTGGAGTTGTATGAAATACCGCAATTGATGGTACATGCATGGCGGTTATCACAGGTGAGAGCATTTCATCAATTTGAAAATGTAACGAGTAGCTTCCTTGTCGGTGGAGTCTTGGTAGTGTAAGATGCTCAAACTTGAATCGTTTCAGGTATGTGGCGACAATTTCGTCGGAATCGCATCAACAATAACGTTCGTTGGCAAGTTACGATAGAGTTGCTCGCAATCTTGACGAATAAGTAAGTGATAGGTCCAGTTTGGTGTTATTTTTGCAAGGCGCGGCAGCAAATTCATTAGGAAGGTCTGCGCGCCACCTGTGCGGACACTTATACCATTAACTAAGATATTTTGGGGGGGCGGCTTCATGAAATCCCTACTTTTAAGAATCAACGAACTCATTCTTGAAGAATCTAAAAAAATAAATCGGTAATGTTGTTTCTAACAATACCAGGTGGCGCGGTCAGGAGACCAGCCACGATAAAAATGGCTAATACCGAAACAAACAATAAACTCCAAACAAGAACGGTCAAATGAATTTTAGCTGAAGGCTCGACTGCGAATTCTAGTAGTAGTTCTTAGCTCGACTTTGTACATTTCTAACGGATTGCTTCCAAACCACACTCGACTATGTGGTTTGAATTCAAATAGTATTTGCATGTCACCCTTTTCATGCGACATTCAAATATTCGTACTCGAGTAAAGTTATAAAAACTAAAATCAGATTCTCACTCTGGTTACAAAGCTTTCTGGAAATATTTCCGGTTTCGAGTTTTGTACAAAGTCGAGCTTCCGTACCGTACTCCAATAACAGAAATGTATTTTGCGCAATGATGAATAAGAAACTCATCAATGCACTAATTGGGGGTAGGTGGCGTCGCCGTAAGTCACCACCGTACGAAAACGACTTCTCCATTCTTGCAATTCGTACTCAAATACTTCCGTAATTCTGCCAAGCACTTCCCAAAGATTGAGTTTGGTACATACCTGTATTATCCGTATGTAGATATACAATTAATTCAGGATCAACTACTATTGTGAATCCCTGCTTCTCTGGCTCGAAAAGAGAAATCGGTGTCAGCTTCATAATGGGGGAAAAATGCAGAATCGTAAAGGCCAATATTGTCGATCCGTCTTACCAACACTGCACGTCCATGAACCTCCACAAATGTCTCCATACGGCTCGGTCGGCAACGCCGTAATTGGCGTTCCCCTTTTAAAGAGGTCTACGGTTCGTCCCAAATAAATGGCACCAATAGCACCAAAGGCAACCAAATACTACCGGACCACCAGATTATGTATGGATTATACACGGCTAACTACCACAGACCCAACAATTGTATTCTACAAGTTTTGCCCAGCAACTGAAACTAATCTGCGGAATACATAAACTTTTCAACAATAACATCTGGATTTAGAAGTAAAACAAAATACAAGGAAGCAACCTGCTACGAGGCATACTCTACACCCCAATTTGTTCCGCCTGTCCACCAGAGCATTTCTACCACCATCTCCAGTTAATACAACAGTTTGAGGGAACTCTTGCGCTATTAGTTCGCTGCGTTCCATCCAGTACTACCGTCATCGACAACAACTATGTGCAATACAACATTTTCGCTTTTATTCAAGGCTATCTCAAACACTGAGAGACGTATTCTTCCCAACCATTATGAATAGCAATTGATACGCCAACAAAAGGAGTCATTTAGGGATTCCTAAGATAAGGTTGTTTTCGCCGGACTCAGTATATCCACTAAGCAACACACAACCCGGGATAGCCCAAAAAAAGAAAACTCCCATAGATGGGTTAACCAAAGCAAGCAACTCCTTGAAGTAGTAGTTCTAAAAAAAATAACTGCCTGAAAGAAGAGTAACATTTTTTTAACAGGTGGCACACATAACAGTTTCTAAGACGTTTTTAAGTATATTAATAGCCAAGATTAGCAGGATTAGTGGCATAATAACACGGCGCCTAGAATGCCCATTTCTGCTATTAATTGCGCCCCCCCGACCTCTACAAAATCATTGTATTGTCGGTAGCCTAAAGAACCTAAACTACGAACTTCAGGCCCAGCATATCCAACATAGTTGCCGAGTGGTGTAGCTTGTAACCAAAAAGTAAAATATGGTAAGAAAACATCTGTGATTCGTTTGGATGAGATTAAGTTCATCTAACATCAAAGATTGCTCACTACGAGTAAGATAATTTCTCCCAACAACAAATCCGTAAGAGTCAATCAATTGTGACAATCCAAATAAGACAATAATTGCCAAGATCACGATTCGTAATGAAAATTTGCGTCGTGAAAGCAGGAAGTAACCAATAAAACCTATGACGCCAGCCATAAGCGCCTCGACGGATGCTTGAATAGATCAGGAAAATCGACGCCAATGCAGCAAAAAAGAATAGAATACGCTGCCTTCCTGCCCATTTAGAAGATCCAGGTAAGAGTAAATTGGAAAGAGCTAAGTACAGAACAGCAAGCGCACTCCACGATAATATCCATTGAGTTGTGAAGATAGTTGCAGCAGAAGGAAAACCACTACGAAGGTCACGTTCTAAAATCAGAATTTTATCGACTGGCTGCAACAAAGACGGCAAGATTGCATTGCCAAAGAAAACCACAACCAAACCAACTGGCAGTAAGACGATAGCCAACCCAACCACCCATTGAGAGGCCTTGCGGAAATCAGACCAAGTACGAATAGTTCCATAAGTTACAAACGCCATAAGTATCGGTGTAATTCGCGTGAATAGCACAGCAATTCCCACCGCCCGTTTTCCGTGACCGATGGGACAGCAAATACAACCTGAAAGAACCCCAATATATCAGAGGTTGTGAGGCCCATCGAGGAAGGGTACGGCCGTAACGGGACACCCAAACCATTGCTAACAAGATTGGAATAACGGCTGCAACTTCTGCAAATGTGGGTTGTCCGGGAAGCAGTTTTCGAAGAAGGGCCCCGCCTGCAGGAGCCAAAAGGCAAATTGCAAACCAACGCCACCCATTCTGCATCATGGCTGCGCGACGAGAATATGTTAATGACCCTTTTACAATTTGGACTGGAATCTTCTTAACAATCGTTTGATCTAGCTGTTTGGTGCTTTGATTCATTAAACTACCACCTTAAACTCCGTTAATTTATTTTTTTTGCTTGCGGTTCTTATTGTCGTTCGTCAATGATCTTCAAAAATCCCAATGCACGATCATCACCATACTCGCGATGTAATACTTCAAACAATATTTTAGCTTGATCAAGGTTCTCCATTTTGTAGTACAGCTCGGCTAACTCATACATGGTGTAGCGATCAAGTGGTCCTAATGCTTGCAATTGAGAATATTCAACAAGAGCTTTTTTATATTCCCCAAGTGCAGAATAGGCCACCCCATTAATTCTTAGCGCAGGACCAACGCCTTCTCCCTTCTCTATGAGAGACGCAGCAATGTTCAAAGCACGCTCATTTTCATTAATACTGAGATATGCTCGTGCGACTTTCACTTGGTTTATCCAAGAGCTATCAGCGTATTGAGCTTTTTTGCAAAAATCCAAGGCTTTTGATTTTTGCTTATTCTCAATTAACGATTGACAAAGTGCTAAATAACTTGGTGCCATTTCCGGAATCGCATGTTGTGATACGGCTTCACTGGCTTCCAAAATTGCAATGGAACTGGCTATGTCGCCACTTTGATGCATCTTTAGTGCTTGGCGAGCAAGATAATGAGACACATTTGGCACGGTTTGCCAAATCGCAATAGAGTCATCTATTTCCTTTCTAAACAGTGCTGCACCCTGAAAGTAACGAAATACGGGATCCGATTCATCATCTGCATTTAAAAATAATACCCCCGCTGATTCATGTGATTTTGCAAGGTATTCTACCAAACATAAAAAGTATGCACGTGATTTTTCGCCTAAGCAGTTCTTATCAATTTCTCTATGCGAGGGGCGCTCATCTGATAGACTCCAATGTGCATATTCGCCTGATTCGATTTTTTCAAGATATGAAACCAATTCAATTGCGTCTTTATTCATAGCAACAATTTCCACAAATGGATTAGATAATAGTAACAAACCCAATATTAAAATCATGAATAATAAAAATTTCGAGAGTTTCATACAACTTGAATTAAATCGCATTTAAAGCTAACACAATCAACACTTTATAGATATTTATTTAGCTGATTTAATTGTGCTCACAGCTAGAAGAGATGATTTTATGTTGCCTATATTTGTCCAAATCCCGACCTGCCAACGAGTAATAATAAGCAGGAACAGGTTTTCTAGAACAATACTGACCGTTGCAGCAATAGCTACCCCCACAATTCCCCACTGTTGAACTAAAGCAAAAGATAATCCAATGTTTAAAACAGCAGTCATAAACGTAACAATCATTAGCCAATTTTGGCGACCAGTCATCATGAGAACTTGCTCGCAGGAACCCACAAAAACTGCAAATGCTTCCCCTATACTTAAGATTGCTAAAACACCAGCAGCCTGACGATAGAAATCTCCATATATGCTCCCCAAAATTAAACCGCCAAATAATATAAAAATAAACAATCCTGCAAGTGCAGGTAACCCTGCCAAAAATGCCAAACTTTGGAGTAAGCGTTCCAATTCCTTCTTGCGTCCTTGCACATTCATTTCAGCAATTATTGGAGGGGTTACAGAATTTACAAGTGTCAATGATACCGCAATCAAGTAAACCAATCGGGTTGTAGCACCATATAATGCCACTTCTGAATCTGATACAGATACTCCTAGAACAAGAATATTTGCTTGAGTTCTAACAAAATAAGTAAGGTTAACGATTAACAGAGGCCAAGCTATTAACAGGATTTTTTTAGTAGGTACAATTTGTCTACTGGGTAGGCTTGAGAGCTTTTGTCCAAGAATCAGCATGGAAACAATGAGGCTGGTCATACCCCCTAAGATAATTAATGATAGTATTTGAACTAGACTTGCAGAACCTGTAGTGAACCATATCAATGCAAAGAAAATTGTGGATATAATGCCTCTAAAAAAGCCCTGAGTAATCACCGCAAGACGGATATCATGGAATCCGCGAAAGGTTTCGGCTATCAGACTTTCTCCCGTGAATACTACAACCAATAATGCGATATACGGCAATGCATCTGAGATTAAAGGGGAGTTAAAGCCAACCCTTGCAATCCAAGCTCCACCACCTGAAACTAAAAATGACCACAATAGTGTGCTAAACCAGCAAGGGCAATACTTTCCTAAGCTAAGTCCCGGACCTTCCCAGGATAATTCAAGCCTAGTGCCTCCACGACCAATCTTACTAACAGCGCGATTAATTCCTTGTCCGGCAAATATTGTCGCCTCCAGCCACAACGGTCAAAGACAAGAAATACGCTCCTATTGCCTCTGGAGACAACAATCGTGCTAGTGTATGTATATAATGCATTCGAAAGGATAGCAAAACCCATCCCAAAAAACTTAAAACGCCTAAAGCCCATGCGCCACCCGAAAGTAGTCGACGTCTCAATAGGTGACGTTTTGCTGCGCTAGAAGTCATCCTTGGAACGCCTCCAAAAAACCAATTGCTCCAAGTATTTCGCATATGTGAGTTGTGTTTGATGTTCTTGAAAACAAAGATTCGGCTACATGTCTTGCCGCGATGCTAGAATGTTCTCCCATTTTTGAATCGCTAAAAACTTCGCAGATGTGGGATACCAAGCCATTAAAATCACTTAGTTGTATTATTTCACCGCATCCAAAAAGATTGATCCAATGGTAAAGTTCATTATCCCGACCAGCCAGAACCATTAAATATGAACCGGCTGCAAGTGCGGACATTGCTTTACTTTGGAATTGCCAGACCTTCTATTCCATCTTCCAATGATACTAAGGCAACATCGGCTGTAGCCAGCGAATAAGGAAGCGTTTCCTCAGGCTGCCAGCCTAATAGTGTCACATTGGGCAGGCTTTCGCGTTGTAGTGTTTCTTCTGCAGTTTGCCACTTAGGGCCTGCACCAATAAACATGAAGTGAATCTTTGGCTCATCCTGCAAGCAGCGCGCTGCTTCTAACATCGTTTTAATGTCATGACCCAGGCCCATATTGCCGGAATACATCACCGTTAGCTTGTCCACCTGGCCATGTTCACGGGCAAACTGATTTTCTGATTTGGGGATGGGGCGGAATTAACTTTATCATCCCCAGGAATAAATCACTTACAATCTTACCCGCCTCTGTTTGCACCGGATCAAACTGCTGCGCCAGTGTGGCGGCCATATATTCGCTGATAACTTCATTACATCCATCCACACCAAATGTAAAAAGCTGGTTGCGATATTAATTCAAAAGCCCAACTGGTACAAAATTGGTCGACCGCATCAGATGCAAAGAGAGACATCGATTTTTCACTGGGAAATGTTCCTGTGTTGACTCAAGAGACAGAAATTCCTATGAGAATCTAATCTATGTCTAATAATCGCTATATCCTGCTGGTGTGGGTTCTCCGGCTTTGCGATATTGGTATTGTTGCCTTATCCATTCATATGTTTTGACCATCCCATCAATTAACCGAGTATCCGGTTCCCAATCTAAAACCTGTTGGATAAGGGTATTATCGCTGTTCCGCCCAGCCACACCTTTAGGGGCGCTCAAATCATATTTTCTTTCCAGTTTTACACCAGCAATGTCCTCGATTAGGCAAACTAAATCATCCACAGAGATCAGCTCGCTGGAACCCAAATTTATGGGAGTAGCAACTAATTCGTCACAGTGTGTAATCATATCAATACCTTTGGTACAGTCGTCAATGTACATAAAACTGCGAGTTTGTGTGCCATCTCCCCAGATCATGATTTCCCGGTTGCCCGTATCGATAGCCTGGATCACTTTGCGACTTAGAGCGGCGGGGGCTTTTTCACGGCCACCATCCCAGGTGCCTTTTGGCCCATAAACATTGTGGAATCGGGCAATAAAAGTTTTCATCTTTCTTTCTGCCCAATATTCATAACAAAACATTTCCGATATACAATTTTTCCCAGCCATAACCACGTTCAGCCATGGCCGGATAGGCATCGGATTCTTTGAGCGCTCTCACATTGGGGTCTTTTTGCAATTCTGTGTTATATACACAGGCTGAAGAAGAATAGAAGTAACGTTCCACGCCGGCCTGGTATGCAGCTTCTAGTAAGTATGTATTGATCAAGATACTCCGCAAACATTCAACTCGGAAACGCTCAATAAAACCCATTCCTCCCATATCAGCGGCCAGATTATATACTTCCTTGGCATTCTCAACAGCCCGTACACAGTTGTCTTGATAGCTTAAATCCATTGACAAGTTCTCAACCCCAGATATGCGTTGATACCATTTTGGCAATGGTTTTTTATCGATTGCACGAATCCGGTTAAAGCCTTGTTTTCGAAAATATTGAACTAAGGCTCCTCCGATAAAGCCACCAGCACCAGTTACAACGATTAAATCATCTTTAGGTAGTATAGTTGCAGCAATTGCATTGTTATTCATAATGATGTCCTTTAGTTACTTCGTGAGTCCTTTTAGTTGTTTGTATTAACAATGGTGTTATCTCTTGTAGAATACGTTGCACATTATGTTTCCTTGAAAATGAGTTTTCTGCAGCCAAACGGGCATTACGCCTGCACGTACTGATAAACTCTGGTTCATCGTGGAAACGCAATATTGCATCCACAAAACCCTCTACATTCCCCGGTTCGACACTTAAGCCACAATGGTATTTATCTACAATCATTTGAACGTCATTCGGAAATTTCCCTAAACTGATAAGTGCAGCCCCTGCTGCTAACATAAATTGGGTTTTGCTGGGCAAAGAAACGCCTTCTAAGCCTTTATCCAATGAAACGATTGCAACATCTCCTGTTGTCATTGAAAATGGTATCACATCTACAGGTTGATAAGGTAAAAGTGTGATGTTATCCAGTTCACGTGTGGTTGCCTCGATGTACTCCCATTGCGAACCGATTCCGATAATCAGAAAATGAATATCTGACTGATTACTAAGCTGTCGCGCTGCTTCGATCATTGTATTGAAGTCATGCGAAAGACCTAAGTTTCCCGAATAGAGAACTGTCAATACACCAACTTGGTTGTGTTCAATGGCAAAAGGATTTTGCTCTTTGGGAATAGGCTGCATTTGTTCTGTATCGACCCACGTTGGAACAATTACAAGTTTATTTTTTATATCATCCGAAGAAAGATACTGGCTCAAAACTTGCCCCATATAAGGACCGAGAGTGAAAATTTTTTCAGCACGACCGTAAATCAGGCGATTGAATCTTTTCCATACTTGAATGATGGGATTCTTTTCACCAAGTTTCCGGTGTCTCACGATAACATCTGGGTAAACATCATCAATCCAAACAACATATTGTTGCCCTAAAAACAAACTTCGCAGCCACCCGATCACAGGTAAATAAGGTGGTTGGGCGACAATAAATAACAGTGACCGGGGAGAGTGTCGCCAAACTACAAATATGGAAATCAGGAAATATCGAAGCCATGTCCAAAGACGATGCAGATATGATTTCTTGCTATACGATGGAGCAGCTAAAATTTGCAAATCTCCTAATTCTTGCTCGGAATCTACATCTGTATACATCAGACAAGGACCGATCTTTTGGCTGACATCGATCCCTAACTCTATGAACCAATGCTTCATTCCAACTGTGGAAACGGTTTGCTTAAGAAAAATTATGTGAGGGTTCATATTTCTTGTTCTCTATGCGTTTTTGCCTCAGCCACATGTTGAGCTCTTTTTGTAAAGTGAGCAAGCCCTGGCCGGGTGCGGTTAAACGGGGTTGACTGTTTTCTTCGAGATGTAGTTGTAGCTCTTCGAGTAAGAAGAGATGGGCGCAGCGCAGACGTTGTGCGGTTGTTGTTAGGGTGGTAGTTGGTGTGGTAACGGCCGTATCCTGTGACCACCCATCCCTGACAAAATCGGCCAGGCGCTTTGCCAATCCACCTGGCGCGCGAGACGCCAGATTAAAAACCAGCCCATCATAGGCCGCCTGGCGTCGTGCGGCATACTCCCAATCAATCAGCCATACGCCATCTTGATTAAGCAAAATGTTGGCGGGTTGAAAATCGCCATGGGTTTGTACGGTCGTCAATGGGCCATCTACCTCCTGCGCAAGGAGGCGACTTAAGGCCCTGATTTGCTCTGCCAAGTTGTCACGCATAGCAACCAATAATGGCGAGCAAGCGAGCAGATTACCCAGATTGGTTTCAAGCCGGGCTAAACACGCGCCAACGGTTTCTTGACGTTGGGTTTCTTGATAGAAGCGCTGTAAGGAATCGGTTATTTGGGTAACAGCGCTGCGCGCCTCGTTTGCATTCGGCAGGCGATTGATGGGTGTACCGCTTAGGTAATGTTCACTGAACCAGGTTTCATCTTTGGCAACTTCGGCCAGCCCCGGAACAGGAACACCACAGGCTGCAGCTTGCTGCCGTGTAGACAGTTCACGCTGCATAAAAAGGGGACGAAAACCGGCTTTCAGAATGCCGTAGGCCAATCCTTCAGTCTGATTTAACAGCCGTATTTTGTGGTTACCGGCAACGATAATTTTTTGCCGGGCCGCAGGAACGGCCGGACTAACCTGTAATATGGCCTGTGCCAGCCGCTTGGAGAATAGTGGTTTGAGGGCCAGGTCAACATAGGTAACTTGTAACGGCCGTTTCCACCACACCATGCTGCGTGAAAACTCACGACGCAGCGGATCAAAACCTGCCGGCTGGGCGTCAGGCACAAAAATCGCGTTGAGATAGGCATTAACCAACCAGTTTTGCGCTCCTTCAAGAGCTGGAGAACCGTTCTCTATCCAGTGGACGGAATAGGAACGGCCGTACTGTTCACTCCAAAAACGGCATAATGTCTCTTCTAAAATTTGGGGGAAAGGCTCCCGTTGCAATAACAGGCTAATGCGCATCAGGTAGTTATCGCCGCCAGTTCTGACCTGGCGAGGGTTTGGCGGATAAAAGTCGCCAGATCATCAATTGTGTCCCGTCCATCTAAAACGTACCAATTGTCTTCAGCGGCAAATTGTTGGTACTGTTCTAAACGGGCTGCAAGCACTTCGGGCGTATCGGGGAACGGCTCATTTTTCAACTGCGAACGGCGCATAGATTCTGCGACCGGAATGAGTAGTAAAAATGCGGCATCAGGCTGCGGCGCCGTTTTTAGCAGCAGCCGCCATAACAACCATCCCGCGACATTTTCTTGCGGAAAATTCAGGCGGAAATCAATGAACGTATCCCCATAATAACGATCGCAAACGATGCTTTTGCCGCGCAGCCGCCACCATCGGATTTGCAGGGCATAAACCCACAGCAGATCAAGTATAGCCAGGATAAGCCAGAGGCGTCGCTTCCACCCACTTTCAAAACTTTGCGTGCGTTGGGCGCTTTTACCGCTCGGCGGCACAATTCGGCCCCTGGACAGACGGCGCAGAAGCGATTTTAATAAATTGAATGTCGGTGTATAGCCCCCCCGTGTCCATAGATAAACGGGGGTTTTTCCCTGCTCAAGTAGGTAGGCCATGCATAATTCAATTTGGGTAGACTTGCCGGCGCCGTCAAGTCCACTGAAGACAATTAACATCAATCGGCAACGGCCGTTTGCGCGGCCCCCATACTCAATACTTGGACATCCCAGCGGTGCCAGGCGCCATGAAACGCTTCCAGGATGCGAGTCCCATTGCCGGGCGACGCCAACCCTTGCAGCTCCAAATCGGCGTCAACCATCACCCGCACCAAATCGCTGAAGCGTACACGCGGCTCCCAGCCGAGATTTTCAATAGCCTGCCGCGGATCTGCGAGCAAATAATCCACCTCGGTGGGGCGGAAATAGCGCGGATCAATGCGTACATAATCATGCCAATCCAACCCGACGTAACCAAACGCTTCATCTAAAAAATCGCGCACTGAATGCGCCTCTCCGGTGCCAATTACATAGTCGCAAGCCGTCTCCTGCTGCAGCATCTTCCACATCGCAGCCACATAATCTGCGGCATAGCCCCAATCTCGTTTTGCGTCCAGGTTGCCCAGATACAGGAAATCCTGCTTCCCGGCCATGATGGCCGCCAGGGCGCGCGTGATTTTACGGGTGACAAAAGTTTCTCCTCGGCGCGGTGATTCGTGATTAAACAATATGCCGTTACAGGCAAACATGCCATAAGCTTCACGATAATTACGCGTCACCCAATAAGCATATACCTTTGCCGCAGCATAGGGGCTTTGCGGCTGGAAGGGGGTTGTTTCACTTTGTGGAGGGGCCGCGCTGCCAAACATTTCACTGGAAGAGGCCTGGTAAAAACGAGATTCCACCCCGCTGCGGCGCATCGCTTCCAGAATGCGAATTGTTCCCAGGCCGGTGACGTCGCCGGTATATTCCGGCATGTCAAAACTGACGCGCACATGGCTCTGCGCCGCCAGGTGATAAATTTCGTCCGGCCGCGTGTCGTAAATAATGTCAATCAAATTGCCGCTGCCGGAAATGTCGCCATAATGCAGTCGGAAATGACCGTTATTAACATGCGGGTCCTGGTAGATATGGTCAATACGATGGGTGTTAAAGGTGCTTGCCCGGCGGATCAAACCATGTACCTCGTAACCCTGGGACAGCAGCAGCTCTGCCAGATAAGAACCATCCTGTCCTGTAATGCCTGTAATCAGTGCTTTCTTCATTACCAATACCTTAATTTGCTACCATTACACGATTCAATACTGCTTTATGAAGCAACCAGATCGGCAACTATTTCCGTTGTGCCCACATACCAATCAATAGTTTCTTGCAAACCATTTTCAAAGGGAACCTGTGATTCAAAGCCAAACAATTCTCTGGCGCGTGAGGTGTCCAATTTACGCCGTGGCTGCCCATTGGGTTTGCTTGTGTCCCAAACAATCTCGCCTGTAAATCCGGTCAGGCTAACAATTAATTCCAACAAATCTTTGATCCGAATCTCATAGCTGCTGCCAATATTGACAGGCAGACTGTCGTTGTAGCGCTCTGCAGCCAGTAGAATTGCCTCGGCCGCATCGGCCACGTAAAGAAATTCGCGCGTCGGCGACCCATCACCCCAACCAACAATAAAATCGTCGCCGCGCTGCTGCGCTTCCAGGCATTTGCGAATTAAGGCAGGGATAACATGCGACGTTTCAAGATCAAAATTATCGCGCGGGCCATACAAATTAACCGGCATCAGAAAAACAGAATTGTAATCATGCTGTTGGCGATAGGCCTGCGACTGCACCAGCATCATCTTCTTTGCCAGTCCGTAGGGCGCGTTGGTTTCCTCTGGATAGCCGTTCCACAAATCTTCCTCTTTGAACGGAATCGGCGCAAACTTAGGATAGGAGCAAACCGTACCGACAGCCACAAATTTGTCTACCCCGGCCACATAACTTTCGTGCAGCAGTTGCACGCCCATCATCAAATTGTCATAGAAAAAATCGGCCGGGCGGGCGCGGTTGGCGCCAATGCCGCCCACATTGGCAGCCAGATGAATGACTTGGTCCACCGGTTGAGGTGTACGGGTATCAGCCAATAATTGACGCACAGCGTCTACGTCGCATAAATCATATGTGGATTTGCGAGGCACAATTATTTCTCCTGCGCCACGCTGTTCCAGCGCCTCAACGACAAATGAGCCTAAGAAACCGGAGCCGCCGGTTACAATCACGCGCTTCTCTTGCCAAAATTTCTGGCTGGCCGGCCAAATTTCACCATTCATTTTGTAAATTTCCTTGCTTCTAATGAATTTTGGTAAACCGTGAAAAGTTTTTGAAATAAACAGAACGCAACTTCGCGGTTTCCTTGAGGAAGTCCCAGATTTCGTTTCGCAGGAATTCAAAAAACTTTCTGGGAATTACCTAAAATGTCAAAAAGAGACGACGCGGTTTGGGTTGATTACCGTCTGCCAACCGGACCGGTTTGCCGTCGCTTTAATCAAAATAACCCGCCTGCAGCAGCCTTTCCAGGCGCATTGACAGCATGTCATTTTCGCCATGCGTCAACAAAGTAAATTTGGGCGCATTTGTACGGCCTGGGTTTCAGTTTTTGCCGCTGTTGATGTCGCCGGCGTGGCCGGTGTGGCCGGCGTGGCCGGGGATGGCAGGTTTGTTATAAGCAGGAGCTGCGCACAGTCGGGGTTTAGACTGCCTTGCAGCGCAACGGCCGTTTCCCTGACCCAACCCTGTCCGCCAAACTCGTCCAAAGCAATCAGCCACCAACCGGGCGCAGCCGGCGCAGAACCAAGCAGCGGCCATTCCGTCCCCGGAGACAATGTCGCCACAACGGCATAAGCGGTTCCCGGCCCCTGATGGGCAACGGCCGTTGTCAAAGTTCGCACGACAGGCGGCTGCTCGCAGCCAGTTGCTGCTGCTGCGCCTTCCGCTCCGGAACTTTCCGAATCATCGGGATCAGTTTTCGACGGCGGGTTTTGCGCCTCCGGAGTGGGGGTTCGTGTGGGAATTGTGCTGTCCTGACCGGCCACATGCGCACCGGGCATTGATAAGAAAAAAAACAACCCGATTATGACCGCCAGGCCGGCGAGTATTTTGTAGGAGAACAGAAATGTTGTTTTCATTGATTTTTCATTGCCTTTCTATTCTTGCTGTGTAGGATAAGTGGCTCCGCTAACGAGGAGGTTGGCAAGCAACGCAGCTGCTTGATCGGGTAAACCGCAGAAAATTCTTGAAAATAAGACGAGTTTGAAATCTGCGGTTTCCTCGAGGAATTGGCAGATTTTTCATGACCTCTATTTTTGATTACTTTCTGCGAATATTGCCTGTAAAGCCTGATTTTTAACGGCACCATCAAAAACTGCTTCAACCGGAATCTCAAAACCTGGTAAAACAAGAGCGGCTAATGACCCCGTTTGCATCTTCAAGCGTAACGAATAGCGCTCATCCTCTAAATAATATTGTTCTATCGTCCTATCTTCAGGATCGATTAACCAATATTCAGCGACCCCATGAGCAGCATAATCCTCAAACTTTACCCCACGGTCTATTGTTTCCGTACTGGGCGACAAAATTTCTGCAATAAAATCGGGAGCGGGATATTTCATCTGGTCGGGCCTGATTTGTACCGCCTTCTCAGTCCCAAAATAACAAACATCCGGCAGATAATCATTGCGTGTTAAAGTGATCAAAACAGTTTCTGAGCCAACAAAACCAAGTTTGTGGAGATCGACATAAGTGCTCAATAAGGTGGTGAGATTAATAGAGGCAATAGTATGTCGATTCTTGGCTGGTGATTGCACAATGATTTCTCCATTGATAAATTCGGCTTTAATGTCTTCAGTGATCCAAGCATAAAAATTTTCTCGTTGACGGTGTTCTTCAGCTAGAATCGTTTGGATTGCTTCTAAATATGCTGGCAGTTTGGGTGACCTTAATAACGGTTCAAGTGCAGGTGACGGGAATTGTCTTACAGCCATTTCTTTACCTCGTAAGCCAGTTGCGTAGGATCGTATTGCTATTGATAATTTCAAACACCTCATTTTGTGAGCCAGGTAGTTTGATTACATTCATTATAGCGCACTTTGATAACTGTTTGTGTGCTGAATGCTACTTTGCTAACAAAATGATTGGTCGTAAATTTTTAGGCACTGCCTCATCCAATGTTGCCAATGCACGTTGGCAAGCAGTCAACCGTAAGGCTAGTTTTTCCATAGGAGGATGCCTTCACTATCTACCTGCTGCCGAAATGCTTCAGAGGTCGTATTTAAGTGTACCAAATCTACTTTATAAGGGATGATTGACTGCGCTAATACTTCACGAATCAAACTTAGATTGCGGCTTATATCCTCTCGGGCGTCAATTGCATTATCAAAGTCTGATCCTGCCTCCGCTGATTCTGTCGCTCTTGAACCAAACAAGTAAACTTGACAAGATGTGTCTGCCAAATACGGCTTGATTACTTTTATGATACGTTCAAGATAATTTGTTGCTGTCATTGAAAACTAACATTCACAGAATTTGGGCATCAAGTTACCCGTTACAACATCATTATTGCATCCACACAACGACCACCACACGCTAATTCTCTTGATTATACCAGTTCCAAAAAGCCTGTACCCCTTCCTGCACTGACACCTGGGGATTGTACCCTAAAATGCGTTGCGCCTTGCTGGTATTGGAGTATGTTTTAATAACATCGGCGGCGATCATGGGCATCGCTTTGAAGCTTCCTTTGCGGCCCGCCTGGTTCTCAATCTCTTCTACAAAATCTTTGAGCAGCGTCGGTTCGCCGCGGCCTAAATTGAGGATGTCATAGCCCAAGGGTTTGTCGAGGGCAAGGACGACGCCGTCGGTGATGTCTTCAACGTAGGTCCAATCACGCCACATTTGGCCGTTTTCGTAGAGGGGGATTTCGATCCCTTTGGTGATGCTGTCGGCAATGAGGTAGGCCATCATATCGGAACGGCCGTTGTCTATGTGATTTTTATGACAAAGCTAGACAAATAACCAGACTGGGAGATGCCTGTTTACAGCGGTTATGCCGGCAACCGCTCCAGAGATAGTTCAAATTGGACCTTTTGTTGCAACATGTCAGAAGCGTCCAGCACCTCAATTCCCAGCAAACGTCCATGTTTGTCAAAATCTGCGTGGACACCTGGGGCCACGATCTCTGTTTTGGCCGCTTTATCTCCTGGCGTACCAAACCATAAATATAAGAGGTCGCGTAATGGATCATATTCAAGCTTCATAATTTTAATACCTCAAGCATCGCTGGCTCCAAAACTTTGACCATATCTTGCTGAGACAGTTAATAGAATCAACTCTCTTTTGTCGGTCAACTTGTAGTATACCGTAACTTCTTTCTCTTCATAAAATTGCCCTTCCCACTCTGCTAAATATGAAATTTCCAGCACCTTGCCATACGTTCCAGATTTAGCAGCGGTAGAGTCTCTACCCTCATTTAAAACCTGCTCAAGTTCTGCCAACGTAACACCGCGCTGTGCCATTCTCTTTTGCAAATGGGGGTGCAAGTCGGCAGTAGTTAAATGAAATTGCCTATGGGCCATCAAGTTACACGCCGTCATCGCTGCATTCACTCAGCGATCGCCATAATCTTATTCTCTTGATTATACCAGTTCCAAAATGCAGCTACACCCTCTTTCACCGAGATTTGAGGATCATACCCCAACAAACGGCGCGCTTTGTCGATGTCGGCATAGGTACGCACGACGTCGGCCGCAATTTTGGGTTTGTTTACAAAGTTGCCATGCCCGTGGGCAAGCGTTTCAATCATGCTCACAAACTCTTTGAGCAAGGTCGGCTCGCCGCGCCCCAGGTTCAAGACTTCGTAGCCCAAAGGTTTGTCCAGCGCCAGCGCCACGCCGTCGGTGATGTCTTCAACGTAGGTCCAATCGCGCCACATCTCCCCGCCGTTATAGAGCGGAATTTGTTTGCCTTGGGTTACGCTGTCTGCCACCAGATAGGCCATCATGTCGGGACGGCCGTTTGGCCCATACACCGTAAAAAAGCGCAGGGCCGTAAAGTTGAGCCCATACAAATGAAAATAGGCGTGGCCTAATATTTCGGTAGCGCGTTTGGCGGCTGCATAGGGCTGTAAAGGGCGATCACAAGGGTCTGTCTCTACAAATGGGATTTGTTTTGTATCGCCATAGACGGAGGATGTGGAAGCAAAAACAAAGTTATTGACGCCTTGTGCGCGGGCGGCATCCATCAAATGTTGGCTGCCGTTAAAATCGACTTCGACATACAATTCAGGAAACCTGACCGCGTTCCTGACGCCGGCCATTGCCGCCAGGTGAGCGACCGCATCAAACTGCGCTTCTTCAAAAATGTCGAACATTCGCTGGCGGTCGCGAATATCTGCTTCAATCATTTTAAAGCCGGGATATTGGTTTAAGCGCTTTTCATTGGCGCGCTTTTTAGCCGGGTCATAATAATCATTAAAATTATCCAACCCGACAACGGTATCGCCGCGCCGTAACAGTTTTTCCGCCAGATTGCTGCCGATAAAGCCGGCCGCGCCGGTTACACACACTTTCATGGTTTTTCCACCTGCTTATGAATTTTCGGCGCGCCAGCTTTTAAATGCGCGCCGCCCCTACTGTAATAGTTCTATGCTAAAACCACAACCCCCAACGGGGAATCAATCAGGAATCATTGGGAAAAAAGTTGGGGGTTTCGAACTCCCATTAGCAGGCGCGCTCCGCCCTTTCCGACAAACGGAAATTCCCCTGACAGCCAATAAGAACATGGCGGTGTCAATGGCAGTATGGTTTTTTTGTCTTTCTTTTTGAGTTACGTTTGGCATGTTTGTTGCGCTTTTTATACGCGTCTAAGGTGAAAAGTGCGTTAAATAGAGACGATACGGCCGTTTTCGACCCCACCATAAACATTACGCGTATCCACAATTAGGGCGGCGTTTGCGGCCAACCAATCCCAATCATAGACGGCGTGGTTGGTTACGACCACAACACAATCCGCCTGCTGCACGGCGACGGCCGTTAAGGGCGTTGATTGCAGCGCAAAGCCGGCCGGCGTCAAATCAGCCACATATGGATCGTGATAGCTCAGCAGCGCGCCCCGTTCCGCCAGCAGATGCATAATATCGAGCGCCGGACTTTCGCGCATATCACCCACGTTGGGTTTGTAAGCGGCGCCGATGATCAAAATGCGGCTGCCGTTGATCGCCTGCCGTTTGGTATTGAGAGCGTCGGCCACTTTACCCACGACATAGGCCGGCATCTGGCTGTTAATGGCGTCCGCCAGCTCAATAAAACGCGCGGTGTAATTTAACGAGCGCAGCTTCCAGCTTAAATAATGGGGATCCACCGGGATACAATGCCCGCCCAACCCCGGCCCCGGATAAAAGGGCATAAAACCATACGGCTTGGTGGCTGCGGCGTCAATCACTTCCCACACGTTTAAGCCCAATTTATCACACATCAGCGCGACTTCGTTGACCAGCCCAATATTCACCGAGCGGAAGGTGTTTTCGAGCAGCTTCACCATTTCGGCGGCGGCCGTGGAGGAGACCGCGACCGGCTGCGCCACAATGGTTGCATACAGCGCAATGGCTACGTCCAGGCAGTCGGGCGTCACGCCGCCAATTACTTTGGGGGTGTTCAACATGGTGTAATCGGTGCGGCCGGGATCAAATCGTTCGGGCGAAAAGGCGAGGAAAAAATCTTTCCCAACCTGATCGCCGTTGGCTTGCAGGCGCGGCAAAATCAGTTCCTCGGTGGATCCGGGATAGGTTGTGCTTTCAAGGACAATCAGTTTACCGCTGCTTTGCTGGCGGGCGATATTGTCGGCGGCGTCTATGATGTAAGAAATGTCGGGGTCTTTGGTTTTTTTCAGCGGAGTAGGCACACAAATGGAGATGGCGTCAACCTGCCGCAGGTCGGCATAGTTGGCGCTGGCGGTCAGGAGGCCTTGATCGCGTAACGGCCGTAACTGTTCCGAAGCCACATCCTCTACATAACTTTCCCCACGCTGGATAGAGGCGACCCGCTGCGCATCCACATCGACGCCGATCACCTGAAAACCGGCCCTGGCAAACGCCACCGATAAGGGCAGACCGACATACCCCATGCCAACAACGCCCAGCCTTGCTTTGCGGCTGGCGATTTTATCTAAGAGCTGCTTTTTGAGTGCATTCATTGGTTAATAGTGGTCAATCACAACCTTTTATGCGTCCTGAAAACATGGCTGGCTTGAATCATGTTATATCTTGTAAAAATTCTATCATAAAGGATCCTTTTTTGATATGTATGGCTGCCCGGTTCAGCAATTCTCATTTCAAAAATGACCGGTTTTTATCGTTACAGGAATCTGGCGAATCAAGACCTGTCAGATTTTTACCGCGAGTGGAACGTGAGCAAATTGATCACAAAACCTGACAGATCTCTTCTGGCAAAATAAAAAATGCCAGTATCGAGATCGTTACTTAAATTGCAAGCATTGACCGTATAATGAGTCAGGTATGAATTTCCTGCACAGAAGCACACGCACGATTGCACATTGGGAATGGTTGATCCTGCTAATCCTGGCCCCTTTCCTATTATTTCCATCCGGTTTGCGCGCCCTGGCGCTGCTGGTGATTCCGCTTTTGTGGATCAACCGCCGTTTTGCGACCGGCCACTTTGTTAGCGCCACGCCATATGATACGGCCGTTCTGCTGCTGCTGTTAATGGTGTTGGTCAGTCTCTATGCCACGTTCGACATTGAATTGAGTTTTTCCAAGATTGCGGGCGTTGTTTTGGGGATCGCGGCATTTTATACGGCCGTTGCCTATGCACGCGAACACACAGGCGGCGTCTGGCGCGTATTGGCCTTTGTTCTGCTGGCCGGTGCGGTCATGGCGGCGATTGGATTTTTAAACGTGCGCTGGTCAGGCCCGCTGTCGCCGCTCAACCAGATCAATACGCTGCTGCCCGGCCCGCTGGGTTCGCTGCCCGGAACCGTGGGCGGCGTGGTCAACCCCAATCAGCTTGCCGGTATGCTGGCCTGGGCCGCGCCCCTGGCCTGGGCCTGTGTGGTAGGTCTGCGCAAGCCGCTCTGGCAGGGCAAAAAGTGGCTGTGGCTGCTGCTTCTGGGCATTGCGCTTTTTTCTACATTGATTTTGGTGGGTACGCAGTCGCGCGGGGGCGTGCTGGCGCTGGCGGGCGCGCTGCTGATTATGCTGGCGATCCCTTTTCGCTGGGGGCGGATTTTGCTGGTAATCGCTCTGATCGGCTTCATCCTGCTCTTGATTTACTTTGATATCGGCAGCCTCATCGTCAACGGCTCCGGGGGAATCAATGATTTTGGACTGCAAGGGCGGCTGGAAATCTGGTCACGCGCAATTTATGGGCTGCAAGATTTCCCCTTCACCGGCATGAGCATGAACGGCTTCCGTCGCGTTGTCCACATCCTTTACCCGCTCTTCACAATTGCACCTGATGTTGATCTGGGCCACGCCCACAACCATTTGCTGCAAGCCGGCCTGGACCTTGGCCTGCCGGGACTGATCGCTTATCTGGCGCTCTGGTTTGTAAGCGCAGCCTTGTTGTGGTTAAGCTGGCGTGGTCTGGACAATGGCCCCTTGCGCACCCTGGTTGTTGGTTTGGCCGGCGCCTTGACGGCCGGCTGGCTCTTTGGCCTGCTGGACGCCGTCGCCCTGGGCGCGCGCCCAGGTTTTATCTGGTGGCTGCTGCTGGCGCTGGTCGTGGGCGTGTTTGATCATGCTTATGCAGCAGGTCAAAAGGCGACAACAAATTAAACGCAGTTGACTTGAGGATACGGTTTGTCGGCGCCAAATTAACCGTTCAACAATTCACAAATTCAAAATATTAATTATTTTTCCCTCTTCCTCAGCCAGTAGGATTTAAACCGGTCATCCGGATAATTCGACGGAGACATGTGTCATGTGTATGGAAACGCTGATTATTTCCCCTTAAATTCAGGCTTGCGGCGCATCAAAAAACTTTGCGCCCCTTCCATAAAATCCTCTGAATTAACGAGCTGGCTCTGCGCCCAGCTTTCCAAGAGCAAACCCCGATCGACATCCGCCAGGCCGTCGATCACCCGTTTGGCCATGCCTACCGCCAACGGAGCCGCCAGATTGATTTCTTCCGCCAGCTCAGCCCCTTTTGCCAGCAGGTTGTCCGCCGCAACCACATAATTGACAAGTCCCCACTGTTCCGCCTGCGCTGCGTTGATGTGACGTCCGGTGAAAATCAACTCTTTGGCGCGCGCCGGACCGACCAGTCGCGTCAGGCGCGTCGTGCCGCCCACGTCGGGGATCAGCCCCAGGCGGCTTTCCGGCAGGCCCAGTTTGGTCCCTTCCGCAGCGATGCGCAGGTCACACGCCAGCGCCAGCTCCATTGCCAGGCCCAGGCAGTGGCCGTGCAGCAGGGCGATAGTGGGCATTTCCAGCCGCTCCAGCCGCGTCAGAACGCCCTGGTAATCTTCGGTCACGCGGCGCATACGCTGCTGCCAGTGGGGTCCATACTCCTCGGCCAGCCGCAGCAGGTTGGAGACGTCAATACCGGCCGAAAAGGCTTTGCCTGCACCGCGAATAAAAACGGCGCGGATGCCGGGAGTGCGGTTGGCCTGGGTAACGGCCGTATCAAAAGCCGTAAACAGTTCCATATTAATGGCGTTGCGTTTGTCCGGCCGGTTCAAAATAATCTCAAAAATTGAATCTTGCTGCTGTGTTAAAACTAAGTCAGACATATTTTCACCTTCTCTACTATTATTTAGGTAATTCACAAAAACTTCAGTTGATTTATATTGAAAAGTTTTTGTGAATTACTCGAGGAAACCACAGCTTGCCAAGACTTTTATTTTTGAATAGTTTCTGCGGTTTACCTAATTAGCTATTACTCTGGTTTGCGCACACGCGTCATAACAACCCACGCCAGCGCCATAAAAACCATGCTGAAAACAAACAGCCAGCGGTATTGATCGCTCAATGTATCGACCACAATGCCGCCCAGCGTCGGTCCCAGCACGGCCGCCAACTGCGATGAGAAGTAATAGAGACCCGTGTAGGCGCCAATTTTGCGTTCATCGCCGTAGTCATAAACCAGCGGCAGGCTGTTGACGTTTACCAGCGCCCAAAAGACGCCGGTGACGATTAAGGCGATTACAAAGGAAATCGCTTCCTGAATCAAAAAGAAGCCCAGCGCAAATGTCACGGTCAAACCGATCAGACCAATCAAGATGATGATGCGACGGCCGTATCTGGTTCCCAAAAAGCCGGCCGGCAGCGCCGCCAGAATGAAGGTGATGGTTACAAAACCGGCAAAAATGGAGGCGTTGCCCGGTGAAATGCCCAAAGTGAAGACTGCAAAGGAGGAAAGTCCCGCTTCCAGCGCGTTAAAAGCCATGAACCATAACAGAATGCCCAACAGCACATAGAGGCCGCTTTTGTCAACGGCCGTTGCCACCGTGCGCAAATTCGCCAGCACGCCCGCATCTTCCGGCTGCTCCTCAGACTCAATTTGGGGCGGCTCTTTGACCCTTAAGAGGGCTACCAACAACGCCGCGACCATCAAAATTGCGCCGCCAATGAAGGGCGCGGCGCGGCCATAATTATTGAAAAGATAGCCGCCGCCAAAAAAGGCCAGCAGCCCGCCAATGCCGCCCATCAGGTTGATGATGCCGTTGGCCTTGCTGCGGTCATTGGGCAGGAACAAATCCCCCAGCCAGGCGACCGTCGGCGAGCGGAACAGCGCCATGCCGAAGTTGGTGATGAGGATGAAAACGGCGATGGCGACGGCCGACTGTGCAAACGGAATCAGCGTAAAGCCCACCACCGCAATCGGCGCGCCGATCAATATCCACGGCTTGCGGCGGCCAAAACGATTCCAGGTGCGGTCGCTTTTGGCGCCCACCCACGGCTGAATAAAGACATTTAGCAGGTTGTCCCAGGTCATCACAAACAAGGCCAGCGCCGGCGTCAGCCCAAAACCGACCACCTGCGGCAGTTCGCGCCCTGCTTCGAGAAGCTGGCGTTCAAATTCGGGATTGCCGGCCTGCAAAAAAATGGGGATAAACTGGTTGAAAATGGGCCAGATAACGCTGATGCCCAGGAAACCAAACCCGACGATGATTGTTTTGCGGTATGAAAACTGCCGCAGTTTGTCCGTTGCGTCTAAAGTCGCCATGACAGAAACGCTCCCTTGAAATGTTTACACACCCTGAATTACATGGGCGAAATGAGAATTGCAGCCCTTCCCGTTCGCATCTCGCCCTGCATTGCTTATAATGATTGAAATTATATCTGCCATTTGACCGAAGACACAACCTTGATGGAGTAGTAAGATTTACGGGTCCCAGACTTCTCACTCGACCGATGCATTAACCCTTTTGCGCCGCAGTTGGCTGCGCCTGGCGCTGACCTGGCTGGTCGTCTGGGTGTTGGGCTTCCGGCTGCTGCAAGGCGTCTGGCCTTACGCCAACCGCTGGCTGCTGTTTTCCGGCCTGACGCTGGCTTACTGCCTGTGGCTGCTGTGGCGCTATTTGCCCGAAAACCACCGCGCCGCAGAAACTGCGCTGCTGCCCCGCCTTGGCCTGGGCAACCGGCTGACCCTGCTGCGCGGGCTGGCCATCGCACTGCTGGCGGGTTTTCTCTTTGCGCCCTGGCCGCAGGGCGCGCTGGCGTGGGTGATCGCGCTGCTCTATACACTGGCCTCCAGCGCCGATTACTTTGACGGCGCTGCGGCGCGCAAAACCAATCATGCCACGCAGTTGGGCAGCCGCCTTGACATGGAATTTGACGCGCTGGGCGTGGCGATTGTGAGCCTGCTGGCGGTCTGGTATGGGCAGGTTCCCTGGTGGTTTTTAGGCGTTGGCCTGGCGCGGTATGGCTTTATGGCCGGGCTGGCCTGGCGCCGGCGGCGCCATTTGCCGGTGGCTGATTTGGCGCCCAGCATCCACCGGCGCATTTTTGCCGGCGTTTTTATGGCGATGTTGACGGTTGTCTTGTGGCCGATTGTGCCCGCCGCCATGACCACTATCGCCGGTTCACTGCTCGCTTTTTTTATGATGGTTGGTTTTGGGCGTGACTGGCTGCTTGCCAGCGGCCGCCTCGATGCGCATGATCCGGCTTACCGGCGCGTGCAGTCGTGGGCGTGGCGCCTGCTGGGACGCCGGCTGCCGCTGCTGTGGCGCGCGCTGATTGTGGTTTGTATGGGCGTGATTTTGATAACGGCCGTTCCCTGGCAAGAACTTTCTGCATGGGCGGATTTAATTAATTCCTGGGCTTTGCCGGGCGCGCTTCTGCTGGCGCAGTTGCTAACGCTGGTCGGCGCGGCGGGCGCGATTTTGGCTGCCCTGGGCTGTTTGGCGCGCGTCGCCGCCATTTTTCTGCTCTTTCCAATTGGATTTTCTATCGCCACGGCCGGGTTGGGGCCTGCGAACGGCATCGCCCTGGTTGCTGCGCTGTGTCTTGTGTTGTTTGGCGCCGGTCCTTTTGCGCTGTGGATGCCGGAAGATGGTATCTTTGTGCGGCGCGGCGCAGCCCTCTCTGATGGGGATGGCGGGATTGTAACGCGATGAGCAGGCGCGCCAAATTGCGTTCGGTAGGATGGACGGGTTTAAAGCTGCTGCCCTGGCTGGCTGCCGGAATTTTGCTGCTGTGGGTGCTGCGCAGCGTCCCACTGCGCGACACCTGGGATACTCTGCGGCAGTTGACCTTGCGCCAGGCTGCCGCTCTAATGGTTTTGAATGGGTTGGTACTGGCGGCGTTAAACGGCCGTTGGTGGTTGATTTTGCGTGGTCAAGGTCACCGCATCCCTTTTCTGGCGCTGTTTGGCTATCGCCTGGCCGCGTTTGGCCTGAGCTATTATACGCCCGGCCCCCATTTTGGCGGCGAACCGCTGCAGGTCTACCTGGTGGAAAAAGGGCATGACACCCCGCGCCCGGCCGCCGTAGCCGCGATGGCGCTGGATAAATCGTTGGAGCTGCTGGTTAACTTTACGTTTTTGCTGGTGGGCGTGCTGGTGATTTTGCAGGGGCAGATTTTGGGCGTCGGGGGTGGCGAAACGGCCGTTATTGCGCTCTTGCTGCTGCTGCTGCCGTTGGGTTATTTATTGGCCACCTGGTTCAACTGGCAGCCGGTTTCGCATTGGATGCAAGCCATGCTGCGGCTGCCGATTTGGAAGCGGCGACCGCAGTGGCAAAAAAAAGTCCAAAACGGGATGATCGCCATGCAGGCCGGCGAAATTGATGCGCACCTGTTTTGCCGGCGCGCGCCGGGCTTTTTATTGCTGGCGCTGCTGGTCACATTGCTCAGTTGGGGCTTGATGATTGCCGAGTTCTGGTTGATGGTATCCTTTCTGGGGATTCGGCTGAGCGCCGTGCAGTTGGTGACGGCGCTGGCCGCGGCGCGCTTTGCGATTTTGCTGCTGCTGCCCGGCAGCTTGGGTGTTTTGGAAGCGAGCCAGGCATTTGCCTTTGGCGCGCTGGGCTTAAATCCGGCCGTCGGCGTGGGGGTCAGTTTGCTGATTCGCGCGCGTGACGTCATACTTGGGGGCATTGGTTTATGGTGGGGCAGCCGGCGCATGGTTGCAATGCGCCAGAATACGCATGGAGGTGTGTAAGACATGTTGGCAAATTTGAATAATCGTGTTTATGGCATCATCATTTTAACGCTGGCGACGGCGCTGATCCACCTGATTTTAGGGTTTTCTGTTCCCAATCCCCTATTTATTTTGAATGGCATCGGCTATGTCGTCCTGCTCATCGCGCTTTACTTTGTTCCGCAACTGGCCGAATGGCGCCGCTGGATTCGCTGGTTATTTATTTTGTATACGGCCCTAACCATCTTGCTCTACTTTGTATACAACGGCGCGGACGCATTTAACTCGGCTCTGGGATTGATCGATAAAGTGATCGAGCTGGCGCTGATTGTGATGCTCTGGCTGGATCGCAAATCTGATTAAAAATTTTGGATATTGACACGAATGGCGCTAATGTCACGCAAAAATAGGGTCCAAATTCGTGGCATTCGTAACATTCGTGTCAAAACACACACAACACACCTATTAGGAAATTCTTCCCAAAAAGTCTAGCTGGTGGGCAATATAAACCAGCGTGCCGGCCTCAACCTGCGCATGCCGCTGTGCAATCCAGGCGTCAAAATAAGCTTTGTCGAGTTCCGCGTGATTGTGGAGCGCCTGCTGTATGGTGTGCAAAATAAAATGCAAAAAGTACGCCTCGTCCTGCTTATATCCTTCTTGTGCCTGCAAAAACGACCCAATCTGAACTGCCGGCCGCCTGAATATCGGCCCCGGCTGCGCGCAAATGCTGGAAAAGATGGCGCCCGCTGCGGCTGTCGCCGGAAGGACGGCCGTTTACCAGGCGCTGATCCATCGTTTCATGGTAAAGTTTTTCGACCAGCGCATCAAAAACGGGGTCAATGGCGGGCTGCAAGATGGTCGCGCCGTCAAAGTTGAGCGTGAAATAGTATAGACCGCCCGGCCGCAGCAGCGAGAATAACAGCGGCAGGGTTTGGGGAATATCAACCAGATCGAGAAAGGCGTGGGCGATGATGGCATCCCAACCGGGTTGACCCTGCGACCTGGCGGCAAAGTCGAAGATATCGGCCGTTTCCAACGTGAGTTTGATGCTTTGGGGTAATTGTGACAGCCGTCGGCGTGCGGCGTCGATATTTTCAGCTTGTGCGTCAACGGCCGTATACACTCCCTCCTTTAAAATATCCCATGCAGCCAGCCGTTCGACCATGGTCCCGATCCCGGCGCCAACCTCCAAAATGCGGGGTTTGGGCGGCAAGGCGGCTGCGAAAACGTTGCAAACGCTGCGGTTGAGGGCGCGATCATCGACGCTCTTTTTGGCGGACAGGTAACGTGTGAAAGCATAAGTTTTGGGAATCATGACCCCTCCAGTGTGATTAAAAATTGGCGTATTTGCGCCATGCTCATTTGCCAGGTTGGCCAGGCGGCAAAAAAACGATGCGCGGACAGGCTCATTTGCGCCAGCAGCCGGCGGTCTTGGTGCAGCCGGCCGATTGCCTGAGCCAGCGCGTTGGCGTCATCTGGCGCTGTCAGATACCCATTGTCGCCGTTCGTGATGATTTCAAACGCCGCGCCGGCCGTTGTCCCGACAGCGGGCAGCCCAAACGCCATGCCTTCCAGGTAAACGATGCCAAAGCCTTCGTAGCTGGAGGGCGCGACCAGAAGCTGGCCGCGGCGCAGTTCATTCGCCAGTTGTGTATCGGTTACCTTTCCGCGCCAGCGAATGCGGTGGTCTAACCCGTTGAGCCGGCTTTGCTGCTGAATTTTGCTGGTGTATGCGGGGTTAACGGCCGTATTTCCCACGATTGTTAGTTCCCACGAATTTTCGGGCAACTGCGCCAGCGCCGCCAGCAGCACGTGCAGCCCTTTGCGCGCAATCAGATTGCCGACAAACAACAGGCGTAATGGGCCGCGACTTTGGGCGCGTTTGATAAGGCTGTGTTCGTCTAAACCAGGCTGGAAGCGATTGCCGGCGGGCGCAGCGATAGTAAACGGCCGTTCCTGTCGTATCAATTTTTCAACCGCTGCGCGCGTGGTTCGGCTGTTGAACACAAATCCATCGACAGAAAGCAAATACGCCCTTTCAATTTGTCTGTAAAACCAGTTTTGCCACGCCGGGCGTTGTTCGCTGCTGCGTAAATGATGCACAATGCTCACAATTGGGGCGTTGCGCTGTCTGCGCAGGCGGCGGTTGAAAATCCACAGCGACGGATGGTTTAATTCATCTTGCAGCAGCACATCAAAGCGAGTTGACTGCATCTGTTGGGTCAGATCAAGCGAGAAATTTTGCAGCAGGCAACGGCCGTACCTTTGCCACGGCAGCGAAATGATTTGCACCGTGTCTCCACTTGCTCGTAAATGGTTGACTAACTGGCGATCATACAAATACCCGCCGGAAACGATATCCAAACTGCCGTAAATGATCAGGCCAACGTGCATTTGAAATATGGTTTGTCAGAGCGCTCGCACGGGTGCTGGACGCTCACACGGGTGCGTCCCTACTTGAGGGAATGGCGGTAGCTGGCCCAGGCAATGTCGTTTTCCCAAATCTTGATTGTGATGGCGCTCAGGTTGGGCGCCTGCATGTGGGCCGCCATGGTCTGGCAAAAGATGCGCGCAAAATGTTCAATGCTGGGGTTAAGCTGCTCAAATTCCTGCAAATCATTTAACGTTTTGTCGCGGTAGCGGTCAACCAGCATTTCCAGAATTCTTTCGATGTGGACAATGTCAACCAGGTAGCCATGCTGGTCCAGCTCGGCGCCTTCCAACTGCACTTCAACGGCATAATGATGGGAATGCCACGCATTTTCATGCCCCCAATCGCCGCCGATTAAAAAATGTTGGGCGACAAAATTACGTTTAACAGCAACGGTGTACATACGATGCTTCCTCATCTGGATAATCCAGAAAAAATTTCAACGCGAATTTGCGTTCTGATTATTTTAAAAGACTTTTCGCGGTTTACCCACTCAATATTGAAAAATAATTTGTAAAGTATCCTGCGGCGTTTGATCGAGACGGCCGTATGCCGCGGCGGCCTGGTTAAGCGCCAGGCGGTCGGTGATGAGTTGTTGTGGTTTTATGCGCGCTAACATGCGCCAGGCCATATCCAGACGGCGTTCTTTGTTGAAACGGCCGTTCCACTGCGGCGCGATGTGGCTCACCTGGCTGCTGATCAGGCGCATGTGGCTGCGATGAAAATGATCGCCTAAATCAAGCGTGACCTGTTTATTTCCATACCAGGAGCCGACCAGGATACGGCCGTTATAACCGGTTACCTTTACCGCAAGTTCAAGCGCCGCCGGATTGCCTGACAATTCGAACGTGAGATCTGCGCCGCGATACGGCCGTTTTCCTTGCAGCGCGTTCAGCAGGGCGGATTGGACTTCCGGGTCAGAAGGATCAAAAGCAAAATCCGCTCCCAATTGCAGCCCCCAACTGCGGCGCAGCGGATACCTGTCTACAACCGCCAGGGCAGCCAGGGTTTTGTTTGCCAGCAGCGCCGTTGTCAATAATCCCACGATACCCTGTCCCAAAACAAGCGCCTGTTCCCCAATCATCGGTTGGCTGTCCATTAAAAAAGAGACGGCCGTTTCCATGTTTGGCAGGAATACGGCCGTTTCCGGCGCCATTCCCTGCGGAACAGGAATCAACTGCTCCGGACGCGCCGTGAAATGGGAAACGTGCGGCTGAAATGCAAAAACCAGCTTGCCCAGCCACTCCGGCGCGGTGCCTTTGCCGAGTTCAATTATTTCACCCACCGCGGCATAACCATATTGCAAAGGATAAACGAGCGTTCCGGCCAGGGCTTCAATTGTGGCGTCAACGGCCGTGCCTGCCTTGATCTGCCCGCGATAAAACAACATTTCGGTTCCGGCGCTGATAGCAGACACGCGCGTTTGGGTCAACACCTCACCCGCGCCTGGTTTTGGCAGTGGTAGTTCGCGTATTTCAACCTGATATGGCGCTGTAAAAAAAAGCGCCCGGTACGCTGTCATCTTAGGCTGAACTCCACTTGGGGCTGCCGGTTACGATCAAATCACGTCCCATTTGCTGGTAGCGTAGATTATCCAGATTCATACTTGAAAAATGAGGGGCTGTCTGCGTCAACGCATTCAGGCCGCCCAGCCAACGCGGCGCAATGGTGAGCACAAGCTGGTCAACCAGCCGCGCGGTCAGAAAACTGGTGATAATCGCTGCGCCGCCCTCAACCATCACAGTTTTAATGTCCATCTCCGCCAGCGTCGCCAACAACACAGCCAGATCAACCCGTCCATTTGCCGTTGACGCCAGACATATCACGCGCGCGCCGGCATCTTCCAGCGGGGCATATCGATTTGCTGGCGCCAGATTGGTGGTAAATATCCATGGTTTCTTGGGATTAAGCAGCAGTTTCGCATTGGCCGGGAAGCGCAGGCGGCTGTCGAGGATGACCGGCTGCGGATCGTCGCCGTCGACCAGACGTACGGTCAAACCGGGATTGTCAGCCCGCACGGCGCCAATGCCGACTAAAATTGCGTCATGGTTGGCGCGCAGGCGGTGGGTCATGGTCATGGCCTCGGGGCCGCTCAGGTTTGTTGGAACGCCTTGTTTAGTCGTCAGCGCCCCGTCGAGACTTTGGGCATAACTGAGCGTGACAAAGGGACGGCCGTTGCGCGGTGGATATTCATGTTGGCTGCGCAGCCAGGGGCGCACGCTGCCATTTTTTGACTTTACCTTCTCCAGGTTCAACAAATGCCGCATACGCGTTACTTTGGCTTTCAAATAGGCGGCGTTTTCAGAAGTAACGTCGGTTTCCAATGGCACTCGTTCTGTAACGGCAACGCCCAACGCCTGCAAACTTTCGATTTTGGAGGGATTATTGGTCAAAAGGCGCGCCGAACGGACGCCTAAATCTTTTAAGATCATGGCCGCCAGCGAGTAATCGCGCGCATCGGCCTGATGACCAAGCATTAAATTTGCATCGACGGTGTCGTAGCCCGCGTCTTGTAAATTGTAGGCGCGCAGCTTGTCCAACAAACCGATACCGCGCCCTTCTTGCCGCAGGTAAATGATGACGCCGCTGCCTTCAGCGGCGATACGCTGCATGGCTTGCTGCAACTGCGGCCCGCAGTCACAGCGCAATGAGCCTAATACATCACCTGTGAAACACTCTGAGTGCACGCGCACCATTACGCTGGCTTGTTGGGCTACATCCCCTACAACCAGGGCCAGATGTTCCTTGTTATCAAGGTTGTTACTGTAATAACAAAGTTGAAAATCACCTGCAGCGGTTGGAATTCGGGCGCAGGTGAGACGTTCGATCGAGTGTGTCATACGGAATACGTCCAGACCCCACGAAATCCCGGAGGTTCATTATGTTTTGGCGCCTGGAAAACCACGCGCCTGCCATGCGGCAAAAAGCAGGATCGAACCGGCGACGGCCGCATTGAACGATTCAACCTGTCCGCGCATGGGCAGCTCCAGTAAAAAATCACACCGTTCGCCGACCAGCCGCCGCAGCCCGCTGCCTTCATGACCAACCACAACGCCGATGGGCATATCCAGGTCAATGGCGTCTAACGGCCGCGCCTCCGGGTGTATATCCATGCCTACTACCCAAATGTCGGCTGCCTGCAATTGTTCAATTGTTTGCACCAGGTTAGTCACTTGAGCAATTAATAAATGTTCGGTTGCGCCCTGGGCATATTGCACGACGGCAGGCGTGATGTCGGGCGCGCGCCGGTCTTGCAGAATAATCCCATGTACGCCGCAAATTTCAGCCGTGCGTAATAAGGCGCCAATGTTTTGCGGGCCATGCACCAGGTCGAGCAGCAGCAAAAAAGGTTTTTCCTGCCGCCCGGCTGCGAAGGCCAGAATGTCTGTAACTTCGCAGTATTGATAAGGTCCAACTTCCAGGGCGACGCCTTGATGTTTACTGTCCTGCGCCATTTGTCCCAGCTTTTGTTTGTCGACCGTCTTTACCGGTATCTGGCGCGCGCGCGCCGCAGCGTAGATGTCGGCGGTGTGTTTTTTGTCCAGCCCTTGCTGTACCCAGAGGCGGTATACGTCACGCCGCTGGCCGCGCAGCGCTTCTAATACGGGATTGCGGCGAATCAATATTTCGGCCATTACATTCGTAGAGAGGCATTGCAGGCGGCGCAACGCATTTCATACCCGCCGCCTGCACTTGTGATGCCTATTCCGATTTCCAGATTGTGCCGTCGGGACGATCTTCCAGCACAATGCCAAGCTCTTGAAGCTGATTACGGATTTGATCGGCAGTGGCCCAATCGCGGCTGCCGCGCGCCTGGGCGCGCAGATCGATTAATAGACGAACGAGACCATCTTCGCGCCCGGCGTCGCGGCTGCGATCGGCTTCCTCCGGGATGATGCCCAGCACGTCGCCGCCCAGTTCACGATAGAGCTGATCAATTGCTTCCAATGCGCCGCGTGTTTGGGCGCCTTCGGTGTTGAGCAGGGTATTAACCTGGCGCGTCAGCTCTTGCAAGACCGCCAGGGCAGCCGGCGCGTTAAAATCGTCGTCCATCTTCTCGATGAACTGCGCTTTGACGCCGGTGAGCATGTCGAGAACGGCTGTATCCGCTGCGCCTTCTGGCGCGCTCCGCATTTGTTCACGCACCAGGGTCACCGCGCCCCAAATCCGCTGCCAACCTTTGAACGCCGCTTCAACGGCCGTATCCGAAAAGTCAATCGGGTTGCTGTAATGGCTGGACAAAATAAACGTGCGAATTGCTTCCGGCCGCCACTGCTGCAGAGCATCTTTGATCGTCAGCGTATTGCCCAGGCTTTTGCTCATCTTCACGCTGTCTAACGTGAGTGAGCCGGTTAGCATCCAATAGCGCGCAAACGTTTCGCCATGGGCGGCTTCGCTCTGCGCGATTTCACACTCGTTGTGCGGAAAAATGTTGTCGATGCCGCCGCCGTGGATGTCGAAAGTTGTTCCCAGGTATTTATTGGCCATCGCGGAGCATTCCACATGCCAGCCGGGAAACCCTTCGCCCCAGGGACTGGGCCAGCGCAGGATATGCTCCGGATCCGCTCTTTTCCACAAAGCAAAATCGGCGGGGTGGTTTTTTTCCGAGCGCACGCTCTCGCGCGATCCACCTTCCTGCTCTTCAATCACGCGCCCGCTGAGCTTACCATATTCCGGGAAAGAGCTGACGTCAAAGTAGACCGAGCCGTCAACGACGTATGCGTGTTCACTTTTGACAAGCTCTTGGATCATTTCGATTTGTTCAGTGATATGGCCGCTGGCGCGCGGGCTGATGTCTGGCCGCTGCACGCCCAGGGCATCCATATCATCAAAGTAGCTGCGCATGTAGGTTTCAACAACTTGCATCGGGCCGGCTGAAAGCTGACGCGCTTTTTTGAGGATACGATCCTCGCCGGTGTCCAGCATGTGGCCGACATCGGTAATATTCTGCACGTAGAGTACATCATAGCCGCTAAAGCGTAGATAGCGCGCGATGACATCAAAACCGATGTAGGTTTTGGCGTGGCCGATGTGGGAATTGTCATAGACGGTCGGGCCGCAGACATACATGTTGACTTTGCCCGGCGTCAGAGGCACAAATTCTTCTTTTTTACGTGTCAGGACATTATAAATTCGTAAAGTCATTATTTCACCATTTGTAGAGATTGGTCAAATTAGGAAATCGTAAGACGGCTAAAGCCGTTACTACAAACCATTTGATGCCATTTAATGAACGGCGCAAAGGCGCAACTGGCGCCAATACGCTTCACGCGATTTTTAATTATAGGTTAATTCAAGTGCTTTGGACACTCATGTTGAGGCGGTATTTATAGAATGGGCAGGTTACTGCCCGGACAGATGTGGGTTGGCCCGGTCTTTTTAAGGAGATTCTGGTTTTGATGAATGAATTGATTAAACATCATGTGCATATCGTAACGCATTGGCCAGGCGTTGTAAAGTGCGATTTTTACCGAGAATGCCCATGATGTCGCTGAGAGGCGGCCCCTCCGTTACGCCGGTCAGGGCGGCGCGAATGGGGTGATATACTGTTTTGACGCCCCATCCGTTTTGTTCTTTGAATGTTTGTCGCATGTTGACCAGAATGCTTTTTGCGGTTGGTGTGTCTAACAGGACAACGGCGGTTACTTCGGCGGCTAACCGGATGAGCACAGGACGAGCGGCAGTGGTTGTTAGGGCTGCCTGCGCCTTTGAATCATAGTTGAATTGATCTTCAAAGGCCCATTCTGTCATTTGAACGGCGTCGGCAGCGGCATTCATACCTTCTCGGATGATGGCCGTTAAGCGTACGAGCCACTTATCTGAGGGCGGTAAATAACCATAGGCGTCTTCGAGAAACGGCCGTATTTCCTCCGCCAACGCTGCATCACTCAAACGCGCCATATAGTGGCGGTTGACCCAATTAAGCTTGTCCCAATCAAAAATCGAAGCAGTGGGGGAAAGGCGTTCCAGACGAAACTGCTTGCGCACGCCCCATTTATCAATGATTTCCTGAGTCTCATCCGGCGCCCAGCCCAACAGCAGCAAATAGTTAAAAACCGCCGGGGGCAAATAGCCGGCGGCCTGGAAATCGCTGATTAAATAACCTCCTTCCGGATCACGCTTGCTTAGTTTTTGACCCTGTTTGTTGAGAATCAGCGGCAGGTGAATCCAGACCGGTTCTTGCCATCCCAGCGCTTTGTAAAGCTGGATATGAATGGGTGCGGAGGCAATCCACTCTTCCGCGCGCACAACATGGGTGATGTCCATGTCATGATCGTCTACTATCGCAGCTAAATGATACAGGGGACGGCCGTTGCTGCGTACCAGCACCGGATCCTTAAAATTGGCATTATCGAAGCGAATTTCGCCGCGAATGGCGTCGTGGAGCACCGTTTCGCCCTCGCCTGGCATACGTAAGCGCAGAGGATTGTTTTGTGCGGGGGCGGCTTGATTCGGATCATCCCCATAATAGGCGTGGCCAGCGGCCAGAAGCGTTTCAATGGCGCGCTGGTGATTTGGCAGACGCTGCGATTGAATATAAGGGGCATATTCGCCGCCAATGTCCGGGCCTTCATCCCAATCGATACCAAGCCATTCCAGCGCGGCGAGCATCTCCTGCGTTGCTTGAGGTGTGTTTCGCGCCGGATCGCTGTCCTCAATGCGCAGTAAAAAATCGCCGCCCATCGCGCGCGCCAGGGCCCAACTGAACAAGGCCGTATGCAAATTGCCGATGTGGGGAGTGCCGGTAGGGCTGGGAGCAAAACGAAATCGAGGCGTCATGGGCTTGTCTAAATCCGGGCAAATATCATGCGGCCGGCCGTGGTTTGCAGCACCTTGGTGACTACAACCAGTTGGGAACGGTTCATATGGGCACGGCCGTCTTCCACGACAACCATTGTGCCATCTTCCAGGTAGCCTACACCCTGCCCATATTCTTTGCCTTCCTGAATGATTCTTACTTCCATTTCTTCACCCGGCAGATAGAGCGCCTTGACTGCATTGGCCAGATCGTTAATGTTCAAGACCGTGATGCCCTGTAACTCCGCCACGCGGTTCAGGTTGTAATCGTTGGTCATGATGGGGCAGTGCAAATTGCGTGCCAGCGCAACCAGCTTGCTGTCTGCTTCACGCACCTCGCTCACGTCCATATCGGTTATGCGAATCGGAACCGAGGCGTCATTTTGCAGAATGACTGAGCACCTCCAGCCCGCGCCGCCCGCGATTGCGCCGCAGTGCGTCGGCGCTGTCGGCAATGTGCTGCAGCTCAAGCAAGATAAAATTGGGAACCAGCAGCGTTGCGCGGATGAAGCCGGTTTTGCTGACGTCGGTGATACGGCCGTCGATTATCACGCTCGTATCCAGCAAAATAACTTCTTCTGGCGCCCTCCCAGGCGTTTTTGATTCTTTAGACGCTGATGGCCGGAAGTTTTGCAAGAATGTTTGCAGGTCGCGATGGCGCATCATGAGCAAAACCACAGAAACATAACAGAGCGCCAGAGCTGAAATTAACGGCAAAATTTCGCGGAAAGGGGAAGGCAGCAAAGATAGCGGCAGTGAGAACAATGCCGCCGCAACCAAGCCGAGCATGATGCCGGCAATCAAGGCCACCAGGCGTTCCGGCGGCATCACGGCCACGGTTTTTTTGACAGCCCGCATTGGCCGCACGGTAAAGTAAGGCGCCAGGATGAATCCTGTTATTGCACCGATTACGCCAAAAACAACAATCAATAAATCAGTCGAATAGCCAAGCGTTTTGGCCAGACTGTTCCCGAAAATACCCAAAAAGACGCTGCTGATAATTGCGCCAAGAATTCTAATTAATAATTCTGTACTAAATCGCATAATAATTTGTTTTGATGCCAAAAAAAGCAGTGAACGACCATGAAGGCGTTCACTGCCACTGATGCAATGCTTGGACAATCGATTTTCTGCCGGCCGCAGCTGGTGTGATGCGCAAAATTCTTTGCTGATGCTTTGCTGTATGAACCTGACCAACATCCTAAACCTGCATGAGAACGGCAAATTTTAAGGGGTTGGTACTCTCAATATGTTTTTATTCAAATTTATTTACGCAATCGAAACATTTTGCAGAAAATGATCTTTAAATGATGCCTGAATTATGAACGCCTAATAAATATCGTGATCGTAGCACACGCTCAACTAAACAGCAAGGACAGGACGTGGGATAATTTCCAGGTGGTTTGACTTAAATTTTGCCCGCCTATAGAATGGCGTATTGTTATTTTCCTTCCGGGAAAGTGTGGATATATATTTACTCAGGCTCTTATGCGAATAGTTGTTGACGCAATGGGAAGCGATCATTTTCCGGTCCCCGATGTAGCGGGCGCTGTTTTGGCTGCGCGCGAGTTTGGCGATACGGTTATTCTGGTCGGCGACGAGGCAGTGATCCAGACTGAACTGGCTAAACATGATACGCAGGGTTTGTCGCTTGAAATCCAACATGCGAGCCAGCAGATTACAATGGATGACAAACCTTCGCTTGTTGTGCGTGAAAAGCGTGATTCGTCGATGCATGTAGGGATGAATCTGGTTAAAAGCGGGCAGGCGGATGCATTTATCACGGCCGGAAATACCGGCGGAGCGCTGGGGGTTGCGATGCTGCGCGGCGTTGGTTTGGGTCGTATTCCTGGCATTAAACGGCCGGCGCTGGGCGTGATTTTCCCGACCCGGGAACGGCCGTTGCTGATCGACAACGGCGCCAATGCAGATTGTAAACCGGAATACCTCTACCAATTTGGGTTGATGGGCAGTCTGTATGTCGAACGTGTTTTGAACATTCAAAATCCACGCGTTGCCCTCATCTCGAATGGGGAAGAGGAAGGCAAAGGTAATTCACTAATCCAGGAAACGATTCCTTTGTTTGCAAACAGCACACTAAATTATATTGGCAATATTGAACCTAAAGAATTTATGCGGGGAACCGCAGATGTTGCGGTAACCGATGGATTTACGGGTAACATTATGATGAAAATGGCCGAAGCTGTGGCCGGTTACATGTCAGATTTGCTGCGAGAATATATTACATCCAATCCAATCAGCTCTATTGGCGGCCTGTTGTCCAGGTCCGCTTTTAGTAAAGTACGGCAGCAGCTTGACCCCAATGAGGTAGGCGGTGCGCCTCTTTTGGGTGTGAATGGTGTTGTGATTATAGGACACGGCCGTTCCAATGCCTTTGCCATCAAACAGGCTGTTGGGCAGGCGCGGCGCGTCGCCCAAAATCAAGTTGTTGCCGCAATTGCACAGGGCATCGCTAAAAATTAAACAACCGGATAACGCTTGCTTATTGACCGGTTGCGATACCGCCTCAAGATGCCCGCTGCCACGGTAAATTAGAAATGGAGAGTAATACCAATATATGGAAAATGGTTATTTGGATGATCGTGGCCGCCCACGCATTGTCATAACTGGTATCGGGGTGATGAGTCCCTTGGGACATTCGGGGCCGGAGAGTTGGGATAGTTTGTTAAACGGCCGTTCTGGCATAGGTCCAATTACCCAATTTGACCCGACCGGCCTGCCCGTAACGATTGCCGGAGAAGTTAAAGATTTCGATCCGGGCAAATATATTAACTTCAAAGAAGCCCGTCGCATGTCGCGCGCCTCCCAGTTAACGCTGGCGGCGGCGCAAATGGCGGTCGCCGATGCCGGACTGCCGGAAAAGCTGTCTGATCCTGAACGGGTTGGCGTGCTTATCGGTACCGGCGTGGGCGGATTTGATGTCGGTACAGAAAACTGGGATATTTATCACTCAAAAGGATACAACCGGGTCAGCCCATTTGCCATGACCGGTTTTTTGGCCAATATGCCCAGTCATCATACCAGCGTGGAGTTCGGCACACTGGGGCCGATCAGTACCGTTGTGGCTGCCTGCGCCACCGGCACACAGGCGATTGGTGAAGCCTTGGAGATGATCCGGCGCGGCGCATCAGACATGGTCATCAGCGGCGGTGTTGAGGGTTTGATACATCTGGCCGCAATTGCCGGCTTTGCGCGCATGCGCGCACTTTCTACCAAATACAACGATGATCCAGAACGCGCAAGCCGTCCATTTGATAAAGATCGGGATGGATTTGTTCTCAGCGAAGGCGCCGGCATTGTTATTTTGGAACGGCTAGACCAGGCAATAGCGCGCGGCGCAAAGATTTATGCCGAAGTATTAGGCCACGCCTCTTCCTCGGATGCGTTTCATGTCGCTGTACCTGATCCTTACGCCGCCGGCGCTGTACGTGCAATGCGCTGGGCGCTTCAAGATTCCAATCTGACCACCAAGGATGTAGATTATATCAATGCCCACGGCCCATCGACGCCCGTCGGAGACGCCAGCGAAACTTATGCGATTAAGAAATTTTTTGGTGAGCGCGCCTATGAAATTCCGGTAAGCAGTAGTAAATCTGTTTTGGGTCATGCAATGGGTGGAACCGGGGCGATTGAGGCTATTTTTTGTGCATATGCTTTGCATGAGGGTATCATTCCACCTACATGGAATTATGAAACTCCCGACCCGGATTGTGATCTCGATTATGTGCCTAATGCGCCGCGCAAAGCGGATTTGAAAACGGCGCTGTCGAACTCATTTGGATTGGGTGGGCAAAATGCGTGCCTGGTATTGGGACGTTATGTAAATGGAGAAGCAGCAGCGATTGACGATTAACGCGCAATGATTGTATCTATTCAGATCCCTCAAAATCATGAAGTCGAGGTACTGGTGATTAACGATTTGTTGGGGTCGTTCAATCGTAAATTGCAAAAAAAATCATGGTTGTATTACGAGACATAAAACGCATCGAACGCTTGAAGAAGATCAGCCAATATGTGAGCCTGTTGGGTATCGGTATTTTGGTTAGCGGGCTCATTTTTTTGTTTGTTGGCAGTGAAAATGCTTTAATTTATCAAACTTTTGCACTTTTGCTGGGGTTTGCAATTTCGCAAATTGGTATTTATCTGGGTCACCGGTATTCACGTAAACCTCGTCCGGATGAGGTTTTGGATGAAGCGCTCAAACGGGTAGCTAAAAACGGCCGTTTATACCATTATTTGCTGCCGGCTCCGCACGTGCTGCTGCTGCCCACAGGCGTGATTATCATCAATGCCAAATACCAGATAGGGCAAATCAGCGTTGAAGGAGACAAATGGCGCCAAAGCGGTGTGGGGATGCGAAAATTCTTTGGCCAAGAAGGACTGGGAAATCCGACCAAAGAAGTTGACCGCATGCTTAGCGGCATGGCCAACTACATCCGCAAAAATGCGCCTTCAGTTGAAGAAGTTCCCATGGCGCCCATGATTGTTTTTACGACCAAGGATATCGCCGCGTTGGATTTGAAGAATTCAACCGTTCCGGCCATGCATTACAGCAAGCTGAAAGGGTATTTGCGCCAGCAAAAAGATAAATTGCCGCCCATGCCCCAGGCTGAATACGATGCTATTCGCGCTGCTTTTGATCAGAAAGCCGCACATTTAGTTGAGGTTCAGGAAAATGCAGATCCAGCCTGACGTCCATTGGATTGAAGGGCGGAGCAGCAATGTGTACCTCCTGGCTGAAGAAGACGGCCTCACGTTGATTGACGCCGGCATGCCGGGCGATTATGATGTCATCATGGCTGCTGTCGAAGCGCTACAGCCGGCTAAATTAAAGCAAATTCTGGTAACTCATGCAGATATTGACCATGTCGGCAGTCTGGCGCGTGTTCAAGCGGCAACGAATGCAACCGTTTTTGCAGGAGCGGAAACGACCGTATTACTGCCCCAAGGACGCTCACCCGAACATTTGCCGCGTTTGATACAATGGTTTATTAACACATTCATAAAATACAAAAAGGTTGATGCCGCCAGTATCACCACATTTTCAGATGCAGATGAGATTCCTGTTTGGGGAGGCTTGCGAGTAATGGCGACGCCAGGCCACACGCCAGATCATTTTTCCTTTTTCAGCCCTGCTAAGGGCATTTTGTTTGCCGGAGATGCACTGGATACGCGTGACGGCCGTTTACATCGGACGCCTGCGCGCATTACAGCCGATGAGGAAGCCGCTAATCTTTCAGCTATCCGTTTATTAGAGCTGGCCCCGGCAACAATTGCCTGCGGGCATGGCGAGCCGATGAGCGGGCACAATATGGGCGATCTGATGGACGTTTTTAACGAATGTCGGGATGCATTATAAAGCAATAAGTCCAATTGCATCGGCGGTGAACAACGTTATAATCATTTTGTTTTGTAAAAATTAAGGAAGAATCGAAATAGGAGGGCAACATGCTCCGGCGGTTCAGCGTTAATTATGCTGTTTTCTCAATGGCGCTGGATATGGTAATGACAGCAATTGCCCTGGCAGCAGCCGTGTCTTTGCGTACGAACCTCCCACAACTTCCACTAATGATCCCGCTACAATACATATCATTGCCGTTCTGGGTTTATGTGGTCGTACCTATCTTGTGGGCAACTGTATTTTTAGTTGTATCAGTTTACGATCCCAAACGTACTTACCGTTTTGTTGAGGAATTCCAAACAGTGAGCCTTGGTGGTTTGCTGGCTGCGCTCATCAGCGCCGGTTTGTTTTTCCTGACCTTTCGTGAATTTTCGCGCTGGCTGTTTGTGTCGTTTTTGGTGATAAATGTTGTACTGATCATTGGCTGGCGTGTGATTGCTCGCCTGACCTTTCGTTTTGTGGATGCCCCGGCGGCCGAACGGCGCGTGCTCATTATTGGCGCCAGCAGGGTTGGGCGTCAGGTTGGCGAAATGATTTTAGCGCGCTCGTGGACAGGGCTGCACCTGATAGGTTATCTGGATGACAAAGAGAAATCTACGGTGAACGGCGTACCCATTATCGCAAGAATTGGTTTTGCGCGCCGTGTTGTAGAAGATCAACGAGTTGATGACGTTGTTATTGCATTACCGCAGCCTGCCCATTCGCGCTTGAACGAACTGGTTCTGGCATTGCATGGGTTACCGGTACACGTGCGGGTTGTGCCGGATTATTTCAGCCTGGCGCTTTATCAAGCGCGTGCAGAAGATTTTGGGGGCGTTCCCATGATCAATTTGCGCGACCCGGCTTTAAACGAAGTGCAGCGCCTGATAAAACGGATATTTGACCTGGTAATTGGCGCGTTTTTGATGTTGTTGATTTTGCCTTTGCTGACGGTAATTGCGTTGGCGATTAAGATTGATTCATCCGGCCCAATCATTTTTCGGCAGCAGCGGGTTGGTGAAAACGGCCGTTTATTTAATATGTACAAATTCCGCTCCATGATTGTTGATGCGGAAAAGATGCAAGAACAGGTCATTAAAGTAGATTTGCAGGGCAATGTTATCTATAAAACAGCCGATGATCCTCGCGTTACCCGCATTGGCCGTTTTATTCGCCGCACCAGCCTGGATGAAATCCCGCAGTTATTTAACGTACTCAAGGGGGACATGAGTCTGGTTGGTCCGCGACCTGAGCTGCCGATGCTGGTTGGACAATATGAGCCATGGCAGCACAAACGCTTTGCAGTTCCGCAGGGCATGACCGGCTGGTGGCAGATTAACGGCCGTGCCGATAAACCACTCCATTTACACACTGAAGATGATATTTACTACATCCAAAATTATTCCCTTTGGATGGATATTTACATCTTGCTCAAGACGCCCTGGGTCGTTGTGCGAGGCAAAGGTGCCTACTGAACGGGATGCTTTAATCTGGCGCCGATTAGGATGGGGTGAGGGCCTGGTTTTGCTGGCAATCACCCCATTTTTGCTTTTCCCAACTTTTTCCACAGCCGCAACCCTTGCTGCGCTCATTCTGGTTATTCTTATTTGGCTGCGTCCCCTCTGGAACAAAAATTTACCTGTCTTGAGGCTATCGCCGTTCAATGTTAGTTTGCTTGCCTTTTGTCTGGCTGTGCTGGTCGGAATTTTGGTAACGGCCGATCCGAGGTTGACCTACCCGAAAGCAACCGGTTTGATTTTAGGCATTACGCTTTGGCGTTATCTGGTCATGTTTGTCTTAAACGCCAATCAGGTCAATTGGGCCGTCGTTGTGATGCTGCTTGCCGGTTTGGGCTATACCTTTGTTGGCCTGCTAAATGCAGATTGGCTGCTGAAAGCATATTCAAATGTACCGGTGCTGGGAAACCTGCCGGCTGTGCTTACGCCCATTACCGGCATTGCAGGGGGCGTTATTGAGGGCGTACATCCCAATCAGATCGCCGGGACGATCATGCTGTATTTGCCCTTGTTGGCCGCGTTATTAATGCAGCGCCCAGCTTTTTTCCGTCGCGGCTGGCTGACGGCCGCTTTAATAATAAGCCTGGTGTTCGCGCTGCTGGCATTGGCGCTTTCCCAATCTCGCAGTGGCTGGCTCGGCTTTGCGGCTGCGGCGGTATTCATGTTGTTCATTTGGATGTGGCAGCGGTCATCCGGCGCGACCAGAAGAGGCCTGCTGGTCGCCCTGATTTGTTTGTTGCTTGTGCTGGCAGCCGGATTATTCTGGATTGGCTCCAATAACCTGCTGGAGATTTGGCAAGAACCCCCACAACAAACCGCCGTTGGCTCGTTGAGCACATTAAATTTCCGCAAGCAAATCTGGCCGTGGGCAATAACGGCCGTTTCTGACTTCCCTTTCACCGGAACAGGGCTCGGCAGTTTTCGACAGGTTGTGTTTCGACTTTATCCAATTGATATCCCCGTGACAGAAGACATTGCCCATGCCCACAATATCTTTTTACAAGTAGCCCTGGACATTGGCCTACCGGGGCTGATTGCCTACCTATCGCTGGTGGGATTGGCGTTCATGATTGGATGGCAAATTATGCGGCGAAAAACAGCTTTCCAAGTAACAACGCTGGGTTTGTTAGGCTGTTTGCTAGCATTTCATGTTTACGGCTTTGTAGATACAGTTGCCTTGGGAGCAAAACCAACCCTGTTGTTGTGGTTTAACTTGGGAATCATAGCGGCAATGAACCAGGCAGATTAAATTTGCTTAACTGCTTGTCAAACTCATAAAGCTTGTGCTATCTTAATAAGTGTTCACTGTCTTCAATAATAATAGCGAGGAGAAAAGAATGTCATATCAATTCGGAACTGACGAATGGGTCAAGGCGCTGCAAGTTGAACTGAATGAAAGTGCGGCTTACCAAAAAGCAGCGGCAAAATGGGAAGGAGATTTCTACTTCGTTGTCGAAAAAGGCGGCCCTATCCAGGATACTATTTATCTTTATATGGATCTGTGGCATGGAGAAGCGCGCGACGCTTATCTCGTCAATGATCCCAACTCGAAAAAGACGGCGTTTGAATTAAGCGCTCCTTTGGAAGTTTGGCAAGGTGTGCTGGCCAAAAAGATCGATCCGATTCGCGGTATTATGACAAAGCAGTTGAGATTAAAGGGTAACATGATGAAAATCATGAAAGCGCCTAAGGCCGCGATTGAACTGGTCAATTCCGCCAGCCGCATTGATACTACCTACCCTAGTTGATCAGACCTTTGAATGAAGAAACCAGGATGACTGCTCAGCCATAGCTTAAGCTTGTCGCAGACGAAAATAGGTTTCAACTGGCCTAACCTTTGAGGGTCTGACAGTCACAAACCAGGTTATCAGGTTATTAGGTAAACCGCAGAAACTATTCGGAAATCCCAAAGGACTTGAACTGTGGTTTCCTTGAGGAATCGGCAACGTCTAAAATGATGGATATTGACCACAGACGAGTTGGTTTAGCTCTAGGCGGCGGCGCCGCGCGTGGTTTGGCGCACATTGGCGTGCTGGCGGTCCTCGAAGAAGCAGGCATTCCCATTGATTTTATCGCCGGGACCAGCATGGGTTCGTTGGTCGGTTCCGCTTACTGCGCCGGAATCGAAGTGGCCCAGCTCATGGAAATTGCCGCCGGCACAGGTTGGTTTGATATTAGTCGCCCGACGTGGCCGCGCCATGGTTTATTGAGCTTTGCGAAATTGGATCAGTGGATCGAAAATACGGTTGGCGACCTCGACATTCGCGATTTATCAATTCCCTTTGCTGCGGTAGCCGCCGATCTGGAAACCGGTGAACGCATCATTTTGCAAGATGGCTCACTGGCGGCGGCTATACGCGCCAGTTGCTCGGTGCCTGGATTGGTTGAGCCGATTGAGATAAACGGCCGTTTACTTTGTGACGGCGGTGTTGTTGACAATCTGCCCGACTATGCAGCCCGATTGCTGGGAGCGGATTACGTCATTGGCGTAGATGTATTTGTGCCCGCCTACCGAGATTATTTAGGCCCAATGGGCGTGACTATGGCAGCCCTGGAAATGCTTATCCAGCATGCGGGCGGGGGAGATGTCAACGCCGACTGCCTGATTATTCCTGACCTTGTGGGTAAAAGTTATATTCGACTTTCCAGGTATCAGGAATTAATTGATGCCGGCGCGGAAGCGACGCGCGCCATGCTGCCGCAGATCATCGCCGATCTGGCGGCGCCTACAAAGTCGCTTTCCCTCCAGGATGATATTGCCTACATTCCGCACGTCTCCTAACGCGTGAGAATATGATGTGATTCCTCCTGCGTGCGTAGCAGGAATCCGCGCCTTGTTTGCCCCATCTTTACGAATCAGGCTACAATCCCCCCGTTTTGGAAGGAAACATGTTGGATTCACCACTGTTGATTTTTGGCTGGTTCTTGCTGGGAGCAAGCCTGACTGCTCTGATTGCCACCTGGCGCCCCCATCTGACGCAACTGGCCGCTTTATTTTTTGCGCTTGGAGGCGGCTTGTTTTGGTGGTCATTGGGTCGGGAGCTGCCGCATGCCTGGACGGCCGTTTCCCAGATGGAGTCGGGCGTGTTGTCAGCCTGGCGGTGGGAGGTAGATGCCTTGAATTGGCCGTTGGGCGGCGTTGTGCTGCTGTTGGGAACGGCCGTGTTGCTCAGATATTTTCTTTCATCATCCCATCAAGAATATCCATACCTGGTATATCATCCGGCGCTGGCGCTGCTGCTCATGGGCGCCGCACTGGCGGCTGTGTGGGCCGGTACATTGGCTACGCTGCTAACAGGTTGGTCGTTTTTTGCATTGGCGTGGAGCCTGACGCTGTATCTGGCCGTTCCGGCAGATGACGCCGGACCTCCCAACTTGTCGAGATTGTTTTGGTTGTTGTCGCCTCTATGGCTGTTGGCGCTGGCAGCCGCATGGACGCCGCCCGCCGCATTAGCAGATGGATGGAACCTGGCGGCATGGCCGGTCGCATCCCTTGCGGCCTTGAGTCTGGCAGTTTTGGTGCAGATGGGTGTGCTGCCTTTTGCGACCTGGCAGCCCTACCAGCAATCTTTACCGTCACAAACGAAGACAAGCTTATTTTTACTGCCGCCTATTGTTGGCGCCGGCTTGTTGATGCGGCTCAGTGACAGCGGGGCTGTTGGTATTGGCCTGGCGCTGGCGTTGACGCTGGCAGCCTTCCTGACAATGCTTTCCGGCTTGCGTCGCGCTTGGATGGTTGTGCATTTGCCTGGCCGTTTGCTGCCCAAAATTGCTTTGTTTATGGGCGCGCTCACATTCTTGGTTGGCTTGTGGGGCGGCAGTCAGGCGCTGCTGTCCGAACTGCGCGCGGCGACTTTAGGTATGGGCATTCTGTTTTTACTGGATGTTGAGACGATTCCGCGCGCGCGTTTGTGGCTTTTAATTCCGCCAGTAGCGGCGCTGGTCAGCCTGGCCGGACTGCCGTTGACGGCCGGTTTTATGGGTTTGAGCGCTTTGTATACGGCCTGGTGGATCAACGGCCGTTACATGCTGCTGTTGGCGGCTGTCATTTTATTGGCGCCAATGATAACGGCCGTTATTCTGCATTTGCGGGATCGCATCAGCTTTGAAGAATCCCCGTCTTCACCGCTCCTAGTTCAGGAAATTTTGGCCGATCTGGGCCTGTTTTTGCCCATTCTAGGCTTGTTTATGCTGGCGCCGGCAGCTTATACAAACAGCGCGCCGGCGGCGTGGGCGGCTATATTATTGGCCTTAGCCGGTGGTTTGCTGCTGCTGCGATTTTTGGGCAATATGCGCGAGGCAGCCCAGCAGATTAACCGCGCCTTTACGTTTGATTTTCCTTTCGCCCGCGCTCAAGAAGTAATTGGCAAGGGGTTGGGCGGTTTTTTACAAGCTTTGGCGCAGGCGACGCAAACTCTGGAAGGCGATCGCGGATTGGTGTGGTTATTGATTTTCTTGTTGTTGTACGTAATTGCAACGACCCTGTGATTGAATTCGAAGATGAATATTCCTACAATATTTGATTGGATAGAACGGTTCGATTTTTTGCGCGGATTCCCGGCTGTGTGGGTTTTGCTGGGAACGGCCGTTCTGATTGCATTCTTCTGGGATTGGCGTCTGGCGCTTTTTGCTCTGATGGTGCAATACCTTGTCGCCAGTTTGCTGTTCGTTGATTTACTGGATCCTCGGTTGGCAATTGTGAAAGTATTGGTGGGATTGTTTGTCTGTTTAATCCTTTATTGGACTGCGCGCCAGGTTCATTACGGCAGCATGCCGCCGGACCTTTCGGCCGAAGAAGCGCATGTTGTTGGCATTGATAAAAGTTTAAACCTGGGACGCTGGCATATTTCCATGGATACGGCCGTACGCCTGGGGCTGACGCTGCTGCTGTTGATAGTCATTATTTGGTTAATGCAACGCCCGACATTCAGCCTGCCGGGCATACCGGAAAGTTTACGCCATATTGATGCGGCCGTTCTGGTCCTGGTTGGCTTTGGGCTGTTGAGCACGGCCGCCAGCCGCGATCCGCTGCCGGCCGGTATGGGTTTGTTTACATTTTTGACCGGATTTGAATTATTCTACAGCGGGCTGGAGCAGTCGGTGGCTTTGTTGGCGATGTTTGCCGGTTTGAATTTATTCCTGGCTGTCGTGATTGCTTATCTGACCCAGGCGCGCCGCGCATCCTGGTATGCGTTGTTGAAGTAAAGTTTTCCCGGATTGAATGGTTTTATGGGTTATCCTGCACCGGTTTATTTGATAGTTGTTCCTGTCTTGGCGGCAGTTCTTGCGTTATTAGTAAGCCGCTGGCAACGCGCAACGGCCGTAACCGGTTTTATTGCGGTCCTCTTTCTGGGCTGGTTAACCCGCAGCATTGTGCTTGAACCTGGGCAAGCGCTGCCAGAAGCGCCATTGTTTGCCGGTGATACCTGGGAAATAACAGGCCGTACATTGACGCTTAGCCCCGGCGTGCAGGCATTAATTCTTTATATTTGTTTAGGGCTGGGGGTGTTGTATTTATTAACCTTGCTGTGGCCGCAAGGCAAAACTTTTATCCCTGCTTCCTTATTGGCCCTCTCCTCTCTGGCCGTTGCCTTAATGATCACCCCCTTTGTTTTTGGCGCGCCGTTTTTAGCTGTGGCATTGGGATTGGTTATGATGGCCTACCACCCCCAAATTTTGCGCCGCACCTATGGCGGACTGCGTTATATTGCGCTTGTGATTGTGGCCGTGACGCTGCTCCTTGTTGTTGGGTGGATGCTTTCAGCCGGCAGGCCGCTCGGTTCGACAGCAACGATCCTGAGTATGTTGGTTGCTGCGATACTTGTTTTCATGGCAGGTTTTCCGCTGCATATTTGGGTAGGGGCTACGGCCAGAGAAATGCCGCTGCTGCTGCTGCCTATCTTATTTGGATTGGTGCAAACGGCCGTTTTGGCATTCCTGTTTACGGCGCTGCAAGAAAACCTGGCCCTGATGCGTAATCCGCAATTTGTACAATGGGTTCAGTTGAGCGGCATGGGTACAATATTGGCGGCGAGTTTGCTGGCGGTAACGGCCGTTACCTGGCGCGAACTCCTGGCCTATTTGCTGCTGCTTAACATGGGGCTGGGAGTCCTGGCGCTGGCCTTGCCGTTTGAGGCGGCATGGCAAACGAGCATCCTGCTGCACATATCCCGTTTTTTGAGTTTGCTGCTGGCTGTTGTCGGCCTGTCATTCATGCAAAAAAACAACCTGCCGGAAAAGATGCAAGCTTCCTCATCAATTGGCCGGCAGTTCCCATTCAGTACAGCGCTATTTTTATTGGGCGCTTTTGCACTGATTGGTCTGCCCCTGACCATTGGATTTCCCGGCCTTTGGGCGTTGTTAGCCGCTGGTGGGGATGCGCCAGCCTGGCTGCCGGTTTTGATTATGGTTGGATTGGCCGGCGGTGTGGCTGCCCTTTTGCGCGCCGTGTCCCATTTGTGGGCGGTCGCCCAATTATCGATGGGAGTAGAGCCGCGCTGGATGCGAGCTGTTGCAGGCGCTGTGGGTGTAATCGCATTTTTGTTGGCGCTCTATCCGCGTCCCATTATCATATATGCGGGACAACTGGCGGCTGCTTTTTTGCAGAGCTGGCCGTGAGACGAAGAGTAGACTAACATTAATTGAAGCAAGCTTAGGTAATCGGCAACAGACAATTTTGGGAGATCAAATGACGACATACTGGTACGCCTTACGAGTTAAACCACACAAAGAATCAACAGTAAATCAACGCCTCGAAAATGAGGAAATTGACGCCTTTTTCCCGATGGTGCGCGTACAGCCCAAAAATCCACGCGCGGCAAAACGGAAACCTTATTTTCCCGGTTACATGTTCATCCGCACCGATCTGGAAACGATTGGCATCAATACCATCAACTGGATGCCGGGAACCATCGGTCTGGTTGCTTTCGGCGGTGAACCCGCCATTGTGCCCGATAATTTGATTAATGAACTGCGAATCCGGCTGAAAGAAATCGAAGCGGCGGGCGGTTTAACCTTGGAGGGCATTGAAAAAGGGGACCGCGTGCGCATAACCGGCGGCCCGTTCGAAGGCTATGAGGCGATTTTTGACGCCAAGTTGAAAGGCAAAGAACGTGTCCAGGTGCTTTTGGCTTTTCTCAGCAGCCACCCGCAGACAATCGAGATGGACGCCGGACAAATTGAAAAGATCAAAAAGGAGAGTTGAGTCCTTGCTCAGGCATACCCGTCCGGATTTTGTGACTGCCAGCGCCAGGTATCGAGGCACATGTCGTCAATGTCACGCTCCGTGGTCCAAACCAATTCTCGATTGGCTTTGCTGGGATCAGCGTACGTCATAGCGACGTCGCCCGCGCGCCGTGGGAAGAATTTGAAGGGGATTTCCCGACCACAAGCCTTTTCGAAGGCCGCTACGACTTCCAACACCGAATAACCGCGCCCTGTACCAAGGTTATAGATAACCACGCCAGGGTTTGTCGCCAGCTTGTCCAACGCTTTGACATGACCTGCGGCCAGGTCAAGCACATGGATATAATCTCGCACGCCGGAGCCATCAGGCGTGTCATAATCATTGCCAAATACACGCAAATAAGGCAGCTTGCCAACCGCTACCTGCGCTACGTAGGGAACCAGGTTATTGGGGATTCCGTTGGGGTCTTCGCCAATCAGACCGCTGGGATGCGCGCCGATGGGATTGAAGTAACGCAGCAGGGCGATGTTCCAGGCGTTGTCGGAAATATACAAATCCTGGAGTACATCCTCCATAATTTGTTTGGAACGGCCGTATGGGTTTGTCGCCGGCTTTAAGGGACTCTCTTCAGAAACCGGTACCTGGTCAGGGTCGCCGTATACCGTGCAAGAAGAGCTAAACACTATATTTTTTACGCCATAATCGCGCATCACTTCACACAGGACAAGCGTGCCGGTGACATTGTTTTGATAATATGCCAATGGTTTCTCGACTGATTCGCCTACTGCTTTAAGCGCCGCAAAATGGATGACTGCATCTATGGGCGCAGTTGCAAAAACTGCTTCCAGAGCGCTTTTGTCCCGAATATCGAGTTCGTGAAACTGCACCGTTTTGCCGCTGATTTGTTCAATTCGCGCCACTGATTCAGCTTTGCTGTTGTGCAGGTTATCAACAATGATGACTTCGTAGCCTGCCTTTAGTAATTCCACCACGGTATGGCTGCCGATATAGCCGGCGCCGCCGGTTACTAAAATTCGTTGCATGGATTCCTCAAATTATTTGAATGCAAAAGACGTGGAGGGAGCTGCCTGAGCGCCGGTTATTGACTGCTGTCAACCGGGGCGAGCGCCGCGCGGCGCCATTTGCGTACGGAGTTGATAAGGTAAATTTCTTCGCAGCGTTTTAAATCTGCGATGGTTAACGTGCGTTCACGGATACGGCCGTTTGCCAACAAAAATGCTCGCATTGTCCCTGCCAGCAGTCCATCAGCAACCGGAGGTGTCCACAATTTACCCTCCAGCTTCAAAACCACGTTGGCGCTGCCGGCTTCAGTCAAGGCGCCGCGTTCATTCCACAAAATCGCCTCGTCACAATCTGGTCGTGAAGCGCGCGCGGCCGTGTAGTCGTCGCGTCTTGTGGTTTTGTGATAGAGCCAGACGGATTGGGAATTAATCGGTTCGGCCGCCAATCCAACGCGCACGGGCTCAACCATAGCGCCGAATTCTAACGATACGGCTTGCGAGCTTGCTGCGCCATCGCGCTGCACGACGAGGCGGATTTTTTGCGGCTGCGACAGGGTTTTTGCTAACTTTGTCAAAGTGCGCCGCACGGCGTGCAGGTCAAAAGCGAAGTTAAAATAGTCAGCCGAAGCAGCCAGCCGCGCCAGATGGTAATCGAGTAGAAAATAGCCTTCATCCGGCGTCCACAGCATTGATTCGAACAGGTCGAAAGACGGCCGTTTCTGCAGTAGAACCTGTGATTTTAAGCGACATTCTGCATATTCTTGATCGGCGTCCGAATCCCACACGATGCCGCTGCCGACGCCATAAACCGCTTTTTGGCTTGGTCGATCCACGACCACAGTACGGATCGCAACATTAAATTGCGCCTGACGCTGCGGCCCTAAAAAGCCAATGGCGCCGGTATAAACGCCGCGCGGCCCGATTTCTAGCTCGCGAATGATTTGGGCCGTGCGTATTTTGGGCGCGCCGGTAATCGAAGCGCAGGGAAACAATGCCGCCATGATTTCGGTGAATGGGGCCTTGCTGCGCGCGGTGACGGTGGAGGTCATTTGCAGCAGCGTCGGGTAGCGCTCGACCGTGAAAAGCTGCGGCGCCGCTACGCTGCCAATTTGCGCCACGCGTCCCAAATCATTGCGAAGCATGTCGACGATCATCACATTTTCTGCGCGATTTTTGGTCGAATGCCGCAGCCATTCGATTTGATGTTGGTCATCTGCCTGTGTCAAACCACGGCCGGCCGTGCCCTTCATGGGCCTGGTCAGGATGTTTTCCCCATTGAGCGCGAAAAATAGTTCCGGCGAGGCTGAGCAGATGGCGTGGCGTCCAAGGTCAATGTAGGCGCTGTATTGCGCTTCCTGGGCCTGCATCAGGTCGATGAAAAGGGCGTATGGATCGCCGGAAAAATCAGTTTGCAGCGGAAAAGTGTAATTGACCTGATAGGTTTCGCCGCGAGCAATAAAATCCTTGATGCGCGTGATGGCGGCGGCATAAGCGTCCGTTGCGAGGGCTGATCGCCAATCGCCGATGGTGTAACCTGTTTGCGCTGCGACCGGAGGCGACGGTATGCTTTCGGGACTTTCATAGAGCCCAAACCAAAGCAGGGGCAAATCATTTGTTGCTGGAGAATGGACAGCCAGATCATAGGCTGCCGCGGCTTCGTAGGTCATGAAACCGGCGGCGTAGAACTGCTGTGCGTTAACGGCCGTTTCCACTTCTTGCAGCGCGGTCTTGACTTCATCCGGTCGCCAGGCGGTGATGACATGAATCGGCTTGGTGAAGCGCTGCCACACGCCGTTGATTTGCAGAATGACGGTTCCGGGAACGGCCGTTGCGGGGTCTATTTTTTGAGGCGACAGGATTGGGTTACTGATCAAATTTTTTGCCCTGAATCACACTGCTTTTCTCAGGCGGGTCCCTTGACATCTTCGCCGCGACCCAGTTCCACCGAGCGCTGGTAAGCAGCCCAGATGCCGCGCGAAATGACCGTGCGCAAGCCCCCTTTTTCCATATGGTAGAGCGCCGCTGCCGACGTGCCGCCTGGCGACGTAACCTGATTCCGCAGTTCAGCCACATGTTTGCTGGATTGCTCCGCATACTGAACCGAGCCTAAAATGGTCTGGAAAACCAACTCGCGCGCAATCCGGCGTGAAAAACCAAGGTGGACGCCGGCGTCTATCATCGCTTCCATCATCATGAATACATACGCCGGCCCGGAGCCGCTCAGCGCGGTGGCCATGTCGAGATAAGCCTCTTCATCCACAAAAATTTCTTTGCCCAACGATCCCAGGATGAGCCGCGCCTGCCCTTTATGCTCTTCATTAACCTCTTCAGTAGCGGTCCAGACGGTGATGCCCTGGCCTATTTGCGCCGGCGTGTTGGGCATGGCGCGGATGACGGAAGCGTGCGCCGAGCCGTCGGCCAGCTTTTTGATTGGCGCGCCGGCGATGATCGAAAGCAATAAATCCTGCCGGCGCAGATGGCCGCGAATGTCGGGCAGGACATATTGCAAGCTTTGCGGTTTGATTGAAAGCACAACAACCTGCCCGATTTCGGCGGCTTCACGGTTGTCACGCGTGACCTGAATGTTATATTTTGCCTGTATTTCCTGGATACGATCCGCGTAATGGTCGGAAGCAATAATTTGGTCTGGGGTGACAATGGTTTGTCCCAGAAGCCCGCGAATCATGGCTTCACCCATGGTGCCGGCGCCAATAAACGCAATTTTTTTGTCAGTAAACATAGCTGCCTCTTGTTGTATTTATGCTCGTTCGCGGTCAGGAGACCGGCCAGGAGCATTATTTTATGAATGTTCATTAGCGGTGGGCGATCCGGAGGTCGCGGACGGCTAAAGTCGTTACTACAAACTTGTTTGCGAACGCACCATAGTATAGCGTGTCACGTGTTTAGTGAAAGGGATACTCACGCAGGTCAACAAGCCTAATTTTATAAAATCCGATTCATTTTGAAGGTTTGTTGGCGTTGGGTAACGGCCGTTAACCTGTCCGTATCAATTTCAACCCCCAAACCAGGCCCTGTGGGCACGTCGATGCTGCTGTCGGCCGCGTTAAGCAGGAACGGGGCCGTGATATCGGGGTTGTAATAACGTTCGGTGGCGGAAATGTCACCCGGCAGCGTGAAACCGGGCAGGGAGGCCAGCGCCAACTGGGCCGCGCGCCCGACGCCCGTTTCCAGCATGCCGCCAACCCACAATCCGAGGCCTGCCTCCACGCCCAGATCGTGAATGCGGCGCGCTTCTGTCCAGCCGCTGACGCGCGACGGTTTCACATTGATGATGTCGCAGGCGCCAATCTCCAGCGCAAAACGGGCATGGGCGGCCGAGGTGATGCTTTCATCCAGGCACAGCGGCGTCCGCAGCAGCGGGCGCAGTTTGCTGTGTTCGTAAATGTCATCGTAGCCCAGCGGCTGTTCCAGCATGAGCAGATTGTAGGCGTCGAGCGCTTGCAGGGTTGGCGCATCGTTCAGGTGATAGGCTGAGTTGGCGTCGAGCATAAAAACCAGGTCAGGAAAGGCTGTGCGCACGGCCTGGGCCAGTTGGATGTCGTAGCCGGGTTTGATTTTGAGTTTGATACGGCCGTATCCCTTTTCAATGTGTTCCTGAATCAACTCCAGGGTGGCGTCAAGCGATGGTTGAATCCCAATACTCACCCCGACTTTGACGCGTGAGCGCGCCCCTTGCGGGTAAGGCGCCGCTAATTTTTGGGCAAACGACAGCCCATCCCGCTGCGCCGTCAAATCCCAAACGGCCTGATCAAGCGCCGCTTTGGCGAGCGGATGCCCGCGTACGTATTTAAATAGGGGGCCTAAATCGGCCGGTTCCTGAATATCTTGACCGCGCAAAGCGGGAATCAAAAAATCAGCCAGAATGTGCCAGGCGGTAACGGCCGTTTTCATAACTATAGCCCGGATCATTGGTGGCGACGCATTCCCCCCAACCGGTGACGCCGTCGCTGTGGACGGCGACCAGCAGGCAGTCGCGCTCTTTTTGTGGCCCAAAACTTGTCACAAATGTGCGTATCAGCGGTTGGCTGATGAAATAAAGATCAATCGCTTCAATTTTCATAGACGTTTTTCTTTTTATGGCGCAACTCAATCATACATCTCTCTCACTGCCAAATAAATTATGATCAACATCCGACCTTACCCCTATCCGTGTATATTGCCCCGATGATGTCTAATATACAATCTACGCTTCGCGATAGGTCAACAAATAAAAGCTGCGCCGCTGGTTTAGGGCGTCTAGCTCGCTGATAAAGTCGGTGACGATGAAGCCATCCTGAAAAAGCTGTTCGAAAAGCATGCGCGTATGCTGGCGCCAGCGCAAGGCGAGTTCGAAATTTTGTTCTTTGATCGTTTGAAAATCGGCCGGAATTTCCACCAGCATTAAGTTGCTGGGGCGGCTGACGAAATTGGGCGGCGGAACCGGCAGTTTTTGGCTGTTAAAAGTGGCCTCATTGACCAGAACCGCGCCGCTGTCCAGGAGCACATTTAGCGGTAACGGCCGTTTTGGTTTATCTACACGTCCTTTAACGCGGTGGCTGGTGACCCACCACTCTACGTCAAAACGATCTGTTTCCAGCCCGGCGTTGATGCCGCCCAGGTCGCCATGAAAATTGCGCAGATATTGGCTGCAAACTGCGCCCAGTTTGGCGATATTAAAACGGCCGTTGCGACTTTCGAGCGGGTCATAAGTCCAGGTGATCAGGCGGATACCCACGCGCAGCGCAAAATCGCGCTGCGCCAGCTTCAACCGGTAGCCTAAATTTAAGTTTTGATAGCCGGGCAAAACACCGGTCATCACGGAATACATTTTCAGGCGCGCCGCCGCGATCTGGTCAATGCGGTTTTTGTCGGTAATGGTTGCCAGTACGCCCAACGAGAAAGCGACCATTTGGGGGCCGTCAAATGCGCCCAAAAGCGCCGCGCCGTTATGCTGCAGAGCGTGCAGCATGTGCGCCGGAGCCAGTTCGGCGGCGTCTTTGGTCCAAACGGCCTGCTGGATTTCTTCGACGATGCGGCATTCCTGCATGCTGGTCAACGGCCGAATTTCAATTTCGCTCATGCGCCTATTGTACTCCGAAAATTGGTAAAGACAGCAGGTTCCAAAAAACGGCAGCCAGCGCCAAAAAAGCGCCATAAGGCAGATAATCAGTGCGCCGGCGGCGTCCGGTCGCCAACAAAAAAAGCGCCGCCAACCCGCCCAGCATCATGCCCAGCGCCAACACCCACAATACATCCAGCACGCCGACCAGCGCGCCTAAAAATATTGCCAGCTTGACGTCCCCCCAGCCCAATGCGCCGGGACCGAACAGACGCTGTCCGAGCCAAAACAAGAGTAAAAACAACGCTCCCCCCACCACGGCGCCAAGCAGACTGGAAAGCAGCATAGAACGGCCGTTTAACGCATGCGCCAACAGCGCCAGCAGCGCGCCTGGAAATACCAGTTTATTGGGGATACGCTGTTGTTTCAGGTCAATCCATGCAATTAACAGCAGCAAAGGGATGAACAACCAAATACCCATGGCGCTAATCATACCTGAAAGCGAAAAAACCATTTCATCCTGACGTCAATTCAGGTATTATTTCCAGATAGACATTCATTAATATTCAGGCTCAGGGCCGGTCTACTGACCATACGAATAACAGGTTGGCCCTGAGTTCCTAATCCTTTGGAGAGAGGAGAGAACGCATGAACCGCATTGGCCGCATTTTATTGATTTTGCTTGGCGTTATCCTGCTGCTGGTCGTTATTTTAATTGTCGCGGGAAATGTCGCCTTGAGACGGCCGTTTCCGCAGACAGATGGTGTTGTCGCCATCGGCGATGATAACTGCCCCACCACAGCCGCGCAGACGGCAAATACCGTTTACGCCGCCCAATCTACACTCTGTACCCCCGCGATTACCGGCGGATTGCAAGCGCAGGTTGATATTTATCGAGACGAGTACGGCATTGCCCACATTTATGCCGACAATTTGGAAGATTTATTATTCGCACAGGGATATGTCCATGCCCAGGATCGATTCTGGCAGATGGAGTTCTGGCGGCATACCGGCCTGGGGCGCATTTCTGAAATTGTCGGCGATGCGACACTCGGCAGCGACAAATTCATCCGCACCGCCGGCTGGAACCGCATGGCGGAAGACACCGTCGCCTATTACCAGGAAAACGAGCCGGAATATTACAAACTCCTGGAAGCATACAGCGCGGGCGTGAACGCGTATTTGAGCGAGCAGGGCGACAATATTTCTATTAACCGCACCATTTTGAGCCTGGTAGGCGAACCGTGGGAAATCGAGCCCTGGACGCCGGTCAATACGGTGTCCTGGGGTGTTGTGATGTCTTTTACGCTGGCGGATGAGGTCGATGCGGAAAAGATGCGCGCGGCGTTTATGAGCGAGTTTGGTGAAGACCTCTATTACGAATTGATTCCGCCCTATCCATATGAGCGCCGTCCGGTGATTGCGCCCACGGATGAGCAGGTGAACGTTTTGGGCGAGATGGGCGGGCTGGATACGGCCGTTAACTGGCCAAACGTCAACAGCAAAATCATCGGTGAAATTCCCGACGTGATGGGCAAAGGTCCTTTTGTCGGCAGCAACAACTGGGTAATCGGCGGCGAACACACCGACACGGGCCTGCCGCTGCTGGCCGACGATATGCACCTGGGAATTCAGATGCCTTCCATCTGGTATGAAGTTGGGCTGCACATGCCCGGTATGAACGTGGTCGGCTATTCCTTTGCCGGCGTGCCCGGCGTGATTGCGGGTCATAATGACGCCATCGCCTGGGGCCTGACCAACACCGGCGCGGATGTCCAGGACCTGTTCATCGAAAAAATAAATCCCGACAATCCCGACCAATACGAATTCATGGGGCAGTGGGAAGATATGGAAATTGTCACAGAGGTGATCAAGGTCAACGGCGGTGAGGATGTCGTGCTGCCGGTGCGCATCACCCGCCACGGCCCCATTGTCAGCGAGCCTGATGAGGAAAATCCCGCTCAGGATGTGCTGGCAATGCGTTGGGCGGCGCAGGATCCCTCGCGCGTTTTGCAGGCGGTTTTATTGTTAAACCAGGCCCAAAATTACGAAGATTTCCGCGAAGCGCTGCGTTTTTGGGACATTCCTTCCCAAAACGTCGTGTATGCGGATGTCGAAGGCAATATTGCCTACCAGATGCCGGGCCGTACGCCCGTGCGCAAAAATGGCTTCGGATATGTGCCGTCTCCCGGCTGGACGGGTGAGTATGAGTGGGAGGGCTGGATTCCATATGAAGAGCTGCCGGCGCTTTTTAATCCCGAGAAAGGCTACATTTCCACGGCCAATAACGCAATTGTGGATGAAGATTATCCCCATTACATCAAACGGGATTGGAACAACGGCGACCGGGGTCAGCGCATCATGGATATGATTGAAGAAATGGCGGCGAGCGGGCAGCCAATTACCAAGGATGATATCGGCCGCATGCACAGCGACAGCAAATCTTTGCTGGCCGCGACCTATACGCCGCTGCTGCTCCAATTACAGAGTGATGACCCTCAGGTGCAGCAGGCGCTGGAAATATTGAGCGCCTGGGACTTGCAGGAAAGGCGAGACAGCACGGCGACATCCATTTTCGAGCTGTTTAACGCCAAACTGTATCCGGCGATTGTAGCCGACGAGATCGGCGCAGAGTATGCGGCCGAGATGCGTGACATAATTTTCCTCCACAACGTCGGTCTGGACCCTGACTCACATTGGTGGGATGATGTTTCCACCCCGGAGGTGGAAACGCAGGCCGATATTTTGCTGCTCGCTTTAACACAAGGTTTGGCCGAATTGGAGACGCTGCTGGGCGGTTCGATGGATAACTGGACCTGGGATCGACTGCATACGGCGACTTTCCCCAGCGATCCGTTAGGTAAGAGCGGGATTGGGCCGATTGAAAGTCTGGTCAATCGCGGGCCAGTGGCGGTGGATGGCGGCGCTTCGATCGTGAATGCGATGAGCTGGAGTTCTGACGACCCGGCCTTAGTGACCTGGATTCCGTCGATGCGTATGATTGTCGATATGGCTGATTTTGACGTCAGCCGCGCGGTGAATCCGACCGGCCAGAGCGGTCATCCCGGCAGCCCGCATTATGATGATATGATTCCGCTGTGGCAGAATGGGGAATATCATCCCATGTGGTTTAGTGAGGAGCAGGTGTTGGAAACGGCCGTTGATCACCTCATCCTGCAGCCGTCGCAATAACGTTCACTTTTTTGAGGCAATGATGTCCGGATTGAAACATGATGCTTTTCTTGGTACCTGGCTGCTTGATCCCACGCGGTGCGATTATGAGTTCGGCGAGCCGCCAGATAGTGGATCGTATCGTTTGGAGGCGACAGAAACCGGCTATTTGATTAGTATGACGTGGATAACGGCTGCCGGTGAAGCGCACAGCATGGCGTATACGGCGACGCCGGACGGCAAGCAATATCCGTACGAAAATCCGGCTGTCGCTGAAGCGGCTTCAATGACGCGCGTCGGCGAGCGTCAGCTTGACAGCGCCACATTCAAAGGGGGACAGCAAATCGCCCACGCCGCGCGGTTTCTGTCGGCGGATGAACAATCGATGACGGTGATCCAGTCAGGATTTGGGCCGGATGGGAAGGGGTTTCGGAATACGGCCGTTTACATCAAACAATGAATCTCGATAAATCCAGACTCTGACGCGAATGACACGAATTTCACGAATTTAATATTTGTTATTCGTGTCATGCACCTACCCAACCACCTGTACCAAATGATATTTCTTGCGCCCCTTGCGCAGGATGAAAAACTGGCCGTCAATAGCCTGGTCCAATGTCACCATTTGGCCCGAATCGCCGACGCGCCGGTTATTCAGGTAAATGCCGCCGCCTTCAATTGCGCGCCGCGCGGCTCCTTTCGAACTCTCCAGTGCGCTGCTAACCAGCAAATCAACCAGCAGCGCGCCTGCGCCGGCGAAAACTTCTTTTGCTGCCTGGCTGGAGGGCACGTCGGCGAAGATGTCTTGAATATCGTTCGCGCTCAGTCCATCCAGATCGCCGCCGAAGAGGACCTGGGAAGCCTGCTCGGCTTTGGCAACGGCCGTTTCCCCATGCACCATCTCTGTCATCACCTGCGCCAACTTACGCTGCGCTTCACGCAGGTGCGGCCGTTCGGCCGCCGCCGCCGCCAGCGCAGCGATCGCCGCCTGATCCAGCCAGGTAAAGTACTTCAGATAGTTGACCACATCGCCGTCATTTGTATTCAACCAGAATTGGTAGAAGCGGTAGGGGGACGTTTGCGCAGGATCAAGCCAGACGCTTTGCCCGTCGGCCGTTTTGCCAAACTTCGTGCCGTCATCACGCGTGATCAGCGGGTAGGCCAGGCCATGCACTTTTGCTGCACGCACGCGCCGGATTAACTCAATGCCGGCCGTGATATTACCCCACTGGTCACTGCCGCCCGCCTGCATAACGCAGTTGTAGGTATCAAACAGGTGCAAAAAATCATAAGATTGCAGCAGCATGTAGCTGAATTCGGTGTAAGAAATGCCATCACCTTCTCGCTCTATGCGGGATTTGACCGCATCCTTGGCCAGCATGTAATTGACGGTGAAATGTTTGCCGGTATCGCGCAAAAAATCCATCATGGACACTTTTGATAACCAGTTGTAGTTGTTGACGATTTTGGCCGGGTTGCCTTTGACCTCAAAATCAAGAATATGGGCCAACTGCTGCTGGACACGGCTCAGGTTATATTCGATCTGCTCCAATGTGAGCAGATTGCGCTCGCCGGATTTGCCGCTGGGGTCGCCGATCATGCCTGTGCCGCCGCCCGCGACGGCAATGGGCGTGTGCCCAAAACGCTGTAAGCGCGCCAGACTCATCATGGGCACCAAATGCCCAATATGCAGCGAGTCACCCGTCGGGTCAAAGCCGTTGTAGATGCTGATTTTTTCTTTTCCCAGCAGTTCGGCCGCACCCTCTGTGTGATCAAACAATAAACCACGCCACTTTAATTCATCAAACACATTTCTCATCACGCATACCTCTCATCATACTGCCCTGGTTCTGGGCGCACACACAGATGCACCCCTGACAACAAAAGCGTTAATCCACAAAAAAAGACGCGGATTACGCCGCGTCTCACTGTTCTCACTGGTTTTTCTGCATCGGTTTACAGACAGGTGAAACCCCCTACGCGGCTGCGCTGGTCATATTCACCATAATAAGCGCCTGTGTCAAAAACCATTTTGAAAATCATGCCAACATCTTAACATGCCATAGGGTGGTCGTCAAATTTCGGTGTAGCTGACTAACTAACTGCCATAAGTTTGTCAACGGCCGTTGCCAACTGCGCCAGATTGCGTATTACATGCACATCATCACACACCGGCGCATATTCCAGCATATCGCTGTCGTCCGTGCCCCATTGGCCCGGCTGTTCCGGGTTAAACCAGACCAGGCGGCGCGCGCGGCGCTGAATCTGTTTCATCAGGTCAATGCGCGGCGAGTTATAGTTGTTTCGGCCGTCACCCAAAATCACAACCGTGGTACGGCCGTCGATACTGTCCAGCCAATTCTTAAAAAACGTATCCAGGCTGTGACCTAAATCAGTTGCATAATGGCGCGGGGCGCGGCCGTAAAAAGTCTCCAGCACCACGTCCACCGCCTCCGATGGGCGGCTGCCATCCAGCAGTATGCTGATTTCCTCCATGTCCGAGTAAAATCCAAAGCTGCGTGTTTTTGACACCTGGTCTTGCAGCTCATACGTCAGGCGCAGCATAAACTCCGCCACCGACAACATAGAGCGCGACATGTCACAAATCAGCACCAGGGTAGGCTTGATCTTCTTCTTACGGTATTTGATTTGCAGCGGCACGCCGCCGAAGCGCTGGTTGGCGCGAATCGTACCCTTAGAATCAAACTTGCCTTTCTTGCCCCGTTTGCGCCGCAGCGCTGCCCGGCTGCGCAGTTGCGTCACCAGCCGCTGTACCTCTTTACGCAGCAGATTGGCTTCTTCCTGGGTCAGTGAATAGAATGGTTTATTCATCAGGTCGGAGCCATACAATTCCTGCGGGCGATTGGCGCGCTGTTCGGCGATTTGCTGCCCTACCTGGCGCGCCGCCTGCTCTGTCAAAGTTTCCTGGTTGGCCTCGACAATTCCCAACAGCTTCTGGATCGATTCCTGGCTCATGCCCATCTCTTGCAGTTTTTGAATAAGCTGCTGGAGCTGCTCCTCCAACTGGCCAAAGCCCATTTTTTGCAGCATGCGGCGCGTTACCCAGCGCCCTTCCTGCGGCGTTTCGGCCCATTGAATACCTGCCTGCTGGGCCAATTGTTCCAGTTCTTCCTTTGTTGGCCCTTCACCGCTGGTCAGCCAATCCATCAGCGCCTTGATACGGCCGCTAAGCCCATCCAGCGCCTGTTCGAGCATACCCTGCTCATCGGGATTGAGTTCTTCGAAAGCATTTTGCAAGGGAGGGCCATCGCTGCCAAAATAGAGCGGAAAGAGCTGATCAAAAATGGCCATATCGTCGAAATCTTTTACTAATGTGGCCCGCATAGATTCCCGAAAAGGCTCTTTTTCTGTGATACCCAGCGTTTCAACGGCGCGCATGGCGTCGATTGTTTCGCTGATTGACACGCGCACGCCCGCCGCGCGCAGCCCTCGTGCAAATTGTATGATTCGCTCTTGCATTTTCACCTCCGGCTTAGCCGATGTCCATATGGTGGTTTGTAGTAACGACTTTAGTCGTCTCCCAAAGACGCCAAAATAATTACAAACGCTTGCCTAACGCTCATATCGACTTGAGCGCCCGCCGCCGCCGTTGCCCATCATACGTTTGGCTTTGGCCACGTCAGATTCATATTTCAATAATACCGTCAGCGTATTGGTCATTGTTTTTTCATCAATTGCGGTGGCATTTAAGGTCACCAGCGCACGCGCCCAATCCAGCGTTTCGCTGATAGAAGGAACCTTACGCAAATCCATGTTGCGCAACTGCTGCACCACTGCGACCGCCTGGCGCGCCAAATCAGCGCTCAGATCAGGCACTTTCAGACGCACAATATTCAATTCAGCACTTGAGGTGGGATAACCCACATGTAAGAAGAGGCAGCGCCGCTTGAGCGCCTCACTCAGTTCACGGGTGTTATTGCTGGTCAGCAGCACCATTGGCTGGTGGCGGGCCGCAATCGTGCCCAGCTCCGGAACCGTCACCTGAAAATCGCTTAATACTTCCAGTAGAAAGGCTTCAAATTCCACATCGGCGCGGTCAATTTCATCAATCAGGAGTACGACCGGCGTATCGGACATCAGTGCAGTCAAAAGTGGGCGCGGTAATAAAAAGTTTTCAGAGAAGAACACATTTTCTTCCTGAGCGATGCGGTCAGCCGCTTCGGCCAGGTTTTCCACATCATCCAAAACGTTGCGCAGCGTATCGCGCAGGAGCTGCGTATAGAGCATCTGTTTGGCATATTCCCACTCATAGAGCGCTTTGCTCTCATCCAGCCCTTCATAACATTGCAGACGCACCAACGGGAAACCAAGAGAAGCGGCCCACGCTTTGGCCAGTTCGGTTTTTCCGACGCCCGCCGGCCCTTCGGCCAGAATTGGTTTGCATAATGATTGCGCCAGGTAGACAACGGTCGCAATTTCTTCGGAAGCAATATATTTCTGGTCGCCTAAACGGTTACGGGCATCAGCCGTGTCTTTGAACATAACGGTTTTCTCCATTTACTGAACTTAGCTGCATTTTAGGACGTAAAACGTGAATCGTAAAGGATGATTTAGCGAGTATTTACGAATCTTCTAGATTGGCCGCCAGATATGTTATCGATTTGTGGTATTGGAAGCCCAGGTTTTGATAAAGTTGGATGGCAGGTTCATTATCGCGCCAGGCGCCAATTTGCAGCCGGCGCGCCCCTTTTTTTAGCAGTTGACTCATTGCGTTGATGAGCAGGTAACGGCCGTATCCCTGCCCCTGCCAATCCTTCACAATGCCAAACGGTTCAATCACACCAGTTTGATCAGGCTCCAGATGCAGCCATGCCAGCCCGACAAGACCGCCCTGAACTGCTAAAAATAAAATATCGCCCGGGTGATCCAATAAATTGTCTACTTCCAATAAGGTGAAAGGCTGGTTCCAGGCATAACCATCAAAAATCTGGTTATACAACTGCGTAAATTCAGAAACGGCCGTTTTCCGGTCAAATGTCACCACCTTAACACCGGATTTATCAACCAGCGGCGGCGCATCTTCAATTTTCCGACGCAGTACCCATTCAACATGCTCCACAAAAAAGTGATGTCGCAGCAGCAGGCGCGCGGCTGGGCTGTCTAACTGTTCCACACCGCAGGTTACCTGTTGAAAAGTGCTGCCTTGTAAATCTGCCAGAATACGCGCCAGCATCCGGCTGCCCCAGCCCTGGTTCTGCCAGCGCGGTAGGATGCCCCCTTCCAACTCGGCAAGCTGTTCCAAACCTGGAATCGGTGCAGCCCAGGCATAGCCGACGGCCGCGCCTAAATCCAGCACCCATATGCGGCCGCCCACGGCGTAAATGTGATCCAGGCGGATTTGCATTTCCCGGGTTGACAATGGGTCAGATGGGTGCAGCAAGGTATGTATTTGCGCCAGGGCCGCGGCATCTTGATGAGTTGCTTGCCGGATCATGCCAGAATTTTACAGGGAACGGCCGTTCGCGCCTAAAAACAATTATCTCTTGACCATAAAAAAAGAGAATGTTAAAATCCCATCCGCTCGCCCCCATCGTCTAGGGGACTAGGACGTAGGCCTTTCAAGCCTAAAACGGGAGTTCGAATCTCCCTGGGGGCATTTTGCGGAAATAGACCGCTTGACATTGGTGTCAAGCGGTTTTTTGTTTGTTTTTGCGTGAAACTTGGAAGAAATGGAGGGATCAGGGCCAGAATCCTAGTTTTAATCGGCCAATTGAGTTCGAATCTCCGTTGGTCCTCATCTCGAAAGTTGATACTGAGAGTTCCCCATTGGTTTAGCGATTTCCATCTGAACTGTAACAGATGCCAAAATCATCGCTTGCAACTTTATCAGCCAGCTATCATTCAGCCCCTACCTGTTTCAGAATGCCAGTGACAAATGCAATCGGCTCGCTCTTATGTCCCGTGACATGAATTTCGGAAGCAGGGCTGACAGAGAGGATACGCGCCAGCGTCCTTAGCTTGTGTTCCGAATCGTGCTCATAACCAAGAATTACGAACTCAATCATTTCCTGCGTGAAGATACGGCCGACCTCATCTAGATTAGTCGCAACATGAATTTCAACCTGATATGGTTGAATCTTCTGCGCTATTTCTGCCAGGTGTTTGGTACGAAATCCGATCAGTAATCCCTTCTTCATCGTTGCGCACACCGGGCGAATATTCATCTGACTTTTATCAACTCAAGCTGACACAATTATTGACAAAGCAGATAATCACCTGAGAACAAATGCTGGTCGGCTTTGTAAATTGGATGGTAGCGTGCGCCCTGTACGTCGCGTAAGAGTTTTTCCAACTTATTCACACGATAAAACGCCTGGCCGCCCACGATATCCATCGCCTGATTGACGACCTCGATGACGGAATCAGCAATGATGCTCTTGCGCGTCAGAATCAGGTGGCCACATGCATCTGTAGGCGTGAAATCGAAGTTGTTGTTGATGCGCAGCATGTCGCTTAATGCCATCTCGGCAATTGATCAGTTCGTTGTTGAGTGCGCCAACGGCCGTAACCTGGTGTGGTTTGGGGACTGCAAATCGTTTGACATGTTCTATCGCAATTTGCGCTGCCTTTTGCGCGATGCCAACGTAGACGGACATGATCAGCGGCATGGCAACAGTGAGAACGACATTCCAGACACCGTGATAAGCCCCACGCGGTCGACTGAGGGCAATGGCTGCATCAGGGACAAACACATTCTCAAACTTGATCGCGTGTGAACCTGTCCCGCGCATACCCAGAGCCTCCCAATTCTCGATCAATGAGACCCCATCGCTGGCTAAAGGCACTGGAAAATGCAGCACGTGCCAGTCGCCATTTTCATCTTCGTACGGTGCGCTGGTGACGGCAATGCCGCCATCGGCCGATTGACTGGCAAACTGTTTGACTGCGCTAAATAGATAGCCACCATCAGTGCGCGTCATCGTGCCATTTGATTCCAGCCAATCGCGTGCCCCAGTGCTGATCAGGACGGGTTGTTGATCGGCGACTTTTTGCAAGAAAGCGCGTACATCCTGTCCTTTCTTGTGCTTGAATACATTTGCGGCGACGAGATGCTGGTGCATGGATAGTGCCAGTGCAGTAGAGCTGCTGTAATGAGCCATGACGCGCAAGATGTCGCTCATTTCGTCAAACGTTACATCACCACCGCCAAACTCAGCCGGCACCAGTGCGGCAAAGAATCGATGTTCTCTCAGCAATCATAGTTGGTACTGACAAAAGCATCTGTTTCGTCAGATTGCTGTTCGCACGCGCTCAACTGATCGCCCATTTGTGCGATCAATTCAAGCCATGGGTTGGAACGGCCGTTTAGATTCTGATCGCGTTTTCTTGCCTTTAATGTGTTCATTTTTTTCTCCTATGGGTAGGAACTAATCGACGATAGCAGACACCATAGCCTGATAACGACTTGCGAATTCGACCTCTCGATCACGATCGGTATATCCGGGCGAATCGGCTGCATGGGCTGTCTCTGTGTACCATTTGGCACAAACCTCTGTCCATGTTTCAATGGATGTCGGCCGAAACCCGAGATCACGAACAGCCTTTGACACATCAAATGTGAGTGTGCCCCTCAAGACCCAGTTTTCTGCATAATTAAAAGGCGCGCTTTCAATGACATCACCCGGTATGGAGATGAGATTTGGCTGAACGCCAAGCTGTTCAGCCAGTAATTCGACCCAGTCGACCAACCGACACGTTTTATTGCCAGCAAGCGTATAGATTTGATTGACTGCTTGCTTGCTAGTTAGGGCAAGCAAGTAACTCTGGGCTAAATCGCGACTATAAACGAACTGGAGCGATTGCACGCCCCCGTTGGTCAAGATCAGCGGTTTGCCATCCATCAATCTCTGGCAGAAGAATTGCAAGCGCCCGCTATTATCTTCAGGTCCGACAACAATATGAGGTCGAATGATAGTATAGTCCACTTGGTCCTGGTCGATAAGCGCTTTTTCGGCCGCGAGCTTGCCAGTCGCGTAACCGATCATGCCTGCGGGTGTCGGTTTTGGAAAAGCGGCAAGCTGAGGGTTCTCAGGCAGTTCGTACCCGGCATCTGCTTCACTCAAGGGTTGATCAAATGGCCCAGCACCGATGTAAACGGCCGTTGTCGATGTTAAAATGTATCGGCCGATATTGCCCCGCAATGCCGCCAATGTGTTCGAAACATGCTCGCCATTGAACGCGATATTATCTATCACCACATCAAACTGTTTACCGGCCAGCTTTGTGGTGAAATCGGCCGAATCATTGCGATCACCGCTGATATGTGCGACGCGATCCCAGAAGTCAGGACGAGCGTTGCCACGGCTAAATATCGTCACCTGATGCCCTGCTTCAAGGCCAATTCGACAATTTCTTTGCCGAAGAATGAAGTGCCGCCAATTACCAATATCTTCATACATATCCTCTCATTGCTCGTTAATCATCCAGTATCATTCAAGTACTGCTCCAGGTGCAGTTCACGATCCCAGAAGTCAGGACGGGCGTTGCCACGGCTAAATATCGTCACCTCATGTCCCGCATCCAGCGCCAATTCGACGATTTCTTTGCCAAAGAAAGAGGTGCCTCCAATCATCAATATCTTCATATTCGCTTTCCTCAGACGGTGGCCGTTCCACGCACCGAATACATTGCCCCTTTCAGCGCTTCGACCATCCCTAAATGACGATCAGCATGGCCACTATGGAAGGCCAAATCATCAAAGAGTGATCCTCGGTTCGGCCCAGTCGTTTCGATAGTCCATGTCGACGGATCAAACTGCATACCTGGAATGATGCAGTTCCGTTCCTGCATCAAATCACGATCGTGCAGCTGCCGCAGCACCTCATCAGCGGCTTGAAATACCGTCTCTGCATATGCCGTCAATCTGGCGCGGCCAACCGAGGCGACGATTACTGCATCTTCAACTGTCATGCCCGGACCCGTTTCGAGCCACCCGAGCGTATTTGAATCCACCCCCCACGCTTGCGCGACTTCCTCAACCAGCCAGATTTGGTCGGGCAATTCTGATGGATGGCTGTCGGCCGATAGACGATTGGGCAAACTAGCTTGCAATCTGTCGGCCCATCGGGCGATATGAAAAACGTGCCAGCCGATCGGCGGCGCGGTGGCGCTTGGTGGCTTGGCAAGCATCTCGTCGCTTAGATCTTCCACAAGCCGAAGAATTGCCTGATGTGTCCAAGCGATTCCATCGGCTAACGAAGCGGCTATTTGATTGGTCATAATTATCCTCCAAAATGTGATTAGCAGTGATGCAATCACCTACTAAGATTGATATTCAAATGATAAGAGTCAACCGTCACCACAACGTCACCACTTTTTCTTTTCTGTTGCGAAAAATGCGACTTTTTTCAATAATTTAGTCATGCCCAAGCTCGTTCTATCATTTCTTGGTGGATTTCAGGTGCTGTTCGATCAGCATCCCCTCACCCGCTTTCGTTCAGCGAACAATCAGGGTTTGCTGGTTTATCTGGCCTGTAACCGCGATAAACCCATTTCGCGTGAAACCCTGGCTGCGCTTTTTTGGCCAGAAGCGTCCGAAAAAGTGGCCAGGCACAACTTGCGCCAGGCGTTATACCGTATGCGCAAACTGCTGAACAGCAGCGGAGCAACCTACTTGCTAGTTAATCGCAAAACCGTGCAGTTCAATGCGGCGTCCGACTATGTGTTGGATGTTGAACAATTCACGACTGCCGTCGAGACCAACAATTTAGCAGAGGCAGTAAACTATTACGCTGGTGATTTGCTACAAGGCTTCTCGTGCCCCAGCGAACCATTCGAAGAGTGGCTGCGCAGCCAACGCGAATATCTGCATCAACTGGCGCTGGAAGCAATGCTTCAAGTTGCCGAGGACAGCTTGCAGGCGGACGATTACGCCACCGCTGTAACCATGGCCCAGCGCCAACTCGTACTTGAACCGTGGCGGGAACCAGCATACCGACAATTAATGCAAGCATATGCATTGATGGGGGACAGGAGCAATGCATTGGCTCAGTTTGAGCGTTGTCGCGAGCAGTTATGGGCAGAGATCGGTGTCGAACCAGCACCGGAAACCATGCAGCTATATGCGGACATCAAATCAGGTCGCGTGGGCATGGCAACGGCCGTTAAGCCAATCACACCACCTGTCAAAACCAAACACAATCTGCCAGCCGATACGACACCATTTATTGGACGAGAAAAGGAAACAACCGACACTCAGCACATTATTCAGGCAGGATCAGCGGCGGCTGGTGACGATCGTTGCTCCCGGTGGCATGGGCAAGACACGTTTGGCCATTGAAGTAGGGCGGCACTTACTTCCCTCGTTCCGAGATGGCGTCACATTTGTCGATCTGGCGGCGGTCACGGAGCCGGACGAGATCGGCAGTGTGGTTGCGGCTGCGTTGAGCTATCAAGCACCAGACAAAACACAGCCACTCCTACCGCAGCTGCTCAACTCACTGGCACAACGCAACATCCTGCTCATTCTGGACAATTTCGAGCAGTTGGTGCGCGGCGCATCCCTGATCGATCGCATTCTAAAAACATGCCCCGAATTGGTGATTCTGGTCACTTCGAGACAGCCCCTCAACCTCGTCAGCGAGAGCCGTTTTCCATTGCAAGGGCTTGACTTTCCCGATCTGCTGACGGTTGACGACGCGCTGGACTGGTCGTCTGTGCAGCTTTTTGTCGACAGCGGCCAGCGAGCGCGTCCGGGCTATGCTTTGTCTGACGACAATCTCGTTTATGTGCTCCAGATCTGCCGGCTTGTGCAGGGCATGCCGCTGGCCCTGATCCTGGCGGCGGCATGGCTTGAGCTGTTGAGTTCGGCTGAAATCGCCGTCGAAATTGAACGCAGCCTTGGCTTTTTATCATCCGATCTGGCCGACCTGCCTCATCGGCAGCGTAGTATGCACGCCGTTTTCGACCGTTCATGGCAGCGCTTACAGCCGGACGAGCAAACTGTGCTGGCTAAATTGAGCGTTTTTCGCGGTGGCTTTTCCCGCGATGCGGCCGAACAGGTGGCAGGTGCCAACCTCCGCATTTTGCTTTCGCTGGTCAACAAATCATTGCTGCAGCGACAAAGTGACAACGGCCGTTACGTGATGCACGAGCTGCTGCGTCAATATGCAGCCGAGCAGCGAAAGCGTTTAGGAAGCAATGAAGATGCACAGCTCGCACACTGTCGCTATTTCGCTCAAATCGTGCCGCAGGAAATGCGCCGCGTTCTTTACTTCCTCCCGCTGCTGTTGCCGCGCGATTACGCCGCTGATCGGGACAACTTTCAGCATGCATGGGAGTATGCCCTGCGGCGATCAAGCTGCCAGATGAACTGGCGGATTTAGCCACTGGCATGATTAAATTTGATGACACACAGGGTATCCAGCCCACCGCGACGAATTGATACGGCCGTAGCAACTGTTCAAGGCGTCGGTTTGCCAAAAACAGATCCGACACTGCTCAAGCTTAGAGCAGCACAACTGCGAGCACGTCAAATGGTCGATGCAGCTCCTGAAGTTAAACAGCCAGTTCATTTCACTGATTGATGAATTGGAGCAAAGTGAACATTACGAATTGCGCTACTGGCTGTGCATTCAATTGGCGATGCAGTGGCGGAGGTAGGAGACCCAGGTCTAATTGATTGGCTCGATGAAGCGCAGCAAATGGCTGAGGTTCTAGCCAGTGAAACATTGAGAAACATGGTGATCGAGCGATGCGGATGTGGGGCTACCTCGCGTCTGGCCAGACCTGTTGAGGCGGCTCAGAGCAAAGCTCAATAAACTGCTGACCTATTTTGAATCTACTATCCAGACAGCTTCATCACGCTATGGTATTCTGCGCTCATTGAGTATGGCTTAGTGGAAACGACAGTCTAACGAGAAAGCGATTGATTACGGAAACACGCGCGATCAATATTGCCGTACGCTGGAGAGAACTGTTCTGGATAAGACTCGACGATTGATTTCCTGGCACGTGATACGAGCGTTTTGGCCAATTTGAAAGGGCAGTGGCTCATTGCATCTTAATTCACTTGAATGGCACATGTGCTCAGGTAAATATTGGCAAATGCATTGGATTGTTTCGTGCGGCTAGCATTGCATCCTCATATGGTCGGTGACGACGAAATAGCTGATGATTCAATACTTATCAATGCTTGAACACCATCCGGAGTCAACAGCTTACAATCGTCATCTGATCAAAAATCAAGTTGCCAACTTGCGGACGATCATTGAGCCGGAAGCGTTTAACGCTGCGTGGGAAGCGGGCAAGATGTTAGACATCGACGATGTTGTACAGCAGTTGCGTTTGCGCTGGTCGTAGAATCGTAGCGGTTTGTTTCCTCGTGAAGCAAATATGGTCAACTACTATCTTTCGACAAATGCCTGGGTTGGCCATCTAATTATCTAAAATCGAATCTTCTATTCGGCTAATTGAGTTCGAATCTCCTTAGGTGATAACGGCCGAATCCTGTTGCCATAAGCCCCTCAACAGATTATTTTGCTAGAAATATTCTCCTATGTTCAATTGCCTACTATTATGAACCGTCGGGCAGTTGATTATACTGCCAGCAATTATTAAGCGACAATCTGCCATGAAGCGCTCTCATAGCTGTGCGCAGAATTGACATCATAGCGTCATAACGTTATAATGTGACTATTATGAGCGATTTACAAAAAAGAACGACTATTTATTTCGATCCTAATATTCATCGCGCCTTGCGCATTAAATCGGCCGAACTTGACAGGAGCGTTTCCGAATTGGTCAATGAAGCTGTTAGGTTAAGCTTTGCAGAAGACGCAGAAGATTTGGCGGCCTTTGAAGAACGTGCTCATGAACCAAATTTATTATTCGAGGAAGTTGTCAAGGATCTGAAGCAACGTGGGGAAATATAAAGTTCTAATCAAGCCTTCTGCAGTTAAAGAACTTGAAAATATCCCGCGCAGGAAAGATCGGCAGCGCATCATTGAACGAATCAGTGCATTGGCCGATGATCCTAGACCGCATGGCTCACGAAAACTCTCTGGAAAAGACCGCTTCAGAATAAGACAGGGAATATATCGAATCATCTACTCGATTGAGGATGATGCATTAGTTATATATGTCATTAAAGTTGGTCATCGCAAAGATGTATACCGCGGTGATTGGTAAAAATATCGACGTAAGAACCTGTAATGTAATTGGCAATAAGTTTTCGAAGAATAAAGATGTGCAAATTTTGCTAATTACTCGAGTAAACCGCAAAAAATCAACTTGATCTATTTTCAAATACTTTTTGCGGTTTGCAAAAGCGAATCATACGCAAAGAACACAATACTAAATCTAATGGATGAACCATAATTCTAATATTATGAATTTCGAAATGGATCTCCTTAGGGGCATTCCACAGAAATGAACCGCCTGATATCAATGTCAAGCGGTTTTTTCTTTTATAAACATGAAAACAGGCGGTTTTGGGCCAAAATCATGGTAGCTAAGCAAGTAGACGGGATCATCGTCGCCTCGCAAGACATTGAACAATATGTGGGAGATCCTGCTGCGCCTGAGGCCAAATCGATCGCCGTGCCTTTTATCTGCGTCAATTGGCCTGACAATTACCCACCTGGTGGCTGGAGAAACGGATGCGCTTAGCATGCGGGATGCGCCAGCCAATACGCGCGACGCACCCTATCCCCTAATCCTTACCGGCAACGCCACAGGTGATGTATTCGACGAACATTTGGTAACGCATGGTTTTGTCATGGTGGAAGTGGAACCCCCCGATGGTAATGTCAACTTTGCTTTCTGGGTCATCGACCATCCATCAGTATTAGGATTGACAAGATACTTTGCTTGAAGTAGTATATACTATAGATATATACTTGCAGAGGTAATTTATGAAAGTAGCCAAGTTATTCAAGAATGGTCAGAGTCAAGCAGTCAGGCTCCCAAAAGAATTTCGTTTCGAAGGGACTCAGGTCTTCATCAAGCGTATTGGTAACGCTGTCTTGCTCTTGCCAGAACAAAATTCCTGGCAGATACTTTTTGATAGCCTCGGTTTGTTTTCTGATGACTTCATGGAAGTGCGGGAACAACCTGAGCAACAGGAACGGGAAGAGATCTTCGAATGAAATACCTGCTGGATACTATTATCTGCATATATTTGATCAAGAAAAACCCGGTGTCAGTCATCCATAGGTTTGACGAACATCGAGTAGGTGATATTGGAATTTCTTCTATTACTGTCGCAGAACTATCTTACGGCGTGCAAAAGAGTCAACGTCGAAAAGGGAATCAAGCAGCCTTACTCCAATTTTTGTCTCCACTGGTCATTGCAGAATTCAATACCGACGCTGCCTTTAGCTATGGGCAGATTCGAGCAGAGTTAGAAAATCGAGGAACACCAATTGGTTCGCTGGACACATTGATTGCCGGGCACGCAGTTAGTATGGGTGTAACGCTGGTAACAAATAACGAACGGGAGTTCTCTCGAGTACCTGGACTCGTTGTCGAGAGTTGGGTCTAGAACTAGCCGATTGTGTCACACATGGCAGTGAATTATGAGAACAACTATTATAAAAAGGGCACAGACAGTTGTTCCCGCAGCCCTACGGGAGCGTTATGGGATCAAAGGTGGGGACTACCTGGAATGGATCGACGACGATCAGGTTATCAAAGTGATCCCCATTCCGTCTGATCCTATCAAGGCCTTGCGAGGATCAGCGCATGCAGAAAAGCTGGTAGAACGACCCAAATAACAATATCAGGGAGGAAAGAATGCGTTTAGGATTAATCATTGGCTATGCGGCCGGTAAAATTGAACTGCCATTAGATTTAATACAGGAGGCGGATCGTCTGGGCGTTTATGCGCTTTGGACATCCGAAGCGTATGGCTCCGATGCGGTTTCGCCGCTGGCGTGGTGCGGCGCGCTCACTCAAAATATCAAGCTGGGCACGGCCATCATGCAGATGCCGGGCCGTACTCCCGCCAACACGGCCATGACCGCCATGACGCTGAATCAGTTGAGCAACGGCCGTTTCCTGCTCGGTTTGGGTCTTTCCGGGCCGCAGGTTGTTGAAGGCTGGCACGGCAAAAGTTACAAAATGCCGCTTACGCGCACGCGGGAATATGTAGAAATCATGCGCTCGATATTCCGGCGCGAAGAGCGATTGACGTATGAAGGTAAACTGTACCAGATTCCTTACCAGGGTGCAGACGCCACCGGGTTGGGCAAGCCGCTCAAAAGCACGCTCAATGCCCAGCCGGACATTCCCATTTACCTCGCCGCCATTGGCCCCAAAAACGTGGCGCTTACGGCTGAAATTGCCGACGGTTGGCTGCCGATTTTCTTTGCACCCCAAAAATACAATGAAATCTATAAACCCCACGTTGACGCCGGACTGACAAAAGCGGGTAAATCGATGGCGGATTTTGATATTGCCCCTACCGTTTCTGTTGTGCTGACCGACAATCTCGACATTGGCTATAACATGCTGCGGCCATTGCTGGCGCTTTATATCGGCGGCATGGGCGCTAAAGGTAAAAATTTCTATAATGATTTGGCGGCGCGTTATGGATACGCAGACGCTGCGGCCGAAATTCAGAAGCTTTATCTTTCTCGTCGCCAGGGAGAGGCGATGATGGCTGTGCCTACGGAATTGATTGATGATGTAGCTCTCGTCGGCCCGCGCGAGCGCATCAAAGAACGCTTGCGAGTGTGGCTCGACAGCCCGGTCACGACATTAAATATGACCGTTTTTAACGTGGAAGCCTTGCAAACAATGGTAGAATTAATTGCAGAATTGTCTTAAAAATGCGTTTATGGCAAACTTTAAAACGGCAAACTATCTTCAACCATAATCAATTTCTTTCTGTTGAAGAACATACTGTCGAGCTGCCGGACGGCCGTATCATCGACGATTGGCCCTGGGTCGTAACGCCTGATTTTGCCAATGTTGTCGCGCTGACGGAAGACGGCCGTTTCCTCTGTTTCCGCCAGACTAAATACGCAGTTGAAGGCACATCGTTGGCGCCCGCGGGTGGTTTCCTTGAACCGGGCGAAAACCCGCTGGCGGGCGCGCAGCGTGAACTACTGGAAGAAACCGGCTACGCAAGCGACGATTGGCAGTTTTTGGGCAGCTACGCTGTTGATGGGAACCGCGGCGCTGGCACAGCCCACTTCTTTCTTGCAAGACATGCCTACCAGGTGACTGAAATCAACGCAGATGATCTGGAAGATCAAAAACTGCAACTTCTCACACGAGATGAAGTTGAGGCCGCTTTAGGCGCCGGTGAATTCAAAGTATTGCCCTGGATGGCTATCATGGCCCTGGCCCTGCATTTTATTGCTTAGCTGGATTAAAAGTTTGCGTTTTTCCCGACTTCTTTCACTTTTCAGCGTACAATCATTTTTGAATGAGTAATCAAATATCTATTGAACAAGTTTCCGTTGTCGAACGGGATGTATATGACGCCGAATGGGAGGCCAGGCGGGAATCTGTTTCCATTGCGGGGCAGGAGGCGCTGTTTGTGGCGTTGATTGAGGCGTTGGCGCGGAAACGGCCGTTAACCGGCCAGAAATACAACCGCACCATGCGCAAATATGTCAAACAAGGTTTACCCTGGCTCAACAAAAGCCAGGTTATCGACGTTTACGAACGCCTTTGTGATCAGGCTTGGATGGCGTTCGATCCTGAACTACGCATCCATCTACAAATGAAACCGACGCGCAGCCAGGCCGGCGTTACCGTTGTGACCGTACTCACCAAACCATATCCCTGTCCCGGCAAATGTATTTTTTGCCCCACCGATGTGCGCATGCCCAAGAGTTATCTGCATGACGAACCGGGCGCGCAGCGCGCCGAACGCCACGGTTTTGATCCCTACGCCCAAACCTTTGCCCGCATCCGCGCCCTGGAACAAATTGGCCATCCCGCCGAAAAAATCGAACTGCTCGTTTTAGGCGGCACCTGGTCAAGTTACACCCGCAGTTATCAAGAATGGTTTATCAAACGCTGTCTGGACGCCATGAACGCTGAAGATTCTGAGACGCTGCCGGAAGCGCAGGCAAAAAACGCCGTCGGCCCGCGCCGCAACGTCGGGCTGGTGATTGAGACGCGCCAGGATCGCATTGATGTGGATGAGCTGCGCTGGCTGCGTTATTTAGGCGTGACCAAGGTGCAGGTCGGCATTCAAAGTATGGACGACCATATTCTGGAGATGAATCACCGCGGCCATGATGTACAGGCGACGCGCGACGCTTTTGGGCTGCTGCGGTTGGCGGGATTTAAGATTCACGGTCATTGGATGGCAAATTTGTTGGGCGCAACGCTGGAAAGTGATATTCAAGATTACGGCCGTTTATGGTCAGACCCCGCCATTCGTCCCGACGAATTAAAGCTATATCCCTGTATGCTGGTCGAAAACGCCGAACTGCATGATTACTGGCTGCGTGGTGAATACACACCCTATACCGAAGAGGAGGTCAAATATGTCCTCATGGCCTGTATGGCGCAAACGCCGCGCTGGGTGCGCCTTAACCGCGTGATTCGTGACTTTCCCACCACCAACGTGGTCGCCGGCAATAAAAAAGCTAATATGCGCCAGATTGCACAGTCTGCTATGGAAAAAGAGGGGCTGCGCCAGCAGGATATTCGCTACCGTGAAATCCGACGCGAGCAGGTGGAACGGGAAGATTTGCGCCTGCGCGTGGACAGGTATGCCACTGACGCGACGACGGAACATTTTCTCAGTTTTGAGACCGACGACGAACGTATTGCCGGTTTTTTGCGGCTTTCTTTTCCAGATCGGAAACGGCCGCACCCGCTGCCGGAATTAACTGACCACGCCATGATTCGCGAGGTACACGTTTATGGTCCGGCGTTGAATTTGGGTGACAACAGCCAGGGAGAGGCGCAGCATATGGGGTTGGGCACGGAATTGGTGCAGAAGGCCATGCAAATGGCCAAAGAAGCGGGATATTCCCATATTGCCGTTATCAGCGCTATCGGAACCCGCAACTATTACACCCGGCATGGCTTTGTGCTGAACGGCGCTTATATGACCGCAGCATTGTAATAGTTTCACCTCAAAAATTAACAAAAAAGGTAACTCTTCAGGCGCCCGAGAGACCTGGCAGGTCTGGCTGTATAGTTACCAAAAAAGAAGCCAGGCTTTCATAAGCCTGGCTTCGTGTTTATGCCCCATAGGGGACTCGAACCCCTGTTTCGGCCTTGAGAGGGCCGCGTCCTGGGCCGCTAGACGAATGGGGCCGGACGATTTCATTTTTAGACAGGCGGGATTCTAACAGACGGCCGTTTCCCTGTCAAAAAAAATGAAGCGGGCGCTGCAAGCGTGTGGGACTGAGAAAAAAATGCCTGAAGGATTGATCGGTGCGAGAATCGGATAATTTGTTACCCTGGCTGGGGCTTACGCTGCTTGTTCAAACCGGCTGGGGTGCTTTTCCGGTGCTGGCGCGTTATTTACAAACGGTTAGCAACCTGCCCAGCATGTCCCTGGTTGCGCTGGGAAATTTACTGGCGCTTGTGCTATTGAGCGCGTTCATCTTGCCACGCGTCGAATGGCGCGCGCTGCGTTTCCCGGCATTGTGGCTGTTTGCCTTCATTGTGGTGGGGCGTGGTCTGACTAATTTTCTCGCGGCGCGTTTTACGCTCTCGATTTTTGTGCAGTTAATTACACAGTTGACGCCATTTATTGTGGTGTTGCTGACAACGGCCGTTTTTCGCGAACGCCTGCCGCGGTATACCGGACGCGCCATAACGCTGTGTTTATTGGGCGCAGTTTTGATGATCGGCGGTGAAATTGGCGTAACGGCCGTTTCCCAGACAATAGGTCGTTCAGATTGGCTGGGTATCACGCTGGCATTCATCAGCAGCATCCTTCTGGCGTTGTATATGATCTTTGTGCGGCGTTCTACTCGCCAGGCAATCGGCAGCGAAACCCTGCTATTTGCGCATTTGTTGTCGTTGAGCGCGGCCGGCTTTATCCTGAGCGCCTTGATTGGTGAAGATTGGAGTCAATGGACAGCGACTGGTCCGCGCGATTGGATAATTTTTGGCGTCCTGGTTATTGTGGCGTCATCTAATTTCTTGCAAATCGGCGTGATTCGTCATTTGGGCGCGCCGCTGGTTAGCAGCACGCTGGCGTGGCGTCTGGTAAGCGCATTGATAGTCGCGGCGCTGCTGCTGGATGAGCGCCTGACCTCAATTTGGCAGGCAGCGGGAGCGGCTCTGGTTTTGCTGACGATTACCTGGTATTTGCGCCAGCAGGCCGTGAGCGCAGGGCGTCCGGTCACTACGACCTCAGGTTAGATGATGTTATAATTTCAGCAGATCAAGATTTTCGACACTGATGACACAAATCATACGAATAACAGAGCCAAAATTCATGTTATTCGTGTCACATTTTGCATCTACTGAATTTAGGAAATTCACAGAGAGTGGTTATGGATTTGATTTCTGGATTAAATGAAGCCCAAAGAGCGGCCGTATCGGCGCCGCCCGGACCGGTTCTGGTTCTGGCTGGCCCTGGCAGCGGCAAAACGCGCGTACTAACCCATCGCGTCGCCTATCTGATTCAAGATTTAGGGATACGGCCGTGGCAAATCCTGGCCGTGACTTTTACCAACAAAGCGGCGCGCGAAATGCGGCAGCGGATCGAAGATTTGCTTGCAGGACAGCCGCGCGGTCTCACAATGGGCACGTTTCATTCCATTTGTGCGCGTATTTTGCGTCGTGAAGCGGAACATCTGACCCATTACGACAAAGATTTTGTCATCTTTGACACCGCCGACCAGCTTCAAGTGATCAAACAGGCGCTCAAAGACCTGAACCTGGATGACAAGAAATTCCCGCCCTACAAAATGCTCAATGGCATCAGCAACGCCAAAAATGAACTGATCACGCCTGAACTGTACGCCGCGAGCAACTATATTTCCGAAATTACGCGCCGCGTCTACACCCAGTATCAGGCGCTTTTGCAGGCCAATAACGCCATGGATTTTGATGACCTGCTGATGAACACCGTGTTGTTGTTTAACGAACGCGCCGATATTTTGCAGCAGTACCAGCAGCGGTATGAACAAATTCTGGTGGATGAATTCCAGGATACCAATACCACCCAATATACTTTTCTTAAAATGCTGGCAGCGGGTCACAATCATATTTTTGCTGTTGGCGATTCTGACCAGTCAATTTACAAATGGCGCGGCGCTGATTTCCGCAATATCCAACGTTTTCGCGAGCAATATCCTGATGCGCAGCAAATCTTGCTGGAGCAAAATTACCGCTCGACGCAAATTATTCTTGACGCCGCCAAAGCGGTAATCAAACGCAATCCGGCGCGCGTGCATAAGGAATTGTTTACCCTGCGCCAGGGCGGCAAAAAGATTATTCTGCGAGAAGCTTATAATGAGCAAGAAGAAGCGCAGTTTGTGCTCGACGCGATCGAAAGTTTGATACTTGAGGGCTACTCCGGCGGCGAAATGGCGGTGATGTACCGCACCAACGCCCAATCGCGCGTTTTGGAGGAATGCTTTTTGCGGGTTGGGCTGCCATATCGCGTGGTGGGCGCGACCGAGTTTTACAAGCGCAGAGAAGTAAAAGATACCATCGCCTATTTACGCCTGGTGCACAATCCGTCTGATGCTGTCAGCCTGGGGCGTGTTTTGAATACGCCGCCGCGCGGCATCGGCGCAAAAACGCGGCAGGGGCTTCTGGATTGGGCAGCATTGAACGGTTGGCAGCCGGCGGAGGCGCTGCTCAGGTTGAGCAGGGATGCGGATATTCAACATCCGTTTAACAGCCGCGCCTTAAAACCGCTTACGCGCTTTGGGGATTTGTTGAGCGCCTGGACAAACCTGCGGGATCAGGTCAGCGCGGGGGATTTGCTGGACGTGATATTGGAACAGACCGGCTACCGCAGCTATGTGGATGATGGCACGCAGGAAGGGGAAGACCGCTGGAACAACGTGATGGAGTTTCGCAATGTCGCCTATGAGAATCGGGAAATGGAGCTGGGCGAGTTTCTAGAGCAGGTTGCGCTGGTTTCTGAGACGGATAATCTCGAGGATGCGCCCAATGCGACAACGCTGCTGACCTTGCACGCGGCCAAGGGGTTGGAATTCCCAATTGTCTTTTTAACTGGCCTGGAGGATGGTTTACTGCCGCACAGCCGTTCTTTGGAAGATGGCGAAGAACTGGCAGAGGAACGGCGCTTGTTTTATGTGGGCATTACGCGCGCCAAAGACCAGGTTTATATTTCACATGCGTTCCGGCGCACCTATTTTGGCGACACGTCGGTCAGCGTGCCGTCGCGCTTCCTGGGGGATATTCCCGAGGATTTAATGGAAGGAAACGGCGCGGCCAAACGGAGGCAGCAATCGATTTCCCGCGCCAGCACCTGGTCATCGGGCTGGTCAAATAAGCGCTCGACCACAAGCCGGTCTGTTTCACCTGGAAATGAAAGTGGATACGGCCGTATTCCCCCAACCCCACCGCATGAGCCTGATCACAGCCAACTACCGCGCCCGCGCTATCTCGAACAAGATGCGCAGCAGGAGCGCGCGGCAGGCCCCCAATATCGCAGCGGCCAGCGCGTGCGCCATGCTAAATTTGGCGAGGGCATGGTAATTGAAACAAAAATGACCGGCAATGATGAAGAAGTCGTGGTAGCTTTTGCGGAGTTGGGCGTGAAACGGTTGATCGCCAGCTTTGCGCGTCTGGAAATGGTGGATTAGGCGCCGGCCGTTTAAAAAAACATGCATTACTTGATTGATGGCCACAACCTGATTGGCAGAATGCCTGACATTGACCTGGCCGACCCCAATGATGAGGTTAAACTGGTCTTAAAACTGCGCGGTTGGGCAGCCGCGCAGCGTCAGCGGAAATTGACCATCTTTTTTGACGGCGGGCTGCCGGGCGGACGCTCACAGCGCATGTCTAGTTCCAATGTCAAAGTCATTTTTGCGCCAGCGGGAAAAACAGCCGATTTACTGATTATTAATCAAATCAAGCGTGTCAAGAACCCGGCCGAATTCATCCTGATTTCTAGCGATCAACAAATTATTCGTGCGGCGCAGGCGCGCAGCATGAAATTTTGGCGCTCAGAAAGCTTTGTAAAACGGCTGTCACAGGAACAGTCAGAGCGTTATGCGGCGCCGGAAGAGGAATCCCCGGCAACGGCCGTTGATCCGACGATCAGCGCCAGCGATGTGGCGGAATTTATGGAATTGTTTGGCCCTGTGCCTGAAAAGCCGGTCCCACGCAGGCCGATTAAAAAAAACACTCAAGAGCAGCCGACTAAACCCGAAAAAAAGCAGAGCAAAGACACGGGCGCGCTCAAACATGGGGAAGACCGGCTGGAAGAGGATGATTTAGATGATTGGCTGCGCCTGTTTGGTTATGAAGAGTAAATTTATACACGCTTTTCTTGGAGAAAACTTTTGCAGAACAAGACGTTAATCAAAATTGTGCGCTGGGTGGTCGTGATTGCCATCCCCTTTTTATTGGCAGTGGGCACAGTTCGCTTGCTGATTTCGTGGAACAGCCCCAGTTACCCGGCGTGGGAATACGGCCGTATCCAACCTGACCTCTTTGGTTTTACTTTGGAAGAACGCCTTGAATACGCTAACGCAACGCTCGCCTATTTGCGGCGTCCTGAAACGGCCGTTGATGTGATTTATCTGCTGGAGGATTTGCGCCTGCCGGGCGGCGATATGCCACTCTACAATGAAGCTGAAATTGGCCATATGCTGGACGTCAAAAACGTGGCCGATGTGTTCCAGAATGTGATGTGGATTTTGCTGCTTGTGGTTGGGGGTGGGCTGGTTTTCCTTTTCTGGCGACCTCAAACGCGGCTGGATGGGGCCAAAGCGCTCTGGCAGGGCGGGCTGTTAACGGCCGTTGTCGTCGTCGCGGTGATGGTGTTCATTGGCCTGGCGTGGAGCGTGGCTTTTACATTGTTCCACAATCTCTTTTTTGCGGCGGGGACGTGGACATTCAACTACAGCGATTCCCTCATTCGCCTCTTCCCGGAGCAGTTTTGGTTTGATTTTGGTTTATTGTGGACCGGCAGCATTCTGATTTTGGGCTTGATATTGGCGGTGATTGGTTATCTGCTTAAACGCCGTCTGGCGCCTAACCCCTGATAGGTCAGAACACATTTTAGCCAGGAGTCTGTTGGAAATGGCTTGTTCGTAATTGATTTGCAGCCAATTGGGTAAACCGCAAAAACTATTCGAAAATCCCAAAGTTTTAGGTCTGGTTTGTGCAAATCTGGGGCAAATTTTTATTTTTCCGACAACTTGTTAGATCAGGATATAAATAATGAATTATGTTGTCATCACAGGGGTTTCTAGCGGCATAGGGTATGCAACCACGGCCGAATTGGTGCGGCGCGGTTATTTTGTGTTTGGCAGCGTACGCAAGCCCAATGACGCTGAGCGGCTGCAGGCGGAATTCAAGCAGAACTTTGTGCCTTTATTGTTTGATGTGACGGATCATGCCGCAATAGAAACGGCCGTTTCCCAGGTCACAACTGCAATTGGCGACAACGGCCTTTTGGCCTTGATCAATAACGCCGGCATTTCGACTCCGGGCCCGCTGATGCACATGCCGCTGGACGACTTTCGCTTTCAGTTTGAAGTCAACGTCTTCGCTCAACTTGACATAACTCAGCAGTTTTTGCCGCTGCTGGGCGCGTCGAAAGGGTCTGGGCGCCCGCCCGGACGCATCATCAACATCAGTTCCATCAGCGGTAAAATTGTTTACCCATTCATGGGCGCCTACGCCGGCTCCAAACACGCCTTCGAAGCAGTGTCGGACGCGCTGCGGCGGGAATTAATGCTCTATGGCATTGATGTGATCACCATCGAACCGGGAACGGTACAGACGCCAATCGTGGGCAAGTTCGCCGAGCAAGTCAAACAGTACGAGAAAACGGATTACGGCGCGGCGCTGGAATCATTGCAAGATTCGGTGGAAGAACGTGAACGAACTGCCATTCCGGTCGAGCGTGTTGTAAAGATTATTGTCGAGGCCTTAGAGAAGGAGCGTCCTCGCGCGCGGTATGCGATTCCGCGTCGATGGCTGACCAGCTTTTTACTGCCGCGCTGGCTGCCGGATCGCTGGTTTGACCGCATTATTGCCGGGCGTTTGGGTCTGGATAATCCTCAGAAAAGTGAAAAAAGGTCAACTTCTGCAAGAAGTTGACCTTTAAATTTACTCCAGAACGATTTCTACAAAGCTGGTCTGATAAGGGTATACCCATAATTCTTCCCGGATTTTTTTGCTGCCCATTTTGATCTCAATTTCATAGTAACCGGCGACGACATCATCAAAAACGAAATTTTCGTTCCAACCGGGGTCGGCATTGAGACGGCCGTTGCTGTTAGCATAGGAAGTTGTGGCGGCGTATTTTGATTTGGCATCAACGCGGCGTAAGGTGATGGGGATTTCATGCGCTAATTCACCGCTGGACCAGGTGACGCGACCGGCGACCGTGCCCTGTTCCGGGAAGGGATAGAGCCATAGCAGCGGGTTACGCGTGTTGTCATAGCTGTTTTCTCCCACGCGCACCTCAAAATGCAGGTGAGCGCCGTCTGCCACTCCGGTCGCACCGGACAGCGCGATGATTTCTTCGGCATCGACATGCTGCCCCTCGTTGACAAAAATCTGAGAGAGATGACCATACAAATTGTAAACCGGCTGCCCATCAAGCGTTGAATCCAGTTCAATGACCACAAGATTGCCATAAAAATTGGCATGGGGGCCGTGGATTGTTTCGCTGTCCACGCCTGCTACGACAACCGTGCCGCTGGCGGCGGCAATGACTTCGGCGCCGCTGGGCACATAAAATTCGACGCCATGATGCGGCCGTAACGTGTCGCCGCGCGTGCTGCCGTAAGGGTAAACTTTATCAGTCCAGACTGTGCCGCCTTCGGGAATTGGCCGGCGCAGCCAATAATGCTCGTTGGCTGAGGTAAAAGGCAGGGCTGGCGGCGTGAAGGTGGGCGGAACGGTTGGGGTGGCGCTGGGAGTGGCGGTTGGTCCGTCATGGGTTGGCGAAGGAATTGGCGTCTCGGTTGGAATGGGTGTGGCGCCGGGCGTTAGTGTGGCTGTAGGTAAGGCAAAGGCAGGCATTTCGACAACGGCCGTTTCCGGTTCTACTGTAAACACAACTGCAACTTGCTCGTCGGCGCCTGCTTGTGACTGATTGAGAGGCAGCAAGGTTGCGGTGGACACGGCCGTTTCCGCTACCAGACCCGCCATCCCGCTTACGCCAGGCGCAGCCATATTTTGACAGGCGGCCAATACACCGGTCAGGAAAATCAACAGCGACAATAATAATTGCTTGCGCATAAAAGAATTACCAGCCCAAAGAGGGCTTATCTGATTTCTTAGAAACCACCCCGTTCGGCGGCGGTAGTCGCAACGGCCGTTGCCAGACCTTCCATCTCTTTTTCCAACGCTGTGATTTCTGCGATCAGTGCCTGGGCCGTGGATTTGTTTTGCAGGCCGGCCGCGTTGATTTTAACATTCAGCGCCGCAGTTTGCACGGCAGCGCGCGCCATCAGCGCCGCAGCCGCAGCATCGGTGACCGCGTTTATATTGCCAACAGCGGCAATGCGCTGCGCCAACTGTGCAGCCTCAAGGCTCAACGCGGCCACCTGTGCGGGAACCCGGGCAGCGTACAGCGTCGCCGCCTCAAGCGCAGCCGCTTTGTCTGCTTCCTCCACACCCTTCTGTTTATACACCGCCATAACGGCTGCGTAGGCCGCCGCATCTTCTTCGATTGCATCTGTTAACTGCGTCCGTAGTTGCTGGGCTTCCTGCGCAATTTGCTGCGCTTCGTCTGCAAAAGCCGCATACTTACGACGTCCCATTGTCAAGCCGGCCACCATTTGGGTGAGCGCCGCGGCCAGCGCGCCCGCGAGCGCCGCCACGGAACCGCCGCCGGGTGTGGGCGTTGCGGCGGCCGTCGCGTCCAGAAAAGCGAATGGGGCCGGGGAGTCACTTGTTTCTGTGTACAAACGCGATTCTAAAATCTGCTCATCTTGCAGGCCATGAAGCTGAAGGTACCATTTGGCGGCGTCGAGCAGCGCTTTTTGCGGAGTCAGGCCGATGAGTTCGGCGTGGGTGATGCTCAGCCCATAGCGCGCCGCTTCACGCCGCACCATTTCCTGGACGCGATGGATGGGCGTCTTTTCAAAATTGGTCAAATTCATGCTGACTTGGGCCTGGCCTTCCACCAAAAAGCCCTTCGCCTGCACATTATTCAAACCGCCGCTAATGGAGCGCACGGCGCGGGCGATGGTTTCGGCGCTGTCAACCTGGTTGGTATTGAGATAAAGGTTGTAGGCGATGAGAAACGGCCGTACGCCGATCACGGTTGCGCCCCAGGTGCGTGGCTCAGCCGGGCCATAATCGGGCTGGCGCGCCGGGTTGGCGGCCACTTCTTCTTTCCAAAGCTCGTATTCTCCTTTGCGAATTGAGGCCAACTTTTGCCGCTCCGGCCGCGTTGCTGCATCTGCATATAGATAGACGGCGATGCCTAACTCTGCGCCCACGCGTTTGCCCAGCCGGTGGGCCATCTGTACGCAGTCCGCTTTGGTGACGCCCTGGATGGGGATGAACGGGCACACGTCGGTGGCGCCGAGGCGCGGGTGTTCGCCCTGGTGTTCATCCAGGTTAATGAGCTGGGCGGCCTGTTTAATAGCGCGAAAGGCGGCTTCTTCGACTGCCGCCGGCGGTCCAACGAAGGTGATGACGGTGCGATTGTGATCCGGATCGGCGCTGATGTCCAGAAGGGTAATTTGCTCCACGGCGCGAATGGCGTCGGCAATGCGGTTGTAGATGGCCGGGTTACGGCCGTTGCTAAAATTAGGGACACATTCAACTATTTGCTGCATCAATTTCGCTCCTCTTTACTCATTTTCTTCTTCTGCGGCTTTTTTTTCTGGCTGGCGCATGCTGGCGCGCACCTGTTTCCAGCTTTGTTTTACCGGCTGCACATCCTCTTTTTGAACCGTTTCGGGGCTGTAGCGCGCTTTTAAAAAGGCGTCCGTCAGCTCCGTGACGTCTTCTTCGGCTTCAGGCCAATGGGATTTCAAATCTTCGACAAATTCTAGCGGTGTTTCACTGCTGTCCCGTTTTACACCCTTTTTGCCGGCGCGGCGCACGGCGGATAAATAAAAATAACGAATTTGGTCCCGTGGAGAGAGCGCGTTTACACGTACAAAACGCCAGCGCCGGCTTTTAGTAGGACTGCCCGGATCGCTTTGCCTGGTTATCTGCGGCAGCGGAATGGATAGGCTTAAACCGCGCAGACGCAGCCAGAAACGGCCCCAGGTCTCGTGCAGCCATTGGCGCAGCTTTGCCCAACTAGAGGTCACCTGCTCGCGCTGGAGTCCATTTTTTCGCTCCCGTAAGAAGAATAACAAAGCCAGAATCACAATGACGACAAATGCGGTCCAGAATGCTGAGCTAAAAACAAGTACGGCGGTGTCATCCAGCGGCTGCGCGACCGGGGGCGGCTGTGGGTTAAAGTTTTCCGCGGGTGGTGATGACGGGAGTGATTCCGATTGCCCCGGGAACAGCATTGATAATAAAGTGAGCATTATAGTAAGAATGAATCCAAACCCAAAGATAATGAGATTTATAATTAACATCACGGCGTAAATGATGAGATTAAGCAGCCGGCTGATGGGCAGCGTGGAGCCAATTGGAATGAATGCCGCGATAAACGCCACCCCCAGCAAGAACAGTAAGCTTAATTGCTGCCATTTACGTTCAATGCCGGGGTTTTTCACAACGTCGTTGATCAACCAATGCGCATTCATTGTCGAAAGGCGGGCTTCACTCAGCAGCCAGAAGCCGCCGATAAAATAGACTAAAATGGCGCCCAGCATCAATGGCGGCAGTTCCAGACGCGTAATGTCGAGGAAACCACTGTCACGGTTAATGTCGATGAGTTCGATTGAACTGATGCCCAAACATACAATCAGCAGCAAACCACCCCACAGCCAATAGCGGGTAAAATTGTCGGTCAGCCTGCTACGCGCGGTTTCAATGGGTTGGTCGTCGGCGCGCGCTTTGCGCACGGCCAGCGGCAGGCTGTAGTAACGAATTTCATATTGACTCAACGCCAGCTTGCTGAATGTGGCGGCGGGAATAATGGCGAGACGCCAGGCAATGACAGTGAGGAGGAAGGTGATCAGGAAGTATGCATTGAGAAAGAAAGGAAGTGGGTTACGTAGATAAAGCTGCAGCAGTTCTCGATCCGGTAAGCCTTCGTCAAAAACAGCAGCGCTGATGAGCCGCGCAAACACAAAAAGAAGGAAAAGTTCGGCCGCGCGGTACATATTACGGTCGAGTATCAGGCGATCGGGGTGACGCATCCAAAGGGTTGTGGCGATCGCTTCGAAAATGACGATCAGGAAAAATGGCAGCAGATTCATCCAGCGAATGTCGAGCGAGATGGTTTCTATGACTGTCAGGATACCAATCATCATTGCCAAAACAAGTGCGGTCATGAGCAACGGCCGTATTACATTGCGCCGCCATTTGCCTGCCTGGTATTGTTGGGTTGTACGCGCAATCGCCTCCGGATCGACAGGCGTTGAAAACCCCGCCAGATTGTGCGCGATCAATCTTTTTCTCATAACAGTCCTAAATCCTGCTGCGCGGTGACATTATAAGCGCGAAAACCGAGTCGACGCGCCCGCTCACGCACCTGAGCAAAATTATAATCTGGTTCGACTGCAATTAAAATTGGATTAAAGCCGCTTCTCACCAAACGATGAATGGTCTGGCATGTGGCGTCATCGCCTGTGGCGGAAATGATCAATATGGTAACGCCCCAACTAAGATTCAAGCTTGCCCGTGACAGCCACTGGATTAGTGGGATTGTGTTTTCCGGCTCGATCCGGGCCAGATATTCCAGAATTTTCATCAAATGGGCGCGCCCGCTGCGCGGGAGAATCTGGGGCGGCATAGACGTTTGCATGGTATCGGATTGCTGCAAAAGTAAACGGCCGTTCAGATTGTTGAAGCTTTCATCATTTTCCTCGCGCAGCATAGCCAATGGATCAACCCCGTTGGTGGCGAGCCCAACCGGCTGGCGGCGATCAATCAGGTGCGCAGCCAGGGAAGCGGCTGCAACAATGGCCAGTTCGGTGAAATAACGCCGGTCTTTGCGTGCATAATCGGAGGCGTGCAGGTTGAGGAGGACGGCCGTTTCCAATGAAATTGATGGTTCATACGTCTTCACCAGCAGGTCACGCATGTGGGCGCTGACTTTCCAATTGATTTGCCGCATTGAGTCACTTGTGCGGTACTCACGTACACCTTGCGGGCGGGCCGGGTCTTCAAAAAGGCGTTGTTGGCTGGCGATGGCGCCAAACGGCAGCCGCGACGGCAGCCCCAGGCGAGATAAAGGCACGATATGTGGATATACCGTCAGGTAATTAGGGGGCAGCGTGCCATGTTTGCGCGGCAGAAAGCCAAATAAGTCGCCGGTAGTCAGGCGCAAAGGGCCGAGCCGATAATAACCGCGCCGGCCGGCCTGAACCTGATAAGTGAAGCTCTCGGTTACGCGGCCGCCGAGGGATATCACCTGCTGCATGGCGTTTCCCACGCGAATTTCAGGCGGGATGCTTTCATTAAATTCGAGCCAGGGCAGAGGCAGGCGGCTTTGATTCTTACATTTCAAACGCACGCTGACTGATTCGCCTAAAAAGGCGTGGTCGTTGTATTCACGATTGATCAACAAGCGGCTGAGTACGCGCGGCGTCAGAAACTGGCTGATCGCATAAAGACCGACGACGACATAAACGATATAAAAAATGAAGTCAATACGCAGCAGAACAGCGATTGCCAGCAGCGCGATGATCAGTCCAATCATGCCCATGTGTTAAAAGAGGGAAATCTGAATACAAAATTCGTCAATCGCCTATTGGCTAACGCCCACCGGAAGCCCTGAAGACTCATGTAAACTCACCAATTTCCAGGGGCGCCGCGTTGAGGATTCCGTTGAGAATGGTTTCGATTTTAAGACCGCGCAGCGCGCTTTCAGGCTGCACCAGGCAGCGATGCGCCAAAATGTAGGGCGCCAGAAGTTTTACATCGTCGGGTAAAGTGTAGTCACGCCCTTGCAGCGCCGCATAGGCTTGTGCGCTGCGGTAGAGGGCGTGACTGCCGCGCGGACTGGCGCCCAGCAGCAGATCTTTGTTTTCACGCGTGGCGAATACAATGTTGACAATGTAGTCACGCACGGTTTCATCAACGTGAACCTGCCAGATTTTTTGTGACAGGGCGGGTAACTGCAGCCCATCAACGACTCGCTCTAAGGTTTCGATTGGATGTTGGCCGCCTAGATTTAACAACATGATGCTTTCATTGGCGCGGTTCAGGTAGCCCAGGCTGAGCTTCATGAAAAAACGGTCCAGCTGAGCTTCCGGCAGCGGGAATGTGCCTTCATATTCGATTGGATTTTGGGTGGCGATGACAAAAAACGGCCGTTCCAAAACCCGCGTCACGCCGTCTACCGTTACCTGCCGTTCGCCCATCGCTTCCAACAAGGCGGATTGGGTGCGCGGCGTTGCGCGGTTGATTTCATCCGCCAGCAAAATGTGGCTGAAAGCAGGGCCAGGAATAAATGTAAACGCCTGCTCACGTTGGTCAAAAATTGAGACGCCGGTCACATCGTTGGGCAGCAAATCCGGTGTACATTGCAGCCGCTTGAAATTGATACCCAGGCTGACAGCCAGCGCCCGCGCCAGCATCGTTTTACCGGTACCCGGCACATCTTCCAGCAGCAGATGTCCTTCGCATAGCAACGAAACCAACATCAGTTCAAGCGCTTCATGCTTGCCAACAATGACCTGTTCGACATTGTTGATGACCAGACGGGCAAAATCTTGTATTTCTTGCATGGTGAGCTAATCTTACCATATCAAGCAATCAAATTCGACAGTTGCAGGGAAGCGTTCAGGGTTTTTCAGTTGTCCGAAAATCAACTTCCCGGAAGCTGATTCAAACTATGCATACACATTTTGCCCTCGGCTAATTTTGAAACTACGAGCTTCCGGGAAGATTGCACAGCATAACTACTGAAAGATCCTGGGGAAGCGTTTAGCCGCTCAGCCACTCAACGTTTAGCGTGGCGATAATTGGTCAGGCTGGTCGTCAAAAAGGAAAAACAAGCCAATGGTAATCTGATAATGCCGGTCGAACGCTGTTGCTTAGAGACAAATGCCAGGTTGATTTGCTGAATGGCTGAATAGTTGAACATTAAACTGGCAGGTTTTTGCGAACCAAAGCCAAGCAGCTTACACTTTGGTTATTGATTATCTCAAGAGCATGAAACGAGTTGAAAATGAGTCCTGCGCAGATTGACGCCAGTTTTGATGTGATTCTGGCGGATGCATTGGCCCGGCTTGAGGCCTACAACAAACACCATTACCGCCCCAATACATATTTGCATAAGTGGTGGGCGCGGCGCTGTGGCAGCACGTTTCGGCTGATTCTGAAACACCTGGCGCCTGACCCGGCGCTGCGCGGCTATTACACGCCGGGCGGCTTAGAGGGCAAAATAATTTTGGACCCAATGATGGGCGGCGGTACGACGCTGCATGAGGCGATCCGGATGGGCGCCAATGTGGTGGGCGTTGATCTGGATCCAATTCCGGTGCTGCAGGCGCGCGCCACGTTGTCGGAGACGTCGATGCTGGCGCTGGAGCAAGCTTACCAGGATTTATATCATACTCTGCGGTCGGAATTAGACCCCTATTTTATGACGCGCTGCCCTTTCTGCGCCATTGAAACGCAAACCTGGTTTATTTTGTATGGCGCTCGCCGCTTTTGTAACTGTGGGCCGGCGTTGGTAGTGGATTCGCTGCAGCTGCGTCAGGAGCCGGATGGGTCGATGTGGCGTTTGTGCCCGGATTGTCATGCGGTCGTGGATGCGGGCGCGGACGCTATTGCGGAAGGCAAGGCGGCGTGCGCTTGTGCAGCGCCCGCTGCGGTACCGTTGGTTGAAAAGAAAACGGCCGTTTGCCCGACCTGCAACCACGCTTATCAAGATGATACGACGATTCCGTATTACAGTCGTTATCAGCCGCTGGTTGTGGTTGGTCACTGTACGCAGCATAAGTTGTTTTTGAAAGCGCCGGATTGGGCGGATCTGGAGGCTTTGCAGCGCGCCAACGATCGACGTGGGGCGCTTGATTTGCCGCGTGAGGCTTTTGCGGTTGAGCCGGGTCGCAAATCACGCGCGCTGCAACTGCGCGGCATAGACAATTACCTGGACCTGTTTTCCAGCCGTCAACTGCTCTACCTGGCGCGCTGTTGTGAGCTGCTGCCGCAGTTTGAACCCCGGGTGCGTTTGAATCTTGCGCTGCTGGCGTCCACTTCGCTTGAATTCAACTCAATGCTGTGCGGCTACAAGGGTAAAAATAAGCGCCGCGCCGGCGCCATCCGGCATACTTTTTCACATCATGCATATGCATTTCCACACACCGCGTTGGAAAATAATCCTTTGTACTATCGCAAGGCATCGGGCACGCTGCAAAAGTTATTCCAGGCGCGGATTCGCAACGGCCGTTTCTGGGCCAGGCAGCCGCGTGAACGGGATTTGTCGTTTAAAAAGTCTGTTTTTGTGACTGTTCCGGGCGAAATTGACGCAGGCGTTGAAGTGCAGGCCCCGCATGAGCTGCGCAGCGGCGCGCGCCGTTTTATGCTGCGCCAGGGTTCTGCGACCCAATTAGACCTGCCGACCGGCAGCATTGACGCCATCGTAACCGATCCGCCTTATTTTGACAGCGTGCAATACAGCGATTTATCCATGTTTTTCCGGGTATGGCTGCGGCAGTTTTTGCCGGATGCGGCTGATTGGCGCGTAGATGTGAATGATTCGGCCGTCGATCCGCATAAAAGTGACGCGACCAGCCGCTACACCGAGCTGCTGAGCGCCATTTTTAAGGAGTGTTACCGGGTTTTGCGTAAGGATGAAGGGCGTTTGATTTTTACATTCCACCATTGGAATCCGAAAGGATGGGCGGCGTTGACGCTGGCGCTTAAACAGGCGGGATTCATATTGCTAAACCGGTATGTTGTGCATGCGGAAAACCCAAGTTCGGTGCATATTAACAAGATGAACTCGCTGCTGCATGATGCGATTTTGGTATGCGCGCCGGGCGGGGGCGGCGTAGCTGTGGCCTGGGAACGGCCGTCACGCATCAACACCAAAGACAGTTATCAATTTTGCCAGGATTGCGCTGCCTTATTAGGCTGGATGTTAACGACAGACTTGAAAAGCAAAGAGATGAAAAAGGTGTGGCGCAAGGCGCTGAAAGCGCCTTAATTTTAATGTTTCTTGTTGTGGGGGCGTACCCAGCCTGGGAGGACAGACACTTGGGTCTGCCTCTACTTGTGGTTTTTAGCGGAAAAAGTCAATCCAGGAAATGAAAAACGATTGACTACCGCTTTCCAGAAAATCTTGTGGGGCTGTGACGTTGATTGTTCCGTTTTTGATGGGTACAACGGCCGTTTCTCCCGAATTTGCCGCTAATTGAATATCCATCCAATAAACGCCGCCCCCGCTTAATGGCTGTGGATCGCCGCTGCCAACCTGGGTACTCTCGCGTACTTCCTGGTCTCCATAACTGCTCAGCGCCGCCGTCACGGTTGTGTTGCCATAGGTAAAATCAAACTGTTCCAGGCCTTGCAAATGCAGCCGTAAAATGACTTGTTGCGGCCAAACGCCGCTCTGACTGGTTATAAAAGCATCGCCGATGCCGGTAGGGCTGGCGATATCGATAAAGAGTGTGTTTTCGGTTGGGTTGAAAGTGATATGGTCCTGGTCATTGCCGGTTGTTGCCGTGTACTCAGGCGTGGTGGGGGAAACGGCCGTACACGCAGTGGTTGTGATGGCAAATAAACATAAAGCCAGGAACCATTTAAAAACCACAATCAATCTTCCCCTATTTGCAAAGAAGTTTGCAATGGCAGCCAGGCCAGCACTTTTTGAATTTGTTCATCCCAATAACCCCATTCATGCGCCCCGGCGCTTTCTTCATAAATCAATGACAGACCCAGATTACGGGTATGATTGCGAAACCGGATATTATCTACGTACAAATGATCCTCAGTGCCGCAGCATTGGTACAATTGGGGTATTTGGGGTTGTTTTGCCGCTTGTTCTGCGAGCCAAAATAAATCATTTTCACTGCCCTGAATAGCTGAGGGGGCGCCAAAAACTAGTTTTGTGTCTTCAAGCAGTTCAGGCGCTTGCAGACGAGTCGCTAAATCCAGCGTGCCGGATAAGCTGGCGGCGGCCGCAAAGCGTTCCGGTTGGCTCAAAGCGAGTTTGAAAGCGCCATAACCGCCCATTGAAAGCCCGGCGACAAATGTATTTTTGGGTTGCGGTGAGAGCCGGAAAAAGCCATTGGCGATGCGCGGCAGTTCTTCGCTGACGAACGTCCAATAGGCGTAGCCATACCGCATGTCGGTATAAAAACTGCGGTTGACATTGGGCATGATCACGGCCAGCCCCAGCGGTGCAGCATAGCGCTCAATCGATGTGCGCCGCTGCCAGATGGTTTGATCATCAGAAAGGCCATGCAGCAGATAGAGGACCGGGAATTCGGCTGCCCGATTATGACTTTGCAAGCCAATTTGCCCGTTTTCAATTTGCTGCGGCAAAATGACGTCCATCGAAGTAGACATTCCCAGACTTTCGGAGAAAAAATTACAGTGTAAGAGAGCCATTATATGCTTCAAATCAGGCAAACGCCCATTACCAAGGCAGTTTTCAAATCGCCGGAGGCAGCGCTTCTTCCAGAGCGTCGTCAATTGGAAAAGGGGGGAGGTCAAACAGTTTGCGCCAGGCATAGGTTCCCAACAGCTTAATGCTGGCCAAAATTGGCGCCGCCAGGATTGCCCCTAAGATGCCGCCCAGAGATGCGCCCATAAAGACGCCGACAATGACAATGATTGGGTGTAGATCAAGCGCGCGGCCCATAATACGCGGAACGAGTAAATTGTTTTCTATTTGCTGAATTAAAATCATTAAACCAAGCACAATCAACGCAAACTGCCAGCTTTCAAGGCCCCACGGATTCTCCGGCTGCAAAAAAGCTACGATCATGGCGACCAGAGCGCTGACGATCGGGCCTAAATTGGGTACAAATTCCAGCAGCCCTGCTAAAAGCCCCAAACCCAATGCATTTCGCACGCCCAATATGGATAAACCGAGCCAAACGGCTAGAAAAATGATGATCCCAAGAAGCACCTGCCCGCGCAAATAGGCGCTCCAAATACGGCCGAATTCTTTTGTCATGCGTTCGGCATCATATTTATAGCCGGGCTGGTTGGCGATGCGGCTCACATAACCGCCCAGTTTGGGGAATTCATAAACCAGATAGATCGATATGACAAACACAAAAAAGAGATTACCCAGCGTGCGCACGGTTATGGCGGCTAATTGGGTAACAAACTGACCGCTCGTGCTGATGGCCGGTTCAACGAGGCTCAAAATTTGGTTAGTAATGCTTTCCCAGGGAAGCTGTACCGGATAGATTTCCAGCGGACCTAATAAGAATGGTTCCGTCTGGTTTTGCAAGGTTTCTAAAGTGGTTGCTGTTTGATTGAACAAAGCGGGGATGAGGCCGATTAGACTGCTGCCCTGGTCAAAAGCGGCGAAGCCCACGGCCGTGAACAAAATAACCAGGGTGACTGCCAAAAGTAAATAGACGAGAAGAATAACCCCGCCGCGTGATAGTTTTGTGTGCTGGTTGACGAAAACTATGATTGGATTGAGTAAATAGGCGATAATGATTGCCAGGATAATCAGCGTGATCAAGCCCGAAAAGCGCTGCGCCGTCAATGCGACCAGCATTAGCGTGATGACGATCACAATGATTTTCGTGCTGCGTCCCCAGGGTGGCGAGTAATGCGCCGGCCGCGTAATTTTTGTTTCTTTTTTGTTTGGCTGTGCTGATTCTGATTTTTCACTCATGGTGTTATGGCTTCAATTATAGCTGGAAAAGATGCCTTGAACAGTGAGAAATATGAATCAAATTTAGCGGTGGGCGCTTAGTACTACAACGAGAAATTGACATAAAGTATATCTTGCTGACTAATCATGAGGAGTGAGCATCCTCAGATGCGGCCAGTTGAGGCGACGAACCGGCATTTGAGAATGCCTCTCTCCTCATTTCAGAGCGAAGTCTCGTTGTAGTATTTTGAATTAGGTAAACCGCAAAAAATCCTTGAAAATAAGAGGAGTTGGAAATCTGCGGTTTCCTTGAGGAATTCCCAAATTTTGATTCGCGGCGCTAGCTGTCGCCTGAAACCATATATGCCCAAAATAGCGGGTTGGCATAAACGCCTTCAATTGTCTCGATTTGGCCGTCGGGGAAAAGGCTTTGTGTTTGGGTTAGTTCTCCCTGGCGCTCGGGCAGGTAGATGTGGACAACATTTGGCGTCGCGGCCGGGGGCAGGGCTGAATTGGGTTCGAGGACGTCAAATAAATTGATATTGGCTGTGTAACTGGGGGTTAAAAATTCCAGGGTCGGAAATCCAACGTACATATTGGGCGGCCCATAAAAATAAGCTGTCCACTCACCCTCGAGTGATTCCAGGTAGCCGGCCATTGCATCGGCAATTTCTGTGTTGCGGTCGCCAAAGTGATTTTGGCTGCGATAGGGGCCGAAATAAAAGCCGAGATCAAGCAGCGCCAGGAGTAATGCGAAGCCAACGACGGCTGTGATTAATATTGTTGGCGCGGAGAAACGTTTAGTTTGGTTGGATGCCGCCGGGTCAACGGCCGTTTCCCGGTCTGATCCCAACAGCGCTTTCACAATTGTAGTTAAAGCGACAGCGCCCAACAAACTTAAGGCCGGCGCGGCGATAATTAAACGATGGCTGCTAGGCGGACTCAGCAGCAGCGCGCCGCCCAAGAGGATGGTAACCAGCACCCAGACCGTTAAAATTGTGTAACGAATGTCCCGCCAGTTAAAGAGCGCGATTATCAAGCCGAGCAAAAATAATACCCCGGCGGCGAAATTGAGCAGCGGTGAGAAGGGGCCATATGCATTACTCTGGTCGAGCGTGGCGTTGAAGGCCAGAGCAGCCTGCCAGAACTGCTGCGTGAGGATTTCGAACTGGGTTTTGCCGGTAACGGCCGTTTCCTGACTCAACCAGCCGCTCTGACTATCTAAAATCCCGACAACGTTGGCGCGTTCCATAAAAACGCCCTCAGCGCCGCGATAATACATCATTTGCGGCAGCGCCACGACCAGAGCCAGCAGAAGCGCCGCTAAAATTTGCCAACCCTGTGCGCGCAGCTTTTGGCGATTGAACAACAAAGCCCATACGAAGAGCAAAAGCAGCATCCACGGCAGCAAATGCGAACTGGTATACAAATAGGCGCTGAAGCCAATTGCCAGACCGGCCAGCAGCCAGGTTCGCCGGTTGTTATGTGGATTTTGCCGCCACGCAACGGCGATTAAACCCAAGGCCAGCAAAACCAGGAATGCATCCCACACATTCGTAATGCCGAGACGGCTGTAATGCACATGAAAATGGGATCCGAGCAGCAGCACAGCCGCCGCCAATCCAACCGTCCGGCCCCACAAACGCTGGCCGATCAAAAATGTGGCCACGACGGTCAGCGCGCCCACGATGGCCGACAGCAGGCGCAGCGCAAAAACAGACGCGCCAAACAGACGCAGGGGAAAGGATAAAATAAAGAGCGGCAGGGTTGGGTTGGTCAGCCAGGCGGTCGAAAAGGGATTTTTTATCACGCCATCAATCACGCGCAGCGTATCCAGGCCAATATCAGCTTCGATGCCGTTCAGAATGAAAGGGTGGGCGCTGATTTGAATAAGCCGCACCGCCAGCGCGGCGATAAATAAGATCAGGCTGGTCACAATTGTAAAGCGCCGCGGATTAGTACTAAAAGCATTTGATGCTGTGGTATTGGATACGCCGGCGTCTGATTCTTGCTCAGTTGGCTGCGGTTGAGGATCGGCGTCCGGTTCGTACAGCGCATAAAAAGCAAGCCCAATGGCGGCCAGCCAGACGGTCAGGGCCAGCCAGGGCTGCTGCTGTCCTGCGGGCGCGACCAGGCGCAGGGCGATAAAGATCAACAGGACAGCCGGCAAAAATAGCCAGCGGCGGGGCGCAAATGCCTGCAGGCGCGGCCATTGCCAGCGGCGTCCCGCTTTGGGCGCACGGCGCAGCCAGATAAATATACCCAGGGCAGCCGCGCCCAGGCCCAACCATAACAGGCCGCGACCCGGCGCGGTGGGATCGGCGCGCCAGGCGGCCTGCCCGAAGATGGCGAACAAGAGCGCGCTTAAAATTAGCCCTGCGCCCACAAGCGCTTTAACGGCCAGGGGTGAGCCGGGGTCTTCTGGTTGCGGAGAAACGGCCGTTTCCGGTTCAGACGTTTTTTCTGGCGGCGCTTCAACTGCGGTCGCAGGCGGAGTGGAAGTGACAAGCGCTGCTTCATTTTGGGGCGCCATGGCTTGGGACGCCACGGCGGCGTTTAGTTCGGCCAGCGAATAAGGTTTGGCAGGCGGTAGGCTCGCTTCGATAGGGCCGTCGGCGGCTTTACGCGCTATGAAAAGAATGTAGGCGCCTTTGTCCTGGAAGGGTTCTTCGTAGAACGGCCGTACCCAGTTTTCGGTTGGCTTGAGGCTGCTTTCCCACGGCGCGATAATCCAATGTCCCGTCAGCGCGTGGATAATCCAGGCGGGCAAACCCTGCACATGGCCAAGCTCCAAGGCGCGCAGTGCGTCGTCGGAGAAATAATATTGCCAGCGTTCAATTTCAAAACCGGCTGCGGCCAAACGCTCGGCCCATATTTCGGGCGAATCGGTGTGGGCGTGGCGCGATACTTTGTTGAAAAAGTTGCGGTAGCGCTCCGCCATGCCATCCAGACCCAGCCCGGTGAAAAAAGCGGCGCCGCCTAGATTTTCGGTGAAATAATGGCTGGGGGTGGTGAAAACGAAACGGCCGTGCATCTGTATCACCCGGTTGACTTCATTCAAAACGGACTGCACGTCGGGAATATGCTCCAGCACCGAATTGCTGAAGGCGCTCGCAAAATGGTTGTCCCGAAAAGGCAGGTCGGCGCCGCCTGAAGCGAGTGCGAGGTCGTACATGCCGGTGGCTTCCGCTTCTTGCAGGGCGTCCCAGGAGGGATCGATGCCGGCCTGAATGCGTTTCTCAAAGGTAACGGCGGCGAAGTGGCCGTCTCCGCAGCCAACGTCAAGCACCGGTTCCGGCAGGTCGATAACCTGGTAAAAACGGGCTTCGACGGCGCGCAGCAGGGCGCGGAAGGCGGGGATGGTTTTTAACTGCCGCCAGAGTAAATCATCTGTTTGTGATGGGGTTTGCGTTGATGGCGCTGCGCTCACGGGGTTTTCCTCTATGATTGGTTAGTAAATTGATCACGCATGGCGCGCAGGCGCTCGTAGGCGGGCGGTTCGACCGTTGCGGCCGAAATTGTACCACCGCGTATGCTGTTGAAGAGGCGGATGTATTCAACGGCCGTTTCCTGGGGATCAAAACTGGCGCTAATCAGGGCCGTATCCCTGGTGTAACGTTGTTTATCACGCAATATTTCGATGATCGCCGCTGCCAGCGCTTGATGGTCGCCAATCGGCGTCACCACGCCCATGCCGGTCATCGTCACCGGCTGGCGCACGCCGGGCAAATTGCAAGCCGCTGCTGGCGCGCCGCTGCGCATCGCTTCGATTTGCACCAGGCCGAAACTTTCCGTGCTGTTCAAGCTGGTAATGCACAAAACATCCAGATTTTTGTAAAAAGCGCTTAATTCGGCTCCTTCCAACGTTCCCAGCAATGTGTATTGCGGCCCGAAACGTTGAATCACGGGCATCACGCGCTCGCGATAGCCGGCTTCGCCAATAATATCCTTGTATGGTCCGGCATGTAAGACGCGCGCATTGGGAAACGCTTCCAACACCCGCGGCAGCGCATCCAGCAGCACTTCCACTCCTTTTTCCGTGGCCAACCGCGCGGAAATGCCGATGACCTTATGACCATCAAGCTGATGTTGTTTTCGAAAACGAGCCGCCTCTGCAGCGCTGCATGGGGCCAGCGTGACCGGCGGCGGGATGATGTACAGCTTTTTATCCACGTACTTGGAAAGGTAGGGGGAATGTACGCCGTAATCGCGCGTGTAGGTTACTACGGCGTCAGACAAGGAACCGGCTATCCGGTTCATCGTCAGAACAACCCGATCGACCAGCCGGTTAAATTTACCCGGCGGCAGTTGTAAGTCGCAGTGGTAGGTCAAAACAACCGGTTTGTTCATCAAACGACCGCGCAGCGCCACGCCGGGGGCGTCAAATTGGGGCAAATGCAGATGGATGACATCCGCATCGCGCGCCAGTTTCCACGCCATCGGGCCGAACTCCGGCATAATCACGCCTTTGCTCACGCGAAATAAAACCGGCACGCGAATGACCTTGACGCCCTCCATGACATCGTAACGGGGTAGATTGGGGTCATATTGGGCTGTTAGCACGGTGACATCGTGCCCCAACTCGACAAACGCTTTATTCAAACGTTCAACATAAATCGTCAGGCCGCTGATCCAGGGCCGGTAATAAGTGAGAACTTCCAGTATTTTCATAATCAAAGGTTACTTGATTTCTCCCGATTTAGAAAACCTTGCGCTGAGGCCACAACCTGCTTGAATGTCGCTCCGGTACTAAAAATACCGATAACGCCAAAACCAACCATCACGGCGATGTTGAGGGCATGGTAGAGAAAAGCAAAGCTGGCGGAAGCGCCTTCCGGTTGGCCAAGAACCTGCAAGGCGGCAAAAACGCCGGCGTGAAAAACGCCGACTTGCCCGGGCGAAGAAGGCAGCGCTACGCTCAAGGCTGCGGCGCAAACCACAAACGCCGCCATCATCACGGTGGCGTTTATATTGACCGCCAGCAAGGCGGCATAATAGGCCAAAATGATGGGCAGCCAGGTGATGAGCGTCCAGAAAATGAGTACAAAGCCATCGCGCAGGCTGGTCAGACAATCCAGGCCGGCCATCAGGCTTTGGGCGCGGCCAAGCCAGGCGGCGGTGTCAAGAAATGGGATACGGTTCAACACCGCAGCGGCGACGCGCAGCGCATCAGCTTTGCGGTTCGCGGCGACAATCAAAATGAACATGGCGGTGACGCTCACAATACCAAATCCGCGCGCCCCGACCTGCATCCACGCCGGTATTTGCGGCACAAAGGATAAGGTGATTGGCAGCAGCGTGACGATAAAGAGCATATCGAGGATGCGCTCGACGACCATTGTGGAGATACCGCGTGAAATCGTGATGGGCGGCACGCTGCCGATGAGCACCGCGCGCGCCACGTCGCCCAGCCGGAAAGGCAAAATAGAGGTGAGCAGATAACCGATATTTTGGATATGGAAAATGGTAATCAGGGGCGCGTCGTTATTGAGCATAAAGCGCCAGCGTATGGCGCGGAAAAAAAGAAAAGCAGCGATGCCCAGCGCCGTCAGCAGCAGGTAAGCGTAGCGCACGGTTTTGAGCGCCGCCAGAATTTCGGACGGCCGTATAAAAAAGAAGATGCCTGCCAGACAGAACAGACTAAAAAGCATACCCAGCCAGAATTGCAGCCGGCTTTTGCCTTTTTGGGATTCATTTTCCATAGCAGCGGGGATTATAGCAGGATTGGGGAAATGGGGGCATGTAAAAAGATTTGCAGAAACTTTTACTTTCAATGAGTATAAATGAAAAGAGGTCTGTCTCAACAAGAGACAGACCTCTTTAAACCGCGCAACTACTGGTTGCGACCTGCATGGGGGAGGAACAAGGATGGTTTGCGGTGCTGAATTTAGGTATCTGCGACTTCTGAGCCGCCCACTAAAGTGCTTCCACAAACGAAAATCGTTAACCATTGCTCCTACTGCCGCCTGGCATTCGTATTAGCGTCAAGCCTGCAACGGACGTCATATTGTGCAGGTCAGGATGGCTAAAGCGGCCGGGGCCGCGCCAGGCAGGCAGTTGGAGCCAGGAATGGTTGCGTCGATGGGGTGGCTGGTAAGGCCGCATCGACGGCAACAACAGCATTGACATTGGACGCGTTTTGCGCAATACCGACTGCTGTGCAAAGTTAAAATAAGAACATTATCTAAACGGGTTGTTTGGCGTGAATTTGCTTTGCCAACGCTTGTTGGACGTGGTGATTGAGCCGCTCAACGTAACGAGCCAGACTCATTTCTTGTTCGATACGGATACGGCCGTTGCGCCCCATGCGGTCTGCTTCGTGGGGCTGGTTTAATAGGGCGACGATTTCCTGGCGTAAGGCGGCCGGGTCTTGCGGCGGAACATATAATCCGGTTTCATAATTGATGATCACATCTGTTTGTCCGGCCGTTTCAGAACAGATTGTGGCTTTTTGCATGGCCATGGCTTCCAACAGCGCCGTTACGCCGGCCTGAAATTCATTTTCAAATAGGGGCATGGCCATAAAGGCGGATCGGGCGTACAAATCGCGCAGCTCATACTGGGTGAAACGGCTGACCGTGACGTTGGGCGGAATGGTTTGTCCGCTTGTCGAATCGCTGCGCTTTGACCAGGGACTGGCGGCGGCGATGACGACGTGGACATCCAGATTTTCCACAGCCGCCAGCAGGGTTGGATAGTCGCGGAACTCCAGGCCAACGGCGCAAATAATAGGCTTTTTAATTTGATCCAGCGCCGGCAGGGCATCGCTGTCGGTATTCGCCTTGGCGGGATGGAAGAATTCGGCGTCCACCATAAAGGGCGTAAAGATCACGCGCTGCGGTGGGACATCCCAGCGAGATTGAATGAATTGTTTTTGCCACGTGGCGTAGACAAAAAATTTATCGATCTGGTTTTGTAGGCGGAATAGGTCGATCAGGCGCATCTTTTTGCCCACGGAAAGGATATGGGTAATCATGAAATGGACGGGGCGGCGGCGCGTAAATTTGAATAACAATGCGAGCGGCAGGCCGATTTGTTCTCCGTCGGTAAAGATGATCTCGTATTGATCGCGTTGTTTGAAGCAGTCCCAGGCCAGCAGCAGGTTTGGGCCGCCGATTTTTTCGAGGAGTTTGCCGAAACGGCCGTTGCGCTGCCGCGCCAGGGTATAATCGACCAGATCGGCGCCAAATGTGCGTGCCATGGCGATGTAATCTGCTTCAGGCCGTTCGCCGCAGGCAATTTGTTCATTTATATCGGGGGGAATGACCCCGGAAACAGTTAATAAAACAGCTTTCATGCAAACCTCTCTGGCGCCTGGTAAATAATGATAAACATCAATTAAAAATGCTAACGTTCGGTCAGCCGCCGCGCCCAAAGCGAACTGTTTATGGAAATTGGGCCGATAGAAACGGCAGCCATATGCCCGATGCAGGGGCTGCGCTCCCCCCTTGCAAGACAATCGCCGTGACCGAATACGGCGGAAATTCCTCTACCACCTGGCCGGCGGAAATAGATACGGATGGCGCGCTGCTTTCCAGTTCCGCAGCGGCGCTGAGGATATTTTCTGGCGTGAGGGTTTTTCCATTTATTGTCGTGCCGTGGTCCGGGCCGTTGCTTCCCTCTTCCATTTCCAACGGATTGGCGTTCGACAGCGTGTATTTCTTGCCGCTCACCGGGGTGAAGCCTTCAAATATTAATGGTTCAGATGCCGGACTGTCCGAGATATTGACGACAATAATCTTAAGCGCGCCCGGCTCCTGGCTGTCGGTGGATGCCCAGATCGACAGCTTTTCTTCATCAGGGGACGAACTGCGCACATATTGATCCCCAAAGAAGTTGCCAAACAAAAACAGGCTGTAATAACTTGGCCTTAAATATATTGGCCCGCCGCCCCATTCATAATAGTCTTCCACCGTTGCAATCGCAGGATACCCCTGCTGCTGAGTACCATAGCCGGTATACCAGGTCACGTAGTCCAGGCCGTTGTAACCCAGGCGGCCAATCACATCTGCCATCCAGACTGCGTTGATATGGTTCGAGTTAACCGGCGCCCGCCCAAAATCGCACGCATCGATATTAAGCTCCGTGATGCCCTGTGTCAGATTTAGCCCGCCGGGTTCGATAATCTCCGCATCTATGCGCTCTGGCGCGATTTTGCTCCACAGCCGCGAATAGGTGTTTTGCCAGGCGTTGTATGGGACGCCCCAATCATAAGCAAATACATTATCCAGGGTCGATAAGTTGCAATCAGTATACCAGTGGAAGCTCAAAGAGTTTGCGCCTGCATCCCGCGCCTGATACAGCCAGGGCGACATCTCGGTGGTTGCGCCTGAATAATCATTGGCGCCAAAGAAGGCATGGCCTGAAGCCGACACGCCGCCAATGACGCTCAGGGAACTGTCCACGTCGTGCAAGGCGTTAATATATTCCTCTGCTCGAGTTTTATACGTATCGGGGTCTACACATGCTTCACTCTCATCGCGACATTCCAGATCAAATTCGTTGCCCAGCTCCCAATACTTAAATCCGTAGTCATTTTCGACGTTGGCGTAATGGGCCATGTCCGCCCACATCTCGGCATCGCTGTTGGTCACATTCATCTGTATCATGATCTCTGCGCCCGACTCTTGTGACAGCCTGGCCAGGCTGTCGATTTCATCCTGACCATAATGGAAGGAATAGGTATAGGGATTAATTCCAGCCTGAAAATCGGGGTGATAATTGGCAGGGTTGGGAACCCAATCGCTGTAGGGCGTGCGCTGGGGTAGGCGCTCCCAGCCGACCCAATTGGCCCACAAACCGCCTGCATAACGAATTAACCCGATGTTGGCTGCTTTCATGATGTTGGCTAACCCTGGAATGTCGCCAGGGAAAAGCTTGCCCCAGGAATGTTCCCAATTGCTTAAGGCCACGCCTAACATTTCGTTGCTAAAAGGATTTCCGGGCTGAGTGACGTCCACGAAGAGAACGTCGTCGATGGGCGCCGATGTGGCGGCCGGTATGGTGGGAACAGCGCTGCCGTCAGACTCGATCTTGTCAAATTGATCGACGGATGGAATTTCCTTGCTGATTGGCGGGGTGACTGTCTGTTTCTCTGTCTCAGTGACGCTTTTGGCAGGGCTGTCGTTTGCCGAGACGGTTTGGGGTAATGTGGATGGAGCCATACAGCCGAAGCCGATGGCGGCGATAATTAGGCCTAATATGAGTTTGATGAAGTAAGGTTTCATTTGTATTTTTGCTCGTGTATCTAAATTTGTGACCAGGAGAAGGTAACTATAGATGTTAAGAAAAACATTTGGGGTTTGTCGTAACGACTTTAGTCGTCTGCGACCTCCGGGTCGCCCACCGCTGAAGCGGTTACTACAAACAAAAACATTATCTTAGTGTTCACTTTGCACAAAGTCAGTCAGCAGTTGAAACTGCACCTACGAAGACCAAGACCTCCTGCGTGGTCTAGGAGTTGGAGAACGAAGGTTGATTTTACAGTTGTCGCCGCCAGTAAAGCGTCGCGATGGCGATATTTCAATCTGCAGATTTTGTTGAATCCCTTTGTATCGGCCGGATTTAACGGCGGTTGTTGTGGTCAGAAGCTATAGACTTTAAAAGATTTAACAAACGCTGCGCATTTTTTTCTGCGTCGTGTTCGTTTTGCACAAGCTGGGCGGCCTGCTCACCGAGGCGCAGCCGCAGGTCGGGATAGGCTATGAGGCGCTGCAGCGCGGTTGTTAAGGCAGCGACGTCGCCGGGCGGCGCCAAAAATCCGGTTTCATCATCGCGCACAATCTCGGGGATAGCTGCGACGTCGCTGGCTACAAGCGGCAGACCTGCGGCGCCTGCTTCTGCCAGCGCCATTGGCAGGCAGTCGCCAAAGGTTGGCAGGCAGAAGATGTCGCTTTCAAAGTAGAGCTGTTTGAGCCGGTCGTTGTTGGGCTGCATGTCGTTGTAGACAAACAGACCCGGTTCGGGTGAAACGGCCGTTCGCGTTACCAGGTGCAGTTCAACAGCAGGTTGGGTATTGGCGGCATAGGCTGGAGCCGGCAGCCGCTCGCGCAGTTTGCGGAACGCTTCTAACAAGACCTCTCCCCCTTTGCGCTCCAGATTGCCGCCTACAAACAGCAGCTTGACCGCAGAAGATTGGGGCCGGCGCGGCTCAGGACGCGTCCATTCCGACACGTTAACGCCGGGCGGAATGACGGTGACCTTGTCCGAGGAAACCTCGTAGGCATCAAGTCCCGCTTTGGCCCAGTGGGACCAACTGACCAGATGGCGCGCTGCGCGGAAAATATTTTGGTTCAGACGCCATTTTCTTTGTTCCAGCCAGCCCGGGCCGGACGCGTGGGCGTAAAATTGGCCCAGTTCATCATACTGCTGTGGCGTTGCGTCAATTGAGACAACGCTGGGAATGCGTTTGAGCCACTTTTGGGAGAGAACGGCCGTTATATGGGTATGAAAAAAGAGCGCGTCCAGCGGCGTCTGGCGCTGCATGGCGTCTATATCGCGCCGGGCCTGCAGCGCTGCTTTGAGGGTCCAATTGGGCACTTTCCCTGCCAGCCCGGGGGCGTCCCAGGCGGGCAGGCTCCAATAGGATTCAACTGCCGGATCTGCGGGCACGTTTGTTTGCAGGTTTTTGGCGTGGGTAATGTGCCCCAGCACTTGTTCGATAATAAATCCGATGCGGACAGTTTTGTTTTCTACCGATTTTGTCATGATGCCTGAGCTAACGGCCGTTCCTGTTATGTATGGGCGCTAATTTGCCACTGCTGCCGGATTGCGTCCATGGTCTGCATAATGGCGAGCGTGTCATCCAATGGCATGATGCTGCTTTCGAGCTTGCCGGCCCGCAGGCAGCGCCCGGCTTCGGCGATTTCATAACCGTAGCCGTTGCCATTGCAGTTGATTTTGATTTGCTGTTCCCCAAGCAAACGTGAAAATACGCGCTTCCCGCGTCGATAGGCGCTGCGCGCCAGTTCGTTTTCTTTGATGCGCGCCAGCAGCGAATTGTTTTGTGACAGCGCCTGCGCCGTTGCGCTAAATGGCGTCAACGTCAAGTGCGTGGGGCGATATAACGGTGCGTTTATATGGAGAATGCCGCGTGTGCCCGTGATGAAGGCGTCGTTGCGCTGGGGTGCGCGGATGCTTGTGGTCAACTGTGCGATTTGCCCGCCGGGGAAACCCAGCAAGGCTGCGGCGTACTCGTCCACGCCTGTTTCGCCAGGAATCATTGTGCTTAAAATCGTAGACGGCCGTCCCAGCAACTGCATAATAAGTGCGAGCGGATAAACGCCCAGGTCAAGCAGCGCGCCGCCGCCCAATTGGGGATTAAAAAGGCGGTTCTCAGGATTAAATTCATTGTAAAAGCCGAGACTGGCCGAAATCATTTGAATATCGCCCAGCGCGCCCGCCTCAATCAATTCAACCGCTTTGCGCATGGCCGGAATGAAGCGCGTCCACATCGCTTCCATACAGAATAAATTGCGCGCGCGCGCGCAGGCGAAAATTTCTTCAGCTTCGGCGGCCGACATGGTAAAAGGTTTTTCTACCAGGACCGGTTTGCCATGTTCCAGACACAGCAGGCTTTGTTCTTTATGAAAAACGTGGGGCGTGGCAATATAGACAATATCAACATCCGGGTCGGAAACCAGGTCGCTGTAGCTTCCGTAAGCGCGCGGAATATTGAGATCGTTAGCGAACTGTTTGGCTTTGTCCAGCGAACGCGAAGCCACGGCCAGCATTTCTGCATCCGGCAGTGAATGCACATCTTGAGCAAATGGCTGCGCAATATTACCTGCGCCGATGATACCCCAGCGAATTTTTTGCATTACTTTTTATTAGCCAGCCCACTCCATCGGCTCAAATGGTTCAAAAGTCGATTCCAACTGGCGCGGTGAGCCCATCTTCTGCGGGTATTGCAGCGCCAGCGTGATTTCGGTGATGTGCAGCGCATGGTCGGCCGAAAGGCGGCTTTGCTTTTGACCTTGAATGGCGTTTGCCATCTCGGCTATACCGCGGCAGTAGTCCATGATACGCTGGTAGCGTCCCTTGCGCCGGTAATGAGGGTTGTCATTAGTCAGCATCGAAACTTTACGCGGCCCATAGCCCATCAAATTGTAAACAAGAGGCATTTCGGCCAGGCGCGTGTGCATACGGCGCTTTTTGGTGTAGACCTGGCAGTGATAATACCAGCCATCTTCGACGGTGATGAGACCTTCATCACCGGTAATGGTGAGGGTGTGGTTGTGGTCGGCGATAATGCTGTTGGTCATGCGCGCCACGACGCCGGAATGAAATTCAATGCAGCCGGAGGTGAAATCTGGCGTGCTTTCCGCCATATCAATGCCTTTATCAGGCATCAGAACTGCGGCAAAGGAGGTGACCGATTTGGCGGGACCAAAAAACATGGTCAGCCAGGTCAGATAGTAGCCGGCGTGTTCAACAGTGCAACCAGATTCAAATTCGTCTTTGGCGTTCCAAGGAGCGCCGGACTGCGATACCCAGGTCTCATAGGGCATGTGGGGGATGAGTCCGCCGTCCAGTTCTGCATAGGCCAGGCGCACTGGGCCGATAATATTCTCGCGCAGCGCTTTCCAGACCGTCTGGGCCGTTTCGCTGAGAAAATTACAGGGCGCAGACGCCAGATAAAGCTCTTTTTCTTTGGCAAGTTCAACCAGGGCTTTGGCCTCCTCATAATCCATCGCCAGCGGCTTTTCGGAATAGACATGCTTGCCGGCTTCCAGCGCCTGTTTGCTGACTTCATAATGGTTGTGGGGATTTGTCAGGTTGATGACGATATCCAGATTTTCATCCGCCAGCATTTCTGTGTAGGTGTTGTAGGTCGGCGCTTTGTGGAATTCCGCAAAAGCTTTTTGACGCTCCGGATTGATGTCGTAGACGCCCAGGAGCTGCAGCTGCGGATGATTTATCAGAGTGGTCATGTAGTAGTCTGCGACGTAGCCGCAGCCTACGAATCCAATACGCATGCTAAATTTCCTTGTTGTGATGTTCTCAATGATTAGTGTGAAAGCGCAGGCTGTCCTGCCGGATTAAGAATTTGATTGTAGATGTTTTCCATGTCGCGCGCCATGCGTTGGGGCGTAAAGTTGGTTGCGGCCTGGATACGGCCGTATTTGCCCATTCGCAGCCGCAGAGCCGGATCGTTTATGAGCGTGAGAATGTTCTGCGCAAGCTGGTCAATGTCCTGCGGTGCAGACAACAAGCCCGATTTACCGTTTTCAACGACCTCACGTGCGCCGCCATTATCGAGCGCGGCGATTGGTTTTTGCATACACATCGCTTCCAGAAAGACCATGCCAAACGGTTCTTCAAAGCTGGGCATACTATAAATGTCGCAGGCGGCCATTAGTTGGGCGACATCGCTTCTGTAGCCAGTAAAAATGATTTGATCGGTGATGTCGAGTTCTTGGGCCAACGTTTTTAATTCGTCCGAATAGCTGCCGTGCCCGGGATGGGCGCGGATGTCATCTTCACCCACCACAAGCAGTTTAAAGTTGCTAGTTTGTTTTTTGACCTCGGCTAAGGCTTTGAACAATTCTGTGTGACCTTTCCAGTAGCAAAGACGAGATACGGCCAGGAGCAGCGACATGTCATCGGGAATGTCAAACTCAGCACGCACGGAACGGCCGTCAATGGCCGGATCCCACCGGTCGGCCTCAATCGCGTTTAGCACATGGTACGTTTTTTCTGCCGGAAAGCCCATCTCAATAATTGATTCAGCCACAAATTCAGACACGCCGATGAGACCATCCGCTTGCCTCATAGCCCACTGCACATTTTTGCTGATCCAATCTTCAGCCTTGACATGCAGTTCGATCACACATTTGGCGCCGGTTAATTTGGCGAGCAGTTGACCGTAAAACGCATCGCGAGGTTTTTCGGTACAGTGGATGAGTTGGATATTGTTGGCGCGAATGTAATTGGCCAGACCCAGCAGGCTAAATGCCGAAGGGACGCCCCGTGTCAGGGTGTCGCCGATGATTTTGCTCTTACTACGAAAATTGACCGAGGCGCCAAATTGGGTAGGGCGAATATGAATGTCCGGTATTTTTTCAATCGCCTGGGCAGCGGCCGATTTGGCTTCGCCAGGACCGTAGTTTACTGCCACATGGATGTTGAAGTCTTCACGGTTGAGGTAACGCATGAGCAGTGAATGAATGTATGAGTCGGCTCCAAAGTAGGTTTGGGATTGCATGAAAAGAATGTTTAACATAGATGTTTTTCTCGTAAATTGATTTTCTTCGATAGCCGGATTACGTTCTGCGCTGGCGTACTGGCTGCCTGGTCGCAATTCGTAAATTGAGCAGCGCCGCTAAGGTGATACAGCAGGCGCCCAAGATTTCAAGAAAGGGTGTGATCCGAAAACCTCCGGTTAATTGTGACAACTGCGGCAATGGGACCCCATAAAAAGAGGCTGCGCGCACAATGACAAAGCGCGCCAGGAAAAGAAAGCCGAGCAGCAGCAGCCAGTAATGTCGCCATAGCCCGCGCATTTGCCAGGTTATCATTGCCATGACGAACAGGCTAACCATACCCAAGCCGGCGATGAAATAAATCTGTGCGCGCTGTCCCAATGCGTACCAGCCCTGTTCATAAGCGAGCGTTTTGATAACGGCCGTAAACCAGGACTGCAAATCAAGCTGTTTGTTGATGCCCAGGAACAAGAGCGCCGCTGCAAGGCCGCCCCATATTAAACGATGCTGCCAACCATGTTTGGCGCCGAAAATATCCTCTGCGCGCCATGCACACACGGCACAGGCTGCCGCCGCCGCCGTGTACGCCAGCACAGTGAGCCAGCCAAAGAGCGTCGGGTCGCCAATTTCAGGCTGCCAGGGCACACTGCTGACGATTTCGAATAAACTCATGTAATATAATACCTACCCGTTTTGTATCTATTCCGCGGGCGGCGGTTCCTCTGCCGACGGCGCATCCTCGGCGGGCGGTAGAGGCGGCAGCCAGATTTGTCGCCCAACGCTCAAGATATCATTTATGTCGAGACAGTTGGTGCTAAGGGCAAAATCGATGGAAATGCCTCTTGCTATGGCCAGGTCGGACATCGTTTCGCCGGCTTGTACTGTGTACAACTCCCAGCCTTCAAGCGGCGTAACGACGCATTCACTGCTTTCAGGCGTGGCCGTTACGGTTGGCGTTTCTGTTTCAGTTGGGGCCTCAATTGGTTCGTCTTCGGAAGTAGGCGTAGGCTCTACGGTTGCCGTTGCAATTACCGGGGAACTTTCTTCTGAGGCCAGCGCTTGTTCCTCCGTTCCTTCCACTAAAAGTAAACTTACATTATCGACATACACCGTATTTCTGAATCCCTCATCATTTTTCAGATAGAAGCCAACGACATATCTGTATTCGGGGTCATAAATCAGGGTGTCGAGCGGTAAATAGACCTCTACCCATGTATTGGGTGGAATGGAACGGTTCAGGTCTAAAAAGTAAAGGCGTGTTTCGGAAAATGTTTCACCCAGCGGCAGATCGACAGAATTGTCATCCTCATTCCAATAAGAGTAAGCATTGCTGCCTATCACCGCAAGAGCCATTTGATCGAGCGGGATAAAATCGTCGCCGCCGTTTAACCAAAAACTGACGCCCAAAACGTCCTCGGCTCGATAGGCGGTTTCTGCATCGAGTTTCAATGCGAAGAAGAGTTGTGTGAAGTCAGCCTCCGGTGTGAAGGCAATGGACTTTTCACCCTCATATGTGCGCAGTTGACTCGATGTGTCAATCACTGCGCCAGGATAGGGTACGATTTCCCAATCTGCATTTAAGTCATCGGTAAAAATGGTCGCCGTGATGCCCTGCGAACGTGTGATGGCCGGTCGGAATGGCGGCAAGGTTGGAAATGAGGTGGGTAAGGGCCTGGGGGTAGGTGATTCTTGTGGGCCGAATAAGCTGGCGACTGTTGGAACGGCCGCTGTATTTTGTGTTAGACCAACGGTATCGCTTTGTGCATCTTCCGGTTCAAAAAAAGAGAATGTGGTTGGTGTGGGTAGGGGATCGTTTATTTGCTCAGGTTCTGACGATTCCGCTGTACAGCCAATAAGCAGAAAAAGCATGATACACCAAGATACAATGGGGAATCGAATTCTCATGAGTTATCACTTGAAAAAAGGGTTTCCGTGGCGCTTTCGGGTCTGCGCTTCACAATTTTAGCCGGAATGCCTACAACGGTCGAATTTGCCGGCACATCGTGGATTACGACTGCATTCGCGCCAATAACAGCTTTGTCTCCAATATGGATACCGCCTAATATGCGCGCTCCAGCGCCAATAAACACGTTGTTTCCGATTTGGGGAAAGGCCCACTCGTTGCGCATTCCGAGCGTTACACTGGCGATAATGCTGCAATTGTCGCCCATCTCTTGCACGGCAATTACTGTGCCGCTGGGATGGGCAATATATAGTCCACCGCCAATTTTTGCGCCCACTGATATTTCGAGGCCAAAGAATCGGTATAAAAAACGCTGCACGAAACCGGGAATGAATGGAATGCCCTTTAATTTACACCAGGAGCCAAACCGGAACCAGAGCATCGCCCGCAGCGGCATATGTTGAAATAAGAGGCGTAACGTTTTGGAGAACGTCACCTCAGTTGGATCGGCGACTTGTTGTGGTATGACCCAGCGCTGTACGTCTTGTCGAAAAAGGTTAAGCATTAGAGCCTGTTTCCATCCACGACTGAGGTCTGGGACTGCGGCGTTTCTACGTTACCATATTGGCCCGGTGGTATGGGTCTATGAGTTTGGTTTAATCCGGCAAAAAAGGCTTTACGTCCGCCGAGTTGATCGGTAACACCCTGGTAATAGCGCAGATTAAAGATGCCGCTGTATGCCATGTTGGTTGCGCGAGGTATGCGAATTTTGTGCCCAACGAGGGCTATTTTCTCCAGGATTGTGGTGGTAATTTTGCTGAGGAACGGCCGTTCCAGGCACAAGCGTACCAATACTCGGATAAAGGCGTTTCTTTTATGGAACTCGTACCAGATTATTGGCAGCAGCCACGTCTGCTCTTTTTGTGTCGCAAAAATGACGTCATTTGCTCCGTAGGCATATGGAATGTCCAGCCAGGATTCAAAGCTTCGCTCGGCATAATGGTAGCCAACTGCCTGCCCGTTAAAGATGAACTTTAGACCGGCGTCAGCCAGGCGGTAGGCGAGTTCCAGGTCTTCAGCGCGCTTGAATTGAGTGTCAAAGCCGTCCTGGGCCAGCAGATGCCGGCGCGCCAGTGACGTGTTCCCGGTAAAAAACTGGCGCGCAGTTGGTTCCCAATCGCCGTTTTCCATCGCCTCATACTGTTTGACCAGCATCGACTGTTCCCATTGTACCCAGGGAGACATTGTAAAATCTGGCGGGGTGAGCATGGGTCCCAGCACTACGATGGAATCAGATTCTGCGTATTGAGCATGCGTTTGCAAATGCCGGGCCAAAAGCTCGGCAGTGGGAACGACGTCATCATCCAAAAATAAGATGAAATCACCTTTGGCCGCCTTGATGCCTGCATTGCGTGCGGTTGCCGCCCCGCCGTTTGTTTGCAGAACCGGTCTGAAGTTAAAGGGGGCTTCGTGAGATTGCAGATATTTGTTTGTGCCATCGGTCGCCCCATCGGAAACAACGATGACTTCAAAGTTGGAAAATGGAATTGACTGGTTTTCTAAAGCGCTCAGTACACGTTTAAGTGAATAAATGCGGTTGTAAGTGGGTATTACGATGCTGATATCCATGATTTTTAATTGTTTTGTGTTTGCGGTTGGCGTGTTGGAGGCCGGCCGCTTCTCAAATGGGTTTGTAATAAACCCTGTGCGGTTTAACTAGCCAATCCTTTACAGTTTTCTGATTACTTTTGCAGGCACGCCGACGGCGAGCGAACGAGATGGGATGTCACGCGTGACGACGCTGCCGGCGCCTATCACGCTGCCGGCGCCGATGGTGACGCCGCCGAGGACGATGACGCGCGCGCCCAGCCACACATTTTCTTCCAGAATAATTGGCGCTGACTCAGGTATTTCCTGACGTCGTTCCGGTTCCAGCCGATGAAAATCATTGTCCATTATGATGACGTAGGTACCGATTGTGCAATTCGGGCCAATGTAGACGGATTCATTGGCCGAGATGGAGGCGCCATAGTTGATGAATGTCCTATCTCCAATGTACAGTGATCCATTTTGCCCAATACCAAACTCCACCGGGACGATATCGGCCTGCATGCGTACGCGCTCGCCAATGTGCAGTGCGCCGCCTCCACCTTTAACAGATGCTTTGCCCCAAACGCGAACTCTGGCGCCCAAATGGGTTATGGAACGAAAGTACCAACGCGCCCGAAGATAGGCTAGAAAATTATGAATATGCCCGATTATCATGAGTTTCTAGTGTAATCGGTTCCGACGCATATTTAGGAAGCAAATTGTGTTGGTCCACGTCAAAATTTGCAAGGCAGTGGTTGTATCCTTGCATGAAGATTTGCCGGCCAAGTATGCCGCGTAGAATTTGGTGAGGGCGAAACGGCCGTAGCCAACGTAGGATGCGATCATGCTTTTCCTTTTCTACCCAGGCCGGTCCGCGCGGGTCGCCCAGCAGCGTCAGCTTGCCGGCGAAGCCGCCATTGCCATAGGCATAATTACGCTGATGGTCAATAATGGCTTGTAGACCATAACGATATCCATGTGTGTGGTAGACAACCAGATTGGGGGTTGAAGCCATTTTGATTCCCAATGCTTCCAGGCGAAGTTTATAATCCATGTCATCGGCAGCCGGGAAATCGGCGCCCGGCCCCAAATATTCATCAAATGGACCGACTTGCTCTACCACTTCACGCCGGAGCGCGACGTTGCAACTATACCAATCCCATCCTTCCGGGGCGTTGCCGTCACATGCAACTGGATCGTAAACGATTTCTTGTACTTCCAGAGATGGGCAAACGCCAAAGCGTTGTTCTTTTTGTGATGGTTTAATCAGTGAGCCGCCTACCAGGCCAATTTCGGGCTTTTCTGTGAAATATTGCGCAATTGTGGCCAACCAATCTGTACGCGCTTCGCAGTCATCATCAATGATGGCGATGATTTCTCCGTCGGCGTGGCGTATGCCGGCATTTAGCGCGCGTGTGGCCCCAAATTCGGATAGATGAACGTAGCGCACCCGATCGTCAACTGCTGCTGCGTTGTTGATGATTGACTTGACGCGGCTGGATCGATTACTCGACTCCGGTTCCTGGCCAACTGCAATCAATTCCCATGCTGTGTGAGTTTGATGCAAGATCGACTCTACTGTTAGCGCGATTGAATTGTCTCGATAAGCTGGAATGATGATTGATATTTTCATGATGTTTTCAAATAGATATTCCTAATTCGTATAAAATTGCGTTAGGTAATCGGCGACAATATTTCAAAATTAGAATCGCTGTAGACGTTGCCGATTCCTCAAGGAAACCGCAGATTTTAAACACCTCTTATTTTCAAGAATTTTCTGCGGTTTACCCAATTTCACCCAGACTTTTTTAAATGCTAATTATGTGAAGCCGATACAGGGGAAAAATCTGCATTTACCGCTACGATACTACTCAAAGAAAGAACGAATAGAATGGGCGACATATGCGATCTGGCGGGCTTCCAATTCTGGATAAACGGGCAGGGTAAAAATCTCTGCAGCCAGCGCTTCCGTTACAGGTAATGGCAAAATTAAGGGTAAACGATCCAGATACGCAGGTTGTAGATGAATGGGTGTGGGGTACAGGATTTGCGTGCCGATGCCGTGGGTTTGTAAATGCGCTTGTAATTTTTCACGTTGTTGTGAGCGCACAACGTATTGATGATATGCATGTACGGCCGTTTTCTGTGTAGCAGGCAGTACCAGGGGCATATCTGAAAGCTGCTCCTGGTATGTTTGCGCATGGTCCCGCCGCCGCTTGTTGTCGCTGTCCAGGTAGCGCAGCTTAACGCGCAAAATGGCGGCCTGCACCGGATCGAGACGTGAATTAACGCCGGGAATTAGACTGATGTAACGTTGTTCCCACCCATATTGGCGCAGCAAACGCACGTTGTGGTCGAGCCTGGCGTCGTTGGTAACGATTACGCCGCCATCGCCGAGCGCGCCTAGATTTTTGGTTGGATACAGGCTGAAAGCGGCCATGTCTCCCCATGTTCCGATGTTACCGCCGTTTATTGCAGCACCGTGAGCTTGGGCGCAATCCTCAATAATAAACAAATGATGGCGCGCAGCGATTTCACATATGCGCGGCATGTCGGCCGGATGTCCGTAAAGGTGCACGGGAATGATGGCTTTAACTGCCTGGACGCCTGCCGGACGCTCTTTGACCAGCAGCGCAAGCGTCTCTTCAAGGCAGTCAGGATCCATTGTGTAATATTGCGGCTCAATGTCGACGAACAAGGGAATTGCGCCACAGCGCTCAATTGCTGCTACGGTTGCAACGGCCGTATTCGAGACCGTCAGGACAGCGTCGCCGGGGCCAATATCGCAGGCGCGCAGCGCCAGTTCCAGGGCGTCTGTGCCATTGGCGACCCCGATAGCGTGCTGTGCGCCAATCCAGGCTGCAAATTCCTGTTCGAAGGCAGTTACTTCTTCACCCAGGATATACCAGCCGCTTGCGAGAACTTGTAGAACGGCCGTATCAATTTCAGCCTTATGAGCAAGATAATTAGCGTGTGGGTTTGCGGATAATATTTTTTCTTCGTTGGACACTTTTTTCATCCTTCACGCATGGCGGCGTATGGGATTTTAGAGATATGCTGCAATGTGGTCGTGATAATAAGCGACGGAATGAGACAGCCCGTCGCGCAGCGAGGTTTTGGGCGCCCAATTTAACGTGGCGCAAATAAAATCGTTGTTGGAATAATAGTCGCCAATATCAATACGTTTTCGCGCTGCCGGGAATTCGCGCACAATGTACTCACCGGCTCCGTTCACTTCGATTAGTAGGTCAGCCAAAGTGCGCAGGCTGATTGTTTCTGTATCACCCAGGTTGAAAACCTTTCCGTTTGCAGAATCATTGGCCGCCGCCAGTAAAAACGCATCAACGGCGTCATCCACATAGGTAAAATCTCTTAGTTGTTCACCGCCCCAAACCTCAAATGGCTGTTGTTCAACCAGGCGTCGGATCCAGATTCCCAAAAATGTCTGGCGCGCATCTTTGATGCGCATACCCGGGCCATATGTATTTGTAAGACGCAAAGCGCATGTCCGAATTCCATATACGTTGTGGTACAAAATGTGGTAATGTTCGCCCGCCATTTTGTTGACGCCATTGACATCGACAGGCCGCAGCAGGTGGTTTTCATCCACTGGCAGATAATCCGGCTTGCCATAGAGTTGACGCGTGCTGGCAAATACAATCTGAATTTCAGGGTTATGATGACGGCAGGTTTCCAAAATAGAAAGCTGCGCCCGGCAGTTAATTTCGAGATCTGTGTAGGGATCGGTCATTGAGTCCATATGGCTGGTTTGCCCGGCAAGGTTAAATAGAAAATCTTGGTCTTTGACCAAATAGCGCATGCTATATACATCCCGGACGTCAGAAATATTGACTTCGACCTTATCCTTGATATCTTGAATGTTGTAAAGATTGCCGCCGTATTCTGGAATGAGGCTGTCTACAAGCGTGACGTTGGCTTCTAAAGCGACCAATCGGCGTGCGATATTAGAACCAATAAAACCCAATCCCCCTGTAATTAGAACGTTACGATTTTTATAGAATTCTTGCATCGTTCACCCTCAATAATTGAATCATCAGGCCGTGGGCGCCTTCATTGCGTGCTCAAATTCGGCTGGCGTGTAGTGGTCGTCCAGGTAACGCATCATTCTGGCGGGAACGCCGCCAACCAGTGTGTTGGGGGCCACATCCCTGGTAACGACTGCGCCAGATGCAACGACTGCGCCGGCTCCAATTGTGACGCCCGGCAGAATTGTGCAGCGCGCTCCAAGCCAGGCGCCGTCTTCAATGAAAATGGGCTGCGGCGTGAGGATGCCCAGCCGGCAAGCTGGATCGCCAATTTCATGCGCGCCGGTAATCAACATGACCTGCGGACCGAGAACAACCTGATTGCCAATGGTGATAGGCCCAGCCAGGTCGAAAAAACAATCGACGTTAAAGAGGCTGTGACGTCCTACTGAAAGTTTCTGATGTAGTTTGCCGCTGCCAATCAACTGCGGAAGTCCCCACATGGATGATCCGACGCCAATGCGGAAACCGAGCAGGGTTAGTGTTTTTACTCTTATGCGGCTGCCTACGTAGGCGGGAAGGGGAAAAAGTAAAATGCGGGCTAATATCCAGCGCATATGCAGCCCATATAGCTCTTCTTTTATGACATCTATGACATCAATCAATTTTCCAATCATGTTTTGTGGATGATTCCTTAGTTAGTTTGATGCGCGTCGGGAAACGGCCGTATTGAGGGCGCGGGTTTAAGGGGCGGCTGCCATGGCCAGCGCTGCTGTTTTTGGGGTACAGGCTGACCGACAATGTGCTCTAAAGCGCTCAGGAGACCGACTGCCATCCCAATATATACCATGCTTTGGATGTCCCAGGAAATATCCGCATAGGCATAAATAAAATGCATAACAATATACAATACGGCGGTGATTGCAATGGCGCTCATATCACCTCCCGGCATACGCCATAAAGCGCGTGCGCCTATCATGAGTGCTGTGCCGACGAAAAAGAGCATCGCAATAAAGCCCCCAACGCCAGACTTAAGCCAGATCCAGATGATAGAGTTGTGGGGTAGATATTGCCACCACCTGAAAAAACTAATATCCGGCAGAGACACAATCACGAAGAATTTTTGACCAAAACCGACGCCTGTAAACGGCCGTTGATGGATTGTAAAATGGGTATTAACATTCTCGATCTCGCGGTAGAGGTTAGAGGAAAGATCTGCCGCATCGGCCTGATCTTGGGCAATCACCGATTTGACCGCCTGTGCCGGCAATCCCAACGGGCCGCTTACATTCCAGAAAGCAAGTACATAGAAGAGTCCAATTACCGCAACCGGCGGCACAATCAAATAGAAAGCGCGCCGATTTTCACGATATAACATGATGGCCATTAGAGCCAGAGCGATGCCGAGCGTCAAAAAAGCCGCCCGCCGCTGTGTTGCCAGATAAGTCAGCAGCACAAAAGGTATCATAGCTGGTAATATAGAGCGTTTTGCCGGTGAAGCTTTATAAAGCCAGGCGCTCAGCGCAAACACAAAAAGCGTATTCATATGGATTGCAGCTGCGTGGTCTGTGATTGCAGCAAAGTTGCCTAAACTTGCCCGCAACTTCACAAGAAAAAAATAGTTTCCGAAAAGGGTTTCTACAAAAATACCAAGCATTGCTGCCCACATGATGTTGCTGACCTGCGCGCGGTTTTCGATCAGATTGCTTGTGAGTATTATCATGGCAACCAGGTAAAAAATGGGTCTCGATTCCCAAAGAGCAATATTGACATTGCCGCCCGTACCGACGCCATAAACAAGACCAAATAGGATGAAAGCCAGGAAAACAAATGTTGGCGGCATTATCTCGCTGACATAAATTCGAATTTTGCGCTGCATCATGCCGCGTCCCAACCAGGAGACAAATGTTAAAGCAATAAATGATTCCAGCGGATTGATAATAAGCGCATCATTTAAATAGAGCAGTGACTCAGGGCTTGAAAAGTTTTTGGTAAATGGGTACCAGGGTGTGAGAAAACCATCTCCAAGGAGCGTAAGAAAAACCAGAAGATAAACCCCATAACGTGGTTGATAGAAAATAGCGACCACACCACTCAGATAAAGGAGCCAAAAAACTAAAGACATATTCGGCCCGCTACGCAGCAGCAGCAGTCCAAAAATCCCACCCACCCCCATGATTATGCAGAACCAAAGGAACCAGGAAAGTGAGGACCAGAGTTGGCGCGCTTGCGCAGTATACTGGTTTGAGTTGCGATCGATGAAAAGAGACATGGTATTTCTTAAAGTTGACCTAAGGAGTAGTAGGCGATTGTAACCACTAAGCAAACCCAAAGCAGGATCAGAGATCGGCGGCGAGATGAAAATTTCCATGCCAACAGCCCGCCTACAAAACCGAAAACGATAAAACTGATAAATACTTGCATAATTATTTATTGCGCGGGTATTAGCTTTAAGATTGGGGCGGGGGTCGCCAGCCTGACTTGATTCATGACGACGCCCAGCATAGGTATGTGGTCAATTTCATCGAGCGCCTGGCGCACATCTTCTATTGTTGTTACTCCCTGACGAATGATTAAGCAACAGCCGTCGGCAAGAGAGGCCAGGGGAATGGCGTCATTCGTCGCGCGAATGGCCGGAATATCAAGAATGAGATGGTCATACTGTTTGCTTAAGCTGGTGAGGATCTGGTTCAGCGCCTGGCTGCGCGCCATGACCGGACGGTGTTCAATCGGCATGGCGCCGGCAGGCACATAGGCCAAATTAGACCAACCCGTAGGGGCGACGACATCTTCGAGCGTTGCCTCTTCCGTAATTACGCCTGCTAATCCGGGGTTGTCTTGCGCGGCCAGCATTGAGGTTGATGGCCACCACCAGTTCAAATCTACAACGCAAACCCGCACTGACATATCATGGGCGAGTGTTGTCGCCAATGCCTGGGCCAGATAGGTTACACCTTCCTGACGCAGCGCCGCGACGATTGCTAACCGCGCCGGGAGTTTGTTATTACGGGTGATTCGTGTCACCATGTAGCGAAGATTATCAACAACTTCGCCCGGAAAGTTGTGGACAGGCGTCCCGTCTCCCATGGGTAAAACGAGCGGCGCCGGACCGGGGTCTTTTGGTTTTTTTGTGCGGAATTTCATGTTTGGTCTCACATGCCGGTAGGTTGGCCGACAGGTTTGGCAGATTCACCATTGGTTGCAACGGCCGTTGCCGCAGGTATCATTTCTGGTTCTGCCGGCTCATGCTGCGGGGCTTCTTTTTCCCTGGCTGCACGTTTCCTCCGGAACTGATACCATTTATAGTGGGGGGTAATATCTGGGATTGTAGACAGCACGACCAGATCAAGCCTGTTGGTTACGTCGATGGGGAAACGAAAACTTCTATCGATGATCGCAGCCCCGATTACTGCTGCCAATGACAGCGCAATGCCTACACCCACAAATATGGCTACCTGTATCGCGATATCTTTGATCGATCCTTTGGGTTCTACAGGTACGCTGGGTGCATCAATTAGAAAATAGTTCTGGCGGGTGTCGCTTTCAATTTGCGCCATTGCCAGGCGCGTATTCTCTTCCTTGTCCAGAGCTGTGGCTAAACGGGTAGCAGAAAGATCGATTGCGTTTTGAAGTCGAGAAATTTCCAGTTGTTCAGTTTCCGGTCTATCATTTCGAATTGGCAATGGGTGCGCTTCTAAATATTGGCGCATTTCATCACGAGCCGCAGCCAGTTCAGATTCATACAATTCGATGACATCGCCAAAGAAGCTGTTTGCGGTTTCGCTTTCGGACTGTTCTGCATTAATTTGCCAGCGTAAGTATATTTCAATGACGGCATTCACAAGATGATATGCAATTTGTGGATCCTCATGCTGTGAGCCAACAACCAATTGATTATCTCCAGATGGGAATGCCCATACGCTGGTGCGCGTTTGCTCAATTAGATCATCGACGACTGATTCTCCTCCAATCATCTCCTTTTCCAAATCAGTCTCTTGAATAATGGCGCGTACAAATGCATCAGTTTGAAGCAGTTCATTTAATTCACTGCTTGTAACTTCGGCGGCTGAGAGGAACCAGGCTGCATCACTGTCGCGTACATTGGTTAGCGATGAAAGATAAGATTCATTTTGGACGTATAAAACACCAGTAGCAAAGTATTTTTGCTCGGAATTCATTACAAAGTAGGCCGCCAGACCGATCATACTCACTATGGGCAGTAGATACAGCCAGCGATGGCGAAAATAACTTTCCAGTAAGCGTAAAACTACTAAGCGTAACATAGTTTCTCCTCGATTTCAGATACATTAATCCTTGTTAGATATACAAAATCTTATGGCGCGCTACGTGACCAAACTGTGATATCGCGCATGTGCCAGATGCCGCCCCACCAATTCTCACCGCGGAAATATACTTGTTCTACCCCTTCTGGAATTGGCATCCAATATGACTTGAAATGCTCATCCGCCAATGGCTCGTACTTATGAGTTTGGAGTTGGGCAGCCTGCCATGTATTACCGTTGTCGAAACTCACTTCTAGATTAAAGCCAATACCGGAAAATCGCAGGTAAGCATCCTCAGGCGTGGCCGCGGTCAGGTTAACATGTTTGATGCTGGCGTCAGCATCCACATAGCGGCGATCTGCCTTAAGCATCGTAAAGGGTATGGCCGGTTGGATAAGGATATTGTCCCAATGCCATGTGTTTGGCTCACAACTGGCGCACTCTTTTTTGGGATTGTAGGAGTGATGACCTATTTGCACGACGCCTTGATCCCAACCCAAGGGAGCAATATCGGTATCGATCCACCAATGGTCATAGTCAGGCATGCCAAATTTAATATGTGTATTGGAGATATACAATACGAATGTGTCGCGCCGCTTGGCGTCAGGTACCAAAAAGGATTCGTAGCCCATTGAAGATTCTTCGGTACCGGGCACTTCTTCCGTCACAAAATTACGATGTATTTCACCTTTAAATATTGAAACTTCAAAATCCATCGCAATATGGACTGCATTGCGGGGTTCACCACTGAGGTCGGGCAGCCAATCCTGGAGCGGCAGTTGCAAATTATCATCAAAGGGCGTTACCCAAATATCAATCCAGTCGCGCCCTGAGGTTCGCAGTGTCGATACGTCAAAAGATATTTTTGCTTCACCATTTGAAAAATCAGCCAATTGATTGGGCGTTAAATAGATTAATCCATAGCCTTCTGAGTTTATGGCTGTCATTACGTGATTTTTACAATTGTAAACCGTGTCTTTATAGGCGCTGACTGGATGTGTATCCGGCGGTGGTTCACAATTTGGGCCATGGGCCGCTTGCATGGGATCAATTTCATACAAGTTCCACGGATCGCGCATATGAACTGTGGCGTCAAAATTGGCTGATTGCCACGGCTCTGGTTGTGATGGATCACCGTCGAATGTTTCCAGGAACGTGTTGGCCGGCACTGATGTAGGTGTGGGTGTAGGCGTCGGATTATCTGGCACGGATGTGGGAGTCGGATCACCCGGTGTGGGTGTGGGATTATTGGGTATGGGTGTGAGCGTCGGTGTCGGATCGATATCTTCTTGGGTGCTGATGAATGGTATGAAGGCTGGTGAGCTGGAATCTTCTTGTGCGTTGGTGAATGATAGACCCGGAAGTATTTGTTGCAGCGTGAATAAAATCAAGATTCCAACCACAATTATGATTAGAAATGTCGCTAATTTTTTGAGTTGCATTAATTTTAACCTGTCTCAGGTAAACCGCAGATGTCTAAATCGTCTTGTTTTCAAGAATGTTCTGCGGTTTACCTAATTGATTTTTGGCGTGAAATTAGAGATGTATTTGATGTAAAAAGCATTATTTTGTTGTGTTTCCTGCAGCCGGCTGCGCGCGATTGATGCCCAGGCGTTGTTCAATAGTTGTGACCATATTCTTGACCAGTTTCCATACTTCAGGCGTAATAAGCTTCATACTGATGATGCATATGAGGTATACGGCCGTTCCCACAAGTATTGGTATCGGCAAAAACATATCTCGTATCCACCAAATTGAAACCACCATGATGGCTCCCGCCAGCAGCGTGCGTAGCGCATAGCTCAGGTTGACTTGGGTCAGTGTCCCCTTTGGCAGTAGTCGAATACCGGCAATCAGCATAAATGCTTCGGTCACAACAAAAGCCAGCGCGCCCCCTATGGCGCCATTGCTAAAAATGCGCTCACACCACGGGATAAGAATTAAATCCAGGGGGATGCTTATGAGTGTAGCAATGATAATAACCCGCGTCCAGGGATTCTGTCTATCCGTTGCAATCAGAAATGAACCTATTAGAATATTTAGATAGGTCATGATCAAAACAACGCCAAATATTGCTAAAATTGGCCCGCTATTTGCGAAATCAGCGCCAAAAACCACAAGAACGAGCTGATTAGCGATTACCATAAGACCTAATCCAATCGGCACCGCCATCAGCAGGAGTAGATCGAAACTCAAGCTTGAAAGATTTTTGATTGACTGAGACGCCTCGACGTGCATACGCGACAAAGCCGGGAAGACTGCCATCATGTATACTGTGGGAATGAACAACAGCGTCGCAAACAACCTGTCTGCGGCGCCATACCACCCCAACTGTTCCTCTGAAACCAATAATGAGATGATGACGACGTCTACCTGGGCATAAAAAACCAGGAAGCCGCCCATGAGCAGGAATGGAAAGCTGTGTTTCAAAATTTCTATGCCGGATTGCCAATTGAATCTGTGCAAATGCAGCTTTTGCTTGCGGCGCAGCGCTAAGAACTGGATCGAAAAACTAAGCATATTACCAAGAATATAAACGAATGCAATCGCCATAACGTGGTAACCCATCAGCAGCAAACCAATACTGATTAACGTGGTGACGCCTTTTGAAACGATGTCACTGATTGAAACGTACTCCATGCGCTCTAGACCATTCAGAGCTGACTGGCATGTGCTTGAATACTGGCCAATGAGACTGGCTATGCCAATAACAAAGATGACCATCGTCGTATCAGCGGGATACCCGGCGATCTGCGTATAGACAGCCATTCCAATCAAGCTAAGGCCAAATAATAAAGTTCGTAAAACAATGCTGCTGCTGAAGAGGTTTCCGACGTTTTCAGGGTTGCGGGCAATTTTCTTGGTGAGAAACGTATCCATGCCAAACGATACAATGACACCCATAATAGCCCATAGGGAAAGAGCTAACTGCAGCTTGCCCATTCCTACGGCGCCTAGATACCTGGGCAGGAAGGCTGTCAGGAGCAGCGCCATTCCCCAGGTTATCATCTGCGAAAACATCAAAAAACTGGCATTTTTTACAATGGTTTTTCCGGTATTGTTCATAATAATTACAAAGTCCGCACTAAAATATTTTCAGTTGCTGTAAATATAAGTTTTTAGGCAGTAAGCACCATTTTGCGGCAATAAAACGCTTCTGCATAATTTTCCGGCGCACGTGACTCAATGCCGCGCAGACGCAGGATAGAGCGGAAAGTTTCTTCGTTGAACCAATGTTTATTTGCCTGTGTGCCAAAGTACTTCAACAGGTAATCTAGCTTTTTACGACAAATAGCAGCATCTAAATGGACAAAATAATTTGGGATTCCTATATCACCGTCATATTTAGGAATTTCATACTCCAGAATGAAGTGGTCGCGGAAAGTATTCCAGGTTAGATCACAAATAGTACGGTGATCTTGATGGAGATCATGGCGATAGTGGGTGAAAATTATGTCCGGAGAATAATCTTGTTTTAGTTCTTCAAAGAATGCTTTAACTTCTGCGCCCATGTAGGGGAAAAAGCCATCTTTGAAATTTTTGATTTCGATATTTGCCTCTGACGCTGCTTGAAGGAATTCTGAGGCGCTGTTTTTAGCTTCTTCAGCCCGGTCGCTACTTGCGCTAAAAACGATCCACTTGATTGACGCCTGGGGATGTTGCTCGATTAGTTTGAGAATCGTCCCGCCACAACCAATCTCAATGTCGTCACTGTGCGCACCGAGACACAATATTTTATAATGACCAGCCTGTTTATGTTCAAATTTTAATTTAAGCATAGGGTATTGAAGAGATTTCTGGAGTTTACCTACTCATGATTTAGGCGCATGCCGTGTCCGTTTAGCTTATATAATTGAGGTGATTTCAACCCGTTCAGTTTGTCATGTTTCCAAACCGCCCAAGGCGTGTTTCCCTGCATAAACATATTATCAAACATGCTTTTTTCTTTAAAAGTGTCCATACAGGCCCAAAAGCCTTGATTCCTATAGGCGATTAGCTGGTTTGCGCGAATGAGACGTTGGAAAGGTTGCATTACCAGTTCTTCATCCTGCTGCATATAGTCGAAGATTTCTTTTCTAAAAATGAAGAACCCGCCATTGATCAATAGATCTGAATGGCTTGCAGGTTGGATATTGCTTACCAGGCTCTCGTCTGCCATGTTAACGACATGGAACGATTGCGAGGGTTGAACGCCAAGAAAACTGGCAATCTTTTGCTGTTCGTTGAAAAAGTCGAGATAAGCATGAAGGTTTACGTCTGACAGGCCATCGCTGTAGTTGGCCATGAACACATCATCGTCCCCGAGATATTTTTGGCCAGCCTTGAGTCGTTGGCCAATGTTCGCATCTTGTCCGGTATCGACAAAAGTAATCTTCCAATCCGCAATATCATTGTTATAGAGGTGGATATCTTTGCCGTTGTTGGAAAGTATAAAGTCATTGGAAAGGCATTCGTTGTAATTAAGGAAGTAATGTTTGATAACGTCCCCACGATAGCCGAGACATAATATGAACTCGTTATGTCCAAAGTGGGCATAATAACGCATCAGATGCCACAAGATTGGCCTGTAGCCGATTTCTACCATGGGTTTGGGGATGGTGGTGGAATATTCATGCAGACGTGTTCCTAATCCACCGCAAAACAGTACAACTTTCATGATTATCTCTCCTGAAAATAAATTCCCCAAGAGGGGAAATTGTATAAAAATGGTGTTTGCTGTTTAAGTAACAGCCACCGCCGATTGCAGCGATACTTGAAGACCAAGTCCTTCTAATCGTTTGACCAGATGCCGCTGCAATTGATCCTTGTTTCGCTTTTCAAAGTAATCGCCACCCAAGTCCTGATATTCAGTGCCATCACGCAACATGTGGTAGGCAATCACTAAAATGGAATGGGCTACGGCAATAGCGGCACGCTTTTTGCCACGCCGGGCAGCTAAGCGGCGAAATTGAGCCGATAAATAGTATCTTTAGTTCGGCTAACCGCATGAGCAGCCTGAACCAGCGCCGATTTGAGATGCTTGTTACCAGGCGTAATCTTGCCAGAGCGATTTTTGCCAGCACTCTCGTTCTTCCCCGGAGCCAAGCCGGCCCAAGAGGCAGCATGAGCGGACGAGGGAAAGCGACTCATATCATTACCCAGTTCTGCGAGAATAACCTGAGCCACATCTTGTCCAACACCTGGAATATCATCGAGACGTCGCAGTTGTTCCTCTTCATCAAAAGGGCACATCTGCTGGTCTATTTCCTTATTGAGCCGGTCTATCTTGCTGCTCAAATCATCAATATGTTCTAAATGCAGGTGCAGCAACATGCGATGGCTGTCTCTGACACGACCTTGCAAAGCACGTTCCAACTCGGGAATCTTCGCTCGCAGTCGTCCTTTGGACATATCGGCCAATGCCTGCGGGTCATCTTTTCCCGCGATGATGGCGGCTAACATCTTCCGTCCAGATACGCCCATCACATTGCTGGCTACAGAGGCCAATTTCACGTTCGCGTCTTCCAACACCTTTTGCACCCGATTGATCTCCCGTGTCCGTTCCTGAATCAGTGATGTTCGATACCGTATCAGGTCTCGCAAGTCTCTCTGTGGCTGCTCTGGTATGTAGCTGGCCTTGAGCAAACCATGTTGCAATAATTCACCAATCCACTGGGCGTCACTGATATCGCTCTTGCGTCCTGGGACATATTTGATATGTCGGGCATTGACTAAAATCACGTCAAACTCGCTTTCCAGTATGTTGAACACGGGTTTCCAATACACCCCCGTGCTTTCCATGGCGACAGCCTTTACTTGACCAGCACGTAGCCAATCGGCTAACTGCAACAACTCATCGGTCATGGTTCCGAAGCGTCGCTTTTCCTTTTGCCAACCACGTTCCGTTGTCGGTGTAATCCGACAAACGGTGACGCTTTTCTTGTGGACATCTAAACCGGCACACCGTTCATAAACAACTTCCATCTTGAGCCTCCTACACAATCTTTTTGACACCGTGAACCTCGCTGTTTTAGGAATCTCTCCTGCGTGCTCTCCACTTGGAGGCGACATCTATTGCTGCTCTTGAGGTTCGTAGGTCCAACTCCTCGTCGGATTCGCAATGCCATACAATCATGCGACCTTGCGGTGTCTACCTTGTAGTCTACTCATTTTCATCGCTTTTGGTGTGCGTTAGCTCATGTAAACTCCTCAATAAATAATTAATTTTTCTGAATAATGATTAGCGAACGCCGGCGTCAGGAAACGGCCGTAACAGGTTTACCTTCTCCAAAGCATGGGCAGCGTCTTTTACTGCCTGGAATGGCAGGTCTGAGCGTTCAGCGATGTCGAGTAGAGAATGTTCACCATCGGATAGATTGAGTACCCAGAGCAGAGCCAGCTCATAATGTTTGGCGTCTGAGCCGCCGCCAAACGCGCCGTATAATCCTCTTTTCCCTAACTGTGGTTCGCCTTTGGGGCTGCAGTTCAGATAGCGCAGGTTATTTTCAAGTACGTCAAAGACCGCCATGTATTTGGCAAAGGAATCTGCCAGGTAAACCGGCTGTACAAAGTCTAAGTTGTCGGCCGAAGTGTGGTATTCCGGGAAACGGCCGTGTGAAGTTCTCGTCAAGCTGCCCACAGGAAGATTAAACCCGGGCGAGCAATATTGGCGCTCATCATAGCCAAACGGGGAGAAATCGAAAACGTTGTAAGGTTGGCCGGAATGTTTTAAAATCTGGACGACGGCTCGATCAATTTCGGCCTGACCAGACCGGCTTCTTTTGTAATTCGCATGGCCTGGATCGCCAACGCACGCCGCAACAAGACCATGCTTGATACGAGCTGTCTTGCTCTCGTTCAGCGCCAGCCAGGTAATTGAACCAAAAGTGCTGGGGATAAAGAGAAAGCGGTACGAGTAACGTAAAGATCGCGATTTAAGATGTTTAGCCAAAAATGTCGCCAGAACCATACCTGATAAATTGTCATTACACAGCGAAGGGTGGCAGCAATGGGCAGAAATCAATATTTCGTCGTCTGTTGAACCCGGTAGATAATACTCGCCATAAGTTAAATGCCCGGGTTCCAGGGAAGAATCAATAAAGACCTCATATTCGCCTTCCTCAAGCTGTTGTAATGCGTGGTGACTCAAACAAAAACCCCAGCTTCTGGCGTAATAAGCTTTATGATACGGTATCCAGTCAGGATGATCAGGCAGCGTGTGCAAATGCTTGCGCAGCGCTGCGAGCGACATGGTCTGGTTAACAGGAACGCTGTAGTTTACCAAATGCAGGTTTGAGGCTTGAAAGTCGATCACCCTTTCCCCGCTGGCGTTTTTTACATAGGCGTCACGCACATTCCACTCTTCAGGAACCTGCCAGTCAAACACCTGAGTTCCCGTAGGCACTTCGTGGATTGCAAGCGGAATGTGGCGACTCAGCATTTGTAATGAGTCCCGCAGCCCGTCGCCGGTGATGCTGCGGCAAAATGGATACAAACCAGTCATTAATTGGTGCATGTCAAGGCCAACATGCTCAAAATCAATTGTTGTTAAATTGTTGTCCATAGTAGGGAAATGTCGTTTTTGGCTTTAGCAGTGCTGATTTACTTAATTTCCTGGCGCACATTCAGCCGTTTTGTTCTCATATAAAAGTACCTGGTTGTGTCCCCAGCCGATGGATATGACATCAAGATCGCCATCAAGATCGATATCTATAACTTGAGCGCCATCGTGATGCTCATCCCCTTGATGTATCAGGTGTGAAGCCCAACTTGTGCCCATACCGTCCAGGTTTTCGAATACGAATAGTTTTGCACTGGCGGGATCTGTTAAGTTATGTTCGCCTGCGATAACATCGGGATCGCCGTCCAGATCGATGTCGGCCACGTCCAGACTCATAGGACCAATTATCGTGTCACTGATGACATGTTCGGCCCATTCAGAAGTGGATTCAGATCCCTGCGCATACCAGGCGAGTACACCCTGTTCACTAATCGCTTCATAACCGATCACCGCATCAAGTTTGTTATCTCCATTCATGTCAAACAATTCATTGCGGTCGGGACTCTCGTTGGTATTAAAAAGCGTGAATTCGGTCCAGCCAGATCCATCGTTGCGCAGCCACTTTGTCCCTAACAGCAAATCAAGGTCGCCGTCGTTGTCGATGTCGCCGGCGCTCAAATCTTCATCTTGCGATGTTTCCGATATTTTTTCCCAGGTCCAGACATCTGCGACCGGGTTGTCGGGCAGGGATAACTTTTGAATTCCCATGCCGCCAACGTGCCAGGACAGCATGACTTCTTGAGAAGTAAGATTGTGAAAGTTATTTGCCGCTGCACCTTGCAAGAAGTCTCCTTCTGCAGTTTCGATATTGTCTAAGATAGTAAATGTTCCCGCACCATCATTTTGGGCCCAAACAAAGGAACTATTGGCGTCAGATCCTTGGCCTTCTGTTCCCAGGACATCTAAATCACCGTCATTGTCAACATCGAAGACAACGGCCATGTTGTTCAGAGGAGAGCCAATTGTTTGTCGTGTCCAGACTGCACCTGGCGAACCAGGATTTTGATACCACCAGCCGCCGGTTATGATGTCTGGGAGTTGATCGTCATTTAAATCGGCGCCGGAAATGAAGACGGTTCCCCATGGTTTTTCAGCATCGATAACGTGACGATGCCATGCGCCGAGATGTGATTGACAGGTCTGATTGTTCCATAGTTCAACGCTGCTGCCCTGCCAGTTGGCGCCAAAAAGATCAATATCATTGTCATTGTCGATGTCGGCCAAACGCATGCTGTGTGAGCCTGATTCGGCCAAAACCTGTTTTGTCCAGGACAAGCCGCCGCCGTCATTGATATAGACTTTGACTTCATCGGGATCGCCGCCTTGGGCCATTTCGGCCGTGGCAATGTCGGCATTACCATCATTGTCCAGGTCGGCTATGCCAACAAAATGGTAGACTGTTTCGACGTCATCTTCGACAATATGTTCGGTCCAGTCACTGGCTTCAGGGTCTTCAGGCGCTTCAAACCAGGAAATTTTGTAGGTTTGTTCTTCTAATTCCGATGGTGAAAGCGCAATGTCCGGTCGTAGGTCATTATTTAGGTCACCGACGGCTACATAGGCGTTTGGGTGAGTCCAGCTTGAAGTGTATATGTGTTCATCCCAGTCGCCGTCAATGATGTCACCGGAGTTTTGATACCAACGGCCGTTTACAACAATATCGTCAGCGCCATCACCATTAATATCTGCGACTGTCAATCCCTCACCATTGGGGATACTGACGGCACGATGAGTCCATTCTAAGGGTGAATCCTGGCGATAGAAGTGCAATTCATCGCCGCTGTGCCCAAACTCTCCCTGATCTCTTGCCACAATATCCAAATCATTATCGCCGTCAAAATCTGACAGCTCCAAATCGTGCAGGACACGATCATCAATAAGATGGACAGTCCAGTCAGGATTTTCGTACCAGAGAATTTCTGTCGTCGTAAGGCTCACATAATCTGCATTCCCGTCATGATTGATGTCCCCTACTTCGCCGTCGGTGCTGTGACCGCCGCCCGCAGCAATGGTGTGTTTATTCCATGCCGGACTTTCATACCAAACCAACCCGCCCTCGCCATTGCCGCCGGCTATTATATCAACTAAGCCGTCTCCATTAATGTCCCCGGCTGACTTTTGCCAGATACCCACCGGGCCATCATCGTCAACAACCTCGTAATGAAATGGGATAAGCTGGTCAGGCTCGTCGTTTTCACTATTTTGAAGAAAGGGAAGGAACTGGTCAGATGCGATCTCGTCTGCCAAAGAAGTTGTGCAACTGCTCAAACTCAGGGTAAGCAGCAGCAAGCAAAAACCTGACAAGCAGGTAAGTCCTCTCAAAATATGTAAAAGAGACTTTCGGCCATTTTGTGCCATGCCTTTAATATTCCTTTTGATCAATTAATATACTTTTACAGCCTCTAGAATAAAGCCTGATCCTAAGGTTTTTAACGGGCTGTTATGCAGCGGTTCAATTATTCTGGAGGTGGACACGGAGAGTTTAGGGAAAAATCGATCAAGTGGCGGCAGCCATATGTTAAAATCATAGTACACAATATTTTGCACTTGGAGCCGACAATCTTCGAGGAGATGTAATAAACTTGTTTGTGAATAGATATTCTCCAAGCGACCCTCTATATCATTACTGCCCACCAATTTTCTTAACAAATTAAAAACCCTGCCGTGATAAATATAATGATCCCATATGCGATATGGACTCCATTTGTTCTGCATTGAGATTATGATGTGCCCATCTTTTTTCAACACTCTCGCCTGTTCTTGTATAGCCAGAGTAGCATCTTCAAGATACTCCAGGGCGCCAAGACATAAAACAGCATCAAAGGATGAATCCTCATAAGGCAGTTTTTCCATGTTTCCCAAAACAAGGTGATTTGAGCGACGGCGTCCAAATCTGTTTTTGTGATCAAGAAGCATTTCCATAGATAAATCTAATCCGAAATACTCATATTTATGCTCCCCTAAATAACCCGCAATCATGCCTGGGCCGCAGCCAACGTCCAAGACAGAATTATCTTCGGTGTTGTCAATACTGGAGTCTAATAATTCTTGCACTATCTCTAGGCGAGTCGCGAATAGATGCGCTAGTGGAGTTTGTCCATTATAAAGGTTGCCGTAGAACTCGGCGGCGTATGAAAAGTGATCCTTAACAATTTGATGGTTTGATTCCATATTGATCCTGATTTCTCCTTTCTAACATAGGAAATGAAATAATTAAAGCTGGTATAGTCAGATTCTTGAAAATCCATTACAGGCTATTAATGAAATCTGTTAGTAACTATTCAGGCGCCCGAGAGATCGGTCAGATTTTGCCCTTAAGGACAATTGTTTCTCGGGTGAACCTGACAGGTCTAGCTGTACAGTTACATCTGTTATTTAATTGTTAGGAAAAGCGCTTGCTTTAATGCATAAAATCTCCGGAACTGTGCCGCTTCAACCAACCTATCTACTATCCAATAATTTGAAATACTTTTTCGTACTGTTCTTCCAGCGCCAATTTGTAGGCGGTGGATTTGTCTGCAACTTGTTTTGTAATGGCAGTGTAGTTGGCTTCAAGCAAGTTGAATTTTTCCATTAATTCGTTGACTGTAAACTGACCGATTGGCAAACAATAATTTCCCTGCCCCGTGTCTTCCATTAAATCGTCAATTTTTTCTTGATAGGAAAGAGCAAGAACAGGCCTGCCCATTGACTGGGCCAGCAGAATATTGTGGAATCTGGATGCGACTACGTAATCTGTAATTGAAAGATTCGAAAGCAGATCATCTACAGTTTGAATAGATGGTCTCATTATTTTTTCTGCAAGACCGGATATTTCTCTTTCTTCAAGAATTTCTATTAAGTCACTGATTACCAATTGATCGAAATAAGCTTCCCCAGGTAAAAACAAAATCGAATACTTTTTCTGCACCAGCCAATCAATGAAAGCGGCCATTTTGTCGAGATAATCTGCGTATAAGAATTCGTTGGCTTCCGGCCAACATTCTTCCTTAAAGTAGCCCATTGGGCCTATCCCGACAATTGGTTGTGTTTCATGCAGGTTAAGCGGCGCATGATTATTTACTTGAAGACTGTGGGCCAGGTCTGGGTAAATAGGGTCATCTTTATCAAAGCCAATACTGGTTATTAACTGCTTCGAGAATTCATCTCGGTACGAGCGGTAATCAGCCAGTGACAAAGCGTACCGGACAAATGTCTTGCTCAATTTAGCGTCAATTGGGCCGGCTCCAACGCTGATAAAAAGATACTTGGTTTTACGTAGTTTGGCGACGACCCCCCACTTGAACAGGGTATAAGGGAAACTGAGCGGGCCGCCTCCGCCCCAATAATCATTGAGCGGGCCGCTGCCGGCTATGAGTAATGCATCAAATCCTTTAAGGTTTTTGAGAGCTTCTCTGACCAGCTTGAATTCCATTGGAATTCTGATGACCCAGCGATCAAGCTTGCGCAGCAGCGAGCTTTGACGAGATTGAAGCCAATTTGCGAGTTTATAAGAAAGCATTTTGCTGCTTTCGGAGTCACTTGCTTCAGTTCTGCTAATTTGAAAGCTCTTGATGCCATGTCTTGCTTCTGTATCTTCGGGATCAAGAGAGAAGCCATAAATTTCTGCATTTGGAATACATTGTCTGATATGCTGTATCATAGCTTCTTGCAGAGCAGCATCCCCTAAATTTCCATAACCAAAAAAGCCCATGAGGCCTATCTTTTTCGGTGTATGAGTCGCTTGCATTGTTTTCGTTTGATTCATAATTGTTGCAGCAGTTTTTAGGTAAACCGCAGGAAATTCTTGAAAATAAGACGAATTAGAAATCTACGGTTGCCTCGAGGAATCGGCAGATTTTTCATGACCTTCATTTTTGATTACTTTCTGCCAATTACCTGACTGGACCTCACACGAGCCGCGCCAAATAGATGTTGGGTTGTTTTCCTGGTGGGCGCCAAGAGCCAGACAATAATTGTGGTGATCGCAGCGCCAAGTAATATGTTGAATAATCGTATATCAAAGCCGTTGCGAGCGGATAGAATGATTTCCAGCAGCAAAGGCGGCAGGCATATTCCGGCTGTTACCAGCCATATACGAGTCGATTTACGTTTGATGCGGGCTGCTAACAAGGCTAACAAAATTCCCAGGGGGATAAAGGCCAGGGCATAAAAAAGGGTTGAGTAAAGCCTGCCGGTTAAAGCATCCAAGCGACCATCAAAAGGGCCAAAAAGCGTGACGAAGACGATGAGTCCGGGCACAAGTTCAATATTATTGACCTGGCGATCGTCATTAATGTATGTTTGAATGGCTAGTCCATCAAACGTGATGATTATATGGCGAGGGGCTTTATCCACGAAGACGTTCGGGATTATCAACTCGGGCACGGCGCCGTTTTCACCAGTTAGAGGTGTGCGCACTCTCAATACCAGATCAGTTCCATCTTGGCCGATCATCATGTTGCGCAGAAAGGGATCAATGGAAACAGACATGATGCGCGCGGGTCCTTCTTGATTAGTATCGGCCGTTGCTACTGTTAGAGAAAGAGTGAATTCTGAGGTCGTTTGCAGTCTCTCCGTAAGGTAGGCTATTGACGATTCCGTTTCCAACCAATGTTGACCATCTAGCTGGGGTGTTTTATCAACCGGCAAGTCGTCGGAATTGTTTTTCCACATCAGGTCCGGCAGATTTCCGGTTTGATCATGAAGGGAAACTGCGTCCGTCAACGGGTAAAATGCAACGAGTTGTTCACCGAAAATCGCCGCAGGCTCGCTGTTCGAGAAGAGGACGTTTGTTTCACTTGCAGAAAGCGCTTTGTCAATAATTGCCAGTTTGGTCACTGAGCCTGCCCACGGCCGATCTTGAGAGTGTTCATTTCCAATTAATAATGGAAAGGCGGGCTGCCAGTTCATGAGGCGTGACCCACGCTGCAATAAAAACGCCATGCCCAACAACAACAGCAAATAGAATGTTAAGGCGATTGCAAGCTTTTGCGGATTTGAAATTATTGCTCTGGTTTTTTCCACTACAACGGGGCGATTTTGCCACAGCCGGTAAAAAACCAGCCCTGCTAAGGCTCCTAGCGTATTGGTTAGTAAATCAAATACGCTAGGAGTCCTTACAGGGAGATAAAATTGCAACGACTCGACAATTAAAGTCAACACAAATCCCGCCGCTGCCGTTGTTACCAATACAAATCTCTTTGAGTATCCTTTTTTATCCAGTACTGCGGACAGACCAAACCCAAACGGCATAAAAAGAATGACATTTAGGGGTAAATCCAGATAAGATCCTGAGAATAGGTAAAAGCCGCCAAAATAGTCGGCTGCTGTGAGGGGTTTGAATTGAAAATTAAATGATGTGAGCGTTGCGAATAGAATAATCAACAACCCGCCGCATAAGGCAAAGTGGGCGCCATATTGTTGAACCAGGCGGTTTGTTTTTATTGAGCGCATTTAGGAATAAATTGTAACTTCAGGAATCGGCACTACGAATTGGCCGCCCCAGTCGCGAATAAACGCCATTTGCTGCATGATTTCATCCTTGAAGTTCCAGGGTAGAATCAACACATAGTCCGGTTCTGTTTCCGCGATGCGATCTGGATGGAAAATGGGGATATGAGTTCCAGGCAGGAATTTCCCCTGTTTGTAGGGATTGCGATCAACTGTAAAATCCAGAAAATCAGAGCGGATGCCGCAGTAGTTGAGCAGTGTGTTGCCCTTGCCGGGGGCGCCGTAGCCAACGACCGTTTGGCCATCACGTCTGGCTTGAATCAGGAAGTCCAGCAATTTGCGCTTGGTTTCTTTGACCTGTTCGGCGAAATTGGCGTAACAGCCCATTTCGGTGAAACCGGCTGCAATCTCACGTTCACGCAGTTCGATCACGCGCTCGCTGACCGGTTTGGATTCATCCGCTGCATGGCGAGCGTAGATCCGCAGCGAACCACCGTGGGTAGACAGCTCTTCTACATCAAAAAGGGTCATGCCATGACCGGCAAAGATTTTTTCTGCGGTGATGAAGCTGAAGTAGGAGAAATGTTCATGGTAGATTGTGTCGAATTGATTTTCTTCCATGAGCCGCATCAGGTGGGGGAATTCGACGGTAATGACACCTTGGGGCCTGAGCAAAATCTTTAGTCCACCCACGAAATCGTTCAGGTCTGGTACTTGCGCCAGAACATTATTGCCGGCGATTAGATCTGCTTGTTTGCCCTCGGCAGCCAGTTTTTGAGCGCACTCGACGCCAAAGAATTCGGTTAAGGTTGGTACGCCTTTGGCAACGGCCGTTTTCGCAACATTTAGCGCCGGTTCGATGCCCAGAACAGGAATGTCCTGCTCGACGAAGTATTGCAGTAAATAACCGTCGTTGCTGGCGACTTCAACGACGAAACTCTTTTTGTTCAGGCCGAAGCGCGCAGTCATATCATACGTATATTTTTTGGCATGTTCCAACCAGGAGACGGCGTAGGAGGAGAAGTAGGCATATTCGGTAAAGATATGATCGGGCGTCACATATTCTTCGAGTTGAACCAGGTAACATTTGTCGCAGACGTAGACGTACAGCGGATAAAACGGCTCCATCTGATTCAACTGATCGACGGCCAGGTAGCTTTCGCATAAAGGTGACATGCCGAGATCGACAAAAGTATGCTTCAGGGCAGCGCCGCAAAAGCGGCAAGTTGCATCGCCAAAGGCCTGGGTTTCTACGGGTTTTGGTGCGATTTGTAAAGTTTGCATCAATTTCTCTCTTAGTTCAATGTGTATTTGTTGAGGTTAGGTGTGGTATCAGAAAACGGCAGTTTCCACAGCTTCCAATTCACGCCAGCGCAAATCCGGGCCTAAACGGCCGTTCGCCAACAATTGTTTGATGTGGGCAATGCGCTTGTAGCGTGGACCTTCAAAATCCTCACGCTGCAGACCGGCTTCCTTATAGGCCGCATATAACTGTTCTACGCCAAGCTCGACCGTCCACTGCGGTTGAAATTCCGGCAAAACACGCGCAATTTTATCGAAATTAACGCGATAAGTACGCTTGTCTGGACCGGCGCCCTCAGCATATTCAATGCGGCAGTCAGGCACATGCGCCTGTACAATCTCGGCCAGTTCTCGAATGCGGTAGTTTTCTGCATTGTGGCCCACGTTAAACGCCTCATTGTGGACAACCTCACACGGCGCATTCAAGACGGCGATAAACGCGCGGCAAATATCCTCAATATGTACCAACGGGCGCCACGGCGTCCCATCACTTTTCATATAGACCAGTCCAATCGTATGGGCGTAAGCGACCAGGTTGTTTACCACCAGGTCGAAACGCGGCCGAGGGGACAGCCCATAAGCCGTTGCATTGCGCAGGAACGTGGGGCTGAAGTCATCATCGGCCAGCTTTGCCACATCTTGTTCCACCAGAACCTTAGAGTGTCCATACGGAGTGACAGGATTGAATTGAGCTTCTTCCGTCAGGGCGTCTTCGCCTGCAGCGCCATACGTGCTGCAAGAAGAAGAGAAAAGAAAACGGCTGCAGCCCGCTTCTTTGGCTAATTCCGCCAGGCGTACAGACGCCAGGTGGTTGATTTCGTAGGTTAGTTCCGGATTCAGGTTACCAATGGGGTCATTTGACAAACCCGCCAGGTGAATCACGGCGTCAAACCCTTCCAGATCAGCCAAGGTGACATCGCGGATATCCTTTTTGATTTCAGGAATTTCCACCATTGGTTCACCAAACGCACATTCAGCGAAAATATCACTGTCCAATCCGACGACTGTGTGCCCTTCGGCAAGCAGCATCGGTACCATAATCGGGCCAATATAGCCCTTATGACCAGTTGTTAGTATCTGCATATTTTTGTTTCCTCCATTTTGGTGTATGTAAGAGCATGTTTATCGCGTAAAGGATATCCTTTAGCATTTTCTTGCCATTGATCAGAAGCCACTTGCCCATAAATAGATAGCAGCGAAATTTATCATATTTGGGCAGGGGCACGCGATGAATGGTTTTGAAATAATCAAAAAATTGAATCCAGAAAGGAAATACAAGTTTGCCCCCAATATTGGGATCAAACCAGGCCATTCTCGAACGCCAATCCTGATACACATTGCCAGGATGAAAGCGTTTGAAAAATAGGGGCTCTTGTATTTCGTAGAATTGACCATACAGACTCACTTCACACATTAATGTACGATCTGATCCGGTATAGTTTTGTTGCAATGCAGTTTTGCCGAAGATGTCTGCACGAATCACGCCATAGGTTTCTTCACAATAATCCTGCGAGCTAGCAATGGCAGCGAAGCGCTCATATGATTTGGGCGAGTCGCCATTATTGCGTGTTGTTGTGCCCATGTTGTTGCCATACTCATCGATGTTGACAACCTGGGTATAACAAAGCACAACTTCAGGATGGTTATCAAGCACATCTACACATTTAGCGATTAATTCCGGCCCGCAGATGTCATCGTGAGCGGCCCAGCGGAAAAATTCGCCCTGCGCCAATTCAAATGTGAGATTGTGATTATTGGCGCCCCCAATGTTGGTTTCATTACGATGATAGCGAACGCGCGGATCACGCTCGGCGAATGCACGACAAATTTCTTCAGTTCGATCTGTGGATGCGTTGTCGCAGATGATCAACTCCAAATCGGTGTATGTCTGTGACAGAATTGATTCCACTGATTTTTCCAAGTAGTTTTCGCCGTTGTAAACAGCCAAACCGATACTTACTCTTGGGTTTGTTTTATCCATATTAATGATTCCTTTTGTGATGCATTTACCGGGCGAGCCAATTCTGGCATGGTGGTTCTTAGGTAAACCGCAGAAAATTCTTGAAAATAAGACGAATTAGAAATCTGCGGTTTCCTCGAGGAATTGGCAGATTTTTCTTGACCTTTATTTTTGATTACTTTCTGCCAACTACCTGGTTGTGGTGCAAATTTTTCACAGAAAACGCGCCGCATCGTCTCCTGAATAGAAACAGGAATTCGCCAGACTCCAGTTTGTTAAAGAAGGTTTGATAGAGTTGGTTGGTTGGGGATGCGGGGTTTACTGACGCTGATTCTATTCTTTTTGACTGGCCCACCAATCAAGCGCCCAGGCGACAGCGTTGTGGATGCCGTCCCGCAGCGGCGTTTGGGGTGCGTACCCCAGCAGCGCGCGCGCTTTGCCGATGTTGGCCACGTAATGGGTGACCTCTCCGACGCGGGAAGGCTCAACATGGATGTCAGGATGAATGCCCAGCTCTTCCCCAATCGTTTCAGCCATGGTCATGAGGCTGTTGCCTTGCCCATAGGCCAGATTAATCGTGTGGTTGGCGCCACGGCCGTTTACCAGCAGCTCAATCCCCCGATAAACGCCGTCAATACAATCATCAACATAGGTGAAATCCAGGATTTTATCCGCGCCGTAAATCGTGATAGGCTCTCGCCGGCTGATTTTTTGCATAAACAAGGGGATAACGCGTTCCATACGCTCGATGTCGATATCGTAACGGCCGTATACATTGCTGAAGCGAAATACCAGATAACGCAGCCCGTAACATTGGGCGTAGGAATAAATCAGCGCCTCACCTGAAATCTTGCTAGCTGAGTAAGGACTTTCCGTAAAGTAAAAGTCCGCATAAGACTCTTCCGTAATATACCGGTGAATATCCCCATATACTTCCCGTGAACTGCTGAAGATGATAGGCAAATCATTCTGGCGGCAAAACTCCAGCACGTTGAAAGTCATCGTGATGTTTTCTAACGCCCTGTCAGGTTGCTGCACCAATTCATGAACCTTCGCATGCGCCGCAAAATGAACCACAATATCCAGATCAGACGGATATTCCACACCGATTCCCGCCTCAAAATGTTTATACGGCATGCTCAAGTCTTGCAGTAGGGTGTCGATAGCGTTGGTCCATGTATTCGGCCGTTTGTCTATGCCAAATACATCATGACCTTTTTTCTGTAAAAAGAGGGCTAGATTTGTACCAATTTGTCCACTCGATCCGGTAATTAAGATACGCATATCAAAGAATCCTTCCGCATATTTTTTTAGACGAACCACAGAAAGTTCATGAAATTTACTGCGTTGGGAATCTGCGATTTTGTCAAGGATGTCACAGATTAGCGTACGCAGCCCAAGGATTCTATTGAAAGGAACATTAAATTAAACCTGATGAAGGATAAGCCATGCCTCCGCCTTTAAGGCATTCATCGACTAGCTGTGAAAGTTCAGCCGAACTGAAAGGTTGGGCGACAAACCGTGTGGCGCCATAGGATTTGGCTTTTGTCGCCAGATCACGCAGATTGCCTGCGGAAAAGACAATTACCGGCAGCGATACCAAATCGTCCTGTTCTCTAATACGACGTAATAACTCCCATCCATCAACATGAGGCATATAAATATCTGTAATGAGCAGATCAAACTTTGCATTTGATAACCGTTCAATAGCATCTTCGCCATTTTCCGCAGTGATTACAGTATGATTGGCTTTGCCTAACATGTATGTCAGTAAATGCCTTGTAGTTGATTGGTCATCCGCAACAAGAATTCTTGCCATGGGTAATGGTCCTCCTCAAATAACTGTTAACTGTTTGATAACAAATTAAGTAAACCGTAGAAAACTCTTTAAATCTAGACACATCAGAAATCCACAGTTTCCTTGAGGAATTCCCAGATTGTCCACGACGTTCATTTTCAAGTATCTGGAAATTACCTTAGACAACGGCCGTTTTTAAGCTTTCAAATCTTAATGAAAACAACCATTGCTTGAGAGGAATCGTCTCCCGAATAAAAATTATTTGTGGACGATTCCTTAGATTATAATTTTATTTGGATTTACGAGAATTTGGCCTATAAATTTTTCACGAGACGCCAGACATTTTTTTCTGGTTCTGGGGAATAATCAACTTCATCCATGAGTTGTCTTACAAGGAAAAGTCCGTACCCGTGTTCTTGCCCAGGTTCAGGAACTTCGTCTTGTTTCAGCCCAAAATCGAAAGACGCCCCGGTATCTACAATATTAATTTCTAATTGACGCGGATGTGTGCGTGTTTTTAAAGAAAATGTGAGTTGAATTCGTCCGGTCGTGTCCCGATAAGCATGATCAATAATGTTTGTGCAGGTTTCATACACTGCAAGCTCGATATTATAAGCCATCGTTTCCGCCAGTTCCCTGGATTCTTGCCCTTCCAGAATTGAACGGATACATAACCCAGGCAAATGAAGGTAACGATAAGAAGCTGGTAAATTAAGACTCATTACATCCTCTCCGGACAGACTCATGGATGACTTCTCAGTGTTTTCAGATCAAGAACCCGTAATTTTCAGAACGACTAAAGTTTGGTCATCTTCCTGTGAATGACCATGTGAGAATGCGTCAATCGTTTCGCATAATCGCTCGGCAATTTCCTGAGCAGGCTTGTCAGATAACGATTGAGTAAGATCCAAAAGTCCATTATAGCCGAACATCTCATCCCGAGCATTGCGCGCCTCACAGAAACCATCGGTGCCAACTACCAAGACGTCCCCAGAATGTAGTCGCAGCGATTGATTTTTCGAAAAACTATCCGGCATAATACCCATGGCCGTGCCATCTGCCTCTAAAAGTTGTGCATAACCATCAATAGGACAATAAATAACCGGAGCATGCCCTGCATTAGCGTAAACCAATGTGTTGCTGCTTTGTTCAAATTGACCGATAAACACAGTTGCGAACATATTCACTTCTGTAAAGTCATCATATAATTCCCGATTAGAATTGCTGACCACATCCTCCGGGGTGGGGTAATGACTTGTGTGAGAGTTGGTGCGAATTGCGGTTCTTGTCATGGCCATCAATAAAGCGGCCGGCATCCCTTTCCCCGAAACATCACCAACCGCAAAAGTGAAACCATCGTCTGAGCTGCTCATAAAGTCATAAAAATCCCCGCCAACAATAGAAGCCGGCCGCGATGTTGCCCAAATGTCAACACCCTCAAACCCTGGTAGCTGACGCGGCAACAGTTGATTTTGTACACGTTGTGCTAATTCATATTCGGTTTGGATTTTTGTTTTACTAATCAATGCTTGAAACATGAGCGCATTTTCTATCTGTGCGCCTGCGTATGCCGCAACAGCCTGAGTCATTTTTAGGTCAGATTGTAAAAAATCACCCTTCAGTTTGTTGATGATGCCTAATACCGCAAAATCAGCCTGCCGCACGTTTGTAGGAACAAGCAGCAGGTTTTTAAGCTGCGACGGCCAATGCTGCTCCCGAGCAATATTCAGATAATCTTTTCCCGAAGATATCAATTCAGCAATAAGTTTTTTTAGGGCGGGTATTTCGACCATTGTAGCCGGATAATTGACGGAAATAGTTTGCAAACCCTTCAATTTTACAAAAATAAAACATCCTTCAGCCCCGGCGAGACTAGATATCTCTCTAGCAAGACTTTTGAGAGTTGCGTCGACCTCAAAAGAGTTTAGGGGGCTGCGTAAAAGGTTATAGATAGCAAGCAGATGATCGCGGGTATCCACAAGCCAGGAGGTCATGCTGTTCAAATCCTGGTCACGAGTTAAGATGTCGCCTAGCAGTTCAGCTTCTGCTTCTAGACGCTGCTGCAAATCGGCAGTTTTTATCCCCGTTAAGCGGAGTTCCGCAATTTGTTTTGACTCGATAAAAATTGGCGCTGTCTGGGTGTCCAAATTTGAATTATGAGCCGCATTACTTATGGATGGCCATGAAAAAACAGATTCGTCATTTATCCAAAGGGAATAATTTGAAGCGCCTGTGGCCAGCCAGCTTTGTGCAAAAGCGGATATTTGTTTGTGATACGGATCAAACTTCTGTTTTAACATGTGGTTGTTTTGGGGCCTTAAAAGCGTTAACCGCTTCTTCTTCTGTGTTAAAAATTTCAAATACGCGATCAAGACGAGTTAGCTCTATGATGATACGCACTGGCTGTTGTAGGCAGCATAGACGCACATCACCGTTCTGCAGCCGGGCTTTTTTCATACCGTGGAGTAGTGTAGATAATGCCGTGGAGTCGATAAAAACGACAGCTTCCAGGTTAACGACCACGTTAGCCAATTCAGGCGTGATCGTTTCGTCCAACCATTGACGTACTGTTGGCGCCGTATATGCGTCAAAGCGACCTGCGAGTGCAAGGAATTTTACATTACCAGTCGTATGAGAATTGAGTTTCATGTAGATTCTCCTGGGTTAGGTAATTGGCGGAAAGGTATTGAAAATAAATGTCGTGAAAAATCTGCCAATTCCTCGAGGAAACTGCGTATTCCCAAAATATGGCATTTCAAATAACTTTCCGCAGTTTACTCGGGCAAAGCGGGAAAATTGCCATATAGATTTTCAAATGCTTTCCCGCCTTCGGCCCTAGATCATGAACTGTCAGGACTACACGGCTGGTTAATGAGTCCTGGCGTATGAATTAGGATTCGATTATTTTGTTACCCGGCTGAGTTTTTTTTTGGCCCATGCCATTGGTGTGTTGAAGGCAATTTTGATGTCGTCACGCCAGGACCTGGTTGCTTGATAGTAGGCGTCTGTGATTAAAATTTCATCTAAATTACTGTTTTCGCCAGCTTGTGTATACCACAATCCGGTAAAACCGGGCTGTCCAGCCTCTTGGGCTAACTGCCACTCCTCTGTTATTAATGAAGCCTCTTTTACGGAGAGCGGCTTAGATCCGACCAACGCAATATCTCCAACTAGCACGTTCAATAATTCTGGGAGACGATAACATTCCCACAGAGTCAATGCTCGTCCTAACCAGATATATTGCCCGTTTTTTCCATGTGTTTTAAAGTGTAATAAATTATAAGTTTGGTTTGCCTGGCCATAACTTGATTGCCGTTTTTGACGCTGGACAGGCACAAATATTTGTCCCGTTGTGAAAAGAAGAATTAAACTAATTGCAATAAACAAGGGTGATATCAAAAGCAAACTAAGAGCAGTTAAAATAATGTTGAAACTGCGCTGTACTAAATGTTTAACTCGCTGGTTTGATTCTCCCAATAAAAACTGGTCTTGAACGTCGATGTACTCTTCAGATTTTACATCGATGATACGGTTGTTATCTACGACACGGTAATCAATATGAACTAGCTGGCCAACATAGGCGCCTGAAAGAATGGTGCTGTGATGAATGCTTGCTTCTTTGTCTATGACAATGTCATTGTTTAAGATAACCTCAGGCCCCAAAACAACTCCGTGACCAACGCGGCAATTTTCACCAATATAAACTGGAGGAATTATTTCCGCAGAAGATTGGACGGTACTGCTAGGATGTATCCAAACCCCATGTTGAACTTCACGGCTTGGGCTTGAGAGATAGCGCAGCGGTTGTGTGGAATGGTTTGATTGTTCAGAGTTGTGATGTTGTTTCGCAGGATAACTCCGATTGAGTATGGTGATTTGTGCTTCCTGGTAGCATTGAAATGAACTCATTGGATTGAAATATCCCTCGAGATAACAATCGTTGACTGCCAGATTTGCATTTTGTAGAGCAGGAATTAAATCCTTTTGTATGTCTGAAGGTCTGTCGAGCGGGATATATTGGAATATTTCAGGCTCGAAAATATAGGCGTAAGCAGAAAGCGCGAGATTGTTTGAGGCGGGGCGGCTGGTATTGATCGTTCCATTAGCGTGGGTTCCGTTGCTGGATCCAGTCAAGGTTGTGAGGGGAACTGCAATCCTTGTCGCGATATTTTGTTGCGCATGGTGTTGTTCAATGGCTTGTGTGAGGTTTAAGTCGCGCAGCATGTCGGCTGTCATGACAAGAAATGTGGTGTTGAGGTGACGCTCGGTTTTTTTCAGAGCGCCTGCAGAGCCCATGAAATCGCGCTGTAAAGTATAGTCAAGATTGGCGCCCCAGCGACGGCCGGATCCAAATATCGTTTCAATTTGTCCGGGCAACTGATGCAGAATCACCATGATATTGCGGCATTCATGGCGCACCAATAATTCAATTGCATAGGACATGACCGGGCGCCCAGCAATGGTCAAGAGCGGCGGAGGGATTTTTTCCGTTAACGGCCGTAATTTTTGTATATCACCAGTTGCCAATAAAACTGCTTGCATTGAGACCTTGATTGATACGAAAATGGTGTAATTATTTACACCATTGCGGAATTTAAATCTGGATATAAAGACAATACTTTGTCAAAGCGGGTCAATTCAATCACCCGCAGCACATCAGTTGAACAATTTGTAACGCGTACTTCCCCGGAAGTCTCTCTGGCTAGACGATCTAGCCTGGCTAGAACTGCAAGACCGGCGCTTGCCAAAAGCACAGTCTCTGAAAAATCAAGAATTAAATAAGAATGGTCATGCAGCATTGATTCCCAGTGGTTCCTCACCTCAAATGCATTTGATGCGTCCAGCCGTCGCGGCGCTATCAGCACCGTCCAGGAACCATTTTGCGCAAACGCATGCGCGCCGTCTGCGGGCAGGTGGTCGAATTGCCGGACTACATTCATGTTCGTTGCGCTGTCCAGATCATCATAAATTACAAAGAACGATGTTAGACTCAGAACAGAGAGTGTGCGTTGGATCAGCGCCGGCGCCGAAACCAACGCCACGTCGCCCCCCGCATCCCGCGCCCTTTTGGCAAGGCCAACCAATGCGCCTATGGCTGAGCTGTCTAAAAAATCTACTTTTTCCAGATCAACAAGAATCGTGTCCGCTTCTTCAAGCGCCTGAATTCCCAAACCAAAAACTTCTTGAGAATTATCTATAGTCAGTCGTCCCTGGAGCGTAAGGATGGCCTGGTTATTGATAATGACGATGTCTGCTTTTGGAAGCGTGGCCGTCGGATTTGTTCCCCGGCGCATAACCCACAATTGGCGCAGAAAAAATGGGCCAAATATAAATAAATCATGTACATAACGCTGCCAAAGGCGTGTCGGTTCTTGCAGCAAACGATAGAACCACTCCAGTCCGATTTGCTGCATCCAATTTGGGGCCCGTTTGCGATACCCGGCAATAAAGTCCAGCGTAGCGCCTACACCGATCATCACCGGAACCTGCAAACGTTTATGATACATCCCGATCCATTTTTCTTGTTTTGGATTTCCAAATGCAACCAACAAAATATCCGGCTGTGCAGCCTTGATATCTTCCACAATGGCTTCATCCATTTCTAAGACTGAACTGTAGGGAGGTGAGTTGACGCCCGCGATAATCAAATCAGGGTGTTTTTCGTGGAAAGCTTCAGCCGCCTGCAAAGCGACACCCGGAGCAGCTCCCAGGAAATAAATCGAATAACCTTTTTGCGCGGCTCGTTCTGCAAGCGCCGGAACAAGATCCGAGCCAGCGACGCGACCTTCCACCCGAACACCCAATAAACGCGCACCCCAAACCAGAGGCATGCCATCCGCTGTAGCCATATCCGCTTCTTGTAATAGGAAGCGCAGTTCAGGATCATTGAGCGCTTTGACCACAAAATCCGCATTGATGGTTGCAATCTGGTGGCTTTTCCCGGTTGCTCTCCCTACCTGGATAAATGCTTCAATTCTATCCAAGGCTTGCGCCATGTTAAGATTGTCGATTGGAATTCCCAAAACCATGACCAACTTGCGGGTTTTCAACTGATCGTTTTGGGGAATTGGGTGTGCTTTTAAGGTATTCATGGAACCAAATTAGGCGCCGTATGTCATTTGGGCATGTGATGGAACAAGGCCATGTTTGTAATGATATACATATCCCATGTCAGTAACTAAGGTGCGCAGAGTTTTTTCGTGTATGCGCGTGCCTGTGGTTTTTTCCAAATAGTTGAGTAAACGAGGGGTGTTCCAGCCTTTGAATTCAAAGCCCAGATCTTGAGGGTCTTTTTCCAAAGCTTCAACGAGTAAGTTTTGGTAAGTTTCGTCTACGGCGGCAGGGCGACCGCTGCGATATTTATCACTCAAACCCATAAGTCCCTCTATGCGCCAGCGTTTATGCCACCAATATACTTTGCCTTTGGAAATAGATAATTGCTCAGCAATATCATCATGATTCTCCCCCAGGTGCAGAAGATAAATAATGCGTGCACGTTCGCTTACACGTCGATCTTCATGTCCTTGAATAGCATTTTCTATGATAACCAATTCTTCAGGTGTTAAAGAGTAATCAATTTTTTTTGGCATGTTAGTACGCACCTTTTCCTGTCAAGACGGCTGGTATGGTTTTTATTAATATAATGAAGTCTTTTATCAAACCGTGATCATCTACATATTGAAGATCAAGCTCGATACTGCGTTTGAAACTTAAGTCGCTGCGCCCCGAAATCTGTTGCAATCCGGTAATTCCAGGCGGCACATCCAAACGGCGTAGATGATCAAACTGATAATTATCATATTCAATGGGCAATGAAGGCCTTGGGCCAACCAGATGCATATTTCCTACCAGGACGTTAAATAACTGGGGTAATTCATCGATGCTTGTTTTGCGTATAATGCGCCCCACAAATGTAACGCGCGGATCTTTTCTAATCTTAAAAAGGACTTCATCCGCTTCATTAAGCTCCATTAATTCACTTTTCCGCTCTTCAGCGTCCGTAGTCATGGATCGAAATTTATATAAATCGAACAGCTTTCCACCCCGGCCAACGCGCTTTTGTTTGAAAAAGACAGGTCCTGGTGAATTAAGCTTGATGGCTAAAGCCGACAAGAGGATGATGGGTGATACCAATATCAAAATTATGAGCGCGAAGACGCTCTCTATTAATCGTTTAAAGACAGCACGGGTTACTGCAAAGCCTGCCCAGCTCAAAAGCTGCCAATCTATGCGAGAGGTAGTTATAATGCTTTTGAAATTGTCTTCGCTGAGAATTTTTATCATCCGAGCCGCTTTTGGATCGATGTCGGAGAAAAAATCCTCATCCCAAGTGCTTTTTTTGGCTGATTGTGTTTTGGTGGTGGGTGTGGGAAATAGGCTCAACTTCAGATACCTCCTTAATGGGTAATTATCCGTTGTTACGTTGGGTCCTTACCCAATTTGATTCTTTGTTGGTTGTCAGTACGTTTATATATTGCCAACATTTCCAAATCAGGTAGACGGGGGAATATAGAAGGGCTTTATAGACCGAGCGCGGCGCCTGGGCCAGACGTAGTCCGCTAAAGACATAAATAATCTGACCCAAAACCAGCCCAATACTTAATAGCATGTTCAATTTGCCAATCCGGTTTGTTTTGTGCTTGCTGCCGGCGGGTTGGGTTTTATTGAATCCACGGCTTGCAATGGTAAAAAAGGCGCTGGATACTAAACTCACGCCGCTCAGCGCCAGGAGAATAGAAAATGGCGGAATAATTAACTCAACGGCCGTATCCAAAAATAGAAAAGTACGAGATTTGTTTCCCGTTTGTTCTGCATTCTGGGCCGCCTTGAGCAGTTGTGGGACATACCGTCGGGCCATTTGCAGCCGGCCCCGTTCCCAACGCATGTGTTGTGACTGCGCGCCGGCCAAACCTGTGGGCATTTCGGCCCACACAATGGCGTCTGGTGCAAATGTGACGCGCTCGCCCTCAAAAAGCAGGTTCATGTGTAATTCGATATCTTCGGTTAATGCGGCCGTCCAGGTTTGTTTTTCCATGACGCTGCGTGCAAACACCATGCCGTTGCCTTTCAAACCGGCCGAGCCGCCTAGAACCATTCTGCCTTGAGGGCGCAGAAAATGAAGCACGGCCAGCGCCGCATACCGCAGACCAACGTTCCAACCGCTTTCCGGGTCGCGCGCAGCATAGTAAGCTTGAATCACGCGTTCGCCGCGCGCAAGACGGGCATCCATCACGCGTAAAAAATTAGATGAAATAATGGAGTCGGCGTCCAAAATCACGACGGCGTCATAAGGTGTTGCTGAGTCATGGATGCGGCTTAATGCCCATTCCAGTGCATACCCTTTGCCGCGCTGGGTTTCATGGAAACGCTCATGGACAACAGTGCCGCCTTGTTGCGCAACGGCCGTTGTTCCGTCTGTACAGTTATCGGCAATAACGTGAACAGAAAAGTACTCGTTTGGATAATCGAGTTTGGATAAATTGTTTAACAGCGCTGGCAGCAGCGTCTCTTCATTGTGAGCCGGCACAAGGATAATAAATTGATGTAGCTGCCCTTTTGAAGTGAGGGGCGTAAACCGAGGCGCTCTGGCTGCTGCATATGTTAACATAAGCAAATATCCAACGAGTGTTCCTATGAGAGCCTGAAAGCTCAATAAGCCCAGTTGTAACCATCTAATCACGATTGAATTAACCTTTTGCAGGCGCGCTCCGCCCATTTCGACACGCTATGTCGGGAATCTCAAGCAGATTATTGCTGACGGGCTGCTTTTACTTTGCCATGCAATCCCGTATGAACGAATATAATTCAAACTGAACAGTGGACAGGCAAAACCTACCCAACAAAACCAATTCCTTAACGGAAAAGGCTTGGTGGCTTGTGCAAATCAGATTCAGACCGGATAGTGGGAAATCAACAAGTCTGATGCGCGAAAACGTGGAATTGAATTACCACAACGCTAATTCACACTGACTGAAATTTAACGGGTGTTTATTGCAGATTCGCAGTGGTTTCTGGTTACTTTGGTGAATTTGACTTAGAACATTGGAAATTGAAACGCGCCGGCAACCTAAATACGTACCATTAAGAAAGCAGCCAAGTCATACATGGATGAATTCTGTTAGGAATTAACAATTTTGGTAGCGCTTTTGTTCAATTACCAATGTGTAAGAACAAAGTACTTTGGCTTCGATGAAACTCCTATTTTTGCGAAATGCACCACCCCTATGTATATATACTACACGGGAAAGGCACAACACCATGGCTGGTACGGAAATGGTGTTATCTGATCTTATCTTCAACACATGTCATGAATGCTTTTTTCAGAAATGCTCCCTTATGTGCATTCATTTTATTCGACTATGTTTTGCCATCTAAAATATCTAAGTAATTTTGTTACCAGACATTTACGTGATGGCCAAAGATAAGGCTGGCTATTTATCAGGACAGTACTGTAGTTACAGTACTACGGTACTGTTCGAAAGATGATAGCAAATTTAAAAATTAATTGCAAGGGAAAAAGTTCTTGGAAATTAATTTGATTACCAAAAAAGAATCGATGCTGATATTGAGTACCTGCAAATCCTCGAGAAACAAGCTGATTCTGCTGAGAATTTCCAATATGCATTTGATTAAATTCTGCCAATCTTTATTTTCTATCCTCTTGCTTAATCAGTAAAGCTGTCTTCTTTGGCGAACCTTATCGCTTTTGTCTAGTACCAATTTCCTATTACCTCATGTCTAAAACTTTACCTGCGTTATCTTGAACCGTCCTGAAAATATACTAAAAAATTCTTAAAAATAAAGAAACTGTTCAATTATATTCTGTGCTTTTCAAAGCTAGTTTTCGCCTTCGACGACTCGACTGATCTTGTCGAAATCAAGCTCGGCCCTCGAGGCCAGCGGCGATTTTCCAAAGTGATTCACATGTTTAAGTCTCCAAGGAGCAGGCGCCGGGAAGGATGTTCACCCACGACTTTGCAACCTCCGTTTTTATGGCCTGATCAAACGTGACCATAGTTTGCAATAACCATATTCTGAGGCCATGGTCGTTTTAACCTTCAAGGTTTAATGGAAAAACAACCATTGCTTGAGAGAAATCGTTTTCTGAATAAACGTTATTTGAGGATGATTCCTTAGTTCGGAAGATGTGGTTGCGATGGCGTATAATTGGTTGGCAAACGGCCGTTTCTAAATGAATCAATTATGAGAAGGAGTAAAAAATGGAGTTTATCAATCTTGGAAAAACTGGTTTGAAAGTATCCCGGATTTGTTTGGGCATGATGACCTATGGCTCACCAGCATGGCGCGATTGGGTCTTGGGTGAGGCCGACAGCCGCCCGATTGTTAAGCGCGCGTTTGACCTTGGCATTAATTTTTTCGATACGGCCGACATGTATTCCCTGGGCGTCAGTGAAGAAGTAACCGGCAAACTGCTCAAAGAATTTGCCCGGCGAGAAGATTACGTACTGGCGACGAAGGTTTATATGCCAATGAGCGCCGGCGTCAATGATCGTGGTTTATCGCGTAAACACATTATGGAGGCGATAGACAACTCGCTGCGGCGCCTTGGGAGCGATTACGTTGACCTGTACCAGATTCATCGTTGGGATTATGCAACGCCGATTGAAGAGACGTTGGAAGCGCTGCATGATGTCGTCAAAGCGGGCAAGGCGCGCTACATTGGCGCATCCAGTATGTTTGCCTGGCAGTTCGCCAAAGCGCAATACACGGCCGATTTGCACGGCTGGACGCGGTTTGTGTCGATGCAAAATCACATGAATGCTGTTTACCGTGAGGAAGAACGGGAAATGCTGCCCTTATGTATCGATCAAGGCGTGGGGGTGATTCCGTGGAGTCCGTTGGCGCGCGGCTTTTTGGCCGGCAACCGCAAACGTGATGAGCCCAGGCCCACGACGCGCGCCAAAAGTGATGACTTTGCCCGCGACATGTATTTTGCCGACGCTGATTTTGATGTGGTCGATCAGGTTGTGGCGATTGCCCAGGCCAGAGGCGTGACGCCGGCCCAAATTGCGCTGGCGTGGCTCTTGCATAAGCCGGGCGTCACCTCGCCGATTATCGGAGCGAGTAAAATGCAGCATCTGGAAGAGGCAGCGGCGGCCGTCGCCATTCAGCTTTCCGATGAAGAAATCAAACAAATTGAAGAGCCGTATATCCCACACAGGATTTTGGGACATGGTTAGGTAATCGGCAGAATTCAACGTCCTTTCAGTTACAAACACCGTGGCGCTTGTGTATTTTCTACTTACTTGGCAAAACCGACCGCGCGCGTTTCGCGAATAACCGTCACCTGAATCTGTCCCGGGTACTGCATGCTGTCCTCAATGACTTTAGATATATCGCGCGACAGCCGCATGGCCCCAAGATCATCCACCTGTTCAGGTTTCACCAATATGCGGATTTCACGGCCGGCCTGCAAGGCGTAGGCGCTTTCAACCCCCTCGAATGAAGTCGCAATGTCTTCCAGGGTGCGCACGCGCTTGATGTAATTTTCCAGACTCTCACGGCGGGCGCCTGGCCTGGCGCCGGAAATGGCGTCGGCCGTTTCCACCAGAATCGCCTCAACGGTTTCCTGGTCAACTTCGTGATGATGGGAGGCAATCGCGTTTACGACTATCGGATTTACCTTAAATCGTTTGACAAACTCCGCCCCTAACATGGCGTGAGTACCTTCCTGGTCGTGGTCCATTGCTTTGCCCAGGTCGTGGAGCAGCGCGCCCATTTTGGCGATTTCAATATTGGCGCCTAATTCAGCCGCCAGCATTGCCGCGATCTTGGAGGCTTCTATCGCGTGGTGGAGCTGGTTTTGACCATAGGAAGTTCGGTATTTGAGCCGCCCCAGCATCTTCAAAATTTCCGGATGCAGGCCATGGACATTGGCTTCATAAGCGGCCTGCTCTCCCGCCTCCCGAATTTCTCGACTCACTTCGGCGGTTGAATCCTTGATCAATTTTTCGATGCGGGCCGGGTGTATACGGCCGTCCGTAATCAATTTGGCCAGCGCGCGCCGCGCTACCTCACGTCGGATTGGGTCGAAGCTGGAAACCGTTACTGCTTCCGGGGTATCGTCAACCACAATATCGACGCCGGCGGCCTGTTCAAAGGCACGAATGTTACGGCCGTTACGTCCAATTATGCGCCCTTTCATATCATCGGCGGGCAGCGGCACCGTGGTGACAACCATTTCTGCCACCTGATCGCTGGCCACGCGCTGGATGGCAAGGGCAATCAACTTGCGCGCCTGGATATCGGCCGTTTCTTTGGCTTCGTTTTCGATTTCGCGCATTTTGCGCGCCAGGTCTTGTTGTGCTTCCTTTTCTACCTGCTGCAGTAAAATTTCCTGCGCCTCATTGGTAGACATCCCGGCGATTTCTTCCAATTTTTGCCGCTGTTCCTCTTCTATCTGCGACAGTTGGTTTTGACGCCGGTCCATCCTGCTCTGGCGCTTGTTGAGGACCTGTTCCCGGCTTTCTAAACGATTAGATTGTTTATCTAATTTTTCTGCCCGCCGGTCCAGGCGTTCTTCGGTACGCGCCAAGTCTTCATACCTGCGTGCGGTTACTTTTTCTGCTTCCTGACGAATCTCCTGCGCCTCGTGGCGCGTCGTTTCCAAAATATTTTCGGTTTCTTTTTCAACCGCTGCGCGTTTTTGTTCGATTTCTTGATTGAGCTCCTGGTAAGCTGTTTCTGTGCGTGGTTTGGTGGCAAACCATGTGATGGCTGCCCCAACAATTAAACCCAGAAGTAATGCAACCAGGACCCCAATAATGCTAATGGGTCCCATTATATATCTCCTTCATGCCGCGACGTTCTCTGATCGGTATCTGTTTCAGCAAGAGATTGCCACGTTTCATCCATAATTTCTCTGATAATGTCGTATGGGAAGCCGCGCTGCTGTAGGTAGCGTCCCAGCTTCACCTTAAATTCATCTTCGGGCAGTTGCGCCCAACGATAAGATTGTTTGTTGGCCGCGCGGCGGGCAGCGGCCGTTTCGTCTACATCCGCCAATAAAGTCTCAATAAGTGCACGTTCAATTCCTTTCTGCTGCAGTTCCTGGCGCAGCGCTATCCGGCTGCGTGGCTTAAAGGTTTCCCGCTGTTCAATCCAGTATTGCGTAAATGCATAATCATCTAACAATTGAACTGCTTCCAGGCGTTCAACGGCCTGTTCCACAGCGTCATCGCCAAACCCCTTCTCGCGCAGGCGGCGTTTGACTTCGGCAATGCTGCGCGGCCGGTAGGTGAGCAGTCGCAGCACATTTTCACGCGCTTTTTCAACCTCATCCTGGCCTTGTATGGCTGCGATTTCAGCCTGTGACAGCTCCTGTCCCACGCGCAAACGCGCAGCGACAATGTCCGCCAGACTAAATGCGTAGACATCGTCCAGAAAAACGTTCATACGCGCTTTGTTGCGTTTTTGCGCGGTTAGAGCGGTAATAATTGCCATAAAACAAAAAGCCGTGACCTATCTACCGGCCACGGCTGAAATTTCAGGTTATTTAGGACGTAAACGTCGTGGGATCAAGGCTGTTTAATAGGAAACGGCCGTTTCTTCCACGCAACTGGCGCTATAAATCTCGTATTTCTTTTGCTCTGGCGAATGCACACAATCGAACTAAGGGATTATCTTCGCGGTCAAATGATCCCCAAAACATCTTGAGCGCATAAATCACACTTTTTTGATTTACAAGGCTGAACATAATTATCACCTTGTTTCCGTCAGAACAGCACGCGTTATACATGCATGAAAAGTCGAATAAATTTTTTGGCCTTTTCTTTTCTGTATCGTAGGCCATCAAAGCGCCAGTTGATCAGACAAAACGCATTTGGTGCGTTTGCCGGATTGAAACCTTTAATTAGCAGTGGCAAAAATTTTAAATTTTAAGCGCTGATCAAAATCAAGTAATGATCGGCTCTTCCGAAAGGGGCAGCGCTGCTTCTTTACGGATCAGGGTATCAATTTCGAGCATAAGCTCCGGATTTTCGCTCAAAAATGTTTTAGCATTTTCGCGACCCTGTCCTAACAACGTCTCTCCATAGCGGAAGTACGCGCCACGTTTGTCGATTTGACCATATGTTACGCCCAGGTCAATCAGATCTCCGGTTTTCGATATGCCTTCATTATACATAATGTCGAACTCGCATTCTGTAAAAGGCGGGGCGACTTTGTTTTTCTTAACTTTGACGCGGGTTCGATTACCCACAACTTCGCCGCCGGTTTTGAGCGCCTGTATACGCCGGATGTCGAGCCGAACTGATGCATAAAACTTGAGGGCATTGCCACCGCTCGTGACTTCGGGATTGCCAAACATCACGCCAATTTTTTGGCGCAGTTGGTTTGTAAATATGACAACAGTGTTGGTTTGTTTGATGGCTCCAGAAAGCTTGCGCAGCGCTTGCGACATCAGACGCGCCTGCAAGCCCATGTGGGAGTCGCCCATTTCGCCTTCGATCTCTGCGCGTGGGACCAGCGCAGCAACCGAGTCAATCACGACAACATCCATCGTGCCTGAACGAATGAGTACATCTGCTATTTCCAATGCCTGTTCACCCGTATCGGGTTGGGAAACATACAAATTTTCAACATCCACGCCGCAGCGGGCAGCATAGAATGGGTCAAGCGCATGCTCCATATCGATGAAAGCACAAATTCCGCCCAGCTTTTGGGCTTCGGCGATGATGTGCTGGCATAGGGTGGTTTTCCCGGAGGATTCTGGCCCGTATATTTCAATGACACGCCCGCGCGGCACGCCGCCGACGCCAAGCGCGATATCAAGGGAAAGAGAGCCGGTGGGAACTGCTTCGACGTGCAAGTGGCTGGCTTCACCCAACCGCATTATGACGCCATCGCCGAAACGTTTGTTTAAGGTCGCTATCGTGTTTTCTAGCTGCCGATCTCTTCCCTGTGCGTTACCCATACGATTTTACCAACACCAGGTTGTTGTTTGCTTTTGCGTTCACGAGCTCCTAGCATAATCGGATAATCGGAAACGTGAGATGCCTGAGTGTGTATGTAGTGTACAATAGCGCTATGGAATTCGCAAACCATTGGTCCCACTCTGAAACACCTGTTAAGGGGATACGCACAGCACGCCCCAATGATGCTGCTGCGCTAACAAAATTACTGCGTTCTGCATTATATAGTCATCTGCATATCGATTGGCATTATCCTGTGGATTGGCTTGGCTCACCCGGCTTTGTGGTGCAAGAAGCAGCCGCGCAAACCGATGGCGCGAGCAGCCTGACGCGCCGTTTGTTTGGCGCAAATACTCAACTACGAGCGTGTCTGGCGGTAACGGCCGATCCGCTTCCGGCGGCCTGGGTGCGCATAGCGGCGCTGCAGGATGAACGGGATGCGCTGCCGCTGCTGCAAACGCTGCTGGTGCAGGCTGAATTAAACCTGCGCCAGCAGGCCGTGAGTGAGATTGCATGGATGCCGCTGGATGAATGGCCGCAAGCGTGGTTTGAAGGGCTGGGGTTCGAGATTTTCAACAGGATTGAGACCTTTGTAAAGGAGGATATGGGTTTACCTTTAGAAAGGAAAACGCCGGGGTTGGTGATACGGCCGTTGCAGCTAAACGATCTTCCCCACCTGGCGGCCATTGAAACCGCCGCCTTCGATCCCATCTGGCGGCACAGTGAAGTTGCCTTGCGACTGGCCAGTCGCCAATCCGTCAACTTTGATGTGGCTGAACTCGAAGGGCGGATCGTCGGATTCCAATTTAGCACGCGGGGTCAGGCCAGCGCGCATCTGGCGCGTATCACAATTGCGCCAGATTTCCAGGGGCGCGGCATCGGCGGCGCGCTGCTGGCGCATGCGCTAAAAGATTTCTGGCGTCGAGGATTGCGTAAAGTATCCCTAAACACACAGGCTGATAATATGCCGTCCCGGCAGCTTTACCGGCGTTTTGGTTTCAAGATTGCCGGAATACACACGCTCGTGTGGCGCAAGGAACTATAAAAATAATTCATGAGGTGTTCTTTTATGGCAAAATATCAAGTTGATGAAAATGAGTTGGAAACTGCTCTGAAAAATCTACCCGGTTGGGCTGTGAGCGCGGGAAAATTAACCAAAACATATAAGTTTGGTTCATTTGCACAGGCGATGGGCTGGATGGTGAGCGCCGCTATTTATGCCGATAAGCTTGACCACCACCCCGAATGGAGTAATGTGTACAACCGCGTGACGGTTAATCTGGTGACCCATGATTTGGGCAATGTCATCAGTAATCTGGATGTTGATCTGGCGCAGTATATGGAAAGTTTATAAAAAAAGCGCCCACCTGGGCGCTTTTTCGAGTAGCGGGGGTGCGATTCGAACGCACGACCTCCGGGTTATGAAGAATAAGGTTTACCTGCAAATATAGGCCGTTTTTAGAGGATAATAAGAGAAAAACCACCATATACGGAGGTCTTAATAGGTCGAATATAACACCTCAAGGTACACTATAAGGTACACCTCAGCTCTTAAATAACTGATCCATTTTGTCAGCAGTTTCGCTATCGATGCCAGGAAGGTCAACGTTGGGTTATGTCAGTTCAGAGGCTTACGAAAAGATCTATTATCAACATCAGTTAGCCGTTACTGTGTGCCCATAAAATATGGGGAAGATCAATGTTTATGTCCCATATCTTTTATGGTCATGGCTGCTTATTTAGGACAGGATCGCCAAATTGATGTGTTATCTCATTGCCATTCGGTGACTGCACGATCATCAATGCTTGCGAAGAAGCCCCGTTTGCATTTTCCCAGCGATGCGGTAATTGGGCTTCAAAAAACAGGCTGTCCCCAGGTTCTAACAAATATTGCTTGCCATTGATCTCATAACGGATACGGCCGTTTAGGCAAAATGCCAACTCGTGCCCAGCATGTGTCAGCGGTTTAGGGCCGCTGTCCGCTTCCGCTTCAAAAGTAACCATCATTGGCGATATCGCCTGGTTTGCCAGGCCTTCACCCAGATGCCCCATAAAAACGGAGCCAACCTGCGCCTGTTGGCGCTGGTCTCGCTTGGTGAATATAACTTGCCTGCCACCATCTTCCTCACAAAAATCAGTCAGGCTAATGGCCAATGCAGTTGCTAATTTGTGCAGTGTGGCAATGGTGGGAGATGTTTTTCCACGTTCAATAAGGCTGATTGTATTCACGGCGACACCACTCATTTCTGACAAGGTGCGCAATGTGTAACCCTGACTTTTACGCAATGTTTTTAGTCGTTTACTGACTAACAAAGATGGGGAATCATCCATAGTTGGTTCCTTAATCGCTTTATGTTTTGGAATGTGATAAAAACAATAATACCATAAAATTGTGTAATTATTCAAGTTTATTACTAATATAATTGACAAGATCAACCTCCTTCGTCTATAATCAAATTACAGAGTAAGGGAGCCACTTACGTCTTCTAAGAAACATTCCCTCAAGAGCCTTTGTTATCTATCCGGCGGGTGGGGAGCCTGTCCGTCTCCGCATCCGCTAAGGAGAGGAACATGAAAAAAGTCGTCCTTGTAGGCGGTGTGCGTACACCGATTGGCGCTCACGGTGGTGCATTTCGTTCTTTCTTACCTCAACAGCTTGCCGCTACCGTTATCCAAGAACTCATCACCCGCACCAATCTTGATCCGCATCTCATTGATGATGTCATTCTAGGCTGCATCAGTCAGCAAAGCGATGCCCCCAATATTGGCCGGGTAGCGGCCCTAATGGCCGGAATCCCGGTGCACGTCACCGGCTGCACCATCCAACGTAACTGTGTATCTGGCATGATGGCTTTGACGATGGCTTATCAGGCCATTCAGGCTGGAGATGGGGACGTATTCCTTTGCGGCGGCGTCGAAAGCATGTCCACCGCACCGTACCTGGTGCGCGGCGCACGCTGGGGGCTCAAGCTGCGGCATGACACTTTTGTCGACACGCTGTGGGAAGGATTAACCGACCCGGTTTGCGGGCAGATTATGGGCTACACGGCCGAAAACCTGGCGATTATGTATGGCATCTCCCGCGAAGAACAGGACCAGTTTGCCGTGCAATCCCACAAAAAGGCATTCCGCGCTACACGCATGGAGCGATTCCGGGATGAAATTGTGCCCGTACGCGTGCCCAAGATTGTCGCCGGAGAAGAAGTAGCGCACGAGTTTGTAGTAAACGATGAATGCATCAATCCCGGTTTGAGTGTGCAGAAAGCCGCCCTCTATCCCACGGTTTTCAAGCAAAACGGTTCAGTCACCCCAGCCAATGCCTGTCCCATTTCGGATGGCGCCGCAGCCATTTTGGTGATGAGCAAAGAGAAAGCAGATGAATTAGGCATAATACCTCGGGCTGTAATCCGTAGCTATGCCTATACGGCCGTTCCCCCTGAAATTATGGGCTTAGGTCCGGCTTATGCGGTCCCGGCTGCCCTGAAACGTGCTCAACTTACGTTAGTCGATATGGACCTGATCGAACTCAACGAAGCGTTCGCCGCCCAATCTCTGGCTGTCGGCCAGGAACTGGCAGGCTGTGGCTGGGATTGGCAAAAGGTCAACGTCAATGGCGGCGCAATTGCGCTGGGGCATCCCGTAGGCAGCACGGGCACACGCCTCGTGATTACCCTGCTGCATGAGATGGAAAAACAAGACGCAAGACTGGGCCTGGCAACAGCCTGTGTGGGCGGGGGCATGGGTGGTGCAATTGTGATTGAACGGTGATCAGTGAGCAGTAACCGGCAATACTGACTGATAACTGATTATCAGTATGAGGAGTGGTAAAAATGACAGACGTAACCATGTGGCAGGATCGGGCAGCACGCGAGGGGTTTATGGCCCGAGGACAGGAACTGTTTGAGCAATTGAAGGGCCAACTGCGTGAGATAGACGGCGTTGTGGCGATCGATCTGGACAGCGGCGACATGTTTACCGGCAAGACGTTAGGCCAGGCAAATGATGCCGCTCGCCAGCGCTATCTGGATCAATGGCTTTATTTTGTGCGGGTGGATAATCCTGAAGCGGCTATCCCCCTGCCGGTCTGGTGAGGAGGACGTGATGTACATTTTCAAAACGGCCGTTGTTGGGGCTGGTTTTATGGGAGCCGAAATCGCGCAGGTGATCACTTACGCTGGCTTGCCGGTGCTGGTGAAAGACATCGATCCGGAACAACTGGAAGCAGCCAGGCAAACAATGGCGCGCATCTACCAACGGCGTGTCGACAAAGGCAAAATGTCGGCTGACCAGATGCAGCAAAAAATGGAACTGGCCGAATTCACCTTAACGTATGACGGCTTCGATGACGTAGACATTGTCATTGAAGGCGTGCCGGAAAAGATGGCGATCAAGAAACAGGTCTTTGCAGAATTGGATGAAATCTGCCATCCGGAAGCAATCTTTGTATCCAATACATCTGCGCTATCCATTGCCGCAATGGGTGCGGCTACCAGGCGTGCAGAACAGGTCGCCGGAATGCACTTTTTCAGCCCGGCCCACATCATGAAACTCGTCGAGGTAGTCCATAGCCCAACAACCAGTCAGGAAACCGTAGACACGGTGGAACAGTTCACCCAAGAACTGCGCAAGATTGCGGTGATTGTGAAAGAGTGCCCCGGCTTCCTCGTCAATCGGCTGCTGATGGTGTACCTCAACGAGGCCGTGTTGGCCTTGCAAGAAGGAGCGGCTACCGTGGCAGAAATCGATGCCGCCCTGGGACGCGGCGGGTTCGGTTGGCCCATGGGACCCTTCATGTTGATGGACATGGTAGGCAATGACGTTTGCTACCATGTTGGCCGCTATCTGGCCAGCCAATACAGCGAACGCATGGCGGCGGCCGTTTTGTTTGAAGCAATGGCTGAAAACGGCCGTTTTGGGGAAAAAGCCCGCGCCGGTTGGTACGATTACCCTGGCGGCGGCGAATCTGAGGTCGTCAAAACGCTAATCGCTGACTTGCAAGCCGCAGGAAAGACCGCCACCGGAACTGAATTTTGTGTAGACCGGCTGATGATGCCCATGCTTAACGAAGCGTTCCGCTGCGCTGAAGAAGAAATCGCCAATATCAACGACATCGACATGGCCTGCATCGCCGGATTGGGCATGCAGGTGAACTTGGGCGGCGACCTGGTGCGTATGGGTCCGCTGGAATATGCCGACGAGTTGGGTCTCGACAGCGTATTGACCACCTTGGAACAGTTGCAAAATCAATTTGGTAACCGTTTCCAACCGGCCGCACTGCTGCAGCAAAAGGTAAATGCTGGCGAGCTGGGCAAAAAGGCGCGGCGCGGGTTTAGGGAATACACAGTTTGATAGGAGTAAAAGATTATGACGACAACCACCGAACTACAAACAATGTACATTCACCTGGATGTGACCGACAAAACGGCCGTTATCACCATCGACCACCCACCGGCCAACGCCTTTAACAGCCAGGTGCTCACTGAGTTGGAATCTGCTTTTGATGCTGTCATCGCCGATAACCAGGTAAAAGTGATCATCATTACCGGTGCGGGCCAATTCTTTGTTGCCGGGGCCGACATCAACGAAATCAATCAGGTGAAGGACGACGCTCGGGCGGCTGCGGCGCTCATCGAAAAGGGGCAAAACTTGTTCTTGAAGATTGAACGGTCGCCGAAGCCGGTGATTGCGGCCATTAACGGCCGCTTCGCCCTGGGCGGCGGCAACGAACTGGCCATGGCCTGCCATATTCGGCTGGCAGAAGACAGCGTGCAGTTCGGCCAGCCTGAAATCAAGCTGGGGATCATGCCCGGCTGGGGCGGTACGCAGCGGCTGCCCAGGCTAGTCGGCAAAGGAAAAGCGCTGGAACTGCTGCTGACTGGCATGAACATCAAAGCCCAAGAAGCCTACCGGTTAGGCTTGATCAACAAAGTAGTGCCGGTTGGGTCTGTTGTGCGCGAAGCCAAACGGATGGCAGCCGTGATTTCGAACTGGAGTTCGCTGCCCATTGAGGCCATATTAACGGCCGTTTCCGATGGACTCACCGAAACACACTTGGAAGACGCCCTGGATATCGAACTAAAGCAGTTCATCAGTCTCCAGGGCAGCGAAGACATGGCCGAAGGCATCGCCGCCTTCCTGGCAAAAAGACGGCCCAACTTTCGTGACAGGTGAGCGGTTAACTGCTTAGGCAACGTTCGTAATTAACTTAGCGATTTGGATCGAACGTTGCTTTGCGGAAGCGTCTTTTTAGCATTAATTTATTTGTGGACGCTTCCTTACCATTTAGGTAAACCGCAGAAAGTATTCGGAAATCCAAAAAGGTTTGAACTGCGGTTTCCTTGAGGAATCGGCAACCATTTGAGCATTTTTAATTCTGAAAATTTGTTGCCGATTACCTAATAATAACCATTCAAAAGGGTTGAAAAGATGGACTTCACTTTAACTGACGAACAGCAAATGTTCCAAGAGATGTTCGCTGATTTTGCCGCCAGGGAGATCGCGCCACAGGCAGAGCGCATTGACCATACCGAGGCAATTCCCCGGGCTCTCCAACACAAGATCGCCGGGCAAGGCTTCCTGGCGGCGCTCATCCCGGAGGCGCTGGGCGGCGTTGGCCTGGATGCAGTCAGCTACTGCCTGCTTTTAGAAGAGATAGGCCGGGCAGATTTCAGCGTGGCCTTGCTGATCAGCATTCACAATGGACTGGTCGTCAGACCGCTGCTTAACTACGGCAGCGAGGCACAACAAAAAACACACCTGGAACGCCTGGCCTGCGGTGAGACGATCGGCGCGTTTGCCCTGACAGAAGCAGCGGCAGGGTCTGATATGGCTGCTCTCACCACCTGCGCTACCTTGGACGGAAATTATTACCTCCTTAATGGCAGCAAAACTTGGGTCAGTAACGGTGACGTGGCCGGCTTGTTCCTCATTTTTGCACGTACTGAGCAAGGCATCACTGCTTTTTTGGTTGAACGAGACACGCCCGGGTTGAAGATCGGCTACCGTGAAAAGACGCTGGGGCTGCGTGGGCTGGCCTGCCACATCGTGTATCTCGATGATTGCGCAGTACCCGCAGCAAACGTGTTGGGAGAGATGGGGCAGGGACAGGCCATTGCCCGGCAAGCAGCGCAGTTTGACCGGCTGGGTCTGAGCGCCATTTCTCTGGGCGGAGCTGAACATGCGTTGGCGGCGGGCATTCGCTTTTCCATCGAGCACAAACAATTTGGCGGTTCCATCGCCGGCAAGCAGGCCATCCAAAACTTTGTGGCCGATGCTGCTACTGAAATCGAAGCGCTGCGTCATCTGGTATACCACACGGCCTGGTTGGCCGAACAGGGCAAACCATTCGCGCACCGGGCCAGCATGGCCAAGCTGTTCGGAGCGCAAGCAGCCATGCGCACAGCAAACAACATGCTGCAGCTGCATGGTGGTTACGGATATATGCAAGAGTACGCCATTGAGCGCCTCTACCGTGACTGCCGCGCCCTGGAAATCATCTGCGGCACTAGCCAGATTCAACGTTTTTTGATTGCGCAACACGTTTACGATCAGGCTAATTTACGACTGACGATTAACGCTTGAAGACTGTTATTGCACCTCCCAAACCGTTAATCCAAAATCGTCAATTGTTAATCGAGAGGGATAAATGGATTTCACATTACCGAAGGAGTATCAACTTTTCCGCCGCATGGTGCGCGAATTTACGCGGCGAGAAGTACGGCCGTTAGCCACCATCATCGACCGTGAGCACCGCGTGCCTTTGGAGACCATTACCAAAGCGGCAAAGCTGGGGCTGATGGGCGTGCCCTTTCCACAAAAGTATGGCGGCATGGGCGCTGGCGAGTTGGGTTACTGCATCTTGATGGAAGAAATCAACCGGGCTTGTACTTCTACCGCCACTGTGATTGGAGCACACACCGGTATCGGCGCCATGTCTATCTACCTGGACGGTACAGAGGTTCAAAAGCAAACATTTCTGCGTCCGCTGGCACAAGGCGACAAAATCGGGGCGTTTGCCTTGACGGAACCAGGCGCTGGTTCAGATGCGGCGGCGATCAAGACAACGGCCGTTCGCAACGGCGACCAGTACATCCTCAACGGCACCAAAATCTTCATCACCAACGGCGACATCGCCGACATCGTTACCGTCATGGCCGTAACAGATCCGGCATTGGGGGCGCATGGCGGCGTAACCGCGTTCATTGTGGAAAAAGGTACCCCCGGATTCAGCGTCGGCACTCTGGAAAACAAAATGGGTATTCGCGGATCGACCACCGCCGAACTTATCTTTGAATCCTGCGCGGTTCCGGCTGAAAACGTGCTCGGGCAGTTTGGGGCCGGCTTTATCACCTTTATGAAGGCGTTGGACATTGGCCGGGCCAGTCTGGGCGCGGCCTGCCTGGGCGGGGCACAAGCCGTGTTGGATGCAGCAATCCAGTGGGCCAAAGTGCGGGAACAGTTCGGTAAACCGATTGCGCAGAGACAGTCTGTGCATTTCATGATTGCCGACATGGCTACCGAGATTGAAGCGCTGCGCTCGTTGATTTACCGCACGGCGTGGCTGATCGATACCGGCCAGCCGCATACCAGAGAGGCGGCAATGTGTAAGCTGTACGGTTCGGAAGTGGCATCTCGCTGTACAACCCAGGCGCTGCAAATCATGGGCAGCATGGGCTATTCCCGAGATTACTGGATGGAACGCGCCTTCCGTGATGCCCGCATCGCCGAAATTTACGAAGGCACCAGCGAAATTCAGCGCATTGTGATTGCCTCGAATTTGTTCCGTCCAGAAGGGGTGCGCATTGCACCGTAACGATCATGGACAGAGGATGCTGAGATGAAAATTGTTGTGTTGATCAAGCAAATATTGGACCCGGTTGGCGTGGTGGTGCGTCGGGACAAAGAGCGGATTTTTGTGAACGAGGAATCGTACATCATCGCGCCAGGGGATAAAAATGGGCTGGAAGCAGCACTGCAAATTAAGGACACGCTGCCAGAAACTGAGGTGGTAGCGCTGAGTCTGGGTCCGCTGCGGGCAGACGATGCCCTACGAGAGGCGTTGGCCATGGGTGCGGACGCGGCGTTCTTGCTGCATGATGAGGCATTTGCGCAGGTTGACCTTTCTGGTCTGGCACGTATTCTGGCAACGGCCGTTTCCCGCATCAACCCCGATCTGATCATCACCGCGCGGGAGTCGGGCAGTGAAGCCGCCGGGCAAATTGGGCCGCGGCTGGCGGAACTGCTGGATTTAGCCCAAATCACCGATGCACAGCATCTGACTGTAGTCGATGAGGCTGTCAAGGTCGTGCGTCGCTGGGGCAAAGGTTATGACACAGTTTGCGCGGCTTTGCCTGCTGTGATCACTATAGCGCCCGGTGTGAACCAGCCCCGTTACCCCCACGGAGCCCGCATCATGAATGCCTACCGCAAGTGGGAAGTGGTGGTGTGGCGTGCAGCTGATTTGGAGTTGGATACGGCCGTTCTCACCCCATACATCGAATTTCGCAGCGAAAGTTTTGCCGCGCCGCTGGTTGTTGGCGAGCGCCTACGTGGTGACCCCGGGCAGATTGCAAAAGCGTTGGCAAGTGAAGTAAAGGCGGTGCTCGTTAAGCAGTGAACAGGGCATTACCGCTTGCTATCAATGACCGAACACTGAAAATTGATCGCCGAATACTGGGAGAAAACAATGGATTTTAGCTACCTCGACCTATTAATTGAAGCAGAGTTAGAAGAACCGTTGGAAACGTCCGTTAACGGGTACCGGCATGTTTGGGTGATTGTCGAAACCGATGAATATGGCGTTTTGCCCGAATCGTTGGCGGTTTTGGGACAAGGGCGGGACATTGCTGACCAATTTGGCGTGTACCTGTTCGCAGTAGTATTTGGTCACAGACTGGCTGATGATCTGATCGATTCGCTTGCGGCAGTTGGGGCAGACAATGTGTTGTTGGTGGATGACCCGGCACTGGCAGAGTATCAAGTTGAGACAGTTACAACGGCGCTGGCAGACCTTATTCGCGCACGACGGCCAGAAATTGTGCTGCTGTCCGCCACGCCCCTGGGCAATGATCTGGCCCCGCGATTGGCACAGCGGCTGGAGACAGGCTTGATCAGTCATTGTGTGCAGTTGGGCCTGGATATGGCGGAGCGGCAGTTGTTAGGCACGGTGGTGCGGCTGGAAGGCAGCGTTTTCCACACGCTGGCTTGCCCCGAAGCGCGCCCGCAGTGTGCAACGCTGGAGCCGGGCGCGTTCCAGCCTCCTTATGCGGATACGGGGCGTGTGGCTGCGGTTGAACGCGTCGCAGTAGACCTGGCTGGTGTAAACGGCTGTTTATCCTGGGAAGATATGGCAACGGCCGTTGCTCACCCTGTGAAGCCGCTGGCCGATGCGCAAATTATTGTAGCTGCCGGGCGTGGGTTGCAAGATACAGAGGGGTTTGCCCTGGTGGAACAGTTGGCTGACGTATTGGGCGGCCAAATAGCCGGGTCGCGCGGTGCGTTGGACGAAGGCTGGATCGATGTTGAACAGCAGGTGGGGATGACGGGGCAAACCGTCAAACCAGACCTCTACATCGCCTGCGGCATCTCCGGCGCCATTCAGCACCTGGCAGGCATTCAGGAGGCACGCTTTATCATTGCCATTAACCGGGATGAAAATGCGCCCATCATGCATGTGGCCAACGTCAGCGCAGTTGGCGATGCGAAAGATATAGTGACTGCCCTGCTCAAAGAGCTGTCCATAACAGGTTAATATGAACGATCCCGTATTTGACTTCGTCATAATTGGCTCCGGCTTTGGCGGCAGTGGGCATAAAAAGGGCATTCGTAGGTTCTGTTGCAAAAATTTATCTGTCTGGTAACCTTCGCCGCTTTAATCTAAATCATCAAGGCGACTTTCATGGACAATCCTTTCAAATGGCGTCATTTTCAGCCAGAAATCATCTTGTTATGTGTTCGCTGGTACTTACGCTATGCGCTCAGCTATCGAGACCTGGAAGAAATGATGACCGAACGCGGCTTGTCAGTGGATCACACAACCATTTTTCGTTGGGTTCAACGTTATGCGCCGGAACTTGACAAACGCAGCCGACCCTATCTGAAGCAAACGAATGATTCCTGGCGCGTTGACGAAACCTACGTCAAAGTCAAAGGTCAGTGGATGTATCTGTATCGGGCAGTTGATTCAACTGGGCAAACACTTGATTTCTACTTCAGTGAGAGGCGTACCAGGAGAGCAGCGGCTAAATTCTTCTGCAAGATACTGACCAAGAGACCCAATCTCACTATCCCTCGCGTCATCAATGTTGACAAGCATCCAGCTTACATTGGGGCGACTCGGGATATGAAGAAAGCGAAGTTGTTACCTAGCTGCTGTCGCCTTAGGCAAAGCCATTACATGAACAATCTGATCGAGCAAGATCACTACTGATGCCTCGCGACAAATGGACAACTTTTGGTCAACAATATGGTGAAGTTCAAAGATGGCGCGGGCATCACCGAAAGAAATTGCTTAATCTCAGCGAATTAGAAATCCTTATGGTCTACAACGCAGAGAGCAGAGGGTTTTTGAACTATTACTCACTAGCTGACAACATGACCTCTGTTGCTGGCTCAATCTTATGGCTAACCACAAAAAGCTTCCTCAAAACAGTAGCCAATAAACGCAGAAGCTCAGTGAAAAGAGTAGCCCAGAGTCTCAAAAAGGGGCCAAACCAATTTGTGATTACACACAAAAAACGAGATGGCTCTACTAAAGACTATGTGCTAGTGTCTTCAACCAAGTACCTCAACAGGGAAAAAGTTGCCTTTAACCAAGTGGATAAAAAACCTAATACGTGGCGCTTCAAGGGTCGCACCGAACTCGGCCAACGCCTACTTGCTAACCAATGCGAGTGGTGCCAAACACGACAAGGGACAATGTAAGTACATCACGTACGGAAATTAAAAGACCTGAAAGGCAAAACGGTATGGGAACGCCAAATGATTGAACGACAACGGAAAACGATGGTTTTATGTCGGAAGTGTCACGTTGACCTGCATGCAGGTAAGCTCAGTGAGAAAACAAAAGCTAAGCAGAAAACTGGAGAGCTGGATACGCTTAAAGGTGTGCGTCCGGTTCGGAGGGGAGGGTTGTGAAACCTGATATGGCAACATATTAAGGCGCACGGCCCTTACCCTACCGCAGGGCTGTTTGGATTAGCTATATAAGCTAGAAACGGCTGTTTTGCTTAACGCTGCCTACTCAAATAAAAAACTGAATCTTTGCAACAGAACCATCGTAGGTATTTTGCAACCGAATTTTCTTGTTGTAATGTGGCGGCGCTTGCAGGGTTTTCGTCGAGCACCGGCAGCGGGCGCAGCGGGGCGAACGAATGATTGTAAAGCCCATCTGATTGGGCCATCAAAAAGGCAATCATAATTGTCAAGAGGATTATTGCCAGTATAAAAAAAGCAGTGTTGAATTGGTTGGCGTTGGATTTGGTTTTCATGCCGATTTTTCTTCTTGGGGCGGGCCAGTTGGCTCATTTTCCAAAGCAATTTGCTCTTTTTTGCGCCCTTGTCGTTTGGCTTCCGCCAGCGTTTCGGCGACGGCGCGCGCGCGTTTTTGCAGACGGCCGGCGCGCGCTTCGGCTAACTGCGCCCGGTTTTCGGCGGCGGTTAAAGCTACCAGCAATTTGTCTCGTTCTGTTTCCAGGGATTGAATACGCATCTGGTTAAGCTGAATTTCGGTCGTTTCTGGCGGCGTGATTTGCGCCTTAGAGCTGCGGTGCATCTGGCCGCCAGGTGTACTTTTTGTGCTGTTTTGGATTCCCGAACTGATCAGCGCAGCGATTCCGGGCAGTATTTCCTTCTCGTTGCCGGTCCAATCGCTGCGGTTGACCTGCCCAGCGATGATTAACAATCCATGCGGTTTGCCTGCGGATTGTAATGGCATCAGTAACAAGGGGCCGTATCTGCGAATACCAAGCTGTTTATAAAACGCAGATAGTTGACCGGCTCCATAACCATCAGGCTGCCAGGCGATTGGTTCGCTCTGTTTGGCGGAAAGATGAAAGCCTGTCCAATCTTTGAGATGCATTTTCCAACGGCGCTGTTGGCCCGGGGTTTTAGCGGGCAATGTACTGATAAACTTGAGGGTTTGGCTGGCGTCATCAAGTAGTCCGATGGCGACGAAGGCTGCTGCATACAAATCAATCACCAGGCGCATGCTTTGGTTAAGCTGGGGTTGTAAGCGGTTGTTCCCGATTAAGTTGGCGGCTTGATTGAAAGCTTGATTGATGCGAATAACGGCCGTTTCATATTCATTGGCGCTTATTAGCAACGGTTTGAGGGCATGGTCATATGCAAAAACAGCCCATAGCGGGATTGCAAGCAGGTAACCAAGCCGTATCCAGACCAGGATGTTGGTCCCGGTGGCAAAAATGCCATCGACTAACCACATTTGCAGCAGGGCGGCGGTAAGTAGGATACTCAAAATGATGGGGCGCAGCGAAAAGCGGCTGGATGGCGCTTGCAGCAGCGTTATGATGCCACCGCCTAAAACGACTATTTGGAAGCCTGCCCATATTTTTACCTGTGGTGAGAGTGTATAGTTGATTTCCCCTGCAGATACCTGTGTTTGCCATGCCTGGGTAAAAAACAGCGCCATGATCCCGGTCAGCGCCAGGGTCAGAATGAGCAAAATGTCTGCCAGGTGAGAAGTTTTTGTTGGTCTGGGGAAGAGCGCCCATGTAATGAGAACGGCCGTTGCTGTTTGTGTGGCAGCTTGCAAGGGGGGCAATATTCCGACAGCCAGGGTCGGGTTTGAGTTGACGCTGAATTCAAACAGGAGCAGAAGGAGCTGCAAAACGACAATGCCTGCCGCCGCCCAACTCATGCGCTGCGCGAGGTCGTCGTCAGGATATCGCCGCCAGGCGGAAAATGAGAGCGCAAATATGACCTCAACAGCCAGTAAGAGCGTCAGGTGGTAGAAAAAATTAGCCGGTGTGGCGCTAACAAGAGAAGCGAATTGCTGCCAAAATGTCATAGGATATAAATACGTTCACCACAAAATTTGCATTTACAGCATAACAGAACGCGTGTGAGGGGGCTATGAAAGGAGGGTAAAATTTGGCATGAAAAACAAGTAAAAAAGCGCGTCCTCGTCGGACGCGCTTTTTTGCTTAACTTGCTTCAGAACCTGAACAGGGCAGTCTAATCGGTTGATGCCTTTTGTTCGACAGGCTGGTTGTGTAACTTTACCGGGTCTTCCATTTTTCTGCGGAAGCGCAGATTTAGCATCTCAACTATAAAGGAGAAGAACATGGCAAAATACGCGTAGTTGCGCAGATGCAGGTCATGCGCTGCTTCGGAATTCCAGCCTTCAATGATCAATAAAGCGCCAATTAAAATCAAGAATGAGAGCGCCAGCATTTTCATGGTTGGGTGGCGCTCGACAAAGCGGCTGATTACGCCAGCGGCCGCCAGCATGACGCCTGCGGCGACGACAATGGCTGGAATCATGATCCATAAATTGCCTGAAAGGCCAACGGCCGTTATGACGGAGTCGAGTGAAAAAACGACATCAATCAGAATGATTTGAATAATAATGCCCGCAAATGAGGCGCCCCGTCTGGCGGCGCTTTCTTCCACATGATCTTCAGTTTCAAGCTTTTCATGAATCTCAAATGTGCTTTTACCAATCAGAAATAGACCGCCAAAGAGGAGGATTAAATCACGACCCGAAAGCGGATTGCCAAAAATTGTGATGATCGGTTCGGTGAGACGCATGATCCAGGTGATGCCAAGCAGCAACAAGATACGGCTGATGACTGCCAATCCTATGCCCACACGACGGGCTGAATCGCGTTGATTATCTGGCAATTTGCCCGCCAGGATGGCGATAAAAATAACATTGTCGATGCCCAGGATGATTTCCAGGGTGACTAGTGTGAAGAAGGCTACCAGGTTTTCAGCTGTGAATAGTTCCATAATTAGTCACTCAAACTTTGTTGTTTGTAACCATTCAGGTAATGACAGGAACACGGAGGGACAGAGAAGAAACGGAGTCGCAAAGAGATATGGGAGGGTCTGTATGTTGCAGCATAAGCCGATCAAGAAAACCACTCTTTATTTAAAACCCTCTCTCTAAAATCTCTCTGTGAACCTCCGTACCTATTCTATGCAACTCTGTGTAATTGCTGCCACTTGAATAGTCACTATTGATTTTTGATTCTGGACACTGGCGTTTTTTATTTTACCGGACAGGTCTTGAATTCGCCAGACTCCAGTTTGATTGCCAGTTTGATTGATAGAAACGGCCGTTGTTCCCTTCTACTTTCTGCCTATTCGATCACAATGCCATCCACTGCACCTTCCGGTGGTGGGAACTGCGGATTTAATTTTTCGAGCATGTTAACAATCACTCGTGTGACAGCCAGGTTGCGATACCAATTCTGATTGGCAGGAATCACATACCAGGGCGCATACTCCGTAGAAGTTTTAGCCAGCATTTCTTCAAATGCGACCATATAATCATCCCACTGTTTGCGTTTTTCCAAATCTTCGAATGAAAACTTCCAATTCTTTTCCGGTTCGTCAATCCGTTCCTGGAATCGGTCCCGCTGCTCTTCTTTTGAGATGTGCAGGTAGAATTTTAGAATTGTTGTGCCCGAATCAGTTAACAACTTCTCGAAATTGTTGATGTGTTCATAGCGCGGACGCCAAACCGACTCCGGAACAATATTATCAACGCGCACAATCAATACATCTTCATAATGGGACCGGTTAAATATCCGAATCATCCCTTTGGCCGGCGCTTCTTGGTGGACACGCCACAAAAAATCATGCGCAAGTTCTTCTTTTGAAGGCGCTTTGAAAGAGGTCACGCGCACGCCCTGGGGGTTCACGCCCTGGGTTACAGCCCGGATGGCGCCATCTTTTCCGCCTGCATCCATCGCTTGAAAAACAAGCAGAAGCTTGCGTTTGCCTTCTGCATACAAACGGGCCTGGATATCGCGAAATTGTTTGCGTAATGTCTTGAACTCTTTTTCAGCTTTATCACGATTGTTGTGGAAAAGTTTGCCATCGGCCGGTAGTTCATTAAGTATGATGGCTTGACCTGGAGCGATTTTGTGTTGATCGGACATAACATTCCCTTGATTGTTTTCAAAATAAATGCAATTTTAGTATCCAGGGTTATATGGCCGGCCCCTCATATTGGGCGTCCCCGAAACCGAGCATTAGATAACCGAGTGGCGTCAACAGCCACAGCAGAAGAATAGAATAAAGTGAATCTTTGCCAAAAGATTTACCCATATCCAGCGCAATGACGATCCAGACGATGAAGTTGACGAAGGGAATCAAAAGCAAGAGCAGCCACCACCAGGGACGGCCGATTATTTTGAGTATGATGTAGATGTTATAAATTGGAATGATTGCAGCCCAACCCGGCTGGCCAGCTTTTTCAAAGGTTTTCCAAAATCCGGCAATAACCAAAATCAGAATTGCAAGATAACAAACGAGCGAGACGCCTCCAAACAAAAAGCCGAAAATGCCGCCGCCGTCATCTTGAAGGGCATAATTTGCTGCAATGAATAATGTTGACATAATGATCTCCTGTTGTTGGTTGATTAATAAAATGAGGTATTATCAAATACATCATACTTATACCCGAAGTTGATCGTGTATGCAATGAAAAAACTGTTATTTGAGTTTTACGAATTTGGATTTTAACCATATACTTGTTGCCCAAATGGATAGCTTGGTTCCCGAATTATTTCGCATTCAAATAAACATAAAAATATTTACCTGAGGAGGTCCTGATGTCAGATTCAAAAGGCATGGTTGGTGATGTGTACTATCCCGCACCGGAAATTGTTGAGCAAGCGCATATACGGGATTATGAAAAAGTCCACGCAGAAGCGATGGCTGATTTGCCTGGTTTTTGGGGGCGCATAGCGGCAGCCAATTTTGAATGGTATGCACCCTGGGAAAAAGTGCTGGATGATCACAATGCCCCTTTTTATAAATGGTTTGTTGGCGCTAAGGTTAATATTGTCCACAATGCGCTGGATCGACACATGCGCACGGCCGTTCGCAACAAAGCTGCCTTGATCTTTGAAGGTGAGCCGGGAGACGGCCGTACCTATACCTACCAACAGCTGAACCATGAAGTCTGCAAATTTGCCAGCGTTTTACGCTCTTTGGGTGTCACCAAAGGGGATCGCGTCACCATTTATATGGGCCGCATTCCTGAATTGATGATCGCTATGCTGGCTTGCGCCAAGATTGGCGCCATGCATTCCGTTGTCTATGGTGGGTTTTCAACCGAAGCGTTGTTAGACCGTATTAACGATAGTGAATCCAAGGTACTTGTTACCTGTGACGGCGCCTGGCTGCGGGGCAAATATTGTGCCTCTAAAAGAAATCGCCAACGAAGCGGTTGCCCGTGCGGCACGATTCAGAGCGTGGTTTGTGTCAAGCGCACCGGCCAGGAAGTAGAAATGGTGCCGGATCGGGATCATTGGTATCATGATTTGATGGCGCTGCCGATCGCCGACCCCAATTCCTCCACCGAAGTGATGGATGCGGAAGACCCGCTGTTTATTTTGTACACATCCGGAACAACCGGTAAACCTAAAGCAATTTTGCACACGCATGGCGGTTATATGGTTGGCACCGCCACAACCTTAAAATGGGTCTTTGACCTTAAGCCGGAAGATGTCTGGTGGTGTGCAGCCGATCCCGGCTGGATTACGGGTCACAGTTACATTGTTTATTCACCCCTGATTTTGGGTGCGACCAGCTTCATGTATGAGGGTGCTCCAACACACCCATATCCGGATCGCTGGTGGTCACTGGTTGCCAAATATGGCTGTTACGATTCTGTATACCGCTCCGACGGCGATTCGTGGCTTAATGCGCTTTGGTGAAAGCTGGCCTGATCGGCATGATCTTTCTTCAGCTTGCGACTGCTTGGTTCAGTGGGCGAACCGATTAATCCGGAGGCGTGGAACTGGTATTATCGCGTAATTGGCAAGGAAAGTTGCCCGATTATGGACACGTGGTGGCAGACTGAGACGGGAAACTTCATGATTACGCCGCTGCCAAGTGTGCCGCTGAAGCCTGGTTCAGCCACGCGTGGTTTCCCGGGTGTCGATGTCGACGTAGTAGATGAAGAGGGTAATCCTGTGCCGCCAAATGAAGAAGGGTATCTTGGTTATTAAACGGCCGTGGCCGGCCATGCTGCGCACAATTTTTGGCGATCCGGATCGCTATGTGAGCCAATATTGGAGCCGTTATGAGGAACAGGGCTGGTATTTGCCGGGCGACAGTGCGAAAAAAGATGAAGATGGTTATATCTGGGTAATCGGTCGTATTGATGATGTGATCAAAGTGTCTGGTTATCGTCTGGGCACGGCCGAAATTGAAAGCGCTTTGGTCAGCCATGAAGCAGTTGCAGAAGCGGCTGTGATTGGTGTGCCGGATGAATTAAGCGGCAATATCATCAAAGCTTTTTGCATTTTGCGGCAAGGTTATTCAGCCAAGTGAGAAATTGTCACAAGCGCTGCGCGACCATGTTGGACATGAAATGGGGCCGATTGCCAAACCGGCGACCGTTGATTTTGTAGAAGATTTGCCCAAAACCCGCTCAGGAAAGATCATGCGCCGTGTTTTGAAAGCGCGCGTGCTGGGGCAGGATGAAGGAGATTTGTCTACTCTGGCGGGGTAGAGAAATCAATATCAACCTCAGAAGTGCAACAAAAAAGGCCGGCGTTTAAACAGACGCCAGCCTTTTTTTGATAGATGCAGAGATCAAGAGTTTGCTGAACGCCACCAGCGATAAAATGTGTTGCGCAGCTCTTCCCGGTCTGGCAGTGGGAAGAAAGCCAACTCGTTTGTATTGCCGATGTAGATACCTGAATTAATCATTCGGTAGGCGTACTCCACATTATGAACCCGGTCGACCATTTTTGTGTGAACGGTTTTTGTTTTTAAATCAACCAGACATTCACGTAAATGGTCAATGCGTTCATATGGCAAATCTCTGATTGAACCATACTCGGGATCCTCGGCTAAATCTCCCAGACGTAAATCGACAAAACATATGGCCGGTAAATGAATCATGCTGCTTGAGTCTTGCGTCAGGAACTCATAGAATTCACGTGGATTGAACGTGCTGACCACCAGTGGATTTACAGGCGCAATTTCCTGATACATATACAGTCCCGATTCTTCTATGGGAATCACTTCGCTGCGTTCGAAGACCCAGGGTTTCTCCAAATTTGGTGACCAGATAAAGCAGGTTGATATCTGTAAGCGGTATGTGTTCCAAAACGCGGTATGTAGCGATATACACGGATTTTTTGGGCGTGCCATCTTCATGGGGGACACACCTTGCGATAGCTTGATCGATTGGGAAGAAATCGTGCCGGAACTCCGGATCCAATTCTATGAACATGGCTTGTCCCCGCACTTTTTTGCGATAACCAACCGAGTAATAAGTACCAAATTCTTCTGGAGGCAGCATGGATACGATTAACGCCTCTGGAATCAGGGACAAATACAGATGTGCACTCATGAAAGCTTCCTCTCCTTAAAATCTTATCTCAGGTTATTATTCGGGTCACATTATAGCGGTTTTTTCCGATTCGGTCGTCTCTAAAACAGATTTTGGTTCTTGTTTCGAGCGCCGAATTGCCCACCAAAGCAAAACAAGTAGAACAACAATGGCAACGGCCGTTCCCACGCTAAACCCTTTGTATTGCACGATAATGGGCGCCATAAGCAAACTGACCAGGTTCACAACCTTGATCATTGGGTTTAAGGCTGGCCCGGCGGTATCCTTCAGCGGGTCGCCAACCGTATCGCCGACAACGCTGGCCTTGTGTCTTTCTGAACCTTTACCAGTATTGGCCTGCGGATCGCTTACCTCATCCTCAATTAGTTTCTTGGCGTTATCCCAGGCGCCGCCCGATGTTGACATGAAAACGGCCAACAATTGACCGCATAAAATGATGCCCGCTTGAAATCCGCCCAGCGCCTCGACGCCAAGCAATAAGCCTACCACGATTGGCGTGACAATGGCAAGAATTGCCAGGTTGATCAGGTCATGCTGTGCGGCAGTGGTGGAAATCGATACGGCGCGCGCATAATCTGGTTTTACGGTGCCTTCTAGAATGCCGGGAATACGGAACTGGCGTCTAACTTCATCCACCATCAGGCCGGCCGCGCGCCCAACAGAACGGATCGAAAACGAAGAGAAAAGCCACGGGAGTGCGCCGCCAAGCAGCACCCCGATAAAGACAACAGGCTGCGATACACGAATACCAAAAGCCAGCGCTTCCGGATCAATTTTACTCACATCTGTCAGGAAGGCGCCGAAGAGAGAAACGGCCGCTATGACGGCCGATCCGATTGCAATCCCTTTGGTAATTGCTTTTGTCGTGTTACCGACTGAATCAAGATCAGCCATAATCTGGCGTGCATCCTCATCCAGGCCTGCCATTTCACCAATGCCATTGGCATTATCAGCAATAGGGCCAAAGGAATCCATAGCGACATTGTTGCCTGTCAGAGTTAACATGCCGATGCCGGTCATTGCAATGCCGTATAGGACAAACGTAACCTGCATTGTTGCAGCAGAAAACGCAGACCCCGCGCCAATAAAATCCTCGACCGGCATGCCCATGTAAATAATAACTGCGGCCGCAATTGTGCCGGCAATAACAACCACGTTCCAGACGGTAGATTCATATCCTTCAGCCAGACCGGCAAGTAAGGTAGTAGCCGGTCCGCTGCTGGTGCTTTTCTTGATTTCCTGAACTGGTTTATGGTGGGTTCCGGTAAAATATTCAGTAAGCCTGTCAATCACAATTGCTAGAAGCACACCAACCGTTACGGAGAGAAACGGCCGCCACCATCCCCCGGGAACATTGCGCATGTAGGTTGCAGAAACAACCAAAAATAATACGACGGAAATTGCAGCAGAGGTCAGGAAGCCGCGGAAAATTGCCTTCATTGCATTCCCGCGCTCGTCTGATTCCCCCTTGACGAGATACGTACCCACGATAGATGCCAAAACACCGATGCCACGAATTAACAGAGGGAATAAAATCCACTCCACATGGCCCGTGATTGAAGCCAGCGCAATACCCAGGATCAATCCGGAGACGATCGTAACTTCGTAAGATTCAAATATGTCGGCCGCCATACCGGCGCAATCGCCCACGTTGTCCCCTACCAGATCGGCAATCACGGCTGCGTTGCGGGGGTCGTCTTCCGGTAAATCTTTTTCAACTTTCCCAACGAGATCGGCGCCAACATCGGCTGCTTTGGTAAAGATACCGCCGCCAACCCGCATAAACAAAGCAACCAGCGTGGCCCCAAAACCGAATCCCAGCAGTGCATCGGGAGCTGCCCTGCCAAAATACATAAAAATGAGCGTCCCGCCTAATAAACCAAGACCATCCGTCAACATGCCGGTTATGGTGCCGGAACGGTAGGCGATTCGTAACGCGTCACTGAAACTGTAGCGTGCGGCTGACGCGACCCGCACATTTCCCTGCACAGCCATCCGCATACCAAGCTGGCCAACCAATAATGAAAATGAAGCTCCAAGAACAAAGGAAACGGCACGGCCGATACCGATGCTTAGCCTGATCATATCTTCATTTATGCCTTCAAAACGTTCTAATGCTTCGGCCGTGGGGGGGACGATGTAGACGCTGAGGAAGAGAGCTATGGTTAGGATGGCAATAAAGGGGAGGATTGTACGTAATTGGCGATTTAGATAAGCATCTGCTCCCTGGCGTATGTCTTCCCAGATAGCGATCATCGCGGGCGTGCCTTTATCTTCTCGCAGGACCTGATTGCGCAGGAACAAAGCGTAAACCAGACCCAAAATCGCTGTGCCGACTACAGCCCAAAGAGCAACAGATTCAAAGGCTGACAGGTTCAGTGTAAACATCCAGATACTTTCCTCCTCACGATGATTAGTGGGGTAATCATCGAACTTATTAATATGTAAACTTATAGCTAAAATAAAAACAATCGGCCTAGCCTCCATTATGCCTGCTGCCCCATATGGGTTTAAGTGCAGTTTGTCATAAAGATTGGGTGCAATATGTCATTGCTCAAAGGTTGAGAAGGGAAAAGAGTGGAAACGGCCGTATTTAGCCGGAAAAATCTGGAAATTGGGGCATACCGGCACACACTTCAGCTTGATTTTTGGTTTGACAGTGATTGTGACATTCGTTACAATCGCTGACTTGTTGCTTCCAAATTTACGTAAGTGGAGAAATGATGTTTTGTATGCGGGGTGAGCCTTGTTTTGCCGGAATCATCAGCATGGAAGTAAACAGTTATCAACCTTCCAAAATGGTAACTGCCAAAAAAATCTCATCAATAAGCGGGGCATTCCCGTTTTTTGCATTTGTTTAAAGATGAAAAATTGAACAATTCCCACGAATCTAGGAGGCGAATGTTTTAATGCAAGAGTCGATATTTTTAGCACAGGAAGCTGCAGGGAGGCCGGCGCTTCCAGCGCTTTGGTGGCTTGGTCCTTTGGCGGCAATTATTGCGCTATTTTTTGCCTATTATTTTTACCGGCAGGTCATGCGTCACAGTGAAGGCTCAGAACGCATGATTGAAATTGCCCAGGCTGTGCGCGAAGGCGCCATGGCGTACTTAACACGTCAATATCGAGTTGTCGCAATTGTTTTTGCCATGCTGTTTGTTCTATTTTTGGTAATGGCTTTTCTGAACCTGCAAAATCCGATTGTGCCCTTTGCATTCCTGACCGGCGGCTTTTTCTCGGCGCTATGTGGTTTCTTTGGCATGAAAACTGCTACCAATGCGTCAGCCCGAGCGGCGTATGCTGCCAGTGACAGCTTAAATGGCGGATTACAAATTGCTTTGCGCGCAGGCGCTGTGATGGGACTTGTTGTGGTTGGTTTTGCCCTTTTGGATATCACAGTCTGGTTCCTCATTCTCTACTATGTTTTCCCGGCAATCTTTCCTAACAGCATTATCAGCGGCGTTGGGAATTCCCTGCCGACTATTACTGCGACCATGTTAAGTTTCGGTATGGGCGCATCGACACAGGCTTTATTTGCCCGCGTCGGTGGAGGTATTTATACCAAGGCTGCGGATGTCGGCGCCGATCTCGTCGGTAAGGTTGAGGCGGGTATCCCGGAGGATGATCCGCGTAACCCGGCGACGATTGCAGATAATGTGGGTGATAACGTGGGTGATGTGGCCGGTATGGGCGCAGACCTGTATGAATCCTATGCCGGCTCCATCCTGGCGACTTCAGCTTTAGGCGTTGGGGCAGTGGCAACGGCCGTACCGGCTTTCTTGAGAGGCGTCCCGGTTATGGAAATGCAATTACGCTTTATTTCAGCGCCAATTATTCTGGCTGCCTTGGGTGTGGTTCTGTCGATTATTGGTATTTATATGGTGCGCGCAAAAGAGGATGCAACCCAGGGGCAGTTGATTAATGCCTTGAGCCGTGGTTTATATGGAAGTTCGCTTGGTATTGCTGTGTTTTCGCTGCCATTGTTATATTTCTTAGGTTTGCCCAATTGGGTGTCGGTTTGGATTGCTGTCATGATGGGTTTGGTTGTTGGCATCATTGTTGGTAAAGCCACTGAATATTATACCTCGCATGCGTATAAGCCCACGCGCGCCATTGCTGAGCAAGCTGAAATTAGTTCCGCGACGGCATTGATTGAAGGAACGGCCGTTGGTATGGAATCGGGTGGAATTCCCGTCCTGGCTGTCGCTGCCGGTATTGCCGTGGCCTTTTTTGTGCTTGGCGGCTCAAATAATATCCTGATGGGGCTTTATGGCGTCGGAATTGCCGCCGTCGGCATGCTCTCGACGTTGGGGTTTACTCTGGCGACTGATGCTTACGGACCCATCGCCGATAATGCCGGTGGTAATGCGGAAATGGCCGAATTAGGCTCCGATGTGCGCCGCCGCACCGATCAGCTGGATGCAGTTGGCAATACCACGGCCGCCATTGGTAAAGGTTTTGCGATTGGTTCAGCCGCTTTAACATCGCTGGCTTTGTTAGCCGCCTATTTGGAAGAAGTGCGCCTGATTCTTTCGGAACTACAGGGAGTTGAGTTCCTGGAAATTGCCGGACAGCTTGTGCCGGTAGCGGAGATGACAATTCAAGATTTTGTTGTTTTTTACAAACTAAATCTGTTTAACCCAGCAATATTGATCGGTTTATTTATCGGCGCAGCGACCGCCTTTTATTTTTCGGCCATGACCATGCGGGCAGTTGGCCGCGCTGCCGGCGGTATGGTCGAAGAAGTTCGGCGGCAGTTCCGCGAAGATCCAGGCATTCTGGCCGGCACTTCCAAGCCGGATTATTTCCGCTGTGTTGATATTTCCACTGCGTCTGCGCAGCGGGAAATGGTGGCTCCGGCAGTCATTGCGATTGGGGTGCCGGTTTTGGTCGGCGTTTTATTTGGGGTCGCCGGCGTTGTAGGGTTGTTGGCCGGCGGTTTGGCGACCGGTTTCCTGCTGGCTATGTATATGTCTAATGCAGGCGGAGCGTGGGATAACGCCAAAAAGTATATTGAAGAGGGTGAACATGGCGGTAAGGGTTCGGAAGCCCATAAAGCTGCTATCGTTGGGGATACGGTTGGCGATCCGTTTAAGGATACTTCTGGACCTTCGTTGAACATTCTCATTAAACTCATGTCAATGGTTTCTGTAGTTTTTGCCGGCCTGGTTGTTTTCTTCAACTATGGTCAAGGTTTGATCAGTATGTTAGTAAACTAATCGTCATTGACGCGCAACCAGGATTGAATCGGAGGAGCGTTTTTATACGCTCCTCTTTTAATTCTGGGTATAATGGGGCATGAATTAAGAACGCTATGCATGTTAGGTGAAACGCGGAAGGACATTCATTCATGTCGACGATTATGGTTTATGCGCCGGCGTTAGCCCATACAAAAGTCCATCACCCTGAAAATCATGCCCGGCTGGCAGGTTTAGAGCAGACGCTGGATGAGTTTGGCGTGATGAATGCAATAACGGCCGTTGCGCCTGCATTTGCAAGCAATGACCAGTTACGTCGTGTCCATACAAAAGGCCTGATTGAATTTGTGCGGCAGGTCAGCGTTGGAGGCGGAGGGCTGTTGGATCATGGCGATACCTACGCAACGGCTGAGAGTTTTGATCTGGCTCGATTGGCGGCAGGCGGCTGTTGTCAGGCAGTGGATCAGATTTTAGCCGGTAAGGCTAAAAATGGCTTTGCGCTGGTGCGTCCTCCCGGCCATCACGCTGAAACAGACCGGATAAGCGGGTTTTGTTTGTTTAACAACGTAGCCGTTGCTGCGCGACATGCCCAAATGGCTCACAATCTCAAGCGGGTTTTAATTCTTGATTTTGATGTGCATCATGGCAATGGCACGCAGGACATTTTTTATGAAGATGACAGCGTTTTATTTGTTTCACTGCATCTTTTTGCGCGTTATTTTTATCCTGGAATTGGGGGTATGTTTGAAATTGGTACCCGTCGAGGTCAGGGCTATACAATCAATGTCCCCTTTCCGCCCGGCGTTGGTGACGTTGGCTATTTGCGCGCGATGAAGGACATTGTTTTGCCCAAAGTACGCACCTTTGCGCCGGAGATGATATTTGTCTCGGCCGGATTCGATGCCCACTGGCGTGATCCGCTCGCAATGGCTAACTTAAGTTTAAAAGGTTATGGTTGGCTGACGCAAATGCTGCTGCAACTGGCGGATGAAGTGTGTAACGGCCGTATCCTTTTTGTTTTAGAAGGCGGCTATCAATTGGATGTACTTGCATATGGCATCGTCAATGTGTTTAATGCGTTATTGGGTAAAGATGTCATATTAGATCCTTTTGGCCCAACATTAGAACTTGAGCAAGATGTGTCTGCTTTACTGGATCAATTGAAGGCGCGATACTTGCCTGCTTAGACGAATCCTCGCATAATGAGGCGGGATGAAAACAGGTTTTTGGAGGATGTCGAGATGAGTGAATCAAACGCTCAAGGAAAAGTTCCTGAGGGCGCACAAAATCAGACAGACAATCTAGACGATGACTTAAAACGAGCGATGGAGTGGGTCGAAGAGTTGGCTGCCAGGGATGAGCCTGACCCCAACGAAAGTGATGCCCGCCAGCCTGTTGAGCCTGATTCAAATATGCCTTCAGAACAAAAACCGGAACGGGCCGGGGTAGACCAGCCGCGTGATTTCGAAATGCCTACCTTGCAATGGCCTGCTGATGGAGACCAGGCCGCAAAAGTTCCTGAATCGGACGGACCACCTGCGCCAGATCCTCGATTAGAACAAGATTCAGAGGGAGCGCAGCCGGTCAATAACCTGGAAGATGCGATGGCATGGCTTGAGAAGCTGGCTGCTGACCGCGGTATGCCCATTGAGGAAATGCCAACTCGCTTGATGAGTGATCAAGATATCGATCAGTATATCCCGCCGGCCGCAATTGGTGCGCCACAGGATGAAAGTGGGGTTGAAAATATGGAACTGCTGGAAGATCCCATCTCCTGGCTAGAGCAACTGGCGCGGGATCAAAGTTCACCCCTTGAGGAATTACCCAGCGTTGCGGACCGCTTGCTTGCTTCTGAAATTATTTCACAGGTTGTTACGCCAACAGAAAATAATGCAGATGCAGATGAAACTTTGCCGCTCTCGATTCCATTGGAGGAAGCTTTGTTATTTCTGGAGCAGGTGGCGCGTGATGAAGGCGTCACTTTTGACAAGGTAAAGATCAGCAGCGTCTATAATAATGTTAACCTTGAAGCGGTTTTGCAGCAGGTTGACCAACTTGCGGCTGGAGAAAGCAGGCGGCTGCCAGCGGGACTTTTTGCAGTTGCGGTTGTGAAAACAGCGCCAGTTGCCAAGACGCCGGTCGACTGGGGAAATTTGGCTGATGAAATACCCGAAGACCCGGACGAAGCGCTTGCCTGGCTGGAAAATCTTACCGGTGAAGGGGACGGTGTCGAAGAAGCGGTAACGGCTATTTATGTTGCCGGCGTACAGGCAGGGATGAAAACACCCACCGATGCGCAAGATGTCCAGTCACCGCAAGGTGAAGCAGACTCAGCTTCGTCTGATGATGATATTTTGGCGGCCTTACCGGATGATCCGGACGAGGCGGTGGCCTGGATGGAGCAGGTGGCCGCACAAAAAGTCAGTTCTAAAGCGCCACAGCAAGATCATGCGGCTGCACCGCCTTCACAGGATGAAGCGCCTTCTGTGAACCAGGCTGCAAAACTGCTTGAGTCTGGCGAGTATGACGCTGCACTGGCGGTATATAAAAATTTGTTACAGCAAGGGGATGATTTGGAGCAAGTGGTGAAGGCTTTGGAAACGGCCGTTACTACACACCCGGAAATTGGCCGCTTGCGTTATCTGTTGGGTGATGCTTACTTGCGCACCGGACGTAACCAGAAAGCGATGGAAATCTATCAGCAAGGTTTTCTGGACAATTTATAAAATTTGAACGTAACCATACAGCTAGACCTGTGGTTTACTCGAGAAGCAATTGTCCTTAAGGGCAAAACCTGACAGGTCTCCCGGGTACCTGAATAGTTACATTTGAACAAGGAAAAGTTAGATGGAACGTACTTTAATTTTGGCTAAGCCCGATGGCGTACAGCGAGGCTTGGTTGGAGAAATAATTGCCCGTTTTGAAAAACGTGGTTTGAAATTAATCGGTATGAAATTAATCCAGATGTCACCTGAATTAGCCGCCAGGCATTATGCTGTGCATCAAGGGCGACCTTTCTATGACAGCCTGGTGGAATACATCACCTCTGGCCCGGTTGTGGCCATGGTCTGGGAGGGCAAAAACGCCATTAATGCAGCGCGCAATACAATCGGCGCCACAAATCCGGTTGACGCAGTTCCGGGTTCGATTCGCGGGGATTTTGGCATGGAAATCGGCCGTAATCTGGTTCATGGATCAGACAGCCCGGAAAACGGTCTCAAAGAGGCCGGCCTTTTCTTCTCCGATTCAGAATTGGTTGAGTGGGATCGAACCACGGAAGTGTGGATTCGAGAATAGAAAGTTTACAGAAAATATTCACAGTACGTATTCAAAAAATCTGCTGTGAATTTCCAAAACGACCGGCTAAAAAAAAGAGCGCCCCATAAGGCGCTTTTTTATTTGGCAAATAGGGTCTGATTTATCCGCTCGATACCTGATTACTGCATATGCAAAACAACATGCCCGCGATCCCAAATATCTTCAATTTGATAATATTGACGTTTATCGGGCGAGAAAATGTGAACGACGAGATCCCCAAAATCGATTAAAACCCACCCTTTCTTGGCTTCACCTTCGATTCCCAGGGCCTTTACATCAGCTTTTTTTTTGGCGTCAAAGGTTATATTTTCAGCTAAGGCTTGTAACTGGCGTTCATTTTCACCGTTGCAGATTAAAAAAAAGTCGGCAAAAACATTGTGGTCGCGAATATCCAATAAAATAATATCGCCCCCCTTCTTATCTTCGATCGTGTCGACAAGCAGATGGGCAAGGTCTAAACTTTCCAGATGTCACCTCCAGACAAAACTATTTATGCGGATTTTAGCAACAGCCACATTCCCGGTCAAAGAATATGTAATGATCTGGCGTTTTTTGTTTACGGTTATCTTGGAAACGGTTAAAATCCACACGGTAATTTTATGGGCTTTTTATCGAATCAAGACGCTGACAGCGCTGTCTGGTCAGTATCAGAGCTGACTGATTATATTCGTGAGTTGTTTGAAATCGACTTTCGCATGCAAGATGTGGAGGTAGAAGGAGAGATTTCCAACTTTACGCAGGCGCGCTCTGGCCACTTGTATTTTACGCTCAAAGATGAAGAGGCGCAGATCAAGTGCGTGATGTGGCGCAGTGCGGCGCAGCGCCTGCGTTTTGAGCCACGTGATGGAGATGCTGTGCTGGCGCGTGGGCGCATTTCTGTCTACCCGGCCAGTGGAGCGTATCAGCTTTATGCCGAACGCTTGCTTCCGGCCGGGCGCGGCGAATTGGCGCTGGCTTTTGAGCGTTTAAAAGAACATCTGGCTGCTGATGGATTGTTTGATCCCAAGAGGAAACAGTCCATCCCCCCGTTCCCGCGCAAAATTGGTATTGTGACCTCGGCGGATGCGGCTGCACTACGTGATATGCTTAATGTGTTACAGCGCCGCTGCCCGTTAGTAGAAGTTTTAATTGCCCCGACTTTGGTACAGGGCGATCTGGCGCCGCCCCAGATTGTCCGCGCGCTGCAATGGGTGGACGGCCGTTCCGACATTGATACCATCATTATTGCGCGCGGCGGTGGTTCAATGGAGGATTTATGGGCGTTTAATGATGAACGCGTTGCGCGCGCCGTTTTTGCAGCTCATCATCCTATTATAAGCGGAGTGGGGCATGAAACAGATTTTACGATCACTGATTTCGTAGCTGATTTACGCGCTCCGACGCCCTCGGCAGCGGCTGAACTTGCTGTCCCTGACCTGTCTGATTTTTGGATGGCGCTTTTAGATTATCGGCAGCGATTGACGGGTTTGATTGAGGCGGCGCTCCAGGAAAAGCGGTGGCAGGTTCAGTCTCAGACGCAAATGCTTTTGTTATTGAGTCCGCGCTCCCGCCTGGATCATAATCGGCAGCGGTTGGACAGCTTGATGATGCGTTTGGATCGTTTTGTTGAACGCTATCTGGCAATGCAGAGAGCAAAACTGGATGTGTACCATGCCCGTTTAACGGCCGTTTCCCCGCTGGCGACATTGGCGCGTGGATATGCGATTGTGCGGGACGGAGACGGCCGTATTATCAACAGCATTCGTAAGGTGCAAATTGATCAATCCGTTACGATTCAAATTAATGACGGCGCAGTCGATGCTGTTGTTACGAAAAAAATCGCGGCAGATAAACAGGAATCCCCATGACCCGCGATACTGAATTTATGCAGCAGGCGATTGATCTTGCCTGGCAGGCCCGTCAAGAAGGCAACCATCCTTTTGGCGCACTGCTTATCGTTGACGACAAAGTGATTCTGACCGCCAAGAACAGCGTTAACACCGATCATGATGTGACTCGTCATGCTGAATTAAACCTGGTGAGTGAAGCCTCACGCCTTTTTCCGGCTGAAATACTCGGCCAGGCAAGCCTTTACACCAGCACTGAACCATGCGCCATGTGCGCCGGCGCTATTTTCTGGGCCGGAATTCCACGCGTGATTTATGGCTGTTCTGCTCAAACTCTGGGCGAGCTGGCCGGCGGCGCGTTTGTGATTCCTTGTCGCGAACTATTTGGGCGTGGCGCGCCTCTGGTTGAAGTCATTGGTCCAGTACTGCCGGATGCTGCGGCTCGTGTTCATGAAAACTTTTGGAATTAAAAATTAATGCAGCAATATAGAAAAAAACAAGTTACCTGGCTAATTTTGGCTTTGATTCTATTGGCCGGATTTGCCATTGTCTTGACTTCGCCGGCTGAACAAACTATTGGAAACGCTATTAAGTTTGTTTATGTGCATGTTGCTTTTACGCGCGCCGGTATGTTGGGATTTTACCTGACCGGCGCTGTCGGGCTGCTGGTTGCGTTTAGCGGCAGTTGGAAATGGCAAAGTTGGGCCAGCAAGGTTGGCTGGGTGGCGCTGGGTTTGTTCACGATAGGTTTTTTGATCAGCATTTTGGCGCAGCGCTCTACCTGGGGCGGTATTGCCTGGAATGAACCACGCAATCACATGACTTTTAATATTTTAGCCCTGTCCATCATCGTATTGATCTTGGGTGACTGGCTGCCCTGGGTGCGTCTTCGCGGTTTTTTATATGCAACTCTGGGAGGATATGTGGCCTGGAATGTGCGCGCGACTCCATTGGTCTTGCATCCCGCCGATCCAATTGGGACGTCATCTTCAGCGGCTATTCAATGGACTTTTTTGCTTTTGACCTGGTTGTGTGTGGCCCTGGGTGCGTGGATTGTCTGGTATTGGCACAGCCATCGCAGACCAGTCAAAATGCCTGCTCACTAACGTCCAAAACCGACGTTGTGATTCGCGTAGTGCTAAAAATGTGACCATTTTCCCATAATTTGATCATTTAACGAACGTATCCGGTAGATATTTCGTGGGCGCCGCGTAGGGTGAGGGGCTTGACTGGCGCTAATAATGGGGGCATGACGAGCAAACGTATTGGAATTCGTCGTCGAATTGTTCGGTTTGTAGCGGAAGAAGATTTACGGGCAATTTGCTTCGATTATTTTCCAGATGTATATGACGAATTGACGGCAAGCATGACGAAAAGTCGTATTGTTGATCTGCTTCTGGATAGCTGTCGCAGAAACGGCCGTTTCTCCGAGCTGCAGACGGCATTGCATCAGGTCAATCCTGCTGCTTTCTCACATGATGAACGAATCAGCCCCATAAGTGACCGTCCCCGTCAGATTTTCGGCAATATCGCTAATCATGCCCACCGCGCCACTGAGCTGGCCCAGTCATCTTATTCACGGGTTAAGAGATTGCCTGCTTCGGTTACAGAAACTACGGATTCAATTGAACTCTCCCCCGGTGGAACATCTGAACTGGCTTTTAAAGTCATGCTTCGAAATTACATGCCCGGCTGGATTGTATTTGCATTGCTGTTTTTGGGAATACTTGTTGTGAGTTTGGGCGCCTCGTCAGTTGGGTTTGTTGATCAAATTCCGGCAGTGCAGACCCTCGATGCAGCTATGATAGTGAGGGGAAAAGCTTCACCAACGCCGCTGGCTACAGAGACAAATACCGCCCTGGAAAGGGTTGTCGGTACGCCGCAGCCAAATCAAATGCCTGATTACCCCGAATTGGGTGATTATTGGCTGCGTGAGAGAGATGAAATGCTCATGGTGTATGTGCCCGGCGGCAGCTTTCAGATGGGTAGTGAGAATGGCGGCAGCGATGAAAAGCCGCAGCGCCTGGTGACGTTAGACGGTTATTGGCTGGATCAAACCGAGGTGAGTAACGCACAATACGGCCGTTGCGTAGCAGCCGGAGTTTGCCGCACAGCCTCTCTGTCTGATATTACCGGATACAAACAGGCAGATTTCCCAGTTGTTGGCGTTTCCTGGGAAGACGCCAATGCCTATTGTAACTGGGTGGGAGCGCAGTTGCCGAGTGAGGCGCAGTGGGAATATGCTGCCCGTGGCCCTGCCGGCAGTACTTACCCTTGGGGCGAAGAAGAGCCATCCTGTAACGTTGCCCATTTCAACCGCTGCAAATATGGTTTGCGGTCCGTTGATGAAATGTCGGAAGGTGCGAGTTGGGTTGGGGCGTTAAATATGAGCGGCAGCGTGTGGGAGTGGATTCAGGATTGGTACGCCCCGCAATATCCAGCGCAGTCACAGCTCAATAACCCGACGGGCGCTGCTCATGGTGACGCCAAAGTAATACGCGGCGGCGCCTGGAACAGCGAGATTGGCGCATTGAAAAGCACCAACCGGAATTATGAACAACCCGAGAATTGGCTGGATCATTTGGGTTTGCGCTGTGTGGTTAATCCTTAGGGCTGTACAAACCCCAAAGCGTTGATTTAATACCAGAGCAGGCAGTCGTCTCAGATTTAGCGCCGCAGCCCCCGACAGCACATTTAGATATACCCCGTTACTTTTCCTCGTTTTGTGTCACTTACTAGATGAAACCAAAAATTTAGTCATAAAAAAGGAAAGGTTATGAATAAGTTATTTGCCAAAATAATTACGATTATAGGAATTCTGACAATCTCAGTTGTTGTTGTGGCTTGTCAGCCAGAAACTAATGCGGCGAGAATGCCTGAAGAAACAACACTGCCTGCCGGCGCTGACGAAAGCTCTGAGCAAACTTTACCTGTTTCGCCACGGTCTGGTAAGGAAAATCCCGCTAATCGGGAAAAAATCGAATTGGAAAAAGAAGCCTCACCTGATGATGTATCCTTGATCGATATGCCTCCGGCGAATGCTGATTTTGGGGAGGAAGGTTTGGGCATAGATAATGACGCTGGCATAGATGGCAACCTGAATTCAAACGACAGCAGCAATGAATCGAATGATACTGACGCCAATTTGAATGGTGATGGCGATGCCGACAACAACGATGATGGCGATGCCAACAACAACGACGACGCCAATGACAACGACGATGACGATGTCAATGATAATAATGATGACAATGACAACGGCAACGGCAATGACAACGGCAATGACGACGCCAATGATAATAATGATGCCAATGGCAATAACAACGGCAATGCCAACGGCAATGACAACGGCAATGACAACGGCAATGACAGACGACCGAATGACAACGACGATGACGACGCCAATGACAACGACGATGACAACGGCAATGACAACGACGATGACGACGGCAACGACAACGACGATGACGACGCCAATGACAACGACGATGACGACGGCAACGATAACGACGATGACGACGGCAACGATAACGACGATGACGACGGCAACGATAACGACGATGACGACGGCAATGACAACGATGATGATGACGGCAATGACAACGACGATGATGACGGCAATGACAACGACGATGATGACGGCAATGATAATGATGATGACGATGGCAATGACAACGATGATGAGAGTACCAAGGAATGAGTTAGCAATAATTTAATAGATAGTGTAACTTTTTAAAGTCTTTTTCAGGTGACAGTTCGTTAAAGTAACAGTTGTCACCTGATAATTGTTTTATCAAAACCAACTGCCAACGAGACATCATATTGTGCAAGAAGAACTATCTCTTTTAGATCGCGCACGCGCGTTAGATGAGGATGCATTGACGGAAATTCATAATCGTTATTATGCTGCGGTTTATCGGTACATATCCTTTCGAATAAATGATCAACAAACTGTTGAAGATTTGACAAGTGAAGTATTCACGCGCTTGTTGAGCGCTTTGCGTGACCGCCATGCCCCGCAGAATACAATTCGCGGCTGGCTTTTTGGGGCCGCTTCCCGTGTTGTTAAAGAGCAGTATCGCAGGCAAAAAAGGGCACAAATAGTAACCCTGGATGAAACCGTTCCAGGTCAATCCATCAGCCCGGAACAAATGGTAGGTAAAACGATGTCACTTGATCAACTGCGCCAGGCATTGGTAGATCTGACCGAAGACCAGCAGCATGTGCTGGCGTTACGTTTTGGGGAAGGTATGCCAATCAAGGAAGTGGCTAAACTTGTTGACAAAAGTGAAGGGTCAGTAAAGATGTTACAGGCGCGTGCGATTGCGGCTTTAACGCGTATGATGAAAGGATCGGAGGTGAGCCTATGAACGATAATTTGGAAAACCGGCTCATCATTTGTTTGGATTTGTTGGAGCAGGGGGCGCCAATTGAACAAATCCTGGCGCGTTTTCCGGAAGATGGGGAAGAATTACGGCCGTTTCTGGAAACCTCCTCTTTGCTTTCTCAGCTTACTTCGCAGCCTACCGTGTATGCCCAACAGCGTTCACAGGCGGCTTTCCTGTCCCGTGCAGCCGCATTGAATGAACAGCCGCAATTGCGAACGCCCTTTTGGATAGGTTTACGCCGTTTGTTAATGCCCGCAGCGTTTTTGATTGTGTTTGTATTCTTGCTGGGCATAACCTTGATCTCGGTTTCCGCTTCTGCGCTGCCCGGTGATTTACTCTACCCGATTAAACGCTCAATAGAAGAAATCCGTTTGTCCCAGGCTGTTGATCCTGAGGAAATGCTGCGTTTACTTGATGAACAGAATCAAACACGAATTCAAGAGATTGAAGCCTTGCTGCGCGCCGGACGCACCGCGGATGTTGGATTTGAGGGTGAAGTTGAAAGGTTGGGCGAAGAATTTTGGGTGATCGCTGGTCTCCAGGTTCAAATTACGGAAAATACTGTGATTGAAGGCGAGCCGCAGATTGGGGCCTCGGCGTTGGTTAGCGGCCGTACTCATGATGGTGCATTAATTGCCGACCACATAATAATGGTGGCGGATGAAATTGAGCCAGAGCCAACGCCTGCGCCGGCAGTTATCCCGCCCCAAGAGCCGACTGTTACTCAAACGGCTACACCTGAATTAAAACAATCGCCGACGCCAGATGTGACGCCAACGCCTGACGCAACTGCGTCAATCACACCAACTTCAGCGATAGATCCAACTGCAACCCAGCCGGCGACTGCAACAATACCGGCCGGATTAATTCCATCGCCAACGGCAACCCAGGATCCGGCTCCTCCCGCGCCGCCGGCATCAAACGATAATGGCGATGAGAATGATAATGATGGTGATAGTAACGATAATGATGCTGATAACAGCAATGAATCACCTTCTGACAATGACAACGGCGACGACGGCAACGACAACGGCGACGACGGCAACGACAACGGCGACGACGGCAACGACAACGGCAATGACGGCAATGACAACGGCGATGACGGCAATGACAACGGCGATGACAACGAAAACAACGATAATGATGATGAAAACGATAACGGCGGTGACGACGGCAACGACAACAACGAAAATGAAAACGATAACGGCGGCGATAACGACAACAACGATAATGATGATAATGAAAACGATAATAGCGGAGACGAGGATAACGACAATGACTCCGCTGCAAACGCGATAATGGAGTAGACCATGCAAGTTTCTAAAGCGCTTTCTAAACAGCCGGACGGGACCATACTAAGCCGATTATCACTTTCATCCAACATCAGTTTGTTGGCAACGGCCGTTACCCTCCTGGCGCTCTTTTTTGCTTTATTTGCTGCAATCCAATTCGCCACAGCCGGTTTGGTTGGCAATGATGGTTATTATCACATCAAAATGGGCTATCTCATTCGCCAACAAGGTCTGAAACCTGCCTTCGACGTGCTGCCTTACACAATTCTTAAATCTGAGGCTTTTTACGATCATCACCTGTTATATCATGTTTATTTGTCACTGTTTGCCGGCGTTGACCCTGCTGTTGATGGTGGACTTGGTCTGACGCAGGGCGCTAAAGTCGCCAGTATCATGCTGCCGGCGCTGGCATTTTTAGTTATTTGGTGGGTTCTACGCGCTCAAGGGGTCCGCTGGGCTGCCGTCTGGGCGCTGGCGCTGTTTCTCATTTCCGAAGCATTTTTATATCGAATGAGTATGCCTCGCGCGCAGGCGCTTTCCCTGCTGCTGCTTGTACTTGCTTTGCACTGGCTGTTGCAGCAGCGCTATTGGTTACTGCTGCCGTTGGGGTTCATCTTTGTCTGGGCCTATAATGCCTTTCCGCTGCTTGTTCTGATGGCAGGCGTTTATTTTGGGGTGTGTTTGTTGTTGGAGCGCCGGATTGTGTGGCAGGCATTGCTGTTTCCGGCGGTCGGAATTGGTCTGGGCTTGTTAATCAATCCGTATTTCCCGCAAAATATTGAATTTATCATCGGACACCTTTTGCCAAAAGTAGGCGAATCGTCTACCCGCGTCGGCAATGAATGGTCACCCTATGAGACCTGGACTCTGGTCGAAAATTCTGGCCTGGCATTGGCTGCATTGGCGCTGGGTACACTGGCTGTAGGCTGGAACAAAGAACGTATTGACAAGCGCACGCTTTTTGCACTCTTTCTGGCGCTGCTTTTTGGCTTTATGCTGTTTAAATCCCGCCGTTTTGTAGAATATTTCCCTCCATTTGCGCTCATCTTTTTAGCATTTGCCGCCAAACCTGTTTTAGAGGAGTGGCTGCGTCAATGGCGTTCCGCCCGCCGAGAATGGTTGTTGCTTATTCCTTTTATAATGACCGGCTTGCTGCTTTTTCCGTTATACAGCACGCTGCAAGATGCGCGCAGCCTGATTGCCAATACAAAGGATTCTGACCGCTATGCCGACGCTGCGCTCTGGTTGAAGTCTGAGGCCGAACCGGGAACGATGATTTTTCAAACGGATTGGGATGATTTCACGCGTCTATATTTTTATAACAGTGACTTGACCTATACGGCCGGTCTTGATCCGACCTTCATGGAGTTGGAAAATCCCATTTTGTTTGAAGAGTGGATCGACATAACGAAGGGGCGCGTCGATAATCCTGGTCTAATTATTCGAGACAGGTTCCAGGCCGGATACGTATTTTCCGATTTGAAGCATTCTGATTTCCTCAAAAAAGCAGGTGAAGATATGGCTCTGCAAGAAGTGTATCGAGATGATGATGCGGTAATTTTTGCCGTATTGGAGTAACGGCCGTAGCGGGAATATTTCAGGATTTTAGCGGGCCTGAGTCGCCAATGTAATGGTATAGTTGTTGGTATGGCATTGTTAGAAGTAAAGGAACTGACCAAATCATTTGAGCCGGGCAAAACGGCCGTTTCTGGCGTTTCCCTGGCCATAGAAAAAGGTGAAATAATTTGTTTGTTGGGGCCGTCAGGCTGCGGCAAAACAACCTTGCTGCGCTTAATTGCGGGATTGGAACAGCCGGACAGCGGGCAAGTTTTTTTCGAAGGGCGCGATATCGGACGCGTCCCACCCCACCAACGCGACTTTGGCATGATGTTCCAGGATTTTGCCCTTTTCCCCCATAAAAATGTGGCTGCCAACGTGGCTTTTGGATTAGAAATGCACCATGAAGCGCCGGAACCCTCTAAGGCGCGCGTGGCGCAGATATTGGAACTGGTTGATTTGAGTGGATACGACCAACGCGATGTGGCCCAGTTGTCGGGGGGTGAGCAGCAGCGCGTCGCGTTGGCGCGCGCGCTGGCGCCGCGACCCAGTTTGTTGATGCTGGATGAGCCGCTGGGCGCTCTGGATCGCGCATTACGTGAGCGCCTGATGCTGGAATTGCGAGCCATCTTGAAACAGGTCGGCGTTACGGCCGTTTATGTTACCCACGATCAGACTGAAGCTTTTGCGATTGCAGACCGCATCGCCGTTATGAACGCCGGCCGGATTGAGCAGTTTGATGAACCGGAAAAAGTTTTCGCCCGGCCGGGAACGCTTTTTGTGGCGCGATTTCTTGGGTTTCACAATTTGCTGCCGGGCACGGCCGTTTCTAATTCCACCCTGAAAACGGCAATTGGTGTTTTTCAACTGCCTAACCCATTGCTGGCAGCCGGTCAGACAGTAACCCTGTTGATTAAACCGAACGATGCGCAGTTGGTTAACCCAACGCCGACGTCGCCTGGCGTGAATGAGTTTAATGCACAGATAACGGCCGTTTCATTTCGCGGCAAATATTACCAGGTATGGTGTCAAAGCGGCGGGCAGGCGCTTTTGTTTGAATTACCTACAATGGCCCCCTGGAAGGTCAGTGACCAGGTGCGTATCTCAATTACGCCAGACGCATTACACTGCTGTTTTTCATGAGCAAATTCGCCCCCCAAATCGCTGCAGTGTATACTCAAATCTAATTTCCCAAAAATTTGGACTTTTTTAGTAAGTATGCTTGGTTTAGATCCTGCCACATTAATTGCGCGCGTGGTTACATTGTTAATCGCGTTTACTATACATGAGTTGGCCCACGCCGTTGCAGCCGATCGCCTGGGTGATCCTACGGCGCGTAACATGGGCCGTTTTACGCTCAATCCCATCGCTCACCTTGATCCCTTTGGTTCCATTATGCTGGTGCTGACTGGCTTCGGTTGGGCCAAGCCGGTGATGGTTAATCCCTATAATTTGCGCGGCAATCCGCGCACCGGCATGGCGCTGGTAGCGGCGGCCGGCCCGCTCTCGAATCTGGTGATGGCGGCCATCGCGGCAATCCCATTTATGTTGGGACTTCTCGAACCAGCTTTTTTTTCCACAAGTACGCTGCCCTCCTTATCATTTCTGCTAACCCAGTTTATTTGGATCAACCTGATTCTGGCATTTTTTAATTTGATTCCTGTGCCTCCTTTAGATGGGTACAAAATCCTGATGGGAATTCTGCCGCCTGAAATGACCAGTTTTTTAAGGCCGTTGGAGCAATTTGGCTTTTTAATCCTGTTAGCGCTCATCTTTTTACTGCCGCGCGCCGGCATTGATGTGTTGGGCACATTGGTCATGGCGCCTGCCTCTGCCGTGATGTCCTTCTTGCTCGGTTTCTAATATGGGTGCGCTGTACCGGCTACAGCAATTCTGGCAAAATATAAACGCCGTGCCTTTAACGCCAGAGGCGTATGCTACGGTTTCTGCGACATTGACGCCTACGGAATTGAATCTGTTTAGCCGCTATACAAATAGCGATCAATGGCACGCTTATCGAGTGATGCGCACGCTGCGATCAGCCGGTTACCATGAACCAGATTTGTTGACTGCCGCTTTGCTGCATGATATTGGCAAGTCGTGTGTATCTTTGACGGTGATTGATCGTTCGATTGCGGTTTTGGCCGCAAAGCTCTTTCCGCAGAAAGCGTCGCAATGGGGGCAGGGAGATGGGCAGGGCTGGCAACGGCCGTTTACCGTCCGCGCCTTACATCCCCAATGGGGCGCAGATATGGCGTTTGAGGCAGATTGTAACACCCGCATTGTCACGCTCATTCGACGACACCAGGAGCCATTGCCGCAGGCCGGAAGCGGTGATACAGTCGAGGATAAATTGTTGCGCCTGCTGCAGTGGGCCGACAATCAAAATTAGGTAATTTCCAGAAAGTTTTTTGAGTTCCTGCGAAATCAAAAGACTTTTCGCGGTTTACCTGAAGCAAAAACAACACTATGGTTGAATTGGAGATAGTCGCATGCAGACGAATACAATTACCATCATTGGCATGAACCGCATTGGTGTATCGATTGCGCTTGCCTTGAAACAGGGGCCGCTGGACTTCAAAATTATTGGCTATGATAGTAACCAGCGTGTTTTGCAGAATGCGTCAGCAGTTGAAGGCGCGCTGGATTTGGCTGAAAAAAACCTTACTAAAGCAGTTACAAACGCAGATATTGTTGTACTTGCCGTGCCGGTTATTGAGTTAGAAGGTGTCTTGATTGCAATTGGGAGCTTGCTGCAGGAACATACGCTGGTGATTGATTTAGGTAGTTTGAAAGGGCCTGCGATTAAATGGGCGCAGGAACATTTTCAACAGGGGCACTACATCGGCGCCCGCCCGGTGTTGGCCGCCCATCAACTGGCTGATGAATCTGCTGCCCCCCAGGCGGACTTGTTCCAGAAAAGCGTTTTTTGCATTATGGCCTCTGCCCATGTCGATCCGAAAGCGGTGGATACGGCCGTTAACTTTGGACGTCTTTTGGGTTCACAACCTTATTTCATTGACCCGCTTGAATACGACAGTCTGGTGCAGGGCGTCGAGACCCTTCCTGGATTGGTCAGCGCCGCCATGTTCAGCGCACTGCATCAAGCCAAGGGATGGCGCGATATGGTGCGCTTTGCTGACTGGCCGTTTGCCGTAACTACTCTTCCGCTGGAATCCAGGGTGGATAATCTGGCTTTGCTTGCTCTAAATGATAAGGCAGCCACTATGCGCTGGATAAGTGCAGCGATTGAAGAGCTGCAAAATTTACAACGCTGGGTTTATCATGGTGATGGGGAAGCCTTAACGGCTTTGCTTGAAAATATGCAAGATGATCGTGCGCGTTGGCTTCACGAGCGTCAAAAGAATGAATGGTTGGAGCAGGAGGATAAGACAACTGTATCGATGAGCGCCAGCGAGCGGTTGTTTGGCGGTTTCCTCGGCGGACATATGGGCGGGGGCAAAGAGTAAGATCTGTTCGCTAATGCCAACTGGTGATGGTTCTCCCGCGCAACGGCCGTTGCGCATCCTGATGATAGCTCCGACATCCTTCTTCAGTGATTATGGCGGCCATATCCGCATCCTGGAAGAGACGCGTAGCTTACAGAAAATGGGGCATAAAGTCATCATCTCTACCTATTACAAGGGAAGTGATATGCCTGGCCTCGATATTCGCCGTACCCCGCCCTTGCCCTGGCATACCGATTATGAAGTTGGCTCTTCGCGCCATAAACTTGCTTTTGACGTATATCTGGCCGCAAAATCGCTTGCGGTTAGCCTGCGCGAGCGGCCCGATATCATCCACGGCCATATGCACGAAGGCGCTTTAATTGGGGGCGTATTATCGCGCCTGCTGCGCGCGCCGCTGGTTTTTGATTTTCAAGGCAGTCTCACTGGTGAAATGGTTGATCACAACTTTCTAAACCGAAACGGCCGTTTATTCCCACTCATTCACCGCCTGGAAACATATATTAGCGCCCGCCTGCCCGATGCTGTTCTTACCAGTTCCATTCAGGCCAAAGATTTGCTTCAGAATGAATTTTATGTTAACCCAGAAATAATTTATCCCCTGCCTGATTGTGCAGATACCGATCGTTTCTATCCCAACCTTTTGAACTTAGGTGAACAACAAGCGCTTCGGAATCAGTTTAAAATTCCCGTAGACGCCCTCATTGTAGCCTATCTTGGCCTTCTAACAGATTATCAAGGCATCCCACATTTAATCCAAACGGCGGCCAGCTTGAAACAAACGCATGCGCAGCTTCATTTTCTGGTTATGGGTTATCCAAACGTTGATCATTATCGCACCCTTGCGGCCCAGGCGGGCGTTGCAGAAAAGATGACCTTCACTGGCAAGGTTAAATACCGCGATGCAGCCCGGCTGCTTTCGTTAGGCGATATTGCTGTGGCCCCGAAAATGTCCACCACCGAAGGCAGTGGAAAACTGTTAAACTATATGGCCCTAGCCCAGCCTATCGTTGCATATGATACGCCAGTACACCGTGAGTATCTGGCGGATTTGGGCGTATATGCCCCGGTCGGAGATGTTGCCGCGTTTACAAAAGGGGTCGCGGCGCTGGCCGTTGATTCCCACCGGCGCCAATGTTTAGGGGAACAACTGCGTCAACGCGCCCTGACCCAGTACAGTTGGCGGGTTGCCGGAAACCGTATTGTTGACGTTTATGAAAATCTAATTTGACAAAGTATCCCAGTTTTTCTATAATACCTTTTCGCGCACTGGGAGTGTGTGTGTTTTTGTATGCATGGACATATTAAGCGCTTGCCAGACGAGTTCAGGGGTGCAACCAGCACGTTGCGCCCTTTCTTTATGAAAAATTTAAGTGCAGGTGGGGAACCAGGATTCACGATTCAGGGCGAGGCAGTGAAACCGTAGTTTCCATATATTATTTCGTTATTAAAATCTAGTCTCGTCCAATAATAATTTATCTACAGGTACAGGTGAGAATTTCATGCCCGAAAAGAAACCCGTCAAATCTTATGCCCGGACAATAAACCCATTAGAGTTACCATCATTAATTGATATTCAATTAGACTCTTTCCAAAATTTTATAGACGACAGTCTGGCAGAACTGTTTGATGAAATCTCGCCCATTGAAAGTTTCAATGGTGATTTGAGACTGTATTTTCCCTGCGATCGTCCCGAGGTAGAAGGATTCGACCTGAAGTATTGGTTCGGAGAGCCTAAGTACAATGTGGAGGAATGTGTAGAGCGTGACATGAGCTATGCAGCTCCTTTGAATGTACGGGTTATGCTTTACAGCACAGATCAAGATCAACCAATTGTCCAGGAAATATTTATGGGTGATTTCCCACTGATGACGCCATCCGGAACCTTCATTATTAATGGGACTGAACGCGTTGTTGTGAGTCAGTTGATTCGTTCACCAGGCGCTTACTTTGAGATTGAGGAAGAACGCACAACTGGTCGTCCATTGGCGATGGGTAAACTTATCCCGGATCGTGGCGCCTGGATGGAATTTGAGACGCGCAAGACAGATTACCTGACAATTAAATTTAATCGGAAACGCACGATCCCCATAACGTTGTTTCTACGGGCGCTGGCTGCCATTGATGATGGTCTGAGTAATCCGCTGCTGAAAGAAGGCAGTGACGCAGAGATATTAGCCTTGTTTGAAGACATTGACACAAATGGGGAGCATCTGTTTATTCAAGGCAGCATTGATCAAGAGCCTCCATGGGATCCGGGCAAGTCGTTGCCGCAACAAGCTTTAATTGAATTTTACAAGCGCATGCGACCCGGAGATCCGCCGACGCTGGATAATGCGCGCCAATATTTGGAAGAACAGCTTTTTGATTCGAGACGCTATGACTTGGCGGCAGTCGGTCGCTATAAATTAAATAAACGCCTTGGTCTGGACGGCATTGTGCCTCTGAAGCATCGTACCATTACGCAGCAGGATATTGTGCGACTGGTTCGGCGTATGATCTTGATCAATAATGGACTGGAAGGTCCTGACGATATTGATCATCTTGGTAACCGTCGCATTAAAACGGTTGGCGAACTGCTACAAGCCAAGCTGCGCGTTGGTTTGCGCCGTATGGAAAGAGTTGTGCGCGAGCGCATGTCGATTCGCGAGAGCGACAAATTGACGCCAGTTTCATTAATCAATATTCGCCCTGTAGTCGCCTCGATTCGGGAATTCTTTGGCAGTTCACAGCTGAGCCAGTTTATGGAGCAGGCTAACCCGCTGGCGGAATTGACGCACAAACGGACACTTTCTGCATTGGGTCCAGGTGGTTTGCGTCGTGAGCGCGCCGGTTTTGAGGTGCGTGATGTGCATCATAGTCATTACGGCCGTATCTGTCCCATTGAAACCCCGGAAGGGCCAAATATTGGTTTGATTGGTCGGCTGGCGACATACGGCCGTGTTAATCGATATGGCTTCATTGAAACACCCTATCGCCGTGTTCTTAATATGGTTTCTGCAGACGACGCCGAATTGTTAATCGGCCGTGACGTTTTCAAAAACGTTGTCGATTCCGATACGGGCGAGATCATTGTCAGTAAAGATGAAACAATTACAGTCGAAAAAGCAGATGTTATTCGTACTTCTGGGATCGACCAGGTTCAGGTGACGCCTTTTGTCACGGACGAAATCATCTACATGTCGGCCGACGAAGAAGATCATTTCACGATTGCGCAGGCGAATGCCAAGTTGGATGATATGGATCAGTTTGTAGATGCTCGCGTCTCTTCGCGGCGTAACCAACAGTTCCGTTTCTCATCAGTACAGCGCATTGATTTTATGGATGTCGCTCCGCGTCAAATTGTCGGCATCTCTGCTGCCCTGATTCCTTTCCTTGAGCATGATGATGCCAACCGCGCGCTCATGGGATCAAATATGCAGCGTCAGGCAGTGCCATTATTGCAGCCGCATGTTCCTATTGTGAGCACAGGCATGGAACTGATGGCAGCGCGTAACTCGGGACAAGTTGTCATGGCTGATGGCCCTGGTGAAGTTGTGAGCGTGACCGGGGATAAGGTTGTTGTCATTGGAGAGAATGGCCCGCGCGAATATAATTTGCGTAAATATAACCGTTCGAATCAGAGTACCTGCATTGACCAGCGCCCCGTTGTAGCAAAGGGGCAGCGTGTGGCTAAAGGTGAAGTTTTGGCAGATAGTTCCTCGACACTTTTTGGTGAACTGGCTCTGGGTCAGGATGTATTAATTGCTTTCCTTTCCTGGGAAGGTGGCAACTATGAAGACGCTATCTTAGTGAGTGAGCGTCTTGTTCGCAATGATTTGTTCACCTCGGTTCACATTGAGAAACATGAAGTTGAAGCGCGTGACACCAAACTTGGCCCGGAAGAAATAACTTATGACATTCCTAACGTCAGCGAGGATGCCCTTAAAGACCTTGACGAACGTGGCATTATTCGTGTTGGCGCAGATGTCAATGAAAATGACATTCTGGTCGGCAAAATAACGCCTAAAGGTGAAAAAGAACTTAGCCCGGAAGAAAAATTGCTGCGTGCAATTTTTGGTGATAAAGCGCGAGAAGTAAAAGATTCCAGCTTACGCCTGCCGCATGGTGCCCGTGGTAAAGTTGTTGATGTTCAGGTTTTCGACCGGCAGCATGACCGCGATTTGCCCGCTGGTGTGGAAACGATGGTGCGCGTGAGTGTTGCGCAACGCCGTAAACTCCAGGAAGGGGATAAAATGGCTGGCCGGCATGGAAATAAAGGTGTTATCTCCAAGGTTGTGCCCATTGAAGATATGCCTCATTTGGAAGATGGAACACCAATCGATATTATTCTCAGTCCGTTGGGTGTGCCGGGTCGTATGAATATTGGTCAGGTTTTGGAAACGCATTTGGGTTGGGCTGCAAATCGTTTGGGTTTCCGAGCAGTGACCCCTGTGTTTGATGGGGCCAATGAACGCGAGATTGCCGGCTGAGCTAGCACGAGCCTGGCTGATTGACCGCGCCTGGGATGTTGCAACGGATTGGGCCTGGGATTGGCTTGTTGAGGCCGGATATGACCTTGAAGCTCTGGCGAGTGATCGCGAGGCGCGTTTGTTGTTTATCGAAGCATGGTTGGGAGAAGAGGGTTACGATGTTGAGCGACTAGTCGTGGACGAAGGCTATGCCCGGTTTGCCGTCACAAAGGAGTGGCTGCGTGGCCGAGGTTGGAATCCTGATGAAATATTTGCGGAACGTATCAGTATGCGCAAAGTTGAGTGGTTCCCGCTGCATGAGAAGGCTATTGAAGTTTGTGCGCGTGAATGGTATAGCTACATGCTGGATAAATATGGCGAATTATTGCCAGAAGAAGTACATATTGATCCTATGACGACTGACGTTTCTGTGCTTGAAGACCTGGCTAGTTCGATCACAACAGTAACGCATATACCGCTGCCATATTTGGGTAAGGAGCGTCTGTTCGATGGTAAATCGGGACGGCCGTTTGACCAACCCGTAACCGTCGGCATCTTGCATATGCTTAAGCTGGCTCATTTGGTTGAAGACAAAGCGCATGCACGTTCAACTGGTCCATACTCGCTTGTTACGCAACAGCCTCTTGGTGGTAAAGCTCAATTTGGTGGTCAGCGGTTTGGTGAAATGGAAGTGTGGGCGCTGGAAGCATATGGCGCTGCACATACATTGCAAGAAATGTTGACCGTGAAATCAGATGATGTGCAAGGCCGCGTGAATACTTATGAATCCATTGTCAAGAATGAGCCGATTGAAGAACCTGGTGTTCCGGCATCATTCCGTGTGTTGGTGAAGGAACTGCAAAGTCTTGGTCTGGCTGTTGAAGCCGTCACCGAAGGTGGTGAAACGATCCGCTTTGGGAAAGAAGACGATAAACGCAGCAGCCGCAGCCATTGGGGTTCTGGTATGTTGGATATTGGCCGGGTGCGGCGTTAATTAATTGGTCCGATCAAAAAGGCGTAATCTTAAGCGACGTTAAGATTTTTTACCGGATTTTCCAAAAGCATCAATTATGGTTGACACCGATCCCGATTGTGATAAAATCATCGTTCGTATGTCTAAATAACACATATTAACTCGCGAAAGTAACGTAGTTACCAACCATATAGTTTAGAAGTGATTATGGAGGCCACCGCAACACTGCCGGTGGCCTCCATTTGTCGCGAATTGGCAAATTAATTTACCTACAAGAGCCAGTTCTGTGATCGATCACCAGCCAGGTGGCACTCCATTAACCGCTGAGCGCGTAAACGCAGGCGTGAATTTGTCTGTGAACGTTATCTTTGCGGTTAATTGTTGTGTAAGGCGAGTTGAATAAATCAAGAAGGAATTGAACGATATCAAATCGAGCGACAATTTTAGTAAGGAGATAATGAAGCGTGCCGACAATTAATCAACTTGTACGCAAAGGGCGAAAAGCTAAATCCAAGAAAAGTACTGCGCCTGCATTGCAATGGACCTTAAATTCTTTCAAACAGCGGCGGACACGTCAGCCTAAAGGCGCTCCGCAAAAACGTGGGGTTTGTACCCAGGTTAAAACTATGACGCCCAAGAAACCGAATTCAGCCTTGCGCAAGGTGGCCCGCGTGCGCCTGACGAATGGTATCGAGGTGACGGCATATATTCCTGGTGAAGGTCATTCGCTCCAGGATCACTCTGTCGTGCTTGTGCGCGGTGGTCGTGTAAAGGATTTGCCTGGTGTTCGTTACCATATCGTCCGCGGTACGCTTGATGCAGGCGGCGTCGATAATCGTAAGAAAGGTCGCTCTAAATACGGAACTAAGACTCCGAAATAAAATATTGCCTGGCATTTATGTGGCCTGTAGGTCAGTTGTGCCAGAGAGTTGAAGGGATTGAGATATGCCAAGACGTTATCGTCCAGAAAAACGCGCCGTTGAACCTGATTTGAAATATAGTAATGTGCGTGTTTCTATGTTCATCAATCGTTTGATGAGAAGCGGGAAGAAAAGCACAGCGACGCGGCTGATATATGACAGCTTTGATTTGATTGAGGCGCGTTCCAAGCAGCAGCCATTAGAGGTTTTCGAACAGGCATTACAAAATGTGATGCCTCAGGTTGAAGTAAAGCCACGCCGGGTTGGCGGCGCTACCTATCAGGTGCCAATACCGGTTGATTCACATCGCCAGATTTCGCTTGCAATGCGCTGGTTGTTGGCTGCAGCGCGTAGTCGCAGCGGCCGTTCAATGTCTGAGAAGCTGGCCGGCGAGTTTATGGATGCCGCCAATAATCAGGGAGCGGCCGTTAAGAGGCGCGATGATACGCATCGTATGGCTGAGGCTAACCGCGCCTTCTCACATTTCCGGTATTAGACCGTAGGAATTAGTTTGTTATGAGCCGTTATCCATTGGATCATATCCGGAATATTGGCGTTATCGCACACATTGATGCGGGTAAGACGACGACCACGGAACGTATTCTGTATTACACCGGACGCATTCATCGTATGGGCGAAGTGCATGAAGGCACTGCTACGATGGATCATATGGAACAGGAGCAGGAACGTGGTATTACGATTACGTCGGCTGCTACCACAACATTCTGGTTGGATCATCAAATTAATATCATTGATACGCCAGGTCATATTGACTTTACGGCTGAGGTGCAGCGTAGTTTGCGCGTATTAGATGGTGGAGTGGTTGTTTTTGATGCTGTTGCAGGCGTTGAACCACAATCTGAAACTGTCTGGCGTCAAGCTGACGATTATAATGTGCCGCGTATTTGTTTTGTAAACAAAATGGATCGTATCGGGGCGGATTTCGTGCGCACGATTAGGATGATTCGGGACCGTTTGAGTGCAAATCCTATTGCGATTCAATGGCCTATTGGCAGTGAGTCTGATTTCACGAGGTATTATTGATTTATTGACCATGGAAGCGGCTATCTGGCACGAAGATGATTTAGGCGCCAAGCCTGTGATTGGAGAAATTCCGGAAGCGTATCGGGAAATCGCAGAGAAAAAACATCAGACTATCTTAGAGTATATTGTTGAAACTGATGATGAGTTGATGGAACGGTACCTTGAAGAGGAAGAGATTGGGCCTGATGATCTGCGCAAGGCGTTACGGAAGGCTACGATTGAAGGTAGAGCAACTCCTGTGTTGTGTGGTACTGCTTTGCGTAATAAGGGTGTTCAACATTGCTTGATGCCGTTGTGCATTATCTTCCTTCGCCGTTGGATGTGCCGCCGATGCAGGGAACGAATCCTTTCACGGATAAACTGGAAGATCGGTATGCTGATGATGATGAACCATTATCAGCTTTGGTCTTTAAAATTGTAACAGATCCTTATGTAGGGCGCCTGGCATATTTTCGAGTTTACTCCGGCGTGCTTGCTTCTGGTGAATCGGTTTTGAACAGCACTAAAAATAAGAAAGAGCGCATTGGTCGTATTTTGCGTATGCATGCTGACCATCGCGAAGATCTTACAGAGGTTCGCGCGGGTGATATTGCTGCTACTTTGGGTCTGAAGCGTACATTTACCGGTGAAACCTTATGTGATGCAAAGGCGCCAATTGTTCTTGAGGCTATCGAGTTTCCCGAACCAGTTATTCAATTGGCAATTGAGCCTAAGGGTAATGCTGATCAGGAAAAGATGGGCATGGCGTTGAAGGCGTTATCTGAGGAAGACCCAACTTTCCAGATTAAAACAGATGACCAGACCGGCCAGACGATTTTGTATGGTATGGGAGAGCTGCATCTGGAGGTCTTGGTTGACCGGATGCTGCGTGAATTCCGTGTGGCTGCCAATGTTGGCAAACCGCGTGTAGCTTATCGTGAAACGATTACGCGTACGGTGGATAAGGCAGACGGCCGTTTCGTGCGACAGTCTGGTGGACGTGGTCAATATGGACATGTGATCATGCGGTTTGAGCCAATGGATCCGGGTTCGGGTTCGTCTTTGAAAACGCCATTATTGGGGGCTCCATCCCCCGTGAATATATTCCCGCCGTCGAGGCTGGGGTTAGAGAAGCAATGGATGGCGGCGTTTTGGCCGGCTATCCGTTGGTAGATATTAAAGCCACATTATATGATGGTACTTTTCACGAAGTTGATTCATCGGAAATGGCATTCAAGATTGCCGGTTCTCTGGCTGTAAAAGAGGGTCTATCCAGAGGGTAATCCAGTGCTGCTAGAGCCGATTATGCTGGTTGAAGTCGTAGCCCCGGAAGAATATACCGGTGATGTTATTGGAAACCTATCTGCAAACCGGGGTATGATTGAAGGCATGGAAATGCGCAGCGACGGCTTGCAGACGGTTAAATCAAAAGTGCCGTTAGCAGAGATGTTTGGTTATGCAACCCGTTTACGCTCAATGACACAAGGGCGCGGCACTTTCACAATGGAATTCAGCCACTATGCTCCCTTGAGCGAGTCACTTGCACACGATTTGCTGCGGGGATCTGGATGATTGGGAATTGATTGGTTTTAAGGAGAGCATAAGCTCCTCTTAAGGCTAAATTGCCTAGAATTAATATTATTGATTAGCGAGATTAAAGACAGAGGGAAGTGAAATTATGGCCAAAGAAAAATTTGTGCGCGAAAAGCCACACTGCAAATATCGGAACCATTGGTCACGTAGACCACGGCAAGACCACCCTGACAGCCGCCATCACCAAAGTGTTGTCGCTGAAAGGTTTCGCCGACTTCTCCGCGTTCGACCAAATCGACAACGCACCAGAAGAAAAAGAACGCGGTATCACCATCGCGATTTCACATGTGGAATATCGAGACCGAAAATCGGCACTATGCCCACGTGGACTGTCCCGGTCACCGTGACTACATCAAAAACATGATCACCGGCGCAGCCCAAATGGATGGCGCGATACTGGTCGTTTCGGCGCCGGACGGCCCGATGCCGCAAACGCGTGAGCACATCCTGCTGGCGCGCCAGGTGGAAGTGCCGGCCATCGTGGTCTTCCTGAACAAGGTCGACATGATGGACGATGAAGAGCTGCTGGAACTGGTAGACCTGGAACTGCGGGAACTGCTGGATATATACGAATTTCCGGGGGATGAAACCCCGATTGTGCAGGGCAGCGCGCTGTTAGCGCTGAACTCGGAAAGCAGCGACTTAAATGCGCCCGAGTACGCGCCAATCCTGGAGTTGATGCGCGTAGTTGACGAGTACATTCCACAGCCGGAACGTCAGACGGATCGGCCGTTCCTGATGTCGGTGGAAGACGTCTTCTCCATCAAGGGGCGCGGCACCGTGGTGACCGGGCGAGTCGAGCGTGGAACGCTGAAGCCAATGAGCGAAGTCGAAATCGTGGGGCTGCGGGAAGACATCCGCAAGAGTTGTGGTGACCTCGATGGAAATGTTCCACAAGATACTGGACAAGGTAGAAGCGGGCGACAATGCCGGTTTGCTGCTGCGGGGTATCGGCCGGGAAGAAATCGAGCGCGGGCAGGTATTGGCCGCACCAAAGAGCATCACGCCACACAAAGAGTTCATGAGCGAAGTGTATGTGCTGCGCAAAGACGAAGGCGGCCGGCACAAGGCATTCTTCACTGGATATCGTCCGCAGTTCTACATTCGCACGATGGATGTGACAGGTGAGATCACGCTGCCGGAAGGCGTTGAGATGGTGATGCCTGGGGACAATGTGAACTTGCAGGTGAAGCTGATCACCCCGGTGGCGTTGGAAGAGGGCAGCCGTTTTGCTATCCGCGAGGGTGGCCTGACTGTTGGTGCCGGCGTCATTACCAAGATTTTGGATTAAAGATTTATGGAGGCGTTGTATTAACACAACGCCTCCTATATATGAGGCATTTGATGGCTAAGCAAAAAATCCGCATTCGTTTAAAAGCATACGACCATCGTGTACTTGACCAATCTGCTAAACGTATCGTAGGAACGGCCGAACGGACGGGAGCGCGGGTCGTTGGCCCCGTTCCGTTGCCAACTAAATTGGAACGTTTTACGGTTCGTCGTAGCACATTCATCGACAAAGACTCTCACGAGCACTTTGAAATTCGCACACACAAGCGCCTGATTGATGTGATCAATCCGGATTCTAAAACGATTGACACCCTGATGCGGTTGAATTTGCCAGCCGGTGTCGATATTGAAATTTCTATCTGATGTAGTAAATGTTTGTAACTGCTAAAACGCTTTGTTTTATAACAAAACGTTTTGCATAGGGATGATGCAGTCTAAGCCTGGTGGCTGACAGTCCTGGGAGGTTATAGTGAAAGGATTACTAGGCGTGAAGCTTGGCATGACCCAAGTGTTTGATGAAAGCGGTATGGTAACACCAGTGACCATCATTCAAGCTGGACCATGCTATGTGACACAAATCAAAAATGAAAAAACCGACGGCTATAATTCGATTCAAGTCGGTTTTACAGAAACAAAAGAGAAGCGTCTTTCGGGCGGACAGAAAGGTCACCTTGGCCTTTTAAAAACGAATAAAAAGTACCCCGATCGCAAATCGAACATCGGTGTTCCCGCTTTAAAGCACCTGCGCGAATTTCGCACAAAAGACACAGATAGCTATAAAGTTGGCCAAACTTTAACCGTTGACCAGTTTGAAGTTGGTGATCATATTGATGTAACCGGCAAGTCAAAAGGACGTGGTTTTGCGGGTGTTGTAAAACGTCACGGGTTTGCAGGCGGCGTGAAAACGCATGGCCAATCCGACCGGCATCGTGCGCCAGGTTCTATCGGCACGACCTCCGGCGTAGGACATGTTTTTAAAGGTAAACGTATGGCGGGTCGCATGGGTAATGAACGCAATACCATCCAAAATTTGGAAATTATGCGTATTGATTCAGAGAAAAATTTGATCGCAGTAAAAGGGGCCGTTCCCGGTGTGAAGGGTGGTCTTGTCATTATTCGGAATGCGGCCAAGGGCTAACGGAGGTGTTACAGGTTATGGAAGTCCCAGTTTACAACATGACTGGCCAGAAAGTCGATGCAGTGGAATTACCGGCCAGTGTGTTCGAAGCCAAAATTAATCGTGACCTGATGCACCAGGCGTTGGTTCGTCAATTAGCTAATTCGCGCCTGGGTACGCACAAAGCAAAAGGTCGCTCAGAAATTAACAAAACGACGCGGAAGATTTATCGTCAAAAAGGGACCGGAAACGCCAGACACGGCAGCCGGCGCGCCCCAATTTTTGTTGGCGGTGGCGTGGCCCATGGCCCTTTGCCGCGTAAATATACCAAGCATATGCCGCGCAAAATGCGCCGGGCGGCCTTACGTTCTGCTTTGAGCGTTAAAGCCGGCAATGGTGACATTGTGGTATTGCATGATGTCCAGATGGATTTGCCCAGGTCAAAGGAAATGATCGCGTTAATTGATGTGGTTGCAAATGGCGCCAGTACATTATTGCTGCTGTCAGAGCGCAATGAGAATGTTGAAAAGGCCGCGCGGAATTTGTCCGATGTGAAAACTTTGCGGGCAGGTTATCTCAATATTCGCGATTTGTTAGGCTACGACAAAATTGTGATACCGCTGGCTGCACTAGACGCATTGAATGATTTCCTGGCGGTTGATTTGGATGTTACGGATGAGACCGGAGAGGAGGAATAAAACATGCATTGGCGCGAAATTATTCGTCGACCGGTTGTGACTGAAAAAAGCAACTACCAGGCAGATGTTAACAATCAATATACCTTTGTTGTGCATAAACAAGCAAACAAACTGCAAATTAAGCAGGCCATTGAATTGGCCTGGCCAAATGTGACGGTTGAGAAGGTGCGTGTCGCTAATATGCCGGCCAAACGGGCGCGGCGCTGGCGGCGGGTTGCAGTGCGGAAAGCTGGATGGAAAAAGGCGATTGTGACTTTGGAACCCGGTGACAGCATTGATTTGTTTGAAGGTGTTTAACTAATTTGAACGAGTTGTAGTTTGCAGGTTTATACGTAATAGTGAGAGGCAGACTGCACCAAGTTTGATTTTTTTGTGAGTTATTAATTTTAAGCAGGGACGAGAATTGTAAATTCACTTTGGGGGTTATGTTCCCAAGGTGATTGCAATCAGACGTCTGTCTCTGGAGGAATTATGCCGATTAAAGTTTTTAAGCCCACATCTCCTGGGCGCCGTGATATGAGCGGCTTTACATTCGAGGAGATTACACGTTCCCGGCCAGAACCGTCATTGACGCGTGGTTTGCGGAAGCGTGCCGGGCGCAATGTGCGTGGGAAGATCACCATTCGGCATCGCGGCGGCGGCAGTAAGCGTCTCTACCGTGAGATTGATTTTCGACGGAATAAGTTCAATATTCCCGGACGAGTGGCTTCGATTGAGTATGATCCAAATCGTTCGGCGCGAATTGCCCTAGTTGTTTATGTAGATGGTGAAAAGCGTTACATTATTGCACCGATGGGATTGCAGGTTGGAGATAATGTATTGAGCAGTGAGAATGCGGATATCCGTCCTGGCAACACACTGCCCTTACGCAATATTCCTTTAGGTACGCTTGTACATAACATTGAGTTACAGCCGGGTCGGGGCGGTCAGCTTGTTCGTTCAGCAGGTACCTCGGCACAGTTGTTGGCGAAGGATCGTCCTGAGTACGCGACTATGCGTTTGCCTTCTGGTGAAGAGCGGTATGTTTTACAAGATTGTCTGGCGACAATTGGCCAGGTTGGCAATGTAGAGCATGGCAATATCAAGTTAGGCAAAGCTGGCCGTAAGCGTCACATGGGCATTCGCCCAACAGTGCGCGGATCGGCAATGAACCCCAACGATCATCCACATGGTGGTGGTGAGGGTCGTTCACCGATTGGTATGCCTGGTCCGAAAACCCCTTGGGGTCAACCTGCCCAGGGCCATCGCACGCGTCGCAATAAGTCGACGGATAAGTATATTTTCCGTCGGCGCTCGAAGAAGCGCAGGTAGGAGGTTAGTGAGATGTCACGTTCACTGAAAAAAGGCCCTTATGTAGATCCTAAACTGCTGCGTAAGGTTGAAAAGCTGAATGAGACGAAGGGCCGTCAGGTCATTCGTACCTGGTCACGGGCCAGCACCATTTTCCCGCAGATGGTTGGGCATACGATTGCTGTTTATGATGGCCGTCGCCATATCCCCATTTACATTACGGAAAATATGGTAGGTCATAAGTTGGGTGAATTTGCTCCTACCCGTACGTTTCGTGGGCATGTTCCGAAATCTGAGAAGAAGGGACGGCGGTAATAATGGCTGAAGCATTTGAGATAAGAGCGATTGCAAAACACATCCCTATTTCACCACGTAAAGTGCGATTAGTAGTGGATGTTGTTCGCGGTATGGACGCGCAGAGTGCGTTAGATACCCTGCGTTTTATGCCGCATAGGGCTGCAGAGCCAGTGTATAAATTAGTTCAATCGGCCGTGGCTAATGCGGAAGAAAACTATGGTCTTGAAGTTGACGAACTAATGGTCAGCCGTATATTTGCCGATGATGGTCCCCGACATCGTAAAGCTCCTTATGGTGGTCGTTTTGCAGGCCGCGGTCGTTTTCGTCCGATTATTGCGCCGTTCATCTCACATTACGGTCGTATTGGCCGAGCGTGATGTTTGAGGATTAAGAGCGACGTTGGTCGCATGGAGGATTAAGTTGGGACGCAAAGTACATCCTGTTGGTTTTCGTTTAGGATCTTATCGGGATTGGAATGCTCGTTGGTATGCGGAAGGTGATCGCTATCGTGATTTGTTGCATGAAGACTTTGTATTCGCAAGCGCGATCAGGAAGGAAATGCCTTCTGCCGGTATTTCTCAGATTGAAATTGAGCGATTCCCGAATCAGGTGCAGGTAACGATTCATACGGCTAAACCTGGCATTGTGATTGGTCGTAAAGGAGCATCTGTAAAGGAATTGCGCGCTAGTTTGCGGCATTTGACTGGCAAGGCTGTGAAGGTTGAAGTTGAAGAGATCGCACAACCTGATGCGGATGCGCAGCTGATTGCGGAAAATATTACTAATCAGTTAGAGCGTCGTATTTCTCACAGCCGTGCTATGAAACGGGCTATTATGCAGGCGATGCGTGCTGGTGTGGAAGGTGTGCGTATTGAAGTGAGTGGTCGTTTGTCGGGTGCTGAAATGGCCCGTAAAGAGAAAATTTCAGACGGCCGTGTACCGCGAAATACCATCCGCGCCGATATGGAGTATGGCTTTGCAGAGGCATTGACTACGTTTGGCCGTATTGGCGTGAAGGTTTGGATTTACAAGGGTGAAATTTTGCCTCAGAAAGGTCCAGGCGACTGATGTTTATATCAGCGAGTAAGAGGTAAAACGAGACGCAAAATATGTGTCTTGCGTTTTACGCAACGGAGAAAATACCATGTTAATGCCGAAACGTGTTAAATATCGCAAACAGTTCCGTGGTCGTATGCGGGGCATGGCCAAAGGCGGCACCGCGTTGCTAAATGGTGATTATGGGATGCAGGCGCTGGAGCCGGGTTGGATTACAAGCCGGCAGATTGAGACTGTGCGTCGTGTGATCGTACGTCATATGAAGCGTCGTGGAAAGGTGTGGATTCGCATTTTCCCGGATAAACCCGTCACCGCAAAGCCGGCCGAAACTCGGATGGGTAAGGGTAAAGGCGCGGTTGATCACTGGGTTGCAGTCGTAAAGCCCGGTCGGATTATGTTTGAAATTACGGGTGTGCCGGAAGAGGTTGCGCGGGAAGCGCTGCATCTGGCCAGTTATAAGCTGCCCATTCGTACACAAATCGTTTCACGGGAGGATTTATTGTAATGGCGAATATAGTTGAATTGCGTGAAATGAGTGATGATAAGCTGGAAGAGTTGCTGGAGAATGCACGTGAGGAAATGTTTAATTTGCGTTTTCAGAAGGCGACTGCGCAGTTGGATAATTATGCGCGTATAAAGGCAGTGCGTCGCGAGATTGCACAGTATGAAACGGTTTTGCGGATGCGTCAATTGGCGACGGATACGGCCGTTTCTCAACCAGAAGTCTCTAAAGCCCTCGCCAATAAGGCGTGGAAAGCGAATGCGCGTTACGTGTATGAAGATGGCGCCTGGCAAGTCCAGTTCAGTGACGAAAAAGGCAAAGAACTGGCGTCAGCAACTGTGAACTTAAACAAAAAACGGCCGCAAACTCGTAGCGCCCGAACCACACAACCACAACCTGAAATGGTTTTGAGCTATGAGATTGCAGGGTAGGTGAAAGATGAGAGATCAACGTAAACGTCTGGTTGGCGTCGTCACCAGCGACAAAATGGACAAAACAGTCGTTGTGGCCGTTACCACAACCAAGCGCCATCAAAAATACGGCAAGATTATGAATCGTACCAAAAAATACAAGGCGCATGACGAAACCAATGATTGCCGCCTGGGTGACCGTGTACAGATTATTGAATCAAAGCCGATCAGCCGTCATAAGCGTTTTACGGTTATGACTATCCTGGAACGTGCAAAGTAACGAGGTTGATAATGATTCAAAAAGAAAGTCGTTTGAATGTAGCCGATAATTCTGGCGCGCGTGAACTGCTTGTCATTCAAGTAATGGGTGGTTCCAAGCGGCGCTATGGCACGGTTGGTGATGTTGTAACCGCGACTGTAAAAAAAGCGGCGCCGAACTCGAACGTTAAAAAGAGTACTATCGTGAAAGCTGTAATTGTGCGCACGAAGAAAGAGTTCAAACGTGAAGATGGCAGTTATATCCGCTTTGATGATAATGCGGCCGTCATTTTAGATGCATCCGGCAGCAACCCGGTTGGCACGCGTATTTTTGGCCCTGTAGCGCGCGAGCTGCGTGTGAAAGGCTTCAGCCGGATTCTTTCGCTGGCGCCAGAGGCTCTATAAGATTAGGTTATTTGAGAGATTACCATGCGTATTAAAGTTAATGACCAAGTAGAAGTTATAGCCGGTAACTACAAAGGTGTTCGCGGGACTGTCCAGCGTGTGCTACCAAAAGAAAACCGCGTTGTGATTTCTGGCGTCAATATTGTTAAAAAACATCAGAAACCCCGCCAAACGGGCGGCCGACAGGCACAAGGGGGCATTATTGAGTTTGAAGCGCCCATTCATGTTTCAAACGTAATGATCATTGACCCCGATTCTGGAAACCCAACCCGAGTTGGTTATCGTCGAGATGAAAACGGGCGTCGCGTTCGCGTTGCTAAAAAGAGCGGCGTGGATCTGGAACAATAAAATCATAAACCAAGGGTGAGCCAGGTAGCCTAATGCAGTTCAAAAAGCCACCACCTGATTGAACTGTATGCTGACCTGCCACTTAACCTGGAGGTACTGAAATGGCATTTACGCCGTTGGTGGAACAATATAAAAGCGACATCAAACTTAAGTTGATGGAAGAGTTTGAGTACAAGAGCGTGATGCAGGTTCCCCGTATCACCAAAGTTGTTATCAACATAGGTTTGGGTGAAGCGTTAGATAACGCAAAAGCAATTGAATTTGCAACCAATGATATCATTGCCATTAGCGGTCAAAAACCGGTTGTAACTAAGGCAAAGAAATCTATTGCCGGGTTTAAATTGCGCGAGGGTCGTGCAATTGGCCTCAAAGTAACCTTGCGCGGTGATCGTATGTGGGCTTTTTTGACCCGTCTGATTCATGTGGCGCTACCGCGTACGCGTGACTTCCAGGGGATTTCACCTGATTCCTTCGACGGCCGAGGCAATTATACGCTTGGGCTGCGCGAACAGTTGATATTCCCCGAAATCGATTATGACAAAATCGATAAAATTCGTGGGATGGAAATTACCATCGTTACAACGGCACAAACCGATGAAGAAGGACGCCGTTTATTGGCTTTGCTGGATATGCCTTTCCGGCAATTGGAGAATTAGAGGAGTAAATTATGGCTAAAAAGTCCATGATCGCACGCGATACAAAGCGGAAATATAGAGTCCGTGTCCGCAACCGTTGCAACCTATGCGGTCGTCCTCGTGGTTACATTCGTCGTTTTGGATTGTGTCGAATTTGTTTTCGTGAAGAGGCACTGAAGGGTAATATCCCCGGTGTTGTAAAATCGAGCTGGTAGAGGTGCATTATTATGTCAATGAGTGATCCTATTGCAGATATGTTGACACGCGTTCGTAATGCGCTAGAGCGGCAGCATCCGTCAGTATCTATGCCTTATTCCAAAACGAAAGAGGCCGTTGCAGAAGTCCTGAAGGATGAAGGGTATATTTCTGGTTTCTCAGTTAAATCCCAAAAGCCGCGTGACGTATTGCAGATAGAACTGAAATATGTAGGCGACCGGCGTGATCGGCGAGCAGTCATCACCGGACTGCAGCGCGTCAGCAAACCTGGCCGTCGAGTATATGTTGGAAAAAATGAAATCCCTTGGGTTTTAAGCGGTATGGGAATTGCAATTCTCACAACGTCCAGAGGGATAATAACCGGGCAAAAAGCGCGCCACCTTGGTGTAGGTGGTGAAGTGATTTGCAAGATTTGGTAAACGGAGGCTGAACATGTCACGTATAGGTAAACAACCCATCAGTCTGCCTGCAGGTCTTAACCTGGATATGGATGGTTCTACCGTTACTGTAAAAGGGCCAAAAGGGTCTTTAACACAAACGTTTCACCCTGATATGACCATTGAGATGGATGATGGCGTAGTAACAGTGAAGCGGCCGACTGATTCACGCGAACACAGGTCATTGCATGGTTTGACGCGCGCCTTACTCAATAATATGGTTATTGGTGTTAATATTGGTTATTCGAAGACCTTACGCGTTGAAGGCGTTGGCTATCGCGCTCAAATGGATGGTGATACGCTGGTGTTGAATGTTGGCTATTCACACCCTGTTCTTTTTGAACCTATGGCTGATTTGCAATATGCAGTCGAAGACCGTGGTAAAACGATTATTGTCTCGGGGATCGACAAGCAGGTTGTAGGCGAGATTTCTGCTCGAATTCGGAAGACACGTCCCCCGGAACCCTATAAAGGCAAAGGCATCCGTTACTCAGACGAGATTGTACGCCGCAAAGCCGGTAAAGCGGGCAAAGTTTAAGGGAAGGTGTAATATGGCTGTAAAAAAAGAAAAAGCACGTAAAAGACGCCATCAAAGAATTCGTAGGAAGATTTCGGGCACGCCGGAACGGCCGCGTCTGAATGTTTATCGTAGTATAAACCACATCTATGCCCAGGTGATCGATGATGTAGCGGGGCATACAATGATGGCTGCTTCGACGGTGGATTCAAATCTGGTTCCTGATCTGGATGGTAAATCCAAACGGGAACAGGCTACCTTTATCGGCAAAACCATTGCACAGCTTGCAAATGATGCCGGTATTACCGAGGTCGTTTTTGACCGCGGTGGTTACTTGTATCATGGTCGGGTGAAAGCATTGGCCGACGGCGCCCGTGAAGGCGGGTTGAAATTCTAAAACGTAAGCAGATGCTTACGTTGAAGTTGCACGAAGGTGGGTAGCGCTCTATGAGCCAATTCTTAAATAAACCCGCGTTCGCCTGCGACTAGGAGATAATTATGGGTCAAAGACGACAAAGTTTTCGCGATCAGCGTGACGAGTTAGACGAGCGTATTATTGATATTACCCGTGTCGCCAAAGTTGTTAAGGGCGGGCGTCGCTTTGCTTTTCGTGTGACTGTAGTAGTGGGTGACAACAGAGGCAACGTAGGCGTTGCAATTGGTAAAGCACGTTCTGTACCGGATGCCATTCGCAAAGCGGTGGATGCTGCCCGTAAATCGATGGAGCCTGTTTCCATTTTTGGCACCACAATTCCGCATGAGGTAATCGGCCGTTATAGCGCCGCTGAGGTGCTTTTGAAGCCGGCCTCCCCTGGTACAGGCGTTATTGCCGGTGGTGGAGTTCGTGCGGTTATTGAAGCTGCGGGTTACAAGGATATTCTATCTAAATCTCTGGGCAGCCAGAATACGCTCAATATCATGATGGCTACTATGAATGGGTTGCGTCAGTTAAAAGATTTCAATGAGGTTGCGGCTGATCGGAATAAAGAACTCATTAGCGTTACGCCATTTTGGAGTCGAAGCAGATGACAAAGTTACGTATCACCTATTCAAAAAGCGCAATTGGTTATAACAAGCGTCAGAAAGCGACAATCAAGGCGTTGGGATTTACCAAACTTAATCAAACTGTGCAACATGATGATTCGCCGCAGATTCGGGGTATGGTAAATAAAGTCAGCCACCTGGTAACAGTAGAAGAGGAAAAACAAAAATGAAATTACACGATCTGCGTCCGAACGATGGAGCAAAAAAGAAGCGCAAGCGAGTAGGTCGTGGTATTGCGGCCGGACAGGGAAAGACTGCTGGACGTGGTACCAAAGGGCAAGGCGCGCGTAGCGGCGGCGGAAAAGGGGCCTATTTTGAAGGTGGTCAGTTGCCATTAGCTCGTCGTTTGCCTTTCAAACGCGGCTTTACAAATATTCGTAAGGTTTATTACAAGCCTGTGAACTTAAATCGTCTTGCAGAGTTCGACTTTGGTGATGTCGAGATTTCACCTGAAGTTATGGCTCAAATTGGACTCATCAAAAAACCAACCGACCCCGTCGTAATCCTGGGCGATGGGGAAGTGAGTGTCCCATTAACTGTTAAGGCGCATCGGTTTTCCGCTGCAGCCAAGGAAAAAATTGAAGCGGCCGGCGGTACAGTTATTGTATTGTCCTTAGAATAATCGGATTCATAAAAACGATCCGAGAATGGAAAAAGATTTATGATTGAGTCAATACGCGCAGCATTTGCACTACCAGATTTACGCCGGAGAATTTTATTTACCGTGCTGATGTTGGTTATTTATCGTCTGGTGGCAAATATTCCCGTTCCAGGTGTTAATTTACAAGCCTGGTTAGCCTTCACCGGACAGGACAGCGGTAATGCGGTAGTTAACTTTTTAGATTTGCTGTCTGGTGGGGCTGTACGCAACTTCTCGGTTATGGCAATGGGCGTGTATCCTTATATTACCGCGTCCATTATTATTCAGCTTTTAACGCCGATAATTCCGCAGTTAGAAGAAATGGCTTCTGAGGGCGAATCTGGGCGTAACAGGCTGAATAAAATCACTTATTACATCACCGTACCTTTGGCTTTTTTGCAGGCTATCGGCCAGATTCGCCTGATTGGATTTAGCTTGACCGGCGGTCTGGAAACGATATTGCCTAATTTTGGCTTTACTGCCGGAATGCTATTGCCTACGTTGACAACTTTGTTTGCGATGGTTGGCGGTACCATGTTTGCCATCTGGATTGGTGAATTGATAACCGAAGATGGTATTGGCCAGGGTATTTCACTAATTATCTTTGGCGGTATTGTTTCGCAGATTCTTCCGAATACCGCGAGCTTGTTTGCAATACCGGATACGACAGCGCGTGTCTTCACGATAATTGGCTTTATTGTGTTAACGATATCGACTGTGTTGGTTATTGTGGTTATTCAAGAAGGTCAGAGGCGAATACCTGTCCAATACGGCCGTCGAGTACGCGGCCGCAAAGTATACCAGGGCCAAAGTACATACATTCCGTTAAAAGTAAACACGGCCGGTATGATTCCGATCATCTTTGCACAATCTATTTTGACCTTTCCGCCGTTGATCGCACAATTTTTTGTAGGCGATCTTTCCACAGACGGGAACTTTATCAATCAGATTGCACGTAGCATTAGTAGCTTTGGTTCTATTCAGGACCCGCGAACAGCCCCGATCCAATTCTTTGCATACTGGTTCTTTTATTTTATATTGGTTGTTGGCTTCACATTTTTCTATACAGATGTGATGGTGCGACAGCAAAACATCCCACAGACTTTGCAGCGTCAGGGCGGGTTTATCCCCGGCATTCGGCCCGGCAAACGTACAGAGGCATATATCATGTCGGTTGTACGGCGGATTACCCTTGTAGGGGCGGTCTTTTTGGGGATTATAGCGATTTTACCGGGTATCATGGCTTTCTTAGGGGTTATTCTACGCATTGACAGTTTTCAACAAAGCGCATATGTTGTCACGGGCGCGGGTTTGATTATCGTGGTCGGTGTAGTGATCGATACGATGCGCCAGTTGGAAGCGCAGTTGCTGATGCGCCATTACGAAGGGTTCATTAATTAATGAAATACGTTATTCTAATTGGAGCGCCCGGAGCCGGTAAAGGCACACAGGCAAAACTACTGCAGGATAGTCTCGGTTTACCACAGGTTTCAACCGGAGACTTGTTCCGGTACAACCTGAAAAACCAAACTGAACTTGGTAAACTGGCCAAAACATATATGGATAAAGGTGAACTGGTTCCTGATGCAGTTACGGTGGCGATGGTGAAGGATCGTCTGGCGCAAGATGATTGCGCCAATGGCGTCATTCTTGATGGATTTCCACGTAATATTGTACAGGCGCAGGCATTAGATGCACTGCTTGCAGAAATGGGTGGGTATATTAATGTTGTGCCTTCAATTTACGTTGCGCGGGAAGAATTGATTCGACGTCTTCTCAAGCGGGCAGAAATTGAGGGTCGTGCTGATGATAATGAGGAAACTATCCGTAACCGTATGGCTGTCTATGAAGAGCAGACAAAGCCCTTAACTATGTATTATCAGGAAAAGGGTCTGCTTGTAGAGGTGGATGGTCAACAGTCAATCGAGGATGTTCAAGCAGATTTGGTAATCATTGTTCAGGAAGCGGATTGATAATTGGTTTGAAACGCCGCGCATTTAGTATCAAGATCAAAATGACCGGCGTTTGGTGGAGAGATAATTATGAAGGTTTCAGCATCTGTTAAGCGTCGCTGTCCGAAATGCAAAATTGTTAAGCGTAGAGGTGTTGTTCGCGTGATTTGTGTAGATCCAAATCATAAACAGCGACAAGGATAAGATTTTACAACTGTCAATCAGCCTTTGATGAAAGATTTTTACGGCTTGATTGTGGTTCGTTTGGAGGAATTATGGCTCGTATTGCCGGTGTAGACATCCCGCGAAATAAACGGGTTGAAGTGAGCTTGACGTACATTTATGGTATAGGTCCTAGCATCAGCCGCAATATTTTGGTTGAAGCAGAAGTAAATCCTGATACGCGCGTGCAAGATTTGTCAGAAGCAGAGGTTACGCGTATGCGTCAGATAATAGATCGGGAATATACGGTAGAAGGTGACCTGCGCCGTGAAGTTGCGATGAACATTAAGCGGCTGTCTGAAATTGGCTGTTACCGTGGTGTGCGTCATCGCCGCCACCTGCCTGCGCATGGACAGCGGACCAAGACAAACGCACGTACACGCAAAGGTCCTAAGAAAACGGTTGCTGGTCGCGGCCGTCGTAAAGGCAAGTAATAGATTTGTTGCGGGGTTATGATTCACCTGGTGGGTTAATTCCCGAAGCTGTTTCATTAAGGAGAGATAATGGGACGTAGAAGAAGACAGACACAAACGCGTAAAAGAACTAAGAAGATGGTGCCACGGGGCGTGGCGCATATTTTTGCGACGTTTAACAACACCATTGTGACGATTACTGATCCGAAAGGAAATACGGTTTCCTGGGCAAGCGCTGGAACATCTGGGTTTAAAGGTTCACGTAAAAGTACGCCTTATGCGGCGCGTTTGGCCAGCCAGACTGCGGCGCGTACCGCCCAAGACAATGGCGTGCAAGAGGTTGAGGTTATTGTGAAAGGCCCAGGCCCAGGCCGCGAGGCTGCAATCCGCGCGATTCAAGCTTCCGGCATAAGAGTTACGGCTATTCAGGATGTGACGCCGGTTCCACACAATGGCTGCCGGCCTCCGAAGAAGCGCCGCGTGTAAGGAAATCTTTTGGCTGGCGGTGGGTCTGATGATCGCGCCACATCTCAGCCGGAATATATTTATTTTAATCAATTTTTTTGTGGGAGAGGGATGAAAGGTTGCCAAGCCTGTAAACCTCTCGACAAATCCTGAGAATGGAGGTTTTGTAAGTTGGCAAGATATACAGGTCCTGTCTGTAAGCTTTGTCGCCGAGAGGGTGAAAAGCTGTTTTTGAAGGGGTCACGGTGTTTGACGCCAAAATGTTCGTTTGAACGGCGTTCATATCCGCCGGGACAACATGGACGCGAAAACCAGTTCCGTCGTGGTCGGGCGTCCGACTATTTGTTGCAGTTGCGTGAAAAGCAGAAGGCACGGCGCATTTATGGGGTTATGGAGCGCCAATTTAGCCGTTACTTCAGCCGCGCTGAACAACAGGTTGGTCTGACGGGTACTAACTTGTTGACTTTGTTGGAGCGCCGCCTGGATAATGTTGTTTATCGGGCAGGGATGGCTGCCTCAAGAGCACAGGCTCGACAATTGGTTGCACACGGTCATGTAATGATAAACGGCCGTAAAACCAATGTTTCCTCTGCTCTGGTATCCCCTGGCGACATGATTACCGTTCGTCCTGAGAGTTCCCGGCGCACCTACTTTAAAACGTTGCGGCAAGAAATGGATGACCGCTATGTCCCACGCTGGTTGTCTGTTGATGTAGATAATATATCGGCTAGTGTCTTACATGTGCCTGCTCGCGAGGATATCGATGTATCCCTGAACGAGCAGTTAATTGTTGAGTACTACTCCCGTTAATATTTGACTATTTTGAGGAAATTTACACATTTCAATACTTGAGTATTCTCAAGGTTGATTTGAATCGTATCAAATATCTATGCAACTCCGATTAAACTTGAATGTTGTTGCAAGGGAGGTTTGACGTTGACTATTAGCAATTTAATCCTACCAAAGATTGAAAGCACAGCGATGACGCGTGATTATGGTAGGTTTATTTTTGGCCCACTAGAGCGTGGGTTTGGTACTACATTGGGTAATTCTTTACGCCGGGTATTGATATCTTCGTTACCTGGCGCTGCGGTTACTTCGATTCGGGTAACTGATGTGCCGCATGAATTCTCCGCAATTCCTTTTGTGCGTGAGGACATGATGCAGTTAATTCTGCACATCAAACAGTTACGCTTGAAACTTGAAAATACCGACCAGGCGCGTTTGCGCTTGGAGGTCCATGGTGCAGGCACGGTAACGGGTGCTGATATTCAGGTTCCCCCGGAGGTTGAAATTATTAACCCGGACCTGTACCTGTTTACAGTGGATTCAGACGACGCCTTTTTGGAGATTGAGATGACGGCCGAAACTGGTCGAGGTTATTCGCCGGCGGAAGAGCGAGGTCGTTTGCCGATTGGCGAACTGCCCGTAGATGCCATTTTTAGCCCAATTCGCCGTGTCGCTTACGACGTGGAAAAAACTCGTGTTGGTCAAGTTGCGGATTACGACCGTGTCGTCATGGAAATCTGGACAGATGGTACCATTAAACCGGAAGAAGCATTGGCTCAGTCTGCGCAAACGTTAATTCAGCAGTTCCGCCCGCTCGCCGGCGTAAGCGAAGAGACGTTTTTGCCTGAAGAAGAAGAGGAAGAAGAAGAGACAATTCCGAATGAGATTTATGATACGCCCATTGAGCAGCTTGATCTCAGCGTTAGGGTCTTTAATTCTCTGAAACGTACAGGTATAACGCGGGTTGGCGAAATGTTAGAAATGCTGGATCGTGGTGAAGAAACGATGCTGGCCATTAGAAACTTTGGTGAGAAATCATTGGAAGAGTTAAAGACACAACTGCGCGCCAAAGGTTTCTTGGGTGAAGATGAAGAATTGTTTTAGGTAATTGGCGCCAAATTTTTATAAAAGATAGTATAAATTTGCTGCTAATACCCTAATTTAGACAAATCGAGGAAGACCGATGCGACATAGAATACATGGCCGTAGATTGAATCGTGATACAGCTCATCGTAATGCCTTGCGCAAAAACTTAATTGCAGATTTGCTTTGTTACGAAAAAATTGTAACAACTGAAGCCAAGGCGCGCACGATTCGCCCTGCGGCAGAAAAAATGATAACACTCGCTAAACGTGGACTTGCAAGTGGCCAGACAAAACCGGCAAATGAAGTTAATGCCCGGCGTCTGGCGGCGGCACGTTTGCCTAAAACACGTGTTGTAGAAGATGCTGGCGGGTATTTTGAAGAATTTGATGTTGTCAAACATTTATTTGAGGACATTGCGCCTCGTTATGCTGACCGTCCAGGTGGGTATACGCGCCTGATAAAAATCGGTAAACGCCCCGGTGATAACGCCGAGATGGCCGTTTTGATGCTGGTTGATGAGGAGTAATAGTTGGTTATCCATCAGGTGCACCAACGACAACACTTACGTTACCGCGCTCTGGTAGAATATGATGGTTCAGCTTATTTCGGTTTTCAACGCCAACGATCTGAACAGGTGACAATCCAGAGCGAACTTGAACGTGTGTTGAGTGACCTGGCTCAGGATTCAGTAAAAGTAACGGCAGCAGGGCGTACAGATAGTGGTGTACATGCTGCCGGTCAGGTAATCAGCTTTACAATCGTATGGCAGCACGGTGTAGGCGCTTTACAGAAGGCGCTTAACGCCAATTTGCCGGACGATATTGTGATTTTAAAAATTGAGGAAACAGCGCTAACGTTTCATCCGCGGTATGATGCACGGCGGCGGGCTTATGAATATTATATTTATAATGCCCCGGTTCGCAGTCCTTTACGCCGCCGACATAGCTGGCATGTGCGCCATGCGCTTGATTTAGAAGGTATGAATCAGGCTGCGGTGTCTCTGATGGGTGAACATGACTTTGCGACTTTCGGTATGCCTCCCCAAGGGAAAAATACCGTGCGTGAAGTGATTCAGGCTTATTTTAGACGCCAGCAAGAATTTATTGTTTTATATATCGAAGCAACTGCTTTCCTCTATCGTATGGTTCGCAGCCTGGTTGGTAGTTTGGTAGCCGTAGGTAGTGATGTATGGTCTGTTGAAGACTTTATTGCTGCATTTCAGGCCCGTGATCGCAATCGTTCGGCTGCGGCGGCGCCACCCCAAGGCTTGTTTTTGGTGTCTGTGGCGTATGACGGATGAATGACGGAGAATAATTTGGATGAAAACATTTGTTACAAAACCGGCTGAAGTAGAGCGCAAATGGTACGTGGTTGATGCTGAAGGGCAGACCTTAGGCCGTTTGGCTTCAAAAGTGGCCACTATTATTCGTGGAAAACATAAGCCGATTTACAGCCCTTCGGTAGATTGTGGGGATTATGTAATCGTTGTAAATGCAGATAAAATTGCAGTAACCGGACGGCGGATGGATCAGAAGAAATACTATCGTCATTCCGGTTATCCGGGCGGGATTAAATCCATCACGCTGCGTGAGCAGTTGGAAAAATATCCCACACGTCCAGTGGAGGCAGCCGTGAAAGGGATGCTGCCTAAAAATGTGCTTGGCCGTCAGATGTTGAAAAAGCTGAAGGTCTATGCCGGCCCGGCGCATCCGCATCAAGCACAAGAGCCTGAGCCGCTGGTATTATAGAAGAAGGAATGATGCATGATTGAAGAAAAAAGACGTTATTATGAAGGTGTTGGGCGGCGTAAGCGTGCTTCTGCTCGCGTACGTATTTATCCTGGCGCCGACGCAACTGGCGAATTTCTGGTTAACGGCCGTGACGTGAAGGATTTCTTCCCACGCTTCGGTGATTATATAACGCTGAGCGGCCCCCTGGTTGACACTGAATTAATTGGCAAGATGGATGTGTCAGTTCATATTCAAGGCGGGGGCATTACGGGCCAGACGGGCGCCGTGCGGCTGGGATTGGCGCGCGCGCTTATTAAGTATGATGAGAACTTGCGCAGTACATTGCGCGGCCATGGTCACATGACGCGGGATTCGCGCGTGAAGGAACGCAAGAAGCCAGGTTTGAAACGGGCGCGTAAGGCTCCAACTTATACCAAACGTTAGAACAATTGTCGATTGTATCTATTAAGGTACCCGAGAGGCTTGTCAGGTTTTGCCCTTAAGGGCAATTGTTTTTCGGGTAAACCTGACAGGTGTAGCTGTATAGTTACTGTTGTTTTTGGAATTAAGAATTTTGTCTTGGCGAGCTATTGTGCTCGCCTTTTTATTTTTGGGAGTAGGACATGGGAATTACAGTTGTTGGGTTGGGTCCGGGCAACGGCCGTTTCCTGACCCGTGAAGCGTGGGAAATATTAACCGGCGCTAACAAGGTTTATTTGCGCACCAGCCGGCACCCAGCAGTCGCAATGCTTCCCGCAGATACCACGCTTGCAAGTTTTGATCATGTCTACGAAAGCGCAACTGACTTTGGCGCGGTGTACACTGCAATTGTGGCTGAACTGATTCAGCTTGGAAAGGCAGAAGCTGTTGTGTATGCTGTGCCTGGACATCCATTCGTAGGTGAATCTACCGTGACAAAGCTGGTTGCGGCGGCGCAGACAGAAAATTTGCCCGTGCGCATTGTGGCTGGATTGAGCTTTGTGGAGCCGACCTTAACGGCCGTTGGCATCGACGCTTTAGATGGGCTGCAACTATTTGACGCTTTGGATTTGGTAGAATCCCATTACCCACAGGCGCTTGCAACTGCGCCTTTGCTTCTGGGCCAGGTATACAGCCGCTTGATTGCCAGCGACGTCAAACTGGTGTTAACGGCCGTTTATCCTGATGAACACCCAGTTAAACTTGTCCATGCCGCCGGCGAACCCGATCAATTGGTCGAAGCTCTGCCCTTATACGCCATTGATCGCAGCCAACATATAAATCACCTTACCAGTTTATACGTGCCGCCCCTGTCCATTCCCGCCACGCTTCCGGCGCTTGCCGAAACGGTCGCTGTGCTGCGCAGCCCGGACGGTTGTCCCTGGGATCAGGAACAAACGCCCCAAAGCATGCGCAGCGGCTTTTTGGAAGAAGCCTATGAAGCCTTAGATGCCCTCGATGCCGGCGACAGCGACAATCTGCGCGAAGAATTGGGCGATTTACTGTATCATCTGGTTATGCAGGCTCAAATGGCGGCAGAAGCGGGTGATTTTACCCTCACAGACGTCATCGCCGGCATTGAAACCAAGCTCAAGCGGCGTCATCCGCACGTTTGGGGTGATTGGGAAGTCGCCGATACCGCCGAAGTTTTGCGCAATTGGGAGACGCTTAAAAAGCAAGAAAAACCGGTCCAAACAAACTCGCTGCTCAACAATATTCCTGGCGCCTTACCTGCCCTGGCCCGGTCTCAAAAAATTCAAAACCGCGTGGCTGAAGTTGGTTTTGATTGGCCGGATATCGCAGGCGTTTATGGCAAGCTCAATGAAGAAATTATAGAATTGCAGCAGGCCGGATCGCCAAATGAGCGCAAAGCGGAATTGGGTGATATATTATTTGTTGTTGTCAATCTTGCGCGCTGGTTGGACGTGGATGCTGAGGCTGCTCTGCGGGAAGCCAACCTGCGTTTTGGTGAACGTTTTGAACTGGTTGAACAACTGGTTGCTGAGCGTAACCTGGATTGGGAGTCTCTAAACTTAGAAACACTTGAGGAGCTTTGGGGTGAAGCTAAGATAAAGCTTGCCAAAGCAGACCTGCCTGCTAAAGTAGATTAGCGAAACATGGTGTAGGAGGCATTGTGGCGGTACTGTTCAACATCGTCATTCCCATATTGGCCGTAATCTCGTTATTGGCCACGCTTTACTTTTTTGGAAAAGCAGTTGCTGCACGCACCGGCGCGTCGCAGAAACCGTATAATGTCGGCCGTACTGAGGCGCGCATTACTTCCCAGGTAAATTTGATTCGCGGTATTTTTGCGCTGATTGTCACGTTGATCTTATTAGGCGTTGTCGGTCTGGGTACAACTGATATGATACCGATAGCGCCGCCCCCAACTGCGACTTTTGAGCCGCCAACGGCCGTTCCTGTTCTACCTCTGAAGTTTCTGCAACGCCGCGGCTAGAAGCGACTGAAGCGGCCTCGCCAACATCTCCTGTCCCTACCAATACACCGACGCCAATGCCAACTGCAACCAATACCCCGGAACCGTTGACAGCGACTGTGGCCAGTGAGGTAGGCGTATGGCTGCGTTCGGGACCTGGGGTAGAGTCCGAACAGCTTGAGTGGCTTTTTGATGGCACAATTCTTCTGGTTTTGCCCGGGCGAGAATCAGCTGATGATTTGGAATGGCAGCAGGTGCAGACTGAAAGCGGCGTGACCGGATGGGTTGCTGCGGACTTCCTGGTTGTCAATCAATAGTTATAAAATTCGCTGCCCAAGCAGCGAAGCCGCTAATTCCACAGCTAACTCGGCCGTTTTGTTCATATTATCTAGAATTGGATTAATTTCTACAATGTCAAGTGATTGAACGCGCTGGCTGTCCCCTAATATTTCCATCAACAAGTGGGCTTCGCGATAGGTCAAGCCACCTGGTACGGCCGTTCCCACACCGGGCGCTTCGGAGGGATCGAGGCTGTCCATATCCAGGCTGACGTGAATGCGTTTAAAGTGACGCAGCCGGTCTAGAGCCTGGCGCGCAACAGCCGCCATCCCCAGCTCATCGACATGTCGCATAGTGAAAATGTGAATGCCGCTGTGTACAAGCTGCGTGCGTTCGGCCGAATCAAGATCGCGGATTCCAATTTGCACAATTTGGGCCGCCTGTAATTTTGCCCCCGGATATCCCACATCGATCAGCTTTTCCTGTCCATGACCCACCAGCGCCGCCACGGGCATGCCATGAATATTGCCTGTCGGTGAAGTTTCATGTGTGTTGTAGTCGCCGTGCGCATCAACCCAGATGACGCCTATCGGACCTGACTGCGCCGCTGCTGCTATTGTACCGATGCTGATACTATGGTCGCCGCCTAAAAAGACGGCAAAGTCACCCTCGTCAAAACATTGATTGGCCAGGGCATAAATTTGCTCGCAAACGGCCGTGACCGCTTGCAGCCGTCTGCCCTGACCCTCAGCCACATGTTCTTCCGGGTTGGGTACAGCGATATTGCCTTCATCCATAACTGTATGGCCCAGGCGTTCCAGGCGAGCCTGTAAATGTGCGTAGCGCAGTGCGCTTGGCCCCATATCAACGCCGCGCCGATTTTGACCCAGGTCCATGGGAACTCCAATAATGCGTATTTTTCTTGATTGCAAAAAGTCACCTCTTGTTTTGTCGTTGAGGCTATTTTGTCTGAACAGAGCAGAAGGAGCAAATAATTTTACAGTTCAGGATAGGCTTCATATAATTCCCGGATGCGTGAAGAAAAAATACTCCATTATGGGCGTCTGCCCTGGCCCGCCCCCTGGTCTGAATTATTTGGGCGAGAAGCGCCATTGGTGTTAGAAATTGGATTTGGCGGCGGTCAATTTTTGATCGATCTGGCGCAGAAACGGCCGTTTGCCAATGTTTTAGGAATTGAAATCTCATTGCCTTCTTTGCGTAAAGGCGCTAAGAAAGTGCGCCTGGCCGGATTGAACAATGTGTTGGCGCTGCAAGGGGATTCAAAAGCAGTTTTGTGGCTATTATGTCAACCTGAGAGCTTGTTTGAAGTTTTTATCAATTTTCCTGATCCCTGGCCAAAATCAGGCCATCAGCACAGGCGCTTGCTAAACAAACATTTCTTGCATCTGCTGGCCACACGTATGTCTGCCGGCGCGAACCTGGATATTGCCACCGATCATGCCGATTATGCTGAACAGATTTCTGATTGTTTGGAGCATACGCCATATTTTGACAGCCGTCTTGAAACGGTATTCGTGACCACAGACACCCAACGCCTGCGCACGAAATATGAATCCATCGCCCTGGCAGAAGGGCGCGTCTGTCATTATTACAAATGGAGGCGCAATTCGACGCCCGCGCCCGATCCGTTTTTTATATTGGAGGAATTGGTTATGCCCCATGTTGTGATGCGTACTCCCGCGAACCTGAATACGATTAGCCGCGCTTTTATCCCTTTTCACCTGGAGGAAGAGGGCATTCATATTAAGTTTATGGACGTGTACCAATCGACCCGAGATGGCAAGTTGCTGATTGAGGTTTTCGTTGGCGAAGAACCCTATCCCCAACGACTTTGCCTGGCGATACGATCCCGCACGCTGGGCGACATGGTGATAAGTGTGCACGAATTGGGTTTTCCACGCCCGACGCGGGGTGTGCATCTGGCGGTAGCCGGGCTGGTCGGGTGGGTGACCAGTTTGCAGCCAAACTTTCAAATAATTAACAGCACATTGGTTACTGAACCAATTGAAATCAGGTAACCGGTAAGATTTATGCAGCTTGACTTGGAACTATATCGCCAGGAATTTGAAGCTGAACCAGGTGTAACCCTGAGCGTCATTGACGTTTGCCCGGAACGGCCGTTGCACACATTCTTCTTTGTGCATGGATTTGGGGGCGATGCGCGGCAGTGGCAATATCAATTTGATGCCTTTTCGCAGCACAACCATGCCATCGCCGCCGACATGCGCGGACACGGCCAATCCGCAGCGCCCCCGAATGGTTATGATATGGGGCGCCTGGTGGCTGACCTCATGGCGACGCTCAAGTATTTAGATGTTCAGCAAAAAATTATTCTGGTGGGGCATTCATTTGGCGTGGCCATAGCTACAGAATTTGCGACGAAATACCCGGAGCGCGTCAGTCATCTCGTTTTGATTGCTGGCGCCGGCGAATATAAAATCCCGTATTACTATCGTCTGGCTTTCCGACTGCCGGAAGAAATTCTTTTGGCAGTCCAACCCTTTGTCTCCAATTGGGTTGATGCATCACTGCCGGCCCTAAAACAAATCTATTTTAGCGCCATGCGCCCCTGGCAAGGATGGGATCAATTTCCACAGCTCAAAATGCCAACCATGGTTATTTTGGGGAATAAGGACCAGGTTCTGCCGCAAGAAGCGTTTGAACGCGTGGCCGAATTGGTTCCGCCACAGAATTCAGAAGTCATTCGCGTTGACGTTTCAGCCCATATGGTGATGCTTGAACGGCGAGATGCTGTCAATCGGGCCGTGATACGATTTGTGGAAAAGGATATGCCGGGTCAACTGTCACACCGCTGGCGTGTTTCCGGGGACAGTGGTCGAGGGGGATTGTTGCGAGAACGGCCGTGGCTTGCCTATTACGAATCAGACGTCCCGCCAACCATTCATGTGCCCGACCAGCCGCTGACGCGTATTTTAGAACGCGCTCACCGCCGTTTTCCCAACCAAACAGCAATCTTTTTTTACCAACGCTCTTTAACCTATGCCAATCTGTACGATCAAGCGGCGCGCTTTGCCAATGGCCTGCATGAGTTGGGGGTTAGCCCGGGCGCGCGGATCATTTTGCTGCTGCCCAACGTGCCCCAAATGGTCATTGCTTATTATGGCGCGCTGTTTGCCGGATGTGTAGCTGTGATGGTGAATCCGCTTGCATCCCAAGATGAACTGGTGCGCGAGGCGCAGTTGGTTGGAGCGGATGTGATCGTTGCGCTGACCTTTTTTGCGGAAAAAGCGCGTTATGTGCAGCAGCAGGCGCCCATCAAACATCTGATCTGGACCAGTTATAAGGATTATTTGACCTGGCGGCGGCGTATCCGTTTTACCCTTTATCGCGAGCGCAAGGAAGGACATCGTTTGCCGCAGCCGCTGCTGCCGGGAGAAATTGTTTGGTCTCGTTGGCTGCGTTCCCAACCCGGGAAAGCGCCGGATGTGACCGTGAAACCGCAGGATACGGCCGTTATCCAATTCACGGGCGGTACGACCGGTCTGCCAAAACCGGTGCAGTTGAGCCATCGTAACTTGCTGGCAAATACGCTCCAGGTGCGCGTTTGGCTGACGAATACAAAGGATGGCGCCGAAACTGTTTTGTGCGTCGTGCCCTTTAGCCATATATATGGCATGACGGTGGGCATGAACGTGCCAATTCTCCAGGGCGCCACGATGATTTTGCTGCCAACTTTTCAGGTAGAAGAAGTGCTTGAGACGATTCGTGACCATGAGCCTTCTTATTTTCCCGGAGTGCCGGCGATTTTTATGCAAATTAATAATTTTCCCGGCGTTCGCAAATACAATATTCAATCTATTCAGGCCTGTTTAAGCGGCGCCGCGCCCATGCCGGTTGAGGTGGAAGAGGCGTTTGAAAAACTCACCAAAGGTCGAATTATTGAGGGGTATGGCCTCAGCGAAGCCGCGCCTTTGACCCATTTGACCCCTCTTGATGGACGCGACAAAGTTGGATCAATCGGTCTGCCTTTGCCCAGTACGGAAGCGCGCATTGTGGATTTGCAAACGGGACGGCCGTTACCCCCTGGACAAATAGGTGAACTGGTAATACGTGGGCCGCAGGTAATGCTGGGTTATTGGGAAGACACGGAAAGAACAAAAACTACCGTTGATACCTATGGCTGGCTGCACACCGGTGACATTGCGCGCATGGACGAAGACGGCTACTTCCAAATCATCAGCCGCCGCCAGGATATCGGGTTTGCGGTCGGTTCCGACGAACCCATTTACCCGCGTGACATCGAGGAAGTTATCTATGAGCTGCCGGAAGTGGATGAAGTTGTTGTGGCGGTTGTCGCGAATCGTCCTGTCGCCTTTGTGCGCCTTAAGAAACATGCCAAACTTTCTGCCAAAACCATCATAAAGTTTTGTGAACACCGGCTGCCCCCTAACCAGGCGCCGAAATGGATATTTTTCATGCAGGAGTTTCCGCGTAATTTAATTGGCAAAGCTTTACGCCGCGAACTGGTTGCTGAAGTTGAGAAGCAGCTCACGGCTGAAGCGGGCAGCGTGGGGCCATACCTGTATGGTTTTTCTGGCGCAGAGAGTGCCGTGGACGCGCCTGATTCCCAACCCATCCAACAAGATGCAGCCGCTCACTTGTCGGATTCACCCTAACAATTCATATGTCTGAAGATTCGCGAACCAGGTTGACGATTTTGCAGCAAAAAATGCGCGCCTGCCGGCTCTGTTTGGAAGCTGGCCACGCGATTACACCCGGCGCTATTTTTAGTGGATCGATGGACGCCCAGGTCATGTTGATCGGCCAGGCGCCCGGCGTGACGGAGGTTGAAGCACAACGGCCGTTTAATGCGGGCAGCGGACGCCGTTTGTTCCAATGGTTGGGTGCGGCCGGCTGGGATGAAGCTGATTTTCGGCAAAGGCAATATATGACGGCCGTTACCAAATGTTATCCCGGTAAAGCAGCGAATGGCAAAGGGGACAGAGTTCCCAGCAAAGCGGAGCAAAAGTTATGCCGGCCGTTTTTAGAACAAGAAATTACGCTGGTCAAACCACGGCTCATGATTTTAGTGGGGGGATTGGCCATCAAATTATTGTTCCCGGCTAAATTGAGGTTGAAAGAGGTGATTGGCACGGCCGTTTACTTTCCGCCTGAAGCGCTTACCAATCCGGTCAACTTTGATTTTCAACAGGGTGAATGGCTGCAGGAATTTGATGGCGCGCGGGATAGAAACGGCCGTTGGGTGACGCCGCTGCCGCACCCGTCCGGGGCCAGCCTGTGGCCGAATAGACCGGAAAATCAGGCGCTTATTCAACGCGCGATTACCATTTTGGCCTCATTGCGTTTGGAAATAGGAAATTAGAAAAGATTTACAGGGTGAACTGGATCAAAGAGTCGCAGTAGATAAAGATTTTCGACGCGAAAAACAAGCTCCAACCAACCAGATTATTCTAAATGAACAAAGCACCTTCCCAATTTCAGGCGGGCGCAGTTATTTACTCATATGCCAGAATTTCGTGCACGGTTAATTTGGCGGCCTGCCGCGCCGGCCAATAGCTGGCAAAGGCCGCAATCAGCACGACTGTAATCAGCCAGGTGAGCGTTCCCTGCCACGAGAATTTGTAGTTCAGAGGCGCATTTAAAAATTGCTGGCCGACTGCATTACTAATCGCCAGGCTTAAAGGAAAAGCCAGCAGAATACTAAACAGCCAACTAACCAGGCCGATCAGAATGCCTTCTTGAATGATGATAGACAAAATCGTGCGGTTGGAGGCGCCTATCGCGCGCATAACGCCGATTTCGCGCGTGCGTTCTAAAACGTTGATGCTCATCGTGCCCATTAAGCCCAGTCCGCCTACGGCCGCCATCAGGATGGTCATCATGATTAACAAGGTTAATATGCCTTGAAAAATGGCCTGTACTTCGTTTAACTCCTGTGCAATTATCGAGGTGGCGCCAATCCGAAAACCATGCGCCTCAAGCTGTCTTTCGAGCAGGCTCAGGACTTTGCGTTGGTAGGCTTCGGTGTGTTGTTCCGTTTTAACCATGAGCCAATCGGCCTGATCGACGCTGCCAATGGCGCGTGTATAAGCGGACGAGTCAATAAATGCCATTGGCACAAACTGGCCGCCTTCTGCAATGCCGACAATTTCCCAGGTGGTTTCTTCCCCTTCAAGTTTAAGGGTTATTTCGTCGCCCACCCCTTTCTCAGGTTCATCACGCAGCGTAATGGTATTGACGACAATAGCGTTTTTATCCCCAGGCTGCAGCCAGCGTCCCTGCCCGATGCTCGGGTTAATCATTTTGGTTTCGGCCGGCGGCGCGAACAGGATTACCATGCCGCTGTGGGAGCCATCTTCGTACACCATGCGCGTGTTGGCAAATGCCCAGCCTTCGGCGGCAACGATGCCTGGGATTTGGGCTGTTTCGCGCTGCAGTTGTTGAATGCGATACGGCCGATTAAACTGCACAGCAACGTCATACTGATAATAATCCATAAAGCGGTGTAAAGAGCCCAAAAAAGAGGTATATACGGAAAAGGTGGCAATAAAGATAGTACCTGCCAATGTCAGGGTGATCAGTGTCAGGGCCAGGCGCAGTTTGCGGCGGAATGTGTTGCGTAGTGAGAGCAGAAACGGCCGTGACAATATCTGGATCTGCGTCAGCCAGCGGTCGATTATCGATGCGCCATAATGGTTTTTGTCTAAACCGTAATCGTTAATGGCTTCCTGCACTGTAACTCGCGCGCCTGCCAGCACCGGAAAAAATCCGGCAATTATCGGGACCAGGATTGCAACGGCCGTTTCCAAAATGATAACCGCGACAGGAATTTGGAAACTGGAAACGTCGAAATTAAAAAATTCGGCCATTACAACCGTAAAGGCGTGTGCGCCCACTGCGCCTAACGGCAAAGCCACTAGCAGCGCCAAAAGGCCATACAAAGTGACCGTGACCATATACATACCCAAAATCTGGTTTGTACGCGCCCCAATCGCTTTCATTGTGCCAATCTGCCGCTGCTGCTGCGCCAGCAGCGCCGCAACGGTATTGATCACTAAAAAACTGCTCAAGAAAAGCGCAAAAAGACCCATGACGCCCAAAATGAGCGACATGGCCTGAATGGCATAATCGAGCGGATGCTGTCCCGGGTTAGGAATCATCGTTATGAGTACGCTGCCGCCGCTGCGCTCAACTTTGTCTTGGACTTCATCTGCTACTTGCCTGATAGCGACGACATCATCCCCCCCGTCTGCCAGGCGAAAGCGCAGTTCCCGGAAGTCACGTGGTTCTCCCAACCACTCCAGCGTGTCGAAGGTGATATATCCGGTGGCGACTCCATCCAGCGCGAACACTTTGGCAAACAAATCATGCGCAACGCCGCTGATATGCATCGGCCGTTCCTTGCCGTTGGGCGCTTTAACAATCAGTGTTGCACCTTCACCGGCGTTGACCATCCCGATTGAAGAGCGTTCAATCAATAATTCATGATTGAGAGGCGGCCAGTCGCCGCTTTGGGAGCGCACTTTGTCCAGGCCAATATTTTCAAAATCAGGAACAGCCACTAATTGCAGGGTTAACCATTCATCAGGCCCAATTTGCAGACGTGTGTAGACGCTGCCGCGCGCTTCGGCCGTTTCAATGACGGGCATGGCCTGCACCGACTTGACCAGATTTTCATCAAAGGTGTTTAGCGTAAAAATGGTGGCGTGTGAAGGGTTGCTGGCGGCATAGCTGGCGGCTAATTCGCGCGACAAAATGATGCGTGAACCGGCAATGACGCCCACTGCGAAAACACCGACGGCAATTGAAAGGACAACAAGTAACGTGCGGGTTTTATTGTGCCACAGATCACGAAAGACTTTGAGCCAACGTGTTCCCAACATGGCATCAATTTACCTACCCGGCGTGGGGTCGAATGATTAGCATATTGGCTGTTGTGTTGTGCAATATCTTTTCCGTTATGCTGCCGTAGATCAAGCGGTTTAAACCGGTACGGCCGTGTGTGGCCATGACCACCAAACCGATTTTTTCGGCATGGATATAATCTAATATAGTTGACGCAACCTCTCCGGTGAGAATCTTAAAATCTATGTCTACACCTGAGCCTTGCTGGTTTGCCACAATTTGCTGCAAGCGCTGGGTGGCGTTTTCGTAGTAAAGTTCCGGCAAGAATTGATTGATGTCCGTATCAAATTGTTCGACCGGCGTGGTCTGTTCCGGGTAAAGTGGTACTTCTGAATGCACACGAATTAGCGTTATGCGGCTGCCCGTGGCTTTAGCCGCCGCCAACCCCGGATCGAGCGCGCTTTCGGACAGACGGGCGCCATCCAGCGGAATCAGGATACGGTCAATTGATTCCACCGAACGCACGGCCAGAACCGGGCAGGGCGCTTTTTGTAAGACTTTTTTTGTGATACTGCCCAGCATCATGCGTGATAAACCTGTCCGGCCATGCGTTGACATCACAATCAGGTCGACTTTTGCGGAAACGGCCGTTTTCACAATGCCATCGGCGCGATCCCCCTCCACAACGATTGTGCGCACCATAATGTCGGGGTGGACAATTTTGTTTTGGACAAAACTGAGATAAGCCTGCGCTTCATCTTGGGTCGGATCTAGGCTTTCGCGCATCCAGGTATAGTCGCTGACTTCTTCAAGTGGGGCGGTGGTGGTGGCATAATCAGGCACGCGTAGTAAAATAATTTCGCCGCGCACAAATTCTGCCAGCTTCAGGGTAATTGTCAATGCCTGTTCAGCGCGGTCAGAGCCGTCCAGCGGAACAAGAATTTTTTTAAACATGGCTGCCTCGCACAGTCCGGCAAGATTCAGAAAGGTACGCCGGACTGTGCGGTTATTTATACATGCATTGTTGTTGGTAAGCCAACTTCATAGCCGCGTCGGAGTACCAACAAATTGCCCTCCAGAAATTTTTGTTTACGCGCCGGCAAATGATCGTGCAGCGCTTGTTGGAGCATTTCCAGCGTGAGAACGGGCCGGCGGGCCAGCATTGCGCCTATGGCCGCCATATTCATCATTTTGACTGTGCCGAATTCTTCAGCCAATCCATTTGCCGGCACATAGACAGTTTCAATATCCTCGCGCTGCGCCTCGGCATCAACAATAGAGCTGTTGACGACCAGCAGGCCGCCGGATTTGATTAGGGGTTCATATTTTTCAAAGCTGGGCAGGTTGAACACGATTGCGATATCCGGGTGTTGTACCATAGGGGCCCCAATCGGTTCATCGCTGATGATGACGGTGCAGTGGGCCGTGCCGCCGCGCATCTCCGGACCATAGGAAGGAATCCAGGTAACGAAACGGCCGTTATCCATACCCGCATATGCCAATAACTGACCGGCGAATAATGCTCCCTGTCCGCCAAATCCAGAAACGATAATTGAAGTTTCCATTCTGTATTTCTCGCTCCTAAGAATTCGTTTACAAATAACTTTTCGCAAAAACGAATCCACGATGGGTTGCCCGTTTAGGTAATTCACAAAAACTTTTTGAATATAAATCAACTGAAGTTTTTGTGAATTACTCGAGGAAACCACAGCTTGCCAAGACTTTTATTTTTGAATAGTTTCTGTGGTTTACCTAACGCACTCCAAATTTATTTACGGGCAAATTCTAAGCCAGTACCAGTTCCATTTCTGGTTCGTGGGTCTGTTCAAGCTCTTCCGCCAGCACTTCACCCAGCCGCCGGATGCCGATTTCAATTTGGTCCGGCCGGGCGTTGGAGAAGTTGAGGCGAAAAGTGTTGTGGCCGCTGCCATCGGGATAAAAAGCGGCGCCGGGCACGTAGGCCACATTGTTTTTAATTGCGCGCGGCATCAGCTTCGTCGTGTCAATTTCATCAGGCAGGATCACCCATAAGAATAAGCCGCCCTGCGGATGGGTCCAGCGCGCGCTGGCCGGAAAGTATCGCGCCAGGGACTCCAGCATGATGTCGCGCCGCTCGCCATAAACCTGCCGGATGTGGCGCACGTGATCACGCAGGAAATCATCTTGCAGCACATCATGCGCCAGCATTTGCACAAAAGTGCTGGTGTGTAAATCCATGCCTTGTTTAGCCATTACGCAGCGATTGATGACTTCCGCCGGCGCGACGATCCAGGCCAGACGCAGGCCGGGAGCCAATGTTTTGGAAAACGTGCTGGTGTAGATGACATTACCGCGCATGAAACCGTGCCCATTGCTGTAGCCGGAACGGCCGTTTAACCTATGCGCATCCAGTACGACCAGCGGCGGGAGATGTTCTCCTTCATAGCGCAGTTCGCCATACGGATCATCCTCAATGATTGGTACGCCATAGTGGTCGGCAATTTTAATTAATTCCTTGCGGCGTTCAAATGAGAGCGTCACGCCGCCCGGATTCTGAAAGTTGGGCAGGATATACATAAATTTGGGGCCGCCACAGAGCGCTTCTTCGAGCATATCAATGCGAATGCCTTCGTCGTCAATCGGGACGCAGGTATACTCAGCCTGGTACGCGCGCCAGGCCTGCAGCGCGCCCAGGTAGGTCGGTTTTTCCGTGAGGATCAAATCACCGGGGTTGATCATCACCTTACCGATTAAATCCAGCGCCTGCTGCGAGCCACTGGTGATGAGTACATTTTCAACGGCGGCTTTGATGCCATAGCGCGCCATATAATCGACGATCCATTCACGCAAAGGTGTATATCCTTCTGTGGCTGAATATTGCAGCGCCTGACTGCCGTGGGTGTCCAAAACGCGACATGCGGCTTGCTGAAAAGCCTCAACCGGAAACACTTCCGGAGCCGGTAGACCGCCGGCAAATGAAATAACTTCAGGATTTTGGGTTAACTTGAGCAGTTCACGAATAATGGAACTGCCCATACGCTGCATACGCTGTGCATATCGCTGGTTCCAGGGAGTTGTCATGGGGATTCTCCTAAACTTAATGTGGATTACCTAATTCTTTCTGCGTGTTTTTAATTGATCAGCAACTTTATAATCGTCCAACGGATAGTAGGGCACCATGTTGTCACGCACCCAATCACATGCTTGAATCGGGGTCATACCCCAGTTTGTCGGGCAGGAGGAAAGCAGTTCCACAATACTAAAGCCCAGCCCTTGGATTTGGGCTTCAAAGGCGGTTTTGATAGCTTTTTTGGCCTGAATCACGTGGCGAGCATCATGCAAACTGCGCCGCACGCTGTAGACTGTGCCGTCCAGGTTGGCCAATAATTCTGCAATACGCATGGGAAAGCCTGTCAGACGCACATCACGTCCGAAGGGGGACGAATTGGTCTTCTGACCGATCAGGCTGGTTGGGGCCATTTGGCCGCCGGTCATGCCATAAATGGCGTTATTGAGGAAGATTACGGTGATGGGTTCTCCTCTGACAGCGGCGTGAATGATTTCGGCCGTGCCAATGGAAGCGAGATCGCCATCTCCCTGATAGGTGAAAACGATATTGTCCGGGTTAACGCGCTTGATACCGGTTGCCATTGCGGGCGCGCGGCCATGCGGCGCTTCGCAGGCGTCCACGTCAAAATAGTTGTAAGAAAAAACTGAACAACCAACGGCCGCAACAAGAATAGTGCGCTCGCGAATGCCTAACTCATCGATGACTTCGGCGACAAGCCGGTGCGCCGTGCCGTGGGTGCAGCCGGGACAATAATGTGTATAGACATCGGTCAGCGCTTCAGGTCGTTCATAGACGATTTTTTCGCTCAATTCTTTTTGAATCTCGCGGGTTTCATTAACGAATATGGCCATTGTTACCCTCCAATACGCCTAACGGTGCTGTTCCGATAGTGTGCATTAATTTGCGTACTTCATTTTCGACATCATCCGGCATGGGGAGCTGCCCGCCTAAACGGCCGTAAAACTCAACCGGAACCTGCCTGCCGACGGTTTCACGCACGTCATGCAGCATTTGGCCGGCGTTCATTTCGATGACAAGAAAGGCTTTTGCGCGTTGGCTCAAATCTTCCAGCGCTTTCTCGGGGAAGGGCCACAGCGTGATGGGGCGCAGCAGACCAATACGATGCCCTTCTTTACGCAGGCGCTGCATGACGGTCTGCGCAACGCGCGCGGAGGTTCCGAATGCAACAAGGACAATTTCGGCGTCTTCCGTGTGCAGCATCTCATAGCGCACTTCACCATTATGCTCGATGGTGCGCAGCTTGTTTTGCAAGTCAATATTCAGTTTTTCCAGTTTTTCTGCGCCCATATAGAGCGAGGTAACCAGATTTTTTTCGCGTCCTTCAGCGCCGGTGAGCGCCCAGGACGGCCGTTTCTGGTTGATTGCGCGCATTGGGGGCAGTTCCGCCGGTTCCATCATCTGGCCGATGGCGCCATCTGCCACCACAAATACCAGCGTGCGGTACTTTTCTGCCAGATCAAAGGCCAAAACGGTTAAATCAATCGCCTCTTGCACGGTGGCCGGCGCCAGGACAATGGGGTGGAAGTCTCCGTGCCCCGCTGATTTGGTGACCTGAAAATAATCTGCCTGACTGGGCTGGATGTTGCCCAGACCGGGGCCGCCGCGCATGATGTCGATGATGACTGCCGGCACATTTGAAGCGGCAATATAGCTGAAGCCTTCCTGCATCAGGCTGATGCCGGGACTGCTGGAAGAGGTCATCACGCGCACGCCGGCGGTGGCGGCGCCATAGACCATATTGATAGCGGCCACTTCGCTTTCCGCCTGAAGAAAAACACGGTCCAGCTCAAGCATGCGGCTTGACATATGCTCTAACAATTCTGTTTGCGGTGTAATGGGATAGCCGAAATAGGCTTCACAACCGGCGCGAATGGCGGCCTCTGCAAAGGCGACATTGCCTTTCAACAGTTCTTTTGCCATTTTATATTGCCTCCATCACTAAGCTGCGGGAGCGGGCTGGTTTTGGTACGGGTAAATCACGATAGACTGTGATGCAGCTATCGGGGCAAACGGTTGCACAGAGCGCACAACCGGTACATTTATGTGCTGGATCGAGCAGAATCACAGGCCGGTATCCTTTTGCGTTGATGTAATCAGCAAGGCCAATTACATCGGGCGGACAGGCCGTGCGGCATAACTCGCATCCTTTGCAACGTTCACCATCAATTAAAATGCGTCCACTTGCCATGAGCGGTTCCTCCAGGTTATGGGATCGATATGTTTTTAATGGGAAAAGTGATCTTATGACTCTCTATTTAGTATGCCACAATTCAAGTGTTTTTCACTAGTGACAAACGGCAGGCGCCATGATGAGGAATGTCACAATAAGGGCGAGAATGGTTAAACAAAGTATCTAAATTGCTTTGAATAGTTAATTTCTTAAACCATATTTTGAATTGCTATCTTCTTCATGCGCTTCATCCTCTTCCTCTGTATCTACTGAGAAATGAAAAAGTTATGAAGTAAACCACTGTGGTTCGGGTTGATTGACTTTGATGACGCACTGTGTTAAAAATATGCACAATGATGCAGTGCGTTATATTGGACGATATTAACAAAACAGATTGTGCGTACCTAATATGAAGCAGGTTTTTTTGGGACTGGGCAGTAATTTGGGTGCCCGCCGCATGAATTTACAAAGCGCTGTGACCGGGTTACAGGGGGTTGTGCAAATAACGGCCGTTTCCCCCGTTTATGAAACCAAAGCGTGGGGAATTACCGATCAGCCCGATTTTTTGAATATCTGTGTCGGCGGACTTACGGAATTGGCCCCGCTTGATCTGTTATATTTTGTGAAGAACCTTGAAAGTGAAATTGGACGAACGCCTGCAGTTCGATGGGGACCGCGTCTAATCGACATTGACATTTTATTTTACGACACAGTGGTTTTTGAGGATGCTGAATTAACAATTCCGCACGTTGGCATACCGGAGCGGGCGACTGTTTTGATCCCCCTGGCAGCTATTGCCCCGGATTGGGTGCATCCTCAGAAGGGACGGACTGTGTCGGAGATGGTAACGGCCGTTGACGTTTCAGGCGTCGTATGGCTGCCGGAGCCGCTGTTCCCGGAAAAATAAGTTGCAACCAAATATTTGACACGTTGCGTCATTTGTGGCAAAATTGAGTAGGTACTCAAATTTTGAGGAGCTGCTCATTCAGAAAGGAATTTATTAAAAGGGTATGGTAGATACACAGCCAAAAACCCGCCGCGAACGCCGAATTGTTGCCCGCCAGACGCAAATTCTGGAAGCGGCTGCCGCTGTTTTCAGCCAAAAGGGGTACGAACGCGCGACTACGCGTGAAATTGCCGCTGCTGCTGATGTTTCTGAAGGCACCCTCTATAATTATTTCGAAAACAAACATGACCTTCTCATCGGCGTCGCCAGAGAATTTGCCGATGAAGTGACCCAAAAAATAGAAGCCATACAAGCTGAAAATATTGAAGATATGATGACCCAACTGCTCACCGACCGCTTTCGCAGCGGCCGCGAGCGACGTCTGTTTATGCTGTTCTTGTACGAAGGCCGGCTTAATCCCGATGTGTATCGTTACTACGTTCAGGAAGCGCTTTATCGCATTATCGACGCCACAGAACAACGCTTTCGCAGTTTGATAGCCGCGGGCGCTATGCGGCCGGTCGATCCGGCCGTGGCCGCACAGGCGATTAGCGCCACCATTATGGGTTTTGCCGCCTTGTACGAGATGGAGCAGCATGCGCGCAAAAAAAATGGCAAGGAGCCATATGCCGCCGACAAGATGGGGGAACAGGTGACCGATCTCTTTTATAATGGTTTGCGAATGTCGCAAGGAGAATCGACATGAACCTGGCTTGGGGTGAACGTACCTATATTATGGGTATCATCAACATAACCCCGGACAGTTTTTCAGGTGATGGGTTGCTGGCTCAGGTTGATGGTATAAAAGAAGCAGTTTCCCTGGCGGAGCAGTTTGTGGCGGCGGGCGCAGATATTTTGGATATAGGGGGTGAGAGTACACGACCAGGAAGTCAACCAATTTCGACAGAAGAGGAATTAGCCCGGGTGATCCCGGTAATCCAGGCTGTCCGGCAGGCAGTTGATGTGTTGATCTCGGTTGACACGTACCGCGCGCCGGTTGCTGAAGCGGCGCTGAACGCGGGCGCAGATTGGGTTAATGATGTTTGGGGCTTGCAGATGGACGCGGATATGGCGGCTGTCGTGGCTGCCGCAGACTGTCCATTAATCCTCATGCATAATCGCAGCAAGCCGAAAAATGCGGTGCAAGAGCAACGTTTGGGGGGACGTTATGTAGGCATCCAATACGAAAATTTAATAATTGACGTCTGTCGTGAATTAAAAGTGAGTGTTGATCTCGCGCTCAACGCCGGGGTTGAGCCGGGGAAGATTATTCTTGATCCCGGTATTGGATTTGGCAAGACAGTTGCCCAGAATGTGCAGCTGATCAATGAACTGCATAAGATCAAGGCGCTGGGATTCCCGGTTTTGCTGGGCGTTTCCCGCAAATCTTTTATTGGGTACACACTGGATTTGCCGCCGGAGCAGCGTATGGAAGGTACGGCCGCTGCCGTGGCAATTGGTATCGATCGTGGCGCAGACATTATCCGCGTTCATGATGTGAAAGCAATGGTGCGGGTGGCGCGCATGACGGATCGAATCGTGCGCAATTAGAGAGAGTCAAGTTTCTTTGCGCGCAGCTAAAAATGCTGCGCCCAATGTTCCAAGAGGTGCTGATATGTTAGATTTTCGATTAGATGAAGAACAAAAAATGCTTGCGGACACGATTGCGCGTTATGCCAGGGAGCAGGTGCGTAAGGTGTATCGTGATGCAGAAGAAGATGGCAAAATCCCAACCGAGGTTATTCAGTCCGGCTGGGAGATGGGTGTACTGCCCACTGCCATCCCGGAGGAGTTCGGCGGTTTTGGTGAATATTCGGCCGTAACCGGCGCAATTGCCACGGAGGAATTTGCCTGGGGTGACCTGGCCGTGACATTGAATGTCATGACGCCTAATCTGGTGGCGGTGCCTTTGATGTTGGCAGGCACGCCGGTGCAAAAAGAAGCGTATTTACCCGCTTTTTGTGAGGAAGCGATGCCCAGGATGACGGCCGCGTTGACCGAGCCGGTTGTGCAGTTTAACCCCTATCGCTTGCGGACAACGGCCGTTTCCGGCGACGATGGTTATGTTCTCAACGGCAGTAAAACGCTCGTGCCGCTGGCGGCTGATGCTGAAATGATGCTGGTTTATGCCAATGAAAATGGCAAAACAGAGGCGTTTTTTGTCCCGACCGACGCCGCTGGAGTCACGATTGGCAGTCAGGATAAATTGATGGGCATCAAAGCGCTGCCGACCTATCTGGTCACTTTGGAAGATGTACACGCGCCGTTTGAAAACAAATTGGGCGGGTCTGAAGGCATTGACTTTGGCCAGATTCTGGCGCACAGTCGCGTGGCCTTGGGCGCTGCAGCGGTTGGTATGGCGCGCGCCGGAGTTGAATATGCACGCGATTATGCCAAGCAGCGTGTACAGTTTGGCGAGCCTATCGCCCATCGCCAATCCATTGCGTTTATGCTGGCCGATATGGCTACCGACGTGGACGAGATGCGCTTGATGGTGTGGGAAGCGGCGTGGCTGCTGGATCAAGGCAAGGATGCGCTGCAGGAAACGGCCGTTATGAAACAGTATGTTGACCGCCTGGTATTAAACGTGGCCGACCGCGCCCTGCAGGTTTTGGGTGGTTATGGTTATATCCGCGAATATCCCGTTGAATTGTGGCTGCGCAATGCACGTGGTTTTGCAACCTTCGATGGGCTGGCGATTGTATGATTGGATGGAATAGAAAGTCAGGGTAGGGAGTAAGAAATAAGTGGATTAATGGTTGACTACTCGACTACTTGATTACCAGATTAACAGATTAACAGATTAACAGACCGGAGAGCTAAAATGATAGATTTTGAATTACCCTCCTTTATTACGAATCAAAAGCAGCTCATTGAAATGGTAGCGAAACAGGCGATGCGGCCTTATTCGCGCCAGCTTGATGAACAGGAACATGAACGGCCGAATGCTTTTGTGAACATGACCTGGCCGTTCACGCAAGAGATGGTTAAGCGCAATATCAAAGGGCTAGAAAAAACCCTTAACGGCAGCAATGGCAGTAATGGCAGCGTCAAAGAGGCGGTGAAGGAGCGCAAAGGCCCGGATTACTCGATTTTGGCGTTGATCATGATGATTGAGCAGATGAGCTGGGGTGACGCCGGGCAATATCTTTGCCTGCCGCATCCTATGTTGGGCGGCGCGGCTGTCGATTCGGCCGGCACGCCGGAGCAGCGTATCCGCTTTTTGAAAAAGTTCAGTGAAGGGGACCCCAAATGGGGCGCGATGGCCATTACTGAAGCGGACGCCGGTTCTGACAACAGCTCCATGCGCACAACGGCCGTTCTCGACTCTGATACCAACGAATGGATTCTCAACGGCGAGAAGATATTTATTACCAACGGCAAACTGGCTTTGGAAGAATCGGATGGCTTGTGCGTTGTCTGGGCCACGATTGATCCCAAGGCTGGACGCGCCGGCATCAAATCCTTCGTGGTTGAAGGCCATACGCCCGGCGTCAGCATTGCCAAGCAGGAACATAAACTGGGCATTCGAGCCAGCGATACGGTGGCGCTGCACTTTGACAATGTGCGCATCCCGTTTGAGAATCTGCTGGGCAAACCTGAAGTCCGTACCCAAACAACGGTCAAGGGATTCCAGGGCGCCATGAAAACCTTTGACGCTTCTCGCCCGGCTGTAGCAGCCAGCGCGGTCGGAATCGCGCGTGCAGCGGTTGAATTCACCAAAGAAAAGCTGGCCGAAGAGGGCATTGTGGTTGATTATACCAAGTCACTGCATGAGTTAACGGCCGTTGAGCGTGACCTGATGGAAATGGAAGCGCGTTATAAAGGCGCCTGGCTGCTAACCTTGCGCGCCGTTGCACTGATGGCGCATGGTGAAAGCAATCGGCTTGAATCCAGCATGTGCAAATTCCGCGCCGGTGAAGCAGTGACCTGGATCACGCAGAAAGCGGTTGAACTGCTCGGCCCCATGGGTTACTCGCGTGAACTGCTGGTAGAAAAATGGATGCGCGACGCCAAAATCAACGACATTTACGAAGGCACCAAGCAGATCAACCAACTAATCGTGGCTCGCAGTATTTTAGGATATAGCCGCCGCGAGTTGAAATAGTGGTTTGGCTGAAACGCTAATTATGGAGAAAAACAAAAATGACATATCGCATAGATAAAGTAGCTGTGATTGGCGCGGGGACGATGGGGGGCGGAATCGCCGCGCATTTGGCCAATATCGGCATTCCGGTAGTTTTACTGGATATTCCCACGCCCAATCTCAGCCCGGAAGAGCAGGATGATCCGGCGGCGCGTAACCGGTTGGTCAACAGCCTTTACGACCGTATGGTCAAAGCCAAACCGGCTAATCTGGCGCGTAAAGATCGCGCTGATTTGATTACCGTTGGCAATACCGAGGATGATTTTGACCTGATCGCCGACTGTGATTGGGTGGTGGAGGTCATTATTGAGCGTCTGGATCTCAAACAGGCGCTGATGGAACGCCTGGAAGCAACTTGCAAACCGGGCGCAATTATTACCTCTAATACCTCCGGCATTCCCATTCACCTCATTACCGAGGGACGTTCGCCGGAGTTTAAGGCGCATTTCCTGGGTACGCATTTCTTTAACCCGCCGCGTTATTTGAAATTGTTGGAACTCATCCCCACGCCCGATACAGATCCCGAAGTCCTGGCGTTCATGGTCAATTTCGGCCGTGACGTATTGGGCAAAGGCGTTGTGGTGTGCAAAGATTCGCCTAACTTTATCGGCAATCGTTTCTTTGCCGTGGCGGCCAGCTATGGCATTGAATATGCGCTGGAAAATGGTTATTCCGTGCCGGAAATTGACGCCATTACCGGCCCGCTGATCGGCCGTCCCAAAACCGCAACCTATCGTTTGCTGGACCTGGTCGGCCTGGATGTGATGGGACACGTTAACAACAATTTGTATGCCGCCGTGCCCGATGATCCCTACCGCGATATTTTGAAGGGTGAAAAGGCAACGGCCGTTATCGGCGCCATGATCGACAACAAATGGCTGGGCAACAAAACAGGGCAGGGTTTTTACAAAAAGACCTTTGTTGACGGCAAACGGGAATTCTGGGCTTTAAACCCGGAAACCTTAGAGTACGAGCCAGACCCTAAACCCCGCTTTGAATCAGTAGGCAAGGTGCGCAAGGTTGAGTCCCTGGGCGCACGCGTCGGCCAACTGTTGGAGTATGACGATCGCGCCGCCAATTATGCCCGCAACCTGCTGTATTATGGTTTCGCTTATGCTGCCCACGTTGCGCCGGAAATTGCCTACAAGCTCAGCGACGTTGATGACGCCATGCGCTGGGGTTTTGGCCATGAAGCCGGCCCCTTTGAAATGTGGGATATGCTCGGTGTGGCCGAAACGGCCGAAAAAATGGAGGAAGCGGGTTACGAAGTGGCATCGTGGGTCAAAGAGATGCTCGCCGGCGGTTATACCAGCTTCTATCAAAACGGTAGTTGCTACGATTTTACGAATAAAATCTATGAACCTAAAGCCGTCGATAAAAATATTATCCTCGTTGACAATTTGAAAGCTGCCGGTAAAGAAGTGGCGCGTAACGACAGCGCCAGCATCCTGGATATGGGCGACGGCGTGGCGCTGCTTTCTTTCCATTCCAAGATGAACGCGGTCGATGAAGCGATGGGCCAAATGTCGGCGACGGCGCTTGAGCGCCTCAACAGCGATTTTGACGCCCTTGTGATTGGCAATGACGGCCAGAACTTTTCCGTTGGCGCCAATATCTTTTTGGTGGGCGTCTATGCGGCGCAGGGCCATGTGGGAAAAACTGCACGAAATGGTGCGAGGTTTGCAAGAAGTGACTTTTGCGCTGCGCCATGCTCCGAAGCCAGTGGTAACGGCCGTACACCAAATGGCTCTTGGCGGCGGCGCAGAAATGGCAATGGCTGCCTGGGAAAGCGTTGCCGAGCATGAAACCTACATGGGACTGGTTGAATTTGGCGTTGGCGTTGTGCCGGCCGGCGGCGGCTGCAAAGAAATGCTGCGCCGTAAAGTCAATCCCGTGATGCGCACGGCCAACGCCGACGTACTGCCGATTATGCAGGAAGTCTTTGAGCAAATCGCCCTCGCTAAAGTAGGCACGAGCGCCTGGGAAGACAAAGAACTGGGTTACCTGAGCCAGGATGACATCATTGTGATGGCTGCGAACATCGCCTGGCCAAGGCCAAGCAGCGCGCTTTGCAGCTTGTAGCTTCCGGCGCCCGTCCACCTGAAGTTGAAAAGATTTACGCGGCCGGTCGTGATGCTTATTACGCCTTGCAAATGGGCATCAAGAGTTTGCAGTGGGGCGGTTACGCCAGCGAACATGACGCTCTGGTTGCCAGGAAGCTGGCCTTATGTCCTATGCGGCGGCGATATCAGTGCACCTGCCTGGGTTGATCCCTGGTACATTCTTGATCTGGAACGCGAAGCTTTTGTTTCGCTATGGGTGAACAAAAGACGCGTGACCGCATGATGCATATGCTGCAGACGGGCAAACCATTACGCAATTAGCATTTTAGCTGGTCAGCCGGTCAGCTAAAGACTGCTGATACTGCTGAACTGCGCTCTGACCAGCTTTAGGAGATTAACATGACACGTGAAGCTGTAATTGTGGCCGGATCGACGAACGGCCGTTGGCAAATCAAAGCGCGGCATGACCCGAAATTGGCGGTCAGACGAAATGGCCGCGGCCGTGATTGAAGATTTGATGAAAAAGGCCGAGGGACTTGATCCGGCCGACATCGATGATGTGATTATCGGCTGCGCCATGCCGGAAGGGGCGCAGGGGTTGAACTTTGCGCGCTCCATTGCGCTGCGGGCCGGTCTGCCGGTGGACGTGCCGGGCATGACCGTCAACCGCTTTTGTTCCAGCGGCCTGCAGACCATCGCCATGGCCGCCGAGCGCATTATCGCCAATGGCGCCGATGTCATCATAGCCGGCGGCGCAGAGACGATGAGCCTGGTGCCGATGACCGGATTCCGCATCAACCCCAACCCCTACATGGTTGAAAATGCGCCTGAAGTGTACATGGGCATGGGCCTCACAGCGGAAGCAGGTGGCCGATGAGTATGAGGTCAGCCGCCAGGCGCAGGATGAATTTGCTGTGCGCAGCCATATGCGCGCCAAAGCGGCGCAGGCAGCCGGCAAATTTGTGGACGAAATTGTGCCGATTGAAATCGAAGAAGTCACGCCGGACCAGATGGGCCTGATGCGCAAGACCATTGTGTTTGATCAGGATGAACATATTCGTCCCGACACCACGCTCGAAGGACTGGCGAAGCTGCGGCCGGTCTTTAAGCAGGGCGGCTCGGTGACCGCCGGCAATTCCTCACCGTTGAGCGACGGCGCGGCGGCGGTCATTGTGATGGAGCGCAAATATGGCCGAAGCCCTGGGGTTGACGCCGATTTTGAAGTTTGTCGGCTTTAATGTGGCGGCGTGCGGCCGGAGGTGATGGGAATTGGCCCGGTAACGGCCGTGCCGCGCGTGCTCAAGCGCGCCGGCATGAGCCTGGACGATATCGACCTGATCGAACTCAACGAAGCCTTCGCCGCGCAGTCGGTGGCCGTGATGCGTGAGTTGGGTATGGATGCAGAAAAAACCAACGTCAACGGCGGCGCGATTGCCCTGGGACATCCGCTGGGCTGCACAGGCGCCAAGCTGACGGTGCAGATTATGCACGAAATGGCGCGCCGTGACGCTTAACATGGGCATGGTGACGATGTGTATCGGCGGCGGCATGGGCGCAGCCGGCATTTTTGAACGCCTGAATTAATGTGGGCAACTCCCATAACTTTTTGAAAGTTGCTGGCTTCGTTTTGAAAGACGTGAAACGTGGGGTGTTTCACGTCTTTACTTTAAACTATCGATTGTACACTCCAACAATTTGCTGCGCATAGTCACAAACAGAGAGCCGCAGTGGAAGCGGGGCAATAACCTCAACGGCCGTTCCAAAACCAAGAATTTTGTCGCGCGCCTGTTCCAAAGAGTCGAAAGTCAATTTAATTTCCTGCCAGTCATGTTCATCTCTTGCTGAGATTGACTCGATCTGATTCAGCATGGCCGGATCAACAATATAAGGCAAGTGATTGAGAAACTGGGGTGAAACGCGCAGTGTGACGGCATATCCTGGGTGGCCTGCGGCCAAACGCCGCCGTCGCTCATCCCAAAAGGCTGTCAGGTCGAAATCGGGCGGGCGAACAAAGCTTTCATCGCCAATTTGCGCTTGCCGGATTTGGGAGACGCGTGTTGTGTCAATACGGCCGTTTCCCATCCACACCAGATGCCAGACATCACTCGATGCGACCAGGCCATATGGTTCTACCTCACGTGTTGTAAGCGCGCCAAAGTTTAGTTCCTCAACAAAATGAAGTATACGATTTTGCCAAAGCGCCTGCTGGATCAACGGTAGGTGGGGAGATGACGGTTGTGCTTCATGGTCGTCCGTTGGATCTAATAGGATACGCTGGCGGGCTTGCGCTTCTTCCTGACGGCTTGTGGCGGGCAGGGATGCGGAAAGTTTTAACAGCGCCGTGCGCAGTTCTTGCCCCACACCCAGCTCATTCAAAGCGGCCGGGATGTTGAGCATAAACAAAGCGCGCACTTCTTGCGGCGATAGTCCGGTCAGGTTCGTGCGATAATCTTCCAGCAGGCTGATACCGCCGCCCGGTCCGCGTTCCGCATATACCGGCGCCCCGGATATGCTCAACGCCTCTACATCACGGTAGATGGTGCGTTCTGATACTTCCAGTTCTTTTGCCAGGTCGTGGGCCGTTTGTCGTCCGCGCGCCTGCAAGATCATCAATAGAGTAATAAGGCGATCTGCTCGCATGATTATCCTCATCGCCCTACAGAGTGTCAGGCGAGTTTCCCGATTTCTGAAACATGTCAAAATCTAATAATAATTCATGACAATTGATGTCAGGAATTATATTGTAAAGTAAAGATAATTATCGTCAAAGGAAGCCGGCTCATTTTATAATTTTCAGTGAGGTGTTGACCATGGAAAAGTTAGAAGTACGTATTGTGCAATTGGAACCGCTGCGGGTGGCCTCATTTTTAGGTTTTGGGGCCAGCCCGGAATATGAAGCATTGGACGCAATGGGCGTCTGGGCTGAGGCGCGTGGTTTGCAGGTAGGAAAAGGAAGGACGCGGCTGTTTGGTTTTAACAATCCGAACCCATCACACGGCAGTCCGAATTATGGCTACGAGGTTTGGCTGACGGTTGGTGAAGATATTACCGGCGGCGACGGCGCGACGATCAAGGTGTTTGCCGGCGGTCTTTATGCTGTGACGCGAAGTATAGGCGTCGAAAATATTCAGGAGACCTGGCAGCGGTTGGCGTTGTGGCGGGAAAACGGCCGTTTCCTGGCCGCCGAGCATCAATGGCTAGAGGAACATTTGAGTCCTGCAGGTACGCCGCTGGAGCAGTTCATGCTAGATTTGTATCTGCCGATAGCGGAATAGAACTGGTTAACATTCGGTTATTGGATTTAGTGAGCGAGAGGTTCAAGGCACTCACCTTGAACCTCTCGCAGTTTGTTTTGATCTAATTTATTTCGTCATATTCGGCCGAGGCAAGTTTGATGCACAGCGCAACCACTTCCATCGCTGCAGCAACCTCCTCGACTGGCGGTCGGCTGGGCGAAAGGCGGATATTGCTGTTGTGGGGGTCTTTTTTGTACGGGTAGGTTGCCCCTGCAGGCGTGAGCGCCACGCCGGCTCCCCTGGCCAGCGCCACAACCCGATCGGCGACCGGTTTGGCGGTGTCGAGGCTGACAAAGTAACCGCCCTTGGGATTGCTCCAGGACGCCAGGCCGGAGCCGCCCAATTCCCGTTCGAGTACATCCTGCACGGCGTCAAATTTGGGGCGCAGAATTTTGGCGTGGTCGCGCATGATGCCGGCCACGCCGCCGGGATAACCCGTGAGAAATTTGACATGGCGGTATTGTTCAATTTTGTTGGGACCAATCGCCTGCGCGCCCATCAAATTGGAAATGTAGGCGACATTGTCGACGCTGGCGGCCATGTAGCCGATGCCGGCGCCGGCAAAGGTAATCTTCGAAGTTGAGCCAAACAAAATAACGCGGTCTGGATTACCGGCCGCTTCACAGGCGCGCAGCAGGTTGGGGGAGAGCTCCGGGTTGTCGGTCAGGTGGTGCACCCGGTAGGCGTCATCGGCAAAGATGGTGAAATCGGGAACGGCCGTTTCCATGGCAGCCAATCGTTGCGCCACTTCCTCCGTGATGGTTTCGCCGGTGGGATTGCTGTAGGTGGGTACAAAAGTGAACCCTTTGATGGCCGGGTCGCCGGCGGCAAGCTGCTCAATCGCGTTTATGTCGGGGCCGTCCGGCGTCATGGGCACGCTCACCAGTTCAAAGCCTAATTCATCCAAAATGCGGAAGTGGCGGTCGTAGCCCGGCACGGTCACAATCATTTTGCGCGCTTCTTGCACCCATGGACGAGGACTATCTTTTAGCCCGCGCAGCAGCGCCCACATCAAGGTATTGGCCATCAGGCGCAGACTGGCGTTATTGCCCACAATCATCTCTTCAGGACGTACTTCTAAAATTGAGGCAAACAAGGCGCGCGCTTCCGGCAGTCCGGCCACACCGCCCGGGTAATTACGCAGGGCAATACCGCTGGGGGTAACCAGATCTGCGTCACTCACGATTGTGAGCATGGCATTGGAGAGGTCAAAATCAGCGTCACTGGGCTGGCCGCGCTGCATATTGAGGGCCAGCCCTTTGCTTTTTACGATTTCATATTGTTGTTGATATTCGATTAAGTTACTCAAAGTTCAAACTCCAGGATAAGAATATTAAAGCGGGAATTTTATCACCACTCAGGTGATTTGTGGCAAGCATTTGTGGGAAGTCGATTTTTGTGGGAACACGTTTGTAACATAATCCAGCTTTGGCGCAAATTGACGCCGTTGGCTGCGTGCATTGTGTGCATACTGTGCATGTCCTGCATAAATTGCATCCGATGCACAATATGCAGATTATGACATCTGTCACATCTAGTGCTGACAAACGTCACTGGTGCAAATTTGGAGCAATATGTATCATATGTGCAATATTTCACAAATGGAACTGACCGATGAGTAAGCTGCTGACAGCCAAAGATGTTCAAAATTTATTGCAGGTAGACCGTTCAACTGTCTATCGCATGGCGGAAGACGGCCGTTTACCGGCTATTAAAGTTGGTAAGCAGTGGCGTTTTCAGGCAGATCAGATTGAAACGTGGTTTGGAGAAGGGATAACGGCCGTTTCCGAAAGTAATGGCGGCGTCGAATCCGCTGTTTCCCAAAACCACACATCCGTTTTGCCTGAATCCGACGATTTATGCAGCCTGCTCCCACTTGAATGTGTGCAGCTAATTCAAAACAGCCATGCACAATTATTAGGGGTTATGCTCGTCATTACCGACATGCAGGGCAATCCCATTACGCAGCCCAGTAACCCATGTGGATTATTTCAAAGCATCAGCGAAATACCGGACGCCGTGCAAAAATGCATCCACAGTTGGCATGACCTCGCCAACATGCTTAGCTTTGAACCCCAATTTCATAAAACGCACTTAAATATGCTCTGCGCGCGCGGTTTGATTCGCGTTGGCGCCGAGTTGAAGGGCATGGTGATAGCAGGCTGCGTGGCGCCGCAAGATTGGCCGCCGTCTCCCGCTGAAGTTGTAGCCATGGCGGCCGAATTTGATGTTGCGCCTGAGTTAATTGCCGCTAATGTCAATGAAGCGTACCAGCTTGACGCCGCTCAAAAAGAGGCGGCGCTGCAATCGCTGCCGCAGGTCGCCAACATCATTGCCCACATTGTGAAAGAAAGACAGTTACTTGTAGGCAAGTTAAATGCCATTTCCGCACTGGCTAATTTGTAAATTTTTAAACCGGGCAAGCATTTGCTGCCGGGTCTTTTTAGGAGCTGAATCGTTATGAAAAAACTTTTGATTTTAGGCGCAGGAACAGCCGGAACCATGGTCGCCAACAAACTCAGCCCTGTGTTGAGTCGTGATGAATGGAAAATCACAATTGTTGACCAGGATGAAACGCACTATTACCAACCCGGCTTTCTGTTTATTCCTTTTGGCATCTACGGTGAAAATGATGTCATCAAACCGAAGCGGGACTATATCCCGCCCGGCGTGGAAATGATTGTTTCAGAGATTGAGTTGATTGAGCCGGAACAAAACCGGGTGCGGCTGGTTAAAGACAACCGCTATCTCACCTATGATTATCTCATCATTGCCACGGGCACACGCCCGGTTCCGGCGGAAACGCCCGGGATGTCGGACAGTGCTGAGTGGCGCAAGTCGATCCATGAATTTTACACTTTTGAGGGCGCAGCGACGCTGGCCAAACATTTGCGCACCTGGGAAGGGGGCCGCCTGGTGTTGAGCATTATGGAACTGCCGTTCAAATGTCCGGTTGCGCCCCTGGAGTTTATTTTCCTGGCGGATTGGTGGTTTCATGAAAAACAAATGCGCGATAAGGTGGAGTTGACCCTCGTGACGCCGCTGCCCGGCGCATTTACCAAGCCGCGCGCCGGTCAATTGTTGGGTAACATTCTGGAAGAGAAAAACATCAACATTGTGCCGGAATTTTATACCGAAAGAATAGACTCGGAACAGAAAATTTTGCTTTCCTATGATGAGGAAGAGGTCCCCTACGATTTATTGGTCACGGTGCCGGTCAATATGGGCGCAGAGGTGATCGGCCGTTCCGGTTTGGGGGATGATCTCAATCATGTGCCGGTTGATAAGCATAATTTCCTTTCGCGAGAGTATGACAACGTTTTTGCTCTGGGTGACGCCGCCAATTTACCCACATCAAAAGCTGGTTCGGTCGCCCATTTTGCCGCCGAGGTGTTTGTGGAAAACTTCCTGCGCTACATAGATGGCCAGGAAATGATTTCACAATTTGACGGCCACGCCAATTGTTTTATCGAATCTGGCTTTGGCAAGGGCATTCTCATCGATTTTAACTATGACGTTGAACCGCTGCCGGGCAAATTCCCGCTGCCGGGTATCGGGCCATTTTCCCTGTTACAGGAATCTGAAGTGAATCATTGGGGCAAAATGATGTTCCGCTGGATGTATTGGAACATTCTGCTAAAGGGCAAAGAAATGCCAATTACGGCGCAGATGTCGATGGCTGGCAAGTGGAGCTGAGGCGGCCTGGAGGTTTCTAATGGAACAAACATTCGTTGAAATGAACCAGAAGCTGGACGCATTGACAGCCCAGGTCGCTTTCCTGACAACCGAAGCCCAGGTGCAGCAGCGCCGCCGGCAGGAATGGGATGAGCTAAAAAATGACCTGACGCCGGTCGCCAGCGATGTGTACCGTTTGACTGTGGAGCAATTGGACGAAGTTGAAGGATATGTGCAGTTAGAAGATGGGCTGCGGCTGATGAAACGGCTGATGCGCAATACGCGCAACCTGGAGCAGATGCTGGATCAGCTTGAAAGTTTGATGGCGCTTTGGCAGGATATCAGTCCGCTGACGCAGGATGCATTTTTAGCGCTCATGCGCCAAATGGATGTCATGGAGCGGGCCGGATATTTCACTTTTTTCCGGGGCGGCATGCAGATAATGGATCGCATAGTCACTTCGTTTACCGAAGATGACGTGCAGCAGTTGGGCGAGAATATTGTGCTGATTTTGCAAACGGTGAAGGATTTGACGCAGCCTGAAATAATGAGCATGATGCAAAATACAGCACACGCGATGCTCGAGGAAGAACCGGTTGCAGATGTTTCTATGTTTACAATTTTGCGTCAGTTAAATGATCCTGCGGTGAAACGCGGGTTAGCGAAAACATTGACGGTGCTTAAAACCGTATCTGAAAATTAAACAAATTAAATGAGGTGAAAAAATGACAACCAGAGAAGTGGCAGGTATGCCAATTGAATTTGATGAAGATGGATTTATGGCAGATTGGACCCAATGGAATGAATCGGTCGCCGAACAATTGGCCTCCGAAATCGGCATCAAGCCGTTAACGGGCGACCATTGGCAGGTAATCGATTTTTGTCGGGCGGAGTATCAACAGAACGGTGACGCGCCTACATTGCGCCAGATTACAAAGGCGGGTGGTGTGCCTACCAAACAGTTGTATCAATTGTTTCCCAAAGGGCCGGCCAAAAAAGTGGCCTATGTCGCCGGATTGAAAAAGCCTTCTGGGTGTATTTAGATAAATCGCGAAACTCCTTTGTTCGTGGTCAGGACTGAGATGCGGCCCTGAGCCTGAAGCCTTTGGAGTGCATTTAAGGAAAAGTTTGAGGAGAGTTTGACATGTTTGATGACAATAAAGAACGTAAGATGTGCATTATTTGTTCGAAAGGCACGCTGGATATGGCGTATCCGGGGTTGATCCTGGCCAACGCAGCCTTGATGGAAGGGATTGATGTGACTTTGTTTTTCACCTTCTGGGGCCTGGACATCATTAACAAAAAGAAGATGAATAATCTCAAGTTTGTGCCGATTGGTTATCCAACGATGCCGATTCCCAATATGGTCGGCGGCTTGCCGGGCATGACGAATCTGGCCACAAATATGATGAAGAAAGAGATTAACAAACTGGATTTCCCGGATGTGGAAGAGTTTGTGGAAATGATTTCAGATGCAGGCGCCAAACTGTATGCTTGCCGCATGTCGGTGGACATGTTTGAAGATATGCATCTGATGGCGGAAGCGGATATCCACGAGCGGGTTGAGGCTGTTGTGGGCGCGACAGACTTCATGGAGATGAGTGAAGACGCGCAGATCATTTTTATTTAGTTAGGAAGAGGCGCGGCGCGCTGTAGAGAGAGCGCAGCATGCCGCTGAGGAAAGGGGACTTGGTGGTACTCGGTTCTGATCGCAAGAACCGGGTACCACCTTTTGTTAGTCCAGGCTGATCAAGTTCAGGCGCAGGCCCGCAATGACGGCTTGCGTGCGGTTGGGCTGGGCCAGCTTCATGAGAATGCGCTTGACGTAAGTGCGCACCGTTTCTTCGCTGATGTAAAGCTGGGCGCCAATTTCGCGATATGTGGCCGGTGTGGCCATCAGGTTCAAGACTTCTAATTCGCGTGGGGAGAGCAACGGCCGTTTCCCGCTCCCATAACTTTCTTTTGACATACGACTGCGCTGGATCAATGCCTGCGTAATTTCAGAACCCAGATATGGTTTGCCGCCGGCGACGACCCGAATGGCGTGGGCCAGGTTGTTGGGGCTGATATCCTTGTGAACAAAGCCGTCAATGCCCTCGTCGAGCGCGTCGAGAACGGCCGTTTCTAAAGGCGCACCTGACAACATCAACACCCGCGTCGTGGACATCTGCTGCTTGATTTGTGTGGCGGCTTGCAGGCCATCCATTTGGGGCATCTTCCAATCAATCAAAACCACGTCCGGGACGGCGTCAAAAATTAGACTTATCGCTTCTTGTCCATTGGCGGCCTCACCTACAATCTCAAAATCATCTTCCTGGCGCAGCACCAGCGACAGCCCGCGACGCACGACTTCATGATCATCAACAATTAGAATTCGAATCTTTCTCATGTTGTCTCACTCATGGTGCGCCTGCGTATTGGCCGGAAAATCAATCACAATTGACGCGCCGGCGGCAGGCTGGCTGTAGATTTTGCACGTCCCGCCCAGGGCTTTGGCTCGTTCTTGCATACCACGCAGGCCAAAATGTTCCCCGGCATGTGTTTGTGACAGCGCTAAGGCAGGATCAAAACCGCGCCCGTTATCTCGCACCAACAGCCGCGCGCGCCCACCATCGACATCGACGCAAATGCGTGATTCGTTGGCTGCGGCGTGATGCACTACATTGGTTAAAGCCTCCTGGCAAATGCGGTACATGCTGCGACGTGCGGGCGGCGATAAGGCGCCAAAATCACCCCGAATATCAAAATTGATTTCTAAATTATTTGCTTGCAGCACGTCAACCGCATAGGTGCGCAGATCCGTTTCAAATTGTGTGGCGGTTAATTCGCGCGGCCACATATTGTGGATGGTATGGCGAATTTTTTGGCGCACATCTTGGGCCGTGCCGAGCGCCCAGCGTAGTTCGGGTTTAACGGCCTGGGGATCTTTTTCCAACAAGGTCAGACAGCCCTGCAGCGTGTAAACAATGCCAAATAACGATTGAGAAATTGTGTCGTGCAGATCGAGCGCAATGCGGCTGCGCTCTTCCTGGATAGCGCTCTCTTTTGCGCGCCGCAGACGGGTCATCATCATGCCCAGGGAAACGGCCGTTTGGCGGGCGATCGCTTCCAGCAGTTGGTACTGGTTATTTTGGTCCGGCTGATTGGCGATGTCTATTAATAAGACGCCCACAGGCTGCATGCCCCAAATTAATGGAATAATCAGGCAGTCGTCCGTTTTTAAAGCGAGACACGGTTTTGAATTGCCGGAATTGGCAGCGCGCGGTGTACGCCGGATTTGCTGTGTTTTTACCGCTTTTGCAATCGGGCTGCCGGCATCATCCAGGGCGTGGGGATTAATAATGGCATGCTGGGTTTGGGTAGAACGGCCGTTTTCCGGACGCTGCACGCGCCAATCATCAATAACCGCCCCATTTTCATCAATCAGACCAATGGCAGCCTGTGGAAAACCAAGGTCGGATGTGACTGCCGCCAGCACGCTTTCCTGAACTGCGGGCATATCGGCGGCGCGCTGCAGCGCAGTGGTTAATTTTTGTAGGACCTGCATTTCCAGGTTGGTGGAATACAAGTTGTCGCGTGTTTTTTGCAGTTGTCCAAGCAGTAAGGCCGCATAGCCGAAAGCGCCGCTGATTAAATATGCGCCCACAACCGCCGTCAGCACAACCAGAAAGTCAGGAGGCGCGCCTTGGCGGCCAATATTCCCAATGATAGCTAGAAAATAAAACGGCAAAAAGATGGTTGTGGCCAGGATGGCTCCTTTTAGACGGAAGAAAAAAGCGGCGGCCAACAATGGGTTGAGGGCGTAGAGGTAATATGGACTGCGCCAACCCCCGGTTAGCGCCATGAGCAGGGCCGCCAGGATGAGATCGATGAGGAGTAGAAACGGCCGTTTTTGAAATGCGTGGTTAAGCTCTTGAGAGAAAACCGTCAAGATGCTGTTCATTCCAACTGCCAATAGCATTGCCAATATCCAGCCCGGGTTGATAGAATCCTCTATCAAGAAAACCAGCGTAAAAATAACCGGCGGAATGAGACTGAGCCAGCGGTAAAGAATCAGAAAATTGAAAACCCGCTGCGGGTCGGTTATGGTTTGGTTAGATTTTGTCCGCTTGTTATTCATTGGTTATTATTTGTAACTATTCAGGTACCCGAGAGACCTGTCCGGTTTTGCCTTTATGGGCAATTGCTTCTCGGGTAAACCTGACAAGTTTAGCTGCTATTTTACCAAAAGGCGTGGATGTTGTTAAAGTACTACAACAAAAATTTGACATAAAGTATATCTTGCAGACTAATCATGAGGAATAAGCATCCTCAGATGCGGCCAATTGAGGCGACGAACCGGCATTTGAGAATGCCTTCCTCCTCATTTCAGAGCGAAGTCGCGTTATAATACTAGGAAAATAAGTCATTGGGAGCGAATATGAAACAGATTGTTGTAATTGGCGCTGGGCCGGCCGGCATTGAGGCCGCTAAAACGGCCGCGCTTGCCGGCCAGGACGTGACTTTGGTAAGCGACGCGCTGGTAGGCGGGCGCGCCGGCTGGCATAGTTTGCTGCCCAGCAAGGTCTGGCTGACGGCAGCCGATTCTTTAGGACTGCTGGCCGAGGCGGAAAAGCTGGGCATTGCTGTCGGTGAGCCTCGGATTGAGCGTGCAGCCGTTCTGGCGCGCATCAAACAGGTCAAGGATTCCTGGAACCACAGCCAGAAAGCGCAGTTGGATGTCGCCGGAGTTAAATTTGTGCCGGGTATTGCTGCTTTCAGCGGACCGAATAAAGTTGACGTGCGCGATCCGGACGGCGCTGTGGTGACGACGCTGCAGGCGGATGCGTTTATTGTCTCGCCCGGTTCGACGCCGCGTTTCCCTGCCAATCTAAAACCGGATGGCAAGCGCGTGATTGCGCCTCGTTTTGCCAGCCATCTGGCCGATCTGCCGCAAAGTATTGTTGTGATTGGCGCCGGGCCGACAGGATGTGAATTTGCCTATTTGTTTAATCGCGTGGGCGTTCACGTGACCTGGATTGTGGACGCGTTTGGAATTTTACCGCAGTTCCATCCCGATGCGGGGCGGGCGCTCGGATTGGCGTTGGTGCGTCAAGGCGTCCATATGGTGCAGGGGCAGTTTGCGGATCGGATTGAACGCGGTGAAGATGGGATTGCGGTTGTGCTGCAAGATGAAGCGCGCTATGAGGCTGATATGGCGTTTGTGGCAATTGGCCGCAATCCCGATTGGAGCCGGCTCAATCTGGGCGCGGCCGGGTTGAAGTCCGAAACCGGTGTGATTGCGAAAGATGGATACGGCCGTTGCTTTGAAAACCCCCAAATTTATCTCGTCGGCGATGCGGATGGGGGTTGGATGGTCGCCAATAAGGCGTTTGTGCAGGCGCGTATTGCGGCGCGGCATGCCGCAAATCTCCCGACCTCGCTTTACAATCCGAACGCGATTGTATTGGCTGCCTACACAGAACCCCAGGCAGCCCAGGTAGGGCAGGTGCGTGAGGTTGAAGACGCGAAGCGAGTGCGCGTCGGCTTCCACACGGCCCTGAAAGCCCACCTGCTGCCGGATGGGGATGGCTTTGTTGAACTGGTTTATCGTGGGGCGGACAAAAAGGTGCTGGGGGCAACGGCCGTTGGTCCCCATGCCGCCGACGTTTTGGCTCCGGTCGCGCTGGCCATCAGCGTGGGCGCGAATGTAGATAATCTGGCTGAAATATACAGTGCCCATCCCACCTTGAGCGAACTGGCTTTTATCGCCGCGCGTGCGGCCGGCTAATACACCATATTAAGTTTGTGGTAATCGTTATGCCTGCAAAAATCCTGGTTGTTGAAGATGAACAAAGTATTCGGACCATTTTGCGCACCTATCTGGAAAATGCCGGTTTTTCCGTTTCCTGCGTTGATAACGGGCCGGATGCCTTGCAGACAGCGCGTGATGTGCTGCCCGATTTAATCATTCTGGACCTCAACCTGCCGGGCATGGACGGCAGTGAAGTCGCCGCGCGCCTGCGTGAAGAGTCGGACGTTTATATCTTGATGCTGACGGCGCGCAGTGAAGAAAGCGATCGCGTAGCCGGCCTGCGCATTGGCGCTGATGATTATGTGACCAAGCCTTTTAGCCCGCGCGAATTAGTGGCGCGCGTGGAAGCAATTTTGCGCCGCCGGCGTAATCACAAACCGGTTTCACGCGCCGTGACCTTTGCCCATGTAACCATCGATCCCGACAGCTTTGAAGCGTATGCCGGGGAAACGCTGCTGGACCTGACGCAGACTGAATTTAACGTTTTGTTGGAACTGGCGCGTCATGCCGGCCGGGTTTTAACGCGCGAGCAGCTAATCGACCGCGTCTGGGGCGTCGATTTTTACGGCAATGAGCGCGTTGTGGATGTGTATGTCGGGCAGGTGCGCCGCAAGCTGGAGCAGGCCACCGGAGAGGCGTTGATCCAGACCGTGCGCGGCGTTGGCTATAAGTTTGTTGATATACCGCAATGAATTTTTGGCGACAGATAAGGTGGCGCATTGTCGCCGCCAATATGCTGGTTGTGGTTGTGGGCGTCAGCATTGTTTTGCTGATGGCTTTTCGCCAATCTATCTTTTCGGCCGTGCTGGTTGCCGCTTTGGGGGCGATCCTGGCCGGCTTGCTGATTAGTTTTTTTCTGGCGCGCGAGATTTTACGGCCGTTACGCCAGATTGCAGCCAGCAGCCAGCGCATTGCCAACGGTCACTATGATGAACGCATTTCCGTATCCGGCAGCGATGAACTTGCCCTGGTCGCCACCAATTTCAACCAGATGGCTGAAGCGCTGGCGCGCATGGAGGAAACGCGCGTGGCGCTGATCGGGGATGTGTCCCATGAACTGCGCACGCCGTTGACCAGCCTGGAAGGGTTCCTTGAAGGCATGCTGGATGACGTTTTCCCGGCCAATGAAGAGACATTTGCCTTGATGTATCAGGAGGTGCGCCGTCTCAAGCGGCTGGTGGCCGACCTGCAAACGCTTTCGCGGGTGGAGTCCGGCCAGATTTCCTTAAAAATGGAAATATTTGACATCCGCGCGATTGTCACCCGGGTGGCGGCGCAGCTGCAGCCCCAGTTGGTCGATCAAGCTTTGGATGTCCAGGTTGAGATGCCGGAAACGGCCGTTCCCGTTTACGCCGACCTCGACCGCACTGCCCAGGTTCTGCTCAACCTGCTGGGCAATGCTTTGCGCTATACGCCGGAAAACGGCCGTATTTGTGTGCGCGTCTGGCGGGAAGGGCGTTTTGCGTATACGGCCGTGCAAGACAGCGGCGTTGGCATCGACCCGACCAAGCTGCCGCTGCTTTTTGAACGTTTCTACCGCGCCGACCACTCGCGCACGCGCAGCAGCGGCGGCAGCGGCATCGGTTTGACCATTTCACGCCACCTGGTTTGGGGCATGGGCGGTGAGCTGACCGCCTCCAGCGCAGGCATTGGTCAAGGCGCATGTTTTACCTTTTCATTACTTCTGGACTATACTCTTACTGCCGCTGAAAAAGATCAAAGGGCGTAAGATTTTTATATTTATCTAACATAACAAAGGTAAGATAACGGCTGTTAAAAAACCTGCATAGGCTAACATTTTTTAAAAGAGGGTAAAGTAATGACAATAAACGAAAAAACGTCTGCAGAATCTTACAGTTTTAAAGCTGAAATAAAACAGTTGTTATATATCCTGGCGCATTCACTCTATAAAGATCAGGATATATTTTTGCGTGAGCTTATCTCCAATGCCTCCGACGCTTTAACGCGTATGCACTTCGAGACATTGACTAATCGAGATGTCTTGGATGTCGATGCGGAATTGGCTGTCCACATTGATGCGCCGGAAGTTGCCGAGGGAGAGCCAAAGAAAATCGTCGTCAAGGACAACGGCGTTGGCATGAACCATGATGAACTGGTGCAAAATTTAGGTACGATTGCCCAATCCGGCGCGCGCGAGTTTTTGGCAAAAGTCAGTGATGAAAAATTTGACGCCAGCGACGTTATTGGACAGTTTGGGGTTGGATTTTACTCTGTTTTTATGGTCGCGGATGAAGTTCGGGTTGTTTCACGCAGTTATCGTCCTGATGATACGGCCGTTGTCTGGATATCAGATGGCAGTGACAACTTCAAGGTCGAACCGGCTGAAAAATCCGACCGCGGTACCGAAATCCACATCACCCTTAAAAAAGAAGCGGAAGAATTTGCCAGCGAGTGGAAACTGCGCCAGATCGTCAAAAAATACTCCGATTTTGTGCGTTATCCGATCTACGTCGGTGAAAATCAGGCCAATCAACAAACTTCTTTGTGGCGTAAACAACCTTCAAATGTCGAAGAATCAGAGTACCAGCAGTTCTATCAGCAAATGACAATGGATTTTGAGGAGCCGCTGCTCACAATTCATTTCACCTCCGATGCGCCTGTACATGTGCGCGCCCTATTGTTTGTTCCCGCCAAACGTGAACCGGGTCTTATGGCGCTGCGTAAAGAGCCGGGCGTCCTGCTCTATTCCCACAATGTTCTAATTCAGGAATACTGCGACGACTTGCTGCCAAACTGGTTAAATTTTGTCGATGGCGTAGTTGATTCGGAAGATTTGCCTTTGAATGTCAGCCGCGAAACGGTCCAGCAAAACCGCATCATGCGCCATCTTGGAAAAACACTGCGTAATCGTGTTTTGCGCGAACTCAAAAAAATGGCCGAAAAAGAGCCTGAAAAATATGCAAATTTTTGGCAGGAATTTGGTTTGATCCTCAAGGAAGGCGTTGCAACCGATCCGACTGCCAAAGACGATCTCGTGCCGTTATTCCGGTATTACTCTTCCAAAAATGGCGCTAATTTAACTTCTTTGGACGCCTATATTGAGCGCATGCCCGAAGATCAGGCTGAGATCTATTACGTTCTTGGCAATGACAAAGACACAATTGCCCGCAGCCCGCACCTGGATCCCTTCAAAGCCCGTGACCTGGAAGTGATTTACTGGGTAGATCCGTTGGATGCGTTTCTGGCGTCCATGATCGTGGAATATAAAGATAAAAAGCTGCGCAATATTGATGATGCATCCCTAGAACTGCCGCAAATAGATACAGAATCGGAGACAGAAACGCCGCAGACAAAATTAGCGGACAAACCATTTAACCTGTTTGTAGGACGCTGTGTGACAACGCTGGGTGAGCGTGTGACTGAAGTGCGGGAATCGAAAATACTCAAGGACAGTCCGGTGCGCCTGGTATCGCCAGAAGATGAACAAAACAAGGAGATGCAGCGTATCCAGCGTTTCCTTGACCAAAATTACGAGGCGCCCAAAAAGATACTTGAGATCAATCGTAACCATCCTTTAATTGTTGATCTCGCTAATCTAACGCAGGCAAAGCCCGATTCACCCTTGGTGAACCTGACAATTGAACAGTTGTATGAAAGCGCCTTGGTGCAAGAAGGTTTGCATCCCAACCCATCCCTGATGCTGCCGCGTATTCAAGAATTAATGCAGTTAGCGACCGAAGCGGCGTTGGATTAGAAAGCTGCCGGCGAGACCAAAACGACGTTACCGATCACCTGGCCGGGTTTATGATAACCAAGCTATCGGCCGGAAGCGGAAGCGCCCACAAGATGCTGCAATGCTTCTTCTAATGTTGGTTGCGCAGATGCGCCGCCGGCAGCTCTGGTAGAAAGCGAGCCACAAGCCAACGCCAGCTGCAAGCTTTTTGTGAGTGACCAATGATTGATAAAACCGTATAAAAAGCCGGCATTAAAGGAGTCGCCGGCGCCCACAGTGTCTACGATTTCAACAGGAACCGGCCGTAACCGGATGACATCATTTCCTTGCTGTACAAGCCCGCCTTCAGCGCCTAATTTCAGGGCTAATGTGGGCACAATTTTTGCCAACGCTGCTAAAGAATCCTCTAAGGCGTCACACCCGGCTAACCGGTTAGCTTCAGCAGCGTTGGGGAGAAGTACATCACAATGAGGCAAGATGGTTTCGGCCTGCCACTGGTCTCGCGGATCCCAGTTAGTATCGAGTGATGTGGTTACGCCGCGTGCGTGCGCGGCGGCAAAGATATCCGGCAGACCGTCACGTAAACCATCTAGTAAGAAATAACTGCCTACATGGAGGTGGCGGGTTTGCGCCAGCAGGTCACGATTGACCTGTTGTGGTTGCAAGGCGGCAATCGCGCCTGAGAAAGTCAATATGGCGCGATCGCCATCGGGCTTTGCCAGAATAACTGTGCAGCCGGTTTGTATAGTCGGGTCAATAATGCAATGGGCGGCGTCGATACCCCGTTCTTGCATCGCTTCAAGCATGTAACGGCCGTACACATCGTCACCCACAACACCCACAAAGGCGACCTTTAGCCCTAGCCGCGCCGCTCCACAAGCCGTAATGACGGAAGAAGAACCGATGGTCAGTTCCGCCGCTTCAACCATCTTTTCTACCTGGCCGAAAACAGGCGTCACATCTGGGCCTCTCAGAATAATGTCGGGGTTGATTTCCCCAATAATTAGTAAATCAAACATTGAATTTATGAATTAGGTAATTCACAAAAACTTTTTGCATAAAAGTCAGCAGAAGTTTTTGTGAATTCCTCAAGGAAACCACAGTTTGCCAAGGTTTTTTATTTTTGAAAACTATCTGTGGTTTACCTAAAGGATGAAAAAATCATCACCCTTCGTATCACTCCTGAATTTTATGGATTGAGCAACCCAACCCTCCTGCTAAAAGAGCGACGTGCTAATCCTGCCCAATAATGGTGACAGATTTGGCGTGCAGGTGCGGGCTATTTCTGGAGAAAATCAGGTAAGTAGTCACGTTGTACACGCGCCATTTCATCAAACATGGCCCGAATTTCGGCTAATGAGCAAACGGCTGCTGTCAACGGATCCACCATCAGGGCATGCACAGCGGCTTCTCGATTTTGCTCCAAAACGGCCGTTGCGACCAAATCATGAAACGCCATATGCTGTGCATCCAACGCCGCCAGGTGCGTGGGCAGTGGTCCAAAATAAGTGGGCTGAACCCCTTTTTTATCTACCAGGCAAGCCACTTCTACCACCCCATTTGGAGGTAGATTATCAATCAGACCGGTGTTTAAGACATTGCCATAAATGACAGACGGCCGTCCCGTTTCCATCCCTTCGATGATAGTGGAAGCAAACTCAGGCCCTCTTTCCATCTCGAATTCTTCTGCGCCTGAAAGATAGTCCCGTAGTTCCTGCGCCGCCTCTTCCAACCATGTCGGCCAATTATTGGCGTAATAGCCGCTTTCGCCGCGATACTCAGAACGCATATATTTCTGAATGAGATCCGGCGCGTTTGCGGAAATAGCCGGTGTACTCAGACGTATGGCCGCTTGATTCCGTCACAAACGCGCCCAAATGTTTCATCATTTCAAAACGTACCGGGTCTTGTTCGTAAATATCGGGACGATCAACGATGCGCTGGCTCAAGACGGGGTACAAATCTGCGCCGTTCCGCTCTAATTTGGTGAACCAGGCCAGATGGTTGATGCCTGCTGCCCGCCAATCGATTTCATCCCAGGGAATATCGAGGTATTCGGCTAACTGGAAGCTGGTGTTTTGGATGGAATGGCACAACCCCACAATCGGCAGACCGCTGGCACGCACGCCCGTGAGTACGGTGAGCGACATTGGGTTGGTATAGTTCATGACGAGTGCATTGGGGGCCAGGCGTTTCACGTCTGCCAGAATATCAATCCAGGCTGGTAGTGTGCGCAGGGATTTGAACAAACCACCAGGGCCAATGGTGTCGCCGATGCATTGATCAACCCCATATTTGAGCGGAATGTCATAATCGTGACGCACATTTTCCCGTCCAGCCACTTCAATTGTATTGATAACGTAATCACTGCCCGGTAAAATCGTTTTGCGATCCGTACTCGCTTTGATAGTCCAATTTCGCCCGCTCTTTTGAACGAGAAACTCAGCCATTTGGTGGGCTAATTCCAACCGTCCAGCATGGACATCTACCAGGGCGAACGTACCTTCATCTAATCCTGGCGTACATAAAATGTCAGTCATTACTTCGGTAGCAAAAACAGCACTACCTGCTCCGATAATCGTTACTTTTGTCATAATTCCACCTTTTGAGTAACCTTCATGTTAACAACTCGTTTTTTTCGACGAAACCTGAGCCTGTCGAAGGCTGGTCAGTGCTGGACTTCGACAAGCTAAGCCTTTATTGCATAAAACGAGGAACCCTAATGAATTGTCTTCAAAGATATTTTTAGTTGATGCATAAATAAATGTCGGTGAGCCAAAAAGAACACCAACAAAGCGGCTAAGGATGCCCATCCCGCCAATCGGAATGCTGAAACGGCACCAAAAGCATCATACAGAAAGCCACCCGTAAACGCACCGAGGGCGGTACCCAATCCTAAAACAGTGCCATTAAAAACACCCTGAGCCGTCGCCCCTAAACCAGGCGGTGCAATCTCATTGGCGTAAGCAACCCCTGCTGCCCACATCGCAGAAAAAGTTGGGCCATGCAGCAGACTGATGACCAACACCTGCCAGGCAGCCGTCATATTGGCGTAGGCAAACGAACGTATCACCAGAAAGATCAGGGAGAAGGCCAGCAGGAAAGGGGCGCCCCACTTTAGCAGCTTGCGTGAGTTGAGAAAGATAGGTATCTCGCTGATAGTTGCCACCGTTAATGTCAACCCCATAATGACGCGGCTGGTGCCAAGTTCATCTAAATACAAGAAGAGATAATTCATGATGATACCCAGACACATCCCTTCAATTAGGACCACACCTAGAAATAACAACCACTGCCGATTCGTCAGCAATAAGCGGAGACCATTCCAGAATTTGCCGTTGAGACTGCTTTGTTGGACGGGGAATCGCGTAGCTACCACCAAGAGAACTAACAGCAATGCCAGATAGGTATAAAAAGCCCAGGATAACCCTGACTGCTGGATAATAACCCCAGCGATGGCGGCCGCAATACCCCAGCCATAAGCACCCCAAACACGTTGGCGACCGTATTCATCTTTACGTGACCCTAACATGAACATGACGGTGTTATCCACAAGTGGAATGATGGGTGCTACAAAAAAAGCGTAGACAGCCACGATTGGAATGAGCAAGGCAAATGTATTGGCTTGTAATAATAAAAATACGCCAAGCCATGTTCCCGCGATGGCCACTAATAGCATGAGTCGGTATTTTCCCGTCGCGTCAGCTATCGCGCCCCAGATGGATGCCCCTGCCAGGGTGATCAGCGGTGCTAATGCTGTCAAAAAACCAATTTCCCGACCTGACAAGCCCAGTTCCCGATAATACAGAGTTAAGAATGGGATCAAGCAGGCAGCAGCCGCAAAATAAATGAAGTAGAAACTTCTGGCAATTTTCATAAGGCCCGACAAGCGGTGGTGAGCAAGTGGTAAGTCATTATTTGTTAACTAGGACATTTTTTGAGCACGGACCATATAATAGGTTGGCATATAGTGTCGAATAGGATTGTCATCTTCTTCAGATCTGCGGTCTTCATAAAAATCTGTTATGACGAAGCCGGCCTTCAAGATTCCCCCTAGCAGGGTTTCCATCGTATGGCTGAAATGGAACATCTCCTTGTCTTGTATACGCTGCTCTAATGTTTCCTGACTTAACGTTTCGTATTCTATATAAGGCAAAGCATGCTTAACTTCCAATACACCTTTTTCATCAATGGCAACCGCATCAAAAATAAATTCGTCTGGATTCATGAAACCCGTCATGAGCACGCCGCCCAGACTAAGTACTCGGTAGCATTCCTGCCATATTGGCGCTAAGTCCGGGACAAACATTAATGAGGGGGGATTGAAGATAAGATCAAAACGACTCTCTTCAAAAACAGATAAATCTGCAATGTCGCCTTCAACGATCCTGATAGTTAGATTGTCACGCTCCGCGACAAATTGGTCTTGAGCAAGCTGTTTAGGGGAGGCATCAATTAAAGTAACTTCTGCACCTAATGCTGCGAAAATCGGGGCTTGCTGCCCTCCACCTGATGCTAAACACAGTACCTTAAGCCCATGAAGCTGAGGAAACCACGTGTCAGGAACTGGTTTGCAGTCGCTCAAATATAGAGACCATTCTCCCTGTTTGGCTGCCTGAATTTTTTCAGGTGAAACGACATAGGTATAAGGATTCTCGCCATCGTCAACGGCAAAGTCCCAAGCAGTCTTATTCAGATCAAAAATCTTCATTGTTTGGCCTCCGTTTCAAACTTATGGCGAGGTTGTCCACTCACTTGGGTCTTTATCTGGCTCAAAGCCTGCATTGATGCGTAATCGCCCCAGCGAACGGTCGGTGACGTATTCAACGTAGCCTTTTGCCAAAGCCCGTTGATAAGCATCAGAAATTTGGTCTGATTTGGCGGTGTAGTCGATCGTCAACACCAACTTGTCTGCCGCTACCCATTGATCCAGAATCGCTTCTCGTTCGGCAGTCCAATCGGCAGGGCTGGGTTCATGATCACGGGGATTGCCGTAATACAAATCTTCAATGCCAATGCCGGTCATCATGTCTAAATAATCTGGGAATAGGATGCCTAGTTCTTCTGCATTTTGGGGGAAGACACCAAAACCAGGGCGTTTTTCACGGGCGTAGGCGGTGAAGTCCATAATGAAATCGACCATTTCTTGGGCGGCCGTTTCCCGGTCTTCTTTGTCTTCGTAATACCAATAGGCATCCACCCGATCCAGGTAAACGCCATCAAAGCCCAGTTCGATGATGCGATCCAGGTAGCTTTCTGGCGAGCCGTAGATGATGGCTTGCCATTCGGGATCCCAATAGCGCACCCAGTAATCGTCAGCCCAGGTTTCATCTGGTTCATCCAGCCAGTCGGTGGATTTTCTTGCCATTCTGGCTGCCAATATTCGCGGTAGGTTTCAGCCTGACCAATGCTCATGTAGGCCAGGATGAGTTTGTCGCCCCCTTCGCTTTTTTTGAGGGCGGGAATGGTTTCTGGAGAATTGCCAGCGGCGCTGATGCTGACAATGGCCAGGTCGAAGGCTGTTTTGCCGATACGTTCGGGATTGGGTCGCTGTAGTTGATAGAGGAAGTCGTTTACGGCCAGCCAGTCAGCTTCAACAGGATAGGGTGTGGGGGATGGGTGGTAACGGCCGTTACCCCATCCCCCGAAGCAGCCATTTCACAACCGACTAACAGCAACAACAGCCCCACCAACCCAATAATCTTCTTCATAACAGGTGGCTCAATTCCCCTATCCCTTCATGCCCGACAACGTCAAGCCACGCACAATCCAACGCTGCGACAGCAAAAAGACTATCAAAATAGGCAGAACGACCAGCACAGAAGCGGTCATGCTCAGATGAATCTGGTTTGAATGCTGCGTGGTGTACCAGGTCAAAATGATAGGCAAGGTGCGTACATCCTGTTCGGTGAGCACAATCAGCGGCCAAAGATAGGCATTCCAGTTAGACATGAAGGTGAGCATGCCCAATGTTGCCAGCGCTGGCCCTAACTGAGGCAGGGCAATAGCACGGTAAATACGCCATTCACTCGCACCATCTACCCGTGCTGCATCCAGCATCTCGTTGGGAATGGATTTGGCAAATTGGGTGACCAGAAAAATGCCGAAGGCACTAATGGCCGAGGGAATAATGAGACCGGCCAGCTTGTTCAATAAACCGAGTTTTACCAAAATCAGGTAGCCAGGAATCATGGTGACCTGGAAGGGGATCATCATGGTCGCCAAAATGAACCAGAAGAGAATGCGTTTTCCCTTGAATTCATACTTGGCAAAGATGAAACCAAATAAAGAACTGGTAAACAAAACCAACGCCGTGTTGCTGATGGCGATGATCATCGAGTTGCGGTAGAACAAACCAAGCGGCAATTGCGGATCGTTGAAAATGGTTTTGTAATTTTCAAGCGTAAATTCGTTCGGGAAAAAAGTGGGTGGAACTTGACGCACTTCTGCGCCTGTTTTGAATGTCGCCAGAATCATCCAGATGAACGGCATCATGGCAATGAGGCTGCCCAAGATGAGGATGAAGTAGACGAGTGGACGCCCGACTGAAAACTCTTTTGCGCGGCGTTTTTTGGAGTGAAACGGCCGTTTCCATATCTAATACTCCCAATCACTTCTTAATAGTCGATTTTGCATTAAAGAAATGAGCAAAACCAATAAAAAGAGAACGATAGAAACGGCTGCCGCCCAGCCCATGCGTTGGTAGCGAAAGGCGCTTTCATAAATATCAATCACCATCACCCGGGTCTGTAAATTGGGGCCGCCCCTGGTCATCACTTGAATGATGTCAAAAACCTGAAATGCGGAAATCATTGTCAAAATAGCTGCTAATAAGATAGTAGGGCGCAGCAGGGGCAAAGTGATGTTAAAGAATTGTTGACGGCCGTTGGCGCCATCCATCACCGCCGCATCCTTAATGCTGGCTGGGATGGCTTGTAAAGCCGCGATGAAAATGATGAGGTTGTAGCCAATATCCATCCATAGATAGGCAAAAATCACAGCTAACAAGGCAACTGGAATGCCCCCTATAACTAGATTTTGATCCCCTGTCCAGTTAATCACCTGCAATTTGCCACTGATTTGTGTGAGAAACGCATTGAACAGGCCGCGCTGTGGATGCAGGATGTAGCCCCACATAATAGCGACCCCTACGGCAGAGGTGACAATAGGCAAAAAGAAAATGGTGCGGAACGCTATCCGCAGCCGTCGTCCGACTGATTCAATCATAGCGGCCAAGGGCAAAGTGATCGCTAAGTTCAGGGGTACGACCAGGAAGGCAAATAATAAAGTTGTCTTCACGCTGATATGGAACTGCTGAACTTCCAACGGCGCTGTCTTGCTGAAGTCGAACATAGCGCGGAAATGCTGCAAACCAACAAAGGGATTATCGCCGCCGAGACCTAAGATGGGGCCACCTTGACGGCGGGCGCTGTATTCGAAGAAAGCCAATGCCGCCGCCCACAGGATGGGCAGCACACTGAAGAACGCCAGGTACAAGACCATCGGCACAACGGCCGTTGTCACAAATGTGCGCTTAGAGCCATCCCGCCCTCTACCAATTTGCCAAAAACGGCGTCTCTGTGGTGATTCAGGTGAGGTGGAAGTTGAAAGTTCCATAAGATGCCTTGTTGGGTCATGCGTATGCCAGCGATTCGACAGCATACGCACGACATCAAATTCTAACTATTGCATCGATTCGTTAACTTGTTGGTCAATCGCTGTTAATGTTTCTTCCAGGCTCATATTGCCTTGCAAGAAATTGAGGATATTGGGATAGGTAATTTCATACCAAACCAGATCACGATCCGGGAAGGCCCCTTCAAACTGAGCCTGTGGCAATATCTTCAAAAACGGGCCAAAGTGAGCAAATTGAGCCACCAACGCCTCGCCGTTTGCGCCTTCTGCATTTGCTTTGAGGGCGGGCAAGGTACCTGAGGCCAAATTCCACTGCACGGCGTTATCCGCATTGAGGGCGGCAAACTTCACAAAATCCCAGGCCACATCTTGCGCTTTGCTGTTTTCCGCAACCGTCAGACCCCAGCCAGAGGCCGCAACCAGCGCATCCTCCCCAGCCGATGGCAGTGGTACATATTGGGTCACTTCCGCCATTTCTGGATAATCGACGCCGTATTCTGGCACAACCCAGGGGCCAACCAAACCGATGGCGCTGCTGCCGTCAAAGTAGGAATCGCCAACCCAGTTGGCTTCGTCATTGAAGAGAACGGGGTCTACCAAACCTTCATCCACAAAACGCTTCATCAATTCCAATGCCGCTTTGCCTTCGGGCGTATTGACAGAAAAGCCATCGTCGGTCAGATATTGGCCGCCATTTTGCAAAATGAGGGAGTAGAAGGTGGCCGACATACCATCGGAACCGGTGAAGTTGTAGCCAGCGCGGATGATGTTGCCATCTACTTCTTCGGTCATCGCTTTGGCATCTAGCAATAAAGTCGTCCCAGGATTCCCAACCAGCGGTAATGTCTGTCAGGCCCACTTCTTCAGCCAGTTGGGTGTTGACCAGGGCTGCGCCATATTCGATGTTGAATTCTTGCGGCACGCCGTACAGTTGGTCACCACAGATGTAGCCACCGATTTGGGCGGGGAAAATAGCTTCTTGGGCATCAGCCAGGGAGATGACATCTTCTGGCATTGCGGCCAAATTGCCACCCTCGGCATAACTGCATACCCAGGAGCCAAACATTTGCATTACGTCTGCTTCTGTACCGGCGGGCAAAGAAGTTTGTAATGTTTGGATATAGGTATCGTAGTCAAAGGTTTCGAGTTCGATGGTGACATTGGGATGTTCGGCCATGTAGGCATCAATCAAAGCTTGATAACCGCCGTTGAAGGCATCGTTTTGGTGTGTCCACAGCCGAATGGTAACGGCTTCATCCATATCGGCTTCAGCGGAATCGGCTGGCTCACTATTCTCGCCGCCGCCGGTATCGGCCGTTTCACTGCTGTCGCTATCAACAGGAGCTGTTTCAGAGGGCGTATTAGCGCCCCCACAGGCAGCCATCAGTAAACCCATCAATAATACAAACAGACCCAATAAAACGTTTTTCTTCATCACTTATCTCCTCTGTTTGGAGACGCATTCAATCCTGTTAGAATACGTCAATTTAACTAAAATACGGCCGCATCCAGATAGACAACGGCCGTTAAATTACGGGGATTGTCAGAATCAAGCCCTTTCGACATGGCGCGATGGTAACCCAGCAGTTGCAGCGAAGGCAAATACAATACTGGAGTAGCCCAGGCGGGCAAATTCGCCGGTAAAACAATATCACCATCTACAGCAGCTAAGGAAACTACTGTCGCGCCTTTGGCGGCCATTTCAGCCAGCACTTGTTGTTCGTGTACCGCCGCTGAGGGCGAAACCAGACCCAAAATAGCGACCTCTTCGTCAGCCATAGACATTGGCCCATGCCGGTATTCCATAAAATGAAATGCGTGCGCCACGGTTAACGACATTTCAGTCATCTTGAGCATCGCTTCACTGGCGACGCCAAACAAGGGGCCAGAACCGAGAAAAGCAAAACGCGTCACTTCCGGTCGGCTGGCGATTTGTTGCACCAGGAATTCTGTCTTGGCGAGCAGGTCGCGGCCATACGCCGGTAGCGTTAACAACACCGACCAATCTTCTCCACCGATGTGGGCAGCCAGGGCCTGCGCCAATAACAACATACTGGTAAAGGAACGGGTCTGCGCCACACTTTGCTCTTGCGCGGCCTCAGTCGGCAGCACAATATCCGACATCTTTGCCATCGGGCTGTCCGGGTAGCAGGTAATTGTCCAAACGGCCGTTCCACCTTGCTGCTTGAATTTAGAAATCGCGCTTAGCGTTTCCGTTGTCGTGCCAGAACGAGAAATGGCCACCAGCAAGGTCTTGGAAGGTCGCTTGAGGATTGTCTCGCCAAACAGCAGCAGTTCAGAAGCAGGGCAGGCGCGCGCCGGTACGCCAGTTTGTTGTTGAAACAACGAAGCAGCTGTCAGTGATAAATAATGGGTGGAACCGCAGCCAATAAAGATGACCTGTTTTGGGTTGAGCGCTTGCCATTGGCTGGTGAGGCTGGGCGCAACGGCCGTCAAAAGCTGTTAACGCCTCAGACCAGGCATCTGGTTGGGTTGTGATTTCGGTGTAAGTGTATTGTCCGTTCATAAAGCTCCTTTTGTACGTTGTCGGTAGAATTGCTTACGTACCATCCGCCTTAATTTTGCTAGATGGCCTCATGATTGAATATCCGTCGTGCATTGTCTGCATACACTTTGGCTAACACGTCATCTGGTAAATGCAGGCCATAAATACGCCAACGCCCTTGCGGCGGCGGATCATCAGGGCTGTAATTAAAATATTCGTCGTCTGTTTCTAAAAAGCGGTAATACAAATGGTAATGCGCCAGTGATGGCCCGGCGTCTGTGCCAAAGAGAATGCGGTCAGCATATTGCATAAAAAAGCGCCGCGCCGTGTAAGGCTGGCGGCCTAATTCGCCCAAACGAGCGCTGATATCCACATAAAAATTGGGACATTCGTCTAACAACTGACCGACCCAGCCCAAATTTTCAGCGTAACAGCCCACATGGGCGCCAATAAAGGTCGCATGAGGATGTCGCCGGATCACATTGGCAAATTGCGTCGTGATAGTGAGAAAGGCGGGATAAGGTGGGCTGGGAAAATGCCAGTCCGGATGTTGATGTAACTCTTCCCAGCGTTCGTTTTGGGAGGTCAACGGGTCAAAAAAGGCGACAGGATCGGCGACATGGACGAGGATGGGCCAGTTAAGCTCTACGGCCGTTTCCCAAATAGGATTCAAACGTTCATCATCGACAGCGACCAATACTCCTTGTTCATCGCGCACATGCAGCCCCAACGATTTCCAAATTTTCAAGCCCTGTGCGCCCCATTTGGCCTGTTCGCGCAGACGGCCGGCGGCCCATTTGCCAAAGCTGTGCCCTTTTTCCGGCCACTGCGTCCAATCGACGCCGCCAAAAACGAGAAAGCGTTCGGGCGCAGGCTGTTTGAAATGATCCAGATGCCGCTGCAACATATCTTCGCCCCAGCCGCCGTCTAAATCGATATACACATCCACGTGGGCTTCATCTAAACGGGCCAGGAGTTCGGCCAACGGCCGTTTATCCCAACCGCCGCCAAAAGGTTCACCCAAATGGTTATGGGCATCAATCACGCGAAAACGGGGTTCGGTAACGGCCGTTTCCTTCGTGACCAGTTTGGGCTGCGGCTGAAAAACGCCTAAATCCAATTTTCAAACTCCTTGCTCAGGCCAGAATGAGTTCCAGCCCTTTGTCACGCAGTTCAGTTGCGATTTGCGGCTGGAGTTGATCATCTGAAATGATCGTGTGGACGGCCGTAACGGGGGCCAAAAACAGCGTGCTGACTCTGCCAAATTTTGTATGGTCGGCGACCACCACGCAGCGCGGCGCAATCTTTAAAATCGCTCGATCGGTCATCGCTTCGGCCACATAATCGCTGGTAAAGCCATGCTCCGCATCCACCGCGCGCATCCCCATAAACACCAGGTCCGCGCGGAATTCACGAATTGCCTGCTCAGCCACATGCCCCACCATCGAAAGCTCACTTTGGCGCAACTGCCCGCCAATGACAATCAGCTCAATATGGTCATGCGCCGCAAGCTGATTAATAACCGGCAGTGAATTTGAGATAACGGTCAGGGGCAGCTCTTGGATGTGGGGCGCAATCGCAGTGACCGTACTGCCGCTGCCCAGGAATATCGTTTGTCCGGGATGAATGAGGGCCGCCGCAGCCTTGCCAATTCGCTGTTTTTCGTCCCCTTCTACCGCCTGGCGCTGCAAAATAGGCGGCTCTTTTTCGGCGCGTTCCACACGAACCGCCCCGCCATGCGTGCGTCTAATCCATCCCAATTGATCCATCTCTTCTAAATCACGCCGGATGGTTGCTTCACTGACGCTGAGCATGGCGTTAAGTTCGCTGACTGTTATTTGACCATTCTGATTGACAAGATTTCGGATTTGGGTGTGACGGGTAGGTTTCATCATAGGTCGTCCCGGATCATTGTGCGAAAATGCATATTAACGCTAACATTAAAGCAAAATCAATCAAAAGTCAACAATTACAGTCATTTACAATCATTTTGTTTGTTAGAAAGTGACAACCAAATAGTAATTTTTTTTAGTCGGCCGCGCAGAGGTTTTGTATCGACTTAATTTAGGATAGAAAAGGGCAGCGGCTTTGTGTGGATTGTGCCCTAAAAAGTGCAGGGGACGCAAGCTGGTTCATTTTGCAGCTGGGGCGTGTGCGGCTAAAACAGGAAAAAGAAATCATCGAATTTGGCCAGACCCTCTTCGACACACTAATTTCCGGTGATGTGCGCACCTGTTACGACGTCAGTTGGGACCGTGTGCGCAGAGAAGGCAAGGGATTGCGCATCAAATTGCGCTTCAATACCCCGGCGCTTGCCGCGCTGCCCTGGGAATTTTTGCACGACGACCGGCGCGGCGAATATCTGGTGCTCTCTACACACACGCCGCTGGTGCGCTATTTTGAACTACCGCAGCCGCTGCCGGCACTGCCTGTCCAGCCCCCTTTGCGCATTTTGGGCATGGTTGCCAACCCCATTGACCTGCCCGGGCTTGAGGTAAAGGTGGAGAAGCAGCGCGTGGAGCAGGCCACGGCCGATTTGCGCGCCGCTGGTCTGGTTGAACTTGTCTGGTTACCGGGCCAGAGCTGGCGGCAGCTGCAGAGAACCATGCGGCGCGGTCCCTGGCATATATTCCACTTCATCGGCCATGGCACATTTGATGCCCAGGCGGATGAAGGTTTTATTATTTTTGCCAACCGCAGCGGCCGTGCCGATCTAAACGCCACACTACCAAACTGTCACCTTCACGTAGAAAATCTAAAGCTTCATTCAATCCCGGTCTTTCTGTTTTGGCACCACTCACTTTGTCGGAAAAGATGCGTTCGCAACCAGCGGACTTTAAAGCATCTGTTTGTAGCAACTCATTTTGCTCCAAAGTTGAAACGCGAGCATATCCAATTAACATTTTTGCATCATAACGTAAAAAAAACCAAAGATGCAAGTAGTAATTTGCCTTTGATTTCGATACCGAGATTCTTAACTATTGGGTGATGGGGTAAGTGTCATTACGATATTTTCGTGCGGGTGGAGTTAAAAAAAGGAACGATTTAAATAGTTATGGTGTCGCTCCTTAATACTTCAGCTTCCATTGATTTTGAGGATAAGCTCATCCTGTGCGATCAATCCCAAGGCATGTGCCCGGGCGACAGCATCCTTGCGTTTTTTTACGCCCAGCTTGCGGTAGATGTGGCGGATATGGGTGCGCACCGTATTGATGCTGATACCCATACTGCCGGCAATATCCTGATAGCGCGCCGTGCGCATCAGCTGTGCCAGCACCAGGCGTTCCTGATCGGTCAGCTGCGCCGCTTGCTCGCGCACCTCTTCAGGTACTGTCGCGACCCACATCCCCGATGCCGCCGGATGCTCCATAACCGCCAGCAGCGGCGCCAGCGCGGGGATGTCGAGGATGAAGCGTACATAGCCGGTTTCAACCGCCAGATCGAGGGCCCGGGCCAGGGCTTGTTCAGCCTCCTCCCGCCGGCCCAGCTGCAGATGAGCCCATGCCGATAGGGCATACAACTCGGCCGCAAACAGCTGGCTGTCTAAGCCCTCCGCCTGGGCGATGGCAGCTGCAATCCGCGGCCTGACACCATCGATTCCAATCCCCCTGGCGATAATTGCCTTTAATAGAAAAATAAAGAGGTACACGTTTTCGGTGCTGATTTCGCTGTCAATTTGCACGCCAAAGGCAGTAGTGAAATGTGCGGCACGTTCGACTTGACCTTGTCGCACCAACTTGTGCAGATGCAGTCTGTTGAGCTGCGGAATTCTACTCACTGTGTCCAGGGGCCAAGAATCCTCAATCCCACTTGACTTGCCCGTGGCCCGCGCCATGGCGAAGAGCGCGCTTAATGAATCGATCTCGCGCACGAGAACAGGATCAGCCAGACGCTGGGCCAGGGCCAGGGCCGCCTGCTGCTCGCGCCGCGCGCCTTCTATATCATCCATCCAGTAGTGAAGATTCATAGCGTTCACATGTGCATCAGCCAACTCACTCATCGAAAATGAACAGTTCGTCTGAGCGGCGACCACAATTTCTTGCAGCATGGCCAATGCTTCTCGCGGGTGCCCATAATGGGCTGAGATCGCCGCACGATTTGTCAGAACTGATAACACGGCGTGGTCACAGCCCGCGTCTCGGAAAGCCTCAATTGCTTGATTCCCCTTTATCAGCATGACTTCTCGCTGCCTTCCGTACCACGCGAGATGCATTTCCAGGGCCGCTAACAGGCCCTGGAATAAGGGTTCAGCATCTGCCAGCCACTGTTCTGTGTCCCGGAGTAGTTCCCTGACGGTTTCGAATTCACGCCTGGAGAACTGGATAACTATTTTGTAGATAGTCAATTCGGCTTGTTTGCGCCGGCGCTCTTCCTCCGCCAGCTGGGCTGATGCCAGGGCGGCGTCGGTACGCGTGACAAGGTCCACCAGGTTGGCCTGGACGCGGAAAGTATCGAGCAAGCACAAATCCAACAGCAGGTGTGGGTGCTGGTCGAGGGCGTTATTGGGGAAGAGGGCCAGCCAGCTCTCCGCCTGCTGGAAACCACCGCGCGAAATCTCCGGGCGCACGGCCGTTTCCAGAATGGCCGCCGCCAGGTTAAGATCATCTGCGCTCAGCGCATGCTGCACCGCTGCGCTGACCTGGTCGTGCTCAGCCAGCCAGGCGGCCGCGCGGCGATGCAGTTCCGCGATATCCGCGCTGCTCAGCGCCTGCCGCAGCCGGGCCTGCAGCAGTTCTTGAAAGAAGTGATGGTAGCGAAACCACTCCCGCCGGCTGTCCAGCTGCACCAGCGGCAGGCCGGCCTCAATCAGCGCTGACAGCAGATCATCGACATCCGTCACGCCGCTGACGGCCGCCAGGAGCGACCTGTTGAAGCGCTCCAGGATGGCGGTCTGCAGCAGGAAGGTGCGCTTGGCAGGCGAGAGATCGGCCAGGATCTGGGTGGTCAGGTATTCGGCCAGCCAGCCGCGCCCGCTTTGGGCGGCGGCCAGGAGTGCGTTAATGTCCCGTTTATCTCCCGCTGCCGCGGCCATCAACTGCAAAGCGACGATCCAGCCCTCGGTGCGTGCATCCAGACGCGCCAGGGCCTCGGGCGTGGGCGGCGGAAAACCGCGCTGCGCCAGGTAGCTCGCCATTTCGTCCGGCTGAAAGCGCAGCTCGACCACGCTCAGTTCCAATACCTGTTCCGCCGCGTAAAGCCGGGCCAGCGGCCCATAGATTGGCTTTCGTCCCAGGAGCATCAAATGCAGTCGCGCGGGGCACCGTTCCAGCAGTAGGGTCATCAGGGGCGCCAGCGCGGGCGAATCGACCTGCTGCAGATCGTCGAGGACCAGGAGCAGCGGTTTTTCGTCCGCTGCCTGTGGATCCCCCTGGAGCATGCCCAGCAGCACCGCCAGCGCGCGTTCCGCTTTTGCCTCCGGCTCGTCCAGCAGCGGCTGGACGGCGTCAATGATTCCCGGGGCAACCGGTTCCAGCGCCGCCGCCAGATAACGGAGGAACTGCAGGGGATCATCGTCGCCGGGGTCCAAAGAGAGCCAGGCAGCCTGTGCGTCCAGCCCGCGCACCTCCAGCCAGCGGCTGGCGAGGATCGATTTGCCGTAGCCGGCCGGCGCGTGGATAAAAACGACCGGCGTCGTCTGCCATTGGTCAAGCCGCGCATACAAGTGAAGCCGGTCTACAATCCGTGGCGGCGGCGCGGGCCGCGTCAATTTACTGCTGAGGATGTGCATACTGCATAAATTTAACCTTCGCCCTATCCGACAGCCTGTCTGCAAAGCCGGCAGAGGTAAATGGCACCAACACGGCCGGGAAACAGACACCTTTTCACGCTTAAAAGAAACATACGCCGTGCTGTTCATTGGGTGTACAAGACCCATTTACAGCCTTTATATCAGCATTATATCACATCGTTTTGGCTTTCCATGCGATACCGATTATCTTTTCGACAGATAAAATTACAGTGTCAATGCATAGGCGATTGACAGAGTGCCCCTTGCGATATCATGAAGAATTGCGAGAGTGGTCGCAGCATAGAAACGCAAATATGAAATCAAAAGATCTTCTAAGAGCAGGAAGAATGTTGATAGTGCGGCTTGTTTCTTGAATGAGCCCTTCGTCAGCCGATAACGTAATCTTCTCTCTATTAGAATTGTTCGCACAATTATGGTGTAACGCCAATTGTATATTAAGATAATTGAGTATTGTTGGTTATTTGAAAGGAATACGCTTGCAACCAACCTTCAGCTAGGATTTGTTACGCCTTTGGGAGATAGGAGAAATCATTGAGTAATATCCATTTCAAAAACCGCGCCTTCACCTTGATGACTTTCTGCATCGTCACATTGATCATGGCTGCCTGCAGCGCCGTTGAGAAAGCCGAATTTGCAGGCATGGAAGCAGCCGCCGGGGCCATTGAGGCCGATACCTGGGATGACCTGCTGCTGAACTTCAGCGAAAATCCATTCTTCTGCGGCACGCCCGGCGCAGTCCTCCTGGTTGATTCACCACAAGGTCGTTTCCTGGAGGCCACTGGCGTTTCCAGCGTCGAAGAAGAGACACCGATGCAGGTCGGCGATGCCTTCGAAATCGGCAGCATTACCAAATCATTTACCGTCGCCGTGGCCCTGCAGCTGCAGGAGGAAGGTGTCTTGTCCCTGGATGACCCGCTCTCCCAATGGCTGCCGGAGATGGCGGCGCAGGTGCCCAATGGTGAGCAGATGACCTTGCGCCAGTTGGCGAACCATTCCGCCGGTACCTGGGATTATGGTGATCCCATTTTGGAAGCTGGGGCGACGGACACGAGTTTGCGCCAGAAAAGCTTCTCACCAGAGGAAATCATGGCCTATGCCCTGGAAAACGGAGAGCCGCAGTTCGACCCCGGAGAGGATCAGGCCTACAGCAACACCAATTATATCCTGCTGGGCATGGCCTTGGAAAAAGCAGCGGGTCAATCGATGGCTGAACTCTACCAAACGCGCATTTTTAGCCCATTGGGTTTGAACAACACCTTTCTTCTTGAGGGTGTACCGCAGGAAGGTCAGATTGTAGATGGCTATTTCACGGCCGAAAGCGAAAATGATGATGATTCTGGATTGGTTAATGCGACCGATTGGAATGCGACCCAAGCATGGACAGCAGGGGCTATAGCCAGTAATGCCGAGGATATGGCCCTCTACACGGAAGCCCTGGTCTCTGGTGAGCTTTTCAGCGATCCTGATTCATTGGCCCAGATGACCGACTTCCAGGAAGTGGATCCCCTCAAATTTGGCTTGATGACGAGCTATGGCTTAGGGATCGGGGTTTTTCCCCTTAAGGCTGCTGAAGCCTGGGGACATACCGGGGGAACTGCTGGCTTCGCGACGCTGATCATGACCATTCCCGAGAAAGATACCAACCTTGTTTACCTGACCAACAGCGCGGATTGCAATGTCGCCCTACTGCCTTCAGCTATCCAGGAATCGCTGCTCGATGGCTGATGGTGAATCGATAAAATGCAGACACAAAGAATCGCCGCCGTCAACACCATCTGGTTGTTCATCGCCGGCTTCATGGGCGCCCTTAATTCGCTAACCATTTACTTCCTGAACACCTTGCTGGTCAGGATCTTGGATCCTGTGCAGTAATCCTAAAATATTGAGAGGTTTTTATATTCTGATGAAAAAAACAGCTTTGATTCTATCGTTATTATTGATTTTATTGCTTGTGGCCTGCCAGGATGAAGGGCCGGATGAGGCCGCGGTTCCTGAACCAACCGCGGCCGCGGACACGGCCGTAGAAGAAGCCTCACCTGAGGCAACGGAAGGTCCTACAGAAGAACCTGCTGCAGAGCCAACTTCAGAAGATACCCCTGCAGAACAGCCAACGGAGGAAGCTGCTGAGGCCGGCGATCTGCCTCGCCTTGAACCGCTGGAGGATTGCTTCGTCGAGATGCCTGAAGGGGCTGACTATGAATGTATGGTTGTTGAGGTGCCTGAATTCCACAATGAGGACAATGGGCGCAGCATCAAGCTGGGAGTGATCCGTTTATTGTCGACGGCCGATACACCCGCTGAACCTCTCTTCTTCGCTGAGGGTGGGCCAGGTGGCTCCAACCTGGAGCAAGCCGCTTTGACTGCCCAAAATATGGTTGATGGCGATGAAGACGTCTACACCGATCTCCTCTCAACCCGGGACCTGGTCTTCTTCTCCCAGCGCGGCACCCTGTACGCCGAGCCGTCACTGATGTGCAGTGAAGAAACGATGGCTCCCATCCTGGAAGCATTCTCCGCGGGTTTGCCAGGCCAGGAACAGGGACAGGTACGGATCACTGCGTTCAAGGCTTGTATGGACGAGTACGCAGCGGCTGGCGTTGACTTTGCGGCTTACAACAGCGTCGAAAACGCAGCGGATATCAACAGCATTCGCGAAGTACTCGGCTACGACCAGATTATCTTGTATGGGGATTCCTACGGCACGGTGCTGAGCCAGCATGTCATGCGGGACTTTCCCGACACGCTCGCGGCCGTGATCCTGGATGGTGTAGACACACTCAGTGCACCTAGTTGGGTAACGCAGCTAGACGCCGATTTCCAATCGCCGCTGAATTATGTGATTGAGCTGTGCGCGGCGGACGAAGCGTGCAGCGAAGCTTATCCCAATCTAGCCCAAGATGTAGAGGCCGTTTACCAGAAACTGCAGAGCGAACCGTACCGCTTCGACCAGGACGGAACGCAGTATTTCATGGATGAGAACCTGGCCGCAACGGCTTTTTATAATGCGCTGTATTTACCGTTCGGTGCTTCCATTATACCGCTGGCGGTAGACAGCTTGCTGAATGATAAGCCGGATGAAAAGCTGAATGATGCGCTCCAAACCCTCTTTTTTTCGGATCGACCTAGATTTGAGGGTATAAGTTTCCCGATGCATTATGCGATGGTCTGTTCCGAGGACCCTGTCACCTCTGTTGATGACGCGAGATCGCTGGACGAAGTCTACAGCGTGGTTTCTGAGGCTATCCGCTCAGATGCCTCTGATTATATTGAGATGTGCTCCTACCTGAACTTGCCTGTGCTGCCGGATGAGACGGATATCCCTATCAGCAGTGATCTGCCCGTGCTGCTGCTCAGTGGTGCCTTTGACCCGGCCACACCGCCATACAACGCCGAAGAGGTGCTGGCCACCTTGCCCAACGGCTTCTCCTTCGAGTTTCCCTATGGCGGGCACGTGCAGTTCTCTGACGATCCATGCGCGGATAGCATTGTGGCTTCGTTCATCGCCGACCCGACGACAGAGCCGGATAGCAGCTGTATCGCCGAGGCGCTGCCACTGCCGTTCGCGCTGCCTGCAGCAGAATTGGAGGAAAGTGGTGTAGAGGAAGGTGAACCAACCACAAGCACGCCGGATGAACAGCTGGAGCTGATGGCGGCCATCGCGCCACCCCCGCAGCTGTCGGATAGAGAACTGGGTGTCCACCCCGGCCCTTGTTTACCAGGCGTATCTCCGGGTGACAACCTTGTCGAAGGCGAAGATTACACTTGTGGCACCTTTACCGTGCCCCAGAATTGGGAGGAGCCGGACGGCCGTAACCTCGACCTGGCCTTCGTCGTGGTGAAGGCGACGGGCGAGAACCCTGAACCCGATCCCCTGCTCTTTCTGAATGGTGGTCCCGGCGAATCTGCGATCTTGTCGGTGGATACTACTATCAAAAAATACCAGGAGCTGCAGCCTGAACGCGATGTCATCTTGTTCGACACACGCGGTCTCGGACTAAGCCAGCGCCTGGGCTTTGAAGAGTGCCTGGTATTGGCCCTGCAAAATGATGCCCCCGCAGAGCAGATCGCGGCTCTGCAGGTAGCGGCGCCAAACCTGTTAGCGAAGGCCAGCGGCGAGCAACCGGGGGCAGCGCCAACTCCTGAGGAGCTAGATTTCCCTGTTCTTAACGAGATCTGCTGGGAGCAGTTTACCGCACAAGGTCTTGACCTCAACCAGTTCAGCACGGCGGCATATGCCCGCGACGCGGTGGAATTGATCAAAGCGTTGGGTTATGAGAGTTTCAATATTGACAGTGTCTCCTACGGCACACGCCATGCGATGACGATTATGAATAATATCCCCTCCTACGACGACGCACCGCAGCTGCGCTCCGTGGTCCTGGACTCGACGTTTCCACCATCCGTTTATCTGATCAGAACGATCGTGCGCGCCGACCACGACTTCCTGCTGCAGCTGCTGGCTGAGTGCCAGGCGGATGCCGCTTGTAACGAAGCTTATCCTAATTTGAGTGAACGTCTTGCCACGCTGCTGAATGGGCTGGAAGAAGCTCCGCTCGAGGTAAACGGGGAGACGGTCACGTTGGAGGATGTCGTCGAGCAGTTGAGAGATGCTGGCGAACAGCGCGCCGCTTATCTGCCGAAAATGATCGCCGAATTGGAGATGGGTGTCTTGGACACCTACTTGGCCCTGCGCGATGGCGAGGTCGGCACCGGCCCAGTGGAAGCCTTACCAGCAACGATGGAAGCAGAGGATCTGGATCTGAATGACCCGGTGCAAGCGTTTGTTGCCGCTGGGCTCGATCTTCTTAGCCCCGACGAGGCTTCGATTTTTCCAACATACATTCAATTTCTAATGGCTGAGGAAGATCCGCTGGCTGCACTGCCGGAGTTCATCGCTGAAACTTACACAGACGAAACCGCAGACCAAATGCTGGCCTTATCGGCGACGCTGACTGCCGAGGACTTCGCCAATTCCTCCTATGGTTCCCAAATACAAGCCGATGCTGCGGCTGCCAGCGATCCGGAGGCTCAGCTGGTCTCAATGCGAAAGGCCAATGCTCAAGGAACGGCTCGGTTGCTGTATAGTTCGATTCACTGCATCGATGATATTCTGAATGAAAGTTTTGAGGATGCGGTGAACAGCTACAACTCTCTGGCCTTCCCGCAGCTGACGAATCTGAGACAAGTCGCAAGCATTTGCTAACCGTTGCCAGAATTGGGCGGTTGACCCGGCGCCCATAGAAGTTAAAGGCCCGGTGAGCAGCGATGTGCCGGCTCTCATTTTACAGGGTGATTACGATAAACCTACGCCTGTCTACATGGGCCAGACGGCTGAAAGCGAGCTGGAAAACAGCACCTTCGTCCTGATACCACAGCAGGGGCATGGGACCTGGAGCCACGCGAAAAGCTGCGTGGGCCAGATCGCCACGGCCTACGTCCAAGATCCGGACGCAGAACTTGATCTGAGCTGCCTCGATGCGCGCCAGCCGCAGTGGGCCTTACCTGGCGATGGAGAATAGATTCAAAGGATTAAAATATACAGGCAATTCATTTGCCTGAGGAGGTTGCTTATGATTTAAACCACAATAATTTTAGTGTGCAAAGAACATTCAGTTATTTATATTATTAGTTTACTAAAAACAGTAAACTGACAAATCTAAGGAGAACATAAAATGTCAATGGAAATGCAAATGATCGTCGCCAACTTCGACACTGAGAATGGGGCCAAAGAAGCGCTGAAGGCCGTCAAGCACGAAAAGATCAAACGGGGAGATGTTGCCATCCTCTCTAAGAATGAGAAAGGCAAGATCCATGTCAAAGAGACGGATGATTGGGGTGGTGGCAAAGGGGCCGTAGCCGGCGCGGTCGTTGGTTCTTTCATCCCGGTAGTCGGCACAATCGCTGGGGCAATCATCGGTGGTGTCGCGGCCAAGCTGCGCGATGGCGGCTTCCCCAATGATACGCTCAAGGAGATGGCCGAGTCTCTCGAACCGGATCATTCCATGTATGTCATGCTCACCGACGCCGGCTCAGTCGCAGCGGTAGAAGGCATTTTAGCGGGTGCTGGAGGGCAGCTCGTCAGCCATCCGGTCAGCGCTGATTTAAACAGCGAATTAGAACAAGCGGCCGAATCCGGTGAGGCACAGGTCGAGGTGGCGGCTGATGAGGACGAAGAGGCGTAACAGTTTTTTGGACTCCGTCTTGCCATAGCGACAAGATGCCAACCGGGAAGCCAATCTGGCGAGCGGCTTAGTTAGCGACAAAAGATTGGTAGTTGTGCCTATCTACCTAGGCAAACGAGCGATACGGAGCTACAGGCAGGAATTTTTCCTGCCTGTGGCTCTATTTCTAGAATAACAAATAGTCGAACTGTTTTCTCGCACTTTCCGCCCTATCGGCTTCGAATGATAAGCAGAAACACATCTACATAGCCGGCGCGCTGCTCGCGAGCTGGAACCTAGCTATCTAGAATCTCACAAGTCTCAGTGGGTTTTGCTTAGTGATGGGCAATAGTATTCTACATTGATAGATGCAAGCAACTCATTTACCGAGGAGGTTGATTATGATTTACGCAACAACGAACATATTGGAAGGGTATCAGATCGAGAATTACCTGGGGGTAATCGTCGGCGAGGCGATCATGGGCGCCAATGTCTTCAAGGACTTCTCCGCCGGCATCCGCGACATCGTCGGCGGCCGTTCCGGCTCCTACGAAAAGGAACTGCGCCAGGCTAAAGAGTTGGCCATGGAAGACTTGACAGCGAAAGCGGAGGACTTGGGGGCTAACGCCGTTATCGGCATGGATCTCGATTATGAAACAATTCGTGGATCTATGTTGATGGTCTCCGTTTCGGGCACGGCCGTCTTCGCCAAGAAGTAATCTAGTCAGGCAACGAATAAGGAGCATAAAAATGATAGTGACAACGACTGCAACCATCGATGGTCATCCGATACAAGAATACCTGGGCGTTGCGGCCGGGGAAGCGATCATGGGCGCTAATGTGCTGCGGGATATTTCCTCCAGCGCTCGCGACCTGGTCGGCGGCCGTTCCGGTTCCTATGAAAAGGTCGTCAACAAGGCGCGTGATATCGCCATGAATGACCTGATCGAACGGGTTAAAGAATTGGGGGCCAACGCCATTGTCGGCATCGACGTGGATTATGAAGCCATCGATCGCCAGACTGGGAGAAGCAAGAGCAGCACTACCAGCATGCTCATGGTCTCCGTCAGCGGTACGGCCGTGCGCATAGCTGAGTGAGCCGTACGATTGTAGATATTTAATAACATTTAGTCGCTGGCCGTTTTTAAATTAGCGATTTGGTAAACGACCAGATAGTGGTAAGCGTTCTTATTTTAATGAAGTTATTGTCGAACGCTTACTTAGTGTTCAACAGGAACGAATGCCGGCCAATCGCTGGTATACGGTTCGTTTTATTAACTTATTACCTGAAGGAGGAAAATGATGACTTAAAGTCATGTTCTATATTTGCTAAGAACATGCTGGGTAATGGGCAGATTTGATTTGTTCATTTTTAATTCTTTTGTAGATCATTATAGGTGAACTACGCCATTTTAAGGAGACAACATGGAAATTGTAGGTTTGTTAGTAACTGTGGTATTTAATATCATTTTGGCGGCTGTGGTCATTCTTGTCGTTAGCAAACTGGGCCTTGGCCTAGAAGTTGATGGTTTTGGCAGCGCTATGATTGCAGCCTTGGTCATCGCCATCGCCACTGCTATTGTCAACTGGTTGATTGGTTTATTGGGTATTAGCCTTGGAATTGGACTAATAGGTGCTATCGTTGCTTTGATCGTAGGGGCTCTCGTGCTCATGGTTAGTGATAAATTTGTTAAGGGTATGAAGGTCAATGGCTTTGTTGGCGCCATAGTCGCAGCTGTTGCCATTGCGGTGTTGAATTTTTTGGTGGCCTTCGTTCTTGGTCTGATCATCATGTAGTTATGTGCAAGCAATAACATTGTCAAATAGTTTTAGGACTTTCGCTTTAGCATACCTTCCTTCGGGTGAGGTTACGATCACTTCGTATCCCAGTCATTCAGATGGTATAAGCGAAAGTCCTGCTAGGATCTTTGTAGAGCAAAAATTTTTCTTGCCCACTGTGGATAAGTAGAAAACTTGCCCACCATTTCATACGAGGAGTATGGTATGCGATTAACTAAAAGGCTTTTGCTCATTGTAACAGTGTTAGTTTTAGCGCTGCTAGTGGCCTGTAATTCAGACGAAAATGACGACAGAGCCGGGAGTTCTGAAACCGCCGCTGACGCGGTTGATACCGAAGAAACAACTGCCGGCCTGCCCGCTGCTGTTGACGGATCCGGTTTGCAGTACAGCGCAGATGGCCTTGACATCGTCTTTTCCGGCGGTGGTGCGAAGAGCATCGCCCAGATTGGCGCCCTCAAAGAACTGGAAGATCAGGGCATTTCTTATCGCCGCGTGGTCGGCACCTCATCTGGTTCGATCATGGCCCTCATGGTCGCCTCAGGCTACAACGCCGACGAAATGGTCGCCGCCATCACTGAACGAACGCCGGATGGCAAGATCATTCTGGCCAAGTTTATGGATGTGCCGGAATCGTTTTCTGATGAAACTGTTCGCGAGAGCTTGCTTTTTGCGTTCTTCGAACACTTTCTGGATAGTTTTTTGCCGATCGATACGGCCGAGCAGCTTGACGAGTCCATTATGCATAAGGCTCTCGAACATCAGGCGCTGCGGGAGGCGTTTTCCTTCATCGAGTTTGGCGGCGTTTATGCCGGGGAAGAATTTCTTACCTGGCTTGATGAGAAACTAGATGCTGAAGGTCGCAATTACTCCCAACTAACGCTAGGCGAATTCCACGAAGAGACCGGGAACGATCTCACGGCGATCATCACCGACGTCACCGATCACAAGATGCTGATCATCAACCATCGCACGGCCCCTGATTTGCCGGTCGCCTGGCTGATCCGCATGTCAATGAGCATTCCCTTTGTCTATAACCACGTGGCCTGGCAGCAGGAATGGGGCACATACTTGGGCGAAGATATCAGCGGGCATGATATTGTCGACGGCGGCCTGGGATCAAATTTCGGAATTGAAATGGTTGTATCTGAAGAGCCGGAATTCATGGAAGCGATGGGTATCGAGCCTGATCGGGATCGCGTCGTGGGACTCTTTTTGAATGACGCCATTCCCGTTGAAGCGGCCATAGGCACAGAACCACCCGTCAAAGAACATGACGATCCGCTGCACAGCCGCTGGTCAACCGTCAAAGAGCGGAACCAGGCGCTATTAACCACCTTCCTCAAGAACCATGATCATTTCATCGTGCGCACACACCCTGACGTCGTCTGCCACCTTCCCGTAGGCGGTTTTGACACCTTGGAATTCGACATGAGTGATGAGCGCATCCAAATCTTATTGAACTCAGGTCAAGAGGCGATGCGCGAATGTTTGCAGGAAATGGAATTGGAGTAGCATCGAACTACAAATTCTATTGGGTCTGATCTTGTATGGCGTTCTATTATTCATCTTTGCCTGGTGGCGACTGGAAAACCTATGGCAAGAGAACAATGATCAGGTGCGTATTTTATCCAATTGATTTAAGTGTCCCTAAAGGCAAGAAATTTCTATGACCGTCTTTTCTAATTTCACCAAAGCCATCATGCGTTTCCTCGTTCTGTGGTTTGTTGATGGGTTATCTCTCTTAATAACGGCCGCCATTTTGCCCGGCATTGCCTTCATCACGTCTGATCCGTTAACTGCTTTGTTAGATGCCTTTGCAGCGGCATTTCTTTTAGGCATTGTCAATTTGCTAATTAGACCACTTATCCTGCTCATAGCTCGACCACTTGGCTTTATCGCCGTTTTTGTCATTGGCTTTTTTGTGAACGCCATAGCTCTCCTCATTACTTCCTGGCTTTTACCGGTATTCCACATCGAAGGGTTGCTAAGCGCGGTTATTGGCGGCCTTATCTTCTCGGCAATCAATGTCATCCTAACCGGTATATTGGAAGTGAAGGATGAAGGTTCTTTCTATCAAAGTCTGATTGAGCGTCTCGCACTGAGACATTCTTATATGGAAGATTCACCAGATGCGCGCGGCTTAGTGATGATGGAAATTGATGGTTTGAGTTTTCATCATTTAAAGAAAGCCCTTGCCGACGGCCGCATGCCCACATTGCAGCGATTGGTGGAGGAGGAGGGCTATATCCTATCTCATGTTGATTGTGGGATTCCCTCGCAAACATCAGCTTGCCAGGCCGGAATCATGTTTGGGGACAACAACGATATTCCTGCCTTTCGCTGGTACGACAAGGAAAAACAAAAACTCTATGTTTCAGGAAGCGATGCTACTGAATTAAACGGCCGCTACGCACATGGAGAAGGTCTAATGCGCGGTGGTTCGAGCATCAATAATATGTTGAATGGCGATGCGCAAAAGTCGCTTCTGACCCTGGCCGGTTTATTTGATGCCGATAGTGATGAGAAAAAGCGCAGAGCTGAAGATGTCTATCTGCTTTTGCTAAACCCGTATTTCTTAGCGCATACCATTGTCTTGTTTTTGGTTGATGTCGTTCGTGAAATATGGCAGGGGTGGCAGCAAAGACGAAACGACGTGAAACCGCGGTTGAATCGGCTTGCCCATGGTTACCCGTTCGTAAGGGCGGCCACAACCGTATTCATGCGCGATATCGCCGCCAATCTTACCATCTTGGATATCATTCGTGGCGCTCCTTCGATTTACGTTACCTGGCCAGGTTATGATGAAGTCGCCCACCATTCTGGCCCTTGGACCAGTGACGCTTTTAAGGTGTTGTCGACCTATGATCGGGTTATCAAACGAATTCATGAGACGATCAAGAAGAGGGCTCCCCGACCATATAGTTTAATCATTCTCTCCGATCATGGGCAATCCTTTGGCGCCACCTTTAAACAGCGCTACGGTGTATCTCTTAAAGAGTTTATCGAAGAACAGCTACCGCATGGGACAACGGTCGCCCAATCAATGGGCGGCGATACAGGGGTGACCTCCATTAATGCAGTATCCGGCGAATTGGAAAATATCCAGGAAACGGGTGTTGGCGGCCGTGCAGGACGGGCAGCTGCTAGGCGAGGCAAAAAGATTTTGGACAACAGTGCCAGAAGACGGGAAGCAGCGGAAGGAAGCGATGATCGTCCTCATGAGGCACAAGTAACGGCTTATGGCAGTGGCAATCTCGCTCAAGTCTATTTTGATTTACACCCTCGAAAAATCAATCTTAATGAGTTGGATCAGGCGTATCCGGGCATGGTCGAGGCCTTGATTGAACATGAAGGTATTGGTCTGGTTTGTGGTTATGAAGAAGATGGCACACCGGTTGCCTTGGGAAAAAATGGCAGGCGAAATCTGCATACCGGCGAAGTAATTGGTCAAGATCCCCTAAAGCCCTATGCTCCAGAGGATCCCGCTGCTTTCGGCGCTTCCTCACTCGAGACGAGGGTTTGGCAAGTGCGGCGTGTAATGGATTTTCCGAATGCCGGTGACTTAATGGTAATCAGCACGGTTTACCCAGATGGAACAGTCGCTGCCTTGGAGGAGCTCATCGGGAATCATGGCGGCCTCGGCGGTGAACAAACAGATGCTTTCATCTTTCATCCACCAAGCATGGCGGTTGGCTCAACGCGGAATGCGATAGATGTTTTCCAGATTCTCAATGATTTTCGTAGCCAACCCATCTCAGTTGAAGAGTTGGCGGAGGAACAAGATCCAGCCCCAGCTGAAGCTGAATGGTCATGGGCTAATCTCTGGGCAGGTCTGAAGGATGTGCGAACCTGGTTGGGTTACGCAAGCCATGTGTTGATTCTTGACCGTTCCACCTATCAAAACATCGTGAACGATAGGCGGATGACCGGACCTGCTTTATTGCTAGGTGTTGGATTCTCGGCGATATCTGCCTATCTTCGTGCCGATCCTGGATTCGAACTGCTATCAGTATTCGTGGGAATATTTGCCTGGTTATTGTCTGTTCTTGCCATATTTTGGGCGGGGCGGCTTCTCACTCGAAAAGGGTATTTCACCAGGACAATGCGGGGCCTGGGATTTGCTCAAACTGTTAATATCTTGGATTTGTTGGCCCTGATTCCCCCTTTTGCACCGATCGCAGTTTTTCTGACATCAACGGTATTTTTCCTGGCGACTTGGATGGCGGCGGCCGAGGCACATGAGACGCATGGCTGGCGAGCCTTTATTCTTCCATTTTTGGGAATTGTCGTCATGATCATAATTCCGATAGCGGTCATCGGGCTAGCCGGCGGCTTGATCATCGGTCTCGAGGCCATTTTCGAACGAATAGGATTGGTGCAACCTTAAACGATGTTATATCGATATTGGAGGTTTTATGCTAGAATCACCCACTCAAGATAAAGTTGTGACCCTTGTACAGATGGAAAATGTGACCAAGCAGTTTGGTGACGCAACGGCCGTTGCCGACATCACCCTCAACGTTCCCAAAGGTGCGATCATCGGTTTTATTGGGCCCAGCGGCTGCGGCAAAACAACCACTGTGCGCCTGATGGTGGGCAATTATGAACCCAGCGAAGGCATGGTAAAAGTATTTGGGCAAGAACCAGGCAGTTTTAAACGGACAGAACTCAAACGCATCGGCTACATGACTCAGCTTTTTGTGCTGTATCCCGAACTCACCATCTGGGAAAACCTCAATTTTGCCGCCTCCATTTATGGCTTCCCTTACAAACAGCGCAAAGAACGTTTCACCGTACTACTCGATCTTGTCGAACTAAGCGGTCACGAAAAAAAAGAAGCCCGCAAAATATCAGGTGGCATGCAGCGCCGTCTAAGTTTGGCAGCTACCCTCATCCACAATCCCGAACTCATCTTTTTAGACGAACCCACCGCCGGTATCGACCCTGTCCTACGGCGCAAATTCTGGGATCATTTTCGGCAGCTCAAAGAAGAAGGGCATACGCTTTTTGTCACGACCCAATATGTGGGTGAAGCTGCCTATTGTGATTACGTTGGCGTCATGCGCCAAGGGCGATTGTTGATGGTCGAAACACCAGATGAGCTACGTCGCAAGGCTTTGGGAGGTGAAATTGTAAACATCCATGCCACACAGCCCATCAGTGGCGAAACCTTAGCCGGTATCGCTAAACAACCCGGTGTCAAAGCACAACCCGTCCTGTTAGACAGTCAATCCATTCAGGTGTTGGTAGAAGAAGCCAGCACGGCCATTCCGCAATTGTTACATTGGAGCGAAGACAACCATATCGCCATCGATTCGATCAATGAGTTTGTGCCACCGTTTGATGATATTTTCGTCAAGATTATGGAGGATGAAGCAGCGAGTGAGGAGGTATTGGCATGAATGCATTAAAAGAATCCTTCATTCGACTTTCAGCCTTTGTGCGCAAAGAGATAGCCGCGATTTTGCGGCAGCCACGTTTGGTAGCCATTCTGGTTTTGGGTCCTTTCCTGATTTTGCTGTTGTTTGGCTTAGGCTACCGTGATTCACCACGCCAACTGCGCACGATCATCGTTGTGCCTGAAGACAGCCGCATCAAAGCGGAAATCGACGAGATCCTGAATGGTTTGCGAGGTGCCCTAGACATCGTAGATACAGTCAGCAGTCAAAGTGAGGCCCTGGGTAAATTGGATCAGCAAGAAATCGATCTGGTGTTAGTCACGCCTTCCGACCCATACAGCGAAATTTTGCAAAGCCAGCAAGCGCAATTTGAAATGATCCATCATGAGATTGATCCGCTGGAAGTTTTGTTTGTCAATACGCTAGAACGCGCTTATGTGCGCGAAATCAACCGACAAGTCTTAGTTCGGGCAGTAGAAAAAGCTCAAACCCGCGCAGTAACGGTTGAAGAAAAGATAAAAGATCTGCAGGTAGATGCCACCTCATTACATAATGATTTGGAAGCTGGCAATGGATCGGCTGCTTTTCGTGATGTAGAAAAGATGATTGTTGATTATCAAGCATTAAATCTGGCGATAGCTTCCAGTCTCTCTTTGTTTGAAGGTGTACAAGCTTTGGAGGAGCAACCCACTGAATCAACTCTGTTGTTGGAAGAGCGTCTCGAACTTATTGAACGCCAACTCGATTCGCTGGCATTATTAGACACCAACCAGGCAGACTTCACAGCCGAAATTGCTCAGGCAGAAGAAATCCAAAGCGAATTAGCATCAATTCAGGAATTTTTCACGACATTTCAGGGCATGAACGGCCGTGTACTTGTCTCTCCATTTTCCGGCAAAACTGTCTCATTTACACAGGCAACCTTGGGGCCAATTGATTTTTATGTGCCTGGGGTGATTGCACTGCTGCTGCAACATATGGCGGTGACGCTGGCAGCACTCTCGATTGTTCGTGAGCGTAACGGCGGCACCATTGAGTTGTTCCGGGCGGCGCCATTGTCATCATTAGAAACGTTATTAGGCAAGATGGTGAGTTTTTTGATATTAACGGCCGTACTGGCGGCCACCTTAACCGCGCTAATTTTGTTAGGGCTAAAAACACCACTGCTTGGCTCATGGATGGGTTATGTAGCCGTTGTGTTAGCTTTGCTCTTCACTTCTCTCAGCCTCGGATTTGCCATTTCAGTTATTTCTCAAACAGACAGCCAAGCGGTACAATTTTCGATGATCGTCCTGTTGGCCAGCATCTTTTTTAGCGGCTTTTTCATCGCCTTGCACCGGCTGGTCGCCGGTGTCCATTTCGTATCGTGGCTGTTGCCTGCGACCTATGGCACCAGACTGTTACAAGATGTGATGTTGCGTGGCCAATCACCAGCGCCGCTGCTTATGGTGGGCTTATTGAGTTTAGGGTTGGTTTTGTTTTTATTCGCATGGTGGCGGCTGCGTCATCTGATGGCACGGGAATAACAAATAAATTGGGTAACGGTGACAGGTAGTCCAGTGAGATTATCTCCAACCTAACGGCGGGTAAACCGGAGTGAGGAGAACATCACGAATTGATAACTCGACTTTGGCATATAAATTAACATAAAACAGCACTTTTGAAAGAACTTTAACAATTGAATCGCACAATTAGTGTAACATGATGGATAACAATCCATGGAGGTATCCATATGTTCCCGATTGTCGAACTACCAGAAATTGTCAAGCATTATGCATCCGGTTTGCACCCGTCTTTTCCGAAGAAGCCCTGATTCAGTTCCAACGCTACATCCAGTTTGATTGTCTCGGAGAATAAAACGGTCGACGGCATCAATCGGCTGGTCGTACATGAGAGCCGGAATCAGAGCAGCTTAAATCGGTTGTTAACAGCCGGCACTTATGCGGACAGGGTGCTCAACCAGCAGCGGTTAGCTTTATTGGCCAGTTTACCGGCACGGCCATGAAAAAGAAAGGGGTCTTGAGCATTGATGACACCCTGCTGTCTCACTATGGCGAGCACTTTGAGAAAATCGCCAAGCTCTGGGACCCGGTTGAACGGCGCTATGTCTGGGCGCACAAATTGGTGACCCTGCATTACAGTGACGACCAAACCGATTATCCGCTGCTTTTCCAGCTGTGGGAACCGGCTGACTTGGCGGGCATTGAAGCGGGCCTGTTGGCGGCCGGCATTGTTTTACGCAAGCAAAAGTTCGCCTTAAAGGAAAGTAAGCCGAAAAAATGGCGGCAGTATTTGCTGGGTGTTTGGCGGCGCAAGCAAGACCGACCGGAAGTGGCCGCCTTGTACGCCAGCAAGTTGCTGATGGCGCGTCACCACCTGGCCGAATTTGTCGCGACCTATCCCGAGCTGAAATTGCCGGTGACTTTTGATAACTGGTACACACAGCCTGCTTTCTGCCGCTACATTGACCAAGATCTGGGCCTGCCTTACGTTGGCACCCTGGCCAAGGATGATAAAGTCAATCTCCAAAGCGGCCAGGAAACGCTTGGCGCTTTCAGTCAGCGGCTCAAAAAAGAACATCTAACCGCCGTTGCGGCCGGCCACAAAAAGCTATTTCACAAAATCACCATTCCCTACAAAGGGGAAAAGGAAAGCTACTATAGTTTCTGTCGGACAGTGCGCGTTCATAACTTTGGCAAACAACGCCTGGTCATCAATTTCAGCCGGGCTGACCTGTCCGATTCGCCTCGTTTCTACATCTCGAACCGCTTGATGTGGCAAGCTGCCGGGATAACGCATATTCGTCGCCATCGCTGGCCCGTTGAAGTCTATTATCAAGAGGGCAAGGCCGAGGGGTTAGACCAGTATCAGGTGCGGGACTTTCAGGCTGTTACTCGCCATGTTGGCCTGGTCGCCGTCGCCTACAGCTTACTGCGTGCTGCGCCCCATGACCTCGCTCTCCAGCACAAGCTTCAACGTCAACTCAAGTACAATCTTGATGACAGCGCACCCGCTTGGCGGCGTGCCACCCAGGCCCAAAGCCTTTGGAATCTGGGTTGCCTCATTGCCACCGGGCTGGCTCAAGGCCAGACTTTGGACGCTATTCTAGCGCCCTTGCTGGCCAAGATTTACGCTTAAACAGCAGCTTACCCCGAAAACCAAAGTGGTTCGACCTTGCCCAGCCAGCTTTGTCCTGGCTGGGAATGGGTGCGGCTTGCCCGCACCCAAGAAAGTTCATTCATTTATGCTGTTTTTAAGGTTCTTTTATGTTAAGCAAAAGTCGAGTGATAAGATTGAATTGGCTAAACCGATAGCCATAGCCGGTGTCCTTTGTTCATACTTTTTTTACCCACTGGCTCAGGCAGCAACCGTTTAAGGCTACGATGCTCACGACACCAATTGTAGACAGTCATTCCCCACCAACCCATCGCCTCTTTGGTACTGACCTTACCCGCAAAGGCCAGCGTTTTGCGTACCTGTGCCGCACTCATCAGTCGGGCCGTGCCATTGCGCCGCTCGATAGCCGATGTGTTGGGGATGTTGTAGTCAAGTCGCTCCAAAGCTTGTTCAATACGCTTTTTGCTACCATGAGCATACCGGATTTCCACTTCTTTAAGACGATACCCACTTTGATGTTTGACGATTTGGACATGTGCGACCGTACGCGGAATGCGGAAACGTGCTTTGGGGTACGGCCCCCGCGTTCCTTGTCGCGGTGGATAGTAAGCTGCACCAAATATCTCTGGGAACAAGGTGCGATAAGCGGCCAATCCATCAGTGAACAAGGCAACTTCATGGCGATTGTGCAGACGCGCCGCCCCATCTTCCAGCAGACGGCGAATCAATGTTTCGTCGCGTGCTCCCTGAACATGGGCCAAAATGAACTTGCTTTGCGGGTCCATCAATTCGGCTTCCCAGGCTGGTTGCCCTTTACTCCCAGCGAATCCGTGTCGTTCATCAGCTTGCAGTTCGGTAACGGATACATCTTGTACTTCTTGGTCATGATATTGTTGGCCATGTCTCCCAACTTTCTGATTCAAACGCCGGACGGTACTTGGGTCTACTTTGACCAGGCGGGCTGTGCTCTTGAGGCTACAGCCATCGGCCAGATGTTCAGCTACCGAAACCGCTTTTTCCTCTGGAATTTTGCTGTTCCACAAGGCCGTGTTTTTGCGTTCGCTGAATTCTTCTTGGCAACAACGACAGCGCAAATAACGAATTTGGTCACGGCCATATATTTTTCTAATGAGCAAGTTTGTGCCGCCTTTTTGACCGTACAGATCGCAATCCGGGTTGACACATGCTAAACTTTCCAAAGGGGGTCTGGGGTGATTTTTTTCTTTCATGCGGTAATTCTACCGCTTACTCCAGACCTCCGTCATATGGGTTGGTGATAATCTCACCTGACCACCCCGCTATTAGAGCAGCCAAAATTGCAGTTGTTACTGGATCCATTTTTTTCCTCCTATTTTGCGCTTTTTTGCAGCAGGTGTAAAGTGCATTATGAAAGAAGCGGCAAACTATTCATGATAAGAACCCCATAGCAATTTTACCCGTAAATAAGCAGAATGTACACATGGAAGGATGTTGGGCAGTGTTACCTAAGCGTGCGAGTAGCAGCGCGGTTTGGAGACCCAGTTTACTAAATTGACACGTCTCAATCAATGCCTCATAATGGGGTTCCCAAAAATCGTCTGGCCAGACTGCGCGACCGGCGCTGCATTTGTTTGGCCAGAAAAGTAGAAGAAAAATGCCTGAAAATAAATCGATCATCATCATTGGCGCCGGCATCGCCGGTCTTGCGGCGGGCTGCTACGCCCAGATGAACGGCTACCAAAGCCGGATTTTTGAAATGCACCACCTGCCGGGCGGGTTGTGCACCGCCTGGGAGCGTAAAGGCTACATTTTCGACGGCTGCATCCACTACCTCTTCGGCTCCGGCGAGGGGCAGCCCTTCAACGCCATGTGGCGCGAGCTGGGCGCCGTGCAGGGGCGCACATTTGTCAACCACCAGGAATACCAGCGCGTCACTGACGGCCAAAAAACTCTGATTGTCTATACCGATCCCGACCGCCTGCAAGCGCACATGACCGACCTCAGCCCCAAAGACGCCAGGCGCATCCGCGCTCTGTGCGACGGGGTGCGCCAGTTCACGCGTTTTGATATGTCGGCCATGTACGCCGTTCCCAAGCCGCTGATGGGGCTGCGGCAGTGGCTGCAGTTGGGCTTTAAAATGCTGCCCTACACGCCGGCGCTGGCAAAGTGGGCGCGGCTCTCCTCGCGTGACTTTGCCGCGACGTTTCACGATCCCTTCCTGCAAAAAGCGGCGGCGCAGATGTTTTCCTGGGATGAAGCGCCCGTGATGATGGGCATGATGCTGCTGGCCTACATGCACATCGGCAACGCCGGCTTTCCGGTGGGCGCCTCGCTGCAGTTTGCGCGCGCCGTGGAAAAACGCTACCTTGAGCTGGGCGGGCAGATCGATTACAAATCTCAGGTGGAGAAAATTTTGACCAAAAATGGGCGCGCCGTGGGCGTGCGCCTTTACAATGATGAAATCCACAGCGCCGACTGGATCATTTCGGCCGCCGACGGGCGCGGGACTATCTTCGATATGCTGGGGGGTGAGTTCACCAACCGCAAAATCCGCCGCATGTATGACGGGCATCTGCCCACGCACCAGATGTGCCAGATTTCGCTGGGGGTCAACCGCGACCTCGCGGCCGAACCCCATTGGATGACGCTGCTGCTGGACAAGCCGATCTTGCTGGCGGGTGAAGAGCGCCGCGAGCTGGGCGTCAAACATTACTGCTTTGATCCCTCGCTGGCGCCGCCCGGCAAGTCGGTGATCGAGCTGATTGTGCGCAGCAACTACGCCTACTGGCAGCGCATATACGGCCGTCGCATCTATGACAGCGAGCAGAGCCAGGTCTCCGACATCATTATCGCACACCTTGAGGCATGGCGGCCCGGCATTGGGGCGGACATCGAGTTTGTCGATGAGGCCACGCCGATGAGCTATGAGCGCTACACCGGCAATTGGATGGGGGCCACGACCGGCTGGCTGCTGACCGGCGAGACGCTGCCGATGATGATTCTGGGCGCGCCCAAAACATTGCCGGGGCTGTCCAATTTTTACATGGCGGGGCAGTGGGTTGAGCCGGGCGGCACGGTCACCCTGGCGGCGGCGTCGGGCAAGAACAGTATCCAGTTGCTCTGCGCCGCCGATGGGCGCGAATTTACGACAAACGGCTAGCAGCGCGATTTTCCAAATCGCGTATCGAAATGGAATTACTTTATACAAGGAGTTGACATGAGCGTTCCGCACACCAAAAGCGATGAAAACCAACCTCCCGGAGGTTTTCATCGGGAACGCTCATCATAAAAGAAACCTCCGGGAGGGTATTTTCAGGAGAAACTTCACGCGCCGCGGCGCACCACCATGCAGGAAAACCAACCTCCGGGAGGTTTCATTTGAATAGTTGCGCCGTAGATTGAACCTCCCGGAGGTTATTTACAAAGGAGAAAATTTTTATGAAACGATCGCAGATAAACGCAATCATACAGGCGGCGGACGTCTTTCTGAAAACCCATCAATTTTTTCTGCCCCCGTGGGCCTATTGGACGCCTGAGGAATGGATGGAGAAGGGGGAGGCAGTGAGCCGGATTGTCGAGCGGCGCCTGGGCTGGGATATGACTGATTTTGGATCAGGCGATTTTGAGCGCATTGGACTCTCGTTATTTACGCTGCGCAACGGTTCGCTCAAAGATTTAGCACAGGGAAGCGGCGAAATTTACTGTGAAAAGATTTTGATTGTGGGCGTTGGGCAAGTGACGCCGCTGCACTTCCACTGGGCCAAAACCGAGGACATTATTAATCGAGGCGGCGGCAGGCTGGTTGTGCAGTTGTACAACGCGAATGAAGCTGAGGAAATAACGCATGAGGATGTCGTTGTTTATACCGACGGCATAAGGCGCCGCGTGAAGGCAGGCGCAAGCGTGGTCCTGGACCCGGGCGAAAGCATCACGCTGAGGCCCTATTGTTACCATGCCTTTTGGGCCGTTGACGGCCCGGTTCTGGCGGGCGAGGTCTCCACGGTCAACGACGACAGCAGCGATAATCGTTTCTATGATCCAATCGGCCGTTTTCCGGAGATTGAGGAGGATGAAGCGCCGCTGACGCTGATGGTCAACGATTACGAAAAATTTTAAACTGAAGTTCCCCCGGAAAAGTGGACATGTGCACAGGTCAGATTCAAGCTAGCCTTGAAAAGGAGACGAAACCGCGCCCCTCACCTCTGCGCGACAGCCCGGTCAACTGCTATACAAGTCAGGTTGCTTTCAATATCACGAAAGTCCTTTGACAGCGATAGCAAGATTGTCGAGCGCGCGCTGCAGCGTTGCTCGTGGACACCCAATAGTCATACGGGCAAACCCCGCCCCTTCTCTTCCAAACCAATAACCCGGGGCAAGTGCAATTTGAGCTTTTTGTGCCAGAAATTTTTCCAGCGCTTTGGCATCCAAACCAAGTCCTCGAAAATCTAGCCAGACTAAAAATGTCCCTTCGGGTTCAATCAAAGAAACATTGATAGGCGTTTTCCTGAAGAAATTCCCTGATCAAAGTAACATTTCCTTGCAGGTAAACTAGCAGCGCATCCAGCCATTCAGCGCCATCCCTGTAGGCAGCTTCTGTCGCAATTGAAGCGAACACATTCGATTTTGTTGATCTGGTAGCTATGAGCAAATTCATGGAACTGATGACGATGCGTTTCGTTGGGAATGATCGTTATAGCATCAACCATGCCAGAAATATTGAATGTTTTGGCTGGTGAAATACAGGCTGCCGCATTTTGGGAAGCGTTTTCAGAGATAGTTAGATAGGGAATATACCGATGAGGTGGAAAGGCAAAATCACCATGAATTTCATCTGCAATTACAAATACACCGTGGCGCGCACATATCTCTGCTATTTGCTCTAATTCTGCCTTTGTCCAAACCCTGCCAACAGGATTATGTGGGTTACACAATATCAATATCTTGTTGTTCGGATCGGCAGCTTTGGTTTCCAGGTCATCAAAATCAATTTGATATTGTCCTTCATCTAACTTGAGTGCATTCTTGACAATTCTCCTATCATTACTCTTGATCACCATGCGAAATTCAAAGAAAACCGGGAGGTTGGATAATAACACCATCTCCAACATTTGAATGTTGATTGATCAAGATTGAAACAGCATTCAAGATGGATGGGCAAGGTTCGATGTATTCTCGATCGATTTTCCAACCATACCTATTCTGATACCATGACTCAAGCGCAGAATAATAACTCTCCGGTTTAGTTTCATAGCCAAAGATTCCATGAGCAACCCGTTTTTGAAGATGTTCAATCACAGGTGCGGGAGCTTTTAGATCCATATCGGCAACTGACATTGGGATGGCTTCTTCATTTCCAAAATGTTCTGCTAGGAAAGCTCTACTCCACTTCATTGTCGGATATTGATTGCGATCAATGTGTTCGTCAAAATTCATTTTTTGTTCTTCCTACTCTAATGAGAATTAGCTACCTGACAAAAATTGTTGCGGAGCGCCGACTATAACAGTCAATCCAACCTTCAGTTTTATCTTCCAAAGCAGCGATTTCGATTGGGGTCAGGGATAGACCCATTACCTCACTCAGGAAAACGGCCGTTTTTTGGCTCGAAGGCCTTTTTGCCTGCACCACTGTTGCCGCCAAAGACAATCATCAGGCCAATGATAAATCCAAAGTTGTACCAGTTTCCGTTATTGTGCGTTTCATAGACTCCCATATTTTCCTTGAACAAGGAAATCAAAAAAGAAAAAGGGCAGATGAGACCGTGCCAAAGCCCCTGCCAAAATCCGGCAATCTTACCAGCCTGATTTTCAGAATTTTCCAACTCATTCGAGCCTGCGGTAGCGAATAATTCTTTCATATGTCACCTCACTTCTAACTTCACACAAATTTTAGCGCTTCCAATCAGAATCCATTATTGTAACATCATTTGCTTGTGTAAGTGTCAATTGTGACATGTTGTCCCCCCGGCGTAGGAGGTGTCGGATATACCTGTCCGCGCCTAACTAATTCAGGTAAACTAACGCAACAGGGTAAGGCCAGACTTTGGTCTAGCTGCTGCGCCTGTGAGCAGAAATGCGAAGTTGCTCCCGCTAATCATCGTGAAGTCAGAAGTAAAGAGGGTATATTTGGCTATTGGCAAAATGCACGCTAACGAGGCGGCAACCGATGAATTCCTCGTGGGTCGATTACTGGCGACACAGTTCCCGCAGTGGGCAGATCGCTCCATCGCGCGGGTCGAGTCCGCTGGGACAGACAACGCGCTCTATCGACTCGGCGACGACATGGTGGTGCGACTCCCTCGCATTCACTGGGCCGTGGACCAAGTCGACAAGGAACACCAGTGGCTTCCACGACTTGCCCCGTTCCTGCCCCTTGCCATCCCTGTCCCGCTCGCGATGGGTGAACCCGGCGAAGGCTATCCCTGGCGTTGGTCCGTCTATCAATGGCTAGAAGGCAAGAATGCCACTATCGATTGCATCACCAATCCCTGCCAGGCGGCGATTAGTCTGGCGAAATTTATAACTGCCCTGCAACGGATCGATGCTACGGATGGCCCACTCGCCGCGGACTTCAATGTGCGCGGCTGTCCCCTGGCGATGCGAGACCTGGACACAAGAAAGGCGATCGCAGCCCTGCAGGGCATGATCGACACTGATGCAGTAACTAAGGCGTGGGAAACCGCTCTTCAGGCGCCGGAATGGGACCGTAAACCTGTCTGGTTTCACGGCGACATGCTGCCCGGAAACCTGCTGTTTGAACGGGGCCGCTTGAACGCCGTTATTGACTTCGGGGGTCTGTGTGTTGGGGACCCTGCCTGCGACTTGATGATTGCGTGGGGTCTGTTTTCCGGTGAGAGTCGCGATGTATTCCGCACAACCCTGGCGGTCGATGACGCGACGTGGGCGCGAGGGCGGGGCCACGCGCTTTCCCAGGCGCTGATCTTTATCCCATACTATTTAAACACCAATCCTGTGGGAGTAGGCAACGCCCGACACATGATTGATAATATCCTTACAAAAGATATTTAGGAAACGTTGGCTCTCGATCGGCGTTAATTTGGTTGCAATCGGGCTGGCGCCCTGGGCGCCGCTGGTCGCGGTCGGTTGGTGCGCGTACTCAGGTAAATAGCAGGTAATTCAAAAGATATTGAATTACTGAGATTATCGGGGTAGGATACCCTGCTGAACGAAATTTGTTGACAATCCTTTTATAAAACAGAAATTGATCGTTAAACATACCAATATCAGTCGATCAAGATTTTCGACACGAATGATACAAATAACGCGAATAAAGGTCATACATCCGTGGGATTTGTGCAATGCGGGGCAAATTTTGGATCTGCTGAATATAGGGAATTTTTAACAAAATGGTAAATACAATGTTCCCGTTGAAAAAAACCAAGATTGTATGCACAATCGGCCCGGCTTCTCAATCCCCAGAAGTGCTGGTTGAGTTAATCCGGCAGGGGATGAATATCGCCCGTATTAATTTCGCCCACGGCGATCTGGCCAGCCACCGGCAGACAATTGCCAATGTGCGCGCAGCGGCGGAAACGGCCGTTCAGCGCGTAGCCATATTTGGTGATTTGCCAGGCCCCAAAATGCGCATTGGCCGGCTGGCAGAAGAGCCTATCGAATTAGAAAACGGTCAGGCGTTTGTGTTACAAACCGAGGAAATTGCCGGTAATCGCGAGCGCGCCTCAATGGACTTCAGCGGGTTGTCCCAGGCGGTAAAGCCGGGTGACCGCATTTATATGAATGATGGCTATATCCAACTGCAGGTTGATAAGGTCGTCGACCAGGCTGTCCACTGCACCGTTATCGTTGGCGGTGAACTGCGTTCGAATAAAGGCGTTAATTTTCCCGGCATCGACCTGGGCATCCACGCCTTCACAGACCATGATCGCGACATGCTGGCTTTTGCCGCCGAACAAAAGCTGGATGCGGTCAGCCAATCCTTTGTGACCGCCGCCGCAGATATTGAAGAAGTCCGCGCGGCCGCCGCTGACCTCAATTACGATCCGTTGATTATTGCCAAGATTGAACGCGCCGGGGCTTTGCCGAATTTAGAAGCGATTGTCGGCGCCGCTGATGGCATTATGGTTGCCCGAGGTGATCTGGGCGTCGAAATTCCGATTGAGGATATTCCTTTTACACAAAAGCAGATAATTTTAGCGGCCAACCTGGTAGGAAAACCGGTCATTACGGCGACGCAAATGCTGGAGTCGATGACCACCAACCGCCGCCCGACGCGCGCCGAAGTGACGGATGTGGCCAATGCCATTTTGGATGGCGCCGATTGTGTGATGTTGTCGGGAGAAACGGCCGTTGGCCAATACCCTGTTGAGACGGTTGCGACGATGGCGCGGATTGCGGCCGCAATTGAAGCCACAATCGATGCAGATGATGTAGGTGTTGTGGACTTGCTTAAGCTGCAGCGTGTCAGCGGGGAAATCACCATCGACGATTTAATTTCCTATTCCGTTTTTCGGACTGCGGAACGGCTGCAACCGGCTGCTGTCATTGTGCCGTCGCGCAGCGGGGCTTCTGCACGTCGCTTGACCCGTTTTCGCCTGCCGCAATGGATTCTGGCCCCCAGCCAGCAGGATAAGTGCTGCCAGCGCTTGCAGTTTTCCTACGGAATATTACCAATTCTGATGCCGGAGGATGTGGATTGGCGCGCGTTCAGCCGCGATCTGCCCGGCCCAGTTCGGATTACATGCAGGCCTGGTGATGTTGATTGAAGGCGGCGGCACGCTGCCTTACGAAAACACCAAGCGCATTGATATTATTAAATTGAATCCGACCAATTGACAGGTTGCTGCCTGCTATCTGGCGTCTTCCGTCCTTTGTCTTCTGTCACTAATTTTATTGTTTATGCATCAATTCGTACAGCTGTAACCCCTTTGTAGAGACATCTCGATGGGACGTCTTTACTACGAAAATGCGGTCTCAGGCTACAGGCTGCCGCAATATTGTCTTGAGCTTTTCCGGCGCAACGCGGCGCGGGTCGCTGAGATAGATTTCGTGGTGTTTGCCGTTGAACGTATACCCATTGGCCGGCATGAATTCGTCGTGCAGTTTTTGCAAGGTAGGTCCTTCATCGTCGTAAGCGCCCACGTGGAGAATTTGCACACACAAACCTTCAGCGTAGCTTTCCAGGCGCAGTTTTGACAGAGCAGGCGGGTCTTTTTGCTTTTTGACAACGGCACATGCGGTCTCAAACATCGCCGGCGTAATCCAATCCGGCTGCATAATCATCATTGTCCAATCCCATTGGCTTTTGTTCCGCGCACTGGTAAAAGTGTCCATATCCTGCGCCCACCACAGACCTTCTAACGGTGGTACGATGTAATCTTTCTCCAGTTCCTTTTTGCTGGCAAACTTGATTTTATAAGAGACGGCATACAAGGCCTCTAACGCCTCTTGATATGCCTGGGAAACATTGGGATCGCCGTGCCCATCAACCATCAGGAATTGCATCGGCGGTACTTCAACAACTGTGAACTCTTTTTTGCCGGGATTGTAGAGATGTTTTAGCGTTTTCTTGAAATCAGTTTTGGTCATGGTCTTTCCTTAAAAATTTGACAGTTTTTCTCATATTTTTGCAGAATTTCTGTCAAAATTCGTCTGATAAAAATGAATACTTTCTATGGCTTCAGAATAGCTGGAAGGTACAACGGGGGCGAAGTGACAACGGCCGTATTCACGGAAACCGTTTCGCTGGCGGAAAAGTCGTTGAGTTCAACGGCCGTTAACGATGTTTCCTCAACTTCCCCAGACTGGGCGTTTGCCGGAACATTGACGGGAACTTCGACGGCTTTGCTTTCACCCGCAGCCAGCGTAATCATATTGGGCACTGCATCCACCTCAGCCCACTCCTGGCTGGAAGCGACATCCAGCTCGTAGCTTTGCTCGGCGTCGCTGTCATTGGTGATGTTGAAAACGGCCGTTGTGGCCGTGCCGGGCGGCTGTTCACTGTCCGATGCAGGCTCCATATTGAATCCTTTAACCCGTACCGGCGTGGAGTCAACGCGGCGGAATGCAGAACCATCGGTCAATTTACCCCACGCTACCACATACCAGATGCCTTTCTTGGGATTGACTGGCCCACCATAAACGCCGTCACCGGCTTCTCCGTCTCCGTGCTGGCCATCATCAAACAGGTTGATTTGCATCAGGTTGCTGCCGGAAGTTGACATAACACCAAATTTGACGGTGTCGGTATCAATGACCGTCGTGCCCGGATCAGTTATCAATCTGGTGCGCAGTAAATTCGTTCTATCAGCACGCAAAACCCGCTTGCCGACCACTTCAAAATGCAAACCTGATTGGGCTGAAGCACTCAAAATATGGTCATCATTACCTTCAACAATGATTTCCCATGTATTATCAGTCGGATCGACTGGTGTATAAACCTGAGCGACGTCAATGCGATAAGCTGTTCCTGAATCGGTTTGCAGCACGGTAACGCCGGGATCACCCGGCTGTAGTATATTCCCTTCGGGATCGCGAATTTTAAGCTGCAGCTCTTCCGGAGAGGCAGAAGGGGGAAGATTATCCTGCAAGGTCAATGTACAGGTCAGACACCAAATTCTGCATTTGTTATCATCAACGCCAAGGGTCGTAACGCTGCTGTCGATCACCAATGGGTAAATTTGCACGCCGTCCACTGTATCATTGTCGATGGTTAGAGAGTCCTCCAGGTTCATGATTCCCAGCGCAGCCTTACTCGCGGTTTCGACATCACTCTCTTCGACGATAAAAGGGTAACCGCCGGTTAAGCGTGCCAGGGCAAACATAGAAGATTCAGTCAACTGACTGTCATCGCACCAATCTGAAATAATCGTGTTTACACGGATACCTTTTTGAACCAGTTTGTTAACCACAAACGCCAGTCTGGCGCGCTTGCCCATTGGCGCAGCGTCGCTCAACACCAGCGCCTGACTATCCGGCAGATTACGCGCGACCTGCGCCAGCGCTTGCAGCATTGCATCTTCGCATTCTCCGCCGCCGGAGGCCGTCAATTCATCCAACCAGTTCTGGAATTGGTTCGCGTTTGCGGTACTGCCCAGATATTGAGGATTGTCTTTGTAGCCTACGAGGTGAAACAAGCGGTCGCCGCCGGCCATGCTGTCGCTGTCCCAGGCAGTCGCCAGCGCATCCAATTCCGGCTGCATCGTTGCTGTGGTATCGGCCACAACAACAATATCACTGGTATTATTCAAGGCTGCCGAGGCTGGTTCCTGGCTGGTTATTGCAGAAGCAAATGGCTGCGCTTGCAGCAAATCAACTGTAAATATTATTGTTAACAAGGCCATTCCAAGTACACTGAATAACAACAAAACACGCGTTTTATACATACAAACTCCTTATTGTTGACTCGATTTTGACATGCCTGAAGTGAATTGATACTGGGGCTGTTGCACTAGTACCGAAAATTTCTAAAAATGAGGGGTGGGCATCCTCAGATGCCAGTCCACATTTGAGAATGCAGACTCCTGAAAATCATAAAGTCGAGACACCAGGGGAATTATAAACAGGATTTTTGCGATTTTCCAATTTCTATGTATTCGACCGTGAACCAATTATATGACTTATTGTTATTCTTAGGCAAAAATAATATTGCATTATCAAAATGCCTGTGCTACACTGAAATAAGTAATATGAAACGATACAATCAAACTTGCTATTGTGGAGCTTCCGGGAAGATATTTTCACTCGATATTATTGGCAGAAACTTACTGGAAATAAACAAACCGATCCCTCCGTATAAGGTGTTTTTTGGCGACTCGGATTGACTTAATTGATAAACAATTGAGCGCATGGGTGAGCGAGGTATTAGGCGTAGCCCCTGGTACACTAAAAGTCTCATTGTCCCCGCCTGCACCCCAAATTGCTGAAGCGGGTTCAGGCGTTAACCTGTATTTGTTTGAACTGCGTCACGCGCCGCCGCTGCGTACACAAAAACGGCCCCCTTTACAAATGCAACTGCTGTACCTGGTTTCAACCTGGGCGCAATCAGAGAAGGAAGCGCACCGTTTGTTGGGTGAATTGGCTTTTGCAGTTATGGCGCACCCGGATTATGAGGCTGAATTCGCGCAGGTGCCGGCTGAAACATGGGCGGGATTCGGTATACCTCCACGCCCGTCATTTTTTGTATCTGTGCCCATACGGCGTGAACAACTTGACACGGCCGTTCCCCCCGTACGTGAACCGCATGCCGTCATACCGGCCGACCTGGTCACCTTGACCGGCCAGGTTCTTGGGCCGCATGACATTCCATTTCCTGGCGTGCGCCTGACTATGCTGCCCAACGTCGGCGCGCAGGCCAATGGCGAAATTACCCCGGAATCGATGTCCGGCAATGCGAGCACAACCACAGATGTAAACGGCCGTTTTGCCTTCAAAGCCGTGCCGCGTAAAACCGAATACAAACTATTTGTGCGCGCCAAAGGACACGAAATGATCATTACATTCGCTGCGCTACAAAAAAACGAACCGCTGATTATTCGTTTTGTACAGCTCACCGGTCGCGTAACTGGTCTTGACGCTGCAGCTCATAATGGGTTACACGTCCTGGCCGGCGCCAAAGAAGATATTTTCAGTGGTGCGCCCATCTCGCTGCCCGCCGGCGAGCAGCCTTTGCCCGACATAGGGTTAACCTATCCTGCCCTGCAATTCAGCGCACCACTCACGCGCGCAGGCGAATTTTTTTTATTGTTGCATGAAAAACTACGCGGCCACGAAGCTGATGTCTGGTCCCGGATGGCATTTGCCGTCCTTGACGGCCAGGGACGCCGCATAGAAAATGTGCAAGTCGAACATCCAACCGTAATCATGGAGGTATGATATGGCATTGTATGATAGCAAAGCGCCTGGAGTTTATATCGAAGAAATTCCAGGCGGCGCGCGGCCGATTCAGGCCGTAGGAACCAGTACCGTTGGTTTTGTCGGTAAAGCGCCAAACGCCAAACGACATGTTGACAGGGCTGTCGAAATCAACAATTGGACCCAGTTTGTGCGCCAATTTGTGACCGAATATGATAAAGACGGCAATATTGTTCAGGAAAACGGTCGTCCCAAGCAGTTTGACATCGCAGACAACCATCTGGCTCAGGCTGTGTATGGCTTCTTTCTCAACGGCGGTAGCCGCTGTTACGTCGCCAATGCCGGTGCGGCAAAGAGCATCAAAAACGCTCTGGCCAATTTAGAGCCGGTTGATGACATAGCCATCGTTGCCGCGCCTGGCTCCACAGACTATGCTGATGTGCTCGACCACTGTGAGCGGCTCAAAGATCGGGTGGCGATCCTTGACGCTGCAAAAGCGGTCGCCGTACAAGAGGGCGCAACGCCACCTAATCTCGATCTGCTCAAAGAAACGGTGAGCGAAGCGGGAGCAGGGCAAAGGCCGCCTACCTCTTCCTATGGCGCGTTCTATTTCCCGTGGCTGCGCGTAGAAAATCCATTGGGCAATGGTGAGCGCCTTAGCGTGCCGCCATCCGGCCATGTAGCCGGCGTCTGGGCGCGTACCGACGCCGAGCGCGGGGTCCACAAAGCGCCGGCCAACGAACGCGTACGCGGCGCAATTGGCTTAACCTACGCTTTGACGGACGCCCAGCAAGGTCCGTTGAATCAAGCCGGGGTCAACTGCATCCGTTATTTCTCCAGTGACGGCATTCTGGTGTGGGGCGCGCGTACCCTTGAACCCAACGGTGAATTTCGGTATCTGAATGTGCGCCGGCTGTTTAACATGGTTGAGGAATCGATCCAAACCAGCACCCGCTGGATTGTTTTTGAGCCGAATGATGAACCATTATGGAAGTCAATCCGGCGTGATGTGGGCGCTTTTCTGACCCGTATCTGGCGCACCGGGGCGCTTATGGGCGCCACCCCGCAGGAAGCGTTTTTTGTGAAGTGTGATGCCGAAACAAACCCGCCCGAAAACATCGACGCCGGCGTCGTGACCACTGTCATCGGCATTGCCCCCGTCAAACCGGCTGAATTTGTTGTCTTCCAAATCCAGCAATATCAAGCTGGCGCGGATGTCGCTCCAGGAGGAGGTGAATAATGGCTAACGGAACAGATCCTTATCGTGCTTATAATTTCAAACTGGATATTGCCGGTGTTGCTGAAGGGCATTTCACCGAATGCAGTGGTCTGGGCGTCAAAGTTGAACCAATTCAATACCGCGAGGCCGGTAACAACCAGGTTGTGCGCCACATACCAGGTCCGGTTGATTATGCCGCCGTTACCTTGCGTTACGGCGTCACCTCTTCCCGTGAGCTGTGGGATTGGCTGATGGCGGCCGTTGAAGGCAATGTACAACGCAAAAATGTGTCGATCATCCTGCTGGACAGCACTAACGCCAACGAAGTGATGCGCTGGAACCTGCTTGATGCCTGGCCTTCTGAATGGCAGGGAGCAGCGCTGGACGCCATGAGCCGCGAGATTGCGATCGAAAGTTTAACGCTGGTATTTGACAATCTGGAGCGCGCATAGTCTATGGCCGATCAGCTCAGGCCGTCGCCGGAAGAGTTTCGTGCCTTAGCGAACTGGTTGCAAAGCTGGGCGACATTCGCTTTTTCGCTTGCTGACCAGGTTGATGTCGACAGCGTAGACGCAACGTCTCTGCAAGACAGTGCTGTGTCTCAGGTTGAAACTTCCGCAGATGGGCCGCCCGCCCACTGGCTTGCCGATGTCCAGGCCATTCAGGAGCGTGCTGTCGGTTTGGCAGAAGATTCCCCTGCGCTGCATCCAAACCTGGAAACGGAGGTAATTAATCAGGCTCAGGGCCGGTCGCCTGACCATGCCCGGTCGCGGCGCAGCCAGGAAATCAGCCCTGCGGAATTGGGATACGACCGCAAGCAAATAAGCCTGAATAATGACGAAACAGGGTTGGATTTTGATCGCGCAAGCTTTCCGGAAAGGTTGGATTTTCAGGCTCCTAAAACGCCAGATTTAAACCCATTGATGCCTGACAAGCTGCCGCGCGCCCAATCACAGGAGCTGCTGACACGTTGGATAGCTGCCCAAGCCGATCTTATTGTTGATGCGTCGCCGACAGCCGACGTTTCGTCGCCAGCGGTTGAGCTGCCACGGGCGGCCATGGATTATGAATCGCCCCAACTCGTCGAGCCACCTCTGATTGAACCACAGCTCGTTGAACTTCAACAGATTGAGCCAAAAACGATCGATCTGCCACAAGAATCGATGCTCGAGGTTGAAACAACGGCCGTTAACCAACCCTTAGCGCCGATTACGCCAGTGGAACCGGAAAGGCAAACCTATGCAGAGACCCCGGCCAGATCGCCATCCCTGATGCGCTTGAGGCCGACAGCGCCTCAAGTTACACAACAGGAGCTGCCGGCAGGTAAAAATCTGGCGGCGTCAAAACCAAAAACGTTATTAGACGAGGGTGGCATGGAGTCAAGTAATACGGCCGTTCCCACCCTGCAACTAGCGCCAATAGAAAACCGCCAGACACAAACACCGGATGCGCCGGAAGAAAACAAACAACCGCGCAGAACGGTTCAATCTCAATCACAACAACAAGTTAAGCAGGTCAATGAGAGCCGAGAGCCAACAGCAAACTTCGAATCCAACCTTGAGCAGTTACACAACCAGACCAATCACATAAACACAACGTCAGACACGGTTAAAAGCGCAAGCCCTCTGCTGGAGCAGCGCCCCAGACCCACAGCGTATGCCGGATCAAATATAAAATCTGATGCAAAGGCTGAAATCCAGCCAAAGCAGCGGAATAAAATTGCTGATAGGGCGCTACAGAAAACCTACCCGCTGCCGCAATACCAAGAGCGATCGCAACGGCCGAAAACACCCCAACCGACATTTGCCCCTCAAGATGCCCGTGATCGCTGGCCTGCGCTGCCCGATGTTCCACAATCGGATAGTTTGGCCTGGGACAGACAATTGCGCGGCCAGGAACGGCGCCGGCGATTAGATCGTGAACAAAGAGGAGACCAGTGGAACGCGTAGCATTTCTCATTGAAAAAACAGGCGCGCGTGTCGCCTGTCTGCTCAATCCGGAAACATTTACGATGCAGCGCACTGCCGGCATTCAGCCTCAGCGCGCGCCCGGCGGCATGTTGACCGGCGCGCGCCGCAGCGACGATCCGCTGATTTATACCGGCGGTGGGCGCACCGTGTTGGAATTGGACTTGCTGTTTGATGTCAACGTGGGCGGGTCAACGATTCGCACCGATGATGTACGCGCCCTCACCTTGCCCATCTGGCAATTGGCGGAAAACACGGCTCAGGGCGCCGGTTACCGGCAGCCGCCGCAAGTTCGCTTTATTTGGGGCAAAGCGTGGAACATTCCTTGCGTGGTGGTGTCCGTGGCCGAGCGTTTTGAGTATTTTTCACCGCAAGGTGTGGCGCAGCGTTCCTGGCTGCGTTTGCGGCTGTGGCGCGTTTCTGAGGAAGTGTATCGCCCGCAAGAACCGTCAGATTTTCTGCTGGACGATCAGCCTGGTCTCCCGGCAGATTTCAGCTTTTTTGGCGATTCTAACATACCGGACGAAACATGGGAAGTACGCGAAATTGTAGGCGATCCTTCCCGCTCGGAGCGCCTGGACCAGATTGCCGGCGAGCAATATGGCGACCCGGCGCGTTGGCGTTTGCTTGCGGCCGTCAACAACATTGATAATCCGTTGGAACAGCTTCAGGGAACGCTGCTGCGTATCCCTCTAAATAAATAATTATGAACGGTGTTTTAGATCAACAGCCGCTTAACGTACAACTGAATAATTCGTGGATATCGACAACTTCCTTGGGCGAGGCGCGTGTCCAGCAGCGTCTTGGCCTGCCGACCCAATGTGAATTGACTTTTTTGAATCCTCCCGGCCCGTTAGATGATCTGGCGGCAACTCAACCGGGAACCGGATTAAGGCTTGATGTTGGCGGGCAAACCTTATTTAGTGGAGATGTAACGGCCGTTGAGCACATCTACGGCCCAACAAACCAGCAAGAAATCCGGCTGCGCGCCTATGACCGGTTAGACGCCATGCGCAAGATGCAAGCCGTGCGCGCATTCACCAATATGAACGCCAATGGGCTGGCGCGTGAACTGGCAAAAGGTGTAGGCTTGAAGGTTCAGGCCGGAAAGTCATTTTACTCCTGGCCCTTTCTGCTGCAATTACACCAATCAGACCTGGATTTATTGGCTGAAGTTGCAGCTTTAGACGGTTTATATCCGACAGTACGCGGCGAAACGCTGCACCTGATTTCTCTATCGGAAGAAGGGCAAGTCTTAACGCTTGATCTGGGTGTTAATCTTTTAGAAGCGCGTATTGAATTTAATGACAACGCCGCCAGAAGCGCCGTCCAAATGCTGAGTTGGGATCCCCTGCAAGCAAAATCATACCGCGTTAGCCAATCACCCAGACGTATCGGGCCATCAAGAGGCGTACAAAGAGGGTTTGCTGAACTGGTTTTGCCCAACATGAGCGCGCCAGAGATAGGGCGCGCCCAGGTATTGGCGCAAGCGGAAGCCGACCGTCGCGCGTTTAGCACGGTTACATTTTGGGGCGTTGCCCGGGGAGACGCCGCTTTAATGCCCGGCGTATCCGTAGAAGTAACCGGCGTTAACCGGCGCCTGGAAGACCGTTATGTCCTGACTGAAGTGACGCACGTGGTGGACGGCCGTTTCGGCTACATCAGTGAAATCAATACCAATTTGCCGCAAATTCCGATTCAAAAGCGCAGCCCGATAACAACGCTCGGCATCGTCACGAAGATAGATGGAGACAAAGGCCGAATGCGTGTTGGTTTGCCTGCCTTCGGCGAGGTAGAGAGTGATTGGCTGCCCGTGCTTACGCCCGGCGCCGGGAATGGCAAAGGGTTAATCGCTCTGTCGGATGTCGATGACAAAGTGTTGGTTCTGTTTACCAATGTCACCACGGGCCAGGGCGTGGTTTTGGGTGGTCTCTATGGCGGCGCTGCGCCGCCTGACGATGGCGGCGTGTCCGGCGGGCAAGTACGGCGTTATACCGTCGTTACCCCGCGCGGCCAAAAATTCCAGATGGATGATGACGGCAATGTCATCCGCCTGGAAAACAGAGCCGGCAGCTATATCGAGCTGGCGGGCGCAGATATAGTTATTGCCGGCAAATCGGTAGATTTTCGGAGTAGATAATGATTCAAGCAGGTAAAAAATGAAGTGGTTGACGCAAGACGCCGTGCTGGTTTGCCAGCACCAGACGGGACGCGTAAATCTGGGTCAGGCGCAGGACCTGGTTACGGTAAACGGCCGTACTGTTCTTGTCGAAAACGATCCTGAATTCAGACCTATCACCGGCTGCAGCAACATCGGCGCAACGATTAAACCATGTACGCTGACGCTCAAGGCGATGGCTGGTTACTCGGCGTTTATTCGCATAAACGGCCGTCGCGTCGCCCTGGACACTATCACCGGGCTAACCGAAGGCACGCCGCCCTCCACCATCAAATACCAGGTTCGCAGTCCTGGTCAGGAATTGGTTGACGAGGCTTAAAATGGCAAAGAGTTTTTCACGCGGCTGGCGTTTTGTACATCCTGACTTTGATCGCGGGCCGGATAAACCAGGCCTGCAAGTCGGGCCGGATCAGCGCATCAACACCGTTGATGATAACGCCGCCGTACGTCAGTCGGTACTCATGATATTGTCAACACGCCCCGGAGAGCGCATCATGCGTCCCGATTACGGCTGTGACATTTACCGGTTGCTGTTCTCACCCAATGATGACACAACCGCCGCGCTGGCCATTCATTATGTACGTCAGGCCATTACTCGTTTTGAACCCCGTGTAAAAATCCTGGCGCTGGACGCCGGCGCCAATCCCGAAGACCCTGCTTTGCTTAACATTCATCTGTCCTATCAAGTTCGCATTACCAACAAAACGGATCAAATCGATTTTTCCGTAAACCTTGCAGGAGAAACGGCCGATGCCTCTGGAACTGCCTAACCTGGACGATCGCAATTTTAGTGATTTGCGTAAACAGGCATTAAACCAGATACAAGAAAACCTCAATACCGATTGGAGCGACCTGACTCCGGGCGATCCGGGTATTGTACTGCTGGAGGTGTTCGCTGCTTTGACGGACACCATGCTCTACCGCCTTAACCGGCTGCCGGAGAAAGCGTATATCGCCTTCCTGCGTCTGCTTGGCGTCAATCTCTTCCCGCCAACGGCGGCCAGCGTTGATTTGTCATTCACGCGGGACGGCGCCGAAGGGGATGTGAAAATCCCGCGCTTCACGCGTGTCGCTACTGCTCAAAGCAGTGGCGATGGTGAGCCAATCGAATTTATCACGAACAAAGAGATCACACTCCATGCCGGGCGGGACGAAGAAACGGTTACCGCTCGCAACTGCACGCTCGTGCGCGAAGAATTGCTGGGATATGGGACCGGCGAGCCGGGCCTTACCTTGACTGTGCAACAACCACCGATATTGGTCGGTCTGGAAGAAGGGCTTGATCTGGCTGTCGCCGTGGAAATGCACCCGAACACGCCACCAGGTGAAGCCGATGTAGAGGTTAATGGCAAACCCTTCCGCTACTGGCATCCAGTTTCACAATTCGATGCCTTAAATACAAACAGACAGGTTTATCAAGCCGATCGCCAGGCCGGAATTATCACCTTTGCGCCGGCGGCGCGCATGCAAGCACCGGGCAGTTTCAATCAGGATGGCGCCAATGGCGAACTCAAGCAGGCTATCGAACCACTGGGCGCCATACCGCCGCGCGGCCGTGAAATCCGCATCTGGTATCCCATTGGCGGCGGGCCTCAGGGCAATGTTACTGCCCATACGCTGACCAATCTGGTTACACCCATTGACGGTATCGCCGTCACAAACCCCCAACCGGCCACGGGAGGTGATACGGCCGAATCATTGGCAAATGCCTTGATACGTGGCCCGCAAGAATTGACCACGCAAGACCGCGCACTCACGGCGACCGACTTTGAGCGTCTTGTGCAGCGCAATGTGCGCTCAATTGCGCGCGCGCGCGCCTATACAAAAGCGGAACGGTGGACTTATGCCCAGCCGGGCACCGTTGCCGTGGGTTTGGTTCCGGCCGTACAACAACGTGGCCCGCTGGGACGCGTAACTGCGGAAATGCTGCGCGCGCGCCAGCGTGAGTCAGACCGTATTGATGTACGTGAATTGCTCGAAGAAAAGCAACCGTTAGGCACAACGAGCGATCCGTATTGGGTTGATTTCAAAGAAGTGTGGGTTGAAGCAGAAGTTGATGTCCACGGCAACCGTATCAAGGAAGTCGCCGAACGGGCCTTGGAAGAGGCCTTACACAAACGGATTAATCCCCTGGCCAATGACGAAGGTCATTTGGGTTGGCCATTTGGACAGCCACTGTGGGCGTCCGACGTTTACCGGGCTTTGCTCAACGAACCGGGCGTGCAGGCAGTGCGCAATTTGACGCTGCATGTCGCCGCTGCGCCCGACGCCGACGTGTTTGCCCTGGCAGCCGATTACCACCAGCCACATACCTGGTACGCGGGCAGCGGCCGTCGCCTTTTCCGCTCGTTTAATGATGGCGCCGGTTGGGAGATTGCCACCGGTTGGGGGCGTAAGGATTTGCCGCAAGATTTCACAGAAACGGCCGTTACGCGCATAAATCCTCACCCGGAACTGCCGGGTCTGGTGGCCGTGCTTGTCGATGGCTTTGATGACCAACAACAATTACGCTCATTTTGTTATGTTTCCCTTGATTGTGGCGAGCGTTGGGCGCGGGTCACAGATTTTAGCGACCGTATCCGTGATATGGCCTGGTTTGCGCTTTCTGATTTAAATCTACTGCTGCTGGCCACCGACAGCGGTCTTTATGTACTCGAATTGCACATCAACGATGAGAAAGAACTGCTCGGCCCTGTCTCACCGGCTTTTCCTGTTGTGCCCGAAGATGATAATGACAACTGGCCCTTATACGCCATCACTGTTGTGGCCGGCCAGAATGGGGAACGGTTTGTCGTCGTTTCCAGCCAACGACGCCGGGGGGTCTTTATTGCCGATGGCGCCGGTTTGCTTGGTCGAAAGCGCCGCCTGGCGTTTGGCCCGTTGGGCGTCGAGTTACAACCGCCGCCGACGGCCACTACCGATCTTCTGGATGACGATGAAACAGGCTTTGTGCGCGTTAAAGAAACGGATATTGATGATCTGCGTCAATTTGTCAAGGATTTGCGCACCCGCCTGCCGCAAGAGCCATCGCGTTCCCCGCAACCAGAAACGGAACCAGCACCTGAACCGGCAGCGGAAGTTGAGGATGAAAACGACTCCCCCCCAGATTCAAGTGATGTTCCCGCAGAAAACCAGGGGCGTTTCGCCTGGTTAAGGCGTTTGTGGCCATTCCGTCGTAAGGTAGAGCCTTCAGAGTCAGATACGGAATCGGATGCAGAGAGAGATGAGCCACTAGAAGAGGAAACGCAACGGCCGTCATGGTGGCGGCGTTTGTGGCCGTTTAGGCGCGCGCAAGCCCCGACGGAACCAGATACGGTCGATGAGCCGCCAACAGGTACGGCCTTAGACACGATGCCAGCTGAAGAAGCGGTAGACAGTGAACCGGAACCAGATGACAGCCAGGTTGCTGACGCTGGTTCAGAACCAACGGCAGCTACGGCAGCGCAGCCAGACGAAGCGCCGGTCAAAATTCCCTGGTGGAAACGATTGTGGTCGCGGCGCAAGCAGGAAACACAGCCTGATGTTGCCGAACTATCTCGTGAAGATGTAGATAGCTTGGCGGCCATTGCCAGGCGTTTGCATGCGCAGCAAATTGCCGAAACGGTTTCGCCGGAATTCATAACCGCAGTTTCTGAAGGGGGTATTCGCCAGTTGGCTGTGCAGTATGTTGACGGCCGTTACTATTTATGGCTTGGCACAACAGCCATTGGCGGCGAACGGGGTAACGGCTGCCTGCTGTGGGATATTGAACGCAACACAGGCCACTGGTTCACCGCCGGTTGGCAGGGCGGCAGCTGCCGGGGGCTCGCCTTCCAGGGCAGCCGAGTATTGGCGGCCACACATAGCGCCGGACTGTTGTGGCTTGATATTCACGATCCCAACCCCACCTGGCGTGAAAACGTCGCCGCCGATTTGCCCCGCCGCTCGCGCTCAAGCGGCGCCGGCAATTTCCAACCGATTCTGGCTCTGGCAACCAACGATCAACAAGATAGTCGTGGCGAAGCGCTGATTATGACCGGTTTTGCGGCAACGGGTGTACTCGCCAGCGCCGACGGCGGTCAGGAATTTTTCCCTATGGCCGAGAAAACATTTTTAGACCGGGTCACACTGCCACAAGATTGGCTGTTTGTTTCCGGCGAACATAGGGTAAAAGTAAATATTGTCAGCCGCGCGGAACGTATCGTCGCCGGTCAAGGTAATAACGGACAAGAATCAGAAGCCCCCCCCGCTGATGAGGTCGCTGATGAAGAAGAATAAAATCGCCAACCTGCTGCCTGAGATTTTCCGCCGCACGCTGCCCCGCAATTGGGAGCAGCGTCAGGACAGCGTCTTGGGGGCCATGTTGGCCGTCATGGAAACGCTGCAAGAACCGGCCGAAAATGCCATTACCTACCTGGACCATTACTTTGATCCGCAGTTGGCGCCTGACCACTTTTTGCCGTTCCTGGCTCATTGGGTTGACCTGAGTGACCTGATTCCTGAAGAAGCGCCGCGAGAATATTCGACCGACACGCTGCTGCTGCTGCGGCGTCTCATTGCTGCAGCGGTACCTTTAGCCCGTATGCGCGGCACAAAAGTTGGGTTAGAACGTTTTTTGGAAGCGGCAATTGGTTTGCCGGGTTTCACTGTTGAGGATGCTCGGCAACGGCCGTATCACATCATTGTCTACAGCCCGGCCATCACGCACGCCCAAGAACGTTTGGTCAGGCGCATTGTTGAACGCGAAAAACCCGCCTATGTCACTTACGAACTGGAGCAGAGGTAACTATGGCCGAAGAAAGCACGCCAAGATTTGAAATTCGCACAAACGACAGCGGCGCAAAAATCACCCAAGGCCACTATGCGGACTTCACCTTTACTGTGCGCAGCCAGCTTAGCGAACCGGTGGAAGCGGACATCCTTTTCCGGTTGCAAGATGCCCCGGTTCCCGCCGGAGCCTGGGCTGCGTGGCTGAAACCGGAGGAGGATCGACGCTGGACCTTTATCGACAACAGCGTTAAAACCTACCGGCTGCGCGTCAATGTTCCGCAAGATGCGGTCTTGGGGGACTACACTTTCCAGGTTGTCTTCCCTTCCGCCGAAAATCCGGACGAGCTGTATGGTGTAAGCGAACCCGTTTCATTTGCCGTGGTGGGCCGCCAGCCCAGCATGCGCTGGTTTATTCTTGGCGCTTTAATCCTGGCCGTCTTTCTCATCGTCGGCGCTGTTGTACTGGCCCTGTACTTAAACCGGCAGCAAACATTAAACGTTCAGATTACAACTAAAGAAACGGCGTTTCAGGTTGGTAAACCGGTCGAGTACGACATTAATATCAAAAACGACGGCAAGAATCTCGTGCGTGATGTGGTGTTGGCTTACAAACCGGTAGGCGGTGTGGTGGCCGCCAACGCCCATATTCCCAATGCCCGCAGCCGGCGCTGCGATGAAGAAGCAGATGGTCGGATTTTCTGTTATGTTGGGGATTTAGCGGCGGGTAAAGCTGAGACGGTGAAGTTAACGGCCGTTCCCGGCCCTACCGCCCTCTCCGCCATCAGCGCCACCCAGGGGGTCATGACCGGCACCTTTACCATCAACAGCACCGATCTAAGCGAATACATAATCACCAAAACCGAAATCGTTATGCCCGGCGAAGGCATTTCGGTAATTGTCGATCCCTCTGTTGGCTTAGGCACAGTCGAAGAGCCGTTTACCTACCAGATCCACGCCTGGCACAACGTTACCCCGACACAGGAAGTCAATTCCATATTGACCTATTCTGTGCCTGACCGCATCCGCCCCCTTGTTGCTGCCGGCAGCAGCCTCGATATCGTCAGCAGTGAAGCAGCTATGCCCCTGGCGTTTAGCATACCGGATCGTTTTCGAGAAGCGGGCTTCAGTGGCGAAATAAGCGTGTTCCCTGAAAATAATGATGAAATTTTCGCCGATCTCTGCGACGGATTCGCCGATATAGCTTTCTCCAGCAGACCTATCAGCGACGCCGAACGCAGCGTCTGCCAGGCAAATGATTTTGACCCAATCGGCCTACAGCTGGGATCGGATGCACAAGTCGTTGTTGTCCACCCGGACAACCCCCTGCAAAATGTCACCCTGTTTGGTCTGCAGCGCATTTTTGGCGGCCAGGACGGGGTTTGGGATGAACTGGCTTCATTCCTCAACCTGTCTGATCTGGGCGGGGCCGGGCCAATGCCTGTTAGACGCTTGCTGCCAGGCCCCCAAACGAGCGCCTACAATGATTTTGTGGCAACTGTATTCGGCGGCGATGACCAACCATTACAAAATGCGGATATTCAGACAGACAGCAGCGATAATATCCGGGCCGATTTTGTTGCCGGTGATCCCGGCGTCATTACAATTCTGCCATATACCATTTATCGTGACTATGAAAATCAAGTGCGCGCCCTGTCCATTGATGGGGTCGGCGTGTCAGAGGAGTCTGTGCAGTCGGGTCAATACCCTCTGACGATCCCGCTCTATCTATACACTACGGACGCGATCCTGGATGAAAATCCGCTTGCGGCCGAATTTGTTGATCAGGGATTGAAAGTAGCCTCTGTCGAATTAACCCGGTCAGGCCTCATCCCTGCCGCCGAGGAAAATCTGCAACAGGCTAAAAATGAGTTGCTGCGTGCCGGAGATGAATGTCAACAACCGGCGCGCGCCTTCTGGACCATAACCTGTCCGCTGCAAATCGTCACCGATACGACGCGCATCACGACACAGCAATTTGAAGCGATTCCTACCGGCGCCGGCAGCATTGAGAGTGCTTTTGCGATTCAGGCAACAGACCCGGCAACCGCCACAATCAATCTGGAAGTTATTCCGCTGCCCAACAAGACAAATGGTGATCAGGTCTCTTCAACGATTGCCGCCGTTGATGCGGCGCTGCGCTTTGATGGCCTTGAAGATTGGGCCGAGTTAGGCTACGCGGGCGCACCTGGCTCGTTTACGGTGGAGATGTGGGTGCATCCTTTCTCAACAGATGATGGTCAAAACTTTATTGGCGCTTACCTCACCGATACCCAGGAATCTTTTGCCGGTGAAAACCTGTTTCGCATCGGGTACGAGTTTGGTGGTTTAGAAGTACTGATCTATGATCGACAAAAAAGTCTGGATGAGGAACAACATATTGATGAACGCCATCTTGTCAATACACTTAAGACCACAGAGCGCTTCCATCTGGGACTTGTGGTAGAACAAGATGGCGACTCGTCGCTGGTTCAGACTTACATTAATGGTGAGTTACAAGAATGGTGTCCGGAAGAAGGTCCAGAAGAACAAAAGGTGGTACGCTGTGATCTGGAAGGTCCTACACAGCAGCGATTTGAAGGGGTCGTAGCCGGTGTAGATACTTTGCCCTGGGTGTTGGCCCAGGATTGGGATCCGGGGCAGCTTGGCCCCCAAACGTCTGATTTTTTCAAAGGCACATTAAGCGAAGTACGGATTTGGGATGGGGTTCGTCGTTTCAGCCCGGAAACTTTGGCAAAACGGCCGTTCGATCCCAACGATTGGCAGCAGCTTTTAGGTTACTGGCCGATGGCGCCTACACAAAGTGCGGTGGCCAATGTTTTACCGGATCGCTCGCCACATCGCCGCAATGGTGAAATTATGGGTGGGGCCACCTGGGGCGGTTTCGATCCCCGTTATGGGCTATCCCTGGCCTTTGATGGGGTAGACGACAGATTAGACGCAATGATTGATCGCATCAGCGCCCCCTACACAAACAACAGTAGCGAGCTGACCCTGGCCTCCTGGATCAATGTGGACAGCGTGCCCTCGCGAGATGAATGGATTATCGGTGAAATGGAGCCAACTACTTTTGGTAACCTGGAAACGCAAGCAGCTTTGCTTATCGGTGCGAATGGGCATGTTATGCTAACGGCCCTCACGCATGATGCTGAGGCGCCAATTGCCGAAGCTTCAGTTAGTGACTTTAAGCCGGTGCTGACCGGGCAGTGGGCACATTATGCCGGCACGGTCAAGTATGATGACCAGGCGGGTGAATTGGAACTGCGACTATTTCGCAATGGGGAATTGGTAGCCGCGCGAACCAGTGACCGCAGCGGCAACAGTGAAGAGGTTTCCAGCATCGTTGGCCCACCGACGCCAACCCCCCTGCCAACGTCACCCGCGGCCACGCCAACACAAGTTCCATTGGGCACGCTTGAACCCCCGGGCGGGCCGTTAACCGACCTGTCTTTGAACGGGTTATGGTTGAATCCGCAATGTTTTGAGGGCGCCAATTTCTATATCGGCGGCATTTGTGAGCAAACGGCCGTTGACGCATTCAGAGGCCGTATTGACGAAATCAGGGTCTGGTCAAAGGTGTTGGAGGAGCATGAAATCCGCAGTTGGATGGCCCGGCCGGGAGAAGTTGACGGCAACCATATAGCTTATTGGCCGCTGGATGATGGCCCTGGGCGTACAAGCAGCAACCTTTGTGATGAAGAACTGAGCTGCGATTTTTCTGTGGGCGAAAATCATTTATCCGTATTTGGCCCAGCCTGGAGCGACACCAATTTCACCCAGCAAATTCATGGATCGACGCCGTAGACAATATCAGAGGGCGCGACGGCGCGGAGATTGGTAATCATTTGAATAAGACCGTTGTTCTTCTAATTGTACTTCTGCTGCTGGTCTGTTTTGGCGCCAGCATTGGCATGGGCTTTGCCAATGATAATTCAGCCGAGCGTCCACAAGAACCGCAGTCAGATACTATACCGGTAGATGAACCTTGGGCAGTGCGGCTGCGCGGGCGACTGACCAAAAAGGTCAAGCCGGAAGAGATCGTGGCCGCCGAAGGAGCCGGCGGTTGCAGCTTCGACGGCCAACGGTTTATGGCGCCGGTAGACGGCGAATGTGTTTTTACCATCGACAAAACGGAAGATGCGGTGCGTAAGTTTGAGCTGACGGCGGGGGAAAGATGCGTGCGCGGCTTGCTGGCCCAGGATGATGAACGCACCCAGCGCCATACAGTTTGTGCAACGGCCGTTTCCTACGAAATCTTCGAAAACAACAACGCCACCCTCACTCTGAGCGACTGCCCGCCAGTGCCGCAAGAGAGCAGCAACGAAAACGACGAGGAACAGGAACCCCCGCCACAACCCGCTTGCACGCTGACGCTCGGCAACTGATAAGCTTACAATTACGGCCGCAACGCCGCAATGATGCTGACGATGGAAAAGATAATCAATATCACCGCCCAAATCACGGCCAAAATAATCACAATCAGCGCCGCAATGGAATCGGTGATACTGACCAGGATGATGGGGACAAAGCCATGTAAAAAGCTGACGATCACATTGCTCACCAAAGAGGTCAGGAAAATCAGCACAAAACCGATGTTGAGCAAGAATTTTTCATCAGCGATGAGCAGCGCCAGGCCCAGCAGCAGTTTCAGCGCCATGAGGATAACCAATATAGCCGCCGCCCCACCGCGATCAAACGAACCATAGATAATCAGATAGGCGATTGTGCCAAAGGGCACGGCCAGCAGCAAAGCCACCATCACCAGCAGTTTGGCAAATATCAAAAAGCCGATCACAACGGCGCGTAAAATGAGCAAAATTGACAAGATGCAGGTGACACAGCCTTGCAGCCGCGCCTGAATTGAGGGTGGTATAAACAGCCCTGCGGCGATCAAGGCCAGCGAAAAAAGCATTATTACATCAATATAAACTAGAGAATCGACGCCAAAACCGGGCGGCGACTGCGAGAGATCGTTACTTGCGGCGCTGTCGCCGCCTTCACTGAGAACTTCCTGCAGCTTTCCGCGCGCCGCCGGGGGGAAAAGGGCGATCACGTCGTTTACATTGAGTGTCCCCGCCTGCGTCGCCGTCGGCAGCCAACGTGTCACCAGACCACGCGCCTGTGGAGAACCAATCTCCAGCCCGACGATCAAGATGTTGAGAATGAGGGCGACGAAAATAAATATTCGCCGCAGCCTGATGGCCCGCCCCAGGTTAACGGCCGTTGCTTGCATACCGGTTCGCGACAAACACCAATAATAGACCCGACAAAATCAGCGCCGCCCCGGTCCAAAAGAGGAACGCAATTACAAAGACCCGTAACTGCAAAGACAACACCAGAAACAGCGCCAGCAAACAGGCGCCAAGAATGGGCAAAGCATAGCCGACGCCGCCTACCACCACCGGCCATTGGCGCGGGCGCCGGCTGAGCCGGTCAAACGCGTCGCGGCTTAGCAGCAAGACCCAGATCAACATTGCCAGGAGGGCAGGGATGAGCGGCGCCCATTGGGGGAGTTGTTTGTGGATGGAGGGGAAGAGAGTAACGGCCGTTGCCAGTCCCAGCAATCCCATCACCGGCAGAGCGCCGAATGATAGCCGGCGTCGAAATCCGCCGCTTCGCCACAAATGCGCACCTTCCACAACCAACAAACAGATAGCCGCCAGCAAGATTAAAATCCAGGACAATTCTTTAAGGATGGGTATAAGCCCCAAACTCAAAACAACAAGAGTTGCTGCTATCATACGACTGAAGGCTGACTGTGCAAGTCTTCCTTGTGTTACTTTGGGCAAGGGATGTAATCTTTGCGCCATTTATAATTCCACAACAAGTTCTTCGTTTGGCACCCTGTTTTCCGTCGTATCCGTATTTCTCACCGCTTCCATTTCTTCTCCCATTCCTAACGGTTCTACGCGAATGGTTGTCCTCCCTCCAAAGCGTTTTGCTACCGCTGGAGTGTCATAGCGATGTAAAATTGTGGCAAAAATGCCGCGCAGCACACCCAACAAACCAAGCACCACGCTCACCCAAAATACGATCGTGATTGCCAGCGTTTCCCGGTTGACCCAAAACTTGAAGATAAAAAACACAATCGTCGCCAGGTAGGCGATTGCCTGCCACAGTGCGCGTTCCCACTCCAGGTAATCCTTCAACTCGAAATTTAAAAAATTGCCGGGTCTCATTGTTCGCCACTTGTGCATTAGCTCGCCCCATTTGACAACCTCGTAAATCAAGGCCGTTAATGTAGCTACCATCGCGCCAATGAAGGTTAGCGCTAGAATTGTTTTTTCGCCTGGATTAAGCGCATCCACACCGCTAGTATTAACGCTGACCGCGTGGGCAGGAAAGACCCCCGCCACGATTAGCACCAAAATCACCAGCGTGCTGATTAATATCAGCAAGGGCCATAATCCGCGCAAAAATGTCATTTGCGGTGCAGCGTGGGCAACAATAAAACGTACGAAAACATAAATAATAAGCGCGCCAACAATAGCGATCCAGACTGCGGTTACCGCCGGATTAGGGTTGTTAAGACTGTTGTCAATACCAAAAACAGCAACATAGCTGCCCAATGTATAAATGAGCATACTGCTGGCGACAGTTAGGTTGACCATAAAATCAACAAAATAGCTCTTTGTCTCTAACATCCAGCGTTCGGCAAAACCAATAGCTATCAAAAAACTCAATAAAATGCCGAATTGAGTAAAACTCCACACTATCAGCTTGGTGGCCTGTGATGCTGACGATATCGCCTCTCCAATCCCTATGCCAAGCACAATAACAAAAAAGACAACGACTTGTGGGAAGGTTTGTCCGGCAAATATCTGCACGTACCTGCGCCTGAAACGCTGCCCAAGGGATAAGTTGTCAGGGAGTTTTTTGGTTGCTCCCCTGGTTTGATACAAGGCAATAAAAAGAAAAACAAAGAAGATTATTACCGCAAAGCCGACGGCACCCCAAATAACCCCCTCTATGTTCAGGGCCAAACCAACAATTAAAAACGCTGCCGCAAGAATCGCACAAATGATAAAAGCAATAAGCATCTTATCCCTTCCTCAACTTATTAGGTGATTATAGACAGCGTTGATTATACCATAAATCGCAGCATATTGTATGATTATTTTTGCGAAAAATTTCCTCTTGTTTATTGGTTGTTTTTTTACCATAATCACTTTGTAGGTGACGGCAATAGGTAATTCCCAATGCGTTTCTTGAATTTCCAAGGGGCCAAATCTGGGAATTCCTCAAGGAAACTGCGAATTTACTGCGGTTTACCTACCTAAAAAAAGGAAATCAGGAAAAAATCTATGAAAATTGCAATTTTTGCTACAAAAGGATATGACGAAAGTTCTTTGACAGAAATGAATGCCCAGTTTGGTCATGAACTGACTTTTTTTGAACCCAGGCTGACGGCGGCGACTGCGTCGTTGGCGGCCGGTTTTGACGGCGTTTGTGTTTTTGTTAATGATGAAGTCAACCGGGAAACAATTGCCCAACTGGCTGAACATGGCATCCAAATCATTGCCACGCGCACCGCCGGCTATAATCATATTGACCTGGACGCTGCGGAAGCATTTGGCGTCACCATTGTGCGCGTACCCGCCTATTCGCCCAATGCCGTGTCTGAATTTACGATTGGGTTGATTTTGACGTTAGGCCGCCAAATCCATCGCGCCTATAACCGCGTGCGGGATAATAATTTTGAGCTGGATGGCTTGCAAGGCTTTGAGATCAGGGACAAAACGGTCGGTGTTTTAGGCACCGGCCGCATCGGCGCTTCTGTCATTCAAAACCTGACTGGCTTTGGGCCCCGTATTTTGGCTTATGATATGTTTCGTAATCCGGATATTGAATCGTTGGTTGAGTACGTGGATAGTCCGTTGGATATTGCCAGACAGGCGGACATCATCACCCTGCATCTCCCGCTCACGCCGGATACTTACCACATCATCAACGCAGACACGATCCCTTTTTTGAAAGATGGCGTTTTTATTGTGAATACCAGCCGGGGCGCATTACTGGATACGGCCGCTGTCATTGAAGGCTTAAAAAGCGGTAAAGTTGGCTATCTGGCCATTGATGTGTATGAGGTTGAAGGTGATTTATTCTTTCAGGATTTGTCGAACCAAGTCGTGACCGACGATGTATTTTCGCGTCTGTTGACCTTTCCAAACGTGTTGGTGACCGGTCATCAGGCTTTTTTAACGCGTTGCGCTTTGCGTAACATAGCTGAAACAACGTTGGCGAACTTCACCGAGTTCGAGGAGACCGGAAGATGCACAAATGCGGTGATACTGGCGCAGGTACAAGGTAGTGTGAGCTAGAAAGCCGGATATTAGCCTCCTCAATATCCCAACCTAGTTGATGCGATTCCGAAGTAACAAACAACGCTTTCGGGTAATTTCAGTCTGGAGAAAGTCTTCGATCCGTGAGCGAAATACAAACATTTGTGCTAAAATGCGGAAAAATTTTCAAAGGACACGTTATAGATGGAACAAGGTTTATTCGCGCAGCCCAAAACAATTTCCTCAGAATATAGAGATGACGCTGATATTGTCATTTTCAATGGAGACGTTAATGATTTTGTAAGCTCTTTGCCTGATGCCTCTGTCAAACTGATAATTACTTCACCTCCCTACAATTTAGGCAAAGAATACGAAAATAAAGTTTCTATTGAAAGGTATTTGGCGTCACAGCAACAAACAATCGAGAATCTGTACCGTGTTCTAAGCTCTGATGGTAGCCTTTGTTGGCAGGTTGGGAACTATGTCAATGATGGTGAAGTTTTCCCACTAGACATTTATTACTATACCTAATGTGCAACTTTAGACGGTCACTAAATCATCCAGATGGAGGGGTGGACGCCCCAGTTGCAAGTTGATAAACACACAAACTGTGTGGGAAAGCACCTTACGAATCAAACGATGCTGATAATGCCATAAGTCATGTGCTCGTGTCTTGGCAATGTGATAATGCTCCGTCAAATGAGAACCGATTGTTTCCACCAGTTTGCGCCAACGGCTGCATGTTTTCAAGATTGATTTGGGCAAGTAAGCGTCCATATTCTTGCGAGTAGGTACAATCAGTTCAACACGGCGTTTCTTGGCCAAGTTTTCTTGACGAAACGCATCAAGGAAGGCCTTATCCGCCGAGAGGACACCTTCAAACCCAGCAATCAAGTCATCCAGGAGTTGACTGTCATGCGGACGAGCTGGTAACAATGGATAATGAATGATCATGCCAACACGTGAAATACGTAAACCTAACTTGAAGCCATAGTAATGCATGTCTTTGGCGGCGCAATACCCATAATCCGCATTCGGCTTGAAACAGCGGTCACGTTGGCTGCGCGTGTAAGTACAGACAGGCAAAGGAACCGTGTCCATGATTTGTACCTCATCAGCCTCTTGCCCACTTATGTGGGTCAAGCGTTGTTGTATCATCTTTTTGATAACCCACAGATTGGCTGCTTGGCGCACAAACCCGGTTCTTTCCCGCAATTATGGAAAGAAATGATGATAATGGGAACGAAAATAGTCAAAAATATCTTCATCCTGATAAAAACCGAAGTATTCACCACATACTTCGATTGTAATGACCTCTTCGTCGGTCAATGCGGGCGCATATCCGCGACGTCGAATGGGACGTTGAGTAACCACAGCTTGATAATTTTCGCACACCAAACAATACACCATGATGATAAAATAGTCTCTGGACATCGGGTAGCCTCCTTATTAATAGGTTGGTTGGTACCCCTATTTTACAAGGAATTATCCGATGTCTGGTTCAAAAAAAGTTGCACATAAGGTAAATGATCTATCAGAGATTATAGATGTTATCAAGTCAGTTAACTCTAACATCCACAAAACGAAAGTCAGCGAAGAAAAAACAATGCCTGGCAAACTCCTCTACAAACCAAGTTCTTTAAAAAAATCCTTCAAAATGGAATTTATAGCACGTGGATGGGACTCAAATATACGTGTCCTCTGCGATTACCCTCTTGAATTCTATACTCCAGAATATTCTCCACCGTCTGGAACTCAAAACGCATATCGAGAAATGGACTTTATCAAAAATCGACTTGGGGTTGAGGTTCAGTTTGGAAAATATGCCTTTATGGTCTACAACGTATGCGCCAAAATGACGATATTTCACAATGAGGGTTTCATTGATGTGGGCGTTGAGATTGTGCCGTTAAAGGAACTTGCGTTAGAAATGTCAACCGGTGTTTCTTATTTTGAGCAGTTTGTATGGGATTTGGAACACCGAGGGGTTTCAAATATTGATATTCCTGTACTAATTTTTGGCATTACAAGCTAAAAAGCAACTTGTCATTTCAGTCAGAAAATTTACGAATCATTTCCCCTGCTTTGAAACTATTTATACGGTCGCTTCAAAAGACGCGTAAGCGCCTAAGTAAGACAAAAAACTTCAAAGGAAAGCCAGAATAACAAGTAGAAGCAAATCAGGGACAATTCTGACTCGCTGTTTTCGACAATGGGACTTTACACCGTAAAACTGTTCCTTGGATGCATCCATGATTTTACTCAGGGATAGTATTGAAATCCATACCACTCCCGGGCAGATATTTGCCTGGCTGGGTCGATTACCACAAGTGTACACGTTGTGGCATCCGGATCATGTCGCTTGCAGAGTGCTTCATGGATCCCTGTTGGAGCAGGGGTCTGAATTTGAGTGCGAGGAATATCTCCATGGGAAATTGCACACAATGCGATTTCGCGTAACGAAAGTGTTTGCTGACAAACGAATTGAGTTTGATGTGGTGGGTATGGGGCGCGGCGCGTTTGAAGTTCAGGAATACCGGGATAAAGTCAAATTTGTTGCAGAACTCGAGATTGGTTCGGATGCGCTGATAATTGGTCGTCTCTTTGATCTTATTTTTCCTCTGGTATTTAAACAAAGGATCAATGCCATGAGGCAGCATATGGCAGAAGAAGGCCAAAATTTGAAAGCGATACTTGAATCAGGCTTATGACAAGGAGCGCATTGACGAGGTAATTCCCAGAACGAGGCGGAGGTGGGAGCTAAAACGTTTGGGTCGACCTGGGAAATAGGGAACAGACTGGATTTTGACACGGCCGTTACTCAAGTGCGATCTGCGTTGTCATCGATGTAAGTGTGAACATCTGTCGCAAGTTTACTAGAAGCGTGGAAAATACAAATGCAGCGAACAACTTTTCTACCGCCTGTTGTCGGATGGCATAACTGGGGCGATTTATTTACAGACACGGCCGTTTGGCAGCCAGTCGTCACACGAATTTGCCGGCAAACGGCCGTTTCCCCGGCGCACCATATCCAGGCAGGCTATCCCGGCTCTTGTGCTGTTTTTATCGTGGATGAAAAGGTAGTGGTCAAACTATTCCCGCCCATGTTTGCCCCTGATTTTGAGAGAGAAACGGCCGTTTATAAGGCATTAAACGGCCGTCTACCCCACATTCCGCGTTTCTTAGCCGCCGGCGTTTACCTCGATCAGATCGATTGGCCCTACCTCATCCTTGAATTTTGCCCGGGTGCGCCAATCCGGGAGGCGCATCATTTATTGACACCCAACGACATGCAGCGCATTGGCGCCGAGCTGGGGCGGATGATTCGCACCCTGCACGCTGCGCCGGTCCCTGAGCAACTAGCCACTTCCTGGGCAATCTGGGTCACTTTTTTACAAACCAACCGGAAACGGACGCTTACCCATTTGCGTGAGAAACGGCCGTTTGCCCAGACGGTTATTGATGAAATCGAGACTTTTTTGTCGGCGATGGAGGCGGTCTGGTTGCAGAAACGGCCGTTGCGCCTGCTCAACGCTGATTTGACCCAAGACCATTTGCTGCTGCATAAAGTAGAAAACCAATGGCAAATCTCGGCTTTGATTGATTGGGCCGATGCGGAAGTCGGCGTACCATATTATGAATGGATCCCCATGTGGTATGGCTTGTGCCGGCAAGAGAAAGCGCTTTTTCAGGCAATATTAACTGCATATGAACCTTCACACGGGTTGGACAAAAAATTCTCCCAAATATTGCTGGCGTATACATTCTTGCACCGATTTGGCGGCGAAATTGTAATTCATGAACTGGACCAACGCGGCAACCCAGCCATTCACAATTTGACTGATTTACAGACTGCTTTGCTCCCTGACCTTTAAATAAACCACAGAAAGTTCTTGTTTTCAAGGATTTTCTGCGGTTTACCTAACACAACAAGAGAGGACGACATGCGAGGTACGCACCACCATGAATGAAAATGGCGCTGTTGTAGCCCGATTTTGTAAATCGGGGGGCGATTTACAAAATCGCCCTACATTTTTGAAGGAGAAATTTAGGGGATGCCATTTGCCAGCTTTATGAAGTGCGGTATGCTTGTGAAAGTAATGTACGGGTTGGCAGCACAAAGGGAATGAGGAGATAGAAAATTGATGTACTTAAGTGAAAACGGCCGTCCGCGGGTAGTGATAACCGGCGTCGGCATTATCAGTCCATTAGGACATACGGCAGAGGAAAATTGGGGGAGTTTGATAAACGGTCGTTCCGGTATAGGTCCAATCACTCAATTTGATACCTCGCATCTGCCTGTCCATATTGCCGGGGAAGTCAAAGATTTCGATCCGGGAAAATATATGAATTTCAAAGAAGCGCGGCGCATCTCGCGTGCATCTCAACTGGCAATTGCAGCAGCCACCATGGCGCTGGAAGACGCCGGATTAGATGTCCCCTTTCCGGACGGTGAACGCGCCGCTACTGTTCTGGGAACCGGCGCGGGCGGTCTGGAAGTCGCCGACCGGGAATTGCAGATTTTGCGCAGTAAAGGATTTGCCCGCGTCAGTCCTTTTGCTATGGTGGGATTTTTGCCCAGTATGCCCGCCTATCACGTCAGTCTGCTGGCCGGAACCAAAGGGCCGATCAAGACGGTTGTCGCTGCCTGCGCCAGCGGCGCTCAAGCCATTGGTGAGGCGTTGGACACAATTCGCCTTGGTCGCGCCGACATCGCCATTGCAGGTGGTGTAGAGGGCTTGGTGCATGAAGCCTCAATTGCCGGATTTGCGCGGATGCGCGCCTTATCTGTGCGCAATGATGAACCTGAAAAAGCAAGCCGCCCCTTTGACAAAGATCGCGACGGTACAGTTATCAGCGAAGGCTCAGGCATTGTTGTTTTGGAGCGCCTGGAAAGCGCTTTGGCGCGTGGCGCCCATATTTATGCTGAGTTGATGGGGTATGGCTACTCCTCTGACGCTTTTCACATCTCCCAGCCGGATCCGGACGCAGCCGGTATGGTACGCGCTATGCGTTGGGCCTTGGAAGATGGGCGCGTGGAGTTGGATGAAGTCAATTACATCAATGCCCACGGTACATCTACCCCGCTCAACGATGCCCTCGAAACGCTGGCAATTAAAACCTTGTTTGGTGAACAGGCGTATGAGATTCCTGTGAGCAGCAGCAAATCAGTAATGGGGCATGCAATGGGAGCTACAGGCGCGATTGAAGTCATTTTCTCGGTATTTGCTCTACAAAGAGGGATTATTCCACCCACCTGGAATTATGAAACCCCGGATCCAGATTGCGATTTAGATTATGTGCCTAATGCACCGCGGCCCGGGGATTTAAAGGTTGTCCTCTCAAATTCATTTGGCATGGGCGGTAAAAATGCCTGCCTGGTGATGGGTAAGTACGGGAATGGCAACGGTCGTCTAAAATTGTAACCAAAGATAATTCCCAAAGAGCCAAAATAGCTTGCTTAGGAAGCAGGATCGCGCGGCGCCTGCCAGGCGGGGGATTTATGGACGTGGACGACCTGCCAACCATTTTCACCCTTGATTAGGACGCGGCTTTCATTGTGGGTGCGGTGGGAGATGCTGCCTGCAGCGTCGGCGATGGTGAGCATGAAGGTGTAACTGACAACGGCCGTTTCCCCATACAACTGCAAGCGCGGTTCCAATAAATCATAGCGAAAATCGCCGTCTGTACCTGCCCAGGCATGTTCGATCATAAAAAAGTGGAAGTCGAGGCCATCTTGTCGATGCGGCGTGACAAACCATTCGTAGAGTGAAAGATCGCTGCTGGTTGTTTTTTTATACGTTTCAACATCACGGGTGAAAACACTGTCAAGATGTTTTCTTAAAAAATCCCAAATCTCTTGTTCGATCATTCTAAGCCCTCTAAAGTGAACCATTTGTCATATATTTCATCGTAGGTGCCGTTTTCTCTTAACGTGAGCAAGGCACGGTTGATTTCGTTTTCATACGGGCTGTTTTCAGGCAGGGCGATGCCATACGTTTCCCGATTAAACAGCTCACCTGCAATCGTAAACGTCCCTAAATCGGATGTGACGATGTAAAATAACAAAACGGGAGCATCGTAGACGACCGCATCCACATCATTCTTACGCAGCATTTCATACGCATCTTCAATCAGTATGACGCCCATAAATGGGATACGGTTATCTTGCAGGTATTGGGCGGCTGTGGATCCCTCGACAGTGGCAATGCGTTTGCCGGGTAAATCTTGCGGTCCATTAATCGCCGATTGTAATTGGCTGATTGTGAGTTGGGATGTGACGGTCGCTGTGAAATTGGCGATGACAAACAAGCCGGCAAACATCCAAAAAAGCCCCAGCAGGCGACCTAAGCGAGCGCGTGGGATTCTGTCGCCATAACCAACTGTTGTCACGGTAACGGCCGACCACCAGATACCTTCCCATACACCAGGGAAATAGCGCTTGGGGAAGTTGGGATTATTTTTGCGCTCGAACAGCCAGATGATATGCCCGACAATTAGAACCAAAACAAATAAAGCCCCTAAGGCGGATAAAAATGATCTGGAAAACAATACGCTCAGCATATTGCGCAAAACCCCACCGGCACTGGGCGTTGTCATGATGAGCAGGCCTGAATCGAAGTAGGGGTGTGAGAAGTCGATAACTTCTTCACGTTCGGCAGTCATGCTAACTGCCGCGATGCCAGCATCCGCTTCGCCATTGGCAACCGCTTCCAATTGGTCACTCACAGTTTCTACAATGACCAACTCGTAGGCCAAATCAGCTTGCAACGCGATTTCTTCCCATAGATCAATACTAAAACCGATGAGGTGGTCTTCTTCGGTAAATACAAAGGGCGGAATCTCCTTGGTGACGACTTTTAGCGGGGTTTCTGTAGTTTGATTGTTTTCCCTGGCAGCTAAAGCTGGGGTGAAGATGACAATCCCGGCCAAGAAAAGCAGTGCCATAAGGGTTAATTTTTGTTTTGACATGGTGTTCTTGAATGTTAGGATTTGTCTAAATGTTGTAAGGCGAGCTGCACACGGCCGTTTACATCATCGACATCCCGCGGCAAATGTTGCAATGCCGCTTGCGCCTCGACAATGCTAAAACCGAGGCTGGTGAGAATATCGATCACGTCGGTGTCAACATCGCTAACCAGTGGAACGGCCGTACTCATGGCCGATAGGTCGAGTTTGTCACGTAATTGAAACATGATCCGCTCTGAGGTTTTTTTGCCGATGCCAGGGACACGCTGTAAAAACGGCCGTTTCCTCGCGCAGCACGGCGCTCTTTAGCATTTCCGGGCTGAGCGTGGCCAAAACCGCCAGCGCCATTTTAGGCCCGACCCCGTTAATGCCCAACAGGACCTCAAAAAGCTGTAAATCATCTTCCGCTTCAAAACCGTAAAGCGTCAGCTCCGTTTCGCGCACGATCAGATGCGTGTGCAGGCGGATTGTGCGTCCAATACCCCCCACATCCTCAAGCACATTACGCGGCACAAACACGCGCACGCCTACGCCCCCCACGCCGATTACCAGGCTGTTGGGTTCAATTTTGAGGATAGAGCCGCTTAGAGTTGCAATCATAGGTCAAAATTCAATCGTAAAGCGACTCAAAATGTTGGTACTGGTAATGGGTAATCGCCACAGCCAGCCCATCCGCAGCATCATCAGGGCGCGGCGTCTCATCCAGTTCAAGTAAATTCTTCACCATTAACTGTACCTGCGCTTTGTCCGCTTTGCCATAGCCGGTGACGGCATCTTTGATTTTAGGGGGCGAATATTCTCCAATGGGAATGCCCGCATTGGCCAGCGCCAGCAGCAGTACGCCGCGCGCCTGCCCAACGCTGATCGCCGTGGTGATGTTGCGCCCGAAAAACACTTCTTCTACTCCGGCCGAATCAGGCTGAAATTGGTCTATTAATTCATTGAGCTGATGAAAGATAGTTTGCAGCCGAAGCGGAGCGTCCTCATGGGCCGGGGTTTTGATGACGCCATAGGTCACGAGTGTGAAACGGCCGTCGATCACATCAATAATGCCGTAACCCGTTGTTGCTGTACCTGGATCGAGACCGAGAATGCGCATGTCAACAATAATCAGGAGCGTAATGGGAGATAAAGAAGCAAGGTTAACCTGCTCCTTATCTCCTGCCTGGTTATGCAGTCTCCATCGCTGCAATGGCTTCATCGGTGATATCCAGCGTGGAGTACACGTTCTGGACATCATCTAGGTCTTCGATTTTTTCAATCAAGTTCATCACCTGCAGCGCTTCGTTTTGACTCAACTCAATCGGATTATTGGGATCGAAAATGACGTTGGCCTCATCCATGATGATATCGGCCTCTTCGAGCACAAGCTGCACCGCCTGGAAATCTTCCAGGCTAACAAAAATTTCTGTGACGTCACCAAAGATAACATCTTCTGCGTTGGCTTCGGCCGCAATCATGAATACTTCATCTTCATCAACTTCTTCAGTTATTCCGATGTACCCTTTGCGTGTGAACTGCCAGGTGACGGAGCCGGCGTCGGCCATCGTGCCCCCATATTTCGATACGGTATGGCGCACATCTGCAATCGCGCGATTACGATTATCGGTGACGACCTCAATGAGGATGGCGATGCCATGTTGGCCATAAACTTCATAAACCAACTCATGCAGTTCGCCGCCTTCCAATTCGCCCGTACCGCGCTTGATTGCCCGCTCGACGTTGTCTTTGGGCATATTGGCGGCTTTTGCTTTAGCGACTATCAACCGCAAAGCGTTATTTGTTTCTGGGTCGCCGCCCCCTTGACGAGCTGCAATAGTGAGTTCTTTAGCAATGCGCGTGAAAATTTTGCCGCGCTTGGCGTCAGTGGCTGCTTTTTTGTGTTTAATGGTGGACCATTTTGAATGTCCTGACATGGGTCTTTCTCCGTAGGGAAATCTATGAATCGGTATTATATTCAGGAATCGGCAAGGCGTAAAATCTTTCCGTTTTATCTAATATCCAATTGTATCGCGGGATTCAGGCGTTTGGCCTGGAAACATGAGCGGCAGCATTGCAGGCGCGTATTGAGCGGTCATTTCACTGCTAATGGCGTATTCATGGCAGATTTGTTTATAGAGCAATCCGCTGTTACGCCAGGAACGCTCCTGGGTTATCGGATCCATTGCGATCAGACCAAAACGCTGGGTCCAACCATGATCCCATTCAAAATTATCCACCAGACTCCAATGATAGTACCCCATGACCGGAAAAGAAAAGCTGATTGCATGCCAGATTTGCCGCAAATGATCCATGATGAAGCCGGGTCGATGCTTGTCGTCGGCATCCGGCAGGCCATTTTCGGTAATATAAATCGGTTTTTTGTAGGGCAGCGCTTGTTTAATGACGCGATACAGTCCATATGGGTAAATTTCGCCATAATTGCCGTCGCTGACAATGGCTTCCGGCCCCCATTCTGGTTCAATAAAACCTTTTGGCGGCGGGAACTTGACATAAAACCTGGTGTAATAATTGATACCAATGAAATCAAAAGTGCCCGCCAAACCCTTGATCTTTCCGCGACCAAATGGCCATCGTAAACGGCCGTCTTGCATAGCATTTAACCAAAAATCATTAAACAAATAATTGACCCTGCGCGTCCACCAGCGCGAAACAGCGCTGCTGTCCGCTTTAGCCTCAAACACAGGCATATTTTTAGCGACGCCGATGAGAGCGTTTGGAAACTGCGCCTTAATGGTATGATACGCGGCAGCGTGGCAGTGCAGCATGTGGCGCACAGCTTTGAGACCGGAACTCATGCCCCGCTTACCGCTGGGAGCGGGGAAGGCGCCATCCAGATAGCGCGAAAACATATAGACCATCGGCTCATTTATCGTCACCCATTTAGGGATTAAATCACCTAAAGCTTCAACCACTTTCGCCGTATAACGGCGAAAATAATCAATAACGATATTATTTGTGAAATCCCCTTTTTCCACCAGCCACAGCGGGTTGCTAAAATGATGCAATGTTACCATCGGTTCAATGTCCCGCGCGTGCAATGCCAGCAGGATTTGTCTGTAGCGGTCGAGCGCGCTCTGGTCAAATACCGAAGGCTCCGGTTCAATGCGGCTCCATTCCAATGACAGCCTATGTGCGTTGGTTCCCATGTCGGCGGCGATATCGAGGTCGGCTTCCGCATTTTCCCACCAGTTACAGGCCTGTCCGGATTTGCCCCCTTGTAAAATGTGGCCCCCCGCCTGTTCCCAGGCCCACCAATCGTTGTTGGTGTTATTGCCTTCAACCTGATGGGATGCAGTTGCCGTTCCCCATAAAAAGTCGGATGGAAACATCATTTTTGCTTTAGCCACAAATTTCTCCTTCGGTCTATCTGTTTACTGCCCCAATTATAACAGTCTCTGACCATTAAGATAATTAGTAAGGATGCAAAGCAATACTAACCATGCATGTGTACTCTGCTATACGCTGACAAGAACATTTTTATGGAGTAGGTTGCTTTGAAAGTCACAGGACGCATTATTGTTAAACAACCGGCGCGGGATGTAACCAGCGGCCTTTTTCATAGGGTCATGTTATTTTTCCATGGCCCAACGCTTTGGCCGCATTGGTTAATGGCGCTGGCGACGCTGATTTTGGCAGTTTTTGCAAGCGTTATCTGGTGGCTGTTTGGCGCAGAATGGCAGGCTGCTTTGGCAGCGGCAAGTTTACAACTGATATTTTTTCTGGGTGATATCTTAATCTTGCGCGCTTTGCCGCGCCGCCAAATTTCTTTTGGGCCGTGGCGCGCACAATTTTTTCCGCTGGCAATTCCACGTACACTGGCCCTGGTTGTGCTGGGGTTTGTTGGATTAGTAGTGGGCTGGATCGTAGCGCTGGCATTGGTTCTGGCTGTGCAGTTGCTGGGAACGGCCGTTCTCGTTTGGGGCGCAATGATTGAACCGACGCGGCTGACCATGACCCGTTTGCGGTTGACCACGGACCGGCTCATGCCCGGTACGCCTCCCATTCGCATTCTGCATATCACCGACCTGCATGTTGAACGTTTAACGCAGCGCGAATCGGATATTTTGCGTTTCATGGAGCAGGCCCAGCCGGATTTAATTGTTGTCACAGGAGATTTTGTCAACCTGTCCTATAACCAGGATCGGGAGACATACCGGCAGGTGCGCCAATTTTTGAGCCAGCTTGTCGCGCCCTATGGCGTTTATGCCACATTAGGCACCCCGCCGGTTGATTTGCGTGAATGGGTCGCGCCTTTGTTTGATGGCCTGCCAATCACGCTCATGCGTGAATCGTGGAAAAAAATTGATTTGGGCAGAGGGCGTCAGGTTGTGTTGATGGGCATGGACTGCACCCACGACATTCCTACCGATGCCGGCCGGTTAAAGCGGCTCATGCTGACGGCGCCAAAAGATGCGCCCCAGGTGCTTTTGTACCATTCACCGGAACTCATGCCGCAGGCTACGGGGCATGAGATTGATTTGTATGTTTGCGGGCATACGCATGGTGGGCAGGTTCGTTTGCCCATCGTTGGCCCGCTGCTCACTAGCTCACAATTGGGTCGGCAGTATGTGATGGGTTTATACCGGAACGGCCGTACCTGTTTGTACGTCAGTCGGGGCGTTGGGTTAGAAGGGTTGAGCGCACCACGTGTACGCTTTATGGCCCCACCTGAAATTACGTTGGTCACGCTACGACCAGCGTAAGATGTATTGGTAAATTTAACCTGTATTGTATTGGTAGCCGGGATTTAGGGGCCAGGTATTAGCAGCGCCCCTGAATCCCTTTTTTTATAAAATTGAGCGCAGATTCTATGTTGGGGACAACGACGCCCACACTTCCAGCTTGCCCCGCACGCGGCGTATTACCTCATCCGTAAATGCATCGGTGTGCGCCGATCCCGCCAGATCGGATGTCCGAATACCATCATACACCGCTTCGAGCGTTGCTTCATAAATAGCGCGACTCGCCAGTTTTAACTCATTTTCCTTCATAAAACTTAACAAACCTGCTGCCGCCAGGATCATTCCCATCGGATTGGCTACATTGCGCCCTTCGAGCGCCGGCGCCGTACCGTGAGGCGCTTCGGCCATCACACAGTCCACGTCTTCTCCCCGGTCATCCAGCGAAATTACCATTGATTCCGAACCTGCAATGGAACCAAACATTTGTAAAACCATATCAGACAACAAATCTCCATCCCGATTCAGGCTTGGAATCACCATGGGGTCGCCGGCGGAAGATAACAGCAGTGCAAAAGTAGCATCAATTAGCTGCGGTTCATATCGAACCATTGGATGGCGTTGGGCTGCGGCGTCCATCTCTTCTTTTAACATGCCTTCATACACCGGGCTGACCGTATATTTGGGGCCGCCGAATACTTTGGAATTGTTGCGGCGCGCTTGTAGGAACGCAAATTCGGCCACATCGCGACATAACCGGCGCGTTATACGCTCAGTGCGATAGGCCACTTCATCGAGTGAACCCTCTTCACCTTCACGCCATTCTTTGGCGCCGTAAGCGTCACCGCGCGCCATGCGCACAATGCTGATGGGCGCATAGACGCCCGCAGCCGGTCGCACGCCCGGGATGCGCCGCCCCGTGCGCAAAATAATTTCCGCGTCCATTTCTTCACGCAAGATGCGGTTCGGGCTGCCGACATCATTCTTGATTTCTGGTGTAATGGTTGCAGCCTTCAAGCCCACCGCATATTTACGCAGCGCGCGCCCGGCTGCATAGACGACCTGGTTTTGGGTATTGCGCCGATTTTCTAAACTCAGATCAAAGCGTAAAAATTCAAGCGGAAAGCCGATGACGCTTTGATCTAAAACCCTGAGCGCTTCTTCCAGTAATTCCTGTCCTGTCTGGTCTCCTTCTAAAACGACGATTGTTCTGCTCATGATAACTCCAGAGTTGGCATTCAGTTTACTGATTTTGGAATGATAGGCTGATTTGCTGACGGACTGACTGCTCTTCAGGTAAACCGCAGAAACTATTCGAAAATCCCAAAGGACTTGAACTGCGGTTTCCTTGAAGAATTGACAGATTTTCCATGACCTTTATTTTTAATTACTTTCTGCCAATTACCTGAATTATTGATTTTGGTTCTTTGAACGCAAAAAGTCCAAATATTTGGGCATGACGCTGGTATAGGTCCAGTACCAAAACGGCCGTGTTACAAAATCCCAGGCGCCGATGTGGTGAACGACTTCACCGTTAAAGCCGGCTTTGAAGCGCCAGACGCCCCATAAGGGGTCGGATTCGACAAATTCGCTGGGTGCGCCCCAAAAATCATAAACCGTGCAGCCTTGGGCTTTAGACCAGCGGACAGCTTCCCATTGTAGCAAATAATTAGGCATGCGCTGCCTTTCCTGATTGGTTGATGCGCCATACATATAACTGACTTTATTCCCAAACCGTACCAAAACAACCGCCGCGACGGGTTGACCTTCAAACTCGGCGATAAGGGGTTGGCACATGCCGGCGTCATAAAAACTTTGCCATGCATCCAGATAATACGCAGCTGGTCGAACGGCGAATCCGTCACGAACGGCCGTTTCCTGGTACATCGTGTTGATCATCGCAAAGTCAGCCGCTGCGCCGGCCCGCACGATAATCCCTTTGCGGCCAGCCAGACGGATGTTGTAGCGTGTTTTTTGCTTCATCGACGCCATCAGATCATCTTCGGAGCGCGTCAGGTCAAGTTCAACCGTGTTGGGAAATTGAATCTGATCAGCAGAGTAGCGCCAGCCGCGCGCCTTGAGTTCCTGTACGAACTTGGCGCCAACAGGGTTGGCGCGTTCTTTTTCTGTGCCCCAATAGCGCACCACATCAGGATCGATTTTAATGAAAATCGCTTTTTCGCGTCGCGCCGTTTTTTCCAGCTCAGCCAAAACGCGCCGCCGTAGATTGGCATCATTATAATCCAGCGCCGGCCCTTTAGGCGCATATAGGATGCTGGCCGGAAGCCGGGGGACGCGCCGTTTTAAGATTTGTGCTGCGGCCAGCGGCTCCCAACTACTCTCGGCCACGGTAAACAAATGCCGGCTAACTGACCAGCCCCAGCGTGATTTAAATTCCCCCCAGGGCCAGCTTTGCAGGGCATGCGCCATTGGTAAACGGGCAAGAGCCTGCCGCCAGGCGGAGGGAGACGTTTCAACCTTAAAAGTGGAGGCGCGGTAAGCCGGTTCGCTGTTAGAAATCATGTGATTATCGCTGCCTGCTGCGCCGCCAGTTGTACAGCCGGTACAAACGTTGATTGTAAACGCGATCGACTGCTCCAACCGTGCGTTGAATCTGGCCGCCGAAACCGCGTTTGAAACGGTAAACGGGCCAGAGACCCTCTGTTCGTTCCGTAAAACCGGCTTCTAGTTCTTGCGGTGGGGCGTCAGGAATGCCCCATAAATCATATTGGGTGCACTCGTTGCGTTTGGCCCATTGAATGGCGGCCCACTGCACGGCATAGGCAGGCATGCGATTGCGTTCTTGATTGCTGGACGCACCGTAAAAATAGGCGGCGGTTTGACCCCAGGCAAATACCATGATGGCGGCTAACGGCCGTTCCTCATATTCCGCAATCAACAAAACAACATTTTGGGGTGCAAATAATTCATAGGCTGCTTTGTAATAGTCGGGAGCATGGACGCCAAATCCATCCCGTTGGCCCGTCACGTGCATCAGGCGCATAAAAACAGGCAGGTCAACGGCCGTGCCCTCGCGCACCACCACTCCTTTGCGCTGCGCCAGTCGAATGTTGTAGCGCGTTTTTGATTTCATAGCAGCCAAAATTTTTTCTTCAGAGGGGCGTAAATCCAGCATGATGGTGCGGGGTGGTTGAATCGTGTCATCGGTTGGCAGGAGGTTGTTTTGGACGCAAATTTCCTGCCAGGTTTCGGACGGCATGGCGTCCTGCCAGATGAGAGGCTCCATTTTCAAAATCCCGGCGCCGTGTTGGTATATGGAATGGTCGATCTGATTCATGAGAATGGTTACCTGCTCACTGTCATCCCAATTCACCATAGGTCCGTGCGGCATGTAGCCAAATTTTACGATGCCCAATGCGGCCGAACGGTATAAAATTTGTGCGCCGGCTGCGAAACGGCCGTTTTTCTTCAGCCAGACGCGGTGCGACGACCAGCCAAAACGATTTTTCAAGCGCGCCCAATTAGTCGATTGCAAAATACTGCCGTTTGGGTGCGCCGCCACAAATGCATCCCAGGCGGCGTCTTCTTGTGTATAGGATTTTTCCCCTAAATCAAACATTTTATCGAACATACCGGGCGGGATTATACCCGAATAAGCTGGAAGGATGAATTTTGCTTGCGAACGATCATTTTTTGGCGTTACAGTTGGCCCATTTGCCTATGAGCGTGTACGCACCTTTTGTTGATGTCTGGTGAAGCTCAGGGCTGTGTCTTCTGAGCGTGCCCGCTGTGCGTCAACAAGAACGCCGCGCAACCCTGCCATTACGAAGTTACCGGCCATTGAAGCCTTTGTGTTACAATTTCAATTGGGAGCCAGCATGTTGGTTATCTTTAGTTTGGTAACCACGCCACAACCCGGCAGGGTCAAGCAACCGGCCCTTAAGGTTTGTTCGTTATTAACTGTTGACATTTGGTTCGTAGTAACCGCTTTAGCTGTGGGCGACCTGGAGGTCGCAGATGACTGAAGTCATTACTACAAACTTATTTCCGAACGAGCCTATAGTCTAAACAGGCATAAGGATATACGCATGAGTCAGGTGCAATTACTTTATCGTTTACAAAAAGTTGATTCCGAAATATTGGTCAAAAAAAAGCGTCTGTCGGAGGTATTAGCCTCACAGAAAGAAACGGCGGAGCTGAGCGCGGCGCGCCAGCGTGCAGCCGCGGCCAACGCTAAATTGGACAAATGGCAGGCGCGCCAGCGTGACCTGAACCTGGAACTGAGCGGTCTCAATAACAAGGCCAAAGTGACAGAGCAGCGCTTGTATTCAGGTAAAGTGAAAAACCCCAAGGAACTTGCCGATTTACAGCATGAATTCGAAGCGTTGGGAAGACGCCGCAGTGTGCTGGAAGAGGAAGCCATAGAGGCGCTGATCCTGATTGAAGATGCACAGCAAGAGAAATCCGGCGCCGATGAAAATTTGAACACTGTCCAGGCCGGCTGGAAAAAAAATCAGGCCGGTTTATTGGATGAACAAGGTGAGCTGGCGACGCGGCTGCGTGATTTGCTCCTCAACCGTCAAAAACAAACGGCTCAAATCGATCCAGCGACGCTGGCTGAGTATGAACGCATGCTGAAGCAGAAAGGGGGCTTGGCGGTGGCGGCATTGAAACTAAATCGCTGCCAGGGTTGCCATATTACGGTGTCAGCCAATAAGGCTAAACGGGCGGACAGAGGAGAAATGGTGTATTGTGGTGGATGCGGCCGTATCCTGTGCCCTGTGTAATAAAAACGATTACTTACCTCTGCGCCTGGCTCTTTTTGCCGGCCTGATTCCACCGCGATAGCTGGGCGCTTCAATCAAGAAAAAGGTGCAGCGGCTGCCGTCTAACATCCGCGTCGCCAGGCGTGGGTCCAACTCATCAATGGGCGTCGCCGTGGTAATGATAGTGGGCAGGCGCGCATTGTATCGGTAGTTGAAGAACTGATACAACTTCTCTCGCGCCCAGGCCGTTGCACTTTCTGTGCCCAAATCATCCAGAACCAACAAGGGCGCCGTTTTTACCTCATCAAAGCGTTTATCCAATCTGGCCCCACTGCTGGGATTAAAAGTAGCCCGCAAATGATCGAGTAAATCCGGCACAACAATAAATAAAACCGGTTCACCCTGTGCATGGACATGATTGGCGATGGCGGCTGCCAGATGCGTTTTGCCATTACCAAAGGCCATGCTGTTAAAGACCAGCCAATTTTCCGGCTGTTGGGCAAATTCCAGCGCCGTTTCATAGGCGCGGCGTAAATTCTCTGCCTGCGACCGCGGTAACTCCCGATCGCGCAAATCAAAAGTTTCAAAAGTCTTGTCAATGTGTAAATTGAGCGATGATAGATCAGATTGTTCCTGATCTACTCCGGTACGACGGAAATCTGGCGCGGCAATATGGATGATTTCTACCAGGCTGGGGTCGACCATACGAGATTGAATACGAATTTCAATGGATTCTAATTCCAGGTTGGTGGTGATGACAGTTGGGAGGCGGGCATTGTAGCGATGGTTGAAGATTTGATACAATTTTTCTTGCGCCCACTCTGTATTTGACTGGGTTCCCAGGTCGTCGAGGATTAGCATGGAAGCGTTGCGCACGCGGTTAAAGCGTTCATCATAGCCAATATCCGAGCTGGGTGCGTAGGTTGAGCGCAAATGGTCGAGCAAATCGGGCGTATTGATGAATAAGACCGAGTGCCCCATCGCCAGCCGGTAGTTGGCGATAGCAGCAGCGAGATGCGTTTTGCCACAGCCATAGCCGCCTTTGAAAACCAGCCAGCCCTCAGGATTCTTCGCGTAGTCACGAGAGCGTTCAAAGGCCGTCCGCAGATTGCGCTGCCGCATAGCGGTTAATCCGTGGCCTTCGGGTAAAAAGGTTTCGAAGGTGCAATCTTTGAGCGCGCCAATCTGGCTGAGACGCGCCAGACGGTCTAGGCGGGTCAATTCTTGCTCCGATTCGCGGCAGGTGCAGGGAACGGCGCGGCCGAATTTCGGGTCCGTCAGGGGTACATCCGGGATAATATATCCCAGGCCCTCGCACAGGGGACAGTCACTTTTGCCGATGCCGGCCTTTTCTTCCATTGGTTCAGCGTTTGACAATGTCTTTGAATTCGTCAGGGATGTCTGGTTGACGTTTTTGAGTATCTCGGCGACGGATTCCATCCTCTTTTCTCCCTTCTAAACGCCAGCGTTCCAGAATTTTAACGATATAACGCCAGGCGCGGGCATTATTTTCAACAGAAATTTTAATGGCTTCTTCGATCCAACGTATGGGGTAGGTTTGTTCGGCGTCGCGCAGTTCATCGGCTATGAGCGGGGTTAATGCGCCAATATTTTGCTCGTAGAGGACAAAAATATTCGGCCGTTCAATCAGTAGAGAAAGCGGCTGATCCTGGTCGGGTAAAGGCCGCCACTCACCGCGCGTGATGCCATCAACAGCCGCGCGCCCTTTTTCCGTGTTCAAAAAATAGAGGTCCAATTTACCGTCGGCGCTCTCAACGTTGATATGCAAAAAAGTACCTCTGGCGACGGCGCGTTCGATGCCGTCGAGCAAAGCATCGGTTGCAATAGTTGTTGTGGGACCAAGTCCTTTGATAAATTCCGGATCGTTCAAAAAGTCGGCCAGGCGCAGGTAGCGCACATTCCCTTCTTTTTGCGCCAACGCCCAAAAAGCATACAAGGTTACTTTCAGCTCGGCCAGGCTGTCAATGATTGGCAGCAGGTCACTGAAAAATAAGTTGGGTATGTTTGTCAGGCGTTGTTTGCCTTCTGGAAAACCGGAAAACCCTTTCATTACGCTTTATTGTTAATGTTTAACGTTGATTTGTCAATCGATTACAGCGCAATTTCCTGGCGCTGCAAGTTGCGGAATGTCGCCAGTTTATCATGCCAGAAGAGATCGACGGTGGCGGTGGGGCCATTACGGTGTTTGGCAATGTGGATTTCGGCGATATTCGGCCGTTCTGTCGTTTCTGGGTTGTAATAATCATCTCGATAAATAAATAGTACGATGTCGGCGTCCTGTTCGATGCTGCCGCTGTCACGCAAGTCAGATAACATCGGCCGTTTGTCCTGGCGGCTTTCAACCGCCCGGCTTAGCTGAGCGGCGGCTACGACGGGAACATCCAACTCACGCGCCAAAGTTTTTAAACCGCGGGAGATTTCGCTTATTTCCTGCACGCGGTTGTTGGTGGTGTACTCAGCTTGCATAAGCTGCAAATAATCAATCATGATCAGGTCGAGGCCATGCTCTGCATACAATCGGCGACACTTGGTACGCAGTTGCATGGTTGTGAGCGCCGGGGTGTCGTCAATGAAAATACGGGTTTCTGACAGCCGCCCAATCGCTTCCATAAAGATTGGCCACTCTGTATCGTGCAAATTTCCACGCCGCAGCCGCTGGGAGTCAATTCGCGTTTCGGCGGCAATCATACGCTGCACCAATTGTTCACCTGACATTTCCAGGTTGAATATAGCAATGCGTTTACCGTAGCGGCGCGCGGCTGTTAGCGCGATTCCGTTTTGTAAAGAGGTTTTTCCCATTCCAGGACGCGCAGCCACGATGATCAAATCTGACTTATTTAACCCGCCTAATAAACGATCCAGATCATTAAACCCGGTTGGCACACCGATAATGTCATCACCACGGGCGCGCAGTTCTTCAATACGATCCAGATAATCCCGCGCGATCTGTTTAACAGGGACCAAATCGCGTGTGGTGCGCTGTTCACTGACGCCAAAAAGCGCCTGTTCAGATCGGTCGATAACAACCTCAATGCCTTCGGCTTCATCATAGGCGAAATTGGCAATTGTGCTGGCGGCGCCGATCAATTTACGCCGCGTAGACGCAGCTTCAACGACCCTGCCATAGCTGCGCGCATTGACCGAGGTCGGCACAATGTTGATTAGACCAATTAAATAGCCTTCACCTCCGACTTCTTCCAGGCGGTTTTGCCGGCGTAACTCTTCAGTGAGCGTGATGAAATCGATTGGTTCGCGGCGGTCGTTGAGCGCCAGAATGGCTTCATAAATCCATTGGTTTTGTACACGATAAAATGCATCCGGTTTTAGAAAACTACCGACTTCAAAAATTGCGTCGGGATCAATCAACAATGAACCTAGAACCGCTTCTTCCGCTTCAATGCTGTGGGGAGGTAATCTTTCAATATCACTCATGGCTATATAAAAATGTAAAACGTGAAGCGCAAGGAGGTCTCACGTTTCACGTTTTATCAGGCGTAGGTTTTGCTGCTATCGTTCTCAGGTTTATTTAGGTAAACCGTAGAAAATTCTTGAAAATAGGGCGAATTAGGAATCTGTGGTTTCCTCGAGGAATTGGCAGAATTTTCGTGACCTTTATTTTTGATTACTTTCTGCCAATGACCTAATCACCCTCAAAATCATCAAAATCAAGCGTGTCTAGAAAATCACTGAAGGCGTCTAAATTGCCAACTTCGCCTTCGCTTTCTTCATTTTGGACTTCCTGAACCATATCTGGTTCCGGCTGGACGCCGGCTTCATCCAGGACGGGTTCATTGATGAAAATGGGCACTTTGGCGCGCACGGCTAGAGCTATGGCGTCTGATGGACGGCAATCAATGTCACGCAGGTCTCCCTTTATGTCAACAAAGAGGCTGGCGTGAAATACTTGTTCTTTCAGCTCACGGATGAGTACATGGGAGATTTTGCCGCCTAATTCGTTAACGACAATATTTAGGAGATCGGCAGTAAGCGGGCGCGCAACTTTGACGTCTTGTAATTCTATGGTGATAGCGTCGGCTTCACATGGACCAATCCAAATGGGCAGTTGGCGGTCGCCGTCCATTTCTTTTAAGAGCACAATGCGGTGCTGGGAGACCAAGCTTATACGAATGCTATCAATTACCACTTCAATCATATATAATCCCTCTGCGTGCTAATAATGCGGACATTGTAGCATAAAAACTTAAAAGGAACACGGCAATGTGTTTAATTTGTAAGCACCCATCCCAGCGGTTTTAGTTTAAATTGTAGGGGGTTTAGGGTGGGTTTATTGGCTGTTTTAACAAGAACAAGGGCAGAATCTGCTTTCAGAGAGACATCTTGTACTTCGTAACCGATTCCCATTGCTTTTTGGACGATTTCAAAGTAGCTTGTCGCCAATGGATCGACGAAGGTGTTCGTATCTAATATGCGGTTAATGCTGTCCAGATGAGCGATGGCGCGTGGATAGTTGCCTGCTCGCAGGGCTTCATCGGCTGCCTGGAGTATGACTTCCAGGGTGACTTGGGTGTCCAACTGAGAATGATATAGATAATCGGTTGGATTGCCGGCTTCGCGAACTTCTCGCGGGGAGGGCAGCCAGGCGGTTAAGAAGTGGGCGGCCGGGTCGTAGGCTTGCTGGTAGCGGCGCATGGTGTCGTAGTAACGTATGCTGGTAGCGAGGTCTGTTACGGCCGTTTCCGGTAGCTCAAGCGTTTGTAAAAAGCCCAGCCACTCAGATTCCATTTCTGCCAACGACTTGCCATAAATGGCGCGCATATTCAAATCTAATGCTTCTGCTTCAACGGGCGCATCGTCAATACTGGTCTCAATGTAAAAATCACGAAATGTTGACCAGCCATATCGATCGATCAGGTAGGTGACGAAACCGGCAGCTTCAAGGTAGCCAATTTCGTGCTGCGTGGGGTAGAAATCTGCCAGCAGCGTTTGCAGGGGGATATATTGACCTAACTGCAACAGAGCCGCCGACCGTTCATTCAGGTTTTCTGCCTTATAATGGCCGCCGCTGGCCCAGACGGCTACGCCTTCCGCCAAGAATTTCAAGCGCTGTGGCGCAAATTGGCGGTCGAGAATATGAACAGCCTC
>CAVPAL010000022.1:0-211492 GCA_963701435.1 uncultured Chloroflexia bacterium | reverse complement strand
AGCGCCAAACATAGCCAGGGCAAAGTCTATGCTCAGAAAATCGGCGCCGCCCTCGGCATCAAAGTCACCGTCAACATCTATGTCCACGGCATCGCCGAGGTCGAACCAATGAGACTCATAACGGCAAAGATAAAACTCACGAGCAAAATTGCGCCGTAAACGATGTTTAATGCACCTGATGAGAAGAATTCTTCTAACATTTCAATCTCCCTTCGTAAGTGCGGAATCCGGAGTGCGGAATGCGGAATGAAAACCGACATTTCACAAAACCCGGCAATGTTCACATATGTTTGTGATCACCGCTTCAAACAGGTCACACTCAAGAAGACTTGTGATAAAAATTATACTCAGGAAGTGTTCGGCGAGGCAATGCTATCCTGGCCTACACCTTGAGACGTCTTCAGTGTTCATTTTAGCTTGTTTCAATAACAAAAAGCCTGGTGGAGGGTGTCTTTTGCAGACCGACCACCGCATCGAACAATGCGACAATTGGCCCACGATTGTGGTCAAATATGCAGCCTTCACATCTAGTAAGACTGCAAATCAGCAATATGTGGGAGTGCTTTCTTTCATTATATGACTAAAAATGTGTCTTGCTAAAATAATTCATTATCCACTCAATTATAAACTCATTTACACTTTGTCATAGCCTGTGCCTTTGTTACAATGTCATGGCATTTCACCCTTTTTGAGGAGTAACCATGAGTGCAAATTCACCTCTTCCAGTGATTATTGTCGGAGCCGGGCCGTTTGGTCTGTCTCTGGCAATGGCATTCGGTCCACCAGGGCATTAAGAGTGACCGGAATTACCGCGATCCGGCGGCCGCTGACGCAGCGTCACGCCTGGCACGCAACAATTTGATGCGTTAAACTGCCGCCGACCCAAAACTCGCCCGTGCCTATTTGCTGCGGGCCTAATGCTGAAACAACGGATTTAGATTATGAAAAAACAAGCAGCACTACTATTAACCACACTGAGTATCATGTTAGGTGGACAGTTGATCCGGGTATTATTTCCGACCGTCGGCTGGTATTTACGTGACACGGTGAAAGTCAGTGTTACGGGGTTGATTCCCTATGCGCTGGGACCTTTTCTGTTGGGATTTGTGGTCTTATTGTTGTTGAAGCTGCTTCCCGCACACATTGTCCTGCTGATTGCCGGTGGAGGGCTGCTTATCGCCCGTCTGGTAGAGCAGTTGTCGCGGGGGCCGAACATCGACTTATGGGCAGCTATATTGGGCACAATGTTTTTTGTCTGGCTTATGCCGATGCTGTTAGGGTTGGGGCGCACCAATTTTGTTTATGCCTTTTTTTGGGTTTGATGGCCGATACAGCGCTGAAGGGCGCAACAAACACGCTGGATCTGAGTTGGATTAGCGGCTGGGTGGCGACTTTAATCATTGTGGCCCAATTGCGCCGTTCGGGCTGGTTTTATGGCAAACGGCCACAGATTACATGGGCAGCGGTCGTTCCTGGCGTAACAGCATTCCTTTGCTCGGCTTTGGCTTATGGTTGTTTTTACAATGGTTAATTTTCAACAACCAGGGCTGGGTAACCACGTTTAGCGGCTGGTCACAGGCACAAGCCCTGCTGCTAATTCTTGTTGGCGATTTAATAGCTTTACGAGAGGCTTCCCAACTTATGCGCACACCCCACAAAGTGATTATCCTGCTGGGAGTGCTCGTCTTTGTTGTTGGCGCGGCTTTACTCATCAATGTAACCGCCTGGTTTGTGCCGCTTTACCTGCTGACAATGATCAGCAGCGGTACGGTGTTGGCCCTGTTGGCCGGAATGATGATCCGCTGCAAAGCCTGATTCCACAAACATTTTACCTGGTGCTAGGCTTACTGCTTTTTGTAATTGTGGCGCTGCTTTATTACATTGCGCTGGAACTACCACTGCCCATCGGTCAGGCAGAAATCCCGATCATCGCCGCGCTGGTTGTGGGTGCATGTGGCTTACTGGCAATATGGTTGGGGGAGACAACGGCCGTTACCATAAACCCCCAATCATTCTCGTCGGCACTGCGCCTGGGTTTGCCTTTGTTGCTCATTCCGGTGCTGCTGCTTTTAGTCGATTGGCTCAAACCGGCTCCGCAGGCGCCCGATCCCAATTTCCCCGTGCGTGTGATGACCTACAACATTGAACCGGGTTCGGCACAGACGGGCGACAAACCATCACTGAAATTGCCGCTGTCATCGAAGCCTCAGAGGTCGATATTGTCGGTTTGCAGGAGATCCTCCGGGCTGGATGCTGGACGGCAGTGTTGATCTGGCCGCCTGGCTAAGCAACCGTCTCGATATGCCTTACATGGCCTTTTTTAGCACTGTTGAAGATCCGTTGTGGGGATTGGCCGTACTCAGCCGTTACCCCATTGAGCGGGTCGATACCGGCTTGCTGCCCACTTTGGGCACGCTGATCAGGCGCGGCTACATTGGCGCCGAGATCAACATTGATGAGCAAGAACCCTTACTGTTCCTCAACACCCACACACAGCATAGTGCTGACGATTTAGAAGCGGTGCATATGGCGCAGTTGGCTGTGATTTTGGATTATTGGGAGGAATGGCGACAGGTGTGTTTGTTGGTGATATGAATGCGACTGGCTTACAAATAGAAAAGGTGCTCGCCGCCGGATTTATTGATTCATGGGAAGAAGCAGGCGCAGGGCCAGGTTATACTGCCAATGCCGCCAATCCTGAACATCGTATTGACTGGATTCCTGATAACCCGGATAGCTGCCCTTGAGGGAGATGTGCCTGAAAGCCAGGCATCCGATCATTTTCCGTCGTCGTGACCATAGATCGTTAATGACTGAATTTACTCACTGCAAATTCGTTCGCAATTTGCTAACATAAAAGTGATGCATATAATGCGATGCGTCGTTTACGTGAATTCTGGGAAAAACACCCTTCTGCTGAACGACCTTTGCAAGCATGGTACATTCGAGTGCAACATGTACATTGGCAAAATCTCGCCGAATTAAGACATGGTTTCTCTTCAGCGGTGCCAGGTTAACAGACTGACCGTTTTTAACATCGGTGGCAACAAATATCGGCTGATTGTGCGTATTGAGTTCCAATAACAACGTTCCGCTTCATCGGCCAGGCTAACCATGCTCAGGTTTGTGCCGGCCTGCACCAGCGCATCGACATCGTCGTTGATGATCTCGCGCATTGATGCCGACAGTGGACGCATGGCAGCATTGGGTGCAATTCTTGTTGTGTTCGGTGGCGTTTTCAAGGCCGGATGGAAATTGAAAATCGCTGCTACCGGCCAGGATGTTGTGTGGACGGCTGACAGTCTTTTCGTCCTTTTGGGGCCGGGTTTTACGCTCTTGGCCTGGGCATTATGGTCTACACGACGGGTAACGGCCGGTAAAGAGATACCAAAGCTTGTATGGTTACGGCCGTTGGCGGTCATCCTGTTGTTTGGCATTGGTGCTTTGGCTGCGGCAACACAAGGTGGCCGTACCTAGATATTTATCATGCTGACCCTGACCACGTTTGCTAATCCGGCCTTTGCGGTTTTGCTGGTACGCCAGGCCAGGCAGCAAGGATTAAAATTAGCTGCTATGGTTCGCGGTGAACCGCCGGCCGAGATTGTGCCGGAAGCTGTGACCTGCTGGCAACGACGGTGATTGTTGTCAAACAATATGCCAGCGCCTTTTTTGGCACTTCGTTCCATTAGTCGCGACGTTAACCAGTACCCAATTTATGGCAATTACTCATCTGGAACGGCCGTTTCCTGGGCTGTTGTTGGTGATGGGGTGGGTGTTTTTAACGGTTCAGTTGTCAACTCGACAAAAGTCAAAGCACCGGCTTCTACTGTGACCGGCAGTTGGTATTCAACATCTTGTAAAACGGTGACTAGCGTATAATTACCGGGGCGGACGTCGGCAAAAACAAAATTCTCCGCCCAGCCTTCATCGGGATTGGCCAAATGATCGGGATCACCCAAATAGCTCCAGGTTGAAGCGTTTTCGCCACTTTTACTCTCGGCAACCAGCGCCAGAGGCACGCCCTGCCACGGCGTCCCTCCGGGTCAACCAATCGACCGGCAATGACACCACGTGTATCACCCGGATTCAGCCACAACATCGGGTTGCGCGTCGCGCCAAATTCATTCTCGCCAATGCGCACCTCAAAATGGAGATGGGGGGCAGTCGCTGCGCCGCCAATGCCAACTTCGGCCAACTGATCGCCACGTTTAACTCGCTGCCCAACTTCCACTTCAATGTTGAGAATATGCCCATAGAGTGTGTATACGGGCTGGTCTTGCCACTTTTCGTCCAGTTCAACAACCACCAGATGACCATACCAATTGCAGCGCCAGCCATAATGGGCATTGATGTCTGATTGGGCGACAACAACGGTGCCGTCAGCCGCCGCTAGAACCGGTGTGCCTAAATCTTCAGCCATGTCGACGGCATTGTGCAGCAGTAAACGGCCGTTCTCATCCCAGCCATAAGGGAAGCGCTGATTGATCAATGTCCGGCCACCACCGGGTAACGGTTTGGACAGCCAGAAGTGGGGTTCGGCAACGGCCGTATCCGGTTCCGGCCAGCGCTTAACCGACAAAAAATAACGGTTGTATTCAGGCTTGAGGGGTGATTCCTCCGGGCAGGTGCGATCCGGTGGCGCTGTGGGTGTGGGTGAGGGTGTAAGGGTCGGTGTATCTGCCGGTGTAGCAGATGCAGTCGGCGATGATGTCGCTGTAGATGGCGGTGTGGCCGTGTTCGGCGGACGGGGTGTAGAAGGTGGTGCCGTTTTAATTGTGGCTGTGGGAGGTTCGACCGTTGGTTGAGCAACTTCTTCAACCAGCGCAACCTGCTCATTGCCGGATACAGTTAGCGCTGCCGGGGCAGAGGAGCAAGCCGCCAACCACAAAAGCAGAATTGCAAACAGGCCTAAAAACACCTGGCGTCGATCAGTCACCCACTTAATCACAAGGATATAATTTTAGACAGTTGGATACGGCCGTCAACTCTTACCCATCATATCTCTTATCCGTTTCTTCCCCAATCAGTTGTAGCCCTCATTTAACCAACCGCACCAAATGATACTTCTTCCGCCCTTTACGCAAAATCAAGAACTGCCCATCAATAGCTTGGTTAATGGTCACCGTCTGGGCCACGTCGCCGACACGATGATTATTAAGATAAATACCACCCCCCTCAATGGCTCGCCGCGCCGCCCCTTTTGAGCGTTCAAGTCCGCTGCTCACAAGTAAATCAACAACGGGGAGGTGCCTCACCGGAGAGTGTCTTCCCGGTGATTTGGCTGGAAGGAACGTCGCTAAAAATCTCCAGTATATCATCGGCGTCCAGACCCTCTAAATCACCACCGAAGAGTACTTTAGAAGCTTGCTCGGCTTTGGTAACGGCCGTTGTCCCATGCACCAACCCCGTCATCTCCATTGCTAACTTACGCTGTGCTTCACGCATTTGCGGCCGTTCGGCCACCATTTGAGCAAACTCGGCGATCTCCATCTGATCCAACCAGGTAAAGTACTTCAAATAATTGGTAACATCGGCATCTTTCGTATTTAGCCAAAACTGGTAAAAGCGATAGGGCGACGTTTGCTGCGGATCAAGCCAAATACTGTGGCCATTGGCCGTTTTGCCAAATTTTGTGCCGTCATCACGAGTAATCAAAGGAAAAGCCAATCCATGCGCCTTCCGGCCCCGCACGCGGCGGATCAATTCAATTCCGGCTGTGATATTACCCCATTGGTCACTGCCGCCCGCCTGCATTACGCAGTTGTAGGTGTCAAACAGATGTAAAAAGTCATAAGATTGCAGCAGCATGTAGCTGAACTCTGTGTAGGAGATACCTTCACCCTCCCGTTCCAACCGGGAGCGAACCGAATCCTTGTGCCAACATATAATTGACTGTAAAATGTTTGCCGGTATCACGTAAAAATTCCATCATCGACAGCTCCGACAGCCAACTGTAGTTGTTGACAATTACGGCCGGATTGCTTTTGACGTTAAAATCTAAAATGTGAGCCAACTGCTTCTGTACACAAGAGAGGTTGTAATTAATCTTGCTCCAGCGTCAGTAAATTGCGTTCCGCAGATTTGCCGCTGGGATCGCCAATCATACCCGTACCGCCACCGCCAACGGCAATAGGCGTGTGCCCATAGCGCTGCAAACGCGCCAGCAACATCATCGGCACCAGATGGCCAATATGTAGAGAATCGGCCGTTGGGTCGAACCCATTGTAAAGGGTGATTTTCTGATTATTTAACAGATCAGCCAGCCCTTCTGTATGGTCAAAGACAAGCCCACGCCACTTCAATTCTGCAAATACATTTGTCATGAAAATATTCTCCCTACTGACAAAAAAAGACGCAGCCTTTGCCGCGTCTCCAAGTTTCTACATGCTGTGTCCAATAAGGTTTATAAGCAGGCAAATCCTCCTACGCGACAGCGCGGGACATTCTCACCATAATAATAAACCGTATCCTGAACTATTCCATAATTCATGGCAACATCTTAACATGCCAACAGCCCGGCGTCAAATTTCCAATGATCAACCTGAAATTGCCATCGGCGTTTCCTTCTCCCAGCCCTTCCTCGGGTTGATGGCGAAGATTCAGGATCAAAAAAGTAACGCTGATTACCAACACCCAACCGGGGAAAATCAAGGTCACCCACAAGGAATACCCGATGCTCACCAGCAGCACCAACGCCAACGCGTAGGTGAGGAAAGCCCAGCCGCGATGCATCAAACCCGTACGGAGCCAAATGGTGCTTAGGGAGATCATGAACACGCCGGCCATCCGAATAGCATAAACATTGACAACCTGATGCATGACAGAACGGCCGTAGCTAAATACACCACTTTCTACCAAAGCGTCTGGCTCTGCCACGTAGCTGCTCAACAATCCGCCTGCCAAAGCTGCGCCAACAAAGGTCATAGCCAAAAACATCAAACCACTACCCAAAAACACAGTCGCAAACAAACGATCTTCATAATCGCCCAGCCGATCACGCAGCACACCAATGAACCACAAAAAAGCGATACCCGCATAAGGCACCAGGTTTAGCGCCAAAACAATCCTGCTTGAATTGGTTTGCAGCCAGACGGCATTGTCAGTCCCCAGGTCAGCCGGAATTGAAAGACGAATGAGCAGCATACTGCCACCGTAAAGCAGGGCGAAGAGAATACCGGCAACAGCCGCAGCACGCGGTGTTTTGAGCCTCCTGCGTTTAAGAGCAGCTTTTATGTCTGTCATGGTTTTCACTCCCTTTCGACAGATTCGTTCTGAATATATGAAGCGTGATACGTGAAAAATCACACGCATCACGCTTCACATTTTATGTTCTACTGCACAGCGCCGCCATTTTGAAACGCCATGCGCTTTTCGCCGCCGGCCGTTTCCAGAGCAAAACCGCCCGCACCGTCCAGCCCACCGGCCACAACCTCACCCAACAATTGCAGGTACTGTTGGTCCAGCGAATCCTCACCACACGCGGCCATGGTGGTAGGGCCAAGCGTGATGAAAAAGCCGCCTTCCGTTGAATAGGTACCGCTGAAGGAGTTGCAATCCGCCTTGCCCGTCAACGTGCCATCGCTGTTGAAGGTGATGGTGTAATTTTCCGGGTTTGGCACGGTCGTCGTCTCATTGGTAGAGCGATTGGTGACCGATGCCCATTGCCAGATCACGTCTTCAATCGTCGTAGCTGGCGCTGGTGTTGGTTCGGCTGTTGAAGAACAACCCACCGCAAACAACAGAGCCATGAAAACGACCGCTAAAAGGATTACAAGATATTTGGATTTCATCATTTATTCCCTCTTATTGAACTATAACAGGCCTCTACCAAATCGCCCACATACGGCGATCCGCTAAAGTTTTAATCGTGAGCCATCTGGTCAATACAAACCGCTACAGCCAAAATCAGCAAGTCATCTTGACCTGGCTCGACTTCGACGCCGTAACTGTCACGCACACGAAACCATTTCTTGGAAACTTCAGCAACTTTGTCGCGTCCTTCACCAATGGTGTATTCATGATCCAGAATATTGCCTTTGACATCCAGATCGGGGCCGCCTTTGATGCTAACTGTAAACCGATCGCGGACAGGGGAAATAATTGCCTTTTTGACCATGGCCACGCTGTTTGCCATTCGCATCTTCAACTTCCATGCTATCTTTGACGCGCAGTTTCCGTTCCTGGATTTGATAGAGCGTGTTGCCGTGGGCATCATCAAAGTTCAAGGTATTGCGAATACGCAGCGCCTTGCCATCAACTTTGAACACTTTTTGTCCCTGTGAATTTTCAATCCAAAAATCATCGCCGATGGACACCATCTTTTCACGCATCTGATATTGATTTTTACCGCTGCCGCCGCGATCTGGGCCGCGATCCTCGCGTCTTTCTTGTCGTTCATCTCGTCTACCGATTGGCATGTTTACCTTCCTTTTTTATTAGGTATTAATGTCAAGAAAAAGGGGCAAGGAAACGACCATTCCTCAGAAAAAGAACGGCGGCAAGCGAAGAAATGGCAAAAAGGGAGTAAAGTCGCTAAGGTCAAGGTAGACCGGGAGCAAGTGCTCCCGGTAGACAAAAGCGAACTGCCAGGCGACGCGGAGTTCAAAGGATACGAGCCAGTTGTCGTGCAAGAGCTGAAATTCGAAACAGATAACATCCGTTTTCTAAAAGAGAAATACTACTCACCATCGGCAAAGAAAACTTGGTTAGCCGCTTTACCAGCCGGCTATGAAGGGGAATTTGGGCCACATGTACGGACATTGGTCATCACCCTGTACTACGCGGCCAACATGAGCGAACCCAAAGTGATTGAGCTATTGTCACATATGGGGATAATCATCTCGGCTGGGCAAATCTCCAATATCTTGACCAAGAAGAATGAGCAATGGCACGCGGAAAAAGATGAAATTTACGAGGCGGGGCTAAACAGCAGCCGTTGGCAGCATATTGATGATACCGGCACACGGGTAGATGGGGAAAATCAATATTGTCATATCTTGAGCAATCCCCTGTATACAGCCTACTTCACCCGTCCAAGCAAAGACCGCTTGACCGTTATTGAAGTGCTGCAAAATCTGTCCCAGGCGCAATTTCTGCTCAATAGCCAGACTAAACAATGGTTAGCGGCCTTTGAAGTACCCCAATGGGCACGTCTGCTCATTGAAAAATGGCCGCAGCATGAGTGGTTGACCTATGAACAGGTTGAGGAACGGCTAGTAAGTGATTTAAGCCGCTTAAACAAACAGCAAAAAGCACGTGTGCTGGAAGCGGCAGCGTTAACCGCCTATCATGCCCAAACCACAATGCCCGTACTCAGTGTGATAATGAGCGATGACGCGCCACAGTTCAAATGGTTAGCCGCAGAACAGGCTCTCTGCTGGATTCACGATGGGCGACATTACAAGAAGTTGACCCCCTATGTGGACTATCATCAGCAATTACTGGATGATTTCCGCAGTCTAATTCGTCTTCAATTTCTTCTGCTGCCAGAATAGCTTTAAGGCTTCTTCCGCGGCCGCTTCATCGATAAGTTCGGCAGCAATTAAAGCCTGTCCTGCTTTTTCTACGGCTTGTTCTTCAATATAAGAAACGATCTCGCCAGACAACTCACTAAAAACTAAAAATTTTAAAACCTTATCAAAATATGGTGATCGATTGTTAGCTTGGTGAGGCAACGATATTGATCATCCTGTCAGTAAATGGGCGAAATTAACTCGCGCGTACCTACTGTCTACTAAATATAATGGAATCAGGAGCGGACCGGATGCACCTATAGGTTGTATTTTGAGATGTAGATAGGGCGTCGTTACGGTTCTTCAGACTTCTCGTTTGCCTTGTTCGATTTTTTGGTGACATTGGTTGCCCAGGTACGCAGTCCAACAAACAAACCCAACGCAGCGATGGGTAAGGCAATGCCTGCTCCATATTGCAAAAGAGCCTGTGCATCGCCGGTGAAAACAAAGCCTAAAAAGTTAATCGCCAGCACCACAACGATGACGCCCACCAGATTGGTCTCTAATTCCTCGGTGCTGTTAATGCTCAGCCACTCAGGCAGCTTCACTTCCTTGATGAACAGTTGGTAGAAACCAACGGCCGTTATATACAGCACCGTCCCGATTAAAAACTGATGCACCGATTCCAAAATTTCAATCTCCAGCGGTATCGCCTCAGCGCTATGGGCATCTACGGGGATGACGCCTAAAAAGGCCAGCGCACTCTGAATGATCAGTTGGATCAGCAAAAAGCCACCAAACACAAAGAATGCTGCCGCGGCCAGCCCCAGGCCAATGATGGGAATAATAATGAGATAACGTGTGCCTGCTACGAGTCGTGTCATAAAAAAATCTCCAATTTAAGTTTGCTTATTTTCAATATGGGCCACAGCCTCATTTACAGTTGAAAACAGATATTCTGCGCCAACGACATCGAGCAAACCCGTCTTTTCGCTAAATGCCAACACAGGGTCTTGCACCTCAGCAAAATAGGTGGCGATGCCTTGATTATGCAGCCGCTTGACGAGGCTCTTTAGCATGTTGGAACTGGTGATGTCCAGGGCATACTGCACCGTGGCATCTAAGAGAACGGCCGTTACCGGTTGGTCCGACGCTTTCATCATCTCCACCATTTTGTCGCGGACCGTCAAAGCATTGCCGTAGTAGATCGGTGAGTTCAGCCGCAAGATAACGAGGCCCGGCACAAGCACGTTCTCCGGATGGCGGGTGATGTCTGAGTAGGTATCAGGATCATCTGGTACTTGCCCCAACTGTGCTAAATGGGGAAGACTGGAGCGATAGATGAGAAGCAGCAGCGAAAACAGCACCCCGATAAGCACGCCTTGCAGCACACCGATAAAGATCACGCCGGCAAATGTCAGCAGACCCAATACGAATTCCGGGCGCGACTCCAGGCGGGCGGTGTGCAGCTTGCGTGCCGCGACAGTGTGCCACAGGGCGTTGATAATCAGCGCCGCCAGGATCGTCTCGGGCAGGTTTGTGAAGAGCGGGGTAAGAAACAAGAGCGTCAGGATCACAGCAGCCCAGGCGACGAGACTGACAACCTGAGATCGCCCGCCAGCGTTGTCGTTCACGGCCGAAGGCGCCATACTGCCACCTGCAATTTGCCCGCCAAACAAGCCGGTTCCGAGATTGACGAGGGCAAAGGAATTCAGCTCCTGGTTCGCATCAATTTCATAATCGTGCATATCAGCGTAATTCTGAGCAACGCCCAGCGACTGGCTGAAAGAGACAAGCAAGACGCCGATGGCTGGCGCAATCATGAGGGGCAGCACCTCCCAGGAGACCGCCGGCACGCCAAAGGATGGCAGCCCTTGGGGCAGTACACCGACGACATCGACGCCGTAGTTGGCGTTCAGGTTGAGAGCCGCGCTCAGGACAATCGAGCCGAACAGCACAATCAGTCCCGCTGGTATCTTTTTGTTCCAGCGCGGCAGCAGGATCAAGACAGCCAAGGCGCCCGCCCCTACCGCGAAGGTCACCCAATTGGCCTCAGGCAGCTCACGCAGCGTTTCAAAAAACTTCTGCACCGTATTGCCTGAAGGTTTCGGCACACCAAACAGCTTGTAGAGCTGCCCGACCATGACAAATATGGCCAGGCCAGTCACAAACCCATCCAACACCGGTTTGGAGAGAAACTGCGTGATCCAACCAAGACGTGCCAGAGCGGCGATCAGAAATACCACACCGACAACCAGCGTAAAGGCCAGGGCATACTGTTGGTAAACAACGGGATCGATATCCGCCCCGCTGGTGGCGATTCCAGCCGTAACAAGCACGGCCGTTACCGACGAAGCGATGAGGGCGGCCGTGGCCGATGTTGACTGCACAATGAGCTGCCGCGAGGTTCCCAACACGGCGTACAAGAGCAGTGAAACCACAAGGGTGTAGAGACCAAACTGGGGCGGCAGGCCAGCAACGCCAGCAAAGGCCATCGATTGGGGCACAATCAACCCCCAGACTGTCAGCCCGGCGATAGCGTCTGCGGTCAGCCAACTGCGATCGTACGCGGGCAGCCAGGACAAGATTGGAAGCAGTACGTTTGAGCCAGGAAGTTTCCATCGAAAATTCTCCTCTACTTAAGCTGAGCCTGCGAGTCTCCCTGGCATTGCGCAATTACCAAGATAGTTCCGGTGCGAGATCAGATATCCAGGGTTTGCTGAGTATTTCCAGCTCTTCCTCACTGGGAATCCAGACCAATTCCGGATTGAGATCGTAAGTCCAGGGAGCAGAGTTCTTCCAGCCGTTCCTCATCCGCTTGCCATAGATAGACGCTTTCGGGGTCTTCCACTTTGTCCCCTTCAAAACCATCAATGATGTTATATACCTTCGTAAAACCCGCCTTGGCCAGCGCATTGATCGCCCTGGCACTGCGATCACCAGACCGGCACATATCAGAATTGTGTCATCGGGAGTGAAACGCTCTTGTACATGGGCGATGAAATCGGCATTCATCACCACAGAATAATTGCCCCTGCCAGCATCCCATTTGTAGGTGGGGAAGGCAAGGGGAATGTTCATAGCCATTTCGGCATGGCCAATTAGCACATACTCTTCGAATGTGCGCACATCAAGAAGCTTGATACGCTCTTGATTGGCCTGCCACATTTGGTATGCTTCGTGGGCAGTCACATAAAGACCCAGGCTCGGTTTGCTTCCTATCAGGCATCTGGTGGGTTGCATATGGGGTGGATATTTCAACAGTGCTCATTTAATTTTCTCCTTTTGATTGCTTTCAATAACGAGATTAGAAGTCAGGGTCTGGAAACACAGGATCGCGGCCTTCGGTGAAGGCCAGGATGCCCTCAAGGCGGTCAGGGTGGACGACTGAGCGCCAATGCTCATCCATCATGATGGCAACTGCCTGCTCTACTGGCTCACCTTGCCCATTCTGAACAGCGCGTTTCACCGACTGAACGGCCGTTGGCGAATTGTCCGCGATCTTCTCCGCAATACTCAGCGCCGCATTCATGAGTTCAGTCTTGGGGTAAACTTCATTGACCATGCCAAGCCGGTACGCTTCCTGGGCGGTGATCGGTTCCCCGGTCATCAGCATCTGCATTGCCTTCCCCGGTGGGAGCAAACGCGGCAAGAAGACGGGTGAGCCGCCGCCCGCACTCAAGCCGACCATCGCTTCGGGCTGGCCGAAGCGAGCCTCGTCGGACGCGATGATGAAGTCTGTGCTCATGGACATCTCACAGCCGCCGCCATAAGCCATCCCGTGGACGGCAGTGAAGATCGGTCGGCGTAATTGGCGCAAATTGTAGAGAACGCGGTCGAAGAACTGGCGCTGACGCAGCCATTGCTCCTGCGTCATATTCTTACGCTGATACAGGTCGCCGCCAACGGAGAAGGCTCTGTCACCAGCGCCAGTCAGGATGGCGACGCGCACGGAAGGACGGGCCGCGATGGTCTCAAGTACCTCGATCAGTTGAACCGACAGTTCCGTTGTGATCGCGTTGTCGGCATGCGGCCGGTTGAGGGTAATGATGGCGATGCGCCCGCCAGAGACGTACTCAACAAGCACGAGTTCGTCAGGCTCCGCAACATCTTCGGGTGGGCGGTAACCAATTTTCCTCATCTTCGTGTTGGCATTGTCTGTCATGTTATTCCCCGATTTGTTTGTTATCTGTTTGAGATGGCTGGTTCTCAGATCCACGTCACATTCACGGGCTTTCGCACTGGAATACGATGATATCTTTCAGCCGGACGGCCAATCAAACACGTGGCATGTGGAATATACCCTTCGGGTTGCCCAAGCATCTCCACCAGAGGCGGGTAGCCCTGAGCTGCGGTGTTGATGCTGCCACTAAAAGTAGTTCCCAAGTGGAGTCCTGTCGCGGCCAGTTGAATTTGGTGAATGGCGATCATGGCTGCCGGCGGGGCGGTACGCTCATCTTTGGGGGCGCAGGCCATGATGATACACGGCGCTCCCCGCGAAATACGATCCTCGCCTAGCTCCCACGGCGCAACAAATAATTCCAGATTGGCTTCCTCATACAGTGCTGGATTATTTTCCTTGACAGCCTTCATCCACTCGATGGTCATCTCGGCTATCCGGTGAACCTTTTCCGGATCGTTGACCACGACCCAATGAATCACCTGGCGGTTCGCCCCGTTCGGCGCAAAGCGGGCCACATCCAACAGCTGCTCGACCTTTTCCTGTTCGATAGCCTTCTTGATGTAACCACGAATGGAACGCCGCGAAATCAGAAACTGCCTGACCCGATCCCATTGGGGGATCAGATGAATATCGATCTCCTCACAATCCTCAGGTCCCATCGAGCGCTGGTGCATGGCTCCAGTCGGACAGATGGAACGCAGTGACCGCAGTCGATACAGCGATCCCATCCGTTTTCGATTGGAACGGGGAAATCCTCTTTGGTGATCAAACCACCCGGACAGGCTCGGATGCAAGCACCGCAGGTAATGCATAAACTCTCATCCACTTTGATCATTGTGTCTAATTTGTAGGTTGTTTCCAATTTCATCTCCTTCGTTAAGTTTTTTCGGGTGTCAAACGACTAATATCTGGCGTTTGACACCCGTCTTTAACTCAACTTCAGCGGCTACCCGAGCCGCACGCCTTCTGTCTCGAGCCCGCCGCCTGCAGGAAGCTTGCTCCAGCTGCGGCGTTCGCCATTCTTCCTTGAGCACTTCAGTTGCTGCCTGCTCCAGGAATTCCGGCGCAGCCCACTCGTCCACATCGAAGTCGTTCTTGATGTAGCCGTGGCTAAGCATGAAGTCTTTGCCGATCTTGACGCATTCCAAGTTCTGAGCGCTCAGGCTTGGCACCATGTCGACGTGCTTGATGCCCTGGTAGGTGTGCTCGGCGTCAAGGTAGAACGTCTGCCGGTTGAGGATTTCTGCGGCAGCGTGCTTGTTCCGGTTCGCCCACATGCCGACCTTGACCATGGCCTTCATGTAGGCGATGACGAGCTCGGGGTGCTCCTTGGCCATCACATCGGTGCAGGTGATGACAGCGGGGGTGTTGGCCACCTGAATCGTCCAGTCCGGGAGCTTGGACAGGTCGAAGATGGCCTTGATTTTGCCCGTGGCCTCCGAGAGCTGTCCTAATTGTCCCATCTGGTTGTAGATGGCATCGACGGTCCCGTTCAGCAGTGCCTTCTCCAATGGTCGGAAGGCATAGTCGTGCTTGTGGTCGCGGCGCATCCACAGTTCCGAGGGGTTGTTCATCGGCGGCACAAGCATCTCGGGCTTGTCGTACCAGTCATCCGGGTAGGGGAACTCGACCAGCTCGATGTCATCCATGGTCATGTCGTTCAGCATTAGGATATTCTCGATGCCCATATGTTCCTGAATGCGCCACCAGTCGTTTTTGATGGTGTTCAGGCTCTTGGTGATGCCAATCTTCTTACCCTTGAGATCCTTCACGCGGAAGATTTTATCGCGGGCGCGCACCTGCATAACGCCACCCTCGTAGACCCACGTCGCCCCCAGCAGCACGGTGCGGCGGATGTCGGCGTGGACGTGGATCGGCGGATACAGACCGCCGAAGCGGATGAGGTTATCAAGGTTGTGGACATAGTGCGGGTACCAGTTGTTCTCGGGCGCGTGGCGGAAGTAGGCGTACTCCACGCCGATCTTCTTGAACTCCTCGCGGCACCAGCCCAGTTCCTGGTCAACATTGTTGGCCGATACCATGGGGCAGTTGGTGAACCACACCTCTTTCCAGTTCAACGGTACTGTGGTGCTTACTTTTTCTGTTGCCATTTGTATTTCTCCATTTTTCGATTGCTCATCACCAAACCGGAAGTGATGGCAGGTTTGTGGAAACCAGACCCGGCCGTCTGGATGGGTTACGATCTATTCAGATTGTCTCGTTTCGTAGTTGTGGGGGTGACAGAAGATAAAGTGGTGTCAAGTTGTTCAACCTTGAGCACAGCACAGCGCATATTATACAGCGCATTCAACACACCCATCAACGCAGCCTGATCTCTCACTTCGCCTGTCAATATGGTGACCGGCTGCTGACCTTCTGAATCTTGAACGGTTATCTCCATATCGCTCAACCGACTAGACCAACTTGTACTTAATTGACCCTGAACAAAAATTCGATAACGACCAGGTTGATCGAAAAGAAATGGTGTGTCCCTCTGGTTCATCTTGCGTTTCTCCCACTGATGCTTATCTTGACCACCGTTTAAGCGTAGCATAATCTTGAGAGCGGCAGATGCTTCCAAAGGGTGTAAGTTGGAACTATATAAGAGGTGATGAGGGAGTAGTAAAAGGGGCGGCTTTACAATAAGCCAAGGCGTATGGCTTTATCAACGGCCTCTCGCCGTCCGTTAACCTGAAGTTTTTGGTAAATCGTGGAGGTATGACGTTTGACTGTGAGATGAGAGATAAACAATGCCTGGGCAATCTCTTTATTGGTCAGGCGCTGTCCAAGGAGAATCAGTATTTCCTGCTCGCGATTGGTCAGTGGTTCGATCAATTCCGTGTTGGTCTGAATTCCTGGCAACTGCTTTTGAGCTGGACACAGCTGAGGCAGATTCGCCAAACGCTTGCAGGATCTGACCGGTATAATTCGGGGAAATGCCTGCCTGGAACAATTGTTTGAGCAGATGCGCTAATCGTGGGCCTAAGTCGTCGAAGAGGCGAATGCAGCCGCCGGGTTCGGCCAGGGTTATGGCTTGTTGTAACAAGGCAAGCGCGGCCTGCTCGTCTCCTTGTGCATCGTTAAGCATAGCTTGCAGTGCCAGCACTTGAATGGTGACGCGGATATTATGCGTGGCCGTGACGAATGTGTGCAGTTGAGTCAATACCTCGGCGGCTTGCTCCAGGCTGTCTGGTGTGTTTTGTGCCAGCAGGATTTTGGGCAGGGTTAGTTGGGGGACGTGGAAGTAAGGCATCAACGTGAGCGGCAGAAAAGGTCCAATCGCCGTCGCCCAATGCCTGGCTGCGCTGAAATCGCCTTGCATCATGGCAAGCTCTGTCTGGAATGCTTGCGCAAGCGGGACAAGCCCCTCGCTTTTGGTTTCTTTGAGGAAATCAAAAGCCATATCGAGCTTCTGTTGGGCTAGCTCAGGTTGGTTACTTGCCTGATAAACCAGGGCGTAGATGAAAGCACTCTCTAAATAAGCCGTTGGTGTGCAAACGTAGCGAATATCTTCCAGCGCTTTGGCATGTGCCTTGGCAAGCGTCAGATCGTTATGCTCGTAGGCGACGCTGCTGAGGAAATAGTGCGCCCATCCCTGTGATTCCAGACGCTGGTGTGTCTCGCCCACCGACAGGAGAAAGGCCGCACCCTGTGGTATTGCCGATAAATCATTCGCTATCCATTCGACAAAACAGCGCGAACCGGCTATACGTGCGTGTACCTCGCCATCATGAGTAACATCCTCTGGCTGACCTTCGGCTAGTGCAGCATAAGCCAAATCGATCCGACCAGTTATTTGGTAGGCAATTGCCAAATACAACCAGGTTGCGGAGCGCACGTAGTACCATTCATGGGGCATCGTTGAAAGCACCTGGTTGGCAAGCATAATGACAGTTTCAGGATCACTGGCTGATTCAGAAGCCACGGTGACACGCAGGGCATTAATCTCGCTTCTCAAATGAGTGACACGGTCTGGCTGATCTGGCATCTCCTCAAGAAGGGCTTCGGCTTTATCGACCAATCCCAGAGAATGCGCCCAGTCGAACCGCCCCAAGCGAGCCATCCAGGCTGCCATGAGGATCAAATCAGCGTATTCAGGAAGTATCTCTGTTGGGAACATGCGGAGAATACGTTCATGCATCTGCCACTTTTCAGCATTCATCAGGGCGTGGCGTTGTTCTGCTATGAGGGAAACGGCCGTTTCCACATCATGTCCTAGCAGGGCGTGGTGCAATGCCTCTTCCAGCGAACCCTGGCTGCTGTACCAGGCGCTGGCCCGGGAATGCAGCGTGTCGATTTCATCGGCGCTGGCCTGGCTTATTAACTGTTCCTGCAAAAGTTCCTGGAAAAGATGATGGTAACGATACCACTCGCCATGCGAATCCAGGGCTATCGTGAACACGTTGGTCTGCTCCAACCAGGCCAAATATGCTTGTGGCTCACACTCGGGATCATCTGCACCAAGTAATGCCTCACCCAGCGGCGCGCACACCTGATCGAGAATAGAGGTCTTGAGCAGGAAGTTCCGCATACTGGGTGATACGTGGGATAAAACCTCGCTCATCAAATAATCGGTCACGTAACGGTTTTCGGTATGTAACCGGGTGATTTTACTGTCCACATCGTCACCGTAGCGGAGCGTTAACGTGGCCAGGCGCAAACCGGTGGCCCATCCCTCTGTTTTGTCTGCCAACACATCCAACGCATCATCGGTCAGAGACAGCCCAGTCGTTCGTTCCACAAATTCGGCGATCTCAGCCCTGGAAAAACGCAAATCCTGGCCGCGAATCTCGGCAACCTGATGGCGGGCACGAAGTGCACCGAGAGATAATACGGGATCCTGCCGGGTGGCGATTACGAGGTGCAAGCCATGTGGCGGGTACTGCAACAATAGATCCAATAATTCGTGAATCGATTGTTCACGAATGAGGTGATAATCATCTAGTACTAGAATGAAGTCTTGGTCGAGTTCATCCAGTTCATTAATAAGGCTGTGCGCGATAACGGAGACATCTGGCAAGCTGATGCTGGTGAGAAAGGTACGTGTCTCTGGCAGTGAGTCGGGGAAAAGTGTGTGAATGGCACCCAGGAAATAGGCCAAAAAGACCCCGAGATCATTATCGGCCTCGTTCACCGATAACCAGACGTGGGGGAAGTCGATGGTTTCCAGCCAGGCACTCACCAAGGTGCTTTTACCGAATCCGGCCGATGCCGTAACCAGAATGAAGGGATGATCCAGGCCGTTGTTGAGTATTACTTTCAGACGGGGGCGGTGAATCAGGTCGGCCGTTACGCGCGGTCGGTGGAATTTTGTTTGCAGTAAAACATGGCTGCCAATGCTGCTGATCATGATTCCTTTGTTGGCACGGCACAATTAATCACCATACCATGAAATATGTTGAGCATATATAAATTACACTTGGTCTATACATTTTAGCAGAGATGATAGTGGGCTACAACTTGGCCAGAAGCTGGGGATGTACGAACAACTTGTCAGTAATCAGTCAGCCTGCTGTACTTTGAGTTTGTCCTCTCCCACAACATAATAACGTACGATCGCCAGCGACAAATACGAAGTCACAACGGCAATACAGATGGGAACCAATGCCCCCGGCGCAATGCCAATCGTACCGACCGCGATCAATATGAGCGAAACAGGTGCAGTCAAGAGCGCCCCCGGCACTGCGGCGAGCAAGGCGCCCACACTAAGGGCAATGGGAATAGTAGGAAAGATATTATTCACCAGGACGCCCGCCGTACCGCCAATGAAAATAAGCGGGAAAACGACGCCGCCTAAAAATCCACTTGATTGACTAAGCGCAACGGCAAACATCTTAGCCAGCAGGACAGCAGCCAAGAAGGCAGTGCCAAGTGTGGCTGAAATCTGAAGTTCAGTCGCCAGTTGACTGTTGCCGGAATTTGCCGTTAGCGGCAGTGCAAAGGCAATTAACCCTACGAGTGCGCCCCCAATTGCGCCAGACACAAGCGTGTTAGGAATCAATGCGAATGTGGCAAAGACTAGCTTTTTAATAAGGGCAAAGAGGATCAGCACGAACGCAGCCAGGACACCGAGCAAGACGCCTAGCAGCAAATGGAAGAAATGAAACTCATAGTCTGGCAGCGCATAAGAGTATAGAATCGAACTCCCTGTCACCCCAAAGTAAATCAGATACCCAATTGTTGCGGCGAATAGTTCGGGAATAAACGCAATGACATAGTTTTGTTTCGGCGTTGGTGAAAGTTCGGAAGTTAAAATCGTGGCGAAAAGCGGCGTGGTGAAGGCCGCGCCCATATTACCCGCCATACCAGTTAATGTGAACCCGCGTTTTGCGTCTTCATCCCCTTTTCCCAACCGCGCCCCTAGCCAGGAGCCGAAACCACCCCCCATAACGGCAAGGCCAAAAAATGGGCCTAGACTCGCGCCGGTGATGAGTGAAATGGTTGTGATGATCAACCAGGGAATGACATCAGCTGGCTCAACCCATGCATTATGGGTGAGTGTGATGGGACTAGGAACGTTCTCAGCAACCTGCCAGGTTTTTCGCAGCCAGGATACGATAAATCCGCCCAGGGCTGTCAATGGGATCCACCACCAATGGCCGCTCCACCAATCAGTGCCTGTGTTACCAAAGAAAAAGCCGATGCCGGTACCAGTTATGCCCATAAAAATGAGCGCCAACACGCCACCGATCGCACCAAGTAGCAGTGCAAGTACAAGCAGCTTTCTGTACCATGATTTTTCAAGTGGAAGCATATGTGTGTCCTAAGCCGTTGTTATGATTTGTTCGCATCCGCCGCAAGGATTGTATGCGATAGCATACCACCAGCAAGCGTGCGTGCATCGAACCCGTTTTGCAATAGAATGCGCGTGGCATAGTAGGCACGCTGCCCCGAGCGGCAGATGATGTGAATCTCCTGGTCGCGGGGCAACTCATCGAGACGTGTGCGCAGTTCATTCAGTGGAATGTTTACCGCGCCGGACACATGCTCAATGGCCAACTCTGCCGGGTGACGTACGTCAAGGAGCAGGGCAGACGTTTCAGCCTGCCAGTGGGTTAAGGGCATATCGCCGCGCAAGACATCGGCGGCAACCATGCCGGCAAAGTTGACCGGTGATTTGGCGCTGCCAAACTGGGGCGCGTAACACAGCTCGGTCTCTTCCAGGTCGTAGACAGTTGCGCCTAGCTGGATCGCCATCGCGAAAGCATCTATGCGCTTATCCACACCGTCTTGTCCAACTGCCTGTGCGCCGAGTAAACGGCCGTCTGACTTTCTAAAAATCACCTTCATCGCCAAATACTTAGCACCTGGGTAGTACCCTGCATGGGAATTGGGGTAAAGGTAAATCTTCTCGTAATCCGTTTCGCCGATCCGCTTAAGCATCTTTTCGCTGACGCCAGTCCAGGCGGCCGCAGCCCCAAACAGCCCGATGATCGCCGTACCCTGCGTGCCACGGAAACGCGAGTCACGCCCGGCGATCACATCGGCCGCAATGCGTCCCTGCCGGTTGGCCGGCCCCGCCAGCGCGACGAGCGCCCATTGGCCGGTGTTGGTATCTTTGACCTCAACCGCATCGCCAACGGCGAAAATATGCGGGTCGCTGGTATGCATCTGATCGTCCACACGGATACCGCCCCGTTCGCCAATTTCAAGCCCTGCATTCTTCGCCAGCCAATTCTCAGGCCGCACGCCGATGCCGAGGACGACAAGGTCAGCCGCATACACGTCGCCCGCTTGTGTGAGAACTTCGAGCGAGCCGTTAGCCAATTGCCTAAATTCACTCACGTTGGCATTCAGTTCAAGGTGGATGCCGTGTTTTGTGACATGATTTTCAACATAACGCGCCATTTCCGGATCCATGGGCGACATGAGTTGGCTATCGCGCTGAAAAAGCGTCACCTGCAGACCCAGATGAACCAGGTTTTCGGCCATTTCAAGGCCGATGAAGCCGCCGCCAACTACAACAGCACGTTTGGCTGGCATGACTGTTTGGAAGCCCGTATAGGCGTGCATGCCGGAGGGCAAAGCGGTATGGCCTTCTACCCACTCGCGGATCGCCCGGACATCTGGCACTGTGCGCACCCGAAAGATACCGGGCAGATCGATGCCGGGCAAAGGCGGGCTAATCGGCGCAGCGCCGGGGGACAGAACGAGCTTGTCATAGGATTCGGTAGTCACTTCGCCAGTTAAGACGTTACGCAGGTCGATTGTTTTATTTTGCGGTGAAATTGAAATCGCCTCACAATGGGTGCGCACATCAATGGCGAACTGTTCGCGGAACACGCGTTCATCGGCCACGAGAAGGCTCGACTCACGTGGTATCACGCCGCCAACATGGTAGGGCAGCCCGCAGTTCGCGTATGAAACATAGGGTCCACGTTCCACCATGAGGATTTCTGCCTGTTCATCCAACCGGCGCAGACGCGCCGCACAGGATGCCCCGCCGGCCACGCCGCCAACGATAATAACTTTTAAATTTTTACTCATTATAGTTAACTCCGTTATTATTTAGGTGTGTTTCATTTACTTAAAACGTTGAGCAGTGCCAGGCACGGGGCGAAAGGATTTAGTCGAGTAAGGCCGTTCTGCCTCGTGCCTGGCACTACCTGATAAACCATTTGAAACACACCCAATTATTTTTCTTTAGTGTCTGTACTGGGTTGTTTTTGTTCCTCGAAAAATGCAGCCACGGCCGTTTCCAATGTCGGATAAAAGTGCCGCACATCTATCGTCTCCAACAAGCCATAACGCACCATTTTTTCTTTAACCGGGTCTTTTAACTCTGCAAATACCAGGTGACAGTTTTTAGCATTCAGTTCTTCGTCCAGGTCTACCAACATCTCCGCTGCGGTTACATCCACATCCGTGACAGGCTCTGCAGCCACCAAAATCCAATATGGTTTTGGATCCATTTTTGCCAGCAGATCGCGTATCTTTTTGCGGAAGATATTGGCGTTGGCGAAAAAGAGGGGTGCGTCCCAACGAATCATGAGCAGGCCAGGAATCTGGGTCGCATCAGGGTAACGGGTAATGTCGTGATAGCCTGCCACTGCCGTTGTTTCACCCAGTATAGTCGTATACGGTCGCCAGGAGCGTTCAAAAAATTGCAAGATGCCGACGACTACGGCGATAACAATCCCTTGCAGGACGCCAACGAATATAACGCCCAAAATACAGATTATGGCCAGGACAAATTCGCTTTTGCGCATGGTATAGAGGCGTTGCAGCCCCTTTAAGTCAAACAAGCTGATGGAAGCGGTGATCACAATCGCTGCCAGCGCCGGTTGCGGCAGGTTTTTTACCAGTCCGGGGACGAACAAGAGCATCGCCAGCACTAAAAGCCCGGCCAGAATGCCCGTTAGTTGTGTTTTAGCGCCGGATTGTTCGGCAACGGCCGTACGTGAACCGCTGGTGCTCACCGGAAAACCGGAAAACAGCCCGGCAAATAAGTTAGCGGATCCGATGCCAATCATTTCCTGATCGCTGTCGATCTCGTAGCCGCGCCTGGCAGCGAACCCGGCCGAAGTGGAAATGGTATCACCGATTGCTACCAGCGAAATGCCTACGGCCGTTGCTGCCAAAATTGGGATGTCGGCCAGGTTGACACGCGGGAAGGTGGGCGCGGGGAATCCCTGCGGCAGTACGCCAACTGTATCTACCCCTTTGGCCGCCAGGCTAAATAACATCGTGGCAAAAATAGCCGCTATAACAGCGATCAAAATTCCTGGCCAGTTGGGTCGCCAGCGCTTCAACCCGAAAATAATAAAGAGACAAAGTAAGCCCACCGCCAACGCATACACATTCGTTTGATCCAGATTTTCCACAAAAGCAGTAATTTCGCCGAGGAAGGAATCGGCGTCAGTGGAAAAGCCGAACAGCTTTGGTAATTGGCCGACGAAGATGGTGATCGCTAAGCCGGCCAGGTAGCCCAGGCGCACAGGCGACGAAAGTAGATCGGCGACGAAACCGAGTCGGGCAATACCGGCGCTGACACAAACCAGGCCAACGAGCAGGGCTAACATCCCTGCCAAAGCAATGGCGTATGTTTCATCACCGGCCGCTAAAGGCAAAATAGCGGCAGCGATCATGGGGCCAAGCGAGGAATCTGGACCGAGTACCAGATAAGGGGATGGGCCGAGAAGGGCATAAGCAAAGAGGCACACAACCGTGGTGTATAGGCCAGTGATGGCCGGTAAACCGGCCAATTCAGCATAAGCCATGCCTTGCGGCACTAACAGGGCGCACAAAACAATACCGGCAATTATATCTTTGCCCAACCAGGCTCTATTGTAGGTGCGGGCTGCCCGAATACCAGGCACCCATTTTTCTAATCGAACGACGAATGGGGGTTTTTGTGTCGTAACGGCCGTTTCACTCATCTTGTCCTCCCTGCCTCAATTTATCAATCAGTTTTATCAAACCATTTGGGTGTGTTTCATTTACTTGAAACGTTGAGCAGTGCCAGGCACGGGGCGAAAGGATTTAGTCGAGTAAGGCCGTTCTGCCCCGTGCCTGGCACTACCTGACAAACCATTTGAAACGCACCCAAACCATTTGCCTGCGTGGCCAGATCGGCAGTCGGAGCCGCCGCTACATAAGTTCTACGATTCTTCAGGCGCAGTGGTTGGCGCCTCTCCTTGTTCTGATGCAGGTGTTACCTCAGCGATGAGCACAGGTTTTGCAGCCTGCTTTCCCTCCACGTAATCTATATTCGACTTTTTTGTGATGTTGGATGACCAGGTTCGCAGCCCGACAAACAAACCCAGAGCGGCGATGGGCAGAGCGATGCCTACGCCATACTGAAGTAGACTCTCCGTATCCCCGGTAAACACAAAGCCCAAAAAGTTAATACCTAACACGACAACAATCACACCGACGAGATTCGTCTCTAATTCCTCGGTACTTTCAATTCGCAGCCATTTGGGAACCTGGACTTCCTTGATAAAAAGTTGGTAGAAACCAACGGCCGTAATGTAGAGTACCGTACCAATCAAAAACTGATGCACCGCTTCTAAAACTTCAATCTCAAGCGGGATCGACTCAGGGCCTTGCGCTTCCATTGGAATAACGCCTAAAAAGCCAAGCGCACTTTCAATGATGAGCTGGATCAACAAAAAACCGCCAAACACAAAAAAGGCCGCCGCTGCCAGACCCAGGCCAATGATGGGAATAATGATGAGATAGCGCGTTCCTGCCACCAAACGAGTCACGATTTAACCCTCCAGGGAAGAGACATCTGCCCGACGCTTAGTAATTGTCCATTAATAACTTAGCGGTTTGACGAAGGACAGATGACGGAAGACCATTTTCTCCGTCCTTCGTCTTCCGTCCTTCGTCAAAATGAAGCGCTAATTTATTTACGAACGCTTACTTAGGTAAACCGCAGAAAATTCTTGAAAATAAGACGAATTAGAAATCTGCGGTTTCCTTGAGGAATCGGCAACGTTTAGAGCGATTCTAATTTTGAAATATTGTTGCCGATTACCTAATACAAAATACTCGTATTACGAGCGTGCCCATCTGGGCCGATGTCTCTCAAACCAACATTCGGTATCAGGTCTAATTAATACCCCTGGTAGCCAGGAACCCGTTTACGGCCGACACCACCCGAATAAGACGCAATGTCTGCAAACAGCATAAGACCTATCCACAACCAATCCCAGCCGACCACGCCGCCGGGAGAAACGATCACATACATGATCGTTGTCCAGGGCAGGAAGACAATTCCCAGGACCGGCCAAATCCACCAGAGGCCGGTGGGCCAGCTATTGAAAGCGGCTTGCCAGCGTACTGGCTGGAAAATCCACCAAAACGCACCGAAGACACGGGGGCCTAATAAAACTAATGCCAAAAATGCACAACACATGACTGATTCTCCTACTTGTGTGTTTTTTGTGAAGAGGCCAACTCCTCTGCACATTAAAAAGTTAAAATTGCCGGCACTCTGGAAGCTGGTCCAAAATTGCCGCTATTATTATGCGGGCCGATTGTGAAGTGCTTCTCGACCGCGCCTTATCGAAAAAATGAAAATCTAGATACCCAGTATTTTCGCTTTCTGAGCCGCAAACTCCTCATCGGTAAGGATGCCTTGTTCATGGAGCGCCCCGAGGCGCTCGAGCTGCGTGATCATATCATCCTTCGGGGCTGACGTTGGCGCTGGAGGTGGGGGTGGGGCCTTTGGGGGTGGCGCCTGTGCCGCCTGTTCTGCGTAAACGTTTTGCTCGGCTTCTGAATAGGCCGCGACGTTCTTTTCCGCCTGCCGTCGATTGACGGCATTACGGGTTGCGGTCGCCGTACCGGATATGACTGCGGTTGCTGCTACTGCTCTTAATAATCCTGGCATTTTAATCTCCTTCTATTACTCGACTGCGAGCGAAGCAAACGCTTCGTCAACGATGGGCGCCGGAACGCGGAAGTTCAGAGCTACTTCTGCCCCTTGTGCATCCATGGCGTTCACCAGGGCGATGGCCCAGGTGTGTTCAATGGCTAAGGCAATGATGGCCGAGTCGGGCGCCATACCCTCCCACAGCGTTTCGGCGTCTTCGTCGTCGAAAAGGCCTCGCGATTCTAATTCAATAAAATCGAGAGCGGCCAAATCCTTCGGCGACAGATTCTCGATATCGAGCCGCCAGCATTCCCCGGACTCTGCCTTGAACAAAACCATCACATCAAGTACCCGGATCGTCCCCGTTGCCGTTTGTCGTTCCAGTTCATTCAGGATACTGCCGTCAAATTTCGGCTCACCTAAGGCCAGAACGACCACATCTACCGGTCCATGTTTTATCATTTATCTTTACCTCTTTTTGACTAAGAATCTCAGCGGTCTGTTTAAAGACCACTGAGATTTATTTTACGCTGCTTACGCAGCTTGATGACTACGACTTCTACGCAAGAAAATCTTAATGATCTCATCGACGAGCAGCAAGGCAATCGCGAAGCCAAAACAGGTCAGCCACTGGTCGTTGCTCAGCGAGGTTGTGTCCAACATGCGCTGCAAGAAGGCCAACTCGGTCGGTAAGAACACAAACAGAAGGGCAACTCCGTAGAGTATCAACTGGTTGCGATCATGGAAGATGTCACGGTTGAAGGCGCTGGCGGTCTCGTTGCGTGCGCTCAGACCCATGGCAACGCTCATCAAGCCGAAGGCAACAAAGCCCATGGTAGCCGCGGTGGCCACGCTTGTCGCCTCGTGTACGCTCTCCAGATAGACAGTCACGATGGCCGTCAGCATTCCGATGAAGACAATGCGCACCCATTGTGAGCGGTTGAGGATGGGCTGCTTGAGCGGTCGGGGCTTATTCTCCATCAGTCCGGGAGGAGCCTTGTCAAAGCCCAAGGCCATCGCCACCGGGACCGTCACCAGGAAGTTCACAAACAGCACTAGCGCCGCCGAAAAGGGCACGCCGCCAAGGACGAGAAAGAACGCGGCCAGCAGGTAGGAAATGATAAACGCCACCAACTGGAACATCTGGTAACGCACGAAGTTGAACAGGTTGTTATAGATACCGCGCCCAAACTCCACCGCTTTGACGATGGTGGCAAAGTTGTCGTCGGTCAAAATCATGACCGCCGCACCCTTGGAGACCTCGGTTCCGGTGATGCCCATCGCCACACCGATGTCGGCTTTCTTCAAGGCTGGCGCATCATTGACACCATCGCCGGTCATGGCGACAATGTTCTCCTGGCGCTGCAAGAGGTCCACCATACGAATCTTGTCTTGGGGGGTGACACGGGCTACCACGGCAATATCGGGCAGCTCTTTCATCAATTCGTCATCGCTCTTGGCAGCAAACTGTGCGCCTGTGAGCGCTTCGCCTTCGATACCCAGTTTCTTCCCGATGGCCGCCGCCGTTACGGCATGGTCGCCTGTGATCATACGCACCTGGATGCCGGCGCTGTGGCATTTGGCGATAGCGTCCTTTGCTTCGGTACGCGCAGGATCGACGATGCCGACCATGGCCATGAGTGTGAGGTCTGTTGTCAGGTCGAGCAGATTCGCTTTGGGATCGAATGTTGCTGGATCAAAGTCGCGCCGCGCCACCACCATAACCCGTTCGCCTTCCTTGGCGATGCGCTCATTTTCATCGAGTGCTAATTGGCGGTTTTCATCGGTAATGGTCAGTATCTCGCCGTCCGGCAGCCAATAGGAGCCGCCACGAGCGATGAGGACGTCTGGCGCGCCTTTCACAAATGCGCGTACCACCGGCTGCCCTTTCTCGTCAGTCATATTGTGGAAGGTAGCCATGAACTTGTAGTCGGCGTCGAAGGGCAGTTCGGCCACACGCGGGTATTTTTTCCGAGCGCCTTCCAAGTCTATGCCGCCCTTAGCTGCCAACACGATCAACGCGCCTTCGGTTGGGTCGCCGATCAAATCTTCACCGTCCAGCGTGGCGTCGGCACACAGCGCCATGGGCATCATTACCGGCGTCAAATCGACCTGAGCGCCACTGTCATTCAGCAGTTTGCCTTCGGTGCTATAGCCCTCACCCGTCACTTTGTAATGGTTGTGGCCGGGAATGGTGAACTCAACGGCCGTCATCTTGTTGAGCGTCAGCGTGCCAGTCTTATCGGAGCAGATGGCCGAGACTGATCCCAGCGTCTCTACCGAAGGCAGCCGCTTGACGATAGCGCCCTGTTCCGCCAATGCCCGTGTGCCCATGGAATACATGGTGGTCACGACCGCGGGCAAGCCGGTGGGGATGGCTGAAATTGCCAGGGCGATACCGGCAACGAAGACAGCGTCCAGAGGCTGGCCGTTGATTATCCCCAGAATGATCATGATGATGAAAGCGATGCCGGCCAGACCAGCGATGATAATGGTCAGCTTGTCGAGCTGTTTCTGCAAGGGCGTCTTATCGGCCTCAGTCTTGTTGAGCAGTTCGGCGATGCTGCCCATTTGGGTGCCCATGCCGGTGGTGGTGACGATCATCTCGCCACGGCCACGGGTCACGCCGGTGTTCATGTAGGCCATGTTGTGGCGGTCGCCCAAAGGAACCTCGGGCTTGTCAATCACATCCGTGTCTTTGGATGAAGCGACACTTTCACCGGTCAGAGCGGCTTCCTCGATTTCCAGTGTGGCGGTGACGAAGAAACGGCCATCGGCGGGTACACGGTCACCTGCTTCCATCAGCACAATGTCGCCCGGCACGATCTGTTCGGCTTCGATCTCAACGGCTTCGCCATCACGGCGCACACGGGTGATGTTCTTCATCATGCTTTGGAGTGAGGCCAGGCTGGCTTCGGCCTTGGCTTCACCGCGCAGCCCCAACATCGCGTTGAAGACCGTGAGGACCAGAAGCACGATTGTTGTAGACCATTCGCCCGTGACGACGATGTTGATCACGGCTGCGCCCACCAGGATGATTTGCATGAAGTCCTGGTACTGGCGCAGGAAGGCCTGCCAGCCGGACTCTTTTTTCTTGGCGGCCAATTCATTGGGGCCATACTGGCTCAAGCGCTGCTGTGCTTCGGCCGCGCTCAGTCCTTTTGCCGGATCGACTTGAAGCTGCTTTGCCGCTTCGTCTGTCGTCAGGCTGTACCATTTTGTTTGGCTTTCAGTTGTTGTTGCCATAATCATTTTCTCCTAAATGGCTTGTTCTCCTAAATAGCTTGAATTGTTTGATATTTGAAATTCGCTTTTTGATTCAGAGGTACAGGAAATATCATTGATCCTGTTTATTCTTCCGTCTGTACCTGAATCCGGCCATCGCGTACGGCCGTTACCAATGCCTGATAATCCTGCTCATTTTGCTTGGCATAGGCCACTGCAAAATCAGCTAGAGCATCCTCAAAAGCACTACTTTTGCCCAGATAGCCGGTGAGCACCAGGGCGTCACCCGAGCGGGCATGTGCCCGCGCCAGCGCCCGCCCACATAAACGCGCGTACCCATGCAAGTTTAGCGGTTTCATCACTTCCACGACCGGCTTGATCTTGGCGTCACGCAGTTGGCGCAAATAAAACGGCCGTTTCTCCTCACCTGCGCCCGTAGCCCAGCCCAGGAACATGTCACTGGCCGCCTGCATCAGACGCTGGCCTGCCACCACGCGATGTCCGGCATGGGCAAATCGGCTGACGCCGGCATAGGGTTCCAACACCGACTGCCGCGCTTCTTTGAACTGCAGAAAAAGCGGTTCAGTGTTAGACATCAGCAGCATAATGCCGCACATCGTCCCCACACTGCCCACACCCACCACCTTAAAAGCCACATCATCCACCTGGTAGCGATCAAGCAGTAAATGCAGCGATAGGGGCAGAGATTCTTTGTAGCTGGCAAACGTACGTTCAGCCACGTGGCGAAACTCCTCATCCTGCATACCGCCTAAGTGGTAAATGAGCGGGGGATGATCAATGATACGGGCCGGCAAGCTGTCTGCATGTGCCAGCTTGGCAAATTCTTTTTCACGGGTGCTTTGCTCCATCGCCGCACTCAGTTTTTTGCGATAAAACTTCGCCATGCCTTTGTCTGGACTGTTGTCCAAGACTTTGTCCAGGTCAATAGTTTCATACCATGCCGCAAGCACCGGCATCTGGCTGAGTTCTGCCATACGCTCCCGGTATGATTGGGCAGCCAGCCAGGCGGCTTTTCGGCTGTCGCCGGCTTTAAACCCGTTTGACTGCCCGGCAATGACCATGCTGGCTGGCAAGACGCTTTACATCCCATTCCCACGGTGCCAGCGAAGTCTCGTCAAAATCGTTGATGTCAAAAACCAATTTGCGTTCAGGGGTGGCAAATCCACCAAAGTTGAGCAAATGGCAGTCACCGCATATCTGCAAATTGAAGCCACTATTGGGGGTGTGCGACAAATCAGAGGCCATGATAGCCGCCGCACCCCGGTAAAAAGCAAACGGACTGGCCATCATACGGCCGTAGCGAATGGGAACCAGCTTCTCTATCCGGCCTTCACTGCTGGCAATAAGTAAATCTATGGGATCCACCCGGTTTGCTGGGGGCGTCCATGTGGCCTGCATCTCGCGTGGTACGCGCTTGCGCGCCTCTTTTCCCATATCCATACGCTCTTTAGTAGGCAGGGTATGGGTTTGGAGGGGGGCCACAGGGATAACGGCCGTTTCTTGTGAACTACTAACTTTTTCTGTCATTCTTCTCCTTGCTAATATATTATTTACAGGTAAGTCGTCCAGCTGCGCACCAATAAAATTACTGCGCAGTCAATAAATAGCCAATCAGAACCGTTCACAAACAGGTTAGTAGTAACGGCTTTAGCCGTTCGCGACGCTTGGGTCGCCTACCGCTGAAGCGCTTACTACTAACCAAATCGCTAAGTTAATAACGAACGATTTCTTAATAAATTGTCGGAACAAACCGATACGGGTAGTCCGGTTCAACATAGTCGCCTTTAGGCCCACGTTTCGGGAATTTTACCGGCTTGCGCGCTACTTCTTCATACGGTATCTGACTGAGCAGGTGCGTAATACAGTTCAGGCGTGCCCGGCGTTTGTCGTTGCCATCTATCACATACCAGGGGCTTTCGGGCGTGTCTGTCGCCGCAAACATCGCATCACGCGCACGCGAGTAATCATACCAATGGGTGTAACTTTTCAGATCCATAGGAGTGAGTTTCCAGATTTTGCGCGGATCTTCGTCACGCGCTCTTAGCCGTAATTCCTGGTTTTCCATGCTCACTTCCAGCCAATATTTAATCAGAATGATCCCTGAGTGGATGATGGACTGCTCCACTGCCGGGGCGTATTTCAGAAAATATTCAACTTGCTCCGGTGTGGCAAAACCCATCACCCGTTCCACACCGGCCCGGTTATACCAACTGCGGTCAAAGATAGTGACCTCGCCGGCTGCGGGCAAGTAGGGCATGTATCGTTGGAAATACATCTGTGATTTCTGTCGTTCTGTTGGTGCAGGCAAAGCCACATGACGAAAGACGCGTGGGCTGGTGCGCTCGGTGATGCGTTTGATCACCCCGCCTTTACCGGCCGTGTCGCGACCTTCGAATAAGACACAGACCTTGGCCCCGCTGGCTACCACCCATTGCTGCATTTTAACAAGCTCACCCTGGAGTTTCTCCAGTTCCTTCTCAAACTCCTTAACCTTCATCTTTTTCTTTTTTTTAGACATTTTTCTCTCCTTGAATGAAAACAAACACTGTTTGAATTCTAGCATTTACTCAAATATATGAACATAAGAGGCCAGCAATGATCCATGTTATCGGCCTTCTAACAGTTTCTCTTGAATCTCCATCCAGAGGGTTTCATAAGCACGGGCAGCTTTGGATCGAGGTGCAAAGGCTGGAACCGGCTCCCGAAAAATCCCCATCTGCTCGATCTGGGACAGGTAAGGGATGGTGTTGTTTAATATGCCGCTGAATTGAGCATAAAGCAAAGTCATGGTCTGTTGATGCAGTTTCTTACGCACATCGACCATGGAGAAAAAAGGGGACACCCGGCAGGTATTTCGCCCTTTATCAGCCAGAAAGGACAACAATTGCTCATGAGCACGGATCGAAAGGGTAGTTGGGATGAGGGGCACCAAAAGATGGTCAGAAGTGTTGAAGATATTCTCAGCCACGATGTTGATCGTCGGCGGGCAGTCCAGGATAATCAGATCGTATTCTCTGCGGAACTGCCTCAACGCGGTACCCAGACGCTGCTTGCTACGTTTTTGCCGGTCAAAAGTGATGTCGAGGTTGCGGTGGCTGAAATCGGCCGGCAGCAGATCCAGGTTCTCATAGTCAGTGGCCTTAACGCTCTCGTCAAGCTGTTTTCTACTACCGACAAGCCCACGCGCCTGACGCTTCAACTGTGGCTTAACCCGAAAATAGAAGGTTGCCGAGCCTTGCGGGTCGAGGTCAGCCAACAGCGTTACATAGCCGCTCTGTGCGGCCAGGTAGGCCAGGTTGACGGCGGCGGCGGTCTTGCCGACGCCACCCTTGTTGTTATACAGCGCCAGCGTCGTCATGACTTGACCCTTCTCCCTTTCGCGAATACTTTCCGGAACTCTCTCTGATGCGCAGGTGAGGCGAATTTCTTGAAGGTTCCGGCGAAATCGGCCCTCACCTCCTGTCGCTTGCGTTCCAGGCTCTCGACCAGATAACCGGTGGCGACCAGCGCCCGTTTTGCTTGTGCTTCGTCGATATCCAATGTGTCGGCAATTGACATTAAAAACTCTTGCTGCACTGTGAGGTCGGTGAACTCCCCCAGGTTATCCTGCAAGCGTTTTAATTGTTTGATTATCCGTGACAACTTTTTACGGGGAAAAAGGCTGGCGAAGAATTCCAGCAAGTAGCGTAGTTTCTTACACTCAATGCGCAAAGCATGCAGCAGCTCGTCCTCGGTATGTTTGAGGATGTAAGCGCCGTCTTTAACAATGGATTTATATTGGCGTGTAATGCGCTTTTGGGCCAGATTAATGATCGGGACGGCAGCTTTGCCGGGGTAATTATCGCCAACCGGCTCATGCAAGAACGTATCCCACTCTGCGAGAAATCGGGCATATGTTTCCAATTCGAGACCGGCGACTACCTCGGCCAGCGCCGCTGAGCGGCGAGAGCGCAGGGTATCGAATAGGGGCGCAATATCTTCTTGCATGGCGTTTGGCAGCATGGCCCGATAGTCAGCTTCCGCCAGCAGATGGACGTCCAGGTCGCGTAGTTCATTTGTAAGCTTGCCCAGCTCCCTGAACTCTTGCTTGAAGTGTGCAGTTGTATCCGGCGGAAAGACATTGCGGATCTGGCTCAGGGCGGAACGCGTGCGGCGCACAGCGATGCGGTAATCGTGCAGGAACTCAGTGTCGATGTCCGCCTTGACGCCGGCTTCATTGACGCGCATCATTTCCAACAATTGGCGCAGGATCAGCTTGGTCGCCTCGCCTGCCGGCATGCCGCGTTTCAGTTGGACATCCAACTTCGCGGAATACGCGCCAGGCACAGGTCCGGCAGCCTGCTGGGCCCAGAAGTAGGTGTCTTCTTTCGTAGGGGCGATGTCGAAGCTGCGCTTTAAATAAGTGGTCAGCCGGCCAGCCTGTTTGGCATAGCCGCGCAGCGGCGCCACCGTCAGGTAAGTTGCACGAGGAGGCCCTTCGTCGTCGCCGTCCAGACGCACTTCCGTGTAAATCAGTCGCACGACTGTTTTCTCATCCTTGTTAAGGATGCGGTAAGGACAAGACCAGGTGTGGACAATTGGTAACTCCAGCAGCGCTCGCATCTGGATAACGGCCGCGAGTTGCGCCCTAAATATGCCTGCGGGCAAATCCAGCGCCATTCGAGGTGGTGACGAAAACGGTAACTTGTGGCACACATCACCATTCGGCACGGCGCGTAGCAGGAGTTCATCGCCTGACCACTGCAGCGTCAGCGATTGGGCGAGCAAGCGTCTGTCAAAAGTGTCGTATGTGTGCCAGGTTTGGGCCAACGGCGTTTCTGCCAGGAAAGCATATCGTTCGGCCAGGATGGCGCCAATCTCGGCCTGGTCCAATCCGTTTGGTAATCTGAATCGTGTTAGCGCTTTCATATCGTCTTTATGAGCATTCAAGCTGTTGGATCCAATCATTTACAGCAAAGAACAGGTCTTGCTATTTTTTCTTATTTTTCTTATTCTTTTTCTTGTCTTTCTTGTCTTTCTTGCCTTTTTTCTTGGCCATAGTAATCTCCTTGTCAGATTATCCTAAATCAATTCTCGTCTAAAACCAGTCGGAAAAACAGTTTTTGGAACTTTTGTTTATGCTGGATCCAACAGCTTGAATACTCACAAATAACATGCTGCGCTCAGGCCAGTCCGCCATAAATGACTGTCAGGTAGATAGCCGGACCATCAAATGAGACGGGATAGTCTGGCGACAGCAGTGTTTATGATCATAGCATACCATACTGGTGTAGGCACGAATACCACCACAGCGGTGTAATTCAAGGTGTAGAAGGGTGTTTATTTGTTGGACACAGGGGTCGTCAGTAGCGGGGCTTCTAACCCGGCGTTCTCTAGCGCCATTTACGTCAAGGGACTTTCTCCTTGCTTCCCTATGGCACAATAATCTTGACTGCGCCTGGGCGTACCTGAATTGTCACCGGTGTATTTTTGTAAAACTCACCATCCAGCCATACGGTTTGGGGTGGATCCGCCTCGATGGTGACCACCTTGCCTTGGGCATGGAAAGCGTTTGTTTTTGTTTTGCCAAGACGTAGGATATATTTCCCCAATTCACCGAGGGCGTTATGTTTTTTGCTTACGAGCATGACATCAACCATGCCGTCATCAGGCGTAATTGTGCCCACATCAATATCAAAACCACCCAGGTTATCCAGATTATTCACAAAACAGGTCATCGCTTTTGCTTCCAGCTTCTTACTATCAATTGTGACCGTATAGTTGGCATGGGGTGCATTTTTAAGCACTTTTATGACCTCCATTGGGTAGGCCATTAAGTGATATTTATCTTTTAATTCGCGGCTGGCGGCCTGCTCCTGAGTCACCCCCGTATAAGCGCGTAAAAGGTAATATTGGTCATCTACTTGCGCCACATCCACCGCACGCCGATTCTGGCTTGTGCAAATCAATTCAGCCGCTTCCTCTATTTGGCGCGAGATACCTAATTCTGTAGCGACGGCATTGCCAGTACCGCCCGGTAAAATGCCCACGACTACGTCACTGCCCATAACGCCGTTGACTACTTCCAATACCGTGCCATCGCCGCCAAAAACGACGACCATCTCGGCGCCGTCAGCAACAGCTTCCCGCGCAAATTGGGTGGCATCGCCAAATTTATAAGTAAGGTGACCCCGCCAGCTCAGATTATGCGCCCGGAATGTTTCACTGATCGTGTGCAGCACGGGTTTTGGTTTGCCAGAGGCGGGATTGATAATGATCGGAATCGGTTTATTGTTAGTAGTCATGGGTCTTATTCTCCTTATTTTTGTTGTTGTTAACGGCCGTAGTAACAACATTATGGGACAAAGTGTACTTCGCGTCTGTATCAATCAACAAAATGCCGCCATGTCCTAAATTGGGCGAAGAATATTATCGCCAAAGATGATATAGGGTCTATTTCTTCTTCTTGGCCTTCTTGCTGCTTTTCTTTTTCTCGACTTTTTTCTTCGGTTTCTTTACGGGTTTCTTCTTGGCTGACTTCTTCGATTTCTTTGTAGACTTCTTCGATTTCTTGGCGCTTTTTTTCTTAGTACCTTTTTTCGTTTTCATTGCAGGTTTCTTCTTTTCTGCTTTTATTGTTTTCTTGTCGGGTTGAACAAAAGCTTGGTCAGTTTCTGTTTCTTCAAGTGAAACAACGGCCGTTTCCAATTCAACTGGTTGCTGTGCGAGATCATCGGGTGGGGTTGGGTCTAATTCAGGGAAGATTGTCATACGGCCGTTGCGGAATATCTTCAGGCAATATTTAAGCTGGCCAGGCGTTAACCCTGATTGTGTACCGGCTGCCCTTTGCGTGGCGCCCTGATCCAAGGCCAACAACGCTTGTGCCCTACGGCTTTGCAAAGAATCCCCCTCAGCCAAAAGTTCACATGCCGCCCGTTCTTCAACGGTCAGCAACTTGCCGTAAGCGCTATTTTCTGTTTGTGTAGTTTCTTCAATTGTCATTTGGTTTTTTCTCTCCGCTATTTGTTTAGATTTTGAACTATTTATTTTGTATAGATTGGGCCAATTTCTCTGGTAATGTACACTATGATGGATGTAAATTGGCCCAATCTCTTAAGAGCCTTAGCCGTTAAAGCGCAAGATTTCTGCGCCCCCTTGACCAAAGAGAACAAGTTGGCTGTCGCTCAATTTGTATTGACCAGAGGATTGCCCTGATTTACCGTAATCGTCACTTGCTGGATTTGGACTGCACCATCAACAAGCTGCACTCGCATTTCATAGGTGGTGGTTTCAGCGGGGCAAACCTGCTGACTGCTCTGTTCGGTTGCTGGATATTGGGTGTAATCTTCGCCTTGAGGATAAACCCAAACAGCTTGAATGTTATTCACATTCCAACGCAGCGTTGCACATTGCCCTTGATTAATGGTTGTTTGATCAGCCCAGAAATTGACAGAGGGTCCAGGCTGGCTTAATAACTCACTAGATGGAATCTTTTCCACGCCGATCAACACCATATGCAGTTCGTAAAGTGAATACAAGATGCCGGCCAAGGCTGACTGATCTGGTAGCTCGCCAAACAGCACAGACACGGCCGTTCCATCGTCGTTATCCACCTGATTGATCGCCATCCCTTCCAGACGGTCCGACAAGCTGCGAGCCAGCCTGCCATAAACGACTATCCGGTAGGTAGCCGGATAGTCAAATAAAACGGAATAGTCTGGCGGCAGCATTTTCATGATTACAGCTTACACTATTGGCGCAGGCAGGACTACCACCCTGGCGGTGTATTTTGTGGTGTAGAAGCGGTGTATTTTCTGACTCCCGAGGTGGAGCCAGTGTTGGACAAGATGATTAGCGAGGGGGTAAGATGCCGAGTTCGACCGCTGTGGCAACGGCCTCCCAGCGTGAATGAATGCCGAGCTTCTCATACAAATTGATCGAGTGGCGTTTGGCGGTACTGTGGGCGATGTTCAACTGCCCCGAGATTTCGGCTAGGCTCATCGGTTCAGCCAACAGCGTCAGGACTTCCAGCTCGCGGGCGGTTAGAGGTTCTGGCAATGTGTGGTCTGCGGATGTTGATCCTTGGCCATTTTGGCCCATAGAGTTCGTCGCAGCGGTTTCGATTACGCCGGTTTCAGCAGTTACTTTAAAAGCACTCAGGATTGTGCTAACGGTTCTGGCCACTTGGGGATGCCCGAGCAATTTGACGCAGCAGCTTTTGCATGGACGATCCAAGATCGACATAAACACGGATATGCCCGGCGCGCCGCGAGAGCAAGACCGACTCGAATCAGGGAGTGTCTGGCAGCGACGACATCGCCCTGGGCCATTTGGCCCAGGGCACGCAGGGCCAGGATCTCGACCCTGGTGCGGGTGCTATGGGTGCGCACGGCGATCTCATCCAAGACATCCAGAGCGTTATGGGCCGCTGCAATGTCCGCCGGCGTATTCCGGGCAATGAGTACAGCAACCCGGTTCAACAGCGGCCAATCCATCCAGGGCAGCAACGGCTGATCGCGGGGCGGCAAGATGACTTGTTCTGACCACTGGTCAGCCCCATCAAGATCACCCTGCCTGAAAAGCAGATGCGCCCGAGCAGCGGCCGTCGAGGTTTTTTCTCGCCCGTATAACTCAAAATCAAACTGGCTCAGATCGTCAATCGTGGCTATCGCGGCGGCGTCCTTGCCTTGAGCCTGATAAACTGCCGCTAAACCAACCGTCCCATTGCGTGCGACGAGCAGTTGCGTTGTATAGCGCAGGTCGACTGTCGCCGCAAAATGTTGTTCGGCCGCCTCAAGGTCGTTCCAATGATAATGCACGTAGCCGAGAAGATAATGAGCCCAGCCCTGGGACAAAGCAAGGCCATTTTGCTTTGACTGGTCTAACATGACTTGTGCGGTTCGCTGGGCTGTCTTAAACTGGCCAGACTGGAGCGCGTTAAGCGCCAGCGTCAGCAGCACCCGCTGTGGGTAGCCGTAAGCCTTGTCTGTGGCCGCTGCATATTGCGTCCGTCAGGAAGCGCTCGGCTTCGGCAATATGGCCGCCGGCGTAGAGACTGATGCCCAGGAAGATTGCTCGCGACGCCGCGCACATAATGCCATTCCTGCGGGCAAAAGCGCAAGTGCATCCCGGCAAAGGGTAACGGCACGCTCCGGTTGATTGCTGAAATAGGCCGCCTGGCTTTTCAACACGGCAATCTGACCTCGCAGAACTGCCTCCTTATCCGGCTGAACTGTGGTCTCGATATCATCCAGCAGCGCTTCCGCCTGCTCGGCCGCATGCAGCGCCTGGTCGAGTTCCCAGCGTAAAGCGTGGCCCCACGCACACATGATCAGCAGTTCCGGCTGCTGGAGAATGATCTCATAGGGCAACATCTGGAGCCAGCGTTCCAGCCGTGGCCGATCTGTACGGTTGAGTACGTCGCAAATACCCTGCTGCATGATCTGCGTGGCTAACGCCAGGTTCTTGCCTTCCAGGGCATGATGCAGCGCCTGATCCAGCAGGCCATGCGCGGCGTACCAGCGCGCAGCCCGGACATGTAGATCAACCACCGCCTCTTCGCCCATCTCGCGCCGCAGCTTGCGCCGCAATAGGTCACGAAACATCTGATGCAGACGGTACCATTCGCGCCGGTTGTCCATATCGGTCAAGAATAGCTCGTTGGCTTCAAGGTAATCGAGACAGTGGCGTACGTCGAGGTCGGGATCCCGGTCGCCCAGCAAGGCCACGCACAGCGACTCGCAGAACTGCCTGTTGATTGATATCTGGAGCAAAAACCGCTGAATGGCGACCGGCTGCCGCAGCAGAACCTCTTCGATCAGGAAGTCGGCAACGTGCGCGTCGCCAGCGATCACATCTTGCGGCTGGAGAGCAAGATTGTCCCGCGTTTCTGGTGAAAGCGTGGCCAGCTTCAGACCCGTAATCCAGCCTTCCATTTTTTGGTGTAGTGTCGCCAGCGCGGCGCCTTCAACGGAAATTCCCAAAGTCTGGCACAGGTATGCGGCCGTTTCAGGGGCAGTGAAGCGCAGGTCACGTGAACGGATTTCCATCACCTGACCCTTGGCGCGCAAGTTGATCAGCGGTAGAGGCGGGTTGAGCCGCGACACTAATACCAGGTGCATTGGACGCGGCCAGTGGCGCGACCAATTGCTCAGACAATCAAATACGCCCTGGCCGTGCAGTGTATGGGCGTCGTCCAGAACCATGATGAACCTCGAGGGCAAACCTTCGATCTCGTTACATAGGGCGCCGGCCAGAGCGCTGAGCGGCGGCTGCTGTTGGGCGGTGAGCAGCTCCAGAGTTTTAGGGGCAGCGCCAGGAAAGATCGTTCGCAGCGCGCAAATAAAATAATGCAGGAAAACGTTGGGATCGCTATCGCTTTCGTCCAGCGACAGCCAGGCGGTTGGCAAAAGAGTAATACCGGGGCGCTTGTCGGCCGCCAATGCTTCGATCCACGAACTCACGAGCGTTGATTTGCCGAATCCGGCCGGAGCAACGACAACGGCTAGTGGCCTCGCCAGGCCGGCATCAAGCAACGCCAGCAGGCGCGGGCGCACGATCAGGTCTCTTGTCACCCGCGGCCGGTGGAGCTTGGCGTTTAAAATAGTGATGTCCGATCCTTTTGTGCTGCTCAACATTGTATAATTATATCATTTATATTGAACAAATCTAGTTTAAAAGCGCCGGGCGCCGGGACAGGAATGACATCGGACCGGCGCAAAGACGGTTACATGGTCGCAATGGTCTTGGATTGACAAGACCACGAATCAGGTTGTTTCATCTTCACCAGGATGAACCAGCCACCAACTGAAAATTAGCGCCGACCAGGAGCCCAGGCTGGCGCTGAAAAGGTTCAATGTTCCTAATTGAAACAATTCAATCTCCAGCGTTTTGCCGGCATAATGGCCAATGATAAAACCTATCCAGGCTGCGGGCAGATAGAGCAGCAGGTGTCGCGCCGGGCCGCCTACAATAAAGTGAAAGGCAGCGCCATAACCTGTCGCGAGGAGAAAGCTGAGAATAACGGTGGAGGCAGCGCCGATCATGATGTGGCTCCGTTGTTATTGTTGCCGCCGGAGGTGATTATCCCACCAGCAAGGCATCGCTCTCCTGCATAAATGACGGCGCCCTGTCCGGGAGTGATACCGAATACAGGGTTTTCAAATGTGATCTGGACACGGCCGTTTCCCAAATCTGCTACCTTTGCATAGGCCGCCGGCGCTTTGTAGCGAATTTTAACCTCTGCCTGAAACAGTTGTGAAGGTGGTTTGCCCGCAATCCAATTGACATCCTCTGCAATTAAGTTTTGTTTACCCAAGGCTTCTCTTGGCCCCACAACCAATGCATTACGGTCAACATCTTTTTGCAGCACATATACCGGCTCAGGCGTGGAAATTCCCAAACCTTTGCGCTGGCCAATTGTGTAAAAAGCCAGGCCTGTATGCTGGCCTAATTCTTTGCCATTGTGATTTAGAATCGGACCAGGGTTGTTTACCTGCGGGTTAAACTCACGCAGAAAGCGGCGATAATCACCATCGCCTAGAAAACACAAGTCCTGACTTTCTTGTTTGGCGGCGACCGGCAGCGCAAACTTTCTCGCCATGTCACGCACATGCTGTTTGGTGTAGGCGCCTACCGGGAAAAGAACCTGGGCGAGTTTTTTCTGAGTAAGCACGTGCAGGACATAGGATTGATCTTTGTTGGGGTCAATCCCACGCAGCAGTTGATATTCATTGTTGTGGTGATGAACGCGGGCATAATGGCCGGTAGCAAGATAGTCGGCGTCTAACGCAAGCGCATGGTTGAGCAAATGTGAAAAACGAATCTGGCGATTACACTCGATGCATGGATTGGGAGTACGGCCGTTTACGTGTTCGTCGATAAAAAATTGTACAATCGTTTTGCGGAAATAATCCTGTACATCAATCACATAGAATGGGATGTTCAAATGCTCAGCGACCCGGCGCGCGTCCGCCATCTGGTCGGGCGTACAGCAGCGATTGACGGGCGCTTGAGCGCCGCGCGCAGGCTCACTCCACAAGCGCATCATCATGCCCACAACCTCAAAGCCGCGTTCTACCAACAAGGCGGCTGCAACTGAGCTGTCAACGCCGCCGCTCATGGCAACAACAACTCGTTTCCTGGCCTGGGAATGCTTCATTCCTGATTGCATCACAAATTAAACTCTTTACCTCAAGAGAACCCTTTAAACTGATAAGGTATATGCGTTGATTTTTTGCAGTTTCTCAATGATGCCTGGCAGCTTCTCCAGTACAATATCGATCTCGGCGGGTGTATTTTGTTTGCCTACCGTCAGGCGCAGCCCGCCTTTTGTCCAGTTAGAATCGAGACCAATCGCTTCCAAAACAGCGGAAGGTTTGGGATTTCCGCTGCTGCATGCGGAGCCGCTGCTGGCTAAGATACCAGCCATGTCCAGATGCATTAAGAGATCGTTGCCGGATATGCCCCGAAATGCAAAGCTGGCATTGTGCGGCAGGCGCTCTTCTGGATGTCCCGTAAGGCGGCAATCATCAGGAAAAGCCGTCAGAATACCTTCAATCAACTGGTTACGCAGCGTCTGGTAATGCGCCACAGCCTCAGCCTGATTTGTCACAGCAAGCTGCAGCGCCTTTGCTGCGCCAACTGCAAAAGGTACATTCACTGTTCCGGCGCGACGGCCGTTTTCCTGTCCTCCGCCGGTTAAAATGGATTCCAATTGAATGCCGGCCCGCACATACAAAATACCAACTCCTTTAGGGCCATAAAACTTATGCGGCGCGATACTGAGCAGATCAACAGGCATGGCGGCCATATCCCACGGTTGCGTCGCCATCGCTTGAATGGCATCGCTGTGGAATAATATATCATGGGCGCGGGCAATTTCCCCAATTGCTTCCACCGGCTGCAAAGCGCCGATTTCGTTGTTTGCGGCCATAATGCTGATGAGAACTGTGTCAGGTCGGACTGCCTCTTCCAAATCCGAAAGTTTGATTTGGCCAAAGGCGTCCACCGGCAATATGGTTAACTCAAAGCCGAACAAGTCGCGTAGCTGAACGGCCGTTTCGCTGATAGCGCTGTGTTCAATACTGCTGGTTATCAGGTGATTGCCCTGATTTTGAGCGCGGGCGGCCCACATGGCGCCGCGTAAAGCTAAATTGTCACTCTCTGAGCCGCAGCCAGTGAAAACAATTTCATCTGGTTGCGCATTGATTTGGGCAGCCACTGTTTCACGCGCTTTTTTGAGTGCGGCTGCAGCGGAACGGCCGTATGCGTGGTAGGATGAAGTGTTGCCATACACATCTGACCAATACGGCTGCATAGCTTCTAAAACGCGCGGATCAAGCGGAGTTGAAGCGCCATGGTCGAGGTAAATATATTGTTTATCCATAATAATTAGTTCCAAAATCCTGGACGGTTGGTAGAATCACCGTAAAGGTTGAACCTTTGCCTTCCTGACTTTCTGCCCGAATTGTGCCGCCAAAGCGTTCAACACTTTCCTTGACCATGTATAATCCCAGACCGGTTCCGGCGATGCCACGCTCAACGGCCGTTTGTGTACGATAAAACCGTTTGAATAAATTGGGAAGCGCCTGTTGCGGAATCCCAATGCCCTCATCTGCAACGCGTAAAATAACAGTTTCACCCTCGGCAAAAGCGCTAACCCGCACGCTGCCGGACAAAGTGAACTTAATTGCATTGTCAATTAAATTTTTAAAGATTAAATGCAGCGTTTCCACAATGCCCAGAACAGCCGGTAAATCAGGTTCAACTTTCTGAATGAAAGTCAGACCTCTTTCAATAGCCTGATCCGTAAGCGGCGGTAGTAATTCTTCCAAAATCGGGTTGATTAAAACTGCTTCAGGGCTGCGCTGCGATTCGCGTGACTCCTGTTTGGCCAACAGCAACATTTGCCTGACCATATTTTGCAGCCGGTCACTTTCACGTTCAATGACGCCTAAAAAACGGGCAGCTTTTTCCTCATCTCGTGCTTTCCCTTCACGCAAAAGCCGCGCGTACATCAAAATTGTCGCCAACGGCGTGCGAAGTTCATGTACAATGCCGTGGAAAAAATCGTCCCGCATCCGCTCAACTTCGCGAACTTGTGTCAGGTCGCCAAAAGCAAAAATAATTTCAGTAATTTCACCCTGGTCATTTTTAACCGATGCGCCGCTGACTAAAACAGGGACAAGCTCCCCATTACTTTGAATTAAATCGGCTGCAATTTGAATATAATCATCTTCGGTTTCATACACGCTTTTTCTGAAACCATCTATATTACCTGGTTGCAGCAAAACAATCTTATCAACCTGGCTGCCCAGGTATGAATCTAACTCTTTTTGTAGTAAAGCCGCCATTGCGTCATTGCTGTTTGTAATCAGGCCGGCGGAATTTACGGTTAACATGCCTTCCGACATGCTGCTGAAGATTGTTTCGATGCGGCGTTTTTCGGCAAGCACGTCGGCATGCAGGCGGGCATTTTCAATCGCGGCAGCTAAAGGTCCCCCAATAGCCTGCAGTAGGCGCAGGTCATGGCTCGTGAACTCCCCAAGGTTGCGATTAATAGCTTGTAATACGCCAATTGTACGTTCCTCAACTTCCAACGGAACACAGATCATAGATTTGGTTGTGAACCCTGATTGGCGATCAACACGACTATAAAAGCGCTCATCCGCATAGGTATCATTGATGATGACCGGTTCTCGATTTTCTGCCACCCATCCGGCAATTCCCTGTCCCCGTTTGAGGTGAATAGTTGGCATTTTTTCAAACTTTGCCCCCATTAAATGATCGACAAAACGAATATCTCCGGTGGTTGGCTCTCGCAAACCGACCGATAACGACTCAACATTGATCGTCCGACGAACCGTTCCGGTTAACAATTTAAACACATTTTCCAGACTTAAAGTTGAAGTGAGTGTATGGCTGATATCGGAAATGACGGCAAATTCAATTTCTTGTCTGTCTACCTGATGGCGCAGGTAAGCACGATCGAGAAACACGGTCATGTTGACGGCCAATTGCTCCAAATCATTTGCATCTATAAAACAGGATTCATTGTGATCGATCAGGCAAATAACGCCTGGTGAGGTGACTGGCTTGGAGGCAGCCGGGAAGGGCAGCGCAATTCCTAAAATATGGTCATGTGGCAGCAGCCAAAGTTCACTTTGAATTAAATCTGCAACCGGCTGGTCAAATTTTTCCAGAAAAATCGCTTTGCCCGCATCAATAAATGGCTCGAATGAGGCTTTTGCGCCTGACCAACGCTTTTGTTTCATTTGTCCGTTGGCCTGGCATATCCAAACATCATAATAATTGCGTTGTGGATCGCTAATCCCGACCACAGTCATTGTCTTGGTATGGGTAGCTAATTCGGTCGCAATTGCTGCACACACAAAATGTGCATCAAAAACCTGCGCTAATTCATTGTTTAATGCTTGCCACAAGTTTAACATCTGTGTGTTTGGAGGAGATGTTTGTTGTTTTAACATAATAGCAATGTTATAACCATTCGGTACGTGCATGGCAAGCCTAATTAATTGGTTGTTAGAGGTTGCTATTATTTGCAGGCTTTTGTATATTCTGCGTGGGACAATTAGGCTGCCTTATTTCAGTTAATATGCTAACAAGTAGGCAGGTAGTTCCCAGACAGTTTTTTTGAATTCCTGCGAAACGAAATTTGGGGATTTCCCAAGGAAACCGCAAATTTGCGTTCTGTTTATTTCAAAAGACTTTTCGCAATTTACCTGGTACTATAACGAGACTTCGCGCTGAAATGAGGAGGAAGGCATTCTCAAATGCCGGTTCGTTGCCTCTGGCCGCATTTAAGGATGCTCACTCCTCATGACTAGTCAGCAAGATATACTTTATGTCAATTTCTCGTTGTAATATTAAGTTTGATAAATATTTGGCTTTGAGAATTGAGAATAGAGAAAAAGGAGTAAAAATGAATCACATAGAATCCATTTATGGACGTGAAGTTTTAGATTCTCGTGGAAATCCAACCGTTGAGGTTGAGGTTGTTTTGGCCGATGGCTCGGTTGGCCGTGCTATTGTTCCCTCTGGCGCATCAACTGGTGTTCATGAGGCGTGGGAAAAACGTGATGGCGACAAAAACCGCTTTGGCGGTAAGGGCGTGCTGCAAGCGGTTGAAGCCGTTAATACCGAAATTGCTGAAGCTGTTGAAGGCTGGGATCCTACTGACCAGGTTGGCATTGATGAAGCAATGATTGCGCTTGATGGCACTGAGAACAAGAGTCGTCTGGGCGCCAATGCGATTTTGGGAGTATCTCTGGCGGTGGCGCACGCCGCTGCTGCCAGCGTGGGATTGCCGCTTTATCGTTATTTGGGCGGCACTAACGCCCGCACGCTGCCTGTTCCCATGATGAATATTATGAATGGCGGCACGCATGCGCCCGGCGGCGCCGACATGCAGGAATTTATGATTATGCCTGTGGGCGCAGACACTTTTCGAGAAGGGCTGCGTTGGGGCGCTGAGATTTATCAATCCTTGAAAAAAGTTTTGGGCAGCAAAGGTCATCGTACCCTGGTGGGGGATGAGGGCGGTTTTGCGCCCCAGGTCTCAGCTAATTTTGAAGCCTTTGATTTGATCATGGAAGCAATCGAGAAAGCTGGTTACTACCCGGGCGACGACGTTATGCTGGCGATGGATCCGGCTTCCTCTGAATTTTTTAAGGATGGATTGTACCACCTGAAAACGGAAGGCAAGGTTCTGAATGGCGCAGAAATGGTTGATTTGTACGCTTCCTGGCTGGATAAGTATCCTATCATTTCAATTGAAGATGGTTTGAGCGAGGATGATTGGGATAGTTGGACGATTATGAATGAACGTTTGGGGGATCGTTTGCAAATTGTGGGCGATGATTTGCTGGTTACGAATGTCGGCCGGATTAATATGTGTTTTGAGCGTCATGCAGCGAACAGCTTGTTATGTAAAGTTAACCAGATTGGTTCTCTGACTGAGTCGATTGCTGCGGTTGAACTGGTGCAAAGACATGGTTGGACGGCCGTTGTCTCACATCGCAGCGGTGAATCTGAAGATGCAACAATTGCGGATTTGGTTGTGGCGTTGAATGCCGGCCAGATCAAAACCGGCGCGCCGGCGCGCAGCGACCGTGTCGCCAAATACAACCAGTTGTTGCGTATTGAAGATGATTTGGGGGAATCGGCCGTTTATCCGGGCCTGAAGGCATTTACCAACCTCAAACTGTAAACAAAACCATCCTTGTAGGAGAACAACTATGCACATCTTTGACGAAGAGCAAGAAGAAAACGAGAGAGAGGAAGCAAAAAATGGCTTCCCGAATTTTGCACAAAAACTGCTCGAAACACGTACGATTCTTTTGTTTGGCGAAATTAATATGAAAGTAGCTGAATCTATTTCCAGACAGCTTTTGCTGCTGGCCTCTGAGTCAGATGAACCGATTAAACTTATTATTAATTCTCCCGGCGGGCATGTTGAATCCGGCGATACGATTCATGATATGATTCGTTTTGTAGGCGCGCCGGTGAAGGTGATTGGAACCGGCTGGGTTGCCAGCGCCGGCGCTTTGATTTATGCCGCTGCCGAAAAGGAAAATCGTTACAGCCTGCCTAATACGCGTTTTTTGCTGCACCAGCCGATGGGCGGAGCGCGTGGTCAGGCAACGGATATTGCTATTGAGGCGGAGGAAATTTTAAAGATGCGGCGGCGTTTGAATGAACTTTTTGCCGCCCAAACGGGTCAGCCAATTGAAAAGGTTGAGGAAGATACAGACCGTAATTTCTGGATGTCTGCCAATGAAGCGTTAGAATATGGGTTGGTGGGTCAAATTGTGAACTCCATCGACGAGATTTAGCCGGTTAGATTTAAGAGTCTAGAAGCACACAGGAGTTGAATGACTGTGTGCTTTTTTGTTTGAGGGAGGTTTATGATGAAGACTTTGTTGATAATGCGGCATGCAAAATCAAGCTGGGACAATGCGCGTTTGACAGATTTTGAACGGCCGTTAAACAAACGCGGCCGTAACGATGCGCCCCGCATGGGAGAGTTATTGCGTCAGGAAGAGCTGGCGCCAGATTTGATAATCACTTCATCTGCAAAACGGGCAGCTTCCACTGCGCAAGCAGTAGCGTTGGCCAGCGAGTACGAAAATGACATTATGTATACGCGCGACCTTTACCACGGGATGCCGGAAGATTATCTGGAAGCGCTCAATGCAGTGGAAAATATTTTCGGGCGCGTTATGGTCGTTGGTCATAATCCGGGAATTGAAGACCTGGTTGAACATATTTGTGGTGAATGGGAACGGATGCCAACTGCTGCACTCGCGCAAGTTCAACTGCCGATTGAAGGGTGGCAAGATTTAACGGAATCTACGCAAGGCAAGCTGGTCAATTTATGGCTGCCTAAAGAATTGCCCTAAATATTGTTGCCGATTACCTAATCCTGGACGCGTTTACCGGCTGATTTGTTGTCGCCGTTTACGGCCGTTTCCCGTTCGGCATATAACTTACTCAGACTCTTGTTGCGCGCCACCCATAAACTAACTAAACCCAATTTGATTTCATACAAGGTATGGGCCTGTTCAGTAACTTCACGCATGATGTCGCGTTCGACCAGGCGGTTGAGAGCGGACGTGACTTCGGCCGGGTTGAGGGTGATGTCATAAGGCTCCAGATATTGCAGCAGTTCTTCCGGGTGAAATGGTTTATTCTGGTCCATAAGATGGGCAACGGCCGTTAGCAAAACACGTTCAGTAGGTGAAGAGCGCTGCCACAAATAAGCAAAATGAACCTCTCCCAGGCTCAACATTTCATCCACAGCCGCATTGACATCAGAAATGGTCACGTAACCGGTACGCTGTATATTGGCCCGTTTCACCAGCGTATAACAAACCAACTGCAAAAAATAAGGATGGCCTGCCGTTACGCGCAGTACCTTGTCAAGCGCCAGGTCATCATAAACCAAATTCGGCGCAACCGGTTCCGTGATCAGGCGCGTCGCCGCATATGTGTCCAAAAAATCTATCTTACGATACAACGCAATATTAAAAAGCACTGACCAATAATCACTGGTCATTTCTTCAAGTCGGCGTGTGCCCACAAAAATAAACCCAAGCTGATCCTGATGCTGCATTAAATGGCGCAGGTAAGTGAAAAAAGTGGACGGTATAATTCCATCTTCGACCAGGCTCTCAAACGCTTCAAATTCATCAAAAACGAGCAGAATCGAGTTTTCTGGCGGGAGGAGCGCTTTCACCTGTGGCAAAAATTCCCGTTGGAACAAATAGGTAGGATCTTCCTGCCATGCTGCCAAAGCCGGTACGTTGATGTCGAGGTCACGTAGAGCGAGCGCATCGGCGATATACCAGGCAAATTCTTGCAGCAGCGCCGGCATGCCAGGGGTGACGCCTAACGATTGGCAGTCGATATAAACCGGCAGTAAGTGATCCGGTAAATAATCTTGCAGCCTGAGCAGCGCAGAGGTCTTGCCGGTCCTGCGCTGGCCAACCAAAATCATTGCATTAAGTTGCGAGCGAGTACCCGCATTTTCAATCACAAACTCAAACAAATCTTCACGTCCATAAAACAATGGACTGTTGGAACGCAAGGGCGTGCCGGGCATGTATGGGTTTGTAATGGGTTTGTAATCCCGTACCGGGGAAAGCAAATGTACCATATCGCCAAAGGCAATGGTTTTTCCGTTTTGGTTGCGATCATCATACGTCAGGCTGACAGATATGCGGAACCGATCCAGCACCTGCGGTTCGACGCTAAATCGTATCTGGCTGGTTCGACCGGGCGGCAAAAAGGGAATCATTTGGGGAGGACTGTAAACTTTGAAAGCCGGGTCAAGATCAAGAACTGCGATGATGTTTTCAGCAGCGGAACGGCCGTTATTGTGAATTTCCAAAGCCACATCCGCATGCCGGTTAGGAGCAAGTCGTTTTGTCTTCAAACTGACTACCAGGTTTGCCTGACCACGTTGTTCCTCAATGGCCGCACCTACCAACCCTGCCCAGCGCCGCAAAATGGCCAACACAACGGTGCGTTCAATCGAAATTTTGTAATCCGGCAGTTGCTCCAAGGCTTGCTGGATACGGGGAGATGCTTCATTCAAATAAACCAGACGATCATCGGCCGTGTCTACACGTTCACTGTCACGCAGATTTGTCAAAATTGGGCGCAGCGCTTCCAGAGCAGGCGACCATCCCTTGAGCGTATCCAGATAAACTAGCAGTTGAATCAATTGGGGGTGCAGCAGACTTAATTCCGTAATAGTCGGCGCATCCAATAATTCCTGACTGGTTTTATAGGTCATTTGCCAACGTTTTAACCCCTCCCAGGGAGGCTGCAAGCCTCGCATAGCGTCCAGCGTACGATTCATGATGGACAACCCCGCCTGAGGGCGCTCCGGCAAAAGGAATAATCCATCCGCCAGGTTTGCAATTTGGCGATCATTTGCCTGGCGGGCATGATTTGCAAGTGAAAGCAAGAAATCTGGCGAACCGGCCGTTTGAGTATATTTTTTTTCCAGGAATAATAATATTTGGCTGGGTTGTTGTTTGAGGCGGCGGTAAAATCGGCGCGCACGCGCGCTGGGTGTTCGTGACTGTCTCAAAAGCAGAAAAGCGATCAAAAGCCCTACCACACCGGCCCCCAAAAGTAAATTGGGCAGGACATTGGTTAATTGTCTGGTGATAAGGGGCGGCGGGCCGCTTGGAGGCGTAATATATCCTGAATAAAAACCATCATCGTAGAAAAAGCGGTAGCGTAAGCCTTCAGGACTGGCGGGCGGCGATACCACCGGCCAAAAAAGGGTATTATTGCCAGTTGTCGCAATCTGAGATTCAAGCGGTATCCAGGAATTTAATTCAGGATCAAACAGCTCCAACTGCACCGTGACATTATCATTTTCCACATCAGTCACAGAAATGCTGATGCCAAACTGACCTTGCCCAGATTCAATCTTGGGATTAAACAGCAAAGGTGGACGGTTTTCTTGCTCTCTAAATAGCTGGACAAGTCCATTTTCTGTGATTGCCAGCAAATCTGGCGACTGACTGACTTCCCGGTTAAGAGACATGATTGCAAAAACTGCACTTGATAGATTCAACGGGTCTAGAGCTGGTTCAGGGATGCGAGATTGAGTCTGGTCAAATAACCATACCTGTCCAGCTTGATTGCCGATTAGAATAAGATTGGGACGTCCGTCCTGGTTGGTATCGCGCCAATGCAGGCTGGTAACGGCCCCAAAATTCGCAAGGCTCCATGGATATGAAGGCTGATTTTCTTCAACATCAAGCTGCATTACCTGTCCATCTTCAGTGGCCAGTAAGAAAGAAGAAAAACTTTCCAGGAGCGAATCCTGCATTTCACTTTCATCCTGTATTAAAGCGCGCGGTGGACTTGTCAGGTATTGTGGCCAGGGCCATTGCGCCATTTCGATGCCACGCCAGTTTAAACCGTGGACAGCGCCATCATCGGTGAAGACCAGAAAATTAATGCTCAACTCGTCATTCCCGGGCTGCCGCAGCGGAAAAACAGCAACGATATTTGCATTAAAGCTGTTTACTGCACGGGATTGAGTATCTTCCTGATTGATATCCAGGGCGAAAATAGCTTGCCCGGTGGCGGCGATAATTTCCAGTGGATGTGCGTTGTTTGCCGGCGAGATACTTAAATGCTGAATCGGGTCTGTAGACTCTTCTGGCGGAAGATATTCCCATACTGGATTGCCATTGGCGTCAAAAATATAAATTCGGCCGTCATCCAAGCCGGCAAGCACTTCCGGGGCGTCGTTGGAATTGATATTTTCAACGGCCAGCGCTGTCACAGGCGCATCCAATGTTTGTTCCCAGAGTCGTTCTCCACGATTTTCACGCAGTTCAATCCAGCTTGATGGTGGTATGGTTGCTTCTTCTGGCTTTTGATTACGAACGATGACAATATAGTCCGGCTGATTATTATTCCCGGGCATAAGCGCCAGGTTTGTGATGTGGTTGCCGGGGTCGTGCAGCCATCGAATGACGCGATCATTGCTCAGGCTGTGGATACGGCCGTCTTGGGTTCCAATGACCAGTTCTTCTTCGCCATCACCATCAAAGTCGGCCGCCAACGCGGCAGATGGCGCCGCATTGAGAGAATATTCCCACTCTTTTACATTTTCACTATTGCCTGCTCCCAGTCCAAGGAGTTCAAGCGTCGCAAACCGGGTGATGAGCAGTTCGTCGAGTCCGTCATCATTGCTGTCTATAAAGCGGGAAAGGTTAGAAGTATCGGCCGTTGCCAGTTTTGATAACGCCTGGCCGTCGCTGTTTAGTAAGATGATATCCGAAACAGCAGCGCCCGACGGATCAGTTTCCATGATAGCAGCCAAAGTGGGCGTGGCTCCAAATCGGGCGTCAACCGGCGCCTGGGAACTGGCAGAAAGCGCCAAAATGCGTTGGTCAGCGTTGGCTGCCAGATTGTTAGACCAGAGACGACGTCCTGCCTGATCAAATGCAGTAATCGTGCCGGAATTTGTGCCAGCGGCCAGGATTTGTCCATCTCGGATCGGTACAGGCGCCAGGCTTGTAACAGTTTTATTTAGGGTTCGAAACCAAATCCGTTCGCGATCATGATTGTATAAATACACGTGCCCAAGACTCGTTCCGACAGCAATTTGTGCCGGAGAATCAGGTGAAAACTGAATGGGCGTTATGGCTGTAATCCGCCCAGAGTGGGGGATATCCCATTGCTCTGCCCCATCATCAATCAGGATTAGCTGGCTAAAACGACGCGGCCCGAAAAGCGTCAGGGCGATTTCGTCCTGCCCATCCTGGTCAAAATCATTCACGATCATTTGGGGCGGATTGTTGCTTATTGGAACGGTGCGCTGATTATAATTCCAGATCTGTTCGCCGTCTGCGTTAAAAAGTTGGATATGGCCTGTCCTGAGTAATACAAGTATGCCTGGCCGATCGTCCACGTTATTTTGCCAGGGAGTAATCTGCAAAGGTTGAAAATTATAGGCGTCAAGCCATTCTTGTTGCGCCTCAAGACCGCCTTGCGCCAATAATGCAGGTGAGATTGCGTATGGGTTTAGCTGCAAACGCTCAATTTCTTCACCTGCCGCGGAGAGTATTATCAGGCTGTCGGGAATACCAACTAAAATTTCTAGCTGGGGGTTATCAGGTCCATCCAGGTTAAAGGCATTTATCGCCTGAACAAAATCTGGCGCTGTATAGTCCCAAAGATGTGAGCCATCGGCGTCAATTAGATCGATACGGCCGTTTTCATCTGCGATGAGTATTTCCTCGACGCCATCATAATTGACATCGGCCGTTACGACCTGGATGACCCGACCAGATGCGGGGTATTGCCAATAGCTGGGGAGATCAGGTTGGGTTTGCGCGGAAACAGACCTGAGGTAGAGAAAAGACAAAATGAGGAGCGCTGCGAACCAGGGCAGTGCATGGCGGGAAGAATTTTTAACTGATGTAAGGAAACGCTCTTTCGCTTTCACGCGTTTGCTAACCTGAAGTATTGCGTGTAGACGTGCATTTTTTGAAATCGTCAATTGGCTAAGCCGGGGGACGCAGGGCATAACCTACACCGCGCTCGCTTACAACCCAGGCGCCGTATGGATCAATTGCGCGCCGCAAGCGTTTGATCAGCGTTTTTAGGCGATCCGGATCATCGACCAGGACTTCGCCCCAGACAGCTTTTTCCAGATCATCGCCGCGCACAACCTGACCTGCCTGCCTGCATAACCGCACAAGAATGTTGAATTGCGACGTTGTTAGATTGGTCAGTTGTCCATCGGCCCAAACCTGATAACGCTGCAAATCAATGACGAAGGGGCCAGCCTGTACCAGATCATCCACTTCCTGGCGGCGTACAAAACGGCGCAATATATCGCTGGTATAATGATATTGCCCATTTTCGTACGTCAGCAGACATTGTTGTTCTAGCTGCCGCAAAACATCGATTGGGCCTTCAGCAATCGCCAGACCATATTGTTCTTCCGGCGACAGATTGATCCATAAGTACCAAAGATGAGAATCCGCTTCCATTTCAACTGCATTATCAAGCAAGGTATAATCCAGCTTTTCCAGACAAAATTCGTCCTGCTGCATGATTTGAAAAGCGTGGTAGCCGGCAATGTGCAAGAAAAATGGGTGCGGACCGACCAGATGCAGTAGATAATCGCTCAGCTCCGGCGGAAATGTGATGCCGGTGGGCTGCAAACGCTCAGTTAACAAGGAACGCGCCTCGCTTTCAGAATACAACCCAAGCGGGAGCGTGACAAAAATGTTAAAAAACGGGGAGCTTAATATTTCTTCTTCCGCCGTGATAGCAAATAACGGCCGTTGACTGGCGGTCAAATAAGCCAGACCATACTTGGTTGTGAGTCCCCGCAGCCGCGCGAAAAAATAGGGCGTCAGGTGTTCATTGGCGGCCAGAAGTTCAAATTCATCCAGCAAAACCGTTACCGGCACGCCCTGGCGGCTAATTTGGTGCAGAGCGCGATCGAGAGCGCGGTAGGTTCCCGGCTGCTCAATGGGATCGAGTTTGATCTCTGCGCCTTCAACTGCCGCCTGAATACCGGTGAGCAATAATTCATAAACTTCTTCCGGTGGAGAGCCGCCCAATTCTTGACAATCGAGCAGTACAAAGAGGGTGTAAGGCGGCTGCAACCCGGTCCTGGCTCGTATTTCAGGCCGGCAAAGATGCAGAATCAGTGAACTTTTACCTATACGGCGTGGCCCAATCAGAGAGACGCTTTGTCCGTTACGCAGGAAACCTAATACCTGATTGATTTCTGCTTCACGCCCGTGGAAATAGGCTGGGCGGCGAATGGCGCCTCGATGGAAGAAAGGATTGTCAGCGTTCATAGTGCCTTGTATTGTAATGCGTAAAGTGTAAATCGTAAACCGCGTTTGCAACGCTTCTTTTCTGCCCTTAAAATCATGCCTATGAGTGAAGATTTACAAAGTCGTCTGCGCCGATTGGGCGTCGTTCGTGGAATCCGCAATTTGAAGCCAACTGAGGGGAAACGGCCGTTGCCCCCAAAATCGCTGCGCCCAGATGCTGATCCGGGGGATACACTTCCTCACGAACCACAAAGCCTGGCGGAAATGCTGCCGGGCGGCTGGATTGAAACCACGGTTGATGGCGCTTGTTTCGTACTGGATAAAGTCTACCCGCTCACTTTTCAACATGGGCAAACAGCTCTTGCGCGGATATTTGATTTTTCACCGCAGCCGGCGGCTGTCTTTTGCCGGGATGAACGTTTCCAGACGCTTGATTTCCATGATTTTGTTTTCTTAGATACGGAAACAACCGGGTTGTGGGGCGCCGGTACGCTGGCGTTTATGGTGGGCCTGGCCTTTTTCGAGCGTGGAACGCAGCAGGATGTGCTGGTATTGCGGCAATATTTTTTGCGCGATCAAGCGGATGAAGCCGCCATGCTGGTTTCGTTGGCAGAATTACTGCGGCAAAAAGTGGGCCTGATTACGTTTAACGGCCGTACCTTCGACCTGCCGCTGCTGGATTCACGCTATCTGATGAACCGGATGCCGGCCGACATCCTCGAATACCCGCACATCGATTTGCTGCTGCCGGCGCGCCGTTTATGGCGTAATCGGCTTGGTTCGGTTGCATTGAGCGCTTTGGAAGACAATTTGTTAGCGATTAAACGCACCCATGCAGACGTGTCCGGCTGGTTAATCCCAAACCTCTACCATGATTATTTGCGCAGCGGAGACGCGCGCGAAATGAGCCGTGTCTTTTATCATAATCAAATTGATTTGCTCTCAATGGTTGTTTTAACTGCAGAAGTGGTGCGTCAATTTGCATTCCCTGCAGATTCAGACCACGCCCTGGATTTGTACAGCCTGGCGCGCTGGCAAGCTGATTTGGACCTGATCGTTGAAGCAGAGCGGAATTTCCGGCGCGCCGCCGCCGGGGATTTGTCTTTAGAATTTTATCATCAGGCTTTGCAGCGTTTGGGCGGGTTGTTGAAGCGTAACGGCCGTCGCGATGAGGCCGTCTCCTTATGGCAGCAATGGGCGGCGACCAGTTATGAGAGTGTAGAAGCGCATATCGAATTGGCAAAACATTTTGAATGGCATGTACGAGATTTGCCGCAGGCGCTGTATTGGACTGAAGCGGCTATACAGCTTGCGGCAGCGTGGTGGGAGTCACAGGTCGCCTTGATTATGCCTGAACTAACCCACCGCCGCGCGCGCATACAGCGAAAAATGAACAGTTAGGTAATAAAGAATTTGCCAATGACCTAAAGCGCAAGCGTCCGAATTACCGTATCCAAATCTTTATCGCCGCGCCCGCTGAGATTGACCAGAATAATCTGATCAGGGCGCATGTTGGGCGCGCGTTTAATCACTTCGGCCACGGCATGGGCCGATTCCAGTGCCGGAATGATGCCTTCCGTTTGTGAAAGTATCTGGAAGGCAGTCAAGGCTTCTTCATCGGTCGCGTAGGTGTAAAAGGCGCGTTCCTGATCGCGCAGCAGCGCATGTTCCGGGCCGACGCTGGGATAATCCAGCCCGGCGCTGATGCTGTGCGTTTCCATGATCTGGCCGTCGGGCGTTTGCATGACGAAGCTTTTGGTGCCGTGCAGGACGCCCATGCGTGCAATGTTCAAATCGGCAAAACGGGCGGCGTGTTTGCCGCTCTCGATGCCTTCGCCACCAGCTTCAACGCCAATTAAATCAACCTTTTCATCATCACGAAAGGCGTGGAAAATGCCCATCGCGTTGCTGCCACCGCCGACACAGGCAATGATCGTGTCCGGCAATCGGCCGGCGGCATCCAAAATCTGAGCCCGCGCTTCGATGCCGATCACGCTTTGGAAATCGCGCACCATCATCGGGTAGGGATGCGGGCCGAGAACAGAACCGAGCAAGTAATGTGTATTTTCGACATTGGTGACCCAGTCGCGAATCGCTTCGTTGATGGCATCTTTGAGCGTGCGGCTGCCGCTGGTGACCGGACGCACTTCCGCGCCCAGCAGCTTCATGCGATACACATTCGGCTGCTGGCGGGCAATATCGACTTCGCCCATGTAGACGATGCATTCCAGTCCTAACAGCGCACACGCAGTGGCCGTGCCGACGCCGTGCTGGCCGGCGCCGGTTTCGGCGACGATGCGGGTTTTGCCCATGCGCTGCGCCAGCAATGCCTGTCCCAGTGCGTTGTTGATTTTGTGTGCGCCGGTATGGTTGAGGTCTTCGCGCTTGAGGTAAATTTGTGCGCCGCCCAATTTTTTACTGAGACGTTTGGCGTATGTGATGGGCGACGGCCGTCCCACATAAGTGCGTCAGTAAATGTTCGAATTCTGCCTGAAATGGAGGATCGTTTTTCGCAGTTGTCATACGCGTCAATTAACTCCTCCAAAGCCGGCATGAGGGTTTCGGGCACAAATTGGCCGCCATAAGGGCCGAATTTGCCATGCTGGTCAGGGACCGAGAGAGTTGTTTGTGACATGGGTTGCTCTAATCCTTCAAAACAAGACACCCGTGGCAGTATGTACCTGGCGCCTCAATGATTGTGGCATTATAACAAGTTTTGACGGTTTGCGGAGAAAATGAAAATGTTTGCAATATCCGGCTTAAATGACGCAGTGCGCCTTGCAATCGTTTCGGGAACCTCTTACAATGTTTCGGAATGAACGAGCCTCAGGTTGATATCAACCAATTGCAAAAGCGTGATCCCATTGCCTGGACAGCATTGTTGTCGAGTCATGCGGGGTTGGAAGATGTGGTGGTAACGGCCGTAACTGCCCAACCCCTGCGCTATAACGCTTCTGTCAGCACTTACTCACGCCGCGTTACGCGCTATGTGCTCAGCCTCGCCAATCATTCTGACCCAATTTCTCTAATCGGCAAACGGACTACCCCTAGAGAAGCCTATTTTTACCGTGATATAGCCGACCGGCTCCCTTTTGTGGCGCCGCGCTGCTGGTACGTGGAAATTGTGGATGATGTCGGCTGGATCATTATCGACGATGTGCCAAACCATATCCGTCGCGATGATTGGGTTGCGGTTGATGTTGAAGACGTCATCCATGACCTGGCGAATATGCACGCCACTTTTTGGAACCAGAAAACGCTGCAAGAAGCGTATCCCTGGCTGGCTCACTTTGTGGCGCGTCATGAAAAACAATATTCACTTGAAGATTTAAGGCGTGAACATAAACTCTATTTTGAAGAAGGCCCTGCGGCGGTTATTTCGAGCCATGCCCTTAAAAATGCAGGCAGACTTGCGCCGCGGTTGTTAGAAGCAGCCAATGGGCTGGTGGTTATGCGCGATCTTGGCGGCTGGCCTGGCGTGCTGGGTGAAAGCCATCTTTCTGCTGCTGCTGACCTGATTGATGATCCCGTGCCCATGCTTGAGCCTTTGCTAAATTTGCCCGATACGCTGCTGCATGGCAGTCCGCATACCTATCATTGGCAGGTTACTCTGTTTGATGAACGCCGCCTCTTAGATTGGCGTAAGGCCACAATTGGGCCTGGTTTATGTGATTTGATCAACTTTCAAGAACAGTTTGACTTGCTTTATGCTCGCAATGGCACCATGTATGTGCACGTGCGGCGTAATTCTCCTATTTCGGAAGAAACGATTATCGATACCTATTTGCTGGCGTTGAAAGCGGAATTGGGGCCACAATTTGACGCGCGACTGTTTAGGCAGGCTGTGCCGGCAGCGCGTTGTCTGCATGTGATATTGAACTGGTTCCCTCACTTTGCAAGCTGGTTTGATCAACTGCCGAGTAAATTTAGCTGGCAGCGGGTTAATCGGATGAGTGACGCCGAATTGATCGGCACTTCTATGCAGCCTTTAATTGGGTATCGGCCTTATTTGCGTGACGTGTTCAGCCGGTTTTTGCGTGCATACCGAATGTTATAATTCCGTTAGACAAGAAAACGATTCTCTCCCATAATACGTAAAGCAAATGGAATATTGAAAGTTGATTTTAATCTTTCTGCCTGCCAATCAAAAAAGGCGGTGGGTGGAATTTTAAATTGATACAGGAGAGGTCGGTGGTTCAATTTATTCAGGCGTTGGGTTTTGGTCTGGCCGTGGCTTTTATGCTTGTTGGGGTAGTTGGCATCGTTGTGCCAATAATCCCAGGTATACTTTTGATCTGGTTGACCACGTTAATCTATGCCTGGGCGACTGATTTTGCCACGATTCCGGTTAGTTATATTGTCATTTTTACCCTGGTATCCCTGGTTGTCGGCACGGCCGATTTCTGGCTGCCGATAATGGGAGCGCAAAAAATTGGCGCTTCCAAACGCGCTATGTTCCTCGGTATCGTGGGCGGGATCGTGGGCACATTTATTCTACCGTTGATAGGCACAATTATTGGATATGCGCTTGGTATTTTGGTGGGCGAATTTATTAAGGTGCGCGATCTGAAGCTTGCTTTTCGCGCCAGTTTAGGCGGTGTGGCGGGCTGGGGTGTGGCAACGGCCGTTCAATTAGGCGGCGCAATTTTTATGGTTGTCGTATTCATCGTCCGGGTATTGACCGCTTAGGTAAACCGCAGAAAATTCTTGAAAATAAGACGAGTTAGAAATCTTTTGCGGCGACGAACCGGCATTTCGTTCGTTATTAACTTCTGACATTTGGTTTGTAGTAACCGCTTTAGCGGTGGGCGACCCGGAGGTCGCAGACGACTAAAGTCGTTACTACAAACTTATTTGCGAACGAACCCTGCGTTTATTGATTGAGTTTAAAGGATACTATGGATTTAGAAAGCTTACGTTTATTTGGCTTATATGTTGCGGGCGCAATGGTGATTTGCTTTTTTGTGGCGTTGATCTTTTTAATTTTTGGGGTCCGCCAGATGAGGCGTATACAAATTCCGCCCGGGGCTGGCTTCAGTGAAACATTGTTCTACACGCCGTTCCCCGTCGTCCTGTTTATCGACTTGCTGGATTTTGCTCTTGATATCCTTGCCGCGCCGATTTCTTGGGTCATCCTGGATCGTTTGGGATTAAAAGCATTGCGAGGCGTATTTGCATTTGAGGCCCTTTTACCCTTTACGCAGCTCATTCCCACAATGACGATTGCCTGGCTTGCTGTCCGTCTTTTTGGGACTCGTTTTGATATGGTTACCGGCGCCAATACAAATTTCACGCAGAATTAATGGACAAATACCTGGATAAAACTTATTTTAGGGGTTGACGCCCTCCAAGGCAGGGAAGGCGAACCGACCCTACTCTTGGCCCAAAATGGTTGTTTTTTCGCTGGCTGAAAAGCGCCACAAGGGTTGGGAATCCGAGGGCGTCAAGATGGCAGCACAATTGCCCCTCCTATTGTGCTGCTATTTTTGTTTTGGGATCAGGCAAACCGCAAAAAATCGCGGTTTCCTTAGCTCTACATCTCCCAGGTTGCATCCCCATAAAAACCGGCATGATCCTTATTGAGAAATGCTTCAATGGCCTGCCGTTGATCTCCCAATCGAAAAGCTGGACCGTGACCCGGATAACAAATTGTTTCGTCTGGCCAGGCCAGCACCACGCTGCGTAACGTTTCTAAAGTTGTTTGGAAACCGGCAGATGACCAGGTTTTCCCAGGCCCGCCTTTAAAAATTGTATCTCCAACAATAACGCGATTATCCCCTTCAATTGCCAGACATACCTGGTCGTCGATGTGACCGGGCGCAAAATAGATGCGCAGCGAGTAATCGCCAACCTGGAAAGCGTCGCCATCATTGAGCGCAATCTCAGCGTTTAGTTCCAATCCGCCGGCGTGCGGTCCCGGATTTACCGCCACCGGAACCTGGAGGCGCCGGCGCATTTCTGACAAGGCGCCAACATGATCGATGTGGGTATGCGTGAGCAGGATGGCAATTGGCGTGCTGCCGGCGAGCATGGCGCTTAAGGTTTCCGGATCATCACCTGGGTCGATTAAAACGCTTTGTTTTGTTTGCGGGCAGACAAGCGCATAGGTATTCATTCCCCATGGCCCGACCTGGCGTGTTCTTAATTCAATTGACGTGGTTGGCGCTTGCATAATTTTCCTCCAAACGGCCGTAATACATCTGGGTTTGATACTGAATTGTTACTTGCCCATTATCCTGGAACGACTCGAACAAATTGCGTGATAACCTGGTCAGGATATCCGGGACGATACTTTACATAATTATCGACGCGGTCAGAAAAACGTTCAGTTGATTTCTGTTTCATATTAGGATTGCAGAAAGTCCTTGCCATAGTTGATATAGACCAAATAATAACAACAAGATCGCAGAAACCAAACTGAGGGCGCGGCTGACGCTGGGATCCAAGCGGCGCGTCAGGGCAAACAGGCCGATAAAAGCCATAAATCCGCCAATCAACGTCATGTAAAAGCCGACGACAAAACTGACGCCGTAACGGGGCGCCTGCCGCCACCCTTCGATGAAAATCGGGCCGGCTATTGTGGCCCAAAAAATGTACGGATTTGGACTGAGGGCATTCATCAACGCCCCTTTTAACAAACTTTGTTGAGCTGCATCGGGCGGCGGCGAAATTGACGCCGCCCTCATTTGAAACGCTTTATAAGCTCCGTAGGCAAGATACAGCAGGAAAAGCCCCCCTGCTATCTGGAGGGCATATAAAAACCATTGCGGAGTTTGGGTGAGGATCAGTAAAACTAGTAAAATGATGGGGCCGTCGCTTATCAAAGGCGCAAATGCAGCCGGCAGAGTCCGCCGCCAACCGTTTTTTATGGTTTGTGATAATAAATAAGCTTGAAATGGGCCGGGCTGGGCCGCCGCTGTCACCCCCAGCACAAGCCCTTGTAAAAAATAGCCGAGCAAGTAAACGTCTCCGCCTGACAATAACTTGAAGCGGGAAGATTCAAGTGAACAAAGACCTGGCCCTTACCCGCTTTTTTTTAAACGGCCGTTACTCTATCACAAAAAAAATTTTTAGCTGAATTTTGTCAGAACAATATCATAGGCGCTTTCCAGGTGAGGCGGCTGGCCAATCGTTCAGGCAGCGGTTGAGGTTTCATTTAAAAATTATGTGAAAAAGGGAAATTAACGGTACAATGATGGCAATGAGCAAAAGTTGGAGTGCAATAACGCGTTATTTTGTGCTGGCTCTGGTTCTAATAATCGTTATCTGGCTGTTATTCAGCTTGAACCCATTGCTTGGCCCACTTGCAGTTTCAGCATTGCTGGCCCTTGTATTGAATCCGGCGGTTCAATTTGTCAACAAGCGAGCCCGGTTAAGCCGCCATTGGGTGGTGGTGCTGGTTTATCTCGTTGCGCTGGCTGTGTTGGTTTTGCTGGGGATTTTAATTATTCCAATTTTACCGGCCCAACTTGACCGTTACAGCGAGCAGCTCCAGGCAGTTATCGTGCAGGTAGAAAAAGGTCTGGTAGCCCCGGTTTCGTTTCTGGGTTTTTCGATTTCATTGGAGGATTTAGAGGCCATCTTTCCGGCGTTGTCATTTTCGATGCCGCAGGCGGATGCGATTTTGGACTTTGTGCGGGCAACTACAACCAATGTGGCCTGGATATTGATTGTGGTCGTGACGACTTACTATTTGTTGCAAGATTGGCCCCGTCTGCGAGACTGGATGTTTGGCATTGTGCCTGTTGATTATGAAGATGATGTTCGTCGTTTGTATCGCCAGATCCGCTCCGTTTGGCAATTGTATCTGCAAGGCCAACTGCGCCTGATGATATTGATTGGCGTCTTGACAGGTTTTGGGACAGCCGCAGTCGGTTTGCAGGGCGCCTGGTTGTTCGGATTGCTGGCCGGGATTTTTGACGTGGTGCTGTCAGTTGGGCCGGCGATTGTGATGGTGATTGCCGGCATTGTGGCCTTTTTCACCGGATCAACCTTTTTGCCAATCCCAAATTTTTGGTTTGCAATCCTGGTGCTGGGAATATTTGGCATTATTCAGATGGTTGAAAACATCTGGTTACGACCACGGGTCATGGGGCAAACACTGCGGCTGCATCCGGCGCTGGTTTTTATTGGCGTGATTGGGGCGCTGGCGCTGTCCGGCATATTGATGGCTTTAATTGTTGTGCCTTTGATGGGTTCGGCGATTGTGATTGCGCGCTACCTGTATTGCAAAATATTGAACATTGATCCCTGGGCGGAGCAGCCTATTTCTTAATTTAGGTAAACCGCGAAAAGTCTTTTGAAATAAACATCACGCAAATTCGCGGTTTCCTTGAGGAATTCCCAGATTTCGTTTCGCAGGCATTCAAAAAATTTTCTGGGAATTACCTAACCCCTCTTGCAAGGCTAAAATTTGGGATGAGGTGAGTTTCCCGGCAAAATAGTGCAGTCGTTCAGGCTGTATTAGCAGGTCAGGCAGCCGTTTGAATATGGCTGCCTTTGTATTCGAAGCCAGACTGAATTGATGCAGCATTTGGGTCACTGTTTGCTTTCGGCGGTCGCGGTGTGAAAGGAGACCAGCTTCATGGATGAGCGTTACGGCCGTTTCCTGTTCTGTTTTGAGTGCAGGCAGTTCAATTATCAGGCGTTCTCTTTCTGAATCATAGGACGTTTTGATAGAAAGCGTCTGCCCGGCTGAATAAGCTGTAACTTGCTGCGGTTGTTGAACCCCAATAATGTACAAAGTGTATTGGCGAACGTCCGGGACCAACGTGTTATCTCGCTCAAGCGGCGCAATGCGGATATCCATTTTATTATTGGTCCAGGTTTGGCTGAATGTTGTCAGAGCAAAGGCGCCGGCGGCGTACGCCATAGTGTCGCCATCATCCTCGTAAAGGGTGAACGTGTGGTCGGCGCCTGCAAAGATATGCAGTTCTAGTTCCACAGGGTTTTCAATACCGCCCCAACCTTGTTTGAGCGCCAGTGGCATAATGGCGCCGGCCGGGGCAAACACAGGTATGTCTTCTAAACGGCCGTAAACAACGCGCCAGCCGGCTCCCATAAACCTGCCGCTGAAGAAATCATACCACTCCCCTTCAGGCAGCCAGACTGCCTGCCGGCTCAGGCGGGTATCCGGGTCGGCCGCTGAGGTGAACGGCGCCGCCAACAATTCGGCCCCAAATGTGTATTGCTGCGGGCAGTGATAGGCGTCTTCTTGAGTTGGGTAGTCGTGGTACATCGGACGAATGGGCGGCAGATGTTCGCGGCTGTTGCGCCACGCCTGTGTGTATAGATACGGAATTAGAGCGTGCCGCAACTGCATCACATCGCGCACAATTTCAAATGCATCGCCGCCATAGCCCCAGGGATGCCGGTCGTTAAACGGGTTTTTGGTGCTGTGCAGGCGCAAAATGGGGCTGAAAACGCCATATTGCACCCAACGCACAAATAACTCCGCGTCTGGTTTGCCATCCATATGCCCGCCAATGTCGTGGCTCCACCAACTGTAACCGACGTTGGCGGCGGTCGCGGTAAATTCGGGTTGAAACGCAAGCGATTGCCAGGTGGCGCGTGTGTCGCCCGAAAAACCAATGGGATAACGATGATTGCCCAAACCACCCCAGCGCGAGAAGATAAACGGCCGTTTACGGCCGTTTCGCCCCAAATCATAAAAATGAAGATGGTTCAACCAGAACAACGGGTCTAAACCCGGCAGAGCGCTCAGTTCCCCTTGCTGCCAATCGATCCACCAGAAATCGATGCCCATTTCTTCTTGGGGGTGATGCAGCAGTTCAAAATAGGCGCGTGTAAAATCTGGATTGGCAATGTCAAATGGGATTGGTTTTTGACTGGATGGATCTAGTCCCAGCCGCCTGGCCATTGCAGGGTACATTTCTTCATGCGGCCAGACGCCTTCAGCAGGGTGCAAATTAAGCGCTGTGCGCACTCCCTGGGCGTGAAGCCAGGCGATAAACTGGGCAGGCTCCCGGAATAACTCGCGATTCCAGGTATAGCCGGTCCAACCTGTGCTGCCCTCCACATCCGTAAGATGCCAATCCATATCAATGATGCAAACGGAGAGCGGAACTTCGCGCGCGCGGAACGTTTCCATCAGTTCAGCCAGACTTTCCGCCGAATATTCCCAATAGCGGCTCCACCAGTTGCCCAATGCCCAGCGCGGCAGCAGCGGCGCGCCGCCGGCAATGTGACAGTAGTCGGCCAGGCATTGTTGATAATCCTGACCATAGCCGAAGAAATATAGATCTTTGGTATTAGGCCCAGCCTGTCGGGACTCCAGCCAGCCATCCGTATTGAATACGAGCGTCTCGGAATCGTCAACGACCGCCCAGCCTTTGCGTGACATCAATCCCGGTTCCAATCTGGCTGCGCCATCAATCCTATCTAGCGTGCGTCGGGTACCGCGCAAATTGTTTTTATCGCGATCTCCATAGCGCCAGACTGCGCCGCTTTGGCGCAGCGTAATGGTGAGGTTGCCAAAACCAAATCCATCCGGCGTGTCGGTATATTGCAAATGCAGGCGCCGGGTTATTATTTCGATGCCATCCGGTTTTGTGACTAACTCAAATTCTGGTATTGGTTGGCGGCGATACCAAAAGACCTGGCTGGGACGATCTTCGAAGATGGCATTAGGGCTGTACTCCAGGCGGATCAGGCGCGAAGTTAAGATGGTGAAACGGGAACGGCCGTAAACGACAACGGCCGTGTCGGCGGCGACAGGCGCAAAATCAGGTTGTGAGTTTTTGTGAATCTGGTTCATTGGGTGTGGGAGGAGTTACAGTATCGCACAATTGCCTAACAAGCTTCCAGGAAGATATTAGGAGCATTGTTATGATTTTGTCAGGATTTCCGGGCCGGTTTTTGTGATGGCGATGGTGTGTTCATATTGAACCGAAAGCTTGCCGTCGGCCGTAATGACGGTCCAGCCATCATTGAGCAAAATCCATTCATGCGCGCCTTCGTTGATCATTGGCTCAATCGTAAAGGTCATGCCGGGGCGCAGCTTCGGTCCGCGCGTTTCCTGGCGAATATGGCTGACGGATGGGGCCTCGTGCAGATTGCGGCCAATACCGTGGCCGCCCCACTCATGCACCACGCTAACCCCCTGCGTATCGGCATAATCGTTGATCGCTGCGCCTATATCGTGGAGATAACCGCCGGTTTGCGCCGCCTCAATGCCAATGCGCAGCGCTTCTTTGCCAATATCCATCAGACGCTCGGCGTGTGGTGGAACCTTCCCCACCGGAAATGTATAACATGCATCACCGCAATATCCTTTGTAACGCAGTCCAATATCGATTCCGATAATATCCCCTTCTTTTAGAATGCGATCGTCGGGCAGGCCGTGACAAATTTCGTGGTTTACCGACGCACAAATGACGCCGGGAAAGGGTGGATGGTCATTTTGACTGCCTGGATACCCTTTGTACAGCGGTTCGGCGCCAAGTTTGACAATATGATTTTCCACCAGTTGATCCAGCACCGCCAGAGTGACGCCCGGCGCAATATTTTCTTTGAGTATAGCAAAACATTCCGCTACCATACGCCCAGAAGTGCGCATGCGGGCGATAGCTTTTGCATTTTTGAGCCGCATAATTTCCTTTATCGTGTGTATTTTGTAATTTGTTGCGCTGAGTATAACACAAAAAGGCCTGATGCTGAATGCATCAGGCCTTTTATTTTTCTGTCTAAATTGCGGTTATGGAATCAAAACTGTATCAATGACGTGAATGATCCCGTTCGATGCTGGAATGTTGTAAATTAGAACTTTGGCGCCGTTAATGTCGACGATATTTCCGTTAGTAGTATTTACTTCCAGGGCACGGCCGTCCAATGTTGGAATTAAGTCATCTGTAGCAATCTGATTGCGAGTTAGCGCATCACCAACAACGTGGAATTTGAGAATATTTGTCAATTCGCCGCTGGGGTCTGCCAGCAGTTCATTCAGCCGCGCTGCGGGAATTTGAGCGAAGGCATCATCGGTCGGGGCGAACACTGTGTAATTCCCAGGCTGGTTAAACATGTCGGCCAGACCGGCTGCGCTCAGAGCGGCGACCAAAGTGTTAAAATTGCCGTTTGATGCCGCAATTTCAGCAATAGTTTGTGTCGGTTCGGCCACAGCCACATCTGCTTCTGTTTCTTCTACTACTCTTTGAACGTTTTCCTCAGCCTTGGCGACTGTCTCAGAAGTTGGATTGGCAACGGCCTGGGGAACAAGCACGGCGTCTATGACATGGATAATGCCATTTTTGGCCTTGACATCGGTAACAATGATTTGGGCATTATTTACGAACGCGCCCGCGTCTGAGGCGCTTACCGCCAGGGATTCACCTTGCAATGTTGTCAGGCTGCTTTGTGACAAAACAGCGCTGCTGTCAAGCGCGCCGCCTATTACATGATAGGTGAGTACTTTTGTGAGTGCACCCTGTGGATCAGCCAATAAAGAAGCGATTGTGCCTGGGCTGGCGTTTTCCAGTGCGGCAAAGGCATCATCGGTGGGAGCAAATACGGTAAAACTGCCGTCTGCATCAGCTAATGTGTCTGCCAAACCGGCGGCTACAATGGCTGCATGCAGTGTGTCGAAACGGCCGTCGGCGGCTGTTATATCCACTATGTTGGGTTCAAATTCGGCCCCAGCCGATCCAAGCGTTGCGAACATGAATACCAGGACGAGAGAAAATATGAGCACGATTCTTTTTTTCATTTGTAACACTTCCTTCTTGAAAAGATTTAAAAAATATTGGCGGCAATATTTATAATTAGTAATCTGCGTTGACATGCCTGCCTATGTAAGTATATTAGAATTTTGCACAGATAATGTCAATATATTGCAAAGAAATATGAATTTTTCCTCATGAAGGAAGGAAATTATTCCACACGCAGCCAATAATCAGGCGGATTGGAGGTGAAGGGGGTTGTGGGCATGATAATCAATGCGCCGCCCTCGGCGCCTAGATCAACGGTTTGACGTGCCTGGTTAAGTTCATTTAGCGGCATGTTCAAAACTTCTGGGAGCGAACCACGGCGGACGAGCCTGATTGCCCATTCCTGGGGCAGCCAACCGCCTGTTTGTGAAAAACTTTCACTCTCAATAAAAGTTGGCAAAAGCAGCGGCGTTGTTGGATTGCCGCTATTAACAGCGAGATTGTTCAATGCGAATCCGTTTCCAATGCCCTCAAAGTATGTGAGTACCTGGAATCGGATTTTGATTTCTTGACCAATGTACCTGTTGAGGGAAATCGTTTCATGCAACCACCCGTTGATTGCATTGGAAGCGGCGCTGCTACGGCCGTTTAGGCCAGGCCCATACTCGCCGGACACGCCATTTTGTGGGTAAAGCAGATCCCAATTCGCGCCGCTATCTGTGGAAATCAATACGTAGGCATAATCATAATCTGTTTCCAGATCAAACCAGGTGTCAAACGTTAATTCCGCCTCCGATAATCCGGCCAGATCAAAAGTTGCAGTCAGGGTGGCGTCCGTTTCATCTATGGGCGGTAAAAACCACATGTCTTGCGTAACTGCCGAGGGAGGATCGGTTATGGGAACCAGCGTGTCGCCTGCGAAGGTGATTGTGACCGGTCCCGCGTAGTCCAGATCAATGTAATGCACCCCAAATTGTTCAATTGACAAGGTTTCTTCAAACGGCAACTGGCGGACCCGGGTGCGGAAAAAAGGCTCAAACAGATCGAGGTTAACATAACCATATTGTGATCCGGCGCTCAAATCATCCAGATAATTGGCGGCCGCCCAATTGCCCATCCAATCTGTGATGCTCATTTCAGGCTTGTACACGCGCAGGAGGTGATATAAGGCGCTCAAACCGTTTGCCGGGTGACGCACAAATGCACGCAGGGCTTCATCACCTAACTGCTCCCAAAGGTAGACGGTGAAAAGGTAGCTGGCGCCATAATGGGCATCCAGGACATCTGATTCAAATTCCCACTCATTCAGGCGGATTTCAGGTTGTTCTAAATAAGCGTCCGGCCAAACCGTGTCTAAGCCCACAAACAACTCAGCCAATTGGGAAAGCCCTTCATCTACCCAGGCTGCTTCATTTTTGTCGAGGTGCCATTGAAACAGGTGCTGAATTTCGTGTATAAGCGTGCCGAAATATAACTCGCTGCCCAAATCCAACTGGCTTAAATTGAGATATACCATCTCTTGTTCGTTGGAGTTGGTAAAAACGGTGCGGGGATATTCGTCCTGGCTGGCAAAGAAACCCAACTCATATTCATCGCTGCGGCCTTGTAGATGTAGAATCGAGAAGTGGGGATCCCCATCGACGCCGGGCTGCCATTCATGCTCAAACAAATAGGTTAGTTGTGGATAATATTCATTCTCAAGACGATCGGCGGCGGCCTGAACGGCCGTTTCATCAACTTCCAATCCATTTTCAATCCAAAAATATGCGTGTGGTGTGATCGCCATTAGCGCGGCTTCGACGGCGCCTTCATCTGTATTGAATATTTGCCGTTCTCCGATTTGGCGTAACGGTTGTTCAATCACGCGCGCCCCCATATCATATTTTCCCAGATGTATGGCCGTTTCATAATAATCATGGGGCGGATAATTTGCCTGGTGAAGCGCCAATAAATCCGAGCGTGTGTCCGGGGAGATAGGTCGTTGTTCAATTGCCGCCGGAGGGCTAATCGGCAGCGGGGCGGGCGGGGCGGTCGGCGCAGGCTGAGTGGCGATTAGATCAGCAGGCGCAGTTTGCGTCATCAAGGGTTCGGAGGTTGGCGTTGGATAAAGAGGGGCGGGCGTATCTGCGTTTTCAGGTATCGTGCTTAAGGGGAGGAACGTGACGGTGGGAAAAACGGCCGTTGCCGCAGACGCCTCTGGCGGATTGCCTCCTGGCCATACCGCTACAGCTTCGCCGGTACGGTCAAAATACAAAAGTCCCGCCAGGAGTAGACTGCCGCCGCATAAAATACAAAGGAGAACTAGCAGACAGCCGCCCAAAATCGCCAGAAGGCTTTTGTTTTGTTGAGAATTCTGGTTGTTGTGCATATATCAATCAGAATACTGCTCGTGCCCTACATTTTGCCTTTCATGATCATGGCAAAGATATGTGAATCAGCGCACTTTCCGCAACGGATGCCAGTCCCCTGGGTTATCATCCTGTGAGTTGGACGGTTAGCCGGCAAATGTTTTCAATATTTGCCGACCATCTGCCTACAATACGTAATTAGACCACATCTGATGTCATTCCGCAGGCAGGTCTCATCAAAACTAAAAATCTCCGCTCAAATATTTGATCCTGATACTATTTGCCGATTGGAAATTCGCTTATGAAATATGCACATATCGTTGGCTGGGGAAGTTTCTGGCCTGATCGGATCTTGACTAATGATGATATTGCCCGCATTGTCAATACCTCCGACGATTGGATTTACACGCGTACAGGTATTCGCACGCGCCGTATTGCCGGAGAAGGCGAGACAACGGCGACGCTGGCATTTGAAGCGGCTGCACGCGCCCTGGTTGTGGCTGATTTGCATCCCTCACAGCTTGAATTAATTATCGTAGCGACCTCAACACCGGAATATGTTTTCCCTTCTACCGCATGCCGGGTGCAAGATTATCTAGGCGCAACACGCGCGGGGGCGTTTGATTTAAGCGCTGCCTGTTCCGGTTTCGTATATGCATTGAATATGGCTACTCAGGCGATTGCGACCGGGTCGGTACGCAATGCGGTTGTGGTTGGTTCGGAAACCATGTCACGCGTTTTGGATTGGGAAGATCGCGGCACCTGCATTTTGTTTGGCGATGGCGCCGGCGCAGTTGTTTTAAAAGGCTCTAGCGTGCCGGGAGGTGTTATGGCCTCTGAACTGCGCTCAGATGGATCGGGGGGAGATTTACTATATTTACCCGCCATTTATCACAATTCTGTGCCCACTTTGGGGCCGGAGTATTTTGGCAACGGCCACAAACACAACACAATCGGAATGGATGGCCGCCAGGTGTTTCGATTTGCTACCCGTGTGGTGAGCCAGTCGATTATGAATGTACTGCGGAAATCAGAGCTGACGGTTGAGGATATCGATCTGATCATTCCGCATCAAGCCAATATTCGTATTATTGAATATGTGGCTAAAAAATTGAAAATACCCATGGACAAGTTTTATTTAAATCTCGATCGCGCCGGCAATACGTCTGCCGCCTCGATTCCAATAGCTTTGTGTGATGCGGTGGAGGACGGCCGATTAAAGCCAAACGACAACGTGGTATTTGTGGGTTTTGGAGGGGGTTTGACCTGGGCTTCTGCGGTGGTGAAATGGGATGTGACGCCGCCCCAGGTACGCCGTTTGGATCGGGAATGGAAGCGCACGCGGTATATTGTCGCGCGCAGCCGTTCAAAGGTTCGGCGCTGGGGACGGCGTATGGAAGCCCGCTTTTCCGGTTCTCCAACGCCGGATGCCAGCCTGCGGGACGCCGACAAGAAAAAAAAGGATGGCAGTTAGTTAAACCGCAGAAAGTATTTGGAAATAAAAAACGTTGGAATTCTGCGGTTTCCTTGAGGAATCGGCAACGTCTAGAGCGATTCTCATTTTGAAATATTGTTGCCGATTACCTAAGTTTATTTGATGGCTTTTGCGATTTGTTTTAAGAGTTCTTCCTCATCGACAAGACCTGCCAGGTGGTAACGGCCGTTAATCACTGTATGCGGTAGTTCGTTCGCAGAATACTTGACAACTGCTTCAGGAAATACATCGGCCATAATCAAAAAAGCGCGTACTTTTTCACTGACTACGGCCAGTCCAAAAGCAGTTTTAGCCATCAATGTTCCCATTTCATTGTCGGCGGCAGTTAAAATTTCCAACCTGACCTCGTTTTTTAATCCTTTTATTTGTATCCGGGTTTTAGGCTCTAACGTGACGCCCTGGAAAGAAACTGCCTGAATACCGGCAATGAGCGCTGTTAATTGAAAACCGGCCGGCAAGCCAATGATGCGAACCCCGTAATCAATCACTTCATCATTTTGCAATCCCATCACGCCCAGCACCGGGTAATATGGATAATTGATGCGGCGGGGGAAAATTGCAAAGTCAATTTTTTCAAACTGGGCAGCCAATGCCTGCGCCAGACGCGCCGCTTCCCTTTCCCCCAGGGATGCATTCGGGTCTGCCCACAAGTGGAGCCGCACCGGTTGGGGTATTTCTGTCAGGGAAGCTGATAATTGCTGCCAGGTTTCCGCATCAAATGGGCTTATTTCATCTGGTTTGTGTTCATGTTGCATGGGTTGATTTATAATCTCGCTGTTGCCGATAGGCAAATTACTTTCCTGGCAGGTTTAGAATGGTGATATTTGGTCTATTTTTTGTCTTGTGGATGATTGTCCACAGCGTAACGGCCGCTTCCGGCACAAAAACATGGTTTAGAAGCACATTTGGTGAACGAGCCTATGCGGGATTATATCGTGGGTTGTATAACCTGGTTTCCTTGCTTACCTTTTTGCCGGTATATTACCTGCTAAAAACGCAGATTCCGCAGCGCCTTTTGTGGGAAATCCCATATCCCTGGCGCTGGCTCACAATCGGCGTGCAGCTTTTGGCCCTAATCGGATTGGGCGTCTCCTTGTGGCAAACAGATGTCTGGTCGTTTATTGGGCTGCGGCAGGCGGCGCGCTTTATTAACGGAGAGTCTCAACCGGAAGTCGAGCCGCTTTTTGTAAATAGCGGTACTTATCGCTGGATGCGCCACCCGCTTTACTTCTTCAGTATGCTTTTTTTATGGCTGAATCCGGTAATGATGTTGGATTCTTTTGTTTTCATTGTGCTGGCGACGCTCTATTTCTGGATCGGGTCAGTTTATGAAGAGCGGCGTTTGGAGCGGCTTTTTGGGGTTGATTACCAGGCGTATCAAATGCGGGTGCCACGAATGATTCCGTACCGCTGGCCGCAAGGGGACATTTTAGCATGACGGTTTGATGTGCTATTCATTTTCAGATGGGGGGTGATTCGGGAACCAAACCGTAAATTTTGTGCCTTTATTGATCGCGCTGTCAACTCCAATACGGCCGTTTTGTACTTCAACCAATGTTTTTACGATAAACAATCCCAGACCGGTGCCTTTGATTTTTTCTTGTTTGGCTGCGTCGGTACGGTAATATAATTCAAAAAGATGGCTTTGTTCTTTCTTACTCATACCGCGGCCATTATCCTGAACGCATAAAACGGCCGTTTCTGATTCGCGCCAGATTTTTACCTGAATAGTTCCATTTGGCGGCGTATATTTGACCGCATTGCCAACCAGATTGTAAACAACTTGCTGCACGCGCTCACTGTCCACGTAGGCCAGAGTCGGGTCAGGTGGGCACTCGAAGGTGAGCGTTTGATATTTTGAGGCCACCATACCTTGCATGAATTCTACTGTATCCGAAACAATGGTATTTAGATCGCGCATTTCACGGAGGAGGTTCAACTTACCCTCTTCGATTTGATCGAGCGAAAGTAAATTGGCAATGAGTCGATCCAACCATTCAGCCTGGGAAGCGATGGTGTTGAGATATTCTTTTTGTTTCGGGCTGACGTCAAAGTTTTGGGAAGCAGCCAATAATTGCGTAAAACCTAATATGACGGTGAGTGGGGTGCGTAAATCGTGGGCGGCCATAGATAGGAAGAGCGATTTCAGACGATTTAGGCGTTTGAGTTCTTCATTCGCATCGCCCAGTTGCGCTTTGGCCAGCCGCAGTTCGTTGCGCTCTTGCACACGCTGTTGTTCAAGAACGGCCGTTTCAGTTGTATCCTCAATTAGCAGCAAGCCATATCCATCCGTTGCGGGCATTGGCGTCACTTCATAGGAAATATACCGCAGGCTGCCATCGTCTTGAAACTGTTGCACATTCCGCAGTTGATAAATGGGCTGTTCACTCGCTAAAACCGCCAGGATTACTTCTTCTGAGCCGACAAAAACATCGCATATACTGCTTAATGGTTGTGCAGTAATATCAATGCTTGGATTGTTGAGAAAGCGCTCGAAACCGGCTGAATGTTGTCCAATCGTTAAATCTGGCTTGAGCAGGGCATAAGCTGCCCGGTTGGCTTTAGTCAGATGCTGTATGAATGCGGCGACGAGATCAGGATTTTGCATGGTCAGGATTTGATGTTGAGTTGCTTGGTTAACAAAATAAAACTAGCTTCCACGTTGTTACCGGATTTTGCGCTGGTTAGTATGGACGGCGCCGTTGTAATTTGACTGACATGCGCTAAATCAGTATCAGATATTTGGCGTTCAGCGCTTAAATCTGATTTATTTCCAAGAATAACAAACTTTGCATCCGGTTCAATCGTTTGTAATTCAGTAACATAGCGTGTGAGCGTGGTTAGCGTTTCAGGCCGGGTTAAATCACAAACAAGCAGCGCTCCGGCGGCTCCGCGTAAATAGCTGGTAGTTGATTTGGTGAAAAAATCCCCTCCGGCCAGATCCCAGATGAGCAAATTTAGCGTAAATTCCGCCTGTTGCATCGATTTGCGCGATATTTTAACCCCGATCGTGCTTAAATATTTGTCCTCAAACCTGCCTTCTACAAAGCGTCGTATGAGGCTGGTCTTGCCGACTGCAAAATCACCTAACAAACAGATTTTTTTCTGAATTATTTTCATGCTAATATCGTTTCACTTAATACGGACGCGTTGCTGTAGGTGTAATCATCCAGTCCGGGATTGCATCATTCAATGTAACCCATGCTAATGGAACCCATCCGCGTTGCAAACTTTCAGGCGCTTCCCATTCTACCTCAACCCATGGTCCGAAGACAGATACTACCTGATAAGGCGTTCCTTCGGGAATTACGCGCAAAAGAGGTGATAACAAAGCCGGTTCCCCGCGCATCCAGGTGGGCGCTTTAGCAATCGCAGGGGGGGGCAAAGGCGTGCTGGTGGGCGTAGGTGTTTGGGTTGGCGTTGCAGTTGTGGTTGGCGTATTTGATGGCGTTGCCGTTGGCGTAAACGTTGGCGTGGCCGTCGGGGTGAAAGTTGGCGTCGGCGTAAAAGTGGCTGTCGGTGTGAAGGTCGGCGTCGGCGTGTGGGTTGGCGTCGGCGTAAAGGTTGGCGTGACCGTCGGTGTGTTGGTGGGCGTTGCTGTCTGAGTCGGCGTTGCGCTTGGAAAGGCGACCGGCAGCAGCGCAATTGTAAACTGTAGATAAAAACAAGAAATTGCCAAGAAAAAAATAACCAGCAGCCCCCCTCCGGCCAGAAATATTTTTTGACCGCGGCTCAAAGAACGGGGTTGATTTGCTTCAGCACTGATTCTGCTAATTCTTAGCGCAAATTGTTCGATATCAGGGTTGATTGCGGCGATTGTATCCGGGTCGCCATCAAAATTGCGCAAAGCGGGACTATGTTTGACATTTAGTTCGGCCATAAACTTGCGCAATTGTAGCCTGAAACCTTGAGGTTCGATGCCGGTTACAACAGTTGCCAGGTAAACGGCCGTTCCGCTTTGAATGATGATGCGCTGATCTCCGTACTGGATTTCTTCCAGTTCTTCACCCGTTTCCATCTGGCCAAACGAATCCTCGGCAAAATCTCGAATGGCGGTCAGCATCCCGCTAATTAAATCAGAATCAGTCGTGTCTTCTTCTTGCGTGGCATTGCCATGCGCCAGCAGCAGTCCGGAACCGTGTTGAATCAAAAAGAACTCGCGCACAGAAAAAGGCAGCGAATCACGGATGGCCAAATTCCCAGGTGAGACTCCGCGCATGCTGGCCCATAAATTACGTAAAGTTTGCGCCAATCCCATGGTGGTTGGTAAGCGTGCATCAATATTACGCTGTAGTTCCCGAAAAAATTCAGCAACGGATTTTTGAACTGTATCTCCGACGACGGGATAAAGCGCTTCGACAATTTCATCACGTGAGTCACGGATTTGCACCCGGATCGCATCCCCCATAACCGGCCCTAAGGCTTCAGCCATTTCATCCCGGCTTTCACGGATTTTTTTGCTTACCAGGCGTCCAAATTCTGGCGAAAGTTGGGCGATCAAACCTTCTGCATCGGCGCGTGCTTTGTGATGTAAAATCTCAATCTCAATTTCTAAATCACGAACTTTTTCTTCAGCCTCACGGTAGTCGCCACGCGCAACGGCCAACTCCTTTTCGAGCTGATCGAGTTGCTTCTGCATTGATTCAATATTGTTTAAGGCGTCTTTTTGAAAGCGTCTGGCATCCTGCCGCATGTTTTCGCGCTCTTCGCGCTCTGCAGCCAGAAGGATTGATTGAACGGCCGTTAATAAGGGATCGTTACTTGGTGTATTTGGAATGGAGTTAGCCGGGTTCTTTGAACTGGTCTGGGGCTCATCCATGTGATGTTGTAATCTTTCAGCCCTTTACTTTGTATCATCAGAACCGAGCCGCTGACCTAATTCCATCAGCATCTGGCCCAGATCATGGCGAGAGGTTTTGCGGTTATCTAAAGAAGCAGCTAATTGCAGAAGTTCTTCACGCTGGTTGTCGTCACGCTGCCGCGTTTGTAATTGCAACTGCCGCAAACGTTCAGTTTGGGTAGATTCTAAATTGTCAATCCTGTCGTTGATAGATTTTTGAGTGTCTCGCAGTTGTGTAAAAAAGTCGGTGGCCAATTTTTCTATGCGTTCGGCCAGTTCCTGCTGTGCAATTCTCAACTGCTGGGACTGTGAGGCCGCCTGTTCATCCATTTTTTCAATAAGTTCGCGTTGTGTGATGCGCAGTTGATTCTCCTGGTCGCTGCCCAGGGTATCAATACGTTGATTTAACTCTGTTTTTGTCGACCGAAGATCGTTGATTTGGGTATTATTGATGGTCGTCAGGCGGTCAGAAAGCTCTTTATTTACGCCCTGAGTTTCATCATGCGCATTGTTTGCCAGCGTATCAAATTTTTCGTTGAGTTGATCAGTCAAATCCCGCCGCAAAGCTTCAATTTGTGACGAAAGATCCGTGATTTGTTTGTCGGTTGACCGCGCCTGGCTGCCAAATAGAATATCGCGCAGCCTTTCTAATTCGCTTTGAGATGGCTGGTTCTCTAATGCAGGCAAAGGCTGTGGCTGCGGCGCCGGTTCTTTTGGAAAGTCTGCATTTGCAACTGGCTGCTCTGCCGGTAAATCCATGTTATCTGCCAATTCTTCCTGATCAGTTGTGTCAATTGAATCTTTTGATCGTTTCCCAAACATATCTGAGGCCCTCTAAGCAATAAAGATACTGTTTTTTTATGATGATCGGCTGCAATGTACAGTACGTTAATAAATGAGATATTTGTCTAATTTACCCACGACTTTATTAAGTGTTATGTTGACTATTATATCAGATGATACTGTTATCGCTATTGGTACTAGTAGTACCGGAGTCCTAAATATGGCTGGGTTTTGGATGGCATTTCTCCGTAATTTCTCTGATAGTTGGAAGACGCTGCCCGCTGGTTGAATCTTGAAAAGGATGAAAACCGGAGCTGAATGCTGATCTTTTGGTAACTATTCTCGCTCAGGGCAGCATCTCACCTCCAAATTTTTACTGTTAATCAGATGTAAACCGCCGCTTCCACTCATAGAGTTTATTGATAGCTTCAAGCGGCGTCAAGGTGTTGATATCAAGGTTAGACAATTCACTCAAAAGCGGGCTGGCTTCTGGAAATAAGGCCATTTGTTGCCCGCGGTTTAGCCGGCTTGGTTCAACGCTTGCTGTTGGCGCGTGCTGTTCCAGCTCTTTTAATATTTCGTCCGCCCTATTGATGACGTCGCGCGGCAGGCCCGCCAATTGAGCCACATGAATACCATAACTGCGATCAGCGCCGCCAGGCACAATTTTGTGCAGGAATGTGACCTGATCTCCTTCTTCGGCAACGTCAACGTTGTAATTTGCCACCATAGGCAGTAAATCGGACAGTCCGGTAAGCTCGTGGTAGTGGGTGGCAAACAGCGTGCGGGGCTTGAGGCGCGGGTGATTGTGGAGGTATTCCACAATAGCCCAGGCGAGGGAGAGTCCGTCGTAAGTGCTGGTGCCGCGTCCAATTTCGTCCAGGATGAGCAGGGATTGATGGGTTGCATGGTGCATGATTTCGGCCGTTTCGACCATTTCTACCATAAAGGTGGAACGTCCGGCATGCAGTTCATCATGCGCTCCGATGCGCGTGAAAATGCGGTCGACCAGGCCAATGTGCGCGCTGTCGGCAGGGACAAAGCTGCCAATTTGGGCCATAAGGGCAATCAGCGCGACTTGCCGCAGGAATGTTGATTTCCCGGACATATTAGGACCGGTAATGATCTGGATGCGCTCCTGAAGGGTGAAACAGGCGTCATTGGGTATAAAACGTTCTCCGCTGGTGGATCTGGCCGCCAGGGTGTGTTCAACTACAGGGTGACGGCCGTTACAAATGTCCAGCGTATTATCCAGGCTCAAAGTGGGACGGCAGTAGGCAAAATTATTGGCTGCATCGGCCAGCGCGGCAGCAACATCAAGGCGCGCAAGAGTACGGGCGGTGGTAAGCAGACGTTTTGTGTAACGACTAACTTGCTGGCAAACTTCAGCAAAAACGCGCCGCTCAATTTGTAATATGCGCTCTTCTGCGTTGAGGATCAACGTTTCGTACTCTTTTAATTCAGGCGTGATGTAGCGTTCTGCGTTGGTCAGGGTTTGTTTACGGATGTAATCGTCGGGAACCAGGTGTGTGTTGCTGCGCGTGACTTCAATATAATACCCAAAGACTTTGTTGTACCCGACCTTGAGAGATGAAATTCCGCTGCGCTTGCGTTCGCGCGGCTCCAGATTGGCGATCCAATCACGCGCGTGCGCCGAAGAGTTCATAACGCCGTCCAGTTCGGCCGAAAAACCTGGTTGAATCACGCCCATTTTGTTCAAATTGGGCGGCGCGTCCGGCTGAATGGCCAGTTGAATGAGTTCGGCCGTTTCCCGGCAAGCATCTAACTGGTCGCCCAACGGCTGCAGCGCATGTTTCTGAACAATCAAGTTTTTCAACTCAGGAATCGCTTTCAAGCTCAAGCCAATATTTTCCAGATCGCGCGGATTTGCTTTGCCGCTTAACGCACGGTTGGTGAGGCGTTCCAGATCAGGCAGACCTTTGAGTAAAGCGCGGGTTTCAGCGCGTAATAAAGCATCTTGCGCGAACGCTTCGACTTGATCGAGGCGCTGGTTAAGTTTGTCGAGGTCGAGTAACGGCCGTGTCAGACGCTGCCGCAGCAAACGCGCTCCCATAGGCGTGACAGTTTTATTAAGAATGCTGAACAAGGACCCGGACTGGTCTCCAAAAATTGACTCCGTTAACTCCAGATTGCGCCGCGTATTGGCGCCCAGCGCCATAAATCCGTCCACGCTGTAGGTCGACAGGCGTTGAATCTGGGCCACGCTGCCTTTTTGAGTTTCTTGCAGATAATGCAGCACAGCTCCGGCCGCCCGTATCGCCAGCGGTTTGCCGGCGCAGCCGAACGCATCCAATGAGCTGACTTCAAAATGGCGCAGAAGGGTTTGCTGCGTTGTCCCTAATTCAAAACGCCAGTTTGGCATTTTGCTGACTGTTTTGGCGATGTCGCTGAGTGTGAATTCATTGTCAGGTACAAGCAGCTCGGCCGGATTGAGTCGCGCCAACTCTTCCACAAGCGTGGGCTGGTTTTCAACCGTGGTGGTAGCAAATTCACCCGTTGTTATGTCGGCGTAGGCCAGCCCGCTGCGTTCGCCGTCGCTGACAACCGCCGCCAGGTAATTATTGGCGCCGGCGTCTAGCATACCCGGCTCAATCACGGTGCCGGCCGTAAAAATGCGCACAACTTCGCGCGGCATCAAGCCGTTGATGGGCGCGGAGCCGATTTGTTCACAAAGCGCGACTTTATACCCTTTGGCAATCAGCCGGGCGATATAATTTTCAGCGGCATGGTGTGGCACGCCGGCCATTGGCGTGCGTTGATTTTTGCCCTGCGGACGGCTGGTGAGCACCAGGTCAAGTTCGCGCGCCGCTAATTCGGCGTCTGCATCAAAGGTTTCATAAAAATCACCCAGACGAAAAAAGACGATGGCGTCAGGATATTGGGCTTTGATGTCCAGATATTGCTGGCGGCTGGGCGTAACTTTGCCTTTAGATTTACTGCGTGATTTTGTCATCCTGGTTGTTGTTTTGTACCCATGCGTTCAAATGTTTTTCATGCCTCGATTCGAGTTTGGTTAACGGCCGTCTTTTTTTCATCAACGTATTGGCTTCATCAAAAGTCATACCTTCCTCTTGCATCAGGTAGGCGGCGACCAGCGTTGCGGAGCGCCCGCGACCTTTTGCGCAGTGAACAAGGACAATACGGCCGTCGTCAATTTGAGCCTTCATCCAGGCGACGGCATCGGAGATGATGTCATCCCCCGGCACGGTGACATCCGGGACTTTGTACTGCACGTAGGAAATGTTATGGCGCGCGTAGAAATCAGTATCATCTTCACGTTCGGCGCGGATATTGATTACAGCATTTATGCCATGGTGAATGATAAAATCGTAGTCACGCTCAAATGTCGGCGCGCCGCCCAGCCAGATTTGAGGCGTAATCTGGTCAAACCAGCGATGATTTTGGACATTTTCGTAAAAATAACGAATTGGCAGGAAAAATTTGTCGAAAATATGGTGGAAGACATTCATAAGCGGCAAGAATAACCAGGATAAGTTTAACTGACAACTTTATTTGTGATGATTTGTCGGATCAGCGCTTCCAGCTTTGTGGTGTGTGAGCCTTGCCAATAAATTTGGCGGCAGTCACCGCACATTTGAAATGAGTGAAAATAGAGCTTTGTTTTGGGTTCCAGGCGATGCAAAATATCAGTTTTGTCGACCGGATGCAGCAAGCCGTTACAGCGCAAACAACGCCGCCACGGCCGTATCTGATCATACAGTTGGTAGCGATGAAATACGGCCGTTAACTGTTCTTTTGAATCTCTTGTGCGCAAACAACAGCCGTGGATAACCCGGCTGCGCTTCAGTAAACCTCGATCGCGTGAGAGCAAGATGCGGTTTTGCTCAAACGCTATTTGAGCAAGTCCGGCGTCATCAAACTGGTTATGGAAATAAAGCGTGTCGAAGCCGAACAGCCGCAGGTAGCGCGCCAGGCGGCCAAGATGGTTATCGAGCAGAAATTTGGCGGGATTGGGTGTAAACGGCCGTAATTGACCCAGCGGCGTCCCGTTCAAGCTGGTAAAAAAGGGGTATACACTAATTCGATTCCCAGGTTGAACGGGATAATCAAATGACGCAACTTCGCCATTGACCAGGATCAATTCAACCTCTGTGTGCGGTGGGCCAATCGATTCAATCAGGTGTTTGACCGATTGCGAACCGTCATACGCCGGATAGGCAAAAGTCATTTGCCGCCATTTGGCCGGCAGAAACTCATTCAGATCGGCATAAAAACGAAAATAGGCGTCCACTATTTTTATTCGTCAGGCCAGCCAAGACCGATACGGCCACGCGCTTTGTCCACGCTGAGAATGGAAATGTCGATGACGTCGCCAACGTTTAGGGTGATGTCACGTGGTATCTGGCTGCGGTGCAGCAGGCCATCCTGCTTGACGCCAATGTCGATAAAGGCGCCAAAATCGACAACATTGCGCACCGTACCTAACAGTTCCTGTCCCGCTGCCAGGTCATCCATCGACAAAACATCGCTGCGTAAAATTGGTTGCGGCAAATCGGCGCGCGGGTCGCGGCCGGGGCGCAATAGCTGTTCAAAAATATCTTGCAGCGTGGGCAAACCGGCGCCTATTTCGGCCGCAAGCGCGGCTGTAGGCGTTAAACCAACCAATGCATGTTCTCGCTCAGACAGAGGATTGGCCGGCGTCAGGTTGGCGCGTTTTAAAACGGCCGTTGCCACGCGATAGCTTTCGGGATGAATGGCGCTGGCGTCGAGAGGATTATTGCCGTCGTTGATGCGCAAAAAGCCGGCGGCCTGCTCAAAGGCCTTGCTGCCTAATCCATTTACGTTTAGCAACGTCTGGCGATTGGGAAAACGGCCGTTTTCGTCCCGAAAAGCCACAATCCGCTCGGCCAGCCTGGGGCCAATGCCGGAAACGTGGGTTAACAGCGCCGGCGAGGCGGTGTTAACATCGACGCCAACCTGATTCACCACACTCTCGACAACCCCTTCCAGAGATTCTGTTAACTGCTTTTGATTAACATCATGCTGGTACAATCCTACGCCAATCGATTTGGGATCAATTTTCACCAATTCCGCCAGCGGATCCTGCACGCGGCGCGCAATTGAGACCGCGCCGCGTAAACTCACATCCAGGTCAGGCAGTTCTGCGCGCGCTAATGGACTGGCGCTGTAGACGCTGGCGCCCGCTTCGTTCACCATCAAATAATGCACCTGGTCCATGCTGCGCGTCAATTCCGCCGTCAATTGTTCTGTTTCTCTGGAGGCGGTTCCATTTCCAATCGCAATTAACGCGACATTGTATTGCGTGATGAGGCGGTCTAGTTGTTGCAACGCTTCCGCGCGTCTTTTTTGCGGCGCGTGGGGATAGATGGTTTCAGTCGCCAAGAGCTTGCCGGTTGGGTCAATGACGGCGATTTTACAGCCGGTGCGGTAGGCAGGATCGATGCCGAGGACGGTGCGGCCGGCAAGCGGAGGCTGGTTGAGCAGGCCGCGCAGGTTGCGCGCAAAAACGAGAATGGCATGCGCTTCTGCCTGTTCGGTCAGTGTACGGCGCACATCGCGCTCAATGGCGGGCAGCAGCAGGCGTTTGGCGGCGTCTTCAATGGCGAGCTGGAGTTGTTCCGCCAGCGGCGAGCGCCGGTCAGGGCGGAAAGCGGTCCGAATGGCAAGCAGCCAATCTTGCTCGGAGATGTCTACCTGCACGCGCAGAACTTTTTCATTTTCGCCGCGGTTGATGGCCAGAATTTGATACGGCCGTAACCGGTTGACCCGCGTTTCGTAATCATAATACAGCGCATAGACCTGTTTTTCATCCTGCGCATCTTTTACCTGCGCGCAGCGCAGCGCGGCATATTTTAGCGCCTTTTCGCGCGTAAGCTGACGCACACCGGCGTGATCGCTGATGGTTTCGGCGACAATATCACGCGCGCCGGCCAGCGCAGCTTCCACATCAAGAACCTCATTGTTGACAAAGGGCGCCGCCAACGTCTCAACGGTATCGCGGATGCGGGGCTGCGCCAGAATCAAATCCGCCAGCGGCTGTAACCCTTTTTCACGCGCCATGCCGGCCCGCGTGCGTCGTTTGGGTTTGTACGGTTGGTAAAGGTCTTCCAATGCCGTTAAGGTAGCAGCGGCATTAATTGCCTGTTCCAGCTCCGGCGTCAGCTTTTCCTGTTCTGTAATGGAAGCCAGGATTGTGCTGCGCCGCTCATCAAGCGCCCGATATTTGCTCAGCCGGTCAGAAATTTCGCGTAGCTGTTCTTCATCCAGGCTGCCGGTAGCTTCCTTGCGATAACGCGCAATAAACGGCAGCGTATTGCCGCCGTCCATCAATTCCATTACGGCCTCTACCTGAAACGGCCGTATTCCACAATCTTTTCCAATTTGTTCAGCATAGTTCATGGCAGAAATTATAGTTTATTCGCCAGAAATACACGACATGTTTTATACTCATAGTCAGGAGAGCATCCTACGCCTGGAACAATGTTGACATGGAGGATAGAGATTATGAGTGACAAAAAAAAGGTACGCGTTACGCGGCGCAGGCGCGGAGAATCATCTGGTGAACGCGCTGAAGCGCCACGGCGCCAGCGCCCATCTGGTTCCGCCCCATCGTCGCAGCCAACTTCCGGCGGCAGCGGCGCGCGACCACCGAGTTATGGGCCGCGTCCCTCAGGTGGAGGGCTGCCGATCGGAAATATGAATCCACTGCTGCTGATTGGAATCATTGTAGTGCTCTGTATTTGCGTTGTGCCGGCGATTTTTTTATTGGGAGGCGGCGATTCTGGGGATTTGCTGCCGAGCGAACAGCCGGCCGCATTTGAACCGCCAACCAATAATGAGCCTGTTGTGCAGCCGGAAACCAACATTGATCCGGCCGAAAATTTGTCTCAGTTTTCCGAAGAGCCTTTTGTGCCGCCTGCTAACGCCTCGACCGAGGGTCAAACCTGGTTGGTGATGCTTTATCAGGATGCTGACGATCGGGTATTGGAGGAGGATATCTATCTGGACCTGAATGAGGCTGAGCAGATTGGGTCGAGCGATCGTGTCCACATTGTTTCCCAGATGGATCGTTTTAATGCCGGTTATCGCGGCGATGGAGATTGGTCATCAACGAAGCGTTTTTACCTGACGTATGATGATGATTTGCAGCGCATTCGTTCCCAGCAAGTTGCGGATTTGGGTGAAGTTAATATGTCCGCCGGAGAGACGCTGGTTGATTTTGCGACCTGGGCAATAGACACATTTCCGGCAGACAAGCATGTTTTGATTTTATCGGATCACGGCATGGGCTGGCCGGGCGGCTGGAGTGATCCGGAGCCAAAAGGACGCGTTGATTCGTCGATCCCGCTGACGAATGCCCTGGGTGATCAGCTTTATCTGATGGAATTAGATGAAGCGCTGGCAGAAATCCGCGCTCAGACCGGGTTGGAACAGTTTGAGATGATTGGTATGGATGCTTGTTTGATGGGGCATCTGGAGGTGTTCAGTGCACTGGCGCCGCACGCGCGCTATGCGGTAGCGTCCCAGGAGGTTGAACCGGCGCTGGGTTGGGCCTATGCTGGTTTCCTGGATGATTTGAACCAAAACCCAGATATGGATGGGGCGGCGTTAAGCCGGTTGATTGTTGACAGCTATATTGATAAGGATCAGCGCATTGTGGATGATCGCCTGCGGGCGGCTATGCTGCAGCGCGGTTCTTCTCTGGGTGGTTTGTTTAATTCTATGAACAGCATTTCGGCGCAGCAGCTTGCGAGCCAAATGGGACAGACAATTACGCTAACGGCCGTTGACCTTGCTGCCATGCCCAATCTGGTTGAAAGCGTCAATGATCTAACGCTTGTGATGCAGTCTGCCAGCCAGCGCGACGTGGCCAAGGCGCGCCAATATGCGCAATCTTTTACAAGCATATTTGGTAAGGAAGTGCCGCCGTCCTATATTGATCTGGGCAATTTTGTGCAGCTTCTGCAGCGGGAGAGCAGCGACGCCAATGTTGACCGGGCTGTGGACGGCGTTATGGACGCTTTGGATACGGCCGTTATTGCTGAACGTCACGGTCCCAAAAAACCAGGCGCATCGGGGGTTTCGATTTATTTCCCGAACTCGCAGCTTTATCGCAACCCTGTCACCGGGCCGGAGTCGTATACGGCCGTTGCGCGCCGCTTTGCCGATGCTTCCTTGTGGGATGATTTTCTGGCCTTTCATTACACCGGCCGTACATTTGACTCGACCAATAACACGCTGGCTGTGCCGGATCGCGCGGCGCAGATCACTGCGCCCGGCGCAGGCGTAATCTCTGTCTCACCGGTCACCTTGTCCGGTGATGTGGCTGCGCCTGGAAGTCCGATTTTGCTCAGCACAGACATCAGTGGCGAAAACATTGGCTATGTCAAGCTGTTTGTCGGTTATTATGATGATGTCGGCAATTCTATTAATGTAGCCGATATGGATTACCTGGAAAGCGCCGACACGCGCGAGATTGACGGCATTTATTACCCGGATTGGGGTACAGATGCAGATTTCACGATGGAATTTGAATGGGAGCCAATTGTATTTGCCATTAGCGACGGCGTCAATCTGGTTCCGGCTTTATTTACGCCGGAAGAGTATGGCGCTTCGTTTGAAGAGGCGATTTATTCTGTTGATGGGATTTATACCTATGCCAATGGGGGTGAAACCCGTAACGCGACGCTTTATTTCCAGAATGGGTTGCTGCGGCAGGTGATTGGTTTCACGCAAGAGGATAGCGCCGGCGCGCCGCGCGAGGTTGTGCCTGAGCCGGGCGATACGTTCACGGTTTTGGAGCAGTGGATGGATCTTGACAACAATGGGCGCGTTGCGAATACGGCCGTTGAGGAAGGCGGCGTGCTGACTTTTGGCGACGAAATGTTCACCTGGGAAGTCCTCGACGCCGCGCCGGGCAAATATGTGGTTGGTTTTGTGGTGGAAGACCTCGACGGCAGCCCCAACCAGGTATTTGAAACGGTAACTGTTGAGTAAGATTGATATCTGACTCTTGCGAAGTATAGGCTCTTAAGATACACACGAAATTGCCTGTATACACGGATAGGGGAGAACGCTGATAATAAAGAATTAGGTAATCGGCAACAATATTTCAAAATTAGAATCGCTCTTGACGTTGCCGATTCCTCAAGGAAACCGCAGTTCAAGCCCTTTTGGATTTCCGAATAGTTTCTGCGGTTTACCTAATTCAGCGTTCCTCCCTATCCGTATTGACAAGAATTGCCACATTACGGATTGTTTATTGTTTTCGGCCGTGACAGTTTTTGAACTTTTTGCCGCTGCCGCAGGGGCAGGAATCGTTGCGGCCCACGCTGCCAAACTGTTGTATTTTTTGCGCATCTTCTTCCGCATACAGCCGCATAATTTCGGCCGGCGCGCGGTTTTGGCGCAGTAAATTGGCCATGATCCGCATTGGACGGTTTACGTGGTTGAAAAATAGTTTGTAGCCGGCGCACAAAAAATTTAGCCCGGGTTCGCCGTTGGGGGTCTTGATAAACCGGTTGCGCGGGCAGCCGCCGTGGCATGCAAAACGCACTTCGCATTCGCGGCAGTAGTTGGGGAGCGTGTCCATTTTGTCTTGACCGAATTTTCGCTGTTTGTCGGACGCAACCAATTCGAGCATGTGGGTCTCCTGGATGTTGCCGAGCAGGTATTCAGGTTCCACGTAATGATCGCAAGCGTATAAATCGCCGGTATGTTCCAAAGCGAGCGCATTGCCGCAGGTGGGCGAAAAGATGCACAGGCTGGGTTGACCAACCCAACTGCTGAGCGCAACATCAAACATTTGCACGTAGACCCGCCCAATATCATGCCGCACCCATTCTTCGAAAATTTCTATCAGGAAACGGCCGTATGCTTCAGCCTGTACCGATCTTTCTGTGATGAGGTTGCCGGATTGCACGTATAACGGCCGTTCTCCGCCCGGTCGTTCGCTCCAGCCAACGTTTGCCAATGGCAGCAGGGTTTCACTGGCGCGCTCCACAATCGGAATAAATTGAATGAACTGCGTTTCTAACTCATCCCGAAAGAAACGATATACCTCCAAAGGACGCTGCATATTGGCGGCATGGACAGTACAAAGAACGTTGAACTCGACGCCATGTTTGCGCAAAACTTCCCAACCACGCATAACCTGGTCAAAGCTGCCTGCGCCGCCTTTATTGACCCGGTAGGTATCATGGATGTCACGCGGTCCATCTACGCTTAGCCCAATCAAAAAATGATGCTCCTTGAAAAAAACGCACCATTCATCATCTAGTTTGGTGCCGTTGGTTTGCATGGTATGTGAAATCGTTTGCCCTGGCTTTTTATGGATATTGGCAAGTTCAACCACCCGTTTGAAGAAATCCAGCCCCATCAGGGTTGGCTCGCCGCCCTGCCAGGCAATGTTGACCTCAGGTACCCGGTGTGATTCCAGCAGTTGGCGGATATAGGTTTCCAGGAGTTCATCTGCCATTCGGAAGCGGCTGCCGGGGTAGAGCATTTCCTTGGAAAGAAAAAAACAATATTTGCAGTCCAGATTGCAAATTGCGCCGGTTGGTTTGGCGAGCAGGTGAAAAGCGGGTGGAGCGTTTTTGACTGTGGATGGATCAAACATAATCATTCCTTTGTCCAAACTTCCCGGAAGCTCATTAACCAAAAAACTTCCTGTCGTGGAGCTTCCTTCCGGGAAGATATTTTCAAATGCGACTTCATGGGCGGTAACCCGCCGCCATGAATGAAAACTGTAGCGCAATTTTCCAAATCGCAGAAGGAGTATATATCAAATCAATCTCTGGCGAATTGGCGCAAACGTATAGCGGTGTACCGGGCAAGGACCGATTTTTGATAAGATATTCAAATGCGCTTCGACGCCATACCCTTTGTGACGGCCGAAACCATACTGTGGGTAGAATGCATCCAGCGCAATCATGATGCGGTCGCGGAAGACTTTGGCCAGAATTGAGGCGGCGGCGATGCTCAAGCTTTTGCCGTCGCCGCGGATAATTGATTTTTGGGGAGTTGGGTCGTTTTTGAGACGGATACGGCCGTCTATCAATAAAAATTTTGCTTGTGGATTAAGTTGTAACAGAGCCGCCTGCATTGCCTGTTTGGTAGCGGGAATAATGCCGATTCTGTCGACCGTCACCGCAGCGCAGGTTCCGATGCCGTATGCCAGGGCGGTAGAACGAATTAAATCGAAAAGCGGTTCGCGTGTAACGGCCGTTAACCGTTTAGAATCATCAACTTCAGCCAGACGAGCTAACAAATCAGGTTGATTGAGGGGCAAAATAACTGCGGCGGCCACAACCGGCCCGGCTATTGCGCCGCGACCTGCCTCATCCAGTCCTGCAATGGCGGTGCAGCCCGATTCATGAATAACTTGCTGTTCGATTTCTAGAGTCGGCACGGGAAGACGGTTTACTTGCTTCTGTTCACGTTTGCTACCGGTAAAGGCTGGTCATACGTTCCGCTTAACAGATACCAGCGCACGCGCAGCGCCTCGGTCAACGTGCCCAGGTAGTCGATTGAACGCACATGCGTTCCGGCCTGGTCAATCCAATGCGCCGGTACAATTTCGATTTCATACTTAAAACGGCGCGCCAAGGCTAACATCTCAATATCGCTGCCCCAGCCATTAATGCGCGCCGGGGGGAAAATCGCCTCGGCTGCCCGCGCAGTGAATGCCTTGAAACCACACTGCGTGTCCCAAATTCCCGGCACAGCCACGAGTTGAATAAATAAATTACCGCTGTTGCCCAAAAAGCGTTTAAACAATGGCTGCGGAACAGCCTGCCCGGCGCCGGACGCATCTTTGGGATCGCGCGAGCAGATCACAACATCAGCCCCTTTTTCAAACAGCGGGATCATTTGGTCAAAATGGGACATGTCGGTAGAGTTGTCGGCGTCGGAAAAGAGGCGAATTTGACCACGCGCTGCCAGCATTCCTTCCCGCACGGTATACCCTTTGCCGTGGTTTTCCTGGCGGTCGATCCAGCGAATCCGGGGCTTTGCGGCGGCAAATGTTTTAACCATCTGCAGTGTATTGTCCGTGGCGCCATCAATTACTATCAGCATCTCCCATGAATAGGTTTGCTGCTGCAAATAGGTTTCCATGGCAATGAGGGATTCCGTGATGCGCTCTTCCTCGTTATAGGCAGGAATAATTAAGCTCAAATAAGGTTTCATAACTTTGTGGTCAGACTTGGGCAGTCTTTTCCTTCCTCAAAAAAAGCAATCTTACCTTTGCGAGGGAGTCTCGTCAACCGGAGTTAAGATAGCCGTCAAACTTTCATCGCTAAGGCGTCGTTTTGCTTGAATCTGTTTGCGTTTGGCGCGCATCTTAAAAAAACCGAACAATCCTGCAAGCTGCCCGCGTAAGCGCGCCCTGGCCGCCTCTCCGCGCCAGGCGCGGATCGCTGCGCGGCTGATTTTGAGTTGGGCCCCAATCAATGCGCGCCAATTTTGTCGCATCATTGTCCTGGGGTAATTTTTCCAAATGATATAAAAAAAGTTACGGCCGTCATAGTAACTGCTCATTACGCCGCTGCCGCCCGATGCTTTTAGCTTATGGTAGACAACGGCCGTTGGCGCATACAAAGTGCGCCACCCGGCCAGATTCGCGCGAAATGCGAGGTCAACATCTTCACATGAAAAATAAAAATCATCATCCAAAAAACCGATCTCTTCCAGCATGGCACGGCGGTAAGCGGCGGCGCCGCCGCAGGCGCCAAATACGTATTCGACTTGATCATACTGCCCTACATCCGCCTGCCAAACGCCGCGATTGCCCGGAATACCATCGATGCCGTAGAAATCCCCGGCGGTGTGGAAATGATCGCGCTGATCGAAAAGCAGCATCTTGCTGGCCACGCTGCCAACTTCCGGGCGCTGCGCAAACGCCTGTGACACTTCCTGCAGCCAGTTTGGATCAGCTTCGGTATCATTGTTTAAGAGGATAATGATTTCGCCCTTTGCAGCTTCGCGGCCGGCGTTACAGGCGCCTGTAAAACCCTGGTTTTGGCCTAGTTCCAGCAGCTTTACGTCGGGGAAATTGGCGCGCACATACTCTTGTGACCCATCTGTGGAGCCGTTGTCGACCAGCAAAACTTCAAAATCTCGATAGGTTTGAGCGCGCAGAGATGAGAGGCAGTCGTCAAGATGTTGTTTGCCGTTTAAATGGGGGATAATAATTGAGATAGTTGGTTTATCTATTTGGTGTGTCACCTTGTCAAATATATAGCCGACATGTTATAACAGCAAACCAACTTCACAAGGAGCATTGACCTATGTCTGCAGATCTAATTAGCCGCGTGCGCCGCAATCATGGGCTGGAACACGCCACAATTCATGTCTTAACGGATCACCATAAAAATTTTAGCGCCCAGGGGAATTCTGATTTTAGAGGCTTCCGTTTAAATGTGTATGGGAAAGTCAGTGAGGATGATGTGAGAACGGCCGTTTACGAAGCGTATGCCCGTATGAAAAACGGCGAACATCAGTTGGCGGTGCATCCAAACTGTGGCACTGTTTTGTTGACCACGGCCACCATGGCGACGCTGGCGGCCCAGGCCGTATTTTCAGTCGAACAGCGCCGTCAGGGGGAATCTGGCGATAAATTGTCGGTTTTGGCGAATGGCCTGCCCGCTGCAATTTTGGCCGTTGTCCTGGCGCTGATTGTCTCACGACCTGTGGGCCTGCGGCTGCAGGAAAAATACACCACCGAAGGCGACCTCGGCGATCTTGAAATAGTCAGCGTACAGCGCGTATCCCCTTCTCCCATTACGCGCCTCTTCCATTTCCTGCTGGCCGGCGGCCGTACCGAATACACGCCGCGCGCCTACAAAATTGTTACACAAGGTTAGGGCGTGTTGACAATCGGCGAATAAAGCTGATTTTCACCACAAAGGGCACAAAGACCGCAGAGATTTTGTTGAATGCCTGCCTTTCTTCTTATACACACAAAACACACTCTGTGTTCTCTGGGGTTCAAAACATAGCTTATGTTTTACATATTTCACGGCGATGACGAGCTGGCTCAAAAAGAAATGCTGGACAAACAGCTTGCAAAGCTGGGCGATCCCGGTCTCCTGGATTTAAACACAACCCGGTTTACCGGTGTGATGTCGGTTGCAGAACTGCGTCAGGCTTGTGATGCAGTTCCTTTTCTGACTCCGGTGCGCTTGATCCTTGTCAATGATTTATTTAGCGCCAAACCAGGTAAGGAATTTGTTAAAACGCTGGCTGAATATTTGCCCGATTTGCCTGACAGCACGCGTCTTGTTTTTTTGGAGTCGCAAGCTCTAAGCCACAACCACGCAATTATCAAATTGGCTGCGGCGGAAAAGAATGGGCATGTACGCCTGTTTGAGCGGCCAAAAGGGAGCGGCGTCGAACGCTGGATTCAGAAGCGAGTTGAAGAGAAAAACGGCCGTATTTCCCCCCGCGCCGCCCATATGTTAGCTGCCAACGTTGGCAATGATTTGCAAATTCTTGACAATGAGATCGAAAAACTGGTGCTTTATACCGGAATGGGGGCTGAAACCATTGAAAGCGATGATGTGGCGCTGCTCTCGCCCTATGTCGCCGAAGCCAATATTTTTGACCTGGTTGACGCCATCGGCAACCGCAATGCCAAAAAAGCAGCCATACTTTTACAGCAAAAACTGGATGAAGGCGCCGATTCCTTTTATCTCTTTACTATGTTTGTGCGCCAGTTTCGCCTGTTGATTCAGGTCAAAGAATTAGCCGATGAGGGCATGCGCCCGCCGGCGATCGCAAACGAAATCCACCAGCATTCATTTGTTGTTGGCAAACTGTACCAGCAGGCGCGCGGTTTCAGTCTTGAGCAGTTAGAGCAAATTTATCGCCATCTTTTGGACATAGATGTTGGCGTTAAAACCGGTAAAGTCGATATGCTGACGGCGCTCAACTTGTTGACTGCAAACCTGACCGTAATTTCTTAAGAAAATTACCTGGTCACCTAAATAGAAAAAGCTGTTATAATTCCACAGTTTTGGTAATATTGACGAAACGTGAAATGGTTTAGCATTTCACGTTTGTCTTTTTATTGGAAGATTACATGTCACGAACTGATTTTATCTGGTTATTCATTATTATTCTGATTGTGGCGGGCGCCTTGTGGGTTGTCCAAAACGAGAATTTTCCGATCCGGCGCGGCCTTGATTTGCAGGGCGGTTTGCAGGTGCTGCTGGAAGCGGATGTGTCATCTGAGCAAGAAATAACGCGAGAACAGTTAGACACTTCGCGCCAAATTATTTCTCAGCGCGTTAATGCGCTTGGCGTCGCCGAGCCGCTGGTTCAAATTGAAGGCGATCGCCGTATTTTGGTCGAACTGCCCGGCATTGATAATCCCGAAGATGCCATATCCTTGATCCAAGAAACAGCGCTGCTTGAGTTTGTAGATACGGGCGATATTTCTTTGCCGGTGGGTTTTTGCGTCCGCACCAGTCTAAACGAAGAGCCATCGCGCTGTGAGTTCGGACCGGATGAAGATGTGGGCAGCGTAGAAGTGACCGATCCGGCGCCCTCATTTGAAACAATTATGACGGGGGCTGCGCTGCGCGAAGCGACCAGCCAAACAGATAACTTTGGCAGTTTTTTTGTCAGCTTTTTGCTGGAGTCGGATTTCAGCGAACAATTTGCGGACTATACCAGAACGCATCAAGGTCAGTTTTTGACCATCGTGCTTGATAAGCAAGTTATTTCCAGCCCACGGATTAGCGCAACCATTGAAGATGCGGGCACGATTACGGGCGATTTTTCGCTTGAAGAAGCCCAAAAACTTGCTCTCCAACTTCGCTTTGGTAGTTTGCCCATTCCGCTGCGAATTGAATCTACGCGACAGGTAGGCGCTACGTTGGGTGAGCAGTCGGTTGAGGCGAGTATTCGCGCCGGCACGATTGGCGTGATTGTGGTTTTGGTTTTTATGCTGTTTTACTATCGTTTGCCCGGTTTATTGGCTGATATGGCTTTAATCATATTTGCGCTGTTAAATGTTGCGGTTTTTATGCTGCTGCCTGTCACTTTGACGCTGCCGGCTATAACGGGCTTTTTATTGTCAACCGGCATGGCAGTCGACGCTAATATCCTGGTGTTTGAGCGCATGAAGGAGGAACTGCGCAACGGCGCTACCCTGCGCGAATCGATCGTCACCGGTTTTGACCGCGCCTGGACGTCAATTCGGGATTCCAACGTGGCGACGCTGGTGATCTGTTTTATTTTGTGGATTTTTGGCCGTAATTTTGGCGCCAGTACGGTGCAGGGTTTTGCGTATACGCTGGCGATTGGGGTGTTAATCAGCATGTTTACGGCCGTTATCATTACGCGTACGTTTGTCCGGATTGTTATGGGCCGTTCGGCGAACTGGCTTGCCAATAAAAAGTGGTTGTTGGGGATATAGGAGGGCGATATGTTTAACTTTCTATACAATCTGGTTGAAAACCGGCGCAAATATTACATTTTTTCGGCAGTTTTGATTGGTTTAGGCATGCTGGCTATGTTGTATGCTTATTTCACAACCGGATCCGTTTTCCAATTTGGGGTTGATTTTCGCAGCGGTACGCGTTTTGAGATGCAGTTCAGCCAGCCGGCCACCGAAAATGAAATCCGCGATATATTTGCGAATTTTGACATTGCCAATCCTTCTGTTATTGCACTGCGCGGCGAAGGATTAGAAAATGCGTGGCAAATCCGCTCTGAATTTGTCTCGCCGGAAACGGCGCAGGGCATTGTTGATGAGCTGGAGGCTGACATTGCGCCTCTGATAGAAGGTACAACCCAGGTTCAAAGCGTCAGTCCATCGGTGGGGGCTGAAGTGACGCGCGCGGCGTTTATTGCGATTGGCGTCGCGGCGGTTGTTATTTTGGTATATATCATGTTTGTTTTTCGCCAGGTGCCGCACCCATTTCGCTATGGCGTCTGCGCCGTCACGGCGATGATCCATGATTTGTTTATTATTTTTGGCTTTGCTGCTATAACCGGCGTGCTGTTTGGGTGGGAAGTGGATGCGCTTTTCTTAACGGCCGTTCTTACCGTCGCAGGCTTTTCCTTACAGGATACCATCGTGGTCTTTGATCGCATTCGTGAAAATATTGGCAAACGGCCGGTTGAACGCTACGAAAAAGTAGTCAATCGCTCCCTTTTGGAAACCATCCACCGCTCGCTGGCCACCCAAATGAACGCGATGTTTATCCTGGTCGCCATTTTGTTGTTCGGCGGCGCATCGATTAAACCTTTCATCGCGGTGTTGTTTGTTGGTTTGTTGAGCGGAACCTACAGCTCGATTTTTATTGCAACGCCTTTATTGGTATCTTGGGAAAAAGATGAGATTCCACTCGTCAAGAATATTTCATGAATAACTGGCGCACCCGGCTATTAGTAATATCTCTGGTGGTCATTGGGCTGTTAGTTGGTTTTTTTATTGTTTACCAAATTAATCAACCGGAAACAGAAAATGACCCCCAGATAGCCGCTGCTTCCAACGACTCTCAAGCATCGCAGCCAGTCGTTACGGCCGTATCCCCAGAAAATAGTTCTCCGGCTCAAAATGCCACTGCAGAAGCTGCCCCTGCAACAGTTGTTTCTACACCTGCGCCGGAACCATCCGCAACCCCACTGCCCATGGAAACCCCGGCGCCGACAGAGACGCTGCCTCCAACGCCGTCACCCACAGCCACGCAGCTCCCAACTGCAACGCCCGCGCCGACAGAAACGCCGACCGTGACGCCATCTCCCACACCGACGCCCCTGCCTGAGCCAGATTGGCTGGCGTACCTCAATTCTTTTCGCAGCGCCGCAAACATGGCGCGCGTCATAGAAGCGCCTGAATGGTCGCTGGGCAGCCAACTGCATAGTCGTTATATGGTCGAGACCGATGAAGTCAAACACGCAGAAGACCCCAACAACCCGTTTTATACCGCAGCAGGGGCAGCCGCATCCGGCGGGAATCTGGCGGCTGGGTATACGACAACCTCAAATTTCAAATGGGCGATTGAATATTGGATGTCGTCTCCCTTTCACGGACTGCTGCTGCTTGATCCCGCGCTGGAAATGGTTGGGTTTGGTGAATACACGGCCGATAAGGGACTTATAAAAATGGGCGCCACGCTGGACATGCGTGGTGAAAATCACTCGCCAGTGCACGAAGGTGTGTATCCGGTATTTTTCCCCCCGCCTGATGGGCAAACCTGGGTCATTAAACATTCTTTGCCCGAATTCCCCAGCGCCTGGACCAGTTGTTCCGGTTTCCCAAGTGAATATTTCAGGGATGGCAGCGTCAGCGGTCCGCCAATCATTTTACAGTTGGGCAGCGGCGATCTGGAACCCAAAGTGAACGCTTCCAGCCTGTCAAACAATGGCGACGACTTGGACCACTGCGTTTTTACTGAAACGACTTATGTCAATGAAAATCGAAGCTTACAATGGACAGGCCGCAATATCCTGGCACAGCGTGACGCCGTGATAATGCTGCCGCGCAGCCCGCTGGTTGTTGGCAATACCTACACAGTCAGTTTAACTGTCGATGGCGAAACCTATACCTGGAATTTTGAAGCCGTCAACCGGCCAAAATAGAGAAATGGAGTCGATTTATTGCAAGCCCTGATTGTCAAAGACGGCAAACTCAACTATCTGCCGGATTTCCCTGAGCCGCAGCCGGCCGCCGGTGAGGCGCTCATCCGCGTGCGCCTGGCGGGGATTTGCTCAACCGATCTTGAAATTGTGCGCGGGTACGCCGGATTTGAAGGCGTTTTGGGGCATGAGTTTGTCGGTGAAGTTGCGGCCGTTGGCAGCGAAACCGATGCTGAATGGCTTGGCCGGCGCGTCGTTGGAAGCATTAATTTGGGCTGCCGGACGTGTAAGGAATGTCTTTCATCTGGTCCCGCCCACTGCCCGTCGCGCACGGTACTGGGCATCATCAACAAGGATGGAATTTTTGCTGATTACGCGACGCTGCCCACGGCAAATCTGCTGTCTGTACCCGATTCCGTGCCTGATGAAAAGGCGGTTTTTACGGAACCGCTGGCGGCTGCCCTGCGCATCCGTGAGCAAGCGATAATAAGGCCTGCGTTGGAAACGGCCGTTGTCGGTCCGGGCCGTCTCGGTTTGTTGATTGGTCAGGCGCTGGCATTGGGTGGTACGCGTGTTATCATGCTTGGCCGTCGCCCGGCTTCGCTTGAACTGCCGGCGCAGTTAGGCTTACAAACCGCCCTGGTAGATGAAATCCCCGCTAACAGCTTTGATTTTGTCGTAGAAGCTACCGGCAACGATGCAGGCTTGGGGCATTCCTTGCGCCTGGTACGCCCAAAAGGTATTTTATTCCTCAAAAGTACATTCGCCGGCAGCTCCAACATAAACCTCACCAAACTGGTTGTGGCTGAAATACAGGTTATTGGTTCCCGCTGCGGCCCCTTTGCGCCGGCCTTGCGCCTGTTGGCGCAGGATGCGGTTAACGTCACGGCGACGATTGACGCGGAATATGCACTCAGCGACGGCCTGTTGGCGTTTGAACATGCGGCCCGCCCCGGCGTGCGAAAGGTGCTGCTGCGGCCTTAGTCGGGGTCACTTTTTATGGCGTCCGTAACGGATTCGCACCCGGCGCAGCAGCGCGGCGCACACAAGTGGACAGCGCGCGCTGTGCGCTGGTGGGAGCGCTGGGGAGCGCTGCTGCTGGCAGTTTTGTTTACCCTGGTCACCTTCATATTCCTTGTCAACAAGCACAACGCCTTCAACACCCGCACCTATGATTTTGGCCGATTTGATCAGGCGATCTGGAACACGTTAAACGGCCGTTTCCTTTTTTCCTCCATTGACTACCGCTCCATCCTGGGCAACCATTTTTCACCCTACATGGCGCTGCTGGCGCCGCTGTTTTTGATCTGGCCGGATGAACGCCTGTTGTTCCTGGTGCAGGCGGCCGGCGTCGCGGTTGGGGGTTTGTTCCTGTATTTAATCATGCGCCGCCGTTATGCTGCATTGGCGCCCTGGTTTTTGCTTGCCTTTTATCTAAATCCGGCGCTGCATGAAATGGTTTTGTTCGAATTTCGGCGCGTGACGCTCGCCTTTCCCTACCTGGCGCTGGCGCTGTATGCCGTCGATATTAAAAAAAGATGGTTGATGCTGGCGGCGCTGCTGATTGCATTGTTATGTAAAGAAGACATCGGCCTGTTTGTTTTTGGCGTAGGTCTCTTTGTGTTGATTGTGCAGCGTGACTGGCGCTGGGGCCTGGGCTTGCTGCTGCTGGGTTTTGGCTGGTCGGTGGTCGTAACGCTGTGGGTGATTCCTGCTTTTCGCGCGCCGGGCAGCGAGTACCCCCAGCTTTTTTATTTCAGCTATCTGGGAAATTCGTATAGCGATATGTTTACCAACTTGCGCGCCGATCCGCTAATTATGCTGCGCCAGTTGTTCAGCTTATCGCGCTTGCAAGCTGTCGGGCGCCTTTTACTGCCTGCGGGGTTCTTTTTACCCTTTTTGGGAGGCGACTGGCTGCTGATTTTACTGCCGCCGCTTTTATTGCTGCTGCTCAGTGGGGATGCGGAGATGTTTGGCCTGCAGAAGTGGTATGTGGCCGCGATTTTGCCGGTTTTGTATGCGGCCGTTGCGGTTGGCGTCGGCCGTTTACAGCCGCGGCGCGCGCGTTGGGCGACAATGTGGCTGCTGGTCTCAGCCCTGTTGGGATACCTGCTGTTTAGCCCGCTGCCGGGCGGCGGTCGTTATGAGGCGCCGCTTTACGCCGTTTCCGAGCATGATCGCCTGGGTCTGGCTGTGGTAACGGCCGTTCCTCCCGACGCCAGTATTGCGACACAACCCCATTATGTGCCTCACCTGGCCCACCGTGAGCTGGTGTTTCATTATCCCTGGATCAAAATTGGGGCAGAGCAGGTTGATTATTTCCTCTTCGACCGGCACTCCAGCCCCTATCCCTTCAGCCAGGATGAGATCGCGGGCGAGATTACACAATTTTTGGCCGACCCGCAAATGCAAATTGTGGCCGAGGCGGATGGGATTTATTTGTTTAAACGCGAAAGTGCGCAGCCAAATTTTGTAGAAACGGCCGTCGCCGATGCGTTCATGCAGTTTAACGGCTTTGACGTGGCTGTGCAGCAGGAAGACGATTTTTACCGTGTAGTTGCCGGTGAACCGCCGCTGCTGTCGCCGGGTCAAAACATCCGCATCGATCTTTTTTGGGAAGCGCTGGCGGCTGCGGATGTCGAGCGCACCGTTTCGGTGCGGCTGACGGCGGCCGACGGCTTCTTGCAGGCGCAGCATGACGGCGTGCCGGGCCAGGGCAGCAAACCCACAAGCTGGTGGCGGCCCGGCTGGCAGGTGCGCGATGTCCATTACCTGACGCTGCCGGAAGGGTTACCACCCGGCGGCTACGCGCTGGAACTGGTGGTTTATGACAGCTTTTCGCAGGCGGTGCAGCCGTTCGCCGGGCAGGGTGATATGCTGCTGCTGTCGCCGGTAGAGGTGGTCGTGCCATGAGCCGGGTGCGCGCTTTTCTGGGGCGGGTGATGCTCACCGATTGGCTGGCGCTGGGCTTACTGCTGCTTTACGTGTTTGTTTTTTCCTGGCTGACCATCCGCCAGCACCAGAGCTTTAACACCAATGCGCTCGACCTGGCTAAATTCGATCAGGCAATTTGGAACACCGCAAACGGCCGTCCCTATCAGATCACTATCGCCGAAGATTCCGTGTTGCAAAGCCACTTTTCGCCCGCGCTGGCCCTGTTTGCGCCGCTTTATTGGCTGTGGCCCGACGTGCGTTTCTTGTTCATTGTGCAGTCTTTGCTGCTGGGCGGCGCCGGATTTCTGATTTATTGGTATCTGCGCCGCGAGCGCGCCTGGCTGGGTGTGGTCGTTTTGGGCGCTTATTTGATGCACCCCCTGCTGCACCAGGTCAATCTGGTCGAGTTCCGGCGCAATACCCTGGCTGTTTTTGCCATTTCTTTTGCGCTGTATCACCTGCTGCGCCGGCGCTATGGCTGGATGCTGCTGGGCTTGCTGCTGGCGCTTTTGAGCAAAGAGGATATGAGCCTGGTCGCAATCGCCTTTGGACTCTATATTCTGCTTTTTCAGCGCCAGATGAAAGCCGGCGCGGTCACGCTGGGTTTGGGCGCGGCGTGGCTGCTGATTGTGCCGTTTGTGCTGCTGCCGGCGCTGATGCCCCATGACGCCATCGAAGGCTACCAGCACGCCGACGCTTATTTTGCATACCTGGGCGAGACGCCGGGCGAGATGGTGCAGACGGTCGTGGGCGACCCGCTGCTGCTCCTGGGTTACGCCGGGCAGCCGCAGCGCTTAACGGCCGTTTTCAAATTCCTCTGGCCGACCGCTTTTCTCTTTTTACTTGCGCCCGATATTTTGTTCTTGCTGCTGCCCAATCTTGCCTTTCTGCTTATTTCGACCTCTGAGGCGCAAGGACGCCTGGAAGGTTGGTATCCGGCCGTTTTGCTGATTATTTTGTATTGGGCCGTCGGCGTGGGGGTAGCGCGCCTGCCGCGCCGCTGGCAAAAGTGGGCGGCCGCCGCGCTGCTGCTGGCCGGCGCTTTGGCGTGGCTGTTGAACAGCCAGCTTTGGCCCGGCGCGCGTTTTGACGCCGCGCGCTACGAGGTCACGGCGCATGAGCGCCAGGTCGAGGGCGCGCTGCGTGCGATACCCGCCGACGCGATTGTGATGGCGCAGGACCCGTTGACGCCGCATCTGGCTCACCGGCAGGATATTTACCTCTTTCCCTGGGTACGGGGCGGTAACCAGCCTGATTACGTCGCCTTCGACCGCGCCATGCGCACCTATCCGCTGGGGCCGGATGAATATCGCTCGCGCTTTTACGACGTTTTTGCGAGCACCGAATATGCGCTGACGCAGCAAATCGACAGCTTTTATCTTTTTGAATTTGTTGGCGCGGATGCGCCGCAGCAGCCTTTGGAGGCGCTGTACGGAGATGCTTTGCGCTTGCAGGGCATCAGCACGGCCGCTGCGCTGCCGCAAGCCGCTTTCCGGGATGATGCCCGTGAGCTGCCGGCCGGATCGACCTTGCGCGTGGCGCTGTATTGGGAAGTTGCGGCGCCGATGGAGCAGAATTACACCGCTTTTGTACACGCCGCCGCGCCGGACGGGCGCACGCTGGCGCAGCATGACAGTTGGCCGGCCGACACCCACCGTCCGACCAGCGTGCTGCCTGCGGGCGAGCAGTTTCGCGATGTGCATTATTTGACTTTTGCGGAGCCGGTTAATCTGGATGACTTGCAACTGCGCATTGGTTTATATGACGCCAATGGGACGCCGTTGTTTTTGGAGGAGGAACGGCCGTTTCTGCTGACGCCGGTTCCATAACCAGAAATCAATTTTTTGACGCGAATTAGGATGGTTTTATGCGTGTCAAAACCATTAATCGACTGGCGGCGGGTTTTAAAAACAGCCGCGCAAAATGTCACCGGGCGGGAACCAGAAGCTGCGCGCCTCGCCGGCCAGATAAAGCGATCCGGTAATCAGTACCAAATCAGCGGCTGCGCTGTGCTGGAAAGCGGTTTTGAGGCTTTCTTCAACGTTTTCGCAGGTAAAAATGGGCTTGTCGGCGTCCAGCGCGCGCGCCATCGCGGCCAGCTTGTGCGGGGGTACGGCCGGTTTGCCGAAGACATCAGGTTGGGTCAACACAAGCCGGTCGGCCAGTGCAACCAGCGTTTGCAGACTGCCGGCGTAATCTTTGGTCACCAGCGAGCCGGTCACAGCGGTGATCTGCTTGTGCGGATACAAGGCGCGTATGCTGGCCGCCAGCGCTTCAATTTTGTGCGGGTTGTGGGCGCTGTCGATGATCGTTAACGGCCGTGTCTGCATTACCTCCATACGTCCCGGAAACTTCAGTGTGCCCAACGCTTTCTGCGCAGCAGCTTGCGAGAACGGAAGATCAAAATTCTCGCGCAAAAGGTCAACGGCCGTTACCGCCAGCGCCGCGTTTTGGGCCTGAAAAAATCCGGGCAGGGAAATGCGTAAATGGGGATAGACGCGCCGGGGCGTTTGCACCGTGACGCTGATTGAGCGGGTATCAAACTCCTCCACAACATAACTAAAATCCTCGTCGAGACAAAAAAGCCGGGCCTGCTGCTTTTTTGCTTCAGTGCAAATAATTGCCAGGGCGTCGGGCTGGGAAACGGCCGTAACCGCCAAACCGTGCGGCTTTATGATGCCCGCTTTCTGATAGGCAATATCGGTCAACGCCGGGCCAAGCTGCGCCACATGGTCATAATTAACATTAGTAATGACGGCCAGGCCGGCGGGCAGCACATTGGTGGGGTCAAAACGCCCGCCCATGCCGGTTTCAACCACGCCCCAATCCACCTGCTGTTGGGCAAACCACAAAAAGGTCAGCGCCACCCACGCCTCGCCATAGCGCAAATCGCCTCCCTGTGCGATCCAGGCGTCATACAGCGCGCGGAACTTGTTGACCAGCGCTGCAAATTGGGTGGGGGTGATGAAACGGCCGTTGACGATCAGCTTCTCATTGCAAATTTGCAAATAAGGACTCACATGCCAGCCTGTTGTGAGACCGCATTCCGCCAGCAGCGCCGCAATCATGGCCGTCACTGAACCTTTACCGCTCGTTCCCGCCACGTGCACAGCGTTGAACAACGCCTGCGGACGTCCGCAAAAATCAAGAAAACCAGACATGCGCGCCATTTGCGCCCGAAAGTTGGCTTCAATTTCAAACTTTGTTTTTTGCACAAAATGGCGCGATCCGCTGGGATCGCGGATCAAACTGCGCAGCCACTGTTCCGCCGCCGCCTGCGCCGCCAGCGCTTCTTTAACCGGTAACTGTTCAAGCATTGCACGCTCCATGACACTATTATCCTCGATTCCACACAAAAACAACCGGTCGCTTAATGTGCGACCAGATTACATAAGTTTCCAAAACTTTTGTAATCTTTTGCGATCAACAGCAAATTTTCGCTTGACAGCCGCCTCTAATTTGAGGTAAATTAGAACATATGAGCTATAAATGGATTCGCGCAAGCGAAATAACAGAATATGTTTACTGCCGCAGGGCATGGTGGCTAAAGCAGGCGCGCGGCGTGCAAACGCGCAACGTGCGCCAGTTACAGCAGGGTACGCAGTTCCACCGCCAGCACGGCAGCCTGGTGCGCCGCTCGACCTGGATGCGCAATCTGGCTTACGCGCTGCTCTTTTGCGTGGTTGCCCTGCTGGTGTTTCGGCTGGTCATAGGGGGTTAGGCGCGTGAGCTGGAACGGCTTAACGCTCAGTCTGGCGCTGCTTTTTATTGCGTTGGCGCTGCTGCTGCTGTTCCGTTCGCGCCGTCTGCGTCAAACAACCGGCTTGCCGGTCGGTAAAGTGATCTATAACGACACGGGCGTCTGGCATCCCAACATCGAAACGCTCTATTCGCGTGAACTGCGCCTGGCCGGCCGGCCCGATTACCTGGTGCAGCGTCCTAACGGCATGGTGATTCCGGTTGAAGTCAAATCCAGCCGCGCGCCGGAGGAACCCTGGGAGGGGCATATTTTGCAGCTTGCGGCCTACTGTTTGCTGGTGGAGGAGATGTTCGGGAAACGGCCGTCGCACGGCATCTTGCAATATAAAGACCACGCCTTTGCCATCGACTACACCCCCGACCTGGAAGCCGACCTGCTCGATCTGCTCGAAGAAATGCGCGTCACGCTGGCGGAAGATGATCCCGCCCGGGATCATAACGATTGGCGCCGCTGCGCCCGCTGCGGCGTGAACCATAAATGTCTGCAGCGCCTGGCTTGAGCGCCTTATAAACTCAGTTGGATAGCTTTAATCTGTCTCAAAGCTAAAATGCTCAAACTTCAGCGTGCGGCTGTTTTCGCCAACCGTGCGCATAGTCGCTTCATCAAACCCCTGCGGCAGTTTGGCGCGAATCTCGATGGAGATTTCGACATCGCAGTTTACCAGACTGGTTAAGCGCTCAATAACTTCTTCGACGATCAAACCCATTTCACGATTGACACGCTGTGGATCGAGTTCAACACGGCCGTAATAACGTGTTGTCGCTTGCGGCGTGGGCGGCGGCTTTGGCCCAGGCGTTGGGCCTGGAACAGGGCCAGGTAGAGGCGGCAAAGGTCCCGTGCCCTGCTTTGGTTCAGGCGGTGGCGGTTCTTTTACATGCTCAGGATGGACCAACAAGCTTTGGTCATCAAAGTAAATCTGACCCATCGACCGCAGCAGCAAACCGGTATGGTAACCTTCGTTATTGACACCGGTCGCATAGGCAAATGGAGCATCCAGACGACCGACACCACTGCGGACAGCGTCCAGCAAAACATCCTGGTCAAACAGACGCGGCAAATAGCAGTACTGCGCCAGATAAGCCCACAACTGTTTGAGAGCAACCGACCAGCCCTTGCTCTCTCCCCAAATGTAGCGATCCAGTTCCATGCGCAGGATGTCGGGCGACCATTGCATTGATGAGCAGGCCATCCTGCTTCAGCTTGCGCGCTGCGCGGTCATAAAAGCTGTCGTCGCCGCTGATGCGATTGGCCTGGAACTCGATACTGCCCAGCGGATCAGGCTGCACCGGCGTTAGCAGCCAGTTGTAAGCCTCATGCAGGCGCAGCTCGACCGTCTCATCTGCTTTTTCCAGGCTGTTCTTGACCTGCCGGCGCTGCTGGGCGTCCAGGTTGAGCGGTTCTTCTTCGTTATGGATGGAATGCCAGGCCAGAAATTCACGCACGGCCGTTTCCAACGCTTCCATTCCGCCATCATCAGGGGCAATAAAGACCAGCATGTTCTTGTACAAGCGCTGGGCGTTGCCCCGGCTCTCCAGAATCGATCTGTGCCGTCTTTTCTGCGTCACTGTCACCATTGCGCCGTTTGTATGTCGCATCTGGCGGCAGCACCACGATACGCGCCCGGGCTTCGTCGGCCACGTCGCCGCTGTCAGGGGGAGCCACATGGAAGGCGGCAAACTCTCGGTTTTTGGGCGCTTTCTTCAACCGCCCCACCATCTCTGCCCGCAACCTCTTCTACGGGAATGCCTTGGGCACGGTCATGGGCCAGGCGATTCACCGTGGGGCGGGTGTCGTACCAGTAGCGGCTGCCGTCACTGTAAAGATAGGTCAACTGGCTGCTCATGCGGCGTAAGGCATCGCCAAAAATGGCCGTTGGTTCCCCCGGCTGCGCACAGCCCAGGCGCACCCGGACTTCTTCCAGGCCACGTACCCGCTGCCCGGCCACCGAAGGCGCGCTGCCCACAAAAACAGTACGCGCCACCCGCCGGGCGGCAGCATAACGGCCCAACGTCGGCACATCCCCGTCAATTTGATGGGGCAGCGACTCTGGACCATCCACATCTTTGTCAAAAACGGCCGTCCACGTATCCGGCAGGTAGCGCAGCAGTTCATTGCGCACCGGGGTCGCCGCCAGGGGAATTGTACCCGGCATAATCAGCAGCGAAGCGTCGTTGCGCGTCCACAGTTGGTGGATGACGGCCGCCATCAGGCGCAGCACGCCGCGCGTGCGCTGGAAGCGCTCCAGCGTAGACCAATCCTGGTAGAGCCGGTCAAACAATTCGGGATGGATGGGGTAGGCCGCGACCATACGCTCATAATAATCACGTTCCGCCACGCCGGCAGGGAACTCCCCGGCGCTGTTGCGATACATATTGCTAAACGCCTGCAAAACCGCATCGCGGGCGGCGTAATCCACCTCACTGGCAAAGAGGCGGCGGCGCACAATTTCAAAGCTCTCGGTGGCCGTCACCGGCTTCCACACCGACTCGATGCGGCCGACGATGTGGGCCAGCCGGTTTCAGCGCCTCCTGTCCCGCTTCGCCGCCGACCTCAATATCCGACTCCGGCAGGGAAATCAGCAGCATCGAATCGGGGGCGCGGCGTACCGCTTCGGTCAGCGCCTGCACGAAGGTCATGACGGAATCAAAAGAGCCGGAGGGCAGCCCGTCAACCTTGTAGATGTTGCGCGCATAGGCCACAAACTCGTCAATGATGATCAGGCAGGGGCCAAACCTGTCCAACAGCTCTGTCAAGGTGTTGGAGTTGGGGCTGACCCCTTTCTGGTCGGCTGCGGCCACAATGGCGTAGCCATCCGCGCCGCCAAGCTGGTAGGCCAGTTCGCCCCACAGGGTATGCACGGTGGCATCCGGGTATTGACGTGGGCGTGGCGGGGTCCAGCGCCGTGCCCACCAGCACGGCGCGGTTGGCTTCCGGCAAATCGACATGGCCAATGCGTTCGCCGATGCGCTCGCCGCCGGGGAAGTCGCTCAGCTTGATCTCGCCGCTGCACAGATGATAGAGCGCCAGCATGGAGTGCGTCTTGCCGCCGCCAAAAGCCGTTTGCAGCTGCACCACCGGGTCGCCCCCCTGGGAGGTGAGTCGCTGGACGCCGGTAACGAGCATATTGCAGCAGCCCTTCGGTGAGGTAGGTGCGGCGGAAGAATTCCACCGGCTCCTGGTATTCCGCTTCGGCCGTGCCGGCCAGCACCTGGGAGAGGTCGGCGGCGAATTCAGCCTGCAAATAACGGCCGCTGGCCACATCGGGATGGGGACTGACCACCTCGCGCCACGGTTTTAGGCCGGCCAGGGTGGTTGTCTCGGCTGGTTTCTGGCCCTCCGCTTCCTCCTTCGCTTTCTTCGCTTCGGTCCTGGTAGCGCAGGCGCAGCAGGTCGTGGGCGATCTGATCCACCTCTGCTGCCTGCTCGCCGGCGCTGACCATTTTGCAGCAGCCGGCTGGCGGTGTCGGCCACGCGGTATGCTTCGTCGTTGGTGAAACCCTTGTCGCCTTGGATGCGCCCACGTAATACGCGCGTTCAATCAATTCGCCTACATAGCTGCGACCAATATGGCCCAATTTTTCCTGAAAGACCTCACTCCAACGGCGCATCATCAAATTCAGGACGTTTTGAGCATCCAAATGGGCGATGAGAGACTGATCGTCTTTGCAGGGCTTCATCCGGCAGGGCATAGGAGTAGGTAGTTAATGCCCGATCAATTTCCTGTTTATAGTCGCTGCGGTAATATTGTTTGTATTCGCGGATAATGAAAGGAGCAAGACCGGCCGTCAATGCGTCTAAAACTCTACCGACCCTTTCTCTATTACTAAGTGCCATAATTTTTCTCCATAACTTGACCTTTTACCCGGAGCGCGAGCAGCCCTGCTCGCCATACAGACCGCGAGCAGCCTTGCTCGCCATACTGCCAGAGCGTGAGCAGCCTTGCTCGCCATTCTGCTATTCTGCAGGCTGGCAGCCTGCGTTCCATAATCTTGCACTGCTAAACGGCCAATCCTCGGCCCTTTCCACCAATCCCGCCTTCACCGGATTTTGATGAATGTACCGTATCGCGTTGGCAAAGTGCCTTTCATCACGAATATACCGGTCATAATAATCTGGGAACCAAAATTTACCCTTGCGTTTTAACAGCCGGTTTGCTTCATTGGCCGTGTACGATTTCCAACTGTGGATCACACGATCTAGAGGGCGCCCTTCTAAAATTTCAATCATCACATGCACGTGGTTGGGCATTACTACCCAGGCAATCAATTTGTATCGATTCCTGTCAAAATAGTGCCAGTTATTTTCGACAATTACTGCAATACGAGGCTGGCGCAAATAACATGCTCCGTAGCCGGCATTCAGATATGTTTCTACACGGGCACGTTTTGCAGTATCATCCATCGTCTCTGCATCCGCCATCAATGTCTGCACTACCTCAGTTGGCAAAGCATCCCATAGACGGTATGTTATACCTTGAATAACCCCTGGTGAGTCGAAATGCGGTAAATATCCTCGTGAATGCCATTCCTTATGATCCATCTTTATTTCTCGGGAGCGCAGGCTGCCTGGGCTGCATCGCGGCGAGTAAACCTGCATCATCGCGAGCAAGGCTGCTCGCGTTCCTAATCAAATAGGCCCTTTTGTTGGTAGGTTTGTTTAACTGCCGCAGCGCGCTCCTGGCTGGTGGACCAGGAGATGACGAGGGCGTTGTAGTCGCGGGCATGGTCGGCCCAGCCTTTGCGCTCGCAGATGGCGTAGAGGCGGTAGGCGAGTTGACGGGCATCGGCGGCCAGCTCTGGGGACATTTTGGCCAGCAGCAGCGCCGCCCCTTCTTCACCGTGGACGTTGAGGCGCTCGATGAGATGGTGGGTGGCTTCCCAGACGGTGGGCCGCTTGTCTGCGCTGGGATCCCAGCCGGGATCGAGTTCTTCCCAGGTGAGCAGGCGCACTTTGCCCATGCCGGACTCGATGACGCCAGCCTGCACCAGCCCTTCAACGGAGGTGTTTTTAGCACGAGCCAGCACGTCGGCGACGCCGAATTCGCCGGCGTTGAAGCCGAACTGCTCGAACCAACTGACGGCAAAGCGGGAATCGCCGTCGAGGTCTCCTTCGACTTCGGCGAGGTATTCATCGAGGACCTGATTGATGAGCTGCAGGGCGGCGCGGACGGTGAGGCGATCTCCGTTGGCTTCCAGGACTTTGCTGTAGCGGCTGTAAACGGCCATGCCGGGGCCGATGGAGGCCTGGGCCAGATCAACGGGGGCGATATTGCCGGACTGCATTTCGCGCAGGGCAGTGGGTAGTTCTTGGCGCAGGGTGTTGACGAATTCGCGGCGGCTGGTGATGGGCGCGTTTTCTGGGCGTGGACGGCAGACAAGGACGATAGAAGAGGCCAGAGCATTTGTTCCGCTTGCTATCATGCGTCTTGCTTAGTTCTGTACGCATAGGCCAAGTACCAATAATTTGAAAAGCCTGATGCAATTAAGCCATCAAGCATTGTTTCCCAACCAGTACTGGCTGTACCTTCTTCAATGACAATTTCTTGCTGTTTGAACGCATAATAAACCGTAAGTGGATAATCTGATAGGATATGACTGGCGCATTTTGTCAAATGCTTTAAATCAAGCCTGTTCTCAAAATGATTGTTTGCCGCTTCCTGAATCACCATCAAAACGATAAGGAGATGCAATCAATTCTGGCGTTTTTGGAACTAGCATTGTTCCAAAAATATCTGGATAAATCTTGCGTAAGATGTCTGCGCAGCCAAACATAGAAGAAATCAGATAAGTCAGCATAACCAATATTGTCGTAATAAGGAGGATCTGTAGAAATGATCATTGGCTGTGATGAGTCTGATAACGTGAGTGCATCAACTTGGTTGAGCAGTACCTTCCTACCCGGACTACATAGCTTATCCAATACTCTACTAGTCAGCGAATCTATGGTCAAAATGTAGTCACCAGCTACGTTTCACAAATGGATTTGCTTCAGCATAATCCCATACCATTGGTATTGCCTGTCGTCCAAAAGTTGCACGTAATCTCGTGTTGGCATATTTTGCCCAGATACAAAGTGACGTATTTGTGATCAGTCATCTTATCCAACTGAAAAAGCAAGATAAACGCTGACGGCTTCAGCATAAGCAGTGCATCCGTGCCACCATCGCGTAAGGGAGTATCGATCATCAGGCAAGCTCCGCAGCCACGCGCATCCGCACTGTATTTGTTCACGCGCTTCAGCCACCAGGTCGCTGAAGGTGGTCAGCGCCACCAATTGGCGTGGCAGTAAAGAGGTCTGCAAATTTGGTCATGCCGTATAGCTGTGCACCAAATCGCACGCGGTTCATTGGCAAGTTCACCAGTTGGTTTCCATTCTGGTTTGGCCTGTGCTGCAATTTGTTCGTGTTCAGCTGTTGGAGCATGATAATTTCGCCCATTTTTACCTTCAGTCACAATTGCCATTAACTGTGCACCCATTCGGTCTGCTATGCCTTCATCTTTTATATGTTGATCGGGAGCCACTTCGCCACAAACCAAACATTTGAACTTTGCGCCACGCCCTTGCTTTGGCGGATCAGGCGTTTTACCCTTGCCACTTTTCACAGCAAATGTCACTTTGCGTGTTTGTCGGTCAACCTGTGGCTCTACCCAGGCACGTTTCCCCTTCTTCTTGCTCAAATCAAAAGAACTCACCAGCGGCATCTGCGCCCCACAAGCCGGGTTGGGGCATTTCACCGTCCGCGCCCACAGCCAGGCAATCACCGTCTCCCCATTGCATTCCGGGTACAGGTGTCCTATCCGCTCCCATGCTCTTTCGCGCATCCATTCGCCATAGTAGCGCACATCAGCCGCCAGCCCGCTGGCCCCTTTCCAATGGCTGGTGCCGCCCACTTTAGCCCGGTCACGCGGGTTCACCGGCGGCTGGTTGGCAAACTTGGGCGGTATCTCAATCAACGCCTTGTTAATCATCACCGCCACCGGGTTCAGGTCGCTGGCGTGGGCTTCCAGCCCCAAGCGCTGCGCCTCCAACGGTATAGTGCCGCCCCCGGCAAAGGGGTCTAGCAGCGGCGGCGGGTTGCCATCCGTACTCAACATGATCAGTTCCCGCGCCGTCGTCAAAATTTCCTCGTCCGTCGTCGCTTCCCACGTCACCAGGCGCTCAATAAAATCAAACAAGCGCATACGCGGCGTATCGTTGCTGCGTCCCTTTTCATCCACACCAGTCGCATTTTTGCCTTTGGGCAATGCTTTACACGCCTCAATAAAAGCAGCAGGGGCATTCACCGGCTCATCATGGTCTTCCGGGTGATGGCCGGGGTCATCCACCAGCGAGGTAAAAATCACCGCCCGGGCCGCCGCCAACGGCCGTCGCGCCCACCACAAATGCAGCGTGCTGGGGTGCCCATGCCGTATCGACTTCTCCCGGGCGCTGGCTACGTTAATCGCTTCCAAAGGTAGGGCGACTTCAATCAATTTTTTGCGTTGGGTCATAGGTTGTGGCCGACTGGCAGTCGGCGCTCCTTTTTAGGTTAGGGTGCGCACATCAATGGCGCTGCTGGCTAGTTTACGAATCAGCGGATCATCGGCGGTAATCAAGGGCAGCGATAGTTGTTGGGCCAAAGCCGCGTAACAGGCATCATATGCCGTCAGAGTCATACTGCAAAGCCAGTTCAAAAGCGGGTGTCAGTAAATCGGCCGTGGAGACGGTTTGCAGGCGCAGCGCTTGCAAATCGGCCACATCTTGCCGGGCGCTGGCGGCGTCATAGCCAAAATGGCGCACATATTTCCACAAAATATTGCCGCATTCCACAAAAAACAGGTCCGGCACATAAAAACGGGTCAGGGGTTTGTCGGCGGCAGCGTCTGGAATCAGTTCAGCAAACAGGCGGTCGGCCGCTTCTGAGCCGTCCTCTACCAAAAACAGCTTGATGCCCACACTGGCATCCACCACACAGTCACCGACAACACCGCTGTCCATTACCGTGCCCGATCCTCACGCAGCAAAGCTGCTGCTGTCCGGCGCACCGGCCGCTGCCGGGTTATAAAAACGGCGGCGGCGAATGCTGTCTAGCAGTTCGGTTTGGGTATCTTCACTTTCATCCAGGGCAAAATCGAGCAGCATCAGCACTTCCGCGCTCAAGGAGCGATTGCGCTCCTGCGCTCGTTTGCGCAGTCGGTCATAGAGTGGTTCTGGTACGTTGCGTACATGTAAAGTAGGCATAGGTTCCTCACTTGCAGGTTAACAACCTGCGTTCTTTGTGCCTGCTGGCAGCAGGCGCTCCATTGCTCCATTCATACCTGCATTGTAAACGCTTTGGTTGCACAGTGCAACACAATTTTTGCTCATTTCTGTGCGCCTGGCGCGTAACTGGCGCTTAACAGGTCGGGTAGATTGTAATTGACGCTGGTCACGCCAAAATCCGGCTCTTTGTTAAACGGATGCGGCACATAACGCGGTGGTTTGGCTTGTCCATCTGCTATCTCTACCAACGCCAAAATAAACTGGTCGGCGCTGTTGATACCCGTCAGGATTTCATTTTTGGTAATCGTGACAGTTTTGGCGCCAGCTCTACGCCCTTTCACTTCGATAAAACGAAGGCGACCCGTTTGCGGGTCAAAGCTTTCAATGTCATAACCCAGGTTTTGTTTGCCCACATCTTTGGGATGGTTGTTCAAGCTGATTTCTGCTTCCATAACCGCTTGCATGGCGATATTTTCGGTAATGCGCGTATCCAGTAGTTCTAATGGCGTACGTTCGCCCAAGAGCAAACCAATCGGCACAACCAATGCGCCACCGACCAAAACGGGTGGAGCCGCAGAAAGTTGCCGTTCCAAGGCCAATTCCTCTTTGCGCCGTTTTAGTCGGGCTGACTAGATCATCGGCTCGCTGCTGTGCCAGTGTCGAATTGAGGCGGGCATTGGGTCTGCCTTCCCGTTCCTGACGGCGCAGATCGACTGGCGCGTCTGTCCCAATAGTTGATTTCTTTGGTCAGCCGTTCCTGTACGGCATTGAGGGTTTTGTCGATCAGTTCTTCGCGCCGTTCGCGCACGCGTTCCAGATGTTGGGGAATCAACTGTTCGATGGCGTAGCTGGTGATTTTGTTTTCCAATTGGGCGGTGAGCCAATCAGCTAAAGTGATTGCTACGAACCTGGTTGAGTTCGGCGGGGGTGGCGGGGCGATAATCGAGATAAGGGGCGTAGCCACCAGCGCGAATGGTTTCTGTTTCGTCAATTTCCACGAAATGAACTTCTTGCGAGATAGGATGTTGGGTCGGCATCACGGATGGTTTGTTCCAAGAAGAAGAGAATGCGTGGTTCCTGGCCGGGGTCGGTGGGATCGACCAACACCGCGCCATCGCGCAAGGTCTGGCGATGTTTGTCCATACCAGGTCAATCACAGTGTCTAGCAGGGGATGTCCAGGGCAAATAAATTGGGCCAACGGTTTACCGGCCACGCTGATGAGATCTTTGTCAAAACAGACACGTTCGTATTGGCGCAGCACTGGCAGTACCGTGCCTAAAGACTTGGCTCCTTCTCGAATGGCGGCTGGGACATGGGTGATGCGGTAGCGACCCGGTTCTCGCTCACGGATAGCGCCGCCCAAATGATTCAAAGGCTTGCAAGAAAAATGCCTGGATATAATGGGGCTGCAAACGGCGGGCGGCGTACCGTTCCATATCGACACGAATGCGCTCAATTTGGCTGAGGTCGAGGGTTTGGGAGACCAGGGAGCGTGTCTCTAGCAAACTACGCACATGATCCCTGTCCACAGCATTGTCTACGGTCTGGTTAAGCCGGGCGCGAACTTCAGGCCTGGTCGCCGTAACGGACGGCGTCCATCAGCAGTTTACGCAAAGGTGTTTGCTCAAATAGTTGTCCCAGGATGTCAAAAACACGGCCGTTAAGCGCCTGGCTTTCCGTTTCCAGTTTACGCAGCAGCCGTTCATACACATACCCTTCACGGGTTCCGGCCGCGACCAGATTCCACAAGTGACACACTTCTGTCTGGCCGATGCGATGAATACGGCCAAAACGCTGCTCCAGCCGGTTGGGATTCCAGGGCAGATCATAGTTGATCATCAGGTGAGCACGTTGCAGATTGATGCCTTCACCCGCAGCATCGGTTGCCAACAGGAAATGCACATCCGGGTCATTGCGGAAACGGTCTTCGACCACACGCCGATCTTCACGTTTGAGACCGCCATCGATGTGGACAATGTGTTCATCCCGGCCAAAGAGGGTGATGAGCCGTTCTTGCAGATAACGCAGCGTATCACGGTGCTCGGTAAAGATGACCAGTTTGCGCCGGTTGCCGGCGACATCCACCATATGCTCATCATCTTGAACCAGGACTGCCAACTGCTCCCATTTACTGTCTGTGCCGCTATGGCGCACGCGAAAAGCTTGTTGTTCCAGGTCTTGCAAAATGGTGATTTCTTCTTGCAGTTCAGCGGCCGTCAGGGCAGCCGTGGCCGCATCCATGACCAAATCTTCGATAACCTCTGCTTCTTCGGCAGGCGCATCGTCAAAATCAGTCCCAGTAATCATCGTCGAAGAGAGGGAGTTGGTTGTCTAGGTTGCGCAGCTGGCGTTGGCGATCTGACCAGGGCTTTAACTTCTTGCAGCCGTTTTTCCAAACGTTCACGGCGGCGACGCAGCGATTGGTAGATGGCTTCAGGCGAGGAGGCCAGGCGTCGCTGTAACACGGTGAGCGCGAAGCCAATGGTGCCTTTCCGTTTATCGTCTAATAAATTTTCGGCGCGGTTGAATTCGGTGCGTACGTAGTCGGTGACATTATCGTATAAAGCTTGTTCCGCCGTAGAAAGCAGATAACTGACGGTGTAGGCACGACGTTCAGGAAATAGAAGCGTGCCATTAAAACGATAGAGATTCTCTTTAACCATACGACGCAAGATGTCAGATACGTTTACCTCATGTACCCCTTCCCGAAAGCGTCCTTCAAAGCGGTCGGGGTCAATGAGCTTGAGGAACATCTGGAAATCTTCTTCTTTGCCGTTGTGGGGGGTGGCAGTCATAAGCAAGAAGTGGCGGCTGATGCTGCCTAACAGTTCACCCAGCCGATACCGCTTGGTGACTTTTATCTCGCCGCCCCAGAAAGAAGCAGACATTTTGTGGGCTTCGTCTACGATGACCAGATCCCAGTCGGTACGGCTCAGTTTTGCTTGTAGTTCTTCACTGCGAGCTACTTGATCCAACCGGATGATAACGCGGTCTTTTTCTTGAAAGGGGTTGCCAGTAACCGATGCTTCAAATGATTCACGCGTAAGAATGTCGAAGTGAGTTTGGAACTTGAGCCACAACTCATCCTGCCACTGTCCGGCCAGGCTGCCGGGCACACAAATCAGACAGCGGTTTACATCGCCACGCACAATGAGTTCCTTGATGAACAGCCCGGCCATAATCGTTTTGCCTGAGCCGGGATCGTCGGCCAGCAAGTAGCGTAATGGCTGGCGGGAAAGCATTTCACCGTAAACGGCCGTTATCTGGTGCGGTAACGGCTCAACAAGAGAGGTGTGAACAGCCAGCACAGGATCGAATAGGTGTGCAAGCTGAATGCGGTAGGCTTCGGCAGCAAGGCGGAAGGCATCCCCATCACCGGTAAAGGCCCATTTTTGCCGGTTCTGGTTTATCGTCAGGTTTGGTTCATCGCTGCGATAGAGGAGTTGAGTTCCGGGTTGTCCGTCGGCGCGTTTGTACACTAATTCTACCGCACTAACGCCATGCCATTTGGCGTCAACAACGGTAACAGTTTGATTGGGAATGATGCCGTTGACCTGCTGTCCAGGTTTCAGGTCTTCCAGATTAGCCATACAAACATCTCTGTTTTCAATTCCTGCTTACTATCTTCAAGCATAAAAAACAAGCAAATTCCGCATTACGGCGGCTGGCGCCCCCATTTTAGCTTAAGAGTGATTTTGTGTCAGAAAACTGCAAAAAGTTGGTGTGATTCAAATTCCCTTGGGTACCAGGCACTCGCAATTGGTTATTGAAGTTGGGCAAGTAGATGGCGCACTCGCTGCACAAAAGCGCCCGGCTGCAGCACAGCCACGGCAGGGTGGCCAGGTTGGAAGTGGCGGATGTTAAAGGTGACCAGCCAGGGGCAGTTTTCACGCAGCGCAGCCACCAGAATTGACAGGTCTTTGATATCAGCCCGGCCGATGTGAGGCATTCGATCGTCAGCCGATGGAGTCGCCACTACCTTAAAACAGCGGCTGACCAGCAAGCGGAAAGTGGGTAGAGCGGCCGGCATTTTCGCGGTCAGGTTACGTTCTACTTCCGTAATCACTTGCTCTGAAGTAATAGCCTCGATAAGCGTGATTTCGGCCATGCGTAATATGACCAGGCTGGCGCCGTACTCTGAAGGTGAAGCAGCCCCGGCAAATAAAACATCGGCGTCTACAAAAACACGTGGCTTTGGTGGGCTATTGGTCGCCATAAGTTTCCTGGACGTACCTGGCGCGTTCTTCACGTAAAGCTTGCAACAATTCCGTCGTGTCCAGGCCTGTTTCCAGGCGTATTTTTTCAATCTCACGCGCCAATTCCGGCGCCATCAGCGCCATTGGCGTCAGAATAAACATCCCATCCAGATCAACAATGCGAAAGGTATCGCCCGGCTCAATGCCGTATTTCTGGCGCATTTCGGCCGGGAGAGTCAGGGTTCCCCGCTGGCGTACTTGTACTGTTGTAGTCATCAGGTTTCTCCTTTACTGAATTTCTGCTATTGCGGATAATCTGTTTCTTGCAGAATACAGTTATTGCGGTCAAAAAGCAAGTGTGAAGATGTGTACAGACGGAAAATGCACGTTGGAGTACTGCTGCAAAAGTTGGTGTGATTCAAATTCGCTTTATACTTTGTCGCAATGAAATCAACGGATTTGGAAAAAAAGGAAGCGGCATGCGCCTGCTTTTTTTGACCCCACGCCTCCCATACCCGCCCGATCGCGGCGACCGGCTGCGCGCTTATCACTTTTTGCGGGCGCTGTCGCAGGAACATACGATCACGCTGGTTTCTTTTATCACGTCGCAAGGACAACGGCCGTTTCTCGATCACCTGCGCCCTTTTTGCGAATCAATCCACGTGGTATTGCACCCCACCCGGCGCGCAGCCATAACCGCAGCCGCTAATATCTGGCGCTCTGAACCGCTGCAAACGCTCTATTACCGCTCGTCCAAGATGAAAAAATTGCTTGACGATCTGCTTACCGCACAAGCGTTCGACGCCGCCTACATTCACCTCTTTCGTATGGCGCCGTATCTGGAAAATCAGCCGCAACTGGTTCGCGTGCTTGACCTGACCGACCTGATTTCCACTGAAATCACGCTGTCGCTGCCCTATCGATCCTGGTTCTGGCGCGGAATTTATCAGCTTGAACTGCCGCGTATCCGGCGGTATGAACAGGCCGTCGCACAGCGCTTTGACGAGGTATGGGTAATCAGCGCGGCGGATAGGGATGGGTTAACGGCCGTTGCTCCCCAGGCGCATGTGCAAATTGTGCCCAACGGCGTGGAAATGAATAAACTGCCGCAGCAGGCCGGGCCCAAAGCGCCAAATTTGTTATTTGTAGGCCACATGGGCGTTTTTCATAATATTGACGCGGCCCGTTACCTGGCCAGGGAAATTTTGCCGCTTGTGTCTCAGAGCGTCCCGCAGTGCCGCTTGCAGCTTGTGGGCGCGGGCGTTGGGCCGGCGGTGCAGCAGTTGGGTCGTTTGCCGGGCGTCACGGTTATGGGTTTTGTGCCGGATTTGGGTCGTGTGATGCAGGAAACGGCCGTTTTTGTAGCCCCACTGCGCTTTGCCGCCGGCGTTCAGAATAAGGTCCTGGAAGCGATGGCCGCCGGCGTACCCGTCGTTGCGACTCCGCTTGTGAACAGAGGGTTGGGCGGCGCGGCGGAACACGATCTGCTTATCGGCGGCGATGCGGAGAGTCTGGCGGCGCAAATCGTGCGCCTGCTGCGCGACCCGGATTTGCGCGATCAGATTGGGTTGGCCGGACGCCAATTTGTGGACGCCAATTTTAGCTGGCAGATTGCAGCGCAGCGTATGCAAAGCATATCAACCAGAATATGACCGGCCACAATAACTTTGTTATCCTTAGCGCAATGGGTAGAAAAGGATCGTTTGTATGACCTCCAGGCTTTCAAGATTATGCGATGGCCTGCTCGAAGCAGGCTGGTTAGCTGCTGTCATTGTCACGCCGCTCTTTTTTAATATTCATTCTGACCGCGTATTTGAGCCGGATAAAATCAGCTTACTGCGCTCAATTGCGCTGCTCATGGCCGTTGTCTGGCTGGTGAGGTGGATAGACCAACGCGGCTGGCGGCGGGTTCGCGCGCTGAAATGGGATGGAAAAGAGGCTTTTTGGCGTAAACCGCTTGTGCTGCCGGTCTTGTCGCTGGTGGTTGTTTATCTGCTTGCGACCTTGTTTTCGATTACGCCGCGCGTCAGTTTGCTGGGTTCATACCAGCGTTTGCAGGGCGCCTATTCAACCCTGGCCTATGTAGTTATTTTTGGCGTCATGGCCGCCAGCATTCGATCGCGCGCCCAGATTCGACGCGTGGGAACGGCCGTGATCATTGCCAGTATCCCGATTGCATTTTACGGCCTGCTGCAGCATTTTGGCCTTGATCCGCTGCCGTGGGGCGGCGATGTGCAAAAGCGCGTCGCCGGCCACATGGGCAATGCAATTTTTATCGCCGCCTATTTAATCATGGCCGTGACGCTGACCTTAAGCCGCATTTTGGACGCCTTCACCAATATTCTCAGCGACGTCGATATTTCCATCAGCGATGTGATGCGCTCATCAATCTACATTTTTGTGCTTGTTATTCAGCTGATCACGATTTACTGGTCCGGCAGCCGTGGCCCATTGATTGCGCTCGCTGTAGCCCTGTTTGCCTTCATGCTGATTTTGCTGGTTTCTTTACGCAATGTGAGCAGTGAAAAAGGCGCATTCAGCGGGCGGGATGCGCTCCTGGCCTTATTGCTGGTTTTGCCCAGCCTGCTGGCGCTGCTCTTCAGCCCTACCATCAGCCAGAACAGCTCTCCGCTGACGGCGTTTGCCGTTTTTAGCGGCGTTGTGCTGGTTTCTGTGTTGGCCGTGTTCATTTTTGTGGCCGCCCGGCAGGGATGGCGCTGGCTCTGGTTGAGCTGGATATTGTTGACCATGCTGGTCGCCGGATGGCTGCTGTTGTTTAACGTGCCTGCGGACACACTGCTGGCTTACCGCCGGGCGCCGCTCATTGGCGCTGTTTTGGAAACGCAAACGCAGTGGAAAGAACTGCCAACCGTCGGCTCCTATGGGCGTATGCTGGACCCTTCCCAAACGTCGGGGCGTGAAAAAAGCAACCGGGTGCGGGTTCTCATTTGGGACGGCGTCATTGATTTGATCAGTCCGCACGCGGCGCTCGCTTTTCCGGACGGCCGTTCCGACCTTTTCAATTTTATACGGCCGTTGATCGGCTATGGGCCTGAATCGATGTACGTGGCTTATAACCGTTATTATCCGCCTGAGCTGGCGACTGTCGAAGCGCGCAACGCCTCCCCCGACCGGTCACATAACGAAACGTTTGATGCGCTGGTGATTACCGGCTGGCTGGGATTTTTGGCGTGGCAAGCGCTGTACGTGAGCGTATTTTATGTAGGCTTCCGATTTTTGGGCGTCGTGGACTCCAAGCGGGATCGCAATTTGTTGATTGTCGCCTGGGTGGGCGGCGCGGTTTTGGGCGCGATTCTCAGCTTGACGCTCGTTGATCCAATCTATTTGGGAGCGGCCGTGCCGACCGGCACGCTTGTCGGTTTAATCATTTACCTGATTTATTATGCCCTGACGGCGCAAAAAAGCGGCGCGGATGCGGATGTGAACGCGCGGCGGGCGGTACCTTTCCAGACGGATCGTCTTCTCATGCTGGCGCTCGTTGCTGCCGTTCTGGCGCACTATGTCGAAATTCATTTTGGCATTGCCATTGCCGCAACGCGATTGTATTTCTTTGTGTACGTGGCTTTAATGTACGTAATCAGCTACAAACTGCCCCAAGAAGAAGCTGTTGAAGCGTCGCCTGGCAAAGCTCGCAGGGCCGGCGGCTCGCGTGCAGCGGCGTCATCAGGCGGCAAGGGCATTTGGGGGCCGATCTGGTTATGGACTGCATTACTGGCGTTGATTGTGGGAACCTTGGGCTTTGAATTTATCAGCTATTCCTTACCGCCTGATAAAATGTTCCAGACCGGCGCTGATTTATCGGCCGGGGAAATTTTTTACCAATCGCTGTTTATCAATTCACAAAATAATTTTTTGGATTCTCCTTTTATCTATCTGATGCTGATCTTGACCTGGCTGTTGGGCTGCATGATTGTCGCGAGTGAAATGGTGAAGGCCGGCGCATTACGGCTGCCTTCTCAAACGGACACGGCCGTTTCCACCACACGCTTTTATACGGCTATGGGCGCTTTGCTGCTGCTGGCTCTGACGGGTCTGGCGCTGCGTTTTCTCCTGCCGCCGCTCATCAATCCCACTCTCTTGTTGGGGCGCAGCCTGGCGTTTTTGTGGGGATTGATCACTTTGGGAACGGCCGTTTACCTCTTGTTGGACAAGGAAAAAGGGCGTTTAACGGCCGTTTTTGTCGCCGCCGCCGGTCTAATACTCACCCTTCCAATTTTGGTTGCCGGCGGCTGGTGGTTTGCCATGCTGAATGCTGTTTTGTGTGGGACTGTGTTGTTTGTCTTTTGGCAACGGCCGTTGCGGGCCGTATTGGCGCCGCTTAGCTTCATGGCCGTTGGCTCACTGGTTGTCGGTCTGTTTTTTACCTATATTCAATCCGTCCTGCTGCGCGAATCGCTGCTTTATCTTGTGTTTTACCAGGGGATTGAACCAATTTCGACGCTCTACACCCTGTTTTTCCGGCCGTCGACGCCGCTGCCGATAGAGGAGCTGCGCGTCTTGGAAGCGATGCAGGCCACGCGTTATGTAAGCGCCTTCTACTGGTATCTCTTTAGCTTATTGTTAATTGGCGGCGTGGGCCTGGCCTGGAGAAGAATGCGGCGTGAGAAAGCGCGCGGAACGGCCGTTGCCTGGGTCAGCGCGCTTTTATTAGCCGTGTTGGCGATTGTGGTGATCAATCAAACCAATCTGCGCGTTGTTCAGGCGGATGTGGTTTACAAACGCGGCAAGCCGTTTGATGATCAGGCGCTGCGCACGCGCGATCCCGCCAGTTGGGACGCCGCCATTGCGATTTATAATCAAGCGCTGGATATGGCGCCTTTGGAGGATTTCTACTATCTCTTTCTGGGGCGCGCCTACCTGGAACGGGCGGCGTTGGCCGCCGAGCCGGCCGAGCAGGAGCGTCTGCTAAACACAGCCGAGGCGCGTTTGCAGGACGCCCAACGGATTAATCCGTTGAATACTGACCACACCGCCAACCTGGCGCGTTTGAATACGCGCGCAATTTTGTCCGCTCAGGATGACGCATCACGCACGCAGCGGCTGTCACAGGCGGAAGCCTATTACCAGGATGCGCTGCAGCTCAGCCCGCAAAATTCAATTGTGCGCAATGAATACGCGCGCCTGCTGTATGAGCTGCGCCAGGATTGTGATTTGGCTATCGATGCTTTTCGCGATTCTCTGGCGATTGATCCTTTTTACACCACGACCTATTTTGCCTTAACGGACGTGCTCGTTGACTGCGCCGCCGCGATTGATGATGCTGAATTACAGCGTTCTTATTATGAAACGGCCGTTGATGTTTTGCAGGCAGGTTTAGAACGCGAGCCGCAAAATGCGCGCGCCTGGCTGCAGTTAGGGCAAATTAACCAGCAGTTGGGACAGGTTGAGGCCGCTCTGGAGGCATATGAAACTGCACGCGCTCAGGATGAAGCCGGCAGTTTGCCGCTTTGGAACATTGATTTGCTGGAAGCTGCCCTCTACAAGCAGTTGGGCGATTTGGAAGAAGCGCGCAAGCTGGCTGAAAGAGCGCTGGCTACGGCGCCGGCGGAGGCTGCGCCGCAAATCGAAGCCTTTTTGATTCAGCTAGAGGCAGGGGAATAGGCGGCCATCTGACCGCTGCTGATCATGCGTGGGTTTGTCGCCATTTTTCTGATTGCCCTGACGCTAACGGCCGTTTCCACCCCCTGGATTCGCCGTCTCGCTTTTCAAATTGGGCTGGTAGACGTCCCGGAAGCGCGTAAGCTGCACCAGGAGTCTATGCCGCTTTTAGGCGGCGTGGCCATTATTTTGGGCGCAGTGGGCGCTTTGCTGCTGATTGTGGTGCTGTTATACGGCCGTTTACCCCGCTCTGTAGCCGGCGTTTTATTGGCGTCAAGTGTGGTCGCGTTTAGCGGTCTGCTGGACGATCGCCGTGGTTTACCCGCCTGGAGCAAACTTGCAGCCCAATTTGCCGGTTTTTTAATCCTGGTTGCATTTGGTATTCGCGTGCGCTTGCCCATTCCGGAGTTCCTCAACTATGCCATCACTTTTTTGTGGCTGGCCGGCATCAGCAATGCCATTAACTTTCTCGACAATATGGACGGCTTGAGCGCAGGCGTCAGTGCAGTAGCGGCGGCGTTTATTTTGCTGCTTGCGGCGCTTAACAACCAGTTTCTGGTTGCTGCGCTGGCTGCGGCAGTTCTGGGCGCATGCCTCGGTTTTTTACGCTACAATTTCTACCCGGCTAAAATCTTCATGGGAGATGCAGGCTCCCTATTTCTCGGATTTCTACTGGCTGTGTTGGCCATGCAGCTTCGTTTTCCGCAAAACAGCAACCTGGTTACCTGGATGGTTCCCATTTTTGTGCTTGGTCTGCCTGTTTTTGATACGACCCTGGTTGTAATTTCCCGCTTGCGGCGCGGCGTCAGCCCCAACACGGCCGGAAAAGATCACGTCAGTCATCGCCTGGTCACAATGGGGTTGACCGTGCGTGAGACTGTCTTTTTTCTTTATCTGGTCGGCGGCGCATTGGGCCTGATCGCCGTTTATGTGACCCAGGCCACGATTCTGGAAGGCGCTGTCATGGGAATTCTTGCGTTTATTTGTGGCGCGTTGGCCATTTGGCGGCTGGATCGTTAGACCGGCTCCGGTGTGCTTTATGACCTAATTTTGGGTAAAGTGATAAAATATGGCAGATAAACAGGGATTTTTCGGAGAACTTTATGTTGAATAACTATCTATTAATAGCTGTTGTGATTATCCTGGTCTGGCTTGCGACCTTTGGCGCTTACTTATGGGTTTCGCGCAAACAACAAAATGTAGAGCAGGAAATTGAACATCTCAACGAGATGTTGAATAATGATCAATAAGGGAGGATGCGTATATCCCGGCTGGAGGTGTAAACAAGAATGCGTAAGCATATTTTCTGGTTGTTATTGGCTGTAGGCCTGCTGGGGCTGCCGGCTTGTAACGTACTTGAATTAACTGAATCTGGGCCAGACGCCTGTGACGGCGCCGGAACTTTATTCCAGGATGATTTTAGCGGTGAACAGAATTGCGGCTGGGCAGAATACAGCCGCAGCGGCGCGCAGGTTGAAATGGCTGAGGAGGCTTTAACCGTAACGACCAGTCAGCCCGGAGAGATATGGTGGACAAATCCGGGGCGTGAATTTAATGATATTATTATTACGGTTGATGCTGCCCAGGTTGCCGGCCCTGAAGACAATGCATATGGCGTCATTTGCCGCTATCAGGATGAGGGTAATTATTATCTTTTTTTGATCAGCGGTGACGGTTATTATGCGATTGGAAAGTACCAAACCGGCAGTGACCGCATTACATATCTGACCGAAGGCGAACAATTTTTGGAATCTGCGGCGATCAATAAAGGCAGCGGCGCGCTGAATCAGCTTCGGGTTGGCTGCGTGGGGAATCAGTTGAGTCTGGCCGTGAACGGCAATCCGCTTTTGACCGTGACGGATCCGACCTTTGTCAATGGGGATGTTGGTTTGGCGGCGAGTACCTTTCAACCGGGAACGGCCGTTATTGAGTTTGACAATTTTCGCGTGGCGGCCCCGTAGTGAAGAGCAGATTTCCGGCAAACCCGGTGTATCGGTTTGCGCCGGGGGGGCTTCTGGCCTTCATTTTGCTGCTTTCCGGGTGTCAACTGCTGTCAGGCTCACAAGCTCCCGAAACTGAGACGGCGATTTTTAGAGACGCGTTTGTCGTGGGTGAAACCGGCAGTTGGCAGTTGGAGGGGGATGAGGTCAGTAAGGTCTCAATCACGTCCGAACAACTGCTGGTTGAAGTAAATGCGCCCGATACGGTGCAATTTGCTGCCCTGTTGGAGCCAACTTTTGATGATTTTGTACTGGAAGCGGACGCCCGCCTCCTGAGCGGCGACACCGGAGGCAGCTTCGGTGTGCTTTTCCGCATGGAAGATCCCGAATCCTTTTATCGTTTTGAAATTACCGGAAATGGCATGTACATAATAGAACGGCATGATCCGGGCGCACAGTGGGTGCGTTTCGTAGATGAGTGGCGTGATACGGCCGCTATCAATCAGGGCTTGAACGCCAACAACAGGCTTAAAGTGGTTGCGCGCGGCCCCGCGATGACGTTTTATGTCAATGATATTCTGGTGGGCGAAATTTCAGATTCACAATACTCAAATGGCAATATTGCTTTTGATGCTGGCACGTTCGGCCGGCCGCAGCTTCGGGTTGCTTTTGACAACGTGGTGATAACGCCGCCTTGAGCGTGAATTAGTTTGGATATCAGGCAAGCAGTTGAAGCGGCGATGGGAACGGCCGTTATTGACATATTTCCACTCAGCGGCGGCTGTATTGGTCAGGTGTTCGGCGCGCGTTTGGCGGATCAGCGGCGTCTGGTAGCAAAAGCTGACGCCGGCGCCAATCCCCGCTTGGACATTGAAGGCTACATGCTAAACTATCTCGCCGCGCACAGCGCTTTACCGACGCCTGCGGTTTTCAGCAGCGCACCGCGCCTGCTGCTGATGGACTATTTACCCGGCGACAGTCGTTTTTCGTCGCGGGCGCAGGCCCACGCGGCCGAATTATTGGCTGATCTGCATACTATTACTGCGCCTGGCTACGGTCTCGAGCGCGATACGTTGATTGGCGGGCTGCACCAACCCAATGGTCAAATGGCAACCTGGATCGATTTTTTTCGTGAGCGCCGCCTGCTGTACATGGCGGGCGAGGGCATGCGCAGCGGGCGTTTGCCGCAGGATGTGTTTGCGCGACTGAGCCGTTTTGCAGAACATCTGGATCGCTGGCTGCTTGAGCCGGAACGCCCAGCTCTTATTCATGGGGATGTATGGACAACCAATGTGCTGGCGACCAACGACCGCATTACTGGCTTCATTGATCCCGCTATTTATTATGCTGATCCGGAGATTGAGCTTGCTTTTACAACGTTATTTGGCACGTTTGGCAGCCCCTTTTTTGAGCGTTACCAGGAAATTCGGCCGCTGCGCCCCGGTTTTTTTGAAGAGCGCCGCGATATCTACAACCTCTACCCGCTGCTTGTGCACGTGCGCTTATTTGGCGGCAGCTATGTGAATTCGGTGACCCAGATTTTGGGCCGCTTTGGATTTTGAAAGGCAAACTTTTTAGTGACAAAACGATTATCTGAAGCGTATACACCCGGCGATCTGGTGGAAATAACTTTTGGTGAGGAGCAGTGGCTGCCGGCGCAAGTTGTCCAGCATGCGCCGCCCGGGGTGTGGGTGCGCACGCAAGACGGCCGTTTCTGGTTTGTAACCAATACCCGCCGCATTCGTCATGCAAGGCAAGCCGGCGTAATGCGGCCGGAAATTGCTGATCGCTTGATTGCGTTGAATCGTGAATTTTATGCCGCCCTGTCACATCCTTTCGCCGAGAGCCGGCGCCGGCCGCAGCCCGGGTTTGAACGTTTGTCGGCTGATTTTTTGCCCGCTGATCCAATAACACTTCTGGATGTTGGCTGTGGCGAAGGACGATTCGGCCGTTATTTGCAGACAAAACATCAAATAAGCCGTTATGTGGGCGTTGATTTTACCGCCGACCTGCTGGCGCGGGCGCAGGCGAGCGCCCCCGGCGAGTTTATGCAGCGTGACTTGAGCCAGCCGGGCTGTTTGGACGGCCTTGACCAGTTTGATGTTGTGGCCTGCCTGGCCACGATGCAGCATATTCCCGGCCAGAATAACCGCCTGCGTTTGCTGCGTGAAATGAAAGCTTGTTTGAAAAAAAACGGCCGTCTTTTGCTTGCAAACTGGCAGTTTATGGACAGTGAGCGTCAGCGGCGTAAGGTGCGTGATTGGGCCGAGATTGGTCTAACGCCGGAAGACGTGGAATCGAACGATTATTTACTTACCTGGCAGCGCAGCGGATTTGGTTTGCGATATGTCTGCCAGATTGACGCCGTCGAAACGGCCGAACTCGCCGCCTTAGCGGGATTATTGATCCGGGATCAGTTTCGTAGTGATGGGAAAGAAGGCAACTTAACCCTCTATACTATTTTAGGAAAACCACTAAAAGTCTTTTGAAATGACCATCACACAAAATCGCGGTTTCCTTGAGGAATTCCCAGATTTTGTTTTGCAGGAATTCAAAAAACTTTCTGGGAATTACCTGACGCCGGCCGGATGATACGGGCGGCAGGCGAAAATTTGCCAAATTGTTGGCGTTTACAGCGTCAAATCTGTTTCTGCCAAGGTTGACACCCCTTTAGCCAGTGCTACAATCTAATTAGTCGGAGGTTCAAAAAATGGCGTTGAAAGAACAATTAACCCAAGATATGCAGGCCGCTATGCGCGCGGGTGACACAGAAAAACGTGATACGCTGCGGATGATGTTGGCGGCTGTTAAACAAACTGAAATAGATGAAAAAATGACCCTCGACGATGCCGGCGTGCAGAGCGTGTTGGCAAAACAGGCCAAACAAAGGCGTGAAAGCATCGCAGAATACACGCAGGCAGGCCGTACTGAACTGGCCGCCGAAGAAGAAATCGAATTGGCGATTATTGAAACTTACCTGCCGCAAATGATGAGCCGTGAGGAAATTACGCTGCTTGCACAGAAGGTGATTGCTGAAGTGGGTGCAACCACTCCTAAAGATATGGGTATGGTCATGGGACGCTTGATGCCGCAGGTAAAAGGCAAAGCAGACGGCCGTCTCGTGAATGAAGTTGTCCGTGATATACTAAGTGATTAAGTTCCACCGCTTTTGCACCTTGTGATGAAGAATAGAGACGCAACAAAACCGACTCAGGGCGGACTGCGCAATACGCTGCATGACATGCGGCTGTTTGTTTTTGCCATTTTGCTGACGGCCGGTTTAACGCTCATTCTTTCCATCAACCTTGTCAGGAGCGCACAGGTGAGCGCGGCAGTTGGCGAACCGATCCCGAATGATGTCCTGGCGCCGATTTCAGTTTCCTATACCAGCAATGTATTAATGCAGCAAGCGCAGGAACAGGCGCGTAATAACGTTCAGGATGTTTATACCCCGCTCGATTTGAGTATTGGCCGGGCGCAGCTTGCACACACAAACGCCGTTTTTTCATTTATCGATACGACGCGCGCAGATTCACAGGCTACACTGGATCAAAAAATAAATTATTTGCAAGACATCAGCGGCGTCACAGTCGATGAAACCGTGGCCTATGATTTGTTAACCATGGGCACGGATGATTATAACGAGGCGCGTCTGGCCATTTTGCGCATAGTCGATGATTTGATGCGGGAGGAGATTCGCGAAAGTCAGTTAGATGATTTTCAGAGGCTCGCGCGTCGTCAGGCAAGTTTGGGCCTGACGCCTGCCCAGAGTAATGTGGTGACCAATCTGGCCTGGCAATTTGTGACGCCAACGGTTTTTCTGGACGAGGAAAAAACCCAGGCGGATCGGACTGCTGCGGCAGAGGCTGTGCCGCCGGTCGTGCGCAATATTGTCAAAGATCAACGCATATTACGGGCCGGAGACATTATCACAGATGCTGATTTTGAGTTGTTGAACCAGCTTGGCCTGCTTGAGCAAGAAGCCAACATTACTTATCTGGCCAGTATCTTTTTAATTTCAGGTTTGGCGGTGGTGTTGATTGTTTTGTATTGGCGCCTTTATGCCAATCCGATCCAGGATAACGGCCGTTATCTGGGCATTCTCGCCGGACTAATTCTTTTCTTTACGTTAGCCGCTAAAGGGATGACTTCAAGCAACGTATCCTTTATACCGCTTCTTTTTCCGATTGCAGCGCTGTCAATGTTGATTGCGGTCATATTTGACCTCCGATTTGCCATCTTAATCACGGTAATTGAATCAACTTTATTTGGGTTGAGTGGGTCGAATTCACTTGAACTCACTTTGTATGCCGCGGTTGGCGGTTTGCTGGCGATTCTTACCCTGCGAGATTTTCAACGTCTGGTGGCGTTTTTTCAGGCCGGTATCATTGCGGCGCTTGGTTATATTGCCGTTTTGCTTTTTTATGCCCTGCCAGATCAATTTGATGTGTTGACGTTCCTACCAAATACGCTGTATGCATTTGGTAACGGCGTGCTTTCCGCCGCGCTGACGCTGGCGGGCTTTTATATTTTGGGCGCGTTGTTTGGCGTGATAACTTCATTGCAATTGCAGGATTTGTCGCGCCTGGATCATCCCCTGCTGCAAGAACTGCTGCGCCGGGCGCCGGGAACGTACCATCATAGCATTATGGTGGCCAATCTGGCGGAACAGGCGGCCGAACGCGTCAAAGCAAACAGCACGCTGGTGCGCGTAGGCGCTTTCTATCATGACATCGGGAAAATGAATCGCCCGGCATTTTTCACCGAAAATCAAGAGGGTATAAACCCACATGATTCTTTGGACGCCTATACCAGCGCCCGCATTATCATTAATCACGTAGCCGATGGCCTGGAGCTGGCCAAACGTTACCGTTTACCGGACCGCATCCGAGATTTTATTGCGCAGCATCACGGCACGCGCGTTGTCAAAGGATTCTATTATAAAGCGCGTGAACAGGCGGGTGATGAAGCGGATCAGGTAGATATGGAGCAGTTCCGTTATCCGGGCCCACGTCCCTATTCGCGTGAGACCGGCATTGTGATGATGGCGGATGTGATAGAGGCGACGTCCAGTGCACTGCGGCCAAATACCTCTGCTGCAATTGAAAAATTGGTCAATTCCCTGGTTAATGATGATATTATGGAAGGGCAGTTGAACCGATCTGGTTTGAGCATGGGGGATATTGAAAAGATTCGTTTATCTTTCATTGAAACATTAAAAGGACGTTTCCACGTGCGCGTCAAATATCCGGGCAATGAACAGCTTGAAATTGCTGAAGCAACCAGACCGGCGTTGCCACAGCCGGATCCACAGGCAGGCACGGCCGTTTCCCCGCCCGTTTCTGGCAGCGCGGGAAATGGGAATCCGCTGGTGCGCCAGCCGCAAGATATTTCCAGTTAGGTGATGAATAAATATTTGGTTGAAATTGTGTTGGAGATAGCTGTGCCTGATGAGTTTTTGGCAGCGCTGGAAACGGCCGTTTCCACAACCTTAAAAGCACAACAGATTCCTGCTCCCTGCGAGATAACGCTGCTGTTAACGGGGGATGCAGACATTCAGCAGCTCAACCGGGACTTCCGCCGGATGAATAAACCCACAGATGTTTTGAGCTTTGCCGCCGGCGAAAACTGGCCAGAAATGGGTGCGGATTCGTCGTATTTGGGCGATATAGCCATTTCTGTTCAGACCGCCGAGCGCCAGGCCGCAGCCAATGGGCATACACTTTTGGCTGAACTTCAGCTTCTTGCCGTGCATGGCGCATTGCACTTGCTGGGTTTTGATCATGGCGATCCGGAAGAAAAAGCAGCAATGTGGGCCGCGCAAACGGCCGTTCTCTCCCAGCTTGGTTTGGAAAATGTTACTCCCACCGAAATCTAACAAAGAATTAGTCGAAAAAAGTCAAGAAGAAATTTACAGTCGGGCGCGCAGCTTTAAGTTTGCGTTTGAAGGTTGGTGGCATGTTTTGCGCACGCAGCATAACGCCTGGATTCATGCCGTCATCAGCGTCGCAGTTTTTATCGTTGGATTATGGGTTGGACTTACACGCCAGGAATGGGCCATTATCATCCTGGCCATGATGGCCGTTTGGATGGCCGAATTTTTGAACACGGCGCTTGAAGCTGTTGTGGACATGACTATGCCAAACCCCCACCCGCTGGCAAAAGTCGCCAAGGATGTAGCCGCAGCGGCGGTTTTGGTCGGCGCCTGCGGGGCCGCATTGATCGGTATCTTGATTTTAGGGCCGCCGCTGTGGCAGGCCTTGTTTGGGTAGCTGGGCAATTCCCAGAAAGTTTGTATCTAATACTTCTCAGGTAAACCTGACCGGCCTCGTACAGCTTTCCAAAAGTTCGTATAGGGTTTGTAGTAACTACTTTAGTAGTTGGCGCCTCCTGTAGCAGACGGCTGAAGCCGTTACTACGAACCTAGCAATGATTTACGGCTGCGTGTACTTGCTGTATAGTTATAATGGATTTATATTCGATCAGGCTGCGGAAGTTTTTCGGCCGGAATATCTTTGAAAAGCGGATTTAATTGATCCCGTTTTGACACAATCGGCTCTGGGTAGCCCCAGTCAAGATTAAAATCAGGATCATTCCACGCCACGCCATTTTCATCCCGCCCACCATCGTAATAATTATCAACAACATAGGTGAGGGTGGCGTCTTCCAACGTCACAAAGCCATGGGCGACCCCGACAGGGATAAAAAGCCCTAAATTATTTGCAGCGCTTATTTCGATTGTTTGTGTGGTCAAGAAGGAGGGAGAAAACGGCCGTATATCAACCATTGCCGCGCGAATGCGTCCCTGCGCAACGATCCAATAATCAACCTGATGATGATGATAGTGCAGCCCGCGTAACACGCCCGTCATCGAGTCGGAGCGATTAAATTGGAACTTTTCCCAACTCCGCTGTGGAAACCATTCTTTGCGAAACGTTTCCACGAATCGCCCGCGTTTATCCCCAAAAGCTTGCAGGTGAACAATTAGCACACCTTGAATATGTTTTGATTCTTCAATATTAGACATAATTTTATCAACTCATGTTTTATTGCGTATTGCCTATTCCGTTGTAGATTTTCTATCGGCGCAGGAAATTACTGATAAAAAACCACAGATTGGCCGGGCGCTCGGCCAGACGACGTACAAAATAAGGATACCATGCCTGCCCATAAGGCACATAAATTCTTACCCGGTTCCCTTGTTGTACCAGGCTTTCCTGCAGGTCGCGACGCACGCCATACAGCATTTGAAACTCAAATTCATCCGTTTTGAGTTGGTTTGCCTGTGCATAATCAAGCGCTGCCTGTACCATCGCTTCATCATGTGTTGCGACGCCCAAATAGACGCCATTATTTCTTGCTTCCTGGCTTAACAGCATTTGGGTCAACTTGACATAATTATTGTCGGTATCCTGTTTATGGGCAAAGGCGACTTCAGGCGGCTCCATATAGGCCCCCTTACACAAACGCACCCACGCGCCCTCGGCCACCAATTGAGCCACATCTGCTTCGCTGCGATACAAATAGGATTGAATAACGACGCCCACGTTGTTGAAGTGATAATAGTCGCGCAGGGAGCGATACATTTCCAGAGTCACATCAACAACCTGGCTCTCCTCCATATCGATACGGATTTTATTTTCGGCCTGTCGCGCACGTTCCAGCAGCAGGTAGATGTTGTCGAAAGCGATCTGTGGGTCGATTTTTAAACCAAGCTGGCTTAATTTGACCGAGACGTTGGCATTGATTCCCTTTGAATGAATTTCGTCAAGCAGGCGCAAAATTTCATCACGGGCATCGATGGCTTCATCGGCGCTGGTAACGCTTTCACCCAGGTAATCCATGGTGACCAGCATCCCGCTTTCGTTCAGCGCGCGCGCCGCCTGCAGCGCTTCCTGAATCGTTTCACCGGCGACAAAGCGGCGCGCAACACGCTGAGCGGGCGGCAGCTTGCTGACCAGTTGGCGCGCCCAGGATGCTCCCGAAAGATAGAGCAGCAAATGGCGCAGCCATGATTCGCCAAAAAAGTAGAGCATGAGAAGCGCGGCGAGCGGAAATAGCAAGAAGATGGTTAATTTCGTTATGCGCCCGGCTGAATTCTCATTTCGCATCATTTTTTCCTTTCTGAGTGTGGACATTTGCCCCCGATTTTATCGTGCAAATCTCAAGTTGACACGCTTAATTGGGTCAATGCCGGTAGGAACCTTACAAACAGGGTTTTTGAGTAGTTATGCTGTGCAATCTTCCCGGAAGCTCGTAGTTTCAAAATTAGTCGAGGGCAAAATGTGTATGCATCGTTTGAATCAGCTTCCGGGAAGTTGATTTTCGGACAACTGAAAAACCCTGACCTTACAAAAGCAGGTGTCGACATGGTATTCTTGTTGAGCTATTATTGAAACGGCCGTATCCAGAGACTTTAATTAAACCGCATTCAAGCGCAGCAACATAACAGGGACACATTACAAGGGTAAATGGCATCAATTTGAAACGACTTCAACAGGATTTTTTTGCCAGATCGGCAACCGTCGTCGCCAGGCAGTTGCTCGGGCAGCATCTCGTGCGCGTGCTGGAGGGCGAACGCCTCAGCGGCATGATTGTGGAAACGGAAGCATATTGTGATTCGGAGGAGCGTGATCTTGCCTGCCATGGTGACCGCGCCAATAACGGCCGTCCCACAGCGCGCACGGCGGTTATGTTTGGCCCGGCCGGTTATGCTTATGTCTACTTTACTTATGGCATGCATTGGATGTTTAATATTGTTACCGGTCAACCGGGAGAAGCCAACGTCGTCTTAATTCGCGCCTTGGAACCGCTGGAAGGTATTGGCCACATGCAGGCGCGACGGCAGCGGCCGTTTCCTGAACTCACCAACGGCCCGGCTAAACTTGCCCAGGCGCTGGCTGTTGACAAAGCTTTGAATGGCGCCGGCTTGTGTCTGGATGAGACCCCCATCTGGCTGGAGAGTGGGCCGGCCATAGATGAAGCATTCATTGTTTCTGGGCCGCGCATCGGGTTGGGCAAAACGCCGGAACCGTGGTTCTCAATGCCCTGGCGCTTTTGGCTGCGTGACAATTATTTTGTATCTTGCTGAAATCATTGATTGGAGTCGTTTTATGATTATTACCTTTTTGATTCTTGGCGTTACCATTCTCCTCTTCATATTTAGTAAAATCCGCTCTGATCTGGTAGCCCTTTTATCATTATTGGCGCTTTTCCTGGCAGATATCATTGATACAAACCAGGCTTTGGAGGGATTTGGCGATTCGGCCGTGATCTTGATTGCGGTCTTGTTTGTGATTGGGGAAGGGCTTTCACGCACCGGCATCACTGCGTGGTTAAGTGAATGGATCATTTCAATTGCCGGAAACAAAAAAACGCGCTTACTGGTTGTGCTGATGCTGGGAACGGCCGTATTATCCGCTTTCATCAGCAATACAGGCACTGTCGCAACTTTGCTGCCGGCCACGGTCGCCGCCGCCTGGCAGGTGGGCAGCTTACCCTCTCAATACCTGATTCCGCTTGCCGTTTCTGCCAACACCGGCGGCATGCTGACTTTAACCGGTACGCCCCTGAATATCGTCGTTTCAGACACGCTGGCCGCCGCCGGATATGCGCCCTTGGGATATTTTGAATTTGCCCTCATTGGGCTGCCGCTTCTAATGGTCGCAGTCCTCTATATGATCTTTATCGGCCGGCGGCTGCTGCCCCATAACAAATCAGACAGCGAACCCGTTGATCTGGATGAAGCCGTGAGCGAACTCGCCGATACGTTTCGACTGTATGACAAATTGTCTCGTTTACAGGCGCCGACTGATTCACTCCTGGTCGGCCAAACTTTATCGGAGTCCGGAATTGGACGTGATTTTGGCGTCACGATTTTGCGCATAGAGGAACCACCTGCGCATCCCGAAAATCCACTAGAGCAGGGCGTGCATATTGTGCAGCGCAGCCTGCATGAAGATGAACTACCCGGCCCACATACAGTTATTCAAGCCAATGATGTATTAATCTGTAAATCAAATCCATATCAGGTTCAGCGCCTGGCCGACCATTTTGGCTTGATCGATTTACCATTGCACAAAGCCGACAATGAAGAACTCAAAGCGCTGCTGCTTTCGCATGACATTGGCGTCGCCGAAGTACTCATTACGCCTCGTTCTGCCTACATTGGCCAGACCATCGCTGAAAGCGGCTTCTCCCAAAAGTACAACGTACAAATTATCAGCGTGCGTCAGGGCAGCCGGCTGGTTTCCCGCAAAGGCAAAAACCTCGCCTTTGGCGATGTTCTCCTGGTGCGCGGTGAGTGGGACGCCATCGAGCTGTTGCGCAACGAAAGCCGCAACTTCGTCGTTGTGGGCAGCCCGGAAGCGCTGTCTCGCCAGGTGATTGAAATAAACTCTCAATCGATTATTGCGGTCTTGGCTCTAATCGGAATGGTTATTTTGATGGTGACGGGTGTTGTACCCACGGTTATTGCGGCCATGCTCGCAGCCGTCGTGATGGTGTTGGGGCGCTGCTTGAACATGGTTCAGGCCTACCGCGCCATCAACTGGCAAAGCGTCGTGCTGATCGCCGCAATGATTCCCATGAGTACTGCCCTGCAGATCACCGGCGGGGCCCAACTGCTGGCCGACGGATTGGTGAATATGCTCGGCGACTTTGGGCCGGTCGCTCTGATGGTGGGGGTCTTTTTGCTGACGACCGCCCTCAGCCAGGTCATCAGCAATACGGCGACCACGGTGCTGTTGGCGCCGATTGTTTTGCAGTCCGCCGAAACATTGAATATTTCGCCCTATCCGCTGATGATGACGGTCGTTGTCGCCGCCTCGGCCGCCTTTTTAACGCCAATTGCCTCCCCGCCCAATACGATGGTTATGTCCCCGGGCGGGTACGAGTTCAAGGATTACTTTAAGGTCGGGCTGCCGCTGCTGCTAATTTTCCTGGTTATTTGCCTGCTTCTCATCCCGATCATCTGGCCATTTTAGCAGTCGCACTCATTGTTTATGCTGTTATCTATAAAAACGGAGCGTAGGCATCCTGCCTGCAATACGGACAGGACGTCCGCGCTCCATTTTTGAAAGAGACGACATGTGTTGTAGGTGCAACTATGAATGAGAACCAACCTCCGGGAGGTTCAATCTACGGCGCAACTATTCAGATGAAACCTCCCGGAGGTTATTTTCAGAGGCGTTCACACCGGCTGCGCCGACCACCATGAATGAAAACTGTAGCGCGATTTTGAAAATCGCGTATCGAAATACTATTTCGATTTACGAAGGAGTTGACATGAGCGTTCCGCACACCAAAAGCGATGAAAACCAACCTCCCGGAGGTTTTCATCGGGAACGCTCATCATAAACGAAACCTCCGGGAGGCTATTTTCAGGAGAGACCATAATGAAATTGTTGGAAGGAAAAAAAGCGCTTGTTTTTGGCATCGCCAATAAATATTCAATTGCCTGGGGCATTGCGCAGGCTTTGCATGCTCAGGGCGCCGAAATTGGGTTTAGCTATGGCATACCGCAGCTTGAAAAAAGGATACGGCCGTTGGCGGCCCAAATCGGCGTTGATTTCATTGAAAAATGTGATGTCACCCAGGATGCGGAAATAGAGGATGTGTTTGCCAAAGCGGCCGATCGTTTCGGCAGCCTCGATATCTTGATTCACGCCATTGCTTTTGCGCCCTCAACGGAGCTGGAAGGGCGTTACTCCGACACCACGCGCGAAGGTTTCCGTTTGGCGCTTGATATCAGCGCCTACAGCCTTGTCGCCCTGACGCGCGCCGCGATGCCGCTGATGAACAACGGCGGCAGCATTGTCTGCATGACCTATTACGGCTCTGAAAAAGTGGTGCCCCACTACAACGTCATGGGCGTTGCCAAAGCCGCGTTGGAATCCTCCACACGTTATCTGGCGGCGGAACTTGGCCCCCAAAATATCCGCGTCAACGCCATTTCGGCCGGGCCGATCAAAACCTTGTCGGCGGGCGGCATCGCCGGATTCCGCAAGATGCTGCGCTACACCGACGAACGTTCTCCGCTGCGCCGCAACGTGGATCAGGCTGAAGTGGGTAATACGGCCGTTTGGCTGTGCAGCGACTGGAGCAGCGGCGTTACCGGCGAAATTATCTATGTCGACGCCGGTTACAATATTCTTGGCATGCCCGAACCCCCGGAAAAGTGGGAATAGGTAATTCCCAGAAAGTTTTTTGAATTCCTGCGAGACGAAATCTCGTTATAATTTATGACAGACGTTATTCCAAAATCAAAATCCGTCCTGCTGAGCCGTCGATGCGCACGCGCTGGCCGGTTTGCAAGCGCTGTGTGGCCTGATGTACGCCCACGACGGCCGGAATGCCATATTCGCGCGCGACGACCGAACCATGCGTCATTAAGCCGCCGACTTCGGTGATCAGGCCGCCTGCGGCCAGGAAGAGCGGCGTCCAGGCGGGATCGGTGCCGGGACAGACCAGAATTTCACCCGGTTGAAGCTGCACGCCGTGCGGGTTGAATACCACATGCACGTTTCCTTCTGCCACACCCGGTGATACCGGACTGCCGGTGAGGATGTTTGCATCAGCAACGACCGTTTCCCCTCCGCCGACGCCCGCATAAAACGCCTGCCCATCACTTAGCAGGACACGTGGAATTTGCCGCCGTCGCTGCTCGCGCGCATAGGCTGCGCGCCGTTTGGCTATCAGCGCTTTCCAATCCTGCTGCGCCCCGCGGGCTAATGCTTTCAACTCGGCCAATCGCAGGTAAAACAGGTCGTCTGGTTGGGTGAGCACGCCCTGGGCGACTAGCGTTTGCCCACTATCAAGCAGGCTGCTGCGCGCCAGCCACATAATGCGGATGATAGTGAACTTGGGGCTTTCGCGCAGCCCGGCCAGCGCCCTTACGCGCCGCGCGGCAGGGCGCACGAGACGGCTTTTGAAACGCCCGAGAAGCTTGCGGGATACGGCCGTTTCCAAATCCACCACGGCGACGGCCGCTTCACGCTCACCACGTTTAAATACAACGTCTGGCGCCATATTAGGGTCATTGATTTGCAGGTAACTTTGCAGAATCTGCATGATTGGCGTGGGATCTTCACGCCAGCGAGGTCGTCCAATGTCGATTTCGCCCAGACCGCGCATGCCATATAGTTGGAGAAAGTTGGAAACGGCCGTTTGTCCGGCTGCGGGTAGTCGGGCAGCCAGGTAGTCGCTGCTCAATTTGCCGGCGCTGTAGTCGTTGAAATATGCGCGCGAAGTTGGGTCGGATTGGATAGATTGGGCAGTGCGCCACAGCGCCAGGTCCATTTCCGTGGTGACGTTTTGGGGCAGCCCGCGTGTCGTTTCCAGGGCCAGACTCGGCCGATCCACTTCGTCCGCCAATTTTTGCAGAAGCTGCAGCGGTCCCATTGATGCGGCCATGATCGGTAAAAAACGCGGCAGTATCTGCACAAATACACTACCGACCAGCTGTTCAAACAGCGCCACGCGCGCTGCCAATGTCTTTGCGCGCGCCTGGCGGCTGCTTACATCTGCAACGTATGCCTCTAGGAAGGCCTGGAAGCGCAGACGGGCACTCTCGGGTCGGCGCAAAGTTCTCACGGTGCTCAGCAGAACAGGCCCAAAAAAGCGCGCTATACGCCGCGCGGTGCGCGCCTTAAACCAGCCTGGTTGTGGCTGCAGCCGCGGATCGCCGGCCAGTTCTTGCAGCGCTGCCTGCGCGCCTGGTTCGATCATGCCCATGGAGGCCAGCAGCAAGCGGCGGCCGATGGGGTGGCGCAGCAGCGGCGTCATGTTGCCCCACAGGCGCTCCCCGGCATCTGTAATGACCTGCTGCGATTCAGCCGTGGCCTTAACTCCGAACAGCCGTCCCGCTCCGGCAAATACTGTGCGGATGGCATCTCGTCCCAGCGGCGTGATGGGGTCCATCACGCCCTGCACCGCCGCAAACGAAAAATAAACCTGTAACTCACTTTCCCCGCCGTCTTTTTGCCTCTCGGGAATTGGGAACAACGATGTAATCGCCCGCGATTGCAGCAGCCACAACTTACCTGCAGCCCAGCTCCACTCAATATCCTGCGGCGTTTCATAAAGACGGCTTACCTGCCTGCCCAGGCTCACAAGTTCACGAATCATGCTGTCTGGAATTGCTTGCAGCCGGCTGGCGTCCTGGGCTTTTTTTTGGACGCCGCCGCCAGCCTTGCTCTGGATCGCCAGCGCCTTGGCGCCCAGTTTTTTATGCAGAATTTCGCCGGAAACAGACTCGACGATGTAATGATCCGGCTCTACCTGTCCGGATACTAAAGCTTCGCCCAGCCCCATCGCAGCGTCTATCACCATCTCGGATCGTTTGCCCGTGAGTGGATTGGCCGTAAACAGCACGCCCGACGCCTCGGCCGGGATCATCACCTGCACAACCACTGCCAGGGCGGCGCCTTCATGCGGGACGCCGTTTCGCGCGCGGTAGCCGATGGCGCGCGCCGTCCACAGGCTGCTCCAGCAGTTGACGACCGCTTCCAGCAGCGCTTCTTCACCGATGATGTTCAAAAAAGTGTCTTGCTGTCCGGCAAAAGAGAGATCGGGCAGGTCTTCGGCCGTTGCCGATGAACGTACAGCGACAGGCGTGGCTTCGACAGGCGTGGTTTCGACAAGCGTGGCCTCGACAAGCGATGCTTCAGAAGTTAACTTTTTTCCGTTAGTCCGATTACTTAGCTCCCGGTATGTTTCCAGCAGCGCCGCCGCTACTTCTTGCGGGACAATTCCCGCACTGAAACGCGCGCGAATGGCCTGCGATGCTGCTTTTAATGCGGCCGGATCGTCGGCAGCCAGTTGCGCTAGCTGGATTTCAATCCAATGGCTCAATTGATTAGCGGCCACAAAGGCGTTGTAAGCGGCCGTTGTCACCAGAAAACCATCTGGAACCGGCAGCCCGGCACAGGCTAACCGCGCCAGGTTCAATCCTTTGCCGCCCATCGAGGAGAGGTCGGACTGGTGTGTGTTTAACGGCAAAATCCACATAACGTGATGATCCTATATTTCCATCCTGTTGCCCTGAACTGATCGATAATTATACCATCCGGTATCAGGAAAAATGGGTTGTGGGTGTGTTGTTGTTGAGTGTGCGCAGTTGGATGCTGTGGGAGCGGCCGTTTCCCGGCTGAAAAATAACGCGTGATTGACCGGTGAGAGCGTCCCAGACATCGCCCATGGTGTCGGCCAGAGCAATACGTACGTCCAGACGGTTGGCAATATCCTGCGGGGAAATATCGTCCAGGGCAATGACGTCAGGGTGGTCGAACATGACGCGTGGCAAAATGACGAGATCGCCAAAGCCGGCGACCTCCAGTTGGGTCAGCACATCTGCGCCCATGAGTAAGCCCGCGGCGGTGATTGTGCCGCCCAGCCGTTCATTCACAATCGGTTGTACATTAACCTGCTTGCCGGTTAGTTTGGCAAACTCGGCCGCTTTAGCCTGCAATATCTCCGCAAACAGCGCGCCGGTCACCAGGGTGATCAATTTACAATTGTCAATTGTCGATTGCCAATTGACAATTTCATTTTTCACAGTTTCCCATTCGTCAAGGAAGGCGCGCACCATGCCCAGGCCATTTTCGTGCAGTTCCTGGCCGTCGTAAGCTTCCAGTGGCGGCGCATTGCGGTCGGTGACCAGATACCATTCGTCGGTGGGGTAGACAAAGCGCACACCAAATTGTTCCAAAAAATCGGGTTGTAACGACTCGACATAATCTAACGTTGCGGCCGCTTCGTCTGTCGTATGGGTGCGCATGCTGTATTTGTGCTGTTTGGTTAGACCCACCGGCACCACGCTGATTGATTGCACTGCCGGCCACAGTTCGGCCAATTCGCGAATAGAGCGCTCCAGCCAGGGACCATCGTTAAAACCGGGCACGACCACGAGTTGCGTATGCATCTCAATGCCGCGTTCGGCCAGCCAGCGCAGTTGGGCCATGATGTCGGGCGCAGTGTGATTGCGCAGGAATTTGCGGCGCATGTTCCCAGTCGGTGACGTGTACGGAAACATACAGTGGTGACAAACCCATTGTTTCAATGCGCCACCAATCGTGATCGCTGAGATTGGTGAGGGTGACGAAGTGACCGAAAAGGAATGAGTAGCGGTAGTCGTCATCTTTTATGTAAAGCGTGCGGCGAAATTTGGGCGCCATTTGCAGCACAAAACAAAATTCGCATAAATTATTACAGCGGCGAATGTCGGTGTCGAAAGTGGGGTGGGCAAATTCCAGGCCAAGCGGCTGATTGTAGGCGCGTTCTGCTTCGTATAGTAAATGTTCATCGCCGCGCCGGATGAGCAGTTCCAGGTATTCTTCGGCGCTGTAAAACTGCACGTCAATCACGTCTTCGACTGGATTGTCGTTGATCGCCAGGAGTTCATCGCCTGGCTGCAGACCAATTTCGGCCGCGACGCTGCCGGGGATAACGGCCGTTATCCGGCCGCCGCTAAAGGTTGTGAGATCAATCTCCTGGAAAATTGTCATCTGGTTAAACGGCCGGCTGCGTGATCAGGCTCATAATTTCGGCGAGAATGGCGGCGGGCGAGCGATCAGTTGTGTCCATGATGATGGCGTCTTCGGCGGGACGCAAAGGGGAGTGTTTGCGGCTGCTGTCGATTTGATCGCGGCGCTTCACATCCGTCAGGATCGCTTCAAACGCTTCGGCATGCCCTTGCTGTTGACGATCAAACAAACGGCGGCGGGCGCGCTCTTCAGGCGCTGCTGTTATGTAAAGTTTGAGCGGGGCATCGGGCATTACGACGGTGCCGATGTCACGGCCGACCATGACCACATTGCCGCGCCGGCCAAAATCGCGCTGGCGGCGCACCATTTCCTCGCGCACGCCGAGATAGCGCGAAACCTGCGAAACGTTGGCGTCGACCTGGGGAGAGCGCAACTGCCAGGTCACGTCGCTGCCGTTGAGCAAAACGGTGTATTGGCGCCCATCGCTTTCACCTGCGTAGGGGCGAATGTCCATGTCAATAGCAGCGGCGAGTTGGGAAACGGCCGTTTCCTCTTCCACATCCATACCGGCCTGCAGCGCCGCTAAGGTGACTGCGCGGTACATGCAGCCGGTGTCGAGATATAAATAATCAAGCTCTTGCGCCAGCATCCAGCCAATGGTTGATTTGCCGGACGCTGCGGGGCCATCAATGGCGATCACAGTGTAAGGTTTCATGGTTATGAATTATGGTCTGTCAATTTAAGAAGGGATTCCATTCTTTTTCTTGTCCGATGGTGGTAGCGGGACCGTGGCCGGAGAGAACGGCCGTTTCATCCGGCAGGGGCAGCAAATGTTGGCGAATGCTTTGCATCAGCAGGTCATAATCGCCGCCGGGCAAATCGGTACGGCCGATACTTTGTTGAAACAGCACGTCGCCATCAAAAAGCACGTTATTGTCAGGTAGATAGAAACAAACATGGCCGGGAGCGTGTCCGGGGGTATATAGTGTCTGCAGTTGCAGTTCGCCAACCTGAATTATTTCTCCTTCACTCAGAAACTCATCGGCGGGCGGCGGATCGGGAATTGTTATTTGCCACATTTGGGCGGCGAGCGTGGCATTTTGTAACATAGGCACGGCCTCGGGGTGGATATAAATCGGCGCGCCGGCCAGCCGTTTCAGCTCATCCAGCCCGCCGACATGGTCAAAATGGCTGTGGGTGAGCAAAATATGGCTGATTTCCCAGCCGTTTTGCACTGCCTGATCGTAAATGGTCTGGCCACTCCAGGAGGGATCTATGACGGCGGCCTGCCTGGTTGTGGTGCAGGCCAGGATATAGCAGTTTGTTTGCAGGGGTCCAAGTGGCAATTGCAGGATTTTGATCATGGGGGGATTGTATAACTGCCGCAAAGATTGTCCAAACGTAACTGAATTGATAACCTTCCGGGAGGCTTCTCTTGGATTCTTTACCACCGGAGAAAACCTCCCAGAGGGTGAATAAATTATAATCCTCCGGGAGGCTTCTTGGATTTTCTATCATTGGAGATAACCTCCCGGAGGTTGAAACTGAAATTGCCGCCGCCTTACATCCTGTTGGGCGCTGCGCGCCAGAATTGGTAAAGTGGAAAATCAAAGGTCAACACCCGCCGCGTGCGCCATGCCAGGTAAACTACTTCACATAATGATGCAAGATTGAGGGCTACCGCTGCCGTTTGCAGACCCGGAAGCTGCATGGCAACGCCGATAATCAAGATAACGGCCGTTATTCCCAGATTGATAAACATGCCGATATTGACTTCTTTGGTCACGCGTTCTTGAATCAGCAGACCGCGCAGCCAGGAGGTAAACGCCGCCAGCGCCGGGAACAAGATAAATAGCGCCAGAGTTTGCTGCGCCAATTCGCCAACGACGGGCGTCATATCCTGCACTACGAAAATATAAAAGGCTGCCAGCGGCGTGAAAACGAACATCAGCATGAAAAGAGTCAGCGCGCCGGCCATGTTGAGGCTGAATTTCCGAATTGGGAAGAAGGTCGCCGGCCCTTTGCTGAGCGCAATGACCACTTCCGGCCACGCAAACGCCGCTGCGCGTGTCATCAGCATGATCTGGAAAATGATGGGCCACGCCGCCAGCGAGATGGTTGGGTTTTCCAGACGCGCCAGGCTGGAGGTGACCATTGGCTGCGCCATCAAAATGAGGACGGAAGTGGCCGCCAACGGCAGATGGAACCAGAACAGTTCGCGGTAGGTGAGCGGCGCGCCTTCTGATGCCGGACTGTCGAGCGCCAGAGCGGTTTTCAGGATGGGGCGTACGGCCAGCGTGGCGAAAAGCGCTTCCGCTATCACTCCGACCATCAGGGCAATTGCGCCGATGATGACGCCCTCCCAGCCACTCCACAGCGCCAGCATGATGACGGTTCCGCCGGAGGAAATCAGGCGTACAAGGGTACCCCACGCCACCAGCCGCGTTTGCCCAAAATGAATCATGACGCCTTGCAGGAAACGGCGCCAGGCGATGGCGGCGCTCCAAAAGATCATGATTTGCAGGCCGGGCTGCACCCAGCGCGCTATTGGTTCAGGGGTACCCAAAATTTGCACGACAACCAGATTGAACAGAGGCGTGAAGGCGAGCAGGATGGAAACGGCCGTTAATCCCACCATCCAATGCATTGTAAAACGCCGCACCAATAAGTAGGAGGCGCGGTCCTTTACCAGTGCGGTTGATGTCGCCAGCAAGTTGATGATTGGGCTTTCAATTGTCACCGCCAGGCTGACCACGATACCCTGCGCAGCCAGCATAATGACTTCGTTCGGCAGCCGGTTGATCGTTGCGCTGATGGTTGGCCCTTCGGCCGTCATGAGCAGCCAGCTTGCAAAAAGTGGCAGCCAGAACCAGAAAATATCACGTTGTCGCATAAAAACTCCAAAAAAATTAATTTAAGAAGTATAGCATGTGCCCAAATGGAAGCGCATAAACATGACGAAGCTCATACTTTTTAGTGCAGGTTGCTACTTTGAATACAGGTTGGATGCAAGTATGATTGTGCCATAAATCTGCGCAAATGATCTTTTCATAGGATCGATGCGTCGGGCTTAGAGCTGCACTTAGATTTGTCAGCTATTGAAAACGATAGCGTACATTAGTAAACTAATAAACTTTGGTATGCTTCCCACTAAAAGCGAGGAAAATTATGCGCAAGAAAGCCATTCTTATAACGGGCGCCGCCGGCGAAATCGGGCAGGCGCTTATCCGCGAACTCTCTGCTTCCGGCCAGAACGCTCTGCTTACGTTGGATTTGTATGCCCTGCCGGATGCGTTCAAAGGGCTCAGCACCCACATTACCGGCGACATTTTGGACGCCAAATTATTTGCCCGCTTGGTGACCGAGTTTGAATTTGACATTATGTTTCATCTGGCGGCATTGTTATCGACGCGCAGTGAATTTGCGCCTGATCTGGCCCATCAGGTAAATGTGGACGGCACCCTGGCGCTGCTGCAGCTTGCCGCCGACCAGACCCAGCGGCGCGGCCGGCCGGTCAAATTTATTTTCCCCAGTTCAATCGCTGCGTATGGGGTGCCCGACTTGGAAACCAAAGCGCGTGATTTACGGGTGCGGGAATGGGATTGGAATTATCCGACCACAATGTATGGCTGTAATAAATTGTATTGTGAGATTTTGGGCAATTATTACAGCCGGAATTATTTGCAGCTTGCAGGACAGCGGCCGGTAATGCTCGATTTTCGCAGCGTGCGTTTTCCCGGTTTAATCAGCGCCTTTACCGTGCCGTCGGGCGGCACAACTGATTATGGCCCTGAAATGCTGCACGCCGCCGCCAAAGGGGAGCCGTATGCCTGTTTTGTGCGCGCCGATACGGTGCTGCCTTTTATGGCGATGCCGGACGCCGTGACCGCGCTGCTCAAGCTGACGGATGCGCCGCGCGAGGATTTGCGCCGGTCGGTTTATAATGTAACCAGCTTCAGCATTTCGGCGGAAGAATTTCAGCAGCGTGTTTTGGCCGCTTTTCCAGATGCACAAATTAGTTTTGCACCTGACGAACGCCGCCAGGGCATTGTGGACAGTTGGCCGGCTGATCTCAACGACAAGGCGGCGCGGCGCGATTGGAATTGGAACCCGGATTATGATATAAACCGCGCTTTTGATGAATACCTGGTGCCCAATATTACTGAGCGGTACCGGTAATATCTATGAGGAATTTCTGTAATGGATAAATTATTTTTACTTTTAATTGGATTCGCTTTGTTATTGACCGCTTGCGGTTCAACAGAAGCCAGCAGCGTTGATTTGGCCGCCGCGCAACCGGCTGTCACTAATAACACAAGCAGTAACGGCTCTATGGGTATGGGGATGGGCAACGGCATGGGCGGTGGCATGATGGCCCGGCACCACGCTGCCATTCCCGACGAATATGCCGGGCTTACCAACCCTACCACCGCTAACGAAGCCTCGATCGAACGGGGCGCGGAAATTTATACTGCGCAGTGCGCAAGCTGTCACGGCGACGGCGGCATGGGTGACGGTCCGGCGGCGGCTAACCTTGATCCGGAACCGGCCGCTATCGCCCAAACCAGCCAGATGTTGGGCGACGATTATTTATATTGGCGTATCAGTGAAGGCGGCGCGATGGCGCCTTTTAACTCTACCATGATTGCCTGGAAAGCTATTTTGGATGAAGACGCTCGCTGGGACGTGATCAACTATGTGCAGGCGTTGGGCAGCGGCCAGGCGACGCCGCGGCAAGGTATGGGCGGGGCGGCCTTTAACGCGGACGTTGAAGCGGAAAAACAGGCGCAAATGTTGGCTGAGGCGATTGACCAAGGCTTGATTTCAAAAGAAGAGGCGGCCACATTTGCAGAAGCGCACGAAATGGTGGATGCGCAAATGGTGCAGCGCCGCGATGCCGGCGTGAGCGGCAGTATGGACGAAATGATGGCGGATGTGCTGGCGGATTTGGTTGCGTCGGGTGACTTGACTCAGGCGCAGGCGAAGACTTTTTCTACGGTGCATGATCGTTTGGGGCAAGCTGGTTTGATGCAGTAGTCTCAGTCGATTAAGATTTTTGAAACGAATAACACAAATACCCCGAATACGGGTCATAAATTCGTGGGATTCGTGCAATTCGTGTAAGAACTTATTAAAAAATACCGCCGGCCCGAAGCGCTTCAATCTCAGCTGGGCTGTAACCAAAAACGTCGACTAAAATCTCATCCGTATGCTGGCCTAAAAGGGGGGCCGGCTGGCGGATGCTGCCGGGGGTGGCGCTGAGCTTGACCGGCACGCCGGGTAAATCGAGCCGGCCGGCGACGGGATGCTCGACCGGCACAATCATCTCACGCGCCCGCACCTGCGGGTCGGCCATCACCTGGGCAACATTGTTGATGGGGCCGTTGGGCACGCCGGCGTCATCAAGGATGGTTTGCCATGCGGCGGTGGTTTTTTGATATAAGGGGGCGGCCAGCAACGGCCGTAACAATTCATAATTCTCGATCCGCATTGGATTGGTTTTGAACTGGGGGTCGTCAACTAATTCAGACATTTCCAAGGCCGTACACAACTTGGCCCACAGTGCATCGTTGCCGGCCGCGATCATAATCTGACCATCGGCCGTGTCGAAGGTTTCAAATGGTACAATGGAAGGATGCCTATTGCCGATGGGCTGTGGAATTTCGCCGCTGACCGCATAACGCGCAATTGCATTTTCCAAAATGGCCACCTGTGAATCCAGCATGGACACATCTACCATTTGCCCCTCACCGGTCTGGTCACGGTGACGCAGCGCCGCCAGAATGCCGATGGCTGTGAATAACCCGGCCGTAATGTCGCCCATCGACGTGCCGACGCGCGTGGGCGGTCCTCCTATCGGTCCGGTGATGCTCATAATGCCGCCCATTGCCTGTACAATGGCGTCATAGGCGGCGCGTTGGCTGTAGGGGCCGGTGTGGCCAAAACCGGATGCAGCGGCGTAGATGAGGCGTGGATTTTGCTGTTTGAGTACGCTATAATCCAGACCTAGCCGCATCATGGCGCCGGGTCGAAAATTTTCCACTACGACATCCACTTTCGTCACCAGATCCAGAAAAAGCTGTTTGCCTGCCGCAGATTTGAGGTTGAGCGTCATAGAGCGTTTGTTGCGGTTGAGACTCATAAAATAGGCGCTTTCACCGTTGACATGTGGGGGAAATGTGCGCGAATCATCTCCTGTTACGGGCATTTCAAGCTTGATGACGTCCGCGCCAAGGTCGGCCAAAATCATGGTGGCGTAGGGGCCGACAAGTACGCGGGTTAAGTCAAGAATGCGAATCCCTTCCAGGGCTTGTGTCATGGTTGTCCTCCGAATTGGGTGCGCGGATGTTTTGCCGCCGCTGCGGAGGGAAGCTGTCAGGAAGCCGCTCCTGAGCAAGGATATTGATCAACAACATTGGCCGCGCGTTTTAATGTCTGTTCAGGTGCGGGTTATGATACCCTTACAGGTAGGATATGGTCAATCTTATTGGGCTTTGTGATTGCCTCAACGTGATGTTTGACCCCCCCTTTTTGTGACATGTGACACCTGACAAAGACCGGATCATGTGTTAAATTTCTCGCACCGTTTGATTGATAGGGACCTTTCAAAATTACTGGCGTCTGGTGAATTCAAAACCTGTCAGATTTTTACCTCTGGTAAATAAAAAAACGCCAGGGTTCAGAAAATTATTTTTCTGGGAAGCGCTTATCAATAACGAAAAATAATAAAAACCTCACGAAAACCCAAAGAGCCACAATAAATAAGGAGCGATGTATGAAGTTTATTGATCTCACTATACCACTTGGCATTGGAACCCCTCCCTGGCCGACTTATGAACCATTGCAGGTTAAATATTTCAAGCGCCTGGCGCCAAACGGCGCCAACGGGCAGTTGGTTACGCACAGCAACCATGTAGGCACACACTTGGATGGGGAAATTCATTTCTATACGCCTGGCAAAGATATTGCCAGGCTTGATTTTGATTTTCTTGCCGGCGACGCCGCCATTGTTGATTTGAGTGATTGCTGTGGCGATTTTGACATTTATACCCCTGAGATGATTGAAGAGCGGGTTGAGGTGCGGGAAGGGGATATTCTCATAATCCATACCGGCTATCATCATTTTAGCTGGGATCAACCCTATGGCAATGAAATACGTTACATGGTGCTGCATCCCGGACCGGACGCGCGATTCGCCGAATGGTGTATGGAGAAAAAGATTAAGTGGATTGGCGTAGATTGCGGCAGCGCCGATCATCCCATGAACACCAAAATTCGGGACTGGATGCCTGTTCTGGCCGAGCAGTGTGACCTTTATTTTCGCGAAAAATTCGGCAAATCTTTGCTCGAGGTCTTTACGCCGGATATGTACCAGATGATGCATTTGTGGATGTTCCCCAAGGGTATTATTCATGCGGAATGCGTTGGCGGCGATATTGATTTGCTGGTGAACCGGCGCGTACAGGTTGGCTGTTTCCCGTGGCGCTTTGTGGATGGGGAAGCCAGCATTGCACGCATCGTCGCAATGGTTGATGAGGATGAGTACGAGGAGCTAATGGCGAAAAAGGCGACGCTGCCCAAGACGCGCTTTGGTGATTGTTACGATCCGGAACACGTTGAACGCCTGGGCGGACGCGGTCGGGCTTACTAGTTCCTCGACAATGAACGACTGCCCGCTGCCGGTCTCCTGACCGCGTCGCGCCTGGCGAGAAGCCCTTCGGGAGTGGGATACAGCCAGGCGCACGATTTGAGTAAATTAATTTAACTAGGAGGTATGTGTGATGCATGAACCATCTCCGGGGCTGCCAGAATTTGATTATGTAAAGTTTGATTCGTTGGCGGAGACGAGCCGATTTTTGGCTGCGCATGCGGGGGAAGCACGGCCGTTTCTGGGAGGAACCGATACCTTTGTGCGCCTGCGGGATAAGGTGTGGCAGGATAAATATCTGGTCGATATCAAAGGGCTTGCAGGCATGCATGAAATCGCCTTTGATCCGCAATCCGGCCTGCGGATTGGGGCGGCGGTGAATATGAACCGGGTGATAACGAATACGGCCGTTTCCACCCATTATCCTGTCCTGGCAGAAGCAGCCCAAACGGTCGCCAGTTACCAGTTGCGCAGCCGCGCAACCATTGTGGGCAATATTTGTAACGCTTCGCCGGCCGGGGACACACTTGGCGCCTGCATGGTGTTGGGCGGCGTTCTGGAAATTCATGGGGTTGACGGCGCGCGGGAAGAATCATTAGCGGGTTTTTTCCTGGGGCCGGGTAAATCAATATTAAATCCTGGGGATGTGGCAACGGCCGTTCGTTTTCCAACGCCGCCCCCCAAATATGCTGCCAGATATCTAAAATTAGGTCGTAATCGTGTCGGCGACCTGGCCATTGTTGGCGTGACGGCCCTGGCCTATCCAAGTAGTACCCGCTCCGGCTATCGTTTTCTGCTTGTGTTGGCGTCGGTGGCGCCTGTTCCGCTGGTTCCATCGGCAGCCGAAGCAGTTTTGGCCGACAACCCAATTACGCCGGAAACAATCAATTGGGCGGCCGACGAAGCCATGAATGCCTGTACGCCCATTAGCGATTCGCGCGGATCGGCTCGCTATCGCAAGTTGATGGTGCGAAATTTAGTGCGGAAAGCGGTCACGGAAGTCTGGGAAGAAATACGAGGTTAGCATGGCATACCACACAATTGAATTCACAATTAATGGCGAAGTTGAAACGGTCACAATTCCATCACACATGACGCTTCTGCAAATGCTGCGCGAGGAATTAGTGTTGACCGGCACCAAGAATGGCTGTGCTGCGGGCGAATGCGGCGCATGTACCGTCATGCTGAACGGGGAACCGGTGAACAGTTGCCTGGTGCTGGCTGCTGAATGTGACGGCGCCGAACTGCTCACAGTTGAGGGTCTGGCCGGCGACGGCCGGCTTGATCCGGTGCAGGCGGCGATTATTGAAGCGGGCGGCGTGCAATGCGGCTTTTGTACGCCCGGGGTGCTGATTTCGGCGCGGGCGCTGCTGGACCAGAACGCAGACCCGAGCGAGCAAGAGATTCGTGAGGCTTTGTCCGGCAACCTTTGTCGCTGCACAGGATATGTGCGTATTGTCGAAGGGGTCAAACAGGCCGCGCGGCTGGAGTCTGTTGGGTGAGGAGGTTATGATGCTTATTGAAGAAAAAGAACCGAAACTAATTGGCCAAAGCGTAGCGCGTCTGGATGTGCATGAAAAGGTGACCGGCGCGGCGATTTATGCTGATGATATTCGATTTGGCAAGGAATTGTTATACGGCCGTATCAAACGCAGCCCACACCCGCACGCCCTTATCAAATCAATCGATACGAGCAAAGCGGAGAAACTGCCCGGCGTAAAGGTTATTGTGACAGGCGCAGATTTCCCCAACCACATCGGTCTGTACCTGAAGGATAAATATATCTTTGCGCGTGGTCGCGTGCGTTTTGTGGGTGAACAGGTAGCGGCGGTAGCGGCCGTTTCCGAGGAAATCGCCGAAAAAGCACTCGACTTGATTGATGTCGTGTACGAACCGCTGGAACCGGTGTTTGATCCCGAATATGGCGCATCGCCGGAAGCGCCGCTCATTCATCCTGATCTGGCCAACTACGAAGCGCCCAATTTTATCTTTCCGCAGGCCGACACAAACATCGCCAATCATTTCAAAATTCGCAAAGGCGATGTGGAAAGCGCCTGGGAAAAATGCGCGGCCATTGTCGCGCGCAAATTTCGCATTCCGCATGTCCAGCATGTGCCGATTGAACCGCACGTAGCCATTGCCCAGATGAGCGAAGATGGCAAGGTGACCGTATGGGCGTCTTCGCAGTCTCCTTTTGCGCAGCGTAATATTTTTGCCAAAGCGTTAGATAAGTCACCAAGCGACATTCGTGTTATCGCCCCTTATGTTGGCGGCGGCTTCGGCTGCAAAGCCGGCGTAACGATGGAGGCGATGCCGGTGGCCCTGGCTACCAAGGCCAACGGGCGCCCGGTGAAAGTGCGCCTGACGCGTGAAGAAGAGTTTTATACCAATTTTGTGCGTCAGGGATTGGTCATTCATTTGAAGGTGGGCTGTGATGCGGATGGCAATTTGCTGGCGATGGAGAACAAAATGTTTTGGGATGGAGGCGCATCGACCGAATATGGCGTCAATATCACGCGCGCCGGCGGCTACAGCAGCACGGGGCCGTATGACATTCCCAATGTGAAGACGGACAGTCTGTGCGTGTACACCAACCATCCCATCGGCGGCGCGTATCGTGGTTTTGGCATGTCGGAATTGCATACGGCCGTTGACCAATGTATGGATGAACTGGCCGAGAAAATCGGCATGGATAAAGTTGCTTTCCACAAACTTAACTGCGTCGAGGCCGGCGATCAACTCGTCACCGGCATGACGATGCACCCCAACGGCTTGCAGGAATGTATCGATAAGGTAGCCGCGGCCATTGACTGGGGCAAAACTGCTCCCGCGAGCGGGCCTAATAAACGGCGCGGCAAGGGCATTGCCCTGGCGTGGAAAGCGCCGGCAATGCCGCCCAACGCCGGTTCCAGCGCCCGCTTGCAGATGGCTGAAGATGGAACGGCCGTACTGGCAGTTGGCGGTCAGGAAATTGGGCAGGGCGCCTTCACGGCGGCGGCGCAGATCGCCGCAGCGGCGCTGGGCGTGCCCTATGATTGGATTCGCATCGCCGGGCCGTTAGACACCCAGTACAGCCCGTATGAATGGCAAACGGTAGCCAGCCGCCTTACGTGGAGCATGGGCAACGCCGTCAAGCTGGCCGCCGGCGATGCACGCCAACAAATTCTGGAAGTCGTCGCCGAGGCCTGGGACGAAGACATTGACGATTTGGATATTGTTGAGGGCATTGTGGTTTCCTACAAAAGTGAGAACGAGACTCCCTTGCGCAATCTGGTTATCTATGGCTTGCCAAACGAGGATTTCACCGAGTGGACCGGTGGTCCGATTGTGGGGCGCGGCAGCTTTATGCCCACCTATGTCACCGGCCTGGATCCCGAAACCGGCCAGGGAGATCGCGCTGTTGTCCACTACACAGTCGGCGCTCAAGGTCTGGACATTGAAGTTGACCTGGACACGGGCAAAATCGAGGTGTTGAAAGGCGTGGCGGCCTTTGACGTGGGCAAAGCGATCAATCCTGATTTGGTTGAAGCCCAAATTGAGGGCGGCTTCATGCAGGGTTTAAGTTCCGCCATTTTTGAAGAGATGCAGCTAAAAGAAGGCGTGATGCAAAATCCAAGTTTTGTCGATTACCGCATTGCCACTGCCGCCGATACACCCCAAGTTATTGAGAGCATCATTGTCGAGGTACCGCAAGATGATGGCCCCTGGGGCGCGCGAGGCATTGGCGAGCATCCCATGATTCCTACGATTGCCGCTCTGGGTAACGCCGTTTATGATGCTGTCGGGGTGCGCCTGGAAGGGCCGCCTTTCTCGGCGGAAAAGGTGTACCTGGCAATGGTAGACGCCGGGGTTGTAAAATAAAAAACGCCGGCGCTCAGTAAAGAAATAGAAGAGGTTTCATGAAACAATCATTTGAAGTTATTGTTATTGGCGGCGGGATTATGGGCTGCAGCACGGCGCTGCAGTTGGCGCGTCGTGGCCTTCAGGTTGTCGTTTTGGAGAAAGGTATTATCGGCAATGGGCCGAGCGGCAAATCATCATCTATCATTCGCATGCATTATTCGAATGAGGTGACGGCGCGGATGGCGCTGTACAGCCTGGGTGTGTTTCAAAATTTTGACGAGCGTGTGGGCGGGGAATGTGGTTTTACACGCAGCGGTTTTGTGGCCGTGGCTAAGGCCGCCGATCGCGCCGGTTTGGAGGCAAATATCGCTTTGCAGCAGCGCGTTGGCATTGAAACAGAGCTGATTTCACCGGAGACGCTGCACGAATTGATGCCGGCGTTGGTGACAACCGATCTCGTCACGGCCGCTTATGAACCGGGCAGCGGCTATGCGGATCCATATCTGACGGTGACAGCGTATGCCCAGGCGGCGAAAAGGGCTGGGGCGGTGATAATGCAGGAAACGGCCGTTACCAATATGCGCTTCAGAAGTGGCAAAGTACGCGGCGTCGACAGCAACAAAGGCAGCATTGATGCGCCGGTTGTGGTTAACTGCGCCGGCGCCTGGGGCGCTCAGGTGGGCCATCTGGCTGGCCTGGCGCTGCCAATTGATTCCTGCCGGGTACAGGTTGCTTTCTTTCGCCGTCCGGCCGGTCATGAAGCGCCGCACCCTGTCTTTGCCGATTTCATCAACGCCACCTATTTCCGTTCTGAAACCGGCGGGTTAACCCTGGTTGGCCTGATTGATCCGTCAGAGGCGGAAGCGGTGGTTGATCCCGATCGTTTCCATGAGGGAATTGACGATGATTTTGTTCTCGAGACGGGTGAGCGACTGGTACGCCGCTTTCCGGCCATGGAGCAAAGCCAGTTTACCGGCGGCTACGCCTCCTTGTACGCAATTACGCCTGATTGGCATCCCATTTTAGATGAGCTGCCCGCCGACAGCGGCCTGTACATTTGCAGCGGATTCAGCGGGCACGGTTTCAAATTGGGGCCTGCGGTGGGTGTGATGATGGCGGATATGATTATCGGGCAAAAAACAACTGACCTGGATGCCTCCATTTTTCAGGCCGGTCGATTTGCAGCTAATAAATTGATACGAGGACAATACGAATACAGCATTATTGGATAAAATTATTGGATGAATAATCCCTTCGCTGTAGATCACTCTGTTCAAAATCGACATACTGGGAGTGGAATACGGCCGTTTCTACCCACTGCCCTCGCTTTTGTTGCCGGCGCCGTAAGCTGGTATTTCATTTCTTATTGGCTGCGTTTATTAGGCCGCCCGCCGTTAATGCGTTCCTGGCGCGAAGGCTGGGTGGATGCGCACCTCACTGAGCGCGACAAAGCGATACAGATAGCAACGGCCGATTTGCGCGCCGGCATTGAACGGCGCTATTTACCCAATGGCCGGCAAAAGTTGGTGCTGTGCGCCGGCATGCGTAATTTTCGCGAGCCTTGGGCGCGTGATTTTGGATTTGCCAGCTTTGGGTTGTTGGAAATCAATGAAATAGAAGTGGCGCGTGAAACCCTCGAAGTATTTCTGATCAATCAACGTGAAAATGGACAATTTCCGGTAAAAGTTCATTCGACCAATATTTTCGACCGGTACCTGCACTCCTTATTGGGCCGGCACCAGCCGGTTGACTTGCCAATTTATCCAAAGTACTCAACGGCCCACAACACAATGTCGCTGGATGGCAATGCGCTTCTGGTCATCTCTGCACTGAACTATCTGGAACGAATTAACGACACGGTCTTTGCCAAAAAAAATTGGTTGGCGCTTAAACGCGCCTTGAAATGGATAGAAGCGCAGGCGTTGGAGGAGGATGGTTTGCTGCATCAGGGCGCTTTCACCGATTGGGCAGACAGCATCAGCCGCGTGGGGGCCGTGCTTTACGCGAACGTGTTGTATTGGAAGGCGCTAGATGCCTTTGCCAAGGTTGCCCACAAGTATGGCTATGAGGCAGATCAGGACCTTTATCGGGAAAAAGCAGATGCGTTAAAAAAGGTCATCAACGCTCATTTTTGGCGTGACCAATTGGGCTATTTTGTTACCAGCCAAGAATTCGATCTTTTTAACAGCGATGGCAATTTGCTTGCAGTTGCCTGGGGACTGGCAACGCCGGAACAAAGTCATGTCATCCTGAATGTAATGGCGGATTTGAGCATGTCTGAACCGGTTCCGACGCAGGTTACCGATCAGCCTTATGGTGATCAATTTGTCGCCATTGAGAATCGGCTGGGCGGAATTCCCCATTATCATACCCTGGCAGCATGGCTGTGGCTGGGTGGTTGGCATGTCATCGCCTTAACCCGCACGGGGCGACTGGATGAAGCTAGTCAGATTTTGCAGCGAATCTATCAGTTGATTGTGCGGGATGGGGTCGTTCACGAGGTTTATGACCAGGATGGAAAGTCGTTGCAGACTTTCTGGTACAAATCTGAAGCGCCATTAACATGGAGTGCAGGCATGATTGTTTATGCCCATGCTGTCTATCAGCGTGCATGCAGCGCCCAAGCAACTTGATTGGAAATTTATTTTACCCGAGCAGATCTGTCAGGTTTTGTGATCAATTTGCTCACATTTCACTCGAGTTAGAACCCTGGATGGTCTTGAATTCGCCAGACTCCAGAACGATTAACTAGAGCGTGAGCGTTCTGTGATTACGATTTTATTGGCGGACGTTTTTGGGTGCGGCTAGACTGTAATCGTTGGGAACGAATTAGGAACAGCAAAAGCCCGACCAAACCACCTGCCACGGTGGTCAATAAGCCGGCCCAGGCGCCAAACCTGGCAAGTATATCAGACCCGGGCAGACCCAGAATAAAGTATAGATAAACAACCAGACCGCCGATAACGCCCCACAAAAGCCAGCCCATTAACTCTGACGGGGTGTTATTATGCCGCTGGCTGATGAGAATACCGGCGCCAAGAGTTAGCGCCAGGCCCATAAACATGCTGATTATCATCTGAAAATCCGACAGGCTGATACGGATGCCCGGTTCCGGAGGCGGGACAATTGGAACTGGTGTGGCGGTAGCCGGAGGCGTGGGCGTGGAGGATGGGATGGGGGTGTTTGTCGGCATGGGCGTAGATGAAGGCGTGGCTGTTGGCAGTGGCGTAGGCACGATAATGGCTACCTGAGCTTCGTCCTCGATTGAAATATCGACTGCTTGTGAGATGACAGCGTCGCCGGAAACGGTTGTGATCCGAAATTGTCCCGGACCTATACTGGCTTCAATTACATAATCCAGACCTGCAATCCCGTTTGTAGTCGGAACCTCGGCGATGATGCTGACGGTGCCTTGAATGCGGTCTTGTTGAATGAACTGCACAATTGTGCCATCCGGTACCTGATTGCCATTGCGATCACGAATAACACCGGTTTGCAATTGCAAGGTGTCTCCAATTGCAGCATCCAACGGCGCCTCGCTTTGGGGCGATTGGGTTGCGCCGCCGCCTTGCGAAATAAACAACTCAATAACTTGTTGGGGATCCGGCTGGGTCTGGATAAATAAATTGTAGCTTACGCCTTCGATGCTGACGGGCGACTTGCCGCTCAAGGGGGATTCTTGAAAAAGGGCGCGCACGGCCGCATCGATAAAGGCATTGCTGGAACTATACAGCGCAAAATAAGCCGTTAGCTTGCTGATTTCAGTCGAATCAAGGTAATAAGGCGCGTCAAAAGCAAAGACGATTACGCGAGAATTGCGCGCAATATCAGGCCGCTGCGCCAGGAACTGTTTCAGAGCCTGGAAATCATCGGCGACGTTTAGCATGCCAAATATGATCCAGTTGGCGTCATTAATGGCTTCTTGAACTAGAAAACCGGGACGGGGCGTGGGCGTAGGGAGCGGCGTTGCGTCCGGATCCTCCGAGAGATTTTCTGCGGGCGGCGTTGGTTGGAAAATGGTTTCACCGCCTGCGTCTAAAAAATCTTCCAGATCGGCAAAAGAAAAGCTGCTGATTTGATTTGCCTGTAGTTGGCCGCTGGCGTCTGGCCCGTAGAGCGCCAACATGCGTTCGGCCAGCGCAGTTTGGCTGATAATGGGCGTCGAGGGGCAGTCGCTGCATTGTTTTTCTTCGCGCACATCGGTAAAGACGATGATGTTATCACCGGCGCCGGGCAAAGTGGCCAGCCGTTCGGCGAGTTCACTCTGACTGGGCGCGATCAGGGTTGTACTGGTTTGGGCCAGATCAAACATGATAGGATTCCCCTGCCCAATGTTGTTATCGAGTTCGGCCGTATCAACCGTGACGTTTTCAAGCGAAAAGTCGTCTCCGTATACTCTTTGTTTGAGTTTTAGGATGCGCAAGACGGCTTCATCAACTCGCTGCTTAAAGGTCTGGTCGGTCTCGTATTTTTCACGGAACCAGACGATGGTATCTTTCATATTTGCCAATTCTTCGGAATAGGGGGCATTTCCAAGCGCAAATTCATTTAGGTAAAGCAGATCGTTGCCGGCCAGGAACGCGTCTTTGGCGACGCGCCGATGGGGGAATTCCTGCTCGGTGTCGTCGTAAAAACGCTCAACGCTGCGGACGCCCAACGAGTCGGAAACAATCAATCCGCCGTTGTTACGCCAGGCGTTAAACTCAGGAAGCTGCATTAGTGTGGTCAACGCCTGTGGATCGAAGCTAACCGGGGCGGTGGTGGCGCGAATATTGCCCTGAAATCCCTGGTAGCGAATATGGGTGGTGAGAAGTCCGTCGGCAACGGCCGTTTCGCCTGGCGCATCTTCTGTAACAGCCATAAAAGGGGCCAGCTCGATTTGCTTGAGCTGTTCCAATGATTTTCGAACGGTGGGTATTTCAGCTTCAATGGGCCGGTCGCTGCTGCCTTTGCCGGGAAAATGTTTGGCAATGACGGCAACGCGGTCATTGCTGCCGTTATGAACGCCGCTCGTATAAGCCTGTCCTATTTTGCCTACCCAATATGGATCGCCGCCAAAGGTTGTCGTACCCAGATCGGCGGGATTGACCGGGGATGGATTTTCCAACACGTCCAAACCAGGACCTAATAACAAATTGACGCCAACTGCAGAAAGTTCGCGGCCAATGATTTCGCCAACCGCCTGGGCATAAATCGGCTTCCAGGTTGCGCCCATGGACATATTTGTGGGTACGGCCGTTAATCCGCCAATGAACCGGTTTGGATCGTATGGACTGCCTTCATGATTCATACCAATTAATAATGGAACCACGTTATTGGGCGGCGTTGGCGTTGATACAGTGGGCAGCAGGTCAGCCTCGGCCCCGTCATCCAGCGAATTAACAACTGAACCGGTTAAAGCCAGGCTTTGCAAATTATTATTGAGTGCAGCCAGTTGTGCTGGTGTATCGGCCGGATCGCCGAAACCGCTGATATTGTCATTTTCCGGCAGCAGCACAACACCCCCAACTTTATAATTCAAAATCAGATCGGCAATATCGCTTTCTTGATCCACACTGTCCCCTCTAAAAGTGACCAAAAACAATTGCCCGATGCGTTCTTCCACACTCATGTTTTCCAATAATAGTTCAGGGGGGGCAGATTGGCGCGCGAATACGGCCGTCTCTTTGGCAGGCAGCAAAAGAGACAACAGCAAACTAGCCGCCAGCAATATCCGCCACATGTGGTTCATAGCATCACTTAGTCTACGAAAAAAACATCCCGTTCGTTGTATTCTCTGGTGTAAAACAGTAACAATCGAGGCAAAGCGGCGTTTTTGCACATGTTGATTAATGTTTTACATGTAAATTATAGCTCAGATTGTCTTGTCGAACACCTGTGTTAAAATGCCAGAGGAGCGGCCACAATGTGGTTTTAACTATAATGAGAACAACAAACAGATGGCCTGCGCCATCTGATTTTTTATTAAAATACGAAGTTCAAAACGAATTGAGATCGTGAAATAATGTCAAAAAACATACGTAATGGATTGACCGTGTTTATGCTGGTCTTGCTGGCATTAAGCGCTTTTGCAGCCGGATTCTTTGTGAATGATCTGCTGGATTTACGCAATGGCGTTGCCAAAGCTCAGGATTCGATGGACATTTATTGGGAGGCGTGGGGCCTTGTCAATGAACATTTTATTGGTGAGCTGCCCAATGAACAGATGCAAACCTATGGCGCCATCCGCGGCGCGCTCAATACGCTGGATGACCCATATACGATCTTTGTTGAGCCGGTTGCACGTGATTTGGAGAAAGAGCGCTTACAAGGTTCTTTTGGCGGTATTGGCGCCTATATTTCACGCCCGGAAGATGGGGGTGAGGTGTTTTTAGAGCCGATTCCGGGTAACCCGGCTGAGGCGGCCGGAATTTTGTCCGGTGATGTTTTGTTGGCGGTGGATGGCACGGCCGTTACCGCCGAAATGACAGTCACCGACATTGTTGACATGATTAAAGGTGAGAAAGGCACCTCTGTGACCCTCACCGTACGCCATTCTGAAGCAGCCGAACCAGTCGATATTGAGATTGTGCGTTCCGATATTTTGATTCCCTCCGTGACATACCGGCTGCTGGAGGAAGATGACGCGATTGGCTACATTCGTCTCTCTCGTTTTAGCGGCGAGAGCGGGAAAGAAGTTGCTGCGGCTGTTGAAGGTTTACTGGTTCAGGGCGCAGAGCAGCTCATTTTAGATATGCGCAGTAATCCGGGTGGGTTGCTGGATGCGGCCGTTGATGTGTCTGATCACTTTCTTGACCGCGGGCCGGTACTCATCCAGGAAAGCCAGGACGAGGGCGAACGCGTTTTTAACGCCACCAATGGGACGCTGGCGCTGGATGTTCCTCTGGTTGTGTTGGTGGACAGCGGCACCGCCAGCGCGGCCGAAATTGTCGCCGGCGCATTACAGGATCGTGAACGCGCGACCCTGATTGGAGATGGCAAGACGTTTGGTAAAGGTTCGGTTCAACTTGTGTTCGATTTGAGCGACGGCTCTTCGGTCCACGTAACTTCTGCGCGCTGGTTTACGCCGGATCATAATCAGATTGATGGTCAGGGTTTGGAACCGGATTTTCTGGTGGAGGTCACACAAGAAGCCATCGACAATGGGCGGGATGAAGTGTTAAGCCGCGCGATCGAATATTTACAGAACGGCGAATGAAACGATATGGATAATAATTCTTCTTCCGGCACGGGCCGAATTCTTATTTTAATTGCCGGCATGATTTTGACGGCGCTGGTGATGGCCGGCGTTGGTTTTGTGATTGGCCGTGCTTCTGCTCAGCCGCAAACGGTGACAGAAGTTGTCACGGAGATTGTTACCGAGGCAGTTGAAGTGACGCGTGAAGTGCTGATTGTGACAACTCCTTCGCCGGCGCCGATTGTGGAAACGGCCGTTTCTCCCGAATCTACTGTTCCCAGCCAGCCAACCCCGCTGCCTACCGCACCAACTGCCCCCATCCGCTCCGACTTTGATCCCGAGGCGATTGATTTGGGCGCTTTTTACCAGGCGTGGCAGATCATTGGCGAGGAGTTTGACGGCCCAGTGCCGGCGGATGAAGATTTGGTGTATTCGGCGATATCTGGTTCTATAAAATCCCTGGACGACGATTTTACCCGCTTTTTCCCGCCTGATATCGCCGCCCGTATGCGCGAAGACATGAGCGGCTCAATTTCCGGCATTGGCGCTACCGTACGCGAAAATGATGATGGCCTGATTGAAATTATACGGCCGTTTGATGGGCAACCGGCTGATTTAGTCGGTCTGCTGCCGGGGGACCTTATTATCGAAGTTGATGGCGAATCAGTTGTTGGTTTTGATTTTGAAGAAGCGTTGCTAAATATACGCGGACCGCAAGGAACGACTGTCATGCTGGGCATTATGCGTGAAAATGAGCCGGAGATGTTGTCGTTTGAGATTGTGCGCGCCACATTTGAGGTTCCCGTAGTTGAGTCAAAACTGATTGAGCGGGATGGGCGTCGCATTGCTTATGTGTGGCTGACTACATTTAATCGGGCTGCGGAAACGGCCGTTCTTGATGCACTTAATGATTTGCTCTCCCAAAACCCGGATGGCATTATCCTGGACCTGCGCGACAACGGCGGCGGTTTTTTGGATCAATCTGTGGCCGTAGCCGATATTTTCCTGCCGGAAAGCGTCGTTTTGTTTGAACGTAATAATCGCGGGCTGGAAGAAACGTTTCGCGCCGATGACGGGGATCGGGGTGAAAGCTTGCCGCTGGTTGTGCTGGTCAACGCCGGCAGCGCCAGTGCATCTGAAATAGTGGCGGGCGCGATTCAAGACAATCAGCGCGGCATTTTAATTGGGGAGACAACCTTTGGCAAAGGATCTGTTCAGCAGGTTCATACCCTTGCGGATGGATCCGAACTGCGCGTCACGATTGCTCGCTGGTATACGCCCGATAACAACACAATCGATAAAGAAGGTATTACACCTGATATTGAGATAGAATCTCCGCCTGATCTGGGCGGCGAAGCGGATCAGCAATTGCAGCGCGCAATTGAATTCCTTCTGAACCAAGAAGGTTAGAGATATTCTTCTAACAATGTACGATCTCAACAGTTACGGATCAATAATTTTATGAGTAAAGGGTCTGGAGTTAAGGTAATCGCCAAAAATCGCAGAGCATCTTTTGATTACCAGTTAATTGAAAAATTTGAGGCGGGTCTGGTGTTGACCGGCACAGAAATTAAATCGGTTCGCGCGCATCAGGTCAGTTTACAGCGCAGTTATGTGCGCCCGCGAAATGGGGAATTGTGGCTGTTGGAAGCGAATATTGCCCCTTATGAACATGGCAATCGTGAAAATCATGACGCTACTCGCCCGCGAAAACTGCTCCTTCACAGACGCGAAATCAATAAAATTCTGGAGGCCCTCACCCAAAAAAGTTTGACCTGCGTGCCTACCAGGCTATATCTAAAAGATGGCCGCGCTAAAGTGGAAATTGCTCTGGCGCGTGGTAAACAGCAGCATGACAAACGTTCTGACATTGCCAAACGAGATGCAGACCGCCAGGTCGAACGCGCTTTGCGCGAAAAATATCGTTAATCTTCCGACGCTTCCGAATCTTCCGGTTTCAACCTAAAGAAAACAAGCAGACCGAATAAGAACGTCATTACCAGGAGCAGAATTTGAATGGCCAGGGCAGGGGTGATGGGGCCGACTTGCGCGGGAACGGCCGTTTTCGCCACCGGCCTTGGCGTTTTTGGAGCAGCCGCATTGCTGCCCACACTTTCCACGACTTCACCCTCTTCAGTCAAGGCAAGTAAATAGGTGACTGTGGTATTGATCTGGTCTGGCGTCAGGCGGTTAGCATAATCACGCGGCATGATATTAGGCAAACATGGCCCGTTGGGGCAGTCCGGCGCAATAAATGCATTGGGCTCAACAATTGATGCGCGGATATATTCAGCCGCTGAAAGACCATGCACCCGGGATTGTGCCGTGAGGCCAATCTGGCTTAAGTCAGGTCCGACCTTGTGACTTTCGCCCAGCGCGCCAATTTTATGACACGAGCCGCAGCCGGCATTGAGCAGGATTTCTTGCGCCGATTCGCCTTCAATTGGACGCGGCGTAGGGGTTGGCGCCGGCGTGGGCGAAGGCAGCGGCGTACTTTCCGGCAGTTGAGCAGGTGCGGTCGGCTGCAGTTCTTCCGGATCGGGCTGGGTCAATTCACCGGCCGGCACAGCTCGCAAAATTGCGGAACAAGGCGAGAAATCCGGTTCCGGGTCCGGCATGCAAAACCACGGTTCTGACTTTTTAGTATTGAGCAAAGGCACATACCACAGAACAACATTTTCGCCGGAGAGATCGTCGCCGTCGATCCATTGGCGCGGCGGTATAAACGTATCGCCCGGCCCTGTCAAAATTGGGCCGTCCCCTTCCTTTTCTTTGAACTGCAAACCGAAGAGGTGGGCTTCATCCAGCCCGAGCGGATCGGATGGGATGACCTGCCAGCGGTAACTGAAGTCATGATCGTAGGTAGCTAATTTGTAGCTGTCGGGCGACACGTCATCAAAAATGGGGAAGATTTCAAATTCTTTCAGCGCTTCTTCCCACAAATTGTTGTTCCACAGCCAGACAAAGTCATTTTCCGGGCCATCGAGGTCAATGTCGATGCGCCAGAAGGGACGGTAGACTGAAAGATCATCACAGCCGGGGCCATGCGAGACGAATTCGAACTCGAAACGGCCGTCTTCATACAGCCTTACCACTTCTTCATAACGGTAACAACAAATGCAGTTTGGCCAGTGCGTGAATTCGGTGAACATTTGCCTGATTTCAAACCCATCTTTCAGGTCGGTGACCACCGTGTCCCCGAAGGGAGGCACCGAAGCCGCAAATCCGATCTCATCGCGGTAACCCCCCGGCCAGCTTGGGTACCACGCTTCCACCTGCCCAATTTTAGCGCTGGAAAAAATCAAATGTCCGTCGTAGGTCGCATCCAGGAAATTGACGCCGTCATGGGCGGTCATCTCCCAGCAAATTTCCCACCCATATTGTTGATGACAATCGTCGGTAAACGCGTTCCGCTGCGCCACGGGTTTGGCGGCGCTGCGCGTGGGCCGACCGCGCGTGTAAAAGGTGCGCGCTACTTTTTCCTGCTCCATATTGACAAAAACGTGGTAAATACGGCCGGATCCCTGCGGGTCTTCAAATGTCAAATCCACACACCAATCGACCTGGCAGGCATCATCGGCCAGCCAGCCAGACATTGGTACCATGGCGGGATCGGCCGCGCCAATGTCGCCTAACTCCGCCTGGACTTGCGCGTCCGCTGCAGCAATTTTGATGACCTTATCAATTATAAACAACGATCCGGCCGGACGCGCTTCCCTGTTTTCCCAGGTTGCAACGGCCGTTTCTTGATTTAAATTGACAACAGCTTCAACCGTGCCCCCATCTTCAAAATTATAGAGCGTAACGTGGGCGCAGGGTTCATCGGCGCAGCCGCCGTACTGCCATTGACGTGTTTCACCCTTGCTGAGCATGGCTGCATTCACAAATTCGACCCGTTTGGCGCCGATTAGCGCTTGCAAACCAGCGTCTGACATTGCAATCGAGCGGGCAGCCTGTGCATCCAGCTGTGGGGCGGCAGCCAGGTTCATGCTGAGCAGTTGTTTGCCTTTGGCGGCAGCCACAGGTATACCGCTGTATTGCTTGCTTTGGAATGACCACAAGCAGGCAAAAGTTAACAGGATCAGGTTAAGCGCTATTAGTTTTAGAACTATTTTTTGACGACGGTTAAACCGCATGAAATTTCTTGCTTGGTGATCGATCAGACCTTTGAGAGCTGAGCTTGTCGAAATCCGCATCAGGTCAGGTAATGGGTAACAATAACTAGCTCAGGCTAAGGCTGAAAAGTCACCTTGAGTCTTTAATTTATGCGGAAGTATACGGTTTGCATAGCGCTTTGGCAAAATAGATTGATTTATGAAACGGCCGTTCTCAGCTATAATCCTTGCTTATATCAAGATTGGTCAAATACTCGTTTTCTTCTGTTGGTAGAAATCACCGTGACCAAGAAACCGGATTTTTCAGGTGAAATATTTTATAGGACAACCGTATGCAGCCTATTACCCTTCTACAAGATAAAAAAATAGTCCTCGGCGTCACCGGCTCGATTGCCTGTTACAAAGCAGTTGATCTGGCCTCGAAATTGGCACAGGCCGGCGCGCAGGTTGATGTTGTTTTGAGCGCTGCCGCCGAAAAATTTGTTGCTCCGCTGACGTTCAGGTCGGTTACCGGCCGGCCTGTGTTCAGCGATATGTGGGGTTTGGATGAGCATGTCCACCACGTGGGATTAGGTGAAACGGCCGATCTGCTGATCCTTGCGCCTGCGACAGCCAATACCCTGGCTAAACTCGCTTATGGCCTGGCGGACAACCTGCTGACGGTGATCGCGTTGGCAGCGCGCTGCCCCACCTTAATTGCGCCGGCGATGGATGGGGGTATGTATGAACATGCTGCCACGCAAGCGAATGTGGCCACGCTGCGCGAGCGCGGCGCGCGTTTTGCCGGTCCGGCTGAAGGGCGTATGGCTTCCGGTTTAACCGGGTTGGGGCGCATGGTTGAACCTGCGGAAATTTTGGCGCACACGCGGCTTTTGCTGGCGGAAAATGGGCCGCTGCACGGCCGTCGTGTGGTTGTTACGACCGGTCCTACGCGCGAGGCGCTTGACCCGGTGCGCTTTATTAGTAATCGTTCCACGGGCAAACAGGGGCTGGCGGTGGCGCAGGCGGCGTTGGATGCGGGCGCGGCAGTGACGTTGATTTCCGGCCCGATCAATGAGCCGTTTCCGCTTGGCGCGCAGGTTGTAGAGGTCGAAACGACCCAGCAAATGGCAGAGGCTACCTGCGCCGCAATAGACACCGCCGATGCGTTATTTATGGTCGCGGCCGTGGCGGATTTTCGACCCGGCAATCAGTCTGACCGCAAGATAAAAAAAACGGAAACCGACGCGTGGGGCCTTGCAATTGGTTTGGAGCCGACCCTGGATATTCTTACTGCGGTAAAGGAAAAACGCGACAAGACCGGGCATCCGCGGGTGGTGCTGGGATTTGCGGCGGAAACCCACAATGCATATGAATACGGCCGTGAAAAGCTGCTGCGCAAAGGGTTGAATTTTATTGCTGTTAATGATGTGCTGGAAGATGACGCCGGTTTTGAGGTGGATACGAACCGTGTGCTGCTGCTCAGTTCGGCCGGTGTAGTCGAGGAGATGCCGCTGATGAGTAAAACGGCCGTCGCCGAACGCCTGGTCTATTACGTGACGCGCACATTGAACGGCCGTTAGCAGCCATTTTTATTTGGATTGAAGCGAATTCCAGGGATAAAAATAAGTGCCGGTTCATTATTTTTGGTTTATAATCAAATCGGTTTGGAGAGCGCTGGTTTAGTTGAAAGCGATGAAGCAGGTGAAGAAGCAAAAGTAATTATATTTTGACGATCCGGCTGTTATCCGCCCGGGAGCCGATTACAAATATTTTTTTTTAAAAAGTGAGGTTATGATGACAGACGAAATGAACAATATGGAAGAAGCTGCCGCTTTGCAAGAAATGGGCGATGTAGCAGAAGAAGTTGGGGTTATGGATGTGGCTAATGGTTTGGATGATCTCGTCGCAGGCTCAGCCCTTGAAGAAATGAGCAGAGAGGCGTTGGTTGCAGGCGCTGTTGACGTCACGACCGGCCTGGATGATCTAGCCACGGCTGATCGTATGGCCGCGCTGGGCGAAGTTGTGGCTGAGGCGGGCGTCGTCGATGTGATGGAAGGCGCTGAATTGCTGGCAGCTTCAGACGATGTGACTGTGTTGAGCGCAGTATTGGGCGTGATGGGTGAGGCAGACCTGGAGCACAGCATGGATTTGGCAGCAATCGCCGGGCAGTTGTTGGTTGTGAGTGATGTAATTGCTGAAATAGATATGCCTGTGTTATCAGCATTCCTCTATGATCGCGCTGAAGCGCTGCGTGAATTGGCAAGCGACAGCATTTTCCATTATGCAGCTTTAAGGGGCGTTTCCGGGGCTTTAGGCGAAACTGGCCTTGAACTTGCCGCCGCCGGAGAAGAAGAAATCGATGAGGGTCTGGCGCGCATAGAAGTGGCTGACGATTTGGCTATTGGCAGCGAGATCATGGGCGCTGTTGGCGCTGTAGAGGTTGCTCAGGGGCTAGATGAATTGGCTGCTTCGGAAATCCTGGATGAAGTTGCGCATGATGTGGCTGCTGAAGGCGTGGCTGAAATCGCCGCTGGTGCGGCTGAAATAGGCGCGGCTGATGTGCTGTAATCGACAGCTGATGCATTTTCTGAAGCTGGCGAGTAATTAATGATTTTATTGCTGGTAAACGGCCGTTTTCTTGTTTGACTGGGATGGTGTGAAACGGCCGTTTGCCAGCATTTTTTTATTTATTTTCTGGAGTCTGGCGAATCAAGACCTGTCAAGTTTCTAGCGCGAGTAGAGTGTGAGCAATTTGATCACAAAACATCACAGGTCTGCTCTGGCAAAACAAAAACGCCAGTGTCCAGTTATCTCAATTAACATGGGAGCGATTCCGACCAGGAGGAGGAGAATACGTGAAAAAACTATCGCCAAATATATTTACTAGTAGGAATGTTGTATTCGTTTTCTTTTTAATGACTATGCTTTTTTTGCTGTCTGCATGCGGCGGCAGCGGTGACACAGTCGAGGAACCTGAAACGTCTGCAGAAGGCGCCGAAATTCTTGTCAACCCATATAAAGCGGAATGCGAAATAGATAGTAATTTGCAGTTGTGTTATGTGGTTGGCGCTGGTGAGTCGAGTGATTTTGCTCCCTATATGGGCGAAATAACGGGTTTCGATTATGAGTGGGGTCACGCCTACAATTTGCGCGTCACGGGTGATAATACACAATACCAGGTCGAAGAGGTTCTGGTGGACTCGCCAGAACCGGGCGGCGTCAATTTTGAAATGGTTTTGACCGGCGGAGACGGCCGTATTCGGGGAACTTCTGAAGGCGCCTATGAATTTTATGGTGAAAAGGCATTTGTTTGTGACTCCGATGCTGATTGTGACGCCCTGGAGGGCGTCATAAATCGTACGGAACCGATATCCTTTACTTTTCAAACTCCGGAAAACCCGGCTGACCCTTATGTGCTCAAGAGCTGGCAGTCAGAGACGAAAGTGGCGCAGGTTGGCGAGCAACCTGACCTGGTGGGCGAAAATTGGGTGCTGGAATCAGTTACTGTTTCTAAAAATGAAACCCAACCGGTTATAGCTGGGGTAACCAGTACGGCCGTATTTATAATTGATACCGGTCTTTCCAGTGGTACAGTAACCGGATTTGGCGGTTGCAATTCTTATACTGGTCAATTTTCGATTTCGGGAAATACGTTAACGATTAAAGAGCTTGAAATTGGTGAAGCACAATGTGAAAATCCCCCCGGCGTTATGAATCAGGAGCAGCAGTTTATATCCGCGCTGCGCGTTGCAGGAAGTTATCTGGTAGAGGACGGAAAGTTACAAATTTCCTACAACTCTGGTGAAAGCGCCCTTAACTTATCCGCCAGCGAGTAATCTGCGCCTGTCAAATTGACATGTGTTTGAAAACGCCGCAGCATTCTGCGGCGTTTTTTGATCATTTATTTTTTTACAACAAACTGATTTTCCTTACAATCTGTGGGATAAAAATTTGATTTTGAGAGGAAAGAGCAATGCAATATGGTTATTTTGATGACGATCGGCGTGAATATGTAATTACGAAGCCGGACACACCCTTGCCCTGGATTAATTATTTGGGCAATCAAGATTATTTTGGATTGATTTCGAATACCGCTGGAGGCTACTCATTTTTCCGTGATGCACGCTTGCGTCGGATTACGCGCTATCGTTATAACAACGCGCCCTTAGATGTTGGCGGCCGTTATCTTTACCTGCGCGATGACTCTACGACCGAATTTTGGTCTCCAACCTGGCAGCCGACCTATACCGATCTCGATGCATATGCCTGCCGGCACGGCCTCGGTTATTCGACCATTTCCTCAACCCATGAAGATATTGCCGCCAGCGTGCGTTATTTTGTTCCTTTGGGAGAAACATTAGAAATCTGGCAAATGAAAATTACTAATCAACGCGCTGAAACCGCTTCGCTTTCCCTTTTTTCCAGCGTTGAGTTTTGTTTGTGGGATGCGTGGGATGACGCCACCAATTTCCAGCGTAATTTGAACATTGGGGAGGTCGAGGTTGAAGATGGCGTCATTTATCACAAAACTGAATATCGCGAGCGGCGTAATCATTTTGCCTATTTTGTCTGCTCAGCGGATATTGCCGGGTTCGACACGCAGCGTGAAGATTTTCTGGGCCCTTATCGTAGTTGGAATAATCCGGCCGTTGTTGCCCGGGGTCAATCCTGTAATTCCATTGCCCATGGCTGGGCGCCGATCGGTTCTCACCATGTGCAGTTGACCCTGGAGCCGGGCGAAAGCCGCGAAATCATCTTTTTACTCGGCTACTTTGAAAATCCGCGCGATCAGAAGTTTGATCCGCCCCGTTCAAACAACCTTAACAAACGCGCTGTTCGTCCGCTCATTCAACGTTTTCTCAATCTAGATGAAGTTGAAGCCGCGTTTGAGGCGTTACAAGCCTATTGGGAAAAATTGTTAGGGGTTTACCAGGTGCAGACGCCGGAAATTCATACCGATCGTATGGTCAATATTTGGAATGCGTATCAGTGCATGGTCACTTTTAATATGTCGCGTTCTGCTTCTTATTTTGAATCCGGCATTGGACGCGGCATGGGCTTTCGCGATTCAAATCAGGATTTATTAGGTTTTGTGCATATGATTCCCGAACGCGCTCGCGAGCGTATTTTGGATATCGCCGCGACGCAGTTGGAAAATGGCGGCGCGTATCACCAATATCAACCGCTGACCAAGCGCGGCAATGACGCCGTCGGCGGCAATTTTAATGATGACCCGCTCTGGTTGCCTTTGTCGACGGCCGCTTACATCAAGGAATCGGGCGATTTTTCGATTCTCGACCAGCCTGTGGCTTATGACAACCAGCCTGGGAGCGAAAAACCGCTGTATGATCATTTGCAGCGCAGTATCCAATACACGCTGGATCGGCTCGGCCCACATGGGTTGCCTTTGATTGGACGCGCTGATTGGAACGACTGCCTGAATTTGAATACCTTTTCCGACACGCCGGGTGAATCTTTCCAGACGACCACCAATAAAGAAGGCAAGGTTGCGGAATCGGTATTTATCGCCGGTTTATTTGTGCTGGCGGCCTCAGAAATGGCGGAATTGGCGGAAGCATACGGCCGTTATCAGGACGCGGAGATGTACCGTGACATGGCCCTCAAGATGAGCGTTACAGCCCAAAACAGCGGCTGGGACGGCGGCTGGTTCTTGCGCGCCTATGATGATTTTGGTGATAAAGTAGGCTCGCAAACGTGCGCCGAAGGGCAAATATTTATCGAGCCGCAGGGCATGTGCGTTATGGCCGGCATTGGGGCTGAGCAAGGGCTGGCGCGGCAGGCGCTTGACAATGTAGGCGATCTTCTGGCGACGCAGCATGGCATTGTACTTCAGCAGCCGGCCTATTCTCGTTACTATTTGAACCTGGGTGAAATATCGACTTATCCACCCGGCTACAAAGAAAATGCGGGTATTTTTTGTCATACCAATCCCTGGATTATGATTGCAGAGGCAAAGTTGGGTGACGGGGAGCGGGCCTATGATTATTATGCGCGTATTAATCCGTCGGCGCGTGAAGCGATTAGCGAAATCCATCGCTGCGAACCGTATGTCTATGCTCAGATGATTGCCGGCAAGGATGCGCCCACGCATGGCGAGGCCAAGAATTCATGGTTGAGCGGCACGGCTGCCTGGAATTATGTGGCTATTACACAATGGATTTTAGGCGTTCGTCCGACCTATGACGGTTTGGAAATCGCGCCGGTTGTTCCCGACGATTGGACCGGTTTCCGAGTCAGGCGCCAATTTTTGGGTGTGGTCTATCAGATTGATGTACAGCGGGTTGGGCCGGGAAATGAGGTGAAGCTGGTTGTAGACGGCCGTTCACTGCCAGACAATATTGTGCCTCCGCCGCATGACGGCGAGCATGAGGTGTTGGTGCAGGTGTTTCTGGGTCAGGCAGATTTGAGCGTCAGCGCCATGTGAATTTCGCCCGCGCGACGCTCGACTTCACGGAAACCGCATTGTTTGTACAGCCGGATGGCGGCGAACCAGTCCTCGTTGGTTTCAACCAGGATTTGTGTATAGCCATGCTGTCGTCCAGCGTTAATTAAATATTCTGTGATCAGGCGTCCAATTCCCAGGCGACGAAAAAATTTCTGCACTGAAACCCGCACGATTCGTCCGGAAACGGCCGTTTCTGGAATTAACGCGCCTGCGCCGGCGAGATCGTTTCCAATTTCAGCCACCACAAAGACGCCGCCGTTGTTTACATAACTGGCTTGAATATCGTCTAGATCGGGATTCAGGGTTGGATCAATGAACCCAAAATGTTCACAAAGCCCTTGCAATATTAGCGCTTTTGTCTGGAATTGATCGGCAGGCGTAAACGGCCGTAAGGTGACTGTTGTATCGAAATCAAACACGAAAAACTATTCCGTTTAGGATTCTTCTTTTGAACCGCGAAAAATAATAGCCTGCATCTTTTCCTGCAAGCCGTGGATATGTTGTTCCATTAATGTCGCAGCTTGATCGCCATCACGCTGCTTTAAGCAGTGCAGAATTCCGCGATGATCATCTACTGCTTCGTCTATATTTTTCAAGTCTGACAGAAAAAAGTACCATAATCGTTCATTTAGCGATAACAAAACCTTGAGGGTATCGCGCAAAAAATGATTGTCAGCAGCTTCATATATAATCTCATGAAATGATTCGTCGGTATGAATGATTTCCTCGTCACTTGCTGCGTCATTGGCAATGACATCGCCTAACAATGATTCCATTCGCTGCCAATGAGCGGGTGTTCCACGCTGTGCTGCCAGGCGGGCAGCCTGTTTTTCAAGCACAACGCGCACTTCGAGAAGGCGTTGCAAATCGTTGATGCCGATCTCTGTCACAAAAATGCCGCGTCGTGGCACGATTGTGACCAGATTTTCAAGCGCCAGGCGTTTGAGCGCTTCCCGAATTGGTGTACGACCTAATCCGAGTTCGTCTTGTAATTCCGCTTCATCAATAACTGCTCCTGGAGCGAGTTTGAGCGTAATTATATTGCGTTTAATAATCTCATAAGCGCGCTGACTTAAGGGGATTGAACGGTCGTGTTTTGTCATTAATTTTCTCGGTATTGAGTAAACCGCGGATAATTTTTGAGTCATAAACTCATTGAAAATTTGCGGTTTCTATACGGGATGTAAAATGAAGGAATGTAAAGTGATATATCTTGGATATATCCTTGTCGGTTAACCTTATCACAGCATGCCGATTTTTGCCAACAAATGCTTGAAAAAACTCTAAGTTCATATGCTCCCCAAATGACTTAATCAATGCCTGTGCATCAAGCTAATAATCAAAATCACTAGTTTACTGCGAGCAAAAAAACTTAGGAGATCATCCCAGACGTGTACGGTCAAACACCACCAGCAGTGCAGATGGGGGGCTCGTAGAACAATGGAGTTGATTTCCTGAGGATTTGAACCGTATGAAATAGTCAGAACAACATCAAAGGTCACTTCTCTATAGGAGTGGCTTTTTGTTTAGTACTACAACGAGAAATTGACATAAAGTACATTTTGCTGTCTAATCATGAGGAGTGAGCATCCTCAGATGCGGCCAGTTGAGGCGACGAACCGGCATTTGAGAATACCTTCCTCCTCATTGCAGAGCGAAGTCTCGTTGTAGTATCAGGTAATTCCTAGAAAGTTTTTTGAATTCCTGCGAAACGAAATCTGGGAATTCCTCAAGGAAACCGCGAATTGGCAATGGTGTTATTTCAAAAGGCTTTTCGAGGTTTACCTAAACCACGTGTGTGATCTAAAATATTATTGGGCTTCATCAGATTCTTAATATTTGATGATACATTGGACTGTATATGAGGTAGGCAACATGCGTGTTTTGTTTGTCGAAGATGAACCGGCCATTGCCAATTTCGTTTGTCAGGGATTGACGGAGGCAGGCTACGCGGTGGATGTGGCTCGAAACGGGCATGAAGGTTTGGCATATGCTCTGTCCGCTGAGTATGACGCCTATGTGCTGGATATCATGCTGCCGAAGATGAATGGGCTTGAGTTGCTGCGAGAACTGCGATTCCGGGGTCATAAGACACCAACGCTCATGTTGACCGCGCGTGATACGGTTGATAATCGGGTTGACGGCCTGGATGCCGGGGCGGATGATTATCTGGTCAAACCTTTTGCTTTTCCAGAGTTATTGGCGCGCGTGCGGGCGTTGTTACGGCGCCCACCTCTCCAAACTGGCACGGTTTTGCAGGTTGGTGATTTAGAGATGGATACTGCCAAACACGAAGTATGCTGTAACGGCCGTATCCTTGACCTTCGCCCGCGTGAATATGCTGTACTTGAATATTTAATGCGCCATCCAGAACAGGTCCTAACCCGTACACAAATTGGCGAGCATGTCTGGAATTTTGATTTTTATCATGAGTCAAACGTTGTAGACGTCTACATCGGCTATTTGCGGCGCAAGATCGGTGAGATATGTACCAAGCCATATATTCATACAATCCGTGGCGTTGGGTATCGCATCAGCACAGAGAGTTTATGACACGACTAATTTCCCGGTTACGGCCGTCTCAAATGCCTTTACGTTGGCGATTAACCATGTGGTATACGCTCTCAATGGGTGTACTGCTAATCCTGTTTGCCAGTTTTCTGTACTTCCAAATTAGCCGCAGCCTAATGGCTCAAATGGATGGCGCTTTACAGCTCGCCGCCTCGCAAGCTGTTATCAATATTAGCAATGACGGCAACCAATTATTTTTTCAGGTAGAAAACAATCCCGACACAACACATAATCTCAGTCAAGAGTTTGTTATTCATCTCATTGCTAATGATGGCGCGATTTGGGACACATTTAGCAGTGAAAGTGAATTGTTGAATTTTCCGGTGCAGGTCGCTGGTTACCACACGGTCATGGCCGATGCTGAACCATGGCGCGTTTTTGTACAAGAATTCAGCGCTAATAATGTCACAGGCCGGCTGCAAATTGCTCAAGAGCTGGAGCCGATTTATAGAACGCTTGCCAGCTTCCGAAGGCAGCTTCTGCTCGGTATACCCATCGCCTTGATATTAGCCGGGTTAGGCGGCTATTTTTTGGCGTCACGCGCCCTGCGTCCGATTGATCAAATGACACAAACCGCACAATCTATTTCTGCCAACGACCTGAATCGGCGTATCCAATACCTCGGTCCGCCTGATGAAATTGGACGGCTGGCCCAGACTTTCGACAATATGCTGGACCGTTTGCAATCTGCGTTTGAGCGTGAACGTCGTTTTACGGGTGATGCAGCTCATGAACTGCGTACACCCCTCACTGCGCTCAAGGGGCGCATTGGCGTTACCTTGAGCAGACCGCGCCATCCCGCGGTATATGGCGAGACCTTGCGGGAGATGGAAGGGCAGGTTGATCGTCTGATTCGATTAAGCAGCGATTTGCTTTTCATAGCTCGTTTAGACCAGGATAATTATCAGAAGCAGCATGAGTTGATTGATCTGGATGGTTTGTTAGGTGCGGTTGTAGATCAGATACGGCCGTTAACCACGGCTAAAGCGATCACCCTGACAGAAACAGTTCCGGCCAATCTCACAATCCAGGGGGATATGGATTTACTCATTCGGCTTTTTTTGAACTTACTGGACAATGCTGTGAAATATACACCGGAAAACGGCCGTATCGCCATCGAAGCATCGCAAGAACAATCAGCCACAACCGTAGCCATTAGCGATAGCGGCCAGGGCATTGCACCTGAACACCTGCCCCACCTTTTTGAACGTTTCTATCGTGGAGAGAGTGACCGGGCGCGCAGCTTGCCGGACAAAGAGCCTGGCGGAGCCGGTTTGGGGCTGGCTATTGCCTATGAAATTGTACGGGCGCATGGCGGCGATTTACGCGCAGTCAGTGAGCCGGACCAGGGAACCACGTTTATCGTAACATTTTGCCATAATTAGGAGAACCAGGAAAATGAAAACGATTCAAAATCTTGTGTTGATAGGGAAATACCGAACTGTCCCGTTTAATAGCCTTCCAATTGGGCTGCTTGTACTCTGTCTTCTTACCGGCTTGTTTCTCACTGCCTGCGGCGGCTCTGGATCGGGTTCTAATTTGCTGGCCAATGCGCAGGCGTCAGGCGCAGAAGGGTCTGTGGATCAAAGCCAAAACCCACTGCCCGGAACAGAGGAGTTTGGTCTGTCTAAAAAGGGCTTGGTCAACAATATTGAGGAAGTGGAGTCGTTGATCGCGGCTTGCATGAACGACGCCGGTTTTGAATACGTTGCTGTCGATTACAATACTGTTCGCAGAGGCATGGTCGCCGATAAATCACTGCCGGGAATAAGTGAAAAGGGTTTCTTCGAACGCTATGGCTTCGGCATTTCGACGCTGTACACAGGGCTGCCGCCACAGCTTTCCGAGGCATTAACCCCGGCGCAAATAGGGCTGGGAAGCCAAAACATACAGATTTTTCGGAATTTATCGCCAGCCGATCAAATCGCCTACAATCGTACACTTTTTGGTGAAAACAGCGACGCGACATTTGCCGTAGGGATAGAGACAGAAGATTTTTCACGGACCGGCGGATGCACACGCGCCGCCATTGAGCAGGTCTTTACGCCTGAACAGTTAACCGTCTCCTATCACAATCCGAAAGATGCGCTTATTGAAGCGGATGTGCGCATGGTGAGTGCGGTTGCCAGGTTTGGAGAATGCATGCGCGATGCTGGTTTTGACTATAATCATGAAGCTGAGATTGAACCCGATCTGCGCGATCGGCTTTGGGAAATCACAGAAGGCGCTCCGGTTCAAACGTTATCGTCCGAGGCAAAGGCGGCGCTTGCGGAACTGCAGAATTACGAACTTGCCCTGGGCATCGTTGCTTTTGAATGCGAGCAAAAATATCTCGATCCTGTTGAAGATCAGGTGGAGAGAGAGTTGTATGCCAGGCGTGATCAGCAGTAGGGGGTGACTTTGAGTAGGAAACGTATTTTGACGATTGTCATGGTTTTAGTTGTTGTTGTTATCTTCGCAGCGGCCAGTTGGATTGCAGGCTCGTCGATTCAATCACCGGCTGAGGCGGCGGCGCGTACGGCGCCCCCAGCGCCAGCGCCAATTCTGGTTCCGGTAGAGGAGCGCGTTTTATCATCCGATGTTGTGACGCGCGGTACGGCGCGGTTTGGTTTGCCGTTGACTATCGCGCTTTCTCCATCCCCATTGAAATCTATCCCAGGCGTGATCACCACCTTGCCATCACGCAATGCCCAGGTTAATGAGGGAGATGTGTTACTCACGGCATCGGGGCGTCCGGTGTTTGTGCTGCAAGGTGAGCTGCCGATTTATCGCGACTTTGTTCCCGGCCTTTTTGGCGATGATGTGTTGCAATTGGAATGTGCGCTGAAACGCATGGGGTTTGACCCGGGGCCTGTTGACGGCCGTTACGATGCAGAAACTGAAACGGCCGTTACCAGTTGGTATACCTCAGCAGGACAACAAGCGTTTGGCGCCACGACCGATCAGCTTGAAAACATCCGCGCTCTTGAACAAGAAGTGGCGCAAGCGCTTAACAACCAGGCTGCGGCCGACGATGCCGTCACTGCCGCGCCGCTGGCCGTTGCCGCCGCGCGCGCCGAAGCGGAAGCCGCCAATATCAGCGCTGCCGCCGATCTTGCCGGGGCAATATCATCTACGGATCGTGAGGCCGCACAAGCTGCTGTAACAGCCGCACAGCTTGGCGGCGAGGTTTCCATACAAACGGCCGTTGCTGAACAAAGGGTTGCCGAGCGTACGGCTCAACTGGCGGCTGATTTAGTCGCGCAGATCAGCGCCGATTTGGAAGCGGAGCAATACGCCGCCGGCGTGAAGATTCCCATCGATGAGATTGTTTTTTTACCGGTATTACCCGTTCGGGTAGAAAATCTGGTTGTTGATGTGGGCGACGAAGCAAGTGGACCGATATTGGCAGTGACAAATAATCAGTTAGCCATTGATTCATCACTACCGCTCAATGAAGCGCTGCTTGTCAAGCCGGGTATGGCTGTCTATATTGACGAGCCGGATCTGGGGATCGAAGCGACGGGGGTTGTAGAAAGGGTAGCCGATATTCCCGGCACAGATGGAGTCGATGGCTTTCATATCTATTTTGAGACCTTGGTGGATGATACGGCCGTGTCGCTTGAAGGTTATTCCTTGCGGCTGACGATTGCGGTCCAATCAACAGAAGGTGTGGTAACGGCCGTGCCCATTAGCGCGCTCTCCCTTGCCGCCGATGGAACCACCCGTATTCAGGTAGAAAACGACGGTGCGCTTGAGTTTGTCGTCGTTAACCCGGGTTTATCTGCCAACGGATTTGTCGAAGTGATACCCGTTGAGGGCGCATTGAAACCTGGCCAGTTAGTCGTTATTGGCTTTGAAAATTATTAGTGTTTTAAGGGCTGGCGCAATTGACGGGGCTGAAAACTGCTGCCCCGAACTTATGAGGACATTAAACCATGATTTACTTGCTTCATGGAAAGGCTCACTTGGAATGATGGCAGAAATCACAACGCTTGCATCTACTACGGCCATTGGTTTTCTTCCTAATGTCATTGAACTCAATAAAGTTGGCCGGCAGTTTGGAAACGGAGCGACCATTCGCGCACTCACCGATGTCGATTTGCAGGTTGCGCGTGGCGAGTGGTTGGCGATTACCGGGCCATCCGGAGCCGGCAAGTCAACCTTACTCAATATTATCGGCTGCCTGGATAGGCCGTCTAGCGGTAGTTATATCTTTGAGGGCGTTGATATCACTACCTTAAATGACAAAAAACGCGCTGCGTTACGCAGCAAGCGCATTGGCTTTGTGTTCCAATCATTTCATTTGCTGCCCTACCGCTCCGTGCTGGAAAATGTGATGCTGGCCGAGGTATACCGCAAGCAATCGCAGCAAGGACGGCGTGAACGGGCTATGGAAGCGCTCGCACATGTCGGGCTGACCGATCGCGCCGATTTTTTACCGACGAAGTTATCTGGCGGTGAAAAACAACGTGTAGCCATTGCTCGCGCCCTTTTGGGTTCCCCCAGCTTGCTGCTGTGCGACGAACCGACCGGAAATCTGGATACAAAAGCATCCACCAACATTCTTGAACTTTTTGAGCAATTGAACCAGCAAGGGTACACACTGATCGTCGTCACCCATAATGAAGAAGTCGCCATGCGAGCCGACCGTCGCGTCCGGATTATTGATGGCAAACTGACCGCGTCGCCAAACGGCGTCGGCCAGAGAAATGAACTGCAAAACAAAATGACCGTCGCTGATCCGGGCGGAATTTCCTGTTCGGGCATAACGGTTCGTGATCTGATTAATGAAGCGCTGGCCGGCATATTTGCCCGGCCGGGGCGGATGGTATTAACGATTTTGGGCATTGTGATTGGACTGACTGCGTTGGTAGCGACGCTTGGCTTATCGCGCACTGCTGGTAACCGTATCATCAGTCAGTTTGATGAATTGGCCGCAACTGAGATCATCGTGACGGCGAAATCGGGGCCTTCAGGGGTGGACCCAAGTATTATTCCATGGGATGCGCCTGAACGCTTGCAGCGGCTGAATGGAGTGGTAGCAGCCGGCACATTGAGTGAAGTTGATATTGGGGATGCGTTAGTCAGCTCATCGCCGGTGACAGATCCGCAAAGTCAGACTGCCTTCAAACTGGCTGTCCAGGCGGCTTCTCCAGGCTTGTTTACGGCCGTTCGAGCGAACCTTGAAAACGGCCGTTTACCAGACCTGGGTCATTCCATCAGAGCTGACCGGGTCGCGGTTCTGGGTCCAAATGCAGCAGCGCGGCTTGGAATTGTTGATCTCAAGCAGCTTCCGGCTATTGCAATTGGGGATAACATTTTTTTGGTAATTGGCATATTACGCGACGTTGCGCGCCAGCCGGACTTGCTGAGTTCGGTAATCATTCCGGAAGGATCTGCTCGCCGCGATTTTGGTCTTGCCGGGCCGGGCGCCGTGATTGTAGAAACTGGAATAGGCGCAGCCGCGCTTATTGCCCGGCAATCACCTTTGGCCCTGCGGCCTGATAATCCGGCGATTCTTAAACTTGAAGTTCCACCGGAACCTCAACGCGTTCGTGACGCAGTGCAAAGTGACCTGAACGTAATGTTTTTGTTATTGGGTGGATTATCATTGATTGTCGGCGCGATTGGGATTGGAAATATTATGCTTGTGTCGGTGATTGAGCGCACTGGTGAGATTGGTCTGCGCCGCTCCATCGGCGCAACCCGAGGGATTATTGCGGCGCAATTTTTACTCGAAAGTACAACTTTGGGGGCGATTGGCGGGATTTTGGGGGCCAGTCTGGGGATTCTGGTTGTGGTTGCTGTTTCTGCTGTTCAGGTTTGGACCCCTGTACTTGATACAGCGGCGCCTTTCCTGGCGGTCCTGGTTGGCGCATTGATTGGATTGGTGTCCGGTACCTATCCGGCTTTGCGCGCTGCACGTATGGAACCGGTTGAAGCGATTCGGGCTGGAATTTGACCGGTTTGTTGATAGCTGGGGAAGATTACAAAATCATTGAGAATTTTGTAATCTTCCCTGTATTAAATTACGCAAAACCTTGCCAATTCCTTGAAGGAAATCGCAGTTTTTAGCGTTTCGTTTGTCCAAAAACTTCCTGCGGTTTACCTAAATTAGTTTAGAATAATCCGACGATACGGCCGTCTTCGTCGATATCCACTTGCATATAGGCGGGTTTACTGCCCAAACCGGGCATGGTGCGCATTTGGCCCAAAAGCGGATAGATGAACCCGGCGCCGACTGAAGCGCGCGCTTCTCGTACAGACAAGGTGTAACCTGAGGGCGCATTTTTTAATGCGGGATCATGGCTGATGCTGAGATGTGTTTTGGCCATGCAGATGGGCAGGTCGCCAAAACCATTCTCTTCATAAGATTTAATTTGCTTTTCAGCCAGCGGTTCGTAAACGACTTCGGCTGCATTATAAATTTCTTTGGCGATGGTTTCGATTTTTTCTTTGATGCTGAGATTGAGCGGGTAGAGGAATTGGAAATCGGACGGTTTTTCACAAGCGGCCACAACTGCCCGGGCTAAATCCAGCGCGCCGTCGCCGCCATTGGTCCAATGATCGCTCATAACGGCCGTTTCGGCCCCGGCATCGACCGCAGCTTTTTCGACCAGAGCAATTTCAGCGGCGGTATCTTCAGAAAACTTATTCACAGCCACGACAACGGGCACGCCAAAGCGGCGCGCATTGCGGATGTGGATTTGGAGATTGGCCATTCCCGCCGCCAGCAGGTCGAGATTTTCTTCCTTGTAGGCTGCATTTAACGGCCGTCCCGGAATCACCTTCGGCCCGCCCCCGTGCATCTTAAGCGCGCGAATCGTGGCGACTAAAACCACACAATCCGGAATCAGTCCTGAATAGCGGCATTTAATGTTAAAAAACTTTTCCATCCCGATATCAGCGCCAAAACCAGATTCCGTTACCACATAATCCCCCAAACGCAGCGCTACCTTGTCGGCCAAAATAGAAGAATTGCCGTGCGCAATGTTGGCAAATGGGCCGGCATGGACAAAAGCCGGCTGCCCTTCCAGAGTTTGCATCAGGTTTGGATGCAGCGCATCCTTCATCAAGACAGTCACAGCGCCTGCAACCTGCAAATCTTCGAGTGTAATCGGTTTCTTTTGTTTGCTGCTGCCAATTACAATACGGCCAACGCGCCGGCGTAAATCTTTGAGCGCCGATTGATAATCATCCCCATTGACGAGCGCCAGAATGGCCATCAACTCGCTGGCAACGGTGATGTCATAACCTGTTTCCCGTGGACGACCTTCTGCATTGCCGCCTAAACCGGTAATTATGTAGCGCAATGCGCGATCGTTCACGTCGATAACCCGATTCCAGGTAATGCTAAATGGGTCAATATTTAAGCGCTCCAGACCAATTTTTGCCAGGCGCTCATCGCTCATGCGATCTTCATGAAAAATTCGGGCATCAATGGCTGCGCTGACCAGGTTGTGGGCGGCTGTAATGGCGTGGATATCCCCAGTTAAATGCAGGTTAAAATCCTCCATGGGAATTATCTGGCTGTAACCGCCGCCGGCTGCGCCGCCCTTAATACCAAAGGTTGGACCCATACTGGGCTGGCGGATGCAGGCAATTGAATTGTGACCCAATTGGCCCAATCCTTGCACCAAGCCAATTGCAGTAGTTGTTTTGCCTTCGCCCAGCGGCGTTGGGGTGATGGCGGTGACGTCGATATATTTTCCTAAAGGGCGGTCAGCGAGTTTTTTAAGGGTGTCAAGATGGACTTTTGCTTTTTGTGGTCCGAATAGAATTAAATCTTCGTTATCCAGGCCGAGTTCGACGGCGATTTCCTGAATAGGTTTGACCTGAGCTGCCTGGGCAATATCAAGATCAGAAGGAACCGGAAAAATACGATCAGTGAGATTCATGGAAACTCCTTTGAGAAGTAGTTTGAAAAAATTTGGGGTAAAAATAAAATCTCGCACAACGCCTATGTGGATTGTAAAGTGCGAAATGCAACCAGGATTGTACTTGCCCTGCCATTGGCGGGCAAGTACATTTCTGAAGTTTTTGGCGTTGCATTTTCATTTTATGGTTGCAGAGCGATTTGGTAAAAATGCCCTATTTGCAAGCGATATGACTAAATTTTGCCAGTTTGGTTACGCAATTTCTAATTCGGCTAAGCGTTGAAACAGGCGGATATAAAAGCGACGCTGCCAGCCGATCTGATCAAGTTGGGGAGAAATGCAGATGTCGCCATGATCGATGCCTCTTTCCCATTCATAATGCCATCGTCCGGGTTCAAAAACGGCCGTTGATGTTTCCGGGAAAAATTCAATGCCTACCTGATGATTGCCGTTTGTATGCGGGTAATGCTGTGAATAAGTGGGAACCAGACCGTCGTTTTCCCACCAATCAGAGCTTTCAAAATGAGGATCGGGAGTTGGCGGCGCAGCAAATTCTTTCTGGCCGATATAAGTTGAGGTCGCTAAAAGAGCCGGGTTCATGCATGGTTCGGGATAGTAACGGCCGCTTAGCGGGCCTTGAAAGGTTTGTTCAGTGATGTAGGAGAAGTAATACGTGTTCGGATAGGTCGGCCAGACGCCATTATTGGTGTATGCGCCTTGTAGGGTAGCGTTGTATAGGGCGTTGTCCTGGCCCCAAAAGAAATCTGATTCGCCGACGCGATGCAGATATGCCAGCAAATCCTCATCTGGCAGGCGTTTAAACCCCCAATGATCGAGGTCAAAATCGTATAACATGTCGAGGATGCCCCCGGTCGCGGACGTGTATAGTTCCAGCAAACGTAATATTGGCAAAATCCCGGAATCAGGTTTAAGCAGGCCGGATTGTTGATCCGAGCCAAAATAATAGGTGACGGTGCTGCCATTGTTAGGGCCGGACAATGAATTGACAGAACATATCCAGGCTTCACTACTGCCCCAACCCCAGTAATCCTGGGCTAACAATGTTTGCAGGCAGCGAATGGTTGGAGCACCGAGACTGTGCCCAACCAGGTGGATTGGATTGTCCTGATTCCATTCAGGTACATAGCCGTCACCGCTAAAATCCTTGCCAAAACGTTTGTGGCCGGCACGTTGAGCGTGATTTTCGCCATAATCGACAATGGCGCCTTTTATTTGCGCTGCCAGTTCACAAGCGCGATCATGCGGAGAACTTATCGGACCAACGCTGGCCTCATGAAGATCAAGAGGAGAAGGGACTCTGAAGGCGGCGCCCCAATAATTCAAAAGGCCCAGTTCGTTTGGCCCAAAGCCAAACATGCCGTGTACCAGTACAACTGGTTGTAGATTAGACATTGTTTACCTCGCCATGAGTCAATTGTTGCTGCTGGAATGGGTTTTCCTGAATGGATGTGATTTGGCTCTCCCACCCAGGCAACAATTTTTTGCAGGATATGGTTCCCATAAGTGCAGTATAGCGGTTTCTAGAGGGTGTATGAAGTTGCTTTTGTCATAGCAGAGCAGTGATTTTTGTCACAATCCAGATTTTTTCTTAAAGTGTTGGTGACACTCTTTGCATGCGTTTGCGGCATGTTGTAACCTTGACGTCATGTATGTCGAGATTCATTTGGGAGATATTGTGCGCTTGCGTAAGAAGCATCCTTGTGGGAGCTATGAATGGGAAGTTGTCCGGTTGGGGACTGATGTGGGCCTGGTATGCCTGGGGTGCCGTCGCAAAGTTTTGATTCCACGAGGTACGTTTAATAAACGCCTCAAAAAAATCGTTAAACACGCCGATCAAGAAGAATGATTATCAGTTTGTTAGCTGCTGTGTATATCCTGGCTGTGGCCGGGTTATCGGTGTACGGATTGTTGGGGCTATTGACGCTCTGGCTTTATTGGCGGCACCGGCATGAAACCTTCCCGCTGCCGATTGTTGCAGAACAGGACTTACCGCGTGTGACGGTCCAACTGCCGATTTATAATGAACGTTTTGTAATAACGCGCCTGGTGGAAACGGCCGTTGCCCTTGATTACCCTGCCGACCGGCTGCAAATTCAGCTAATTGATGATTCCACCGATGACACCACCCTCATTGTGCAGCAGCTTGTTGCGAAGTACCGGCAATACGGCGTCAACATTCAACACTTGCATCGTGAAAAGCGCGTTGGATTCAAAGCCGGCGCGCTGGCAGAAGCGCTCGAACAGGCTGAGGGTGAATACCTGGCTGTTTTTGACGCCGATTTTCAGCCGCAGCCGGATTTTTTACGAAAAACCATACCCCATTTCCTCGAAACCACAGAACTCGGCATGATCCAGGCCCGCTGGGGACACCTAAATGCCAACGCATCGTCGCTGACTGCGGCCCAGGCGATTGCGCTCGATAAACATTTTGCCATGGAACAAACGGTGCGACATAGAGCGCGGCTGTTTCCAAAGTTTAACGGTACGGCCGGCATTTGGCGCCGTGATTGTTTGCAGGATGCTGGTGGGTGGCAGGCTGATACCGTCTGTGAAGATTTGTGTTTAAGTACGCGCGCCATGCTGCGCGGCTGGCAGTTTTGTTTTTTGCAGGACGTGGTTGCGCCTGCAGAACTACCGACAAGCATCATGGCCTACAAAAATCAGCAGGCGCGCTGGGCCAAAGGTTCCATCCAATGTTTTCGCAAATTCGGCCGTGATATTTTACACGACCAGCAGCATTCATTTCTGGCGCGGTTGTACGCTTTGCTTTCCATGTCAGCCTATGCAACCCATATTCTTTTGTTAGTTCTTTTGATTTTACAAATTCCCCTAGTGTGGATGGACTATCACTTTTCTGCGTTTATGCTCATTTTCACCCTTGTTGGTCTGGGTCAGCCGCTGCTGTTTATTATGGCGCAGCAAGTTTTGTATCGTGATTGGCCGCTGCGCCTGCGCCATTTTCCAACGATGGTGTTTATGGCTATTGGCATGGCCGCCAGTAACAGCCGTGCGATGCTGGAAACATTTATCAACAATCGCCAACACAATTTCGTACGCACGCCTAAAGGATTTTCAGTTTTGGAAGGCAGTTGGGCAGGGCGACAGCTTCCTCAATATCGTTTGCCTTTTGACAAGATATTGATTATTGAGCTATTTTTGGCATTTTACGCCGGTGTGGGTTTGATGTTGGCCCTCTGGCGCGGGAATTTTGGCCCTTTATTTCTTTTGTCCACATGTCTGATAGGGTTTGGGTATGTGGCTTTTCTGAGCCTGCGCGAGATTAGACAGCCGGATAAAACCGGTTGACCCCAAATTTTTCTCTTTGCATTTGAATTCGCACATGCGTCCGGGTCATTACCGTGTGACGTTGCCCCAAACTTTGACTGGTGTGTGTCAGGAATCGCAATCCTCCAAATAAAAAAATTAATATCATGATTTATTAAATTAATATATACTGGTATTAAATTTATGAAATTGCTTGACTTGTATCAAATTATCGATTATTATTTCAATTAATATTGATAATATTAATATGCATATAAATAAAATTGATATTAGCTGCAACCGGACAGCATGATCCAAAAATCATCGGAGAAGCTTAATGAAACCAGTTATTGGTCAATGCCCAATTTGTAAAGATACCCTGCACGTGACACGCCTTCAATGCCGTAATTGTGATACGACGATAGAAGGAAATTTTTCTTTGGGAAGGCTTTATACCCTAACGCCGGAACAATTGCAGTTTGTGGAAACTTTTGTGCGCTGTGAAGGCAAGATCAACCGCGTCGAACAGGAAATTGGCCTTTCATACCCGGCAGTGCGTTCGCGCTTGAATGATGTGATTAAAGCAATGGGTTATGAGGTTGGCGCCTCGGAAGAGCAAAGCATTTCGGCCGAAACGCGGCGAGATATTTTGGCCGATTTAAATGCCGGTAATATAACGACCGAGGAAGCGCTGCAACTGCTGCGGGGCGAGAATTGATTAAAGCTATGTTTACCACTTGGAGGTATTAAAAAATGTCTGAAACAACAAGGAAAGAAATTTTAGATTTATTGGCGCGCGGCAAAATTAGCGTTGATGAAGCGGTTGTTTTGTTGAGTGAAGTTCGCGACCAGGAACAAGGCGTCGATAGGGAATTATCACCGGATGACGCCCCGGTTCACAAGGTTGATACCCTTACAGATGATGCAGAAAAGATTGTAATTATCGAGGAGTTGGAAACGGCCGTTCTCAAAGAAAAACAACCCCCGGTCGAATCAAGCAAAGCTGTTAAGGACGGACACTCTCCCAACTGGCTGCGCGTGCGGGTACGCAACCTGGATACCGGCAAAAATAAAGTGACTGTCAATGTGCCTTTTGGTATGGTTAAGTTTGGCTTAAATATTGCCAGTCATTTTAGCCCTGAACTCAAAGATTTCGATTTGCGTGAACTCAACTCCTTTATGGCCGGCGCAGAGACAGGCATTCTGGTTGACGTTGAGGATGATGAAAGCAACGAACATGTTCAGGTATTTCTGGAGTAAGCTGCAATGGAAAAAACACAGTTTTCGCTTGGAAAAAAAAACCACCTAATCATTGCGACATGCGCCGGAGATATTACGCTGCGTGGCTGGCCGGAATCCGACGTGCGGATCAAAGGTGATTTTCAGGCTGAAGAAACCGAAGGAGGGTTGCAGGTTACCGGCGCTGGCGATTTAATCATCACCGTTCCACAAACAACGTCATTGGCTGCCGGTCGCATAGACGGTGACGCCGCTTTCAGAAATATTCAGGGCGACCTGAGCCTGGCAGAAGTGGGCGGCGATTTGAATCTTTCAAACACCGGATTTGCCAAAATTCAGCAGGTACATGGCGATCTATCCGCCAGAAATCTGGAAGGTAATTTGCACGTGAGCGCAGTTTTCGGAGATATGTCCGTCCGCAATCTGGCCGGGGATTTGTCTGCTGAGCAGGTGCAGGGCGATTGTCATGCACGCAATGTGCAGGGCAATATAACGCTTGGGCAGGTGCTGGGAGACGCCAACTTTCACAGCGCTGGCGGCGATCTCAGTGTATCGGAGGTTCTGCGCGATGTGAACCTGACTTCAATAGCTGGCAAGGTGAATTTGCCGCATGTGACCGGCGACATTCGTCTCAAGAACGGTCTGGGCGGCAGTAAAAATTTGCTCAAAGCAGGTGGAGATATTGTGTTCACCTGGCCGGTGACAAGCGGATTGAGCCTTGAAGCGCGTGCTGCAGAAGTCGTGAACCGACGTCTCCGTTTAGAAGATGTAGTCGAAAAAGATGGCATGTTTTATGCTCGAATCGGAGATGGCAGTACGGCCGTTTCCCTGGACGCAGGTGGACGGATTATTCTAAAAAGTATGGCGTCAGAAAAAAATAGTTGGGATATGCCGCCAGGAGATGAATTCAAGATGGATTTTATGTTTGATCTACAAAATCTTGGGGAGCAAATCAGCGCTCAGATTAACCAGCAAATGGCGCGTGTAAGCAGCGAATTTGACCGGGCGTTTGGCCCAGAATTTGCTCAAAAGATGGCTCAGCAGGCTGAGCGCGCGGCGGCCAAAGCGGAAAAAGCGGCCCGTCGCGCCCAAAAGCATTATGCCGCCCAGGCTGCGCCGCGCTCGGAAACCAAAGCAACATCGTCCAGGGCTTCGGTTGAAGAGCAATTGAAAATATTGAAAATGGTAGAAAATGGCACGATTTCGCCCAAAGAAGCCGCCGCTTTGTTAGAAGCATTAGAAGCATAGTTCAATGCAGATTCCATTTATGTATGATTTTCAAAAACCTTTCGCGGTTTACTTAAAAGCGGGTAAAATAGAAACAGCATGGCGACCGCGACTCCCAAAGTATTTGTCACCGGCTGATAAACCATTAGAACAATTAGACAGCATGGTTATTTCTATTCCTGTTCACAGACATGCGAGTGGACCCCGTCCGGTTAATTTGAATAAAGACATTCCGCAGCTCATGCAGCTTCTCCAACTTGTATTTGGCGAAAAAATGGAGGGTGATGAACGGCGGATATTCACCAGCGTCGAGAACTCGAGCGCGCCCGGTTTTGTATGGCGTTTTAATCCCGCAATGGCCAAATTTTCACCCGGCTTTGTATGGGAAGAAAACGGCCGTATTGTTGGCAATGTCACTCTGCTGCCCACAAAATCTTCCCAACGTTATCTTGTCGCCAATGTGGGCGTCCATCCTGATTTCCGGCGGCGCGGCATTGGGCGTTTGTTAATGGAAAGCGTCGAAGCGGAAGTCCGACATCGTGGTGGGCATGAAATTTTGCTGCAGGTCGTCAAACAAAATGCGGCGGCTATCGATCTTTATAATGCGTTAGGTTACCGGACTTTGGGCAGTATGACGCTTTGGGAATCTTCAAACTCGCGCCTGCGCGAAATCCCGGTAGAGTCTGCATATGCACCTCCCTTCATTTTTCCGCTTGAAGGTAAACGTTGGCGGGAAGCGTATCGATTGGAGACTACCTGTTTGCATCCTGACTTAAACTGGCCGGAATCACCGCCAGAAAATGTGTATCAATATGGATTTTGGCGCCGCATGAGTGACTTTTTCGGCGGTCGCCAGGTTGAAACCTGGGCTGTTGAAAATGAGGCCGATCAGTTAATTGCCTTGGGACATATCGAGAGTGAGTGGGGGCGCGCACATCGCATGCGCGTTCGTGTTTTGCCTGCCTACCGGGAGCAGGTGGTACGGCCGTTGCTGGCCAAAATGGTGCGGCTGCTGCGGAATATGCCCCGGCGTAAAATTCGCATAGAGCATCCTGATGATGACGTTCAGTTAAATAATCTCTTATTTGAATTAAACTTTACAAACCGGCGCACTTTGACCCATATGCGTCGTGATTTGTAAATTTTCTTATCCTTGTGGAGGACAATATGACCAGCGCAGAAGAACGCATGCAAATTCTACGCATGATTGAAGAAGGAAAAATCAGCGCCAGCGAAGGAGCTGAATTATTACGCGCTGTTGATAAGAGCAGCCGCAGTGCTCAAGCCGAACCATTGAAAGGTAGCAGCACGCCGCGTTGGTTTCGCGTGCGCGTGACTGATTTGAATAGTGGGCGCAATAAGGTCAATGTGAATATCCCTATGGGCCTGGTAAATGTGGGCATCAAAATGGGCGCCAAATTTGCTCCTGAAATTGAAGGCTCTGAATATGAAAGCATCATGGATGCAATTCGCAGCGGGCAGCAGGGCAAAATTATGGATATTTATGATGAGGAAGACGGCGAGCGCGTTGAGATTTTTGTTGAGTAAACAAAACCTTCGCTGCCTGAATTCGTGTAGCGACCAACAAAACAATCTAATAGTAATAAAAGCCTGGTGAAAGCCAGGTTTTTATTTTTTGAGTCAAAAACTGGTAAAATTCGACATGATGAAGGGAATTACTAAATTGAAAAAAGGAGTACGATGGATATTCAATTAAAAGATAAAGTAGCCTTGGTAGTTGCTTCCAGCACTGGCCTGGGTTTTGCGGCAGCGCGTGAATTGGCGCGGGAGGGGGCCAAAGTTGTTGTGTCCGGGCGTTCTCAGGAGAGGTTGGATGAGGCCGTTGCGACTCTGAAAGCTGAGTTTGGACCGGAAACGGCCGTTGTCGGTTTCACCCTGAATGTCATGGATCCACAACAAATTGATCAGCTGGTCGCCAATACCGTTGAAACATTTGGCGGCGTTGATATTATTATTACCAACGCAGGCGGACCTCCTGGTGGGACCTTTGATACGACAAGTATGGAACAGTGGGAATACGCTTTTAACCTCACGCTGCTCAGCGTTACCCGCCTGGTGAAAGCAGCGCTGCCTTATTTGCGGCAGAGCGCCGCCGCCAGCATTTTGACCGTTACCAGCATTTCAACCAAACAGCCAATCGCCGGATTGCTGCTTTCCAATGTATATCGTCCCGCAGTTGTCGGTTTGACGAAGACGCTTTCCCAGGAATTGGCGGCAGAAAATATACGGGTTAACTCCATATTACCTGGCTGGACAGCTACCGAGCGCGTCAACCACATTTTTGAGTACCGCGCCGAACAAAACGAAACCACATTGGAAGAAGAACGTGCCAAAGTGACCGCAACCATCCCGCTGGGACGCATGGCCGATCCGGCTGAATTTGGCCGCGTTGCGGCGTTTCTGGTTTCACCCGCCGCCAGTTACATCACCGGGGCAATGATTCAAGTGGACGGCGGCAGCTACGCCGGCTTGTTATAAAAAAGGAGCTAAAAGTGACAGTTGAATATAAACGTTTAGGAAAACATGGCGTTCTCGTCAGCAATATTTGCCTGGGGACCATGAACTTCGGCTGGCATACCAGCCAGGAAGACAGCTTTAGAATTATGGATCGCGCTCTGGAACTGGGCATTAACTTTTTTGACACGGCCGATGTCTACGGTTGGGATGTTGAGCAAGGCTTGACCGAAGAAATAATTGGGCGTTGGTTTGCGCAAGGAGGCGGCCGGCGAGATGCGGTTGTTTTAGCGACAAAGGTTTACAATCCCGTGTCGCGTAAGGCCAATCTACCCGAAGTGAACAGCGACGGCCGTAGCCTCTCCGCCTACAAAATCAGAAAACATTGTGAAGGCAGCCTGCGCCGCCTGCAAACTGATTGGATCGATTTGTACCAGATGCACCACATTGACCGCAGTTGTCCCTGGGATGAAACTTGGCAGGCGTTTGGCACTCTGGTCAATCAAGGTAAAGTGGTTTATGTTGGTTCCAGCAATTTCGCCGGTTGGGATATCGCCACGGCTTGTCAGGAAGCCGCCAGACGCAGCATGACAGGTCTGGTAAGTGAGCAAAGTATCTACCACCTCAACAACCGCACCGTCGAGCTTGAGGTTATACCGGCTTGCCGCCACTATGGCCTCGGTTTCATTCCCTGGAGTCCGCTGGCGGGCGGGTTGTTAGGCGGGGCTTTGGAAAAAACTGAAAGCGGCCGGCGCAAAAGCGAAGATTTTGAGAAAGAAGTGGCTGCCAATCGCGACAAACTAGAAAAATACGAGGCCCTCTGTCGCGAAATTGGCCATCCACCCGGTGAAGTTGCGCTGGCGTGGCTGCTCCATAACGACGTTGTGACTGCGCCCATCATCGGTCCGCGCACCATAGAGCAGTTGGAAAGCGCTGTGCGCGCCGCAGCCATTAAGCTGGATGCGGACGTTTTGCAGAAATTGGATCAAATTTTCCCTGGGCCAGGAGGGGAGGCGCCCATGGCGTACGCCTGGTAAAACATTTTGCTGCAATGAAAAACGGCCTGCAATTTTGTTTCGGGCTGTTTTTTTGGTTTTTCATTGCGCACAAAATAATAGAATGGGAAATGAACCTTGTTGTTTTATGAAAATGTTCTTCAATCTTTATATAACAACACTTTAGCGGAGAGATAATGATCTGGATCAAACGAATCTTATTGGGTTTATTAGCCGTTGTGGGACTGATTGTGCTCATTTTTGGCGGCATTATAATTTTTGAAGCGGTATTCGGCCCGGATTCTTCCGAATATGCCAATGTTACTTTTACGGATAAGTCCGGTAACGAACTGCATGGTTATCTGGCGCAGCCGGATGAGCCGGGAATTTACCCGGCCGTTTTGCTCATTCATGAATGGTGGGGATTTAACGAAGGCATGACCGTGCTGGCGGACGCTCTGGCGCAGGAGGGTTACGTGGTTTTGGCCGCTGATGCGTATCGGGGTGAAGTGACCGATCAGGTGCCGCGCGCGCTGTGGCTGCGCCTGACGACGCCTGAGGAACAGGTATTTAACGATATTGATGCGGCGCTGGTTTACTTGATGAATCTTGACAATGTAGACCGTGATAAAATTGCGTCGATGGGCTTTTGTTTTGGCGGCGGCCATTCCTTGCAGCTTGGCATGCGCGAATCAGAAAATCTGGCGCTGACAATTTTGTATTATGGCGCTGTAGTGACGGAGCCGGATTTGTTACGGCCGTTAACCGATGGACAACCTGTACTCGGCATCTTTGGCGCCGAGGATCAGTCTATTCCGACTGCTGACGTAATTGAATTTGAAGCCGCGCTGAACAGCCTCGAAATCCCCAATGAAATCACCATCTATCAGGGCGTCGGCCATGCGTTTCTGAATGAAGAAAACTATAATCAAGCTGGCGCTGCGGGTGAGGCGTGGCGGCAGACATTGACGTTTTTGGAAGCTAACCTGAAAAACGCGAATTAATGCTGAATGGTTTCCCAGATTTCCGTTCAAATTTTGTTTAACGCGGTTGATTCAACGCCATGAATCCGCGTACAAAGGAATAAATTATGTTTCATGGATCCGGCGGCTGGTTTGCTTATTTACGACATGATGAAGATCAAGATCGTCCGGCAGTAACGCGTGACCTAATCGAACGCGTATGGCTTTTTGCGAAGCCATACCGTTGGAAAGTTCTTGGCTTGCTGCTGACAATTACGTTGATTTCGATTATTTCTCTCATCACGCCGCTGCTTTTCCGCGCCATGATTGACACTGCTATTCCCGAAGCGAATACAACCATGATCAATATGCTGGCCCTGGGCATGGTTGCGATTCCGCTGATCAGCGGCGCGATTGGGGTCTGGCAGCGCAACCTCAATTCACAGGTAGGCGAAGGGGTGATTTTTGATCTGCGGCGCGCTTTATACGCCCACATGCAGCGCATGTCATTACGGTTTTTTACCGAATCGCGCACGGGCGAGTTGATGTCGCGCTTGAATAATGATGTCATCGGTGCGCAAAGAGCCATTAGCGACACGTTGGTAAACATCATTTCAGATGTTGTGCGTCTGGTTGCTACCCTGGCGATTATGCTGGCCTTGGAGTGGCGGTTGACGCTGTTGGGCTTGATTGTGCTGCCGTTGTTTGTGCTGCCCGCGCGGCGGATTGGCCGAATTTTGCGAAGGCTGCGACGGCACTCAATGGAATACAACGCTGAAATGAACGCAACGATGAACGAAACCTTGAATGTCAGCGGCGCGCTGCTGGTGAAATTATTTGGGCGTGAAATACAGGAATATAATCGTTTTAGCGGCCATGCGGGGGATGTGCGCGATGTCGGCATCCGTTCAGCCGTCGTTGGCCGCTGGTTTTTTATGATGCTGAGCGTTGTGGGCGCCGTGGGAACGGCCGTTGTCTATGGCGTTGGCGCTTATCTTGTGCTGGCCGATGTACTCACCATTGGTACGATTGTCGCCTTTAGCGCTTACCTGACCCAGCTTTACGGCCCGCTTATGTCTCTCACAAATGCGCCGGTGGAGTTTGCACAAAGCATGGTCAGTTTTGAACGCGTCTTTGAAGTCTTAGACATTCCTGTTGAAATCAAAGAAAAATCGGGCGCCAAAAAGTTAACGCAGGTACAGGGCGCGCTTCAATTTAAAGATGTCTCATTTGATTATGCCGCCGTAGCGCACGGGCAAAAAGCTGGTCTGGAAGACGTGGCGCGCTTTACCTGGGGTGGTAACGAGGCGTATTTGAAACGCGGCAAAGAGCGCGAGGAAGCTGCATCTGCCAATGGCGACCAGTCGCCAATTTCTGAATTGCCAATTTCTGAATTGCCAATTCCCGAGCAGGATTTGAGCCGCCGCTGGGCGCTGCGTCATATGAATTTCCAAATACAGCCGGGGCAGCTTGTGGCCTTGGTGGGGCCGAGCGGGGCCGGCAAGACCTCGACCACCTATATGATTCCGCGCTTATACGACGCCACCGAAGGCAGCGTTCTGATTGACGGCAGCGATATCAAGGATGTCACCTTGAAATCATTGGCGGACAGCATTGGGATGGTCACGCAGGAAACTTACCTGTTCTATGATACGATTCGCGCCAATTTGCTTTACGCCAACGCCGACGCCAGCGATGCACAGATAATAGCAGCCGCCAGGGCCGCCAATATTCATGATTTTATCGCCGGGCTGCCCGATGGGTATGATACCGTGGTCGGTGAGCGCGGCTACCGCTTGAGCGGCGGCGAGCGCCAGCGCATTGCGATTGCGCGCGTGATTTTAAAAGATCCACGCATTTTGGTGCTGGACGAAGCGACTTCGAGCCTGGATTCGCTCTCTGAGGCGTTGATTCAGGAAGCGCTGGAGCGCGTGATGGCGGGTCGCACCAGTCTGGTGATTGCCCACCGGCTTTCAACTATCCTGGCGGCTGATTTGATTTTGGTGATGGAAAACGGCCGTCTCGTAGAACAGGGAACGCACGATGAACTTTTAGCTGAAGGTGGTTTATATGCCACGCTGTATGAAACCCAATTCCGGGCGATTGAGGTGGAATAATTGATGCATATGGCAGAAATCCAATATCCTGTGTATGCACGGCCGTATCAATCTGAATCTGACTTTTGGCGCGTGCGTGATTTGCTTGTCGAAACGTATTCCATTACGCCTACAAACTTTAACTGGGAAATTCGGCGCTGGGATGGCTGGCGTTTTCATAGAGAGCCGCCGCAGCAACCACCCTGGGATAAAGTTCAGTTGTGGGAAACGGAAAACGGCCGTTTAGTGGGCGCTGTCCATCCTGAAGGAAAAGGAGACGCCCATCTACAGCTTCATCCTGATTATCGCCATATCGAAACAGAGATGGTCGCCTGGGCTTTGGAAAACCTGGCTGTCCAGGAAGAAGAAGGTCGCCGGCTGGAAATTTTTGTTTTTGAATATGATTCACCGCGACGCGTGCTCCTGGAAAGCTGCGGATTTGAAAAAACGCCCTATGGCGGTGTCTCGCGCCGCCTGCGTTTTGGCAATCAGCCGCTGCCGCAGCCTGAAATGGCGCCCGGCTACAGACTGCGCACAACCCGCGCTGACGATAAAGACGACCCGCAGCGGATCGCTGATGTTGTCAATGCGGGGTTTAATCGTACTACCCATACCGCCGCCGAGATCCATAACTTCATGTCGAAATCGCCCTCTTTTCGTCATGATCTCGACTTTGTAGCGGAAGCGCCCGACGACAGTTTTGCCGCCTATGTCGGCGTGACATATGATGAAATTAACAGTCGCGGCATTTTTGAACCGGTTTGTACCCATCCTGGCCATCGTCGTCACGGATTGGCGCGGGCGTTGATGTTTGCGGGTATGCAGCGGCTCAAGGCGCTGGGCGCGGCGGATGTTTATGTAGAGACTGGCGATCAGGCGGCGGCGAATCGTTTATATGAGGCCGTAGGATTTACCGAAGCGTATAAAGGTTATATCTGGCGGAGTTATCTGGTATGCTGACTGTTCACCAACTCTCAAAATCGTACAACCTAAAAACGCTGTTTACCGGCGTCACTTTTTCCGTCAATCCCGGCGACCGTATTGGCTTAATCGGGCCAAATGGCTGCGGCAAAACGACCCTGATGCGCATCATCGCCGCTGTGGAACGGCCGTCTTCCGGGTCGATTACGCATTCAACTGGTTTACGACTTGGCTATCTGACGCAGGGCTTTGAACTCGATGACCAGACTACTCTTGGCGCCGTGATCCAACGCGCTGCCGGCGGCTTTGAAGCGCTTGAAGATGAACTCTTACAGTTGGCGCAGGCTTTAGTCTGCCAACCGGATGACCACCTGCTCCAGCAGCGTTACGACGCTGTTTTATCCCGAATCAGTTATGCCAACGAAGGGGAGGCGCTTCAGATTATGGCTTCCCTCGACCTGGACACGCTTGACCCTGATATGCCTGTCACATTATTGAGCGGCGGCCAAAAAACGCGCCTCGCATTGGCTCTGACTTTGGTGAATAAGCCGGAATTGCTGCTGCTGGATGAGCCGACCAATCACCTGGATATCGAAATGCTGCAATGGCTAGAGGAATGGTTGGCCGGCTTTGCGGGGGGCGTGCTGCTGGTTTCCCACGACCGCGTTTTTCTTGATAATACCTGTAATAAAATCCTTTTTATGGATCCACAAACCCAGAAAGTGCGTGAATATGCCGGCAGCTACAGCGATTATCTGGCGCAGTGGCAAATTGAGCGCGTTGCTCAAATGGCCGCTTATGAGGATCAGGTTTCTGAAATAAATCGTATCAAGCGGGATATTGCCCGCACGCGTGAAACGGCGCGCGCGTCTGAATATGCTTCTATTTCGTCTCGAAAGGGCGGCGGATTGATGCGCCAGAAGGGATTTAAGGATTATGTGCGCAGCTCCGCCAAAGGGGTCGCCAAACAGGCCAAGGCGCGTGAAAGCAAGCTGGAGCGTTATCTTGATTCGAGCGAGCGGGTTGAGAAACCACAGCACAGTTGGCAAATGCGCCTGGATATGAGCGCGGCAGAGCATTTGGGACGCGCGGTGCTGCGTTTGGAGGATTTTTGGGCTGGGTATGATACGGCCGTTCCCTTGGTGCAGATTGAGCGTTTGTTTGTCCAATCGGGGCAGCGAATTGTTTTAACCGGCCCGAATGGCGTCGGTAAAACCACGCTTTTGCGCACAATTGCCGGTCATATTCCCCCATTGCGCGGGGAAGTATGGCTCGGTCCCAGCGTGCAGTTGGGGTATATGTCGCAGGAGCAGGAATTGTTGGACCCGCATCTCAGCCCGGTTGAAACGCTGCGCCACGCCGGAGGCGGCCCTGATACAGAAATTCGCTCATTTTTGCATTACTTTTTGTTTGAAGATGACGAACCCTTAAAACCAAACCGGCTCTTAAGCTATGGCCAGCGCGCGCGCCTGGAATTGGCGCTGCTGGTGACGCAGGGGTGTAACTTTTTGCTGCTGGACGAGCCGATTAACCATCTGGATATCCCTTCGCGCGAGATGTTTGAGCAGGCGCTGGTACAGTTTGAGGGCGCGACGCTGTCGGTTGTCCATGACCGCATGTTTATTGAGCGCTTTGCAACAGAAATCTGGTGGCTGGAGGATGGAAAAATCAGCCGGGAATGGCGTTAGGAAAATGACCCGGCTATGAAAAATAGGCTGTGAAGTGTTCGGCAAGCAGGTCCGGGTTTTCCAGATTACAGGCATGACCGATGCCGGGCAAGATGCGCAGTTCGCAGTTGGGCATGGTATCGCGCATTTCTTCTACATCAGCTTTGGGTATCCAAAAGTCACTTTCGCCCCAAAGGATCAGGTGGGGATGCTGGATTTCGCTTTGCCGGGCACGCAGTGCGCCGGATTTAAACTCTTTTGTCAGGTTAACGGCCGTTCCCAGCCAGATGCCATCGCTAATTACCATAGCTCTGTCGATAAGCAGTTCATACAATTCTCTCTGTTCTTCAGTTGTTGATTCGGCGATCTTCGGCGTATTGCCTGGCTGGAGCGATTCTGCCTCGAACAAAGTCGGCGCAGCGGTCGCCATAACCGCCCAGGTCATCTCCCGGCTGGCGCTCATGGCTTCAAACAAACCAAAATTAGCTTCCAAATCCACACCCATTGGGCCTACCGGGTCCAGACAGAAAACTTTGTCGAACATCTCGGGTTCCATCAGCAGCATATAGGTGCAGATAATGCCGCCGGTGGAATGATTGGCCAGGCTGCACTTTTTGATGTCCAGGGCTTTGATGGCGTTGATCATATCGGTGGCGTGCTGCTGCATGGAATAATTGCTGTACTCCGCGTCAGGCGTGGGTTTTTCTGAGTCGCCGCAGCCGCGCCAATCAAAAGCGTAGATGTGCAAATCTTCGGGAAGCCGCGGCCATACGAGGTCCATCCAGTTGGTGCAGCCCAGATTGCCATGGATGAAGACGATAACATTGTCTCCTTCACCATGCTCCACATAGTTTAATTTAACATCTCCAGCTTGAATTAAAGTCATTTTTCGTTCCCCTTTGTAAATAATTTTCCTGGAAGCTTAAGCAACTTCCGGGAAGGTGTTATTGTATCAAAGCAGACGCGAGGAAAAAAGGTTCAAATTTTGATCAATTATCTGATTGTTTGCAGACGGTTAACGGCCGTTTCCAGCGTCCCTTGCGATTTACAAAACGCAAACCGCGCCAGGCTAATCCCATCCGCCGGGTTGTGATAAAAGCTGCTCGGCGGAATTGCTGCCACGCCAACTTCGGTCGTCAAATAGCGGCAAAATGCGCGGTCATCGCCAAAATCAAGGTGGTCAATTTGGGCCATTATGAAATAGGTTCCGTTGGGCAGGATAGGACGCAGTCCGGCCGTCCGCAGTCCGTCAAATAAAAAGTTTCGCTTTTGCGTGTAGTCATTAAGGAATTCAGTATAGTAGCCTGCTGAAGCTCGCAGAGCGACAACGGCCGCTTCCTGCAGCGGCGCCGCGCCCGAAAAAGTTGTGTTTTGATGTACCCGTCTTACGCCCAGGCTCAAGTCAGGTGGTGCAATTGTCCAGCCTACCTTCCAACCCGTGACGCTGAACGTTTTGCCGATGCTGGAAACGGTCATCGTGCGCGCCGCCATGCCGGGTAGCGTCGCTAGCGGGATATGATCATGGCCATCGAAAACCAGATGTTCATACACTTCATCCGTTAGCGCAATTACATCAAACTCCTGGCAAAGATCGGCGATAAGTTGCAGTTCACTGGGGCTAAACACCTTGCCGGTGGGATTGTGGGGCGTATTGACGAGAATTAATTTGGTTTTAGGCGTGAACAGCGCGCGCAGCGCCTGCGGATCAATTTCCCAAGCCGGTGGACGCAGCGTGTAGTAGCAGGGAATACCGCCGGCGAAGGTGACAGCCGGCAGATAAATGTCAAATGCGGGTTCGAAAACAATCACTTCATCGCCGGGGTCAACCAGTCCCATGATGGCGCAAAAAATCGCTTCGGTTGCGCCGTGGGTGACGGTGATTTCAGCGTCCGGATCAACATTCAACCCATACGTGTTTAACATTTTTGTGGCGATGGCCTGACGTAAGGCAAGACGGCCGTTTCCGGGCGCATACTGGTTGATATCAGCCGCAATTGCATCCTGGGCGGCCTGTTTCAAAAAGTCCGGCGCGGCAAAATCAGGAAAACCCTGCCCCAGGTTGACGGCGTCATGCGCCCGCGCCAGCGCGGTCATTTCGCTGAAAATAGTTGTGCCGTAGGGCTGGACACGTTGGCTGATTTGCTGCATGGTTAATCGTCCTCACTCGCTCCGGGTCTAAAATTCTTGCTATTGATATGCTGATGTTTCATTGAAACAAGGTGCTCGTAAACCCTGTCAAAAATGTTTTTTATCGCGTACACAGATCGAAAATTGGGTGAAAATGTAACACAATTTGACAGCGCTTCAACTATCAGGCAAGATTTTACCGAGGTTAAAATTCATCAAACAAACAGTTTAAACCGGAGGCGCGGTATGCAGATAACAATATCAATTGGACAAATGGACGTAAAGCTAGGCGATCCGAATGCAAATCTGGCGACAGTGCAGGCGATGACGGCCGAAGCGGCGCGCCGGGGTTCTGACCTGGTGATTTTCCCGGAGTTGTGGTCAACCGGTTATGATTTGCGCCATGCGGATGTTTATGCCACGCCGACCGACAGCGGTATTTTTGCACAGGTAGCCGCGCTGGCGCATGAACATGAAATTGACATTGTGGGTTCCTGTTTGTCGCTGCTGCCACAGGGCGGTTTTGGCAATACGGCCGTTTTCCATGACGCCGCCGGTTCAGTTGTGGGTGAGTACAGCAAAATCCACCTCTTTTCCCTGATGGATGAAGATCAATACCTCACCGCCGGCGAAAAATTGACGCTGGTTGAAACAGCGTGGGGCAACCTGGGTTTGAGCATTTGTTACGATCTGCGTTTTCCGGAACTGTTTCGTGCCTATGCATTGGCAGGCGCTGCGGCCGTTTTGCTGCCCGCCGAATGGCCGCAACCACGCCGCATGCATTGGCGTACACTGCTGCGTACGCGCGCCATTGAGAATCAGATGTATCTGATCGCCTGTAACCGCGTCGGACAGACGGGCGAGGCCACTTTCTTCGGACACTCCGCCATCATCGATCCGTGGGGTGAAGTTGTGGTAGAAGGCGGCGACCAGGAAATGCTGCTGACTGCCACAATTGACCTGGAGCGGGTTGCCGCAGCGCGCGCTTTTATGCCTGTTTTTGCCGATCGCCGCCCTGATATTTATCAACTGGATTAGCTGATGACGACGATAACAGCGGACGCGGTTGCCGATTATCGTATGCGCACATTTCGGCTGAGCGAGGCTGCGCGTTTGCAGTCGGCGCAGGATGCGTTGGATTATGTTAACCAGCGCGGCTTTGTTTATTTCTGGCCGATTAAAGGGGTGTTGTTTCCGAGTTTGTGGACGGCCGTTGCCGGTAACCGCCCTGTTGCTGACAAACATGATGATCCCGGCCACGTGACCTGGGGCTGGAAAGACGGCATGCTGGATAAGCGCCAATGGTATTACGCCAAAATTCTGCGTGGTAAAGCGACGATGATCAGCCTGGAAACGGCGCCTTATTTTTATGCCCTCAGCGAAAATTATGGCGATCCGGAAAATGATTACTTGCAGCTTTATGAAGATGGCCTCCTGACGCGGGAAGCCAAACTACTGTACGAAACGCTTTTGCGGGAAGGGGCTTTGAACACCGTGCGGCTGCGCCGCGCGGCCGGCATGACCAGTAAAGCGGCCAAAAGCGCTTTCGATCGCGCTCTGACGCAGCTCCAGCGGGATTTTAAGATTTTGCCGGTTGGGGTTGCAGAAGCAGGCGCGTGGCGTTACAGTTTTATTTATGAGTTGGTTCACCGTTATTATCCCGATTTACCGCAGCAGGCGCGCACGATTTCTCGCGGCGCAGCCCAGGAACACCTGCTGAGGCTGTATTTTGCCGCGATGGGCGCTGCACAAAAAGCGGATGTGCGCAAATTGTTTCAATGGAAGCCGGCCCAAATTGATAAAACCTTGAAGCAGCTTATTGATCAGGGCGCGCTGTTGGATGGTGAGGTAAAGGGTGAAAACGGCCGTTTTTATATGATTATGAACTTCCCGGAACCTGGCATAGTCTGATGGATGTCGTTTTGATAAGGCTCCCGGAAGGTGAAGGCGTGAGAATTCACGACGTCTATGCTAACATCTCGACAGCGGTGTGATACAATTTCACTGTTTGCATTTTCTGGTACAAAGTGGTCTGGTGACCGGCAGTAATCCGGAGCATTCCAATTTCGGGTATTAAGAGGGCAGTATGCAAGAGCAGGCAAAACAATTTGGTGCGGGCGTTCAGGCGTTTTTCAAACGGCACAAACTCCTTTCAGTTTTGATTGTAATAGGGCTTCTATTTCTGGGATTGCTCTCTTTTTGGACCATCTGGCCCGCCTCCGCGCCTGCCTGGAGCGGTTTACAGCCCACCGAACCGGGCAGTCCATACGGCAAAACCTTGTGGGATTGGCTGGGCTTGCTCTTGTTGCCAGGAACAATTGGGATAGGAATCTGGTGGTGGGTTACATCCAGTCGCGCCGCCGAAAAAGAAAACCTCACTGAACAACGCTCCCAAAATGTGCTTGAAACCTATACATTACAAATAACGAATCTCATTTTCGAAAAGGGATTGTTGGAATCGGAAGAGGATCAGGAAGTTCGCATTGTTGCGCGCGCATTTACTTCGGCTGTGCTGCGCAGCCTGGATGATGTGCGTAAAGGGGATGTTGTACGCTTTTTGTATGAATCCGGTCTTTTGAAGGCACAGCGTCCAATTATGGATCTTCACCGGCTCGATTTAATGATGGCCGATCTGCATGATTCATATCTGACAGACGCCAACCTACAGGGAGCAGATTTAGAGCTTGCCAATTTACAGCACGCCGACTTTAGCGCAACCGATTTACGCAGCGCGCACCTGCATCAAGCAAACTTGAGCATGGCGCGACTGCAAGATGCTTATTTACGCGGGGCGAATTTGAGTAAGGCGGTTTGCGTCGAAGCCGATTTTAAGAGGGCTATTTTAACGCGCGCCGATTTACGCGGCGCTGATCTGCGTGGCGCAGATTTCCAGGAAGCAAACCTGAGCCATGCAGATTTAACGCAGGCGAATTTGAGCGGCGCTAATTTGCAAGGCGCCAAGTTGGGCGGCGCTATTATGCGCAATGCGATTCTGGAGAATACCAACCTCAACCTGGCAAATTTGAGTCAGGTCGATTTGGAAGAAGCAAATTTAAGCCGCGCACATTTGGAAGGGACCAAACTCAGCCGCGCCCGTTTGAATGGGGCCACACTGAAAGGGGCGCATTTTAACGGCGCAGTCATGAATGAAATTGACCTGACCGGAGCGGATGCCCGTGACGCGAATATGAGCCTGGCTAATATGCGCGGCGCAAAAATGCAGTCAACGAATTTCAGCGGAGCCAGCCTGCGTGACGCGATTTTGGGACGCGCTGATTTGACGAGTGCGACATTAAAAGAGGCGGATTTAAGCCGGGCAAATTTGAGTCTGGCAAACTTGCGCAACGCCAACTTAAGCCGCGCGACGCTGGAGGATACCGGTTTGAGCGGCGCTGATTTACGCAGTGTGAACTTGAGCGGCGCCAACTCACGCGGCGCTGTTTTCCGCGGCGCTATTTTAGGCGGGGCCGATTTGGGCGGCGCCGACCTGCGTATGGCAAATTTGCGCTGGGTGAATCTGAAAGATGCGAATTTGCGCGGCGCTGATTTGAGCGGTTCCGACCTGACCGATGCCGAGATCACGCCGGAACAATTATCGAGCGCAAAATCGATTGAGCGCGCGACAATGCCGGATGTTAAACGGGATGACCGCCGTCAGGAATTTGACCAGGTCCTTGAACGCCGCCCCCAGACCGCCGCTCCACCTGTGGATGGCCAGCCCACAGCGCCTGAAGAGGAACAACCCGAAGCCGAGCCAGAAGTCAAAAACGCGGAATTGTAAACCCCAAATAACTATTCAGTTGATAGTTACAACCAAAAGACGTTTTTAATTCCACGCTAATTGGCTGCGAAACGCCCAATATTGGTCTGGTGATTCGGCCAGAGCTTGTAATTGAACGCCCGTTTTCCGATCCAGCTCAACATTGACTGCCTGCACGTTAGATTCCAGATGCTCGACCCGGGCGGCGCCGCTGAGCACAACGCTGACCCACGGCTGCGCTAAAACAAATGCCAGCGCAAGCGCATCAACCGTTGTGTTTTTGGCGGCGGCAATTTCTTCCAGCGTATTGTTTTGCTTTTGGAAACGGGGATCGGTATTACGAGAAGTTAAACGGCCGTTTGCCAGAGCCTCTTTCACGATGACGCCCATGCCCATGTTGTTGGCCTCACGCAAAGCAGAGCCGGCCTCTTGCGCCAGAATGTTCCAGGTAGCCTGCACGCTTGCAAACAAAAGTTCCCCGTCAAAACGAATTTCCATTGCCTTTTGCAGCGTCTCGGCCTGTTTTGTTCCGCTCAGCGACAGCCCGATGCGCAAACCCTGGTTGCGCAGTTGCGCCAGCCGGCTTAAAACGGCCGTATTTTCAAGTACCCCGCTGTCTAACGTGGCGGAGTGAATCTGGTACAGATTGAGGTAGCTGCCCAACAACACGCGACTTTCTTCAATCTGGCGATTTAGAACCAGTAAGGAATGTTCCTTGATTTCATGTTTTTCAGCTTCTACCTGCCAGCCGGCGGTGTAGGTGTAGCCCCATTTTGAACCAACGCTGACTGCCAGGGGCTCAAATTGACGCGCTGCCAGCCATGAACCCAGAAATTGCTCGGAACGGCCGTATGAACGCGCAGCATCGAAATAGCGTATCCCGGCTGCCCAGGCTGCATCCAAAACGCGGTGGGCAAGTTTTTCCATGGCATTCACGTCATAATTGGCATTCAAATCTTGAGCGTGCCCCAGGTTAATGTAGCCAGGACGCCCCAGCGCCGCCAGGCCCAATCCGATCGGCGTTACTTTTAAGCCGCTTGTTCCTAATTCCCTTGTATTCATAGTGATTCCTCTTTTGTCTATTGAACCTGTTTTATCACGATTGCTGCTAACCTGGTAGGGTTATGGGCGTTGGATTCGGCGGGTTTGCGGGAGATGATACAATACCTGACTTTGTTCAAATGACATGGAGAATCGAATGCGAATAGTTTCACGTCACGCTCGCTTCACATTAAGCCTTTCGTTTGCCGGTTTTATTTTAATTGGCCTTTCTGCCAGCTTAATGGGCGTGGCCTGGCCGTTCATTCGGAACACTTTTAATTTGTCGCTGGATGCATTGGGAATCCAGTTAGTCGTATCGACGGCCGGATTTTTGTCGGTGAGTATTTTATTGGGCCGGTTGATTGGCTGGATGGGGACCGGCAGGCTGCTGCTTTCAAGTTTTATTCTGGGTGGCGTTGGGTTTTTAGGGTATGCGCTGGCGCCATCCTGGAGCGTTTTGGTCGCTTGCAGCTTTATAACCGGCTGGGGCGTCGGGGCAGTTGACGCCGGTTTAAATTATTATTCCGCCTATAATCAAAGCGTGCGCACGATGAATTGGCTGCACGCCAGTTTTGGAGTGGGGGCTACCATTGGTCCACTTCTGATGACTGCTATTTTGGGATTAGGCTACAGTTGGCGCTTAGGTTATGGGGTGTTGGGCGGTCTTTTTCTTGTTGTGGCTTTGTTTGTGGCCCTGACATTACCGGCCTGGCAGGAGTCTGACGGCGGCGAAACTGTCTCATCAACGCCACAAGCGTCGGTTGTATCGACGCTGAAGCGCGTGATTGTGTGGCTTAGCATACTGCTCTTTTTTGTGTATACAGGTTTGGAAGGTACGGCGGGTCAATGGACGTTTACGCTCTTTACCGAAGGGCGCGGTATTTCCCTGGCGCTGGCCGGAACGTGGCTCAGTTTGTTTTGGGGCGGCCTAACCTTGGGACGGATTGTGTTAGGAGCGGTTGTAGATCGATTGGGCGTTACGCAGTTGCTGCGTTTGTGCATGCTGGGGGCTATTGTGGCGACGCTGGGCATTTGGAGCCAGGCTGCAATCTTGAATGCGATTAGTATGGTGGTGCTGGGGTTTGCGCTGGGTCCGATTTTCCCAACGTTGATGTCGCAAACGCCGAATCGGGTTGGACGGCCGTTTGCCGGGCACACGATTGGTTACCAGATGGCGGCTACCAGCATTGGGATTGCGCTGGCGCCTGCTTTTGCAGGCGTGCTGGCAGAGCGTTCAAGTATCGAAGTGATTGCGCCTTTTTTAGTGGTAACGGCCGTATTGATGTTTGGGCTTTTTGAATTCACGCAGTTCTGGCTGCAAAAAAACACAGCCTGACGTTTTAGGTCAGGCTGTGGTCTTAAAAATATGCGCGGTTTATCTTGACCTCGCAATAATTGGACTAATCTTCATACTTAAATGAAACAAGGACGCGTGTGCGGTATTCGACGATTTCACCATCATCCATACGTACGTCAAGTTTGGTTACCTCCGCCACCCGCAGGTCTCGCAGTGACTTTTTGGCCATTTTGATTGCATTTTTGGTGGCTTCTTCCCAGGAATTTTCGCTGGTTCCTACTAATTCGATTACCTTATATACGCTCATCACTTTCTCCTTGTGCTAAAGAAATTATCACTAACTGCCCGAAGAAAATCTCAGGCAAAACATAAACGCATTATAATCATATTTTTGCGTTTGTCTTGTGCCTATTGTCATGATTTTTATAACCAAAAGTCATTCACGTTATGGGTTAGGCGCGTAAGCGTTTAATACTACAACGGGAAATTGATATAAAGTAGGCCTTGCTGACTAATCATGAGGAGTGAGTACCCTTAGATGCGGCCAGTTGAGGTGAAGAACCGGCATTTGAGAATGCCTTCCTCCTCATTTAAGAGCGAAGTCTCGTTGTAGTACTAATCGAGCGCGAGGATTTCTTTGCCTTGCAGACGGTCATCAATGTGGCGCCAGATTTTTTCAAGGTGTGCGTCGTGCTGAACATAATCCAGATTGTTGGTATCGATGATCACCACGGGGCTGAGCGTGAAATTGGCAATCCAATCCTCATAAAGCTGGTTGAGCCGTTCAAGATAGGCATCGGCAATGTTTTGCTCGAAACCACGACCACGCTGTTGGATGCGGCGGCGCAGGGTAGGGACCGAAGCTTGTAGATACACGACCAGGTCTGGCGGCGGCAGAAGCTGTGAAAGCGTTTGGTAAAGGTCAAGATAACATTGCCAATCGCGCGCGCTCATGTCACCCTGCAAAAACAGGTTGCGCGCAAAGATTTCGGCATCTTCATAGACGCTGCGATCCTGAATGACGGAGTTGTTTTGCTGCACAACGGCGTGATGCTGCTGCAAGCGGCGTGACAGAAAAAACACCTGTGATTGGAAGCTCCAGCGGCGCATGTTGGCATAAAAATCAGAGAGGTATGGGTTTTCATCAACGGCCTCAAAAACCGGGTCCCAGCCTGCACGTTCGGCCAAGAGGTTGACGAGCGTCGATTTTCCCACGCCAATGTTGCCGGCGATGGTGAGGAAATATTTTGTCATAGATTTATGTACTGGGCACTGGCGTTTTTTATTTTACCAGACAAAATCTGTCAGGTTTGAGATGGCAACCTGACAGGTCTAAATTCGCCAGACTCCAGTTATGCAGACCGGAAGAATAGAAGGAATATCAATCCGGCGTACAAAATTGCACTGATCAGGATCACCGGTAAAAAGAGCGGGTGGGCGCGATAATTTGTTTTATGACGGAAGACCAGCATGCCCAGCAGCGCGCCTAGGAAGCCGCCAATGAGCGACATAATATGCAGCACGTTTTCTGGAATGCGCAGGCGGCCCGTTTTCGACATAGCCTTGTCTGCTCCGTAAAAAATAAACGCGATAATGCTGGCGGAAACCATCCAGGCAATTAACCAGTGCCACGTTGTTGTGAAGGAAAGAATCAGGAAGATAACGGCCGTTGCGGCCACGCCGATGATGCCAAAAATTAATTGAGGACGTCTCATAAGAATGTTTATCTCACTTTGATTGCGTTGACAAAACCCGAGGCGTGTATGTGGATACAACGCTCCGCCAATTCGTAATTATCGCTCTGAATATTGATATTGGAAAGGAAACTCTCCTTTTTGGTTCCCAAAAGGTTAATATCGCTCACAAAAGCAGATGATTCAATCGAAACGGCTACTTCTTTTGGAATCGTCAGCTTAATATCTCCGACAAATCCTGAAAAGCGCAGGTGTGTGTCTCCTTTGGGTATGAATGCTTTGTCCATATTCAGGTTGATGTCGCCGATAAAGAGGGTGAAATCTTCATTACCAACTTCCCACTCCCCAAACCGGTCGATATCGCCGATAAATTTTTGGGTAACGGCCGTGTCCGCAGCGACCATACGCGGACGTAAAATGATCCACAAGCCGGCGCCAATCAATGCCAGCGGAAAAAATAACGCCCAGACGTTGATATTGAGTAGATTGCCGATTAAGAGCAGGATTCCCAGCAGAACGATAAAAACACCTAGAAGAATTTGACTGCGGTTCACGTGACACCTCCATGTTGCGCATCTATTTATTGAAAGCCGACAAGAATGATTCGCCAGCCGTTTTTAACCAAATCTAAACTAATTTATAACCAAACCCGAACCGAAAAAACGGCCGTTTCAGCTATACTCAATACGTAATAACTCGCGCAGAGTTTTGTATTGGCATCAGGTAAACCGCAGAAAGTATTTGAAGATTGGTGTAATTTGAAAATCTGTGGTTTACCTTATGGAGCTTGCAGCATGAAACGAAAAATGCGACTGACAATTCGGCTGTGCCGGTTTGGGCAGTTTGCCTGTTAGGTTTGATGACTTTTAGCGTTCTGGTTTTGCGACGCAGGCGCGTACAAAAAGGATATTACGCCAGCAATTCCTGAACGGCCGTCCAGCGCCATTCTGTTACCCGATCCGGCTGGTCGAAGAAATACTCTTCTAAATAAGGTTCAATTTCCATCTGCCAGATTGCCTCAAGGTGATCTGGCAGATTTGTTTGTAAGAAAAAGCTGTGGCCAACGGCGTAGTGGGGGTCGTTGATTTGATTGTTCAGGCGTTCAATTAGAGCGATGAGCGGCTTCACGTCATAGCCGGCTTTTTGATGAAAGCGCCTTAAGATGGCCATGTCCGGCTCAAGGTGAATAAAAGCGAAGCGGCGGCGCAGCGCATGGTCAACCAGCGCAATTGAACGATCGGCGGTATTCATGGCGCCGATCAAGCGTACATTGTGGGGAATATGAAAGCTGCCGCCGCCTGCCAGTTTAATACGTTCATCACGGTATTCCAGTAAATACATCAACTCCCCAAATACAGAGGCGATGTTGGCGCGGTTAATTTCGTCAATGACAAAGACACAAATACCTTCGTGCCGGCTTGCACGCTCGCAAAACTGTTTGAAACGGCCAGGCGCAAGCTGGTAATGCAGGACGCCGTCCGGTTGGGTTAACGGCCGTATGCCCTGCATAAAATCTTCATAAGCATACGCCGGGTGAAACTGCACCAATTCCCAAAAACCATCGGAACCGCCCGAAAAGCGCTGCGCCAATTTTTGGGCAGCATATGTTTTTCCTGTTCCTGGCGGCCCATAAAAAATAACCTGTTTTTTGCGATCGAGCGCTTTTGCCCACTTTTGTAATGTTTTCAAGGGGTATCCGCTCTCTGTACTGAATTGTGACAGGCTGTATGCCGGCGTAGGCGGGTTTGTTGCCCAGTCAGCCTGGTTGTCTGGTTCTTTGAGCGTTACGGCCGTTTCTGCGATATTGAACGCTGGCTGCGCTGTTATTGGTTCCGTCGGGGGCACATCGAGCGCGATCTGTCCTTTGTTGTCCAGACCCCCGGTGCGCGCTTTGCTTTCTTGCGAAGCGACCCAAATAAAACTTTGTACATCCACCATGTTGCCAACGCCGTAAGGCAGCAGCTGATTTTTTAGGGCGTTTGCATTTTCCAAAATGGCCGTGTAGGCAGATGCGGAGGGCGGGTTGGAAACGGCCGTTTTCGCTGCGCCCATAAACTGTAAAAACCAGTTAACTGTGCGCGGTTTGACAAACATTTCGCTTTCAGGATGGTAAATAAATAAAAAATAGGTTGGAAAAGGCCACTTATTAGGTAACCCATTGGCCGTCAAATAAGTGCTGAAAGCAGCCAGCCGCTCTGGAGACAGCTGGTCGCCGAAAAGTAAATTGCGAATTTGGGTGCAAAAAACAGGCGGATCGAGATTTGGATGCAGGAGAACGGCCGTGTCTCCCTGCGAAGGCGCGCGCCGCCATAAAAGGTTGTTGTCATTAGCCAGCTTGTTCAGACTTTCAATAATCGTTGGGAATTCACCCTGGCTAATCAATCTTTCGATTGTTTTCTGGTCGAACTGCGTAACCGCTTTGGCGATTGTTTTTTGTTTGGGCGTGATCTCATCGGCGACAAAAGCAGGATAGCTGAACCCATCCCAAGCGGGATAACGTTGCCGTATCAGCCCAATCAGATCATTCAACTTGTGGTCTGTCAAATATGCTGCCATTTAAGCTGCGCGCTGCCTGATTTCCAAGCAGAATACTAGGCCGTCTGTTCGGCCTGCTTTTGGGCCAACTTTTCCAGCTTCGATTTTGTTTCGCGCCACGTTACTTTGGATAGGCCTAATTTCTGACGAATGTCATCCTTTTCAACGCCCGCATTCCAATCGATGAGCGCAGAAAACCAGCGCAAATTTTCGAACGAGAGCAATCCTGCTTCCAGCCCGGCCGCATCACCAACATCGCGCAAGATATACTCCAGGTTACGCGCTGTACAGGTAAATAAGGTGTCTGGCGGGGTATATTGCGCCAGATATTCATCCAATACCAGCAACCAATCCGCTTCCAGTAGCAGCTTGCGTTCTTTGTAGCGTAAATTTGGGTTGGCATAGCGCACAAATAAAACTGGCTTTTCCGAATCTGTGCGATCAATATGGTTGGGCACAATATTCATCGCCTCTCCTTTTTTAACGCCGGCTTGTATGAGTAGGGTCAGCAGCAGGTGAGGCCGCGCATCCGGCTTTTTGCCATCTGCGCCACTGCGTAAGGCTTGTGTCGCTTGCAGTGATTGTTCAATCTGATCTGGTGTGGGCAGTGTTGGTAAAGGACTGGTCACGGTGCGCTGGATGACGGCGGCAGAGGGATCTGTACTCAGTACGCCCGACTCGTGCAGCCAGCCGAAAAACACCTTGAGCGTTGTCACGCGCCGGGCATATGATTTGGGACTGCACGGGACGCCGCGTTCATTGAGCAGCCAATCCAGGAAGTCATTCAGGTTTTTGGTGCCGATTTCACCTACTGGCTGGCCTGGCCCCAGGTATTTTCCCAGCAGGCGCACATCACTTGCAAACGCTTTTATCGTATTAATTGAAAAACCTTCATCACGCATGTGGGTTTCAAATACGCCAAGCGAGGCTTGCAGGGATGTGTCCGGCGAGAATGGGGGCGTTGGTTTTGTTGTATCAGGCGGTAAAACATCGGTGGGGAATAAATCACGCTGCGGATTGTTTTGGGAGTCATTGCTCATGGGCTTTTCCTTTATCGCATAGTCAATTTCGCATAGATGGAAATATAGAACATTTGCGCGAAAATGTCAAGGGGAAAACAGTTTTTCTATGAGAGGATATTGGGACGCTCAGGGGTTGAACAGGTTTGGCCTAGCCCTTTGAGCAGCCAGCAGGCGAGGTTGGCGTCCAGCCAGGCACGGCCGTTTACCCATGTCGCGCCGGCCAGGAAGTCCCAATGCAAATGGTTGCCGGTTGACAGCCCCGTTGTGCCCACAGCCCCAACCTGCTCGCCGGCCAGCACCATCTGGCCGGGTTCGACCAGAATTTTTGAAAGATGATAAAAACCTGTGTGAATGCCAAGGCCATGATCAATAATCACCGCGCCGCCGCGTACGGCTAAATTTTCGGCCAGGGCAACCTGGCCGGACGCCGGCGCAAATACCGGCGTACCGCCAAAGGCGCTAAAATCGACCCCCTCATGATACCGATCGTAGGGTCCATCATCAACAGAACGGCGCGCGCCGTATAGGGAAGTTATTTCAACGAAGTTGTCAATTGGCAGTTGGAAAGGCGTTTCCCATAACGGCTGTGGGGCGCTATGCGTCCAAACCTCCTTGAGGCGCGCCCTTTCTGCTAAAATGTCCTCGTTTGTGATGCTGGCGGCGGCGCCGCTGTAGGTGAACTGCTCATACGTCCATTCACCCGGTACAAACAACCACGGCTGCGACCAGGCGGGCGCTCCGGCTGGTTGGATCAACAGTTCAGCCAGGCTGTCGTCAAAAAAAGCGCCTGTTCCGCCCAGGGCAGCAAAGCGGTTTTGCTGAACTGCAGCAAACCAATCAAGCTGATTTAATTGGATTTGTATTTCGTTTCCTGCAGTTGAGGCGCCGCGCACTGCCAGCGTTTCTCCTGGTCGAGCCGGTACGGCCGAAACCTCTAACCAGGCAACCTCAATTGGAAACTCGCTTAATAATTCCGAACGTCCCGGCAGCCACAATGGATCATAGAGCAGGGGGCGGTAGGGATGGTCCAGTTTCTGGGACAGCGCCAACTGCCAGGGGGAGAGGTTGTGGATTGCTGATGTTGAGAGCAGACCGCCGGCAAACGGCCGTACCAACTGGCCTCGATTTTTTTTGACTGGATCGTCCGGCAAGGTGATTATTGCGCCAATGGGCGGCTGCATTTGTTGGTTGATGTGGCCGTAATTTGCCTGGAGTTTTTCGAGCGGAATTTCATAACGCATACTGAGCGCCAGCCAGGTATCACCCGGTTTGACATAATGCTGGCGGATAACGCTTTTTTCCTGCGCGTTGACTCCGGATTGGAACCACAGGAAAAGAGCCATCAAGGTAGTTGTCAAAATCAGGGCGCGGCGCATGGCGTCTTTTTTACCTTAATTTTGGAAAAATGACATCACTTCTCAGGTCGGGATAACGGCCGGATCATGTCCGGAGCAAAGCAGCCGGGAATCAGACAGGGCCAACTGGGTTTAATGGGCTGCCAGCCCACTAGACGAGATCAAAAAAGGCCGCTATCAATGGCAATCATTCAATTGATAACGGCCCTGAGGAAACCGCGAATTGGCGAGACATTTTTTCAAAAGGCTTTTTGCGGTTTACCTAAAAGTGAGCGAAATGTGTTATTTGTTTACGCTGGTTTCACCTTCATCTCCGGCATGGATTCATCTGTCCGCCAGGTAAGACGCTGCCGCCAACCTTTGAGCCCTTCCTGCCAGAACGCGCCAAAGCCAAGCAGGGTGACAATCAGGCTCACAAGCGGGCCAAGGTAGGGGATGGCTGCGAGAATGACGATGAGAAAAACTCCCAAGGCCATCGACCAATAGCCATTTTCAGCCAACTTGCTTTTAAAACGGTTGAAAATGAAGCGACCGGTGGCTACGCCAACAATAATTTTGGCAAAGAAGGCTACCGTAAAGGCAAATAACAAACCCAGGCCAAATATAATAAACAGACCTGAAGTTATCACGGTGCTGGCCAGACCATCAAACGTCAATGCGCCGAGGGCCAGGGCCAGCAGCACCATCACAAACAGGATCAACATAACAGCAACAAAGAAGGCGCCAACGGCCAGTAGTCCCCAGCCTAAACTGGGCAGGGGCTTCTCCTGCACAAAAGCGGCCACTTTGTCCGTCCAGCGGGGCGCCAGCCAGACCATCAAGGCGCCGATAATAAACAGCGTTACCAGTTGACGCACTATATTTGCGAGCCAGTTCAGAGCCTGTTGTGCAGGAGTCACAACCTTTTCCGCGGCCTGTGGTGTTTCGGGGATGACCTGATCAAAAGCAACGTTTCCGGCGACCAGGTTGGCAGGAATATCTGCTGCAGTGGGCGCGGTATACGTAAAGTCACCGCCGATTTGTGCTTGGTCGCCGATGGTGAGACCCCAGGGGAATGATGGCACTTTGGGCGCACCGGGCATGAATGCAAAAGGCGAAAAGACGGGAGCGTCTGCAGCCGAGCCTACCTCGGCCTGTACATCACCGGCCACCGTGCCCACCAGTTCCAGACCACCACCCGACAGCCAGAGGTTTTTGGCCATATCTCCTGCCAGGCGGGATTGTCCAACGCCCAAGAACATATCGCCTTCCACCAAACTGCCGGCTAGACTTTCCAGACTGTAAGCGCCAGCCATGAGGTCATCGCCAATGCGGGCGGACTCTCCCAGCGTGATAAGCGTAGCGCCCACACGCACGTCATCCTGGACGACGCCGTTAAGCGTCAGTTCCTGGGCGGCGCCCATAAAATCGCCTTCAACCAGACCGTTGATGTCGGCCGTCGTGGCAAAAAGTATGAGATCACCTTTGATGGTGCCGTCCATAACAAATTTGTTGGCAAAGACCATTAAATCGTCTTCGATTACTTCCCCGGCTTCAATGACAACTGTTTCCTTATCGAGTATCTCAATGGCGTGGCTCGAAGGTACTAAAACAAAACACAACAAAATCAGCAACAGCGTAATAAGCATCCATTTTCTGTTAGACATTGGGTTTACCTCCTTAAATAGCGTAGGTTAGCGACCGCAGAAACGGCCGTAACCAGCTCCTTATACAACAACTTTTTAACCAGTGGGGTAGCGGGATGATGGGGAACAATATGAGAAGCAGCGAACGACAAAGCTTCTACTCCTAACGAAATAAGCGTTTCATGCGGCGCGTCAAACACAACGATCAAAAACCAGCCCTTCAGCCGCCGCATAAACGTTGTTGAACTAAGCCGGGAAGAGCGGGTCTTGTAACTGCGGCTTGGCTCAGTACAAGTTTTTGAGGATTAAGGTATGCTCCAGACTGGCTTAACCCCAAAATGCGACCCAATTTCAGGCACAGTATAACCGCAAGCCAAAAAGCATGTCAATAGAAAAAGCATCACTGTCAACCAAATGCACGAAATCAAACAAAAACAGATACCGGCAGGTGCGAACGTGCAACTACCAGACAGATTGAAATACCGACCAATCGGTCGGCTGAATACAAAAGAAAGTGCATCAAGCTCAAGGTGGCCAACGACTACGAGGCCAGATACGCCGACGATGGTTCATTGGCAGACCACAGTTGGGACAACAGACAGAATGTGTCGGCGGTGGTGACCAGTCCATTTCCGGAACCAAGACCGGCACTGACAGACGAGGCGACAACTGTTGTCGAATCAATTGTAACCGGGAGCGCAGACCAGGGGAAAAAAAGCCATAATAGCGTACTTTGACAAAGCCTTTGGGCAACACATGCTGCAAGAATCGGCGAATAAACTCAGATGCCGACACCGTGCAGGTGCGTGGCTTACCGGTTTCAGAAGCAAAATAGCGAAAAGTAACCTTGCCATTGGCAAGCTTGAGGATACGCCGGTTGGAGATGGCGACGCGGAAAATGTAGGGAGCCAGATAACGTAAAGCTGTCCGACCATCCCCTACTGGCTTACAATGAACCACCCAAGATTGTTGCCAAACCGACGTCGTAACCTGGTCAAAGAGCGGCGTCCGCTTGAGCGCATCGCGGAATTTAGCGCGAAACAAAACAGACAAAGCCCGTACCGGAACCAGGAAATTGTGACGAGTCGACCGCCACCGGCCGTTTTCATCCATCCCGCCCCCTGGAACCAGGAAATGAACATGCGGATGATAAGCCAGATTGCGTCCCCAAGTATGTAGGACACCGATCATGCCAATCTGAGCGCCAACAAAACGCGGATCCTGAGCCAACTGCTGTGTAGCCGCTGCCGCAACACGGAAGAGCAGATTGTAGATGAGCTTTTGATTGCTCCGAGCAAGCGGTCGCAGTTCAGCAGGCAGCGTAAAGGTGAGCAAAAAGTAGGGGACAGGCAAAAGCAGTTCCTGCTGGTGCAGCAGCCATTCCTGACCGGCCAGATGTTGACACTTGGGACAGTGACGGTTCTGGCAGGAATGATAACTGTATTGGGTCGTGTGACAATCCTGGCAAGTATAGAGATGTCCGCCAAGCAGTTCCGTGCGGCAGTTGATAATATCATCCAGCGCCCGGCGATGGCTGGGAAGTAGTTGGTCTTGATACGTTTGTTGATAAGCCGCGCCATACTGACGCAAAATATGAGCCAGTTCTACCATGGCGCTGGCTCCAATTCTGGCGACAGGTCAGCCATTAATTGCTCAATGACAGCAATGGCCCTGGATTGGGCATTGCGGGTCAAATGGGTGTAAATGGCTGTCGTTTGAGGAGAGCGGTGCCCCAGGTAGCTTTGGATAACGCGCAAATTGACGCCTTCTTCCAGCAAATGGGTCGCATAAGAATGACGCAAAGTATGCACAGTGGCGTGTTTTTGTATGCCGCTATCGGCCAATGCGGCTTTGAAGGCCCGCTGTACACCGCCAACATCCATCGCCTGCGTAGCCGTCGCTTGTTGGCGCGAAGGAAAGAGCCACTGTGAGTGGTGATGTCTCCGCCATTGCTGGCGTAAGAGGGTCAGGGTGGTCGTAGGCAGGGGTACATAACGATCTTTGGCTCCTTTGCCTTGGCGTACATGCAGCAACAGACGTCCACTGTCAATATCCACTATCTGCAACTGGACACCTTCCCCCAAACGCAAGCCGCAACTGTAAATGGTCGTCAGGCAAACGCGGTAGTGAAAGCGATGTAGTTTGCCCAACACCTGTTGCACTTCCTCACGGCTTAAAACTACGGGCAGCTTTTGGCTTTTTGGTGGTCGCACAAGGTCGAACGTCACCCATTCTCGCTGCAGCGTTTTTTCATAGAAGAACTTGATGCCACAGATGGCGATGGTACAGGCACTGCGCGAAGCTTTTTTCTCGTTCTTGAGGTAGATAAAGTACTGGCGTAATTCCTCTTCGTTGATCTGATCAGGGGGCTTGCCGTGATAAGCAGCCAATTGGCGCACGGCTCGTAAGTAAGCTTCCTGGGTTTTCTCAGCCAGGCCATTCAATTGCATGTCTTCCAACATGCGTTGTCGTAAAATTGTCATGAGTCTATCTCCTTTAGCTATTGAGGGATTGATAAGCTATTGAAGATAGTACTCGTTTTTCTTTTGAGCGTGAGGGGGATTTAGAG
>CAVPAL010000021.1:0-202308 GCA_963701435.1 uncultured Chloroflexia bacterium | reverse complement strand
CCAATTTTAGCCCCACAAGCAGCAGATTAGGAGATATTGATACTTTGATTGGAAGTAAGCAGATCACGCCACAGAGCAACTGTGGTTTTTCTGGAATATCAAAAAACTAGTTGTGACTCACTAACCTGCCTGTTTGAACGCGCCACAACCCGGCGTAGATGCCATTTGCGTCCACCAGCTCTTCATGACTGCCGTTTTCACGCAGTACGCCATGTTCCAACACATAAATCTGGTCAGCATTACGAATGGTTGACAGTCGATGGGCAATCACAATGGTCGTGCGTCCCACAATAATACGCTCCATTGAGCGCTGAATCGCCGCTTCGGTCTCATTGTCCACAGCCGAAGTGGCCTCATCCAGCACCAGGACAGGCGGGTTCTTGAGTACTGCCCGTGCAATAGAAATGCGCTGACGCTGCCCACCCGACAATTTCTGCCCGCGCTCACCAACGATTGTGTCATACCCATGGGGTAAATCCATAATAAATTCATGCGCTTCAGCTACTTTTGCAGCCGCCACAATCGCGTCCATTTTGGCGTCAAAGGTGCCATACGCAATGTTCTCGCGGACGGTGCCATGAAACAAAAAGACATCCTGGCTGACCAGGCCAATCGCGCCGCGCAAATCGCCAATACGTAAATCCACGATATTGTGCCCATCCAGGCAAATCTGCCCTTGCTGAATGTCGTAAAAACGCAGCAGCAGCTTTACGAGCGTACTTTTGCCGGAACCGGTTGCGCCCACTATGGCAACGGTGTCGCCGGCCGGCACATGAATAGAGAGGTCATGAATAACGGGTTGATTGTGGTTGGGAATACTGCCGTTTCCTGCAATCCCACTCTGTTTCAACGCCGGACCATAAGCAAAACCGACGTGATCAAAAATCACTTCCCCATTTACCTGGCTCGTGGGCAGCGCTTGCTAAACCGCCCAAAATATGCGGCTGCGTGTCAAGCAAATCCATAACGCGCGTCGTCGACGCCATCGCGCGCTGGTACATATCCAATGTCTCTCCCAGCCGCGTCAACGGCCAGAGTAACCGCTGTGTCATAAACACCAGCACGCTGTAAGCGCCCACGTTCAGGCTGCCGTTTAGCGCCATAATCCCGCCAAATACCAGAATCGCAAGAAAACCAATCACAATAACCATGCGAATCAGGGGCACAAACGCAGAGCTAAGCCGGATAGCATTGCGGTTGCTCACGAGATATTCCTCGCTCAACCCGGCAATACGCTGAGATTCATACTTTTCGGATGTAAAACTTTTGATCGTCGCAATGCCGCTGATATTGTTAGCCAACTGTCCGCTGAGCAAGCTCACGCGTTCGCGTACGATCATATAAAGAGGCGCCAATTTACGCTGAAAGCGAACGGAGCCGTAAAAGACAAAGTGGCATCGGAATAATTGCCAGCCACGCCACGCCAGGCGCCAACGCAAAAAAGAGCAAACCAATCACAATAATTGAAGTTGCAACCTGTAATAATTCATTAGCGCCGCCATCCAAAAAGCGTTCAAGCTGGTTGATGTCATCATTCAAAATGGCCAGCAGGCCGCCCGTACTGCGATCTTCAAAATAGGCCATATCCAACTGCTGCACGTGATCATATGCGTCCTGGCGCAGCTCATGCTGCACCGCCTGCGCCAGGTTGCGCCATTCGATGCTGTAGGCATATTGAAAAATTGATTCAAAACCCCACACAACAACCGTCAACACGGCGAAAATACCCAACTGCACCAGCGGGTCGGTAAAAATCCCAGATTACCCAGGAAAGAATCTTCCTGTAAAACCACCACCTTACCGCCATGCCGATCAAAACCGGCGGCGCCAGATCGAAGTAACCCGATTGAAACTGAAAAGACGGAAGCCAGGATAAAAATCACGCCGATGGGCGCGAGAATAGTGGAGTAGACGAATCATGGGATGCCTGGACGTTTTATCGGACATAGTGATTAAACTCCTACTATCGTTACCGCAGTTTAACAAAGCCCGTCCGCATGTAAAGCGAATTGCTGCAACTTCCTAACAACCGCTGCGTAAAGAATTTCAGAAAGTCGGCCTGGAGCTTAAAAATGGCTGGCTGATAAATTGATAAACACCTATCTACGTTGGAGGTATTAGTTAAATGAGTGAAAACGCTTAACACGTTCTGATGATCGCATGATTGCCGGTCGTAGCCGCTGGCATTGCTAACGTATTTCAATATCGACCCTGTCTTGGACGCTTAATATTTGTGCTGTTAACCTTGATGGGCGGCCCGGGTCTTATCCTCAACATCATTATGTGGATTATCATGCGGAACAGATAGTCTCGTGAAATTCGAAAAGGTATAATCCGCACGTAAACCTGGAATTTGCGCCTGCATCCACGGCGTTATTCCAGGTTTTTTACTCTCTTTGTGATTTTGTGAGCTACACGTATTCGGTGTATTGCATTTTGTCTTTTGCGTAACACGCTTCATGATAGGAACACGCAATACACACTATTTTAGGCGATCATTTTGCTGCGGGTGACCGCTCATAACCTAAATTTGACGCCAGCCAGCGCTCCACCTTTTCCACACTTAAGCCTTTACGCTGCGCGTACTCCTCGACCTGATGGCGGCCGATACGGCCGATATTCGAAATAGGCCGCCTCAGGATGCGCAAAATAAGTACCCGCTCACCGAAGCAGCGGGCAGCATGGCGAAGCTTTCTGTCAGGCTGATGCCGGCGTTTTGGGGTGCATCCAACACGCGGAACAACTCTCCTTTTTCAGTATGATCGCGGCAGGCAGGATAGCCGGGCGCGGGACGAATACCGCGATATTCCTCGCGAATAAGCGCATCGCTGTCCAACGGCTGGGGCGCGGAATAGGCCCAAAACTCCTCGCGCACGCGTTTGTGCATATATTCGGCCAGCGCTTCCGCCAGGCGGTCAGCCAAGGCTTTCGCCAAAATGGCGTTGTAATCGTCATGGGCGGCTTCAAAACGGGCTACTCACCGATCCAGACCTAGCCCTGCGGTCACTGGCGAACATGCCGATATAATCTTGTTTGCCGCTTTCCAGCGGCGCTACAAAATCGGCCAACGAATAATTCGGCCGTCCCGGCGGTTTCTCCATTTGCTGGCGCAGGCAGTGGACGGTCGTCAATGTCTCTTTTCCATTTTGTACGATGATGTCATCTTCCTGGCTGTTGGCCGCAAAGAAGCCAACAGCCGCTTTGGCTGTCAGCCATTTTTCCTGATGATACAGTCGAGCATGGCGGCAAATCCTCACAAGCTGGCGTGGCGGATCTACCGACAACCGGGTCTTCCAAAATGCGCGGGAATTTACCCGCGAGTTCCCAGGTTGTAAAGAAAGGCGTCCAATCAATAACCGCCCGTATCTCCGCCAGATCAACATCTTCAAGAACCTCACACCGGTGAACCGGGGCGCCGGCGGCGTATACCGCCCCCGAATCCGCTTTAAATCGATCTGGCGCGCGCTTCCACCAGGGGACGCAGGCGCTTTTTAGCCGTTTTTCCGGCGCGGCTCTGACGGATGCGCTCATACTCGGCCTGTGTGCCTGCTACAAATTCGGCGTGCTGGTCGGCGCGAGCAGTTGGGACGCCACGCCCACGGCGCGAGAGGCGTCCACCACATGCACCACCGGACCGCCTTTGTATTCAGGTTCGATTTTAACGCGCCGTATGCACCTTCGAAGTGGTCGCCCCGCCAATTAACAACGGCAAATTAAAACCCTCGCGCGTCAATTCACCGCCACGTCCAGCGCATTTCATCCAGCGAGGGCGTAATCAAGCCGCTCAAACCAATAATATCCACCTGTTCCCCGCGGGCGGTCTCCAGAGTTTTCTCGGCCGGAACCATCACGCCCAGGTCAATAACTTCATAATTGTTGCAGCCCAGCACTACACCGACAATATTTTTCCCGATATCATGAACATCCCCTTTACCGTCGCCATCAAAATCCTGCCGGCCTGATTTCCCCGCCGGCGCCTTTTCAGCTTCCATGAATGGAACCAGATAGGCAACAGCCTTTTTCATGACACGCGCGCTTTTAACCACCTGGGGCAAAAACATCTTGCCGGCGCCGAACAGATCGCCGACCACATTCATGCCATCCATAAGAGGCCCCTCAATCATATGCAACGTGCACGAAGATGTCTGCGCGCTTCTTCAATATCGTCAACCACATATTCGCCAATTCCTTTGACCAGCGCATGGGTAAGTCGTTCCTCAACGCTGCCTTCGCGCCAGACCAGGTCTTGTGTTTGTGTTTTTCGAGTACCTTTGACCGTTTCTGCGTAGGCAACAAGCTGGTCTGTGGCGTCCGGGCGGCGGTTAAACAACACATCCTCCACCAGTTCCAGAAGTTTTGGTTCTACTTCGGCGTATACTTCCAACTGTCCGGCGTTGACGATGCCCATATCCATGCCGGCTTGAATCGCATGGTATAAAAAGGCGGCATGAATTGCTTCTCGCACGGTGTTATTGCCCCGGAACGAGAAGGAGATATTGCTCACGCCGCCGCTGACCAGCGCGTGAGGAAGATTGTTTTTAATCCAGCGCGCGGCTTCAATATAGTCCAATCCATATTCGTTATGCTCCTCAATGCCGGTGGCGATCGCGAATACATTGGGGTCAAAGATGATGTCTTCCGCCGGGAAATTGACTTCTGTGGTCAAAATGTGATAGGCGCGCTGGCAAATTTGAGTTTTGCGCTCAATGGTGTCCGCCTGCCCGGCTTCGTCGAAGGCCATCACGATAACAGCCGCGCCATATTTGCGCGCCAATTTTGCCTGCCGGATAAATTCAGCCTCGCCTTCTTTCATGCTGATGGAGTTGACAACGGCTTTACCCTGTACGCATTGCAAACCGGCTTCAATGACCGACCATTTGGAAGAGTCGATTACAATGGGCACGCGGGCGATATCCGGCTCGGTGGCGATCAGGTTCAGGAAGCGGCGTATGGCGGCTTCGGCGTCAAGCATGCCTTCGTCCATGTTGATATCGATCATTTGTGCGCCGTTTTCAACCTGCTGGCGGGCGACGGTCAGAGCTGCGGCGTAATTTTCTTCCTTGATCAGGCGTGCAAAACGGCGTGATCCGGTGACGTTGGTGCGCTCACCGATATTGACGAAGTTTAACTCAGGCGTAATCACCAGCGGCTCTAAACCGCTGAGGCGGCAGTGACTGGCGGGGGTCGGGATTTGACGCGGCGGCAGTCCGGCAACGGCCGTTGCAAACATTCTGATATGCGCGGGCGTTGTGCCGCAACAGCCGCCAACCAGGTTAACCAGCCCTTCTTCTGCAAAATCACGCAGCACGGGGGTCATGACTTCAGGCGTTTCGTCAAAATCGCCAAATTCGTTGGGCAACCCCGCGTTGGGGTAGATACTGACATAGGTGTCGGCCAATTTGGCGATGGTGGTGATATACGGCCGTAACGCGCCCGGCCCTAATGAGCAGTTCAACCCCACAATCAACGGCTCGGCATGGCGGATGGAATAATAAAAGGCTTCCATGGTCTGGCCGGACAGGGTGCGCCCGCTGGCGTCGGTAATCGTACCGGAAACCATCAAAGGCAGTTTTTCACCTCGTTCCTCAAACAACGTTTTAACAGCAAAAATGGCGGCCTTGGCGTTCAAGGTATCAAAAATGGTCTCGATTAAAAGAATATCGGCGCCGCCATCCATCAAGCCGCGCGCTGCATCTTTGTAGGCGGCGACCGCATCAGACCAGGTAAGATTGCGATAGGCGGGATCGTTTACATCCGGCGAAAGTGACAGCGTACGGTTAAGCGGTCCCAGAGAACCGGCTACAAATCTGGGTTTTTCGGCCGTTTCAACCCCGTCGACGGCAGCGCGCGCGTGCTGCGCCGCCGCCAGATTTATCTCATACGCCAAATCCTCAAGGTGATAATCAGCTTGCGAGATGGCGTTGGCGTTGAAGGTATTGGTTGTGATGATGTCCGCGCCCGCTTCGAGATAAGCTGTATGGATGGCGCGGATGATCTCGGGTTGGGTCAGGTTGAGCAGGTCATTATTGCCACGCACATCATATGGAAAATCAGCCAGGCGACCGCCGCGAAAACCTGCTTCATCCAACTGGTAGGTCTGGATGAGCGAGCCCATTGCACCATCCAATACGAGGATATGTTTTTGAAGCTGCTGTTTGAGAAGGTTAGATCGATTCATACGAGAACTCCTGAGATTACTTTTTACACATCTTATGCACTGGAATCTGGCAAATTCAAGACCTGTCAGATTTCTAACTCGAGTGGAATGTGAGTAAATTGATCACAAAACCTGTCAGGTCTCCTATGGTAAAATAAAAAACGCTAATGTCCAGTTATGCATAAAAAAACCTCTCGTAAAGAGAGGTCAACTTTTGACAGTTTTGCCTCTCATCTTTCAGACCGTTGGGTCTGCCGGAATTGGCACCTTAGGCAACGTTCATAATTAACTTAGCGATTTGAATCGAACGTTGCTTTGCGGAAGCGTCTTATTACAATTAATTGATTGGCGGGCGCTTCCTTGCTGGTTGCCGAGGTTTCAAAGGGCCGGCCCCTCCACCTCTCTGGATGAGTTTTGCCCAATTATTCTAGGTTCCTCGACTTAAGGCAAGTCTTACAATCTGGTTCTTATGATTTGAATGTTGTTGGTGTTATGATGTAAACTATACGTATCTTCAATTTGGGAGTGGTTGTGTCCCGGTGGGCGCCCTGGTCTTCAAAACCAGTGGCCGGTCGCGCAGAGCGAGCGGCGGTGGGTTCGACTCCCATCCTCTCCCGCCTCAATCTTGCGTACTATCCCTTGACGTAGGACAGCTTTTCGCAGACGGAACCGCAGCGGCATCATACCTGCGACATCATGACGGTTGAAAGCCTCATTGAACTTAAGGACGACGCGGATCGCTGATTCTAACCGTGACATCTTCATATCAATAAAACACCTCCTTCAATAGAAAGTCGATTGGCTGCCTAACCTTTATTCATTGACCGTCAGTTTATAAGTGGCCGTTTGTAATGTTTCGGGAGCGCTGGCGGCGATGATCAGCAACGGCCGTTCCCCCCCCCCTTCGCACTTCCAGCAACAGTTAATGTCAAACCCTCTGCGCCGTCAAGTATGTGCTGCGTTACCTGTGGAACATCTCCTTCGTAAGTGATGAGCTGTAAATGCCAGGATTGCGGCAGCGCTTCCGTTGCCCGCAGAAAACCTTCAGCCAGCCAACCCGGCTGTTCATCTTCCGCCCCATCAAAAAAACCAATCTCCGGCACGGCAATATCGTCAAGCGCAAATCCGCCATAAGTCAAAATCGGATCGGTCACATACTCAAACCGCAGCAGAATTTCTTGCCCGGCATAGCTGCCGAGATCAATGCTTTCCTGTACCCACTGCGGATTTTGCCCGCTGTAAAAGCGCGACGCCAACGCGCCGCCGGAAGGATTATGGGCCGGATCCAGACCTTGCATATTTTCAGCGACCAGTGGCTGCCAGGAACGGCCGTTATCCGTCGAAACCGCAACATAAGCAAAATCATACCCCAGCTCAATATCGGCATACACCTGATATTGCAGCGTGGCCGCAGTCACGTCGCGCAAATCCAGCGCCCGCGTGAGACGTGGGTTGCTGCCGTTGGCGCGCTGCGCATACCAAAAATAAGCGCCCGAAGCAGGCTCCGCGCCTAACAAAGACGCTTGCGGCGCGCCCTCAAAAGTAAGCGTCGCCGGCTGCTCAGGCAGCAAATAATAATCAGCGGCAAACTGGTTGACGGTAGTGTCAAAATGGACCGGCAGGTCGTCTATGGAAACAGCGGCGGCCGTATTGACCCCACTATTTTCAAATTGAAAACGGTCTGGCGTTTTGGGATTCGTATGGACAGCAAGCGCCGCCAACCAATCGAGCCAAACCTGGACGCCGGAAATGTCAAGTCCCTGTTCCTCAGCCACCGCGTCAATCGCGTTCAAGCCCGTAGCCGGACTGACAGCAAAGGCGCGATAGAAAGATGCGCCGAAGCGGTCGTAAAGATACCGGTTGAGCAGATAGCCCTGGCCATAATGCGCCGCGCGGTTTTCTTGGGACCAACTGTTTAACTGCTGGTCGGGATTTTGCAAAAACTGGTTGCCGCGCTGCGGGCCGCCGCTTGGAAAGCCCGAGAGTTGGGCTGCCAGCGTGGCGGAGCCTTCTTTTTCCCAATCCCAATCGGCGGGGTCGTAGTTGTCTTCAATCATATGGCGGAATTCATGCGCCAGCACCGAGAGGTAATAATCGCCGCCAAATACCTGCTGGTTCATGACAAACATTTCGCGTTCGTTGGAACGGCCGTCTACTTCCACAGGCAGCAAATCAGTTGAATTGACCAATCCAATCGTGGCGCAGTTATCCAAAGAGTCTTCCGTGACGCCGCAAAGCGCAATGGGTGACGCATGGACAATATGCAGGCGGGCATCACCATCGATTCCGGGGTTGGCTTCCGGCCCAAATATATCGATGGTTTGGGCATAAATGGCGTCAAATGTTTCTACCGCAACTTCCAGAGCAGCCGGATCGGGAGGTTTTGCGCCAGGCCCGGTATCAAACCAGAAATAGGCGTGTTCACCCATGCCCATCAACTCCGCTTCAATGTCGTCGATAGTATTGTGAACCACATCCAGTATTTTGAAGCTTTCGCGCGCTCCTAAAGTGAGCGCAATCTGTTCCGCGGCTGTTTCAGGCGTGGGGACAGTTTGCAAACCTTTGTAAGCCTGCGCCAAACGCACATTATCACGCACGGGCGGCGCGCTGCGCCGCAGCGCTTCTGCGACTATTTGTTCAGGCGCGGGAGTGGGAGATACTGTTGGTATGGCTGAGGGAACGGCCGTTTGCGTCGGTAAAGGCATTGGTGAATTAGTGGGCGGGGGCGTGGGAGGAACGGCCGTTGCCATTTTGGTGACAGCAATCTCAGCCGGATCAGCGACCTCATCAATCACTTGCGGCGCACCCTGGCAGCCCACAAACAAAACCAGGCTGGTCAAAATAACGAAGATGCTGCGTTGTACAAGTTTATCCATACAAAATACCTGCTACCTTTTTCGCCCAACACGCCGCAAAATGCAAACAACTGTTGTCAATGAATCATAAATGTTCAGGTTGTGTTAATCGCTTTTTTCTGCATACAATAGGCTAATGGAAAACAAGTCTTTCATAAAGCGGATTTATTACACATATTTAGGTTATATTTACTGGCTGGCGCGTGAAACGAGAAGACGCAAAATCCTTGGCATACGGCTCAGCAGCCTGATTCGTCTTGGCGCTGTTGTTTTGTCTGTTTGGGCCTGGTTGGGAAGCTGGGGGCGTCCGGCTTTGGTTATAACGCTCTTGTTTTTTCTGTGGGTACAGTATTCTTACTGGCATGCACGCCGGGCCGGTTATTTTCGTTTCGTAGCCGATGGAAATCCCAATCTGCCGCAAGGAGACGTGGCGCCGTTGAAAAAAGATCAGCGCGTGCCTTTATTTGCCAGTGGCGAATTTAGCCTGAAAAATCGTGAGACCGTCGTTTTATTTCAACCGGCCCAATATTGGCAGGTACCTTTGGGCGATCATGTCGTCATGGTTGAGGAGGCGCCCGGATATTATTTATATCAATTTTTTAACGCCACGACATTGCAAGCAGTGCAGGAAGGATGTGTTTTGTATGGGCCGCGGCCGCAGCCTGCTTTGTCGGTACGCTTTTTTTCTATATGGGGGCCTGAGTTCGACGAAGATACAGTGACTTTGCTGCGCGGCAAAGCGAGCAAACCATTACAAAAAGTCCGCACCATTTATTTTTCTTTTGACAATACGCAGCACGAGCGGCTTGTCTGGCATAATCTGGTGCATGATGCCCGTCGCGTGCGCTCTTGAATTTTCACGCGGTTTTCTTACGCTCTGCGTTGACAAATATTTGTCTTGTTTTATACTGAGCCACACTAGGTCAAATAGGCCAATTGTGGGAAGTTTAAAGAGGAAGAAAATATGGAGACGCCTCCAGCGCGCTTGCTTGTAAAACGAGGCCCGACACTCCACCGTGAATTTAATCTACTTGATATAGATACGACGCTGGGACGCGGAGCAACGAACAGCGTCGTATTCGCCGATCCGGAGGTTTCCCGCCGCCATGCGCGTATCACGCGGGATTTGGAAGGGTATACGCTGGAGGATTTGAGCAGCACCAATGGCACATACGTCAATGGCAAACGCCTGAACGGCCGTATCCGTCTGCATAATGGGGATGAGCTTGCGCTGGGTGAAGTCGTCATCTTGTTATTCGTGTATGAACAGGAATATGAATTGTATGTTCCAGCGGCTGAGAGAGTGGAAACGGCCGTTCCGCCACGCCAATCCTATAACAATCCTGTTGAAATCCGCGTTCCCGCTTCTGAACGCGTTCTGTCCCAGGATAACCACTGGGAAGACCTGGGCCAACCGCAAAGCTACAACCGCAGCTCCAGGCGCCGGCGTGCTTTTGGCTGTGGCTGTGTGCTCTTTCTTCTCGTTGTTATGTGCATGGCTGCGCTGTTCTTTTTGGATGCTTACCAGCAAGGACGCTTGCTTTACTGCGGCCCGGTGCGGCCTGTATTTGAGGCGTTTTTAGGCCCCTTTGGTTTTACGCCCGCTTGTGGGTAAACTTTGTTGTTGATGGACTATGTTGAGTGAACAAATACAATTCTTTCCCTAACCTGCGGCCACTTGATTTTCAGCCGGTTACCTATCAAAATCAACCCATGTGGCTGCTGCGTGATCCGTTGAAACTCAGTTCACAGCAGCTCATTTTTCCTGCTCCGCTGGCCCAAATGCTCATGTTTGTAGATGGCACACGCACGCCGGCGGAGATTCACCGTGTTTTCTGTCGCCAGATCGGCGCCGAAATAGATTTTGAAATCGTCGCCTCTACTCTGGAACGGCTTGATGCGGCCTGCCTATTGGATAATACACGCGCGCGTGCGGTTCAGCGCGATCTGCTGGCGGCATATCACGCCCAACCTCATCGCCCGCCCGCCCTGGCAGATTTAAGCTACCCGGCCAATCCCACCGATCTGTCACAGTTGTTCGACCATTTTTCTGTCGGAGATGACTTGTCTGATTGGCAGCCGTGGCGCGGCCGCGGCATTGTCTCGCCCCATATCGATTACCAGCGCGGCGGCCCAGTCTATGCAAAAGTATGGCGGCGGGCGGAAACGGCCGTTCTCAATGCCGATCTCGTGATCATATTTGGCACCGACCACAACGGCGGACCTGGAACCATCACCCTAACCCGCCAACCATATGCCACGCCGTATGGCGTTTTGCCTGCTGATCTGCGTTTAGTTGATAAACTGGCAAACGTCGTTGGCCCCGAATTTGCCTTTGCTGAAGAACTCCACCACCGCGAAGAACATTCAATTGAGCTTTCAGCCGTGTGGCTGCACTATATTTACCAGCGTGCAGGCATTGCTCCCAAGCCTATGGTACCCATTTTGGTCGGCTCATTTTTTCACTTCCTACAAAATGGTCATCACCCGGCGCAGGATGAACGCTTAACGGCCGTTATCAAAATCCTGCAATCGGAAGCCCAACAACGCAACGTGTTAATGGTATCTTCCGTCGATCTGGCGCACGTCGGCCCCAATTTTGGCGATGAGTTCCACATGGACGCCGGGCGGCGCGCGGCGCTGAAGGTGCAGGATGATGTGTTGATGGAAACGGCCGTACGCGGGGACGCCAGAAACTGGTACGCCCAAATAGCCGGCGTGCAGGATCGCAACCGCATTTGCGGTTTTGCGCCTACATACCTGATGCTGCGCTGTCTGGGATCAACGCACGGCCAAAAAATTGCCTATGATCAATGCCCGGCAGATGTGCAGGACGAATCGCTGGTTTCAATCTGTGGCTTATTGATTGATTAACGTTTGAGTTGGGCGTCTTAGCGCCTAGAAAGCATTCGAGGCCGGAGAGGAATCCGGCCTCAAATATCAGAGAAGAGAAGATGTAGCGAGGAAGAGATTTAGAAGTTTTCAATACTCAACCTTTTACACGCGGAATTATATCGGCATCATGTTAACAATCGTTTAACAAGTTGTTACCGTTTTGCTAAGGTTATTGCGGAAACGGTCGTCATCGACCCACTCCATTAAAAAACAGCCCGCAATGCGGGCTGCTTACCAAAATACTCATTCCTCTGCTTTTAGATTTGACCTCTACAACAACCCCGTACGGGCGTTGAAGGCATCAATCAAACTATCAATCTCATCCACATGCCCATGAATGCCGGTCCAATAGTTGGGATCATACCACTGCGCCTGAATCTCCTCGTAGCTCTTACCCTGCTGCTCTACCCAGGTAAAATATTTCAGGTTATGAATCCGTTTCTGATCCTGATAAGTTAACTCAAGCATATTGTCCGTGCGCTCGCCCAACAAATAACGCTGGAAAACGCCCGCCGCGTCTAACTCAGAAAATTCACCATCCTCCGCGGTCAATTCTTCCAGGCGGCTCTGGTACATCTCCATAGAATCCGTCGCCACCGTGATCATCACATCATTGGCGTCCATCTCATAATACTTGGCTGTTTTTATGGCTGCCAGTACATTGGCCACGCTGGAAATACCCAACAGTGGCAGGCTTTCTACCAGCCTGTGATCAACGCCGTGGCGGATCAGATATTCCTGGCCGACCGACTCGTTAAAGAGACGAATTAAACCCATCGGCCCATTGTCATCGATGGCCGTGACGATGTCGGTGTTCTTGACATTGTGGATCCAGGGCACATGTTTATCGCCAATGCCCTCAATGCGGTGAGCGCCAAAGCCATTGTTGAGCAGCGTGGGGCATTGCAGCGCCTCGCTGGCCACAATTTTGCTCAGCGGGAACTGCTCTTTCATGTAATCCCCGCAGGCAATCGTACCGCCGGAACCGGTATTGGAAATAGTCGCCCTGAATCGGTCGCCGCTCTCCATAACCTGGCCCAGCACTTCCATCATAGCCCGGCCCGTGACTTCATAATGCCACAGGTAATTGCCAAACTCTTCAAACTGATTGAATATGACCAGGTCTTCACCCGATTCGCGCAGTTCCCAGCATTTATCGAAAATTTCCTTAACGTTGCTCTCCGATCCGGGGGTTTTTATGGTTTCACCCGCCACCTGGGCCAGCCAGTCAAAGCGCTCTTTACTCATACCTTCCGGCAAAATAGCAATGGATTCGCACGCCAACAGGTTGGAGTCATAAGCGCCGCCGCGGCAGTAGTTGCCGGTTGAAGGCCAGACTGCTTTTTGCGTGGAGGGATCAAACTGGCCGGTAACAAGGCGCGGCACAAGACAGCCGAAAGCCGCTCCAACTTTATGCGCGCCGGTGGGAAACCATTTGCCCAACAGCACTACAATGCGCGCGTCGACGCCGGTCAATTCTTGGGGCAATACGAGGTAGTTGACGCCCCCAAAGCCGCCGCCGCTGGCGACCGGCTCGTTGTGCCAGGTAATACGGAACAGGTTTAAGGGGTTCAAATCCCAAAGTCCAACTCCGCCCAATTTTTCTTTGATGGGGTCAGGGGTCAGACTGGGGTCAATCATCTGTCTGAAAGTGGGAATAATAATATTTTGTTCGCGGGCGCGCTGGATCGCTCGTTCCAGCTTGGCCTCGTCGTGGATGGTTAAATCAATTAAATCTGTCATTGGTTTTTCCTTCAATAATCAGGTAGTTAGGGTAAAAGTTCAAAGTATGCAAAATGTCGAAGCCGGACGATCGAGAAATCCCGCCGATCCAGGTAATTCACAAAAAGTTCTTTAACCTAAAAACCGGTGTCTGGCAAAGTCCGCATTATCCATACTTTTGGGATATAGATTCAGCAACGATGTGTTTTACATTCATTAAAACAGCAATATTGGCAATTTTTACTCGGCCATCACGCGTTTCAAATCCGCCAGATTCGGCTCAATATGGTTAGCGGTTGGCCCGACCATCGCCACCGATTGCATCGCGCTCTTGACATCCTTCAAACCATTGCCGGTGTTGAGGACGACTATGCGATCATCGACATGAACCAGATCAAGCTCAACTGCTTTGACCAGACCGGCATAGGCTGCCGCGCCGGCCGGTTCGGCAAAAACGCCGGCTGCACGCGCCAGGGCAGGAATGGCGGCTAAAATCTCGTCGTCGGTGACGCTCACGTACGCGCCGTTCGTTTTGGTAACGGCCGCTAACGCTTTGATCCTGTCCCGCGGCAATCCGGCGCTGATGCTGTCGGCGACGGTGACGCCGGAAACAGGCGCTTTGGTTAGAATATCTTCCCCGTCACGCCACGCTTCGTACATGTAAGCGCTGCCCTGCGCCTGTACGCCGATAATGCGCGGCATCTGGTCAATCCAGCCCAACGCCAACAAATCTTTTAGCCCTTTGTGCAAACCGCCAATGATGCAGCCGTCGCCCACGCTTACAAAGATGACGTCGGGGGCATCCCAGTTTAGCTGCTCGCAGATTTCGTAAACGGCCGTTTTCTTCCCTTCTGTCATGTAGGGATTGTAGGCGGTGTTGCGGTTATACCAGCCATACTCAGCCGCCGCTTCCAGGCACAGCTCGAAGGCGTCGTCATAGGTACCTTTCACCAACATTACCGTTGAGCCAAAGACCAGCAGTTGGGCAATCTTGGCTTGCGGCGCCGATTCCGGCACAAAAATAACATTGGGCTGCTCCACACTGGCGCAGAGACCACTCAGCGCGGCGGCGGCATTGCCGGTGCTGGCGGTTGTGATGATTTCTGCCCCTTTTTCCTGAGCTTTCACCACCGCAATGGCGCTGGCGCGGTCTTTGAAGGATGCTGTCGGTAAACGGCCGTCATCCTTTACCCACACATGCTTCAAACCCAAACCTGCGGCCAGACGGTCAGCTTTATACAGCGGCGTTCCGCCTACGGTCAGCGGCGGTACCGGCGCATCAGGCGCCACCGGCAGCAGCGGTTTGTAACGCCAGATTGTTTGATCGGGATTATCGGCCAACGACTCGCGGCTGATGCGCCGGCCGATAAGCTCATAATCATACTGCACATCAACAATGCCCTCATTGCCGTGCTCCGGACAGACATACTCAATTTCATCCGGAGCATACACCTTGCCGCAAATAAGACACTTAAGGTTTTTTACGTGATCCATAATCGTTTAGTCGGATAGTCAAGTGGTCGGGTAGTCTGGTAGTCCACAACGATTAGACAACCAGACTAGCAACTACCAGACTTCAAAACTACAAAACTATCCTTGTCCCCGTTTCGCCCGCCAATGCGCGTGCAATATTGGGCGGATCGGTGATCAAGGCTTCTTTGCCGCCATTTTCCAAATACAGGAGTATTGCCTCAATTTTAGGCTTCATGCTGCCCGGTGCAAAATGCCCTTCTGCCAGGTATTGCCGCGCTTCAGCCACAGTCATGCTGTCCAGCCATTGTTCATCAGGCTTATTAAAATTGAGTGCGACCTTTTCCACGCCGGTCGAAATCACTAACAAATCTGCGCCGGTTTCAACAGCCATCAAGGCGCTGGCCAGATCTTTGTCGATGACGGCCGGCGGCGCAGCCCGCAGCTCGCCCGATGCGTTTCTCACCACCGGAATGCCGCCGCCGCCCACGGCAATGACAACCCAACCGATATCTACCATCTGTTTTATGGCGTTCACCTCGATTATTTCGAGAGGCTTGGGGCTGGCAATCACGCGGCGGTAGCCGCGTCCGGAATCTTCAATGACCTGCCAACCCATGGTTTCAAAAACAGACGCTTCTTCCTGAGTCATAAAGCCGCCGATTGGCTTGGTGGGGTTTTGGAAACCGGGGTCTTCGCCATCCACCAGCACCTGCGTGACGATGGTAATAGCCCGGCGGTAAAGACCGCGCCGGTGGAATTCGTTGTCCATGGCCTGCTGAATCATGTAACCGATAGAACCCTGTGTATCGGCGCCAATAATATCCAGTGACATCGGGTGAACTTCCGGCATGGCCAGTTCGGCGCGGCGCAAGATGAAGCCGACCTGAGGGCCATTGCCGTGGGTGATGATGGTATTCCAGCCCTGGTCGACCATTTCGGCAATATGGGTACACGTTTCGCGTACTGCCGCCCATTGGTGTTCCATTTCTGGGTGGTGTTTGTCCGGTATGAGTGAGTTGCCGCCAATTGCGATAACGGCCGTTTTCTTTTCGTTTGTCATAGTGGGAACCTCCAAATGTGATAAGTTAGGACATGGTCAGAGCCATGACCGCTTTTTGCGCGTGCAGGCGATTTTCCGCCTCGTCAAATACAACCGAATACGGGCCATCCAAAACAGCGCTCGTGACTTCGATGTCACGATCGGCCGGCAGCGGGTGCATGTAAATGACATCATCCTTACCCAGGGCCATCAATTCATCATTGGCGATCCAATTCTGATATTGATCCTGGATACGCTTGCCTTCCTGAGGATCACGAGTGGTCAATAACGGGCCCCAAGATTTAGCATAGATAACATCTGCATCCTGACAAGCCTCTTGCATATCATGGACAACCTCAAAACCGGTGTGGTATTTCCGAGCCATCTCTTGGGCCTGATCCATAATCTCCGGCATTAGTTGAAATTCCGGCGGATGGGCCAGCACAACATCCATGCCAAAACGCGGCATTTGTAAGATGAGAGACTGCGGCACCGACATTGGCTTGAGATAGGAGGAGGCATAGGCCCAGGAAACGACCATCTTTTTGCGGCGTAGATTGCGTCCTTTCTTTTCTATAATGGTCATCAGGTCGGCCAGGCATTGGTGCGGGTGATAAATCTCGCACTGCATGTTGAGCACCGGCACGCGGGAGGCGGACGCAACGTTATTCAGATATTGGTTGCCAATGCCCCAATCGACGTGGCGAATAGCAATACCGTCAAAGTAACGGCCGAAAATCTCACCCAATTCTTTTTCTGTGTCGCCGTGGGAAACCTGGGTTGTGCGGCTCTCAATGAACGCGGCGTGCCCGCCTAATTGAGCCATGCCGGCTTCAAAACTGCCGCGCGTACGCGTGCTGGAGAAGAAGAAAAGCATGGCCAGAACCTTGTCGCGCAAGGAGGCATGCGAAATGCCCATCGCCCGCTTCATCTTCAAATCCCAGGCTACATCTAATACTGTTTCTATTTCTTCTTTTGAAAAGTCAAGGTCGCCAATAAAATCACGACCGCGTAATCCTGTTTGCATATTTATTCTCCTTATATTCAAGTATGGTACAATTTATTGTAATCTACTTATTAATTGTTAGGATGGTCAAATGACAATGCTTACACCTCTTGCACAAGAGCTAACGTTCATACCTTCCCATTTGTGGCGGATCAGTGTTGAACGTTACCACGAGATGATTGAGGCCGGGCTGCTGACCGAAAATGACCGTCTAGAACTCCTCGAAGGATATCTGGTTGAAAAAATGACTGTCAACCCTCCTCATAGTTTTACCACTGATCAACTTCGTGATGAGCTCATGTCAATTGTTGGCCAGCATTATTTTGTCAAGTCCCAACAGCCTATAACGACTGAGGACAGTGAACCTGAACCAGATGTCATGGTTGTGAAAGGTAAAAAACGTAGTTTTGTAAACCGCCATCCTGGACCAGTGGATGTTCCACTAGTCATTGAAGTTTCGGATGCAACGCTGCATCAAGATCAAACTTGGAAAAAACGTATCTACGCTCAGGCAAATATCCCAGTTTATTGGGTTGTTAATTTAGCTGATCGCCAGATTGAAGTGTACACAGAGCCGTCGGGCGCATCCGCCAATCCAACATACCGCCATTTGGTCACCTATCAAGAAGATGATGAGATTCCGGTGGTATTGGATGGTGTGCAAACGACCCTTTTTCTCGTTCGAGACCTACTGCCATAGAATGTAAGATTGGGGGCCTGTTTTCAAGCCCCCAGCCCGATTTCTTACTCCATAGCGCCCAACACCAACGCCAGCAATGCCATGCGCATCACGACGCCGTTGAAAGCCTCTTCCCAATAACGCGCATGACGGGTACTGTCAACATCTGCCGGAAGTTCATCCATGCGGGGCAGTGAGTGCAAAATGATCGCGTCCCGCTTTGCTTTTTCACGCATCAGATCGCGCGTCACTCTATATTGCGGCGGGGTAAGGCCATACTCATCTGCCTTTTCCTGCCGAGATTGGGTATAGTCGGGTTGAACAACCGGTTCCATATAAATGACATCCGCCTCTTGAATGACGTCGCGTACGTCCGCCTCTTCACGGAACACCAGGTTTTGGCCGGCTAATTCTGCTTTGAATTCATCGGTGGGGGACATTTCCGGCGGCGAAATCATAATCATTTCACAGTCGAATTGGGTCAATGCATACCCAATGGAGTGCATCGTGCGCATGCGATGATCGCCAATGCAGAGGAAGGTTAAGCCGTCAATCGTACCTCTCTCTTTGAGGATTGTATACAGGTCGGTTAAAACCTGCGTGGGATGTTCGCCCCAACCATCACCGGCATTGATGATGGGTACGCTTGACCATTTGGCGGCTTCATGGGGAGCGCCCTGTTGGAAATGGCGCATTACAATGACATCGGCATAATATTCCAGCATTTTGACAGTATCTTTAATCGATTCCTGGTAAAAGTCACCGGCGCGGGTCATTTTGGGATCGGCAAAGCCTAAAACATGACCACCCAGGCGGTGCATGGCGGCTTCATGCGCCAGGCGTGTCCGCGTCGATGGCTGGTAGAAGGCAGTCAATAGGGTTTTGCTCGCCAGTAAATCACTGTTTTGCCGCGTGCGCGCAATTGGCTCCAACTCGGCCGCTACATCAAAAATATGGAAAAATTCGTTGCGCTCAAAATCTTTCAGAGAAAGAATGTCGCGTCCTGCAAAGCTTTTCATCAGTCTCTCCTTAATGAAATTTGGGGCTGAAAAGCCCGGATTCTATGGGTTTTTAATTTCAGCACAATGTGTTTTTCTGCGCATCGTGCCGTCTGCATGCTAAAATGTCTGAATTTTGACCTGGCATGCGAGATATTAAACTTGACGGCGGATCAAGCGAAAACGCAGTAAATCGTCACGGAAATAGGAGCTTGCCATGACAATTGGCTCGTTTTGGTTGTTGTAGCCCGTTTCTTCAAATGAGATCAGCGCCGTTTTGGATGGGATGTTCAGAGTCGCGGCCAAATTTTCGTCAGCAATAATCGGTACAATTTCGGACAGATAATAGAGCAGTTGTTGGTCACAAACCGTTTCTAGAAATTTAAAGATAGGCGTACAAAAGTTGTCGGGGGTATACGGCCGTGTCATCAGCCTTGTTGGAATGTAGTTCAAAGTCAAAATAACCGGCTCAGCATCTTCCTTGAAGAGTTTACGCACAACAACGACCGGCTCGCCCGGCAGCAAGTTCAGCGCATCAACAACTTCAGGCGCGGCTGTTTCTGTCTGAATACCAAGCACCTGGGTCGAGGGTGTATAGCCGTGCGCTTCTAACACAGCTTCATACGACCACATCTCCTCCAACCGCGATTTTATTTGCAATCCGGGTCGATTCACAAATGTGCCTGCGCCTTGTTTGCGGAAAATACTGCCCTCAATTTCAAGACGGCTGAGCGCATCACGCACGGTTGTGCGGCTGACGCCAAGTTCATTGGCCAACTCAGTTTCAGAAGGAATACGGCCGTCTTCAAACTCCTCGTTAAGAATCCGTTCCTTGAGATATGATTTAGTTTGTTCTGTTAGCGAGGGGCTGCGTTTGAGCATGACAATCCCGAATTTATATTCCTAATGTGTCTGGTCGTATGGTTGTATGACGAATTTTATTGTTTAGAGGAATCTTTGTCAAGTCAAAAAAACAAAGCATGACAATTGTCACTTACCAACCATGATCTTCATCATGATCTTGTTACAATTTTTTATGGTGTGAACTTCGGTTTTGGGCTGTTTGCACGGCCGTATACCCAAACTGCATCTGCTGACGCGTCAGTCCATGCAATGGCTCCCATGAAAAAGTGTTATTGGGAAGGGGCAGCAGGAAATTGGGGAGCATACCGGTCGTGCGATCTAAACTATAATATAGGGTCGCCAGTTGCAGTCCGCTGCGCCGCCGGTCAACCACAAAACGATCTTCAACTGCCAGGAGCGCGCCAACCTTAAAGGGAGCATCGAACAACTGGATACAAATATTTTTTAGAAGCTGGTTTGGCGTTTCCCCCTTGCGTAAGCGGTCACCCAATGGCTGCCACAGGCGCGTGCGCGGATGTTTCTGGAGGAGGACATGATTATGAAGAATGAGAATGCCGTAAACGGCCGTATCAAAACCCAGCTTATCTTCCGGCACATCTACCGGCTGGCCAAAGTCATCATAACAACGGACTGTTTGCATGAAAATTGAAGGGAAAAGAAAACAGTTAGCTTGTGGGTGTGACTAGCTCAATTGCGGCATGGCCGACAATTAGCTCTTCGTGCAGTTCTGGAATGCGGTCGGCGAGGGTTCCCAGGACCCCATTTACGAACCGGGGAGCGCTGTCAGAACCATAGGTTTTGGCCAATTCAACAGCTTCATTGATGGCGACTTTCACAGGGGTTTCATCGGAAACAAGGAATTCAAAAATGGCCATGCGCAATATATTGCGGTCAATTACAGCCATTTGTTCGAGCGGCCATTCCGGCGCATAACGCGCAATCAGGACATCCATGCCATCTAAATACGCAATGACACCCTGAACCAGACTTGAGGCAAACTCTGCCCCAGAACGATCCATCTGGTTTGCTTCCAGACGGCGCTCCAGAACTTCCCCAGGAGGGTGTGCAGCAATATCGTATTCGTAAAGGACTTCCAAAGTTACGCGGCGAGCGCGACGCCTAGATTTCATGCGTGTGGCTTAAACAACCTCTCCTTGTTCGTAGAGTACATCCTCCACATGAACATTTACCGCATCGACCGGGACACCAACCATTGTGTCCATTGCTTCGGTAACAGCCGCCTGGATCTGGCGGCTAGCTTCCATAATATTCACGCGTGGTCCCATTATAACGTAAATATTGAAATTGATCTTGTTATCTGACAAATCCAGGACAATTCCATCACTTTTTACGGCGCGCCGGAACATGCGCGCCATGTCCGGCGGGATGGGCGCCATTTTAGAGACGCCTTCTACGCGCAGCGCGGCAAAGTGCGCAATCGTAGCCAAAACTTCAGGCGCAACTTCGATACGGCCGTAACTTTCCTGCTTCTCACTCATAATTCAATCGTTCCTATTCCGGTAAGTGTAGCTTGATTGTATCACAACCCGTCGCGAGCAAAAGATTAAGTTGCAATCCCGCCGTCAACCTGAATCACTTCGCCAGTAATGTAGGAAGATTTATCGGACGCCAGGAAAGTAACCAGATTGGCAATTTCTTGCGCCTCACCCCAACGTCCCAAGGGAATAAACTCTAAAGATTTATTGACCAACTCTTCATCCAGACCAGAAGTTAAATCAGTTAACACAAATCCGGGCGCCACAACGTTGACGGTGATATTGCGCGAACCCAGCTCTTTTGCCAGGGACTTAGAAAAACCGATGATACCGGCTTTAGAGGCGGCGTAATTTGTTTGCCCCGCCTGCCCGACTATTCCTGCGACGGAGGCGATATTGATGATGCGCCCCCCTTTTTTGCGTCGCACCATAGGGCGCGCCGCCGCTTTACAGCAGTTAAACACGCTTTTCAGGTTTGTGTTGATGACGGTATCCCACTGTTCTTCTTTCATCATCATGATCAGCGTGTCGCGCGTAGTGCCCGCATTGTTTACCAAAATATCAATTTGTCCAAATGTGTCGATGGTTGTTTTGATCAAATTCTGGGCAGCTTTCAGATCGCTGACGTCAGCCTGGATGGCAACGGCCGTACCACCCGTTTCCTGAATGCCCGTGACAACATTTTCAGCCGCTTCACTGTTTGAATGATAATTAACCACCACACTGGCGCCGTTCGCGGCCAAATCTTCGGCAATGGCGCGGCCAATACCGCGTGACCCGCCGGTTACTACAGCAATTTTACCTTCCAACAACAAAATTAGACTCCTGGTTCGTATTTTATGCGATTTGATGTGCGATCAATCCGCTTCATCAAACCTGACAAGACGCTGCCTGGTCCCACTTCCACAAAGGTATCAATTTTCTGATCCAACAAATATCGCATAGAGGCATTCCAAAGGACCGATGAGGTTAACTGTGCTTTTAGTTCAGCCCGAATTGCGTCAGGCGTAGTCAAAGGCTGTGCAGTCACATTGCCAATCACCGGCATATGGGGGGGGTTAAAGGGGGTTTGGTCAACGGCCGTTGCAAATTCCTCAGCTGCTGGTCCCATCAATTCAGAGTGAGCCGCAATCGTAATCGGAAGGCGCACAATTTTGCGCGCCCCGGCCGTTTTGGCCAACTCTTCAGCGCGGGTCAAAGCCGCGGTGTTTCCCGATATAACAGTTTGCCCGGGACAATTATCATTGGCAAGTTGGACAGGCAAGCCGGTTTCAGCACTGGCTTGTGTACAAATTGCTTCAATTTCGTCCGCATCCAACGCAATGATAGCCGACATCCCCCCCGGATAGAGTTCGCCCGCCTGCTGCATCAACAAACCTCGTTTTTGCACCAAACGCAGCCCATCTTCAAATGTGAGGCAGCCGGCCGCCGCCAAAGCAGAAAGCTCACCCAGGCTGTGTCCGGCCACAAATGCAGGCGCGCGCCAATTTTCAGCCAGCATGGCCCGCCAGGTTGCAACGCTGGTCGTAAACAGCGCCGGCTGCTGGTTAACGGTGGCGGTTAACTCCTCTTCAGGCCCTTCAAAGCAGAGACGAGAAATTGAAAACCCCAATTGTGCGTCGGCAGTATCAAAAATGGCGCGAGCGGCAGAGCTTTGAGCGGTAAGCGCCTGCCCCATGCCTACATGTTGGGACCCCTGACCAGGAAACAAGTAAGCCGTATTCAACCGTTATATCCTGAGGCGGTAACCTGGTGATGCAAAAAAGGCCGTTTTAAAACGGCCCTCCTGCTTCATCACTATTCTTCGTAACCTGGTAAAATTTGGCGGCCCTTATAAGTGCCACAGGTGGGACACATTCTGTGCGGGCGGCGCATGTCGCCACAATTGGGACAGGTAACCAGATGTACTTTTGGTAGTGCATCATGCGCGCGTCGACGATTTCGACGTGATTTGGAAATTCTTCTCTTTGGTACAGCACCCATTGTTCAAACTCTCTTTAAAAAATTTCGATATTCATGCAAAAAATAAGCGGCGAAAAGGCCGCAACTTGAGAATTATAGCCGCCCGGGGTGACCTGTCAAGCCAGTTTTGATGTTTTCATCGACAAATAAGCTCCCACATCAAAAAATTCGGGATGGCTCATGTTTTTTTAATAAGTAGGCAAGCTTGGATCTACTTCGCGCGCCCAGCGATTTATGCCGCCGTCCAGATTATAGAGTTTTTTGAAACCATGTTTTTGCAATTCGCGCACAATATTGGCGCTGCGAACGCCTGTGCGGCACTGCACCACAATTTCATGCGCCGTGTCCAACTCGTTCATGCGCGCCAGCACCTGACCTTGTGGTATCAAGACCGCTCCTAGCGGCTTTAAATTTGAAATATCCCATTCGTGCGGCTCACGTACGTCGAGAATAAATGGTGCATCCCCGTTATCCAACCTCGCTTTCAGTTCTAACGGTGACATTTGGGGTACATTGGCGTTATTTTGACCGCCGCCAGCGGTATAGAGGCTGTGATCATGGGCCGGCATACCGCAAAACTGCTCGTAATCGATCAATTCCGTAAGCGTCGGGTTTTCGCTGCAAATCGGGCAGTTTGGGTTTTTGCGCAGCCGGACTTCCTCAAAACTCATGCTCAAGGCATCATAAAGCAGCAGACGGCCGATTAATGATTCCCCCTTGCCCAGGATCAGCTTGATAGCTTCCGTAGCCTGGATGGCGCCTATTGTTCCGGGTAATATGCCTAAAACGCCGCCTTCCGCACAACTGGGTACAAGGCCGGGTGGGGGCGGTTCCGGGAAGAGGCAGCGGTAGCAGGGGCCTTCTTGGGCATAAAACACGGAAGCTTGGCCTTCAAAGCGGAAGATACTGCCATATACATTAGGTTTGCCCAGCAGCACACAGGCGTCATTGGTTAAATAGCGCGTTGGAAAGTTGTCGGTGCCGTCAATAATGATGTCGTAGGGGGCAAAAAGCTCCAGGGCGTTGTCAGAGGTCAGAGCAATTTCATAGGTATCAACCTGGACATGCGGGTTAATATCCAGCATACGCGCTCTGGCGCTTTCCAGTTTGGGCCGGCCGACATCTTTGGTGCCATGAATAATCTGGCGCTGCAAGTTGGTGTAGTCAACAACATCATAATCAACCAGGCCGATGCGTCCGACGCCGGCTGCCGCCAGATACATGGCCAGAGGCGACCCCAAACCGCCTGCGCCGATTAACAAGATGCTGGCCGCTTTTAGCCGCAGCTGACCCGCCATGCCAACTTCCGGCATGATCAGGTGACGGCTGTAGCGCTGCACTTCTTCATGTGAAAGATTTAAGGCAGCGGGGTTAATTTGTTCTTTAATGCTCATGATTCCCATTTATGTTTCCTGTTTTGCGGCCAATCCCTGAAGCTGTTGATTTAATTTTTGAGCCGGGGTCAGACCATAATTAATTTCACGCACCTGTCCCTGGTGGTCTACCAGAATGGTTGTGGGCAGCGTTAACACGCCAAATTGATTGGCTTTATCCGGCTCTTGTTCAGCGTCAATGTGCTGGATGGCGACACGGCCGTTCCCACCAACATAACAGCTCCCACGAAAGCAGCCAGCCAGACAGCGTCGAATAGGAACGCCAGCACCAATAGGCTGATGATCATAACCTGATTAACTTTGAGTGCAGATTGATCGACTTGACGCGGCACGTGATTTTCCCTCAAAAAGTTCACCCACCGGCAATGGATGGGATAATAAGCAGCGTATCGTCATCAGAAACGGCCGTATTCGCGCCCTGTAAATGACGTACATCTTCTTTGTTGAGATAAATATTGACGAAACTGCGCAGTTCGCCGCCCTCATAAAGATGCTGGCGCAGGTTTGGATACTGCTCGGTCAAATCATTTAATGCAGCGCCGACGGTACCGCCATGCACATTGACGGCACTGTCGCCCCCGGTGTACGGCCGTAAGGGAGTTGGAATTCGAATTGTTGTCATCAAAAAGCTCCTTATTAAATTTCTGCAACCGGTTCTTCAACAAACCCGCTACGGTCAGGCTGCAACTGCCAGGAACGGCTGTGGGTGGGTTCACCCGCCAGCACCTCGGTGATTAAGTAGGAATAGCCCACCCAGGCGGCCCAGGCGAGATCGCGCGGTGACGCAACCGGCGGATTGTCGGGATGGCTGTGAAAAACGCCAATAACGTCCAGGCCATTTAGCAGGGCGTCGAGTTCGGCGTCGCGCCAATCATCTTCAGCGATACGAAAACGAACCCGCTTTTCCATTTCATCAGGCCAGACGTTGCGCATCGGCTGAACGGCCGTTACGACATTCACCCCATTTTCTACACGCCCTAGTAGAAGTCCACAGCCCTCAAAAGGATACGCGGACGCGCCGTGCGCTTTAATTTCTGCGTGCAGTTCTGACGTAAATTTGACCATCATTCCGCTTCGTCATCGACCCAAAAGCGTTCACTGAGATACTTAAATCCGCTGTCAGGCATGATTGTGACAACCACACCTTCCGCCAGTTTGCGCGCCACTTTGATTGCCGCAAATACCGCAGCGGCAGATGAAACACCCACAAAAAGTCCTTCATAACGCGCCAAAAAACGCGCCATGGCGTAGGCGTCTTCTGTCCGGGTAGACAAATTGCCATCGGCCAGACTCTCATCATAGATGCCCGGCTTAATGGCTGATTCCATATGCTTCCATCCTTCCAACCCATTAAAGGGGGTGTCTGGCTGGGCAGAATAGCTCATAATCGCCGGGTTCAACGCTTTCAATCCGCGAGTTGTGCCCATAAAAGTGCCGCTCGTTCCGAGACCAGCCACAAAATGCGTGATACGGCCGTTTGTTTGTTCCCAAATTTCACGAGCGGTTGTCAAATAATGAGCCTGCCAGTTGGCGTCGTTGTTATATTGATTAGCATAAAAAACGGCGGGATCTTCGGCCGCAATCCGGCGCGCTTCAACCAAAGCGCCATCAGATCCCTCTAATGGGTCAGTTAGAATGAGTTCAGCGCCATATGCGCGCAAAATAGCAACTCTTTCCGGACTGGTATTGGCCGGTACAGTCAGCTTAACCCTGAACCCACGCGCTGCGCCGAGCATGGCGTAAGCGATGCCGGTGTTGCCAGAGGTAGAATCAAGCAGGGTCATGCCGGGCGCCAGCAGCCCATTCTCTTCCGCTACGCGAATAATATTTAAGGCTGCCCGATCTTTCACAGATCCGCCGGGATTAAACCATTCTGCCTTGGCAAAAAGGCCCACCGTATCCGGCACGCCATATGCTCTGGCAGCGTGGGCCAGATGCAGCAGCGGGGTGTCGCCGATTTGCCCTTCCAGCCTGTGAGCTAATTGGGAATTGGAAACAACCTGGTAATCCCGGTCTATTCTGGAATGATTAGGTGAATATACAAATGGTGATTGGGGTCGATTATCTATGGTTTGTAACATAGCGTTTAAATCCTTACTAAAAGTCAGGCGTAAAGGACAAATAAAATTGCCCTAGACAACAAAAAACGGCGGTAGCTCATATAAACAAGTACGAGCGAGCAAGTTTTTCTTGCTTCGCGAGGGCAGCTACTGCCGTTTGCCTTTTAGTAGAACGCTATGTTCTCAGAATTAAATCATTCGTGTATGCGGCAATCGGAGTAACTCCCTCGCTTCATACACCTGCAAAATTGCCAAACCATAATAAACCTTTTGAAGAAGTATTATTATCAAAAATTTGATAATAATTCGTATGTAAAAAGTATAACAAATAGGGGATTGATGTCAAGTTAATGCTTTCTAAAAATTTTGACGCTTTTTTAGGCAGTTTTATTACCTTTGCCGTTTTTTTACCCCAAAACATAACGAATTGCAGTACCAATTGAGTATACAATCAACATTTGACCCGGCCCATAGGTTAACCACACCACATCATTAATGAGTGGAAAACTCAAATCGCCAAACCAGATACCGCCTAAAATGAGGTCGCTTAATAGAAAAAGCGCGGCGCCAATCGCCAGGGGTGCGAAAGCGGGCGCTTGTAACGCAAGACCGCTTGCGACGCCGGCTGTGCTGGCCAGAAGAAGCGCGTAAGGCAGGACAACCCATTGCAACGAGGAACCTTCCGGGCCTCTGTAAACGACAAAATACCAAAGAACAACCGCGAGGAGCCACCAAACGATTAATGATCCCCAGCGTGTAGCGGAGGTATGAAGATTGTGGGTATTGCTAAACATCCAAATGGCGCTGATATAAAATATGTGGCCGATGGCAAAGGCGGCAATGCCTCCTATTTCTGATCGCCCCCCTGGCATCAAGCCGGCCAGCCACAGATCGCCCAAAAAGCCAAACAACATGCCAATGGCAATCAACAGCCCATAGCGACCAATGTCATAGTCGCGGCCAATCAGGAACCAGCTAAAACCGGCTACGACGAGCGTCAACGAAGAAGCCATGCGGGTCCAGGTGGGCATCCGCTGCCCGTTTTCTGATGATCCCAAAATAAACCCGCCAAATAGAAAAAGCGCCCAAATAATTAACAGCGCGGTAACCCAATAGCGCTGCGCCGGGTTTTGCAAATATCCAAACATAAAAATCCTCCATCTCCTTACCTATTCGTTGCGAATCTTATCTTAATTCAGGGCAGCCGTCATGAGATAAAAAGTGGTAGAATGAGCAGCAGATGGCAGAGCGTGACATGATTAGCGGCTCGGTGGAGCGCATTACCTTTTATAATCCTGAAAACGGCTACTCCGTGATCCGGCTAAAGCCGGACACGCGCGGTATGCTGCCCTTTAAGTACGCCAGCGGACGTGACGCGTTGATTACAGTTGTGGGAAATTTGCCGGAACTCAATCCCGGTGAATGGGTAAAGCTGGCGGGAAAGTGGACGCATCATACAAAACATGGGCGGCAATTCCAGGTTGAATTTTGCGAGCAGTCCCTGCCGGCGACGGTTGACGGTATAAAACGGTATTTGGGGTCTGGCATGATTCGCGGCGTTGGTCCTGTCATGGCGGAGCGAATTGTGAATCGGTTTGGGGAGGAAACGCTCGATGTAATTGATGATCAGCCGGAGCGTTTGCGTGAGGTGTTGGGTATTGGACAAAAACGCATCCACAGTATCATCAAATCCTGGGATGAGCAGCGCGCGATTAAGGATGTGATGTTGTTTTTACAATCACATGGCGTTTCTACCAATTTGGCGGTCAAGATTTATAAACAGTATGCGGATCAAGCGCTGGCGGTGGTGCAAAATCAGCCTTATCGGCTTGTGCAGGATGTGGCTGGCATTGGCTTTAAAACGGCCGATAAGATTGCGCAGGCGTTGGGCTTGGCGCATGATGATCCCGATCGTATTGAAGCCGGTATTGCGTATACGCTAAATCGTATGGCGGAGTCAGGCCATGTCTATATGCCGCAAGAGAGTCTGGAGCCGGAGGCGGCAGAGATTTTAGGGGTGACGGCCGAACAAGTAACGGCCGTTATCGACCAACTTACCAACAGCGAACTTCTCAAACGCGAAACGCTTACCTATGAAATTTCGCCGCAGGAATCAAGTAACAGCACAAATTTAACCTACACAGTTAACGCGCCGCAAAAGGCGCTTAAGGAAGAACAGGCTGTGTACCTGACGCCAATGTATTTTTCTGAAATCGGCGTCACAAACCGGGTACGACGCATCATTGATCATGCTCCCAGCCGGTTGGCCCAATTAAAAGCGTTCATGGCGCGCAATCCCTCTTTGCTGGCGAAGATGCAGGGCGGCCAGGCACATATGCAGCTTGCTCCCCAACAGATCACAGCCGTGGAAACGGCCGTTTCCCACAAAGTCACCATTCTCACGGGCGGCCCGGGTACAGGCAAAACAACAACGCTGCGCGCCCTACTCGATCTCCTTGATAGAAACCACAATAGTTATGTTCTGGCTGCGCCCACCGGCCGCGCGGCCAAACGCCTCTCTGAAGCAACCGGACGCGAGGCAAAAACAATCCACCGCCTGCTTGAATTTAATCCGGGCGAAGGCTTTGGGCGTAACGAAACCAATCCCATCAATGCCGATATGATCATCATTGATGAAGCATCCATGCTGGACCTGGTGCTGGCAAACAACCTGCTCAAAGCGATTGGGGCGGACAGCCACTTGCTGCTGGTCGGCGACATTGATCAACTACCCTCAGTCGGCGCAGGCGATGTTTTGGGAGATTTAATTGATTCGCAGGTAACGGCCGTAGTGCGACTGGAAACTATTTTTCGACAGGCAGCCGGTTCCCTCATTATTCAAAATGCACATCGCATCAACCAGGGATTAATGCCGGCCACGCGCGCGGACGCCAGCGACTTTTTTATTTTTATCAAACAGGAACCGGAAGAAATAGCTGAACTGCTTGTTGATATTGTCAAAAATCGCGCGCCGCAAAAATTTAAATTAGAGCCGCTGGACGACATTCAGGTTTTGGCGCCCATGTACAATGGCGCCGCAGGCGTGACGCAGCTTAATCTTGTGCTGCAAGCAGCGCTCAACCCACCCAACAAGCGTAAGCTGGAGCGGCGCTTGGGCGGGCGGGTACTGCGCGTCGGCGACAAGGTGATGCAAACCGTGAACAACTATGACAAAAATGTCTACAATGGGGACATTGGCCGCATCACGGCGCTTGATCCCATCCAGCAGCTTTTAACAGTTAGCGTCGACGGCGCGCCGGTGGTCTATGACTTTTTGGAAGCGGATGAGTTAGTACATGCCTATGCAATCAGCGTGCATAAGAGCCAGGGGGCTGAATATCCCTGTATCGTCATGCCTGTGATGGTGCAGCATTATATGATGTTACAGCGCAATTTATTGTATACGGCCGTGACGCGCGCCAGGAAACTTGTCATCCTGGTTGGAACCCGCCGAGCGCTGCACATTGCCGTCAACAATAACAAAGTTTCCAATCGGTACACTGCACTAGATTGGCGCCTGAAACAAAGACCGCCACAGCAATAAATTGGCTCAAATCCTTGTTTGTTTGCCCTATTGAGTTATGGTAAGATACGCGTTCATAGGTAGACTAAGGCAGGTAACAAATGGATTTCATAAGGAAGTACGCAGGCTTGTTAATAGCCTTTGCATTTTTTGTGGGCCTGTTCATTGGCCTGGTGGTGCTTGGCTGGTGGTTGTGGCCGGTTGAATGGACAGACGCCACACCAAACGAGTTATCAGATAATTACCAGGCATTATATTTGAATGCCATCGCTGATGCTTACGCCATGACTGGAAACACTGAAATGGTGAACCAGGCGCTTGGCGGTTGGGGCGGTGAAATTGCCGCCTGTGAAATTGCGAACAATACACAAGATCCGGCACAAAGAGCGCGCCTGGAAGCAATTGCACAAGTCATGAATCCGGGCGGATGCGCCGCTATCACTGCCGAAGGCGGCCCGGAAGCGGATTCAACAACCGGGTTTAATATCTCGTGGCCAATTGTGATCCTGTTTTTGCTGCTTGTCGCCCTCATCGCCGCGATTTTGTATGTGCTTTTCCGGCGCCAATCAACGCCAAGCACAACCTACGACGAATTGGAGCCGGTTTATGAGGAACTTCCCGACACCGCCCAGGCTGCGGCCGCGCCGGCGCTGGCGCCCGTAGAAAGGAGTTCGGTTGGAGGTGAAATTCCTTTAGCGCGCTTCCCATCCACCTATACACGCGGAAATGATACCTATGATGAGTCATTCACCATAGAAAATACCAACGGTGAGTTTTTGGGTGAGTGTGGCGTTGAAATTGCCGATCGCAACAGCAGCGGCGTGACTGCCTTTCGAGTATGGCTTTTTGACAAACGGGATGTGCGCACTGTTTCTAAAGTGGTTATGAGCGATGAAGCTTTTTATGATGACGCCATCAAAGCCAAGCTGGCTACCCAAGGAGAACCCGCTTTGGCGCGTGAAGATGAAACAATTGTATTGGAAACTGCCTCTTTGATCATCAATGCGGATGTGAATGAAATCATTTACGGCACAGATCCAAATGTACAGCCGCAGAGTTATTTTGACCGCTTTTCAGTCGAGATTTCAGCCTGGGCAAAAGATGGCTCCACGGCCGAATCGGTTACAGGGACAGCCAATCAGTTCGATTTTTAGTAGAAAATTTTTGGTTTTTACGAAAATAAAAAGTGAGGCGGCAATGCCTCACTTTTTTTGCGCCTCTCAGGCGCGCTGGTAAGGATCAAACAACTTTTGCCACTCGTCCAGCGCATACCGGTCAGTCATACCAGCGATATAATCAGCAATTACTCTGTGGCGCGGCATTAAGTCTAACCTTTTTTGCGCTGCCGTCGGCAGCATCCTCGGTTCGTTGATGTACGCCTCGAAAATCGCGCAAATAAATCGTTCCGCTTTGTCCTGCATACGCATCAAACGATAGTGGCGATACATGCGATCATAAAGAAATTGTTTAAGCGCGCGCACTTTTGGAAAGAAATCACGTGAATATCCAACCAGATTTTTAGGGTAAAGCTGCGCTTCTTCGGGGGAGTCGATGTGATGCTGTTCCAATTGTTCAGATGTTTGCGCCAATACATCGCCCACGGAACGGCCGATTAGTTCCCGAATAATCTCATGCCGCACCATTGTCGTAAACGGGGTGTATTTTTGCCACCCTATCGCCGCTTTTAACTCTTGCCATAAATCCAAGTCATTCAATTCCTCGGGCGCGAACAAACCGGCCCGCAGGCCATCATCCAAATCATGGGCATTATAGGCAACTTCGTCTGCCAGATTAGCAATTTGGGCTTCAATTGAGGCGCGTTTCTCCGGCTCATAGGCGCTGGCATCACTACTGTCGTAATCCGTCTCATGCTTGATCATGCCGGCGCGGGTTTCATAGGCCAGGTTAAGTCCGGGGAATTCCGGATAGCGTTCCTCCAATTCGGTGACCACGCGGTAGCTTTGAGTATTGTGATTGAATCCGCCATAATCTGCCATCAGATTGTTAAGAATATGCTCTCCGGCATGGCCAAAAGGCGCATGCCCCAAGTCATGGGCCAGGCAAACAGCCTCCGTAAGATGGGGATTCGCGCCCAGACCACGCGCTAATGAACGTCCTAGCTGCGCTACTTCAAGGGTGTGGGTGAGACGCGTACGGTAATGATCGCCTTCATAAAAGACAAAAACCTGAGTTTTGTATTCCAGGCGCCGGAATGCAGTTGTGTGAATAATGCGGTCACGATCGCGTTCAAAGGCAGTGCGGGTGCTGGATTCTGATTCAGGATAAACCCGGCCGCGACTTTGACCACTTTTGAGGGCATAGGGAGCCAGGGTATTCGCTTCGATTTCTTCACGTTTTTGTCGATTGAAGATCATGATTGCCCCTCCGATGTGAAGGATTCTACACTGATAGACACTTGCTATTATTTTATGGTAAGTGTAACATAAACGACAATCGATACACACCTACAGGCGGATATTATTCCGAGAAAAGGGTATGACAAGCACGCAGAAAGAGAAAAAGGGATCGCAAAGCAATATTATTATCCTATTCATTATTGGCGCCATCGTTCTGTTGATAACAACGTTTCTCGTTATACGCTATCTGAATAACCGTCCCCCTTATCCTGATGGGACTTATGAAGTAACTGTAGAGGATACGATCATATTGGTGGAATCAAATCCCGACAGACAACTATTCCTGGTTCCTGAGAGCGTCGGTACGGGGGGGCAGGCTGAGACAACTCAAAGCCCGGAACAAGTAAGTGAAGAAGCTGTCGTCGTTCAAGAAGGTACGCCTGTCACACCCACGCCTGTCACGCTCACGCCCGTCACACCTACGCCGGGGACGCCAGGCGTAACGCCAACATCAATTCCACCTTCAAACGATTATCTGTTTGTAGATTATACCGTCGTTACCGGCGATACAATCTACAGCATCGCCAACGACCCTAAATTTAACACCACGATTGCGCTGATGGCCCGTTTCGGGATTAGCGCCCAAAATATTTATCCGGGTAATATTATAAAAATACCGGTCGCTAACCCGAACAAATGCCCTGGAAATTTTGCCTATGTTGTTCGGGAGGGGGACACGCTTTCAAGCATTAGTATCAAATGCAAAACCACAGTCGAAACCTTGAAGCAGTTGAATAATATGGGGGATAATTACCGGTTGGATGAAACGGCCGTTATCTGCGTGCCTAATCCCCCCTAAACCACACGACTTCGAGACTGCGTGACAACAAGCTAATTTATACACCATTCAGGAGGTATGATTTGCAATATATCGCTATAGCCGTTGGCGGATCAATTGGCGCCGTGATGCGTTATCTGGTTTCAGGCTGGGGATATGCTTTGTTAGGAAGTAATTTTCCTTGGGGAACATTACTGGTAAATATATTGGGCGCCTTTCTAATCGGCCTCCTTTGGCAAATATTTTTTACCGTCCCGATTTCACCGACCATGCGCAATTTGATATTTACCGGCGGTTTAGGCGCATTTACCACCTTTTCCACCTTTGCTTTGGAAAGTTTGAACCTGATTATGGATGGAGAATTCGGGCTGGGCTTGTTAAATGTATTTGCCAGTGATCTATTGGGGCTGACTTTTGTCTTTTTGGGTGTTTTATTAGGACGTTATGTGATTGTAGTATTAAGTTAGGAGAAGTATCCATGAAACTGCCGGAAGATGGAATTTTACTGCGGATATTTATTGGCGAGTCAGATAAACACAAATGGAAACCGCTTTACCAACAAATTGTGTATAAAGCCAAGGAATTGGACATGGCCGGCGCGACAGTTGTGCGCGGCATCATGGGTTTTGGCGCCAACAGTCGCATTCACACCAGCAAATTACTGCGTCTATCGGAAGATATGCCCTTAATCATTGAGTTAGTTGACAGCGAAGAATACATCAATAAAATTTTGCCTTTTCTTGATGAAATTATCAAGGATGGATTGGTCACTATGGAAAAGGTGCGCATTATTCGATATCAACATGGCAAAGAATAACAGCGTTTTGTCAACATCTAATATTACAGCGTTGTGCTATATAGAAGTTTGTCACAGCCAATTTATGTGGTGACAAGCGCAAAGTTCAGACGTATAATTTCGTGCAATACACATAGGTTTACCTAACCTTTCAAAAGATACAAATGCTCTTCCGGTTTGCAAATCAAGAAAATTTGATCTGTAAAATAAACGGTAAAAATTCCAGGAGTGAATGGATGAATAAAAAAACAATTACTGATATTGACGTGGCGGGCAAAAAAGTTCTCGTGCGGGTTGATTTTAACGTGCCGCTTAGCAGCAAGGACCCCAATGATGATATTACTGTCACCGACGATACACGCATTCGGGCGGCTTTGCCTACTTTAAATTACCTGCTTGATCACGGCGCGGCACTGATTCTCTGCTCTCATTTGGGACGGCCGTCTTCTGCCGCCGATATACAATATGCCATGGACCCTGTCGCTCTTAGCCTCAGCGAACTCCTCGGTCGAACGGTGTTGAAAGTAGATGAAGTCGTCGGATCTCAGGCCGCCGGCGCGGCGGCAGAACTACAACCCGGCGATGTGCTTTTGTTGGAAAACACGCGCTTCGAACCCGGCGAAAAGAAAAACGATCCGGAATTGTCGCAACAACTGGCCGCTATGGCCGATGTTTATGTGGATGATGCCTTTGGTTCGGCGCATCGTGCCCATGCCAGCACCGAAGGAGCTGCGCAAGCTATGCGGGCCAAGGGCGGCACCTGCTGTGGCTGGTTTTTTGATGGGAAAAGAGTTAGAGGCGTTGGGAACGGCCGTTTCCAATCCACCCCACCCCTACATTGCCATCATGGGCGGCGCCAAAATCTCCGACAAAATCAAATTGATTGATAATCTGTTGGACAGCGCCGACAAAATCCTTATTGGCGGCGGCATGGCCAACACCTTCCTGGCCGCACAAGGACACAATTTAGGCCAATCGCTGGTTGAGCAAGACGCCATCCCTGAGGCCAAACGGCTGTTAGAAAAAGCACCCGATCAGCTCATTCTGCCGATTGACGTAATCGTAGCAGATGCGTTCTCAGCTGATGCAGTCGGCAAAGTGGAAGATGTGTGGAGTATTTCTCCCGATAAAATGGCGCTGGACATTGGGCCGGCGACATTGGAACGATTCAATGCAGAACTACAAGGCGCGCAGTTGGTCGTATGGAATGGGCCCATGGGCGTTTTTGAATTCCCCAATTTTGCCGAAGGAACCAATCAACTGGCGCTACTTTTAGCAGCCCTGGTAGAACATGGCGCCCAGGTTGTGATTGGGGGCGGCGACTCGGCTGCGGCTGTACGCAAGGCAGGTTTGACTGCCAAAATGACCCACGTCAGTACCGGCGGGGGCGCCAGTCTGGAACTGTTGGAAGGTAAAAATTTGCCCGGTATTGCTGTGTTGGATGATAAGTAGAAAAAATTAAACAGGTCAATCACTCGAAGTTATTGACCTGTTGAACCATTAGCCCGTTTGGTTATTGTCAGGCGGGCTTTTTTCTTGTTTGTTGTTTTCCGGCGTCGTGACTTTTTCGGCCATTTCAGATAATTGGGCGCTGATCCATTTGAGGCCGCTTGCCAGCCCACTTTGCGCTTCGGTTTTCCAATCCACATCTTGTAGGCGCGACTGTACGGCCGTTGCCTGCTCGCGTGCAGTTTTCTCTGTTGTTTCCGCAACTTTGAGGCTAATAGCACGGCTGCCCTGGGTCACGGCCGCATCTAACCCCTCACTGACTCTTTGGGTAATTGTACGCCGTGCATCGGTGTCCCATGCCTTTTGAACAGATTGTTTAGCAGCATCAGTCAATTTCTTGCCAGTTTCATTCACGACCGCGCGCGATTTTGATTGTACCCTATCCGCTTTGTACGACTCTTCATCCTCAATAATGATCTTAATTGGTTCCTGGTTTGTCATCTATCCAATCTCCTGGTCTAATCAAATCTACATCACAATTCTATACGCAGCAACACGGTTCATGTTGCACAGGTTACTACCAACTCATAAACTTCTGAGATGACCGAATGATTCCTTAAACGGCCGTTTCCGGCTATAATTTCTTCAGAAAGGATATCCATATCGTCTAGTATTTATTTTGAGAGACACAGAAGACCCAGGATTTTTCTCTTCACTTTTACTTCAAACCTCTCTGTGCTTTCTCAACGAAACTCCATGTAATTTTTTCAGGAGAAACTGCCGTGCAACATAAATTACTCCTTATCGATGGCCACGCGCTGGCCTACCGCATGTTTTTTGCCCTACCGCTCGAAGCTTTCACCACCAAAGAAGGCGAACCAACCAATGCCACCTATGGGTTCACCCGCACCCTGCTGGAACGTATGTTGGGCGATCAACAGCCTGAGTACCTGGCCGTCAGCTTTGACCTCGGCAAAACCTTCCGTGATGACCTTTTCGAGGATTACAAAGGTACGCGCGAAAAAATGCCGGACGAACTACGCGTGCAAATTGACCGCATCAAAGAAGTAGTCGCGGCGCTCAACATTCCCATACTCGAACTGGAAGGCTTTGAGGCGGATGACGTGCTGGGCACAATTGCGCGCCAATCAAAACAGGCCGGCGTTCCCGCCCACATCATTACGGGCGACCGCGATTTGTTGCAGTTGGTTAACGATAACACACGCGTTGAACTGCCCGCGCGGCGCGGCAGCCTGCCGCCTGAGGTATATGATACCCCTGCCGTCATTGAACGTTTTGGCGTACGTCCCAATCAAATTGTGGATTGGAAGGCCCTGGTAGGCGATACCAGCGACAATATACCCGGTGTAAAAGGCGTCGGCGCCAAAACGGCGACGAAGCTGCTGAATGAATATGACACCCTGGACAATATCTACGCCAATATACCAGATATCAAAGGCGCACTGCGCAAAAAGCTGGAAGAAGGCCAGGAATCCGCTTATCTGAGCTACCAGTTGGCTAAAATTGTGACGGATGCGCCTATTACGCTTGATCTGGAGGCGTGTGTAGCGCATGACTTTGACGTAACGGCCGTTCTCGATATTTTTCGCGACCTTGAGTTCCGCACCCTGACCCGCATGCTGCTTGAACAAGTCGAGATCGTAGACGGCGATTTGGATGAAATTCAAACACAGCCCGCAACCGAGACGATCATCGTGCGCACCAGAGCAGAACTCACCGCGTTGGTCAAAAAACTAAACCAGGCCGGCATGATTAGTTTCGACGTTGAAACCACCGGCCTGGATAAAATGACAGCCGCTGTGGTGGGCGTTTGCCTGGCCGTTGAACCGCCCGTTGGCTACTACATTCCCATCGGACATATTGACGGTGAAGAGCAGGCCAAAAGTGGGCAGCTATCGCTTTTTGCAGGCGAAACAAAACTGGCCGAAGGGCAGCTCGATTGGCAAACAGTGCGTGACGCCCTTCAACCCGCCATGGACAATCCCGCCACCCCTAAAGTCGCCCACAACGCCAAATATGATTTCACCATCCTCGAAAGGCATGGTCTGCACGTTGCTCCCATCACCTTTGATACGATGATTGCTGAATGGCTCACGGACCCTGCGAGCAAACATAAAGGGTTGAAAGACCTGGCGCGTCACCGGCTGGGCGTTGAAATGACCGACATCACCACCCTGATTGGTAAGGGACGCACGCAAAAAACATTTGCCGAAGTGCCCATTGCCGACGCCGCTCCCTACGGCGCTGCCGACGCCGATATGACGCTGCGTTTGGTTGAACCGCTACGGGCTGAAATACGTGAAAAAGGGCTTGAAAAAATCCTCGATCTGGAAATTCCACTGATTCCGGTGCTGGCCGCTATGGAGCAGGCAGGCGTGCGCCTGGACAAACCTTTTTTTCGCCAGATGTCACAAGATTTGCAGGCGCGTATGCGCACTCTGGAAAATGAAATTTATACAATTGCCGGCGAACCGTTTAATATCAATTCGACTCAGCAGTTGAGTGACATTTTGTTTGTGAACCTGGGGCTGCCGACCCAGAGCTTAAAAAAGACACGCAGCGGCTATTATTCGACGGCCGCCAATGTGTTGGAAGGTCTCAAAACGGCCGATTCCACCGGCATCATTCACGCCATTTTGGAATATCGCGAGCTGGGCAAATTGAAAAGCACCTACGTCGATGCGCTGCCCGGCATGGTCAACTCAGAGACAGGCCGCATCCACACCAGTTATAACCAGACCGGCGCCGTCACCGGACGTATTGCCAGCAGTAATCCCAACTTGCAAAATATTCCAATTCGCAGCGAAGTAGGGCAGCAAATTCGACGCGGATTTGTGACGGACCCCGGCTGGATATTTCTGGCGGCTGATTATTCGCAGGTGGAATTACGCATTTTGGCCCATATCAGTCAGGATGAAGCGCTGCTGGAAGCGTTTCAGCAGGATCAGGATATTCACAGCACAACGGCAGCGGCCGTTTACGGCATTGATCTGGCTGATGTCACCTACAACCAGCGCCGTTTTGCCAAGGCGGTCAACTTCGGCTTGATATACGGCATGGGCGCTTTCCGGCTGGCGCGCGATTCTGACCTGACGTTGGCTGAAGCAGAGAATTACATCAAAGAATACTTTGACCGTTTTCCGGGCATACGCAAGTATCTGGATCAAACCAAAGAAAAAGCCAAAGAAGATGGTTATGTTGAAACTTTGCTGGGCCGGCGGCGTTATTTCCCAATTTTCAAAGCGCCGGCCAGCGGGAGTACTACCCAGGCGCGGCTGCGGGCTGAACGCGAGGCGGTTAACCACCCCATTCAAGGGACAGCAGCCGACGTTATCAAAATAGCCATGCTGCAACTGCACCAGGCGCTTGCTAACTTTCGAGCGCGTATGGTGTTACAAGTACATGACGAGCTAGTGTTGGAAGTACCGGAAGAAGAGCTGGACGTAGTGCAGCCATTAATGGTCGCAATCATGTCTAATGCCTACAAACTGGACGTCCCGCTCAAGGTAGATGCAAGCACCGGCACAAACTGGCTCGGTTTGAAAGATTAATATCGCAGAGAGAAATAGATGGTTATGCTTGGATTAAACCGGGCCATAGTGCATAACGGCCGTTCTTTCCCAAAACTGGGAACGGCCGTGCCACAGCGTGGCAATCGAGTCACAAGTTCCTTAGGAGCAGGTTATCTGGCGCTTACCGGCTGGCGCTTCATTGGCGCGTTTCCAAACTTAGAAAAATTCTTGATCATCATTGTGCCACATACTTCTAATTGGGATTTTATCATTGGGTCCGCAGTCATTTTTGCACTCAGATTGCGAGTCTCTTTTATGGTCAAACACACCTTGTTTTGGGAACCGTTTGGGACTTACATACGCTGGGTTGGCGCCATACCAATTGATCGCCGTGCAGCCCACGGTTCGGTCGGGGAAGCGATTGCAACATTCAACAACAGCAAACAATTTGTGCTGGCCATTACGCCGGAAGGAACGCGCAAAAAGGTGAGAAAGTGGAAAACTGGTTTTTACCACATTGCCGTTGGCGCCGACGTTCCAATTGTACCTGTCGCTTTCGATTATGGAAATAAAACCGTTGTTATACAAAAACCTTTCTATCCAACCGGAAATCTTGAACCGGATATAGAATTTCTTCAATCATATTACCGCAATGTGCGCGGAAAAAATTATTTTGAGTGATTTTGTGAGAGTTTATGCCCGCAAAACGGGGAAAGGGTAAACTCGGACTTATTTACATATTCAGGTGTACTCGACCAGTAATATAGTCGGTATACTCGGAGAACAAGCATGGAACGACAAGTGGTTGGGGACTCTTTGCCGCGGCGTGGGAACCGTATTTCAAAAGCAATTAGTGACATGATTCTAGCCTTAATGGGCTGGCGCGTGGAAACAGATAATTTACCAGATGAACCCAAAATGATTTTAGTGGGCGCTCCGCACACTTCAAATTGGGATTTCATCATGACATTGCTGGCCATTTTCTCGCTGGAGGTGCGCGTTTCCTGGCTGGCGAAACACACACTATTTCGCAAACCTATAGGTGGATTAATGCGCTGGCTGGGTGGCGTCCCGGTGGATCGCCGCAGTTCCGGCGGTCTTGTGGGACAAATGGTAGATCAGTTTAACTTCCAGGAAAAACTTTTGCTGGCGATTATGCCGGAAGGAACCCGCAGCAAAACCAAGAGTTGGAAAACCGGATTCTATCATATTGCCAGACAGGCTGATGTGCCAATTTCGGCAGTTATCTTCGATTATGAACGTAAGATTCTCACGGTAGGCCCGGGCATACCGACCAAAGGTGATGAAACGGCCGATTTAGAGCGCATCCAGGCAGTTTTCAAGGACGTCAAGGGGCGTCATACCGTCAAACAAATCACTTCTGAGAGAGCCGTTTGATGGTTTAGGTAATCGGCAACAAATTTTCAGAATTAAAAATGCTCAAATGGTTGCCGATTCCTCAAGGAAACCGCAGTTCAAACCTTTTTGGATTTCCGAATAGTTTCTGCGGTTTACCTAGCGTAACTATTGTGCAATCAGAGCCAAAATGGCTCAAAAATGCGAAAAATGAATGTCTTTAAAGAGCGGTAGGGGTAATTGGATCACCCCAGCGCCAAAACGCAGGGAGCAGCCTGCATAACAACTCTGCTCAGTGAACGTTAAAAACCAAACATCACCTTGCCTTTGCACCCAGGCAGACGTGTGGGCAGCCACCTGCACCATCTGCTTGACAGATTGGGTTGAAAATGGCGCGGGTTGCGCTTGGCGCGCCAACCATGCGGCGGCAAAACGGACAAAATTGGCCGCAAAACAAGCCAACTGCTCTTGCAAGAGCAACGCTTGCGACGAGCGCACCTTCAGATGATGCATCTGAAAGACGTTTTTGCCTTCCTTGATACCGGCTTCAATCGTTTGACGGCTGTTGTAGGTATGAAACCAACCCGCTAAGTCAGCCGCGACATCGGCCTGGCCGTAGTGCAGTAATGTAGCCCGTTGGACGGTGTCACCAGTGTGGTAGTGAAGCAGGGCAACATCTAATGGATAACCGAAATAGCCATCAACCGTGGTGTTGCTCCAGGCTGTCATGTTGGCATTGCCACCCACCCGGCGCCAAGCGGTTTCATCTGTCACCCGCGCACTCAGCGCATCGCGTACTTTTGGGAAACGGCCGCGAGTATAGACCTCGTAACCCATTTCAATCAGCCAGTATAGATTCTCCAGGCTGGTGAACCCACCGTCGAGCCGAAAGGTGGCGCGAATCGGGCTCAGATTGGTGGCATTGTCAGCTTGCAGCTGTCGGAAGTGAGCTTGCAACTGGTCAACCTCAGCTTGAGCCGCATCATAACGGGCTTCATGCCGGGCCAGTCGCCGCTCGGCAACGCCTAACGCTTTTTCACAACGGGGAATTCGTTGTGTATAGGTCGCCACCTTGCGCTGGGCTCTTGTCAGTTGGCAGTGAGCTGTCTGTCGCCGCTTTTCCTTTTCATAGATGACCGTCAAGGAGTGTACTTCCTGTTCCCATTCTCGCAAAAGTAGGCGGGCGTCATGCAATTTGTCTTGAGCTTCGCGATGCCGTTGGTAGCTTTCTTCAACCTGATCGGCTATTGTTTCCCACCTCGTTTGGGCCACGGCTAAACGGCCGGCCAGCAGCTCGGTGCGCCGCCGCGGTCGTCGACCTGTCCGCTTTTCCGCCGCAATGACCAAGGCCTGCGTGCGCGTCATACTGACCGTATCACCCGGATGCAGTTCATTGGCTAACCACAAGCGACCATACGTCGGACTGTGCATGCTGACCAGTGCCGCTTGATAACCCAGCTCAATCGCATCCCCCATGTGACCAAAGGCCGTGTTTGGATAACTGCTGCTTGTGCTGGAGATGGGTCGACCTGTCAGGTCAGCATCATAGACAATCTCACCCGCCTGCGCCAGCGCCAAGTCCACTTCCCGGTCGATAAACGGCTGACTGATACTGTCTAGCGCAACTGCCAGGTCAGTAACCTCTTGCGGTGTCAACCGGGACAAGGTACGACTGACACCACTGTAGTCAGCCCAGGCAATCTTGTCCCCACGCTGCGGCCACAACTGGGTCTTGATCCAACGGATGTGCCGAGCGGCTGATATCTTGTAAATGCGGCAATCCGCCCAGGATGGCGACCAGGAATTCCAGAACTTTGGTTTGTGGTGTGTGGTTGCGCTTTTTTTGCTTCAGCTTGACCGCTTCGATAGCCTCAACCAAGCCGATACGACGGGCAAATAGCCCCCAAATGACCAGCATGGCGTGTTGTGTCATTTGGGGTGGTGCTTCTGGTGATGTTTGTATGTAACTCATGGCGACCTCATTGTGAAGTTTCGCTATGAGCCTGCCACTTTTGAGCAGTTTGTAAAGGTTCGACTTTTATTTTTGGCGATTTTTTATGATTTCGCCGTCAATTGCACAAAACTTACGCTAGGTAATTTGCAGAAAGTAATCAAAAATAAAGGTCATGGGAAATCTGCAATTCCTCGAGGAAACCGCAGATTTCTAACTCCGCTTATTTTCAAGAATTTTCTGCGGTTTACCTAAGTAAACTTCGGCTCCACAGCATCCATTTGATCAGCAATTTGACCGTAGAGATGGCCGGTTACAGCAGACATATATGGGCCAAAGAACAATGCCAGAATGAAAAACACAATTTGTCCCAGGCAGGGAATGATATTCAAAACTGTCGCTACCAGGCTAAAGGCGATGCTGATGCCAAATGTCACTAGAAAAACAATCAGAATGTTGGCGATGTTGTCGCGAGCAATCCTCCAAACTTCACCAAAGCGGAAGCAGGCGCCAAAATCATCACCGGTGAGGACGTACTGAATCACAATTGCGGGGCTGAGGAAGAAGAGCGCGATAGAAAACAGCAGCAGCAAACAAACCATCAGACCGATAGTTACAGCGCCCAACGCTCCCAGCACATCGCCGCCGCCGCTATCTGCCACGCTGGTCAACCCGCCAGTGGCAATCCCAGCGATACACATGATAATCCAGATCGGCAGCGTGTAGATGAACTGCGCCACGATAATTTTCAATCCATCCATAAAGAGCTTGCCCCAATCGCTCCACTCCGGCATGGGCGTCTCCTCATCATTCATCACATTGCGTACAATCCCAATCATCCACCCGATTAAAAGCGGAATTGTGACTATGAAGAAGGACACCAGCGCGCCAAGGCCAAGTTTCCCAACCCAACGCTCGTCATCGAATACATACTTAAATGCTTTACCTACGTCCATCAAGGAACCTCCTGTTTGAGAGTGAAAGGACCGTTTGCCTCTCACAATCCATTAAGCTTTCCTGGATATTGTAGACCCCAAACAACAATGCGTCAATCAACAATCTTTCTGATCTGCTCCCAAGATTTTTAGGTTCTGTTACCCCGTGCTAGAATGCGCAGCATGTCTCGAGTTGTATTTATGGGTACGCCTGATTTTGCCGTGCCCGCTTTGCAAAAATTAATCGAAAGCCAAATGGTTGTTGGTGTGGTCACCCAGCCGGATCGGCCGGCGGGACGCGGCCGCCAGTTACGGCCGTCGCCCGTCAAAACCGTCGCGCTGAAAAATAATATTCCCGTTTACCAGCCCAAATCGCTGCGCAAAGAAGCCGCGGCGGAACCGCTGCGCGTCTGGCAGCCAGACGTTATCGTGGTGGCCGCGTTTGGTCAGATTTTGCGCCCGCATGTGCTTGATTTGCCGCCCCACGGCTGCATCAACGTCCACGCCTCACTGCTGCCGCGCTGGCGCGGCGCGGCGCCAATTCAATACGCCATCATGGAAGGGGACGCAGAAACGGGCGTCACCTTGATGCAAATGGACCCTGGCCTGGACACCGGCCCCATGTTTGTGCAAGAAGCCATTCCTATTCACGTTGACGAAACGGCCGTTTCCCTGCACGATCGCCTGGCAAAGTTGGGTGGAGCCATGTTGGAACAACATCTGGACGCCATTTTAGCCGGCAAAATGACCCCAACGCCGCAGGATGACAGTCAATCCACGTATGCGCCCATGATTCAAAAAGAGCACGGCCAGCTGGATTGGCAGCGCAGCCCGGTTGAATTGGCGCGGCGCGTGCGCGCCATGACCCCCTGGCCGGGCGCATTCACTACCTGGGAAGGTACCAACCTTAAAATATTACAAGCGGCGTTGCCGGACAGCCGTTTACCCGCCGGCCAGTCTGGAAAAGTCATTCAGCAAAACGAGCAAATTATTGTTCTCAGCGGTGAAATGGGTGGGCTGATTCTCGAAATAGTACAATTAGCGGGAAAACGGGCCATGTCAGCCGCTGATTTTGTGCGCGGACATCCTGATTTCGTGGGTGCACTTTTAGGCAGCTAACCGAATGAAAATATTAGTTTATGGCGCCGGCGCAATTGGCGGATATTTGGGGGGACGTTTATTTCAATATGGTCACGATATCACCTTGTTATCTTTGCCCGAAGCGATAACGCCCATTAATGAACATGGGTTGACCATTACCGAAGCAGACAAGACAGTGACCCTGCACCCCAAAACCGCCGGCTCTTTGCAGGCAGCATTTGCCGATAATGAACTGTATGATCTCATTCTGGTCACAATGAAATCATATGATTTGGATGCCGCGCGAGAAGCCATTACGCCTTATCTGACGGCAACAACGCCATATTTTTTTACGGTTGGCAACGGGATTGGCGTGGAACGGCCGTTTATCGATCAATTTGGCGCTGAACATGTTATTGCCGGTTCGTTAACCACCCCGGTCAGCAAAGCCAATAACCATCATCTTATCATCGAACGCCCTGACCGCGGCATTGGCGTGGCCGCAACAAGCATGGGAGCGGACAACACGCGCTGGGTCAATCTATTCCAGAAGGCCGGCGTGCCCGCAATTGGCGTCGCTGATTATACCTCCATGAAATGGTCGAAAGCGTTTTTGAATATTGTCGGCAATGCAACCGCAGCCATCCTCAACTGTCCGCCAGGCGACGTCTATGCGATGCCGGGCATGTTCGATCTGGAAGTTAAAATGCTGCGAGAAACGGCCGTTGTGATGCAGCACAAAAATTTGCAGTTCATAGACTTGCCCGGCTCACCCGCGCGCCAGCTTGCCTTCGGTGTACAGCGTGTGCCCCAATTCCTTCTTAAGCCCATTTTAACGCGGATTGTGGCGAAAGGGCGCGGCAATAAAATGCCATCATTTCAGATTGATCTCGCGTCTGGCTGTGGAAAAAGTGAAGTGATCTATCATAATGGCGCCATTGCCCAAACGGGTCAGGCCGTGGGTGTGCCCGCACCGGTTAATGCGACTTTGAACAAGGTTTTGATGGAAATCACCGTGGGCGAAACAGCATGGGAAAGCTATATGGGGCAGCCGCAGCGGCTCCTATCTGCTGTGCCGAAGTGAAATTTTCCAAATTCGTTTCATTCGTAAAATTCGCGTCAAAAAAAGTCATTGAGTAAACGCTGAATCTAATTCCGAGTGTGTCTGGGACGCATTATCGGTCATGCTTTGTTTAAAAAATCTGCTGACCCACTGAAAAATAAGCCAAATTAGCGCCACAAAGCCAATAAAAACCAGCATACCAAGTAATAAGGCAACGAGAATAATCAGCAGCGCGCGCCTGTTGCGCTTTATTTCCGACAACTTGTCATGCGTATCAATTGTACGCGACCCTTTGGTTCTGTGTGCTGGTTCTGTGGTTCCCAAAAATGACGCCGAGCCTGAGCGGGTTGTATAAACCCCCGATTGAATTTGAAGCTGTCTGGCAAATGATTCCATAAATTTGCGTATCAGAGCGTTGGCGGTGGTGTGGAGCAGACGGGGAGATTGTGCGGCAAGCCGGCCGTTTACCACAATGTCTCCCAAATACCCCACTTTAGTCTGGCTTTCGCCTGTCGGCGTGAGTGTTAGATTGCCTTCAGCCCTCAGCGGCCCTTCCGGCCCTGTGCCTTCAACCAGCATTGTCATGCTTTCAAACCCGACAACATCTGTCAATTTGATGGCGCCCACATATTGGCCCGTGAAAGGGCCGGCATTAACCGACATGGTCACGTCAAATTGATCCTGACTGACCTGGTCAAGTCGTTCGCAGCCCGGAATGCTTTTGTTGAGTACACTTGCGTCGTGCAAAAAAGTCCAAACCATTGCGAAATTAGCGTCAAATGTATAGGAGCCTTCAATATTCACCTGTTTTTACTCCTTGAATTATGTAATTCACAAAAAATATTTTGAATACAACAGCGTGGATTTTTGTGAATTACGCGAGGAAATTGCGGATTTTCAACGCATTTGTTTTCAAAATGCTTTCCGCAGTTTACCCAGGTCAGCTTTGCCGGGAATTGGTTGCATCCGGCAGGGGAGGCGAGATTGGTAATTGTTTAATAGACCCATTTTGGGAAGGTGTGGCGGAAACGGCCGTTTCCAAACGCGCTTTTATGCAGATGAAAAACTCGTCCACCATTTTCGGTGCGCTGTTCGCTGCCATTTGGAGCAGCAGCTTGTTTTCAGCCATGAACTTCAAAAAAAACGCCAGCTTTGTTTCCACCTCAGAAGCTGGTGATAACTCCATCCGGCCTTCTGCTTCAATCAACATATTTCTCACTTCCATGCTGAAAAACAGCTTCATTTGTTGCGGCGGTTGAATTTCTTGCCACTCAACAACAACAGGAATCCTCATGATGCGCTTCTGGTTCAAGCGCCGGGTAAAAATCAATTCAAAACGTTTATTTGATTCATCTAACGCCCGCCACGCTTCCAGCCCTGACGTACACAAACCAAGCTGCTGAGGATCAGTGATCTGCCGCCATACCTGCCATTGAGGCGCCCCTACCTGTACCAAACCTTGAATTTGCAACATCTTACCTAATATATGGGTTGTTGATTCGCGAGCCATTCCGGAAATGCCTCAATCGCATTGGAGAAAAAACCTTCCGCAATTTCATTTACCCGTCCTTCGGAAATACTCTGAGCAATGCGATTAACAACCCGGCCGGGCATCATACGCAGGCCACGCGGCTTGGGCAATTTTGCGCCTAACTTAAGTTTGTAATCAATTTTCGACTTGTCGCCATCTGCAAAAAACTGAGCAGTGCTGGCAAAAAAACCATAGCTTGTAGCTGTACTTAAGGTGGCAACATCCTCAACGGGCGTTTTATCCATCAAAGGTTTCACAACGATCTGTTGTTTTTCCGTATTTACAATTGAGATGACATCCGCATACAGTGAAATCGTATACGCGCCCAATTCCACCGTCTGATAATGTAATCGCAGCGCATTATCATCGAACACGGTATCAATCTTAATATGTGGCAGAAATGTAACAATGCGTTGAAAATCAGTAAAGTAATGAATAGCCGTTTGAGGATCAGCCGGGAAGCTGTACTCTTTTTGAGCAGTGCCTTGAAGTTTAATCATGCCGTGTGTGAAGCCAGAGTAATATTTGTTTGCTGGGCCTGATAGCTATACGTCGCCAGTTTCAGGCTCAGAGACGTCTGTTTTTTGCTGCTGGAAAGACGCAGATTGCTGCGCATTGCTGTTTTTTTCCTGAATAAGCGCATCCAATTGGATAGTCAGCGTCTCAATTTGCTGGTTAAGCCGTTCTAACTCATCCCGTGTTGGCACGCCATGTTTTGTCAACAGCGTTTCAATTTCATCCTCATCGCCATTTGGCTCATTTTGCGCCCCTTCCCGGCTGCTGAAGGAAAGCAGTTTCGTGCGCAGGCGCAAACCTTCTTCTCTGGCCAATTCCCCCTTGTTGATTAATTCTTGCAGGCGACGCTCAATTTCTTTATCAACTTGCTGCAGAATGTCAAGCGGTATCGATAAACCACGCCGTAATGAATTGAGGGTATCGCCGCCGGAACGCACCAGCCCGGTTAAAACGGATTTGGGCAGAAAATTGCCTCTTTTCTTTTCTTGCTCGAAGATTATCTGGGTCAGGGTAACGGCCGTTAAATCTTCATCCGTCTTATGATCAACCACGACAACCTCGGCGCCGTCGCGGATCATCTCCGAAATGCCATCCAGGGTGACATATTTTTTAGCTTCAGTGTCGTATAATTTTCGATTTGGGTATCTTTTGATTATCGGCATGGCCCAGCTCCTCACATGAAACAGTGCGTCATTTTTAACGATTATATGCGTGATTGATCCAAATGCAAAAATGCCGGAATTCCTGTCCTCGCCTTTGCGTACAGCTTGTGAACAATAGCACAAAGTTGACTTGATTGGTTCTCATCAATTATTCTTAAACCAGTAACATTGTTGTAATCTATTTGCCAGGAGGATCTATCTCACTTTCAAAATTATCGTGCAAACTGTGCGTGTATGTATTGTCGGAAATTATACGCCAAAATATTGGAGTGAAAAATGACGTCAACACCTTATGATAATAAAATATTGCTGGTGAATTGGAAAGGAATCACGACGCCAGGCAAAACGCCGGCAGAAACGGCCGTTCTTTTCCGTGAAAAAATGCCCAATGTGGCCGGTATCATGCTCAAAACAAGCAATGGCGTGAGCTGGCAAGGCCATCTAGGCCACGACAATGACCTCAAAGCGATCACGGGCACGACACGCATTAACGCATGGGTTGCCGCCTTTGCAGCGGCCGGCCTGGAAGTTCACGTCTGGGGCGTCCCGCGCGCCAAACGGCCCGAAGATATCCCCAATGAAGCGGAAAAGTTTGCCAAGGCGGCGCTGCTTCCCGGCGTCAAATCACTCCTGCTGGATGTGGAACACGGCGATTTTTACTGGCAAGGGCGCACACAGGACGAAGCGCGTTTGATGGCGAGCCACATTCGCAATCAAGTTGGGCCGGAGGTGCATATCGGTTTTGTGAGCGACGGCCGTTTCAACCGCCCCTTCAACTTCTATGTTGATCCCTGGATGCCATTCATGGACAGCATTCATCCGATGGTTTACCCCATCACGTTCGGCCGCCATTGGCCGATTGAGCGCCATCTCTCCGAAGCATTTAACGTATTCGCCCAATACGACAAACCCATCATCCCTATGCTGCAATCATGCGCCGAAGGGGATCGGCCCACGCCCGACGAAATCACGCGCCAGGGCATTATCGCGTTTAGTATGGGCGCCGCCGGCATTTCCTTTTTTCGTCTGGGGTCCGATCGCTGGAAAATTGACAACCGGCCCCACATGGGCGATCCGGAGTATGCCGCCGTCGCAGCCATCATGCCGCCGCAGGTCGATATTACAAATAGCTACACCTGGAATGACCTTTTTAATGCCGTCGAAACGGTTGCTATCCGGGAGGGGGGCGATAATAACACATGGAACCAATGGTTCAACACGGCCGGCGTATGGCTGAAGTTTCATCCCTCCGCGCGTACAAAACCATATGACGGCCCTCCCATTGATGGCTGGCCCATCGCCATGCACATTCGTCAACAGATTTTAGACTTGCTGCAGCTCGATACGACAGAGCTGCACCACATTACCGTTAACGCTCAAGGAGAGCATGAACGCGAAGAACAAGAAGAAGCGGCTCTTCTACGACCACAGCGCGGCTCCATCATCGGCATTCACGGCGCGCCCGGCCATGAAGCGCCCAAGGCCGGTACGTGGGAGCATTGGATTGAACTCATCAAAGAGATGGGCGTGCATTGGTACAAGCAATGTGACAATGGCGACCCCAACGATCTCGGCCCCAGCTCAGTTTTCGCCTGGGTCAAACGCCTGAAGGCGGAAGGCCTGGAACCCATCGTGCGTTACCAGATGTCGGAGCAGTTCCCGGATTCGCTTTCGGACCATTATTTTGAAAAAATGCGCAAATATGCGGCGGAAGGGATTGTTTGGGCCGAAATCGGCAATGAACCCAATCTGGATATTGAATGGAAAAGCGCCTGGCGTGATCAAAAGCGCGTGAGCCATCGCCGCTCGGAAGCGATTCAACGTGTTGCCGAAACCTGGGTGCGCGACGCACAGCGCGCGCTGGACGCCGGGGTGCGACCCGCTTTTTACGCCTTTGCGCCAACTGATTGGCGCGGCGGCTCCCATCCCGATTTTTCTTCGGTCTTTTTCACCCACAAGGTCATTGCCCATCTGGCGGCTCATCAGCACGCCGCAACCATTGACATCTTCCAGCGCGGCGGCTGGATTGCCGTCCATGCCGCCACGTATGAACAGCCGGTTGATTTTGCGCCTAATCAGGCCAATAAACCCATCTGGGATATGACGCTGCGCAGTTATGAAGTCGTAGTCAACGCCTTCCGCGAGTCGTTTGGCGCCGACTTGAACCTCGACGACATCCCGATTATGTCAACAGAAGGGGGTGTGTTCACGCCTGAATCGACCTCAATGACCGGCCATGACAAGCTCAAGACCGATGCAGAACATGCACAGCGGGTCATCGAGATGTTCACGTGGCTGGAACGTCATTCGCCGCTGCAGGCGATGTGCCCCTGGTGTATTTCAGTCGGCGAACTGATTGGGCACTTCAATCATCAATTTCGCCACGACGGCTGGATCGTGCAGGAAAACAATGATCTCGTGCCCCGGCCGGTGTATGAAGCGCTGCGCCAACTGCGTTTTGATCAGGAACGCGAGGTCGAGGCGGTCGATCCGGCGCACGCCATGCTCAAACTGGCTGTGCCTTTTATGTCGCAGTTTGACGCCACCGCCAACACCCACAACGCCGACTGCGGTCCTACCTGCCTGGCAATGCTGCTCAACATCGATAGAGACACGCCGGCTTTTGTGGACGTGGATAAGCTGTATGCGCGCCATACCGCGCTGCAGGGGAAAGGCATCGCCGATTTCACCACCATCGCTGATATGCGCAGCGTAGGCGCGGCGGAAGCGCTGCCGTTAAACACGAAAATTTTCCCCAACAGTGAACAGGGTATACGCGAACTGCAAAACCTTTTGCGCCAGGGTTTTCCGGTGATTGTGCTGGTCAATTACGACAAATGGGCCGACATCACCCGACACAGCTTTCGCGGCGCCCATTTTGTCGTGGCTACCGGGTTTGATGACGCCCACATTTTTGTCCATGATCCGCTTTTCCGCGGGGCAAACAGGCAAAAAGGGGCTTATTTTGCGTGGCGCTATGAAAAATTTCTCGATGGCTGGGGAACGGCCGTTGCAAACGGCAACCAGAACTTTACGGCATTGATCCCGCAGGGTAAGCGCGCGGCTTTCGTGTCAAAGCCCCATTCTGCCTGATCAAAAAGGAGACGTCATGCGCTGCGGCGCACGACCCTACATTAAACCAAAAATCAACTTCCCGGAAGCGCCACAATAACAAGTTTGGTTGGAAACAAGCTTCCGGGAAGTTATCAAGGAGATGCTCATATGCTAAAAAATGGTGATTTTTCGAGCCGAAACTGGCGCGACATCAAGGCGCTGCAGACTAACTTAAAAAACCAGGAACCTGACGGCTGGCGGCTGGTTTGGCTGGAGCCGGGCGAGGCGCTGTTCGGCGACCCCAATGCCCAGGCGCTTGGCGTCCCGGAATGCGTCCACAAGCTGAAGACGCAGTTGCCGGCGCATGAGCAGATGGGCCAGCCAAACGCCTTAATTCTGGCCGGCGATGCGACCTACAAAATCTTCAACGCCAATGCGCCTTTTGGAGCAGCGCTCTCGCAAACCGTGGAGGGGTTGCAGCCGGGTACGACGGCCACATTGACCGTGCCTATTCAGGCGCATTTACACGGCGAGACGGATGCGTTTGGGGCGGAATCGGGGGTGTGGGTCAACGGCGAAGGCGGCTGGGTGAATGGTTTTGATATGGGCGACCGGCGCTGGCACAAGCACAAAATCGAATTTAGCGTGCCGGATCATGGCATGGCGGAAATTGTGATTCGCGTCAAGAGCAAGTGGCCGCGGCCGAAGGATTTTTTCATTGATGGGATAGAGCTGGAAGGAGAAACGGCCGTTGCGCCGCCAACGGATGACGATGATGATGAGCTGCCTATCAAAACTGTCATTGTGAAGCTGCCGCCAGGGGTCGAAATCCGGCAGGGCGTCAGCAGTGAGGCGCATGTGATTGAGGTGAATGTGGGGCCGGGTGTGGTGGTAGAGGTAGAGTAAGGCTTCTTAAGCGCATCGCAGCATGTCAGGAGAGACTTCATGGACGGCGGCGCACCACCATGCAGGAAAACCAACCTCCGGGAGGTTTCATTTGAATAGTTGCGCCGTAGATTGAACCTCCCGGAGGTTATTTCACAGGAGGAGAAAATTGTCACTAAACGCCGATCTAGATAAAAAGCAGCCTTCCAAAATGTCGCCTGAAAACGGAGGAGATCACATACAGGTAGGGAATATCGAGAGCAGCACGGCCGTTGCTATTGGTCGAGGTGCAACGATCAGTTATGGCCTTACCCCAAATGAAGTAGCCGCCCTGGTTGTTGAGCTAAAGCGTATCGATCAGCCTACCGTGTGGAACGGCCGTACTCCCTACCTCGGTCTTAATGCCTTCCAGGAAAGCGACGCCGAATTCTTCTTTGGTCGTGAGAGCCTGGTCAATGACTTGCTGGCGCGGGTACAGAAAGCCAGCTTCGTTGTGATTGCCGGGCCATCGGGCAGCGGCAAATCGTCGGTGGCCAGAGCGGGACTGTTCCATGCCTTACGCGAAGGGAGTTTGCCACGCAGCGAGACCTGGCTGTTGGGAGCAATGCAGCCCAAGGGGAATCCCTTGGGGCAGTTGGCCGAAGCCGTGGCTCGACTGGCCAAATCGCCAGGCGCCGGCGACTTTATCCGCGAATAACGGGCTGAAAAACCCGTTGGCTTTACATGCCCAACTAAAAACAATGCTGAGCGATGACGAACGGCAGCAATGCGTCTTGCTCGTGGATCAATTTGAGGAGACCTTTACCCAAACTAAAGATGAGACCGTGCGTGCCGCCTTTATCGATTTGTTAACAACGGCGGCGCAGGCGGAAGACGGCCGTGTCATCATCGTCCTTTCGCTGCGCTCTGATTTTGTCTCTAACTGCGCCCTCTATCCGGAACTGCGCGTCTTGATAAGCCAGCAATTTCAACTGGTTGGCGCGATGGAACCACGTGATTTGACCAAGGCGATCACGCTGCCCTGCACTGGAAGTAGGTGCAGAAATTGATGATGCGCTGGTCTCGCGGATCATCACCGATATGAAAGGGGAACCGGGGGCATTACCGCTGATGAGTTTTGCTCTGCGCGATCTCTTTGAAGCAGAAAAGACAAAAAAGGGTGAACCAATGGACCTCACCCTGCCGGAATATCTACAGCGAGGCGGTATCGAAAGTGCCCTGGAACGCCACGCCAACCAAGTATTCAACGACTTCTCGGATGAACAAAAAGCGTTGGCACAAAATGTTTTCTCCAAATTGATAGAAATTGGTCAGGGGCGGGTCGATACTCGCCGCACTGCCGCCTTTGCTGAATTGGTGCCGGCAAACGCAAATGCGGATGCCGTGGCCGCAGTTGTGGCCAGACTGGCCGCTGAAGATGTACGCTTAATCACTACCAGCGGTGTAGAGAGTGGAGAGGAGATTACGGAAGCGTTGACGACTCAAGTCACAGTCACTCTTTCGCATGAGAAACTGATCGACGCCTGGCCCTGGCTGCGCAGGTTGGTGGACGAGAACCGCGAAATAATTGCCCTGCAAAACCAGATTAACAGCGACGCCCAGGCATGGTCGAACGGTAATGATGCTGGTTTTCTTTACCGGGGTGGACGGCTGTTGCAAATTGAAGAACATATCGAAACTTTAAGGCCAAACCTGGATGCCCTTTCGCTACGATTCATTCAAGCCAGTATTAATCTGCGACAGGCTGAAGAACGAGAGAAAGAAGCGGCAAGACTGCGAGAGTTGGAAAATTCACAACGGCTCGCAGAAGCAGAAAGTAAAGCACGTGCAGAAGCAGAAGCCCGTGCAAAAGAAAATGAAGAGTCAGCCACCAAGCTTAGGCAGCGCTTGCTTTATGTAGGTGTTGCTTTGATTATCGCCCTCATAGCTACTGGTGTGGCGATTTTCACAGGTTCGAGTGCGACAAGACAACGCGATATAGCGGAGGAAGCCAGTACCCGGGCGGTTGAAGGTGAAGCAACGGCCGTTGCTGCCCAAAACAAGGCTGTTGCTGCCCAAACAGAAGCAGAAAAACAGGCAAGCCTGGCTCTATCCAGTGCACTGGTTACAAAAGCTCAAAATGTCGGTGATGAAGAATTGCGCTTACTATTAGCAGTTGAAGCCATCCGTGCCACAACAGATGGTGAGTCACCACCAGAACAAGCAGCAGTCAAAGAATTACAAAAAGCATTAAGTACCGGACTAGAAAAAGCCTTAACTATATCCGCTGATAACTCCGGCGCTGTTGCCGAAAACAGGGGCACCCTGTTCAGTGCCGATGGTGAATACCTGGCGCTGCAACGTGGAACATACCCCGGCACAGCCAAATTGCTCGACATACAAACATCCGAAGTTGTCAATCTACCTTCTGAAATGTCCATGATCGATTATTTTGCGTTTGGGCCAGCAGGGAAATATATTGCAGCCAGTGGTGAAACATCTGTCCATCTCCTGGATGCAGAATCAACTAAAGCTGTGTGTACGCCACCATTACAACAAAATGACTATGACACATACATGGTTTTCAATACCGATGAAACCTTACTATACGCTAGTTCAATGGGTGGCACGGGAAATTTATGGGACACACAAAGTTGCCAAAAGTTAAGCAGTCTACCACCCGCAGGTTTTGAAGGTGATATTTTGGAGGCTTATTTCATCGGCGAGGGACAATTATTTATTGCCAGCCGAGTAAATAATGATAAATTCCTTACCGTGTGGAACATAACTTCCCCGGAAACACCAATTGAAGCTTTTGAATTTGGCTACGACAGCTTTGATTTCAGCGATGATGGCTCTCGGCTGGCACGCTCTCTAGATGGAAAAGTAACTGTCTATGCTACCCACAATGGGAAATCCATCTTCACACAAGAAGTTGCACCTGATAAACACATAGCAGTTACATTAAGTCCCAATGGCAACTATCTACTTACAAGAATCCCATTTAGAAATGAAATGCAGCTTTGGGATATAGATAGTGGTAATTTGATACGAGATTTTTTCGCACTGTTCGAACGTGAGAGGCCGCATGGCGCCTCTTTTTTATCCAATGATGACGAGACAATTTTACTGATAATTGGAAACGAGCGTATCGAACTTCGGGATGCCGAAACAGGGGAATTAGTGCATTCGCCACCTAAATTCGTCAACAATACAATCGATGCGTTTAATGTTGATCCAGCCGGACAAGAACTCCTGGTAGCTCTGGATGACGGCACGATTCAACAATGGCATATTGAGCAAAATGCACACATAACACAATATAAACAAAATATCGGTGACTTCGGAGCCTTCACTTATAGTCCCGACAGCAAATACATTGCAACAGCGCCCACCGATGGTACATTAAGGTTGTGGGTAAATCCCTCATCACGCCCACAGGTGGAATATCCCAGTGATGGCTTTTTACAAGTTGACAATGACATCCTTGCCATCGTACCGCTTGAAGAAGATAAAATTGGATTGTGGGATGCATTGAACAATACCTTAACTGCATTTCCACTGGATGATTGCCAGGAAGCTACACTGACCTATTATTACGTTGTAAGTGATCACTGGGTGATCACTGAACATGACAGCCTTGATGTTCCAAATTGTGATATTACAGGTTCCTTGTTATGGGACATAGCTATTGCACCACCAGAACTAGTATGGTTTGGTGCGGACATTTTTTTATATGAATTGGGACTCCCACCCACTGTCAGCCCTGACGGTCGCTGGATAGCAAGTATTGCAGATCCCTTTTTGTCCACAGCATTGGAAGACGATTTATTTTTTGATGAAACAGACCCCACTTATATTGTCAATATTTGGGGCACTACAACAAACGAACAGCCGATTGTTGTACCTTTTGAATATGAACCTCAATCTGTAGTTTTGCATCCAACCCAACCACTCATAGCAATAGTAGATGAATTTTTTTCGATACAGTTGTGGGACTTCGCAGACACGGCCAACTTAAAATCCACAACTTTGCTAGGCGATAATGAAAATCTAGGCCTATTCCTTCCAAAGTTAATATTCGATCATTCTGGAGAAAAGTTAGCGGCAGTATACGATGATAATGTTGTTCGTATCTGGAACATTGCAGACAGATCATTAGAATTAGAATTAGTGTCGATATCCTACATCGCGTTTGAGCCAGGAAATGAATTCATGGCCGTGACAAAAGCGATTAACCATAAAGTAAGTGCAGAATTATGGGATGCCGAAACTTATTCGCCTGTTGTCAGCACAAAACTAAATGAAATTGATGAGGTTTTAACCCTTGAAATGAACACAGCCCGCTCACGATTGGCCATAGCCGGCAGCGAGCCTGCTGGGGCTATCCTGGTTTGGAACTGGAATAAACCTGACGAGCCTCTGGTTCACCTGACTCATGATACCGAAGTGACGGATATTGCATTTTCCGACGACGGCGAGGTGTTATTTACTATGACTAAAGATGGTACCGTACACACCTGGATTTTAGATACTGATAAATTAATTGAGGCCGCCTGTGAGATCGTGAGCCGACCGTTAACATCTGCGGAATGGGATGAATACATTGGAAATGCTAAGTATCAAAGAGCAACCTGCGCGAATCAATAGGTTTTATTTTTGAGGACCCATAATCATGACATCTGAAAATGCGCCAGTATCTATCGACCCTTCACAAACAAATCGACAACTACTTCAACTTCAATGAAGTGAAGACGCTCTGTTTTGATTTGGGGATTGATTACGAAAACATCCCGGGCGATGTGCGCTCAGCATTTATTCGTAATTTGATTGTGTCGCTGGCAAAACAAAATCGTCTGCAAGAACTTGTGGATAAGGTGCGGGTGGAACGGCCGTTCATCGATTGGCAAGATATCCCGGCTAATTTTGAACTGCCTGCTTCTGTCGCCCAGGAAGACATGCGGCAGGTCATCCAGTACAATGTCTATGGCGACATGGTACAAGGGAATAAAGTTGGCGGTGACAAAATCACCGTCGGCAATATCAGCGGCTCATCCGGGGTTGCAATCGGCCGCGGCGCCAGCGCCAATGTAACAACTTATCAGGATAAAAGCGCCCCTGACCTGGCGCCGCTTTTTGCGCCATTGCAAACCATTGTGGCCCGGCAAAACCCGGCGTTTTCCAGCAAAGTGAATCAACTCAAAGCACAAGTTGAACTTGGTTCTGCCGCCCACGACAGTCAGGTTGCCGGTCTTGTGGCGGATATTGCTGAAGGCGCGCCGGCTGCGCAGCCGGCGCTGACCGCCCTTTTCCACAATCCATTGGCAGCAGCAGCGGCCGGACCAACGACACGGTTTGTTTTAAGCAGGCTCGGCTAAGTCTTGCTGCATGCAGTAACTAAAAAAGGAGACTCCTCATTGAGAAGTCTCCTTTTCCACATTTAATCAATCGTCCTACGACTGCTGGTTACTCGATAGCTGTCCTCAAAACCTCAAGAAGATGATTCTTGAAGCTCGTCGATTTTTTTGCTTAACTCATCAATCTTCTCACTGAGCCGATTGATCTCTGATACTGTTGGGATATTCAAACGTTTCATGACGTTCTCAACCCGCTGGTCAGCTTCAGTTGAGGCGCGCTTGGTATTGTCAACGACAAATTTTTTCTGGCTTTCAAATATGTCAGCAATCAAACTGCGGCCGTCTTTTTCAGCTATTTCACCGCGGTCAATCAGTTTGTTCACAAAATCTTCAATCTCTTCTTGGGCCAGCACCACGACGCCAATCCCAGCCATCAAAATGCGACGCAAGCCGTCTAAGAGCGTGCCGCCGCCGTCATCCATGAAATTTTCCTCGAACACATCAATTTCTTCTAGTTGCTCTGTACCATTCGTGTTATTTTGAACTTCTTGAGCCAGTTCTTGAGTCATTGTATTTTCCTCGAATTCGCGATTTGAAATGAAAATTGCTTTTATGGAATCATTTCCCTTCTTAAAAGTTATTTATGATCGATTCCTTACTATTCCGTTGCAGCCAATTCACTGTTTAATTCATCTAATTTAGCATTGAGGTCTTCTAGCTTGGTATTCAGCATATCGACATCTTTTGCACTTGGCAATTTCACGACATGCCATGCTTTGTCTATTTTGTTGCTAACATTATCACGAAGCTGCACACGGCCGCTTTCCACAGCCTCACGCCGTTCTTGGATCAACTCTTCCGCGTGCTCCTGACGTTCTTTTTGAACCTTTTGGCCACGCTCAATCAAAGTATTTGCTAATTTGCCTAATTCTTCCTGGGTCATTGATATCGCACCCAGTCCGGCCCAGAATACCTTCCGTGTACCAAGTACGATCACATTTTCTTTTCCATTTTCTTGAAGTTCAACTGTTTCGGTCATGACAACCTCCATTTTTTAATTAATCAACGCCTGTTTATGACGCAGTGCATCATAGAAAATATAACACACTGCGGCATGCAAGTCAACAAAACTTGCGCTTTTCTTATCGCATTCAGGCGGAAATAAGGTTAGAATAAGGAACAATTTTGCGAGGGGTCTTCATGGTCGGTAACCCACCACCATGAATAAAACGAAGCGCGATTATCCAAATCGCATATCGAAATGGAATTACTTTATACGAGGAGGTACGCATGGCAGAAAAAGGTGATTATTTGCAGGCTGGCGAACGTGACGCATTAGAGCAAGTAGCGCTACAAAAAGATATTAACGGTCAGCGGGCCAGAGCTTTGCTTGAGATTGATGCGGGAGCAACTCACAAGCAAGCGGCTGAAGCGGCCGGTTTGACGCCGGGTCAGGTCAATTATGCGGTAAACAAATTTCGGGATCAACGACTTCTCGCTTTTCCCGGCGCACTCGAATTTTTGCCTGTGGAAGAGCCTGTCGCTGAACCGATACCGGTTGTCGAGGAAAAAGTCCATTCATCCCAAGGCCCGGCAGACAAAACCAAAAGACGCATTGGGGTGTTACTTGGCGAGCTAGACAAGTTACGAGAAGAACTGCGCGCAGCCCTGCCCGATTCCGGAGAATCACCCTACTCCCCTCTGCGCATGCTCAATCTTGTGCGCGACAATTTGAACAAATACACGCCGGATGTCCAGCTTCAAATTTTGGAACAGTTTGACGGGATGTCGCGTGAGGACTTAATGGCGCTGGATACCTGGAAAGGCATTGCTTACATGATTGCCTATTCGGCTCAATTTCAGGCGGCGCAAACCCGCGAACGGCTAAACGAACAAATGCCACAGCCATTAAAGCCAGATACGATTTTGCAGCTCATCAAAAGCGGTTTGAACCGCATTACGCCGGAAGTTGCGAAAGATTTGGCCGGCAATTTAGAAGGGGCTACCCGCGAAGACCTGCTTGATCCGGAAACATGGAAAGGCATGGTTTACATGCTGGGTTATTCAGCCCAGTTCCAGGCCGGACAGGCCAAAAACAGGCTGAACGATCAATTACCCGGCCCGATTAAACCGGATACGATCTGGAATTTATTCAAGGATACGCTGCATAGAGTTACACCGGAAGTTGCAAAAGAAATTGTGGCCACATTCGAAGGCGCCACAAAGGATGACTTGCTGGATCCGGACACTTGGAAAGGGGTCTGGTATATGTTAAATTACTCGCTGCAATTTCAGGCGGAACAGATTAAAGTCAGATTACTGGGAGAAGAAGCCGGCGCTGAATAAAACCGATTCAGGTAATTCCCAGAAAGTTTTTTGAATTCGAGCGAAACGAAATCTGGGGATTCCACAAGGAAACCGCGAATTTGCTATGGTGTTATTTCAAAAGACTTTTCGCGGTTTACCTATTCGCACTGCAAACGATTTCTTGCCTTTTGAAAGGTGATGGTCAGAAACGGCCGTTGCCTTTTTTATTTGTTCTAGACATATTTGTGAATGACACAAATCAAGGATTTACCATATGAAAATCGCCTTACTTGGCACGCGCGGCATACCGGCAAGCTACAGCGGTTTTGAAACCTGCGTAGAACAACTTGGTCAACGCCTCGTAAAACGTGGGCACGAGGTAACCGTCTACTGCCGGTCTACCCACATCACCTACCCCTCCGACCATTACCTCGGCATGCGCCTTGTCAAACTCCCGACCATTTCAAATAAATATCTGGATACAATTGTGCATTCGTTCTTTTCATCCATCCATGCCTTGACCCAAAACTACGACATCGCCGCCTATTTTATTGCCGGCAACAGCCCCGTTACCTGGATTCCACGACTCGTTGGCACAAAAACTGTCCTCAATGTTGATGGGCTGGATTGGAAACGCGAAAAATGGCCTACGCTGGCCAAAAAGTACATCCAATTTGCCGAATATCTGGCCACAAAACTGCCAAACCTATACATCACCGATTCCGAGGTCGTACAAAACTATTACCTCGATAGATTCAAAAGCAAACCGCCCTACATTCCCTACGGCTCTGAAATAGAATGTCTGCCGCCTGGTGAAACCTTAGCAAAATTCGACCTTCAGTCTCATAACTATGTTTTATTCGTAGGCCGGCTCGTGCCAGAAAATTGCGCCCACCATATCGTTGATGCTTTTCGAGAAATCGACACGAATATGAAATGTGTCATCGTGGGCGACGCCGCTTACGCGCAGGATTATATCGCCTCACTAAAGGCGCGCGCGCAAGATGATCCCCGCATCATTTTCACGGGCTATGTGTTCGGCAAGGGCTACCATGAACTGGGTTCAAACGCCAGCATCTTCGTTGAAAGTTCAGGCGTTGGCGGGACGCATCCGGCCCTCACCGAAGCAATGGCATTTGGCAACTGTGTTATCGTCAATGATACCCCTGAAAACCTGGAGACCATTGGGGACGCCGGCTTTTCTTACGCCGGCCAAAAAGGGGCGTCTGCGCTGCGTCCGCTGTTGGAAGACCTCCTTTCTAATCCTTCGAGAGTCGCAAAATATGCAGCCAAAGCACAAAAACGAGCCAACACCCATTACACCTGGGATGCAGTAACCGACTCCTATGAACAATTATTTGAGCGCCTTCTCACGTCACGCTAACTGATTACCCGGCGAATAATTAAAACAAAACGATCTTGGCGGGCCACATTTGCCCAACTTCATAGCAACATGTTATGATCCTCGGAATTTGTAATTTGTGAGGAACTATTTGGACGGAGAAATCAACTTAAAGCCTTATGCGGAAGCATTGTGGCATAAAGCTCCCTTAATCATAATTGTTACTATTATTGCAGCAGTGGTCGGTTATGCAATCAGCTCTTTTATGGCGCCCGCATACAGCGCGACTGCCCTGATTGCCATCCGCCAGCCGCGTTATAATCTCGATTTTGATCCGCGTATTCAGAATGAGGATGAGGATACAAAATCAGTTTATGACGCCTTGCCTATCCTGGCCACCAGCAATGAACTCCTTTTTGACCTGATTTCCTCCAGTTCAAACACACAAGAACCGCTTCCAAGCTTAGGAGAACTGCAAAACGCATTAATTGCTGAACCAGTAGCCAGGCCAACTCTAATTGAGCTAACTGCAGAAGCTTCCACGCCTGAACTGGCAGCCGAACTGGTTAATTCATGGGCTGCTCTGTTAGTAAACCGCGCTAACCAGGTCTATGGCGGGCAAGGAGCCGGACAGGTCGAATTCTTTACAAACCAGTTAGACATAGCCACAACGGAACTAGACACAGCGCAGGCTGCTTTGAACATATTTGCAGCCAGCAATGAAAATCAAATCTTAACCAACCAGCTTGAAGCCCTATTAAATAGTCAGGCGGCTTTGCTGGACAATCAACGTCTCTTAACCTTACTGCAACAAGATGTGCAAAGCTTACTAACCCAACTAGAATCGACCCCCACAAACGCGAATATTGGCGAAGGAGATCATATCGCAGCCGTTTTGGTACAAATCAGAGCCTTTAATTCGCAAACAGATTTGCCTCTACAAATCCAGGTTGGCGGCGGCAATGCGCCGCCTGCACAAACTGCGGGCGACCAACGTCTTTATCTAACCAACTTGGCAAATACACTCAATGAGAAATCAACCGAAATTGATGCAGAGTTGAGCCGACTCAAGCCGGAAATTTTGGTGACTCAGCAGCGGATTCAAAAAGCCCAAATGCAAGAGAGCGAGTTAACCGATGCGGTGACATTGGCGCATGACACCCAAACAATTCTTGCACGCAAGGTCGAGGAATCTAATATTTCTGGTGCAGACGCGACCGGTCTGGTACAGTTAGCCAGCAAGGCGACTGTACCAACTTCGCCTTCCTCTCCAAATAAAGTTGTCAACGCCATTGCCGCAGGATTGTTGGGGCTGATCATTTCCTCAGTAGTCGTGATTATCTGGCAATGGCGCCGCGGAAAAGAAACGGAAGTTTCCTCTCCAGCAGCTCAGGCAGCAGGGTGACAACGGGAAAACTAAAAACACCCGGCTAACAACATGCAGAAAGATGCGCTCATCACGGCTCAGGAAGGAACTGAGCCTCGCCGGTTTGCCTTGAATGTCGGTTCCAACTTGTTCATGTTGGGACTAAACATGCTGGTAGGCATCTGGTTCACCAAATACCTCATCCAAAATCTTGGGGTGGCGCTGTATGGGATTATTCCGCTGGCGCTGTCGGTGACCAACTACATGAATGTGGTCAACTCTTCCTTAAATAGTTCTGTCGGCCGTTTCCTCACTATAGATCTCAATCAAGGCAATCTTGTTTTGGCCAATCGGACCTTTAACACGGCATTATGGCTGAGCATTGGGGTTTCAATCCTTTTGTTCCCGATCATTTTGGTAGTGTCCTATTTTGCGCCCAATATTTTTAATGTGCCGCCTGGTTCCGATGCGGGGATCAGGTTGTTATTTGTAGGCGTCATGACTGCTTATCTGGTGCAGATCATCCGCACCATTTTTAATATATCTCCTTTTGCTTACCATCGGTTTGATTTGCAAAATGCGGTTCTGGCCACAAATTTGATTATCCGCGTTTTGGTGGTTGTCGTTTTATTCAGCGTTTTGCTGCCGGTGATCTGGTTTGTAGGGCTGGGTACGTTGATGGGGGCCGTTTTGTCGTTAGGTTTGGCGATTTTTATCTGGCGGCGCCTGACGCCGGAGTTGAAAATCAGCTTGCGCGATTTCGACCGGAGGCGAATGGGGCAGCTTGCGAGTATGAGTGGCTGGGTTTTGGTCACGCAGTTAGGGGCGCTATTGTTTTTGAATATCGACCTCGTCATTGCAAATATACGCCTGGGGGCCGAGGCTGGCGGGCGTTATGGCTCTGTGCTGCAATGGCATATCATGCTGCGCATGCTGGCAACGGCCGCTTCCACTGTTTTGGCGCCGATCATCATTTCCCAATATGCGCATGGCGGCCTGGATCAGATGGCCACTCTGACGCGCCGCTCGGTGAAGTTATTGGGGCTTGGATTGGCGCTGCCAATCGGTCTGGTTGCCGGATTTGCACGGCCGCTACTCAACGTTTGGCTCGGCCCTGATTTTGCCACTCTGGCTCTGTTGATGAGCGTTTTAGTTGTGCATCTGTGTGTGAATACGGCCGTATTACCGCTGCTCAATGTGCAAACAGCGCTCAATCGCGTGCGTATTCCGGGAATGGTTACTTTGGGACTTGGCGTGGTCAATCTGATCCTCGCGTGGTGGTGGGCGCCCATGAACTCAGTTGGGCTGGGCATTGCGCTGGCCGGCGCCGTGGTGCTCACCTTGAAAAACAGCATTTTTACGCCGCTGTATGGCGCGCATATCCAAAAGTTGCCGTGGTATACATTTTTTCTGAGCCTGCTGCCGGGCGTATTCGCCACTATTCTTGTTACCGGCGTGGCCTATATGCTGGGACAAAGGCTAAGTATCAATTCCTGGATCATGTTGGGGCTGGTTGGCGGAATCCTGGGCGTGATCTACGCGCTTTTGGCGTATCTGCTTGGTTTGAACAAGGAAGACCGCCAATTTTTGCAGCGCTTTTTGCCGCGCCGGCTGCGCTTTGGGCAATCGGTGGGGTGATGCATGTCACAAAAGCGCCTGGTCATCGCGGGAGAAACTCACAGCCCTAATTTGGGTGACGGCGTTATTGCACAATCTCTGGCGCATTTATACCGGCGCGCATGGCCGGATCAGAATGTGGTCTTATTGGACATTTCAGCGCGCCCAACGTGGGGAAGCGGGGTCGGCGCCGAGTCACAAAACGGCCGTTTCAAAACCAGGCTACAAAGTTTACGCCGCTACCTGGGGAACCGCACCTATAATTTACTGATATGGAACAGCATGAAACGCAGCCAAAGCCAGGCGCTGTGGCAGAAAAACTTACAAGCCGCCTCGGCCCTGATCATTGGGGGTGGGCTGCTGATTATGGACAACGATCTTGATTTTCCTTTAAAGATCAACACCCTGGCGCGCACAGCCCAACAACAGAATGTACCCATTCATTTTGTCGCCTGCGGCGTCGGCGACAACCGACCCTGGACCCCACGCGGTCACCGGTTGATGCGCCAGGCGCTAAGCGCGGCGCAAACCATTACGCTGCGCGACAAATTATCCCAGCAAAAACTGGCCAGGCTGATGCCTGATACAGAAACGGCCGTTACCTTTGATCCCGCCATTTGTGCGCAGGCCGTATACGGTCCGCCAAACACGCCATCCACCACGCCCAACATCGGGCTGGGCATCATCCAGGTTGATAAAATCAATGCGTACAACCCCGACAAACCCCCACTCACACAGGCAAACATGCGCGATTTTTGGCTCAAGCTGCTAAATCACCTGTACCAAAGCGGTTTGCGCGTGACGCTTTTTTCCAACGGCATCGTTCACGACCATGCGCTTGCGCTTGAAATCGCGGCAAGCGCCGCCGAGCGTCTGGGGCTGGACGTCCCGGTTGCGCCGCGTCCCGTGCTGCCGGAACAGTTGGTGCAAACAATCGCCCGCTTCAGCGGCGTGGTGGCCTTTCGCCTGCACGCCAGCATCATTGCCAGCGCATATGGCATTCCCAGCATCGGACTGGAGTGGGACCAAAAAGTGTCTACTTTTTATACCGAAACAGGGCGAGAAGAATTTTGTTTTTCCATTTACACAAGTGAACCGGCAACAATTTCCCAGGCGCTCTTTACTGCGCTGGAAATTGGCGTCAAGCCGGATGATTTGGCGCGCTGGCAGGCGCGCGCCGGGCAAAATGTTAGCATTCCACTTGCCAAAATGGGACTGGAACCACGTCTATGAAAAGTGCGCCGCAGACGATTCTGCGCAGTATGCTGCTTCTGGCTGCGCTTTTGCTGCTAATTTTTGTTTTTGGGCGCATGCTGGCCGGCGCTGTCCTGCACAACACGGCTTATTATTGGATCAACCGGGGAACGGCCGTTTCCGATGAACACGCCAGAGACACCGCCGGCAAACAGGCTGGAACAGCGCTCTCGCGGGCTGCCCAGACCAATCCGCAGAAATCACAAGACCGCGAGCTGGGGTTTGCAGCCGATTTGCAAGATCAACAGGCGAAAGCCCTGGCTCATTGGGCGACGGTTGACAGCATGGCCACGCAAGCGCTTATCTTTGGCCGGCGCGCCCTGGAATCAGAAAATCTGCCGGCGGCGCAGCGCTGGTTTGAATACGCAGCCGAATTAGAACCTGCGGCCGGCGATGCCTGGTTCTATCTGGGGCGCGTTTCTGTACGGCAAGACGATCATGATACGGCCGTTGCGTATTACGATCGTGCAGTAACCGCAGTAAACCAGAATGCATTTGTTCCCAAAAGTGAAGTATTATGCATGGTCGCATGGTATTATCATTGGCAGTCCCCACAACGGAATCCAGAGCGGGCTGAAAGGTTATATTCCCAGGCGCTGGCTGCCGATGAATTTGAAACGTTATATCAAAAAATGGATTGTACCTTCAAACGGGGACAATTACGCCACTATGCCTTGCAAAATCAATCCGGGGCGGCATCGGATTATGCCACCGTATTAGAATATGATCCGGAAAACCAACAAGTAATCGAGCGGCTTCAAGAATTACAGGGTGAAAAATAAACCGCGAGCATGACAGAGCTACAACAAAAATCGCAGCAAAGTGAATTGCGCACCAACCTCAAGTTGGGGCTGGCTGCGCTTGCCTGCACGTTGGGTCTTATCATCGCGGCGCTCTGGCTCGACATGCTGCTGCTGGCAACTGCGCTAATTTTGGGATTGGTCGTTGGCGCTGCTTTCCTGGCAATTTTGTGGCGCGCACCGGGTACGCTGCTCATTATTTATATTATTGCGCTGCCGGCCTACATTTTGACGCTGGCTGCCCTATTCAAATTTTCCAGTTCCACCACGCTGGTGGCAATGATACGGCCGTGGAAAGAAATAGCGGCGCTCCTGCTGCTTATTTTTATCGGCATTGGCGTTTTGCAACGCCTGAAAATTACCGGCCGCCTGCACAAGTTGGATTTGCTTGTCCTGGCCTTTCTTTGTTTAAATTTGCTGTATCTTTTTGTGCCCTGGGGGCCAGACTTTACCGTACGCCTTTACGGGCTGCGCGCCAATGGGTTTTTCGTCTTGATATATGGCCTCGGTCGTCTGGTACCTATCAGCGTCCGCCTGCAGAAATGGATCTTTGGGCTTCTAATAGGCGTTGGCGTTTTGGCGGCCTTAGTGGCCATCTTCGAGATAGCTCTCCCCCCTGCCTGGCCCAACGAACTGGGGTATGCCAACTATATCCGCGAATTTTTCGGCCAGGAACCCACCGGCCATTACGGTTTGAGCTGGACCTTTGAAACGTCCACCGGCCTGCGCAGGCGCAGCGCTTTTTTTGCCAATCCATTGGAACTGGCCAGTTCTACCCTCATTACCGGCGTGGCTGCGCTTTATTGGATGTTTTCTTTTAAACCGCGCACGTGGGGACGCTTAATAGCGGCGGCAAGTTGGGGTTTAATTGCCCTGTCGTTGGTCCTGACCGTATCGCGCGCCTCGACGCTGGCGTTTGGCGTACAGACGGTTGTGGCTGCTCTCTGGCTGCGCAAAACGCGCTTCGCTCTGGCCTTTGTTTTGTTGGGACTGGCCGGGCTGCTGGCCATAATCGTACTGTTGGATCCGCGGCTGCTGGCATTTGTTATCGAGTCAATTACGTTTCAAAATCCGTCAATGCAAGGGCACCTAAGTGACTGGAGCATTGGCTTGCAAACGATGCTCACAGACCCGTTGGGAATTGGTTTGGGCACCAGCGGTCAAACTGGCAACCGCTTTGGCGACAGCACCAGCGGCGAAAGTCAATTTTTTATCCTTGGCGTTCAGTTGGGATTGTTAGGTTTGCTGCTCTATATACTCATTTTATGGACTACGATCCGCTATTCTCTGAAAGCATACCGGCGCACAAGCGGTTATACAAAGGCGCTCTGTTTTGTGGCCGCAGCAGCCAAGTTTGGTTTGCTGTTTCCATCTTTTTCAGCGCATACTGAAAATTATGTTTTCGCAATGTTTATTACCTGGTGGTTGGTCGGGTTTGCGATTCAACAATTAGGTCGTCAGACGGAAACGGCCGTTTCTCCCCCGCCATCACCTCAGCCAAAGGAGTTGTCCATTGCGCATCGCCATTGACACCCGTGACTTGCATGCTGCACGTACCGGCCACCGTACCTACCTGGAAGAAATTTGCCGCGCTTTTCCGCAGGTCACAAACACTTACGAGTTTATATTGTTGGCGCCGCATTGGCATCTGCCCCCCGGTAAATCCGCCCTGCATAAAATCCTGGGGCATCTTGCATTTTATTGGTGGAAAGAAATCGAACTGCCGTGGCGCGCCTGGCGGCGGCGGTGTGACGTCATATTTTGCACCGATTATGTTGTGCCTTTATGGGCGCAAAGCGCAACCGTGCCGGTTTTTCATGACGCCGGCTTTTGGGAACGGCCGCAAGATTACAATGGACTTTGGCGTAAATTGTTAGATTTTTTTGCGCTGCCCGCAGCGCGCCGCTCGGCGGCCGTGATCACCGTGTCGCAATCCGCCAAAGCGCGCATTGCCCACCTGACCCATATCCCGCCAGAAAAATTGCATGTCGTTTATGAAGGACCCAAACAAGCGGCCATTGCGCCGCCTGACAAAACTGTTTTGGAAAAACACAAATTAATGCAACGGCCGTTTATGCTGCATGTGGGCGTGATGGAAAAACGCAAAAATCTACCGCGGTTGGTCGAAGCCTTCGCCCTGGCGCGGCCCCATCTACCCCCCGATATGTGTCTGGTGCTGGCAGGACAGCCCGGCCCCAAGCTGGATATGGACGACAGCGCTCAAATTCAGGCCGCTATTCAGCGCCATAACCTGGCCGATCAAGTCATTCTGACCGGCTACGTACCCGACGACGCCCTATCAACATTGTATCAGGGCGCCTGTTTTTACGTATTCCCCTCAGTGTATGAAGGCTTTGGCCTGCCGATCCTGGAAGCGTTCGCCAACCGGCTGCCGGTATTGGCCGCCCGCGCCACGGCGCTGCCGGAAGTCGCCGGAGACGCCGCCCTGTATTTTGATCCACTGGACATTGACGACATCAAGGCTAAACTTGTGTCAATTGCCAATGACGCCGGCTTACGCCGATCGCTGGTGCAGAAAGGGGAACAACGCCTGAAAGATTTCACCTGGCAAAATACAGCACGGCAGTTAATAACCATTTTTGAAGCCTCTGTAAACGTAAAAAATAGTCATGGGATTCAATCACACGTTTGAACGCTTTATTTCGCGCCTTGGAAAGCACCAGGCGTTTAAGTTTGACGCGCGTCTGAGTAAAGCAGATCAATTGTTATTATTGATCCACATGGGAACCTGGACTGTGCGCGGACTATGGCTGCGCTGGCGCCTGAAGAAAGCGGGCGGCCTTATGCTGATCGGTTCGCGGGTCAAAGTTCGCTATCCCCATTATTTACAGGTGGGGAAAAATTTTATTGCCGAAGACGGGGCTGAAATTATGGCTTTGTCCCAGCAAGGAATTATCTGCGGCGACAATGTGACAATTGGCGCCTATGCCTCAATTAAGCCCAGCAGTTATTACGGCCGTAACCTGGGCGTCGGGCTGCGCATTGGAGACAACTCAAATATCGGCCGTTACAGCTATATCGGTTGTTCCGGGTTAATTACAATCGGGAAAAATGTGATGATGGGGCCGCGCGTAGGCTTATTTGCCGAAAACCATAAATTTGATGCGGTTGATCGCCCCATGCGCGACCAGGGTGTAACGCGCGCGCCTATCGTCGTGGAAGATGATTGCTGGCTGGCCTCCAGCAGCACCATTCTGGCGGGCGTAACAATCGGACGCGGTTCGATTGTGGCGGCTGGCAGCGTTGTCACGCATGATGTCCCACCCTTCAGCATTGTCGCCGGTTCGCCCGCCAAAATCATCCGCAGCCGCCTCAATGAAAAAGGGTCTGTATGACGATACAACAGTTGCTCTACATACATCCCAGCAATGAACTCTATGGGGCTGACCGCTCATTATTACGTTTGGTTCGAGGGTTAGACAGATCGCAGTATTCTCCACATGTTGTGGTGGCTAATGACATTGAATATGAAGGTTTGTTGACGGCCGAATTGGCAAAATCAGACATTCCTTTCGCGGAAATGAATCTGGGCGTATTACGCCGTCGTTACCAAAATGTTACCGGGATCGGCCGTTTCGGATTCCGTACATGGGATTCCGGTCAGCAAATTAAACAGTATTGTCAAGAGCATCATATTCGATTAATCCATTCAAACAGTTCAGCTGTGATTGCGGGTGGTCTTGGCGCACGTTATGCCGCCATTCCGCATATCTGGCATATTCGTGAGATTATTACAAAACCATCCTGGCTAAATAAGTTAATTGCGACCAATCTAAACCATCTTGCGACCCAGGTAATTGCGGTCTCTCAACCGGTTAAAGATAACCTGGTTCGTGTGCAGCCAGAGTTAGCTGAAAAGTGCGTCGTCATCCATAATGGGATCGACCCCGAACCATTTTTTGATGTGACAGATACGGCCGTTACCCAAATGCGAGCTGAGTGGGGCCTCAAACCGAACGATGTCGTTGTGGGGATGGTGGGACGGATTAGTTCCTGGAAAGGGCAAGAATTTTTATTGGAAGCAATACGGCCGTTACTCAATTCTCAAAACCCCGCCCGGCTGGTTATGGTAGGCGGCAGCGTTCCTGGCGAAGAGTGGCGTAAACAAAATTTGCAACAATCAATCCGGGATTGGAACCTGAACAATCTCGTTCGCATCGATGATTTTCGGCTCGATATTCCGGCTGTACTGGCCGCCTTTGATATTTTCGTCCTGCCTTCAACCCGCCCAGACCCCTTTCCAACAGTGATCCTTGAAGCGATGGCGGCCAAAAAACCAATCATTGCCACAGCCCATGGGGGCGCCTTAGAGCAAATAGTCCTCGATGAAACCGGTTTCTTAGTCTCTCCCCAACACACGGATGAAATGACCCAGGCATTATCAACCCTAATTAATGATGCGCCTTTACGAAAAAAAATGGGACAGCAAGGTAAAGCGCGACTTTTAAAATACTTTACCGTCAATGCGTATATTCAAAACATCGAAGCCCTTTATCACACCATTTTAGGTGAAAACGGGAAAGTAATTTGAATTCGGAAAACAATGATTCTCCCGTTTTCCCTGAGTAAACCACAAAGAATTGGCGAGATTCTACTCAAAATACTTTTTGTGGTTTACCTAAAAGGACAAATAGTATGAATCCAAGATTACAACGTGTGCAACATATCTTCAGACGATTGCATGTGCTGCCATATATTGAGACAGGAAGATATTGGTACAAAAATATCCGCAACAGAAAAAAGAATCTTGAATTTCAAAAGAACCATCCTGATTTCCCTTTGCCGCCAGAACATTTAGCTTTTGATGCTCATGGTACAATTGATTGGGAATCGTACAAAAATAACGGCGCTAACCTAGCAGAAAGAATAGTGATTGAATTAAAAGAATCGGACCAGGCTGACGGCGGCGCTATCTTCGAGTGGGGGTGCGGGCCAGGACGTGTCATCCGGCATATGCCAGATCTATTGAATGATTCTACGCTAGTTGGTTCAGATTATAATGATGAATCCATAAAGTGGTGTAGCGCATATATTTCGAATGTTACATTTGTGAAGAACGAGTTGGAACCGCCTCTCCCCATCGCAATAGATTCCTTTGATTTTATATATGCTATTTCTGTTTTTACACATTTATCAGAAGATTTATGTCATCGCTGGATCAAGGAACTATCAAGAGTATTAAAACCGAACGGGTTAGTAATGATTTGGACAAACGGAGACGTAATTTCCAATTTCTTGCTTCCAGAAGAAAAAGCGGCCTATTCATCAGGCCGTTTTGTCGTTCGAGATCAATACGAAGAAGGTAAAAAAATGTTTTTGTCGTTTCATCCGCCTAAATGGGTTCGGGAAAATCTTCTGAAGGATTACCAGATAATAAAATATTTTCCAGGCGGGTTTACAGGTACGGCCCAAGATATATGGTTTGCTCGTCTTACTACGGTTGACTCTGGAATTCAAACCTTACAAGCGAAAAAAAACCTGTGAAATGGCTGTGGTAACGCCGCGGTTCAATAGGCTTACTGAGCGACTCTCCCCCCAATTACATGCCTGATAACAACCAGTTTGTTTGCAAGCAAAGAATTGCCTCTTGAATTAGAGAGAAATCCATGTTAGCATGTAGCTAGTTTTAGTCAACAATCCCAATATTATATAATAGCTTCTGAGCGATATACTTGTGATGATTAGAAGCAAAGACATAACATACACGCATCAATCACTGGCGCTCGAGTAATAAGGTCCACCTCTTTAGTAAGGAGAAAATAATATTGTAATAGTAAAGAATGTAAAATAAGTTCCAAATAATTATCCACTTGTCCGTTTCACACAATGTCCCATATATTCAGGAGGTTATCATGAAAAAGTTAATCACAAAACAGAGACTGTTTATTATTTTAATCATTTTGGTTGCCCTTGCCGCAATAGTGCCGTTGGCCTCAGCTGAAGTAGAAGCCCAATGCACCACAGGATCAAGCGGGTTCTCTGACGTGCCCAATTCAAACGTATTCTGCACAAATGTTCGCCGGCTCGCCCAGCTTAGCATTACATTTGGGTGCGGATCTGGTCTTTACTGCCCCAATGATTTTGTAACCCGCGGGCAAATGGCCGCTTTTATGGATCGGCTTTCGCAAGCCAACACAACAGCCGACATCCCCTTCCTTTTTAATCTTGATCACGCCAATACCGCCGCCGGGGACCGCATTGCTTTGATTGCCAGATCATTTTCTGGACCGGCCGCCAGTTTTGAAAGTTACGGTGGCGCTAATGCCTGGGACGGCGTTGTTGCACGCACAAATAGCACCAGCACAACACCCGCAGCACTTTTCGCAATCAATAGTGGGGTTGGAGATGGTCTGGAAGTTAGTTCCGGGGGACTTGGTCTCCAGGTCTTCGCGGCCAAAAATGGTATCCAGGTAGATTCATCCAGCACCGCTTATGATACATACGGCGGCTGGTTCTCAGGGCCCGAGGGTGTATACGCCCAAACTGAACTGAGCGGCGCCGATGGCTTCGTCTCTCGCTGTGAATCTGGCGGGGCTTGCTGGGGCATTGACAGCCGCGGCGATTCCTACGGCGTTTATGCCAACACCAACAGCGCCAGCAATAACTATGGCGTCATAACCAACGACAACCTCTTTGTTGGCGGAACTTGCACCGGTTGTGTGGTCGCCCACATTGTACAAAACAGTGGTGATAGTGAATTAAATGTAGGTGATTTGGTAGCTGTAAATGGTATAGGGCCGGCTCTTGCAAATGGCAGTATGCCCACAATGCGCGTTGCAAAAGCGAATGGGCAAAATGCAGGCGCAATCGTTGGTGTGGTAAAAGAAACCATTGAAATCGAAATGGTTGATAAAGCAGATGTGACCTATGAAGCGGTTGAGGTAGCCAATCCACGCGGTGAAGGCACCATTACTGAATGGCAGCAGGTCGTTAGTGAACGCCAGGTTCCCATCCACAACACCGTCGCGCGTCCGGCGCAGCCCGGCGATTACGTCGTCATTGTGGTCCAGGGTCTTGCCCAGGTGAAAGCGGGTGATTTGAACGGCTCCGTTGAAGCAGGCACGCAGTTGGCTTCTGGAGAAACTGGCGTCATGCGTCAGGCCGATGCAAACGGCATGATCTTAGGTGTAGCGCTTGAAGCGCCATCGACTGAAGGTCTGGCTTGGGCCATGATTGATATTCGTCGCTAATCTCTAGCTGACAATGATTGAGCAGCAACCATAAATTGCCTCGCTCAAATAATCGTTTCTTCTAGTTTAAATTCCTGGAGTCTGGCGAATTTAAGACCAGTAAAATAAAAAACGTCAGTGTCCAGTAAATTCAAGAAAGGGGCAGGTTAGCCTGCCCCTTTTTGCTATTATTAGCATAGGGTGCAACGGGCCGATTCCTGCTCATATTATGTCTCCAAATATTTTGTGAAAATTTTTGATTTCAAAATCAGGTTGACAACATGAAATTATCTAATAGAATTTTAATCCTTAATGCCTATCAATATATTCGGAACATTTCAAACAGGAGGTGAGGAAAAACAAGAGGTAAATATTTGATTAGTTACACAACCTGGTTACACAAGATTCAATAAAGTTTATTTGTTTCAGAATTAGGTTTGACATTTGATAAAATTTTTAACATTTCGAGGAGAAGTGAAGAAATGAAACGTAAATATTTGTTCGTGTTATTGTCCCTCTTATTAATTTTTGCTTTGGCTGCCTGTGGCGGCAGCAGTGAACCTGCTGCAGAAGAAGCGCCCGCTCAAGAAAGCGGCAGCAGCGAAGAAGCGGCGCCTGCTGAAGAAGCGCCTGCCGAAGAAGCGCCTGCCGAAAGTGCAGAACTTGAATGCACCGATGAACTCGGATGCGTCGAAGTATTCCCCGGTGATCCGATTCGGATCGCCTCTGCGTTAGTCGTCTCCGGACCCAACACCGAACTAGGTTTGGACTCTCAATATGGCGTTGAAATTGCGCTTGACTACCGCGGCGAACTGTTAGGCCATCCCCTGGAATTACAGGCGGAAGATGACGGCTGCAGCGCTGAAGGTGGACAGACCTCCGCAACGAAGATTGTCTCGGATCCCTCGATCGTCGCAATGGTTGGTACAAGCTGCTCCGGCGCCGGCGTGCCTGCTGCCAAGATTATTACTGATGCAGGTTACGCGATGGTTTCTCCCTCCAATACATCCCCCGCACTCACCAATCCCGACCTGCATGAAGCCGGCTACCTGCGCACAGCCCATAACGACACAGTCCAGGGCCGCGCGATGGCTGAATTTGCCATTAATGAATTGGGCGTCACCAAAGCCGCCGCCATTCATGACGGCGACCCCTACACCGAAGGTCTGGCCAGCGTTTTTGCGGCTGCTTTTGAAGAGCTGGGCGGCGAGATTGTCGCCTTTGAAGCTGAAGCCGCCGACGCAACCAATGTTGAACCTCTGTTAACGACTGTCGCGGCTTCAGGGCCAGAAATGATCTATTATCCGGTCTTTATCCCTCTGGGATCTTTGATCACCAAGACGTCGCAAGAAATTGATGGTCTGGATGGCGTCATTCTGTCCGCAGCCGATGGTGTGCAATCTCCATCCTTCCTGGAAGCCTCCGGCTCCTCCGCCGAGGGTATGTACGTTTCCGGTCCTGATTTGGGTTTTGAGAACGAACTTTACAACGAATTCCTGGCCACATACCAGGAAAAATACGGCACCGAACCAACAGCGCCATTCCATGCTCACGCTTTTGACGCCACTAACATGGTTTTGGATGCCATTGAAGCGGTCGCACTGGTTGGCGACGATGGCACCTTGCTGATTGGTCGTCAGGCGTTACGGGACGCGTTGTTTGCCACTTCCGGCATGGCAGGCATTACCGGCACAATCACTTGTGATGAAAACGGCGACTGCGCCGATCCAAAGATTGCGGTTAGCCAGGTTCAAGGCGAAGATTTCGTTCCCGTTTGGCCAACTGAATAATTAATTCTTATTGTCCAGAACTGTTTATCACAAGTGATCTTCCTGGACATGATCACTCAACACAAAATAGGCTCCGGCGTGGTTTACCCCCGGAGCCTATTCTGAATAAAGTCACCTAAGGAGCGTATAACAATGGGACTCGGACAACGCCTTAGAAAAATCGATTTTATAAACCTCATTCTTTGGATTTTTAGAGCTTTCATTATTATTTTGGTTATTTGGGGGACAATTTCTAAAATATTCTTTGGGGTAGGCAATCAATATTCAACTGAAGACTGGATTGATTTCCTGGTTTCAGGTCTTTCCCAGGGAAGTCTTTACGCTCTGATTGCGCTAGGCTATACAATGGTGTATGGCATTTTGTTTATGATCAACTTCGCCCACGGTGAGTTTTTTATGTCCGGCGCCATTACTGCCACTGTTCTGGTTGCAGGCCCATTGAGCGCATCTGGTTTTCTTGACACAAACCCCTTAATTGGCATTTTGTTGATATTGCTTGTTGCCGTGATTGTTGCTGTTGGCGTAGCTTTACTAACGGAACGGGTTGCTTATCGGCCGTTACGCAAGGCGCCGCGCCTGGTTCCCCTGATTACGGCGATTGGGGCTTCGTTTTTTTGGCAATATTTTTTCCGCGGTCTTTTTGGTTCCGCGCTGATTCCTTTTCCTGAAATCGAGGTCCTGCAAGGCCGCTGGTACATCTTCGGCTTAGACTTTTTAATATCCCGTATCGTTGTGATGGTCGTGGCAATGGTTAGCATGGTTGCCCTTTATCTTTTTGTGCAGAGAACAAAAACCGGCCGCGCGATTCGCGCGGTGGCTGAAGATAAAGACGTAGCAGCCCTGATGGGTATTGATGTAGACCGCACAATTGCGATTACATTTGCGATTGGCGCGGGGATGGCCGCGATGGCGGCAATCTTATTTGGCATTGTATTTCGTCAAGTGCATTTCTTCATGGGCTTTGTGCCGGGTATCAAAGCATTCACGGCCGCTGTGCTAGGCGGTATTGGCAGCATTCCCGGCGCTGCACTCGGGGGGTTATTCCTGGGTGTAATTGAAGCGGTTGGTCCACCGCTCTTCCTTGAAGGTCTAGGATTACCGGGTGCGCATCAACTGAAAGATGTGATTGCATTTACCATGCTGGTGCTGGTGTTAATTTTCCGCCCACAGGGCATTATAGGCGAAAAGCTTTCCGAGAAGAAAGCTTAGGGGGTAAACCATGTCGCAAATTGATATTCGTAAAGCTGTGGGCATCGGTTTATTGTTTGGCGTCGTAGCCGTAAGCATATGCGCCATTGGTATGATTGAGACCTTTGACCAGCGGGATGTCATCGCCAATTTATTGACCTTAGGACAGTTGCTGCTCTACAGCACGCCACTTTTGGCCGGTTATTTTGCCGTGCGCGCGTGGGACAAACCAAAAGCAATCCCAACAATTATTATGGGTTTAACGGCGGGTTTCACAACCTCCTTGCCGGTAATTGCTTTAATTGCCCTGACGCAAGTGTGGGATAACATCCGCGATGCGTTTGTCAATGTATCGCCGGCTCTGGTGGAGATATTAACATTCGGCCTCGGCCCACTAACCGGCAGCATCGTATTAGCTGTTGTCATGACGGTGCTGGGCCTGGCCGGGGCCGTTTTTCATATGCTGCCGGAAAAAGTGGAACGGCCGTTACTCATTGGCATTGCTTCAGTCCTGGTAGCCGGTATTTTATCTGAAGTGTGGGTCAATATTTTGCGTCCCAGGCTGCCGCGCGACGTGATGCGGCTGCTCTTTTCCCCCAAAGGCATTACTTTGTTTACGGCCGTTATCGTTTTTGTCATTGCAGTCGTCATAACCATCGTCTGGGACGCCGGCATGCGCGATCGCTATCAGGCGCGCCGCGCCACGCGCACCCCCGCCCAACAAAAACAATCGCGCACCATTGTTATCATTCTCAGCGGCATTCTCATCCTGCTGCTGCCAATGATCCTCGGCAAATACCTCACAGAAGTACTTGACGTCGTCGGTATCTTTGTACTGATGGGCTTGGGACTAAACATTGTAGTCGGTTTTGCCGGCCTGCTCGACCTTGGTTATGTCGCCTTCTTTGCCATCGGCGCTTACGTCATGGGGCTGCTCACCACAGATAGCGGTCTTGCGATTGCCAATCTCTCCTTCTGGACCGCCCTGCCATTCAGCATTCTGGTTGCCGTTTCATTTGGCATCATGCTCGGCGTCCCGGTGCTGCGTATGCGCGGCGACTATTTGGCCATTGTGACCCTCGGGTTTGGCGAGATCATTCGCGTCTTAGCCGTCTCCGACCTGCTCAAATCTGTCATTGGCGGCGCACAGGGCATCACCCAAATCCGCAAACCGGAAATACATCTGCCCGGCGTCAGTTTCACCTTTGTTGAGCCGATCCATTTTTACTACATCATCATCATTGCCTGTCTTTTAGCTGCTTTTGTCTCGGCGCGGCTGCGCGATGCACGGCTTGGGCGCCGCTGGATGGCCCTGCGGGAAGATGAAGACGTAGCCGAAGCAATGGGCATCCGCCTGGTCAGCACCAAACTATTGGCCTTCGCCATCGGCGCCGCCTTTTCCGGCTTCGCCGGTGCCATCTTTGCAGCCCGATTAAGCTCCATCTTCCCCCACAGTTTTAATCTGTTAATTTCCATCAACGTACTCAGCCTGATTATTGTGGGCGGCATCGGCAGTCTACCCGGTGTTGTCGTCGGCGCGCTCGTGCTGATAGGCCTGCCGGAAATATTACGCGAATTTGCAGAATATCGGCTCCTGCTTTATGGCGCATTATTGATCGCCACCATGCTGCTGCGACCGGAAGGCTTATGGCCCTCAGCCATTCAAAAACGGGAACTGCACGCCGAGGAAGAAATAGCTGAACGCGAAGGGACACATCCCGAACAAGTCCATGATCTCATATAAGGAGTGACTGATGAGCCTGATACTTGAAGCAACACAAAGTCACAAAACGCTTTGGCGGTCTGGTCGCCGTAAACGATCTGACATTCAATATTCCACGAGAATCAATCGTCAGCATCATTGGCCCCAACGGCGCCGGTAAAACGACCTTTTTCAACTGCATCACCGGGTTTTACGAAATTGACGAAGGGGATATTCTTTTTGACGGTGAATATTTGAAAGGGCGCTCTCCGGATGAAATTACCAATTTAGGTATTGCACGTACCTATCAAAATATTCGCCTGTTTAGCAACATGTCGACGATTGAAAATATTCTCGTTGGCATGGAACCCCAACTGCATTCAACATGGATAGGCGCGCTTTTTGGCGCACGTGGCACGAAAAAAGAAGAGAAACTTGCCGTTGAAGAGGCCAATCGCCTACTGGAGTTTGTCGGCTTACGCGGCAAAGGGGATACATTAGCTCGTAACCTGCCCTATGGCGACCAGCGGAGGCTTGAAATCGGCCGCGCACTGGCCGGCAAACCAAAGCTGCTCCTATTGGATGAGCCAACTGCCGGCATGAATCCGCGTGAAACGGCCGAAACCACCAGCTTCATCAAAAAGCTGCGCGATGAGTTGGGTATCACCATTTTATTGATCGAACATGATATGCGTGTGGTGATGGGTATCTCAGAAGACATCACCGTTCTGGACTATGGCAAGAAAATTGCCCAGGGCAAACCGGCCGAGATCCAAAATAATCCCGAAGTAATTGAAGCCTACCTGGGCCGCGGCGCGGCTGCCAGCGCCACGATTGAAGTCCACTCATAAAGCGAGGAGCAGCTAAATGCCTTTATTGGAAGTCAAAAACGTCAACGCCTATTACGGCAACATTCATGCTCTCAAAGGCATATCCCTTACCGTTGATGAAGGGGAAATTGTGTCATTGATTGGCGGTAATGGCGCCGGGAAAACGACCACGCTGCGCGCCATCAGCGGCCTTCTAAAACCACGTTCCGGTTCTATCACCTTGAGAGGTGACGACCTGACGCAATATAAGGCGCACCAACTGGTTACCAAAGGCATAGCGATGGTGCCCGAAGGGCGCGGCGTATTTGCCAAGTTAACCGTTGAAGAAAACTTGCTCATGGGCGCCTACCATCGCAATGATCGAGATGGCATAACGCAGGATTTGAAAAACGCATATGCGTTATTTCCGCGGCTGGGTGAACGCAAAACCCAGCTTGCCGGCACGATGAGCGGGGGCGAGCAGCAAATGTTGGCTACGGCGCGCGCGCTAATGGCGCGGCCCAAAGTGATTTTGATGGATGAACCTTCAATGGGGCTTGCGCCTGTCCTTGTAGAAACTATATTTGACACCATCAAAACGGTTAACGAACAGGGCATGACGGTTCTGCTGGTCGAACAGAATGCGCATATGGCGCTGCAAATCGCAAATCGAGGTTATGTGCTCCAAACCGGTGAAATCGTACTCAGCGATACGGCCGTTAACCTGCAAAACGATCCAACCGTTCAAAAAGCATATTTAGGCATCGAATAATTCATATCCATTTTCGCGCAGTACCTTTTGTTTGGGCGCTCATCCTGCTGAGCATGAGCGCAGCGGGCTGCGCCCAGCCGGAATTAACCTGCAACGACCCGCTCGGTTGCATTGAAGTTGCTGCTAATGAACCCGTGAAGTTGGGCTATTTACTGGCGATGTCCGGTCCCGCAGCATTTTTAGGCGTTGACAGTCTGGGGGGCATTGAACTGGCCATAGATGAGCGCAATGGCGAACTATTAGGCCATCAACTCAACCTGACCGGCGCGGATTCGGGCTGTACGGCCGTTCAAGGCGAAACAGCCGCCGCAACGATGATGGCGGATCTTGATCTTATAGGCATCATCGGCCCCAACTGCTCCACAGCCGCTGCGGCAGCAATTCCCACTATCAACAGCGCCGGTTCCATCATGATTTCACCTTCCAGTACATCCGCTGCATTAACTGACCCAAATACAACTGCCGGCGGTCAATGGCGGGAGGGTTTCTTCCGCACCGCCTACAACACACGCTGGCAAGGGTCTCTGGCGGCTGAATTTCTGTATGATACGCTTGGCGCGCGCACGGCCGGCGTTATCTATGATGAACAGAACTACCCTATCGATGGTCTGCCGCGCACATTCACGAACGCTTTTCAAGCACTTGGCGGCCGGATTGTTCTGGAACGCGCCGTCGCGCCGGGACAGACCAATTTTGCAGATGCACTCGGCGATATGACACGCACGCGCCCGGATGTGGTTTATCTGGCTGTATTACAGCCGGAAGCGCAGTGGCTGCTAAACGGCCTGGCCGAAACGGATGAACTGGAAAACTTTACGTTTATGGCTCCTGACAGTTTGTTTTCGCCCGGATTTATTTCACAGGGCGGCACGGCCGTTACCGGCATGTATATTTCTGGCCCTGCGGTTACCGATCCCGCTTACGAAACGTTTCTGAACCAGTGGCAGCTCAAATACAATGCCGCGCCAACCGGTCTTTACCATGCCCATGCATATGACGCTGCCAATTTACTTTTGGACACGGTAACGGCCGTGGCCCAGATTGGCAGCAACAACACGCTGCTCATTGGCCGCCAGGCGCTGCGCGATGCCCTCAGCAGCACAGCAGGCTACAAAGGATTAACCGGCGCATTGAATTGCCAAAACTTTGGTGAATGCGCCTCAGTGGAAGCTTTGGGCATTTATCAACTAACCAACGATACGTCAGGACTCAACGTATGGCCGCCAGAGCTTATCTGGTCGCCAGCGTTAGAGGTCGAGGAAAGCTCATGAACCCAAGATTATTATTGGTTATTATATTGTTGTTGCTATTTTTTTTAACCGGCATGATTGGCGCACAAGGTAAGATGGAAACGGCCGTGGGCGACACGTTCGTACTCTATGACAGCACGCTCGGCGGAACACCAGATACCCAAAATCTGGTTTACACCGAGTTCCCGCCCAACGCCGCCGCAAATCAAAGCTACAGTAACGGTGTAACCGTTCTGGACACCACCCCCGCCATAGGCGATTGGGCTGGTTACGGCCAGGACGCCCTGCCAACATTAGATCGCGCAGCCGGTTATTCCGTCGCTTTTACCATGCAGGTTGAATCAGAAACCCATCTGAGCGTCGACAGGGCCGGCTTCGCGGTTACTGTGTTAGGAAACGATTTAAGGGGCATTCAGCTCAACTTCTGGGAAGATGAAATTTGGGCGCATGAAGGCGGAACGGATGATTTATTTACACATGCAGAAGGGGCCGCATTTGATACAACGGCCGATCTGAGCGTCTATGAGATACAAATCTTAGCAGAAGAGTACACTCTGTATGCCAACAATGCGCCCATCCTCACCGGGCCGGTGCGTGATTACACGGCTTTTGAACCGCCGCCCTGGTTTCCGGGCGACCCCTATGAGACGCCCAATGTAATCGGACTGGGCGACAATACCAGTTCGGCCCAGGCCAAAATCGATCTCGCTTTTGCGGCCATCGAAACCAATACGAATGAACCCGCCACGCCCACTCCGACGCCAACCACAACCAGTGCGCCTACTGCAACACCTACTGCAACGCCCCCTGTCACGCCAACAATCACTCCTTCACCAACGGCTGTACCGTTGCCGGAAAACCACCTTTATCTGCCGGCCATTCTCAGGTAATCGGCGACAATATTTCAAATCTGTTCCCTGCATGTGCAAGCGTCGTATAATTAAGCTATGCAGAGGTTTACATTCTTTGGCAGGAAGCAGGCGTTGCCATCCTTTCCCCCTCCCGACTCCTACATCATTCAACCGGCAGTTGACGCCGCTGTGGCGCGAACAGACAATGAACACCTTTGCATCCGGTGGACGGCCGTCGCCGATAGCGTGCATATTTACGCCGGGGACACGCCGGCAACCATCAACTATCCTCTCCTGTCAAAAACCGTGAATGGTTCACAGTTGGCCATGATTCCGTTGTGGGATACGGCCGTACAGCCTGCCTTCCAACTGCATTTTGTGGGCGGCCCCGCTGATGGTGAGCGCCTCGTGGTCGCCGAACGCACTCTGAATTTGCAGCATGGGGTTAATTTTCGTGATATCGGAGGTTATCGAACGGATGACGGCCGTACCGTGCGTTGGGGTCGTGTTTATCGCTCCGGCTTTCTGGCAAACCTGACCGCTGGCGATATGGCGCTGCTTGCAAAGCTAAATTTCCAGGTCGTGTGCGATTTTCGCTCAAAGCTTGAGGCCAAACTTTTGCCGGACCGCCTGCCCGAAAAGCCGCAGCCTGCTTATCTTTCACTGCCGGCGATGAGTACGGCCAGCCGCTGGCGGCAGGCCCTGGCCGTCTTTCGCCGGCGCGACCAACTCGACGAGCTGCTGCTGCACGGTTACACGACGGTGATGCTGCAGGAAAATGTCGGGCTCATCGGTGATGTGTTACGCCGTCTGGCCGATCCCACCAATCTGCCTCTGGTTGTCCACTGCACAGCCGGTAAGGATCGCACAGGGGTCTTAATCGCCCTGTTATTAGCGCTGCTGGGTGTTCCGGACGAGACAATCATTGCCGATTACTCGCTCAGCAATGCTCACTTTGGCGAATACGCGCCCACGCTGCAAAAGGATATTCGCCGGCTGACGCGCCTGGGTTTGAGTGAAAAACAGGTACGGCCGTTTCTGATCGCGGATCCGGCTCTCATGCGCGCAACATTGGCGTTTTTGCGGCGCGAATTTGGCTCCCCGGAAGCCTACGCCCGCGATATGGCCGGAATCGATGATAAAACGCTGTCGCAAATCCGCAATAATCTGCTCGCGGAACACTCAACAAGGCCATCTCCATAAACCGTACGCGTAATCTGCGAAATCACCGTCTCCGCTTCGCCTGGCTGCGCCTGCACAACCTTGGCTTTCATAAAACCGAAACTGCTGCGGCCGCTTTATTCCCCAAGAAAGTTATTGATAGGCCAGCGCACAAAAGCGGTCGTGCCTTGCTGGACGCCAGCACTCTCTAACCAAACCGTCCCATCATAAAATTCAACAATCAACCTGCTCAAGGGTAAACCTAACCCAACACCGGGCGCTGCTCGCGAGCGAGATTTATCAGCACGGTAAAAACGCTCGAAAAGGTGTGGCAAATCCTCTGGTGCAATTCCCTGCCCACTATCATGAATGGTATGCAAAATGGCGTCAGCTTCCGGCTTAATTTGCCATACGATTTGCCCGCCGTCCGACGAATATTTTAGGGCGTTACTAAGTAAATTGCGGAACACGATGGTTACATGGCTTTGCTCAGCAATGATAGGAGGTAAGGTTTCCGGGGCATCCAAGGCAAGGGTAAGGTGGCGGCTTTCTGCATCTGCCGCCACCTCGGCCAGCAGATGTCGCGCCAGGTGAAGACAATCTATACTTTCCTGCCCGGCTTGCAATCGCCCGGCATCCAGACGGGATAACAACATCAGGTCTTGCACCAGATTACCCAGATGTTGTACCTCATCGTCAATTTCGATAATGTATTGGCGGGCTACCTCGTCGTCTACGGTGTCGTCGCGCAAAGCCTCACTGCGCAAGCGAATGGCGGTAAGCGGGGTGCGCAGTTCGTGGGATGCGTTGCTGGCAAAGGCTCGCTGCTCTTCGATCATCGTTTTAACCTGGGCGCTCATCTGGTTAAAAGCGCGCGCCACTTCCCCAAATTCATCCAAGCGATTTTCTGAAACGTGTTGGGTGAAATCTCCTTGCGCGATTTGCAAAGAGGCCTGGCGCAGTTGATCTAATGGGCGCGTGAGCGTGGTTGCCAGCCAAAAGGCGGCAATGCCGGCAACGGCCGTTACCGCCAACACAGCGCCGGCCAATCCCAGCCAGCGCTGTTCGATCAGCGTTTGGGCATCCGAGAGTGGTGCGGCTAGTTGCACCACTCTCGGATGCCCAAACGCGGTCAAAAAATTCAGCGGCGCCCAGTTCCAACCCCAAGACGCGATCCACTTCGTCCCCCAGCGCCGTCAACATCAGAATTGGCACAATGCTTTCCTGACGCAGGGCGCGGCACACTTCCCAACCATCCATTTCCGGCATAAGCACATCCAGCACTACCACATCTGGTTTTTGGCTGCGGGCCATGGCCAGGCCATCACGGCCGTTTGCGGCAACCAGAACCGTATAACCTGCCTGAGTCAAGGCTCGCGCCAGCGGCGCCGTAATCATTGGTTCGTCATCTACGATTAATACGGAAGTCATAACTGGATTGTGACACAGGAAACGGCCGTAATCAATGTCCAAAATCAGATTTAAGCTGGATTTAACATTGTTTAGCTCAGTGTTAACCCAAGGTAAGGCAAAATGGCCTATGATGAGAGCAATTAACACATCAAAACAAAAATGTATTTGGAGGTTTAACATGAATCGTCATAAAGGTATTTTAGCTGTAGGCGCGTTCACCGGTTTGATATTTATAACTTTGCTGGCATTGGGGTTGGGAAGCCTGGGAGCGGTGGCCGATGGCGGCACGGCCGTTCCACAAGAAGCAAACCAGTTACCACAATCACAAACCACGAACCTGGCTGCCGATGAGGCATTAAAAGCGTGGCAGCAGTACAGCGCCGAACTAGAAGAGACAGTACGTACCATGCAAAATCGTGAAGGTACGTACCAATCACAAATTGATATTGCCAATCAGACAATTTTGCAACTGCAAGATCAAATAAACGCCACCGACAGCGCCACCAGCGGTGGCGAGACCTATACAAATGATGATAACTATCAAGACCATGAAGCGCATGATGAAAATGAGGAACACGAAGATGACGATGACTAAACGAACGCGACGATCAAAAAGAAAAACAGGCGGGCTGAAGATGCTGCTGTTGACAAGCAGCCTGGTAGCGACATTGGCGGGCACACAGTTGTTGAATATTAAAGATGCGTTGCAGGAAGCTGCCACCGCTAACAACGATTTGATAACCATGGTTGAACCCACTACCCAAATCATGCTACTGCCTCCTACCGGTCGCAGTACACAAATTGAACTTAAGCAAATCCCGCAGGTTGTGCGGCCGCAATTTAGGCCCGTGGCTCGTTCGCGTTCATCCAACTAAAAGTATGATGAATCAACCGTACCCATTAACCTGGCAGTCTCATGCTTTTCGCGCCATGGGCAGCCATATCCTTCTTTGGCTGGACACAGCAGACAGTGCTGCCGCGGCCAACGCCTTTGACCAAATTGAAGCCCTGTTTGCTGCCAATGAGCAGGCTTTGAGCCGTTTTCGTCCAGACAGCGAGCTATCGCTATTAAATGCCCGCAGCGGTGATTGGGTGGTTGTTTCTGACTTGCTGTGGCAACAGGTGACGCTGGCTGTGCAAATGGCGGCAATAACCAACGGCCGTTTTGATCCCACCTTGCTCAACGCGCTGGAACAGGCCGGATACGACCAAAACTTTGAAACGATGATCCCGGGCAGGGGAAACGGCCGTTGGTCGGAAAACAAACCGCTCCTGGGACAATGGGCCGCCATTGAGTTTGATGAAGCCCGCCAGGCCGTGCAGCTGCCAGTTGGTGTCCGTCTCGATTTAGGCGGCATTGCCAAAGGAGATACGGCGCAGCAAGCAGTGGCTTTGTTGCAAGCCTTTGGCCCTTGTCTGGTCGATGCGGGTGGAGATCTGGTTGCCGGAGCCGCCCCACAAGGCTACCCCGGTTGGCCTGTCGCCATCAGCGCTCCCTGGACAATTCTGAAACAGAATTGGTCGATTTGGCAACTTTCTGGCTGGCAGAAAAGGCTCTCGCAACCTCTGGGATCGATTATCGCAGCTGGGTGCAGAATGGCCGCCTCATGCACCATCTCATCGACCCATTGACGGGCATATCGGCCAATACGGACGGACTGACAGTCACTGTACTAGCCGACGGAGCGGCGCAGGCTGAAGCCTGGGCTACCGCCGCGCTGGTGGCTGGTTCGGCTCTTGGTATGGACAGCTTGTTAGACTATGATCTGGCCGGATTGATGATTACGCAAAACGGCCGTATTCTGGTCACACCAGACATGGAACAACAATTATCCCTCTACAAGTAACAATTATTTTGAATGATTGGAGATTTTTATGACATCGACAAAAAATACAGACCCAACTGAACATCTCTTGACCAGTGCGCTGGCTTTTGCTTTCAGTTTAGTACTGGGTATGGCCGCAGGGCTGGCTCTGCTGGCTGGTGGTTGGCTGCTGGCAAATTCAGCAACAGGTGTCGCCATCGCTGATGCGTTGGCCATTACAGACAAAACACCCTGGTATTTTTCGCGCTCGGCTGGCGTCGTCGCTTACGCTTTGTTGGCAGGCTCTACCATTTGGGGATTGTTGTTCAGTACCAGAGTTGTAAAAAAGTACGTGCCCGCCTTCCTGACGCTGGCTATCCACAACATCCTTTCCTGGTTGGCTATTCTGTTCACCGGGATGCACGCATTGGCGCTGCTGTGGGACAGCTACTACACCTATTTTCTGGCAGATTTGACTATCCCCTTTTTGGGGCCGTACCGTCCGGGCTGGGTGGGTTTGGGCATCATTGGCTTTTACCTGATGTTTATTACTTCCATCAGCTTTAGCTTTCGCAAGCAGCTTGGGCAAAAGCGCTGGCGACAGTTGCATTATGCGACCTTTGGGGTTTATGTGCTGGCCACGCTTCACGGTATAATGGCGGGCACGGACAGCGGTAATTTGGGGATGGCGTTGCTGTATTGGGTTAGCGGCATCGGGGTGCTGCTCTTGACAATTTATCGTTTTAGACCATCCAAAGTCATCACTACTTAACGAAAAGGTGACTGATTTAACATTCAAGGAGAATAGAATGAACTTACCAGAATATGTGACTCGCGCAGAAGTACAGCGTGTTTGTCAAGCATTAGGCTTTCGAGATTGGACAGCCTTAAAAACAACGGCCGTTCTGCTAGAAGAGGCTCTTGTCCTGCAAAAGGAAGTTGGCGAAGAAGCTTTGCAAGTTTCGGCAGAAGCCTTTCAGAAAGGCCTGGAAGTGGAACTGGAGCATGGAATGGAATATGATGGCTCCAACATCACCAACAATCACCCCATTCTCACAGCAAAAATTGTCCTGGCGCACCTCAAGGAAATGCTCGATTATTATGAGCGCCTGGATGTAGCCGAAGGGGAAGGCGATCTGCTCAAAGCGATAAAGGCCGGGAATGTGGCCAAAATCCGTAAGGAATACACCAAGTTATTAGCTGCCCGCATTCATCTGGCTCAAGTAGAGCAAAAACAGTCAGCCTCATGGTAGAAGTGTGAAAATAGCTTCAGGGATGCCAAAAAGGCTGACCAAAATGGTCAGCCTTTTCTTAAATTTAGCAGTAATCTTAGTTAGCTGGCTTTGATGACAATTTTCTTGGGCTTAACTGCTTCAGCTTTGGGCACATTGAGCGTCAAAACGCCATTGTCATAGGTCGCTTCGACGGCCTCCGCATTAACGGCCACGGGGAAACGAATGTTGCGGCCAAAGGCGCCATAGCGGCGTTCGCGAATGTGGTAATTTTCTTCCTCGACCTCATCTTCCGCTTTGATTTCGCCTTTAATGGCCAACACGTCTTCTTCCAGGGTAATTTCTACATCGTCAGGATTGACGCCAGGCACAGAAGCCTTGACAACAAAGCCGTTTTCGTTCTCAACAACATCAATCGGCAGCCCTAAATTGACATTAGCGTCGAAAAGGGATGCGCCAAAGGTATTCTCAAACATGCGGTCAAATTCGTTAAAAAGGTTTACACGATTGTAACGGGGATTATAACGTACGATTCTCATCTGATTGCCTCCAAATATTTTTTGGTTCTTGAACTTTTTTAATTTCTCTTAATTTGTCTATTCAGGCGCGACACACCTTTTCCAGAGCAATTGGCAATAACGCCATATTTAATCAATGCGTCGCGCCTCTAGTACCGTCAATTTCTAAAAATGAGGAGTGGGCATCCTCAGATGCCAGTCCGCATTTGAGAATGCAGACTCCTCAAAATCATAAAGTCACGGTACCAGCTTTGTTTGATTTGACGTTATCTATTCTTCCAGAGAATTGTTAGAAAAATATATAACAAATATAAGAGAAATGTTTGCGTTTTGTTGGAGAAATCTTAACGGCCGTTTCCCATCAATCACTTGCAATCAACAATCATTTTCACTCTGCCGGCAGTGGCAAAGTCACAAATTCGGCCGTGTCCGTAAACAGGCGTGCGCCGCTTTCCGGATCGTACAAACCCACCCGCAGGCTCAACGGGCCAGGAGGCAGCGCTTCAGGCAGGGTGAGTTGATGGTTGTCGCGGACATACTCACCGGCGACCCAACCGGTGGTCGGGCGCGTCCAATTCGCCGGTTCGCCGTCCGACTGCGCCAGAATGTAACCCTCGGCGTCAACCAGATGTACAAAAACGCGATAACTGGTCGCCATCTCTGCCAGTGCGCGCCAGACCAGGTCAAGTTGCAGGTCGCTTTGGGTTGTGTCCAATGAATAACCGGCCAGCCCAATTTGATCGCCAAAAGAGGCGCCTACGGCCGTTTCCATCTCAGGCGCAGCAAATACACGCTCAGGTGCGCTGATGGTGAGTCCGCCAAGCGGAATGCCATCCGCCAGCACAAATTGGTAGAGACCGCTGTCCAAATTGGCGGGCAGGCGCAAAGGAATCTGCTCACGCAGAACCTGCCCCACGGGCCACGTTTGTGCATCCAGCGCAGGCGGAGTCAACCACGTTTGTACAACTTTATTATCGCTATCGCGCAGTGCTAATGACAAATCCACCGGAACGGGCCCATCCAAACGCTCCCAAAACAAGGTCAGCAGAAGGGGTTCGCCCGGAACGGCCGTTTCGCGATCCTGATTGTAGCCTGACAAAATCAGCCCGCTGCCGGGTACGACCGTTTCCAACCGGAACTGCGGCGTTATTTGGGGCGGCTGCTGCGGGAATGTGACTTCAATCTGGCCGATTACCGCCTCCGGCCCTAAGACGCTGCCATCAACGGCCGTTAGCGTCAGCGGCTGTAAGCTTGCCAGATCAAACAAAGTCAGCACAATATCATATCTGCCGGGCGGCGCGCCGGCCAAAACCCGCACCTCGCGGCTGTCCCAGACCCATTGGCCCGGCTGCCATTCCCAGGTGGGGGGCGCGTCTTCGTAAATTCGCGGGCGCTGCGTTTCTTTGTCGCTCCAGAGCAAACCATCCGGCCCGGCCAGCCAGACGTTGGATTGGAGTTCTAGCAATGTCGGCGCAGCGGCCGTCCATGCCAGATCAATATCAAACGTTTCGCCGCCGCCGACTGTGTCCTGGCTCAAATTGCTGCCCTCAAAGCGCACCACATCCGTCTGCAGCGGTTGGGAGTGAGTAACCGGCGGCGCTGCGGCGCGCCGCAGCGGGTTTTCCACCTGGTCAATCAGCAGCTTGAACGCAAACAGTAAAACAGCCAATAAGAGCAGACCAACTAATTCATTTTTGGATAGTGAGCAGGCAATCGCCGCCGGTAGAGCGCTCGCGCGGGGGCGTTGGCACCAGAGCCGCCGTGTGACCCACAGCGCCGCAAAAAATGCGGCCAGGCTGAGCAAAGATAACACCGTTCTCAACGGCGTGGATGTCCAGCGCACGCGCACGCTGTGGGTTCCGGCGGGAACGGGGAAAGTGATCAGGCCCTCCGGATCGCTGGGGGTAATTGGCGCAATCTCCCCATCCACCGTGGCGACCCAGCCAGGGAAGGCAAAGCTGCGGTATTGCGCCGTGAAGGGAACGGGGCTGTCAACGGCGCCTTCTGCCGATAAACGGCCGTAATCAAAAACGGCCGTTGCGCCATCCGGCAAAACGCTCAAGTCAAAACGCTCTGGCGTGCGTCCGGCCAGGTAATCCGCCTCCAACAGCGAGCCTTGCGGCCGTTTTTCAACCGTACGCGGGAAATAACTGCCTTCGGGATCAACGCCAACCAGCCCGGTACCACGTTCATAATTATGCACCGTCACAATGGTCGGGAAAAGTTCCTCATCACACAGGCGCGGGTACAGCAGCGGGATGGCTTCAATGATGAGCAGGGCAATGGCGGCGTAAAAAATTAGCTGCGATAGATTCAGCCGGCTGCGGCGCGGACGGGGAAACGACGTGCAGGCGAAAGGGGCCGCAGCGAGAAAAGCGACCGGCAGCGCGGCGCGGCCGATAAAGCGCCACGGAAATTGCACAAAGTCGATCAACGGCAGGTTTTCCCACAGCGGCAGGGAGACAGGCAGCGCCATCAAGAGGTAAACGGCCGTTGCCAACCCCATCAAAATGATATGCACTTTCTGCTCCCACAAACTCGACGCTGCGCCATTTTGTTTTTGATCGCTTCTGGCTCTGCGCAAATCCCGCCGCCAGAACAAAGTTGTGACGCCAATGATTGCCAGCCCCACCGTCACCCAGCCCAGACGAATGGGCAGGGGCGGATTGAGCAAATTGGGATCTTCCGCCGCAACCGGCGCCAGGATTTCAGCCAGACTGGCAAAATTGAAGTGAAAATCGTTGTTGCGTGTGGCGGTTGACTGCTGCAGCGTGACCTGATCCATTTCCAGCAGCGCGCCCGCTGTGTAGAAAAGAGTCATGCCTAAACCCAGCACAAAAATCAGAATAACGCGCCCAAGTCCGGTGCGCCAGGATAAGCGCTGGAGCCAACCGACAACCAGCAGATATACACACAGCGTGGGCACAAATATCAGCGTGGAGATGTTGTGGCTGAGTGAAAGAAAGGCCAGTCCCAAGGTTGTCAGCAAGAAGGGAACGGCCGTGCCCCGCATCATCCAGCGTCGCCCTATCCACAACAAAAAAGGGAAAAGCGGCAAAGCCAGCGATTCAGGCGCGTTGCCGCGCACCAGCGCATCGAGCAGCACATAGGGCGCGGCCATATAGGCCACGGCGCCAACAAAACCGGCGCGCGGCCCCAAAATATCGCGTACCCACAAAAACATAAACCAGCCCGCCGCCAAAATACACAGCCCATAAAAGAGATTGGAAGCGGCCGGCAGCGGCAGTCCCAAAAGATGGGGCAGCAAAGCGGCATACAGCGGGGCCGGTTCGCGATAGATGAAAAATGGGTATCCATATCCAAAAGCGAGATCGGGCAGCCAGCGCGTAAAATAGATACCGTTTTCCCAGGCGTGCCGCATGGCTGCAATTCGGTGAACGTGCAAATGACCGTCGTGGGTGCAGGCAACGGCCGTCCACCGCAGCAGAGGCGTGATTAATGGCAATCCCAGCAGCGTTACCAGCAGTAAATGCCAAAACACAGCAGGAATTTGTTTTGCAGCCTTTCGAATAGCGCCCATAAGCCGACTAGTTTATCAGCCCAGTCCACAAGATGGTAATTGGCAAATTTTTCTGCGCGTTTGTTTGTACCCAAAACAATAGCAACTACACAGCTAGACCTGTCAGGTTTTATAAGGTTTTTTGTCTTAAGTTTACATAATCCGTTTTTAAATAAAGTTTACCCGAGAAGTATTTGTAGACTAAACGCCCATTTTGATTATAATTCCGGGGAAGAATTTTTATCATGGAGGATTTTATAGAAAAAACGCGACTTCACATTTAGCCATAACACCGGTTTAAAAACCAATCGTTACGGTGCCATTTTATTAATTAAGTTTAGTTTTAATTAACCGTGTTAAGGAGGTTAAAATGGCTGAAAGTTCAGCAACTTCATTCGAAACCAAGGCGCGGCCTTGGTGGCTTATTTTAATTGAGGGTATTGCCGCCGTCATTGTCGGCTTGTTACTCATCAGCTCAACTGAAAAGACCCTTTTTGTACTCATCCAATTTGTCGGTATCTACTGGCTGGTGAGGGGTATTTTCGATATTGTCAGTATGTTTATTGATCATACCGCCTGGGGCTGGAAGCTTTTTAGTGGCGTCCTCGGTATCATTGCCGGTTTGATCATTTTGCGCAATCCCCTGGCAGCGACGGTGGCAGTGCCCACGATATTCGTATGGGTATTGGGCATATATGGCCTCGTCGCCGGTATTCTTCTGATTATCCAGGCCTTCCGCGGTGGCGGTTGGGGCGTCGGCATCCTGGGCGTCTTAGTCATTCTTCTGGGCATCTTCGTCCTGGCCAATACGCTTTTGACCACGGCCGTTGCCGTTTGGATGTCTGGCTTTGTATTCGTGATTTTCGGTATCGTCGCCATTATTCAGGCGTTCCGTCAACGCACGTAAAGGTTGGTTTACAAAAAAGTTTGTAGTAACGACTTTAGTCATCTGCGATTTCCTGATCGTTCAGCGCTAAAGCAGTTACTACAAACAAAAACGAACGGATCCTAAGGCGAGAATTTGCTCAAATTAGCCCGTGTGCACAACAGCGGTATTGAGGCGTCTTGATACCGCTGTTGTGTTTTTATAAAGGAGACTTCATGGACGGAGGCGCACCACCATGAAGGAAAACCAACCTCCGGGAGGTTCAGATGAAACCTCCCGGAGGTTATTTACAGCACCCGCGCTATTTACACAGGAGCAAACTATGAGTAAACCACGTATATTGGATGTGCGCAAAAAGATTTTGGGCAAAAATGACGAGCTTGCCCAGGCGCTGCGGCAGGAATTTGCCCGCAGCGCTGTGTATGTCGTCAACCTTGTCAGCGGGCCTGGCGCCGGTAAAACGGAGCTGCTGCGCCGCACGTTGATTGAGCTAGGTCAAGATTTTCGGGCAGCGGCCGTTACCGGCGATCTCGCTACCGAAAATGACGCCGCCCGTCTGGCTGAAAGCGGCGCGCCGGCCAGGCAAATCCTCACCGGAACGATGTGCCACCTGGAAGTCGATATGGTACAAAACGCGATCAGTGATTGGGATTTGGCGAAGTTGGATTTTCTTTTTATCGAAAACGTGGGCAATCTCGTTTGTCCGGGGGACTTTGATCTGGGCGAGGATGTGCGCGTGCTGCTTCTGTCCACAACGGAAGGAGAAGACAAACCACTAAAATACCCGACGCTCATCAATACCGCCGATGTGGTCATCATCAACAAAATGGATATTGCCGCAGCGGTTGAATGTGATGTGCCATTGCTTGAACGCAACATTCGGGCTGTACGCCCCGGAGCAGAAATTTTTAAGGTTTCGGCCAAAACGGGCGCGGGCATAGCGCCGTGGCTGACCTTCTTACGCCAACAATTTGCAGAAAAGAAATACCAGCAGCATGCATGAGTTAAGTATTGCCCTGCGTATTGTTGAGGTTATTGAAGCAGAACTGGCGCATGAAACGGCCGTTTCTGTCGAAAAAGTGAACCTTCAAATCGGCGGTCTGGCAGGCGTTGTTCCTGAAGCGCTGCAATTTTCATGGGAATTTGCCGTTGAAAACACACGGCTGCAAGGCTCTGAGTTAAATATCCAGGTTGTTGATGCAGTTGGCTTTTGTCCGCAATGTGGCCAGGATCGCGCATTAACAAATTTGCAGTTGCTGCACTGTCCTGTTTGTCAGTCGCCTATCACTCAAATTACCGGCGGCAATGAGCTTGAAATTTTGACCATAGAAGTATTAGATCGTGAGTAGTGTCTCTACTTTTTCCTCGCTCTATTTGCTTTTCAAAGGCCCGATTAAAAGAAGCCCTCAATTGAGCCGCCAGCGATAAAATGTTACCCATCCCCATTTTCGCCGCCAGACCTGTCCGTTTTTTTAGATATGTGGGCAAAAAAATGGTCAATTTGAGGAATTTGCTGCCGTTTCCCGCCATTTGATAAACGGCCGTATCAAACTCATACAGATACGGCGCAGGTCATTGTATGACCTGCGCCTTTAACTACAATCCTTTCAGACGGGATGGAAAGCTGATACACCGCAAAGGTCCAGGTATTTTTATCCTCTCTGCGGTTTGTCTGAAATCACCAGATTTATTAAGCGGCCATCCGATTGTATGTGTCTATTTCATAATCGCGATTGGCTTGAATTTGGACAACGATACCGGCAAGAGCAACCGCCACAAAGAAGATCAGCCACCAGAATGAATTCTGAATCGCTGACATAACCGGATTCCCCACCAATTCAAGCAGGGACAGGTCGCCAAACGCTGCCAATAAGACAAAGATGACCGCGGCCGTCCCACCAGCCGCCGTAATTATGATGATGGCGTATTTCTGGATGTTGTAACGCAGCACGATAAAGGCAGCGATGACGGCAACCACGATACCGATAAGCCAGACCAGGAAGCCATAGTTCAGGCCAATGGCCGTTAGCAAACCTACTGCCAGCGCATAACCAAAAGAGCCGGACAGAATTGCCACAGCAACCATGTAAAACAGATAGGACAACACGGCAAAGATCACCCCGACAATAAAACCGACAACCCAGCTTGTCACAGTCGCCAAAAATTCTGTGCCAAAAATGACTTGCACGGTTTGGGCGCCTAAACCAAGCCCAAAAAAGAAGCCCCAAATGGGCAAAAACACCAGGAACAAACGGTAACCTCCAAAAATTAACGCTGCTCCAAATAAGAGACCAATCAAGGTCATACACAATAGTTCAAAAGACATCCTAATACCTCCTAGAAAAAGATTGACAATAAAATCAGATGCCAGTTTCTGCCGTAATTTTACCTGCTATCACCGCATTAACCAGTTTCTGATAATCGCGTTCCGTTTGATTGGCATAGGCCAGAGCAAAATCGGCAATTGCCTTGTCAAAGCGATCACTTTTTCCCAGATAACCAGTAATTCCGGCTGCGTCGCCGGTGCGGGCATGGGCTCGCGCCAGACAAAGGCTGCATACTTCGACATAGGTTTTAAAACCGAACTCACGTAAATTGGCCACATCAACCGATCCTTTCATGTCTTTTAGCTGCCGCCAATAAAAGTCCCTTTCGGTGGTAGCGCTGCGATGCCACCCCAAAAAAATGTCGCTTGTGGCCTGCATCAAGCGTTGGCCGGTCACAACCCGCCGGCCCGCCTGGATTTGGGATCGGTGGGGAAGATAGGGTTCCAGGGCGGATGGGCCTGCTTCTTTCAACTGCAGGATCATCGCGTCATCATTGGCGCCGCCCTGCAGCAATACGATCACGCAGCGGGTGCCTACGCTGCCAACGCCGCCCACTCGCAGGGCTGCACCGGTAAGCCGATAACGCAGCAGCAGCATTCGCCTTTCGTCCGGCAGGCTGTCCAAATATTGCTGCCAGGATGTTTCAACGGCCGTTTCCGAGAGTACATCAGAATCTTTTTTACCCAAAAATTCGTTTAAATTAGGCGCCGTCAGCCGTACCAGCAAGGGAGGGTTGCTTTTGATAACGCGACGGCCGTCCACATAGGAAGTCAATTTCTCAAGAGTCTGCTCTTGCGTGCGTGATTTAGCCTTCTCGATTAAATTTTTTGTGTTTTTACTCGCTCTTTTTGAAGAGGTTTTGTCTACTACCATTTGGAACGCGTCTGCATCCACATGGTAATACCACACATCCAAAGTAGGCATTTCAGCAAAACGACGCATCGCTTTACGATAAATACGGGCGGCATCAATAGCCAAATCGCGATTGGTTTCCTCATCAAATCCATTTTCGCGACCGGCTACAACCACGCTGGCGGCCAATCGTTTCAAGTCCCATTCCCACGGCCCGGGAAAGGTCTCGTCAAAATCGTTAATGTCGAATATGAGATTGCGTTCAGGGGATGCAAAGAGGCCGAAATTAGCCATATGCGCGTCACCACACAAGACGACATCCAGGCCGCTAACCGGGGTATGGGCTAAATCAGCAGCCATCACACCCGCCGATCCCCGCAAAAATGCAAAGGGAGATGCGAGCATACGGCCGTATTTGATCGGTATGAGATGCTCCAAACGACCCTGATCTTGTTCCTGCAATAAAGCGAGCGGATCCGGCCTTTCGGCAGCGGGCTGCCAGTCGCCGTGACTGCCGCGCGGCGTCTGCTGGCGCAGATGTTTACCAGCCAGTCTACGCTCTGAACGCGTTAAATTGACGCTGTGGGGGAATTGGAAAGCCATTTTTATAACTCCTTAGGGTTTAGGTAAATCGCGAAAAGTCTTTTGAAAACAAATGCGTTAAAAATCCGCAGTTTCCTCGAGTAATTCACAAAAATCCAGGCCGTTGTCTTCAAAATATTTTTGTGAATTACATATCATTCAATCATGAAAAAAGTAAACTCTGTAATTTCAGGCGCGCAATTAATGCGCAACCGCACCACATGGGTTCCCAATCCTCGGTTCGTATACTGCACCATATCCTCAACCTCGTATCGACCCAGCGGATAGCGAGTAAAACCTGGCCCGCGCAAAAACGGCTCTTTGCCCGGCAGCACAATCTGTGTTCCGTGGGAGTGGCCGGAGAGCTGCAAGAAAAATCGACCCGTGGCGGCGCTCTCATCCGCAAAATCTGGTTCATGCGCCAATAATAGAGCCGGACCATTGGGAGGCAGTTTTTTCAACACCTTTTCCAACTGCGGCTGGCCAGCAATAACATCATCAACGCCGGCTATGTGTAGTTGCCCGTCGCCGCGAACAAGCGTCACAACATCGTTATTTAATTCTTTCACACCACTGCGCTGAAATACACGCCGAACGCCGTCGGGATCAAGCCAATGATCATGATTGCCTAACACCGCCACAACGCCTTCCCCAGCCTGCAACGCCCCCAATCCGGCCGTTAAATCCGCCTCTAACGGCGCCAGCACATACGAAACAAAATCACCGGTGATGGCGATTAAGTCTGGTTCCAGCTCGTTGATTAGATCAACCACACCATGCCAGCGTTCGACGGTGAGCCAGTGTCCAATATGCAAATCAGAGATATGTACCAGACGAAAACCGTCGAAAGCCGCATTGAGACCCGCCACAGGTAACCTTTGGCGCACTATCTCAAAGTCGGCCGGATCAAAACGATGCCGTCCAAGCCAGCGCATGCCAACAGACAGAAAATACTGGAAACGGCCGCGCCACACATTGGTTAAGTCACTCATACAAACTTGCTTGCAAGACTGCTATGGGAGCATTTGATATTCAACCGGAACTGCGGTCTCCCATTCAAACTCATACTCTGACATAAATTCGGAAATTGCCGCCTGGCTCTCAGTGGCCAGATTGTATTCCGTTAAACTCGGAACACCCCCAGGCGCTCCAATGGAAATTCTGACTGCCTATTATCAGCAGTTCATTATCGATCACGAGCGACTTGTCGTGCATCTTGTTGTCGGCAAATTTGATCTCAATATTATCCGCCTTGCCGCTCTTTTCCAGTTCGTTTTGCCACCAGCGAATCGCCATTCGATTCTCAAAACCGTTCATTGCTGATGGTTCAACGATTGCGCGGATTTTGACATCATTTTCATTGACCGCCTTGAGCAAAGCCTGCTGGTAGGGCGGAATCGCATTTTCTGCCTGGCAGGCGTCGGTGAGCAATCCCAAAACCACACATACCGTATCGAGAGAAAAATTAACCTCATACAGGTCAATGCTCTCCTGCGCCGACTCAATGGCAGCCAGAATCGCCTCATCCGCTTCATGGAATTTCAAGGTATGGTGCAGCGCAAACGCAGTGTCGTTTTCCTCCTTCACATAAAAACGCAGCACTTCGGGCGTATGATCGACGACCGCTTCTTCAGTGGAGCAGGTCAAAAAGCTTAAGGCCGGAATTAACGGCGGGAAAAACAGACAGTGTACCAGATCTGAACCAGACCAAAGATCATCATAGGCGGCCAAAACAGGTTGGGCGACCGGCCCGGTGATTTGCAAAGCTTTATCGGTCATATCCAAACCCTGGCCTGAGGGATGTTCGAGCGGTAAATGCAGATAACTGTAATTGAAGCCGGCGGCGACGGCCGTTTTTCCATCCACAACCACGAATTTACTGTGTGCATGCGGCCAGGCGCCGCCATAGTTAGCCACCTCAAGCCGCCAGCCCAATTCTTCGTTCGTCGGTTCGGTCACGCCTGCTTCGGATAAATCCTGCATCACATGGTAGACCTGGCTCGTAAAATCAAACAGACCCAGTTCAAGTACATTCCCCAGCAAAATCCTGACCGTCAGCCCACGCGGATATTGCTCAGGATGCGCCTTCAGATTTGCATATAGATCAGCAACAGCCGGCGAAAGCGTATCGCCTGGGCTGCCCAATTCAGACGGTTTGTCCCACTGCATCGTCGTAAACAGCACTTCGTATTCAGCCGAACGCACCAGATTTGCTACCGTATCAAAGGCGTTGTCAACCGGTTCTGGAGAATCAGAATAATAGGTTGAATTTTTGAAAGGCGTGTAGTGCAAACGATCAAACCGGTTGCCACAAAACGGTATGGGATCGCTGACGGGACGAAATTTCTCCTGGCGCAAGACGGCATACACAGCTTCACCGGTGGGAGTCAAAGGAACGCTTTCGCAGCTATACGGCGTCATGGAGGCCATTTTTTCACTGCCTTGATCAGTCCAGGTCAGCAGCAACGTACCATCTTCTACCCCAACCAACGACGGTTGAGTGGGTTCCGTAAGCCGTGCAATTATCGCCGGCTCGGTCCAGTTACTACCCGCGTAGATGCTTTCGTAAAGAAGGTGGCCATTTGCAACGGCGCCGGTCGCGCGTTCGGCTGCCGGACTATACCAGATGGCGCGCCACATGCCGGCGCCATCCTGGGCAATGACTGGCTGATTGGAACAAGGTGGAAAAGGGATTTGTTCAGCATTTTGATTCGGAAACTGCACATTAACAACGCCGGTCTCGCACCAGGTCTCCGGCTGGATAGCAGAGCTGTCTATCTCTGTTTGCATTTCTACGTCAGAAGCTAAAGCCTCCTCATTCTCAGGCGATGTCCAATGCGTTCCCTGGGTCAATAAAGGCAGTTTTTCCGCAAGGTCCGATTGTCGCACCGTTAAGGATTCAATCAACTTGGCAGCCGCCAGGAAGAGGATGAAAAAGATATCGCCTAACGCGACATTGCGGATTATGCGCCAACTGCGTGAATCAGGAAAAAGCGGACGGCGTTTTTTAATATGTTCAAAGGCGTAACCAAGCGCCGGATTGATTGCGCCGAGCGCCCAGCCCCCCAGCGCGCCGGTAATTCCACCGCCCAACCCCACAAATAAAAAAATTAGAATGACGGACGCCAGCAGCTTAAGCAGCAGTTGCACCGGATCCAATAAGCCGATAAGCGCGCGAACTACCTGGTTATTAAATAGAAATAAGGATAACAATGCGCCTAAAGCCATACTAAGGCCATAGGCTATGCCGGTAAATAAAATTGGATATTTAACAAGCCGTTCTTTCAAAGACAAACCGGTTTCTCCTCAATTTTAAATTAGGTAATCGGCAACAAATTTTCAGAATTAAAAATGCTCAAATGGTTGCCGATTCCTCAAGGAAACCGCAGTTCAAACCTTTTTGGATTTCCGAATAGTTTCTGCGGTTTACCTAAATCTCCTATCGCCTGATGATAACTATCTTGGGAAATGTGGCAACTTTGTTTGAAACGGCCGTTCTCACTCAACACCCGCCAAATTTCCTGATTATTCAAGTTTCGTTGTATGAACAACCTGGAACAATTCTAATGATTCCTGTTCGTAACCCATCTCAGCCAGCAGACGTTGTATCATGCCGAACAGCTCATCAGCGGCGCTTAGCGGCAGATACTGGTTCCAAACCTTTGACACAACCGCAGCCACATCAGGGTACCAAACCGGCGGTGACTGCTGTATGTGCGCCAGTAAGGCGGGAAAACAATCCTTGAAAATGTCGGCGTCCCAGGCGCTCAACCGCAAGTAGCTCAAGATTTGAGGCAGCGTCAGATCGTTGATATGCGCTTCCAGCGCCGTTTTCAGGGCAAAGAAGTCATCCGGGCCGCCTTCCACGACCGCCGCGTTAAACGCCAGGCGCGTTTCGACGCCCTCTAACGGCAACTGCCCCAGCAGATAGGACGTCACCTGCAAATTGTCCTGATAATGACCGGCGTGCAGCGCCAGCCCGTCCGCGAGTTCAACATATTGGCCGATGGCGTGGTAGTTGACCATGAGCGAAAAGCTGCCGTGCAAATTGGGCAGAGGATCATCTTGTTCCAACAGCGATTCGGCCAGCGTGTAGCCGCGATCACTGCTTAAAAGCAGGAGACGGCCGTTGCCATAATCCTGCCAGAAGCGCAAACAATCCAGCCCCACATTGGGAAACGTCAGCGTCGTGTCGGGAAAGTATGTTTCATACGCGTCCAAAATCTGGTTATAGCTGGAATCAGCATAGTAAGGTTTTTCCAGCGGAATCGCTTCATAGGCCAGCGACAAACGCTCCCAAATGGTTGCGTCGGCCAGGTTCGTTTCGGGCCGGCTGCTGTAGAGAGTGAGTAAATTTTCGTGCAGTTGGCCGTCTGCCAGAACAAAACTGTCTTGCGGGATGCTGTCGAAAAAGTAGTTGGCGATGAGAATCAGCGGATTGGCGGCTCGATCGGGAGTCAGGGTGACGTTGGCGTTGAGCAGGGTTAACGGCCGTACATCCGTCGCATCAAACAATGCAAAATCCAGCCGTCCCGCCGCTGCCCACGGCTGAAAACGTGCATGCCGCCGCCAAAAATCAACGATATCGGGCGCAAAATCGGTCATGATGTAGGTTATGTTGAGGTCGGTAAAAGGGGATTGGTCCAAAACGCCAAAAAACTGATGTAAAAAATGGTATGCCAGCCGCCCCGAACCGGCGCCCAGCTCAACAATGTAGATTGGCTGGTCACTGTGCAGCGCAAACTGCCCGCTTGCGGCAGCCTGAACACAGTCGCGCAGGTAGCCGCAGGCAACCTGGCTGTACGCCCGCGCCATAAAAGGATTGCTGCTGATGGCGCTGGGTACAACATCTTCCTGCCAGGCGCTCATGCCGCTGTGCAAAAAATATTGGCGCTGGATTTGCCAGATAAGCGATTGTGATAAACGCTGGTCAGCGGAGATGATATGATTTCTAAGTGGGGTTGATTCCTCTGCATTCATGATGATAGCTTATACCGATGTCTGCCGGGATTATACCGTCTGGTAATCATGCCCGGCGAATAAATTCCGGCTACGGTTACAAAAACGGCCGTTTCCTGCATGATATGCTACAATAAGCTCCATGATTCACTTTGGCGTCAAACGCTTACCAATCGTTGAGAACGGGCGCCGCTACCACCTTTATGATACCCAGGACCAGCTTATCCTGGTTGCAGACCACGGCTCCCCCTGGCTGCCGCAGGACCCGAAGCGCCACGTGCGTTTTGCGCGGCCCGACGGGCATCCGGTGGCGTCGCTGGATTTACCTTCGCCGCCCACCGGTGATGAAAGCCCTGCCCACAGCGTCAGCTACGCCATCATTTTTGACCATGCCGTCTACGCGATATTGAACGAATACGACCGTTCCCTGGACAACAAAGCGTTAGATTTGCCTTATTTTGTACTCGAGGCTGAAGGGAAACGCTGGCTGGCATGCGGAAGCTGCAACGCCGATCCTTTTTTTGCTTTGTACGACCAGGTGCCGGCGGGATTGTCCGTTTATACTGAACCGCAAACTGAAGAATTACCCGATCCTGTAGGGCTTTTAGAGCAAGACAGCAACGCTTTTGACCTCTGGATTTCGCTGCCAAACGGCCGTTTCCGCCAGGGCGCCTTGCTCTCGCTCGCGCTGGTTTTCCTCATAGACCGTTTTTCTTTGGGGGCATAATTGTTATTTGCTGCTCTCCAGCTCCATCTTTTTTAACCGGTACAACATTTCCTGCGTAATCTGCCGGTGCTTGCCGGTTATGTCAGCCTGGATACCAAACAACAAAATCAAAATCCCAACCAAAAACATTCCGGTGCCAATCGTAAGCGACTGCAAATGGCCGCCGATATTCTGCAAGTAAAAATAGAAAAAACGCAGCCATGAAAGCAAGCCCAGCAGCAGAAAAGGCAGCGCGATGTAGGTAAAAGTCTTCAACGGTTCATAAAAGGCATAGAGACGCAAAATTGTGCCGGCCTGTGCTTTGATAAAGTGCCACATACTGCGCTGCAGGCGCGACGGCCGTTGCGTGGCATTCGTCTCAATCGGCACGCTCACAATCGTCAGGCCCAGCTTGCCCGCCTGAATAATCGTTTCCAGCGTGTAGCTGTAGCGCGTCAGGATGTGCAGTCGCAGCGCGGTTTCACGCGTGTAGGCGCGAAAACCACTGGGAGCATCGGGTACATTCGTGCCGCTGACCGTGCGCACCAGCCAGCTCCCCAGCTTTTGCAGCCATTTCTTCAGCAGTGAAAAATGCGGAATCTGGTTTATCTGCCGGTCGCCAATCACCATATCGGCACCGTTGTCAAGAATAGGCGCAACAAGATCAGCAATAAAATGGCCCGGATACTGGTTATCGGCGTCGGTATTGACGATGATGTCCGCGCCCTGTTGTAAAGCAGCATCCAGCCCTGATTGAAACGCTGCGGCCAGTCCCAAATTTTTCGCATGCTGCACAATGTGATCAACGCCAAGCTGTTTGGCGACAACGACCGTATCATCCCGGCTGCCGTCGTCAATCACCAGCGTCTCAATCACATCCACGCCCGCAATATGGGCCGGCAGTCCGGCCAGCGTGGCCGGCAATGTGTCCGCTTCGTTGTAACAAGGAATCTGGATAATCAGCTTCACGGGGAGATTGTAACGCAGGGCAATCAACATGTCATCTGATCAGGTCTGCCACGGAAAGGGCGTCGTGGGCAAACCGTAATACAGTTCGACGATACGGCGGAAAATGGGCGCGGCGACTTCGGAACCTTCGCCCGCATTTTCAACCAAAACCGCTATCGCGATTTCCGGATTCTCTACCAGCGCGCCGTCAGGCCGCGTGTAGGGCGCAGCCGGGGCGTAACCGGCAAACCAGGCGTGGGGATCGTTGGGCGGCGCTTCGGCTGTACCGGTTTTACCCGCCACTTGCAGCGGAAGCCCCACAAATCTGTCTGACGCCGTACCCCAAGAGCCATTGGCGACATTCCAAAGCGACTCCTTCATGACTGCCATTTGCTCCGGATTCAGCGGCAGTTGGCCAATTTCTTCGGCCGGCCACGGCTCTTCCGGGCCGCTGCCGCCGGCGCCCAGACGGTCAACCAGCGTGGGGCGATGCAATATGCCGCCGTTGGCAATTGCGGCCAGGATGTTGGCAATTTGCAGCGGTGTAACCTGCACAAAACCCTGCCCAATTGCCATATTGACGGCGTCGCCGGCGGCCCAGCCTTCCCCCAATTCGGCCGCTTTCCATTCCGGGCTGGGAATCAGGCCGGCGCTTTCGGCAATGCCATAAATGCCCGTGCGCTGGCCCAGACCAAATTGATTGGCAATGCGCGGCAGCAGGGTATTGTCTTGTCCATCCACGTTGTATCCGGCGTCGTAAAAACAGGAGTTACAGGAAACAACCAGCGCCTGCTTGAGCGAAATTGTGCCGTGGCCGCCTTCGCGCCAATCGCGTTTGGCCAGACCGTCGCCCAGCTTGTTCCAGCTTCCGGTGCTGGTGTAGGGAGTATCGGGCGTATAAAGCCCGCTGTTTAAGGCCGCCGTCATGGTCACAATTTTGAAGACCGAGCCGGCGGGATAGGCGCCCTGGGCGGCGCGGTTGATTAACGGCCGTCCCGGATCATTTAAAACCTGCCCTAACTCCACATCAGAATTGGGACGCGCGCCATCAAATATGTTGGGGTTGTAAGTTGGGTAGCTGGCCATGGCGCGCACGGCGCTGTTGTTGACATCCAAAACCACTACCGCGCCGCGTTCGGCTTCGGGATGGCTGCTGATGGCTTCATTTAAAGCCTGTTCGACAGCCGCCTGAAAATTACGATCAAACGACGCGTAGATGCTGCGCGCCTGTTCCGGTTTTTGTTCGGCCAGCGTAGTTACAAATTCACCGCTGGATGTGTACACATTTAACGTCCCACCGCGCTTGCCGTTGAGATATTCCTCACCCCACGCTTCCATACCAGTCAGGCCAACCATTTCATCCCCACGATACCCTTCAGCCAGGTAGCTGTCGATTTGTTCGGCGGGGATAAAGCCGGTGTAGCCAATAATATGCGGGGCGATACCGGCGGGATCATAGAGGCGCGTGCTGCGCGCTTCCGGCGGCGCCAGGCCGGCGCCGATGAGGGGTTGTAAATCGAGAATAAAATCTTGCAGCCGCGCTTCGGTCACTTCGCCGACCGGTACGAGCCAGTCAGGTTTGGAGGCGGCATATAAAAACTGAATGTCTTCCGGCGATTTTTCCAACACCTGGCTGAGAATGCCCAGCAGATAGGGTTCATCTTGAATCTGGCCGGGAATCACGGCCAGGCTGATGGCTTTGCCCTGGTAGGCAAATGCCTGCCCGTTGATGTCGTAGATGTTGGCGCGCGCGGGTATTTCATATTCCATTGCCAGCCGGTTGCCGCCGTCCAGTTCCGGCAGGATCAAACCTTCGTGCCATTCAATACCCCAGCGGCCGTCGTCGAACACAAGCGGAACGGTATAGTCGCGGGTTATCGGTCCGATAACGGCCGTTTCCCACGTCACGCGCACGCCAAAATCAGCCCGGCTCCCCTCCTGCACAAGTGAAAGCGGTTGGGCATGCAGCGCCAGCACACGCGCGGTCTCCATCGCTTCGCTGTACCGCTCCACAAACGCTTCACTGCCAACTTTGGCCTGGCTCTGCGGGGAAAGCAGGCTGTACATACCAATAAAATCCTCACCTTCCCAGGCGCGATAAAATGCGCGCGCATAGCCGCCTGCATCCGGTGGGGGTTCGTTTGTCCCGGAAACGGCCGTTGTGGCTAATTCCGCCGCAGCCGCTGCGTTTTCCGTATTTGCGACTGGCGCATCCGGGCGCGCATCACGCGGCAGCGGCAAATTTTCGCTGCTGCACGCGCTCAGAATAATCAAAAAGAGGTATAACAAGACACAATAACGTCGCATTGTGCCCTGATTATAACGAGGCTTGCGGGTTGGTGAAACACTGCGTTCAAGAATGCTGGTCGTACCTTAATCTGGCAATTAGAATTCAAGTGGAACTAAATAGCCCGCATTTGATACAATAATCATAAAAGGTGAACCATGACCAAACGTTTTATTCTTGTGGCCGGCAACATTGGTTCCGGCAAAACTTCGCTGACCGAACGCATCGGCGAGCGTCTTGGCTGGCAGGCGGCCTATGAATCCGTTGCAGACAACCCATACCTGCCTGATTTTTACGCCAATATGCGGCAGTGGTCTTTTCATTTGCAGGTGTTCTTTCTAGGTCACCGGGCAGAACAACATCTGGCTCTGGCCAACAGCCCCCAATCGGCCGTTTCTGACCGCAGCATTTATGAAGACGCCCACATTTTCGCGCGCGTATTGCACCACATGGGCAATCTCGACGAGCGTGACTACCATGCCTACCGCTCGGTTTACCGGCTTGTTATCGACAACTTGCCTGAACCAGATTTGCTTTTATATTTGAATGCGCCTGTGCCGCTGCTGCTGGAGCGTATCCGACAGCGAGGACGTAAAATGGAAACCGGCATTACTGGCGAATACCTGACTCTACTGGATTCCTTTTATGCAGAGTGGATGGAAATGTTTGATTTATGCCCGGTGCTGACCATTCGCACTGACGACCTGGATTTTGTGAATCACAGCCACCACTTGGACATTGTGGTAGGGCGTATTCAGGATATGCTGGCGGGCAAGGAGGAAGTAATATTTACAGAATAATTTCGCCTCACAATCAAAGTGCAGGTTGCGACGTCTGTTTTGGCTGAAATTTTTCAGGAAAGGTGAAAAGATGCAACTCCCAACCGTAAAAGGTAAAAATCTAGAGCGTAAACAAATGACCTTCCCAGCCGATTTCAGCGGCAAGGTGAATCTGGTCTTTATTCCCTTTAAGCGCTGGCATCAGGACGAGGTTGACGGCTGGATTCCGTTTGTTGAGCAGTTAAGTCAAGAATTCTCTGCGTTGAGCTTTTACGAATTTCCAACCCTGCCTGAATCCAATTTTTTATACCGCACCTTTTTGGATGAAGGGATGCGGGCCGGGATTCCAGACAAAGCTGCCCGGACACGAACCATCACGCTGTATCTGGACAAAACCGCCTACCGGCAAGCGTTGGACATTCCCCATGAACAAAGTATGTGGGTTTATCTGTTTGATAAATTCGGCCAGGTTTTGTGGCGGGTAGAAGGGTCTTTTGGGCCAGAGAAGGCTGCGGCGCTGCGAACGGCCGTAATCAACGCTCTCTCTCAATGAATTTGATGAATGAGGACAACGAAGATGTATGTCCTGAGCAAAATTCAGCTTCTGGAAGTAACGGCCGTTCAATGTGCCATTAGCGAGGTATGACGAAGCGAAGCGGCAAATACAGGCGCATTTACTTCACTTCGTTTGCCAAATGTGACCTGCCAGCATCTATCCCCTTCCTGCAGTTATTTGTTTTGCGCTGCCGGCGGGCATTGTCCGGCGGCCTGAAAAACTGCTACAATCTTGCCAATGGTGCGGCTGCTGGGGTTTCATTCTTACCTGCGCTGCATAATCCTAAATTAAAAATCCACACATGAGAAACCATATGCAGTCACAGATTAATATTTCTCAGCCCGTTCAGGAATTATTATGTTGCCCAATATGCCGTTCAAAACTAAAACTGGCAGAAAAGCAATTTGAATGTACAAACTCTGAATGTGCTGCCAACTTCCCCATCGTAGATGGGATACCGGTGTTGATAAACGAAGAATCAAGCGTATTTTCCATTGATGACTTTGTTTCACAACGCAAACTATTTTACGAAAACGTAGCCGAAGACAAGTTAAAGCAAACTGTACGGCGCTTAATTCCAAAAATCGGTAAAAACATCAAAGGAGCAATAAATTACAGTCGGTTGAGTGATGTTTTGCTCAGCCAGTCAACTTCTCCGCGAGTCTTGGTTATTGGCGGGAGTATTTTAGGACAAGGAATGGAATCTTTCGCCCACAACGCTGCAATTGATCTTGTCGAGAGTGATGTGGCGTTTGGCCCACGCACCAGGTTGATATGTGATGCGCATGACATTCCCTTTGAGAATGAATCATTTGATGGCGTGATTGTACAGGCAGTTTTGGAACATGTCGTTGATCCTTATCGCTGCAGCGCAGAAATACATAGAGTTTTGAAGAAAGAGGGCGTGCTGTATGCAGAAACTCCATTCATGCAACAGGTACACGGCGGCCGGTATGATTTTACGCGTTTTACCCATTTAGGGCATCGTCGCTTATTTCGCAGGTTTGAAGAGATTGACAGCGGAGCTGTATGCGGCCCAGGCATGGCGCTTGCGTGGTCGTACCAATACTTTTTACTTAGTTTCACTGCCTCACGGACTTTGAGGGGGTTTATTAAAGTTTTCGCAAGCCTGACGTCCTTCTTTCTCAAATATTTTGATTATTATTTGATAGACAAGCAAGGTACACTTGACGCAGCTTCAGGATACTATTTCATGGGCAGAAAATCAGAACAGGTTTTGTCTGATCAAGATTTGATAAAACTTTACAAGGGTGCAGGATAACATTTCTCTTCAGCACGTACCTCGTATGAAAAAGTTCGCATTGAAAACTATGATCTTGGTCAATATCAACGCTGCCGACATCGGCAACGCCGACCCGGATGCTCTGACCATCACAGGCGTGAATAGTTCAGATCACGCTATCCGAGGATTTGTTTTCAAGACAGAAAATGGCTGGGGTTTGGAAACGGCCGTTCCCCTAAAAGACCTTTTGCAGCCTGCCCACGGACTTGAGATTGGTTTTCAAGCCCAGATTAACGACGCCTCGGTACAGGATCGTGACGTGAAATTGATCTCGTCCAAAGCCGACGCCCGGCGCCGTTTCCGGCGGTCCCAACGCTAATCCGGGTGACCCGGCTGCAATTGACGCCGGAATCGTCTCAAACTCCGAACGAATCGACCCCGCCGTACTGGATTATTCTACCTGAAAAAGATGACCTTTTTATGATAATCGGCCGTTTCGAGCCGCCCAGTCCTGGAGAGATTTGAAGAACCGATCATGGACGAACTGCGACAACGCATCAGCGCATTTTTAAATTTCGGCCTGCCTGAAGAGACGGTATGGTTTACCACGCATGTTACACATGAAGCAGATGGCTACACCAGAAGCTTCATTCGTTATCAAGGTGACGAAGGAGACCTTATTCCGGCCTATCTTTTAATGCCCAAAGGCGTAGGCCCATTTGCGGCCGTACTTGTCCACCACCAACACAACGGCCAAAGACATTTCGGAAAAAGCGAAGTGTGCGGACTGGTGGGGGATCCATTACAAGCATTTGGGCCGGCATTGGCCCGGCGCGGCATAGTCGTTTTGGCTCCGGACTCAATTTGTTTTGAAGACAGGCGCAAGCAATGCAGCGGGACAGAACCGCATGAACTGGACGTCGCGCAACATTACAATGAGATGTGCTATCGTCTGCTGCGCGGCGATACGCTCATGCGCAAAGTGCTGGATGACTCCGCCAGAGGTGTCTCCCTATTGCAAACACATCCCATGATTGATTCAGATCGAATAGGCATGTTGGGTCATTCTTATGGCGGTAACACGGTTCTGTTTCATGCGGCCGTAGACGGCCGTATCCGGTTTGCGTGTTCAAGCGGGGCCGCCTGTACCTACCAGCACAAGATGAACCATCAGACCGGCATTGAGATGGCGGAAGCTATTCCCGGATTCGCAGCCAAATTTGATATTTCCGACCTGGTGAAATGTACGGCCCCAAGGCGCATGCTGCTGGTTTCGGCCACACAGGACAAGTCCTCAATGGACGCCGATGTCATATTTGATCAGGCCCGCCAGGCCTATATTGCTTTGGGTGCAGAAGCGCACTTAGAGCAGGCAAGGTATACGGGCGACCATCCGTTAACTCTGGAACGCTTTGATCGCATCATAGAATGGCTCACGCTTTAGATAAATATAACGTAACTATTCAGGTACTCGAGAGACGTGTCAGGTTTTGCCCTTAAGGATAATCGCTTCTCTGGTAAACCTGGCAGGTCTAGCTGTTTAGCTACAATATAACAATGAAACAAGAAAATCATTTTCGGAGTCTTGAAAGCATGTATGCAGCAGCGCCAATAAATACATTCTTTAATCCGACAATTGAAGTCAGGGAAGGGGAAGCCGTAATCGAGATGGCAGTATCAGAAAATTATCATCACGCACTTGGGGCTGTGCATGGTCAGGTGACTTGTTTAAAAAAGAGGTTTTGAGAGGAAGATAAAATGATTTCAACAGAGGCGCAAAAAGCGTTTGCAGAATGTTCGGCGTTTTACCGGGATACCATGCTACCATCCGAGGTGTTGTCCATGTACCGCGTTGGCCTTCTCTTTCGCGAACCGACCTTTTGTGATGCGACCTACAAGTTCGGTGGCTTCGCTGCGCCCCATCGCTACCTGATTATCTCGGCCCATGCGCGTAACATCAACGCGCTTTCCCAACATCCGGAGTGGGGGCTGTGCATCTGGCAGATCGGGCGCATCTTTAAAGTTATTGGCGTACACCAAAACGGTCCAAATTCGCAGGTGACCCTGCTTGATGTACCCGAGAAATATCGCGCTGAGTTTGCGGGCCCCAATTTGCATGCCATGGAAATTGCGTTTGCCAATCAAGCCGCGCAGCAGTTTGAGGCGGCGCTGCAACTGCCGGTACGGCCGGAACATCAAACGCGCCTCTGGTTAGATCGATTAAAATATCCGGTCGGGGTAGATGAAGAAGGGCGCTTTTATGAATCCTGGTTGTATAGCTCCTGAGCGGGTCGTCAGGTTTGCATGTTAGAAAGCTGCCACAAACGACACAAATTTTCACGAAAAGAGGCCAGAATTCGCGGATATTCGCATGCATGCGCCGACGCTACCGGTATAGATCGCGGTAAAGATCGTAACCGGTGTAAATGCGCTCAATGTAGAGGCGGGTTTCGGGGAAGTCGACCGTGGTGACGTAGGCGTCGAGGTCGCTGCCGGCGGCTTCAAACCAGCGTGCGGCGTTGCCGGGACCGCCGTTGTAGGCCGAAAGCGCCACGTGAACCTGCTCATCAAAGGCCTGCAGTTGCTGATCCAGATAATAAGCGCCAAAAGTTAACCCCACATATGGCTTATACAAATCCTCGTTTTCATAGTCGGGCCAGGCCAGGCGGTTGGCGATCCACGCGCCGGTGTCGGGAATGACCTGGCTCAAGCCCTGCGCAGCCGCTCCTGAGCGCGCCACGCTTTCAAACAAACTTTCCTGCCGCACGAGCGCAAACTGCAAACGGGGATCAAAGCCGTATTCCGCCGCCAGAGGCAGGATGAGTTCGGCGTAATGGATAGGGTAAGCAAGTTGGCCGATAAATTGGGGCGCTTCGCGAATGCTGGTTTCAGCCTGCGCCAGCAAGGATTCGGCTGCGCCGATAGACGAGCGGTAGGCGCCCAAATCCCGCAAATAAAGCGCCAGTTGGTAGGTCGCAAGGGGGTCGTCGGCGTAGGCTGCGCGCAGTCCTTCTAATTCACGGATAGCCTCGCTGTAGAGGCCCAACTGCCACAGTTTCTCACCCACGATGCGGCGATCGTCGGTTTGCAGCTCTGGCGAGAGGTCGGACACGGCCGTTTCCTTATCCAACTGCAGCCATTCCCGCAGCCATAGCTCTGCTTCCTCCTGCGCCGCCGCCCGGGTTTTTTCATCCGGCAGCACAAATGGATTTCTGGCGCGGAAGGGCAAATTGCCGGCCGCCAGATCGCGCGCGCGCCAGCCATAATAGCCGTCAGTCGTTATTTGCGCGCCCAGTTCGATTAAGTCATCTTCTGCAATCGGGCCATCGACAGGCTGCAACAGCATGAGCCAGACGAGCGCCGCCGCGCCCTGCTCATGCTCAGGATAGTTTTGCGCCGCGCGCTGCCAGAGCGTAAACGCTGCCTCCTGATCCTCGGCGTCAAAAGCGAGCCAGCCGGCGTTGTAGAGCGCCTGCGGCGCGTAGTCACTATCCGGGAAATCATCGGCAAGCTGTGTATAACGTGTAACGGCCGTTTCCCCATCCCCGAACTGTGCCGTCAAAACCGCCGCCCACCAAGCTGCAAAGGGCGCTTCCTCACTTTTGGGATAGGTTTCGAGGAATTCCAGGTAGGCAGTTACGGCCGTTTCCGATTCACCGCTGCGACCCAACAACTTGGCGCGCTCCAAAGCGCCCCGCTCCGGCTCAAGCTGCACATAGGTTTCCACAGCCGCCAGCGCCGCTTCCAAATCGCCCAGCGCCTCATGTGACCACACCAGGTACAAATGCGCCTCCGGCGGAACCTCCTCCGATTCAAGCAGCCTTTCAAAAGCCTCAATCGCCGGCTGAAAGGCCGCGGCCTCAAAATCGACTAGTCCGCGCTGGTACTCATCCACCGATTCTTCAGCCTTGATCAGTTCCACCAGACCCAGGTAAGTCTCATACGCGCCGGGGTAGTTTTCGAGGCCATATTGGAAACGCTCAAAAGCTGCCTCTGTGTCGCCGCTTTGTTGCAGCGCTGCCCCTGCGAGATAGGTCATTGCGCCGCGCGTCGCTTCGGTTTGGGCTACGTCATAAATGGCGTCATATTGTGCGACTGCGGCTTCAAAATCTCCCGCCTCAAGGGCAAAATTGGCCAGCATCTGGCGATTTTCAACCTCGGTCAGCCGGTGAGCTGGGCTTTCCAAGGCGGATGTGTAAGCGGCGACGGCCGTTTCCTGATCATCAAGCGCGAGATAATTTTGGGCGATGCGCGGGTAAACATAGGCGGCCATGTCGGGATTGGCTTGCACATACGTTTGATAGGCGTCGATGGCGGCTTGATATTCACCCAAGGCGGTGTTGGCTTCACCTAAAAGAAAATGAGCTTCGGATGGCGCCGGCGCAGATTCGAAGCTGACAAGCTGGTTCAAAACGGTGGCCGCATCACCGCTTAACCCTTCCCGCCGGTACGCGTCGCCGGCGCCGTACAGCGCCGCAAGCAACTGCTCCGGCGCGACGTCTTCGCCGTAGTTCAGCACGGCATAATATTGATTAATGGCCGCCCGGTAATCACCATGATAAACGGCCGTTTGCGCCGCCGCTAAATGGCCTTCGACCGATTGGGGTTCGACGGTGGCCAGTTCGATTAAATCCGACTGCTCGATGGACGGATTGGGCGAGGGAGTGATTGGGGGTGTAGGCGGCGGCAGTGGGGTGACCGCAGGATGCAGCGTCGGGGTGGGCGCCGCAAGTTCAAGCGTGGTTGTCGATCTGTCGGGACTGGCGGCTTGTGCAGTTGATGGAGGCGGTGTGGGAACGGCCGTTTCGCCTGCACAGCCCGGCAAACAAAACATTCCCAGCAAAAAGAAACCAATTAAGGTAGATAATCTCGAACCCATCGATCTCAATTATCTACCTTACAAGTTGTTTGCTGCCACTTTTACTAGAAATGTTACGCGGGCGCTAATTTTTAATTCAGCCGCTCTGTTCCGTATCCTGCGCGGATGTATCAACCAGCGTCGCATCCGGATCATCTACAGCCGGCGCTTCAGCCGTTTCTTTAGCGGCAGCCGCTGCCGGGGCCGGCGCTTGCGGTTCCGCCTCCACTTGTTGCTCGCTTTGCTGGCCAGGACGCTGCCTGGTGAGCAATTCCCATCCAACGTAGAGCGGTGTTAGCTGCGTCAACGCCAGGAAAACCATGGCAACGGCCGCAATTGTTTTAGCGGTACCGAGTTGGGCGGCAATCTGGCCGCGCGCCTGCACCAGCGAATCAATAATTTGGTCGACAATACGCAGATATTGATCCAACAGCGGAATAAACAACGCCACCTGCTCATTGATTGATTCCAGATTGCCGGCCGCCATATTTATATCCTCGCTGACGATGCGCAAGTTTTCTGCCGACACGGCTAAATCTGATTCCAGAGAGCGTAACTGTTCCGGCAGACCATCTAAACCTTCGCCAAGTCTTGACACGGTTTCGTCAAATGGTTCAACCGGTTCGTATTCAATGCCGAGATCAAATGCAAGCGGGATTTCAATATCATTCCCAAAAGGCAGCGGGATAACGAAGGATTGGTCAAACCCAAAATTTGACAGCGTTGTCAGAGTGCTATCGACGACGCCTGCAACCTGCGCCATATTGGGCACGGCATTTTCCACGTTTTCAATATTTTGTGGCGCCTGTTCGGTCACAATAACAGCCACCTTTTCGATTAATGGAATCGTATCTTCCAGGGTCTTGGCGAGATCGGTCGTGGCCAGAGTGGCGGTATCCATGCCGTCATTGACCTCAACAAGCGTCGCCTGGGTTTGTTCCAGCGTTGCGCCCACGGTAGACAGTGTATCAACCGCCAGCACCAGTCCATTGTCAACCCCTACGCCCATTTGGTCAATGAGCTGACCAATGAAAACGGCGCCGGCGATTAATACAACCACGGTAATGATTGAAATCAATAAGATTATTGCGCCTAAAATTCTACGAAACATCGTTTTCCTCCTTGTGGTTTGGGTAAACCGTAGATATCTCCCCAAAAAGATGCGCTTGAAATCAACGGTTTACACAATGGCTTTTACAAAAATCCCGATTTGTGATTCGAAGTCGCTCAGACACAAAGCGGGAATTGCACAATACACGATACGCCTATTTTTACCCTGAGAATGATCATTATGCAATGAAATGCCAGAGAGAAATCGACATTTTCCCTGTCCGTGTTCACATGAATTTACGCAACATTGGTATTATCTGATGTCGGCGAGTGACGCGCGGTTAATGGCTCCACTAGCTGCATAAGCTGATTCCATCTGCCGCCACAACTCTTGAAATGCGGCGTAGGTCGAACCGGCGTAGGGGCCAGGAGTTTCGTCAAAGGGAGTTACGGCCGTATAGGCGTCAACAAAGTCGCCCGGCAGCGCATTCGGATCCCCGGCCCCATAAGGCATCTCGCCCCCCGGTAAAAAAGTCACGCCGGCGGCTGTGTAGACTGGCGCTGCGGCGTTTGTCGTTTCCGGCAGCCAATGCCCGACCACGGCAACGACGCCAGGATCAATCATCAGCGATTCGGCCGTTTGCACCGCCAGCGCCGGATCGCCGCTGTCATCCAGCGCCACCAGCGCCACACGATAGCCGCCGATGCCGCCGGCCGCGTTAATCTCACGCACCGCCAGCCGCGCGCTGTAGAGGACATCATATCCGATCGGACGATTGCGCCCTTCAAACGGGGCGACAAGTCCCACTTTGACAACGGGCGCCGCGCCGGCGCAGGCGGTGACGTTTGGGAGCAGGAAGCAAGTCGTAAGGAGTAAGAAGAGGCGCCTTACCCATTTATTGACACTGGCGCGCATAGATTAGATGTTCCTCAAATGTTGTGGAGAAAAGATGTTCGCCGGTATTGGCTTCACAGTCTAGCACGAAAAAAAAGTAATCAGTTTGAGCGGGATCGGCGACTGCCTGCAAAACGGATGGGCCGGGGCTGGAGATTGGGCCGGGGGGTAAGCCTGAATAAATATAGGTGTTATGGGGATGATCAACCTGCAAATCGGCGAGGCTAAGAGGGTTTTTCCACCAACTACGGCTGGCCGGCTGGTAACCAAGCGCATATTGCACGGTGGGGTCGGCTTGCAGCAGTGTATCGTTGTTCAGCCGGTTCAGGTAGACGCCCGCAATTAACGGCCGTTCCTCCGGTACAACCGCCTCGCGCGCCACAATTGATCCCAATGTCAGCGCTTCCCGCAGTGACAAACCCTGTGCGCCAAAGGCCTGGCGCATGGGCGGCGTCACCTGCGCGTCAAAATTTTGCAGCATTAGCGTTATTAAAAAAGCAGCGTCGGCCTGGGGCGGCAGACTGTAAAGACCCGGCATGAGATATCCTTCCAGCGTATCGTCTGGAGAGAGGGTCGCTAAAAATGCATAGGGCGAGGCGTCAAAGGGCAGTTCGCGCCGCGCCAGGGCCAGGAATTCGGCGGCGTCAACGTTGGCAGGCGAGAGTTTGGCCAGGTAATCGGCCGTTTCTTCAATGCGCATGCCGGCAAATATATTGACCTGAACATTTTGCGCGCCGGCGTCCGCGACTACCGACGCCAGTTCAGGAATCGACCATTGGGGATCAAGCGTAAATTCGCCCGCTTGTAAACGGCCGTCCAGCCCATAAAAGCGCAGGTAGTTGAGAAAAAGCTCGCGATCGGTGAGCAGACCGGCCGCAGCCAGACCCTCAGCGACTGAATCGGCCGTTGCGCCGGGGGGAATTGAAAAAGTTTGCTTTCCGGCGTCGTTTCCGGACGGCTGCTGCAGGAATTCTCCCCGGTTTACAAGATAATTTTGCAACACAATCCGCTCTACCAGGCTCAGATTGGGACTGGCGTCTTCCAGAAACACACCGCTGGCGCGGGCGGTTCTTTGCCAATTAACAATGCTAAAGCCGGCAACGGCCGTGCCCAGGCACAGCGCCATAATGACCAGCAGCCACGCCAGCGTGGCGCGTTCCCGCCGCCGGCTTGGCGCGCGTTGCTGCTCCGGCGCGCTCATTCATCCTCCTCCGGCTGAAAAATGGATGGCTCCGGCGCGGGTCCGGCATGCGCATCCAGGTAACTTTGCAAAATAAACGCCGCCGCGACGGCGTCAACCCGTTCACGCAGCTTTTTGCCCCGTTTACCGCGCGCCCGCAAGCTCTCTTCTGCCTGTTGGGTTGTAAAACTTTCATCCCAAAATTCAATCGGAATGTCGATATGCTGCTGGAATTCGGCCGTGTAGTCGCGCACCCAGGCGGCGCGCTGTCCTTCGACGCCGCTCAGCGGAATTGGCAGCCCCATCACAAGCAGCGTAATTTTTTCATCTATAATGATCTGTACATACCTGGCAAAATCCTCCTTGCGCGAACGCCGTTTGATCACGTCGTAGCCGCTGGCGACAATGCGCGCGGCGTCACTCACGGCAACGCCGATCCGTTTTTCGCCCAGATCGAGGGCCATTACCTTGCCTTTTAGATTCATAATGGCATAAGGATAACAAAAAAAGCGCGAAAGGGACTCTGCGTTTCACAAACGATTAGGTAACACAGATTGAAATCCAAAGCTGGCTGACTTTTAGGGAACCGGTATACAATAATGGCGAAACCACCTTCTTGGAAGCTACAGGCTTCCAGGAAGTTTAAAGGAGTAACAAATGACAACGAAAGCAGATTATTCTGAAGAGGAATGGGAAGGTTTGCTGCAGACGCCTGTTCTTGTGGGAACCTACATTATGGCGGCTGATGTGAGCATTACCGCCATGGGCAAAGAGATGAAAGGCATGTTTCAGGCCATCCAGGCTCAGAATGCGCCTGACGCTGCCCAGGATTTGGTTGGCGCGGTTGTCGCCGACATCATGGCAAAATCACAAACCAAAGAGAAGATGGAAACGCCCGAACTGAATAAAAGTGAAGACGCCAAAAAACAGTTTTTAGACCATTTGCAATCCGCTACGGCCGTTCTGGATGAAAAAGCCACGCCTGAAGAAGCCGCCGGCTTCAAAGAATGGTTGATGACAATTGCGCAGGCAACGGCCGAAGCCGGCAAAGAAGGCGGATTCCTCAGTATTGGAGCCGTCCGCGTCAGCGATCAAGAAAAAGCTGCCCTGGCGGAGTTGAAAACCGCATTGGGTTTAGACGCCTAGCGGGCTGAATTGAGTGTGGATTAGACAGGATTAACAAGATTCAGCCAGGTTTTATTTGACATAAAACAAAAACCTGTTCACCTTGTTCATCTTGTCAAAATTTCACCGGGAAACGGCCGTTTGCCCCCTCAAAACGCGTACCCCGTTGTGTGAAGCTGTTCCCCTTTGCGCCCAAAAACCTCTATCTGCAACTTGTCCAGATCGACGGAAATACGTGTAAAGTTATCGGTTGCAATGAACCCGCTGCTGTTGACAACCTCATATTTATGGCGCTGACAGGCGTCCTGAGTTCTCCGCCAAGCTGATAGTCGCGCCAACTGCCATGTGGGTAGGGCCAATAATAAGCTGAGGAAACGATCGAAAGCACCTTGAAACCGGGCTTGCCGGGACTGACTAGTTCCGATTTCATTGAAAAATGATAATCACCAGCTAAAAACACAACCCTGGAGACATCATTATCCTGCAAATCAGGTCGAGTAGCTCACCGCGCTGCTATGAAACCCGCTCCACTTGTCTGTGCGGTCCGAGGTCAGGCTGTAGGATCAGGGAAAAACGGCACCGATGTCACCACAATTTTAACCTGCCCTGAACCGTCAATCAACCACGCTTGTAGTTCGGCTAACTGATGGTCGCTCATAATGCGTCTTTGCGGCGGATCATCACTCAAATAGCGTTCCGTGCGCACATCGGTCACAAAAAAATCACAGCAGCCATCTTCAAACGTGTACCAAAACTTTTGCGGTACCCCCTGCCATACGGTTTTCAGACGTCATCGGCAGCAGCGGGCTGTGGCTGCTTTGATATGTTTGGTAAGCGTGTATGGCGGCAGGATATTTCACTGTCCAATCTGTATTTGTCGCCGCGGCCGGCCAGTTATCCTCAATTTCATGATCATCAAGAATCATATAGGTAGGCACGCGGCCCATTAATTCGCGGATATAGGGCTGGGAGAAAGCATCCTGGTAGCGCGCGTTGTATTCCTGCAGCGTTTTATCGGGTGCAATAAAGTTTAAATCATCTGCATAAACTTGATCGCCCGTCATAAAAACCATATCCGTCTGAATTCCTTGATTGATCTGGCGCAGAATGGAACGAAACGTTTTGTCACCACGGTTGTCGAACCAACTGCCGCCAAAGAGGCGCAGTAAATAGCGGCAGGAGCCGGAGATAAAGGATCGCGCCCGGGTTTTATCTTCAGCTCCAGTTCGAAAGCTGATGGTGTCGATGCCATTCCAGTCAACTGGATAATCGCGTGTTAGGTCGGGCAGGTCGAGGTCTGAAAAGAAATACCCCATTTGGTATTCATAGCTGCGCTCAGGTTCCAACTCTTCAAACTGCATTACGCCGGTCATGTCGAAGTTGGGATTCATCTTAAAAAACACCGGCTGGCGGAAATGGGAACTGCTGCTGGGCCGCACGCGCGCGATGCCAAAGCAGCGACGCGGACCGGAATCTGTTAATTCTAAAGCACCGCGTCCCCACATGCGTGCCGTTTGGCCGCTTGTCCAGCCGAGGATAGGGCCAACTGTCAACGGCCGTATCTTCACATTCATTATATTACCTCCTCACGCTTTCAAATTCGCGCTAACTTGTCAACTGTCCGTTCCGAACGCACATTGCCAGTATTTAGTGTGGATTGAGGTTCAAACAACAGTACGTGAACCTCTCCTACAGCTACGGGCTGGTGTTTAACACCGCGTGGGATAATATACATCTCACCTGCCTTAAGGTCTACATCTTTTTCCTGCAGGCGAATTGTCAACTCACCTTTTATCACCAGAAACAACTCGTCTGCATGTTCATGATGATGCCAAACGAATTCTCCCTTTAGTTTGGCCAGCTTCACTACCTGTCCATTCAATTCGCCTACAATTTTAGGCGACCAATAATCATCGAATAAGTCAAACTTTTGCGCCAGATTAATAACTTCCATTATGCCCTCACAGCATTCAGTAAGACTACAGAGATCCGATCTTTCGTTGATCTATATTTTTACTCCAGTAAATGGTATCATGATGTTGTCGTTTTGCACTCAAAGGGAGCGTAACCATGAAAGCTGTTCAATTCACAACCACCATTCCACGTTATGCGCTCGGGCTTGGTCTGCGCAAGGTCGCCCCCGCTCTGCTCTGGAGCGGGATAGCCTGCGTCGGGATGCGGGCGGTAACCGAACCGGCGCTGCCCTCCGCGGAGTGGGTTAAGATTCGCACCCACCTGGGCGGCATTTGCGGCACCGATCTGAGTATAATCCATCTGCACACCAGCCCCTACTTTTCCCCTTTTTCTTCCTCACCCTTCACGTTTGGACATGAAAATGTGGGCGTCATTGCGGAAGTGGGTACGGCCGTTACCGGCTGGCAGGTTGGCCAACGAGTCCTTGTTGAGCCGACGTTGTGGTGTCGTCCGCGTGGATTCACCCAATTGTGCCCTGCCTGCGCCAGAGGTCAAATCAACCGCTGCGAGCGCGTCACGCAGGGCGGCCTCGCGCCGGGTCTAATGCTTGGAAGCTGCCGCGACACCGGCGGCAGTTGGAGTCCCATGTTCGTGGCGCACCAATCGCAGCTTTACGCCGTTCCTGAGGCTGTTTCAGATGCAAACGCGCTCATGGTTGAACCCTTCGCCTGCGGCCTGCACGCTGTTCTGCAAGTTTTTCCCGATAACGAGGACAGCGTTTTGATTTTGGGAGCGGGGACAATTGGCCTGGTTACGCTGGCGGCGCTGCGTTCGTTGGGATCAAAGGCGCGTATCCTGATAGCGGCGCGCTACCCGTTTCAGGCTGACATGGCGCAGCAGTTGGGCGCCGATGAAATTGTACAAAATGACGACTTGTATACCGCCGTCGCCGCCCAAACAGGCGCAAACTTACACAAACCGCTCGTTGGTAAACGCGTCGTGGCAGGCGGCGTCGATCACGTCTTTGACTGTGTGGGCAGTGATTCCGCGCTGGATGACGCCTTGCGGCTGGCGCGCCCGGGCGGCAGAGTGACGCTGGTAGGCGTACCGGGTCTGGCCAAAGGCATCGACTGGTCGGCGGTTCTATTACAGGAACTGCAAATCAATGCGGCCTACATTTATCATCATGCGGAACAATTTAACGGCCGTGTTTGGCGCACGTTTGAGCTGGCATTGCACTTGATAGAATCTGGCCAGATTGATCTGTCGCCGCTGGTCACCCATCATTTTGCCCTGGATGATTATGCCCGCGCCCTGAAGATGCACATGTTCCGCCGTAAATACAACATCATTAAAGGCGTCTTCGATTTTTCACAAAGATAGCGGCGAAACAGGCGGGAACGGCGCCGGGATTTCACCCAAACCTTGCCTCCCGCCTGTCTTTCTCAGGGTAAAAAAACAGATCAACCTAACGCCTGCGCAACCAGATCGGGCACGGCCGCTAACGCCTGCGGCAGTTTGCCGGCATCACGACCACCCGCCTGGGCCATGTCGGGGCGCCCGCCGCCGCCGCCGCCTACCATTTTGGCGACTTCACGCACCAGGTCACCCGCCTTCAATCCTTTGGGAATCAAATCTTTGGTCACGCTGGCAATGATAATCGGTTTCTCGTTTTTAACGGTCGCGAGAACGGCCGTTCCCGAACCCACCCGATCCCGGAACCAATCCGCCATCTCGCGCAAATTTTCCACCTCGGCGTCATCAATTTGCGCCGCCAGCACCGCCGCGCCGGCCACTTGCTGCACCTGGTCCATCAGCCCCTCAAACTGCATGCGCGCCAGCTTGCGCTGCAAATGCGTCATTTCCTTTTGCAAAGAGCGGTTCTCTGCAACCAGCGTTTCAACCCGGCCGGTAACTTCATTTAGAGGGGCGTTCAGGGTTTGGGCCACGTTGTCCAGAGCTTCCAGCCGCTCGTTGACAAACAAATGCGCCGCGCGCCCGGTCACAGCTTCCACGCGGCGTACGCCCGCCGATGATGCGCCCTCGCTCACGAAACGGAACTGGCCAATATCGTTCGTCTCTGCAACGTGCAGGCCGCCGCATAACTCCAGGCTGTACGGTGTTTCATCCGGCGCGCTGCCGATCGAGATTGTGCGTACGATCTCGCCATATTTTTCGCCAAAAAGCGCCATCGCGCCCAAATCGGTCGCTTCATCTTTATCTAAAAAGGTTGATATCACGGGAAAGTTAGCCGTAATAGCCTTGTTGATATCGGCCTCAATTGCATTTAGGGTGGCCTTATCGACCGCTTCTTCATGCGAAAAGTCAAAGCGCAGCCGATCCGGGGCAACCAAAGAGCCTTGCTGGGTCACATGATTACCCAGATGCGTACGCAGTTCCTTGTGCAAAATGTGGGTCGCCGTATGGTTGCGGCGAATATCGCCGCGCCGGCCTTCATCTACAAGCAGCAGCGCTTCGTTATCCTCATCGAGTAAAACATCTCCCTTTTCAACCGCGCCAATGTGGACAACCAGGCCGGGTACGGGCTGGCGTACATCATCCACACGAAATTCCGCGCCGCTTGATTCAATCACAATCTTGCCCTTGTCGCTGACTTCACCGCCCGCTTCCACATAAAAAGGCGTGGCCGTGGTCACAACTTCTCCTTTTTCACCCTGCTTCAGCGCCGTAACAATCTCGCCATCCCGAACCAACCCCACGACATCGGCGCGCAGGCGTGCGCCCATATAGGGATCATATTCGACGCCGCCTTCCAGGTGGCCAACTTCCACCAGTGACGCCAGCAGATCGCCATACACATTTGTACCGCGCTCATATTGGCTGAAGGCGCCGGAACCGCTGGCTAATGCGTGCGCTTCCCGCGCCCGCGTGTAGCCCGGCTCGTCAATCGTAATGCCGCGCTCGCGCACCAGATCACGCGTAATTTCCAGCGGCAGACCATACGTTGCGTAAAGATTAAAAGCGGTTTCGCCGGAGATTTCGCTTTCGCCGCGTTTACTCATCTGGTTAAGAATTTGCAGCAACTGCGCCAGCGCCGCATCCAGGGTACGCGCAAAACGGCGTTCTTCCTGCGTAAGCGTATGCAAAATATGCTCGCGGCGCGCTTTTAATTCCGGATAGGCGTCTTCCATCTGGTCAATGTATACCTTTGCTACCTCAGCCAAAAACGGCTTTTGAAAGCCAATCTGCCGCCCAAAACGAGCCGCGCGCCGGATGATCATGCGCAGCACATAGCCGCCGCCGGTGCTGCTGGGGCGCACGCCGTCTGCAATCAAGAAGGTAGCCGCCCGCCCGTGGTCGGCAATTACGCGGTAGCCCACATATTTTTCGCGGCGCTCTAAATCCGAATCTCCCAGCAAATCCTGCACTTCTTGCATCACCGGTTCAAATAAATCATTGTCGTAATTAACCGGTGTGGCTTGAATGATGCTGGTGATGCGCTCCAGGCCCAAACCTGTATCGACGCCGGGTTTGGGCAGCGGGGTGCGCGTACCATCTTCCGCCTGGTCAAATTGCATAAAAACCAGGTTCCACACTTCCAGCCAGCGATCGCAGTCGTTGTCGAGCAGCACGCTGCAATCGGGTTCGCCGCACGAGCATGCTTGCGGCCCCCAATCGTAATGAATCTCGCTGGTCGGACCGCAAGGTCCCACATCGCCCATCATCCAGAAGTTGGTTTTGTCGCCCATGCGCAAGATATGGTCTGCCGGCGCGCCAATCTCGTTGGCCCACAGGTCATATGCTTCGTCATCGCCGGTATGGACGGTGAAGTACAGCTTTTCGGCGGGGATCTGGCACACGATGGTCATGAAGTCGTAGGCGAAGCGAATCGCCCCGGCTTTAAAGTAGTCGCCGAAGGAGAAGTTGCCCAACATTTCGAAAAAAGTATGGTGACGCGGCGAGGGGCCGACGTTTTCAAGGTCGTTGTGTTTGCCCTGTACACGCATGCATTTTTGGGAGGTGGCGGCGCGGTTATACGGCCGTTTCTCTTTCCCTAAAAACACATTCGCAAACTGGTTCATGCCCGCGTTGGTGAATAACAAGGTCGGGTTGTCATACTGCGGCAGGGGCGCACTGGCGACAACTTCATGCCCTACTTCCTCGAAAAATTCCAGGAACGCCTGTCGGATTTCATTACTTGTAGTTGGTTTCATTTTTCCCTCTGTTCGTGCATCGTGCTTACCAAATTTTACCTTGACAACAAAAAACCGCCAGACCGTGGATTCCAGTCTGGCGGTTGTTGGTGCAGTTAAAAAGCGTGAATCAGGCAGCGCAACAATCCAGACCGGTGGTCTGGCCAGCAGCGGCGGCTTGCGTTGGGCATTGATTCACAGTTTTGTTCATAATGCTCTGCATGTTAACAAACTACTCTTGGTATGTCAACTAAATTTCGAATAGATAATTACAAAAAACTTACAGAAACGGCCGTTCCAATCCGACGCTAACATTTCTGTATTACAATAACAACATCATCATTAAATTTGTAGCAAGGAGTTCTTATCATGAGCAAAAAAGTTAAAATCTCAGACGCAGAGTTACGCGAGCGATTAACAGCCGAGCAGTACAATGTAACCCAGAAAAAAGGCACCGAGCGCGCCTTTACCGGCCAATATTGGAATCATAAAGAAGATGGCGCTTATACCTGCATTGTGTGCGGCGAACCATTGTTTGAATCTGAAACCAAATTTGATTCCGGCTGTGGCTGGCCCAGTTTTTATGCCCCGATGAATACAGAAATGATTGCGGAACACGACGATAACAGTTATTTCATGCGCCGCACCGAAGTAACTTGCAAGAGCTGCGGCGCTCATCTGGGACATGTCTTCGACGACGGCCCGCGCCCCACCGGTTTGCGCTACTGTATTAATTCAGCTTCACTCGATTTCAAAAAAGAAGAAAAATAGGTAGACAAAGGCAAAATGGCAAGCAGCAAAGGCTCTTTGCTGTTTTGCCTTTAGGCCAATTCCAGAAAATAATGATCCGAAAATCGAGCGCATTTCTGGAATTGGCTAGAGGCTTTTTCGGGACGAATTGGATCATTTAATTTCCGAAAAAGCCTTAATACAACAAATCCAGGAAGGTTTCAGTTTCCAAAACCCCAAAATAAGGCGTGAGTTCATGGTCGGCAAGCGCCGCCTCTAATGATTCACGGTCATAGCGCGCGCCAATCAGGTAGGATTCCAGTTCAGCGACTTCTCGTTTGCCGGCAAAATCCCCATAAATTTTCAAACTTTCAATCACTCCTTTTTCAACATCAATGCGCAGATCGATCTTTCCCGCCGGATAGCGTTCACTTTTTTGGACGTTGAACTTGGGCGAACGGCCGAAATTCCATTCCCAGGTGCGATAGCGTTCATTTGCAATTTCTTCCACCTGGCCCCACTCTGTTTGCGTTAAATCATAGGTGGGAATCGTTTCCGATTCGAAAATACCCTGCAGAAGAACCTGCTTAAACTGGAGCGTGGTCATCTCTTCCGGCAGCAGTTCGCGAATATTGGTGACAAAATTACGCACCGACTGCACTGCTTTCGACTCGATTTTAACCTGCCGTGGATTGATCGCTTTCAGCATGGCGGCGATGTCGGTGTCGAACAGGAGCGTGCCGTGACTGAACATGCGCCCTTTGGAAGCGTATTGCGCATTGCCGGAGATTTTTTTGTCGCCGGCAAAAATATCGCTGCGCCCGCGCAGCTCCGCATCAATGCCCAAACGCTGCAACACGCGGATGACGGGCGTGGTAAACAACTCAAAATTGTGTAAATTTTCCTGCCCCTTTGTAATGAAGCTGAAATTGAGATTGCCCAAGTCGTGAAACACGGCGCCGCCGCCGGAAAGACGTCGCACAACGTGGACATTGTTCTGTTTTACGTAGTCGGGGTCAATTTCTTCGAGCGTGTTTTGGTTACGGCCGATTATGACGGACGGTTCATTGATGTAGAACAACAAAATCGGATCTGTAATTTTGACATGGCGCAGCAAAAATTCTTCCAATGCCAGATTTTGGCGCGGATCGGTGATGTTTTGGTTATCGACAAACAGCATTTAATTCTCCAAACAGGTTAGGTAATCGGCAACAAATTTTCAGAGTTAAAAATGCTCAAATGGTTGCCGATTCCTCAAGGAAACCGCAGTTCAAACCTTTTTGGATTTCCGAATAGTTTCTGCGGTTTACCTAATGGTCAGGCAGCTAATCAGCAACGGCCGTTTCTGTTGCAGGCGGTTGTTCAGTGGGAGCGCCTGTTTCGGTCGGTTCCGGCGCCGGCGTGGGGGTTTTGAAAGGTTCGGTGATAATTTCTACGCGGCTGATCTGACCGGCGCCCACGGTAACATCAATTTCATAATCAACATCTTGCAGGCGCGTGACGATGGTGTATGCGCCCGGGGCCACATCTGCAAATACAAAATTTTCGGCCCAGCCTTCGTCCGGGTTTATCAAATCATCTGGGTCCCCTAGATAACTCCAGGTAACGGCGTTCCCAAAGCGATCGTCTTCAGGAATTAATGCCAACTGCACGCCCTGCCACGGCCGTTCCTCGGGATCAAGCAGTCGCCCAACAATGACGCCGCGCGTTTCGCCCGGCTCAATCCACAGCATGGGGTTGCGCGTAGCATCAAACTCATTCTCGCCCACGCGGATTTCAAAATGCAGATGAGGCGCTGTCGCTGCGCCGCCAAAACCCACCTCGGCGACCTGTTCACCCCGTTCAACGCGCTGCCCCGGCTCGACATTAATATTAAGTACATGCCCGTAGAGGGCATAAACCGGCTGATCCTGCCAGGTTTGATCAAGTTCAATCACCACCAGATGCCCATACCAGTTGCAGCGCCAGCCGTAGTAGGCATTAATATCCGACTGCGCCACGATCACGGTGCCATCGGCGACTGCTAAAACCGGTTCGCCCAACTCTTCGGCAACATCAACGCCATTATGCAGCAGTAAACGGCCGTTTTCGTCCCATCCATACGGAAAACGCTGGTTTATAAGGGTGCGCCCGCCGCCGGGTAAAGGTTTACCCAGCCAGAAATGAGGCTCGGCTATGTCAAGGTCTGGCCGCGGCCATTTTTTTGTCGGCAGATAATAGCGCTCGTAGGCTGGTTTTAGGGGCGGTTCTTCGGGACAGGTGCGATCAGGCGGGGCTGTCGGAGACGAAGTGATCGTCGGCGTGGGGGTATTGGTCGCTGTCGCCGTTGGTGTTTCGGTTGCGGTCGGCGCGGGCCGCAGCGTTGCAGTTGAGGGCGGCGTAAGGGTTGGAATAGGTGAGGGAGATAAAGCTGCTGTGGGCGCAACGGCCGTTTCCGTGGGGGCTTGCGCAGCGGGTACAGAAAGCGCAGGCGCAGTACCAACAGAATTTATCACAGCATCCGCCGGAAAAGAGGTGTTTGCAGGTGCAGGTGTGCAGCTCAACAACACCACAGCGCTCAGCAGCAATAATCCATACCAATAAATTCGGGCCAAGTTATTCACAAGAGTGGTATTTTCTGACAGAGTGAAACGGCCGTCAACCAAATACCGTCATTTTGGCAGTGAAATCACGTTAGTCTATAATCCACATTCGTTAGCATGGTTTTTAGGAAGAGACCCATGTTTAATGGAACTGCGGAATTGACAAAGATTTTCAGACATAGGCGCTGAAAATTATTTTGTTTATTCCTGAAATTCCTAGAGGAAACTGCGGATTTTCAACGCATTTGTTTTCAAAATACTCTCCGCAGTTTACCCATCTGATTGGAGGAAAAATGTTTAGAAGCTATATCAATCCTGAAGAAGGCAAGGAAGCAAACCGCCAACTGCCACGTATTATGGTAGAAGGCTTGCTGCTCGGCGGAACCGGCCTTGGCGTGTTGGCGCTTATATTTGAAATTGCAGCCGACGCATTCAGCGTTGCAGCCTATCAGACTCTGCTGGCTATCCATGGCGCCCAAGGTTATCACCAGGTCGCTATCATGGCCTTCATCCTGCTCTCGATCTTACTGTTTTTGGGCATCGTGCCGGCCTACAAAGCCGGGGCCTACCTGCGGCCCAACGCCGGCGGCAGCGGCCCTTTGGTGGAAGCCATTGGGCCACCCAAATTGCGCTGGCTCTCTTGGATTGGCACGAGCCTTTTCTTTTTAGACGCCATCCTTACTATTATCATCAGCTCTATTTCGGCCGCAGATGTTACCATGCTCGTACTGCCGGAACTGGCCCCCTATCGCATCATACTGGCTGAAGTCTTTGCTTTTGCCATCATGGTCGCCCTGGTTGCGCTTGGCCCCAAACGGGCTGTGCCGCTTTTCCTGCTAGGCGGCGGCGCCTTCACTATTTTCACGATCTTTGCGCTTTCGATTGTCGGTTTTACAGCCATAGCCAACCCACAGTGGGCCTATCTAACCGACGGTATCGTAACGCGTTTGGTTGCAACCGGCGTCACCGAACATGTCGTACGCGCGACGCGGGACCTGTCTGCCATCAGCACTGTGATTGTTTTCCAATTGTTTTTCCGTTCCATGTCGAGCGCCATGCTGGGCTTTTCCGGTTATGAAGTGATTCCCGCCAGCGGTAAACATGCCGCCCGGCCTAAATGGAAAGTCATTAACACGGCGTTAACACTGGCGGCCATCTTCTTGATTGGAACCGGCGTCGTGCAACTTTTTGCAGCCTCTCAATGGAATATCCCGGCCACAGAAGGTTACAGCACCTTGCTGATCGAATATGAGATTATGGCCGTGCAAACGTTGGGCGATGGCGTAACCCCAGGTGATGTTGTGGTGACCGAAGGCGATGTATTGGCAGCCGAAGCATTTTATGACGAACAAGCAGTCGAGAGAGCTTTCGAAAAACCACTCGAGCCTGGTGACCGATCTGAAGAAGATGCAGTAATTATCCCGAAAGATGAATTTGTTGTCACGGCGTCTGACGATATAGCCCTATCGCGCACAATCACGCAGGCGTTAGCCGGAACAACCGGCGAATCATTCCTGTTTATCGCCGGCACCTTATTGGCCGTGATTTTGCTGTTGGCGCAGGGCGGCGGGTATGTTGGCGGTGCGGCCGTGGCGGCTAATGCAGCCAGGTTAGGGCGTTTACCCAGCTTCTTTTCAGATGACCGTATCGGAATTGCGATTATTTGGGGGATCGCCGCTATGTTAATCCCCATGATTCGCGAAGTGGTGGTTGTTGAGGCTTATTATGCCTTTGGCTTCGTCAGCGCGTTTGCAATCACCAGCACCACTGTCTACCTGGTGCGCGATAGCGCTATGCGCGATAGGGGCATTGAACCAGGATCAGGCGAGGCAAAATCGCTTAAGTTTGCCGGTTTGCGCGGTATGATTGCATCTTACTTTATGCTTATTGTGTTAGTCACACAAAAAACCGGCGCCTTACCGGCCATCATCATTACCGGCGGCCTGATTACGCTTTTCCAGATTTACTATGCAAACGGCGGTTTTAAACGACAAAAAGGCGACGTAAAAACCCCTGATTTATCGCCTGGAACGCGTCATCCGATTTACAGCAAGGGGGTTGTTCGCGCCCATGATGAAGCCCGGCAGCGCGGCATCGCCGATTCCATTTATGAACTGATTCAATCAGGAGCATTTGTCAAGTTTAATGTTGGTCCTGAACGTATTACGCAACTGGCTTGCTACCTTTATAATATAAATCCCAAATTGTTCGTTCATGATGACGAGCACCACGAACGTATTGAAGAACCTAGTTTGGAGTTAGAAGCAACCTATCAAAAGGCGTACAATCAACGTGAAAAGACGGCCAAAAACATTGAGCATTACTCTCACCTGGGCATTTTCATGTTCATCCACAATTATCATATTAATTGGGTGTCGCCGGAATTTGGCCGGGATGCCGCCGTTGTGCAGCGGGCCATGCTTGATATTTTGTTCCCATTAACGCCGCACGAGGAAATCTGGCAGGAATATTGCGCGTTTGAACCGCAATATCAACCCGAACCAATCTGGCAGTTCAGCCGGCGGCGCTATGTGTGGGCCAAAGATCAATGGCCGAATTTAAGCGACCGCATTACGACGATCTGGACGTTGCAAGATTTTGGTTTGTTGTCGCGCGATGTTAGCGTAAAAACAGTTATCTCGGTTGCCGATGGCCAACGCAAGATGTTGGTGAATATTCCAACGAGCGCTCCGGAAGCGTCGACCACTGAGGAACAAAAAGAGGAGTAAAGGAGCGCCTGATGAAAGCATTACTTGATAAATTGGGTTTGGACCGTATAAATGCGGGCGCCTGCATTGGGCCTGATGGCTGGCTGGAAACCGGTGGTCAATTGCTCACGTCTTTCAATCCAACTAGCGGCGAACCAATTGCACAGGTTGTTCAAACGACGCCGGAGGCATATGACCAGGTTATCACGGCCGCTTCGCAAGCATTTGAATCCTGGCGTATGGTTCCGGCGCCCAAACGCGGCCTGATTATCCGTGATCTGGGACTGGCTGTACGTGAGTTAATCGAGCCGCTGGGTGAATTGATCAGCCTGGAAATGGGCAAAATCCGGGCCGAAGGGATTGGCGAGGTGCAGGAAATGGTCGATATCTGCGATTTCGCTGTCGGCTTGTCACGTCAATTATACGGGTTGTCGATGCATTCGGAACGGCCGTTTCATCGCATGTACGAACAGTGGCATCCGCTTGGCCCGATTGGCGTCATTACCGCTTTTAACTTTCCGGTTGCTGTCTGGTCGTGGAACTCAACGCTTGCGGCTGTATGCGGCGATACGATGATGTGGAAACCGTCGGAGCTGGTCCCGTTAACGGCCGTTGCCATGCAGCACATCTGTAACCGAGTTATGGCGGATCATGGTGTGAGCGGTATCTTCAATCTGGCTGTTGGCGGCCCTGAAGTGGGGCGGTTGATGAGCAACGATACGCGTTTGCCGCTCATTTCTTTCACCGGCTCAATCAAGGTGGGCAAGGTTGTCGCGCAGACGGTTGCGGGACGGCTGGGACGCTCGCTGCTGGAACTGGGCGGCAACAATGCCATCATCGTCGCGGCCGACGCCAATCTTGATCTGGCGGTGCGCGCCATTCTTTTTGGCGCCGTGGGTACGGCCGGCCAGCGCTGCACGTCAACGCGCCGTATTATCGTGCACAAAGACGTCGCGGCAGAGCTGACAAACCGGCTGCTCAAAGCGTATGCACAAATACCAATTGGGGATCCGATGGAGGAGGGTATTTTGATGGGGCCGCTGGCGACGGAAACGGCCGTTTACGCCATGCAGCGCGCCATTGGCCAGGCGCAAGCCGAAGGGGGCGAGGTTCTGACAGGCGGAAATGTTCGGCCGGATATTGGACCGCAGTTTGTAGAACCAGCCATTATCAAAATGCCGTCACAAAGCGCGATTGTGCAGGCAGAAACCTTTGCGCCCATCCTTTATTTGTTGGAATACGAAGCGCTGGAAGAAGCCATCGCGCTGCATAACGGCGTGGCGCAGGGACTTTCCAGCGCCATTTTCACCGACAGCATGCGCACCGCCGAGAATTTTCTGGCAGCCGCCGGCTCTGACTGTGGCATCGCCAACGTCAACATTGGCACATCCGGGGCAGAAATCGGGGGCGCGTTTGGCGGCGAAAAGGAAACCGGCGGCGGCCGTGAATCCGGCTCTGACGCCTGGAAAGCCTACATGCGCCGGCAGACAAACACGATCAACTGGTCAACCGAACTGCCGCTGGCGCAGGGCATCCAGTTCGGGGAATAGGAAAAATCACACTCAATTTTACTTTTTGGCAAAAGCCGTGACGCCAGCTAGGGTGGCCTGGACTTGCAAGGTGCTTTTACTAAATTGTTCATTGTGGTATAATTTCCACATATCCCCCCCGGTAGCTTCGGCGAAAGGGTGCGAGGCCGTCCGAAAGGGCGGCTTCTGTGTTTTGGGAGGTCTTCTTGAAAGCTAACATCTATGTTGATGGCTTCAACCTTTACTATGGTGCTTTGAAAAACACGCCGTATCGCTGGTTGGACATCGCCAAACTTTGCCACATCATGTTGCCGCATGATAATATTAACCGGATTAAATATTTCACCGCTCTGGTTAATCCACGTCCGTCAGACCCCACCCAATTGACCCGCCAACGAATTTACCTGCGTGCATTGCAGACTATCCCCAATCTTGAAATCATCTATGGGCATTTTTTATCCCACGAAATTATGATGCCCCTTGCTCCCCCGAAAAGCGGTTATGCAAAAGTGATCAAAACAGAGGAAAAGGGGTCAGACGTAAATCTGGCGCTTCATTTGTTAAGTGACGGGTATAAAAATGCCTATGATGTCGCTGTTATTGTCTCCAATGATTCCGATTTACTCTTGCCAATCCAGTTTGTCAAAAAAGAACTGGGTAAAAAAATCGGCATACTTAACCCGCAGAAACACCCAAGTAAAGTACTAATTGCAAGTGCTGATTTTACTAAAAATATCCGCAAAGGTGTCCTGTCCAAAAGCCTTTTCCCCAAAAAACTATCTGATTCCCGTGGAATTTTTAAGAAACCTACAACCTGGTAACAGGCTTATCTAAAAAAGCGCCACAATTTCATCCAGCCGTTCCAATGTACGCTCACGGCCAAGCGCCAGCATGGATTCAAACAGCGGCGGCGAGACCTGTTGACCGGTGATTGCCAGCCGCGCTTTGCCCAGAAATGGTCCCGGCTTGCCGTTGAGAGAGACGCCGGAGCCAATTGCCAGCATGCCAGCACTGATGGATTCCAAGTCATACGGTTCTACCGTGGCGACAAAATCGCGCGCCTGCTGAAAGCCGTCGCGGGCATTTTCCAGGGGCATTTGTTTGTGTGTCAGGGAAACGGCCGTTTCCTGCAGCGGCGCATCCTCAAACAAAAAACGTAAAAAGGGGATGGCATCCGTCAAACGCTTCATGCGCACGCGCATCGCCGGCATAACCAGCAGCAGCGCCTCCGGATTTACCTCATACCCTGCTTCATCCAAAAACGGCTTGACCGCCTGCGCCAGTTCCAGAGCCTGCATGTCTTGAATGTATTGCCCATTCAGCCAATCCAGCTTGTCATAGGGCAGGCGGGAAGGCGCCGGATTGATTGACGTCAGTTCAAAACGGGGCGCCGCCTCTGCCATCGTGAATTGCTCACGATCATCCCCAAACGACCAACCCACATTTGCCAGAAAATTAAGCAGCGCATCCGGTAAAATACCACCCTGGCGGAATTCTTCTGTTTTTACAAAAACCTGCTGCCCCTCATCATCAAATGCCTGCGTGCGTTTGCTCAGCTTACCTTTGCCGCTCGGATTTAAAACAACCGGCAAATGGGCATACACAGGAAGCGTCCAACCAAATGCCGCATATAAATTGATGTGCAGCGGCGCAGTGCTGATCCATTCATCCGCGCGTAAAATGTGGCTGATCTGCATAAAATGGTCATCGACCACATTTGCCAAATGATAGGTCGGCAATCCATCTGATTTCAGCAGCACCGCGTCCTGAAGCTGGCTGTTTTCCACGGTAATATCGCCGCGAATAACATCCGGGATCACCGTTTCACCTTCTAATGGCATGGCAAAACGAATCACGTAGCCAAGTCCCTGCGCCTCTTTGACAGCGCGCTGCTGCGGCGTGAGGGTACGGCAGCGTCGATCATAACCAATTTGGCTCTTTTCTGCTTTTTGCCGGGCACGCATTCCCGCCAATTCTTCACCGCTGCAGTAACAACGGTAAGCATAACCCTGTTCGACCAGCCAATCGGCCCATTCCCGGTACAAACCGGTGCGCTCGCTTTGCACATACGGGCCGAATGGTCCACCCACATCAGGGCCTTCATCCCAATCTAATCCTAACCAGCGCAGATCATCCATCAACGCCTTGGTAGCGCCAGGCACGTACCGTTTGCGATCCGTATCTTCAATACGCAAGATGAACTGACCGGCATATTTGCGGGCAAATAACCAGTTAAACAGCGCCGTGCGGGCGCCGCCTATATGCAGATACCCCGTTGGGCTGGGGGCAAAACGAACTCGAACTGTCATGAAAACCTCGTCTAAGTCTCAACGATCTCATCTTCCTAAGAAGTTTGTTTACTCACAGGTTTGTTCCTATTCAGCTTCCAGGAAGATATCAGGAAGATATTTTTAGAGGAGTATACAAAAATAGAGGGGGCGGTCAATTGTTGCGGGATTAGCCAAATTCTTGTTTGCGCTGGCGCATAAGAACAGATTCCACGATGCCGATGGCAAGGAAAAGAGTAATCAGCGAACTGCCCCCATAGCTGACAAACGGTAATGTCAGACCGGTCACGGGCAAGACGCGCACATTCATACCTACGCTCACTATTGTCTGGAAAAATAGAATGGCGGCAATTCCGGTACAGATTAATTTTCCGGCAAAGTCCTGGGCCAACGCCGCCGCCCTTAATATGCGTATCAAAATAAAGGCCAGCAAGCCAATCACGACGAGCGAGCCAAAAATCAAACCCATCTCTTCGGTAATCATTGAAAAGATAAAATCTGTGTGTTGGACGCGTAAAAAGCCGAGCTGGCTTTGGGTGCCTTGCATGTAACCTTTGCCCCATAAACCGCCAGAACCCACGCTAATCTCTGCTTGTTCTATATTGAAGAGGTCATCTTCGTCTGCTGCTTCCGGATCTAAAAATACCGTGATGCGGTCTCTTTGATAATCGGCCAGAAAGGGAAAGACCAGCGCAACAGAAAAAATACCTACTGCCGCCAGAACGGCAAAGTGGGAAAGCGGCAAACCCGCCAGCCAGATTAAAACAAACCACATGACTATGAATAGGATTGACATGCCCAGATCCGGCTGAATAAATATTAGGGCTACAGGAATGCCAATATATAGCAGTGTTAACAAGGTGTTTGAAAAGCGGTTAATCAAATGTTGACGATTGGCTAGATATTGGGCGAAGGTGACGGTAAGCAGAATACGCCCAAATTCGGAGGGCTGAATCTGGAAGGTTGACGTGACTTGAATCCAACGGCGCGCATCGTTGTTGATTTGTCCCGCTATAACAACAAATATGAGCGAGGCAACCAGGCCGGCATAAATGTACCAGTGGGCCGAGGTAAGATAACGATAATCGACCGCAGCAACAACAAAAAGGATGGCTACACCGACGAAGGCCCAGATAATTTGTTGCGTGGGCAGCGGTTCAAATGCAGGGGCGCCTGTGACCGCGCTGCGGATCATCAAAATGCCGTAGGCTGTTAGCAATAATACTGCTGCAAGGAGCCAGAAATCGAAATAGCGCCATACAGATGTTCTTGAAAGCATGTTTTCGATTGTAGGGGAGCTGATGCGTTGTGACCAGAGGGCACGGCCGTTTCAAAGCAAGTATTAATTTGCCTGACGCACCGGCAAGGACCTGAGCTGTTCTCAGGCCCCACATATTGCCAATAAATTTTGGCGTGGTTATTTACGATTACGGCCGTTTACCGGTAACAGCGGAACTTCAGCAATCAGACGGTTCTCTGTTGCCGTGTGATCGAGATTTACCACCACATTATCCCGGTCAACGTTCAACCGCCGGGTAATTACTTCGATGATGTCATCTTTAATTTGTTCCAACAATCCGGGAGAAATATCGCTTCGATCCTGGACAAGCACCATTTGCAAGCGCCGTTTGGCGACTGCGCCGCTTTTTTCGTTTCTGCCTAATATTCGATCGAACCAACTCATGGTTTTGTCTCCTCAACTAATTAATTGGTTCCTGCCATCCAGGTGCGCAGCCGATCCCATATACCGCTGCGATATGACAGATCAATAAACGGCACATCCTGACCATCAAGGCGGCAGGCGATATTACGAAAAGCCTGGCTGGCGCTGGCGCCGTTGACGCTGCTCATAGCCACCGGCAAACCCTGGTTAGTCGAGATCAGGATGTTTTCATCCTCGGGAATCACGCCGATCAAATCGATGGCTAAGATGTCCAAAATATCTTCTATTGAGAGCATCTCGCCCCGCGCGACCATGCCCGGTTTGATTCGGTTGACAATCAAACGACCCGGGCCTTTTTCTTCGGCCTCAATCAGGCCAATGATGCGGTCAGCATCGCGCACGGCCGAAACTTCCGGATTGGTCACAATGACAACTTCATCGGAGGGGGCGACTGCATTGCGAAAGCCGCGCTCAATGCCGGCCGGTGAATCAATCACGACGTAATCCATTTCCTCGCGCAGTTGATCGCAAACCAAAATCATATCCGAAGGGCTGACTGCCATTTTGTCACGGGTTTGCGCCGCAGGAATCAGGTATAAATCTGATTGGCGCTTATCTTTGATCATGGCCTGCCGCAAACGGCAGCGGCCCTCGATGACATCGACCAGATCGTAAACAATGCGGTTTTCCAGGCCCATCACAACATCCAGATTCCGCAAGCCTATATCAGCATCGATGGCGACGACTTTTTTATCCAACATGGCCAGCGCGGAGGCGATATTGGCAGTAACTGTCGTTTTGCCAACGCCGCCTTTTCCTGAGGTAACGGTTATCACCTTACAGATCATTTTTCACTCCCATTTTTTCATTGCAGAGAATTTTCCAACTACGATGTTACCAAAAATGCCTGCTCACTTCTGCAATGGTACCAATTCAACCTTGTGTGTTTATTTTCAACCAGTACCGTAAATTTCTAAAAATGAGGCGTGGGCATCCTTAGATGCCAGTCCGCATTTGAGAATGCAGACTCCCCAAAACGATATAGTTGAGGTACTAGATATCATCTTGTCTGCCAGGAACGGGCAACGATTTGTCCATCTAGAATGGCGGCCTGCTCCGGCGTCGGGTTATCAGGCCGCTCATCAGGGGAAATTGCGATTTGATCGGCGATGCGAAGCTGCGTTGGGGTGAGCTGGAGCGCGCAAATAACGGCCGTTTCGTCACCCATCGCGCCCGCATGCACCATACCGCGCAAGCGGCCCCACACTAATACATCACCGGCTGCAATAACCTGAGCGCCCGGGTTCACATCGCCCATAATGATGACGCTACCCGCGTGAACCACAGATCGCCCTGAGCGTAACGTTTCCTTGAGCAGCATGATTGGCTGTTCTTCGGATTTCAAATCAGGTTTAGATGCAGCAGGGACTGTTTTTGCCACGGAACGTTTTTTGGGAGGCAGTTGATTGCCGTTTAAATCAGTTCTGCTGCCCGGTAAACGAGTTGCCAGACCCAAATCCTGCACTGTTTTTTTTGTGGCGGTGTCCTCGCTGAAAACTGCCCAGAGTTGCAGTTGGTGTTCAGACAACAGGTCTCGAATAGCCGTTATTTCCTCGCGTTGTAACGGCCGTTCACCCAGCGCAAGCGCAATGCGGCTGCCCTGCAAAAATTCCTGTTTATGGGCCAGTTCAAATTGAAGCTGGCTGTGCCCTTCTGAGAAAGAACCATTTCCATCCCATTCAAGCAGCAGCCCGTCGCGAATACCTTTGATATTAAACGTTTGCCCAGCATGATCCATTGGGTTCACCATCACCAATCGAAAGCGTCCGAGGTGGGATACTGCTCCATGCGGGACACTACAACAAAACTAATTGTTGAAATAGTACAACAAAAGTGAGAATAAATCAAGGGGTATGAGTAGTCTCTGAATTTCCAAAATCTGACCCGAATAACACGAATCTCACGAAATGACTACCTGCTATTGCTGCTATTTGTGTCATTCGTGTCGAAAATCTTGATCTATTGAGTCTACAACTGCCCTGGAGGCTTTCATTATTGGAGATCAGCTTGAGACAGCGGCTTGACTAAAAGGCGGCGTAATTTGCCAGGCGTACCGGCAGGCGGCGTGAACCCCAATCGCCCTTATTGGGCGCAAAGTGACCTGCGCAGGGGGCGGCGCAAAAAAGGCAACGGCCGTCTGCGGTCAAGTTCCACTCCTTTAAAACATACCAGTTACGGCCAATGAGCAGGTTGCCGCAGGCATGGCAGTAGGTGCTGCCTCCGCGCCTGTCGGCCACATTGCCGGTATAGGCGTAGCGCACACCGTTCCGCAAGGCGATGGCGCGCGCGCGCGTTAAAGTATCGGGTGGAGTAGGTGGAATGTCGCGCATCTTGTAATCGGGATGAAAGGCGGTGAAATGCATGGGCACATCCGGTCCCAGATTTTCAACCACCCATTGTGTCATCGCCTCAAGTTCAGCCTCAGAGTCATTTTGGCCGGGAATCAGCAGATTGGTGATTTCAAACCAGACATCGGTTTCATGTTTTAAATAAAGCAGCGTTTCCAGCACTGGTTTTAGCTGACCGGCGCATAATTTCTGGTAAAAATCCTCGCTAAAGCCTTTTAGGTCTACATTGGCGGCGTCCATATAGCGGTAAAATTCAGTGCGCGGCTCTGCATTGATATACCCCGCCGTCACCGCCACCGATCGTATGCCGACCTCACGGCAGGCTTGCGCCACATCAAGCGCATATTCCAAAAAGATGACCGGATCATTATAGGTGTAAGCGACGCTGTGGCAGCCTAGCTGTTTGGCGGCAGAGGCAATCGTTTCCGGCGCGGCCTGATCGGCAAGGGTATCCATCTGGCGCGATTTACTGATGTCCCAGTTTTGACAAAATTTACAAAAAAGGTTGCAGCCGGCGGTGCCAAAAGAGAGCACGGCCGTTCCCGGATAAAAATGGTTGAGCGGTTTCTTTTCGATGGGGTCAACGCAGAATCCGCTAGAACGGCCGTAAGTCGTTAACACAATTTGCCCATCTTCGCAGGCGCGTACAAAACAAAGCCCCCGCTGCCCTTCGTTGAGTTTACAAAAGCGCGGGCAAAGGTCACATTGGATACGACCGTCAGCCAGCCGGCGCCAATATTTGGTAGGAACCGTATTATTCATTCGCCGTCTCCATATTCACAAGCTTCACATTTCTATTATACTATAGGAAAGTGCAACGTATCTTTAAAAGATTCCTCACTGTGAAAAAGTGGAGGTGAAGCATGTCAAGCATTCGGGAAACGGCCGTTGCCGGGCTTTTTTACCCTGACGACGCCCACCAATTGCAAAATACAGTTAACCGTTACCTGGCTGCAGCTAACAGCGCAGGTCCCTGCCCCAAAGCGCTCATTGCCCCTCATGCCGGCTACATCTATTCCGGCCCTATTGCTGCATCTGCCTATGCGCGTTTGACGCCATGTCGTGAAGTTATCAAACGCGTAATACTGCTTGGGCCGGCTCACCGCGTGCACGTACACGGGCTGGCCGCCAGCAGCGCAACAGCTTTCAAAACCCCTCTTGGCGAGGTACCAATCGACAAGATTGCGTTAGATACGATTCTACTCTTGCCACAAGTGGAAATCATGGATGCAGCCCATGTGCAGGAACACAGCCTGGAAGTGCAGTTACCTTTCCTGCAAACGGTATTGCAAGAATTCAGCATTGTTCCGCTAGTTGTTGGAGAAACGACTATCGAGCAGGTAGCGGAAGTTCTGGAACAATTGTGGGGCGGCGCCGAAACATTGATCGTTATCAGTTCCGATCTGAGCCATTATTATCCCTATACGACTGCACAAGAAATTGACAGCGCAACTGCGCGTGCAATTGAGCAGCTTGATCTGTCGGGCATTAAGCGCGAAAGCGCCTGCGGCCGTGTTCCCATTCGAGGTTTGTTAAAAACAGCGCAAGTTCATAATTTACATGGCGCTGCCATTGATTTACGCAATTCTGGCGATACGGCCGGGCCGCGCGACCGGGTAGTCGGGTATGGCGCATTTGTGTTTTCTGAAAATTAACCTACCTATAATTGTATGGAAAATCTGAATATTTGTCCCCTTCTGCGTTCCCACACGTATAATTTAGTAGATCCTGGGTTCAATCGCCGCATTGATTTTCATTAATCCAAGTTTACAATAACCTGTTTAGGTTTACAATAAATAAATTTGCATTTATAATAAGAAAACATTTCATAATGAAGTACCCTAACCAAAAATATTTTTGGGCGTACCAGCCAAACGCCGTCGAGATTTGTTATCAAATCGTTTACCTTGGGTCTTTTTGAAAATTGCGGTCTCAACCGTGAATATTCAAAAATGTACCTGTGTGTAAGACATTAGTAAGGCTTGCTGGAAAAAATGTTAGTATCACCGCAGCCATTGAGGAGGAATCATGACAGTTTACTACGTTAGCCCGACAGGTAATGATGGTAATGGGGGAACTTCCCCTAATAACGCATTACGTACAATTCAAAAAGGCATTGATAAAGCACAAGCTGGTGATGTTGTGAATGTCCGCGCCGGAAACTATTCCGAGCGTCTTGTTTCAAAACGAAACGGAACTTCAAACGCCAGGATTACAATCCAGGCGTTTGAATCCGAAAGTGTAACAGTTAATTCAATCTCCGGTGATCCATACCAGATTTTGAATATTTCCCACAATTACCTTACGTTTAAGAATCTGAAAATAAGACACGGGCATCGACGTAAAGGACATATGGGCGCTTGGGTTCAAGTCCCTGGCGATCATTGTGAGTTAATCGGTTTAAATCTGGTCGCGTCGGAAGATTACCGTGCCTGGATCACAAATAGTAATGGGGATCGCACAAACGGAGACCGGGGCATTCAGTTAGGCGGGACTCACAATCTAGTTTCAGGTTGTTATATTGAAGCGCTGGTACACGGCGTTCAATTTCTTAGCGAAGCACGTTACTCCACAGTTCAGGACACGAAAATCAAAAATTGCGGCATGAACAATGTGACGGTCAACGATACCAAAGCCGAAATTGCGCACAATAAGGTTTCGAATTGCGTATTGGATGGCAGCTATGTGTCGGACAACGTGCAGTTTATGCGTGATTTCGCTTATTCAGCCTCTGAACGCAGATTGGACAACAAAGGCTTTGTCATTGAGAAAAGCATCCTGGCGCATGCCGGTGAAAATGCGATCGATTTAAAATCTGCGCAATATGTGGTTATCCAAGACAACATCATCTTTGGTTCGCTTGGTAGTAATGATGGCCCGCTGGCAGACCAGGGCTGGAACACCTACGCCTATGGCTCTATCCACCGCGGAAGTTACACAGTGTGTCGGGATGTGATTATTCGGAATAATATCATTTTTGATTCGGCTCCAGGATTACAACTGTTTGACGGTTTTTATGCTTACAACAATACCGTAGTTAATTGCAAACGTGATTACAGCGGAAACCCCGGCAATGAAGCGGTCAATATACGTAAGGCAGCCGGCGCAATGAGCGGGTGGGCAGACAAAAATTTACCTACCGGGCTGCGCAATAATATCATCGTTGGCAATGTTTATGAAGTCAAATGGGACGACGGCCGTGCACTGGATATCGACTATAATATTTATGCTGACTCCAGTAGATGGATGTTGTCGAATAACAGTTACACATCTTTCTCTGCCTGGAAAAACGCGCTGCAAAACAAAACCACGATCAGCGGTAATGATGCACACAGCTTTTTGGTCGATTCTGTCTCTGATTTGTTCCTGAATGCAGATGAAGATACGTTGTTTACCGATTCGTATGACTTTTCTCTTAACCCTGGCGGCGCTGCCATCGGGAAAGGCGCCCACTTGACGCTTACCAACGGCAGCGGCAGCGGGCGCACATTGAGCGTTGATAATGCAAAATGGTTTACGGATGGTCTTGGCGCAATTCCGGGGGATAAGATTAGAGTTGGCAACAGCAATGTAAAGATTACGGCCGTTGATTATAACAATAACAAAATTACCATTGATCAAGACATTTCCTGGAACAATAACGCGCCTGTCTATTACGCCGCAAATGGCGCAAATCCCAATATCGGCGCTAGCAGAGGCGCTGTTGCCAGTCCGCCTGATGAGCTTCGTGCTGAGTTCACATTGAGCGCTGGTGCAGCATCGGGGCAAAAACCATTGACGGTAACCTTTAATTCAGACGCAAGCACCTCGCAACATGGCATTAGTGCCTATGCCTGGGATTTTGGAGATGGATCAACAGCATCACAACCAAATCCAACGCATACATACCAAAATGTTGGCGAATATTCCGTCTCGCTGAAAATAACCGATACACAAGGCGCCCAGGACACAGAAACGAAGCCAAATTTTATTATTGTATCTGCTGCCCCGCCCCCGCCTTCTACCGGCCGGGTGATTAATGGGCTTCAGGTGTTATACCGGTTTGAAGAGGGTTCTGGAACAGCAATTAATGATGTCTCCAACATTGGTTCGCCGCTTAATCTTTCAATCAAAAATGAAAGTGATATTGTGTGGTTAGACAAAGGTTTGCATGTGCGTAGACCAACGATCATCAGTTCGGGTGTGGCAGCGCAAAAGGTCATCAACGCCTGTAAAGCCAGTAATGAAATTACCATCGAAGCATGGTTGAAACCAAATAATATTTTGCAGGATGGGCCGGCGCGCATCGCAGGTATTTCTTTTGATCATATGCGCCGTAATTTCACAATGGCTCAGGGCGGTAATCCCAATACTTCTCCGTCAAGCTTTTATAATTATCGTCTGCGTACAACAGACAGGGATCAAAATGGCCTTCCTCCCGTAGAGACGCCTCCTGGCTCATTGGAGAGGGCGTTGCAACATGTCGTTTATACCCGCAAAGCCAACGGCCAGGTCAAAGTTTATATTGACAATGTTGTTGTCAAAAGCGCAACAGTCACCGGAAACTTTTCCAATTGGGATACGTCTTATCCGCTTACATTGGCCAATGAGCGCACAGGTGGGCGAGCCTGGGTGGGCGAAATGCACCTGGTAGCTGTTTTTGACCGCGCATTAACTGCGCAAGATGTTGCCCAAAACTTTAGCGCAGGGGCGCATCCAGATAGCGCCCCGAATCTCGTGGCTGATTTCACGGTCAGCGCCGGTAGTAATAATGGCGTCGCGCCACTAACGGCGACTTTTGACGCCTCAAGCAGCCAGGGGGATAATGAGATTGATGCTTATGTTTGGGATTTCGGGGATGGTGAAGTTGGTTCTGGCCAGGTAGTAACCCATACGTATGAAAGTGCGGGCAGTTACAGCGTCAAGCTCACGATTACTGATACGACTGGCGCAACGGCCGAACATGAAAAACAAAACTTTGTCACCGTCACAGTTCCGGAACCCCCTGGGGATGGACGCGTTGAGGCAGGCTTGCAAGTGCTGTATACCTTCCTTGAGGGCGACGGCGCCACAGTTCATGATGTTTCTGGCGTTGGCGTCCCCTTAAATTTGAAAGTTTCTGATGAAACGGCCGTTAAATGGTTGCCAACAGGATTAAGTATCAAAAAATCAGCCGTGATTAAATCAGATCAGCCAGCCCGAAAAGTCATTGACGCCGTTCGTCAATCAGAGGAAATAACGGTTGAAGCCTGGCTGCGAACGAGTCTGACTGAACAACAGGGACCGGCCCGTATCGTTTCTGTGTCTCTTGACACACACAGCCGGTATGTCACCCTGGCGCAAGGTTTATGGGGCAGCCAACCCGGCAATCTTTTTGATGTCCGGCTGCGCAGAGAACAAGGCTATCCCGGCGGCACACCCTCCTTTAGTACCAATCCGGGCACGGTTACAGACGAGCTCATACATGTTGTCTTTACCCGCAATGCAGGTGGAGCGGCAAAGATTTATTTAGGCGGCGAACTGCATAAATCAATGCAAATGTCCGGTAGTCTTCATGACACCTGGAACAGTGGCTACTTTGATTTGATACTTGGCAACGAGTTAACTGGCAATCGCCCCTGGTATGGCGAACTATATCTGGTTGCGATGTATGCTAAAGCGCTGACAGCTGCACAAGTTGCACAAAATTATAATGCCGGCTTGCCGATTATACCGACTGTACCGGTCACGTTCCGCCGCTTTGTTTTAGTTAGACCTGGTTATGGTTCTGGGAGCGACAATGCCGACAAGATCGCTTTTGGCGCGCAATACCCGGACTTGCAGTGTGCACTCATCTGGGAAGGCGCGGCAGAGTTCGACATGCTTGAAGATATTCAAGCAGTTACAACCAAGTATGATGATGCAGAATTAGTGTGGATTGACGAATAAAATTACCTGAAACAGGTAATTTGAAAAACGGACGGTTCTTAACTGGACTGTCCGTTTTTTATTTAATCTCCAGTAAGCACATTGAGAATGGCAACGGCCGTTCTCTGCCAGGTAAATCGGGCCGCATTGATACGTCCCTCCGTTTGTAAATTAGTACACAGCATATCATCTTCGACCAGTTGGCTTAGTGCGCTGCTGATTTGTTTCGTTTCGAGTGGATCAACCAACAACGCTCCCGCCCCCACAATTTCTGGTAATGAACTCGTGTTTGACGCCAGAACGGCCGTTCCGCACACCTGCGCCTCCAGCACGGGAAACCCAAACCCCTCATACAACGAAGGATATAAAAGCGCCGTTGCGCCAGAAATCAAAGCTGCTTTATCAACCTCATTCACAAACCCGGGCAGCACAATTTGCTGCTGCAATTGCAGCGGTAATTGCCAGATTGATTCCAAAATCGGCTGGCTGAGCCACCCCTTTTTTCCTGCCAACACCAATTTATGGTTAACGCCGCTCTCTGCATAGGCGCGCACAAGCCGTTCTAGATTCTTGCGTGGTTGCAGCGTGCCGATATAAATCAAATAAGGTGGATTAATGCCATATTTATGCAATGCGGTTGATATTTTTTCCGTATCGGTAATCGGCGCCAGATCAGGATCAATGCCGGGATAAACCACCACCACATTATCTGGATCTACATCATAAAAGCGCGTCAAATCATGTTTAGTCGTGGCCGAATCTGCGATGATTTGGTAACTGCGCCGGCAGTTATGGCGCGTACTCCATTGTAAATAAGTCCGCTGCCTGCGGGTATGCGCTTCAGGAAAATAATGATACCCAAGGTCGTGGACTGTCGCGACGCTCCGCCCGCGATAGGTTGCCGGAATCACATGCGCGGGCGTAAAAAAGATATCAGGCGGGTTCTGCCCCAGTTCTCGACCCAAGCGCATATGCGTCCACATGCGACGCCAGGGTATGACAACAGATTCAACAGCGGCGGATGTGGGAAACAAGCCGACGGGAGGAGGTTCATTAAAATAAAGCCGCAGCCGCAGCCCCTGCGCTTCCGCCAAAGGAATTAACGCCCGAATCAAAAAATAGGCGTATGCTTCGGTTCCAGTCCGTTGGGTCGTTACTGCCCGGCTGGCGTCAATGCCAATAATCATCTCAATTACAAGGCGCGCGGATCGTTAGAAACTCTCCGGCAACCCAGCCTTCTTCCCCACCAACAACGCGGACTTTGCGCCAGGTAAACCCATTTGCTTCAACGGGCGCATCCTCTAAGACAGTCAAAACGGAGCCGTCTGGCAGTACGGTCATATCGGCGCCGCCAGGTGTGTCGCGCAAAGTTAAACCATTGCCGCTTGTCCCATCTACGATACCACGACAAATGATGACAGTTGGCGTCACCGTAGGTTGGGGTTCGTCCGGGGTAGCGGTTTCAGTAGGCGGGAATTGTTCGATAAAATTGGTGGACGTTATTGTTGCTCCTCCCTCAAGGACTTCAATGGGTTCGGCGCCGGTATCACCTTCCGTAGTTGGCTGCGCGCGGTAAATTAAGACGCCAACTGCTCCTGAAAAGAGCAGCACGCTTAAAAAAAGTGTGTAGCTAGCCCGACGCAGCAAAGCTTCTCTTTCAAGCGTATAATATCGCGCTCCGCCGCGTCGGATTCCTCGATATGTCGCTATCGCTGCCAATAACCCACCCAAAGCCAGCGCCAGCGGAACCAAAAATTCACTCATGCGTCGTTTGGCTTTACGAGAGCAATATCAGCAGTTCTAATCGGCCCGGGCCGTAAAATTTGCACTGTTTCACCGGTACAATCAATGACAGTTGAAGGCTCTGATAAATCGGTCTGGCCGCCATCGAGCACAATTGCTACTAACCCTTCTAAGGCAGCCAGAGCTGATTCGGCCGTTTGAGCTGGGGGGTCCCCTGATTGATTGGCGCTGGAGGCGGCGACCGCGCCCCCAGCTGCGCGAATGACGGCGCGCGTTGCCAGATGATCAGGAATACGCACAGCTACGCCATCATTTTCGGAAATAGCTTCTGGTAGATCGGCGCGTTTGGGCACAATTAATGTTAATGGGCCCGGCCAGAAACGATCGATTAATTGTTTGGCAATTGCAGGCACTTCGCGGGCAACTTTGTCCAGGTCAGTGACATCTGCCAACAAGATTGGAATGCCTTTGTCTAACGGCCGTTTCTTGACCTCAAACAAACGCTGTAAAGCTTCTGCGTCAAAGGCATTACAACCAATGCCATAAACCGTATCTGTGGGAAAAACAACTAATTGTCCCGCCCGAATTGCGACGGCCGTTTCTGAGATTGCTTGAGCCGATCTGGCCTGCAACAGACGTGTTTGGGTATCTGATTCCTCACTCCTCAATGGTTTTATCTCCAGTCGATCCAATTGAATACGGACAAAACGATCATGACCAGCATAATCAGCCAAAACAGAAATGTCTGCATCCGGGAAAATTGCTTGCGCCAGTTCTTGAACGGCCGCTCCCTGCTGCCAGCCAATTTCCAGGAAAATCGCGCCTGTCGATTTTAATTGTACTCTGGCTTGATGCAACAATTCTTTGATGATGCTAAGGCCGTCTGGCCCGCCGCGCAGAGCCATTTCAGGCTCGTACAATTTTACCCCATCGTCAACCTGCGTCCACTCATCGTCTGCAATATAGGGCAAATTTGCAACAATGCAATCGACTTGCTCTTCGAAGGGCGCTAACAAGCTGCCACACACGAAATGTATGCGCCCGGACGCATATCGTTCGCCGTTTTGGCGCGCAATTTCTAATGCATCCCGATCGATATCAACTGCGGTAATTGCCGCCGTGGGACATTTTCTAGCCAGGCCGATCGCAATACAGCCGCTGCCTGTGCCTACGTCCACGATATTGATTGAATTTCGCGCGTTAACCCAGTTGGCGACCAGTTCCACAAGTTGCTCCGTTTCAGGACGGGGTATCAATACGGCCGGCGTTACGCGTAGATCGAGATCGAAAAAAGCGGCCGTGCCTACGAGGTAAGGAACTGGTTCTTTTGCCTGGGCGCGCGCCAGGAGGTCTTTGTATGCCTGGGATTGTTCGGGCGTCAATAATCGGTTTGGATGGGCAACGAGCGTGCTGTGTGAAACCTGTAATAGATATTCAAGCAAAAGACGGGCGTCCAGGTTTGCAGTTGGGGAGGTCGCAGCTAATTGGGAACGGCCGTACTCCCAGGCCGCCTGAATATTCATCTACATCTACCCATAATAAAAAAGAGGGTACACCAGTACCCTCTCTGCACCATAATCATGTTCAAATTATATCATGTCCAGACTGCTGCGGGAACAAAACCCAATTTTTCTAGCTCATCCATAATAAACTGCGCGCTTTCCTCCGGCGTTTGCAAGTCTGTACGCACATGAATATCCGGATTTTCAGGCGCCTCAAATGGGTCTGAAATCCCTGTGAAGTTGGGAATCTCACCTGCCAGTGCTTTTTTATACAATCCTTTCACATCCCGTTCGATCACGACATCCAACGGCGCATCAATATATACTTCCAAAAAATTCGTTGTGTTTTCGCGCACGTGATCCCGCACCGATTGGTAGGGAGAAATGAAGGAGCAAACTGCCCCAACGCCATTGCGGGAGAGCAGTTTGGCGACAAAGGTAACGCGCTCAATATTTTGGGTGCGATCTTCGGCCGTAAAGCCAAGGTCTCTGGTTAAGCTTTGGCGCACAACATCACCATCCAGGCGCTCAACACGTACACCACGGTTACGTAATTCGTCAACCAGAATCAAAGCAATAGTTGTCTTTCCTGCTCCGGACAGTCCGGTCATCCAAATTACAAAGCCGGGTTCATTGATCATGTTTTCATCACTCATTATAGTTTCCTCTATACTGTATTGTTGACTTGTTCGCAGATTCCGTATGTCAATTTACGGCCGTATCCTCGCGTACAAATCCGGATTTCTTCAAAAAATCTAAAATCATATGCGCATTTTTTTCGGCCGTTTGGTCAAGCGTTTCAATCCGAATCTCTGGATTGCGCGGCGCTTCATATGGATCATCAATGCCGGTAAACCCTTTAATTTCACCACGCCGCGCGCGCGCATATAATCCTTTGGTATCCCTGATTTCACACACAGCAAGCGGCGTGTCCACAAAAATTTCAATATAATGCCCTGCGCTGATCATGCCGCGCACATCATTCCGTGCGGCCCGGTAAGGACTGACCGCCGCACAAATCACGATGCCGCCGTGCCGGATTATCTCGGACGCCACAAATCCCATGCGGCGCACATGTTCATCGCGATCCTCTTTTGTAAAACCCAAACCTTCTGAAAAATGGGTGCGCACCACGTCACCATCCAGTAGAGTTACCTGACGGCCGTATTCCTGCAGTAAGGTTGCCAAAACCGCAGCCGTAGTCGATTTGCCTGCATTATGTAAGCCGGTAAACCAGATACACGCCCCCTGTCGAAAACGCGGTGGGTATGTTTCCGACAAAATGCCGGCCACTTCCGGGCGTGTGAACCAGGATGGGAGCGGTTTGCCATTCTGTAAATACTCTTCGCGCACCTGGGTTCCTGAAATCGATGCGGTATTGGTATCCTTGGAGATTTTGGAGATTTCCTCATACCGATTTTCATCCGGTAAATAAACCAACATGCGGAACGGCACAACCTTGACGCCTAGCTCAACGCTCACGCTTTCGGCAAGTTCCTGAGCATCATAGGGGCCATAAAATGGCTTACCCTGGGAATCTTTGCCGGGACCCGCATGGTCGCGCCCTACAATCAAATGATTAGCGCCATAATTGCGCCGGATTAACGCATGCCACACGGCTTCACGCGGGCCGGCCATGCGCATGGCCAGGGGCAGCAGCGAAAGCACAATCCGGTCAGAATCATAATAACGCTGCGCTAACGCTTTGTAAGTACGAACCCGCGTGAAATGATCCACATCGCCCGGCTTGGTCATACCAACAACCGGATGCAACAGCAAGACCCCATCTTTTTCCTGCGTTGCGCGTTTGGTCAATTCTTCGTGTACACGGTGCAAAGGGTTTCGAGTTTGAAATGCAATGACGTTAGAATGGCCAGCTTTTTCTAGTTGAGCGCGCGTCTCAGCCGGCGTCATGCGCAAATCTTTGAAATCATAGTGCCGAGGCAGTTGCAAAACCCGCAAAGGGCCTGAAATATTCGTTTTGCCCCAACGATGCATTTCGGCGACCAGGGGATGCCGTAAATCCTGAGTCCCAAATGCCTTGGTCGCAACTTCTTCGAGATCCCAGGCATACATTTCTTCGATTGTCATTACTGCCAGAAGGTCGTTCTTGGGATCGTGTAAAGCAATATCCTGACCGATTTGGATATGCCTTTTCTCTTCATCATCAATGGGAAGCGTAATCGGCAGCGGAAAGATATAACCATTTTGCAATCGCATCTTGTCCAACACGCTTTGATGATCTGCTTCAGACATAAACCGATCCAGAGGTGAAAACGCGCCGACGGCTAACAGTTCCAAGTCGCACACGCTGCGGGGAGAAAGCCGCACGGAATAGAGCGTATTGGCATAGGCTTTTAGGTCTGCCAGCTCTCTTTCAGGCACAAGTAAATCGATTAATTTTCCGCCATAGGGCTCTATTAAATTTGTCTTTTCCAATGTTGCCAGCAACTTTGCACTCCTTTTGGTAAACTGCAGAAAGTTTCTGAAATTTAAAAGTGATGGAAATCTGCGGTTTCCAGGTAATTCCCAGAAAGTTTTTTGAATTCATGCGAAACGAAATTTGGGAATTCCTCAAGGAAACCGCGAATTTGCCATGATGTTATTTCAAAAGACTTTTCGCGGTTTACCTACACGAGAATACTACCCAGAAATTGTTTTCTATGTCGCCCAAACTTTACCGGTTTAATCTTACAGTCCAGGTTAAATCAAGCCAGATAAATAAAAAATAGCATTGTTTGACAATGCTATTCAACTACGAAGTTCATAAATGGTAAAAAAACAGCCTGTTGTGCTTACTCCACAAGCAATGTTTCCAGGAAGATACCAACATTAGGCAGGTTCATAAATCCATCACCCCGATGCGGGTAATATTCTTCGGACATTTCAGCATATGTTTTGCCTTGTTCCAGTTCGGCAAAAGTAATGCCAATTCGATGTCCTTCCGGCAAGGGCTGCACGTTTATGGTGAAACGGCCGTTTCCGTCGCTCGACCCGATTCCCAATACAGCGCCATTAAATGTGACATCCGCAATCGCCAATGAAAGTCCGGGCGGCGCCTCACCAGAGATAGTCGTACTACCCGGCGCAACCGGTAGATCAAAACGAAAACGCGGCTCTTCAAAAACCTCGCTCGCCTCCGGCGGCGGTGGATAAACATCAGGTACGGCGGTTGGCGACGGCATTTCACTATTTGCCGGTGGATAAGCCTCCTCACTCGTTTGCACTGCATCGTCAGGTGGGGGATAACCAGCCTCAGTGGGGACCTTCTCAGGGGACGCCTGTTCCGATTCGGCCGTATCACTGCCGGCGACAGAGGATGTCGCAGGCGACTCAGAACTGCCGGCTTCTGATCCACAAGCCGTCAAGAACAGCCCCAGTCCCAGGACAACAATTAACATCCAGGTTTTTCGTAACATATGTAATCTTAAATTACTCTGATTCATCATGAGCGAAATTATACAGGAAGATAAAAACAGGCACATAAAAAAAGAAGCCACCAGCAGCGGTGGCTTCTTTTTATGAAGCACTTCTAATATTGAGTGTGCTAAAGATTATTGGTTGAAACCTTCGTAGTTCTTCGTATCTTGAGCCGTTCCAGAAATAGTGGACTCATTAGCGATTGCTACGGCCGATTGGTCACAGCTGACCACAACACCATTATTCGTGTTGTTCAGGCTGGCCGGGTTACCGGAAACCACGGTGATGCCGGCAGGTGAGGAGTAGATGCGGTTGAAAGTGACGCTGGCGCCAGCAGCCGCAGGTGAGGAATTCTTCACAACCACGGTGCCGCCGCTGTTGGTGTAGGTCGCTTCACAGGTCATGCCAGCGCCGCCGGCGTTCTGAACCTGAATACCAGTCTGGTTACCGCCACGATTTTCCTTGGCCAGCGGGATGTTGATGGTGCCGCTTGCGTTCGCATCGGAAAAACAAGCATAGGTGGTTACACGCTGCGGGTTCGAAGTATCCAAACCTTTGTCATTCACAACCGCAACGATGTCGCCGCCGCTGGAAACTGTGGCCGAAGCCAGTGTATTGGCCGGGAGATCGTCGGGGGTGTAGAAGGTGTGAGAAGCGCCCGCTGCAACTGAAGCGCTGTTGGATTGACCAGTGCTGTAGTTGATCGTGATGGTTTGGGTAGAAGCGCTCACGTTTTGAACCTGGACGCCGGTTGTCTGAGCCTTGCTGGTGTGGTCATTACGGACCAGCGGGCAATTGACTGTGTTGTCATAATCGCTGGGCGTAAAGGCTTTTGATGCCTGCAAGTTTTCGGCGACAGCCGCACTGTTCTGATGCTCGAGAGAAGTACCGGCGAGCGGCTGCGAGCCGGTGACTGTCAGGCTGCCGACCTGGCCCTGTCCGGACGGGACGCCAGCATCGGATGGAATAACTACAACCATCGCATTGGCTGGCACGCCGTTGTAGGATTTGTTGTAGGTTCCGCCATCACGCATCGCAAACTGTACACTGATGTTATTTGCGGCTGTGCTGGCATTCTGGATATAAAACGTGGTTGTACGACCAGAGTGATTGTTCTTTACCAGCGGGAAGGAAATTGATGTGGAAACATCCGCGCCGTCGGTGCCATTGTACTGGCCAGAGGCAGCGCCTGTGCCTTTGTTATTAACGTTTACAATCGCGGCAATGGGTTGATCGGCGCTGACCACAGCAGAACCAATAAAGCCGGCCTGGACGCTACAATCAATGTCAGTCAGGTAGGTGGTGGAACCGCCAGCCGAAACGGTGCGAGCCGCTCCACAAGGGAAGCTGCTGCCGCTCATGTCATAAGCAGTAAAGTTCACGCTTGCGGTTGCGCTGCCAACGTTCTGAACTTGCTGACCGGATTTCCAGCCGGCGCCGGGGAGGTTGCTGCTTTGCGCTGCTACAACGCCCACAACAATCAACAAAACGATGATTAGGATAAATGGAATTACTTTCTTCATAGGTCTCTCCTTATGGGATTTGATAATTTTTGCCATACTGAAAGGATTATACCGGTGGATCAACCATCTTTTCAATAACCCATATGGGGTATTATGGGGGTGATTTAGCCGTTTTACCCGAGGTAACCCAGCTTTTTGAGCCGATCAGTGATTTCTGCCTCTGCTTCATCGCCCCAATCATCATTTTCATCGTTACGGCCTTCTAACGGCCGTTCCTCATACTGCGCCGGGTGTTTTTCCTCAAATTCCGGCGTCAGTAAACGAGTGATTATTTCTCCATCCATGTATGTTGGGATAGGGCAATTTTGCAGATGCAGCAGCGTTGGCGTCAGGTCCTGAATATTTTTGGGCGGTAATTCTGGCTGCCCGGCAATATCCGGGCCGGCGGCAATCAGAATGCCTTCAAGCCGGTGACTGCCAGTTTCTTTTGTGTATGGTTCGCGAAACAAAACACCGCGTTGGGCCGCAAATTCATAGCCCTTGCGCGTCATGTAGGTGAAATCGCGCATGATGGCCAGTAAATCGGGCGCTTCGTCCAGGAAACGGCCGTTATACAATTCCTCCTTTTCATACACGCGATCTACCACGGAACGGCCGTCTGCAGGATCCTTCAATTCTTTCAAACAGCTTGCAATCTCAGCGCGCAAAGCGGCGTAGTCAGCCGGGTCAACAATCCCTTGCGGTTCGCGCCCCTTGAGGTTAATGAAAATCTGTCCATAATAGCCAAAGCTATACGCCTGCGTTTGCGACCAATCGACTGCATTGATAAATTCAGGCCGCTCGTCACGCGGGAGCACATGAATGCGATCCCCCAGCAGCTTCTTAATTGTAACCTCAACACGATGCATATTAAGGCGAGTAAGCGTGTCGGAAATGTTTTTGCGGGTCAAACCTGTTTTGCGCACAATATCAAACCAGCCGCTTTGTCTGGCGTCTTCCTTGAGCTTGAGCCAGCCTTGTTGAATCAGCCACTCATTCAAAAACACATCGCGGTAGAGCGGGCCGGCGCCGTGATCCGACATAATCACGACGTTGACATCTTCGCCGGCCGTTTGCACCAGCGCGCCGACCCATTTGTCAATCTGTTGGTAGAGGTCAAGGATAGCGGTTTTGTACCGCGCCGGCGCAGCAGGATCATGATGTGGATGGGTTTCGTCCATGTGATGCCAGTAAAAATGACAGATCTCGTCACTGTTGCGAAAAACGACCATAAAAAAGTCCCACGGCTGGGTTTTCATCAGGTTTACGGCCGTTTCCCCGCGCTTTTCCGTGATGGCCTGAATATCATCCAGCCATTCATCCTGGCGTTCCGGGACAAAAAAGAACTTTTTATTGACGCGATACCCGGTTGCATTCAGGCTGGCGCTCATCTCCGGCGGATAGCTGTAGGTAACATAATCGGGTGTACCCAAACCAGTCAGCAAAAAACCGTTGACCGGTTCAGGGGGATAGGTCATAGGCACATTCATTACGCCCACGGAACGGCCGTTTTCACTCAAAAGCCGCCAGAGAGAGGCGCCGGGAATCTGGTTGGCGCGCACTACTTTGAGCTGGTAGCTGTCATCCGCACGGCGTACAAAATCAAACACGCCATGTTGACCCGGATTCAAGCCGGTGATAAACGACGCCCAGGCAGTTGGCGAGTGCACCGGGATGGTGGAATTTAAGATACCGAAGCTGCCTCTTGCGATCAGGCGCGCTAAATTGGGCAAATTGCCTGATTCGCTCCATTGTTTAATGAGGGGGTAAGGCGCCCCGTCCAAACCAATCACCAATAATTTTCTATTACTCATAGCCATGAATCATATTGTGCGCGCTCTTACCAACTGCCGCAAATAATACCGATCTTCCGGGGTGATTACGCCCAGCAGCACAATCGCAGCCGCATAGCTCATAACGCCGGCCAAAATCGGCAGCGGCAGCCACATGGCGCGTAAAGGCCACACAACCAATCCCATTACCAACATCGCCAGAAGCGGTTTCAGCCCCAGTGAAAGCAAATTAACGCGCTGAATATAGAGCTGCACATACCCGAAAATCAACACAAAGTAAACCATCGCCGCCAGCACGCGCGCAATGCCGGCCCCAACAATGCCCCAGTTTGCAATGAGCAGCAAATTTAGCCCCACACTGACGAGCATGCCCAGCCCCCGCATCCAGCCGGCGGTTTGCTGTTGGTCATAAACCAGCATCAGCCGCGCCGGAGGCACGGTGATGAACAAAAACACAATCGCCCAAATTGTCCATTGCAGCGCGGGAACGGCCGCATCAAAAGCATCGCCAAATACAAGTTGAATGATCGGGCGGCCCAGCAGCGTAATGCCCATTGCTATTGGCAGCACGCCGATCAATAAATATTGTATGCTCTTGCGATACAACTGCTCCAACCTGGCCGGGTCTTCCTGTTTGTAACGCGCCATCAATGGGTAGAGCGCCGTGCGAATCGCAACCGGCATCAGAGTAAACCCCATCAAGATCGTTTGCGCTGCGCCATAATAACCAATATCGGCCGGGGTTAAGATCAATGAGATGATAAAGGTATCGATCTGGAAATTGAGCGTGGAAAAAATGCCGAGCAGGATAAAACCAGGCGTATAGCGCAGTTGTTGGCGGCAAAATGTCCAGTTCAGCCGCATGGGAACTGTTTGTGGGGTTTTGCGGAACAGCCGCACGAGCGCCGGAGGGAAAACCAGCAAACCGGCCAGCATCCCCAAAGGTATTGCCCAGGCAACGGCCGTTGCATCCCCGCCCTGCTGCAAAGCCCACACGCCAAAAGCCAGCGTGACGGCGCTGTTGATAATCGCGCCCAGCGTCGGCGCGCCCAGGCGTTCATGCGCCGTAAACAGAGCCTGACACAAGCTAAAAATCGCTTCCGCAAAAATTGTCAGGGTCATAATGCGGATGACTTCATCCGTTGCAGGTGGATATGGCAGCAAAAAACGCAGCGCCAGCAGTAAGCCCCCATAAAACAAGGCAGATAAAGTCAGGCGCATGGCGATGTAGTTCACCAGGTAACGGCCGCTTTGCTCACGACGCGATGCGGCTTCGCGCACAAGCAGTTCGTGCAAACCCCAGGTAGAGAGCGCCAGAACAATAGTATAAAAAGTAACGCCCAGGTTGAAGACGCCTGCCTCCTCCGGGCCGATGGAACGGCCGACCAGGATGAAAAGGATGCTGTTGCTGACCTTTACCATTGCGGTGGCGATGAAGGCCAGCAGTGTATTGCTAAACAGGCGTTGCAATGTGTTCATGGAAATTTAAACAGTGACCAGTTTAATTCAACGCTCGATTTTTTCGGCAATGACAACCCAGCCCAGGGTTGCATCTTTTTGTGTATCCAGGCGATCCATATAAAACAGTATCAGCGGCAGTAAAATGAAAAACAACCCCTGCACCAGGATTTGGAACGGAAGCTGTAAAAGCCACTGCCAGCGCGTACGCGCCTTGGGAAATAACCAGGTGTGCATCGTTTGCAAGTTGAAGGAAAGAAACCAGAAGTAGCCCCCCCACGGGCGCATCTCAACAATGTGCATGCCGCTGCTTTCCAGCAGATGCTGCCAGCCAAAGGAAGTGTAGCGGAAAAAATCGTATGGTTTTTGATGTTGGTGCCAGTTCATTGGCGCCGACAAATAATAGCGCGCGCCCGGTTTCAGCACGCGCGCAATCTCAGCGGTCACAATAAAAGGTTCGTTGACATGCTCCATCGTTTGGATACATACGGCCGCATCAAATGTGTTATCTGAAAACGGCAAAACCTGTAAATTACCCTGCACATCCAGCCCGGTATAATCCCAGGCGTCATCTCCCACGGCAAGGTCAAGGCCGGTATAACGCGTATGGGTAAAATAATGCTTGTAACGTCCTTCACCGCTGCCGGCGTCAAAGAGACGCGCGCCGGCAGGAATTTCTGCCTGGGCTTGATCCAGCATTTTTAATACTTCGTATCGGTTCACTTCAATCCGTTTACGCAGCCAATCCGGCAGGGCTGCTAATTTTTCGCGACGACCCAATTTTTTCATGTTTAGCTCAATTTTTGCGATACACAGTCACCTTCTGCACAGTGTTTTTGTAGGTTTTTTCGACCCTAAAGTTGGTTTGCAAATAATCTCTTAATTTTGCGGTTTCATCGGCTGACTGCCGCCAGAATTCGCTGCTGTCAAACACAACAAATTCAGCTTCTTGCAGCAGGGCCATGTTTTCGGCAAACGGCCGTGTATACATGAACATATACGGCCGTTGCGCATAAAATCCCACAACCGGCCCCTGCCGCACCACGATAATAACCTCATCCGGCGCTGCCTGCGCGCGTAAATAATGCCCGGCGGCTTCCAGGGGCGCAAGTGACGCATCATTTTCAAAGGCGCGCGCGGCGAACTGCCCTTCAAACCAGGCGGTGGGCTGCGCCCAGGAATCACGCGCGGCAAGCTGCAGGGGTGAAATCGCCCAGGCGAAAATGAAAATGGCGACGATTGTTAATGCAAGACGATACGGCCGTTGCCGCGCCCAGCGCCATAAACCCTCCCAATCCACCAGCAGCCCTATCAACAACGCCGCAACGGGTATCAGGCCAATTACGTGGCGCGCTTCCTTTAGATTCATCACCAGCGACGCGCCCAAAGCCAGCAGCAGATACAGCAGCAGCAGCGCCGCCAGCCGCGGCGGGTGTTGGCGACGCCAGGTAACGGCCGCTGTAACCAAAGCAACGGCCAGCAATGCGGCCAACGGCCAGCCCAACACCATATTTCCAACCAGACGCAGCCAGTTCAGATTTGCCGTGCCGTAACGCGGGCTGATTGGCGAGCCGCCAGTCTGCCATGCGCCCGTCCAGCGCCCCAGCGTTTCCAGCAGCCGGTCTGCATCGAGAACCCAGGCATAAATGAGCCAGGCGGCAAAAAACAGCACGGTCGGCCCCATCACCAGGGCAACGGCCGTTGCGCGCGCGCGCCACGTTTTTGCCTGCCACAAAACATACAAACCGGCTGCGGCCCAAAAAGCAAGCCCGATTTCCTTTGACAACACAGCAGCGGCTGTCGCCAAACCGGCCAGCAGCCAAAACCTGGCAGCGCGCTCAGGCCGTCGCTCAACTTGCAGCAGAAAATGGATCGCCAGCAGCAAAAAGAAAACAAACGGCGCTTCCATGCGGATGAAAAAGGCATAAACCGCAAAAAATGGATTCAGCGCCAGCAGCGCAGCGGCGACCAGGCCCGCTGCCGCAGACCGCGCTTCCAGCCCTATGCGGTACACCAAAACAAGACTACCTACGGCAAAAAACAGCGTCGCCAGCCGCAAAAGCAGCACGTTTTCACCAGTAAAGGTCATCAAACCGCCCAGCATATAAATGTACAACGGCGTGTGGTCGAAGAAGAACTTGCCGGCGCCGACCGAGCGCAAAGGCAACCCTGACTTCTGAATATTGCGCGCCACGTCCAGGAAAATCGCCTCGTCATACTGTGCGATGCGGACATTCAGCGCCAGCAGCAGTTGAAAAGCAAGAAATAGACCTAGGATAAAAAGCAAAAGCACGTTCGCGCGTTTCATGGGGCTGTTTTCAACCGTTTGACGCCATGCGCCAGCCGTCACGCAAGCCGCGCAGGTAGGCAACGGCCGTTTCCAACTCGCCCTGCAGCAGTAAACGACCCACCATTTTCACGCCGCTGCCCACGCGCAACCCCACAATTGCAAGGGGATTACCTGACCGAAAATGTCTGCGCCAGAAAATTACGCTGCTGCGCGCCAGATGGTAACGTCGCAGGGGTGAATCCTGCCGGCCGCCGCTGCTGACGGCGACGCGGTGGTAGAGGTGCGCATCCGCCGCCAGGCGCAGCCGAAAGCCGGACTGACGCATGCGCAGTGACCAATCTAAATCTTCAAAGTACATAAAATAGGATTCATCCAACAGTCCAACCCGTCGCACGGCCGCCAGATTGACCAGCAAACAAGTTCCCAAGACATAATCGACATCATGGCTGGTTTGAAAGGCCGGCCCATCCATCTGCCCGCGTCCGGTGTCGCGTAAATCGAGCGTGGCGGGGTGTTGACGGCCGTTTCCATACCAGATGCGCTTGGGTTCACTCTCATAATAGATTTTGGGCGTCAACAAGCCAATATCGGGCGCTGACTCCGCCACTAAATTTTCGAGCATATCCGGCGCGGCAAAGGCGTCATTGTTAATCAAAAGCGCATAATCATATCCTCGATCGAGGGCGCGCTTTAAACCTGCATTGTTGCCGGCGGCAAAACCAACATTCTGCGGTAAGGCCAACAGTTCGAGCGTTGAAGCCTGCTGCTTAAACATGTCAATGGAATTATCGCCGGAGCCATTATCCACCAGCAAAATGTCCACGGCCGGCGGGTGCATGGTCTGCAGCGCCGCCGCGCATGCCAGCGTCACCGCCGGTTGGCGCCAGTTCAAAACAATGGCCAGGATGCGTGCAGGGGACATAAATCGCGGGCAGTCAGACTAAACGTAACCCAGATTTTTAAGATGTTCCATGACTTGCTCCTCTTCTGTGCGCGAAAAAGTATGGCCGCCATTTGGCCCGCTCCAGTCATCCTCATCCTGGTAGCTGATTTGAAGCGTATCAGCCGCAAACATTTCTTGCAGAATACGGCCGTCCATCCCGCGCGGTACCGGTGTGTTCAGGTAAGCCAGAATGGTAGGCGTCAGATCAATCAGGTGCGCTTCCTTGAGCGTTTGTCCTGCGGCAATGCCAGGCCCAGTCGCAATCAAAATGCCCTCGGGGCGATGGGAGCCGGTCAGGGGCAGGCTGCTGTAATCCCAGGTTGACGGAAATTGGAACAAGTCCAGCCGGTTTTGATCATAGCGCGCGCGCCCCCAGTAGCCGTAATCATGCCAGATAACGATTAAATCCGGCGCGTCGGCCAGATAAGGGCCATGATAAACGGCTTCACGGCGTTGCACAGTTTTGACCAGCGGCTGCCCATCAGGGGTTTGCAACTGCGGCAGGCGCTCTATGATGCGCTCACGCAGCGCTTCGTACGCCGCTTCATCGACGATGTTACCTTGTGGCTCGCGGCCGGCGCGGTTAATGAAAATATTGCCGCACGCACCCATTGAATATGCCTGCGTCTTTTCCCAATCAATGGCCGCGGTAAACAGCTCCGACTCCATTTTTTCTTTAGCGGCCGTGAACTGCTTTTGCATATTTTTGCGCACGGCGGCGCGGATGGAGGCGGGTAAAAAATGTTTGTAGGCCGCCGCAGCTTTGCCGATTAACGCTGCGCGCCGGTCGCTGCTTTTATCGGCGCGAAAATGCAGCAAGCCTTCATCCGCCAGCCATCGGTTTAGATTAACAATAGCGTGCAGGCGGCCGGCGCCATGATCAGACATGACCAGCACCAGGGTGTCCTCATCCACAAAGCGCAGCAGGCGCGATAAATTCGCGTCGATCTGTTTGTATACATCAAAAATGGCGGAACGGTAGGGCGCGTCTGTGGGTTTGTCACCCTCCATAAAATGCCAGAAGGCATGCTGAACCTGGTCGGTTGCCGTGTAAACGACGATGGCAAACTGCCAATCTTCTTCCGCAAGCAGCGTTTCGGTAACGGCCGTTCGGTCACGAATGCTCTGCAGCAAATCAGCGCGGTACTTGCCCAACGGGTCAGCGGCGCGCGGATGGAAGTCAGGATGCACAACATAGTCCGGCGCTGCGGCGGCGATGCGTTCATACAGCGTAGGCGGGTTGGTGATGCCCGGCCCCACCAGCGTGCCGAATAAGCCGCTCACCATCAAGCCGGGAATTGCGGGCGGCGGGTAGGTCTGGGGTACGTTGATCGAAATGGAGCGCTGCCCCTGCCGGCCCAGATATTCGAAAAAGAGCGGGGCTTTAATTTTGGCGGCGTCCATGATCTCCAGATTGTAGCTGTCTTTGCGCCGCTGCACGTGATCATACACCCCGTGCTGCCCCTGATTGCGTCCGGTCAGAAAGCTGATCCAGGCCGGGGTTGTGACGGGGTGGATTGTGGAAAGCAGTTCACTGCTGGCCCCCTTTTGCTGCAAACGCGCCAGATTTGGCAGTTTGCCGGCTTCGATCCAGGGCGTCATCAAATCCCAGGTAGCGCCGTCCAGCCCTATGACAAGGACGCGGCGCGCTTTTTTGGTTTCTTTTTGGTTCATAAGCTGCTAATTATACAAGGAAACAGGGTGAAGTCTGCCGGTTAGGTACTCGGCAGCAATATTTCAATATTAGAATCGCTGATAACGATCCACCTGCATCCCGCCTGTTTATTTCAACTATCTCCCTTCGCAGCGCCCCAACACCAGGCAATTTTGCTGAGGTAAACAGCGGGCAGAGTTTGCAGATGATGCAAGACCGTAGACGGCCGTTCCCAAATGATCTTCAGGGTTACAGCGGCGGCAATGAACGGAGACAACAGCAAGACCAGCCGGCGGTAGCGGAAGATAAAAGGCGTGTTCAAGGTGTCCTGGTGGCGTACGCGCGCCCTGCGGGCATAGGCGCCGCTGCGCGCACAGTCCCGCCAAAAAGCGTTAAAACTTGTGCGATTATGCCGGTGTTGGATGGCTGCCTGGGGCCAGAAATAGGGCTGGAACCCAGCGGCATTCATGCGGGTGGTCCAATCCAAATCCTGGCTGCGCGGCAGCGATTCATCTAACAAACCAACTGCGGCGATCACCTGTCGTTCTACCGATAAATTGAGAGTTGGCAGCAGCGGGCGCGGACCGGAAACGGCCGTATTCAAGTAGGCATGAAACATGGTCAGGTTATAGCTCAACGCCCAATAATTTTCCCCATCCGGCAAAACACCGCCGCCCACGACCGGATGGCCGGCTTTATGCGCTGCCACATGTGCACGCAGCCAGCCGGGTTGGGGCAAACAATCGCTGTCTAAAAAGATGAGCAGTTGACTTTCAGTCGCGTTAATGCCCAGATTGCGCGCTGTGCCCGGCGGGACCGGTTCGCCCGTATCCAGCAGACACACACCCGGGGCATCCGGCAAAAGGTTTGCCTCATCTTTGCCCACAACAACTATCTCATCCACCAGTTCAATACCGTCCTGAGCTTGAATGGCCGTAACGACCTGATCGATCAAAGCTGAATTCAAGCTCGGAATGATGATACTGATGTGTGGCGGATGCTGCGGCGTGTTCATTGAAAGACGCTCAAGGAGACTGAATTAACAAACGACATTCCTGCTTTTATTGATCTTGCCAATCCCCGTCTGGCGTCGCATAAATCAAGGGCATGCTGATCAGCGTCACGCCAAATTTCACAATCAGGTTAAACAGGAAAATCTGCCACACGACGGGCCAGGGCACCGACAAAAAATGATCTTCCAGCCCCGGCAGCGGCGCAAAGGCCAACACGGCAAAAATCAAATTATCAACCGGGATGCTGATGCTGTTACTCACCAGAACCCGCGCCCATTGGTAACGGGTGGTGATTTTGGTCACAAACCAATGATACGCTTCCGTATCAAGCAGTTCGCTGACTACTTCGGCCGTGATTGAGGCCAACACAATACGCCAGATCGGTCCTAAAATGGCGCTGAATTCATTTCCCAACCCCCAGGCGGGATCGCTGGGCACGCTGGCGGCCCAGGCCAAGTATGCCGCCATGAAAACATTGATGCCGGCTGCGGTCAAAATTAGCACCTGGGCGCTGCGTTTGCCCAGAACTTTGTGGGCCATATCGCGCAGAGTAAAGGTGATGGGGTAGATAAAGGTGCCCATGTCCACAGCAAGACCGGCAATCACCCCGATTTTAAGGCTGCTAATGTCGGCCAGCATCTGCGCGCCCACATAGGCGCCGACGATGATAATGGCGACGACGGGTACGGCCGTTGCCGCGCGCTGCGCCATGCTGCTATCGGTTGAAACAGTTTGCACACTCATAAAAAAACAATCTCCTTTGTTTTGATAAGGCGGGTGCTGCGACCGCCGCAGTTTTAATTGGACGTCAGACCGAAATCAAATCGTCCGGCGCCGGGTTTTCTGCCACCGGCAAAGCGAAACATTATAACTCATCTATAAAACTGCTAAATGATTTTTGACTGCTTTATAATGTTGTGTTGATGTAAGCAGCATTGTAAGCTGCTATTTTTAGCATTTTCGCTTACAGAGAGTGCGCGCGCACCACCTTTGAAGTTTCGGATATCTGCAATGAATTATTGTGAATTTTCACAAAATAAAGCCTGAAATTGCGACAATTCGTGTAAATTTGCTGCAAATTTAATCATCCCGTTCGCAGGTGTAAATAAAAGGAAATGAAACCAACTATTAAAACCATTATTTTGTTTGTTTTGTTTTTGTTTTTCATATCGGCTTTCTGGCCAAGCGCTCCCGCAGCGGCCAGTCCGAGCAATTTTTCAATAACCGTTAATAAAAACGGGGATGGAAATGTTACCTTAAACCCTAATAAACCGGATTATGCCCCCGGCGAAAACGTGATACTCACGGCAGCGCCCGCCGCCGGCTGGACATTTTCAAATTGGCAAATTAACCATCCCGCCTGGTGGAATAACCAGTGGGAATACCGCCTGCCTTTTTCAATTGACGCAGACGGTTATGCGCGAACCGATCTGGTGGCGGAAATTGGCGTCAATTTGACGGATCTGCTTGGGGAGTTGGGAGTCAGTGGCACCGTTAATCTCGATTCACTGCGTCTCGTTGAAATCAACAACACCGGCAGCGTCCTGGATGCAGCCGTGCCGTTTCAGTTTGACAAGGTTGGCAGCTTTGACCCGGTTCTTAATGCGCGCGGCGAATTAATCTTCCAGATGACCGGTTCAACGGCCGCCAATGCAACGCGCTATTATGATTTGTACTTTGACACCGACAATGGCCCCTTTCCGCCGTTGAACTTCACGCCGCAGGTAACGGTTACGACCGCCAATGACGCCGGGCAGGAAAGTTTTCAAATTACGACAGCCGCAGCAACGTACTTTTACCAGAAACAGGCGGGCGGCTTTTCGAGTTTGCTCGACGCCGACGGCAATGACTGGATTAGTTTTGATCCCACAGTCGGCTCAGGTTCTGCCGGTGAATTTCGTGGTATTCCCAACCTGATGCACCCCAGCGCCGGCGGTCATTTTCATCCGGGAAAGACAACGGCCGTTTCCGTTTTGGAGTCAGCAGGCCCGTTACGTGCGACGATCTATTCATCGGCGCCCGGCACAAACTGGAGTACGCGCTGGAAAATATATCCTCAATTTGCCTTTATGCGCGTTGAAACGATTGATACCCCAAAATATTGGTTCCTCTACGAAGGCACACCCGGCGGCGTATTGGATCTGGCTTCTGATTTTGTAGTGCGTTCCGATGGTACTCAAAATCTGGCCAACACCTCCTGGACAGGCGACATCAGCGCAGATGAGTGGGTTTATATTGCCGACCCGGTTGTAGGGCGCTCCATTTTTGTGACCCACAAGCCCTATGATGAACTGCCCGACACCTACTTTCCCAAAGATGGTTTGATGACCGTTCTGGGGATTGGACGCAGCGGAAACACGCCGCAGTTGTCGACCGCCGGCGATCGCTTCCTGGTGGGACTGGTTGACGCCACTGCCTACAATGACGTTAAGCCTATCATCAATGCCGCCTATAAATCGATGGAGGTTTCTGTTGGCGATCCGCAGGCGCGCGCGGGCACGGCGTATACGCAAAATCCGATGACAGTTACAGTAACTGGCAATATGGTGGTAACGGCCAATTTTGAGCCGGCTGTTTACACGCTGACTTTGTCATCTATTGGCGATGGTCAGGTTAATGCGAATCCCAATCAGGCGACTTATCCGCATGGAACCAATGTAACGTTAACGGCCGTTCCCAACCCGGGCTGGAAATTTGTCAACTGGCAGGGAGGTCTGAGCGGCGCGCAAAACCCAACCGCAATCACCATGACGGCCAATACCAACATACAGGCCAAATTTGAACCTGAAACCTATACGCTGGATACATCCGTTGTTGGCCAGGGCGCAGTCAATCTTTCTCCCGATTTGCCGGCCTATGCCTATAACCAGCAAGTTACTTTAACGGCCATTCCTGCAACCGGTTGGCAGTTTACAAGCTGGGGTGGTGATTTGAGCGGGACAAATCCTGTGCAAACCAAGACGATTACGGCCGATACGGCCGTTACGGCCAACTTTACGGCCATTCCATACACCCTCACCTGGGATGTGACCGGTCAGGGTAATGTTCAGGTGGACCCCTTTCAGAACAGTTATTTTTATGGGGACGAGGTTACCGTTACGGCCGTGCCCATCTCCGGCTGGTTTTTTGACAGTTGGTCTGGCGCTTTGTCCGCAATGGACAACCCGGCGACGCTGATTGTGACGGGGAATATGACGTTCGGGGCCAGTTTTGTAACCAACCAGACGCCTATCCTGGAAACTATTCCCAACCAGCAGGGTTATGTCAACCAGACCATCAGCTTCGTGGCCCAGGCCGCCGACCCCGATGGCATTATACCGGCGCTAAGCGCGGCCAACCTGCCGGAAGGCGCGACATTTGTTGACAATGGAGACGGGTCGGCTTTATTCAACTGGTCGACCAACTCAAACGACGTAGGTGAATACAGCATCACAGTCACAGCCAGCGACGGCGAGAAGAGCGACAGTCAGGTCGTCGCAATTGTTGTTACGCCTTACCGGACTGCGCTGCCCATCATTTTAGCCTGGCCCTAATCCAGAGATTTCGTTTGGCAGGAGTTCGGAAAACTTTCTGGGAATTACCTATTTGTGTCATTCGCGTCGAAAATCTCGATCTACTGAGGGCTCGTTCGTTATTAACTTTTGAGCTTTGGCTCGTAGTAACCACTTTAGTGGGCTGAACGGCTAAAGCCGTCACTACAAACTTGTTTGCAAACGCACCCTAAGGCTGTGAGACCATCGCCTAACGTTGCCAGCCTTGTTGGGTGTGAATACACAGCAAGACGCCGGATTCAATTGAAACGGCCGCTTCCTCAGAGAGCATGACGTTGCTGACGCCGCGCGCCGGGCCAAACGTGAGTTTTTCATTGCGCAGCGTCCACTGCAATCCGGTCGTCTCCAAGATGAACACATCGCCGCCCAAAGGAATCAGCGAGACGGTGTCGCCTGGCTGCCCTCGAATTTTGGTTGCTTCAGTAACCAGCCAGGCGCGTTCATAGGGCGTAATCAGTTCTACCCGGCGTGCGCTTAAATCTGGATGTACGAGCAGCAGGATATTGGCCAAAGTCTGGTCAAGTCGCCCGCCGAATGCGCCAATCACGGCAATATCATCGGGATAGTTTGCAACTGCGTACAAGAGGGCAAGTTCCAGGTCTGTTTCATCTTTGGCCGCCGGGAAGGAGATGATGCGGGTAACGGCCGTATCCACCCAATCTTGAACATTTGACGGCAGTGAATCCAAATCACCGATGATAATATCAGGTGGATGTCCCAACCGGTATAGGTGGGCTGCGCCGCCATTGGCGGCGATGACGGCGGTCGCTTGTTTGAGCAACGGCCGTATCCAGCCCACTTGGGGCAAATCCCCGTTGGCAAACAGGTACACGGTCATAATTCTTTGCGCCTCATCAACCGGCTATGACGCCGCCACTTTGGACAGCGGGTTATCACAAAAACACTGTTGTCACCATATGAGCATCACATACTCTGGGCGGGTAACATATACGGCCGTTCCAGACCATGCTGTTCCAGCAAGTCCCCATCTTGCATGAGCTCATCCGTGGAGCCATCCGCAACAATAAGTCCTTCATCCATAATTACCATACGCGGGAAGAGTTCGTGCACCAGCAGCATGTCATGGGTAGAAACCAGCATCGTCTGGGGCAGCGCGCGCAGTAAGTTAATGAGCGCGCGGCGCGCACGCGGGTCTAAACCCGCCGAGGGTTCATCCAATACCAGAATTTCCGGATTCATGGACAAAACTGTCGCAATGGCGACTCTTTTCTTTTGACCGAGACTGAGATGATGCGATAGCCGTGACTCGAAACCCTGCATGCCAACCTCTTGCAGCGCTTTTGCCACCCGATTGTGAATTTCCGTTTCATCCAAACCAAGATGCAGCGGGCCAAATGCGACATCCTCAAAGACCGTTGGTGAAAAAAGCTGATCGTCAGGGTTTTGAAACACCATGCCTACCTTGCTGCGAATCAATGGCAGATTTCCCTTTACCACCGGCAAGGCGCCCACGATCAATTCGCCGGCGCCTTGCAATAAGCCATTCAAATGCAGCATCAGCGTGCTTTTGCCGGCGCCATTGGGGCCAACCAGAGCTACTTTTTCGCCAACAGCAATGGTTAAGGAAACGTTTTTTAAGGCTTGATGCCCATCATGATAGGCAAATTGTAAATTCCTTACTTGTAATGAAGGCGTGTCTCCGTTGCCCGACAGGTCGGCATGAATTAAGTGTTGAACTGGCATAGGCTTCCTTTTTATATAAGTCTGGCAAGAAATTGTACCAACAGAATGATGACAACGGCCGTTACTCCCACAATCCAATCTTGCTGCGTCATCTGGTGAGAATTCATGGTCAGGAGCTGACCCTGGTAGCCGCGGGCGAGCATCGCGTTGTAAACCCGGTCGCTGCGTTCAAAACTGCGCAAAAAAAGCTGTCCGACCATGCCGCCGGCAACTTTGGCCCGCCACCGGAGAGAACCGCCGCCTCTGCCGGCCAGACGGGCGCTGCGCGCTGTCCGCGCGCGCAGCAGCCGTTTGGCTTCGTCAGCTATCACAAACAAATAGCGGTACATAAAACTAATAATGGAAATTAGCGCCTGCGGCGCATGTAAATGGCGCAGCGCGTGCATCAAATCGGGAAACGGGGTGGTAGCGGTTAACCAGATTGCAGCCAATACTGACAGCCAGCTACGGATCAGAATGCTGGCGAAGCGTGTTAATCCGGCGTCTGTGGCGTTAATAGTCCAGGGACCGAGGTGGATGGAAAAAACGGCCGTTCCCGGCAGCGTAAAAATGATCGTCAAAGCCGCCAGCATAAACGGCAGCACAATCAGGGCGCGTTTCAATAAAAAACCAAAAGGCAGGCGCGCCAGGCGCGCGGCCACAAGAATCAGAAGGGCCATTAACCCATAAGCTGCCCAGGCCTGATCAGGTAGTAAGGCGCTGGAAAGAATAAAAACCAGCGCTATGATCACCTTCACGCGCGGGTCAAGTCGATGAACCGGAGTGGATTGATTTTGATAATGATCAAACAGGTTGATATGCATACGCTAAATGTGTCGATATTACTTGCCGGTCGTTTCCTCTCGTTTGCGCGTCAATTTGGCAAATGCAATCACCAGAAGCGCAATCAAAAGGGCGCCAATCAGACCGGCAGCCAGGGTGGAAACGGCCGTTTCACCCAAAAAAGGAAGCGTATAATCAGGCAAGATTGCATAGGGGGTCTCAAGGGCCGAATTAATAAAGCCCTGTTCTTCAGCCACCCATTCCAGACCATCGGGAAAACGGGAAGCAAACGGGGCAATCAGCAATACTGCCAACACCAGCAGGACGCCGCCGGCGATCCAGCCTTTGCCGCCCGCCTCACCGCTCTCTTTCAGCAGGTCAGGGCGCACCTGCATAATGAAAGCCAGCGCCGCAACGGTTATCAAAGCTTCACCCACGCCAATAATTGCATGAATACCCAACATCGCCGGGACAGTCACGCGGAAACTGGATGTGCCGCTGAAACCGAGCAGCAGCGCCGTAAACAAAGCCGCCGCCATCACAGAAAGCCATGCCGCTGCGCCCGCACTCATCAATTTCACGCCGCGACCGCGATTTGACATTGGCTTATACAAGCCATAGCTGATCAACACCGGGATTACACCCATAATGAGGATATTGGCGCCCATCACCACCAGACCGCCATCCTGAAAAAGCAACGCCTGTAAAGCAATAACGGCCGTCATTACCAAAATAGCCATCCACGGCCCCAGCACGATCGCCGCCAGCGTGGCCCCAATCATGTGTCCGGATGTCCCTCCCGCTACCGGAAAATTAATCATTTGCCCGGCAAAAATGAAAGCAGCCATAATTCCTGCCAGCGGCGTTAAGCGTTCATCCACCGAATCACGGGCATTTTTAACCGCCATCCAGATAACCAGGAAAGCCAACAGCCAGCAAATCGCCGCCAACGAAAGACTCAAAAATCCATCCGGCACGTGCAGCCACAAAATATTTGCAAAAACCATTTCTTATCCTTCTTCAAATTGGCAATCTGCACATACGCCAAACAATGAAATATGCTGCAAATCTGCATAAAACCCATGTGCATTTTGGAGTTGGGAGTCAATCGTCGCCAGAAGAGTCGCGTCCGCATCAATCATGACATTGCATTGGCGGCAAACAAGGTGAATATGCGGGCCATGGTCAATCGGTGCATAGACCGTTTGTCCACCCAAATCGGTTCTGCTGGCCACGCCTTGCTCTACCAGCATGTCCAATGTGCGGTAAATTGTGGCGATATTGACGGCGCTGGAACGCATTTGCACCTGCGCAAACACCTTTTCTGCCGTCAAATGACAGCCATTTTCCAACAAAATATCAACAATCATTTCCCGTTGTGGCGTAATGCGAAATTGTCGCTGCCGTAAAATCTCTATAATAGTTTGCGTTTTTTTCATGCGATTATTTCTTTTTGCAAACATTTGCAATAACAAAAATTATACAAAACTGGCGCTTCCAGTCAATAACTAACTGGATTATATGGTACAATCTATACCAAATTATCATTCCGCAACATAACAATCGAGGCAAATATGAGTCAAACTGGTTATCCTTATGAAGCTGCGCTGGAGGTCGCATTTCGCGACATTGATGCCTTTGGGCATGTCAATAATGCCGTTTTTTTCAGCTACATGGAATATGTGCGCGTCAAATATGTGAAAAGACTTTTTACCGGCACGTCACTTGAATCAGATAATTTGTTAGATATTCCGTTGATTCTGGTAAAGGCAACTTGTTCCTATTCCTCTCCGGCTCTGCTGAATGAAACAATTTCCCTGGGTATCGGCCTCTCCCGCTTTGGCAACAAAAGTTTTGAACTGATCTACCGGTTTTTGGGAGAAGACGGTCGTCTCATTGCTGAAGGCCAGACCATTCAGGTCATGTTCAACTACAAAACCAACAGCGCCTTCCAGATCCCAAATGAAATAAAAGCCCGAGTTAAAGAATTGCAAGGTGATTGGCAGCCCCCATACCCTTGATCACAGCTTCATCGTGAGAAGTAAGGAGTATGTAGTAAGCCAACTGCATGCTCCTAGACCCCCATTTCCCCAATATATCGCAACTTTTCCCAAATTTGCTTGACGTAATGCTTGACATTGCGAAGGTTTTGTTGTATTGTTACAACAGTTAGTTTTGTTGTAATATCCCGCACACTGTGTTGCGTTCGGCTTATGAGTAAAGAAGAGTTGTTGGAAAATTATGTTGGTGTAGATGAGGTAAGTAAACGCCTCAGGATTCACCCTGAATCAGTGCGGAGACTAATTCGGCAAGGCAAGCTGCCTGCAACCAAATTTGGCAATAAGTGGATAGTGGAACGGGACGTTTTGGAACAGTATGCCAGCCGTTATGATCCGCGGCCCGGCAACAAAGCTACGCTTTTGTAAATGTCAGGAACCTTCAATTCCATATTCATCGGTGAGGAAATCGGGAAATGCAAAGAGCGCCAGAACTAGAAAATTTAGCAGTCATTCGCGTCGTAGGTGTTGGTGGAGGCGGGAGTAATGCGGTGAACCGCATGATTGCCGAAGACGTCACCGGCGTTGATTTCGTCGCAATAAACACAGACAATCAAGCATTGCTCTTGTCAGACGCCCCGCTGCGGGTACGCATTGGTGATAAGTCCACCCGTGGTCTGGGCGCGGGCGGAAATCCGGAACAAGGTGAAAAAGCCGCCAATGAATCAGTGGAAGACCTTTACGAAGTGCTGAAGGGCGCGGATATGGTCTTTATCACCGCAGGAATGGGTGGAGGAACCGGCACCGGAGCGGCCCCCATAATTGCCAAAGTTGCGCGCGAACAAGGCGCGCTGACAATCGGCGTCGTTACGAAACCCTTTCATGTTTGAAGGCAGCAAACGCGCCAATGCCGCCGAACAGGGCATTGAAAAACTGCGTGAGCATGTTGATACATTAATTGTTATTCCAAACGATCGTTTGCTGGAAATCACCGATAAGCGCGTTTCCTTAAATGATTCATTTAACATGGCAGATGATGTTTTGCGCCAGGGCATTCAGGGTATCAGTGAACTCATCACGGTCCCCGGTTTGATTAACCTCGACTTTGCGGATGTAAAAACGATTATGTCGGAGGGCGGCGCTGCTCTAATGGCCGTGGGACGCGGCGAAGGAGACGAACGAGCGCGTCTGGCTGCCGAACAGGCTGTCAGTTCTCGTTTGCTTGATGTCACCATCGATGGCGCGCGCGGCATTCTTTTCAATATCACCGGCGGCTCTGATTTGAGCCTGTTTGAGGTTAATCAGGCAGCCGCAATCATACGTGAAACAGCGCACCCCGACGCCAACCTCATTTTTGGCGCCGTTATCGACGAAAATATGGGTGATGAGATTCGGATTACGGTTATTGCAACTGGTTTTGAGCGCAATCCCGCCCGGCGGCAGGTGTTACAGCAGTATAATCGAACTGCGCCGCCCACAGTTTCCAGCTCATCGCAAACGACACAACAACGTGAACCACAGTCGACGGCCGTACCGGCACGTCAATCAACTCCACCGCGAGAACCGGAACCGGTTGAACCACGGTTTTCGCCTAATAATCTGGATATTCCAGCCTTCCTGCGCAGGCGTTGAGAATTAGGCAATCGGCAACGTCTAGCGAAATTCTAATTTTGAAATATTGTCGCCGATTACCTAATTCAACGCCAACTGGACTGGTGCCGCCAACACCATAATTTAGTCGTTTGCTGTTGAACTACAAGTCTCCTTTGCTGTAGACCAACATCCCCTCTGCTAGAAGACCCCATTCAATTGAATGGGGTCTTCGTCTTCAGTAAATTGCCCAACCAAGAAAAAATTCGGATAATCAGCGCAAAAGTACAAAACGAACTTCGTTTTTGGCAAGGAATAGGAATTTGTATGAGTTTACGCGCATTTATTGAAAAAGCAGCCGCCAGTCAAGACCTGATCGTCATTGAGCGTCCTGTATCAACTGAGTTTGAACTGGCGAATGTGGCCCACGCGCTGGAAGGGCGTCCCGTCATCTTTAATCAGATTGATGGTTATCCTGACTGGCGCGTTATTGCCGGTCCATGCTCTGATCGCAAATATTTCAGTATGGACCTGGATGCGCCGCTTGATAAATTGATACCCCACATGACACAGGCGCTGGCGAATCCTATATTGCCGCCGCTGGTTGACGCCGCCCCTTGCCAGGAAGTAATTGTCGAAGATGTGGATCTGTATGCCCTGCCAATTTTGCTGCACCTGCCGGAAGATGCGGGACATTATATTGCCAGCAACGTGGTTATTACCAAAGATCCGGAACTGGGGCGAAATATGTGTTACCATCGTTTGCTGCGCCTGGATAAAACCCATTTTGCCGCGCGTATTGTTGAGCAGCGCGGCACCCACACTGCTATGAGTAAAACGGATGGGGATTTGCCCATTGCCATTTGTATTGGCGTTTCTCAAGCTGTGCATCTGGCGGCTTCGATGTCCCCGCCGCCCGGGGTTGACGAGCTTTCGGTGGCGAACGCGCTGGCGTCGACGCCGCTGGTTAAATGTATTACCAGTGATCTGGAAGTGCCGGCCGATGCTGAAATTGTACTGGAGGGCCGGATTACAAAACGCTCAACCAGCGAAGGGCCTTTTATGGACCTGACAGAAACGATGGATATTGTGCGCCAGCAGCCGGTGGTTGAGATTGATTTGATCACTCACCGGCGCAATCCGATTTTTCATGCGCTGCTGCCGGGTGGGCTGGAGCATAAATTGTTGATGGGAATGCCGCGTGAGCCGACGATTTTTGCTGCGGTGAACAAAGTCGTGCGCTGCACCGGGGCGACAGTTACACCTGGGGGAACTTCCTGGCTGCATGCGGTTGTGCAAATTGACAAACAGGGGCCGGAAGACGGCCGTTTAGCCATTGAGGCTGCATTTCAAGGACACGGCTCATTAAAACACGTCTGGGTTGTTGATACCGACGTAGATATTTTCAATCCGGCCGATGTGGAGTGGGCTATGGCGACGCGCTTCCAGGCTGACAAAGATCTGATAATTTATACACATCAGCCGGGAAGTTCACTTGATCCGTCTGGCATTCATGCACCCGGCCAAAAAAGCCGTACCGCCAAAATGGGATTGGACTGCACGATCCCCTGGGACGCAAACCTGGCCAAATTTCAGCGCGGGCATTATGAAGAAATAGACCTGGCGGATTATTTGTCACAATAAAAATGACCGGTATTGCAGCAGGGCACAGTTACCCAACTGATGTGCAACATACTGGCTAACTTTTTTGGGAGGAGATATGGAACTGGCATTCAAATTAGCCGAAGAAAGTGAACTCATACAACAAGAAATCGGTTTTTTGGTGCTGCTTACGATTGCCGCCTTGGTGGCCATCGTTATTCGGCGTATTCGCATACCGTATACCGTGGCGCTGGTTCTGGTAGGTCTGCTACTGTCCTTTATCCCGAACCCCTTTCAATTTGACGTCAGCAGTGATTTGATTCTTGCTATTTTGGTTCCACCGCTTTTATTTGAGGCCACCTTACAAATTAAGTGGGCCAAACTCAAAGAAGAGATTGTGCCCATTTTGTTATTGGCCGTTGTTGGCACCCTGGCTGGAACGATCATTGTGGGCGAAATTGTTACATGGGTGTTGGATATTCCCCTCTTGGCAGCGTTGGCATTTGGCGCGTTAATTTCGGCGACAGACCCGGTGGCGGTCATTGCCTTTTTCCGCAGCCTGGGCGTCAGCAAACGCTTGGGGCTGTTGATTGAAGGGGAAAGCTTGTTCAATGACGGCGTCGCAATTGTTTTGTTTAGCCTGACCTTGGGCTTTGCGGCGGCAGGGATCGATCCATTTGAGCAAGGCATAAGCGCATTGGGAACGGCCGTTATTGAGTTTTTCCGCGTTTCCTTGGGCGGCTTAGCCGTTGGTCTGGTGCTGGGTTACATTGTTTCCTACATTATTTTGAAAAATGTTGATGACCACCTGATTGAAACAACCACAACCGTAGCGCTTGCCTTTGGCGCGTATGTGATTGCCGAGAATTTTCACGTTAGCGGTATCCTGGCAGTCGTCGCCGCCGGGCTGATGGTCGGCAATATCGGCTCCCAGAATACGTCGCCTACTACCCAGCTTTCACTTGAAAACTTTTGGGAATTTTCTGCTTTTGTAGCTAACTCGCTGGTATTTTTGCTGATTGGGCTTGAGATCGAAATTACGCAATTGCTGCCGAATATTGTGGCCATTATTGTGGCGGTGATAGCTGTGTTATTAAGCCGAGCAGTGGTTGTGTACAGCATTACCGGACTGTATTCCCACTTTACGCCGCCGCGCAAAGATATTCCGGTACCGTACCGGCATGTCATGTTTTGGGGCGGTCTGCGCGGCGCCATCAGTCTGGCGCTGGCATTAACTTTGACCGGTGACATATTTGGCGAAGAATTTGCATCTGAGCTGCGCGTGATGTCGTTTGGTGTGGTGCTGTTTACGCTTCTGGTTCAGGGTACAACTATCGAGAGCCTCATTAGCCGTCTTGGGCTGTCAAAAAAACCGGCGCATATAATAGAACAGCAGCGTTGGCAGGCGCGGCTGCATGCCAAGCGGGCGGGACAACATGAGCTAAACCGCCTGCGAGAGGAAGGGCTTGTGTTTCGGGATGTGTGGGAAGCAATGATCGCCGTGTATGATACGGAGATTGATGAGACCAAGCTGGCGATTCGAGATCATTTGGAAGCGTTTCCCGAGTTAGAACAAGAGATGTTTTTACAGGCGCGCACTGAGGTGTTGAAAGCGGAAAGGGCAGCGATTACAGACGCAATGCAGCAGGATATTATCTCTGAACAGGTGCATCACGAGCTGGCGGAAGAAGCAGATAAACGCCTATCTGCATTGGAAATCATTAAGGCCAATCGAGGTCTGAGTCCTCGTGACGTCTTTAAGAAGGAGAATTAAGAGATGGACGTTATTGTTTGCGCAACACGCGGCGGGGAGGGCAGTCGCGCGGTGCAGTTAGCAGCTATCGAGCGCGCTAAAGAAACGGGCCACAGGCTGGTTTTTTTGTATGTTGTTTCCTATGATAGCGTGGGTGAAGTGGACAAAACGTTGGAAACGGCCGTTCGCGAGGAACTCATCTGGATGGGTAAAGCGCTATTAAACTCAGCCCAAAAACGAGCTGAAATGGGCGGCGTCAAGTCACAACTGGTCATTCGCGAAGGGCGAGTGCGGGATGAAATTTGTAATTATTTAGCCGAAGAACATGCCGGTCTGCTCATGTTGGGCACGCCGCGCGGCACCACTACCAACGTGTTTGGCGATGATCTGGTAGAACTTTTTGCTGAATCCATTTCTGAGAGTACCGGTATTCCCGTTGAAATAGTGCGTCCAGAAACATTAAAATTTCAACTATGAATGCTGTTCAAGAATTTTTACAAGAATATCTGAATCTGAGCCTGGCCGTACAAAACAAATTATTTACGTCCCTGCTGGTACTGGTTGGGTTGTGGTTTTTGCGTTTCATTGCCCGGCGTATTTCGTATCGTCAATTCCAAGAAAATCCGCAGATGCTTTACAGCAGCCGCAAGATTCTCGATTACGTTATTGCTGTTCTGGGTGTATTTGCCTTTGGGCGCATCTGGATTGATGCTGTCCAATCGATGGCTACTTATTTGGGGCTGCTTTCTGCCGGTCTGGCGATTGCTTTACAAGATTTAATCGTCAGTCTGGCCGGCTGGTTGTTTATTATCTGGCGACGGCCGTTTGTGGTGGGCGATCGCATTCAGGTAGGTGAAGACATGGGGGATGTCATCGATATCCGGCTGTTTTCATTCAGTATGCTGGAGATCGGTAAACGAATCGACGCCGAGCAAAGTACCGGCCGTGTCCTGCATTTGCCTAATAGTTTTATTTTCAAACAAACAATTGCCAATTTCAATCAAGGATTGCCCTACCTTTGGAATGAGATTCCGGTGCTGATTACTTTTGAAAGCGATTGGGAAAAAGCCAAACGGATTCTAGCGGACATAGTCAATAAACATGCGCCGGATTTACGCGCCGGCGTTGAAGCATATAACAAAACGGTTAACAATCGCTTCATTATTTCCTATAAAAATGTTGCTCCCGCTATCTACACAGAAGTGGCTGACAGCGGCGTATTGTTTACTCTGCGCTATCTGGTGGAACCGCGCCAACGGCGTGGTAACGAACAGGCGATTTGGGAAGATATTCTGCGCGCCTTTCATGGGCATTGGGACATTGATTTTGCTTATCCAACGCAAAGGGAATACATTCATTTTCGTGAAAAGAAAGAACCGGAAATTTATGAAGCGCCAACCGTGGTTTTGAAGAAACGGCCGTCTATAACTAACCTTGAACAACCCGACGATAGCAGCTAGAGGAAAAACCCTTGCCATGACAACTTTCAAACTCAATTCCGCACAAACCGCCATGCTAAATGGGGATCGCGGTGTGGCCAAACAGATGGGCATGCGCCTGGTGCTGGATTTGGCTGCCGCCGCCGGGGCGCAAGAACTAATCCCGATTCAAAGCGCGCACCTGTCCGGCGTCTCTCCGCTGACCGGCGGGCTGGGCTTACGCCAATTTTTAGCCAAATTAACCAGTGATCCCGACGCCCAAGTCGCCATCCCGACAACACTCAATTCGGCCGGCTGTGATGAAGAACAGTTCGCGGCGATGCGGATTGTGGCGCCTCATTTCCGCGATCACAATCACGAAATCGTCCAACATTACACAAATTTAGGTGTGCGCCCCACCCAATCCTGTACGCCATATGAATGGGAAGGCGTGATCATTGAGGGCATGGCTGCCTGGGCTGAATCCAACGCGATTTGTTTCGGCAATTCTTACTGCGATTTACAAACCAATCGTGAATCTGGCCTATCAGCCTTGGCGTCGGCGCTCACCGGCTATGCACCCCATTATGGCTTGCTCAAGGCAGAAGAACGCCGGCCGAATTTGGAAGTGGTCGTAACGGCCGTTCTTCACGATCCCACCGATTTCTCCATTCTAGGCGATTGGATTGGTATGCAGCGCCAACCCTATTGGCAAATGCCTTATGGCCCTATTCCGGTCATTCGTGGTCTGCCCGCCGATTTAAACCATGAACAAAAGAAGGCGCTCTCGGCTGCTGCGGCCAATTATGGCTGTCCCTTGTTGTATATTGATGATGAGATCGTAGGGGAATTTCAGGATACGTTATTGTTTGATGCCGCCGCCCTGGCGGGACGTTATGCTGATTTGGCGCCGGATACGGCCGTATCCCTCATCACCATTGGTTGTCCTCAGGCCTCGATCGGCGAGCTGCGCGCGACTGCCGAACTGCTCAAAGGCAAAAAAGTAACCGCCAATCCCGTCTCCCCCGGCAGTCCACCGCCTATCTGGATTTTCACCTCCGCCCACAACAAAGCCATCGCCGAAAAAACCGGCCTGGCCGGCATCATCCGTGAAAGCGGCGCTTTATTATTGGAAAACACCTGCCCCGAAGTTGTGCCCTACGACCAGGCCTGGGTCAAACATATCCTCACTAACTCAATGAAAGCCGAACATTACATCAAATCGGGCTTGAATGGTATTCCCACTTCAGTTATGACGCTGGCCGATTGTGTCGCGCTGGCAGCCGGCGCAGCAGCAGTCAAAGCCCAGGCAAGACAGGATACGCAAGTTGAAGCCAAAAGTAAGCAGAAGGCGCATACGGCCGTTGCCCAACCGCCGGCGGCAGGCAGCTTCACAGCAAGCGGACGTGGGTTGCCTTCGCAAACTGATTTTACAATCAGAGGAGAGGCATTTGTAACGGCCGTGCCCATCACCCTCTTGGGCTATGTTAATCGAGAAACCGGCGTCATCGAAGAAGACGGTCATCCCGTCAACGGTCAAAGCATGGCCGGGAAAATCGCGATCTTTCCTAAAGGCAGCGGCTCATCCGTCGCCCCTTATGTTCTGTTGGAGCTTTTCTATCGCGGCAACGCGCCGCTTGCCATCATTAACACCCATATCGACCAACAAACCGCCCCTGCTTGCTCACTGGAAGGCATTCCCTATGGTTATGATTTCGACGCCGACATCATCGCCAATATCAATCATGGCGATCTTGTTGAATTTTCGCGGCGCGGCGATCAGGTGCAGATACGCGTGCTCGAAAGGCGCTAGATTGAAGGGGTTTTCCACTTCGTGCGCAGCATTTCAAACCCGTGTGGCGGCATATCCGACTGCTCTATTGATCAAGAACCGTTCGTAGCATTTTGGCAGAAACAGTATACTAGCACTCTATGTCTACAGAATTTTTAAACTTTATCGCTGCCTTGATTATCATAATCCTGGCGGCCAAAGCGGGTGGTTATGTCAGCAACAGGCTGGGTCAGCCGGCTGTGTTAGGGGAACTATTGGTTGGCATCCTATTGAGACCAACACTCCTCAATATGCTGCATACCTTCCCCATGTTCGCTGAAGATGAGCATCTGGGTGAGTCACTCAAACTCATGGCTGAAATTGGTGTGCTCCTGCTGATGATGCTGGCCGGTCTGGAACTGGAGCTGGATGAACTGCTGCGATCCGGCAAAGCTTCTGCATTGTCGGGTGTATTGGGTGTATTTGTACCGCTGGCGATGGGTTGGGGAACGGCCGTTCTCTTTGGTCTAAGCAGCGCCGAAGCCATCTTCATTGGACTGGCCCTTTCAGCCACTAGCGTCAGCATTTCAGCCCAAACCTTGATGGAACTAAAAGTACTGCGCAGCAAAGTGGGTCTGTCGATGTTGGGAGCGGCCGTTTTTGACGATATTCTGGTTATTTTGCTGCTTTCCGTGGCCTCTTTGCTCATAGGTGCGGCCGGCGCCGGCGCCGGTGGAGTCAATGAAATCATTTTCACTATCTTGCGCATGGTTGGTTATTTGGGTGTGGCCATCGTCTTGGGCTTATGGCTGCTGCCCAAATTAACAGCCTGGGTCAGCCGGCTGCCTGTCAGCCAGGGTTTGATAGCCTTTGTACTTTGTACAGCGCTTTTTTACGGCTGGGCTGCCGAAGCAATTGGCGGCATCGCCGCTATCACCGGCTCATTTCTGGTGGGATTGTTCCTGGCGCGTACACCGTATCATCGCCAAATCGAAACCGGCGTTTCTGCTCTGGCGTATGGTTTTTTTGTGCCTGTTTTCTTTGTCAATATTGGTTTGGAAGCAGATTTGAGGGCTATCAGCGGCAGCGCCTGGGGCTTTGCAATCGTGTTGACTTTGGTCGCAATTATCAGCAAAATTATTGGCAGTGGTTTAGGTGCACGTCTGACTGGTTTTAACTGGTTGGAATCGCTCCAACTGGGCATCGGGATGGTTTCACGTGGTGAGGTTGGCTTGATTGTGGCAGCATTTGCCCTCGGGCAGGGGCTGTTATCGCAGGAAGGTTTTTCCATTACCGTGTTTATGGTCATTGTGGCCACGCTGGTTACCCCGCCCATGTTACGTATTTCTTTTAAACAACGTCAAACAAGATCGATCGTGCAATCCGGGGAAAAATGAGGTAACAGCCATGAGTTATATGATTATGTTCGTGTTGGACGATATTGATAAATGCCCCAGTATTTTTGATGCGTGGGAGGATGCCGGTGTTGTTGGCATAACGATAATGGAAAGCACCGGGCTGGGACGTATCCGGCAGCAAATGGGTTACCGGGATGATTTGCCCTTGATGCCCAGCATTCGTAACTTGATGCAAAGTCGGGAGGAGCATCACCGCACACTGTTTACCCTGGTAAAAGATGAGGCCGCTGTCGATAAAATTGTTGCCGCAACGGAGTCAATCATAGGTGATTTAAGCGAGCCAAACAGAGGCGTGATATTTGTGCTGCCGGTGGTGCGGGTGGTGGGAGTACCCGGTTGGGATACAGTTTAGGTCATTGGCAGAGTGAGCAGGTGACTATTCGGCCGTAGCCTTAGTTTATCCAAGGCAAGCTTCACCAGGCTCTGTCGGCAGGGGTTTGAATAATCACTTGAAAAGATGAACGGCAATGCCAAACTTGTCAATCAAACTTGGGTTTTGGTCTACCTTGCTGGGAGCAACTGCTTTAATCATATTTACGATATGTTTTGTGATCTTATTGCTGACCGCGCCCCTGTTCATGTGGACCAATCTGGATGCTTATCTCAGCTATGTGAACAGCAATAACCAATTTTTGCAACATTTGGCGCGCTTGATGAGCTTGCTGCTTGGGCCTTTGTTTGTATTGGCGCTCAACAGCATTCATGATTATGCTGAAGAAAACAAGAAAGCGCTTACCCGCGCCAGCCTGGCATTTGGGCTGGCATTTGCTGTATTAACCGGCATAAACTATTTTGTTCAATTAAGCAGCGTTAGGCTCAATATCTTGAAAGGGACCACCGATGGGTTAATACAGGTGGTGCAGGGGAACCCGTATTCGGCCGTTTCCGCGATTAATATGTTGGGCTGGACATTGTTTCTGGGACTGGCGTCTTTGTTTGTAGCGCCTGTTTTTGGCGGCGGGCGGCTGGAAAATGTGATTAAGGTTACCTTTTTGCTAAATGGTGTGTTTTGTTTGCTGGGGGGCTTCGCTTATGTGTTAGAAATCACGCCGTTATTGTTTGTCACGATCAATTTAGGGATGGGCGGGGCTTTCACGCTTGCACTTATTACCTTGACCCTGTTTTTCAAGAGGCGCTTGGCGGCATAACGAAACGGCCGTATCCTCCAGAACACGGCCGTTTCCCTGCAAAAACTCCAACAAAACCAACAAAACTATCGTCGGCGACCTTGCGCCTGCATTCCCAATGGAACAGGGCGCGCGCTGCCAGACGTTGGCGGCCGGCGTTGAACGCGAGAGGTCGGCGGCGCGGCGGCAACCGGCGCCGGCTCCTCGGAATAATCAGGCCTGCGCGCCGGACTGCGTTTACCGGGTTTGTTGTTGGGAACCAGACGCACACCCGCCGGCGCCTGCTGGCGCAGCGGTTTAATATGGCCGCTGCGCGCGCCTGACAAATCAAAAATATGCTCACCCGCCACAGAAAACGCTCCAATAAACAAAATGCGCGTTAACCATACCAGGATAGCCACAAAAAGCGGGACTATCTTTAATAATTGAGCGCGGCTTAACACCTCATTGCCAAAATCATGAGAGAGCAGCGTCAAGTTAACCGCCCACCAGGTCATCAACGCATTCATTGTCGCGCCCAAAAGCCAGGCGCCCATCAAGTACCAGACAAATTTAGGTTCGTCGCGTCCTTGTTCCGGGGTGAAAATGCGCGCCAGTCCGGCAAAATCAATGGCGCAAAATGCAATCGCCAGAATCATGGCCCACGTGATCCCGGCAAACTCAACATCCCCCAACAGACTTTCCAGGGCAAAGCGCGTTGTGTCGAAGTTGAACGCCTCGAACGCAAACAGAGCCACAATCAGAATTAAACCAATAACAATTTTGCGTGGAAAAGCGATGCCGGTAAACAGGTTGCCAAGACGATCGGCAGCTGAATTAGCGTGCGGGCTGCTTTTCCCTATATGATTATTTTGTACCATATCAGCCTCACTTTGCCGTCATATCGGACATCTTATGCTGCGCGTACTATGTAGAAAACCAGCCTCCGAATGTTGCAGTACTCCCGAAAATTTTTTGACAACGCACCTTTCTTGCCTGCCGCCCAACTAAAAGGAGGATGTGAAGCGGGTAAGGGTCGCACCTACCCGCTTCACAAGAAGAGGGTTGGAAGGAGGGAAGAGGGTTCGTATGTCGCTTATTATATTAGCACAAATGTTCTAATTTGTCAAAAAATTGGGGCTTTTCTTTTAAACATAAGGGGGTAGAAAGGAGTACGCAAATTTCCCGGACTTTTGTATACGTTTAAAAAAGCAAAATAGCGGATTGCTGCAAAGTTTTGGGACTTTGCAATGCCGTCTGGTTCTCAGCCCTCATCGGGGACAAGGGAGTAATCGTAAGGTTCGACCCCGGGACCGTAGTGGAAAACATTGGGATAGGGAATGTAATTACTGACAACTGTTTCGTCGATAATCAATTCGCCATCGGCATTAAACACCTGACGATCGACAAAAACGTCTGCGCCGATTGTGGCCCAATCGATTTGCACGACTGTGCCCGGTTCCAAATCGGGATCGTATTCCCAGATATCTTCTGTGGGCGCCGGTTTTTCGTTTAAGAAAACAGGTTCGGTTTTGATAACTTCGCGCCCAATGCCGGTGCTGTAAAATTTGAAGGTCAACGCTTCAAATTCTTCATTGTAATAATTCTCAATGAGCAAATGATAGGGCGTGTTGTTGATGAATTTTGTATCCACAATGGGCGAGAAGACGGTTGCATCCATGCCCGGCCCCTGACCATCATTGTAATAGCCGAGCATATAACCATGCGCCCAGCGTTCTGTGATAGGGTAACCGCCCAGAAAAGCTGCCTGGTAAAGGGTTGTGCTGACCTGGCAAACGCCGCCGCCTATGCCTTTGATAGTACGGCCGCCTACAATAATCAGCCCTTCTTCATATCCATCGGCTTCACTAATGCTGCCCAGATAGTTATTGAAAGAAAATTCCTCGCCGGGAGCGACGACGATGCCAAAAAAGTTGGCGGCGGAGCGCGCGATATTATGCTTGCGCGCATCGGTTGAGCCGTAAAACCAGGTTGTGGTTGAGGTTATCAATTCAGTAATACCAAGTTCTGATGCGGTCGAGCCGGCGTTGACCGTGGGCGTTATTTCTTGCAGCACAAAGGGAACCGCGCGGTTGGGTGTTTTGACCTGTTCCAGGAACTGCTGCAGGGTGGCCTCGATGTCAAGCGAACGGCCGTTTACGTGCGGCGCCACAAGCACCAATTCTTCAGTATCATCGTCAAAGTAAAAACGGGCATTCACCGGCTCGCGGTAAACTTCAGCCTCAAACTGGCGCAGCCAATGGCGGACCGCATTCTCATCCACGATCACCGTCTGTTCAACGACGCCATCACCGTTTGGCGCATTATCGACGCGCAGCCAGCCGGCGAGTTCTTCCTGTGATAGGGTAACGGCCGCTAAATCATCTTCATCCAGCGGCTCAGCCAGGTAAAATCGCACGGGGCCAGCTAAAATTCTTTGGATTTCCTGCGTAACGGCCGTATCGTCAAACAACAGCGGTTCCGTTTCATGAATAAGCAGTTCAATCTGTCCATTTTGGAAGTTGGTCAAAAGGGGAAACAAACGCGCGTGTAAATCGGCCGTGTCCAGTTCTCGCCCCGGCTGGCCTGGCAGGAAGGCGGCCTTGCCGTCCGTATAAGTCAATTTTGGGTCGGCCGCCGGCTGGTTGATTTCCACCGCCAGTTGCCGCAGCGTGGCTTCGTATTGTCCCTCATCCAGGATTACTGCAGGTTCCAGGGAACGGCCGATATACCAACTGCTGAAAATCTCTTGCAAACGCGCCGGCGGCGCGCCGCTGTGCCCAATGGCCAGCGCGTCTTGGACGCTCTCTTCCACTTCAACCGTCAGGCCCAGTTCCGCCGGCGAAAACACCCATTCTGTTCCGTCATTGGTATCAGATAGGGTAAGCGAGCCTTCCTGCGTATACGGAAATGCGCCGGCCAGCGCTTCTTCCGCCTCTCGCGGCGTCATCTGACTTAGATCCACGCTGCCGACCGAGACGCCGCTGTAAATCTTGCCTGCGTGAGCCTGCTGATAACGGGATACGATAAATACTAAAAGCAGCGCCAAAACGGCCAATGTAACCAATGGCGGCAGCAATAAATAACCGATCTTACGGCTTAGACTAATGTGTTTATGTGATTGCTGCTGAGGTACAAATGCCTGCATAATTAAAAAATCCGTTAAAAATCAATCCCGGCATTATAGCCAGCGCGTAAACTCATCGCGAAAAGGCTCATGCTGAATTCAGGCAAGTGTATGCAGAAAATGACGTTTGGGTTGTGGGTCAGATTACAAATTGTTTAACTTTCAAGATTCCGGGTCTGCTTCTTGCCAGATGCGCTCAAATTCTTCGACAAAAGCGGCGGCAAATTCCGGATCATGAATAATAACAATGTTCTCATCATTTTTGCGGTTAGCGCTGTCGGTAAAGTTAAAAGAGCCTAACAAGACGGTTTCTCGATCAATGATAAAAAGTTTGTGGTGCATCAGGCGTGAGTTGCCATCCAGACGCACATCGACATTGGGAAGTTCGGCGGCTTCGATATATGGGTAAAAACTGTAAACGGTATCGGCGCCTGTGGTTTCAAAGACGCCGCGCACCGGCACGCCCGCATCGGCGCGCCCTAACAGCGCCTCGCCGATGATATTATCCGTAAAAGAAAATGCGAGAAACAGAATCTCTTCCTGCGCGCGCGCGACGGTACGCGCTGTCAACGGAGACAACTCGGTCTCGGGCGCAAAGTAGTTTTCTACTCGAACGCCGTCAATGGTTAATTGGGTATTGGGCGTGTTTTCGGCGGATTCCGGCCCGAAACTGCGCTCCACATACATTTCATCCATTTCGACGACGTAATTTTGGGCGAGTTCGGGTGATTCAAATCTTACCAGATTGTTGTTGTTACAATAAACCCCGTTGCTGGTGAAGTTCATAGAGCCGGTCCAAACGATACGGCCGTCTATCACGACAAACTTGTTATGCATTAAGGCGCGTCGTTCATCTTCCACAACGCTGATGCCATTGCGCCGTAAGCGCCGAATTGAACTTTGATCGGCATAGGATGTATCGGTAACAACCCGCACCGGTATGTCTCGTTTTTCCAGATCAATCAAGGCGTTGACAATGGGTTCCGAATCGAGATCGAAGGCTGCAATATCAACCTGCTCCACTGCGGCAGCGATTTCAACTGCTAAGCGTTCATCTAACCCGCCGGCACGTTCTTCTACGGGCGGGCATTCCGGAGTCGTAAAATAGATTTGATACCAGGGCTGAGGTGGTAGAGTTGAGGTTGGTAAGGGCGTTATGGCGGCGGCGGCAACGGCCGTTACTGTGACCCCAGGCGTATCCGATGGAGCCGGATGCGGTGTGGGCGTGGGCGGAACCGGTTCTACTCCGGGGTATGCGGCAACGGCCGTCGCCAAAACTTCAACCGTTGCCCAAATCTCAATCACCTGCCCGGTTGTCTCGCGCAGCATGTCGGCATTCACACAGCCACTCAAAACCAGGCAGCAAGCGAGGAGAATCAGGTGTAACCGGCGTCTAAACCACATCAATGTCCAAAACCGGATAACTCAACAAAACGCTCTTGATCCAGCACCAAATGATATGGCTGCCAGCCGACGCCAAACATTTGCACGTCTATATCCTTTTTGTAGGGAGATACGGCGATTTCACTGACGTCTTCAGCAACGGCCGTCCACTTTTCTTCGATTTCATCCAACGCCGTTTCCAGTTCTTCCTCAAGTTCAGCAACTTCAGCCTTGAGCTTGGCAATTTCTTCGACCGATTCATCTATATCCTCTTTGGCTCGCGCTGTCATGCTGCGCTTGCTCAGAGAGGAAGAAAGGCTGCGCTTGCGCCGCGAGAAGAGGCTGAAGACCGTTTCGGCGTAGCTGGTTAATTCTTGCTGCTTGCGTCGCGAATGTTCTGCTTCATCTTCGCGCAGCTCCCGTTCTTCGCGGTCGAGTTTCTTTTGCAGGCCGGCGATTTTGCGCGCGTAACTTGCCTCCAGCTTATCAACCTCAACTTCTTGCAGGTCTTCTGCAGCTTCCAGACATTGTTTCTTGAAGGTATCCGCGTCTACATCGGGACCGGCATACACTTTCAAGGTTTCATTGGCGCGTACCTTGACTGTAATGTCCCGGTAAATCCAATCGACGAAATCAGCCTGTATGGAGCGCATAACCTTGCTGTCGGAAAGCGGCGCTTCTAGTAGAACAAAACGCGCATCAGCCAGCGGCCGGCGATCTAAGTTACGCGCGTCAACGGCCGTTTCACTACGAACCTCTTCCCAACGCACGGCGCCGCGCCGATCTGGTTCTTCCACCAGGGCCGTGACCGGCAAATCAACATCAAGATTATATTTACGATTGGTAAAACGGACGTCGGCCTGCGCCAACAGCAGCGGCCGGTAAAGAATGCCTGCGCTTTGCGCGCCTACCGGCAGAGAACGGCCGTCACGTTTCACCGCCGCGGACAACGTCAAATTATTGGGTAGAAAAAATTCGCCCATGCCCCCAGACACCGCCGGACGCGTTGTGGAGCCTGGCATTGCCAATTCCGGCTCCGGCGTGGCCGCAGGCGCAGGCGCAGCGGCGGCCACGGTTGGCGCAGAAGCAAAGCCGGTTGCTGTAGAAGGGGTAACGGCCGTTTCCGGCGCGCCGCCCAATGCATTCAAATCCGGAATTTGCAGGCGCGTCACCGGTCCCGCCAGATAATTCATAGCCCAACGCGTCTGAAAAAGTACAGGATGTTTCTCATGCACATTACGCAGCAGGAAAACCCGCTTGCCTAAAGATGAAATCATATCGGCATATTCGCGTTTATCCAGCGCGCCGCCGGCCGCGCTGGATAGGCCATCTAACAGCCGTTCTTTATCTTGTTCGGTGCCCAGTTTGCCGATAAACCAGGTGCCGGCGTTAGAAAGCGCCTTGTAATCGACATCGACCGGATTTTGCGTCGCCAACACCTGCCCCACGCCAAAGGCGCGCGCCTGTTTGAGCATGCGCAGAATGGGTTCTTTGGACGGTGGATTGCCGACCGGGGGTAAATAACCGAAAATTTCATCAAAATAGATCAGCGCGCGCAGCGAAGTTGTGCCGCTTTGAGCGCGCATCCAGGTTTCAACGGCGCTGTACAACAGCGTTACAAAAAACATGCGTTCCGCTTCGCTTAGATGCGCAATGTAGAAAATGGTGTGGCGGATACGGCCGTCGGCGCTATAAAGCAGTTTTTCAACATCAAGCGGCTCGCCCTCAATCCAGGCTTGAAATGCGGGCGAAGCGAGTATATTGTTAAGCATCATTGCCAATTCAAACCGATCTTTTTCCGGAAAGAAGGTGTTGACCTCAAAAAAGCCGAGTTTCTCGAAAGGGGGCGACTGCACTTGCATAATCAATTCGCCCAGATTCAGGTCTTTGCCCTGGCTCCACGCCGATTCGAAAATATTGGCCAGCAAAATATGTTCGCGTGTACGTACCGGATCGACGTCTTTCATGCCCAGCAGCCCTAGCAGCGCTGTTACCGTGCCTGAAATTTGTTCGCGCAGCAACTCTTTGTTGGTTTCCCAGGAGATTTTGGGCGCAGCCAAAGAGGCCAGGATGCTGAGCGGATAGCCTGCGTCGGAACCGGGTGTATAAATGGCAAAACGCGCGCTTTCCTTGAGCGCCTGGATTCGCTCCGGCTCAATGTCCCAACTTGCCAGACCATTGCGCCACAAATCGGCCGTTGCGCTGGAGGCTTCCTCAATGCTTTTGTTCTCACGCCGGGCCTCGTCTGCATTGACCCAGGGAGCAAAATCTTCCGGCAGCAGATCGGGGAAGTGCAGCAGGGTGTTTGTAATGTCCCCTTTGGGATCGACCATCAGGGCCGGCACGTCATTGAGGGCGGCTTCTTCAAGCAGGTCAATGCACAGGCCCGTTTTCCCGGAGCCTGTCATCCCCACAACGACTGCATGGGTTGTGAGATCGTCAGGATCATAGAACAGGGCTTCATCTGTGGTTTTACGAGTTTCTGTATTGAATGTGCGTCCTAAATAAAATTTGCCATTTGCGTCAATCATCGTGCGCTCTCCTTGTGAATGGTGCTGTGGGTTTTGACTAGAAAAATTAAACCTGGAAACGGCCGTTTCGTCAATGCTGTATCAGGGGTAATCTCGATTATTACAATTTGCCCATTGTTTTTACGGTTTTTCACGCTTCTTTCGCTCGTAATTGGGCTTGAAAGCGTTTACTTTAATAATGATGGGGCTAGAATTGTATTGGTTTTGTACTGGATTTCACGTTGACTACAAAGTCCCGTAAAAAAGTAATATTGTAAAGGTTGTTTTTATTTATGAATGCGAAAATGCAATCCGAGGGCCAATTGGGGGAGAAAAAGAGCTGCCCTTATTTGGGTTTATCAGACGATCCCAATACGCGTATGTTATATCCATCACTGCGCGGTACCTGCCATGCGACGCGAGAACCTGCCCTCCTTGACGCCAATTACCAGCAAGAATTTTGTCTGTCTACTACTCATGAAAAGTGTCCCGTTTTTCTCGAACGCCTCGCAGGAAACCCAGCGCCCAAACTGACGCTGAACAAAGGTTTTTGGGTTTCTTCAAAAGCCGCTTCCGGCCCATCAATGCGCGGACTATGGCTATTAGCAGCCATACTAGCTGTTCTGGTGTTGATTTTTGGCGGTTTTTGGCTGTTGAACCAGGAACGCAGCTCGTCTGCTTTTGCACAGACCGCACCGGCAGAAAGGATTCCGCCAACCCAAACGCTGGCGCCGCCGCCCTCCGTTACATCCGCGTCCGGCGGTGCAGGAATCGGTATAGCGGGTTCGACTGCCTCACCCTCAGCAACGACGGATGCAACCAATACGGCGACGGCCGTCGCTGCTTCCACGCAGACATTGACGCCCACATCAAAACCAACACAAACAGAAACAGCCATTGCAGAAACGGCCGTTGTTAGCCAAACCACAACAGCAACATTAACGCCCACCGCCACAGCAACCCAAACAGCCACGCCAACTAACACCGCCACGGCAACGGCAACCCAGACCCCCACAGCCACCGGCACGGCGACGCAAACGGCGACCGCTACCAAAGCAGCCATTCAACTCCCAACCCAACCGCCGCCTGCCGCGACACAGCCGCCGGCTACAGCAACGGTAGCTGCAACGACGACGCCAACACCATCCGGGCCGCCAGCCGCCACCCCGACGCGTATATCACTTAATCCATAAGCAAATCTCTTGGCTTTTGGGCAAAAACGAGATCGTAGTCAACTTGCCAAAGTTGGGTTGAGGCGTTGACTGCACCCAGACTGTGTAGCAGCGCCTCAAATTCATCCTGTGCGCGATATTTGCCAAGAAAGGTACGCGCTTCCCAACCACGACGACGGGTCACCAATAAAGTACCGCCAGGCTGCAAGACGCGTATCATTTCACGCAGCGCAGCCGTATCATCGGGGAGGAACTCCAGCGCTTCCAGACTGGTGACAGCCTGGAAAAATCCCTGGGGAAAAGGCAGTTGGTCGGCCGTCCCCTGAATAAATGCCGCGCGCTGGCGAAACGGCCGACATTTTTCTACCGCAATCGTGAGCATTTTTTCGGCTGCATCCAAGCCATAAACGCGCCCATGAAACAGTGGATCGTTGAGAACATGCAGCGGCAGACGACCTGTTCCGGTTGCCACATCTAAAATGCGCGGCGCTGGATGGGTAGTGAGCGTTTGCAGAAGCGGCCGTACCACAAAAAATTGTTCTGCACTGGCTTCAAACTGCTTGATGCCGTCATATTTATGCGCTGTTAAATCATACATCCACACAACGACACGCCGCCCCAAATAAACGCCTTCTGTGATCACCAGCAGCCAATACATCAGGGTCGCCAGCACAATCACAGCCAGAATGACAAACACAATCCAAACCACCATACATAAATTGTACAATGGCAGCTTGAAAGCTGGTAATCGCATCTTTTCTATGAGGTGTGGGTTATAGGTGAAGGCAGTCTTGTCCTCAGATCATAAAATAAACCTTGGAGGCAACCATGCAAATGAAACACCGTGTGGTCATTACTGGCCTGGGAACCTACAATCCACTTGGCAATGACGTAGCCCGAACCTGGGAAAATTGTGTTAATGGGGTCAGCGGCATTGGCCTTATCACCCAATTTGACGCCAGCGAGTATAAAACTCAAATTGCCGGTGAAGTCAAAGATTTCGATCCGGAAGCCTTTTTTGGGCGCAAAGAGGCGCGCCGTCTTTCCCGCGTGACGCAACTTGCACTTGCAGCTGCACAGCAGGCTATGACCGATGCACAAATCAACATCAACGCTCAAAATCGAGACCGCATTGGTGTGATCATTGGCAGCGGGATGGGCAGCCTGGACCCAATTGTTGATAATGTCAACGCACTGAACGCGCGCGGGCCTAATCGGCTAAGCCCATTTTTTGTTCCGATGATGCTGGCTGACACACCGGCAGCGGCCGTTTCTATTGCATATGGTTTATGTGGCCCGAATATGTCGGTGGCGACAGCCTGTGCAACCGGGAACAATGCCATCGGAGAAGCGGCGGTCACAATTCAGCGCGGCGCAGCTGACATTATGTTTGCGGGAGGCTCCGAAGCATGTATTTTGCCGTTAGGTATCGCCGGATTCAGCGTGATGGGCGCGCTTTCCACCTTCAACTCAGAACCGGAACGCGCTTCACGTCCATTCGACCGGAACCGGGATGGGTTTGTCACGAGTGAGGGCGCAGCTATTTTGGTGCTTGAAGGAATGGGTCATGCACTGGCGCGAAATGCGTCGATTTATGGCGAGGTGCTGGGATATGGCACCAGCGCAGACGCCTATCATATTTCACAACCGTTAATCAATGGTTCCGGCGCAGCAAAGGCAATGCAAGCCGCCCTGGATGACGCCGAACTCAATGCGCGTGATATTGATTACATCAATGCGCATGGAACCAGCACGCCGTTAAATGACGCCGCAGAAACGGCCGCTATCAAAACCGTTTTTGGTGAATATGCCTATCAGACGCCGGCCAGCTCAACAAAATCAATGCACGGGCATATGTTGGGCGGAACAGGCGCCCTGGAAGCGATCTTGTGTCTCAAATGTATCAATTCTGGCGTGATTCCCCCCACAATTAATTTGGAAACGGCCGATCCCGACTGCGATCTTGATTATGTGCCCAATTCAGCGCGGACCGCCGTTGTAAAAACTACCATGTCCAATGGTTTTGGTCTTGGCGGCCACAATGCCACAATCATTTTGGGCGCTTATAGGTAAACCGCAAAAACTATTCGAAAACCCCAAAGGACTTGAACTGCGGTTTCCTCGAGGAATTGGCAGATTTCCCATGACCTTTATTTTTGATTACTTTCTGCCAATTACCTAATACTACAACGAGATTTTGACATAATGTTACTGACGACAACCTCCCGGAGGCTAATCAAGCAGCTAAAATCAACCTATTTAGCGACCACCTTTGCCTCAATGTTGAGCCTCCGGGAGGATTCACTTCGAAGTCTCATTGTAATACTAACTAATCTTGACGCAAAACGCGTCAAAATTTGTCTGTCGCACTACTAATAATATTAATGGATTTCACCCAGGCTGCGCAGTTTGCTGCCCAGATCGCGCTCGGTGCCCTGCATCCCCTTATCAATATGTGGATAGGTTAGCCAAACAAGCATAAATCCAAACAGCGCACCGGTCAGCGTCCGTAAAAAGGGCGTGCTTTCCCGCAGCGGGAATACCGTGTTAATAAAACCCAACCCCGGCAAAGCTGTCCCATATTGACCAAGCAGTTGACTAAACCCATCCAGCGCAATCGGTCCCAGACCAAATATGAGAAACGCCCATAGCGGCAGCGGTTTGATTGTGCGAAAGCGGCGCAGCAAACCATACAGCAGGCCAGCGATCAACACAAACCCATAAATCCCTATATCACGCTCGCACAAAGCAAGCTTATAGCCCATGGTTGCATTACCGATAAAACGGCGCGCCGGCAGCAAAAACGTGACCCACTGCGCCGGATCGGGAGAGGCACCGGCAAATTCTGCAATACCGGCCATATACGCTTCTATCGGCGCAAGCTCCGTGCCCGCCAGTTCGCGCGGGTAAGCGACCTGATCGCCAAACAGAAAAAAGGAACGTGACGCCATTTGATGGCAAAAGGGGCTGTAAGCGGTGTAAATCCACTGCGCCGGCGCGGTGACGCCTGCATTCATCAGGATGGGCGCCAGAATTGGCAAACCCACATAAATAGCAACGATTGTGTTTAACAATGCCAGCCAATGCCGGCTGATCCAGTACACCATTTTATCAACCCGAATGGTAAAACGACTGGGTTGCTGGGAAGCCGGTTGTTTATTGGTCATATGCTTGCATCATCTCGGATAAATAAGCGTCAATTTGGGCTTCCGTCAAAATGCCGCGGTGAATATTAGAAACGACGCCCTCCGGATCAATAAAAAATGTCGCCGGCAAACCGACCGCTCCGTACGCTTCTGCTACCTGTGCGCCTTCATCCAACAAGGGCGTAAAAGTCAACCCCAATTCATCATAAAAAAACTTACCCACATCGTCGGCTTGTTCATCGTAATTGAGCGCCAATACGGCCAGACCGGCGTCCTGGTGAGTTTCAAAAGCCTTTTGGATCTCGGGCATTTCCAGCCGGCACGGCGCGCACCAGGTTGCCCAGAAGTTAATCAGCACCGGTCTACCCTGGAAATCACTCAGAGCAACTTCGTTGCCTTCCAGGTCGGAAAGCGTAAAGGCATGCGCCATGTCGCCAATGTTCAGGGGCGCGCCGCTGTTTGGGATAGGAATATCTGCATCTGACAGGGATGGTACCTGCTGAAATTCTATGTTTGAATCTGATTTGGGCGCAAATAAATTACCGCCAAATAATAAAAGCGCCAGCGCAAGGCCTAAAACAAACAATCCTCCAATGAAGAGGAGGAGATTACGGCCGTTTTCTTTTGATTCTGTTGGTTCACTCATAATATAAAAAATGACGAACAAATTCTCCTTTTCTCCATGAAACTCCGTTTACCCTATATGTTCATCCGCGTTACTGTTTTGACCAAAGGATTTATGGCGAGGAATCACATTTTCGCTAACTGAAAAATGACACGACCGTGTCTTCAATGTCCGCAAACCAGATAGCTAAATCAGGCGGAACGAGTGAATTAAAGCTCGCTAAACGGCTGCTCAACAGCAGCAGTCCCATTAAGATAAATAGCGCGCCGCTAATCGTTTGGGTCGTGTGTAAATGTAAGGTCGTGCGATGATCGCCCGGCATCGTGAAGACCCACAGCGTAGCGCCGGCCAGCGCAATCAGTAAAAGACCTGCCTCATGGAAGGGTGTGAACTCCTGGCCTGCAAAAAAGGTAAAATCGCGGAAGGCATAAACTCCGACTGCTACAAGGATACGCCAGATTGTCAGCGCCCAAATTCCAGCGATTATGAGCGTGTGAACATTTATATTCACACCTTTGCCCCGCATGATGCGCCACACAAGACTGTCGCGGCTGGCGCGTCCAAAAAATGTAGACACAATAATCAGCGGCAAACCCAATCCCAGGGCATAGATAAACAGCAGCATGGTGCCTTGCCCAACGGATGCCGTTTGTGCGGCTAAGGTCAAGACGGCGCCCAAAATCGGCCCCACACAGCTTGACCAACCAACAGCAAAAGTCAGGCCAAACATAAATGAACCCCACAATGAGCGGCGGTCAACGTTGGCTTCATTTCCCTGAGCCATGCCGGTAAAGCCTTTGCCCAGCAGGCTCATCACGCCAAAAACTAAAATCAACGAGCCGCCAAACAACAAAATTAACTGTTGATTTTGCAGCAGCAGGCGTCCCAGTGCTGAAGCGCTGGCGCCTAACAAAGCAAACATGGACGCCAATCCCAGCATAAAGATCATCGTGTTAGCCAGTATTTGGCGGCGTCCGCTTTGAAAAGCAAAGGCAAAATAAGCGGGCAAAATCGGCAGGGTGCAGGGCGACATGAAACTTAACAAGCCCCCGGCAAAGGCAAGAATAGCCAATACAAAAAATGGTTGTTTCTGCAACCCAAAACCGGTTGGTTCAGAGCCTGACTGGGTAAATGTTCCAATAACCACAAATCCGACAATGAGGATGGCCAATCCAATGACAATCATCCGTACTACGGATTGAGAACGTGTTGATGACGGTGCTTTTAACTCTGACATAAGCTCATCTCCAGCTAAAAATCTTTAGGCGCTTACTTTAGCTGACAACGCTTTTGACTTTGATCTTACTGATTTGATGTTTTTCTCAGCCATTTGTGCGTCTCGCCGGTAAGGTTTACACACTTTGCCACAAAATGCTTACAAAAAGGTGAAGAGCCCGTTAAACGGCCGTTTCTTCATCCTCTTGTAAGATTTTCTCCATCAACTCAATATCCTGTTCAATATTGCGCTGGCGCAGCGCAAGACTCACAATATAGACAGTTACAATTAACCACATAACAACATATGCCAGAATTAGATAGCCATTGAACTGATTTGCGTTCATGCCGGTTTGCAGCGCAGCAGTCAAAATTACAAATGCATTCATGAAACATCTCCCTGTAAACGCGCTGAAACGCGCCTTTTCAACTGGTTGGCGTCATCCAGCAGCCATTGCAGCCGGATGCGGTTGGCGACCCAGGCTGCAAAAATCAAGGAAAATGTCACCACAGAAACGTTTAAGGTAAGCACCATTTTCAAAGAATCAACCCCGGAGAACTCTTGCAAACCCTCTGAGGCTCCTTGCGCAGAATCAATGGCGCCGCCAAATACGACCGGGTGAATATCGCGCAGAACACGAATGCTGACATAGGTCAAAATCACGGTCAGAAAAGAGACAATCACGTAAATTGCCGCAAAACGCCCGCGTTTTTCTTCATCATCAATAGCGCCGCGCAGCATAAAATAAGCTGCGTAGGTCAGCCAGGCAATCGTGACGCCTGTCAGACGGGGACTCCACAACCACCAGGTGTTCCAGGCCGGTTTGCCCCACACGGAACCGGAAACAATCGCCATGCTTAAAAAGACCAGACCGATTTCAACCGAAGCCACCGCCAGCGTGTCCCATTTTTGGGCCGGTTTACGCAGGAACATGATACCGCCAACCAGAGCGACAAAAAATGCCACCGCGCCGACCCAGGCTGAGCCGACATGAAAATAAAAAATGCGCTGAACATTGCCCATGGTCGCTTCAACCGGGGCATAGAAAAATATGGTAAAGAGGGCAATCAGCAAGGCGATAAATGCCACAATATTGAGAATTCGAACGGTGCGATTAATTCGAGCGTATTTCAAATGCTTTCTCCTTCAAAAATATCTTCCCGGAAGCTTCACCAATGCCAACCACATTAGAACCGCCGTGAAGTCTGAACATTTACGATTCTACTACATAATGATAGGTCAGAAGTCCAACGGCTACCATAATAAGATCATAAACGATGACAAGATACACAGCGCTTTGTACTTCGCTCCAGGGTGGCAGCTCCGGAAACATAAAGGCTGATGTGGCCATGGCGGCCGGCAGCACGAGCGGCAAGGACAGCGGCAGCAGCAAAACCGGCAGCAGCACATCACGCGAGCGGGTCTGGATTGTCATTGAGGTAATTAAAACGCCAACGGCGATATAACCAATTGTGCCCAGAAATAATATGAGCAGCACCTGGGGCCGCCAGAAAGGTTTGTTAAAGAAGACGATAAACATGATGATCATGATCGCTTCTAGCAGCAGGGTAAAGAAGGTAATGCTGATAACCTTTCCTATATATATGGCATTGCGCTCTATGGGGGCAATCAAGAGGGCGTCAAATGCCTGGTTTTCACGTTCGATAGAGAGGGATCGATTGAGGCCCAACGTGCCGGCGAGTAAAATTGTGGCCCATAGGAGACCTGTGGCGACGTCTCGCGCTGCGCCCAGATTGGTTTCCAGCGCAAAGTTAAACATGATGACGGTTACAATGGAAAACATCACCATAATGCTGACTGTTTGGCGCGTGCGCCGTTCGAGGCGTAAATCTTTCCAGACTATGCTGGCAACGGCCGTTAACATGGAACCCGTTGGCTGACCTGTACGACTTTGCTCTTTGACTGCTGCACTCATGTATTTACCTGATCCGTTGAAACTGCGCTCGTTGAGCGCCGGGTATAGGCGGCATACAATTCCAGAAATTCGGCCGGTGTAACCATGCTGCTGTCTACCTCTGTGACGATGCGGCCCCGATCCAAAATGGACACGCGGTCACATTGTTCAAGTCCATGCGTTAGATCGTGGGTGATCATGAGAATGGTACGGCCGTTTTCGGATTCTTGCTGTAATAAACGATCCAATAATTCGGACGCTTCATGATCAAGGCCTGTATAAGGTTCATCCAGCAGCAGCACATCCGGTTTGTGCAAGGTTGCCCGTGCGATTGTTAAGCGCTGTACCATCCCGCGCGAAAAACTGCTCACCGGATCCCGCTGGCGCGCGTAAAGCCCTACTCTTTTTAATGCCGCGTCTACCTCTTGTTCAGCATCTTCCAATTGATATAGGCGCGCGAAAAAAGAGAGATTCTCTGCGGCCGTCAAATCTTGATACAACAACGCCTGGTGTGAGACCAGTCCAATGTGCTGGCGCACGCGCGCAGCATATTGGGGAAATGACCACCCACCAACGCTCACTTCCCCTTCAGTTGGCTTAAGCAGCGTGGCGATAATACGCAGCAGGGTGCTTTTCCCGGCGCCATTGGGGCCGACCAGCGTGACAAATTCGCCCGCAGACACATTCAAATGAACGCCGCGCAGCGCTGTGTTTAACCCATAATTTTTGACCAACCCACGAACGTGTATCATGATCATCAATTTTAAACCTTTACGCCTGGTTGACAACAAGGCGCTGCCGGCGTTTGATTCAATTCCACAAAAAAACAGCAAAAGCACCGTCGCCTGGTTTGAAAAAGGGTCGTTTTGTTCGATTTTTCACTAAAATACTCATTCGCGATTCATTTTATAGGCGTCACAACTAGACAAACAAACAGTTCTGTGTATAGTAGGGAACGTTATCAGGCCCTGCGCCTGACTTAATTTTTTAGGAGATTAGCTTCCCAAACGGACAATTTAGGGCGGTTAAGCGTCATTTTAGTGACATTTTCATAACTTTGCCCTGTAAACCGTTCAATTACTTGATAAAGAATGGTGTTTTTTTTATAATGTCTTGGAATTCGGGAAGAGGATGAATTTGGAAATAATAGCTGCATTTTCGGGAACAATAACTCCCTGGTTATTGGGCACGCTTCTTTTACTCAGTTTTTTAGTGCTGTTTGCAGCGCTGAAGAACTGGCGTGAGATGAAGCGTTCTCCCTATTTCTTCCAGCGTCTTCAAGCCGGTAAACGCCTCCAGACCTACTTCTCCACCAGCATAGTTCTCTTTGTAATTGCATTAGGCGTCGCTGCGTATGCCTGGCAAGAGCCGGTTGATATAACGCCGCGCGTAGCAATTCTGACCAATTCAAAACCGGTCAAAGAAGATATTCGAGCATTGTTGCAAGAATCGCCTGTTATCGAGCCTGTCACGGCAGTGGACGCTGCCGAACTATCCGCGGCAGAAGGCCCAACCCAGTTCATAAATGTGACCGATGCTTTTACGCCTGTTAAACCAGAACTACCCACAAAATATAATCAGTTTGAACCATCCGCCGATCTCACGGAAAAAACTGACCTGAGCGCGCTAAGTTTTTCGACCGATGTTTCGGAAAACTTTGAAGCGATTAATCCGCGCAATATTTTTGCAGAAGGTTTTTACACCATTTATGCCACCTTTGCTTATGATGGTATGCGTGACGGCATGGAGTGGGCCTGGGTCTGGCGTCATAATGGGGATGTTATCGACGGCGGTAATGAGTTATGGGCGTATGGCGAAGATGGCCCCGGTTATATTTATTTAGGTCCTGAGGAAGGATTTTCAGCCGGACAATACTCCTTAGAGGTTTGGGTAAATGAAGAGTTGTTGACTACATCCACGATTGTCGTCAACGGCGCTGCCGCCTCAGCCGGCAACTAATATCTAATCCACTCTCAATCCAAATGAATACCGCATGAAGGGAACCTGGCTCAGCCGGGTTTTTTTGTTATATATTTTCCTAGCGCTTTATTCGCAAAGGTTATGGAATTATGATGAAACGGTTGAGCTTGATATTATTTGCCGCTGTTATTGTCGGCGCGCTGTTGTTTTACGGCCGTTTCTCTACGCCGCCGCCAACGACCAATGCCGCCCTGGAATCTTTGCTGGTTGATGACGGCGCGGCGTATGGTTTTGCACGCGCAACGCAGCCCAATGCGGTTGAATTTCCGCGTGACCTCGGTCCTCACAACGATTACCAGACTGAGTGGTGGTACTATACCGGAAATTTGGAATCGGAAAACGGCCGTTCCTTTGGCTACCAATTTACCATCTTTCGACGCGCTCTAACGCCGGAAGAAGCGGCGTCGCTGTCTGTGGACGAATCGAAGTGGCGCAGTAACCAGGTGTACCTGGCGCATTTCACCCTCAGCGATATGGCCAACGATCAATTTTATGCGACAGAACGCTTCAGCCGCGGCGCAGCAGGCCTGGCCGGCGCGCAGGCGGAACCGTATCGCGTCTGGCTGGAAGATTGGTCGGTGACGGAAAGCGCGCCCGGCGCGGTGCAGCTTAAGGCCCAAACGGAAGAGGTCGCGCTTGACCTGGTTTTGACGCAAACGCGCCCGCCTGTGCTGCATGGCGAGGGCGGCTTGAGCCAAAAGGGGGCTGAACCGGGCAACGCATCCTATTATTATTCCTTGATCCAGCAGGAGACCAGCGGATACGTGACTGTGCAGGGGGAGGTGGTAGCGGTAAACGGCCGTTCCTGGAAAGACCATGAATATTCCACCAGCGCGCTTTCTCCCGGTTCAGTCGGCTGGGATTGGTTCTCCCTACAGCTTGACAATGACGCCGCCCTGATGCTTTTCCAAATTCGGCGCGAGGACGGCAGCCTGGAACCCGCTTCCAGCGGCACGTTTATCGCCGCCAATGATACATTGACCGCCATTGATAATACAGAATGGATAATTGAAGTGACCGACACGTGGCGCAGCCCTACCAGTGACGGAGTCTATCCCGCCGGCTGGCGTATTTCCATTCCGGCTATTGACCTGGAACTAGTGGGACGGCCGTTGATGGCCAATCAGGAATTAAACGTTTCCACCATTTATTGGGAAGGCGCCGTTGAATTCAGCGGAACGCTTGCCGGCGAGCCGGTAAATGCGCGTGGTTATGTTGAAATGACCGGTTACGCGCCAATAGAATAAGCGTGATAGATCAAATTACCCCGTTCAGTTTGTATTATTACGTACCTGTTTTATAGGCCACGCTGTCCATGCTCCAAATGCACCCATTAACAAAATACTGATCATAAAAACTGTATAGAAGATTGATGAAGAAGTCCAATTCATTTGCGTGGAGAAACGTAAAAGATTAATTATTTGCAAAGCACCGTAAAGTGCATAGCTTAACATCGTAGGAAATAATCGCCGCCAATCGTTTTCCCATGCAGCCTGGAGAGCGATGATGCCTATGCCTACACCCCATGCCCCGATAGCGCGACAGGTGAGCGGCGATAAGTTCCAAGGCCAAATGGGAATAATCAATTCAGGGGAAAATAACATGACAAAACCAAGCAGCAACATGATCGCGCCTTGAACAATTAGAACCACAAGTAACCATTTAGGCAAAGGAGCAACACGGGGTGGGTCAATGCCTGGCTGGCGCATCTGATGGATCCACAAAATTCCCATTGCGATTGGTACACCAATATACACGCCTAGCCATGCCCATGTCCCGACGACTGTGATGAGCGCTGGGCTATTGAAATGGAAGCGGTCTAGGTGAAGAAGAGTGACTATCAACGTCAGAAATGTAAAAACCCACACAGCGGGAACGGCGGGGCGAGCGCGCGCCCAGACTTTTTCGCGGGCGGATAGGAATTCTAAAAGAAAGCTGGTTAAATACCCTGCTCCAAGCAAGGCGGCGGTGAGTGCTGGATTTATTGTCCATGAAAAATACATATCTGTTTGCTCAGGGAATAAGAAGAGTGAGATGCTAACAGACAACACCAGGATGCTAGCAATATACAAAATCACTCGAATACCGAGCGTGGTTTTCTTGATGTTAGAATTTGGCATGCAGTTTTCCCATTAAAAAATCAAATCTTGGCAAAGGTAAACATGAGGCACACTTACCCACACTATTAATAACCCAAAATCGTCGTTAGCCGCCTTTCTGTTCCCAGTCCAGGTGGGTTGGTCGGGGTCGTCGGCGTTACTGGATATGTACCCGACGATGTACTGTGTACACGATTAACTACGCCGTGACGCGGCGCACTCATGCCTTGTTAGCTTGCTTTGTCACCATCCTGTAGATTTTTTCAAGCATTACGCCGACGCAAAAACCTTGACCTCAGCTTCTAATCTATTGCCCAACGTCATTTTTGCTTTTTCAACCTCATAGTGTGTTTGAATGCCTGTCCAAAACTCAACTGACATGCCAAAATAACGAGCAAGCCGGAGTGCTGTGTCTGCGCTGATACCCCTCTTACCGCGAACAATTTTGTTAATTCTCATTGCAGGAACACCAATATCTTGGGCAAGGCGATATTGACTTATGCCCATTGGTTCCAGAAATTCTTCTTGCAAAATCTCACCTGGATGAATAGGAGGATAGTCTCTCATAATTACACCTCAATGATAATCGACTATTTCGACATCATAAACACCATCTTCGCGCCATTCAAAACAAATTCGCCATTGATCGTTGATGCGGATGCTGTGTTGGCCTGTTCGATTTCCCTTTAATGCCTCTAAACGATTTGAAGGCGGTACTCGGAGATCATTCAGGGTTAAAGAGCGATGGAGCAAAATCAATTTACGTTCAGCAACTCGCTGAATGTCATGAGGCAATTTTTTGGAGAAACGACCATTGAAAAACCTTTTCTGCCCCTTTATCCCTGAACACTCTAATCATAGTAAAACAATAACCCTTTGAGATAATATTGTCAACGGTTACATGCTGTTTCTGTGATTGTACTCGTTCATGGAATTTTGCGTTTTTTCTGGCAACATTTTAGCTCTTTCCCCAACTCATCGGCTTCAAAATTCAAAAACCACTTTACTCACTGTGTGCGTTCAGACATGTCAGCAGATTTTACTTTCTGTTGCTCATATCCCAATCGGTGAATCATTGAAACAGGACGCATTAGAGAATCTTCAACTTTTGGCATACTTGCTAAACCATCAGCTTCCAGTTGAACGGTGGTATCAGCCAATCTATCAAATTCTCTTAAGCCTCGTTCTACTTTCTGCGGATCGCTCGATTGATAAATAAAAGCTTGTTGACGGGTTAATTGTATGGCTCGTTTTACGAGGGATTTTGCTTCTATTTTTTGGTATAATGCTCGCGCTCACTCTGCATCAGCCTTGCAATTCTTGTACGGGCTTCGGCAAGCCGAGCCAGTTCTTCATATCTCCAGGCTTCTCGATTTTTCAGTGAATAGTATGTGTCTACAATTCTTTTGACCCATTGCCCTATAACGCCCGCTTCACCTGCCACGAGCAGAATCGAGGTCATTCAATGCGCGGGAGGCATTTGCCCAAACCAGCCTCAAATCGTAAATGAACCTTGTGCTCGTGGTCAGAGTGAAAGCATTGTTAGCCAACAGTCCTGATTCTATTTGTGAGCGGCTAAATAAAAACGGCTGGTGATACTTGAAACCGGTCGGCAAGTTCTCGAATCTGTCGCACATTTAACTCTCTTTTTCCGTTGAGGATTTCGGAAACAACGCCTTGCGATCCTATCTCTGATAAATCTGATTGTCGTAGCCCGTGTTCTTCCATTAGGAAATGCAAAACCTCAGCTCCACTGGCTTGCGGCATTGGATAATGTTTTTCTTCAAAGGCATGAAGTATCGTTCCTAACGTATCCAGGAACTCATACAGCGGATGGTTTTCATTAGTACCAACTTCATCAATAAGCTGATTCAATTGCGCAACCAGCCGATCATAATCCTGTTCGTTGCGAACCGTCATAAACGGGCGGATTGCGGCCCAATGAGTTTGAATATCTTGAATCATTATTGTCATTTTTTCCATGCCTCTTTGTCATACTCTGAAGGAGTAAGCACATGGCGAATATAGACTTTTGCCCAATTAAAATGGATAGAAACAATAAGCCGATATTTATTGCCACCAATATTAAACACAATTAGCTCGCCAACTATGTCAGCAGAAGGAAATGTTTGTCGCAAGTCATTGAAGGTAGAGAACTCGTTTTTCTCTATTATTTGAAACCAACGAATTAATGAACTTTGGCTATCAGGATGTTGTTCCCAAAATTGCTTCAAGGCTTTGCGTGAGATAATGTAACGAAATAAGCGTTTCATGCGGCGCGTCAAACACAACGATCAAAAACCAGCCCTTCAGCCGCCGCATAAACGTTGTTGAACTAAGCCGGGAAGAGCGGGTCTTGTAACTGCGGCTTGGCTCAGTACAAGTCTTTGAGGATTAAGGCATGCTCCAGACTGGCTTAACCCCAAAATGCGACCCAATTTCAGGCACAGTATAACCGCAAGCCAAAAAGCATGTCAATAGAAAAAGCATCACTGTCAACCAAATGCACGAAATCAAACAAAAACAGATACCGGCAGGTGCGAACGTGCAACTACCAGACAGATTGAAATACCGACCAATCGGTCGGCTGAATACAAAAGAAAGTGCATCAAGCTCAAGGTGGCCAACGACTACGAGGCCAGATACGCCGACGATGGTTCATTGGCAGACCACAGTTGGGACAACAGACAGAATGTGTCGGCGGTGGTGACCAGTCCATTTCCGGAACCAAGACCGGCACTGACAGACGAGGCGACAACTGTTGTCGAATCAATTGTAACCGGGAGCGCAGACCAGGGGAAAAAAAGCCATAATAGCGTACTTTGACAAAGCCTTTGGGCAACACATGCTGCAAGAATCGGCGAATAAACTCAGATGCCGACACCGTGCAGGTGCGTGGCTTACCGGTTTCAGAAGCAAAATAGCGAAAAGTAACCTTGCCATTGGCAAGCTTGAGGATACGCCGGTTGGAGATGGCGACGCGGAAAATGTAGGGAGCCAGATAACGTAAAGCTGTCCGACCATCCCCTACTGGCTTACAATGAACCACCCAAGATTGTTGCCAAACCGACGTCGTAACCTGGTCAAAGAGCGGCGTCCGCTTGAGCGCATCGCGGAATTTAGCGCGAAACAAAACAGACAAAGCCCGTACCGGAACCAGGAAATTGTGACGAGTCGACCGCCACCGGCCGTTTTCATCCATCCCGCCCCCTGGAACCAGGAAATGAACATGCGGATGATAAGCCAGATTGCGTCCCCAAGTATGTAGGACACCGATCATGCCAATCTGAGCGCCAACAAAACGCGGATCCTGAGCCAACTGCTGTGTAGCCGCTGCCGCAACACGGAAGAGCAGATTGTAGATGAGCTTTTGATTGCTCCGAGCAAGCGGTCGCAGTTCAGCAGGCAGCGTAAAGGTGAGCAAAAAGTAGGGGACAGGCAAAAGCAGTTCCTGCTGGTGCAGCAGCCATTCCTGACCGGCCAGATGTTGACACTTGGGACAGTGACGGTTCTGGCAGGAATGATAACTGTATTGGGTCGTGTGACAATCCTGGCAAGTATAGAGATGTCCGCCAAGCAGTTCCGTGCGGCAGTTGATAATATCATCCAGCGCCCGGCGATGGCTGGGAAGTAGTTGGTCTTGATACGTTTGTTGATAAGCCGCGCCATACTGACGCAAAATATGAGCCAGTTCTACCATGGCGCTGGCTCCAATTCTGGCGACAGGTCAGCCATTAATTGCTCAATGACAGCAATGGCCCTGGATTGGGCATTGCGGGTCAAATGGGTGTAAATGGCTGTCGTTTGAGGAGAGCGGTGCCCCAGGTAGCTTTGGATAACGCGCAAATTGACGCCTTCTTCCAGCAAATGGGTCGCATAAGAATGACGCAAAGTATGCACAGTGGCGTGTTTTTGTATGCCGCTATCGGCCAATGCGGCTTTGAAGGCCCGCTGTACACCGCCAACATCCATCGCCTGCGTAGCCGTCGCTTGTTGGCGCGAAGGAAAGAGCCACTGTGAGTGGTGATGTCTCCGCCATTGCTGGCGTAAGAGGGTCAGGGTGGTCGTAGGCAGGGGTACATAACGATCTTTGGCTCCTTTGCCTTGGCGTACATGCAGCAACAGACGTCCACTGTCAATATCCACTATCTGCAACTGGACACCTTCCCCCAAACGCAAGCCGCAACTGTAAATGGTCGTCAGGCAAACGCGGTAGTGAAAGCGATGTAGTTTGCCCAACACCTGTTGCACTTCCTCACGGCTTAAAACTACGGGCAGCTTTTGGCTTTTTGGTGGTCGCACAAGGTCGAACGTCACCCATTCTCGCTGCAGCGTTTTTTCATAGAAGAACTTGATGCCACAGATGGCGATGGTACAGGCACTGCGCGAAGCTTTTTTCTCGTTCTTGAGGTAGATAAAGTACTGGCGTAATTCCTCTTCGTTGATCTGATCAGGGGGCTTGCCGTGATAAGCAGCCAATTGGCGCACGGCTCGTAAGTAAGCTTCCTGGGTTTTCTCAGCCAGGCCATTCAATTGCATGTCTTCCAACATGCGTTGTCGTAAAATTGTCATGAGTCTATCTCCTTTAGCTATTGAGGGATTGATAAGCTATTGAAGATAGTACTCGTTTTTCTTTTGAGCGTAATGGGCTATGAGAGATGGCGTTTGTCAACTGTCCTGCGCGTAGCGCTTAGTTCAA
>CAVPAL010000020.1:0-21232 GCA_963701435.1 uncultured Chloroflexia bacterium | reverse complement strand
GAACGCTTAAAGCTGCCCGGTTCTTGTCCGAATACTTTGACCATGCCTTCGCTGGGCTCATAATTGCCAACCATCAGCCGCACGGTGGTTGTTTTGCCACAGCCACTGGGACCAATGAAGCCGATTATCGCGCCTTTGGGCACGTCGAGGGTGATGTCGGCAACGGCCGTTGCCTCGCCAAACCGTTTGCTGACGCCAGATAAATGCACCAATGTTTCTGCACTTTTACCGGCAATATCTATGTTAGATGTCATAGTTACTCCAGACTGAAAAAAATAAAATTTGTCACATCCATAAAATGTGAACTACCCCGATGTTTCAGTTTCTTCGCTGTCTGTCTTCAAATACCAGGAACGATAAGTTATTAACAAGAGAAACAGGCCAAAGGTCGCAAATATGGAAGATAATGCCCGGAATTGGTCCAGGTAGAAAGTGAGCAAGTTTAGCGCTGTGATAGATAACAACGAGGCGAAAATAGCCATATCCAACCCTGCTTCTTCACGCCCTTGCCTTAGTCGCATCAGCGCAAATCCAAAGAGTAGCCCAACCACCACTTGCAAAAACAGGCGCACTAACAGCCAGGCTGGGTTTTGCAGGCTCAAAGTTTCGGCTTCGCTAAGCAGTGCTTCCCACATGGCCGATTCCGATACTTGTGGCAACAACCAGAGTATACCCAGCAGCAAGACCGCCAATAGCGCCTGAAATCCTAAGACGGCCGTAACAATGACGATTAGGCGGCGGTGATTTTTGCGCCCTACACGCTCACCTATCGCCCGCAGCCGCTGGTTGAACCGTGCCCACAAACTAGGCCGGTAAGGAATAAGAGGGATCGACTCGTGCTCTAAGTAGGTGGTTAACATTTCTGCTAACTGAGCAATATGCGTTTCGGTGGCGGAACGGCCGTTTGCCAATTTAGCCAACAAGCGCTCTCGTTCGCGTGGGTCTAAATCATTGTCCAGCACTTCACGCAGTCCCAGGAGAACCTGATACATACTGGCACGGGGGTTAGATTGGCGTGTGCGGCGCAACAACAAAAACATTAAAACCATAAGCAAGAACAGCGAATAAATGAGTGGGGCGGCGGGCGGGAAGAAGTAATCGTTCTTTTGGGTAATGAATTTGCCCACTTCATCAATAAAAAGACCCACGCCAACGCCGCTGAGTACCGCGCTCGCCGTAAATGCCCAGCGGTTGGCTAACAGCAGCGTAATCAGTACAGCCACAAACAACAGCAGCCCTCCCCAAATGGCATGGGCGATATGCAAAACGGAGTTGCCTACTTGCGGATAGCCGGCTAACTGCAAAAAAACGCGCGTTATGACCACCGTCAAAGCAAAGGCGGTCAAGGATATAAAAATGTAGGTTTCGGCAAACGGCCGTTTCACAGGTTTACGTGTTGTAGTTGGTTGATTCATACACTTTGCTCAGTTCAAGATGAGTTGTTTTGTGTCGGAAGCTGCGGAATTAACCAAGATAAGAATGTATCTTGACTGCGAGTTTGTAATGTAAATTCGCCTGGTCCCTTTAATTCCACGACCAATCCTTCCCCACTGAAAAGGGTGCTTTTCCAACCGCTTACCTTTTTCACATCAAAATGCATCTGTTCATCAAAGGTCACCAAATGGCCTGTATCGACTACATAACTTTGACCTGCTTCTAGGGTCACGGGATGAATGGCTCCATAGCTGGAAACTATGAGCGTACCGTGCCCGCTCAGACGCAACATGATCAAACCTTTGCTGCCGAAGAATCCTTTGGCACCAGACCATTTTGTTTCTACATTTATCCCTGCAGATGAAGCCAGATAAGAGCCCGATTGCACCATAAGTGTCTCACCGTGCATTTCGATAACGGAAATATCACCAGGCAACGGCGGTGCCAGGGCCACTGAATCCCCTTGTTTTTTAGCGGTATAGGTGTTCATGAAGAAGCTTTCACCGCCAAACACAGAGCGTCCCAACGATTTCATGAAGCCGCCTTTGGCTTCTGTTTTCATTTCCAGGTCGGGAGACATCCCGACCATGGCGCCACCTTCAACTTGAATTTGTTCTTCAGCATCCAATGTGACGATGGCGAATGCGAATGCTGGACGATAACGTACTTCTACTTGCATTTTAATCTCCTTATTTGATTGAGTAATTTGCTAAAAAATTTAATCAGATGTCTGCGGCACATTTCCGCTGGTAATAAGCGACAGCCAACGTGCATCTTCATCTGAGTCAAGCATTGTTTTAACGATAATCATAAAGGGTACGGCCAGGATTGCGCCCAGAATTCCTAGAACCCAGGCCCAGAATATGAGCGCAATAAATACTATCGCTGGCGAAAGGTTTAACCCGCGCCCCATGAGTTTGGGGGACAATATATTGTCAACCACAAAGTTGATAATCACATAACCAGCGACAACGATTAAGGCTTTGCTTATGCCAAATTGGAGTATGGCAAATATGGCTGCTGGTATCAAGGCGATGAGGAAACCAATATTGGGGATGAAGTTGAATAAAAAGGAGAGAAAGCCCCATAACAAGGCAAAATCTACACCTAGCCTCAGCAGCAATAGGGTGTTAGCAACGGCCGTCACTAATCCGGCCTGTGTTTTAATCCAGAAATAGGTTCTAATGCTTTGATTCATCTGGTAAAATCGAGGCAGCAAAGGGTGATCTTCGCCCAATCCCTGGGCTAATCTTTCGGGTACGGCCGTTACCTCAAACAATGCAAAAAAGACGATCAACACAATCAGACCCATGTTTGTGAATAAGCTCGCGAAGCTGGATAGGAGCCGGGCGACAAAAGCAAACGCATTCCCAATGAGTGCCTGAAAATCGAAACTGCCTGAAAGCGGAACAGCATCGGCCAGTGTGACGCCATTTTGGGAAAGCGACTCTAACAGCGCAGCCCCTTTTTCAACCAGATCCGCTTCGTAATAGGCAAGGTTTGCTTCAAGACGGCTAAGTGAAACCATCATGAATGCGCCTAGAATGACAATGATTATCACAAACAAGATCAATATCAAACCAACGGCGACAAAGGCAGGGATACGCCGTCTAATCAGTTGACTATAAAGCGGCGCAGCCAACAACGTGATCACATAAGCTAACAAAATGATGTTGACAATCTCAGCGGCGGCGCGGAGACCGGCTATTATTAGCACAAAGCCGCCGCCGATTAGCATCATGCGAAGTATGGGTGACAACGACAACGTAGGGTTAAAATTTGGTTTTGTCATAATTTTTGCCTAAATCTCTCCAAACACCATCAGTTGGCAATAAATGCTTATGCTTTCCTTGTAAAACGAATGACCGATACAGCCCCAGCGTATACGGCCGTTGCATTGACACAGCCAACTACTGCCAGAACCAAAAACCAAATCGCCCTATCAATCCATGCAGGCTGGACACTTGGTTCACCATTCCCGTTAAAAAGGAACGGTATAAGTGCAAACACAAGACCAGCGCTACAACCCTCAATAAAAACCCGCAAAAAGCGATACCTACGCTGATTCACTGACCAGTCTGCATAAACAGGAACCCTAACATACACGGCAACCGCAGCGAGAAAACAAAGCAAGACCAGCCATAGGAACTGAACTGGAGGGGGATGGTCTGCGCCCAGATACAAAATCCCTACCCAAATAGCGAGGAATATTATCGCTATTAAGAGTCTACTTTGTTTTCCAATCATGATAAACCCTGGTCAATTTGGTAATCGGCAACAATTTTTCAGAAATAGAACCATTGAGGATGTTGCCGATTCCTCAAGGAAACCGCAGTTTACCAACGTGTTTGATTTTGTAAAACTTTCTGCGGTTTACCTAAACAAGCAGACCCAATGCTAGACCGCCCAACCAGTAAACTGCACCGATGGCGACGGCCGCTACCAATGCACCCACAAAACCGGTGACTCGCAACCCGGGTAGAAGTCGTGCGCAGATCATCAGGACGACAGCTGCAATGATCAGATGTATGATGCCGCCGAGCAAGCCACCACCAATTTCTTGTATGCCTAAAACAGAAAGCAGCCAGGTAATAATGCCGGCTATCAAGGCGATGATAATAGCGGCAACAAAGGCACTACCGAAACCATCAACCTCCAGCCCCAAACCAAATTTACCCACAAGCCAGATGACAAAACCGGAAATTACACCAACAATAGCAGCCGCGATCAATAATCCCAATAATCCACTCAATGCAAATCTCCTTTATAGTGCTTGAAAGAAGTTCAACTTCTTCGGAGAAGTTGAACTTCTCGGCAAACCTATTACTCATCAAGCGCTTCAATCAACTGCATCGTTGCTTCCAAATCTGGGGCGACGCGCGCATTGGCTGCTTGCTCATAGGCATAGCCTACCGCCAGCAGCTGCGGTTCAGACAGGAAGCCGCCAACGAAAACCACGCCTTGCGGTGTCCCATCTTCTTCGTAACCGGAAGGAATCGATAACGCGGGATATCCAGCCGGGGCATAAAGCTGACCCACATCTGAGAGGATTACGTCAACATCGTAGTTTTGGAAGATAAGGTCCAGGGCATTACGCGCCAAACCGTTGTCTTGTTGGGACAATGATGCGAATTCTGCGGCGGTAACGGCCGTTTCCTGCGACCCTTCCAAATACCCTTGCCCATACGGGGCACGATTGGCAGCATCCTCAGCATTAAAAGCAATGATTTCTTCCAGTGAGCCAACCGGCGCATCCGCATCCAAATCAGCCAAAAACGCATTAATTGCCTTTTTATAACCATATTCCAACCGCGTCTTTATATCCGTTCCACCCCTGGGAATTTTGGTGATCGGGAATTCCACCACCGTTACCCCCGCCGCAGACAAGATATCACCCTGCGCCCGGATGCTCACATTTTGCTCGGCAAACAACTCGCGAAAATTATTTTGTTCTTCTTCGTCAGTAATATCTAACCCGGCAAAATATTCTTCAAACGCCTGATCATTCCAAACGGGCAGCCCCACCTGTACATCAGCCAAACTTTCAGCGTTTAGAAACTGTGTAAAATCTGTACCTACCAGCGTATTGTTGCTCGTGGTAAAGTCGTTGGCGTCCACGCCGGTCATGGCGCTTAACAAAATGGCAACATCCGTTACTGTGCGCCCCATCGGGCCAGGCACATCTTGCTGCGGCAGCAGGGGAACGACGTAATCTCGGCTGACCATGCCCATCGTTGGCTTCAAAGCAACGACGGAATTGATTTCGGCAGGTTTGATGAGCGAGCCTTGCGTTTCTGTGCCGACGCTCACGGTTGCCAAATCTGCCGCTACGGAAACGGCCGAACCACTGCTGGAACCATACGTCTCAAAAGCACCATATGGATTTTGTGTCTGGCCACCGTTGGTACTAAAGCCATTGGGCATACAAGAGTCCATGTAATTGGCCCACTCAGATAGATTGGCCTTACCCAGAACAACTGCCCCTGCATCCCGCAGTTGGCTGACGAGGAAGGCATCCCGCGCCGGATCCCAATCGAGCAGTGCCGCTGCGCCAGCGGCCGTGTGCATCTGGTCGCCCGTGGCGATATTGTCTTTCAGCAGCACGGGGATGCCGTGCATGGCGCCGCGAATGTTGCCCGCCGCCCGTTCATCATCCAAAGCTTGGGCAATTTCCAACACATCTGGGTTTAGCTCCAGCACGGAGTTGAGTTTGTCCACATCGTATCGTTGGATACGTTCTAGATAGAAAACAACTAGGTCAACAGAAGTGAGATCGCCATTGTCCATGAGCATTTGTAATTCAGGAATCGTTTTGCCGCTTACCACTGCTTCTCGGGCGGCGGCCTGCTCTGGGGTGTAAGCGTCCAAAGCAGCAGCAAAGGGGGTAAAGTCCCGTGCTAGTTTTCCACTGTAGTCTGGTTCCGGGCGGGGATAAGACAAATCAGTTAAAGCACAGCCGTTCCCATCTCCCGATGAAGAATTACCGCCACAGGCTGTCAAGGAAGCTGCGACTAAAATGATGAAAAGTAAAAGCATTTTATTTTTCATAGGTTTCTTCTCATTGAAGAATTGTGTCCACTTCTGGCTGCGCCGCTGCGTCCTCTTGTGTTGGAACCCCAATACGCCAGAAGATGACAGCGACGATAATACCCATCACAGCCAGCGCCGCCCCAAATTCGGTTGTAAAGTATTCGGTGGAACCGGTATTGACCGTCACCTTGTCTAAGAAGCTCTGAATGAAGCTGTTGTGAACGGCGTGCATCAAAACTGCGGGCCAGATGCTGCCCGAAGCCAGGCGCACCCAGGCAAAAGCAAAGGACATGCCAATAACCAGCACCATAAAGCCACTGAAGGCAAACCAGGTAGGTGCGCCGCTGCTATAGTCGCCGGTGATAATCAGCGGCACATGCCACAATCCCCAGATGACACCGGAGATCAAGGCGGTACGGGCAAAGGTGGTTTTTCGCGCCAATTGGGGAACCAGCAAACCTCGCCAACCAATTTCCTCGCCAACGGCCGTTATTGCCGCAGTCAGCACACCAATGGTCAACGCACTCAACAGACCACCAACCCCTGCTTGGCTAAAATCCAAACCGCCGAGTCCAGTCAACCAGACAACCCCATAGGCAACCGTGGCATAAAGCACAGGCAAGAGATAGGCAATCAGATAATATTTCGGCTTGCCCAGACCCCAGCCCATGCCCCGGATATTGCGTTGGTAGATGAAGGTGGTTATCAACCCGGCCACCCCCGGCATCCACATCAGCGGGAATATGTAAAACTGACCACTCCCTTCTAGTCCACCATTTTGTTGAACGAGGTAATAAAAGGGGGCGCTAAGACCAAATACCAGGATGAGATAGGTAACAATTCGTTTGGTTGCATCGTTTTGATTCATAAGTTTCTCCATTTGTTACTAGAGTCTGACGTTTTTTGAATTTCTCTCTGGTAGGGGCGTTTCGCGAAACGCCCCTACCAGAGACTATTATTCCGGCAGGCCGATGCGCCAAATTTAACCTGTCTAATCCGTAAAAATCTGTTTCATTCGTCAAAATCCGTGTTTAATTCCTAATGTGGAATATAGTGTCAATAACCTTCCCGGAAGTTGTCCATTACCAACAACCCTTTTGCACAAACTTCCGGGAAGATGCCGCATTATTGTGCGGGAATCGCAAAGATCAGGGAGCCGCCATCGGCAGGTAGCTCGATGATCAAGTTGCCGTTGTCAAAATGCCAGCGAGCGGCGTCTTTAAGGTGCTGGACAAATTGACCGGCCAAGGAATCGGCGTCGCAGGTTATGGTTGAATCATCCAGTTCAAAGCTAATCCTGCCGCTTGGATCGGTTGTATAGGTGCCGTATGCTTCGCCACAGGTGGCGCTTTTAACAGTGACATTTTTGTCGCGGGCGAGATCTATGGTCAGCCCTTCTGCGGCGTCGATGGTCACACTTTCGGCGGGATTGACAAATTGTGTCCACGCCCATGTGGTGGGAACAAGGTCACCAATAGGCAATAGAGTGATAGGCCCAAATGGCTGGGCGCCCTTACCTTCTAAAATGTTGAGCACATTCAAGAAGGCGTTCGAGCTGTAGGAAGCGGAGTTGGTCAGGCCCACAACCACGATGCCGGTTTCCGGCTGGATATACCAGAGCGATTGGAAGCCCAGCGTCTGTCCGCCATGACCCCACACCGTTCCGTCTCCAGCGAAGTCAATCAACCCCAGCCCGTAAGGTCCGCCGACACCGAATTTGGCGGACGGGTCAAAGGTGAGCATTTCATTCAATGTTTCCGGGTTCTGGAATAATTGTCCATTAGCCAAGCCGCGGGCATAGGTGGCTAAGTCGGTGGCCGTCATGGCGGCGGCACCAGCGACCCAACCTTGCGATGCGTTCCAGTTGGTGGTGTCTATGATTTCGCCATTCTCAAACCAATAGCCGTGAGTTGTAATTTGCCCCTCTTGGGGCACGCCTTCGAGGAAAACGGCGCTTTCCATCCCTAGGGGATCGAAAATACGTGTTTGAATGAGATCACCATACGATTCGCCGGTGAGCGATTCAATGATCATGCCCAGCAGGATATAACCGGTGTTGCTGTAATGCCACTGACCTTCTTCGCCAGGGGCGAAATAGGGTGTGCCGAAGTCTACTGCAGCTTGCACCATCTCAGCAGGGGCAAATCCAGCTTCTAGGGCTGCGGGGTCTGATAGCCCGGCAGCTATGATGTTGTCGGCGTAATCATAAAGGCCGGCAGTATGCTGAGCCATTTGCCGAATGGTGATCTGGTCGCCGTTGGGCAACAAGGCGGCCTGCTCGGGCAAGTATTGGCTCAACAAATCATCTAGGGAGATCAGTCCTTCTTCGACTAATTGCATGAGCAGGACGATGGTCATGGATTTGGTGTTGCTACCAATTTCCAGAATGTCTGTGTTTTGCATGGGGGTGCCATCTTCCATGTTGGCAACACCAGCGGCGTTCAAATAGATGCCGTCGGGCGTCTCCACGTACAATACCAAACCGGGGGCAGTTCCCGGCGGGCTGCCACCATTGGAATAGACTTGAGATTGTAGATAAGCATCCAATTGGGCGGTAATATCTTCGGGCAAGGTGCTCTCACCAGCACCACCCGTTGCTTCTTGTGCACCGTCGCTGACCGCGTCCTCTTGCACATCCCGGCTTGAGCTGCCATCAGGCAGTATAAAGGAGTAAGGGGAAGGCTCTTCTGTGCAGCTCGTGTCCAAGGTTCCTGTGGGATCCATGACGAACTGGGTCATGATCTGACCGGCGCATTGGTTGGCGCCGTCGAGTTGTACATGGGTGCGGCCGGGGAGGATGACAAACGAATTGGTCGGCAGATCATCAGCCAATTGCTGCGTGTGGAAGGTAGGCGTGGAAACGTCCAGATTGCCGGCCAGCAGTAAAGTGGGAACGTCAAGCGTTACATTTTCATCCGTGTTCGGGGGTAGTTCTTGGACGTCAACCATGGGACAGCCCAGGACATATAATTCAGCGGTGTTCTGTCCGTAAACCCGTGCATATTCGCTGACGCCCTCAACGATGACATCATCGACGGATGCGACGTGATCATCAGAACAGACCATGGCCAGATGCATGAGAATGGCCTCACTGCCTTCAGTGAGGTCACGACTGGCCTCAATTTGCTGGCCCACTATCGGACCAAGTAATTCTGCTGCTCCTGAAGCGCCTCCGTCATTTATCTGCCAAAGAATAGCAGGCAGGCTGTAGGCGGTAATGCCGCTCCCTTGTTCTGTGAAGATCAGGTCGAATAAGTTTGCTTCAGTCAATTCGACGTCAAAGGAAATAGTGGGGTCGTCGGCAGAGGTATAGGTATAGGTCAGCGGGCCATCCGCGAACAAAGCTGTGGCTCCTTCCAACAATGCCGGAATGTCATAGGCTTCATTGCATTTCTCATCGGCCTCACACAGGGCAGTCAAGTTGTCAATGCCCCACTGCGCATTCAAAGCCCGGTCTTCAACCCAGCTTTTGCGCGAAAGGGTATTGGCCCCATCTAGGATCACAGCTTCAAGTATCTCCGGAAAATCGCGCATCACGTGCTGGCCGAGCTGAGAACCGTAAGAGGCGCCATAGTAAATAATGCGGTCATAGCCCAACGCCTGGCGTGCGGCGTTGACATCGGCGGCATTGGCAACGCTGTTGTAGGCGTTCAGATCAATACCTTGGGCTTTGAAATCATCAATACATTTCTGCAACGTTTCAACTTGCAGGTTGTAATCTGCTTCTTTGTCTAATCCTTGTTCATGGGATTTCCATGGTAAGGGGTAGATTTCAGGGCAATCAAGGAATGTGTCCGTGTTCTTGGTGCCACGCTGGTCAAGCAGAATGATGTCGCGCTTTTGCAGAATGTTGCCCAGTAATTCCGGCCGGAAATTGTTGAAATATTGGGGATCGCTGAAGCTTTGTCCGGGACCGCCAAGCAAAACGAACAGGGGAGAAAGGCCTGATGGCTGGTCGGCATTCATTCTGATAAAGCTCAGTTTCACCGGGCGGTCGGTCTCGTGGTCGTAGAATTCTGGTACAACGATGTAGCCACAGTCTAGTTTCTGTGTAATGCCCAATTCTTCGGGTGGCTCTATGAAACATTGTTCCAGCGGCTCGTAACGCGGCTGAAGGTAGTTGGGCACTGCTTCTACAACCTCGCTGGCCGTTGCTTCGGCGGCGGGTTCTTCAGTTGACTGTTCTGTGGGGGGAACGGCCGTTGCTGTTGGCGGTTCCGGTGTATCTCCTTGATTGTTCTGGCAGCCAGCCAGCAAGAAGATAAATAATAAAGCGACTGTAATAACAATTGTTTTTTTCATTCTGTAGTCTCCTAAAATTTTATAGATTGAGTTGCTAATGACTGATAGCGTTCTGTTCGCAAGATAATTTGATGCAAATTATGATTCCTGCGGTGCAAATAATAATTCCCCAAGGCTATCGTCATCCAGCCTATAGGTCAGTGATAAATAACCAAAATCGTAACGCCAGGCCACAACCTTTGCGAGCCGGTCGAGATAAATTGTCTCCTGGTTGGATAGTTCATCGGTACAGAGCATTTGCGTGGCCGCAATGGGGCCAACGGTGAGCGATTGTATTAAATCATCTTCACCTGGTGTGATGCTGCTGTTGTAGCTGTTGCAGCCAGCAAACCCGCTGATCTGACCATCGTTAATGCTCAGGGTGATTTCAGTTTCAGATGCCACAGGCTCTTGATCCAGATTGAAATCAACCAGTTGCCAGTTCGTGCCATTCAGGTCTGCCAATGAAACTGTGCCCAATTCCTCGCTGTTGTTTTCGGCTAAACGGCCGTTTTCCACCCCAAACTCCTTGCGCACCTTCAAAGTTGGGCAGCACATCACGTCATCCGGTCCGTGCGTAATGAATTCCGTTGTGATTTGATCCCCCGTTATCGTCAAAGATTTCACAGGTGTGCGGTCACCTATCAAAAGCGCCTCCAGGGGAGCAGGCGCGGTCCAAACGTCCAGTACGGCGACCAGATAAACAAAATTCCCCGATCCAGTTGTGGTATCCACCAAGAAGGCGGCCGCGTCTTCGGTCCCGTCCCCGTTCAGGTCGCCCGTGGCGATGAAGTGATCCGCCAGGCGCACAAAAGGATCCCCGCTGCTTTCCTCTTCGTAGGCGCCAATACCATCGGTCAGCGTGATGGGTGCATCGGGCAAGACGCCGTTGTAGGTGAGGTTGCCCAGAATTCCGGCCAGTTCAGCCGTAGCGCTGTCTTCGCTCATGGCGGCGCTGGCGGGAGCAAATGTCATCGTGCCGCCGTCGGCCATCAGATCAATGTGCAAATTGCCATCTTCATAGAAGTAATTAGCGGCACTGCCCAGATAAGCGACAAATTGATCGCTCAGGGATTCCGGCGGACAGGCGGCCATTGTCATCGGCCCAATGGCAATCGAGAAGCCAGTCGTGAGGGTGAAACTGCCACTGGCGTTGTTGCAGTCGGCGACGATATTAACGGTGTTGTCTTCGTTGAATTGCAGCAGGTACGCTTCGGGCATTTCCACATCGAATTGTTCTACCGGGCTGGTAAATAAAATCCACTGCCAGGGATGGGCAACGAGGTCGCCGTCCATAAACAAAGGAGCCGCTACATCACCTTCCCCCGTGGCGACCATAAATGTGTTATCCGAGGGAGCCAGAATCATCGTGCCGCCGTCGGCCATCAGGTCAATGTAGAGATTACCATCTTCAAAGAAGGTACGAGCCGCACTGCCCAGATTGGTGATAAACGGATTGGTCAGGGAGCCAGATGTGCAGTCGGCCAGGGTGGCCGGTCCGATGGCGATCGTAAGGGCGCCGGCGTCTTCGGTGTAATTGCCGGCGGCATTGTTGCAGTCGGCAACGATTTGGACTGTGCCATCCTGATTGAAAAGTACCCGATATCTGTCTGGCGTTTCCACGTCAATTTGTTCGACTGGGCTGGTGAACGAAAGCCACTGCCAGGGGTGGGCGGTCAAGGCGGTCAGATCGAGCATATCGGCCTCGGCATCGATTTCAGATACTTCAGCGGTGGGTTCTGGTGTCGATTCTTGAGTCGGTTCTTCTGTGGGGAGAACGGCCGTTGCTGTTGGCGGTTCCGGTGTCGCTGTGGCTTCTGGCTCTTGCGATTGGCAGGCACTCAAAAACAGAGCAAACAAAATCATGATTATCGTTATTTTTTTCATGGGTAAAAATCTCTTAAATATATTTTTAATTTGTGATGCAAACGGCCGTTCTGGCCACAGATACCATAAACATACTGGAAGAACGCTTACCATCACTCGATTGGCAATCTATACAAATTACTGCGTGTTATTCATCAAAAAAGATTACACAGAGACCGCTGCCTGAAAAAACCCAGGCAGCGGTCTAAATCGGTTAGAAACTTGTTGCCATTAGACGAGCAAGCTAACCAACCAGCCGATCAGGAAATAAACGACCCCGATGGCAATGGCGGCGACGAGCGCACCCACAAAACCGGCGACCCGTAGCCCCTTTAGCAGACGGTCACTGATCATCAAGACTATAGCGGCGATGACCAATTGGATGATTGCGGCCAACCAGTTCCCGCCAAAGGAAATGCCCAAAACACCCAGCAGCCAGTTGACGATGCCGCCAACAATGGCAATGATAATGGCCGCGATGAAAGCACTGCCGAAACCATCAACCTCCAGGCCCAGCCCTAACTTGCTCACAATCCAAATGACAAAACCAGAGATGAGCGCACCAATGACAACCCCGACAAGCAAACCTAAAATCGACATGATTTACCTCCTTAAGGTAACAAAATATATTATTCGGAACTCCGAATTTGAAGCCCGTTTGGTACACCGCAGAAATTTTTCCGAGCATCGTAACGCTAAAACTTGTGGTTTAACTAAATCTCCAAAAGCAAGCTGCTGTTTTTCTACCGGGATTTTGTGTGGTTGGTGGGGGTAGACCGCCCCTGGCAGGTAAGGCGGTGGTTGGCGCTGTGTCGCCAGAAATAAGTGAGGCTGCCATCCATGCTGCGCCGTTTGCGCAGCGCCACCATACCACCACAATACGGACAAACAGCAGAAGCAGGTGCCGTGGCTTCGGCTGGTATGGGATTTCCCTGGGGCGTAACGGCCGTTTTCATCTCAACTGTTCTTCGTTTCCCAAGAAATCAACTACCCCCATCAGCCAATTTTCTTTGTGCACTCGACTGCTGAGGGTCAGACATTCTCATCAGGTTTAGATCAGCGTCGGCCAAATACCAGGTTGACAATCGCCAGCAAGATCACAGCGCCGACCACAGCAACCAGAAAACTGGTCAGGTTGAAGCCCGTCACCCCGGAGCCGCCAATGAGGCTCATGACCCAGCCGCCGATAGCAGCCCCGACAATGCCCACGACAATATTCATGATGCAGCCCTGACGCTGATTACGCCCAGTGATAATGCTGGCTATCCAACCAGCCAATGCCCCAAAAATGATCCAACTTAAAATACCCATTTGTTTCCTTCCTTTTTATTGAACTATTCAGGAGAAACGGCCGTTTCCGTTTCACCATCTCCCTTTACTTTTACCTGCGCTATCATTCCCTGCATATCATCGTGAACTTTATCCAGACGCTGCTGCACCTGTTCCATGGCCTGGGCGTATTCCTTTTTTGCGCGGTCACGCTCAGCTATTGCTTCCTGCCGCAGTTCCTGACGCAGTTCTTCACCAGACTTTGGAGCCAGCAGCAGAGAAGCGACCGCCCCTACAATAACTCCCAAAACAAACGCTATTACCATTTTCATTGACTTATTACCTCCATAAATTTATTTTTGCTCAAGCCATTTAGGTAAACCACAAAAAGTTTTCAAAATTACCAACACGCAAAATTGTGGTTTCCTTCAAGGAAAAGCGGGTTTCGCGCAATTTTATTTCCGAAAACTTTCCCGCTTTTACCTAATGCGGATACCCTAAAAAGAGATCAGCTATTATAATTTACAGACAAAACGGCCGTTTCCACCTCTAGTGGCGAGCAATCTTGAAACAATATTCTGTCAGCGCCAACCGTGCGTAGTAAATCATGGTTTCTGGATGCCGCCGTCAAAACAATACACACAATGTGTGGGAAGTTTTGCTTGATGCGAGTAACCAATGCCACTTTTTCGGTCAGAGGAACATTTGCATCAACGATAACTGTATCTACCGCTTGTCCTTCCAGAACGTTGTAGGCCGTGAGGGCACCGTTTGCGCCCAGCACAGTGACACCAGCCAAAGATTTCAATATACTGTGAAGGACGTTTTGCGTAATCCCTGGATGAGAAACAAGCACCACTGTGGTTTGTGTATTTTGTGAAGACAAATGAACCGCCTTAGTGCAAAAATTGTTTTTCACCATGTAGCGAAAAACCGTCGCAAAATCAAAGATATAACCATTATTTGTTTATGTTTTGTTCATATTTTCCTAGTCTACTATAATCAACAAGCATTTGCATCAGACAGGAAGATGATTTTTTTACACGATCAGATTAGAACATTTGCAGGATGTATGTCTCGTCTAATTGGATGAGGCACAAAGTAAACGGATAGCAACTTGATTCCAGTACACGTCGCGTTCAGTGGTTACGCAATTATTGGCTTGACGCTGCTTATTTTGGCAGCAACTATTTCTTTCTACCTGCTGCGACTTCCAGAAAAATCAGACGCAACCTGGAGTTTGATTGTTTTTTTCGCGCTGGTTGCCCTTTCTGGGGTAGCAACAATATTGACGAACGCGCTTTTCTATTGGGATCGGCTCTTTTCGCCCTGGCAGGATTTCTGGATATTAGCTGGTGGCGTGGCTTTGTCTCAATTTCCCTACAGTTTCCCGCGTTATGAGCGCTCCCCTGAAGCAAAAATTGTGCTGGCAATGATGGGCAGCCTGGCTCTGTTGGCGCTGAGTTATTCCATTTATTTTAGTTATCGTTTTATTTTTGTCTGGACACCTGATTTACAAGTATCTGACACCTATTACCTCCTGCTTCCCATCAGCATAGGACTCGTTGTTGTTATCTTCTTATATCGCTCTATTACCTATTCCAAACGCACTGAAATGGGCGAAAATTCATCCGGAAAGCGTCGATGGCATTACCTTGTTGCGCCGCAAGGCCAACAAGCGTTGGCTTTACGTAATATGGCCCTGGCACTTTCTTTAGCATTCTTGCCGGGATTGCAAACGCTTTTTGGCTTTCCCGCACCGTATGGGTTTGTTTTATCAAATCTCGGATCTTTGCTGGCTATAACGGCAATCGCTTATGTCTACTTCAATGCGACGCCTGACGTAAACAGCTTCATGGCTAAATTGACCGGAATAACTTTGACGTCTGTACTCCTCATATTTTCTGTCGCTGGCGCTTTAGGCGTTTATCGTGTTGAACAGGAATACAATACCCAAAGAGAATCTACGTTAGCCATCGTGAGCGAAGCCCTTATCGAGTCCGGCTATCAGTTAACTGTGCCGGCCGATTCGTCGGTTGTCTATATGGTTTCTTGGGATGCTGCCAGTTTGAATGAGGCCACAACCTATCGACAGCTTTTTGTGCGTCCAGGCGTCAGCGGTTTTAAGATAGACGACCTCATTGCAAGTAATCGGCAGGGCTATCTGGATACCTTTGGTGGCATTATTGGGAGTTTCCCTGATCAGTCTCCAGAGCGTGTCTGGCGGTTTGTGTATCGCTTTGGAGCTTATCCGGTTGGCAGCAACCAGCCGGATTATGAAAGCTTCCTCTTCACGAGGAACGGTATCACGTATGAATTTGGATTTTCAGTGGCGGAACAAGAAAATTATCTGAGTCAAGTTATAGTCGGGTGGTTGATTCTGATACTCGTCAGCAGCGCTTTGATCTTATTGTTATTCCCGCTTTTCTTCCGAAAAACATTGGTGAAACCTCTGGGGAATTTATTAGAAGGTATTGGGCGTGTGAACGATGGGGAATTGGAAACGGCCGTTTCCATTAGCTTTAATGATGAGATTGGCTCCCTGACACGTTCGTTCAACAACTTAACCAAAACACTCAGCCATTCTCAGAGCCGCCAGAAAGAGCTAATTGCAGAATTACAAGTCGCGTCGGAGACGTTAGAGGAGCGTGTCACCTTGCGCACCCGAGAACTGTCTGCCTTCACGGAACTGACCTTGTTGTCGGGCGAACAAGATGACTTGACCTATATTCTACAACCAGCGCTGTCTCATATTTTGGAGACGGGGCTGTGTCAGGCACTCTGTGTTCATTTGCTGCCAGAAGACAAAGATGCATTAGAAATAGTTGCCCATCGCTTTTTGCCAGAAACGGCCGTTTTCATGATGTCATTGATCCCGCTGTCATCCGAAGCTGCGGCTCAGATAAGACAGGCTGATGAACCCATCCTGATTGGTCAGGAAAAGAAACCATCCATTTTGCCAGTTGAACTTTTGGCATCTCCATTTCAAGCGTATTTAGGATGCCCGCTCGTGGCAGGGGTGCAGTCGTTGGGCTGGTTGAGCTGTTATCGCCAGACAGACGACAGCTTCAACATTAGCGAAATATCGCTTCTGGTCGCCCTGGCCCGACAACTTGGCGTGCTCGTTGAAAACCAACGATTGCGACAGACCATTCAGCAAGTCGCTGCATTTGAAGAACGCAAACGACTGGCCCGCGATTTACATGATTCGGTGACCCAACTGTTGTACAGCATGACTTTATTCACGCGTACGTGCCAAGAAGCCGTCGAAGACGGTGATGATACCCGTTTAGCGTTTGGTCTTAATCGGCTGTCAGATACATCACAGCAAGCTTTGCGGGAGATGCGCTTTATGTTGTTTGAGTTACAATCGCCTTCTCTGGAAGCTGTCGGGCTGGTAGAGGCACTAGAGGCACGTTTTGATATGGTCGAACGTCGTTCAGGTGTTCATATAACTTTTGAAACAGGTGACATTGTTTTGGTGTCCAAAGCCGTTGAGCATGAGTTTTACTATGTGGCACTTGAAGCTTTAAATAATTCGCTAAAACATGCTCAGGCCGATCAGGTTCATTTAGAAATCAAACGAGAGAATGGTTGCATTTGTTTAATCATTACCGATAACGGCCGTGGCTTTGATACCGCTCAGGTATCCCACGGCATGGGTTTATCGAACATGCGGCATCGTGCTGAAAGTTTGGGTGGCGCGTTACAAATTGAGACGACTCTCGAAATTGGCACAAAAATCATGATGACAGTTCCTATGACAGAGCCTATCCGCAGTGAACTTTGAATAAAAGAAGGGGAAGTAAATGAGCGATCTCATTCGCATACTGATTGCCGATGATCACCCGATTGTACGCCAGGGATTGGCTGCGCTGCTCATTCCCAGAAATGGCGTTGAAGTCATAGGGGAGGCGGAAAACGGCCGTCAGGCTGTTGACCTGGCCCGCGTGTTACAACCGGATGTCATTTTGATAGACGTCCTCATGCCAGAATTGACCGGGATCGAAGCCACCATTCAGATTAAAAAAGAAAATCCAGATGCGCGAATCTTATTTCTAACGAATTCTAGCTCCGAAGATAATCTTGTGAACGCGATTAAGGCTGGTGCTTTGGGCTACCTGCTCAAAGATGCACAGCCAGACGATCTATTTCACGCGATTCATAGCGTCTATCGGGGACAGTTGACTTTGCCACCCGACATGGCCTTGGATTTGGTTCAGGCATCCAGACGACCTGCTGAACTAGAAACATCTCTGACTGAACGAGAAAACGAGGTGTTGCTGGCGGTAGCAGAGGGATTATCTAATCAGGACATTGCGCAAAAACTTGACATTGGCACGAATACGGTGCGCACCCATATCAGCAGCCTTTTGCGGAAATTAGAGCTGTCCAATCGTACCCAATTGGCTATTTTTGTGACGGAACAACGAAAACGGCCGTGATCCTTCCCAATGAAGTTCCTAGAGATCGGCTTGCTGCGGCCGGAAATCGTGCCTATGTTACAGTTCTATCTGATGTGGCCACACCGCAAGAGGCTGTTTGTCGTTTTGGTGAAGAAGTGGCTGCTTTTCAGGGGTATACAGCCGATGACATGGATTGGCCTGAATGGTGTGAGCGGTGGGAGGGCGGAGGGTTGTGAGGCCGCATTTTGGGGATTGGGATTGAGATGGAGATAGAGATTTTGTGGAAGGAGGAAAATGGAAAGCGAGAATTTAAATCAGGCTGAACCTTTGGTTGTGATCCTGGAGGCTCAGTTAAATATATTTATTCCCGGCATGGTTCATTTCTGAACCAAAGCACCTTAACAATTGAATGAGCTTGGAAGGTTCCTTAAGATTGAGTAAACACCACATTCACCAATCTTAAAGGAAACCTTCCGATGACATTATATCTACAAAATCAGCAAACATCCGTAACTTGGCCTGAACCATTTGAATCCACCTGGCAGTTGCTTGGTGGCACATACGCTCATGACTTAGCTCCCAAACTGCCACATTTAGGGATGGCAGACATCTTGTTCATGACAACCATCATGAGCTTGCCTCGGCAGCAACGACCATGGGGTATAGCCACCTGGATGTCAGACGTATTTGCGCTTTCCCGTCCGGCCCTGTATGAGTTGACCAAACGAGTTAAGCAACGACTTGTTGCCGACAACAGAACCATTAGCGTTACCTGCTCCAGAGAAGCAAGCCTCAACCGTAACCGTAACGCCGACCCGCCTGGCGCGAACTGTCCTCACCGCCAGCTTGCCAGGGAAAATGGCAATTCGTCCGTTGCGACATGCGCTAAACGAAGCATTTGACCAAACACGGAGCATTGGCTGGATTAGTGAGTTGCTTACCGCTGCCGGTCACAAAGCCGGTCGTGTCTTGCGCGATATTGACACCAGCCCCTTGGGGACCGTTATCGCCGCACGAGATGAGACCTTTTTTCAAGGGTCTCCGCTTCTGTTGGTTATTGACCCGGTCAGCACAACCATTCTGTTTGCACAAGTAACAGACGACCGCAAAGCCGATACATGGGGAGCGGCCTTGCTTATCGCTCAAGAACAAGGCGTAACCATCGGCGGTTTGGTCGAAGATATGGCTCGCATGTATGGCAAATCTCAAGAAGAGGCCGAACTTGATGTACCTGTTCAGAAAGATGTATGGCATATTGAACGAGATGGGTCTCAAGTTTTGCGCGACCTGGAACGAGATGCCTTCCGCGCTACCAAACAAGTTGTTAAATTAGAAAAGCAACTACTGCAAACAGTGGGATGAGACCCTGTTTGACGAAAAATATGTCCCCGCCGTGATGAAAGAAGAACTGCGTTATGACCAACATGCCGCTTTTGCCGAATGGTTATCTCATTTTGTTGATGCTTTAGAATTGGTAGATTGGCGCAGCGGTGAAATTCGTGACCGCGCTATCAACGAGTGGCTGTTGGAAGAAACGCTAACAGCCATGGCCACGATTGACCATCCGCGCGTGCAAAAGTGGGTCAAAACCTTGCGTCGTCACCAATCCCAACTGCTTACAGGCCTTGATTGGTTAGCAACCTCTCTGCAACCCTATCGTGAACAATTGGCTCAGGTTGTATCCGATGACCAACAAGAATCGTTCATGCGCATTGTTGCCCGTCACTGGCGGTTACAGCAAGCGCTCATCAATGGACATCGCTCTTTTCGCCAACAGGCTCAAGAAGCAGCTATCGCATTTGAATCCTTGATTGCCAATGATTCCCAGCGACAGCAAATGGCGGAGATGTTGTTGGATTTGCTCAACGCTGCTTGCCGTACCAGCAGTATGATGGAAGGTATCAATGGGTTGTTGAAGCAATTCTTGCACAACCATCAAGCCTTTCGCAGCCCAGAAACGCTTCAACTTTATTTGAATCTCTTTGTTCTCTGGCACAATATGCGGGTGTTTGAACGTGGTAAACGTCAGGGAAAAAGTCCCTATCAGTTGGCTGGGATTGATGCTGGAACGAATGATTGGCTGACGTTACTCGGCTATCCTGTTGAGTAACCATTTGCCTGACAACTGATCGCTGCATTCGACATTTATTTTGTCGAAGGCTTCAACCTGTCTGAAATTGCTCTTTTTGCTCATTCAATTGTAAAGGTGCTTATTCATGGTTTTGAACCATGCCAAAGACCTGAAAGGCAAAACAGTATGGGAACGCCAAATGATTGAACGACAACGGAAAACGATGGTTTTATGTCGGAAGTGTCACGTTGACCTGCATGCAGGTAAGCTCAGTGAGAAAACAAAAGCTAAGCAGAAAACTGGAGAGCCGGATACGCTTAAAGGTGTACGTCCGGTTCGGAGGGGAGGGTTGTGAAACCTGATATGGCAACATATTAAGGCGCACGGCCCTTACCCTACCGCAGGACTGTTTGGCTTAGCCACGTAAGCTAGAAACGGCGATTTTATTTCTTCCTGCCTGCTTGCAAATCTGGTCGATTATTTGCACCAGAGCCGAACTTGTTCATGTCACATCTTGAATGATGCTTGCTCCTCAACTCATTGGGAAAATTGTGTAATCTGTTGGTTTTGGTAATATTCATTTATGGAAAACCTTGAACCGTTTACAATCTATATTGGAACCTATACCCGCCGAGAGGCACATGTCGACGGCATAGCGGCGGGTATTTACGTCTACCGACTGCAGCCGGCCACAGGTGAGTTGAGCTTTGTGGCCACCGTCACTGGTGCAGGTACTGTTAACCCCTCATATCTAGCCATCGCCCCGGACAAGGGCTGTGTGTACGTGGCAAATGAGATTTCAGGTGGAGAAAGCGGCACTGGAACCGTGAGCGCCTTTGCCATTGATCCGGCGACTAAAAATCTAACTTATCTGAATCAACAAGCAACGCACGGCTTAGCGCCGTGCCATGTGATAGTGGAGCCAAACGGCCGTTTCGTTTTTACTGCCAATTATGGAACCGGTAATATTACCGTTTTGCCTATTGAAGCAAACGGCCGTTTAGCAGAAGCGAGTGATGTTGTTCAATTTCACGGTTCCGGCCCTAATCCAGAACGCCAAGAGGGGCCGCATGCCCATATGATAATGCCCAGCCCCAACGGCCGTTTCATTGTCGCGGTCGACCTGGGCACAGATAAGGTGATGGTCTTCCACCTCGACCTGGAGCAGGGTAAATTTGTGGCGGTTGATCCCCCATCGACGGCACTGCCGCCCGGCAGCGGTGCGCGTCATCTGGCATTTCATCCGCAGCAGCCGTGGGCTTATGTGTTGGGAGAAATGAAAGCGACGGTCACCGTCCTGCATTTTGATGATCAGCACGGTACTTTTTCAGTAGTACAAACGTTGTCGACACTTCCTGATGATTACAGCACCGTG
>CAVPAL010000019.1:0-20053 GCA_963701435.1 uncultured Chloroflexia bacterium | reverse complement strand
ACCAGGAACGGTAGGTAAGCAGCAAGAATAGCAATAAAAATGTGGCAAATATGGATGTTAATGCGCCGAATTGATCTAAATAAAACGTGAGCAGGTTAACGGCCGTTACTGACAACAAAGCCGCAAAAATGGCAATAGCTATGGCAGCATTTTCTTTGCCTCGCCACAACCAGAATAAGGTCAATCCATACAGCAAGCCAACAATCAATTGCAAGATTAAACGTCCCACCAACCACACGGGATTTTGTGAACTTAAGGTTTTTGCTTCGGCAAAAATAAATTCCAAGGCAGCGGTTCCTGAAACTGGCTGCCACACCCACAAACCGAGCAATACCAATACCGTGACTAGCGCGGTAAAGCTCGCAGCTGCTGTAAAACTTATGATGAGGCGACGCATGGTTTTTGCGACCTATTTTTCTCTCCTTAACACCTGCAACTGGTCTTTTTACGCATTGCCACCAGCCTGGTTTGTAGGGTATTAAAGGGATTGAATCTTGCTGTAAGTAAAGCGTTAGTTGGTCGGCGAGTTGTTGTATGTGTAGTTCAGGAGCGGAACGGCGCGTTTGCCAATTTAGCCAGCAAGCGCTCTCGTTCGCGTGGATCCAAATCATTGTCCAACAGTTCACGCAGCCCCAGGAGCACCTGATACATACTGGCACGGGGGTTAGATTGGCGTGTACGGCGCAACAACAAAAACATTAAAACCATAAGCAAAAACAGTGAATAAATAAGCGGGGCGGCTGGTGGAAAAAGTAATCGTTCTTTTGGGTGATGAACTTGCCCACTTCATCAATAAACAGGCCCACCCCAATGCCGCTGAGTACCGCACTAGCCGTAACTGCCCAGCGGTTGGCTAACAGCAACGTGACCAACACGGCAACAAACAGCAGCAGCCCGCCCCAAATGGCATGGGCAATGTGCAAAACGGAATTACCCACTTGAGGATAGCCAGCCAACTGCAAAAAAACACGGGTTATGACCACCGTCAAGGCAAAGGCGGTTAAGGAGATGAGGATATAGGTTTCGGCAAACGGCCGTTTCACAGGTGTACGTGTTGTATTTAGTTGAGTCATATATTCTGTTCAGCTCAAGATGAGTTGTTTTGTGTCGGCAGCTGCGGAATTAACCAAGATAAGAATGTATCTTGACTGCGAGTTTGTAATGTAAATTCGCCTGGCCCCTTTAATTCTACGACCAATCCTTCACCACTAAACAGCGTGCTTTTCCAACCGCTTACCTTTTTCACATCAAAATGCATCTGTTCATCAAAGGTCACCAGATGGCCTGTATCGACCACATACCTTTGCCCGGCTTCCAAGGACATGGGATGGATGGCGCCGTAGCTGGAAACGACAAGCGTGCCATGCCCACTCAAACGCAGCATGATTAATCCTTTGCTGCCAAAAAAACCTTTGGCACCAGACCATTTTGTCTCCACCTGGATGCCTGCAGATGAAGCCAAATAAGAGCCCGATTGCACCATGAGCGTCTCACCACTCATTTCGATAATGGAAATATCACCGGGCAGCGGCGGTGCCAGAGCCACTGAATCACCCTGTTTATTAGCGGTATATGTGTTCATAAAGAAGCTTTCACCGCCAAACATAGAGCGTCCCAATGATTTCATAAAGCCACCTTTGGCTTCTGTTTTCATTTCCAGATCGGGAGACATCCCGACCATGGCGCCGCCTTCCACTTGAATTTGTTCTTTAGCGTCCAATGTGACGATGGCGAATGCGAATGCTGGACGATAACGTACTTCTACTTGCATTTTTATCTCCTTACTGGAGTTGGCGAATTCTAGAGTTGTCAAGTTTCTACCACGAGTAGAGTGTATACAAATTGATCATTAAACTTGACAACTCTTCTCTGGCTAAATAAAAAACGCCAGTGTCCAGTCCTTATTTGATTATGTAATTTCCTAAAAAATTTAATCAGATGGTTGCGGCGCATGACCGCTGATGACAAGCGACAGCCAACGTGTATCTTCATCTGAATCAAGCATTGTTTTAACGATAATCATAAACGGTACTGCCAGGATTGCGCCCAGAATGCCCAAGACCCAGGCCCAGAAAATCAGGGCAATAAACACAATTGCTGGTGAAAGATTCAGCCCCCGACCCATGAGCCTGGGAGACAATATGTTGTCAACAATAAAGTTGATAATCACGTAGCCGGCGACAACAATCAAGGCTTTGCCGATGCCAAACTGGAGTAAAGCAAAAATGGCGGCTGGTATCAAGGCGATGAGGAAACCTATATTGGGGATGAAGTTGAATAAAAAGGAGAGGAAACCCCATAATAAAGCAAAATCCACACCTAACCCCAGCAGCAATAGAGTGTTGGCAACGGCCGTCAACAACCCTGCCTGTGTCTTGATCCAGAAATAAGTTCTGATGCTCTGATTCATGTGATAAAAGCGCGGCAGTAAATCGTGATCTTCGCCCAATCCTTGGACTAATCTTGCGGGTACGGCCGTGACTTCAAACAATGCAAAAAAGACGATCAACACAATCAGACCCATGTTGGTGAATAAGCTCGCGAAGCTGGCCAAGAGTCGTCCGACAAAAGAAAATGCATTCCCAATGAGTGCCTGAAGGTTGAAACTGCCTGATAGCGGCATAGCATCGGCCAGTGTGACGCCATTTTGGGAAAGTGCCTCTAACAGCGCAATCCCTTTTTCAACCAGACCCGCTTCGTAAAAAGCAAGGTTTGTTTCAAGACGACTAAGTGAAACCATCAAAAATGCGCCCAGAGTAACAATGATTATCACAAACAAGAACAATATTAAACCAACAGCGACAAAGGCAGGCATACGCCAACTAATCAATTGCCGATAGAGGGGCGCAGCCAACAATGTAATCACATAAGCCAACAAAATGATGTTGACGATCTCAGCGGCGGCGCGAAGACCGGCTATAATTAGCACAAAGCCGCCGCCGATAAGCATCATGCGCGGTATGGGTGATAAGACGGGGTTAGGATTTGTTGCTTTCAGATTTGATTCAAACTTGTTTCTGTTTGTTTTCAATTTGGCTATTTTCTTGAGGAAACCGAGGTTTGCCTAACGGCCGTCTAGTTTCTGCTTCACAGTATCGACTAACCGGCGTTCCTCTTGATCGGGCAAACGACGATTATCTTGGTATCCGGGCAGTTCGATGACTTGGATTTCCTCGGCAATCGCCAACATCTTGTGGGCACGCGGCAGATAACGGCCGGTCACCAGGAATTTCAGCACATGATCTCCCAGGTAATGGGCGTTGCCTGCCGTATCTAGTTGATCGATGCCCGCTTTTTTGACGCCGGTTTTGGCCTCTACAATGCCCACACGATTGCCACGCCGCACAATCAGGTCAATTTCAATCTGGTCGGCAACCCCTGCCGGCCGCACACCCGCCAAAATTTCATCCACATGCGGGGCCAGCGTGTGATAGATGGTCTCTTCAAACCGCCCCCCGATATCCACATGCCCCTGCGCATCTCTGGCGGCACCACCGACCTCAAAGCCCGGTAAGTAAGCGTGCAAATAGTCGGCAATGGTGATCAGGTTTTCTGGCAAGGAAGCGTCTTCCTGTAAAATAAGGTGCTCATTTTCAAATTTGTATAGGCGTAGATGGTAACGGCCGTAGATCAACTCAACATCAACGATAAACGACCCCATTTCTCTGGCAAGCTTGGCCACACCAAAAGCCTCCATCTTGGTGCCATCAGAAATATCAAAAATGGTAGCTTCTCCCTCCCACCCCAGCTTATGCAGTTTTTTATGGATGGATTTATAAACGGCAAATGGATCGTGTGGGTCATGGACTTCTGTCTGATGTATTTGCAGTTGGTTTTGCAGCATGTTTTGTAAATGACGGCTAATGTCGTGGGTGTCCCGTGTACCCACAAACAGCACCTCATTCGGTTGCAGATAACGCAGTGGCAGCAAATTTAATATCGGTTGTGGTCCTAACAGCGTGACAAGTTTCATTATCGGTTTATTCACTCTGATTCAATGTTGTCGATTATCACTGGATAAACCAATGCCGGGTTGCCATCTTCACGTGTGGGCGTGATCAGATCGTGCGGCAAGCCGAGCGTATCTTCAAACTCAAACGTGCGCAGCGCTTCATCGCCTTGTGCTTTCCAGGCCGCTAGAAGCTGGTCAGTGATGCCGTTGTTCACTGATTTGTCGTGGGCGTTGTTGATGACGATGATTGAATTAACCGCAGGTTTGTCCCGCCGCGCAGCATCTTGCGTAGCGAAGCCCAGACGCAAGTATTCGGCAAGCGCATGCAGCGGATAACCTGGATAGGCATAGGAAGCTGTATTGGGATTATCTGCTTTGCTTTCCGGATCCCACCACATATTGATGTTGGGTATTTCATCAAGGAGTCGCGCCACCATGCGGTTGAGCGGTGTGGGAATAAAACCGACACCTAAAAAAGGAGCAACAGCGATAACTCGATCAACGTTTTGAACTTCCTGAGCAACCCAGGTTGCGATTGTGCCACCCCCAGAAAGACCACCCACAACGACCCGGTCGCCCAACCCTTGCGCGATGTCGACCGAATCCCCCGCAAAGGCAGCCAATTCCTCAGACGTGGTCGGTAACAGCGCTTCTCGGGAACGGTCTATGTGGCCGTGATGGGGCAAACGCGGGATATACACGTTATAGCCATCGTCAAACATTTGCTGTCCCAGTTCACGAAACTGTTCCGGGCAGCTGGTGAAGCCGTGAAAAAAGATAATGACGTTGTCTGTTTTAGCGCCATGGGTCATCACGATACTTTCGCATACCGGATTAATTTCCCCGCTTGCGTTTTCCGCCTGCTGAATCGCTAAAACACGAACCGCAGCCTCCTGATGGCTGCCTGCTGGATTGGCAACAACATTGTTCTCGATGTTTACAGGCAAGAAATGCAGCAAGGTGAGGGTGAGCAGCAGTAGGCCAAAGACGGCTATTACGGCCGTCCACAATCGATGACGGCCGAACCAGGTCTTATGCCCCATTTGATCGACACTGTTTTCATTAGTTGACATAGATTCTCCTTAAGCTGATGATGAACTTTCGTATTTTATTTAATCGTCAGCCCTAAACACCATTTGTTGGCCATTCATGCTGAGCATTGCTCGTCAATCGATTCACCCATGCAGCACAAGCGTACACTGCTGCTGCATTGACACACCCAGCCATTGCCAAAACCAAGAACCAAATCGCACCGTCAATCCATGTAGGTTGAACGCTTGGTTCACCATTCCAGTTAAAAAGGATTGGTATAACTGCAAAAAGAAGACCAGCAATGCAGCCCTCAATAAAAACGCGCAAAAAGCGATGCTTCTGCCGCTTTATGGACCAGTCCGCATAAACAGGTATTCTAACATACACGGCAACTGCAGCGATAAAACAAAGCAAGACCAACCATAGGAATCCAATCGGTGGCGGATGGTCTGCACCCAGATACAAAATGCCAGTCCAAATTGTGAAGAATGCTATTGTAATCAGGCGTCTGCTTCGCTCTTCAATCATGTGGTAAAAGAAGTTCAACTTCTTCGGAGAAGTTGAACTTCTCGGCAAACTTATTACTTATCAAGCGCTTCAATCAACTGCATTGTCGCCTTTAAATCTGGCGCGACACGCGCATTGGCTGCTTGCTCATAGGCATAGCCTACCGCCAGCAGCTGCGGCTCAGACAGGAAACCACCGACGAAAACCACTCCTTCGGGCGTACCATCTTCTGCGTAACCGGAGGGAATGGTCAAGGCTGGATACCCGGCTTGAGCATAAAGCTGCTCCACTGACGAAAGGATCACGTCAACATTATAGTTTTTAAAGATAAGGTCCAGGGCGTTGCGGGCCAGCCCGTTGTCTTGTTGGGACAATCGGGCAAATTCTTCGGCAGTAACGGCCGTTGCCTGCGATCCTTCCAAATACCCCTGCCCATACGGCGCACGACTGGCAGCATCCTCAGCATTAAAAGCAATGATTTCTTCCAGTGAGCCAACCGGCGCATCCGCACCCAAATCAGCCAAAAACGCATTAATCGCCTTTTTGTAACCATATTCCAGCCGTGTCTTTATATCCGTTCCACCCCTGGGAATTTTGGTGATCGGGAATTCCACCACGGTTACCCCCGCCGCAGACAAGATATCACCCTGCGCCCGGATGCTCACATTTTGCTCGGCAAACAACTCACGAAAATTATTTTGTTCTTCTTCGTCAGTTATATCTAGCCCGGCAAAATATTCCTCAAACGCCTGATCATTCCAAACGGGCAGCCCCACCTGTACGTCTGCCAAACTTTCAGCGTTTAGAAACTGTGTAAAATCCGTACCTGCCAATGTGTTGTTGCTTGTCGTAAAGTCGTTTGCGTCCACGCCGGTCATGGCGCTCAACAAAATGGCCACATCCGTCACCGTGCGCCCCATCGGGCCGGGCACATCTTGCTGCGGCAGCAGGGGAATGACGTAATCGCGGCTGACCATGCCCATCGATGGCTTCAACCCAACAACAGAATTGATTTCGGCAGGTTTGATAAGTGAGCCTTGAGTTTCCGTGCCCACACTCACCGTTGTCAAATCTGCCGCCACAGAAACGGCCGAACCACTGCTAGAGCCATACGTCTCAAAAGGGCCATACGGATTTTGCGTCTGCCCGCCATTGGTGCTGAATCCATTAGGCATACAGGGATCCATGTAATTGGCCCATTCAGATAGGTTGGCTTTGCCCAAAACAACAGCCCCCGCCTCGCGTAGTTGGCTGACGAGGAACGCATCCCGCGCCGGATCCCAGTCGAACAGCGCCGCAGCGCCTGCGGCCGTGTGCATCTGGTCGCCAGTGGCAATATTATCTTTGAGCAATACCGGAATGCCGTGCATCGCGCCGCGCACACTGCCTGCTGCCCGTTCGGCGTCCAACGCCTGGGCAATCTCAAGCACCTCTGGGTTCAGTTCCAGCACGGCATTGAGTTTGTCTACATCGTAGCGCTGGATGCGTTCCAGATAGTACACGACCAAATCCACGGACGTGAGTTCGCCACTGTCCATAAGCGTTTGCAATTCAGGGATTGTTTTTCCACTGACTAATGTTTTGCGGGCGGCTGCTTGTTCTGGCGTATAAGCAGCCAGAACGGCGACAAAGGGGGTGAAATCCCGTTCCAGTTTGCCCGTGTAGTCTGGTTCCGGGCGGGGGTATGGCAGATCGGTTAAAGCACAGCCGTTCCCATCCTCCGATGAGGAAGAATTCCCCCCACAGGCTGCCAAGGAAACTGCGACTAAAATAATTAAAAGTAAAAACATTTTATTTTTCATACGCTTTCTCTCATTGAAGAACTGTGTCCGTTTATGATTGCGCTGGTGCGGTCTCTTGCGCGGGAACCCCAATGCGCCAGAAGATGACGGCAACGATGATGCCCATCACAGCCAGCGCCGCGCCGAACTCGGTTGTAAAGTATTCGGTGGAACCGGTATTGACAGTCACCTTGTCTAAAAAGCTTTGAATGAAGCTGTTGTGAACGGCGTGCATCAAAACGGCGGGCCAGATGCTGCCTGAGGCTAAGCGAACCCAGGCAAAAGCAAAGGACATGCCCACTATCAAAATCATAAAACCGGCGAGAGCAAACCAGGTAGGCGCACCACTGCTGTAGCCACCGCCGATTATCAGGGGCACATGCCACAGTCCCCAGATGACGCCAGTAATCAGGGCGGTACGGGCGAAGGTGGTTTTTCGTGCCAATTGGGGAACCAGCAAACCCCGCCAGCCGATTTCTTCGCCAACGGCCGTTACCGCCGCCGTCAGCACACCAAGGGTCAACGCACTCAACAGACCACCAACCCCTGCCTGGCTAAAATCCAGACCGCCCAGGCCAGTCAACCAGACAACCCCATAGGCTATGGTGGCATAAAGCACAGGTAAGAGGTAGGCAATCAGATAATATTTCGGTTTGCCCAGCCCCCAGCCCATGCCCCGGATATTCCGTTGGTAAACAAAGGTTGTGATCAGCCCGGCCACGCCCGGCATCCACATCAGGGGAAACACATAGAACTGTCCGTCGCCTGCCAGTCCGCCATTCTGACTGACCAGATAGTAAAAGGGGGTGCTTAAGACAAACACCAATATGACATAAGTGATCACTCGTTTTGTCGCATCGTTTTGATTCATAAATTTCTCTATTTGTTACTGAAGTCTGGCGTTTTTTGAATTTCTCTCTGGTAGGGGCGTTTCGCGAAACGCCCCTACCCTCAACTAGACTTTAATTTTCGCCGGTGTCCATTTGTTACCCTGGCGCAAAGACCAGTGACCCCCCATCTGCGGGTAATTCGATAACCAACATGCCATTATCAAAAAACCAACGGGTCGCATCATTGAGATGCTGGGCAAGTTGCCCACCCAGCGAATCAGCATCACAGGTTAAGCCAGACGTGTCCAGGTCGAAGTTGATTTGCCCTGGCTCCTCAACGGTGTAAGCGCCGACGGCCGAGCCGCAATCGGGATTGAGAAACAATACGCCCTGATCCGCCGTCAGGAGGATTTGGAAATTGGCCGGCTCATCAATCTCAGTTGCTTCAACTGGGGTGACAAACTGCGACCACTGCCACACGGTGGGACCAGCGCCAGGTAACAAAGTAGCTGAACTTACGGGTAGAGGGCCATTCCCCGCCAGAATACTACGCACATTTACCAATCCAGCGGCGCTGTAGGTGGCTGAGTTAGTCAAACCCGCAACTACGATCCCGTTTTCGGGGTCGGTAAACCAGAGCGACTGAAAGCCTAGTGTTTGACCCGCGTGTCCCCACACCGATCCATCGCCAGCAACATCAAACAAACCCAGTCCATAAGGGGTATTTAGCATTGAAATCGCCGCCGGATCGAATGTGAGCATCTCGTTCAGCGTGTCTGGGTTTTGGAAAAGTTCCCCTGCCGCCAAGGCTTTGCCATACGTTGCCAAGTCTGCGGCCGTCATAGCCGCCGCACCAGCGGCCCAACCCTGAGAGGCATTCCAGTTGGTGGTATCGATTATTTCATCACCTTGCCACCAATAGCCGTGTGTCGTAATTTCTCCCTCTTGGGGCACGCCTTCAAGAAGGACGGCGCTTTCCATCCCCAGGGGATCGAAAATACGTGTTTGAATGAGATCGCCATACGTTTCACCGGTGAGCGATTCAATGATCATGCCCAACAAGACGTAGCCGGTGTTACTGTAATGCCACTGACCTTCTTCCCCGGGGGCGAAGTAGGGTGTGCCATAGTCAACGGCCGCTTGCACCATCTCAGCCGGGGTAATTCCCCCTTCGCGAGCGGCGGGGTCTGTTACCCCGGCGGCGATGATGCTGTCGGCGTAATCATAAAGACCGGCCGTGTGCTGCGCCATTTGCCGAATGGTGATTTGGTCGCCATTGGGCAATAAGGCGGCCTGATCGGGCAAGTATTGGCTCAACGGATCGTCTAGCGAGATTAGTCCCTCTTCTACTAACTGCATGAGCAGGACGATGGTCATGGATTTGGTGTTGCTGCCGATTTCCAAGATGTCCGTCGTTTCCATGGGGGTGCCATCTTCGAGGTTGGACACACCGGCGGCGTTCAAGTAGACGCCGTCGGGCGTCTCCACGTACAGTACCAAACCAGGCGCCGCCCCGAGCGGGCTGCCCCCATCGGTATAGACTTGTGATTGCAGATAAGCATCTAGTTGATCTGTTATTTCATCTAATGGAAGAATGATTGTCTCATTCTCAGAAACTTCATCAGCGGATTCTGTTACGGCTTCATTTTCCTCGCCGCCACTCATATCAATCATTTGACCAAGGTCAAAGGCGAGCGTGCCCCCATCTGCCATGAGATCGATGTATAAACGGCCGTCTTCTATAAAGTAGAGTGCCGTATGTTGCATCAATTGGAAGTAGCGCTCGCTATTTTCATCTTCTACGCAACTTTCATCGAGTTTTTCGGGTACGTCAAAGGTGAGCGTAAGGGCATTGTCTTCCAGCGTGTATTGGCCGACTGTCGCGCGACAAGGCGCACCCATAACAAATTGCTCATCATCGATCAAACTGAGGGTAAATCCTTGACCTGGCTCAATAACGGTTTCCCCATTGACAGGATCTGTTACTGCGGCCCAGTCCCAAATGAGACCTGGGGCAAGGGCTGGTGTTTCATTTGCCATTTCTTCATCAGAAACGGCCGTTGTGTCTGTGTCTGCAACGGGTGCTTCTGTAGGGGAAACGGCCGTTGCGGGGACAGCGGTGGCTGGTATATCTTCTTGATTATCCTGGCATCCAGCCAGCAAGAAGATAAATAATAAAGCGAGTGTGATAACAATTGTTTTTCTCATTTTAGGGTCTCCTAGACCTATATAGATTAAGTTGCTAATAACTGATAGCTTGATTTTCGAACTGGACACTGGCGTTTTTTGTTTTACCAGAGAAGAGTTGTCAAGTTTTCTGATCAACTTGCGCACATTCTACTCGTGGTACAAACTTGACAACGCTAGAATCTCCAGTTCGAAAGATAATTTGATGCAAATTATGATTCCTGTGGTGCAAAAAATAGTTCCCCAAGGCTGTCGTCAGCCAGCTTATAGGTCAGCGATAAATAACCAAAATCGTAACGCCAGGCCACAACCCGTGCGAGCCGGTCGAGATAGGTTGTCTCCTGGTTGATTATGTCGTCGGCACAGAGCATTTTTGTTACCGCAATGGGGCCAACGGTAAGCGATTGAGTTAAATCATCTTCACCCGGCATGATGCTGCTGTTGTAGTTGTTGCAGCCGGCAAATCCGCTGATCTGACCATCGTCGATGCTCAAGGTGATTTTGGCTTCGGTGGGCACAGGCGCTTGATCCAGGTTGAAGTCTACCAGTTGCCAGCTTGTGCCATTCAGGTCTGCCAATGAAACTGTGCCCATTTCCTCGCTGCTGTTTTCGGTTAAACGGCCGTTTTCCACCCCAAACCCCTTGCGTACATTCAAAGTTGGGCAGCACATCACGTCATCCGGTCCGTGCGTAATGAATTCCGTTGTGATTTGATCCCCCGTTATCATCAAAGATTTCACAGGTGTACGATCCCCGATGAGGAGCGCCTCGAGGGGAGCGGGTTCGCTCCAAACGTCCAGTACCGCCACCAGATAAACAAAATTGGCCGACCCAGTCGTGGCATCCACCAGGAAAGCGGCGGCGTCTTCGGCCCCGTCTCCGTCCAGATCGCCGGTGGCGATGAGGTGATCTGCCAGGCGTACAAAAGGATTCCCGCCGCTTTCCTCTTCGTAGGCGCCAATACCGTCAGTCAGTGTGATGGGGGCATCGGGCAAGACGCCGTTGTATGTCAGGTTGCCCAGAATTCCTGCCAGTTCAGCCGCCGCGCTGTCATCGCTCATAGTGGTACTGGCGGGGGCAAAGACCATTGTGCCGCCGTCGGCCATCAGATCAATGTACAGGTTGCCCTCTTCAAAGAAGTAGATAGCGGCACTACCCAGATAAGCGACAAATTGATCGCTCAAGGATTCCGGTGGACAGGCTGCCAACGTCATTGGCCCAATCTCAATTGAGAAGCCTGATGTGAGGGTAAAGCTGCCGCTGGCGTTGTTGCAGTCGACCACGATTTCTAACGAGCCATCATTATTGAAGCGCACCTGGTATCTGTCCGGCGTTTCTACCTCAAACTGCTCGACGGGGCTGGTGAAGGAGATCCATTGCCAGGGGTGGGCGACCAAGGCGGTTAGATCGAGCATCCCTGCTTCTGCTTCCAGTTCGGAGATTTCAGCGGTTGGTTCCGGTGCTGGTTCTGTTGTTGGGGCAACGGCCGTTGCTATTGGCTTTGGTTTGGGTGTTAACGTCGCTTGAGACTCCTGTGATTGGCAGGCACTCAAAAGGAAGACAAATAAGAGCAGTGTAACTGCCAGCATTCTTTTAATCATTGAAGTTAGCTTAACAACTTCCCGGAAGTTGCTTCAAACACAATTGTCTTCAAAACAAACTTCCGGGAAGGTACAAAATCTTTTTTTTCAAACTGTTTATTGATTGAAATTGTCAATAATTTAACCCATGTTGCTACCATGCCAACGCCATAGATTGAAATCTATGGCTACACACAACAAGTCTGTTCAAACAGACTTAAATGAACTTGCCAAGCAACATTTTCAACATGATTTATCATGTTTCTCTGCGCTAGCTACAGAATAAATTCTGTAGAAACTAGAGTGGCAACTTGGGTTAATTTATTTAACTATTCAGGAGAAACGGCCGTTTCTGTATCGCCATTTCCCTTCGCTTTTACCTGCGCCAGCTTTTCCTGCATATCACTTTGAACTTTGTCCACACGTTGGTGCACCTGGTCCATAGCCTGGGCATATTCTTTTCTTGCATGATCACGCTCGGCTGCAGCTTGTTGCTGCAGTTCCTCACGCAGCTCTTCACCAGATTTCGGTGCGAGCAGCAGCGTAGCTACAGACCCCACCATAACTCCTAAAACAAACGCTATTACCATTTTCATCACTTACTACCTCCAAAAATTTAATTTTGCTAAAGACATTTGACGCTGATACCCTCAGACGGGATCAGCTTTTAGTTAATCAGGATAATCCATGGCTATCCTCAAGCCAGCCAGAAACAATCCTATTGTCACAACCGGTAATCGAATTCAACAACTGCGCTTGAAGTTCATCCGGCACATCATTGCGTGGATCCTGGGAATAAATCAAAGGAGCATGGTTATCACCCAGTGATTTAACCCCATTGAAAGGATTGACAGAGACTTCCTTATTATGTTTTTCGGCGATATTATCTTTGCGATGCCAAACCTTGTTTTTGCGATCATATATGATCTGGTTTGTGGAACCAGAAGCTTTTACAAGCTCATAGATATGGGTTACTTTGTTGTATTGTTTCATTAACCTGAGCGCGAGTTGGAAACGTTCCGCATGTGTGAAAGTAGATATACCACCTGTCTGTAAGCGCTCTCGCTGCTCTGGCGTTGTTATCTTCAATAGCAGACTCAATAAGCTTTCGTCAAGCAGTTCATCCTCACTTAAATCTTTTTGTTCATGTTCCAACCCATCCAAGAGATGATGTCCAATGAGCACACTGAGCAAACGATAACAATCATTATGCCAGGTACGCCAGGCGCGGATTGCCCGCCCTCTAAGCTGCTGCCATGCGGTCACATCGCGTGTGGCAGTGGCATCAATCAGCAGGTTAGGCCGGATCACATTCCAGCCCGTACGCGCCCAGTTTGACACGATGACCAGGTTCACATCCAGGCTGTCCGCATCCACAATGCGTGATGTCAGATCATACATAAGCTGCTTGCGTCGTGACCCGGATGGCATCGTGACCACAAAAAACTTTTGCCGGGCGCCGTTGACCTGCTCCACTTCAGCCACATGGGCTTCACTAAAATGCACGGCTAAAAGACCATAGTCAAACAGGTTGCTCAGTAACCCTTTCAGATGCACATTGCGGCGATCCATACGCGCTAACAAGCGCTTATCGCTCATCCCCAGTTTTGCATGTTTGATCAGCCGGCGCAGCGGACGAAAGACGGCGCGGTCAAAGGCAGCAGGGCGGGCGGCATGCATATGCGCCAGGCTGGACGTGAAGGTGATAAAATTCTCAAAAAACAGATCGGAAATTTTTGTCGCTGTACTTTCGGGAAATTCCAAACCAGAAATAAGCATATTAAAAATTGCCTGGGCGATTTCACCTTCCATCAGTTCCTTGCGCACAAAATTGGCAATGCGTTGGGTAATTGGATTGGCTGCATGCCACGTCAAGTACATCTCGTTCGACAAAACTGCCATGATCGAGAAGCGTTCATCCCCTAAAAGTTCGCTGAATAAACCAGCCAATCCCTGATAGCCCGGCACACTGATACCTTTGCGCCAGGGGATATGTCGACCGCTGTCGAAGATGATCGTGCCACTGATATCGCGTGATTTTTGCTCGGCCTCGATAACTGCTTTGATCGTGGCCACACGCCCCTCACCGGTGCGCAAGTACCATTCACTTAAGCCTTCATAAAGACCAGTAATGGTAGTTGCCAACATATCTTTGGCCATCTCTGGGCGCAGCGCGGCTGATAGACCCGTTTGCGGCAGTTCTCGAATTTGCCGGGCATTTAGTTCTGTGGCAAAACCGCTGCTTTGCAGGCGTGTGATTGTTTTGGGAAGATAAACCAGCGTGCCAAGTTCGACCTTGATTGCCTCCAATTCACGTACGATTTCATTAAATTGTGCCCAATCCGCGCCTGACTGCTGCAATAGTTTGGTATCTGACCAGCCATTAGCGATTTGGATGAGGATAACCAGGCGCGTTTCGGTGATCTTTAAACTATCTGTTGGGCCAGTTTCCCAATCGCGAAAACGTTTTGAGATTTTTTCTTGCCAATCTGAGCGGCCGCGATACATCCCCAAAATGTCATGCCCACTGTGCATGCGTTCTTCCAGTGGAATATTTGCAAACCATTGACGAAGTTGTTCTGGGCCAAGCAAGTTAAAATAACGGCGCAGGGCATCTTTATATAAATTGAGCAGTTCGCGGATGCGGCGCTCTCTTAATGAGTAAGCAAAAGGAACGCCCAACTCGGCAAAGGGAGCCACAAAACCAGCGGCTACCAGATCGTCTATGCGCACACTGTAGGACAAAGTCAGACCTAACGTTGCAAAGCGATTTAGATAAGCAACGGCCGTACCCGAGAATCCAATTAAGCTGCGTAAACTCGTATCTCTCTGCCAACGAACCAGCAGCTGCGTGACGTGGGCGGTTACACTATTTAGGTTTTCAACAACCTTATGCACCTCGTCTAGCATGACATGCTGCACATTCGCTTGCTGTAAAAAAATCTCTACAGATTGTGCATCAAAACCACCTTTGCCTGTTGGCGATCCCAATTGAGAAAGCGCCGCATAGGTGAGGATCAGGATGGCGGGGTGTAGACCTGTCAGTTGGTTATAGTGGTTGAATTCGGATGGCGTGCCAGAAAATATGATTTCCGGTGGGAGCTGCAGCCCAATCGGGTTGAAACAAAGCTCATCAATCCACTGCTGCTGGTAATTATTGGTAGGCACCAAAACTAAAATCGATTGACCAATGTCCAGGGTGCGCAACCAATCTTGTATACACAGCATGCCGATCAATGTTTTGCCGCTGCCTGTAGGCGCCTCGATGATTTGGCTGTGATAATCACCCTGTCGAAAAGCGTTAAATGCGGCGCGTTGGTAGGGACGTGGATAGGGAGAATGCAGCAGGTCGGTGTAGTGCCAGACTGCCGTTGCAGTTACGCTGGTATCCAGCAGCATGTGGACCGTGTTGAGGAAAAGTTCGGTCGTGTGCGGATCGTTCAAGCCCAGCAGATGCATACATTCAAGCTTAAACTGCTGCGCTTGCATGTCAATCGTGCTTAAAGAATCATAACCAGCTAACGCAAAACTGCTAAAAAAGGTCCTGCCAATCAGGGCGCGCAGGCCAGCCACATCCTTATCTAATTCAATATAAGGGCGGTTGGTGCGTACAAAACCTGATTCCCTGTGTTCAATATGTCCCGCCTGCACAAGCGCATCTAACTGCTGGTGGATATGGTCATCACTGAGTTGGCCTAATAGATTGAGGTGATTGACCTGTTGAGAAATGGCGCCAAAAGGCAATGCCGGTGGTGTTTCTGCCAACACACGCATAATTAAGTCGCGAATAAAGTCGTCACGACTGTGCTCGCTTAACGCCACTGGCAGCGGAATATTATGTGGGGCGCTGCGATGCATACGCACCATGCCTCTGTGCAGCGCCAGAAAGTTGTGCAAAGCAGCCTGGGCAAGGGGTTCATCCTGGCTGTGCAAGCTGCTGTTCAAGACACGCAGTGTACGGCCGTGGTATCTGGCCAGACGGTAAAAGGCTGAGCGCTGTCGATCAGTTCTGCCGGCCTCAATGGCGGCCTGAAAACGACTTAAGTTCAATTCCACAAGGCCTTGTGCCTGCCAATAACCGCGTTGGTTGCTGCTTGATTCAACCATGGATTCAGTGCTCCTCGCCAGCGGCTGCGGCTAGATTGGCCTGGATCACATTCACGCGGATGCGTTCTAACAAGACCTGTGGGCTGAAAGGTTTGGTTAGGTAGTCGGCAGCCCCGGCAGACAGGGCTGCGGAAATATCGGCGTCCGTCCCTTCTCTGGATAAAATGATTATTAGGGGGGATGGAGATACTGAAGTCCTTAATTGGGTCAAAAGTGTATAACCACCAATATCCGGCAGCAGCAGCTCCATCACGACGATATCTGGCTGATCTTTTGCGGCCAGGGTTAAGGCTTCTTTACCGTCCCTGGCGCGACTGATCGCATACCCCGCGCCGGTGAGTTTGACCCGTAAGAGGCGCAGCACATCTGTGTCTTCATCGACTATCATTATCCTTTTCATTCGTAAATCACCTCACCCAGGCTTTAATTCACACGATCATTACTGTAAACTTATGTTATGAATTGATAAAGTTTAGCGTGTCCTGGCGGTATCCGACCGCCAGGACACGCTAAACTTTGGATATTATTAAACGAGCAGCGTGACCACCCAGCCGATCAGAAAGTAAACGGCACCGATGGCAATGGCAGCCACAAGTGCGCCTACAAAACCGGCGACGCGCAAGCCTTTGAGCAGCCGGTCACTGATCATCAAGACGACAGCCGCGATGATCAATTGGATGATTGCGGCCAACCAGTTTCCGCCAAAGGTAATGCCCAAAACACCCAGCAGCCAGTTAATAATACCGCCAACGATGGCAATGATGATGGCCGCGATGAACGCACTGCCAAAACCATCCACTTCTAATCCCAGACCTAACTTGCTCACAATCCAAATGACTAAGCCAGAGATGAGAGCGCCGATTACAACACCGATAAGTAAACCTATAATTGTCATCATTTACCTCCTTAAGGTAACAAAAATATTATTCGGAACTTCGACATTGAAGCCCGTTTTCATCTTACCTGTCCTTCGTTTTCCAAGGAATCAAACAACCCCATATCAGCGCCGACCAGTTATCAGGTTAACAATAAACAGAAGCACCACAGCGCCACCGACAGCCACCAAAAAGCTAACCAGATTGAAGCCGGTGACGCCGGAGCCACCGATGAGGCTCATGATCCAACCGCCAAGCGCAGCGCCGACAATGCCGACAATAATATTCATGATGCAGCCCTGGCGCTGATTACGCCCGGTGATAATGCTGGCAATCCAGCCTGCCAGTGCCCCAAAAATTATCCAACTTAAAATACCCATTTTTACCTTCCTTTTTTAATGATTGACTTGACCTATTCAGAGGAAACGGCCGTTTCCGTTTCTGTTTCGCCGTCACCTTTCGCTTTTACCTGCGACAACATTCCCTGCACATCACCGTGAACTTTATCCACGCGCTGCTGCACCTGTTCCATAGCCTGGGCGTATTCTTTTCTTGCCTGTTCACGCTCAGCCACAGCCTGTTGCCGCAGTTCCTCACGCTGTTCTTCACCAGATTTCGGTGCGAGCAGCAGCGTAGCAACCGACCCCACCATAACTCCCAAAACAAACGCTATTACCATTTTCATCACTTAGTAAATGCTCGTTAATAACATAGTGGTTTTGTACAATTCTCAGCATCAAGTAGATGAGAGGTGTAATCAATGGCAGTGAAAGAAATCTATCAATGTCAATGCGAGAATTGTCAACAACCCGAATATCATCCAGACAAAAAGAATCACCAGATGACGAACCTGTTGCTCAGCCGACTTGATGAGCAACAACGCCGCTGGTATGTAGCGGTTGAAGCCGAGAAAATTGGACACGGTGGCACAGAATATATGTGCCTTGTTACCGGCATCAACATCAATACGATTCGCAAAGGGCGACGGGAAATGGCAAACAATCTGGTTGACCGTCCCCATGACCGCATTTGCAAGAAGGGAGGCGGTCGTAAACGGGTTGAAAAAAAGCCGGACATCTTTGGCATTGAGGTCATGATTTGCCATTATCCAACCGGCAAACTTCCAAGTGGAACCCGATTGAATACCGCCTGTTCAGCCAGATTTCTCGCAACTGGGCAGGCAAGCCGCTTTGTTCTTGGGACATCATGCTCAACTATATCCGAGGTACAATGACCGATACCGGACTGCAAGTGAAGGCTTTTCTCGTTGACCGCATCTTTGAAAAGACAGAAAAAGGTCACGGCTGAAGAGAGGGCTGCACTTCGTTTGCACCCGTCGGCCGATTTGTCCAACTTGGAATTACGTTATCAAGCCTCGTCTCTTGCTGTGGATGATATTCAACTGTAAAAGTGCTAACTTATTTTTGCATTGGTTACTAAGTACCTCCAAAAAATTATTTTTTGTTAAAGACTTTTTTATACCTGGCTTCAATTTTGAAGCCCGTTTAAAAACTTTTTGGATTCCTCAGGATCATCACCTTTCCGCTACTTTTTGTGTTTATGTCCATATTTATGCGCATTTCTTATATATTGTCGCATAATTGTCAATATATTGCAAATTTATTTTGGCAATGAAAAGTTAATTCATAACCACACCTCACCGGTGCCGCAGTACCGGCCAGGCATAGTTACATTAATTAAGATACGCTTGATTTTCCCCACCAGCTCCCCAAAAATGCATTTGCAAACGGCCACTCTGCGGATGAGGAACGGCCGTTGCCGATTGCGGTGTCGCTGTGGATTCCTGGTCAGCGCAAGCGCTCAAGAGCAGGATGAATAAAAATAGAATTATGCTTGTTTTGTTTTTTTTTCAAGAATAAAAACATCCTTGTTTGTCTAATCCATCAGGAAGACAAGGAAGATGGCCTTGCAATCCTCGCGCCGACCTGCCAGCAGCAAACCGGACATGGCCTCGCCATCACCAATTGTGTAAACACGGAAATCGGTAACTTCCGGGGAATTATAAGCGGTTGCCAGGACCTGAACGGCCGTTTCCACATTGTCAACACCCTCCAGAAGCATCGGTACCGACATCGAAACAGTGATATCGTCAATATTGCGTAATTCTTTGACGACATCGTGTCCGCCATCAGGCTTACGCACATAAACTTCCTGCCAGGGCGTCATACAGACATCTTCGCCCCATTCATTCCACTTGCTACCGATGAAGTGTCGGTAATATTTCCTGGCTGCCTTTTCAAGATCCTCACTTGCCTGCACAGAGTCAAAGAAAACAGCGCTGCCAAAAGCAGCCTGACTGGGAGACCCATAGACCGCTTCCAACGCTAAAATGTAACCAGGTTTCTCGCCATCTTTAAGGTTCATCTTTGGATCACAGATTTTAGTGGGGGCGAGCTACCACTTTGCCCCCACCATTTGTTGCTCAGATGCGCACGGCCGTTCCCGACACCGACACCATGAGCACAGCTTTCCTAAAATCAACAATCTGATATTATGGCAACATGAGACAAAAAATACCACGGGGGCCAATGCCTCGCACAAATACAAGTCAGTCAGATAAACAGGCATGCCATCCTGCAGCGAATCATTCGACGCGCCAGCAAAGTCCGCAGAAGTCTGGTAGCTTGCCCGCGCCAAAATTGTGCTGGGCAGGGGCCGCAATATGGACGACGCAACACACAGATCGCCCGGGAGTTGAGATCGTCAATGACCGAACGGTCCAAACTCTGGCGTCACCGGTGGCATAGCATGGCTGAGGCGACGGTTGCAGAGCTATCGAAGCGAGCAGGCAAGGAGCCAGAGCCTTACAAGCAGCCGATCAAGCGACTGCCTTAGCCGATCAGCCGCGCAGTGGGAAACCGGCTACCTTTAGCGCCGAACAGGTCGGCCAGATTATTGCTGTGGCCTGTGAATCGCCCGCATTGTCCAACCGACCCATTACCGAATGGACCCCGCGCGAATTAGCCGATGAAGTGATCAAGCGGGAGTATCGTCGCCAGACCATATCAGCCCACGCCAAGTCGCGGCGTTTTTTAAAACGAGGCGGCGTTGAAGCCGCATCAAAGTCGCTATTGGCTCAACCACAAGCGCCAGGAAAACCCGGCAGCAGTTCGACGCAGCAGGTCAAACAGCGTGTGTGACCTGTATGAACAAGCGCCCCTTCTGCATCAACAGGGGATTC
>CAVPAL010000018.1:0-78194 GCA_963701435.1 uncultured Chloroflexia bacterium | reverse complement strand
AGACGCGACGTTACCGCCGCGCCCTCCCCTAAGAACGGTGCGAGCGCCTTTCAACGCACACCGCTCAAGCCTCTCAAATGCCCTATGAAGGACACGGTTTCAATACGGTTAAGTTTAAGGCATGAACTTGCCGGTGACAATTGGCGTGCAGCAGAACACAATTATCCATCGTATCCTTACCGCCCTTTGATAACCAAGCGATGTGGTGTATGTTCCAGTCCGTTTCCGGGATCAGCTTTTGCTGGCAAATCAGACAATTCCCTTTCTGCTGTTGCCAAAGCTGCCATTTACGCCATTGTCCCTTTAGAGTTTCCTTCACTTTATAAACTGAACGTTTTTCAAAGTAAAGTTCCCATTCTGGGTCAAAAGGGTTTGCTGCTGCTCTAATTTTGACGTGCCGTTTTATAGGGACACGTCCAGCGTGAAAGAGGTGTTGTCGTTTACCTTCAACTTCACCACTAAAAGACCAGGCATAACCATTCGCTTTAGGGAAGTATTTCCGTTTTACCCATTGCCATCGTTTGCCAGGATGTCGTCGTTTTGCCCATTGCCATAAGGCGTTGAAGATAGCTGTATCCACATGGGAGAAGGCGGCTGTACTTGCATCGTGACGAAAATGCTGTGCCCAACCTCGTATGATGGGGTTAAGCAGCAACACTAACTTTCCCGGTGGCAGCATCGCGTTCTTCTTGATGACTTTCCTAATTTTGGTCATGATTGTTTTCAGGTTGGCTTTGCTGGGTTTAGTGAGAGTTTTGTTGCCATAGCGTCTGATATTGCGACCTAGAAAATCAAAGCCGTCTTCGATATGGATGATGCGCGTCTTTTCTTCGGAAAGGGTCAGCCCTCTTTCTTGCAGAAAACCTATCACCAATGGTTTCACTTCTGTTTCCAGTAGCTCTTTTGAAGCACCTGTAATGATAAAGTCGTCCGCATACCTGATCAGGTGAACTTTGGGATGATGTGGATATTTCTTGGGAAAGCGTTGTTTTAACATCTTTTCCAATCCATCTAGCGTCATGTTCATCAGGACGGGAGAAATGATTCCTCCTTGGGGTGTTCCTTCTTCAGTTGGATGAAGCACGACCTTTTCCATGTATCCAGCTTTTAGCCACTGGCGGAGGGGCGCTTTTTCCATAGGAATATGCGCCATTAACCATTCATGGCTGATATGGTCGAAACAACCTTTGATGTCTGCTTCCAACACCCATCGGGCTGAATGTTGGCCGCTGAGTACCACAAAGCTGTGTTGGATGGCATCTGCTGTTGACCGCTCTCGCCGAAAACCGTAGGAATTCGGGTCGGCGGTTGTTTCGGCGATGGGTTCTAGCGCTAGCAGATACAATGCTTGCATCGCTCTGTCTCTCATCGTGGGGATACCAAGCGGCCGTTTTTGACCATTGCTTTTGAGGATGTACACTCGTCTCAGCGGTTGTGCTTTGTAGCCTCTTTGCTTGAGCGCGTCTACGGCATCTATCTTCTTCTTGAGTGTGTTCCAGATTTCTCCGTCCACTCCTGGCGTGTTCTTGCCTTTGTTTTCCGTTACTCGTTTAACTGCCATTGCTTTGCCGCTAAACGAGCGCGTGAGCAAACGTTGCAAGGATTTAACCTTACGCCACTTACACGCTTTCGTCGCCTTCACGATACGCGCTTGGAGCCGTCGCACATTACGGGTCACTTTGTACCAGTCAATGTGATGCCAACCATTCATAATGTGGATAGGCGCATCAGTTGATGAATTGCACATCGCGGTTGGCCTCGATTGTGCGAATTGTTTCATTACTGCCATCTGCTTTCCTATCTGTAACGGTTTGCCAAACTCTCTCGTGATGAGAGACCGGATGGAAGTCTGCCTGCTTTCGCATGAGATGATGTAGGTCTGAGTACCGCAATCTCTATCCGCTCGATTACAGAACGGCGTTCGCTTTCTCCATCTTCCTTTACCCGCAGCCCCATCGGCTGGCCTCACGGTTCGCTTTCCCTTGTAATGTAACCATTGCTGGGGAGAGCTACGGGCTTAACACGTTCCGCATGAGTACCCGTGTGGGTTAGGTCTGACCTCTCCGCCGGTGGCACATCATCTGCGATGGGTGAGTTAGGAGCACCCATACTTGACCACTTACCATTTTGGTTCAAGCGTTGTGAGAGATTCTTTTTGGTTTCTCCCCACGCTAACACCTTTCGCTTGTCAGCAGTAACGACGTTTATCAGTCATTCACATATGTTGACCATACCACACGACCCTAGCTCCTGGCCTACCTGGTGTTGGCAGTCGCCGCTTCCTCTCACGATTCCACGACCATCTCGTTTGAGATGAGGCTTCATTGTCCCGGAGGCTTCGCACCCCGTCGTTGCCGACGGCGCACGCCCGGTAGGGTACTGGTGGCAGAACACCAGGTTATATCCATCACTGTGTTGTGAATGTACAACAGCTACTCATGCGACCTCGTGTCGCACCCTAACGCCTGCATAACCAGCGCGGCGCGATTAGAACATACTTTGCTCTAACCGCGCCGCTTCAATACCCAGCTAGTTGCCGCGTCTGGTTGATGTTCTGTTAGGCGGCTTCAGATGTCGCCGTTTGGAACATTTTGAACTGGATTGATTCCATAATTGAATCTCGTAAAAAGGCGGTTGCATTAAGAATTTCGACACCAATGAGTTCGCCTTTAGCATTCAATTCAGCAGTAATGTTTGGCCCAAGTTCGATGCTGTTGGCTTCTTCTTCTTCCGACACAACTAAATGCAAAATATCTTCTTGTTCAAAGTAACGTATGCTTGGTTTATTCATTGATATATCTTCCTGTTTTCAAACGAAAGTTAATCTGTTGCCGAGTTGTTGAATGGACGGTTACCGGTGTGATGACATCATCAGTTGCTTCACAAGGTATAACAACCAGTTTTTTGTCATGTCTTCCTATAACAACGGCTCGTCCTGTTTCGGTATCATAAAAACGCTCGGCTGAATGGGTGACGATTTGTTCCAGCTTTTCAAGATCAAATCCTCGGAGCTTTGCCCGATAGCGCATGTAATCTGTCCAAACAACCATATTTACAAAATCATTCCTTTAATACTTATGCCATTATGCCATAAGATGGTTTAAATTTGAAGGAAAGTCTTTGTCGCTATGTTTGGCCTGACCGTTTTTGGTGTAAGGTGAGCAAAATTCGAACAAACGGCCGTTTTTCAATGAAGGTAAACAAATATTAACTCGTCGTTTCTTCACGCTTTCGGGCAGTGGTTTTGGGCCAGGCTTCTTATGTCGCAGCCGGATTCGCCTACCAGATACTGTCGTGATTATCGTCATTTACTTCTCCACGTCAATCAAATCTTAACGCCATTCTTTTTCTTCCCGTCAGGTAACCACCAACCCTCCCGGAGGTTGCCTGATAAAAATGTCAAATTACACCCGTAAATGTACCAGTCATTTACACCCATGATGATCCACCCATTTACACCCAAGATGTGCCACCTGTTTACAGTCGATGTTCCACTTATTGTGACGCCTCATCCGCCAACTGAACGATAAAACAAATCCCTCCCCATGAACATTTTGGGTTAGCTGGCTATCTCAATTTTCACCTCCTCTTCCAGTTTCTGTCGGCCACGCGCCCGAAAACTGTCACCCTGGATCACAACAATCTCGGCATGATGGGCCAGCCGGTCTAAACCAGCCGCCGCCAGCAATGGATTGCCAAACAGGCCGGGCCACTCACTGGGCGAACGATTGCTGGTCAACATGATACTGCCCCGCTCATAGCGCTCATTGATGATGTCATAGAGGTCTTCGGGCATGGGTGGCGTCAATGGCTTCAGGCCGAAATCATCTAACACTAACAGGTCGGGGCGACAATACTGCTTCAACCGGCGGTCAACCGTGTCATCGGCCCGACCACCATGAATATGGCGCAGCATCTCATGCGTGTTGATGAACAGGGCGGTGTACCCCTGACGACAAGCATCATGAACCAGCGCCTGAGCCAGATGTGATTTGCCGACACCGGTCGGGCCACAAATGAGAACATTCCGCTTCTGCCGGATGTAATCGCAGCTGGCCAGCGCCAATATTTGTTGCCGGTTCAGATTGGGATTGAAATTGAAGTCGAAATCTTCCAGCGTCTTGCTCATGTGGACGGCCGAACGACGCAACCGTAACGCCAGTTGTTTTTGGGCACGGCGTTCCACTTCATCTTCCAGCAGCCGCGAAAGAAACTCGACATGGGTCCACTGCCCGTCAACCGCCTGACGATGCCGGGCATCCAGTGTTTCCAGAATACCAGAGAGGCGTAATTGCTTGAGATAGGGTTGGAGTTGGTGTTTCAGTTCCATGATGGCCCACTCCATAAATGACCCAACAACTCCTGTGCCCCGCGTACAAAGCGTTGTGCGGGGGGAACGTCTGGAGCCGATCTGTTTTCTGCCTCCGTCTCCAATCCCTGTTTCAAAATCTGCTTGACTGTCTTGTAGCTGACTTCATCAAAGCGCAAGGCGCGATTACAAGCTGCTTCCAGCCGGTCATCACCAACCTGTTCCCGCAGCCGCAGCAAACGGCGCACCATCGAGAGCCGGTCGACCACCGGGTCTGCCAGCAAACGGCCAACAAGCGCCGTCGTAGCGAACCCAATATCCGCCGCCACGGCCTGACAGGTCAGCCCGATCCAGAACCAAACCCGGCAGCTTGTCGGGTGGCAAATGGGCCGGGTTGGTAATGCGCTGCCCTGGTTCGGTGGCCCGTTCATGGGTGGCTACAAGTTGATAGTCGCTGGTGTAAAGTCGCACTTCCTGCCCGCCACCACGAACCCGCAGTTGCTGTCCGACCAAACGAAACGGAGCCGAGTAGTAGGCATTGTCAAAAACCACATAACAATCCCGGTGCAGTTTGGCCTGCTTCCATACCGCCAGGTCATAGGGTGTTTCCGGCAGCGGCTGCAAGGTCGCTTCCTCCGTCTCGGCAAACCGGACCAGTGGTTGGGCTTTGGTTGTGCCGTGTTTCCGTTGTCCGGCCGTGGTCAGACACCACACTTTCACATCCTGGTTGGCCTGGGTGATGGTGGTCATTTCCCGGCCGCCCAGGAAGTTGCGCTTCACGTAATGAACACCGCCTTGTTCCACCTTCCCCTTGTGCTGGGGCGTCCTTGGTTTACAGGGGGCAATGAGAAAGCCATAATGTTCGGCACATTCCCGGTAGGTGACCTGCACTTCCGGGTCATCCCAGCACGCTTTGGTGATCCCTGCTTTGAGGTTATCTATCACCACCCGCTGCGGTATGCCGCCCAGAAAAGCAAACGCATTGCGGTGCAGACGCAGCCAGGTCGGTATCTTCTGGTTGAAAACAAATTCGACATACTGGTGTCGGCTCCAGGAGAGGGTCATCACGAAAGCCCAGGTTTTGCGGATTTCACCTGTTTCCGGGTCTATCATCCGCCCGGCATAGCCGAAATCTACTTGAGCTTCTTCCCCTGGTGCTCGTTTCCACCCGGACTGTCACATCCGGCTGGATGGGTTCCATCTGCCGTACAAAACGGTAGACGGCCATGTAACTGCCGTCGAAACCTCGTTCTTCCAGCCGGGCTTTGATGGCGCTGATCTCCACCCCTTGCTCGCGCAGCTTAACCACCTGTTTCCGGTACGGTTCCACGGTTGATTGGCTTTGCGGCGGTTGTTGCGGTGGCATCGTTTCTTCCAGTAGTTGGTACAGTTCTTCAATGGGCGGTAACGACCCTGTCAGCAGGCTGTATTCTTCAGCCCATTCTCGATATTTCTGTGCGGTCCGGCGGTCGATGCCCAGATCCCGTTTGATACGTCGGTTACTGTGCCCGGCCCGCAGATGTTGTAAAAGCGCATAAATGTCCACGATCTTTTTCCTTTTTCCTGCCATGTTCCCTCCGGCTTGTTTTCGTATTTTGCCGGAAGGATAGTTGGCGGATGCAGGCTTGTCGATAGTGGTACATCTTGGCCGTTAATAGGTGGTACACTTTGCCCGTAAACGGGTGGTACATTTTGGCCGTTAATCACTGGTACAGTATAGGGTGTAAAGTGACAAAAAACAGCTAACCACTCGTGAACCTCCGGGAGGATGCCTCCAGCAGAGTTAGTAACCACCAACCCTCCCGGAGATTGCCTGATAAAAACAGCTAACCACTCGTGAACCTCCGGGAGGATGCCTCCAGCAGAGTTAGTAACCACCAGCCCCCCGGAGATTGCCTGATAAAAACAGCTAACCACTCGTGAACCTCCGGGAGGATGCCTCCAGCACTGTTGGCCGCGCTTGGTTAGTTTGCCACTTTCTTCATCAGTGAGCAAGAAGCGGTTCTGTTTGGTCAAGAAGAATCCCGGGGCAACAGCATTGACACGAATATGGGCTGAATATTCTTGAGCCATATAGACGGCCAGCCATTGGGTGAAGTTGTTCACGCTTCCTTTGGCCGCAGAATAGGCAGGGACGCGAGTTATGGGGGTCAAGGCACTCATCGAAGAGACATTAAGAATAATGCCATCACCTTGTTCGGCCATCAGCTTCCCGAAAACTTGGCTGGGTAGAATGGTTCCGACTAAATTCAAATCTAATACAAAGTTAAGTGCCTCCTGTGGTATATCAAAGAAGGCATTATCAGCTCCGGTTGTGGCTTGCGGATGGTTGCCGCCCGCGGCGTTGATGAGCGCGTCGATACGGCCGAAATGCTCACGGATTGTATTTGCCGCCGTGAGCAGGCTGTCCTTTTGCAAGACGTAACCATAAACCAGCAAATATTTTCCCGGTCCGGCATCTAACGGCCGTTGCAGTTCTTCCGGCAAATCAGGATTGCGATCCAGCACCACGACATTGGCCCCACACCCCACCAATGCACAAGCCATTTCACCACCCAAAACACCCGTGCCCCCGGTGATGATGATGGTTTTGTTCCTGAAATCGTACCAGTTGGTTAGGTCATTTAGATTCATAGTTATTCCAATTAGGTATTGTAATAAGAAGAGGTTTTTACTGATTCAACCTGCTCTTCCCGGATTATACATCTTCATAGATTCTTAAGCGTTTTAATTTTTTCTGCTGCCGGTCCTGTCATACATGGCCACTCTTTATCATTCGTGCAAGACAATCTTCTTCCGCAATCATCTTGTCAGTAAGACGAGCGTTTCTAGTATAATGGTTCTTAATCGGAACCCTCTGATAAATGTATGCAGATTTTGTCTGTGGCTCCCCAGCAGGGTATTCACATTTAGGTTGTGAAAGGAAACGGGCAGTTGGGTGATTCAATCCAAACCAACCCAATCAGCCACCAATTATAGATTTGCCACTAAAATTTTATCGCGTCAAGCATCTAATATATAGAGCGATCGACAGCACAGACCTCGAATGAGGCAAAATGGGGCTAGGGTATATGCAGGATGTCCAGAAGGTGGTACGCCAATGCCAGGACGGGCAGTTGGATGCATTTGCCACCTTATTCAGCCGCTATCAAAACCGAGTCTATGATCTCGCCTGCACGATCTTACGGGATGAAAAGGCAGCGGAGGATATAGTGCAGGATACGTTTCTGGCTATTTTTCAGAAAATCGGAGGCTTCAAGGGGGAGTCTGCTTTTGAGACCTGGTTGACGGCAATCGCCGTCAACCAGTGTCGTATGCGGCTGCGGAAACGGAAGGCGCGGCAGATCCTGTCTCTTGAACAACTATCACCACGCCGCCTGTTCCGCCTTAGCAGCCGGGAAGACAATGTCGCCGATATCGTACACGGCCGTCAACGGTGCCGGGATCTATGGGACACGGTCGCCCAGTTCGATGAGAGACTGCGCTTGCCGCTGATATTGCGTTACCGCTACGGTCACTCTTGCAGCGATATCGCCACGATTCTGGAAAGGCGCAAGTCCACCATCTACCAGCAGTTAAACGAAGGCCGGCGTCTTCTAGAGCAGGAACTGCAGCAGGGAGAAAACAGTACGCCGGCAGTTGTAGAGCTGCCAGGTTAGGATGCATATGTTTAGTAAAACATTAGCTTCGGACCAGGAACATCTGGTTATCAGCCAGTACGACGCCTATCAAGACAGAGTGCTGACAGAGGCGGAAACGACTCTTTACCGTCAACACCTCGACTCCTGCTCTGAATGCCGCATCTGGGCAGAAAACCAGGTAAATATTACCCGGCAGCTCGCCAATGAAGCTCCAGCCCCAGCTCTACTTTCACCTGCTGCCGCCGCTCGGATTCAGCAGAATGTGTTTAGCAAAATGCGGAGGGCTTTAATCATGAATAATGTAAGAACAGTTACTGGGGCCGCAGTGGCCTTCGCCGTTCTGGCACTTGTTGTGGGGACATTTGTTTGGCAGTCTCGAACACTTGATACAATTGATTTTGTAGAACAGGTCATCCCAGAAATAGATACAAATGTACAAGCGACACCGGAATTCGTGTCAGCAGCGGCAGCTACAGATGAGCAGCTCATCGAGGCAGTCAATGCCAAAGACGCAGCCGAGGTAGAACAACTCTTGAAGGCCGGCACCAACGCGGATGCCTTAGACTCTACCGGCGAACCCATTTTGAAGACAGCTATTATGCAAGGCAATACAGAGATTGCCAGGCTGTTGGTGGAAAATGGCGCAGACGTGAACGCGGCTGACAAAGATGAAAATTCTTTGCTGGGAAAGGCGGCTTACATGGGCGATCTGGAGATAGTCCAGCTTATGATCGATGCAGGTGCGGACGCGAACGCCATTATGAAAACGGGTAGTGGTTCTGATCCAGGAATAAACGTCCCCGTGCTGCAAGAAGCAGTTAATGGCAACAACAGCGAAATTGTAGAACTTCTGATCGCGCATGGCGCCGATGTGAACCAGACAGAAACGCACCTAGATCTAACGCCTCTTCATGGAGCAGCCTGGTACAACTATACCGATATCGTACAGATCCTCCTTAATAATGGGGCGGATCCAAATAAGCCTAGTTCCTATGAAGAGGGAGAGGCACCGCTGTTTTTCGCGGTCCGCAATGGCTCGGTCGAGGCCGCTCAAGCGCTGTTGGATGGTGGAGCCGAGATCGATATACAAACGGAGCGAAATTGGACACCACTAATTTCATTAGCAGCTAACAAAACTGTTCGGCGAGATTTACGGTCCAAGATGGTTACCTTTGTCCTGGACAAGGGGGCAGACCCGAATTTAGGGGATAATATCGGTAATACAGCACTTCACTATGCCGCGCGGGAAGGGCAGACCGAGGTAATCCCGATCCTGCTCGAGAACGGTGCAACCGTAGACCTGCAAAATAATGTGGGCAACACGGCTCTCCACCAGGCTGCCAAATGGGGCCAGATCGAAGCAATCTCAATCCTTTTAGAAAATGGGGCCTCCTTGGATCTGAAGAACAACAAAGACCAAACAGCACTCGATGTTGCAATAGATGACAATGTCATCGAACTGCTTCAGGAGGCAAGCGCGGCAGAATAAAATCAGCCGGCAAAGATACCACCTAAATTTCGTAATAAACAGAAGAACAGCTCATATGGAATAAAACGATCAATAGCACCCCATTTGACATAGTAAATCACGTTTAAGTTATACACAATTGGTTGGCCATAAGGTTTTGAATCTAGATGAAAGTAATGCGGTGAAATGTCAAGAGGCAAAAAAGAGCAATCTTGACCGAAAAGCAGGCAAGCTACCGCGAACCTGCCACGAGAACCTTATCAAAAGAATAGCAGGTCATAAAGCAACTATCACCAGACTTGAACTGGCTATTTTAGGTGTTATCTTCGTTAGGCACCTGCCTAGCTCGAAACGGTTCATTGGTCGTTAGCAGCCGCACAACCAACCGCACAAGCTTACGAGCCGTCAGCGTGATGGCACGCTTATGGCGATGATGACGCACTTCGTTGAATTTTTTCTGATAAAAAGCAGCATACTCAGCATCGTGCAATCGAACCAGCTGAGCCGCTTCACAAAGATAGTAACGCAGAAAACGAGAACCGGTGCGCTTGAGACGGGTTTCTTCGGCCGTAAAGTCAGCAGATTGGTGCTTGGACCATTTGAGACCGGCGAAACTGGCGACCTTGGCCTGATTGAAATCAAAACGAGAGAGGTCGCCAATTTCGGCAATGATGCCCGCAGCAAAGACAGGGCCAATACCAGGAATGGTGGTCAAGGAATGGGGATAGTTGCTCCAATTGGTCAGCAATGGCCGCATCGAGGCGAGTCAAGAGCTGTTGAAGCACGGTGAAATGACGCAAACTCAAGGACAAAGCCGTATTGACGGTGGCAAGCCACTCATCGGGCAACTGATAGGAATCATAGCAATGTGCTGTAAACGACGGGCATTGTCCTCCGGTTGAGAAAAGCGACGTTTCCCTTTGCGCATCAATCCATTCGACAAGATCCTCGAAGGGCATCGCGGCCACTGTTTCCAGTGATGGAAATTCTTTGAGAACCGCTTGACTGGTCTTGCCAAAGACATCGGAAAAAGCAGGGTGTGCCGTGTACTCACTGGCCTGCAGATACACCAGTGAGAGCGCATGAGATTTGACCCGCACCAATTCGCCTATCAGATGGTAGCGATAGCGGGTAAGGGTGCGTAGGGGCAGGTAGCGCTCTTCCATATGAAAAGGATACGGCAATTCGCGCCCAAAACGCAACCGTTCGGTGATAACCGGCCGTATCCAGGTCATCCGTTTTGTTCCAATCGCCCAAGGATTTCCGAAAATTGTGAATGACTTTGGGATTGAAAGGATAAAGAGATAGCGACCAACTAACCAATTCAGGTGATTGCTCCAATTCGCAGAAGAAGGGCAACCAGTAATTGCCAGTGGCTTCGGCGGCCACATGAATGCGGTCAAAGTCACCTGCCGTGGCCGTTTGCGCCAATTGGTTGACCAGGTCGGCGGTACCAGAGCGATTGTTTGCGACCCGCAGGCAAGACGATAATATCGCCCGCCCCATCCATGACCTGTACGACGTTGGTGCGGCGGTGGATATCCACCCCGACAAGTAAATCGTTTGTTGCGAACATAAACACCTCCTATAGTGGTTTTAGCGCCTGAGGAGAAATGAATCCCTGAGTCCTGTTGAGGTCAGCAGCCTCGCGATATGAGAACTTGACCAGCGGTGCGAATGCACATCGGTCTGCTGTCCGAAGCCCCGCTGGCTAGAACAGAATACGGGTTAGAAGTTCCCAACAGGCTGAGGGACGCATAGGGGTAAATTCGTAATACGTCGGAAAAATATCCACTCGGCTTCCGCCCCATTGTCTCTTGAATTTTCCAATTCGGTCAGGGCAGCAAGAATCCGACAGCCAATATGCCACGCCCCTCTCATCTGTTGGCCGATAATAGTGATTGTACGGCCGTTGTTGCCAGAAAAGCGGTATGCAGTTCCTCATTTTCAATATGGCTGGTAATGGTCCTGATAACTTCTTGCCCCATCTTTTTATAACGGTCTGCCTCGCTTTGTTTTCCTTGGGCCTGCGGTAATTTCCGATCAGACTGGACAGAATGCGCCATCTCAGGCGGCGTTCTCCGTTATGCTGCGAAATGTTTAAGGCTTCAGTTAGCGTCTCATGTGCTTGCTCCCACTGTTTTAGCCCTATCCAGGCCCTTCCTTGTAACCACAAAACCTCAGGCAGGTAGCCACGATACCCAATCTGGCGGCATCGCTCAACAATATCCTGGGCACGTTCAAGGGTCAGTTGAAAATTTTTTTGAGCCAAGAGGAGATAGAGTTCGGCCGCCTCAGTGGCCCCGCTACAAGAGAGGCTGATATCGATCGCCGTAGGAGAAATCTCATCCCAAATTTGTTGTGCCTGTTCCAGGTTGCCTTCAAGCAACCTTGAGTTGGATGACAACATCCCATCATGTAGGGCAAAAAAACAGGGATGAAATTGTGACGATTCTCGTAAAGTTCTTCGCCCAATGGGACCACGTGTTCCCATACGCCCAGGGACAAAGCGAGAGAAAGCCGACCCGCATGGATAAGATACTTATAGGTGATATGAAAGCCGCGCCGACGGCTGCGGTTACTCGTTCCCGTTCGTGTAGCATCTCCGCCGTCGACCCGCATCGCCGAGTTCGGTTAAAACTTGAGCCAAAAAACCGAGAGACACAACCTGGCTCCAGGCATGATTGATCGAGCGGCTGAGACGTAAGGCTTCTTCAGCGAAGGTCAGCGAACTATCTAATTCACCCAGCCATAAAATGGTTCATCTGCTGCATGGTGTAGGCATCGACCAGCATGGGCAAATTTCCCAGTTCCTGCCAGATCTCCAGGGCTGCCTGGTTCGTCCTTTGGGCATCTGTCCAACTGATTCAGATTGCGGTAAACATTCGCCAAATCCTGGTAAGTGAAGCCCATTTGCTCTTTGAGATCCAATTCGCGGGCCAACTCCAGGGAGCGCAAGCCGTAAGCCAGTGCTTTGTCATGGTCTCCCTCGCCCCATGTTGCTACCAAGAGCATGCCCCACAACACTTTGGCTTCAGTTGCCTTGTCACCGAGCTGGCGAGCCAGAGTCAGGGCTTCTTCGGCCAGGATTCGTGCTTCTGCTAAGTTGAAAAGAGGGGTTTGCGTTGCCCGCACAATACATTGGCTTGTCAGGGCAGCCAGTCGCATGGCTGAGTCGTTACGCTCAGCAGCCAGATCAATCATTTCCTGGTAGTTGTCCTGGGCTGATTCATATTGCTGGCTGAGTTCCAATGTGCGGCCGCGATTGGTATAAAGTTGGCCTAACAAGATGGCTATCAACAGCTAGTGGTTTGTTTTAACCAATTCACGGGCCTGGTCATAATAGGCCAGCGCTTCTGTATATGCATGAGCCTGTTTGGCGGCATCCCCCGCGGCCGCACCATAGCGGAAAGCCGGTTCGTCCAGTTGAGCCGCCAGCGCGTGAAAGGCCAGTTCGGCCGGAGGGGCCTCGTCTCGCTCCAAGGCGACCAGGGCGCGGCGGTGGAAGAGCCGGCGACGGGCTTCGCCGGCTTCAGTGTAAGCCACTTCGCGGATGTAGTCGTGGGCAAAAGTGTATGGCCGGCGGGCCGAGTTGTCTTCCAGGAGGAAGCGGCCGTTTAGCAGTTCCTCTAGCGCCGTCAGCCCGGCCAATTCAGCCACACCAGACACCTGGCACAGACGCTCGAAACGTGCAATCGCGCCCGACCACGGCACTGGCCCACAACAAGGAAACCGCCGTCTCGCTGAGGCGGCTTTGCCGCGCCAGCAGGGCCTGGCGCACGGTAGTCGGCAGGGGAAGTTGTTTTTGGCTTTGTAGCTGCTGCCAGGCGGACGGGATGTCGAACACAGAACGACCGTCCCCTGCTACCGGCCGTAAAATGCTTTGCTCGACTAACATCTTCACCCGCTCGTGAAGGAAAAACGGCTGACCGCCTGTTTCCTGATACAGCCAGTCGCTAAATTGCCGGACGGCGCTGTCTTCATCAGGCTGGAGATTGGCTGAGCTCGGTTGTGGCCATCTGCTGGACAAATTGCTGGATGTCAACGGCCGTTAACTCGGCCAATTCAATACGGGTCACAGGCACATCGCGCTCAACTGCCCATCAGCCACTCCTGTAAAGCAGGGGTGGTCAAGAGTGCCTCCTGCCGCATCGTTAACACGAGCACAGGAGTGGCGTGTCTGCTTTCAGCCCAACTCTGGCTGAGGTAATGCAGCATATCAAGGGTGCTGCTTTCAGCCCACTGCCAATCATCCAGGAAAAGAATCAGGGGGCTGCCGAGCGGCCAGAGCGCGACCAAGTTGGGCTACTGCTTCAAACAGGCGGGCGCGGACAAAGTCGGCCCACCGGTTAAGGGCGGCGGCAGATCGGGATAACGGGCACGCAGTTCAGGAAACAATTGGCTCAATTCGGCCAGCCAGACATCATCCAGCAGATCTTCGGGTGCGTTTTCCTGCTCCAACCGTGAGCGGAAGGCGGCTACTAATGGCTGGTAAGGCAGGCGACCGCCCATTTCGTAGGCGCGGCCCCGCAAAATGTCCACACCTGCTCTAGTCGAACTGTGCGCCATCCAAAAAGGCTTCAACCAGGTGGGTTTTGCCCATGCCGGCTGCACCTATGACGGCCGTTACCGTTGTTGTACCTTGAACGGCCGTACGTAAGGCAGCAACCAACTGGCTGTACGCCGCTGACCGGCCGACAAAGGGCAAGCGCAAGGGACGCGAGGCGAAGGATGAGGTCGATTCATGCGTCAGCTTTCTCATTTCACCCTGTCGTATGCGCTCAGTGAGAGCCGATATTTCTGGCCCTGGAACGATGTCTAAATCAGCCTTGAGCACGTGTTGGCACTGCTGGTAGGTTTGCAGCGCGGCAGTTCGATCCCCGCTGCGTGCCTGAGCTTCCATGAGGCAGCGATAGGCTGTTTCGTTCAGTGATGAGTGAGCCACCCATTGCCCGGCCGTTTGTATCGCCTGCTCTCCTTCGCCCCGGTCAAGCTGATAAGTGGTCAGCCGATTGGAAGACACGCTCCATTTGGTCGTGCCAATGCTCGCGATGCCAGGATACCCACTCGTCGAAGCCGGAGCATCCGCCAGGTTGAAATCTTCCAGGAATTGGCCACGATTGGCGTTTAGGCCGTTTGCCAATCAGCGGCTGTCGCTTCTGGCAGGAGGGCGTTGGTGATCAGGTTGAGGTCTAGCTGCAACGGCAGATCCAGATCAAGGCGCACCAGATCATTTGTCGTCACAATACCGGGTGAGCCTGTCACCCGCAAGGCCTGCCGCACCTGAGACAGGGCTGTTCGCAGAGAGACACGCCCCTGTCGGGCATCGCCGGGCGACCACAAGAGATCGATCAATTTCTCCCGGCTGTGTGGACCCTGACTCAACCGCCAGGTAAATCAGCAGAGCCAGCGCCTTGCGACTGCGAAATTTGAGCCTTTTATCCTTGATAGCGTACATCTGGTACGCCCAAAGTCTGCACTTTCAAAAGGGTCATAATCCTGGTGATCGCGTTTGCGACGAGCCTGATCGCGCTTTGATCGCGTCTGTTTGTTAGGATGAGGTCATAGTGATGATAAAGATTATAAAGGATGTGATTTATGAGCACAATCAATTATTTAGAGTTTTTAGGGTATTTGGCTTCTACTTTAGTCGCAATATCTTTGATGATGCGATCGTTGACCAAGCTGCGGGTGATTAATCTGTCTGGTTCTTTGCTCTTTACTGTCTACGGATTTTCTATCGGCGCCTATCCGGTTGCCACCTTAAACGCCTTTATCGTCCTAGTCAACCTCTTTTATTTGCAAAAGCAAGTCAGCGGGAAGGCGCAGGCCAGCTTATAAACGAGAACAAGGTCTTTGAGCAGGATTGGGAACGTTCAGGTTCCAGCAAGGTAAAAGTGAGGTATGACGATGCTCATCATCCCCGTGATGCCGAATAAAGAGGAAGCCTGGCGGAGATTTATGCAAGAGCTCCAGGGTTCGCAAGGCCGGGCGTTCAGGGTCTGGTGCCGTCAGCTTGATTTGCTGGTGGAGCAGGTTTGGCTAAATGAGACGCCGGGCGGAACGGCTGTTATCGTGAATCTGTCCGTCGGCGACAGTAAAGCGGCTCTGGCCCGGCTGGCGAAAATGCGTACACCCTTTGAGCGCTGGCTCCGGCAGCAGATCCTGACTTTGCATGGACTGGATTTGCTGAAAATCGCCCAGGCTGCCAGCTATTCACTGACATCACTGGGCAGTTGGGACGATATTATTATCAAGTGATCAGGTGCGGGTGCATAAAAACACCCCGTACCGCCCAGAAAGTTATATGGAGGTTTAACAATGGCAGAATTTACAAGTGAGTGCACCATCGTAATCGCGGCCCCGGTTGAGTCGGTCTACGACTATGTGGGCGATTTCTCCCGGCACGTGGAGTGGAATCACCAGCCCACAGAGATGACAAAAATCACGGATGGACCAGTTGGGGTCGGCTCTGTTTTTCGGACGAAAGAGAAACCGCCACGGAATACGCCCTGGCTCATGAAGATGCTCTTTCCTTTGCTGGGCAAGCTGATGGGCGGGACAGGTTATACCGAGGCCGAAATTACGGCTTTGGATACGAACCGACGTGTTGCCTGGACAGCAATAGCTCCCAAAAAGAAAGGGGGCCTCAACGCCAAAGCAGAATGGGAAATCAATCTGGAACCTCAGGGTGCAGGGGCACGGGTTACCCAGGGGGTTCATTTCCAGCTCCTGGGGAAAATGGTCGAGCGGATGGATCCGGAAAAGCTTTCCCAACAATGTGGAGAGGAAATGGCCACCAATCTGGCCTATCTGAAAACCGTTCTTGAAACACAATCAGCCCAGACCGGAACAGCCAACTGGCCGGCATTCGCCTGAGGAATTGATACATTGACAAACATATTCATAACAGTTGGGCTGTGAAGGCAACGGCCGTTCCAGCCAAACACAAATAGGAGAAATCAAATGTCAACAGAAGCAAATAAAGCAGTTGTGCAAGGTTATTTTGAGCAGGTGTGGAATAACGGCCGTCTCGATTATCTGGACAAATGCCTGGCCAAGGACGTCGTTGAGCACCCTGAACAGCAAATCCCAGGCCTGAATGGGCGGGACTCTCTGAAAGCTATCATTGGCGGAGCGAGAGGGAGTTTGCCGGACATAGAGATTACTTTACACGATTTGATCGCCGAAGGTAGTAAGGTCGTTACGCGTTATACGATGACGGCCACGCACCAGAATGAGTTCATGGGCGCTCCGGCCACTGGCAAGCAGCTCACGGTCACAGGAGCAGCCATTTATCGCCTGGCCGGTGGAAAGATCGTCGAGATTTGGAACTTCCTTGACACCCTGGGCCTGATGCAGCAGTTGGGACTCGTCCCCACGCCGGAAGCGGCCTGAATCCGATAGATTGGTTCAATCTGATAGGTTGAACCAATCTGAATAACTATATGGAAGTAGATGGGGTAAATACGTAAAACATCCGTTTATTCACATGTTGTTCGGCTGCTTCTTCCGCTTCAGCCTATGCTTCTTCATCCATCGGCTGAGATTGGACTCAGTGGTGTTGAAACGGCTGGCAATATATCGTTGGGTAGAACCCGTTTCTAACAGCGCCTCAATTTCTGGCCGGTGCTTATCCAGCTTGCTGCTCCCACTTCCTTTTGGCCGTCCCAATTTTATACCAGCCCTTTTCTTGGCTGCGAGCGCTTCTTTTGTCCGCTGGCTTATCAAATCCCGTTCAATCTCAGCGGCCATCGCAAAAGCCATCGCCAGAATCTTGGACTGGATAGATTGGTCAAGCTGCCAGTTCCCCTTGACTGAATAGATATTGATTTGCTTTTGGGAGCCAATCGAGAGAATCTCCATACACTCCAGCATGGAACGGCCGAGTCTGGATAATTCACTAACGATCAAATTGTCCCCAGATTGAAGTTCTTCCAAAACTTGAGCTATCTCACGTTTACGCCAGGATAGGCGGCCGGAAGCCTGTTCCTCGACCCACCTTACTTTCCCCAATCCCTTTTCATTGGCCAGATGCAGGATGTCACTCTTGTTTTTTTCGACATCCTGATTGGCCGTGGAAACTCGCAAATAAGCAATCGTGTTGGTCCGTTTCATAAAACTTGATTGAAAACCCAATTCTTGCCAGAATTCCTTGTCATATTATCAGTGATTTTCATGCAAGTTTCATTGTAGCAAAAAGGATCGTTTTTAGGGAAGGGAATCATGACCTCGATTGAACGTACTGCCTATCCGCGCTTCAAGAAAACACTCACGCAAGCCGAACTGGATGAATTTTATACACCGACAGAAGATGAGATTAACTTCATCAACAAAGCGGCTTCCGGTCAATCACAACAACTGTCATTGGCTATTCTGTTGAAGTCTTTTCAAAAGCTGGGCTACCTGCCCAAACTCAGTCAAGTTCCCAAACAAATTCGGAAACATGTTGCTGGAAAAATGGAACAACAATCCCCAAGTCAGTCAGGGGATGTGCCACGCACGTCACGGGGCCGGTATCGACAAGCGATTTATGGGTATCTGGGCATCAAACCTTATCGGGAAGGCGGGGCAGAGGTCGTTACCAACATCGTGCGGCAAACGGCACAAACCATGAGTGACCCGGCGGATCTCATTAATGTGGCCATCGAACAGTTGGTTGTGGAGCGTTTTGAGTTGCCGGGCTACAGCACGTTGGATGAATTCGTGAACCACCTGCGTCATCAAGTTCATCACGAATTGTATGCTCAAGTTACGGCCGATTTGACTGCGGCACAAAAAGCCATCTTAGACGGACTGCTGATTCGAGAAAAGGGTGCCACCCGCCATATGTTCACCCGTCTCAAAGCGTTACCGGCCAAAGCCTCCTTGAAATGGGTGCGAAAGTGGGAAAAGCATTTGGAACGTATCGAAAAGATCATAGACCCACAACCCTTCATTGCTGTGTTGTCCAGCACCAAAGTGGAGCAGTTTGCGTCTCAAGCCTACCAGATGGAAATCAGTGATATCAAAGGCGTCACCACGCCTGAAAAACGATACACTTTGCTCTTGTGTTTACTGCACCGGATGCAGGTGCGAACCCGTGACCAACTTGTCATGATGTATCTCAAACGAATCGGGTTACTGCATCGCCATGCCAAACAACGCTTACATGACCTACATGAACAGCAGCGAGCCATGAGCGAAACCTTGATCGATGCCTTCGCCGATGTGGTTGAACAGGCTGAAGCTACAAACAGCCTGGCACAGGAGGAAAAAGATACTGCTTTAGGCAAACATGTGCGACAAATAATCACGGCCAATGGTGGGGCCGAAAAACTGAAGATGGAATGTGAGATGCTGCAAGCCTATCACAACAACAATTATTTGCCCTTGTTACCCCACTATTATCGCCGTGACCGGGCCATGCCATTTCGCCTGATGACCCAATTACGGGTACGGTCGACAACCAAAAGTCAGAGTTTGATTCAGGGACTGGATTTCATCAAAGAGCACCAGAACAAGCGGGGAAGCCATTTACCGCCTAAGATTTCTATTGAGTTTGCCGGTCCGCGTTGGCAAACATTCATTCGAGAGAAGGTAGATGGCGAGGTCGTGTTTAACAAGCACCATCTGGAAATCTGTATTTTCAGCCATATCGCTGATGGGTTGCGTAACGGCGACCTGTATGTAGAAGGTACGGAAACGTATGCCGATTACCGCACCCAGCTTCTATCTTGGGCAGAATGTCAGGCTGTTCTCGATGAATACTGCACGGCCGTCGACCTGCCGGCTACTGCGGCCGGTTTCGTCAAAAGCTTGCGCCAACGTTTCATTCAATTGGCTAAGCGTGTGGATAAAGCCCAAGCAGAAGATAGCGATCTCTATTTTGACAGTGACGGCAAGCCTCATTTGCGTCAATTGGTGCGGCAGCCATCGCCTGAGAAAGCCGAAGAACTGGAAGCCATTATGAAAGCCAAGATGCCAGAGCGTCACTTATTAGATATTTTGCATCATGTTCATCACTGGGTGCGTTATACACGACATTTTGGCCCACCCTCTGGGTCTGACCCCAAACTGAGCGACCCGCTATCTCGTTATTTGCTCACTATTTTTGGCTACGGATGCAATTTAGGTGCTGCCCAAACAGCTCGCCATGCCCGCAGTCTGGTAACCGAGCGGGTTATCCGCCGTCTCAATGCCCAACACATCACTACTGACAAACTCGACACGGCCATTCGTGATGTGATCGATGAGTTTGCTCGTTTCCGTCTACCTTATATGTGGGGCACGGGCAAAGCGGCCATCGCTGATGGCACTCATTACGAGTTGTACGAAAACAATCTTCTGGGGGAGCGACATATCCGTTACGGTGGCTATGGCGGTATTGCCTACCATCACATTTCCGATACCTATGTCGCGCTCTTCAGTCACTTTATCGCCTGCGGTGTCTGGGAAGCGGTCTATATTCTCGATGGCTTGCTGAAGAATAAATCTGTTCTCCAGCCAGATACTGTCCATGGTGATACTCAGGGTCAATCTGAGGTTGTCTTTGGCCTGGCTCACCTGCTGGGCATTAAGCTGATGCCTCGAATGCGGAACTGGAACAAGGTGGCCATGTACCGACCCGATAGGACGCTCACTTTTGAGCACATTGACACCTGGTTCACCCGGCATGTTAATTGGCAACTTATCGAAGACCACTGGCAGAATTTAATGCAGGTCATACTTTCTATTCACAAAGGCAAAGTGTTGCCCTCCTGGCTGTTACAAAAGCTGCGCACCGATAATCCCAAGAACAAACTCTACCAAGCTTTCCGAGAATTAGGCTGTGTTTTGCGTACCATGTTTTTGCTGGAATACGTCTCCAATACCCAACTCCGCAGAGAGATTCGAGCGGCCACGACGAAGATAGAATCATACAATGACTTTTCGCAATGGATAACCTTCGGGGGTAACGGCATCCTCAAATCTCGCGATCCTGTCGAGAACGAAAAGATAATCAAGTACAAAGACCTGATCGCCAATGCCATCATGCTGCAAAACGTGGTAGACATGACAGATGTGTTACACGATATGGCTCAAGAAGGACACCACGTGAGTTTGGACATCGTGGCTACCTTCAGCCCTTACTTAACCGAACACATCAAGCGGTTTGGGGAATATGTGATTGACCTGGAGACGATTCCCCCACCCTTGCAACCCGACAAACCGTTTCTTCCAGCAGAAATGACCCCAGAGTGATTGAAGAATGATTTGTTGACAATTCAAGTGGGTATTTTTCCGACGTATTACGAATTTACCCCAAATACTGCGATACGATTTACCTCTCTATTAATACAATCAGATCCTTCAAAGTCTGTTTCAACTGAGTCATTCGCTCATCTCCCAATTGCTCTGCCCATTCTTGTTCGATTTGGCTCAAAATCTCACGCGCCGCGTTATCTAGATTCCAACCCCGTTCTGTCAGACGAACGATTTTAGCCCGACCATCGTTGGGGATCAGGGAGACGATCTACATAACCACAAGCCACCATATGATCAACCAGAGATCCCGTTGATTGCTTTGTGATTTGGGCTTGTTCGGCTAATTCAGTAATGCGTGAACCTTCGGGTCGAATGTGTTGAAAAATCACGAAATGAGCAGGGCGGAGATCAGTAAATCCTCTCGCCCTCAAACCTTCATCTATAAGGGCCACGATAGCTTGAAAAGGAATACGAAACATAGCCCCAAGCATGCGTTGGTCTTTCTGGTTTTGGGTCATTTGAAATTGCCTCTTGACAAAATAGTAAGTTTAGCTTACTATATAGTCAGCTAAACTTACTAAATTAAATTGTACCATAGGAGGTTATTTATGACAATGACAATGACTATTGAGCCTTATACACTCACTCGTGAAGCGGGTCGGTCGATATGGTTTTTGGGGACACTAATGACCCTTAAGGCAACAGGAGAACAAACCAATGGCGCATACGGATTGATCGAACAAGTTCTTCCACCTGGATTTCGCATCACCCTTGCACGTTCATCACCGTGAAGATGAAGCGTTCTATCTACTGGAAGGAGAAGCAACCTTTACTTGTGGTGATCAGACGATGAAGGCTAGCCCGGGGTCGTATATTTTCTTCCCCCGTGATATTCCTCATTGGTTCTGTATTAAAGGAACCCAACCCGCCAGGTTACTCCAATTCAATTTCCCGGCAGGCTTGGAGAACTTTTTCGTAGAAGCGGGAGAACCGGCTCCGAAATTAACTTTGCCGCCTGCCGGACCGCCTGATGTTGAAAATTTGGCCTCAACAGCGGCCAAGTATGATGTTGAGATTTTGGGACCGCCCCCGGCATAGAAAAATACTGCTTAACTGCCTGGTACCAATAGAGTAGAACCCATCAGGTTCTGCTCTTATTTTTTGTATGGATATATAAGACTCGTACTTCTTCTCAGCAATATAACTATTTATAAACCTGATTCGTTGTGTAATGAGTCTCGATAGATCAACGCTTCTAAATATTCAGAAAATGACAGCTTTCTTGCGGCTGCTCGTTCTTTACCCATCTTATGCCAATATGGAGATAAACGAATATTAACTCGTCGTTTCTCCACGCTTTCAGGCAGTGGTTTTGGGCCATGCTTCTTATGCCGCAGCCGGATTCGCCTACCAGCTATTGTTGTGATTATCGTCATTTGCTTATCCAAGTCAATCAAATCCAAAACTCAACGCCATTCTTTTTCTTTCCGTCAGGTAACCACCAGCCCTCCCGTAGGTTGCTTGATAAAAACAGCTAACCACTCGTGAACCTCCGGGAGGTTGCCTTCAGAGAGTTAGAGCTCAGGCAGTGATTCAGGCAGTTGCGTTTGGTGGGTTAAGGCCTGCCTCAAGCGCAGCAAGATCGACTAAAATCACGTTTTGTTCGTTCGCGTACTGCTGCGCTGACGACGAAAATCCTGCTCGCGCAAAGAAAACATGATGTACCGTCCAATCATGAGGGGTATGCGGTAGTTCAGCCAGTACTTTTGCTGTTTTCTCCTCCACAAGTTCGCGTAATGTGCCGCGCCCAATTTGATTATCACCCCATTTACACTCGCCTAATAAAATATCACGGCTTTCCCAATTGATGCCTACCACATCAATTTGTACTTTACGGCTCCAATGACTGCCGATAATCATAGGTCGAAACGCCAAATTGCCAGCTTTGCGTTGTTCTCTCACCCACTGCTGACTTAATTGCTCGAATGCGGTCTGCCCCACAAACGGCCGTAGCTCTGAACGCACTTTTTCTAATACAGGCTCGATATCATCAGGCAAAATATCAAAGAATGGCGCGAGAAAGCGAAAGTAAAAATGGAAATACGGATCACTAAAATGATAACGTCCTTGCCGAGAGGTACGTCTTTTTGCAGATGGTACGGTGGCTGGAATACGTCGTTCAATTAAACGTAATTCTTGCAAGCGCACGAGATAGGACGACAAATGGGTTTTGCCAATCAGGGCATAATTGCTGATTGCGCTAAGTGTATGATTGCCCATACCAATCGCTTTGAGAATGGCGAGATAAGTTTGAGGTTCATTGACCTCATCGTAAAGCAAAAAAGTTGGTTCAGCGGTGAACAGACTGCCCGGCGCTAAAATTGCCTCGCGAATATTTTCAACGAGTGTGCGCTCTGGATAAAGCCAGTTGAGATAAGCAGGAATACCGCCAACGATGGCATAGAGTGCGATACGTTCTTCAGTTGACCATTGAGGGAAAAATTGAGCCAGACTGTGAAAATGAAGCGGTTCAAGATGCCACTGCGCGCTGAACCGGCCAAAAAGTGGTGATTGATGAAATTGCAGCGTTTCCATGACGCGCATTTGTGAGCCGCACAGCACCAAAATGAGGTTGCTATTTTCAAAATGACGATCCCATGCGTGTTGCAAACTAGACAGCAAGGCGCTGTCCGCTTGAGCGGCATAAGGTAATTCATCAATAACCAAAATGTGCTGTTTATTGCCAAGCCGGTTTGCTACTAAATCCCATACTTCTGACCAACTATCCAACAAAGGCGTTTGCCGTAACGGCCGTTGTTCAAATTCCGCAATAAACTTACGCCGCTGCATGGCAGAATTTTCTTTCTCGGCAACCCAATAGGTGGCCGGCAAATCAGTTTGGGCAATCCAGTGACGTAACAGGCGCGTTTTACCTACTCGCCGCCGTCCATAGATCAGTACAAACTGCCCCCCACGCTGGTCTGTCTGTTCCAATAATTGGTTAAGAAATGAAAGTTCGTTTTCACGGTTTACAAAGCGCATCCCTTAATTTAACCACAATCTCCATATAATACAAGGCTTGTGGCTTAAGTAAAAAATACCCAGTGCCACAGGTCTGCCAGGAAAGTTAGAGCAGCCCTAATTCCTGGGCGCGAATGGTTGCTTGCGTGCGATTGTTGACGCCTAGTTTTTGTAAGATATTGTGGACATGCCACTTGACTGTCCCCACTGTGATAACCAGTTCGTCAGCGATTTGTTGATTGGTTTTTCCGCCCACAATGAGGGCCAGTATGTTCAACTCCTGCTCAGTCAGTGGTTCAGGCAGTTGCGGTTGAGCGGGCCTTTCGACTTCGCTCAAGACAAGCCTTGCAACGTCATCCGCTGATTTCTGTTGGCCTAAAATGGCATCGACAAGATCGGGTGCGGTCTCTCGAACCTGTGGCAGCAGTTCAAGCACAGGTGCCTCATCGAGAAATAAACGCATGAATCCCTCAGGCGCAGCGATTTCCAGAGCCTCGGATAGCCACTTCAGAGCCGTTGGGATGTCTCCTTTATCTTGATAATAGCGAGAGAACAGGAGTTTGATTTCCATGCTGGCCCGGAAGCGTCCTTCGCGGTGGGCAGTGTCCAGCAACGGCCGTAATATAGATGGCACAATCTCGATATCCCCGCTCATGAGGAGATAACGGACCAGCGTCAGTTCTGCATATTCGAACGCGGAATCAGGGCGGCTGGCTTGATAGGCTTTTGCCCATTGATCCACAGCCTGCCTATCCGCCAAAAAGAGTTGCATACGTGCCTGGTAAGCGGCGGCGACCAAATCGAACCGCTCCACACCAAATCCCTCCATGATACCGTTCACTTCATCCAAGGCGTTTAAGAATTCAGTCATGTTGCCCTGGCAGAGCTGTCAAATGGACATAAAACGCCATACCCGCAATCACGTGATCCAACAGCATTCCCTGACGTGACAGCGCCAACCCTTCATTCAAGATAGTTGTTCGGCAGAATCTAGATCATTTCTCTCCAGTGCAATACCGCCAAGAATCGAAAACGCTAATCCCAATGGCGGGAATCGCTGGCCTTCTGCCAGATCAATCGCCGTGCGGCAGGCTTGCTCGGCAAGATGCAAGCGTCCCTGGTCGATCAATACCTGGGCCGCCGAACAACGGGCGTGAACCGCGAGGTGCAGCACACCTGCTGATTGCGCTTTATCACTGGCACGCAGAAAGTTCTTGGCCGCCTCGTCAGCCTGCCCTGAAAGTTCATTGGCCACACCAAGGCTGAAATGGGCGCGGGCATGCGCCATGTGATCGGCGCGAGGTAAACGTGACTGGGCAAACGTGATGAGCTCAATGGCCTGCTCCACATCACCACGAACAGCGGCTATTGATCCGCGATACAACGCGACTAAAGCGAGCAGGTTCTCGACTTCCGGTGAGGCTGGTTGTGCTGCCAGATCGGTCTCAGCCAGGGCGATGCGTTGGGTTGCATCATCAAAACGGCCGTGACAGGTACAAAACAAAGGCGGCATTCAAACTCAACCGGGGTCGCTTGGCAAAGACCTGAGTCGGGGAGTTTTTCCAGCCACGATGAATACAGCACCAGATTGCCACTCGACCAAATCGTCTCTTGCTGCAAGGCGACGTCAATCATGTCGGCCATCAATTCAGGATCGGCACTGTCCAGGGCATAGGTCACGGCCTCAAAGATCATGTCGTTGGCTTGCATGCCAGGCAGCGGCCTTTTTGACTAGCGCAGATGCTTCTGCCTTGCTCAACTCTGTCAGGAGCGAATCAGCAAACAAGTGGTGATAACGATACCAGACACGCTCATGATCCAGGGGAACAATGAACATGTTTGTTTGCTCCAACTGCTCAAGGATGAATTGACTGTTTGGGTTGCCGGTGACCGCCTGGCAGAGTTCGGTATTAAACCGCTTTAAAACGGCCGTTTGCACGAGAAACCGGCGAACTTCTTCATCCTGGCTCTGGAGGACTTCATCGGTAAGGTAATCCAACACATAACGGTGGCTGCCGCTGAACGTGTCCATAAAAGCGTGATGATCGGGCAGGTTTTTCAACACAAATCCTGCCAATTGTAACCCGGCGATCCACCCTTCAGTCCGCGCCTCCAATACGCTGATCACCTCTGATTCCAGGTCGAGTTTCATAGCGTGCGAGAAAAACTGCGTCGCTTCAGCCAACGAAAAACGCAAATCATGCATGCGAATTTCAGCCATCTCACCACGCGCTCTGAGGCGAGACAGTGGTAGCGGCGGGTCTTCACGCGATGTAATGACCAGGTGCATTTGATGCGGCTGATGTTCTACCAGGTAGTGCAAGGCCTCGTGTATTTCCGGGTGGCTGATCACATGATAATCATCCAGCACCAACATAATGTGATAGTCCAGCCCGGCTATATCATTGATCAGTTCGTTCAGAACGGTGTTTATTGGCGGACTCTGCGCCATCTCAAATAAGCTAAGCGCGTCAACCCCGATTTCAGGCGCTACCTGTTGCAGCGCGGCGATCACATATGAAAGGAAACGGATGGGTTCACTGTCAGCTTCTTCAAGAGAGAGCCAGGTGATCCGATTATTGGATGTGGCCTCAGCGGTTTCAGTCTCAGCGGTCTCAGATTGAAGAGAGTGTATCCACTCGGAGGCCAGGTTCGTTTTACCGTACCCTGCCGGTGCTGTAATTAATGTGAGTTTGCGCTGGATGCGTTCATTCAGTTGTTTGATGAGCAGTGATCTGGGGACCGTATCAGGTCGCCGGTGGGGAATATGGAGTTTGGTCTTTAGTAGTGCTGGTGCAATTTGGAGGTCTGCCATCACTGCCTCACTGTCAAAACGATTTACGGTAGTGCTCTGCAATATTGGGCACTAAGACTTGGAGGCTTCAGCAGGAGAGCGCCGTCCCTGCCACAATTGAAACAACTCTGAATCTTGCCGGACAAAGTATCGATAGGCCGGGTAACTAATAGGCCGCTCCAATTGCGGGTTGATAATGGTTCGAATCCGCCGCAGAGATAATCCCAGCTCGAGATATTCTTTAATTTGCTCGCGGTGCGGGTCGAGCGCTCTTTCCTTGTCGCGACTGCCTTTCGGTCGGCCCAACTTCTTGCCGCTTGCTTTAGCGGCAGCTAGTCCTTGCTTTGTGCGTACTGAAATGAACTCGCGTTCCGCTTCAGCGAAATAACTGTAAATGGCCAGCAACAACTTACGGTGCGGGCCGGCCGTGGATAATTCCGGCTGCCTTACGAAGATAACCTCCACCCCATTCTCGCCCAGCTGGTTGATGATATCGATCACCTCAAACATGTTGCGGCCGAGACGACTTAGCTCAGCCACTAGGAGAACATCACCATCTTCCAACCAATCTAACAGCTCATCAATTCGGTGCTCCTTTGTATCTTTTCGGGAAGAGATCTCCACATGGATGAAGTCAGAGATACGTAAATCTTGCTCTTGGGCGTATTTCAATAATAAATGCTCTTGTTTCTGCAAATCTTGCTTGTCGCTGCTGACGCGTGTGTACCCGATCACCTTCATAGTTGTCTAAATCACATGTTGAAAACACAATGGTAATTCTTGTTCTTATTTTTATCACAGTCAATAATAGAATTCAACCATATCCATTTATCAATCCGTTTGAAATAAAAGGTCCTTTGTTCATATCACTTTGTTATTTGGAAAGGGCCGGCTTGTTTATCAGGCCAAGAACTCCAGCCTACTATGTGAGTACTTCCCGAAACGCAGCGATATTTTGGGTGATTGTGTTCTCTCCGCCAAATATCGCGCTGCCGGCGACCAGGACATTCGCGCCGGCTGCTGCAATTTGGGCCGCATTCTCTGTTTTTATGCCGCCATCGACTTCTAAATCCGCATTGGATCCGATTTCGTCCAGCATCTGGCGTAGGCGGCGAATTTTTTCCGTACTCGCCGGGATGTAAGATTGACCGCCAAAGCCGGGATTGACTGACATGATCAGTACCAGGTCAACCAGGGGTAAAATCTCTTCCAGCGTAATCAGAGGCGTGGCCGGATTTAATGTAACGCCTGGTTTGACCCCTAGACTGCGTATCAATTCCAGGGTGCGATGCAGATGAAACGTTGCTTCGACATGCACAGTGATGATGCTGGCGCCAGCCCGGGCAAATTCAGGTATGTAATTATCCGGGTTTTCGATCATCAAGTGAACATCGAGGGGGATGGCGTGTTTTTGGCATAACGGCCGTAACGCCTTCACGATCAATGGTCCAATCGAAATATTGGGCACAAAATGGCCATCCATCACATCCACATGAATGTAATCGGCGCCGGCCAGTATGGCCTCTTCTACCTGCGCGCCCAACCGGGCAAAATCGGCGGCTAAAATGGAGGGGGCAAGTTTAACGGGTGACATATGCATATCCTAAATGCTGTGAAATGTGTGGGACACATAGTAACAGAAAACGTGAAACATGCGTATCAGCAAAACCGTCGATACCCTGAACCGCACGTTCCACGTTTTACAAATTACGCCTGCACAGGTTCACCCGCTGTGATCATGTGGTAGGCAATCAATAATTGCGTTAATGCCAGCGGATCACTGCGGCTTTCGTCCAGCCCTGCCTGGTATCTACCCAATTTGCAGGCGTCCAGTTGACTATTGGGCGGTAGGTGCCGCTCAATGATTCGCTCCAGCTCCTCCGCTTTGGCGCCCGTGATCGAACCGTCAATTTGGAGGAAGTCTGCCGGCTTGCTTTCGTAACGTCCTAATTCCAGGCGCATTGCGGGGCGACGGCCGTTTCCACTGTGTTCCAGTAGTTCCGTCAAATCGGGATGCGGCAGCGTAGGCAAAAGCACCAGGCAGGCATTCAAGTGGCCGCCTATTTCCGTCACGTCTTCATCCGGCGGGTAAAAGCGGACAATCATATCAGCCTTTTGGCGCTGGGGATGAATGTATTGGGGTGACAGATCCTTGCGTTTCTCCAGGGAAGCCAGCACTTGTTCTCTTGTATACCCGCGTTTGGCCGTGTCGCGGTTTATTTTCCATTGGGTGCGCAGTTCTTCCGGGGGGTCCAGATATACCTTCACGTCAAAACAAAGCCGCATGATACGCGTGTGAAACGGCAGCAAACCTTCCACAATCACATATTTGGTCGGCTGCACGTAGCGCGGCGGGTCAAAATCGCCCGTGCTGTGATTGTATACCGGCATCAGAATGGGTTTACCTTCCCGCAGCAGGCGGAAATGTTGTTCCATGATGTCAATATAGTTGCCTTCCGGTGAAATGGCGCTGACGCCCAACTCTTTGCGTACTTCACGATTGTAGCGGTGATAATGATCGCAGCAGATCGCCGTTACCTGATCCTCGCCCAAAGCCTCTACAATGCCTTTGCTCAAGGTTGTTTTTCCCGCAGCACTGTCACCCGCGATTCCGAGCATTATTGTTTTGCGGTCCATGATACTCTCCTCAACTAAGAGCAATTGTCATGTGAATCATGACAATTGCCTTTGATTATTGTTTGACCTCAAAACGCACATCTGCCCACAAATCCATGGCGTCACGCAGTTCGGGGCAGTTGCGAGCCGCTTCTTCCAATGTTTGCCCAGAAGCAATCGCCTCAGTCGCCACACGATTGGCGCGTGCGCCGGCGCGGCTGCCTTGCGGATGGCCGTGCGTGCCGCCGCCAAACAGCCAGAATGCATCATTACCCGTCAGGCGATAGAGATCGGGAATGTGATGCACATGGATGCCGCCCGAGGCCACCGGCCAGACCGTCTTCAAGCCGGCAAAATCCTGGTCAAAATAGATGCCACGATCCGGATCGGCAGGAATGTAGCGTTCACGTAGTAGATCGATGATGCCTTCTGTCTCGTTCCAGGAACCTTCCAGCTTGCCAACCACTGTACCGGTGTGTAAATGATCGCCGCCGGTCAGGCGCAGCCACTTGGCCACGACGCGCATATGAATGCCATGATCTAGCTGGCGGGTAAAGACCGCGTGCATGGCGCGATGACAGTGGACGATCATGCCCAATTCGCTGGCGCGCTCGAAAACGTCTGCTGACGCAGCAAAACCGGCCGTCAAAAAATCAAACATGCACATTTTGGCGCCCTGCTCATGCAGATATTCCATGCGGCGCAGACTTTCAGAGGTGGAACCGGCCGTGACATTGTGCCAATGGCCTTTGAACTCGCCTGTCTCGGCCATTGCTGCTTCCACGGCTTCCTGAGCATACATGAAACGATCGCGCCAGCGGCTGAATGGCTGGCTGTTCATATTTTCATCGTCTTTGGTGGTGTCCAGGCCGCCGACCAGGCATTCGTAGATAATGGTGGAATATGCTTTGGGAGAGAGGCCCAGTTTGGGCTTGACGGTGCCGCCCAACAACGGCCGATCCCATTTATTGGACCAGACGCGTTCATCATAAATACCGACGTTGGGGCCGGGGAACGTTTTTACCAGCGCAACCGGGATGCGCATATCTTCCAGGCGCAGTGCAGAGACGGCCTTGAACCCAAACACGTTGCCCACGATGGAAGACATGATGTTGACGACGCTGTTTTCTTCAAAAAGATCCATCGGGTAGGCGATAAAAGCGATGTCGTCATGAATTTCATACACCTTTGCTTTGTAAAAATCGAGGTCGGTTAATGCGGCTGACCACACTTCCGTCCAGGTACCGGTGGAAGATTCAGCCGCAACGGCCGCTGCCGCTTCGATCATGTCCACGCCGGGCTTGGGAGTGATGCGAAAAGCGCATAAAAGCTCGGTGTCGGCCGGTTTGTACCCCGGCACATAATAAGCATCCGCGTATGCACGGACACCAGCTTCATATTGCTCACTTAACTCTGCTGATGGGGGTTGCGTTACAGTTTTAGGCTTAGCCACAGATAAAGTCATGGTTTCTCTCCTTAATGGGAAAATTAGGGTGTATCGCGAGCCTTGCGGCATCGCAAACGGTAAATGGATTGCACAAAGTTTTGGGCTTGGCTCCTGTGCGATTCTAATGCGCGGCTTCACTCCCTTTTGCTTGTGCATTTTATCACAAGCATAGTGTAGCAGATTTGGAAACGGCCGTAAATACACGCATGGGTAGTTTGAGGACGATCAAACGAGGGGTATATCGTTACCTGTTTGGGTGGTTGGGGGGGCAGTCTGGATGCAAGGGCGCCGGTTTATCCAGACGGCAGCATGCGCTGATTTTGATGGAACCAACTGCCGGCTTCAGTGCGATTGGCGACGCCTAACTGGCGATAAATATTTTTCAAATGGTGTTTGACCGTGTTCTCACTGATATGGAGCTGGGCAGCGACTTCGCTGTTGGTGTGGCCGTTTGCCACAAGCCGCAGCACCGCTACTTCGCGTTCTGAGAGTGGGAAAAGGATAGGCGCGGGGGAGGGTTCCGGCTGCATCAGCCAGCGCCGCGCTGCCGCCGGGTACACAAGTTGGCCTGCCATCACCTGGCGCACTGCTTGCACAACCAGTTCCGGCCTATCTGTTTTGAGCAGCAGCCCATCCGCGCCTGCCGCCAGAACCGCCTGCATTGTTTCGCCATCGGGATTTGCTGTCAGCAGCAATACACGCGTTGCCAGGTTGGCGCGTCGGATGTGTTCTATACAGGCGATACCGTCAATGTATGGCATTTGGATATCGGCAATTACGACATCAGGAGGATAGCGCCGGACAGCTTCCAGCAGCCGTTCTCCGTCGGTGGCGGTGGCCAGCACCCGGATATCGTCTTCGGCCGCAAGCAGGCTGCTCAGCCCTTTTAGCACAAGCGCATGGTCGTCGGCAATAATGACCCGAATTTGTTTACTCATTGGCGGGAACACTCACTTCAATGCGGGTACCCTGCCCGGGCGCGCTTGTGAGCCGTATACGGCCGTTTACCAAAGTCACGCGGTCACGCATCCCACGCAGGCCAATGTGTTCCTCGCGTTCGGTGGCTCCGGGTCCATGCAGCGGCGGCGGCTCGAAACCACGCCCCGCATCTTCCACAACCAGCAATATTAAAGCATCTTCGCGTCTCAAATGTACGCTTTGTTTTGACACGCCTGCATGCCGGAATGCGTTTGATAGTGCTTCCTGGCAAATACGATACAGCGCAATTTTGACGGGCAGTGACGCCGGGTAATCAGCCGGTTCCACGATTAAATCCACCTGACAGCCGGTGAAATTTTCATGCTGCATGATGAGTCCCTGCAAGATGTCGATCAGTTCACGATGGGGAAAAGAGGGCGGGCGAAATGCGCCTAGAAAATTGCGAATTTCCTGCTGAATACTGCTTAGAAGTTCCGCTTGTTGAGAAAGGTAATTAAACCATTCATGTGCTGAAATTTCCTCGTCGCGCTGCAAACGGAGCTGCATTAATTTGACCTGCGCCGACGCGGCAAATAGCTGCTGCACTGGTCCATCATGGATATCAAGCACGATGCGCTGGAGTTCTTCTTCGGTAACGGCCAGTATACGCCCGGCGGCTGCGCTATTTTCGGAGTTTGTAACTGGCTCTACTCCCGGAGGGGCGTCCATAATTGATTCATAAGAACCTTTGGTGTTGAATGCGTTCACACCAAAGGTTCTCGAATTCTTAGTTCCTAAGGCAGGGGCATGCAGTTTCCGCTGCCGCTGATGATTGAATGATCTTCATTGGCGACCAGGATACACATAGACGTGGCTGCCGCCGGACGATCATTAACTGTGTAGCCGGTAAACGGCCGTGGCCCGCCATACAGTTTCCAGGGGCCGCTGCCCGGTACGCCGGCGTTCTCTTGTGAGACCGTGTCAAAAAAGAAATGAACATGCTGTCCCGGCAATGTCTCTGTGTAGCCGTAAGTTTCGTAATTAATGACGTACGTGCCGCTGTTATCAGAAATGCTGGTTATGCGCGCAGAAAGCTGAGCCGGCCCTTCTTGCGTGGGTTCGGCTGTGGGCGCTGTTGTTGCCGTGGGCTGTGGCGGCGGTGTATTCGTTGGAGGAACTTCAACGATGGGCGGCGGCGCTTCCGGCAAGCAGTCGGTGCAGGCGGTTTGCCAATATTGATAGCTTTCGGACGCGGCCGTAATCGTTTCTGGCGGCGCTACCGTACCTTCTAGTGAAATCAAAGTTTCTTCACCGGCCGGCAGGATCACATCGGAATCCAGCAGGGAGCATTTTCCCGAAAAACAGGAGATTAATGTGCCTGTATCTGTCACAATGACCGACATAAAACTGTCGTCAGGCGCCCGTTGAAGCTGTTTGCTCAGCCGGGTTGTTCTATGGGCGGCGCTGCTGTTGGCCAGGAACTGCAGGCTTGCGAGTGGATTCTCATTGCTGTCTAACACTTGCAATACGTTGCCCACGTCTGGTTTACTCAGCAGCAGTTGCCCATTTTCTAACTGGAAGATGGAGGATTGCATTTCATCAGCCGGATCAGATGCCAGTTCAACTAGGGTCATGACGCTTTCTTCGGTAAGGCCCACGCTGCTTTCATCGACCAGATTGAGGGTGATTTCACCATCTGTTCCGGTCAGGATTTGTGAGCCGGGTAGGATGGGCGTGTCGGGGGAAACGGCCGTTTCTCCCGCATTTGTCACAAGCACAACCTGACCCGACACGTCGCCGACCGCAGCGACAGATTCTGCCGGCGCGGGGTCTGTCGCGGTTGCTTCCGGTTCGGGCGTTGCGGTTGGGGGCGCGTCAGTTGCTTCCGGTTCGGGCGTTGTGGTGGAAACGGCAGTTGCCTCCGGTATGTCGGTTACTTCTGCCACAGGCGACGCTTCGGGTTCGCCGCCCCCATCCGATGGCCGGAAAAAGGCAAACCAAACGAGGCCGATGATCACAATCAAAGCTGCAACAGCGCCAATGGCGATAAACAAATTGCGATTTCCGCTGCCGGATGGTTCTGAGGTTCTCGTTTGTGGTGGTGTGCGGGGTGGCGCAGGCGGCGGCGCGGCGGTGGAGGCTGGCGTCGTTGCCGCTGGCGGTGAAGGCTGGGTCGCGGCGGCTCCGCCTAATGCGGCTGCAGCTGCGGCAGAGTCCAAAACGGTCCGTCCTGGATCATCCACCGCAGGCGTTGATTCAATTGTTGTCACGCTCGCAGTTGGTACAGAATCCAGGTTACGCAGCGCATAGGCCATGGCAGCGGCCGTTTCATACCGGTTGTTACGATCTTTGGCAAGGGATTTATTGACGGCCGCCGTCAATTCAGGCGACGCGTCTGCGCGCAGGTTGCGCAAATCCGGCACCGGATCGGTCATATGCATCATCATCAGCGTCATGGCAGAATCAGCTTCGAAAGGCGGCCGCCCGCCTAACATTTCAAACAGCGTGATGCCCAACGAATAAATATCTGTGCGCGGATCGATACGATCGCCTTTGATTTGTTCAGGAGACATATAACGCGCGGTGCCCAGCACTGCGCCGGTTGCGGTGTGCTGGGTGCCGCCCATGATCTTGGCAATGCCAAAGTCCATGACAATTGGCTCGCCATAAACATTTAGCATGATGTTGGCCGGTTTGATATCGCGATGGATGAGTCCTTTTGTATGGGCATATTGCAGAGCATCGGCCGTTTTGGCGGCAGTTTCAATCGCTTCACCCACTTCCATCTGGCGATCAGCGGTGCGCAACCGTTTCATCCGCGCCTGAAGCGTTTCGCCGGGCACAAACTCGAAGACGATGAAGTAGGTATCTTGATCGTGGTTGAAATCAAAAACCTGAATGATATTGGGATGACGGAGTTGGGCTACTGTGGATGCTTCTGATTCAAAGCGGCGCACAAAATCTTCGTTACTGGAATATTGTGAGTGAATAAGTTTGACGGCAACGACGCGCTTTAGATTTTTGTCAAATCCTTTATAAACGGCTGCCATGCCGCCCTGGCCCAAGAGTTCTTGAATTTCGTAGCGATCATTCAATGTTTGCCCGATCCAGCCTGGTTGTGCCATAGGTTGTCTCCGTTGAATTAGTTTTGGTGTCTGTAACGATACAGGCCTTCCTGCTGGCGGCCAGTCTCCCGGTTGCGATGCGTCATGAGACCGGCCCTGTGCCTGAAATTGTTAGCAGACGTTTGTTAGTTTAGTCGCCACAGCCACGCATTGTCAAATGCGCAGCGGATGCCGCCTGAGCGGTTAATGGTGATGAAGGCGGTAAAACCGTCTTCAAAACCCGCTTCCCCTGTAACTGTTCCCAGGCGCGTGCCGTTGCTGTACAAGGTGAAATCTTGTCCTTGCCCAACAATTGCGATGCGATTGGTTGTGTCATTTTGCCATTCAAAAAGCGGATCAATGCCGTTGGCATAAATATCAGTGACGTCGTTTAGGTCCACATCACCATCAATTTGCTCTGCAAACAAGACGTGCCCTTGAGCGCCGCGAGTCAATCCAACGATGTATTGGTTGGGATTTTCTTCTTCACCATCGGAGCGCACAACAAAACCACAGCCGGACTCGGCAAAACGAGAATTCCAGGTTACATCGGCCGCCAGCACAAAGTCTTTTGCTAAGGTAAACAAGTTCTGATTGGCAAAGTCATAATCCTCAAAATCGGTTACTTCGAGTACGATGGGCGGATGTGTCCATCCCAGTTTGCCGCTGTCGGGACCAAAGCCATAGGTAGCAAGTTCTTCCTGAATGGGCGCCAGAGCGGCAACGGTTGCTGCTTCAGAGGCTGCATTTTCCACGGAGGCTGCATCAGAAGTTAACTGGAGTTCGATAGCGCGCGCAGTGCCGGTTGCGCTTGCAGATTCGAGTTCCGGATCGGGTGTTGACGGATCAACGGCCGTTTCCGCATCTGCCCCACCCGGCTGCTCCCCACCCGCATCAACGTCAGAAGGTTGCGGCGTTTCAGGCGCCGCTTCCTCAGGCGCAGCAAGCTTAATGCTTAACGCAGTCGCCGTGGCAGACTGGCTTTCGCTCATCCCGCCGCCACAAGCCGCCAGCCCCAACATGAGTATGGATACGACAATCAAAAATAGCATTAAGCGTCGAGCAATCATCTCACCACATCCTTTCGCTTTTGTAAAATCATGATACCAAAAAACAGCACCGTAATAATCAACAATTGGGCCGCCCACGTTTTTACCAGCATGCTCCAGTAGGCGCCAGAATCGGTTTTGTCCACATACGTCCAGCCAAAACCGGGATAAAATTGACGAATCAACTCTTCGGCCGGCAAAATAGACGCTTCCTGGGCGATACGCCAATTCACACGCGCGCGCTCCGACTCAACAACCTGGTCCTGATAAGCGCTGACCTCAGCCTCAAACACCTGCAATTCGGCGCGGTACGTTTCCAACTCAACCTCATAAGCTGACTGGATAGCTTCAACTTCTTCTTGCCACGTCCCAATATCTTCCTGCCACTGCGCCATCGCCTTTAAATCAGATTGATCTTCAGGCTGTTCTGGCTGCGGCGGCAATTCTGGCCTTGCAGGCTCAACCGGCCTGACCGGCGCCGGCTCATTGAACTCAGGTGGCTGAGGTTCATCAACAGATGAATTATAAAAAGCGCCTAGACCGGGATAATTGCAGGAATCCTCGTGCAAAGCATTGGTACCCATACAAAGGCAATTTTCATTTTTCTCATCCAGCGAAAGTTGTTTTTGTGCTTCTGTATCCAGCACAGTCCAACACGCATCGGCCGCCACATCCGAGCCTACGCCGGAAATACCCATAAAGGCCTGGAAAGCCCAGCGGGTAGATATGGGCGCGGTAACAAACTCTGGCAGAGGCACCAGCGCGCCGCCGAGTACAATCTGCGGCAGCATAAATAACACCACGATCAGCGGCGCGGCATTGGCGTTGGGCGCCAATGCGGAAGCAAAGAGACCCAACATCATGCCCGCCATCGTGGCCAGCGTCAGAGAAATAAGCATCAGCACAAATTCAAACGCGCCGCCGGGCATGTCGAACGCAATATAATGCACGACCATGTAGACAATTGATGCATAGACAGCCAGCAGTGCTGCTACCCAAATTTTGGACATCACGTAGGGAAACAGCCTGAGATTTACCAACCTTTCCCGTTTGTATACATCCTGCTCTTTTACAATTTCACGCATCTGCGCCAGCCCGCCGACCATGACGCCATAGACGGTTAATAAAAACAGCGTGATCATGACATTTGGCATGGAGCCGTCGAAAAAGTTAAATGGATCGCGTCCCAAAACGAGCGCTAGAATGACATCGAGCAAACTCACTATTGGGGGAGCCGCTAACATTAAAGCGAGACTGAAACGGTCACGCGTGAGAATTTTGATGTTGCGTGAAGACAGAATGAGGAACTGCCGCCAGGATGACACCTGTCGCTTGCGCTTTGGTCCGGGCGCTGCTGCCGGCACGCTGTATTGTCCGGTTGGGGCGCGGTCTTTCTCATGCAGCGGCTGGGAAATGTATTTGTCATACGCCGGACTTTGATGGTAACGATCTGCCCAGTCTGTGGCAGAACCTTTTGTGCTGTCTCCTAGAATGTTGTATATATCATCAAATTCAATTTTCCCGGAACGCCGCTCACGCTCGGATCGGTATTTGTCAAAATAGGCGAGGGCGTCTTCAGGCGGACCAAACCAGGCCAGATAGCCGCCGCGCGCCAGAAAGACAACCTTATCGGCCAACATAACGTTCTTGGTTGCATGGGTAATCAACACGATCGTGCGCCCTTGATCGGCGAGGCGGCGCATGAGCTGCATGAAGGATGTTTCTGTGCCGGGATCAAGGCCGGAAGTGGGTTCATCAAGAAAGAACAGACCCGGTTTGGTAAGCAGTTCGACGCCAATAGACACCCGCTTTTGCTGCCCGCCGCTCAGACCACTAATTTGAACATCTTTGCGGTGCGCCAGGTCCAGGTCTTCCAACACGTCATCAACGCGTTGGCGGCGCTCTGCTTTGGTGGTATCCGGCGGCATGCGCAGTTGGGCGGCATAATCCAAGGCCTGTCCTATTGTCAATTCCATATGAATAATGTCGCGCTGCGGCACATATCCGATTTCATCGCGGATGGCGTCAAAGTTTTGGTAGACGTTGATATCATTGACGCTTACTTCACCATCGGTAGCCGGTCGGTAACCGGCAATGGCGTCTACGAGCGTCGATTTGCCGCCGCCGCTTTGCCCCACAACCACGACAAACTCGCGCGGCTGGAAGACGAGCGAAATGTTTTGCAAAATATTGAGGTCTTTGCGCACCCATTTGTTGAGATTAACGGCCTCTATGCGCAGGTCGCCGCGTTCATCATATTGAGCGAGCTGATCAAGCCCCATGACAAAACGATATGGCCCAACCCGGATTGTGTCGTCCGGTTTCAGCCAGAAGGAATCGTCGATACGTTCATTGTTGACAAAGGTGCCGTTGGCGCTCTGTAAATCGGTGACGCGATAGCGGGAGCCGACGCGCTCAACTTCAGCGTGATAGCGTGAAACGATGGGTGAATCTACGACAACCTCGTTGCTGGGATCACGCCCAATGCCAATCAATGTCTTTTCGCCAAATTGAATTGAGGAAGCGGATGTTGTGGCTGAGGCGTCACGTGGTGACAGGAATGTTATGGTGACCATCGAGCCGGGATCAAGTCCGCCGATACGCAGTTTGTCTTCATGATGCAGGCGTTTGGAATTTAGCAACGGCCGTCCCTCAAACAATACCGGGTTTCCCGCTTCTTTGAAGGGTACAATTTGGTAACCGCCATCGGGTAAACGCTGCAAAATTGCGTGGTTACGGGAGACGATCTTCGATGGAACCACGATGTTATTTGTTTCTGCTCGACCAATTGTGATCTGTTCGGCGGTCAGGCGATATACCTGGGGCGGATCCCCGGAAATGGCCACCTTGAGCTGTGGCGGAGATGTTGCTGCGGCTTCAGCAAAATCCTCAAAGATCATTGTTTCACCGCCGGGTGGGGGGACAAATGGCGCTTTTTCCACGGGCGTTTGGGGGGCGACAACCGTGCTGGCTTCCTGATCCACATCAGATGTGGCCACATCTGATGTGGCCGCAACAAATGGGGCTGCGCCTGATGCAAGCGGAATATCTTGTTCCAGCATGGTTGCGTCTTCAGGCGGTTGTTGGAGCATTGTCCGGTCTACAAACGGCGCTTCAAAGTGTAAGATAATGGACTGCCCTAAATGGATTTCGTCATTGGGGTTGAGGGGCTTACGCCCCGTCAGGCGCTGCCCATTGATAAATGTGCCGTTGCTGCTGTTTAAATCCTCAATAAAATATTGACCGGCTTCCTGGATTATAAGGACGTGCCGCCCCGAGACAGCCGGAAACGAAAGCACGATATCTGCACTGGGCGCGCGTCCAATCACAGTTTTCGACTGCGTTAACTCAAAGGTCTCAGCAGGCAACGGTCCATCTTGCATTATCAATTTACAATTTGTGTATGAATTCACGGTATCATCCTCGAATTAGGCTTTGTTGGTAATTATAGTATATTAGGTAAACCGCAGAAAATTCTAGAAAATAAGAGGAGTTAGAAATCTGCGGTTTCCTCAAGGAATTAGCAAAACTTTGAAACCACGTGTTTTTTGACAGGAATAACTCGTGGTTTCTAGCTAATTTCACTATTAGACGCCGGCGTTTGTTGCATTTTCCAGGGTAAGATGATTTTAAAATCATCCTACGCCCCAACGTAATGCGGTTCACCTAACCGCCTGGAAGGGGTGGTAAGGGTATTTCCGGGATCTCTGGAATCTCCGGGATTTCCGGAATCCCCGGGATTTCAGGTATGACTGAGGGCAGAATTGTTGGAATCAATGTGCCAACAATGTCGACGCCGTCGCTCCCACTGTTGGCCGGCGCGGCGCCGCTGGTCGACGTTGCGGTTGGCGTCTCAGTCGGAGTAGACGTCGCGGTTGCAGTCAAGGTGGGCGTCGGCGTTGGAGTTGCGGTTTCTGTGGGTGTGGCGGAGGGAACGGCCGTATCCGTCGGCGTTAGCGGCAAAACGGTTGGCGTTGGCTCTTCGCCGCCGCAGCCCACGCTGATGAGTATTAAGACGCCTAGCAACACAGGCAGCCAGCTTTTCATGAAGTATCTCCTGCTAACAGTCATACAACAAAACCAATGACAGATCGTTCCAGGCTGCCAGGCGAACGCCCATTACAAATTATACCTGGAAGTATTTACCACTATTCCTGAAACTTAGGGGCCAGTAACCCGCATTTTATAACTTCCCACAGCGCCCGTGTAATCACCAGCGGACATTTTTACAACGTATTCCGTGTTCGCAGGCAAATTACATGTGACCTGTTTGTCGCTGTCCCCCGGCGTGCCGATGCGGCAGTGTCCGCCGGTTGGGCCAGGCGCATAGCTGGGTGGATTTTCGATTAAAACTGAGCCGCTCCAGGCTGTGCCTGAGGGTAAATCAAACATTTTTAAGGTGTAGTTCCCGGCTGCTTCTGTTTTAAACACGTAGTAATCCTGGCGATCGACGCTGGACATGGTACTCTCGCATAAGGCGCTGGTTTGTAAAACGCCGCGATTCTGGGACAAGCTGTCTTGTGGGGTTTCAGTAGGGGGCAGGCATATCGGGCCGCTGGACGTACCGACATTATTGAGGGTGACGGGCAGGTATACATTGCTGGGACCGCCGACTGCGGCGCAGCCAATCATAATTGCGTCATCAAACCAGATCCACTCACCGGGCGAAAAATCTGTGGTGTAATTGTCAAATATGACTGCTAATACTTTGTCCTGCAATGCATTTAGGAGATCTGGATCCTCAATCAATAACGTGTGTAAATCCCAGGCAGGCGGCGCGGCCGGATTTGTAAAATGATCGTCAATATCCCACCAGCCGATTAGTTCTTGCAAATACCCATTGTTATCAAGGGCCCAAATTTCACCAAATGCCTGATCGATCGTATTTGCAAATTCAAGTGAGGTGTAATATTCAATGTAGACGGCCGTTAAATCATCCGGCATGTAGAAAGCCTGACCGAACGCGTCTTCGACGAAAAGAAAATCATTATCCACAGCCCCATCGTCATCAATAATCAGTACCAAAGAAGTATCTGAAGAGGTGTAAAATGTATCATCATAATAAACCTGCTGTACAATTGGAATCCACGGTTCGGCCGTTCCGGTGTCGCCGTCAATGGGGAATATATCCATCTCCGAGTTACCCAATAACTGCCAGCAGGTCTCGTTACCGGCCATGTTTGGACGTGACGCAGCTTCTTTTGTGCGCGTAACGGCCGTTGACGGAAAGGCCATCGGTTCGGCTGCGGCGCGCTGTGCGGCTAGCGGATGCGTCTCGGGTGGATTCAAGGTCAAATTGACTGTGTTACGCATGACCGAGTCTGTTCTATCCGTTTTGTGCGGAACAGGTTGCAGCACATCAGCCGGATTTGCTGTACTTTGATGTGCAAAATGTCCTGCTACAACGCTCAGGAAAAGCAAGACAGCCACAATTAATAAAAGACGTTGGTGAATTTTCATTTTGTCCTCCTGGATAATCACCCATTTATTCACAAGTCGAGTATGGCGTTAAATTCTCAACGCCACATTGCCGACAATTACAAGTTCGATCATCGCCTTTCAAAATTTATCTACCCTGGCGGTTCGGCCGTGTAAGTTGCGGGGGGTTTTGATCCACCATCACTGCCTCCGCCTCCACCACCGCCGCCGCTTCCTCCCCCCGCGGGTGGCAGGGTTGGTGGCAGGGTGGGCAAAGGGGTTAGTGTGGGCGGCACCGGCGTTGATGTGGGCGCAACCGGAATTGTTGCTGCGACCGGGACCTCGCTCAGCGAAGCCCCATCAACTGCTTCGGTCACGCTGGCCGCCAGCCATGCTCGGGAACCATCTTCTAAAATGACGTTATACCAGCTTCCGTCCTGATTGGTTCCGATTACGGTAGCCGTTTCTCCCTGGAATATGGCGCCCAATGTACCATAGATGACGCCGGGTCCTCGCCGCAAGTTGGCAGAGGCAACTTTTACACGCACGGCGGCAGCAGCAGGCATCGCGGTTTCTGTGGGTGGCAGTGGTGTGGATGTAGAGGCGGCGGTGGCCGAGGGCTGAGGCGTATTGGTTGCGGGTTGAACTTCAACAACGGCCGATTCCTCCGGTTCTTCTGTAGGTGCAGGCGTGGCTGTGGGGGGTTCGGCCGTTTCAGTTTCCGTCTCAAATACAATGACTTCTCCCTGTGCAGAGCCGCGAGGATCTGATTCCTGCACAATTTGATCAGCTCCACTGTCGCCGGATGCGCCAAAATATTGTGAAGCTGCAAATGCGCCTGCTGCACATAGAGCCAGCAAGAGAAAGGCGCCCAGTGCAATCAACCACAACGGCCGTTTTTGAGTTGTTTGGGCCGGAGGCGGGGCGCTGGAAACAGGTTCGGCCACGGCCATTGCGGGCGCGACCGCCGCGTACTCTGACGGTACTTCAATGCTGGTGCGGTCTAAATCCATCAAAGCGGCGGACGGCACCTCTACGCTTGTTTTGGCCATCACAGCGGCGGCAGCGGCTGCCGCTGCCACTGCCGCAGATGTCTCTTTGTCCAGGTTTTCCTTTGCCTGTTGCCGCAGCGTCTGGGCCTCCCCGTAGTTAATGTCCACGGCCAGAATCTGGTCAAAGGCTGCTATCGCCGCCGCCCATTCCGAGTGGGACATGGCATTTAGACCCTCACGATAATGCGTACGAAGCTGGGTCATTACCGGCGGTGTGGGCGTGTCGAGCTCAGTTGGGGCCGTTGGGGGTTTTTGCGGAGTAGAGAGAACAGCCGCCGTGGTTACCAACGGTAAATGCGCCGCGGCTGCACCCGGATCAGAATTGACGCCAGCACGCAAAGCAGCGACAAATCCTTTGATTGTCGGGTAGCGTGCGTTAGGGTCTTTTGAAAACGCTTTTTGTAGAACTGGGTTGAGATCGATGGGAATAGGATATTCTTCAAGATTGATTTCCGGCGGCGCCACGTTGAGATGTTTATACATCATTTGGGCTGTGTTGCCTTTGAAAGGCAGCTTGCCGGTTAAAGCTTCATAGACCACAACCGCCAGTGAATATTGATCGCTGCGACCATCTATCCCCTGCCCGACAAATTGTTCGGGACTCATATACGCTGGCGTGCCAATCAAACCGCTGCCGGTCAGTTGTGTGGCCGCGTCCAGAACTTTGGCAATGCCAAAATCTGATAAGAAAGCTGCACCATGATCGTCAAATAGTATATTGCCCGGTTTGATATCACGATGCACAATATTTTCGGCGTGTGCTCGCGCCAGTGCGTCGGCGACATCATCCAGAGCAGTAACCAGGGCTTGCAAATCAAACTCTGGCCGCCGAATCCGATCCCGCAAGGTGCCGCCCGTGAGCAGGCGCATGATGATGAACGGCCGTCCATCCTGATCGCCGACGTCATAAATAGGAACGATATGGGGGTGTTCTAAACGGGCAATGACACGGGCTTCACGTTTGAAACGTTCCACAAATGCCGTATCGGCGCTAAAATAGGGAGGCAGTAATTTTAACGCGACATCACGTTCAATTTCTTTGTCCCTGGCACGAAAAACAGTTCCCATACCGCCAGCGCCAATTTTTTCTATTATTTGATACCGATCTGTCCCTTTTTGCAATGTTGAATCCATTTCACGCCATTTTTATACTTAAGTAAGGGTTGTGGATAAATTATAGTCAGCTGGTACTGTTTAACTCAGTATAACTTTTGCGGTATGTGAGGTCAACACTTAAAATTGTCTAATGCGATGCAATTATTGGAGTTTCAATGCCCGGCAGAACAGAATTCAGGTTTCTGGCGGCGCAGCTATAGTATTGTTTCCACCCAAATAATACCAAGATCCTTCCCATACGGATGGGTTTGATAGGACGTATACGTGTATGTCAACGCAGAAAAAATATATCCCGGGGCTTTCTTTTCATCCTACAACTTTGACCGAATTACTACGTACATTAGCCGTTGTACAGCCGGAAAGCATGGCTTTTGTTTTTTTAGCTGATGGGGATCAGGCGGAACAAAAATTGAATTATATCGAATTAGATTTGCGCGCGAGGGTTATTGCCGCCTGGCTGCAGCGGCACAACGCAGCCGGCGATCGCGCCTTGTTGTTATTTCCACCCGGTCTGGACTTTGTCACTGCCTTTTTCGGCTGTTTGTATGCAGGGGTAACGGCCGTTCCCGCCTATCCTCCGCGCCTTAACCGTCCCGCGCCGCGGATTCAAGGTATGGTACGAGATTCACAAGCCAGATTTGCGCTTACTACGGGTAAAATATTGCAAAGTATGCAGCGCCGCTTTGACCATATGGTTGAGTTGGCGACTTTGCAATGGCTGGATGTTGAAAGCCTGGCGGATAGTGTGGCGGCTGACTGGCAGGAAACAGCATTTGACGCCGATACCCTCGCTTTTCTTCAATACACTTCCGGCTCAACCGGCGATCCCAAAGGCGTTATGGTTGACCATGCCAATCTACTCCACAACCTTGAAGTCATTCGCCAGGGATTTCAAATTAAACCGGCTGGCGTTGGCGTCCACTGGCTGCCCAGCTATCATGATATGGGCCTCATTGGCGGCGTTCTGGCGCCCATGTACATGGCCAGCTTTGCCTGCCTGATGGCGCCGGCGGCGTTTCTACAACGACCCGTGCGCTGGCTGCAAGCGATCACCCGTTATGGCGGCACCATCAGCGGCGCGCCAAACTTTGCCTATCAAATGTGCGTCGAAAAAATTAGTGACGCTCAAAAGGCAGGTTTGGATTTAAGTAGTTGGGAGGTTGCTTACTGTGGGGCAGAACCGGTACGCCTGGAAACGCTGCAAGCTTTTGCGAAAGCGTTTGAACCTTATGGCTTTAATCCCGCATCTTTTTATCCCTGTTATGGGATGGCGGAAAGCACGCTTATCATCAGCGGCGGTAACGGCCCAGGAGAGCCGCATGCAAACCGATTCCAGTCAGCGCCCCTGACAAAAAACCACGCCATACCGGCGTCCTCCACAGACGCCGATGCGCTGACGTTGGTTAGCTGTGGGCATACGCGCCTGGGGCAGACCATGCTGATTGTAAATCCAGAAACGCTGACAGTCTGTGAGCCGGGCCAGGTAGGGGAAATATGGGTGGCCGGACCCAGCGTCGCGCAAGGTTATTGGAACCGACCTGAGCAAACGCAGCATATCTTTCAGGCGCGCCTGGCCGATACCGGGGAAGGCCCTTATTTGCGCACCGGTGATCTCGGGTTTATTCATGCGGGAGAGTTATATATCAATGGACGCCTGAAGGATCTCATCATTATTCGTGGTCGTAACTATTACCCGCAGGATATTGAACACACCGCAGCCCAAAGCCACATCGCCTTAGAGCCTGGTATGGGCGCCGCTTTTTCAATCGAGGCAGCGGGAGAAGAGCGGCTTGTGCTGGTTTATGAATTAAAACGCCGCCACCGCAAAATTGACACCGAGGAAGTGGTAACGGCCCTACGCCGCGCCGTCGCGCAGGAACATCAACTGCAGCTGCATGCCCTTTGCCTGGTTAAGCCACTTTCCGTTCCTAAGACGTCCAGCGGTAAAATTAAGCGCTACGCCTGTAAGCAGCAATATCTTGACGGCGAACTCCAAATTATTGGCGCCTGGGAAACAGAAACGGCCGTTCCGGCGCTGCCGCTCGCAATCGAAACAGACCACCATGAAGCCATTAGCGATAAATCCGCCGCCGAAATTACAAATTGGTTAATCACCCACCTTGCTCTTCAGTTGCGTATTCCGCCCCGCCGCATCGATCCTCGCCAGCCATTTGTCGACTTTGGTCTGGATTCAGTCCAGGCAGTTTCGATAACCGGCGAGTTGGAGGATTGGTTAGGAATTTCCCTGCCGCCTACGCTCATTTGGGATTATCCGACCATCCACAGCCTGGTAGAACACCTGGCCGCGCAAGCTGCGCCTGCGCCGCTGCAGCCGGATCCACGCCAGCCCCACGATTCTCATTCACCAATTGCCGTGGTAGGGCTTGGGTGCCGCTTTCCAGGGGCAACTGATCCGGCCGCTTTTTGGCAAATGCTGCGCAACGGCGCCGACGCCATCAGCGAAGTGCCTGCTGCGCGTTGGGATGCAGACGCTTATTATCAGGCCAATGACGCGAATCCCGTACCAGGGAAGATGAACACGCGCTGGGGCGGTTTTCTGGATCAAGTTGATCAATTTGACGCCGGTCTGTTTGGTATTACGCCGCGCGAAGCTGCCCGCATGGATCCGCAGCAGCGAATTTTGTTGGAAGTGGCCTGGTCTGCGCTGGAACATGCGGGACAAAATCCGGCCGCGCTGGCGGGCAGTGCTACGGGCGTTTTTGTCGGCGTCAGCAGCTCCGATTATTCCAAACTGCAATTTAGCCACCCTGATTATATTGACGCCTACGCCGGCACGGGCAATGCTCACAGCATAGCGGCCAACCGGCTTTCCTATTTACTTGGTCTGCAAGGGCCCAGCATGGCGATTGACACAGCCTGCTCTTCCTCGCTGGTTGCTGTGCATCTGGCCATGCAAAGCTTACGCCAGGGGGAGGCAGATATGGCCCTGGCGGGCGGCGTCAATGTGCTGCTTTCGCCGGAGTTAACGCTTACATTTTCCCAGGCGCGCATGATGGCGGCCGACGGCCGTTGCAAAACGTTTGATGCGCGCGCGGACGGATATGTGCGCGGGGAAGGGTGCGGCGTGGTCGTTTTGAAGCGTTTGGCCGACGCTGAGCGGGATGGAGACCCGATTTTAGCAGTTTTGCGCGGGTCGGCCGTCAATCAAGACGGCCGTTCCAACGGTCTCACGGCTCCTAACGGCCTGGCCCAACAGGCGGTCATTCGGCAGGCAATGACGAACGCCGGATTACAAGCCCGTGACATCAGCTACATCGAAGCGCACGGCACCGGCACGCGCCTGGGAGACCCGATCGAGATTCATTCTTTGCAGGCCATATTTGATCAGGATGATGGCGAAAACTTGAAAACCGCGCCGCGGCCTTTATGGGTAGGATCGGTCAAAACGAATATTGGCCATTTGGAAGCGGCCGCTGGCATCGCCGGTTTGATAAAAACGATCCTGGCGCTGCAGCATGAACATCTCCCGCCCCATTTGCATTACCGGGAACTGAACCCACATATTTCACTGGATTATTCTCGCCTTGTGATTGGCGCTGATGGGCAGCGTTGGCTGCACAAAGAAAAGCCGCGTCGCGCCGGCGTTAGTTCCTTTGGGTTTGGCGGCACAAATGCCCATATCATTGTTGAAGAAGCGTCTGTAGTTGAGCCGGAAACGGCCGTTCTCGAACGCCCCCTGCACCTGCTCACGCTCTCCGCCAAAGATGAACCTGCCTTGCGCCAGTTAGCCGGTGATGTCGCCCACTTCCTGGATGCCCAACCGGACGCTGCGTTGGCCGATATTTCTTATACAGCCAACGTTGGCCGCGCCGATTTTGATGTGCGCCTGGCCGTCAGCGCTGCGACGGTGGACGAACTGCGCCAAAAACTGGCTCAGCCACCCATCGTCCAGGTCGCGCCAGACGCAAGCCGCCCGCTGATTGCATTTCTCTTTACCGGGCAAGGTTCACAATATGCCGGCATGGCGCGCAATTTGTACCATACCCAACCCACATTCCGCGCCGCCCTGGATCGCTGCGCCGAGCTGCTGGCGGATGAATTAGAACGGCCGTTACTGCCCATTATCTTTGCAACTGAAACAGACAGAGATAATGCCGCGCTAATTGACCAGACCGCTTATACCCAACTGGCTTTGTTTGCGATCGAATATGCGCTCGCGGAACTGTGGCGCAGTTGGGGCGTAGAACCGGATATGGTGATGGGTCACAGCGTGGGTGAATATGTCGCCGCCTGCGTGGCCGGCGTCTTTTCGCTGCAGGATGGCCTGAAACTGATTGCTGCGCGTGGCCGTTTGATGCAGGCGCTGCCGGCCGGTGGTGCGATGGCAGTCGTATTCGCTGCGGAAGAAGTGGTACAAACGGCCGTCGCCGACCCGGCCGTCGCCGACCACACCACTGAGGTTTCAATTGCGGCCATTAACGGCCCGGAAAATGTGGTTATCTCCGGATCGGAAACGGCCGTCGCCGCCATCATCGACCAGTTAGCAAACGCTGGCATCGAGACACGGTTGTTAACCGTCTCGCATGCTTTCCATTCCCAATTGATGGCGCCAATGCTGGATGCCTTTACGGCCGCTGCCGGTCAAATTACTTACCAGCCGCCGCGCATACCGCTGGTATCAAATCTGACCGGAGAGTTCCTGCTGGATGCGCCTGACGCCCGCTACTGGCAGCGGCATGTGCGCGAAACAGTGCGTTTTGCGGCCGGCATGCAGACCGCTGTCGAGGCAGGCGCCGCTGTTTTCCTGGAAATCGGACCTCAGCCCCATCTGATTGGCATGGGGCGGCGCTGCGTGGATGTGCAATCCGGGCTGTGGCTGCCCTCCCTGCGCCGCAAGCGCGAAGATTGGACTGTGCTGCTGGACAGTCTGGGCCAGCTTTATACGGCCGGCGTTCCCATTGATTGGCGTGGTTTTGACCGGGATTACCCGCGCCGCAAAGTTGTCTTGCCCACTTATCCGTTCCAACGGCAGCGTTATTGGCTGGACATTGAGCCGCAGCAGCCAACCCGCGTTACATTCAAGCCCGGACTGACGCGGCTGGACACAGTATTGCCTATTTACGAGGAGCAGATCCGTTTGCAGCCGGCTGCTGATTTGACCCATCTGTTGCAAGCGCACGCCACGGCCGTTGCCCAAACTTTGTGGGGTGTGGGTAACCATGTGGTTAAGCTGCTCGGCGGGGAGAAACGGCCGTTTCCGAAAACAAAACCATCCGTGTGCAAACGATCGTAACGCCCATGGATGGCGCTATGGCTGCTTTTCAAACCTACCTGCGCACCGATCAGCCGGATGGCTGGCGGCTGCAGGCCGGCGGTCAAATGCTGCGCGATATTTCTGAGCCGGCCCAGTCCCAACCGGAAACGGTTGAAAAACTTATGCCTGTTAACTTGCATACCGCGCCGCCTGCACAGCAAGCGGCGCTGACCGAAGAAATGCTTCACACTGCCGCTGCCCAAATCATGGGACTTGCTCCTGCCCGGTTGAGCAAACACCAGCCGCTGGATATGTTGGGTCTGGATTCGCTGATGGCGCTTGAGTTAAAAAACCGGATTGAGCGCGAATTACAAATTGATATTCCGGTTGTCAACCTGCTGCAAGGGCCTACGCTCGTTCAATTATCGGAGCAGTTGGTAAACCTGCTCAATGCGCCGGCGCTGCCTGCCGCGATCATTGCGCCAATGAGTGATCCGGGCGCAGCGGCGCCGCTCTCCTATGGGCAGCAGGCGATGTGGGTGCTGCATCAACTGCTGCCGCCTGATGTTTCCTTCAACGTGGCGGGTGCGGTGCGCGTCCTGGGGGAATTTAAGCTGGAGGCATTGGAAATTGCGCTGCAGCAGCTTACGGCGCGCCACGCCGCTTTGCGCACTGTATTTCATGTGGTAAACGGTCGTCCTACCCAACAAATCTTGCCTGAAACGGCCGTGCCGCTGCAAATTATCGCGGCCGAAGCGTGGGACACAGACAGCTTGCAGGCGTTTTTGCGCCGTACCGCCCATCAGCCGTTTGACTTGATAACTGGCCCGCTGCTGCGCCTGATTGTCTTGCGGCGTAACCCGCGTGAAAACATTTTGCTGCTCGCCATGAACCATATCATTACCGATTTCTGGTCAGTTGGGGTGTTGGTGCAGGAGCTTTACCTGCTCTATCGGGCCGCCTGTGAAAACACAACTGCCGCCTTGCCTGAAACGGCGTTGATTTATGCCGATTATGTGGCCTGGCAGCAGGCGTTCCTGGACGGACCGCAAGGGGCGCGGCTGCGTGACTATTGGCTCAAACAGCTTGACGGCGACCTGCCGCGCCTGAATCTACCTGCGGATCGTCCGCGAACGGTCGTACAAACTTTTGACGGCGACACGGTTCATCTGCGCCTTGATGCAGGATTAACAGCGCGTTTGAAAACGTTCAGCCAAGCGCAGGGAACCACGTTGGCGACAACGCTCCTGGCTGCGTTCCAGACGCTGCTGCACCGTTACTCAGGCCAGGCTGACCTGTTGGTTGGTTCCGTGATTGCCGGGCGCGAACATCCTCAACTGCAAAATCTGGTCGGTTATTTTGTGAATCCGGTCGCCCTGCGCGCCGACTTCAGCAGCGATCCGACATTTGTTGAGTTTCTGGCCGCAGCGCGCCAGACAATGTTGGACGCCATTGCCCACCAGGATTATCCGCTGCCGCTTCTGGCGGAAGAGCTTGCTGCGGCGCAAAACCTGCGACCGGACCCCAGCCGCCCGCCGCTCTTTGAAACCATGTTTATCATGCAGCGCGCGCAGGTGTTGTCGGAGCAGGGTTTGAGCGCTTTTGCATTGGACTTGCCGGGCGCGCGCCTGGATTTGGGTGATTTGACGCTGGAGTCATTGGCGGTGGGTGGTTTGCCGGCTCAATTTGACCTGACCTTGATGATGGCGGAGTTGGAAGAAGAATTAGCCGCTTCCATGTTTTATAACACCGGTCTCTTTGACGCCGCTACGGCCACGCGCATGTTAAATCATCTGGCGCATCTGCTGGGCGAAATCGTGACGAATCCCAACCGGCCAGTTTCTGCCATACCGCTCTTGCCGGATGAGGAACGCGCATTACAGATGCTGACCTGGAACAAGACCGGACGAGATTATCCGCGTGACGCCTGCCTGCATGCGTTGATCGCTGCTCAAGCGGCAAAGACGCCGCAGAAAACGGCCGTTTCCTGCAACGGCCGTTCCCTCACCTATGCCGAACTTGACCGGCGCGCCAACCAGCTTGCCCACCATCTCCAGCAGGTGGGCGTAGGTCCGGAAACGTTGGTTGGTTTGTTAGTGAACCGTTCCGTAGACATGCTGGTCGGGCTGCTGGGTATCCTGAAGGCGGGCGGCGCGTATATTCCCCTCGACCCTGATTTCCCAGCGGCGCGCCTGGCGCTTATGCTGGCCGATGCGCAGCCGCCTGTACTGGTTACGCAGGCGCAATTGAACGCCAAACTGGACAACCATGATTGTCAGATTGTCTACCTCGATACCGACTGGCCTGCGATTGCGCGATATCCGCACAAAGCCCTGATTAGCGCTGTTGGCTCTGACAATCTGGCTTATGTGATCTACACTTCCGGCTCAACAGGTAAGCCGAAGGGGGTACAGATTGAGCATCGCGCGGCGGTGAATTTCCTGCTTAGTATGCAGAACGAACCGGGGATCGCCGAGGATGATCATCTGCTGGCAGTGACCACGCTTTCCTTTGATATTGCCCTGCTGGAACTCTGTTTGCCGCTGATTACGGGCGCCGCCGTGACGATTGCGAGCCGCGAAACGGCCGTTGACGGCGTTCAGCTCCAGCAGCAGATCAATGCGGCTAACATCACGCTGATGCAGGCCACGCCCGCGACCTGGCGCTTGTTGTTGGAAGCGGGCTGGCAAGGCAAACCGGACCTGAAAATTCTGTGCGGCGGTGAAGCGCTGCCGCTTGACCTGGCTGCGGCGCTGCTGGAGCGCTGCGCCGAGTTGTGGAATCTGTATGGCCCCACGGAAACAACCGTGTGGTCAACGATCTGCCGCATTTGTGAGCAAGATGAGCAAATCACAATCGGCCGTCCCATTGCCAATACACAGATTTATGTTCTTGACGCCCATTTGCAGCCGGCTCCTATTGGCGCGGTGGGCGATCTTTATATTGGCGGCGATGGCGTCGCGCGCGGCTATTTGAACCAACCAACGCTCACCGCTGAAAAGTTTGTCCAACTACCATCAAAAATTATTACTGGAAAATCCACAAGCGAAAAATGTCAGACCAGAATCTATAAAACCGGCGATCTGGCGCGCTACCTGCCCGATGGACGGCTCATTTTCCTGGGGCGGGGGGATTTCCAGGTGAAAATTCGCGGTTATCGGATTGAGTTGGGCGATATTGAAGCGGCTTTGATGGCCCATTCGTCCGTGGCGCAGGCTGTTGTCACTGCCCAGGAAACGGCGCCAGGTAACAAACAGCTCACTGCCTACCTGGTTCAGCAGCCGAATACGCCCCATCCAGCGGTCGCTGAATTGCGCGAGCATCTGCGCGCGCGGCTGCCTGAATACATGCTGCCGACTCAATTTGTCTATTTGAACAGCCTGCCGCTGACGCCAAATGGCAAAATCAACCGGCGCGCTTTACCGGCTCCGGAGATAACGCGCGCTGATCTGACGATCCATTATGCGCCGCCGCGTACGGAACTGGAAGCGGCCGTTGCTGCGTTGTGTGCCCAGGTTTTAGACCTGGAACAGGTTGGCGTTCATGATAATTTCTTTGATTTGGGGGGCAATTCTCTGTCGGCGACGCGTTTGATCTTTCAAGCACGAGAAGAGTTTGAGGTGCAAATTCCGCTGCGCCATCTGTTCAGCCAGCCCACGGTGGCCGGATTGAGTCAGGCGATTGAGCAGGCGCGCTTGAATGGGCATACGTCCGGCGTGAATGGCAACGGCCGTAAACCGCAGCAGCCGGCCATCACGCTGGATAGGCTGCGCGCCGATGTAACGCTGGACGCCGCGATTAAGGCGGGCGATTTGTCTCTGGCTAACCTGACTGCGCCAAAGCACGTCCTGCTGACCGGTGCGACCGGCTTTGTGGGCGCCTTTTTGCTGCGGGATTTACTGCGGAAAACGGTCGTAACCGTCCACTGTCTGGTGCGCGCCGCCGACGCCAGGACGGGTTTTAAACGCCTGCGCGCGAATCTGGAACAATATGGTTTATGGGAAAAAGCATTTGCCGAGCGCATAAAGGCTGTTCCCGGGGATTTGGGCCAGCCGTGGTTGGGCGTGGAAACGGCCGTGTTTGAAGCCCTGGCGGCGCAAATCGACGTCATTATCCACAATGGCGCGCTGGTCAACTTTGTGTATTCGTATGAGCAGCATAAAGCGGCCAATGTCCACAGCACGCAAGAACTGCTGCGATTGGCCGCCCATACACGTTTGAAAGCGGTCCATTTTGTCTCGACGCTTTCCGTTTTCCATGCCGGACAGCATGCTGATGAGCAGGTCTTTTATGAGGATGAAAACCTGGATGCAATCGGCGTGCCTTTTGGCGGTTATGCGCAGAGCAAATGGGTGGCTGAGAAAATTATGCTTCTGGCTAAAGAGCGCGGCATCCCGCTGGCAATTTATCGCCCAGGTCTGGTTTCAGGCGACAGCGTGAGCGGGGCGTGGAACACGGCCGATATGATGTCGACGATGGCGCAGGCGTGTGCGCTGCTGGGCGCGGCTCCCGACCTGGATGTGCAGGTAGACCTGGTTCCGGTCGATTATGTCAGCGCGGCGATTGTTCAGCTTATGCAGCGGTCGCAGAGCTTCGGACAGATTTTTAACCTGCCCAATCCGCAGCGCATGGCCTATCAGGATGTGTTGGATTGGTGCGCGTCGGCAGGCTTGCCGCTGCGCGTGGTCGCTTTTGATGCCTGGAAGCAGATGCTGATTGATCTGGCGACGCAGTTTGGCGGTGCGGGCGCGTATCTGCCGCTGCTGGATGAGGTTACGGCCGATCAGGTGTTTATGCCGGCGTTTGACTGCCAAAATACATTATCCGGATTGGCAGAAAGCGAAATTGCCTGCCCGCCGGTGGGGCCGGAACTGCTGCAAACCTACCTGGATTATTACGGCCGGATCGGGTTTATCAACAGCAGCGCTAAAATGATCGCATGAGTGCAGCATCCTGGTTCACACCGCTTCAAAGCGAGCCTGAGTCGCGTGTTTGCCTGATCTGTTTTCCCTTTGCGGGTGGTGGACTGCCGGTTTTCAGGCGCTGGCCTGAACAGCTGTCGCCGGAGATTGAACTTTGGGCAGTGCAGCTTCCGGGACGCGGTTTGCGCCTGTCCGAGCCCCCGTTTAGCCGTTTGGATATGTTGGTTGCTGAACTGGCTGCAGAACTGCCGTCAGCCATGCAGCGGCCGTTTGCCCTTTTTGGCCACAGTATGGGGGCGCGCGTGGCGTTTGAACTGGCGCGCGCCCTGCGCCGCAGCGGGGCAACGATGCCGCTGTTTCTTTTTTTGTCGGCCTGCCCTGCACCGCAGCTTCCGCCAGACGGGCCAGATTTACACGCTTTGCCGCGCGCAGAACTGCTGGCGGAGCTGCAAGCTTGGGGTGGCACGCCGCCGGCTGTGGCGCAAAATTCTGAACTGTTAGACCTGGTTATGCCGGCGCTGCGGGCCGATCTGGCGGTGGTGGAAACGGCCGTTTACCGGCCGGCGTCGGCGCTCAATATCCCCGTCACGGTATTTGGCGGTACGGCCGATCCCATTGTGCCGCCCACGAGCCTGGATGCCTGGCATGTGCAAACCAGCGGCCGTTTTCGGGTGCAGCTTTTTGCGGGCGGGCATTTTTTTCTGGAAACGGCCGTTGTTAACCTGACGAAAATAATCAAACAGGATTTGCTTTCAGTATTGCCATAATATTATTCAACCCATACAATCATGGGCATAGTTACCATCAACGCAACCTTATGCAAAGGTCAGCACACTTGACTTCTTGTGTCACTTTACCGCTGCGTTGACAACATCACAGGAGGCAGTATGTCTAATTCACCCGCACCCTGGCGCAGTTGGCATTATATTTTGCTCTGGATCATTGCCATTACTTCCCTGGTCGCCAATGTTTTACTTCTTGCAGGCATCTATTCATTTCGCCAGCGCGCCCGGCTGGAGGTCGCGCGCGTTTCTGAAATTCTGGAGTCTGTAGAAATCGAAAACTTCGAGCTGCCCATTGTTGTCGATGAAACCCTGCCGCTCTCAATGACGGTAGCCTTCAGCGATACATTTCAGGTTCCCATCAGCGCTACTATACCGATTTCCACCAATATTGCCGTGCGCGACAATATCAATGTGCCTATTAACGAAACGGTGAGCGTCAATCGGGATGTGCGTGTGGCCGTGGCGATATTAGGGCAGGAGATTCCGGTGGACATACCTTTGCGCGCCGATATTCCGATTAATTTGAACCTGAACGTACCGATTAACCTGGATGTGCCGGTTCAAACTGACATCCCGATTGACTTGCTGGTAGAGGTGCCTGTCAGTACGGAAATTCCGGTGGATACGGAAGTGCCTGTAAAGTTAGATTTCCCGGTGACGATACCGCTGGATCAGATGGGTTTTAACGTGCTGCTGCAAGATGTCAAGGATGGTCTCAATATTCTGGCCGAAATTTTGGGGGCCGATGTGAGTGGAGGGAATTGACAAGCCGTTTGATAACAGCCTGGTAATTTGATGGAGGATGGGGGACGAAAGCGTGATTTTTCTGTAGGCTAAATATATGTGGAATGATGTGCGTGACCGGGCGCGCGATCAGCTTTTGCCGGCAAATCGTTTTCGTATAGTACAGCAAAGACCGGTAACGGCCGTATCCATCTCTCTTTAACTGGCTCTATGCGCGCCAAAACTGGCCCCGATTCAAACAAGCCGTGCAAAATCAGCCGCTAGTTGTTGTCTGGCAGCTTTTGTTCACCCTCAATACGCCCAATTTTTCTGCGCCGGTTGTGCAGACCCTGACGCAAAAAAACGGCCGTTCCCTGCCAGAAGACAGCCGCCAATTTTAATCAACGTCGGGTAGGGGCGCTAGATGGGGTATTGCGCTTGCAATGCATCCATGCATTGTCTCCCCTCGTCTCGCCCAGCTAGTTGGTCGATTGTGCGGGCGAGGCAATCGGTGACGAGTCCGTTCTGCATGGCGTCTGTTTGCCGATTGCCTTGCCCCTACCGAATTGTTGGTTATTCCAACACAAAAATATTCCGTTCGGCGCACATGTCCTTCAAAATTTGGGGCCAGACCGTCACGCTGACCTCGCCCAGGTGCGCTTTACGCAGCAGCAGCATGGTGGTGCGTGATTGGCCAATGCCGCCGCCAATGCTCAGCGGAATCTCGTCGTTGAGAATAGCCTGATGGTAGGGCAGCTCCAGAAAATCGAGCTGGCCGGTTATTTCTAACTGCTGCACGAGCGTTTCTGCATTAACGCGGACGCCCATCGACGTGAGTTCGTGGCGGCGGCGCGTGACCGGATTCCAGACCAGGATGTCGCCGTTGAGACCGTGCATGGGACGGCCGTCTTTCGAAACTGTAGGCGTGACCCAATCATCATAATCGGCGGCGCGCATTTCGTGCGGATAGCCGTCGGCCAGCTTCCAGCCGATACCGTAAATGAAGATGGCCGGATATTCTTGCAGCACCTGCGTCTCGCGCGTCTTACGCGGCAGGTCGGGGTACATTTCCAGGATTTCTTCGGCGTGGAGAAAGGTCAATTCATCCGGCAGATTAGGGTATTTGTCTGTTTTGAGCTGCGGGAACAGCTCCTGAGCGTATGTTTCGGCCCCTTTGAGTACCTTCCAGATGCGTTTGACGACGTCGGTGAGGAAGTCGAGATTGCGCTGCTCGGGCGTAATGACGCGCTCCCAATCCCACTGGTCCACATAGGCGCTGTGGTCGTGGTCGAGGAAATAATCCTTGCGCACGGCATGCATGTCGGTACACAGACCTTCGCCGACCTGCATGTCAAACTGCCGCAGCGCCATACGCTTCCACTTGGTGGCGGCCTGGACGACTTCGGCGTCGATGGGGTTTTTGCCGTAATCGTTGGAGATGTGGAACTGCACGGGCGTGCGCGAGCCGTCACGATCGAGGTAATCATTGACGCCGCTGCTTGAATCGACAATCAGCGGCACGGAGACCATCATTAAGTTGAGCGCTTTGCACAGGTTTTCTTCGATGTAGGTTTTGACGGCGTAGAGCGCTTTTTGGGTTTCTTTGGGCGTTAAGAGGGGTTGGTAGTCGGCGGGCAGGATGTGGGCCAATTCGGCGTAATCACCGATGCCGGGGCCGGCTAAATCAGCGGTTTTGTCTAGGGCTTGCATGTTTTTTCTCCAGATTCGTTCGCAGTAACGATTTATGAATGCTCAAAAAACGGTGGGCGCGATGCGATGGGGGGATACGCGCGATGTTCACCAAAACGTTTTCACCCATCGCGTCGCCCGGGTTGGTGGGCCGAACGTGCGGGCGAGGCAATCGGTGACAATGCCGTTGTGAATGGCAAATGTGTTGGCCGATTGCCTGGCCCTACCGTGCGTGGTTGGTTGGCCGATCGCGCCGGCCGGTTCCACCAAATAATTGGGTAGGGGCGATGCGATGGAGCATGACGTGCGATGTTCACCAAAACGTTTTCACCCATCGCGTCGCCCGGGTTGGTGGGCCGAACGTGCGGGCGAGGCAATCGGTGACAATGCCGTTGTGAATGGCAAATGTGTTGGCCGATTGCCTGGCCCCTACCATGCGAGGTTGGTTGGCCGGTTGCCGTTTTTGATCTTCGTCAATGTTACGACGAACCTAAATGATTGTTGGTAAGGTTCAGTGGGAATTTGCGCGGGGATATCCGCGCCTATATCTGGCACAGTACGTGAAAAACGGCCGTTTCGTCACGTGTCACTTGTCATATTTGGGGCGGCAAAATGTCATGACCGGCCGCGTTTGCTCCCCGGCAGGGCGGCTGATATGATTTCCAGGCAGTTGTTGGTGTTTATGACGTTTATGATGAGGGGTAGATGGCGATGGCTTTTTTTATTCCAGCGGAGATTCTGGCGACAATTGGAACGGCCGTGAACTGGCTCTGGTCAGAGTATGGCAAAACGGCGTTGGAGAAGACGGCCAAACGGGGCTGGGACGAAGCGAAATGGCGCTGGAGCATTGAGACCTACTACACCAGCCTCTTTGAGCGCGTCGGTTTTGTGCGCATTTTGGGGCGTATGGACGCGGAGCCGCTGGAAAATGTCTTCACCCACGTCAATGTGCTTGACAAACTCTCCGCTGAGCGCCGTTATGACATCGAGCAGTTGAAAACGGAGTTTGACCCGCGTGATTTTGATTGGCACAAACGCGTGCGGCGTCTGCCCGGTGACGAGGCCGTGGGGGAATTTGAGAAGCTGTTTATTTTGGGCAAGCCGGGCGCGGGCAAAACGACCTTCCTGAAGCACACCGCCCTGCGCGCCATCAAGGGCGACATTGACAAAATGCCGGTTTTTGTGACGCTGAAGGAGCTGGCCGATTCCGGGCGGGAGATTGTTGACTTTATTGCCCACCAGTTCTATGTGCATCAATTTCCTGAACCGGGGCCGTTTGTGGAAAAGCTGCTCAAGGATGGCAAGGCGATTGTGCTTTTTGACGGGCTGGATGAGGTCAATCTGGCCGATAACCAGCGCGGGCAGATGATCAACCGCCTGAATGATTTTGTCTTCCGCTACAGCGCCTGCCCGATGCTGCTGACCTGCCGCGTGGCGGCCAGCGACTATTCCTTTACGCAGTTTGACTATGTGGAAATGGCGGATTTTGACGGCGACCAAATGGGGCGCTACATTGACCTCTGGTTTGTTGGCGACAAAGTTAAAGCGCAAAACTGCCGCCGGGAACTGCTGCAAAATGAAGAGAATAAAGCAGTGCGCGAGCTGGCGCAGATACCGCTGCTGCTGGGGCTGCTGTGCCTGGTGTATGAGGAACGCAATGAATTCCCGCCCAACCGGGACGAGATTTATGACGAGGCCACGCGCGCCCTGCTGGTCAGATGGGACGCCAGCCGCAATATCAGCCGCGACACCGTTTACAAACAGCTCTCGTTGAAGCACAAACAGAAAATGCTGGCGTTTATTGCGGCTCAAACTTTTGAAAAGGGGGATTACTTTTTACGTGAAAAAGAGGTGGTAGGGCTGATTGAGCGTTATTTGTTGGGCGTGCCGGGATTGGAGGAGCCGGATGGTGAACGCGTGTTAAAAACAATGGAGGCGCAGCACGGCATTTTTGTGGAGCGCGCGCGGCGTATTCATTCCTTTTCCCATCTGACGCTGCAGGAATATTTTGCCGCCGTCTTATGTGGTGGATAATGAAAACCAGGGCACGGTGGAACGTTTGATGCAGCATGTGGGTGATGACCGCTGGCGCGAGGTCTTTTTGTTGACGGCGGGCATGCTGGCTGACGCGACAGAATTTTGCCGGTTGTATCTGGCAAAGACAGGCGACCTGATTGCCAGCGAACCGCAGTTGGTTTCAATCTTGAGGTGGTGCGAGCAAAAACGCGCAGCAGCGGCGGCGGTCTACAGACCGGCGGCGCTGCGCGCGTTTTTGCTTCAATATGCTCGCGCCCTTGCCCCTGCTAGTGACTACGATCCCGCCGTTGCTCGCACCCTTGCTCTTAACCAAGCTCTTGACCGCTATGGCCTTCTTGCCTTCTCCCGTGATCTTGCCCATAAGCTTGCCCGCGCTCTGGATCTTGACCTTAAGCGCGACATTGAAGATATTGCCCTCACTCTCGCCGGTACTCGGAGTTACACCCGTGACCTTTCCCGCACCCGTGACCTTGCCCGCGACTTTGACCTCGAACAAGATCTCGACCATGCTATCGTTCGTTACCTCGAACTCTCTCTCGAACGCACCCTCGACCTTGCCCGTTCTCGTGGAGATACGTTGTTTCAGCTTGAATTAGAGCAGCTAAAAGCTCCGCAAGGCTCAGAAGATTGGGCAGCTTGGCGCATCCTTGGAGAAGAATTTGTGACTGTGCTGGAAAAATATCGGGATGAGCGGGATCCATACCGGCAAATCAGCGTCACAAAAGAGGAACTGGACGAACGCTGGCAGTTGTCAGAACCGCTGCATAAACGGCTGGAGCAGTATCTGGAAGCCAATCTGCTGTTGACGCGCTGTTTGCAGGTGGCCTACGTACCCAACCGCGCTGCCATCGAAGACCAAATTCTGCTCCCACCGCCATAAGAGGCAGGAATTACACGGAGGCGCACGGAGGACATACGGAGGGACGCGCAGAGGAAAAGGAAGCTATGTGAGTGTAGTATGATTGTATTATTCCTTACTTCATCAAATGTATAGGCTAGTAATATAGTCAGGCAGGGTGGATTTGATGCGCTAAGCGGGCACATTTTCTGTCGAAATAGGAATGTGGGCCTGAACGTGTCGATTATCCTATCTGCCGATCGTCATATTAATAGAAAAAATACAAAATCATATTCAAGGAGATAGTAAAATGACCAATTTTGTTTTAGTTTATACGGGCGGCGGTATGCCAGAGAGTGAAGCAGAACAAGCAACTGTCATGGCTGCCTGGGGCGCCTGGTATGAAGGTTTGGGAGCCGCTATTGTAGACGGCGGTAACCCTTTTGGCGCATCCAAACATTTAAGCGCCAGTGGTGTAGGGGATGGGCCTGTTAGTTCGCCGCCTGCAACCGGATACACTATTATTGCTGCAGATTCTCTTGATGCGGCTGTAGCAAAGGCGCAAGATCATCCGCATTTGAAATACGGCGGCCAGGTTTCTGTTTATGAAACCTTCCAAATGTAAAATGGGCAGCGCCCATTTTGATGGCAGATAGTTGTCCGGCTCAACGAATATACTGGACACCGGCGTTTTTTATTTTACCAGACCTGTCAGGTTCACCGCCTGACAGGTCTTAAATTCGCCAGACTCCTGGACCGTTTATTGGGTTACATTAGACAGCGTAACGGCCGTTTCCACTCCCAAACACAACCGTCCCTCAACCAATTCACGGGGAGTAACACGATATAAATTATGTTCAGGTTGGATGCAGTAGTCGCGCAGCAGGGCGGGGGCGTCATAAAATTCACTGCTCAATGAAGCCAGATAGACCGGGCGCTGCGGTAGTTGTTCGGCCACCAACTGCGTGGCCAGCGCGGGATCAAACGTGAACGGGTCTTCGGTCGGCCAGCCGACGATCTCCACATCAGGACGCTGCCCTTCGACAGCGATAAAGTAACGCAGGACAAAATATTCATCCGTATCGACATACCATTCCGCCAGCACAACGGCGTCGGGCGGCAGGGCGTTGAGGGTTTCTGACCCAAATGTGGAGGCTGCCGTGTCGCCGCGTTTGTTGGGATCGACGTAATAAGCCAGCCCATCGCGCACGCCGGTTCCGATTTGCGGCACGCCAAACACCGCTTCGGTGACGCCGACGCTGCGCAGCAAATCAGGCGTCAGGCCATAAAACAGGGGCATCACCACGATGGAAATGGCCAATCCCAAGCCTAAGGCGCGCCGTCGCTGCGGCCAAACGGCCGCTGCCAGATAGGCCGCGCCCAAGCCCATCGCCGCCGCCCAAAAGAGGTAGGAGCCTAAAAAAAAGGCGAACTGGTCGGCGACCTGGTAGAAGAGGCCAAAAACCAGGTAGACCAGGTAGAGCGCCAGCGCCTTGGCCCACAAATCGCGGTAGGCGCGCCGTCCGACCCACCAGCCATACAACCCCAACAAAACGCCCAACGGGTTGAAGTTGTAAACCAGGAAGATCAGATAGCTGACGATACTTTGCAGCAGCGCATCGGGCGTGACCGCCAGCGAACCTTGCAAAAAAGTGACACCGGCGGCCGGTCCGACCACCTCGGCGAGCGGAAATGTACGCAGCAGCCGCAATAACTGCACCCAATAGGGCGCAAAACCAAGCAAAAAAGCGAGCGCCAGCCACATATATTGTACGGGTTTGAGCCGCAGCGCGCGCCATGCCTGGGGGCGCAGCAGCCAGTAGATCAGCAGCGCCGGCAGCAGCAGCCCCGCCAGCAGGTGATTGGCGAGGCCCAGGCCAAAAACAAAGGCGGATAGGAGGAGGTAGCGGAAACGGCCGTTGTGCTCATACAGATCATAGGCATACACCGCCAGCAGCAGCAAAAAGGCGAACAGCGTATACACTTCCGGCGTGGCGGCGTGCCACCAAAAGGTGTGGGAAACGGCCAGCGCCAGGGCTGCAAACAGAGCCGCCAGCGTCGAGCGCGTATTGGCAAACAGCCACAAAAACAGCACAACCACCGCGCCCGCGCCAAAAATGGCCGAGATCAGATTCACCAGCCACAGGTCGTGGAGCATGGGCAGCGCCTGCACCAGCCCGTAGCCCAGCATCACATACAGCGGGTGATCCCAGGCGGCCACGCCTAAACGCGCAAAGGGCCAGGGATCAGGCGCAAACTCGACGTTTACGATTTCGGCCAGGATGAAGGATTCGGCCGTGACGGCCTCGCGCTGCAAGCGGATGCCGTCTCCCCACGCCAGCGAAGGCTGCATGGTGAGCAGGTAAAAGCCCAAAACGAGCAAAAATAACAAGACAGCGACAAGCTTTGTTTTCATTGGCCGCTATTGTATGGGAATTGAGAATTGGGGGAAAGGAAACGGCCGTTGGTCATCAGTGAAACTGTTACTGGTTTCACTTTTAAACTGGTTGCCATGTGATCTGTTTGACGGCCGAGACCGATTTGCCCCTTGTCAGGCAGCATATCTGGCATTTATAATGTTCATACATTAGCAACCAGGTTTTGGTTGCTTTGCAAGGAAGGAAGTCTGACCATGAGCAAAAGAGTAGCGATTCTGACCGGGGGCGGCGATGTACCCGGGTTGAATATGTGCCTGAAAAGTCTTGTATACCGGGTTATCGACTTAGGATTTGAACCAATCGGCGTCCGCAAGGGGTGGGAAGGGTTGCTCCAATATAATCCACGTGACCCTTCTACATTCAGCCAGCAGTTTATCGAGTTGACCAAGAACCGCATCCGGGCCATCGATCAGACTCCCGGCTCGTTTTTGCATTCTTCCCGCCTGGATCCGCGCCATACGCCGCCCGCCCACGTGCCGCCATTTCTGCGAGAAGATGATGATAAAGTTCAGGATATGACTGCACATTTAACGGCCGTTGTCGAGCGCCTGGGGGTAAAGGCGCTGATCGTGCTTGGCGATGACGATATGCTGCGCTATGCGGCTTATTTGAGCGCAAAGGGAATCCCGATCATCGCCATTCCCAAAACGATTCACAATAATATTAATGGCACTGACTACACCCTGGGTTTCAGTACGGGATTAGCGCGTGGCGTGTCCTTTGTGCATCAACTGCGCGCGCTGGCAGGATCACGCGAACAGGTGATCGTTATAGAGACTTTTGGCAACCACTCCGGCTACAGCGCCCTGCTGATGGCCTACCTGGCCGGTGTGGACCGTGCCCTGATCCCCGAAGTGCCCTATGATCCGCTGAGATTGGCCTATCTGGTACAGCAAGATAAAAACATGACGCCCAGTAATTATGCCATTGTGACGGTGACCAATGGATCGCGGATCGCACCGCAGAAGCTGGCGGAGGTAGAGGAGCATCTGTCACCGCACAGTTTCGCCGAGGTAAAAAATGGAACAGGCATGGACGCTGCCGCCACCGGCTTACAAAGCAGCGGTCTAATCGCTGCGGAACTGCTGCAGAATCTGACCGGCGAAGAAGTTTTTTTCCAACAGCTTACTTACTTGATGCGCACGGGAACGCCGGACGGCCAGGATCTGTTAGGCGCCACCAATTTTGGCATGACGGCCGCGCGTCTGCTGCAGGAGGAGAAATATGGCCGCATGACAGCTTTCCTGCAGCAGCATACGTGGACTCACATCGATTTGAGTATGGCGACGCAAGGAGAAAAAATAGTCGATGTAGATGCCTGGTATGATACCGGGCTTTACAAACCGACAGACGGCTTGATCTGGGCGGCATCCGCTGCATAGTGATGGGCATATTTTGCCACCCTGACGGATGGGTATTATGAACGAGAAAATGAGCAGCAACGGGCGCAACAAAGATCCTATCGTCGCCGTCAAGAACGTAATCAAGCGTTTCCCGATGGGTGATGATGAACTGACGATTCTCAAGGGCATCTCTTTTGATGTACGGAAAGGTGAGTTCTTAACCATCATGGGACCATCCGGCAACGGCAAGTCCACTTTACTAAATATGATCACGGGCATCGACCACCCTTCATCCGGCGAAGTGATCGTGACCGGTCGCGAAGTTCATAAAATGAGTGAGAATCAACTCGCCAACTGGCGTGGAGAGCATGTGGGCATAATTTTTCAGTTTTTCCAGATGCTGCCGGCGCTCAGCTTGCTGCAAAATATCATCTTGCCGATGGACTTTGCACGCAAATTCACAACGAAAGAGCGGGAAGAACGAGCCTTGCGCCTCTTGGAAAGCGTAAGCCTGGCCGATCAGGCCAATAAACTGCCGGGTCAGGTTTCCGGTGGCCAGCAGCAAAGGGCCGCGATCGCCCGCGCGCTGGCCAATGACCCGCCGTTACTCGTCGCTGATGAGCCTACCGGCAACCTGGACACGCGTACGACGGATGATGTTTTTCTCTTGTTTCAGGAACTGGTCGATCAAGGCAAGACATTGCTAATGGTGACGCATGATAAGGAGCTGGCCCGCCGGATTCCGCGCGTGATCGAGATTATAGACGGCAATATCACGCGTGATGAATATGTCGGTGGAGCTGATTGGACAGGGTATTAGGTAAACCGCAGAAACTATATGGGCGTTATTCGATTTAAAATCTGGAAAGATCTTTGGGCCAATAAGGCGCGTACGCTGCAGGTTGTTTTGATCATTGGCATGGGCGCTTTTGCCATTGGCATGATCATCAGCACGCGTAACCTGGTCATACAGGGCATGCAGCAGAGCTGGATCGACTCCTCGCCGGCAATGATCGCCATGGCGACCAGTGCGCGGGTTGATGATGATACGATCAGAAACTTGAAGCGCGTTGAAGGCGTCGTGGACGCTGAAGGATATTCTGTGAGCGTGGTCGAGTGGCGTATGGACGCGGAAGGGGAATGGCTGCCAGCTAATGTAACGATGCGCCCCGACTATTTGGACCAGCGTTACTTTACGCTTGATTTGGTAAGCGGCTCGTGGCCCGACGGAGATATCCTGGCGGTGGGACAGGGGACAGACACCGTTTTTGGCGTTTTGCCCGGCGAGAAAGTGACGATTAAGAGAGACGGCCGTGACCGTGTTTTCGGAGTTGGCGGTATCATCAGTGATCCTCTTAGCACCCCGCCCGGTTTTGGGGGCAATGCACAATTCTATGTGACACGTGAAACGTTCGAAGATTTATTTGGCACGCGTAATTACAGCAATATCCTGGCCACGGCGGGGCGATATGATGAGGCAGAGGTCACCGCCATCGCCAACCGTATGCGGGATAAATTAGAGAAGCAGAATGTTGATACCTATGGATACATGCCGCCATCTGGTGGGCGCGTCCTTGATCCCAGCAAGCATTTCTTTCAGGACTCCGTAGACGGTATCTTTCTGGTTCTGGGCGTCATGGCGGTGTTGGCCCTGCTCCTGGGGCTGTTCCTCGTTTACAACACAATCAATGCCATTATCTCGCAACAGATGGAACAGATTGGCGTGATGAAGGCCATTGGCGCCAATGCCTGGCAAATCTTAGCGATTTATTTGCTGTACGTATTTGCTTTTGGTCTTTTGGCGTTGATAATCGCCGTTCCCCTGGGTGCGCTTGGTGGTTGGGCATTGAATGTTTTTCTGATGGGCACGTTCAACGCCGATCCAGGCTCCTTTACCATTTCCCCACCGGCGGTTTGGGCGCAGGTTATCATCGCTTTGTTGGCGCCCCTCCTGGTGGCCCTGGCGCCGATAATTTCCGGGGCGCGCATCACGGTGCGGGAGGCGATCAGCACCTACGGGTTGAGTACAAAACCCTCGCTCCTCGATCGCTTGATCGCGCGATTGAAGAAAGTCTCGCGCTTACTACTTTTGACCATCAGCAACACTTTCCGGCACAAGGGCCGGGTAGTGTTGACGCAGATCACATTGGTACTCAGCGGGCTTATATTTATGATGGTTATGAGCGTAGGTGATTCGGTCACTTACACGTTTAATGATTTGCTCTTCTCGATTTTGAACTCCAATATCAATATGATCTTTGAAAATCCGGAACGAATCAGCCGGCTGGAGCAGTTGACGATGCAGCACCCCGCTGTGCGTTCCGCGGAGATGTGGGGTTTTGGCAGCGCCACAGCGCATGATCGACGCGTAGCGGGAACGGATGATGATCCTTCCATCCTGATCTTTGGCGTCCAACCCCAAACGGAGCTGTATGGTTATCAGATGCGCCAGGGTCGTTGGCTCAATGCAGCAGACAGCTACGCGGCCGTCTTGAATCAGGAGGTGGCGGGGGATTTGGGCGTCACACTGGGCGACTGGGTAACATTGGATCAAGGGTCGATCGGAGATTCCGATTGGCTTATCGTGGGGCTGATCTTTGACCCGCTGCTTGCCAATACAGCCCTTGTGCCGCGGTCCACCTTGCTGCGTGAACAGAACCAGGTCGGCCGTGCCAGTTCAATCTGGGTCCAACTAAAGCGAGGAGACGCCGCCACGGAACAAGCTGTAGCCACGCAAATACGCCAACTCTATGAAGAAAATGGAATTGATGTGTCGCCAGGGGGAATCTTGAATGGACAGGATACGTCTTCTGAGGTGGTTGAGAATATCAATACGCAGATGCGCTCAATTATCGTCCTGCTCTCTACCATGGCGGTTTTGATCGGTGTTGTCGGCAGCATCTCGCTGAGCGGCACGCTGTCTCTAAGCGTCATAGAACGGCAGCGGGAGATTGGCGTGATGCGCGCTATTGGCGCTTCTTCCTGGGATATTGCGCGCTTGTTTATCGGAGAGGGCCTGATTCTGGGTTGGTTGAGCTGGCTGATCGCCTTTCCGCTCAGTATTCCAGCGGGGCGATTGATGACGGAAGCGCTTTCGGCCGTCTTGGGTGAGATCGTTTTTCAATACACACCCCAGGGCGCGCTGCTTTGGCTGGGGATCATTACTGTTCTTTCAGTGTTAGCCAGTTGGCTGCCGGCGCGACGCGCGGCACGCCTTAGTGTGCGCGAGGCCTTGTCGTACCAGTAGTTGCCCAACCTGGCTCGAAGGTCTCGAAGGTTAAGGAAGCGCAAAAGGAGCTTGCCATGTCTGAGATAAGCGCCACTGATAACCAGTCCTTCGTCGACCGCTTATTTCCACCTACCCGGCGCCAGATCGGTGTTACGGCCGCTGCACTCCTCTTCCTGATCATATTAGTCGTCACTCTCGACGATTTGTGGCCGGAATTTTGGCGCGCGGGACTTTGGAGCCGGATGCTCACTGCCCCCACCATCATCGTTTACATTATGATCATCGGCCGGGCCACAGTTCCCTTTCAGCGCAAGGCTGTGGATAACCTGCACCAGATCTCCGCCCTGGACGAAGAAGCATATGCACAACTGGTGCAAGAAACCCAGGCCAAAACGAGCAAAGGGGCTACGCCAGCCTTGATTTTGGGCTTTGCCTTCGGCTTTCTGCCCAGCCTACCCTGGGTGTGGAATGAAGGAGTAAGCTGGGTTAACTTCTACTTGCCCCTGGTTAGCGGCTTGATGTTTGGCCTGCTGGCCCTTGTCATCCAACAATCGGTGTCCGAAGGGCATCTAAGCAACCGCTTGTTACAAGGTCCCTTGAACTTCGATATCTTCTACACCGCTCCTTTCATACCTATTGGCTTACACAGCCTGGCAGTTGCTTTGGCCTTTGTGGGCGGCTCGACCATCGTCGTTTTCTTTAATGCCGCCGGCCAGCTTGCTTTCACTTTGGCTGATATTATTATTCACAGCCTCCTCATCCTGGTGACCTTACTCATCTTTTTTATGACTTTGCTACCAACCCATCGCGTATTACAGACGGCCAAGCGAGCCGAACAGGACAATCTGCGCCGGCATCTGGCCGACGCTTACCGGCGTTTAGAAGCGATGACCCTGGAAGAGAAGCAAGATATCCTGCCCTTTTCTACGGAAGTGGGCCTGTGGCAGCAGTACGAAGATCGGCTTAAGGAGGTACCCACCTGGCCCTACAACGCAGGCATGCTGCGCACCCTATTCGCTTCTATTCTGCTGCCCATCCTGGTGACTCTGGGCCAGCGGCTCATGGCTTATATCCTTGTGGAGTTGGGATTAAATTAACGGGTGTAGGGCAATAGTTCCAATTTCTGTGATGCGCCGCGGTCAACGGCCGTATACGAACTTTTTATGATGGGAAATATTGGACAATTTGATAACGGCCGTTATACTTTTCTTGTAAGACAAATTTAAACTTGTTGGGGAGCTGACCCATCCCTCAGATGTCTGAGGGATGGGTTTTATATTTGGGAAATTCCTGGAGGAAAAAACCTGAATGCACGTTGCACTGTTAGCTAATCTCAAAAAAAATGCACCTACCTGGCCAGGCATGTCGCCCGACCATTGGGACGACCTTGACTCTGAAAAAACAATTGCATGCTATCATGAAAGCGATCGAAACAGGTGGGCATCAAGTTACCTTTTTGGAAGGAGATGTCACCCTGTATGATAAATTACGGCAGGTGAAGCCGGATATCTGCTTCAATATTTGTGAAGGTCACTTTGGCGACGCTCGCGAGTCCCAGATACCGGCTGTTTTGGAGATGCTGCGCATTCCCTACACCGGTTCCCAAGTTTTGACCCTGGCGCTGACCCTGGATAAACCGATGACCAAACGGGTGCTGACATATCATAATTTGCCGACGCCTCCGTTTCAGACATTTGAACGCATTACGGAAACTTTGGACGCGGATATGCAGTTTCCACTGTTTGTCAAACCGAGCCGCGAGGGCACAGGAATGGGGATCAGCGCCGAATCTGTCGTCCACAATGAGCAAGAACTGCGCACCCAACTACGCCGTTTATTTGAACGCTATGATCAGCCGGTGTTGGCGGAGCGGTTTATTGACGGGCGCGAAGTTACCGTCGGCGTTGTTGGTAATCTGACCGGCCCGGTCGCCTGGCGGCTGCCGGAAGATGACGAAGCGCCGCGCATCCGGCGCGGTCTGCACTTTTTCCCGCCGCTGGAAATTGATATGAGCCGCTATCCTGAGGAGGAGAAGGGGGTTTATACCAGCCGCATCAAGGTGGATTGGGTGGATGCGTTTCATTTTCTCTGTCCGGCTCCATTAACGGTGGAGATGGTAGAGGAGTTGAATTGGTTAACGGCCGCTACCTTCCGCATTACCGGCTGTCTGGATGTGGCGCGCGTTGATTTTCGCCTCGATGCCAGTGACAATGACAAACCCTATATCCTCGAAGTCAACCCGCTGCCCGGCTTGAATCCTGAATATTCTGATTTATGCATGGAAGCGCGGGCAGACGGATGGTCATATGAGGAGCTGGTCAACCGGATTTTGGATGAAGCGCTGGAACGGTATGGATTGATTTAAGGTTGGGCGCACGGCTTTGCCACTGATTTACACAGATTTTGACGGAAAATGCCCTGATTTGTACTGATTTGCGTCAATTCGCGGCGAAATGTTGCTCCGACAAACTGTTAGAGCAGCTCAAAAAAAGCGGTTACCGCCTCCGGCGCACCCAGCTCCAGGCCGCGAACTCCCGGTGAACAGCCGCCCACCGTCAGCCTGAATTGGCCCGATTCCCATTGGCGCTGCCCGGCTTCGTCTACCAACAGCATCTTCTCGGCTGTGATGGTGAACGCGACGGTGCGGCTTTCTCCCGGCTGCAGCCGCACACGCTCAAAGCCGACCAATTTATGCAGCGGCGCCGGTACAGTGGCCTCTACAGCGGTCAGATAGATTTGGGCGACTTCTTCGGCTGCGACACTGCCCTGATTGGTGATGGTGAAACGGCCGTTCACACCATCACCGCGTTTTACTTCATTTTGCGCTAAAAGCAGGTCTGAATAAACAAACTCGCTGTAGCTGAGGCCAAAGCCAAACGGATAGAGCGGTGTGGCCTGGCTGTAGCGGTAGGTGCGGTTGGCCATACTGTACTCGTCAAACGGCGGCAGTTGGTCAACAGAGTGCGGGAAGGTGAGCGGCAGCTTGCCCGAAGGCGCTGTCTTGCCAAACAGCACGTCGGCGACGGCCGTTCCGCCAGCCTGTCCCGGATACCAGACAAACACAACCGCTTCCATCAACTCCGCCAGCTCGCCCAGAGCAATCGGACTGCCGCCGCATAAAACCAGCACGACTTTTGCGCCTTGAGCGGCCAGGTTTTTCAAATAGCTTACCTGCACCGCCGGCAGGCCAATATCGGCGCGATCCCCATGCTCGGCCGACAAAATCGCGTCGCCTTCTTCCCCTTCCAGCGCCGGCGACAGGCCCATGCACGCGATGGTCACATCACTGGCCGCTGCCATTCCCAGTGACCAATCGGTCGGCATTTCCCGCGGCTGCGTTAAGGGGCAGCCCACCCGATATTCGATGTTGACGCCCTCCGGCGCGGCGCTCACGATCCCTTCCAGCAGCGTCGTCATCGCGCCGGACAGCCCGTGATAGTTTCCAAACAGCACATCCAGCGAAGCGGCGTTGGGGCCAACGACTAAAATTGACTGCACATCCTCTCGAATGGGTAAAATATGGTTGTTGTTTTTGAGCAGGACGACGGATTTAACGGCCGTTTCATACGCCAGCGCCTGGTGTTCGGTGCAGTTCACGACTGAAATGGGCGTAGACGCATAGGGAACAGCGTCCGGCGGATCAAACAAGCCCAGCTTAAAACGCGTCGCCAGCGTGCGCGCCAGCGCCTGGTCGATGTCCGCTTCCGTAATCAGCCCCCGCGCCACGGCCGCGCCCAAATGTTCGTAGGTGCAGATGCAGCTCATATCACAGCCGTTTTTCAGCGCCATCGCCGCGCTTTCGGCTGCATCGGCCGTTACCTTATGGTGCAAATGTAAATCATTCAGCGCGCCGCAGTCAGAAACCACGTGCCCTTCAAAGCCCCACTCGTCGCGCAAAATCGTTTGCAGCAAAAAGGGGCTGGTGCAGCACGCTTCGTCATTGGTGCGGTTGTAGGCGCCCATCACGGCCTCAACTTTGGTCTCCGTTACCAATTTTTTGAAGGCAGGTAAATAGGTGTCGTGCAAATCGCGGGCTGAAACGCGGGCGTTAAAGGTGTGGCGTTCGCCTTCCGGGCCGCTGTGGACGGCGTAATGTTTGGCGCAGGCGGCGGTTTTTAAATACACGGGATGGTCGCCCTGCAGGCCGCGCACAAAGGCGGCGCCCATTTCGCCGGTCAGGAAGGGGTCTTCGCCCCATGTTTCCTGTCCTCGTCCCCAACGCGGGTCGCGGAAGATGTTGACATTGGGCGACCACATGGTGAGACCCTGGTAGATGTTGGAACGGCCGTTGCGCCGCAGCGCTGCATGATATTTGGCGCGGGCCTCATCCCCAATTGCCGCAGCCGTCCGTTCAATTAAAGCCGGCGCCCATGTCGCGGCCATGCCAATCGCCTGGGGGAAAATTGTGGCACGGCCGTTGCGGGCTACCCCGTGCAGCGCTTCGTTCCAGTAATCATAGGCATGGATGCCCAAATGGGGCAGCGCGGCCGTCGCATTGCACATCTGGCTGATCTTTTCCTCCAGCGTCATGTGCGCTAACAAATCCTGCACGCGCTCCGCCAGCGGGCGTGCAGCGTCTTGATAAACAGGCTTTGGTGTAGTTGATTCTTTTGCCACTTTGTTGCGCTTGCTCCTCTGTAAATATCTTCCTGGAAGATTGTATCCAATCTTGTAACATGGCTGCAAGATTCATGCAAGCGTTGTTCTTTATCTCTTGTGAATTATGTCAACTAATCTCTGAATCTTCCAACGCATGAGCTTCAGACTCCAGGTTGTTCCATTCAGGTTTGCTCTTTATAATCGTGGCGGTTTTTAATGCAAACGGCCGTTGCCAAATCAAGGAGCGCAACAAATGCAGTGTCGAGTCGGGTGCGGAGCTTGCTGCATCGCCCCATCTATATCATCTCCCATTCCCGGTATGCCGCACGGCAAACCGGCCGGGGTGCGCTGCATCCAACTGACCCCGGACAATCGCTGCCTTCTGTTCGGCCACCCCGACAGACCGCCCGTGTGTTCACGTTTGCAGCCCAGTCTGGAAATGTGCGGCCAAACTGATGAAGAAGCTTTTCTGTTTCTGACGGCTTTGGAAACAGCCACGCGGCCTACCCCTGCCACTATTGATTAGTATTACAACGAGACTTCGAAGTGAATCCTCCCGGAGGCTCAACATTTAGGCAAAAGTGGTCGCTAAATAGGTTGATTTTAGCTGCTTGATTAGCCTCCGGGAGGTTGTCGTCAGTAAAATTATGTCAAAATCTCGTTGTAGTATTAGTTCGCCCATGGTTATGTACACGTCACTTTCTCATCAAATACTCGGCCACGGCTTGATAGGCAGGCAGCGAGGTCGGATCAATCTTTGCGTTCTTAGCCGTGGGAAACGATGCGAACCGTACGATGACCATTGCAGCCGTCGGATCGATATAGATAGTCTGCCCGTGCACACCACGTGCGGCAAAAGGCCCCGTGCTTGTTATGGAAGACCCACCACATGCCGCGGTAGCTGCCACCCTCGAGGGTCTTGTAGCCCGCTTTGGAAAAGGCTTCCCTGTCGCCACCAGACCGAATACTCTGCACAACCTCCTGCGGGAACAGCCGCTGGCCATTGATCTCGCCGCCGTTCAACATCAGCAGACCGATACGACCCAAGTCTCGCAATCCGGCACTGAGCCCTCCGCCTGCAAACGGTGTCCCCTTGGCGTCCACAGTCATGTATCCATCCTGCTCCGCGCCCATCCGGCTCCAGATACGTTCGGACAGCAGGTTCGCAAGGTCCTTGCCAGTGATCCGCGAGACAATCCACCCCAGTGCGTCCGTATTGATGGTCCTGTAGCCAAAAGCCTCACCGTGAACCCCATCCTGCTTGACAGTTTCGAGGTACTCAAAATAGCCGTTCGGGCCTTCATAACCTTTAGGTTTGGGCAACGGGTTCGCAGCGGCTGAGTAGATCCAGATGTCTGCATTCGGATCGGAGTAATCCTCGCTGTAATCGAGCGCCGTGGTCATATCCATGACCTGGCGGACGGTCGCATTGCCAAACGCGCTACCGGACAGCTCCGGGACAATAGACGACACCTTGGCCTTATCATCTAGCGCGCCTTCTGTTACCAGAATCTCGGCCAGGAGTCCGGTCATTGACTTGGTCATCGACATCGCGGCGTGCTTGCCCATTTCGTTGAGGCAGCCGAAGTACCGTTCGTAAACAACCTTGCCCTCGTGGATAATGAGAATGCCGTCGGTGTAGTTTTCCGAGAGCGATTTCTTCCAGGTCATGGGATCGGCACCCCAAAGCGGCATGAAGCGCACGTCGTCAAGATCGTCATCGATCGCATACTCCAGCGGGATAGGTGCGCCGATGCCCCGACTCACTTGTTTTGTGGGCATGAGTTCACGGATGTGGCATACGGTCCAACGCAATTTCGGGAAGCTGAAGAAGTCGGATTCCGGCTGCATGATAAGCTTCTCGGCTGATGGAGGGAACCCCCTCATCCAACCCAGTGCTGCTGGGTCAGACTCTTCTGCACTTAGCGGGTTGCCGATTTGCGCAGAGGCACCGCCTGATATAGCCAATAAGGCAACCCCTCCAATGAGTCCCATCAAAGACTTTCGATTTATAAGTAACATACTCTCTCCATCATGTTTTCTATGGGCGAACGCCCGCTTAGGCGGCTATTGGCGGGTTTGATGAACTAGCGAAAGGCTTAATCGTTTGGAGTTTATTTGCCTCCGATTTTTGAGCGTGGTAAAGATCCCAACGTAGCTGGAGGTTCATCCAGAATCCAGCCGACATGCCAAAAAACTTAGCCAGACGTAGAGCTGTACTAGGCGTTATCCCTCGTCGGCCGTTAACAATTTCGTTTATTCTCTGATAAGGGACATGAATACTTTTTGCCAAATCGCGCTGTGTTAGATTCATCGGAATCAAAAACTCCTCCAGTAGCATTTCGCCCGGATGAGTGGGTGGTCGGTGTGTTGGAATGCGTACCATTTTAATCTCCTAATGATAATCAACAATTTCGACTTGAGTTGGGCCACTATCTTGCCAAACAAAACAAATGCGAAACTGAGCGTTGATACGAATACTGTATTGGCCTGCTCTAGTTCCCTTTAAGGCTTCAAGTTTATTACCGGGTGGAACTCGCAAATCTTCAAGTGATTCAACAGAATCCAATTGCTCCAGCTTTCGACCAGCAATCCGCCAAAGATTCTTTGGACAAGTTTTTCGAGCGATTTTAGAGTTAACACCGTTAAAAACATCTTCGGTTCCCTGATCAAAAAAGGACTGAATCATAAAAGCATGATAGCACGGATGTCATGTTATATCAACCATTTTGTAGTTGACTTGAATTCTTTAAGCGATTTTGTCTTTGATTGCTTTAACAGGCCAAGAAAACCACCAAATAGTGAATCAGCTAAGGCATCGCTAACATAATTACCTGGTTTTTCATACGGTGGGTCAAGTGGAAATGAGTAAATAGCAGCTTCCCAAAACAGATTTTCGTTGTTGATGACTTGCTTAGATGGATGTCGAAAGTGAAATTTTTTGCTAAGACGGTCAGTACCAAGATTAAGTTCAGCCAGTTCTGTTTTTGTGACACAAAATAAGAATCCTTTATAGGTTTTTATCAAGGTTATGTAATCCGTCATAGTCTTATCAGCCTTAATCAAAATTCGAGTTGCATCACTATTCAGCCGTGTCGGGTAAAGACGCGACGTTACCGCCGCGCCCTCCCCTAAGAACGGTGCGAGCGCCTTTCAACGCACACCGCTCAAGCCTCTCAAATGCCCTATGAAGGACACGGTTTCAATACGGTTAAGTTTAAGGCATGAACTTGCCGGTGACAATTGGCGTGCAGCAGAACACAATTATCCATCGTATCCTTACCGCCCTTTGATAACCAAGCGATGTGGTGTATGTTCCAGTCCGTTTCCGGGATCAGCTTTTGCTGGCAAATCAGACAATTCCCTTTCTGCTGTTGCCAAAGCTGCCATTTACGCCATTGTCCCTTTAGAGTTTCCTTCACTTTATAAACTGAACGTTTTTCAAAGTAAAGTTCCCATTCTGGGTCAAAAGGGTTTGCTGCTGCTCTAATTTTGACGTGCCGTTTTATAGGGACACGTCCAGCGTGAAAGAGGTGTTGTCGTTTACCTTCAACTTCACCACTAAAAGACCAGGCATAACCATTCGCTTTAGGGAAGTATTTCCGTTTTACCCATTGCCATCGTTTGCCAGGATGTCGTCGTTTTGCCCATTGCCATAAGGCGTTGAAGATAGCTGTATCCACATGGGAGAAGGCGGCTGTACTTGCATCGTGACGAAAATGCTGTGCCCAACCTCGTATGATGGGGTTAAGCAGCAACCCTAACTTTCCCGGTGGCAGCATCGCGTTCTTCTTGATGACTTTCCTAATTTTGGTCATGATTGTTTTCAGGTTGGCTTTGCTGGGTTTAGTGAGAGTTTTGTTGCCATAGCGTCTGATATTGCGACCTAGAAAATCAAAGCCGTCTTCGATATGGATGATGCGCGTCTTTTCTTCGGAAAGGGTCAGCCCTCTTTCTTGCAGAAAACCTATCACCAATGGTTTCACTTCTGTTTCCAGTAGCTCTTTTGAAGCACCTGTAATGATAAAGTCGTCCGCATACCTGATCAGGTGAACTTTGGGATGATGTGGATATTTCTTGGGAAAGCGTTGTTTTAACATCTTTTCCAATCCATCTAGCGTCATGTTCATCAGGACGGGAGAAATGATTCCTCCTTGGGGTGTTCCTTCTTCAGTTGGATGAAGCACGACCTTTTCCATGTATCCAGCTTTTAGCCACTGGCGGAGGGGCGCTTTTTCCATAGGAATATGCGCCATTAACCATTCATGGCTGATATGGTCGAAACAACCTTTGATGTCTGCTTCCAACACCCATCGGGCTGAATGTTGGCCGCTGAGTACCACAAAGCTGTGTTGGATGGCATCTGCTGTTGACCGCTCTCGCCGAAAACCGTAGGAATTCGGGTCGGCGGTTGTTTCGGCGATGGGTTCTAGCGCTAGCAGATACAATGCTTGCATCGCTCTGTCTCTCATCGTGGGGATACCAAGCGGCCGTTTTTGACCATTGCTTTTGAGGATGTACACTCGTCTCAGCGGTTGTGCTTTGTAGCCTCTTTGCTTGAGCGCGTCTACGGCATCTATCTTCTTCTTGAGTGTTTTCGATAGAATAAAAGTACACCATCTGAAGGAATCACGGCCGAATAAAATGTCACCATCAAAGACTTTCGTATCATAAGGCAAACTGATGATACGGAGGCACGGAGATGTTGACGGTGTACGAATGGGAACAAGTTAGAAAGGCGTACTACATTGAAGGGAAAAGCATCCGCCAAATAGCGCGTGAAACGCGACGAGCCAGGCGAACCATTCAACGTATGGTTGATAGCGATGAACCACCTAGCTATCAACGACAAGTCCCAATCCCCACACGCAAGCTAGGTCCTTACAAAGAGCGTATTGAGACGATGTTGAAGCAAAATGCAACCATGCCACGAAAGCAACGATGGACATCGCCACGCATTTACGAAGTGATTCGAGCAGAAGGGTACGAAGGTGCCGAATCAACCGTTCGACACTTCGTGGCGCAAGTACGCAAACAACTCAAACCACCGAAACTATACCTTCCTTTAGAATTTGACCCAGGCACAGATGCTCAAGTTGACTGGGGTGAAGGGGAGGTCATCTTCAACGGCCGTCAAGTAAAGGTGCAGTTATTCTATATGAAGCTGTCATACAGTCGCCGTACCTTCATGATGGCGTTTCCATCACAAAAACAAGAGAGTTTCTTTGCGGGTCATGTGGCTGCTTTCAACTTTTTTGAGGGCGTGCCGCAGCGTATCAGCTATGACAATCTGAAAACGGCCGTTAAAGAAATATTGACCGGACGAAACCGCATCGAACAAGAATCCTTCGTGCAACTTCGGGGACATTACCTGTACGAAAGCCATTTTTGCTCACCGGGAGCAGGGAATGAGAAAGGCGGCGTTGAGCATCATGTCGGCTACTATCGTCGTCGCTTCCTGGTGCCACTGCCAGAAGTCACATCCTTTGCTGAACTGAATGCGTATCTATTGGCACAATGTACAGCCGACGATACGCGCCAAGTCAGTGGACAAGAGGCTACCATTGGCGCCATGTGGCAAGTGGAACGACAACAACTGCGCCCACTGCCAGACTATGCCTATGATTGCTGCCGTCGGACAACAGCCGTGCTTAATCGATATAGCCAAATACAGGTGGACAGCAATCGCTATTCCGTTCCCTGTGATTTGGCACAGCGACAACTGGTCGTCAAGTTGTATCCTTTCGAGGTTCACATCCTTCGCCCATCTGACAGCGACCCGATAGCGATTCATTCCCGTAGTTATGAACGAGGGCAAGAGGTGATCGACCCGCTTCATTACTTACCGCTCTTGCAACAACGTCCCGGTGCATTTGACCATGCTAAACCTTTGCGGCAATGGCGGTCACAATGGCCGTCTGTCTATGAAGACCTCCTGGCTCAGTTGCAACAGAAATGGCCGGATGGACGTGGGGTGCGTGAATTCATTGCTATCTTGTATTTACATCGTGAACATGCCCAACCCGTTTTGGTTCAGGCCATTGAATGGGCTTTGGCCCAGCGCTGTGCTCATGTCGATGGCATCAAGCTGCGTTTGACACAGTTAGCTTTGCAAGAACCGGTATTCTCTCAGGTGGATTTACGTCAGCACCCACAGTTGCAACAAATTGGGCAACAGGCTGTTTCGACCCATGCCTATGACATTCTGGTGGGAGGCAACTCATGTCTGCCACAGTAGATAATTTGGTCTTACACAGCTATCTCAAGAAACTTCATTTATCTGCATTTGTTGCTAACCATGAGGCATTTGCTGCTGAAGCAGTCCAAAAACAAGAAGGGTATACGCGCTATTTGTTGGCTTTGGCCGAGCAAGAAGTGCAAGAGCGAGAAGCGCGTCGCCGCCAACGCCGGTTGAAGGAGGCCAAGATACCGGTCATTAAGGAACTGGACAGCTTTGATTTTGAAGCGGTGCCTCAGTTGAATCGTCAGAAAATATTTGCCCTAGCCCGTGGCGATTACATCGACCGCGCTGAACCGGTGATTCTTGTGGGCACGCCTGGACTGGGAAAGACCCATATCGCTTCGGCCTTGGCGGTGGCTGCCACGCAGCAGATGCGGCGGGTTCGCTTCTTTAACGCGGCGGCTTTGGTCAATGAGATGCTGCAACTTCAAGAGAGTGGCTTGATAACACCTTTTCTCAACAAACTACTCAAGCATCATTTGATTGTCATTGATGAGTTGGGATTCATACCGTTTACCAATACAGGGGCCCAGTTGATGTTTCAGTTGTGTTCAACGTTATATGAGCGGGTGGCTTTGATTGTGACGACTAATCTCAGTTTTGCCGATTGGACGCAAGTGTTTGGCGATGAAATGCTGACGGTTGCTTTGCTCGATAGGCTAACCCACAAAGCCCATATCGTTGAATTTGTTGGTGAATCCTACCGCTTCCGCCAACGGCGGCAGCAAGATGTTGAGCAGAGCTAATGGTTTATCCAACAACGCTCTCTACTTTTGACTCGCCAAAAGTAGCAAAACCGAGGCTCCTATCCCCAGCTAGGCAAGGGTTCTCTTTTTTTGTAAAAGGTGGTGACATTTTGTTCGGCCATATGGGAACATTTCTTTTGGCCATGTTTTTAATTGGATTATTAAACTGGTGACATTTTGTTCGGCCGTTTGGTTCACTTTCCTATTGTC
>CAVPAL010000017.1:0-503344 GCA_963701435.1 uncultured Chloroflexia bacterium | reverse complement strand
TTTGTTTGCAACAATGCAGTGGGTTCCGGGATTGCGAGAATGGCGACAGCCCTGGTTTCGTCATTGCCCAAGGGGTTGCATCGCTGTATGAGAAGCTAAAAGCTGACCCTTCACAGTATCCGCGTGGCCTGACAGTGCGTCTCTTTGGTGGGGAATATGCCTGCTTTTGACGTTTTCAGACAAATAACCAGGTTTGGAATATCCTGGCTGATTTGCGTGAGGCCGGTGTTCCTGAGATGGTCAACGAGGACATCGGATGGCGCGTACAAGTAGCCAATTTCAGCGGTTTATGGCCGCACAGCCACGCCAAGCTGATCGTGATTGATGGTGAGACGGTCGTTGCTAAAGGTATCAATGTTAGCTATCTCCATTACCCCATCGATAATCCCTCTGGCCGGGGTTGGGAATGGTGGACTACGCCATCATGGCCACCGGGCCGGTGGCGCGGCACGCCGTAGCCACCTTTGACGACTTGTGGAACGGCTGGCATGAGGTGATTTGTGACAACATGAATCCCCTATTGGATAAGCTGTGGCTTGTGACCTGTGATCGGGTAACAGCCGTTCCCGAGACACATCCCTGAAGCTTTGAAATTCACCATTCCTGCAGAAGCGGACGACATCGTTTCCCAATATGGTTCCGCACGTGCACTTCGCCTCCGATGAAGCTGTCCTGGCTGCGTTATCAACCGCCGACAAGTCACTTGATATATTTGAAGTGAACTTCACTCTGGATTTGATTTGCGATGCAGGCATCGTTTTTAACGGAGTTTGTAACTTTGAAAATAGCGCGCTGCCCTTCATGCGCCAGTTGATGCAACAGATTGGATCCAATCACATTCCTGTGCGTATTTTGGTCGAAGAAGAAGCAATGGATGGCATGGAAAACAAAGTCGCCATCCAGGCTTTTGTTGCCAGTTGGAGAAACAGGTTGAACGGAGTACGTCGATATTCATTTTTATAATGGTAAGATGCACGCCAAAGGTTTCATTGTAGACGACGAGTTCTTAGTCGTTGGCAGCCAGAACTTCCAATACAGTTCCTGGGGCGATGAAGCGCTGAATGAATACAATTTGAGTACAGAAAACGAAGAGGCAATTCAGACATTAAGCATGCCTTTGAGTTTTACTGGGCTGACAGCACCCCGGCAGAAGAGGTGATGACGCCAAGACCGTTTACGGAGAAGAACCGAAAACATTTCCTCAGCCTCAGCAGTATCATAGCGAACACTTCAAGAACGGAGGAAATCATTACTTAGTGGAGATTAAGGACAGCATGTATTACAATGCCATCGAGTAGTTGGGTACAATCACTTCTCATAATCAAGAGAGTGTAGGTAACACACATAAAGGGTACAAATGAAAATGAATGCCGAACAAAGCGTTTGGATGAACCCACGAAGGCAGCAGGAGTCCCGTGGAAGAGATGGGGGCCATATCTGAGCGAAAGACAGTCGGTGCATGAAGCCAGTAGTGATGGGGAGATGTATACGTACTGCTTCAACCACGATCAGGCTCGCTCGCGCGCTTATCGCTGGGGAGAAGACGGCCTGCCGCCAGCATATCAACGACCAGCAGCAGCTTTGCTTTGCCCTGGCCTTGTCGGAGATGGCACGATCCGATTCTCAAAGAGCGCCTCTTCGGCCTGACCAACAGCGAGGGCAACCGCAGAAATGTCAAGGAATATTTATTTCTCCTGGACGGCACGCCGACCCATTCCTACATGAAGTACCTCTACAAGTACCCGCATGCGAGCGTATCCCTACAATGACCTGGTCCCAGACCAACGGCCAGCGGACACAGCTGAGGATTTGGAGTACGAACTACTCGACACCGGCGTTTTCGACAGACCGCTACTTTGACGTCTTCGTGGAATACGCCAAAGAGTCGCCGGAAGATATCCTAATCCGGATTTGCGTGGCACAATCGGGGGCCGGAACGGCAATGCTGCATCTACTGCCTACACTCTGGTTCCGCAACCACTGGTCTTCTGATGGGCTGATCGACCGCGACGGGTAGAAATTGACGGCCGACGGCGGTTGCGCGTTGTGGCAGGCGGACCATGAGCACTGGGCGAGCCGCTATCTGTACGCCGTCCGGGATGCAGCCGCTGCTGTTCACCGAGAATGAGACGAATAATGAACGGCTCATTGGTCAGCCGAACACCACCCTTACGTAAAAGACGGCATCAACGATTTCGCAGTGGTACCCGGCAACGCCTGAAGCTGTCAACCCGACCAGCGCGGAACAAAAGTAGCCGCTCAGTACGAGTTGAAGATCGCCCTTCGAGCCGGACGGAGTGGTGCGTCCGCTGCGACTGACACAAGCTGCACCCATGCTGAAGTCTAGCGTTATCCCGCCGGGGATCTCCCTTCGGCGCTCACTTCGAGAACGTCTTACGCACCCGGCAACAGGAGGCAGATGCAGTTCTACAAAACGCATCACACCAGACAGCCTGTCCCCGGATGCCGCCAATGTTATGCGCCAGGCCTTGGCCGGCATGCTGTGGGCCAAACAAGTACTATAAGTATGACGTAACGCGTTGGCTACAGGAACATGGTTTTACGTCACCGTAAGATCTGGAGCAATCCTTCAATCCGCAATAGAGACTGGTTCCACATGGTCAACGCCGACATCATTTCCATGCCCGACAAGTGGGAGTATCCCTTGGTTTGCCGCTTGGTACGACCTGGCTTTCCATACTGTAGCCTTGGCTTGTCGATCTTGATTTCGCTAAAAACAACTCCACTCATGCTCGAAGAGCGCTACCTGCACCCAAATGGTCAGAGTCCTGCCTACGAATGGAACTTCAGCGATGTAAATCCACCCGCTGATGCGTGGGCCGCCCTGCGTAGATATACGCCATGTCGAAAGGAGCTTCGTGGCGAAGGCGACATCAACTTTTTAAAGATACCTTCCAAAAGCTGTCACACAATTTCACCTGGTGGCTAAACCGCAAAGACCCTGATGGCCCTGATCTGTTTGGTGGTGGATTTCTGGGACTGGACAACATAAGCGTCTTTGACCGCAGCACACCCTGGTCACAGGTGGCCATCTAGAACAATCAGACGGCACAGCCTGGATGGCCTTCTACGCGTTGACGATGATGCAGATCGCGCTGGAACTGGCGTTGGACGACCCAACTACCAATCCATGGCGAGCAAATACTATGAACACTTCCTGTGGATCGACGACGCCCTCGACCCCACAAGACAACGGACGGACTGGCTGAAGACGGTTTCTTCTATGATGTGCTGCGGCTGCCCGGCGGCAAAGCTGCACCGCTCAAGGTTCCGTTCACTGGTCGGCTTGCTACCCTTAGCCGCGTGTACCGTCATCCGACCAGATGAAGTCGACAAGCTGCCCCATTTTATGGATCGGTGCAGTGGTTCAATAAACACCGTCCCCATTTGGTGCCGGGCTACCGTCTCGTGACACCGGTGGAACCCGCGATCGGCGTTTGCTCTCAGCGGTGGACGAAAGAGAAGTGCGCCGCGTCCTCCCTCGTATGCTGGACGAAGATGAGTTTCTTAGTCCATACGGCATTCGCTCTATTTCGAGATACCATGCCGAGCATCCGTACGTCGTGCACGTGGGCGGCACTGAGTATCGTGTCGACTACTTACCGGCCGAGTCGAACAGCGGCATGTTCGGCGGCAATTCCAACTGGCGCGGCCCTGTCTGGTTTCCGATGAACTACCTGCTGCTCAGGGGCCTGATCCACCTTTACGCTTACTACGGCGACGAATTTACGATTGAATGTCCCACCGGCTCCGGGATCCAGATGACGTTATGGGAAGTCAGTCAGGAGCTCGCCCGCCGTCTGGCGCAGATTTTCCTGCGTGACAACAGGGAAGGCGCGCTGTCTTCGGCGGTCTCACAAAGTTCCAGTCCGATCCTTACTGGCGGGACCATATTCTCTTCCACGAGTATTTCCACGGCGATAACGGCGCCGGTCTGGGTGCCAGCCATCAGACCGGCTGGACGGGCTTAATCGCGCAGGTATTGACCTTTTTCGGCGCGGTAGACGACCTCGAGCTGGCCATGGAAACCTTGGAGACCTTGACGAAGGGGAATGATCATGCAGACACATGATACCTTGCCGGGTCTGCCCGATCCAGTAGGAGCCACCGTGGAGAACGGTGGCGTAAACTTCGCCCTCTTCTCCTATCATGCCGACGAGGTCGATCTCCTGCTCTTTGACCGCCCTGACGCCGTCGAGCCTGCGTCCGTCTTCTGCCTGGATCCGCAAACGAATCGCACTGGCTCTTATTGGCACATCTTTGTATCAGGACTCCAGGCCGGACAGCTCTTCGGCTATCGCCTCAACGGACCATCTGCACCCGAGAATGGGCACCGTTTTGATCCGTCCAAGGTACTGCTCGATCCCTATGCACGTGCTGTCGTAGACGACCAGTATGATCGGAGTATTGCGTCTCAGGTTGGCTTGGAGAACTGCGCCCAGGCGATGAAGAGTGTCGTCGTCGACCCCACTGCCTATGATTGGGAAGGCGACCAGCCGTTGAGGCGCAGCTTCGACGACGCGGCGATCTACGAAATGCACGTGCGCGGCTTCAGCCGCCATCCTAATTCCGGGCTGTCCGGTGCCACCCGCGGCACATATGCCGGCTTGATCGAAAAGATCCCCTACCTGCAACGATTAGGCTTGCAAATCGTTGAACTGATGCCTGTCTTTCAGTTCGATCGCCAGTCGGCGCCCGGCGATCGACCCAACTACTGGGGCTATGAACCAGTGACCTTTTTTGCGCCCCATCGCGCCTATCAGTTCTCGCCAGGATTGGCTGGGGCCCGTCGATGAGTTTCGCGACTTGGTCAAGGCGCTGCACCATGCCGGTATTGAAGTAATCCTGGACGTCGTCTTCAACCATACAGCTGAGGATGGTGAAGACGGGCCCACGCTTTCCCTGCGGGGCATTGACAACGGGATTTACTACTTGCTTGATCCGGCCAACCGCGCCGAGTACATCAACGACAGTGGGGTGGGTAACACGCTCAATAGCAATCACACGGTTGTGCGCCGCATGATCATGGACAGCCTTCGCTACTGGGTGCAGGAGATGCACGTCGACGGTTTTCGCTTCGATCTGGCTTCGGTGCTTTATCGAGGCCAGGACAACCAAGTTCTCCAGATTCCGCCCCTTTTGTGGGACATCGATTCAGACCCCGTGTTGGCTGGTACGAAGATCATTGCCGAGGCCTGGGATGCGGCTGGACTCTATCAAGTTGGTTCATTCGTTGGTGATAGATGGGCGGTGTGGAACGGCCGTTATCGGGACACTGTGCGCCGCTTCGTCAAGAGCGATACTGGCGTCATTCGCGATCTGGCCGATGCCATTAGCGGCAGTCCCCAGGTCTTCTCGCTGCCAGACCGGGGTCCGATGCGCAGCGTTAACTTTATCACTGCCCATGATGGCTTTACCCTCAATGATCTGGTCTCCTACAACGACAAGCACAATGAAGTCAATAGCGAAGGCAATCAGGATGGGAGCAACCAGAACAACAGCTGGAACTGCGGCGTGGAAGGCCCAACAGATGATCCGGAAATTGACGCATTGCGCCGGCGCCAGATCCGCAATTTCTTCACCATTCTCCTTCTGTCACAGGGCCGGCTTATGTTTCTCATGGGCGATGAGGTGCGTAACACGCAGAACGGAAACAACAATGCCTACAGTCAGGACAATGAGATCAGCTGGTTTGATTGGGACAAGGCTGATGAGGAGCAGGCACTCTTCCGCTTTGTCTCCGGCTTGTTGCGTTTTCGCCAAAACAGCAGACTCTACCGCGATCGCGCTTATTGGACCGAGCCCGGTGGTACGAGTATTGTGTGGCACGGTATGAACCTGCACCAACCAGATTGGGGCGATCAGTCGCACAGCATCGCCTTTGAGCTGTTTTCCCCCAATGGCGACGACGAGCATGAACATCTTTACGTTGCCCTCAATGCTTATTGGGAACCGCTCATCTTTCAACTGCCGGACTTGCCGGCGGGATGGTGCTGGGCACGTCTTGTTGATACATCACAATCATCTCCAGCAGATTTTGCCGAACCGCCGGTGACACTGCCCGAGAGTCAAAGCAGCTATCCTGTAACAACCCGGTCAGTTGTTGTTCTAATCACTCAAAACATAAGCCAAGGAGGCAAAACGATATGATTCTAATCGTTAGGGGAATTGTTTGGTATGGTTTCTACTTATTCTTGCTATTACTGCCACTGTTAACAGCAGCTTTATCAAATCCTGAGCGGGCCGCACAATCCTTTCTTGTTGAGGTGGCGGTCGCGGCCGGCTTTATCGGTTTTTCGATCATGAGCTTGGAGTTTGCGCTTATATCGCGCATAACCGCTGCTGCACAGCCGTTTGGCGAGGATGCGCTGCAACAATTCCACAATACAATGGGCATAGCTGCCCTGGGTTTTATGCTGGCTCACCCCATATTGCTCATCATTTCCGGCTATCCGGCAGGCTGCTGGCTGAATCCTTTTTCCAGTTGTGCCAATGTCGCCACCATCACTGCATTTTCTGCGGTATTTATTTTACTGCTGCTGATCATATCCTCCATCTGGCGCAAACGGCTGGGCATACGCTATGAGATCTGGTATGTAGCCCATGGTTTTTTCGCCCTGATCGTCATCTTTTCTGCGCTGGTACACATTTTCTTGATCGGCCGTTACACGACCACTTTAGAAATGAAAATCGTCTGGGCCTTGTATGCGGTTTTGGTCCTGGGCCTGATTAGTTGGTACAAAATCTACACCCCCATTCGCAATTGGAACCGCCGCTGGGAGTTGGTAGAAAATCGTGAGGAATATGGCAACGCGCACACGTTGGTGCTTAAGCCAGATAACCATGATGGATTTAACTTTAAGCCGGGTCAATTCTCCTGGATCAAAAGCGGCCGTACCCCGTTCGGCATCGGCCAACATCCGATTTCAATGTCCTCGGCGGCCGATGTTGAACCATCAGGAACAGTAAGCTTCACGATTAAGAACTTAGGAGATTGGTCGGGTCAAGTAGTGCCTAATTTGCAGCCAGGGGAAAAAGTGTGGTTGGATGGTCCACATGGTGTTTTCTCGATTGATCGAGAACAGGCAATGGGCTATGTTTTTATCGGTGGTGGCGTGGGGATTACGCCCCTTCATTCCATGATCCAGACGATGATCAAACGCGAAGATAATCGGAAAGTATTCCTCTTTTACGGGGCGCGCTCCTATGCTGAAATGACCTTTCGTGATGAGTTTGAAGCATTACAGCAGTCGAACAAGTTGAATTTCACTTTTGTCCCCGTTTTGAGTAATCCTGAAGATGATTGGCAGGGTGAAACAGGATTTGTAAACGCTGATGTCATGCGACGACACATGGCAGATTATGCTAAACAGTATAAGTTTTTCAAATATTTGATATGTGGGCCGCCAGTGCTGATGGATGCGATGGAAGAAGCGCTCCCTGCCTTAGGTGTCCCCCCACAGAATGTTTTGACAGAACGATTTGATATGGTTTAAGGAGAGTGTTCCATGCATCACATAATCGTGAAAAGATTTGCTGCTATTCTCGTTGGTTTGCTGATTCTTATGGCCATCCTCTTTGCCTTTGTGGTCACTTAGGACTGACGATCAAATAATATACGGAATTGCATGGTCAGCCTTGAGGAACGGTAAGGAAACAACTTCGTTGTCTTATTAAAATTCCGTTCCTTAACCCCATAAATTGCACCATTAAGGAACAAGAACCATTTATTATGCTCAACTCAAAATTTAGAACGCTTTATATCGGTACTTACACGCGGCATGAATCGTATGTCGATGGTCACGCAGAAGGTATTTACGTTTATCAGTTTGATCCGAAAAACGGCAAGTTGCGTCATCAATCAACAATGACCGGGGTGGTTAACCCCTCATTTGTAACGGTTGAACCACGTGGGAAATTTCTTTATGCAGTGAATGAATTGACCCGCGAGGAGGAAGTTAGCGGCACCGTCAGCGCATTTGCTATCGATCCTGTGACAGGAGATCTCGCTTTCCTGAACAAGCAGCTTACAGGTGGGCTGTCACCTGCTTATGTCAGTACGGATCAAAAGGGTCGCTATGCTTTTGTGGCCAATTACATCACGGGCAATGTCGCCGCATTTCCACTACAAAAAGACGGTGACCTGCTGCCGGCATCCGACCACGACCAACATCATGGCTCTGGCCCCGACCCCCGCCAGGATGGGCCACATGCCCACAGCATTCTTCCTGACCCATCCAGTCAGTTCCTTCTTTCCGCAGACCTTGGCGCTGACCACATCCTGATGTATGGTTTTGACTCCCAGAAAGGAAATTTTCTGCCCCATGATCCCCCTTTCATCTCCGTCCCGGCCGGTAGTGGACCGCGACATATGACCTTCCACCCCCACGGAAACTTCCTCTATGTCGTAACCGAATGTGCCTCCACCATCCTTGTTTTCGCTTATGATGGATCGTTGGGTCAGGCCCAACATATTCAGACAATTTCGACGCTTCCAGATGATTTCACCGCTTTTAGCGCCGGCGCTGATATCCATTTCCTGCCGAACGCTGACGGCCGAATCCTCTATGCCTCCAATCGTGGTCATGATAGCATCGCCATCTTCGCGGTTAATGCGGAGACAGGACGGCTGACCCTGGTCGGGCACGAGCCAACACAAGGTAAGGAGCCACGCAACTTTGCCCTTGACCCTACCGGGAAATATCTTTTGGCAGCCAACCAGAACAGTGATTCAGTGGTTGTTTTCCGCATAAATCCGGAAAATGGAGCGTTAACACCAACCGGGGAATCATATCAAATACCTTCCCCTGTTTGCTTGCAATTTGCACCTCATTAGCATTTCACATAATAAAGAAAGGGATTTTAAGTCATGACATTAAATGGTAAAGTCGCTATCGTAACTGGTAGTTCCAGTGGTATTGGCGAAGCAATCGCTGTGGCCCTGGCTGCGGCTGGAGCAGCCATCACAATTAACTACCGCTCCAATCGGACCGCGGCTGAGGATACCCAAGAAAAGATTACTAGCACCGGTGGACGGGCAATCGTTGTGCAGGCAGATGTAAGCAAGTTGCCCGACCTGCAAAACCTCGTCGATGAAACCGTGCAGACACATGGTCGCCTGGATATCATGGTCAACAATGCTGGAATTGAAACCCGAACATCGACTTTGGACACAACCGAAGCTGAGTACGATCGGGTATTGAATGTCAACCTCAAGAGCGCCTTTTTTGGCACGCAGTTTGCCGCCCGGCAGATGATTGCCCAGGGTAGAGGCGGGCGGATAATCAACATCAGCTCTATTCATGAAGATTGGCCCATGCCGGGCAATTCACCCTACTGTCTATCCAAGGGTGGCATGCGCATGTTGGCTCGGAATGCAGGGGTTGAATTAGCCGAACATAATATCACTGTGGTCAATGTCGCCCCTGGGGCCATTACCACGCCCATCAATGAGCAAACAATGGCGGACAGTGGATTACGTGACAAATTGGAAGCGGTGATTCCCTTGACCCGCATGGGAACCTCGGACGAGGTTGCGAACCTGGTGGCCTGGTTAGCCTCTGATGCTGCCAGCTACAGTACAGCTACAACCTTCGTCATTGATGGGGGTATGATGCAGTTTAGTCCCGGTTTATAGTCATTCTTTACTAAATACAGTTCGGAGGGACATTTGATGATCAGATTCCAAAACTATCAACGCCTTGCTTTGCCTATCATTCTTATCCTATTAAATGCTGCCCTGGTTGCCTGCGCTGTGGCAGAGGCCTCAGAAGAAGAACATGAAGCAGCCTGGGAAGGGTCAGCTCACGCCACAGACAATTCCGAACATTTTGATGATGAAGTTTCAGAACGCTGCGCCAAATGCCATACAACGCCCGGCTACCTGGAGTTTCATGGGGCCAATGGTGGTTTCACTGGCGAAGTAACCCAGCCTGTACCCACAGATCAATCGGTTCAATGTGATGCCTGTCACAGCGAGTTTACTAAGCACAAACGAGAGTCCATCATGCCCTCAGGGGCCGAACTGACCAGCCTGGGCCACAGCGCCAACTGCTTTGAATGCCATCAAGGGAGGGCCTCCGGTGCTGCGCTTGATGAATCTTTGGCCGAGGTGATAATTGGACCCGATGAAGTGAATATTGATTTAGGGTTGCCCCGGATTCATAACAACCCTGCCGGTCCCACCCAGCATGGCGCCGAAGCCCAAGGTGGCTACGAATACCCGGGTAAATCCTATGTTGGCCCTTATACTCATGTTATCGGCTTCGCCACCTGTAATGAATGCCACCATCCCCATACCTTGGAGCTCGATCCGCAGCAGTGTAGCGCCTGCCATATTGGCGTTAAGACCCTCGATGATCTTTCCGACATTCGCATGAGCCGCAGCGACTATGACGGTGATGGCGATACGGCCGAAGGGCTGAGCGCCGAGATCGAAACCCTGCAGAACAGGCTCCTGGCCGGCATAAAAATATATGCCCTCGCCACAGAGGGTGTAGATGCAATTGATTTTGTTGACGGTCGATTCCAAGATAGAGACGGAGAAACCTATTCTACCTGGACCCCCCGGCTCCTAAAAGCCGCCTACAACTACCAGTACACCATTCTCAATCATGGAGGCTATGCCCACAATGGTCAATACCTGATCCAGCTTTTGATAGATAGCATGGAAGATCTGGGCTTTGGGACTTTTGGGATGACCCGTCCTTAATCAGATCAGGTTTAATGTTGAGACAATAATGGAGGTAACAAAGATGAAAACGAACTCAAAATTCGTAGGGCGTCTCGCTTTCATATCGGTTGTCGTCATGATTCTTGCGCGATTGGTGAATGCCTGCACGCGTATCTTCTGGAACACAAATCCCGGCTTGCTGATCGTTGGCCGTAATGAAGATTTTGTGACTGCATCACACCCAACTCTAGTGGTGACACCTCATGGTGTGAAACGGTGGGGAACGACCGACAGCCGGAAAAAGTCCCGGTCCGCAACCTGGATGGTCAAATACGGCAGTATCGCCGTCTATGCCAACAACCGCTTCCCCAACGACGGTATGAACGAGGCCGGTCTAACTGCACGCACGCTTTATTACCTTGACGGAGACCCCAATCAAACAGTCGCGCCCGACGACAAAAAGAAAGAGCTTGACGAAGACCATTGGGTGAGCTTTGTGCTTGATAATTTTGCTACAGTTGCAGATGCCGTAGATGCCATAAAAAATGAGGTTCACACCGTCTCTATTCAAGGCGAGAAGGGATCTGGATACAGTTATGCTACGCCAAAACATTTGGCCATGGCAGATGCTAGTGGTGATTCGGCCATCGTGGAGATTACAGGCGGCAAATTGACTATTTTCCATGGTCGGGAATACCGCATCATGACGAACCCACCCTCTTATCAGGAGGAATTAGAGAATGCGGCCAAGTATAAGAGCACTCCGGCGGAGGAGCTTCCCGCAAGCTGGTCCGGCGCCGATCGCTTTGTGCGCGCCGACTATTTCTTGCGCCATTTGCCGCAGCCAAGAGGTAATGATGCCCCCACTGCTTACGGATTCATGTACTCCGCGCTCGGCAATGTCGCCATGCCGGCGGGCTTGCCTGGGCCAGCGGAAGACCGCGAGCTGATCAAGCAACTTGTGGAGGCGCTCACGGATCCGTCAGAAACGTATGGCGACTCAGCGACCTTTTTCCAAACCATATCGGATTTGACCAATAAGCATTATCGCTTTAAATCTTTAATTGCCCCATCTGATGTCTACTTTGATTTTAGTGAATACAATTTTGCTGAGGATCAGCCGGTTCGCGTCATCAAGCGGATTGATGAGTACGCTCAGCATGGCTGGAGTGGTGATGTAATTCCACATTTGGTTGAGATTGAAGATGACATCTATGATCAGGCGATTGAGTAACCGGCTGGGCTAATCTAAAGATGAGGTCGATATCTCAACAGAAAAAACTTTGAATTGCTAGAGGCTGGTCATTACGAACGGTCTACAATAATCAAAGGAAGATATATTATGGCCAAAAGCGCGTATAAGAAAATCCATGTCGTGATCAACCCCGCTTCAGGGAAAAACGAACCGGTTATAAACGTCCTCAATGACGTATTTCATCAATATGATGATGTTGATTGGAGTATCAGTGTCACAAAGAAGTTTGGCGATGCCACGGAACAGGCGCGAGAAGCAGCGCAAAATGGAGCGGATCTGGTCGCGGGTTATGGCGGCGATGGAACCCAACATGAAATTGCAAACGGGATTATGGGCACAACGGCCGTTATGGGCGTTCTTCCTGGTGGCACAGGCAATGGTTTTGCGACTGAGTTGGGCACCCCAAAAGAGTTGAAAACGGCCGTTGAACTGTTGTGCAGTGGTGGTCAAATTCGCAACATCGATGTGGTTAGGCTGGGAGACAATTATTTTGTCCAACGGCTCTATGTAGGCATTGAACCGGAGGAACAAACCAGCCGTGAGGATAAAGACAAATACGGAACTTTTGCCTACGCCATCAATGCATACCATCGTGCGCGTGATAAAAAACAGAAAGAGTTTCAGTACAAAATTGTCATTGATGGGGAAGAATATAATTTGCCCGCCTCAAAACTATACGTGGTCAATGCAGCCAAAGCTGGCACCGGCATTTCCGTCACGGGTAAGATTTCTCAGCCGGATGATGGCTTATTGGAAGTTTTTATCCTCGATAATAAAAGCTTGAAATCGATTGTTGCGGCTGGCGAACGAATGATAAATTTGGACACCAAAACTGCACGCCGTTTCATCAAGCAGGGCAAAGAAATTTCCATCGATACGGATCCAGATCAGCCAGTGTGGACAGACGGCGAATACACCGGTCGGACACCCATTACCATGCAAGTCGTGCCTGGCGCACTCAGGGTTGTTGTGCCTGCTGCATGACCCTAAACGGATCCCAAATTGGCCAACAGAAAATATTCTCTGTAATCCCTTTTCAGTCGAAAATATTTTTCGCAATGATTTCTGAATAGTGAGGTGTACGTCCAAGAAAACGAGTCTATTTTTAGACCACTCTGACTTGTGCAAAAACTTCAAAAATCGCCCTTGTTTTATCTGTTTAATATCTAAAATTGCCGTCCAAAAAATCTACGATCAACTAACCCCCATCCAATACCTTTTACCCCCATTGTCAAGACCACAGATTGACAAAGTTAAGATACCAAACCGGGTCACAGAATTTGGCACCTTAACAGAAAAATGGACATCAGCAGGCGTGCAGTAGCCAAGGCTCTGATGCGGCCGTTCATAGTTGTATACATGGAAGTAGTTGCCCAGACCGGTGAATAAGGCGGGCACATGTGGCATATTCTTTGATGTAAATGTCCTCGTACTTGACCGTCCGCCACAGGCGCTCCACGAAGATGTTGTCAAGGAAACGGCCACGACCATCCATACTGATGCGAATATCGGCCGTTTCCAGTTCGTTGGTAAAGTCATTGGCTGTGAACTGCACGCCCTGGTCGGTATTGAAGATTTCGGGCTGACCCTGCTGCAAGGCCTGACGCAACGTAGCCAGACAAAAGGCCCCATCCAGCGTGTTGGAAAGTTGCCAGGCAATCACGAAGCGACTGAACCAGTCCATGATGGCCACCAGATACATGAATCCTTGCGGCATGGGGATATAGGTAATATCCGCCGCCCAGACCTGATTCGGCCGATTGATCTTCAGCCCACGCAGCAGATAGGGATATTTTTTGTGCTGCGAATTTGAAACGGTCGTTCGTGGCTGCGGATAAATTGCCTGTAGACCCATTTTGACCATCAAGCGAGCCACCCGCTTCCGGTTGACCTCATAGCCATGCTCGCCATTGAGTCGGATGGTCATCTTGCGATAGCCATAGAATGGAGCCCGGGTGTACTCTTGGTCAATCAGCCGCATCAGTGCCAGATTCAGCGGCGATTCACCGGCTGGCTGCCAGTAGAACGTCGACCGGTTGAGGCCGATGAGGTCGCATTGACGGCGGATGCTGAGTGTGGGGTGGTTCGTTTCAATCATCATGCGCTTGGCCTCAAGCGAATTGGGCAGCTTTTTTTTTCAGCCACTCAAGTTCCATCTTGAGTCGCCCGATTTGTTCATATAATTCGGTTTCACGGGCTTCCTGCTCGCGCTGTTGCTGGGCCGTATTTTGGTCAAAGACTGTTGGCCCTTCCGTTAACAACTGTTTTTTCCAGTTTCTCACCTGGGTTGGGTGGGTATTATGGATGCTGGCAATTTCATTGATGGTGTTGAGTTCTCGGATTGCTTCCAGCGCCACTTTGAACTTGAATTGTTGGCTGTATTGTTTACGTTTTTTCGTCATTTAAAACCTCCACAAGCTTTGTATATTGTATCTTAGCCTGTGGTCTATTATGCATGCAATTCCGCCCATTTCTGACGAATGAGCATAACCATCCCGTAAATAACCCACGCGAGAAGCAGCGAAAGTCCAAGGGCGATGAAAAATGTCCAAAAACGAATGGAGCTTTTTAATTCACCTGTACGAGTTTGTAAATCGTTAAGGTTGCTGTCTATCGTTGCCAGTTCATCCTGAATGTTGCCTAATTCGCTGGCAACTTCCCCCGCAGCTCCGGAAATTTTGTCAACGCTTCCAGCCGCATCATCACGAAAAGCTTGAATATCGGCCGCAAGTTGATCTACACCGGTTTGAATCGCTAGAATATCACTTTGTAAACTTTCAACTTTAGCCGGATCGGGTTCGGGGATGTTGACAAATGGTATTTTGCTGACGGCATCGATCAATTCAACCACCGCAACGACTATGGAGCGGATGTTGTTGGCCGCTTCGTCAATACGATCAGCGGTGTCTGCCAATTTTTGCTCTTTTTCGGGTGGCAGCAGGGTGAGCACCAGCCCTTTGTCGGAAACATTTTGTGATATTTCGTCAACGGCCGTTTCCACCTCTTCCACCGCCACCCGCAAATCATCCGTATGTCCATTAACTAAAACAACACCCTCACGGCCGACACCGGCCAGTTGATACACACCATCCAACACGCCATCAGCCACATCAATGACCACACTACGGCCTACCCAGGTGCCGATAATGCCTGCTGCGGCTAATAAAAGCACGATGCCACTGATGATTACGGCCGTCCACAACCAGACCCGTCGCCCTGTGCTTAATGTTTCTGTTTTTGTCATTTTTCCTCCACGGGGAACTTAGGGATTAAAAGCAGTAGTTAGAATGCGCTCTTCACTGTATCGCTGTTCTGATTTTTTAATTGTTTTGTCCATCGTAATCTTTGCCCCTTTATAAAAGAATTTGTGAGCCATACAATGATTACAGAAATCACAAACCTTGCAACCTCTTTTGCAAAGTAATGAGAGTTTTTATTTGAATAGTGGACTTTGGTTCATATTAGGGACTCTTCAGGCTATAATATCAGTATCAAGATTCAAATTGTTGAGGCAAAAGATATGTTAGATACAATTGAAATCCCCCGAGAATTCGTTCATTTTCAGTTACCAGATGCAGTCCAGGCTCGTCTACAATATTTACTGGATCGCCAGGATGCAGGAGAAGAATTGTCACTTGAAGAACGGCAAGAAGCGGAAGGTCTGGTTGAATTAGTCGATTTTTTGACGTTAATTAATCTTCGTGCCCAAAATAATCCCCCTCTCTCTTGATGGCGTACATCTCATCGTCTCTCCGTCAGCAAGTCATTGAACGAGCTGATAATCGTTGTGAATATTGTGGACTATCTCAAAAAGGTCAAGCTGCGACATTCCATATTGACCACGTAATTCCAGTAGTTGAGGATGGACAAACCAACTTAGAAAATCTGGCTCTTGCCTGTGTTTCTTGTTCTTTGTTCAAATCAGCTCGGGTAGCTGTGTTGGATCCCGATACCAGTAGACACGTCCCTGTATTCAACCCTCGAGACCAAATATGGGGTGAACATTTTCGTTGGAATGGTGTTTTTTTAGTTGGCTTAACCCCAACAGGCAGAGCCACGTTAACAGCATTGAAAATGAATCGGCCAGTTATAATAGCAATTCGAGATGAAGAAGTTTTGTTGAATCGTCATCCTCCATAATGAATACCATTTTTTAGGTAATTCTCTTACTGTTTTGCTGTCGAATCGCTCGCTGTTCCACTTGCTCCTTGACCAAGGGCTATTCCTCGTGAATCACGAATATCACCAACATCGAAATAATCACCACCTACGTAAATCTGACGGCCGCTTTTTTCCGAATGTAGGAAGGAATCGTCAATCAAACTGCGAATTTGCACTTCCGCATAAGGTGGATTGTCACATTCGATTGTCTCTTTGCGATTAGACATTCGTTCAAGCAGTTTGCCTAGCGTGAAGAAATGGGGATTGGTTGATGGTCGGCAAGTTTCACAGCGACAGGGAACCAACTTTTCGTATTTTAGTTTAGAAGAGAATCCACGATGCAATTCATCCATCGCGCGGATAATTTCCATCAGCAGATCACGTTTTAGGCTGCCGGTAACGCAGATGCGGATTTCCCCTTCGCCGCGCAGTTCCAGCATTTCGGCCCGTGCATATTTGTCCCGCAAAATCACGCCAGAACGCCAGACCAGTCGCTGTTCTTCGATGCGTTGGTGCAAGGTAACAATGGCCCGGCTGAGTATGCCACGCGGCATGAATATAGGGTAGCGATAACGCAGTTGCAAGTCGTCTGTATCGCCCTCCCATTTGTAGACAGGCATTTCCGGGGTTAACAGTTGGGGAGCTATGAAGTTATCTGGCATATCGTGCAGGGCGTAGCACAATTTGAACTTTTGCATCAGGCGCAAAAGCTGCTCACGATGGTTCTCGTACTTCGTTTCATGCCACAACTCACGCAGTTGTTGGCGGCTGAATTGCCCCCAATTGGCAGCGATTTCGGGATTGTCGAGAACGCGGTAAACTGCATCTAGCGCCCAGGTTGGCTTCAGGATTACGAGGTCAGCGAGGATGGGATCATCTTCAAAATGCAGAATGTCGCCGACGTAGTGCAGATAGTCACTGAGTTGCAGGGCATCCTTTTCATCGTCAATGCCTTGCCCGTGACAGAGATTGAGGAATTCCCGGCGATTGATACTATCCCGTTCGTCGTCGTTGAGGGACTGTCGGACAGCGACCCATGTTTTAGGGCGCGGTACGCCAATATGATCCAACGCCATCAGTCGTTTTTGTAAATGGCGCAGCAGTTCCGGCCATTCGTCTTCATCGGGAACATTGCTGAGGTCTAGCTCAATGATTTTCTGATCAAGATTGGGAAATCGCTCGCGTAGTTGGGGTAGGTTTTCGATAACACATTGATTACCGTGCAAACGGTTTTTGTTTTTGAGCAGGATGATAGGACTGTCTTCGCCGAAGGCTTCTTGCATGCGCAGCCAGTCATAGAAGTCGGTGTGCTGGCGGCGTGTGTCGGCCAGCAAAACGTAGACGGAGCGTTTGCTGAGGAAAAATTGATGCGTAGCATGATAAATACTTTGGCCGCCAAAATCCCAGATATTGGCCTGGTATTGAAGACCCTTTAGGTTTTGAAAACCCAAAGGGTTTGGGTTTTGTGTTGCGTCATCAGGAACAGGAAATTTCCATTCCAAAATATCAATACCTTCAGTGCTCTCATTGGGTGGAGGAAGATGGGCATCGTGGTCGATCAGTTTGCAGGCGAGGCTGGTTTTGCCCGCCCCCCCCTCGCCAATGAGTAGCAGTTTCGCTTCGTAGAAAAACGCCTTTCCTTCCCGCCACAGTTGAGCATAATAACGACGTACTGCTTCAAGATCAACTGAAATCCCTATCTTTGTCAACGCATCTCCCAACAGTTCCGGCGGGGGTTGGGTAATGGGATTGTCCTTTATGTATAACATTTCAATTTGTGGCATTCGCACGAGCCAATCGGGAATGGCCCTTAGCTGGTTGCCATCGAGCCAAAGTTTCCGAAGGTGGGTCAATTCTCGCAGGGAATCTGGAACGGCATTTAGCTTGTTGATGCTGAGATTGAGTTCTTGGAGTTGGTTTAATTCGCCCAAAATGGTGGGAACGGCTGTTAACTTATTGCTGCGAAGGTTAAGTTCTCGTAGGTGTGTCAATCTGCGAAGTGAGTCGGGAACGGCAGTCAGGTGGTTTCCAATGAGATTTAGAATTTGAAGTTGATTCAATTCGCCAAGGGTGCTAGGAACGGCTATTAGCTCATTGTAACTGAGGTCCAGTATTTGTAGTTGTGTTAGTTCACCAAGGGAGTCAGGAACGGCCGTTAAAAAATTGAATTTGAAATCCCCATCATTACCAAGATTAAGTACTTTCAATTTGGTCAAACGGCCGATAGCAGGCGGCAGTACGGTCAATCCTTGCCCACTAAGATCCAGTTCTGTCCAGCCCTCCCGTTCAGCTTGGGCAATGCGAATGACAACTTTGTCATATTTTACACGTTCTCTCCGAGTCATATCGACCATAGGGCACTCTGTGTGGGCTCCAGAAATGACAGGCACTAGCGAATTAAGTCGCTTAAAGTGCCTGTCACTTGATTGAGCAGCTTACTGTCGTGCCATAATTTGCCGCATTTCCGCTTCTTCGTCCTTGATCACCTCACCGCTGAGATCAAAAGTCACGCTGTGAATCGTGCCTGTGAACTCGAAGGGTGATTGGTAAAAAGGCGCGACTGGCGCACCGGGGTCGGCGCCAACAGTGATGCCGCCGGTTAGCCCCAGGCTGAGCGGTGTTGTGTGCGGGAACTCGGCCTGGCCCACAAGTGTGCCGTCAATGTAAAGCTGAGCATGGCCGGGTGTGCCTTTGCCGTTGGCAATATCAGGCGGGCCGGTCACTTCAAACTCGAAGCGTAATTCATGCGCCCCGGCCGGAACCGCTGTGGTGCTTTCAACGTGCAAATAATCGCGGGCGACATAGTTTTGTACATAGTGCAGTTTGCCATCCTTGATGTAGAACGCATATCCGCCATCCGTACCACCATAAGAAACGAGAGCCCCTTCCGCACCACCTTCAGGAATCTGCACGGCGGCGGTGATGCTGTGCGTGCGGTTAAGCAAACGCGGCCCGGCATTAAAGGGCACAGATTGGGTATTGGGATAGAAAGTGTAACTGGTACGATCGGCAGTTAGCTGCGGCCGTTCCTCAGCAAAGCGCGTCACGCCACGGCCGTCTACCGGCAGCACATTATACTTACCGGCCTCCACATACCATTGTCCGATCATTTCGATCAGCTTGGCGCGGTGAGCCGCCTGCGCTTCAGTTTCCTCAACAAGCCCCAACGCTTCACCAACCTTCTCCAGGCCACGCGGCCGTTTGGGCGCTAAATTGTGGTTTTCCGCAAAATCATTTTCGACATGGTAAAGTTCCCAATGATTGGCATCCAAATCGGTCAATTTTTCGGCCGGGATAGGTTCGCCAAAAAAAACGCCAGCCTCAATGAATGATGGGCCGGGCCAGGGGCAAACTGCCCGCCAACCGTCGTGATACAATGAGCGATGACCCATCATCTCAAAATATTGCGTATTGCGATTGCTGGCTGCGGCCGCATCTTCAAAAGTATGAGCAAAGCTAACGCCCTCAATCGGCGATTGGGTAACGCCCTTGATGCTCGTCGGAGGATCGACGCCCAGCATGTCGAGGACCGTGGGCACCATATCGATGGCATGGGTATATTGGGTACGCACAGCTCCTTTAGCCTGGACGCCCTTAGGATAGTGTACGATGAAGGGGTCGCTGATCCCACCACGATAAGTCTCACGCTTCCAACGCCGGAATGGGGTGTTTCCTGCCCATGTCCAGCCCCATGCATAATGATTAAAGGTGGTTGGTCCGCCAAGTTCATCAATCAGTCTTAAGTTTTCTTCCAGCGAATCGGGCACGTTATTAAAAAACAGATTCTCGTTGACTGAACCGGTTGGCCCACCCTCAGAGCTGGCGCCATTATCAGAGATGACCATGATCAGCGTATTCTCAAATTCCTTGATGCCTTTTAGGAAATCCAGCAAACGGCCGATATGATGATCGGTATGTTCCAGGAACCCGGCAAACACTTCCATCATACGCGCGTAAAGCTTCTTTTCATCATCGCCGAGGGTATCCCACTTAGGGACATCGGGGTCATGACGTGATAGTTCAGCATCTGCAGGAACGATGCCCAGTTCTTTTTGTTTGGCAAATGTTTTTTCGCGGTAAGCTTCCCAGCCATCATCAAATTGGCCCTTGTATTTATCCGACCACTCTTTACGCACGTGATGCGGCGCGTGCATAGCCCCGGTGCAGAAATACATAAAAAATGGTTTGTCTGGTGCTACTTGTTTGGCGTCAGCAATGAAGCTGATCGCTTTATCCACCAGGTCTTCGGTGACATGATAACCTTCTTCTGGTGTCTTGGGCGGTTCGACCTGGTGATTGTCGTAAACCAGTTCGGGGTAATATTGGTGCGTTTCGCCGCCCAGAAAACCGTAATAACGCTCAAAACCACGCCCTAACGGCCAGCGGTCATAAGGGCCAGCCGCCGAAATTTGATCGGCGGGGGTCAAATGCCATTTGCCGATGGCGTAGGTGTTGTAGCCCTTCTGCAACAGGATTTCAGAGAGAAAACCATTCTCGAAGGGGATATTGCCGTTAGCGCCGGGATAGCCGGTGGAAGCTTCGGTGATGCAGGCCATGGCGTTGGAATGATGGTTACGGCCGGTCAGAATGCATGTACGCGTCGGTGAGCAGAGAGCGGTGGTGTGCATGTTGTTGTAACGCAGGCCGTTCTTGGCCAGAGCATCGATATTGGGGGTATTGATCGGGCTGCCGTAACAACCAATCTGTCCATAGCCAGTGTCGTCGAGAACGATGAAAAGCACGTTTGGGGCGCCTTCTTGGGCGCGTAATGGTTCCGGCCAGGCGGGTGCGGACGTATCGAATGTACGCCCAACAACGCCATTGAAGGCTGAACCAGGCTTGTATTCTTTCAGGGTCATGATCTTACTCCTTGTTTTGAACTACGTTATTGTCTCAATTAGACAACATCCTGATTTTACACAAATTTAGCGGTTTTTTCGATGCGGCCGTTGCATTCCCGCAATTTTCCTAACAATAAAAATCTCTGCCTTGGTTGGTGGCCTCTCTTGTTCAAGACATGTTGTCCGAAAGCGACCACCTTGCAATACGATCGGTTAAAATCAGAATTGATGAAACGAACATCGATGTTGCTCATCTTTGTGGTAATTTGTTTGCTACTGTTCCTAATGTGGGAAAAAATGTACGGTAGTGAAACCCCATATAAAAACAAAAACTAGGGACAAATTCCCTAGTCTTCGTATATGGATGTGACCCCGAGAGGACTTGAACCTCTAACCAATTGATTAAGAGTCAACTGCTCTGCCAGTTGAGCTACGGGGCCGGTTCAATTGCGGCGGGAATTATACCATTTTTCAGTTGAAGGCCAAAAATCTGAAGCAGCGGCAGGCTGATTGACTGACAGATTTTACATTTAACGAACCTTGACAACATCATAACCACTCTAAAGAGTGAAGTTCAAACGCCGGCCTGTAAAATTGCTTCCAGGAAGCAATCGCCGGTTCTGGGTCTGGTTTTGGTGGCAACCAGAGGAAATAATGCAACCATTTTTGGTTAGCTACGGCGTGTTTACACCAGCGCCAACCGATTTGCAGATAACTCAAGCCACGACGCCAATGGGTGTCAACGACAGGTCGGAAACCAGAAACGGAGACTGCCATTCCAGTGGAAACCAAATAAACAGTTGCCATGGCCAGGATAAGACATAAACGGGAAATGGCCATCGAATCTCGCAGAAGGCTATCTTCCAGATTAAACCCAGCCGATTTATCATCCAAAAAGTTTTCTTCGATGTCAAAACGGAGTCCATAGAAACTGCAGGAGAAATCTGCATTAATTTGCCTTCAGAATTAGGTAATTCACAAAAACTTTTCGCATAAAAGTCAGCAGAAGTTTTTGTGAATTCCTCAAGGAAACCACAGTTTGCCAAGGTTTTTTTATTTTTGAAAACTATCTGTGGTTTACCTAACTCAAGTATGTGCATTCCAACTGGATCGACTTCCGAATCTAAATTTGAAATTGAAAAGTGTCCCTTTGCCAATTGATTTTCGTACTTCAAATCGTTATCATGATTAAACTGAAAAATACGGAGTTTGAGAGCGGGGTACAAAAGTATGGCTATAGATAAAGAAGCAAATCTGCGCGCAGAATATGCAGAAATTGGATCAAATTTTCGCACGCTGACCGATATTCGTTTCCGATTGCTGACTATTCTGCCGTTCGGAACCATTCTGGCGGCGTGGTTTGCGACTGCAGGTGAGACGGTGGTCAATCCATTTTTATCTCTGTTCGGGCTGGTGATTACGTTGGCGCTGATGATTTATAATGAGCGCAACGACCAGCATTACGGGGAGTTGGCAGGGCGTGCGGCTGAATTGGAACGAAGGCTCAATTTGCCTGGCGGACAGTTTAATCAACGTCCCGCCGTCTGGTTTACGCCGGTGGATCGTCCTCTGAAAGTAAGCGTGACCCACGGCCAGGCGATTGGTTGGATTTACAAATCTTCACTGGTGGTGTGGCTGATTGGCGTGTTGTATCCTATCGCCGTGTGGCTGCTGGGCGATGTTGATTGGATTTTGGGAGCGGCCAACTGGCTCAGCCTGCCTCCGCAGACACTGCTGCTCGTGATAACGGCCGTTGCCGCATTCATAATCATCTGGATAACCGCGTCCATCGTTGGCAGACGTATGGAAAATAGGAAAAAGCAGATGCGCGCAGCCGCTTTTCGAGCGCTGGACGCACTTAAGAAATGTGCGGTTCCGCCGGCCACAGCCGATCAAAAGGCATGGCTGCAAGCTTTTAATATGCTGGCAGTTGTGCAAACGGGTGACAATGAGTTAAAAACGTTAAATAAAATGCTCAAGCGGGCAAATTATTATGTGCCGGAGTGGCCGGCGCGTTTAGGATCAACTGGCGACAATGATTTGGAGAATAAGGCGTTGCTGGCTGCGGCGCTTTGCGGTCAATCCGCGCGCTGGTTACTGGATACGTACACGGGGCGCAGCGGGACAATTACGAATTGGGATGGACCGCCGCAAAAACTCGAGACGCCGGCAGGATGGGACAAATTTTTTCTTGGGTCTGATATGTCGCCGGCGTCAAAAGCGCGGGCAGCGAATGTTTTGGCCGCCGCAGTTAATGCTGACACGACTTCAGAACCAGGGGATGTGTAACGGCCGTTATCACCCTAAATCACGAAGACCTTGCAGAAAAATTGCCGGCCACCCAGCGATAACGCAGATAATGATCATCCAGTACCAGGCCCAATAACTCCAGGAATCCCAAAACAGCTTTCAAGTCCTCTGCGATACCCTGAGCCAGCTTGTTAAGCCTGGTATTAAGATCTTGCTCTTGCGCCGCATCGGATAAATTAATGCGCTGCGGGTAATACTTTTTCCAGAGCCGGTAATGATTCTGCAATGATTCTTCCAGAACATAAATATGCTCCAGGTCTTCTGGCGAGAGCTTTGTCGCAAATTCATCGGCCGTAATGCGTTCCATTTCGTCACCGTACTGCCTGGAAACAAGCGCATCCCCTTCTGCTTGAATGATGCGCCGGTATTCCTTGGGCGGGTATGATGAAGATTCACCGGTGGCAAAATTGGCCCATTCATCTCCAATTTCGTCAACCCTGCTCAAATTCTCGCTCATTGCATGCAGGGCAGCGTAGGGGACAAGTTTGACATTTTTTCCGAAACTTTTTTGCTGCTCAGATGGAGGCGCATCATCCCATTGTTCAAAAGGATGTTCTATGCGCAGAATTTCGATTAGATCAGACAGCCGTCCTTGTTGTGCAAGCAAAATGAGAACCGAGTTGGTTATATTTGTTTTGGTTTCACCCGGCAGCTCATCCCAATCAAGACCGACATCGAACACGATTAAACGCAGTTTTTCCTTGTCAAGTACCGCCGTCATTTTGCTGCGGAGATCAATGATGTACTCTCTCACAATATCCATGGCGCAATCTCCTATTTGTGAATGCACTATCTTGCCTGGGCGTTATTGTACCTTGTGCAGCCTGGCGTAAACATGCCGGAAAAGATAATGGACGTGGTCAAGAAACCGGCCCGAGCGGTATTTGTAGGTTTACGTAAGCCGCTTTGTACTAACAACTGCCATTAAACAATATTATACCACACACCAGGGTTGAAGATTGATATTTTGCCAGGCCTGGCAAAACGTTTTATGCTCTGATCATTACCAGCAGCATTTTAAATGGGGTTATCGCCGCCACAGCGTGGGGGATGTTGGCCGGTAAAATGATGCTCTCTCCATCTTGGACGCGATAAAGTTGGTCTGCGATGGTTATGTCAACTTCGCCGTCGATCACCAACACCAGCGCGTCAAACGGGGCCGTATGTTCGCTCAAACCTTCGCCCTGATCAAAAGCAAACAGGGTTGTGGTGCCCCCTTTGTTTTTTAGCAGCACACGGCTGACAACGGCGCCCGCCTGGTATTGCAGCAGCGCCTTCAAATTCTGTACTTCTGGTTGTTGTGTTTTTGTTTCTTGATTACTCATTGATTGACCTCTTTTGAAGCGTTAGATTTTGTTGAGCAGGATATGCGCTACGAATGATAGGCTCTTTTTTCGTGTGATTCGTGCCATTCGTGTCAAATATTGGCTCAAATGAAATTGGTAACTACTCATATTACCTGCGCCACAATTGCCCGCCATCAAGCTGTCGTTATAATCGGAAGCTGTTGCATGCTTCAAAGTTAGGTGAAAACGGGAAAGTAATTTGATTTCGGAAAACAATGATTCTCCCGTTTTACCTGAGTAAACCACAAAGAATTGGCGAGATTCTACTCAAAATACTTTTTGTGGTTTACCAAAGACGCAGCGCTGCACAGATTGAGTTAGAAAGGGAAGTATACACCATGTCTCCAGACAATAAATGGGCGAAAAAATTGAGTTTGTGGACGGCATTAATTGTGATGCTGTTGGGATTAGCAAGCTGCCAGGCGGAAACGGCCGTAACCCCCGAACCAACACCCGCTGATGAACAACAGGAAATTGCGGAGGCGGCGCCGACAGATGAACCATTTACCCTGCCGCCGCCGATTGTGATTGTCGCCACCCACACGCCTGATCCCGCGACGGCGACGCCGACCCCAACAGATACGCCTGAGCCGACTGCGGTTCAACCTACGGCAACGGCCGTACCGCCTACAAACACCCCGCCGCCGCCGCTACCTACGAATCCGCCCGCGCCGGTTGTACCCACCGCAACGGCCGTGCCGCCCACAGCTCCACCCCCGCCGCCGCCTGCCGATCCCGTTGGCGCCAATGGTCTCGTAGCAGCCAATTTTGAGCTGCAAGACCGCTCGAAATTTGAAACCAACCAGCCGATTTGGTTTGAGTTCACCGTCGCCAATTCAACCGGCGGTGACGTCAGTTATAATGCCCTGGGCGTGATGCCGCGTAAAGATGGCGTCGATCGCCCCGAGTGGTATCAACAAACCTACGGCGGCCGGGACTCAAAAATTAGCGCCGGCGGTTTTTCCTGGGAAGATAATATCAAGCTGCCTGAAACCGGAAGCTATACCTTGCGGCTGGTGATCTGTTTTGACGGCTTTGATACCTGTTTGCAGCACCGTGGGACCTGGCATTCTTTATCTCAAGAGATACCGATCACAATTAATTAGGTAATTCTGCGACGAGACAGCGCCCTGAAGGGAGGAAGGCATTCTTAAATGCCGGTTCGTCCCTCTGTTACTCGTCGAATACCAGTCGAAAACCGACCGTTACGTTGTTGCGCGCAGCGGGATTGAGCCGCGTGTTGGGGTCTTTGGGGCTGCGGTTGGTAACGCGCAGGCTTAAAGGGCTGTCGCTGCTCCAGGAGCCGCCTCGCAGCAGACGTGGTTCGCGGCTGCCGGATACGGCCGTTCCGCTTTCCCAACCGGTTGCACACCACTCCCACACGTTGCCGCATAAATCAAACACGCCAAACGGGCTGGCGCCTTTCGGATAACAAGTCACGGGCGTGGTTTCATCGATTAGCCGGTTCCAGTTGCAAAGCTCCGCCTGTGGTTCTACGTTGCCCCACGGATAGAAACGGCCGTCCTCCCCTTGCGCCGCACGCTGCCACTGCTGCTCGCTGGGCAGCGTGATGGATTTCCCGTTTAGGCTGCTCAACCAGTTGCAAAAAGCTTGCGCTTCAAACCATGAAACGCCCACGATGGGCTGCTCAGGGGTGTTCCAATCAACATTGCGCCAGTAACGCGGCTCGGTCCACCCCGCTTTTTCTTTAGCCTCCCAGCCGACGCTCGACCACAGGTTAGACTGCTGATATCCGTCCGCCTCAATAAATGTGGCAAATTGCGCATTCGTGACCGGATACTTGCTAATGGCGAACGGCGCTGTCTGAAAAATCGTAGGCTGGGGGAGATAGCCGCCGGTCGCTAATTGCACGGCTCCGCCAGGAATTAAAATCCAATGGATGGGTTGGAATTGGTTCATTTTTGACATTTTTGGTTGTAACTATTCTATTCAAATACCCGAGAGACCTGTCAGATTTTTAATCTCAAGTTTACATAATCCGTTTTTAAATAAGGTTTTGCCCACAAGGACGCCCTTCAAATTATACCGGCGCCATTTTTCGCTCGTCTTGCATCCAGGCCAGAATCGAGTCTGTGGGCAGCAGGGTGTGGCCGGCGCCGGGTACGATGTTCGCTGTGAAATGTGGCAGCAGCTTTTGCATGCGCGCGGCGCTGGCGGTATTGTCAAAAATAATATCTTTACTCCCGCCGGCAAGAAATACCGGCATGGTCAACTGCTTGAGTTCATCATCGCTAAAAAGCGGCGCGGCGTCTCTACGCGCATTAAAATTTCCCATCAAAACCGCCATTACCTCTGAGACGCCCTCCGGCACAGGCTCATCGCCGTATAACAGGCGCGTCAACCGTTCCAGCCCCCAATTTCCCAGCAGCATCAGCAATAGGGCGCGCGGCAAAAAGGATTTGCGGTTGGGTACGACGCCGGCGGGCGCAATTGTTGCCAACTGATTAACGCGCTGCGGATAAGTCGTCGCGAATTTTAAGGCCGCCCAGCCGCCTTGCGAAATCCCAACGATGGCGGTTGAATCGATTTGCAGTTCATCCAGCACATCCCGCAGCCATTCTGCATACGCCGGGCCGTTATAGGCGGGGCGCACGGGCGTGGATTTGCCCGGTTCACCCGGCAAGTCGACCGCATACACACGGTATTGGGCGCTGTAAGCGGCAATATCTCCAATCCACATGGTCGCATTGCTTCCGGCGCCGTGCAGTAAGAGTAACGGCCGTGTCGCCAAATCGCCGCATGCAATTACAAATGTTGCGCCGATTCCGGTTTGCACAGTGTGCGTGTTATATGAAACCGGCCAGCGCCGCAATAAATCATCGTACAGCGCCATGACTGTTTTTTCCCCCGCAGGGCTTTTAAAATGTGTTTCACGCTTCATTGTTTTACCTTTTGCCTATTCTTTTAGGTCACTTAGTGCCTGGCGCAAGCCACGCACCCAATTCAATTCATGTTCGTAAAATGATAACAAGTTGGCGTTGATGCTTTCCCATAACAATATTTCCCGCTGCGTGCGGGCAGGCAGGTTTTGTTCGCGATTGCTCTGTTCTTTAAGCATCAAAAACTTTACATAAACTTCTTTTTCGTAAACATCCAGCAGCGTTTCTAATGCTTCATCGTCGAGTTGATCGCTCCAGGCAAGCTGGATCAGGAAGGGATTCTTTAACTGCGGCAGTTCCGGCGTTGACAGTATCCATTCTCGCAGTTGGTTCTGTCCCGCAGCGGTGATGGTATACACTTTGCGGGGCGGTAAATCTTCCTGGTACTCAATTTCACGCGTGACCAAATCTTCTTCATGCAGTTTGACCAGCGTGCGGTAAATCTGGTTGTTGTTACCCGACCAGTAAAGTATTTCCGAATCGGCAAAAATCTTTTTGATGTCATAGCCGGTCATTGGTTTCCAGCTTAAAAAACCTAAAATCGCGAATTTAATCGACATACGGTAATAATCCTTTATAAACCTATGTTAATAGTAACATATGTTACACAAAAAAATGAAAATGTCAAGCAAGGACAGAGAAAAGGGTGCACGAACAAGTTGTCAGTGAATTTTGAAAAAGGCCATCAACTTTGTCGCTTAGATTATTGTCTGAAACGCAGAAATCAATTGGTCACTTTGTACCAAAAAATTGGTATTATGTTATATTATATTACGCTTGAAGGGGGAGAACTATAACTTATAATCATAGTCAGTGCATCCAAAATCAAATGTCAGACACATCCACCCACTCTGGTTCTACATAATCACTCAGGTGAGTGACTTGTTAGGTTAATCCGAATTTAGATGTGATCCTTCCCTAAAACAGGAAACTTAATGATTTAAGTGCACCTTTTATATTGTTGTTGAACAACTGGCTAACCACCAAAAAACAGTATTCACCATATCAATTTTGCCAACAACTCCTCGTTAGCAAAACTAATTTCAACAAAGGAGATAACAAATGCATTTGCCTACGGTTGTCTGGTCACGTACAAGTATTGTCTTGTCATGTTTGTTACTTATTGTAACCACCCTATTCTTCGCCGCCTGTCAGGCGTCAAGTGAAGCGCCCGTTGTCCAAACACTTCAACCTCCAATTCAAGTTACAGAGCTTAGCAATCCTATAACCCCAACCTTGCCCTTGGATGTGGATTTGGAAGCGTTGTCAACGCTAGATTTTGATAAACAATTACCAGAAGCCCAGCGAATATTTGACCAATTCGCCTGGCAGTCTTTTATCGCTTTAAACTGGCCGGCCGCCGCAGATGGGCAGCCAGACGCCTCAAAAACAATTGCGGATAATACAAGTCCCCGCGTTTGGGAATATTACCGTGAAACCAGCACGATTTTCCTTGAAGATGGCGGCGCGCCCCAGTCATGGGATGAACTCCCGCCAACTCCAGGTCAACGATCCCTTGTACAAACCAGCAAAATCTTGAACGTCAATCATCCAACCGGTCAACTGCTTGATGAAAGTCTGCAAGCCTTTACCGGGCCACTCGTCGATCAAAATGGTAACTGGGTCTTTTATGAAGTATTGATGAACGAATCAGAGTTTAATTACATCCTCAAAAACGAACTCTACAATCAGGAAGGTCAGGCCCTGTTCACCGCAAACAACATGATTGATTTCCCTGCGAACACAGATGAACTGCCAGGAAGTATTGAACTAAAATTCGCCTGGAAAATTTTAGGTGACGGTGATGTAGCTGACCGTTTCTTCACTATCAACGCTGAAATAAATCTCCCGCAGTACGATGCTGATGGCAATCTACTTCCACCGAAACAAGAAGAATTCCTGGTGGGTCTGGTTGGTATGCATTATGCAGTTCGCACACAATCAGCGCCGGAATGGATATGGGCGACATTTGAACATGTCGATAACATTCAAACTAATTCCCTAAATACCGGAACGGATATCAATGGCAATCCGGTTCGAATTCGGCCAAACTTCAATAATCCAGATACACCGGTCAAAGCAGTTAACACCTTGCCCCCTAAAAATGCAGCCCCGGGTCCTGTTCTTGATGCAACTGGCGCCGTTACCACCGGCTTCACAGGATGGGATCCCGCAAAAACAACAGACCCTACGCAGTTGTTACGTGTTGTCCCTATTCCAAAAGACACTCAGGCACTCAATGAAGAAGTTCAGGCGCAGTTGGCTGAGCTTGGCTCTGTCTTCCAATATTACGAGTTGATTGGTACGCAGTGGCCGATTAACCCTGCCTTGCCTGCCTTCCCTGGCGGCGTGATCCATTATCCCGGTGCACATCCCAGTGGTGAAACATCCAGCCCGGAAAGTCTTGTTTATAAAACCCCTGGGAAAATGGTGCCGGTGCTTTTAACGAACATGACCATGGAGAGTTTCTTTCAACAAGGGAATCAGGTTCCTGGTGGTCCCGAACGTGATGATCGTTTACCTGCCACTTCCGGCAATGCCGTCCAAGATCCAAATGGAACAGTTTTTTACACCGAAAGCTGTGTCGGGTGTCATTATTCGGCCGGTGCTGTAATTGGCTTTAAAGTAAATGCATCTGGTGAACTCATGCGAGACAGCAACGGCTGTAAAATCCCATTTTATGGTGAAAACAGCAACTTCGGTCAGACTGGAAACGCCCATTTCAGTTGGCTTTTGCAAATGAAAGCCCGTCAAAATGAACCGTGTGTGAACGAATAACAAATATTCCCACCAGAAACCCAAAAAAGGAAGTGCAATATGTCAAAATTTAATTACGCAACCGTTGCTGAGTTCACCCCAAATTTGGGGCAATGGACCCCAGTTGGTAATATCGACCCAAATCAGATTGAATCCCTAAACAAAAATCAGACAGAATGGTTGCTCCCTGCGACCAACAATGATGTTAAGGTTAAACTTTACTTGATGTCGCCACGTGCTTTTCGCGTGCGTTTTAATCCTGACCCCACTACTGATTACAGCTCAGAAAACTCATATGCGGTTGTAAACCGTACCCTGGGCGGCAGCAATTATAAGCCTAAAAGCATCAACAAAACCGATCAGATCCTTGAGATCGATCTGGGTTACATTCAGCTGAAAATTGGGCTGCAACCGTATGGCATCGCCGTTTATCGTAACGGCCAACTCATCAATGAAGATACGTATCAATACAATTTGGTATACATTCCCGGCCAATCAGTGACTGCTAATTTCAAAAAGAATCCTGCCAATGAATTTTATTTTGGCTTTGGGGAGAAGGCCGGGAAAAATACCATCATGAATAACCACACCCTGACCTTTTTTAACTATGATAACTATAAATATGCGGGGTCAAATAACGAGTCGGGCAATTTAGATGATGGCATCGTAATGCCGGTAATTCCCCCCAATAACGATCCGGGGCCACTCAATTCATCCGAACCACTTTATAATTCAATGCCGGTGATGATTGCTACGAATCCCAAACCTGCAAATGGGACAGCATACAGCTATGCGCTGTTTCTGGATAATCCTGGACAGACTTATTTCAATCTTGGCGCCAGTGACTATTCGGAAATGTATGGGAAATATTATTTCGGTGGTTTGTACAATGAGATGGATTATTATTTTATGGCGGGTGATGATGTACCCGATGTTATCAGCCAATATAAAACATTGACTGGACCATCAGCGATGCCCCCCATGTACGCGCTTGGTTATCATCAAGGCTGTTATGGCTACTATGACCAAAACCGGTTACAAGAGGCGGCCGATAGCTATCGAGCGGCGCAAATTCCTATTGACGGGCTGCATATCGATGTTGACTTTCAGAATAATTACCGCACTTTTACCAACAGCGAGATAAAGTTTCCGAAAGTTAACGAAATGTTTGCCAGATTGCACAAGCAGGGGTTCAAATGCAGCACCAATATTACCGGCATTATTACCATTCAGCCGCTTGATGAAAACGGCAACAAAACAAAATATGAGACGCTCGACACCGGAAAGGCGCTCAAGACAAGTGATGGCACAGGCGCATTTATTTATAACACCCGCAACTATAACCCGCCTGACTCCGAGTTCTATGTGGCGAATGAAAACTATGGCTGCAATACAGGCTTTAATCCATATCAGTATCCCGGTGCGCCTTTTCACCCCAATTGCCAACAGGCTTTGGGAACATATGGCTATTATCCAAACATAGGTGATCCTAAAGTACAAGAGTGGTGGGGTGAACAGTACACGTATTTATTAACCCAGGGTTTAGACATGATTTGGCAGGATATGACCTGCCCGGCTGTGGTTAAAAGTGCGAGTGCAGAGGCTGAGTACAAGACATTGCCATTGGACATCATGATGTATGATTTTGATGACCAGTACAAAGCCAATGCGGAAATCCATAATGTATTCGCCCTTAACTTGATTAAATCAACTTATGAAGGTCTGACGAAGATTCGAGAAGGGTTGCCTGACGATCATTACAACAAAGACAAACGCAATTTTATCATTGGCCGGGGTGGGTTTGCGGGTGTTCACCGTTACGCTGCTATTTGGACCGGTGATTCCGCCTCAACGTGGGACTTTTTGCAAATCAATATTCCCGAAGTGCTTAATTTTGGGCTAAGTGGCTTGCCGATGTCTGGTTGTGACATTGGCGGCTTTGCGCCTGGACAATATTCCGGCACGGTTAAAAGCCCAGGGGTGGTTGAAGGTGGTCAACCAGGAGCGGAAATGCTGGCGCGTTGGATTACGATGGGGGCCTTTTTACCCTGGTTTCGCAATCATTATGATGGGTACACCAAGGCATACCAGGAACCGTACCGGTATGATGCTTTTACACAAGCTGCGTGCCGTAAGTACATCGAAATCCGCTACAAACTGCTTCAGTTATTTTACGATATGGTGTATGAAAATACACAATCTGGCCTGCCCGTTGCCCGCGCTTTATTTGTTAACGATCCAACGGATATGGATGTTTACAATCATTTAGATGATCAGTTTTTTGTGGGGCGTGATTTACTGGTTGCACCTGTCATTACGCCCGGTGCAACTCAACGCGAGGTTTATTTGCCGGCCGGTTATGAATGGTATGCCTATACTGACAATAAAGCACCACTTGGCGCACCAACACCCGGTGGAACAGTACAAAATTGGTATGCTCCCCTTGACATTGTGCCGATGTATGTACGTGAGGGCGCTATTATTCCGGTGCGCGAGCTAGAGCAATATGTTGGTCAGTTGGAAGCAGAAGGCAAAGTCAATCCTATCACATATAGTATTTATCCAGGCGCGGACAGCACTTACATTTGTTATCAAGATGATATGGTTAGCACGGCCGCTGAGAAACAGAATGAATATCGCCTGACCAAAGTAAGCCACACGGGGCAGCCGGACATTTCAGGACAGAAAATTGTGATTGAGCGACTGGTTGATAATTATAAGCCTCAGGCTGATTTTTATTACGTGAGCTTATTGGGAACCAATCCGCCAGCGTTTGTCAAGATGAATGGAAGCGATTTGCCGTTAATTAACGCGGGGAATGATAGTTCTTCTGCAGAAGCTCTGGCTAACAGTTCGAACAGTGCTTATTATTACAATGCCAGTTTAAAAACGACATATATCAAGGTTTTCGACAAAATTACCCCAACGGAATTGCTGGCATCATTTTAGAAAAATGCAGTTGGGTGAGAAGGAAAGTTATTTTGAAGTAAAAACATTGGCATACGTAATGACCCATCTTGACTATCTGGAGGAGGCTTGATTGGCCTTGTGACGCCTGGCTCATTTTGCATCTGTGCGGTGTGCGGCTAAAATCTACTTGAGACATTTTTCCGTTCATGCCGAAGCGAGAGAGCCGTGCTATGGATTCGTCACTGCAACGCGCCTTTGTTGACCAAATTGTTGAATTGATAATACCGCAGGCGTGGTCTGTTGAGGACCGCAAGGGTCTGGTACTCGATGCCTTCCTGACAACCGGGAACTGGTTCTACAAAGAAATTGATGTCGATCTCCCCAGCCATGACTTTGCCCTTCACTGTATAGACGTACTCACCAGGCGCGGCTGCTACCTGCTGCTGGAAACGCTGCTCGTCAAGCTGCAAAGCCGCTATGGGACACAGGCCCACATTGAGCGCCTGCTGCTGGCGCTTCCCGCCTACTGCGCCGCGCAGCAGGCGCCGGCAGACCCCGTGCTGCAGCCGCTCGACGCTTCCCCATCTGCGCCACATAGACCGACCCTTTTTATCAGCTGCGCGGCTGAAGAAACAGAGCGGGCGCGCCGGCTGGCGGCTGAGCTGGCGCGCTACGGCCACGCCTGCCAGCTAGAGCGCCACCCGGAAAAAGGCAGCGACGCCTGGCTGGCGGCGACGGCCGCAGGTTTAAGCAACGCCTATGCCGTTGTGCTGCTGGCCGGCGCCGAAACCTGGCAAGACCGCTGGGTGCAGGTGGAGCTGCTGGCGGCGCTCGACAAGCGCAAGCGGATTGTGCCTGTGCTGCTGCCGGATGGGCGCCTGCCCGCTTTTTTGCCCTCCAAGCTGCCGCAGATTGACCTTAATGCAGCCGGCGAAAACAGCCTCCAGGCGCTGCTGCGTTATTTGCCGGCGCCGCCGTCGATCGTGGCCCAGACAGCCTGGGCCTCTTTGTCTCCCGCGCTGCTGCAAAGAGCGGACGAGCTGATCTACATGGACCGCCTCAAAATGGCCGAGCTGCGGCATGTGGCCCAGTATACGCAGTTGAGCGGGGAGTCCCAGTTTCGGCGCACGCGGGGGGATAAGCTGCTGGTTCCGTCGGTGGTGGCGCGCCAGGAGCTAATTCATGCGCGCTGGCGTCAGGGCATGGAAACGCCCACGGAAGTGCGCCGCTTTGAGGACGCCGTCCCGGAGTTACAAGCTATTCGCCGCGCGGTGCTGCTGGGCGAGCCGGGCGCGGGCAAAACAACCACGCTCTACAAGCTGGCGGCGGATCTGATTGATACCGCCCTGCTTGACCGCAGCGCGCCCGTGCCGCTGATGGTGCGCCTGGGCCTGTGGACCGACGCCGCCGAGCCGCTGGCCGACTTTCTGCGCCGCAGCGTGGCTGAGTTGGGCGCGGGATTGGATCAGCGCCTGGCGAACGGACGCGGCGTCCTGCTGCTGGACGGCCTGAACGAAATCCCGGCCGGGCAGCAGGCAAAGAAGGTTGCCCAGGTCGACCGCTTTTTGGCGCGCGTCCCCGAGGTGATGGCCGTTGTGAGCTGCCGCGAGCAGGATTACCCCGCCGAGCGCGCGCTGGCGCTGGATCGCGTGACGGTGGCGCCGCTGGACCCGCTGCGGATATACGAATTTGTCCACAACTATCTGGACCGCGACTACGGGAGTGATGCGGGCGATGACCTCTTCTGGAAGCTGGCGGGGGAGGAGGCCCGGCAGAGCATACGAGTGGTTCGCTAAATGAGGTGGGTGAGAAACTGACCGCGCCTTTTAATACGTTCTGGCTGGCCGAAACGCTGCCGGAGGGCTGGAATGGTGGTGGATTGGAGATTACGCTGGTTGCGCGAACGCAACCATCCCGCCAGCCTGCTGATGCTGGCGCGCAACCCCTACATGCTCTACATGCTGGTGGATGTGTACCGCGCCTACGGCCGTTCACTGCCGGCCAATCGTGGCGAGCTGTTCGACGCCTTCGTGGAAACGCTGCTGGTGCGCGAGCGCCTCTTTGAGCTGGATAAGCAGACCAACAGCGTAGTCAAGCGGTTGGAGGGCATCGTCCTGTTAAACAATCTGACCGCGCTGGCCTATGCGATGCAGCAGCAGCGTCCACGCGCTGAAGAGGCCGCAGAGGCTTTGACCGCCTTGCCGCCGGCGACTGTGGCGTACTATCTGAACGAGTACCAGCGCTACCAGGCGGCCAGCGCCAATCTGCTGACGCTGGGGGATGAGGTGCGCTTTGCCCACCAGCTGCTGCAGGAGTATTTTGTGGCGCGGGCGATGCGCGAGCGTTTCTTTGGCGGTGATAAAACACAAAAGCTGCCAGCCGAGGAAATCTGGCTGCCGGATAATTGGTGGGCGCCGACGAACTGGGAAGAGGCCACGATTCTGCTGGCCGGGCTGTACAGCGATGACTGCACGCCGGTGCTGGATTGGGTGGGCGCGGCCAACCCGGAAGTGGCGGCGCGCTGTTTTGTGGAGAGCGGCGCCCACACGCCGGAAACGACCAAAGAGCGCCTGCGCGACCTGTGGCTGCCGCGCCTGGCCGATCTGCAGCGCGATCCCAGCCCGCAGGCGCGGGCGGCGGTTGGGCGGGCGCTCGGGCTGGTCACGCTGGCGGATGGAACGCCCCTGGACAAGCGGCGCGGCGTCGCTACCGTGGTGCGGGATGGCGTCAGCATACCCGACATTGTCTGGGGCAAGAAAGTGCCCGCCGGCAGATACACACTTGGTGGGGATAAGGATGCTTATAGAAGCTTTGAAAAAAAGCAGGTGGTCATTGACCACCCATACCAACTGGCGCGTTATCCCGTGACCTATGCCCAGTTCCAATGTTTTGTCGAGGCGGCCGACTTTGCCGACCCGCGCTGGTGGCAGGGAATGCCTGCGGAAGAGGAAGCCTATGGCACAGTATACCGGCTGCGCGAACTTAGCGAGCAGGATTTCAAATTCTGGAACCACCCGCGCGAAAGGGTGAGCTGGTATCAAGCAATCGCCTTTTGCCGCTGGCTGGGCGACAAGTTGGGCGAAGAAATAGATCTGCCCCATGAGTATGAGTGGGAAGCGGCGGCGCGTTATCCCGACGGCCGTTTCTATCCCTGGGGCAATGACTTTGACAAGAGCAAAGCCAATACAAATGAGAGTGGTCTGGGCCAGACAACGGCCGTTGGTATATATCCAAACGGCCGTAATCCTGCGTTAGACCTGTACGATTTAAGCGGCAACGTGTGGGAATGGTGTCGCAACAAATATGAGGACCCGGACAGCGCAGATACGATGGCGGTGGACAGCAGCAGGCGTCCCTTGCGCGGCGGGTCGTGGGCGTACGATCCTGACCTCGCGCGCGCGTCGTGCCGTGACCTCGATCACCCGGCGTACCGCCACTACGACTCGGGTTTCGGGTCGTGGTTCGCCGCCCATCTCACGATCGCTGAGCGCTGTTCTTGCCTGCGCAGCGGTAGCGGAGCAGGCCTTCGCGCGTCAGCGCGATCTCGCTAATTTTCTGCTATACTATGCTGCAAGTGCGCCTCGGCGTACCTGGGGCAACCTGATGACTTGCGCGGCGGGTCGTGGAACAACAACCAGAACAACGCGCGCGCGTCGAACCGTAACAACAATCACCCGGCAAACCGCAACAACAACAACGGGTTTCGGGTCGTGGTTCGCCGCACATCTTTTGCTTTTCCAATTTAAGGGCGTTCCCCTTTCTCAGGGTTCCCGGACTCTCCGGCTGCGATAGCCGGCTGCTGGATCAGGAACCAGGTGGCTGTCCCACCATAGGCAGTACGCTTCCAGTAAATGCCTGCCGACCACAGCGCCCTCAGGGGCTCGTTTGCAGGACGCGGCCTGGGAAAGAGAAGAGATGGCGCAGGCTTGTCCCGTCTGCACACAATGGCGTCCGCGCCGTCCAACGGCGTCCGCGCCGTCCAACGGCAGTATTGGAGCGCTGCCGGTGTCAGACCTATATTAAAATTTGGGCGCGGCCTGGACGTGTTCCCGCCGCGCCCGCTCCATTAAGCGGCGCTTGTGCGAGTTGTTTTACATATTCGTCGTTTGTTTTATCCAGCCGCCCAGCAGCCGGCCAATTTCGGCGACTAAACGGCTGACGTGTTGGTATTGGCCTAACGAAAGCCAGCCCCACTCGTGCGCCAGGCGCAGGTAAAGGCGGGCTTTGTTGAGATGGCTGTCGGCCTGACGCAGGTGGCGCAGGCGAATTTTTCCATCACTGCTGTGGGCGTCAAACAAGGCTTCCTGAAAGTCAAGCGCGGCGCTCATGAGGCGGTGGGTCACCGTGCTGCGATAAAGCTTTGGGAAGCTTTCTGACTTAGGCAGCAGCCATTTCAACAAATCATAGGTGCGGGTGAAGATGACCATTTCTGATGACATATTATTTCCTCGTGTTGTTGCCTGGGATAATTTGCTGTTAGCGTATCACAAAGCGGCGCGGGGGAAACGCGGGCGGCCGGCTGCGGCGGCTTTTGAGTTTCAGATTGCCGATCGCCTCCTGGTTTTACAGGATGAGCTGATTTCCGGCGCCTACCGGCCCGGCGCTTACCGACATTTTTTTATCCATGAACCTAAACGCCGCAAGATCAGCGCCGCGCCATTCGGCGATCGCGTCGTGCATCATGCCCTGTGTAATATCATCGAACCCTTGTTTGAAGTGCGCTTCCATCCCCACAGCTATGCAAACCGGGTTGGCAAGGGGACGCACCGGGCGGTGGATCAGCTGCAGCGCTACGCCTGCCGCTACCGTTACGCGCTGCGCCTGGATATTGTGCAGCATTTTCCCTCGCTTGACCATGCGATCCTGAAAAGAGAATTGTTTCGTGTGGTCCGTGATGACCAGGTGCGCCGGCTAATTGACGTGATTCTTGCCAGTGGCGAGGGCGTGCTGGCCGATGAATACAACCTGGTTTATTTTCGCGGTGATTGGCTGCTCGACGGTCTGCGACCCAGAGGGCTCCCGATCGGCAACCTCACCAGCCAGTTTTGGAGTAATTGCTATCTCAATCCCTTCGACTGGTTTGTGACGCGCCAACTGGGCTGCCCCGCCTATCTGCGCTATGTCGACGATATGGCCCTGTTTGGGGACAACAAGCGGCAGCTTTGGAGCTGGAAGGAACAGATTGTTGAGTATCTGGCCGGCCTGCGGCTGAAGATCCATGAACTCAAAGCGCAGGTTGTGCCGGTCTCGAACGGGATTCCCTGGTTGGGATTTGTGGTTTACCCGACTCAGCGCCAACTGAAGCGGCGCAACGTGGTGCACTTTCGGCGGCGCCTGGCGCGGAATATTACGCTTTTTCGCCAAAACAGGATTTCATTTGCGGAACTGGACGCCAGCGTACAGGGCTGGATTAACCATGTGCGTTACGGTGATACCTGGGGACTGCGCGCGCACCTGTTTCACCAGCACCCGCTTTAGCATTTGGGCATGGTTCAAGTTAGCTTGACAAACTGTAGAACGATTTTGCAAATCGTTCCCTGGGCGATTAAAAAAATCGCCCTTCAAGAGGTAAAACAATAGATGGCCAATCAAACCGCATATCTGGCAGAAATCCAGCGGCTGCTCGTGCGGCACTTTGACGCCGAAGATCTCAGGACGCTGTGTTTCAAGCTGGGCGTAGATTACGACAGCCTGCCGGCGCAGGGCAAAGAGAACAAGGCCAGAGAGCTGGCGCTGCACCTGGAGCGGCGCAACCGGCTGGACGAGCTGCAGATCGCCGTTGCTATAGAACGCCCAAATATTGCCTGGCCGCAGCCGCCTGCCGGCGCGCCGCCTCCCGCCGCCGCTTCCGGAGCGCCAACCGGCATTAATCTTAACCGCACAGATTTCGACCGCCTGGTGGGTATCCTGGCCGCAATGCCGGAATTCCGCTCGGAAACGACGCGCATCGACTTTCTCGACGATGTTTTTGCCGGCTCGCCGCGCAAAACGGACGTGCTGAGCCTGCTGAACCTGAGCGGGACGCCGCGCGGCGTGGCCGTACGCGTGATCACGCGCCTGACCCAGTTCGGCCAGGATGAGCCGGGTCAGGAAACGCTGGGCGTGCTGATCAACAAGCTCCTGAGCTACATCGGCGCGGGCGCCGACGCCGACTTCCTGCGCGCCCTCTTCGACCGCTACCCGCTCAGCGGCGCGCCGGCCTCCACGCGCGGCGTCGACGACTGGCGCGGCCGCGAACGGCCGCAAGAAGTGCAGGAAAAAGTCATCGGCGAAAACACCCTGCGCGACATTCGTATGCTGGAGCTGGGCCTGGAAGCCGCCAAAGCCGTGGTGCGCATCCGCACCGCCGGCAGCCTGGGTTCCGGGTTTCTGGCCGGCGCCAACCTGGTGATGACCAACAACCATGTCATTGGCAGCCCGGAGGCTGCTATCCAGTCCATGTTTACCTTCAACTACCAGCTCGACCGGCCAGCTGCAGCCGGCGGAGGTGCAGACAACGCGCGCCCTGCCGGACGGCCTGTTTTACACCAACCCCGACCTCGACTTCACGGTGGTAGAAATCGAAGAAACGCCTGCCAGGCGTGGAACCGCTGACGCTCGCATCCAAACGCGTGCAGCGGGACGAGCGCGTCAATATCATCCAGCACCCGGGCGGTCACTACAAAAAGATTTCCATGCAGAATAACTTTGTGGCCTTTGCCAACGCGCGCGACATCCAATACCTGACCACCACCGAGCCGGGCTCGTCCGGCTCGCCGGTATTTGACAACAATTTTGTGGTGGTAGGTATCCACCACAGCGGGGGCGACCTGCTGGAGCCGGACAGCAGCCGACGCTATTTGCGCAACGCCGGCAGCAGCATGATTGCCGTGCTCGCCGATCTGCGCGCCAATGCCCCCGAGATTTATCAGAAACTGCGGATACAATAGATGCCGATTGCAAACCGACCGGCCAATGACAAGCATTCAGAAGCAGTGATCAATATTTGAGTAAAAACCATGCCCCAACTACCGCCTGAGTTACACGAAGAGATTGTGAATCTATGCGCCGCGCAGCGCGAAATCATGCTGGCCGAAAGCCGCATCGACCTGATTGCGCCACAGCTGCACGGGTGGCCTGATGTCGCACAAGATCGATTGGAACGGCAGCCCCTACGTTTTCTGCAACCACCTGGTGCGCCGCCTGCCGGGCGACTATCTGCAGCAGGTGCTGCAAGCGCTCATCATCGGGGCGGCCGGCGAGCAGTACGTGGCCGCCTTGAGCGCGCGCATCGCCGCCGCCGCCGGCGACCTGACCACAACCGCCGGTGAGGATGCCCTGCGGCGCTATCACCAGCAGGCCGTTGCGGAGCTGGCGGACTCACGCTACCAGCTTGACAGCCGCTTTGTGCAGTTGACTTTGCTAATAGACCAGGGGCAGGAAGCGCAGGGAATCCGTTTTGTGCAGGACCCGCAGCGCGGCCGCTATGAAAGCTTGGCAACCCTGCTGGATGAAATTGAGCAGCGGGCGGTGGTGTTATTAGGACGGCCGGGCAGCGGCAAAACGACGCTGCTGCGCCGCTTGCAGTTGGAAAAAGCGTGGGCTGCCCTGGAAACAATCCGGCAGGGAAGGGCGGCGGGGCCAATACCCTTCTTCGTATCGCTCAACGGCTATCGCGGCGCTCAGCCGGGCGAACCAGCGCCGCCGCCGTATGAATGGCTGGCGCAGGAGTGGCGCCTGCGGCATCCGGCCATCGCCGATTTTGAGACGCTGTTCCGCAGCGGCCGGCTGCTGCTTTTGCTCGACGGCCTCAACGAAATGCCGCACCGGGACAGGGACGACTACCGGGCGCGCATTGGGCGCTGGCAGGCGTTCTTACAACAGAACCGGCACAGCGGCAATACCTTTGTCTTTAGCTGCCGCAGTCTGGACTACAGCGCCTCGTTGAGCAGCGAAGCGCTGCCGGTACCGCAGGTGCGCGTGGAGCCGCTTGCGCCGGCGCAAATTGAAGAATTTCTGCGGCTGCACCTGGCGGATGATGCCGTACCCATTTGGGAGACATTACGCCGGGATGTCCAGCAGTTGGCTTTGTTTGCCAGCCCCTTTTTCCTGCGGCTGCTGGTCGACCAGGTGCGCGTGACGGGCGAGATGCCGCAGGGGCAGGCGGGATTGTTGACCGGGTTTGTGCGCCGCGCGCTGCACCGGGAAGTGGTTGAGCGCGGCGGCCGTTTGTTCACGCCCGACCGGCTGCTGAGCGAGGATGATGTGCAGCAGGTGATCCAGCAGGAGTGGCCTGTGCCCTATGATCTGCCGGCGGAAGGGATACTCATTCCCCGGCTGGAATCACTGGCTTACGGGATGCAGGATGAGCGCGAAGCGGGCGAGGCGGGGCAGGTGCGCGTGCTGGAGCGTACCGCGCGCCAACTGCTGGCGCAGCCTGAGGCGAGCGACCTGCCGGCCGACATCATTGCCGCCGGGATCCGGCTCAACGTGCTTGACAAGGACCTGGCAAAGCGCGAGGTCTTATTTTTCCACCAACTGGTGCAGGAATATTTTGCGGCGCGCGTGCTGGCGCGCACGCCTGAGCCAAAGCGCGTGGAAGCTGCCTGGCGCGCCGACACAGTCATACCCTCGCTGGCGGAGACGCTGGCCGGCGCTTGAGGTCAGCGACCCGCTGCCGGCGCTGCCGGCGACCGGCTGGGAGGAAACCACCATTTTGGCGGCGGCGATGGCGCCGGATGCGGCCCAGTTTGTGCGCTACTTGATGCCGGTCAACCTGCCGCTGGCGGCGCGCTGTGCGGCCGGTCCGGATGTGGCTGTGCCCGCGGTGCTGGTTGAAAGGCTGCAAAGGGATTTGCTGGTGCGCATTGGCGACCCGCAGGCGGATTTGCGGGCGCGCATTGCGGCGGCGGAGGCGCTGGGCGAACTGGGCGACCCGCGCTTTGAGCGCCGCAGCGGCCCGCACGGCGACTATTTGCTGCCGCCGCCGGCCTCGATTCCGGCCGGGACGTACACCATTGGCGACGATGCAAGCCAGTACGAGGTGAAAAACCGGCGCACCCGGTGGAGATTGCGGCCTTTGAGATGGGCGTCTTTGCGGTAACCAACGCCGAGTACGCGCTGTTTATGCAGGCAGGCGGGTATGAGGATGAGCGCTGGTGGCAGACGGAAGCGGCCCAAGCGTGGCGGCGCGGTGAAGGAGGCAATGAAGGTCCGAAACAAGGTGCCCGTGATATGCAAGCCTATCTGCAAGACTTTTCTGACGATGTGATACGCGGTCAGAATGTTTCTCCCGAGCAGATAGAGTCTTGGTTGTGGCTCAAACATGCCTCTGTGGAGGAGCTGGAAAAGCAGTATGATGAATGGTATCCGGCAGGCGAAGTACCGCGCCAACCGGCATTATTGGGATGACAGCCGCTTTAATCACCCGGCGCAGCCTGTCGTCGGCGTGAGCTGGTTTGAGGCGCGCGCTTACTGCGCCTGGCTGTCGGCCCAAACGGGACAGGCTTACCGGCTGCCCAGCGAAGTGGAATGGGAAGCGGCGGCGCGCGGCTTTGAGAGCCGGCAGTACGCCTATGGGCCGGATTTTGACGCGCCGCCTGCAATACCTTTGAGACCCATATCCGCCGCACAACCCCCGTGGGGGTATTCCCGGGCGGTTTAACGCCGCAAGGCATTGCGGACTTAAGCGGCAATGTGTGGGAGTGGACAACAACGATTTGGGGAGAATCTTTCGCAGCAGCCCGCATTTAGCTACCCTTATGCAGCCAACGATGGCCGGGAAGACATGGAAAACGCCACAGCCCGGCGTACCTTGCGCGGCGGGTCGTGGGACGACGATCCTGACCTCGCGCGCGCGTCGTACCGTTTCTACCATCACCCGGCTTACCGCTACGCCAACCTCGGGTTTCGGGTCGTGGTTCGCCGCCCATCTCACGACCGCTGAGCGCTGTTCTTGCCTGCGCAGCGGTAGCGGAGCAGGCCTTCGCGCGTCAGCGCGATCCCGCTTGATCTAAAGTGACTATTATTAATGGAGTTCCCCCGGAAAAGTGGACAAAAAAGATAGACAAATTCAGGGTCAGGTTGAAGCAACCCGAGAATATTCTATATTCTTTGCCCCCGAAATGGGATAGGCTCCTTTATAAAACTTTCTCCTCGTTCCGCCTAATTTTTTGCCACCCATGGGAATGATTTAAATGTTTGACTGAATCGAACCGGCTGGCAGCCAGCACGGCGCTAAGGTCTTCCACTGCCAAAAATGACCCGTAAGTCAAATAATCCGGCCCGCTGGGAATGACCAGGCTGCCATCGGGGAAGATCATCACGTAGAGCCGATCGAGGGTTTCGTGGCTGAGAAAATTCAGGCGAATGCACCTCCGATCGGCCAGTTGACGCGTCAAAGCGCCAAACTCCTCGTCCGTGACCAGCAGTTTATCCCATTCTACCGGGAACATGGCTCGCGGAAATGCCTGGAAGATGTTGTAGAAGACGCGCGCTTTGGTGGTCTGGGCATAGTTTTCGGCCAGTTCGACAATGGCCGACACATGCTCCAAGTTATGGCGGGTGATGGGCGTGCATAACTTGACATCTATTTCTGGATGTTCACGCAGCCACGCTAAGGCGCGCATGATGGCGGCGAAATGCCCCTTTTCTTTGGTACGGGCGTTGACCTCTTCTGTCAGGACCATCCAGCGGCAAGGAGATCAGGTCGATATAACGGCCGTATTCATCCAAAAATGCCGCGGTCAGCTCATCGCCGGTGGTGGAGAGGGCCACTTCCAGCCCGATCTCTTTGGCATGGCGGATTAGCACACCAATGTCGGCGCGCTGCAACGGGTCGCCGCCGGTGAAAACAATGCGTGCAGCGCCGACCGCCTGCACGCGTTCAATGATGCGCAGTGCAGTCCCGGTTTGTACCGGATGCTCGAAGTCTTGCGGCCCCCAGCAGTAAGGACAGGATTGGTTGCATTCAGAGGTGACGTGGAAATCAATTGTGGCTATTTTTGTGGTCATGATATGTATACCTCGTTTTGCATCTTCATTTGGTAATTCACAAAAACTTTTTGAATAAAGAGCAGCGGAAGTTTTTGTGAATTCCTCGAGGAAACCACAGCTTGCCAAGGCTTTTGTTTTTATATAACTTTCTGTGGTTTACCTAAAGGGCTGTAGCGTAACATTTCTGTCGAAAAAACATTCTGCTACCAACGATCACGAAAGGAATTGGCTGATCAAGTTGGCGTACGCCTCGCTCTCGGAATCGCCGGTCACTATTCTGATCCGCTCAGGCGAATCTATACCCAGTCCCAGCTCCACTGCTCGCGCGATCTGCTCCTGCTCAAAGAGCTTGCCCCGGCTAACTTGCGGCGTCGTGCCGAATAGTCGCAATATGGCCACCCCCACGGCATCCATAGCCACCGGATCGGTTCCGGCAATCACCACTGAAGGGTTGACCCTCTTACCGGCAGCCGGCCCACCATCCACAAAGGCATCGACGCCATCCATGACAATGAGCGCAGGCGTGTAGGCAGCGTTAATCTCGGCGATTAGTTGCCTCTGGTAAGGGGAACTGTGAAGTTCCTCCATATAGTTGTGGCTGCCCGCGCTAACCGACCGGGCGACAAAACCCACAGAGTTCTTCAACGATAGCGTAAAGTGACCGCCGTATCTGTGCGTTTTGAGATTGCAGGTCTGCACCACGCATTCGCTATCGAGCAGAATCCTGGGTACTGCAAATCCTGACTCCCAGTGAAACTCGTCTGACTGTTGTACGATCCACGCTTCCTCATCTAATTCATCGAAGACCACAGTGTCAAAGCCCAGCTCATCGGCAAGGTTAAACACACCCGCTTGCGTTAAGACAGCACGCGTGTCGCCCATGCCGCTACGTTCGCCGACGGTAATAGAGCGGGCCCCCATTTCATTCATTTCCATGACCAGAGATCGCAAAATGTCAGGATGGGTGGATGCCGGCGCTGCTTCTGCACTGTTATAGTTTGGCTTTAGCAGCACGCGATTGCCACGAACAGGATTCAGACCCATGAGTTGTATCGCTCGTCGTACACCCAGAGCCCGATCGGTTGTTTTGACCAGCGCAATTGTGGCCACAGACGCCTCGGTTGTAGGCGCTGGTTGAGGGGAATCATTTGGGAAGCTTTCAGCAGGCTGGCGCAGGGGTTGGGTTGGATCAGCGGTTGTCGCAGTTGGCTGTGGCTGCTGAGTCGGATAGGGAGTGCTCGCGACCGTTGGCAGGGCTGTCGTAGGCGCCTGGCTATTACTCGTCGCCGTTGGATCGACATCGGGTGCACAGCCATTGATGAGCGGCGCCAGCACGATGGCGCCTCCAACCAGCGCAAATTGACGGCAAAATTCTCGTCGTTTCATCATTGACGCTCCCTGGATAGGTCGTAGACTTGGGGAATCATGCTGGTAGCGTAAACCTACACTTGTCATTGCGCCAGTGTATTTTGTCATTCTTTGATCCCTGACAATGCTCACGAATTGCCGTCCACCGGCTGCCGCTTTGGGAATAATAATTTTCGTGGGCTACCGGAGGTCAACAGGGAAGGACTGGGTGATTCACATCACAACGGTCTGTTCGATGGATGATGACGACCCACTGGTCTCGTTTGGCTATCACGCCCAAATAAATAACCCAAATGTAAGCCAGACAAGCAGCCAGCAGCAAACGGGACATTCGCTCTGGGTCAGCAATGTGGTTCTTTTGCAGATGGAAGCCACGATTTTTCTGGTCGGAAAAGAAGGTTTCAATCCGAAACCGTTTCCCATACCAGTAGCAGGCTTCCTCGGTCAAAGTCATATTGGAGACCAAATAAATCGGCTCCTTCAGAGCAAACTGGTCGCCATTGTCGTCTACCAAACGGTTCTTGGCAGTGCGTCCATGTATCCGCCTTTCTTGTCTGATTAAGAGATGACGGAGGTTACCTGACGCTGGTATTATTTGCAACAGAACTCCTACGATCGCCCCACGACACTTAAGCACACATAATCACCACTTGGAGAACCATTTCGGTGTGCTATAATCCCGGATCGGTTTTTACCGTCCGCGCGACAACAATCTGCAGACGGTTATAAATTTACCCTGACAGAGCACTGCATGAATGATATTGAAGAGCTGCGTAGCTCCATCCTGGCACAAGTTGCTGATTATTACCACAAAGTTCATAAGGAACGGCCGTTTACCCCTGGTGAAACCCGGATCAATTATGCTGGTCGAATATTCGACGAGCGCGAAATGCAAAACATGGTCAGCTCCGTACTCGATTTCTGGTTGACCGCCGGTCCTTATGCGGAAAAATTTGAACAAGAACTGGGGCGTTTTTTAGGCGTGCGCGAAATTATTCCGGTGAACTCCGGCTCGTCGGCCAATCTTGTCGCCATGACCACGTTAACTTCCAACCGGCTCCCCAACCCGCTGCAGCCGGGCGACGAAATCATCGCCCCCGCCGTCAGCTTTCCGACAACGGTCAATCCAATCCTGCAAAATGGTCTGGCGCCGGTATTTATCGACAGTTGTCTGGGTGATTACAACCTCGATGTTAACCAGTTAGAAGCGGCGCTATCACCGCGTACACGCGGCCTGATTTTTGCCCACACCTTAGGCAATCCGGCTAACATGGACGCGGTCATGGAATTTGTGAACAAACATGACCTCTACTTAATCGAAGATACCTGCGACGCCCTCGGCGCCACCTGGGACGGCAAATTTGCCGGCACCTTCGGCCAGATGGCGACGCTCAGCTTCTATCCGGCCCACCACATCACCATGGGCGAAGGCGGCGCGGTTTACACCAACAGCCCGCGCCTGGCCAAAATCGCCCGCTCCGTACGGGATTGGGGCCGCGACTGCTGGTGTGGTTACGACAATCCGGTTAATGGCAAATGTGGTATCCGCTTTGATCGTGAAGTGCCCGACATTCCCGGCTTCTATGATCATCGCTATTTCTACACTGAAATTGGCTATAACTTAAAAATCACCGATCCGCAGGCTGCGATGGGTCTGGCCCAGATGGAAAAATTACCGTCGTTTATTGCCAGCCGCAAAGCCAACTTCAACTATCTATACGAAAATTTCCAGGAGTTTGAACAGTTTCTAATGCTGCCAACCTGGCATCCAAAAGCGGATCCATCCTGGTTTGCCTTCCCGCTCTATGTGCGTGAAGAAGCGCCCTTTTTACGCCACGAATTAACTCGCTTTTTAGAATTACACAAAGTGCAAACCCGCCTCATTTTTGCCGGCAATATCCTGCGCCAGCCAGGCTACCGGGATATTCCCCACCGCGTAATCGGAGATTTACCCATTTCAGACGCGGTCATGCGCGGCGGTTTTTTCATCGGCGTCTATCCTGGCATGGATCGCGCGCGCCTCGATTATATGATTGAGATGTTCGCAAAATTTTTCAAGGAGCTTTGATTTACAGGCTGAATTGCACTCAGTTCAACCTGACCAATCAACATTTATTATTATGCGAAAACTTTCCGTCATCATTTGTTGTTACAATGAACGCGCTACAATTGAAGATGTCATTACCCAAACACAGGCTGTCGACCTGGGAAATAAGTGGACGCGGGAAATTTTAGTCGTAGACAACTATTCGACCGACGGCACGCGCGAAATTTTGCAGCAAATTGATGATCCTGAAATTGAAATCATTTTTCAGGCACGCAATATGGGCAAGGGCATGTCGATCCGCACCGGCATCGAAAATATGACCGGAGATTATATGATTATCCAGGATGCAGATGCGGAATATGATCCGGCCGAACATAGAAAATTTTGTCAAAAGGCGGACGAAACCAACGCCGCAGCGATTTTTGGCTCACGCGTGTTAGGCGGTCAGGTGAAATATGAGTATGCCCATGCCTATTTAGGGGTGCGTTTTTTAACGGCCGTTACCAACCTGCTCTTTGGCGGCCACCTAACTGATGTCGCCACTGCCACAAAAATGGTGCGCGGCGACGTCGTCAAATCCCTTAATCTGACCACCACCGACTTTAATCTGGACTTTGAGCTGCCCGACAAAATTTTACTCGCCGGTTACGACATCATCGAAATTCCGATAACCTACGATCCGCGAACCTATGCCGAAGGCAAGAAAATCAAAAGCTGGGACGGCGTGCGCGCCATGATAACCATGCTGCGCGACAGGCTGGGCCTCACAGCGGTGCTTAAACCAGACCAGCAGCAAGTTAAAAATACCGCATGAAAATGATTTTGTAAGCCAGACCGTAATGAACAACGCTTACCCTTCCCCGTGAACGCGGCCTTATGAGCCAATTTTCAATTCTAGTGTACTCGGATTTAATGGATAACCATCGTGCTGGCGGCGAAAAACGCGCTTATTTACAAAGAAAATAATGAACTTCATGCGTGACGCTGCCCATATCAGGCAGACTGCGCTATTATTTTGTCTGGAACCTTTGAATTAAAATCTGGCAGCATAATTGAATTCAAGAGAAAAAGTATATGAAAATCGTCATAACCGGTTCAATCGCCTTTGATTATCTGATGTCATTTCCCGGAAAATTTTCCGACATGTTGCTTGCAGATCAACTGCACAACATCAGCTTGAGCTTCCTGGTTGATTCCATGAAACGCCAGCGCGGAGGAAACGCCCCCAACATCGCCTACACAATTGCTTTACTCGGCGGTAATCCGACGGTTATGGCCACGGCCGGTCAGGATTTTGCCGAATATCGCATCTGGCTGGAAGAACAAGGGGTTGATACCTCCGCCATCGTCGAAATCGAGGATGATTACACCGCTTCATTTTTTGTCAACACCGACCAGGATCACAACCAGATTGCCAGTTTTTATACCGGCGCGATGACCTATGCAAAAAATTTGACCTTTGCCCAATATGCAGCCGATGCTGATTTGACTATTATTTCACCCAACGATCCCGATGCCATGCGCGCTTATGCACGCGAATGCAAAACGCTAAACATCCCCTATATTTATGATCCCAGCCAGCAAACAATTCGCCTCTCAGGTGAGGATTTACGCATTGGATTAGATGGCTGCTTCTTGTTTACACTCAATGAATATGAATATCATCTGGTTCAAGACCGCACCGGGCTGTCCGAACAAGAAATTTTGGATCGAGTTGGCGGGCTTTTGGTTACAAAAGGCGCCAAAGGGTCTGAACTAACAGTCGGCGGGCAAAAATGGTTTATCCCCGCCGTGCCGCCAAACCAGGTTGTTGAGCCGACCGGGGCCGGCGACGCTTTTCGCGCCGGGCTGATGCGCGGCTTACAGTTGGCGCTGCCCTGGGACATCGCCGGACGCATGGGGGCATTAGCGGCAACATATGTTTTGGAACAGGTAGGCACACAAAGCCACAATTTCACGCCGGTTGAATTTGTCGCCCGCTACCGCGAACATTTTGATGATGAGGGGGCATTGGATCGCCTTTTAGGTAAACCGCGAGAAGTATTTTGAAATAATACCATAACAAATTCGCGGTTTCCTTGAGGAATTCCCAGATTTCGTTTTGCAGGAATTCAAAAAACTTTCTGGGAATTACCTGAAACCTGTAGAAGCCAGCGGCTGACAGCGTATGCGCGTTCAGAAAACCGCTGTACCAAATCCGAATCACAATCATTACACTAATAGGAGATTATTCGAATGGATTACGATATTAAAAATATTGATCTGGCCACAGGAGGCCGGCATCGCATTGAGTGGGCGCACCAGGAAATGGCCGTGCTGGATGGCATTAAAGAACAGTTTGCCGCAGAACGGCCGTTTGCTGGCCTCCGTATCGCCGGTACCATGCACGTCACAACTGAAACCGCCAACCTGATGATTGCTTTGCAAGCCGGTGGCGCCGATGTCGTGCTGTCCGCCAGCAACCCGCTCAGCACGCAGGATGACGTCGCGGCTTCCCTTGTGAGCCACTACGAAATTCCCGTCTACGCCATCAAAGGCGAAGATAACGAAACCTATTTCAAACATATCAACGCGGTTCTGGACCACAAACCCCACATCGTCATGGATGACGGCGCGGACCTGGTCAGCACCCTGCACAAAACACGCCGCGACGTGAAGGGCAACGTCATCGGCGGTACGGAAGAAACCACAACCGGCATCGTGCGCCTGCGCGCCATGGCCAATGACGGCGCCCTCGAATTCCCCATGATGGCCGTCAATGACGCCCTGACCAAACACCTTTTCGATAACCGCTATGGAACCGGCCAATCGACGATGGACGGCATCATCCGCGCCACCAATTATCTGATCGCGGGACGCAACGTCGTTGTAGCCGGTTATGGTTGGTGCAGCCGTGGTATCGCCATGCGCGCGCGCGGTCTGGGCGCCAACGTCATTGTCACCGAGATTGACCATCTGAAAGCGCTGGAAGCGGTCATGGACGGCTTCCGCGTGATGCCGATGATGGAAGCGGCCCGATTGGCGACATCTTCGTCAGCGCCACGGGCGATATCCACGTCCTGGATAAACACCATTTCGAAGTCATGAAAGATGGCGCTTTAATGGCCAATTCCGGTCACTTCGATGTCGAAATCAACAAACCGGCCCTGCTGGGAATGTCCAAAACAGGCGCGCCGCGGCGCGTACGGCCGTTTGTAGATGAATATGAACTGCAAGACGGCCGTCGTCTCTACCTGCTCGGTGAAGGTCGCCTGATCAATCTCGCCGCCGCCGAAGGCCATCCCGCCGCCGTGATGGACATGAGCTTTGCAGGGCAGGCGATGGCCGCCAAATACCTGGTTGACAACAAAGGCAAGCTGGAAAATAAAGTCTACACCATTCCACAAGAGCTGGACCAGGAAATTGCGCGCATCAAGCTGGGATCAATGGGCATCCAGATTGACGCTCTCACCGAGGAACAGATCAGTTACCTCAATTCCTGGGAAGAAGGAACTTGATAAAAGTTTAGTCTAATCGTCGGATAATCTTGTTGTCCGGTAGTTTTGACAAAAAAGCGCGGTGGATTTTTATTCCCGCGCTTTTTTGTCGATGAGTGCAGCGTAAGACATCGATAACGTGTAGGCGTGGTTGCGTTTTATGTTTGCCATTTTGGGTTATAATCATCCCACTTTTGGAATGGAATCATCCGCTTATGGAAACACCCCTCGACCAACATGAACACAATCGCACAGGAAAAGTGCGCGCCGCGCGGCTCTTCTCAAATATTGTCAGCCCGCCGGTTATTTTTGCCGTGGTCGGCTTGTTGATGGCCTTAAAAGTGCTGCCTTTACCGCAGGCGCTGCTGTGGGCGGCGGTTTACGGTTTTATGGTCTCGCTGGCGCCGATTTTGTTTGTTCTCTGGCTGCTCAAAACCGGGCGCATTCAAGAACTGCACATGAGCAATACTGCCGAGCGCCACTTGCCTTATCTGGTCGCAGTGGTGAGTTCAGCCCTTTTGTTTGGGCTGCTCAAGCTGTTTGAGGCGCCTGAACTGCTGCAATGCCTGGCAATTTTTAACATGGTCACGCTGGCCTTGCTGGGCATCATCAACGCCGTCTGGCTGATCAGCTTCCATACCACCGCCATTACGGCGGCCTGGTTCCTGGTTTTTCTGGTATATGGCTGGCAAGCCAGTCTCATTGTCGCTGTGTTTGTGGCCCTGGTCGCCATTGTGCGCCTGTACCTGAAGCGCCACACGCCTGCACAAGTCTTCGCCGGCATGGCCCTGGGTGTGGCCAGCGTCTGGCTGCTGACCCAATTTGGCTGTTTTGTCTAATCGTCCCATGTTTGAACAAGAACGAATGATCGGCCGTATTCAGCGGCGCGTTTTGGCAAACCCCGCCGTTCGGGTCTGTTTTTTGTCAGGCTCGTTTGGCCGGCAAACCGCCGATGATTTTTCCGATATTGATGTCGCCCTCGTTTATTCTGATGAGACTGCGCGCGACTGGGCGTGGCGCGACCGTGAAACATTTGTGAAGGAGATCATGCCCTATGTGCCGTTGAAAGCGTTTGATGGGCAGTTTGTACGGCCGTTTCTCTACATCACGCTCTTTAGCAACGGCAGCAAAGTCGATTTCCGCTTTGAAACCCAGGAGACGCTGCAGCCCAATCCCTGGGACGCCCAGATTCGACTGCTGAAAGACAACAGCGGCTGGGGCGCCGAATTCCAGCGCGCCTGCGAACGACTTGCCTTCCCACAGCCGCGTATCACGGTCGAGGAATTGACCGCGCTGGACAATCAATTTTGGGTCAAATATTGGAACGTTTTGCGTTTACTGGCGCGCGGGGATGTGGAACGGCCGTTTCCTATATACTTGCAACTGCTTGACTTCACGCTCCCCACCTTGCTGCGTCTTTTGCCGCCTGATGATGCGGCGCGGCGCGGGTTGTTGGTTGTGGCATACGGCCGTGACCCCCAAGACAACCGCCGGCGCCTGGCTGATCTGCTCAATGCCTACCTCGCCGCCCGCAGTGTGATAATCGGCCGTTACAATCTGCACTTTTTCCCCAACCAAGGTTTTGAATCAGAAATCAAGCGCCTCGTCAACAAGCTTGTGTAAACGCCCCGAATTTTTGAGGTAAACCAATCAATCTGGTAGGGGCGCGGCGATTGGGAATGGTGTTTTGATTTCACCGGGCGCTTACCGACCAATCGCCGCGCCCGCGTTGGATGAACAATTGTGTCGGCCGGCACACGGGCAAGGCAATCGGGAGACAAAGCCGTCTGTTTTGGGCTGACGCCTTTCCCGATTGCCTGGCCCCTACTAAACATACAGAAAACCAGAAAAAGACAGAAAACAGAATGCCAGCAACCAGCATCTCAGAAAGGCGTGCTCGCGCAACGGAACCCCAGGTCGCTATTACGAATCCCGGGTTGGTCCCTGTCGCGGTTAGAAGAGCGAACGTTGAACGCGATATCGTACCACGCGCCCCCGCGCACCACCTTTGAACTGCCGCTATTCGGCCCTTCAGGATTCTCTGCGGGAGAATTTTCATAATAATCACTATCATACCAGTCACTCACCCACTCCCGCACATTGCCGGCCATATCCAATGCGCCCACCCAACTTGCACCATCCGGGTAGCTGCCTACAGGCGACGCGCCGCCAACACAACCGCTATAGTTAGCAATTTCACAATCAGGTGTTTTTTCTCCCCATGGATAAATACGGCCGTCTTCCCCACGCGCCGCATATTCCCACTGTGATTCTGTTGGCAACTTCCCGCCAACCCATGCACAATATGCCTCTGCCTCATACCAGTTTACATTGACTACCGGATGATCATCCTCTCCACTTACCGAGCCTCTACAAATTCCCGCCTCAATGCACAAAGCATATTGAGCATTGGTCACTTCTGTTTGGTCAATCCAAAATCCATCCAGCGTCACATCATGCACAGGACGTTCATCACTACCTCCATCTTCACTGCCCATCGGGAACGTGCCACCAGGGACAAAAAGCATGGTCATGTCATCTGCCGGACGCAGCAAGGTGCTGCCTAATGTGGGCTGCGGTGGCGGCACATTGGGATCCAGGGTCGGTTTGAGTGTGGGTGTACTGCCGCCACCAACAATTGAACTAATGCCCCAAACTGCCAGCGCCAATAAGAGCGCAGCACCCAACCACCAAACCCACATGGGAAACCGGTTTTTCGCCGATGTTGTCTTTTTTGTTTTTGATGCCGCCGGCGCTGCTGCCCTGCGAGTTTGCCGTGGCATCTCTACTGTTCGTCGTTTTTGCTGGTGGTTGTAACTTCTGTTGCGCAACACTCAACAATTGCGGCACATCGCGGTAATTGTGATCAATTGCCCCAATTTGAGCTGCATATCCCTGCACGTCCTGCCAATTTCCCATTTCAAATGCAGTTTGCAGTTGGAGGTAAAGGCGCGTCAAACGTGCTTCCCGTTTCTGGTTTTGTATTCCAATGGTGGCGGTCGTCATCAACTGTTTTACGTCGCGGTAAAGCCGGTCTGTACCCAGAATTTGTTCGCCGGTATCCAGCGCTTTTTCCCATTCCCGGGCGCTTAAGGCAGCCGTCAATTGTATGTAGAGTGTTTCCAGGCGCGTCGCTTGCTGCTGCTCACGTTTACGCCCTTCGGCAGCCTGTGCCAGCAGTTGGCGCACATCCCGATAGTCAGGATAGCCGGCTTCAAGCTGCTGCCCGGTTGATAACGCTGTCTCCCAATCAGATGCCTGCATCGCTTTCTGCAGAACTGCGTATTTACGCGCCAATTGAGCCATCTTCTGTGGCTCTAATTCGGTCAGCAGCGCCTCCAGACCCGCTTTACGATCGGTATCAAAACGCACCTGCTGGTAGGTTTGCCACAGAGGCGGCGCGTCAGCAATATCGTATGGAGTTGTTTTAAGCGGCACAAACTTCAGTTTGCCTTGATGTTCACTCTGGATGGCAAAATTTGTTTCGCTGATTACCCAACGTGACTGCACGGCCGCTTCCGTCAACACCAGCACAAACACCCCGCTTTGCGCCAATCCGCGATTAATTGCCTCAACCCATTTTTCGCCCGGGCGAATGCTTTCCGGCGCAATCCAGCTTTGCCAGCCATGCAACTCAAATTCAGTTGCCAACCACTGCGCCAGTTCGGCGTCCTGGTGGGCATGGCTGATAAACACCTGGCGCGGATTGCGGGTTGGCGCTGTGGCCGGGGCATCCAATTCAAGCGGTGGAAAAACCTGCGGATTGATTTCATGCAGCGCCGCGCGTAAATTGGGGATCAGCTTCTGCTTGCGGGCATAATCAATCAGCCGCCGTGCAATTTCGTCCTTGCTCATTCCGCTGGCTAACTGGTCGTAGACATCGGGGAAATAATCAAAGCATAAATTGCGCAGTTGATCCTCGCTGAGGCTGCGCACCATCTGGCGGCGAAGTCCGGCGGCGCTGGTCTCTTCCATAAGCGCCTATTGTATCAAACCGGCCCCGTTTCGGGAATTGTTATGGTTTAGGAAAAAATAGAAAACTGGTAGGGGCGCACCCGCGTGTGCGCCCGGAAGTGGGTACGACTAAAAGTCAGTACACCCAGAATACAGCGCCATTGGGCATAACGCGGTTTACGAATAAGAACCGTGTCAGGTGGCAAAGGCACAATTTTGAGCGGGTCAACTGGGGGTGTTTGCGGTCTAATACGCCGAGAGGGACGAATAAAGCCAAATCACGCCCTTGATCGACAATCATTTGTACCGGGTTATTCCCTGCGGCGGTCAAGCGTGGGACATAGCGCGTAATCAGTTCGAGTGAGCCATCAAAGGGTTCTACTTGAGCCAAACCCGCAATCTCCCCAAAATGTGGCTTCACAAGGCGTTTCCTGGTATCCGTGGTTATGTTAGATTTACATTTGTTGGATTAGATGACCCACGTGTCTGCCAGCCTTGCCTGCCCACCTAACCCCGCTGTCTGCCTCCAGGCGCACACACAGGCGCTCTTCTACATCAAACAGGCGCCTTACTCAGTGCTTGCTATGCGGAACTGCTCCTCAAGCTCGCGCTGTTTCTCAGTACGCGCTTTGTCAGCCTCGTCCAGCGCCGTTTGCCAGCGTTCCTGCGCGCTTGTAATCAAATCTTCACCGGAAGTTGGCGTGAATAATAATACAAGCACGCCCCCCACTAACGCGCCGCTAAATGCGCCTGCTAAAAAACTAAAAACCTTTTTCATCTGTTCCGCACCTCACTTAAAGTTGCAATCTCAGCCTATCCAAAATCTGATACAAATTGTATGAATCTCACGAATTTGGAAGCTGTTTTTCGCGTAATATATGTCATTCGCGTCGAAAATCTTGATCGACTGAATCTTGTTTCTAAAACAATCACCATAATTATACTCAATGGTAACCGAAACCTCTATAATTACCGCATGTCCGAATATATCGAAATTGAAGCCGAATTGAGTGATGATGGGGTCCAACTCTACTTCTACACAAACTTGCAGCTATCCGAGAGCCAGGAAACATATACGTCAAAAAACGAGATGGAGGAAGGATCACCGGTTGCGCAGGCGTTGGCGGTTGTAGAGGGAATCGTTGCGCTGGAAATAAATAGCCAAGAGATAGTCGTTACTTTAGATCCTGAAATAAGCTGGCACGCAGTTGTGGAAGATACCAATGCTTCCTTGAAAGACTTCTTTCTTTAAACAACCAGCTCAGCTTGCATCTGGTTCTTCAAGCTGAATGCGCGCAACTCCCCCCTGCGCTTCCACTCGCGCCTCCACATTTTCAGCCGTCTCCTGATCGACCTTTGATACCAGAACAATCGGTACGCGCGCCATCAAATCCATCACTTCTTTCAGCAGAATTCCAGGTAAAAGCGCGCGAATTTCTTTGATCAATCCGATTTTATCGCTATTTTGAAAGCTTTCCAAAACCACATCCCGCTCACCGGGCTGAAAATTTAGAGCTTGCCAGGTTGTTGAAAAGGAATTACTTGACCTTTTCAGCCAAATCAAGACCTATATGTAGTTCTTTAAGCTGACGCGGCGCCACCGACGAAGGTGAATCAGACATCAAATCCGTTGCCTGCGCCGTTTTGGGAAAGGCCATCACTTCCCGAATATTCGGTTCACCTGCCATCAGAGCCACCAGGCGGTCAATACCCGGGGCGATTCCGCCATGCGGCGGCGCGCCATATTCAAACGCTTCTAACATATGTCCAAACTGTTCGCGCGCTTCTTCCATCGTAAAACCGATTAATTCCATGATTTTGCGCTGCAAAGGCCGATCATGGATTCTAATACTTCCCCCGGCGACCTCAAACCCATTGCAAACCAGATCATATTGTTCACTCAAAACCGATCCCGGATCCGTGTCCAGCAGAGAAATCTGATCCCGCTTGGGAGCAGTAAACATATGGTGGCTGGGCGCATAATGCCCTTCCTCAATTTCCTCCTCGAACAAAGGAAAATCTACCACCCACACAAAAGCCAGTTCATTTTGGGCGGTCAAACCCAGGCGCTGCGCCATTTCCAGGCGTAAACTGCTGAGTACCTCATTCACAACCCGCTTTTCGTCACTCGAAATCAAAATCAGGTCGCCCGGCTTTGCGCCCATACGATCGGTAATCTCAATTAGCTGTTCTACCGAAAAGAATTTGACAATGGGGCCGCGAATTTGTTCTGTTTCAGGATGGATCGCCAGCCAGGCTAACCCTTTAGCCCCCTGCTCTTTGGCCAGATCTTCCAATTCCGTAATCTGCTTGCGGCTGTAGTCGCCGCACCCCGGCACACAAATTGCCTTCACCGGTCGGCCGGCGGCCACATTTTCTGCAAACACCCGGAACGCGCTGTTTCCAACCAGATCTGAAATATTAACCAGCTCCAACTCAAAGCGAATATCAGGCCGGTCCGTTCCAAAGCGATCTACTGCCTCAGCATAACTCAAGCGTGGAAACGATTCGCTTGCCAGCGGAACCAGGCTTGCTGTTTTCACCATGCCAATCATCAAATCCTCAATTAAATTGAGAATGTCATCCCGCTCGACAAAGCTCATTTCCATGTCAAGCTGTGTGAATTCCGGCTGACGGTCGGCGCGCAAATCTTCATCCCGGAAACAACGCGCAATTTGGAAATAACGCTCGTAGCCGGCAACCATGAGCAGTTGTTTCAACTGCTGCGGGCTTTGCGGCAAAGCATAGAACTTACCCGGATGTACCCGGCTCGGGACCAAATAATCCCGCGCCCCTTCCGGCGTGCTTTTGAACAATATTGGCGTTTCGATTTCCAGAAAACCTTGCGCATCCAAATAATCACGAATGAACTTAATTGCTTTGTGGCGAATAATCATATTGCGCTGCAAACGCTCGCGCCGCAAATCAAGGTAACGATATTTCAGCCGCAAACTCTCGTCGACCACATCATCCCGGTCAATCATAAATGGCGGGGTTTTGGCCGGATTAAGAATTTCAACCTCATCAGCCAGCACTTCAATATCGCCGGTTGCCAATTTTGGATTCTCCAATCCTTCAGGCCGCGGCTGAACAATGCCTTTAACCTGCAAAACATATTCGCTGCGAATTTGTTCTGATAGTTCAAAGGTTTCGGGGGTATGGCCAGAATTAACCACGACCTGCGTTTTGCCATCCCGATCGCGCAAATCAATAAAAATGACGCCGCCCATATCCCGGCGACGATTTACCCAACCGGCTAGAGTTACCTGTTGACCGACGTTCTCGAGGCGTAATTCGCCACAATTGTGTGTTTTCAGCATAAACGTTTATCCTTCAAAAATAAAGGCGCATTTGAGTGCGCCATACATTCTATTTAGACCACTTTGTCAGGTGGGCCAAGTCAAAATTTTATCATGTCGCCTGCTGTGAGACAATGATTGACTTAATAAGAACAATTTGATAAAAATTGACACGCTTCTTGTTGCCTGCTAAAATTCCTCTTGAAATTATCCGAAAGATTTCTCAAGATTTATGAAAGGATATCAGGCCGATGTTAAATACTATTGACCAAACAACAACAGAAACAGTTAACTTAACCAATTCCGCTGTGGGGATGGTGCGCAATCTGCTGGAGCAAAAAAATGTGCCCGACTATGGTTTGCGCGTTTTTGTGGCAGGAGGCGGCTGTTCCGGCTTGCAATATGGCATGGCTTTGGAGGCAGAAGCCCGTCCTTATGATCATGTTATTGAACAAGACGGTGTGAAGATCTTTATTGATCCAACCAGTATGATGTATTTAAACAATGCCAATATCGACTACGAAGACAGTATCATGGGCGGTGGGTTTAAAATTGATAACCCCAATGCCGTCTCTACATGTGGCTGTGGAACCTCGTTCAAGACCAATGGCGGTCCCAGCGCATCGGCAGGCGGTTGTTCATCCTGCGGGTAGTTAGTTAGGGTTTAATTTGCAAAATTTTCACGGGGCGCATGCTAAAAGGTATGCGCCCCGTTTTTGTGTCAATACGATTTCTTAACTTTAATCCAACCATTTCTGAGATTCACCCACCAAATAGTAAGATGTCCACTACCATACGTTGTCCAAACTGTGAGCGTACTTTACCAATTGATGCTGAGCTTTGCCCTGATTGTGGGCAAACCTTTTGCCCGGAATGTCATTTACCCCTGGCTGATGACGCCAATATTTGTTCCGGCTGCGGGGCGGAATTCACCCTGGTCTGCGCTGAGTGCGATGCCGAAATCGACGCCAGCATGGACATCTGCCCACGCTGTGGCGCCAATCTGGAAGATGAAAATGAAGACACAGAAGTGTCCGGTTTAGTTGAAGGCAATGCAATTTGTCCCATCTGCGAAGCCTCCATTTTTCGTGAAGATGGCTTTTGCGCCAACTGCGGGGCCAACTTATGCACCTCGTGCAGTCAGACAATCGACGAAGATGCAGCAAAATGTCCCTATTGTTTTACTACGCTGTATTTCAACTGTCCAAACTGCAAATTTGAGCTTACTACCGGAACCGATCAATGCCCTAATTGCAATGTACTTATCCCAAGTTATTGCGGGCAGTGTCAACAACCTCTGCCTCCCGGCGCCGAACAGTGCCGCCACTGCGGGCATAATGTGGCTGCCAAAGTACGGGTCAGTGCGCGCATTGTACACACATTGGTGATCGAAGATAAGCTGGTACAGGTAGCAGCCTGTCCACAGTGCGGGAATCATTTTGAGACGCAGGCAGGCATTTGTGCGAAGTGCGGCTATCGCGCCTGTCCCCACTGCCAGATTAGTCTGGATATGGATGAAGCAATTTGCCCTCGCTGCGGCCCTGACGGTTCTCAAATTGTACAACGGCAGATAGACTCCGGGCGCTGTCCAACCTGTCGAGCGCGGTTGACCTTTGACAGCGAGGAATGTCCCCAATGCGGGCAGTTATTGTGTCCGGAGTGTCATGCGGCTGTCGAAGAAATCGATTTGTTTTGTCCACAGTGTCAAGCTGAATTTGAATTTTTATGTCCCACATGCGAGTCCAGCATCAGCGCAACGGCCGAAATTTGTCCCAATTGTGGCGCAAATTTCTAAGCAAACACCTATTATATTTACAAAATATTGGCAATATCGAAAAATATATTGACATTACATGTACAATTTGTATAATTTAGTAAGCTTAAATTTTTAAGGGAAAAACAAATCGTTTATTAAACAATTTAATTTCACCAAATAGAAACTCATCCTCTCCATTCGCCATGCAATAAAAATGACAGTGTCATTTTCGCGACGTCGTTGCAGCGAGGTTAGCGCCTGGAATCAGGTACAAGAGTTTAGGAGATAACACATGAACAACTATACAAACGGATCCAACGGAGTATATCCAGCTATTAACGGCGTTTATAAAAATGGAAGTAACGGTAAACACGGATTAAATGGCGCAAAAACGGCCGTCGCCGAACCGAAGCCGCATGTTGATCGCGGCATGCCGCGCTACTACGATCGTGATTTTGAGGTGACGCCTGAATATAAAACCAATTTACCAGATCTGCAGAATGGATCGGTATCTCTAATTCAGGGCAGCCGGGTGGCCATCCAACAGGTCGGCATCCATAACTTCCGCATGCCCATCAAATATATGACCAAAGCCGGTGATCCCATAAACCTCGAAACTTCAATAACGGGAACCGTTTCGCTTGAAGCGCACAAAAAAGGCATCAATATGTCACGCATCATGCGTGCTTTTTACGAACACCGTGATCGTACTTTTTCATTGGATATCCTGGAAGAAATTCTTGAAGATTACCGCGCCAATTTGGATAGTCTGGACGCACGCCTGATGCTGCGGTTCAGCTATCCGATTGAAAACGAATCTTTGCGCTCCGGTCTTTCCGGCTACCAATATTATTTTGTGGCGTTCGAAGGTCGTCTGGACCGATCAGGGAAAATACGTAAGTTTATGCACCTTGATTTCGTCTACTCTTCCGCCTGCCCTTGCAGTTATGAGCTGGCGCAGCACGCTATAGAAACACGCGGCGTTGCGGCCGTGCCACACAGCCAACGCTCTGTAGCCCGAGTTAGTATTGAGTTAAATGAAGGTGATTTTCTCTGGATTGAAGACCTGCGTGATCTCTGTCTATATGCACTGCAAACAGAGACACAGGTAATGGTCAAGCGCGAAGATGAGCAGGCTTTTGCGGAATTGAATGCAGCTTATCTAAAATTTGTCGAAGACGCCACCCGGCTGCTCTATGAACAGCTCATCAACGAGCCGCGTATTCGTGACTTTAAGGTTATTGCATCGCACCAGGAATCATTACATAGCCATGATGCTGTGTCTGTGATTGTCAAAGGAGTTGAGCATGGTTTCTCTCCCGAGATCGATCCCAGCACAATGAGTTCAATGATTCATAAAGTATAACAGGGCGTTCGCTCAAAAAATTGAGCAAAAGCCAGATTAGGCAAAATCACGACCAAAATAGAATGAGAAGCCATATGGTGGTCGTGACCAAACCATGAAAATGGTCTCAAATTATGGCTTCCATCAGCACCTTTCCAATTACATACAAGCAACAGGCCCCATCGAGCCTGGGTAAAACCAGTTGCAAATCAGTGTAGAGCGTTGTGGGCAAGCCCAACAAGGCTAAAATCCGCTTTTGCCCGGCTGAAAGGGGCGTTGGTTGGTAACGTCCCTGTGAGTCCAGACGCATGATCAGCAAATGAATGTTGTCGAAAGCCTGGAGCATACACTCCGTCGTCGGTGTCGCTGTGGCTCGCTTCGGATTACCGGGATAAGTGCCGGTTAACACATCGTTTTCTTGGGCTAATGCTTCTCTGGCGGTGAAATTGCCCAAAGCCAACAAGCGAGCAGCAATGGTGAGCAAATGAAACAGTCCTTGAGCCTGGTCATCCTGCTGCACAGAGACTGAGGTAATGGAAAGCAAATTGCCCTGGAGCCGACGAAAGATATTTTCAGCCAGATACTGACCCCGGTAAGCCAGGCTCGTTGGCACGGCGAATCTGGACGGCGCTCTCGGCTACAGCCAGGTCAAGCGGAATAATCTCGAAATAAACTTCCCAAAAATCACGCGGGTTGGTATCATCCCACGCTCCATTCAGCACGCAGGTTTTGTTGATACGTAATCGCATCAATGTGACGATTCTGCCATGCACCAAACGCAGGGTGCTTTTTTAGCGAATGCCACTTCGCTTTTTGTGAAGTCGCCGTGCGCTGTCGCAAAAAAGCGATGAAATCTAATACTTCTTCTTGTTTTTCTAGCGGCAGATCGTTTAATTATTTCTTGATTTCTTCTAAAAGGCTCATATCAACCTCCAATATTTTCCTCATTATAAATCATTTGAACAATATTGTAGGTGCAAACCGTTATCCGCCATCATTTTTGCCACACGAGATTGGCTGGAGTGCATTAAATTTGCCAATTCCACCTGCGCAAGCTGTTGTTCCTGGCGGCGCTGCCGCAAATTGGCAATTGACCATTGACAATTAAATCGCGCGCATCCGATTATTGCGCTTGTTGTGTTCCACTTCCGCCAATCCCAACTCCTCCATCAACGGCGGCACATACATGCCAAAACGCCCCCTAAAATTCTTCTTCAACCCATACCAGCCGCCAATCGGATTGTCAGGCGAGCGGCCCCAATACTCCACCGTGCCCTCTTTCGCTTGCTGCTTTTCATCCTTGCTGCCTAATTCCATCCAATCCCCATGCGCTTTAAGCATGGCATGAAGATCAGCCAGACAGCGGTAATCATAATGCAGCACCGTCTTCCCCACCGTACACACAATAATTTCCTGCCCATCTTTCTCCGCCACATACATTTCATACGATGATGACAGCGGCGGTGTTTTTAACTGCCAGGGATTATCTTTTGTTCTTTTTTCCATGAGATTGTTCTCCATTGTAAATCGCAACGAATTCACACGAATTTCCACGAAATTATTTGCGTTAATTCGTGCAATTCGTTGCTGATTTCATTTCTTTTGTGCGCCGCAGCGCACGGTAGCTCCTTATTCATTGGTTGAATTTTGAATGATTTCTGCTTCTTGCTTCAAATCGGCCGCAAACTGCGTAAACGCGGCATCAAAAGAAGGGATTTATTTAGCATACAAGGGGAAAAACAAGCCCCCGATCTTTTCCGTCATCGTAAACGTGACCGACTTCCCATCCCCTTTAGCGATGGTGTAAACGCGGCTACCCTGTCTATCTCCCCAAACCAGCCGTTTTTGCGGCACAAATTCTTTTACCTTTAATTTGAAGGTTCTCTTTTCATCCAGAGTCGATTTAAGCTGGATGGTTTCACCGGCTTTGATTTCACCTTGCAGTGAAACCACGGTGCTGTTCCAGCGAGGAAAGTCGGCGGCGCTGGTAAGCAAGGTCCACACGATGGCGGGGTCGGCTTGAATAAGGATAACAACGGCCGTTTCGCGGCTAAATGTGGTTCTGGTGGTAACGGCCGTGCCGTTAGCAGGTAGTGCAGATGATGTCGATAAATGGGTCATTTTCAAACTCCTTTTATCTTTTAGACGATTGTGCGTTCAAAAATGATAGGGTTTTCACGAATTGTCTGCCAAGACCGTCTCCATCACCTGGCGATTATGCTCTAAATGATGCTGTTGCAAGGCCGCCGCACCTGATTCAAACGGATCCAATTCCTGTAAGATTTGCAGCCGCAAGTCGAACAACGCTGCCTTATCCGCAGTTTCGGCCTCACGCACCATTTTAATTTTAACCAGTTCCTCCTCGACCTTTTGTTTGGGGTTAAAGATACCGTTCAATTCAGTGCATTGATGGCAAATCCCTTGTTTATTGATAAGGGCGCAGCGTTTATCAAAAACCGCGATCATCTTGCTGCGTCCCACATGCAAATAATATTTCACCATCGCTTCTGTCTGGTTGATAATGTGGGCAATCTCCTTGACGCTGAACCCATATACTTCCTTGAGCAGCAGCACCAACTGCTGCTCAAGCGGCAGCGATTTAGATACACAAGTCAGGCAAAAAGCAATATGCTCTTTGATTTCAAAGTGACCCTGCGGTGATGTTTGCCGAATAATCATCGCTTCCTGAAAAAACTGTGGGTTGCCCATCGCCGCTGCTTTGCAAATATCCGTCACGTTTTGCGGCCATAGCTGCTTGGATTTCAACATATCTTTGGCCAGGTTCGAGGCAATGGCAAAGACCCACGTTTTTAACGAGGAGTCCCCCCGAAACGTATCAAGTTTTGTCTGTGCTTTGATATAGGTATCCTGCACAATATCTTCGGCATCCTGCACACTTGCTGTCATTCTTAACAGAAAGGATTTTAATTCGCCTCGGAAGCCTTCAAATTCGATGATGAGTTGGTCAGTTGTTGTCATAGTTTATTCTCTGCGTTTACATCCACAGCCGTTATTGTGCCTGCTCACGCTATCAATTGTCAACCCGAATACGGCCGTTTCCCATCCCTCACACTTTCCCCTATAATCTCCATGTGACTGACACACTCCTGCAAACCAAACTGTATAGACCGCCAACCCGGCCCCAGCTTGTCCCGCGCCCGCGCCTCATCAAAAAGCTGAATGCTGGATTAAACGGTAAGCTCACGCTCGTTGCCGCCCCGGCCGGTTTTGGCAAGACCACCTTAATTGCCCATTGGCTGCATCAGTTTCAGGATCAACGCACCCAAACCGTCTGGCTCTCTTTAGACGCAGATGACAATGCGCCGCAGCAGTTTTTTAGTTATTTAGCCGCCGCGATACGGCCGTTACCCGCCAGCCAGGCCACCTTATCCCAACACCTACAAGCGCCGCAGCCGCTGCCTGCCAAAACGTTGGCCAAAGCATTTGTCAACGATGTGGTTCCTGTTTCCACCCCTTTTCTGCTTATTCTGGATGATTTCCACTTCATCCAATCAGCAGAAATCAATGCAGCCGTCACCTTTTTGCTCGACCATATGCCGCCGCAGATGCACCTGGTCATCACCAGCCGCGCTGATCCGCTGCTTCCCCTGTCACGGCTGCGCGCACGCCAGCAGCTCAACGAAATTCGCGCCGCCGATTTGCGCCTGACGGAAGCAGAAACGGCCGTTTTCCTCAACGATCTCATGCAGCTCAACCTTTCCCCGGTTGATATTGCTGCCCTGGAAGCCCGCACTGAAGGCTGGGTTGCCGGTCTGCAATTGGCTGCGCTATCGCTGGAGAAACTGGCAGACAGCGCCAAACATACGTTTGTCACCGACCTGTCCGGTGACGACCGCTACATCCTCGATTACCTGTTGGATGAAGTTTTACGCCAACAGCCGCCGCATATCCGCGATTTTTTGCTGACAACATCTGTGTTAGACCGGCTTTACGCCCCCTTATGCGACTTTTTGATTGCGTTTTCCGCACTCAGCAATCCGCAATTAAAAAACCTGCAATCGCAGCAGCTGCTCGAACAGCTTGACCGCGCCAACCTCTTCCTGGTGCCGCTTGATAACACGCGGCACTGGTACCGTTACCACCACCTCTTTGGCGATCTGCTCACCAACCAGCTTCAAGCCAGCAACAGAGCCGTTATTCCGCAGTTGCACAAACAAGCCAGCCGCTGGTTTGAAGCCAACAGCATGTTAGCTGAGGCCTTTGGCCATGCCTGGAAATCGAGTGATTTTGTCTATGTCGTGGCCTTCCTCAAGCGCCATGCGCGTGAATTGCTGGTGCGAGCGGAGTTGGTCACGCTGGTTTCCTGGCTGGGCAAATTGCCGCCAGAACATCTGGCCGCCGAGCCGCAGCTTTGCATTTATTATGCGTGGGCGGCAACCTCTTTGTTACAGTTGGAAACGGCCGTTGCCGCCCTCAATTTAGTCGACACCTTCACCAAAACCGCTCCCCTTTCTGCGCCCGAATTAGCCGATTGGCAGGGACAAACGGCCGTATTACGCGGCTTATTGGCGACCAAAAGCCTCGACATCTCCCAGGCCATCAGCCTCAGCCAACAAGGATTAACGCTGCTGCTGCCGGATAATCATCTACTGCGCGGGTTGGCGGTGTCAACCTTAGCCACGACCCAATGGTTTATTGGCAGCACCGCCGCCGCCGCTGAGACGCTGGCCGCCGCGATTGAACCCAATCAAATGGCCGGCAATATATCCGAAACGATTAATCTCTATGGCATGTTGGCCCAATCGACCTTTGAAATGGGGCAGCTTCAGCGTACCGAGACCATTTGCCAGGCAGCCTTGCAACTGATTTTGCACGATTCCCGGCAGCAGGTTCAGGGACGGCCGTTAGCGGCGGCCGGGTTGATCTATGTGCAGCTTGGCCAACTGTATTATGAATGGAATCGCCTGGACGCAGCCGCTGCGTATGTGCAGCAAGGGATTGAACTGAGCCAACACGAAAGTATCGGCAATTTGATGATGCTGCGGGTGCTGTTGGCCACACTGCACAGCAGCCAGGGCAATGAGGAAAGCGCCTTAGCTGAATTAGCCAAAGTGCAAGCATTGACCGCACGGATGACGCTGGTGCAAATAATGGCACAGGCGGCCGATATTGAGGCGTTTATCCATTTGCAGCGTGGGGAGTTAACGGCCGTACGCCAATGGATTGAGGCGGCGCAAATTCGAGCTGAAGACAGCCCCAGCCATTTTCATGAACCGCGATATTTGATTTTTGCCCACTTCTTGATTTTAGAGGGTCGTTGGGCGGAAGCGGAAAAGCTGCTGGCTGTTTTGCGCCAACAGATGTTGGCCGGTGGGCGCAGTGGACGCTTGATTCATGCCACTGTTTTGACCGCACTGGCCTATCAGCAGCAAGGTCAGCAGGCGCAGGCAACGGCCGTTTTCCAACAAGCTCTCACCCTGGCCGAACCGGCCGGTTTCATACGCACCTTCCTCAACGCCGGTCAGCCGATTGCCGCTGTACTAGCCACTCTAAAACCAGCCAATGCTAAACAGCAAACCTATATTCAAACGCTTCTTGATGCTTTTCAGGGCGACTCCAAAAATTCCGCAACCCGCACACCGCATTCCGCATTGCTAGAACCTTTAAGCGAGCGCGAGTTGGAGGTGTTGCTTTTGGTGGCCAACGGCCGTTCCAACCGCCAAATCGCCGACGAACTTTACCTCGCCATCGGCACCGTCAAAAAACATATCAGCAACATCTTTGGCAAACTGCAAGTCTCCAGCCGCACCCAAGCCGTCGCCCGCGCTCGCGAACTAAATTTAATTTAGTAAATACATCTCCCAATACAACTTTCGACCCGTGCCAGCGCTGGGGGTTTACGGTTATCCTATCATCAGGTAAACAATGAGTTTGCTTTAGGAGATGTGATAATGACAAACCCAGTATCAATTCAAGAACGGCCGTTATGGTTGTCAGACGCTTTATTTCCATTCCAAAGCCGTTTTATCCAGATCAATGGCAGCCAGGTTCACTATGTGGACGAGGGCAGCGGGCCGCCGTTGTTGATGGTACACGGCAATCCCGATTGGTCGTTTCTTTATCGTGACCTCATCAAAGGGCTGCAAGGCACATTCCGTTGTATTGCCCTGGATTTTCCCGGCTTTGGCCTCTCAAAACCAGCCGCAGATTATCAATTTACGCCTGATGAACACGCAGACATCTTAGCGGCATTTATCATGGCACTGGATTTGCAGGCGGTGACGGTTATGGTGCAAGATTGGGGTGGCCCGCTGGGTCTCGGCGTCGCTGGCCGGATGCCCGAGCGCATTCAGGCCCTAATCATTGGCAGCACGCTCGCCTGGCCGGATTTTGCCAAGCATCAACCACTTTCAATTAAGCTGATGATGCGTTATTTTATCGCCACGCCGCTCGGTCGTTATCTGGCACGTACACAGAATATCATTGCTCTGGGTGCAGTCAATACCAGGATGATGGTAGGGCGCAAAACGCCATTTACCGCAGCCGAGAAAGATGCTTATTTTGAACCACTCCGCAGCGAAGCGTCGCGGCTGGCGACCTGGCTGTTCGCTAAACATCTATATGGCGGCGCAGGACAAGCTTACCTGACCCAAGTTGAACTGAATTTAACCCGCCTCAAGGATAAACCGGTTCTGTTCCTCTGGGGCACTGCTGATGTAAGCACCTCCGTTGATCGCGAACTGGCGCGTTTTAAGAGACACTTTGCTTTGCATCAGCAGGTATTATTTGCTGGCGCCGGACATTGGTGGCAAGAAGCGGCCGCAGATGCAGCCGTGCAAGCGATTCTTGACTGGTGGCCTCCCCAGGATTGATTATGAAAAACAAGACGTCAAACTCAGAAACGGCCGTTTACGAAATCCGCATCAAAGGACTGCTCGATACACGCCGCAGCCACTGGTTTGAGGGTCTGACGATCACGCCGCACCCAAACAAAGGTGAAACCATTATCGCCGGTGAGGTCAGCGATCAGGCCGCATTGTTTGGCTTGTTAAACAAAATTCGTGATTTGGGTGTGCCTTTGCTGGCGCTCCAACAAATTGAAGGTGCCTGATGATTTTTACAACTGAAACAGTTCAAACGCTTCAATTAAATGACGGCCGTTCCCTGGCCTACGCCGAATATGGTGACCCAACGGGAAAACCACTCTTTTTCTTGCATGGCGGCAATGATTCCCGTTTGGAAGCTGCCATTTTGCATGCTACTGCCCAACAAATGGGAGTGCGTGTGATTGCGCCAGATCGGCCTGGCTACGGCCGTTCCGATTTCCAACCCAACCGCACTTTTCTCGATTGGCCTGCTGATATGGCCCAACTGGCAAATGCGCTGGGTATCGCCCAATTTGCCATTGCCGGACATTCCGGCGGTGGCCCGCACGCCGCTGCTGTAGCCTATGCGCTGCCCGAGCGCTTAACCGGCGTGGCCCTGATCAGCAGCGCCGCTCCACCCGGCAGCAGCAATAAAGGCATGCACCCCCTGTTTCGTTTGATGAACTTCTTTATGGGACATTCAACCAAATTGCATCGCCTGCTTACCCAACAAACGGCCGATCAAGTTCAACACACGCCCGATAAATTTTTCACTCAATGGGGAAAAATGTCCAAGGCCGACGGCCGTTTATTCCAAACGCGACCCGACATCAAAGAGATTATCGCGGCAGAGATGGGCGCAGCACTGCACCAGGGGATAGACGCCATTTTACAGGAACATCCCTTGTATAAACGGCCGTGGGGTTTTGACTTAGCCACGATTCAACTGCCCGTCCACATTTGGCACGGATTGGCCGATGCCCAAGCTGCACCCGCCTGGAGCGTGTATCTGGCCGAACATATTCCCCTCGCCATCACCCATTTCGTACCCGCTGAAGGTCATTTCTCAATATTAGCCAATCATCAGGCGTCTATTCTGGAAATGATGGTAACATGAATGAAAATCCGCAGATTTCACAGATTTCACAGATTATTCTCTGTGCCCTCTGTGCACTCTGTGGTTATTTTCAGAGGAAATTAAGCGCATGAATTCTGATGTCTATAGGGATACATGGTGGTTTTGTCTTGGCGTCGGTTTGGCGGCTGGCGTGATTATCATGTACGTGGACAACTTCGCTTTCGCAGGCGAGGTCAGTCCAATCATTATAGTCGCCATGCTGCTTGTCACATCAGCAGCAGCCGGGATTACCTGGGGACGACGCGGGTGGATTGCTGCTGCAGCCACATGGGCATGTGTGCCGTTAGCGCACCTGATTAAACATGTGTTTGGCTTGCCAGACACCTTGCAGCCTAACACATACACGTCGATTATGATGTTGGCGCTGTTTACGCTGCTTGTAACGGCCGTTGGTTTTGGCTGCGGGATGTTGGTACATATCCTATACCATCGCGCAGAACTTCCCCCCCAACTCTAATTCCTAACTTCCCGCCACAATCGCAAAGTCAAACTCACCCAAGCGCTGGCTGTCGGCAGACTCGACAGCCCCGCCGCAGCCGACAGCACGCACAATATAAGTGTAATTGTTGGCAGGATTTCCGGCTGCAGATTCGGAATAGAACAGGTCGCTTGTGTTGGCATGCACGCTTCCCGGCGTGAAGTATGGATCATTTTGAGCACGGTAGATGTTGGTGCTGGTGGCGCCGCTGACCGCGGACCAGTTCAAATCCACAGTCGGGGCCATGAGGCTGATGCTGGGCACAACGCTATCCAGCGTCGCACGCCAATTGGTGTTGGTTTTGTAGTCGGTCGTGTCTACGGCCGTACCCTTAAACTTGATCCAGCCCACGTTTTCGCTCCAGGCGTAACCGTCGAAATCGCCGGTAGTCGGGTCGATGGTCACCTGGCTGTCGTTGGGGTTGAAGTTAATCCAGCCAATATTGGTGCCCCAGGCGTAGCCGGACAGATTGCCGCAGCCGTCGTTATTGACACCGTAGGTATTGGCGGCGTCGTTGGCGTAGGTGTGCGCACTGCCGCCGCTGGCCGTGCCCAAACGCATCCAACCGACGTTTTCACCCCAGGCGTACCCTTCCAGATGGTCGCTGAAAACAGTCGTGCTGCCATTGGCATCGTTAAGGCTGACCCAGCCGGCATTTGTGCCCCAGGCCCATTTGTTGGTCGCGTCAATGCTGCCATCGGCCAGAGTGATGGCGGCCAGCAGCAGGGCCAAAACAACCGCTGAGAGCAGAGCGGGATAACGTTTGAGGACCTCTCTTTGATTTTTCATCGTTAAATTTCTCCAATGTAAATAAACATCTTGTAGCCAAGGATTCCATTCCTCGCTCTTTCGCGCTAAGAAAGCGCGGCTACAATTTTCATTCATGGTGGTGGGTCACCGCGCATGAGGTCTTCTGTGTGCATGTCATTTGGTTTTTGCAACCATAAAATTTTTGGGCCGCGCCACCAAGCATCGAAGTGTCAAAGGGCCTCATTGTCCGGCCCGAACTGGCCATACGTAGCCGACGTTGGCCTTATTGCTGGTGAACATGCCGCCAAGGTTCAGCTGGACGAACCAGGCGAAGCCGGGAGTGGTCTCGTTGGACCTACTCGACCAATAGCCGCTCGACTGGACCGCAGTAAAAGGTTGCGGGTCCACACTGTAACAGCTTGTGCCTGGGGTGTTCGTCAAGTTAGGGTTAGTACATCCCATCATATCCGCACGGGCGATTGTCGCTTCCCATTCCGCCTTCGTCGGTAAACGCCAATCACCCGCGGCAGAGCCATCTGTCAACCCACAGGCACCATCCGCCAATCCGGCAGCGGCGTTGTTAGCCATCGTGTAGGTTAGTTGGCCGAAACAGTTTGCGTTTTTCAACCAGATCAAGTTCGTTACCGTATCATGCACCGTGCCGTTGCCACAATCCACGTACCGATTCGTATTGTCAAAGCAGGGGGGATCTGGATTCGCACTGGCCACGAGCGTGCCGGTCTGCGGTCCCCACGCCCCGTTGGTCAGCCCCCAAAAGGTTTTGCCATTGGCCACATCGGCGACGGCGGCGCCGTTTGTGTTGTCTACGGCCGGGGCGGCGGCCATAATCGTATTCAGATCGGCCATGGTACTCCCCGGCCCGCTGGTTGGCTCGGTAAACGTGCTCTGCGCGCCGGCCGTGCCGGCATTCAGGCGGTTGTTGATGTCTGCCAGGGTGTATGAGTTGGTCGCGCCGGGCGCAGCGGGGGAATTGATGTTGCCCGCCAGCACGCTGATAGCGAAGAGCAGGGTGAGGGCGAGTACGGCCGTTAAAATATATGTGATTCGTTTATAGTTGATTTGCATGATTATTTGCTCCTTTTGTTACCTAAATTGCAGGCTTTCATTTCTTTTTTCTATTCCCTTGGGGAAGATAATTTGTTTTGGAAAGCTGTCCCTTTTTTTGAGGGGTGATAGAGTGGGTCTATTTCATGGGCAGTTCCTGTGGTTGGCGGGCAGTGAATAAAAGAAGTGGCACATCGAAAGGTTCAATTGTGGAACGCATCTGCTTTGCGTGCGCAGCGTTCGTTCATCAAAAAGTCAACCGTGCCGGGCGTAGAGCGGCAGAAATAAAGCGCAATTCCCTGCGGAGCGTAAATTTCCTGCGAGCGTAAATAATTACGCAGAAATCCATACGCCGCATCCAGCACCACAAGCAGAATGCGCCTCGAAGGAATGCAAATCTCAACTGTCTAAATTTGTGTCTTTACTTGAGGCTATTGGGGAAGGATAAAGATAATATAACATGAATAAATTGGCTGGCAAGTTTTTGCACGCGGAATTTTTGTTAGTGTTTTAAGTGGGACGCACCTTATAGGCGCGTCCCACTTTAGCTAAAAATTCAAGGACATGTCTCCGTTTGCAAATATTGTTGGCATTCCACTGTGGTTAGCGTGCGCGACAGGCGCGAACGTGCCAGTTCCATCAGTTCATCAACTGGCAAAATATAAATTCGAACTGTGCCATCGACGCCGCTGCTGGCCAGATGCCTGCTATCGGGGCTGAATTTTATGTCTGTGATTACCCGCGTATGCCCAGGCAAGGTGTAAAGCAGTTGTCCAGTTTGGGCATCCCAAATGCGGGTCAGGTTTGCACTGGCGGTGGCAATGAAACGGCCGTCGCCACTAAAAGCAACCGCACGCACCGCCGCACCATGACCCGCCAAGGCAAACAGAAGTCGATCATCGCTGGCGGCATCCAAATCCCACACACGCGCTGTACCATCATCATCAGCGGTGACCAGGAAACGGCCGTTGGGGCCAAAAGCGACATCTAAACTGCCATAAATCGAGGTTGGTTGGCTGAGGATTTTATCCCCGGTACGGCCGTGCCAAACAATCACCTGACCTTCAACGCCAACCGTAGCAAAGCGATCTCCAACTGGACTCATCGCCACACCCGGCACATTGTAATCATGCCCATATAAAGCTTTGATCATTTCTCCGCTGGCCACATCCCATACTTTTGGCACTTCGCTCATACCCACGGCAACCAGGCGCTCTCCATCAGGGCTAAAAGCCAAGCCTAAAATATTATTTTCGGGAATCGGGTTCATGGGCAAATCGGCATAAGCAGGTAAGGTAGCGTGCTCCTCGCCTGAAACCACATCCCACAATTTGAGCGTGCCATCATTGCTGGCAGTCGCCAAGGTTAAACCATCTGGACTAAAGGCTGCGGCGCGCACATTGCCGGCGTGTCCTGCTAATGTTTTCAACATTTGTCCCGTTTCTGCATCCCAAAGCCTGACAAATGTGTCACTATCTGCACTTGCTAATTGGCGGCCATCAGGGCTGTAAGCAATCTGGTTAGTTGTATCCTCATAATCGCCAAGTGTCAGAAACTCCACCTCCCCCTCAGGTGAAATGTCCCATGTTTGCACCAGCCCACCATCATTGGCCGTCACCAGATGCGTACCATCGGGACTAAAAGCAATATGGCGCGTATGTTTGTTAGAAACCAGAGTCAATAATTCAGTCCCGCTAAAGGCGTCCCAGACCTTCACTAACCCATCTTTACTAACTGCTGCCAGCATTGAATTGTCTGAATTAAAGACTATCTGTGAAATACGTTCAGCATGGTCAGTTAAGATGTATTCAGAAAGTTTTAGCGGTTTGCCGGCATCTACCGATGCGGGAATATCCCATATAGTTACTGCATAATCATTGCTAATTGTCGCCAAATAGCGGCTGTTGGCGCTAATAGCCAATGTTTCCACTGAACCATGGTGAGCCAAGGTGAGCAGTGAATCTGGCTCTTGCACCACTTTTGAATCACCATCCATTACTGGCCAAATTTTCACCTGTCCATTACTGTCAGCCGAAATCACAAAGCGGTTGTCCCGAGTAAATTCGACAAAGTTGACTATTGCCGCATGTTCTGCCAGATGCATCAATTTTGTTTCGGTCTCATTATCCCAAACATCCACAATGCCGGTCCAATAACGAACGGCCGAATAGGCCCAATCCGCAGAAATTGCACCGCCGATTGATTCAGATACATTGTCAATGGCCAAGGAAATGGCATCTATTTCCGTCCCGTTTTTTGCATCCCGTAAAGTCCAAATCAGGCGGCCACTTGAATTAACATACCAGGTTACAATGCGTGAACTATCCGTACTAAAGGCAGCAATCGAAGTAGACAATGTATACAGTTCCTCACCAGTTGCGGTTTGCCAAACGGTGGTCATAACGGGCTGGTCGGCCAGCAAGGTACTGGCTCCCAGCAAAGATCCGTCGGGGCTGTAAACGATATTGTTCATCGCGCCGCCGGAATGCACCATGATATTTTTTTGGCGCGAGGCTGTGCCGATGGCCTGATGCAGTGCATCGACGGCTTCCGGCACCCAATTATGATCGCGGCCATAGGTCGTTTCAACCGCTTGCAAAGCTAAAAGCACGCTCAATTCGGGATCGACTTGCAAATTTTTGACAGCCGCGCCAGCCAAAGCGCGGGCTTGGGCTTGTCGTTCTTGTGCCTGGGCTTCCTCACGTTCGACGATGGCGATGGATTCGGCCGTTGCACGCTGTTCGGCTTCAAGTAATGCTTCGGCTTCACGCGTAACCGCCAGTTCGGCATTTGTGTTGGCTTGACGACTGGCAAAAACGGCCAACACAGCCAGAATGGCAGCAACGAATAAGGCCGCAGCCAAAAACAAAGCTTGCCAACGCAAACGCCGGTTTGACTGCGCCTGGTCGGCAGCACGCTGCCGCTCTGTATTTGCTAACTGTTGTGCTGTTTTTAATTCGCGTTGACGCCGTTCATCCTCCTGGGCTTCCTGTTGACGTCGCGCAGCTAAACTCGCATTCAGAAATTCTTGTTCAGCCAGGGTCAAAGCGATGCTGCTTTCGGCAGCCCAACCAGAAAATTGATCTAACCGCGTGCCAGTGAGGAGAAATCCAGCATCTTGTGCGGCAGCCAGCCATTCGGCTGTTGCGGAGGCTAATAAGCGCTGTTGGCGCACATCAGCACGGCTTGAATCCAACCAGGTACGCAGGCGCGGCCACGCTTGCAAAAGGCTTTCATGTGCCACTTCGGTTGTGGGCAAACGACTGGTTGGATCACGATCGAAGGTTAATAGACGGTAACGGCCGTAACGCTCAATAATTGTTGTATGCAACGTGTCGTGTTGATTGCCAAGCTTTAACAGATCAAGTTCAGCTAAAGGCACTCGTCTACGTGTATCCTCAACACCTTCACCCAACGTCACCAGACGTAAGAAAAGTTGGCGCGTCGTTTCTTGATCGACGGCATCTAATTGTAGTATATAACGCCTCTGCACGGCGGCTCAATGCGCCCGTCACACCGCCGATCTCCTCATAAACGGCCAGCGTCATCACGGATCCCTGCCGGCGTTCAAAAAGTTCAGTTAACGCGTATTGCAAAAGTGGCAAGGTGCCTGGCTGCTCCTGAACATCGGCGATAATCGTGGCAACTAACTGCGGCTCAACCATAATACCCACACCCGCCGCAGGGCAACAAATCGCCTCTTCCAATTCAGCCGGTGACATAGGCAGTACCAATTCGGTTTGTTTGCGCAGCAGTTCGCCCAATGCCGGATATTGCAACGGCCGATCATAGAAATCAGCACGCAAAGTCACCAGCACCTTGAGTTGGCCGCGCAGTTCACTTAATGCGGTGAGTAAACTTTCCAGGAACAGGTCACGGTCGGACGGATCTGCAACCAGGGTGAACAATTCCTCAAACTGATCAATCAGCAAGAGAACGGGACTGCGTTCACCATTTTGGCCAATAGGTAAAATGCGTTTTAGCACCCGTGTCAGGCCATGTTTGTCTTTTTGCAGCGGTGTCCAGCAAATCGGGAGGCGGATCGACGGCGATCTGGGTCAATGCAATTTGTAATTCACGCAGCGGCTTATCGCCCGGTGTCATTGCGGCAATAAACCAGTTTTCCGAACCAGGCAGCGCCCCTTGGCGCAATGCCGGAATCACACCGGCTTTGGCGACACTGGATTTTCCGCTGCCGCTGGGGCCAACAATCGCCAAAAATTGTGCGCGGCTAAGCCGCGCAATGAGTTGTTCGACAAATTTCGTGCGCCCATAAAAATTTGTGGCATCCACTTCTTGAAAGGCGTGTAAACCTTTGTAAGGGTTAACCAGGTCTGTTTGAGCAACGGCAATGGGTTCCCATTTGCGCTGTGAACCATTGCCTAACACAGCGTTGCGAAAGGCGGCCGCCATCGTCAGGGCATCAGGGTAACGCGCCGTGGGTTGTTTGGCCGTGGCGCGTTGGATGACAGCATCCACTTCTGGGGGAACATCACGACGCTGTTTTTGTACCAGTGGCAAGGGATCGCGCAGATGGTGTTTTATAATCTCATCTAATGCATCGTCCGCGAAGGGATGTTGGCCGGTCAATAATTCGTAAAGCACAAGGCCAAAGCTGTATAAATCGGTCAACGGTGTGACCGGTTCATTTAGCAACTGCTCCGGCGAGATGTACTGCGGTGAACTGGGCGCGAATTCAAACTCAGACGGATCACGGTTGCGTTCGACATCGATGGCGATGCCAAAATCAGACAGATAGGCGTTATCGTCTTCATCCAGAAGAATATTAGCCGGTTTGATGTCACGATGAACAACCCCTTCTCGATGGGCAGCAGCCAGCGCGGCAGCGATTTGATCAACAAAGGTTACGGCCGTTGCCAAATCCAGCAACCCTTCAGCCAGACGCGACTGCAAGTTGCCCGCACGCAGCCAGCGCATGACCAGATAAGCGCCATCTGGTTCACGCCAATAATCATACAGCGGCACGATATGCGGATGTTCAAGCCGTGCCACAAGCTGTGCTTCTGTCTCAAAACGGCGGATGAATTCAGGATGGTTGGCATATTGGGGCTGGATAACTTTGATGGCGACTTCACGCCCAACGCTGATTTGCGAAGCACGATAAACAGTGCCATAACTGCCTTTGCCAATCTGTTCATGCAGATCATAACCGCGCACACCTGGGTCTTGTGATGATGTCCAAATCCAGGTCACCGGTCAGGATTTTTTCGTAAAGGGCTGTTGTTTTGCGGTGGGCGTCATTCCCAATTCCTCGCGCAACAGCTTTTGGCAATTTTCGTATTCAGCCAGCGCTTCCCCGCGACGGCCGTTGCGTGCCATCAGCTCCATCAACTGCCGGTAGGCGCTTTCACGCAGCCAGTCGATTTCCAGCTGCTGACGGGCGGTCTCTTCGGCTTGGATGAAATCTGCTTGGTTGATGTAAACGGCCGTTAACGTTTCCAACGCATCCAAAACCTGGCACTGTAATCTTTCGCGCACGCCATAAGCCCACTCTTCAAAGCCATCGCTGTCCGGCAGGTAAAAATCAGCCAAAAACGAACCTTGGTAGAGAGCAACGGCCGTTTGCAAATGTTGTTGACAAGTGGGGCAAGTTATCAGATTTGTATGGTTATGGGTACGCACATTTTGCAGTAATGTTATGAATGTAGCCACATCAAGATCGTAAATCGCCTGCGGATTGATTTGTAGGGCTTGGTAATCTCCCAACAAAAAATCGCCAGGCTCCCCATCGCCATTGTCTGTGGGTATTGTGGTTATTTTTTTGCGCAGCAGATACAGATTTTGACGCAGATTGGCACGCGCCGACTTTTCTGGCAAACCCGGCCACAGAAGTTCTATGATCTTGTCACGACGATGGGGTTGATGGCCGTGTAACGCATCTTCAACGGCCAGATACATCAACAAGGCAGGTACACGATTGGTACGAAAGTGCGCTAATGTTTGTCCGTCTAGTTCGATTCGCAACGAACCTAAGGTGAACAGAGACAGGTAAGGCATAGGAACTCCCATTCGGTAAATTATTATCCGAACAATCCTTAACGATCAGCAACACTTTTATTATAGCGTAAATTGGTAATTTTTGAGGTGTTGTTTGCGGCCATTACCGCAGCATTGTGCGGCAACGACCGTACCACTCCCACCCCTGCAGCACAGGCTAAATCAGGACAACTTTGGTTTCTTCTTCGTTGAGCACGGCCGTGGCCGTATCGCTCATATCACCTTTTTGGCTTCACTGGTCACTGGTCATTGTTCTTTTAAGTTCTGTTTAATCTTTCGCATGAGCCTTTATCATCTGATATACTGCTTCATCAAATAGCTTTAAGCGTGTCAGATAAGGTTCCTTTTCCTCCCTTTCCTGCGCAGCACTATAAGCTTTAGCTATTATTCGTGTGAATGCAGGAAGTTTCTCCGATGGGCAATATATCTGTTTTGGCTCTACATTTAAGGTGCCATCCACACAGTACTTATTAATTGTTTTGTAATGCAATTTTGAATCCCAAAATATAGCTTCACCCAATAAAATAAACTTAGCAATATATTTTCCGGCTGGCCCATAAAATTTCTTAAACAGCTCTTTCAGGATGATTTCCACTTCCTGTTCATGTGGATGCTGCCAGTAAAGATATTTCATCCAAATGTATATATTTACCTGATTCGATGACAGGATTGGGCCAACAATACGGCACTTTACCTCCGGTGATTCTCATAACATCCATATCGGTATATGCCCCGTGTATGCCTATATTGTTTTTCATCTTGTGCAAATCTTCAGCGATGCGTTTTGGAGCCCAGCCTGGGAAATAGTCGAAATGATTTAAGCGTGGGAAGCACAAGTAATCATACAAATACAGCTTCTCAGCTAAATTCTGCCACATTGAAAATGCAGAATCATTTGTTTCCTTGGCGCCAATCATCCATTCATCCATTAAGGTCTTAGCGACCATAACGGCAACATTAGACGCTAACTGAAATTTCTCAGGCGAATTATCAGGTTCCAGAACATACTTTGGTGGAAGCATGTAACCTTTATATGCATAGCAGGAAATCCAACCTGTTGGATGAGTTTTCTGTACTTTCCTGGCAACCTTATTCACAAAATTCCAGATATAAGCGCTTTGGTTATCGTTCCAGAAATCGCTATAAAGAGTGTTGCAACCAGATGCCGTAGGCTTCCATTTTGGTTTGCAATCCGCACAGCTACAAAAGTGCTCATTGTCATGAGGCGTGACGCTAAAGTAAGGTCGTGACTGGTAAAGGCTTTCATATATTTCTAAATATTCACCGCAGATAAGTTCAATAACATAACTTTTGTTATTACCTACATCATTGTATTTCCCACGTCTGGGCGTCAATAATGGCAATATTCGCCTGCTTTAACTCCCTCCGATTTTGACTAAAAAGTGCAGATAATTGTGGACCCACTGTTTCATTCATCAACTCATCAATATAATCCCCTTTACTCATTCCCCCAAAAGCATACAACATTCTTGTATCAAACCATTTCTCTTGCCGCTTCTGCTATCTCATGAACGACCTGTGGATTTGAAAAAACATGGTTGTGGCTCCTTATATCCGCTCGCGAAAAATTCGGGATGATAATTCGGATGAGTTTGAGGTTCACGGTGATATTTTTTGGGATCAAAATAATATTTGTTGTAAAACCATTCGTAATTGTGATTAGCCTGAAACTCATATTTCATTTTCAGATGCAGCCACCAACGATTCAGTTCCCGAATATCTGCCACCTTTTCCTCTGCAATAGCTTGCCGAAAGACCTCAACCATATTTCCATCTTTGCGTAGAAGATAATAATAGGTTTTATTAGTAACCTTCACCTTCCACTCATCTCTATTCTTGTCGTAAAGATGATCAGCATCTGAATCGAATGTGTAGTTGTGATTTTTAAACTGACTCTTTACTTCGTCAGGAACAGGAACCCAAGAACCAGTTATTTTTGATGTAAGTGTTACATTGGGAGGCAATTGAAATTCAAAGAGATATTCTCGCTGCCACCAGTATAGAGATTTTGGAAACCTGCGCGGATAGGCAATAAAACGGTGTCTAGTCCAGGGTTGATGCCGCCAACCATCGGTTGATGTTTTGATGGTTGCTTTCTTAGGAACAACCTCACCGATTTCTCCAGGAAGATACCAACGTATACCACATTCTCGTTCCAAAAAATCTATGACGCCGTAAAGCGTGCCCAGATCACTGGTCCCAAAAAAAGTTAGGGTAAACGCCATTTTTATGATATGTGGTTGGAACCGTAAGATTCGTGATCTCGTCCCATTATGAGGAGGTATCTGAAATTCTTTTCCCAACCAGTTTTCACAACTGATTCATCTTTGAAAAAGTCTTCGTTTTTATACCCTAATTTGCGCGTGAACGTAGATTCCCCGATGAGTATAAGAGTTCCTTTCACAGGATATTCATCGGTTAAAACGGGCAATTGTGTTCCGCTTATTTTTTCTATGTAATGTTGAAACTCCGCCACTGCTAAAAGGGTAGCTTGGCGAGATTTGGCCGCAATCACCAAAGTTGCATTTGGCTTGCCTTCCTTGACTAATACAAGTTTTGACATTTTGTTATTCTCCGTATTTAAGCCATTTCCAGTAGAAGGATTGGTTATCCTAAACGCTCTGGCTCACGGAATATCACATCGTTCTATCTAAATTTGTGGCTCAAAAAAGTAAATCAGGGATAACGAAAAAGGCAATTACCCCTGATTTTTGTTTCGTCTCAATCTGTTAGCTATTCAACGCAACTTAAAACGATTACTGGCTTTGCCGCTGGGATAATCATTATTGGGGCACGTAACATACTCCCCAAATGAGACCTTCTGCATCGGAGGTAATAGCAATGAGAACAGTTTTTAGATTAGCCCCATATGTTGTATGTGTGTGGATCACATGTTCAGAACCTTCCGTCCACATATCCACCAGGTTGCCGTTATTATTTATAATTGTTCCTGTGACCTGACCGCCTGCACCATTTTCACCTGCAAAGACATCAATTCTAGAAGCAAGTGTAGGCAATTCGATTTTTATGGTATTTGCTCCGGAAACCTGTAAATATCTGCGTAGATTTGGATCTGCTCCAACATTCAGGTCGACAACCTCACATGCTTTCAGCAACTGAAATTGAACGCCTCTGATGGTCAAATTACTAACACTGCCAAGTGGCTGTCCGTTGAAGTGAACACAAATCCTTGACATTGGAATAAGCTCCATAAAGTCAATGATTGATAGCTCAGAAAGCTTTTGATTTAGGTCAATTATTGCAATATTAGACATCGTAATTTCCTTTTATTATTTTTATTTCGTTGAATGGTTTCAGCTAAATGTTGCACCTACAGCATGGAATTCAAGCTTCAGTCCACCAGACACTTCGTCAGGGTCTGATTCCACTTTTATAGAAATGCCAATTCCTCGATTTACCTTAGTTTCACCCGGAATCTTGAATGTCTCATTCATACGACCACCGCTAAGGTTCAACTTATCAAACCTAGCCACTCGAAAGTGTCCATGATAGACATGCAACCTGGTTATCCAAAAACCTGGTGGAATGCTGGTGTCTATTGATACTAAAGTGATATGTTTATTAACCTCCGTTGGAATAGAAAAATGAAACCACTGTTCACCGCCTCTTTTTATTCTGGCGCCAGAACCGTGACGCTCAACAAAGTTGGCATCATTTGCATTGGATGCTTGGACACTTGTTCCATGAACCCATGTTGTTTGTGACATTTTATTTACCTCCTATTTGTCTTTTGTAGCTAAATTCGGAGACTGACTACTAAAAAGATGGCTCATTTGCTGTTATTATGAGTATGACAACAAGCTTGAATTTTTTGTTAACTCTATTTACCAAATTACTACTTTGTCTCTATAGCAGAAATTTTTCTGTATCAAAAACTGTTCATATACGGTTTATTGGAATTCAATATCCGGCGCATTAATCATCAAGATCGTGCCAGTGTCATCGACTACATAACCATCAAGGACATCTTGTAATGCCTAAGCCAATACCATTTGTGGGGCAGATGCAGTTTATTCAGTCTGGGCCATTGGCAAAGCATTGCCAATTCGTTCTTGTATCATATTGGCAAAGAGATATTGGCGTGTAAAACCGCCTTCGTTGCAGGCATCGTTTACAGTTTGGAATGTCACCATCTTATCTTCTGAGAGAACGACCTCATAAACGCCAACATTTTCAGCATCGCAGGCGGCCCAATGACCTACATTTTGCAAATCACGCATATGGATTTGGTCGTTTTCAAACCAATATTCGCCGGTAACCCGTGGCGCTGTCGTCAGATCGCCCTCGCTTAGGGAAACGGCAAATTGACCGTCCGGGGTATACATGACATACCCTTTCTCACCCGCCACCGTGCCCAGCCAGATGCCAGCCATTTCATCAGCCGAGGTGATTTTTGTGTTTTGCGGTTCTGGTGGTTGCGTAGGTTCGACGGCAACGGCCGTTGCTTCCGGCTCCACCACCACCGGTTCAGGTTCTACAACTTCATCAACAACCTGCGGTTCGGACCGGCAGTTTGTTAACATAAGCATAATAATTATGCATACAATTACCTGCCATACGCTGCCTAATTGTAAGTGTTTTTGCTTCATCACTTCCTCCTTGGGAATAAGAATGTAAACAAACGCTGATAAACTTTGTACTCCCGTAAAATTGTTCATCGCTTGAAACGGCCGTTTCAATTTGTGTCTATGGCCGACTTCCAATAAATCATCCATAACACAAAACCAACCCTACAATTCATCATATCGCTGTTTTTCAAGCAGGGCGGATTTGTTGACACATTTGTGTAATTTGTTGACACATTTCCATATGCGGCAGCACATTTGCGTGAACAGACAGCCGATACGATGCTATTTTGCATCTGACTAATTAATAATTTATGCGGTTGTGGATATTAGATTTTGGATGGGAGTTGGGGAATCAATAAAGCTCTTCCCAAACAGAATGATACGCGCCAATGGACTTATGCTGGCCGTCCATTGCAAGTCTAAACACTATGTGAATTTCCGGAAAGCTGTACCAGGGAACTGAGGGAACTCAGGGGAACTTAAAACGGGAACTTATTTGTGGATGCTCACTAAATTGCTTCAGCCACATTCTCAACCTGACTAATCTCAAATAAATGACTATCTGGGTCACGGAAAAAGGCCCGGATTTCATACCCCCAATTGACAGGCGGCGTCAGAAACTTAGCCCCGCGTGCTTGTAGAATGTCATAGGCTTGTTGACAGTTAGGCACACGGATTGTAAAAGCATGGCTGACGCGATTTGGTTCTGTGGGGGCGACAAAGACCACCTCTGGTTTGTCTTTTGTCGGTTCACCACCGGTTACAACCAATAACCATACCCCGCGTTGCCAAGAAAGCGCATTTTCACAACACTTTTTTGATGACAGCCAACACACGTTCTGGCGGCTCACTCTTGCTTAAAAAAGCATGGGCGCCCGCAGCAAGGGCAATTTGTTCAGCCTCTGGACGGCTGCTCATGACGATGATTTTTAGCAACGGCCGTTCATACAGCAACAAACGATGTAATTGCGCGCCAGGCAAACCGGGCAGTTCCCAATCTAACAGCAGTAAGTCAGGTGTTTTTTCGGCAGCTGCCAGCAGCAGCCCCGTGGCATCGGCCGTTTCACCGATTACCTGGAAGTCCGGTTCTTGTTCCAATAACAAGCGTAATGCAGAGCGAACCTGCACTTGATCATCGGCCAATAAGACGCGCATGTTTTTCTTCTTTGCTCATACTCCATTGAAGACCGAATGGTATTTAACGACACCCGTGACGCCGGCCAAACTGGTATCGGCAAGCGTTACGACCATAAAGAAAGAGCTCCTCATTTTCTAATCGAATCTCAAACATGGTTTACATCTTGTTTCATCTACAAACGATGCCAGCATCTCCGAGGCGCCCAATGAGGCGTAAAATTTTGCTGGGAGACTCATCGAAGTCTCCCAGCAACTGTCGTTTGGGGACGGATCATTGAGTAGGATACGTCTCCGGCAAAATCGTCTCGGTCAAAATCTGGTGCAGCGCCGAAAATTGCTCAAAGGCGACCGAATGCCCGGCATTGTCAAAGGTGTAAATCCGCTTGATGGGCGCGTCCAACTGGTCGTACCAGGCCAGCGCCAGGTCGCGCCGCGCCGCCAGTTCTGCCGCGCCGTCCAGCATGTAGACGGGCACGTCCAGCCGGGGCACATCCTGCCGGAAATCAATCTCCTGAAGCTGCGGATACATCAGGGTAAACATATCAATCAGCCCGCGCAGCACGTTCACTTTTTCCACCAGATTATACTCGCTGCCCAAAATGCCCCAAGGGCCAACGTTAGCGGCCGTACCGCGTTCGATATAATCTTGCGGCGGCGTGTAGGGCTGACCAAGCTGCTCGTAATAGCCCATGACAACCGCATTGGGATAAGGTGTGTCGGCGTAGGGCGGCTCGCCAAAGGCCAGCATTTGTTCAGTCAGCGCGGTATTGCCGGTGCGTTCGGCTAAATCCAAGACCTCCCGGTACAGTTGGCGATCGGTCTCGCGCTGGCTGACCATCTGCCCGCTGCCAATCCAGGCATAGTACAGGTCGGGCTGCTGCTGCACAGCCAAGACGCCCAGAGTTGTGCCCCACGATTCGCCCATCAGGTAGATTTTTTCTTCGTCGAAGCGTTCTCTCAGGTAATTGGTCAGTTCGATGGTGTCGGCGACGGCTTGATCCAGCGTCAAGGTTTCGGTGGGGGCAAGCGATGGGTAAGATTTGCCCGTGCCGCGCTGATCCCAACTGACGACGACAAAATCTTGCGTCAGGTCTTCAAACAGCACCCGCGAATAGGGCAGGTCGCTCTGTCCGGGGCCGCCGCTGAGGTAGAGCAACACGGGCAGGTCGGCGCTGTGGGCGCGGATCATGATGGTTTGTTCGTGGCCGCCGAGGGAAACGGCCGTTAACTCAGCAATACTCCCTGGAACCGACTGCCCGTCGGCATCCAAAATAGGTGGCGTGCTGGCGGGAATCCCGTTCAAAACGGCCAACCCAATCACCATGACCGCCAAAAGTACCAGCGGGATAGCTTGCAAAATGATGCAGGCGGGCGCTGCCCAGTTCGCCTGACTGGTATCGAGCCAGCCAAACCCCCAAGCCAGCCCCCAGCACCAGCGGCAGCAGCCCAACCAATCCATGAAAACCACGCCCTACAATCAAGGCCAGGACGCCGTATGAATTGTCCAGGCGGGGCATCGCAATGGTGTGGTACCAGCCCATTAGGTCGCGCCAGTTCAAAGATGATGATGTAAGCCAGCGGTGCCAGCAGCATTACCCAGGGCGAGCGCAGCATCAATCCGGCAATCAAACCGACCGCCAGACAAGATACCATAACAAGCCACACTTGAGCAGTGGTGATGGGGCCATAGGGCATAGCCAGGGCGGTGAAAAGTGGCCAAGAGCGAGGCGCTTACCCCAGCAACGGCCGTTTCCAGTCAAACGTTTGTGCTTTGTAGTCGATGTTGGTGTGTGTGTTTGGTCATAAATTTGTTTTTGAGTGGTCATGTGAAAATCTCCTTGACTGTTTTGTTCATGTTTTCCTCCAAATCTTCAAATTTGTATGGTTGGCAAGGCCGTTAAACAATGGCCTTTATCGATATGCCCAATAAATAGACAAAATACCGTGGCTTTGCGGCGCAGTGAGTACTAATTGGTACACACCCTGTGGCAGACGCTTTGCCCATAAACCACCGCCTTTCTCGTCTGTCTGGTAATCTTCACTATGTAGAATCAGATGGGTGTCGCCATCTGCCCCAATCAAGTTGAGATCGAAATAAGTGATGTTGATGTTGGGAATGGTGTAATAGATGCTGGCAACGGCCGTTTCCGCCAGCGACAACTGCGCCACTGTTTCGCCATCATAAGATCGGGCAGCGAGATCAACTTTGGCAGCAAGCTGAAAATCCGGGGGTGGGGACAGCCGGGTTGCCTGATTTTGTCGCCAAAACGCATAGGCGAAAAGGATGAATAGAACGAAACACAAGCCCAATGTCAACAATGTGATACGTTTGGTTGCGGTTTGTGTTGAGTTTTTTCTCATTGAATTTGTAGTCATGATCCAGTTCCTTGTTGATTCGATCCCAGTTTTGTTCTCAGTATATACAGGGCGAGAGTTCAAGAGATCGGGCTGATGGGGAGTTTTTGAGCTAGTCAGGAAGGTGGTCTTTGCCTGGTCATCTGACCAGTGACACGGGCATATTTTTGTCCCTTATATAGCAGGTACTCCCAATCCTACTCCTTTCCCCGGTCTGGCTGGCTCCCAAGGTAAGGTGCCTGTAACCTGCCAGGCTGTTACCGCCGCTTCAATTTCTTGCTGACCCATTGCTCTGGCCACAGATATGCGGTGATGGCCATCACGTACAAAGTAAACAGTGCCCATTTGAATGAGTTCTACCGGAGGAAGTGGTTCGCCAGCCATCCAGGCCATAGCCACGCCTAGCCATCGCTGACGGCTGAGGGTTCGGTAGGGATGGAAACCAAGATCAAAATCATGTTTGCGGCCATCGCTGCCCCGAATTTGGTTTAATGGGACTGTCTGTATCCCGGCGTGATATTGATTGCTTATCTGGCATTGTTGTTCCACAGCTGCCAGCGCGAACAGCTGATACGGCCGTCGTCGCAACCAGGCAAGCAAGCGAACCAGACGGCCGTGCCAGCAGACCTGTTCATACAGCCGCGCTGCCTTCAATACCATATTGTGATTCCTGTTTTCCCAGGAATCCGTTGGTCGTTGCGCGTGCATCGTTGATAGTTGCCAACCAAAAGAATTAAAATCGTTCATAGGTCACCTCATCATCTCTACCATAAAACCAAAACTCCTCAAACACATCGGGCATTTGGAGAGTATTGATCCTGGTCAGGTAGATAGGCTTAGTCGCACAGGCCATAACCGCTTTCGATCAACGCTTTCAACTGCTGCGTGAAGCGTGCTGCCGGCGCGCCATCCACAATATTATGATCGAAATTGACGGCAATACGCTTTTTATAGGCCTTCAGCGCGAATGGTGTCGCCCACATCCACGTTGTAGACAACGTCATCCAGTTCAATCGCAAGCCAGGGTGTGCCTTCATCGGCCCAAGTGACCGATGATCGTGACGGAAGCAAAATACCCTGGTATTCGTCCCAAGCTAAAATGTCTAGCTGCCACAGAATTTTTTCTGTATCGGCCGCGTCGCGGTAGCGCAGCGCTTCCATGCTTTTGATTAAGCTCGTTTCGGAGTCAAAGTAAACGGTGAAGGTATCTTCGCCTTTCTCAAAAGGAACGAAAAGCCGGGCGGTGTTGTCGTCTATGGCTTGCCAATGTACACGTGGATCGGTAATGAAAATTGTGGGGAACCAGATGGATTCACCCCACAGGCCAAGATTGGCGGCGCTGTTCACTTTGGGTTCGTTTTCGATGACGCCCACGGGTAGTTTCAGCCACGCTTGTCCGTCGAGGTAACGTTCGTTTACCCTTAACAAGGGTACACCAAACAGGGTAGCTTCAATGTAATGCCGGTAGCCCTGACCCGCTTCATAGGTAAATCGCAGCCGGTCGGGGAAGGTGATGCCCGCAAAGCGCAGATGACCCCGAGCGGTAACAACGGCCGTTTCAATCACTGGCACCTCTTCTGGCATGATGGCCTGGTAATATCGCGCTACGGGGGCTGGTAAATTGGTGGGTATGGTAACGGCCGTTTCCATCTGCGTCGGTTGCGGATAAGCGGCAAAGGGCTGAGGCTGAATACGCAATCCTAAAACCAGCAGCAAAGGCACAAGAATCACCAGGTCAACCAGTGCGCCCCGAAACGCATTGCGCCAGTCCAGCACACACACCAGCAGCGACAGAAGAACGCTAACCCACATCAGCGGAAACCACCAACTCTGGCCTGTCAGCGCCCCGATAGATGCGCCCACTAGCCCTATGGCTGCTACCAGCCACAAGATACTAAACAGGCGCATCCCCGTTTCGCTGACGGGGAAACGGCCGTTAATCAAAGTTGTTTTATAAGGTAGTTCGGCAACTTCGGCCAACGGCCAGTAGGCTACAAACCCCATCAAATGAATCAACCCATGAATCATCACGATTCCTATTGCAACGTAAAAAGTTATGCGCAACATCTTAACACCTCCAATTTCGGCCAACGCCGATCTGATAGCACGCCCTAACCCTCTGGCATCAGCACATCAGTTATCCCGGTTCCTCGTTTGAACATCTCGCGACGATATAGCCAGACGACGATGACGGCAATGGCGATGAAAATGAGGATGTCATAGGGTTGGGCATCGGGAAATAGAGGATTCATCATCTGGAAGTGGAACAAGATGGCAATCAGCAGGCTGCCCTTGGAAGCGTTGAACAGCGGCGTCTGGATGACGGAGATGGCGACGATGCCGAGAAAGAAGGGCCAAAAAGACCAGGCGCTCTGCGGGGTTCCGCTCATTAGAAATGAAGGGATGTGCCAGATAGCCCAAATGACGCCGAGGATTAAGCCAGCCCAGACAGGCGCAAACCTGCGTTGTAATAATGGTAGGGCCAGCCCACGCCAGCCAAACTCTTCGATGGGGCCAAGGAAAAAGGCCAGCGCCAGTGCTGGCAGCACCTGCTCCCATGTGGAGAAGGGAAACGGGTCGTTAATTAAGCCTTTTATGGTAGCGCCCGCATAGACGACTGCTGGAATGCCCAGAATGATGAACAGCCACCACAGGATAGGCGCCCGCCACAATGTCAAGCGCCGCAGGAAGCTGCCCAAGCCCTTCAACCCGTAGTGCCACCCGACCAGCAGCAAGCCGGCAATGCCAGGCGCATATACGGCGAGGATGAAAAGCGGGTTGGCCATGCTTATTTCGCCAAAAAGGGCAACCATCTGTTTATTGAATAGGATGGCCAGGGCAACGATACCCCAGGTCAAGCCGAAAGTAATTGCCAGGAAAAAACCAAGGGTTTTGGTTGTGATTTCCGGTCTGTTTTTAGCCATGAGTTCCATCGCAAATTTCTCCTTAATTGGTTCGGCAGATTATTTGTGGTGAAGTGTAGAAGACAAAAAGGTGGTACCATCATTCTTTAAGCACAATCCCAAAACACTTTTCCCACGTTGCTTGTAGGATAAACAAAAAACTCCCCAGACACATCGGGCATCTGGGGAGCTTGAAAGCTGGTCTTTGGAGGAGATTTCCCCTGGTCACTTGACCAGGTTTTCTTGCAGCGCCAGGGCCACGGCTTCGGTACGGCCGTTTACACCTAGCTTAGACAAAATGCTGCTGACATGAAACTTGATCGTGGAACGACTCACCACCAGTTTTTCAGCCATTTCGGGGTTACTTAATCCCTGAACCAATAATGCCAGCACTTCTAGCTCGCGTGGTGTCAGATCATAGTGCACTGGTGCGGGTCTGGTAGCCGCACGGATGAGCGCTGCTGTCGCTTCGGGGGCCAGTGTTGAGCGCCCGGCATGAGCGGCGCGAATGGCATCAGCCAGTTCATCTGCCGACACATTTTTGAGCAAGTAGCTGATGGCGCCGGCTTGCAGAGCGCCTTGCACGAGGTTTTCCTCGCGGAAACTTGTCAAGGCAATTACCTGCACATGTGGACACTGTTGCCGAATAAGACGCGTCGCTTCAGCCCCGTCCATTTCCGGCATCATCAAATCCATGAGAACGACATCAACATCAACCTGTTTGCAAATCTGTACCGCGTCAGAGCCGCTGCCCGCTTCACCCACCAGGAGCAAATCATCAAAGACGGTCAAAAATGCGGCCAGGCCGCTGCGTACCACTGCATGATCGTCCACAATCATGACCCGTGTTTGTTTTTCTTTACTCATAATCCCCCTCGCTCTCGTTGGCGATAGGACATTGCACGCTGACAGTTGTGCCTTCACCAATCTGGCTGTTAATGATTAAGTTTGCGCCAATTTTCTCAGCACGTTCGCGCATGATGTTCAGGCCCAACGATTGGTGTGATGTGTCGGCTGGGTTAAAGCCCCGGCCGTTATCCTGGATAGATAAGCTTACAGTCTGGGCCAGAAAAGCTAGTTTGAGCATGACCTGGCTGGCGCTGGCATGTTTGCTGATGTTGTTGAGTGCTTCCTGAGCAATGCGATAAAGGGCAATTTGGGTTTCCGGCGGCAACGGCCGTTCACCCTCAATAATCAACGTAATCGGCAAGCGTGAGCGTCCGCCTAACGCCTGCGTCAACTGGCTCAGAAGCTCAGCCAGGCTCGACTCTGTCAGCGTTGCCGGGCGCAGTTCCAACAGCAAAGTGCGCATTTCTGCAAGCGCACCTCGCGTTAATTCCCGTAGTTCCTCCAGGCGCTGCCTCCCCTGTTCTTGATCACGTTCCCAAATGCGGGGCAGCACGTCGGCAATGAGGCTGGCCGAAAAAAGCGTCTGGGTTACGGCGTCGTGTAGATCACGCGCCAGTCGATTGCGTTCTGCGGCAATCGCAACATGCTCGGCCTTCTCAAACAAAAAGGCATTATCGATGGCGACGCTGAGTTGGTCTGCAATAGATTTGAATAACGACAATTGATTCGTGGTAAAGATACTCCCCTCGGAACCTATGATTGCCAACATCCCTAGCTGCCGCTCTCGAACCTGCAGCGGCAGCAGTGCACCAGGTTCTAGCAATTCTTGTGAAACATCCGGTGCGATATACATTATCTCACCGCTGTCGATGATGTCCTGTCCGGCTTGCAGTATCTTCGCCATTTCTGCTGGGTCAACCTCGCGTTCAGGTCGAAGAATAGGGGCCTTCAATTTACCGGTATCTTCATCCAGTAAACTCACCCCTGCTCGTGATGAACCCGCCAAATCAACCAGAAGATCCAATGTTTTGGTGAGCATCTCGTCCAAATTCAACGAGCTGTTAGCTGTCGCAGCGACATCCAGCAGCATTTGTAACTCCTGAGTGCGAGCAGAAACACGCTGCTCCAAGTTCTGCCGGAGGTTTGCTCGTTCAGTAGCATCAATAGAAACAATCAAAATGCCCACAATCTCGTCGCCTTCCATCAGAGGCGCCAGAACCACATCCCAATAAGTGACAATTCCCTCTGATTCTAAGCGGACGTTATTCTGCCGAACGGTCTCACCGGCCAGGGTGCGCTCAAACAGTGGTTGAACTATGGACTCGCTGCCCGGGAGGTGGTCGAAATAGCCAACACCGGGAGCGAGTGGTGCCCCTGAAGGTGGAGCATAAAGCATGGAATAATCATTCCAAGTGGGGTTATAGCGCTGGACGCGGAATGCACGATCGAGAACAGCTATGCCCATGGGCATACGGTCGAAGAGCACTTCCAATAAGTTGAGTTCGCGGCCCAGGCCTGGATCTGGCCTAAACGCAACAGCAGTTTGGCCATTAGCCTGTGACATCGGCAGAAGTTCGAATAAGCAAGTCTCATCCCCCCTGGCTTGACAACTATGTTCGATGCAAACCACATCCTGACGATTGCCGAGAATGTTGACAAAACCTACAAACACCCCTGCCGAATAGGAACAAATTGGGGCTTTGGGTACGTCTCTTTTTTGTTGGTACATCCAGGCTTCGAATGCATTGGTAGCGCAAATTTCTATCCGGCCGAGAGGCCATTCCATACTATTAATGTCGAACTGTCCAAAACCCGCAGTTTGATACGCTTTAAGGCAGGCGGAAAAAGCTGCGGATTTCTCGATCCCGATTTGTCCGGCAAATGATTTAGCAAACGATGCCCCGCCATTTGCGCCGGCCTGCTGCAGTACAGAATTTGTTAAACGTTCGCCAATTAATACTTCTATTTGTCGGCGCAGGCCCCAAAATCCAGCCTCAATATCCAGCAAAGCCATGCGAGCGCCGCCAAATTGCAGGATGCCATTGTGTTGATCAATTAAGAGAGTATGTAAGCTCATATTTGTGCTTCAGACAACCTCGCTTTTATTTCAAGAACCAAAGCCAGCTAAAATCTTACACTTTTTGTTTGGTGGTTGATAGTGATGAATTGCATATCCAATTGAAATGAATGTCATTTGGTAACTGTCCAAAAACAAATTAGCAGCTCTCATTGATTAAAGACGTAAGACGAAGGATCGTTGATTTGCGCCAGGCGCGTCAGGCTCATACCCTTTCTCAATGATTACCGGGAAGCCGTTGCTGTAAGTGTTTGTGTAGGTAGGAGGGCGATGTTGGAAACAGCCGTTTCCGCCAGCGACAACTGCGCCACTGTTTCGCCATCATAAGATCGGGCAGCGAGATCAACTTTGGCAGCAAGCTGAAAATCCGGGGGTGGGGACAGCCGGGTTGCCTGATTTTGTCGCCAAAACGCATAGGCGAAAAGGATGAATAGAACGAAACACAAGCCCAATGTCAACAATGTGATACGTTTGGTTGCGGTTTGTGTTGAGTTTTTTCTCATTGAATTTGTAGTCATGATCCAGTTCCTTGTTGATTCGATCCCAGTTTTGTTCTCAGTATATACAGGGCGAGAGTTCAAGAGATGATCTTCCCCTGAAAAAGTAGACACAGAGAAAAGACAAAGTAAACTACTTTTTTCGGAGGAAAAAATGACAACCCAAAAAAGAACCTATTTACCAGAATTCAAACGAGAAGCGCTTCAATTGTGGCAAAGCAGTGGGAAAAGTGCATCGGCAATTGAAAATGAGCTCGGCATCACGCCCGGCTTACTATCCAGATGGAAACGAAAACAAGTTAAAAGTGGGCAGAATGCCTTTCCTGGAAAAGGACGCTTGCTGCCTGAACAAGAAAGAATGCGTCAACTAGAACAAGAGAATGCAATTCTGCGACAGGAAAGAGACATTCTAAAAAAAGCAGTCGCCATCTTCAGCAGCCCAAGCCGATGAGATACCAGTTTATCGAAAACCATCGGGAAGCATTCCCAGTGCGGCGGATGTGTAAAATGCTGGCAGTGTCGCCAAGCGGCTATTCTGCTTGGCGAGAACGACCAGTTAGTAGGTTGAAGATGGCCAATGACATGCTTTTAGAGAAAATTAGAGAAATCTATACTGAATTCGAGGGCAAATATGGCAGTCCACGTATTTATCAAGAGCTAGAGGAAAAGAAAATCCCCTGTAGCGAGAATCGGGTTGCACGATTAATGCGAGAAAATGACATTCAAGCCAGGCACAAACGGCGCTTCCGGGTCACGACAAAAGCGAATCCAGCCCATCCAGTGGCGCCAAATCTATTGGATCGAGAATTTACAGCCGAAAAACCCAATCAAAAATGGACGAGGGATATCACGTATATCCGCACCAAAAAAAGTTGGCTGTATCTGGCCGTTGTCCTTGACCTTTTTTCTCGGCGCATTGTAGGGTGGGCTATGTCAACGCGGATAACAAGCAATTTGGTGGTTGCTGCTTTGAATATGGCTATTGAACAAAGAAAACCTGAGGCCGGTTTGTTGCATCATTCAGACCGGGGTAGTCAATACACTGGAAAACCTTACCAAAAACTCTTGGCAGCCAACAAAATGCTCGTTAGCATGAGTGGCAAGGGAGAGTGTTGTGACCTTCCCCCGAAAAAGTGGCTCTTTCGCACTTTTCGTGCTTCCAAACCAAGGGAGGGGTAGATTTCAAGTATCTTCAAAAAAGAATAGGAGATACGATGTTAAACGATTTCTTTTCAAAGTTGCTGCCTGGGTTTATGGTAAAAAATGTTGCGCAGGACGATGAGCAAATAATTCTAGAAGCTGAGCCTATTCATCTAACGGCTTTATGCCCTAGTTGCCATACTTCCTCAAGTCGCGTACACAGCTATTACTGGCGACATCCGCACGATCTACCTTTGTGTCATCTGGCTGTCAAGCTTCGATTGAGCGTTCGGCGCTTTCGCTGCCTAAATCCTCTTTGCCAGCGGCAGACGTTTGCAGAGCAATTACCTCAATTGCTTGCTCGATATGCACGCCGCACAGAACGATTAATCAACAGCCTATACCACCTTAGCCAAGCATTAGGAGGGATAGCTGCGGCAAGATTGTCACAACATCTACGGATGATGAGCAGTACTGACACACTGTTGCGGTTGCTACGTCGGAAGTCAGTCAATACACAACCAGCACCAGTTCGTGTTCTGGGCGTCGATGATTGGGCCATGCGGAAAAGAGTCACTTATGGAACAATTTTAGTAGATTTAGAAAGGCATCGTGTTGTTGACCTCCTGGAAGACCGTACCTCTTATACCCTGGCAAATTGGTTAATAAAAGAGCCAGCTATTGAAGTGATCACCCGGGACCGTTCAACAGAATACGCCTTGGGCAGCGCTAACGGCGCTCCCCAAGCAATGCAGGTTGCCGATCGTTGGCACCTTTTACAAAATCTTTCAAACATGTTGGAAAAGTGGCTGAATCGCATCTACAAACGAGTAAAGCAAATCAACCTCCCTCCGTCGCTTCTTTATCGCAGTCCGTTTTTTCGAACTCACAGTGAAGAAGAGGCTAGCCAGGCCAGTCGTCAACGTCGTTTTGAACGATATACGGAGATTAAACAGCGAAAGCACGACGGGCAAAATATTCTGCAAATTTCGCAAGCCATGAACCTTCACCGTGAAACTGTCCGCACCTACTATTACGCGGATGCGTTTCCAGAGAGGCAGGCTAGACCCGTTGCGGTCAGTATCCTTGACCCGTACGTACCCTATTTGGAGGCCCGTTGTCAGCAGGGATGCAGTAATGCCTCACAATTGTGGCGAGAGATACAAGAACAAGGGTTTCTGGGCTCGCGTCGGATGGTTTTACAATGGATGAAACCTCGTAGAAAGCAGCCAGCTGCCTCTACGCCCAAAAAATATCTTGAGGGTGTTGCTTCGCGACAAACGAATTCTGCATCTCAGAAAGGAAAGTTCCCCCCAATTCGAGAAATTGTTTGGTTGTTTACCAAAAAAACAGAAAATTGTTCTCAACAAGACGAACTATTGAGAAAATTTCTCTGCCAGGATAAAGAGGTAAGCATCGTTTCCGAAATTGCCCAAAGATTTACCCGTATGGTGCGGGAACGAACTTCAACGGACCTTGACAGTTGGTTAGCAGATTGTCTGGCTTGTGGCATTAATGATGTTGTAAATTTTGCCAGAGGCATAGGCCAAGATTTTCAGGCTGTGCGTCTAGCATTGGAAAAGCCCTGGAGCAATGGCCAGACCGAAGGGCAGGTGAACCGGCTCAAGTTATTAAAACGGCAAATGTACGGTCGGGCTAAATTAGATTTACTTCGTTGTCGTATGCTTTACTCGCCATGAGCACGAAAAGTGCGAAAGAGCCGGAAAAGTGGACAGCGAGTTAAGACCAAGTATACTTTTTCGGAGGAATATTATGACAAGTAAAAGACGCACATACAGGGAAGAATTCAAACGAGAAGCGGTGCACTTGTGGGAAACCACAAACAAAAGCGCCGCCGCCGTTGAGTTCGAAATAGGAATCACATCGGGCCTGCTCAACAAATGGAAGGCCCGTTTGAAAGCAGATGGCGAACTAGCCTTCTCTGGACGGGGGCCTTCGCCCCAGGATGAGCGGCGCAAATTAGCCGCTTTGATTATAAGCAAAGCCGTGTCAGGGTCAAAGCCGCCCTGCCGGTGAAACCCACGTTGGACGGCAAATCCAAACCCATACAATATGGGGAGCCTAATGGCCTCTCCTAGATAATTATGATACACGAGATATTCACAACATTGTTCTTTGGCACATTCATTCTCACCACGACAACGTGCAGTCTTGTTGCCGAAGAATCCTCAGTGCAGCAGGGACACGCCGATCTACCCTACGCAAATGAATTGCAAATCGCCCTTGACCAGGCGCTTCACGATTGGCAGGGCGAATACGATGTCGGGATTTCGGCGGCTGTGATTGTTCCCGGATATACACCCTGGGTAGGTGTCTCCGGAAATTCCCATCCCGGTGTTCCGGTTACAAACGATATGCTATTCAATATGGGGAGCATTGCGAAGTCCTTCGAAGCTGCTCTTGCTCTGAAACTTGCGGAGGAAGGCTTGATCGACTTGGATCAGCCGGTATCCACTTGGCTGCCCGAACACGGCAATGTTGATAGCCGTATAACTGTTCGTCAACTTTTGAACCATTCAAGTGGGGTCTTTAATGTATTCGAGCATCCAAACTTCCCGTGGCTCGGCCCAAATGTAGACTATGGGAGATCGTGGCGGCTCGAAGAAGTTATTGACCTCTTCGTCAGGGAGCCTTATGGTCCTCCAGGGCATGTCCAACACTACTCTAGTACAAACTACCTCTTGCTCACAGCGATCATCGAAAAAACTGCGGGGGCTTCTGTTCCCGATGAAGTAGAACGTGCCTTCCTAAAGCCGCTGGCACTGGATAACACATTCGTGAGCATGGGAGAACTACCACCATCATACTTCACCGTTGTACATCCGTGGGTAGATATCGACTTCGATGGAGATCTTGAGGATTTTAGCGGTAAGCCCCAGACTTGGATTGCGACGATGACCCATCCCGTCCTTTATGCAACTCCGGAGGATATGGCCAATTGGATGCAGATGCTCTATCATGAGCAACGAGTATTGTCAAGATCGTCACTCCGAGAAATGCTAACCATTCCCGAAACCACACAGCCGGATCCGGAGGGAGGAAGATATGGTTTGGGTGTCGTCGATTTCTCCGAGGTACTTGGGTCGCAAGTCATCGGTCATGGAGGCTCATCTCTGGGATACTCCGCTGCTGCACTCTACCTTCCTGAGTATGGCCTATCAGTGGCTTGGTCAATAAACACCGGGGAAAGTCCGCGCAAACTGGCCGACAATCTAATGCAGAACACCTGGTCTAACTTATTCCAAGTTCTTTCCGAGCACGAGAAATCAAACTGATGAGGACGGCGTAATCCTGGGCATGATTGACTTAAATGCTCCAAATATGGAAGCCGTCAATTAGGGCTGTGCAGTCCTATCAAATTGGGTGGAATTGGCCTTTAGTTGTTTAATAGACTGGATATCATGGACGGAGTGCGCGAATTAACACCGAAATCGGGCAAAATCGGTATATAATGGGAAAAAATTCGGGCGCGAACAAAGTAACGTCAATAAGAGACAAGCACATCAGATCAGGGGTTATTGTAAAACAAGTGCATCAAATGGCAAGCTAAAAACCCATAGAAATGGTCGCGGGTGTTCGTTCAACAAGCATTGGGCAGCAACTTAAATCCACAAAAAGAGTTAAATGGCCACATCGAGAATATTCAAAGAACTTAGCAGTGCGGAAATCAAAAAAGTTATCGCTAACGCATTTGGCAGCGATACTAAAATCATAGATTGTAGTCTCATGAAAGGGGGAGTGTTTAATACCACCTATTTGGTGAAGACTGAAGTTGATAGTAACGGTATTGTACTTCGAGTTGCACCGATAAATCGGCACTTACTGTTTGATTTTGAAAATAGTATGATGGCTGCAGAGCCGCTTTTCTATAAGACTCTCAAAGAAAATAATATACCAACTTCAGAAGTCATTCACTACGATAACTCATATAATGTGATTGATCGGGAATATATCATTTTCAAACATATCCGAAGCGTTCCGATGAACGACATCTCAGTGCCGAAGGATGTGAAACCCGGTCTTTATCAACGGTTAGGTAAGATTATCGCCTTGTTGCACGATATAAAAAGTGAAAAATTTGGCTGGAAACGACCTAATAATGAGTTGGAGATGTATGATAGTTGGGGCGCATTTTTGCAACGTTTTGCTAGAGAAATCGCAGATAGAGCAGCGAAATTTGGCGTATTTAATGATATTGAACTAAATCGATTTATCAATATTTTTACCGATACGGCTGTTTTTGATCAGATAACCCAGGCTAGGATGGTTCACGCTGATTTATGGGAGGGCAACGTGCTGGTAAGCGAAAACGATGGTAAATGGGATGTTGTTGCCCTCATTGATGTAGATAAAGCAATATTTGGCGATAAAGCTTTGGAGTTTGCCTCACCAACGATGCTGAATGAAGATTTTTTGAACGGATATGGACCTAGAGTAGATGAATCGTCAGGCTCGATTTTCAGGAGAAATGCCTACAGACTTCTGGAAAGCTTTATGTATGCATATATTTGGTTTGCTCAATTTGAAAATATAGAAAGACATGAGTCAGCAAAACGGAATGGATTAGCAACATTGGAAATATTTGAAGCATTATAATTGTGTTAGCTGAATGCTTTAAAACTGGAGCTGTTCAACAAACCGTTGGGCAGCCATTACAAGGAATGGAACGCAGTAAAAAAATGACAGGAACCAATAACATTGCTCTGTTAAGTACACGTGATAGAGAAAAAAACAATGATAAGATCACTAGATTTTCAATAGTTGTTATTCTCTTGAGCGCCATTTTCTGGCTTACCGCTTGTGAAAGGACTCTCTATGGTAATGAAAGAGCTGCTGTGCTCGAATTTAGTGAAACCATCACAGATAACTTGTTTGCCGGATTGACAGCCAACGATTACGTGATGTTTTCACACGACTTTGATTCCGATATGCACGAACGAGTACCCGCAACTGATTTCGCGGCCTGGAAACAGGAAGTTAACAACAAAATCGGGAACTACCTTTCACGCAAGGTTGATCAGGTAACCCAAGCGGATGAGTTTTACGTGGTCGTTTACCAGGCTAAATTTGAGAAGGTGGAGCAGGTCACCGTTACTGAAGCTTTCCATGCATCTGATCATTCGATTGCCTTTTTATCCTTTGAATCAGAAAAATATTCGTGGTCTGCATGGGAATAGTGACCTTCCCCCGAAAAAGTGGGGAAGGCCAGTTCCCGCTACCTAACGCCTTGTTTAGGGCAGTGGACAGTTCCGTCACTGCTTCGCTAATTGAACCGGCAAACAAGTAGGCAAATCCAAGGGCAAAGCGACTGTCAGCTACCTGAAATGCATCTTTAATTTGCTCGGCCAGGTCTAGTATGCGCCGGGATAAGGCCACGTCTTCAGTGTCCAACCGGAAGCGTTTCGTTTGAAAGGTAAGCATTTTTTCAATTTTAGGAAGCGGCATTGCTGTTCTGGTGAGCCCTGATCCACAATAGGCGATTGCAAATGCTCGATATGTGAGAGGTTGTGAAGGAAAATGACCGACAACTGCCGTAAATTTCTGGAAAATCCCGAATCTACCGATGGCATTGGCTGGCAGCAATGGTCACTTACACGGATAGAAATTGCTGCGGCAATTGAAACTGTGAGTAACGCGATTCGCGCTCTTTCCGGTCAATAGGCGCCTATGCGTCCATAAGGAATTAAATTTTTCTGTGCTTGGCTTAACTTTCTTCCCAAAGATGGCTGATCTCTTCCGCCCGCTCGGCCATCTGCGCCCGTAATATTGACGAATCACGCGGGTAGGTCCAGTAAAACAGCGTAAAGATAGCTGCACACAAAATCCAGGGTACGGGAATCATCCAAACCAGCGCCGGAGTCAAGCCAATTCTATCGGCCAGGTAACCAGCGGCGAAGGCGGCAACGGCCGTAAACCCATTTTCAATGAACACAATAAAAGCAAACGCCGAGGAGCGCAGTTCCGGCGGCGTTACCGCCTGGATCATCGGCTCCTTTGAGCCCTTACCCGCCCAGCTAATCAACAACGCCGTGAAAAAACTTAAAACGACAATCGCCCAAAAAGGCCAATCTTCCGTTTGGGTGAAGAGGATAAACGTCAGAGGAATGCCGCAAATAATCGAGATTTGACCGACTGCGGGACGGCCGTATTTGGGACTCTTTTTATCCGCCCAATCCCCCAAAAAGCCGCCCAACACATTGGAAATCGCCGTCCCAATCACAATCGTGGCGAAAGCAATCGTCGCCGTCTGTTCGTTCATCTGGCGCTCGTTGACCAGCCAGGTAATCATATACAAACCCAGCACGACCCAGGGCATTGCCCCCGCTAACCCCTGCGCAATCGCCACCCAGATGGTGGGAATCTTCATCATTTCACGCACATTTTTTAGACTGACAGAATAATGGGAAGCATCCTCGGCCGTGATTTTGCCGGCCAGCTCCGGTTCCGCCGCGCCGCGTACCGGTTCTTCCACCAAAAACCAGACCAGCAAACCGGACACGACACTCAGCCCGCCCAGCATAAAAAAGCCCCAGCGCCATAACGACGGCGTCGCCAATGCCCCCAAAGCCAGCGTGAAAATAACAATTCCCAACACGCCCAGCCCTTCCAAAATCCCTAACGCCCGTCCACGGCGGTGCGGTGGGTACGTGTCGGAAATCAGGGAAAACACGGCCGGCATCAGGCAGCCCAGACCAATACCGGATATGGCGCGCAGCCACAAAAGCTGCTGGTAATTTTGCGAAAAACCGATCAACAACGTCCAGACGCCCCACAGACCCGTGCCGAAAATGATGACATTCTTGCGCGGATAACGGTCGGCAATGTAACCCCAAAATGGGGCCGTGACCGATTGCAGGACATTGCGGATGGTGCCGATGATGCCTAACTGCGTGTAGCTCAAACCCCACAAAGCTTGCAAGGTGGGAAAAAGCACCGACATCGCTTGCCCTTCACCCTGGTCGATAAAGTAACCAAAGGCCAGCGCAAACATGGTGCGCAAATTTCTCTTTTTCTCAACTGTAGATTCAGCGGTTACGGCCGAACTGCTAATTTCTACTTCTGCCATCATTTCTCCTGAGAAAATATCTTCCCGGAAGCTCGACAATGGTAAGTTTGTTGAACAACAAGCTACCGGGGAGTTGGTTTACAAAAATTTAGCAAATTAACACTGCCGGCTGACCGGCAAATTGCAAACGTCAAACCATTAACGTGTGGAATCTTCTCCGTCCGTCAACCAATCCAGTGAAAAACTAGTGTAATAAATGCCGCCAGCGTTGCCGCGCTCATAGATTAACCCAATATCACCCTCCTCGTCCACTACTAAATCACTGTAGGCAGCAGGGCCAGGATCGATGACTTTGGCGATTGGCCAGGTATCCCCTTCGTCATAACTGAGGCGTACGGTCATATTGGTACGCAGACGGGCGTGGTCGGGGATAGAAAAGAGGATACGGTTTTGGCCGCCCAACGCCGCTTCGTCCGGCCAGGAATAACGCTGAATGCTGGCCTGCACGGTCGGCGATTGTAGATTGGTATCAGTGTAAGCCTCGTCAAAATAAATATTGCCCTCAGCATCAAAATCAGCGTGAGTGACGGCGCGGTAACCGACGCGCACGCGGTTTTCATCGTAATTGCGCGAATTGACAATAATGCCGCCGTCTGCTCGTTCTACAGCCATGACTTCATCCAGCCAGGGATGGGGATTGACGCCGCCGATTTGCCAGGTTTGACCGTGGTCGTCGCTCCAAAAAGCATAGTTGCGCGTGGCCCCGTCAATGTGGGACTGCGCCATGACAAATAAACGGCCGTTTGTCACTTCTGCTGCTTCTATCCCCCCACGCAGTTGGATAGCATGTCCTACCGCCGATACCTGCTCGCGCCAGTTATCCGGTTCGCCCTGACGCATGACCTGCTCCGTAATTTCCACCGGTTCCGACCAGTTGAGGCCGTGGTCGGCGCTTTGCGCCAGCCAGACGCTGCGCTCACCCACGCGCTGTGCCTGTAAGCCATTCCGTTCCAACCTAACTCTATTGAAGAATAAAAAGAGATTTCCCTGTGGATTGGCAGGATCGATCAAATCAACCAGGGCAGTCGGGCTTTGCGCCACGTGTTCGACGCCGGCCACGTCCACATTTTCACCGATGACCATGAGCGATCCCCAGGAACGGCCGTTATCCGTTGAACGTCTGGCCACAACCCGAATCACCCCGCCGCCGTCGCCGCAGTTCTCCACGCGCCCTTCGGCAAATGCGACCAGGCTGCCGTCACCCGCCCGCACAATGCTGGGAATACGATAACAAGCGTAGCCGTTTTCCCCATTCTTGAAAACGGCCGTAAAAGGCACGCCATCAACCGCTACCGGCTGACTGAACCAGGCCCATACGCCCACAATCAGGATGGCAATCGCAAGAACAGCCGCAACCACCCGCATTAGGCCCGCAGGAACGGCCGTTGCCTTTCCGTCCTGGACCCACGCCGCCCAAATCGCCGCCAGGAAAATGAGGATGCCGGCAACCACATTCATAAACAGCATGCCAAACTCATCCACCATAAAAAAGATGAGCAGCATCAGCGCCAGCGCCAGAAAAGTGACCACGCCATCACGCCAAAAACCAGGTTTGAGCGGTTCGATGCGGCTGGTTTGCGCCAGCAAAATGCCGAATAAGGCCCAGGTCGTCAGCGCCGCCAGACCAAACCAGAGCCAGGCCGGATCGATGCCCATATTAAACAACTGTAAAGACGCCGCCAGGCTTATACCGATAATCAGCGTCGTCGGCCAGGGACGCAGGTTGAAAAAATTGGTGGCTTCTACGGCTTCGAAAACGCCAACGGCCGTTACGCCCACAATAAACAAAGTGACCCAGCGAATGTCTACGCCCGGGATCAAACCAACCATCCTGGCCGGGTTCGTCAAAATAATCTGGGTCAGATAGAGCGCCGGGCCGATACCCAAAAACGGTAAAAGCCTGCGTAGGGCCGGCTCTTCACTTTTCACTGAAGACAGCTCACTGTTAACCTTCAATTCTTGCCACAGCAGCCAAACAGTCACACCAATCATCGCGATGATAACCACTGCCGCCCACCAGGTATGCTGCCATGCGATTTCGTCGAACCAGATCAAAGCGCGACTGGCCGTATCCAAAAAAATTGCCAGCGGAAAGGCGATGACGATTCCCGGCAAATCCCCGGCCTTGGGTCGATTGCGGCGGGATTGATGCCAGAAAGGGATAAACCAGATCCACAAGACCACACCAATCGTAGACAAAACGAGATGAATTATCTGTGAGTCGGTGAACTGGATGATAAGCCGGATAACGGCCGTTCCGCCCACCGTCACGATCAGCAGCCACCGTGCACCCAGCACCCGGTAAACAAGCGGTAGCAGCAGCGCCAGCGCAAATGTCGCCAGGGCATAACCCGCCTGCTCTTCCGCTTTGAAATAGGTGGTCAGGTAATCAATAACCCCCGGTAAGTAAACGTGAAAATTTTGTAAGCCAAGCCACAAAGCCATTGTGGCCAGGGCGATAGAGATAAAGTTGTTTCGTTTCATATGTTTAACATGACCGCATTGCAAGTTTTTTCACAAAATTGACCACTAAACTAATAAACTGTATTATTATATTAGTCAATATGGTCAGCAATTCACCTTATATAACAAATATTTTCTGATAAACCAAATATTTTGTGCAAGGAGGTCTTTATTGAGCATTCGCAGCATCTAGTTTTTGTCAGTTTATATGGATATTTTATTGATGAGAACTCAATATCCAATTTTGCTATTCCCCAATGAATAGGAGGGTAATTTCATGAGAAGAACAAATTCTAGTCCGTCATTTCAAAAAGTTTGGCAGCTTTTGTTTGCTGTAGTCATGCTTTTCGCCTTGATACTGAGCCTGAGTCAAGGGAATGCGGCCGCAAACCAGACCGGCCAGCCTGAACCGGCCGGGATTGACCGGCTTATTCAAGATACAGATGGCGCAGTTAAGATCAGCAGTAACAGCGCCACAGGAGTAGCCAGTTTTATTCGCATGCCTGAGGGCGCAGCCATACCTAATTCCTCCGGTCGCAGTTCCTCACCAGAAGCAGCGGCAGAGAACTTTTTTAATACTTATGGCGGTGTCTTTGGCGTTACGGATGCCAAATCTGAACTCGTTTTGGTTGACCGCAGCGCCAACCGCCTGGTTGGCGGCACACAACTGTCATTCCAACAGGTTTATGAAGATGTGCCTGTGTTTGCAGCCATATTAAAGGCGCGCTTCAACGAGCGCAATCAGCTAACAAGCGTCAATGGTACTTTTGTGCCCAATATCAAACTGCAATCGACCAGACCCACGTTGAGCGCCGCCACGGCCGATAAGATAGCTGTGGATACTGTGGCTTCCCAGGGTGGTGAGAATTCAAGCCCGCTGCGTTTGCAGAACTCTGATGAAGATATAAAAGCAAACGCTTCATTTGACCTATCAGCCGTAAACAATGAACTTTACGTCTTCCGTACCGGATTGGTGCAGGGCGTACCCGGACAGGACCACTTAGTATTTCAAGTCGAGGTAACAAACTCGAATGTTACAATTCGTGAGTTTGTCTACGTCGACGCCCATACGGGCGCTGTCGTCGATCAGATCACAGGCATATTCCACGGACTTGACCGCGAAGTTTCCGAGTCGTCCCTGGCTAATGTCGTTTGGGACGAAAGTAATGGCGATCCTGACCCGATACCAGCAGGATGGGTAGGCGGAACAGCCCAGCAGGTCACCGATTGGAATAATGAAATCGATGGCGCAAAGGAGACATACAACGTCTTCGCCAGCATGGCCGGTTGGGACTCTTATGACAATGCCAGCGCAACGATGCGCACGGTCAACAACGATCCAGCCATTGCTTGCCCCAATGCTACTTGGAATGGTACCTCAACCAATTACTGCACCGACGTGACCGGTGATGACACCGTCGCTCACGAATGGGGACATGCGTACACTGAATACACCAATAACCTCATCTATCAATGGCAGTCAGGCGCATTAAATGAGTCTTACTCAGACATTTGGGGTGACACCGTTGACCTGTTGAACGGCCGTGGAATCGATACACCCGACATCGTCCGCCCCGGTGGGTATTGTTCATCCAATATTGCTGGTGCAAACTTCCCAGGCAACCCCACGTTAGATACAGTACGCTGGCTGTCTGGTGAAGACGATCCCGCCTTCTTTGGCACGCCGGCCGGCAGCGGCAACGCCATTCGCGATATGTGGGATCCTACTTGTTTCGGTGATCCCGGTAAGGTTACGGATTCAGAATATTGGTGTACGACCGGTGACAGCGGCGGCGTGCATACCAATTCCGGCGTTCCCAACCGGGCTTATGCCTTATTGGTCGACGGTGATAGCAGTGTTGGTGTCTCTGCCATTGGTCTGACGAAAGCAGCCCACATCCATTGGGGTGCACAAGAAATGCTCACGCCGGCCAGCAACTTTATTGACCATGCTGACGCTTTGGAAGCATCCTGCTCAGCCTTAATCGGCGTTGATTTACCTGCTCTGAGTACCAGCGATCCCAACCCAGGCCCGTCTGGGGAAGTGATCTCAGCCGCCGACTGCCAGGAGGTCTCTGACGCCATTGCCGCGGTTGAATTCCGCACTCCGCCAACTCAATGCAACTTCGGACCGCTGTTGGATCCCGATGCCCCACCGCTTTGTGAAGGCCTTGGCTCTGCACAAACATTCTTCTCTGAAGATTGGGAAGGCGGTTCATTACCCGCAGGTTGGGATGTAGGTACCCATGACGTGGCTAATCCGCCAACCTTTGACACACCGGATTGGGCAGTCGTAGGCAATCTGCCCGCCGGAGCGAATGGTACATATGCTGCCTTCGTGCAAGATCTTATCATTGGTGACTGCGCAGCTGACGATGAGTCAGGCGCTCTCTATCTTGACAGTCCGGACATCATGGTCCCGTCACGGTGTTGTTCCGCATGTGGCTTTTGACCATTGGGTGGCGACCGAAGTCGGTTGGGATGGCGGCAACCTGAAGGTTAGCGTCAATGGTGGACCTTGGACATTGGTTCCGGGTTCAAATTATGAGTTCAATGCTTACAATTCCTCACTTAACCCCGCCCCTGGTAATACCAATCCGTTAGCCAGTCAGCCTGCTTTCACAGGCACGGACGGCGGTTCGGTTGGCGGCAGTTGGGGACAGTCTCAGGTCAATCTGAGCGGTCTGGCGGCGGCCGGAGATACAGTCAAGTTCCGCTTTGACTTTGGCATTGATGGCTGCAACGGCGTCGTTGGCTGGTACGTAGATGACGTCCAGGCTTACTCCTGCTCCAGTGAGCAACCCCCAATTTGTGGCGATGGTATGCTGGATCCGGGTGAAAGCTGCGACGACGGCAACACCGCCAATGGTGATGGCTGTTCCAACACATGCCAGGTTGAATCTGGCTGGACATGTGAAGATCCCACGCCGCCATCTTCAGGCGCGAATGCGATTAACGACGGCAGCTTTGAGGCCGGCGCATTTGGCGGTACATGGAACGAGTATTCACTCAACTTCGGCACCCCCATTTGTGACGTGGGCACTTGCGGCACCGGAACCGGCACCGGCCCCTCCGATGGGCTCTACTGGTCCTGGTTCGGCGGCATTGCCGCTTATGAAGAAGGAGCGGTATCCCAGGCAGTGACCATTCCAGGTACGTCTACTGACTTGACCTTCGATCTAGAGCAGATTGTTTGTGACAGCAGCGCCGACTATATGGAGTTAACTGTCGATGGTAATCAGGAATTCCTCACCGACGGCGGCAGCTCGCTCTGTGGCGCGTTGGGTTACTCATCTCAATCTGTTGATTTGAGCAGCTACGCCGACGGCGGATCGCACACGATTGAGTTCCATTCTGAAATATTCGGAACCAATGGCAACGGATCGAACTTCTTTGTGGATGATGTCTACCTCAGCGACAATGTTGAAGTTCCGGGTACTCCCAGTGTTTGTACACCCATTGTTGAAGATGTGGCTTGCAACGCCGGCACGGTTTCCTTTGACGAAGGTATCCCCAGCACGTGGACAGTGATCGACAACACGGGTCTTGGCCTGGTCTGGACAAACATTGCCGGTTCAGGTGAAGGTGGAAATTTCACTGGTGGCGACGGCGATGCGGCAAGCGTATCAAGTGACTTCTTCGGCCCGTCCGATTTCGACACCGAGCTGCGCAGCAACGTTTTCAGTCTGGCCAATGCGGCGTCGGCTGAACTCAACTATCTGGCTAATTATCAGAACTTTGCGGCATTCGATTTCCTTGATCTGGACATTAGCACCGATGGCGGCGCTACCTGGACGAACGTGTTGAGCTGGAATGAGGATCATGGCAGCTTCCGCGGCACCCCCGGTGAAGCGGTGTCCATTAACCTGAGTCCTTACCTGGGTCAGAGCAATGTGCAGCTTCGCTGGCGTTACTATGATCCCACGACCTTTGACTGGGATTGGTACGCTCAAGTTGACAATGCCGCTCTCACCTGTAATCTAAAACCGGATTGTGGAGCGGCCCTGCCGAGCAAAGATCTCCTCTGGCCGCCCAATCACAATTTCGTGGCCATTGACGTGTTAGGCGTGACCGATCCGGACGGTGATCCTGTCACCATCATAATTGACAGCATCTTCCAGGATGAGCCGGTGAGCGGCAATGGCAGCGGTAATACCAGTCCGGATGGGCAGGGTGTGGGCACTTCCACAGCCGAGGTACGCGCCGAACGTAAAGGCAACGGCAACGGCCGTGTTTACCACATTGGCTTCACGGCTGACGATGGGCTTGGCGGTATGTGTACCGGCGAAGTGCTTGTTGGTGTACCAAAGAGCCAGGGTCAAAATGGCGGCCCGGTCGACGACGGCCCAATTTACGACTCAACAGCGCCCTAGCCTTTGATAACCATTGACAAGGCTGTGCCTGAGATAAGAACACAGCCAAGGTAATATAAGGACGAACCTCAAAATAATGGGGTTCGTCCTTTTTCAATATTTTGCTCGACTGAATCTACGCTTACACTTTATAGAGCAAGTCAATATAGCGCCGCAGCAGTTCGCCGACCATGCCACGCATCGGCATCGTAGCAGCCATGCCATACACCGGCGCCATACCGCTTTTGACGTTTGGATTCTGCCTGACTAAATCAACCGCTGCTTCCAGGTCAGCCAGGAATCGTGCGGCGATGCCGGGCTGGGTGTGGCGCAGGGTAACGGCGATGTGGATGGCCGGCGGCTTGTGCAGACCGTTCAAGCTCCAGCCCCGTTTTGTCATGCCCTCCAACACCTGGTAAATGTCCAAGGATGACGAGTTGAAAGCGATCACCCACAGCGGGTCGCCCAGGACGGTCAGTTCAGGGATGCACTCAATACCTTCGCGAATGGTATCGGCCGTTTCCAATATTTTGCGCGTCGCATCCATATAGCCGTCTACACCCATAGCCAGCATTGCAGCCCAACAGGCAGCGCTCAATGCGCCGGGGCGGCTGCCGGCAAAGGTCGGTGAAAAATAAAGACCGCCGGGCCAATCAGTGGCCGCGAAATATTGGTAGCGCCGCAGTTCAGGGTCACGATACAGCACAACCGATGTGCCTTTGGCCGCATAACCATATTTATGCGTGTCCACCGACATAGAAGTAACGCCCGGCAGGCGGAAATCATAAAGCGCAACCGGATAACCCAACTTCTCGGCCCAGGGCAGCACAAAACCACCCAGACAGGCGTCTGTGTGGAAACCGACGCCTCGCTGCCGGGCCAGTTCAGACAGCTCAATAATCGGGTCCAGCGCGCCGTGCGGGAATGCCGGCGCAGAACCGACAATGGCGATAGTGTTGCGCGAAAGCGCTTTGCGGGCCGCGTTTACGTCGGCGCGATAGCGGTCATCCACCGCGATTTTTATGAGGCGTATGTTGAAATATTGCGCCGCCTTATCAAAGGCAACGTGGGCCGTGACCGGGGCAATAATTTCAGGATGTTTGATACCCTGTTTATCACGCGCCCAATCGCGGTAGGTGCGCATGGCGAGCATGATGCTCTCCGTGCCGCCGGACGTGACTGTACCGCATACCTCACCCGGTTGGGTGCTGCCGGCGACCGCATCCGCGCCTAACATGGCGGCGGTCATGGCCACGATTTCGGCTTCATATTTTGTGCCGCTGGGCCACACATCGGCGTGCAGAGGATTGCTTTGAGAATTGAGCGCGTAAACCTGATTGAGGAATTCGATATGCCCTTCGCCGCCGTGGTAAACCGCTCCTGAAACAAACCCATCTTCCCAGCGCCCTTCCTCGCGCTGCTGAAGCGTTTCCATCAAGCCCAGGATGTCGGCCGGCTCCACGCCGGTAGCGGGCAACTGCCCAAACACCGGAAACGCATCCCGATAAGGTTTGAGGTCAGCTTCCAGGTCGTCGATGATTTCCTGGTATGAACTTTCCATTTTGTCGCGGATGGATGGAATACGTTGGGCCAGTTTTTCGGCGACGGCCGTTACTCGCGGCGAATTGATGCGCGTCAAAAGCGCATCGCCTAGTTCAGTTATATCCATGTTACTTCTCCAAATCGGCGGCGTGCTGCGGCGAATTTAAGCGCGCATACAGCCGCCTGTTTTGCTTATAAACACCCTCAAACGCCTCAAAAAGTTGATCATATATCCGGCGGTTTTTCGGATTGGGCGTAAAGGTCTGGCTGATTTGCACCTGCTGGCCAATGTCCTCTTTATTGAGGTAGCCAAGGGCAACGGCCGTTAACAAAGCCACGCCGCGTGTATTCGCCTGTAACGGATCGGCGACCTGGTGAATCACACGATCCAGCACATCGGCCATAATCTGGCACCACAAATCCGACTGCGCCCCGCCGCCAATCGCGCGAATTTCCGGCAGTCTGCGCCCGACGAATTTCTCCACATATTGCAGCAGCCACTTTGAGTTATAAGCCACTCCTTCAAATACCGCGCGCACCATGTCGGCGCGGCTATGACGCAATGATAGGTTAAAAAAGCCCCCGCGCACGCTGTGGTCTTCAACCGGCGTGCGCTCTCCATACAACCAGGGTAGAAAAATCAGCCGGTTACTGCCCGCTGGCGCTTCCACCGCAGCCGCATTCAAGCGTGCATACACATCCGGCGGCCGCGCGCCTACGCTCAAACCATCCTGCGGATATAAAACCTCATCGATCAAATAGTTGAGGCAGGCCCCGGCGCTTTCCTGCTCGTTAATTAATAAATAGCGCTCCGGAATGGCCGACGGCAAAGCAGCCATGTTGTGGAATAAATCCGTCTTTTTGAAAGGTACATGACAAATCAACCAGGAAGAGGTACCCAAATAGAGATGGGGTTCAAAATCGGCCACCGCACCCGACCCAATCGCGGCGGAATGCACATCCGGCATTCCGCCAATCACCTGCACATTTTCAGAGAGACCCAATTCGCTTGCGGCTTGCGGCGTCAATACGCCGATTACATCCACAGCACGCACAAGATCGGGTAATTTTTTCCGCTCAATACCTGCCAGCTTGAGCAAACGCGGATGATAATCAACCGCCGCCAAATCACGGTTGTCGGTGACCCAATGCAGCGTAATCGAATCGTAGGTCGCAAGAAATTTTCCTGTCAGGCGCAGGTTGAGATAATCTTTAGGCTCCAGGAATTTATAGGTTTTGGCATAAATGTCGGGCAGCTTGTTTTTGATATAGAGGATGTGGGCAATGGAGTCTTTACCAGATGAGGTGGGAATACCACCCGTCAAACGCACCCAGGTGAGGATTTTATCCAGCCCATACCCTTCCATCTGAATCAGGCCGCTTGAGATTTTTTTGGCGTAGGGTGCGCCGCGCGCATCCATCCAGTTGATGGCGTTCATGAGGTGCTGCCCCTGTTGATCCACAGCCACAGTGCCAGACCATTGACTGGTGCAGCCGACGGCCACAATGTCTGTAACGGGCACAGCCTCTTGCGCCAACACCTGGGAAACGGCCGTTTTGATCGCCCGCCACCATTCTTCCGGGTCCTGTTCAGCGCCGCCGCCGGGAAGGAGAGTAACGGCCGTTTTCGTCCAAGTATGCGCCACGATTTCACCCTGCATCGAAAACACGGCCACTTTCGGGCCCGAAGTGCCCAGATCAATTGTCAGCACATATTTCATACGCACCTCCGCACTATAACTGATGCTATCAGTATAACAAAATGCCCCAGCTTCTCCACCATCCCTTGGTATGAATTGAGTACAATGCCGGGAATTAATGGTTTTTCCATTGGCTGGCTTTTTGGCTTCTGGCTACACTTGACTTTTCCCCAGTTTTTGGACACAAAAGCGAGCCACAGCGACACCGACGACGGAGTGTATGCTCCAGGCTTTCGACAACATTCATTTGCTGATCATGCGTCTGGACTCACAGGGACGTTACCAACCAACGCCCCTTTCAGCCGGGCAAAAGCGGATTTTAGCCTTGTTGGGCTTGCCCACAACGCTCTACACTGATTTGCAACTGGTTTTACCCAGGCTCGATGGGGCCTGTTGCTTGTATGTAATTGCAAAGGTGCTGATGGAAGCCATAATTTGAGACCATTTTCATGGTTTGGTCACGACCACCATATGGCTTCTCATTCTATTTTGGTCGTGATTTTGCCTAATCTGGCTTTTGCTCAATTTTTTGAGCGAACGCCCTGTATAAGTTAGGTAATCGGCAACAAGTTATTCAAAATGAATCGCTCCAGACCTTGCCGATTCCTCGAGGAAACCGCAGATTTCCAAGTCACTTTGGATTTCCGAATACTTTCTGCGAATTACCTAACCGCGGAATGCAGCAGGCAAAAACATCGGTTTTTTGCCCCGCGGATCATAAAAGGGGATTGCGCCTGCCACCGACGCAATCCCCTTTTCTATTTTATCGAAAAACTAATTGATCAGCTGCCGGGCGTAAAGGATCGCTTCTTCGCGTGAATGAATTTCTCCCGAAGCCTGCGCTTCTTCAATCAATCGCAGTATGCGGCCAACTTCCGGGCCAGGATGCAAATTAAGTTCATGCATAATTTCACGGCCGTTTACCAGCGCCTGCGGTTTCACAATTTCATCATACTGCTCAAAATAATATGTGAACAACGTGTTCACCAGGTTCAAGAGCTGTTCCCACTGCTCATCAACCTGGGGCAGTGCGAATGTCGCCAGATGGTCGGCCAGGGAAAGTAAAGCAATATCAACTCCAGCCGACTGCGTAGCGCGAAAATAGCGGTAAACGGCGCGGCGTGAGGGCTGCTCGCCCTGGTCAATCAGTAATAGCAAGGGGCGCATATGCCCGGATATGATGCTGCGAACATATTCAACCGCTGCATTACTGAAAGAAAGCGCGCGTAATCGTGCCGCCGCCAGTTCTGCTCCAACGCTGTCATGGCCCAAAAAGCGAATACGGCCGTTTTCATCCACGCTTTGGGTTTGCGCTTTGCCCACGTCATGAAATACAGTTCCCAACCGCAGCAGCAAATAGCCGTTTATGCCGCCATCCACAGGCCGCGTAAAATGGTTGCCTAGATCAGCCCTGAATGGCAGTAATTGTTCGCGCGCCATGACCATGAGCGAATTCTGTACGGCGTCATTTTGTATGCCATCGGGAGCTAAAACGGCCGTTTCCAATTCAAGCAGCCAGCGCAATGTTAATAAAGTATGCTCCCAAACGTTTGTATGATGCGGCGGCGACTGCTCTACCGGCGCCAATGCCGCCAATTCCGGCAGCGTGACAGCCAACAAACCCAGATCAGCCATAACTGCCAACGCCCTTTGTGGTTGATTTCCCTGAATTATTTTGGTGAGTTCATCCCGGATTCGTTCGTTGGATACCTGGGTCAAGCGAGGCGCCGCCTGTTGAACGGCCGTTTCCGTTTCAGGCAGCAAATTAAATCCAAGGCTGAATGCCAGACGGATGGCGCGTAAAGCCCGCAGCGGATCATCGTTCAACGCTTCCAGGTGCGCCGGCCGTAATTCTCTGGCGATGATATCCCCTAATCCACCGGTAGGATCAATAATGCTTTGCTCGGTTTTTGCGGTCGCCGGCAGCGCAAGCGCGTTAACCGTAAAATCTCGCTCACGCAAATCACTTTCTAAATCTGATCCACGAAAACGGGCAAAATCAAGCGTGGTTGCCGCGTCAGGCAGCACCACCCGCCCTGTATCTCGCTCTCGATCCAACGCATACGCCGGCAATCCAAGCAAATCGGCAATCTGAAATGTCAGCTTTATGGCGCTGTGGGGCACAACAAAATCGAGGTCTTTACTGGTGCGTCCTAATAAGGCGTCCCGAATTGCGCCTCCCACCAGGTATACCGGCAGCGTTTGGGTAGCCAAAAACGGCCGTATTTGCTCCAACAAAGGGGACAGCGGCAGTGGTTGGCCCGCGTCAGGCTCAACAAAGCGCACCACCACCCGTTCACGGGGGCGATTATGACGGGCGGCTTGCTGTGCGGAAACGGCCGTTGTTCCCACCCCCACAACCTGTTCGTCAATTAAAGCCACCCAGCGTCCGGCATATGGCGTCAAATCCACCATCGAGGTAAATTATTCCTCAAACAAATGTGCAAACACATCCGGTTTCAACACGGCAATATATGGTAAATTGCGATATTTTTCCGCAAAATCCAATCCATAACCAACCACAAACTCATCCGGGATATCAAAGCCGATGTAATCTACCGGCACATCCACCTCGCGCCGCGACGGTTTGCTCAACAAGCGTGCAAATGCGCAGCGAAGCCGGATCTGCGCGCCAGCAAATTGGCGCGCATATATTGCAATGTACGTCCACTGTCAATAATATCTTCCACAATTAACACATTGCGATCCGTAATGGGTGCTTTCAAATCCATGATAATTTGCACCGCCCCGCTGCTGCTGCGTGCCGGCGCCATAGCTGGAAATACCCATAAAATCAATATCATGCGGTCGTTTAAGAGCGCGGCTTAGATCGGCCAGAAACATATAGCCGCCTTTCAAAACACAAATAAGCAGCAAATCTTCTTGATCAGCATAGATCTGCCGTAATTTGCAGCCGCTATCTCCCTTGTACGCTCTTGCAGCCTGGCCGCATCAATCAACACATAGTCCACATTTTCTTCAAGATCAGGAACAATATTAGACATCGTCCACTCCATTGCGCGGCGGCAGCACTTGGTGACATTCACGGCAGCGCGCTTCATACACTTCTGACGCGCCGACCAAAACCACCGGATCATCAAATGCGGCCGGTTCTCCATCAATTAAACGCTGTGTGCGGCTGGCTTCTTCACCACAAATGACACAAATTGCGTGCAGTTTGCTCACATGCTCGGCGCGCGCCATCAAATCCGGCATTGGGCCAAAGGGGACGCCGCGAAAATCCATATCCAACCCGGCACAAATCACTCGCCTGCCTGCCTGAGCCAGCTTTTCACAAATTTCGACAATTCCCGGATCAAAAAACTGCACTTCATCAATAGCCACGACAGTTGTGGTTGGATGCAGCAGCGTCAAAATTTCCTCAGACGAATTAACCGGTTGCGCTTCAAAATCAATTCCATTATGCGAAGTTACTCTTCTGAACATGATAACGATCATCAATGACCGGTTTAAATACCTGCACTTCTTGTTGAGCAATTACTGCACGCCGCAAGCGACGAATCAGTTCTTCAGTTTTGCCACTGAACATGCTGCCACAAATAAGTTCAATGACGTCCTTTTGTATGCTTTGCCATCCTTTCTCCCCAGATTTTTTGAGTTTACCTGCCACATAAAATAAAAAAGGGCAGATACGTATTTTCGCATCTGCCCTTTCATATGTCAACTAAAATCGCTGCTTGAAACTACTCGATCAAGCCCTCGGCGCGCAGAAAACGCTTGATATCGATCAATGCCTTCTGACCAATGCCAGGCAGAGCTAACAAGGCGTCATCACCTTTGTTCAAAGTCTCCAGAACATCAGCCGACAATTGTTAATTCAGCCTCCACCAATGCTTTGGTTGCGCGTGTGCCTAAGGACATTGCATCAACCGTCAATTTGGATGCATCGCGGCGTTCTTCTTCCACTTCACTTCGCTTACGCAGCTCTTCACGTTTGCGCAAACGACGCATGAAGCGATCAACCTGACCTTCAGTATCTAGCAGGCGTTGGGTGCCGGTGTAGAAGGGATGGGTACCAGACCAGATTTCCACGTTCAAGACTGGCTGAGTCGAGCCAACGGTCATGACAACCTCGCCTTCAACAATCACTTTGGCATCGGGATACCATTTTGGATGAATATCTTCTTTCATGACTAACCGTTCCTCTTATGCTTCCAGCGGATAAACGCTGACGACTTTACGGCCGTGTTTAGTTTCAAATTTCACTTGCCCTTCGATCAAGGAATAAATGGTGTAATCCTTGCCCAGGCCGACATGGTTACCAGGTTTATATTTTGTTCCACGCTGGCGCACGATAATATTGCCAGGAATGACGTATTCGCCGCCATAACGTTTAACGCCTAAACGTTTTGCATTGCTATCACGGCCGTTACGAGTTGAACCTGCACCTTTCTTATGTGCCATGATTACTTGCTCCTTATCCAACTACAATCTCATCAATGCGCAAACGGGTATAGCTTTGACGATGTCCCTTGCGGCGACGATACCGTTTCTTCGGTTTATATTTCCAAACAAATATCTTTTTACCACGATATTGTTCAACAACGGTGGCTTTAACTGATGCGCCGGGAACAGTTGGCTGACCGACTTGAACATCCTCGTCATTAGCGAGGAGCAAAACATTCTACAGTTCAATCTGTTCACCGACTTCATAGGGCAGCTTTTCGACAGAGAAGCTGTGTCCCTCTTCGGCGCGGTATTGCCGGCCACCACTTTCTACAATTGCGTACACATTAGCCTCCAAAAAGAACCGACATCTTAGATGTCGGCTGTGGTAGTTTATTAATTGTTTGGGTAGTGGTTGGAGACCCAAACAATACGAAGGAAAATTATAGCTTGTGGGTCGAGGCTTGTCAAAAAAACCGGGCGTTTTAGTTTAAAGTTAAACGCCCGGTGAGCAGAGATTATGGATTCGAGTCAGATTGCGGTTATGAATCAATCCGCAGGGGGAATGCGGGTCAGTTGATCCTGTGCGACCTGATAGCAGAGACGCTCAAATTCAGGATCAAACTCAAATTCATCGTCGTCGTTTCCAACTTCATATGTCAGGGTACGTTCGCTGTAAAGTAATTTTTGGGATTGTGTTTTTTCGATTTCGCTTTCTTGTTTTTTATCGCCAGGCTCAATTGCAACGAATTCGACCACTTCCTGAGTTTTTATAATCGAGTTGTCTTGTACAGAAACGGCCGTTTCCTCAACCATCGCTTTTTCAATATGCGTTTCTGCAACCATAGCCGGCTCTTCAACTTGCAACATGACAGGCAACTCTACGGCGTGTTCTTCTATCGAAGCAGTTTCTGCAATAACGACCATTTCCTCAACTTCCGCCGTCATGACCGGCTCTTCAACAAGGAACATGGCCGCCAATTCTGCGGTGGGTTCTTCCGTTACGGGACTTTCTTCAATGTGGAAAACGGCCGTTTTAGGGACAGGCAAAGATTTTTTGCCGGCAACGCGCAATCCCTGCCAGGTGCAGTTACGGCAGGCATAACGCCAGGCCGGAATCATAAAAAAGCGGAAAACGCGATCTTGACGCCTGCGCGGAATGCGTACCAGCTCACGCTCTTGACATTGTGGACAGCCCGTTTCAGGACGCAGTCCGGTATTGCGCATCACTCGCCAACGGGCAAGCAACATCAAAACAAAGCTCATAACGAGCAGACTCACTCCCCACTCAAAAAGGACAGCATCGGGCGCAAATGCCAGCACGGGCAATAACAGCGCAGCAAACGGGAGTATAAAGAGGATTACGGCCGTTACCAATAGGAAAAACGAGATGAGAAACATCCCAAAAGCCAATTTGTCCCAGCGCTGCAAAACACGCCAGATGCGATTGCTCTGTTTTTCCTGCGGGCGTGTCTCATGAAAATTTCTAAAATGATCTAATTCAGCTTGATTAAATTCCACCATTACCTCCGCCTGTTGGATTCCTGTCAGCGCAACAAAAATAGCTGCGCCGTAATCGTATTTATCATTCAGAACCCATCTATCTTGGATTTTTCGCCTTCCCCAAGCAGGGGTGACTCGATACAGCCTATTCTATAGATTACTGACTCTATCTTACGAGACGACTTAACGGTGAGGGCGACACGGCCGTTACCCGACCTTATGCGCTTCGGTTTCAGCAAGAGACATATGGGTTCGGTGTATACGTGCAGCCAAAGGATCGAATCCCATAACGGTTAAAACCTCATCCGGGCGTCCTGTTTTGGAGGGCATTAAGGCGAGTTCCATTTGTAAACCAGCACGGCCGTTTGCATCCGCCACAACTTGTAAATCGTAAATTAACGGCCGTAAATCGTAGCGCTTGATTTTTCCCTTGCGCCCTTGCTTACGCTCGCGCATCAATTCTTGCGCGACCAATATGGAATGGACCCGTTTTTCTAAATCACTCGCATCGACCGGGTCTAAAAACGAGACCGCATAGGTAGAGGCAGCCGTAACAGTTTGCAAGGCAGGCCTATTCAGCGGAACTTCTACTACTTTTGACACAATAATGCCCGGCGCCATTTTGTGCATCATTTGCCGGCCCACGACGTCCGGCGCCAGGGTTTCTGTAAGCCAAATGTCGGCCAACTCACATTCAGATGTATAGCCCAAAGGCAGAGCAGTGGCCATAGACATACGCGGTCGCCGGTTAAAACCCTGGGTATACGCCACCGGGATGCCCGCCCGATTTAGCGCGCGCTCAAGCGTGCGCGCCAGATCAAGGTGACCAATAAAGCGGGTTGGCCCTATTTTGCTAAATGTGAGTCGAATTCTTTGAACGTAGTTTGCTTGCATTTTATCTTACGGTGATTGAATACCGATCTATCGTTGTGAAATCGTCCTGCGCAGATATCGCTACCATTCTAACCTGTTTCCCAACAGAGGGCTTAATTCTTTCTAAATCTTAAAGGGCTCAACTCTCTACAGCTAGGAACTCATAAGTGGTTGTCTTATAATAGGGTAGCGAATCATAATAATAAGTCGCCGATAACGACGAGGGTTACAAAAAAACATCATGAATAACAAAGCACGTCAATTTATCTTTCTTTTTGCTGCATTAGCAGTTGCGCTAATCACTTTGGCGAGCGGATTGACAACGCTGGCTAATGCACAAACGGTAACCGGAAACAGCCAATCTTACACCGTAGATGTCAACATCGTCGGTAATGGGTCTGTCAGCAAACAGCCCCAGCAGGATACATATACAGCAGGTTCAGTGGTCACATTAACGGCCGTTGCCAATACAGGTTGGAAATTTAACGGCTGGAGCGGCGATCTAACCGGCGCCCAAAGTCCGGCGCAAATCACGGTCAATTCGAATCGTGAAATCACCGCCACATTTCAACAGCGTTGTTACACGCTGAACCTGAGCCACAGCGGCGAAGGCACAAACCCCGCCCCAAGCCCTCCTAATTCCGTCAACTGTCCAGCCGGTCAATATGTTTTCGGGGCAAACATCAATCTGTCCGCAACGCCTGCCGCCGGCTGGCAGGTCAGCAGTTGGACAGGCACAACCAACGACAACAGCACGTTGACATCCAACACCATTACCATGCCGGCGGCCAATCATGCTGCCTCCGTGGTCTATTCGCAAAACTGCTACACGCTCAGCACCAGCGTCTCGCCTGAGAACAGCGGCGTGATTAGCGCCTCACCCGAACCAAACTGTCAAGAAACAAAATATGCATCTGGTTCGGTGGTTCAATTAACCGCTCAGCCTAATCCGGGCCATGTTTTTAACCAGTGGAGCGGCGCATTGACCGGCAGTACCAATCCAACCACCCTCTCAATGTCCGGAAACAAAACAGTTTCCGCTAATTTTAACCAGGCCTGCTACCAGTTGGTGCTCACCCACAGCGGCGAAGGCAGTGATCCAGACGCAAGTCCAAATCAATCCGCCAGCTGTGATCCCGGAACATATCTGGTCGGGGCCAGTATTAGTTTAACGGCCGCTCCAGATTCCGGTTGGCAGGTTGAAGATTGGGAAGGCAGCAACAACGACAACAGCAGTTCAACCAGCAATAACTTGACGATGCCGGCGGAAGAACATATTGTCAAAGTCAATTATATTGAAAAGCCAACGCTGCAATTTAATGCCGGCAGCTATACCGTCAACGAAGATGGCGACGAGTTAACTATTCAGGTCCTGCGCACCGGTTCACTGGCCGAATCGGTCACTGTAAAAGTAAAAACCAACAATGGCTCGGCTAATTCAGGCCAGGATTTTGTATCCTTGAATCAAACGTTGACCTTTGGCTCAAACGTTGATACCAGATCAGTAACCATATCTATCCTCGATGACAACACGGCGGAAGGCTCCGAAACTTTTAACCTCCTGCTGAGTAATGTCTCCAGCAATGCGCAACTGGGTACACCCTTCAGCGCTGAAGCGACTATTTTGGATGATGAGGGTAGCCCCACAGTCCAGTTCAGCACTTCAACATTTGCCATTGATGAAACGGCCGTTTCCGCGCCAGTCACAATCACGTTATTCCCTATCTCTACGGATTCAGTCTTTGTAGATCTGACAGCTGTGGCTGAAACGGCCACAGCGGGTGATGATTTTATAACCTTCAATGAAACCCTGCGCTTCTGGCCAGGTGAAACAACCATCGTTAAAAACATTTTGCTGCTCGATGACGCGCTTGATGAGCCAAACGAATCCGTTAGCATGACGCTGTCAGGTGTTTTCGGCGCCAATTTAGGCGAATCGGAAGCATCACTCACTATTATTGATGATGATGATCCCCCCTTGGTGCAGTTTAGCAGTTCGGAATTCTTTGCGCTGGAAGGGGATGAAACGGCCGTTATGACCGTCACATTAAGCTCGCCTTCCGGCTATCCAATTTCGGTGGATTATATGATCAATGACGTCTCACAGTCAGGGCCGTCCAATCCAAGTCTGGCCGATACGCTCACGTTTGATCCGGGAACACAAGAACAGGTAATCCTGGCGCCAATCTCCGGAATGCAAGCGGGTGATGAAAGCATTGCCTTACTAAGCACACCAGAGCATGCAGAACTGGGGATTCCTTCAACTGCACGCCTGTTTATTTTGGATGAAGATCGCTCTGATTGTTACACGCTCACGCGCAGCCATACCGGCGTGGGCAGTGATCCGCTTGCGACAAACCTGCAACATTCTCTCGGCTGTGGTGCAGATGAATATGTTGCCGGCGAATTGATCAGTCTGGAAGCCGTTCCAGAAGTGGGGTGGACAGTTAAAGCATGGGATGGCACGTTGAATAACGCCACCACAGCATTAAATAATGTGGTGCAGATGCCTGATAGCGACCATATTATTAAGGTCGATTATAGAACGGCCGTTTATTTTCCGGGCGTCTTCAATAATTTTATTTCTTACTTTGTCGGGCCTAATGAAAACGAACCCAATGATAAGTTCGTTTCCGCAAACGGGCCCATTCAATCAGGTGTGGTTTATTTTGGCAATTTTGAGACGATATCTGACGTGGAAGATATTTATTATTTCCACACGCCCAAAGATGGTAATGTGCAAATTGAATTGAGCAGCATTCCCGGCAGCCACAATTATGACCTTTACTTATATGATTCCAATGGAAATTTGAAGGGTTATTCGGCGCTCTTTAATAACGCCAATGAGAACATCTCGAACATTTTAACGCCTGGTTTGTATTACGTGCGTATACGCCGCATTTCAAATACCACCAGCAGTAATTTCTACGAACTTAAAGTTACGTATGATTAAAGCTTTTGCCTGGGTTGGGTTGGTTTTGCTGTTGCTGGCCGGATGTGTACGGCCGTATCCCGAAATTGACGTCCCTCCTTTGGAGGTTAGTGAAAATGAACCAGCGCCAACCCCGGCAGCGACGCCTGTACCAATTGTAGTACAACTGGGCACGGCCGTACCCGCTTATAATGGTAACCCCACGCCCGATCCCGATCACCCAACCGGCACGGTTGGCAGCACGTTGATTACCCACGAGGTCGCTGAAGGGGAAACGCTGGGGGCCATTGCGATTGATTATGACATCAGCGTCGAAGAATTAATCGCCCTCAACGAGATTGAAAACGCCGATTTTGTCTTCGCCGGCCAAATCCTCTCCGTGCCCGGTCCGCCAGGCGAAAACCTTTTTGGCCCCAGCTTTAAAATTATTCCCGACAGTGAGCTGGTTTACGGGCCGGCGGCCAAAGATTTCGACATCCGCTCTTTTGTGACTCCTCAGAAAGGGTATCTCACAACCTATACGGAAGAAGTTGAAGGGCAAAAAATGGACGGCCCTCAGATAATTCAGTTGATTGCCGACCGGTACAGCGTCAATCCGCGTCTGCTGCTGGCAGCGCTGGAACACCATTCCGGCTGGGTCACACAGACCAACGTAGCCAATACAATATATCCGCTTGGTCATCAAAATACGGAACGCAAAGGACTTTATCGCCAGCTAAACTGGGCCGCTAATCTCTTGAACCTGGGCTATTACGGCCGTTCCGAAGGCGGTTTGAGAACTTTTTTTATCAACGATGGCAGTGAGGTCGCCTATGCCGCCAGCATCAATGACGGCACGGCCGGCGTGCAGCTCTATTTGGGCGCGGTGGATGGCGCAGCGCTGAAAAAATGGCAGCATGAAGCCGGGCCGGACGGTTTTTACGCCACATATTTCCGACTTTTCGATAATCCTTTTGCATACAGTGTGGATCCACTGCTGCCGCAAGGCATCGCCCAACCAGCTTTGACCCTGCCCTGGTCTGTTGGCGAAACGTGGCATTTTAGCGGCGGGCCGCATGGCGCCTGGAATACCGGCTCCGCCTGGGCTGCGCTCGATTTTATTCCGCCTGGGGAGCAATTTGGTTGTTATACCGCCGATGAATGGGTAACGGCCGTTGCCGACGGCGTGATTGCGCGCAGCGGCGCCGGCCAGGTCGTATTAGATCTTGATGGAGATGGTTTTGAGGGTACGGGTTGGGCTGTGACCTATTTGCATCTGGCAGATGAAGGTCGAATTGCAGAGGGAACGGCCGTGCAGAGTGGCGCTGTTTTAGGTCATCCATCCTGCGAGGGCGGCGTTACAACCGGCGCCCATGTTCATATTGCGCGCGCCTACAATGGGCATTGGATTTCCGCAGATGGCGACTCCCCATTTAATTTGGGCGGCTGGATCTCGCAAGGGGCGGGTTATGAATACAATGGGTGGTTGGCCCGCAATGGGATTTCGATCGAGGCGGATGCCGTACGCAGTGAAGATAACGGGATTACCGCCGGCGGCTAAATCCTATTTTGGACGCATCACCATCGGGCCTAACTGGCGTCCTCCCACAAGATGCATGTGCAAATGAAAAACCACTTGACCCCCATGTTGATTGCAGTTAATGATTAAGCGGTAGCCATCGGCAGCAATGCCTTCCTGCTTTGCAATTTTGCCGGCCACAACCAGCATATGCCCCGCCAGACCGGCATCCGCTTCAGTCAAATCATTGACCGTTGGAATCACCTTGTTCGGTACAATCAAAATATGCACCGGCGCAACCGGATTTATATCCCGGAACGCCGTTATCAACTCATCCTGATAGACAATATCTGCGGGAATCTCTCCCGCCACAATCCTGGCGAACAGCGTCGTCATTCGGCCGTCTCACTTTGCAACGTTTCCTCTTCATTGTTTTCCTGTTCAAGCTCACCCGCCTGGGCAAATTCTTCTGCTGGAACTGGCGTCGCATAATTGGATGGGGTTTCAACAAATTCCGCCGATACCATAAAAATGACGCGCTCGGCAATATTGGTGGCTCGATCCCCAATGCGTTCCAAATCATGACCTACCCACAGTAGGAAAGTAGCCCGGCGGATATAATCATCATCCCGCATCTCTTGCAACACTTCGTGGCGCAGTTGATAATACTGCCTGTCCAACTTATCATCGCGCGAAATCATCTTACGCGCCAGAGCAACATCCCGATTGGTGTAAGCCGTTATGCCCTCCTGAATCATTTTTTGCGCGCGTTTGGCCATTTTGGGAAGTTTATGAAGGGTGTCAAATTCCCCTTCCCCTTCTAATCGCTCAGCCAGACTGGCAATATCGGCGGCATGATCCCCCATGCGTTCAAGCTCTATCGCAATATGAATAGCGGCGATAATTTCGCGTAAATCACGTGCGGTCGGCTGCTGCGTCGCAATAGTCACCAGGGCAGATTTTTCCACATCATACCGCAGTTGATTGATGGCTTCCTCATCCTGAATGATTTCTCGAGCCAACTCCGAGTCTCTTCTAGTTAATGCATCCATGGCTTTTAAGAGCGCCTCATCAACCATGCTGCCCAAACCGATAATTTTGGTTCGCAGTTCGTTTTGTTCCCGGGTTAAAATCGATCTATTTTGCAGCGCCATAAGCATACCTCCCGCTTAAATTTAGACGCTTATTTTAGTTTTTCCCCTTGGATTGAGCAAATATTACCTGAAGACAAAAACAACCGTTTGCTCGTTGAACTCGTTTTCATTTACCGGTAAATAAGTACTCCTACTCAAACAAAAGCACCTGTTTCCCTATTCATCCTATAACATTGTTATAATTAGTACAATAACGAGACTTCGCTCTGAAATGAGGAGGAAGGCATTTAAAAATGGCGTTCGTCGCCTCAACTGGCCGCATCTAAGAATGCTCACTCCTCATAATTAGCAGCAAGAAATACTTTATGTCAATTTTATGTTGCAGTATTAGGTAAATCGCAGAAATTTCTTATAAAATAGATGCACAGGAAATCTGCGGTTGCGCAAACTCGCAAAACATTTTACGAGTTTGTTTGAGAAATTCCCAGATTTTCCACGATGTTTTTTCCTATTACTTGTGGAAATTATCGACGAGAAAAAATTTATGATCCAAACTACACCACTAAGAACTACCACGCCGACGATTGACATCTATATCAAACTGGCCCAATATCCCATTCTGGCCAATAAGATTCGAGTACGCATGCGCGAAGAATTATTTAATCGCGGCATCATTTCGACAAAAGTTTTCAACAAACAAGTCAAACTCCTGGCAATTGAATCACAAAAACGGGAGGGGCTGCAGGATCCTTTCGGCCAGGAAGAGGCCAATATCTGGCAGCGCCGCAAAGAACGGATTCGGGATTTTCACACCGACGCTTGTTTTGCCGACAATCTGGGCAGCACACTTTTGGACCAGATTATTGAAGAAGTTCTGCAAGATCAACCCGTTCCCTCCCAATCTGTGGAGCTTACGTTTAATCCCGAGATCGCCCCCTGGGAATTGTTATTCCGTCAGGGAGAAATTTATGAAGCCATGCCGCCCGATGCACGCAAAGAAGCAGAACATCATCTCGAAGAGATTAAAGTGGTTCTGATTAAACGCATGATTAGCGACCAATTACCCTATATCGGAGTCGCCAAAAAAATTTTTTCGATTCATGATTTGCGGTTGATTTATGCGCGGCGGATTGGCGGCGGCAAAATCGGGGGCAAGTCGGCCGGATTGCTGCTCGCGTGGAAAATTTTGCAGCAGCCGGTGGACAATCCTGAGGATGATCTCAGCCAAATTGTGGAAATTCCCGATTCATATTTTATCGGCACCGAGGTTATTTATGAATTTCGCTTGATGAACGGGCTAGACAGTTTTATGAATCAAAAATATCGCCCCTTGAGTGAAATTCGCGAGATGTATTCCACCATTGTAGCAGCGCATCAGGACGGCGATTTTCCGGCCACTATTGTGGCGCGCCTGCGTGAGGTTCTGAAAAATTTCGACGACAGTCCGCTGATTGTGCGTTCATCCAGTTTGTTGGAAGACAATTTCGGGTTTGCCTTTGCGGGCAAATATGATAGTTTTTTTTGTCCCAATCAAGGTACGCCGGAAGAGAATCTGCGCGATTTATTAAATGCGGTTAAAGAAGTTTTTGCCAGCACGTTGAATCCGGATGCCTTATTGTACCGTCGCCAGCACGGGTTAATCGATTATGATGAACGTATGGCGGTATTGATTCAGCGGGTGCGGGGTCAACGATACGGCCGTTACTTCTTCCCCTCCCTAGCCGGCGTCGGATTTAGTCAAAACCCATTTCGCTGGAATCCAAAAATCCGGCGCGAAGATGGTTTTTTGCGCATGGTCTGGGGTCTGGGCACGCGCGCCGTAGATCGCGTGGCCAATGATTATCCGCGCCTAATCACGCTCAGCCATCCCCAACTGCGCCCAGAAACAACAGCACAAGCCATTCGCCAATATTCCCAGTACTATGTGGACGTGATTGACCTGGAGAGCAACCAATTCATCACGCTGCCCATACAGGAAACGCTGCACGCTGATTTTCCAGACCTGCGATATATCGCTTCACTGTATAAAGGAGATTATATTTTAGACATTTTGTCTATTGCGTCATTATCCGACAACGATGAATATGTGCTGACGTTTAATTATCTGACGCGGCACAAAAAATTTGTGCACATGATGCGTACAGCCCTGCGCCGATTGGAAACAACTTATAACACGCCGGTCGACGTAGAATTTACGATAGAGATCATCAAAAACTACCCCTACCCGGATTACAAGCTGCACGTGTTGCAATGCCGGCCGCTCAGTCAGCGCAATGAAGAAAGCCAGATTTTAATTCCGCCCAATATCCCACCTGAAAATATTCTCTTTGCAGCCGACAGACTCGTTCCTGATGGCAAGGCCGAGGGTATTCGTTATATTATTTTTGTTGATCCCGAAAAGTACCGCAACCTTCGGCTGCAAACAAAGTATGAGCTGGGACGCGCAGTCAGCCGTCTTAACCGTATCCTGGAAAAGGAACTTTTTTTGTTAATGGGGCCGGGCCGCTGGGGCAGCGCCAATATTGAGCTGGGCGTCCATGTGACTTATGCAGATATTCACAACACCAAGGTGCTGATTGAGGTAGCCATCGCCCATAATGGGGCGATGCCGGAACTTTCTTACGGTACTCATTTTTTCCAGGATTTAGTGGAAGCGGAAATTTATTCATTGCCGCTGTATCTGGAGGAAGAGTCCCAATTCAATTGGGATTATTTCCGCGAATCACCTAACAGCCTGGCAGCCCTTTCTCCTGAAGACGAAAACCTGGCAGCGTATTTACGCGTTGTGGATATAACGGCCGTTTCCGGTCCCAACATCCGCCTCAACGTCCTTATGGACGGTTCACACGACAATGCAGTCGGCTTTTTGACAGAAGGAGAGTGGCAAAACAATAATAACGGTAACTCTTCCGTGTCAATTTTTTAGGTAAATCGCAGAAAATATTTGGAAATAAAAAACGTTGGAATTCTGCGGTTTCCTCAAGGAATTGGCAGATTATGTCAAACAAGTTTTCTGAAAACTTTCTGCCGATTACTTAGGTAATCGGCAACAATATTTCAAAATTAGAATCGCTTTAGACGTTGCCGATTCCTCAAGGAAACCGCAGTTCAAGTCCTTTGGGATTTCCGAATAGCTTCTGCGGTTTACCTAATATAGGATCACAAACTATGGAAACCCAATTACTACGCAGCATTACGCCAGCCATCGACATCTATATCAAATTGGCCCAATATCCAATTTTAGCCGACCAGATTCGCGTGCAAATGCGTGAAGAACTTTTTCGGCGAGGGATTATTTCACAAGGCGAGTTTGAGCGCGAGGTCAAAGAGATGGCGATGGAATCCCAACGGCGCGAAGGTTTGCCCGCACCTTACACACAAGAGGAAGCGTCTATGTGGGAAATGCGCAAAGAACGCGTTCGCGAATACCATACCGACGCTTATTTTGCCGACAATCTCGGCATTGCGCTGCTGGATCAACTGATCGGCGAAATTCTGAGCGACCAACCCGTACCTCAAGGCTCAGTCGAGTTAACGTTCAACCCGGAACTGGCGCCCTGGGAGCTGCTATTCCGTCAGGGTGAAATCTATGAATCCATGCCGAAACCACAGCGGCAAGAATTTGAACATCACCTTGAGGAAATCAAAGTTGTCCTGATCAAACGTATGATTAGCGACCAACTAGCGCTTATCGGCGTGGCCAAAAAAATCCTGAGCATTTCTGATTTGCGGCGTATCTACCGCCGGCGCATCGGGGAGGGCAAGATCGGCGGCAAGGCTGCAGGCATGGTCATCGCCTGGAAAATTTTACAGCAGGGCGACCCAACCGTTGGGGCAGACATCAGTAAACAAATTGGTATACCAGATTCTTATTTTATTGGGTCTGAAGTCATTTACGAATTTAGCGTCATTAACCGGTTTGACCACTATATGAACCAGAAATACCGCCCTGTTAATGAAATCAAAGCAGAGTATCCCGAGATTTCTGCCGCCTATCGCCAGGGCGCATTTCCTGAAAACATTGTCGATCGCTTAAGCGAGGTGCTGGTTCAATTTGAGGGCAGCCCAATCATTGTGCGCTCCTCCAGTCTGCTGGAAGACAATTTCGGCTACTCATTTGCCGGGAAATATGGCAGCTTTTTTTGTCCCAATCAGGGTGCGCCTGAGGAGAATTTGGAAAACCTGTTGAATGCGATCCGCCAGGTTTTTGCCAGCCTACTAAATCCGGACGCCCTGCTTTACCGCAAAAATAATAACCTGCTTGATTATGATGAACGCATGTGTGTGATCGTGCAGCGGGTAGAGGGCCAGCGGTACGGCCGTTATTTTTTCCCTACAGCCGCCGGCGTCGCCTACAGCCAAAATCCCTTTCGCTGGAGCCCCAAAATTCGCCGCAAAGATGGTTTTCTGCGGATGGTTTGGGGTTTGGGCACGCGCGCCGTCAACCGTATGGGCAACGATTACCCCAGACTTGTCGCGCTTAGCCATCCTTATTTGCGCCCGGATAATAACCCGCAGGCAGTGCGCCTCTACTCTCAAGAGATGGTGGATGTGATTGACCTGGAAACAAATCAATTCAGGACTATGCATGTTCTGGACGTGCTGAAGCCTGATTATCCGGGCCTGAGCACCGTAGCATCTATTGATCGCGGCGATTATCTCGAAGAGATCTTCGCCGTAGGCGCATTGAGTGAAACCGAACATTTTGTTCTGACTTTTGAGGGATTGACAAAAGACAAACGCTTTATTAAATTGATGCGCACGGCGCTGATGCGGCTCGAAGCGGCATACGGCCGTCCCGTAGACGTGGAATTTGCGGTTGAACTTTTGCCAACTTATCCTTTAGATTACAAACTACATATTCTTCAATGCCGTCCTCTTAGCCAGCGCGCGGAAAAATTTAATGTCTCTATTCCGACCAATATACCCGCCGAATCACTGATATTCAGCTCAAACTGGCTGGTGCCAGATGGCAAAGTTGAAAATATCAGTTATATCGTCTATGTCGATCCACATCTTTACCGGCAAGCGCATGATCCACAAATTCGTCTTGAATTAGGACGCGCCATCAGCCGCTTAAATCAAATTCTAGAAGAACAGCGGTTTATTCTCATGGGACCCGGACGTTGGGGCAGCCTGAATCTTGATTTGGGTGTGCATGTGACATATGGAGATATTTATAACACCAAAGCCTTAATTGAATTGGGTATCCCCCAAAATGGCCAACGTCCGGAGCTTTCGTATGGAACCCATTTTTTCCATGATCTTGTCGAAACAGGTATTTATGTTTTGGGCCTGTATCTAGATGAAAATTATGGTTCGTTTTTATGGTCATTCTTTCAGGATTCCGCCAGTTGTTTAGGTGATCTTTCACCAGTAGACGCCTGGCTGGAACCTTATTTACGCGTGATAAATGTTTCGGCCGTCGCTCACAACCAGGTTTTAAATGTCCTTATGGACGGTGAGAGGGAGTATGCGGTAGGCATATTACAGGCTGAAAAATGATGTTATTGCTTGAAGTTTTTGTATTTGGCCTCGCCTTTTGGCTGGGAACTTATCTTGTTAACCGCAACCTGCGTGATGTGCGTCTTGGTTTGGCGGGTTGGGGATTGACAGCCTATGCCTTCGCGCTGGCGCTCGACATTTTAGCCCACCACGCGCCCGACCCGGCTGCCGCTGCACAACTGCTGCGCTGGGAACGGCCGTTTCTGCTGCTGCCGGCGCTTTTTTGGCTGGCTTTGTTATTTGTGCTGCTGCGTGGGGATGAAGTGTGGCATTCTCGCCTGCAAAATCATAGACGGCCGTTTATTGTTGTTTTGGCGGTTACAATCTTTTTCGGGTTGGGATTGAGCCTGCTCATCTTCCCAACCGAACTAATCCCACGAAACTGGTTATTATTAGGGATTGGCTTTGATCTCGTCTTGCTCGGCCTGGCAGTCGGCGTGCTGGACGCTTCTGACGAAGGCCAAACACTCTGGGCCCACTCTGCGCGTTCATTTATCTATGCCTTTTTCACAGCGCTCATTTTTGGCGGGCAGGTAGCGCTGGTTATGGGTATGGCGACCGGCGCATCGCTGCCCATGATCGCCTTACTGCTCACCATCGTCACCGTTTCCATTGCTTCACAAACCTTTGCGGAGCCATTGCAAAGAATGTTAGACCGGCTGGCGCCCGGGATCAATCGCGAAGCGCGCCATATGCAGGCGGCGCTGCGCGAAACGGCCGACGCCCTGCCGCGTCAGAATCCTGACCTGAAAATCCCGAATCTGGATGAAGCAGAGTTCACGCGCCTCACTCGCCGCGCCCTGAGCCACATGAACAACCTCCCGCGTCTGGCGTCCAGTCCATTGACGCGGCTGCCCGTGATCAACATGCGTTTGCAAGAGCGCAACGAATCAACCAACACGCTGCAGCGCGCAGCGGAGCTGCGCATGCTGCTAAGCGAGAGTATTGAACGCCTCAAACCGCAAACGGGCGAAGATTTTGGCGTCAGCGATGATTGGCGTTATTACAATGCGCTTTACATTCCTTATGTCTTGGGCGTCAAACCGTACAGCCGGCGGGCGCACATGGACGAGTTGGATACGGCCGTTACCCCCGTCGTCGAATGGATGCGTATCCAGGTGCCCCAACGCACGCTCTACAACTGGCAAAACGCCGCCGCTCAACTGGTCGCCCAAGATTTACGCGAATACGCTCAAAACCAACGATACGACTTGACTCCCGCCTCAGCCCGCTCCTGATATCCCACATTTGGCACTGTTTGGCATCATTTTTCATAGACCTGGCACTGCGTTTGGGCTTATGCTGGGGCAAATCAAACCTTTGGAGGTGACCAAATGAGTCAATCACAATCAATTCAACAATCGGAACAATCACAAGGAAAAACTGGATCCAATTTGCTGCGCTACGCTTTGTGGGGCAATGCGCTCTTTTCTGGCGTGAGCGGTTTGGTCGCTTTGCTGGGCGCTGAACCATTGGCGGAATTAATGGGGGTTGGAGAAACGGCCGTATTCACAATCCTGGGCGTCACATTAATCGGCTACAGCCTGGCGCTGGCCTGGTTCGCCAGCCGGCCGGTCATCGACAGGCGGTTTGCCTGGCTCGCCATCATTTTGGATGTCGTGTGGGTCGTAGACAGCATCGCCATCTTACTTGTCGGCTGGCCCCCGCTCACCACAGCCGGCAAATGGATCGTTGCCATCATCGCCGACATTGTCGCCGTTTTTGCAATCGTCCAATATATCGGACTGCGGCGTTTGTCGCGGTAGGTACTTGCCGCTGCGCAAGCGGGTCAACGCGGCAGCAGCCGGCCGGGTTAACTACCCGGCCGGCCACTCAACCCAAAACCCCGACTGGTGAAACCGGTTTGAGTAAGAAAAGAGATTCCTCACTCAATTCAAAATCATTCAGATTCAGCAGGCCCAATTTCTGACACGCATTGCTCAAATTTCCCATAATTATTCGTGGTATTCGCGCCATTCGTGTCAAAAATCTTAACCTGACAAGATTACCAATTCGTCCGGCCCCAGCTTACAAGATTCGTAAAGCCGGAACCTCCGGCGACCACATTGCCCTGTTCCCAGAAGAAAGGAAAGATATAATCTGTTTCTTCACCGCTCACCACGCCAATGATGCGTGGATCATTACCCCACCAGCCAAACATCGGCCCGCCTGAGTTGCCGGGCGTCATATCAGCCTTGGTTTCCAGTTCACGGCCGCCGTTGGAATCGGAATCATCATCAAAAACGGAGACGCTTGTCTGGTATGAAGGGCGTAAACCGCCAGCGACTGCGCCGGGATAACCGAGTACAGTCCAGTAGGAGTCATCTTCCCAACTGTCGGAATAACCGTTGTAACCAAAGTAACCCAAGGAACTGCCCAGCGACGTGTAGAGCTTCAAAATAGCCCAGTCATAGCCGGTAACGCTGCCGTTCGTGTTGTAACCATAGGCGTCGGAGACATATGATTGCACGCCGGTGCCGTACAAGGAGACGCCGTCATAATAAGCCGGCACAAAACGCATCCACCATCCCGGCTGTCCCCAGGGCACAACATGGCCTGCGGTGACAACAATATTGTTCCAGATCAACGCGCCCGAGCCCGTCCAGAGCGTCTGGTTGCCTGCGCCGGCAAAAATCTTGCCCACCAGCCCCCAGGGCCAACTGCTGTCCCGGTAGGCAACGCGATTATCGGCGCCAAAAACATAGAGCGGATCGATTGGCCTGCCATTCATCCGCTGCATGGCCTGACGTACATCCGGCGCAGGTCGCGGTGAATAAAGCATATCGGTCCAGTCCGGTCGATAACTTGAAAAACTTACGTCCGGGTTGATGTTTTTTAATATCTTTTGCGGCTTTTCGCGAACGGCCGTTTGCAACGGCAGCGCATTTCCATACAGTTGATCTTGAGGAATATCCACCCGCCAGATTGCCGATTCCGAACCTTTGTCCACTTTTTGGACGTTAACTCTGGGTTTCTTTTTGTCTTTTGCCGTATGGATGTAAAAACTGCGTTGATTGTTCATGGCTTGCAGCGCTTCAGGCTGTTCGCCTTTTCCAAGCTGCGGCCGTCTGGCTACCACTTCTTCCGGTCGGGCAGGCCGCTCTTGTTCACCTACAAACCGCAAAGGATTTACTTCACTTCTAACTATTTTTTGTTTTTTCGCCACGATATACCTCCAACACTGAATCTAAAAAATTCCTGGCAGCTTCCAGGCTGCCCACGGCCAAAGCCACAACTACAAACCGGATGCGCGCTAATTACCTGTACTTGACGCAGTTGTTGAACCTGTTTCCGCCAAAAATCGACACAATCCTTCCAAATCGGTAAATCCAATACGCTGTTTCGTTTGCGCATCTTCCAAACTGAAACGCCAGACCAGGCTGCCCTGGCGGCGTTCCTGCCAGGTGCGCAAAATAAAAGTACGGTAGGACGGCTGTTCAATACTCATAATTTCCACTGGACAAACTTGTTTGTGTCTTTATAATGAAACCAGGATCATAACTTCCAATCCGGTCAGGCAATTCAGAGAAAATTGAAAAAATTTGAAGTTTTCTTTGAATTCCCCTATGTCTGGTCATAACAATAAAGGACAAACGATCACCCAGCGTTGATCTATCGTTAACGCAATCAGTAATTTCCTTGTTTCTATGCTTGAAATTTCCTTACTAGGCTCGCCGCTCATTACCCTTAACCAACAGCCGGCCCAGGACATTCGCTCACGCAAGTCCCTGGCGCTGCTGTTTTACCTGGCAGTCACCGCCAAACCGGCTTCGCGCCAAAAATTGGCGGGCTTATTGTGGAGCGATCTGCCGGAATCGCGCGCGCGCACAAATTTGCGCGTGGCGCTCAATAAGCTGCGCCCCGTTTTTGATCCCTATCTGATCATTCGACGCCGAACGCTGGCTTTCAACCCGGATGGCAGCTTTACGCTCGACACGGCCGTATTCGAAAACCACCTGCAACGGCCGTCTCCCGATGCCGCACACATGCAAACGGCCGTTGATCTATATCGCGGTGACTTTTTGGAAGATTTCAATGTGCAGGATGCGGCCGTCTTTGATGAGTGGGTGCTGGCGCAGCGCGAACGTCTGCGCCAAATGACCCTGCGCGCGCTGTTCCAACTCACCCACCATTACATCGAACGGCGCCAGATCAAAGCCGGTATCCGCACCGCGCGTCGTACATTGGAACTGGAACCGTGGCTGGAAGAAGGCCACCGTCAGCTTATGCTGCTGCTGGCGCTGGACGGCCAACGCAGCGCCGCGCTGGCGCAGTATGACGTCTGTTTTGAAACGCTGATGGCGGAGCTGGGGGTTGAACCGGGCGACGAAACGACGCAGTTGTATGCGCAAATTTCGCTTGGAGAGATTGAAGCGGTTGTTGAAAAAGAGCAGGATGAGATATTGCTGCCTGCAACCCAACAAATTCCTTTTCAGGCGCCGCGGCCATCGCCTCATTTTGTGGGTCGTTACTTGCTGCTCGATCAAATCAGGCAGGATTTGACGAATACTGCCGGTGCGGGATTGGTCGCGCTGGTGGGTATGGGCGGCGTTGGCAAAACCACCCTGGCCGTTCAGGCCACCCATGATTTACGCGCTCATTTTTCCGATGGTGTTCTGTGGGCAAACCTGGCCAGCAGCGATCCGGGCGACATTTTAGAAAGCTGGGCCCAGGCCTATGGCTACAACCTGAGCGGATTAAATGACCTGGAAAGCCGCGCAGCGGCCTGGCGCGGCTTGCTGGCCGACAAACAACTCTTGTTAATTTTGGATGACGTCCGCAGTTTGTCGCGGATACGGCCGTTGCTGCCCGGCGGCGCCCGCTGCGCCGTTCTGCTCACCACGCGTGACCATGACCTGGCCCACAGTTTAAATGCCCAAATCATGCCCATTGGCATGTTGGACGCCGCCAACAGCCGAGAACTGTTAATGCGCGTCCTGGGTGAAAAACGGGTACTGGCGGAAATGGAAGCAGCCGAGACAATTTGCAAACTGCTGGATTATTTGCCGCTGGCGGTAGAAATCACAGCCCAACGCCTGGCCAGCAGGCCGCGACGTCTGCTGCGTGACATGGCGCAGCGTTTGCAGGCTGAACAGGACAAACTCTCTTTGCTGCAAATCAGTGACCGCGCCGTACGCGCCTCATTTATGGTGAGTTGGGATGCGCTGGATTCACGCTTGCAGCAGATTTTTGCGACGATGGGGGTATTTAACGGTCGTTCCTTCACAGCAGACGCCCTGGCGTATGTTACCGGCCTGGACGCTTTCACTGCCGAGGATCAGCTCTTTGCGCTGGCTGCACTATCCCTTGTCAACGAAATTGAGCCCAACCGCTACCAGCAGCACGCCTTGTTAGCCGAATTTGCTCACGAAAAACTGAAGGATGCCGGTGACCTCTATTTGAACCTGTCTCATTATTATGTTGAATTTGCAAATGAACACCGTACTGACCTGGAAACATTGCAGCCAGAATGGGAAAATATGATTGCCGGGATGGAAATCGCCTCTAACCAGGGAAATCTGGCTCTGACAAATAAGTATGCCATTTCACTATCAGATGCCTGGTTTAAGCGGGGACGATTCAGTGAAGCGCGGCAAGGCTATCAATGGGTCTCAACGCTGGCGCACGAAAATGGCAATAGAGAAATCCTGGCAAATGTATTAATGCAGTGGGGTCGCGCCTGTCTTGAACAAAGTGACTATTCGGAGGCTGAACAACATTTATCAGAAACGGCTCGATTGTATGAAACCTTGGGAGACAGGCAATCACTGACAGATGTCTGGTATCATCAGGCGCGCATTGAACTAGAAAATGGGCATTATGAAAGAGCGCATGTCCTGCTTTCAGACAGTCAAAAAATAAAGGCGCAATTGGGTGATGACCTTGGTCTGGCAAAAGTATGCTATGGCCAGGCGCGCATCGCTTATCATCGCGGAAATTATATTCTGGCAGCTACACTACTGGAAGAATCAAAAAAAATCCAAACCCAAAATGGTGATCTGCCTAATCTTATTATGACTCTGCGCCTGCTTACCGATTGCGCACTGGCGGAAAAAGATGCAGACACGGCCGAATTATATTGCAGACAGGTATTGGAACTATGCGAACAAACTCAGCAGCAAGACGAACTCGCCGCGGCTCAATATGCCTTAGCGGCTCTCTACCGGCAAAAAGGAAACTTCGCTCTCGCTGAAGAATATGGACATCAAAGCCTCTCTTTGTTTACGCGTTTAGGGGATAGGCATTCACAAGGATTGCTGCATTATCATTTCAGCCTGCTCAATGAAGACCAGGGTAAATTAATCGAAGCATTGTCACTCGGGAAAAAAAGCCTGGCAATATTCATCGAACTCAACGATGCCTACCACCAGGCTTTGTTACACTTACACTTAAGTGATTTATATAAAGGCTTAAATAAACAGCCTCAAGTCAATTCGGCTCTGCAAACAGCGCTCACTTTGGCGCGTTCCATACCAAATCAGGTTTTGATTGAAGCCGCTGAAAAAAGGATATTGGTAACTAATTGATTCTCAGCGCCTGAATAAACCGCATCACGAACTTTATTTTGGATGCCCCTGTGTTTCCGCGCCGCCAATTGTCCAGCCCATCATGATAAATATCAGGGACCAGACTTCAGACGGAATGCGCGCATGCTTACTTTGTGCTTGCGTTTGGGCAGCTTCACCCTCGACCGGCGCCTTTTGATCAGCCAGATCAATCAGAGCGTCAATCCAGGATTCAGACTTGCCAATGTGCCAGCTTGTTTCCGGCCGATCGCCAAGTTGAACCTTGCTTTCACCCGCTTCCTCAAGTTCCGGCGCTTTGTCCGGGCAGTTCTCTTCGATGCCTTTGACAAAGGCTTCAAATGCAGCATAAAGCGGTCTGGCAAACGGTTCGCCGTTTAGATCGTCTTTTTGTTTTTCTGCTTCACGCGGTAAATCACCGGTCCAGCGTGTAATATTTTCCCCATCGAGTGCATCAACAATCGTGTTTACCACACTTTTAAGGCGCCGCTGGGCTGCATAGACCTTTACGCGATTCTCTTTATTTGAACCTTGCGGAATAAATCCATCGGGATTATTTTTAAGCGCCAACCAATCCTGCCAATGTGCTTGCAAAGCTTCGGCCGTTTTTTTGTATTTTAATTTGTCCAGAACTTGTTTATAGATTAACGGCCGTATCACCGGCGCAGGATGTTTGCCATCATCAGCCGTAAATTCATCCAGCGTGCTGTCCAACTGTAGTTCCAGGAAATTCTGCGCCATCACCGGCCCTGCAATCAAACAGCCGTACACATCAGCAAAAATTTCTTCCAGCCAACTGTTTAACCACTCCGGTTCAATGCCAACTACATCGCGTAAGCTGACAAACAGACGTTTTTCGCGCCAGACGCCGTAGCGGTAGACGTAATGACCCACCTCATGGGCAATCGCCAGAAAATCACGCGACGTTTTGGCGCTGGTATAGGGAATACCGATCAAAACAACCGGGGCATAAGGGATAATGCGAACGGATGGTTCCTTCTGAAAATAGGTCAGAACCGTTGTGGGCGCCAGTATGTCCGCATCCATGGCCGGTTTCAGAGCCTGGTAAGCCAGACAGTCAGCGGTTTTTAATGCATTCAGGTTGAGACCATCGCTCCGCTGGTCAATGACGCGGCGGATCACGGAAATATCAAATCCCACCTGGTCCAGCGTACGCCGTAAAACATACTGGGGCGGATAAACCAGAGAGGCTTCTAAACGCACAACGGCCGTATCTTGTTCTGAAAACCCTTCGTAAAAAAAGTTGAACTGGCGCGAGCCAAACTCACGCAAACAGCGCAGCAGGTTCAACAGCGTTGCGCTGCGGTCTAACTTATCGGCGCCCAGGTTTATTACCCGGGTTTCAAGCTCGTCCAGCGTTTCTTCCAGTGCCTGCCAGCGCTGCCGCCAAACTACCAAATCACGCCGGTCTATATTCGTAATAAGTGGATCATATCTTTTCTTTTGGGGATCACTGCCTACTGTCACCTTCATTTACCTCCTAACAACAACTTGTCTATCAAAAAAATGGGCATGGTTCATTTGTCCTTGACATTTGAACCAGGTAAAAACTAGCATACGGCCGTAACGTAAATCTATCGTTGAACAGGAAAATCTTCGGCGGCAAGCTGCCTTAAAAGCGCTAGCTCGCCCGCCTCGTCTTTGATTTCACCGTCAAGCCGCGCGGCTAACAGCGTATCCAGCCAGACGCCATAAGATGGACCCGGCTTAAGTCCCATCGCGCGCAAATCGTCGCCGCTGAGGCAGGTTTTGACACGCCGCCATACGCTATAATAACGATCCAGCAAATCGGCTTTGAAATGGCTTGCATCCACCACAATTCGCGCCGCCAGCAAAACCCGTGCGGGATACGGCCGTAATTCCCGCGATACATCACTCGGGCGATCATCAGGCTGAAATTCATCCAATTTTCGCAGCAGTTCCCCCACCGCCAGAACATCTTGCCGCGTGCTTTTGCGCCCTTTTAGCCGCGTTACCGTCCCGACCTGCACCGTCAAAGGCAACGGCGCGACCCACAGGGCAAAATAGAGAAACTCCAATGACTCATCCGGCAAAGCCTCCTGCCACAGCGGATCAGCCTGAAAGCGCGGCAGGCGCACAAATGATTCAGCCATTTCTGACGTCCATGTCAGACCAGGATAGATTTCTTGCATAACACCCAGCTCTGAGAGACGCTCCATCACGCGCACGGGGTCCGCTTCGCGCAGCGCCAGCTCAATTTCATGCCGGATACGGTCGCCCGTCACACGCGCCAGCATGGGTAAGGAACTATCTAACAGTTCAGCCGTGCGCTGCTCGATCGTAAAACCGAGACGCTGCTCCAATCGAATCGCCCGCAGCACGCGCGTGGGGTCGTCAATAAAGCTGAGGCTGTGTAATACCCGCACCAAACCACGTTCCAGATCACGCTGCCCGCCATAAAAATCCAACAGCTCTCCCAAATGAGCCCCATCCAGACGAATGGCCAGGGTGTTAATCGTAAAATCACGCCGGTGCAAGTCGAGTTTAATTGACCCGCGCTCAACTTCCGGCAGCGCGGAAGGTTCATTATAAAATTCAGTGCGCGCCGTCACAAAATCAATCGATTCCGGCAGCGGTAGCTGCTGGCGCCATTTATCGCGGATCGGCTGATTATTGGGAAGGTGGTTGTTTGGTACGCCTTCAAAAGCGTAAGATACAGCATCCCACATGTCTGGTGTGATAAACCATTTAGCGGTCCCAAAGCGGGCGTGAGTATGCACCTCGCCGCCAAATTGGGCCTGCAAACGACGCACCAGCCTGATCGCATCCCCTTCAACAACCATATCCAGGTCAATCGTCGGTTTGCCCAACAGCAGATCGCGCACCAGGCCGCCCACAAAATAAAGCGGCATGTTAAGGTCATCTGCAGCGGCGCTGACGGCCTGAACCATGGCCCACATCGCCGACGGCAGCGCCCTGGCGAGCAAATCGCGAATATCAAATTCACTGGCCTCGCTGGCCGGCTTAAACCAATAATTGAGCAAATCCGTGCGCGTCACAATGCCGATTGGGTTCACATCGATGCCATCACGCCCGCCCATGTCGGCTACCACCGGAATTTGCCCCCAGCCTTCGCTGAGCATCAGTTCCTGCACGCGTTCAATGGATTCAGACGGCCGTACCGTAATTGCGCCGGCGCGCATGACGCGGCTCACGGGCAGGTGACCCAATTTGTGACTCATGGCGCGATCGACTGCATTGCGCGTGAGCAGGCCAATAATACGGCCGTTTTCACTTTCAACAACCGGATAGCCTTCATGTCCGCTGCGGCGCATCTGGCGCGCGGCGGCGTCCACGGTCAGATTGGAGGAAACCGTCTGCACGCCATAGGACATGATTTCAGCTACGCGCGTCATCGGCGTAACCGCACGCGGCGCCAGCGCCTTCACACGCTCAGCCGCTTGCAGCACCGGTGTGCGCACAACCAGCGCCGCCGCTGCGCGCTCATGGCCGCCGCCGCCTAACGCTTTGGCCACCACGGAAACATCCACATTTTCATGCGAACTGCGCGCGACAAGCTGCACATCCTGCCCCAACTGCACCAGGACAAACAAACCGGCAGGCGTCAAAGTCTCGCGCAGCCGGTGGGCAACGGAGGAGATTTCATCGGTGAAGCTGGCCGGCGCAACGGCCGTTGCAATCACAAGCGGTAAGCCCTGCACACGCAGCCATTGGGCATGCGCCTGCAAATCATCGTACAAAGCCTGCTGCGCCGGCGTCAGCGGAATCATCAAAAAACGGCGTACAACATCCAACTGCGCACCCTGTTCAAACAACCACGCGGCGGCAAGCACATCTCGCGACGTTGCAGTGTCATAAGTCAGGGCGCCTGTGTCCTCATAGACGCCCAACAACATCAGCGTGGCCTCTTCCGGCGAAAGCTGCAAACCGTTCGCCTGCAGCATTTCAACCAGCAGCGTGGCTGTAGCGCCAACGGGTTCCACATAACATTTCCAATCGGGGCGCGGCGCGTGGCCAACATGGTGGTCGATCACCGTCACGCGCGGATTTTTGACCATGCCGCGCACGCTGTTGAGATTTTGGGTGTCCAGCAGCACAACTTCATCAACCCGCTGCCGCCGCCAATCTTCAGCATGCACAAAAGGCAGTACATCCCAGTACAGGTTCAAAAACTGCTGCACATTGCGGTTTAGGTGGCGTGGCAGCAGAGGAATCCCTTCAGGAAAGAGCTTATACGCGCCCAGTTGAGAAGCGACGGCGTCAAAGTCAGTTTTTTCGTGGGTGAGAATCAGCAGCATGTCAATCACATCCTAACTTGATTATACCACTCAAACTGACCTAATCACCCAACCCGGGCAGGCTTGCAGGCCCAGATTGCAGCAGAAAGCGAATGACAAGCGAATCGATGATCGTCTCGACCGGGGCGCGTTCGTCCGTAAAAACAGTTTCTGAGGGATTAATGGGGACCTGGTGGGCAACGGCCGTTTCCAACACATCCCGCAGCAGTGGATCAACCGGCCCCTCTAACCGCGCCAGGTTGGCGGCCAGGTTTTCGGGCGCGGTCGGCTGCGCCGTCGCCGCCAAAATCGTATTCAGCGTGCCGGGCACGTCCACGGCATGCACGCTGGGGAAAACAGTAAGCAGCGTTGCCGTCATGGCGTCGATCAGGCGGCGATCAGCGGGCGCGCGGCCCACATTAATCATGACGACGCCCTGCTCGGTTAGATGCGCGGCCACTTCCTGGAAAAACTGCTGCGTGGTCAGGTGCCAGGGAATGTAGGGCACTTTATAGGCGTCAATCGTAATCACATCATAACGGCCGTCTAAACGATTCAGTTCGTAACGGCCGTCGCCCACAATCAGGTTGATATTAGGCTCATTCAGCGCAAAGTAATCGACGCCCGCCTGCACAATCGCGGGATCCAATTCAATGCCATCTATCGGGATCGCGCCATAAACCTGCGTGTACTGCTTGGGAATGGTACCGGCCGCCAACCCTATGACGGCCGCGCTGGCGGGCGGCGCGGGATTTTGATTAAAATAGGGCGCCGCCAGCATCAAACTCCACACAGACACGCGCGGTACGCGCCCGCCGTCACAATAAAAAGAATGGTACGCCTGGCCTTCATTGAGCAGCAGGTAGTTGCAATCCCCATTGCGAATTACCTGGACATAATTATAAGCCGATTCGGTCTCATAAAGCTGGCCGGGATACGCTTTGACGCTGCCCTGCGTCCACAGCCAGATGAAAGGCAGCAAGGCGAGCGTAAGCAGCACGCCCCACAATCCGGCGCGGCGGTCGCTGCGCCAAAGGCCCAACAAACCAATCAACAGCAGCAGCACGCCAAAGAGAACGGCCGTAACGCGCGAACCCGCCAGAGGAATGACAATCAACACCGGCAAATAAGTTCCTAACAGGCTGCCCAGCGTCGAAAGCGCATAAACGCGCCCGCTGGTGCGACCCGCTTCGCCTACATCCCGCACGGACAGCCGAATGGCAAAAGGAGAGACACAGCCCAGCAAAGTAATCGGTACGGCCAGCGCCAACACCACGCCCACCAGCGAACTGGCAATCGCGCCCATGTTGAGGGCCGCCATGGCGGAGGCGGCGCTGCGCAGCAAAACGCTGGTAAGCAGCAAAAAGAAGACGCTGCAAAAACCGGCGCTGGTGATGAGGGTGTAGAAGGTGGCGGGAAACGGCCGTTTATCCGCCAGCCAGCCGCCTAAAAAATAGCCCAGCGTCAAGAACAGCAGCACCAGACCAATTACATTCGCCCAAACAATATTGGACGTGCCATAAACCGTTTGCAACATGCGGCTGGTGGTAAACTCCACCGCCAGGGTACTCATGCCGGCCACAAAGACCGTCAAAAAAAGGTATCGCCGGTGGGTGTTTGCACCCAATGATCTCTGGTTATCGTTCTGCATTTATTCTCCGCCAACAAATAAGCGCTGCATTTCCGCAGCCGTTTTGCCCTCTACATTCTTAAAGATCATCACGAGCGGCTGGTCATAGACGGTGAAGCTTTCATCGAAACGGCCGTTATTCACCCCTTCAAACCCGGCCAGATAATCAGCGACGAATGGCGACGGCCGTAAACCCGGCCACACAAATGAATCGGGATAAACATGAAATCCCCATAGATTCGGCATGCGCGTCGCCGCATACACCGGCGCATACCCCAATTCGCCAGCGAACAGCAGTTGGTGATATTGGCTCGACAATGGATAGCGCTCCGGCAGGCGCGGTACGACGCCGTAAACGCGGTTGCTCAACACGGTTACATATTCTGCCTGCGACAGCAGTTGCAAATTGGCGGCCAATTTACGTTCGCTGTCCTGTTCATCCGGGCCGGTAAGCCAGGTAAGCTCCGCATCAGCGTATTCACTGCGACGCCGCAGCCTCCCTTCGAGCAGCATCGTTGTCGGTAAAGCGTCATCCCATTGTTCACTCACAATAAAAGTACCGGCGGGCAAATTGGCATACACCCAGCGAGATGCGCTGTCCCAGGGATGATCGACATTGTAAATATTCACAAACGCGAGGGCGTAAACGGCAGTTGCGCCCACCACAACCCCAGCCGCCAGATAACGCCACTTGCCCGGAATCCGCCCCAGCAAAGCCGCCCCAAATAACATCAAAAAAGGCGTCAGCGGCAGCAAATAACGCATAAACTTGACATAAAAACTACCAGTGATCAAGAAAAAGGGCACGCTCCAGGCTAACAACACAAGATGACCGTGCAGATCGTAACCCGAATCCGGTGCGGACCGCTTCAACCAGGCGCGCGTGCCCCACCAAACCGCCCAGCCAAACCCGGCGAACGCCAGCATTCCCAACAGCCAGCCCATGCCCCAGCGCAGTTGCATTTCAATAAAATAAAGATAGGGTCGCGTGCCCGCATATTGACGCGTAAAGCCAAAATCGAGATCGCCGCGTACCATGGCGCCCTGGGTGAATACATTTTCCAGGTAACAATTTTTCCAATCAACTGCCGGAACGGTCAACGGCCCAAAATTGAGCGCCGGCGAAATGACTTCGCAGCCAAAATCAAGGATCGCAAACGGATTGGTGATCACAAAGGTCAAAACGGCCGCCGTTACGGCCGTTCCCAATCTGACCACCCAGCGTTCCCGCCCCCCTAACAAGGCTGCAGTCAACAGCGGAATCAGCAGCAAAACCGCCGAGAACTTCGACCCCACAGCCAAGCCGGCAAACACGCCCGCCAGAATCAAATTAATATTTTTCAGCCGCCCCCGTGAGCGATCAGCGCCAACTCCGCATTCCGCATCCTGCATTTGGCTCTCATGGACGCTGCGTACCATAAAATAGACGGCCGTTACCACAAAAAACGCCAGATATGGATCGGACGTAAAAAAGTGAGCCAGTTGAATATGCATCACATTGACCGCCAGCAGCGCCGCCGCCAGCAAACCAACCGCAGCGCCATATACTTTACGGCCTAATAAAAAAACAACCAGCAGCGCGCCCAGATCAAACAAACCGGTCAGGGCGCGGGAAACGGCCGTTAAATGCCGGAACTCAATTGCCTGGCGCGCATTCAACAAATCCAGCGTCAACAGCCAGTTTTGCGGGAGAAACGCAGCAAAAAACGGCCCAATCTGCTCCATCAGCCGCGTTACAGCCACCCCCAGATACAGCGGGACATGTCCATAAGCAAACTTGCGCGGCGCATCTTGCCCAACCACGATGCCATCACTGGCCGCCCCAGGATACCAGTAAAAAGGATTAAACGTAGAAAGTTTTGGATTTAAAGCAGCGGAAAAATCGGCCGGCCATTCAATGGTTGTCGCCACCCAGGTGATATAACGTTCATCGGGATGATAATGGTGGTAATTGTCCCAATCCAAACCCGTCCAGCGCAAAGCGGCGGCGACAACCAGGATACATATGAAAATGGCCCAAATTTGCCAACGTCGCATAAATTTTATTGAATATCAAGTTCAATAAACAAATCGGATGCTGGTTCTTGTTCCCGCTGCAGGCGCTGGTGAATCGTTTCAAACCCCTGCGGCTTAATCGCCAATTCCTCACCGGTCAGCAGCGACGTGACGCCTTCCTGCCCAAACTCGTAGCGCCGATTTTGACACGCGGTACAGGTGGCAGGGTCATGTCGTTCGTATATTTCCGGCTGGGTGTAGGCGCTCATATACCCCTCGTAGTTGCGCACCACCACGCGGTCGGCCGATTGGGAAATGAGATAATTGGGCGCCAACGGGATTTTGCCGCCGCCGCCGGGCGCATCCACCACATAGGTCGGCACGGCGTAGCCGGAAGTATGGCCGCGCAGCGCTTCCATGATTTCTACCCCCACCGCGACCGGCGTGCGAAAATGACCGGCGCCGTGGACGAGGTCGCATTGGTAAATGTAATACGGCCGTACCCGGTTTAACACCAGCTTATGCGACAGTTCCATCATTATATTAGGACAATCATTCACACCCGCTAGCAAAACCGACTGGCAACCCAGCGGAATACCTGCATCGGCCAGCCGCGCCAGCGCCACCGACACTTCCGGCGTGATTTCCTTGGGATGGTTGAAATGGATATTCATCCACAGCGGGTGGAACTCCTTCAACATCGCGACCAGTTCCGGCGTGATGCGCTGCGGCAGAAACACCGGCTCGCGTGACCCAATGCGGATTATTTCAAGATGCGGGATGGCGCGCAGGCGGCTGAGCAGATTATAGAGCATCTTCTCCGGCATAATCAGCGGATCGCCGCCGGAAAGCAGCACATCCCGAATTTCAGGCGTGCGCGCGATATACTCAATCTGCGCGTCGTGGTCCGAGCGACCAAAAGTGGCGCTTGGATCGCCCACAATGCGGCTGCGCGTACAGTAACGGCAGTAGCTGGCGCACTGCGTCGTCACCAGCATCAGTACGCGATCCGGATAGCGGTGTACCAGACCAGGCACCGGCGAGTGGGCGTCTTCGCCCAACGAATCAACCATTTCCGCCTCAAAAGGCGCCAGTTCACCCGCCGTCGGCATAATTTGGCGGCGAATGGGACAGTTGGGATCGTCCGGATCCATCAGGCTGGCAAAATAGGGCGTCACATCAACGCGGAATTTTTCAGGCGCAGAAAGACCGGCGATTTCGCTTTCGGTGAGGTTTACCACCTGGGAAAACTCTTCCACGCTGTTGAGGCGTTTGCTCAACTGCCAGCGCCAATCCTGCCATTTTTCCATCGGAATATCCTCCCACGGATGGGGAGGCGTCTGAAGAGAGGTTACAGTTTCTAAAATCATAGTGGGAAAACTCCTTTACATTTGTGAGTGTGAGAGTGAGAGAGTATATTGACTTTTTAAGCGTAAATCAACCGGAACGACATTGTTCCCGGATTGCGCTAATCTCAGCAGGTCCAAAATTCGTCACTACCATTATAGCAGCGTGCGCACCTGTCCCATTGGCTTAACATCGTAACCAGGGAGGGCGGAAACGGCCGTTCTAAAACGCTCATCCGCCAATAAATCTAACAGCGGCTGCAAAAAACCACTCTCAAAATGGGTCTTCGGAATCACCAGATCATACTGCTCAAACGCCAGCGGCGCAAAATCGAGGTCAAGCGCGCGCGCCGCTGCCCGAATGCCCAGACCTGCATCCGCCGCGCCGGAAGCCACCGCCGCCGCCACCGCCAGATGTGTATATTCCTCGCGACCATACCCATTTACCTGCGCCGTTTCAATACCGCGCTGCGCCAGCTCATAATCGAGCAGCACACGCGTGCCCGCGCCTCGCTGCCGGTTGACAATTTGAACATCCGGGTTGGCCGCATCAGACCATTCCGTGAAATTTTTAGGATTACCCGCCGGCACAATCCAGCCCTGCTCACGCGCCACCAGCGCCACCAGAACCAATCCCCGATCAGGCAAATAGCGGCGTATGTAGCTTTCGTTGTAGATTCCCGTGACGGGATCAAGCAGATGCGAGCCGGCCAGGTGCGCCTCGCCGCGCCGCAGGGCCACAAGACCACTCAGGCTGCCCACGTTGGCCGACATAAGACGCAATCCCTCTTCGCGTTCGGCCAAAAACTGCGCCAGCAAATCCAGCGTCAAATCATGGCTGCCAATGGCGACGATGGTACGCTCAATTTCTTTTGGGGTGCGGTAAAGATGCACCGTAACGGAATCGCCGGCGTCCTGCCCTTCGCTGAAGCGGGGAATGCGCAAAATGCCGTCGGCGCGCACCAGCGATGTGATTACGCCGGCGCCGCGGCTGATTGGCGTCACCATCACGTTGTCGCCCACCTTGCCCACCGATACGCGCACAAAGTCATCGTCGCCGGTGTGGGACATGATTTTGCGGGTCAATTGTCCCGTCAGCGTGGGGGCTGTATAGGCAGTTTGACCCTGCCAGCGCGCCAGAATTGGTTCCACAAATATTTCGCCGGTGAGAGCGGCGCTGACGGGGTAGCCGGGAACGCCAATGATGGGAATTACGGCATGCGGTTTAGTGGGCGCAGCATGCGGGATCACACCGATGATGACGGGATGGCCGGGGCGCACAGCGACGCCGTGGACGAGCAGTTGGCCTAATTTTGCCACAACGTGGGCGGTATAATCTTCGCTGCCGGCGGAGGATCCGGCGTTGAGCAGGATCAGATCATAGTTCTGAGCGGCTTGCTGTACGGCCGTTTTTATCGCCTCAAACTCGTCCGGCACAATCGGCCAACGAATGGGAACCCCGCCCCAATTTTCTACCTGCGCCGCCAGCACCAGGCTGTTGTATTCAATGATCTGGCCGGGCAGGGGCGTTTGCGAAACGGCCGTTTCCACCTCCACCAGCTCTGATCCTGTAGGAATAATGGCCACGCGCGGGCGGCGGTAGACGCTTACGGCTGCATGTCCCGCACCTGCCAGCGCACCCAAATCAACCGGACGCAGCTTGTGATTAGCAGGCAGCACCAGTTCTGTCGCCACCATATCCTCGCCCATAGGACGCACATGATGCCAGGGCGGCAGCGCTGCGCGAATTTGGAGTCCCGGCGACCCATCCGGCAGCGGCAGCGCCTGGGTATGTTCAATCATGACAACGGCATTGGCCCAGGCCGGCAGCGGATGGCCGGTATTCACCGCCACGGTAGGGCGCTCGACGCCCTCAGGCGCAGCGTCATTCTCAATCAAGGTCAATGTCAGCGGATTGGTCTCGGTGGCGCCCACGCTGTCTTGCGCGCGCAAAGCGTACCCGTCCATGGCGCTGGCGTGGAAATGGGGTGAAGAAAGTCTGGCATAAACGGCCGTTGCGGTAATACGGCCGTTGGCCTTTGCCACAGGAACTATTTCAGAGGGCAAGGGCTGCCACAAATCAGCCGCTTGCAGCGCCGACTGTAAAACTGACTGGGCCTGATCAAGCGGAATGTCTTCTAAATAAATATGTCGTTTCATCACACCTCTATTATCCCAACCTGAAGACATTGTGGCAATAAGGAAGCGTCTATAAATTAAGTAATTCCAGCAAGTTTTTTGAATTCCTGCGAGACGAAATCTGGAAATTCCTCAAGGATTTCACAAAAACTTCCGCTGATCTTTATTCAAAAAGTTTTTGTGAATTACCTAATTCTACAACGATACTTCGCTCTGCAATGAGGAGGAAGGCATTCTCAAATGCCGGTTCGTCGCCTCAACTGGCCGCATCTGAGGATGCTCACTGCTCTTGATTAGTCAGTAAGATGTACTTTATGTCAATTTCTCGTTGTAGTACTAACTAGCGATAGGAAAACGCTTCCTCACAAGCAACGTTCGAGTCAAGATGCTAACGAACGTTGCCTAAGCGTTGCTATCCAAACAGCTCTGCATGATAATCCGGTGGCCGGTTCGAACTGGTTAGCCGGCGCAAGGTGGACAGATGCAAAAGGACCTAACTGTGATTCGCGCGCGCGGCCAGATTCTACCGCCAATGTGGTCAGGATCCATCTATTATTGGTTTTATTGGTCAATGGTTGCCGTTTACGCGCCATTTTTGAACGTCTATTTGACCGATTTAGGACTAAGCGGGGTTCAAATCGGATTATTGGCCGCAATTTTACCGTTCATGACGCTGGTTTTAGCCCCATTCGTTTCCGCCTGGGCCGATAGACACAGCCGTCGTTTACGTTTATTACAAGGCTTGTTTGTCCTCTGGGCCATCATTTTGCTCTTTTGGCGTCTGCCAACCGCTTTTGCGCCCATTTTTTTGCTCATGGTTTTAGAAGGCGCGATTCGCAGCCCAACCATGCCGATTGGGGACAGCGTGGTTGCGCGCATGCTGTCACGGCGCCATCTGGATTATGGACGCGCCCGTTTGTGGGGTTCGTTAGGTTTTGCCCTTTTCACGGTGGCGGCCGGCGTCCTGTGGGATCGGGTTGGATTTGGTTTTATGTTTGTGGGCGCGGCCTTTATGGCGCTGCCCGTCATTTTGGTAACGGGTCAATTGGAAGAGGGTACGGCCGTATCTCTCCAGGCGCGTCGTCCGGCGCGAGCGCTGCTGGAAGACCGTGGCTTACTCACCTTGTTTGTCGTCGCCTTTTTGGCCGGCGCGGCATTAATTGTGACCTTTCTTTTTGGCGGAATCTATATCATCCAGCTTGGCGGCAACCAGACCTATGTCGGCCTGCTTTTTGGGTTGTCAGCGCTGGCGGAAGCGCCCGTCATGCAGCGCAGCGCCATTATTTTGCGCCGCACAGGCGTCCCAGGCGGCCTGCTGCTCTCAATCATTATTATCACCCTGACGCTGATTGGCCATGCCCTCGCCTGGTCACCGGCGGTGATGGTTGTGGCGTCTGTTTTGAAAGGTGTTGGTTATGCCCTGTTTGTCGTCGCCAGCATCGATCTGGTTACGACGCGCGCGCCGGCTGAGTGGGCCTCCACGGCGCAGTCGATGTTGTACGCCGCCCAGATTGGCCTGGCGCCGCTGCTGGCCAGTCCCATCAGCGGCTATATCATGGACAAATGGGGCGGGGCGGTTTTGTTTGGCGTCGTAACAAGCTGGAGCTTATTGGCCATTTTTATTCTGGTCTATGCCATCCGGCGCGGCTGGTTCAATCAGGCTGCTTAAACAAGCTTACTGGAAACTGTATACAGGAGGTATGAAAATGGCAAATCTGTGGTGGCAAAAGGGGATCATTTACCAGATTTATCCTCGCTCTTATCAGGACAGCAACGGCGACGGCATTGGCGATCTGCGCGGCATCTTGCAGCGGCTGGATTATATCCACAGCCTGGACGTAGACGCCATCTGGCTTTCGCCCATTTACCCCTCGCCCATGCATGATTTTGGCTATGATGTAGCCGATTACTGCGCGATTCATCCCATGTTTGGCACGATGGCAGATTTTGATCGAGCTGTTAACGGACGTTCACCAACGCGGCCTGAAACTCATTCTCGATCTCGTACCCAACCACACGTCGGACGAACACCCCTGGTTCATCGAAAGCCGCAGCAGCCGCGACAATCCGCAGCGCGACTGGTACATCTGGCGCGATCCGGCCCCGGACGGTGGGCCGCCCAACAATTGGCTCAGCTTTTTCGGCGGACCTGCCTGGACATTCGACGAAGCCACCGGGCAATATTACCTTCACCAATTTGTCACCCAACAGCCGGAACTCAACTATCGCCATCCCGACGTGCTGCCCGCCATGCTGGACAACATGCGCTTCTGGCTGGATAAAGGCGTCGATGGCTTTCGCGTCGATGTGATCTGGCTGATGCTTAAAGACCCTGACTTTCGCAACGAACCACCCAACCCCAATTGGGACGGCGTCAACCCGCACGACAGCCTGCTGCATATTTATACGCAAGACGTGGCGGGCATCCACGACATTGTGCGCCAGATGCGCGCCGTGCTGGATGAATACGACGAACGTATGATGGTCGGCGAAATCTATCTGCCCAATGAAAAGTTGATGACTTATTACGGCGCCGATCTCGACGAATGCCATTTGCCCTTCAACTTTCAGCTGATCAACGCTCCCTGGGAAGCGCAGAGCGTGCGCCGTTTGGTTGACGCCTATGAAGCCAACCTGCCGCCGGGCGCCTGGCCCAACTGGGTGTTGGGCAATCATGATCAGCGCCGCACGGCGACGCGCGTAGGGCCGGCGCAGGCGCGCGTGGCCAATATGCTTCTGCTCACCCTGCGCGGTACGCCTACCACCTATTATGGCGAAGAAATTGGGATGGAGAATGTGCCCATTCCGCCAGAGTTTGTGCAGGATCCGCCCGCCGTCAACCAGCCGGAGATTGCCGAAATGGTGGGGCGCGATCCGGAACGCACGCCGATGCAGTGGGATGATTCTGCTAACGCGGGTTTTGCGCCGGCAACGGCCGTTCCCTGGCTGCCCCTCGCCGGCAATTACAAAATCCACAACGTCAGCCAACAAACAGCCGATCCAACCTCCATGCTCAACCTCTACCGCGCCCTCACCACGCTGCGGCGGGCGGAACCGGCGCTGCACAGCGGCAGTTACCGGTCAATTGACGCAACGACCGATGACATCTTTGTTTACAAGCGCTCGTTGGAAAATAGTGACAGCTTTCTTATTGTGCTCAATTTTGGCGCAGACGCCCACACGCTCGACTTGAGCCGCGCCGCCCCACAGGCAGAAATTGCCGCAGCGACCGGTATGCAGCGCACAGGGCATGTGAATACAAGCCGGTTGCCTGTCGGGCCAAATGAGGGAGTGGTTTTACGCGTCAACAACGTTGATTGACCGGCAAATTTAAGAAGTCGCTGCAGTGAATTTACCCAAATTTGGGCGCATTATGGCCTTGATTTGAGAAAATTAGCGTCAATTTACTGCAAGTTATTTGTCGTTTGAACGTCGAAAAATATAAAGCAGCGTGGCCGACAGCATGCCCGCCGCGCCCAGAACGCTCCAACTGAGCCGGCTTAAACGCCGCTCCAGGCGTTCCTGACGGCGAACGGTGGCCGGGTCTGTTTTTTGTTGCACCGTCAAACGACCCGACTCTGCCATTTCCAGCAGGCGCAAAATACGCGGCGGCATCTCCAAATACGGCCGTATCCCCTCCAGCAGCGTTTCCCAACCCAATTCCCCAAAATCGGCCGTTGACTGCCGCCGGATTAACTGTTCGCCATACTTTTCAATCTGATACCAGGGATTGATCTCCGGGTCAAGCTGTGAAATCAGGCCGCTGACCATGCCCAAAGCGCGCCCCAGATATATAAAATCCTGCGGAATCTGGAACGGGAAATCAAAGAGCAGATCGCGAAATTCGCTGGTGAGTTCCTGGACTTCCTTGGGGTCCGGATTGGCCAGGTCGAGCAGCTTGCGCCCCCAAATGCGGTCCAGCAGCACCGTCTGTGCTTCGATGATGCGTTCCGTATCGGCGCCGGGCAGGAAAAAGCCCAAATCCTGGTACGCTTCGGTGAGCTGGCGCGCATCGCGGCGCGTGACGGCAATCATAATCTTGCGCAAATTGTCGCCCATCAAGCTGGGCACGCGCCCGACCATGCCAAAATCAACAAAAATTAACAGAAACGGCCGTCCCCCTGCACCGCTCTTCTCGCGGGGTAACGGCCGTACAAACATATTACCCGGATGCGGATCCGCATGGAAAAAACCTTCAAGAAACACCTGCTGAAAATACGCCTCCAGCAGCGCATCCGCGACCTCTTTGGTATCAATGCCCTGGGCGTTTAAGGTTTCACTTTCCCCAATCTTGAGCGTTTCCACATTTTCGAGCACAATCACGCGCTTTGTGGAATGTTCACGGTAGACGCGCGGAATATAAATGCGCGGATTATCGGCGTGGATTTGGGCAAATCGTTCCGCGTTGCCCGCCTCCGATTCATAATCCAGCTCCTCCCACAGCGTGCGCGCAAATTCATCCATCAGCGCGGGCGCATCGGCGCGCCGCCGAATGGGCGGGTAACGCATCACCCACCGCGCCACAACCTGCAGCGCAGAGAGGTCCACGCGCACCATCTCCTCAATGCGCGGGCGCTGCACCTTGATCACCACCGGTTTGCCATACTCGGCTCCCTCTTTCTCCGGCAGCAGCCAGGCGCGGTGGGCCTGACCAAGCGATGCGGCGGCAATCGGTTCCTCTTCGATAAAGGCAAAACGCTGCGAGAGAGCGCCCAAATCGGCGCGCATGATGGCGAAAATTTCCGGCGTGGGCACGGGCGGCACTTCGTCTTGCAGCCCTTTCAGTTCGTCGGTGATTTCGCGCGGCAGCACATCAACGCGCGAGCTGAGAAACTGGCCCAGCTTAATCATCACGCCGCCCATTTCAATCGCCATAATACGGAAACGGCGCGACCAGCGTCGGTAACGCTCGCTGCGGGTCTGGCTGGCGCGCCAGCCCAAAATGGGAATGCGGCTGAAAATCAGGTCCCACCAGATGACGTGCAGGATCATGCCGCCAAAAAAACGCAAAATGCGCCGGTAACGGCCGTTGTCAAAAAGTTGGGGAGGTGGGCTGTTGCTTGTCGTCATATCGCTTGCCGGGTATCAGCTTGTGAATTTTAGCACGTTTCCCCCGTTTAGCTGGCAGCGTTCATTGTACGTAGACACGCGAACAAACCTGTATGTCTGCAGGGAATTTATCTGGCTCCCGGAGCGCCGTGACAGCGTTTATACTTTTTACCGCTGCCGCATGGACAGGGATCATTACGACCAATTTTTCCTGATTGGTCGGTTTGTGGCTCCGGCAGCTCCACTTGACGCTGCTTATTGGCTGTTTTTTGCTGCTGCTCACGTTGTCCAAATGCGTACCACGTTTTGTAAATCGCCAAAAGATCATATTCTGGTTCAACTTTGGCAGGCGTTTTCAACTCTTGCAAATAACTTTCGCGCGAATTAAACATAGGATCAATCATGTCGACTGCAAACAAAGCCAGGATTTGTTCTTTGCTTTCCTCATCATCCAAATCCGCCAGGTCACCGACAAAGGATGACCACATCTCGTCATAATCCGCCTCAGTTAGCTGCGGGATTTTTTCCAATGGCGGCAGCTTCGCGCGCAGGAGCGCAGCCGCATCCTCACGCATTTCCGGGTAGCCCACGCCAATTTTAGCCACAATGCTGGCGCTGAGCGCCTGACCATAATGCCATTCACCCTTTGTATCCATTTGAATGACTTCAGCAAAATGTGGCAGAGCCGCAGGACCAAAGGCGGCCGGAGTTGTTTCAAACCATTCCAACCAATCCTGCATTTCCTCGTCCATGTAAAGATGGGTAAACAAAGGCAGTGATTTTTCCTCACGCCAGCCAAGCATAAATCTGGCGGCATGGACAAACCGGTACCAACGCGGATCCTCGTCATTGGGCCAATCATCTTGGAAAGCTTCTTCAAACATGGTCAGCAGCAGGGGTCTGGTTTCAACTTCGCGCTCCCAGATTGCCCGGATCAGGTCTGGATGTGGGTAACGACCTGCTCTTTCCAGCCGTTGGATTAATTGTTTCGCAGACAAATTCGTGTAACTCAAAAGTTAATCTCCTCCGTAAATCGATTTGGCAAATCGATACGCGATTATCCAAATCGCACACCTGGTGAAGTGCGGTAGCGCATGTGGCATCTTGCAACAGCCTTAGTCAAAGCGCAATTCTGACTGCGCCGATTGTAACCAAATTAAAAAAACGGGCGAAAATGATCGCCCACACATTAATCAAACCCAAGTTGCTACCATGCCGGCGCCATAGCGCCATAGATTGAAATCTACGGCTGCGGATAAAAAGTCTGTTAAAACAGACTCGGAACGGCACATCTGGCAACATGTTCAACATGATTTATCATGTTTCTCCGCGTTAGTTACAGAATTCATTCTGTAGTCATCGGGCGGGACGGCGCGGTTTGGCGTCTGCGGGGAACCAACGGCGTTTTCTCCGCGCCGTCTCGCCCGGTGTATGTAAACGGGCGAGACTGGGCGCATATTCATGGGTGCATGGCAAACGCCTTTCCCAGCCGTCTAGCCCCTACCGCGGTTGAATTTGGGCCGGCGCGCCCATCACCAATCAATTGTGGTAGGGGCGGGACGGCGCGGTTTGGCGTCTGCAGGGAACCAACGGCGTTTTCTCCGCGCCGTCTCGCCCGGTGTATGTAAACGGGCGAGACGGCTGGGTGCATATTCATGGGTGCATGGCAAGCACCTTTCCCAGCCGTCTAGCCCCTACCGCAGGTGGTGGTTGGTTTGGGAAATGGGGGAAAATTTGCGGCGATCGCTGCGCCTATGGGCGCAGCGACTTTTTTGGGATTGCTCCGCTGCGGCCAATGCCGGCAGTTCCCCTGCCCAGGCCTTTTTTTGCCCACGCCTTTGGGGAAGATCAGAATTCAGAAGCCAGCACTCAGGATTCAGGATCCAAGAGATGTTCGGCGACCCGGAACCCGATAATCGTCGTACCTGTAGTGTGCATAGTAGTCGATCCGGTACGCGGCGCGCGAGTGCTGATCGTCGTCGTCGAACGCGCCCCCGCGCAAGCAGCGACGCCCTTCCGCGGCCAAATCTTCTTCATATGTTTGTCGCTTGAACGGATAAGGCATTACGCCAGGACTCAACCCGCTGCACCACTCCCACACATTGCCGCTGGCGTCATAAATATCATAAGGTGATTTACCGGCAGGAAAAATGCCAACGGCCGTTGTACGCCCTACATTATTGTTAGCATTCAATTTATCGTTATCCCATTCATTCCCCCACGGATATATACGGCCGTCTGTACCGCGCGCCGCCTTTTCCCACATCGCTTCATCCGGCAGCCGGAATTTTCGTCCCGTTGTCGCCTTTAGCCAGTTACAGTACGCCACTGCTTCATACCAGCTCACGCCCACCACCGGATGGTTGGGTACTGTCCGCCGCGCCTCATCCCAATAGCGCGGCGCTGTCCATTTTTCCTTTTCACGCTGCCGCCAGCCCACGTCCGTCCAGCACGCCTGCCATTTCTGCGTGTAGCCCCCATCTTCCACAAAGCGCCGGTACTGCGTTACCGTCACCGGATACTTGCCGATCGCATACGCCTCAGGCATTGGCTGTGAATGCTGCGGCATTTCGTCATCCTCGGCCTGATCATCATCCGCTTTTTGGCTGCCCATCAAAAACGGCCCGGCCGGAATCGTTACCATCGCCGGCACGTCACAAACCACATCATCACGCAAATCCCCCACCAGCGCCAATGCATCGCCGGCGCTGGCGCGCGTCCGCACAGTCTGCTGCGCATCCGCAATCACCGCCAGCAACTGCTGGCGCGCCGCCGCGTGCAGCCGGCCGCCAATATCCTCCTCCTGCTCATTCAGGCGTGAGACCGCCTCTTCCATACGCGCCGGATCGCCGCTGAGCATCTCCGCCAGTAAATCATCGCCCAACTGCACGGCGGCGACCTCCGCTGTTTCCGTTGTCACCGCGCCCGCCAGGCGAATGTAGGCGTCAAGCTGGGCCCGCGTCAGGCCGCCAAAAAACACCGCTTCCGCTTCTTCCGGCTGCTCTTCCGGCGGCGGAAAGGTTAACAAACGCCGCAGCAGCGTGTATTTACGCGACTCACGCAGGTAAGGCGCCAGCAGCCCATCGCCGCCGCCGGTTGCTTCCACGCCGGCAGGCTGTGCATCCGGTTCAGCCTCTGCGCCGGTGATCTCCTTTTCGCCCGGCGGCTTTTGGCGCGGCGCAGAGCGCCCCAAGAGCAGTTCATCCTCACTGCGCGTCAGGCGCGCGTACTCACGCTCCAGCGTGCGCACCAGCGTGGGATACTCGCGCCAGAGCTGGTAGAGGTCGGGAAACTGCGTCTGGATCAGCACCGTTTTGGCCAGCAAAGGCGCGCTGACAGCCAGCTTGCGCGTGGCGGCAATCGTTTGCAGCAGCCGGAAGATGTTAAGCACGCGCTTCACCTGGCGTGGGTTGGGGTACAGACCGCGCGCCAGCACGCGGCGCGTCATCTCTGAAACGGGCGCGCCCAATTCCGCGATAAACGTCTCCAAATCGCCGACCGCCAGCGCCGGCAGGTGAAATGGAATCTGCACAATCTTTTGCAGGTAGCTGTCGCCGCTGATGGGCAGTTCGCCGCGCGTTAGCCCGGCGTGCTGCAAAAAGTGGCCGTAGCGCGCCTCGATGCCGCGCTGCACGACTTCTCGATCCATACCCAGCACAAAGACCGTGCCGGGCACTTCCAGGAAAAGTTTAATCGCTTCCAGCACTTCAATCGCTTTTTCCGGCAGACAGCGGTCGAGGTCATCGACAAAGACAATCAGGCGGCCATCGGTGCTGTTCTCATCCAGCAGTTTTATTGCCTCGCGAAAAGTGGTTTCAAACTGCTCCATATGCAAAAGCTGATTACGGCGGTACGCTTTTGTCTCGCGCCCAATGGCGTCTAGCGCCTTCTTGATATTGTCGGCGGCGCCGTCGCTGCTGCCCAGTAAGCTTTTGAGCTGCGGCCACAAGCCGGCGGATGAGAGCGTGGCGGCCACGTCAACGCCCGCCTCGCCCGCGCCGGCCAGAAACTGCCACCAATCAATTTGCCACTCGCCCTGCTCGCGCCAATCGACAACCTGGTACACGCTGCTTTCAAGCCGTTCCAGCAGTTTGATGAGCTTTTGCTGGCGTTTATCGGTGGGATTTTGCAAGATAGGACGCGCTTCACGCGGCTGCTCTTGAGGTTCCGTCTCGCGTGGGTAGAGCGCATGCAGCACGCGTAAAATCAGGGCGCGCCAGAGCGCGTCATGGCGGTCATATTTCCAGGCCGTAAACCACACCGTGCGGCGCGAGGGCAGGTTGTCGGCTTCAATTTCGGCGCGTAACATGCGCATGAGGCTGGTTTTGCCGCTGCCCCAGGTGCCAAAAACGCCCACGGTGAGCGGGGTTTGGGCTTCAAGCAGGATTTCCTTGAGGGCGGGCTGGAAGTCGCCAAAGTTGAGGGCGTCCCGATCGGCCCAAAAATCGGTGAGGTAGGTGGATTTGTCGCTCATCTTGATTTTTTACCTGCAGGAGCGCACCTGTATATGCGCCCCGGTTTAGCATCATTTCCCATCAATCAACCGGCGGTTGGGGAATTTCACCGCACCGGATTTCTGGATTATAACACAGGAAACGGCCGTTTTTCGGGTCAGTTTTAATTCCGCGTCAACTCCCAGACAGGCGGCTGGATGTGTTGTGGATGAGTGGAGGCTCTACCGGCTGGCAGCCAGCGCGCCATCAATAAAAACGCCCGACCGGTGGAGCAGTCGGGCGTTATTCGCAGTTCAGCATAGCCGTCAACAATTACGCATACGCTTCAATCGGGATACACTCGCAGAACAGATTGCGGTCGCCGTAGACATTGTCGATGCGGCTCACAAAGGGCCAGAATTTGTTTTCCTTGACCCACGGCGCGGGGAAAGCAGCCTGCGCGCGCGAATACGGCCGTTCCCAGTTAACGGCCGTTACCACTTCGGCCGTGTGGGGCGCATGGCGCAGCGGATTGTTTTCCGCATCCATTTCGCCATTTTCAATCGCGCGGATTTCCGCGCGGATCGCGATCATCGCCTCACAAAAGCGGTCCAACTCTTGCTTGGATTCGCTCTCGGTCGGCTCAATCATCAGCGTGCCGGGCACGGGGAAAGACATCGTCGGCGCGTGGAAGCCAAAATCCATCAGCCGTTTGGCCACGTCGTCGACCGTCGCAAACTCTTTCAGGTGGCGCAGCTCGATAATACATTCATGCGCCACGCGGTTATTCACGCCGCGATACAGCACCGGGAAATACGGCTCCAGGCGATGGGCGATGTAGTTGGCGTTCAAAATGGCGATTTGGGTCGCCACCGACAGACCCCAATCCCCCATCATGGCGATATAGGCGTAGGAAATGGGTAAAACGCTGGCGCTGGCCCAGGGCGCCGAAGAAACCGTGCCCAACGACTGCGCGCCGCCGACGCCCGCCACAACAGGATGATCGGGCAGAAAAGGCGCCAGGTGCGCCGCCACGCCAATCGGACCCATGCCGGGGCCGCCGCCGCCGTGGGGAATGGCAAAGGTTTTATGCAAGTTCAGGTGGCACACATCAGCGCCGATTTCACCGGGCGAGGTAAAGCCCACCTGCGCATTCATGTTAGCGCCGTCCATATAAACCTGCCCGCCATGATCGTGGACAATCCGGCAAATTTCGCGGATGCCTTCTTCAAAAACCCCGTGGGTTGACGGGTAGGTGATCATCGTGGCGGCCAGGTTGGCGCTGTATTTTTCCGCCTTGACGCGCATGTCGGCCATATCAATGTTGCCGTTTTCGTCACATTCGACGACGACCACTTCCATGCCGGCCAGGACGGCGCTGGCCGGGTTGGTGCCATGGGCCGAACTGGGAATCAGGCACACATTGCGGTGGGCGTCGCCGCGCGCCAGATGATAGGCGCGAATGGCGAGCATACCGGTGTATTCCCCGGCGGCGCCGGAGTTAGGTTGGAACGATATGGCCGCAAATCCGGTGATTTCGGCCAACCAGTCGCCCAGACGCCGGAACAGTTCCTGGTACCCCTGGGTTTGATCCAGCGGCGCAAAAGGATGCATACGGCCGAATTCCGGCAGCGTAATCAGCAGCATTTCGGCCGTGGCGTTGAGCTTCATGGTGCAGGAACCGAGCGAGATCATTGAGTGGGTCAATGACAGGTCGCGATTTTGCAGGCGGTGAATATAGCGCAGCATCTCCGTTTCGGAATAGGCGCTGTTGAAAACGGGATGGGTGAGAAAATCGCTCGTGCGCCGCAGAGACTCAGGAACCATTGGATCAACGCTGTCGGCGACGGCTTTCAGGTTGAGGGTGTCGGGATCGGCGCCAAACACTTCCAGGAGGCGGCGCAGTTCATCCGACGTCATGGCTTCATCCAGGGAAACGCCGACAGCGCCGTCGTCGAAATAACGCAAATTAATCTTGGCGGCAAGAGCTGCGGCGCGCACGGCGCCCTGATTACGCGGCCCGCCGCTGACTTTGAGGGTATCAAATACAGGCGCTGAGTTGACAAGATAGCCCAGCTCCAACAAGCCTGCAGCGAGAACGGCCGTTAACAGGCGCACCCGGTTGGCAATCCGCCGTAAACCGTCAGGCCCATGATAAACCGCATACATCGAGGCCATAATCGCCAGCAGCACCTGCGCCGTGCAAATATTGCTGGTAGCTTTATCGCGCCGAATGTGCTGCTCGCGCGTTTGCAGCGCCAGGCGGTAGGCAGGTTTGCCGGTTGCATCCTGCGAAACGCCCACGAGTCGACCCGGCATAATGCGTTTATACGCATCCTGCGTGGCCAGAAATGCGGCGTGCGGGCCGCCGTAGCCCATCGGCACGCCAAAACGCTGGCTGTTGCCCACGACAACATCGGCGCCAAATTCACCCGGCGGACGCAGCAGCACCAGCGCCAATAAATCAGCGGCGACTGTCACCAACGCGCCGGCAGCGTGAGCCTTTTCAACAAAATCGGTGTAATCCAGCACGTCGCCGGTTGTGGCCGGGTATTGCAGCAAAACGCCAAAGGTGGGTTGGTCAAAATCATAGGATTCATGATCGCCGACGACCACCTGAATGCCAAGCGGTTCGGCGCGGGTTTGCACCACGGCAATCGTTTGCGGATGGCACAATTCCGATACAAAAAATGTCATCGCCTCGCTTTTGCGCGGGCGGGCGCGCAGACAGAGCGTCATTGCTTCAGCAGCGGCCGTGCCTTCATCCAGCATCGAGGCGTTGGCTATTTCCATGCCGGTTAAATCGATGATCATCGTCTGGAAATTGATGAGCGCTTCCAGCCGGCCCTGGGCAATCTCAGCCTGATAGGGAGTGTATTGGGTGTACCAACCCGGATTTTCGAGAATGTTGCGCTGAATGACGGGCGGGGTAATGGTATCGGAATAGCCCATGCCAATGAAGGAGCGGAAGAGTAGGTTACGCTCCGCCAGATCGCGCAGCTCGTCGAGTACGGCCGATTCACTGCGCGGCGACTCCAGCTTTAAGGGCGCAGGAAGCCGGATACCACGCGGAATCGCCTCATCTACCAGTTCATCCAGCGAATTCAAGCCAAGCGTTTGCAGCATGTCAGAGACGTCATGACTGCGCGGCCCAATATGACGTTTGACAAACTGGTCGGCCGGCTGCAGGAGTTCGTGGTTAAACGGCCGTTTCCCGCTGCCGCCCTGCGCATCCGCTTCAATGAGATCATGCCAATCAGTATGGGGAAATGTGGAAATAGTCATAATTAACTACGTTCTTCAATTGACGCTTGATAAGCAGCCGGGCTGAGCAGATTGCTAATTTCCTCGACGTCCTCGATTTTAAGCTTAAGCAGCCAGGCAGCGCCATATGGATCTGAATTAATCAATTCGGGGGTATCGATGAGGTCTTCATTAACGGCCGTGATTTCACCGGAAAGCGGCATGTATAGATCAGCGGCGGCTTTGACGGATTCAACGACGCCAAAGGAATCACCAACGCCAAAAGCATTGCCTTTGGCAGGTAGTTCCAGATAAACAATATCGGAAAGTGAATCCTGGGCATAGTCGGTAATGCCGACAGTGGCCGTATCGCCATCTATGCGCACCCATTCATCTTCCTCTGTATAAAGCAGGTCCTGGGGAATATTACTCATGATTTTCTCCTAATTTTGTTGCGTCTTATTTGGAATCTTGCACAATTGCTGTTTGATCAAAAAAAGGACGCATGGCAACAGAATATTGCCAGCGTCCTCTGTCGTTAACCTGAGAGTTTCACCGGACTGCGTCCGGCTTGCCCCGTCGGCGACACTCGAATGCGAAAAAAGCTGGTTTTATGTCGAGTGCGCTCTCCAGAAGTCACCTGTCCGTCCGGTCCTTTTGCCTGAGAGATTCACCGGTTTTATTGCCGGCTTGCCCCTTCGGCGACACCAATTCAGCATTCAAAAATAGTAAATCGGGTGTACTCTCCCGAACGGCCGTTTAAGTTATTTATTTTTTAGCGCAATTTGGAAACGAGCAGGCTCGAACCGCCTGACTAAATTCCAAATATGTCACAATTGTAAGACTTGAATTCAGTTCATGCAAGGGGCAAATGTAACCAAAGCGCGCCTTGCTTTTACATTTCGAGGATAATACCGGCTTCATCAAGACGATGCTGTACCAGAGCCAGCAGGCGCGTGCGCATTTCGGCCGCGTTGCCAAAGCGCGCTTTGGCAATCAGCTTTAGTTCCACAGTCTGCCCAATATGACCATCCGGACTGATGATTTGCCACGGCTCTAACAAATTGGGCAGCTCCATGACAGCCTCTTCACCCAAGGGCTCCAACACAGCAAGCGTTTGCTCCAGGTCGGCGGCGGCGATTGTGAGGGCGATATCTGCAATCGAAAATCGGCCGCGGCTAAAGTTACGAATCACGCGGATTTCACCGTTTGGGATCGTGTACAACTCGCCCGTAGGTGCACGCAGGGATGTGGTGCGTAAGTTGACGTGTTCGACAATGCCTTGCACCTCAGATGAGACATGCAGCTCAATTTTCTCGCCGACATCAAAAGGGTCTTCAAACAGAAAAGTCACGCCGGTAAAAAAATCTCTGACCAACGGCATCAAGCCCAAACCAAAAGCCGCCGCAAACAAACCGGCCATCCAGACCAGGTTTTCTGTGGGCACAAACATGTTGAGAATGATGATGAAGGCAGTTGCAATGACAATAAACGTCAAAAAGCTGTTAACCAGGCGCTGAATAGTTTCGACGCGTTCATCACGCACGCGGCGTCCGCGCCTGGCGCTGATGCGCGCACTGTTGGCCATATGACGCGTCATAATGCGGGCAATTCGCAAAAAAAGCCAGGCGAAAAATATGACCAAAATGATGCGTAAAACATAACTCCACCAGGCCGGCGTGTAAAAAAGTTGGTTAATGAGTTCTTCTAAATTCATCTGGTTCTATGCGCCATGCAGCCGCAGCGCGTTCGGCAGGCGGTAGACATCCGCCATACTTTCCACAAGGATGCCGCCCATGCCGTTTTGTACCGGCAGCTCAATATCGACGCTCATCCGGTCGCCAATGCTGACCATTTCTGCCAGCAGAATCCCATGCGCTTGCGTTATCATTTGAAAGGGCGCCATTGAGGGTTTGGATGCGCATGAAATATCAAGGCCAATTACCGGGTCGAAAAATTCTTTAATGCCTAACACTTCCAGGGTGCGTAAACCCACGGTGGCGGCGTTATTGGTAACGGCCGTTACCGCAAACATCTGCGCCAATTCCTCAATCGTCTCCACCAACTGTTCATCGCGCTGCAAATAATCCTCCGGCCGAAACAGGTCGGCGCGCCACTGCGCATTGGTTTGCAGATCAACGCCAAAATGGAGAAATGTATTGCCTAAAGAGAGGGAACGGCCGTTATTTTCTTGCGCAAAGCGCGCCTGTACGGTCTGGACGGCTGCTTCGGTTTCCGCCAAGGACAAATCCAAATGCTGCGCCAAACGTGCGATCAGCAGGTTTATCTGACTGTCATAATAGGGACGGCTGTCATATAGGGTCAGGTCAATATCGAAGACCAGGGTTCGAATTGTGTCGGGTAAATAGATAATTTTCATCGTTCAGATAATAAAGTTTGCTCCAGCGTAGTTGATAGCATATCCTCAATTGCAATCTGATTCAAGGGGTATGATCGAATATGCCTATCAACCAACCAACCATCAGCGCCAACGGTATAGTGCGGCCGACCTACGTGGAAGTCAACCTCGACCGGCTGACAGCCAATTATCGCGCCATAGAAACGGCCGTTGCGCCTGCCCAAATTATGCCCATTCTAAAAGCCAATGCTTATGGTCATGGGCTGGTTGAAATCGCGCGCCACGTTGTCCAGCTAGGCGCAGCCTGCCTGGGCGTCGCCTTCCTGGAAGAAGGGATTTTGCTGCGTGAACAGGGTATCAGCGCCCCCATATTGGTATTGGGTGGGATCATCGGCAATCAGGTACCGCTTTTTCTCAAAAACGATTTGACCCTTACGGCCTCATCCGTTGAAAAAATTCAACAAATTGACGCCGCCGCCGCTGAGATGGGCGTCACGGCGCGAGTACATCTAAAAATTGATACCGGCATGGAGCGCATTGGCGTTCATTATTACAGCGCTGAACAGCTATTGGCCGCAGCGCTTGCATGTCACCACTGCCGCGTCGAAGGCATCTATTCCCACTTTGCCAATGCCGACGCCGCCGACCTGCGTTCGGCGCATGAACAACTGGCGCGTTTCAATCAGGTCTTGCAATTTTATGATAACAAGAGCGTACCGCGCCCACCAATCTGCCACATGGCTAACTCCGGCGCTATCTTACAGCTCCCTGAGAGCCACTTTAATATGGTGCGGGCGGGCATTTTGCTTTACGGCGTCTATCCCTCACACGCAGTTACACGCACCATCAGCGTGCAGCCTGCCTTAACCTGGAAATCACGCGTTGTCTATTTCAAAGTGGTGCAGCCAGACCATCCCGTCAGCTATGGTTCCACCTGGCAAAGCGATGTCATGACGCGCGTTGTCACGGTTCCGGTCGGATATGGCGACGGGTATTTTCGCAGCATGTCGGATAAAGCAGAGGTCATCATTCGCGGGAAACGGTATCCGGTAATCGGCCGTATCTGTATGGATCAGCTCATGGTCAATATTGGCTGGGAAAGCGCCTATAACAATGATGAAGTCATCTTGCTCGGCGACACAGTCGATGGCGTACAAATCCGCGCCGAAGATTTAGCGCATTGGGCCAATACGATTCCCTACGAAGTGCTGACCAATATCAACACGCGCGTGCCGCGTATTTACACAACAAACCAGCACGAGTTGACATAATCATCAGCAGTTTTTATCAAAATCCAGTAAAATACTCATAAGCGTGACTGCTTACCGCACGTGAACAATGTCTTTGCGTACTCGTACAAAGCCGCAGATTGCCAAGGAACTTACATAGTCACTAAATTTCTGTGGTCAAACCAAATAGAGCCAAAAACCCAAGACAAAAAAGAGGTGATTCATGAAATACAGAATTGAAAAAGACACGATGGGCGAAGTCCAGGTCCCGGATGAAAAATATTGGGGCGCGCAAACACAGCGCAGCCTGGAAAACTTTAAGATTGGCGGGCAAAAAATGCCGCTGGAGATTATTTATGCATTTGCCATTCTCAAAAAGGCGGCGGCGCTCACAAATCTTGAGCTGACTGATTTTGCGCCGGAAAAAGTAAACGCCATTGCTCGGGCTTGTGATGAAATTTTGGCCGGGGAACTTGATGATCAATTCCCGCTGGTAGTTTGGCAAACTGGTTCCGGCACGCAAAGCAACATGAACGTCAACGAGGTGATTGCCAACCGCGCCACGGAAATTTTGGGCGGGAACTTTCGTGAAGAAAAATTGGTGAAGGCCAATGATGATGTCAACAAAAGTCAAAGCTCTAACGACACATATCCAACGGCCATGCACATCGCCGTCTACAGTAAAATTGTTGCGGAAACCCTGCCTAAAATCCAGCTTTTGCAAGCCACGCTGGCCGCCAAAGCGGAGGCATTTATGGGCATTGTCAAAACAGGGCGCACTCATCTGATGGACGCCACGCCGTTGACGTTGGGGCAGGAATTCAGCGGCTACGCGATGCAGCTCAAACGCAGCATTGAGACAATCGAAGACGGTCTAAAACATTTGCAGGAGCTGGCGCTGGGGGGAACGGCCGTTGGCACAGGTCTCAACACGCCAGACGGATACTCCGAAATGGTAGCCGCACAAATTGCCGCGCTAACCGGTTACCCCTTTGTAACCGCCGAAAATAAATTTGAAGCGTTAAGCGCCCATGATGCGATGGTAGAAATTAGCGGCGCCTTGAAACGCGCCGCCGTCAGTCTGATGCATATTGCCAACAACATTCGCCTGTTGGCCAGCGGCCCGCGCACCGGCATCGGCGAAATTATTTTACCGGCCAATGAGCCAGGCAGCTCCATCATGCCGGGCAAGGTGAATCCGACGCAGTGTGAAGCGCTGACGATGGTGTGCGCGCAGGTTATCGGCAATGATACGGCCGTTTCCGTGGCGGGAACGCATGGACACTTCCAACTGAACGTATTTAAGCCAGTCATGGCCTACAACGTTCTTAACAGCGCCCAACTGCTTGGGGATGCATGCCAGAGCTTCAACGATAACTGCGCCGTCGGCATTGAACCCAACGAGCGCCGCATCAACGAATTGGTCAACAAAAGCTTGATGCTGGTCACCGCTTTGAACACGCGCATTGGCTATTACAAAGCCGCCGAAATTGCGCAAACGGCCCACAGGGAAAACATCACGCTCAAAGAAGCCACGCTGCAGTTAGGGTATTTAACGGCCGAGGAATTTGATGAAACGGTCGTTCCGGCGAAAATGATCGGGAAAATCGGGTAAATTTTGGCAAAACTTGACACGAATGGCGCGCATTAAGCTTGTCCAAATTGGGGTGATTCGTGAAATTCGTGTCTAAAAATTCTTGCCGGCGGGAGTATCAGGTAATCGGCAACAATATTTCAAAATTAGAATCGCTCTAGACGTTGCCGATTACCTAATTCTTTTTGCGGCGCCGACCAAACAGCCAGCCCAGGAATAAAAGACCGGCCATCAACAGCGCCAGACGGGTAATTTGTTCTTCCCGCTGGCGCACAAGTGACGTATCACGCTGATCTTCAGTGCGCGCTATCCATTCAAAGGTATCTAACATTCCAGTTTGCAACGGCCGTGTTTGCCAACCCAATTCCCGCCGCGCCTTGTCTGCGCGCGCCATGTAGGTTGCGCCAGCCACCGCAGCGCCGTCGCGGCTGAAAGCTCCCTTTAAATCGGTGAATCGGCTCACAAAGTCCATGAACGGCGCAAACGGCCGTATCAAACTGGCGGGAATGCGAATGTGGGGCGCCGGTTTGCCGGTTAGATGCGCCCAAAAATCGACAATTTCCCCGTTGGGAATCGCCGGCCCGGCCAAAATATAACTTTCGCCAAGGCGCCCCTTTTCCGCCGCCAGCACAATGCCTTCGGCGATGTCATCTACGTGGGCAAAGGTCACAATCGATTCCGGCGCCGGCCAGAAGGGAGTACCGCGGTAAAACAGGCGCATCAATTCCGCAATGGTGCTGTCGTCGCCGGGACCATACACCACACCGGGCATCGTAATGATAATCGGCGCCCCTTTTTCAATCAGGGGCAGCGCAACTTTATAATGCGCCAGCCATTTGGTGCGGTCATATTCAGTGAGGAAGGGGCCAGCGTTAAAATAGTTTTCATCAACCAACTCGCCGTGCGTATCGCCAAAAACCGCAATGGTGCTTACATACACAATTTTGGGAATGTCCAATCTATTCGCCAGGCGCAGCACCTTGCGCGTGCCGCCCACATTAATGGTTTCGGCTATTTCCCAATCCGCAGCGCCCAGCTTGTACCAGGCCGCCAGATGAAAAACAACGTCACAGTCCTGCATGCTGTCTTCCATGGAAGCCACGTCGGTTATGTCACCGGGAACGGCCGTTGCTCCCAAACCGGTCACAATCGAGGCGCTTTCAGGCGAGCGCGCCAGCGCCAAAACTTCATACCCACGTTCTACCAATTTATGGACGACACGCTGGCCAATAAATCCGGAGCCGCCCGTCACAAAAGCCTTCATATAACGATCCTTTTGAGTAATGTCTCGCGTCTGCCACGGCAAATAGGGCAAATCGAGAGATTTTGGCATTATACCTGACTCGCAAGCAAAGTTGTATAATCCTGGCTATGCTTCAAACTACCTCTTATCTTTTCACATTATTTATGTTATTTTGTCTGGCTGCATGCACCAATCCAACCGCTACAAGTGAAACTTTGCCCGTATCCACCGGCTCACAAACGCCGCCTGCAGGCGATTGGGCCAAAGTTATCAATATCATTGACGGCGATACGGTAGATGTGGCGCTTAACGGGGCTGAATATCGCGTGCGCTATGTCGGCGTCGATACCCCAGAGCGGGATGAACCCTTCTACAAAGAGGCGAGCGCGGCCAACCGTGATCTGGTTGGCGGTAAAGAAGTGATTCTGGTCAAAGATGTGTCGGATACTGATCGATACGGCCGTCTTCTGCGCTACATCTATCTGCCCGACGGCGTCTTTGTCAACGCCGAACTCATCGCCAATGGATACGCCCGAACGATTACTTTCCCCCCGGACGTCGCCAATGCTGAGTATTTCGCACAGCTCCAGGCGGATGCGCGCGAGAATCAACGCGGTTTTTGGGCGCTAAATGAAATCCAGGCCATGCCAGAAGATTGTAATACCTGCGCCGCCAACCGCCACAACTGCTCCGATTTTGAGACGCAATCTGCCGCACAAGCCTGCTACGAATTTTGTCTCAACGCAACTGGTGAAGACATCCACAAACTGGATGGCGGCGGCGATGGTATTGTGTGTGAATCTCTCCCCTAAACTCAACGCCTCAAACCAGCTTCCGCGCTTGCAACGAAAACAAGAATGGGATGATTCCATGCTGATGAGCAGGCAGCCGCCGCCAACCATCTTCTCCCTGCTCCATAAACGCAATTTTCGCTCTGGAACTAAGACACATTGGTTTTCCCCCGGTCATCAGTGGCATACGACCCGCTCGCTTCAATCCGCTGCGGCTCTTCAGAGAAAAAATAAGCACGTTCGGTAAGCTCAATAGATCGCAGCCGGTCTTTGCCTGCCTTGAAACCCGCCAGGTCATAAAATGTTGACTTTTCATGCTCAAGTGTCAATTGATCCCACCGTTTTTGATTGGCTTTCAGATACTCGATCATATTTCACCTTTTGCAAATTTTGGATTTGCTCCACGCCGGCCGCGAATGCCTTTTTGCCGCCATGTGATGGATGACGTACGCATACATGTGAAATGTCCCAATCTGATAGAGCCTTGTGCGCCTGATTGCCTACAGCCACAATTTGCTTTGGGCCAAATCGCGCCAAAAGTTCACGCAGTAAAGGTTCCCCAATTTTAATTTCGCTGCGAGTAGGGGCGCGATTGGAGGTTGGTTTTTGAGGCTTGTGGGGGTGAAATGGAAATACATTCCAGAGCAGTGGTAGGATACGGCCGTTTCCCAACACATCCCACATCATCGTTGCCGTCGCTTCGCGCTGCGGACCTTGATTAGGAACGACAAAACCTGCCTGTTCACCAAACAAGCCCCAGCGGGAAATACCCTCACGGATAATCGCCGGGCTGGTAAACGGCACGCCGGTCAACCGGCAGCCACGATAACCCGGCGCTTCACCAATGAGCATCAGAAACGGCCGTAACGCCGCCATCTGCGCTAAATACAACCTCAAATTGCGCCGCCGCACTTCGTTGGCCGAATCGGCATATCCGTAAAAATTATTAACGCCTGGTCCCACCTCCGTGTGAGCCAGACGCGCGACAAACGCTTCAATCCAGGCTTGCATCAAAATATTCCAGGACAGGCTTGACCTTTTTCCTACTCAAGCAGCCTGGAGCTGGGCCAACTCTGCCGCCAACGCCGCGCGATTGGCATAAATCTTTTGCAGCGCCGCGACCGCATCATCAACGCCCTGCTGGCCGGCCCGGAAAACTGCCTCATCAAACCAGACTGCTTCACGTTCACAGGCGCGCTCTGCTTGCGGGAGGCGCATGGCGGCAAAATCAAACCGCTCCGGAAAAACGGAAGGCAACAGACAACTTCATGATCAAAGCCATACACTTCCGGATCGATGGCGAAGATGTAGCGATAAAATGAACGCGTCGTTTGGCGCGGATCGCGCGGCAGAACACGCACCCCGGGAACCTCGCTCAGCGCTTCATCCATGTAGGCGATCATTTCCTCACGCTCTGCGACCTGCGCCGGAAAACGTTCCAGCGCCACACGCCCCAAAGCGGATTGCAGTTCAGTCATGCGATAATTGGCGCCCATCACAAACTCGCCGCCCCCGCCGGGCCGCCGCCGGGCGCATGGGCGCAATCTTCAATCACAATGAGGTCATATTTCTCCGCCAGAGCCATGATGGCGTCCATATCGGCCATGTGCGCGCCCAAATGCACGGGAATGATCGCCTTTGTCTTTTCCGTAATAGCGGCTTCGGCTGCTTTTGGATCCATACAGTAGATGTTGAGGTCCACATCAACAATGACGGGAACACACCCGGCAGCCATCGGCGCGGCGGCCGTAGCCTGGAAAGTGTAAGCCGGCACAATCACTTCGTCGCTCCAGCCAATGCCCGCCGCGCGCAAAGCGACTTCCATGGTGACGGTGCCGTTGACACAGGCCACGGCATATTCACCACCCTGCATGGCCAGAAATTCTTTGAGAAAAGCGGCCGTTTCGCGGCCGGGGTATGGATAGCCGCCCCAATCTCCCGATTTAATCACACGCGTGACGGCGTCAATATCGCGCTGGTCGTGGACTGGCCATTCGGGATAAGGTTGTTGGCGGGCCGGTTCACCACCCAAAATTGCTAACTTGTTCATATTTTTCTCCTTGATCCAGGTCAACCGCAAATTTACGCATTGGTTAGTTCAATATTCCTTTCGCGGTTTTCCTAACCCATCTGCAAAGACATCATAATTTCTCGACCTGCATATCGCCCTGCAAAACTGGTTGATTAAGCAGCAGATCTTGCGTGGTTTTGGTAAGAGTGGGACGGATAACGGCCGTTTCCAGACCAACCTGCTCCATGCCCCATAATACGCCACCAACAACCGGTGGTGAGGTCAACCGCACAAGCTGAGCGCCCGGCGCAACGGCATGAATGCTTTCTCGCATCGGCTCGGTGAGCATTGCGCCGCCTTTATACAGGCTGCCGGAAAGCACAACATCGAAGGTTTCAGCCTCAATGCCGAGCTGCCGGATAACGCCAACAGCCAGGCTTGCCAACTCTTGACCAGCCCAATGAATGATTTCGCCGGCTGCCAAATCGCCATTCTGCGCTGCGGCGAAAACCAGGGGCGCGCAGGCCGGCCCCAGATCATAACGCCCCCGAATCAGTCCCGCCAGCAGATCGGCCACGTCGTTTGCGCCGGCTTCCTGCACCAACATTTCACTCAGATAGGTAGCCGGGCCGCGCCATGTCCATTCAGCCGCCACGGCTTGCACCGCGCGGGCAACGACTTCACTCGCGCCGCCATATTCACCAAACCAGGTTCCAGAGCCGGTCACGCGCCCTATACGGCCGTTGCGATCTCTTCCACGACAATTGTTGCTCGTGCCGGCGACCACCACAACGCCCCAGCCGGCGGCAGCCCCGGCAATCAATCCCACCAGAGTATCATTATCGAAAGCACACGCAGCTTCTGGTCAACCCCAAGGATTCGATTAAGGTTAAATGGCCGGGTCGATCTTCCGGCCAATCGTAGCCGGCATAACCAAAACCAGCCCCGCGCAGCGCGTTTTTGCTGATCCCGGCCTGCGCAAGCGCCTGATCAGTTATCTCATGCAAAACCTGTCTGGCGCCTGCCCAGCCAATCGCCTCCCAACTACCCGGCCCGGCTGCGCCAAAACCAACCGCCCGGCCATTTTCATCCGCAATGAGGGCGTGACTTTTTGTATTTCCAACATCTACACCTAAAAAATAATCCATAACGACTTTCGATCTTCGATTCAGGATGGCAGATTTTTGTCCGTATCGAAAATCATTCTCCTCTCAGCAAATCCCTCAGGACGCGCCAGCCGAAAACTTTGACGCCGGACGCCTCAACGACTTCGCGCCATTTGTCGCTGGTAAACAATTCATAGTCAGCTACGCGACAGCGCCAATCTGGAGCAATTGCACGTAATTCAGGGGTATCTACGGAAGGATGCACAATAAAATAATGCACACCAGCCTTAAGCTGGTCGAGCCGCCGGCGACCCTCTTCAAGTCGATTTTCTGACTGATCAAGCGACATCATTTCCACGCTGTCGAGCAGCGGATAGCCGTCTGTTTCCATCTGGTCTAAGGCTTCCACGAAAACATTCAAGGCTGCCGGGTCAAAAAACAGCTCGGCCTGCTTTTCAACAGCCGTAGCACGCAGCGTAAGGGCCGGCAGACGATAGGTTTGGGCCAATTGAAAGTAAATGGATAAAAAGCGCGGGTGAAACAAGCAGCCCATATGGGAATCGATATGAGTTACATCTACGCCGGCCGCGAGCGCGCGCTCAATTTGGGCAGTCAATTCGCGCGTGACGGCCGTCCCTTGCGCCTGCGCCTGCACCGGGTCACAATCGCGATAAAAATAGCCTTCTGTATCAAGCAAACCGCTTTGGATGCCGCACTCGGCAGCCGGTCCCCAGCGAAAATTGTCCCACTCGCTGGTGAGCGTCAAGTGTACGCCCATATCAATTTGAGGTTTAGCGGCCTGGTTTTCGCGACAGTAAACGGCCGTTGCCGGAAACCAGGGGCAGGGAACCATAACCGCAGCCGACGAAAGCAGCCCAAAATCAATCATATCGCTGTAGGCCGCCAGCGAAGCGTGACACATGCCAATATCATCGGCATGAAATATCACCACGCGATCATTGTCAGATAAACCAAGTTTTTTCAGAAGTGGATTTGGTTGCATATCATTTCCTTTTGTAAGCAGTAGGCGCAAGTTTTCAACGATTTGTATAAGGCCGCCGCTGCCTCTGCTTTCTGTTCATCCAGCAGTAGAAACGTGCTTAGGAATGGCGCTTAAATAACTAATCCACATTAGTTTGTAGTAACGGCTTTAGCCGTCCAGAAAACCGCTAAAGCGGTTACTACAAACGGGCACGTTATTTAATTCTCGTTCCTCAACAGAGTCCTGTCAGTTCCAAAATTGCGGCAAATATGCCTTGTGGGTTAATAACATGTCATCGAGTACCGCCTGCACTTGACCGGCATCGGGAACCAGAGGATGGGCCAGCAACGCCTGATAGGCTGCGTTGCGGTCGCCATGAACGGCCGCTTCCACCGTCAACAGCTCATACATCTTCACCTGCTGCATCAGACCAAAGACCGACGGCGGTAAAGGATCAGCGGGCAAAGGCAAAATGCCCGCGCGCCCAACCAGAGCCGGCAGTTCCAACACCCATTCATCGGGCCAGCCGGCAACCGCGCCCCGATTGGGCACGTTGACAATATGCTGTTCATTCAGATCATTGTAATGCGCATTGAGCAACTGGGTTGCCACGGTGGAATAGTAAGCGCCGCCGCGCTGCATCAACCCTTCCGGCGGTTCGGTACGCTCTGGTTCGGCATATTGGGCCAACAATTCCGCTTCAATCGCCATGACTTCTTCCGCCCGCGAGGGGGGCCATTCTTCCTGCTCAGCCAGTTTGCGCCCGGTGTGCGTAAAAGTATTGCAAGTAATAATTGGGAATCATTTGCAGCGATTCAATCAGCTCCGGTTGCCATTCCGGCTCGGTTTCCTGCTGTAGGCGCGCGACATACTGTTCCAGCACGCGCGGCCACACATCTTCACCATCCACCGTAAAGCCGCGATGCCAGGTGAGATGATTAAGGCCCAGCGTATCCAGTTGGGCACGTTCCGGTTCGACAACAACGCCTTGCTGCGCCAGCCCTTCCAGTACATTCATTTTCATATGGAAGGGCGCATTGCAAACGCCAACGGCCGTTACCTCCGGCGCATAGTTGGCCAGAGCCTGCGTCACCAACCCGGCCGGATTGGTGAAATTGACCAGGAGCGCATCCCGTTCAGCCAGTTCTTGCATATCGGCGGCGATCTTGAGCAGCACAGGAATCGTGCGCAGCGCTTTGGCCATACCGCCCACACCGGTTGTTTCCTGCCCAATCAACCCGTGCCGCCGCCCCAAATATTCGTCCTCGCGGCGCGCCTGCATCCAACCCACGCGCAGTTGGGTTGTCACATAGCTGGCCCCGGAAACGGCCGTTCGCTGATCAGTCGTCAGGTGCACCCCAAACGGTGAACCTTTGGCCGTCACCATGCGCTGCGCAAATTTGCCTACAATCTCCAAACGCTCCGGCAGCACATCCATCAACCACAGTTCCGTGATCGGAAAGGTGTTGATGCGTTCTAAAAATCCATTAATTAATTCGGGGGTGTAACTTGATCCCCCGCCAATAACTGCTACTTTCATTTTCTACCTCTGCATTTTGAATTCATTGTTGTGATTTTTATGAATTTACTTGCCATGCTTGAATCCCTGGTCAAAAAACAGTACTATACGTGTAAAACACGTGTAATCTAAGGGCTGTGATGATCATGCAAAAAAAGTTAACCATTACAATTGATGAACAAGTTTACGATGGACTTTATACTATCGTAGGGCGCCGCCGTATCAGTAAATTCATCGAAGAATTGGTACGCCCATATGTCGTTTTTCCTGATCTTGAAAGAGCTTATGCAGACATGGCGGCAGATGAAGCCAGGGAGCAAGAAGCGCTGGAATGGATTGAAGCCACCGTAGGAGATATCGACAATGAAACGGGGTGAAGTTTGGTGGGTAAATTTTGATCCATCTCTAGGCGGTGAAATCAAAAAGCAGCGCCCAGCAGTTATCATCAGCAATGATGCGTCTAACAAACATTTGAACCGCATGCAAGTTGTGCCTTTGACTTCCCAGGTCAGTAAAGTTTATCCCAGTGAAGCTGTTGTATTTTTGAATGGACAACAAAGCAAGGTTATGGCAGATCAGCTTACGACTGTCAACAAGAAAAGATTGAGCAATCTTGCCGGCAAGTTGTCTGCTGCTGATATGCAGCAGGTAGAACAAGTTGTCTACCTGCAACTTGGCTTGCGCAATCCAATGACCTGAGTCCATATTTTATCCTACATCCCAGGGGGCGATTTCACGGCCACCGGCGAGCGAAGCGCGGATGGTCTCGCTCAGGTCAGGCAGCACATCGGCCGCTGCGGCCAACATGCCAAAACAACCTGCAAGCATCATATCGCCAAATGGAGTTGCAAAATACGGCCGTAATTTGGAATCGCGCATCATCGCCCGCCGCGGCCCGGTTACAGCGACGCCAAACCCGTTCTCACTCAGCGCTAACGGCCGTTCCACACCGATAAAGGCCCCATGCCCATGATCATTAAACACATCTTCATGGCGCAGCGTGCCATCCGCCAGTTTGGCCAATAATCCGTCCAGCTTGGGTCCATCCAGCAGCCCGGTGTGGTGTTCAAACGTGCCTTCTATGCCGGATGCTCCTAACCGGAAAGCAAGCGTATGGAAGTTGCCCACGTTGGCAATCAATACACGCTCCTGCGCCGCCACCACCGGGTCCAACTGCGCGCCCAGCACGGCGGCGGGCGCGGTATCCATGAGCACCAGCGGCGCTTCTACCCCCTGAGCAGAGTCCGCGACGGCCTGCAGCCGCGTCATGATGGCGGGAATTTTGTCAGCGCGAAAGGCGAATGTGCTTAAACGGCCGTTTACCCCAATGCGCTCCTTGATGTAATCAAAACGAAATTGGCGGTCGGAGACATCCGGCGGCGCGGCTCCATGGTCAAACACAGCCACAACAACCGCCGCAAGGCCGTCCAACCTGACGCCGAACTGCCCCAGCGCGCGCGTTATGGCGCCAAAATCAAAATCGCGCAGCTCCAATCGCACCACATCATCCGCAAGCTGCCCGGCCTCATCTTCAGTAATAAGCTGGATACCCATTTCCCGGATCACGTCCAGATCGTCATTAAATGAACGCGCCGCATCGGGCGTGGCGTACACTTTATAACCAGCGCGAATATGGTCTTCGGCTGCCCATTGGCTCGGTCCGCCGCCCATCGTCACACCGCTCAGCAAAATGGACTCACCCTGCTGCGTGGCGACCTTCAGGCGACGATGCACCATCATGGTTGGCGAAGGCACAACCAATTTGAAGCCATTTTCGACATCCAGCCGCGAATCAAAAAGCAGAATGTCCTGCGTGCCGGTGCCGATGTCTACACAAAGTATTTTCATAAATTTTACCTACCTGAACGCACTTGTTTTTGAGCAAAAATGATTTCATCTTCCCAGGTTAACGCGTCGGAATTGGGAATACGGCCGTTTCTGACACAATCCACAAAACACGCCAGTTGCGCATCATACATGCTCTGAGGACACTGCTCCGGGCGCGGATGCACAAAGCCGCTTTCCACCTCGCTCTTCAAACGCATTGGGCAAAGAAAGATAGGTCGGAAAGAGTGAGGCAAACCCCTGTGTTCCGTAAAGCTGCGTGCCCGCCTCCGGTCCATCGCTGCGGGGCTGCCACCAGCCGGACTCGATGTAGCTGGTCACGCCGTTGTCCCAATTGACAAGTATCACGCCGGTATCGTCCACATCAAAATCTCGATGATATGTCCCAATTTGGGCATAGACGCTCACCGGCAGCGGGTCCCCCAGCAAAAAGCGCGCCGTATCCAGCGCGTGGATGCCCATATCAGCCATCGCGCCGCCGCCCGCAAACTCATTTTGCGTGAACCAGCCGCCCGGTCCCCAGTTGACATGCACGCCATATCCCTTGGTGCGAATGACGGGGCCAATCTGGTCGATTTGTGCCTTGAGCCACAACACCTCTTCATCTTGCATAGTAAATATTGTATCTGCAGTATTCGGGTCAGCAGGACCTTCCAGAGCGAAATAGTGGAAAGAAGGGATGCCAGATTGGCGACGGTAAACAAGCGGTGCTATTAATTCAAGACGCTTTTTGATTTTTTCAGATGTCCAGCGCTGTCTATGAATCATAATGTTTGAACCTTGATCGTGAAACTGTTTAGGTTAAGCAATTCACCGATATAACGACTAATTTAACGGCTGAGGGATGGGTTCATGATGCAGCGTGATATGATGCGCTTCTTCAAGCTGTGGCAAATAGGGATCAACATGCACCACAATATCCGCCAGATTAGGTATTTTGTGGAAAAGATCATGGCGCAGCTCTTCCGCAATAAAATGACCCTTCACCGTGTCTATATCCGGATCAACCGCAATAAAGACTTCAGCGTGCAGCCGGTGACCGACCCAGCGCATACGCACCAGGTTCAGTTCTCGCACAAGACCATGTTGTTTAATCACAGCTTCGGCGCGATCCAGATACTCAGGCTCAATAGCGTCCATGAGCCGGTACCACACCTTCTTACTGGCATCCCAGGTAATAAACACAATGGTAACGCCAATTAACAGGCCGATGATGGGGTCGAGGATAGGAAGTCCAAAAGCGGCGCCGACAGCGGCCAGCAAAACCGCCAGGGAGGTCAGCCCATCGGTGCGCGCATGCAGGCCATCCGCTACCATCGCCGCCGAGCCAATGCGATTACCGACGCGAATTTGCAACATGGCGACAATCTCATTACCAACAAAGCCAATAATCGCCGCCGCCGCCAGCCAGCCCAAATTTGTGAGCGGCTGCGGATTCAGGAAACGGTCGACTGATTCCCGAAAAATGAAAAAGGCGCTGAAGGCTATCGAAATGACGATAAAAATACCGGCAATATCTTCCGAGCGCGAGTAGCCATAATTGTAGCGCCGGTTAGCCGCGCGCCGCGCCAGATAAAAGGCGATCAGCAGCGGGATCGAGTTTAGGCCGTCGCCTATGTTGTGGACCGTGTCACCCAGTAAGGCCACGCTGCCGCTCAAATAAACGACAAATATCTGCAAGAGCGAGGTCAACAGCAAAATAGCCAGGGCGATCCAAACGGTGCGAATGCCCAGTTGATTGTCAAAAAATGCCTGCTCAGAGGTAGGGCTGGCATGTTCGTGGCTGTAGCCGGGCAGATGAAGGGCAGAGGCGATACGCTCCCAGAGGCTCTGGTCATGGCCGTCGCCATGTGCGTGATGATGGTCATGGCCATGATCATGATCGTGGTGATGGTCATGATCGTGGTCATGGTCATGATCGTGGTCATCGTGTTGATCGTGGTTATGATGACCATGATGATGTGGATCAGGGTGGACATATCGTCCACCAACTGCCATATGTCCGTTCTGTATTGAATCGCTTTGTGGGCAAGCGTATTCATGATTGTAGTCATGGTCATGGTCATGGTCATGACTGTGGTCATGGTCATGTGTGGTCATGGTCATTAGCATGTGTTTCAGCATTCATAAGGGTCTCCTACAAATTCAAATTGTCAGGGTGATAGAGAGGGTGTATTGCCTTTAATTGAATAAGATGAAGAAATAATTATTCAGAAAATCTTAGCCTTTGATGCCGGAAATAACAACCCCTTGAGTGAAAATCCGCTGACTCAGAAAGAAAATGAGAATCGCCACCAGCGACGGCCGCGCCTGCGGCAGCAGCACCAAAAACAACACGTTTAGCCCCGGCGCTCGGAAGCGATAGAAGCCACAAGCAACGAACGAGCAAGAAAGCAGCATGCCAAACATGCTCACGAACGTCACTATCATTGTGTTAAGCAAATAACGTGGGAAGGGCACACTGGTCAACGCTTCGATATAGTTTTCAGGGTGATTTTCCAACCGGCGCTGTAACTTCTGATCGGCAATCAGCAGTGGATAGATTTCTTCCGGGTCGTTGGGGAAAACGAACAACCTCATGCCGCCAGGTTGATTTTTGATAAGGGCCATGTCAACGGCCGTTTCCGTTTTCGAGTCCGTTAATGTCGCCATCTTTATTTCCTTTCTAACAAATTGCATCACCTCCTCATGATAGATTTGACCAGCAACGGCCGTTTTATGCTTAAGCCGCCATCTTAGCGGGTCGAACAGCGCAAGATTCGCGAATTACCAGCTCTGTCGGCAATAAGATCAGATCTTCCGCCTGCCCGGTATGGATTAGATTTAACAACTGCTGCGCAGCTACACGGCCAGCTTCTTCAATTGGGGCGCGAACAGTTGTTAAAGGTGGGTTGAGATATTGGGAAAGCAGCGCGTCATCAAAACCAGCCACCGCCACATCCTCAGGTATTCGCAGGCCAAAATGTCGGAGAGCCCGCATCGCGCCGCGCGCCGATTCATCATCGGCGGCAAAGATAGCGTCAGGGATCGCGCCTGCCTGCAGCAACGTTAAAACACTCTCTTCCGCAACCTGATCGTCAAATGCGCCCCGCCCAATCAAGGCTGGATCAAATGCAATCCCGGCTTCCGCAAGCGCTTCGCGATACCCCATTTCGCGCCAATATGCATCCTCATTGTCGGGATCGCCGGCCAGAAAGACAATCCGTTCATACCCGCAGCCAATTAAATAGCTAACCATTTGGCGCGCACCTTTTTTGTTTTCAAATGTAACGCAAGGGATTTGGACGCCTTCGGGGGCGGAACGGTGTAACAATACCATGGGAAAACCGTTGGCATAAAGCCGTAGCAGCAAACTGTCAGCCAAACTATCGGTGAAAATGATCAAACCATCCGTGTTATGATCGCCAAGGGGCATATCGAGGCTTGATTGTTCTTTGGGACGCCCCTGTGTGGAATAAATCAAAAGCGCATACCCATTTTCGTTAACAACCGCTTCAATTCCACGGATCAACTCGGAAAAAAAGACGCCGCCGATTTCAGGGAAAAGCAGGCCGAGCGTATGCGTTTTGCGGCCCGCCAGAACGCGCGCCCCACGGTGAGGAATATAATTGAGATCGGCAATCGCTTCAAAGACGCGCTCCGCCGTCTGCGTCGAAACGGCGCCGGATTTATTGATGACGCGGCTGACGGTCATGGCGGAAACGCCGGCCTCACGGGCGACATCTTCAAGGGTTATGCGGGAGTGATTTTCGTTGGCCACACCGGTTCTCAAATCAGGAAATAAAACAAACAGTTAGCGCTAACATTCTGTTATAAAACAAATTGTTTGTCAAATATTTTATCTAAAAGCCGCGCGCAATAAATTGACCGCGTCCGGCCGTACCGAGAAAACGGCCGTTTTCCACCACCACTTCCCCCCGACTTAATGTCACAGATGGCCAGCCTTGCAATTCGATGCCTTCATACAGCGTCCAGTCCACATTTTCATGCAGCGATTGGGTGGAAAGCGTGATGGTTTGGTGCGGGTCAAAGATAACCAGATCGGCGTCGCCGCCGGGCACAATTTGTCCCTTGGCCGCCAGCCCGGCCAATCGCGCCGGCGTCGTGCAGCACAAATCCACCCATTGATTCAGCGAAAGTCGGCCTGACCGCACGCCAAATGTATACAAGGCGGCAAAGCGGCTCTCAATCGACCCCACGCCGCCCGGAATTTTGCTGAAATTCTTTTGCTCAATGCCGGCTGCCTTTTCAGCCAGCGTAAAAGGGCAGTGGTCGGTGGTCACAAGCTGCAAATCGCCGCGGCTCAAGGCGCGCCAGAGCGCCTGCTGCTGCGCCGTATCGCGGATTGGCGGCGCACAAACGGGCAGCGCCCCCTGCACACCCGGCGCATCAAAACACTCCCAGGTACGCAGCAAATATTGGGGGCAGGTTTCACCCGTCACCGGCAGCCCGCGGCGGCGCGCCGCTGCAATGCGCTGCACCGCTTCATCACAGGTAACGTGAAAAATGTGCAGCCGCGTACCCGCCAGCTCGGCAAGGTCGATCACGCGCCCGACCGCTTCACCTTCCATCAGCGCCGGCCGGCTGCGCGGGTGCCAGTGCGGGCTTGTATGGCCGCCGGCCAGATTCGCGTTGACCAAATGGGTGATGATGTCCCAGTTCTCGGCATGAACGACAGGCAGCCCATTCACCGCCCGTATGGCTCGCAGCGCGCGGTAAAGCTGGTCATCGGTCAGGCGTAAGCCGTAGGCCATGTATAATTTGAAGGAGCCGCAGCCGGCGGCATAGGCGTCGGGAATTTGATCTAATTTGTCCATCTGCTCCGGGCCGATGGTCATGTGCAGGCCATAATCGATTACGACTTGGGGATCGGCCAGCGCGCGCCGCATGGCAAACGCCGCCAGCAGCGTTTCATCCCCGTGCGGCTCGACAAAATCGACGATGCTGGTTGTGCCGCCAAAAGCCGCCGCGCGTGTCCCGCTGAAAAAGTCATCGCTGGATACAAAATCGCCTATCGGCATTTGCAAATGCACATGGATGTCGACCGCGCCGGGCGTGACCAGTTTGCCGCCGGCGTCAATTTCGCGACGGCCGTTTAAATTCTGACCCACTGCGCCAATTCGCGCGCCATTAATGCCAATATCGGCCTGATAGGTTGTTTCGGCCGTAACGACCGTGCCATTTTGAATCACCAGATCAAACATGCCGCCTCCTAAAAGGGTTGGAAATAACCATCCACAGGCATAGATTATCCTGATGTTTTGCTGTTTGCCAGTAGATGCATAAAATGGTTGTGCTGCTGGCGCGGCAATCAGCTAGATTTGGTTCGCGTTGGAAACGACCGGTTACACAATAGTGCGCTGTAACAAAACGCCGTCACAATTTGCGTGACGCGGGCTGAGCCTGTCAAGCTGTTGATTAGCTTGAATAAATCTCGCAATCGGGATAGGTAAACGAAAAGCCATACCACCGTGAAAGCAACTGCATAGGCGCCTCGCCCGTATCCACCCAGGCGGCAAAGGGCACGCCATCCAGCGCATTGCGTTCAATCCGCAGTTGGCGGCCCAGCCATTCATCTTCAATCGCGCCCCCTTCGGGAATCAACTTGACCGGATAGAATTTGCCATGGTCGAGTTCGTCCATCAAGCCTAATCCTTGTTCGCCTTCAGGTAAACGTGGGTCTATCTCCTTGGACATGGATTTACGGAAGTGGGGAGCCAACACTGTTTTCTCGTTGTTATAGCTGAGCCGTTTAGACAAGACGCCCTTCATAAAGGCGCTTTTAAGCGACTTGTAGTCTGATGTAAGCAAGATTGTATCGGGGTGATTGGCAAGCTCCGCCGCCACGTTGGTCAGGCCGACAAACCAGAAATCAAGCCGGCTGCCTTCGAGTGGGCCATCAAAACATTCACCGGTGATATGGTCCCAGAGGCTTTCTGTTTCCTCATCGCGCATCACCGCCAGACCATTAGCCAGACCCGGCACGCCAAACCAATGCACCTTGCCATCAATGACCGGCGTCAGACCGACGCCGCTGTTGCAAGGCGCTCAGTATGAAACAAGATACGGTTCCCCCGCCAACTCACCTTGAACGACGTGATGGTATACCATTTCTGAAATAAGCACCGCTCTGCGCCGCCCGCCGCGCTCAAAAGCGAGCAGTTCAGCGGTATCTTTTAAGTTTGCCTCGGCCAATGGTAATTCGTGTTGGGAAGTTGGGCGAAATGGCTCAAAACTGAATCCTTTTTTTGCAACGTTTATTTTGCTGCGATCAATTCTGTTCATTTTGTCTCCTCTCTAAAGAATTTCAATAATGCCTCGATTACCGTCAATACGCACTTGTTGACCGGTTTGTAACAGGCTGGTGGCATCACACACACCCACAACGGCCGGTATGCTATATTCCCGCGCCACTACAGAGCCATGGGTTAAATTGCCGCCCACTTCCATGATCAGGCCGCCAGCGTTGATAAACAGCGGTGTCCAGCCTGGATCGGTAAAGGGAGCGACTAAGATTTCGCCGACGTTAAGCGTTTCTGTTTGCGGGTCGTGGATAACCCGGACTGTGCCTTCGACGATGCCGGCCGACACGGGATTGCCAACCAACGCGCCGGGAGGGGCATCCGCGACATGGTATTTGACGATGGGCGTCTCGCCATCGCTGGTAATCACCATGGGCGGCGTCATTTTTTGAAAACGAATCAGGTCGGCTCGGCGGGCAGGCACACATTTTGCGGTCTGCATGGCGTCATCATCCCAAATGGCCAGCAGTTCAGGCCAGGTTAGATACCAGATGTCATTGGGTTGGGTGAGTTTGTGGGTGTTTGTGAGGACAACGGCCGTTTCCTGCAATACCTCTTTTATGATCCGCATCACTTGTACCATCATAAATTTATGATGTTCACGCAAAACAGAACAGTGTGTTATGACGTAAATCAACCGCTTCACCACACGGGTGCGCAGCCAACCAAACAGGCCATGATTGGACTGGACGATGAGGTGGGAAACGGCCGTTTCCCGTGCCGCCGCCAATTTCTGATGCTGTGCCCGCTGGCTGCCCGGCTCCTTTTGCAAATAACCGGCAATCACCTGTAACAGCGGCAATGGTTCCTCATACCAATGCAGCGTTTGAATATCAATCTCCGCAGACCCCCGCGCCCCATACTTATCCATAAACAGGTCCCATTCCTGGAAAAAAGGGCCGCTGTCCTCAATTTGAGCTGCCTGCGCCAGCCACGTCTGGCTGTCATCGCCCAACGTTTCAAAAAATGCAGCTAACTGCGGCGCGCTCCGCGCCGTATCCGCCAAATCACCCAGCGCCAAATTCATATCCGTGACCACGTTGCCTGGCAGTCCCAAACTTACGGCTTCTAAATCGGCCGGATCGGCCCAGCCGCGCCCTAATCGAACCAAAAGACGTTTGGCGATCTCACCCGCTGCGAACAGTGGCGCCCACTTCAAGCACGACAAAAAGCAGCGAATTCAGAATTTGGATCATGGCCTGAATTTGACTTTTGCCTGCGGGCAACCCATTTAGCTCCGCCTTCACCTCATTGATTTGTTGCCCCACCATCGCATCAACATCTTTCACGCTTCCACTTAGATCCCGCCACCACAAGGATGAGAATATCTGGTAGGTCAAGTGTAAACCATTACGCAGCAGAGAGAATGAAAGAGATAAGCCATGCGGTTGTTGAAATTCCGGTCGCTGCATCGCTATTTGAAGCGTTTCCGGGGCCAAGGCGTCAAATTGAGCCAAGCACGCCCATAACCATTTTACGTAAAATGGGATGACGAAGCGCCAGCGTGATATCCAAATATAAGACGCCCACCAAGCGCGCAAACATACGTGCTTTCCATCGCATGATTGGCATGGCCCAAAGGAATGATACATTTCATCGTTGACAAGCTTAATGGCGACATGGCATTGGTCATCATCTGCTGATGACCCCCACTGAAATAGATGTGTAGACCATCATCAGTTGATGGCAAACCGTCAATAGGGTACAGCGAGGTGATAGGACGTGACTGCAATAAATAAATCTGCTCCGCGGCAATCGCCCATTCAATATCTTGGGGAGTGCCATAATGCGCTTCAACGCGACTTCCCATAGCGGCCAAAGCCAGAATTTGGGCATCCGTTAATACGATTTGGGCACGTTGGGCATCGCTTAATGTTTCCTGGCGGGTTCCCCCCTCTTTTCAGTGGGAAAATGGCAATCTGTTTGTCAGCGATTTCGCGGTCAATGATGGTTTGGTTGCGCTTATCCACGCGGTACGCATCGGGAGAAACCAAGCCGCTCACCAACGCCTCGCCTAGACCAAAACTGGCATCAATGGTTGCTGTGTGGCGATGACCCGTCAAGGGATCGGCCGTAAATAAAATGCCCGACATCTCCGCCATCACCATCTGCTGCACCACAACGGATAACTGCACTTCCTGATGGGGAAACTGGTTTTGACACCGGTACAAAATGGCTCGATCGGTAAAAAGCGACACCCAACAACGGCGCACGGCATCCAGTAAATCGGCTTCACCCATGATGTTGAGATAAGTATCTTGTTGACCGGCAAAGGAAGCATCGGGCAAATCTTCGGCCGTGGCGCTGGAGCGAACCGCATAAGCCTGGTCAGCGCCCAACTGCTGCCACTGCTGCCGAATGGCCTGAGCAATTGTTGGCGGCATCGGTACGTTCAGCAGCGTTTGGCGCACATGCTGGCCTACTTGACGCGCTGTTTCCACATCATCAGGTGTGACCGTATCCAATAACGCATATAAATCAGTCCGCCTCAGGACAGGCAGCCATAAATTGTTGGAAAGCCACAGTAGTCAGGCAAAATCCAGGGGGAACCGGGAAACCAGCATGGGCCATTTCGCCTAAATTAGCCCCTTTGCCTCCGACCAACGGCAAATCGGCGGCGCGAATATCGTTGAATGGCAGCATGAGTGGTTTCTCTTGGGTCATAATAATCCTGAAATGCCTCGAATCAGAAAAATGAGACCAAATAGCAGCGGCGCAATAATACCGATTGCGCGACTATGGGTTTCCAAGGTGTGTTTTGTCCAATTAAGAAATTTGTCGGCTTGTTTAGGAAACAGAATCGTGACCAGCACGGGTACGATCACGGATGCGCAAAAAACGAGGGTGACAAGCAGGACGGTTATTATTTTTGAAGGTAGGGGGAGATCAGAGACGAGGGAAACGGAAACGGCCGTTACATACAGCGCTAAATTCTTGAAATTAATAACCGTGACCACAGCCCCAAACAAAAATGCTTTGATCGGCGTAATCTTGTCTATAATCGAAAACAGACGTGGGTTTCCCTTATTTTCTGAGGGAGGTTTGCGCCAATTACGCAGTGTGAGCCACAGAAGCAGCAGACCCAAAACGACGAACAGCAGCGGTAAAAAATCCCCGCTTTCTCCTGAACGGGCTTCAGCTAATTTGGCGCCAATCAAAGTGGCAGCCACCCCAATCAGCATATAGGCGCCCATATACCCCAGCATATAAGCCACTCCTTTGCGCAAACCCTGGTCTGACATAAGCAGCAAAATGACAATGGTAATAGACCCGACTGAAAGCAAACCAGCAGAGGCTAAAACAAGGGATTGTATGAGTATGGGTAACATGTTTTCTTGTTTGAAACGATATTTTCATGAAATCAAACAATGATTATTGTTAGTAAATACTAACAATAATTTTATTTGATATTTTAATGTTAGTCAATGCTTTCTTGTAGGAATATAATGCGAAGAAAGTCACGACTTTCACTTTTAGGAGAAGCGTATGCCAAAAATCATCAATGATGAACAAATATATAAAGCCGCCATGCAAGTCATCATGGAGAAAGGGTATACAGGGGCGACCACAAAACAAATTGCGGAGGTGGCCGACATCAGTGAGGTGACACTGTTTCGCAAGTATGGAAACAAGGCTGAATTAATCAGGCAAGCTATCACGGCGATGGCAGAACAGCTTAATTTTGAGGCTGCGGCGCGTTATACGGGGGATGTGGAGGCTGATTTGCAACGTGTGGTGGAAACGTATCAAGGTTCCGCCGAGAAAAACGGTCAGTTTATCTACACAATTATGTCTGAAATTGGACGCAATCCTGAATTAGCTGAGGTGATTAGTACGCCCATGAACATGATGCGCAATATTGGGCAGCTACTGACACGTTATCAAGAAGAAGGTGTGTTGAAGGCAGAACATCCTATGCACGCCTTGGCCGGGTTACTTGGTCCATTGATTGCTACAAATATGCTTCGGAATGCCACGGACGAGATGCTTATGCCCCCGCCTGATTTGGTAAATCATGTGGCGGTTTTTTTAAACGGCCGTTTCCGTGACCAAATACACAACCCGGAAGATTGATGAAAATCTTGCCCAATATCGTGACCTGAACAAAAACGGCCGTCTCGATCCCTATGAAGATGCCCGCCTGCCGGTTGAAGCGCGCGTGGAAGACCTGCTGAATTCAACTTTGGGCACGGTTTGACATATTGATGACGTTTGAAGGTCAATCAGGTTTTAGATGTATGCGCTTCTGCTTTCCATCAAAATATAGAAATCCCGGTCAAGGTTGTAAAAAGCTCCAATGCTTTAGTGCCGGCCAGCGAATTGCCGCTGGCGTTCAAGCCCGGCGACCAGACACAGATGCTAAACTCGTTGGGCATCACCGCTAGAATGCCTCCGCCGACGCCGCTTTTACCGGGCAAACCAACCCGGTAGGCAAAATCGCCCACCGAATCATACGTTCCACAAGTTAACATAAGCGAGTTGATATATTTGGCTTGATTACTGGTAACGATGGTTTCACCGTTCCCGAGCAGCTTGCCACCATTAGCCAGATAGGTGCCGGCCTGTGCGACCTCGATACAGCTCATCGACAGCGAACAATGATGAAAATAGGCGTCCAAAACGACAATAGCGTCATTATGCAGGTTGCCAAAACTTTTGAGAAAGTAGGCCAGGGCGGCGTTACGAAAGCCGGTTTGACGTTCTGAATGAGCGACGGCATGGTCGAACTCTATTTGCGCTTGCGGGTTTAATTTATGCATAAAATCAAGCACACTTAGGCGAGCATTCCCGAGATGGGTAAGGATAATGTCCGTGACGACCAGCGCCCCGGCATTGATGAAGGGGTTGCGGGGAATGCCGTTTTCATATTCAAGCTGCACGAGGGAGTTAAAAGCCGTTCCGGAAGGTTCACGGCCGATTCGCGTCCAGATTGTTTCTCCTTCTAGCTGCATGGCCATTGTCAGCGTGAAAACCTTGGAGATGCTTTGAATGGAAAATTTCTCGGCCGCGTCCCCTATTTGGAAAAGCGCGCCGTCAATAGTTTGGACAGCCATACCGAACTTCTGTGGTGAAATATGGGCCAGTTCGGGAATGTAGTCGGCGATGCGCCCTTGCCCAAGCAGCGGTTTGACCTGTAGGTAGATTTCTTCCAGTATTGCAGCGTAGTTCATTCTTTTCTCGATAGCAAATTGCTGCCTGCAAGCGCGCCAGCATCACTTCAGAGCCATAAACCTTGCGCTTGCAGCGTTTCAATGAGCATTTTGCTGACCCGCAGGTGGAGTTCTTTGGAGTATTTGAATTCAGAGGTGTAATAGTCGGTGACGCGCGTAATGCCGGCATTGGCCAGCTTCTTGCGCACCGATTCAATGGCGTTGTAGCGCGCCCACGCCTTTTGCTCCCGCCCGGCATGCGTCGCGCGGATTTCCTCGTCCGACATACGCTTGTAATTCTCTTGATGCACCATCACTTCAAGCGGCAGCCGATCCCGCAGCGGCGGGTCTTCGGCCGGATAACCGATGACAAGACTCGTAACCGGAAACACGCCTTTCGGCAGCGCCAATAATTCAATGATCTGATCGGCGGCCCACCAGGTTGTCCCCATGTAACAGATACCCAGCCCAACCGACTCTGCTGCTAAACTGATTGTTTGCGCTGCGATGACGGCGTCAACCGCGCCCGTCAAGAAGCCGAGCATATCGTCAAAGCTCTGCTTAGAGTTATTAACGCGAATCCACTCGCGCATGCGAAACACATCGGCGCAAAAGGTCAGTACAAGCGGCGCTTCGAGCACCATGGACTGCTGCCAGTGCAACTCATACAATCGCCGCCTGTGGGCTTCATCTCTGGTCACGATGACGGACCATGTTTGCATATTGCCGGAGCTGGAGCTGCGCAGACCGGTCAGTAAGAGGTCGTTTAACAGGGAATCATCAATGTCTTGGCGCGTAAATGAGCGAATTGAGCGGTGGGCAAGGGCTAAATCAATCATGCCCGTAATTATAGCTGCGGGAAAAGTAAAAGCCACCAGGAATAAGGTATTCTGGTGGCAGTAATTACAGGGAGTAACGTGGAGTAGACACGCAGACTCTCAGAAAAATTTAGGAGATTTTCTACCCTATCTTCTCTTCTTTGCTTCCGTTCAGCTCCGTTTTTTCTCTATGCTCCTCCATTTTCCAGTCCTTACCTAAATCGTAACATCTGTGAAAATTTTTTGATCACGCTGCCTGAGATACAGCCGTAACATCCTCTTCCGTCTGTTGTAATTTGTCACGCGTCCGGTAGTAACCAAGCGCCGCCAGGATTGCTATCGCTATGGCGGCGCCAACGGCAACGGCCGCTAACATTGGCTCGCCCGACTCTGTTGCTGACGCCCGGATGCCGAACAAAGCCCAAACCAGCACGCCGGCATAGGCCAGGTTGCGCCGGTTAATCAGCAGCAGTCCCGCGACGACAACGGCCGTTCCAATCATAATCATGGCCCAGAGCGGTTCAGCAATGCCAAACCCATTCCAGCCCAGATAGTTGGTGACGCTGGCGATATTGGCGATGGTTGCCACGGTAATCCAGCCCAGGTACAGGCTGAATGGAACCTGATAGAAAAGCTTGTCCTGCCACGAAAGGCTTGCATCGCGGCGGCCGATATTGAGGCGCAGGTAAATGCCGATTAGCGAAACGAGCAAGATCAGCATCAAACCGACCGACAGCGTGTAATAGCCAAAGTGCCAGGCGGCGATCCAGGCGCTGTTGGCAATGCTGCTGATCACAAACAGCCAGCCAATTTTCGCCAGAAACGGCCGTTTGCGTTCCACGGGCCGCGCCTGATAAATGGCGAAGGCGATTAAGGCGGTATAGATCAAACCCCAGATGGCAAATGTGTAGCCGGCCGGCGTAAAGTAGGACGGCAGCGCATCTGAGATTTCTTCGGTTGTAATCCCGCCCAGCGGCAGCCTGGTGGCGGCGATATTCATGACCAGGACCAGGACTAAGAAAAAGATGTTTGCAAATTGCAAGAGAATTGGATTTGTTGTTTTTGTATTCATGCTATCCATTATAATGATAAATTAAAATCTGTCAAGTATTTGTACAATATTTGCACAAGTATGATTTTTACCTAAATCGATCGCTTTGCCAACCGTTTATTTTATGCTATTTTTACACAGTTCAGGTATTGAAAGTTACACGGAGATTCACGGAGAAGGCACAGAGATTTAGATTGTGCTAAATTTGGTGCAAATTCGGTAAAACGCAGATTTCTAACTCCTCTTATTTTCAAGAATTTTCTGCGGTTTATCTAAACGGCCCACTTGGGCCAGTTCACAACCCACAAGGAGGTTACACAATGGGTATTCTGAGTTGGATTATTTTTGGCGCGCTTGCCGGCTGGATAGCCAGCATGATCACCGGTCGCAATGACCAGATGGGGTGTCTGTCGAACATTGTTGTTGGCATTATTGGCGCCGCGCTCGGCGGCTGGATTGTCAGCTTTTTTGGCGGCACCGGCGTAACCGGCTTCAATATAGCCAGTTTTTTGGTCGCCGTGTTGGGCGCCGTGGTTTTATTGGCAATCTTTAATTTGATTTTCGGCCGTCGTAAATAGCGAATCAACAAGATCATCGGCGGCAATTTTCTCGAGTTTGAAGGCATGGGAAACGGCCGTTTCCCATGCCTTTTTTTGGTACCATAAATTAATTTATGCGGGGTGTGTACAAACCAAAAATGACGTCATTCACCCAATCACGCCTGCAAAAACAGGTTTGTAGGACGACATTCCATTTTGATACGCGGTCTTCATTCAATGTAGTGGCGACAGCCGCTGATACTTCTTCAAAATATGAGTCAACGTGAATATCGCTGGTTATGGAGAGATGGTATTAGGTATACTTGCCGCATGTCAAGCGCCAATGCGTTCGACGAGGCGTTTGTGGGAAAAAACACATTTCGCCACGAATCAGGAAAACCGCGAAAAGTCAATTGAACAAAAACATGGTTCATTTCAAACGAATACTTCGCCCAAAAAGCTATATTCCGGACTTTTTCGACGGCTTGCAAGAAACTATTTCGGGATTTAAATGATTTGCCGCCCTTACTCCCGTGCAGAGGTGTAGATGGAACTGCTTCTCGATGTGCAGCAAAATGAACTGCTGAAACAAACTCGCAACGTACTGGGACATCTACGCGAAGTCCTTGCGGAAACGGCCGCCGCCCCCACCGACCGTAAAGCCCTGAACGACTCTATCAATCAGCTCGATGAACTCTTTTTATTAGTCGTCGCCGGCGAATTCAACTCAGGCAAATCCGCCTTTATCAATGCGCTGCTGGGTGAACCACTGCAAAAAGAAGGCGTTACGCCCACTACCGACCAGATTTATTGGCTGCGCTACGGGGCAGCTTCGCAAAAAACGCCCGGCGAGCGCGGCATATGGATTCAAACCGCGCCGGTGGAACTGCTGCGCAAAATCAGCATCGTCGACACGCCCGGCACCAACGCCATCATGCGCGAACATGAAGCCCTGACGGCCGAATTTATCCCGCGCAGCGATCTGGTGCTGTTCATCACTTCCGCCGACCGCCCTTTCACCGAAAGTGAACGTAGTTTTTTGACCCAGATTCAAGAATGGGGCAAAAAGATTGTGCTGGTCATCAACAAAGTTGATATTTTAGCAAGCCCGGAAGAAGTAACGCAGGTAGTTGATTTTGTCTTTAACGCCGCCCAAAAATGGGTCGGCAGCGTGCCGGTGGTGTTTGCGGTCTCCGCCAGACTGGCGCAAAAGAGAGATCCGGCCGGCGGGTTCGCTCCTCTGGAAACATATATTCAAGAAACATTGGACGATAACGGCCGTTTCCGGCTCAAGCTGCTCAATCCCCTCGGCGTTGGCCAGCGTCTGGTTAACCGGCAGTTAAACGATATTGTTGCCGATTTGAGCATCCTCAAAGAAGACAATGCCATGCTCGACGATGTAGAGCGCCAGATGCTGTATTACAACGAAGATATGCAGCGCAATTTTAAGGCGCGCCTGAGCGAAATCGACACGATTTTGTACGACATGGAAAAGCGTGGCATGGCTTTCTTTGATGACCGCCTGCGTCTGGCGCGTATTCCCTCCCTGTTACGCTCAAAACAGATGGAATATGATTACGAAAAAGAGGTCGTAGCCGACACGCCGGAACTAATTGAACAACGCGTCAATGAATTGGTTGATTGGCTGGTTGAACAGGATTTACGCCAGTGGACGGCCGTTTCCGAGCATCTAACCGAACGCAGCGCCAAACACAGCGAGCGCATCGTAGGCAAAGGGGGGTCACAAGAAGGCACGCTGGCCTACGACCGCCAGCGCCTGATTGATTCCATTGGCAAAGCGACGCGACGCGCGGTGGATACCTACGACAAGGAAAAAGAAGCCGAGGACATCGCCCTCAATGCGCGCCAGGCCGTCATTAATACGGGCCTGGCCGGGATCGGCGTGGGTCTGGGCGTCGCCGTGGTCGTGGCGGCCCACACCGCCTTTCTCGACTTCACGGGTGTTTTTGCAGGGGTAGCCGCCGCCGCTTTAGGCCTGATTATTTTGCCGGCGCGCAAACGTAAGGCCAAGAAAGAACTGGCCGAAAAATTGACTGATTTACGTGAAACGCTGGTTAACAGTTTACGCACCCAATTTGACCGCGAAATGCGCCGCAGCACGCAGCGCCTTGAAGAAACGATCGCGCCATTTACCCGGTTTGTACGCGCGGAAGAGACAAAACTAACCTCCCATCAAAAACAATTTGCCGATCTGAATGCACAGATCACGGGTCTACAAACGATTTTGCAAAGCTGAACGCCACGATTGATGCGCCAAATTACCGTTTATAAGCTGGATGAAAACGGCCGTTTCGTATGGCACTATCCGGCGACTGTCACCGCGCAGGGGCCGGATTTTGTGCGCCTGGAAGCCGCTTTTAATCGGGATGATTTAGACTTGGGCTACACCACATTCAAACGGGGAGATCAATTTATCGAATATTTTTATACCAATCGCTGGTACAATATTTTTGCCGTGTATGATCGCGACACGACAAAGCTCAAGGGCTGGTATTGTAACGTTTGTCGGCCGGCGCAGATTACGGAAACGGCCGTGCACTGCGAAGACCTGGCGCTCGACGTGTGGGTGACGCCGACGGGGCGGCCAACCATCCTGGATCAAGACGAGTTTGACGCCCTCGAACTAACTGGCGCTGAACACAACCAGGGGCGACAAGCCCTGCAAAATTTGTTAATGCTGGCGCAAAAGGGTCAACTCCCCACCTGAAAGCGCGCCAAAGATAAACTCGCCAGGTTTACCTTTCTCAAGCCGGCAAATTCAAGATATGTCAGGTTTCGTGATTAATTTGTTCACATTCCACTCGAGGTAGAATCTGCAGAATCATCGTTAAACCCATCCTGAATGGCAGGCCATAGCACGCCGCCGATGGCGCCCAAAATAGCCCCAAGAGCGCCCAATAAAGCGCCAAAAAGGATCGTTGTGCCCAGGCTGGCTGCAACTGAATAACCCAACAAGCCTGTCCAAACGGCGCCAAGCATGAACGCATTTAAGCCGAATGCAATCCCAATAATGATACCGCCAAACAGACCGGACAACGCGCCGCCGATAGCAGCTTGCAGCATATTTTCGTGGCCCGGAGCCAGATATCCATAGTAAAGGCCGGCAGCAAAAGGAACGATTAAAATGCCAATAAGCAACAATGTCGCAATAAACCCGTCACCGATAGGCGTCAATGAAATAAGCAATAACAATCCTGCGACTGCCGCCGCCACAGTTCCGGATCTAATCACACTTGATACGCTAATCTTCAAAATAAATTCTCCTCAGTTGCAATTTACTCAGCGCGTAGGCAGAGTCATTTTAAAAATCAACCCGCCTGACGCCCAATAATTTGTTGTTCTAGCAAAAACGTGAGCCATGATTATGACCTATCATGGCTCACGATTCAAGTTGAAGTCCAGTAAATATGGCGGTCAATAGGCCACGCCCTTCTTTTTGCGCCGCCGCCGGAAAAACCAGATGATCAATCCAATGAATATGATCACAAAAATGCCTGCCAGCGCCGGAAGAATTAGAGCCAGAAGTGACATAAAAAAGGCGGTGAAATCTTCAATCAAACTGACAATCCAATTGCCCGTTCCTGCAGTTGACGCCGTAACCACCGGGCGTACAACGCCCTTGGTCGCATGGACGCTGCCCGCTACCAACACACCTGCGCCCAAAGTAATGATGGGGCTGATGTCGGTGATGACATTGGCACTGCCTGCAAACAAAATGGCGCCCGCAACCGGGCGGATAATGGTCTGAATGACATCATTGAGTGAATCAACGGCCGGGATTTTGTCAACCAACATTTCAATCAGCAGTAAAATCACTAACAAGCCAATCACCCACCAGTTTGCCAGCAAATTATATGGTTCGGCAAGTTTTATAAACGGGTCGTCCAAAGGAAAACGGGCTGCCAAGGCGACAATCAGCAGCGGAATGTAGGCGTTCAGGCCCGCGCTGCCCGATAACCCAAAAGCGGTTCCAATTCCCGCAAGCGCTTCTATCATTTCACTCTCCTATTACAAACCGGGAAAGCCGGTCATGGTTCCGGTCACACTGTAGCGTAAAATGCTGACGGCGCTGAGTTCAATGATGGCCAATAAAAGACCAATGGTCAATGGAACGGCCGTTTCCCGCCATCTTTCAGCCCGTGCATCAAGCCGTAGTAAAACCAACAACACAATCGTGTTCAAGGCAAGCACAATCAACAGCAATCCTGCTGAACTTGCTAATGCCATTACGTATAATAACAGCGGTCGGTTGCTCAAGATGAGAAAAACCAAAATGGCGGCCACAAGCAGCAGCCCACCTAATTCACGCAATGAACCAATCACCGCTTGATATTCTGATTTGCGCCAGAGGGTTTGCGCCAGGATAGGCAGGATAAAAATACCCATCGCCACGCCTGTTCCCATGCCGGTTGCAAGACGCAGCCAGTTGCGCGGCGTGTACAAATGGGGCGCGTTTGGAAAAAAATGGCTGTAAGAGTTAAGCCCGTCTATCCCCATCAAACCAATAAACGTTAGCAAGATCAACACCAGGGGAAATGCGGGCAGTTCGCTGCGGCGCAGGCGTCCGGAAAGCGCAACCACCGTCAGCACAAGCATCACGCCCAGATACATTCCGGTACAGCGCGCGCACAAGGGAAATTGACGGCCATTAATCGTGAAAGAACGCTCCGTAATGCGATGGCACAACGCATAACCCACCCAATCAGACCCATCCAGCGCGGCGCTGGCATGTAAATGTGACGGCTCGCTCAGGGTATAAACGCCCATAATCAATACAATGCCTGCCACGACAAGCAGCGCAAGCCAGCGACGCACGCTGTCACTCTGCCAGAAATTGGCTAAAAAATGGGCCGAACTCTGTTCATGAAAGGTCATGCAAAACTCATCTTTCCTGTTTGGACTTTACGAGTAGAATAGAGTCATATGAATGATGGTCTCAACCATAGCATTTTTTAGAGGCCATGACAACAGGAGAGAGCATATGCCCCAAAAACCCGCAGCATACTACCGTCCCGAGAGTTTAGAAACTGCTTTGCAACTGCTGGCGCAGCCAGACAACGTAGCGCTGGCAGGCGGCGCACAGCTTTTGGCCCAGGAAACCGGCGTCACAGCGGCCGGTGTGGTCGATCTACAGGCTTTGGGTCTGGCCAATATTGACGCCGTTGAGCAGGCGCTGCACGTGGGAGCCATGCTCCGCCTCAGCGCTCTGGCTGAATACGTAGTCGCTGATATTGAAACGGCCGTTCCCGCACAGCTCTTGCACACCGCAATTAAACAGGCCGGTCCCAACACCTATCGCAACGCAGCAACAGTGGGCGGCGTGATCGCCAGCCGCCTGCCGGACAGCGAACTGTTGGCGGCTTTGCTGGTATTAGAAACTTCCCTGACGCTGCACACGCCTGAAGCAACACAAATCAGCCTGGCAGAGTACCTGGCGGCGGCGGAACGGCCGTCCGGACTCATCACCAGCATCACAGTTCCGTGGCAAAGTGGGCGCGGCGCAAGTGAACGCGTGGCGCGAACGCCGGCCGATTATCCTATAGTGGCCGTGACAACATGGCTGCCACAAAACAGCAGCCCACGATTAGCAGCGACGGGAATTGGGGAACGGCCGTTGCGCCTTACGTCTGCAGAAGCCCCGCTTACCGCCGGAATCAATCAGACAAGCATCTCGCAGGCCGCTGAAAACGCAGCCGCAGCCGCAGCACACCCTGGCGATTTTCGCGGAGATGCAGCGTACCGGGCAAAGATGGCGGCCGTTCTGACACAGCGCGTTTTGGAACAACTGATTTAATTTGCATCCATGACCCCATTAATGTTACGATCTGGCCGTCAAGTTGGCTGGGTGATCGCGACTGCAGATTGCAGTTGAGGAAAGTCCGCACTCCACAGAGCACGGCGCCGGCTAACGGCCGGGCGGGGTAACCCGACGGAAAGTGCAACAGAGAGGTATATTGCCAACACAGGGAAATTTCCCTGCTCGGCGAGGGTGAAACGGCGGTGTAAGAGACCACCGGCAGCGGCAGTAATGTCGCTGGACAGGCAAACCCCACCGGGAGCAAGGCCAAGCAGGACGGATGGGGCTGCTCGCTCCGTTTAACGTCCGGGTAGGCTGCAAGAGGCTGTCAGCAATGACAGTCCCAGATGGATGATCACCAATCGACTGCAAGCAGTTGCAGCGGTCGAAAACAGAATGCGGCTTATAGGCCAACTTGACGCACACTTCAACTTACTAACTGTTTATTATCAATTTAGCAGTGTGACGGATAACAGAAGATACATGACCGATTTTCCCGTCTGTCGATTTCCGCCCGCTCGAATCGCTTAAAAAACAACAAGCTTATGACGATAAAAGTTTTATTTGTCTGCCTGGGGAATATTTGTCGTTCGCCGATGGCCGAAGGCATTTTTCAAAAAATGGTAGATGGTGCAGGTCTTACAAACAAAATTCAGGTCGATTCGGCCGGGACAGATTCCTGGCATGCAGGTGAGCGCGCTCATCCCGGAACGCGGCGCATTTTGCAACAACACGGCATTCAGTATAACGGCCGTTCCCGCCAGGTGCGCAGCGGAGAATCTTTAGACGCCGATACATACCTGATCGCCATGGACAGCAGCAATCTGAGAGATTTGCAGCGCATGTTTGGTGGACATCCGCGCCTATATCGGCTGTTGGATTTTGCCGCCGAAACCCGCCTGCAGGACGTCCCAGACCCCTATTACGAGAACAATTTTGAATTCGTATACGAGTTAGTCTATGACGGCTGTGGTGGTTTGCTCGCAACGATTCGGCGGGAAATGGGTTTGTAGGTAAACCTCAATTTTTTTATTTGAAGGAAAGGAGAGCAGATATTATGGACTCTAAAGGTGAGCGTGAAATCATTGTTGTTGGAGCCGGACCAGCCGGTTCAACAACCGCAATGATTCTCGCCCAGCAAGGCCACGATGTCCTTCTACTTGATCGCAATGAATTTCCGCGTGACAAAACATGCGGCGATGCAGTCCCGGCAGGTGCATTTGATACCCTCAAAGACCTGGGCATGGGCGCAAAAATCGACAAGGCTGTTGAACTCGGCGAACTGTACCCGCTGTCGCAAATGCGGTTGGTTTCACCCAACGGAAAAACCCTTGTCGCCCAATTCCACAAAGGCGCGGGCGGCAGCAGTTCGTATATCGCACCACGCATTTACTTTGATGCGCTCCTGCAAGAACACGCTGTTGATTCCGGCGCAGAATTCAGGCAGGCTGCTGTCAAAGAGCCGATTGTTGAAAACGGCCGTGTTACCGGCGTGCGCGCACAATTTAATGGCCATATCAATGACCATGTGGAAGAAATCTCGAGCCAGATAGTGGTCGGCGCAGACGGCGTCACATCAGCCATAACCCGCGCACTACGTCCCAAAAATAATCAACACATCGATCACCATCGAGCAATTGCACTGCGGGCGTATATCGAAGATTTAGAAGAATATCCACATGAGGTAGAATTTTACCTTTACAAGGAAATCCTGCCTGGTTATGCCTGGATATTCCCCACCGGCGACAATCAAGCTAACATCGGATTAGGCATGCGCCTGGACCATTTCCGCAACAAAAAAGGCAACCTGAAGAAGATGCTGCAGCAGTTCCTGGATATGCCGGATATCAAAAACAGGCTTAAACGCGGCGGGCAACTACGCGATATTGCCACATGGCAGCTAAATTTCGGCTCCCAAAAACACCTCCAACACACCTTTGATGGTGCGATTTTGGTGGGAGATGCTGCTGGTTTCATCAACCCCCTGACTGGCGGCGGCATTCACAATGCCATCATCTCTGCCCAACTGGCCGGCGAAACGATCGATGATGCTTTGCGCGTGGGAGATACATCCCGCGCCAATTTAAAGATCTATGAATCGCGTGTTCAAGACCAAATGTGGTCAGGCATGCGGCGTTCCTATCTTATTCAACGCTGGCTGCTGCGCTTCCCCTGGCTAGTTGATATCCTGGTCAGTCGCGTTCGTGAAAACAGCGCTCTGGCCAAGACTTTTCTTGAAAAGTTGTAAATAAGCAAAAAACAAGAAAGCCCGGTTAACGGGCTTTTTTGTTGATTGTTTCATCGGGATGAACGTCGATGGCTTAATGTCTTAAAGGAGTAACCTCACGTGCCTGGGGGCCTTTACCCTGATCTACGATTTCGAATTCCACGCGGTCGCCTTCATAAAGATTGCGGTAACCTTCGCCTCGTATGGCGGAATAATGCACGAAAATTTCTTGATCTCCCTTATCAGGATAAATGAAGCCGTAACCTTTTAAACGACTAAACCACTTAACTACACCTGTCTCCCGCATGATGATACCTCCACTACATTTAGAGTTACGATGATTAAAAATTTTGGCTGGCTTCCTTATGCCATTTAATCGGCATAAAGCACCATTCTTAAAATTGTTGAGAAAGAATGGTGCTTTTCCTGCTCTGAAGTCCAATACTTTATCTAACATACCAATACAACACTTAAAACAGCTATATAGCAGTTTACATCCAATGATCTGATTTTTAAATAAAAAGGACGTGAAAAAACGTCTCAGGCGTTAGGTAATTGGCAGATTACCTAACCGCTTTTAACCTTGTACCTGTTAGTAAAAAACAACAATAAACTCAACGATTATGGTCTTGAAATGGCCTGTATGAACACTTGCTGTACTCCAGTATAAATAAAACCAACACGCTGCGCCAATTCGCGTGATGGCGAATTATCTCTTGAAATCGCATAAAGCGGTGTACGGCCGTTTGCCAGCAAATAATTCACCATGGCAGAAACAACGCTGCGCCCCCAACCCTGGCGGCGGTGCGTCGCGCTTGTATTAACGGCAATGTCGCCAAAATAGGCAGATTGCCAGTTTAAAGAAGCGGAAGCAACAACCTGATTATCCTGGGACTGAGAACGAATGACAAAGCGAGGCAATCCGTTTGGCGCCAAGGAATCTGTCACCAATACATTAATGACAGGCTCAAAACGGCTGCGGTCGATAACGTATAGCTGTAAAAGCTCAACCGTTTGAATCTCAAAAAAGGCTTGTAATAACGGCAAATATGGTTCCGGCGCATGCAGAATAACGGCCGTTCCCGACGGCAAAGTCGTCTGAATCAGCTCTTTTCCAGCATCCAGGTCATCAGGCAGCCGCAGCGTCACGAGCGGACGAAATAAATCGATTCCGGTGCGCGAAACGGCGACATATCCGTCAGCCCGGCCGGCATCCGCCGGCGTTGTGGTCAAATGGGTTTTGCTGTCATCGTGATAAAAAGCATAATAGGCGGCCATTGCATCGGCAGAATTGCGCTCATCGAGGAGCGGTCGGATGGCGCGTCTTTTTTCAGTGAGCGTTTTATTCGACATGATCAGCTATCCATCATAACAACTGCATCAAGAGCAATTTGAATGCAGGCGGAAACGGCCGTTGTCACGATCTCGCGATGTGGTTGATACGTTTCCATACTTTCCGACGGACCATGCAGCACATTGCCGTCAACCGCTAAAATTGCGCCGGTCTGTACCCCGCGCAAACTGCCAATGATAAACAAAGCGGCGCACTCCATTTCAACCGCCAACACATTTGCCTCCGCCAGCAAATCATAATTCGGCGTATGGTTGGTTTTTACACCTGCATAAAAATTATCGCGCGTCAGCACAATACCTGTTGGGCAGTCGATACCTCGGTTTTTTGCAGCCTCACGCAATGCAAAGGATACGTCCAGGTCGGCAACGGCCGGATACCCGTCCGGAACCGTTTCACGGCCATACCCTGTATGCTGCACCGCAGCCGCGGCAATCACCATATCGCCACTTTTTAAGGTTTTTTGAAACCCACCGCAGGACCCGACGCGAATAATACGACGCCCTCCGGCGGCAATAAGCTCTTCAAAAGCAATGGCCGCACCCGGCGCGCCTACCCCATGCGAACAAACCGTGATCGTAACGCCCTGATACTGCCCCTGGTAAACATTATATTCCCGGTTTCGGCTCAGTAACTGCCCTCTTTCAAGATACCCAGAAATTTTTTGGGCGCGTTCCGGATCGCCGCATACAATGACCGATTCACTGACGCCGCCGCGGGGAAGTCCCGTTATTGGTAAAGTTTCCATTTGTTCAGATACCTACCTATTGGAACGCAAGCGGTTCCGGCTTATTATCCAGAACTGTTTCGATTTTCTCCAGCACGTCGTCGGTAAGCTGCGGCACAATCTCAAGCGCCTGCATATTATCACGCACTTGCTCAACGCGTGAAGCGCCGGTAATAACCGTGCTGACATGCGGATTCGTCAAACACCAGGCAATTGCCAGCCGCGCCGTTGTTGTCCCCAGTTCTTCCGCAATCGTAGTCAGCTCACGCACTTTAGCCAACCGCTGCTGCCCTTCCTCACTCACAAACATTTCGCGCAGCCACTCGTAGCCGGGCAAATTGATGCGCGTATCGTCGGGCGTTCCGTCATTGTATTTGCCGGTTAACATACCGGACGCCAGCGGGGACCAGATCGTTGCGCCCAGGCCGATGGCGTCATAGAGACGGCCGTATTCCACTTCAAAGCGCTCACGATGGAACATATTATACTGGGGCTGCTCCATTGTGGGCGGGATCAAGCTGTATTGGCGCGCAGTGCTGTAAGCCTCCATAATTTGCTGCGCCGACCATTCGGACGTGCCCCAATAGAGCACTTTGCCCTGGTTAATCAACTCAGTCATTGCGCGCACTGTCTCTTCGATTGGCGTTTCGGGGTCGGGCCGGTGACAGAAATAAAGGTCGAGATAATCAACCTGCAAACGTTCCAACGCCTGATGGCAGGCCTCATACACATGTTTGCGGCTGAGACCACGCTGGGTTGGTTTAGGATCATTTACGGCGCCAAACATAACCTTGCTGGAAACAATATAACTATCTCGCGGCCATCCTGATTTTTGCAATGCATGCCCCATAATAATTTCAGCCTGACCATGTGCGTAAACTTCAGCATTGTCAAAAAAGTTGACGCCTGCATCATAAGCCACCGCCATTGATTCCAGGGCAACGTCCACATCCATTTGATTGCCAAACGTAACCCAAGCGCCAAAAGAGAGCGCGCTTACCATCAAACCTGATTTTCCTAAACTACGATATTGCATTATCCTGTCCCTTCCTTAGCGTACTTTAATCGAGTTACACAACAAGTTACACAAAAGTTACTAAAATTAACAATTTCACTGCTCCCCGCCGGCAAGGAAGCGTTGGTTGCGGGTGTAGGGAAATATATGCACCAGCTCACCGGCTCTCAGACGTACCTGTGTTTGTCGCCAAAAATCAGGGTGAAACAAATCGCTATGATATTCAAGAAACACCTGCCGCAAGCCGCCGCTTATTCCCAGGAAATGTTCAAACTCTTCCGGGAAAATATCACCTTGATTAACATGGAACCAGGGTTCAGCCGCAAGTTCATCATCATAACTGCTGGCGGGCGGCAAACGCCGGAATTTACAATCTACCAACGGGCATAATTCGTCATAGTCATAAAAAACGACACGGCCGTGTCGGGTTACGCCAAAGTTTTTCAACAGCATGTCGCCCGGAAATATATTGCTGAACGCCAGGTCTTTGATTGCGCGGCCATAATCCACGACAGCCGATCTGGCTGCGCTTTCGGCCGCTTCCCTGACATATATATCCAGTGGAATCACACGCCGCTCAACGTAGGCATGTTTAATGATAACATGCCCATTTTCGACCTGTACCGTATGAGAAGCGACTTCGCACAATTCCGCCAGCAGCGCTTCCGAGAAACGCTCACGCTCAAACTGCAAATACTCAAACGCCTGCGCATCCACCAACCTTCCGGCGCGGTCATGGCGGTAAACCAGGTCGTATTTGGCCATGACATCCTTGCGGGTGGAATCTTTGGGATAGTTAAAATGATCTTTGATCAGCTTAAAAACCATGTCGTAATTGGGCATGGTAAACACAATCATCACCATGCCGCGCTGCCCGCGGGCGATTTCAAATTTGTCATCTGAATATGCGAGGTGGTGCAGCAAATCCCGGTAAAGCTCTGTTTTGCCATGTTTGTTGTAACCCAGTGAAATGTACAGTTCGGCCACGCGTTTGCGCGGTACGATTGTGCGTAAAAATTGTACCAGATCATACGGCCGTTCTATTTCAACATGAAAATAAGAGCGCGCAAAGCTAAACAAAATGCTGACGGCGTCTTCGTCCAGCAAAACGCCGTCGACAGCAATGCCATCCTCCGTCTGAATCAAGGCCAGCACCAGCGGAATCATGTGTGAGCCGCTGAACATGCGGCCAACCAGATAGGCGCCCATGCCGCGATAGAAGCCGCATTTCACCATTTCAACGCGCTCAACAATTTGCAGCGCCCCAATTTTTTGCATTTCAGCTTCAATTTCGGCGGCTGCCAGCTCCGCGTCTCGCGCCAGGTCAGCAAACGGCGTCTCAAATTCATAGTCGTGGATAATGTTTTCGATCAGAACGGCCGTTGTGGTGAAACGGCCGTAGCGGCGATAGATGCTGGTTTTAGCGTGCGTTGGCGGCGTTTCAAAATCAGAGGCGACAAATTCAATCTGTGGATCAACACCCACCGTGGTGAATATGCGCCGGGTCACGGAATTATAAAAGGTTTCCGCCAGCTCCCATTCATCATGCTCAATAATCAAGCCGGAGTACACGGCTTTCATGCTGGCCCACATCAGCTTATTGGTCAAACGCTCGCCCAGCAGCTCCCGAATAGCAGCCTCAACCAGATCCACAATCCGGCGGTATAAACCCAGCCGTTGAGCCGCATCTGATTGTAAACCGGTCCAATCCTGGGTTTCAAAACGGCTTTTGGCCCTGAACGTAATCTGTTTGAATTGGTCCTGATAGGTCGTAAAAGCCTGGTAGATTGTTCTGGCGCCTACATTTGCCAGGCGGCTATCGGTAAGACGTTGTGCCATATTTTCCCTCGGTACTTGTATTGGCACAAATCATAAAACGTTTAGGGCAAATCATCAACTTTGAGCGCAACCAGCCCTCGTGGGCGCGCGCATTGTTGGGCGCATCAATGCGTGCGCCCAACAATTGGCACTAATCTACGGGAAATATGGGAAAGTATATCTTGTATTTTGTGCCGGGCGGGATAGGCGTCGCTGTGGAGCTGGGCGTTGGGGTGAACAAAAGCACAGATGTGGGGGATGGTTCTGGCGTCACGGTTGGTGTGGAAACGGCCGTACTCGTCGCTGTCGGCGTGGGCGGAGCAGTCGGCGTCATGGTCACATCCGGATCGCCATTGCTGCGCTTGATCCAGATAAACTTTGCCGGCGACGCGTTTCCGGCCTCATCAGAGGCGCTGGCGCTGAGCTGATGCCAGCCGAATTCGAGTGCGCCGGTGTTTAACGAGACCTGATAAGGCGCATTACTATCCTGACCAATCAAGAGCCATTGCTCGCTCCCGGCATCCCAGCGGTAAAAATCAACATTTTCAACGCCTTCATTATCGCTTGTCGAAACCCCCAACTGCACTGTCTCCCCCGCAGCTTCATACACTTCATCGTTACCCACTGGTGACGTCCAGTTCAAAACCGGGGGAACCGTGTCCGGAATTGGCGTAGCGGTAGACGTTGAGGTAGCGGTTGGCGTCGGCGTAGGATTTTCGCGCACCAACCAGATGTGGATGCGCTCCGATTGGTTGCCGGCGCTGTCAAACGCAACAGCGTTAACCTGGTTCCAACCTGAATTCAAACTGCTTACGTTGAGGGTCGTCTGGTAAGGGGCGGCATAATCAGTTTTAATCATCACTTCTTGATTGGCGGCAGCGTCCCAACGTGAAAAACGTACGCTTGATACCGAAATATTATCCGTCGCTGTCACTTGCAACTGCACGGCGCCGCTGCTTACCGGATACGCGCCTTCGTTGCCAACGGGCGCAATCCAGTTCAATACAGGGGGAATCACGTCGGGCGTTGGAGTAATCGTGGGCATTGGTGAAGGCGTACGCGTTGGGGTAGCCGTGCTGGCGGCTCCCGGCGTGTTGGTTGCGGTGGGAACGGCCGTATTCGTTGCCGTTGCTGTATTGGTCGGCGCAGATGACGGCGTTTTGGTTGGTGTTGCGCTGGGCGCTATGGGCGTGTGAGTTGCCGTGGGCGTGTTTGTAGTCGTTGGCGGCAAGGCCGTGGGCGTGTTGGTATTGGCAGGCAAAGGTGTATTGGTTGGCGTGCTTGTATTTTCCGCCGGGGGCGTGTGGGTTGCCGTGGGTGTAAAGGTAGGGCCGCCGCCGGAACCGATGGTTACGCTGCCGCTGGCGACGTTATCATTTTCTTTCGATTCCCCGATAGCGCCCTGACTGTCGATTTTTACCCAGAAATTATGCGTTCCCTGTGGCAGGTTATTCCAGTTTATGGAGGCCGTATAGATATTGCGGGCGCAGCCCAAGACGGTTGGGTTAATCGTCGTCGCGCCGATCGCATCCGTCAAATTGGAATTGGCGTAGAATGTAACTTTGAAGGGTTGTTTGATATTGGTGGTTCCATTGTTGACAAAATCAGCGTTTAATACGGCCGTGCCGCTTGTTACCTGAGCGCCGCTGACCTGATCCGCAAGCAAGTTTACATAAATGCTTTTTGATGAAACATAATTCCGAAAATTAGTACCAACGCTGGTTAAGGCATCTACCGACCCGGGACTGTAGCTGGTTAAATTATCTTTAAGCAGGTTGCTAGGGCGTCCTGAAATGCCGGCGGGCACATTCATGCTGAACCACATCCACTGCTGCACCAGCCGGTTATCATCTGCCGGATAACCCAATGAAGCGCTTTTAGCCCCCTCCAGGTAGTTAAATACCGCATTCATAAAGTTATTTACACGTGAAGGCGAGAAATTGTTGCCAAATTCATCCGTTACATTCGGCTGGTATAAAAGCGCAATTTCAGAAATGATTAATGGTTTATTTTGCTGCCCGTGATCCTTCATCCACTGCCGAAAGGCAACCGTTTGCTGTTGAAAAATTGACAGGCTGTCATGTTCGGCGATGCAGTAGACATCATCACGCGAACAGTGGCTGCTGTTGCCGGGGCTTTGTTTTCCCAACAAGGGATCGGTGCCCAGCGCAATCTGGCCATGGTGGGGCTGTGTGGTGCCCCATTTGCGTTCGGCAAAAATGTAAATATGAACATTCCACACGTCCACCGGTATCGGTTCCCCGTACACGCTCACATATTCATCCCAAACCTTTTCCATGTATTGCAGCCGTCCGGGCGTCGCCATCGACATCCCACCAATGCCAACCTGTGCAGAAGGATCGCGTTCTTTTATAAAATTATAGGCTGTACGGTAGGCATGGGCGTAATCATCGGGGTAAGTTTTGTCACCGGACTCAGGAAAGTTAACTTCAATTTCGCTGCCGACAAGCCAGAGCGAGCCGGGATGGGCATTCAGGTCAGCGGTAATACTGCTGAGCGGCGGGTTAAAATTGCCGTTTTGCATGCGCAATGTGTAGACATATTCCGCATCGTTGCCGGGGTCAAAATTAGTGTAGTTGGGAATGAAGTTGAGGTGCCAGCCGGCGCCAAAGGTATTCATCCACGGCGTGGCGGAATTAGGGATTGTGGAAATGCCATAACGACAGTTGGCATTACCGTTACTGAGCGTTTCTTCAGCCGCCGGTTGAGAGAGTTGAAGATCGGTCAAAACTTGGGGGGCAAGAACTGCCTGGCGCGAATCAGAAACGGCCGTTGCCTGCGCCGAACGCTGCAGCAATAATAAAAGAATGCTAACGGCTGTCAAAACTAACGCGAAAACCAACCGCCAAGACCTGTTTACTTCCGGTTGAAAACCATCCATTACAATTTTACCTCTATGCTATGCTTTTTTGGCTGGAATTTTGTTTACTGTCTTGAATGAATTGGCACACACTTCGACCAAACAACAGCAAGCTTCATTATAATGCCAAAATTTTTTTAAACCAACGGCAAAGAGAAATTTGATAGATGGGAAGAATACAAAAGTCTTAAAGACTTTTGTATTCTTGTTCAATTATGGCTTCAATTAGGGCTTCATTACGTCTGGCATAAAGATTTTATGCAGCGGCAGAATTAATACTGAGCCATCGTTTGTCTCACCTGTTATGCTGCCATTGTTAAGTGTGCCAAAGGCAGCCGGCGGATTGGTGACAAATTGTACGGCCGTTTCCGTTGCACTACCCGAGCCGGGATCACAAGCCGGTACGAACGCAAGTTCAAACAAGTCGCCATCAGAGAGCTGTGAGGGTGAACCGCCGGTATCCGCAAAAACAAAATCCAGCCGCCCGGCAGTTTGATACGCAACCGAAATGGCGTAACTGGCGGGTAGATTCTCCCGGACCCCGTCCGGTATGCCGTCTTCATTGCTGTCGTTACTATTCAGGAGCAGGCAAGCAGGGTCGAACTCAAGTGAGAACAACCCTGATGTGACGCTGAAGCCATTGCCGGTAAACGCAACGGGCATTTCTACCACGTGTCCGCTGTAGGCCGGAAGCTGGTCAGGCAGGCTGAGCGCCGGTTTGCTGCCCGGCTGCGGCGTCTGAGTGAGCGTGGGTGAAGCGGTTGGCGTGGGGAAAGGCGTATTCGTTTCAGTAGGAACGGCCGTTGGCGTTGCAGTCGCAGCGGGCGGCGTTTCATTCTTAACCAGCCAGATATGACGCGGTTCCGACGCTTTGCCGGAAATATCATAAGCGCGCGCGTTTATCTGGTTCCAACCGTCGGGGAGAACGGCCGTGTTCAAATTCGCCGTGTATGGGGGCATAAAAACCTCTGCGATGTCCACCCACTGCGCGTTTACCACATCCCAGCGATAAAACCGCACCCGTTCAACACCCATATTATCACTCGCTTCAGCAGCAAGCTGCACCGTCTCTGCACCCGTGACAGCATAGGCGGTTTCGTTGCCAACCGGCTGCAGCCAGTTCACCACAGGCGGCTCAAAATCGCCGGGCGGTTGCGTTGGCGTCGGCGGAGGCGTAGCTGCGGTATTAACAAAAACCAATCCGCTGACCACATTATCCCCCTCGTTGGATTCGCCAATCTGGTTACCGCTGTCGATTTTGGCCCAATATGGATATACGCCGGAACTAAGGCCCGACCAGACGGCCGTCGCCGAGTGGGTATCGTGATGCCAGTGGCAGCCATTGATCACAGGATTCACAGTCGTCGCGCCGATAACCTGTGTGAGCGCCGAATCTGCATAAAATGTCACCTGAAAAGGCTGGCCGATATACGTATTGCCATTATTGCGAAAACCGACTTTCAACGTTGCGCTGCCGCCGCTGGCTGCAACAGAAGCGGCCGTACCTGCTTTCAAATTGACCGTTGTGGCCCGCGCCAGCACTTCACTGCGCATTTTTTGACCGACGGTGTTGAGCGCGCCCAAATCGCCGGGGGTATAGCTGGCGTAATTGTCCTTTAATAAATTACTGGAATAGCCTGACCAGCCCGGATCTGTAACCAATGGATACCAAAGCCACTGCTGCACCAGCCGGTTTTCATCTTGCGGATACCCCAAATTAGGATCTTTGGTCGTCTCCAGGTAATCAAAGGCGGCTTCCATAAAAGCATTGACGCGGCTGGCCGGGAATTTGTTGCCAAATTCATCCGTGGTAGAGGGCTGGTATAACTGTGAAAATTCCGAGACGATGAGGGGCTTGTTTTGCTGGCCGTGCGCTTTCATCCAGGTGCGCAGCCCGACAACCTGTTGGTTAAAGATTGTCATGCTGTCATGTTCCGCACGGCAATAGACATCTTCCTTCGGGCATTCGGTCGCCGCAGGGCCGTTTGGCGCCCGTTTGGCAATGGCCGGATCGGTACCCAAAGCAACACGGCCATCGCCCTGATTATCTCCAAAATGTTTCCACTCCGACAAAATGTATAGGTGTACATTCCAAATGTCCACCGGCATCGGAACGCCATATTCATTCAGGTATGTATCCCAGGCAATGTCCAGGTATTGAATGCGTCCCGGCGTCGCCATCGACATGCCGCCAATCCCGACCTGCGCCGACGGATCGCGCTGTTTGATATATTGATACACATCGTGGTAGTAGCTGGCGAACTCATTTGGATAAAGACGATCGCCGCTCCACCAATCAACCTCCATTTCGTTGCCTACCAGCCATGCAGCGCCCGGATTAGCGTCGAGATAAGCGCCTAAGCCGGCATCGGTGAGCGGCGGCCAGACAGGATACCAGACATCATTTACTTCCCGATTAAGCCGGACGGTATGCATAAATTCGGCGTGGTTGGCAGGCGCGCCATTGGGTGAAACATTAAAATTAACAAACCAGCCAAATCCAAACTGTGGGAACCATTCAAATCCCCAGGGATTCTTGACCGTGGCGATTCCGTAGCGACAGTTGGCGGGCAGGTCAGAAACGGCCGTTTCCAACGTTTCGCTTTCCGGGTTCGAATCCTGCTGGAGGGTCGGATTAGCAGCGGCAACGGCCGTTTGTCGCGACCAATCACGCACCGCCAAAAGCGTGAGAATTAATCCAGTGACAACCAGGGCCAAAAGCAGCGGTTTTTTTGTATGCATTGAAGTTTTCCTGCCTTTTCACAATCAATTGAGATTTGATAGGCGCAGGTCTGAGACCTGCGCCTACTTGAGCCAATTTTACCCGTTCACTAACGACGGGCGAATATCTTAAACTTCTCTGTTGACACAACAACTTCGTAATTTTGCGCTATAAATTGACGCAGTTCCGGGAATTCACTGGTCGTACCCGGCCCTGAGACGCGCGCCTTCTCCTCATTTTCGATCATAAATGGCGGCGGCTCGGACGCCAATGCACTCATAAACTGCCGGCGCAGTTCCTGAATAACCGGTTCCGAGGGGTGATGGTAAAAATAATAATCGTAGATAAACGGCGTCGCCAGTTTGGCTTCAGTCAGCAGCATCGCCTGCATCGTCCCGCCGGTCCAATCCAGCGGCTGCACGGCGTCGCCCGGTTCCGCGCCGGCGGCGCGCAGAGCCGCCGCAATTTCATCTACCAGCCCATCTTTGGGAGGCGGCGGTGGTTTGCCCAACAACTGCTTTCGCAAATTGGGGGCCGTTTGCACCATAAAAAACAGCGTCACAATCAAAATAAACAATGGGAATAAACGTTCGGCCCACGCTGTGGATGGCGACAATGGAACCAGGACCAAAGCAGCCAATCCAACCACAAAATAAAGGAAAGGCAGCCAATGGTAATCAAAAAACTGGCCGGAAAAAATCGGATAAAGGCTGTAGACGCCGGTCAGCGCCGCCAGCATCCAGGCGGCGCGCCGGCTGCGCGCGCCCAGATTTGCTTTGAACAGAACCAGGTAAACGCCTAATGCAGCCGGCGTCAACCAGAGCGCAAAGCCGCCCAGTGTTTTGTATTTCCGCAGCAGATAAGAAAAACGCGCAAAACCAACCACAATTTGGTGTTGGCCGTCAAGCTGCAAATAGAGGGGCAGGTAATTAGAAAACAGGTCAACGAAGTCCGCCCAAACGCCCTGTCGCCATACCCAAATTAGCGTAACGGCAAGCGGAATGAGAAAGCCGGCCAATGCCAGCAAAGTAATTTTAAACGCCAGGAGAAGCCATGTTTTACGGTTCGGTTGGTTAGCTGCCTGAACATTTTCAATCAGCAGAAAAAGCAGCACGACAGGCAGTCCCAAAGCAAGGTGTGGTTTCAAAGCGGCCGCCAATCCGAAAAAGAACCCTACCAGAAAATAGGCAATTTTTTTGTTGGTCAACCGGGAAGAGAGCGCGATGAGAACGGCCGTCGCCGCCGGCAAAAGACCCACATAATCCCGCTGCAAACTCATGGAAGGGCCAAACTGCAAATAGCTTAACCCAAACAGCACGGCGCCGGCCCACGCCACGCGTTTACCAAAACGCCACAAAATGCATGCGGTCACTGCCAGTAGCGCCAGCAGCCAGATCACATCAACCCAACGAAACGCCAGGTCGCCATAGCCAAATAGTTTGCCGATGGTGAGATGAAAAAGGTAAACGCCGGGCATATTGGTTTCAAAAATATCCCGGTAGGGCGCCATATCAAAGCGGTCAATGAGAAAAGCGACGTAATGCAGGTTGGGCGTGTCGTGTTCCATACGCCAGCCTAAAGAAAAAACCATTTCCAGGATTAGCAGCAGGCTCAACCCACCCAGCAGCAGTCCCGTCAGGATGGTTTCAAGCTTGATTTCGCGGCGGTACAGGTAACGCGTCACATTTATCATGGGGCGACACGGGCAAAATCAAAGGCAGTACGGCCGTTTCTGAACCAGGCATACGTTTCAACCTGAATCGCGTCAACAAGGGCCGCACTGTCGGCAAAATCAGGGCGGACGTAATACAAATGGGCGTCGCTGGGTTTCTCGCCATACGCGGCCGCCAAAATATAATCATGCGCCAGGGCGTATTCGTTCAGAGTAACCGTCATCTCATACCATTCATCTCCCAGGCCGCGTCCTTTGCCCGTTTCCACCGCAACCAGAGGGGAGAATTTGGCATGCATCACAATCAGCTCGGGATTGGTGCGTTCCAAATATTCAGCGGTTATGGCGCCATTGTGGGCAATCCATTGATCGTTTAAGCCCCAGGCATCGACTGCGCGCCAGCCGGAATAGAGCGGCAGCAAACCCGCCTCACTGGTCACCATGGTGTAATCTCGCTCTTGAAATGCGCGCAGGTTTTGGGCTACCTGGAAACGGCCGTCGACCCCATAGCTGATTTGTTTGCTGCGCTGATACTGATAACCCAATACGCCCGCCAGCAGCGCGCCGCCAAACAGAAGCAGCGTCACCTGCAGGCGCAGAGGAAATGAGCGCCAGGCCGGCAAGCGTAAATCCTGCGGTAAAGTCTCTAACAACGGCCACCAGGACAACAAAATAATCGGCAGCAGCCCGTATTGGAAACGGGCGCCAAAATTCATTTCATTTGATAACAGGAGAAAGGCGCTTGCGAAGCCAACAATGGGAATCAGCGAAAAAATCGCCTCTCGCGTTGTTTCACGGGAACGCAGCGCCAATAGATAGGTCAACCAGAAAGGCAGCGCCAGACGGAATACATTTTCAAGCGACTCCCTCAAGCTTTCCGTGTAAATGAGGCCGCCGCCTTTCTTATAAAAGGGGTTGGGCAATGGATAGCCAAAATAATTCCAGCGCCATATAAAATAGGCCCCACCCAGAATGGTAAAAACCAGAACAAAAGTCACAATTGCCGGTCGCGATCGCCGCCAGCCCAATTTATAAATAATTGACAGCAGCATAAGCCCGGCCAGAAAAACGCCTTCGGGCCGAATGAGACCCATAATCAAACCACAAAATGCAAACAGCAGCGCCGGCAGCCACTTTGCGCCGCGCCGGGTAACGCTGATAGCTGCGCACCAGGTTAATGCAGCCAGCAGCGCAAATACAGGCGTGCCAAAGAAAGCGGCCGTCAGATACAAGCCCGGCCCCACCGCCAAATACAGGGCCGAAATCAGGGCGATCAGAACCGGAGCCAGGTAAAAGCGGCGCAAGGCCACATAGATCAGGATGACGGTCAATAGATGCGCGCCCAAACCCAAACCACGCGTAACTGTTTCAACTGCAAAGCCGGCCTTCACGCCCAAAGCAACGCCCATCATAAAAAGGAAGTCTGTGGCGCCGTCAACGGGCGCTTCACCGATGTTCCAAACGATCCCCTCGCCCTGGGCGACATGCGTGGCGTAGCGCATCAGCATGGCGGCGTCTTCGTAGGGCTGGATGGCAAAGTTTACGGCCGTTTCCGCAAACAAAACCACAAACCCGATCAAAAATAGAACCATCAACAGATCAACCAGCCAACCCGTTTTCAAACCCAGGAATGTTCTCTGTTGATCAAGCGAAGCGCCGCGTATTGACATAACTAACCGCCGTTCCGCAGATCAAACACAATAAAGGTCTCATTCTCAAAAACAACCGGCTGTGGAAAGGTATTCGCGCGCATTGGCTGCTGGAATACAGCATAATCGAGTTGAAATTCCGCATCCAACGCATTCAAACGGCTGGCGTCCATGGCTTGATAGCCGGCTATCACATCATCCTCATTTTGCACATTCGGATCGCCGGCCATCATGCCGATGCGCCGGTACCATTCGACCAGTTCATTCGGCAAAATCGGCGTTGATTTCCAATCCGCCACAATGGCGCGCTCGCCGCGCAGCCGAAATTCAGCCATATCTGGCGGGGTCAAAATTAACGCTTCTTCATCGGTCGTTTGCGCCCAATCATATAACGCCTGCTGCTCAGGGCCGGGAAAATCATTCAAGAGCGTGGAGCGTTCATACCACGGTTTGATTTGGATTATCAGGCCCACAATGAGCAGCAGCAGCGGCAGCGCATAAGCAGGCACACGAATGCGTCGCTGTTTCAGTTTGGAGCCGGGTGAAACCACCAGATTGAGCAGCAGGAACAGCGTCAAGACAACCGCGATGGTGAGATTGATGCTCATTTGTCTGTTGGGCCACAATATTTTGCTGCCGGCCCATAAGCCCAAACCGGCCAGCGCCACGAGCGGACGCCAGTAGCTTTGCGCCCACGCGCGCGTCTGCGCTTGAGAACGCAGCATGGGGATCAAGCGGCAGGCGATCACGATCTGCGCCAATAGAACTGAGTACGGCGCGACACGGGCAAAGAACATTTGGGAGACGGCGGGAATGAAAACGGCCGTTGTCAAAAACGTCGCCGCAGCAATCAAACCAAGCAGGACGACATACAGTGCAGCCAGCCGATTTCTCAATGCCTGATTCTCGCTGAGCAGCGGCCAAAAGGCGAGCGCGATTAAGTGCCAGCCAATGAAGGGGATAAAGCTGTATTTGTAGGCGGCGGGCACATGATGATGAGGCGATCTAATTTGGGTATAGATCAATCGTGCGAATTCAGCATTTTCGGAAAATGTCACGGTTATGAGATGGGGCATAAAAAAGGCCAGCGCCAACAAGCTAAGCGCAAACTGTTTGAATAATCGACCCGGCAAGCTTGCAAAACCGAGCAATAAATGTGCAAAACCGAAAATCAAAATACCCAGCAGCAAATAGTTGACGTGGGCAAAACCGCTCAGCCCCAAAAACAAACCGGAAAGCCAGAAACGGCCGTTTAAGAAAGCCGCCATCGCCAGGACAAGCGCCGCGCCCGCCAGCGTCGCCGGCTGCAGGACCAGGTCAAAAATATGGCTCACGCCAATGCTCATCGTGCGCTCCGCCAGCACAAATAAATACAGCAGCAAAGTAATCGCCAGCGCATCCCGCTTATTAATTGCAACAGTTAGAAAATAAATGCCCAACAGCGCAATCGTGATGACTAGGGTATTTGCCAGCGCAAAATTCCATTCCGGCGCGCCAAAACTGGTTAAAAAACGCACAATCTGGGAAAAAGTGGGATGGTAAAAATAGGTCTGGCTTGCTAACCAATCAACGCGTAAGAAATCGGGATCGGCTAATCGCAGTCCTTGCAGCAAATACGTGTTTTGGTTGCCAACTCCATAGGACAGCCCAAAAAACAAACCCACAAGAACAGCAAACAACGCCGCAATAGCCGGTTCGCGCAGCCGGCCGCCGGTTTTAGCAGTATTTTCGGTTTTGATGTCAGCCTCACGCGCCAGAGCGCCTTCCCCAGACAAAAATATCACCTCTTTACAAACATGATGATTCAGGATCATATTTAGCATCCTAAAGTTACGGCGCTGCTTACGAGGAACATAAATCAAAAGTAACTATTAAGGTACCCGAGAGGCCTGTCATTTTTTGCCCTTAAGGAACGAGAATTAAATAATGTGCCCGTTTATAATAACCGCTTTAGCGGTTTTCTGGACGGCTAAAGCCGTTACTACAAACTAAATAAGTGCCATTCCTAAGGACAATTGTTTCTCGGGTAAACCTGACCGGTCTAGCTGTATAGTTACAATCAAAAAAGGGTGTCCTGGAAGCAAGACACCCTCGTTATCGTATGCGATTTTTCTAAAAGTGGTTTGAAAATACCTTACGCTTTTTTCCGCGACAGCAGTTTCCAAATAACAAGACCGGATACCAAAGTCAAAACGCCGGCAAGTACAAAATAAATGGTTGGACTGCCGCCGCCGTCACCCTCAGGCATAAAAGTATCTGCTGATTGCAACGCGCCGATAGGGGGAACGGCCGTTTCCGGCGGCACAGGCAGTTCTTCAACCGGCGTATCCTTCCAGCGCGCCCCTTCTTCAATTAACATCACCGGAATGCCGTCTTTGATAGGATATTTATATCCGGTATCTTCAGAAACCAGCCAGCTACCATGCGCCAATTCCAGTTTGCCCGGATCGGAGCCATACTTTTCTGGCTCCTGTACGGCCTTAGGATCACGCAAAATTTCCAACAAATCTGCACTAATTGGTAATTCCTGGGTCATTTCACTCATGTGACACTCTCCTGAATGGCAGGTCATTTATTATCAAAACCTGCTTGTTTTAAACCAGCGCCCCTTTAGAAAGGCGCCAATAATTATGTTTGATAATCAGACACACTCGGCGCCTGCTATTGACAGTTCCTAGTATACAAGCCAGCACGCTGATTTTGTAATTGGATAACCTGGTTCTCATGAAGAATGTCTGGCAATCAGAAAACTGCCTAACTAAACGTTTGTTATTAACTTAAAGTGAAATTAGCTAGAAACCACGAGTTATTCCTGTCAAAAAACACTTGGTTTCAAAGTTTTTTCACTTTAGCGTTTTGATTTGCAACCGTGTACTAAAGATTCTGGCATGAAGATGTTGAATGAGTTAAACTGACAACAATGGCGAAGGAGATCAGCACTATGCAACCAAGCGTTGCCATGCGCGAATATCTGGCCGAAATATATCGGCTTCAGGAAGACAATCCAACCGTTAGCACAACCAGCCTGGCAGAAAGACTTAATGTCTCAGCTCCGGCCGTGCCGCGTATGTTGAAGCGTCTAAAAAGCGTTGGCTATGTGAAACATATTCCCTACCAGGGCGTTGAATTGACCGAATTAGGGCGCAAGGAAGCATTAAAAGAGCTGCGCCGGCATCGCGTTCTGGAAGTTTTTCTGGTCAACGTCATGGGTTTTACCTGGGACGAAGCGCATGAACACGCCGACGATTTAGGCAAAGGGTTAAATAATGAGTTAACCGAGCGTATGGCCGAGATGACAAACTACCCAACCCGCTGCCCACATGGCGAACCCATTCCCGATTCCGAAGGCGCCTTGCCGATTATAAACGACATTTGTCTCATCAATCTTGGTATCGGTCATAAAGGCGCGATCAGCCGGGTGCGAACACATGAACCGGAAAAACTTCAATATTATGCTTCCCTGGGCCTGGTTCCGGGCGCCCAATTCGAAATTGTTGGCCGGGCGCCTTTTAACGGCCCTATGCGGCTGCTAGTAGAGCGGGATGAGGTTGTGTTGGGGATCGAGTTAATTAAATCGATTTGGGTGAGTCAAAATTAAGGGAACAAGCGGCGCGTCTTCACTTCTGCGATGGCGTCTTTTTTATATTGATATAGTTTAGCCGGCCGCCCCTCGCCGGATTTTTTCTTCCTGCCGATTTCCTCCAAAATGCCTGCGCTCAGGATTTTACGTCGAAAATTACGTTTATCCAGCTTTTCGCCCAGGATTATTTCGTACGCTTTTTGCAGTTCAGTTAAAGTGAAGACATCCGGCAGGAGTTCAAATCCCACCGAAGTATATTCCAATTTATAACGCAATCGCGTTAAAGCATAATCCAGGATTTCAGCATGATCGAAGGCCAGCGGCGGCAAATCAAATATCGAAAACCAGCCCGTTTCGGCAGCGTCATCCCCAGCCTGATGCTCGATTACATCACGGGGGACGAGCGCAAAATAGGCCACGGTAATAACGCGCGCGCGTGGATCACGGTCTGGCCGGCCAAATGTATAAAGCTGCTCAATATAAACATCGGTTACGCCGGTTTCTTCGGCCAGTTCGCGCGCGGCAGACGCTTCCAATGATTCATCCAGCTCAATGAAACCACCCGGCAAGGCCCAAACGTTGGCAAATGGTTCATATTTGCGCCTGACCAACAAAACTTTGAGGTCAGCCTCCACCAATGAAAAAACGGCAATATCTACCGTTACAGCAGGGCCTGTTGCACCAGTGTGGTCAAAATCTGTCTGGGTGATTATTGGGTAGGCTTCGTTATGCTGCATGGTTGATATCATGGTTCCTTTACCGGCATCGGGGCATCCGTCATCAACCGCCACCACGCCTGCCACGGTTTGGCGATGTAGGCCGGATCAGGCGTCGGTAACGGGACCGGCGTAGGCACGGGCGTGGCGTCAACAATGAGGGGTACAATCCGCCGTTCGCCAGGGAGTAATTGACCAGCTTCTTCGCGTGCATAAGCAGCGACATAATCCTGGCTGTAGACAAAATCAACTGTCGCTTGCAATTCAACCTGGCGCGTCAATTCAAGGCTGACATCTTCCTTAACTGCCGCTTCGGTGAAGAGGACTTCACGCCCAATTTGCGCCCGGCGATTGAGGTCGAGGGCAATAAAAAGCGCAGCAATAACGCCTGCCAGCACCAATATTTGCGGCACACTAAGCAACGGCCGTTGCCGTGGTTTGCGTCCCGATTTTTGCCGCGCCGGCTTGGATCGTGATTTGTTTGAGTCTGCATCGCTCATGACAGTGAAATCTTATCTGCGATTGTCATTCTTTGCAATCATATTTATTTGTGCAGACCAAAGGCTATCAGGTAGAATTCACAAATGGATTCTATTGTGCACATTGATTACTTGGCAGTCGGCCACGTTTGTTACGACATCACACCAGATGGACTAAAAATGGGAGGAACGGCGGCCTATTCAGGTCGCACAGCGCAGGTACTTGGCTGTCAAACGGCCGTTCTCACCAGTTCAGCACGCGAGGATATGTGGCAGGCCGAACTGCCGGATATTGAGATCGAGCGTATTATTGCCCCCCAAACGACGACGTTTGAGAATGTCTATACGCCTGACGGGCGCATTCAAACCATCCATGCCGTCGCCAACAGACTCGGCGCTGACCACGTCCCGCCGGGCTGGCAGCGCGCTTCGATTGTACATTTAGGGCCTATTGCAGATGAAATTGACCCTGACATCGTGCAGTTATTCAGCAACAGCATCGTCGGGCTTACCCCACAAGGCTGGATGCGCCATTGGAGCGCAGATGGACGCGTCTATGCGCGCCGCTGGGATGCAGCCAAACGTATCTTACCCCTGGCAGCGGCTGTCATTATTAGTGAAGAGGATTTATTAGACGAGCAAATGCTGCTGCAATTCCGCCAATGGTCACGCTTATTGATCATGACCGAAGGGGCGAACGGGTGTACAGTCTTTTTTAACGACGAGACGCGCCAAATCCCATCGTCAGCGGTTACCGCATTGGAATTAACCGGGGCGGGCGACATCTTCACCGCCGCTTTTTTGGTGCGTTTATTCCAGACCGGCGGCAATCCTTGGGAAGCGGCCCGTTTTGCCAATGAGATCGCGGCCCAATCAACCCAGGCGGTTGGCGTGGAAGCCAAAATGCAAACGATTCAGAATTATCTACATCAACATGAGTAAAATTTACGCAGTTGCGAATCAAAAAGGGGGCGTGGGCAAAACCACCAGCGTGATTAATCTGGCTGCCAATCTCGCCAGCAGACATTTGCGCACCCTGGTCATTGACATTGACCCGCAAGCAAATGCTACATCCGGTTTGGGTTACAACAAGTATGAGATTGAGCGTTCGGTGTATGAGGTCTTATTACAGGAATCTGATTTACAAGATTCTCTGGCGCCGGAGTCTGAATTTGGGCTGAGTTTGCTGCCTTCGACCCCTTCGCTGTCAGGGGCCGAAATTGAACTGGTCAATGCAATTGGGCGCGAATATCGTTTGCAAAAAGCTTTGGAAACAGTAAACGGCCGTTACGATTACATCCTGATCGATTGTCCCCCCAGCTTGAGCCTGTTAACCCTCAACGCGCTCACCGCAGCGCGCAACGGCATTTTGATCCCGGTGCAGTGTGAATACCTGGCATTGGAAGGCTTGACCCAATTGATGCATACGGTTGAACTGGTACAAAAATACCTCAATCCCAATCTAGCAGTGCGTGGCGTGTTGATGACAATGTATGACGGCCGTACCAATCTCAGCCGTCAGGTGGTTCACGAAGTGCGCAATTATTTCAAAGAAAAGGTCTTTCGCACCATCATCCCGCGCAATGTGCGCCTGAGTGAAGCCCCCAGCTATGGACAGCCAATCAATCATTACGCGCCCAACTCGCCCGGCGCAGTCGCCTATCAACTGCTTGCAGCCGAATTAATCAAAGGCGACCGGGCAGCTGCATAATTAAAAGGTTTGTCGTGTGGGCTTTAGCACACAGACGCACTCAAGTGCGTACTACAAACCTATCTACTGGGACGCACCACTATGGATGAAAGTTGTAGCGCAATTTTGTAAATCGCGTATCGATTTACAAAATCAATTTATGAAGGAGAAACAGGTGGAATGAGTAAAAAAAGAGGCTTGGGACGTGGACTTGGCGCGCTCATTCCAGGCGATAAACAACTCGACGACCAGACCGGCGGCGTACGCGTTGTTCCCGTTACCAGCATCCAGCCCAACCCGCACCAACCACGCAGCCATATGGATTCTGAAAAATTGGCCGAGTTAGCTGCATCTATCAGTGAGCACGGCCTGATTCAACCGCTCATTGTTACTGCAAGAACGGGCGGCTATACGCTCATTGCCGGCGAACGCCGCTGGCGCGCGGCGCAACTGGCAGGTTTCCAAGAAATACCCGTCATTGTGAAAGAAACGACCCCGCAAGAAATGCTGGAACTTGCAATTATTGAAAACATTCAGCGCGCCGACCTGAATGCGATTGAAGAAGCCGTCGCCTACCGCCAGCTTATTGATGAATTTGGGCTCACACAAGAGGCTGTCGCCGACCGGGTTGGCAAAGGGCGTTCGACCGTGGCGAATTTGCTGCGCATTCTCAATCTGCCCGAACCGGTGCAGCAAGCCGTTCTGGATGGCGAGTTAAGCGGCGCCCACGCGCGCGAACTGCTGCGCCTGCCGACCCCCGAAAAACAAATCAATGCGATGCGGCAAATTGTGAAACTGCATCTTAGCCGCCGCCAAACCGTTACGCTTGTCGATAATCTGCTGGTGGAAAAGAAACCAGCTCCGAAACCAAAGAAAACGCTGCCGCCTGAATTAAGCGCTTTGCAAACACAGTTCGAACAATCGTTGGGTACACGGGTCAACATCGAAAAGGGCAGCAAAGGGGGCAAAGTTGTCATCCATTATTATTCCGATGAGGAGCTGCAGGCCATTTATGACGCAATCGTGGGTGAGGATGAATAAAGCCCAGCCGCTCAGAGTGTAAAAATGGAGGTTATTATGACCACTGACTTGATTTTAACCAACGGCCGTTTCTATACCATGAACCCCCAACAGCCCACCGCAACGGCCGTTGCCTGCCGGGACGGCAAAATTATCGCAGTCGGTACCGACAACTACATCAAAAGTTTGTTTGGAACAGGTGGGGAATGGATTGATTTAAACGGCCGTTGTGTAACGCCCGGTCTGGTTGATGCGCATGTCCACTTTCAGAACTTTGCCATCTCTCGACTGCGCGTTAATCTGGACAATGCCCAATCGTTGGCCGAGGTATTAGACCGCATCGCGGCATATGCCCGGCAGTTAGAGTCCGATCCGCATGCACAGGGAAACGAGAAATGGCTGCAAGGGCGCGGCTGGTCGCAGGAGCAGTGGGAAAACCGAGCCTTTCCCAGCGCCGCGCAGTTAGATCAAATCATTTCCCGCACGCCGGTTTGCCTGAAACATAAAAGCGGCCACGCCGCCTGGGTCAACACACGCGCTCTCAAAATCGCCAATATCACCGCCGCCACGCCTGACCCGCCCGGCGGGCAGATTCAGCGCGACGCCCAGGGAGAGCCTACCGGCATTCTCTTTGAAGACGCGATGAATCTGGTTACCGAGCAGATTCCCAGGCCAACCGTTTCAGAAGTGGCCACGGCGATGCGCGCCGCCCAGGCTTACTGCTGGTCGGTGGGATTAACCGGACTGCATGATTTTGACGGCCGTACCAGCTTCCAGGCGCTGCAAAGTCTGCATCAAAACGAAGAACTGGGGCTGCGCGTGGTCAAAAACATCCCGGTTCGTTATCTCGACCATGTCATTGGCGTTGGTTTGCGCTCCGGCTTTGGAGACGAGTGGCTGCGCATTGGCGGCATAAAGATTTTTGCCGACGGCGCGCTGGGGCCGCGTACAGCCGCCATGCTGGCGCCGTATGAAAATGAGCCGAATAACCTCGGCATTGTTGTCACCGAAAAAGAAGAGATGCTGCAACATGCGCTGCAAGCCAGCGCAAACGGACTCAGCCTGACCGTCCATGCCATTGGCGACCGCGCTAATCATGACGTACTGGACGTTTATGAGATTGTCCGCAGCGAAGAGCGGCAGCGCGCCGGTCTGGCGCCGGTCTTACGCCATCGCATTGAGCATGTACAAATCATCCATCCGTCCGATCTGCCGCGGCTGGCAGAGTTAAACGTGATTGCTTCCATGCAGCCCACCCACGCCACGTCTGATATGTTGATGGCAGATCGCAATTGGGGCAGCCGCGCGCGCACCAGTTACGCCATCGGCAGCGTGCTGGCAAGCGGCGCTGCGCTCGCTTTTGGCTCCGATGCGCCGATTGAAGAAATTGATCCCCTACCCGGCATCCATGCCGCAGTCACGCGCCGCCGCGCGGACGGTTCACCTGGGGCTGACGGCTGGTATCCAGAGCAAAAAATTGATATGACAGAAACAATCAAGGGGTTTACGTGGGGAACGGCCGTTGCCGGCGGGCAAGAACAATTTTTCGGCTCGACAACAGCCGGCAAACTGGCTGACTTTACAATTTTCGACCAGGATATTTTTGTTATTCCCGCCGATGAGTTATTGGATGTAAAAATCGCTGCCACAATTGTAGGCGGCAATTTCAAATACCGCCGTTAGGTTCAACAAATTTGTTGTTCGCACAAAATATTTCTGACACAAATCTCATGCATCCGCACGAATCAAGATAATTTTAGTTCGCGCCATTTGTGTCATGCATGTCAAAATCTGTTTAAACTTGTAAATTTCAGACCTGAAAGGATTTACAACCCTATTTTGGTTTCCTTGACCAGATGATCGACAACCGCTTTAAGCGCCTCTTCATTATTTTCGTCGCCGCCGTTGGCGTAATAAACAGCCAGTTGGCGATCGGCGCTGGTTCCTTTTTCCAGGATGGTGTTGATATACTCCACCTCTTTGCGGCTGCCTAACCCATCGACAACATCATCCAGAATCTCAAGCAGTTCGATCATCAATTGTTTGAACGGCCGCGCCTCTTCACGGCCAAAATCCACCAGATCACCATCGATCCCATAGCGCACCGCGCGCCATTTGTTCTCGGTAATATGCATGTGGCGGTAACGTCGCCAGGAAAGGTTTTCACGCCGCAGCTTGATCAATTTGGCGCAAATCGCCTGGAACAGCGCCGCAATCGTGATGCATTCATCCACCGTGGTGCAAATGTCGGTAATGCGGAATTCAAGCGTGTCAAATTTGGGATGCGGGCGAATATCCCACCATATTTTGGCAAATGTATCGCTTTTACCAAACGCGCCTACCCTTCCCAGGGTCTTTTCAAATCCTTTGTATTCGTCCCAGGATTCAAATGAATGCGGAATGCCGGTGCGCGGCATCGCTTCAAAGACCACGCTGCGGTAAGATTTGAGGCCGGTGTTACGGCCGTGCCAGAAAGGCGAGCTGGTCGATAATGCCAACAAATGCGGAATAAAATAACGCGCCTGGTTCATGACTTCAATCATCAAATCGCGTGAATCATCGTCGGAACCAAAACCAACGTGCACATGCATACCAAAGATCAATAAGCGTCGCGCAACCCCCTGCATATCATCCAGCAGTTCGCGATAACGTTCACCATCGGTGATAGATTGATCCTGCCAGCGCGCAAATGGATGTGTTGAGGCCGCCGCAATAGCCACGCCATAATCACTGGCCATTTCACACACTTCACGCCGCAGCCGCACTACTTCCTGGCGCAAATGTTTGACGTCCGTGCAGACTTGCGTGCCGACTTCAACCTGAGACTGCATAAATTCCGGTTTCAAATCAAGCCGCCGGGCGCGCGCTTCATCTTTGGTCAGAAACTCTGAAATATAGGCAAACAAGTCACGAGTGACTGGATCGATAATCTGATATTCTTCTTCGACGCCAAGGGTGAGCGGGGGATCTGGTAATGACATGCGCTTTCTCCTTAAATTTTAGTACTACAACGAGATTTTGACATAATGTTACTGACAACAACCTCCCGGAGGCTACTCAAGCAGCTAAAATCAACCTTTTTAGCGACCACCTTTGCCTAAATGTTGAGCCTCCGGGAGGATTCACTTCGAAGTCTCGTTGTAATATTAGGTAATTGGCAGAAAGTAATCAAAAATAAAGGTTATGGAAAATCTGCCGATTCCTCGAGTCGAGGAAACCGCAGATTTCTAAATCATCTTATTTTCAAGAATTTTCTGCGGTTTACCTGAGCTTACCTAAATTCTTGAAAAATTATACACACAAAAAAATATGTGTCATATATCACAGACGATTAGGCTCTGTTGACGCTATTCCTTGTTGCTGGCGCAGTCGAGACAGTTACAAACTGCGCAGGAATTCAACCAAAAGCCGCACGCCATATCCGGTGCCCCCCCGGGAAACATACGCTGTGTCTTTGGCGCTAAACGCCATGCTGGCAATATCGAGATGCGCCCAGGTGTAATCGGTAAACTGCTTCAAAAATATAGCCGACGTGCCCACGCCGCCAAAACGGCCGCCGCTGTTTTTCATATCCGCTACATCAGATTTGATGGCTTCTTTGTAATCATCCCACAAAGGCAGAGGCCAGACGCGCTCTTGAGTCGCTTGTCCCGCCTGCACCAATTGGTCGGTTAAATTTGTGTCTGTGCTGAAGAGTCCGGCAGCGACGCCTTCCCCCAGAGCGATCACACAGGAGCCTGTCAGGGTTGCGAGATCAATAACAGCTTTGGGATTAAACTGGCGGGCATATACCAGCGCATCCGCCAAAATCATGCGCCCTTCCGCATCGGTGCTGATTATTTCAATCGTTTTACCATTGCTGGCCTTGATCACATCTGCCGGGTGGTAGGCATTGGCGTCGGGCATATTCTCGGTCGCCGGAGTAATACCGATGATGCGCAAAGGTAAATCCAAGCTGGCAACTGTTTTCATGGCGCCCAATACCGCCGCGGCGCCGCCCATGTCAGATTTCATCAGGCCCATGTTGGCGCTGGGTTTGATGGAAATACCGCCGGTATCAAAGGTAATGCCTTTGCCCACCAACACAATCGTGTCCAGGTCTTCGCGCGCGCCATTGTGCTCAAGTACGATAAATTTTGGTTTTTCACCCGCGCCTTTGGCGACTGCCAGGAATGCGCCCATGCCCCGTTTGCGCGCCCATTTTCGGCCGCCAACGGTGATGGACAGGCCAAATTCGTCGGCAATTTCCCGGGCAGCCGCAGCCAGCTTTGTGGGCGTGGCGACGTTTGGCGGCATGTTGACAAGGTCGCGCGCGAGGGCTGCTCCGGCGGCGACGGCCGTTCCCACACCGACGCCCTGTTCAATTTCCGCTGTCTTAGCCCCATCAAACTCGACAATTGTCAACGATTCCACCACATTCGCCGGATCATCCGACTGTTTATCCGCATCAAAACGATAGAGCGCCAGTAAAGAGGCTTCGGTCGTTGCCTGCGCTGCGTCTGCAACTGGCAGCCCGGCAATGCCGGCCCCATGGACAATCGTGGCCACATTTTTAGCGTTCAAATCCCGCGCCCGTTTAATACCGACAGCAGCCGCGCGGCGCACGCCTTCCAGATCAAAACCTTCCCGCTTGCCCAGGCCAACCACAAGCACGCGCTTCGCTTCGATCAACCCACGCGGATAGACAACGCCTACTTCACCCGCTTTTCCGGTCAAATCTCCATTAGCAATCAGTTCGCCGATAGCGCCTTCCAGCGCTTTATCAACAGCGCCCGTTGCACCGGCCGGTGTAGAAACATCGCAAAATAAATTGACGATGATGGTATCGGCCGTACTTGCTTGAATACTGCCTTGTTTAACATAAATATCCATTTGTGTATCCTTTTATTGACTATTCAGGTACCCGAAAGAACGTCAGGTTTTGCCCTCAAGGACAATTGTTTCTTGGTTAAGCCTGATAGGTCTAGCTGTATGGTTACCAATCTTTCAAGAAACCCCACAATTTCTACGCCCACACCAGCGTCACAATGGCGCAAAAATGAAAGACGCTGCCGCCCAGCACAAATAAATGCCAGATAGCATGATTATAAGGAAGCTTGTTCCAGGCATAAAAAATGACGCCCAATGTGTACACGATACCGCCTGCAAACAAAAAAGCCACGCCTGGCGGCGGTACATTCAACACCATCTCCTTGAAAATGAAAACACACATCCAGCCCATGAGAATGTAGACAATGGTTGCCAGTACCTCCAGACGGCCGATGAAGAAAATTTTCCAGGCAATACCCAGCAGCGCCAATCCCCACACAAAAACCAAAAGCGTCCAGCCTAACGCGCCGCGGATACTTATCATGAGGAAGGGCGTATACGTGCCTGCTATGAGTACATAAATGGCGGCATGGTCGAATACTCGCAAAATCTCTTTTGTTTTTTGATGTTGAACGGCGTGATAAAGCGTCGATGCCAGGTAAAGAATGATTAAACTACCGCCATAAATGCTAAAGCTGACGACGCGCCATACGTCCCCGTAGATGACTGCGAGCAAAACCAATGCCGACAAACCGGCCACCGCCAGGGCGACGCCAACGCCATGGGTGATGCTGTTGGCAATTTCTTCGCCGCGTGTATAGAAAGGATTTTGCCATACGGGTTTATCGCGAAAGAGAGACATTGTCGTGATTCCTCCGGAAAATGAGATGGTTGCGCTAGCATTTGACCGTTGGGCGTTATAGTCAGAAAGGGTAGTTTGCAAACGGCCGTTTACCACAAACGCGTTTATAGTCTAACAATATTTTGCACAGAAAAAAACACCGCTCATACAGATGCAATCAAATAACAGACAGTTGGCATGCTTTCAGGTAAAATTCCGCACCCACTAAATTCATTGAAAGGAGTTTTTTACAACATGTTAATTGGTGTTCCCAAAGAAATCAAGGACAACGAATACCGTGTGGCAATGACGCCGGCCGGCGTCAAGCAGCTCATTGATCGCGGGCATGCGGTCCTTGTGGAAACAAAAGCAGGTGAAGGCAGCCGCTTTACCGATGATCAATATGTCGCCGTTGGCGCCCAAATTGTTCCTACTGCCGCCGACGCCTGGAGCGCCGAAATGGTCGTCAAAGTCAAAGAACCAATCGCCGTAGAGTATGATTTTTTACGGTCTGATCTCGTTCTCTTTACCTACCTGCACCTGGCAGCCGAGGAAGCGCTGACCAAACGCATGGTCACTTCAGGCGTAACCGGTATTGCCTATGAGACGGTTGAAGCAACCGATGGCAGCCTGCCGTTGTTAACCCCCATGAGTGAAGTCGCCGGTCGTATGGCAATCCAGGTAGGCGCCCACTATCTGGAACGGCCGCATTTCGGCCGCGGCATGCTGCTGGGCGGCGTGGCCGGCGTACCGGGCGCAAACGTAGTTATCATCGGCGGCGGGGTTGTCGGCACCAATGCCGCCCATATCGCGCTGGGTATGGACGCCAACGTCACCATTCTCGACACCAACCTGGACCGCCTGCGCTTTTTGGAGCATGTGCTGCACGGCCGTCTCACAACCATTGCCTCCAACTCCTACAACATTGCCGAAGCCGTCGAACGCGCTGATCTGGTTGTTGGCGCAGTTTTGATCAAAGGGGCGCGCGCTCCCAAACTGGTGACGCGCGAAATGGTCAGCAACATGCGCGACGGCAGCGTTTTGGCTGATGTGGCGGTCGATCAGGGCGGCTGCATCGAAACCATTCACGCGACCACCCACTCCAACCCGACTTATATCATTGACGGCGTCGTGCATTATGGCGTCGCCAATATGCCGGGGGCTGTACCGCGCACCAGCACGCTGGCGCTCAGCAACGCCACCCTGCCCTATGTGGTGCGGTTGGCGAACCGGGGTGTGGAAGCATCAATGGCAGGCGATCCCGGTTTTGCGAAAGGGATGAATACCTACCAAGGCAATTTGACATATGCGGCGGTAGCAGAAGCGTTTGAGATGGATTACACGCCGTTTGAGGTGCATTAAACGACGTCCGCCAGGGGCGATGCGATAGGGTATTATGTGCGTCAATCAGCACTAATTTAACTCCCATCGTCTCGCCCTGGTCGGAAATCCCATAGGACTTGAACTGCGGTTTCCTTGAGGAATCGGCAACGTCCAGAGCAATTCTAATTTTGAAATATTGTTGCCGATTACCTAACACGGCCGTTTACCAACACACCCTCTTTGCATATCTGTAACGCAAGCTCAAGTATATTACTGCAAAAACTGCGCCTGGATTGCCGCCATCCGCTTTCGGTTAGCGTTCAGGTCGCCATAACCCAGGCGCGAGGCTGAGCGGAAATGGATAACGCTGGCGTTGGCGTCAAATTGAAATTCGACATCGTCGACAAACTGCCACACGGGTGAGCGGAATTCAGCCTGAATATAATCCGGTTCTACGCTGCTCAGCGTAACATTGGGCGTATTTTGCAGTAATTCTACCATTGCCGCCTGCGCCACGGCCGTTTCACCGGAAAAGGGGATCGGTTCCATACCATGCAGATCATCCGTGTCGCGGGAGGAAACACAATTGGGCGTTTCAGGACAGGGAGCTAAACGGCCGTTTTCCACCCCACTCGCAACAACCCGCTCCGGCTCAATGCTGATACGAGCCACCAGAAAGCGCAGCAGTCCAAAAGCGAAAAGAATAACTCCCAGAACAATCAACAACCATACATACCAACGCTTAAGCATAAAAATATCCCTTTCAGTTCAAGTAGGCGCGCTTTACTTCTTCCCCGATGATGCGGATGCCTTCGCGCACTTTCCACTCTTCCTGCGTATAGTTCATGCGAATGCATTCATGTTTGTGGTTCCATTTTTCTTGCAAACCAGGATAGAAATAATGGCCCGGCACAATCAACACGCCGCGCTTTTTCAAACGCTCGTACAGTTCCGCACTGGAAATGGGCAAATCTTTGAACCAGAGCCAGAAGAAAAAAGCGCCTTCCGGTTTATGAATATAAAAATCAGTTCCGGTTAACGCCTCCCACACCCACTCAACGGCCGTTTCCGCACGCTCCTGGTAATAGGGCCGGATCAAATCCTGGCTGATCTGCAAAATCTCGCCGCTGCGCACCATGTCAAGCGCCATGCCGGCCCCAAAACTGACCGGCGCCAGGCTGACTACCGCATTCATCCGCCCAACGGCCGTTGCAATTTCCTCATTGGCAATCACAATCCCGGTGCGCGCGCCCGGCAGGCCCAGCTTGGACAGACTCAGGCACAGCACAATATTTTCATCCCACACCGGCGTCACGTCATTAAAAATAATGCTCGGGAAAGGGGCGCCATATGCATTGTCAATGATCAGGGGAATATCGTGCTGGCGCGCAAGCAGGCGCAGCTTTTCAATCTCCTCGTTGGTCAGCACATTGCCCGTGGGATTGGTCGGGCGTGAAACACAAATGGCGCTGATATCCTCATCAATTGTCAATGCGTCAAAATTGATATGATACTTAAAGGTGTGGTCGTCAATAAACTCAAACTGCGGCTTGTTGGCCACAAAAATATCGTCGGCGATTCCGGCGTCGACATAGCCAATGTATTCCGGCGCCAGGGGCAGCAAGATTTTTTTAAATGATCCGTCAGGAAATTTGCCCGCCAGCATATTAAAAAGGTAGAAAAAAGCGGTCTGGCTGCCGTTGGTCAGGGCCACATTTTTTGCGCTGACGTCCCAGCCATAGGTATTGCGTAATAAATCCGCAACGGCCGTATTAAATTCGGGATAACCCTGCGGCGGATCATAATTGCCAATTAGCCGTTCAAATTCATTCTCGTTGGCCAAAATTTGAGCCATGCGCTCGCGAAAACGGGTCTGCACGGCGGGGATATGGCTCGGATTGCCGCCGCCTAACATAATCATATCGCCGCCGCCGGCCATCGCATTGCCCAAATCATCCATCAACTGCAAAATCCCGGAAACGGCCGTAAACTTCTCGCCAAATTGTGTAAATTGCATTATTTCCTCATTCAAGTGTGGGATCAGGAATATGACGCCAGAAGCTTTATTTCAGGCATCCAAAACCCCAGATATGTTCATCTTCCTATTTTATGCCATCATCCAGCCACCGTACAATTAAAATTGCGCCTGGTACGCAAATGAAAACGAAGAGTTCATCTTTTTTCCAATGACGAGTACTACAACGAGACTTCGCTCTGCAATGAGGAGGAAGGCATTCTCAAATGCCGGTTCGTCGCCTCAACTGGCCGCATCTGAGGATGCTCACTGCTCTTGATTAGTCAACAAGTTGTACTTTATGTCAATTTCTCTTTGTAGTACAAGGAAACCGCGAATTTTCTATGGGTCAACCAATCGGTTGATGGTTGGCAGCTATTCTGCGTATTGGAGAATCCACCAGTTGCGTTAGATTTCTCCACCGGCTGATTGGTTACATGCAACGGCCGTTGCGTTAAGCTATTAGCATCAAATTCATCAGCAAGTTCAATCACAAATGGAGATAAAAAATGACAACAAAAATTGAAGGTATGCAAACCGAACAACAATCACAACCAGTGCGCCTTAGAAAGCTGTTATGGGTAACGCCCTTAGCAATGCTGGCAACCAGCGCCGCCAATCTCGCGCTTTATTTTGTGGCTGGCAGCATTTTTCCCGCAGTTGGCGCCTGGACTGGTGCGGGGCCGAGCCAAATCATCGGCGCGACCGTCGTCTATCTGACCATAGGCGCCATTGTTCTGGCAATTATCGCGCGGCTTTCATCGCAGCCAGCCCGTCATTTCCGCATCGTAGCCACCATTGGCCTGGTGCTTTCCATGTTTCTGCCGCTGTCTGCCTGGCTTGGTTATGGCGCGGCGGGCGTACCTGCACCCGGTGCAGCCACAGCCATTACCTTGGGTCTGATGCATGTTGTGGCCTACGTTATCAGCGTCCCACTGTTTATTCGGCTGGGATTAAGTAAATAAGTTACTGAGTTTTATTGACCGAGGACGGAAGACAAAGGACGGACGATTATCGGTCTTCCGTCTTTTGTCATTTGTCAAAACCATAAGTTAGTCAGGAGTTATTCATGAGTACATTAGGATTGGTTCATGTCGTATTTGGTTTAGTGGCATTGGCAGCGGGAACGGCCGTTGTCCTCACACGCAAAGGCACACGCTGGCACCGCACATTGGGTCATATGTACCTGACAACGATGATTGGCCTGAATGTTACCGGCCTGTTCATTTTTAATCTTTTTGGACACTTTGGCCCCTTCCATTGGTTGGCAGTGGCCAGTTTACTGACGTTAATCGCCGGTTTGGTGCCTGTTTTCACACGCCGACCAAGAGGTCGCTGGCTGGAATGGCACGCGGCCTTCATCAATGGCTCTTACGTGGGGTTAGTAGCAGCCACCGCCGCTGAAATCACCAGTCGCATCCCCGGCACAGAAGAATACTTTGGATTGGTCGTCGGGCTTACTAGCGCCCTGATTATGGGCATCGGCGGGTTCCTGATTCAACGCACGATGCAAACGAGCATCGGCCGTACCCCCGCCCGGTTTCAGCGTGCTATGAAAACAAATTCATCAGTTCGATAAGCTCAGCGCCGCATAATATGGTTGAAGCGACGCGCCAACAGAAATAAAAGCGCGATCTCATAAACAAGTCCAACAATCCAGTAGAACCAAAAGGCAGGGTCGCCTGCCTGGGCGCTCCATAAACTTTTTGCAGGCCAATAGGTAGGGAAGATGCCCAGCAGAATTTGCCACGGCGCGGTGATGAAATAGGCAAGCAAAGGCGGCATCAAAAAGATTCCGGATACCTTGGTAACAGCAAATCCCTGCACCTTATTTTGAGCCAAAGTGGCCAGTAAAAGGGCAAAGATGGGGGCGAGTGGCGCGGCGCATACGGCCGTTAACAGCAGCGGCACAAAACTAATACGCACCACACCCGACAACGGCGCAGCGACCAGCGTCATCACGATACTCAACAGCATGGGCATCGTCAGGCGATAGGCCAGATAACCATTGAGCGATAGCGGCGTCACTTGCAATGCCATCAGCGTGCCGTCATCACGTTGATCTAACAACAAAAAGCCGATGACCAGACCTGCCAGATAAGGGGTGAGCAAAATGATTATCATCCCCGTGATAGACTCGTAATAGGTCATCAAATCCAACTGCAAGATAGCGCCAATACGTTGCAGCAAAATGGGCATGAACCAGCGAATCACCAGGGCCATCACTAAAGGGGCCACGATAATCCAGCGCAATAAAGCATCGCGGCGGATATTTTTGGCATCAATAGGGCCCAGAGATTGCAAAATCGATAAAACGGTCATTTAACGCCTTGTTTGGTGATGACAAAATGATAAAAGGCGCGTAGGCTGAGGCGAGCGAGCAATGCTATCCACAATGAACTATAAATGAGACCATAGGCCATTTGCCACCAGGTCAGATTATGCCAGCCCCCGGCGATCAACATCAATGTGGCTTGCAGCGGATGCAGGTAGAGCAGCCAATGACTCCAACCTGCCAGATATGTACCTAAAGGCAGGCAAATGATAAAGACGAATAAAACAGATGGCAGCAAATATTCGTTGATGGAATCATAGCGCACCACTACGATAAACCCGGCCAAACACAAGATAACGGCCGTTGCCGCAACACCCACCAGCAAAGGCAGCCAGTTCACATTCAGCCCAACGGTGACAACCACAATCAAGCCGCTTTCCACAAGCGACAAACCGGAAAGCGTGGTCACTTTGGCGGTGAGGTACTCGGCCGGACGCAGGGGCGTGGTGACACGGGCTTCGAGAGAGCCTTCATTTTTTTCCAGCAGCACCAGGCCGCCCATGAAATAAAAAGTGCCCACGACCAGATTGTTTATCAGCATGTAAGGCAGCAGCCAGTCCAGATTTTCCAGGGAGATTTGGCTAAAAATGAGCAGAAAGGCGACCACGATAACGATGGCGACGGTGTAAAAACCGTTGCGCCATTGCAGACGCATATCCCATTTTATGGTTGAGCTTAGCCGGGTCATGCCAAGCTCCGGCCAGTTACCTGGATGAATATCTCTTCCAATGTTGCCTCTGAGAATGAATGGTCTGTAGCGGATATTGCTGCACAAAATTGACGAAACGGGGCTGTCCTAATTCGGTCAGGGCGAATTCTTGGGCGCTGATATGGCTGCTGCCATTGGCCACATACTCTACGCGCACGCTTGGTTTGCCATATTTTAATTTGAGCCGCTGCGGCGCGTCGATGAGCTTGATCTCACCATCGACGATGAAAGCCACCCGATCGCACAAAGCTTCGGCGACGGTCATGTCGTGGGTGGTGAGAAAGACGGTTTTGCCTGCTGCCTGCTGGGCTTTGATGATATCTTTGATGCGACGGCCGTTCATGGGGTCTAATCCGGCCGTCGGTTCGTCGAGGAAAAGCAGTTCCGGGTCATGCAGCAGGGCGCGGGCGACGGTGAGCCGGTTTTTCATCCCCTTGGAAAACTGCGAAACGAGCATATCGCCATCTGCCCCCAATCCAACTTGTTCCAGCAGTTCTTGCGGCGCTTGGGTGGGGCGATTGTATAGGCTGCCAAAGTAGGTGAGGTTTTCAACGGCCGTTAACTTCAAAAAGTGATTCGGTAGTTCAAACGAAACGCCAATGCGTTCGTAAAGGTCGCTGCCCCAGCGATCCAAATCCTTGCCCAAGACGGTCGCTTTGCCAGCATAACCCGTCAGGAGACGGATGAGAATTTTTTGCGTGGTGGATTTGCCTGCCCCACTAGGCCCCAGGAAACCAAAGATTTCTCCTGGTTCGATGCTGAAGTTGAGATTTTTTACGGCAGGAACGGCCGTTGCGGTATAGGTATAACATAAATTTTCGACGGTAATCATGGTGATAACAATTTTTGTAACAAGCCAACCATTTGCGCGGCGGCAGCCTGTAATTCGGCTTGTGTCATCTCCGGCAGTTGGTTAAGCAGCCATTTGTCATGGGCATCATCCAGCGCCAAAACCAATCCAAACAGCAGGTCGTCGGGCAAATCGCTGCGTACCACACCCAGCGCCATACCCCGGCGCAGCACGCCGGCAAGCAACCCTTCCACATCCTGCCAGGTTTCACCCAATTGGCTCTGGGTAAGCCCCTCCAGGTCAGCCGGCCCACCCGATTTAACCACGCCAAAGACCCACGGCCGTTCCGCAAACTGTATGAATTGCTGCGCATACAGTGCTTGTAGAGTAGGCCAAAAGGTAACGGCCGTAACGCCTTCAAAATCAATCGCCAGGCTGCCTATTAGCTCGATGGCATAATGCGTTACCGTGGTGAGATACAAATCTGCTTTGTTATCAAAGTAATAGTAGGCAGCGCCCTTACTAATACCGGCTTTTGCCAAAATTTGATTGAGCGAGGCGCCTTCATAACCATAGGTGGCAAATTCTTTAGCGGCCGTTTCCAGAATATGTTCGCGTTTTTCAAGCGCTAATTTTTCAAATCGTGGGCGGGGCATACACAGTTTCCTTTTAGACTATGCGGTTAGACCATTAAGTTAAACCAATTGGTCTAAAGATTACATGAATTTAGCTTGCATGTCAAGTTTTTATATTATGTAAAAATTTTCGGGGTTTATTCAGGAGGGTTGAACTACTGTCTGAATTATTGAATAGTTGCTGAAAATAGGGTCAAAACGTAGTCAACTATAATGGTATTTGTCAGGAAGCAATAATGATTTGTGTATCGGTGACTTTATAAACTAACCGATGTTCTAGATTGATTCGACGCGACCAATAACCAGCATAATTATATTTGAGTAGCTCTGGTTTGCCTGTACCCTCAAAGGGATGGCGTTGGACTTCTTTTATTAGACGCACAATACGCTTGAACAATTTTTTATCTTGTTGTGACCATCCAACAAACTCTTCAAATGCGTCATCGTGAAAAACAATTTGTCTCATGCGTACGCTTCAATGTCTACCTCTTGCAGATTTACGCCAGCTTCAATGTCCTGAATAACTTGCATCAAATGCTCGTGGTTGACAGAAGAAGAAGATAGATACGTTGTTTCATCCATCTCAGTTACAACAATCTTGATGTTTTTATCAGCAAAGAGATGTCGTATAGCAATTATAAAATTTTCGTTCAGTTCGCTACTATGAAGTTGATAAGTAGTCTGCATTATAACCTCGGTTAAATCGGGATTTGCGGTTTTACGGAAAATAGTGTGTCGAGCGTTGTCTAGAGAAAAACACCTCCTACGCACTACAACCAAACCCCGCGAACTCCCAAAGAGTCAACAATATTTTGTGGTTGGTTACTTCCATATTATAGCAGAAATTGTATAGACTAAAATGACAAGATATCAAATTACAGTAAAAGGACTATCACTGGCAGGGAAAAGGCGAAGGTGAGGCAGATTTGGTATGGTAAACCTATCAACCGATCGGTTGATTAACACCAGCTAATTGGTGCAAGGCAGAATCCACCAGTTACCCAAAATTTTTGCGCCGTTGGGTTGGGTACAGGTTACGGCCGTTGCGTTACACTGTAAACATCAAATTATCAAGCAAATGGAGATTAAACAATGAACGCAGCATTTTTAGGACGACTATTCGCCTACTCAATTTTGCCCCTATTGCTGGCGGTAGGCCATATGCTACTCGACCGGCAGGCACGCACTCCGGCTCGGCGCATCGAATTGGTAATGATTTACTTATTTGCCATCAGTCTCGGCGCTAATGGCATTGGCGGCGCTTTCGGCCACCTTTTTCTGTCGGATCAAGTTGCTGAAGGCATTGGTTGGGCCGCCGGCAGCCCTTTCCAATTGGAAATGGGTTACGCCAATCTGCTCATCGGCGTATTAGGGCTGATGGCAATCGGCCGTCGCGACGGCTTCCGTACCGCAGCCATCATCGCCACCGCCATCCTCGGCTTTGGCGCCACCATCGTCCATCTGCAAGACATCGCTGCGCATGGCAATCTGGCGCCCGGCAACACCATTCAAAACATCGGCAACCTGCTTGATCCGCTGCTGCTGATTGGTCTGACCTGGTTGTTAGCCCGTTTAGCAGACCCAGATGCTGAAAGTCCTGCGTTCTTGCGCTGGCAGGAGCGGCAGCAGCCCATTGCCGCCTGGACGGCGGCTGGCGTCGGCACCGGCTACGGCATCGGCTTTTTCACGGGTGAGATATTCTTGTGGACAATTATCGCAACCCTGGCGAGTGTCGGCATTGGCCTCATTTTCAGCAGACATATCGCACAACGGCAAGCGGCATTGTTTGTGGAGCAGCAATAGTGCGGGCGCATTTCAGCAAGTCAGCCATAAGCCGGCTGACCTGCTGACCAGCTAAAAGGAATTACGTCATTTCCGTATAGTGGCCTCCATTGGCCCAACAACTCACAAGGAGAAACTATGTTAAATGTATATGCCATAGAAACAGGCAAAGTCAAGATTACCCAGAATTGGCGCGTGGGGCGCGGAGATGGCATCATGCGTCTGAAGAATACGTTTTTCGACACTGAGTTCACAGAGTGGCTGCCAATTTATGTGTGGGTGATCGAGCATCCCGAAGGCCTCATTGTTATTGACACCGGCATATCGGCCACTGCCAATAAACGTATTTGGTTCCCACCTTTCATGCCACTTGTGCAGCGGGCTGCCAAATTCGACATCATGCCAGAACAAGAAGTCGGCCCACAGTTACGGCAACTCGGATTTTCAACAGATGACGTCCGTTGGGTTGTGCTGACCCATCTGCATCAAGATCATGATGGTGGCCTGATGCATTTCCCAAACGCTGATTTTATTGTTTCAAGTGCAGAATGGGCGGCAGCCACTGGCTTTCAGGGACGGATGAATGGCTACTTAAATCAGCGCTGGCCAGACTGGTTCCAGCCCCAATTAGTTTCCTTCGACGAAGGGTCATGGGGTCCATTTGCCGGGCAGCATGTATTAACTAGCTCAGGTGATGTCCATCTTGTTCCCACACCAGGGCACAGCCCTGGGCATCTATCAGTGATTTTAGTTGAAAATGATCAAACCCTCTTTTTTGCGGGAGATGCATCCTATACTGAAGCATTGCTTACTGCCGATAAAGTCGATGGTATTGGCCCAGATCCACAAGCTCAACATGCAACGCACCAGCAGATTCTGACATATGCCAGGGAAAACATGACGATTTACCTGCCGACGCATGACCCAGAGGCAAAAGTGCGCCTGGAAAACCGCAGCCCCATTTACGACAGAAGCGAATTAGGTCAATTGAGAACACAGCCATGAGCATAAATAAACAAGCGCCACCAATTGGTGCCACAGCAAAATCAGGCATCGATTGGCCGGTAATCGCCTTTTTTGCTATCGCATATTTGATTGCCTGGGGTCTGCTGCCCGTTTTTAACGCGGTCGCCGACAGTGTTGGGGTGGCAGATGGCATTACGTTGATGGGGATGACGGAAGCGGGCGAGTTAACGGCCGTAACCCACCAATTACCCGTCCCGCCCTGGTTTTTATATTTGTTAACCCGCATCCAGGATTTTGCCTTTACCATTGCGGGCTTGATTGTAACGGCCGTTGTCGCCGGACGCGCCGGTTTTGTCATTTTAGGCCACAAATTTAGACCACGACTGGCTGGCTGGCGTTGGTATGGCGCGGCATTATTGCTGCCTTATGGGCTGTTTGGCCTGGCGGCAGCGCTGGCTTTTGCTGGCGACAAAGCAGTTTTTGCCGGCGCGGATATTTCCCTGAGTACCCTGTGGGCAGTTTTGTTTAGCCCCCAGGCGGGCTTGATCTTTTATATGCTGCTGCGCGGCGGATTGGGTGAGGAACCTGGTTTACGTGGTTTTGCGCTGCCGCGTTTGCAGATGCGACATGGGCCTACCATCGCCAGTTTTATCATCGGCATTTTGTGGGCAGGCTGGCACCTACCAGTTTATCTGCGCTCCGATGTGGGTTCGGTTGTGGCCTCGCTGCTGCTGGCCTTCGCTTTCGCTTTTCTGTTCACCTTTTTCTACAACTATGCCCGCGAAAGTTTATGGGTGGTGATTGTGCTGCATGCGGGTATGAATGCGGGGGATAATGCTTTTGAGGTTATTTTCCCCGGATTGGCAGGCACGGATTGGCAAATTCCAGCTTATTTGGGCATGTTACTGGCGAGTATCATACTGGGTTTGATCACCTGGCGGCGCAATAAACGCAAAAAGCTGCTGGTTACAACAATTGGCTAAGTTCTGTAGATATTTAGGAATTTCACCACAGAGCACACGGAGGTCACAGAGATCTTGAGTAAAAAATATCACCACTCTGTTCTCTGTGATCTCTGTGGTTTAAAAACAGTCCGATTAATAAAATGTCAACACGCCCTAATCCCCTGTCGCCGCTTCAATCGCAACGCTTTGCTGCTTTTTAGGCGGGGTGGCCCAAAACGCGGCAAAGATTAAGGGGATGAGCACTGCGATGAATAAGGTCAAAGAAATCTGGTAACTGCCAAAGAGATCATAGGTTGCGCCCATGATAAAAGGCCCCGCACTGCTGCCCGCCACCGTCGCCATGGCGATGCTGCCGCGAATTTTGCCCAAATGGGCACGGCCGTAATAACGCACCCACAGCGTATTATTCACCGCGCCAAACAAACCCTGGCCAATGCCGATGCATAAGGCATAAATTTGCGCCAGTACGACCGAGTCAACCCTGCTGAGCATAAAAATGCCGGTCGTAATGAACGCCGTACACACAGCGGCTAACCAATTCAAACGCACATGATCGGCCAAGACGCCGCCAATCAATTGGGTCGTGGCCAAAGCGATGGCGATAATCGTATAGGTGGCGGCGGCATTGGCATCTGTCAAACCGTGATCGTTAAAGATGGGCACGATGTTGAAAAAAATAGCTGTAACGATGAGACCAAAGACAGCCGATAAAAGCAGCATGATCCAATAGGCGCGAGTATGTTGCGCTGCACGCAAAGTGAGGGTGGTTTCATTCTCTGTATTTTTGCTGATGCGGGGCGTTTGGGTTGTGGAACGGCCGTCGACCAGTTGCCCCACCTCTTCAGGTCGATTGCGAAATAAAAACAGCAGCAGCGGCAGCATAATCAGCCACACCAACACACCCAGCACGGCATATGTGCTGCGCCAATCTAGATAATTGAGCAAGAACACAATCAGCAGCGGCACCAACGCTAGTGAAGCCGCCACACCCGCGTTCATCATACCCGACACGGTGCCCAACTTGACTTGGAACCACATCGCCAGGGTGTTGTTAGCCAGCAAAGAAAGCGCTCCCTGCCCCAACAAACGTAAACCGAAAAAGGCCAGGAACAACATCAATAAAGTTTGCACTTGCGCCATAAAAAAACAGGCCAAACCTAATAATAAAACCACGAAGAACATGACGCGGCGAATGCCAAAGCGATCCATCAAACCGCCGATATAGGGCTGCGGTAAAGCGGCAAGCAGGGTGCCGATCATGTAAGCGCCGGTGAGTTGACTGTGGCTAAGCCCCAAGGCATCGCGGAAGTAGGGGTTAAAGATGGATACGCCAAATGTTTGGCCTGGGCTGGTGACAACGGCCGCCAGCATCGCAATCGGCAGCATGATCCAGCCATAATAAAAAGGCAGACGTTTAGCCAAACGTTGGGAGGGGAATTTTAATAGGGTGGAATAAGTTGATGTCAAGAATAGCCTTCGTTTGTTGAAAGGCAAGAACTGTACCACACCAGGGGGTGGCTGACATATAACGGCCGTTTACCCTTCCCCTTTCTGCGCCCGAATTAGCCAAATGTGGGGACAAACGGCCGTTAGCGTCTTCATGAGGATTTGCTATTCAGCATTAGTCAGGTAATCAAACAAAGATTTGGCCGTTTCTTGGAGCGTCATATCATAAAGCTCTATGGCGTAATCTTCATCAATATCCATATCAATCAGGTTGCAAATAGCCTCTAACGGATCAGTCGCCACCAGTGTATCAGGCGGGTCATCCACAGACCACATCGTACAAAATTGCGAAGATGCATCAGAGCGATACCGTTCAAATGAATAGCGGTTATGAATTTGTATCAATTCGTTAAGCAAGTCTTCTTTGTTCATGGTTTACTAAGCCGGTTACTCCTATTAGTCATTCAACAAGGTCACACTGTAATTCTAACCCTAGGCCTGTAAAAGAAAAACGGCCGTTTTCAGCTTGCCGGCAGGTATACCAGTAAGTATTTCGAGGGTTAGCAAATTAAGTACAGAAAGGCAACTTCCATCTAACTTAAAAAAGTTCTGGTTCTGACCCATAGGCTTATTTGTTTGTCAATCTCAATTTGCTGCAAGGGTGCCAATATCAGTTCTTGATATAGATTATCGCGGAATTTATTTAGTATTCTTTTTACGGGACGATTTTTAATCAATGAGCGCAGGCTTAAATCTAAAAATGAAATTTTACGTTCAATCAACATACTCCCTAACCAAATTTCTTTTATAACGTTTGACAAAAGATAAATGGCAGAATCTTCAGTAGTATCTGGGCCTCCCAATGTTCTAAATACTTTTTCAACTTCCTTTGTGATTTGCCATTCATAACGCTCAAGCGTATAAAAAATCAAATCCTTGTTTACAGCAACATACTCAACGTTCGCTTAAATTTTGTAAATAAAACTAAATTTGGTATACCCACCACATTATGGTGGATATCAACAACATCGAGACTCAAATAGAAAACGTTGACCAATTACCTATCATCTATGGCTTACTGCAAAAGATGAAGAGACAAGCAACTATCGACAGCGCTATCCAGCCACATGGCAATTGGCAAGGATTAAGCATTGGCTGGGTCATAACAGTCTGGCTGATGCACATTCTCAGCCAACACACCCATCAAATGGATTGTGTACAGGAGTGGGTGAGCAAGCATCTCGTCGTGTTGCGGAAATTAACCCGGCAGAAAGTGACAGCGCTCAATTTTACGGATGACCGGCTGGCCTTGTGCTTACGCTATCTATCACCATCGGACAGTTGGTCCCAGTTGGAAGCACGCTTAACCCGGGGCGTGATTCAGGTGTATAACTTGAAAGAGAAACTGCCAACCAGATGGCTGATGCGTCTGGATGCGACCGTGGGCAGCGTCGGACATGATGCCGATAAACACACCCTGTTTCAAGTAGGAAAAGCCAAGAACGGATTGTACGAAACACTGTTCAAAATGATGGTAGCCAGTTTAGACCCGCTGGGCATACCGGTGGCCGTCGATGTGGTTCCGGGCAATCGGGCTGATGACCCGTTGTACATCCCAGTGTATCGGCGTATCAAAGAAATGCTCCCGGAACAGGGATTGATGGTGGTGGGCGATAGCAATATGAGCACCTTGGGAACTCGCGCCGCCATCGTTAGTCGCGGCGGTCAGTATCTGGCTGAAAATATCTTTCGTCGGCTCCAGGGTAAGTTGCTTTCCATTACCCCAGTCTATGTGCAGCGGGATGACCAGGCTCGATGGGGCCTGTTGCTTGTATGAAATTGGAAAGGTGCTGATGGAAGCCATAATTTGAGACCATTTTCATGGTTTGGTCACGACCACTATATAGCTTCTCATTCTATTTTGGTCGTGATTTTGCCTAATCTGGCTTTTGCTCAATTTTTTGAGCGAACGCCCTGTATACAGCTAGACTTGTCAGGTTTACCCAAGAAGCAATAGTCCTTAAGGGCAAAACCTGACACATCTCTCGGGTACTTGAATCATTACAGGAGTTGAATAAAATCATGAATGAAGAATATCAGATCGTCTACGCTGATAAGCCAGAATGGGGGATAATTGGACCAGGCATTAACAATTACAACAAACAACAAGCAGGTGAAGATAATGCTCAAAGCCTATGTTTTGTTCTTAAAGCGCCTGACCAAGAAATTGTAGGAGGAGTGATAGGCGCAACATATTGGGATTGGCTTCATATCGACTTAATGTGGGTAAAAGACGAACTGCGTGGTCGCGGATATGGGCATCTCCTTTTGACGCGTGCTGAACAGGAAGCGCGGCAACGTGGTGCAAAGAATGCATATCTGGACACATTCAGTTTTCAGGCGCCAAACTTCTATAAACAACACGGCTATCAGGTTTTTGGCGAACTACAAAATTTCCCTGCTGGGCATCAACGCTACTTTCTTACCAAACAACTTTAGAAAACGTGTGCCGTCCAGCGTGAAAGCTTCGTCACTCACACTCTCTCAACACATTCTCAAAACCAACCAGCGCTCGCTCAATCACATCATCTGTGTCGGCCAGGCTGGTATACATGCGGCTGCCCGCGAGCGTGATGATACCCTCGGCCATATAAGCCGCACCCATCTCTTCCATCATAAACTTGCGCGCTTTGGCTTCCGGCAGCGCCTTCGGATCCATAATATCAAGCAGCATTACGCCGGAAGTTTCCAAATGCACAATGGAGCCTTGATTATACGCCACAAACGGCAGGTTGTATTTGTCGATGATGGCTTGCAGACCAATTGTCAGCTTGTCGCCGACCAGCCCTGCCTTCACCGGCGCATTGGTGCGCTCCATCTCCAGGATGGCGTAATAGCCGGCGGCGCTGCTCAATGGGTTGGCCGACAGCGTGCCGCCCACGTAGGCGCGTTCTTTACCCGATTCCAGGCCAGCCGCCAGCGTCGCCATCACGTCCGCACGACCGCCCAAGCCGCCCGCCGCCGGGTAGCCGCCCGCAACGCACTTACCAAACACGGTCAAATCGGGCGCGACGCCGAAATAACCCTGAGCGCCGCCCAAACCGAGACGAAAACCGGTGACCACTTCATCAAAAATAAGCAGTGCGCCAAATTCGTCACATAATTCACGCACTTTCTGATTAAAATCAAAATGAACCGGCCGCGTGCCGCTTTCAGGCCCAACCGGTTCCAAAATAACGGCCGCCGTGCCGCCGCGCCGATCATTCTTCTCCAGCATGCTGCGCAGTTCTTCCAAATTGTTGGGAAAGAATTCCTGCGTTTCCTTGAGCGCTGCGCCGGGGATGCCAAACGCCTCCATCGCGCCCGTGCCGGGAATGTGCAAACCATAAACCATCTGGTCGCTCCAGCCGTGATACGCGCCGCCGACTTTGATAATCTTGCGCTTGCCGGTAAAGACCCGCGCCGCCCGAATCGCGCCCATGACGCCTTCCGTGCCGCTGCCCAACATACGGAACATCTCCACAGCAGGCATATGCCGGTTGATCAACTCGGCCAATTTGTATTCATATTCATGGAACAGCCCGGTCACGGGACCGCATTCCCGAATCAGTTCGATTACTTTTTCCTGCACCGGCTTGTAGTTGCTGCCCAACACAGTCGGGCCGCCGGCCTGCAAAAAGTCAATGTAGACATTGCCGTCCACATCCCACAAATAGGCGCCGTCCGCCTTTTCAATGGCGATGGGAAACGGGTAATTGAAAGCCAGGTTATGCTGCACGCCGCCGGGAATGAGCGCTTTGGCTTTGTCGGTCAATTCTCGGGAGCGCACGCAGCAGGTATCAAAATAATCTAAATAGGCCTGCATTGTCTCCCGTCGGATTGGACGCAGCGGCTGTGAAACGAGCGCATCCAATTTTGTTAACACCGCATCTGTATCATGCCATGCGCTGATGGCATATTCTTGAGTTTTAGGTTCAGCAATCATGTTTTTTCCTGTAGATTTTGTTCGAAAATTTTCTGTGAATTACCTAAAATTGAGGTAGAAATTGGTCAAAGGTTTGCAAATAATCGTCTAAAATAACGCGCGCGCGGCCGATGTCGTTTATCATGGGGTCAAGCAGCAGGGTTTGGAGCGCTAGCTGACGGTCGCCGGTAACGGCCGTATCCACTACCATCTCAACCAACGCCGCTTCGCGCCGCAGCAGTTCAGTCACCGGCGCGGGCAGTTTACCAATTTGTATCCCGCTGATACCCATGCCGCTCACCAACGCCGGAACCTCAACAATGGTCTCATCCGGCAGTCCGTCAATTGCGCCCCGGTTGGGGATATTGACGGTTTGTTCGTAATAATTTTCATTTCCAGTAATGGCCGCAATCAACTCCACCGCCCCTTCACTGTGGGCGTCACGCATGCTCGCCACCGGCAGCGCGCCGGTAGCCATGCTTTCCATCATGCTCTGCAAAAAATCACGCGCCGCTTCATTGCCGCCCCAATCATACAGTTGGATATTGTACTTTTTCCACGGTTCCGCAGCCGCATCATGCCCCCAGGGCAAATACTCAACCAGATGCGTGTCGCCGGCCAGCGGGCACATGCCAAACGCCTTAAACAGATCCATCGACAGCGGCTCCAGCGTTGGCGGCGCCGAATCAACAGCCGCTCTCAGCAGCGGATACAAATCTTCACCGGTTTGTTTGTCGCGAATATCGACCAGCCAGATAAAATGATTTAAACCGGCCGATTTAATATCAAAATGAGCGCGGCCGGCGCTGGCAAGCTGGTGAACCAAGGGTACATTGGCCGTATCGGAATGCAAAGAAACTTTTTGAGGCGTATCAATGCCATAACGCTCGCGCAGCAAGACCGCTGCGATGCCATAACCCACATTAATTTGGTGACATTTGCCTACAATTTTGATGCGGCTGTATTTGGTCACGGCGCGCGTGATGCGCGGCAGTGGATTGCTAAAATTAATCAACCAGGCACCCGGGCACAGCGCCTCCATATCGTCCACGATTTCCATGAAGGGCGGTATCTGGCGGCAGGCGTGCATCAGTCCGCCCGGCCCGCCATTCTCGGCATAAGGCTGGCGCAAACCGTAGCGGGTAGGAATTTCCCAATCGAGCCGCCATAACTCTTCCCGTGGCGGTACCTCGATGGAAACAATTACAAAATCGGCGTTGACCAGTTCGTCACGCCGGTCGGCGCTGGCGCTGATTTGCATCTCGGCGCCCCAGGCGACGTTCATGCGCTCGGCCACTTTTGTGACGGTTGTGAGCGTCTGCGGATTCAGGTCAACTAAACTCAGCCGGCTGCCGCGCAAGCGTGGGTCGCGGATGATGGTAGCCAGCGTTGTCGGACCAAAACTGGCGCTGCCGGCGCCGATGATAACGATTTTTGGGGCGCTCATTAGAATTCGATTTCCTCAACCACGATTTCAATCAAAGTCTGAACCTTGATGGCATCGGGTAAATCACCTTCAACCGCTAATGCACCGGACATGTAGGCGGCTTTGGCGTCTTTGTCGCCCGCAAAAATTTGGGCGGCCTCTATGGCGTCGAGGGTCAAAATTAATTCGGGGTCTTCGATAACGCCGCTGCCCTGAGAGAAACGGCCGTCTTCCACAACCACCCAATAATTCCCCAACCCAGCCATCACAAATAAAATACGTTTATTCCAATCTTCAACTTCTTCCTGCAAATCTTCAATTTCATTGCCCATCTGGCAGAAAAGCGCCAGATAGGCAGGAATATCGCTGATCTCGAACTCACCCGCTTGAATTTTGTCATTCAACATTTTTTTAACATCGGTGTTTATCATCTCAAATTCTCCTAAACTAAAAATATCCAAAATCTGACACGCATAGCACGAATCTTACGCTTTTAATATTTGTTATTCGTGAGATTTGTATCATTCCTGTCGAAAATCTTGATCTACTCAAACAGTTTTTTGTGCGGCGCGGGCTAATTTTTTCTTACGGCGCACTTCTTTGCGTTGTTCGCTTTTTAATAACGAAAAGCAGGTTTTTTCAATTTCAGGATCGAGCAGGCTGATTTCCCTGCCGGTTGTCAAGGCATAATAATAAACGCGCGCGCACTTTTCCAGCACCTGAATATTGACGGCCGTTTGCTCCATGGTAATGCCGGTACAGAGCACGCCATGATTGCGCAAGATGTAGGCGTTGCACTGATTTTCCAGTTGCGCCGCCAGGTTTTGGACCAGTTGCGGCGATCCTGAAAGCGCATAAGGCGCCCGGGCAATCTCATTACCCAACTGGGTCACCTGTTCATCAAACAGAGCCGGAATAGGCTGGTCGATGAGCGTAAAAATACTCGCGAACGGCTGGTGGGTGTGGATCACTGCGTTCACGTCGAGCCGATTTTGGTAAACGGCCGTATGCATGCCCATCTCAATTGATGGCGGCAAATCCCCGGCCAAAGGTTCGCGCTCAAAACTGTACACACAAATATCATCCACCGTAAGCGCAAGATATTCGCGCCCTGAAGGTGTAATCGCCAATGCTTCTTCTCCCTCAATGCGCATGGAGACATTGCCGCCGGTGCCAAACAGGTAGCCGCGACGGGCAAGCTCCTGGGTTTGGATTAACACTTTTTCTCGAAAAAGGTCATAATGCTGCATTCACACTGCTCCCGGTGAAATTCTGGACAACTGGTCCAAATTCCACACATTCATTCAAAACTTGGACACTAGTTTACCCGGTATGGGAGCCAATCACACCATTCCCAACAATGATCTTGCGATTGAATTGCCTTAAGAAGGCAAACGACCGTTATACTTACGCATTTTGTTTATAATTTGTCAATATAAATTGAATTTATCTTGACAAATTATTGACAGATGTTATAATGAGGATACATATTTATTCGAAAGGAAGAACATGACAAACAGCAACAAATGGACAATCGACAAAATACCCAATTTAGCCGGTAAGATCGCCATCGTGACAGGAGCCAACAGCGGACTTGGATTTGAAACCAGCCGCGCGCTTGCGCGCAGCAATGCCCATGTCATTATGACCAGCCGTAACCAACAAAAAGGCCAAAAGGCGCTAAATGCTATTCAACAAGAGGCGCCCGACAGCTCATTGCAGCTCACGCAGCTCGATCTGGCCGATCTAACATCCGTCGCATCTTTCGCAGACGATTACCTGTCGCAACATAACCAACTCCATATTTTGGTCAATAATGCCGGCGTGATGGCAATCCCACAGCGTGCAACCAGCGACGGCTTTGAAATGCAGTTTGGAACGAATCACCTGGGTCATTTCGCCTTGACTGGTCAGCTTCTACCTGCCCTACTGAATACGCCGGGCGCAAGGGTGGTCAACGTCAGCAGTACAGCCCACCGCTTCGGAAAAATAAACTTCGACGATCTAAACTGGGAGCAAAGCTACAACCGCTGGCAGGCATATGGCGCGAGCAAAGCAGCCAATCTGTTCTTCACCTATGAATTGCAGCGTAAATTTGAAGAACGCGGCGCGGATGTGATCAGCGTAGCGGCTCATCCCGGCTATGCGTCCACAAATTTGCAGGGAGCGGGCGCCAAAATGAATGGCTCAGATTTTCAGATGCGCGTTACAAACTTGATGAACAAAATTTTTGCGCAAAGCCAAGAAATGGGCGCCCTGCCACAGCTTTATGCCGCCACAGCGTCTGAGGTGCAAGGCGGAGAGTATTTTGGACCTGACTCCCTTTTCGAATCACGGGGCCATCCGCAAAAGGTTGAATCAAACGAATACTCGCATGATACGGCCGTTGCCCAAAAACTGTGGCAGGTCTCTGAAGAATTAACAGGCGTGACCTACAGCATGCAGGCAAAAAGCCTGGCGTAGAAACAGCACCAAACGATTCATTCAACCGCAAGACTAATTGACATAAGGACTAATGTAAAATGGCCAAAGTACAACTCAACACCCCGGCGCCAGATTTCACGCTGGCTGATTATGACGGCGAAGATGTGTCGCTGTCCCAATTTGAGGGCGATCAAAACGTTTTATTGGTATTTAACCGCGGCTTCATATGACCTTTCTGCCGCGCGCATATGGCGCAGTTGCGCCAGGACTATGAGAAGTTTGTTGAACGCGACACGGCCGTTCTCGTCATCGGCCCGGAAGATGCTCAAAAATTTGAAGCATATTTCAGCGCCAACGATCTGCCCTTTAGCGGCCTGCCCGATCCCCAACACAGCGTGTTAAAGCTCTACGGGCAGGAAATCAAACTGTTTAAGTTCGGCCGTATGCCGGCCCAGGTATTGGTTGACAAAAAAGGGATCGCGCGTTTTGTCCATTACGGCCACAGCATGCAGGATATTCCGCCGACAGAGGAAATGCTGGCGCTTATTGATGAAGTCAACGCCGCAGAATCAGACCCTCTCAAATCCAAAACCTGACACGAATAACAACCATCTCACAATATTCCCGTTGATTATTATTGCCTGACGCCAAACCTGTTGGTAAGCTTTGGTCATGGCAACAACATTACCCGCTCGTGAATCTCCGCAGGGCAAACAGGTTTCCCTGTTTGTCACCTGCCTGGTCGATACGCTCTATCCTCATACCGGTCTGGCAACGGTCGATATTTTACGCCATGTCGGGACGACGGTCGATTTCCCGCAGGCGCAAACCTGCTGCGGCCAACCCGGCTTTAATGCCGGCTACCGGCGCGAGGCGCGCAGCGTAGCGACCCATTTTCTGGACACATTTCGAGATTCAGAATTGATCGTCACTCCCTCCGGTTCTTGCGCAGCCATGATCCGGCATGAGTATCCCCATTTATTTCAGGATGATCCCGCACTAGCGGCGCAGGCGCAGCGGCTGGCGTCGATCACCTGGGAGCTGAGCGAATTTATTGTGGATGGCCTCGGTATCAGCGATTTGGGGGCCAGCCTGCCCCAACCGCAAACCTTCGCTTTTCATGATTCCTGCCACGGCCTGCGGCTGCTCAACCTGGGAAAGGCGGCGCGCGCGCTGGTGAGCCATGTTAAAAATGCCAGCCTGGTCCCGCTGGCTGAAAATGACGTATGCTGCGGCTTCGGCGGGCTTTTTGCCGTCAAAATGGCTGATGTCAGCGGCGCCATGCTGCAGCGTAAACTTTTGAATATTGAAGCGTGCCCGGCGGACGCCGTTTTAACCGGCGATGTAAGCTGCCTGATGCATATGAACGGCGGGCTGAAGCGGCAAAACAAAGCACCCAAAGTGCGCCACGTAGCCGATGTGCTGGCCGAAGGCATTCGGGGGGTTTGATGCAAATTAAATCGAATCAGTTTATCCCGGCTGCCAAGGTAGCCATCAACGACAAAGATTTACAAACGGCCGTTTCCTACGCAACCGATCTCGCTTATCACAAACGCCAGACCGCCATGTTCGCCGACGGGGAAGCGCATGGTGAAGCGCTGCGCCAGCAGGCGGCCGCCGCCAAACGTCGCGCCCTCAACCAGCTTCCCGACCTCCTGGAAATGGCCGAAGCCAATATGCACGCCAACGGCATTCAGGTACTGTGGGCGTTAGACGCCGCCGCCGCCAATCAACACGTTTTAGACATTGCCCAAAAACATGGCGTGCAGCTTGCCGCCAAAAGCAAAAGCATGGTGACGGAAGAGATTGGCCTCAACCACGCCCTGGAAACGGCCGGTATTGAGGTGGTGGAAACCGACCTGGGTGAATTCATCATCCAGCTCAATGATGAGCCTCCCAGCCATATCATTGCGCCCATCATCCATAAAAGCAAGGAGAGCATTCGGGATGTGCTGATTGAGAAGGTCAACATGCCGCCAACCGATGACACAACCGCCATGGCCAATTTCGCGCGCGCATATTTGCGCGAGAAATTCTTACAGGCGGGCATGGGCATTTCCGGCGGGAATTTTATTATCGCCGAAACGGGCGCCATTTGCCTGGTCACCAACGAAGGCAACGGCCGTCTCGTCACCAGCCTGCCGCGCGTCCATGTCGCTTTAATCGGCATCGAAAAAATTGTGGCGACGGTTGAGGATTATGCGACATTGACGCAGGTGCTGCCGCGCAGCGGAACCGGCCAAACGCTGGCGGTTTACACCAGTGTGGTGCATGGTCCGCGCCGTCCGGACGAAAGCGATGGGCCTGAGCATGTATATGTGATTCTGGTGGATAACGGCCGTTCCGCCATTTACGCCAGCCAATACACCGAGGCGCTGGCCTGTTTGCGCTGCGGCGCCTGCCTGAATGCGTGCCCGGTATACCACGCCACCGGCGGCCACGCCTACGGCTGGGTCTATTCCGGGCCAATTGGCGCCGTGGTCACGCCGCTGCTGGCCGGACTTGAAAATGCCTCTCCGCTGCCTTACGCCAGCAGCTTATGTGGATTATGTAAACAAGTATGCCCGGTGGACATCGACATACCGCGTATGCTGCTCGATCTGCGCCATGATCTGGTCACGCAAGGACTTAGCGACAAAACCTGGGATTGGGGCATGCGCGCCTGGGCAATGGGCGCTAAATCGCCGCGTATATTTGCCGCCGGCGGCAAACTCGCGGCCTGGGGAGCGCCAAAATTGCCGGGCGAGAGTTTGCCGGGCCCGCTGAAAGGCTGGACAGACCACCGCGCGCGTCCAACTTTTGATAAAAAGTCATTTCGACAGTTATGGCAAGATCGGGAAAAGGAGTTAAACGATGAGTGACGACCGCTCAATTATTTTGGACAGGCTGCGTCAACGCGAACGGCCGTTTCCCGATGTCCCGGTTCCAGATACTTACCTGCCCGTCGTGCCGCAAGATTTAACCGCACCGGCGCAGCTCACAGACCGGTTCATCACGCAGGCCGAACAATTAGGGTGCCAGACTTTTCAGGTTGAAAATGCGGAAGCCGGCCTGGCGCTGTTGTCAGAGTTGTTGGCAGGGGAAACGGCCGTTTCCTGTTGGGAACTCGCCGACATCCCCCTGCCAGGACTGGATACGATGTTAAACGCCGCCGCCATCAGCCGCAGCGAAGCGGTTGATCCAACCACGACCTATGGCGTCAGCGGCGTCACAGCCGGGCTGGCAGCCACCGGTTCGCTGGTAATGGCCAGCGCTCCCGGCCAACCTCGCGCCACATCCCTGCTGCCGCCAATCCACATTGCCGTCATGCGCGCAAACCAGATTGTACCTGACCTGGAAAGCTGGTTTGCAGGGCAAAAAAAAGCTGGACTGGCGCAGTTGCGCCAATCCAGTAATGTGGTTGTCATCTCCGGCCCCAGCCGCACGGCTGATATCGCCCTCGAAATGGTTATGGGCATGCACGGGCCGCGCGAACTGATTGTGATTATTTTGGCTTCATAGACCTGGAAGCAAGCACAAACCTGAACATAAGTAACCACTGCGGTCATTTAGATGGCGTACTAGGCATGATTCTCGCATCCTTCTACCCAACGATTGCCGCTGTCAGATATGAGTCTATTACCTGCATTTGGTCCCCAACTGTCATTTTCATAAAATGAAAGCGGTGGTGCATACTCAGACTCCCAACCCTGCAAAATGGGATCTATCAAGCGCCAGGACAATTCAATGGCGTCCCCGCGTGTAAACAATGAGGCGTCCCCTTTTAAGACATCCAGCAGCAGGCGCTCATACGCTTCGGGAACGGCCGTTGGCCCAAATGACGAGGCGTAATGAAAAGACATATCCACCGAACGCATATCGGCGGCCGTATCGGGCACTTTGGCCTGAAACGAAAAATGAATGCCCTCATCCGGCTGGATGCAAATAGTTAAGGTATTTTTTTGAATCCTGGCTTCCGGCGGCAAATGAAACATCAGGTGCGGCGGCTCCTTGAATACAATGGTGATATTGGTCGATTTGCCGGCCAATGCTTTGCCGGAGCGTAAATAAAATGGCACCCCCTGCCAGCGCCAGTTATCGATAAAAAATCGAATCGCTGCATAAGTAGCCGTCTGCGAACGCGGCGCGACTCCCTGCGCATCCCGGTAAGTGCGGTATTGTCCGCGCACCGTATGCGTAGCAACCTCCTCAACCGCAATGAGCCGGATCGCATTCATGACCTTCACCTTTTCATTACGCAGCGCATTGGCTTCAAACGAGGCGGGCGGCTCAATGGCCACCATTGATAGAAGCTGCATCATGTGGTTCTGAATCATATCGCGCACGACGCCGACGCCATCGTAATAACCGGCCCGATGCGCCACATCAACCGTTTCTGAGGCCGTTATCTGCACATGATCGATGTAATTGCGGTTCCAAACCGGCTCAAAGAGAGAGTTAGCAAAGCGAAAAATCATGATGTTTTGCACAGTCTCTTTACCCAAATAATGATCAATACGGTAAATCTGGGACTCATTTAACACTTGATGTACAGCCTCATTCAGTTTTATGGCTGAAGGCAGGTCATGGCCAAAAGGCTTCTCAATCACAACGCGCCGCCACCCGTCGGACTCATCAACCATATTAGCCGCCCCCAGGTTGGTGATGGCCTGTTCATAAAGCCGCGGCGCAATCGATAAATAATACATCCGATCAGCAGGGCCTTTGCCCTCATTTTGTGAGAGGATTGCATCCAAACGCTGCATATCTTCAAGCAGCGTCAGATCACCGGCAAAATAAGTAATTTTGGCGGCAAACTCCTCCCATTTCGCGGCATCATATTGGTAACGGGCGAACTCTTTAACGCCAGACGCAGCCTGCTCGCGAAATTCATCATCAGACATCTCGCTGCGCGAAACGCCAATAATACGCAGTTCATACCAGATGCGATCCTTCAAGTAGAGATCAAACAGCGCCGGAATTAATTTGCGGCGCGTTAAATCACCCGATGCGCCAAATATAACAATAGTTGTCGATCCTTCCATATTACGTACCTCTTTGTATCTTTATATCTAACAAAATATTACCATCCTCAAGCCTATCCCGCATTCCCAATTTTCACGATTCTTTACTGTTCACAAATGCGTCCCTCTTTTATGATAGGTATACACATAAATTTCCACGTGGGTATCCACGGCCGTAACCATCCGGCCGGATTGACAGAAATGGCGCCTATTCGTGAGATGATCTGGCAACGCGACTAACATTTTCGAAGGGAGAAAGGATTATGAATCATCACTTAAACTTGAGGGCCGCCTTGATTTTGGCTCTATCGGCGGTCATGTTTTTGTTCCTTGCGGCAACTTTATCCGCCAAAAACGGAACCGGAAACGGCCGTTTCACACAAAACCGCACATTTTATCAACCGATCCCCCCATCTCAAACGCCAACCAAAACGGCCACGCCCAACGCCACTGCAACCGTCACGCTGACGCCCTCGGCAACGATGACGCCTACGGCAACCATAACGCCCACGGCAACCCTTAGCGTCACGCTCACGGCGACGCCCTCAGCAACAGTAACAGCGTCGCCGACGCCAACCATGTCGCCGGCGCCCATTTTTGTGAACAGCCTTTTGCCGGTGATTCTCTACGAACAACCGCCCTCGCCCACACCCACTGCAACGCCAACGGCAACGGCCGTTCCCTGCAGCAACGCCATTATCAACGGCGGCTTTGAAAACAACGACGCCTGGATCATTGGCAACAATGTTTTTCCCGCCGGCTACAGCAGCCAAATTGTCCACAGCGGCCAGCGCGCCATGCGGGTTGGCATTGTTAATCCGATCGACAATGTATACAGCTACTCCTCAATCTGGCAGTTTGTTACCATTCCGGCCAACATCCAGAGCGCCGCGCTCAATTTCTGGCTATACCCCGGCAGCAGTAGTACGCAATCCGCGGCCCGGTTAAGCCCGCCGCTGCAAATTCCAACGCATGAATTAGAAGGTTCGCTCTCCACCGACGCCCAGATGGTAATTGTGTTCGATCAGGCCAACCAGCAGTACACCCTGATCTTCCAACGATCGAACAGCCAGAGCTGGACGCCCTACAGCTTTGATCTCAGCCCCTTCGCCGGGCAAACGCTAAAAATTTACTTTGGGGTTTTCAACAACGGCTGGGGCGGCGTCACCGGCATGTTTGTCGATGATGTCACGCTGGAAATGTGTACTTCATAGGGTTTGTCGTAACGACTTTAGTCGTCGGCGATCGGGAAATCGCCGATTTCCTAATCGCCCACCGCTAAAGCGGTTACTACAAACCTATTGCGAATTTCTGGAATTTAGTTCACCGAGAAGTTCAACTTCTCCGAAGAAGTTGAACTTCAAAATCGGGAAGTTATTTTTAGACACGCACTAAGGTTTTTGCCTCCATTTTTGATCGTCTGCGACTTAAAATCTATGTTACAATGGAATCGTTGCGTCACAAAGACGCCGCTTTATCATGTACGGCTTTTTCGAAATTTAAATCATCCAATTCGAAACGAAAAAGCCTCGGGCCAATTCCAAAAAATCCGTGAGGTAATTGGCCTAACGGCCGTTTTGCCGCTTACCCATTGCAGCCGCAGCCCACGTAACACCACGCATCACTGAAAACACCAACTTCAGCAAAATGGCCTGACCATCTTTAGGAGGTTGCACAATGTCTTCGCAAGTACGTTCCCGACCTGTTTTGTTTTTGTTGTTGATATTGATCATTGCCCTTTTGCTGGCAGTTGTCACAGCGGCGACTGCCGGTCCGGTTACCGCCAAGGCCAAAGATCAGCAGATCACGCTCGCCAGTTATGAATTGATCGGCACGGTGAATATTCCCACCGGCGCTACATTCGCAGGCACAGAAATAGGTGGTTTATCCAGCATCACCTATGATCCAAATCGCGGCGTCTACTACACGATCTCCGACGATCAGGGCACAATCGACCCGGTGCGCTATTATACGCTGGCTATAGACGTGTCTGATGGGCAGCTTGACCCCGCTGACATTACCTTCGAGGATGTCACCATTATTTTGGATGAAACCGGCGCGCCATATGCGCCAGGCTCTCTCGACCCGGAGGGGCTGGTTTTGGCGCATCAAGGCCAACTCTACTACACCTCGGAAGGGTTTGCTAGCCGCACGCCGCCTGTCGACCCATTTGTCAAACGCATGAACCTGAACGGCCGTCAAACCCGCTCGGTGCAGATTCCGGCCAAATTCTTTCCCAACGCGGCCGGAACCCAGGGCGTACGAACAAACCTGGCCTTTGAGAGTCTAAACGTCACGCCCAATCAGCGCACTCTGTGGACGGCCGTTGAGGGCGCTTTAGTACAGGACGGCCCCGCCGCCAATATAAACCAGGCAAGTTTTGCGCGACTGCTGCAATATCGCCTGAGTTCCGGCCGGCCGGGCAGTGAATACGTCTATGTGGTCAATCCGGTGGCCGCTGAGCCTGTCCCTCCAGATAACTTCCGCGTCAATGGGTTGGTAGAACTGCTGCCGCTGGACAACGTGGGCACGATGCTGGCCATGGAGCGTTCTTTCTCCGTCGGCAAAGGCAACACGGTTTGGCTCTACGAGATTGAAACGCAGGCTGCAACGGATGTATCCGACACCTTTGCATTGTATTCCAATGGTAGTCCGATACCTTTTACGCCCGTCACCAAGCGGTTAATTTTGAATGTGGAAACAGACCTGGGTATTGAGCCGGACAACCTGGAAGGCATGGCGTTTGGGCCGCCGCTGCCGGACGGCCGTTTACCCCTCATCCTCGTTAGTGACAATAACTTTAGTCCCGGGCAGGCAACCCAGTTTATTGCGCTGGCCGTGGAATTGGAAGTAGTTGATTAAGCGCTTGAACTAAACTACCTATTTGCAAAAACGGCCGTTTCCACCAATTTAGAGTGGAAACGGCCGTTTTCTGTTCAAGACAAATGCCAGGCAAGTCACGCAACAAATGAATTACTCGCCGGCGACGAGCGCAAAATCAAACACACCCACCTTGTTGGACTTAGTCGAAAGAATGCCGCCGGCGTCTTCCGTGCGCACCAAATAATAATAATTAACGTCTACATCCCCAACCACGTCAGCGCCGTTCAAATTATTGTCAAGCAATTCGGCCGTTGTCGTTGTGGCAATCAAATTAGAGGTATGCGAAGCGCGATCAAAATCGAGATCACTCCCACGATATACGCGGTATTGATCGCCTGGGTTTGCGCTTGCATCCCAATTTAGCTGCACCGCATCTCCATCCAGCCCAATGGCGACAACCGGCGTATGGGCCGGCGGCGGATTTGGTACAGCGCTGGCGGCGTCAAACTGCCACAACCTGGCGTCGCTGCCCCGGTCGGCGACAACAACTTTGTCGTGCAGCGGCCAATAGCCAATGGTGATGAATTCACGGTCGGTGGACTCCAGGGTTTGCCAGTTGGTCAGGTCGGTAGTGCGCAGGATACGGCCGTTGTCTCCCAACACATACAGCCAGGTTCCATCATCTGCCATCACATGATAGGCAAAATCGGCCGCCTCGAAGCCGGGAAACGCATAAGTCAAAATCGTTCCGTCCGGCTGCAAGGCGCGCAGACCCGTCCCCGCAGAAGTCAACGCCAGCAGTTGATTATCAAATATATGCAGCCGCTGCCGGCAGGCGGTTGTATTCGTGTTGACATCCGTCAGGCGCGTCCAGCTTTTGCCCCCATCGCTGCTCTGCGCCAATCCGCACGCATAGGTCAAGGAGTCGGGATCGGCCGGATTTTCAAGATAAAAATCAGTCCAGGTAATAACCAACTTGCCGTCAAATTCGACGATGTCATAGGTGCGGTAGTTGCCGACCGAATCGCCGGAATAGCCGGCAAGCTGGCTGCCGTCGCGGTTCGCCAGGCGCGTCCAACTGGCGCCGTCGTCAATGCTGCTGAACACTTCGCCGCTCCACTCCCAATCCGCCACAGGATCATTGCCGGGCGCCATCTGAGAACCGGTTACGGCATAAAGCGTATCGGATGTGTCATCCAGCCAGGTCGCCCAGGTGTGGATGACGTCGGGCAGCGTGCGGCGTTTAATGAATGAATTGGGCTGATTATGGGTATAAAAATACACATTACCCCAATCCCAGCCGTCGCCGCAGCATGGATCCGCGCCGGGAATGATAATCGCAGGCGCAGCAATGTGCATATCAATAAAACCTTGTTCAGTCAGCGCAGATATGCTTAACAAGCTGACGCCGTCATAGGCGGCCAACAACGCGCCGTCACTTTCGGCCGGCCGCGCCGCGCCAAAGCCCATGTAGAGTGTATCGGCCAGCGGCGCCAGAGAATAAACGCCAAAATAAACGTCGTCAGGCGAATAGGGATTGTTGCTCTCAAAAAAGGTTTTGTAATCTGTGCCGGGGATTAGTTCGGAGAGATTGCTGCTTGCGGCTACGCGCGGGCTTTCAATGGCCAGGCTGACTTCAAAAAACAAACCGGCGAGCAGCAGCAGGAAACCTGCCAGGCCAAAACCCGTCCAGAATATACGCCCGTTGGGAAAAAATGCGCCGTTTAAGGATTGATTCGGCCGTTTCATACGCTTCGCCAGTTTCGATCGCACCTGCTCCATGCCAGCCTGCAAAATAGAAACCTCCTGCCAGAAAAAGGGCCGGCAGGAGGTTTATTAAATTATGGGAGGGAGTTGACAGAAAAGCGTCTGCCTCAACTTGGGGCAGTTTTTATTTACGAATTGGTTGGACGGCGGCGCACGACCACAAAAGCGCCCACCAACAGAACCATAACCAGCAAAGCGCCAATCCAGACTACGGGGCTGATGCCATTATCACCGGCGCGAAAGGATTGCAATGCCACATTTGTTGTAGTTGTTTCCAACACTGGAACAGGGGAGTTCGGGTTTTCACTACTACCAATAGTTAAGGCAGGCCCACCTGCCGTGCATTGTGTTATTGCTAATGCAAAAGAACTCACATTTCCCGTCCGTGTATTCAAGTAGTCAACAAGGTCTTGGCCGCTAAAAGCAAGTAATCCGTTTGCAGGAACATCAGCAAATGCCTTTGAAACAATCGGATTATTCAGGTCAACATCGGCATTCGTTAAGGAGCCAAAATCATTATTAGTGATGGGAACCAAGCTAATTTGTCCAGCACCAGCAAGTGCATTGTTTAAAACAGTCACAGAGAATGCGGCGGTACTTACAGTTTGCCCACTCTCTGCAGTCATATCAAATCTGAATACGCCTACAGTTGTAGTTGTTGTACACGGTGCTGAGCTATTAACTAATATCACGGGGGCCGTTTCATTCAGAGCATTAGTCGAATCAAGAATTCCATCATTAGTGAGCGAAGCGGCATATGCAACGCTTATCCCGAAAATCAGAATTAAAGATACAAGGAATAATATAAATTTTGACTTAAATTTCATTTCTTTTTCTCCATATCATCAAATAGTTGGTCCAGATATTAAACTTGTTTTCAAATGATTTATTACCAATAATAATGCTCAAATGTTTTTTATAATCCTCCTTAACTATTTCGCGCAGTTTCTAACAATACAGCCCATAAAAAATGATTTGAGCTTAATTGGCTGGTAATACATTAAATTTATTTGGTTGCGAGTATTTTTCACCACATAAATACTTGAAGGTACGGAGCAACACAAAATTTTCTTGGAAAGACTAATTTTATTTTAGGGCCATTGTTGATTATTTAACCCACTGTTCGCACAAATCCAATACGGATACCCAATCTTTGTAGCGAAGGGACTGAATGCCAAAGCACCATCTATAGTTCCAATCCCGTTAATCGGATCCCATGTATCATAAATTTGCATGGGAGCATTCCAATTTAAAACCTGGTTAATATATTGATTTGGAAGTGGTGAAATGTCCTTAGCTAATTTATCAGCATCGCTAAGGTCCTTACCACTTTGACTTTGAGTCTGATCGAGCGGTATACCAAAATTATTTAGCTTACAACTTGCCGCTCCTGTCCAGGTATGCTTGACAGTTCCTACATTAGGTACATCGCCAACAATGGTATATTCAGTTGAGGATTGGTTAACCGTCAAACCATAAGCTTCACCCGTTTTTAATGGAAATGCGTTAAAAGCCAACGCACCGTCAATTGTACCGATATTATTTACAGGATCCCAAGTATCATAAATCTGCATTGCTTCGTTCCATTGCGATACCTGGCTAACAGTCGCCACACCAGAGGCAATATTTTCCGCTAGACCATCTGCGTCATATGCAAGACTTGCATTTGCAAAACTGGACTGCACGTCAAGTGGAAGAGCAATTTCATTAATCTTTACAGCAGAAGGCGCTGCGGCTTCGGCTAATGCTTCACCTTGAATACTGGCCGGCGAAAGCAGTTCTTCACCACCCGGTGCGGCGGTAAGAGCTAGAGCGCCTAAACCGAGAAATAACAGAGCAAAAATTGTGAGTGATAAAATGTTTTTCATTGCGTACTTCCTCCCGTAACGCTATCTAAAAATTATACACGAACTAAACAATTTTGTGGTTTGGATTTGGTTAGAATCTGGTTCGGATTTGGTTAAGATACAATAACTTTTGCCGCCTCCTGAACCTTACAATCTAAAATCCCAAACTAACTTTGGAGACAATCCCCTTTTCCGGACGAAAAACAAGTATGGGTAACTGTATTCACTGCGTCAAAACCCTCGCGCCTGCGCGCCGCCCATCTACACGGTAAATAACAACAGACGGGCGGAATAGTGTTTTTTGACATGAATTTTATATGACCTTTATCACGATTTTGGGCTTAACCATTTCTCTAATCAAAATATCGAATCAATCGACCAGTACTGGTTTCTTTGCCCCTTGCTGAACCATTTGTCAGGAGAAATAATCGCCGCACAAATTTACATGGACTTCTCCCAAATCATAATATTTATACCTTACAAAGACAATTACTAAGGTTTCGTTTGCAAATAAGTTTGTAGTAACGACTTTAATCATCTGCGACCTCCGGGTCGCCCACCGCTAAAGCGGTTACTACGAACCAAATGTCAAAAGTTAATAACGAACGAATCCTAAGAATTGTCCACCAACAGGTTCGTAAAAACAACTTTAGTCGTTTACATCACCAGGGTAACCCGCTCCAAAGCGGCTGCTAAAAACCAAAACGCCGCGCGATTGACAAACGTGTACTGCGCTTTAGCTTCCGGCGGCCAGGTCAAAGCTGAATTTACCCACCCGCGCAGATTCAGCGCTGCCGGCGCAGTTGTCGACAACAACCTGATAGTAATAGTTTTTGCCGGGATCAAAAACCACGCCGTTGTGAACGGCCGTATTCACAACAGGCGTCGGTACCAACTGCATACCCACAGTGGCCGGACTGAAATAGGGATCGTCGCTGCTGTAGCGCACATCATAGCGCGGGCCATAGCCAAACCAGTCCAGGCGCACATCCGCATCGTTTATGCCGCTGATGCTGATAGCCACCTCAAATCCGGTCGCAGGCGCCGTTGCGTTACAAACGCCAATCTGCGCCGCGCTGTGAATCGCAAACGCATCTTGCCCGCCCAAAGCGTGGTTGAGAATTTGCCCGCTGCCATCGACCGTAATGGAACGGCCGCTGCAGCTTTGGGCATCGACAGCCAGTTCACCCTGGGTCACGTCGCAGTAAACCCCGGCCGTCATGCCCGTCTGGTAAGTGTGCGTACTGGCAGCGCCGCTGTTGTTGATGGCCACAAACCCGGCCGCGCCGCGCCCGAAGGCGATGTGGTCAGAAGTGATCGTTTCCCAATCCGTGACCGCCTCGCCGTAGGTTACCTTGCGGAACTGCACCATATTGGCCACGGCCGTGCGGCGATGTTCACAAACCCAGTCGCTGCCGTTACAGCCGGCCGGTGAGCCGCCGCTGTAGATCGGCGCGGCCGGCGGCCCCTGATCGTCGTCACTGAAGGCAAAGCTCGACATCACTTTTGGATAACCATAGGGCCACGCCAGCATAAAAATATTGGCAAGATCGTAAACAACCCCATCCTGATAGGTCACAATGCAGGAACTGCCGCTGCCATGGCCGCGCTGGTTGTCATGGTTATCGCTGAAAACGACCGCAAAATTGCTGTGCAGAAAGGCCGGCCCGGCGGCAAAATTTTGCAGATCAGACAGCGTATCGCTGCAGTTAGCGGAAAAGACAGCGCCAAGCTGGTTGCTGGCATCAAATTCAGTCACGTCCCCGTTGGCGACGTACTCAAAACCCTGCACCGCTTCATTGGGCGCTTCGATAACTTCCTGGAAAAGATACGGCCGTCCCCCACCCGGCAAATCATCCAATCCAACTAACAACTGCTCAATATCATAGGCAAAAAGGTGTTTTGCGCCGTCTATGCGGAACCCTTTCACGCCCATGCCAATCAATCCGTTCAGATACGCCTGGATACCGGCCAGAGTTTGCGCGCCGGCCGTAGTTGAGATCCGCCAGACCCAGCAGTTCGCAATTTTGCACCTGCGCGCGATCGGCATAATTTTCAATCTGGCCGCTGGCCGTGGGGCAAACGCCGGCCGCTGCGTGAAAATCGGAGAGGCCATACAAAGACTCCGCAGGATACGGATACGCATATTTGCGGTACAACGTGCCGCCGCTGCCGGTGTAGGTTGTTGTGCTGCTGGTTGGGCCGGTCATATGGTTGATGACGGCGTCAACGTAGATATCGACGCCTGCCGCGCGGCAGACTGACACCATATTTTGGAATTCTGCCGATGTCCCGCTGCGGCTGGTAAGGTCGTAGCTGACGGGCTGGTAGCGCGTCCACCAGGGCGCGCCGGTGATATGCTCCTGGGGCGGTGAAACCTGTACGGCCGTATACCCCCAAGCTGCCAACTGCGGACATTCCAGCGTTATATCGTTCCAGGGCCATTCAAACAGATGGACAAATACGCCGCCGGGCATCGAAGGCGCTGTTTGATCCGGTTCCGGCGGCGGCGTGACGGACAAAATGGCGTCGCCGCCATCGCCCGGATTGGCGCGCCAGCGTTTGGAAAGACCGCCATCGTCGCTGCAATACGCCGTAAAACCATAGGTCCCGACGTCCAGCCCGTTGAGCGTTACGACCGGCAGCGTGACCTGATAAGCGTCATTGGAAAGATCGCCGGGGGAAAGCCCGTCGCGGTCGCCGCTGTAGGTCATTTGCAGATCGGCCCAGCTCTGGCCGTATTTTCCCCAATGCAAATAACAATCAATACCGGCGCCCTGCCCTGCGCCCACGGTGACGTCAGGCTGATAAACCTGCACCTCAACATCGAGGCTTGAGGACGCCGCGCCTGCAGGCAGTTCGATACTGCCGCCGCCGGCGGGATCCATATTGCCGACCCAGTTAATATTGCTTTCGGGCGGCGGCGTTACGGGCGCGATCGTGGAAACAAAAACGGCCGTTGTGCGCGCCGGAATCGTGAATGCGCCGCTGAGGTCATCGAAAACGGCCGTTTGCACAACAGCATCCGCGTCAACGCCATCGGCCTGTAAGGGATGCAGTCCAAACGGCAGTCCAACAGCGGCGTCAATGGTGAAATTCTGGCTCACTTTGTTGGCGTTAAAAAAGACCAGGATATATTCATAGCTGCTGTCCAGGTCGGCCCCTACCGCATCAGACAGCCCCATCACCAGCAATGCAGGTTGGACAGTGGGACCGGTGTTATAAAAAGCCACGCGCGCGTTGATGTCAACGGCCGTTTCCAGCCGGAACAATTTGGAACTGCTGCGAATCCGCAAAATCTCGCGCAGATGGGCCGCATTGGCCTGCATCTGCGTCACGCTCGGATCAAGACTGGTATCCGCCAGCAGCGGCCGCATGATGTCCCAACGGCCGGCGTTGTCCCAGGCAGGCGGCAAGCCTTTGCCAAAGTTGTTTCCATTCAGCGTCCAATCCACGCGGTTGAACCAGTCGCCGGAATCATAGCTGTTGCGATCCAGCGATTTGGAACGCAGCACATCGCTGCCCATGTGGAAAAAGGGCACGCCTTGAGCCAAACCAACAAGGGACAGGCCCATATTTTGCATGCGCACGCGCTCATCGCCGCTGACCGCTGCGGCCGAGGCGTTAAAATCGCAGCCATTATCGGGCGTATTTACACTACCATTTGGCGCTTTGAACACATTTTGATCAAACAGCGTCTCGTTGTCATGCTTGGAAACATAGTTGACCGTTTCCTGCGGATCGGCCGTGTAGTCGGCAATCGAACCGGCCAGGGCAGTGCGCAGGCGGCTCATTTCAAAATTGAGGGCGTCCACGTCGCGGTTGGTGTAGCAGTAGCCGTTCCAATCATAGGAAAGGCCATTAATAAAACCCTGATGACGAATTTGCAGCGGATCGCTGTTGTAACCTCCGTGAGCGGCGTCGCGAATGCGGTCGTTGAAGGTACCGATGCCGGTCGCGTTCATGCTGGTTTGTTTGGCGTAATCCAGCCCTTTGGCTTTAGCAGAACCAAAGTCCCAACCTTCACCATACACATAAATATCTGCGTCGATGGCTTGAACGGCCGTTTGCGCATTCAACGCGTTTTCGACCGTGTGCAAATTCATCAGATCAAAGCGGAAGCCATCCACTTTGTAATCTCTGGCCCAACGTATCATGGTGTCGAGCATTAATTTTTCCATCATGGCATATTCGGCGGCCGTATCGGCGCAGCAGCTTGAGGTTTCCAGCGTCCCGTCGAGCGTGTAGCGATAATAATAACCGGGCACAATTTTAGCGAGCACCGATTTATCTTCCTGCCCCACAGCGGCGGTATGGTTGTAGACCACGTCCATGACGACGCGCAGCCCCTGCTCATTGAGCGTTTTGACCATTTCACGGAACTCTTTAATGCGCGTCACGCCGTCGGGATTGGTGCTGTAGCTGCCTTCCGGCGCGCCATAATGAAAGGGATCGTAACCCCAGTTGAAGCTGTCGGCGGCGCGCGCGGCGGCGACGGCCGTTTGCTGTTCATCGGAATCGCGCGCAAAACCGACCGGATTGGGGTCGCTGCGCGGCGTGGTTTCATTGACCGACGCGATGTCGAAGGCCGGCATCAAATGTACATGGGTCAAGCCCGCAGCCTGCAAATTCAGCAAATGCTGCATGCCGTCAGAGCCAGTTTCGGTGAATGCTTTGAATGTCCCTCGATTTACCGCAGTCACAGTCAAGTCATCACGACTAAAGTCACGCACGTGGAGTTCATAGACGGCGATGTCTTCGGGCGCGGCAAGCGGGGGTTTGCTAAAAAGGGTCCATCCCGTGGGCGTTATGGCGCTGTCGCTTGTATCACTAAGGTCAACAAACTGGCTGCGCTCACTATTGGTGGAGAGGCTGACTGAATAAGGATCGGTTATCAAGTTGTTTTCGACGGCGTCTGTTTCCGGGACATACACTTCGACGTCAAACAGGTAGAACTGCTTGTCCCAACTGCTGTCGCCGCTCAGGCTCCACACGCCGCTGTTGGCATCAAGATTCATCAGCGCGTCGGTTGAAACGGCCGTTGACGAATCAGCATAACGACGCAGGGTTACGGATTTGGCGGTAGGCGCCCACACTTGAACTGTTGGCGCGCTGGCGCTGTAGCTGACGCCCAGGGTTTCTGATTGGGCGCCGGCCGCGTATAAATCATCAAGCACGCTTTGAATCTGCACGCCGCTGATATCGAGCAGCGCCCCGCTTCCATCGTAGACAGCAACAACGATTTGACCTTTGAGCAAAGCTTTGATGGTAACGGCCGTTACCGCGCCATCTAAATCCAATTGTTGCAAACTGCCCGTATTGGGATTCTTGGGATAGTTCACGCCGTTAATCGTCCCATTTGGAACCAGGTTAAGAAAACCGGGGCTGGCAGGGCTGGCGTATGGGTTGGCCCCCGCCACCGACGGATCAATCTGGCCGTCGGGGTCATACAGCAGTTTATAGCTTGCGCCGGCTGCGCCGTTCCAGGCCAAAACACCCTGCTCAAGCCAGATGGCGCGCGCGTCGGAAATCGTCACCGTACCGGGAACAAGCGCATAGGCGGCGTAGCTGGTTTGCGTCGTCGCATCATCCCAAGCGGTCGACTGGTCATCGCTGGGAACCGTGTCATAGGCGCCTTTTGAACTGCCTGTTTGCGTCCCAAAAAGTTCTAAATTGATCACATTGCCAATGCTTGCGCCAATATCGGCCAGCGGTATTTTGAACTCAACCCCGTTGTTATCGGCGTAGGCGATATGGGTTCCGATCTGGCCGCCGCTGAGGCCGCCCCAGTTCACGCCGCCGCCGCCCCAGTTACCGCCGGCCCAGACGCGCAGCTCCGTCCAGCCATCATCGGAAGCGCCGCTGCCCACGATATTGCCGCGAATGACATAATCGGGCAGATTCGTCTGGGCAAAGGTGATCGCATTCCCCCACGGGTCAGCACTTCCGCCGGCGGGCGAATTGTTGACGTCAATGATCAAACCGAGGCTGCCGGTAGAGACGAACTGGCTATAGTTGGCTAAATCAGCGTAAACATACAGGTGGGTTCCGTCATTGATGGCGTAGAGGTTGGTTTGATCACTCCAGGTTGTGCCGGCAAAATCAGCCGGCCCGGGAGAAGCGAGATCGCCAGTGGGGTCTGCGCCGATTGGCGCGCCATAGGTCGCATCCCGCATACCATCAAGAACGGCCGTTCCGGAAGCCGATACCGTCGCCAGCGGCGGCGATTGCCCCAAAATCAGCAGCATGGCTGCAACAATGATTACACCAATGATCCCGCGCTGCATAGTTCCTCCTGCAAATATAATCTTTCTGGAAGCTTGTTTATCGATAAAATTGTTGTTATCCAGCTTCCAGGAAGGTGTTTTTATTCAGTTTGCAAAATATCAATTACATCCGCTACCAGATTATAACGGCCGAATGCCGGCATCATATAAACGCCCTGGATAAACGGCCGTATCTCCTGCAAAATCTCTTGCGCAATTATTACCCCTTCAGCCGGTTGGTCCGCCGCCAGCCGCAAACGATCGCGATAAATATCAGGGATAACAACGCCAGGCACCTCATGATGCAAAAATTCTGCGTTGCGGCTGTTGTATAAAGGCTTGATGCCCGCAATGATCGGGATCATCGCCTCTGAATAAGTATCTTCGTAAAGCTTCACAAATTCGCGCGCCGCCTGCGGATCAAAAACCGGCTGCGTCAGCGCAAAATCAGCGCCATTTTTTACCTTTTTGCGCAGGAGCGCCATCTCTTTTTCACGGCTTTTAGGCGTCAGACTCAACGCACAGCCCACTACAAAACTAGTCGGCTGGTCGATGGAGTTGCCGGCTTTATCGATGCCGTGGTTAAACTGCTTTTTGATCAGCTCGATCAGACCTGTCGGCACAATGTCATAACTATCCATTGCTTCCGGATAATCGCCAATGCGCGTCGGGTCGCCCATGGCGACAAACAGATTGCGAATATTGAGCGCATGCGCCGCCAGCAAATCCCCCTGAATGCGCAGCAGGTTGCGGCCGCGCGTGGGGAAATGCAGCACCGTTTCGAGGCCGATTTTTTCCTGCACCAGATAAGCCGCAGCCCAGGCGCTCATGCGCATGCGCGCCAGCGGCGTGTCGGCGATGTTGAGCAGGTTGGCGCCGGCGTCTTTGAGCATGCGCGCGCCGGCGAGCATCCGGCCCGGCGCAACCCCTTTGGGCGGGCTCATTTCAACGGTGACAACAAAACGGCCGTTTGCCAGGTTATCTTCTAACTGCGTGGGCGGGGCGGTAACGGCCGTTACTTCCTCGCTTTCAGAAATAATAGTCACAACAGGCAGGGGGCGCGTCAATTTACCCGGCGTATCTAATGCCAATCGCATCTGGGCAATATGGTCCGCCGTGGTGCCGCAGCAGCCGCCGATTAGATTCACGCCAGCGGCCACAAATGTGCGCGTATATTCGGCAAAATAAGTTGGCGTAGCAGGGTACATGACGCGCCCACCCTCAATCTGTTCCGGGAATCCGGCGTTTGGAGCGGCCGAAATGGCCATTTCTGGCGCAACCTCGTGCAGAATAGAAACCAGCCGCAGCACCTGCGATGGGCCGCTGCTGCAGTTGACGCCAATCGCGTCCACATCCAACGCTCCAATCTGTCTGGCTACATCTTCGGGCGTGTTGCCCAGGAGCGTGCGATCATCGCGTGAAAAACTCATTTGCGCGATGATGGGCATATCCGGCGCAATCGCGCGCGCCACCCGTACGGCCGCTTTGACCTCCTTCACATCCGACATCGTTTCGATGATTAACAAATCCACGCCGGCGGGTTCGGCCGTGACCAGAGCCTCAATCTGCTCTGCAAATGCAGCCTGCGCCATTTCCAGCGAAACGCGTCCCAGCGGCGCCAGCCGCGCGCCTAAGGGGCCTACGGAACCGGCCAGCAGCACGTTTTTATATGATCCGGCAATCACCCGCCGCGCAATCGCGACTGCGGCCTCGTTGATTGCCACAACCTGGTCTTGCATATAATGTTCAGCCAGCTTGATACGATTGGCGCCAAACGAGTTGGTTTCAATTATATCCGCGCCGGCGTCAATATAGGCGCGGTGAATTTCGGCCACCAAACCCGGATTAGACAAATTGATGGAGTCGAACGCCTCATCAATTGGAATGCCTTTACCGTGTAAGACTGTCCCAAAAGCGCCGTCTAACAAAACGGGGCCTTTTTCGAGCATTTCTTTAAATTCTGTACGCTTCATAACTTCTCCTGAGCGCCCCACTCTAGCTTGCAATCCTTACCAGGTTGCTTACCAGGGCAGCGACGCCGGGCAGGTTTGCACTAAATCATAGCAGAATCAAATAAAAAAAGGCAGACCCTGCGGATCTGCCTTTCATATTTATCTGCATTTTGATCAAATCCAATCATTCCATCGCGATTGTCTCTTCTCCATAAAAAAGGCTGCGAATTAAACCAGTTGCTTTTTCCTGATCGAGCAGCAGCACCTGGGCGCCTTGTTCGGTCACGTGCGGCGTGACGTAATCGATATCCAGCACCACGTTTTTAATATTATCGGCGGGAATCTGGCTGCCTAAACGAATCAAATTCACCATCTGCTCCAGGCTCAAATCGGTACGGACCCCTTGTTCAACGCGCTTAAACAGGTCCGGCGCGCGCGTAAGCAGGCCCGTTATGCCCAGACCAAGGGCTTTATCTTTGGCGGCCAGCATCACCTGCTGCTGGCGCGCAGCGCGTCCAAAATCATTGTCAGCGTGGCGCGTGCGCGCATATTTGAGCGCAAGCTGACCGTCCATATGCTGCAAACCGGCCGGAATGTAAAGCGGATCAAAACCGTAATTCATATCCGGATAGGTTGGATCGTTAATTTCGTAAGGCACATAGACATCAATGCCGCCCAGCGTATCAACGGATTTAACCACGGCGCTGAAGTCAACCAGCACAAAATGATCAATGGGTATGCCCAGGTTATATTCAATGGTTTGGCGCGCCAGGGCCGCCCCGCCGGCGTAATTATTGTTCACGGCGCCATAGACAAAAGCGGTGTTAATGCGATCACGGCCGTATCCGGGAATGACCACATATAAATCGCGTGGAATCGACAGAATCGAAACGGATTCACTTTCCGGATCGAGAGACGCCACCATGATTGAATCCGTACGAGATACAAACGCCTCGCCGGGACGCCTATCGATGCCCATCATCATGATGTTAATGCGGCTGTCGGCCTCCACAGACTCACTGGTAGGTATCAAAGTGGGCGTTGGCTGGCCCGGAATAATCGTCGGCACTGGCGCCGGCCCATTTTGTTCCATGACAAGATCAACATCAGAAACCTCAGCCGCGGCCACTTCCATTGGCGACAATGATCGGTTCCAGACGACCTGAAAAGTTAAATAGGCAAAAACGACGACTGCTATGCCGGAAAGCACAAAAGCGATTGATAGTAGAAAGCTGAGCCAGCCGGGCAATGTAGGTTGCTTTGATCTGCGCAATGGTTAATCCTCAATCTTGTTTCAAACTTTTGTTATTATAACCGGTCTGACATAATTCGCAGGATAGACACACATTGATTCACCTACTTTTTATCAATGGTGAATTTACCCCTCTCCCTTCAGAGGCACATTGACTTCCGCAACGAATTGACGCCAATTTTCACGAATCAAGATCAACAATAGCGAAAATTTGTGTGAATTCGATTTAATAATTGCCTAAATCAGCAATCTGCAAAGATAGCAGGCAATTAAACAGATAAAATTGATAAAAATTGATTGACAAGTGTTCACAACGGAGCTAAAGTTGATCTAAACGACAATCCCCTGCTTAAGGAATTAAACATGGCAATCGATCGATTCGGCCGTAACATCAACTATCTACGGATTTCATTAACTGATAAATGCAATTTACGCTGTGTTTATTGCATGCCGGAAGATATGACCTTTCGCCCACGCCAGGAACTGCTGCAAGATGACGAAATTATTCGTCTTGTGCATCTTTTTACCGATTTAGGTTTCCACAAATTCCGCTTAACAGGCGGTGAACCCACGGTACGCGCCCATTGTGTTGATCTGGTGCGTGAAATCGCCCACGCCCCCGGCGTTAAAACCGTGGCCATGACCACCAACGGATTGTTACTAAAACAAATGGCACGGCCGTTAGCAAAAGCTGGATTACAGCGCGTCAATATCAGTATCGATACCCTCGATCCGCTCAAGTTCAAAAAATTAACTCGCTGGGGAGACGTCGAAAACGTTTGGGACGGCATTTACGCCGCCCAGGAAGCGGGTTTAGGCGTCAAACTCAACAGCGTTGTGGTGCGCAATTACAACGACAAGGAAGATGTGGTTGACCTGGCGCGATTGACGCTCGTCCATGAGTGGCAGGTTCGCTTCATTGAAATGATGCCTTTTGGCGATGTAGCCGACTTCCAACAGGCGGGCATCGTTTCTCAGTCGGAATTGATCGAGACCATTTCCGCCAATTTGGGAGCACTCACGCTGGTCAATGGGGGTCAATTGGATGGGGAAGCGCGTCTTTACGAACTTGAAAACGCCCCCGGCGCCATTGGTTTTATCAGTTCCGTAACCCAACCATTCTGCGCAAGCTGCACCCGCGCAAGGCTCACGGCAGACGGCCGTTTACGGCTCTGCCTGCTGCGCGAAAAGGAAGTCGACCTGCTCACCCCCATGCGCGCAGGCGCTGATGACAGCGAATTACGCGACATCCTCACCGAAGCGATCTGGTGGAAACCGTGGGGCCACAAATTGGGCGAAGACGTAATTCCATTGAATAGGGTCATGTCAGAGATTGGGGGATAGTTTCAATTAATTGGAATCCTCATACCCCCAGGATTTTTCAACCAGGTACAGCGGCCGGCCTTTGACTTCGTCATAAATTCGACCCAAATACTCCCCGATTATTCCCAGCGATATCAACTGCACACCGCCGAGGAAGAGAACTGAAACCAGCGTCGTTGCCTGGCCCAACAGCGGGGTACCGGAACCAAACAAACGCAATAAAATCACCAACAATATGGCCAGCAGACTGATGGCGGCCACAAAAAAGCCCAGATAGGTCGCCATTTGCAGTGGAAAATATGAAAAACTGGTGATGGCGTCCACAGCAAAGGGCAGCATCTGGCGCACGCTGGAAAACTTTGAATCGCCGGCAAATCGGGCTGCGCGCTCATAAGTAACGCCAATCTGCCGGTACCCTACCCAGGGAACCATGCCGCGTAAAAAGCGGTTGCGTTCATGCATGCGCCGCAGCGCCTCAACGACGCGCCGATCAATTAAACGAAAGTCGCCCGTATCCAGCGGAATATTGATGCTGGTAATGCGGTAGATGATGCGGTAAAACATTTTTGCGGTCCACAATTTGAACCAGGTTTCACCCTCACGCGTGGTGCGTATACCATAAACCACATCGTAGCCTTCACGCCATTTGGCGATCATTTTGGGATAAACCTCCGGGGGATCTTGCAAATCCGCATCGGTCAGAATCACAGCATCCCCTTGGGCATAATCCAAACCGGCTGTCACGGCAATCTGAAAGCCAAAATTGCGCGAGAAGCTGATCCCGCGCACGCGTTCATCCTGTGCGTGTAACTGGTCAATGATTTGAGCAGATTGATCATGGCTGCCATCATTGACGAGCACCAACTCCCACGGCTCCCCTATTTCTTCCATGACGGCCCGCACGCGGCGGTAAAGTTCTGGTAAAACAATTTCTTCATTATATACAGGAGTAACAATCGAAATGGTCGGTTTCATAACTTAAATTTCCAATGTCGCCAATAAACCAACATGGTCTGACGGGTATAATGTTTTATCTTCATTGGCCGGTTGATCACAAAATATTCGCGCTGAGACAACTCGTGGTACAGCGCGGGAGACGAAAATATAATCGAGGCAAAGAGCGGGGCCGGCAGTTGCGTACAGCGCGGTAGGGAAAGTCGCCAATGGATCACGGCCGTATACATCTGCATAAGCTGAGCGAAAAGATTGGCGCAAATAGCGAATTGCCAGGCCGTCCGGCGTCTCGTTAAAATCACCGGCAACAATCTGGAGCGGAACATGTTTGTGGCTGGTCAGCCAGCCAACAAGCTGCATCACCTGCTCTTCGCGCGCTTCTTTGTCGTGAGCGATGTGGTGCAGGTGGGTCGCTACAAAATCCATTGTCTTGTGCGACGGCAGCTCAACGTGTACGCGCAGCGCCACGCGACCCCCATAGCCCAAACTAACGCTGTTATGATACAAAATCGGCAGCCGTGACAACACGCCAACGCCTTCGTAATAACCCTGAACAGGATGCTGTTTGCGCTTTAAGACCAGTTGGTAAGGCTCCCGCGTTGAGCCGGATAAGCGGCGGTTCAATTCCTTACGCAGCCATTGTCCCTGCCGTATAGGCATATGAACTTCTTGCAAGCTCACCAGGTCCGGCGCGGCTTTAGCCAATTGAGCAGCCAACAAGCTGCGTCTTGCTTGCCAGCGATCGGCGCGATTGCGCAGGTTAATCGTTGCAAGTGTCACTTGAACCATACAGTATTTTATGACAGCGGTATTTCGGTTTTACCGGCCGCGATTGGAGCTTGCAGATTAAGCTCCTGGCTTTGAATTGTGAGCGTGAAGGGAACGTCGGTCGTAACCACGATTTGTTCTTTATCACCAATGAGCGTTAAAGCGCCATCTGGCCCAAGGGGGTAATTTTGAACCCCGTAATGTTGGTCTGTTTCAAGATAGCGGTGCCAGACAACGCGCCGTAAGGGCCAATCGACCCACAAACCAATGACATCCTCCAGAAGCATGGCGATGGGAGCGATGCCGGTCGCGCCGACAAAATTGGATCTGGCAGGCGCGCCAGGAACGGCCGTTTCCGGGGCATAATAATCCCAAAATGTGTCGGTTCTTGCATATACTTGCCAAACATTCTCCAGGTGATTACAAGCGATTTTATTGACCAGCGCATGTTTTTTGGCCGTGTACAGTCCTTTCAAAACCATAAAATTGGCCGGCGACCACACGCCGCCGCGCCAACAGTCGCCAGTCTCACCCGCATAGCCGGGATCGTCGGCCGCTTGTGAAGGTATGCGGTGCGGCCGGTTGAAAGCCTCCTTCTCACGCAGGCGTTGAATAAAAGCGTCCAGACGCTCTGAGGGGATCAAATCTTTAGCGATCAAACCCCAATAAGCGCCGATGCTTTTGACTTCGCTGAAACGGCCGTTTGGGTCAATGTCCTGGTAAAAGCAGGTCGCCGGGTTCCACAAATCCTGGTTTATGCGCCGCACGAGCATACTCCGCTCATTCTCCAGCTCGGCGATATACTCTTTTTCACCAATCAAAACAGCCATATTTTCTAGAACTGCGCAATTTATGGCTGCCTGCATGGTTGCATCGACCCAGGTCCAATGACCGTGATAGCGTTCGCTATCAGGTACACGCGTCTGGTTGTTCATGCCGCTGCTGAGGCCAGTGGCCCAATAAAGTCCATTCGGCCAGGTACGAAAACGGCGATACCAACGATGAAACGCCATCAGCGGGAAAAATACTTCGGCTATGCGCTCTTCATCACCAGAAATTCGATAATAGCGCCACTCGGCCCAGGCAAGAATATTCGGCCCGGTGGCGTCCGGATCAAAAGGCAAGAAATAATCAGCGCCTGTGTCCATTGAAATTTCACGGCAGATAAAGCCATCTTCGTGTTGTTTGGCGTAAAAATTATTGAGGGATTGAATGAAGTCGAAAGCGCGACGGCCGTATACGCCAAACTGCACCATAAAAGCTGTATCCCACATAACGATATTATTACCGCAAGCGGGATCAATGAAATTGGCAACGAGACCGCTGCTTGATGTGGGACGGCGTAAATTCGACCAGGCCATTTCCCAGGCGCGCCAATACATCTCCACCCAATCAGGTTTACCCGGCAAAATCGGCACCGGCAGGGCAGCTTTCACCGCGCCAAAAACGGGAAGGCTTTTGCGATCGGCTGTTTGGCGACGATAAGGATTTGCCGCTGCCAGCGGTTCTGAACGCGACGCAAAGGTTGGGCTTGTCATCCAAATAACTCCTGGCTTGTTAACCAATCAGAAAACTCTGCATACGCACAATATAGGTGAAAAACGATTAACCTGTTCACCCAGCAGTTTTTATGCTGGCAAAATCCATAATTCGGCCGTGCCTGCCAGTCGCAAACGATCGGCTTGATACGAAATCACTCGCAAATTCAAGCGCAGAATAACATTGTCACGTAAACGGCCGTACCAAACAAATGAATCCCCGACAGCCAGATTGGGATATCCTGCTGTGCCCCCTAACCTTGCCAACTGTGTCACTTGTTCACCCAAACCAATCCCTTCTATACCTTCATAGGTCAACGCCGTACCGGGGATAGGGGCATTTAACGGAATGGTATAATCAATCAAAATTGAGTGAAAATGAAGCGCGCCCTCTGGTTGAATGGTCTCCTCTAACGCTGCCGGCTCGGGGTTAAAAATAATTAAATCGATCGGGCCGGCAACCGGTAAACCGCCCAAAATCGCCGTAGCGAGACGCAAATTAAACTTCCCTAAAACACCAGGCGCAACCACGCCGCTCCAAACAAAAGAATCACCGGCCCGCTTGATGGCATCCTGCCCATCAATCCGCACATTATATGTATTTTCGCCACGGCCAACATACTCCAGACGCGTACCAGGTACACTTTCTCCTACCTGTAACCGCGTCGAATAGGAAGGAATAGAAAAGGATATTGTATCGCTTAGCGGGGTTGGCAAAGGCGGGGGAGTTACCGTGCCGGCCAATCCAGGGAAATTTGAGGCATTACACGCCAAACTAGCCAGCGCCAACAGCACAATAATTATGATTAACGCTCGCTTATGTGGTCGTAGCGGCTTAAATGGTTGCATACGCTTATAATGTCGCATAATTGCCTGGTGAAGATGATAAGATCTGGCATCCATTCACATTGGACGCCAGATCATTTAACGCAACTATTCGATTTCAATCACCACTGTTTTAATTTTATCTCCGGGCGGCGCTTGTGGATCAACTGACGGGTCACGCGGCGAAATAGCTTCAACAGACTCCAAACCTTCGACCACGCGGCCAAAGATCGTGTAACTGCCGTCCAGGAAACTGGCATCGCCTAGTGTAACGTACCATTGGCTGCCATTGGTGTCCGGGCCGGAATTGGCCATGGCCACGACGCCTGCTTCTTGATGAGACAATTCAGGATTCACTTCGTTGGGGATCATATAACCAGGGCCGCCCATGCCTGTGCCGCTGGGATCGCCGGTTTGGGCCACAAAGCCAGGAATGACGCGGTGAAATGAAACGCCGTCAAACCAGCCTTCATTGGCCAGGAAAACAAAGCTGTTGACCGTTTGCGGGGCGGACTCCGCATCTAGTTCAATCAGGAATTCATCCCCATTTTCCATAGTCACGCGCGCAAAATAGCTTTTACCAGACTCCAGGCTGTCCGGCGGCGGCGCCTCATATTGACGCGCTTCCAGTTCTTTTGCCGCGATTGTGGAACCAATAAAATTCTCCCAGACGGCATCATCACGCGGCAAACCATCTCCGGCCACGAGACGGCCGTTTACAATTGCTGAAGGGGTACCCGGCAAGCCCAAACCAATCGCTTCTGATTCAAGGGCAGCCACATAATCAGCATAAACGCCATCATCTAATTCTTGAGTGAACTGATCCACATCCAGTTCTAACTCGGCCGCCAGGTCGATAAAATATTGGCGTGCTGCATCTGTATCTAACCCGCTCCAATCAGCCTGCTGCTCATAGAGCGCATCATGATATTCCCAAAATGCGCCCTGGGCACCTGCCGCTTCCGAAGCTTCGGCCGATTTTTGGGCGTTAGGATGAATACTATTTAATGGAAAATGGCGATAAGCAACCTGTACATCATCGGGATAAGCGTCTACCAGACGCTTGAGCAGGGGGGAAAACCCTGCACAGCCCGGTCACTGAAAATCGCCATATTCAATGATTGTAACGGATGGTTCATCAGCCCCTATTGTCCAATCCTGATCACGCACAATACCGGCCTCTTCAGGCGTCGTACTAATTTCAACTGTCGTGGCCGGCGTAGAATTATTCGGCGCTGATTCTGGCGCTGTTGCATCCGATTCTTCAGATACAGGCTCTTCAATCACAGCTGTAGGCTGCACATCAACTGCCTCGGCAGGCGTCTCACCGACGCTGCCGCCACAGGCAACCAACAACCCAGCCATTAATAAAAAAATCACTCTCTTCATAAAAAAATCCACCTGTCTATAGTTTATGTAAACTGCGGCAAGTTATTGAATATCACACTTGTTGGCAATCCGCTGCTAAGGTAAACGCCAAAAAGCTGTTGCAAAATTTTCCGAGCGTTTTCTTGAGAAATTTACGGGCGTTTTTATTCAAAAATTTTCTGTGAATTACCTAAAAGTTGCCGGGCATTCTACCACGTTCAGATTGTTAAGGGTAAAATGATCACAGTTTACACAGATGCGCGGCGAACTGGTGATGGCTTTAATCTCCCGTCGTTTGCAAATAGGTGAAAGCGGGGAAAATTTGCAAAAGTAGTGTTACTTGAACAGGAAAAAGGGAAACATGATTCGAACAAAGTGGACAGTTATTTTTATTATTTTGACTATGCTAATGGCTGCGTGCGGCGGTAATGCTGAAACGCCGGCGCCTGAATCAAATACCAATTCACCGCCTCAAATAGATGAAGGCGGCGCATTGGAATCAGCAGGAACGGCCGTTCCCACGTATACGGCCGTTCCTATTGAAGAAGTTGAATTGGAACTTGCATACCCGGCCAAACAAATTCCAATCAATCCAACGCCTGATCCGAACTATCCTGGCCCGCCAACTATGATGCCTACCCTTGATCCCTACCCGGGTGGCCTGGTATGGATTATCCGTCCTGCCGGGATTCAATGTGAACAGGGAACATTACCCGGATACAGTGATTTAAGCGAAGCAATCACAACCACAACGGCCTCCGGCGTCAAGGTCAAAGAAGCAGAACTGATTGATATTCCTGTAGCGCAGCAGTGTGGGCAACCTACTTCAACCCATTATCGCTTGCAAATTGCTGCAGAGGATACGGAAACGGCCGTATCCACAGGTTGGCTGTTGCAGCAGTAACAGCATACAAAAAAAGCCCCGCCAGATTTCGACGGGGCTTTTTTAATTCCAATTTCTGCAAACTTCAAGTAAACCGCGACCGGATTTCGTTTCGCAGGAATTCAAAAAACTTTCTGGGAATTACCTAACGGCGACCGCCGCCGCTGCGTCCGCCACGACCGCGACCACCGCCGCCGCTGCGTCCGCCACGACTGCTGCCATTGCGGCTGCCGCCGCTGTCCTGAGCGCGCGCTTCATCCAAGGACCAACCCTCTAAAACAGCGCGACGCGACAGCCGTATTTTGCCGTCCGGGGTCACATCCGTAATCATCACCATGACTTCATCCCCCATCTGCACTGCATCTTCAACACTGCGTAAATGCTCAGTAGACATTTGAGAAATGTGGCACATGCCATCAACGCCCGGGGCATATTGTACAAAGGCCCCAAAGTCAGTAATGCGCACAACCTTGCCGGTAAAAATTTCGCCAGCTTCCGGTTCACGCGTTAATGTTTGAATACGATCAATGGCCGCTTCTGCTTTGGGTCCGTCAACGCCGGCCACAAAAATTGTGCCATCTTCCTGGATATCGACAGAAACCTCGTACTCTTCTTCCAGGCTGCGGATTGTTGCGCCGCCCTTGCCAATGATTGCGCCAATTTTATCCGGGTCGATCTGGATAGTGAGCATACGCGGTGCATATTGGCTGAGCTGTTGGCGTGGTTCGGAGATGACTGCCAACATTGAGTCCAAAATCTCCAACCGTCCCACGCGCGCCTGCTCCAAAGCCTGGCTCATTAATTCCAGCGACAGTCCGTCAATTTTGATATCCATTTGAATAGCGGTAATGCCCTCGGACGTTCCGGCAACTTTGAAGTCCATATCACCCAGGTGGTCTTCCAGACCTTGAATATCGCTAAGGACAGCAAATTTCCCATCTTCCGTAACCAGACCCATAGCAATGCCGGCAACGGGTTTCTTGAGCGGTACGCCGCAATCCATCAGCGCCAGGCTGGAAGCGCACACGCTAGCCTGGCTGGTGCTGCCGTTGGAAGACAAAACTTCCGAGACAACGCGAATCGTATAGGGAAAATCTTCTTCAGAAGGGATCATGGGCGCCAGAGCGTTTTCTGCCAGAGCGCCATGACCAATCTCACGCCGTTTAGGACCACGCAATGGCCAGGTTTCACCAGTCGAGAAGGGCGGGAAATTGTAGTGGTGCATATAGCGACGGGTGTCTTCCGGAGACAAGCCTTCTAAACGCTGCGCTTCCCGTGGGGTTCCAAGCGCAACCAGGGACAAGACCTGGGTTTGTCCACGGCGGAAAAGGCCAGAGCCATGCGCACGCGGGCTGATGCCGGTTTCAGAAGATAATTCGCGGATTGTGGTGTAATCACGGCCATCGGGGCGAATACCTTCGTACAAAATACGGTTACGAATGGCGGTTTTTAGTTCCTTAGCAATTATTTCACGAATGGCTTTGGGATCAGCCGCTTCATCTTCTTCCAGGAAGCTGTTGACGATTTCTTCACGTAAGGCATCTACAGCTTCATTGCGTTCATCGCGTCCGGTAAATTCAGCAACGATGGCGTTCAAGCGGTCACCCAAACGTCCTTTAACGGCCGTTGTCAGCTCCGGATCAATCTCGGCCAAAACCACCTCGCGCTTTTCCTTGCCAACAGTCGCGCGCATTTCCTCTTGCACGTCAATCAACGGCTGTAACGCTTTATGGCCAAAATCAAGCGCTTCGACAAATAACGCTTCGCTGATCTCATTTGAATTCGCTTCAACCATAATGATGGCGTCGCGTGAACCAGCCAGACGAAGATCCAATTGACTCTCGGCCATTTGTAGAATCGTAGGCGCAGCCACAAATTCCCCAGCAATATATCCAACGCGCACCGCGCCAATCGGCCCATCCCAGGGCACATCGGAAATCGTCAAGGCCGCACTGGCCGCATTGACAGCAATAATATCCATATGGTGGACGCTGTCGGAAGACAAGGTGGTAATAATCACCTGGACTTCATTGCGCATCCCATTCGGGAACAATGGGCGCAGAGGGCGATCGGTTAACCGGGACGTCAAAATAGCCTCAGTGGTTGGACGCCCTTCGCGCTTATAAAAGCCGCCAGGAATGCGCCCGGCGGCATACATTTTTTCTTCAAAATCAACGCTCAGCGGGAAAAAATCCAGCCCTTCGCGCACATTTTTCGACATGGTTGCCGTAGCAAGCACCATCGAATCACCAATTCGTACGGAAACAGCCCCACCAGCCTGTTCGGCCAGCTTGCCCGTTGTGAATATAACTTCCTTGTTTCCAACAACAGTTGAAAACGTATGTTCTTTTAACATTGTGAACCTCTTTGTATAAGCCAGACTACACAATCGGGCAACCAACCAAGTGGCAACGCCAGACAGTAAGCTTAGCTTAACTAAATTTGTTATTTTTTGTGTTGGGACAAAATGGGTTAGGGACTGGGAATTAGCGCTTAACCTCTATATCAGGATAAGTAACAATTCCCAATTCCTAAGCCACTGCCGTAGTGCCCCAAATCATACGGAGGCGAGTTGCTCTCGCCCATTTAAACTTCTATCACCAATCAGGCTCCGCTAGCGGAGCCTGCAAAGTTATAAAGTACCAATTAATTCCTACCGTCGCAAACCCAATCGCGCCAAAATAGCACGATACCGCTCTGGGTGCCGTTTGCGTAAGTAGGCAAGTAATCGTCTGCGCTTACCAACCAGCTTTAACAAACCACGCCGCGAGCTTTCATCATGTTTATGTACTTTCAGATGGTCTTGCAACTGTTTTATGCGGCGATCAAAGATCGCTATTTGGACTTCAGGAGAACCTGTATCTCCATCATGAAAACCAAAACCTTCTACAATTTCGGCTTTTTCTGCCACTTCTAAAGGCATTGTTAAATCCTCCAAGATTTGATTTAGCCGGACAGCCGTCGCGCCGATTTTCGTCGGACTTTCCAGCCAGCCAAAGATTATACTCTTGGCAGGACATAATCCGCAAGCTAGCCCCACTTTTTCTCAGGAAATTGGTGGCTTTTTTAAGTAATTGGCAGAAAGTAATCAAAAATAGAGGTCGTGAAAAATCTGCCTATTCCTCGGGGAAACCGCAGATTTCTGACTCGTCTAATTTTCAAGAATATTCTGCGGTTCACTTAGGTAAACCGCAGAAACTATTCGGAAATTCCAAAGGACTTGAACTGCGGTTTCCTTGAGGAATCGGCAACGTCTAGAGCGATTCTAATTTTGAAATATTGTTGCCGATTACCTAATCATCCCCCAGCTTTAAGACAGCCATAAATGCTTCTTGCGGCACTTCAACATTGCCAATCATTTTCATGCGTTTTTTGCCTTTTTTCTGCTTTTCCAGCAATTTACGCTTACGAGATACGTCACCACCATAACATTTGGCCAGCACATCTTTGCGCAGCGCCTTGACGTTTGCGCGGCTGACGACGCGTTTGCCGACGGCAGCCTGGATAGGGACTTCAAACATCTGGCGCGGAATGAGTTTACGCAGTTGGGTAACCAACTTTTGTCCACGATTATAGGCATCATCTTCGTGAACGATCATTGCCAGGGCATCAACCGGCAGTTTAGCAACCAAAACATCCAGCTTGACCAGTTTGGAACTGCGGTATCCGGCAAATTCATAATCCATAGAGGCATAACCACGCGTGCCGCTTTTGAGTTTGTCGTAAAAATCGACGATTATTTCCGACAGGGGCAAATCATATTTCAAAATAATGCGACCGGGGGCCGGAAATTCCTGACCGATAAACTCACCACGCCGTTTAATGGTCAAATCCATAATCACGCCATAATATTCTTCTGGCGTAAAAATTTGGACATGCATCCATGGCTCTCGAATTTCCTCGATCAAGGAAGGATCAGGCAGGTCGGCAGGGCTTTCAATAATTTCAACTTCGCCCGTACTCGCCATGATAACTTCATAGCGCACGCTGGGGGCGGTCGCCACCAGATCGAGATCGTATTCACGCTCCAGCCGTTCCTGAATGATTTCCATATGGAAAAGTCCCAAAAAACCACAGCGAAAACCAAAATTGAGCGCGTTAGAGGTTTCCGGCTCGTACACCAGGGCGGCATCGTTAAGCTGCAAGCGTTCCAGCGCTTCTTTGAGCAGGGCGTAATCCTCCCCTTCGGTCGGGTAAAATCCGGCAAAGACCATGGGCTTGACCGCGCGATAGCCCGGCAAGGGTTTGGCTGCCGGTTTGTCGCGCAAGGTTATGGTGTCTCCGACGCGGCATTCACGCACGGTTTTGAGACCGGAGGCTATGTAACCAACTTCGCCGGCGGTCAGGACATCTACCGGCTGCATATGGGGGCTGAAAATGCCGAGTTCGATGGGTTCGGCCGTTACATTATTCGACATCATCTTAATCCACTGCCGGTGGTTGATTTGACCTTCAAAGATACGCACGTAGGCAATAACGCCTTTGTACGAATCGTAATGTGAATCAAAAACCAGTGCACGCAATGGGCCGGTTGGATTTCCGTCCGGCGGCGGCACGTGTTGAACGACGGCTTCTAAAACCTGTTCGACATTCATCCCTGTTTTAGCGCTTACCAAAATAGCATCTTCGGCGGGAATGCCGGTAATATTTTCAATTTCTTCTGCCGCTTCTTCCGGCTGGGCGGCAGGCAGATCAATTTTGTTAATGACAGGAATGATTTCCAGGTCGGATTCAACAGCCATGTATAAATTTGCCAGGGTTTGGGCTTCGATTCCCTGCGTTGCGTCAACCACGAGTATGGCGCCTTCACAACTTTGTAAGGCGCGGCTGACTTCGTAACCAAAATCAACATGGCCCGGCGTGTCGATCAGGTTCATTTCGTAGGTTGAGCCATCTTTGGCTGTATAACTCATGCGTACAGCCGAAGCTTTTATGGTGACGCCTTTTTCACGTTCCAAATCCATGCTGTCGAGAACCTGCTCTTGCATCTCCCGATCTGAAATTGTTCCGGTAACCTGAAGTAGGCGGTCAGCCAATGTGGATTTACCATGATCGATATGAGCAATAATACAAAAATTACGTATGTGACTTTGATCCATGATAACAAGTATAACAAAATGCATGGCGGAACGTGTAACAAACTCATAGGCGGACGAGTTCTGTTTATCAGGTTTGCCCTGCCAAAATCAAGATGCTATAATCCAGCGCGTTCGGGGCATGGCGCAGCCTGGTAGCGCGCTTCAATGGGGTTGAAGAGGTCGTGGGTTCGAATCCCGCTGCCCCGACCAGAGAGAGAAAAACGCCGTATGCTTCCATGCACGGCGTTTTTTTGTTGGCTGGATGAGAACTGGAGTCAGACATCAATGAACGAAAACGGAAAATCCACACGATTGGGTCGGGTTATTACAATTATTCTGGCCTTTATTGGTTTTTTACTGGTGCTCCTGGCGATTTATGCCGACAGTTTACGCCTGGACAGCACGCCCGACTTTGGCGTCATCCAAATGGGTATTTTTTTATTAGGTCTCACTTCTTTGACTGTGGCGGCATATTTGTTTGTGTATAGTTTAAGAGGCAAAAATGCGCCGCGATCTTTGCAAGCGGATATCGGCATCCGTTTGGGAGCAACCGGGCTGGTTTTTATTTATGTGACGGGTTTTTCAGATTTAATCGGAATTGGCACGCACGTGAACCCAAATTTCTCGCGCCCATTTGTGGGGCCACTGCAATTAGGGGGCATATTAATCGGTGTTTTGGTCATTATTGCGGGATTACTTTTGTATTATACCAGTCGCGGCCGACGCGAGACTTCTTCAATGGAATTTATCCTCACAAACGGGTCTAAATCTTCAGGCAGCGGCGCTAATAGTTCGGTTGGGGATTCACCTGCCGACACAAAGAGACCCGAATGATTATCGCAAATTAGAAAGTTGAAAAGGCTGGTTGAGAACGTTAAACACGGCCGTATCCGCATTTGGCCGCTGGAAAGTGACGGTGTATAGCAAGGTTTGACCCAGCGGTACTGTCCAGGGGAAGGGGGGATTGGCTGCCAATTTCAGGTAGGATGCGCCATCAGGCGTGCGCAAAGAGACATCATCTTCGGAAATAATTAGTGGTTGGTCGCCCTGGTTGATTATCTGACCGGATAAATTCATATTGGCCATGTCCTGGGATATTTCCACACTTTGTAAGGTGATCACGGCTTGTTGGCCCGAGTTTTCTCCGCTAAAGGGAATATTTACCTGAATTCTTGCACCTGTCGAACGATCGATGACGACCCATTGCAGCGAGGCACTGGTCAGACCCGCAGGTATTTGATAACCAATGGAAACGACTTGGGATTGACCGGCGTTGAGAAACCCACCGGTCAGAGGCGCATTGACGCCTTGCTGACTTGCGACCGGATTCAGAGCATATTGGTTGCCGATTTCGTCGATCAGAAGCAACTGTAAATTATTCACATCAACGGCCGTTTCTCCTCCATTTAGAATCTGGGCATCCACCAGGAAAAAAGCATAGCCGGGCGGCGTTTGGGGATTATTGGGCATGTATGTCACGCCGGTGACAACTATTTGCAGGTCTTGAATCTGGGCGGGTTCGCCAATCTCAACCGAACCGCTTTGCCCGCTGCTGGCGGCCGTTTCGTTTACCAGAAAACGGCCGTTCACCACCAGGCGTTCATCCCCGCCAGCTTCTAACAAGACCAGCGTTATACCAGGAATGTTCTGAATAAAAATGGTCCGATCAGTTGACGCCACGAGATTACGGCTCTGGAATTCAAATAAATATTTGGCGCCGCTCGTCAGCAGGAGCGTGATTTGGGAGCCGGGCGTCAGCGATTCCAACAATGCCTGGTTATCGCTTGAGGAAGATAAACCCATAATATAATTGACAACAGTGCCATATACCCAGCCAGCCGTTTTATCGTCCGGTAAACCGGGCGACCAGGTTCCATCCGGGTTGATGGTTTGGGTTTGCACATCAAACGTCTGGTTTCCTAAAACCAGGTTAACGGGGACATCTAAAGTAACAGAAATGGTCTCAGATTCACTGATGGCCACGACAATCGGCCCGTCTCCACCGGTTCCTGATGATCCACCGGAGGGAAAAGGCGTCGGCTCGCCAGGGGTCGTGGTTGTCTCGCCGTCAGAAGAACGCAGCAAATAATACCCCAGCACAAATATCGAAACCAGGCTGAGGAGAATCAGCACAATTAATATCACAATGGGCATGCGGCCAGACATCAATGAATCTAATTTGCTGTTTTCTTGTTGCTCAGATGTCATAAATGAACCTTTTGAAGGGGGATTAACCGGCAGCAACCACCGATTTACGGAATGCCGCCTGGTAACGGCCGTGGCTCAACCCGCAGCAATATATTGGCGCTGGCGCCGGTAATTATCTGGCTGTAATTCAGATAACTCACCTGAACCCGTACCGCACCGGTTGAAACAATCCCCTCGAAACGCACAACGCCGGCTTCATTGGTGTAACCAAAGGCCATCAACTCACCGGTCGCATTGTCAAACAATTCAACCGCGACATCCATAATGCCTTCATCCAATTCCGCCATGTAGTTGAAATTGCGATCATAAAAAACTGTCACCTGCACAGATGTTGTCTGGGAAGCGCCTGCGGCGGGCGTTGAGGTCGGCAAAGGGATAAAGTCGACTATCGGCGGCGGCGGCGGCGTTGCGGTTAAAAAACTTGCAAGATCAATCGGGGTTGGTGTGGGCGGAAAAGTCGGGAAAGGAACGGCCGTTGGCGAAGGCACAACACCTCCACCGGTTGATGGCGGCACAAACGCCACTGTAGCCGTAGGCGCCGGTGTTGGCGTAGCAGCCACGCCGCGACAGGTCAAATTATAGTTTGTAAGCGGCGTATCCTCATAAGGGGGAGGGTTAACCGGGCCAACCAAAATATATAAGTTACCGGTGTAGGTCGCCAACCAGGAGAGTACGCTGCTGCGATCGCCCGGAGCGCGGTCATCATTGCCTAACTGCGGATTAAAGTCATTGCCATTGTTATCAAGGAATATCATATTTGTATCGGTGATAGCCGATAATTCCGAAGTTTCACAGGTGTATAAAATGCCAACTTTAACAGCCAGACGATAAAAATCATTGTCTGTCTCCGTTCCAGTCGGCGGCACAAAATTCATGTTTTGTTTAACTTCGTCAGTTCCGATGAGGCAGGCAGTTCCTAATGTGTTATTTGGTTCACAGGTATCCGGCTGGCCAACCCGCGTAGCCGTGGGGGTAGGCGTTGGCGGAATGATGATGTCTATCTCAAAGGAATATTGCAGCCCGGTCGAATTTGTCGCCGACTGATTTAAGACCCTGGCATAATAAAAACCATCTTCACCGGCTGTAAATTGGAACTGTGAACGGGGGTTGGTTGGCTCAAAATCATCATTCTCACCAATTTTATTGCCATCAGGATTATAAACCTTCAAAACTGTGTCCAATCCGGCCCCCAGATCAGCCGTGAAAACTGAATATGTTGACCCTTTTTTCCCATAAAATTTAAAGTAATCCTCATCACCAACCGGCCAAAGCGTAATATTGGTCAACTTGGCCTGTCCGGCTGCAACTTCCGTTGCCGTCGAAATTTCATTATTGGGTTCATAATCGTCAATAAATACTTCACCTCCCGGCGTGGGCGTGGGTGTGTTGGTTGGAGAGGGGCTGTCATTATCGACGATGGTAATTGTTGTGGAACCGGGTACGCCGACGGTAGCATTAACCGCATTGGTCAAAAAGACACTGAATACCTTATCCGGTTCATCAGAATTATTGCCAAAAATAGTAACCGTAAAACTTTGCGAATCGGTGGATCCGGGGGAGAAGGTCAAAGTGCCTAAAGTTGCTTCATAATCTACCCCGGCAATGGCTGTGCCATTGGTTGTGGAATAGTTGACTTTGGCTTCTTGCCCTGCTTCGGGGGCGACATTTATTTTTACTTTGATGGTGATTTCACTATCTTCTCCGTTATCCGGTTCGATAATGTTATCAGCCGGTTTTTCAAAGGAAATAACTGGCTGGGTTTGCTGCATGGGGGCAGCCTGGGCGATTTGGCTGGCGGCGGGATTCCAGGTTGTCGATGAGAAGGAAACGGCCGTTACCGCCAGGACAAATATCCCAATCAACCCCTGGTAAATTCGTTTGCGAACAGAATCAACGTTCATGCACAACCTTTACTAACCTGACAAGCCGCCTTGTTTTCGGCGTGATTCGTGATTATAGTACACGTGGAATGAAGAGCAAGTTTATGAAAAGACGCTTACAGGCAAGATTAGGTAAACCGCAGAAACTATTCGGAAATCCCAAAGGACTTGAACTGCGGTTTCCTTGAGGAATCGGCAACGTCTAAAGCGATTCTAATTTTGAAATATTGTTGCCGATTACCTAATAAGCAGCAAAATAAAAAGCAGAGGCGTCTCTTTTTCAGAGAACCTCCGCTTTATAAAAAGATTGTTAGTTGGCAAAACTAAAATCAGTCTTTGCTTGAGGGGAATCGTCTCCTGAATAAAAAGTTTTTTTTGGACAATTCCATAGCTGAAAACAAGCCAGTAATGCACTAAGATCGTTTCCGTTCACAAAAAGCAAGTGGAAACGAATTCCTATTTTTTCCCGTATTGTTTCTCCGGATTTTCAAGCACCTCATCCACAAGGCCATATTTCTTTGCCTCTTCCGCACTCATATAAATATCGCGGTCTGTATCTTTGGCAATCCTCTCTATGGATTGACCGGTGTGCTGAGACAATATACGGTTCAAATCACTACGCAGGCGGAGTATTTCCTTGGCCTGAATAGCAATATCAGATGCCTGACCCTGTGCACCGCCCAAAGGTTGGTGCATATGAATCGTTGCATTGGGTAACGCATAGCGCATCCCTTTTGTGCCGGCTGTCAGTAAAACTGTGCCAAAACTGGCCGTAAACCCAACCGCATACGTAGCAACGGGGCTGCGTACCTGCTGCATCGTATCGTAAATTGCCATCCCTGAATACACCATACCGCCCGGGGAATTGATATACATGGTAATAGGACGGGTAGTGTCTTCATTATCAAGATAAAGCAACTGCGCGACAGTCAGATTGGCAATTTGATCATTGATCGGCGTGCCCAAAATAATAATACGATTCCGCAGCAGCAAAGAATAGATGTCAAAAGCTCGCTCTCCACGGCCCGTAGTCTCTATAACCATGGGAACCAGCGATGTAGGAATGTTCATGCATTTCTCCTTACAATACCTGATTAGTCAACAAATAATTTTTGAATCTTTATATTATCCAATGACTATTAGATTTATATTATTCTTCCTCATCCATTTCTGCGAGTTCAGCTGCAAGAAGTTCAAGATCAGGCGCTTCGCCAGTCACAATAGCCTGCATGCGCTCATAGACCTTTTCACTCAGCACCTCGCTGCTAATGGATTCAAACCCGGTTCCTTGTCGGTAAAAATTGCGCATGCTGTTGCGTAAATCTTCACTTTCAAATCGGCTAATCCGTTCTTCAATAATCTCATCCACATCTTCGATCCATACTCTTAACATCTCGGCCAATATGAACTCACGCAGAACTAAACGTCTCCGCAAGCGATTTTCCCCATTTTCCCGAAAATCATCACGCAGCGATTCTTCGGTGGCATTCTGAAGCTTCAAATAATCCTCAAACTCCCATCCGGAACGTGTTACCTGGTTTTTGAACTCGCTGAGCATATCATCAATCTCATCCTCGACTGCGCCTGGTGGATACACCATCTCAGCATCTTCGAGCATCAAATCAACCATCTCTTCGATAAGATTTTCTTTTGCTTCGTTTTTCGCCTGCTGCTGTAACCCTTCGCGTAAGCTCGCCGTAAGCTCCTCAAGAGTTTCATACTTTCCTTCTAAGCGAGCCAACTCATCATCCACAACCGGCAAATCCCGCTGTTTGACCTCTAGGATGCGAACGAAAAATTCTGCTTCTCGTCCTGCAAAATCCGTGTCTTCGTAATCGGCCGGAAATGTAAAAGTGAAGTAATTGTCGTCGCCAACCTCAAGATTGATCATGTTTTCCACAAATGGCGTGCCGGGAAAGAGTTTTTCACTATCCATGATCAGTTCCAGATGCTCATCATCAAAAATAGTTTCTGGTAAATAAAGGTCATTTCCAACATCGGCTTCATCTTCTTCAATGTCCACGTCTTCTTGTACGTCCACGTCTTCTTGTACGTCCACGTCTTCAGCAATATCCACGTTTTCTTCAATGTCTACGTTTTCTTGGACGTCTAAATCTTCCTCACCGTCAAGTTCTTGACTTTCTTCCAATTCTTCTGACAAATCTTTTTGGAGCGAGGTAAGGAATTCACCTTTACCCCCAAATGTAACCAAGTCACCAGCTTGAATCGGCCTATCCACAGGCTCAACTGTTTGATGGCGTGTTTGAACTTGTTCTAGCGCTTCTTCAACGGCTTCATCACTTATTACGATTGGTTCAATTTCTTTGCGGATTTCTCGATAGGCGCCTAATGTCACCACGGGTTCCAATGGAACAGTAAATTTCATGACTAGCGGTTCAATTTCCAGGTCATCCATGCTCGGCTGGGCGTAAGGTTCGATCTCTTCAACAGCCAGGACTTCCCTAAAAATTTCATCCACCAAATCTTCCACTGCCTCTATGCGTAAGTATTCACGACCGACCCGACGGACAATAACGCCATAAGGGGCTTTACCCTTTCTGAAACCCGGTATACGAATCTCGCGCGCCAGTTCATTGGCTTTTTGGCGCATTGCGCGCTCCACGCGTGCTTCGTCTACTTCAATAGTCAATTTCATTTGTCTTTTATCGTCTTCTTCCTTCTGTATTGTCAGCGTCACTACACACCTCTTTGATAGCCTTTAACCTTCTGGCTGGCGTAAATTTGTATTTGCAAATAGGGGCACAGCATTGCCTGCGCCCCTGTCATTTACTTTCACTTAAAAAAAGCGTTGCCTGTGCAACGCTTTGTGTTAAAAATTGGGGATGGAGGGACTCGAACCCACACGCCTTGCGGCACATGATTCTAAGTCATGCGCGTCTGCCAGTTCCGCCACATCCCCGGCAAGATAGGTATTATAGCCCAGCCGAGATCGCTTTGCCAAACTGTGGCCTTTGGATTTAAGGCGTGTTAAATTTAGATTATATTGACTGCTGCCGCAGGGTGGCTCACACACGGTTTTTTGACGACGGATTCCATAATCGGGATCACTTTTTTGGAGAGCATCATGGGAACTTTACTTGTTAAAAATACGGCCGTTCTGGTAACAATGGATGCAGACCGCCGTGAAATTGTGCGGGGTGGTTTGTTTGTGCGTGACAATGCCATTGAACAGGTTGGCGCTACGGAGGATTTGCCGGAAACGGCCGATACCGTGCTTGATCTGGCGGGACATGTTGTGCTGCCCGGTCTGGTCAATACCCATCATCACCTTTATCAAACCTTGACTCGCGTGATTGCGCAGGATGCCGATCTCTTTACCTGGCTAAAAACACTTTACCCGATTTGGGCCAACCTCACTGATGAAGCAATTTATATCAGCACCCTGACCGGATTAGCTGAGTTGGCGTTATCCGGCTGCACGACCAGCAGCGATCATCTTTATATTTTCCCCAACGACTGTACATTGGACAGCCAGATCCGCGCTGCACAGGATATCGGCGTACGCTTTCATGCCGCGCGCGGTTCAATGTCATTGGGCGAAAGTGAAGGTGGTTTACCGCCCGACCGCGTTACCGAAGATGAAGTTTTTATATTAAAAGACAGCCAACGCCTGATTGAGCAATTCCATGACGCCGGACGGCATGCCATGATTCGGGTTGTCTTAGCGCCCTGTTCACCTTTTTCCGTCACCCCAGACCTGATGCGCGAGTCGGCCAACATGGCGCGCGCTTATGGCGTGCGGCTGCACACACATCTGGCGGAAACTGTCGAAGAAGAAGCGTTTTGCCTGGAAACGTTTGGTCAAAGGCCGGTAGCGTATGTGGAATCTTTAGGCTGGACAGGCGACGATGTCTGGCACGCCCACTGTGTGCATATGCACCACCAGGAAATAGACCTGTTTGGTCGCACCGGAACCGGCGTCGCCCACTGCCCCAGCAGCAATATGCGATTGGCCAGCGGAATTGCACCGCTCATTGATTGGCGTAACAAAAATGTACGCGTCGGCCTAGGTGTAGATGGATCTGCGTCCAATGATGGCAGTCATTTATTGACCGAGGCGCGCATGGCGATGCTGCTGCAGCGCGTGGCTCCGGATCGTTATTTGAGCGCTGCGCCGGGCGGACGCGGCGGTTTTGCCGGGAATGCGGCGTCCATGTCTGCCCGGCAGGCGTTGGAATTGGGGACGCTTGGCGGCGCGTCTGTTTTAGGACGGGATGATATTGGGTATCTGGCTCCGGGTATGAGCGCTGATTTTATTGCAATTAATCTAAACCAGCTTGGCTTTACGGGCGCACTACACGACCCGGTCGCAGCAGTTGTTCTTTGCCAACCGCCTAACGTGGATTGGTCAGTCATCAATGGGCGGGTTGTTGTTGAAAACGGCCGTTTAACTACGCTTGATCTCGGCCCCCACATGGAAAAACATAACGCCATTTCACGCCGCATGATCAACGACGGCAATTAGGCGCTTCATGGCAATCATTGTCACTTCTGGAATCGTTACAAACGAATATAATCACACCCTGCTTATCCAGCGCAGCGATTCCCGCACCTGGGCGCCGCCCGGGGGAGCACTTGAACTGGATGAACTGCCTCCCGCCGGCGTCTCCCGTGAAGTGCGCGAAGAAACCGGCCTTATTGTGATGCCGGTCAGATTGGTCGCCGTTTACCATGTGCCGATTAATCCCGATCCGCTTATCATTTTTATGTTCCGCTGTATTCAGCGCGGTGGAGAAATTCAAACATCGGAAGAATCTTTGCAAGTTGGCTGGTTCAAAGATACCGACCTCCCACGCCCTATGATGCCCGTTCACAAAACCAGAATTGAGCGCGCTCTACGCCATGCCGGTGGTACGCCAATTTTAGAAGTAGAGCCACAAAATTTTAATAGACGTCTGAGCCGTGCCATTCTGCGCAATATTATTCACCCATTTTTAAACGCGCGTCGTCAACGGCTTGGAGGAACGCCTCATCAATCACCGCCAGCCTGGCAAATTGGCGTTGAAATTGTGGCGCAGGATGCCAGCAACAGAGTACTGCTTTATCAGATGAATGGTGATGGGCAATGGGCATTACCGGGCGGGTTGGCTGCAAACAAAGAGCCTGCATGGGAAACGGCCGTTTCCCACGTATATGCACAAACCGGCCATCAGATTAACATTACAACCATTGCCCGCGTCGCATTCAATAAAAAAGAGAGGCGCATGGATTGGGTTTTTCGAGCCACAGTCTCCGGTGACGCTGCAAGCCGACACAACTCAGCTTTTTTCGCGGTTGATCAACTCCCACAAAACCTCGATCCAACAACGGACGCCCATTTAGCGACGGTCGATGACGATGCCGATGCTGTGGTGTTCACCTGGGACCCCGTTGGGAAAACCAAAGGAAGCGCTCAAGAATAAATATACTGGATGAAATAGAGAAAAAATCTGTATGGGTCTTTACAAAGTGCAAGACATATGGCTCTATACGAACCGGGGATTAGGCGTTTCAAATGAAGCAGTTTGGTTTAGGTAAACCGCAGAAAGTATTGGGAAATATAATGTGTTGGAAATCTGCGGTTTCCTCAAGGAATTGGCAGGTTATGTCAAACAGGTTTTCTGAAAACTTCCTGCCAATTACCTAACTCTCCACCCGAAATAACTGAGATCATTCTGATCCCGGCATAATTTTCAATCAGCGCTTAAAATTTGTTGACAGACAATTAGGGCTTGTTATAATTGAAATTTGGCTATTCAAAAGTCTAACTATTGCCTTTTCAAAATACTAAAATTGGTGTTCTGCCCCCATTGTCAGAACAATTGATCACTAAAAAGCGCAGAATGGATTTGCCAACCCTGCGTAGGAGAACTTTGTCATGGAAGAGATAAGTAACATTGCCGAACAGGAGGATACCCCCCTCCGGCCCCAAACAGCATTAACGACCTGCAACCCAAGATGAAATTGACCGGAACGGTTCAACGATTGGAACTTTACGGCGCATTTATCGATGTAGGTGTTGGCGTCAATGCGCTAATTCACATTTCAAAACTGGGTAACAATCACGTCAATCGCGTATCAGACATCCTCAATGAGGGCGATGAAGTCGCAGTTTGGGTTGAAAAAGTAAACCCAGAAGCTGGTCAGATCATGGTGACAATGATTGAACCACTGGCCGTAGAATGGCGTGACCTCGAAAAAGGCAATGTGTACAGTGGCAAGGTAACCCGGTTAGAAAACTATGGCGCATTTATTGACGTTGGCGCCGAACGCGAAGGATTGGTTCATATCAGTGAAATTAGCCACGACTATGTGAAACACCCCAGCGAAGCGCTTTCTGTAGGCGACGTGACCCAAGTTGAAGTCCTGGGTTTCAGCAAGCGGAAACGGCGTATTGATTTGAGCATCAAGAGTCTCCAGCAAAAAGCAGAGAGGAACGCACCTTATGCATATTCGGAACCGGAATACATCGAAGAAATTGTTGCAGAAGAGCCGGAAGATGTACCCACCGCAATGGAAATTGCTTTACGGCGCGCAATGGGTGATGATTCAATTGACGCAATTTCAGATTCAAATCGCTATAAAAAATCGAGACGTAAGGGTCGCAAAAATCGGCGCGATAGACGCAACTACCAGGATGAGTTACTCGATCGGACGCTTGAACTTAACTAACTAGAGCTTGAATTTTTTGTATGGATCAAAAAGGCCTGTCTAACGACAGGTCTTTTTTTGTCAAAAAACAGATTCTGGCCAGTCAAGCATGAGTGCGCTCAATTTTTCCCCCGCTGCAGCTTGTTTGACTCCCTCAGGTAGTATCAAGAGGGCATTGGCCTGAACCAGAGAGGTCATCATATGGGAGCCCTGTTCACCGGTTACAGTTGCGTTGTATTGGTCGCCATCACGCGTAACCAGCACGCGAATGTAACTTTCACGCCCATCAGATTCAATCGGGTTTTGTAAAACGGCCGTTACGCGCGGACGTTCTAACTGCGTATGTCCGGCCATTTTTAAGATCGCAGGCCGGGCAAAACGTTCAAAGGATACCATTGCAGAAACGGGGTTGCCGGGTAAGCCTAAAAAGGGAACGCCGCGATACTTGCCGTATGCCAACGGTTTGCCGGGACGCATGCGCACGCGCCAAAAACCCACATTGCCTTCCTGTTCCAACACAGCTTTCACGATATCATAAGCGCCAACCGACACGCCGGCCGAACTGACAAATAAATCAACCCCGGCGTCTAATCCTTGCTGCAATTTCGCACGCACATCTGCTTCATCATCCTGAGCAACGCCAAGATGGACTGGAACCACTCCTAATGCCTGCACTTGCGCTGTCTGGGCATAGCCATTGCTATTGCGTATCTTGCCGGGCGTTAATGTCGCTTCAACAGGCAGCAGCTCATCCCCGGTAGCCAGCACGCCAACGCGTGGTCGTCGAATTACTGGAACCTGCGCAATGCCCAGCGCCGCCAGCACGCCGATTTCTTGTGGTCGTAAAATATGGCCGGCCGGTAAAACGGCCGTTCCCGCCAAAATGTCTTCACCCACATGCCGCACATAATCTCCCGGCTGCACGTGGCGGTAAATTTGAATCGTATCAGGTAACGGCCGTTCCGCGTCGCGCCACGGTTCATTTGTATCTTCCACCGGTATCACCGCGTTCGCGCCCTGCGGCAAAGGCGCCCCCGTCATAATACGCGCGGCCGTACCCGGCTCAACGACGATATCTGGCGCTGTCCCGGCGGCTATGTCTGCAACCACGCGCAGGGTAACCGGTGACTGCTTGGAGGCCTGGTGCAGGTCTTGCGCGCGCAAGGCATATCCGTCCATTGACGAATTTGCAAAGGGCGGCAAACTATCGCGTGCAATTACCGGTTTAGCCAGAACTCGGCCTAATGCATCCATCAACGGAACCTTCTCTGCGGATAACAGCGGCACGCTGTTCAAGATTAATTTGAGCGCTTCTGCAACCGTTAAATATTCTTGCGCTGCCATAATTTACCTCGCCAATCGGCCGTCAAGTTCTAATTCGGCTGCGGTCTGCTGCATGCCGGCCAGCACATTGCCGATATGGGTCCATAAATCCAGGCCGCCATCAAAACAAGCCTGGCTGAAATCGGCCGTGACAGATTCCACATCCTCACGATCAACGCCGGCGGCAAAGTTTCTGTTTTTCCATTTTTTGCGAATAGAGCTGAGACGAACTTCGGCGATGTTTTTCGACGGCCGTACCAGGGTCGTCGCCACAATCAAGCCAGTTACCTCATCACACGCCATCAAAGCAAAATCAATCGCTTTTTCCCGCTCAACGCCGGTGCCTTCGGTGTAATGGGAAAGAATCGTTTGGATCGTAGCCTCATCCCAGCCGCGCTCACGCAAAATTGGCGCGCCATCCATGGGGTGGCGGTCTAAATCGGGATGAATTTCCCAATCAAAATCATGGATCAGACCCACCGTTTCCCAATAATCAGGATCGTGACCTAACACTCCAGCATAATAGCGCATGGCGGCGGCCACCGATAGCATATGTCGACGCAATCCCGGGTCTTGCACAAATTCACAAATCAAATCCCACGCTTCACTTCTCGTCTTACTCACAGTAAAATCCTCATTTCGTTATGACGGGAAACGGCCGTTGCAATCGCCCGCCGCACGCCTGGAAATAATGGAGATGGCAAATCATCAAAAGAAAACCAGAACGCTTCCAAAATCTCCGCGCTCAAAGTAATAGGGCCTGGTTCAGCCACAGCCAGGTAAGTGATACCGATATGGTGCGGTTTATTTTCATAACCAACGTCAACCGGAGCAACAATTTTCGCCGTGAGACCTGTCTCCTCCCATAATTCGCGCAGCGCTCCCGCAGACGGGTCTTCTTTGTGCTCCAACCAGCCGCCGGGCAATCCCCAAGGCACATCCGGATGAAAAACATGGCGCAGCATTAACACCCGATTAGAAGCATCCAGAACCACCACGCCCACACCAATCCGGTGACGCGGCGCAAATAATTGAATTCCCCACACCATCAAACGTTTCAAAAGTGTAAACTGCATCAAACGCGCCAGGCGCTCCTTCCACAGGTATGGTATTTTTCTCAATAGCGTTCTTTTCCTGTAATGATTTTGCCTTTCGTTGTGGCAGTATAACAAAAACAGGTTGATAATCCAGCCAGACGCTATAATTCTCAGCCACACCCGAATTATTTGATTAAGCTTAGTTAGGTACCCGAGATATCTGTCAGGTTTTGCCCTTGAGGGCAATTGCTTCTCGCGTATACCTGACAGGTCTAGCTGTATGGTTTCGATTAAGCAACTTTATGTGTTGCCAAGCGTATAGGTTGTTATATTCAAACATGCGGAGGTTACGCATATGTCCAATGCAAGATTAACTCGCAGCAACAGTGACAAAATCATTGCAGGAGTCTGTGGAGGCGTGGCGGCCTATCTTGACATTGACCCGGTTTTTATACGTCTCGCGTTTTTGATTTTGCTTTTCGCAAGCGGGATTGGCTTTCCATTGTACGTCATACTATGGATTGTGATGCCCACTGACGAAAGCAGCGATTCAATAAACGCAGATATTATCCAAAAAAACCTGAGTGAAATGGGAGAGTCAGTCACAAAAGGGGTTAACCGAATCGGCCGTCCCGGAACGGTTGGATTGGCGCTTATTTTGCTTGGCGCTTATTTTTTGCTGAATGAATTTGGCTTACTGGGCTGGATGACTGGTTCAATTTTCTGGCCATTGGTCATCATTGGCCTGGGAATATTTGTACTGATACGCCGCAGCCGCTAACGACGTAAATTCGCCCCCAGCGCACGCAAGCTGGGGCGCGTTTTTTCCTTTCCATTTTTATCTTCAGGTGGGGTTACGGCCGTTTCATACGCAGGCAAAGTTACTGTAAAAGTTGTTCCCTCACCCACTTTACTCACCACCCGAACGGCGCCGCCATGCGCTTGAGCAATCCATTTGGCAATGGACAACCCCAAACCAGAGCCGCCCTGTGCACGAGTACGCGCCTTTTCAACCCGATAAAAGCGTTCAAATATGTGCGGCAGGTTTTCCGGCGGGATGCCAATGCCTGTATCTGCAACTTCTACATGCGCCCAGCCGGCTTTCTTGGACAAACTCAAAGATACCTGACCGCCGACAGGCGTGTATTTGATAGCATTGTCTGTCAAATTAAGCAGCAGTTGTTTCAAGCGATCAGAATCGCCTAAAACCGTCACCTGGTCCACAGCCTTCAACACTACATCCACATCTAAGCCAGCCAAAACTACCTGACGATAAACCTCCAGTAAAATCGTATCCAACTCCACCGGTTTGCGCGCCAATGGCAGCCCCCCCGAATCTGCACGCGCCAGCAGTAACAAATCCCCTACCAGTCGCGTCATACGTTCGAGCTCATCCTGAATCACTGCCAGGGACTCCGGATCCGTTTCGCCCATATGGCGCATCAAATCAATATTGCCACGAATACTGGTGAGCGGCGTACGCAATTCATGCGAAACATCAGCAAGCAAACGCTGCTGCGTGCGGAAAAGTCGTTCCAGTCGCTCAAAAGTCTGATTAAACGCACGCGCTAATTCCCCAATTTCATCCGGTCGTCCTGCATGGGGCACGCGCCGGCTCAAGTCATCCGCCCGCGTGATTTGCCGCGCCACAGTAGCAATATCATCTAGCGGCCTGAAAATACTCGGCGTAAGCAAAACAGCTACGAATAATGAGGCGCACGCTGCAGCAAAACCCATCAACAACGCCATAAGCGAAATGCGGTTTAAATGATCATAAATATCGAGGAGGCGTGCAACCTGTAGGTAATAATGGGGGCCGGTTGCCCCAGGCGTCGTCAGGGGAACAGAAAAAACGCGCAGTTGAGAATCCCCGTTCGTCACAACACTATATGATTCCGTAAAAGGATCCGCCAGCGGATCTAACAATTCATTGAACGTGGTTAGATTACGTGAGCGGCCAACAATATTGCCATTATCGTCGGCAATGACGACCAGAGTAGAAGCCGTCTCAAATGTCTCCAACACTTCAGGCACTGAACCAGGCTCCACCACTTCTGTCGCCAACGCTTTCAAATCTCGATCAATTTGTTCAAGCAGCCGCGTACGAGGTAGTTCATATACAATCAATGCAAAGAAGATGAAGGAAATTGAAAAGATCAGGGTATAAATGAGAAGGAGACGATTTTGTATTGACAAAGGGATGCCATGTTGTCCGTCAGCGCCAGGTCTGACGAACAACCCTAAAAAGACAACAGCCTATTGCTGTGCATCATCACGCAGAACATAACCAATTCCACGTACGGTGTGGATCAGGCGGGCCATATCTCCATGTTCAGTTTTTTGACGCAAATAGCGCACATAAACCTCAATGATGTTACTTTCACCGCCAAAGTCATAATCCCAGACGCGATCAAATATAACTTCACGTGTTAAAACCTGGCGTGGATGTTCCATGAATAATTCCAGAAGCTCATATTCTTTAGCGGTGAGATCAAAGGTGTGATCACCCCGCTTGCCCTGGCGTGTACCCGTATCTAATTGTAAATCGGCAAATGTGTATACTTTGGGTTTCGTGGGTTGTGCACGGCGTAACAAAGCCCGCACACGCGCCATTAATTCATCAAACGCAAAGGGTTTAACCAAATAATCATCTGCGCCTGCGTCTAAACCAGCGACTCGATCCTCAATGGATTCCTTCGCCGTCAGCATCAAAATGGGCACTTCGCTTGCGCTGCGCAGGCGACGACAAACTTCTATCCCATCCATTCCCGGCAGCATCAAATCAAGTAATACCAGATCAGGCGGGTATTCGCGCGCCAGTTCTAATCCGGTGGGGCCATCCTCAGCCACTTCCACCTTATATCCTTCAAATCCCAAACCTCTTTGTAAAAATTGACGGATGCGTTCTTCGTCTTCAATCACTAATATTTTTGCCGACATCCTGGTCCTCCAATATCCAATCTATGAACACGTTGCCAAAACGCTTTCATATATAATTGTAACATAAGCTGCGGAAAGTTTTTGAATGTGATGCGCCATGAAAATCCGCGGTTGCTCAAGAAACTGGCAGCTATTTTCCAACGAGTTTGTTTTTTACTTTCTGCCAATTACCTTAGAATTATTCGCTTTTTTTCTAACTCTTGCATATCAAATTATAATCAGCCTGTATCAGGACGCAATAAACGCACGGATCAAAATTAATGTCGGGACGGCGTCCCCGAGAATAATGGGGTTAACTTTGATTTGTTTCAAGGATTGGCAGTTATAGACAATACAGTTAAAATCTTCTTAACGGGAGGAGACGTCTGGGCTAAACATTGATGGTAGTCATTAGACGAATACAAAGGAGAGACTGATGGAACCCTTGCTCCTGTACAGCCTGGAAGTAACTATCTGGCTTCAAGAAAATTACCCCCAATTGGAACCTTTCTTTTCTTTCTTTACATTTCTGGGGAATGAACTTTTCTATTTAACGTTCCTGCCCTTATTGTATTGGTCAATCAGCAAACAATTAGGCCGCATTGTAGGGTTTCTGCTGTTCGTCTCGGTTAGCATTAACACAATATTTAAGAACTCCTTCCGAAGTCCACGGCCGTTTTGGATTGACCCCGCCGTTGGATTAGATGCAACAAACGGCTACGGTATTCCCAGCGGCCATGCCCAAAACTCAATTCTGCTTTACATAATTATAGCCGCCTGGATCAAACGCAGTTGGGTATGGATTATCACGATAGTGACCATAATCCTGATTGGCGTGAGCCGCATTTACCTGGGCGCCCACTTTATCTATGATGTAATCGCCGGCTATTTAATTGGGATAGCGCTGTTATTAGGCTTTGTTATTTGGAACCAAAGTTTTGCCGCCCGGTTTAAAAAACGGATTTTAGGGCAAAAGTTACTTATTGCGTTATTGGTTCCTGGACTTTTGGCCGGTATCTACATAGGCGTCAGAATCATTATCGGCGCGCCAGATTTGTCTGTGCCGTGGGCTGCTTATATCCCCGAAGCTGAGCTGTCAAGCATTCAAGAAATGGGCACTGCGATTGGCGCTATGATTGGCGTGGGCATTGGTTATGTGCTTGAACCCAGCCGCGTCAGGTTCCGCTCAGATGGGCCACTGAGCAAACGAATCGGTCGTTATTTACTCGGCATGGCTGTAACAATTCTTATCTGGTATGGCTTGGGCGAAATTTTTCCACGCGAGCCGCTCTGGTTAGCGATTCCGCTGCGGCTTATTCGCTATGGCTTGGTGGGCATTTGGATCAGCTATTATGCTCCAATGATTTTTGTGCGCCTGAATTTGGCGGACGCAGACCCCAAACCCGGCATAAATTTAAAGATATCCTGATCAGAATTTCCGGGCCAAAATAATGAGACGCGGACTTTCTTCGCTAAACGCTGAACGGCCGTATTCACCCCATAGCTGAACCAATTGCAGCCCAGCCTGTGACAAAGCCAGCTCCAACTCATGCGGAAAGCGGTAATGGTATTGCATATCAACCCGGATATGCTCTTTCTCCGTCACAAAAACCCATGATACATCCAAAATTTGTCGGTTTGCGTCCAACTGCGTGCGGCTGAACTGCTCTATTTTTTCTTCCGATTGGGGGTCAATAAATGTGTCTTCTAAAGTAAAATCACTCTCCGGCAGCAGTGATTCAACGGCGAAAGGGTTTTCCAGATCGATTACGAAACGGCCGTTTTCCCCCAACCACCCCTGAACACGAGAAAACAAACTTTTTGCATCCCGCGGCTCCAAATGCATCAGCGTGTTGTATGGCAGGATAATCAGCGAGAAACGGCCGTTTTCCCCCTCCCATTCAAGCATATCCGCCTCGATGAGCTTGACGCGCGACTGCACTGCGGGAGATGCTTGCAGCAGTCGTTCCTGCGCGCGCGCCAACATCGCCGCATTATTATCAATCCCGGTGATAGTAAATCCCGCCGCCGCCAGCGGCAGCAGCAGCCGTCCGGAACCGCAGCCTAACTCCAGGATGGGATCGCCGGTTTCAGACGCCAAAGCCAGCAAAAAATCTCGATCAGCCGTCAATCCGGCATGCATCAGGTCATAATAATCAACAAACCGCGCATACATTTATGCTTGAAACCTGCTCTCATCCGGCGCATTTGTGGAAACATTTTGATTAAACTGCGGCTGGCGTTTTTCGCCAAACGCTGCCAGCGCCTCCAGATGATCCGGCGTAGCCCACAAGTCAATAAAAAGCTGCGTCTCGTACTGCTGCACTTTTGGCAGCGGCCAATGTCCCGCCGCCAGCGTCAACGCCTTCATGGCCGCCAGCGCGTCGCGCGGTAATTGTACAAGTTCGGCGGCCCACGCCTGCGCCGCAGCCAGTACAGGCGTTCCTCCCGGGGCAATGCGGTGAACCAATCCAATCTGCTGCGCTTCAGCCGCATCAAACAACCGCGCCGTCAGCAGCAGCTCCAGCGCATGACTTTGTCCCACCAGCCGAACCAGCCGCCCTGCGCCGCCCCAGCCGGTCGTGAGACCATTTTTCACCTGCGCAAAACAAAAACGCGCCGACGGCGCAGCCAGACGTAAATCACAGGCTGTCACAATCTCGCAGCCGCCGCCAAACGCATCGCCATTGATGGCCGCAATCACGGGGATTGGCAAGCGCGTCAACTCCGCCAGGGCGGCGCTCATAACCCGATTCAGGCGTTCACCCGCAGCTGTTTCGGGATGTTTAACCAGCTCTTTCAAGTCGCCGCCGGACCCGAAAGCGCGCTCGCCCGCACCGCTGATGATGAGGGCGCGAATGGAGGGGTTTTGGGATACGGCCGTTACCCTTTCTGCAAAAATCTCCTGCGCCGCCCAATTAAGCGCATTAAGCGCCCGCGGCCGGTTGATTAACAACGTGGCAACGCCATTGGCGGTCGCCGAAAATTGGATCAATTCGCTCATAGGCCAGAGTGTAACAAAATCATCTGAATATGTTAAAATCCGCGCCATGATGAGCACACGTTTATATTATGAAGATGCCTATGCAACCCAATTTTCAGCTAAGGTGATCGAGCGCACACAGGTAAACGGCCGTACTGCCCTCGTTCTAGACCAATCTTATTTCTACCCCACTTCGGGCGGACAACCGCACGATAATGGAACGCTCAACGACGTGGCTGTCGTCAATGTGCTTGTGCGCGAGGAAGATGACGCAGTTTTGCATGTGTTGAACAAAGATTTAGACGCCAGTTTAATTTCAGGGGAAATTAACTGGCCGCGCCGTTTCGACCATATGCAGCACCACAGCGGCCAGCATATCCTATCGCAAGCCTTCATACAGGTTGCCGGCGCTGAAACCATCAGTTTTCATCTGAGTCCCGACAGCGTCACCATCGACCTCGACAAAACCGAGTTGTCTGAAGCAGAAATTTCGCAGGCGGAAGCGCTGACCAACAGCATTATTTGGGAAAACCGGCCCGTATCCATTCGATTTGTCACGCCGGCAGAGGCCCAAACGCAGCCGCTGCGCAAAATCCCGCCGCTGGAAAATGCAAAACTTCGCCTGATAGATATTGATAATTTTGACCTGACAGCTTGCGGCGGAACCCATGTATCACAAACGGGCGCCGTTGGCCTGCTAAAAATTCTCAAGGTAGAACGGCGCGGTCAAAAATCGCGCGTGACATTTTGCTGCGGCGGGCGCGCGCTGGCTGATTACGGGCTTAAACATGAGGTCGCCGGCCAGCTTTCCACACTGTTGACAACTGGCGTGACTGAAATGGCAACGGCCGTTACCAAACTACAAGATGAATCCAGGCAAGCGCGCCGTCAGATCAAAAAACAACAGATAAGACTCAGCCAATTGGAAATGGAACACCTTTTACACCAGAGTCAAAAATTTGGCGGTTGGAAACTGGTCACCCATGTTTTTAGCGACGAAAATCCGGCTGAGATGCGCGCCATCGGCCAGCAGATCGCCAAAAACAGCGGCGTAGTCGCGCTCTTGGGTACAGCCGGACCCAAAACCTATCTGCTATTTTGCCGCGCGGTTGATGCCCCGGGTGAAATGAATCAACTGCTGAAATCAAGCCTGACTGAATTAGGCTCGCAGTCCGGCGGAGGAACGGCCGAAATCGCTCAGGGCGCCGCCCCACAGGCGCCAATAAAACAAATAGAAGCCGCGCTGCAAAATGCTGCAACCAAATTGCTAGGGGAAATTGGCAGAATGGGTTAAAATAAAATTGAGTTTGAACCTAGGTGAAGCGGAAGAGGGAAAATGAGGTCAACCAACATCAAAGCGGCAACGGCCCTACAGGCAGTACCATTCTTTGCCAATTTAAGCCCGGAAGATGCAGAAGCACTGGCGGCGCGGCTCATTATGCGTCGTTTTAGTCCAGGACAAATTATCTTTCATCACGGGGACCCCGGAGGGCTGCTCTATATCATGAGTAAAGGCAAGGTAAAAATCACCCACGCCACGCCGGATGGGCAAGAAGCACTACTGGCTATTCTGGGCCAGGGTGATTTTTTCGGCGAATTGGCGCTGTTAGATAATTCGCCCCGTTCTGCAACAGCCGAAGCGCTGCAAACCACCGAGACTCTCACGCTGCACCGGGATGATTTTCGCCGCTTCCTGCAGCAAAACCCCAATTTCGCCATGCACGTCCTGCAAACCATGGCGCAGCATATCCGCCGTCTGAACAGCCAGTTGAGTGACATCTTTTTCCTTGACCTTCCCGGACGTCTGGCGCGCACGCTGCTGCGTCTGGCGGAACAGCATGGCAGACCCATCTCTGAAGGAACGTTGATCGATCTGTCGTTGACACAAACGGATCTGGCCGAGATGACCGGGGCGACGCGCGTCAGCATCAATAAGACATTGGGCCGTTTTCGCCGCGCCGGGTGGATCAAAACGCAGGGACGCCGTTTTATCATTCTCGATCGGGCGGCGCTGATTAACCTAATACATATTTCGGGCGGCTCCGTTTATTGAAACGACGGCCATAGATTATATGGGACAGTTTTGGCATTATGTCAACAAACTCATTTTGATGAGTCCACCCGCCTATCCTCAAATCATACGCAAAATCGTTGTTCCTACGCTCGTGATTCAGGGAAAAAAAGATCCCTACATTCCTCTGGCGCAGGCACAACACCTCCAACAAGACATCCCGAATGCACAACTTAACATTATTCCTGACGGCGGCCATTTTTTACCGCTGGATACGCCTGAGCAGGTTGCACATGCCATAAACGAGTTTCTGGCCTCATGAACCTGTTCGCCATCAGTGATTTGCATTTAAACCGTCCTGAAAATCGCGCGGCGCTGCTGGAGCTGCCCGAATTTCCGAATGACTGGCTGATTGTCGCGGGTGATATATCCCCTTCCATCATGCGATTCAGAGCGGCGATGGCGCTGCTTTCGCAACGTTTCGCGCAGGTTTTCTGGACCCCAGGCAACCATGACCTTTGGAGTCTACCCTCCGAGCCGGACGCGCTGCGCGGGCTGGAAAAATATACGCAGTTGGTCAACATTTGCCGCGAATTTGGCGTTTTGACCCCCGAAGACCCTTATCTGCAATGGCCGGATACCAACAAAAAGATATTGATTGCGCCTATTTTTACGCTCTATGATTACAGCTTCAGACCGGACAATGTGACCCAAACGGCCGTTTCCTGGGCAGAAGCATCCGGTATTCGCTGCCTGGATGAGGATTTGCTGCATCCCGATCCGTTTCCGACGCGGCAGGTGTGGTGTACACTGCGCTGCCGATACACCGAGAAGCGGCTTGCGCAGGCGGCGCAGCTTGGACATCTTATTCTTGTCAACCATTATCCTCTGCGCCAGGAACATGCTCGACTGCGGCGTATTCCGCGCTTTTCAATCTGGTGCGGCACGCGTCGCACTACAGATTGGCACCGCCGCTTTCCGGTAACGGCCGTTATCTATGGCCACCTCCACATTCGCGCCAGCCGGGAATTGGACGGCGTGCGCTTTGAGGAAGTTTCGCTGGGCTACCCGGGCCAATGGCAGCCCCAACGCGGCATTCAACCCTACCTGCGCCAGATTCTACCTTGAATACAGCCCGGAACAATTCGGCTAATCAGCCGCGTTTGGATAAAATTCGAGCGCTTTTTGCGGATTTAAAGTGACCGCAGTGTATAAAAATAAGCAAACAATCAACCTGGTCATTATTTTATGGAAGTAGACGCGCACAGCGAACCAACAATCGAAACGGTGGAGCCACACTCACCGCAACCCACACAATCAACCCGACGCTTCAATTGGGAATCCATCGCGGTTATTTTCCTGCTTCTAATCCTGCTCCTGGCGGCTTATTTACGATTTAGCGGACTAAACTGGGATGAAGGTTTTCACCTGCATCCAGACGAACGATTTTTGACAATCGTCACCAGCCAGCTTCAATCCGTCTCCGATCCGCTGGCATATTTGCGCACCTCAACCTCCACCCTCAACCCCTACAACGCCGGGCAAGGCTTTTTTGTGTACGGCAATTTCCCCATCACGGTGACGCGCTATGTGTCCGAATGGGCGCAAAATGCGTGCGGCCTTTTTGCGTCGGCCCATTTACCGCTATGCGACTATCCCCTTACAACCTACGACGGCGTCTACATGGTGGGGCGCGCCATGTCAGGTTTACTCGATCTTGTCTCCATCGTTTTTTTGTTTTTGCTGGGGCGGCGTCTTTATGATTGGCGCGTTGCCTTATTGGGCGCGTTTTTGCTGGCAACGGCCGTTATGCCCATCCAGCAAGCCCACTTTTTCACCGTCGATAATTGGGCCGCCGCGTTCACCATGCTCGCTCTTTACGCCGCCGCGCGCGCCGCTGCTCTGGGGGAAAAGATTCCTCGTTTTCGGCTGCGCTGGTACGTTCTGTTTGGCGTCGCGCTGGGGTTAGCAGCCGCCTCCCGCGTCAACATCGCGCCGCTGGCGGGCATGATTGTCGTCGGCGCCTTTATCTGGCTGCTGCGCGCCAACCAGATTGAACTGCCGGATTTGTCCGGATTCAAAAAGCTGGCCGGCGTCGCCTGGCAGCGGCTCATTTTAGGCGTGGTTGTGGCAGCGGCCGTTTCCATTCTTGTCTTTCGCGTCGCCCAGCCCTACGCCTTCACCGATACCGCCCTGGCGCGCCAACAGACGCTGGAAGCCACCGGGCAGGAACCAGGCGCGCCGGAACTGCTGATTCGATCATTATTTGGCTTCAACGCCCAATGGCTGAACAACATGGCCGAAATCCAGCGGCTGCAAGCGCCAGAAGCCTCCTTCCCGCCCGCCCTACAGTGGACCGATCGCGCGCCTATTCTATTTCCGCTCACCAATATGGCGCTTTACGGCATGGGGTTCACGGCCGGCATCGCGGCGGTACTCGGTTTCTTTTGGGCCTTATGGCGCATCGTGCGTTTTAAGCCGGACTGGCTCGCCCATGCCATTCCCGTGATCTGGTCGGGCTTGTACTTTTTATTTATGGGCACGCGCTGGGTCAAGTCTGTGCGCTACTTTTTGCCCGTTTACCCTACATTTTTGCTATTGGCGGCCTGGGCGTTGTTTTTTATCTGGGATCGCGCCGGCGCCAGCGAATCACGCCGCACCTTAAAACGCTCGGCGGCTCTTCTACTAATGGCGCTGGTCGCCATACCCAGTTTGTTATGGGCCAACACCTTCCTGGGCATCTATCAAAACCCGGTCACGCGCATTGCGGCTTCTGACTGGATTTTTGAAAACGTTCCCACGGCCGCGACGCTGCTGTATGAATCAAACGGTGAAGCGCGTGAGCTGGCGCTGCCGCTCAAAGGCTTTGATTTATATCCCGGCGGCGCCCCAACGATTATTACAGCCGTTTTGCCCGAAGAAGGCACAATAACCGGCGTCCGCTTTAACTACTTGCGCGACGCCGATCCGGAGTTGGGTTCTGACGACGGCGAAACGCTGCATCTCACTTTTGAAGGGCAGCTAATCGACGCGCCGCCGCTTAATCTGGATGAAAAATGGCAGGCCGTCACGATTCCGCTGCCGGAAACGGCCGTTTCCGCCAATGTCCCTCTTCAAATCCAGCTTGAAGCAGCCCCCGACAGCGCCCCCATTCGCGCCAAAACCAGCCTGCTCGCCAACGAACATTGGGATGATTTGCTGCCTGTCGGCACAAACGGCCGTAACGCCTACGGCGGCTACTACACCGAAGTCACCGGCGGCCAGCGCCCTGTCACCCATCCCGACAGCGAAGAAAAACTGGCAGGAAGTTCTCACCTGGCTCGACGAAGCCGACTACATCATGCTCAGCAGCCAGCGCGCCCTCTGGCATCTACCGCGCCTGCCGCTCACCTATCCGCTGATGATGCGCTACTACGAAGGTTTGTTCAACGGCGAGCTCGGTTTCGAACTTGTGCACCAGGAACATGGCCCGACTGCAGATTGGCCCGCTGTATCATCAGCGACACCACCGGCCAGATTGGCTGGGGCGCAGCCGCCCGACGTCGGCTGGCCGCCACCCGGCGATCTCGGCGCTGAAGAAGCATTCAGCGTCTACGACCATCCGCCGGTCTGGATTTTTGCCAAAACCGCCCGCTTACAGCCGCGCCCATGCAGAGCGAAATTCTGGGCAGCGTCGATTTAAGCCAGGTGTCCATAATGAACCCGCTCGAAGCCACACAGGCGCCAAATGGGCTGCTGCTGTCGCCCGCCGTGCAGGCAGTGCAGCAAGCCAACGGCACGTTTAGTGAAATCTTTAACGTCGATGGCATGCTTTCGCAAAATCCCGCATTGGCCGCCGTCGTATGGTGGCTGGCAGTCATTTTATTGGGCTGGCTGGCCTTCCCGCTCACTTTTGTAGTTCTGCGCGGTTTGCCGGATCGCGGCTACGCGCTAGCGCGCATTCTGTCCCTGCTGCTCGTCTCCTACTTTGGCTGGCTGATGGCCAGTCTGAACCTGGCTGCCCAACACGCGCGAGCACGCTGCTGCTGCGGTTTGTTGCTGCTGGTTGTGGTCAGCGTGCTAATTTTCTGTGCGCCGCCGCCGCGAAATGGCCGCTTTTGTACGCCAAAACTGGCAGTTCCTGCTGCTGGTGGAAGTGATCGGGATCGTCTTATATTTGTTCTCAGATTGGCATTCGCCTGGGCAACCCGGATGTGTGGGATGTGATTTGGGGCGGCGAAAAACCGATGGATCTGTCCTATTTTACGGCCGTTCTCAAATCCACCACCTTCCCGCCCTACGATCCCTGGTTTGCCGGCGGCTACATCAACTATTATTACTATGGTTTTGTCTACGTCGGGCGCCTTGACCAAACTGCTGGGCATCGTGCCGGCCGTCGCCTACAACCTGATTTTGCCGATGCTCTTCAGCTTCACCGGCCTGGGGGTCTTCAGTCTGGCCTATAACCTCGTCCGCTACCGTCAGGCGACTATCAAAGATCAACAAATCGATGTGTTCCATTTCGAACTTCGCAACCGGCTGGCCATGGCGCCGGCGTCATCGGCGTTGCGCTGGCCGTTTTGTTGGGCAATCTGGCCCAGGTAGGCGTGATGTTTGACGCCTGGTACAGATCAGGCGCGGCCGAGTCTTGGAAAATCTACCCCTCTTCGGCGTCGCTGGCGCGCACGCTGGACGGCGCGACTGAAAATGCTCAGCGGCCAGCCTGCGGCGATATATCCTGGCGATTGGTTCTGGACGGCCACGCGCGCCATCAATGCACTCGATGGCGAAGTGGCGCCGATCACCGAATTTCCGTTCTTCACTTTCCTCTACGGCGATTTGCACGCGCATATGATTAGCCTGCCGCTGCAGTTGCTGGCGCTGGGATGGGCGGTCGCGCTGGCTTTGCAGCCGGGCAATCTCAGCAGTTCTGACTCTGAGAGACATCATAACGAGCAGCCGGCAGCCTGGTGGGAAACAGCGCTGCAGTGGTTGATCGGCGGGCTTGCCATCGGCGTCCTGCGCGCCACAAATACCTGGGATTGGCCGACCTATCTGGTGATTGGCGCTCTGGCGGTGTTTTTCCATGCTTACCGGCAGGCACGACCGGATCGATTTGCGCATGATTGGGCAGGCGTTTGTTGCAAACGGCCGTTCTCTTTGCCCTGTCTACAATCACTTTTCTGGCCTTTTGCCAGCAACTACGGCGTCGGCTACACATCCCTCTCCCTATGGCCCGGTTCCTACACCTATGTCGAGCAACTATCTGGTCATTTATGGGCTGTTCCTGCTTCTGATTGTCACCTTTTTGTTCAGCGAAATCCGGGACTGGGGACAGAGCCTGGACGCAGAACAGACTGCGCCGGTTGGGAATCATTTGCAAAGCCGCTGCTGCTTTCGCTGGGTCTTTACCTGGTGTTGGTACTGCTGCTGGTCATACGCGGCTACTGGATAGCGCCCGTGGTCCTGACGCTCATCATCACAGCAGGGTTATTGGGTCTGCGTTCCGGTATCGACGCCGCGCGGCGCATCGTGCTGATTCTGATAGCCAGCGCGCTTGGGCTGACTTTTGTCGTTGAGATTGTCGTGCTGGACGGCGACATCGGTCGTATGAACACGGTATTCAAATTTTATATGCAGGTATGGCTAATTTTGAGCGTGGTGGGCGGCGCGGCCGCAATTTGGAGCTGATCAGGCGCTGCAAGCGCGCCAAACGATTCGGCGCGTATGGCAAGTGATGCTGGCGCTGCTCATTTTTGCCGCGGCGCTCTATCCCATCCTGGCTACACAGGCCAAATGGGAGATGCGCATGAACAAGGATGCGCCCAATACGCTGGACGGCATGGCGTTTATGCCCTACGTCGAATATGGTGACACGGATTATTCGGGCAGCGGCCGTACCATCCCATTAGCCTCTGACTATGACGCTCTGCAGTGGATGCAGCGTAACATCGAAGGCTCGCCCGTCATCGCCGAAGCCCACAGCGGCAACCCCTACCGTTCAATCGGCAACCGCGTCGCCATGTATACCGGTTTGCCCGCCATCGTCGGCTGGGACTGGCACCAGCGTCAGCAGCGCGCCGTTGTGCCGGACAGCATGGTCAGCAGTCGCATTAACGATGTCAACACGCTCTATTCCACGCCGGACATCAGCATAACGCAAGACATCCTGAATCAATATGGCGTCAAATACATTTATGTGGGCGAACTCGAACGCACCTATTACCCGCCGCAAGGGCTGGAAAAATTTAATCAAATGGTTGATTTTGATCTGTTATCGATTGTTTACCAAGACGGTAACGTCACAATCTATCAGGTCAAGCAACCAAACAGAAACGTAATATTTTTTATGCGTTTTTTCTGAAATCTTCGCTGCAATTCGCTGGTGGCTGGCGCTTTTCATTTTGGGCACGGCCGCATTACCCCTGGCGTTTGTTCTATTCAAGCGTCTACCAGATCGTGGTTATGCCTTTGTCAAAATGCTGGGGCTGCTGGTCGTCAGCTATTTGTTTTGGATGCTGGGCAGTCTCGGCTTGCTGGGCAACAATCTCGGCAGCATCCTGGTTGCCCTCCTGGCGCTGGCGGGGCTGTCTGTGTGGCTCTACCGGCGCGACCGCGCCAAAACAAGCGATCCCCGCGCAAATCCCGGGCTGGCTGATTGGCTGCGCCTGAACTGGCGCCACGTTTTGCTAACCGAACTCGTTTTTGCGCTCATTTTTGGACTTTGGGTGTGGGTGCGCGCCCAAAATCCGGCCATATCGGCCACCGAAAAGCCGATGGAATTTGCCTTCCTGAACGCGAATCGGTCGCAGTCCACAGTTTCCCCCGCTCGATCCCTGGCTCTCCGGCTTTGCCATCAGCTACTACTACTTTGGTTATGTGATGACGTCGCTGCTCGCCCGGCTGGCCTTTGTGCCGGAACAAATTGCTTTTAATCTGGCCATTGCGTGGCTGGTGGCGGGAACGGCCGTTGGCGCTTTTGGCCTGGTTTATAATCTTGTCGCGTTGATTGGGGACAAAAACACAAACGAAAACGAAGATGAACATGCTGATTCTGGCCGCGGCGGCAGGCGCAGCGCCTGGATATTGGGATTGGTGGCTGCCGTGGCCCTGCCAATCGCGGGCAATCAGGTCATCGCCCTGGAAGTCGCCCATGCCAACAACATCGGATCGCCCGCTTTCTGGGAATGGCTCGATGTGCGCGATTTGAATACGGCCCCCAGTCGCTGACGCGCCCGCCGCGTTACGAGATCTTCAAGCTGGTGGTGGTGGCGCTCGTCACGGCCGTTACACGAATATCATCTTTCCGGCCGCGCCGAAGAAGGGCTGGAACCCATTGTGGAAATGCCTGCCTTCAGCTTTATTTTCGGTGACATGCATCCGCACGTGCTTGGCGCTGCCCTTCGCCTTTCTAAGCCTGGCCGTGGCGCTGGTCTGGTGGCTGGAAGCGGGTAAATGGCGCCTGCCTGACCAAAGCGGATTGGCGGCCGTCGCGCATCCGGGCGCGTTTTTGTCAAACCCAATTCTCTGGTTTTTTACGGCGCTGATAATGGGCAGGCTTTCCTTTCTGAACACGTGGGATTTTTTGATTCACCTGTTTGTTGTGCTGGGCGCCTTTTTCCTGGCGCGCTGGCGGGTGGACGGCCTGCGCATCGGGCGTTTGCTCACGCATGCGCTCATCATGGCCGTGCTGCTGCTGGCGCCGATCATTTTGCTGTATTTGCCCTTTTACCTCGGTTTTCGCTCGCAGGCCGGCGCGCCCTATCTGCTGCCGATGTTGATGCGGCCAACGCGGCTGTCACAATTTGTGGTGGTATTTGGCATGCCGCTGTGGGCGATTTCAATATTGTTACTGGCGCTGGCGCTGCGGCAGCGCTGTCGTCATTGGCAGGCTGGGTTGTTTACGGCCGTTACCCTCATCGCCCTTTTGTTTCTGGCAACCCTGCTCTTTGGCTGGATCATCGCCGCAAGCCCGGACGGGGCAGGCCGCGTGATTGGCCTGGCAAATGAATTGGGTTTGAACTTGCCGGCGCGCCCGCCTGAAGGGGCTGCGCCGGGCTGGGGCGCGGCGGCCTTATTTGCCATCACACCGGCCCTCATTCAGGCCAAAATCAGCTATCCGGCCCTGACGCTCTTCCTGGCAGGGATGATCGCGTTGGTCGTGATGATCTGGCGCGAACGGTTGGATAAACCGGTTGAAGTCACTGACAGCCAGCCTGGCCCGCTCCCATTTGCGTTACTGCTCATTCTGACCGGCGCGCTGCTGACGCTGGGGCCTGAATTTCTTTACCTGCGCGACAATTTTGGCTTCCGTCTGAACACAATTTTTAAATTTTATTATCAGGCCTGGGTTTTATTTGGCGTGGCGGCTTTATTTGGCCTGGGTTATTTGTGGCATGGCTGGCGCGGTTCAAAGCGGGCATGGCCAATCGCGGCGACTGTGGGCTACGGGTTGGCGCTGCTGCTGGCGCTGCTATTTCCTTATTTTGCCGTTCAATCGCGCATGATTGAATTTCGCGGCGCTGACCTGGCGCAGCCTGCGACGCTGAATGGCCTGGCAAATTTACAGCGCTTCACGCCGGATGAATATAACGCCATCCTCTGGCTGCGTGAAAATGTACCTGATGCGCCCGTAATTTTGGAAGCGGTCGGCGGGCAATATTCCCAATACGGCCGTTTCGCTGCCAACACCGGACTACCTACGCTTCTGGGCTGGGCCGGGCATGAATACCAATGGCGCGGCGACACCCCGGAACCGGGACAGCGCGACCCGGCCGTGCGCGATATTTATAGCCGGACGGATTTAGGCAGCGTCGCGAACCTGCTCAACCAGTATGGCGTGGAATACATTGTCGTCGGCAATTTGGAACGTGATACATATGGACTGCAAGGATTGGATAAATTTAGCGAAAATCTGGATGTCGCCTTCAGCGATGGCGGCGTCACGATATATCGCTGGCAGCCAAATTAAAAAGAAATGACGCAAATAGTTGACATAAACACGACAGATTTGGATTCAAGCCCGGCAACTGCAGAAACCAACTGGTTGTTTGGGCTGGCTTTTTTGGGCGTACTGCTTATCGGCGGCATCCTGCGTTTAGCGGGATTAGGCGGCGCGCCACTTTCACCCGCCGAAGCAGCCAACGCATTGAGCGTCTGGCAGTTCTTGCAGGCCGGCGGCGGGCCACCGGCCGTCAGCAGCCCCGCTTATTTCAGTCTGACCAGCCTGGTAATGACCTTTTTGGGCGACAGCGACGCCACGGCGCGTCTGGTTCCGGCGCTGTTTGGCATGGGGTTGCTCCTGCTGCCGCTCCTTTTGCGCGCTCGTTTTGGCCGCTGGGGTACGTTGACTGCGGCTTTACTGCTGGCAATTTCACCTCTGTTTACGGCCGTTTCCCGGTCAGCCGATGGTAATTCAATTGCTTTATTTGCCGTGGCGTTAACGGCCGTTGCCGCGATTCGTTTTGGGGACGAGGGCGCGCCACGCTGGTTGTATATACTGGGCGCAGCGCTGGGATTGGGCGCTGCCAGCGCGCCGCTTTTTTATACCGGATTGGTCACGCTGGCGGCGGCATGGCTCCTGCAGCAAACTGTTGGACCGAGCGCTATCTGATGAGAAACAAACTGTCAGCCGGGAGCTGTGGCTGAAAACGGCCGTTTTCGGTCTCGTTGCTGTGCTGGCCCTTAGCACGCGCCTGCTCACATTCCCGAGCGGGTTGGGTGCATCAGCCGGCATTTTGGGCGCGTGGATCACCCGGTTCTCACTTGGGGGTGATTTGCAGCAGCTATTGGAACCATTTCTGTTGCTGGCGCGTTATGAGACGGCGCTGCTGTCATTGGGCATCGCCGCCATCATTTGGGCCGTGTGGAAAAACAACGCGCTGGGAACCATGCTCGTCTATTGGCTCACCGGGGGTTTGGTCATGCTTTTGGTGCAGCGCAGCACATTAGAAAATGGCTTGATCGTTGCGTTGGCGGGCGTCTGGCTGCTGGCGCTGTTTACACAATCGCTGCTTAACAAAGAGGTCACCTGGCGCTCCTGGCTGCTGGCGGCGGCGCTGGCGGCTTTGGGCGGCGTGCTATTCGTAAATAGCGCCCGCTTTTTACGCGTGAGCATCTATGAGCCAAACTTTAGCAATGTGTGGATGGGTTTAATTGCTTTTTCCGTGGCGGCGCTGTTGATTTATTTCGTCTGGATGTGGTCGGAAACGGCCGTTTTCCAGGGCGTCTGGCTGGCTTTATTAATGCTAGTGGTGTTCTATCAATGGGGCACGGCGCGGTATCTAAATCATGCCGCCGCCAACGATCCGCGTGAGCGTTGGGTAACTGAAGCCAGCGACGATGGCGCGCCGCTGCTGGCAAATATGCTGCGGGATATTTCCCGACAGGTCGCCAATTCCGACAATGGCCTGCAAATTCACAGCGCCGTCGATACGCCGGTTTTGGCCTGGTATCTACGTGATTTTACCAACTTACAGTTAGGTGAAACCTTGCCGCCGGCAGCGCAGTCACAAGCTCTGATTACACCGGCGAGCATGAGTGAACCAGGATTGGGCAGCGATTATATCGGCATGGATTTTGGTCTGACGCGCAGCAGCAGTTCAGAGCTAATATTAAGTGAAAAACCCGTGCAAGATGCGTTACGGTGGTGGTTATTCCATGAGACAAATATGCCAATCACGCGCGAAAATGTTATTCTTTGGGTGCGCGCCGATCTGGTGCAGGCGCCCTGAGCAGAGAAGTACATAAGGACAATGTCAAACATACGATGTCTGAATTACACGCTTTAAGTTGGAACGAAACGGCCGTCGCCGCCGCCCCCGTCGATGATGGGAGTCTGGCGCTGATTGCACAATGTCTAAACGGCAGTGAAACCGCCGTCGTTCAGCTTTACAATCTGCACGCCGGCATGGTTTACCGTCTCTCCTACAGTTTGTTACAGCACCAGGAAGACGCCGAAGAAGTACTGCAAGACAGCTTTGAATACGCTTTCCGCAAGCTGAAGCAGTACAACCCCAAAAAATCAGCCTTCAAAACCTGGCTGTATCGTATTACTGTCAGCCGCTGCCGCAACAAACGCCGCCGCAAATGGCTGCCCACCTTTTCGCTCGAAAACCAGATTCAGCAAGACATTCCCGATCACAATGTCGCCCACCCTGATGATGTGCTGGCTCGCAACGAAAGGCAGCGCGCCGTGTGGGAAGCGCTAACACAGCTTTCGGACAAACTGCGCGAAGTGGCCGTGCTGCGTTATTATCATGGCCTGCGTTACGCCGAAATTGGTGAAATTCTGAGCATCCCCCCCAAAACGGCCGAATCCCGCATGCGCCTGGCTCACAAAGCCCTGCGCGATATTCTAAGCGACGCCTTGATTGATTTGTAGCGCCTTTGATGCGTTTTTTTTGCCCTGATGGTGTAAAAGGACATGTAGAGGCACAAACAGAGATATGAAGCACGACTACATTCTTGAGCAAATCACCGATTACGTTTTGGATTTACTGTCTGAAGCTGAAAAAGAAGCTGTGGATAACCATATCGCCGCCTGTAAAAACTGCCGCCTGGTTTTGCAGCAAGAACAACAAATGTTCAGGCTGATCCGTTCAACTTTGCAAAGCAGCCCCCAGCCCGCTCCACAACGACTGCGCCAGCTCAGACCGGAAATACCTTTCAGACCCCGCAGCGCCGGAAAATTCCCCGTGTGGCAAAAACGTCTGGCGCCGGTTTTTATGGCGCTGCTGCTCTTATTGGGCAGCCTGGGACTTCAGCTTGCGCTGCCGGTTGATCAGGCAAAGGTATTTGGTTCAACAGTCCATGCGGCAGCAACAGCTTTGGCGACAAAAACGCCTGAAGACGCCACGCTGATATCCGGCTCTAATGCGGTTATGGTAATCGAAACAAATGATGGCACGGAAACGGCCGTTGCCACCCAACCCGCCATAGATGCCACGACCAATACACCCGTCGCGGCGCCGGCGCCAATCCCCACCCCGGGCGTCAAAGTGTTGCGCCTGATCACCCATTAATAACAACTTCAAGCCCGAACGGGCAGCCAGTGAGAGACCATGACAGAAGTAAGCCTGACACCTGAAAATCACATCACGCCAGAAGAATCCGCATCCACCGAAAAATCGACATCGGAGCGTTTAGCCGACGCATTATCACGACCCACCATCGCGGCGCTCAGTTTGGACTGGGAAAAGACGCTTTATCTAATCATTATTTTCCTGGCCATTATCAGCCGCTTTTGGGCTTTGGGCGACCGGGTTATGAGCCATGATGAGAGCCTGCATACCCAATTTTCATACCAGTATTACCATGGGGATGGCTACCAACACACACCCTTGATGCACGGGCCGTTTTTGTTTCATATAACGGCCGTTTCCTACTGGCTCTTTGGCGACAGCGACTTCTCGGCGCGCATCCCGGTCGCAATTTTTGGCATTATCCTGGTCGTACTGCCCTACTTCTTGCGCTCCTGGCTGGGGCGCGTCGGCGCTTTATTCACCAGCTTTATTTTCCTGATTTCACCCTACGTCACCTACTATTCCCGCTACATCCGCCATGACGTCTACGTAATCATGTGGGCCATGATCATCTTTATCGCCATATGGTATTACTTCCGCGAGCAAAAAGATAAATACCTCTGGTGGTTTGGCGGCGCGCTCGCGTTAATGTTTGCCACCAAAGAAGTCGCCTTCATTTATGTCGCCATTTTTGGCAGTTATTTACTAATTCGTCTGTTGGCCCAAATGCTGCCGGCCCCCTGGTTTCGGGATAATCTGTTTAAACTGCGAATGCCCATTCTGGTAACGCTGGCCGGCGTGATTTTATTAGGCGCCGGGTTCATCGGGCAGCGCGTGACCACCAGCGCGCCGGAAACGGCCGAAACCACGGCTACCAGCGAAGGCTTCGCCGCCGATCCCAACGCCGACCAGGGCACTGCTCCTGATGTTGGCGCGCAGGGCAGCCTGGAAACAGTTTCGCGCTGGGGGCAAATTGCAGGCATCGCCATATTAAGCCTGGGCCTTTTCCTGGGCGCGCGCAGTTTGCGTCCCCAAATTGACCGCTACCCTGAATTTGACCTGGCCATCCTCTTCACCGCTCTCATTTTGCCGATGGTTTCGCCCCTGCTCACCACAATTGTAGGCTGGAATCCACGCGATTACACCCTCAACACCTGCATGCTGCAAGGGCAAGAAAGCATGAACACGCTGCAAGTGCTGGTTGGCCGGCTGGGCAATGCAGAATGTTGGACCTCATACTTACAATCCGGCATCGTTCGCTCCGGTTTTTTCCTGATTTTGACCCTGATAATCGGCATTTTAATTGGCTTGTGGTGGAATCGACGCCGATTTTTGATTATCGCCGCCATTTTCTATGCGCTTTTCACCATTCTGTACACCTCCATGTTTACAAACCTCGGCGGCTGGACCAGCGGTATGATTGGCTCGCTGGGCTACTGGCTCGAGCAGCAGGCAGTACAGCGCGGCAGCCAACCCTGGTTTTATTATTTTATCGTCGTGCCAATTTATGAATTTTTGCCGCTGATCTTCTCATTCCTGGCGGTGAGGCAGTGGACGCGCCAACAAAAAACCCACCAGATAATTGGTTATTGGGTAATGTTGCTGCTTGTCGGTTTATTCGGCTACAGCTTGACCAATTGGATTTATCGCGGCACAGTGGGCGATCCTTTTTCCGCACAAGAAGCAACCGTTTTACCGGGGCTTATCATCACTCTGTTGGTGCTTGCCGTGGGGCTTGTCTACTGGTTTGTACGCCGTCGCCTCCAGTTAATTCAAGAATATGACCTGACGCGCGGCGTCAGCGAACTCTTTAATCCCCAATCCCTGCTCGAATTTGTGCCCTTCTTGACCTGGTGGCTTTTACTGACCTGGTTAGCATACAGTTATGCCGGCGAAAAAATGCCCTGGCTAAGCTTTCATTTTGTGATTCCGATGGGCATGCTAACCGGCTGGTACTTCAACGAAAAGCTGGCCAGGCAAGCCATCAAAGATTTATTCAGCCGTGATGTGATCCTGGTCATCGGTTTAACGCTTTTGCTGATTATCGCGCTGACGCTGGTATTTGGCCCCTTGTTCTTAGGCGAGTTAGAGTTAGGCAGTCAGGCGGTGAGCAGTCTCACGGGAATCGGCCGTTTCCTGGGCAGCATCCTTTTGGCGGGTCTCGTCTATTTTATCTGGCAGCGTTATTATCGCCGCCTCAGTAAATCAATGCGCAACGTGTCATTTGTGCTGAGCGTTTTTATTTTGCTCAGCATCTTGACGATACGCTTCACCACCATGTCCAGCTTTACTAACGCCGATTACACAACGGAATTTATGGTGTACGCTCACGGCGCGCCGGCTACAAAAAATGTGGTCATGGATCAGTTAGATGAACTTTCGATGCGTCTCAATGGGGATAAAAGCATCAAAGTAGCCTTTGACAATGATTCATCCTGGCCTTTCACCTGGTATTTGCGTGATTACCCCAACCGCGTTTTCTTCGGCGAGAATCCCAGCCAGAGCCTGAATGAATCGCCGGTAATCATTGTGGGCAATCAGAATTGGGACAAAGTTGAGCCTTATCTGGGCAATAATTACCAGACGACGCAGGCAACTTTCCTTTGGTGGCCGATGGAGGAATATCGCAAAATTAATTGGAACGCGATTTTGGGCGATCCGAACACCCCGCCTGAACAGCGGCGCGGCCTGCTGAATCCAAATGTGCGCCAGGCATTATGGGATATTTTCTTCTACCGCGATTACCAGAAATATGGCGAAACATTCGGCGGTGTTTACACGGCCGGTGAATGGCCGCTGCGCCATGAACTGCGCATGTACGTGCGCAACGATGCGCTGCCAACGATGTGGGATTATGGCATTGGGGCTCTGAGCGCAGGCGGTTTTGAAGACCCGTATGCGGAAGGCGAAATCACGGCGATTCCAAGCCTGGTTCTGAACTCATCAGGCGTTGCCGGGGCTGAATTGGGATCCCTCTCGGCGCCGCGTAACCTGGCTGTGGGACCGGACGGCCGTATCTATGTGGCTGATTCCGGCAACGGCCGTATCCAAGTCTTTGAAGCCGACGGCGCGCCGCTAAGCGCCTGGGGAACGTTTGGCTCCGATCCGGGACAATTTAACGAGCCGTGGAGTCTCGCGGTTGATGAATCGCATGTGTATGTGGCCGACACGTGGAACCATCGTATTCAAAAGTTTACGCTTGACGGGGAATTGGTAGACACGTTCGGCAGCAGCGGCGGCCCGACCGAAGGTTTTGATGGATTAGGTCTCTTCTTTGGTCCGCGCTCGATTGTGTTGTTAGGTGACGACCGTATTCTTGTGACCGATACCGGTAACCACCGCATGCAAGTATTGGATAAAGCAGGCGTCTTCTTGCAGCAAATTGGCAGTTTTGGCAATCAGCTTGGCCAGATGAACGAGCCGGTAGGCATTGCGCAGGGACCGGACGGATCGATTTTCCTGGCGGACACGTGGAACGGCCGTATCCAACAGTTTATGCCTGAATTATTCGCAATCAATGAGTGGCCGGTGACAGCCTGGGAAGGCACATCCATCAACAACAAGCCGTATACGGCCGTTGACAGCGCCGGCCGTGTGTACGTCACCGACCCAGAAGGGTATCGTGTGCTGATTTTTGACGCCGCCGGCAATTACATTGGCCGCTTCGGCTCATTTGGCGCCGATTCCGCTAACTTTGGTTTGCCCAACGGCATCGCGATTGATGCCCAGGATAATGTCTACATCGCCGATGCAGGCAATAACCGCATTCTAAAGTTTGCGCCAATTTTTGGGCCGGCCATAAATTTTGATCAGGAAGCTATTTTCCCAACCGATGCAGCGAGTGATGACGAGAATGCGCCGCTGCAAGAAGAAAATGACGGCAGCGGGAGCAGTAAATAATCATGGATTTCACAGACAAAATCGTGCTGGTCACAGGCGCATCGCGCGGCATTGGGCGCGCCATTGCGCAGCAATTTGCGCAAAGCGGCGCGCAGGTGATCGTGCATTATAACGTTAAACGCGCCGCTGCGGAAGAAACGGCTGCATTGTTAGACGGCGGGCCGCATCTGGTGGCGCAGGCTGATTTGAAAAATGCCCAGGCGGTAGAGACGATGATCAATACGGCCGTTTCACAATTCGGGCGTCTCGATATCCTGATCAACAACGCCGGCGTCTACGCCGATCATCCCCTGGCGGACGTTTCCTACACGGCATGGCGGCTGCGCTGGAAAGAAATATTGGACACCAACCTCGTCGGACCGGCCAACGCCTGCTACTGCGCCGCCCGGCAGATGATTAAACAGGGCGGCGGGCGCATCGTCAATGTCTCCTCGCGCGGCGCCTTTCGCGGCGAACCAACCGCCCCTGCTTATGGCGCCAGCAAAGCCGGTTTAAACGCCATGAGCCAGTCGCTGGCGCAATATCTGGCGCCCTATAACATTTTTGTGGGCGTTGTTGCGCCCGGCTGGGTGGAAACCGATATGGCCTCTGATACGCTCGCCAGCCCTGCGGGAGAAGCGATTCGCAGCCAAAGCCCACTGGGACGCGTCGCTGCGCCCGACGAAGTCGCTTACGCAGTACTTTTCCTGGCCTCTGAAGGCGCGCAGTTCATGACCGGCGCCATTGTAGATGTAAACGGGGCCTCTTATTTGCGTAGTTGAATGGGTGGTCAGATCACAAGCAGCATGCATGCCCGGTTGATGTTATTCAATCCGGACAACGTCACCCAAATAAAGCTGGCCGGGTTGCAAAACGCGTGCATAGGTACGCGCCCAACCGGGGTTGCGCGTTTCGGAAACACGGCCGTATTCCTCATTAACGAAGGCATGTCGAATGGTGCGGCAAGGCGTAGCATAAGCAGTGATTTCTACCAGAACCTCGCCCAGCCGGAGTTTTACGCCCGGCACGACCTGCTCCCAATCCAATCCTGCAATGGTGACATTTTCCCCAATTGCGCCGGGATAAATGGGGTGGCCCTCCGCCTGCAGCGCTAAAATACGTTCCAGCGAATAGAGACACAATGATTGCAAGGGGCCGCCATGATGTTCTTTATCGGCCTGTTCATCAACGGTTATGCCGGATTGATTGACTTCAGCAGTGGGCAACGGCCGTTTCGGCACACCACCGCCCGATGCATTGATTTGAAATATTTGTGCCCGCTCCATAAAACCTCCACGAATTTATTTTTCCATTCACAAAACTTTCCAATACTCATCATATTGGCGAATTTTGCGCATGCCCAGCTTTTGATAAAATGCATATGCATTCGGCCGTTTAGATTCAACCGTCAGCCCGACATTGTTAAAATCACGCGTCTTAAAGGTCGCAAATGCATGGCACAGCAAAGCGGCGCCAATGCCCTGCCGCTGCCACGCCGGCGCGACGCCCAACTGGCGCACCCAGCCGCCGCTTGAATAGGCATAGCTGAGGCAAGCGCCAACAATTTCGCCCTTGACGTGCGCCAGAAACCAGAGAACCGGATCAAAAATGTCGGCGCGCAGCATAAAACCGCGCCACTGCTCAAATGTGGGCGGCTTGCGACCGGGTTGGTCAAAAGCGGTTTGGATCAGCTCGTAAATGGCGTGCGTATCGTGGGCGGGAACGGCCGTTCGCACCACGACGCCATCCGGCCAAAGCGGCGCCACCAATTCGCCTTCTAGATCAATTTGCATCTGAAAAATGTAGCGCCCAGGTTGAAAGCCGGCCTGTTCGACAGACGGCCGTTCCTGTTGGTTAACATGCGCAAGATACGTTTTGGCCACTACCTCATCCTCAGACTCATCTTGGGCAGCCAATTCTTCTGCGCGTCGGATTGAACGCGCCAACAGTTCCGCCGATAGGCCGGCGTCGGGCCAATCTGGATGCGTATAAAAATCAAGCCGCCAATCATGTCCCCACGGAATCACAGCCGCATACCCAACCAACGTGCCGGACGCCGTAAAGACCAGCCATGCGTCCTGCGATAAATCAATTTGCCCCCAGTCGTGGCGCAAATCTTCCATATCGGCGTCTGCCTGGCCATATTCAGCCTCTTCGCAGCTTATTTGCAGCGCCAGCGTTTGTTGAGCATCATCCGGTCTTGGTGAGCGCCAAATCAAATCATCTGATTTTTGCATATAACTTCAACTCTTACGGGAATGCTTCACGCTCGCCGCTAACCTGGCGTAAAATCTCCAACTGGCCCACATGATACGTTTCATGCCAGTGCAATCCTTCAATGCGGTCGGCGACGGTGACGCCTTTGTCTTCGTCATAAAAAGCTTCCAAATCAGCTTCATTGGCCGTTTCAACAGCCTGGACAATGCTTGCTTGTGAAGATTCCAAGGCTGCCAGCAAGCGCTCGAGGGAAACGGCCGTTTCCAGATCAACTAATCCCGCTCCCGTTTCATATAAAACGCGCTCCTCATCCCGCAATACAGGCTCGGCGCCCAACGCAGTGAGTACACGGTCGCGGCTGACCAAAATGTGGCCAAACACCCAATTGAAGGAATTAGCGCGAAAAGGCGGCGTTTGCACACTGTCGGCATGCGTCAAATCCTCTGCGAATTTGCCCATCAACCAGAACGTGGTTGCAAATGATTGGTTTAATTCTGCTTTATTCGTCATACTTTTCCTCATTTAAATGAAACAGGCACAAATTTCACCCTGGAACTGTAACCTGTGCATATTCGCCTAGTTTCATAAGGTTTCCTCAAGCTGGTTTTTGCATACATCATAGCACAAGCGTTCTAATATCTCAAGCACAAAACCATAAGATGGGCAGCGCCCATTTTCCGGCAAATAAGGTAAATTTTTCTCGCAGCAGGCTGTAACTAAATTGTTTCTTGTTTACCGGCGCCCACAATGCGCCAGATGAGAAAAAGCAGCAAACCAAACGGACCGGTCATGAGCGTGAAAAAGAGAGCAGGAATACGCACCCAGGCGGGTGCATTCAACACCTGTGCTTGGCGATAAATCCAGGCGCCGGTAAATAGATCCAGAGCAAGCATGTGCGACCATGCACCTAATGCGCCCGAACGCGTGCCCAATCCGCGACTGATACCATCTAAAGTAGTGAAATCAAGCGCAGGTTGGTCGTTATCATCATCTGAATTATTTTGACGGCCGGTCCAAATAGCCAGCAAAAGGCTCAACACATAATGGACCGCAGCCAGTCCAAAAACTGTACTGGAACGACTGGCGCGTTTGGTAACTGGATGGTTGGGCGCAAACATCATTGCCAGCCACAACGGCATAGGGAATAGATTGATATATTTGTAAAAAGAGTCCATCTTATACTCCTACACGAACGGCCGTTTCGCTTTTTATTTGTGATTTACGTGCAGGAGCAGCTTGCAGTACGGCCGTTGCCACGCGCATCCCGCCTAATGTAACCCCGGCCGTCGATTGGCCGGGAAAAATCGAGTCGCCGACCAGCCACACGTTGGCCAAACCGGTGCGCGGGCCGCGCGCTTTGAAAATCGAGGTTTGCGGAAAGCCGCCAACCATCCCCTGCGGGCGACGCGTAAAAAACTCAAAGGTTACCGGCGTGCCGGGCAGCGCCATTTCAACTGCGCCCCTCAAACCAGGCAGCGCTAACTCAGCCGCATTCAGCAGGCGCTGCGTGTACGCCTCACGCTGCGCCAAATAAGCAGATTCTCCCTCTTTATGGCGCAATCGCTGCCAGGGCGCAACGGCCGTATGCGTGGAAAGCGTCGCCGCCAGCATTCCGTCCGGCGCGCGGCTGGCATCATTTGCATCTGCAAGCGAAACAAACACCGAATTGCCTTCCCCCAACGGCAAATCGGGATCAACAATAACCTGGTGATGCCCGACGCTGTGAAGCTGTGAAGCGGCCGGAAGTTTGGTTTTGTTAATGCCCAGGTAAAGCGTAAACGCTCCCCAGGTCGGGCTGCGCTGCTGCATTTCCTTTTGAAGCGCCCCAGGCGCGGTCTCACCCAGCACTTTTGCCAAACCCCAGGGGGTTAAATTTGCCAGGAATTGGTCGCCTTCTACACGTAAGCCTTTCTTCGTGTGTACGGCCGTTGCGCGGCCATAGTAATCAACCTCAATCTGTTCCACCTGCTGGCGATATAAAACTTCGCCCCCGTTTTGGCGAATCCAGCTTACCAGCGTTTCCGCCAGCGATCCCATGCCACCCTGCACGTGGTTCACGCCGCGGCGTGGTAAATCGAGCGCGGCGCTGCCGTACAAAGCGCCGGTGTAGTCAGAGGTCGTCTGGGCCGCAATCAACAACTGCGCATCCAAGAAAGTCTTCAAGCTGGGGTCGCCGGTGGGAATGATATTTTTAATGCTGCTAAATAAATAGGGCAATGCACGCAAAGTTGACGGCCGAAGCGCCAGCGCCAGCGTCCCCAAGTCTTGGGCGGACTGGGGCGGCCAGGGAAATGGGCGCGCGGAAATATCCCAGGAGATGTCCGCCAGCATTTCCTGCTTTTGCCAAAAGCTTTCCGCCTGTGGAAATATCGCCTGGCGCTCAGCCTGCCACGCTTTTGCATTCGCCCACTGCGTTACGGAACGGCCGTCCGGCAAATGCACAACCCAGGCAGGATCAACCGGCTGCACCGGCCAGGTCAAATCAAGCAGTTCTGCCAGGCGCGCGTGCGGCCCGCCGGGTGAAAAGCCGCCCGCCAGCGTTGCGCCGGCGTCAAAACGATACCCTTTGTGGAAAAAGGTTCCTGCGCTGCCGCCCGGATAAATATGCGCCTCTAAAATGGTGACGCGCTGGCCCGCCTTCAGCAGCAGTGCGCCGGCCGTCAAGCCCCCGATACCGGCGCCAATCACAACTGTATGCGTCATAGACTACACCTCTTGAGATGTTGCGGTCGCGCGCGCCGTTTCCTTGCCAACGTAATAGCGCGTTAGCAGCTTGCGGGCGGTAAAAAGCATTATCAGGCCGGGCTTGCTGAACAAGAGGCGGCTGAACACGCCGCGCCAGCTCCGGTCATGCTCATATTCGATATGCTCATGCACGCGGGTTAAATCAGGGGCAACGGCCGTAAAGCGGTGGGTGTGTCGCCAGAATTTTAAGGGACCGTTCGCCTGTGTATCGGTAAACCCGCTGCTGCTGACGTCACTGTGGACGGCAACCCAATGGACTGGCAGCGGCCCAAACCATAAGGTGAAATCAGCGCGCGATCCTTCCGCCAGTGGTTCGTAAGCATGAATCTGCACAAAAATGGGCGGCGGCGACAATTTTTTGAGGACGGTTGTGTCATGGTGAAATTGGGAAACGGCCGTAAGCGGCGCCTGAACATCAAATTTATAATCAAAAGTTAGCATCATTACTCTCCATATGGCAAATCAATCATTTTGTGGCTGTCAGTGAATAGGCAATATCTTTCTATCCATATCTGTACAATATCGCTACAAAGATAACAACAATGATAACATTTTGTCTATATTTTGTCAATATGTTCAATATTTTCCGGGCGCTTCTTTTAGAAAAGCGTCTGACACAAAATCCAAGTTATTTATTAAGTATGGATGATGTCAGGTCTCATTCGTGTTAAGATGGAAAATATCCACCCTCAAAGAAGGAACAGTTGTAGGATTAAATCATGAAAAGATCACGCAAGTTTTGGATTGGGCTTTTTGCTGCCCTGCTGGGCATCTGCGTGCTGGCGGCGGCAATGGTCTACCTTCAATTTCGCAACCAGATCAATCTGGCCGGCGCCATTGGATCAGGCAGCGCGGCGCAGGTAAGCCTGCCGCCGGGATTCAGCATGAATGTTTTTGCTGAAGGTTTGAATAATCCTCGCTTTCTCAATTTTGGACCTGACGGCGTGCTTTATGTCGCCGATCGGGGCAACGGCCGTATCGTGCAGCTTCCTGATGCCAATAAAGATGGTCGCGCCGATGAAATTCGCACCTTTGCCGACAATCTAAACAGCCCGCACAGCCTTGTCTATCATGAAAATGCGTGGTACGTGGGCGTTCCCAGCGGCGTCGTGCGGCTTAATGACAGCGACGGCGACGGCGCGACTGAATCAACTACCGTACTCATCGACGACTACCCGACGCGCGGTCACTCGACGCGCACGGTCATTTTTTTGCCGGATGGTCGTTTGGCGGTTTCAGTCGGATCAAGCTGTAACGTCTGTGATGAAGAAGATGAGCGCCGCGCATCGGTGCTGGTTTATGACGGTCCGGAGGCCGCCGGTGAACAAATATTTGCCGCCGGATTACGGAATGCGGTCGGTCTGGCCATCCACCCGCAAACCGGTGAATTATGGGCCAGCAACAACGGCCGTGACCTGATGGGCGACGACTTACCTCCTGAAAACATCTATATCGTAGAAGAAGGCGCCAATTACGGCTGGCCCGTCTGCCACAGCGGCCGCCTTGTTGACCCGGATATGGGATATGAAGGCGCCTGTGACGGCGTCACACAGCCATTGGTTGAAATGCAGGCCCACTCTGCCCCGCTGGGCATTGCATTTTATAGCGGCGACACATTTCCCGAAGAATATCACAATGATCTGTTCATTGCCTTGCATGGATCATGGAATCGCAGCGAACCGACCGGCTACAAAATTGTGCGCCTGCCGTTGGATGGCAGCACGCCAGGCGGCCCGGTCGAAGATTTTGCAACCGGCTGGCTGGATGCAAGCAGCGGCGCCGCAAGCGGCCGTCCCGCTGGTCTGGCCGTCAGTCCGGATGGCGATCTGTACCTCAGCGATGACAAGGCGGGTTTAATTTACCGCATAACCTACAGCGGTGGATCGTAATTTTAGAGCGTGGCGTCATCATAATGATGAGGCATCATTAACTTTTTGCGTCCCGATATGGCGCGTTAGCAGCGCAGCAATTAGAATGCGCATAACTCATGGAAGATCAAATGACATTGGCGCCGGCGGCGGCTCAGGCTCGAACCAACAACAGCTCAAAAGGCTGCCTGGCGCTGTTTGCCATCCTGGTGGGCCTGGCGGCGGTTCCATTTCTTTGGCGCCTGACCGTTAACTGGAGCTACCAAAAACATATCTATACCGTTGACAGCGTACCCCAAGAGCAGGCCGCGATTGTTTATGGCGCGGCCGTTTACAGCAACGGCCGTCTCTCCAGCGTTTTGCGTGACCGGATGGATACCGCAATTGCGCTTTATCACGCCGGCAAAGTGACAAAAATCCTGGTCAGCGGCGATAACAGCTCGCTGAACTACAATGAACCAGGCGCCATGCAGGCCTACGCCATTGAACGCGGCGTCGCCCCGGCCAATGTGCAGCCTGATTTTGGCGGCCGCCGCACCTATGACACCTGTTACCGCGCGCGGGAAATTTTCCAGATAGAAAGCGCCGTTCTGGTGACGCAGGATTTCCATTTACCCCGCGCATTGTTTACCTGTCGCCAATTGGGACTTGACGCAGTGGGCGTAAGCGCCGATTTACGGCCGTATCGCGGCGCGCGCTGGTATGCTTTGCGGGAAACGGCCGCTACCTTTGTCGCTTTATGGGATACCCTGCGCCAGGAGCCGCCGCCGGTGCTGGGCGAACCGATACCCCTTTTCGATTAATCGCTATTAAGATCCATGATGATAGTCCATGCCTGAACCCGCCTACCCCGCCTATGTAAACCGCCTGCTCGCCGAAGCTGAAATGCAGATGGCCGAGCCGTTTGGCCAGGCTGTTACAGCCGCCATTTGCTTTGAAGTGCTGGCCTTATTTCCTGAGCATGCAGCCGCATCAGAGCTGATTTATCGCGCTTTTTGCGATCCGGACCTGATTCGCGAAAACCGCAAGGCGATCGGGCGGGTCATTGACGAATGGGACGACCGCGGCTGGCAGCAGCGCCGTCGTCTGGCGCGATCCTTTAACTACATGAGCCGTTGGGAACCGCAGCGGGAAGTCGACGAAAGAGGTGATTTGATTCAGCCGAAAGATGTCGGGGCCATTTTGGAACAGGCGCACACCCAACTGCTGCAAGATTATTTATTGGGGCAGGCGCGCGGCGCAGAAATGGCGTGGGCGCTTTTTCAAGAGGCGTTCAGCCGCAGTCAGGATTCGCAGGCGACGCTGCTGTGGATTGCTCATCACTATGCGCATTTAGGCTATTTTGCCGAAGCGGTCGACATATTAGAAATTCTTCTTGCCGAATACCCCACTTTGCAGAATGCGCGCCGCCTGTGGGCCGAGGTGCGCTGGTGGCGCGACAACCAGCAGCGTATCCCCTGGGCGCCAACGGCCGTTTCCGGCGATGGCCAACGCTACAAACGCATCATGACCCAGCTTGATCCCAATTTCCCCGCCGAGGAAGAGGCGCATATGCACCCATTGGATTATTTTCCGCCGGATACCGCTGAACTGCCGCCTGATTTCGAGCTTCCGGTCACTCTCTCAGCAGATGTCGCCAGTTTGCTGGAAGAAGTATTGGGGGAAACGGCCGTTTCGCCGCCGCCCGACTCCCCTGTTGACTGGTCCTACCTGGATGCGTTGGAGAGCATGGAAATCGATATTGCCCGCTTTCCTGCCTGGGCGCAATATATGCTGCTGGACATCGAAGACCCCGAACAGGAGCTAACCCTCAAACGTTTCCTGCTGAGTTACTTTGCCAACCCGGATTCAGAAATAGAAGAAGAGGAATAATAGAGCTTTAATAAATCCGAAATCGGGCATGAACTGCACGAGTCGCGCGAATTCAGGTCCTGCTATGCGTGTTACTCACGTCGAAAATCTAGTTTAGAGTAACGCTATCAATCAAGCGCCCTTCGCGTGAAATAAAGCTAAAATTGATGCATTCCTCGTTCGCGTTTACGAGCATCGCCCCATAATTCTGGTTATATCGCACCACGCTGTTCGGCGCGGGTTTGCCAATACGATAGATGCTGCGTCCGCCCAAACCATTGACAAAATACAAAATGTCATCCACATGCAGGCGTTCGTAGGTGTGATCGTGACCTGCCAGAACGGCCGTTGCGCCCCAGGCGGCAAAAGGCCACTGCATTTCGGGATTTGAGCCATGTTTGGCCGATGAAGAGAAGGGGGCGTGATGCATGGCCACCACTTTCCAGGGCGCATCTGAATTTTGTAATGCTGCCCGCAGCCACCGGCCTTGAATTGAATCGGCGGTGACGCCGTCGGGTTCATGCGGGTCGCTGTCAACCACAAATAAATCCACTGCACCCCATCCCACTTCATAATAGCGCTCATTGCCCGGCAAGGTGAAATAATCATAATGCGGCTGCAAAGATTCGGTGCGCCAATCATGGTTGCCCAAAGTGGGCAAGAATCGATTTTCGCCGCCGCCGGCACCATATTCCCCCTGGTATGGGTAAATATAATCATGATAATATTGCCCGATATTGGCGTCGATTGTGGCGGCTTCTCCATCCGGGTAATTGTTATCCCCCAACGTAACAACAAAATCAATGCTCCAGCTATCAATCAAATTGGCTACATCTTTTTCCGGCTGGCCGGCAGAGCCAAAATCACCAATTACGGCAAAACGCACGTCGGAAACACAATCAGCCGGACGATCAATAAATTCTTCATCTACAGAATACACACCATAAGCGCCAATCGTAAGCGGAACCAGCAAGGTAACTGCCGCCCCAACCATTAATATTATCCAGACCCATTTGGCATTTTTTCCCATATTTCACCCAGTTTTTTGACCTGAAATTCATTTTAGCGCAAAAGCAACGTATAATAAAAGCCGGCTTTTGCAATGCGCGTCACTTTTGTAGATACATTAGGAGCGTAAATTTCTAAAAATGAAGAGTGGGCGTCCTCAGACGCCAGTTCGCATTTGAGAATGCAGACTCCTCAAAATCATAAAGTCGAGGTAACTATACGGCTAGACCTGGTTTACTCGAGAAGTAATTGTCCTTAAGGGCAAAACCTGACAGGTCTTTCGGGTATCTGAATAATAAATAATATGAGCGGCAGCATTATCGAAATACAAGGCTTAACCAAACAGTACGGCGACCTCACCGCGCTCGACAATCTCAACCTGAACGTCGCACAGGGCGCTGTTTTTGGATTCATCGGGCCTAATGGCGCCGGCAAAACCACCACCATGCGCATCCTCACTACCTTGCTAAAGCCAACCGCCGGTGAAGCACGGATTGCGGGACACTCTATTAAGAATGATCCAGCCGGCGTACGACGCGCGATTGGTTATATGCCGGATTTTTTTGGCGTCTATGAGGACATGAAGGTGTGGGAATATCTCGACTTTTTCGCCGCCTGTTACGATATTCCCTCAGCCAGCCGCAATGGGATGGTGGACGATTTGTTGGCGCTGGTTGATTTGAATCACAAAAAAGAGGCATTTGTCGAAAGCCTCAGCCGGGGTATGAAACAACGCCTCTGTCTGGCGCGCACCCTGGCGCATGATCCCCAGGTACTCATCCTGGATGAACCCGCCAGTGGTTTGGATCCGCGCGCGCGCATCGAAATGCGCGAGCTGCTGCGGGAGCTGCAAAAAATGGGCAAAACCATCTTCTTCTCCTCCCATATTCTTTCGGAAGTGGCCGATATTTGCACCAGTATCGGCATTATTGAAGCGGGCCGATTAGTCGCCCACGGCGATATGGCCAGCATGAAGAAACAGCTCCGCGCTCACCGGCTGATTCAAATTCGCGTGCTGGGTGACCTGGCGCCGCTGCAGGAAGTGCTGCTGCAAACGCCACAGGTAACCAGCGCCACAACCGCAAGGGAAGCCAATTTACCGGCTGACATGGTGCGCATTGATTTTGGCGGATCCGATGAGGAGTTGAGCGCCCTCCTTGCACAGCTCATCAGTCAGGGCATCCGGGTGGTGGGATTCCAGGAAGAAACCGGCAACCTGGAAGATGTTTTCCTACATTTGACGCAGGGAATTATCAACTAGGCGCCGGGTTGAGTATGAATCATCTGGCAACGGCCGTATCCTGGTGGCGTGGTTTACAACATAACCCAATCTATTTGCGCGAAAAAGGTTCCTGGGGAGAGCCAAACACACTCTACATAACATTACGCCGCTATTCTCCCCTGGTTTTAGCCGGCGTCATCGTCGGCGGCATTTGTTCCGGCGGAACCAACCAGGCCTGGTTAGTCAGCAATGACGCACTATTTGCGCTTGCCTGCCTGGTTTGCATACCCGGTTTATTGCTAACCATCATTTCCTTGTATGGCGTTTTTATGGCCCCGGTCATGACGGCGCCTTTAATCAGTATGGAACGAGACCGCGGAACCTGGGATATTATACGCGCTACGCCCCAGTCAACTCGTTCAATCGTGTTGTCGAAAATGTTTGGCGGTCTGGCGCGGCTGCGAATTTGGCCCTGGCTCTTCATTTTGAGCGCGGTGCAGGGCAGTATTTTGATCCTGAGCATTTTTTTGGTGGGCGATTCAATGCGTCTATGGGGCATTCCGCTGGGCGCATTCGCGTTTTTACGTCCCTGGGTAGAAATTTTTTTTGCCGGCCTGGCGGGCATGCTCGCTTCCTTGTGGCTGCGATCGGCAATGACCGCCTTGATTAGCGCCTATACGGCCGTATTTTTCATAAAAGCGCTCAACAGCAGCACGCTCTGGCTCTTAATTTCGCTGGAAATCGATCGCTTAGACAGTAATGCGCCCCTGATATGGAGTACAATTGGGCCAACGGCCGTTTACATGCTGCTGTGTCTTGTTTTGTTCAGCATCCTGCTGTGGCGCGCCGACCGCATGAGTTGAGATGAGAGGATTCAAATTAGTGACCGGGGCTGCCACTCACCCAACGCAATCCCGTGTAAAATAAGTGTTATGGCTGAAATGACTCAATCCCGGAAACGGCCGTTACGCGCCATCTTCCAAAATCCGGTTACAATCAAAGAACTGCGCAGTCGCATGCGTGGACGGCGCGGCTTTGCCGTCCTCACAGCTTATTTAATCGCCATGGGCAGCCTGATCATTCTGGTTTATCTTGCCTATGCATCATCCGGCAGCCAGCCATATGGCCCTAACGCACGCGACGCCGGCAAAGCTGTTTTTGCAGCCGTCATCGCTGTGGAAAGTTTTCTGGTCATTTTTGTTGCACCTGCTTTTACCGCCGGCGCCATCAGCGGCGAAAAAGAGCGCCAAACTTATGATCTCTTACGCACCACGCTGCTATCTGCACGCTGGCTGGTATTAGGCAAGGTGACTTCAGCCTTGAGCTATGTTTTTCTGCTCATTCTCGCTTCGATCCCTTTGCAAAGTATCGCATTCTTATTGGGGGGCGTTTCCATCAGTGAAGTCCTGATATCGCAGCTATCGATTTTGGTAACGGCCGTAGCCTTTGCCATGTTCGGTCTTTTTTGTTCCAGCGCCATGCGCAACACATTATCGGCCAGCATCGTCACCTTTGCAGGCGCGCTTTTCCTAACTTTGATATTTCCCTTAATCATTTTGCTTATTGTGGCCATTGTTGGCCCGATCCTCGGATCGCTTAACTGGATTGGTGAAGCCTTGTTGCAGGTAGGCGCAATGGTGCTGGCAGCGACCAACTTACCGGCCACGTTGATCATGAGCGAAATCATTCTGCTGCAAGAAAACAGTCTATTTTTCTTTACAACCGTGGTTGGCGGGCGGACTTTTTGGCTCTTTTCACCCTGGCCCTTTTTTTTCTTTATCTACTCTCTTTTGTCGTTGATTTTTTTCTGGCTGACCGTGCGCCGCGTGCGGCAAGTTGCAGACAGGTAATCTAACGGATGCAGGCAGACGCCTATCAGCAGTTAATTCAATATCTTCAGCAGTGGACAACCCGCCGCCGCCGGCGCGATGCCCTGATTTGGCTTCCGCGCGGGGCATTGGCCGGCCTGCTTGCCGGCGCGCTCGTGGCTTTGGCGGCCCGGTTACGGCCGTTGCTGACAAACCAGGAAGTCGCCATTGTCATCGCGGCTCTTGCGCTCGTGGGTTTTCTCATCAGCGGCACAGCTCTTCTGCTGCAGCGCTACTCCATCATTCAGCAGGCCCGTTTTGGCGACAGGCAGTTTCACTTGCTTGACCGTACAGTAACGGCCGTTGAAATCCACCACGGCGTCATTCAAACTACATCGGAGTTGGCCCAATCCCAGCTTCAAGACAGCCTGGGCGCCGCCGGCAGGGTAAATGTTGTCCAGGGACTGCCTCTAAAACTCAATCGGCAGGATTGGCTGCTTTTACTGATAACTTCCACGTTGTTGGCAACGGCCGCTCTGCTGCAAAATCCACAGGTTTCCATCCTGCAAAACCAGCGCGCCGTCGCCAATACCATCGCCAAAGAAACCGAAACGCTGCAAACGCTCAGCGAGGAAATCCGGCAAAACCCTGACCTCAGCCAGGCGCAGCAAAGCGAACTGTTACAGCCCGTTGAAGAAGCGCTGCAACAACTGCAGGAAAACAACCTCACCCAGGAAGAAGCCGTCGCCGTCCTTTCTGAAGCGCAGGCCGATTTGCGCCAACTGGGCAATGATTTTAGCAATCAGGACCTGCGCGACCGTTTGCAAGCGGCAGGCGCGCCGCTCAACGAGCAAGCCGCCAGCCAGGAGTTGGGCAATGCTCTGCAAAATGGCAATCTGGGCCAGGCCGGCAGCGCCATGTCCCGATTGGCAGACAATTTGGAACAGCTAAACGCGGCGGAACAAGCTCAATTGGCCGAAAATTTGGCGGAAACGGCCGCTGCACTGCAAGAAACAGACGCCGAACTGGCAGAAGAATTAAACGCCGCCGCAAAAGCCCTGGCCAATCAGGATAATGAAGCCGCTTCCGCCGCCATGCAGAACGCCGCCGCAACGTTGCAGCAGCGCAATCAGGAAATTGCCGCAGCCCAGCAAGCCCAGGCCGCCGCCAATCAAATAGACGCAAGCCGGCAGGCTGTCACACAGGCCGGCGCCGCATCCCAACAAAACGACGCAGCTGCCCAGGCGCAATCTTCCGGCGCGCAGGGCCAGGAAAGCGGCAGCCAAAGTCCGCAGCAAAATGGCGCGCAGCCGCTGGGCCAAAACCAGGATGGGCAATCTGGCAGTAGCGAAACCCAAAGTCTGGGTGCAGGAGAAACGCCGGGAACGGGCGGCCCACAAGAAGGCGGCGGCCATACGGAAAATGTATTTGTACCCGATCAGCTCGATTTGAGCGGCGCAGAAGGGGTCGAAGTGGAACTGCCTGTTGAGTGCCTGGGCAATCCGGAACTTTGTGGGCCAATTGGGGAAGAAACGCCCACTCAATTCGGGCAGGAAGGCAGTGTTGTGCCTTACACCCAGGTTTTTGGCGACTATCGCGGCGCAGCCAATGAAGCGCTTTCCGGCGATTACATTCCGCTGGGATTAAAAGGATTTATCCGTGATTACTTCTCATCGCTCGAACCAACGGGTGGTCAATAAGATGGCAAAGGCGCAACCAAAGTTATTGTATCGTCAAATCACTACATCGGAACAGGTTTATGTTAGAAAACACAAAACTCTCTACAACTGAATTTCGCGAAACGGCCGTTCGCATTGAAAGTGAAATCGGCAAAGTGATTGTCGGGCAGGCGGAGGTCGTGCGCTTCACGCTGGTCGGTGTCTTAAGCGGCGGGCATGTTTTGCTGGAAGGCGTTCCCGGTTTGGGCAAAACCATGCTCATTCGGACGCTCGCAAAAGTGATCAATCTCGAATTCAGTCGTATTCAATTCACTCCTGATTTGATGCCCGCCGATATAACCGGCACCGAAATTATGGAAGAACAAGAAGGCCAGCGCGCTTTTCGCTTCCAACAAGGGCCGGTTTTTGCCAATTTGGTTTTGGCGGATGAAATCAATCGCGCCACGCCCAAAACCCAATCTGCGCTGCTGGAAGCAATGCAGGAGCAAACGGTCACGGTCGCCAACCACACCTACCCGCTGCCGGCCCCTTTCTTTGTCCTCGCCACCCAGAATCCGATCGAACAGGAAGGCACCTACCCGCTGCCGGAAGCACAGCTTGATCGTTTTATTTTCAAGCTCAATGTGCCTTTTCCCTCACCCGAGGAGCTGACCGAGATTCTGGCGCGTACAACTGGCGGCACAACGGCCGTTCCCGAAACCGCCGCCGCCGGAGAAGATTTGATTGCCATGCAAACGCTGGCGCGACAGGTTCCCATTCCCACCCATGTCAGCCAATACATCAGCCGCCTGGTCGTAGCGACCCATCCCGGTAACAGTCCGGCGCCGTTGGTGAATCAATATGTGCGCTATGGCTCCAGCCCGCGCGGCGGTCAAAGTCTGGTACTGGGCGCCAAAATTACGGCTCTGCTGGACGGTCGTTACAATGTGAGCATTGAAGATGTAACGGTCGTTGCGCCGGCGGCATTTCGTCACAGGCTGCTGCTCAACTTTGAAGGTCAGGCAGCCGGCGTCCAGCCCGACGCCATCATCGCCAATTTGTTCGAGCATGTTTCCCCCGAAAAATAAGGAAACCCATAGCCAATGAACAGGAACATACTGCAAATGAGCATTTCAAATCCAAATCCTACAACCTTGTGGCAGTTACGCAGCGAGCTTCTCGCCGACGGTCTGGAACCTGAGTCGCCAACTGCGGCGGTCTTGGACGCATTTTACAGCTATTTGACCGCCGTCGAAGCCAATTTATCGGCCCAGGGCTACACTCAATTTGCTTCATTGCTCAACATCGGGGCCGCCGGCGCGGCTGCCTTTTTAGGCTTGATGCAGGAAAACCTTAGCTTCCTCAGCCTTGTGCAGGATGGTCTGAATGTTTTAGCTTCGCGACAATACATCAAGGGTTCAACGGCCGATTTGAAACGCACCGTTTTGGATGGCGGCTGGTTCGTCTACCGGGCGCTGTGGCAGTTATCCTGCCGCACCCAGGCGGAGCTAACGCCCTCTGTCCGGCGCGAGCAGTTGGATAATCTGTTTAGCCCGCTGCATGAAGAAACGTTAGACCTGACAACCAAGGCTGTTCTGGTCGGTCGTCTTTATCAAATTGTACTCATTATGAGTCTAAACGCCGACCAGGCTGCAATTGAGCTGGAAGCTGCTTCTTAAGTAGGCTGTCAGTTTGTAGTAATGACTTTAGTCGTCTGCGATCATCAAATCGCCCACCGCTAAAGCGGTTACTATGAGCCTGATCAGTTTACCAAATGGGCCGTTAATTTTGGAAATGCAAATGATTTTTGATGAAGAAACACTGAGTAAATTGGAGCAGCTCACGTTGGTCGCCAATCAGGTGCGCGCCGGTGTGTTAAAAGGAGAACGGCGCAGCACCAAGCGGGGCACGGCGCTTGAATTTGCCGACTACCGCAATTACACCCAGGGCGACGATTTACGCCGCCTGGATTGGAATGTGTATGCGCGCCTGGAACGGCCGTTTATCAAACTATTCGAGGAAGAAGAAGACCTGGCCGTGCATCTGTTGATCGATGCCAGCGCCAGCATGGATTGGCCTGTGGAATCGCCCGAAAACAAACTGCGCTATGCGCTGCGGCTGGCGGCTGCTCTGGGATATATCGCCCTCGCTGCGGGCGACCAGCTCAACGTGACATTGAGCAGCAGCCGGCAAGAACGCCCTTGGGGACCATTTCGCAGCCGCCAAAACGGTATGAATCTGTTTCGTTTTCTTGAATCGGCCCAGGCGGATGGTCTCACTGACGTCAGCATGGCTATGCGAAACTATTCTCTACGCGCCCGGCGGCCCGGGTTGATCTTCTTTTTGAGCGATCTGCTTGCGCCCGGCGGCTTTCAAAACGGCTTGACTGCGCTGCAGGCGCGCGGCTATGAGGTCTCAATTGTGCATATTTTAAGCCAGGATGAATTAGACCCCAGGCTCGAAGGAGATTTAAATCTGGTGGATGTAGAAACAGGTCAACAGGCAGAAATCACGCTGGATGCTTCCGCGCGCGCTCAATATGCCGAAAATTTGAACGCGTGGCTGGCTGAGATTGCCGCCTACTGCCACGGCCGCAACGTCCATTACATCCCCGTGACGACAAGCACGCCCTGGGAAAAACTAATCCTGCAAACGCTGCGCTCCCAGGAATTAATCCGGTGAAGCTGGTTTTATAATACGATAAGCCTGTGCCATTTTTAACGCCTATCGCACTCTTGCTCGGCCTGCTGGCCATTCCCATCATCGTGATGTATATGCTGCGCCTGCGACGGCGAGAAGTAACGGTTAGCAGCACCCTGCTGTGGCAAAGACTGGTGCGTGACCGGCAGGCCAACGCGCCCTGGCAGCGGCTGCGCAAAAATTTACTGCTGTTTTTGCAATTGCTGATTCTGGCGGCGCTGGTTTTGGCTCTGGCACGGCCGTTTCTACCCACTGCTTCAATCGTCAGCGGCCACACGATTGTGCTGCTCGATGCATCCGCTTCTATGCAGGCCCATGATGAGACGCCCACGCGGTTTGCCGCTGCGCAGGCGGAACTGCTTTACATTATCAATGATTTACGCGGCGATGATTTGATGACGTTAATCCGCGTGGGCCAATTCCCTGATGTGCTGGCCGCCGCCAGCCGCGACCGCGCCGCGCTGCGCCAAATTGTTCAAAACGCTCAACCAGATAACGCCGCAGCCGATTGGGCGACGGCCGTTGCCCTGGCAAATGGCGCCGCCCAGGGATTCGCCGATGCGCGCGTGGTCATTGTGTCAGATGGCAGGCTGCCGCCAGAACTACCGCCGCTGCCGGTTGAAACTATTTTTTTACCGGTTGGCAGCAGCGGCGAGAACCTGGCGTTGTCAGCTTTGGCCGTGCGCGATACCGGCGCCGGCCCGCAGTTATTTGCCAGCGTCAGCAACACCGGCAGCCGGGAACAGTCAGCCTTGCTGAGTATCGACCTGGATGATCGTTTGTTTGATGCACGCAATATTAGCGTACAACCCGGTCAAAACGTGAGTATTGCTGTGAGCGCGCCGCCGGAAACGGCCGTAATCGCCGCCCGTCTCAGCGAAAACGAAACAGACTACCTGCAATTGGACGATTCTGCCTGGGCCGTCAATGCTGGCGGCGTCAGCAACCGCACCCTGCTCGTGAGTGAAGGTAATTTATTTCTGGAACAGGTCTTTGGCGTCTTGCCCGGCGTCGAAGCTTTCAAAAGCAGCCCCACAGCCTATTCCCCTGACGCCGATTACGATCTGATTGTGTTCGACAGCGTCCCCTTACCCGATCCGCTACCCGCCGCCGATATACTGGTTATTAACCCAACTTTAGAAAACAAATCAGATTTATTACAGGTTGGCGGCGTCTTTACCGACACCGTCGCCATTCGTCTGGCCGATTCGCCCCTGCTGGAATATGTTGACTGGCGCGATGTTCATATCCAGGAAGCTACAGCGGTGCAGGCGCCTTCGCTGCAAACTTTGGTCGAAGCTGAAGGCGGCCCGCTGCTGTTCGCCGGTGAAATTAACGGCCGGCGAATTGCCGTGCTGCCTTTCGATTTGCGCGCTTCTGACTTGCCGCTGCAAATTGCATTTCCAATTTTAATCGCTAATATTACGGGCTGGCTCAACCCGGGCAGCGTTTTTGATGCCTCAACAAGCATAAAACCTGGCCAGCCGGTCACATTTACGCCTGGGATAGACACAACGGCCGTTTCTGTGACCAAACCTGACGGTTCACTTTGGAGAGCGCAGGTAGGCAAAGATGAGCTAATCTTTAATGAAACCCAAATGCCGGGTGTGTATCGTGTGACGTTAGAAAGCGACGACGCATCCCGACCGGCGGGACAATTTGCTGTTAATCTGTTTGACCTGGCCGAATCAACGCTGCAGCCGGCGGAAACAATTCAGATTGGACAAACCACGGTTGAAACGGCCGTATCCAATGAACAAATCGGGCAGCGCGAACTGTGGCCCTGGCTGGCAGCGGCGGCGCTTTTTATCCTGGCTGTGGAATGGTGGATATACCATCGGGGTACACGGCTGCCCAAAATTTCGATTCGATGAGTGATTTTGCAAGCGCATCGCGACGCACCAACACGCGCCTACTTTTGGCAATTTTTGGCATAGTGGTTTTGATTGCCGTTGTTTTTCTGCTGGTACGCCTTTTTTCCGGCAGCAGTGGACGGCCGTTACGACCGGCGCTGCCCCCTCCGACCCCCATTCTTGATAATGGCATGCAGGCAACGGCCGTTTCATTTTCAGATTTAAACGCGAGTCCTTTTTCTTATGTAAACCAACTTATTGAGGTCAGCGGTAATTACACGCCCCAGCCGCCGCCTGAATGCGTGCGCTACAGCGGCCCGTATATTCGCTGGGCGCTGATTTCTGAAGGCCTGCGCCTGGATGCGGTCGGTTATGAACGCATTGTCAGGCTGCTGGCCCCCGACACACCGATGACTGTCCGTGGCATTTGGCGCATGTACAGTGGTCCGGTCGGCTGCGGCAAAGGGCCGGCGCGGGAAACAGTCTGGTATTTGCAGGTTGTAAAAATATTACAGCCCAATCCATTAATTGGCGCCAATGGATCGCCCATCAATATTGATCCCGGCAAAGGATTACCTGGTTTTCCAGAACTCGTTCCGACTGCTGAACAGCCAATAACAACCCCGCCTGAAGGTGCAACGGCTACACCGACAGCACCCGGCACGCTTCTGCCGGAAACAACACCAACCATTGCACCAATAGAAACGCTGCCGCCCGGCGTGACGCCCTCCGCATCGCCAACTTTCCTGCCGGGAACAACCCCAACGGTTGGACCCACCTTCCAGCCGACAGCAACGCCAACGGCGCTGTTCACGACAACGCCGGACGCAAATCCAACTGCAACAGGAATCGCACCACCGACGCCTGGAACCGGTGAACCTACGTTGACGCCTGAGCTGCCGCCGCCCTTGCCAACGGCAACCATCGACCCAGACAATCCATATCCGGGAGAAACCCCAACGCCGGAGCCTTACTGATACTTTATGACTCAAACTCGCTTCGTGGCCAGTGTAAAACCGCCCAAATCCCGGCAGGAACCTGCTTATTGGTTCATATTCCAGGGATTTAAACTCCTTGTGATTGACTCAGAAGGAACCACCCGGGTTCCCCAATGGATCAACCCGCAATCTAATCAGAACCATATTCCGTTAAAAAATAGCCATTTTTTAGGCGAATTAATCTCCCCAAATGGAACCTTTGCATGTTACTGCGCAGAAGTTGACGGGGAATTTGATGCGCCAGAGGGGATGTCCTTCTCCGGGTTAAGACCATTATTCAACCGCCTGCCGGATGAGATGCTGGCGCTGGCGGGTCGCGCCGTCCAGATTGTGGAGTGGGACCGTACGCATCAGTTTTGCGGACGCTGTGGAGCGTCGGTTCATCAAATTGAGCATGAACGCGCCAAAAAGTGTTCTGCATGCGGTCTGACAACCTATCCACGCATTTCTCCCGCCATTATTGTGAGCGTGGAACGGCCGTCACCCACAGGGCCTGAACTTCTCCTGGCGCGCAATCATCGTTATCCGCCCGGCTTTTTCAGCGTGCTGGCCGGATTCGTAGAGCCTGGTGAATCACTGGAGATGTGTGTCCGGCGCGAAGTGCGTGAAGAAGTCGGCCTGGAATTAAAAAATATCCGCTACTTTGGCAGCCAATCCTGGCCATTTCCACACTCATTAATGATCGCCTTTACTGCGGAGTACGCCGCTGGAGCTGTCGTACTTGAAGAAGAAGAATTGGATGAAGCCGGCTGGTATAAAGCGGAAAAGCTGCCCTTGATACCCCCGCGAGTCAGCATTGCGCGCCAATTGATTGATGCGTTTGTAGCGCGAAGTGGATAAACAATGCAGCGCCCATCGAATATTCACAGCTAAAACGTTGATAATAAGGTTTTCTCCTGGATTGACGAATGTTCCACACGGGTTACAATCAAAATTATCCAAGCAGCGTCTTTTAATGTTAATAATTAGCTGTTTTATTTTAAAGAGAGGTACCGCGTGAAAAATATACTCGTAACTGGTGGCGCAGGTTTTATTGGTTCCAATTTTGTCATCTACATGCTGGACAAGTACATTGATTATGAAATCATTGTTTATGACAAGTTGACTTATGCCGGCAATTTGGAAAATTTGTTGGAAGTCTCAGACGATCCCCGGTATCACTTCGTCAGGGCCGACATTTGTGATGCAACGGCCGTATCGGACGCCATCCAAAAATATAATATTGACACAATCGTCAATTTTGCGGCAGAAACACATGTGGATCGTTCCATTCTCAATCCGGACGCTTTCATCCAGACCAGCGTCTACGGCGCCTATGTTTTATTAGAAGCGGCGCGCCAATTTAACCTGGAACGGTACCATCAAATTTCGACAGATGAAGTGTACGGCCACATCCCGTTTGGCTATTCAAGCAAAGAAACAGATAATGTCGAGCCGCGCAGCCCCTATGCCGCCAGTAAAGCCAGCGCCGATTTGATTGTAAATGCCTACTATATTACCTACGGACTGCCGGTCACCATCACGCGCGGCAGCAACAATATTGGCCCATTCCAATATCCCGAAAAGGTCGTGCCGCTGTTTGCCACAAACGCCATTGACGGTGAGCCGCTGCCGGTTTATGGAGACGGCCGTCAAATGCGCGAATACCAATACGTCATAGATCATTGTGAGGCCATTGATCTGGTGTTACACAAAGGTGAAATTGGCGAGATATACAACATTGGCACCGGGATCGAAATGGAAAACATGCAGATGGTCGAGATTTTGCTCGACACTTTGGCCCGCCCGCGCGACTTAATTCGCCACGTTGCTGACCGGCCCGGCCACGACCGGCGTTACAGTCTGGACATCAGTAAGATACAGGCGCTGGGCTGGAAACCACGCCACACAGCAGCCGAGGCCGTTGCCAAAACCGCCCAATGGTATGCGGATAATGAATGGTGGTGGCGCAAAATTAAAAGCGGGGAATTTAAAAAATATTATGAAACGCAATATGGCCAGCGCCTGCGTGAGGCCAATGCTTCTGTCTGAAGCGCGGAATAGGCGCGCCAAACAAATATCAGCGCCCCATCAAAAGGTTTAACCGCACCTTGCGCGGCCGGATGGACGGCGTTTGTTGACGAACCGTATGAAGATCTATTTGAATTTTCTACTTGTGGCCGCTGCTGTTGTGCTGGCGGCTTGTAGCGCTTCACCTTCTACGAAATCCACGCCGCCCATTGCGGCCGCTGCTACGACGACAATCCCGCCCACCAACACCGCTACGCCGGCGGCGACTTCAACACCGCTGCCAACAGATATGCCCACCCAAACGCCAACGGCGACAGCCACGGCCACGCCGACTGCAACACCAACAAATACGCCCATCCCGGAAACGGCCGTAAACAGCATCACGCTCGCCCCGGTTGTGACCAGCGGTCTCGAAAAGCCAGTCTTTTTAACCCACGCCTTTGATGCACGCCGCTTTGTGGTTGAGCAGGCAGGACGCATCCGCATCATCGCGCCGGATGGGACATTGGTCGAGGAGCCGTTCCTGGATATTGTGGACCGGGTTGATTCCGTTGAGCTGGAACAAGGTTTGTTGAGCGTTGTTTTTCATCCTGACTATAAGGAAAAACGGCCGTTTCTTCGTGAATTACACCAATCTGGACGGCCATACCCATATTTCTGAATTTGCAGTCGATCCAAATGATCCCAATCGCGCCGCTGCGGACAGTGAAATTGTGCTGCTGATGGTTGAGCAGCCCTATGCCAACCACAACGGCGGCCAGCTCCAATTTGGACCGGACGGGTATTTGTATGTGGGTATGGGCGATGGCGGCAGCGCAAATGATCCCCTCAACAGCGGTCAGGACCCGGCCACACTGCTCGGCGCGCTGCTGCGTCTGGACGTCGATTTTTTGCCGGGCCAGTATGCAATCCCGGCCACCAATCCGTTTGTTGCAGATGACAGTCGGGCGAATGAAATTTGGGCGTGGGGCTTGCGTAATCCCTGGCGTTTTAGCTTCGATCCAGTCAAAGGCAATCTCTTCATTGCAGACGTTGGGCAAAATTTGTGGGAAGAAATCCATTTCCAACCGGCTGCAAGTGCAGGCGGCGAAAATTACGGCTGGAATATTTTGGAAGGCAGCCATTGTTTCAACGGGTCAGCTTGTGATCAAACCGGTCTAGAGCTGCCCATTTTTGAATACGATCATGGTCAAGGATGTTCAATTACCGGCGGGTATGTGTATCGCGGCCAGGAATTTCTCTCGCTTTACGGCAATTATTTCCTGGCAGATTTTTGTCAGGGTACTTTCTGGCGCTTGTTCCAGGAAGCCGACGGCTCCTGGTCTTCTGCGGTCGTCCTGGAAACTGATTTTCCCATCTCTAGTTTTGGCGAGGATTTTCTGGGTGAATTATACGCTTTGGACCATAACGGTGGCGTCTACCAGATTCAACCATAGTGAAAAAGGTTAGGATAATTTTATCTTGACCATGTCTGCTTCAACTTTCACCGGGTACCGTTTTAAACGATAGACTTCATCTTCCGGCCAGGTAATACGGCCGTTGCGGATATCAAAACAGTAGCCGTGTTCCGGGCAGCTCACCTGCCAACCGCGGATAGAGCCATTTGAAAAAGCGGCGGCGCCGTGCGGACAAATATCATTAAACGCAATCAATTCATTTTGCCAGCGGGAGAGAACAATTGTTTCTCCATTCAGTTTAACACGCGTCATCTGGTCGACAGAAACGGCCGTCGCCGCTATGCCCGTCTCGAAAAAACCCTGCGCGTCTGATTTCTTTTTACGCTGAAAAATTCCCATAACGCAAGTTTAGCACAAACAGCCGCCAAGCGTTTTTTACTGCGCGATTAAAGCCTGGATCGCTTCTTCAAACTCAGCTGCAGACCCCTGATTAAACTCGCCAATGTGTCTCACGCGAATACGGCCGTTTTTGTCAATTAGATAAGTCGTAGGCCAATAACGCTGCTGATAGGCGTTCCAGGTTACGCGGTCATTGTCGATTGCCACAGGGTAATCAACTTCAAGCCGCTGCGTCGCTGCACGCACGTTTTCTATTTCACGTTCATACGTAAATTCAGGATAATGCACGCTGATGACCGCAAAGTCGTCCCCTTCATATTTTTCATGCCATTCCCTGACCCAGGGAATTGTCCTTTGACAGTTAATTCAATCAAATGTCCAGAATTCCAGCAGCACCGCTTTTTGACCCTGTACGGATGCCAGCGTCAGCGGTCCATCACTGTTCAACCAGACTTGATTGGTAATTTCCGGGGCAGCGCCCAGATCTGGTAATTTGATCTTTGGCGCCGGCGTCGATGTGGGAACGGCCGTTTCCGGCTGCTCAGAAGTTATGGGCGCGGCCTGAATGGCCGCAGCTTCCGTTGGTGCAGGAGCAAATGAAGTGACGGCCGGCGGCGGCCCAGCAGACGTACAAGCGCTCAAGAACAGGCCGGACAGCAGTAAAAACAAGCTTTTTCCTATCGATAACAGTTTCATATGCCTCGCTCTATTCTAAAAAATACTTTCTCTAAATCATTGAATTGTGTATTGTCGCTGTTACAGAAAACTGAATCAATGCTTACAAAAAGCTTACAGCGGACAATCCGCTTCTGAACCTTAAAATATTTGCGCTGCGCCTTTCCATCGATTGCCCAATGGTGTATACTATGGGCAATTGTGGTGGAAAGTGGGGTGAAGTGGGTCATTTTAGCGCAAAAATCTTAAAAAGTTGTGTTAAAATGGGGCAATCAGAACAATTGTTCTATTCACGAATAGATCACAATATGACGTCATAAAGCAACAGGTTCGGCAATTAAGATGTTCTTAGGTGAATTCCAACACACAATAGACGACAAAGGCCGCTTGACTATCCCGGCAAAGTTTCGCGGGGAGCTGGCAGCCGGCCTGGTTGTCACACGTGGTTTTGACCGTAACCTGATGGTATTCCCTTTGATCGGTTGGGAAGAGCTGGCGCAAAAAATCGCACAACGGCCGTATTCTGATCCCGGCGCGCGTTCATTTCGCCGGCGCGTCTTTTCTGGGGCGATGGATTTGGAACCAGACCGTCAGGGACGAATCTTGCTGCCGCAAAATCTGCGCGAATTTGCCGGCTTAAACGGAGAAGCCGTCATTATCGGCATGTTTAACTACCTGGAGATCTGGAGCAGTTCCTCTTGGGATCCGGTACGTTCAGAAATTGAAAACAGCGAAGAAAGCACCCGTTGGGATGATTTAGGTATTTAGGTAGTCCGCAATCATTAACATACATGAGATGAACAGCTATGCTGACAGAACACATTCCGGTCCTCTATGACGAAGTTCTGGCGCTGTTAGAACCACCTCAAAACGGCCGTTTCATCGATGGTACGCTCGGCGCAGGCGGACATTCAGCAGGCATCCTGAAAGCATCAGCGCCCAATGGGCGCGTTTTGGCTTTTGATCGCGATCTTGAAGCAATTGCCTTTGCCCAAAGGCGGCTGGCGCATTTTGGCGACCGGATAAAAATTATCCACGCCAGCTACGCAAAAATGGGCCAACTGGCGCCCGCAGAGGGTTTCGATCAGGTAAACGGCATTCTGTTGGACCTGGGATTATCTTCACGGCAGTTATCTGCGGCAGAGCGAGGGTTTTCCTTCATGGCCACCGGGCCGCTCGATATGCGGTTTGACCCGACTCAAGGGCAAACGGCCGCAGATCTAATTAACAATTTATCTGAGACTGATTTAGCTGACGTATTTTGGCGTTATGGTGAAGAAAAACAAAGCCGGCGAATTGCCAAGTTAATCGTAGTCAACCGGCCTATCACCACCACCACAGAGCTGGCAAATCTAATCGACCAACACGTGCGGCGCAAGGGTCGTATTCATCCGGCAACAAAAGTCTTTCAGGCGCTGCGAATCGCCGTCAACCAGGAATTGGAAGCCGTCGAAAAAGGTGTGCTGGCGGCAGTTGAACTGCTCAAACCGGGCGGCCGATTTGCTGTCATCAGCTTTCATTCGTTAGAGGATCGCTTCGTTAAGCACACGTTTCGCGCTATGAGTCTAGATTGTATCTGCCCGCCCGAACAGCCAATTTGCACGTGTGAAGCGCATGCAAAGCTGCGGTTAATCACGCGTAAAGCTGTACAGGCGTCTGCCGCCGAAATCGAAATTAATCCGCGCAGCCGCAGCGCGCGGCTGCGAGTAGTGGAAAAATCAGAATAGTGTTGTAATATTACATCAATTGTCACAGGTATTATGGTACAGGAAAACATTCGGCGTCCAATGCGCAAATCATCCCGGCAAACACGCGAGTTCGTCCAACGCTTAGGTAAACTAAGTGAGGCGCAAGCTGCACTCGGCTGGGCCATCATCCTGATGCTCGTTGCCTTGATTGGCGCAATTTATTTGAACCAGACGAGCGAAATCGCCACGACCGGCCGCCAGGTGCAGGAGTTAGAATTTGATCTGGCCGATTTGCGTAAAGCGAATGCGGAACTTGAGCGTCAAATCGCCAAAGCGCAAACGCTCGAAATTTTACAACAGGCGGCCGACAGCCTGGGTTTTGAATCAACTGAATCATATGAAATTGAGTACCTTGTCATTCCAGAATACCCGTCGGAAACGGCCGTTTCCGTTCCCGCAGCAACACCAGAACCATTGCCGCAGCCGGCGGAATCGATCCAGGAAGCCATCTTTCTGTCATTAGATGCAGCCTTTGCTGATTTGATACGCGGAGAATCCAATGAACAATAGTCAAAAACGCCGCCTCTGGATCATCGTCGTCGGATTAATGGGCTTCACGACGCTTATTATTGCGCGCCTGGTCTACTTCCAGGTCGTTCAGGCTGAAGACCTGGCCCAAAATGGCGTCAGCGAATATATCGTCGTCGATCGCCCCGAACGCGGCGTCATTTATGACCGGCATGGCGCTGCTCTGGCAGCAAATGGCGCAGATTATCAAATTAGCATCACCCCTAACCAGGTCACTGAGCCGGATGAATTAGCAACGGCTCTGGCGCCTATTCTGCAAGAACAACGGTATCAACTCCTGGCCAAACTGCAATCCAATCGCCCCTATGTCCTTCTGGCGGGCCGCGTGTCGGAAGAAATGGCGGCAACGTTAGAAGCCTTACCTTATGAAGGCGTTCAGGTAGACGCGCTGCCTATCCGTTTCCATCCCCAACAAGACATGATGTGCGATACGTTGGGATATGTGGATTACGATGGCAACGGCGGCTCCGGTTTGGAGGGCTACTACCAGCGCGAACTGGCCGGCGAGGCAGCCAGCCACACCGTCAATCTCTCACCATTGGAAATTCGTCAACATACGACTGCGCGAGAAGGCGCCGACCTGTTCTTGACCATTGACCGCACCATCCAATACACTGTCGAAAAACATTTGAAAGAAGCGCTGGAAGAGTATGAAGCGCCCGGCGGCGAAATCATCGTCATGGATCCGCGTACCGGGGCAATTTTGGCGATGGCAAGCGCGCCTTGTTTTAACCCGGACGCTTTCTACGAAGCTGAAGCCGATGATCTGTTAAATCCTCTGGTGAGTAATATATTCGAGCCGGGCTCTGTCATGAAGTTAATCACGATGGCGGCGGCGCTGGACAGTAACACAGTAACTCCCCAAAGCACCTATTTCGATGAGGGGGAACTGTGGATTGGCGGCTTTAAAACTGTCAACTGGACGCGCATGGCGCATGGCACGGTTGATATGACAACCCTGCTGGCGCAATCTTATAATGTCGGGGCCGCAACTTTGGGTCTCTGGATGGGCCAGGACACTTTCTATGATTACATGCAGCGTTTTGGATTCGGCCGTCCTACCGGAATCGATTTGATGGCTGAATCAAGCGGCCTGCTGCCTCTGCCGGGTGATTCCACCTGGACGGAATCCTATATGCCGGCCACAACATATGGGCAAAGTATCGCCACAACATCCATCCAGATGATCACGGCCCTATCTGCACTAGCCAACGACGGAAAAATGATGCAGCCTTACCTGGTCAAGGAAATCCACTATGCCGACAGCACCTACATCCACGAACCCACCGTCCTCAGCCAGCCAATTAGCCCACAATCAGCGCACGCATTAACAGCAATGGCGGTTGAGGCTTTGAACACTGCCATTCCGGAAGCTTATGTACCCGGCTACACTGTAGCCGGCAAAACCGGTACGGCGCAGATCGCGGAAAACGGCGTCTACAATCCCGATGACATTATCGGAACTTTCGCAGGTTGGCTGCCGGCTGATGATCCGGAACTTGTTGTTTATGTCAAAATTGACCGGCCCAACATACCGTGGGGATCAAAAACGGCCGCGCCCACTTTTTCCAAACTCGCCAAAGAATTGGTGATCATGTTAAACATTCCCCCGGACGAAATCCGATTACAAGGAGAAATATTGGCGGCGCGTTCGCCGGGTGAATAAAATGCTGCATCTGGGTCACATTTTGGCGGCTTTAATGCCCTATTCGATAACCGGCTCTGAGCCGGCTTTGTCGTCTGTTGTCGTTGACAGCCGTGACGCACAATTGAGCAGTTTATTTGTCGCCCTGCCTGGTGAACGAGTTGATGGGCATGAATTTGTGAGCGCTGCATTTAGTCAGGGAGCCAGCGCTGCAATTGTGGAACGGCCGTTACCCGAACATCCCAACCAGATCGACACGCGCCAACCCCCTGAAACGCCAATTGATTTTTCACAACCTGTTTGTGTGATTGTCGAAAACAGCCTGACCGCTTTACAACAGGCAGCCAAATATTGGCGTGCGCAGTTCCCTGCGGTACGGATCGTGGGCATCACCGGCAGCGTCGGCAAAACAACCACAAAAGAACTCGTTTATACGGTTTTGCAGCAGCATTACAGCACCTTAAAATCCCCCGGCAATCGCAACAATGAAATTGGTTTACCGCTGACCTTGCTGGCGTTACGGCCGTGGCATCAGAGCGCCGTTCTGGAAATGGGCATGTATGCACGCGGCGAAATCGCCCTGCTGTGTGACATCGCCCGCCCTGACGTGGGCGTCTTAACCATTATCGGACCGGTACATCTTGAACGCGTGGGCAGTATGGAAGGCATTGTCGCTGCCAAACAAGAATTGGTAGAGGCTTTACCCGCCATAGGAGTCGCTGTCCTCAACAAAGATGACGCCAACGTGATGCGGATGGCTGCCCACACACGGGCGCGTGTTTTTACCTACGGACTTGATCCCACTGCCGATTTATGGGCCGACAATATTGAATCAATGGGCCTGGAAGGCATTCGCTTCACGCTGCATTATAAGCAGGAAACCTTAACAATTTCCGTTCCCTTGATTGGCCGGCACAGCGTTCATACTGCCTTGCGGGCCGCAGCCGTCGGATTGGTGGAAAGCATGACGTGGGAAGCAATCATTGCCGGTCTGAACGATGATACTGCCGGGCAGCTTCGCCTGGTGATTGTGCCCGGCCCTCAAAACGCAACGATCATCGACGACACTTACAACTCCAGCCCCGATTCTGCCCTGGCGGCTTTGAATTTATTGGATGAAATAAACGGCCGTCACGTCGCCGTGCTTGGCGACATGTTAGAACTTGGTCTGGCCGAGGAAAGATCACACCGGCTGATTGGCAGACGGGCGGCCGACGTCGCCCACATTCTCATTTCCGTCGGCCCGCGCGCCAAAATTATCGCCGAAGAAGCGCGTAAAGTAGGGATGCAGGCGGCCAATGTGTTTTCGGCGCCAGATGCGTCGGCGGCCATTCCGCTGCTTGAAAAAATATTGCAACCTCACGACATTATTTTGATTAAAGGCTCTTATGGCATGCGTATGGATCGCATTGTAGCTGCAATGAGCAGGAATATCTGATGGCTTTCGCATTGACGCTGGGCGGCTTCACCTTTTTACTTGCTGTCATCTGGGGCGCGCCCCTGGTTGAACTGATGCGCCGCCTGGGGCTGGGTAAACGGATTCGCATTGATGGCCCGGAAACCCATATGCAAAAGATGGGCACGCCGGCTATGGGCGGCCTCCTGATTGTTGGCTGGATTGTGATCGTGAGTTTTATGGTCAACATCGTACAAATTATGCAGGCGACCGAAATTGCAGAAAGCGTCACCATCCCCCTCTTTGTCATGATCGCCTACTCTATTTTGGGCGGTGTTGATGATTTCCAGGGTTTTCGCCTGCGACCCGGCGAAGGAATGCAAGCGCGGTTCAAAATCTTGTTTCAACTCGCCATTGCCCTGATTGCGGCGCTGTTAATTTATTACGTGGTCAACGATGAACATGGCTGGATGGCAATTCCGACCGTGCCTTTTTTGATCGACATCGGTTTGATTTACGTTCCAATCGCCGTGATCGTCATCACCGGCACAGCCAACGCGATCAACATCACGGATGGGTTGGACGGATTGGCGGGCATCATTTCGGCAACTGCGTTTATGGCGTATGGCGTCATCGCTATGCTGCAAGGACAGCAATTTTTGCTCATATTTTGTACGGTTACAGTTGGCGCATGTTTTGCATTCTTGTGGTACAACGCCAAGCCTGCGCAAATGTTTATGGGTGATGTGGGTTCGCAGGCGTTGGGCGGCGCGCTGGGCGTCGTGGCGCTGATGACGAATCAATGGTTAATTTTACCGATTATTGCGGCCGTACCAATCGCAACGATGCTTTCGACAACCGTGCAGGTACTTTATTTTAAGATTTCCGGCGGTAAACGGTTGTTCAAAATGGCGCCGCTGCACCATCATTTTGAATTAATTGGCTGGAGTGAAACTCAAATTGTGCAGCGTTGGTGGCTGATCGCGATTTTATCTGCCATGGTTGGCATTGCGCTGGCATTGGTTTAAGTCATGGATTCTTTCGCAGGTAAACGAATCGTCATTTTAGGATTGGCGCGGCAGGGCAAGGCGCTGGCACATTTTGCTGCCGAGGCCGGGGCGCATGTCGTCGTCTCTGATTTACGTTTGGCATCAGAGTTGGAATCAAGCCTGAGCGAACTTGCCATGTTGGGTGTGGAATTTGTTTTGGGTTCGCATCCGCTGAGTTTATTGGATGACGCGGACTTTCTGGCTGTCAGCGGCGGCGTGCCGGCGGATGCGCCTCTGGTCAGAGCAGCGCGCGCACGTGGCATTCAAATTACAAATGATTCGTTAGAGTTTGTGCGGCGCACAAAGGCGACTGTGATCGGTATCACAGGATCGGCCGGAAAAACAACTACGACAGCGTTAACCGGCGCAATGGGAAAACACTCCGGCCGGCGCACCTGGGTTGGCGGCAATATTGGCCAGCCTCTCATTATCGAGTTGGATAATATGCAGCCAAACGACCTGGTGGTGCAAGAGTTGTCAAGTTTTCAGTTAGAAATTTGGGATCGCAGTCCGCAGATAGCGGCCGTTACCAATATCACGCCCAATCATTTGGACCGGCACAAAACAATGGCGGCTTATACGGCGGCGAAGGCCAATATTTTGCGTTTTCAGACAGAGCAGGATACGGCCGTTCTCTGTGCAGATGATCCCGGTTCTATGTCGTTGGCGGGGCTGGTCAACGGCCGTTTACGCCAGTACAGCATTCAAAATGAAGTCACAGATGGGGCGTTTGTACATGCAAATCATATCTGGCTGAGGGATGGAAAGGGCGCAGAAACGGCCGTTTGCGCATTAAACGCCATCCGGTTACGCGGATGGCACAATGTATCGAACGTATGTGCAGCCGTGACGCTGGCAGACAGCGCCGGCATTCCCGCTGCGGCGATAGTCGACGCCATTGGCGCATTCAGCGGCGTGGAACATCGTCTTGAACTCGTAGCCACTCTTGACGGCGTGCAATATATCAACGACTCCATCGCCACAGCCCCGGAGCGCGCCCTGGCAGCCATCGATTCCTTTGAAGAACCGCTTATTTTACTGGCCGGCGGCAAGGACAAAGAGATGGTGTGGGAAGCATGGGCGGCACGGGTCAACGAGCGTGTACGGCAGGTGATTTTGTTCGGCGACCTGGCCGACCTGCTGGCGGAAAAGCTGGATGCGGCCGGAGCGAATTCGAATCGGCTGGAAAATATTCACCGGACACAAACATTAGCTGAAGCTGTGGCGCTTGCTGCGGCAACGGCCGTTCCCGGTGACCTCGTCTTACTGGCGCCTGGCGGCACAAGCTATGACAGCTACATCGATTTTGCCGAGCGGGGCCAGGAATTTCGTGAGTTAGTCGGCCAATTAGAAAAACGGAGAGCAGCATGGCAACCCTCAATATAAACAAAAAACAACCAACGCGGGTCCAACCCGGCATCAAATTTCATTTCGATTACTGGCTTTTATTGGCGATTGTCGCGCTGATCATCGTCGGCCTGCTAACGGTCTATAGCACAACCTTTGACATTGGCATGCAGTGGAAAGGAGACGCTACCTACTATATCCGTCGCCAGGTAATTGCGCTGCTGCTCGGTATGGCGGCCTTCCTGGTCGTTATGCAGTTTGATTACCACATATTGCGCCGTTTCTCAGTTCCATTTCTGATATTAACTCTCATTAGCTTAACCGTCACCTTACTTGTGGGGGAATCATTACTGGGCGCGCAGCGCGGCCTGCAAGGTGGATCCTACCAACCCTCTGAGGTCGCAAAACTGGCCATCATTCTTTACATTGCCCACTGGCTCTCAAGCAAAGGGGATCGCATTAAAATGATCACCTATGGTTTAATTCCTTTCTCGGTCATTACGGGCATCGTGTGCGGTTTGATTGTCCAGCAGCCTGATATCAGCACGGCCACTTTGATTGCAATGGTCAGCTTTACCCTATTTTTTATTGCAGGCGCAGATTGGCGTCAGTTCGGCCTGGCCGGCATATTAGGCGGCGCCGTTTTCATTACTCTGGTCTTTACTTTTCCGCACGCCACCGCTCGCTTTGAGTCATACCGCGCGGCCCTAAGCAATCCGGCGCTGGCAGGTTATCAAGTGGAACAAACATTGGCCGCTCTTGGACGCGGCGGATTATTTGGTTCCGGGTTAGGCGCCAGCACCCAAAAATTCATCCCCCTGCCCGCCGGCCATACAGATAGCGCATTTGCGATTATGGCTGAAGAGTTGGGCCTGGCAGGCAGTTTATTAATCATTGGCCTGCTGACCTTGCTGGTATGGCGTGGCTTTCGCGCCGCCACAAAGGCGCGCTCCAGTTATGGCGCTTTACTTGCGCTGGGCATCACATTTTGGTTTGGCTTCCAGGCTTTACTCAATATTGCTGTTATCACGGCTTTGATTCCGGTTACCGGAATCCCATTGCCCTTTATTAGCTATGGCGGCTCATCATTGGCAATTACAATGGTAGGCGCAGGTATTTTATTAAATATTTCCAGAGATTCATCACTGGTAAAACGCCCTCAGCCTCAATCCAGGCTCAAAAGGTAGTTCGGCGTCGGATATGCTCAATATGTCAAATCTACCGGCTGTTAAGGAAAACGGCCGTTCCGAATCAATCACCACACGCGTCCTTGTGTGCGCCGGCGGCACCGGCGGCGGCATCTATCCTGCCCTGGCTGCGGTCACCGAACTCTGCGAACAAGGGCTGCCAAAAGACCAGATTTTGTGGATTGGCGCTCAGGGTGAAATGGAAGAGCAGCTTGTGCCCCGTTCCGGCTTGCAGTTGGAAACCATTTCCGGCGGTGCAATTGTGGGCGTACCGCTTCACACAAGCGCCAGGAATGCGGCGCGTCTGACCTGGAGCATTGGCACGGCCTCGCGCATCATTCGCCAATTCCGCCCCGACGTCATGTTTATGACGGGCGGTTACTTGGCTGCGCCTGTAGCCGTGGCCAGCCGCATGCACAATATACCCATTTGTATTTATTTACCCGACGTTGAACCGGGCGCCAGCATCAAATTCGTTTTGCCGCTGGCGCAAAAAATCGCCTGCACCACTAAGGGGTCAAGCGCTTATGTGCCGGCCGAGAAAATGGTCGTGACGGGCTACCCGGTGCGGCCGGAAATCCGCGCCGCGACCCAGATGAGCAGAGCTGAGGCGTTAGCTAAGTTTAATTTATCACCAGAGCGGCCAACTTTGTTTGTTTTTGGCGGCAGCCGCGGCGCGTTAAATATTAATCGCGCGCTGATGAATATTTTGCCCGAACTGCTGCCGCTGGCGCAGATAATCCACATCAGTGGTGAGTTGACCTGGCCGGAAGTGGCGGCAAATGCTCAGAAGTTGGATGCCACCCTGCGGCAATGGTATCGGCCGTATCCTTATTTGCATGAGAATATGGGCGCTGCATTTCGGGCGGCCGACCTGGCGCTGGCCCGCGCCGGCGCCAGCATGTTGGGTGAGTGTCCTGCTTTTGGACTGCCGTCAATTTTGGCGCCGCTCAGTTGGGCATGGCGCTATCAAAAGGTCAATGCAGATTTCCTGACAGAACAGGGCGCGGCGGTACAGCTTACCGATGAAGAACTGCCGGAGAAAATGCTGCCAACAATACTCAATTTACTCCAGGAACCTGCCAGATTGGCTCAAATGGGAACGGCCGCTAAAGCATTGGACATCCCTGACGCGACGGCAAACCTGGCGCAAATGATCACAGAAATAGGAGAGGGACAAGCATCATGATAATGCTCGGGACAGCTTTCTGGATAATGGTCGGTTTTTTCGCTGTAATCGGCACCCAACGCACGTGGACACGTGAAATTATCGCAACGTTAAGCTTGATTTTGGCGCTGTTTTCCATCAACTCTTTTATGCCCTTTATATTTGACATGTTGGGCTGGTATGAACAAGCATTTGACGAGACGCTCTGGAAATATCAAGTCATTATCATGGCTTCCACTATTTTGTTGATCGCTTTTGCCGGATATGCCGGCCCAACCATCAGCGATCGCTTCTCCGGACGGCTAAAGGTTCGTGACAACATCCAGGATAAAATTATGGCGGCGCTAATGGGCGCCGTCAACGGCTATTTGCTGGTCGGTTCTTTATGGGGCATGCTCAATTACCACATTGTGAAAGGCACAGAACCATTGAATCTCTCGGTGTGGAATGCAACAATAGGTGAATATCCATTTGCGCCATATATCATCCGGCCGGTTGGAGATCAATGGGCGACTTTAATGAGCTACCTACCCATTCCATTTTTAGTACAAAACAACGCGGTTTTGCCCATTTTGCTGGTAATATTGGTTTTGTTTGTACTCATAGTGATGCTCTAAGCGGCGGTGTCAAACGGTGACGAATCAAGCTTTTGAACTCCGGACAGGCATGCATATCCATCTGGTCGGCATTGGCGGGACAGGCATCTCAGCCATTGCACGGGTTCTTTTAGGGCGCGGGTTTGTTGTGTCTGGCTCTGACAAGCAGACAAATGAATTCACGGCCGTTCTACAAGAAGCAGGCGCGCACATCTATCAAGGTCACCAGGCAAAAAATATCCAAGGCGCTGAAGCTGTGATTATTTCTTCTGCTATTCCAGACGATAACCCTGAAGTGACGGCTGCGCGCGCGGCTCATATTGCGGTGTTGAAACGTTCTGATTTTTTGGGCCATCTGATGGCGGACACAACCGGCATTGCGGTAGCGGGCACGCACGGCAAAACGACTACGACCGGCATGATTGCCGCCATTTTGCTCACGGCCGATTATGATCCGACCGTAATTTTGGGTGGCGTTTTACCCGAGTGGGGTACAAACGGCCGTTTCGGTCAAGGCCAACATTTTGTCATCGAAGCGGACGAATATGACCATATGTTTCTTGGTTTGCGCCCGGCTATCAGCATTATTACCAACATTGAACATGATCATCCCGATATTTTCCCCACGCCGGAAAGTTATTTGGCTGCATTTCAACAATTTGCGGCGCTGCTGCCGGAAAACGGCCGTTTGATTGTGTGCGGCGAAGACCCTGGTGTACAGGAATTAATGGCGATGTTGGATCTTCCCGGCGTCAGCATAACAACATACGGTATGGCAAAAAGAGACAGCGCATACAGCTTGCAGGCCAGCGAAACGCGGCCTAACCCGTTAGGCGGAACTGATTTTCTGGTAGAAGCGGACGGCCGTACCATCGGCCTGGCGCGGCTGCGGGTTCCCGGACTGCACAATGTCTTCAACGCTCTGGCGGCGATTGCAGTTGGCCTGGACGTTGGTCTCGATTTTGCTCAGGTTTGTCGTGGTTTAGCCAGCTTTGGCGGCGTCGGACGGCGCTTCCAGGTCACGGGTGAAGTTGGCGGCGTTACAATCATTGATGATTACGCTCACCATCCGACCGAAATTCGCGCTACCCTGGCGGCGGCGCGCCAGCGTTACCCCGGACGCCGCCTGTGGGCAGTCTGGCAGCCCCACACTTACAGCCGCACCAAACTGCTGCTGGATGAGTTTGCCGGCAGCTTTGCCGACGCCGACCGCGTGATTGCGCTGGATATTTATCGCAGCCGCGAGACAGATACATTGGGCATCGATACGGCCGTTGTCGTTGCGGCAATGGATCATCCAAACACAATCCACATCCCTACAAAAAGGGACGCCGCCGATTATTTACTCGACCGCATTCGTCCCGATGATGTCATATTGACGTTGGGGGCAGGCGATGGGGAACTTGTCGGGCAGTGGGTTTTAGAAGGCTTAAACCAGCGGCTGAGCCGCTGAGGAGATTTTTAAAGAACTAGAATTGGGCAAAAATTAAAGTTCAGTCAAGGGAATTTTTAAAAACGCCAGCGTTCGGCGACACCGGCGTTCGGTAAAGAAGACAAGGGAGATGGAATGAGCGTTCAAACCGCAGTAAGCGAAATGACACAAGAACGGTTCAAAGAAATATTTGGCGACGCGCTTCAAACCAACACGCCTCTGGCTCGTTACACTTCCGCTCGCGTAGGCGGACCGGCAGAACTTTTTTTGACGGTCAGGAGCAGCCAGGATCTATTAACGGCCGTTGATCTGGCCTATGCCCAGCGCATCCCTTACTTCATATTAGGCGGCGGCTCAAACATTCTTATAGCAGACGGTGGCATCAAAGGGCTGGTTATCCTCAATAAAGCCCGACAAGTGCGTTTCCGTCACACAGGTTTAAGCGTGGTTTGTACAGTTGATTCCGGCATGAATCTTTCCGCGCTGGCGCGCCAGTGTATCGGCAAAGGTCTGGGCGGTTTGGAATGGGCCATCGGTATTCCCGGAACGGTCGGCGGGGCGGTTGTCGGCAACGCAGGCGCCCATGGCGGCGATATGCAGCAAACATTGCTCTCCGCAGCCGTTTGGGAACCGGGCAAAGGCGTACTCATTTATAATAACGAAGAGTTGGCTTATGAGTATCGCACCAGCGTCCTTAAACGCGATCAGCAGAAATCGCGCACGCGCCGCGTTGTACTCTCAGCCGAATTACAACTCAAATCAGAAGCATCGGAAGTTCTGACCGCGCGCGCCGAGGCTTTCAGCGCCCACCGCAAACAAACGCAGCCCGGGGGCGCATCAATGGGATCTATGTTCAAAAACCCCGAAAATTATTACGCCGGATATTTAATCGAAACGGCCGGTTTAAAAGGTTTCCAAATCGGGAATGCACGTATTTCTGAAAAACACGCCAACTTTTTTGTAAGCGACGGAGAGGCTTCTGCAGAGGAAATTCGCGCCCTCATCGCGGAAGCATGGAACGGCGTGCGCGAACAGTTTGGCGTTGAAATGGAACTTGAAGTGGAACTGGTTGGCAATTGGGAGTTCAATAATTAAGCAATGACCGCTTCTAAGAAAGGTAAAGTCCGCGTTGGGGTCATTTATGGCGGTCGCTCCGGCGAGCATGCGGTTTCGCTCATGTCGGGGCAATCTGTCATGAGTGCGCTTGATCGTGAAAAATATGATGTCATCCCTATCGGCATCAGTAAAAGCGGGCGCTGGATCACCGGCGATGTGACGGCGGCGCTTAGCGCCGGAACCAGCGATTTTCAGGCGGCGGCGCTGTTGCCCGATCCCCAGTCCGCCGGATTGATACAGTTGGAAATCGCCGATTCGCAGCCCGCAGGCATGCGGTTGATTACTGAGCTTGATGTGGTACTGCCAATTTTACATGGCACCTACGGCGAGGACGGCACGGTGCAAGGTTTGTTGGAACTGGCCGGCCTGCCGTATGTGGGCGCCGGCGTTGTTGGTTCGGCGGTCGGCATGGATAAAGCCATTTTTAAGTATGTCATGGCCGCCAATAACGTCCCGATATTACCCTGGTTGTTGTTTACACAGCAGGATTGGGAGAAACGGCCGTTTACCATCCTCGACCAAATTGAATCCACGCTCACTTATCCGGTTTTCACAAAACCGGCCAACCTGGGTTCCAGCGTTGGCATAAAAAAATGTCATGACCGGTCAGAATTGGAAACAGGCATGCGGCTGGCGGCGCAGTATGACCGACGTATTGTCGTTGAACAAGGCATCAATGCGCGTGAGCTGGAAGTAGCTGTGCTGGGAAATGAAGCGCCGATTGCCAGCATTGTGGGCGAAATTCGACCGCGGCGCGAATTCTACGATTATGTGGCTAAATATATGGCTGAACCGGGTTCCGAAGATGAATCGGAACTGATCATTCCGGCCGATATTGAGGACGAACTGTCTGAACAGGTGCGGGATTTAGCGCTGCGGGCGTATAAGGCTATTGATTGCGGCGGTATGGGACGGGTTGATTTGCTGCTTGACAAGGAAAACGGCCGTCTTTACCTGAACGAAATCAACACCATTCCCGGCTTCACACGCATTTCGATGTATCCAAAACTGTGGGAAGCAAGCGGACTGAGCTACCCGGAACTACTTGATCGACTAATAGAACTGGCATTAGAACGGCATAACGTCAAACACAATTTGGCGACGACATTGAGTTTACCTTAATCACATGACAAAACGAGAACAACGCAATCGGCTGCGCAAGCAACCCAAGATGCGCCGCATACAGGCAAGCAAGGCAGTCAATTTGCCGCGTGTGGAAGCGCCGCCAACCGCCAAAAAGCGCAAACAACGGCGGCGTACTCGCAACCTGCGCGGCGGATTGAACCTGGTTAAACGATTTGTATTTAATGCCCGCTGGTTAAGTTTGGGACTGATGGCGTTAATCATCTATGCCGTCTATTTAATTGCTGAGTCCGAACAATATTACCTGACCTATATTCCGGTCGAGGGCGCGTTGACCGTGCCGCCGGAGGAAATTGTTTCCGCCAGCGATCTCGCTGGGCGGCATATTTTTTCCGCTAATCCGGCGTCGGCGGCTGAAGCAATTACGACCATACCAGGCATTATTTCATCCACAGTAACGCTCGAATGGCCTAACCAGGTCTATATCCAGGTCGGGGAAGAAGCGCCGGTGGCTGTGTGGCATGAAGGTGGGGTGGATTATTGGATCACGAAAAACGGCCGTTTAGTGCCGGCGCGCACGCCAACGGCGGGTATGGTGCGAATCATTGCAGAGTTTGATAACAACACGATTTTAGAATCGACTAAACCCGTAGAAAGTGAGGTCGAGTTTGACGAAAATGGTAACCCCATTGAACCGGCGCCAACTCCGATTCCACGTCCAACAGCAACGGCCGTGCCCACGCCCAAACCCAAGAATGATAAAAGCGAAGAACTGCCCACCAGTCTGGCTTTTATTCCCAAAGATGTGTTGGAGGGCGCACTCCAGCTCAATCTAATGGTTCCTGAAATTACAGAACTGTATTACAGGCCCTATGGCGGCTTAAGTTATCAAGACGGACGAGGCTGGCGGGTTTACTTTGGAACCGGTACAGATATGCATCAAAAATTGGCCGTCTACAAAACGATAGAAACAAATCTGCTCAACAAAGGGGTTCAACCGGAGTATGTCAACGTGAGCAATCAAGAAACACCTTACTACAAAGCGTTTGGTTACTAACATCTTTGATTTTAATATTCTGGAGATAACTCAGGCCACAGAAGGCTAATTTACGGGTAGAGACCCGGATCACAAACCTATAAACGTGATCTACCAAGAAGAGGTATTGGTATATGGCAGAAATCATTTTTGGTCTTGACATCGGGACAACAAAAGTATGCGCGCTGGTAGGCGAGGTACGCGAGCAGCAGCTTCAAATCATTGGGCTGGGCGTGGAACCATCACGCGGCATGCGCAAAGGCATGGTTGTTGACGTTCAGGAAGCATCGATTGCCGTCGCCAAGGCCGTTGAAGCGGCGGAACACACATCCGGCTACGATCTGCGCGAAGCGCTTGTCAGCATGGCGGGCGAACATATTAGCGGCATTAACTCGCGCGGCGTCACCGCGATTGGCCGCGAAAGTAAGGGCATCAACATGACCGATATCGATTATGCCCTTGAAGCGGCTCAGGCTATCCCTATTCCACACAATCGGGAAATTGTTCACGTCATTCCGCGTGAATACCAGGTCGATGATCACAAAGGCGTGCGTAATCCGATTGGAATGCATGCGTATCGATTGGAAGTTGAAGCCCACATCGTGACGGCTTCCTCCCCCGCCCTGCTCAATTTGGGACAATGTACAGCCAATGTGGATGTCAGCGCTGAAGCCTTTGTACTCAATGTATTGGCGTCTAGCGAGGCTGTATTAACCTCCAACGAGCGGGATATGGATGTGGTTGTGGCCGATATTGGCGGGGGCACCACCGATATTGCCATTTTCCGGCAAGGCTCTGTCTGGCATACAAAAGTTATACCCGTCGGCGGTAACCATATCACCAATGATATCGCCATTGGCCTGCGCGCCCCTTACGAGGTGGCAGAAAAAGTCAAAATTCAACATGGCGACTGCCGGCCAAAAGAAATTGATTCGGAAACAGTTTTTACGGTTGAACCATTTGGCGGGGAAAAAATTCAAGTCGGTAGTCAGGACCTCGCATATGTTGTTGAAGCGCGTATCGAAGAAATATTTCAAATCATTTTGCGGGAGATTCGGTCTTCGGGTTACGATGGCTTATTGACAGCCGGTATCGTCCTAACCGGGGGATCCTCCCAACTGCGTGGCATAACCGACGTTGCAGAGCAGGTATTGAATGTACCTGCGCGCGTGGCCACGCCGCATAATTTATTAGGTTTAGTAGACCAGCTCAACAGTCCGGCCTATGCAACGAGCGTCGGGCTTTTGCGCTGGATGATGGCAGGGTACAACGCTTACCGGCCACGCACCGCGCGTCCGGGCAGGCGTTTTGGCAGTATTCGATTTAGCAATATTCTGCGGGCGTTGCTGCCCGAATAAAAAGGGTAGAAGGGGTTTATTATGAAAACAATAGCAAGTGACGTACAACGTATGCCTGAAACAGAGGGTTCAGCCTTGATTCGGGTTGTGGGCGTAGGCGGCGGCGGCAGCAATGCCGTCAACCGTATGATTCAAGAAAAAATCGCAGGCGTTGATTTCATTGCGATCAACACCGACCAGCAGGCGCTCATGGGCAACCAATCCCGGCAGCGCGTCATTATTGGGGAACGAACCACACGTGGTCTCGGCTCTGGCGGCGATCCAGAAATGGGCATAAAGGCGGCCGAGGAATCAGTAGATGAAATCGAACAAGTCCTGCAAGGCTCTGATATGGTTTTTGTGACAGCCGGTATGGGCGGCGGAACAGGAACCGGCGCGGCTCCCACGGTCGCCCGCATCGCGCGTGAGTGTGGGGCTTTGACGATTGGCGTGGTAACACGGCCGTTTAACTTTGAAGGCACCCAACGCACACGTATTGCCGAAGCGGGCATTGAACAGCTAAAAGAACATGTCGATACGTTGATCGTGATTCCCAATGACCGGCTGCTGGAAACCGCCAACCGTAAGATCTCACTGCTGGATTCTTTCCACTTGGCTGATGATGTCCTGCGCCAGGGTATCCAGGGTATCAGTGAACTGATTACTGTGCCCGGCATTATCAATCTCGATTTTGCCGACGTCAAAACAATTATGTCAATGGGCGGCGCCGCCTTGATGGCTGTTGGGCGTGGTACAGGCGAAGATCGCGCGATGCAAGCTGCCGAGCAGGCGCTTTCCAGCCCACTGCTCGATATTACCATTGACGGCGCGCGCGGCATTTTATTCAACGTTACCGGCGGCCCGGATTTAAGTTTATTTGAAATTAATCAGGCTGCGTCTCTGATCCGAGACACAGCTCACCCGGACGTAAACCTGATTTTTGGGGCTGTCGTTGATGAAAACATGGGTGACGAGCTACGAATCACGGTAATCGCTACAGGTTTTGAACATGCCATACCCATGAGACGCCCACTGTCTAATAAAGCGATGTCGCCGCTTTCGGCGCAATCTGAACTGGCTGCACGTCCGGCACAACGCCAGGCCAACCAACCGTCTGATTCTTCCACTTCAAGTTCACAACGTACGCAACAAACATCCCGGCGAGCGCCCAGAGAAAATTATCCAATCAACAACCTGGATATTCCAACCTTTTTAAGAAAGCGGGGCTAGATAAACCGCCTTCATTTATAAACTCATTCCCCCGTAGAGGACGGTGAAACGGCCGTCCTCTACGTTTTATTTACTCCGGTTCACGCCATTTTCACGTCCAGGTCAGAAATAGTTAAAATTTTAAGGTTTGTCAACCTTGTCGGTAGAAATACCACATGCTATAATGATGACTGATTTGCGCTAGATGTGGGGGTAATTTTTCTTTGAAGCACCATATATGGTGTTTATCCCTGCCAAATGCAATCAAATCCCATACATGGGAAATCCATTTTAAGAATGGAAAAAGTTTACATAAGGAACGTAAATAATGCATTGCCCGTATTGCAGCCATCAAAAAACACGCGTTATCGATACAACACATGATACCCGGGGGGGTACCAGGCGGCGGCGTGTTTGTGATGGGTGTGGCCGGCGGTTTAGTTCCTACGAAAGACCCATCTTAGCCACGCCGCTGCTCATCAAGCGTGATGGAACACGCGAAGAATTTTCCCGCGATAAACTAATCGCCGGTTTATGGGTGGCGTGCGCCAAACGGCCGATTTCCGCCGCCGATGTTGAGCGAATTGCGGGTGAAATAGAAGCAGAACTTCAGCAGTTAGGCCGCGCCGAAATAAGAAGTCGCACAATCGGCGATCTGGCCATCAAAAAGCTAAAAGAATTGGACGAAGTGGCCTACATTCGTTATGCCATCGTTTACCTCGGTCTCGATGATCTCGAGTCAATTCGTCGCGAAATAGACCGACTCTTAACTGAATAGAAGTTAATCGTTTTTAAGCGCCGGTAGTATGCGTCGCATACTAGCGGTGATTTTTTGTGCTGTTTTTAGCCGCCAACACCTGGCACATTGAAGTATTACAAGGAGTTTAAAAATATGTCTGAGCAGCAATTATCATCTAACGTGAAATCAAATGAGAAAGTTAATGGATCTGGCCCCAACGGGTATCACGCCAACAGTATTTATTTTAAAGTAAAAGTGCCAGAACAAATTGTCAAACGAGACGGCCGTATCGTGCCCTTTGAAACAGAACGCATTGCGAATGCCATGCGCCGCTGTTATGCGAGTTTAGAAAACGCCCCCCAAACTCCAGTTGAAGACATTATCAAACAAGTGGTCAATGTCGTCTCCGCCAAATATGATCTCCCTACCGTCGAAGGCGTGCAAGACATCGTTGAGATGGTCCTGCAGGCGTCCGGTGAATATGAGGCCGCCAAACACTATATCCTCTACCGTGCGGAACATGCCAAGATGCGTGTGCAGCGTCCCGTTCCAAATGAAGTGCGCGACGCGTTCGAAGCATCCGACCAATATTTCCCAACCCAACTACAAAAATTTCAATTTTATGATAAATACTCCCGTTTTAATTATGATCTGGGTCGCCGGGAAACATGGATTGAAACTGTCAATCGCGCAGTGGAATATTTGCGCGAACTATCCGATTTTCGCTTGCCGCAAGAAATTTATGATCGTATTCGTCAGGGCATATTGAATATGAAGGTAATGCCTTCTATGCGTTTACTTGCAATGGCCGGCCCGGCCGCCCGGCGCAACAATATTGCCTTGTATAACTGCTCATATATGCCAGTTGACAGCATTGATTCGTTTGTTGAAGCTTTGATTATTTCCATGAGCGGCTGCGGGGTTGGTTATTCGGTCGAGCGGAAATATGTTGAGAAATTCCCACGCATTGTGCGCCAAAAGGCAAATCCGCCTCAAGTTTTTAAAGTTCCGGATTCATCTGAAGGGTGGGCGCTGGCGGTTCGCATCGGACTGGAGGCGTGGTTTAACGGCGAAGATATCGCTTTTGATTATTCAGATGTCAGGCCGGCCGGCGCTCCGCTGCGAGTAAAAGGTGGACGCGCATCAGGACCAGAGCCGCTGCGCAAAATGTTGGATTTTGCCAAGACCCGTATTTTGAGCCGCCAGGGTAGTTTTATGCGGCCATTAGATGCACACGACATTATGTGTGCGGTTGGGGATGCGGCCGTTTCCGGAGGTGTACGTCGCACAGCGATGATTTCATTATTTGATTATGATGATATGGAACTGCGGCATTGTAAGGATGGGGATTTCTGGCGCAGCAACAGTCAGCGCTGGAATGCAAATAATTCCGCCGTATGGCCAGAACGTGAACTAAGTCAGGCCGAAATCACGCGTTTTGTGCTGGACATGGTTGAATCGGGACGCGGTGAACCGGGCATTTTTAATCGCAGGGCCGCCATTGACAGCCGCACTGCGCGCCGTAAGGCAGCAGAGTTCGGCACCAATCCATGCGGTGAAATCGTGTTACGGCCGTTTCAATTTTGTAATCTGACCAGTGCAGTTGCCCGTCATGATGATGACCTGGAAAATTTGCGGGACAAAGTCGAACTCGCTGCCATCATTGGTACAATTCAATCGATGGCCACCTATTTCCCTGGCCTGCGACCGGAATGGAAACAAAATTGCGTAGAAGAACGCTTGCTGGGCGTTGACCTGAATGGACAAATGGACAGCCCGCTTGCCCAAGACCCCGATATTCAAGATTTCCTACGCCAGGTTGCAGTGGAAACAAACCGTCAATATGCCGAACTTTTAAACATAAATCAATCCGTTTCCGTGACCTGTGTTAAACCCTCAGGCAACTCATCTCAACTACTAAACTCTTCCTCCGGCTTGCATGCCCGCTGGGCATCTTACTACACACGCAACGTCCGTGTGGGCGCACATTCACCCGTGTTCAAAGTGCTGCGTGACGCTGGCGTCCCCATGGACCCGGAAAATGGCCAAACAGGTGAAAACGCCAATACCTGGGTTGTACATTTTCCTGTCAAGTCACCTGAAAATGCCCCCACCCGCAACGATCGCACCGCTTTAGAACAATGTAAATTCTGGTTGCAAAACAAACTGCACTACACAGAACACAATCCAAGCGTAACAATCACTTATAAAGAAGATGAAGTTTTGGATATTGTGCGTTGGATTTGGGAACATCAGGACAAAATTGGCGGAATGGCATTCTTACCTGCCTTTGACGCCCAATATGATCAAATGCCCTATGTAGAAATCACACAAACCGAATATGAAAAACAGATTGAATCCTTTCCGAATATTGATTTTTCCAAAATATATCGTTACGAAGAAGAAGACCTGACCACAGCAGCCCAGGAGTTTGCCTGTCTGGCAGGAGGCTGTGACGTATAACAGGAAATTTTGTAATTTTCTCTGTAAGGTTAAGTTGAGAGAATACATATGGTGGCTAGTTAGTTTATTAGTCAAGAACATGATTGGCAGTAATATCTATACCAGGAAATTTTAGTGAATTTCACCTTGACAGTCTGGACATTCCTGTTGATAATGTGTTTACAAGTGCGAAAGCGTTGTAGTTGTATTGTAAGCCAGCCATTCGAAATCCACTGAATATATCACTGATAAAAAAGGAGAGAACTGATGAAAAATATGTTTTCTAATGATAAGATGGTTGAACGTGCAGATTACGAAGCACCCGCTATCATTTACGAAGGGCTGATCAGCACGCGTGCTGGGAGTGTCATTCTAAATGGCGGTGGCGCTGAAGGTGCAGACCCGGCCGATCTTTTCGGTAGCGATTAATTAAGTATAAGTAGATAAGGTTTAAACGGCCAATTAGACAAACTGTTTGTCAGCCTATTGCTCAGCAGCGTGTATTCGAAGTATCTCTCAGTCTCTTCTGAGCATATAAAAGACGTAATGGTTTATTTGGTGGAATAGATTGGTACTGGCATTGTTCAAACGCGACTTTAGGAGCCTGCTAAAAGCAGGCTCTTTTTTGTTTCTTCCTTTGTTCTAGTATTACAACGAGACTTCGCTCTAAAATGAGGAGGAAGAAATTCTCAAATGCCGGTTCGTCGCCTCTGACCGCATCTGAGGATGCTCACTCCTCATGATTAGTCAGCAAGATATACTTTATGTCAATTTCTCGTTATAGTACCAGGTACAACGCGAAAAGCATCTTGAATTAGGTAAACCTTGCACCCAAGTTATTGGGCTAATTGTCCTGGATTGGGAAACGGCCAATCACGAAAATCTTGCGGACATTGATTCGTGTCCAACCAATAAGGAGCGCGTTCCAGGCTGTGGCCGGCTGCAGAAAGTAATTGACAACTTGTTTGTCCAGGTATATTACCGCTTCCATATGCAAGGGCGTCTACCAGATTATCGATAGAATCTCTCAAAATAACTTCATCCCCTTGATTTCCAAGTTGGAATAACGCCGCTGAATCTCCCCAATTGGGATCATCTATTAGTTCAGGCACGGCCGTTTCCGTGTCGATGATCTCAAAATCAGGAAACAATCCATACCCATCAAAAAATGCCGCTGCTGTTGTCGCAACAACCAGGGTATGCTTTGAGTCTAAAATGGTTCCCGGCGGAAAACGGCGTACATCTTCAAAATCATCCGGATTTAATGCATCTCCCAAACCAAATCCACTAATGTCAATGCTGCCGGCTGTCGGGTTGACAAGCTCAACAAACTCGGCGTCATCAAGTCCAAAAGGATCATAGAGAACTTCACTGATAAGCACATTATTTGCCGGTCCTTGCACTTGATTTAACACAACCGGCAAAAAGAGCTGTTGGGGTTGATCGCGCACAAACATATCAGCCAACAATGCGTAAGCCGCGTCAGATTGAACTTGCAAAGCTAATTCTCGATTGCCTTTACTCGACTGCTCGGTGCCGTTGATGCTGCCAATATGGATATAACCACGGCCATTTATGTTTGCCAGTACCATTTTATTGTGAATACCCAACCCGGCCGGATTGCCCAATGTACAGGTCAAGTTGAGGTGCTCATTGTGGGCTGTATTGTTAACATAATCACAAGCAGCGCTGTTACTCGTCACGCTGGCAGGGTTATCAAAATAGGCGTCAAGCATCACCTTAACAGTAGCGCCGCGTCTGGCGGCAGCCATATACGCTTCCAAACGCAGGTTGGGATCCTCAGAAGGATTGCTGCTGCTCGCGCCCCAATACGGCCGTTCATTTAACTGCTGCACAAAAACGGCGTCCCCGGCCCCGGCTTGATTCACTAAACCAAGTAAAGCATCTGTGTCGCGCAAACTGCTCTCCGGGGATTGCACAATCTCAAAAGCAAAATTACCTGTAAACGTAGTGGCCTGCGGGTATCGCACGGTGTAGGTGATACCGCCTGATTCCGGTTGGGGAATAAAACCGGCAGGCGGCTGACCGTAATCGGGATGATCAGACTGCCAGCGAAAAATATCTACGTGGTTAGTGGGATCAAAATCCTTTGCAAACATATTTTGCAAATGGGCGACAACGCCGGGTGCATCCGTTACCAACACCATGCCGCGCCGGCCCCAGGTGCCGTCCTGTTTGTCATCAGAGGGCATACTGTTTGGACTCAGGTTCTCACTGCTGATTACCGCGCGTTCTCCGTCCACAAGGATAAATTTGGCATGCAGAAACCTGTAGCGGGCCCGGATTTGGCTGTCCTCATCACTGATCATGAACCAGCAAGCGCCGCCGGCGGCTTCTAATTCCTGGCAGATGTACTTTTCCTGGTCGGGCAGACCGCCGCTGGGCCCGCCTTCAAGCAAAACCGTCACAGCGACGCCTCTTTCAGCGGCGCTGATGAAATCATTGGCCAGCGCCAGGTTTTCAAAGGTGAGAGATTCGATTTGCAAGGAGGTTTGGGCGCTGTTGATCTGTGCGGCGACAGTTTCATAGGCATTATCCGGCGCAATTCCAACCGTGAGTACGGCCGTTTCCGTTATTTGCTGCGTGAAAAAGAAGCTGTCCAAATCCCAGCCGGGATAAAGTACTTTACGGCCGTTTACCAGATCATCCCGGTGCTGGGCCCAATCGGCAGCCTGATCCGTATCGGGAACGGGTAAACCGGTGAGTTGAAAACGTTTGCGGTAAATAATCTGGCCCTCTTTGCCAAATACGCTACTGACCGTATACGGGTCGACCGCCCCTCCCTGCCAGCCAGGCTGCGCTGTATTGCCGCTGCCATAAACCAGCGCATCCACCAATTCCTCAGCAGCATCGAGCAATACAACTTCATCTCCGGCGTTACTATAACCGGGCCAGTTCGCGGGCGCGCTGTCGGGCGCAAAGCCAAACTGACGGCTAAAAGCGGCCGCATCACGCGCAACCCAATAAACAGCATTAGCCGGAATAATTGAACCGGCAGGTACAAGCGCCTTGCTGCCGCCATCTGTAAGCGCCCAGCCGCTGACGTCTGCAGGGGTATTGCTTAAATTGCGCAGCGCCACAGCCTCGTCCATATCATTTGTTGCTATTCCATCATAGAGCACGGCGTCGATCAAAATGAGGGGTTGAGCAGTTGAGTTGACGGCCGTTTCCACACTATCACTGTTATTATTAAGGGCGCTCTCCGCTGAAGTGGTCACCCCTTGCACATTATTGCTGACTATCCCGGCCGCATCTGCCGCCAGAACTGCCGCCAACGTGAGGTTTTTCTCCTCACCCGGCGCCAGCGTTGCAACAGTCCATTCCAACGTTTGCGGCGCAACCTGATTAAACGGCCCGCTGCCGGGGACATAAGTCAACTGCGCCGGTAGAATATCGGTTATCACAACCTCATTCGCAGGCTGAGTCCCATTATTTTTTACCTGGATTTCATAATTGAGCGTGGCGCCGGGAACGGCCGTTGCCGGACCGGACTTACTCACGACCAAATCAGCCTTGTCCTCGGTTGACTGCCCGCATAAAGTGGTCAGCCAGGCAGTGTTGGCGCCGCCGTTGCCCGTTCCCGGCGTAGCGCCGGCGGCGGGTCCATTGACCCAATTAACGCTTTGCGTGACGCCATTGGCGCTGCCGCCCAGGTACATCACATTTTCCTGCGATCCAGGATGCAGCGCGCTGCCGGGCGCGACCGAAAAATTGTGGATGCTTGAGTCGCCATCATCCCGTAAATGAGGATTGTCGTCTGTGCTGCTGTTGGCGAATGCTGGCCAGCTTCCGGAAAAGTACGGTCCATTGTGCGGCAAAACAAGCCGGCAGTCAGCAGGATCGGTATCGTCGGCGGGCAGGATCGAATCCGGATCAGACGCATTGTAGATGACCAGACGCGTTCCAATGGGTACACTTTGCCAGAGAGCATGTTCCGTAAAAGTTAGATCTCCCGGTGAAAGGTCCCCTAAATCCCAGCCGCGCAGATCCAATGGACCGGACGCGATGACCAGTTCTACCCATTCTTTGCTGCCGCCGGTTCCCTGTGACCATTCATTAATAATGACGGCAAAAGGATCGGCAGATAGGTTTGTAGGTTCGGCAAGGGTGTTTTTGACGCCCCATAAGGCGAAAAAGAGAGCAAATAGCGCCACTGAAATGGCTAATCCCAACCAGGCAAGTCGCTGTCGCATGAGTTCCTCCCATATATGATTGTTAACGGCCGTTTCCAACTGACTACGCCGTCAACAAACCCCATCTAACAGTAACTGACACGTACCAATCATAACCAAATTCGCCACAATTGGCGAATCGAACCAAATTCCAGCGTGAGCGCAACTTTTGCCGATGTCTGGTGAAGCTCAGGGCCGTGTCTCCTCAAAAATCTTGATCTTCTGAGTCTGCAAAAGGTGTTTCGGCCGTTTCCCGAGCCAAAACAGCGAGGAACTGTTTATCGTCAGGGGTCAGCGGAGCTGTTAGCAGCAAATCAGGGCGGCGCGTCCAGGTGCGGCGCAGCGCCTCCCGCCGCCGCCAGTGAGCAATATTGGCTGCATGTCCTGAGCGCAGCACATCAGGAACCGGCCAGCCGCGGAAAGATTCCGGGCGCGTGTAGTGTGGCCCTTCCAATAAGCCATCAGCAAAACTATCAGCGGCGGCAGCGCCCTCGGCGCCCAGCACGCCCGGCAGCAATCGGGCAGCAGCGTCAATCACAATCAGCGCGCCTAACTCGCCACCCGTCAGCACAAAATCGCCCAGCGAGATTTCAGCGGTGACAAGATGTTCGCGCACGCGTTCATCGACGCCTTCATAACGGCCGCATAACAAAACAACCCACTTTTCAGCAGCTAATTCCTGCGCAATTTGTTGGGTAAACGGCCGTCCCTGAGGCGTCAACAAAATAATCGGCGGAGAATTCGGCAGACCATTGGCTCTTCCTTGCGTCAGCGCTGCTTCTGCCGCCGCAAAAATAGGCTCCGGCTTGAGAACCATGCCGCCGCCGCCGCCGTAAGGCGTTTGGTCTGTAATGCGGTGTTTGCCGGCGGCAAAATCACGAATATTGTGCAAGCCAACCTCAAGCTGACCGGCTTCTTGGGCGCGCCCTAAAATGCTGGCGTCCAAATAGGCGGAAAAGACTTCAGGAAATAACGTGAGAACATCAAAACGCATGCTAAAATTGCAGATTTAATCAGCGGAATCTACCAGCAAAATCACTTTGCCTGTATTGCGATTCTCCAGCACATATTGGTGCGCTTGCTGCGCTTCTTCGATTGGAAATATTGTATCGATGATGGGTTTTAAGTCGCCGGCAACAAGCTGGTTCAGAAACGTTCCTGGAACTGCTGCGTAATGGCAATTTTTTCGCTGACGGGCCGCGTGCGCAGGGTAGAACCAACGAGTCGCAGTCGTTTTCGCAGCAGGTGGGCCATATTTAGCTCGCCTTTGATGCCGCCCAATAGTCCAATATTAACCAGGCGGCCAAACGGACGTAACGCGGCAATGTTCTTTTGCAGATAAGAACCACCTACCGGATCAAGAATGAGATCAACGCCTGCGCCATCAGTAGCTTTGTGTACGGCCGTTAAAAAATCTGCCTCTTTGTAGTTCACCGCCAATGCTGCGCCCAAATCTCGACAGCGCGCCAGCTTGGCTTCCGATCCGGCCGTGACAAAGGCTGTCGCCCCGGCGGCGCGCGCCAGTTGGATGGCGGCTGTGCCAACTCCGCTGGCGCCGGCGTGAATCAAGACGGTTTCACCAGCTTGTAAATTCCCTTCCATTAACAGGTTTATATAAGCAGTCAGCCAAACCTCGGGAACGGCCGCTCCTTGCGCAAAACTCCAATTCGCCGGCAGCCGCATAAGCATACCAGCCGGTACAGCGACCTGCTGGGCATACCCGCCGCCCGGTAAAAGGGCGCACACGCGATCGCCAATCTGCCAATTTTGCACATCCTGGCCAACCGCAGCGATTTCGCCGGCCATTTCCAAACCCAGAATTTCGCTGGCGCCGGGAGGGGGCGGATAATTTCCACGCGCTTGAGAGAGATCGGCCCGGTTAACGGCCGTTGCGCGTACATTTACCAGCACATCACCAACGTCATAAGTGACATCGTCAACATCATCCCATACTAATATCGGGTTTTGCTGTTCACCGAGTACAACAATGCCTTGCATAGCTACTCCATATTTTGCAGGGTAATGGGGTCTTGCTGCGGTTCACAAATGCCGCACCAGATTGCTTTCCCAACCACAATTGCCTTGTATTCATCGCGCGTGGTGCGATAGGTATGAATGATAAAAGGCATTTCCTGTACGTGCGCCTTACAAACCGCGCGACCACAAAAGCGGCAGGCGGCGTGGGCTGTACGTTCACAATGCCAACATTCCATTTGTATTTACTCGACCAATTCCAGATCTTTTGTTGCAAACAAGTCAGCAGCTAACAGATACAAAATGGCAGCATAGAGCAGCAAGATCGCCGGCGCAAGGGCCTGCGTCGGGGTAAATCTGCCCGCCAAAATGCCGTCTATAATGGCGTGAAAAGGCCAGAATACGGCGCTTAACAGCTTCCCAAGAAGCGCGGCGCCGCTATCTCGCAGCCAAACTGCAAATAGTCCAATCCAATTAGCGATAACATTCCATTGCAAACTGTAAAAAGCACTGCTGAGATTACCGATGAAGTCCGCCAGCCAATTTGTCAGGCTCATATAGACCGTCTGGCCAATGAGCAGAATTGCTAACACACCAAACACAATCACGCGTGACCATCCGGACGTTACCAGGTCAGAGGCATGCAGCGCCAACACGCTGGCCAGGATATTGGCAGAAATCCACAACGGCGGAATCTCTAAGAAACGGCTGCTGAGTTCAGGCCCGCGAAATAGAGCCAGCAGTGCAATGCCCAATTGCAGTAAGGATGTAAATATGAAGGCGCACAGGAAAACGGCCGTTATATATTCGACCCGGCTGGGCAGGCGTACGATCACCGCGTAATTTTCCGCCCGCTGGGCGCGTGAGGCGATGGTCAAAGTCGCCAAAAAAGAGAACACTGTGCCAAAAGTTCCAATAACCAGGATATAGTTGCCCAAATCAGGCGTGCCCTGACTGGGGGGGAAGAATATCGCCCAATACACAAGCGCCAGGATGATATAGATAATGCCGGTGACTGAAAATAAAAGGCTGCGCAAGAAATAAGTGGTCAGGATCCAAATGCGTTGGCTCATCGTACAGCCTCCGCGTAAATCTGATCAAGGGTGACACGCTGTTGTTCAACGCGCAGCACATCGTAATTACGATTAAGCAGCAGCGTGAGTATCTGGCGACGCAGCTTCATGGCCTCATCATGCAGCGTAACGATCTCCCCTTCAACTTCAATGCCGGGATGGACGGAAAGCAACAACGGCCGTATCGTCGACAACTCGCGATCGGTGAAAATACGCACAAAGGGTTGCAAAGCCAGCGCAGCATCCATGCTGTTTTGATAATGAATCTGCCCCACGTTCAAAATAACAAGCTGTGTACAGACCTGAGTTACTTCGTGCAGTTGGTGTGAGCTTAATACAATCGTTTTTCCACTCGCGTGCAGTTCATTTATATAGCGGCCAATCTCAACCTGTCCTTCCGGATCCAGGCCATTAGAGGGTTCATCCAGCAACAGCAGCGGCGGATCGCCAATTATAGCCTGGGCCAAGCCCAGCCGCTGTCGCATGCCTTTGGAAATATGGCGGATTTTTTTATTGGCTGCATTTAACAGATTCACTCGTGACAAACTTTCAGTCACGGTGCGGTCAATATCATGTCTGGGAATATTACAGCAGCCGGCAATCATTTCGAGGTATTCACTAACCTGCATTTGATTCGGAAACAACAGCCGTTCCGGTTTATACCCAATTGTCGGCCAGGCGCCATTGTCCGAATACACATTGCCAGCTGTTGGCGAAATCAAGCCGGCAATCAGCTTGATAAGCGTTGTTTTACCTGCCCCATTTGGCCCTAACAATCCCAATACTTCACCACGTGGAATCCTCAAAGACACGTTGTCAAGCGCAGTCAATGAGTAGTAATTTTTTGTAACTTTGTCAAACGTAATCATAGGGAACATTATCTCTTTCAAGTGCGGCAGTTAGTTTACCACAGCCCAAAGGGTGAGCAATCACTAAAACCTTTTCTCACCAATGCGCCAACGCAAACTGCAATTTCCCAGCCATGGCGAACACTTCATGACGTTATCTCACATTTCTCGCATTTCTGGTTTTGCAAAGGCTTTGTTATAATCCTGGTATTTCTACTCGGAAAGCAGTTAACATGCGCAATACAGCACTATCATTAATTTTCTACACCTCTTTGAATCTTTGTGTCATCGCCATGTGATTCTGTATAACTAAATTATTAGGAGACCTGTTCCGTGACCAAACGCTGGCATATTGGTTTTTTCACTAATACCTATCGCCCAACCATGAGCGGAGTTGTGCGATCCATTGATACCTTCCGCGAATCCATGACGAATATGGGGCATAATGTCTACATTTTCGCCCAACATGCGCAAAACTATAAGGATAGTGAGCCATTTATTTTTCGGTATCCGGCCATTGAAATCCCTTTTGCAAATAATTACGCTTTCCCATTGCCCGTTTCATACTCAATCAGTGAAATTATGCCATCGTTAAAAATGGATGTGCTTCACAGCCATCATCCTTTTTTGTTGGGCGATACGGCCGCAAACAAAGCCGAGGAGCTAAATTTGCCGCTCGTGTTTACATTCCATACTCGCTATGATGAATATCTGCATTATTTGCCATTTGGCGAAGATTTGTCAGGCCGTCTGGCAGAGGTGTGGATCGACCGCTACCTGGAAAAATGCCAGCACATTGTGGCTCCCAGCGAAAGCATTAAACAAATTTTGATTGAATCGGGGGTAATTGGTGATGTAACGGCCGTTCCCACCGGTATTAACCTTCCGCTCTTCCAAAATGCAGATGGCGAACGTATACGGCGGGAAAAGAGATGGGGCGATGATATCGTATTGATTTCCGTTGGCCGCCTGGCCAAAGAAAAGAATTTCGAAACGCTCATTGCCGCCGCAGCCCAGGTAATTAAGCGGCATGATAACGTACGGCTTGTCATTCTCGGCGCGGGAATGGAGAAGAAAAATCTCGAGGAGTTTACCGCAAATCAAGGCGTCGCCGACCGGGTGGAATTTACCGGCAACGTCCCTTATGAAGAGGTACCAAATTACCTAAAAGCGGCTGATATTTTTTGTTTTGCTTCCATCACAGAAACTCAGGGCTTGGTCACATTGGAGGCGATGGCGGCCGATTTACCCATCGTAGCAGTTGATGCAACCGGCACAAGCGATGCCGTTGAAAACGGCAAAGATGGGCTCTTAACTAAAAACGATAGTAGCGACCTGGCTGACGCGATTGAGCGAGTCGTTGTTGATGAAGCCTTGCGAAAACAGTTACAAGAATGCGCTCTGGAAAAAGTAAAATGGTTCGATACCGCCAATCAGACAAAACGTATGTTAGATGTTTACGCCCAGGCAACTGAAGCCAAAAAAGCAAACCGCTATATTCAGGTCAAGAGGAAAAAATAATGATTGATATACCTGTTAACGCACATGTTAATTGTACTGACGGCTCAGCCGGAACGCTGATGGCTGTCATCGTAAATCCTATTGAACAAAAAGTAACCAATATTGTCGTCCAGGACAAACACTCATCCATGTTTGCCGAGCGTTTGGTTCCTGAAAATATGATTTCGTCCACAACGGCCGATTCCATTCAATTAAACTGCACGCTTGAAGAATTTTCGCAGCTAAGGCAGTTTAATGAGATTCATTATGTATCCCAAGAAGAAGATTCATTGGAATATTTAGAGCCATTCGTGACCTCGCTTGATACACGCTATACAACCGTCGACACAGAACGCGTCGCGCCGGCGGAATTATCGGTACAGCGTGGCTCTTTTGTTGAAGCGACAGATGGTTTTATCGGCAAAGTCGAGGCCTTTGTCATGCAGCCTGAAGACGGCAAAATCACCCATTTGCTGCTGGAAAAAGGTGGAAAACACATCACTCTACCCATCTCGTCCATTGATTACATCGGAGAAAAAACCGTCTATTTGAAATTGAGCAACGATGAGGTCGATTCCCTGCCCACCATCCCTGTACAATTGGAGTGGAAAGGGAAAACGGCTGTTGAGTTGGTTGTCTGGAGTTATGTGGGCGCAGATACAGCCCAACAGGCGCTGGAGGCGCTAAAAGAGTTGGACAAAGAAAAAGAGATCAAATTGCTGAATACGGCCGTTATCACTAAAGACAAAAACGGCAAAACCAAACTGCATGAAGCTGAGGACGTAGACGCCAAACATGGCGCATTTTTTGGCGCCGTGACCGGCGGCCTGATCGGATTGTTGGGCGGCCCGGCTGGCGTCATCATTGGCGCTGCCGCAGGCGCGGCGGCCGGCGGCGCAGCGGGGCACTGGATTGACATGGGCTTCTCGAATGAAGACCTGAACGCCTTAAAAGAAAATCTGCAACCAGATCATTCAATCCTCGTCACGTTGCTGGACAATATCAGCCTGGAAAAAGCGCTCAACGCCTTGAAGGAATGGGGAGGAGAACGCGTACAGCAAAGTCTGACGGATGATCAAGTCTCAAAAATCCTCCAAAAACACGCATCCGAAATGGAAGTCTCAGAAAAAGACGCGTCGTAATTTGAACGAATAGAGGCATTTATGCAACCACAAATCGATCTGCTTGCACCCGTCTGGACCCATCTGACAAACATCTCGCCAATCCGTGCAGAAGGCGTTTATTTATATGATGGTGACGATAACCAATACCTCGATTTTACGTCCGGCATTGGCGTCACCAACACAGGCCACTGCCATCCCCAGGTTGTAGCCGCTATTCAGAAACAGGCGCAGGATTTGATATTTGGCCAGATGAATATCGTTATCCCGCCGGCTGCATTGACCTTGGCGGCAAAGCTAAACAGCGTGACGCCTGAGAGAATCAATCAATTTTTCTTCAGCAACAGCGGTGCAGAAGCGGTCGAAGCGGCCGTTAAACTGGCGCGCCAGGCCACCAAACGACGCAATATCATTGTGTTCCAGGGCAGTTTTCACGGCCGTACCCATCAAACGATGGCGATGACAACCTCCAAATACATCTACCGCTATGATTACCAGCCGCTGCCGGGCGCTGTTTTTGTCGCCCCCTACCCCTACAGCTATTTTTATGGCTGGGATGAAAAGCAAACAACCGAGTTTTGTATGCAGCAGCTCGATTTGCTGCTGCACAGCCAGACCGCGCCCGAAGAAACGGCCGCTATCGTGATTGAACCGGTGCTGGGCGAAGGCGGCTACGTGCCCGCGCCGGCCGAATTCTTGCAGCGGCTGCGCGCATTATGTGACGCGCATGGCATTTTGCTGGTGGTCGATGAAGTGCAAAGTGGTTTTGGCCGCACGGGGAAATTTTTCTGCTTTGAACACGCAGCTATCGAGCCAGACATCATCATCATGGCCAAAGGACTCGGCAGCGGCATGCCCATTTCAGCCATTGGCTCACGTGCAGATTTGATGGCGCAGTGGAAACCCGGCTCGCATGGCGGCACCTACGGCGGCGGCAATACAGTTGCGCTGGCAGCCGCCTGCGCGACGATTGACGTGATTCAGGCGGAAGAACTGGCCGGCAATGCGGCAAAAATGGGCGCCTACCTCATGGAAAATTTGAGTGAATTACAGGTCGAGTATCCGTTGATTGGGGATGTACGCGGGCGTGGTTTGATGGTGGGCACAGAATTTTCGGATGCAAACGGCCGTCCCAATCCCAACGCCGCCAAAGCTGTGCAGCAAAAATGCCTGGACAACAATCTGCTGCTGCTCATTTGCGGCAGTTACCAAAACGTCATCCGCTGGATTCCCCCGCTCATCATCACGCAAGCTCAAATCGATGCTGCGCTGGCAATTTTCAATGATGCCCTGGCGGGTGCAGGAAGTCACGCCGGTCGGGAAACAGCTTGAGCGCGCCGTTGCCCTGGCGGAAACGGTTGCAGCCCAGGCGCCCTTGGGCGTCTACGCCACGCTCAAATCGGCCCGGCTGGCGCGGCGCGCAGGGGAAACGGCCGCATTCGCCAGGCTTCTCCCCGATTTAATGCCGATTATGCAAAGCGAAGATGCCCAAGAAGGCGTACTTTCATTTATGGAGCGGCGCAAAGGTGTGTTTAAGGGCCGGTAAATGCGTTTGCTCTACCTGATTTCCTGGACGCGGCTGGAGCCAATCCAGCCGATCTTACCTGGCTCCAGTTCAATTTTGTACCAGTTACCGTCCAGACTTTTTTCCAACACACTAAACACCTGTCCATTTAAAGCAATGCCCACAATTTCCTCTGCGGTAGATGGGCCGGCGCGCACATTGGAATTCCCTTGAATCCGCACCTGTAAGGCGGCTGTTTGTGTTGGCGGCGCATCTTCTGCCGTTGGGGTTTCTTCAACAACAGCTGGCTGGCTTTCATTTTGAGAAGCGGCCGGTGTGGATGTGAGCGCGTCGGGAACGGCCGTTTCCGGAGGCGCGGGAATGGTTGCGGGGCTAAAATCCTCTAACGAGGGCAGGTTGTCCGGCACAATTGACAACAAATTGCCGCCGGTCACAAATAAAAATCCGACCAACAATAGCGACAGCGGCCAAAAAACGGCGGCTAGAATACTGATCAGCAAACCCATACCTACGGCTTTACTCACAAAGCCAAACATTAAACCGCCCAGATACGTATAGACCGCAAACCCCCAACGGCCGTACCAGAGCAGTAAAAAAAGCAGCAGCGACAGCCCGCCGCTAGTGAGCGGCGCAAGCCAAAACCTTAAGGAAAAGTAGGACAGGGCAGCCAGCAAGCCAATCCCCACAAAGCGCCCAACCGGCGGCATAAAACCGCCTGAGGATTGAGGCGAAGCAGGCAAATCTCGCTTTGTCGTTGCGTTTGGGGATACGGATGATGCGGGAATTTCTGTTCGATCTGAGGGTGAAACCGGCAATTGAACCAGCTCGGTCGGTGCGGTTGAAGATACGGCAGGCTCTGGTTTTGCCGGGGCGGCAATGGCGACGGTAACTTCTCTTTTTTCCGCAGAAGTTATCTGGCCCGGTCCAGCCAGGGCTTTGATAATAATGCGCTGCGTTTGGGCATTGAGAGCAGCCCAAAAACTGCCCGGGTAAAATTTTCCCGCAAATCCGGCCACTTCATTCGCCGTCAAAATATAAGCCGGCGCTTGTTGATTAGTCGGGTCCTGCAATTCTGATGGTACATTCAGCAAAGTACCGGTCGGAAAAATAAGCATTGATTTGACAAAAACCCGCTGCTCTCCAAAAGATGCGGTGATGGCGTCGCGCACGCCAAACCATTGAGAGGCGGCCTGCTGAAAGGGATCTCTGTGCCGGTCGCTCAAATCAATAGCAATGCCATATTCATCATCCGCGCGAATTGGCGCGTTCAAATGGTCTTTGTAAATGTGTCCCCTGATATTTTTTGCTTCCAGCGTAAAAATGCAGCGCGGCGTAATAAGAAGTCCATCAATTTCATTACCGGATTGCAGCCACAGCGGACCATGTACAAAATACGGCTCCGGCTCTCGATTTAAGTCGCGGCACAAGGTTTCAAACAGCTCCTTTTCAAAGCTGTTCTCGAAGCCTTTGCCTTCAACACATACAACCGGCATATTGATTTCCTCGCACCATCATCAACTCTGCATTATTTTACACGCCTCAAACTGTGTTGGCGAAAATCCGATTAAGCTGGTTCGACTCACATTTTGCATTAAAATACCTACCATGAGCCAGATACCCATCCACACCATCGGCTACGGCGCGCGCGAAATTGAGGACTTTGTCGCCGTTTTACTGCAGTATCAAATCGATTACCTGCTCGACGTGCGCTCCAAACCTTATTCCCGCTACAAGCCGGACTTTTCCAAAGAAGCGCTGGCCGCACATCTGGAACAACAGGGAATTCGTTATGTCTTTATGGGCGACACATTGGGCGGGATGCCGGACGACCTGGCTTGTTACACGGCCGACGGCAAAGTGGATTATGAGGCAGTCAGGCAACGGCCGTTTTACCAACAAGCCATCACCCGCCTCCACACCGCTTTTCAACAGCAGCAAAGCGTCGTGCTGATGTGCAGCGAAGGCAAACCGGAACAATGCCACCGCAGCAAGTTAATCGGCCGCACGCTCGCCGAGCAAGACATTCCAATCGCCCACATCGACGAAAACGACCGTTTGATCACCCAAAAGGATGTCGAACTGCGCCTCAGCGGCGGCCAGCCCAGTTTGTTTGGCGATAATTTCCAACAGTACACCTCCCGTAAACGCTACCAGACGGACGAGGCCAATGAGGAACATGAATGAGACCCAAAATAGTAACTATTGGCGCATTTGGCTTTACACAAGAGACCTTTTTCGAAGCGCTGCAAACTGCCGGCGTGGATACTTTTTGTGACCTGCGCCAGCGGCGCGGCGTGCGCGGTGCGGAATATGCCTTTGTCAACAGCAAGCGCCTGCAAGCGCGTCTCGCTGAATTGGGCATTCGTTATTTGCATTTGAAAGAACTGGCGCCGACAACGGCCGTTCGCCGGCAGCAGCATCAAGCTGATGAGGCCGGCCAAACCGCCAAACGCCAGCGCACAACGCTGAGCGAAACCTTTATCGCCGCCTATGAATCAGAAATTTTACAGCCATACCAATCGCAATCATTTTTAGAAGCGCTGCCGCCGGACGCCAAAATTGTGGCGTTGTTCTGCGTCGAGCGCCATCCGGCTGCCTGCCACCGCTCGCTGGCCGCCGGTAAATTACAGCAGGAGTTGGGTTTGAAAATTGTGAACATTGTTCCGTAAAACAGTCCAAAAAAGACGGAGAGAGATTTGAAAGTTATCATCGTCGCAAAAACACGCATGGGCAGCGGCGCCTGCGTAGGCGGATTGACCTTCGACGGCCGTTCCGTACGCTTAATCGCCGCCGATGCGGATATCAACGATCATTTCAACCTGGAATACAATATTGGGGACGTGTGGGACGTCGATTTTCGCGCACAAGATACGCTGCTGCCGCCTCATGTCGAAAACATCGTCGTCCAATCCAAACGCAAAATGCCGCCGGTGCAAAATGTGGCGCCGCTGATTGAGCAGCACATGCCGCCCCTATCAGGCGGTCTGGACATGTTGTTCGAGGGCCTGACCGCCCACACAAAAGCGGGCGCGCTCTACATTTGCGAACGTTTCGGCGTCCCGGCCGCCAGCACCATGTTCTGGCGACCCGACCGGCCGCTTGTGCGCGACGATGACGGCAAACGCATCCGCTATCGCTACCCGACAGCAGATAACGGCCGTACCCTCACCTTCGTTGGCTCTTCAAGAACCACTATCCGAAATTCCGGCCGCTACGCTGCTGCGCGTTTCGCTGGCGCACTGGTGGCGGCCGGCCGATATGCCGCACGGAGAACTGCGCTGTTACGTGCAGTTGTCGGGCTGGTACCCGGAAACGGCCGTTTCCGCCTGGCAGCCCGCCTTCGACGATTTCGACCTGCCCGAACCTGAATTGACGTCTGAGCCAATGATTTGGCAGCCTGTACCCATCGAAAAGCCTGAAACCAAACCATTCGTGCCCGATATGGGCGCCGCGCGCGACAAACTCAAGCGCGTCTTTGGCTATGACGCCTTTCGCCCCTTGCAAGCAGAAATCATTGAAAACATCCTCCATAAACAAGATTCGCTCGCAATTATGCCCACCGGCAGCGGTAAATCACTCTGTTACCAACTGCCCGCCCTGCTCTTTCCCGGCCTGACGGTTGTCGTCTCCCCACTGATTTCCCTCATGGAAGATCAGGTCACCCAACTGCGCGCCGTGGGCGTCAACGCCGTTTTTCTCAACAGCACCCTCTCCTACGAAGCCTACAGCACAACGGTCGCCCAAATTCGGCGCGGCGCGGTGAAGCTGCTCTACCTGGCTCCGGAGACGCTCGTGCGGCCGGAAACCATGCTGCTGCTGGAACAGGTTCAGGTTGATTGTTTCACAATTGACGAAGCGCACTGCATTTCCGAATGGGGGCATGATTTTCGGCCGGAATACCGCCAGTTGATTGGCGTACGGCAGCGATTACAGGACGCCGTCTGCATCGCCGTGACCGCTACAGCCACCGAACGCGTACGTCAAGACATCAAAGCATCGCTGGGCATAACCGCTGCGGGTGAATTCCTCGCCAGTTTTAACCGTGAAAATCTGTTTTTGGCCGTCATGCCCAAAACGGATGGCCTCGCGCAGGCGCTGGACTTTTTACGCGCCCATCAAAACGAGTCGGGCATTATCTACTGCGCCACGCGCAAACAAGTCGATCTGTTAACAGCCCATCTGGCCGGGTCCGGCTGGCCCGTTTTGGCCTACCACGCCGGGCTGGATGACGCCACGCGCCGCGAAAACCAGCGCCGTTTTATCCATGCGGATACGGCCGTTATGGTCGCCACGATCGCCTTTGGCATGGGCATCAACAAACCCAACGTGCGCTTTGTGCTGCATTATGATTTGCCCAAAAATCTGGAAAGCTACTACCAGCAAATCGGCCGCGCCGGGCGGGATGGGCTGCCATCCGACTGTTTGCTTTTGTTTAGTTTTCAAGATGTCGCCACCATTAATTATTTCATTCAGCAGCAGGCGGACGATCAGCAAAAAGGGGCGCGGATACGGCTGGATGCGATGCTGGCCTTTGCAGAAACGAATTTATGCCGGCGACGGCCGTTACTGACCTATTTTGGCGAAGAACCCCAAAGCGACGCGTGTGACAACTGCGATAGCTGCACCCACGACGCCAATCAAGATGAGCTGGTCGATTTGACCATCCCGGCCCAAAAATATCTATCCTGCGTCAAACGCACCGGTGAAATATTTGGCCTGACCTATATCATTGATGTGCTGCGCGGCTCGCGTTCCAAACGCGTGCTTGCGCGACGCCACGACCGCCTTTCTACCTACGGCATCGGAGAGGAATTTTCCAAAAAAGAATGGCAGTTTTTGGCGCGGCAGTTTATCAGCCAGGGATTGCTGGACCAGGATATGGAACACGGCAGCCTGCGTCTGACGCCCAAAGCATATGCGGTGTTTAAGGGTGAACCATTCTTTGGCATTGCGCCTGAAAAACCACGGGAAGCGGCCGTTTCCCTGCGCCGCAGCGCCGATTTTGACGCCGCCTTGTTTGAACAACTGCGCGCCAAACGCGTAGATCTGGCCACAGCAGCGCAGGTGCCGCCTTACGTGGTCTTTTCAGATCGCGCTCTGGTCGAAATGGCGACTTTTTTCCCACAAACCCACGCCGCATTCAGCCGGATCAATGGCGTGGGCGAGGTTAAGCTGGCGCAGTACGCCGATATTTTTCTGCCGATCATTCAAACTTACTGCCGCGAAAATAACATCACGCCCAAACCGGCGGCGCCATTGCCTGTGACGCCAAGAGCCGGCGGTAATCGTAATGCGGAAGTGGTGGGGTTGTTCAACAACGGCCGTTCCGTGCCGGAAATCGCCGAACTGTACGCCGTTAAACAACGCACCGTGATCAACCATCTATGGCGCGCGGTGCAAAATGGGCAAACAGTGCGCCAGACTGACCTGACCGCGCTTGTGGACGCCTCCGAGGGCGACCGCCAAAAGATAGTTGACGCCTTTACCGCCCATGGCGTTGAACGCTTAAAGCCTGTTTTTGAAGCGCTGAACGGCGCTGTGGGTTACGAGGATTTAGAGGTTTTGCGCCTGCACTGTATTCTGTTAGGTTCGTAGTAACGACTTTAGTCGTTTGCGATCGGCCAATCCCACCGTTAAAGCGGTTACTACGAACCCACCTGTAGAGAGTGCCTACGCATTATAAGTAGACGATGTGACATTCCCGCCTTGCCCGGTCCAGTTGGTATGGAAAAACTCGCCGCGCGGCCGGTCAATCCGTTCGTAAGTATGCGCGCCAAAGTAATCGCGCTGCGCCTGCAGCAAATTGGCCGGCAGCCGCTCGCGCCGGTAGCCGTCATAAAAAGCAAGCGCGCTTGACATTGCAGGCGCCGGAATGCCCAGCCGCACCGCTTTGGCCACCACGCGCCGCCATGATTCCGCCGCGCCTTGGATTTCCGCTTTGAAATAAGGGTCGAGCAGCAGGTTCGGCAAGTCAGGATTGTTGTCATAGGCCGCCTTGATGTCATCCAGAAAAGCGGCGCGAATGATGCAGCCGCCGCGCCACATCAGCGCAATCTTGCCATAATCGAGATGCCAGCCAAATTCCTGCGAGGCGGCGCTGAAGAGCATGTAGCCCTGCGCATAGGAGATGATTTTGGAAGCGTAGAGCGCGTCCCGAATCGCGTTGACAAACTCAGATTTGTCCCCTTCCAAAGGCGCAATGGGTGAACCCAGTTCCCGGGCAGCCTGCACCCGCTCTGCTTTGAGCGCGGACAGAAAACGGGCAAATACGGCCTCGCCAATCAGCGTCAGGGGCGTGCCCATATCAAGCGCCGCCGTAGCTGTCCATTTACCGGTGCCTTTTTGACCGGCCGTATCTAAAATCTTGTCCACCATCGGCTCGCCATCTTCGTCCTGGTAGGCGAGAATATTGGCGGTGATTTCAATCAGGTAGGAATTAAGTTTACCGCTGTCCCATTCGGCAAATACCGCGCCGATTTCGGCCGGCGACATGCCAAGCGCGTGGCGCATCAAATCATAAGCCTCACCAATCAACTGCATATCCCCATATTCAATGCCGTTGTGAACCATTTTCACAAAGTGGCCTGAGCCTTCTTCACCCAGCCAGTCGCAGCAGGGCGTCCCGTCGGCGACCTTGGCTGCAATTGCCTGCAGGATTGGTTTGATGTGGGGCCACGCTTCCGCCGCGCCGCCCGGCATAATGGAAGGGCCAAAGCGCGCCCCTTCTTCGCCGCCCGACACGCCGGAACCCACAAAAAGCAGCCCTTTTGCGGCTAACTCCTGCGTGCGCCGGGTTGAATCGGGGTAGTGGGAGTTGCCGCCGTCGATGATAATGTCGCCTTCTTCTAAAAGCGGGACAAGCTGTTCGATGGTGGCGTCAACGGGCCAGCCGGCTTTAACCATGATCATAATTTTGCGCGGCCGTTTTAAAACCGCCACAAATTCTTCCAATGAATGCGCACCGATCACTTTGGTTCCCAACGCTTCGTTGGCCAAAAAACGGTCAACTTTGGAAACGGTTCGGTTAAAAACGGCCACGGTAAATCCGTGGTCATCCATATTGAGTACGAGGTTTTGCCCCATCACGGCGAGGCCAATTAATCCAATATCTGCTTTTTGTGTCATGGGTTTTTCCTTAATTGTTTTTCTATTTATAGCACAAGATGCGGGAAACGGCCGTTTCTAAATAAACCGCCCACATAAAGGCCATTTGCGCACCGCAGCATTACGGCGCAAAAAGGCATTATAGACCCTGTACATCCAAAAAACGATTATTTCAATCATTCGCCCGGTTCACAGTCGGTTTTCGTAGGGGCGGGACGGCGCCGATTGGCGCCCGCGAAAAACAGACGGCGTTTTCTCCGCGCCGTCTCGCCCGGTTCAAAGTCGGTTTTCGTAGGGGCGGGACGGCGCGGATTGGCGCCCGCGAAAAACAGACGGCATTTTCCCCGCGCCGTCTCGCCCGGTTCACAGTCGGTTTTTCGTAGGGGCGGGACGGCGCGGATTGGCGCCCGCGGGAAACAGACGGCATTTTCCCCGCGCCGTCTCGCCCGGTTCACAATCGGTTTTTCGTAGGGCGGGACGGCGCGGATTGGCGCCCGCGGAAACAGACGGCGTTTTCCCCACGCCGTCTCGCCCGGTTCGCCGCCGGGAGTTGTTATGTCACTCACCCTGCACATCACCACCCACAATGGCCACATCCAGGTGCGCCATCAAAACAACCTGCTCGTCGAAACCCCGGAGGCCGTTTTGCCCAAGCGCGCCGCCATCCTGGCCGAACCCTTTCTCGACGGCCCCACCCTCTACCAGGCGCTGGGCGGCGACGACCTGCTGCAACTGCTGCAAGCCGACCGGGAAAGGCAGCTCTACCTCGACATCCCGCGCGACGACCCCGCCGACGCCGTGCCCTGGGAATGCGCCGTCATCCCGCCCAAAACCTTCCTGGTACACCGTTTTGGCCTGCTGCGGCTCGTTGACCGCGCCGCCAACCTTGACGACACCCCCGCCCCGCTGCGGCTGCTGGCGCTGGGCGCCGACGCCCTGGTGGACAGGCAGGGACACGCGCGTGAAACGCAGCGCCTCGACATCCTGCAGGAGATGCGCAAAATCGCCCGCGCGCTCGATGACTGCGGCAAAGCGGTCAGCGGCGAGCGGCTGGCCCCCACCGCCGAGGCGCTGCAAATGGCGCTGGCCAGAGGGGATCGCGCCCTGCTGCACCTCTCCTGCCACGGCGATGTGATCGACACCGACCACGGCCCGCAGCCCGTCCTGCATTTGGAAGATGAAAACGGCGGCCCCAGGAAGCTGTTAGGCAATGACCTGATCAGCTACACCGCCCTGGCCGACCTGCGCCTGGTGCTGCTCAGCGCCTGCCGCGTGGGGCAAAACATTGACGGCGGCTACGGCCGTCTCACGCGCGCCCTGGTCGAGAGCGGCGTGCCGGCGGCGGTGGGCATGCAGGGGCTTTTTCCCGACCATTTGAGCGATGACCTGGCGGCGGCGCTTTACCAGAGCTTGCTCAACGGGCAGCCGCCGGGCAAGGCGCTGCTGGCCGCGCGCCTGGCGCTGATCAACGACGCCGAGGCGGTCGGGCTGCCGGTGGGTTACGCGGCGCGCGGCGGCGACCGCCCCCTGCCGCTGGAGGCGGGGCGGCCGGCGCGCGCGCTGCTCGACATCACGCGCCGCTGCCGCCTGCCCACCGCCGTGCAGCTGCCCGACCCCTTCGTGGGGCGCAATTTTGAGCTGCACGCCCTGGCCAAACTGGCCCAAAAACGAGAAAGTGATCACCATTATCGGCGCGGGCGGCATGGGCAAAACGGCGCTGGCGGCGGCCTACGCGCGCCGCTTTGCGCTGCGCTACCTGGATGGCGTGATTGGCGTCAGCTTTGCCGCCGGGGAGGTGGACGCGGGCGTCTTCCGGCGCGAACTGCTGCGCCTTTTAATTGGGGACGAGCTGGCCGACCGGCCGCGCGCGCAGCAGGAAGAGACGATTCTCGACACGCTGCGCGGGCGCGACGTGCTGCTGCTGGTCGATAATTACGAGAGCGTGCAGCAGGCGGGCGACGCAGTCGACCACCCTCACTATGCGGAAGGCAAGGCGATCCATGGTTTACTGAGCAAAATAGCCGCCAACGGCGGCCAACTGCTGCTGACCAGCCGCCGCCAGCCGGCCGGTTTGCGCGCGGAACGTGTGTTTCCCGCTAAAGATGAGCTGCTGCAGGGCGTGGGGGAGCAGGCCGCGGCGGCGCTTTTTTACCTCAGCAGCCCGCGCGCGCTGGAAACAAAAGCAGAAGCGGCCGTGCAAAAGCTGGCGCGTGAAGTAGGACGCGTGACGCGCGGCCACCCGCTGGCGGTGATGCTGCTGGGCAGCGAATATGACCAGGGGGATGTGGCCGCGGAGCGCTTTTTGGACAATTGGGAAGCGGAGCTGCAGGCCGCGCGCAGCAAAAGTTTGGATGACCACCACCTCAGCTTTGCGGTGGCCTTTGACCGCAGCTTTTTGGCGCTGAGCGAGGGGGGGCAGGCGCGGCTGAAGGGGTTGAGCATGATTCCCTTCCCCTTCTTTGCCATGGGCGCGGCAATGTTATGGCGGCTTGACGACAAAGATGAGGAGCTGGCGGCCACCAGGAAGCTGCTGCGCGAGCTGGTCGACCGCTCCCTGATTGAGATTGAGGGGTATTACCGCGACAAAACACCGGCTACCTGGTTCTTTCAACCCGCCGTGCAGCAGGAAGCGGCGCGCCGCCTGACGGCCGCGGAAAAAGCGCGCTGCGAGCGCGATTTTGGGCGTTACGCCGCCTGGATGAGCGGGATGGCCTACGGCGACGTCCACAAGGAGGGCAATACGGCGCTGGTGCGGCTGGTGCAGCCCACGCTGGATACGCTGGCGGCGGCGGCGGAACAGCTAACGGGCACAGAGCGGCTGTGGCATTTGCGCCGCGTGGGCTGGCTGATGAACGCCTTTGGGCGCACACAGGATGCTTATGACCTGCTGACGGCCGTTCTTCCGGAAACCGCCAACCCGCCCGACGACGAATGGCGCAGCGTCGCGCAGCAGCCTGCTCTACGAAATCGCTAACCTGGAAGTGACGCGCGGCGATTTGGACACAGCCCTCGCCCTCTATCAAGAATCCCTGGCGGTCAGATGAGCAAATCGGCGACATCCAGGGCAAGGCCGCCTCGCTGCATCAGATGGCGCAGGTCTACCTCACGCGCGGCGATTTGGACACAGCCCTCGCCCTCTATCAAGAATCCCTGGCGTCTTTAGGAGCAAATCGGCGACATCCAGGGCAAGGCCGCCTCGCTGTCAAATATGGCGCAGGTCTACCTCACACAGTCGGTTTTTCGTAGGGGCGGGACGGCGCGGATTGGCGCCCGCGGGAAACGGACGGCATTTTCCCCGCGCCGTCTCGCCCGGTTCACAGTCGGTTTTTCGTAGGGGCGGGACGGCGCGGATTGGCGCCCGCGGGAAACGGACGGCATTTTCCCCGCGCCGTCTCGCCCGGTTCACAGTCGGTTTTTCGTAGGGGCGGGACGGCGCGGATTGGCGCCCGCGGGAAACAGACGGCATTTTCCCCGCGCCGTCTCGCCCGGTTCACAGTCGGTTTTTCGTAGGGGCGGGACGGCGCGGATTGGCGCCCGCGGGAAACAGACGGCGTTTTCCCCGCGCCGTCTCGCCCGGGTTTGGCGTTGGTTTTTGGGCGAGACAGGCGGGTGATTATTCCGTTCTACATGGCATACCCCGCTGCCCGCCTGTCCCGCCCCTACCATGGTGGGTTGGTCGGTTTTTGGGCGAGACAGGCGGGTGATTAATCCGTTCTGCATGGCAAATCCCGCTACCCGCCTGTCCCGCCCCTACCATGGTGGGTTGGTCGGTTAATGAGAACGGGAAATTGGGTTTTGGTTTGATGAATCATTTTGATCCACATAAACACCATCGAAGGTCCATCCGCCTGCCGGGTTGGGATTATCGGACGCCGGGGTTTTATTTCGTGACGATTTGCACTTATCAACACGAATATTTGTTTGAAAATGAAGTTTATTTTGACATCGCAGTCAACGCCCTGCAACACATACCGCAGCAGCCACACGCGCAGCATGTGGCGCTGGATGAATGGATGGTGATGCCCAACCATGCGCATGTCATTTTTGAATTTACCGATTTTCCGGCAGGAGAAGGTGGTAAACGGCCGTTGTCGCAACCATCCAATCCATTCCAAAACGCAGCGGCTGGATCGTTGGGTGTGGTGGTAGGACGATATAAAACGGCCGTGACGAAGCGCATCAATCAAATACGCCACACGCCAGGTGAAAAGGTATGGCAGCGTGGTTATTATGAACGTATCATTCGCACTGAACAGGAATTGCACGCCACAAAGGAATATATCCGTAACAATCCGGTCCGGTGGGCAGAGGATCGTGAAAATTTGGAGGTCTTGTTGGCCAAAATGACATACCATCCGTAGAGGTGGGACGGCGCGGATTGGCGCCCGCGGGAAACAGACGGTGTTTTCTCCGCGCCGTCTCGCCCGGGTTTGGCGTTGGTTTTTGGGCGAGACTGGCGGGTGAAACGGCCGTTCTGCATGGCATTCTCCGCTACCCGCCTGTCCCGCCCCTACCATGCTGGGTTGGTCGGTTTGAAATTAATTATTGGGAGGATTGTATGACCATACCTGAAAAGGTTAACCTGACGTGCAAAAATTGTGGGCACACATGGCTTGAATCCATTGAAACCCTCAAGGCAGCCGAGGCAATTGTTTTTATGGGCAAAGAAGAAACGGTTAGGCGCCGGGTCATTTGTCCCAACTGTGACAAAGGCGTCATCGTCATCGTTCCCAGGGCCTGGGTTGAGTAAAAATAAAACATGACTGAAATTAATTCTAATGCTTATCCGACATTGCCAACTGAACGCGAAACACCGCAGCAGGCGGCGTTGGCGGAATGGTTTGCGCAGCAGCATGTCCAATCCGCCGCCAATCTGGAAACGGCCGCACGCCAGATCATCACCCTTTGCACCACCTTGTTGGGCGTGCTTTTAGGCTTGATGGCTCTGACAGAAGATACATTGCCCGCCTACATGCAGTGGTCGGGTATTCAATGGCTGAGCGGGCTGGGCGTTGTGGGTCTTTTTGCGGCTTTGGGATGCGGGTTGTATGTCGTCATACCGCGCCCCAATATGGTTACAATCAATGATCCTGACAACATGGGAGCCGAATTCACAGCTTTATTGGCGCGTAAAAGCCGGGGTCTGCTGCTGGCTGTGATTCTTTTTGGGGCAGCCATGTTTTGTTTGGTTTGTGTGATCATCATTTCGTTGGCGTTGGTCACAGGAAGCTATTCGTAGTACGGCGAAACGGCCGTTTGTTTGGCCATTGACCCGCTGTCCAAATAGGAATACGCGGCTGCTGATACGGCCGTGGCAAAAACGGAAACGCAGTGTGCACTTCAAACTGCGCACCCACAAAATCCAGCGGCTCTCCCGACCACAACTGCGTGATGATGGCCAGTCCTTCGTCCAGTTTTTGCGCCCGGATGCGTGCATCAGTTTCTTCTCCATAAGGAGCAAAAGCCGCGCGGGATTACCAAACTCATATACATTGGGTACAAAAACGCCAAATTTCATCTTTTTCCTTCCAACTTCATTTTGCATTATAATCCAATCATCAATTCTAACAGCATCGACAACATCCCAAAATATTCTAGGTGGGAGACAAATGAACATGCAAAAATCTGATTTTGAACGTATTATCCTTGATGAAGCCGTCATTCAGGCGCGCATCCAAGAATTGGCAGCCCAGATTGATCGCGATTATGCCTCTGCAAAACGTATCTACCTGATTGGCATCCTCAAAGGCGCTTTTATATTTTTATCAGACCTGGTGCGCAGCCTGCAAAAACCACATACCGTCGACTTTATGGCTGTTTCCAGCTATGGTATGCGGGGCGCGCGCGCCGGTGAAGTGCGGCTCATTCTCGACCTGCGCGAACCGATTGCCAACGAACACGTCATCATCGTTGAAGATATTGTCGACACCGGCAACACGCTCCATTATCTATACGAAACCCTTTCCAGCCGGCGACCTGCGTCGCTGCGCACTTGCGTTTTCGTGCGCAAAACCCGCACGCAGTTGGATGTCCCGGTTGATTATCTCGGGTTTGAAATTCCTGACGTGTGGGTAGTTGGGTATGGCCTGGACTACGCCGACAAATACCGCACTTTGCCCTACGTGGCCGAATTAAGTCAATCTCAAATTGGATAATTACAGGTTAAGGCAATTCCCAAGCTTGTATAGATCCAAAAATTTAACCTACATGAATTTTTGCATCCATGTTTTAGGTAATTCACAAAAACTTTTTGAATAAAGATCAGCGGAAGTTTTTGTGAATTCCTCGAGGAAACCACAGCTTGCCAAGGCTTTTGTTTTTATATAACTTTCTGTGGTTTACCTAATCTAACGGCGGGGGAAGTTGACACCCGTTCAATCTGGTTGAATAATATGGGCGTTACCAATCAATATCTGCAAATTGTTTTCAATCAGAACACAAAATAAAACAATTAATAGGAGTTTCAAATGGCGGACAAAAAAAATGATCACCTGATTATTGCTTATTTTCCTAACGAAGATGCGGCAAAAGAAGCTGCTGACAGCTTAATAGAATGGGATAAAGAGCTGCAAAATATTAAATTCCATGAACTTGCCATTATCACAATGAACAAAAAAGGCAAACTCAAAACGCATAATTTTGGCGACCGCGCCGCCGGCAAAGGCGCCAAGTGGGGTACTGCGATCGGGGCCGTCGCCGGTATTTTGACGGGCGGGATTGGTCTCATTGGGGGCGCCGTGGTCGGTCTGGCAGCCGGTTCAATCGCCGGTTCACTGTTCCATAAGCGCCTCGGCATGGATGACAAAGACAAAGAACGGCTTGAGGAACATCTGAAGGAAGGCGGCGCGGCGCTGGCTGTGATGGCAGATGATTACGAACTCGATTCAACCAAAGATAAACTTGGCTATTTGGGTGGCGAAGTCGCCAGCTATAACGTGCCGGCGGACGCGGTAGATGAGTTAGAGGCGGTCGATCAGGGTGATGAGGCTGTTGAAGAAGATGTGGAAGTTGTAGAAACAGACGCGGATGAAAGCAGCGCTCCGCAGGCGGTACTCCATTATCAGCGCCATGAAGGTGATTATGAAGGCTGGGGATTACACGTCTGGATCGGTTATGAAGGCAGCGTCGATTGGGATGCGCACCTGCCGCCCAGCGGATCAGATGATTTTGGCATTTATTTTGAGGTGCCCGTAGCAGAGAATGCGGAAGGTCTGAGTTATATCATCCACAAAGGTGACGAAAAAGATTTGTGGGAGGATCAACATCTTGACTTCAGCACAAATGGATACGAAGTCTGGATTGTCCAATCCACGCCAGGTTATGCGCCGCCGCCCGCGGCTGAAGAGCAAGCTGAATAAGAAACGACCGAAGACGGAAGACAAATGATCCTCTTCACTCTTCCGTCATCGGTCTGACGCACCCTGTTTGCAAACCGCTACAAAGCCTTAAAATCCATGCACGAATATGCCGGCAACTGCCACATGCACACCCCCTACTCGGACGGGGAAAAATACCACGCCGAAATTGCCGCAGACGCGATCAATGCGGGTCTCGATTTTGTGATTGTCACCGATCACAATATTTGGGTTGACGGGGTTGAGGGGTATTATGAAAACGGAAACGGCCGTGTTTTACTCTTAACCGGTGAAGAAGTCCACAACGTGCGACGACAACCGCAGGCCAGTCATTTTCTGGCATTCGGCGCCGAAAAAGAGCTGTTTTCCTTCGCCGCCAACCCTCAAAAATTAATCAACGAGACCCTGGCCGCCGGCGGATACGGCTTCCTGGCCCACCCGCATGAGATGGATCTACCGATCGTGGGCGAAGCCAACCTCGGGTGGCATGATTGGGAAATCGACGGCTTCACCGGCCTGGAAATCTGGAACTATATGTCCTGCGTTAAAAACAGGCTGGCCGAAGAACTCGGCGGGCTGTGGTGGCAGCATAAATTGCCCGGCTGGATCGCCGCTATTCGCCTGGCCTTGAACCCTGAAAAACACGTCAGCGGCCCCGAACCGGAAACGCTGGCGCTATGGGACAATCTGCTCGCCGAGGGTAAACGCATCGCCGCCATCGGCAACAGCGACGCCCACGGCACACCCATGAGCGCAGGCCCGCTCAAGCGCGAAATTTACCCCTACGAATTCCTGTTTCGCGCCGTCAACACCCATATTCTGACCGACGAGCCGCTCAGCGGCGACGCGGCGCAGGATAAAAAACAAATCCTCAATGCCATCGGCCAGGGCAACGCATGGGTCGGTTATGATATGGCGCACCAAACCAAAGGATTTCGTTTTTCCGGCAAAGGTCGTACCAAAGGCATTATGGGACAGGAAATCAAAATGGATGCCGGAGCAACCTTACAGGTCATTGCCCCGGCGCGCGCTAACATTCGCATGATCCGGCATGGCGAAGTCGTCGCTGCGATTGACAATGAAACATCGCTCACGCATATTCCTGTTGAAGCCGGCGCCTACCGCGTAGAATGTTATATTCCCTTCGAGGGTAAAGAGCGCGGCTGGATTTTTAGCAACCCAATCTACCTGCGGCAACCAAAGAAAAAAAAGTAATATGACCCAACAGCAAATCGTAAATCGACCTTTAGAACCCAAAAAACGCGCGATCGTCGTGGGGGCTTCCTCAGGCATTGGGGCGGCGCTTACGCAGCAATTGGCCCAAAACGGCTATCTCGTGGCTGCATTGGCGCGGCGCACGGATAAACTTAATGAATTATCTGCAGCAATTAATGCGCGTATGCCCAGCAACGTACAGCAGGTTTTCGAATACCCGCATGATGTGACTGATTTTGACGCCGTCCCGACGCTTTTCCAGCAGATTGTGCGCGAGCTGGGCGGATTAGATTTGATTGTGTATGTGGCCGGCGTCCAACCGGTCGTTGCCGCCAATGAATATAACTTTGAAAAAGACGCCGCCATGATTCAAACCAATCTTTTGGGCGCCATTGCGTGGCTGAACCAGGCGGCGTTACGTTTTGAACGCGGGCGCGGCGGGCAAATCGTGGGCGTCAGTTCCATTGCCGGTGACCGCGGGCGCGTGGGCGCGCCGGTGTATAACACCAGCAAAGCAGCGTTAAATACATATCTGGAAGCGCTGCGTAACCGCCTGGCCAATCGCGGCGTGACCGTGACAACGATTAAACCCGGCTTTGTGGATACCAAACTGCTGGAGAATGCGCCCAAGACCTTTTGGGTGATCACACCGCAAGAGGCCGCCGCCGAAATTATGCGCGCCGTGCAGAAAAAACAGCAGACGATTTATGTGCCACGGCGCTGGGAACTGGTGGGGTTAGTTATTCGCCATATTCCGTCTGTAATTTTTAAGCGTCTGAGATTTTAGGACCAAAAATTATGTTAAAAGAAACGCATGTGCATCAAGCGGGTAATAACCACCATAAAAAGATAGAAAATCGCGCGCTGCCAGGGGAGCGTTTGGAGCGGGTTACATCCTGGGGCGGGGCGAATGAAAGTCTGAGCTATGTGTACCGCCCGACAACCATTGAGGGCGTCCAGGCGGTTTTTAGTCTGGCGCGGCAGCACGGCCGTTCCGTGGGATTACGCGGCGGCGGCAACAGCTATGGCGATGCGGCCATGAACGCTGAAAATATTTTGCTGGATTTGCGCCGCATGAACCGCATTTTGAGCTGGAACCCGGAAAACGGCCGCGTCATCACCGAACCGGGCGTGACTTTTTCACAACTTTGGCAGTACATCATTGAAGACGGCTGGTGGCCGCCGGTTGTGACCGGAACGAGTCAAACAACCGTCGGCGGCTGCGCCGCAATGAATGTGCATGGCAAAAACGCCTGGCAGGTTGGTCCGATTGGCGACCATATTCTTGAATTCGACCTGCTGCTGCCTTCCGGCGAAATTATCACGTGCAGCCGTAGCGAAAACGAGGATCTGTTTTTCGCAGCAATTGGCGGATTTGGCATGTTGGGGGTGTTTACGGCCGTTACCATGCAAATGAAGCGTATTTACTCCGGGCAGCTTGATATCCATACCCAGGCGCAGGCAAATCTCGCCGACATGTTTAATTACTTTGAAAAAAACATGGCGCAGTCAGATTACATCGTGGGCTGGATCGATGCATTCGCCAAAGGCAAATCCCTCGGTCGGGGAGATGTTCATCGCGCCAATTATTTGCCGCCGGGCGCGGACCCGCAGCCACAGCAAACCCTACGCCTGGAAAACCAGCATTTGCCGCCCAATATGTTTGGTGTAGCGCCCAAATCCATCATCTGGCTGGGTATGCGGCCGTTTATGAATGATCCCGGCACAACCTTGATCAATACCGGGAAATTCCTGGCCGGACGTCTGGGCGGGGCTAAAAGCTACCGGCAAGGGCACGCCGGTTTCCATTTTCTGCTTGATTATGTGCCGGATTGGAAAAACGCTTACGGCTCCGGCGGTCTGATTCAATACCAGCCGTTCATTCCGAAGGATACCGCCCAAGACGCCTTTGGGGAGATTCTACGTCTGTGCCAAAAAAGAAACGTGGTTAATTATCTAACCGTCTTCAAGCGGCATCGACCGGATGATTTTTTGATGACGCATGGTTTAGACGGCTACTCATTGGCAATGGATTTTCGCATTACCGATCAACGGCGGTCGCGGGTGGCTGTTTTGGCGCGAGAATTGGACGAGATCGTGTTGGCGGCAAACGGCCGTTTCTACTTCGCCAAAGATAGTACGCTGCGCCCCTCCGTCGCCGAAGCTTATTTGGGGTTAGAAACAATCAACCAGTTCAAAAAACTCAAGAAGCGTTGTGATCCCGATAATTTACTGGAAACTGACCTCTGGCGGCGAGTTTTCGGCTATTGATGGCTCTCTGCATCTCGACGCTTGGCTGCCGCTATCAAACCCTGGGCGATAACCTCTGCATCTTCGTAACGGGTAAAAAAGTTATGTTCTCCCGTCAATGTTTCCAGTCGCATATGGACGGCGCGGCTGTCATCCGCTTCATACGCAATGGTTATTTTACGCCCCACTAAGCCGCCAACCAGCGCCCAATAATTACGCGCATAAGCGTCGCGGTCGCGTAAGCCGCCTTCAGCATCCTCTTGCCGCCCGGCCGCCAGCCGATTCAGCTTCACAATATACTTATCCGCATTAGGCACAAGATCAACAACTTCAGCCTCAAAAACCGCGCGAATATAATCCCCATCTGGCAGCCGCCATGCAAATTGCAAGGGAAAGTTTTCGCCAATCTGATAGTGTGCTTGCGGCAGCATATCACAAAAAAAAGGCCGCCACTCGATGAGCAGCGGCCAACTACTTTAAAAAGGTAATCTAGCGGATGGCCCGTTCTGTGTTCTTATCAAACAGATGGGAAGCGTTCATATCCATCACCAAATCAATCTCGTTACCGGCGTGGACATCCATACGCGGGTCAACCGTCGCTACATAGATGCTCTTGCCCGAAGTGACATACAAATGCAGTTCAGCGCCCAGCAGCTCGACCACATCAACCGTACCTTTAATAGGCGCCGCATCAATGTTCGGCGGCGCATAGGCCGGGGCATGAATGTGTTCAGGGCGTGAACCCAAGACCACTTCCTTACCGACATAGTCGGAATAAATATTCTTGCGGTCTGCGGGAAGATGGACGCGGAAATCACCGGTGTCAACAAACAGCTTGCCTTCTTCCGAAACCATAGTGCCATTGAAGAAATTCATGCTGGGGCTGCCAATGAATCCGGCTACAAATATGTTATTGGGCGTATTGTAGAGGTTACGCGGGCTGTCAGCCTGCTGCAAAATGCCGTCTGCCAATACCGCAATACGATCACCCATTGTCATAGCCTCGACCTGGTCATGGGTCACATAGATGAAAGTGGTACCCAAACGTTGGTGCAACTTGCTAATTTCGGCGCGAGCAGTCACGCGCAGCTTGGCATCCAGGTTTGAAAGCGGTTCATCCATGAGAAAGACTTTCGGCTCACGCACAATGGCGCGTCCCACAGCCACACGCTGGCGCTGACCGCCAGATAGCGCCTTGGGTTTACGTTCGAGCAGACTGGCCAAACCTAAAATGTCGGCTGCTTCTTTTACACGGCGGTCGATTTCACTCTTAGGAGTTTTGCGCAATTTAAGACCGAAGGCCATGTTGTCATAGACGCTCATGTGGGGATAAAGCGCGTAGGATTGGAATACCATCGCGATGTCACGGTCTTTGGGAGGCACGTCGTTGACAACGCGGTCACCAATGAGAATTTCACCCTCGCTAATTTCCTCCAAACCAGCCAGCATTCGCAGGTTGGTTGATTTGCCGCAGCCAGATGGGCCAACGAAAACAACAAATTCTTTGTCGGCGACTTCCAGGTTAAAGTCTTTGATTACTTCAACATCGCCGAAACGCTTGAAAATATGACGGTAAGTTACACTAGACATTGACACTCTCCTAAAAAATTTTGTCCACGATTCGTGGGCTTGAATCGAAACTTCTGTGCGCAGTGGATTGATTGAACTTTGTTGATTAATCTGCGTGGTGAAACTATACCGGGCAACAATGGGCCTGTCAACCCGTTGTCTAATTAAGTGGTGTTAGCCAGTTTTGCCCTGCCGGGGCTTTCGCGGACGGCGTTTGGGATTGGGGGTATAAAATCCATCTAGAATGGCGATTTCCAAAATACTGGGCGGTAAATCGGGAGGCATGTGGTTGGCGTAAGCATTGATCCAATTGGCCACGGTCTGGTGGTGAACGCTGAGCAAGTCGCCAATTTCGCGCAAGCTGATCCCTTGCAAGTGTAATGTCAGGGCTTGATGGCGAATTTCCTCGTCATATCCGCGTTCACCCGGCTCGGGTGTATAACGACAGCCACAAATTTTGCAGCGGTAACGCTGGCTGCACGCTGCCGTGAAGCCATCTTTAATCTGTTTCTCAGAGGATCGACATTTTGGACATTGCATCATGGGCGGCGATCAAATGATGGTCATCAAAATGGCTGCGAAAAATAGGACAAGGGCAATAATGAAGGGGACCCAGTTCGCTTGAATGGCATTTTCAAGGACGGCGACGGCCGTATCTGCATCTCTTGTCAAAGGACGTGAAACGCGTCCCATCAGTCCATCCCAAAATTGACTGACCGAAGCGGGCCTGTTATCAGGATGCATTTCCATTGCCCACATAATGGCATCAGAAACATGGCGGGAAACGGCCGTATTGCGTTTACGCGGTGGTTGCAAAGCGCGTGGATCCAAAAAACGCGTCTTGGCATCCGGCGGCGGATAATCGGTCAATAAATAATACAAGGTAGCGCCCAGAGCATAAATATCTGTACGCGCATCTGTATGGCCGTCCTCACCGCCATATTGTTCTAAGGGCGTGTATAAAACAGTACCGCGACCTTGTACAACGGTAATTGTACGGTTATCATCAGGCGCCAATTGCTTGACAAGACCGAAATCTACCAGTTTAATGCGGTTATCAGGCGTTAATTTTATATTGGATGGTTTAATATCCCGGTGCAGCACAGGCGTGTCCTGGCGATGGAGATAAGCCAATGCATCGATAATTTGTTCGGCCCAGGCTAATACCGTTGGTTCGCTGAGCATACGATTGTTTGCACGGCTTTCGTCCAACAATTGCTGCAAATCATTACCCGGTACATAATCCATGACCAGGAAATCATGACCATCTTCCGTAAAAAAGTCAGATACTTTGGGCAAATTAGGGTGATCCAGTCGGGCCAGAATACTGGCTTCTTTTAAAAATTGGCCGTGCGCCTGGGCGCGCATGGCGGGTGTGGCTGCTGGATCAGGCGGTACTTCCTTGATGGCGCATAATCGCCCAGGAAGACGCAAATCTTCTGCACGGTAAACATTTCCCATGCCCCCCTGCCCAACAATGTTGGTGAGTCGGTAACGATCGCGTAAAATAGTATCGCTTCTGTGTGCAACTAACATTGGATATGATTATAACAGAAACTGCTTTGGTGTGTCTTATAGACAAATATGGATATGAACTATGGATGAAAAACCTGTTTTAATAATGCGAGAAGGGGAATTAAAAGGGCAGCGTTGGGTCGTTGAAAAAGAGAAATTCATTATTGGTCGCGGCGGCGACAGCGACATTGTTTTGCCGGAACGTCAGGTGTCGCGCCATCATGTGCAAATTTTACGCGGCGATGATCGTTATATTCTGGAAGATTTGGACAGCAAAAACGGCACGCATCTAAACGGCCGTCCCGTCCATGGCAAAGTTCCGCTGCAAGACGGGGATGAAATTCAAATCGCATTGGCCGTGAAGCTTTTCTTTATTGGAACCGGCGCAACAATGCCCCTCACATTTGACCCGCCGCGCCCGGAAAAACCACTGGAAATTGATGAATCCCGGCGCGCCGTATTTGTAAATGGTAAGGAGTTATCCCCTCCACTTTCCCTGGCGCAGTTCCGTTTGCTGCAAATGTTATATGAATCGGAAGGCGCCGTGTGCAGCCGCGATGAAATTGTAGAGGTTGTCTGGCCCGGCACTGAAGGTATTGGTGTATCAGAACAGGCAATCGATGCGCTTGTACGCCGTTTGCGGGATCGGCTGGCCGAATTGGATGACAGCAACTTTGTTGTCACCGTGCGCGGACATGGATTCCGTCTCGACAACAAACCCATGTAGCGGCGGGTGTGAAACCCGCCGCCATACTTATACCCGAACCTGGATCATTGCCTTCAACGCAGCGAGTCGCGCACCTAATTCCGGCTGTCCTGAATTTTTTACCTGATCTTGCAGCAAATCCATCACTTCCAATAATTCAGGTCCTAATAAATCCTGGTTTTCATCAAGCAGACGGCGTTGTTCCGCCTCGCTCTCCGTGCGCACCAAATTATTAATTAATTGAATTTCAGGCGGGGCCGAGCCTTCAATCTGTTTTAGCAGCGTGTCGTTGATATTTTCTAAGGCCTGGTACCGGGTCGAGTCGCCATTTTGCGCGGCCTGGTCCATCTCCGCCTGCAATAAATACATAAAGGCATCGTCGATATGGTTGGCATTGGCGCGCAGCGCGGCATCCAGATCGTTTGCAGCCAGGAGCGTATCCAGTACCCCTTGTGCTTTTTGCAAAACCTGTTGGGTTTGCGCCTGCATATCTCTCTGAAGGTCGAGCAGTTCCTGGCGAATTTTTGTCAGACGGGCAACTACTTGTGGCTGATTGGCTAACTGCTGCTTTTCGATTTCGGCCGTTAAACCTGAAAAGAACTCATAATTCATAGCCTGAATGCCGGCCTGGACAATTGTCCGCACCGCTTGCATATCTTCCTGGTTAAGCAGCACATGACGCAGCAAGAGCAGGGGCGTCAGGCCGCCTTCTTTTTTAGCATCCTGACTGAGCCGGTGCAGCGCAACCTGCCGCTTTTCGATTTCCCGGCCAACGGCCGTTTCCGTCATCAACTTCGCCTGTAAGTTCAACAATGGGATTAAGCTGGCATTGTCATTCATTTGTTGGGCAGTTTCAACATACTGCCGCAGCATAGCAAAAAATGTTTCATCAATTTCAGAACTGCGCTCTTTGATTAAGTAATCTTGCACATCCTGATCCGCTTTGGCCAGAGTATTTAGCAGTTCAGCCTGTTTTTGCTGCCGGGCAATCATTTCTTTGGTAATGCCTTCGGTTTCCAGCACATTCTCCATAAAACTCTGCATACTTAAAACTTGCTGCGGCTGAAACATGTAAGCGCGCCGTTTCTCGGCCGGCGTTGCATCCATGATCCGCCGCGTCATCTGGCCTATGTACTGCTCACGCTGCATCTGATCCAAATTGAGTTCCGGAGGAACATAAACCATAAAAAGTTCATGGGCAGGATCATGATAAATCATTGCGGTCGACATTTGTCCTGCGGCGCCACACGATGGGCACACCGCCACGTTCAACTGTCCGGCAAGCAGCATTTGTTTTAATTCTGGCTGCTGTCCAACGTCAATAATTTGATGTACATCAGCCATATAAGTTGTCCTACACTGCGGGCAGGCAATTTGTGTTTGCATTATTTCTCCTAGCACAGTTGCGCGGAACTGCTTCCACGAAAAGCCAACTGCTTAATTTTTTGGTAATGAAAATGTGAATGTAGAGCCGGGCGCATTCGGTTCAAAATCGCTGTTATTGTGAAACCAGATACGGCCGTTGTGGGCTTCAATAATCGCTTTTGATAAAAACAATCCCAGGCCAGTGCCTTCCGTTTTACGACTCAGGGCGTTATCCAGGCGTGAAAATTTCTGGAAAATACGCCCCTGTTCATGCGCCGGAATCCCAATTCCATTGTCCCGTACAGAAATCGTAACATGTTCCGGATGCACCTGACCTTCAATGATTATTTTCCCACCGTTTGTTGAATATTTAATGGCATTGCTCACCAGATTATTCAACACCTGCGTCAGACGCCGTTCGTCTCCAAAAATTGTTGGAAACTGCGGATCGAAAATGAGTGACAGCGTGTGTTTACTTGACTGGTGGCCAAACTTCCGCGCGACATTAGCCGCGAGCGTAGGCAAAAAGACATCGTTGCTAATTTCCAACCGAAAAGTGCCGGCCTGTAAGCGCGATACTTCCAACAAGCTGTCAATCAGAACCGTGAGATTATCGGCCTCTTCTTCAATAACCTGCAAAGATTCGTCCAACACTTCCGGCGACCAATTGGCATCTTGACGGCGCAGCGTTCCCGCATACCCTTTGATAATCGATACGGGCGTCTTCAGCTCATGGCTGACAACCCCAAGAAAGGTTTTCTGCAGTTCCTCCTCTTCCCGATAGCGGGTGAGGTCGCGCACATTGGCAATGATGTCGGTTAAACGGCCGTTTTCATCCTGCAACGGCGCGTACGTAATACCCAGGCTGAGCGTATCCCGTCCTTGAACACAACGGCTCTGATAACACTTAATATCCCCTTCAACATGTAAATGCGCCCCACCCGGCAGCGGCCAACCGTTTTCAATTGCTGCGTGCAAATCCAGGTCTGTTTTCAATCTTACCCAATTTATGACCTCATCATGCATCCTGCCAATCGCTTCTGAAGCCGGCCAGCCGGTCATATTACTCAACGATTGGTTGAAAACAGTAATCCGCAAGGTTCGATCCAAAATCATGACGCCATCCGCACTGCCTTCGAGGATGGCATCAAGTCGTTGTTTTTCCTTGTTCACCTGCTCATATAGGCGCGCATTTTTAACAGCAATGGCGGCCTGTTCAGCAAAACTACGTAAAAGATTGGGCGCATCGTTGGCAAAATAATAGTTACCTGATTGAAAAATATAGATTAAGCCAATAATCTTGCCGCCGCTGTTCATCGGTAAACGGATCACCTGCGTAAAGTTCAGATTGGAGGTGTCAGATACCTGTTCCAAGCGGCGCATCATTTCGGGAATCGTTTCCCGCTCACTTTCTTCGGTATAGGGCAAATCGCGCAGCAGCGGCGCAAAATGATCCACCTGGTGCGCCGGAATACCAATGACTGCCGCCAGACGAAAGGTGACGCCATCGGGGTCAACCAGCGTAATCATGCCTGCCTGACCGGCGACTAAATCCACGGCCGATCGCAAAATCAGGCGTAGTAAATCATAGAGGTCTAATTCGGCCGTCAGCGCCCGACTGATTGCCAATAGATATTCTCTTTGCAGGATGCGAACATCCACCAATGCTCTTGCCATTCTACACCTTCAATGAATCCGCATGATTGTAACACATGGGATGTACGGGCACAGCTAATAGCGACAATATAGCTCAGTCTGCGCCGGCGCCATAAGAGAAAATTCTACACCTGAAATCTTTGAATTGCATAAAATGGCAGGGTTCGCGCACTGGAAGATCAAAAAACGGCCGTTTCCGGAGTGGAAACGGCCGTTTTAAATCACTGTTAGGAAAGCTTATAAATCGACGCTCTTGGGGTCAATTCCGGCTGCTTTCAACTGTTTGTTAAACGCGGATTTTGCTTTGGAATTAGCAATCCGGGCCTGACGAATTTCGTCCGGCGACATATCATCCCTGATTTCGGTTAATTCAGGCGGTTCAATACCTAAAGCCGCCAAATCGACGCTCCCGCCGGCAGTTGGTGCCGGCGCTGCCGCTGCGGAAACGGTTTCTGGTACAGGCGCCGCAGCCGGTTGAGCGGCCGGCGCAGCCGCAGCAGCGCCGCTCTGGATTGTGACATTGCCGCTGTCATCAACCTCTACCATCTTGGGATCCACGCCGGCCGCCTTCAACGACTTATTAAAAGCGGATTTAGCCTTGGAATTATTGATCCGCGCCTTACGCACCTCGTCCGGCGGCATATCATCCGTGATTGGGACCATCTGCGGCGGCTCAATGCCTAAGGCCGCCAGATCAATCGGGCCGCCAACCGCCGCTACAGGCGCTGCCGCCGCAGCAGGCACAGCGGGCGCGGCCGCCGCCGGGGGTGCGCCTTGAGGCCAAATAATTTCACCTTCATCGGTTAATTCAACCGTCTTCGGATCGACGCCTGCCGCTTTCAATGCTTTATTAAACTGGGATTTCGCTTTGGAATTAGCAATACGCGCCTTACGCGTATCATCGGGCGACATATCAGCAGTGATTGGAATTAATTTCGGAGGCTCAATATCCAAGGCAACCGGAGCAGCCGCTGCAACAGGCGCCGCTGCCCCAACAGGGGCAGCCGTAACGGCCGCAGCAGGAACGCCGGCAGCCTTCGCCGCTTTCATTGCCGCTGATTTAGCCTTTGAGTTGGCAATGCGCGCCTTGCGTTTCTCATCAGGCGACATAGCATCAGTGATTTCAATATAGGGATAATCTTTACCGGGAATCAGCGTAATCTGGCCGCCAGCCGCAGGAGCCGCAGCAGCCGCTACCGGCGCACCGCCCGCGGGTACACCGCCGGCCGGAATACCGGTCCGCGCGCCATCCCAGCCATGAAACTGGGCAATTTTCGCAGCAGTCCATGGATCTGCATCCACACCCTTGCTCGCGGTAGCCAGGGGTGAATCGTTCGTGTTTTTACGCCCTACAGGTTTATTAGCCCCTCGCCGGAGTCCAGCGGCCTGTTTCGCAGCCAGCAGCCGCGCTTCCTGCACCTGCTCTTGCGGGGCAACGGTAGCGTTGATGGGATATCCCAGTGTCGTCGCCGGTCTGACAGCCTTTTCCTCATTTTCAATGTTTTCTTTGGTTTTTACGACGGTGGAATCTAAACGCGATGTCAAAAAGGCAAGTAAACCGCCAAAGATAAGCGTCAGGATAACAACTATTGCGGCAACTACGAAAGTTAGCATATTTCCTCTTCCTCAAAATAAAGGTTATGGTCTTTTAGCGTCACCATTATACATTTTGTGCAAGATTTCTCAAACCTAAAACCTGCCCATCTTGCGCCTTTTTGGCAAAAAAAAAGCCCAGACTAGCTGCCTGAGCTTGAAGGTATGCCGAAGGTGGGATTCGAACCCACACGGGCGTAATGCCCACTACGCCCTGAACGTAGCGCGTCTGCCGGTTTCGCCACTTCGGCCAGAAATCACATCCAGACTTAATGTGGGCGAGATTGTACCAACTCCACGTTAATTGTCAATATGTTACGGCCTACCGCAAACTGTCAAAATCAAACGGATTAAAAAGACCTCAGGTTAATTCGCCCAAGGCGGCAAGTTGTTCACGCGTCCCTAACACGATGAGTTCATCACCAATTTCCAGGGGCGTCCCGGCGTTGGGAACAATCGTCTGTCCGGTCGCTTTGGACATGACGCCTACCAAAGTCACGCCGGTGCGGCGGCGCACGTTAGCCTGACCCACCGTCTGGCCAATCAACGCTGAATTTTCCTCAATCACCAGCTCTTCAAGCCACAATTCCTGGCCGCCCTGCAGGGTTACCACGTCGAAGAAATCGGTCACTTGCGGCCGGATCATAATATTGGCCATATGTTTTCCACCAATGCTGTAAGGGGAAACGACCCGATTGGCGCCGGCGCGAACCATTTTGTACTCATTTTCCGCATTGGTGGCGCGCGCCACGATGTAAACGTTGGGGTTTAAGGTCCGCGCCGAGAGCACAATGAACAAGTTGAGCGAATCCTCTCCGGTGCAAACGATGACCCCTACGGCGCGCTCCAGACCGGCTTCGCGCAGCACGTCGTCAGACGAAACGTCACCGACTATGGCGTAAAATCCGTTGGCCTGTGCAGCTTCGACAAGCGTTGGATCCTTGTCAACAATCACAATCTGGCGATCGTTGTCGCGTAGGGTGGACGCCGCGCTTTGGCTGACACGGCCGTATCCACATATGATGACATGGTTTTTCAATTTTTTAATCATACGCACCTGTTGTCGTTTTCGAAATTGCCCCCCCAGACTCGCCGTCAGCAAATATTCTCCAAATGTGCTAAAGCTGTATGCTATAACGCCTACGCCGAGCATAATTAGAATGATCGTAAAGATGCGCCCGTCGTTGGACAACGGCTGCACCTCACCAAAGCCCACGGTCGAAAGCGTAATAGCCGTCATAAACAAGGCATCGGCAAATGTCCAGCGCTCAATCAGCATATAGCCGAATGTGCCCAGCGCCAACAAAACAGACACAAAAACAACCAAATTGAGTATGCGGCGTCGAAGCGAAATCATGATTTCCTGTTACCAGACAATATGCCCGGATTGCAAACAATTTAATACGGCCGTGTAATAAGGGTGCTGCGCCGGTGAAACCAGAGGCAAGACGTCGTCCGGGTCTAACCAGGCCATTTCTTCTACCTCGTGATGATCAAGAGTGGGATCGCCGGCCAGCACGCGGCTGCGGAAAAGCGCGCCAACATTTTTCACCTGATCGCCATTGGGATAGGTTACGTGCAAATGATCATACGAATAGACTGCTAACAGGCGCTCGATTTGTACTTGCAATCCCGTTTCCTCACGCATCTCGCGTACGGCCGTTTCCGAGGTCGTTTCACCCAGACAAGCATATCCAGCCGGAAACCGCCACGTATCTTCATCCCTATGTTTGAGGAGCAGCAAGCGCCCATCCTCACCCACAACCGCCAACGACGCGCCAATTCCAATGTAAAGGGCGTGACCAATAAACGGCCGTACCGTCCCAATTTGATCCACGAGATTTCCGTTTGAATAGGGCGGGCTGAAAGTTGGCGGGCCGCCCGCAGCAGCATCTCGAATCATATCACGATACCATTCAAACATGGGCAGCATTAACGCTTCATCCGGCGTCACAAAACGCAAATCCCGCGTTTCGTCATTATCAACCTGCAACCTGCCGCCGACCGCTTCTGTCTGAAAGCAAACCGTAAACTGCTGCACCTTGTCGCCGTTGGGGTAAACCACATCGTAACGCGGGTGATCATAAATCCCAACGAGCGTTAGCGCGCCGGCGATCAAGCCTGTTTCTTCCGCCACTTCGCGCCGCGCACAGGCGCGCCAATCTTCATCCCGTTCCAAAATGCCGCCGGGCAATCCCCAAATGTCAAAATCGGTGCGGTGTTGGAGCAGGATACGGCCGTTGCCATCCCATAACACGACGCTGGTTAAGGGCAAAAATATCTTGCGCGAGCCTACTTTTCTTCGAATCCACTCAATATAAGACATAGCTTTTCAAACCTGAATCGTATGAGTTTACCCCTTCTGACCCGCTTCGAGCTAAATTTGGGTTGACATGCTCAAGCGCCTGCTTATAATGTCAAGTAAGAACAACATCATAAACGCAGGCCGGGAAGAGTACGTGGCCCGAAATCTGACAGAAAAGATGGGGCCAGTTGATTATAACTGAACTGGCTGAAAGCCCCCACAGAATCTTCACCACCGAACGTCCCCCGGTAAAGCCGCCGCAGAAACCAGATTGGGAGTAGATCGGCGCGGGTTCGCCCGTTACAGCGACGCCCTGATGATAGTTGGGGCAGCGAGCGCGTTGTTGCAGCAATGGACAACGAAGTGAGGTGGTACCACGGAAGTCAAGCCCTTTCGTCCTCAGATGGACAGAGGGCTTTTTTATTTCTGTGATCACGGAGGTTATTATGATCAGTTTACCAAAGCGTTACAATCCAAAAACGGCCGAACCGATTTTGCAAAACACCTGGCATGAAAATGGCGTTTATCATTTTGACATCGAGAGCGACGCGCCGGTTTACAGCATCGATACGCCGCCGCCTACCGTATCGGGCCATTTACATTTGGGACATGTTTATTCCTACAGCCACGCCGATTTTTTTGCCCGTTTCTGGCGTATGAACGGCCGTAATGTCTTTTATCCTATGGGTTTTGACGACAACGGCTTACCGACGGGGCGTCTGGTTGAGGGTATGCTGGGCGTGCGCGCCGCCGACATGGACCGCCAGGCATTTATTGAAAAATGTCTCCAGGTCAGTGAAGAAGCCATAGCGGACTACAAAACATTGTGGCAGCGGCTGGGGCTTTCTATCGATTGCCGCTACACCTACCGCACCATCGGGGCTGAGGCGCGGCGCATTGCCCAGCACTCCTTTCTGACTTTGTATCAGCAAGGGCTGGCTTACCGGCGGCAGGCGCCCTCAATCTGGTGTCCCGAATGCCAGACGGCGATTGCACAGGCGGAATTGGATGATATGGAGCGCGAAACAACGTTTCATACCCTTGCATTTCGCCTGGAAAATGGTGAAACGCTGCCAATTGCAACCACACGCCCCGAACTACTGGCGGCATGTGTGGCGGTGTTTGTGCATCCCGAAGACGGCCGTTTCACCCAACTCCTCGGCCACAAAGTGACTGTGCCGCTGTTTGGGCGGCAGGTTTCCGTGCTGGCCGACCCGGGCGCGGACCCACAAAAAGGCACGGGCGCCGTGATGTGCTGCACCTTTGGCGATACGGCCGATGTTGAATGGCAGCGTCTGCATGTACTGCGGGTGATTGAAGCGATTGGAAAAGACGGCCGTTTAACCGGCGCGGCGGGTGTATTTTCCGGTCAAACAATCGCAGACGCGCGTCAAAATATCGTCGCGGCCTTGCAAATAAATGGCGAACTAATCGCGCAGCAGCCATTGCGGCAGGCGCTGCGCGTGCATGAGCGCTGCGACACGCCCGTAGAATATATTATGACGCGCCAATGGTTTATTCGGTTGCTGGACGCCAAGGAAGAATTTTTGGCGGCGGGCGCGGCCGCACGGTGGTATCCGCCGCATATGCAAAACCGGTTTAGCCAATGGGTGCAAAATTTGAACTGGGATTGGTGCATCTCGCGCCAGCGCGTCTTTGGCGTGCCCTTCCCGATCTGGACCTGTAACGCCTGTGACACGCCATTGGCGGCTGAACTGGACGAACTGCCCCTTGATCCAATGGAGACGCAGCCGAAACGGCCGTGTCCCAACTGCGGCGGTCATCAATTCACTCCTGAAACTGACATGATGGATACCTGGGCCACTTCTTCCATGTCGCCTCAAATCGTAGGACAGTGGTTCACAAATCCCAAGTTATATGAAAAAATTACCCCCTTTTCTTTACGAACACAGGCGCACGAAATCATACGCACCTGGGCATTTTATTCCATCGTTAAATCCTATTACCATTTTGGGCAAACACCCTGGCAAGATATCGCTATTTCCGGCTGGGGATTGGCGCCAAGCGGAACCACCAAGCTCAGCAAAAGCCGCGGTGGCGGACCAATCGATCCCATGGAGATGATTGCAAACTATTCGGCCGACGCTGTGCGCTATTGGGCCGCCAGCACCAGCCTGGGAAAAGATGCGCTGATCAGTGAAGAAAAAATACAGGCCGGCGCCAAACTCGTGACTAAATTGTGGAACGTGGCGCGCTTTAGCCAGCGCTTCCTGCTTAACGATCCAACTACCAGCGTAACAAGCTACCCGATCAGCGGGTTAACCCCGCCGACCGCTGGATGCTGGCTCGTTTGCAACAGGTGATCGCACACACAACCGCAGCGTATCAGGCTTATGATTATCTGGCGGCCAAAAACGAAGTGGAACTCTTTTTCTGGCGCGATCTGGCCGACAATTATCTGGAAATGGTCAAAAAGCGGCTGTATGACAATGATGAGAGCAGCGCCGGCGCGCGTTTTACGCTTCATCATGTTCTGCTGACGACGGTGAAGCTGTTTGCGCCGCTCCTGCCGCATGTAACGGAACGTATCTATCAAGGGCTTTTTGCAACGGCGGATGGTTCAGTTTCTGTGCATAAAACAAGCTGGCCAGAAGGTAATGAAGTGTGGATGGATGCAACGGCCGTTTCCTTTGGCAGCCTCTTAATTGACATCGCCGCCAGCGTGCGCCGCTATAAAAGTGAAAATAATATATCACTTGGCGCGGAGCTGGCGGCGTTACATCTGGCAACTGACGATCCGCGGCTTGCCAACAGCCTGAACGCCGCCGCCAATGATCTCATCAGCATCACACGCGCTCAAAAGGTCGTTGTCAACAGAAAATTGGCGGCGGGACTGATTGTGCCGGAAACCAACAGCAAGCTGCAAATTGGACTACAAAACCTGCGGCCGGATTAACTTGCGCCTAAGTCCAAGCATTAAAAAGAGCGCCGCCGCGCCAAGCGCTAAAAATATCAGCCGGCTGTCCGGCGGCAGCGTTTCCTGTGCGGGCTGCCGCAACAAGCAATTTTTCTTCTTCTAGAGGCCAATTTTCAGCCAAAATTTCGCCATGCGCGCCGGCGTTGATTGTTTCCATCTACACCTGATACACCGCCCAACGTTTTCTAGTTCCACTTTTTAGTATTACAAGGAGACTTCGCTCTGAATTGAGGAGGAAGGCATTCTCAAATGCCGGTTCGTCACCGCAACTGGCCGCATCTAAGGATGCTGGCTCCTCATGATTAGTCAGCAAAACCTGCTTTATGTCAATTTCTCGTTCAAGGTTTCGTTTCACAGGAATTCAAAAAAACTTTCTGGGAATTACCTGTCGCGAATTGTAGCCTTGATTTAATGATTGATTTTTTCGAGGATGATCCAGCTAAAGGCAAATGCGTGGCGGGCGTCCTGCGGGTGTTCTTCGCGGAAGCGTTCTGCCCAAACAGACCGATCAGGCAGCGAAAAAAAAGCGTCGCCTTCAAGTTCAACGTCCACAAGCGTCAGATAAATGCGATCTACCTGTGGCAAAAAAACGGTGTAGATCATTTGGCCGCCGCCGATAATCACTTCGTCAACCTGGCCGGCAGCTTGCAGAGCCTCGTACGGTGAGCCAACCACCGTCGCGCCCGGTGCAGCATAATCCCGGCTGTGTGTCATAACAATATTGTGGCGTCCCGGCAGCGGCCTAAAGCGCGCCGGTATCGATTCATACGTTTTGCGCCCCATAATCACCGGCTTGCCCAACGTCAGGCGCTTGAACCAGGCCATATCGTCCGGCAAACGCCACGGCAGCCGCCCATCCAGTCCGATCACACCCTTTTTGTCTGTGGCAACTATAATTGATAGGGTAGTCATATCAAACGGCAATTGGCGCTTTAATGTGGGGATGGCTTTGATAATTGAGGAGTTCAAAATCGGCGTATTGGAAATCAAAAATGGATTGTACGGCCGGATTAATTTGCATTTGCGGCGGCGGGTAAGGGCTGCGAGACAACTGCAAACGGGCCTGGTCGAGATGGTTTAAGTAGAGGTGTGCATCACCAAATGTGTGTACAAATTCACCCGGCTCATATCCGGCGACCTGCGCGACCATCATGGTTAACAAGGCGTAGGAAGCAATGTTGAAAGGCACGCCCAGAAAAATGTCGGCGCTGCGCTGGTAAAGTTGGCAGGATAAACGGCCGTTTGCGACATAAAACTGAAACAACGTATGGCAGGGCGGCAGCGCCATAGTGTCGACGTCGGCCACATTCCAGGCGCTGACGATATGGCGGCGCGAGTCGGGATTATTTTTTAGCCGGTCGATTAACCTGGCAATCTGGTCAATCTGGCCGCCGTCCGGCGTGGGCCAGGAGCGCCATTGATACCCATAAACCGGTCCAAGATCGCCGTTTTCATCCGCCCATTCATCCCAGATGGTGACACGGTTATCATGCAGGTATTTGATATTGGAATCCCCGCTGAGAAACCAGAGCAGTTCATGAATGATGGAGCGCAGGTGCAGCTTTTTGGTTGTGACGGCCGGAAAGCCGGCGGCCAGATCGTAGCGGGTCTGGTAGCCAAATATGCTGATCGTGCCAACGCCGGTGCGGTCTTCTTTGCGCACGCCGTTGTCCAGCACAAACTGCATCAAATCGAGATATTGTTTCATGGGTTGTTCCTTTATCAAAAGAAAACAAAAGTCTTGCAGACTTTTGTCGTTTGAAGTATACGGGATCAACGGTATCTGCTCAAAATTCCACCCTTTTTTCAATCAAGGGATGGTGATCACCGCAATCTGCCAGGAATCTGTGACTGGTTCCTGGGATTTAAGCGGCAAGCGTGCGGCAGGATCGTCGACGTCATACAGGCCCATCACCAACGTATAATTTCCCGAGGGCAAATCGTGAGGAAGCAATAGGCCATGATTGTCAACAATTTCTTCGCCTGGCTGCCAGGTTGTTGTCAGCCCAAGCCCTCCGCCCGGTTCACTGTCCTGTTGAGCCACGAGTTGACCGTCGTCATCTAACAAGTGTAAAAAGATTTTATAACGTGTATCAAGCGGAACGGCCGTTTCCCAAAACAGCGTCACCTGAATAACGTCACCGGGCGCCAATTGTGTCGATTGCAGCGTATACCCATTGAGCAAAATGGCGTCGCCAAACTGGACAGCAGCCGGCGATTCCATTTCGGTAGGCGGAGAGTCCGGCGCGGCATAAACAACAAAACGCACATCCCCGATCCACTCTTCGGCCGCCTTAAACGCGTTCGCATCCAGCCAACGTTCCACCACGCGCTGCGGGTCGCGCTGCGCTTCGCCCCAAAAAACAGCATAAATTCGATCGTGCGCGGCCGCGATTTCGGCCAACTGCGGTTCGAGAATGGCGGGATCGGGCTGTCCTTTGGGCAAAGGATAAACCGGCGCCCCATCGCGATGGTAATAGGTAAAAACTTCCCACTGATTGGGCGCATTGAGGATGATAGCGGCGTTGGGATGGTTATCGGCGGCGATGCGGGCGGCCATGCTGCGGTAATCGGCGCGCGCAAACGCCGGGTTGGAATACAAATTATTGAGTGAAACGGCCGTTGCCCACAAAACCACCCCACTCAATCCAAGCGAAATGACCATAAAAACAGCCCACAGCCGCTTGCTCCACCCGGTTCGGAATGAAAAAAATGTCGCCGCCAACCAGACGCAGTAAAAAGGAACGGCCGTCAACATGAATTTGAAAAAAGCGGGTTCGGTCGTACCGGCTGCATACATGAACAAAACAGGAACGGCCGTGCCCAACGTCGGCCAGACAGCGCGCCGGCGTCCAACCAGAAGCGCCAGCAGCAGCAAGCCTATTACGGCTGCTGTGGGCCAAATCACATCGCCGGGACTTATGGTTTCACCAAACGCCAGCCAGCGCGCGCTCTCCCATAAAAACAGCAGCAAGGGTTCACGCACACCGGCGCGTCCGCCGGTTTGGCGCAAAAATATCGGCAGCCAGGGCAAATAAAACAGAAACGCAGCAGCCATCAAACCGGCCCAGGTTAACAATGTGGTGGGTAACGGCCGTTTCAGGCCCGCCGGATTATTTCTTGACCGAATCAGATCCAAAAGCAGATACAGGTTTTGCAGCAGGATGACGGCCGGGAAAAAATAATGGGCATACAAACCAGCCGTTATTGTGAGCAAATAGGCCACAGCCCAGCCCCACCGGCCGCCGCGCAGCCAGGTCAGCATAAAAATTGTGGAAACGGCCGTTATTAATGCCAGCAGGGCATACATGCGCGTTTCCTGGCTGTAATAGACCAGCGCCGGGTTAACAGCCGCCCAAAAAGCGCCGACTGCCGGCAGCAAAAGCCAACCCCACCTGTTATCTTGTTTGCCTGACCCCGCTGCAACAAAAAATTCCCGGCCCAGACGCGCCGCCGCAGCCACCGTCAGCACACCGGCAAACGCTGAAAAAGAGCGCAAGCCAAATTCATGTTCGCCCAGCGGTTCACGCCAGCCGCGCAGCAGCAAATAATAGAGGGGTGGATGGATATCGCTGGCTGTGCCTTCAATGATCAGCGGGATTGCGCGCTCGCTCAGGCGCGCACTGTTGCCCTCATCATTCCAAAATGATTGGGCGTCCAGCTTATAAAAGCGCAGTCCGGCGGCTAACAGCAGGATCAGAACAAAAACGGCCGTTGTCCATAAGGTTTGTCTCTGTTTGTCTGTTGCGGAACTTATTGGCGTTTCATCTTTTAATTTCATTAACGGGCTTGAAAAACCTGTTTGAGCGTACACTTGCCACTCTAATTGACAGGGTTGCGAATTTCGACCCCACGCAAAGCATCCAAAACCTGGGACACAACCTGTGTAGAAACATTACGCTGGGCTTCAACTGTGCTGGCCCCTAAATGCGGCGTATGGACGACGTTCGGCAATCCAATCAGCGGATTGTCAATTGGCGGCTCGCTGCTGTACACATCCAGAGCGGCGGCTTTTACGCGGCCATCTTGCAATGCCTCGGCCAGAGCAGCTTCATCAATCAGCTTCCCCCTGGCGACATTAATCAGGATAACGCCCGGTTTCATTTTGGCGATGTTGGCGGCGTTAATCAAATGCGTTGTTTCTGCTGAGGCCACCGAGTGCAGCGTGATATAGTCAGATTCTGCAAAAAGCGTGTCTAACGAAACCATTGTCGCGCCGGCGCCGGCGGCCTCTGCGGCCGACACGTAGGGATCATACGCCAGAATGCGCATACCAAAGGCCTGGGCGCGTTCACCAACAAGCCGGCCGATACGGCCGAATCCAATCACCCCCAACGTTTTGCCCAATAACTCAACGCCGGTAAACGCTGCGCGCTGCCATTCACCCGCGGCTAACGAATTATGCGCCTGGATCGTATTGCGGCTGGCGGCCAGCATCAGTGTCAGAGTCTGTTCGGCCGTTGCCACGCTGTTGGAACCGGGTGTATTCATCACAACAACCCCCTGTTCTTTCGCGGCAGCCAGGTCAACATTGTCAACGCCAATGCCGGCGCGGCCCACAAATTTCAGCTTTTTAGCGGCTGTTAGCACATCGGCGTCAACCTGCGTGCCGCTGCGGATAATCAAGGCATCATAATCAGGCATAATTGCCAGCAGTTCCTCTTTGCTTAATCCGGGCTGCATCACATAGTCTGCGTCGGCGGCCTGGTCCAATAACGCCAATCCGGCTGCGCCGAGTTTGTCAGAAATAAGAATACGAAACATCTAATCACCTCTTTATTTTGGCTGCAACTTAGTTGTGCAGTTTGCAACAAGACTTGATATTCCTGCAAACAATCAAATCTGGCAAGCTTTATACTATTACATCGAGACTTCGAAGTGAATCCTCCCGGAGGCTCAACATTTTTTGCTTGATTAGCCTCCGGGAGATTGTCGACAGTAACATTATGTCAAAATCTCGTTGTAGTAATAGGTAAACCGCAAAAAGTCTTTTAAAATAAACATCTTACGGGAGTTCAAAAAACTTTCTGGGAATTACCTGAATTCAGGTTTTGATTTGAACCATTTTCAGAAGTCATTTATGATTCAGTTGAGACAGCAACAGGGAAAAGAATGCAGATGTTGATAAATATTTACAAAAAAAGTGCACGGGATATATGGGACGAATCCGTTTATCTGATCATTTTTAATTTATTCTTTTTTCTTTGCACGCTGCCCGCGCTCCTTATATTCAGCCTTGGCCTGGCGCAAAATCTGGTGTTATTCATTGTGGCCGGATTTATTTTGCTCTTTCCCTTGCCGTTTGTCACCTTTGGCCTTTTTTACAGCGCATATGATGTCGGGGAAAGTAAAGTAATCAGCTTGTTGACTTTTTTCAGAAACATACGCCAGACATGGCGTCCGGCCGCAATTTGGGGGGTAATCAATTTGGTCGCCGTAATTTTGCTCGTCGGAAATATAATTTTTTATAGCCGGATTCAGGTAGATTGGGCTAATTTTGCGCGGGTTGCTTTCGTTGGGCTAACTATCATCTGGATTCTGTTGCAATTAATCATTTTGCCATTGTATCCCCACTTGATAGAGCCTGGATTCAGGCAGGCTTTTCGCAACGCGGGCGCAATTTTTGCCTATTATCCCGCGCCAATCATTGTCCTTGGTTTGTTGACGGCGGCAATAATTGTTATAACGCTCAGGTTTCAAGTGCTGGCAGTGCTTTTCAGCTTTAGTTTGATTGCAGTTTTGGCAAACAATACGGTAGATGCTGTCGTAAAAACAGAAAGGGGTAAAGCAAATTCAAATTAGCGTTGACTGAGATCAATTTCCGGTCTGCTACACCTGAAAGGGCAACGGCCGTTTCTCAACTCCCGCAATCACATTTTCCACCGCCATCAGCGCCATCTTTGTCCTGGATGTAATCGTCGCGCTGGCGATGTGGGGCGCAATGATGCAGTTCGGAAGCTCCAGCAGCTTATCATTTTGCGGCGGCGGTTCCGGCTCCGTCACGTCAAGCGCCGCATACGCAATTTGGCCATTTTTCAACGCAGCGTAAAGCGCATCGGGATCAACAACCGGACCTCGGGCGGTATTAATGAGAACGGCCGTTGCTTTCATCTTGCCAAAAGCCTCGGCGCCAAATAAACCGCGCGTCTCCGCAGTTAAATTGACGTGCAGAGAAATAAAATCCGACTCCCGCAGCAGCGCGTCAAAATCACAAAATTCAACCCCTAACTCAGCCTCGGCCTGCGGCTGGCGGAAAGTATCATAATACAAAACGCGCATGTCAAAACCGCGCGCGCGTTTGGCCATCGCCTGCCCGATGCGGCCCATACCCACGATGCCCAGGGTCGCGCCGTAAATGTCCTGCCCTAACAGCAGCGTTAAACCCCAGGTCTTCCATTTGCCGTCACGCACATAATCAATGCCCTCGCCCAAACGACGCGCGGCGGCCATGAGCAGCGTAAATGCAAAATCGGCCGTGGCGTCAGTGAGCACACCAGGCGTGTTGCCCACCAGGATTCCGCGCTGCTGCGCTGCATCGATGTCGATGTTGTCATATCCGACCGCTATCTGGCTGATCACCTTCAAATTTGGGGCCGCATCCATCAAATTTGCGTCGATTTTGTCCGTTAGCAGGCACACCAGCCCATCTTTGTCCCGAATTCTTTCGACAATCAGCTCATAGGGAGGTGGGAATTCTTCGTCCCAGATTTCGACGTCACATGCGTACGTCAGCGCATTCCAGGCAGCTTCAGGCAAATGTCGGGTTACATATACTTTTGGTTTCATCAATTGTCATATTTTTGACAGGATTAACACGATTTTGTTTGACATAAACCAACATAAGCCAGTTTGTCTTGTTAATCTTGTCTATTCCAAGGTTTGTTTAGTTTTGACAACCTCCCGGAGGTTAATCAAGCACCTTTGCCTAAATGTTAAGCCTCCGGGAGGATTCACTTCGAAGTCTCATTCTAATTCAATTGTACCATTTTCAAAAAATCCGCACGCATAAGGGCCAATCGTCAGTGCGTCAATCATACCGGCTTCAAGGTGACCCGTCACGCCGCAGTAAATGTGTGTTCGCCCGCCTTGGCTGGCGTAAAAATGTGGTGGGCGTCGCCCAGGAAATATTCTTGCCAAATAACTTACCTCAAGTATAGTTACGAGTTGGACGCTGGCGTTTTTTTATTTTACCAGAGCAGACCAGGCAGGTTTTGTGATTAATTCGCTCACATTTCACTCGATATAGAGACCTGACAGATCTTGAATTTGCCAGACTCCCGTTACGAGTATGGGAAAAGCGCGGAGCAGCATAACCGTCAGTAAATATTTGCCTCGCGTCGCATCCAAAGTTTTTAACCAAGGGTAACTTAAGCACATGAATTTTGATTTTGATACCGAGATAGACAGAAGAGGCACTGACAGCCTCAAATGGGAATTTGTTATGGTGGATAAAAAAGCTGTTCCTGCTTCCCAAGCCATTTCAAATGACAGTGGCGCTTGTTTGCTGCCAATGTGGGTGGCCGATATGGATTTTCGCTGCCCGCCGGCCGTTATCGAAGCAGTCACCGACCGCGCCAGGCAGGGCGTTTATGGTTACAGCGAGCCGGCCAATTCCTATTTTGAAGCGGTCATAAACTGGATGTCGCGGCGGCAAAAGTGGCAAATTAAGCAGGAATGGATCGTTATGACGCCGGGTGTGGTACCGGCGCTCAATATGCTGGTGCAAACTTTTGTGGCGCCGGGTGAAAAGGTAGTGATTCAACCGCCCGTTTATTATCCATTTTTTCATGCTATTGAGAATAATGGGGCGCAAATTGTACCGAACGAGTTGAAGCTGGAAAACGGCCGTTACCAAATAGATTTCGACGATTTAACCCGCAAAGCAGCCGATCCCGCGGTCAAAATGCTGATCTTGTGCTCGCCCCACAATCCCGTCGGACGGGTCTGGACGCGCGCGGAGCTGACCATGTTGGGTGAAATTTGCCTGGAAAATGATGTGCTGCTGGTTGCGGATGAAATTCATGGTGATTTAATTTATTCGCATGTTGATTTCACGCCATTCGCAACCATCAACGATACGTTTACCCAAAACAGCATCATTTGTACGGCGCCAAGCAAAAGCTTTAACCTGGCCGGATTAAAAACCTCCAACATCATCATCCCCAACGGAAAACTGCGCAAACGCTTCTCAAAAACCATTGAACGCAACGGTATTGCGCGGACCAATGCCTTTGGCGTCATCGCTGCCGAGGCGGCCTACAATCACGGCGAACCGTGGCTGCAGGCTGTCATGGCCTATATTGAAGAAAATTATCGTTTCATGGCGGCCTATTTGGAAGAACATTTGCCGCAGTTGACACCCATTCAGCCTGAAGGCACTTATCTGGTTTGGGTCGACTGCCGCAAATTAGAGCTTGACGCGGCGGCGCGCAAGGCGTTGTTCATGCAAAATGCGCGCGTGTATCTGGATGAGGGTGAAATGTTCGGGTCGGCCGGCGCAGGTTTTGAACGCTTTAATCTTGCCTGCCCGCGCACGATTTTGGTGGAGGCGCTGGAGAGAATAGAAACGGCCGTTTCCATCCTCCTCATTGCAGAAAATAATAACTGGCAGTGAAGGGATTTCTAACCTAAGCCCAGGTTGGTCGCTTGGTTTTTGTTATGGGGTAATAGCAGATTCCCCGGCCGTGATTCTGCCGTTCGATTTGACTTGCGAGCATGGCTTGTCCGCCGCACAGAAACGGCCGTTTTTCGACAAATAAGACGCTACAATCTTGACCAACTCATTCCAACGATATGGTTTTGGCAAAATAGACACAAAGTCCAATCCTCCACATCGGGCAGCCATTTCCGCTTCACTGTAACCCGAGGACAAGACCACAGGCGCTTCCGGATTGATCTCGCGCAGCCGCATCAGGGTTGCTTCGCCGTCCAAACCGGGCATCGAAAGATCCAAAATAATCAGACGAACAGCTTCCCGATGCTCGCGGTAAAGCGCCAGGCCTTCCAGTCCATTGGTTGCCGTGAGCGTCTGCACCCCTTCCGACGCCAAAATTTCGGTAATCGCTTCCCGCATCGGCTCCTCATCATCAATCACCAATACCAAACCCGCCAACTTCGCAGAACTGCAAGAAGGCTCATTTTCATGCGCCGGCTCGCAGCGATCATAACTTGCCAGAAATGAGAGGCTGAACGTTGTGCCCACACCAGACTTGTTATCCATTCGTAAACCCCCATCTACCCTGGATGACGGTAATCAAATCAATTAAACAAGCTTCAAATTGGTCACGACGAGAAAAAGTCAATAGCTGCTTCATGAGATTTCCAGCGCCTTCATTTTCATGAACTTTCTGCGGTTTAGGTAATTTAGATATAGTTTGTACCTATTGGATAAACCAATTTGCGCCTTTGGATCGTCAACAAATCGTTTAGGTAAACCGCAGAAACTATTCGGAAATCCCAAAGGACTTGAACTGCGGTTTCCTTGAGGAATCGGCAACGTTTAGAGTGATTCTAATTTTGAAATATTGTTGTCGATTACCTAATTCACACTACCGGATATTAGTTAAAATTTGCGTTAACAAAGCGTGAATGAGTGCAGGGCCAGCGGCTGTACGCTTATTTGATATAATTGAAAGCCTCCCTCTATTATCAAAAAAGTGAGGAAAGCGATGATACGAATTTTACAACCAGGTGATGAAGCGCTGTTAGAGGCATTCTTACAACCACACATTGAATCTTCGCTGTTTTTGGTGGGAAATTTGCGCGCGGCGGGACTTGTGGACAACGGCCGTTCCTATCAGGGAACCTACGCCGCTGTTTTTGAACAGGATCGCATCGTAGGCGCTGCGGCCCTTTTTTGGAACGGCAGTCTCATTCTACAAACGCCGCTTGAACTGCAGGATGGTTTGCTGGAAACGGCCGTTCACGCCGCCCAACGCCCCATCAAACGCATCCTTGGTCCTCAGCAGCAAGTTCAGGCTGCGTTGGAACAGCTAAACATTACGCCGACCGCCCTACAATTGGACGAGCCGGAAAACCTTTACAGCCTGCGCCTGGCTGATTTGCAGCTTCCCGGACAATTACGCAGCGGGCAGTGGCAGGGGCGGCGCGTGCAATCCGAAGATATTGAATTGATGACGCGCTGGCGGGTTGGTTATGCCCTGGAGGCATTGGGAGAAACGGAATCGTCAGAGTTGTGGCGCCAAATGCGAGCCGGCGTGGAAAAATATTTGCTGCGGGGAGACTCCTGGATTTTGGAAGACAATGGGCAGGCGGTATCAACCAGCTCTTTCAACACGTCCACGGCCGAAATTGTGCAGGTCGGCGGCGTGTGGACGCCGCCTGAACTGCGCAGCCGGGGATACGGCCGTGCAGTTGTGGCCGCGTCATTGCTGGCCGTGCAAGCGCAAGGTGTGCATAGCGCCGTCCTTTTCACCGGTGAAGACAACATCCCGGCGCAAAAAGCATATACAGCGCTTGGTTTTCGCCACATTGGAGACTATCGTATTGCGCTGTTAAAAGAATCGGTTTTTCCAACAACCAGATAATTTATTGAGGAGCAGGCATCCTCAGATGCCAATCCACATTTGAGAAATCAGATTAATTGAGGAGCAGGCATCCTCAGATGCCAATCCACATTTAAGAAATCAGATTAATTGAGGAGCAGGCATCCTCAGATGCCAGTCCACATTTAAGAAATCAGATTAATTGAGGAGCAGGCATCCTCAGATGCCGGTCCGCATTTGAGAATGCAAACCTCTCAAAATCATAAAGTCGCGGAACTAAGTAACCGTTCACAAACAAGTTAGTAGTAACGGCTTCAGCCGTCTGCGACCTCTGGGTCGCCCACCGCTAAAGCGGTTACTACAAACGGGCACATTATTTAATTCTCGTTCCTTAGGATGGCCGGACGGCCGTTCAGACTTTCACTTTTTCCCCAAACCTTTTACAATCATACTGGACACTGGCGTTTTTATTTTACCAGGGAGGCTTGTCAGGTTTTGTGATCAATTTGCTCACATGCCGCTCGAGTTAGAAACCTGACAGGGCTTGATTCGCCAAACTCCAGAATCATAGCAACTTTCTTTCTCAAGATCAGGAAACAACGCCATGGATCAATTTACCGCCGATTACCTTATCCAACTGGCCGCCGGACTGAGCGCCAACCTGGTGCCGGCTTTAACCAGTAAATTAAAAACGGCTCTCGCCGGCGACGAACAACGCCAGGCGCTGGATCGCGCCCTGGAAGCGGGCGTGATTGGCCTGGTGGCCGCGGCTTCCGGTGCGGAGCCGCACGAAAGCGACCATCTGGACGGAATTTTTCGCCGCTTTTTTAACGCACCGGCCGTTGGCCGCGAATTGGCCAATATTTTGCGCGGCTATCCGCTGGACATGGATGAAATGCGCCACTTATTTGCAAACGCCGGTTACGACGCGCAAACGCTGCCCAATCTCGATTTTGAAGTGGGCATGCAAGCCTTTCAGGGCGCGTTTTTGCTGGCGGCCATCGAAGAACCTGACTTGGAGGGCATCATCAAAGCCCACCACCTGCTGCGGCAGACAGAACTGCAAGCGGATTTGCTGCATGAAATGCGCAAATTGGTGGCTGCCTTAAGTGATACGCCGCCAGAGCAGCGCGCTGTACAGGCCGGCTCCGTGTTCGCCGCTGGAGCGCCTGTTTACAACTTTTCGCTGCACGCGCCTGGGAGTTCCGTTGTCGTAGGCGATTACAACAACGTGGTGCAGATTGTCATCAACCAGTACATTTCTCAGCATCCCGCAGCCGCAAATGATCCCATAATGCTGCGCCGGCGGCTGCAGGCCTATTTGGGTTGGCTGATGACGGAACGCGAGAATCTCTCCTTGCGCGCCATCAGCAGCGGCAAAACGGCTGGCAAAGAACTGCCGCCTGAACTGTCAGCGGTTTATGTGGCCCTCAACACGCGCCAGCCGAAGCGGGAACGAGATTCTGAACCTCTGTCTGCGCTGGAGGCTTTCGCCCTTTATCGCAAAATTGTGCTGCTGGGCGACCCCGGCAGCGGCAAATCCACCTTCGTGAATCATCTCGCGTACTGCCTGGCGGCGCACGCAACCAGTCCAAATGCGGGCTGGCTGCAAAAACTGCCTGACTGGCCGGAAGCAGAAGCGGATCGGCTGCCCATATTGGTCGTGCTGCGTGATTTTGCCCGCTGGCTGCCGGATCCGCTGCCGGATGAAGCCAACGTGACCCACTTGTGGGATTTCATTGTTCAAATGCTGCACAAACAAAAACTCGATGGGGTGGCGCCTTTGCTGGAGACCGCCCTGAACGAAGGCCGTTCCCTGCTGCTGCTCGACGGGCTGGACGAAGTCACCCATGTGGAGCAGCGCCGCTTTGTGCGTGATGCGGTCGAAGCCTTTATTGGGCGTTATCACCAAAACTTTTTGCTGGTAACCTGCCGCATTTTGTCCTATCAGGAGCCTGACGAGGAGAAGGAAGAGCCAGATTTACGCCTGTCGCCGCGCTATCGCAGCTTCACCCTGGCGGATTTTAATCAAGAGCAGCGAGATGACTTTGTGCAGGCCTGGTATGGCGAGTTAAAACGCAAAGGGCATTTGCCGGGACTGGATGCAACCCTGTTGAGCCGTGATTTGCAGCGCGCCATTCGCCGCTCTGATTTGCAGCGCGTGGCCGGCAATCCACTGCTGCTGACCGTGATGGCGATGGTGCATGTGGAAAAGGGCGAACTGCCCGATTCGCGCGCTTTGCTTTATGATGAAACCATCGAGCTGCTGCTTTCGCGCTGGGAGTCCACCAAAGATGATGCCTCCGTACCGCAACTGCGGCAAATGCTGCTGGCGGCCAACCGCACCGACGCCGACTTAAAAACCCGCCTGGCCGAGGTGGCCTTCACGGTGCATACGCAGGCCGGGAGCGCGGCGGCGGGCGACGAACATAAGGTCGCCGATATTGGTGAAACTTATCTGTGCGAGCAATTGAGCCGGCTGAACAAAAAAGACCTCGGCTGGGGCCAGAGGCTGCTGGAAATATTAAAAGAGCGCGCCGGGCTGCTGATCGAACGCGCGCCGGGGCAGTTTGCCTTCCCGCACCGCACGTTTCAGGAGTATCTGGCCGGCGTGCATCTGGCCGCGCAGCTCGATTTTAGCGACCAGGCCATGGGTTGGGGCGGCAGGGATGTGGTGTGGCGGCCAATGGTGTTGTTTGCGGTTGAACATCTGGTGTATGTGCAGTCGCGGCCGCTGGATGCTTTAAATTTAATCAGCAAATTATGTCCCAAAGACATCCCTCTTTCGGCGGAAGATTGGCGCTTTGTCTGGCTGGCGGGCGAAGCGCTGGCCAGCCTGGGACGCGAGCGCGCCGAAGACAGCGAGTGGGGCCTCGATTTGAGCCGGCGGGTGCGCTGGCGGCTGGCGGCCCTGCTGATTGAAGGGCGGCTGAGTGCAGTTGAACGCGCTGCCGCCGGGCGGGTTTTGGCGCAGTTGGGCGACCCGCGCGCACGCGTAGGCACGATTGTGCGCGAAGATGGGCTGACTCTGCCCGATATTGCCTGGGGCAAGACGGTGCCAAAGGGCGTCTATCGGTTTGGCAACAAGAAATTTGAGATTTCGGAAGCATACCAACTATCGCGCTATCCGGTGACGTATGCGCAGTTTGAATGTTTTGTCAAGGCGGATGATTTTGCTGACCCGCGCTGGTGGGAAGATATGCCGGATGAAGAAGCGGCATATGGAACGACCTACAAACTGCGCGAATTGAGTGAACAGGCCTTTCCCTATGCCAACCATCCGCGCGAGCGGGTGAGTTGGTACCAGGCAATGGCCTTTTGCCAATGGCTCAACGACAAGCTGGATGACGGCACGCAGATCAATTTACCGCACGAGGATCAGTGGGAAGTTGCGGCGCGCTTTAACGACGGCCGTATCTATCCTTGGGGCAACGATTTCGACGCAGCTAAAGCCAATACATACGAAGGCGAGAAAGTGGGCCAGACCACGCCCGTTGGCATGTATCCAACCGGCAAACAGCCCAATTTGGACCTCTACGATTTAAGCGGCAACGTGTGGGAATGGTGCCGCAATAAATACGCCGACACGGCAATAGAAAAGCCGGATCGCAGCGGCGCCTCGCGCGCCCTGCGCGGTGGGTCGTGGAACCTACGAAGACCTCAATGCGCGCGCGTCCTCCCGCTACTACGATCCACCGCACGACCGTCAGCTACGACTCGGCTTTCGGCTGGTGCGTGTGGTCGCCCATCTCATTGACCACTGACCTCTGTTCCCGGCTGGCGAGTGGTAACGAGTCCAGCCCTTCTTCTCGCGCGGGCGCGATCGCGAAAAATCAAAAAGGTGTGGTAGGGGCGAGGCAATCGGGCAAAATCCACGCCATGCAGAACGGCGCTTTCACCGATTGCCTCGCCCGCATTGTCGCGCCCAAAACCGGGCGAGGCGATGGGTGACGATGTATTGGTGAATGGCGGGCAGAATACCCCATCGCCTCGCCCCTACCCTACGCATTGTCGCGCCAGTTCCCGGCTGGCGAACGGTAGTGAGTTCAGCCCTTGTTCTCGCGCGGGCGCGATCGCGAAAAATCAAAAAGGTGTGGTAGGGGCGAGGCAATCGGGCAAAATCCATGCCATGCAGAACGGCGCCATCACCGATTGCCTCGCCCGCATTGTCGCACCCAAAACCGGGCGAGGCGATGGGTGACGATGTATTGGTGAATGGCGAGCAGAATACCCCATCGCCTCGCCCCTACCCTGCGCATTGTCGCGCGGGCGCGATCGCTGAAAATTTTTTGCCGCTGTGGCCGCATCTCAGTATGTAACTGAAGTTGCTCGTGATAAACGGCCGTTCCCGGTCAAGGAGTTGACATGAGCGTTCCGCACACCAAAAGCGATGAAAACCAACCTCCCGGAGGTTTTCATCGGGAACGCTCATCATAAACGAAACCTCCGGGAGGCTATTTTCAGGACAGAGAAATAATGAAACTTTTGATTTTAGGCGGCCCCAAATTCCTGGGGCGGCACCTCATTGACGCCGCGCTGGCGGACAATCATGAAGTGACGGTATTCAACCGCGGGCAAACAAACCCGGATGCATACCCGCAGATCGAAAAACTACGCGGTAATCGAGATGGGGATTTGGCGGCGCTGCACGGCCGTTCCTGGGATGCAGTCATCGACACCTGTGGTTATATCCCCCGTCTTGTCGCTGCCTCGGCCCAACTTCTGGCCGCTGCGGTCGCACATTATACTTTCGTTTCCAGCATTTCCGTCTATGCCGGTACGGCCGTTCCCAGCCTGGATGAAACCGCGCCGCTGGGAACGCTGCCAGATCAAACCGTCGAGGAAATCAATAACGAAACCTATGGCCCGCTCAAAGTGTTGTGCGAACAGGCCGTTTCACGTTATTTCCCCAACCGCGCCAGCCACATCCGCGCCGGTCTGATTGTCGGCCCCTACGACCCAACCGACCGCTTCACATATTGGCCGCAGCGCCTGAAGCGCGGCGGCGATGTGCTTGCGCCGGGATCGCCCGACGCGCCGGTGCAGTTTGTGGATGGGCGCGACCTGGCGCAGTGGATGCTGCGTTTGACCGCAAATCAAACGCCCGGCGCGTTTAACGCCACCGGGCCGCAAACCCCCTTGACGATGGGGCAAATGCTGGCCGCCTGCCGGGAAGCCGGCGCCAACCCCGCCGCGCTCACCTGGGTAGACGATTCGTTTTTAGTGGAGCAGGGAGTGCAGCCGTGGATGGAACTACCGCTCTGGATACCCGCCTCCGACAAGGATGCGCCCGGATTTATGACGATTGACTGCCGCCGGGCTTTTGCCGCCGGGCTAACTTTCCGCCCCCTGGCCGAGACTGTGCGTGATACGCTGGCGTGGGCCGAGCAGCGCGACCCTGATTGGACATGGCGAGCGGGGCTGGATGCAGAAAAGGAAACGGCCGTGTTACAGGCGTGGCGTCAGCGCTGATGCACTCGCTGCGGACTAAATTCTGCTCGGGGTAAAAACCTGACAGGTCTTGAATTCACCAGACCCGAGGTGATAAAATAGAAATGCTTTTGAAAGCGCACTTGTGACAGGGTCAATCTGTCGCACACAATTTGCAATTTAATCAGCCGCACCTTTGACAATCGAGGAGCATTTTCTTGGCACACGTTTCCCACAAACTCTCCAATTCTCTGGAAGGCGCACTCGCCGGCGGCGGCGATCCCGCCACTTCCCCCCTGTATGTTTTTGGCCCTTTCCTCAAACTAATTGTCGTCGCCGGCGTAGCTCAAGTCACTTTTGGCGCCAGCATCTGGATGGTCGTTTTCACCATCGCGATGGTTTCGGCCATGTACCGCCTGGTGATGAGCTGGATAACCGACGGCAGCGGCGGCAGCGGACTGAGCGAAGAAGAATTTGGCAGTTGGGCCGTCAAAATCAACGCCGGTATCACCTTTATTGAATATACGCTGACATTTCTTGTCAGTATCGCCGCGCTGGTCACTTTTGTAGCCGACCGTTTGCCCGCTTTGAACGAATCATTTTTGGGCTTCCAATACCGCACCTATCTGGCAATCGGATTAAGCATCTTAACCGGCTGGCTGGTAAACCGCGGGCCTAAAGTGGCAGCGCGCGCATTTGGCCCCGCCACTGCGGCGGTTCTGTTATTAATGTGGACGATGGTTTTTGCAACCATTTGGCAGCTAGGTTTGCAGCTTCCTGCCTTGAATCTGGAAGCCTTTTCGCCGGATTACTTACGTTTTACGTTTGGCGGCTTCACGCGAATCCTGGCGGTTATGACCGGCATTGAGATTTTTGCCAATCTGGTTCCGGCGTATGACGGCTCTCCGCAAGAAAAAAGCCGCAAAGCATTTGGCAGCCTGATTATTATTATGGGCACCACCTCAATTACGATGTTGATTGTAGGCCCGGCCATTTATCAGCTTGCGGATCCGACCAATCAGCACGTTTCCGTATTCACACAAACCATGGACCAGCTGTTACCGCAGCCTCTGCCCTGGTTGGGAACGATCGTCGGCATCGCAGTGCTGCTGTCAGCGGCGGCAGCCAGCGCGCAAGGATTACAAAACCTGGCCATGGGCCTTAAACTGCGCCATTATGTGCCTGCCTTTATCGGCCGCCAGAACCGCTTTGATGTCGCCGATATACCGGTGTGGGTTGAAGTTGCAATTGTCGCAATTTGCTTTTTATTTTTTGGCACAAGTGAGGAAACTTATCTGGCCATTTATGCCGCCGGTGTATTTATCCTGCTCAGCATGACCGGCTGGGCGGCAGCCAAGCGGCTGGTTCCCATGGTCCAAAAAAATTCAAGCGCGAAGATTTGGACGTTTCTGGTTGGCACAATTATCGCCGCCATCCTGACCACCGGCGCGACTCTGGTCATATTTGTCGAACGTTTCTTTGAAGGCGCCTGGACTTATTTTATCTTCATTCCAATCCTCTATATCATCTTCACCTATTTCCGCCGCACGCTCGGTAATCCCACGCCGGTTGAAGAGCGGCAGGGCTTGCTCACGGCCGAACGCCGTTATCTGCCCACTTTTGAGCGCGAAACCTGGGGCCAGGATATCACGCTAAAAAAGATATTTGTCCCATTGGATGGCTCCAGTTTGGCGGAGGAATCTCTATCGGTGGCGCAATCATTGAGCATGACCTTTGCTGCGCCCATCACGCTGGTATCCGTCAATCAGGAACAAACCCGGCGCAGCAGCCGGGCCGGCAATACAGCTTTCAACACCCAGATTGAACAAGAGGTTTATTTGAGTCAAATTGCCTCTCAGATGAAGACGGGCGGCGTTGTGGCCGGCTTCATAATTCTTGAGGGAGAGGTCGGCCAGACTATTAATAATATGGCGCTGCAACCATCGGAAATTATTGTCATGAGCACAAACGGCCGTTCCGGCTTACAGCGTTTATTTATCGGCAGCGTTGCCAGTAAATTGATTCAAACATCCACAACTCCGATCTTGTTATTGCGGCCAACCGGCGACTGGCGCAGCCGCGGCACCGGCTTCCAGCGGCTGCTTGTGGCGCTGGACGGCTCAACATTTGCCGAACGCGTGCTGCCCTATGTCAAAACAATTGCTCAAAACTTCGGCAGCAAAATCATATTACTCACGGCGCCGGGCAACGCAGCTTCCTCCACCTTCAAAAACTATCTGGAACAATATGTGGCCGGGGTCGCCGAGGATTTGCGCCAGGATGGCCTGGACGTAGACTTTTACGTAACCGGCGGCGGTCCTGCCCGCACCATTGTAGCGGTTGGGCAGGAAGAGTTGGTTGACTTGATTATGCTGGCGACACATGGACGCGGCGGGTTTGACAAGTTTATGGTGGGCAGCGTCGCTGACCGGGTTATCCAGAATATGCCCTGTCCGGTTTTTCTGGTTCCGGTGCATGAAGATGATGTGGCCGCGGAAGAAAGCGTCGCCGCATAACAAAATGAGCAATGAAGCTGCCTCAAAGGCGAATTTGATAGAGTATGTAATCCAACGGGGGCGTGGGCGCATTCAAATTATATAATATGGGCGTGAGCTGGCTGCGATGTTCAGTAGCATGATTGACGACATGCTGCATAATGTCAATCAATTGCAGCGTGAAGGCAGCGCCGCGTGTATTATGATAACGTACAGACTGTAAACAATCCTCCTCGCTCAACCACTGCACAAAATTGGCCCATTTGTGAATTATCTCACGCCAATGCGCGTGAACGGCCGTAAAATCCGCATAATCACCAGGATCAAATAATGCAGTTGGACTCTCCCCCTGACAGCGCGACCACCAAACAAATTCGGCCGACATTGCATGCACCAATATCTGGTGAATACTGGACTTTCCAAAAATCTGGCGCGGGGCATGATAAGTTTCAAAATCCAGCTCTTCTACGGATGGAAAAACCCGCCGCCAGGCCCAACTGTTGTAACCAAATAATTTTCGTATTTGATCTGCACCCATACTTTTCTCCTAACACACGCCTGCCTTGCAAGAACTCTCAGGTTACCGTTTCTGCGGAAGGGCAAATATCTTGCAGTGGACAATGCAAACAATCGGGCCGGCGCGCAAAACAAACCCGCCGACCGTGAAAAATGAGCAAATGCGATATTTCAATCCAGCTTTCCTGCGGAATCAAGGCCATTAAATCCCGCTCCACCTTTTGCGGATCGGTTTCCATTGTCAGACCCAGGCGGCCGGCCAGGCGCTTCACGTGGGTATCAACGGTAATCCCTTCCGCAATGCCATAAATTTCTCCCAGCACCACGTTGGCTGTTTTGCGCGCCACGCCCTTTAATTTGAGCAGATCGCCCATTTCATCTGGCACTTCGCCGCCGTATTCGTGCAAAATAATCTGGCTGGATTCTTGAATATAGCGCGCCTTTTGGCGGTAAAAGCCGGTCGGGCGGACAAACGTCTCCAACTCCTCGCGGTCGGCGGCGGCAAAATCAGCCACAGTTGGATAATGGGCAAAAAGCGCGGGGGTAACCTGGTTCACCCTTTCATCCGTGCATTGGGCGGATAAAATGGTGGCCACGAGCAGTTGGATTGGCGTTGCATAGTTTAATTCGCAATGAGCATCAGGGTAAGCGGCGCGCAGTCTGCCAATGAGTTCTGAGATATTTACGGCCGTTTCCAAACCCTCATCATCTACAACCATTACTTTTCTCCTAAAATCACCACTATTCTAGCGCGAATTTGGCATGACCGCGATAATTCGCCATAATTGAACAGGGTTTTTCAGTTGTCCGAAAATCAACTTCCCGGAAGCTGATTCAAACTATGCATGCACATTTTGCCCTCGATTAATTTTGAAACTACGAGCTTCCGGGAAGATTGCACAGCATAACTACTGAAAAAACCTGCATAATTGAACTGCAAACGACAATCACCCACACTTGTTTGCCTGTCAATAGCATATCGTACAAACAGACCGGAGCGTGATCAAATTTTTGAAAACAAATCCAGGTAAACCACAACTTTTAGGAGAAATGGCATGATGCTTGATTTTGGACGCGAAGTTTGCGGCATTCTTGACGTCGCCGAAAAACGTGAATGGTTGGTGACCAATGGCATCGGTGGATACGCCTCCGGTACTATCGCCAATATGCTCACCCGCCGTTATCATGGGCTGTTAATGGCGGCGCTGAAACCCCCGCTCGGCCGTACCTTGCTGCTATCAAAATTGGACGAAACGGCCGAATATGACGGCATCTACCCTGAAAGCGGCCACTACTACCCTCTCTTCGTTAACCGCTGGAGCGACGGCCCCAGCCTGGTAGAACCAAACGGTTTTGAAAACATCAACCGGTTTCATTTGGAAGGCACGACCCCCGTGTGGACTTTCGCCTGCGCCAACGCCCTGCTTGAAAAACGCATCTGGATGCAGCCGGGCGCCAACACCACCTATCTCAATTATCGACTCACGCGCGCCACAGGCCCTATGCTGCTGCAAGCCAAAGCCTTTGCCAGTTTTCGAGATTACCACAGCACACTCATGATCAACGATTGGCAGCCTGAAATTTATCCGATTGAACGCGGCGTGCGTATTCATATGTTTGATGACGCACAACCATTTTATCTATTCAGCGATCGCGCCGAAATTACGCCCAAATTCGAATGGTACGAAGATTTTTATCTGGAGCAGGAAGAGTACCGCGGACAAAATGATATTGCCGATGACCAGATATATGCCGCCCACATCCGCTTAGTGCTACAGCCGGGCGATAATTTTACAATCATTGCCACAACAGAGCGAGACGCCAACCTGGATGGAGACACGGCTTACGCCGCGCGCCAGGCATATGAAGAACGGCTGCTGCACCGGGTAAAAACGATGCACGCTGCTCCGTTGACCGCGCCCTTAAAACAACTCGTGCTGGCTGCGGACCAATTCATCGTCAAACGCCCGACAAAAAATGATCCTGATGGTCACTCCATCATTGCCGGCTATCATTGGTTTAGCGATTGGGGACGGGACACCATGATCGCCCTGCCCGGTCTGACATTGGCAACCGGCCGGCCTGAAATTGCCGCCAGCATCTTACGCACCTACGCCCAATTTGTCGACCAGGGTATGCTGCCCAACCGCTTCCCCGACGAAGGCGAAGAGCCTGAATACAATACAGTAGACGCGACCTTGTGGTACTTTGAAGCCATCCGCCAATATTATTCGGCCGTGGGCGACAATGCGCTGCTGCGTGAACTTTATCCAATTCTGGCTGACATCATTAACTGGCACCAACAAAGGCACGCGCTACAACATCAAAATGGACCCTGAAGATGGTCTAATTTATGCCGGTGAAGATGGGGTGCAGCTAACCTGGATGGATGCAAAAGTCGACGATTGGGTGGTGACGCCGCGCATCGGCAAACCGGTTGAAATCAATGCGCTCTGGTACAATGCATTAAGCGTAATGGTCGAGTTTGCACGCCAATTAGATGAAGACCCGGCCCCCTATTTTGAGTTGGCGGAAAGAGTGAAAGCTGGATTCGGCCGTTTCTGGAATGCAGAAATGGGTTACTGCTTTGACGTTCTGGATGGGCCGGACGGCAGATGACCTCAGCCTGCGACCGAATCAGCTTTTTGCAGTTTCGCTGCCCAATAGTCCGCTCACCATAGAGCAGCAGCGCTCCATCGTGGATGCATGCAGTCGGCTTTTGCTAACCGCCCATGGTCTGCGCAGTCTTTCACCGCAGGATGTCAACTATGTCGGCCATTATGGCGGCGACCGGTATAAACGCGACGGCGCTTACCATCAGGGCGTCGTGTGGAGCTGGTTGATTGGCCCCTTTGTAGCGGCGCATCTGCGTGTTTATGGCAATCTGCGGCAGGCTCGCTCCTACCTGACCCCTCTCATTCAACACCTGAACGCGCATGGCGTTGGCAGCATCAGCGAAATATTTGATGGGGATCCTCCTTTCACGCCGCGCGGCTGCATTGCCCAGGCGTGGGGCGTGGCCGAAGTGCTGCGCTCCTGGCAAATGACTGAATTACGAGATTAGGTACGCGTCCGTAAGGAAAATGGCGTAAAATTCGTCGTATCAATAAGGGTTCAAATAAGTGCAAAAAAGCACAAGGAGATGTCAATATGAGCAAACTACATGAGCTTAACCAGAGCGGTCAATCTGTCTGGTACGATAACATTCGCCGCGGCCTTATCGTGGATGGCGGCTTGCAGGCCCTAATCGACGCCGGCGTCGTCGGCGTCACCTCGAACCCATCTATTTTTAAGGCGGCGATTGCCGGCAGCGACGATTACGATGTCGTCATGAGCGATTTGATTGCCGCCAATAAAAGTACCGCCGAAATTTATGAAACATTGGTCCTGAAAGATATCGCCAGCACGGCCGATTTGTTCTTCCCGGTTTATTCGGCGACTGAAGGTCTGGACGGCTATGTCAGCCTGGAGGTCAGCCCTTTGCTGGCTGCTGATACGGAAGGCACCATTGCAGAAGCGCGCCGCCTTTTTGCCGCATTGCAGCGTCCTAACGTCATGATCAAGGTACCGGCTACACCCGCAGGAATTCCGGCCATCCGTACCCTAATCGGCGACGGAATTAATGTCAATGTGACTTTGCTTTTTGCTGTTGAAAATTATCATGAGGTCGCCCATGCATATATCGGTGGATTGGAAAACCTGGCAGCAAAGGGCGGCGACGTGAGTAAAGTGGCTTCGGTCGCTTCATTTTTTGTCAGTCGTGTGGATACGGCCGTTGACAAAGCACTTGATGCAGCCGGAAACAAAGAACTAAAAGGCACAATCGCGATTGCAAATGCAAAAATCGCCTATGACCTTTTCGCCGATATTTACCGGGGAACGCGCTGGCAGGCGCTTGCTGACCAGGGCGCTCGCCCGCAGCGGCTGCTTTGGGCCAGCACCAGCACAAAGAACCCGGCCTATCCTGATGTACTCTACATGGATGGCCTGATCGGGCCGCAGACTGTCAACACTGTACCGCCCAACACGCTGGATGCCTTTATTGATCATGGCGTCATTGCCCCTACCCTCACAATTGGTCTGGCAGAAGCGCGCGCGCAAATCAAACAAGTGGCGGCGCTGGGCATTGATCTGGACGCCATTACCGCTCAGTTACAAATCGATGGCGTGAAATCATTTGCAGACGCCTTCAACGAATTGATGACCAGTATTGACCAGAAAAGAGAAAAGTTATTGGCTGTTGCCTGAAAAAAGCAGCCAAAACAAACCCTTTCAGCGTGATGCGTGAAGCGGAGTTAACCATACATCACGCTGTTTTTTTGCACAAAACATTTAGTCCTGCAACGAGACTTCGCTCTGAAATGAGGCGGAAGGCATTCTCAAATGCCGGTTCGTCGCCTTAACTGGCCGCATCTGAGGATGCTCACTCCTCATGATTAGTCAGCAATAAATACTTTATGTCAATTTCTCGTTGTAGTCCTAAGTCTCAAGGAGTAATAAAATGAGCTTCAAATTATGGTCTCGCAGGTTCATGTTATTGGCAGCCTTCACGGCAATGATCGGTTTTGTGAGTATCGCCTATGCATTTAGCGCCGGGCGGGTCGGCCGTTCCGGTAATCCGGCGACTGGCGGTGAAACCTGCACCCAATGCCACAGCGGCGGCATTGAACCTACCGTCAAACTTGCAGGCCCCGCATTCATCCAACCGGGCGAGACAGCAGCCTTTTCATTGCTGATCTTCGGTGGTCAAGAAACTTCCGGGGGATTTAACGTCTCTGCCACAGACGGCGATCTCGCCATTTTACCGGGCGCAACCGATACACAGCTCAAGCTGGAGTCAATTACCAATAAAAACGAACTGACCCACACCATGCGCAAAGATTTCGACAGCGCTCATCAAGCTGTCATCTTTAATTTTAGCTGGATTGCGCCGGCTGCAGAATCAACAGCAACGCTTTATGGCGCGGGCAATTCAGTCAATGGGGATGGCGCATTTAGCGGAGACGGCGTTAATACGGATGTGTTTGAAATTGGCATAACCAACGCAGCGCAATCGCTTTATTTACCGGCCGTCGTCCGGTAGGGTAGACGCAGCCGCGGTCCAGGCAGGTCAAGCGTCTGATAATTTAATAAACCCGTTTCCATGAATTGGGCGCTCTCCTGCCCCGGAAATTGATAACGCTGCACAAACAAATCGCCAGGGCGCCACTGCTCGCTGCTGTATCCGAGACTGTCGGCGACCAGCGGCGCAGGCGCGTCTGTGACTAAATGGGCTTGCAGCGACAACGGTTCGGCAGTTGGGGTTAACACTTCCCAAAATGTAAACCATGTCCCGTCATCGTGTGTGTATTGGTTTAGCTGCAGGGTAGCGGCTAACGGGTATGGAAGAGAAACGGCCGTTCCTCCTTCCAATTCAACTGCTGTATAACCATCCGCCTGTAAAGCTTGTTCATCCGCCCCCGCCCAATAATAAATCTCAAACGAAGGCGCTAAAGTAGACGCGTCGTGCCGGTAAACCAATTGTAAACGTCCTTCCAGGTCAAGCGGCAGCCATTTCTGTGCCCACCAACCATCCGCCTGTGGCAAAATTAACCAGCCGGACGCGCCCCCTTCCGGGAACACCCATGTCTGATGGCAGTCAAACCACACGTGCCGCAATCCGGCTTGCCCCAGCCACTGTTCCGTTTCCTGGGGCGTCAGGATTGGCGCCGGGTCGAGGCAGTGGCCCACCCACGCGCCCTTTCGCTGCTCAGAAACTGAATACTCCAAAATGGACCCGCCGAGCGCGCCATCCGGCTCCTGCCGCCGGAACCAATCAAACAAATCAGCGTCCGGTAAAATTCCCTGCACATGATTGGCGCTGAGCGCATACCGGCCGGGCTGTGGATTCGCCGGGCTAAAAGCAGCATCAAGTGAATCACCCGGCAGCAAAGTCTCGGCCGATAAACCATAATAAAGCGGGTCAGCAGTTCCAAAATAAGAAACGCGCCACGTTTCTGCCTCATTCTGATTAATTTTCTGCGCTAACAGCGATAAATCCTGCCCCCAATCCAGGTTGGAATCCCCTAAATATTTGTGTCCCTGCGCGGATCCGCCAACCAGCGGGTTAAAGTAGGCCAGATAGTGCGGGCGCTGGCGCAAACTGTTGAGCGCATATAAAAATAGACCAATACCCAACAAAACAATTAGCGCCTGGCGCAATGGCTTCGACAGCCGGCTGTGGTCTGCTTGCAAAGGCAGCACGGCCGTTCCTGCCACGACCAGCAAAAAAGGCAGCGCCGGCAAAATATGACGGTAACCGATGTTTAAACGGCTGAGAATGCCAACCAGGAAAATCATCGCCGCCGGCAGCAGCAAGAAAACGGCCGTTCGCCACAATTCTCGCCGTTTGATAATTACAACCAGCCCCATCAGGAGCAAAATCTGGGTCAGCAGCGGCGTTTTGAGAAAAAAAGCGACCACAAAATAAGACCACCACCCATCCTGTGAAAGTTCACCCAGAAAAAAAGCCTGGTGGCCGCTGTCAACATGCGTGAGTACATCCCGCCAACTTTGCCAATAGGTTGCTGCCGGCAGAGAAAAACCGGCAAACGGCCCTATTTCAAATCCATACACCAGCCATACAAAAAAGGCCGCAACCGGCAGCAGTCCGGCCCACAACAACAGCGGCCGCCAGATTGAACGGCCGCGCCGCCAATAAACAAAACTCAAGATAAGAAGGATCGGCGGCAGTAAAACGGCCGTTAACTTTGTCGCCAACGCAAGTCCCAAAAACACGGCCGTTCCCAGCCAGCGCCGGCGTGACGGTTTTTGCCAATACAACCACCACAAAAACACAGCGCCAAAATAGAAAACGGCCGTTGCCATATCAGTCGTCGCCAGAGATGCGTGCGCCAGCAGATTGGGGTCAAAGGTAAACAAAACCAGCACAACCAGCATGACGAAACGGCCGTGCCACACCCACGCCCAACGCGCGGCCAGCGCGCCCAACAGCATCCCCAACCAGATCAGCGGCAAACGCGCCAGCATAAACATGCGCCCCACATCCAACCCTGTTTTCCACAACAACTCGGCTGCGATTTTCAGCCGGTCGCCGGTAGGCCAGGCATTCAGCCGGGTCACATCTGGCGCCTCCGGTTCTGTTTGCAGGAAAAGACCCAGCAGGCGGTGGCTCAGCGGGGCATGTTCAAATTGCAAATGCAGGTCACCCGTTTGCCACAAAACATACCCGCGAATAAAGTGGGCCGGTTCGTCAACGGTTGGAGATTTGTGAACGGCCGTGTCCAGGGCAAGCCCAAAAAACAGAAGCCACCCGGCTACCAAAACCAGGCGCAGCGCCACTCGTTGTACACGCAAACTTAAATCCGGCATAAAATCTGATTATAGGTAATTCGCACAAAGAAATCGAAAACAAACGATCGTGATAATAATCTAAGTGGCAGACGGGAACGCTGGATCAATTTTATGGGCAGCGATAAGATTACTGTTCTATGGGTCGATAATGCCCACTTTAATCCATTTTCAAGGATTTGCCGTGAGCAGGCAATTGAAGGCAAACTAAGAAATAAACATTTCTGGCCGTCAATTTCTACGTCTGCTTGTTGTTATTTCCTGGTTCAATAATTTAAGGAGAAGTTTTGTGAAGAAACAATCAAGATGGGTTGTTTGGTTACTTGCTGCGCTAATTTTTACCCTTGGCGTCGTCGCATGTGGCCCGGCGCAGCCCCCCGTTGAAACTGAAACAGAAGGGGAAACTGCCGCAGAAGCCACACCTGCCGCAGACTCTGAAGCTGGCGCAACATCTGAAGAAGCATCCTCTGACGTTTTTGATGCTGAACTGCCCACCCCGGAACCCCTGGTTCTGGATGGAGCGGTTGTAACTGACAGTGGTTTGCAATACGTCGAAAAAACAGCCGGTGATGGCGACAACCCCCAGAACGGCGATATGGTAGTCATGCATTTTATCGGCACGCTGCCGGATGGCACTCTTTTTGCCGATACATATTCCCAGGGCCAGCCTCTGACGGCCATCATAGGACGTAATCAATTACCCGGATCTGGTTGGGACGAAGGCGTTCAGATGATGAAGGTCGGCGGTGAAGCACAAATGATTTTGCCACCCGATATTGCTTTTAGCGAGCAATTCCAGGGCATCGTTCCGCCCGACACGCCAATCATATTAGATGTTGAGCTTGTAGAAATCAAAATACCCCCGCAGCCGACGGCCGTTTCCGAAGGCGATCTGGAAACAACCGACAGCGGCTTACAATTCTTCGATCTGGAAACTGGAGATGGCGCCGCGGCCGAAGAAGGCGGTCTGGTTTCTACCGATTACACTCTCTGGGTGCGTGAAGAAGATGGCAGCGACACCTTTATAGCCTCCTCTGAAGACCGCGGCGGGCCTTTGAGCTTTGTGCTTGGGAAAGGCGACGTTGTTTTCCCGGGCTGGGAAGAAGGCGTCAGTACAATGCAAGCAGGCGGTACACGCCAGCTCATTATTCCGCCGGAACTGGGCCTTGGCGAAGTTGGCGGCGGCGGCAGCATTCCGCCCAACGCCACGCTGGTGTTGGAAATCACCCTGGTTGATGCCCAGGAACCGGTCAAACAAACCGAAGTTGATCCAGATGATTACATCGAAACGGAAAGCGGTTTAAAATATTATGACATCGTCGAGGGGGACGGCCCTTCTCCAGAAGAAGGGCAGGTCGTGGTTGTCCATTACAGCGGCTGGCTCGAAGATGGCACCAAATTTGATAGTTCTATCGATCGCGGACAACCTTTCACCTTCCCGTTGGGCACGGGCAGCGTCATTCCCGGATGGGATGAAGGCGTGGCTGACATGCAAGTTGGCGGTGTTCGTCAATTGGTGATCCCCTCCGACCTCGGATATGGAGACGCCGGTTCTGGCTTGATTCCTCCTGGCGCAACCCTCATTTTTGACATCGAATTGCTCAGTATTCAGCAATAAAATTCTTTATTCGTCTGGTAAGCGCGCGCCTTTAGGTGCGCGCTTACCAGATGTCATTTTATGGCAAAAACGGCGCTGCTAACTGGGGTAAAATCTCGGCTGCGTCGGCGCGGATAACCACATCGGCCTGCTCATCTACATGTGTTTCTTCCTTATTCACAATAATGAGCCGCGCACCTGTTTGTTTGGCCAGCGCCGGCAAATCTCCCGCCGGCGCCACTTCAAGCGATGAACCGGCAACCAGCATCAGGTCACTGGCCAGCGTATACATTTGCGCCGCTTTGAGCGTTCTCATCGGCAGCAGTTCACCAAAGAGAACGATATCCGGCTTGAGCACATGTTTACAGCGCATGCAGCGGGGCATATCACCACTAACCACAAAATCCGCCAACAAATCTTTGGCCGGGTAGTTAGATGCGCATCCCATGCAGGTCACGCTGCGTAAATGTCCATGTACTTCAAATACGTTTCGCGACCCGGCGCGATGATGGAGCATATCAATATTTTGGGTGATCAATGCTTCCAAGGGGCCAAAATTTTCCAGATCTGCCAGGGCCAGGTGCGCCGGGTTGGGTTGGGCTTCTAATGTCAGGCGGGCTAACGGCCGTATCCACTCATAAAAATTCTCCGGATGCTCTCGAAACGCATAAATTGACGCCACTTCAAAAGGATCATGCTGTTCCCACACGCCCGATGTTGGACTGCGGAAATCGGGAATGCCTGATGGTGTGCTGACGCCCGCTCCCGTTAATGCCACGACTTTTTGCGCGTGTTGGAGATGCTCAATTGCCTGATTGATGAGAGCCTGCAGATTTCTCACGAGTGAACCTTGTATTTGATCTAATGTTGTACCTATTCAGATACCCGAGAGGCCTGTCAGGTTTTGCCCTTAAGGACAATTGCTTCTCGGGTAAACCTGACCGGTCTAGCTGTATAGTTACTAAATGTTTACACAGGCGGCCAGGGATAATGCCGGCCCGGACCTGGTTGGGGATAGTTTTTCTGTCGCAGCAAACGTTCGAGACGAGTCAACAGGGCGTCCATTTCAAGTCGGGTCAGCAGCGTACGCATTTGGGTGTTAAATCCATCTTTGGTCTGATTTAAACGTATTTGTATGGTGCGTAACGCCTGCATCTGATCTTCCGAGATTGGGCTGCCGGCAAATTCCCAGATAACGGTACGTAGTTTTTTGTCTTCATGAAAACAAATGCCGTGGTCGATGCCCCAAAGCCGGCCGGGCTGAATTGAAAGCCCAATTTTGCCAGTCTGCTCTATCAAAATATGCCCACCTTTGCGGTCTGCATTGTTGATCACGATGTCAAATAAAACGATCTGCTGTAGTTGGGATGCAAAATTGATGCTGCCTTCAATGGTAAAGTAATGACGTTCCGGATCGTGATCAATAAATAGCTGTACCGTGCCGCGCCCATGCTGGCCGCTCCGCAAAACCGTGGGAGGTACGATGTCCCAGCCAAGCGCATCACTGACCAGAAAGGCGGCCTGCTCACGTAAACAGAGCGTGCCTTGGGGAAAATCCCATAACGGCCGTTCCCCACGCTGCGGTTTATACACAACCGGTAATTCGAGCGCTTCCCCACAAACGCGTCCCAAAAACGCGTAATTAGAACTCCAGGGCAGCAGCCCATCCAATTCAAGCGTACCCGCCTCTAAAACGTTAAGAATTTCAGCCTTTTGCTGTGCGTCCATAAACGATTAAACATCAAGGTGAGAGCCTTAGGCCAATTCCAGAAAATAATGATCCGAAAATCGAGCGCATTTCTGGAATTGGCTAGAGGCTTTTTCGGGACGAATTGGATCATTTAATTTCCGAAAAAGCCTTAATGTCTGTGACCATTACGATTGGGGCAAAAATGACCCTGTGCATCCATGGGTTGCCCACAATTGCCACAAATCGGTCGTCCAGAAGAGACTACCTCGCGCGCATGTTTAACCAAAGATTGTATTTGTGCGCGTGAAGCCCAAAAGCTCACGACATTAGGGGTTTCTTCTTCCTCCACGAGTTCATAAGCAACAATAACAATCTGATCCACATCGTCATTATAGCCCAAACCCATATTACCGACTCGGAAAAGATCTTCAACCGGTTCCCGCAAACGCATGTCGGAAAGAACCGATTCTTTGCTTCCGCGCGTCTCCAGAGGATATTTCTCGTTCAATTCATTCAGGAAAGATTCCAGACTGTTTGCCAGCATGGCCGTCTGTTCTTTTTCGATTATCAGAGAAATCAAGGTCGATCCTCGACTGCCTTGTAAATAAAAAACGCGGTGGCCAGGTTCACCAACAGTTCCCACAGTCAAATGAGACACTGGATTAAGTTCAATTTGTTCAGCCATGCTTCCTACTCTTCCTCATCCCCGACTCTCTTGCGACGGGGTTTCACCGGCCGGCTCAAGCGCTTTTTGCCCTTTCGATTTTTGCTTTTTAGCCTGTTTTTTGCCGGTATGTTTCTTTTTGGCTGCTTTTTTCTCTTTTTTAGCAGATTTACCCTTCTTTTGTGCTTTTTTCTTTTTTGTCGCCGCAGTTGATTCTGATTTCAGCGGTCCGGTATCATTCACGCGTAAAACTCGCACCATGCCATTTGGCATCAATGCCAGCATGCTCACCGAAGCGGGCGCGACTGCAATACGCTGGAACAAATCCATATGAACGCCCAGATAATTTGCCAAAACCAGTTTAATCACATCCGCATGTGAAACGACAACGATGGTCTCTTCTTTGTGCTGCGCCGCCAATTCTTCCAGGGAGTTTACGGCGCGCGCCTGAACTTCACGTAAGGTTTCCCCACCAGGAAACTGCATACGGCTGGGAAAAAACTGTACCGTAAACCAGCGTGGGTCTTTGGCCAGTTTTTTGATCTTTTTGCCTTCCCATTCTCCATAGCGGACTTCCCCAATGCCCTCCACCTCAATAATTGGTAATTTGTGCTTTGCGGCAATGTAAACGGCCGTTTCCTTACAACGCGTCACTGGGCTGCTGTAAACAGCCTTAATGGGCAATTCTGCCAGACGTTTGGCCGCTTCTTCTGCCTGTATGTGGCCAACTCCATTTAAATGCACGCCTGGAATCCAGCCCGCCAGACGGTTGCGTTTCACCCACTCATTTTCACCATGTCGCACCAGAATAATCGTTGTCATGGGTCAATGATAGCACAATTGATCAGCGTGGTGAATGTTGAAACAAGAAATCAGACAAATCTCAAATGCGCCTGATGCAGAATCATTCATCAACAGTGGGCGTTATCAAGGGGACAGTTTGGGTAAGCGTAAGCGTGCCGGTAATCGGAGCAGCAGGCGTCGGAGTCGCCGCTGCGCAGCCTTCAACGGCTGCGTTTATTTTAGCATTCAGTTCGGCGCTGCTGCCATATTGGCGCGCTTCCCGGAACAACGGCTCGGCCGGACACCAATCCTGCGCAAACGCGTATTGATCCCCATAAGCTGTCAGGGCTTCAAACAATTTATCACAAACGCCCTGATAAAAGGGGGCGGCCAGGCACAAATCACGCAGATTACTGCTGGCGACGCCCCAATTCACCCCAAAATAAGCCAATCCCTGCAAGTATAACTCCGCCCAAAGCCAATAATCTAACGCTTCTTGCGGCAAATCTCCCAACTTTTCGGCCTGGGCAAAATAATATAAGCCTTCCTCAATGCGCTCACCCTGCACATAATCCAGCCCCAGATTCAAATATGCAGCATACAAAAACTGATCGGTTTGCAGCCGTTGGTAACTTGGATATTGGCGCTGAAAAGCCAAAACAACGGGCAACAACTCTTCCCACTGCCCCCGCTCTGAGAGACGGCGCATCCTTTGCATGACATCCTCCGGATCAACGATGGCGCCGGGCGTTGCTGTTGGCTCTCGCTGCACGGTCGGCGTTGGTAGCACATCGGGTGTTAACGTTGTTTTGAGGGCTGCCTGGACTTGACGCTGTAATGCCAGCGCCGCTTCATTGGTTTGATCCCGCTCCAGCACCCATTCCAGCCGGCGCAGCGCCAAATTATAGCTGCCGGCGGCAATATCATCAGAGGCTAGATCCACCTGACGATCTAATTGAGTCGCACGCGCCAATTGTTCATTTTCCACACGCAGAGTCTGACCGCTCTGGTAAGCAAAATAACCCACAATCAAATAAATTGCGATGATAATTGCTACAAGAATGAGTCCAATCCCAATCAGGCGTACCAGCAGGCGGGGTTGATTAGATTCGGTTAATTCGCTTTCGTTCTCTTGTTCACTCATTATAATCTGCCGGGTAAGTATAACGTTACTTGGTGAGGATGTCGCGGTATACAGCCACCGTTTGGGCAGCTATTTGCTGCTGAGTGTAGTTTGCCAGCACACGTTGACGTCCTTTTTGGGCCAGGCTCTGGCGCAGGTCAGGCGATTGCATCAAGCTCAAGAGCTGCGACTGCAACACATCTTGATTATCTTCAGGGAAAATCAAACCGGCGTCACCAATAACATGGGATATTTCGCCGGAATCAGACCCGATAACCGGCAAGCCGCACGCCATCGCCTCAACCAACACGCGTCCAAACTGCTCTTTCCAATTGGGCCGCGTGCGCGAACTCAGAACAAGGCAATCTAACTGTTGTAAATAAGCGGACATTTGTTCGGAGCCAATCGGCCCATCAAATTGAACCCGATCTTGAATGCCCAGTTCGCGCGCCAGGTTGGCGAGATACGGCCGTTCCGGACCCTCCCCCGCAATATTCACACGCCACACACCGGGCAGTTGCGCAGCCGCTTTGAGCAGCAAATCGACTCCTTTCTCAGCTACCAGACGCCTGTTGGCCGAACCGATGATAAAGCTGCGTCCATCCTCACGTTTGACCGGCTGGAAAAGCTGTGGATCAACGCCAAACTGGGGAATGACTCTGCAAGGGCCGCTGTACCCCTTGGCGCGCCACACCTCTACGGCCTCACGATTGCCCATAATGGCATAATCGACGCCCTTTAAAACCTGATTCTCCATACGGCTAAATGGGAAAGGATACTTGCGGTTTAAATTTTGCCAGCTAAAAAACAAGCTCTTTGCCCCTGCTTTGCGCGCCTGACGCCACGCCAGCCAGGTAGCCAGATTGTACGGCTCTTCGTCAATGTGCATAATATCCGGCTGAAAAACATCAACGCGCTGCTTGAGACGCGGGTAATAATGCAGATGAAAATCACCATTAAACCGGATTGGGTCAACGATGAGCTGGTAACCTTGTGTATAGCCGCGTTCCAGCCGCACGTCACCGGCAGGATCATGCCAATAAGGCGGCACAATGACGGTTAACTCAACATCTTCATATTGTGCAATTGCTTCTAACTTAGTCTGATAAGCGCCCACAAGGCACGCTTTAGAAATCATTAACACCCGCATGATAGCAGTCCGCTTGCAGTTGAATAATCGGCAAACTCACCTACAATACCGCATCTTTTATGCAAGGGCGAACAGTACTTAATCATAGCAATGCAGATTGATGACAATTCTGATTCTAAACACACATCTCTGGCAAGTTTATCGCCTGCAGCTACACATGCAGCCCGAAAACGGCCGTTCCGCTGGATCCCATTGGCGCTGTTTCTGGCCATATTTGTAACGGCCGTTTTCCTGCGTTTTTGGAATTTAGGCAGTTGGCCGCCTGGTTTGTACCGGGATGAAGCCTTTAACGGATTGGATGCCCTCGACGTATTAAACGGCAATCTCCAAATTTTTTACCCCGCCAATAACGGCCGTGAACCTGCCTATATCCTCCTCACCGCCATCGCCGTCACTTTTTTTGGACAAACCGCCTTCGCCGTACGTTTGACCGCCGCCGTTGTGGGTGCCTTAACCACCATCCCGGTATTTCTGCTAGGAAAGAGCTGGTTTGGCGGGCGGGCGGGTCTGCTGGCTGCGGCCATTTGGGCGATCACGCTCTGGCCGGTGCATCTCAGCCGGATCGGCCTGCGCGTCATATTGTTGGCGCCGCTGTTGGCGCTCACCTTTTGGGTGGGCACACGCGCATACCGGCGGCAAACATGGTGGTTGTGGGCGCTGTCCGGCTTGCTCTACGGAGCTGCTTTCTACACCTACCTGGCCGCCCGCTTCACACCATTTTTGCTGCTGGCGCTCGGTTTGTATTTAATCCTAACCGGCCGCAGCAGGCGTTTGTGGCCTGGCGTTTTATGGTTTAGCGCCGGCACGGCCGTTGCTCTGCTGCCCCTGATTGGGTTGATCATTCAACAGCCCGAACTCCTCCTGGGCCGTACAGGACAAGTCTCCATCCTGCACCCCGACGTGAACAACGGGGATATATTGGTCACTTTGTTACGCCACACCGGGCAGGCGCTCGGCATGTTTCTGTGGCAAGGTGACACAATCCTGCGCCATAACCCTGTCGGAAGGCCCGTTTTCGACCTGTTCATGGCCGTTCCATTTCTGATTGGGCTGGTATGGTGCCTGCGGCGCTGGCGCCGTCCCCCCGCTGCTGCGCTGCTCCTCTGGTCACTGATTCTGCTTGGCCCCACAATTCTGGCGGCCGATTCACCCCACTTCCTGCGCGCAGCCGGCGTACTGCCTGCAGTGGTTTTTTTACCCGCCCTGGGGTTGAACTGGCTGTGGAACTGGCCTCGCCTGCCTCAGAAAACAGGGCCAATCCTTGTATCCGTGCTGCTGGCCGGCAGTTTATGGCTCACTCTGCGGGATTACACCACTTATGCGCGCCAGCCTGAAACTGGCTATCTTTTTGAACAGGCGACCAGTGACCTCGCCGCCCAAATTAACCAGGAGCCGCCGGAAACGGCCGTTTACGTTGACCAACATTTCTGGTCCGGCTGGCCCGCTTTATCCTTTCTTGTTCAAAATCCTGAGCGCGTGCAGCGTTACCAACCGCAAACATTTCCTGATCCGCTACAATTTCCGGCCGTTGTTTACGCCTGGCCCTATGGAAACCTGGATTTTCTCCCGCACGCATTCACGCCGCCGGTCGCCATACAAATCAGCACGGGCAGTTTGACGCGCGGCGACCTGGAACCGGAAGCCTATCCCCTGTTTTTGCGCTACGCCGCCGCGCCTGAAACAATATCGACACAGCCTCCGCTGGCTAATTTTGACAATCAGTTGCGCTTACGCACGGCAGCAGTTGTACAAGCGGATAAAAATCAACTTGTGGTCATGTTAGAATGGGAGGCGGACACGGCCGTTTCACCCAATTTGAGCGCCTTTGTTCATGTTTTCGACCCGGCTGGTTTAACAGCACAGGCCGACGCGCCGCCGGCGCAAGGACGCTGGCTGGCAAAGTGGCAGCAGCCGGGCTTCGTTGTGCAGGAAGAGCGCGCCATCCAACTGCCGGATACGTTTGACGCTCGTTTGCACAGCCTGCAAATTGGCGTCTATGATGCCCAAACCGGTAAACGACTGCCGTTGATCGACACGGACGGGCAAGTTACAGAGGAAACGGCCGTTACGCTGCAACCATGATGCGCAAAAAAACATTTCCAGCCTGCGGGCGCAAACTATTAATTCCCGGCGCGGCCATACTGATTATTGCAATCGTATTATGCCTGCCGCTTTTGGTACAGGCTCAGCCGACCCAACCCACATCGACACCCGATGCAGAAGGCATCATCTACGTCGAAGTGCAGCCCAACGATTCCTTTTGGGCGATAGCGGCGCGCGCCGGTCTGACCCTGGAAGAACTTCTGGAACTAAACGGCCTGACGGAAGACACAATAATGCAGCCGGGCGATTTGTTGATTATCGGCTACGGAACCCCGCCGGCCACGCCTACATCTGATATCCCGACCCCAACGCTCTCGCCGCCTACACCCATAGCCACCAGCCCGCCCTTGCGCACGGCCATTTGCCTGACGGCGTTTGAAGATACAAACCAAAACAGTGTGCACGAACCCGGCGAACCATTACGATCGGGCGTGGCGTTTACTATCTATGACGCTACGGCCGTTGTCGCCAATTACATCACCGATGGCCAGTCAGAGCCATTTTGCATCGAAGAGCTGGCTGCCGGAACCTACCACGTGACCCGCTCGATTGCGCGCGATGAAATCCTGACCACCCAGGGGGATTGGGCCATAACGCTGGTCGCAGGGACAGTTCTGGAGCAGGCATTTGGCAGCATCACTGGCGTTCCAACGCCAACAGCGCCGCCGCCAACAGAACCGGCCGCAGTCGCACCCACACCACAACCCATCAATCAACCAACCGGCGCACCAACGCCCATTCTCACCATTTTGTTATTGTTTAGCGTGACTGTTTTGCTGATAAGCGCTGCTGTGTTAATCTTTTGGGTTGGATTTGCGCGCAAAAAGCGCTAGCAGTTTGTCAGAGAAAGAAAATTTGGCCGCAAATTGACATGAATTAACACGAATTTGGTTGTGTTTTCCGTGAACATCAGTGGCAAGAAATTTATATTCCGGACTTTTCCGACAGTCTGCTAGGGAAAAAGGAAATTTCTATGAACAAATACCTGTTAAGAACACTAATAATCGTTTGTCTAGCGGTAGCGCTGGCCGTATTGGCCGCTCCGGCCGCCGCCGCCCCGCTGCAACAAACAGAAGCAACCGGCGGCTCAATCTGCGTCAATGCCTTTCATGATGAAAATGCCAATGGTCTACACGAACCAAACGAAGGTTACATGGCGGGCGTTACTTTTACTATCGCGAATGAAACCGAGATCATCGGCCAGGCTGTTTCCAACGGGAACCAAAATCCGGCCTGCGTTCATAACCTGACGCCTGGCGTCTACCAGGTTGCACAAGAAATTCCCAGCCCGCTCGAAATGACAACGGCCGGAAATGCAGCCATTGTTGTCGAAGACGGCATAACGATGGGCGTGGAATTTGGCAGTCGCATTCGCCAGAACACCCCCGACTTAGAGCCGCAGCAGCCGGAAACGGCCGTTGATCCCGCAGAAGACGCCAGCAGCGCCGCACAACCTGAAGAAAGTGGGATAGATTGGCTGACTATTAGCGGCTTGGTGGTCATTCTGCTGGCCGTCGTCCTGCTGGGCGTTTTGCTGTTTGTGCTTTTGCGCCAGTAAGATGCCTTCTTTTCAGGCCAGGTATGGGCCATGGGCGCTTGTAACCGGTGCATCATCCGGCATCGGCGCCGAATTTGCGCGCCAGTTAGCCACTCGCGGCTTAAACCTGGTGCTAACAGCGCGGCGCGCCGAGCGAATGCATGCGCTGGCCGAGCAGTTATCGGCATTGCATCAAGTTAAAGCGCGGGTTGTGCCGCTTGATCTGGCCGCCGAAGATTTTTTGCCGTCGCTGCAAGCCGCTACGCAAGATATTGATGTGGGTTTGCTGGTCAATAATGCCGGTTTCAGCATCACCGGCCAGTTTTTGGACAACTCGCTGGCGGCCAATTTGCAAATGCTGCACGTCAACGGCCGCGCCGGTTTAATTCTGGCGCACACCTATGGACAGCAAATGCGGTCGCGCCGGCGCGGCGGAATCATTTTCGTTTCCTCGATTGCGAGTTTTACGCCCATTCCTCTGTGGAGCAACTATGCGGCGACCAAGGTTTACGGCCGTTACCTGGCGGAAGGTCTCGCCGATGAATTAAAAAAGGATAATGTGGACGTCCTCGCCTTATGTCCGGGCACAACGCGCACCGAATTTGCCCAGATAGCCGGCATCGAAGAATTTATGGCCATGGACGCCGACAAAGTTGTCGCGTCGGCGCTCAACGCGCTGGGTCAAAAGAAACGTATAATCCCAGGCTGGTTCTACAAGCTGGGTATTTTCTCTTCGCGCTTCATGCCTTCCCGTGTCAACCGCACCTTATTTGGGTATATTATCGGTTCGCTACAAAAAGCTTAACCACTCCAATCATGGCCGCGCCACAAAGTCCTCCCGCCGCTTATACAGTTCATTTTTCACGTTTCAGCTTTCAACTGCGGCGACAGCACCTTTTTCTGGCAGCGGCTTGCCTTTTTGCCTTAGCGGCCGCCCTGCCATTGATTCTCAATCCGGGTTTTCTGAACACGCGCGGCGGCGGCGACAGCCCATTTTTATTACAACGCCTGCATCAACTGGAAACGGCCGTTCGCGACGGCCATTTCCCCGCGCGCTGGATGCCGGACGCCAACTATGGCCTTGGTTACCCGTTCTATAACTTTTATGCGCCGCTTTCGATTTACATCGCCCTGTTCTTCCGTTTTTTAGGCTTTACTACCGTAGGCGCAATCGAAGCAGCCCAGCTTTTGGGATTCCTGGTTGCCGCAGCCGGCATGTTTGAATTGGGCCGTCGTTGGCTGCAAAGTGATTGGGCAGGTTTGTTAACGGCCGTTGCCTACACCTTCGCCCCTTTCCATATGGTCAACATCTACGTGCGCGGCGACTCCCTGGCCGAATTTTGGGCGATGGCGTGTTACCCCTGGATATTGCTGGCAGCCGACAATGTAATCAACTGTCTGGAAAATCAGGAGAGCTGCCGGCGTGAAATCAGTTTATTGGCGTTGGCCTATGCCGCTTTGGTCCTCAGCCACAATATCTCAGCGCTGATCTTTTCCCCTTTTTTACTGCTGTATATCCTTTTGCGTCTTTGGCTGCGTCCCGTCCATGCTTCTTTGCCCCAATCGCCAAACCAAAACCCAAACAAACAAACCCGGCGCGCCAATATGCTGCCTCCGCTGCTGCTGGCCCTACTTTTGGCTCTGGCATTGAGCGCCTGGTTCTTCATCCCGGCGCTTCTGGAGCAAGAGCTGGCGCAGTTAGATCCGGTCACAGAAGGGTACTTCCATTTCAGCAACCATTTTCGCGGCGCGGACCTGGTTCAGACTTCGCTCTGGTTTGATTACAGCGTAAACGGCGGCAGCGCGTTTCGGATGGGACTGCTGCAAGCGCTAACGGCCGTTCTCGGTAGTTTTGTCATTCTCACCCGCCGCAGCCTGCCCAAAGCAGCGCGGCTGTTCATCTTACTGACCTTGTTAATCGCCACGTTCATGCTCACACCGCTCTCCCGTTTCTTGTGGGACACCCTGCCGCTGCTGCCTTTTACACAGTTCCCGTGGCGCTTTTTATCGGTACAGGCGCTGCCGGCGGCGCTGGCGACCGGCGCGCTGGCTCTGCTGCCGGGACGCCGCCTGCTGACGCCGCTTTTGGCTGTTCTGTTGGCGCTTAGCGGTTTGGCGTTGGTAAGCAGCGACCACCTGCGGCTTACCGACAACGACATCACGGCCGCAAAGCTGGCCCAATATGAGTGGTTTACCGGCAATATCGGCAGCACCGTCAGCGCTGAATACCTTCCGCCCGGCGTCAAACCGCGCCCATTTTCCAGCGCCTGGTTGAACGGCGCGCCGCGTGAGTCTGTCCATGCTTTACAGGGCGATTTATTGGCGGCAGTCGTTCAGGAGCATCGCACCGGATTTCAAAAATGGGCTGTCGAAACAGCCGTTTCCGGCGCAACCCTGATTTTTCCCACGCTTTACTGGCCCGGTTGGAGCGCCGCGGTTGACGGCACGACCGCAGAAATCAACCCTGCGCCGGGTTCAGGTCAGATACAATTGGACATCCCCGCAGGCGTCCACACCGTCACGCTGCGTCTGACGCGTACGCCGGTGCGACTGTTCGCTGAACTACTTTCGTTAACGGCCGTTCTCCTGCTCATCTGGCTGCTGCGCCCCAGGCCCCACAAAGCGTGGCTGCTGCCGACCGCCGCGATATTGATCACAGCGTTGGCGGCATATTTGTGGCCGCGCTCGGAACTGCCGCCCGACAATCTTACCTGGGACTTCGCCCAGATGGGTTATTTGCACCACGACACAAACGGTATTCAATTCGAAAACGGCGCCGTGCTGTCAACTTATCAGTACAGCCAGGAAAGTGTGTCCGCCGGCGACCAGATCGCCATCACCTTAAATTGGGAATTGCCGCCGGCTGAGGATTTTACCCTTGCTCTGACCACACCTGCAGCCGCCTGGCCCGTGTATGATCCCTCGCCGCCGGTGATTGTAAAAAAAACCCTCAATGTGCCGGCAGCGCAAGAAACCGTAACGCTGGCCGTGCCGCCCAACGCGCCGCCGGGGTTACTCATTCCGCGCCTGACATTGACCGATGCGCGCGCGCTCATGCCGTCGGGACAGACGCGCGGCGATTTATTTTTACGGCCGCTGCTTTTGAAAAACTCCCAGTCCGCCGCTCACGCCAACCTGCTTGACGCGCGCGCCGTGGATGTTCTAGCCCGTGGATTAGACGCGCTTGATGTTCAACTGGCATGGTTTACGGAACGGCCGTTAAGCGAAAATTACGCGGCTTCACTGCGCCTGCTCAATCCCGCCGGCGCAACTGTCGCCCAGTTGGATACCCAGCCGGGGTATGGTTTTCAGCCCAGCAGCGCCTGGCAGGCCGGCGCATGGACCCACGATTGGCTGGCGTTAGGAATACCACAATCATTGTCCGCCACAACGCCATATGCCCTTGCAGTTCGCCTGTATGCGGTTGAGTCTGGCGAGGTCGTCCTGACCCGTCGCCTGGGTACGGTGCGCCAGGAAGAAACTCCGGTTTTTGAACCTCACAGGCCTCAATTTACTTTGCCGGAAGGCGTTGTTGGGGAAACGGCCGTTTTTCAAAATGATACGACCGCGTTAATTCAATGGCGCGGTTATGAAGCCGCCCAAATGGGGACATCCCTGGATTTAACGCTTTATTGGGAAGCGCTGGCAAACGACCATGTTGATTACACCCGTTTTGTACATCTGATTGATGCAAAAACCGGCCAGATCGTGGCGCAAAATGACGCCTATCCGCAGGGCAACAGCTACCCCACCAGCCAGTGGACGCCCGGCGAAATTGTGGTTGACCCGCTCCGTTTCGATTTGAGCAAACTGCCGCCGGGCGACTATGCGTTTGCCTTCGGCTTTTATACGCAGGAAGGCGCGGCGTTTACGCGCTTAACGGCCGTAACCGCCAACGGCAAAATCTGGCCTGAAAACCGCGTCCTGCTAACCGACGATCAGCTAAAAGTTATGATTCCTCAGCCGACCTCGGATTGACCATTTTTTAACCTTTCAGCAGCACTTTACCGCTGCGGCCAGGCGTTTGGGCATGAGTAATCGCCTGTTGAAAATCAGCCAAATCATATTCAGCCGCAACCGGCGGCGTAAGCTGGCCGGTCGCCATCAACTGCATTAACTGCCTCAGCGCCGGCATCACCTGCCCGGGCGGCGTGCTGCCCAGCCAATGCGTCAGCCAAAAACCGCGCACGCTCGTACCCTTGAACAACATCTCACCGCTGTGGAGCGGAATCGGCTCAAAGCTCAACATGCCATACACAATCATTTCGCCGCCAGGACGCAGGCAGCCCATCGCCAGCGCTCCCGCTGCGCCGCCGACTGCGTCCAGCGCCCCTTTGACTCCCCTGCCGCCGGTGAGCGTCATAACCTGCTGCACCACATCTTTGTCCTCTGTACATATGACCACATCAGCGCCCAATGTCAATAACTCGGCTACTTGTTCCCGCCGACGCACAAAATTGACCGTTTTGTAACCGCGCAGTTGGGCAAGCTGCAAGACAAGTCGCCCCAATGTAGAGCCGGCCGCCGTTTGCAGCACCCAATCGCCTGTTTTCAGATCCAGCAAATCCTCCAGCATCACCCAGGCGGTGACCGGATTGGCCACAAACTGAGCAGCAGATTGGTCGCTGACTGCGGCAGGAACCGGCAGCAAGCGTTGGGCATCGGCCAGGCCATATTCAGCCCAGGTTCCGCCGATCAACCCTAACGGAATAACCCGCTGGCCAACTTCCAATCCTTTTACGCCTGCACCCAGCTTTTCAACTTGTCCCATGCCTTCTAATCCGGGCGTGGCGGGCAGTGGCGGTAAACGGCCGTATTCCCCGCTAACCGTCAATAAATCAGATGGATTAATCGGGCGATGGGTCAAACGCAGGCGCACCTGACCCGGAGCGGGCTGCGGCTGCGGCAGGTCAACCAGTTGCAGAACGTCAGTCGGTTTTCCAAATTGATTAAATTGAATGGCGCGCATTTTAACCCTCCAACTGCTTCAAGGCGGTGTCAATACTTTTTTGGGGACTGACCTTGTATTGGACATCTTCCAGAATACCGTCTGGGCCGATGATAAAGTGACTGCGTATGATACCCATGTAGGAACGGCCGTACATGTTCTTTTCCCCCCACACCCCATATGCACCGGCGACAACATGCTCCGGGTCTGACAATAAATTGTAGGGTAGATTTTCTTTAGCGCGCCATTTTGCCAGCTTATCTACCGGGTCGGGGCTCACGCCGAGTACTGTCCCGTTGGCGGCTTCGATCTGCGGAAAATTATCGCGCATGCCGCACGCCTGGGTGGTGCAGCCTGGCGTATCCGCCTTGGGATAAAAAAACAATACCACGCGCTTGCCGCGAAAGTTTGATAATTTAACCGTTTTGTTTTCGTCTGAGCGTAATTCAAAATCAGGGGCTGAATCGCCAATTTTCAACATTTTAATCTCCTTTTGGCCATAATACCTGGGTAATTCACAAAAAATTCCTTGACCAAAACAGTTGTTTTTTTGTGAATTCCTCAAGGAAACCGCGATTTTGCAAGTTATCTTTTTCAAAATACTTTTCGCGGTTCACCCAACTGTAACTTTTTTTGAAATTATTTTGTAGCACCATTGTACTATGAGCAGTATCAAAGTACCGGCCCTTAAGTAATCATAAAAACAGGCCAATCTACAAAACCATGAAAATGTCTATCGGTTCAACTACAAAAATTGTGCTTTCATTCCTGTTATTCCTCTTTGCCCTGGTGGCATTGATGGTCTTGGATTCAAATAAGGCTATCCTGACGCCGGCGCAATCGGCTATGTCGGGAAACAACGATTTTTCGAGGGAGGATAAGGCAGAGGCGGACGTTCGTGGCGATGGAGAAAACGCTAATTTGATGGATTTTGACTTAAATAACGTACGGGGGGCCAAATCTCTGCAAAACATTGATACGCAGCCCGCCGATCCAAACTCATTTTTTGTTTTGGCTGTTATTTTAAGCGTGATTTCAGGCGTTGTACTGATGTACCGACACCGCCAGGAAAACCCCAAAGTGGGCGTCCAACAATAATTGTCCGATTTAATATTCAACCGCGCCGGCCATACTGTTGGACCCTATCGGGAATGTTCAAAACACGTCAGCTACGACCGTATACCGGAACCGCCGCCCCATTCACCGCCCGCGCCGCATCGGAAGATAAAAACAAAATCACATCCGCCAACGCCTCTGGCGTAACCCATTTGCTAAAATCTGCCTGCGGCATATCTGCCCGGTTACGTGGTGTGTCAATAGTTCCCGGCAAAATGCAATTAGCATTGATATTATTATCCAGCAGCTCGGCCGCCATGCTTTCCGTCAGACGGATAACGGCGCTTTTCGATACGACGTATGGCGCCATATTCGCTTTACCTTGTAATCCTGCCCGCGCCGCGATACTCACAATTTTGCCGCTCCCCTGCGCCCGCATCTGCGGAATGACCGCCCGGCTCACCAAAAAGAGCGTGCGTGCATTCAGATTCAGCATAAAATCCCACGTTTCCAGCGGCGTTTCATACACAGGCGGCCCCATCGTAAAACCACCGGCGATGTTGACAAGCACATCAATGCGGCCGAAGCGTTCAATTATTTGCGCCGTCATGTCAGCCACAGAAGCCTCGTCCATTAAATCTGCGGCAATATAAAAACAATAATCGCCTTCCGGGATTGTATCCGCAAAAACATCCCGCACCGTCTCGCGCTTGCGATCCACAACGGCAATATTAGCGCCAGCCCGGTGAAAGGCATGCGCCGTAGCGCGTCCCAAATTGCCGGCCGCGCCGGTGATCATCACCACTTTTCCTGTGAAATCGAACATATCAATTTTTCCTTTGAGAATATCGTACCATGCTCACAGAAGAAAACCAACGGGTTTTACATTCAGGTTTTTTCTGTAGTTATGCTGTGTAATCTTCCCGGAAGCTCGTAGTTTCAAAATTAGTCGAGGGCAAAATGTGTATGCATAGTTTGAATCAGCTTCCGGGAAGTTGATTTTCGGACAACTGAAAAACCCTGGTTTTACATTTCTGAATATTGCGTTGTTTCTATTGCTCACCCGCTTTAGTAGCAGTAACATTCTTCATCATGTGAAACATTTAGGAGCAGTGAATGCCTGTAATTTCTTTGCAGCCGGCGCAGCTGCGGGCAGTTTGTCCCCCGGAAAACTTTACATTTCAAAGCACGGCCGAATTACCGCCCGTGATCAATATCATCGGCCAGCCGCGCGGTACCCGCGCATTAGAATTTGGCATGGGCATCGAGGGCGATGGGTATAATATTTTCGTGCTGGGCGCCCACGGAACCGGCCGTTCAACCGCCATTAAACATTTTCTGCAAACGCGCACGCGTGAGAAAGCTACGCCGCCCGATTGGGTTTACGTCTATAATTTTAAATATCCTCAAAAGCCCCGCGCCATGCAACTGCCGCCTGGCAATGGGCAGCTATTACAAACGGCCATGCAGCGTCTGGTACAACAGCTAAAATCCAGTCTCGCACAAACATTTGCCGCCCAACCAGTTGAAAACCAACTGGATACCAGTCAACAGCAGACGATTGTTGCCAGTACACTCGCGCCATATTTGACCCCTCTACGCAGTGAATTTGAATCAGAAAGCGCGATATTGCATTTTCTGGAGGAAGTTGAACAGGATATTCTGGCGCAGGTTAGCCTCAATGAGTCACCAATGGACAATATCGGGCAGCTTGACCTGCGTCGTTATGCTGTCAATTTATTTGTCGACAACGCATCAACGGCGGGCGCCCCAGTAATTATTGAATTGGATCCCAATTTGAATACTTTAATGGGGCACCTGGCGTATGAAGTGCAGTCCGGCGCGCTATCAACCCATTTCTCCTACGCCCAAAGCGGCAGTTTGCATCAGGCCAACGGCGGCTACTTGATTATTCAGGCGCAGGATTTATGGTCATCGCCGGATGCGTGGGAGGCGATTAAACGCGCTTTGAAAAGCGGAGAGATTCGGCTGCAAACAAATTCCCGGCTGGACGGCGCGCCGGTTCTGGCCAAATCACTCAATCCACAGCCGATCCCGCTCAATGTGAAGGTAATATTGTTGGGCAGCCTGGATACTTTTTATGCGTTTTTTGATGAGGATGAAGAGTTCCACACCATATTTAAGGTGCGAGCAGATTTTGACGCTACCATGCCGCGCAATGCTGAAAATGAACAGGCATACGCCCAATTTATTGCCGCGCGTTGTCACAGCGAAAATTTACGGCCTTTTGATACCACGGCCGTTGCTCGCGTGGTTGAATTTGGCGCGCGCCTGACGGAAAAACGGAATAAGTTGAGTACGCGCTTTGGCATGGTGGCGGATCTGGTGCGGGAAGCAAACTATTGGACCGGGCGTAACGGCCGTTCCATTGTTACCGCCGTCGATGTCCAGCAAGCCTTAGCCGAGCGCATGCTGCGCGCTAACTACCTGGAAGAAAAATTGCAAGAAGAAATCCTCACCGGCGACACCTTCATCGAAACCAGCGGCAGCGTGATCGGGCAGGTAAACGGCCTCTCTACCTACGATACAGGCAATTACACCTTTGGGCATCCCAACCGCATCACCGGACGCACCTTTATGGGCGACAGCGGCGTCATCCATATTGAGCGCGAGACCCAAATGTCAGGCCCAATTCATGATAAAGGGGTGTTAATTTTATATGGTTATCTGGGCGGCATGTATGCGCAGCACCAGCCGCTTTCCCTCACCGCCAGCCTGACGTTTGAGCAAAATTATGGCGGCATCGAAGGGGACAGCGCTTCGTCGACAGAGCTGTATGCGCTGCTTTCTTGCCTGACGCGCACGCCTATCAAGCAGGGCATCGCCGTAACCGGCTCTGTCAACCAACATGGCAGCGTGCAGCCGATTGGCGGCGTTAATGAAAAGATTGAAGGCTTTTTCAAAATTTGCCGCGAGCGCGGCCTGACAGGGGATCAAGGCGTGATTATTCCCGCCAGCAATGTAGAAGATTTGATGCTGCATGAGGATGTGATAACGGCCGTTGCGGCAGGCAAATTCTCGATCTGGCCGGTCTACACGGTTGATGAAGGCATCGAGATACTAACCGGCGTTCCCGCTGGTCAGCGGGACGAGGCGGGTGAATTCCCACCCGGCAGCATTCATTATCTGGCCCAAAAGCGGCTGCTGGAAATGGCGCTTAATTTGAAATCTTTTGGGGAAAAGGAAGAAGATGAGGAGGAAGAGAGTTCGGATTAAGGGTTTATTTGCAGGTAAGCGGCCGTTCTCAAAATTCCAACCATTGTTTTAGCGTCGAGAATACGGCCGTTATTCGCCATCAAAACCAACTCATCCAGCGGCAGCGCCGTTACCTCAATTTCTTCATCTACATCCTGCGGCAGTGGATCAGGCGATAATTCCCGCGCCAGATAAATTCGCATTAGCTCATTCGACACGCCCGGAGCCGGCCAACAATCTCCCAGCAAAACCAGCGACGCCGCGCGGAAACCAGTTTCTTCGCGCAGTTCCCGCTGCGCACATGCCAGCCAATCCTCATCCCGGCCGCGCGTTCCGGCCGGCAGCTCTAAAATCGTTTGCTGCAGCGCATATCGATATTGACGCAGGATCAAAACTTCGGGGCCAACGGCCGTTGCACGCACAGGCACGAGCACAACAGCGCCGGGATGATCAATAAAACCACGCTCAACCAGCGACCCATCCGGCAGCGTCCGGCGCTCAACGCGCAAGCGCCAGGATTTGCCCTGCCACGCGGTATAGATTGTTTGCTGGTTCATTTGTCAGATAAGTCTAACACTGAGGCGGGATTTTAATAGATTGGCCGGGATAGATGAAATAGGGTGGGCGAATGCCGTTATGACGCGCCATCTGGTCCACCGTGCAGCCATATTTAAGGCCGATGCGGAAAAGATTTTCGCCACGGCTGACAATATAAATATTTCCCTGCGCCTGTCCCTGACCACCCTCCGGCTGCTGCTGGTTACCGCCCTGTCCGCCTTCGGGCGTACTCCCCCCTTCCGGCGTTGCCGGCGTTGTGCCGGCCGGAGGGATCGTTAATTCCTGGCCTGGATAAATCAAGTTTTGATTTTGAATATCGTTAACAGCCATAATCGATGAAACCGAAACCCCAAACTTCTGGGCAATTTCGCCTAAGGTGTCGCCAGCCTGTACAACGTACGTTTGCGATTCAGTCGATGCCTCAGGAGCGGCCGGCGTCGCTTCCACCAACGCCGTGGCTTCAGGTGTAACCTCCACAATCGCATTTGGGTCTTCAGTAGGCGCAGGCGGCGCCGTTGGTTCGGGCGGCGCTGTGGTGGGCACAAGCGTGGGTACAACGGGTTGTTCCACCGGCCGCTCGCAAGACGTAAGCAAAAATGCAGCGCCTATTGCAACAACTATCCAAAAGGGGGCAATTAATTTGTGCTTCACGTGGGCCTCCTCGTGCGCCATTCGGTCCAAAATATGAAAATATTGTAATCCTTCCAGGCTGTTTAGTCAACATAATGTAGCTAAGCTTCGCCAGATTGATGTCAAAACCAGTATAATTTACGGCTATGTCACCAAATTCGGGGTCGAAATTTCACCGCATTGGTATTAACGCGCAATTGTTGGCAGGCGAAGCAGGGTATCGGCGCGCAGGTATTCACCAATATATCGCCCAAACGCTGCGCCATTTGCCGGACGGCGGACAATTGACCGCTGACAAACATTCCCGGCTTGTTACCACATCTACACCCAACACAGCGCAAAGTGGTTGCAGCGACCCGATTTCAGCTTGCACCAGACCAGGTGGCCCACTGCCAGACGCAGCGCGCGCATTGTCTGGGAACAGACTGCCTGGCCTGTTCTGGGTCGCGCCCATAAGTTAGATCTAATGCACAGCATGGCCTTTGTCACGCCGGCTGTGGCGCTTTGCCCGGCCGTTGTCACTGTTTATGATTTAAGTTTTATTCATTACCCGGAAAACTTCCCTGCCATGCAGCGACGTTACCTCACCAGCCAAACGGCGCGTTCCTGCCAAAGCGCGCGGCGAGTCATCACGATCTCAGAATCGAGCCGCCAGGATGTTCACCGTTTTTTTGACGTTCCGCTGGAAATGATTGATGTTGTAACGCCGGGCGTTGATCCTGCATTCCACCCGCTCGCGCCACAGGCAGTCGAGCAATTTCGTCAGCAAAACGAGCTGCCCGCTCAATTTCTGCTGCACGTTGGCACGCTGCAGCCGCGTAAAAATATACCGATATTGTTGGAAGCGCTGGCAAAATTAAAGCGTCCCGATTTGCTCATGGTGCTGGCTGGCGGCAAAGGCTGGCTATATGATGAGATTTTCGCAGAGGTTCACGCCTTAAAATTGGAAAAGCAGGTGCGATTTACAGGGTATGTGCCGGATGAACTGCTGCCTTACTGGTACAACGCCGCCACTCTGCTGGTGTTCCCTTCCCTGTATGAAGGGTTTGGCATGCCGATTATCGAGGCCATGGCGTGCGGTACGCCGGTGGTTGCTTCCAATGTTTCTTCCATGCCGCAAGCCGGGGGTACGGCTGCAACCTATTTTCCCCCTGAAGATGTCGATGCGCTGGTTGATTGTATGGTGAGTGTGCTGGACGATCCCACGATTGCAACTGCAATGCGCCAAAACGGGTTGCAGCAGGCTGCTCACTTTTCCTGGGAACAGGCGGGCCGGGAAACGGCCGTTGTTTATCAACGCGCTTTGTCAACATCATGAAAAGCCATACAATCAACCGAATCACCATAATCACGGATCTTTTGCTAATCAACCTGGCCTTCATGTTGGCGTATGTCGCCCGGTATGAGTGGGAATGGCTCGTTCCGGTCACTTTCCCTGAACCCTACAGCGACTATCTGGGCCAGCAGGCGGTACTTAACATTCTGCTTATCCTCACCTTTTCCCAGCATAAAGTATGGCGGCGGCGGCGGGGGGAATCCTGGATCGATGAAATGTCGCGCGTCCTCTCGGCAACTGCCTCCGGCATCTTGCTGATGATGGCCGTGACCTTTTTCTTCCAACCCAGCCCCTTTTCACGCCTGCTCATTTTTTGGGCGTTAATCTTCATTGTTGTCCTGATCGGTATCGCGCGCCTGCTCAAGCGCTGGATCCAGGCCATATTATACCGGCGGGGTAAACAAGTTGATTATGCGCTGGTTATCGGCGCGGGTGAAGCCGGCCGGGGCGTCATCCGCACCTTAATCGCGCGTCCCGACCTGGGCTACAAAGTTATCGGCTATCTTGATGACGATTCCGGTGAAAATAATATTGGCTCCGGTCTGATCCCGCACCTGGGCAGCTACCATGATTTACGCCAGATCATCCGCACCAACCCCCACCTGCACACGGTGGTGATTGCTTTGCCCGGTGAAATGCACCAACAAATTTTAACCTTGCTGCATGATTGCCAGGCGCATGGACTGCGCGCTCAAGTCGTGCCCGATTTACTCCAAATCAGCCTGAAACGGGTCGAGTTCAATAATATGGCCGGGATTCCAATGCTAGGCGTGCGTGATGTCAGCATGAGCCAGCGTGATGTGGTTCTTAAACGTTTTGTTGATTTGACGCTTGTGTTTTTGCTGAGCATTCCGGCTCTATTAATTGGCGCAATTATTGCCGTAGCAATCAAACTGGATTCACGCGGTCCTGTGCTTTATTCCGGCATACGCATTGGCCGCAACGGGACGCCTTTCAAAATGTACAAGTTTCGGTCCATGGTAATGGACGCCGACAAACAGAAGCAAGCGTTACAGCAGCAAAATGAAGCTGACGGTCCAATTTTCAAGATCAAATCAGATCCGCGCCTGACCCGCACAGGACAGTGGATCCGGCGCACAAGTCTGGACGAGATACCCCAATTATGGAACGTGTTGATTGGTCAAATGAGCATGGTGGGACCGCGCCCGCCGCTGACGGAAGAAGTGGCAGCCTATAAAGCGTGGCAGATGCAGAGGCTGGCGGTAATCGGGGGCATTACGGGGTTGTGGCAGGTAAGCGGCCGTTCTGATTTAACTTTTGATGAGCTGTGTTTGCTGGATATTTATTATATTGAAAACTGGTCGTTGACAATGGATGTACGCATCCTGTTACAAACAATTCCACACGCGCTTTTTGGGCGCGGCGCTTATTAAAAATTGTCATCCGGCGCGCTGGGCTGGTTAATGTCGATTACTTCTCCGTGGACATTGATCTGGATTCGAAAACCTAACATGCCCAGCATCTCACGCGCTTGCAGCGGAATGCCCTGCGCAATGATTTGATCCATGTCGATGTTGCGCAGTTCTGCATCCAGCGCGGCCTTGGTGAAAATGTCGTCTTTGCCCATCATATTGAGGGCTTGCTCGACGGCAATTTCTTTATTATCTTCTAACTGCTGCAGAAAAAAACCAAGCACCTGCCGGTCTACGCTCTCCGCATCCACATGACGATGAAAACCAGCGTCGTCTACTATATAATATGCATCGCTGCCGATAACGGCCGTTTCCACCAGATTTTCATTTTCGTCAAAGACCAAACTTTCAAATAATGCCTGTCTTGCCATGCGTTTGCCCCTTTTTTATTTCCTATACGGATCATACTAACATCTTATTGAATAACGAGGGTAGCGTTTATGTTTCTCTCAGGATCATGCCTGTTTTTAAGACGTCAGGCAAGGTTTTCTGAGGGCAAAGCCTGTCTGGCGTGCAGGGGTATAACCATACTGGTATAATGCTGTCGTTTAGCGAGAAAAAACAAGAAGGAATGTAGGAAATAAATTGTTTAGACCATTAGATTGGCTATTAGGTTTCTTTTCATTAGATATCGGCATTGATCTTGGCACAGCAAATACATTAGTCGCTATTCGGGACAAGGGCATTGTTATCAATGAGCCTTCCTGGGTGGCCATCAACAAGCGCACGAGACGGCCGTTAGCAATTGGCTCCGAAGCGCGCGAAATGGTAGGCCGCACGCCAAGCGATATTGTGGCGATACGGCCGTTACGCGACGGCGTTATTTCTGAATTCGAGATCACTGAAGCAATGCTAAAATATTTTATCGACAAAGCCCATGAGCAAATGCTGGTTCCTTTTCCACGACCGCGCGTGGTTGTGGGCGTGCCCAGCGGCGTGACCGAAGTTGAAAAACGCGCCGTCTATGACGCCACTATCTCAGCCGGCGCGCGCGATGCGTATTTGATCGAGGAACCAATGGCAGCCGCCATTGGAGCCGGCTTGCCCATTATCGAATCACGCGGCAGCATGATTGTTGATATTGGCGGCGGCACAACAGAGGTGGCAATTTTCGCCATGGGCGGCATCGTCGTCAGCCGGTCGATCCGCGTAGCGGGCGATGAAATGGACGAAGATATCATTGCCTACGCCCGCAACAAATATAACCTGTTGATTGGAGAACGCATGGCGGAACGAGTTAAGATCGGTATTGGATCTGCCTTTCCGCTGCCCGAAGAAAAAACCATGTCGTTGCGCGGGCGGAACTTAATTAACGGCCTGCCGCAAACCGTTGAAATTAGCAGTATTGAGCTGCGTGAAGCGATGTCCCCTTCGGTCAATATTATTGTAGACACAGTCAGGGACGCCCTGGACGAAACCCCGCCTGAACTGGTCGCCGACCTGATGGAAGTGGGCGTTTGTCTGGCAGGCGGCGGCGCGCAAATTCAGGGTCTGGCCGACCGGTTGGAAGATGTCGTCAAAATGCGCGTGTGGGTAGCCGAAGATTCGATGACCTGCGTGGCGCGCGGCGCCGGACGCGTGCTGGAAGACCTGGATAATTATGAGCGCGTTCTCGTCGGATTACATCGCGGCAGCACACATCATTAAGCGTGTTGCAAGCGCCAAGGAGTTGACATGAGCGTTCCGCACACCAAAAGCGATGAAAACCAACCTCCCGGAGGTTTTCATCGGGAACGCTCATCATAAACGAAACCTCCGGGAGGCTATTTTCAGGAGTAAGGCATGAAATTTATGTCAGGACTTGACATCATCCTTCATTTTCCCTCTCCCTACTCCATTCACTTCAATTAATAATGAATCTGGGTGAAGCGCCGCGGCGCATTCGGTGGGCAACATTAGGAATTTTGGTCGGGCTGGCGGTTTTGATCACGATTTTGGATCAAACCGGTAACCTGGACGCCGCTTTCAACATACTGCGCGACCCGTTAACGGCCGTTACCGGATGGACCAACGCGCGCGCAGACACAGTCTCCGATGCGCTGGGAGGGCCGCGAGACCTGCAAACCGCGCGGGGGCAAATTGACACACTGCAAGCCCAAATCGACCAGCTCGAACGCGAAAACGAAGAACTACGCGAAATCGAAGGTGAATATCAACTGCTGCTCGACCTGTTCAATCGCGCGCGCCAGGCGCCGGAATACAGCCGTCTGACCGCAACCGTGATCGGACAGGACAGCAACCAGGCCATTCGCAGCATTGTGATTGACAAAGGCGCCAACGATGGTATTCGCGTGGGGATGCCCGTCGAAAGCGCGCGCGGCCTGGTTGGGCAAGTTTACCGCACTACCGCCAAATCATCCCAAATTGTTTTATTAACCGACAGTTCAAGCGCTATTCCATCGCGCCTGGGCAGTTCACGCGCAACCGGCATCTTACGCGGCGGCGGTATTGGCGGCTCGGCCACAATTGAATGGATCGACTTAAAATACCAGATCGAGGTTGGCGAAGTGGTAATGACTTCCGGATTGGGAGGTCGTTTTCCCCAGGACCTTGTAATTGGCCGCGTCATCGACGTAGACCGGCGTGAAGCAGAACTGTTTCAACGCGCGATTGTGCAGCCGGCCGTGAATTTCGAGTCATTAGAAGTGGTGTTTGTGATTACTGATTTTGAGCCGGTCGACACCAGCATTTTTGAAGAACAAACGGAGAATTAATGCGTTCTAGCATTTTCCTGGCCGTGCCTTTGATGCTGCTGCTGACGGTGCTGCAAACGGCCGTTTTGCCCTATTTCCCCATCTTAGGATTGGTTCCTCAGCTCCCTTTCCTGCTGGCAGTTGCCTGGGGTTTGCTGCGTGGCCCCAACGAGGGCCTTATTTGGGGTTTTATTGCCGGTTTCTGTATGGATTTATTTACGGCGGCGCCGACCGGCGGCATGGCGCTGACCTATATGCTGGCGGTGCTGGGTGTGAGCTGGATTAACCAGATTTTGCCAACCAATCGTTTTGTTATGCCGATTTTACTGGCGGCCCTGGCGACATTGATTCAGCAAATTTTATATTATCTGTACCTGACCATTTTCGGATACAACCTCTCAATCACCGCCGTGACAACGCTGCTGCCGCTGGCGCTGCTGCAAGGCTTTTTGGTGCTGCCTTTTTATTGGGGCATGCATCTGCTCGAACGCACCCTCTGGCCGCGCCCGGTTGAAGTTTAATTTCAAACCTCGACACCACTCCAGACGAAACGGTCCTGCAAAAATGGCTCGACAATGGCGGTTAGGCGACAGAACGGTCGTTTTTTCGTTGTCTTTTCACCCATTTAAGTTACAGTAACGGATGCTGACGCTTTTTCGTCAGCAAATTTGTTACCCTGTTTACCAAATTTATTGCGAGCACTCGCTCGAATTAGTGAGCTGCTTGATTTGTTGGAACGGATAACCCTCCCTCTCCCCATCTCAACTGCTATTTTCCTGCGAGTGTTAGCGAATTTTTTCAAATTAAGTAAGGAGAGAGAAATGTCGCAAAAAGCGAAGTTTTTACCCGTTTTCCTATTAATCATGGCCTTGTTGCTCGCCGCCTGTGGCGGGGGCGATACAGCGCCAGAAAGCGCCGAACCCGATACGGCCGAAGATGCACCTGCCGCAGTTGAAGAAGCGCCCACCGAATCAACCGAAGCAGAAGCGCCGGCCGAAGAAGAAATGGCCATGGACGAAGCCGTTGAGGTCTTCTCCTGGTGGACCGGCGGCGGTGAAGCCGCCGGCCTCGAAGCCATGATCGCCGTATTCGAAGAACAATATCCCGACGTTGAATTCATCAATGCGGCCGTTGCCGGTGGCGCAGGCACCAACGCCCGTGCCGTCCTGGCCACACGCTTACAAGCCGGCGACGCGCCCGACAGTTGGCAAGGCCACGCCGGACAAGAATTGATCGGCACCTATGTCGCCGCCAACCAACTCGAGCCGCTAAACTTCCTCTACGAAGAAAACGGCTGGCTCGATGTCATGCCCGAAACGCTTATCCCCTTGATGTCGCAAGACGGCAATATTTACTCGGTGCCCGTCAACATCCATCGCGCCAACGTCCTCTGGGCCAACCCCACAGTTCTCGCCGATCACGGCGTCGAAATGCCCACGAACCTGGATGAATGGTTTGCCGCCATGGACACAATCCAGGCTGCGGGTAATGTTGTACCTTTGGCTCTTGGTGAACAATGGACCGCGATGCACCTCTTTGAGACCATCCTCCTGGCCTCCATGGGACCAGATGCCTACAACGCATTGTGGGATGGCACAAACGATTGGACCGGCCCCGAAGTTGCCCAGGCAATCGCCGATTATGAAAAAGCCCTCAGCTATACCAACAGCGACGCCTCCGCCTTGAGCTGGCAAGACGCCGGCCAACTGGTTGTTGACGGCGATGCCGCCTTCAACGTCATGGGCGATTGGCAAGAAGGTTTCTACCGCGAATTAGGCATGGTTCCCAACGAAGATTACGTGTGGGCGCCCGTTCCCGGCACAGACGGCAACTTCCAATTCCTCTCTGACAGCTTCGTGCTGCCGGTAGGCGCACCGCATCGCGAAGCCGCCATTGCCTGGCTGAAAGTCGCCGGTTCAAAAGCAGGACAAGATGCTTTTAATCCCGTCAAAGGTTCCATCCCTGCCCGCAGCGATGGCGACCGCAGCCTGTATGGTGAATATCTGCAATCAGCCATGGATGATTGGGCCAGTAACAACGTTGTTGGCAGCTTGACCCACGGTGTTGTAGCCAACGATAGCTGGAAATCAGAAATCGACACCGCCTTAGGCCTCTACCTGGCCAGTGGCAACGCAGACGAACTGGCTGCGGCTTTAGCCGCCGCAGCAGGCGCCAGCGATCAAGAAGCGTTAGCTCCTGAAGAAGCCCCCGCTGAAGAGATGGCTGATGTTAGCGGCGCTGTTGAAGTCTTCTCCTGGTGGACCGGCGGCGGTGAAGCCGCTGGTCTGGATGCCATGATCGAAGTATTTGGCGAAAAATATCCCGATGTCGAGTTCATCAATGCGGCCGTGGCCGGCGGCGCCGGCACCAATGCCCGCGCCGTGCTGGCGACCAGACTACAAGCCGGCGACGCCCCCGACAGTTGGCAGGGCCATGCCGGTCAAGAACTGATCGGCACCTATGTGGCCGCGGACCAATTAGAACCACTCAACTTCCTCTATGAGGAGAACGATTGGCTGGCAGTCATGCCGGAAACCCTCATCCCGCTGATATCGCAAGACGGCAACATTTACTCCGTTCCCGTAAACATCCATCGCGCCAATGTTCTTTGGGCCAATCCCGCTGTACTGGAAGCGGCCGGCGTTGAGATGCCCACCAATCTGGATGAATGGATTGCCGCCATGGATACACTCCAAGCCGCCGGCGAGGTTGTGCCTTTGGCGCTTGGTGAACAATGGACTGCTCTGCACCTCTTTGAAACCGTCCTGCTCTCCTCGCTCGGCCCCGATGCCTACAGCGGCTTGTGGGATGGCAGCAATGATTGGAGCGGCGACGATGTCACCAAGGCCCTGGAAGATTTCAACAAAATCTTGAGCTACACCAACAGCGACGCCTCCGCCTTAAGTTGGCAGGATGCCGGCCAGTTGGTGGTTGATGGCGACGCAGCCTTCAACGTGATGGGTGACTGGCAGGAAGGTTTCTTCCGTGAATTGGAAATGGTTCCGGGCGAAGATTACAGTTGGGCTCCCGTACCAGGTACGGAAGGCAACTTCCAGTTCCTTTCCGACAGTTTCGTACTGCCGGTTGGCGCACCAAATCGTGATGCCGCCATCGCCTGGTTAACCGTAGCCGGTTCTCAAGAAGGTCAGGATGCCTTTAACCCGGTTAAAGGTTCAATTCCGGCCCGCAGTGATGGTGACGTCAGCTTGTATGGCGAGTACCTGCAGTCGGCCATGGACGATTGGGCCAGCAACACCGTTGTCGGCAGTTTGACCCACGGCGTTGTGGCCAATGACAGTTGGAAGTCAGAAATTGATACCGCTATGGGCCTGTTCCTGGGCACAGGCGATGTCGCCGGTTTCCAAACAGCACTCGTTGCAGCTTGCGCTTCATCAGGCGCTTGCCAATAATCATGTAAGTTAGTTATAGGGTGAGCACAAAATGCTCACCCTTTTCTATTTAACCAACTCAAGCACTTATGCTCAGGGCCGGAGTAATTACCTTCAGAGTTTTTTTACGCTTTTAGTAAAAATCAGGCGGGCCAATGAAATCAAAAAGATTAGATAAGGATACCATTATCGCTATCCTGCTTATTTCGCCATCAATCCTTGCATTGGGGATTTTTGTTTATGGCTTTATTGCCTGGACCATTCGCGTTTCAATGAGTAACTGGATTGGTTTGGAACCCAACTTCGAATGGGCAGGCTTAAACAATTATGCAGGACTATTTGTAGATCCACGTTTTCATATTGACGTGCGCAATACATTCATTTTCACCTTGTTATTTGTGGGCGGCTGTCTTATTTTTGGTCTTGTATTGGCCATTTTGTTGGATCAAGGTTTGCGCGGCGAAAACTTTTTCCGTAATCTTTTTCTCTTTCCCATGGCCATCTCTTTCATCGTCACTGGCGTCGTCTGGCGCTGGCTAATGAACCCGGCGCAAGGCTCACGCATTAGTGGTTTAAATTTGCTTTTTGATTCCCTGGGTCTTGATTTTTTAGTCAATGAATGGCATACGACGCCAACCTGGGGCATCGCCGCCATCGCCATACCCGCCATGTGGCAGATGATCGGTTATACAATGGCGCTTTATCTGGGTGGTTTGCGCGCCATTCCGGAATCCCTGCGTGAAGCGGCGCGGGTTGACGGCGCTTCGGAGCTAACCATCTACCGTCGAGTCATCCTGCCCTTGCTGCGCCCGGTCACGTTAAGCGCCATGATTATCCTGGGCCATATCTCCCTCAAAGTATTCGACTTGATCATCGCCATCGCCGGCAAACAGGTTGCCTTGGATGTGCCTGCAGTATATATGTGGACAACAACTTATGATGGCTTATTTTATGGTCGTGGTGCGGCCATTGGCATTTTGCTACTTCTGTCTGTAACCTTTCTTGTCATACCCTATCTCTACCACACATTGCGTCAGGAGGCAGAATTATGACCCAACAACATAGTGTCCCTACGCGTGCATTCTTTTACATTTTGCTTTTGTTTTTTAGCATCTTCTTCCTTGTTCCCATGTATATCATGCTGGTCACCGGGTTTAAGGGTTTCGACGAAGTAAGCTTAAAAACAATGTGGGATCTGCCGCAAGGTTTGGCTTTCGAAAATTTTCAGGCTGCTTATGAGCAATTGATTCCTCATTTTTGGAACACGATAAAACTGGTCATTCCTACAGCCATAATCTCCTCAGTTATCGGCTCGATCAATGGATATATCTTGACCAAGTGGCGTTTTCCGGGAACGGGCATTATCTTTCCGCTGATTCTCTTTGGCATGTTTATCCCTTATCAAGCAATTTTAATTCCCCTGGTACAGTTCATTAACTTCACGGGATTGTATGGCGGCATCTCCGCGCTTGCTCTGACCCATATCATTTACGGCATTCCCATTTGCACCTTGATCTTTCGCGGTTATTATGCCGGCGTGCCAACAGAGATGGTCGAGGCGGCGCGCATTGACGGCGCCAGCCTGCTGCAAACTTATTTCAGAATTTTCCTACCCATCTCCGTACCGGCCTTTGTGGTGGTGCTCATCTGGCAGTTTACCTCCTCCTGGAACGATTTTCTATTTGCCGTTTCGCTGACCAGTCCTGAAAATTGGCCGATTATGGTTGCGTTGAACAATATGGCCGGCAGCCAGATCATTGCCTGGAATGTACAGATGGCGGCCTCTTTCTTAGCGGCCGTACCTACTTTGATCATTTATATCATTCTCGGCCGTTATTTCTTACGCGGTATGATGAGTGGCGCTTTGAAGGGGTAAGAAAGGGTAAAGTTTTCTCTTTGCTTTCCACGGCTCACTTTCGAGGAAATACATTTGACAACGAATACAGTTGCCCGACAAAATAACAAACGAACGCTCAGATCATATTTTCCCATCCTTGAGTGGCTGCCAAAGTACCAAGGAAGTTGGTTACGGGTTGATGTTATCGCGGCGCTTACTTTGTGGGCGCTGCTGGTACCTGAAGCGATGGCCTATGCCGGCATCGCGGGTATGCCGCCGGAGACGGGTCTCTATGCCGCGCCATTAGCGATGATTGCCTACGCCATCTTTGGCACGTCACGCCATCTCAATGTGGGGCCAAGTTCGGCCATAGCAGCCTTGTCATTTAGCGTCGTCGTTGGCCTGGCAGCCGTGGGCAGTCCGGAATTTATCGTGTTAAGTATCGCGTTGGCCTTGATGGTTGGCGTGCTGCTGATCATTGGCGGGATTTTGCGGCTGGGTGTGCTGGCCGATTTTTTGTCGCGTCCTGTTTTGGATGGTTTTGTGGTCGGTGTGGCCATATCCATTGTGATTGGTCAATTAGATAAAATATTGGGTTTTGAACCGGAAGGTTACGACTTTGTGCCCGATGCGGTGCAATTTGTCACGCACATTGGCCAGACCAACCAACTTACGCTGATTGTAGGCTTGATCAGTTTGGCTTTGTTGTTTGGCATGCATAAATACACACCCAAACTACCATCTGCCTTGATTGTCTTATTCCTGTCAATTGCACTTTCCAGTTTACTCAATTTTGAATCGCTGGGCGTTCATATTATCGGTGAGATTCCGGCGGGACTGCCTGCGTTTGGCCTTCCAGAGGGTTTTGACATCAGTGATCTATTGACTGTTGCGCCTGCTTCCCTGGGAGTGGCGCTGGTTGCTTTTGTGGAGTCAATTGCGATTGCGCGTTCCTATAGCACAAAATATGGCTATGAGGTGGACGCCAATCAGGAATTGATCGCTGTAGGGGTGTCGAATCTGGGTTCTGGCTTTAGCGGCGCTTTTGTGGTTAATGGCAGTATGTCGCGCACGGCGGCTGCCGACGGTTCCGGCAGTAAGAGCCAAATGGTTTCTCTTATTGCGGCTGTGGCTATTTTGATAACGGCCGTTGCCCTGACGCCCCTCTTTTACAACCTGCCGGAAGCAACGCTGGGCGCTATTGTTATCCATGCTGTCTGGAAAAACATTAACTTTAGCAGGATTAGCAAATATCGCGCCATTACCAGGTTGGATTATGTGACGGCGATCGTAGCTATGCTGGGCGTGCTGGCTTTTGGGTTGTTAGAAGGTTTGGTTTTAGCAGCATTGTTAGGATTGGTTGTGCTGCTGTTTGGCACAAAACAACGCAGTACAGTTGTGTTGGGTAAAGTGCCGGAAACGGCCGTTTACCGCAATATAGAAAATTACCCGCAAGGTGAAACCTACCCCGGTCTGCTGATCTTACGCTTTGATGGCTCTCTGTTCTTTGCGAATGCACATGATTTTATAACGGCCGTTCGGCGCACCATCGCTGCTGCCGATCCCACGCCCAAGGTTGTGTTGCTTGATGGCGAATCCATGAATAGCATTGATGCAACGGCCGTTATCACGCTGAAAGAGTTCCAAAGTCAAATGAGACAAACAAATATCCAAATCCGTTTCGCCCGCATTAAAAAGCCCGTCATGGATGTAATGGAACGGGGTGGTCTAATCGACAATGTGCCGGCAGAGCATTTTTATCCATCGGTGCAAACGGCCGTTGAGGCTTATTTAGCCGAACAATAATGAGAGCATAAGCCTTCAGCTTAGCGGGGATATGGTTGAAAGATTAGCTAGCTGGCACAGTTAAAAGATAACGATATGATATAGAAGACACTTTGCTTTATGAAATGTAAAAAGAAACAATTACTTAGTTTATAACTAAAGGAGAAAAATTATGCCAAGAAGACAAGAACGACGACAAGAAAGACGCGACGATCGCGGCCCTGGGAGTGGCGGTAGTGATAAAAGCCGGTATCAAATGCGCGAGAAAATGGTTTCTATTGGGGATGACTTTTGGATCGAAAACGAACAAGGTCAAAAAGCATTCAAAGTAGATGGCAAAGCGTTACGGGTTCGTGATACTTTGAATTTCGAAGATGCGCATGGTAATAAAATCTATCAAATTCAGGAAAAGAAGTTGCGTGTCAAAGACAGTATGGAAGTGGAAGATGCCCAGGGTAACCGCGTGGCAATGGTTAAAAAAGCGATTATTTCCCCCGTGCGGGATCGTTTTTCGGTCAGCATTAAAGGCGGCCCCGATCTAGATGTGAAGGGCAATATTCTTGATCATGAATATACCATCGGCGAAGGGCGCGACAAAGTCGCTGAGTCATCCAAAAAATGGTTCCGTGTGCGTGACACCTATGGCGTCGAAGTTGAACCAGGGCAAGATGATTTGCTGATTTTGGCCGTAACTGTTTGCATTGATCAAATGGCACATAATTAGGTAATTCCCAGAAAGTTTTTTGAATTCCCGAGAAAAGAAATCTGTCTGTGGAAACGGCCGTTGATGCAAATCTGGCCGAGCAATAACCAACAACAAGATCAGGGTAGCCGAATTTGTACAAATTCGGCTGCCCTGACAACCAAAACAACGCTAAATTGGTCAAATCTATCCAGCGTAAAGCGTACTATCCGCTAGGATGAATCTCAACAGGATTCCACCTACGCATCAATCTCGAGTTGAAAATCATAGGTTCCGCCAAGCGCCGCAACACGATACACCTCAGTTACCCTGTTCGTCGCGCGATCAAAGTCCGTGGTGCGTATCGACTGCGCCAACACACTGCGTGGAATCGACCACAGAAAGCGGTGAAAGCGCACGGGTGACAATTGGTGCGCAATTTCATCCCCTGCAAACATTGGCGCCAGGGTCGCAATAGGGACATCATCCAGTTCTGCAACCACATACTCAACGATCATTTGTGTAATCGGGATGCCTTCAGTCCAAATAGCAGCAACAATTTTTGCGGCGACGCCCAGCGCCGGAAATACGCCAACCCCTTCAAAAAGCAGTCCAATAATCACTGCAACCACCACCACAATAATTGATACCACAATCATAAAGACAATAGCAACAATCCAAATAATCACCGTCGCGTCAATGTCGTCGCTCTCTTCGGCAATTAGTGGCGCGATGAGGAACTCGTTGAAATTAAGCGGCAAGGGTAAAGAAGAAGTGTTTTCAGGCATGAGGGAAAAGTTTGGCTGCCACGTTTCTCCATCTTTGAACCAATGTTGTCCCCCGCTGCCGGCGCCTTCAAATGACGTGAACAGAGAAATATTACCGTTGTTATCCAATTCGTAGCGTTGTACCAGCGCTGACGCCCCAAAGCGAATATCGTCCGCAAACGGCCAGGGCAGCTCAGGATTGGTTTCATCAATGCAGTTGACGTCGGTGGCTTTGACGCGAATGTTAAACGGTTCCAGCTTTGGCAAGATGGCAAAGTAAAAAGGCATCGTGCGCAGCTTTTCATCGCGTGTGATGGTGATATCGCAGGTAGATGGATCCGCTTCTACGCCAGTGACCAGACCTTCTTCGTTGCGGAAAATCAATTGCATTCGATACAACCCTTCTTGCGTGATGTTATCAGGCCAATTAAAAACAATCCGATCGCCTGTAAAGGTTTGCGGCGTACTATTATTTGGATGGGAATCCATCCCAAACACCTGGATAACTTCACCATCCCAATTGGCGACATCGACAAAAAACTGCTCAGGAACCAACCTTCCTTCAGCATCAATCTCTTCCCACAATGCGCGTTCTACAGACCATGTTGCTTGCGGCGCAACAAAACCAGACCCATACAATCCGATCTGTTGACCTGGCTTGACGTCCACTGCCAAAATTTGGCGCCCATTGTCAAACGCATCTGATTTCAGAACCACACAATTGGCATCATCAAGCGGCACACTCATTTCCAAAGTCACTGAATTCTCAATATCGATATCGTCAAGCAAAGCCAAAATATCAAGTTCCTTTGCAGGCACACGCGCCTCCCGGACAATACGTTCTTCGCGGGGATCACGCACCTTGATTTCGTTGAGTTGCGGCGGTTCCAAAATTTCCAACTTGTCAGGATAGAACTCATCCCAAATCGACCGGTTCGCAAAGTTATTGGGATCGGTAAGGTAATTTGCCTCACAATCTTTAGGCCAGCCATCAAAGGTACGCAAAAATGGGAGTCCCGCTTTGGCAATGCCCAAATTTGCGTCAAGCGGCGGCTCACTGATTTCCAACGCCTTGGCAACCTGCGAGAGCGTATCTGATGTCTTAATCAAATGTTTGGCCAAATTTTCAACATCATCTGTAGCAGAGCAAGAAATGCCATTCGTGAACTGCGATTGGTCGAAAAAGGCCAACCCATTCGCCGAAACTTGGGCCACATCATTGAATTGTGCTTGCGTCACTCGATTCTTCAACTGTTCAACAACCTGTTTCTGCGTGTCTGTTTTTGGATCATTTAACCCGGACATCGTGTCAAGGACAAAGCGCATCAGACAAAGGTCCGCAGGCGAATTACCGGGATCATCGGCGACAAATTTGCGCAATTTCGCATCCCACATCTGCAGAAGCTGGTCATGTGTGAGACGCGGCTTATGTTTGAAAGGGATGATCTGGCTAACGAGATTCTGTGCAATCGGTATGTGAATGACATAGGGCGGCGCAGCGTCAATTTGAGACTGCGTCGCAGGAATAATAGCGCCATCAATGCCATGAACAACGGCATATAGCTCCGGAGTCATGGCGCCCCGTCCAGGACGAATGTCATCATCTAACATGCCGAAACGGTCGGCAAAATCAGCCCTGGAAAAGGAAAAAGTCGCTTGCCCACTGCGATTAGTGGGTCGCGTTCCGAGAAGATCATCATCCGAAAACGAATCCTTATCAAACAGTGATACCTTTACGTTGGGAATCGGCCGTTTGTTCTCGGCAAAAAATACGTTTACAGTTGCTTGAAAGTTCATAATATTCTCCAATAAATAATAGGTTTTCGACGGTTGCCGGCATCACTTTCAGATGGTCAGCAACCGTCAATTAATCTCATGAAAATAAAAAATCGCGTACATTCACACCGTCGCGGGTGGCATTGTTAGTGACATCATCGCGTAACATCTCGTAATAATTTTGCGCCATGTGGGGATCAAATAATTCGCATGATGTTAAATTAGTCGTAATTGTTTGCAGACCGGCCAGGAAGCCAGAACCTGCTGTCTTGATACGGTTCCGCGCTTCCAACCAATATTCAGGTGAAAAGCGCGGGTTAAGAAAGAAGGCTGCATCGTCAGGCGAGATACTGTCGGCGGGCTGAGCAAGCACAAAAGTCAACGGATCACCGGCATTTGAGTTGGTATATGCCAGGTAATTGTCATTCCCCAAGATATTCTTGAGATGCCCTCTGACGCCTGGAAATAGAACTGCTGCAAAGTGCAGTAGTTTGACGTTATTGGACAGGAATGTGGCATGTGCAGGACTTATCTCATTGAAGCACATGACCGCATTGCCTGTGATCATGGTACCCTGACTGTACCCTACCAGCATCACGGGACGATTGTCGGCCATTGCTTGATGCAAGAGCGCGATAATGCTAATTGTGGTGGGATTGGATATCGCAGGAAATGTGTTAGCGACCGGGTTTTGCGAGTGAAGAAAAAGGCGATAAGCGAGGAGCTTGTCGGGAATCGCTTCCGCAAAATCTGCCAGCGCGCCCCCCGTCCGGTTGTGAACGAGGACGGCTTCAATATCGGTTCCTGGCGCCGCCTGCGCTGCAGCGGCGCGCAGCGTCAGGCGCAAATGATGCATATCCTGGATAGCAACATAATGGTTGGTACGTACGCCGTTAACAAAGCGGATATTCTCCAACATATTAACGGCCGTTACCTGGACCCGATTAGGAACAATTGCGCGCCAATCCCCTATTGTAAGGTTGCTGTTGACACGGGTAAAAACGTCAGGAATGGCATCTTCTGATAAGTTGAGGCTTGTTTCAATGCAATCCTCAAGCCGTTTATTGGAAATATAGCGCACGCCGCCGCCAGCCGGCAGAAGTCTGTTGGTTGCATCAGGCCAAACACGGGGATAAAAGGCCGCAAATTCGCTGCCATAGAATTTGTAGCCCAATTCTACGCCTTCAACATGGCACAGCGGCGGCAATCCATCCCAACATTTGTAGGCATACCCGCGATCCCCATCGAGGTTCCAATCGGCGAACACTGCGCGCTGCGAAACGGCCGTTGCCGGATTGCGCGCATTCTTCATCATCCAGGTAGTAAAATCAATCGCATTTCCAATTTGAAGCTGCTGTGAATGCAGCGCGCGCGTTGCCTGTGGTGAATTTGCATTTGCATACGCGATTACCGCATTCTCGTCAAATGGCGCATCGTGGATAAAAATATCCGGGGTCGTTCTGTTATTGCGTGGGTAGAAAGCCGGGGTTGTCGTCGGTAATTCGCAGCACAGATCAGCATTAAAATCCTTGACATACTGCGCCAGGTTACCGCATCCCTCTCCCTCACAGCGGGGGCAAGTCAAATGGCTCTGGCCGGCAGGACGCATTTTGGGAAAGCGCTGGTCGCGCTTCCCTTGCCAACACAGCGAAGGGGTAATCAATGAACGCGCAAGCGGAATATCAAGCGCGACTTCATCTGGTTCAGGGTAAACAAGCCCTGCCTGCGCCAGAATACTGTTAAGCGCGCGGTAAACTGTGTAAGCCTGCTGCTGCCACATGTAAAGCATGAGCTGCAGCCAGCGTGTTGGCATTCCTGGCTGGGGATTGTCAAGCGTATCAACAATCAAGTTAAGCGCTTTGCGGCCCGTTTCACGCGCCCAGTCCACCAGTTCACGCACCATATTCATCCAGGTTTGGAGTTCTTCGACAAAGGCGGTAAAACATTCACCTGCTGTATCGCCCCAAATGTTTTCCCAATCACAGTTGGGAATTGGCGGCGGGCCAACGGCCGGCGGCGGATCGAAAATGTCAAGAGACGCATTGAGATCGGCTAAATCCTCATCAGCGCCTTCATACGGCTCGACCGGGCGCAAATCAGGATTTCTGCCAAGAAGCTGCAAAGTAGAACGTAATAATTCATAGGTTCGTTTAATATCTTCAGCCGAAAGAAAACCTTCGCTCATCCCAACGGTCTGTGAAGGATGCAGCGACGTATCTTTGAGCCGCAAAGGATGGCTGACTTCGCTGTACGTCTGCATCAAGGTACGGCTGAGCAGTTCGGCCAGCGGATCGGGCAGCGTGGGATAGGCTTCAAACCCAAAGGCGTCATAAAGTCTTGCGCGGATATTTTCACCGTCAAAGTAACGGTTCCATTTCCACTGATCCATGTAATTTTCTGCGGTTACATGCCGCTGTACAGCGATCCGGTACGGCGCGCCGCAGATCAGGTTGACATATGGATGACCGACCGTATCAGTGGCGATGTGCGACATATACCCCAACGCATACGCCTGCAAGGCGGAATTATTGCCTGCATTACGCAGCAGATTGGCGGCAAAACGTCCTGTCCGCCGGTAATGAAGCATGTCAAACCAATACCAGTCAGGCTCCTCTAACCCGGCTTGTGTGCCAGACTGGAAAAGCTCCTGATAAAGCGATCGGGGCAGCTCGCCATAATTAGGGTCATGAGCGTCAAGCCCTAAAATACGGACGATGCCGGCCTTGAAGACTTCTTCGATTGATTTTTCGATGAGCAGATCAAGCGCCATAATTTGTTCGACAATTGTGCGAATATCGGCGACGTATGTGCCCACAAAGGGCAATTGCTCTAATTGATCGAGTGTGTCCAGCGCGGCGTCTTCAAGTAATTGCTCCAATGCTTGTTTTGGTCCTGTGACCGTGTCGTACAATTTCTGCAAATCGCGGTAAGCGGTGTGGAACGGCTCGATTATCTGCATTACTTTGTAGTCGAGCGCGTAGAAGAAGAGATCCGGCCCAATTGCCCCCAGGTTTGCAAAAAACGGGTTGGCGGCCAGTGCCTCTCCACGCAAGCGCGCAAGTGAGCCGGCGGGTTCCTGCTGAAGATTCTCGATGCTTTCCTTCAAAACGATATAGTGAATTCCATATTTTGGCATAATTATTTCCTTTGTAATTAGGTGATTGGCAAGATGTGTTATTTATTAGCCGAATGACCAACGGTCAGCCGCAGCGATTTGACGGTGCGCCGGCGTGAGGGTTATGTGATCAAAATAGCCATCGTTGTTGGTTCCAGAAAAACGAGTACTGCGTAAACGGACACGAATGCGTGTGGTTCCAGCCGGCGCGCTTATTGCGCCCACTAGCTGCCTCCATGCCTGCGTGTTGGTGTGTTGACCTAAGTCCAGTTCTGCCAGCGCCACATTATTATTAGCCAGACATTCAACAATGATTTGTGAGCGATCGGTTGGCGATTGGTCATAAGAACGCACCCAGCCTGCCAGCCGGAAGAGGGCGTCGCCGTTCGCGATCAGTGAGGAAAACTGGCTAACTGAAACCGTTTGCCGCAGTTCAGAAACCTGGGCAGCGTTTCCAGGCGCAAAGTAGGTTGGATTAGGAATCCCAAAGATGCTAGACCCAATCGGGTGCGGTTCTGGGCTGGCAGAGCGCCCATGCCAGGTGCGGTTGGTTGTGCGCGGCTGGGTTGCCGTGGGCGAGTCATATTCCTCCCAATGTGGAATGGGGGCGGATTGGGGTGGGTTATAGGCGCCTTGCAGCAAATTATCCATGGGCAGCAGATGTTGATGCCATGTGGCCATTGGCAGCGGATCGGAGACGGGATCGTAACAAAGAACGGCCGTTTGCCATGTGTTGATCACGAAGGGCTGCGGAACTTTGAAAACCAGTTCTTGTTCCTGCCCAGGGTGAACAGCAATAGTTTGGCTTTGACGCAGCTGCAACTGTTCGTGAACTGGAGGCGGCGGCGGTGGCGCTGGGACTGGAGATCCGATCGGAACTAGTATCACAGGCGCCAGCACTCCGTAAAGAAAATTAACTTTGGTATGGTAACTGGCGCCGCTGCCGGTATTACTGATGCGCGCACGCACAATAACTTCAGCATTTTCATATTTCATGTCACTGATGCGGCAAACTAATTTAGGCCGGACAATTGGGCGGTCCTTTTGATGCTGATAGGTCGGATAACGATCCTGCCAGCGGCGATTAAGTTTTTGGCGGATAAGGTTCAATTGTTTCTGCGTATTTCTGCGATCGATTGTCATGTTTATTCCTTTATACCTGCACGCTTACTTCATAATGGGCATTTGCGGGGGGCGCTTTTAGAAACGAACCGAGTTTGGCAAACTCACTTTGGAGATAGCCGCTGGCTTCGCCGGCTAACATTTCGGCCTTTGTTTCCCAAATTGTTGTCGAAACGCCGATGTTTGTATCGGCATTAACCAGAAGGGTGGCGCCTTTGAATCCGGGTTGAATCTGTATGGCCGGCACGATGGAACTTTTGTAGATATTAATAGCTTCTTCCAACATGCCCGCTCTCATTTTAGTGGTAACGACACTTGCATACATACATTTACTCCTTGTCGGGTTGTACTAGGATCGGTGCAAAAAGATCTAATAGCTGGAGCCAATCAATCTTTGGCTTGTATAAAACAATAAAGTTGTGGCAACTCAACATTATTAAACGTTAAACGTTGTGAAATCTTTAACGGCCGTTGCGGCTTTGATTGTAGGAAGATTGAAGGTCACGCAATAAGTCCAATTAAGGCATCGCCCTATCCAGGAGAATTAATACATCGTATACACCCACAAGACCTGTTAGATGTGTAGCCACCGACATCAATTCCGGGTCTGAGGCAATGTGTTGCCAAGTCTCTTTCAACAGCTGTGTACGATGAATTTCTGAAGGTTTTATGGAAATTAATCCTTTGTTTTGGGCAACAACCACAATCTGTTGGGTCAATCTTTCAGCCTCGTCCAATTGGTCCAAATCAGTCTGAATGGCTTGGGAAACGGCCGTTTCTGCCTTATGCAGTAGATCAAGCGCCGCTGCCATTGTCACCTTTCGCGTTGTCATCTGTCCTTGAAGCTGAATCCCATCAGGAATCAAACCTCTTTCCGCTCCAATTAAAAGGCCACGTAATGTGGCTACATCGGCCACAACCGGCAGTTTGTTTTGTGTCAACACATGCTCGATTTGACGAAACCATTCTTTAACCTCGCGGGCAAAACCGGGAGACCGCGCCTCAAAAGCATCGATAAGCATTGGAACATGTAAAAACAATCCTTTTATTTCTTCGAGTTGCATAATTTGAAGCATAACAGCTTACTCCATGACAAATCGTTGCTGTGACTCGCCATTCTCGTCAACAATTGTCCATTCATAAGCTTCTTCTGAAATCGACAATTGAAGATGTGTTAAAGTCTGATCCGCACCCAAACTGCGCAATTCTTGGCTGCCAACCAGGACTCGCAAGCGTGGTGGTTTATTCATTTGCTCTATCATGAGCAACTGAACGTCCCGATACAACCCATTCTCAAATCTCCACACACGAGCTTCTTCTTCCGTGTTGTTTTTAATCTCTTCTTCTCTCATTTGTTGTAATTTCTGACCTACATCACGCTGAATTACTTTGGCGATGGCACTTCTTTGAACGGGTTTGCTAGGGCTTTGCCACAATTTTTTAGCGCTCTCTTCAATTGAAAGCTTGAGTTCATCACGTTGCTCTGGCGTAATGCCAATGTTTTCTTTATTTAATCGATTGTCCAATAAACGATGTAATTTCTTATTGCTTGGTTTTTTGTAAACTTCCTGTTCATCTTTTACTTCATCCATATCTTGAACAAGAACAGGAACATCAATTTTCACTGTGGGCAAACGGAATCGTGGAACAGGCATATGCTTTAATAATGGATGGCCAGCGTAAACTTCAGCGATACGGGCAACTTCAAAATCAGCCCGCATCCGAGCAATAGTCATTTCCGAAACCAAATGGCCGATATAGTCACCTAAATTGGGCATAATTAATCCTCCACATGGGCAAGAGTCTCATCTTGCCCATGTTTTACATACTTCATTAACCTGTTGCTTTGTCCGCTGGTTTAGAAGCTGATGACATCTTCAAGAATGCCTAAAATGCGTTCCATGCCAGCCGGTATCTCATCCTGAACTGCACGAACATTGACGCCCAAATTATAAGTACGCTTTACTTCAACATTAGAAGCGGTCGTTTTCTTACGACTGGCGCTAACCTTCATCTTAACGCCTCCGCCAATGCCCGAGTAGCTGCCTTGAGCACCAGCTTCTAAACTGCCGCCTGTTGACCATGAGTTTGTTGAACTGCGTGAAGTGATTGAATTTATCTTGGCGTTAAAATCGATTTTCACTTCCTCCACACGCAAATAGGGGATAGGCAGCATAGTCAAAAGGGGTACATTTAATTCATGTGTTTCCACAACAGCCGGTTTTGCTGGAACCTCTGCAACAGGCGGTTGATAACCCGGCTGTCCTTGCGTTCCCGATTCAGGTATTGCCGGTACGGCTGGGACATAAGGTGATATCTCCTTCGGATATTTGAAAGTGACATATTTCGGAGAACCGGTTTTGCCATCATTAGTATCATTATGTTCAAAGCCAACACTCTTAATAAAATCCACCGTTGTCATAGCCGATTGAGCCTGGGCATTCACCACTGCAATGAGAGGGCCACCAATCATAGATTCGAAATCAATACTCGATAATTCTTGTCCTGGATTTGCCATTTTTTTGTTACTCCTTAAATAATTATGTCAGGCATAAAGTATCAAGCTTCTAATGACCCGGGTGATTTACTTTGTGCCTGGCACACCAATAAAACATTGCGGCAATCCTACAAAATCAAGCGTTATGAAATCGTTAGCAAGCGCTTTTTGGCTTGAAATTGCCCCATTTGTTACAATGAGGGCCCAATTTTTATACCATTTGTCCGATTTTTGGTTTCATGCCTGATAAATTAACCATTTCATTATTGGGTTCGCCCCGCTTAACATTAAACGGCCGTTCCCTTTATTTCCCCTCCGTTAAAGCCGAAGCCCTGTTGGCATACCTGGCCACATCCGGGATGCTGCACGACCGGGCTGAGCTGGCGGCGCTGCTGTGGCCAGAATCAGACAACAAACGCGCGCGCGGAGCGCTGCGTTACACACTTTCGCTGATCAAAAAAGAGTTAGGCGACGGCTTTCTGATCATCAACCGGCGGCAAATCGGCATGAATCCTGAGGCCGATTGGGAAGCCGACGTCGTGACGATGCGCCGACTGCTGGGTCCGGCGTTAGGGCCAGAAGACAAATTGGCGGATGACACGCGCCGCGATGTAGAAGAAGGCGTCGCTTTATACCAGGCCGATTTTTTGCAGGGTTTCACCTTGCGTGACAGCGAGGGATTTAACGAATGGGCGTTTATCCAGGGGGAAGCGCTGCGGCGCGACCTGGCGACGGCGCTGAAGCGACTGACCGCCTGTCATCAAGAACAACAAAATTGGGAAACGGCCGTTACCTACGCCCACCGCTGGCTCAATTTAGACCCCTTGCACGAACCCGCTCACTGCCAGCTTATGCAGCTCTATGCCGCATCGGGAGATTGGACGGCCGTCCATAACCAGTATCAAGCATTAAACGACCTCCTGGAAAAAGAATTAGGCGTGCCGCCACAGCCGGAAACCGCTGCGCTATACCGGCGCCTATGTCAGATACGTGAAACGGCCGTTGCCGCATCCTCGCCGCTAACCGAACTTTCCCCCGACCAACGCAGCCGCAGCGTTCTTATGGAAAAAGTGCGTCGTTTTTGGGTCAACGGTCTGCTCAACCCTTTGCGCGAAGAGGAAACCTTCATCCACCTCAAGCTGCAATTCGTCAACGATGCGATCGATCATCCTTGGGCTGATGTGCTGGACACAGGGCAAAATCCGAGCGCCGCCAACATCTATCACGCCTTCCGTAACGCTGACCGCTGCCTGCTCATTCTGGGCGCTCCCGGCGCGGGCAAAACGATCACTCTGATTGACTTAGCCAATTATTTGCTGGCAATGGCCGGCGAAGATGAAAATCAACCCGTCCCTATTATTCTCAATTTGAGCGGCTGGGCGGAAGACAGATGGGCATTGGCGAATGGGCGGTGGAGGAAATGGTCGCCAAATACCAGATTCCGCGCCGCATGGGGCGCGAATGGCTGGCTGAAGACAGGTTGTTATTTTTACTGGACAGCCTGGACGAAATGCCTGCTGAATACATCGTTGACTGTATCGCCGCCATTAACGCGTTCCGGCAAACACATGGTCTGGCCGATGTGGTCGTCTGCTGTCGTCAAGAAGCATATGAAACGGCCGTACGCCATTATGGCGCTCGCTTGCAATTAAATGGAGCCGTGTTGATACGGCCGTTAACCACCGCCCAAATCCACCAACATGCCCCTGCTTCCCTCGTTGAAACCATTTTCCAGGATGAGGCGCTGCTGGAAATGGCCCAATCCCCCCTGAATTTGAACATGATGCAGTCCGCTTTGCATGGTAACCATGACGCCCGCCAGGATTCGGCGGCCTTCACCCACAGCCGATCTGTTTGACCAATATGTACACCACATGGTCCACAGGCAGGAAACAAAGGAAGGAGGCGCTTATGCCAGCGCTGAACTGTCCGACACAATTAACCTGGCTGGCGCGGCAGATGCAGCGGCACAATCAATCCATCTTTTTAATTGAACAATTGCAGCCAAGCTGGCTGGAAAACGGTCCGTTTCCAATGGCTCTATCTCTTTCTGTCGCACGCCGTCATCCCCACTGTTCTGGGCACGCTATCATGTGGAGTTTTATCCAGCTGATCGGTATCAATCCGCCGCATATCGAAGTACAATTTTTAACCCGGTTGGCGGCCTTATTTGGCGTCGTAAAAACCCCTGGAACACGCTGTTCTCGTTGTTCTGCCTCAATTTTTTTGCAGGCACGCTGTCAACAATGGCTACCGGACTGTTTTTTCTTTGGCGGCGGCGGCGTGGCGATGAGTCGCGCATTGACCGGCGCATAGGTTGGCTGCAAATGGTGATGGTGGGTGCGGTTGTCTGGACGGCCGTAACCATTCCCGTTGCTTTAACCGATGAGTTGGTGTTGGCCTTATTTCTGGGCGGTATGGCCGCGTTTGGTCTGATATTGACCTTTGGCGGCCTCACTTACGGGCAAAGTTTTCGTACTGAAATCAGAGTAAGGGGCGCGTTGCAATGGTCATGGCGGAAAGCTGTTATTTTTGGCGCGCTGGGCAGCGTTTTCGCGTTGGTATGGTCGGGCGTCATCTGGCTGCGTGATCCAACGGCCGTGGCGTGGCAAATTAACCTGCTTATTATGGGACTTATCTTCTTTTTATTGGGGGGCTTGAGCGACAAAAGGCCAGAAATCAGGAACCGTCCCAATGAAGGGATGCGCATTGCCAGGCAAAATGGGATAAAAGCGGCCGTCGTGATTGCTGCGCCTGCAATGATATTATCGGCCGTGACCGTCAACCCAATCTCCGGTCTATACACCGGCATTATGTTGGGCATATTGGCCGGAACGGTTCACGGCTTCAACGATGTTTTCAAACATCTCGTCGTGCGCTTGTTATTATGGCGCAAACGACATACACCGCTCAACTATGCCGGCCTTCTGGACTATGCCGCCAACTGCGTTTTGCTGCAAAAAGTTGGCGGCGGCTATCTCTTCCGCCACCGGCTGCTGCAAGATTATTTTGCCGATAAATACGTTTGACATGCCGGTCGTGTAGAAATATTAGAGTGATGGCGCGCTTTTATGGATGAACTCTTTTGACCACCAAAGCGGTCATATCATCCGCCTGCGCCACCGACCCGGTGAAACTATTTACGGCCGTTACAATCGTTTGCACAATCTCTTCAGCACTGCAATCACCTGCGGCAGCGATGGCTGCTTTCAGCCGTTCTTCACCAAAAAAACGTGCCTCAGCATCTCTGGCCTCGCTAACACCGTCGGTATAAAGTATCAGGACATCTCCGACGGCCAACATCGTCTCTTCCTCGCTGAATGAAATGTCCCCAAATGCGCCCAGCAAATAACCTTCGGCCGGCAGCACTTCAACATCATTATTTGCTCGTCGAAGGCAAAGGGGGGCGTCGTGCCCCGCGCTGGCGTAACGTAACACGCCCGTCTCTACATCCAAAACGGCATAAATTGCACTCAAAAACAGGGGAGAGCGATTATCACTGAGAATCAATTCGTTGACCCGTTGCAAAACGTGTGCCGCTGAATGCCCTTTTCCCGATTCCGCCCTGATCAGCGTGCGCGCCACGGCCATATACAACGCCGCCGGCACCCCTTTACCAGTGACATCTGCAATCACCAGGCAAAGCCTTTGCGGATCATCTTTTAGCTTGATAAAGTCGTAGAAATCCCCCCCGACCTGCCACGCTGATTGATAATGCGTCGCAAATTGCCAACCGGGGATCTGCGGCGTACTTTGCGGCAGCAATGATAACTGCATTTTGCGCCCGATAGCCAATTCGCGCTCAAGCGCCTGCCGCAGCGCTTCCCCTTCCATCTGCCGTCGCAGTCGCACCGACATGATCGTCATGACCCGCGTGGCGAAACCCGGGTGTGGCGCAAAAGGGTCTGCAAATGCAGACGATCGATGGGAATCAGCGTGCAGTTGGTAACGGCCGTTACCGTGCCGCTGCGCGGGCGATTCTCGACCATGCCCATTTCGCCAAATAATTCCCCGGCGGTTAGCCGTCGATTTCGTTCCCATGCACTGTAGTACGCAGTTCCCCTTCCACAATGACATACATCTCATCGGCATAGTCGCCAGCCTGGAAAATGACCTCGCCGGCTGCATACTCTCGCCGGCTAGCAACATCATTAAACAAGCCAAACCCGCGCAAGGAAGTCTTTTTCATCATCTATACCAGGTTTTAATACCTCTAGAGACCAAACGAAGCAACGGCCGTTTCCTCATCCTCAAAAACTGACATAATGTTGCTGAAGCCAGAAGTAACGCAGCACTTCGCGAACCAGAGATCTGTGGCTTAAGCAACTTGTAGTGCGTTTCCGGGCCACTTGCTGTTTGCACGTCACGCGAGACGGCATGAAATGCGCCCCAACCTTCCTCGGCGTCCTCCAGCGTCTCACCGCGCATGATTAGGGCCATTCTGTGTAAGCCGACCAGGCCGGCGCTGGAGACAAATGTTAGATTCTCGAGATCGAGTAACAGATCACGCATCCCGGCCACATAAAGCGCCTGCGTTTGGGCAATCAGCGACTCATAATTTGAGCCGTCTAACTCCCCTTCCAGCCGCATTATCGTCACTGGCACACGCCCCTCACTCTATCGACAGTTATATTTAGCATAATGATTTTTCCTCCTTCAAATTTTGTATTTGACGGATGACCGAAGTTTCCGCCCTTCGTTGTCCGTCATCCGTCAATTCTCTTCAGCAAAGTCAATTCATTTCCGCCGTGCGTACCTTTCCGGTAGCTCAGTTCATCACAAAAAGTTCGCATCATGTGTACGCCATTACCGCCAAACGGCCGTTTCTCCAAAGGCAGCGTCGTATCAGGGCTGGAAACCCTCGTTGGGTCCAAGCCAGGAGCGTCGTCAAACAGAATTACTTTGACCACATCTCTACTGAAAACAACCCTCACTTTGATTTCGCCCGGCTTATTCTGATAGCTGTGCCGGATGATATTAGAGACCGCCTCATTTACGGCCACAATCAACTCGTCCACTGGCTCCGGTTTACAGGCGTGGGCAACGGCCGTTTCACGCACAAAAAGCCTGATTTGGCCTAAATCGCCTAAAGTTACATTGGTGAAAATACGCTCTGCTTCGTTATCCATCATTTCCGTGAGCAGATAATACTTGAAACAAGCCGTCCATGTCAATTACACGGATCAAGACTTGTTTTCCGCGGTCGCCAGGCTGGACGATTGTTCGTTAAACGCTGATGAAACTACGCCGGCATAGAAATCGTAACGGTATGTTGGCGCACCCGGTAACTGCCATTCTTGGCCAGCACCTGGGCCACAAACTGCTCGGGTATGTCTACCAACGTTTGCTGATCATGAATTTGAATCGCGCCAATGCCGCGACCTGGAATGTCGGCATGATAGGCAATCTGCCCCACAACATCATTGGGACGAATGCCGTGTGCTTTACCCGCATTGAGTGACAGGCGAACCATATTCAACTGAGCAAACGTTCAGGTTCGATGCAATTGTTTTGCCTTGAACCGTTGGCTGGGCCGCCAAACGATCAAGTTGGGGTCGTCCTCGGCCGCAGGCCGAGGCAGGAGGTATCTATTCCAAGCGAGCGCCATACGATTACGTAGGCCAAGACCTTCTGTGTCACGATACCGAAGGCTGCCGCTATTGCGCCGCCCATCATACCCCAGACAGGAATGAGGAGGATGGCGGCGAGAAGCGTGACAACCAGCGTGCCCACGGTCAGCGTCATCGACGCGACCTGCAGCCTTGTCATCATCAGGTAATAGCCAGCAGGTCCGAACGCGGCGCTGACGACGCCGGCCGCCAACAGAACGGTCAGAGCGGGATAGGCGGAGACGAAGTCAGGTCCGAATGCGGCGAGTGCATAAGGGCCAAGCGCGAGCAGGACAACGGATATGCCAACACCGCCGAGCGTTGCGAGACGGGCGTTGATCACGGCGACCCGGCGCAATTCTTCGCGGTCGCCGCGGCCATAGGCGGCTGAAATCATCGGCGCGGAAACCGAATTCAGCGCCACAAGTGCGAACGAGACGAGGGCTGCAAGGCGGGCTGCGGCTGCATAGCGCCCCGCGTCGGCCTCGGTGGCCAGCATGCCAAGCGCGATAATGCTCGTCTGTGTTTGCGCCTGTTGGGCCAGCGTTGCCACGAAAATCGGCCACGTCACCGAGAGCCACGCGCGGGGACCATCGGGTTCCGGGACAACCTCGGCCGGATCGGCCGTTTGGCGCTCGCGCTCGCTCACATTCCGCAAGCGCGCGGCGCAGGGGTACGATCATCGCGAGGACGGCGACCCAGGCTGCGAGCGCGGTGACGGCGAGGGCCGTCTCAAACGATATCGTACCACCGGTCCAGGCCAGCAGCACCAAGGCTGCGATCAAGGCGGCGGAGCGCAGGACCTGCTCGAAGAACTGGGAATAGAAGATCTTGTGGGCGGCGCGGAAGAACGCCCCGTAGACGCCCAGATAGGCGAGCGCTGCGACGAGCGCGATCATGGATGCAAGCGCGATCGGCGTGGTCGCCGCGAACAGATTCGGCCAAATCCACTGCACCGCGATGATCAAGGCGCCGGCGGCTGCCGCCATGACACCAACGAATATAAATGCAAAGCGCACCAGGCGGGCGAGATTGTCGCGCTGGGCCTGGTCAACGTAGCGGGATGCGAAGCGCAGGACGGAGTGGTCGAGGCCGAATTTCACAGGCACGACGATGATCATCACCCACCCGACGGCGACGACATAAAGGCCATAAGAAGAAGCACCCAGGGCGCGGGACAGAAGAATGTGACTGAGGAAGCCGAGCACGAGACCGGTGAGGCGAACGGACAGCGATACGGCGCCGCCCCCCAGAATACTCCTGAAGACGCGATCGCCTCGCCTTTCCCACAGCCGGTTCAGAACCGTGCCGGCGCGCGGATGCCAGTTAGTGCGCTCACTGTGAACCAGCGTCGTTACTCCGAACTTGACGTCGTTGCTTGGGCGAAGCCATGCACTTCTGGCCCGGGTGCGGCAGGCGCATCACGCATCCTTCCGCGGTCTTCCCGAACGTGCCGGCTCGCCTTCCGTCGACCCTGCTATCGCATTGGCGACAGGACATCGCCCGCCGGTTTCCCGGAACGAGCAACGCGTCGGGTTGATGGAACAAGTGAATGGCAAGTTCAACAACAATCCCGGTGCAAGCGTGCGGATTGAGATCAGGTAGGGCGCGGGAGCATCACGCAGTGAACGTGCCGGCGGTTGGCGCAGAATCCAGCCTCGCACCTGGGCACAGGAGGCGGGAGACTCAGCGACCGGAACCCGCTTGCCGGCGTGACATATTCGTCACGAAATTCGCGATGCCCTCGTTTTTGATCGCGCAAACTGCGCTTCTTCTCGGCTTCGGGTGGTGTGTGCACTATTTTCGTGTTGGCAGCTTCATAGATTGGTTGCGGGCTTCGATTTCCGGATTAACGTGAGCTGCGAATTCGGCGAACACGCAAAGACATTCAAGCTCGCCGTTCCAGGCGGCTTCAGGGCGGGGCTGCTGTTTGCGGGCTGGTCCCATGTTGCTGTTGCAGGATGCGATGCGCCGTCCTGTTGCACTTGAGACATACGAGCGTCGAACATGGCCGGCGGGTGTCTTGCCGGTGATATGGCGTTGGCGCTAGTTGAATGCTTGGCGACCCGGTTCAGGGTTACAGTGTGGGGAAATTGGGTTGATGCGATATCTCATAGGCTTGGTCATGATGATATTGCCGGTGGTGGGGCTCGGCGCCTGCGGCTCGTCCGCCTCGCCGGAATTCCGCGACGCCGCCATGCTGTCGGCGCCGGCGACCACGACTGGCAGCCTCCCCCAGCAGGCGTCCGGGGTTTCGACCTCACAACCCATAAGCCAGGCGACACCGGCAGCCGTCCAGGCCGCTTCGGCCGCGCTGTCGAAGAGCCAGCCTGGTTCCTCCGACTATCGGATCGGACCGGGAGACGGCCTCGATATTACGGTTTATGAGGTGCCGGAATTTTCGAAGAAAGTCACCGTTCATCCGGCTGGCACCGTCGCCATGCCGCTGATTGGCGATGTGCCGGTCGCGGGCAAGACGACCAAGGAAGTGGAGACGCACCTGGTCAAGGTGCTCGGCGGCAAATATCTGGAGAAGCCGAGCATTTCGGTCTCGGTCAGCGAGTTCAACAGTCATCGGGTGACGATGGAAGGATCGTTCGGTCGACCCGGCATTTTTCCAGTGTCGGCAGATCTGACGTTGCTGCAGGCGCTGGCACAGGCTGGCGGGCTCAAACGTGATGCTGACACAAACATCCTGATTTTCCGTATGGAAGATGGAAAGCGGAAGGCCGCGCGCTTCGACGTGTCGAGTATTCGCTCCGGTGATGCCCCCGATCCGCAAATCCGCTCGGGCGACGTCATTGTTGCGACCAATTCACTGCTCATGACGACGTATTATTCGGTCATGAAGGCGTTGCCGATCGTGGGGATGTTCGGCGCGATCTGAATTGGGCCGTTTCGCCTAGGTTTCCTCTGACGAGTTTGTCTCATGCAAGACCGTGCCGAATGGCCGCCAGAAGATCCCGCCGCCTCGCATCGCCAGTTGGTGCCTGTGGGCTCGACCCCGCTCGCGCCATCGTATCCCGGCCATTTCCCGCAGCACCCGCACGATGTCCAGCAGCAGCAGGGTGATGTCTTTGCGGACATCAAATCGCTGTTCCGGATTGCCCTCAAGCGGATCTGGCTGATCCTCGGCATCATCGGGCTGGTGGTCGCGCTTGGCGCGGCGTGGACACTTGTACAGGTCCCGATCTACGCCACGAAGGTGCGCATCCAGATCGACAGCAATGACGTCAAGTTCGTCGAGGGCGGCGATGTTCAAGGGAGCAATGACCGCGACACGACGTTCTTTTCGACAGAGATCGAGCGGCTGCGCAGTCGGGCGATGGCCCAACGGGTGGTGTCCAGCCTCAAGCTTTCGGACGACATGAGCCTTTTTGAGCCGAGCGGTTTTTCCATCGTCGGCACTGTCATGAAGCTCATGGAAAAGCAGGATAGCTCTGCTGCCATTGCCGAGGCGTCTGAAGCACAGCGTCAGTCGTGGGCCACGTCGATCGTGCGCAACAACGTCTACGTGAAGCCGGTCCGTGGAACGCGGATGCTCGATATTATCGTGTCCGATCCCGACCCTGCCCGCGCGCAACGCATCGCGAATGCCTATGCTCAGGCCTATATCGATTCCAATGTCGACAAGCGGTTCGCTGCGCACTCGTATGCCAAGACCTTTCTGGATGATCAAATCCAGGACCTCAAGCAGCGGATGAAGTCGTCCGAGAAGGCCCTCATCGACTTCGCGCAAGAACAGAAGATTGTCGCCACCAACGATCGCGAATCGACTTCCGAGACGAACCTTGTTGCTGCCAACAATGCGCTCAGCGCGCTGCGGATCGAGCGCATCAAGCAGGAACAGCAATGGCGTCAGATTGCGGGACGTGATGCGTTCAACCTGCCGCAACTGATGTCGAACCCGACGATCGAAGGGCTGCTTGCCAAGCGCGGCGAGTTGACGGCGGATTACAATCTGAAGCGCAAGAAATACAAGCCGGAGTTTCCGGCCATGCGGGCGATCCAGGAAGAGATCAATCAGATCGATCAGCGGCTCGACGCGCAGGTCAAGATCATCGAGAAGACACTCGAAGAGGCCTACAAGGCGACACGCGAACAAGAAGAGAAGATGGCAGCGCGGGTTGCTGAACTGCAGACAGAGACGCTGGACATGCAAAAGCGCGGCATCCAGTACAACATCCTGAAGCGCGAAGTCGACATCAACCGCAAACTCTATACGGATCTCCTGCAGCGCCGGAAGGCCGTTGGCATTGCCGGCGGGGTCGGCGCCAACAATGTCTTCGTTGTCGAAAGCGCGGCGCGGCCGCAGTTCCCGTCATCGCCGGATTTGCCGAAGGCGCTGTTGTTCTGTTTTGCGCTTGGGCTCGGTGCCGGATTGATTTCCGCCTACCTCATCGAGCGCTTCGACGATCGCGTGACGACGGTCGAGGACCTGGAGCGGATCAGTGGTCTGGTCACGCTTGGCATCATTCCGAAGCTTTCCTCGACGCAGCGCGAAGATCGAGAACGAGCTGGCGGATCCCTTGTCCGCGCTCTCTGAGTCCTATCAGACGTTGGCGACCGCCCTTCAGTTCTCGACCGAGACGGGGCTGCCCCGGACACTCATGGTCACCAGCGCCACGCCCGGGGAAGGCAAGACCACGACAGCGGTGACGCTCGCGCGGCATTTCGCGACGCTTGGCCTCAACGTGTTGCTGATCGATGCAGACCTCCGCAAGCCGGCGCTGCACACGCGCCTCGGCCTTGAAAACGATGTTGGACTGGCGGATTACCTGACCGGTGATCGCAAGCCCCCCGAGATCATTCAGGAAACCGACAAGGCGAAGCTTGCGTTCATCGCGTCGGGACCGTTGCCGCCACACGCCGCGAGTATTCTGGATCGCCAGAAGTTGCGCTCGCTGCTCTCGTCGGGTCTGAAGGTTTTCGACCTGATCATTATCGATGCGCCGCCGGTTGTCGGGCTTTCGGACGCCCTGATCCTTTCGAGTGCAACGGATGCCACGGTGTTTGTGGGTGCGGCCCATCAGGTGCGCGCCAGCGCGATCGGCAATGCGCTCGGGCGCTGCGCCTGGCCAACGGACGGATCGTCGGCTCGGTGCTGACCAAGGCGGACAAGTTCAGCTACGACTATAACTACCATGCTTATGGTTATGGCTACCGCTACGGCGCCGCATCGAGCGATCCGAACATGCAGATCGCCCAACAGCGAGACGTCGCAGAGCGGCGTGCCGCTTCCTAGGCGGCCGCACGCTTAAGAACGGTGGTTCCGTCGCGGTTCTGTCATGGCAGCAAATGACACCCCGTGAGTCAGGGACTGTCTCGGTGTTGGTCGCGATCGCTTCGTCCGAAACGCGGCCGTATAAGCCTTCAGTCTGTTGCCGATGAGCGGCTTCTTTGGGAGTGTGCGTGAATGTTGTCGGCGAGTAGATCGAAACGACCGTCCCTCTGGCTTAGTGTGCTGCCAGGGTTTGCTGCCCTCAAGGGAAAGACCGTGCGACAGAGTGCCGCCAAACGGACTGGCGGCCGCGCTTGTCGCTTTGGTCGTCGGCTCGGTCGTTCTGGTCGGCAGTTCTGCGGTTCAGGCGCAGAAGAGCAACCTCTACCTATTCGACCAGGAACTCCAGCAGGTATCCCCTTCGGCCTCTTTCACGATCACGATCGATCCGGACTTTGGTGAGGACGAATGGTCGGTGGATGGCTTCGCATTGCGTGCCGGCAGTCACCGCGCACTCGCAAGCGCTGCATCCGAAGCCCTCTATGCGATGGGCTTTCGATACTACACGCCGCGACACGCTTTTTATCCCGCCAAGCTGACGCCGACAAAGATCAGCCGGCGCGCATTCACGATCCCCCACCGCTCGATATGGCTGGCTTATGGCCACGACCGGCGCAGTCAGGCGGGCAAACTGTTGAAAGCGCAGTATGATCGCTGGGCCATTCTCAACGATGTCGCCGGACGGGATTGGCCGGCTGGTCATACGTGGAAGCGGATCATTCGTGCGTTCAAGGCGGAGTACGCCGAGAACCCAGGTCTGCTCCGCGGGCCGCGCACGTTCGAACTCGACGATCCCGACGCCTACCAGCGCAACGTCGAGCTCAGCGCACGATATATCTCGCGCAATCTCAACAAGTTCGGCCGCCACGCGTTCGATCCGTCAGACAGCGACAAGTACCCGAGTGAAACGATCTATCGCTTTGCAAGAGATGTCGTGGCGGAAGTTCGCAAGACGGTGCCGCATGCCCAGCTCGGCGTCTATGCCTATGCCGGCCATCGCCTGCCCGTGACCTTCAAGTTGCCGGGCATCTACATCCAGGTTGCATTGGCTTTCAATCGAACCAAGTACAGCTACCAGGAGCTGGTCGATGCGCACGCCCGCGTCGCCGATGCGATCATGCTGCGTGAATATTTCGATGTGCAGGCCTGGTTTCACTCACGCCCCGTCGGCAACGTGCGCAATCAACGCCACTACTACGAAACCCATTATCCCGGCTTTCTCAAATCGGGCGTGCGGGTTGTAAATGGCGAGTTTCACGAGAACTGGCTGGCGAACGTCGTCGGCATCAACTACGCGATGCGCTACTTCAGGGATGGCACGACGCGCTACGAGACGGTTCTCGATGAGATCGTCGCGCGCATGTTCGGCGGCGACCCGGCCGTCAGAGACCTCTACATGCTCTGGTCGACGCCGAAGTTGAAATTCAACGAGGATGTGCTGCGCCAGTCGATCGCGATCGTCGCGCGGATGAAGCAGGGCTGGCATCGCACGGCCTTCGAACAGTACATGGTCATCGTCGCCAAGACCCACGAACTGGGCAAGAAGGGCACGCCCGGCTACGGCGGAGCGGCTGAGCGATCTGATGTCGAACGTCCATGCGCTGGCACCGACGGGATGGATCCACTCCTATGCGTTCGAGCGACGGCTTGCGAACGGGAACGTGCGCTTCGATCTGCCCGAATTGTGGATGTTCAAGAAGCCACCGCCCCATTGGATGCTCAAGGCCAAAGCACCGACGCGGGCCGAGTTCAAAGCGCTTGTCAAACGCTAGCGCCTAGGCCAATCGCCCAGCTTGAATAGGTTAGGTCCTGCGTCGAACAAACACTGGGTTTGCTCCTGACTGAGCGGGCTTGTCGACACCTCTAACATATCTGAACCATTGTCCTCGTGAGAGGCCCGCTCGAAGCGCTCCTTCCAAGTGCCGCGCGGATCTATCATGCCGCGTTACGCAGAACCAAGTTTTCTAGAAGGTTCCACGACTGGCGCCAGGGCGCTCAAGCCGACTGGCCCACCATCGCGAACCTCCTCCACCCCATCGTGACGTCGAATGCAAGGCTCAAGCGGCCCATGCACGCAGGCAAAATCCGCGACAGCAGCTGAAGCTGCTCCGTCTCGTTGACTCTGGCAATGCCGCTGCCTTATCCCGCCCGAGACCAGCAGCGGTTGGTTTAGTCGCGATGCGCGGTCGGTCGACGGATACTACTCGCATCTGCTAGTCTCTATGGGCTCGTCGTTAGGCGACTTCCGGAAGTCCTGAAATTGACATTCGTGGAGGGCGAAAATTATGTTTTCAGTGAAGTTGTTGCGTCGCTTGGACAAGATCGAAGCTGCAGACCGCAATGCCCTGTCGCATTCCATTCCCGGCTACACACTGAGCGAGGGAGCGGTTGGCGAATTGGTTGAGATCCTCGACGAGGGTCGCGCCTATTTGGTTGCCTTTGGTGCGCAAGACGCCCAGACTTGCGACTGGCTCGGCGTTCTCTATCAGAGTGAAGCTGTGCTACAGCCCAGCCAAGCCATCGCGGCCTAGAATTGGGCGAGTGCCTTGTCGTGGCTGCCAAAGCGACAGGGTTTGAAATTGCCGACCTGCGATGACGGATTCGTCATCCGCGGCTCATTTGAACGCCTCGGCGAGAGGCCCGGGCGCGGCAAACGATACTGCTGTCGTAGATTGATAACGTAATCTGCTGTCGAGATGGCTGCCGCGATGCGGACTTGGCCTCATGCTCGAGCGATCGCTCGAGCCGAATTGGCATCGTGGCACTGCCACTTGAACACAAACGTTCAGGAGGACGCCCATGTCACGTACCGATGCCATCGCCCCGATCGAACCGGCCGAGGCCCTGCCCATTGTCCGCGACGTCAGCACTGGCGACGTCGTCGAGGCCCTCAAGAAGGGGGTCGATGACTTTCGCGCCATGCCGACCCACGTCGTGTTTCTGTGTCTGATCTATCCCATTGTCGGCCTCATCCTGGGTCGCGTGGCCTTCGGCTACAACATCCTGCCGCTGCTCTATCCCATGGCCGCCGGCTTTGCCCTGGTCGGCCCGTTTCTCGGGATCGGGCTCTATGAACTCAGTCGTCGCCGCGAGATGGGCCTCGATACGTCCTGGCACCACGCCTTCGACGTCCTGAGGTCGCCATCACTGCCGGCCATTCTGCTTCTGGGCGCCATGCTATTCCTGGTACTCTTGATCTGGGTCGCCGTCGCCCACGCCCTCTTCGTGGCGACGTTTGGCCGTGAGGCGCCGACCTCCCTTGGTGTCCTGTTTGAGCAAGTCCTCCAGACCCCGGATGGCCATTTCCTGATCATCGCGGGCAACCTGATCGGGCTCGCCTTCGCGGTCACGGTCTTTTGCCTCACGGTCGTCTCGTTCCCCCTGCTGCTCGATCGCCGGGTCGGTGCCGCCAGCGCGGTTCTCACGTCAATCCGCACCGTCCTCAAGAACCCCACGGCAATGGCGTTCTGGGGCCTGATCGTGGCAGTCAGTCTTGTCCTTGGGTCACTGCCGCTGTTTCTTGGACTGGCGGTCGTGATGCCGATCCTGGGGCATGCAAGCTGGCACTTGTACCGCAAGGCGATTGAGCCGGACCCGAACCCGCGCCCAGAGTACCGTCCGAGGCCCAGAACGATCAGCCACGGCGCTCAGTTTCCGAGTTCGTTCCTCTTTCCCGAGCGCGTCTCAGATACCGAGCGGAAAGGGGATCGAAAGGAAGGCGACACCCCGGCCGGCTAATTCACCAGCACGGTGATCTCGATGAAGGGCCCTGAGGCCTGGCCGAAGCCGGCAGGGGAGCAAGCGCTTTGGCCAAGGCAAGGGCGCTTGCCCGAGCCTCGCGAGCCGACCTTTGAGCTTTCGCGGATCGTTTAGCTACCTGGCCAGGGCTTAGTCACATCGGTTCGTCGTCGCATTTTGTTTTTCGGGGGCAGGACCGCTCTCGTAGTCGTCGTTTGTCGGGGTGACGACAAATCCAAGCTCTCGCAAGGTCACCTAAAGCTTGAGGATTGAGCGGACGGTACCCCTGCTCTCGTCGTGCGATCGTTCGATGCGTCGGACAGTTGCTAGGCCCAAGGCCGATCGGTTCGGATTTGCGAAGCCCCGCGGCAAGGCGATAGCGGTCTCGAACGCGTTCAAAGTGCCCCATTGCCTCGGGCACCACGATGCGTTGCACCGCACCGGCGAAAAGCGGACCCGGTGGGCGGCGCGACAGATCATCGATCCCCTGAGGTTGCATTTCAATTTTGGACGGCCCCCGACCAGCGCACAGAGTTCGCCCATCATGCCCCGCCCCCTCACCGTCTCCGCGAAAGACGGCGTGCAGGACACTGAAACGACGCAGCCATCAGCTGCTTCGGATAGCCCTTAAGGCGAATGTTCGTGGGAACGATGCCACTGAAAAAATCGTGGAGCGACCGCAGCACGGTCAGGGACGCCCTGCGGTCGCCGGCCCCGATCTCGGTGACAGTGGGGCAGCAGACAGAGATCCGGCAGGAACTTGAACCGCGGCGGGGGGGGGAGCTGTTCCTTAGGAATACGTAGCAACAAGCTGCATGCACATACCTTTTGTTGTGGTGTGGATTTTGACTTGCGTCCGGAGCCTATCCAATGGGTCACACCGCCGGCCCTCTCAGGGACATCCTCGGCCCGCCCCATTGAACCATCAAGGCAGCGTCGCCCTGGTCGCGCCCCACGGCCGTCTGCGCTCGTACAGTGCGAGGCACAGGCCTCGTCATTGCCTGACGGACAGCGGCTCTGGCCCGCCCACGCGGCCCCATTGAAGTGCCGTCATGGTCGACGGCCTGCAACACGTCCCCTGCCCAGTGCCCGCGAGAAGGGCTCTGGCGGGCCGTGTCCACTCAACGGAGCCCGCTCGTTCTCGGCGCCCGACAGGTCAGTTTCCCGGGCCGTGCTTCAGCGTCGGAGTGAACCGTGGATGAAGTCCGACCCCGCTCAAGGCCAAAGGAGCGACAGGAGGCCCGGCCGCGGAGGCGGCGGAAACTCGGAAATCGCGCCCGCCAGCTTCGTGTAGAGCGTCGGCAGCCAAGGCGGCGATGTCGGATACCTTGACGCGGCCTGACGGCGGAAGTCCGTCGGCGCAATGACGACGCGGGCCCGGGACTTGCCGACCTCGGCAATGAGTACGAAGAGTTCCTCTGCCGCGGCGTCGCCCATGGCGAGGCAACCGGCCGAGAGGTTCTTGCCGTGGATCATGATGTCGCCGCCAAGCCCCCTGCGTTTGTCGACGGCCGCCATTTTGCGGTCAAAGGCATTGGGGTAATTGAGCCGCAAGGAGACGTGGTAGCGACTGGTGGGGTTCAAGTAGTTGATCCGGTAGACGCCCTCCGGGACTTGCCGATCGCCTTGACGCAGCTTGGGCCCAGCCCGGCCACTCGCCGCGAGCACAGGGTATCGGTGGACGAAGGTCCATCCGCCTTCGAGCGCGCGGGCATAGAGATCGAGGACCTTTTCGTCCTTGAAGGCGACGAAGGCTACCTCTCTCGGCGGCCACGTTGCTTTTACAGCCTCGAATTTCCGTAGTAGCCGTCGCTTCGCGCGGGGCGAGATCTGTGCCAGCCGCTTTGCGAGAACGGGACGACGACGGTGCTTGGCTGACTTGATCCCCTCGCGCTCGACGTTGTCCCTCGAGGACGACGGGCTGGCGACCTCAGAATGTGTGGCCGTCTTCCTGACGTCGACAGCCCAGGTCCCACTTTCCATTGCCGGCCTGGCCGAAACACCCCCGTCCGGGGGTGCCGTGAGGATGCCGATCTCGGGCGGCACGTAGGCAAAGCGCGGTGCCGTGAGTTTAGGGGCACGGGTCGCCTCTGCACGGGCCGAGACCGGGATCGGCACTTGGGCCGGCCTGAGCATGGGCGGCACTTGCGCCCCGTCCTCGACAGACACGAGCGCCGCAAATGTCCCGGCAAACAAAATGCCGGTCACTGCCGAAGCCGTGAGGGCAAAACGCTGGTTCGCTTTCATGGTCCCGGTCGCAGGCGGTTCATTGATCTTTCGTGCCTGATTCGGGTCCACTGTTGGCGGCGAAAAGGACACGACCTTTGGACGCCGTTCCGGCCAGGCCGATGTCCTCGAATAGGCATTGCGGCGCTACGCAACCTCGGTCCGGCCGCACGATCGCTGGCCGCGTTCGACGGCCTCGGATCGGGGCATTCGCTACTCGGGTGGGGCCCTCCCGACAGCGGCCGGGGCGCAGAAAAGGGACACGCCTGTGCCCGTTCCAGTCGAACAGACCGCGGCGTTCGTGACGCAGGCGACGAACGGTCCTAATGGGCCGCGCGCAAGATCAATCCACTGGCCGCTGACCTTTCGCTCTGGATCGCGCCCGACTCGAGCGCGTGGAGTTCCCGGCCCTCGCGAGCCACGTCTCCCGACCCCGAAAGCCACAACGACAGTGAGTCGACGAAGCTCCTCCAAGGCGACGGGGCAGACCACAGGCTGACTGATGTGACCAACGAACGGTGCGCGAAGCGGTCGAAAGATCCCCCCACAGCAGAGCCCGACGTCTTCATATCCACGTGATCGAGCCCGGCTCCAAGCCAATGTCACGCCTCGCGTGACGATCAAGCTCGACGTGACGTGACATGGGGTTGCCTGCGCCACCGCCTCACGTGAGCCCACCGGCACGAGAGCAACGGCCATGACGGCGAGCGCTTCCCAGACCTGGACGGTGCCACTTGCGATTGAGTTGAGCAACGAGTTCATGACGCTTCCTCCAATTCTCATGAGGCAGAGGACCTCACGTGAATGAGAGCGTACGTTGTGCGACCTCGTGTGGCTGTTCCGAGCGGAACGCTGCCGACGCTACGAGAGATCTGCAACGCCGCAGGCGTGTCAGTGTCCGGGATCACGCCAAATATTATTGGTCGTGGCTTCAGGGCCGTTGCTGGGATAACTGCAGGCAAGCCGTGCCGACATCACGCGGCCAGAATCCCGCCATAGCATCAGACAGCAAGAAGATGTTGCCGATTTTTGGCTTGCAAACTGGGGGAGGTTCACAACATGACGACGTCCATTGCCGTACGTGCGACGCTCGCCGCGCTTTTGCTTCTCCTTGCTTCAACGTCGCAAACTATTGCCGATAGCGGTTACGTCAGGCTGACGATTTACAAGGCCGGCTGGTTCATCGGCGGCTCCGGCGGCAGCGGCAGCCTCACCTTCCGTGGGAAACAGTATCCCCTGACGACTGGCGGGCTCGACTATGGCCTCGTTTTTGGTGGGTCGAGGACGGTCCTGCGTGGCAGGGTCCGTAATATCCGGCGCCCGTCCGACATCGAGGGCGTCTACGTGGCCGGCGGCGCCGGCGTCGCAGTTGGCGCCGGCGCGCGGGCCATTGTGCTGACCAACCAAAAGGGCGCCGTCCTCGAACTCACGGGCCGTCAGGTTGGGCTGCTGGTCAACCTCGACCTCAGTGGCCTTGCGATTACCTTGGAATAGCTTTTCGGCCCCGAGACCCGACTGGCGCGATCAGCCGACGCCAGGCTCTAAGAGCGTTCCACCCTGTCGCGGATAAAGTGGCGAGCCGCGAGAACAAGGATCCCAGGCCGCGTTGACACAAGGTCTTGTTTGGCGCGACTTTCAGGCCAACCCTGTCGATGCCGGCACCGAAACAGATCGACCACAGCACGCCGTGAAGCGCACTGCGGTCGCTATCCTAGATCTCAATGAGAGACATCAGCAAAATGAGACCTAGCCGGAACTTATCTCGCGGGGTTGAGACCGATCCTTAGCCCTTACTATCAAGACTTGTATCTGCCTTCTATCTTTTCCGAAAAGAAGTTTCTGTTTTGCCAGAGACGTGACAAATATGCGACATCGGACACTGTCTCGTCGACGAGATTGTGCGTGCGGCCTGGTTGGATCGATTTGATCTGTATCGTCGATTGTTACGGCTCAATCTGGGCCAGTCGCTCCAACAGCTCTCGTCTCTCAATGACGACCCGATGACTTTCATCGAGATATCCAGGTGATCGCGCCTCGTTCGACGACCAGGTCCTCTCTTTGCTCGGCGATCAAGTTCGATGTGACGCGGCTTGGTCCTCCATGAGGGCACCGTCAGGATAGCGGCCGTGATCAGTGCGAGCCCTTGCCAGAGCTGAAAAATGCCAGTTGCGATTGTGCTCACCAACGGGTTCATCATGCGTCCTCCGATTATCATCTGGCACCTCGCTTCTGTGACACAGAGCACTAGCTCCGGTGGCCTCACGTCGCTGTTCCAATGGGAACAGGATTTTGGTCGAACGTGCTAGACTTCGCGGCAAGCATGCTCTTTTCTATTGACCTCACGCTAACGAATGAGATTGCAGTTCATGAAAATGATCGGTGCCGGCGTTGGACGCACGGGGACGTATTCGCTCAAGCTCGCCATCAATCAATTGGGGCTCGGTCCCTGCCATCACATGGAAGAGGTCCTCCACAACATGGATGTGCAGGTGCCGCTTTGGGTCAACGCCACGGCCGGCAATCCAAATTGGACGGCCATCTATGAGGGCTATGAAAGCGCAGTCGACTGGCCCACGGCCGGCTTCTTTCGAGAACTGAATGCCGCGTATCCTGACGCCAAATTCATCCTCACGGTCCGCAGCCCGGAAAGCTGGGCCGCAAGTTTCTCGGAGACGATCTACAGGCTCCTCGCTGGCAAGGACGACGCGCCAGCCGAAATGAGAGCTTGGCTCGACATGGGCAGTACCGTCATCGCGAAGACGGGCTTCCCCACGGGTCTCGACATGCAGGGGCTAAGCACCGCTTTCGAGGCCCACAACGAAGCGGTCAAGGCCGAAATTCCCGCCGATCGGCTCCTTGTTTATGAGGTCAAGAGCGGCTGGGATCCGCTGTGCGAATTCCTTGACGTGCCGGCACCGAGTGACCCCTTCCCGCGAACCAACAACCGGGCGGAGTTCTGGGACCTTGTCTCGGGCAAGGCCTGATCGGTTCGACATGGTTCATCGATGGTCATGGCTCAGACCTGGCCAGCTGCTCCAAGAGTTCGCGCTTTTCGATGACCACGCGGTGACTTCCATCAAGAGTTATCGCGCCGGCTTGGCGCAGCCTGGTCATCTGTCGGCTCACTGTTTCCGTGGTCAGTCCTAGAAAATCGCCGATCTCATGACGAGTGAGCGGGAGTTCAATAACAAGGTCGGGGCACGCCTCGAGGGATTGGGGCGGCACGCTGCGCTGTTTTTTTAAGAGCCACAACAGGAAGGTTGCCACTCTTTCGGCAGCATTCTTGCGCCCGATCGTGAGGAGCCAGTCGCGTGCGTCTTCCAGGTCATCTGTCGCGAGCGTCAAGAGGCGGCGCTCGAGGTCAGGGTGCTCGCTGAGCAGGGCCTTGAACTTGCCGCGCGGAAAACAACACAGCACGACATCGGTGAGGCACGTCGCCGTCTCATGGCTTTCCCGGGCGAAGAGGTCGCCAAGGCAATCGGCTTCGGTAAGCAGTGCCACAATCTGCTCCCGCCCATCGGACAGTGTGCGCGTCAGCTTAATCGCCCCGGAGACGACCACGGCAAACAACTCGCTGACGTCGTCCTGGTGGATGACTTGCTTGCCGGCCTCAAAATAGCGATGCCGCATCATACCGCTCAGGACACGCAGTTCTTCCGCAGCCAAGCCACAGCAGATACCGTCCATGCGCGATGGACAGGACGCGCAGCTACCAGTTAGTCGTGAAGCAACACTTGCGCTGGTCATTGGCAGTGCTCTCGATCGAGCCACTCTCAAGTTCGATCGTAGCCAACATATTCACAAATATCAATGCGTCTCGTCACCCAAGAAGCCGACGCCCTAGTCAATGATCCAAAGACGCGACGGTCGCCCCTGACGGTTCATCGCCAGCTGCTTCGCGAGCTCATCGTGTGACGCTGCTGCTATCGCATGGCGGGCGTCTTGGAAAAGCGTGACTTCTTCCCATTCGAGGTGCTGACGTATGTTCTCGAAGGTAGCGCGCAGGAGGTAGCCCAACGCTTCAGTATTGGGATTGCGCCCGCCCTCGCTCAGTTCACCCAGACATTCGTTGACTTCGAGAGCATACTCCCGATGGCGTTCGTGTTCTGCGACGGCAAGATTAATCAGCCGCGAAACCGACACCGACGGCCGCCTCACCTGCAAGAGGTTGAAGACAGCTTCCTCGTCTTTTTGGTGGAGCATCAAATCACTCGCGAGGTAGTGCCGGCACTTCTCAGTGAGGTGATAGTCGAGCCTCTGGCCCAAGTGATCCGCCAACAACTCAAGATCATCACAGAGCGCCTGTTGGCGCCGGCGTCCATCCAGGACCAGGTGGAAAGCCTGGTGGGGATTTGGGTGTTCAGTATCGATAGGGCTCATATTCTTCCGCCCCTGCCGGCCAAATTCAAACCAGCATGCGTTCCATGGCCTGTTCGCTCCATCGCATAGCAGTCTTGGCCATTGAGAACGGGGAAGCATTGATCCTAATCAAGCGGCATTGGGTGCGGCGCAGGATGTGCGGCACGACTTGTCTGGTGGTTACTTGTCTGGTGGTTGACTGTCGTCTTCGCGCAGTGGATCTTCAGACCCAGCTCGCGTTCACCTGCAGCTTGCTCTCGACGGGCATCCGGCCAGACACATCACCCGCCATAAAGACAAGGTATGAGCATGTCCGATCCGATCCCTGACAAGGCCGAAGTCTCGATCGACTTTCCCCACAAGTTCTACATGGGCTCATTTGGACGGGAGAGCCGTTTCGATGTCACGGCCGACACGGAGGGCGTTCACGTTCACATCGACCGGCCTGGCGAGGAACGACGCCACGTTGGTTTCCACCTCCACTACATGGCCCTGGCTGGCGTATTGCGCTCGATGGGAGACGCTCTCGCGGAGGCAAAGGATATTGATCGCCAGCACGCCGAAGCCGTGCGAGAGGCCATCGCACATCTCGAAAAGCAGGCTGGTTGAAATACAGGCGTCAAACACCGAAAAGGTAGGACTCGGCTCGGAGATGTCATGGAGCGCGTTTCGCGTTCAAGGTCTTATGCCATGTCCTTGCGGATGTAGTGGATGACGTTCTCAATCTCGCCTTCCAGCCCGACGCGCTTCTGATCGTCTTGGGTCGCGGCCCTTTTGTGCTCTTCAAGGGCTGTTGCGATGTCGCCAATCATCTCGTTTTGCGCCTCACTCGCCTTTGCAATTGAGACCATGACGCGCTCCAAGAAAGCGGTCTCGCGCTTGTGTCGCTGTTGCACGGCCAGCATGAGTAACTCAGCTTCGCGTTGCATGGGGGCCTCCTCAGATCGATGCAGCGCACAATCGCGCGAATCACCGGGTCATTTGGGTAAGGCTGCCCTCAGACGCTTAACGGAGTCCTAATCGCTCGATACCGCCGAATGACTCAGCGCACGTGAATCACGTTGCGCGGCGGTCGAAGGCATCATCTTTGCCGAGCGTCTGCCCCTCCAAGGGCGTGAGCGTTATCCCTCGGACGTCGGATACATTTGATGGCTTGGGGAAAAAGAGCTTCAACGGCTGTCATCCACTTCTGGTTGAGACCACATTTTCACGGAGGCGTACTGAGTTGGCGCATCAGCCGATAGACGGCTCCGTGCGCGTCGATGGCCCAGGACAAGCGCGGGTTCTTTACTGGATCGGCGAGAAACAGCGTCGAACAGAAACTTTGGGGGCGCGAATGACGGTCAGTCAGGGCAAAATAGCCCCGGACTTAAACTGGCGGACAATCAGGGCGTTCGCTGCCATCGGGCTTTTGACGGGCTTGTCTGCCTGCGCATCCAGCACGGCGATCGACACCCAGACGGATGCCAATGAGACGCCTTCGCAACCGGTTGCGGTGAACTCAACACTGAGCCCCGCGTGCGGCGAGACCCGTCTCCCGAGAGCCCGAGGGCCATCAAACGATGCGCCACCGAAGAAAGTCGCAGTGATTGCCCGGCGACCTGCACCGATCGCACCGGAGAAGCGGCCACCGCGTCCTGAGCCTCCCGAGACACAAAGCGTCATCAGACAATCGACACCTGGGGCCACGCGCACCACCGCCGAAATCCGGCAGGAAGCGAAGGGCGATCGTTCGACATTACCGCCAAGCGCGGCCGGTCACACCAAGACTTCCGACGCTCAACGGTCTGTGACGAAGGCCATGCGTATCGGTGAGCATTCGTTTGCACCTTCACGGCCAGCACCAGCGCCGAAGGTGCGCACCGCACGGTCTGCAGCAAGATACAGAAGCCGCTCAGCGTTCCCAACGCCGATCGGCGCCAAAGCCAACCGCCATGGCGGGTGATGCGACGCGCGACGACCCACGCTTTCGCACAGTTCCCATATTCTGGGCCACGAACCGCGGTGCGGAGGCGTCGACGAGAGCCCAGACAACGTCCAAGTACGAACCCGTGTCATTTGGAGCAAAGCGTGCCGATGTCCTGACAAAGGGTCTTGCGCTGGTCACCGTCCCGAAGGTGAAACGAGAATTTGGCGCCATCCCGCGGCCTAAGGACTTCACTGTCTTTGGCGTCAAGATCCACCGCGAAGTAGAAGATCCCGAAAAGCATTTCACTATTCGCAGCATGGTGCGCCTCGACGAGGCTGCTTTCCTGCAGTTCGCCGAAAAGAACCTCGCCACGGCGCGCGACTTCAAAGGGCACTGCTTCGTCTATGTCCACGGCTATCGCAACACCTTCGACGATGCGATCTATCGCGCCGCGCAGATCGCGGTCGACATGGACGTTCGATGGCAATGCCTTCGTTTATTCATGGCCCTCCCAAGGCAACTTCGCCGGCTACATCGCCGATCGTGACGCGGTCGACGCGAGCCAGCCGCACTTCCAGAGGTTCTTGAGGTTCCTCAACGATGAGACGACGTGCGAGCAGGTCCATGTATTGGCCCACTCCATGGGAACGCGCCTCGTCGTCGACGCGTTCTTTCCGCCGTCAGGCCACGGCGCGCTCGACGCTCTCTCCTCGATTGGGCAAATCGTTCTAGCCTCTCCCGACATCGACGCGTCGATCTTGCGATCGCGAGCGGAGGCGATCAAGCGCTCGCCGCGCACGATCACGCTTTATGCGAATGGACGTGATGATGCCTTGCAGTGGTCCAAGACAGCGGCCGGTGGATTTGTCAGGGCCGGTGATGTCGTTGACGGCAAGCCCCTCGTCATCGAAGGCGTCGATACCATCGATCTCACGCCGATGAGTGATGCGACATGGGTCTTCATCGGCGCCAACCACAATGAATACGCCGAGCGCGCGCATATCCTCCAAGACATTGGATTACTGATGAGACACGGCATCCGGCCGCCGGCCAAGCGCTTCCCGGTTTATGCCGCGCAGCGAGCTCAACGGCGGTACAGTTCTGGCGCTACGTCGCGAACTGAATGAGTTCTCGTTCGTCCGAATTGAGCGATTTAAGGAACAACACGCCAACATCGGTGCGACAGCAAAAAGAGATGTTTTCGAGGCAATCTGACCTGCCGCGACGACACACAAATCATGTCCCTTTTGATGCGACTTCACCACTTCGTCAGCCGCTTCACCAAGCCCAAGACGCTCGGTGTTCAAGGGGTCATCCTCAGTTCGGATTCGCGCGTTTTTCTCGTGCGCCAGACCTACAATGGTGGCTGGCACTTCCCAGGCGGCGGGGTTGAGACCGGCGAGACACTGCGCGCGGCCTTGCGACGTGAAGTCAAGGAAGAAGCCGCAATCGAGGTCCTGGGTCGGCCCAAGCTGCACGGTGTCTTCTTCAACGACATCTACTCGCGACGCGACTACATCTCCGTCTTCGTCGTCACAGACTATCGCGTCTTGGGAGAGCGCGCACCCGACTGGGAGATCGCCGAAGCCGGTTTCTTTGACGTGAATGACCTTCCCGACGAGACGACACCCGAGGCCCGGGTCCGCCTTCGTGAAATTCTTGAAGGGCTTGAACCCGATGATTATTGGCGTTCACGCGATGCGATCAAATGAAGGTGTCTCCTCAAGAGACCACCCGCCCGAGAAGCGCTGATGCATCGTCATGGCATTTGGCGCGCGGGAATAGGTGACCTGCGGCGTCTTCGCGTTCCATGGTTCGCAGCTCATCGACCATCGCGGGTATGCCGCGCGCAAAAGCACACTCGATCAGCCCTGCCAATGAGTAGGCCTGGAATACGTCAACCAAACGCATAAAACCATCGCTTGCTAGAAGTAGCCGTGTGCCCGTCGCCACCTGGACCCGCTCAGTCACGACATACTCGCTCGGAGGGGCTGTGATCGAAAATACTCCGTAGCCAGGGACCAGGTTCATGCGCCGCCGGCCGTCGCGCAGAATTGGCATCAATCCTTCGCGATCTATTGTTGCCCTGCCATCGTTCGTTGCATCCGACCCCATGTCGGACAGCCGGTCGGCGAGCCCCGCGTCACCAGTGTCGTCCCCAACGCCATACCGCACGACGTCGCCTCCCGAACTTTCAACAACGAGACTACAATCGCCCAGCGCGAGGTATTCAAGCTCAGTACCATCCAAACGAAGGATCAGTCCCGCAGCGGAAGGATGCTCGAACCGCTCGACGGGTGGTCGGCTTCTCTGCTTTGCGAATTCGTCCGCTGCGTCTTGCGTCAAAGCGGGGATAATATCTTCGAGCCGGGGCGGCAGGGGATGCCGCGTCAGCCAACGCCCAATCAAATTCGCGAGCCACGCGGCGTCGCTTTCCGGATCCACCAAGGGCTCGTCGCACAAGTCCGTCGCGCCATCGATCACCCAGGCACTGTTTCCTTGATGCCCAACGACATCATCGTTGACGACACCGGCGGCAAAGCTCGACGCGTCGTCGACCGAAAGCTTTGACATTAGCGTCTCCGTAGGCAGGGTTGTGGTTCGCGGTTTTACCGCTCGGACTGCGTCCTGTCGTATCGTATCAGCGGACCCAATCGCTGTTATGAGTTCATTCTCTCCGCGACATGGCTGTCGTTGATTTAGCTCGCGGGCAGCGCTTCGAGGACCAGGCGGCTGGCCACCACGAGTTCGGGACTGGTCTGCCGGTAGGTGCCTGAGATCCGCGCGAAATATGCGCGCGCGGTCGGTGACGGCGCGGCAAATGCAGGTCGCTCATCGGACGCCGGGCGAAGGATCGTGGGGGCCGCCTCGTCAATGCCTCGGCGCAGGGCATCGTAAGCTGCAGTTTGTTCACGCATCCGAGGCACCATGACCGTCGCCAAGTGGGCCGCGAATTCCGGCCAATTCAGGAGCATGCGATAGAGCCCGGGCACGAATGGTTCGCCGTCGCGCTGTGTCGCAAAGAGCATGGCGAGATCACGCGTTGCCCCGCTCGACGCCCACGTAATCGACCATCGGTGGCGGCGTACCTTGCAGGGATGACGGTGGCTCCCAGACCGCAGTGCTGCGGTCGGCTTCATTCTTCGTCGGTGCAACACCCTTCAAGCGCAAGGTAATGAGCGCCGACAGCATCATGTTCACAGGGGCAACGCGTTGGAACGTTTGCGCGGCGACGCGAACGGAAGCCACATCTTCCGCGCTCAATCCCCAGACCTGCAGCGCTTGCCAAGGGATCGGATCGAGGCGTGGCGGTTGGATGTGGTCCGCCGCCGCCCAAGCGGCCTCTTGTGCCTCGCCCGTCCGAAAAGCTGGCGCGACTTCATGCCAGGCCCATTCGAGAAAACCAGGCTGGGTCGCCAAACTTTCGTGAATCGCGGAGACGTAAGGCACACCATAGAGCCGTTGGACTTCCCGATAGATCGCTTCGATCTCACTGCCTGGCTCTTCATCGGCCATCGTTTAAGCGCCCTTTCTCTCTTGCCTGTTGGTCGAGCCCGTGACGCGATCGCGCGATCAGGGTCAACAGCTTCACGGACTTCGTAGTTCGCTTCGGCGTCGGGGGCAGAGAATTTGTCTGCCCTCGCATCCAGACCAATCGAGGACCGGACTAACTCTCGCGCTGCTTTAAAGGCCGCCTCAATGATCTCTTGCGCCTCTTCCTGGATTTGCCCGAGATGCTTGGGTCCCACGAAACTTTCAGCGTAAAGCTTGTAGATCTCTTCCGTTCCAGATGGGCGGGCTGCAAACCAACCGTTTTCAGTCGTGACCTTTAGCCCGCCGATCGGCGCATTGTTGGCTGGTGCGTGTGTCAACTTCGCCGTGATCGGCTCCCCTGCGAGTTCGTCGGCTTTCACAAGATCCGGTGACAGCTTTGCGAGCGCAGCTTTCTGCGCACTCGTCGCTGGCGAATCTGAGCGCGCATAAACGGGACTACCGAACCGCTCTTCAAGGTCGGCATAGTGTTCACCTGGATCTCGACCCGTCCTGGCGGTTATTTCGGCGGCCAGAAGATCAAGAATGATCCCGTCCTTGTCCGTCGTCCAAACGGTGCCATCTTTCCTGAGAAAGGATGCCCCAGCGCTCTCTTCCCCACCAAAGCCATAGGACCCATCCAACAGCCCGTCGACGAACCACTTAAATCCAACAGGGACCTCGGCCAACGGGCGAGGTAGATCAGCTGCGACGCGGTCGATCATCGAACTCGACACCAGCGTCTTTCCTACAGCCGCATCGGCGCGCCATCCGGGTCGGTTCTGGAAGAGATAAGAGATCGCGACGGCGAGATAGTGGTTCGGGTTGAGGAGACCGACGCTCGGCGTCACGATGCCATGGCGGTCGGTATCGGGGTCATTACCAAACGCGATATCGAAGCGGTCTTTGAGATCAATCAGGCCCGCCATCGCAAACGGGGACGAGCAGTCCATGCGGATCTTCCCGTCCTTGTCCAGGCGCATGAAGGCAAAGGTTGGATCGATGCGTTTGTTGACGACCTCGATGTCGAGGCCGTAACGCGTGGCAATCGGCTCCCAGTACGCGAGACCCGCGCCGCCCATCGGATCGACGCCAATCTTGAGTTTCGCTGCGGCGATCGCGTCCATGTCGATGACACGTTCGAGGTCGGCGACGTAGGGCGAAATGTAGTCGTACTCTCTGGTTGTCTCGGCCTTGAGCGCCCGCATCAGGGGCATGCGGCGCACCGCCGTCAAACCGCTTGCGAGCAATTCGTTGGCGCGCGCCTCGATCTTCCGCGTTGTTTTGGTGTCGGCTGGGCCACCACTCGGTGGGTTGTATTTAAACCCTCCATCTGCAGGGGGATTGTGAGACGGTGTGATAACCACCCCATCAGCGAGGCCGGACGATCGCCCACGATTATAGGTCAGGATCGCGTGCGAAATGACGGGCGTCGGCGTGTAACCGCCACCCGTTTGAAGGCAGATCTCAACCTCGTTAGCCGCGAACACTTCGATGGCTGTTGCGCGTGCCGCCTCGGACAGCGCGTGGGTGTCCATCCCGACGAACAATGGACCGTCAATACCTGCCACACGACGGTGTTCTGAGATCGCCTGGCAGATCGCCAGGATATGAGCTTCATTGAAGCTGCACTGAAGCGAGCTGCCCCGATGGCCCGATGTGCCAAACGCAACACGCTGCGATGGGTTAGAGGCGTCTGGTGCCAACGTGTAGTACGCGGTCATCAACTCCGGAACGTTGACGAGGAGATCATGTGGGGCCGGCTTGCCCGCCCGTGCGTCAGTGGCCACGTCGCGCCTATCCTTTTCGCGATATCGCATCTGAATTGAGAGCAGATAGGAACAGTCGCCGGCGAAAGGGTCAACTATACCGAATGCCGAAGCGAGTTCTGTGAGTTGGAACGGCCCCCGTGTCGCCTCGAAGCATCAGTCGTGGCCAACCATCTTGCGAAGCCTCACGCCGTAACCGTGCTCATCGTCTTTCGCGATAAATATGATCCCAAGCTCTTCCAAAGTGACCTGCAGCTTTTGCACGGTCCGAGCTGTCCCCCTGATCTCGCCTTCCGATTGTTCGATTCTGCGCACAGTCGCATGGCCTAACCCGGCTCGCTTAGCTAGTTCAGCCTGGCTTAAACCCAGAAGTGCCCGGGCAGCTCGCAGCTGTGCTGGCCAAATCACGCGCTCAAACTCCAGCACACGCTCCTTGACACATATTGATCACTTATGGCTCTATATTGATCCATTAACGCTCAATTGTTCGATGTAGGAGTGACTGGAATGCCGGATTTAACGATTGATCGCGAGGCACTGGAGGGCCAAGTACGCCTCCATACCCACCATCGTGATGCTCTACTCTCAAATTATCCGGACCTCGACGATGAAACCCTGGCCGACACTCTCGAGGGACTCACTGACCTGAAGGAGATCCTAGCCGCGTTTGTACGCTCGGCACTAGACGACGAGGCTTTGGCAACGGCGTTATCCACGCGTCTTGGCGAGATGAAGGCAAGGCTCGATCGCCTGACCCATCGAGCCAAGACGAAACGCAGCCTCGTTCTGGATGCAATGACCAAGGCCGATCTCAAGCGGCTTGTCGAAGCAGACTTCACCGTATCGGTGCGCGCAGGAACCCCCTCACTGGAAGTGATCGAGGAAGCACGCATCCCCGAAGACTACTGGAGGCCGCAGCCGCGCCAAACTCGACCGGCAAGGTCTGATCTCGGATCTTAAGAACGGTGCAGTGATCGCCGGCGCCCAACTCGGGCCACGTACATCTCAGTTAAGCGTGAGGGTGAAGTGATGGGATTTGATCAACGCCAACGCAAAGCGCTTCGCTCAAAACTGCGCCACGCCAACGTCAGGTCTCGGATCCACAACGGCACGACGCTCCACTACATCGAAGGCTGGAGGGTCGTCGCCGAGGCCAACCGGATCTTCGGTCACGAGAACTGGGACCGCGAAACGCGTGCGCCCACCTGCATCTGGTCGGATCGTCAAAGGGGACAGGTCGTCTGCCTTTATTCGACCCAGGTGCGCATCTCCGTCCGCGCTGGCGACACGATAGTGACCCGCGATGGTGTTGGAACCGGTTTTGGCCGGGCCTCATCACCTGAGGGCGCACATGAAATGGCAATGAAGGCAGCCGAAACGGACGCCACCAAACGCGCCCTTGCCACCTTCGGCAATCCCTTCGGACTTGCGCTCTACGACAAGGAGATGAGCCAAGTCACCCAGCCAACCAAGCAAGATCAGACGCCTGACAAGCGCCCCTCAAGAACGGAGGCTCCCAAAGTCATTCTCACGGGCCGCAACGGTCAGCAGCGCCGACTATCGAGCAGCGATCATCTCGTCGACGCGGTCACGACGTCATTGGCAGAGCTTGAGACCATCGAGGCGGTCTATGGATTCTGGGAGGCCAACCTCGCAAACTTCGCGTCTGTCCTTGAGCGTGATCCCATCGGCAATCGAGCCGTCATCGACGTCGTGACCGAAAAACTCAAAGCCCGGCTCCGTGATGTCGGTGGACAGGGGGGCAATGGGAAATCGCCCTCTCCGCCTCCATCGGCATCGGCCTTTCTCGCTCCATCGGAATTGGCCCCTCCCCCTCCAACGGACAAAGACGCATCATCGCATGCGGTATCGGCGGAAAAGGGTGAAACGACGTCGGTTACGGGACGACCGACGTCTCAAGCGACGTCCAGCGAACGTCTGACGCACGCAACCGAAAGCTCCCATGACGACCAAGCCGTGCCTTTGGCGCGCGCGAAGGACCGCCGTGTCCGCGATGCCGACCATCGCGCCTTCGTTGCCCGGCACCCATGTGTTGTATGTGGACGCCGTCCGACACAGGCCCACCACGTCCGGTTTGCCCAGCCGCGCGCCATGGCGATGAAGGTGTCAGATGAATACACCGTGCCGCTGTGCGTTGGTCAT
>CAVPAL010000016.1:0-3143 GCA_963701435.1 uncultured Chloroflexia bacterium | reverse complement strand
TACGGAGAAAGTTTCAGTGCTCTCTGGTGAGCCTTTTTGGGTGAACCCGCATGTCTGATCGCGCAGCCATGCACTGTCGCGGTTTCAGTGCTCTCTGGTGAGCCTTTTTGGGTGAACCCGCTGGCGTTGCAGGCATTCGCGCGAGTATCATGACATGTTTCAGTGCTCTCTGGTGAGCCTTTTTGGGTGAACCCAACGCTGGACAGTTGCGTACCGTATCAGCTAATGTTTCAGTGCTCTCTGGTGAGCCTTTTTGGGTGAACCCCCCTGCGATTTCCAGATTTTTTAGGGCATATTTCTTGCGTGGATGGCAATAAGTACGTTAGCGGCCATTCTCCGAGGTGTATTTTTTGTGAAAACGACCGTTTTCAGCCTAATTTCTCGTTTGTACTCGAAAATCACTTTTTGTATAAAAACAGCTTTTATTTGCGAAGCTGTTGTTGTTAAGGTACGCATATGAAGATGCAATTATTATGACGCTTATCGGGCTGCTTTGTCAACCTGAATTCGTGACGGGAATTAGAGGGTGTCGTTGCAAAACCGGCGAAATTCACAATCCATACAACGGCCACGTACTGTTGTCGGCTGCGGCATTTGCTGCTGGTGCACGATGGTTTGCAAGCGCGCCAACGCCTGTTCCAGCTTGCGACGCAAATGGGGGCTAAAGGGCACGAGAATTGCTTTGCGCTGCGGAATGAGATACAGAAAGCCGCGTGAAACAGGTTGGGGGCAGTCCGGCAGGCTGGTTTCTAGTAAACGGCCGTATGCCATCAACTGCAGCTTAAAATGGGAGCCAATTCGTTTTGAGGCTTTGTAATCTACCGGAATACATTCTGCCGGAGTCGTAATGACCATATCAATTATTCCGGACAAACCCAACTCTACATTGCGCAGCGGCACATCAAAGGCGCGTTCGCCGGCGTCAAGGCCATAGGTGCGTAATAAACGCCGTTTCTCGCGCGCTGCGGCCTGTTGGTGAGCCAAAATACCAGCTTCCATTTTATAGGTTAACGGCCGTACATCCGGCAGCACCGTTTGGAAATATAAAATGCGCGGGCAGTACACATATTGTTTGAGATCAATGACGCGTAAAGTATATGCTTCAGTTGTTTGCATGCTGTTTTCTCCAAAACAAAATGACATCAAATTCCCAACGTGGCGGCGGTTATAGGTAATTCTCAGAAAGTTTTTTGAATTCCTGCGAAACGATATCTGGGAATTCCTCAAGGAAACCGCGAAATTGCGTTCTGTTTAGTTCAAAAGATTTTTCGCGGTTTACCTAATATTTCAACGAGACTTCGAATTGAATCCTCCCGGAGGCTCAACATTTAGGCAAAGGTGGTCGCTAAATAGGTTGATTTTAGCTGCTTGATTTGCCTCCGGGAGGTTGTCGTCAGAACATTATGTCAAAATTTCGTTGTAGTACTAAATGTGTTTCGCCGGCTCCAATCTTTTTCACAGATGGGAATTAGCTGGATGTCGCCGCGCTGTTTGCCCAACAGCGCGGTAACTTTCAGAAACAGTTCTTCCTGGTGATTACGCGAGATATTGCCATGGAAGGCGCTGTATTGAATGCGATCCAGGCCGTAATCAAGACAGGCGTCGGCCACTTTGGTGCGTATGCGGTCGTCGGGGATGTCGTAAATGAGCAGACAGTTCATGGGATTAGTCGGGTAGTCAGCAGTCCAATAGTCGCTTGATCGGGTAGTCGGTCACCAACCGGCGGCTCACCAGGAAGTGAGGAAGGGCTGGTAATCTTCGCGTTCGCCGCGTACGTAGGTGGCGATGTGGCGGGCCTGCATTTGAATGATATTGCGCAAGGAAAAACGCTTTTTTTCATAACGTTCCTGGGATTCAAGACGCGCCAGAACCTTATTGGCGAGCATGTGGCGCGTTTTTTCGGTCAGAAAGCCCTGTTCGTCCTGCTCAATTTTGGCGCCTTTATTGACCAAACCCAAAACGGTGCGATCGACGACGGGAGCGCGGAATTCTTCGATGAAATCAAGCGTCAGGCTGGGTTTGCCGGGACGGTCAACGTGGATGAAACCACCAAAAGGATCGAGTCCGGCCAGCACCAGGGCGCGTTCGATTTCGCCGTACAAAATGCCATATCCATAGTTGAGGGCGCTGTTGAACGGGTCGCGCGCGCCGCGGCCTTCACGCCCCGACCAATTCAAATTGACCGGTATAACCACTTTGAATCCGGCCCAATATTTTTGCGCGGCGCGGCCTTCGATGGACAGAATTTGGCCTCGAATTTCATCTATGCGGTAATCTTCACGCGGTGCCAGATAGTCCAGGGCACAAATTTCTTCCATATGATCGAGGACTTCACCGGCCAGCCAGCGCAGTTCACGATACACCTCGGGCGCGGTTTCTTTGCGGTATTTGGCGACGTATTTGAGCAGCGTGGCCTGGTTTTCGATTTTGCCGCCGACGAAAGCCAGCGCCAGCTTGACGCCGCGCATGTCGTTGTAGGCATATAACTGGGCGCGGCGGGTGAGGACGGTGCCGGTGAGTCCGGCGCTGTAGAGGCTGGCATAGGGTTTGCCGGTGCCGCTGAGGAAGTGGATGGGGATGCCGCGTTCGGTGCAGGCGCGGATGGCGTCGGCGGAGATGCTGACGCCGCTGTTGGCGATGGTGACGGCTTCGAGGTGCAGAATGGGAGCCTGGGCGAGGACTTCTTTTTGTTTGGTAACTTTGAGCCGGCCCTGGTATTTGCCGATGTGGCTGCCGAATTCGTCGGCGATAAGTTGTTGAATGATGGGCATGGAAACCTCCAAATAATTTCCTTTAAAAAAGATGTTACTAACAGAATAGCAAATAAGTGATCTAAAAATGGAAACAAACCAATTTTCAAACTCAATTTTGCTTGTTTCCGTACTGGAAACAACGCTGCGACAAACTCTAGATAAATCAAATTTCTGGAGGTTCAAAGTGTTCGGAAACAAACAAAACAAGCTAGATCGTTTACATAATATTGGGCATGTCGTTAAAGAAGCTGATAATTTGGGTATTTCGCAGGCAGAACTGGCGCGACGAATTGGAGTATCGCCATCTACTATTCACAAAGATTTATCAGTCATTCAGCAAAAAGATTGGCGTGTTGTTGTATGAGGACAACGGCCGTATCTATTGGTTTG
>CAVPAL010000015.1:0-3957 GCA_963701435.1 uncultured Chloroflexia bacterium | reverse complement strand
TGGGAGGGTAGGACGCATAGAAGAGTTCAAAAAAATGCGTCTCGATTAATTGAACACCAGAGAGAAAAGGCTCCCCACCCAATGAAACCAGTCTCAAAAGCAATACCACAAAACGTCGCCAATTAAGACAGGCTTTTAAAGACCAGTTAGGGGACTGAAACGGCTTAAAGTTTTACATCGTTCAATTTTGAAAGTACGCGTTTAAGAGCACGGAGGTTAAGGAGTAAATAAGCCAGGGAATTGTTGTTCGTAATGGCATGTTGGTTTCTGAGCTTTGGACGCTCAATGCCTAACGCCTTAACCTGAGAAAAGATACGTTCAACAGCAGTGCGTTGCGCATAAACCAGCTTGTAAGCTGACCCTTGGCGATCAATTTGATGGCGTAAACGAGGCCCCAAGCTAACAGGCAAATTGGCCGTGCAACCAGTTTTGGGCCATTGTTTGTGGCTAATAGGACAAGCATTGCCATTAGGAAAAGGAAAGAGCAAGGGGCAAGCGTGAATTGCACGACGATGAGGAATAATCGCTTTGGTGCGATCAAGGTAAGTTTTACGAACGGGCATAGGTAAGCCAGCATCACACAGGGGGAGGTTGTCATCGTTAAAGGCACGAATCAGATTAGGTCGGTGGAGCGGCACAGCCGCAAAACCATCATGGGATGCGTCGTGAAAGAAATCATAGACATAAAACGCATCAAACGCAGCATCCAAAGCAGCGTAGCGGGGGCGAAAACCTAAACGTTGTTCAACGAGCTCCATGAGAGGGAAGAAAAAACGGACGTCCCCCTTATCAAAGGTGTCGGTCATCTCGGCCAAGACAAATTCACCCCAGCCGGGAACTTTAGTACCCACAGCGCCAGAAGCGTAACCCCAATAAAATTCTCCAGTGGTCGTCACAATCTCGCTCGCGGGAAAGCCTTCTTTGGCAGGAGTGCTTAACAATCGGTTGTGGCGCTTTTTGCAGCCGACTTTGCAATCAGGGTCACCAACTGGTTGTCTTGTTTTGTCATAACGCCCATCTTTAATATATTCGCGTGGGTTGTTTTCTTTGACCCAGGCCACAATGTGGGATGTGTCCAAAGAGATCGTTTGCCCAAATGCTGGAGGTAACAAAGATTGCAGACGCTTAACCTGGATAGTGAGCAACGATTGTAAGACATTGTTATCTAATTCGGTAAGCATGCGGTTTAATTGTCGTCGTGTGGGCAAGCTAGCCTCAGCCGAAAAGCCATGTTCCGCAGTTTGGTCAGCTATTAAAGGAAAGCCTAACGCCCAAACCAACGGCGGATGAGCCACTAGAAAACGGCGCAACTGACCCATAGTCTGTATCTGATGGATAAGTTTTACAAAGTAGGTACCAATGTAAGCAGCCAAAGGGATTGGTTGTTGACCAAACCATTGTCTTTGAGTTGGACGGGGCAATTGCTGCCAACCCATTGTGTCAATATAGGGTGGGACACTTCAGACTCAGAATTTAGTGTAGAATTCATGGGCGAAGAGGAACATCATGACACAAAAACAGACAGACAAGATCAGTGAAAATGGCATCGGTCCAACCAAAAGACCTGATCCGGAAGTAGTCGCCCAAAGCCAAACGGCGTACGTTTACGGCCGCTTACAAATTGTGGGTGCTGGAAGAAGCGGATAAATGCCGCCAACAACCGGGGCAAATCGGAGCCTTACTCAGACGGGAAGGATTGTATTCATCCCATCTAACCACCTGGGGCCGGCAACGGGAAGCGGGCCAGATGGATGGGCTGAAACCACGAAAACGGGGTCGCAAACGAGATGAAGAAGCAGCCGAAATGAATCAATTACGACGGGAAAACCAGCGATTAACCCGTCAACTGGAGCAGGCAGAGCTGATCATTGAGGCTCAAAAAAAACTCTCGGAGATATTGGGTATCACCCTGGAACAGCCGACGGACGCATTGAAATGAGAGCAACGGTGACCGAATTGGCGCAAAAAACAAACATCAGGCAGGCGTGTGACCGGCTGGGGTATCCGCGCAGCAGTTACTATCGTCAGCAACAAACAAAACCAGCCGTTACCAAACCACGTCCGGCCAAGCCGTCGCCACGGGCGCTGCCAACGGTCGAGCAGGAAGCGGTACGGGAGATGCTCAACAGTGACCGCTTTGTCGACAAGTCGCCGCGACAGATGTATGGCGCCTTGCTGGATGAAGACCAATACCTTTGCTCGGTGAGTACGATGTATCGGATACTCAGGAAACATGATGAAGTCCGGGAGCGGCGTAACCAGAAGCGACATCCCACCTACAAAAAGCCGGAGTTGCTGGCAACTGGACCCAATCAGGTGTGGTCTTGGGATATTACCAAGCTGCGGGGGCCAGTGCCCCATGTTTATTACTATATGTATACGATTCTGGATATCTTCAGTCGATACGTGGTGGGCTATATGATTGCCACCCGCGAACTGGCTTCCCTGGCTCGTCAATTGGTGGCCGATACCTGTGCCAAACAAGGGATTGCACCAGAGCAACTCATTCTGCATGCTGACCGGGGCAGTTCCATGACCAGCAAGACCCTGGCGTTACTCCTGGCAGACCTGGGCGTAGGCAAGAGCCACTCCCGCCCGTATACCTCCGATGACAATCCCTTTTCGGAGGCTCAGTTCAAAACAATGAAATATCGTCCTGATTATCCCGACCGGTTTGGCTCACCGCAAGACGCCCGGTCCTGGGCGCACGCGTTCATTCATTGGTACAACAACGAACATCGGCACACCGGGTTGGGGCTGATGACACCAGCCGCTGTGCATTATGGACTGGCGGCCGAATTGACCGTCCAACGCCAGGCAACCTTGCAAGCTGCTTATGAAAAGCATCCCGAGCGCTTCGTGAGAGGGTTGCCCACAGCGCCGAAGTTACCAACGGCTGTTTGGATTAATCCGCCGCCGGGAAAGGACATGTAGTCGTCGTAGGGGCTGTGGGTAAGTGGGCAAGTCGGAGTCGGCGAAGAATTGTCCACTTATCCAGCAGCCCAGGTAGGTGAGCGAGAGTTTGCTCACTAATTTATCAATTTTGGTGTCTCATTGCTATTGACACATTCCGCAATCAAGCAACCGTAATTGCTCGATAACAGATTGGGTAACGCCGCACCGTAACACAAAGCGAGGCATTTGGGAATCAGGCCAACACAAGCGAGGCTCATAACTGGTTTGCCAACGCCATAAATAACGTTGTCGCCATTGAGCCAAAATGCGTTGGGTAAGTGATGTGCTAGAATCATTTATTGACATGGGAATCCTCCATAGTTTTGTAAGGTAACGTTTTGTGGTAGAAACAGTTTACCTGAAGGAGGATTCCTTTGTCAGCGATTTTGTTTGACCGCGTGGATTGTTTAGGATAAAACGGGACATCTGTTTCAGTGCGGTCTCGTTTTTCGAGACGAGAGTCCCACAAAACGAGACCTATGTCTCAAAAAATGAGACGCATAAATTAATACGTCCACCCCTCTTCTGGTTGAGTGAGAAATTGAAATGCAAACATTATCTCCTTTCTCGCAAATAACATTGTACATACTGCTGATATTGATAGGCTTGCTCACACTGATCATATGGGGTTGGCAAATCCAGGTATTTCGCGGCAAAGCGATGAAAAACACCGATGGAACGGCCGATAGTTGGCAGGAGCAGAAGATCTTTTTTGGTATCTCAGCGGCCGACATATTTTTAGCCTGCCCACTGAGCATCATCGGCATCGCCCTGGTGTTTGCTAGTCCGCGATGGGGCTTCTATTTACTGGCCTGGGTCAGCTTTTGGTTTGTTTGGGCCAATATCATGACAACGGCAACAAGTCTGCGTTTCGAGAAACCGAAAATCACCCTTTCCTGGGTCATCGTATTTCCCTTTGGAGCGTTAGTGGGATTGTCCTATTTTATTTGGACGCTTTTTCACTTTGACATTATTTACTAGCGGCCAAAAACTGAAATGCGA
>CAVPAL010000014.1:0-26227 GCA_963701435.1 uncultured Chloroflexia bacterium | reverse complement strand
TTGCCCAGGTGGGCGGCCGGATCGGTGGTGAGCAGTAGCGTCTTGTACCCCTGTCGGGCCAGCCAAACGGCGCTGCACACGAAGGATACTGTCTTGCCCACACCCCCCTTACCGGCAAAGAACCGCGTGCGCCGGTGTCCGTTGGGCTGGACACGTGCCCGGACCTGGTCCGGATCGGCAGTGAAGGCGGCCGAGACGGTAGGTTTGGTGGCCGTCTGGCATTAGGGGTGGTACTGGGCCCGCCCCGAAGAAGGCGCCAGACACCGTGCGCAGCCGGTCAATCCCCCTTGATTTCGCCGTCCATTAAGAACATGCGTCGCGCCGCGTAGGGTAGATCACGCTCAATTTGGGTCAGATAGCCGGTTTGCATTCGGCGCGAGCGGCAAAGAGGGCGTTGCTGGTGGCCTCTGGCGGAATGATGCCGTTAACGATCAGTTCGTGGGTGTCGATGTCCAGTTTGTGCAGTTCGCCGATAGCCCGCTGGGTTTCGTGGATGGCAATCGCTTCGGGGTGCAGCACAAAGGTGAAGCGGGTCTGCGTCTGGTCGCGCAAAATGGCCAGGGCGCGTTCATATTTCAATTTGGCGCTCTGAATGGCCGCCGCCGGGCCGATGCAGGTCTGGCCGCTGCCGTGTTCAGCGGCGCTGATCGTTTGGCCCACTCCGCCGGCAGTTCCAGCAGGCGAATGGTGTGCCCGGTGGGCGCGGTGTCGAAGACGATCACGTCGAAGTGCACTGGTTGGTCGGCTCGTTGTCCAGCACCAGAAAGTCGGTGAAGCGGTCGAAGGCGGCCACTTCGGCCGTGCAAGGACCGCTCATTTGCTCGTCTATGACCGCCACCATCGGCGCGGGAAAGACGGCGCGGAGGGGAGCCAGGGCGCGTTCTTTGTATTCCTCGGTGGCTCGTGTCGGGGTCAATTTCCATCGCCCACAAATTGTCGATGCCGTCCAATGGGGTGATGTGGTGGCCGATGGGTTGCTCAAACACGTCGGCCAAGTTGGCGGCGGGGTCGGTGGTGATGATAAGGGTGCGTTGTCCGGCATCGGCGTGGTGGACGGCCGTGGCACAGGCCATGCTGGTCTTGCCCACGCCCCCTTTGCCAGAGAAGAAGATGAATTGGGTGTTCATGCCGGCCGCTCCATTCAGGATGGCCTTGCTGCAATTCATCCAGGGTGGGATAGGCCCCGACTTTGATGACTGTGCCGTGCACGGCCGTAATCGGCAGGGCCGCCATCTGTTTTTCACGCACCAAGCGCATCACTTCGTCGTTGTTCATAAATTTGTGCGGATGGCTGGTCATCTGGTAGCGTTCGACGGGCGATCCTTCGTCCGCAGAGCTTGGAGCATTTCGCTCACGTCCAGCAGGGTCTGATCCAGTTGGGGCCGCACAGCCCGGTAGGACAGCCCCGGCGTCGACAAAATATTGTATGACATGATTTGACCGTAATCGGTTACTTTGACAATTTCAGCCTCGACGCCCATGCTGGCGACGGCGCTTTTAGCAGCCGCTTCCACTTTTTGGCAGTTAGCGCAGCCCGGACCTAAAACTTTAATAGATAACATAATTAAAAACCTCCAGATTTGTGTATTTTAAGGACATTGAATAACTCCCTGCGCCCAGAGGCAGCCGCCACAGGCCGGGAATTCATTTCCAAAACAATCTTCTTCATTAGCTTCCGACATTTCGCAGCCGCCGCAAATAGTGCAGGGGGCAAAACCAAAACTGTGCACTTTTTGACGGTAAGTGACGTATGCGTCATCTAACCAGATATCCAGCAAATCCCGCTCGTTGACATTGCCGACGACATGGCGGCGCGACAGGTGCGGCTTGCCGTGCAGGTAGCTCGTATGGGTGTGCATTAGCGGCCAACAAGGGCTGACACCACCGTCCCAGCCAATGGATAAGGTGCCGTTTTCGATAAATTTACAAACGTCAAAGGATCCCCCCAAACTGTTCCCGGCAAAGTTGACGTTGTAGCCGCTTTGCATGGCCTGCAGGAAGGCATTCCCTGTTTTTTCGTTAATGTCCATGGGCGGAAAAGTCAACTTTTTATGGGCAGCGAGGAGATAAAGTGCCGGATTGCGTAAGGTGCGCTTATATAAAACTTCCGCCTGCATATCGGCCGTGTAAGGATGTACATTGCTCACCGAAAAGTACTTAGCGCCCAGATAACGGCCGATACGCAGCACCTCCGGTAAATCATCAATATTGCGGGCCATGGCTACAAAGGCAATGCCCAACTTCGGGCTGGGGAAATGGCCGCCGGCCGCATGTTGCGGAAACGCAGAGAATTTTCCACCACTTTGGGCAGTTGTGCCCCAAGTCGGACGTCCGCGTAGCTTTCTGGCGTCGCGCCGTCAATGGATACCCAAATGACGTCCAACCCGGATTCGATGAGTGGCGGGAGCGTTTTTCGGTGAGCATCGTGCCGTTGGTGATCAGTTCCACCTGGGCGCCTAGGGCCTTGGCGCGGGCGACCAGGCCAGGTGGGTGGTGGACAACGGTTCACCTAGCCCGCCAAAGAAGACCGTCGGGAGCGGCGATAGCTTCTGCATCCTTCCATAATGCGGTCAAAGGTGGCCTCGGGCATCCGGCCCAGCGCTTTCATCCCAGCCGTTGCGAATACAGGTGCGGCACGTGAGATTACACCGGTCGGTCGGCTCGAGGTAGACCTTGGCCAGTTGATCGACCGGGCGGTGCAGTCGCAGCCGGTGCCGCCGTTTTCCAGATGGACCCGGGCCCCTGGCCGTAGTCCAAACTGCGCCGCCATTTCCGGGGAGAAGACTAACCGTCCCTGATCATCTACTTCCCCCCAAAGCCTCGTCTTACCATTCATACAAAACTTCGATGGTGGGTTCAACAATAATGTCTGATTTCACCGAGTTGGCGACCAGACTATACTTTTGGGCCGCTTGCAGCCCCTTGTTGATTCGCGCTTCAATAACCTCCGTTTTCGCCATTGGCCGCCATCCTAATGTGCGGCCAGAATTTGACCTGGGTAAAGATTTCGGTGCGGTCCAGTTCGATAAGCTTGGTGCCTTCGGCGCGGCATTCGTAGTTTTGCAGATCTAGCTTGAAGCGCTCGGTGGCCCAGATGAACATCATCATGACGCAGGTGTTGACGGCGGCCACAAATGCATCTTCGGGGGTGAACACGTCGGGGTGGCCCTGGGCATCAGGCGGGGCGGAGAAGGGCATCTCCGGCCCATTGCCCATGACGATGTGGCCCCAATGTTCCCCTTTCCAGTTGACGGTGGTGTGGTAAACGGCCGTTTTGCTCATAAGGTAGGCTCCAGTTCTCTCCCAGAGAGCGGCGTATTCACGGGCTAACATCTGCCAGTAGGCGGCTTCGCTGCTTCGGGCACAGGATTGTAGATTTTGACCTGTTCCAATAACTCGGCGGCGGTTTCGGGCGACGGCCGTTTTCCCATCTGCTTAAACTGTTCCAGTAGCGGCGGCAGGGCGATCAGCGTCACAGATTCTCCGCTGACCTGCACAGTCTGCACCGGAATACCGGAACCGCAAGCACAGGCCGCGGCTCGGATGTTGCCTGCGATTCTTCCGACTCGATAATACGTCCTTCGCGGCGGCTCCACTTTTTATCCAGCAGGTTGTCAACCAAATCGGCGATGGTAACGGCCGTTTCCGCCACTGCCTGCTGTCCCGCTTCATTCAAGCGACGCCGTCCGGCTACCTGACCCATGCCCCGTTCGGCCACAATATCTGTCACCACCACACTGGCGGCCGGTTTGCCGGAATATTGCTCCGTAGCGCGGGCAGCGCAGCGCAAGTCACAGCCATCTACGGCAATCGTCGGGTAAAAACGGGCAAAAGCGCGGTCGCCCTCGCCGCCCGCCAAAAAGAGCGGCAGACAAATCGTCACCGTATCAGCGGGGCGCATTTCTTCCAGCACTTTCAGTGCCGCCAGCCGGGTGACGGTGCCTTCGGCCAATTCCTCGCCGGAACAGGCCACAATGCCGACTTTCTTTTGCGGTAAATCAGGCATCTTCGCCTCCTTGCAGATTATCAATAACGGTGCTGACTTCTTCGGCCAGGGCGTGGGCTAACTGCAAGCCGCCTTCGTTTAGTTCGGCGATGCCCTGCGGTTTCAGCTTGCGGTAACGGCGAAAAACGTCGAGGACAGCAAAATCCTCAGCTACTGGCCGCCGCTTTCCTGGACCATTTTGGTGGCGCAGGCCAGTTTGCAACCGTCAATGGTGACGGCCGGATTGGCGGCGACGGCTGCGCAGGCATTCTCTTCGCCCATGACCAGCATGGAAAGCGCCACCAACTGCGACGTTTCGGGGCGCAGTTCTTCAATAACCTCATAAGCGGCTTCACGGCTGACTGTGCCGTACGTTTTGCCGATGCCGCTGCAAGGGACAATCACCACTTTTTGGTTCATCGGTCTTCCGCCTCTTCTTGTGCCTGGACTTTCATGATCTCAAGGTAGGCTTTCGGCGTCATCAGACTGGCCTGATCGGCGGCCCAATCGGCGGCTTCGATGACGGCCAGCCAGCCTTCGCCGTAGGGGTCCTGATTGATCATTTCGCCTTCCAGTTCCAACTTTTCATTCACCGCAACAATCATGCCGCTGATAGGACTGGACAGTTCCATATCTACCTTGATGGTTTCGATGTTGGCGAATTGATCGTTGGTGGAAACGGCCGTTTGCACTACCCCTACCTCCGCAAAAGCCACATCACCGTTACGCTGCTGGAAAAAGTCCGACACGCCGACTGTCACCCTGCTGCCTTCGGCTTTCGCCCAAACGCCTTCCGAGGTGTAATAACGGTCTGCTGCGACTTTGAAGGTAAACTTGTCCAAAGTGTATTCCAAGTAGTCACTCATAAAATACTCTCCCTGTTTGTAACGAAATCAATTCAATAAGAATTGAATTATACAAATTGGTAAACGAGTTGATTAGTGACAATGATCATATAATTGATATGACAGTATCGGTAGTAACTCCGGTAACTGCCGTTTTATTTTCTCGTCAGAGGCATTCATCTACTATATCTCCCGTTAGCCAATGGCCGGCGCGTCAATCACGATTTCTTCCAACTGCCGGCGCTTAGTCTCATACTCCGGTTCCAGCAGCGGCGGGCAATCGGCCAGTTGACGTTGGCCCATGCTAAATTTCAGGGCAAAAATGTAACAGGTTTCTTCGCCACACTGCTTGCAGTTGGTCTGGGGCAGCAATTGGTACACGGCCATGGGCGTTGGGCGCTGGCGCTTCTGGTAATTGGGGGTGATTTCGGCCCGTCGTTCCCAGGTGCGGTTGACAAGCTGGACCAACCCATCTAATTCCTTGATGGCCGCATCCCGGTCCACCACATTGCTGGTGGCGATCTCAAAAGCATGGAAAGCAATGTTATGACCACCCTTTTTCCAGGTGAGGGCGTTGGCCGCCTGGTGGTACACTGCGCCGCGCAGGGTGGCGTTGAGATAGGGTAATACTTCGGAAATATCTGTCGTTAACCGGGCAACGGCCGAATACCGTTCTGCCCCCGGCTCGCAAGGCGGTGTGAAAATGTCCAGATCATACGTGTCAATTAACATGAGGTTTCCTCCTTTAGTAAGCTTCTAGGGTGCTTGCTAATTAGTTCAGCAGCGGTTGCAACCAGGCTGATTTTCGCTTCCACTCTGGCCAGATCGAACACGTTTGGATTGCTGGCCACGCCCCATTCGCGCCATACAATCTCACCGTTGGCGTCTAGCAGCAGCAACATGGGGGCGCGTTCGATGTCGTAGCTGCGCTGTAAATCCGGCCGTTCGTCCAAAACGATACGATGGACGGCAATGTGGGCGCGGTTTTCGGCGGGCCAGGCGGCTATCACGGCGTCGGCCTTTTGGATAAAGCCCGATAACGCATTCGCAGCCTTCGTCGTTGTTGAAGAAGAGCAGGGCAGGTTGGTTGTTGAGTTCGATGGGCGGGCCGGCGGGGAGAAGGAACGGCCGTACCACCTTTACCCCCAGCAGCAGCACAATCGCGCCAACCAGCCAGAACCAGACCTGCGGCTTGTGAACCTGGATTACGCCAGCCATAAGAAATACAATCCCATGCCCATCATCACCAACCCGCTGCCGGTCTCCAGCGCCGCCGACCAGCGGCCTGCCTGCCGCAGCCCTTTCAGCGCCGCCGTAAACGTGCCGGCCAGGACGATGGGCACACCCCGGCCCAGGGCATAAACAAATAGCAGTGCCGCGCCATAAACAATGGCCGTCTGCTGCACCATCACGTATGTCAAAATCGCCAGCAGCACCGGCGTGGCACACTGTGAAGCCACCAGACCGGATACCAGCCCCAGCGCATACGCGCCGGGCAGGCCACGCCAGCCGATGCGTTCACGCAGCCCCGTCAAGCCGCCGGGTAAGTTGATTTCCAATGCGCCCAGCATACTTAACCCCAGCCCAAAACAGATAAAAGCCAACAGGTAGTAGCCCGAACCGGCCAATCCGGTCAAGGCACTGCCCAGCAGAGCGGCGATCACGCCCAAGAGCATGAAGGTGGTCGCCAGACCGACGGCAAAACCGAGTGACAGGCTGAAAGCACGGCCGCGGGTGGGCGCAGCCGTGCCGCCGACGTAGCTCACGACCAGCGGAATCATGGCGATATTGCAAGGGCCAATGCTGGTGACGACGCCGCCTAAAAAGACGAGACCGAAAACAAGCAATTTACCCTCAGAAAAAATAGCGCTGCCCCATTCCATGTCGATTTTCCCTGATTTTAATGACGTGAACTGCTCTTCAAGATTGGACTGATCTGCCTTAACGAACAATAAAGTTAAAAAGATAGCCGGTGAAGATGATGGCTGTGCCGACGATAGTGATGAACATCACAATCAACGGCGTCTTTATGACGCGCTTCAAAATGAGCATCTCCGGCAGGCTGAGGGCCACCACCGACATCATGAAGGCCAGTACCGTGCCCAGCGCCGCGCCCTTGGCCACCAGGGCGGATACCACCGGGATAATGCCAGCGGCGTTAGAATAAAGCGGGATGCCTAACAAAACGGCCGCCGGTACCGCCCACCAGGAACTGCGCCCCATAATGTCGGCCAGGTAAGATTCCGGTACAAAACCGTGGATGCCGGCGCCAATGGCGATGCCGAGAACGACATAAGGCCACACCTTGCCGACGATTTCTTTGGTGCTGCGACCAGCGTTACGAATGCGGTCGTCCCAGGTGGGTTTGTAGGTAACGGCCGTTGTCTCCCCCACTTGAATCTGCCACACAAAATCTTCCACGTATCGTTCCGGTTTCAACCGGCCGATAATCATGCCACCGATGATGGCAACGAGCAGGCCGCTGACCATGTACAGCCCGGCGATTTGCCAGCCAAACATGCCAAAGAGCATGGCTAAGGCGATTTCATTGACCATGGGCGTAGCAATGAGAAAGGAAAAGGTGACACCCAACGGTACACCGCTCTCCACAAAGCCAATAAACAGAGGCACGGCCGAGCAGGAGCAGAAGGGGGTGACGACACCCAGACTGGCCGCCAAAACATTACCCACGCCTTCGCGTTTGCCGCCCAGCGCCGCCCGCGCCTGTTCCGGGGTAAAGAAAGAGCGGACGATGGTGATAAGGAAGATCATGCCGGCCAGCAGCATGAGGATTTTAGGTACGTCGTAAAAGAAAAAGTTTACTGACTGCCCTAAGTGGGACAAGGGCGACAGCCCGATGACAGTGTATGTGAGCCAGTCGGCAAAGTTTTGCAGCTGCTCCCAGGCGAGCCACCAGAGAACGGCCAGGACAATAACCAGAGCTGGTAATTTCCAGCCTTGTTTGGGTTGTGAAGTGGTGATTTGTTCAGTTGTTGTTGACATTCGTAATGATCTCCAATAATTTTTGTGGATTTACGCCGTTGAGATCGGCAAATATATCTGTTTCTGGGCCGTGGCCGTTGGCCGCTAACTGCGGTCGGGCCAGGCGAAAAAGTTCGTGACAGGCCATGTTTTGCGCTTCGCTTTCCGGGTCGCCCTTGAAGGGGGGATCCTGGCTCTGATGCTGCTGCGCGGCACGTACTTTTTGCACCAGGAACTCGCTCACGTCGATGAAGGCGACAGGCCCACCGACCGTTTCGGCCGGGGGTGGGATGCCACAGCCTTGTTGGGTGGCTTCGGAGGGGGCGATATAGTAAAGGCGTAACGGCCGTTCTGCTTCCTGCTGGTATTGATCAAAAGCGGCCGTTGTCCAGCGGTAAACGGCCAAATGGTCGGGGTGGCCGGAAATGCCATCCGGCCCAAAGGTGACGACAACCTCGGGTGGCGATTGGCGCATCAAGGTCAGTAGGCGATCCGCGCCCTCGCTGTCCGGGATATTGGCTAATGCGCCATCCACATAGTCCAGAAAGGTAAGCTGCTGCACGCCTAGTTGGGCACAGGCTCTGCGTAATTCGGCTTCGCGGATAACGGCCGTTTCTTTAACACTTTTGCCGGAAATGCCTAGTTCCCCACGAGTGGCAGTGACCAGGTGAACGCGCTTGCCCTCGGCAGCGGCTTTTGCCAGTGTGCCGCCCATCGAAAAGGTTTCGTCGTCGGGGTGTGCCAGGATAATCATGAGTGTCGCAGTGGTCATACAAATGGCTCCTCTATATTTGCTGACAAGGAAGAGCTACCGGCAGGCTTGCCTTCTGGCCCACACATGTGAGGCTCAAGTGCTACATTGATAGGATTAAAGAACTGTATGAACCATTGATATAGTCCTGTCAGCGCTGGTAAATCCACCAGGTAGTAAATCAAACGGCCGTCGACGACATCCCGTCGATCTTGCACCAGCCCGGCTTCACGCAACACCCTCAGGTGATGGGAAAGTAAATTAGCCGATAAACCCAGTTCTTCCACTAGCCAGCCGTTGCAGGAAACGCCGCGCATTAATGCTTCAAAAATGCGCAGCCGGGTGGGATCCGCCAATGTTTTTAAGAGCACTGCGATTTCTTCTGGCGCTGCATCTTGTGTAGAAATTTCTTCAGGTATCATAATTTTCACCAGGCAAACTGCTGTATCAGATAGTTCCAGCAAGTTAATTCAACAGTCATTGAATTAACTTGTTGGAACTGTAATCCTTTCCGATAAAGACCAACAGTGACATATGTCACGTAAAGGATATGATATACGTAATGATTCAATGGTCGTTGAATCATTCAGTGATGGGCAGCGATTCCGATTGCGCCGGAAGATATTACAGCGCACCTACAGCCATCGCTTTCGGGATTATGCCCTGGACGCCGACAATTATGCTCCTTTCTACAGCACAGTCATCGAATGCACGGACCGAGATGCCGCCTACGTATTGGCGGGTCTGCTTTATAACGAGAGTGACTTGGCGCTGGAAGAACATTACACAGACACTCACGGCTACACTGAGATTAACTTTGCCGCCTTTGCCATGTTGGGACGTCGCTTTGCGCCACGCATTCGAGGTTTACAGCACCAGCGGATTTATCGCATTGATAAAGAAAAGAGTATGGGCCACTGGCAACATTGGTCGAATGTTGGGACCACACTATTCACATCGACTGTATATGCGAGCAGCAGCTGCCTGACTTTGATTATGGCCTGCATCATCTATTGGCAAGCGCAGGAAATTAGTCAGGTAATTCTCGAAGGCGAGCCGGAGGCTGCGGGTGTGAACTTGTCGTTGCTTGAACACATCAGTCCAATTGGTTGGGAAAATATCATTCTGTATAGACAGTATGTGCTCAATCGCAGTCTCGTTAAACCTTAATTCCAATATCCTTAGCGGACATTTACGGATGGTTCTGGGAAATACCCTATTACCCCATCATTGAATCACCCGCTCCGTTCACCCAAAGGGTGACGCGCAGTCACCCACCCCTCGGCTATCATGCTGTCATCACAAACAAGGAGGCGGTTATGAACAGCCAAACAACGATTCTGACTGAAGACAAGTTACAACAAACGCTGCATTTAGCGGACGGCCGTTTACTCAGCTATGCCGAATACGGTGATTTAGCAGGACAGCCGCTGTTTTTCTTCCACGGCGGCAATGATTCGCGTCTGGAAGCAGCGATTTTAGATGAAACGGCTCAAAAGCTAGGGGTGCGCATCATCGCGCCGGATAGGCCCGGATACGGCCGTTCCACCTTTCAACCGCAGCGCACTTTCCTCGACTGGCCCAATGACGTTGCCCAACTGGCCGATGCGCTTGGTATCGTCCAGTTTGCCGTGGTCGGACATTCCGGTGGTGGCCCCCATGCCGCTGCCGTCGCCTACGCCATGCCCGAGCGCTTAACGAGTGTGACGCTTATCAGCAGTGCGGCTCCACCTGGCAGCAGTAATAAAGGCATGCACCCTTTGTTTCGTATGGTGAACTTCTTCATGGGACATTCCAGCAAATTACATCACCGTCTCACCCAACAAACGGCCGTTCAAGTGCAAGAGACGCCGGAAAAGTTCTTTTCGCAGTGGGGCAGAATGTCGCCAGCCGATGGCCGACTATTCCAAAGTCGCCCGGCAGTTCGGGAAATGATCGCCGCTGAAATGCAGGAAGCATTGCATCAAGGCATCGACGCCATTTTGCAAGAGCACCCGCTGTATAAACGGCCGTGGGGATTTGACCTGGAAGCCATCACGCTGCCCGTTCACGTCTGGCACGGGCTGGCCGACGCCCAAGCCGCGCCAGCATGGAGCACCTACCTCGCTGACCACATCCCGCAGGCCGTGCCCCATTTTGTGCCGGACGAAGGCCATTTTTCGATACTGGCTAACTGCCAGGCCGACATTCTGGCGCTGGCAGCTGAACGACGGGCGGGCGTCATGAGCCGCCTGCGACTGCATCAACCGGCCCGCTATCGCTTGGTGGTGGGCGCACATGTTGGCGGTGGGGAAACCACCATCTGGCCGGAGACCTTCACGTGTGAATACGGCCGTTCTGCGGCAGGCGACCCCATCACCACAGTAGAGGGCACCCTTCCCGACCAGGCAGCGCTGCACGGCATCCTGATCCAGATTCGGGATTGGGGCCTGCCAATTCATCAGGTGCAATGGCTGGGAGATGGCTCACCATCCAATCAGTGACTGACTAAACTTTAAAGCAAAAAAGAAACGTGCTGCGCACCAAGAAAACAAAGGAGAATGAACAATGGGTAGTTTTGTAACGGAGTTGAAGATTGAGGCGCCAGTGGCTGAGGTTTGGCGGGCGTTGGCGGCGATTGGGGATATTTACCGCTGGAATCCAGGGGTGCGGGCTTCACATACGACTTCGGATATGGTGGAAGGGGTGGGGGCGACGCGCTATTGTGATTTGGGGGGTAAAAATTATTTGGATGAAGAGGTGGTGACCTGGCAACCGAATGAGGCGTTGACGATGCGGATTACGGGGACGAATTTGCCTTTTGAAACGGCCGATATTCGTTTCACGCTACGCCCAGAGGGAGAGAGTACCATTGTAACTGTGTCGCCCATTTACAAATTGAAGTTTGGGGTGATGGGGAAGCTGTTGGATCGAGCGGCGGTGCGGAAGTCGTATGAGGCGGGGATGGTGGGGTTGTTGGCGGGATTGAAGAGGTTTGTGGAGGAAGGGGCGGAGAAGGTGCAAGGAGATTCACATGTTACAAAAAGTTTATAGGTTTATTGCACGTTACCAACTACCCCTTTTCTTGGGGTTGGCGTTGGCATTTAGTGCCGGAATTGCTGCGGTAGCAGCGGCAGCCGGAAATGAAGACATGGCAATTTTGACTGTTTTTACGCCATCGCTGTTGGCGATTGTGTTAACGGCCGTTCTATCTGGCAGGGTCGGTTTGTCTGATCTACTGGTGAAACGGTTTTGGGGCCACCCCCGCTGGATCTGGGTAGCGATAAGCTGCGGCCTGGTTCCGCTAACGGCGTTTCTGGCCATTCTGATCGCCTCATTTTGGGGCGGCCCGGCACCTGCGCTGCGAACAACCCAACTGCTACCTCAGATCATCGTCATCATCCTCATCTCGCTGGGCGAAGAGTTTGGCTGGCGTGGGTATGCCCTGCCCCGACTGCAGCAACGCTATTCGCCGTTGATCGCCAGCCTCATTTTGGGCGTTTTCTGGGGGGCGTGGCATATTCCTGGTTACCTGATTGGGGTGGGCGTGCCGTTAGCAATGCCGTTAATCGTCTTTTTTCTTTGGGTCATCCTCATGACCATTTTGATGACCTGGGTGTATAACCAGACGCAGAGCATCCTGCTGGCTATCATTATGCATTCCTCAGCAAATGCGACGTTCAATTATCTGCCTTTGTTGCCGGAATTCACGGGTCAGTTGGCACCGTTTTTGCTGCTTCTCGGGCTGTTGGGGTTGGTGGTAACGGCCGTTGTCTTGGGTGATGGTAAGCATATCGGCTTCTTCACTACCTGATTTCAGCCAAAATTTTCGCAAATGAGACCATCGGCAAAGTGTTTTTTTCTCGCCATCACGACCCTTTCCATTTTAGTGAAGCCATGACTGGCGATTTGTTACCAACGAAATAATAAGTGCCCCGCTTACGGCCATCCCTCGTCTCCCGCCCTCACCTCATCGCCAAGCTTAACAAGGGACTGCACCGTAAACTGACTCTTATCTCGGCCCCGACCGGTTTTGGTAAGACGACGTTGGTGAGTGAATGGATTGCTGGGGTAACGGCCGTAATCCTCATTCTCTTATTGATCGTTGCCATTATCATAATCCTACGTAAAGCAAGCAAAAGCGATCTGCCACAAGAGAGTTCAGCCGAGTTGGGCAAATGGTTTGCACTTTGGGTGGCCTTGGTAGTGGGGCTGCATTTCTTTCCACTGGCTTCTTTGCTTAAACTCCCCTTTGATTATGTGCTTGGAACCGCCATTCTACTGCTGGTTGGTGAGATGGTTTTGTTTTTGCCAGTGTCAGTTGGGCGGGTGTGCTTGGTTTGGGAACGATCGTTTCCCATTCCCTATACTTTCCCTTATAATCTTCATGTGACTGACACACTCCTGCAAACCAAACTCTACATCCCGCCCACACGCCCCAACATCGTGCCGCGTACACAGCTTCTGCAAAAACTAAACGCAGGTCTGCACGGCAAGTTGACGATCGCTTCGGCTCCGGCTGGATTTGGCAAAACAACGTTGATTACCGCTTGGCTCTCGCAACTCGATCACCCTGTCGGTTGGGTGTCTTTGGATGAAGATGACAGTGATCCGCAGCAGTTTTTCAGGTATGTGGCCGCCGCGATACGGCCGTTTCCCGACAGCCAGCAAAACCTCAACAACCAATTGCAAACGTCGCAGCCACTCCCAGCCAAAGCATTGGCAGCAGCCTTAGTCAACGACCTGGCTTCCGTTTCCACCCCCTGCCTGCTCATCCTCGATGATTATCATGAAATTGACTCAGCCGACATTGACTTGGCGCTGGCATTTCTGCTCGACCATATGCCGCCCAATCTCCATCTCGTCATCACCAGCCGTGCCGATCCCGGATTCCCACTCTCGCGGCTGCGTGCCAGAGGGCAGTTGACTGAGGTACGCATCCAGGATTTACGCTTTTCGGTGGAGGAAACGGCCGTTTTCCTGCAAACTGTCATGGGTATCCCCCTCACCCCCGAACAAATCGCCGCCCTCGAAACCCGTACTGAAGGCTGGATTGCGGGATTACAGATGGCTGCGCTCTCCATGCAAAATCGGGCTGATGTGGATGGCTTTGTGGCCGGCTTCACGGGCAGTCATCGCTTCATCATGGATTATCTGATGGAAGAGGTGCTCAATCAACAATCAATTGAAGTACAGGACTTTTTGCTGCAAACGGCCGTTCTCACCCGTCTAAACGCTAACTTGTGTCAGGCTGTCGTGGGGATTGGAGCAGATGCCAGCCAACAAATTTTAGAAGAACTGTACAGCCACAACATCTTCCTTTTCCCCCTCGACGACGAACGCCGTTGGTATCGTTATCACCATCTCTTTGCTGATTTGCTGCGGCAGCGACTGCTAAAAAACCAGCCCCCGCAAGAGGGAGGAATCGTGGCGGATCTACACAAACGTGCCAGCATATGGTATGAAGAAAATGGCCTGGAACTTGACGCCTTTCACCACGCCGTCGCTGCCCAAGATTTTGAGCGCAGCGAGCGCCTCATTGCCGGAGAGGGCGTCCCCTTATACTTTCGGGGAGCGGGTGTGCCTGCCCTAAACTGGCTGGAATCGCTGCCCACAACCGTGCTCGATGCCAGACCTTCGCTGTGGGTGATAGTTGCCTCAGCGTTATTGTCTGTCGGTCAACATACGGCCGTTGAACAGAAACTACAAGCGGCCGAAGCGGCTCTGCAAGATATCGAACCGGACGACAATACCCAAGACCTGGTCGGACGTATTGCCTCTATGCGTGCCACGTTAGCTATCATTCAGCACGATGTAGAAACCATCATCACCCAGTCCCGCCTGGCCCTGACGCTGCTGCACCCCGACAACCTGTTTAATCGCATGGCCGCGACTTGGACACTGGGATTTGCTTATCAGCTCCAGGGAGAGCGGGCTGCCGCCAGCCAATCCTACACCGAAGTCATGTCTATCAGCCAGTCGATGCCGGTTTCCATCTATACTTTGGCGGCTGCCATTAGTCTCGGTCAAATACAGGAATCAGATAACCAACTAACTTTGGCGACAAAGACGTATAGACATGCCCTGCAATTGGCAGGAGATCCGCCCCCGTTGATTGCCTGTGAAGCGTTTCTTGGTCTGGCGCGTATCTGCTATCAATGGAACGATTTTGATACCGCCCAACAGCATGGGCAGCAGTGTGCGCAACTGACGCAGCAGCAAGAGAGTATCGACACCTTCGCTTCTTATGAGGTGTTTCTCGCCCGCCTGAGGCTGGCCCAAGGAGATAGTGCTGCCGCGACTGCTGCTTTGAATGAAGCTGAAGCCTACATACAGCAGCATAACTTCATGTTTCGGATGCCTGATGTTGTGGCGGCTCAAGTGATTACGTTGCTGCACCAGGGCAATTTGGCGGCAGCGGCTCATCTGGCTGAGACGCATGAACTCCCCATCAGCCAGGCGCGGGTTTACCTGGCGCAGGGAGACACATCCGCAGACCCTGGCTCTGTTGGAACCATTGCGCCAACAAATGGAGGCAAAGGGTTGGCAGGATGAACGACTCAAAATCATGATTCTACAGGCGGTTGCTCTCCAGGCACACGGCGATTTGGACCAAGCTGTGCAACTACTGGGTGAGGCGTTGGCATTGGCAGCGCCGGGCGGCTTCATCCGCATCTTTGTTGACGAAGGACTGCCGATGGCGCAACTATTGTCTGAAACGGCCGTTCGTGGGATTATGCCGGATTATTGTGGACAGTTGCTGGCTGTCTTTGAAGCTGAGGGACAGAAAGTCAAGATTGAATCGCATCCACCCCCGGCTCAGCCGCTTACCGATCCCCTCACGAAACGTGAGCTAGAAATTTTACGCCTCATCAACGCCGGACTGAAAAACAAAGAGATCGCCGAACAATTGGTTATCAGCCTCAATACCGTCCTCTACCACATCAAAAACATCTACAGCAAACTGGGCGTCAACAAACGCACCCAAGCCATTGCCAAAGCAAAAGAAAGCCACCTTATTTAAGTTTCCTACAACTTTTCTCCGCTAAACCACAGTTTTTATCCCCAATACCACAGTTTCCTGTGGGAATAAATCGCGCCAATTGCGCTATTCTAAATGCATGTCGAACGAAAACACCAACAAGCAGAGCAACTACCACATCAAAATCAGAGGGTCTTTAGATGCCCAATGGCAGAATTGGTTCGATGGTCTAACCATCACCCTGACCGACGATGGCGACACCATTTTAAGCGGTGTCATCGTTGATCAAGCCGCTCTGCATGGTGTGTTGAAAAAAATCAGCAATTTAGGATTAACACTCATTTCAGTGAATCCGCAATCATAAGGAGACAAAAAATGAACAAACTTATTGTTGGCGCAACAGGAGCGACGGGTCGGTTGCTCACAGAAGAACTTCTTAATCGTGGACAACTTGTGAAAGTAATTGTTCGCTCACCTGACAAACTGCCCGCAGCCGTCAAGAATCATGACAACTTGACTGTGATTCAGGCCAGCGTTCTTGATTTAAGTGATGCAGAATTAGCCAAGCACACTAAAGGATGTGATGCAGTAGTCTCATGCCTAGGACACAACATGACCTTTAAGGGTATGTACGGCCATCCGCGAAAACTCGTCACTGATGCGACTCGCCGCTTATGTGAGGCCATTCAGGCAAACAGACCTGAAAAGCCAACTAAATTTGTGCTGATGAATACCACGGGTAACCGCAACCGTGATCTCAATGAACCCATTTCCTTTACCGAAAAATTCGTTGTGGGTCTGCTGCGCCTACTGTTGCCCCCTCATAGTGATAATGAGCAGGCGGCAGACTATCTCAGAAGCAAGATCGGTCAAAATGATAAGCTGATTGAGTGGGCTGCGGTTCGGCCAGACAATTTGATTGATGAGGACGAAGTTACCCCATATGACGTGTATCCATCGCCCATTCGCAGCGCCATTTTTGATGCGGGGCAGACCAGTCGCATCAACGTGGGGTACTTTATGGCAGAGTTGATCACGGAAGATGACATCTGGCAGAAGTGGCAGGGACAAATGCCTGTTATTTATAACAAGGTTACGGCGTAGTTATCATCACGGTGGAATAGAACTGCAGGTGAACCACCAGCATTTTATACAGTATGGCTACACTATTTAGCGGAGCACTTAAAGGAAACCCATGATGAGCTTCAGATCAAAATAATAAAAAGCATGAAAAATCCCAAACCACATGATTGGGGCAGGTATTGCCATAGGCGTTGGTGTTGGACTTGCCATTGGCTCAGCAATAGGAAATCCTGGCGCGGGCTTAGCGATTGGCATCGCGTTTGGTATTGGTATTGGCGCAACATTGCAAAAAAAGAAAAATGCTGAACAAGATGACGCGTAAAATGTGGCAAAAAGGACGGACATCATGACAAAGGAAAATTTCTTAACCGTACGATGGAATAATTTACTTTCGTTAGGATTGGGAGTTCCCACCCTGGTGTATGTTGTTGCGGCTTTCTCCACTTCAGCCTGGTCAGGAAGAGGTGACTTGATTGGGCTTGCAATTTTCGGGGCACTTTTCTGACTGGTTATCGAGTTACATACATCCATGCGGTTCGCATGGCTCCAACAAAATTCAGACGACCACGTTTCTGTCAAACAAGGGTTTACTCACCCCCTGTCCCTTATAAGAAAAGTTTACAATGCGGCCTTTTGGGTTTTTCTAATCCCCTTTTTTACAGTTATTGATTACGGTACAGGTTTTGTCGCCTTTACCATCATCATTTTTATCAGATTCGGTTTGAGTTTGTATACAAATAATTTCCTCAACCTCACACCGGAGCAGTATGAAAGTTATCCCTTCCGAATTTGAGTCGTTGCAGGATAAAAATCCGAAGCGTGGAAAAAACGCGCTCTCAAATCTGCCTAAAAGGTGCTTCATAAAATGAATATTAATCAAAACAAACTTAACCCTAATAGGCGACAACAGTGGTCGAGGGTAACACTTGCCGAGTATGTTGAACAGCGAAATGGTGTCCCCCTAGGCGATTCCAATTCATTGCAAAATATGCTGCGACGCTCTTTTGGGGCATCATCTTTTGCTAAGTTTTGGCAATATTGGAATCCTATTTGGGGCTATGGATTAGGGAAATATGTCTATTCACCCTTGCAACGTGTATTGCCAATGGCGATTGCGCTCATCATGACATTTGTGATTTCTGGTGCCCTTCACGATTTAGTGACGATGGCGTTAAGAAGATCTGTGACATTTTTCTTTACGCCCTGGTTTTTTATACTTGGCGTGGGGGTTGTGGTTGGACGAGCTGTTAAAATGGATTTATCGAATTACGCTTGGTGGATTCGAGCCAGTGTTAATTTAATCTATCTCATTCTTGGAGCCATATTAACCATTATTGCAAAAAGGGTCTTGGAGATCCCATAAGTTATGTTTTCTTTGAAAAGAGTTTTGATAATAATTTGTCTTGTTTCTCTACTTAGTTCATGTCACTTAAGTTTAATGAGTTTGGGTTGCAGACTCAGAAAGGTAAAATCGCAAATGCAAAAAAAGAAACGCATCATTCAAATACTTAGAATAATCATGCCTATCGTGGGGATAATCTGTATTGTGGTATTCTCGCCCTGGGACGGAATATGGGCTTGGATAACACCATTACCTGACACTGTCCAAGAACAAGTCGATGATGCAATTGGTCATGGATTGGATGGCATTATTGTGTATGTGGACGAAGCAGGTGAACCACCCGCATTTTATACAGCCGGCTGGAAAAACCGAGAAAATCAAATACCAGCCGACCCGCAATCATTATTCAAGATTGCCAGTATCGATAAGTTATATGTCGCCGTTTCTATCGCCAAATTGGTCAATGACCAACGCTTGTCGCTGGATGATACGCTCGCGGATCACTTTCCAGAACTTGTGGGAAGAATTGAATATGCCGAGCAGATTACGCTGAGGATGATGGTGCAGCATCGAAGTGGTATTCCCAATTTCACCGACTATCCTGGTTATTGGGAAAATCCACCAAATAGCAGTGAAGCAGCCCTTGAATTAGCGCTTGATTTGCCTGCTAACTTTAAACCGGATGAAGATTATGGTTATTCAAATACGAATTATTTTTTGCTGAGCGAACTCATTGCAAAAGTGGTGGGGTATAGCCATTTGCAATATATCGAGGAGGAGATTCTGATACCGCTCGAGCTGAACAATACGTACACTTCAATTGATGATGTGGATGCAGACGATGTAATGAGCGGCTACTGGGTAGGCTATGAGCCTGATTTGAAGAATGATCCTCACGGCTCAATGGTAGCGACAGCAGAGGATGTGGGCATATTCTTGAGGGCTTTAAATGATGGCTCATTGTTAAATGATAATGAACAGGCTATTTACTCCTCTATTTATGAGTATGGACATTCTGGCTTGATACCTGGGATACCACAGTATTGCTCGTTACCACGAGGACATTGATACGGTTGTGGTTCAGTTTGTGAACACAGCTGGTGGCACCACCGATAGTTCCGGTTTTCGATACAGGGGTGGAACCAAGGTGATGGTATCGAATGTCGTTTACGACCGTATTGTCCGGATTCTGCGCGGGGAAATAAATTGAGCAAACATCCGATGTTCGACAGGCAACTATTACGTTTTTCAGGAGCCTGAATGATGAAGCGCTCAATCGACGCGGTATTGGCAGTGGGAATGTCATGAGTGTTCGTGCTGCTGCTTACCACATTGCGGGGCATGATCTGCATCATATTGAAAGCATCAGAGAGAATTATTTGGCGAATGCAGGCTAAGGATTCGCATGTTGGCAAAAAATGTGACCTTTTTTCGCCTCTGCCTTCTTTTCAAAATATAATGGCTCCATGTCAGGCGACCTGCTGCAAACGAAACTGTATGTGCCCCGATTACGGCCGTCTCTCGTCCCCCGCCCTCATCTCATCGAAAAGCTCAACCAGGGACTGCACCGCAAACTGACCCTCATCTCCGCCCCGGCCGGTTTTGGCAAAACGACGTTGGTCAGTGAATGGATTGCCGGCGGCGAACGGCCGTTTGCCTGGCTCTCTTTAGACGAACGGGACAGCGATCTCACCCGCTTTCTGACTTACTTCATCGCTGCGTTGCAGACGCTTGCCCTGAGCGATGCCAAGGAGACCGGCCGTCTCGGAAAACGAGTGTCCGGGATGCTCGAATCACCACAGCCACCCCCACCGAATCCATCCTGACCGCCCTGCTCAACGAAATCGCCGCCATCCCGCAGGAATTTGCCCTCGTCCTGGACGATTACCACGTTGTCGATGCACCAGCCGTTGATCAGGCGCTCACCTTTCTGCTGGAACACCTGCCGCCGCAGATGCACCTGGTCATCACCACCCGCGAGGATCCGCCGCTGCCCTTGCCCCGGCTGCGCGTTCGCGGTCTGCTGACCGAGCTGCGGGCTGTTGATTTGCGCTTTACGTTGCAGGAAACGGCCGTTTTCCTCAAGCAAGTGACCGGTCTAGACCTTTCAACCGACGAGATAGCAGCCCTGGAAAGGCGCACCGAAGGCTGGATTGCCGGTCTGCAACTGGCCGCCCTTTCCATGCAGGGGCGGGCAGATGTTCACGGCTTCATTGCCGCATTTGCCGGCGACGACCGCTACATCGTAGATTATCTCGTTGATGAAGTCTTGCTGCAGCCAGCCTGAACATATCCGGCACTTCTTACTCCAGACCTCCATCCTCGACCGCTTGAGTGGCTCCTTGTGTGACGCCGTGACCGGCCAGGATGAAAGCAGCTGCCTTATTGGAAACTTTGGAACGGAGCAACCTATTTGTTGTCCCGTTGGATGACAAACGCGCCACTGGTATCGCTATCACCACCTCTTTGCCGACGTGCTTCAAGCCCATTTGCTGCAAGGAACAGCCCGCAGAAATACGCCGGCCTGCACCAGCGAGCCAGCACCTGGTACGAGCAGAACGATTTAACGGCCGATGCCGTTCACCATGCCCTGGCCGCCGAGGATTTTGAGCGCGCGGCCCGGATCATCGAACTGGCCTGGGCTGAAATGGATCAGGAGCCGTCAGGCGCCCACCTGGCTGCGCTGGGCAAAAACGACTGCCGGATGAACTGGTCCGCACCCGGCCTGTGCTCAGCGTTGGTTATGCCTGGGCCTTTCTGGACACAGGCGAGCTTGAGGCCGCAGATCACTGCGGCTGCGAGAAGCCGAACAGTGCCTGACAACAGACCGATTTCGTCGTCGCCGATGAAGAGGAATTTCACTATTTGCCGGGGACCATCGCCGCCGCCCGCACCTATCTGGCCTTGGCGCTCGGCGATATGCCCGGAACCGTGAAATATGCCCGACAGGCGCTGGACCTTTTTCCCGCAGGAGGAGCATCTGCGGCGTGGCACGCCAGCCGCGCTTCTGGGACTTGCCTTCTGGGCCGAAGGCAATCTGGCCGAAGCCATGATGCTTTTGCCGAGGCCATGACCAGCTATCAAAAGGCCGGAAACATCCTATTTGTCATTACCGGTGCCTATATCCTGGCTGAAATGGCCGTGGCGCAGGGCCATCTGCGCGAGGCGTTCAAGATTTGTGAACAATCCCTACAGCTTGCTCAAGCGCATGACGAACTTGTGCTGCGCGGCGCGGCCGATCTGTATACAGGCTTGAGCGAACTGTCATCTTGAGCATGAACAATTTGGCAGCGGCCAAAGAATACCTGCTGAACAGCAAAGAATTGGGTGAGGAAGCGGCGTTACCGCGCTGGCACTATCGCTGGTGTCTGGCGCAAGCCAAAATAAAGGCAGCGGAAGGGAACCTGGACGGAGCGCTCGATGCCCTCGACGAGGCGGAACGGCAGTATGTTCAGAGGCCCTGTTCCTGATATACGCTCCACAGCGGCGCTGAAGGCGCGGGTATGGGCAGCGCAGGGCAAGCTGACCGAAGCCCAGCACTGGGCAACTGAGCAAGGCATTGTCCGTTGACGACGACCTCAGCTATCTGCGCGAATTTGATCATATCACCCTGGCCAGGATCTTCGCCTCGCCCAATACCAGCGTGATGGGTCGAAGAACGTCATTCAGGAGGCAGTGACCTTGCTGGAACGCCTGCTGCAAACGGCCGAAGCGGGAGAGCGGACGGGAAGCGTGCTCGAAATTCTGACTGCTGCAAGCGCTGGCTCATGAGGCGCAGGGGAATACACCTGCTGCGCTGAGACCGCTGGAGCGTGCCCTGGCTTTGGCTGAACCGCAAGGCTATATTCGCCTCTTTGTTGGTGAAGGCGCAGCGATGGCGCAGTTATTATCGGTGGCCGCTGCTCAAGGAATTTCGGCAGGACTATACGAACATGCTGCTGGCAGCTTTTCGACCAGGACCCGGTCAGGAGCAGCGAATCCGAATCCCTTCTACGACCGCTTCTACCGCGCAGCCTCTTGTCGAGCCATTGAGCGAACGGGAACTTGAAGTGCTGCAGCTCGTGGCGCAGGGTCTCTCCAATCGCCAGATCGCCGAACGGCTTTATCTCGCCCTGCCCACTGTGAAAGGGCACAACCGCAATATTTACAGCAAATTACAGGTCAACAGGCGCACCGAAGCCGTGGCGCGAGCGCGGGAGTTGGGGTTGGTATAAACGGCCGTTCACGCCCCAAACCTTTCCCATCTCCCAACCCGACAAAGTCGGGCATAGATTGTCGGGCATCGCTGTTCACTTTCCCTTATTCTATAGACGATATAGGAGATCAGAACGTGGATTCGTTGCAGAGAATGAACCAGGCTATGGCCTACATCGAAGAAAATCTGGCTGAAGAGCTTGACATGCAGCAGGTTGAAAAACTGGCCTTGTGTTCAGAATATCATTTTAGAAGAATGTTTTCCTTCCTGGCCGGCATTCCTCTTTCCGAATACATCCGGCGCAGACGGCTGACGCTGGCTGCTTTTGAACTGCTGCACAGTGATAGTTCGGTGATTGATACGGCCGTTAAATACGGCTACAGTTCACCAGATTCATTTACCAGAGCGTTTGTCAGCTTACATGGTGTGACGCCCACAGAGGCCAGAAGAACCGGGCAGCTCGCTTAAAGCATATCCACGAATGACCTTCCAATTATCCATCAAAGGAGTAAGTGAAATGAATTATCGAATTATAGAAAAAGCGGCATTTGGTATTGTGGGCATCATGAAGCGCGTTACAGCTAATTTACGAGGGTGTGAATCCGGAAATTGCGGCGATGTGGCAAAGCCTGGATGAAACAATGATTTCCACGCTGAAAGCACTTTCCAACGTTGAACCAAGGGGCTTGATCAGCGCATCGACCAATTTTTCCGAAGGTCGCCTTGATGGCGGCGCACTTGATCACATCATTGGTGCGGCAACGACAAAAGCGGCGCCAGAAAACCTGGCCCTGGAAGTCCCAGCCTAAACATGGGCTGTGTTTGAGTCTGTCGGGCCATTTCCGGAGACGTTACAAAATATCTGGGGACGGATCTACGCCGAATGGTTTCCCACATCTGGTTATGAGCAGATTCACGGCCCGGAAATTTTGTGGAATGAACACAAAGATGTAATTTCGCCAACGTTTCGAAGTGAGATTTGGATTCCGGTGAAGAAAAGTTGATTGAATAATAGATCGAATAAGCGGCTGGAAACGGCCGTTTCCTCCCTCATAAAACCGGTAGCTGATCCCAATTAACTGCCGGTTTTTTGCCATCCTTTCCCAAAACAATACCCCCTAACAATACTTTCGTATCTGTACGGCAATACCGTTTTGCCGGTATGCTCGAACTACATTGAACAAGTGGCACAGACAAATGATGAACCGGCCGCAAAAGGTAGAACGAGATGGCAAATAAACCCAATGCCCAAGCAGATCCAAATCCACCAATGGTCTATGAAATAAGGATAAAGGGCCATCTGGATCGCCAATGGACAGCGTGGTTTGAAGGCATGACCATCACGCAAACAGACGACGGCGAGACGCTTTTAACCGGCCCGGTTGTTGATCAAGCCGCGTTGTATGGCCTGCTCAGAAAAGTGCGCGATTTAGGGCTGCCCTTGATTGCAGTCACGCAAGTCCAATCCGACCAGTCAGACAGCAACCCATGAAATGAGGCAAGCTGCTTGTCAATGAATCTTATCCATCTTATTTGACAAAAGGAGAACAAAAATGAATTCAGAGAAAAAAACCGCACGAATTACAGGTATCCTCTATCTTGTTATCTTTTTTGCCAACATCTTTGCTTACTTTTTCGTGAGCGAAAGCTTGATTGTACCGGGTGATGCCGCGGCCACGGCCAATAACATCATGGCGTCTGAGTCATTGTACCGGGGCGGTATGGTCAGCTATTTGATCGTCTTTTTGAGCGACATCGGCGTGGCGATCCTGCTTTATGGACTGCTCAAACCGGTCAACAAAACACTGGCCATGATTTTTTTGGTGACCCGATTGATGCAAACGGCCGTTCACGCTGTCAACCTGCTCAATTTCTTCTTCCCGCTGCTGTTGTTAAACGGCGAGACGTATCTGACCGTATTTGCGCCGGCTCAGTTACAGGCAGCGACCCTGCTCTTCCTCAACGCCCATTATTACGGCGTGCTCATTTCGGAAGCATTCTTTACCGTTAGCACTCTGCTGCTGGGCTATCTGGTTTACAAGTCAGAATTGTTCCCCGGCATTCTGGGTATCTTGCTGGCAATCGCCGGACTGTTCTATGTGCTGGACAGCTTCGGCATATTCTTGATGCCCCAACACGAAGCATTTTTTGCCCAGATTATGCAGCCGCCCGTCATCATTGGCGAACTGTCTTTCACCCTCTATCTCCTGGTGAAAGGCGTCAGAACGCCAAAGCAGGAGCAATCCATCGCCCTGAAAACAACCCAGGCAGAAAGAACAGCAGCATAGGTTTCGCACCAGCGTCCGGTAAAGCCTGACCGGACGCTGGCTTTAGAAAACAGATGTGGATTTGGCAAAACGGCCGTTGTGGGTTCGAGCCAGCATCAATCTTGCATACCTTGTTATTTGTTTAGCTTTGACATTGGTAGCCAAAAGGAGTTTTTGATATGACCGTAAAATCATTTCGCGTAGCGCTGACAACTGATGATTTTGAACGAGCCGTTACTTTTTATCGAGATGGTTTAGGGCTAGATCCGGGCGACCTGTGGACTGATAATGGTCGGGGTCAGCTATTTGGGGCAGGGGAAGCAGCTTTGGAAATCTTTGATGAAGATTATGCCGCCGGTGTGGATCAAATCGAAGTGGGGGAACGGGTGAGCGGTCAAATCCGGTTTGCCTTTGAAGTGCCAGATATTCATGCGGCCATGGACGCGAGCATTGCAACTATGGCGCGACGCTGGTGCATGAGCCAGTTTTGACTCCCTGGCAAGATTTGAATGTGCGTCTGCGTTCGCCAGAAGGATTACAGATTACCCTGTTTCAGACACAAAATGTTGATAGTGAACAAGCAAAGGAAGGAAACGAATGAAAGCTATTGTTTATACAAAATACGGTTCACCGGATGTGCTTCAGCTAACCGATGTGGAAAAACCGACACCCAAAGATGATGAAGTGCTGGTGAAAGTGATGGCAACGGCCGTTAACCAGGCCGACAATCACGTTTTAAGCGGGATGCTGCGTTACAGCACGGGCTTACTCAAACCAAAGCAGCAGATACTCGGCTCGGACATCGCCGGGCAGGTGGAAGCAGTTGGCGCAAACGTCACCCAGTTCCAGGTGGGAGATGCGGTATTTGGCGACCTTTCAGCGACATGGTCGAGGCGGTTTTGCGGAGTATGTCGCTGCGCCTGAGTCTGCGCTGGCGCTGAAACCAGCCAACCTCTCATTTGCAGAAGCAGCGGCCGTACCGATGACGGCCGTTACCGCCCTGCAAGGTCTACGTGACAAAGGGCAAATCCAGCCAGGACAGCAGGTGTTGATCAACGGCGCATCTGGTGGGGTGGGCACGTTTGCGGTGCAGATTGCCAAGGCGTTGGGGGGTGAGGTAACGGCCGTTGTCAGCACACGCAAAATGGAGATGGTACGTGCCATCGGCGCAGACCACGTCATTGATTACACTCAGGAAGATTTCACCCAAAACGGCCAGCAGTACGACCTGATTTTTGATACCGTAGGCAATCATTCTGTGGCAGAGTATAAGCGTGTTTTAAAGGCAAACGGCCGTTTTGTCACAGCCGCCTTCCTACCATCTCTTGTCATCCTGGGGCCCTGGCTCTCTATGACCGAAGGGAAAAAGATGAGCAATATGCTGGCAAAACCGAACCAAAATGATTTGGTTTTCATGAAGCAGCTTCTCGAATCCGGCAAAGTCGTACCAGTCATCGATAAATGCTACCCTTTAAGCGAGGCGCCTGAAGCGCTCCGGTATCTTGGGGAAGGTCACGCGAGAGGAAAAGTGGTCGTCACGATGCCGAATCTTTCAGAAGAAGGCAAGAAAAATAGTTAGATGACAATGTTCATAATCATCTACATGGTTTGACGTCACAATAACTGTATCATTGACTACACGGCCGTTTTTCGCCAACACAGACCTATCCATTATAATGAAGCCATGAATGGCGACTTACTACAAACAAAACTGTACGTACCCCGCTTACGGCCGTCCCTCGTCCCCCGCCCGCATCTCATCGAAAAGCTCAACCGGGGACTGCACCACAAACTCACCCTCATCTCTGCCCCGGCC
>CAVPAL010000013.1:0-18861 GCA_963701435.1 uncultured Chloroflexia bacterium | reverse complement strand
TCCTTATAAAAAACCTTTTCTACCCAAGACTTTCGGCTATGCCTAGCACTTTTAGGCACTCTGGCTTCGACCATGCCTATGTTCAGATTGCTACCGTTTAAAATGGTTTCGCCTGTTTTAGAGCGCAGCGAGAAACGCCAGCACCCTCTGCAACAAGAGCGTGGATGCCTCCGCATCGTACGAAGGAAGCGAACTGTCCGCAAAGTAGTGTTGGTCGCCGGGATAGAGAAAGAGTTCCCCATCCTCGGCTTCTGCGATGAGCGCCCGAGCGGCGTCGATGTCGCCCTCACCAACGAAGATCGGATCGGCGTCCATGCCATGTACCTGAACCGGCACCCCCTTCGGCCAGGTCTGCCCAAACTCCGAGACCGGCACACAGGAATAGAAGAAAAGCGCCCCGCGTGCGCCGGGCCGGGTTTGGGCGAGCATCTGAGCCGGAACCACACCCAGAGAGAATCCGGCATAGACCAACTCCGCGGGCAGCGCTTCCACTGCTCGCTCCCCGCGCGCCATCACCTCGCCAAACCCAAGTTCCTTGACAAAGCTCATGCCTTTCTCAATGGAGTCGAATGTGCGACCATCGAAGAGATCGGGTGTGTGGACGATATGCCCAGCGTGGCGCAGTTCATCAGCAAACGCGGCAACGCCAGGGGTTAGCCCTTGTGCGTGGTGGAACAATACAATTTCTGCCATTTTCAAATCTCCTTTAGCAGTGTAGTTTCTTATGGCGAAACGAACTATTGCCGCAGAATCTTCTCCATCGTCTTTCCTTTGGCGAGCTCGTCAATCAGCTTGTCTAAATAGCGTATTTTTTGCATCAGCGGCTCTTCTATTTCTTCTACGCGAACGCCGCACACTACGCCCTTGATAAGCGAACTATTTGGATGAATGGCTGGGGCTTGATCAAAAAAGGTTTCAAAATCGTTTTCCTGTTCGATTTGCTGCTGTAATCTCGTCTGGTCATAGCCCGTCAACCAGCAAATGATTTGGTCAACTTCTTCTTTCGTACGATTTTTGCGTTCTGCTTTTTGAACATAAAACGGATAAACGCTTGCAAATGTTGTCGTAAAAATGCGATGTTTAGGCATTGTCATTTCTCCTGTGGGTCGGGGCCCGATAGGCATACTGTCTTCAGTGCGCCAACTATAACTAATACAATTGGATCAAAGATCAAGGGCTTGCAGACCGTTCATACCGAGGATCAACGAGATTTCGCCGCCATGATGCAGATCATGTTCCAGCACATGGTAGATCACCCAACTGCGCGATACTTCGTACACCTGACCGTCCCATTCATCGGGGAAGGTCAGGGCGCAGTCGTCGGGTGTCCAACGCTGCAAGCGCGCTTCGATGAATGCCCATGTCTCATCAAGACCGCGTGCCAGTTCCGCCGCGCTGCGTGCTGGTGAATCACGTTGGCCCCACTCCATGTAGGCGTTCATCGCTTCATCGTCATCCTGTAGGGTGCCGCTGAACCACCCCGCCCTGACAGAAATGATGTGCTGCACAATTTGCCCCAACGGCCACATGTGTGCGGCAGGTTGCAGCAAGAGCTGCTCATTTGTCAGTGGTGCAATGCAGTTGCGCAGCTTTTCATGATATGTTCGCCAGTTCTGATAGATCACATCTAGCGTTGATTGTTTCTGCTGCTTCATATGTTTCCCTTTGAAAAATAATCATCTCATGGGATGTTTGTAAAGTGGCGACATTATTGACCCGCTGGTGGCTCCCAGAGTTCCACCTTGTTTCCATCTGGGTCTATTACCCAGGCGAATTTCCCGTAATCTGACTCATCAATCTTGTCGAGCACATTGCAGCCTTCAGCCCGCAACACCTTGACCAGCGCGTGAAGATCTGCGACTCGATAGTTGATCATAAACGGCGCGGTGCTCGGAGCAAAGTTATTGCTTGTTGCCTCACCGACAGTCCAAATGGTAGTTCCCGCAGTCGGATTGCCTTCCGAATCTGTCCATGTAAACGCCGTTCCACCCCAATCCTGCACGTCGATTCCGAGATGCTCTTTGTACCAGGCCCTAAGCGCATCGGGATCAGGTGAATTAAAGAAGATTCCGCCGATACCAGTGACTCTTTTCATATCTGTCTCCTACTTTGAAATGATATAGCTTGGTTGTTGCATCTGTTCCTTCTCGAGAATCAATAGCTCACCGCTTTCTGCACGAGCGCGACGATTCTTGCCTCTTCGGCGGCGGTCAACTCCTTCAGCGCGAAGGCGGTCGGCCACATGTCGCCTTCGTCGAGGTTTGCCGTGTCGCTGAAGCCCAATGTCGCGTACCTTGTGTTGAACTTCTGCGCGCTTTGGAAGAAGCAGACGACCTTACCGTCCTTGGCATATGCTGGCATCCCATACCAGGTTTTTGGCCAGAGGTCTGGCGCGCTGGTTGTGATGATCGCGTGGAGCCGAGTGGCCATGGACCGTTCCGGTTCTGGCATTTCAGCGATCTTGGCCAGCAAGTCACTTTCCCCTTCCGCTTTTTTCTTGTTCGCGCGCGCTTCCGCCTTCAGCTCTTTGGCGCGCTCCTTCATCGCGGCTCGTTCTTCGTCCGTGAATCCCTTGGACTCCTTGTCGGTCGCGGTGGTGCTTTTGGCGGACTTTTGCGTTTCCTTATTTGGACTCATAGAAATCTCCTTAATAGTGATTGATTGTCGTTGAAGCAAAGTTTTCACCCAACCAAGATGGGTGGATACTAAATTTTAAAACATTTATTATAGGCGGTTAAGAGAGAAATTGTTCGAATTAGCCGTCGTATCTCTTCTGCAAGTCGGCGATCAGCAGTTCAGGCTTTACCTTTGTCTAATTACATCTCCCGCTTCCAAAACCGACGCACAGGTCGATCTTCAGGATAGATCGTCGAAGCAGCGCTCTCAATGTCAAATTCGAATAAGATATAGCGTTCGGCCGGCACATAGGGAGCCAGACTAACAGCCAACGGCCGTTTCTCAGGATCATCAACCAAATGTGCCCGACCCGTAATGATAAACTCACCGCTCGTTCCGCTCGTGTCACTCACCGAACAATGAATGGCGTAACGGCCGTCGCGTTGAAGGTCGTGGCCTTTCGGTGAGGTTGGTTCCATAAATACAAACAAATGACCTTCTCCAATTATCGGCGTCAGCGGATGCAGACGCGGCGCACCATCTTTGCGCACGGTTGCCAAATAGGCGACACGGCCGTTTAAGCGCTCCATGCCAAACGCCGCAAGTTCGGGTTGTTGTTCTTCCAAATATCTCCAACTCATAATAACTTTCTCTACTCCTCTGGGGCCAATATCTGCATTGTGTTTACGCTGCGTTTAAACTGCTTCAGATGCGATCGCTCATGTTGGGCAAGCCACTGGGCATAAAATTGCACCGTCCGTTCGAGTGGCTTGCCTGCTCCAGTCACGGTCACCTTTCGTACCCAATCTGCGGGGGCTAATGATTCCAGCAGCGCCAATAATTCTGCACGCTGCGTCGTAAAGGCTTGAAAAGAAGGCTGAAATTCGAGATCTCGATAGTTGGTGCTTTTGATCCAGGTTCTAGGATTGATTGCGCGGATCGTTGGATGGTCCTCGGCGAGGATAGTCGCTATGCAGTCGCCCCAAACATCGGCGCACGAGCGTAGGTGGGCGAGCACTTCAACGGCCGACCATTCACCCTCAGCGGGGACATCCCGTAATTGCTTGGGCGTCAATGCAGCCATTAACTCAGCCATTGTCACTGGATTTTGCTTGAGCAGGGTCAGGATTTTCTCAACAGGAAACAATTTAGTAGCCATGTGAGGAATCTCAGTTACCAGCCTTGGTAACCCAATCAGGAGCAGAAACCCCATTTTGTCCGAGGAACAGATTCAACTGGGCAGCATGTTCCTGAACGTGGCGCATGTTGTAGAGCAGTAATTCCGCGAAACTGACCTCACCCCAGCTAAATCGGCAGCGTCGTTGGGCCGCTTCGTCTGTCAGCGCTTCAATCGTTGCCTGGCACTTTTGGCGACCATAATTGAGATAGGTTTGGAGTTCGGCTTTTGTATACGGCCGTTCGGGAACCAGCCCGTCTGCATCCAACTCATCCAGTGTGAAAGGGGTCGGAGGTGTGAAGCCTTCCACTGCGCCGGACAAGTAAAGGTCGAGCCAGAAAAGGGTATGATAGGTGAGGTACCAGAATTGGGCATATTCTGGTTGTTCAGAGAGGGTATGCCATAAACGGCCGTGCCACAATTTGTCGGGACAGGCGCGGGCTGCATTGTCGAGCATGTCGATCGCCGCACCAAACTGCTGCCAGATGATTGTTTTCCAAAAGATATTCATGGCGAGAAAACTTTGAGGTTGAGGATGTTTCATACGGCCGTTCCCATCTCCACTAACTTGCCCACCGTCCGCCAATTGCGGGCAGTAGCCGGTACGCCCAGCGCTCGCTCTACTTTGGCCGCCAGCTTGGAACGCCCAATGCCCTCCGGCGCGTACAGGTAAAACACCTTGTCGATCAGGGCAAACTGTTCGGTTTCAGTTTTGATAGCTTCCAGGCTAACCAAATCAGGGTTGGCAGGCACGGCTTCCAGAAAGTAGAAGTGGAGCGTTTTGTGTTGTTCATCAGTGGCGGGGAAGGGGTTTTGGGCAACGGCCGTATCTAAATCCGCCAAACTTAGCAGCATCACCTGCGGCGTAAAACCGTGACCCCGTCCGATGGCTGTGGTAATTTCTTCACCAAGCCCGGCCCGATCAATTTGGTGCGTTTGAAAAACCACATTGCCACTTTGAATATAGGTGTTTACATTTTCTAATCCTAATGACTCAAGGAGCTGAACCAACTCTCGCATAGGCAGCTTGTTGTGCCCGCCCACATTAATGCCGCGCAGTAGTGCAATAAATGTATTCATCAATTTACCCCCCGGCGATGGCGCCAATAATGCGAAAGGGTTCAGACCCGTTTACCACCGCTTCCGGCAGTGGGGCATCCGGTGATGCGTGAGACACATCCTGACCGTCGGCAAAAAAACGAATAAATCCCGCCGTCTTTCCTGCGTGACGTGATCGCGCATCGTGCCGCGCAGCATCGGGTACGTTGGCTTCCAGCGCATTGAGAATAGCCTGCTGCGTAATCGGCTCCTTCAACTTGAAGCTGTACCTCTTTGCCTTCTTTGGCCAGGTTTCGCAAATGGAATGGCAGAGTGACGCGAATCATGGCAGCGTTTGCACCTCGACAGAAAGGACGGCCGGTAAATCGCGCACAATCGCCGTCCAGTTGTCACCAGAATCGGCCGAGGCGTACACCTGCCCGCCCGTCGTGCCAAAGTAGATGCCACAGGAATCCAACGTATCCACCGCCATCGCATCGCGCAAAATATTGACATAACAATCGCTTTGCGGCAATCCATTCGTCAGCGCTTCCCACTCATTGCCGCCGGTACGGCTGCGATAAACGCGCAGCTTGCCCTCCGGCGGGTAATGCTCTGAGTCGCTTTTGATGGGAACGACGTAGATCGTTTCCGGTTCGTGAGCGTGGACGGCAATGGGAAAGCCAAAATCGCTGGGCAAATTGCCGCTGACCTCATGCCACATTCCGCCGGCGTCATCGCTGCGCATCACGTCCCAATGTTTTTGCATGAACAATACGTCCGGACGATGTGGGGTGAATGGCGATGTTGTGGACACAGTGACCAACTTCAGGCATTTGATTCCGGCAGTTCGTATGGTGCGTATTGAGTCCACGGTTGATGGGCTGACAGGTTTCACCACCATCTTGGTGCGGAATGCCCCGGCGGCTGAAATGGCAATGTAGATTCGCTTGGGATTGCCGGGGTCCAACAGGATGGTGTGCAGGCACATGCCGCCCGCACCCGGCTGCCACAGATGCCCTTTTACTTCACGTAGACCTTCAAGTTCCTGCCATGTCTGCCCCGCGTCACTTGAGCGGAACAAAGCGGCATCTTCCACACCGGCGTAAACGGTGTCTGGGTCAGTGAGCGAGGGTTCCAAATGCCAGACGCGCTTAAACTCCCACGGGTGCTGCGTGCCATCGTACCATTTATGGGTGCCGGGATCGCCTGCATAGGTAAACTCGTTTCCAATAGGTTCCCATGTGCTACCGCCGTCGTCGGAGCGCTGCATGATTTGACCAAACCAGCCGGATGACTGCGAAGCGTAAATCCGATTGGGGTTTACGGCCGATCCCTTGAGATGGTATATTTCCCAACCGGCAAAATGAGGCCCGCTGATGTCCCACTCCTGCCGTTTTTCATCTGACGTCAAAATAAACGCGCCTTTGCGCGTTCCGACCAATACTCGTACTCCGCTCATTTTGATGTTCTCCTTTGTTTGTTCCTGATATCGACGATATTAAGCTCTTTTAGATCGCATTGCCTTGGTTTTTATAACTGATTCATCCGCAACAAATCTCTGATATTCCTTCGATTCAACGCCAAATATGGCAATTTTACCTTCTTCATCACTATGAACACCCCAACCATATCTTTTTGTTAATGGTGAAGCACGAAAACAGGGCTGCCCTTTGGCAAAGAAAAGTTGTCGTTGTTCTTCCAATTCTTCTTGGGGTATTTCTTTTCTCGTAGCAAATATAGAGAATAAAATGTCGTCTGAACTGAATTCGTAGGGATGTGCATACAACATCTCAAATTGCAGATTGGCTGCTGATTTTTTATCCCCTCTGACAGGTGGAATTTCTCCGCGAGCTGTTGAACAATCTTCTGCAATTTCGATAAATGTATTGAAATAATTGGTGGAAGTCATACGTTAACTCTACTTTTTTAGGGTGCAAAGCGCCTGCCGAATCTCGCCCAGGTGATAGGCAGTGTGAACAATGGTGGCGATGGCGTCGCCAATTTGTTGTTCGTTTTGCCATTCGGGGGTGTCGTGGATGAGGGTCTGATACGATTGTAGCTTTCACGCAGATTTGCCTGAATGAATGCCATTTTGGGGGGAACGGCCGTTGTCTCCCGCCAAATCTGACCCCAATCCACTTTTTCAAACTGCTGCGTCTGTAACCCTTTTTCTAACACATCCAGGTAAAAGGCGGTGTGTTTCACCTGCGCCGCCAGCGTGGCACATTTACCGCCTACCGGAATTGATGCTTCTTCAGCAGAAATCTCGGCCAGCGTCTCGAACATGGACGTGCCTTTATCGAGGTAATAGCCCTGAACGTGTTCAAACGTTTCGTCCAATAGTCCTAACAGCGCTTTGGAAAAATGATCTGTTTGAATTTGTGTAGACATGGTATCTCCCTATTTCTTTTTCTTTTTGGTCTCTGCTTTTTGCAAATTTTCCTCCACTCTGAACTTAACAATTTTGCCAATCAGATCGTATGGCATTGGTTTATCAAATGGAAATTGTACCGAACCCTTGCCCCCTTCATAGACAGATAGTTCATCCTTAAACGCCTCTATGCCTGTGGGTACAGGGTAGAAGCCGATATGTTTTTTGAAAGCCCCAAAATGAACCAGATTACCTTTGAGCGTGAAGGTCGGCATTTGATATTTGATTGTCTCTTCTGCGCCTGGCGCTGCCTTTCTAATCGTCATCCTTATCTTTTGCAGAATCAGTTGAACACCATCTGGAAAGCCTGCAATGTATTCATCGATAGTCTGCGGAGCTGTTTGATCAGTTTTCACGTTTTCTGTCCTCTTCATTTATTTGGTTTTGAGCAAAGGGGCGTTGAGGAAGGGGATTACGGCCGTTCCCTTGCTTTCAAGCTTTAGTGCATATTTGCGGCTTACGGTCATAATCGTGTCTCCTTTTTATGAACGCACATCCGTGCATTGGTAGCGCAGGTAAACTACGCCGGATTGAAACGGCCGTGTTTCCACAAGTTGCAGGTTAAGTAGACTGTCCAGGGCAGGAAAGAACGGAATACCACTGCCCAGCACAACCGGATGTACAAACAAACCAAATTCGTCAATCAAACCAAGCTTCATGAAGCGTTGCAGCAAGTGTGGGGCCACCTACTTCCATATTTTTTCCCGGCTGCTTGTTTCAGCTTCCCAATTTCGGCAGCGATATCTCCCTGAAACAGCCTGGCGTTTCCCCGTACCTGTTCCAACGTGTTGGAAAAGATGATCTTGGGCATATTCTGCCAAATTTCGGCAAATTCCAGTTCGTACTGCGGGCTAGATAGGTTTTGATCGGCCGTTTCCCAGTATGTCATTACATCATGCAGTCTACGGCCGTGCAGATACGTGCCAATCTCACGCTGCTGATTATTGACAAACGTATGAATTTCCTCGTCAATCAGCACCCAATCCAGGTCACCGTTTGGTCTCGCGGCAAAGCCGTCAAGAGAAACCATCATGGAGTAGATAATTTTTCTCATACTTATTACCTGTTTTCTGGCAAGGCGCATTTCATTCATGTGTGCGCGACTGCTTTTGTTATGCGAGTACTCCATAAACTGATTAATTTTGGTACGATGACGTCTGAGACTGAACTAATAAAAATAATGTGGCTCTGTGGTTGGATTCAGCGATTGCTTGAAATATATTTTCACCCCAAATATGTAATCGCCTAGTTAAGTATTGTACAATAAACCTTGCCGCAAAACAAATGTTCTACACCAATGTTAAAATGTGATGGCGCCTTTTAGTCACAGCTTTGTCACGGCCGTATCACAACCTTTGTCATCTCATTTTTCTATACTTACGGGTACGCTCAAAAGGAAAGAGAAGAATATGGTGTATATTGGTTTAGATACGGCCGTTTATTGTCAAAACGAATTTTGTGGGGTGACCCATTATCTTATAGTCCGACCAACAAGTTGGTTCCTTACCCATCTAGTTGTCAAACCAGCTAAATTGCCCGGTATTGCCAATCAGGTTGAACGATTGGCGCCGATATCTCTTATAAGAAAAATTTCAGATGATGGCATTTGGCTTCAATGTTCCGTTGCGGAATTTACCAAACTGCCGCCCTTTACTGAAACGTTTTTTATGGACATCCCGGCATCCGACTACAGTTTTCTGGAGGATGACTTTGTGCCCCCTCTGAGCAGCAGCCAAACCCGGATGTATATACCTGTCACTAAGAACAATACCCCTCGGGGAGAAACGGTAATCAGCCGGCAGGTACAAGTTGAAGCTAAAAATGGCCATCTTGGGCAATTCAAAGTGCTTATCGTTGATCCTGGTAGTTATAAAATCACCCATCTAATATTTCAACGGGGACATCATTGGGAGCGTATACGAGAAAAGGTGTCGATTTCTGTCATTGACAGACTGGAAGGGGACACGCTTTACTTAAAGATCAACAAATCTGATATATAAGATGCGTAAGATACCGCTCTCAACAAAAAATGTGCTGTTACTGTTGGCAGGATTGGCTATGCTGGCCCTATTGATATGGCTGTTAATACTTATACGGCCGTTGCTGGTTGCCCTGACAATAGCTGCATTGTTAGCTTATTTGCTTAATCCATTTGTAGTGCGTTTAGCGAGCCGCTTCAGTATAAAACGAGAGTTGGCCGCCACGCTAACATTTATTCTGGTTTTAGCTGTGTTTGGGGGCTTGTTTGTGCTGCTTGGCACTGCTGTATTGGAGCAATGGCCGCGTATGCAACAGGAGCTTCGAGAGGCAATGGCAGTCATGCAAGGATGGTTAACACGGCCGTTTTTTCTCTTTGGCTATGTGCTGCACCCCGAAACCATACTAGAAAATTTAGCGCTTTCTTGGAGAAATACGCTTTCTGCATTTGCAATTGGCTCCGATGGTTTGCTGACCAGCCTCACCGATAATTTGCTCTGGGCGCTCGTTGTTATTGTCAGTTTCTATTACTTGTTAAAGGATGGATATCGTGTCCAGCCATACTTGCTCAATATGGCTCCGCAGCAGCATAAGGCAGATATCCGCCAGCTCCTTACTGAGATTGACATGGTATGGGGTGTTTTTTTACGAGTACAGTTATTTATTTTTCTTGTCCTGGTCCTACTTATTGCCAGCAGCACCAGCTTGATCATCTGGCTGTTTCGTCAGGGATGGCTGCCCCTATCACCTATTGGACTAGGTCTGTTGTTGGTAGGGGTTTATGCGGCAATTCAACAGGTAGACAACCTTTGGCTGCGCCCGCAATTGATGGGGCGTGCGTTCAAGCTGCATCCAGGGGTCATTTTTGTGGGGTTGATTGCCGGATTAGCGCTTAGCGGGCTGCTTGGGGCGCTGTTGATTGTGCCGATTTTAGCCACAACAAAGGTGCTGGCTCGTTTTATTTATCTCCATTTGTCGCTGTTGTTTGATGATAGCGCAATATTACAGCCGGAAGCCATCCTGAAATCATCAATTCAAGAAGACCCCGATACGAATTTTGGAGAATAAAAGTAGATGTTTAAGTTTTGTTTAGTTTTTTTGTTGACTATCATTTTGTTATTGGTTGGATGTGCGCCAACTCAAGCGCCTGGCGAAACGGTAGATGTGACACGCCTGCCGGCCACGGCCGTATCGCCAACACCATCAAGTGACGAATCATCACAAGGCATCTTTCGCGACATTGATCTTTTCTGCAGCCATATTCCCCGCCCGGTGATGATCATTGCTACAACTGACGGTTACGCCATCAGCAACCCACTCACAGGCGAGCAATGCTCACTAAAACTGCCCGCCAACTTCACCGATTTCGCACAGATAAACGGTGCCTATGCCTACGGGTATGCACGCGACGACAATAATAATTTCTTGCAAATTCAGCAATTGGCCGCTGACGGTACGGTGCAGGATTTAGATTTCACCATGCCGCAAAACAACAGTTATTTATACGGATTTACCTTCAGCGCCGACGGCCGTCAACTCATTTGGGCCACCACCAATCGGGATGGCGACAATATCCTCAGCCACCTATGGCTGGCCGATCTGGATGGGCAAAATCAGGCGCAGCTTGTTGCCGATTGGCCCGATGTCAACCGCCTTATCCAACCTGTGCGCACAGATGGCGACACGGTGTATTTCACGCCGCAACCAGACGGTATTGGCGGCAGTTGGAACGCATTTGACGGCCGTTACGACAGCCTCTACAGCGTCACACCCGGCAGCGAACCGCAGAAAATCTTTGCCTGTGCCGATCTTAACCTCACGCTCTGCATCGGCGACATCAGCCCTGATAACGAAAAGTTGGTCTATATTGACCGAAACGACAACAGCTTACATCTCATCCACGCCGATGGCTGCCCCATCACTACACGCGCTCTGTCCGGTGACTACAGCGGCTATCCAACTTTCCTGGCGAATGGGGATTTGGTTTATTATACGGCCGTTTTGCACGACGATACCGATGGTTTTCCTGCACCTCAACCCGGCACATTGCATTTGCTTAAGGCTCCCTACAACGGAACTGCTCAAGAAATTATCACCGCTGACAACATCACGTTTCCTATCGCCCAATACGACGCGCAGCATATCATCATCAGTACCAAAGATGAAGCCGGTCAGTCGGGTAACGCTTTGCTCAATCTCACCAACGGCGCGATTACCCCGCTGCAGCCCTGGCCAGATGTTTACTTTGTCGATCTTTTAACAGAAGCGCCACAGACTCTCGCACAGCTACCTGCTGATTTATTAGCCCATAACTGGCAGTTGGTAGGGGCTGGTGGTGAGGCCGACGATATGTTTCTGGCGAATCCACCTGCCTGGCTGCGCTTTACCGCGGACCCTGACCCCAACAACAGTGCCGGCTTTAGCTTTGAAGGTTTTTCAGGATGCAATACCCTCTTTGGCAGCTATGTAGTGGCAAATGAGACTTTGGTGCTGGATATTGGGCAAACAGAGCAAGCGTGCGGGGATGATTTTATGGCGTTTGAGAATTTTATGCTTGAAATTTTGCGCAACAGCCCCTCATTTAATATTTTGCCCGAGAATGATGCATTATTCCTGATTTTGCAACTGCCTGACAACGAATCTGATCGTTTAGTTTTCAGTGCAAAAGATGACCCATCTGATTGTAACCGTGGTGTCATCACGCCAGAAGACGCACGCTGTTACGCAACTATTCTTGATCCAACCCAAGTGCAAATAATTGATGCAAAGACAGTCGTTCTTTTTGCTGAGCCGCAGACGATTGCCGATTGGGCCGGCGCGGCCGTCATCTACCACATCCCTACGCATTCCACATTGGTGTTAGATCAGTTTGGCGACGTAGATCCTCAGGCCAGCATCTTTAGCAGCCGCGCTGGCGCAGCTGCGTTCAGCGAACTGGTCGGCAACAGTGAGCTGATGGCCGGATTAAAGGAGCAGATGCAGCTAAGGTGGCAAACTAACTCGTCGAATGAACCGGAAATTCGGCTGGGCACAGCCTGGCAGGATGGACAGACGACGATTTTTCTGATTGCTATCGCCGGTCTGGCAGCGACAGACGACCGTTTTTACTGCCCCGGCCAAACCTGGACCATCGGGAACAACACCGAGGAGATTGTCGCCGACTGTGTGGCACAGGAAGCGGGGATGCTGGTTAGCCACACTTTCTTTGAAGCCAAGACAATCAAAGGGAGCAGTGACCGATCTGTTCAGATTGCGTTGGATGGTGCGCCGTCGAATGTGGTGGAGGTAAGTGAAGGGCAAGTTGCGCAGGAAACGGCCGTTTATCAAGCCGTCCTGCAATATCTGTCTAACCGTGCCCTGATTATACATGGCGAAACGGCGCCGGGTTCTGACGATGTTACTTTGTCGGCAACGGCCGTTGATCCCATCCTTTTGCAAAATTATCTGACTGCAAACGAATTCCCTAATAATCTACGTTTTCTGTTTTACAACAGCAATGCCTATTTTGTGCAGCCTAGCGAGACCATCGCCCGTGACTACCTATCCGCCACTGATCCCCAGCAAGCGTGTGAACAGTTCCACAGCGAATATCCTGGATTGGGAGGCATTGTCACCTTGAGCCGCATTGGTATGGATAACAACGGTTTACACGCCTTGGTACGCATACTCTTTGAATGTGCATCTGCCGACCGCCGCGCTGTTTACATGACATTAGCCCGCAGCGGCGAACTATGGCAAGTAACAGACGAAATTGCTGCTGCATCAAATTAAGTACCATACGCGAGAATTGATAAGCATATACAAAAACTATTCTTGAAAATTTTGGGGGTAAACCAAATTAAAAACATGTTCAAAATACGCTTTGTTTTTCTGCTGACTTTCATATTTTTATTGACCGCTTGCGGACAATCCCTGCCGCCAAACGAAGGCGCGGAAGTAACACAGCCGCAGGCAACGGCCGCTGCCACACAAGTCCCCACTATCACGGAAGTTCCTGCGGCCACTGAAGCGCCAGTGGTGACTGAACCACAAACAGGTGCTTTAGACGCTTTTATCGCGCAGTTGCAAACGGCCGTTACCAACCAGGATTACGCCCAAATGCAGGCGCTCATGAGCGACCCAATTATTGTCGGCGCCTGGCGATCTGAATGGCGCTTGTATACGCCAGACCAAATGATTGCAGAATTCCAAAACGGCGCTTTGCCGGCGCCGTTGGCCGTGCAATTTACGAGGCTAAGCGACGACGAAATGACGCAGCGAATTGGCCAACCCCCGGCCACGATGTTTGGTCCGGAAACGAATATGGTGGCCGCTCTGTTTAGCACAGGCTGGGGGCAATCGACCAGTGATGAGGCGATTTTGTTTGTGGTTGAAAAAGACGGTGTTTATACCTGGAGCGCTTTTCTGTACACCGACGGCCGTTTCGCAGACGCCAATCTAAGTTTAGTAGTCCCTCCCGTTGGCCTGATCTACAGCGTTGCCGGCGATGGCATTTACCAAATTCAGCCCGATGGCTTCCACCGCCAACTGCTTGATGCGCAAACCGCCGCCATCCCCAACCTCAAAGTTTCGCCCGACGGCCGTCAATCTGCCTACCTGAACGACGAACGCCAACTCTGGTTGATCAACAACGACACTGGCGATCAGCAGCAGTTAGCCGGCGACGTCAACCTCTCCTACTATCTGGCCTGGGGAGACAACTCCAACCTGTTTGTGGGTGTCTGGCTCGACCCCAACGAAGTAGATGGCCCCAACAACGGTCATATCACCACCGTCCAAACATCAACGCGCCAGGTAACCATTCTGGATGAAACACAGTTGTCTAGCGGGCGACCGGCCATGTTAGCCGATTATAACCGCAGCGCCTTTGACGTGTTTGCAACCGGCCTGGACGATCACTTAACCGGCCGACTTTACCATCCCGACAGCGGTCTGCAAACCTTCGACCAGACCACCTTCAGCGCCCAAAACAAAATGATTGCCGGCCCCCTCTTTAACCCGGCCTGGTCGCCAGTGGGGACCAAAATGTCATGGTTGACCTCAACGGGTGAACGATTTGCCGTGCAACTGTTTGATTTGGAAACACAAACGGCCGTACAAATCCACGACTGGGACCCCGCCCGTTTTGGCGCACTTGTTCCTTCGCCCGTGTGGAGTCCCGATGGGCAGTGGTTGGCTTTGGAAATCTGGGCCAACGGGCCGGAAGGTTCCGGCGTTTGGCTGTTGGCCGCCGATGGCAGCAGCCAAACGCTGGTCGATGCCGATGGTTATGACCCATATTGGGCGACCGCGACCGAACTGGTTTACAGTGTCAACGGCAGCGCACGCCTGTATGATCTGCCTAGCAAACAAATCGCTAAGCTGGATTTGCCCGAAGGCAGTTGGGTATTAGGCGTTACTCCCATGGCAGAATTGCTCGCCTTGCCAGAAATCATGATTCGCGTGGACGATACCGGCGTTGCTTATGTGTTGGCGGTGCAAGATGTGCCCATGTACAACGGCGATAACGACAGTTACGAGCAAATCGGCACCATTTTTGGCGGCCAAACTGCCAAGGTCACCGGTATGAGCACCGTCAGCGGCTGGTGGCGCGTTATCTGTCCCGATGACACCGTTGGCAATTGCTGGTTACCTCAAGATAATGCCTACACACTGCCTATCGAAAACGCAGAACCAGATGTCAACCTGCCCAATCCAGCCGAATTGATGCTGACGGCAGAGCAGTTCCCTTCACCCGACGGCCGTTGGTTAGCAACCGTCAGCCAATCAGAACCGGTGATCATCGAGGGAAACGAAAAATTTTACACCGCTTTGACAATTGAAGACGGTACAACGACCTGGAAACCGGTAGACGAATGGCGGGGTTATGGGCTGGGGTATATGTTCCCGGCGGTACTACAATGGTCAGCAGACGGCCGTTACATTTATTACACCAATAAAATGTTGGGCGATGGCTGCATTCTTTTCCTCAATGCCACTGATCTTTATCGCTTTGATGTTGAATCAGGTGGTGCGGTCGAAATCTTGCCCAGCGGTCTGACCTGGAATTTAGCCCTCGCGCCGGATGAATCGCAACTGGCATATACCAGCTTCAATGGCCAAGGAGTTGTCGTTACCGTGCGTGATGTGGCCAGTTACAAAGAACAAGGTGTGGTCGTTGCTGAATCTGCAAGCAATATCCAATCCGGCAATATCGTCTGGTCACCTGATGGGGCAACCTTTTTGCTGACGGTGGCAGATGATGCCTGCGGCCCAAACTGGACGCACAGTATCGTTCGCGTGGATGTGGGCGATGAGGGGTTAACGGCCGTTACCCTGATCGAAAAAGATGCCCGCCAATTCACCATTTTGGATTGGTCCGATTCTGGACAAACCGAAGTGCGTCTCTTGGATAAAGATGGCAATACGTGGTGGCTGGCAGCGAATTCCGGCAAAGTGACCCAAGAAAAATAACGCGCTCAAAATGAGGTAACAAATTGTGAATCGCAAACCTTTGCTTTTCCACCTGTTGCTGTTGTTCACTCTATTGGCCCTGGCCGCCTGCAAAATAGAGGCCAGCGGCGAACGAGCCGCCGATGCGCCATGGCAGGCCGGGCCTGAATGCCCTGAACCGGTCGCCAATTCGACCATTTTTACTAATGATGTGAGTGGCTGCTGCCCGTAGGTTATGAAATCCTTCAGATTAGCGCTGAAGGCGCGGACAGTGAAATGGCTTTCTATATCGATAGCATTCAAGACGTGAGTCACGCTCGTCTTTCCATCAAAGTCACAGACGCCAACGGCCGTTACCCCCACAACACTTCCAACCTCAACCATCCCGACGGCGATAACGCTGCTTACAGCAACGGCCGTGCTTATGCGACTGATTTACGTCGTTAGCAGCGGTTAGGTTTTCGCCCCAACACATTGGCCGATCAGGAACTACTCCGTGAATGGCTGATGAACTTCACCTTGCACATTTGCGCAGAAATGTGCAATAGGCACCTACATTTTCAAGTGACGTGGACTCGGAGGCTTTGTTCCAACTGCACAGTGGTGAGGCCAGGTGAAGAATATCTTCTCGCCGCTAGCTTTAGCCTTACCCGCCTGCCATTCGACAACTTCCTCCGGACTGAGCCGTGCAAGTACACTTCCCTCGACTATTTTTCTACTTCGCCCTCAGGATGATCGGAGACCGCCAAATGAGGCATCATTAAATCATCTTTCTGAACCGAAATCAGTTCTAATCCCAGATCACGTATCCGATTGAGTACACCGAACAAGGCCGGCTGATCGACAGCTGTCAGCACGATCAATGTTTTTCCATTGTCGAGATAATCAACTGTGTGACCTTCAAACCAGCGTAACCAGCGTTCATCTAAACGGCCGTTTACGATAATGTGATAACAGGCATTCGTACTCATGATGCATCCAGACCCGGTAAAACATCACCCAGCATGGCAGTGGCACGGTCTTGTGATTCGATTTGCATAACCGCCGGGATAAACAACCCGCATACGGCCATTAGAATGCAGAGCAGCCCGCCAAATAAAAACCATACCTGAATAGAAAACCGGTCGGCTACCGGCCCTGCGACCAGAAGCCCAAGGGGCACCATCGCCGAACCAACACTGTTCAACAGCGAGAACACCCGCGCCTGCATATCAGGTTCAACAACCGTCTGTATCATGGCGTAGAATGGCCCCATCGTCATCGTCGTCATGATGCCAACAAACAGCGCCCCAATGACGATCAACCATAGCGCGGTCGAGGGTGCTACCGCAAAAACCAGCGTACCAAGCCCCATGCCGATTAATCCAAGCAAAGATGTCACGATATTACGCTTGAAACCGCCCCACGCACCCAGGACGCCACCACCCACAAACATGCCGATTCCCATAGCAAACTCAACCCAACTCAGATGGATAGCGCTGCCACCGAAGTATTCCTTTACCAGCAATGGCATCAGTGAAAAGGCAGGGATGATCGTGAAGTTAATGCCGACGGTCATCAGGCTGACAATCAACAGGCCCGGCCAGCCAATCACATAACGCAGTCCAGATTTGACGCCCTGCCATACTGTTTCCTGCCCGTCATCTTCTGTGATGCCATATGTGTTTCTCTCCGGTTGTGGAATGCGCATAAATAACAGAGGCACGATAGCGAACAGGGCTGAGACGACATCAATAGCCAGAATTTCCTGCATGGGCAGTACGCTGAGAAGCAGTGCGCCCAGTGGCGCCGAGATGATATTGAGACCGCCATTGAGCATCTGGTTAATCCCTTGAATACGGGTCAGATGCTCAACCGGTACCATCAGCGATGTTGAGGCCGTCATGGCATTGCTGTGGAACGATCCGAATAAGGCACGAACGAACATCACAACATAGATCTGCCACACTTCAACACCATCCAAGGCAAACAAAACCGCCAGCCCAATTGTCACCAACATGATAACGGTGTCAGAAACCAGCATAATTCGGCGGCGATCCCAGCGGTCGACAAGGGTACCGATGAAGGTACCCAGGATCACATTGGGCAGTAACCCAACCAATGAAGCGGTTGCCAGAACAGTCGCTGAGCCTGTTTGCACCGTCAGGTACCAGATCAGTGCGAACTGCACAAGCTGGCTGCCAATAATTGAGAGTGCCTGTCCACCCCAGATGGTAAAGAAGCGCGTTTTCCAGGGTATATTGTCGTTTACAGAAAATTGTGTAGCCATGATAAAAACCTTCCTGTATGGAAAGAAGTTCAACTTCTTGGAGAAGTTGAACTTCTAGGTCCGCATTATGGAGATTTAGAACCCCAACTCATTGAGCCAACTTGACAAGCTCTCTTCTCTTTCTTTTCTCTCAGCTCCATTCTCGGCAGGTTTACCCAGGTACTTTTTAGCGACGATTTGTCCATCCAGCATAAAGAGCACCCGCTCCGTCCTTGCCGCCACTTTGACATCATGCGTCACCAGCATGATGGTTGTGCCGGATTTATTGATTTCTGTCAGTAAATCCATGATCTCGCCAGCGGCCTTTGAATTGAGGGCGCCTGTGGGTTCATCCCCAAACAGGATGTCAGGGTTGTTGATCAGTGCCCGGCAAATGCCCACACGTTGTAACTGACCACCGGACGCCTGCGTGATGTCGTTATCGGCAAGATGCGCGATACCGACCTGTTCCATTAACGCCTCGGCCCGCTGGTCGATCTGATCGTGGCTTTCCTCACGTGCCAGATAAGCAGAAAGGACGACATTATCAAAGATAGATAGGTTCTTCAGCAGGTGAATATGCTGGAAAACAAAGCCCATACCGGTCAGACGGACTTTTGCTAATTCTTCCTCAGAAAGGGCGGTGATATCCTGACCGTTGAACAGAACGCGCCCTGACTTTGCTCTATCCAACCCACTGATGTTGTACAGCAGCGTCGATTTGCCAGAGCCTGACGGCCCCATCACGGCGACAAACTCGCCTGACTCTATCGTGAGGTCAACATCAGATAGAACGGTGTATTCATTGTCATTTCCAAGTACAAAGCTTTTGCATAGTTGTTGTGATTCTAGTAATGCAGTCATTTTTAGTTCTCCTTCGTAAATCGGATTGGTAATTCGATACTCGGTTTAACAAACCGAGCTACAATTTTCATTATT
>CAVPAL010000012.1:0-6293 GCA_963701435.1 uncultured Chloroflexia bacterium | reverse complement strand
CCTATTTCGCGGCTGCGGGCGCGCGGCCAGCTTATCGAGCTGCGCGCCGACGATTTGCGCTTCACCGAGGCGGAAGCGGCCGAATTTTTGCGGCAGACGATGGGGCTGACTTTGCAGCCGGAACAAATCGCTGCGCTGGAAAATCGCACCGAAGGCTGGATTGCGGGCTTGCAGATGGCGGCGCTCTCCATGCAAAATCGGTCTAGTAACGACCTGGACAGCTTTGTCAACACATTTACCGGCAGTCATCGCTTCGTTTTGGATTATCTGGTCGAAGAAGCACTCTCCCAGCAGCCAGAATCCGTGCGCAGCTTTTTGCTGGCGACCTCTATTCTCGACCGGCTGAGCGGTTCGCTGTGTGACGCTGTCACCGGACAGACGAACGGCCAAACGATGTTGGAAAGGCTGGAGAGTGACAATCTGTTCGTCGTGCCGTTGGACAATCAACGGCGCTGGTATCGCTATCACCACCTGTTTGCCGATGTGCTGCAAGCACACGCCACCGCCACCTTGCCCGATCAAGTGACGGCGTGGCATCGAAGGGCCAGCGACTGGTTTGCGCAGCAGCGTTCGCCAGGCGCAGCCATCCGCCATGCGTTAGCTGCTGAAGATTATGAGCGAGCGGCTGCTGTGGCTGAAGTGGCGTGGCGATCAATGGACAGGCGATATCAGTCCGGTACCTGGCTGGGTTGGGTGAAGGCGCTGCCAGACAAGTTGGTCCGGGCGCGCCCCGTGCTCAGTGCGGAGTACGCCTGGGCGCTGCTGGACAGCGGCGAGATGGAAGCGGCTGAAGTGCGCTTGCAAGATGCGGAACGATGGCTGGAATTGGATGCACAATCGCCAGATTCAGCAGGCGAGATGGTTGTGGCATCCGAAGCAGAGTTTCGGGCGCTGCCAACAACCATAGCGAATGCCCGAGCCTATCTTGCGCAGGCGCTCGGTGACGTACCAGGCACGATAAAGTACGCTCGCCGGGCACTCGATCTTCCATTTGGCGACGATTATTTTGAGCGTGGCCTCTCGGCTTTGCTTCTGGGATTCGCTCACTGGACCAGCGGCGACCTGGCGTTGGCCCGCCAGGCGGTCTCCGATGCTGTGTCGGATATGTGGACGGTCGGGAATATACCCTTTGCTATCAGTTTTACCTCTTATCTGGCGGATATTATATTGGCTCAAGGTTATCTTCATGAGGCGATAAGCGTCTACGAACATGCATTACAGCGGACGAGGGAACAGAGTGAGGATGAGCTGGCGGAAACGGCCGTTCTCCACCTGGGATTGAGTGAACTGTATCACGAACTAGACGATATGAAAGCCGCCACATCGCATCTGCTGCGCAGCGAGGAGATGGGCGAGCAGATTGCATTTCCACCCTGGTATCGTCACTGGGCGCGTGCCCAGGCTCGGATAAAGATAACGCAGGGCGACTTGGACGGTGCTGTGGAAATACTGAACGAAGCCAGGCGCCTCTACTTCCGGCATCCTGTCCCGGATACGCGCCCTATGGCGGCGCTGCGAGCGCGTGTGTGGATTTTGCAGGGAAATTTGCAAGACGCTCTGGCCTGGGCTCATGCGCAAGGGCTTTCTGCGGACGACGAGCTCAGCTACCTGCGCGAATTTGAGCACATCACACTGGCGCGGTTGCTCATCGCTCGTTATCGGCACGAGCAGGATGAAACGGCCGTTCATGAAGCCACCGGTTTATTAACACGACTGCTGCAAGCGGCGGAAGCCAGCAACCGGATAGGCAGCATGATTGAAATCTTAATGCTGAAGGCGCTGGCACACGCGGCGCAGGGCGACGTTCCTGCTGCGCTTGCGCTTGTGGAACGCGCCCTCACGCTGGCTGCTCCAGAGGGCTACGTACGCCTCTTTGTCGATGAAGGTCCACCAATGATGGCGCTTTTGCAAAGGATACCGGAGGAAGGCGAAAAGTTGAGGGAATACACCGACAGATTGCTGGCAGCTTTTGACGAACAGGGCATTCAGCCTTCAACCTCCAGCCCTCAACCTTTAATCGACCCCCTCACCGAGCGCGAGCTGGAAATTTTGGCCCTCATCGCCGCCGGGCTAAAAAATAAAGAGATCGCCGAGCAGCTGGTGATCAGCCTCAATACGGTTCTCTACCACAATAAAAACATTTACAGCAAGCTGGGCGTGCGCAAACGCGCCCTGGCCATTGCCAAAGCGCGCGAACTCAACCTCATTTAATAGCCTTGCTAGATTGGACCAATCCGCAAGATTGGTCCAATCCTGAACGAGCACCTACAGTTTTTCTCCCCCAAACCTACAGTTTTTTACCCACCACAACTACAGTTTCCTGTGGGGATTTATGGTGCCGCCTGCCGTATGCTGGAGGCATGATGAACGACAGCACAGGCAAACACAGCCAGTACGAAATTGAAATCGAAGGTCATTTGGATGATCGCTGGCAGGAGTGGTTTGAAGGTTTCACCATCAGCCGCACGGTAAACGGCCGTACCGTTCTCACCGGCCCCATCCGCGACCAGGCAGCTTTGCACGGCGTGCTGAAGAAGATCAACAACCTGGGACTGACGCTGATTTCAGTAAATCCCGTAACTCCGTAGCCGCGCTTTCTTAGCGCGCAAAAACGCGGATTGGAATCCGCGGCTGCAAGAATTTTATTCATCAATCATAAACAGATAAGGAGATGGAAACATGAGTAAATTACAGAAGTGGGGCGGCGCGGCCGCATTGTACGAAGCATTGGCATACATCATTGGCTTTATCGGCTTTATCGCTGTTGTAAACGTGGGGGGCAGTACAGACCCGCTAGAAAAGATCACGGCGATTCGTGAGAATCAGGGGGTGCTTACCGCTCTGATGCTGATTGTGTACGTGGCATGGGGGGCTTCGCTGGTGGTGCTTTCGTCTGGCGCTGCATGAACGATTAGACGGCAAACGCTCGGCCCTGGCCCGCACGGCCACCGCCTTTGGCATTATCTGGGCAGTGCTGGTGATTGCCAGCGGCATGATTTACAACGTGGGGATGGAAACGGTCGTGACTCTGCACGCCACTAACCCGGAACAGGCGGCCACCGTCTGGCTGGCAATTGAGTCTGTCTTCAACGGCCTGGGCGGCGGTGTGGAAGTGGTCGGCGGCATTTGGGTGCTGCTGCTGAGCGTGGCCGGCCTGCGCAGCGGCCGTCTGCCCGCGCCTTCAACTACCTGGGCTTCATTGTCGGCGCCGCCGGCGTGGTCAGCGTCGTGCCCGCCCTCAGCGAAATCAGCGCCAGCATCTTCGGCCTGACCCAAATCGTCTGGTTTGCCTGGCTTGGGCATCATTATGCTGCGCCAGCCAGTTAGCCAGTCAGTCGGTCAGCCTGTTAGCCAGACCGCTGTCAGCTAGTCAGATAAATATTGATGCGTTGCTACATATCATACGAGTAGAATAACATGAATTATTTAATTGTAGGTGCAACTGGAGCGACGGGTCGGTTGCTCACAGAAGAACTTCTTAATCGTGGACAACTTGTGAAAGTAATTGTTCGCTCACCTGACAAACTGCCCACAGCCGTCAAGAATCATGACAACTTGACTGTGATTCAGGCCAACGTTCTTGATTTAAGTGATGCGGAATTAGCCAAGCATACGAAAGGATGTGATGCAGTAGTCTCATGCCTAGGACACAACATGACCTTTAAGGGTATGTACGGCCATCCGCGAAAACTCGTTACTGATGCGACTCGCCGCTTATGTGAGGCCATTCAGGCAAACAGACCTGAAAAGCCAACTAAATTTGTGCTGATGAATACCACGGGTAACCGCAACCGTGATCTCAATGAACCCATTTCCTTTGCTGAAAAATTTGTTGTAGGTCTGTTGCGCCTACTGTTGCCCCCTCATAGTGATAATGAGCAGGCGGCAGACTTTCTCAGAAGCAAGATCGGTCAAAATGATAAGCTGATTGAGTGGGCTGCGGTTCGGCCAGACAATTTGATTGATGAGGACGAAGTTACCCCATATGACGTGTATCCATCGCCCATTCGCAGCGCAATTTTTGATGCGGGGCAGACCAGTCGCATCAACGTGGGATACTTTATGGCAGAGTTGATCACGGAAGATGACATCTGGCAGAAGTGGCAGGGACAAATGCCTGTTATTTATAACAAGGTTACGGCGTAGTTGTCATCACGGGGAATAGAACATGAAGCAGGTGAACCACCAGCATTTTATACAGTTGGCTACACTATTTAGCGGAGTCAATCAAGTAAACTGCGGAAAGTATGTTGAAAATACCAAGATGATGCGTAAAATGTGGCAAAAAGGACGGACATCATATTAATACAAATAATGTCCTCAACCTCACACCAGAACAGTATGAAAGTTATCCCTTCCGAATTTGATTCGTTGCCGGATAAAAATCCGAAGCGTGGAAAAAACGCGCTCTCAAATCTGCCTAAAAGGTGCTTCATAAAATGAATAATAATCAAAACAAACTTAACCCTAATAGGCGACAACAGTGGTCGATGGTAACACTTGCCGAGTATGTTGAACAGCGAAATGGTGTCCCCCTGGGCGATTCCAATTCATTGCAAAATATGCTGCGACGCTCTTTTGGGGCATCATCTTTTGCTAAGTTTTGGCAATATTGGAATCCTATTTGGGGCTATGGATTAGGGAAATATGTCTATTCACCCTTGCAACGGTTATTGCCAATGGCGATTGCGCTCATCATGACATTTGTGATTTCTGGTGCCTTTCATGATTTAGTGACCATGGCGTTAAGAAGATCTGTGACATTTTTCTTTACGCCCTGGTTTTTTATACTTGGCGTTGGAGTTGTGGTTGGAAGAGCTGTTAAAATGGATTTATCGAATTACTCTTGGTGGATTCGAACCAGTGTTCATTTGATCTATCTCATTCTTGGAGCCCTATTAACCATTCTTGCAAAGAGGGTCTTGGAGATCCCATAAGTTATTACACTGTAACATAAATAATTCCCATTTTTCAGAACGAACCCTGAGCCTGTCGAAGGGTGGCCTATGCCGGGCTTCGACGGACAAGCTCAGCCCTCGTTGTGAAATATAAAAAACTTATGTTACACAGTACTCATTGAAAAAGTGGTGGGATATAGCCATTGGCAATATATCGAGGAGGAGATTCTGCTGCCGCTCGAGCTGAACAATACGTACACTTCAATTGATGATGTGGATGCAGACGATGTAATGAGCGGCTACTGGGTAGGCTATGAGCCTGATTTGAAGAATGATCCTCACGACCCGCTTTGCTACCGGGCTGCAAAAACCAAAAAACACGATTCCCGGCAAAGAAATGGCGGGGCGGGTTGAAGCGGTTGGCGGAAACGTCACTCAGTTTCAGCCAGGTGATGAAGTATATGGGGACTTATCCGTGGCCGGTTGGGGCGCTTTTGCCGAATATGTCGCTGTTCCTGAAAATGCAGTAGCCCTGAAACCGGCCAATTTGACCTTCGAGCAAGCAGCGGCCGTCCCTGAATCGGCCGTCGTCGCCCTGCAGGCCCTGCGCGATAAAGGAAAGATTCAGCCAGGACAAAAGGTTTTGATCAATGGCGCGTCTGGTGGTGTGGGGTCGTATGCGGTGCAGATCGCCAAATCCTTCGGGGCTGAAGTAACGGCCGTGTGCAGCTCGAGGAATACCGATATGGTGCGCTCTCTTGGTGCGGACTATGTCATTTATTACACTCAGGAAGATTTCACCCAAAATGGGAAGGAATATGACCTGATACTTGCTGCCAACGGCTATCATCCGCTTTCAGATTACCGGCGTGCATTAAGTCCCGAGGGGATTTATGTCGCCAGCGGAGGTTCCATGGCCCAAAGCTTCCAGGCCGTGCTTTTAGGACCCATCATTTCAATGGCTGGGAGTAAGACAATACGGGCTTTATAGCATTTACCGCAATTATTTTTATGAGACTGGCTGCAAATCTCTATTCGAACAATTTCCTCAATCCTGAGCAGTACGAAAGTTTCCCCTTCCGAATTCCGTTGAATAGTTGATTGGTACAACTGAAACTAAATGCAGGCAGGTGGTTAGCGAGTAGCTTTGATTTAGTTACCCTTGCCTGCATTCAAGCGCGTAGAATTCTTCCCTGTTTGAATGACATTAGAAACGCCATTTTTTCGTTTTCTGTCTTTACGGTTCACATCTGTGAGAACGTGAAATCCTTTAGCAAGTTACACCGACCATCCATTCCACCGACACCCATGGCAGCAATCCGGTTAACTCTCGCCCTAATCGACGTAATCCCAACCAAAATCTCGATCCAAAGCCTGTTCCCCCGGATCCAAAAC
>CAVPAL010000011.1:0-78620 GCA_963701435.1 uncultured Chloroflexia bacterium | reverse complement strand
GGGAGACCCAGGCGCTGGGGCAGTGGCAGGATTCCAGCCACATGCTGGCCAGCACACTCTTGCCAAAACCAGCCGGGGCGGAGATGAGTGTAAACGGCCGTTTTTCCCCATTTCTTTCCAATCGCTCCAGAAGCTCCCCACGGGACACTAACTCCGATGTCACTGGTGGCGGGTATAGCTTGGTCTTTAATAGGTGAGACATGTATGTTTTTCAGATTCCATGCATTTGCAACACGTCAAAATGGGTGTCGCTTACGTATTAAAATGATGTCGTTTAAATTGGGAAGTCAACTATGTTTTCAAAACTTTCAATGCCCCATCTGCCATGTAAGCCGAAATCCCAAAATAGTGTACTGTTTTTATGGGGATTTTCAAATTAAGGTGATAGGAAGTGAACGAAATTTGATTTGATAAATACTTTACTCTGATGAGAAACGGCCGTTTTATACCCAGGTGATCCGGCTAATTCTATCAAGTAGATTATGTTAACTACACCCGGAATCTCTGCATAGATGGGACTCATACCCCTACTAGAAAACCAACCCGCACTTTTACAGATGAGCCTTGGCAGTTGGCGGGAAGCATTTCGGGCAGGCATTGCTGGTGTTCAGCATGAAGCCACACTGTATACCCGCTCGTGGGGATTCCGCCTGCAGGATATTCAAGGGGAAGTGCATTTGTGGCATGGGGGAAATGATAACAATGTTCCCGTTTCAGTAGGCCATTATGTTGCTGAGGCGATTCCTAATTGTACGGCTACTTTCCTTGAAGACGAAGGTCACTTTTCATTGCCTTATAACCACATGCGCGAGATTTTAACTGTTCTGGTTGAGTGAGAAATTGAAATGCAAACATTATCTCCTTTCTCGCAAATAACATTGTACATACGGTCAAAAAACTGTAGTGCGATCTGGTAAATCGCAGATCGAATTGCCAATTCGATTTACTGAGGAACGAAAATGAACATCGTCTGGGGAGTAATACTTTTCATCATTTCTTCCATCGGTTATTTGGGGCAGGTTATCAGCGCCATTTGGCCGCAGACGGCTGCCCGATTGGGTCTGACCGAACCGCAAGCCGATGTTGATCCAGCTTTTTATGCCGATGTACGCGGGGAAGCTGTTTGGGATACGGCCGTTCTCTGGACATTGCCACTTGCCGGTTTACTTTTGCTGTTGAATAACCCCAACTGGGTCTATTTCGGATTAGTTGGCGGCGGCATGTATCTATACTTTGCCGGGCGGGGAATCGTGGTCCGTATGGTAATGCAGCGCCGCGGCATCCGCATCGGGACGCCGCAATCGCTAAAAGTCGCCGCCATTTTTCTTGCTTTATGGGGCGTAACGGCCGTTATCACAATCATTATGGCCGCTGCTGCCATTGGGCCGGGTTGATCGAGGTGCGTAATGGTTGAAATCCCCAACGAACTAATTGGTAAAAGCTATGAAATCAAGCTGAAGGGGCATCTCGATGCGAGTTGGGCCGATTGGTTTGAGGGATTGACCTGTGTCCATGAAAACGATGGCGCCACAACGCTCAACGGCAAGAATATGGATCAAGCTGCCCTACACGGCTTACTAAAGAAAATTCGCGATTTAGGCCTGCCGCTGATCTCAGTCAATCAACTTGACCCTGAACAAGCTGGCGCGCCGAATACGGAGTGATTGACAGACAAATCAGCTGAATAGCTGATTAACTTATTCAAAGGAGTACGACATGCGACGTCCATTTATGGTTTGGCCCCTGGTTTTCTTTTTACTGTTTCTGGCCCTGGGAGGTTTTGCCGGGGGTATTTTGATGTTAATTGACCCCAGCGGTGAGCGTCTCGGCGTAGCTACCATTTTACCACTTCTGCCTGTGCCCAATTTCATTCTACCGGGCCTATTTCTGATCGTTGTCATGGGGCTATTTCCATTGCTGTTGGCTTTTGCCCTGGTAGCCCGCCCGAATTGGGTGCGGGTCAACGCGCTGCTGCAGTGGAGCAAACACTACTGGGCCTGGACAGCCACCCTGATCCTGGTGGCGATTATCGCCCTGTGGTTACTCTATGAAGGGTGGCTCATCGGCTTCTTCCCGATCACCTATGTAACGGCCGTTCTGGGCTTGTTAATTCTGCTCTTTGCGCTGATACCAGGTGTAAGGAGGTATTATGCGAGTTGAGGATAAACCTCTGAGGTTTATCTCGTCACTGCTATTTACCAGGTTCCATTCAACGAATCGTATCAATATCGTTCAAAAAACAAGGAGATAATAATGAAAAACTTTCAGAAGATGGGCGGCATTGCCGCCCTGTACATGGCAGCAGCATACGTGTTGGGTATTGTGGGCTTCAAACTGGTAGCGGACTATTCTAGCGTCGTTGATCCTGTCGAGAAGGTGGCTTTTCTCATGGATAATCAAACTATCACGTACATGTTGCACCTAATCGTCTATGTGCTATGGGGCGTCTTTATGGTTGTCCTGGCGCTGGCGCTTTACAAGCGTTTGAAGGCTGGCTCCCTGGCAATGATGCAGACAGCTGCCGTCCTTGGGTTTATTTGGGCAGGTCTGATCATTGCCAGCGGCATGATCTTTAACATCGGTATGGACTCTGTCATCAATCTGTATGGCCAAGACCCGACTCAAGCTGCCACAGTGTGGTTGGCTATTGAGTCTGTGTTTGAAGGATTAGGCGGCGGGAATGAATTTGTAGGTGGTTTATGGCTTCTGTTGGTAAGTTGGGCAGCTCTGCGGGCAGAAGCGTTTCCCAAATTACTGAACTACCTTGGCCTGGTACTCGGTGTGGCAGGCATCCTCTCGGCTATCCCGCCTCTCGGCGAGATAGGAGCGGCCATTTTTGGGCTGGGTCAGATCGTATGGTTCGCATGGCTGGGGATTGTTTTGTTGCGCCAAAGCCCAAGCGCGGAGGCGGAAAAACCGGAAGCAGAAGGCTTCACTTTAAGTGCCTAAAATAAATGTTGGCATCAGATTGGTAACAAAAGCGGATTTTGAGCAGGTTGGCAATATTTTTGCTGGAGAAAATCAGTTTCATTTGGGTAATAAGGCGTGGCGACGGACGCTGCGGTTTACGCTTGAGAAAGAAGTTAAGTTTTCAGTTGAATCGAGTAGAGAAGGGTAAATTGTAGTTTGAGGGGCAACGGCCGTTGCCCCTCAAACTCTCTAGCCTAACCGGCAACCTATCCGTTATAATGTCCCTATGTCTGGCGACTTGTTACAAACGAAATTGTATGTGCCTCGGTTACGGCCGTCTCTCGTCCCCCGTCCTCACCTCATTGAAAAGCTCAACCAGGGATTACACGCTGCAAACTGACCCTTATCTCCGCTCCGGCCGGTTTTGGCAAGACGACGTTGGTCAGTGAATGGATTGCTGGGGGTAAACGGCCGTTTGCCTGGCTATCATTAGACGAACGGGACAGTGAACTCACCCGCTTTCTAACTTACTTCATCGCTGCGTTGCAAACGCTCTCCCCAGAGATCGGGAAACGAGTGTCCGGGATGCTCGAATCGCCACAGCCACCACCAACCGAAACCATCCTGACAACCCTGCTCAACGAAATTACCGCCATCCCGCAGGAATTTGCCCTCGTTTTGGACGATTACCACGTTGTCAATGCGCCAGCCGTTGCTCGGGCACTCACCTTTCTGCTGGAACACCTGCCACCACAGATGCACCTGGTTATCACCACCCGCGCCGATCCGCCACTGCCGCTGGCCCGCCTGCGGGCGCGGGGCGAAATAAATGAGATTCGGGCACAGGATTTGATGTTCTCGCCGGAAGAAACGGCCGTTTTCCTCAACCAGCGCCACCAACTCAATCTGCCATCCACCGATTTGCTCGCCTTAACTGCCCGCACCGAAGGCTGGGTCGCCGGTTTGCAACTGGCCGCGCTCTCCCTGAAACAGCTATCCGCAAGCAACCGCCACCAGTTCATCACCGACTTTGCCGGAGAGGATCGTTACATCCTCGACTACCTGCTCAGCGAAGTATTGCAGCAGCAATCTGCCGACCGTCAGACATTTTTACTGCGCACCTCTCTCCTTGAAGAGCTAAACGCCGACCTGTGTGCGGCCGTTACCGGTTATCCCCGCGCCGACATGCAGGTGATATTGCAAACGCTGGAGCAGGAAAACGTGTTCCTGATACCGTTGGACAATCGGCGGGAAACCTATCGCTATCATCATCTTTTTGCTGATTTATTACGCAGCCGGTTAACCCAACAGCTGCCGGAGACGGTCGCCGTTGTCCACCAACGAGCCAGTGAGTGGTTTGCCGCCCATAACAGGCTAGATGCGGCCATTACACACAGCCTGGCCGCCGGAAACCCGGAACAGGCAGCAGATCTGCTTGCCTCGGAAGCGCTGCTGCGCCACGCGACGCCCGGCCAAATTTTGGGTTGGCTGGACCAACTACCTGAAGCAGTATTAGCCAGCCACCCCCGATTGGCAATCAGGCAGTTGTGGGTGCTGCTGGAATCCGGGCAGTTGGACGAAGTTGAGGCGCGTCTGCTAGTTCTGGCGCAAACGGCCGCTGCCGATCCTGACCTGGCGCAGGAGCTGTTGGTGATTCAGATTCATCTGGCTCGCCATCAGCAGGACAGTGCGCAGGCGATTGCGCTTTCGCAGGAACTATTGGCGCAGCTGCCCACACCGCCAACGCCAAATTCTCTGCCACGCCAACTGGCGGCGGTTTTTGGTCTGGCTGAAGCATATCGGCTGGCCGGGGAACTGGATGCGGCGCAGGTGCAGTTCGCAGAGGCGGCTCGCCTGAGTGAGCTGGCTGGCAGCCCGACCTATGTCTTGCGGGCGCAGTTGGGTGCGGCGCAGGTGCAGGTAGAACAAGAAAGATGGGAAACGGCCGTTCCCATTCTGCAAAAAATCAGCGACGTCGCCGCCGACTTTCCCCAAGAAGCAGCCCTGGCTCAGTCGCTGCTGGCGCAAGCGCCCACTGTGCATGAAACGATTTCCGACACCTTGCCGGAGCCGCTTACGGATCGCGAACTGGACGTACTGCGCTGGCTGGACAGTGAGTTGACCATGGCTGAAATCGGGGCGCAGCTCTTTATCTCCGCCAATACCGTGAAGACTCACCTCAAGCGCATTTACGCCAAGCTGGGTGCTCGCGGACGGTACGAAGCCGTCGCCATTGCCAAAGAAAACGACCTGTTGTAAAGATACTCATCCTCGATTTACCAGTGTCTATAACCTGTCCACAACGGCAACCATAACGCCGACCCTAGCAATTTCCCCGATTATGGGTATCTCCCAGAAACGTCCGTAAATGTCCGCTAAGCCATAAAAACGAGAGTGCCCTACCCCTCAATTTTGTGTAAATGCTCAAAGGTAAAATAGAAAGCTAGGTTTTTGAGAGAAAACTTGTTAGTGGGATTCTTTTGTGTATAATTACATCAATATATATTGATGTAATTTCAATTGGCATGATTACCATGACCCATTTTACAAACATTTCCCTCGATTTTCTTAAACTGCTGGCTCATGATGTGCGCTGGCATTTACTGGAAGTATTGGCAGAGAGCGACAGGCGTGTCCAAGAGTTGGTAGAACGGCTGCAACGGCCGCAAAACTTGATTTCATATCACCTGCGCCTGCTGAGAGAAGGACATATCGTCCATGAGCGGCGCAGCAGTGCGGACGGGCGTGACGTTTACTACAGTTTGGATTTAGACCACTTACGCACACTTTATTTGGAAAGTGGTCAAACGCTCCACCCCGCGCTGGCCTGCGTGGAACAACTAGGTGCTAACCAGCTTCATCCACCTGTTACCAATCATGAAGAAGAGGGGACGGAAAAACGGCCGTTTTCGCATCCTCTTTCTCTGCACCCACAACAGCGCCCGTTCCCAACTGGCAGAAGGTATTTTACGAGCCAACGGCGGGGCTTCGGTGGAAGTGTTCAGTGCAGGCAGTGAACCGGGGCAAGTTCACCCATTAGCTGTTCGTGTTGCAGCAGACATAAAAATTGATATGAACCAACAACGATCCAAACATTTGGATGAGTTTGTCGGCCAGACCTTTGACTACGTTATCACCGTCTGTGATCAAGTACGCGAGGTTTGTCCGGTCTTCCCCGATGACCCACGGCAGATACACTGGAGCTTTCCAGACCCGGCTGCGGTGAAAGGAACTGAAGAAGAACAATTTCAAGCGTTCATGCAAACGGCGCGGGAGCTAACTACTCGTATTAGCTACCTGCGTTTGATGCTGGATCGCCAGCAACCATAACAAGGAGTGATCACGATGAATGAAAATAAACCTAAAGTATTGTTTCTCTGCACAGGCAACTCTGCGCGAAGCCAGATGGCAGAGGGGTTCTTGCGTCATTATGCCGGCGACAAATATGAAGTCCATAGCGCAGGCATGGATCCCCAAGGGATCAACCCGCTGGCTATCCAAGTGATGGCGGAAAAAGGGATCTCCATCAACCATCAAACCTCTGACAGTATTCGTAAATATCTGGGCAAACAATATTTCGGCATTGTGGTTACCGTCTGTGACCACGCCGAGAAAAATTGCCCCCGTGTCTGGCTCGATGCACAAGACAGACATATTCATTGGGGGCTGGAAGATCCGGCCGCCTTTGAAGGCGATGCGGAAGCCAAACTGGCGAAATTCAGGGAGATACGAGACATCATTGATGAAACGATACAGGGGTATCTACTTGAAAATGGTGTTTACATTGACGGACGGGGGATACTGGCATAAATGAACCAGATAACTATCTTTGGTGATATTCATGCCAATTTACCGGCTTTGGAAGCAGTTTTTGCTGACATGAAAGTGCGTGGACTATACAACCTTTACTGTCTGGGTGATTTAGTGGGTTACGGCACTTTTCCCAATGAAGTCATCTCTAGTATCCGCGAACAGAACATTCCCACCATTATGGGCAACTATGATTTGGGTGTTGGGCAAGACAGCGATGATTGCGGTTGTGCCTATAAAACACCAGAAGCTAAAGCATTAGGTGAGCGTTCGATTGCCTGGTCAAACGCACACACATCGACTGAAAACAAAGCATATTTGCGGAGACTGGTCGATAATATACCGCTTCAGTTAGGTAATTTGAAAGTGGTGCTAGTACATGGTAGCCCGCGCAAGATAAACGAATACTTATATGAAGACCGGCCAGAAGCCAGTCTAGAACGACTGCTGGATTTGGTCGAAGCGGATGTGCTGGTTTGTGGTCACACCCACCTGCCATATCATCGCGTCTTGGGCAGCGGTCGTCACGTTATTAACGCCGGCAGCGTGGGTAAGCCAAAAGACAATGATCCGCGTGCTTGTTATCTGGTGCTGTCTGCTGAGGAAAAAGTGTTATCCGTTGAGTTCATTCGCGTGCCATATAATGTGGAAAAAGCAGCGCAGTCAATTGAGGCCACAGAGATGCCGGATGAACTTGCTGAGATGTTACGGCGGGGCACGGGATGAGCGAAATGAATCAAGTGCCTGCTCTGATTTAGTTGCTCCGCCAGTGGCATGGGTTATATCAGAGCTAACAATTCAAATTTACCCCGTCACCTATGCCAGCACCCCAATCTTCGAGGGTGTCACATTCGCAGTTAAGCGTTTGTTCCAAAATTCCTTTCATAGCCTGAATCGTTTGGATGCACGCATCTAATTGGAGGCCAGGACAAAGTGGGGGCAATCAAAGACGAACAATTACAAAGAACATTTCGAGACAAACCGATCTCGCCTCTGATTCTGTCAAGAAACACAAGTACACCACAACCTTTTTGCTGTAGGCTTATGAATTTGCCCCCGTTTTGTCCTGGTCTCTACGTTGGCTCCCAGCCGGGCAGCTAGTGCGGCGGAAGGCAGCCCACCTTGTCCCGCAATAATAACGACCAGGTCAAATTTGTTCATGTTTCGCCCCGCGGTAACGCCTCTCTTTGTTTGCTGATGCAATGGTGATCACCATAGGAACAAAAGACACAACAGTCGCCGGGTAACGGCCGTAATCGGGTACCACAACTGGTACACGTGTGAAAGGCCAGTCAATAATCCAACGGAATATCTAATTCAACGACAAAGCTGCATTCAGGGCAGGTTAAATTGGTGCGGGTAACAATCCGTTCATCCATAGGTGTATCCTCATGAAAATGTGATTTTGATTTCTTGTTTTGGCAACGTCGGCTTAGAGGATACACCTTCCAGTCGCTGGAATGTCAAGAGGGATATTCTTTTTTAGCTATTTTCTGATTGTTCGCTGACGAGGTGGCAGACACAGTTTTTGCCATCGACATCATCCGTGGGGAAGGTTTCACCAAGTTGGCGCAGTTCACGCAGTTCTGCTTCCATGCGCTGCAATTCGGCTATGCGCTGGCTAATTTCGTCTGCTTTTTCTGCTAACAAGTCTAGGACCACACGGCAGGGCGCATTTGCACGATCGCGCAGATCGAGGATTTCTTGAATATCGTCGAGCGAAAAATCAAGCCGGCGTGCCCCGGCCACCAACCTGGCACGGGCCACATCTGTTTCATCGTAATCACGATAGCCATTTTCCAGTCGCCTGGGCAATGGCAGCAGGCCGATTTCTTCGTAATAACGAATCGTTTTGGTTGGCAGGTTCGTCCGCTGAGCAAATTCTTTTATCAGCATAGATCACCTCGCAGGAAGCATTGTAAACCCTCCGGCTGCGGGAAGGCTAAGCGTACTCAATAAATTGGATTAGAATTGGGATCAGGCAGCGGTTGATGCGGTAATCTGCTCTGGTGTAACGAGCTGACCTTCCGGACCGCAGACCGGCGTTCCTGAATGCGGGCCGGGTCTAAAAAGTGGTTGAACCAAGCGTGCCAGCGAGCAGCCGCCGTGCGGTCTACGCTGTAGTAAATCCAACGGCCGTCTATCTGGTCTCGCCGGGAGTGTACCAGACCAACTTCTCTAAAATGCGGAAATGGTGCGAGAGTAAATTGCGTGCGAACCCTAGCCGCTCTTGCAATTCACAGTTACAAGTGTCACCTTGCATCAATTCGGCAAAAATGCGCATCCGGTTTGGTTCGGCTAAGGCTTTGAGAACGGCCGTTAACTCTTTGATTTCTGTTTCGTTTTCAGGCAGCATACCATTTGCTCCGTGTCATCATCCAGTCTAATAATTCAATCTCAATTGAAGCATAAAGGGGGTGGGGCAAACTGTCAAATAACGGCCATTGCGTCAAAACAGATCCGCCAGCGACTGCCAGGGAGGCTGCCAAACCTGCGCCAATAAACACACTGCCACCTGTACTCCGTCTGCCCAAAGCAAAGATTCCAACGCCTGCTGTGCGCGGGCCAAAACGGACTGCCCAGCCGGGCAGCCAGGACAATTCATCACCTGGTCCACTTCAATACACTCGGATGACAGGCGAATTTCCCGCACCATTTGCAGCCCAACCAGCGACATGCCATAGGTGGGATGAATGACTTTGCCGAGCGCAGCCCAGACATCAGCTTCTGTCAACATGAGGCTGCACACCCAGAGCATCCAAATGGCGGCGGATGGTAGGCATGGACAGTTTGCCGCCGCTGGTGACAACGTCGCCGTTGACCAGCACCAGGGGGAGTTGAGTATCTGGCGACAGAGGCGGGCAGTTGGGGTCGAATAGGTCGTAGTAGGTGATGGAAACGGCCGTTCCGTACTGCCGCCGCAATTTTCCGCCAATCCAGCCAGCCAGGTCGCGCCAGGTTTCTTTAACGCCATCGGTGCAGGCCACCGGCGAACCGATGATTTGAATACTGGCTGGCTCGCTCATCCGCAGCCGCACCCGCCGGAACCGCAGCCACAAGATGGGCCGCTCATGGGTAAAGGCAGACTTTCACTGCTGCCCCCCGCCACCTGACCGATAAAAATCCCGGCCGTCAATACCTGCTGCGTCTCAATCGCATGGCACATCGGGCATTCCGGCTGCAAACCGGCGTCTTTCTCTTTGAATGACGCCCGCACCGTAAACGGGTGTCCGCATTTTTTACAGCGGAAATCATACATCGGCATTGCAGAACTCCAATTATTAGTTCTCTGCGCTGTGTAATAAGCGAATTTTTTCCACGATCCACATTCTCACCAACGAAGAAGCGGGAATATCATAGCTGCGGGCAATCGTTTCGATTTGCTCCTTTAGCGAAGGAGCCACGCGAATTGCCATGACTGTTTTTACTTCGCCTGGAACCGGTTGATAGCCGCCGCTGACAATTTCCAACTCATCCAAGTAGTCGGTGAGGTCGTGTGTATCCCAAAACTCCGCTTCTTCTTTTACCGATGCGAATGTTGGTATAGTTGCTTTACTCATCTCCAGTTTCCTTTTGTGCTCGATATAAAGCACGCTCTTTCTTCGACATATCGCGGGCGGTGATAACGTAATATACGCCATTTGTTTCCTGAGCGTTTAAGACAATTGTTAGCAAACGTTTTTCTGTTCGCCCTAAAACCATCACCCGTCCCTCTTTGGCTTTGAGAAAAAGTGCGTCAGGGTCACTCAAAGAGCGTTCAACTTCTTCCGGGACAACATCGTGCCGGGCAATATGCTCAATGTTCCAGTCATCCCAAATGAGTTGGGTAATGGTGATTTCCATGTCGTCCATCATTTATCAAAACAAGCGTATTACATTGTAATACGCTTGTCAATGATTAAAAATTTAAGCCATTACTGGTTCCGCATACATCTGCTCGCCTAACTCGGTCAGCATCGTCAACCCCTGTACCTCCTGCGGCAGCAGCGGAATGGTGAGGACGGGAGTGTCGAAGCGTTCCTGGATTTCGGCCAGGTAACCGGCCTGCATGGCCCGGCGCGATTTCGTGAAAGGCGTGTCGGCCTGCTCCTCGGGAATGACGAAGTTAGCCACAGCCAGCCCGGTGGGAATGTCCAGCGTGGCCAATTCCTGGCTGGCGCGGTACGCCTCGATGATGGGCGTGGATTCCGGGTACATGACAAAGGCGAAGGTGCTGCGTTCCGGGCTGCGCATCATGTCAATCACGTCGGCGAAACGCTGCTTGGCGACGTCATCGGCAACGGCCGTATCCACCGAGGCAAACGCCTTCACGTCTATCTGCTTGCTCCAGTCCATCGGCAGTTCCAACATGCGCAGGGTGTGGCCGGTGGGCGCGGTGTCAAAAACGACACTCTGCCACGGCCCATCAGAGGCAAATTCGATGAAACGGTCGAAGGCGGCGATTTCTTCCGTGCAGGGGGAGTCTAACTCTTCGGCCATGGCTTTGATGGCGCCTTCGGGACGGCCGCGCTGGCGGGCGTCGTCGAGGATGCGCTTTTTGTACACTTCGCCCATCGCTTTGGGGTCAATTTTCACCGCCCACAGGTTGGGCAGGCCGCCAAGCGGCGCCGGTTCGTCGCCGACCGGTTCGCCCAGGACATTGCCCAGGTGAGCGGCCGGATCGGTGGTGAGGAGCAGGGTTTTGTGACCCTGATTTGCCAGCCAAACGGCCGTTGCGCAGGAAGCCACCGTCTTGCCCACACCCCCTTTACCGGCAAAGAAAATAGTGCGCCGGTGGCCGTTGGGCGTGATGCGCGGCATAAATTCGGATGGATGGGACAGTTTGAAAGGCGGCGGAAACGGCCGTGTTACCGTTGACGGCCGTGTGGCCGGCGCTAAACTGCGCCGTTTCCTCACCGTGCAGCAGAGCGGCGACGGTACGCAGCCGCTCGATTCCTTTAATCTCGCCATCCATCAGGAACATGCGCCGCGCGGCGTAGGGCAGGTCACGCTCAATTTGGCTCAGGTAGCCCGCCTGCATCTCGGCGCGGGCGGCAAAGAGGGCGTTGGCGGTGGCTTCTGGCGGAATGATGCCGTTGATGATCAGTTCGTGGGTGTGGATTTCCAGTTTGCCCAGTTCGTCGATGGCTCGCCGCGTTTCATGAATGGCGATGGCTTCCGGATGCAGCACGAAGGTAAAGCGGGTCTGCGCCGGGTCGCGCAAAATCGCCAGGGCGCGTTCGTATTTGAATTTGGCGCTCTGAATAGCGGCGGCTGGCCCGATGCAGGTCTGACCGCTGCCCTGTTCGGCGGCGCTGATGGTGTTAGCCCATTCGGCGGGCAGTTCCAGCAGGCGGATGGTGTGGCCGGTAGGCGCGGTGTCGAAGACGATCACGTCAAACTCCACCGGCTGATCGGCGGCGTTGTCCAGCACCAGGAAGTCGGTGAAGCGGTCGAAAGCGGCCACTTCGGCGGTGCAGGGACCGCTCATTTGCTCGTTAATGACGTCGACCATAGGCGCGGGGAAGATGGCGCGGAGCGGAGCTAAAGCACGTTCTTTGTACTCTTCGGTAGCGGAATCGGGATCAATTTCCATGGCCCACAGATTGGCGATACCAGTCAGCGGCGTCATGTGATGGCCGATGGGTTGTTCAAATACGTCGGCTAAATTGGCCGCCGGGTCGGTGGTAATAATCAGGGTGCGTTGTCCGGCGTCAGCGTGGCGCACAGCGGTGGCGCAGGCCATGCTGGTTTTGCCTACGCCGCCTTTGCCGGAGAAGAAGATAAATTGGGTGTTCATATAGTTTCCTTATTTAACGCAGAGGCGCGGAGACGCAGAGTTTTTTCTTTGCCTGCTTGCGTCTTTGCGGTGAAATTTATTGGGTGACTGAGTCGTTTAGAGCGGTGCGAAGTTCTTCCAGGGTTGGATAAGCGCCGGTTTTAATGACCTGACCGTGAACGGCCGTTATCGGCAGCGCCGCCATTTGTTGTTCGTGAACCAGGCGCATGACATCGTTGTTGTTCATGAATTTATGCGGGTGGCTGGTCATCTGGTAGCGTTCGACTGCAATGCCTTCGGTTTGTAGGCTTTGGATCATCTCGCTGACATCCAGTAAGGTTTGGTCCAGGGCCGGGCCGCACAGCCCGGTGGGGCAGCACATGGGGGGATCGAAGAGTTCGATAACGGCCGTTTTGTCAGCAATATTTGTTTCGTTAACGGCCGTTGTCGGGACTGTTGTGAAAAGAGAAATAGAGTCGTTCATAGTGGGTTGCATTCCTTTGGTATTGGTTTTTTACTTCAAATATTTTTGAACTAATTGGGCAAAAAAATCAGCTAACCGCAATTTCACTCATGGGTACAACCGCGCCCTGCGGTCCGCAAGTGGGACGGCGCGGTTTGATGCGCTCCGGGTTAAAAAACGCGCTGAAATCCTGGTTGAGTCTGGTTAGCGCCGCTTCGTTGATGGAAAAATAAACCCATCGGGCGTCTACGGCATCCCGTTCCATTTCCACCAGCCCCAGGTCACGCAGAATGCTCATGTGGTGCGAAATCAAGTTGGGCGCCATCTCCAGCGCATCGCCCAGTTCACAGTTGCAGTGAACCCCTTCCATCAGCAAGTGGATCATTTGCAGCCGTTTGGGGTTCGCCAATGCTTTAAGCTGTGCGATGAGCCGTTCCATCGGGACAGGCGGATGATTTACATCAACTATGTTATCGTTAGATAGTTCAAACATTTTTGAAGTATATCTACAAAACAAAATGCGTCAAGGGAGCAGCCCTCAAAATGACGCATTTATGCAAAATCGTGACGTTTGTCAGGTGCTTGGGGGTAACAAAAAGAGGGGTACGGCCGTTTCCCGCACACAATGATACGCAAACACATACATCCCGGCCGACCAGGCCTGATGCGGATACCCCATCGGTTGTCCAGAACGGCCGTGACACCATTCGTTAAACTCCCAAGGTTCATCGATGCCCTGCTGGTTTACCTGGGCCAGTTTTTCCAACTGCCGTCGCGCCTCGTCCAGCCGTCCCGCTTTGACCAAAGCCGCCACGTAAAATCCCCCGACAAACGGCCAGATGCCGCCGTTATGGTACTGTTCCGGCAGGTTCAGGTTGTTGTTGCGGTAATATTCGCGCCAATCTTTGTTACCGGGGTGGATAACCGGATGCAGTACGCGCACCGGGTATGGATCGGCGATGCCCACCTGGTGCAGATAGTCGAGGATGCGTTTTTCCTGGGCCGGGGAGGCCACGTCAAACAAAATCGCCAGCAGATTGCCAAAAACGTCGCAATAATCGCCAAAATCACGAAAGGCGACATAGGGCAGGAAGAACGGCCGTTTTACCAGCACCGGCCCCACCTGACTCAAGGTATGGGTCCATTCCGTGTGACCGGGGCAGCCTGGTCCCCATTCGTCTTCATTTTCCGGCCCCACCCAGAGTACAATGCGAATCTTATGGCGCACATCGTCGGCCATGTCAGCATAACAGGAGCCGTCATACCCCAATGCCTGCGCCATTTCTGCCATGCCGCGCAGCGCCGCATACCACAGTACGTTGTCATAGAGGATGTTAAAGCGGTTGGCTAGCAGGTCGGCCCAGTCGGCCGCTTCATGCACTTCCAACAGCCCGCAGCCGTTGGAGTCCTGGTAGCGCAGCCAGAGCAGCGCTTGTTCCAGCGTCGGCCACTGCGCCTGCAAAAAGGCGGTGTCACCGGAAACCCGGTACTGGAATAAATGCCCCAGAATAAACCACAGATTGGAATCTACCGAACCGGCGTTGGTATGGTCCAGACGGCCGGTAGCCACGCTGACGTTGTTGGGAATGGCCCCCAATTCCGACTGCTGCCCGCCGAGCGTCAGCAGCGAGGTGCGCAGGCAGATTTCGTGGCCCGGCGACAGTAACGCGCCTAGCGCGGTAATTACGCTGTCCCGCGCCCAAACGTGGGGGTAGCCTTCGGGTGAGGCCATCAGGCCGATAGGGCTGCATTCACTCCTGAGAATAGTGTGCGATTTTTCCAGGGCGATGTCGGTTAAGGGGGTCATGGCGTCTATTTTCTATTCGCTGTCTGATGGCAAAAACTGTTCGATGGCGTCCAGGGCATGGGCGGCATAAATCGAACCCGGCCCACCAGCCATCAAGATGCCCACGCCCACCGTATCCAATAATTCGGCGCGGGTGGCGCCTGCTTTAACGGCGTCATGGGTATGGTAGGCAATGCAGCCGTCGCAGTGGACAACGATGCTAATCGCCAGTGCCATTAACTCTTTGACTTTGCCGGGCAGGACGCCATCGTCCATCGCTTTGCGGTGCAGGCGGGCAAAGCCGCCCATCGGACCGGGCAGTTCCCGCCCCAATTGACCCAGCCGTTCTTCGAGATGTTGATGATAACTGAGGTAATCCGTACTCATGAACCTTCCTCTATCTTTTGCTGCATGGCGTCCATTTTTTCTTTAGCCTCTAAAGCAGCCTGGTAAAAGAGTTGGGCAACGGCCGTTTCATCCACCGTTTGCATGGGCGTTAAGGCTTTGAGATCGGCAAAGGAACAGTCTGTTTCCAAGGCCAGGGCGGTCGTGCCACGCATTACTTGGGCGGCCACTTGCCGAGCGTCACTCGAAGATAAACCTGCATCCATGCCCGCCTGTGTCATCCCTTCCAATACCGGCAGCAGGGAGCGCATGGCCGCGCCGCTGAGGCCGACGCACCAGTTGATTTGTTCGTCCTGCACGGTAATGGTCTCTCCCAGGATGGCGAGAACGGCCGCACCCAGTTCTCTGGCTTCTGTCGTGGCCGTTTTGCCATACACCACCGGATTCATGCCCGCGCCCACAAGGGAGGGGGCGTTGGGCATGATGCGCACCACGGCCACGCCGGGCGGCGCGATGGCTTCCAGCCGTGCCAGGGAAATCATGGCCGCAAAAGAAACAACCACCTGCCCGTGGTGGAGATGAGACGCTATGCTTTGCAGCAAGGCGGGCACGGCCTTGGGTGAAGGAGAAAGAAGGATCAGGTCAGCTGTACAGGCCGCTTCATCCGGCAGAGGCACGGCCCTCACGTCAAATTCAGCCGCAGCAGCCTGCCCCCTGATTGTGTCTGCGTCACATACCACGATATGGGCAGCGGGTACACCCGCCGCCAGCAGCCGTGTGATCAAAATACGGCCGATATTGCCTACGCCAATAATGGTTATCTGTTTTTCGGCTAAACTACCTGTTCTCATGAATGACTCCCCCATTTAAATTATCTTTTGACAAAGGGTTCGTGGCAGCGACTTCAGCGGTTGAGCATCTGGAGCCGTTACCACGAACGTTTTTGCCTGAAAACGGCCGTTAATTTACCGACATTGCGTCAGCAATCCACGTCATCACTTCAGAGTCTTTGGGAATACGGCCGGCCGCCACCAGTTTCTCGTTAATCACCAGCCCCGGCGTCGACAAAATATTGTATGACATGATTTGACCGTAATCGGTTACTTTGACAATTTCAGCCTCGACGCCCATGCTGGCGACGGCGCTTTTAGCAGCCGCTTCCACTTTTTGGCAGTTAGCGCAGCCCGGACCTAAAACTTTAATAGATAACATAATTAAAAACCTCCAGATTTGTGTGATTTAATACTTATCCTGAATTTCATCGCGGAGAACACAGAGGAACGGAGATAAATAGAGATTTCTCCGCATCTCCGCGCCTTCCGCGGTTTTTGGGTAAATTATTTAAGGGCATTGAATAACACCCTGTGCCCAGAGACAGCCGCCACAGGCTGGGAACTCATTACCAAAACAATCTTCTTCATTGGCTTCCGACATTTCGCAGCCGCCGCAGAACGTACAGGGAGCAAAACCAAAACTTTGCACTTTTTGGCGGTAAGCCAGGTATTCGTCATCCAGCCAGATGTCGGGCAGGCTCTGTTCGTTGACATTGCCCACGACGTGCCGCCGGGATACGTGCGGTTTGCCGTGCAGATAGCTGGTGTGGGTGTGCATGAGAGGCCAGCAGGGGCTAACACCACCATCCCAACCAATCGACATGGTACCGCTTTCGATAAAATTGCACACGTCCGTAGCGCCTCCCAGGCTGTTGCCGGCAAAGTTCACGTTGTAGCCGCTTTGCAGGGCTTGCAGGAAAGCGTCGCGGGTCTTTTCGTTAATGTCTATACGCGGCAGGCTGAGTTTGGCATGGGTGGGCGACGACATGTAGGTGACGTCGCGCAAGGTGCGCGTGTAGAGCATTTCCGGCTGCATGTTGGCCGTGTAGGGCAGCACATTGCTCACCGAGAAGTATTTAGCGCCCAGAGAACGGCCGAGCCGCAGCACCTCCGGTAGATCATCAATGTTGCGTGCCATGGCGACAAAGGCAATGCCAATTTCGGGGCGGGGGTAATGGCCGCCGGGCCGCATCTTGCGGAAACGAGACAAATTTTCCACCACTTTGGGCAGTTGTGCCCCAAGTCGGACGTCCGCGTAGCTTTCTGGCGTCGCGCCGTCAATGGATACCCAAATGACGTCCAACCCGGATTCGATGAGCTGGCGGGAGCGTTTTTCGGTGAGCATGGTGCCGTTGGTGATCAGTTCTACTTGAGCGCCAATGGCTTTGGCGCGGGCGATCCAGGCAACGGTTTGTTGGTGGAACAACGGTTCACCTAAGCCCCCAAAGAAAACGGTCGGCATGGGCGACAGCTGCTGCATCCCTTCCAGAATGCTGTCAAAGGTTTCTTCGGTCATGCGGCCCAGGCTTTCATCCCAGCCGTTGCGAATACAGGTGCGGCAGGCGATGTTACACTGGTCGGTCGGCTCGATGTAGACCTTGGTCAGTTGAGTGACGGGGCGGTGCATTTGCAGGCGGTTGCCGCCGTTTTCCAGACGGAACTTTGCCCCAGGCCGGAGTCCAAACTGCGCCGCCATTTCCGGTGGGAATACCAGGCGTCCTTGTTCATCAACTTCCCCCCAGAGCGTCGGCTTACTATTCATACAATAACCTCGATGGTGGGTTCCACAATAATGTCTGATTTCACCGAGTTGGCGACCAGGCTGTACTTTTGGGCGGCTTGCAGCCCCTTTTTGATACGGGCTTCAATAACCGCCGGCTTTTCGCCATTGGCCGCCACCCGGATATGCGGCCAGAGCTTGACCTCGGTGAAGATTTCGGTGCGGTCAAGTTCGATAAGTTTGGTGCCTTCGGCGCGGCATTCGTAGCTTTGCAGGTCTAGCTTGAAGCGCTCCGTGGCCCAGATGAACATCATCATGACGCAGGTGTTGATGGCGGCGACGAAAGCATCTTCGGGGGTGAACACGTCGGGGTGGCCCTGGGCGTCGGGCGGGGCGGAGAAGGGCATCTCCGGCCCGTTGCCCATGACGATGTGGCCCCAGTGTTCCCCTTTCCAGTTGACGGTGGTGTGGTAAACGGCCGTTTTGCTCATGAGGTTGGCTCCAGTTCTCCCCAGAGAGTGGCATATTCATGGTCTAAGCATCTGCAGGTAGGCGGCTTCGTCTGCTTCGGCGCACAGGATTGTAGATTTTGACCTGTTCCAATAACTCGGCGGTGGTTTCGGGCGACGGCCGTTTTCCCATCTGCTTAAATTGCTCAAAGCAGCGGCGGCAGGGCAATCAGCGTCACTGATCTCGCCGTTGATCTGCACAGTTTGCACCGGAATACCGGAACCGCAAGCACAGGCAGCGGCCGATGTTGCCTGCGTTTCTTCCGGCTCGATGAAATGGCCTTCGCGGCGGCTCCACTTTTTATCCAGCAGGTTGTCTACCAAATCGGCGATGGTAACGGCCGTTTCCGCCACTGCCTGCTGTCCCGCTTCATTCAAACGACGCCGTCCGGCCACCTGACCCAGGCCCCGTTCGGCCACAATATCTGTCACGATCACACTGGCGGCCGGTTTGCCGGAATACTGCTCCGTAGCGCGGGCGGCGCAGCGCAAGTCGCAGCCATCTACGGCAATTGTTGGATAAAAACGGGCAAAAGCGCGGTCGCCTTCGCCGCCGGCCAAAAAGAGCGGCAGACAAATCGTCACCGTATCTTCTGGGCGCAGTTCTTCCAGCACTTTCAGCGCCGCCAGCCGGGTGACGGTGCCTTCGGCCAACTCTTCGCCGGAACAGGCCACAATGCCGACTTTCTTTTGCGGTAAATCAGGCATCTTCTCCTCCTTGCAGGTTATCAATAACGGCGCTGACTTCTTCGGCCAGGGCGTGGGCCAACTGCAAGCCGCCTTCGTTTAATTCGGCGATGCCCTGCGGTTTGAACTTGCGGTAACGGCGGTAAACATCCAGCACAGCAAAATCTTCAGCGACTGTGCCGCCGCTTTCCTGCACCATTTTGGTGGCGCAGGCCAGCTTGCAGCCGTCAATGGTGATGGCCGGATTGGCGGCGACGGCTGCGCGGGCATTCTCTTCGCCCATGACCAGCATGGAAAGCGCCACTAACTGCGCCGTTTCGGGGCGCAGGTCTTCAATAACTTCATAAGCGGCTTCACGGCTGACTGTGCCATAGGTTTTGCCGATGCCGCTGCAAGGCACAATGATCACTTTTTGGCTCATCGGTCTTCCGCCTCCTCTTGCGCCTGGACTTTCATGATCTCAAGGTAGGCTGTGGGCGTCAGCAGGCTGGCCTGATCGGCGGCCCAGTCGGCGGCTTCCATGACGGCCAGCCAGCCTTCGCCGTAGGGGTCTTGATTGATGATTTCGGCTTCCAGTTCCAACTTTTCATTCACGGTAACAATCACGCCGCTGATAGGACTGGACAGTTCCACATCCACTTTGATGGTTTCGATGTTGGCGAAGGGATCGTTGGTGGAAACGGCCGTTTGCACTTCCACTACCTCCGCAAAAGCCACATCACCGTTACGCTGTTGGAAAAAGTCCGACACGCCCACTGTCACCCGGCTGCCTTCGGCTTTCGCCCAAACGCCTTCCGAGGTGTAAAGACGGTCGGCGGCGACTTTGAAAGTAAACTTGTCCAGTGTGTATTCCAGGTAGTCACTCATAAGATACTCTCCCTGTTTGTAACGAAATCAATTCAATATGTATTGAATTATACAAATTGCAAAACGAGATGATTAGTGACAATGATCATATATTTGATATGACAGTATCGGTAGTAACTCCGGTAACGGCCGTTTTTATTTTCTCGTCAGAGGCATTCATCTACTATATCTCCCGTTAGCCAATGGCCGGCGCGTCAATCACGATTGCTTCTAGCTGCCGGCGCTTACTTTCATACTCTGGTTCCAGCAGCGGCGGGCAGTCGGCCAGTTGACGCTGGCTCATGCTAAATTTTAGGGCAAAAATGTAGCAGGTTTCTTCGCCACACTGTTTGCAGTTGGTCTTGGGCAGCAGTTGGTAAACGGCCATGGGCGTTGGGCGCTGGCGCTTCTGGTAATTGGGGGTGAGTTCTGCCCGTCGTTCCCAGGTGCGGTTCACAAGCTGCACCAGCCCATCTAGTTCCTTGATGGCCGCATCCCGGTCCACCACATTGCTGGTGGCGATCTCAAACGCATGGAAAGCAATGTTGTGACCGCCCTTTTTCCAGGTGAGGGCGTTGGCCGCCTGATGGTACACTGCACCGCGCAGGGTGGCGTTGAGGTAGGGTAAAACATCGGAAATGTCTGTCGTTAATCGGGCAACGGCCGAATATCGTTCTGCCCCCGGCTCGCAAGGCGGTGTGAAAATGTCCAGATCATACGAGTCAATTAACATGAGGTTTCCTCCGGTAGCAAGCTTCTGAGAGGGTGCTTGCTAATTACGTTCAGCAGCGGTTGCAACCAGGCTGATTTTCGCTTCCACTCTGGTCAGGTTGAACACGTTTGGATTGCTGGCCACGCCCCATTCGCGCCATACAATCTCACCGTTGGCGTCTAGTAGCAGCAACATGGGGGCGCGTTGGATGTCGTAGCTGCGTTGTAAATCCGGCCGTTCGTCCAAAACGATACGATGGACGGCAACGTGGGCGCGGTTTTCGGCGGGCCAGGCGGCTATCACGGCGTCGGCCTTTTGGAAAAGCCCGATAACGCATTCGCAGCCTTCGTCGTTGTTGAAAAAGAGCAGGGCAGGTTGGTTGTTGAGTTCGATGGGCGGGCCGACGGGGAGAAGGAACGGCCGTACCACCTTTACCCCCAGCAGCAGCACAATCGCGCCAACCAGCCAGAACCACACTTGCGGCTTGTGAACCCGGATTACGCCAGCCATAAGAAATACAATCCCATGCCCATCATCACCAACCCGCTGCCGGTCTCCAACGCCGCCGACCAGCGGCCTGCCTGCCGCAGCCCTTTCAGCGCCGCCGTAAACGTGCCGGCCAGAACGATGGGCACACCCCTGCCCAGGGCATAAACAAATAGCAGTGCCGCGCCATAGACAACGGCCGTTTGCTGCACCATCACATATGCCAAAATCGCTAGCAGCACTGGCGTGGCACACTGTGAAGCCACCAGACCGGAGACCAGACCCAGAGCCACTGCGCCGGGCAGCCCACGCCAGCCGATGCGTTCACGCAGCCCCGTCAAGCCGCCGGGTAAGTTGATTTCCAATGCGCCCAGCATACTTAACCCCAGCCCAAAACAGATAAAAGCCAACAGGTAGTAGCCCGAACCGGCCAATCCGGTCAAGGCACTGCCCAGCAGAGCGGCGATCACGCCCAAGAGCATGAAGGTGGTCGCCAGACCGACGGCAAAACCGAGTGACAGGCTGAAAGCACGGCCGCGGGTGGGCGCAGCCGTGCCGCCGACGTAGCTCACGACCAGCGGAATCATGGCGATATTGCAAGGGCCAATGCTGGTGACGACGCCGCCTAAAAAGACGAGACCGAAAACAAGCAATTTACCCTCAGAAAAAATAGCGCTGCCCCATTCCATGTCGATTTTCCCTGATTTTAATGACGTGAACTGCTCTTCAAGATTGGACTGATCTGCCTTAACGAACAATAAAGTTAAAAAGATAGCCGGTGAAGATGATGGCTGTGCCGACGATAGTGATGAACATCACAATCAACGGCGTCTTTATGACGCGCTTCAAAATGAGCATCTCCGGCAGGCTGAGGGCCACCACCGACATCATGAAGGCCAGTACCGTGCCCAGCGCCGCGCCCTTGGCCACCAGGGCGGAGACCACCGGGATAATGCCAGCGGCGTTAGAATAAAGCGGGATGCCTAACAAAACGGCCGCCGGTACCGCCCACCAGGAACTGCGCCCCATAATGTCGGCCAGGTAAGATTCCGGTACAAAACCGTGGATGCCGCGCCAATGGCGATGCCGAGAACGACATAAGGCCACACCTTGCCTACGATTTCTTTGGTGCTGCGACCAGCGTTACGAATGCGGTCGTCCCAGGTGGGTTTATAGGTAACGGCCGTTGTCTCCCCCACTTGAATCTGCCACACAAAATCTTCCACGTATCGTTCCGGTTTCAACCGGCCGATAATCATGCCACCGATGATGGCAACGAGCAGGCCGCTGACCATGTACAGCCCGGCGATTTGCCAGCCAAACATGCCAAAGAGCATGGCTAAGGCGATTTCATTGACCATGGGCGTGGCAATGAGAAAGGAGAAAGTGACGCCCAACGGCACGCCGCTCTCCACAAAGCCGATAAACAGAGGCACGGCCGAGCAGGAGCAAAAAGGGGTGACGACGCCCAGGCTGGCGGCCAGGACATTGCCCACGCCTTCGCGTTTGCCGCCCAGCGCCGCCCGCGCCTGTTCCGGGGTAAAGAAAGAGCGTACCATGGTGATAAGGAAGATCATGCCGGCCAGCAGCATGAGGATTTTAGGTACGTCGTAAAAGAAAAAGTTTACTGACTGCCCTAAGTGGGACAAGGGCGACAGCCCGATGACAGTGTATGTGAGCCAGTCGGCAAAGTTTTGCAGCTGCTCCCAGGCGAGCCACCAGAGAACGGCCAGGACAATAACCAGAGCTGGTAATTTCCAGCCTTGTTTGGGTTGTGAAGTGGTGATTTGTTCAGTTGTTGTTGACATTCGTAATGATCTCCAATAATTTTTGTGGATTTACGCCGTTGAGATCGGCAAATATATCTGTTTCTGGGCCGTGGCCGTTGGCCGCTAACTGCGGTCGGGCCAGGCGAAAAAGTTCGTGACAGGCCATGTTTTGCGCTTCGCTTTCCGGGTCGCCCTTGAAGGGGGGATCCTGGCTCTGATGCTGCTGCGCGGCACGCACTTTTTGCACCAGGAATTCGCCCACGTCGATGAAGGCGACAGGCCCACCGACCGTTTCGGCCGGGGGTGGGATGCCACAGCCTTGTTGGGTGGCTTCGGAGGGGGCGATATAGTAAAGGCGTAACGGCCGTTCTGCTTCCTGCTGGTATTGATCAAAAGCGGCCGTTGTCCAGCGGTAAACGGCCAAATGGTCGGGGTGGCCGGAAATGCCATCCGGCCCAAAGGTGACGACAACCTCGGGTGGCGATTGGCGCATCAAGGTCAGTAGGCGATCCGCGCCCTCGCTGTCCGGGATATTGGCTAATGCGCCATCCACATAGTCCAGAAAGGTAAGCTGCTGCACGCCTAGTTGGGCACAGGCTCTGCGTAATTCGGCTTCACGGATAACGGCCGTTTCTTTAATACTTTTGCCGGAAATGCCTAGTTCCCCACGAGTGGCCGTGACCAGGTGAACGCGCTTGCCCTCGGCAGCGGCTTTTGCCAGTGTGCCGCCCATCGAAAAGGTTTCGTCGTCGGGGTGGGCTAGGATAATCATGAGTGTCGCAGTGGTCATACAAATGGCTCCTCTATATTTGCTGACAAGGAAGAGCTACCGGCAGGCTTGCCTTCTGGCCCACACATGTGAGGCTCAAGTGCTACATTGATAGGATTAAAGAACTGTATGAACCATTGATATAGTTCTGTCAGCGCCGGTAAATCCACCAGGTAGTAAATCAAACGGCCATCTACGACATCCCGTCGATCTTGCACCAGCCCGGCTTCACGCAACACCCTCAGGTGATGGGAAAGTAAATTAGCCGATAAACCCAGTTCTTCCACTAGCCAGCCGTTGCAGGAAACGCCGCGCATTAATGCTTCAAAAATGCGCAGCCGGGTGGGATCCGCCAATGTTTTTAAGAGCACTGCGATTTCTTCTGGCGCTGCATCTTGTGTAGAAATTTCTTCAGGTAGCATAATTTTCACCAGGCAAACTGCTGTATCAGATAGTTCCAGCAAGTTAATTCAACAGTCATTGAATTAACTTGTTGGAACTGTAATCCTTTCCGATAAAGACCAACAGTGACATATGTCACGTAAAGGATATGATATACGTAATGATTCAATGGTCGTTGAATCATTCAGTGATGGGCAGCGATTCCGATTGCGCCGGAAGATATTACAGCGCACCTACAGCCATCGCTTTCGGGATTATGCCCTGGACGCCGACAATTATGCTCCTTTCTACAGCACAGTCATCGAATGCACGGACCGAGATGCCGCCTACGTATTGGCGGGTCTGCTTTATAACGAGAGTGACTTGGCGCTGGAAGAACATTACACAGACACTCACGGCTACACTGAGATTAACTTTGCCGCCTTTGCCATGTTGGGACGTCGCTTTGCGCCACGCATTCGAGGTTTACAGCACCAGCGGATTTATCGCATTGATAAAGAAAAGAGTATGGGCCACTGGCAACATTGGTCGAATGTTGGGACCGCACTATTCACATCGACTGTATATGCGAGCAGCTGCCTGACTTTGATTATGGCCTGCATCATCTATTGGCAAGCGCAGGAAATTAGTCAGGTAATTCTCGAAGGCGAGCCGGAGGCTGCGGGTGTGAACTTGTCGTTGCTTGAACACATCAGTCCAATTGGTTGGGAAAATATCATTCTGTATAGACAGTATGTGCTCAATCGCAGTCTCGTTAAACCTTAATTCCAATATCCTTAGCGGACATTTACGGATGGTTCTGGGAAATACCCTATTACCCCATCATTGAATCACCCGCTCCGTTCACCCAAAGGGTGACGCGCAGTCACCCACCCCTCGGCTATCATGCTGTCATCAAAACAAGGAGGCGGTTATGAACAGCCAAACAACGATTCTGACTGAAGACAAGTTACAACAAACGCTGCATTTAGCGGACGGCCGTTACCTCAGCTATGCCGAATACGGTGATTTAGCAGGACAGCCGCTGTTTTTCTTCCACGGCGGCAATGATTCGCGTCTGGAAGCAGCGATTTTAGATGAAACGGCTCAAAAGCTAGGGGTGCGCATCATCGCGCCGGATAGGCCCGGATACGGCCGTTCCACCTTTCAACCGCAGCGCACTTTCCTCGACTGGCCCAATGACGTTGCCCAACTGGCCGATGCGCTTGGTATCGTCCAGTTTGCCGTGGTCGGACATTCCGGTGGTGGCCCCCATGCTGCTGCCGTCGCCTACGCCATGCCCGAGCGCTTATCGAGTGTGACGCTTATCAGCAGTGCGGCTCCACCTGGCAGCAGTAATAAAGGCATGCACCCTTTGTTTCGTATGGTGAATTTCATCATGGGACATTCCAGCAAATTACATCACCGTCTCACCCAACAAACGGCCGTTCAAGTGCAAGAGACGCCGGAAAAGTTCTTTTCGCAGTGGGGCAGAATGTCGCCAGCCGATGGTCGACTATTCCAAAGTCGCCCGGCAGTTCGGGACATGATCGCCGCTGAAATGCAGGAAGCATTGCATCAAGGCATCGACGCCATTTTGCAAGAGCACCCGCTGTATAAACGGCCGTGGGGATTTGACCTGGAAGCCATCATGCTGCCCGTTCACGTCTGGCACGGGCTGTCCGATGCCCAAGCCGCGCCAACATGGAGTACCTACCTCGCTGACCATATCCCGCAGTCCGTGCCCCATTTTGTGCCGGACGAAGGCCATTTTTCGATACTGGCTAACTGCCAGGCCGACATTTTGGCGCTGGCAGTGAACGACGGGCGGGCATCATGAGCCGCCTGCGACTGCATCAACCGGCCCGCTATCGCTTGGTGGTGGGCGCACACGTTGGGGGTGGGGAAAGCGCCATCTGGCCGGAAACCTTCACGTGTGAATACGGCCGTTCTGCGGCAGGCGACCCCATCACCGCAGTAGAGGGCACCCTTCCCGACCAGGCAGCGCTGCACGGCATCCTGATCCAGATTCGGGATTGGGGCCTGCCAATTCATCAGGTGCAATGGCTGGGAGATGGCTCACCATCCAATTAGTGACGTGACTAAACTTTAAAGCAAAAAAGAAACGTGCAACGTACCAAGAAAAGAAAGGAGAATGAACAATGGGTAGTTTTGTAACGGAGTTGAAGATTGAGGCGCCAGCGGCTGAGGTTTGGCGGGCGTTGGCGGCGATTGGGGATATTTACCGCTGGAATCCAGGGGTGCAGGCTTCACTTACGACTTCTGATATGGTGGAAGGGGTGGGGGCGACGCGCTATTGTGATTTGGGAGGTAAAAATTATTTGGATGAAGAGGTGGTGACCTGGCAACCGAATGAGGCGTTGACGATGCGGATTACGGGGACAAATTTGCCTTTTGAAACGGCCGATATTCGTTTCAGGCTACGCCCACAGGGAGAGAGTACCATTGTAACTGTGTCGCCCATTTACAAATTGAAGTTTGGGGTGATGGGGAAGCTGTTGGATCGAGCGGCGGTGCGGAAGTCGTATGAGGCGGGGATGGTGGGATTGTTGGCGGGATTGAAGAGGTTTGTGGAGGAAGGGGCGGAGAAGGTGCAAGGAGATTCACATGTTACAAAAAGTTTATAGGTTAATTGCACGTTACCAACTACCCCTTTTCTTGGGGTTGGCGTTGGCATTTAGTGCCGGAATTGCTGCGGCAGCAGCGGCAGCCGGAAATGAAGACATGGCAATTTTGACTGTTTTTACGCCATCGCTGTTGGCGATTGTGTTAACGGCCGTTCTATCTGGCAGGGTCGGTTTGTCTGATCTACTGGCGAAACGGTTTTGGGGCCACCCCCGCTGGATATGGGTAGCGATAAGCTGCGGACTGGTTCCGCTAACGGCGTTTCTGGCCATTCTGATCACCTCATTTTGGGGCGGCCCGGCACCTGCGCTGCGAACAACCCAACTGTTACCTCAGATCATCGTCATCATCCTCATCTCGCTGGGCGAAGAGTTTGGCTGGCGTGGGTATGCCCTGCCCCGACTTCAGCAACGCTATTCACCGTTGATCGCCAGCCTCATTTTGGGTGCTTTCTGGGGGACGTGGCATATTCCTGGTTACCTGATTGGGGTGGGCGTGCCGTTAGCAATGCCGTTAAGCGTCTTTTTTCTTTGGGTCATCCTCATGACCATTTTGATGACCTGGGTGTATAACCAGACGCAGAGCATCCTGCTGGCTATCATTATGCATTCCGCAGCAAACGCGACGTTCAATTATCTGCCTTTGTTGCCGGAATTCACGGGTCAGTTGGAACCGTTTTTGCTGCTTCTCGGGCTGTTGGGGTTGGTGGTAACGGCCGTTGTCTTGGGTGATGGAAAACAAATCGGCATCTACACTACCTGATTTCAGCCAAAATTTTCGCAAATGAGACCATCGGCAAGGTGTTTTTTCTCGCCCTCACGACCTTTTTCATTATAATGAAGCCATGCTTGACGATTTGTTACAAACGAAATTATATACGCCTCGCTTACGGCCGTCACTCGTCCCCCGCCCTCACCTCATCGCCAAGCTTAACAAGGGACTGCACCGTAAACTGACTCTTATCTCGGCCCCGGCCGGTTTTGGTAAGACGACGTTGGTGAGTGAATGGATTGCTGGGGGAGAACGGCCGTTTGCCTGGCTCTCATTAGACGAACAGGATAGTGAACTCACCCGCTTTCTGATTTACTTCATCGCTGCTTGCAAATGCCCGCACCGGAGATCGGGAAAACTGGCCTGTACTGGATTGTCCAGGAAGCATTAACAACATTCTTAAACATGCACAAGCCAATAAAGCTGACCAGCTTCGCCAGCCAGCCACCCATCGTTGATCCGCTGACCCCGCGTGAAGGGGACGTGCTGCAACTGGTGGCTCAGGGCCTAAACAACCAGGAAATCGCCGACAAGCTGTTCATTAGCGAGGCCACCGTACGCTCGCACGTCAGCAACATTCTCAGCAAACTGCACCTCGCCAGCCGCACGCAAGCCGCCCTTTATGCTCTGCGGGAAGATTACGCCAAGTTGAATGATTGAGGGAGGATATTATTATCTACCAAGAACTTCAAATTGATGTTTGACTGTCAACTATGCGGAAGGGGTAACAACCGTTTACCCTCCTCATCTTTTCCCTTATAATTCTCACCTATGATTGAATCGACGCTGCATCTTTTTTGGCCAGGCCCGATTGGCCCCTATCAGACTGACCTGGATCGCCTCATTAATAGACTGGAGTTGATGGATTCTCCCGAAAATTGCGTTGAACACACCCTACAAAACTTCCCCAATTATCCAGCAAAAAAAGAGGATGAATTGCGTTTCCGCGCTTACCTTTATGTGTTACGCGATTTGTTACGGCAAGGATGGCAGCCACATGTAAGGCAAGGGAAGCTGTATCTAAAACCGCCGGCGTGGACGAAAAAGGCGAGTGATCCAGATTCGATCCAGCAACATAAAGAAGCCGTGCGAAACTCCCTGGATTGGGAACGTGATCGTCAGTTTGAACAGCCATCGGTGCGTCAATTCATTCAAAAAATGGAGCAGCCCCGTGCCTTTGGAAACAAGCAGGTATCGATCCGCAATTTGATTACAGATGGGCAAATACTTGCTGAAAATTTACAACCGGTCGTTGTGCTGCCTGAGTCGGAGCAACTGGAAGCCATTCATAAAGCCGTGCAACCCTATTTGCAATTGGTAGAAAGGGGAAACGTTGTCAGTTTACTCATCTCTTTCTGCAAGATATCTGGCGTTATTTTCGCTACACCTGGCGCACGCCGTACAATGCAACCCCTGGTCGGCAAATGTTTTATCTCGTACGCGATGCCGCACAACCATTCCACCCAGTTATCGGTATTGCAGCGTTAGGGAGTAGTTTGGTACAGTTAACGGCACGGGATAACCGTATTGGCTGGACAACCGCCGCATTTGAGAAACGTTTAGCTGATGAGGCATTTGACGATGCAGAAGCAAATTTGATTATTCGCACGCTGCGCGAGACGCTAATTGCGGCGTTGGACCGATATAGACATCTGCGGCTTGGCCACAGTATCAGAGGTTGAAAAACCTGATTTGGCTGTTATCAATCGGCTAAAACAAACGGCTGAGAAATTCCGCAAGGAGCGGATTGAATGGCTGAAAAAGAAACAGCGCAGTGAGCAGCAGCAAAAACTGGTAGGTGCTCAACTCCCATTGCAATTGCCCGACTTGAAGATTGATCTCACGCTACCCACCCCCCGAAGAATGCACACGTAATGCGACTGGGGCCATGTATCAGGCCAAACGTGCCCATTCTTTGTGGCAGTTGCTTACGGCGCGTTATGTGCTCCTATCAACAGATAAACCTCTCCATAGAGCAGAACGTTTACGTGAGTTTTGGCAGTCGACCGAGGGCAATCAGGCGATTCGGACACTACTGCGAGCAAACAAGAAACGCAAGGTCGGTATCAACTTGATGGATATTATTGTGTGTGGTGCAGTGCCCCGTACAATATTTTGTTAGGGCGGTAAGTTGGTAACCATGTTACTGGCTGGGCCGCAGGTCGTTCGGGAATACGCTGAAAAGTATCGCAACCACGCTAGCAACATCGCCTCTCAGCTAAAAGGTGAGGCTGTTGTGCGCGATCCGCAACTTGTTTTCTTGGGGACGACAAGTTTATTTGCCAGCAGCAGTAGTCAGTATAATCGCATTCGCATACCAACTCCATCTGGAAATGAACTGCGCCTGTTAGATATGGGATTTACGAAGGGGTATGGATCTGTCCATTTTTCGGCCGATACCCGTACCCATCTTACCTCCTTGCTTGCTCATACGAATGCCGCGCAGTTAATAAACAATCGGTTTGGAGAAGGGGTGAACCCCAAACTACGGCGTGTGAGTGCCGGGTTGGCAGCAGTTGGCATTAGTGCCGTTGACCGATTCATCAAACATCGGTCCAAGCGGATCGTGTACGGCCTGCCACTTTGCACCAACAGCTATCCATTTTTGCGCGGCGAGGCAGATACCCCACACATATTTCTTCCCCATAGAGCCTAAAAATGAAATCAAAAAGGGAACCGAATCTATTGTAGACTTTTGGCGCAAGCGGTGGTTGTTGCCACGAATAACCAACCCGTAATTTTGATCAACTTGGCAAAGCTGCATCATTTGATCGAAATAGCTTTTTGCTTTCAGTAAGTGAACTTCAATAGGAAAAGAAAGTGACCGCCAACAAATAGTTAGCCTCGAAGAATTTTTCCTAAATTTATACAATGGTCATAACGGAATGGCCTATAACCCTTTGGATTATTAGACATATATTATGCCGTTACTTTATTATTGGCGTGGAGACAATTATCGACGTGATCTTGATATGGGAGCTGGTTATCATCTCAATCAAGCTAATCCGAAAGCTGCATGAAATTGAGTTGGGGGATAGTCTGTGGGCATTCACACGTAATAAAGATGGGCGATATGTACTTGCAGCCGAATTGATTATTAAAGCAAAAACCGAGAATCCACCAAACTTTCGATACGGACGTTACCGAGTTTGGGGTGACATAAATCTTTCTCGCTACTTCGTTGTCGATAGTCAACCAAGTGTTGAACAAATCATTCGGCAGTTATCTTGTCAAACGAATGCCCGCCTTTTAGGGCAATCATTTCAGGGCAAAGCAGCGGTCAAGCCTTTAACTCTTGAAGATCATCAAATACTACTTGTTGCAGCGCAAGATTTACCAATTGAGCCACGCGCTCGCATCCTTCCAGAGGAAAAACTTGAAGCCAGATTGTTACTTGGGGATAGCGAGAAAATTTCTCAATTAATAAGGCAAGAACCACATGGTATTGCTGAAGCACGACAAAAATACCTTTACCAACAAGCACCAACCCGTAATCCCCAGCTTGTTGCGAATCTCCAAGCTCTCTATCATGGTAATTGCCAGATATGTTTGTGGAATCCAGTTGATATTTACGGAAACACGCTTTGTCATGGACACCATATTCATTGGTTAAGTCGCGGTGGGGCAGACAGTATGGAAAACTTGATGCTCGTTTGCCCCAATCATCATGCAGCCATCCATAAACTGGATGCTCCATTGGATTACAAAGATCTAGCGTTTGACTTTAAAACGCATCGAGAAAAAGTTCAGCTAGATTACCACTTGATAATATAGAATCAACTTCCATCAACAACAAGCTGTATCGAGCCACCTTTTAGAAAAAGCAATCAGCGAGCAGATTCAAAATACGCGCATGGGTTTACGCGCCGATGCGCTGCCCCCTTTGAGCCAGCACTTTTTTACCAAGAACTGATGTCGCTTTTACCAGCAAACAGTGTGCGTGTCGGTTTGCTGGGATTTGAACCAGTAGGGATGAGTCGGAGTGGTTGACCCATTTGGCGGAAACGGCCGTTCGCTGGCGCAACGACGCTGCCCACGATGAAAAACTGGTCATCATTCTCAATCCTGTCCAAGAACAGCAAAAAGTTCATTCGCTGCATATGCTGGAACCGTTCACTGATGATCTGTTTTATGCGGCTATATGCAACCAGGGTATTTCAAATGCCACCGATCCAACTGTTAAAAAGGTGTGGCAATCACTACTCAAGAAACAGACAAGGCAAAGGTTGTCTCTCGTAGCTGGGCAGGTTATTGCACTGTATGCTGAGTTGGAGGCGGGAACGGCCGTTAATACAGCATTGGCTACCTTAAATTTGCTCCCAGATGATGAACTTGTAGCGACTCAAGATTCATTTGATGATCGGTTTAAGCAAAATAAAGAGCTTATTACGTGGCTTGATGAACTAGACAAATCAGGCATGCGTATACTGGCACGAGCGTTAGTCAATGACGAGACCGATGAGATAAGCAAAACGTTTGGCTTGATCAAACAATATCGGGCCAAGAAATCGTCCGAAAATCTCGCTGATTTGTCATTTCAATCAGTTGAGCAGATAAATAAAGCACCAAAACCAAAAGATGAATCAAACACAAATGTGTTCAAACCCGGGTCAGCTAGTCAGGCATTGGTCAATGACCTGCTTTCATTGCCTAACATTACAGACGAAGCGGAAACTGATGACCTGCTGTCTGCATTTGAAGCACAAGCAGGGCGGTTAAGTGAGTTATTCCGAAATGAGGTTGAGGCTGGTGAAGAAGAAAAAATTACGAGAAAAGGTTCAGCTAAAGAAAGTGTCTACGTTTACCCTAAAAAGGAAGATCAACACCCCTTGCATGATGTCGTGGATGAGCGTGAATGGGTTGACTACCATATCTGGGGTGGATTGTTGTCAATTGAGGAAATTTATGATGCTCACACTTCTTTGACTAACGCATTGCAGGATGAGCAGTTCCAACAAACCTTCACGCCACATCCAATTGATCAATCACGTGATTTATTAACGGAAATCGACAAAATAGCCCAGCTACCGCCAGATCCAGCCCCACAGTCTCACGCCGCTATTTGACACGTTGAAAGATCAGCGTAACAAGCTGATAGAAGATCGCTTGCTGTTCCTTTATTATCCATTGGACGCGACCTTTACTTCTGAACTAAAATCGGCACTTCCTTCATATCTTGAAGCCTATGAGACCTTTACAAACGCTCTGCAAAGTGTTTGCCGTAAAATCCGCAAGACAAATCCCGAGGCGGTCGAAAAAGTGAACGCCCAATTTTTGGCACTTGACACGGTGATTGTCGAATTAAATTATGGGGATCGCACTGTGTACAATGCGATACTGACACCACTGCACCCTCTCCATCTGTGGAAATGGCACAAACTAAAGGAGGCACTGCTCTCAAACAAGATCGCCTTGCGAAAAGAAGAGCACGAGGCAGTTAGTGAGGCGATTCAAGCTTTACCTGCGCTGCTCAACACGTTTATGCTGCATGAACGCATGTTTACAGAAAGCAGATCGCTAACCGATGAACATTTGGTGCTGGCAGGTGAATTAAGCAATGAGCGGCGAGACGACGTCGTTGGTATTCCCTATTATGCGCCAGCCGTGCGTGGTCTCGAAGCGACAGATGGCATCGAAGAATTTACGAATCAGCTCAAAGCCTTCTTAACTGTTTATCCCCCAGCTCGCTTAGGCTTGACGCTTATACTGTTGATCCGCCACAATTTACGCCAATCCTTGAAGCACTTGCAAACTACATGATAAGGTTGATAAAGACGGTGAACGCTTTGCTGTACGGTGCATCTGTCTTTGTCTATCAACGCTCAGAACGACAACCAGCAGATGAAAATTGGGGCGACACGAATGCCCCCATGCTGCAGTTATTTCGGGAGCATCCCCATTGGCAGTTGCAAACGCACAAAGAAATAGACACTTATCAAGAAGCTCTGCAAGATTTGGCAAGACGGCCTCACATCATGCTGGTTTGCGACCCGTCCGACACAATTGTCGTGTCAATCGATCGCCGTACAGAGCAGATAACGACGCCCTTTGGCGTGCCAGAACAAGTAACGTATGACAGCATTACCGATACCGCCAAACGTGAGCCGTTTCCAAATGGTGACCTATTTGAATCGTATGCGGGCGTACGCCAACTTTTAAGTGGCGAGGCATCAACGACAACCCATGCCATTGGGCGCAAGGTTAACAAAGTTGAATTGCAAACCTTGCTCAATGATGACGGCGCCTATTGGCTAGCCATTCTGGATCAAGCGTATGGCACAGCTCAGATAGAGCAAGCTGGGGCAACCATTGTTGGCGCGTCGCGTCGGTGGGCGAAAGCTCACTATCCACACCAGTAAGCAACAGTGGCAACTATATTGGCACACGAAGTTGCATGACGAGTTACAGCGCATCGATCTGCCGCTTAAACTCGATTCGGCCGATTTACTTCAGCGTATCGGTGAACTCTTTCCCGATTTTGGAAACGGCTTGTTACAACTAGTCAAAGTGTCAAATGATAATAACCATTATCACGAACCATTTGATATGGATGTACTGCACGAATTGCTAGGCGTGATTGCCACGCTTAATTGGTATCGTCAGGCACATCCGGGCGCAGTCATGATTAGACTCGATGAAGCATTTAAAGATTGGCAAGATTGGAAGAAAAATTCGGCTGATTATCTGGCTTGCTGGCTGGAAAACGGCCGTATGCACATTGATGTGGTCACACTTCATACACAAGCCAAAGATTCAACCTTACCAGCTTTGCATGAGATACGAGAAGCATTTGAAGAGAAAAGTTGGGCTGGCTCAGACGTTGATAACGCTTTACGAACAGCAAGACGGCTTGATCACACCGCTACGCCAATCGTTACTGCATCATCGCCTCTACGACATCATATTTGCTGTGGCAGCCCAATCCCCTCTCCAACAATCGAAAGAGACAAAACAGTCATGGGCGGAAGCACTTAACAAACTGTTTTCAGCCGAAATGCAGCCAACAATCCAAGGTGTTACATATTGCAGTTGGACTGCACGAATCTGTCGCTTGAACAACCCCAAATACAACCACTTGAGCAAGGTGCTAGTCGCTTTGCATGGAAAAGCGTTCGAGCTACCGGCAACATTTCTTATCCGAACTGATCCTGAACTGCGAAAACCCGTCTCTACGCCAGTTGTAGATTCAATGGAAATAACGCCAGCGACACAACTTTAGACCTGCCAGAAATCATTTCCGAGACAAAGCACCTAGGAGTTGGATGAAAAAGAAACTGTAGTTACCGACTCCGATACACTAGAAGATTTCAATGAAAGTGAAGCAGCACAAGATCAACAAAACGAGAAAGCCGTTCCCGATGAGATAATACGACAAGCAGACCAACTGCGACGAGTCCTCATCAACTATGGGATTGCCATTGCAGAAGTAAACACCCAACGCACCCAAATCGGCTCCAGGTTTGTTCGTTATTGGGTAAGGCTGCAACCACCTGCTGGTCGCCTGAGCGACCTACAAGAAATATGCCAATGACATTGCCCGCGAATTGGGAACGATGAGCGTACCGCTTATTGATAATATTCCTGGCGAACGGTACGTCGGTGTCGATTTGCCGCGGGCAGAACCAGAGACCGATTCCCTCATAGACGTGCTTGATCGCCTGCCCCAGGAACAGCCATATGAGTTAATGGTAGCGATTGGCCAAAACGTAGCGGGGGAAATGATTATGCGTGATTTGTCACGCCTGCCCCACATGCTTGTTGCCGGGCATACGGGCGGTGGCAAATCCGGTGTTCCTCGCTTCGTCTGATCGCAAGTTTGGTGTGGCGGCATTCGGCCGAAACATTGCGCCTTGTTCTGGTTGATCCCAAGTTGATGGATTTCCCTGTATTTGAAACATTGCCCCATCTTCATGATGGGCAAGTCATCTACGAGCCAGCGGATGCGATTGGTATTTTACGATGGCTAATCGAAGAAGAAAGTGGTCGTCGTGCACGGCTCATGCGCGAAACAGGCAACCGCAAGATCGAGAGTTATTATCGACACTTTCCCAGAGAGAGCCTGCCTCGCATTGTCGTCATTGTGGATGAATTTGCAGACATCATGAACTCGCTGGCGAAGACGCGAGCGGCAAGATTTTGAGCGGCAAATCATGCGGTTAGCGGCCACAGGTCGCGCACGTGGTATTCATCTCATTCTGGCAACCCAGCGGCCAACTGTTGATGTCGTTTCCGGTAATATAAAGACAAATATTCCTGCGCGGGTTTCATTTCAGCTAACTACGCAAACGGACTCGCGCACGATTCTGGATCAAGCAGGAGCAGAAGCATTGCTAGGGCAAGGTGATATGCTATTTTTGGCTGATAATCAAACTGAGCGGTTGCAAGGCTACTTTGCGTCCGATGATGAGTTGGAACGGATAGTGGAGCAAAGGAGCTAGAGGATGATACGCTACGGGCTTGATACACCTCATCCAATAATTTACGTGGAATCTGCTCAGGATTTTTGGGATGAGGTGAAACAATATACTCATGAGCGACATGATCGGGATCTTAGACGAAATATCAGAGCGACAATTGAAACAATACGTCACAAGCTAAATATCGTACGCTATAGTGCGGGCTTGATTCAAACTTTGTCCGAGGATGATTACGCTGAGTTGAAAACACCGCTATTTCCTAATGTTATCCATATTAGTAAAGCACAATATCAAGATAGATGCTCCTTTGAAATGCATAATCAAAATGAATATCGTCTGTTCTTAACCTTATTTGTAGAGAATTTTTCGGCGGCTTCTTTCTCGCTTTTCGATGTCTGTGGATATTTGATTCGATACATATTTGGTCAACCGACAAATATCACAATGATAAATTACTGGAACTCAATAAGTCTTATCCAAGGGTACCCTTCAACATATGATTTTCTCTGTCGATACAAAACAACGTATCAAAATGTGACTCCACCAAATCAAGTAAATTGGATTGATCCTCTCAATAAACTAAGAAATCAAATGACTCATCGACCGATCACAGACATTTTCCACGAAAGTCATAGTCAGACGGTGTACAATCCAACGATTGAATCATTCCTACTCAATAGAGCAATTTTTGGTAATCAGCAGCAAGATGAAGAGCTAAAAGCATTTGTGAAGACCTGCTTTGATGGTCTGGAGGATTTTGTAAGCCAATTGTATGAACATCTTATAGTTGAAATTCAAACTGCCCAAACTGTACCAATCCAATAGCAATCTAAATATGCCTTTATAAAAACAAATCTTGCGGGTCCAGCCGGGTAATCTCTGCAATTTGGTCAAAATGCTGGTCGGTGGAAATAATGTGGGTGAGTTGGTGATTGTACATAACGGCGTATGCAGCACATATCCCGCGCTTTCACCCTTGGGGAGCGTATTGGGCGAAGAGGGAAACGGCCGTTTTTAATCGAGCCATAATTATCTAAAAATCTTTCGCCGCATCACATAAATTCATAAAGTGGCACAACTTTTTCTGGACGCATTTTTGTTTGTAATAAGTGTTCAATTTGTCGTACCGTTTCTGGTGTAAATAAAACATCGCCGCATACTGAACAAACTTCAGCGGGCACATCGTTGATCACGATGATTTCGCCTTGATATTTCACGGTATGCACAATTAAGCGTAATTCATACTCACCAGGACATCCTAGCATGTTACATTTCATCATGATACTTTCCTTTGAGTTGGCGTAATCCATTTTGGCGGCTTGGGGCGGTAAGCCGTAATCACAATTAGCGTCGTATTAATTGTTGTGCATACCACATGAATGGCTTGTCCACCGTTTATATCCCCATAAATCAAGCAGCAAGCGCCTCGACGATGTTCTGGGTAATTTTCGATTATTTGTCCCACTTGTATGGCTGCATATACATCATCTAAGCTGATCTGTTCCTCTAGCATTTCTTGTTGCGCGTGAATGGTGATGCGCACATTCTCAACCTGTATTTGGTTGCGTAAGTGCGTCAAAATGCTGATTAAATCTAAAGGGTCGATCATGGCACCATTATAGCACAGCGCGATAAAACGAGATAACGGCCGTCACTCCCTTGCACACAATCCCAACATTTGTCGTAGGCGCTGCTTGAAAAATGATTGGATTGTGGGGACGAAACCTGCTTTTACGCTGATGTTGGTAACGGCCATTTTTGCCATCACGATCTTATTGATTATAATGAAAACATGAATGGCCTCATGTCTGGCGACTTGCTACAAACAAAAGGTTTTGGCAAAACAACGTTGGTTAGCGAGTGGGTAGCTGGTTGTAAGCAGCCGGTTGCCTGGCTTTCCTTGGATGAAGACGACAGTGATCCCGCACGGTTTCTGATTTATGTTGTTGCCAGTTTACAGAGGATTAACAAGGATTTTGGACAAAAAATAGTGGAGGCGATTCAAACCCCTCAGCCACCACTTCTAAAATCGGCCGTTACATCCCTGATCAACGAGATCGGAACGCTTTCCGGTGACATCATTTTGGTTCTCGATGATTATCATCTAATCAAGAGTGAGACCATTCACAATGCGCTGGCTTTTTTGCTGGAAAACCAGCCGCCCCAGCTTAACCTGGTGATCACAACGCGCGAAGATCCACCAGTACCTTTGCCACGTTGGCGTGCACGCGGAGAACTGGCAGAAATTCGTGAGGTCGATTTGCGATTTACCTTGGCGGAGGCGACAACGCTGCTCAATGAGCTTATGGATCTAAATTTGACCCCGGAACAAATCGCCACCCTTGAACGTAAAACGGAAGGTTGGATTTCAGGCTTACAATTGGCGGCTCTTTCAATGCGTGATAGGGATGATGCGGATCGTTTTGTGCGCTCTTTTGCCGGCAGCAACCGCTTTATTCTGGATTACCTGATTGAAGAAGTATTCCGGCAGCAACCTCCTGAAGTACAGGATTTTCTGCTGCAAACGGCCGTTCTAGAACAACTGACCGCCCCACTTTGTGATGCAGTAATAGACAGGGGGGAAACGACGGTACCCAACTCTCAGACGATTCTGGAGCGGCTGGAACAGGCCAATCTTTTCATCATTCCTTTGGATGATTCTCGGAAATGGTTCCGTTACCATCACCTTTTTGCCGAGTTACTGCGCCAGCGCCTGCGGCAGGAAAAGGGAGATACGGCCGTTTTACACCTCCGGGCCGCCGTCTGGCATGAGGAGCACGGATTCCCCCGCAGAGCCGTTAATCACTATCTCGCTGCCGCTGCATGGGATCAGGCCGCTGCCCACATTCAGTTGCAGAGTGAACGGTTACAGAAGCGTGGTGAAAACGCAACTTTCCTGCAGTGGATGCAGGCATTGCCTGATTCCGTGATTCAGGCAGATCCTGGTTTGTGTCTCGAATATTCCTGGGCGCTGGCGCTCAACGGCCAACCGGATGAAGCAGACCACTTCCTTCATTTTGCCGAAGAAGCTTTTCGTGAAATCCCAGCTGAGTATAGCAATGTGCTGTCAGCGCAGATACACGTGGCGCGTATCCGGCAAGACTTGCCCCAAACCATCACCCTCTCTCGCCGTGCCCTAACCCTGATTCCAGCGACTGCTTATGACGCTCGCAGCGCGCTTGCTCTCAATCTGGGTATGGCGCATTTCCAAATTGGGCAGATTGTTGAAGCGGAAGAGGCTTTATCAGAAGCGCAAGCGATGGCTCAAGAGGCCCAAAATCATCACATCAAGCTGCTGGCGATCGGGTTCCTAAGCATGGTGCAGGCGGCCCGGGGCCGGCTCCATAAAGCGGCTGATCTGCTCAATGCGGCGCTGGCGTGGGGTGGAGACTACCCGGCCAATGCCCTTCCCCATCTGGTACAGGGCGCGTTGCTTTATGAATGGAATCAGCTGGAAGAGGCGGGCGCCCACGTGCAAAAAGCGATCACACTGGCGCAGCACAGCGGCAACAGCGAACTAGAAAGCAGCGCCTACCGGCGGCTGGCATTACTCAAGCAGGCCATGGGCGATCACGCAGCCGCTGCGGCCGCGCTGGCTCTGGCGGAGAAGATCGCCGGTGATAATGCGCCGCCGCTCACGCGCGCTCGTAACACTGCAACCGCTGTATATCTGGCCCTGGCTCAAAATGACCTGGATACAGCCCGGCGCCGGACAGAACTAATGCAAACAAAAGCATCCGCTTCACTTTTCTATGCGCCGCTCTTTCTGGCCCCGGCTCGCCTCTACCTGGCACAAGGCGAAAAATCGGCTGCCAGCGCACACCTGGCGGCTGAATACGATAAGGCTAAGCAGTCAGGCTGGCGTTACGGGCAAATTGAAATCCGCTTATTGCAAACTTTGGCTGCAACTGATTCAAATGACGCCCTCAACTTCCTCGCCGAGGCATTGACAATGGCCCAACCGCAAGGTTTTATACGCGTATTTATTGATAAGGGCATGAGCCTGATACCCTTACTGCACACGGCTGCCAGCAACCAAATACTTCCTGATTACTGTAGGAGCTTGCTTGCCGAATTTGAAGGGACATCGCCCTCGTCACCTATTTCCCCTTCTCCTAACCTGGTCGCCTCTTCACTGATCGAGACAATCAGCGAACGGGAGATCGAGGTGCTGCAACTGCTGTCTGATGGCCTTACCTACCAAGAGATCGCGCAGACGATGTTCGTTTCAGTCAACACGGTCAAGAGTCATTTGAAGAGTATCTATGGCAAGCTGAGTGTTCATAATCGCCGCGAAGCCGTGGCTCGCGCCCGTGTGCTTCACTTGATTGACCCTAACGAGTAGATCAAACCAATAACGTCCCCTCCTCCCTTTGGAATATCCCTCCGCGATGGGTATTTCATGCCGCAAGCCGCTGAAACCACCCACCAACCACCCACTTTGGGTGGATACAAGGAAGCGTGATGCCCTTATTATGGTACATATAACCCTATTGTAAGAGGCACAAGCTATGCAAGACGTAGAAATCTTAATAAAAGGACAAATCGATTCTCATTGGTCCGAATGGTTGGGTGGTCTTCAGATTACCCACATCGAGCAGGAACAGTCGCAGCTTAGCGGCTCGATAGCCGATCAGGCGACATTGTACGGTATATTGACAAAATTAAGGGATTTGGACATGAAGTTAATTTCGGTCAATCTCAAGGAAGGAGTTCATCATGAATAAGAAAATATTCTCTCAGACAACATTGTGGTTGGTTATCTTTGGCCTACTTAAATCTTTTGCCTCTGGCCGCTGGACGGTGGCCTTAGCAGGCTGGGTGGCGCCTATATTTGGTCTGCGCTACTTGCACACTTATCCCAAAAGACGCAAATATCTTTTCTTCTACCTGGTGCTCTGGCTGACTCTGGCCATCCCCTGGTATGGTGCGACACCCGTTTTTTGGCCTTGCCCACTTCATTTTTATGGCCGTGAATACGCTTGTTCGGCGTGATCCCCTTCTTCCTGGATTCCTGGCTTGGCACCGAAACTGCGACGCAACGGCCGTCTTCCTTTCATCGCCACCTTCATTTATCCCTTGAGCGGGACCGCGTTGGAATTCCTCTCCAGCAGTTCCAATCCCCTTGGTAACTTTGGCGCAGCGGGCTATTCCCAGTATGGCCTTCCGGTGTTGACGCAGATGACGGCCGTTACCGGCATGTTGGGCCTCACCTTTCCTCGTCTCCTGGTTCCCGGCTGTCGTCAACTGGGCCTGGGACAACAACTTTGACTGGCAGCGCGTTCGTGCCGGCGTCATCGCCTTCGCTAGTATCCTGCTGGTCGTGGTTGGCTACGGCGCCGTCCGGCTGTCGACCGCCCCGGAGATTGGCTCTCTGGACACAGTTCCGGTCGCTTCCTTCACACTGACCGAAACCCACATGGGCGAATTGAACAAACTACTTGAGGAAGAAGGCATTGCTGCTTATCGACAAGAAACGCAAGCCGTTCATGCCCAATATCTGGCGATGACGGAAACGGCAATCGCCGATGGCGCGAAAATCATTCTCTGGCCTGAACTCGCCATCACCGGTGTTGAAGAAGATGTACAGGCAGTGATCACCCAAGGACAGGCTCTGGCGGAAGAAGCCGGAGTATACCTGGCCATGCCCACATTCACCATTTTCCCCGACAGCGAGCGCCCAGCCGAAAATGTGTTGTTTGTGGCCGGGCCTGACGGTGAACATCGTCATCGAACACGTCAAATATGGCGGCAATATCCTGGAAGGAACCTTAAAAGGGAGTGGCGAAATCCAATACGTGGAGACAGAATACGGCCGTCTCGCCGGCATTATCTGCTGGGACACCAACTTCCCCAACATCGTGCGCCAGGTCGGCGAGCAGAACGTCGACATCTTGCTCTCTCCATCCAAAGAATGGGACGGCATCAACCCGATGCACGCCGAGATGGCCGTTTTCCGGGCCATCGAGAACGGGGCGGCAGTGATTCGCCAGACGGATGAAGGGCTTGTCGATTGTGGCAGATGGTTACGGCCGTACCCTGGCCAGCGGTGAAGGGTTGGCTGACACCGGCAATTATCTCCTGACCGAGGTGCCCACCAGCAGCCCCACGACTCTCTACCCGGTCATCGGTGATGTGGTTGGCATCATCTCGACGGTGGGTCTGGTTATCATAGTGGTGTATGCACTGATAAACGACCGTCGTCAGAAGAAGGAAGTGCAGCAAACGGCCGTAGTCACTTCGTAATGGAAAATAAGTGAGAAAAATGTTCCCGGAAGCCACGTTTTTCCGGGAACATAGCGTGTTTCTCCTCGCCGTCAATAAATTTTCCGCGCATCCACTAGCTTCACACTCTAGCCTAACCATTACCTTTTCCTTTATAATGTTTCTATGTCTGGAGATTTGCTGCGAACGAAACTGTATGTGCCTCGGTTACGGCCGTTGCTCGTCCCGCGCCCCCATCTCATCGAAAAGCTCAACCAGGGATTACAACAAGGCTGCAAACTGACCCTTGTCTCCGCTCCGGCCGGTTTCGGCAAAACCACACTGATTGTGGAATGGGCGGCTGCACACAGTCGGGGAAATGCGGAATCAATCACTCCGCATTCCGCAATTGTGCTGGCTCTCGTTGGACGAAAATGACAACGATCCCTCCCGATTTTTAGCATACGTCGCTGCTGCCCTGCAGAAGATTACTATAAGTGTTGGGGAAACGGCCGTTGCCCTGCTGCAATCCCCCCAACCTGTTCCTATAGAAGAGGTGCTGACCTCCTTACTCAACGACATCGCCAGTTTAGCTGTTGATGAAGACCCTGCGCATCCGGTTATTCTTATCCTGGACGACTATCATCACATCAACGCCCACGCTGTCCATGACACCCTCACCTTTCTTTTGGATAACCTTCCCCCTAATTGGCGCCTGATCCTGATTAGCCGATCTGATCCGCCGCTGCCGTTATCTCGCTTACGAGTGCGCGGTCAGTTGACTGAAATCCGGCAGGCTGATTTACGCTTTACGGGAACCGAAGCCGCCGCCTTCCTCAACGATGTTATGGGCCTATCACTCACTGCCGGGCAGGTAGAGGTTCTGGAAAGCCGCACCGAGGGCTGGATTGCTGGTTTACAGTTAGCTGCGCTGTCATTACGCAGTCGGGATGACACTGCCGATTTTATCGCGGCCTTCAGTGGCAGCCACCGTTTTGTAATGGACTATCTGACCGATGAAGCGCTGCAACAGCTGGATGAAGAAACGCGCCGCTTCTTATACCAGACGGCAATCCTCCGCCGTTTAAACGCCGATCTGTGTGATATGCTCACCGGACGCAATGACAGCCAGGCCATCCTCATCCGACTGGAACAAGCCAATCTATTCATCGTTCCGCTGGACGATGAGCGGCACTGGTATCGTTACCACCACCTATTCGCCGACTTGCTGCGTCAACGCCTAAAAGGAGAACAGCAGACCTCTGAATTGCACCAGCGGGCTGCCGGTTGGTATGCGCAAAACGGTTTTACGGCCGAAGCAATCCAGCATTCATTTGCGGCGCGAGATCTCATCCAGGCCGCCCGTTTAATCGAGAAACAAGCGCTGTCTACACTCGACCGCGGAGAGATGGCTACTGTGATCGGCTGGCTGGAGGCATTGCCCGCAGAAATGGTTCGCACTCGTCCCTGGCTCAGCATAGCATTTGCCTGGTCATTGCTGCTCACCGGGCAGGTGGCAGGCATCGAATCGGCACTACGAGATGCTGCACAGGCCGTAGCCGATGATAAAGAAGCAGCAGCCCGGCACGTACTCGGCCACATAGCCGCCATTCGTGCTTACGTTTCCCTGATGATGGGGAATGTGGCTGAGGCTGCCCACCACGCCCAGGAAGCGCTGGTCAAGCTGCCTGAAGAAGATGTTTCTACCCGCAGTGTGGTGACATTCACGCTGGGTGGGGCCTGTCTCTTTAATGACGATGTCTCAGGCGCTTGCCGGGCTTTTGCCGAGGCTGGTGCAAGCGGAAAGGCAGCCGGAAATATCCATCTGGCTGCGCCTGCACTGTGCGCTCTAGGCACGCTGCAGATGCAGTGTGGCGCTCTACATCTGGCTTTGGAAACCTTTGACGAGGCCCAACAAGTGGCGACGGGCAAGAATGGACGCCCTATGCCGGTTGCTGCCGGGGCCTACAACGGCAAAGGGCAACTTTTTTACGAGTGGAATGATCTCGCAACGGCCGTTTCCCATCTGGAAACGGCCGTTAAATTGGTTAATCAATGGGGAAACGTCGAATCTCTGATCAGCAGCCACATTTTCCTGGCGCAACTGTATCTCGCACGCGGTGACGGGGAGGAGGCAACAGCCTTATTGCAGGAGGCAAACCGGCAAGCAAAAGGAAAGCAGATGTCTCCTGGGACAGAATCCTTGCTTAGCCGCCGGACAGATTCGCGCCTGGGTAGCCAGAGGTAATCTGGCGAGCGCCCAGCGCTGCGCCCAGGATCGGGGATTAACGGCCGCAGGCGAACTCAGTTATCTGCGTGAGGTCGAGTACATTGCCCTGGCGCGCCTTTTTATCGCCCAAGCCCAGTGGCAAAAAGCCGAGGCGTTTTTGGCGCGGCTGCTTCAGGCCGCAGAGGGAGGAGAGCGCAGGGGCAGGGTGATCGAAATTCTGGTTCTCCAGGCGGTTGTTTATCAAGCTCAAGGTAACGATGCTACGGCCGTTGCCACCCTGGAACGAGCATTAAGCATGGCCGAGCCAGAAGGTTACGTGCGTACCTTTGTGGATGCTGGTTTACGGATACGGCCGTTGTTGGAAACGGCCGTTGTGCGGGGCATCACCCCAGATTACACTGCAAAATTGCTGGCTGAGTTCCCCGCAGCGGATCAGCCGATAACCATCTCTCCAAAATCATCAGGAATACTATTGGCTGAACCTTTGAGCAAACGTGAACTAAAAGTGTTGCGGCTCGTTGCCGCCGGTCTGTCCAACCGGGAAACGGCCGTAGAACTATACCTCTCTGTCAATACTGTCAAGTGGCATCTCAAAAACATCTACGACAAACTTGATGTCCATAACCGGGTTGAAGCGATCGGCCGTGCCCAGGAACTTGGCATGCTTTCGACATAGTTCAAATGATCGCTTCCTGGCTCATCTGGTCCATAAGTATAGTCTAACACCACCAGGTCAAACTTCATCTTGTATTGGTGAAAAGCCTGCCATGTTTCTTCCAAAAAAGAAGCTTTAGAATATACCACCTCTTCACACCACCCGCCTGGGTGGTGACTTACCACCCCATTTTTCGCTAAAGTGACAACAGAATAAACATCAACTCAAGGAAGCAAATGTTATGTCTGTTTTGTATCAAATTAGAGTTAAGGGCCACCTTGACCGCCGCCACGATGACTGGCTGGAAGGTTTCTCAATGACGCTCCACAACGGCGGCGAAACCATTCTGACCGGACGCATCACTGATCAGGCAGCGTTATACGGTGTGCTGCTCAGAATACGGGACCTCGGCATTCCACTCTTGTCGGTGAATGATATTGATGAATTGGAGAAATAATTATGACCAGGAAAACTGCTAAAAAACAAGAATTTCAATGGAAGAAGATGCTCGTTCCCGTCGTTGTGATGCTGGCCTTTTTGACGTTGGGCACTGTTATGTGGCGCATATCGGGCGAGATTATGCCTTTATTCTTCTTTGGCTACATCGGCATTTCCGTCGGGATCGGCCTGGGTCTATATGCCGCGCTTCCGAAGAAGAAAAAGCCCTGGGGACGCCGTTTATCCCTGTTCCTGGTCGGTTCATTTTTGATCGGGTTTACGGCAATTTATGGCCAGGAGAATATGCAGATCGAGGGCCTGTTTTTCGGGCTGTTGGGTGGCGTCTTTTTGGCCGCAGTAGTTCATTATCTGATCGCCAAGGTTTTCGGCCCCCTGTTGTTTGGCCGAATTTGGTGCGGCTGGGCTTGTTGGACAGTGATGATCCTCGACTTGTTACCCTTCAAACGCCCAGCAGGACGCCTGCCTGGGAAATGGGGCTGGCTGCGCACCCTGCACTTTGGGCTCAGTGTAGGGTTGGTTTTGGTGGTCTGGTATGCCTTCGGCTTTAAAGAAGGCGCTACGGGTAAGATCGCCTTGGCCTGGTTTATCGTCGGCAACCTGTTTTACTACCTGATCGGCATCGTATTGGCCTATGCCTTGAAAGATAACCGTGCTTTTTGCAAGTACGTCTGCCCAGTGAGTGTCCCATTGAAGGTCACCTCCCGCTTCGCACTGCTCAAAATTGGCGGCGAAGCCGAGAAGTGCAACGACTGCCAAGCGTGTGTCAAAATGTGCCCGATGGACATTCGCATCCCAGAGTACATCCTCAACGACCAGCGGGTGCTCTCCACCGAGTGCAGCTTGTGTCAGACCTGCATTACGGTTTGTGCCAAAGATGCTTTGAAACTCTCTTTCGGTGTTGATTTGGGCGGGAAGGAATTGTTGCGGGAACGAGAAAGTATCCCGCTAAGGAGTATTAAACATGAAAACGTATCTGCTTAGAATTTTTAGCGGATTACTCTTGATTGTTGGTTTGAGTTTGCTCTATTTAACCAACACAGGTGTGTTGTCCTTCGATAAACCTTATATCTATCAATATTCGCAAGAATTACCCATAGAAAATTCGCCAGTTGCGTTCGTCAATGTCAATGTGGTGCCCATGGACAGTGAGCGGATTCTGGAGAACCAGACCGTCATCGTGCGTGAAAACGTGATTGAGACGATTGGCGACAGTGCGCAGGTTCAAGTTCCAGTGGAAGCAGTCGTGGTTGATGGCACGGATCAATATCTGATGCCCGGTCTTACAGACATGCACGTTCACATCGAGTATGAAAACGACATGCTGCTCATGGTCGCCAACGGTGTTACCAGCGTGCGCAATTTGTGGGGCAATACCGGCCGAAAATTGCAGTTGGGGATGCCCGATCAACTGCAATTGCGGCGGCAAATTGAAGCGGGTACGCTGTTTGGCCCGACGATTTATACGGCCGGACCGGTCATGGAAGGCAGTCCATCATTTCATCCAATAGCGGAACCGATTGATCTACCCGATAAAGCGCGTGAGTCAGTTATCTGGCAGGCGCAGCAAGGCTACGATTTCATCAAAGTTTATGACCACCTTTCGCCTGAAGTTTATGCGGCTGTCATGGAAACGGCCGTTGCCAATGATATACCCGTTGTCGGACATGTGCCTTTTGCGGTTGGTCTGGATGGTGTGCTGGCCAGTGAGCAGGTGACGATTGAACATCTGGCCGGGTACATTGATTCCGATGAAGCGACGTTCATCATCCCCGAAGACCAGTTGGCTGAATACGCTGAAAAGACACGTGAAGCGGGTGTGTGGAATGTTGTGACCCTCTCTGAATATCCCAAGAGCAAGGAGACGCCGGCGGGAGTTGAACGATTGAAGAACCAGCCGGGTATGGTTTTTCAATCGCCAGGGGTGCGGTTTTTGACCCCGTTTCTTTATACCATGACCGCCAAGAGTCATACCTACGAGGGAACAGATTATCCGCAGCGGATGTTGGATTTGAACCGACAAATGGTAGAAGCATTGCATGAAGCTGGTGCAGGCATCTTGTTAGGCACAGATGCGGCACAGGCTTATCACATTCCGGGCTTCTCCATTCATGAAGAACTGGCGCTTTTGGTGGACGCCGGCTTGACTCCTTATGAAGCGATTGAAGCGGGTACGCGTAACGCAGCAGCGGTGATGGGTAAACAGGATGAGTTTGGCGCCATCGAAACCGGCAAGCGTGCCGACTTGATTTTGCTGGCAGCTAATCCACTAGACGATGTGGGCAATATTCAAAAGCGGGTGGGGGTGATGGTAAACGGCCGTTTCCTCACTGCCACCCAACTACAATCATTATTAGCTGAACTAGTTGATTCTTATCAACCGAACCTGATAGAGCGCCTCTGGCCTATTGGTTTGATAGCTGTCACAATTTACCTGATTTCACGGAAGAATCAACAGATGCTTTCATAAATAAACCTGCGTCAATTGTTGGAGAATTCAAGTATAATCGGAATAGATAAATTGCCGCTTCTAGCCAAGTAAGCATTTAGAGGACAGCATGAGTGAAATTGCCCAGCGTACAATCACCCGCGACAAACCATACAAACAAACCGTGATAATTACAGTGATCATTGGCATTGCCCTTAATATCATGGGCACGCTATCGACAGACGGCGGTACAATCACCATTCAGGCCTTCCTTCTAGGGATAGGCATGTCACTCCTTTATTTATTCATAAGCGTTTACGATTTCCTGATTTTTGATCACCTTCCCCTTAAGTGGGCCGCGTTCCTTTTCTTTTCCCTGCAAACTTTATTGATTTTTGGCATTGGCTGGTTTCTGGGCAACAGTGGCACCTGGTTGATGGCGCTGCCATTAGTAGGTTGGGCGGTTGAAAACCTATCAGCATTATGGCGTTTGCCTGTTTATGTGGCGATAATGTTGGCGTTGATTTTGCCGACAGCGCTGCTCTATGATGGTTGGCCTGTGGCCATTGCCAATGGTTTCAATCTGGCTGCGGCCATTTTCTTCGTGGTCATTTTCGTCCAAATGCAATTGAGAGAGCAGGCGGGGCGGGAACACGCCGAGAAATTATCGGCGCAACTGGAGGAAACTAACCAGCAACTTACCGAATTTGCCGCCCAGGCCAAGGAGTTGGCAACTACCCAGGAACGCCACCGGCTGGCGCGGGAACTGCACGATTCGGTGACGCAGTCGTTGTACAGCCTGACGCTGCTGGCGGCCGGCTGGCGGCGGTTAGCGGCTAAGGGGCAGCTTGACAGTGTGGAAGATTCCTTTGTCGAGATTGAGGAAGTTGCCCAGCAGGCGCTCAAGGAAATGCGCCTGCTGATTTACGAATTGCGTCCCCCGGCGTTGGAAAAGGAAGGACTGCAAGGTGCTTTGCACCACCGGTTAAGCGCGGTGGAGAAGCGGGCCGGTGTGGAAGCACGGCTGGTGGCAGAGAGATGTGCTGGATTTGCCGCCAGTTGTGGAAGAAGCGCTATACGCTATTGCGGTCGAAGCGTTGAATAATGCGCTGAAACATGCGGCGGCTACCACCGTGACAGTCGCGCTTGGGGTTGATAACGGCCGTATCCACATGGAAGTGAGCGATAACGGCCGTGGCTTTGATCCAAATCAGATGGAAGAAAGCTGGGGAATGGGCTTGAAAAGTATGCGGGAAAGAGTAGAACAGTTGCACGGCGAACTGGAAATCATTTCGGAGCCAGATGCTGGCACCTGTATCAAGGTTGAGGTAACAGTATGACAGAAACAATTCGTATCTTCGTGACGGATGACCACGCCATTGTGCGCAAAGGATTGCGCACCTTGATTGCCGGTGAATCAGGGATGGAACTGGTTGGGGAAGCGGCCGATGGTCTGGAGGCTGTCGCCAAGGTTCATACCCTGCAACCAGATGTCATCCTGATGGATTTGGTCATGCCCCGCCAGGGAGGGTTGGAAACGATTATCCAGATCAAGCAAGAAAATCCCGATGCGCGCATCATGGTCTTAACCAGTTTTGCCGAGGAGGAGCAGGTGTTTTCGGCCATTAAAGCCGGGGCGTTGGGCTACCTGTTGAAAGATTCTTCGCCGGACCAGTTGGTGCAGGCGATTCACGATGTCTATCGCGGTGAATCGTCGCTGCATCCCACTATTGCCTTGAAATTGATACGGGAATTAAGACGGCCGTCTGACCTGCCACCAACCGATGATCCGCTCACGGAACGGGAAGTTGATGTCGTCAAACTCGTAGCCCAGGGATTGACCAACCAGGAAATCGCCGAATCATTGTTCATCAGCGAGCGGACAGTGGGCAACCACATCGGCAACATTTTGGGCAAGCTGCACCTGGCTAACCGCACCCAGGCGGCCTTGTACGCGTTGCGAAAAGGGCTAGCTAATTTGGAAGATGATTAAGATTTTTCTAACAGGGGAGGGGACATTGTCGGTTAGGAAAATATCATTTATACTGGTGGCCGTCTATACGTTGTAAGTACAGGATAGAGTTCGTTATGATTCGTAAAATCTTCAAAACAGGCAACAGTTTTGTCATCTCTTTGCCAAGAGAGTTGTTACAGCTTTTAGGCTTGCAAGAAGGGAGCGAAGTCAATGTGGCTGTTAATCAGGATGAGGGGCGCATTATTATTGAAAGAGTCCAGCCGCCGTTGGCTGAGATTGATGCCCGGTTTGCCCAACAGCTCGATGACTTCATCGAAGCGTACCGCCCCGCGTTAGAAGCCCTGGCTAAATGATCGTCTATTTAACGGCGACCCAAATCCTCTTCATTCATGCCCGCCTGATTGACACAACCGGCGGCGAACATGGTGTGCGTGAATTGAGCTTGCTCGAATCGGCCGCCGCCCGCCCCCAGGCCACCTTCGATGGAGTTGATCTATATTCCGATTTATGGCAAAAAGCGGCTGCGCTGATGGAATCGTTGGCGCAAAATCACCCTTTTGTGGATGGCAATAAACGCACGGCGATCACGGCGGCGGGACTGTTTTTATTACAGAACGGCCGTCGCCTACAAACAACAAACGAAACTTTAGAACGATTTACGTTGAGCGTGGTGAATGAACGGCCGGCTCTCGACGACATCGCTGCCTGGTTCCAAACACACACGGTTCGGAGCTGACCGATAACCAACTAGGCATTATTACTCAGTTATCCTGGTGAAGACCGCTCAATGAGCGGTCTTTTTTTGTGCCAAATCCCCCTGGTGAAATGAGCGTTTCCCTCGATGTGTGTTCACTCGCGGCCAGTTATCCTGATAACGAGAATGAATGATAAGGATAACGATTGATGAACACACAAATTGAGGTTTTGGTGATAGGACGGCCGTTTCGCTTCCGCGACAGCCTCCATCTGCTCCTGGCCTCCATGTCCCTCATAGAAAAAATACATCTGGCCGATGATGTTGCGTCGGCCTTAAAGATGAAAGCAGTTCTGGCTGTTGTTGTCGTGGATGCGGCGGTGGGAAACGGCCGTCTCGCTTCAGCGATCAACACCATAAAAACCGCCTGGTCCCAGGCCGGACTTATTATTCTGGTCGAGGACGAACTGGAATTTCAGACCGCACAGGCCGCCGGCGCTGATGTGCTGCTGCGTAAAGGCTTTCCGGCGGCCAAATTTATCGAAGCAGTGGAAACACTGCTAGCAAAATAATTGAAAGGATAACAAACATGAACAAACGAAAATTCTCTATCTCCCTGATTTTATTGTTCATCTTCATATCGTTCTTCACCAGCGTCCTGCCCGCTGCGGCGGAACCGGCATCAGTCCCGAACGATCCTGTCGAGGTGGGAGCCTTCCTGGATGGCCTGATCGACTCCGAGATGAACGCAAAATATATCCCGGGTGCGGTCGTTGTCGTCGTCAAGGACGGTGAAGTTCTGTACGCCAAGGGCTACGGTTATGTCGACCTGGAGACGCACAAACCCGTGGACCCCGCACGTACGCTGTTCCGCCCCGGTTCGGTCTCGAAGCTGCTCGTATGGACCTCGGTGATGCAGCTCGTAGAGCAGGGCAGGCTCTCGCTGGAGGCGGACGTGAACGAATACCTGGATTTCGAAATCCCCGCTACCTACTCCGAACCGATCACGCTCAAAACACTGATGTCCCACACGCCCGGCTTCGAAGAAAACGACGCGGATTTGTTCAAAAACAACGCAGACGGGATGATGCCGCTGGATGTGTACCTCAAGAACCACATTCCTGCGCGTGTCTTTGCACCCGGAACGGTCAGCGCCTACTCCAATTACGGAACAGCGCTGGCGGGATATATCGTGGAGCGCGTTTCGGGCATGCCGTTCTACGAGTATGTGGAAAAGAACATTTTCGAACCGCTGGGAATGACACATGCCACACTGCGCCAGCCCCTGCCTGAAAACCTGGCAGCCGACATGTCAGGCGGGTACAACTATGTGAACGGCGACTATTTGAAAACCGGGTTTGAATACGTGGTTGGTTACCCGGCCGGCGGGGCCAGCGCCTCCGGGCTGGACATGGCAAAGTTCATGATTGCCCACCTGCAAAACGGCCGTTATGGTGAAACGCGCATCTTGAAAGAGGCAACCGCTATCCAGATGCACAGCCAGTTGTACACACCCGATCCGCGCCTGACGGGCATGGCCTACGGTTTCGGCGAGAAGTTCATCAACGGACAGCGCGTTATCGGGCATGGCGGCGATACGATGATGTTCCACTCGCGCCTCTTTCTCATCCCTGAGCAAAACCTGGGAGTCTTCGTCTCCACCAACGCCGTTGGCGGGGCGGAGATTGGGGACGCGTTGGAGAGGGCTTTTGTCGAACGCTATTTCCCGACCGAGCCTCCCGCCGAGCCGGTTCCCGCGGCAGATTTCGAGGCGCGGATGGCCGCGTATACGGGCGAATACTACCTCTCGCGCAGTAATTTCTCCGGCTTCTATAAAGCCCTCCGCTTGGCATCCCCGACCTCGGTCAGCGTGGATGAGAATAATCGCCTGCTCGCAATGGGAGTCCAATTTGTGGAGACGGAACCTGGGCTGCTGGTTCAAGTGGATCAACCAGATTTCAAACTGGTCGTGAAAGAGAAAAACGGCCGTATGACGATTACTACCCCGTGGCCGGCCACCTGGATCAAAGCTCAATGGTATGAAACAGTATCCCTGCACCGCGTTCATCCTCATCGGCGGCCTGCTTATGTTCCTGGCCGCGATGTTCACCTGGATCAAAGCCTTCTTCGTTGGCTTGTTCAAGCGCGAGCCGCACCCGCTCCTGCCCAACCTTGCACGTCTGGCAGGCGGCTTATTTGGATTGTCTTTCCTGGTGTTCGTTGTCATGCTGGTAACGCTGATATCGAACGTGGACCCGGCGTTCGGCGTTCCCAGCATGAGCTTTGGGATGCCCTCCTGGTTCGGCACGATGATGGCCGTACCGGTCATGACAGCCATCTTCGGGTTGGTGATGATGCCATTTGCCGTCCTCGCCTGGGTGAAGCGATACTGGACGGTCGGCGCACGCCTCTCGTATTCCATCCTATCCATCTGGGGCCTCGCGGTAATCTGGTCCTTACATTTTTGGAACCTCTTGTTCTAACAATCAAACCCTGAAAGGTATTCCTGATTCACAAACACTCGAAAAAAGGAAATTTGAAATGAAAAAGAGCAAAATTAAAACAATCACCATGTGCGTAATAGCCATCCTGCTCGTTGCTGTCGGAATCTTAGCCTACCGGTACGACCGACCGGGAGAAATCCCATCCTTCTATTACCAGGCCGCGCCCGTTTGGGAAGCATCTGTGACCAACCCCGACATACAGCGCGAGAATCTGTTTATTCAAAGCGGCAAGGTTCAGTTGGAAGCCGACTTGTTGATTCCAGCTGGCGGAAACGAGAATAAAGGCGCGGTCATCTTTATCGTAGGGTCAGGCCCCGTCCCTTATCAAGCATACTTTGGGATTACCCAAAAATATGTGCAGGATGTTTTTCTGCCGCGGGATACGGCCGTTCTCTATGTCAACAAACGCGGGGTGGGCAAATCAGAAGGGAATTGGAAACATAACGATTTTCAAGGAAGGGCAGATGATTTGTACGCTGCGGTGCAATTCCTGAAGGAACATGAAGGGATTGACCCTGACCGCATCGGCATCATCGGACACAGCCAGGGCGGTTATGTTGCCCCCATCATCGCTGCCCAACACGAAGACGTGGCATTCTTTATTAGTCTGGCCGCTCCAACCCGGATTGTTTGGGAACAAATGGAAGATGATTATGAAAGCGCCTTCCGCTGCCAGGGGTATGAAGGTAACGAATTGAAGGAGAAAGTTGAGTCGTTCATGAAATGGGCGCGAGTGGAAGCCAATCTTGGAAAAGTAATCCATCTTGGTGAGATGACCATCCAGGCTGGCATTTTTGAGCATGACCCGCGCCAGGCGTTGCAGACGGTCAAAAGCCCTGGACTGCTGGTCTTTGCGGAAAATGATCCCACGGTGCCCGCCGATAAAAACTTAGAGCGCTTCAACGAAATCTTCAATGGCAACCCGCCTGAAAACCTGCAAACGGTCACAATCTCAGGGTCGTACCACACCTTCCACCTGATGGATAGGTGCTTAACTTCTCCCGACCAGCTCTTATCTGCGCCGCTTTCTGATGAATTGGTCGAAGTCCTGCAAACCTGGCTGGATGAGCAGGGTTATTAAGTAATCATCTGATACTCAAAAAAGTTCTGTAATGTTCCCAAAATCATTTGTAAAATGGGGTTGGCCGCTGTTCATGGCTTTCATCAGGCTGCCGCTGATCCTGTTAGGCAACGCCGTCATCATCCTGCTTTTCCGTTCGGCCGGTCAGCCAGCCGGGATGACAGTGGGCGCAATTTTTTCCACGCTCTCCGTTACCGTCGTCAACGTTATGTGCCTGGGATTGCTGCTCTGGCGTGCCCGGGTGGAGGGCTTCCAGCTTGGCGCTATTGCCGGGTTTCAACGTTCCCGGCTGCTTCGCGACCTCGGTTGGGGTGCTTTGTGGTCAATGGCGCTGTTTGCGCTGCTGATGGCTGGTATGTTTGTGATGTTATTTGCCACTCAGAAAATGACAGGGCTTTCTTTCCAACAAATATATTTGGGCAATGCGGATTTCGCCGCCATTGAACTTCCCCAATGGCTGACGGTGCTCTACGCCATCATCGCTGCGGTTGTCTTTCCCATTCTTAACGCGCCCATCGAAGAGCTGCAATACCGGGGCTATGCCCAGCCGCGAATGGTGGCTGCTTCGGGTAGCGTATGGCTGGGTATTGTGGTAACGGCCGTTGCGTTTGGACTGCAACACATCGCCTTTGCCTATACCCTGGTTTCAATGCCGGCATTTGTTTTTGGTTTCTTTCTTTGGGGACTGGGAGCGGGTATCATCGCCCACCGGCAGCAGCGGTTAGCGCCGATTATCGTCGCCCATTTCATCAGCAATTTGTCGTTTGGCATTGTCCCGCTCGTTTTTATGCTGGGTGGGGCATGATGCCAGGTCAAAGCAGTACACCATCATTTGGCGCACAGCCTGCAAAATGGCATTTTTTGAAATTGGTCATCTCTCATTTCTGCTGCCAACGCCGTTGTTTGCCGAATCCGATCCCCCATTTCGGGTTGGGTTCGCCATTCTCTTGGTGCTGATGGCTTTCTATTTTGTTTTGACGCTCATTACGCCGCGCCGCCAAAGTCTCCACGATTTAATCGTGAAAACGCTGGTGCTGCGACGCACTTGAATGAGGGCTGCCGGGCAATTCGCCCAGGCAAGCAAGCTTATATAACTGATAGCAAAATTGTTTTGGGAACATAGGCTAAGTATTTTTACTCACCTCGAATAGCGGAGACTGCTCAATTGGCAGTCTCTTTTTTTGTTTGTTTTTCACGGGCGAAATGATGGATTCTCTCGATGTGCAAATGTCTTGTGGACAGTATGATTTTATCAACATTAGCAAGCCAGGAATAAATTTTAGACCCAATTTCTAAACCATTTAAGGTGAAGAGCATGGGCCAAACAGGAGATAGAAATGAACAAAAATATTAGGCGCTTTGTATCCGTTTTGATGCTGGTAATTATGCTCGCGGGCCTGGTTCTGCCAACGGCCGTTGCTGCTGAACCACGAAAGACAGCGACTGAGAATGAAATTGGGAAACGGCCGTCTACCCTCACCGACCCGGTCGAATTCGAAGCCTTCCTCGACGCCTACTTGGCTGAACAGATGGAAACCCACCACATCCCCGGCGTGGCATTCACCATGGTCAAAGATGGTCAGGTCTTCTTCTCCAAGGGGTACGGCTACGCCGACCTGGAAACGCAGACGCCTTTCGATCCTGAACAAACCGTGCTTATCACAGCCTCCCTGGCCAAGGCTTTCGCCGCCGTGGGCGTTTTGCAGCTTAATGAACGAGGGCTGATTGATTTGCACGAGGATGTCCGCCCCTACTTCAAAGCGTTTCCACTCAAAACCAATTTCGACGAACCCCTGACCTTCGCCAACTTGCTGACGCACACTGATGGATTCGAGACCCGCATGATCGGCATTGCGGCTCAGACTCAGGATGATTTGCGACCGCTGGGTGAACTGCTCGAAACTTACGCCCCAATCCAACTCTATCCCCCTGGTCAATATATGACCTACGGCGATTACGCCGCCAACTTGGGCGGCTACCTGACCCAGGAAATCAGCGGCTTGCCGTTTGAGCAGTATATGGCTGAGCACATCCTGGTTCCGCTCGGCATGACGAGCAGTACCTTTGTGCAGCCTCCGCCTGAAGAACTGCTCAGCCGCCAGGCGACCGGGTACGAATTCCAGAACGGACATCAGGAACCCGTACTGAACTTTTACACCCGTTATGGCCCTTCGGGCGGACTGCGGACGACAGCCGCCGACATGAACCCGTTCATGCTGGCGCTCTTGAACGGCGGCGACTATGCCGGCGCACAAATCCTGAATGAAGCCACCGTTGAGCTGATGTTCACGCGGCAATTTGCGCCCCATCTCCAAACAAGCGGGATTTCTTATGGATTGTTCGAACATTTGGAAAACGGCCGTCAACTTTTCCTCCGCGATGGCGACGGCATTGGCTCCCGCAGCCGCATGGTCTTGTTCCCCGATCAGGAGATGGGATTCTTCATCAGCTATAACTCGGGTGACGCGAACTTGCGCATGGACATCGTCACTGCATTCCTCGATCAATATTACCCGGCCGCTGGCTCTACTGCGCCTGTCCCGATGGCAGATCATCAAGCACGCGCCAACCAGTTCGCCGGGACTTATCGCCCCTTGCAAGCAGACGCGACAACCTTTGGCAAATCCATGTATTTCTTCTCGCAACTGGTCGAAGTGACAGCCACCGATGAGGGTAACCTGTCTATCGCGGCTACGGGAATGGGCGGCGAGCGCAGCAGCGTCATGGGCGGGTTTGAAGGCGCCAGCCTGTGGGTGGAAGTCGAACCACTGTTTTTCGAGCGGGTTGACGGCAAAGGACAACTGGCTTTTGTCCAGGATGAATCCAGTCACATCATCCAGATGATTTCAGGGCAGGGTTATCACAGCACGTTTGCCAAACTCGCCTGGTATGAAACCCAAACTTTCCAGAGAATATTGATTGCGCTGGCGCTACTTCTGATGATCACAATGCTTATTTCCACAATCGTTATCTGGCCGCTGGGCGCGCTGATCCGCAAATTGCGCCAACAATCTACGCAGAAGCCGATTTCATGGGGCGCTGTTGCCGCTCGTTGCTGGGCCACGCTGGTCGCCGGCATGCTGGTATTATTCCTGCTGCGAGATTTCGGTGTGCTCTATGGCGGAACGTTACCCAATTTTGTGTGGGGTCTCACCCCAGATATGGTCGAATCCCTGAGTAGTATGCTCCTGCCCGCCATGCTGGCGTTGGCCTTGCCGATTTTCGCCGTCCTGGCCTGGATCAAAGGCTGGTGGAAGGTTGGCTCCCGTGTACACTACACCCTTGTTACGCTGGCTGTCTTTGCAGGCATCTGGTGGGCGCACTATTGGAATTTGCTGGGCTACCGGATATGATTTTGTTTACTCATAGGGGCTTTTTGGGACAAGAAGTCCTTGTGAGTACTCATCGTTCTAAACTTCAGTTACACTCGTCCCCTTGAAAGAGATCAGTTTCTGAGGAGATGTCCAAATGAAAAAATTTGCCAAATACTTCCTTATCGGTTTGCTTGCTATCATCGGTGTCATTCTGCTGTATGCTTACCTCGCTTACCCGGCGGAATATGTAAACCGCTTGCTGCGTTGGAGGGATGCGGATGTCTACGACTACCAGAAGTTTCCCGAACGCGCCCTTGAGCCATCTAGCTCACCTTTTGAGTTTTCTCTCAACCTGGATGAAGCGCACATCCGAACTCAATTTGAGGCTGCTGCCGGTATAGATGATTTCGACTCGTTCCTGGAGGAGAAACGCACACAAGCCTTCATCGTGATTCAAGGTGACGCCATCTTGTACGAACAATATTTCAACGGCGCCAGCCGCGACTCGATTGTCACTTCATTTTCGACTGCCAAATCATTTACATCCGCCCTGGTCGGGATTGCCGTCTCTGAAGGTCACATTCACAGCGTCAATGACCCGATCACCGATTACCTGCCGGAACTGGCCGAACGCGACCCGGCCTTTGCCAACATTACCATCCGTGATTTGCTGATGATGTCATCGGGCATCAAATACGTCGAATTTCCCTTCGTCAACGGCGACGATGCTAAAACCTATTACTATCCCGATTTGCGCCAGTTGGCATTGGAAGATACGGAAATCGCTGGATTACCCGGTGAAGAATTCCACTATAACAACTACCATCCGCTGCTGCTGGGCATGATTCTGGAACGCGCTACGGGGACATCGGTCGCCAATTATTTGCAGGAGAAAATCTGGAAGCCTGTCGGCATGGCATATCCTGGGTCGTGGAGTTTGGATGAGAATGGTTTGGAAAAAATGGAAAGCGGGATTAACGGCCGTGCCATAGACTTTGCTAAATTCGGACGATTGTTCCTGTATAACGGTGACTGGAACGGCACACAAATTATACCGGCAGAGTGGGTGGCTGAGTCCACGCAAGCAGATAACTCTGTTGATTACGCCAATTACTACTACGATGCTTTCATCTTCGCCAATGGGCAGGGCTATTACAAATATATGTGGTGGGGCATCCAGCGCGACGAGCAAAATTACGATTTCATGGCGTTGGGCAACCACGGCCAGTTCATTTATTTCTCGCCCCAAAAGAACCTGATCATCCTGCGTTTTGGCGAATCTTACGGTGAGGTTGACGGTTCACGGCGTTGGGTGGACATGTTTTATGACTTTGCGACCGCTTTTGAGGGATGAAGCACCTGAGGCTGGAGCAGCCCAATGCATACAAGGTTTTGGTTATTCCCCGTTCTCACGTAGAAACCGTCTATGACTTAAACGATGATCTGCCAGCGGCCATTTTCAAAAGAAAGTTCTTGAAAATAAGAGGAGTTAGAAACCTGCGGTTTCCTCGAGGAGTTGGCAGATTTTCCATGACCTTCATTTTTGACTACTTTCTGCCAATTACCTAAGTCAATTTGCCCGTGAGCTGCGCAACAGATTGCAAGTTTCTGGAGAAGTTTAAAGCTGTTTCCACAGCGCTACGCAACCATTGATTCCATCCCCCACATCAAGATAGGCAACTCGCTGGATCCGCAGGCCTGCCTAAAGATGATGCGGGAATGGAACAAAGAAGATTTTGCTTTTGCCTAACCTTTTAATTTTCCGGCGCACCGGCAGCGATCCAGGCTTCCAAGGCCGCCAATTCGTCATCCAACACCTGGCCGAAATGCTCACGCGGCTCGGACTGGCGCTGAATAAGCAGGCTGTTAGCCGGGTCACCGGGGAGAATGGCGGGTCCACTTTCACTACCAACCAGCAACAAGGCATAGCTGCTCAGATCCAAACCAGCTTCTGCCTCCTGGCCAGTATGACAGAAAAGGCAACGGCCGTTGAACATGGCCGCAAAAGTACTCTCATAGGTACGTGGAACCCCCTCCAGTAAATAAGGACTGGTATGTTCCAAAATATAAAGCTGCCGCGCCAGCACCGGTTCTAATGCGGGCGAAGCGAAACCGGTGTATTGCCACTCTGTCCCGTGACAGGCCGGATTGCCACAGAAAGAGCCATCAAGTGGCGGCTTATCCTCAAGCTGCGTGTAATCCATCTGCGGATCGTCGGGCGCGTGACAGGCTGCGCACGATGAATCGATGGCCTTCGCCATGCAAAGTGATCCAACTGCTGTGGGTATGGGCTGGCGGTTCCGGTCCGCGCACCAGTTCAATTTCCGTCACCAGCGTCTGGTTGTCGGAGACGACCGGGATAGAATGGCAAAGATTACACTCCAGGCGAATAGCTTCTTCTGTGCCGGTTAGATGTTTGCCATCGTGGCAGCGAAAACAGCCGGGAGAATTTTTATGGCCCAAATTGTCAGCATGCGTTTCCCAATCCAGCTTTCTGCTCAGGAAAGACGATCTGATTATAGATGTCGTCAAGCGTGCTGCTTGCTTGTTGAACGGCCGTATCCTGTTCAACTGCGACATCAGGGTAATTTTGTGCGTAAAAAGTGGCCAACGAAGCAAAAGCGGCTTGCGCAGATTGCGCATCAGGATATGATGCTTGTAGACGTTCGATGGCCTGCTCGCGGATTTCCGGCAGATTACGATCCAATAGGTTTTTGCTCAAAGCCTGGTCTACGGCCTCGTTAGGGGTTGGAATTGTGTGCGTGACACGATTGTGGCAGGTAATGCAGTCCATACGTTCCAGAGTACTGCCGGCTACGTCATCCGGAGTCACGCCGGAATCAATGTCGTAATACTCGGTGATGTCGCCCTCTGCGTCAACAGCACGCACATAGGGAATCTCCTGCTCCAATTCATCCGTAGGCAGATACCAGACTTCATTTTCTATATGCCAGTGAATGCCCCGGCCCAAACCTTCGCGCTGGCTGCCGCCGCCGGTTTTCATGATCAGCAGCGTGCGCTCAATGTTTGTCGCGTCCTCGTCGCCAAAATGTTGGATTTCGCGCAAACTATCATCCGAGAATTTCTCAGGGAAATGGCAAGTTTCACACGATTCTCGCGCCGGGCGCATGGCGCGTGTATGGATAGGATACTCGTAATTTTGAGTGATATTAAGAACGACGTGACGTAAATCGCCTGCTTTGCGCGTGAACTGCGTTGTGAATGCGTCGCGCCCGATATGGCATTCCACGCAGCGCACGCGGGCATGGGGTGAACGCAAATAGGCATTGTATTCAGGGGGCATGGTGTGGCAGGCCATACCGCAGAATTCGGGCGAGTTGGTATAGGTCCAGGCTTCCACACTGCCGTACCCTACGAGCAACGTAACAAAACCCAAAATGGCAAAAGGAAATATACGAATCCAGATCGAGCTTCCTTCCGGAGGTAAAAAGAAGTTTCTGATTGACTTTAAAATCCTGCGCATGGCTTCATCCTTGTTTTTCCTTGACGATGCTTAAGATTCAGGTGTGGGCGTAACGGCCGTTTCTGGCGTTGGACTGGACTCTGGTGTGGGCGTCGGTTTGGTATGATACCCCTCAGCCATGCTTGCCAGCGTCTCCAAATCCAGTTTGTCTCCGTCGCGGCCGTTATGGCAATGACCACAAGCATAAGATAATGTCAGGTATGGCCTGACAAACAGGCCGTCGTCGCTAAACTGCGCCGCTGTGGGATCGGTATTGATCGCGAACTGGTGCGAGCGTACATCAGCAATGAATAAATCCAGATTTCCCTGAGCCGACTTGGCCATAGGCGGCATGTGGCAGTCAATGCAGTCTACCCCTAAATGTTTGCGGTTGTTTTGCACTGCCTCATTTTGCCAATGGCAAGTTTCGCAACTCTGGCGGATTCCCTGGTTAGGGTTCACCGTCTCATCAGCAAAAACGGCGCTGGCATGGGGATCATGGCAGTCGATGCAGTCCAGTGCAAAATGGCGCGAATTATACAAATCTTCAAACTGAAGCTGATGCCTCTCAAAGCCGTCGCTGGCGTCGATGAGGGCGGGGTTGTCGCGTACGTGGCAGTCGCCACACAATTGCGAGGCGCGCTCAACAACCATCTGCACGCCCTGGGGATCCTCGGCGTGGCGACTACCCGGCCCATGACAGCGCTCGCACTGGATACCCGGCAAAGCCCAGGTGCCGGCAATACCTTCCAGATTGTCCTGATGACCCTGGGGCGCATATCCTGTCGTGTGGCAGACGCCGCAGTCAAAGGGAATTTGCTCGCCCGGATGGTAAGGCGCCCAGGCGGCCGCTGCATCGACAGCTTCATTTGCAAAATTGTATTGGGTTGTGGCTGACTCATCGCCGGTGATTATGGTACCATCTTTGGCGACAAACAGTGCTTTCCAGCCATAACCGCCGATCACATAGGCTACGTCATCCCAGGTTTGCCCCTCTGGTGGTCCGGGCAAACCGCCGCTGATTTCGGCGTAAGGAATTTCCGGGGTTTGGCCGTTCTCGATTTTTGTCAGAGCGTGGGAATGTCCTGAGAGGTTGAAACTGGCAGTGATATCTTCGTGGCATGAGCCACATTCTGCAGAGCCTATAAACGTCTGGCTGGCTGTAGCGTCTTGTCCTGCAGGTCCGACTGGCCCCAGAGGGCCTGGTGGGCCGGCAGGCCCCAGCAGCCCTGGCGGCCCCTGGCTTCCCGCACACCCCGATAAGAAAAACCACATTATCAGCAATACACTCATGAAGAAAATTGGTTCGCGGCGCATCTGGTGCCTTCCTTAATAAGAATATGTGAATTCGTCACCTGCTACGGCTTTCATTCATGATAAAGTGGCAGCACACTTTGTGCCAGACCTGGATGTCACAAATATTGATGATGATTGTCATGGATTGGAAACATTATCTTTACAGGTTTTGATTTTTGCCGTCATTTTTCCCTCCGAAAAAAGTGGGCTATGCCTTAACTTTGTATCCGCTTTTTTGGGGAACGTCAAAATTCGCCTTCATCACCCACGCGGAAGCGTTCGATCGCTACAAATCCAACTGCGCAAACCAGCATTAATAGGCTGCTCATGGCCAGCGCCTGCCCATAATTGAGCGCACCTGGCTGGCTTAAAAAACGGAAAATCGCCACCGGCATGGTGGGCGTCTGCGGGCGCGCAATAAACAGCGTCGCGCCAAATTCACCCATGCTGATTGTGAATGCGAACACCGCCCCCACCAGCACCGCACGCCTGATTAAGGGCCAATCCACATGCAGCCAGACCTGCTGTGGATTGGCGCCCAGAATGGAGGCAGCTTCACGCAGGCGGGGATTGATGCTGCGCATGGACGGCAGCAAACTCCGAATCACAAAGGGGATCGCCACGAGGGTATGGGCAATTGGAATCAAGATCAGTGAACTGCGCAGGTTGAGCGGCGGTTTATCCAGCGCAATGATATAACCAAAGCCAAGCGTCACGGCCGAAGTCGCCAACGGCAGCATAAACAAGGGGTCTAACCAGTTTATCCAACTGCTTCCACCATGTTTTGAAAACCCGCGGCGCGTGAGCAAAAGCGCGCTGAGGATTCCGAGCGCCACCGCCAGCGCCATCGATGTTAAAGCAACGGCCGTTGAATTCAGAATTGCCGCGCCCGGTGGTATAAAAAAGAGCGAATTTTGACGATTGATAAACAGTTCCTGGTAAAAACGCAGCGTCCAGCCGCTTTGCCCGCTGAACGAACGTGCCACCAGAGCCAGCAGCGGCAGGCCCAGCAGCACCAGCATAAAAACCAGGTTGCCATAGACGATAAGCCGATCTTTGAAGGTGCGGATGGGTTTTTCAACGGCCCGGCTTGACTTGAGTTTTAGCGCTACGCTCAAGCGGGATTGGGTACGGGAATAAAACCACATCAAGATCAGGGTAAATATTATTTGCAGTAGAGAAAGCGCCGCCGCGATTTGCAGATTGAAGAGATTAACCGCCTGGCGGTAAATTTCTACTTCCAGGGTGGCAAAGCGCGGCCCGCCCAAAATCAAGATGACGCCGAAGCTGGTAAAACAAAAGATAAAAACGAGTACGGCCGCTGCCATAATAGACGGCCGTAACAAGGGCACAGTCACATGCCAAAACGCGCGGATCGGTGAAGCGCCCAACATTTGGGCCGCCTGGCTGAGGTCAGGACCGAGGTTCTGCCAGGAACTGCTGATGATGCGCAGCGCCACGCTGTAGTTATAAAAAATATGCGCCAGCAAAATCATCCAGATGGTGTGATTGATCTGGATCGGCGGCTGGGCCAGGTTAAACAGGTTCATCAGCCACTGGTTCAGCAATCCGCCCGGCCCTAACAAAGCCAGGAAGGCGTTGGCCACCACGACGGTGGGCAGCACAAAGGGCAGCGTACTGAGGGCTTTCAGGCTGGTTTTGCCCCGAAAGCGATAGCGCGCAAACACATAAGCGCCCGGCAAGGCCAACGTCAAAACCAGCAAGGTAGACAGCAAAGCCTGCCAGGTTGTGAACCAAAGCGTTTTTAAATAATAATGCGTTTCTACCAGCTTGCTGAGCGTTGACAGATCCACGTTTCCATCCGGCGCAAAACTTAAACCAAAGATCGCCCCTAGTGGGTAAAAATAAAACAAGATAAAAAAGAGAATGGGCGCCAGGTAAACCAAAAAGGCATACCGGCTCAGCAAATGGCGCAATTTGTCTCCTTAGGAACGAGAATTAAATTAGTGTCTGATCTTCCCGGAAGCTGCCTTGGTGAAACTCCTTGTAAAAGAAGCTTCCGGGAAGATGAAGTTACGCAAGTTATTAAATTTTCATTCCTTAGCGTAGGACGGTGTTGGTCCAATCTTCGACCCATTTTTCGCGGTTGCCAATAATTTCATCCGGTGGAATCGTGGCGGGGTTTTGCGGAATCTGGCTGTGTTGGACAAAGACGTCGGGCAAAACGGCCGTTTCATTGGCCGGGAACACAAACATATGCAGCGGAATATCTTCTTGGAAAGTGGTAGACAACATGAAATCGACCAGCTTTTGCGCTTCTGCTGTATGCTGCGTGCCTTTGAGAATGCCCACAAACTCAATCTGCCGGAAGCAGGCGCCATCCCCCACCACGGCCGCAGTCGGCGCCTCGTCCGGCGGCTCTTCGGCAAAAAAGACTTCCGCCGGCGGGCTGCTGGCATAACTGACCACAAGCGGCCGGTCGCCATCGGATGCGGCTGAAAAAGCGCCATAATACGCCTCTTCCCAACCATCGACCACCAACACATCATTCGCAACCATCTGCCGCCAAAACTCCAGATAGCCGTCTTCGCCGTAGGTTGAAATTGTGGCCAGCAAAAATGCCAGTCCCGGTGTTGAAGTCGCCGGATTCTCCACAACGGTTAGACCGGCATAAGCGCCGCCGACCAGATCATCCAGATTTTGAGGCGCTTCCAATCCTTGTTCGGCAAACCACGCTTTGTCATAGTTCAAGCAAACGTCGCCAAAATCTACCGGCATGGCGCGGTTTTCAGGATCAAGACGTAAATTTTCGGGGATGTTCGCCAACTGCGGGGAGGCATATTGCAAGAAAATGTCATTGTCCAACGCGCGGCTGAGGAAGGTATTGTCTACCCCAAACAGCACGTCTGCCAGCGGGTTGTTTTTGGCCAGAATGGCCTGGTTTAACATCGCGCCGCCGTCGCCGGCTTTGAAGATTTCGACCTCAATGCCGGTTTCCTGGGTGAACTGCTGCATTGTTTCCGCGCTGATGTCGAAGCTGTCGTGGGTCATCAGGCGAATGGTTGTCGCTTTGTCCGGTTTGGCAGTTGGTGCGGGTTGGTCGGAAACGGCCAGTTTCTCCGCCGCACGCCGCCAAAGTCAGCATAAACACAATTATCAAAATAAAAAAAATAAATTTGCGCACTTAAAATTCCTCCAAAAACAAAAAAGCCCCCTGATATTCCAGGAGGCTCTTGCAAAGTTCTACAATCAATTCCTACGCCAGCATTATCTGGATCAGGTACACCGGTTCGTCCCGCATCTGGAACATCTCAGCCTGGTTAAGCCCAAGCACCCGCAGGTATTCATGTTATTAAGCTTGCGGTGATTATAAAATTATCTGCAGCTTGCGTCAAACATCGATTAGATTCAGTATATCCAATATCTGACACGAATGGCACGAATCTCACGAATTCAGGGTCTTTATTCGGGCTTTTTGTTTGTATCGTTTGTGTCAAAAATCTTGATCTGCTGAGATTATAGGGTGCAGGAGAAAGTAATCTGGCGCATCTACAAATGAGAATCAGTGAAATACAATATCCAATGCTTGACAATTGAAAACCCATTGCTATAATCTCCGACTGTTATTGCGGGGTAGAGCAGAGGCAGCTCGTCGGGCTCATAACCCGGAGGTCGCACGTTCGAATCGTGCCCCCGCTACTCTGGAGAGACTCACTTTTGTGGGTCTCTTTTTTATTAGGTGTACCTTGAAGTGTACCTTATCTCAGATTCTTAAGATGAAAAGATGCGCTCATTGTAAGCAAGAAAAACCTCTTAATGAGTTTGCTTACAATAATAAACATTTAATAAAAGACTATACTGACCCCCAAAAACTAGACCACAGCCTTCTCGCATTAGGGGCGTCGGTCCTTGGAATAAGAGAGTAATTTAGTGCCTCTCAAGCACCAGACTGACTAACAGCAGAGGGATGCTTCAAAACAATTAGCCTGGGCCGTTCCTCGGTCTCGTACTCCTTGTCCACACCGGCATGTCTTGATCACTTCTTTGTTCCCGCCCCTGAAGCCGATCCACAATTTTCGCCAGATAAACCCCCGCACAGGTCTGCCTCTCTTTGGGTGTCATACAATTCTGCCATTCAGTTAGCGGAAAGGGGGGCATCTCCTGCAACTCCATCTGCGCCTTCAACTCAAACCAGGAAGTATTACGCTGCGGCGCACATTTGGTCACGCAAGCCTCGTTCATGGCGTTCCTGCATATCTGCGCACACCAGGGTGGGGGAGTCGGATATTCAATTGTTTCTTTCACCTTTCTTCTAGTGTACATGCCAATATCCATTCGATTGCAAGTGTGATAGGCTAATAATCAGATGGTTTCAGTTGTTCAGGGCAGTGAAATAGTGTAACGGCCAGACCAGAAAGGATGGTTTCTCGCATGACCGCTGGATTGACAGATTAGCCCTCAAACGGGTACTTGAATGGATGAATCCATATCTCAGAACCGTCGTTTAGACATCTGTAAACCCAATATGTCTGGCCGTCACGCCTATCTTTGTGAGGACTGAAGTCCCGCTCTTGCAAAGAGGGTTTGCCACAAACCGGACATACTCGATTTTGTTTGTTGGCGTTCATTTGAATCACCACCTTTCTAGTCTGAGCCTGCTTAAACAGGTCGTTGCCTGCTCAAACCAAGTGAAGTTGTTAATGTGCCCAACAGTGTTTCAAAATTGCCGCTGTCCGCTTCCGAATTGCGTCATAAGCGTTCGATAGCAGGCTTGTTCAGGCAGTCGGACGCGACCGATACATCTCACGATGGATCAGCCTGCGGTTGTTGACAACATTCAAGGCATCCCGAAGCGGGATAGCCCTTCTTCTGAATAAGCCTTCTTTCAGTTCTATTAATGGCCGTGGTAGTTCACCTTTCGGTACTTCTCTCGTTTGTTCTACAAAGGCCACAAAATCTTCTCTGTCACGCTCGTTGAGATAGCGGCGCATAACAACCTGCCGCCATTTCAGTCGTTGTATCCAGTTGGCTTCTTTATGGAATTGCCCGCTGCTGTACTCAAGAATCGGCTGGCCGCCTTCAGAAGCTGCGGGCAATTTCTCTTGCACCGGGTCATACTCGAAGACTTGTTCAGCAAATACCTTTGCGTCATAGAAGTTACTAAGCGCAAAGGTAACCAGGTTGCCCATATTCCAGATTTGTTCTTTCAGTAAATCGTCTAACTGCCAGTATGCCTGGATGACAATCATTGGCATCAATTGGCGGCTTCTGAAGTAGGTAGTTATCTGGCCCAAGGCTTTGGCCATCCCCTTAATCTCAAACAGCTTGTACACCTCATCAATCACCAAAAGCACCGGTTTTTCGGCCGGGTCGTGGGGGACGCGCTGGTTGATAACGGCCCTCAAGGATGCAAACTCATCCCAGAATACCCACGCTTGAGCTGTTTCCTGGTTGGTTAAGCGCTCACCACTTACCATGTAAACAAGGCCTCTGTCGATTATTTCTCTTGGGGTAATGCCTGGCCGGTCATAACCGTAACGCGCCCGCAGTGGCTTTGGTTCTATCACCTGCAACGCATCCGTCAGGGCATCGACTTTGGCCGTCCTTGTTGTCGGCGGTAGTTTCTTTTGCAGCAAGGTTTGGCGGAAATAGTCGGCTGCGGCCGGTTCATATTGACCATACAGGGCAACGGCCGTTTTCAAGGCCCCGCCCGCATAAGCACCAAACAATAGTTTCTTGGCTTCTGTCACCTGCCAGCATTGGCCGTGCTCGTTTAAGATAGCCATGAGCAGTCTGAATAGATGCGGTGCTGTAACGGTGATGGCTGTGGCCATGATTGGAGTCAGCTTAATTTTTTCGTGGTTAAGCTCAAGTAAAATGCCGACCGCTTTTTCTACCAGGTCTTCATCTAATAGTCCGTATTCCTTGGAGAACAGCGGTTTGGGGATGACCCAATTCTCATCACCGGGGATGTCGAGGATTAACCGCCTCTCAACGGCTTCCCGTTGTGCTCTGGGCAGCAGGTAACATATGCTGATCATCTCATTTATGAGCGACCCTGAAGCGTCAAAGATAAAAACTGGCCTGTCGGGATACGTCAGGGTGTAGTCAATAATCATCTGTGCGACCAGGGTTGTCTTGCCGGTACCGGGGTCTCCGGCCACGACCATACCTCTTGTGAGGCTGTCAAAATAAAGCGTATCTTCATCAACCTGCTTGACATTCTTGATTTCTGGATGGGCAGGTTTGCCGTTTAAGGCATCAAATATGGTTCGCCAGCTAATCATGATTGCACCAGGGGGTATTTCTCTCGGTCACCGCCCCAGATATAAATGGGGGCTAAAAGCTGTTTGCCTTTGGGGACTGAGAAGAAAGATTCGTAATCTGTGAAATAAAATGCGTCTAATTCATCTTTATTTTTCAGGAAGTTTCTGATGGCGTATTCGGGCGCATCAAAAACAAACAGGATTAACGGCCGTTTCCCAAAGTGTTCTTCAAGTCTGTCGTGGGCGTTTTTGTACTGGGCAATCTTGTGATTCATCAGCCTGCGCCTGCGGAAGTTGTCGGCCGTGGAGTATTCAAAGTGTACGATGGATTCCGACCCGCTAAGGGTAACGGCCCACTCAGGGACAGCTTGAAATCCGCACCGGCGGAAATAGTTTTCGGATACAAAATCGGCTTCAATATTTGAGGCCTTAAAACCCAACAACGCTTTGGTACAAATGAGGTCATGCTGAATACTGCCTTTATGCCTGGTTTTACTTGGCGATATTGCGTAAACATATTTACGGCCGTAGCGCACCCGCTTGAGTACGCCTCTCTCGACCAGGTGGGGTAAATGGTACTCAGCACATTTCCAGCGCTTGCGTTCTCCGGTAAGATATTCCGTGTAATCGAGCGCTTCTGCCCACGGCATAATCTCGGCTGCTTCCTGAAACTTTTTCTGGGTTAGTGTAAGCTGTTTCATCTCTGGTAGAAGTGGTGGGGAAAAGGCGTTGCTCCACCCTTTCTCCACCTAATAACCTGTGCCCTAGAACACAACAGATGTGAAAACCAGTATTGTGACTGTTGCATACGCTAATAGAATCCAGCCGAACACCATGAAGCAGTATGCAAGGCACAAAAACAATCGTCTCAGAACCGGCTCAAATTCGTTCGGGATGCTTCGTTCAACCATAACTGCTCTTGCTTGCTCAACAGCTAAATTGTTGCAAATCCTGGGTATATCTTTGACGATTGTAGAACCTGCCAACAGCATGGCCTCCAGGCAAGCTTTGACCGCTTTCCAAAGATAGGGGATTAACATCCAGATCAAATTCAGGCTTCGTCTAATAAACCGCCAGATTCTTCCTAACATTAGAGGTACTCATACAAGGCAATCCAGGGATCGCCTTCTTCGGGTGAATCGAGAATGATAATCAGAATCGGGTCAACCATAAATACCAATGACGCTAATGCGAAAACCGCATAAACCGAAATGGTGACAAGGCCAACAAAAATGCCAGCCATCGTTTTGAGTATTTTTCCAAAATCAATGTCGATTTCCGGCATCTCAATTTCACGCTTAGGTTCTTCTACTTCATGGGCAATAACTACCTGTTTATAGGGAATCGTTGCTGAACTGACCAGCTCCAAACAAGCCAGTGCGCTTTCAGGAACTGGCCCTTTTTCTTCGCTGATATCGTTGACTGTAAATTCTTTTCCGCCTAGTACAATACTGATGGGTTCGGTAATTACACCCTTTTGGGGCATGAGCTTGAATGTCCGTCCACTCGCCTCGCCAACCCAAATTGCTAATTGGGTCGGGGTCATCTTCACGGTTTTTTTCTGGTCTGTTCTTGCAGACATGTTGACAACCTCCTTGGTGTCATTAGAATAAATAAAAGCAATACCTAACTAAATTTAACAACAGGTCATTCTTAATCCGTTAGCGATTTTCTATTAAAAAACTTCTTAAATCGCTTAGTATTTCTTCATAAGGAGGGGTCAGTGAAGGAGTTAGACATCTTAAGAGTCTTAAAACTCTTGGAACCAGGTCAACGGGGAATAGTTTATTATCACAACAAAAATCTAACTAACGACCAAATAGGTAAAAGAGTCGGGTACAGACCAGCGAGTGTTAACAACAAAAAAAGAGAGATTTCCTTTGCTTTTGGGGGTGCAGGAATTGATTATCCTTCTGATGAAATTATTGATGTTTTAGGTAAATGTTTTACTGGCCCGTCAAAATTTGATTTCATTGAAGGGTCAGAAGCAAAGCTCACACCAGCACCACCTCCAGCTCCAGACCCAGCCGAATGGCTAAGAGATGCCACTGAAACCCCAACACCAAACAGAAGAAACCGAATAATCATTGGAATCATCACCATTTTATTTATCCTGCTTCTTGGCTTTGTGATTTTACAAATTGCCTGGCCTAGTCCTGAGGATATTGGAGAAGGTGTTGAAGGTGTTGTTTCTGGTGAAACGCGTGAGCCATCGGTAGAAGAAGTTGCACAAGCTACGGAAGCCGCAGAACCACAACCTGCAGTTGATAATGAAGCCACCGTTGCAGCAAGGGTTGCACTTACTGTTGCTGCTCTTCCAAGTGCTACGCCAATTCCACCACCCACTGAACCCCCAACTGTTGACCCCACTGCAGCAGCACTTGCTTTGCAAGAAGATGTAGGGCTGACTGTCACAGCGATAATTGCACAAACACCGACAGTTACAAACACACCAAATCCAACCGACACACCAACAGTAATGCCCTCTCCAACCCCAACACGAGAATATTATTTAGCAGAAGAAATTGTAGAAATTACTCCAGGGGTAACAATGTTTTTACAAGAAGATTTTGGCAGTAGGAATTACGTGTTTTGTTATGCACCTAATCCAGGACAAAACTTGATATTTCGCATCAGCAATCAAAGTGACAAACAATTCCTGCTCCGTTTTGACGCATCTGGATTCAAGGTGGTAGACAATCTGGGTCGTGAATACCCTGTTCAAAAATCTGGAATTGGTGGATGTGATGAAAAACCAGGACTGAAGTCGCAAACCGTCAACTCTGGTGACACGACGTTTATAGAAATCGGATTTTTCGGAGAACTTGATTTAGATGTTGTTTATTTACTGATAACCGTTGAAAACGTATCGGGAGAAGGGCCTTGGGTATTCCGTAAAGAGATTTAATTCTATCCGCAGATTACAAAGCAAACCAGATGTCGGGTTTAGGGTTGTGGTGAGAATGGATCCTCGTGGTTAAAGTTACAGTTGTGGCCTTTGGCAGAAAAGTGGTCTTGACAAATGGGGTCACTTTATTTGACTTCCGTTCTTCATAAAGAGTGGCTAGCAAAAAATCTATAGTTTGAAAGAGTAAACCCACATTCCGCACCTTCATAAATTGGGTTTTATAATTTGTTCTGAGAAAAACTACGTTTGCATTTCATGCTTTTCGGATAAATTTTTTGAAAGAACGGCTTTAGATGCATGATTTTGAAAGTTATGTCAATTCACACAATCTAAGTGCGGAATGTGGGATAAAACTTCAATCTGGCGGTAGATGAGAAGTCCAATGATGCGACGTTTGCGATTTGGTTCCGAATTGTTGCCTAAAATATGATGGCCGAGATTGCAGCCGATCACATCTTCAAAAGCCAACTCCCATTGGTTGCAAGCAACGTTTCCTGTGGGGAGAGGGGACGGAGCAATTCGTCAGAAGTAAGTCATTAATATCGCATGACGAAGCATTTAAAGTGAATTGTTTATTTGATCAACTACGAAGCGGGAACTTCGATATAATGAATATAAGTATCGTGATTTGGATTCGCCTGTTTGTGGGCCTTTTCCTCCTTTTTGGCTTCGTATTCCTGTTTCCAATCCCCTTCCCAATCGCAAGTTTTACACATAGCCTTGCAGGGCGGATGCCAAGATTCATCATTTTTGGGTTGTTCTTGGTTGTTCATTTTTAACGCCTCCATTATTACGATTATGTCTGGATTAACTTCGTTTCTTTCTTAAGAACAATCATACTTGATTATCGCCTAATTTAGTAACCTAAATAAAATGTATCCACAGAATCTCGAGCGCCAAAAACTAAAGGATTTCCAACCTGAAGTAAGCTAGGTGTGCCTGTCAAACTAAATATCCAAATCGTTCCGTACAAACCCGCAAAAAATCAATCCGTAGGTGCTTGAATGTAAATGATAATATAAGTAGATGCCAGAGAGTAGAGGACATAACGGGGGTGACGAAAACAACATTGAGTCGCCGCAAATAGCTGAGATTTTAAAATTCAGGCGGAACTTTTTCGAGATACTTGCTGCCGGCACAACAGAAGAAATCGCCTACGCTGCCGGCTTCAATGAGGCCGTCGAAATAGCCACCCATATTGCTCAACAAGAAGAAAAAAGGGTCAGAGCTATCATCGAAAGGTCAGATGGCGTCTGTCTGGATACCGAAGAAGAAAGGAGGCGTTTCCTAAACGACTTGTATGGGGCGGGGGAGAGAGATAATTGACAGCAATCCAAAACCTGAAATAAGGAAACACGCTGAAAATGCACCTGATTGGGAATTCAGGGAGGAGGCGCAGCATTTGTATGCGATGGCCACCAACTTCAAGAACAGGTTTTTGGATGGTGTGCTAAGAACAGACAGGGGCAGACTTCCAGAACCGGTTATCTCCTTTGACCGCATAAATCGAAAATCTCTGGCAGCCTACACTTTGGTCAGAAATCCTCAAGGACTTCTCGACGAGATTACCTTCAACACCGCCCACTACGTGGAAAAAGAGGGTGTGCTGCAATGGAGATTCGGGCGGTGGGCACAATATGAAACCCTGCTTCACGAGCAAGTCCACCTTTGGCAACAGAATTTCGGGGAAAAGCCTGTAAAGCCTGGCCGTGCCTATCACAACCGAGAATTTGTAGATAAGTGTGAGAGTTTAGGCCTGCATCCAAAGCTGGGGGCTGGCTACCATACAGCATCGGCCGATGGTCTATTTGCTGCCTACATGGTGGAACTGGGAATTAAACCGCCGGTAATTGATTCGGCCAAAGAGCCAAAAAAGCACTGGTTTTTTGAAGGGGAAAAGGCAAAGGGAAAAAGCACGATTCACAAATGGGTTTGTCCTGAGTGTGAAATGCCCGTGCGATTTGGCAGACAAGGGAATCCTGAGTTAATCCATATTCCTTGTGTTGAAGCAAGGCTAAATGAAGACGGCAATCAGGATTTGCTTGCAAAGTGGCGAGAAATTAAAGAGATCAGTCCAACATTGGCAAGAAACTGATATTTGTTTTCACTATCTGATTTGATCCCAAATTTTTTGAAGCGCATTATCTTCTGGATTTTTGGGTTGCAGATATGCTAATATGCACTACTTATGCCATCTGACAAACCACTCACAGAAAAACGATTTGTTGAGCTAATCAATGAATTAGACCTGGCGACCAATTCAAGCGTCAAAGAAGAAAATGAAAAGAATCGTAAATTAATAGTTGAAAGTAGAGACTTGCTACTAGAAGCAGTCCATAAACGCATGGATGAAGTGGTTGGACGCATCGATAACTTGGAACTCAATACAACACCCCGCAAAGAATTTGAAATTCTAAAAAAACAGGTAGCTCGCCTAACAACAAATTAGCTTCTTCTTCCTTTGTGAAGACCATTAACTATCATATTACGAATTGAATGAGGTATTATCAAAAGTTGTGGATTGGCGAATAGAAACGGGTGGCGTATCCTCGTAGGTGAGAAAACCTATGAAGCGGTCAGAAGCCGCAAGGAGAATACGCCATGTGCAAAGGTACCACACTCATTGATAACGTTCGAGAAGAAATCCACTTGACATTAGATGAACTTGCCCGACGCGGAGCACAACGTATGTTGGAAATTGCGTAATATTTAAAATTCGTGCCTGGTGGATGTACACGCAACATAGATTGCGCGACCAATACGCACTGATTTCTTAAACTCTCGACCTGGCCTGGGGGTATTATTTTATAGCTGCTTTTTTGTAGACAGGTAATATATCGTTGATTGCTCGTCTAATTTTGCACTGGGTTTGATCGTACGTTTCAAGATCGGTTCCAGCGTTTCTGTATAGAATGCTCAACAACCTCTGGAAGAATAAAACTGTTTACATCCAATAGACTTTTTAATCAAAAACATAGCGAGAAGAACTGTAAGGAATACCTGACATAATGACAGCATCTGTTACAATTGGGCGCACAAAAAAGTCCCTCGATATTTAGCACAGGTTCTGGCTGCGCTCATCAGGGATCGTTCCCGCCGAAGCAGTGGCCAGTGGCTGGCACAAACTCACATTGCTGGCTTTATGTCCACAAAAGCGCTGCCGGAGATTTGGTTGGCAGCTTATTCAGACACATTTTTATTTCGTTAGCAGTACATTCATGATTACGGTTGAAATTCCTTTGCAAGACATCATCATCGACATTAATCAGGAAGTCGATCTGTCTGCTGTCTCAGAGGAAGAAGCACTTTCCCGTATTGTTCAGGCTTACCAGTTTCTCCCACAGCCGTTGAGCGTCCATATTAAAGGCCGTATCGCCATCATCCAATCCCCGGCCAAAAGTCAACCCAACAAAAAAACAGCCCGCCTATTTGATCGTGCCGCAGCCGCTGCCAACCGTGGTCGTTACGATCAGGCCGTGGGTCTCTACACCCAAATCCTGGCGCAGGCACCGGACAATGTCGATGCGCGCCGCAACCTGGGCATGGCCTATCTGGAACAGGGCGAAGTGGCCCAGGCTGAGTTACACCTGATAGAAACACTCAATCTCGACCCCCAAAACGCATATACACTATTGCTTTTAGGCAACATCTATCTTAGTCACAAGCAAGACCCGGATACCGCTTTGCGCTTTTATGATAAAGCTGTTCAGGCCAGTCCTGAAGACCCATACATTCTTACCAACTATGGTGCCTTATTGGCCAAGCAAGCACAGTATACAGAAGCAGACACATACTTTCAGCGTGCCCTCACTGCCGACCCGGCTTATCCCAATGCCCACTTTGGTCTGGCTCAATCATATTACCAGCAGGGGCAGCTAGAGACAGCCAAGGCCGCGCTGGAAGCATTGTTCGACCAGCCAGAATCAGTTGATATTCGCAGCGAACCCCTCTATCAGGAAGCATGGCAGCGCTACCGGCAGATCAATGCCGAGATAGCGCATATGCAGGTTGATGCCAGCATGACACAGCTCTATACATGGCGTGACCGCTTGGAAGCTGTGGATAGCATTCCCATTGAGATTGTGCAAGATAACCGCATCGGCACCACCGCCAAAACAGAAATCGCCTGGCACCAGAATGGCCGTTCCAGCCACATCATCCGTTATCGCCGGCAAGACAACCTGATCACCCCCCATCTCATTGGCCATGAATTGCAGCACATCGCTCTCGAACAAGCCGCGCGTGCGGCGGGACGCAACCGCTTCTTTATCACTAACGCCCAGACACGCCAGGCCGCTGAACAAGCGATCAGCCAAGACATCCACGCCCTCAAGCGCAGTGGCCTGTCGCCGGCGCAGCTAGAAACCTTTCTGGAACAAGTTATTAACGGACTGGCCAATCAAATATTCAACACACCACTAGATATGGTGATTGAACACCGGCTCTTCCACGAGCATCCTGTTTTACGCTCGCACCAGTTTGCCTCCCTGTATGCAATCCATCTGGACAATCGTAAAGTCGTCCTGGATCCACAAATTAAGCAAATGGCCCCGCGCCTGGTTTTTAACGCCAACGCCGGCATGAATGCCGCCTACGCCTTATTTGTGGATGGGCTGTTCCAGAGCCGCACCAGCTACGCCGAAGATTACCAGGGTACCCGTTATTATCGCACTGGTCGCGAACTATATGGCCTATTTTTGGATTTGCAATCTGAATTCACACCTGGTGATGAATACACATTAGTTGATGAATTTGCCGCCGTTCTGCGGTTAGAGGGATGGTATACCTGGCGCAAAGATGAACCACAGCCGGTAGAAGAAGCAGGCGGTGTCACCGACGAGGAACTGCTGCAATCCAAGCAGCCGGCCGCCGTCATGTACTGCCTGGGTGCCTTGCAGCGCTTTGACAAAATGAGCCGCGATGAAATCTATACAATTGTGTCTGAGATTGCTGTTTTAGGGCAGGATGGGCTGGATTACGCCGATTCTGACCAAAAGTACACCCTGCAAAGTCTGCCCAACGAGTATTTCAGCGGTTTGCAGTTGATGTGCCTGATGTATGTGGGTTTCAAGGATATTAACCCAACACTGGACACGGGCATGGATTTGCAAGCGCCATTTGAGTTGGCATTGAAAATGCATGAAGGACAAGGGTGAAGCGTTGTTATTACTGCCTGAACAAGCCCTGGCGTTTAGTTTCCTGAACGATCCAGTTGGAACGCATGGAAGTCGCACGATTATGCTCAAGGAACTGCATATGCTTCTTGAAGTCTGTCCTCGGCCAACCGACTATGAAGCTTTCCGCACGGCAATTGTTGAAAACAATGTTTTGCTTAAAAAAACGGCTGCAACACGTAAGGAATCATTTCGCAGGTTGCGCGAGCTGTATATACTGGATGAGCAAACAATTCTCTTTCGCGCTTTGCGCGATTTGTGGGATGAAGATCCAGCTGGTAGGCATCGGCGAGGAGACTCCGCGGCGGCTCTCGGCGCTCGGCGCCACGGTCGTGGTCAACTCGTCGTCGTCGGTCGAGGCCGGTGAGGCGGTCTCGGCGTCGCTGCCGAGTGAGTCGTGCTACGTGCGCGCCGACATCAGCAATCAGGACGAAGCCCACGCACTGATCGACGACACCCTCGAGCGACATACGGGCAAGCTCGACTTCCTGATCAACAACGCCGGCTGGACCACGTCGATCCCACACGCCAGCTTCGACGATCTCACCGACGAGATCTTCCGCAAGACGTTCGACGTCAACGTGTTCGGTACGTGGTGGCTGACCAAGCGGGCGATCCCGCACCTGCGAAAGTCCGACGACGCGAACATCGTCAACATCACCTCGATCGCCGGGCTGCGACCGTTCGGCTCGTCGATGGCGTACTCGATGACCAAGGCGGCGCTCAATCAGATGACGCTGCTGCTGGCGAAGAGTTACGGCCCGATCAGGGTCAACCCGGTCGCTCCCGGTCTCGTTGCGACACCGTGGACCGAGGACTGGGATGCAATGCACACGGCGATCGCCAAGATCGCCGGTTCCTCGCTCGGCCACGCCCGACGATTGCGCCGAAGCGGTGCTGGCGTTACTCCGCAACAAGTACACCACCGGCGAGATCTCGTCGTCGACGGCGGCTCCACCCTCAAGATGTGAGGATTACATCAGGGGTCAGACCCGCGATGTAATCAGCCGCCGGGTGGCGGTCAGGCAGCGGACTTCTCGAGGATGTGCACGCCGCAGGCCGAGCCGAGGCCGATCACGTGGGCGAGGCCGACCTTCGCGCCTTCGATCTGCCGGTCGCCGGCTTCACCACGGAGGTGATGGCAGACCTCCCAGATGTTGGCGATGCCAGTAGCGGAGATCGGGTGGCCCTTCGACGTTCGCGCGGGTGCGGGCTGGACGGCGGAACGGATCGGGGATGTAGACCATCTCCCGCCCGAGCTGCGTTCCAGCTCGTGAGACCCGACCGTGTTCGCATCCCTGCTGCTCCTCCTTCTCCCGCCCCTCCAGGGCCTCACTCCCGCCGAGGCCGACACCCGGTTCCTGCAGCAGCGCGTGGAGGAACTCGCGCGCGTCTACGACGACCACGCGAGCACGCAGAGCACGGCCGCGGAGGCACGAACGCTCCGCCGTCGTCCGCGAGCTGGCGCACCTTCCGCTGCGCGACCAGCCGCGCGAGGAGGCGGGGAAGCTGCTCGCCCGCGTCGTCTCGGGCGATCGCAGCTACCGCGTGCGCGCGGCCGCCGCGGTGGCGATTGGCAACGTCGGAACCGACGTCGCCCTCCGTGCCGTGTCGAGGCGCTGTTCGGTCGTGAGGGCCGGAGCCGGCGTTACGCGCTGATGCACACGGTGTTCGGCGACGTCGTCGCGCAGTTGCACCATCCCGACGACATCGACTGGCTCGACGCGCAGATCCTGCAGCCGCGCCTGCGCGGGGTCGATTCGTTCGCCCTGCGCGCAGCAGGCTCCCTGCGCGACGAATTGGTCGTGTCCGCCCTCGACGGCGTCGCGACCGCCCGCCTGCGCGGGCTCGCCCCCCGCTGCGCGGAGGTCGCGCGCCGCGGTCCGGCGGCCCAGCGAGCCGCCGCGCTGCGCGTGCTCGCGGCGCTCGAGTGGCCCGACTCCGTGGTCGCCGAGGCCCTGCGCGACGAGGATCCAGCCGTCCGCGCCGCGGCGGCCCTGCACCCCGGCCTGGGGCCGGAGGAGGTCGCGCTCAGTCTGGCCGACCCGGCGGCTCCGGTGCGCCGGGCGGCGCTCGACCGAATCGCCGCGCGGCCGCCCGCCGAGGCGGTGCCCCTGCTGCTCGCGCGGCTCGAGGCGGAGACGGCAACCACCACACGTCTCTGGGTCTGCGAACTGCTGCATCGCGCGACGGGCAAGGACTTCGGGGGCGACCTCGACCTCTGGCGCAGCTGGTGGTCCGCGCAGGCCGACCGGTTCGAGGGCCCGGAAGAGGTCGAGCAGAGCGGACGGACCTACTTCTTCGAGCTCGGGCTGCGCACGGAAGGCGTGACCTTCGTGATCGACGTCTCCGCATCGATGGAGCGCGAGGACGAGAGCGGGCGCTCGCGCGTC
>CAVPAL010000010.1:0-368404 GCA_963701435.1 uncultured Chloroflexia bacterium | reverse complement strand
CGGTACGGGGAGTGCCTACACTGGTGATTGCATCCTCTGCCTGTGCTGCCAATCCAAGTTCATTAGGCAGACGTTACCTCGCCCTTCGTCTGGAATAAGAATGTTGGCAGGTGATACGTCACGATGAATCAAGCCTGCGGCTCAGCTAAGTACTCCAAAGCGTGAAGCACCTCGCTCCCAATTTCCACGCAAACGTCGACGTCACCGGAATACTGTTCCTTCTCGTCCCGCAGCGATGAACCCAGAATGAATTCGGCTAGCTTCAGATGAAAGGGGTCGTTGGCCGGATAAATGTCATAGACTCGAGGAAGATTGGGATGGTGCAGATCCTTGAGACTTCGGAATTCAGCCAGTGACAAGCGGGCACGGAGTTCCGGATTTTCTCGATTTCTTTCAGGACGAAATGGGACTCTGCTACCAGGTCGTTTGTTAGATAGGTGACTGCCGTCGCACCTGTGCCAAGGACTGGACAATCTCGTACCGATCGGAAATGATTTGTCCGGCGTCCAACATGATGCTATTTCCTGACGCTACTCGCTTAGTGCCGACACGGCATCCGCTGCATCCGCAGCAGTAGGTCGCTTTTGGTCATCCTCTTGAAGACACGACAAGAGGAGCGATTCCATTGGTTCCATGCCAACAAGGTCTGACCTGGTCGCCGAAAAAGTTGCAAATTGTCGTTGCTCTTCCGCGTCCCGGCCAGTAATCCAGTAATGAAGCGATGCCGCAAGGCTGTATACGTCACTCGCAGGACCGCTCAACTCAAGGCCCAGGCGACATTCCGGAGCCCAATAGAAGTTTTCTGGGTCTATTCCTGCGGCCTGACTTACGACCGTCGTCTCGCCGCCAATTCGCGCAATAAGATAGTCCGTGAACTGCACACCGCTGGGAGTGAGAAAGATTCTGTCCGGCGTTAAACCGCGATGAAGAATATTCTCTGAATGAACCCGAGACAGTGTTCGGAATGCCGATTCGGTGGTTTGACAAATCGGCCGCTGTCCCGGAATGCTGCAGAACGATCTGCGCGTAACGTTCTGCCATCAGTCGGATGGATTGGGATAACCCAAAAGGTGCGTTCTTCCCAAGAGAAATACGGGTCAACACCCGGAGAACACTGCTGTGCGCCAAGGCGTTTGAGTGTCTGGTACTGTGCAAAAGGGCATTCTTCTGGAGTGCTCCTTGGGTCCATCGTTGTGGGCCGCCGTATCAACCGAAGGAACCGAGCAGTTCCATCCTCGTGAACCGCACGTAATAATCTCGTCGTATCGGTGGTGTCAAGTGATTCCACGACTTCGTACTCGCCGATCTGCCGAGGAATCTTTGGACGGTTATGCAGGGCAACTAACGAATTGCAGATCTGTCGTCGAAACTTGGAGATTGATCCGTCGTCTCGACGGGTACGATCAAATTCCCAGAGCTTCTCATGAGACGAGTCTAACAAGAGAACTTCGGTTTTTATGCGAGGATCTTGCACACGCACCGATGCGGAAGGCGACGACATAAGCATTCGCGGAAAGACAAAATGTTCGGTCACGGATCTTCGAAGCAGCGGCACGTTGGACCTGAGCATCCCCTGAAGCCTTCTGCAATAAAGCCGACTTTTCCCAAGGGGTTCAGGTAACTTTCTCCGCTTGGCAACACCCAACCGTTATCGTTGCCGTAGATTTCACCTGACCAACTCTTCTCATCGATGACGAAGACACAATGCTCCCCGAGCACGATGAAATCGACCTCGCGCGCTACTCCCCTCGGGTCAATCAGCTCTTTGTTGCAGATTAAAGTCCATGACTTTGGAAGATTCGCTTCAAGATGTTGCGCCGTTGGCTCTTCACCACGTCCAACGAATTCACCCGCCTAGGCCTGAGCCAGCCCACCGTGAGCCACCACCTGAAGGTGCTCACACAAGCCGGCTTGATCACCCGTGAGCAACGGGGGACCTGGGCGTGGTTCCGGGTGAACCCGGACCGGATGGCTGATCTGGCGAGGCTGTTCGCACGGTAGTCCGGTATGTGCAGCGAGGTCCACGTGTGAGCCGACGTTCGCGCAGCCGACTTCGGTACGGTCGCAGGGCTCGTGGTTCCGCGCCGAGCCCGTTGTTTTTTGAATCCGCGCCGCCAAGTCACCACTATCGGCCCCTTCCGCCGGTACAACATGCAGCGCCAATTCATCTTTGTGGCTTGCTCGTGTGATGACGGCTTGATAAGCGGCCACTTCCGGGAAACGCGCCATCATATTGTCCAGTTGGGTTGGATGAAGGAACATACCACGCACTTTTGTAGCTGCACCCACACGCCCCAGCCAGCCCTTCAGCCGCAGCCCACCGCCATCGGTTGCTGATTCCGGTATGATGGCTGACAAATCGCCAACCCCGAAGCGCACAATGGCATAGTAATTCTTAAGCAGCGTCACGACCACTTCTCCTGTTTCACCATGAGGTAGAGGTTGGCCGCTGTTAATGTCACAAATTTGGACGATAGTTTCGTCAGGAATGCGCCAGCCATCGTAACCATCAACATCGTAGCCGAGATTGCCGCATTCGGCCGTGCCGTAAGATTGGTAGACGCCAATACCATGCGACTCCAATTCTTGTTTCAGTGATGGAGGCAGTGGTTCAGCCAGCACAAACGCTTTGCGCAAGCCGAGCTTGTAGCCCAGCGATTTTGCCTTGTCGATCAGCGCCTTCAAATAGCTGGGCAGACCGACGTAACCCACGCAACCAAAGCTGACCATTGCCTGTATTTGCTGCTCCTGATTGCCGATGCCCCCTGGAATGACCACACAACCGATGCTGTTAAGTCCATCCTCCAAAGATGCGCCGGCCGGGGTCATATGGTAGCCAAATGCATTGATACACACATCACCCGCTTCAAAACCGGCAGCTTTTAGACCTGGACCCCAACGCCCGGCATCGATAACGTGTGGTTCCGGTTCGTTGATTGGGCCAGGCGACTGAAAAACACGCCGCAGACTGCCGACGGGTACGGCTAACAACCCTCCAAAGGGCGGATTTTGTTTTTGGAGTTCGATCAAATCATCCTTACGCAGAACGGGTAACTGCGCCAGATCGTCTACCGTTTGGATGCTATTCGCCGATAAGCCGGCTGCTTCCAAACGTTTTTTGAAGCCCGGCGCATTTTCATACAGAAATGTGATCGTTTCATTTACTTTTGCATTCAAATCGCTCATAGAGTCTCCGATCGTGATTATACCGGCGCTTCTGGGCGCGGACGATTGCCTGACGGCGCCGCAGCCGGGAGACCGGTCCTAAGCCTGAATAGCTGCGTTGTTTCACGACAGCCAGCGTTTGCGGCGTTTATAATGTTTGACGTCGCGATAGCTCTTGCGCGAACCAACTTCGTTCAAACCGAGGTAAAACTCGCGCACGTCGGCATTGTTTTTGAGTTGGGTGGGTTCGCCGGCGAGCACGATACGGCCGTTTTCCATGATATAGGCATAGTCAGCCACATCCAGTGCCAGACGCGCATTCTGTTCCACCAACAGAATCGTCGCCCCCTGTTCGGTGTTGATGCGGTGAATGATTTCAAAAATAGCGCGCACCAGCAGCGGCGCCAATCCCAACGAAGGCTCGTCCAACATGATCAACTTAGGCCGGGCCATCAGCGCGCGCCCAATTGCCAGCATCTGCTGTTCGCCTCCGGACAGATAACCGGAAGTTTGGCGGCGGCGTTCGTGCAGGCGCGGGAAATATTCATAAACCAGTTCCATATCCTGTTTCACACCCTTGTCCTTGCGGGTGTATCCACCGGCAACAAGATTTTCCTCCACGCTCAAGTGCCCAAAAATGCGCCGTCCTTCCATGACCTGGAAGATGCCGCTCTTGACGATGTCGGCGGCATCCTGATCTTGGATTTTCTTGCCTTCGAAGATGATTTCGCCATCGGTCACTTCGCCATCTTCCGGTTTGAGCAATCCGGAAATAGCCTTAAGCGTGGTGGATTTGCCGGCGCCATTTGAACCCAGCAGCGCTACGATTTTACCCTGAGGTACCTCCAGCGACATCCCTTTCAAAACCAGGATGACATCATTGTAAATGACTTCGATGTTATTGAGAGATAACATAGTTTTCCCTGTTGGTTAGCCGATAAAGATTGGTTCAATCTCCGAAATTGAACCAATCTTTGTCACAATTGATTTAGGGTACTGCGACGTGATCGCTAATGGCGTTCCATTGACCGTTTTCAATTTGAAAGAATTGCACGGCTTTGTTCCCGGCATGATCGCTGCTGCTAAAGGTCAGCGGTTGGGTTATGCCGCCGGTATCGAAGTTGCTCATGCTTTCCAGCGCAGCCTTGACGTTGGGCCCGGTCATTTCGTTACCATCGGCGGCGACTTGTTCCATAGCCGTGGCCATCATCTTCATGGTGAGCCAGCCTTGCACATAACGCATGCCTCTTTCTGCCAGGCTGCTGCCGTTGGCTTTCAAGTATTCATCCATTTCCTCCAGCCCGGACGCGCCGCTGCCGGGGAAGGCAAAGGGGCTGGTGCCAATGATGCCCTCGCCTGCTTCGCCGGTGAGTGAGGCGAAGAGTTCATCTGTACACCAGTTGAGGCAAATTACCTGGGCGTCCAGGCCAAAATCGTGGATGTTCTTGGCCAGGGTGGCTGCCGGTGAGGGGACGTTCTGGATGAGGATGTACTCTATGCCGCCTTCTTGGACCTGGGTTAGTTCAGCGGTGAAATCCGTCGCGCCGCCGGGCATCGGGAAGACGCTCATTGTCGCGCCGTTGGCTTCGGCATGGTCGGTGGCCATTTGGACAGGCGATTGACCAAAGGGGCTGTCATGGTGGAAGATAGCGAATTTGGTGCCGCCGTTATCCAAGCCATGTTGTACGGCCGTTACCGCCTGCGCACCGTACCCTGTCCCGATCAAAAAATTGTAGGGTGCTTCATCAGGATTACCCAAAACATCGGAATAAGAGGCTGACATGAACGGTACTTCGTCGGAGGCGACACGGCTGCGCAGCGCTTCTGTGTCACCTGTGCCCCAGCCCTGGAAGACGACTGCGCCATCGCTAACATACTGACTATAGAGCTGTTCGCCCTGGTCAACTTTGTAGGCATAATCGGCGGAGAGCAGTTCCATTTGTTGGCCGTTGATGCCGCCATTTTCATTCTTCCATTTGATGTAATCAACAATGCCTTCTGAATAGGGTGTGCCTGCATCTGAAGTGGCGCCGGTCAGGTCAAAAATCGCGCCAACCTTGATTGGTTCATCAGAACCGCCGCCGCTGTCGCCACAAGCAGACAACGCCAGCATAAATACGAATATCACCATCAACAACACATGTTTCTTATTAACCTTAGAAAACATCTTTTCCTCCTTCAGGAACTATTGAAACGGATAAATTGTGTCATCACTGCCTGGTAAAACAAACATACCAGTCACTGGAAGACTAATAACTAAAAGGCCATAACCTGAAATAATCCTTGATGTCGCGCCAGATTTTTGCCAGACCTTCCGGTTCAAAAATCAGAAACAGGATAATGGTTAGACCAAAGACGCCTTGTTGGGCAAAAGGAACCAAGCGGGCAATGCTGGGCGCAGTTGCGCCTAAAGATTGGCCAATATTACTTAGAATTGCCGGCAGCAGTGTCATAAAAATGGCGCCATAAATCGAGCCAGAGACAGAACCCAGGCCACCAATAATGATGACTGCCAGGTAAAAAATTGAGGATTCAATCGTGAAACGTTCATAATTGACGATGCCGCGGTATTGCGCCAGCAGTCCGCCGGCCAAACCGATGATGAAGGATGAGGTGGCAAAGGAAAGAATCTTGTAACGGAATAGATTGACGCCCATAACCTCAGCGGCGATATCCTGGTCGCGGATGGCAATGAAGGCCCGGCCAACTTTGGTACGAAAGAGATTGACGGCAAAAATGATTGTGAGGATTAGAAAGAATAGGATCATCCAATAAGACCAAAAATCAATGCCTCCCTGACCCAGAAATTTTAGCTTGTTTAGGGATTGGCCAAATACGGTAATTGGCGGGACGACAACGGCGTCTGTACCCAGGGCCGAACGCACAATGCCCCATTGGATGATTTCTTGTGCGGCCAGCGTGGCGATGGCCAGGTAAAGACCCTTCAGGCGCAGCGAAGGAATGCCAAATATGCTGCCAATGATGGCTGTACTTATGCAGGCGAAGGGCAGCGTCAGCCAGTGGGGCATGCCCAATTCTGCCGCTAACAGACCCGACGTGTAGGCGCCGATGGCCATAAATCCACCCGTTCCCAGGCTAATTTGGCCGGTGAAACCGGTGAGAATATTCAGGCCGATGGCGGCTATGGCGACGATGCCAATCTGGTTGGCAAGGGTCAGTTGATAGGTGTTGCCAAAGAATGGAAAAATCACGACGATGATGAGGACCAGGACCAGCCGCCACTTCATGAGTGGGGTCGGTCGCAGGGCCATATCCTTTTTGTAGGTAGTTTGAAAGATTCCTGATTCCATAATGTTTTACCTACACACGCTCAATTCGCTCTTCGCCAAATAAGCCGTATGGTTTGACCATCAATATCAGAATGAGAACGATGAAGGGCACAACGGTGGCTAAGGCCAGGTGGCTGGGGGAATATCCGGCTACGTATGCTTGCAGCAAGCCGATGATGACGCCGCCCACAATTGCGCCGGGAATTGAGTCCAGGCCGCCCAAGATCACAACGGGAAAAACGTAGAGACCCACAGCGGTGATGGCAAAAAAGCTCAGTTCGGTGATGTTGGCGACGATGATGCCGGCGAGTACGGCCGTTACCGCCGCAATCGACCACGCCATCGCAAAAACCCGCTGTACACTAATGCCCATGCTCAATGCCGCCTGTTGGTCATCGGCCGTGGCGCGCATGGCGATCCCTTGCTTGGAATAACGGAAAAAAAGCGTAAAAATAATTAAGAGTACGACTACCAGACCCATGGCGATGAGCCGGTCCGCCGGCACCACAGCGCTGCCAATTTGTACTGGTTGGCTGGGTAGAAAAGCAGGGAACTGCCGGCCCAGCGTACCCCAAATTGAGGTAACTATCGCTCTCAACAAGCTGGACAAACCAATTGTGACCATAATCACCGATATGATTGGCTCACCAATCATAGGTCGCAAAACCAAGCGTTCAACTATCATTCCTAAAATCACAGCAAAGACTATAGCCAGCAGAATGCTAATAGACCAGGGGATGCCAACCTGTACGATGAGGCCGTAGGTAATAAAGGCGCCAACCAGCATAAAATCGCCCTGGGCAAAGTTGATCACGTCACTGGCCTTATAGATCAACACAAATCCCAGAGCGACCAGGGCATATATCGACCCGTTGGTTAAGCCGGTGAGGGTTAACTGCAAAAATTTTTCCATACTGCCTCCATGGTCTAGAGATTGCCGTTTAAAGTCTCAATTTTTAGGCGGGTTTTGATGACCGCGAAACGGCCGTCTTGGTAGGTAATCGCCGATTCAATGTCCAAATAATCATTCTGGCTGTAAAGCGCAGAGATAATGTCATCGTAACGCTGGGCCACAAATTTACGACGCACTTTGCGCGTGCGTGTCAGCTCGGCGTCATCGGCGTCCAATTCCTTGTGCAGCAGTAAAAAGCGCCGGATGCGCGCCGCGTCTGGTAAATCGCTGTTAGCCGCCTCGACTTGATTGCGCACCAGTTCATACACCTCATCCTTTTGGGCCAAATCTGTGTAAGTCGTATAGGCGATCTGGTTGTTTTCAGCCCATTTACCCGTGTTTGCCATATCAATGTTGATCATCGCGGTGACGAAGGGCCAATCGCCGCCAAACACAACTGCCTCTTTTACATGGGGACTAAACTTCAGCTTATTTTCAATGAACTGTGGGCTGAACTTTGTGCCATCATGCAGCGTCATGACATCCTTGGCGCGATCAATAACGATTAGGTGACCATCTTCATCAAAATAACCTGCATCCCCGGAATACATCCAGCCGTTAATCAACGTTTCTTTGGTCGCTTCTTCATTATTGTAATAACCCAAAAAAATCGAGTCTGACTTGAGTAGAATCTCGCCGCTCTCAGCGATTTTTACATCAGTGCCCGGAACCGGCGTCCCTACCGTCTGAAACTTGATATCGCCGTCCCTGTGCAAAACGCTAATCCCACTGGCCTCTGTCTGCCCATAAATCTGTTTCAGATTGACGCCCAACGCATGGAAAAAGCGAAATACATCCGGTCCCAAGGCGGCGCCGCCGGTGTAGGCGCGTTTCAAATGACGCAGCCCCAGGTGATCCTTGATTTCTTGGAAGATCATCCAATTGGCCAAGTTGTATTTCAATTTCAATGAGCCAGAAGGGGGTTCTTTGCGAAAGCGTGCATCGGCCATTTCATAACCGACCCCCATCGCCCAATGATAGAGCGATTTTTTGAGCTTTGTGCTGTCTTCCATTTTGACCAGCACCTGGCTGACGAGATTTTCCCAAATGCGCGGTGGGCTAAACATGGATTGTGGGCCAATTTCTCGAATATCATTTTGGGCTGTTTCCGGCGCTTCTGGGAAATGCAAAGGGAATCCGCTTTGCAAGAAACAGGCAAAGGACATCATTTGTTCCCCGATCCAGGCCAATGGTAAAAAGCTTACAAAACGATCATCAGGCGTCAATGGGTCCAGGGTTAATAGATTATTTCCCATGCTGATCAAATTGCGGTGACTGATCATGGCTAGTTTGGGATTCCCGGTTGTGCCAGAAGTCGTGGAGAGAATGGCAATATCATCCGCCTGTCCTTCGGAGACAGTACGTTGGAACCAGCCTGGATTTTCGCGCTCAAATTCCGCGCCCAACTTTTCGACATCTTCAAAATCGAGCAAAAACTCTTCGGTATAGTTGCGTAATCCCGTAGGATCATAATAGATGACACGATGAACGGTTTCTTTTAATTCATCCCACATTTCCAGGACCTTATCGACTTGTTCCTGGTCTTCGACAACAATAAACTTCACGCTGGCGTGGCGGATAATATAAATCATCTCTTTGACGACAGCGTCCTGGTAAATGCCAATGCTTTTAGAGCCGGCAGCCTGAGCGGCCAGTTCAGTGTAAATCCATTCTGGGCGATTGTCTCCGATGATGGCTACGGTATCTTCAGCCATGAGGTCCAGGCTGACTAGGCCCTGGCAAAAATGACGCACATGCTTTTCGACCTCGGCCCAACTCACCGATTGCCAAATGCCATGATATTTCTCACGCAGTGCATCGCGTGAATCGCCGAATTCCGCTGTTCTTTCCAGGAGTAGTTGTGGAAAAGTTTCTGCTATCATGTTCTCAACCTAAGCCACTGCAAATTCGTCGCCTAAATAGGCTTGCACAACTTCGGGATTCTGTTGCACTTCGTCAGGAGTGCCATCACCAATTTTCATGCCGAAGTTAAGGACCACGACGTGGTCGGAGATGTCCATCACGACGCCCATATCGTGTTCAATGATGATCACGCTCACGCCGTGTTCCTCATTTACATCCAGGATGAAGCGCGCCATATCTTCTTTTTCTTCGCTGTTCATACCGGCCATTGGTTCGTCGAGAACAAGCAAGCTCGGTTGTACGGCCAACGCTCGACCAAGCTCTACGCGCTTTTGGAGACCATAAGAGAGTGTGCCCACAGCTTTTTTACGGATTGCTTCGATTTCCAACAAGTCGATTATGTCTTCCAGGAATTCGCGGTTTTCAATTTCTTCTCTTCGCGCTTTGCCCCAGAACAGACCACCGGATATGACGCCGGATTTGAGATGGACATGACGCCCAAGCATGAGGTTGTCGAGTACGGTCATGTGTCTGAACAGTTCGATATTTTGGAATGAGCGCGCAATGCCAAGTTTAGCGATTTCGTTCGGTTTGAGCTTGGTGAGGGTGTGCTGATGGCCATTGTTAAAGGTGATTTGGCCATTTTGCGGATGGTAGAGTCCGCTAATACAGTTGAGTAGACTGGTTTTGCCGGCGCCGTTAGGGCCGATAATGGCGGTAATTTCGCTCTGACGGACTTCAAAACTGACATCACTCAAGGCTTGGACGCCGCCGAAGGCCAAAGAGACGTTATCGACGACTAATTGGACCTCGTCGGGTTTTAGGGGACTGCTGTTCAGTACATGATTGAAACCGCGCGACATTTCACACTCCAATTGGAAAAATTCGTCAATTTGAGACCGTTGGGTGGCGGGTATATTGGGATTTGGATGACGCCTCAAGTTTTTGTCATGTTAACCAGTTTACAGTTGGCGCGTTAACAGATTGTTAATGGGGGCGTTAATACGGCCGTTAACGAAAAATCAAATTGGAGCAGAATATTTTGCTAGGTTAGAATTCGGCGCACACGCTTATCTGGCGGCGTATGCACCCACAAACCGCGCACAGGAGCAAACATATTCGATTGCCTACCGCCTGCACCGCGGCGATTTTCTCTTTGAAGGAACGTAAACTTACTGATTCAATTTTTTGGCTCCCCACTTGCGAAGGGAGGCGGCATTGTCTTCTTGGGTCTTTTTTAGATATTCATCACCGTAAAATTGCGTTGATAATTGATAGAAAGTTTTTCGCGTCGATACCTGCGGGATTTGTAACCCCTTTTCAATCAGCCTGCGCAGTTGAGCGGGCGGGATGCGGTCATGGTATTGGCTGAGAACATCGGCCACGCCTTTATTTATACCCTCGCTGCCATATTCTCGATCATGGTCCAAAAGAAGGGAAGATACATCGAGTGGGTCTTCTCCAAACCGAACCAGACCCAGTACGGCCAGACGTTTGAGCCAGGTAGGAATTAGGATGAAGTTCATGAAATTTAAGCCGGGCCCCAAAAGAACACCGAGCGGATTGTCATGAATTTCAGCTTGGGCTTGTTCCATGAATCTTAAGGTAGCAGCAATTTCAGCAGGAGACGCACCGAGCGTTTGTAAACTTTCCTTTACGCCTTTTACATCTCCGGAAAGTTGGGCATCCATTAGGCGCCACATAACTGGTTTTGTGCCCACCTCCGTCGTTTCCGTCACCCAGGCCCAACAAAGCTCGTTTTTTGCTTCAAGCGAGATATCCGGATTATCTAACCAGAAAGAAACGATCTTTTTGCTTCTGGATGCAGATAAAGCCTCTTCGATTTTTGTAGAAAGATGCCATATCCACCATACTTTTTCTGTGGACTCAAGCTCTTCATTTTTGATGATCCAATCTGAGAGAGTTAACCAGCCGTCAAACTCCAGATTGCTTAATGCGTCTCTGTGCAAGGTTTGCAAAGTAATCATTATGACGTTAAACGTCCGTATATCTAATAACTTGCGCTCGGCAAGATATTGCAAGATTTGTGGCAGGCCGTGGGGAATTCCATATTCCGCGTTTGGATTTGTAAGACTGAGAGTGTAGACGATTATTTTGTCTTTTGTTTCATGACTAATTTGGGGGTTTTTTAATATTTCGACCGTTCCGAAGCCAAATATGAAGGGTTCGTACATACGTTCAGAGATCAGCCAATGTAAATCTGTACCGTATTTATCGAATCCATAGATGTATTGATAGTAATCATACAAGCCCTGCGCCAAACAATCTGTGATGAGATCTTGTTCACCAAGTGGGATTTCGAGCAGGGTAAAAAATTCTTCTATGTCAAACTCGCCTTCCTCGTCAAAGGTCACATCGTCAAGGTCCCAATCATCCTCAAGCAAATCTGCCGCGCGCGCAAAAAAATCGTCAACCAGCTCTTCGTTTTCCATGAGTGCAGGCAGTATGTTTTCGGAGAGGATTTCCTGCATTACTTGCAGGGTTTCTTCAGGTGTATCGCGCGGTTGGGCTGGCTCCACTTCGGTTACTTCCAGGATGATTAAGCTAATGTCCAAACCTTCTTGAATACAGGCAGTGATCAATTCTTGCGGCATATTTTTGAGTGTACCGCTGTCCCAACCAACTTCTAACATGTTGCTGTCTTGCGGGTCAATATTGGTGATACGGCCGTACCAACCACTCAGATCTGTATCAAAATCCGGGTCTTTCACACCTTGTTTGACGACAACAGTGTCGCCGACTTTAAACTTTTTCATGACCTGACTCCTTTTGCACCTTCTATTCGCCATCATCATAACACATAAACCAGCATAAATGCTATTGCTTCCGCAAGCGACCAGGTTGCATATTGCTGCTGCACAATAACGGCCGTTTCAGCGCCCATTTCTGTGGTAAGTTTTGAGAGATAAACATCCACGCCTGTCCTGGTTTCCTGGTCTGTCTGCGTTTGCGCCTGGATCAGGGTTAGAAGCGCCAGTGCGGTTTTCGTGTCCTGCAGCGCTGCCAGCAGCGTGGCCATTTCAAACAAAATATTAAGCAGTTTGGGTATGTATTTAATGTTGTTTGCTAACTCTAGCGCCTCCTGATAGGAGGTTAAAGCCGTGTCAAAATCTTTTTTGTCCTGGGCGATGCGGCCCAAAAGCGTGATGGGATAAGTCATGGTGCGTCTGTTGTTGATTGCCTTAAAAGCGGCCAGTGCGTCAATGGCGTATTCCTGTGCCTGTTCTAAAGCCTCCTGCTGGTAGGCAACAAAACCAAGATTTATCAGCGAGGCGCCGGTTCCAAAAACATCGCCAACTTCTCTATACAGAGCGAGGCTTTGTAGATAATAATTTTTGGCTGACTCGTAATCGCCCATTGCGCGCATAACTTCACCCAGATCATTGAGGACACTGGCCTGGTAAATGGGTTCAGGCTCTTTTTGCAGGAGTTCATTTGCTTCCAGAAGGCGCCGTTGGGCTGTTTGAAATTGCCCTAAGGACCGTTCAATGTTAGCCAGGTTTATAAGGGTGGAAACAAGCGTGCGACCACCTATGCGACGCCTGATTTCTAAACTTTGCAGGCATAATAGCCTGGCAGCCGGCAAATCCCCTGTGCGACGTGCAATTACCCCTTGATCATTGAGTACGTGGGCCAATTCCGGCTCTGCTTCCAGGTGTAGAAATAACTGCTCACACTTTTGCAGCAACCTTTGGGCCGGGGCAAAATCGCCTAATTTATAGGTAAACCATGCCTGTCGCGAGAGAATACGGCCGTATACCAAAGCCTCCTCTTCATTCAAATTTCGCCAGGACGGTGCCTTTGTTTCAATCTGGCTGGTGGCCTGATGCAACAGTTGTTCTCCTTCTTGGAACCAACCGCGTGTGTCAAAAAAAACATATAGCGCGGGCAGCGCCATGTCAAGGGCGACAAAATCTCGTTGCTTCACAGCGAGCTGCCAGGCCAGACGAATATTGTCCAACTCGCTCTGTACCCGGCTGAGCGCCGCTTTTTGTTTCTGTCCCGTAATGGCGATTTTTTCCTGGTCCAAATAGGCAGTGTAAAAGCGGTAGAACTGCTCCAAAAGCGTCTGATTTTCCGGCAGATGTTCGGCCGCCAGGGCGCGCACGAGGGGGTGTATGCTGTAGCGCCCGTACTTATCTTGCTGCAGGAGGGATTTGGCGGCCAGGATATGCAAATCAGCCCGGCCGGCGTCGCAAATAGTTTGGGATGCAACGGCCGTAAACGATCCCGGGAATATTGTCAATCGAGCCATTAATTGTTGTTCTCCAGTCTGAAGTCTGGACCAAGAATAGTTAAATACGGCGCGAATACTGTGGTGGCGGGGTTCTACGTCTGGCCAGGCGGCGGTTAAAATGTCGGGGCTTTGGTCGATGGCGTGTTGCAAAGCGACGGCCGTTGTTTGCTGTAATATCGGCGCCGCCAGTTCGATCCCCAACGGCATACCGCGCAGCCGGCGGCAAATGGCGGCAATGGCATCCAAATCGGCTGTAACAGGCGCAAAATCGGGCAAAACGCGCCGCGCGTGACGTAAAAAAAGCTGCACGCTTTCATAATCAGCCGCGTGTGCGTCGCCTTGTGGTGGATATGACAGTCCGTGCAGCGGCAGCACCACTTCCTGCCGCATTTGCAGGCGCTCGCGTGATGTTATTAGCAAACGCGTGTCCGGGGCTGCGCGCAAAATGTCGGCTAACAAATGGCGAGAATCGGAACGGCCGTTCCCCGTTTCACCCAGCAATGTTTCGAAATTGTCCAGGATCAACAACATTTCTTTGCCGGCCAGGTGCGCCAGCAGGTGGTCGTGTGTAGAGCCTCGGCCTGACGCCGGCGCATTCAACGTTTCTGCCAGCAGAAAGTCAAAGCTGTGGGCGTCTTGCAGCGTGGCCAGTGATAGGAAAAATATGCCGTCCAAGAACCGCCCTGTTTTCTTTTTTGCCAGCCGGCGCCCAAATTCAACCGCCAGCCGCGTTTTGCCGTCACCGCCGCTGCCCAACAGAGTGAGCAGCGTACATTGTCCATTGAGCAGGAGCGCCGTCATTTCTATTCGTTCGGTTTCTCGCCCGATAAATGGTCCGGGAAAAATTGGCAGATTGTGCGGCGGCGGCCAGGCAAGATTTTGCAGCCGGTCATAAACGGCCGTAGTGGCGGGCGCGGGATTGATGTTGAGTTCTTCCTGCAAAATCCTGCGGCATTGTTCATATTGCATCAAAGCTGCGCTGCGCCGTCCATTACGCGCCAGCAGCCACATACATTGCCGTTGGGCTGTCTCGTTTAATGGATCGATATCGACCCAGCGTTCCGCTTGGTGCAAACCGTCGTAATAATTTCCCTGTTCATGATGATTGGTAACAACGCGCTCCCAGGCCAAAGAGGCCAGCCTGTGCAGTCTTTCGCCCCGGATGGCCGCCCAGGTTTCAAAGCCCGGGCTCTCGCTTAAATGGAACCCGGCCAGAAAGTCACCCCGGTACAGCGCCAATGCCCTTTCCAGTTGTTCAATATCTGGCGTGTCTGCGCGTAGTTCCTCTTGTAATGATTTTTCCAGCGCGAGAGCATCAACCCAATAATCTTGTTCATGGTTGAAGGCGACAGTATGGCGCGTGATGATCAGGTAATCGTCGAGATGTTTGCGCATATTTGAGAGGACAGCGCGCAAATTGGCGGCGGCCTGGGAATGGGAACGGCCGTCCCAAAAAAAGTCGGCCAGATGTTCTCGCCGCAGGGGTTGTTTGTGGGCGATCAGGTAAATTAATAGCGCTTCGGTTGTTTGCGAGCGGAGTTGGGTGACGGAACGGCCGTTCAATTCAATGGCAAAGGTGCCCATCAGATGCAATGTGAGCGAGTGGTTCATTGGTTTGCGCTAAAATGCATAACCGCCTCTTGGATCGATTTCGGATCGTTTCTATTTTAGAATAACCCTGATAATCAGCCAACGGAAATAAATTATTACAACCGGTTCTATCCCAATTGAGAAAGTATAGTTTGGAGCGCGTTATGGAAAATCATAAAAAACGAATCATATCAGTAACTTTGGCTTTGTTATTTGTCCTGGCATTTACACATATTGAGCATTTAAAAGCTCAAGAGAGCCGTGCCCCCGGTGCCATCTATACCGTTAACACAACTGACGACTTGATTAGTGGTTCATGCAACGCTACGCATTGCAGCCTGCGCGAAGCGATCATTGCCGCCAATGGAAATGCCGGCACCGATACGATTCAATTCAACTTCAACAGCGCCATGGCCATTCTACCCACATCTCCATTGCCGGACATCAGTGGGCCAACCATCATTGATGGCACGACCGGTAATGGCAGCAGTTGTCCAACCACCGATACACCGGCAAATTTGCATGTGGTCTTGTCTGGATTCAACTATTCGAGCCCCGGCGGACCGTTAGAAGGGGCACTGCATCTCGCTTCTGGTAGTGACGGCAGTGTGATCCAGGGTATTCAGATTGTAAATTGGGATGACGAAGCGGGGATAATCATTGACAGTCAAAACAATCACATCCGCTGTAACCAGATCGGGTTTTCCGGTTTGATTGCCCTTCCTAATGACAGAGGCATTTCTGTTAGAAATAGCAACAACACCATTGGTGGAACGTTGGCCGCCCATCGCAATGTCATTTCGGGCAATATCGGTATGGGCATAACGATCGCGCTTGATAGTGATAACAATGAACTTTATGCTAATTTTATTGGTACTACGGCAGACAGAAAAGAGTCGCTACCCAACGGCGGCGGTATTTTTCTTTCAAGCGAAGTGGATGGTACTGTTATTGGCAGCAGCATATGGCCCAATATCATCGCCTATAATGGTGGTGATGGCATCAGGCATCAAGACTTAAACGCCCCCTTCGGTTCTGGAAACAGTTTCCGTTACAATCTGATTTATGACAATGCTGAATTAGGCATTAATCTTGTTCCCAATGCTGGTGAAGTTGTTGGCAGTAGTAAAGTTACTCCTAATGATGCCGCTGATTCAGATTCCGGTCCCAATGGTTTACAGAATTTCCCCATTTTGACTATTGCCGAGAATACAGGGCGTATTCAAGGCACATTCTCCGGCCCCACAAACCAGAATTTCACCATAGATGTTTATCAAAACGATAGTTGTGATCCATCCGGGCATGGTGAGGGGGAAGATCACCTGACCTCATTTGTGCTGACGACAGCCCCTTCCGGCATTATTACATCTATTGACCAAATTCTTACACCGAAGCCAACCTTAGGGAAATATCTCAGTCTGACCGCTACCGCTAGTAATGGCAGCAGTTCTGAATTTGGCAATTGTGTTGCCGTAACCGAAAAGACCTTCATTGTGAACAGTGTCTCAGGCTCCGCCGATGATGATCCAGGGGATGGTGCTTGTGAAATTGCCGGGGGTGGCAGCGCCTGCACCTTGCGGGCCGCAGTGCAGGAAGTGAATGCTTTGGATAACGGCCGTTACAAAATCCGCTTCGACTTACCGGCAGGCAGCGTCATTCAACCCACCGCTTCCAGCTTCATACCTACCATTACCACCCCCGTCGATATTGATGCTGTCACCGGCAATGGTTCGGCCTCATGCCCTGACAATTTGTTTGTCACATTACAGGGCAATTTGCAGGGCGGCGCGGTTGTCGATGGCCTCGTATTGGGCGCCGGCAGCAATGGTAGTACGATTCGCGGCCTGGCGATTACACGCTTTAGCCTTGGGGACGCCATTCAGGTTGATAGCGCCAACAATACAATTGTGTGCAACAATCTCGGCGTGGAAGCGGATGGCGTGACGGGCAATGCCAACGAAATTGGTTTGCGGGTTTTGGGTGACAATAACACAATTGGCGGCGCAACTGCGGTAGACCGCAATGTAGTTTCGGCTAACAGCAGCGTGGGTATGTATTTCCAGGTTTCGGCAGAGAACAATCATATCTATGGCAATTATATTGGCGCCGATGCCACCGGCGATGCGGGACTTGGCAATAATGCAGCAGGCATTCAAATTGACGGCTTTTTCAATAATGTAGGTTCGGCCGTTAATGGAACCGGTAATGTTATTTCTGCCAATAATGGCAACGGTATTTTTCTGCGCAATACGGGCGGTAAAAACTATATTGCGGGGAATATTATTGGTTTGAATAAAAATGGAACCTTTGGCGCCATCCCCATTCCCGGTAACGGCAGCGAAGGGATTTATGTCGGCAGCAACACTAATATCATTGGCGGCGACAGTGTGGCTGCGCGCAATCTTATCTCAAATAATGGTTCGCACGGCATCCTGGTTTTTGCGGCTGATAACACGACGATCTCGGCCAACTATATCGGTACGGATGGGTCGGGATACCTTCCGGTTGGTAATGCGCTGGCAGGCGTTCGCGTTGAGCAAGGTGATGGCACAATTATTGGTGGGGATACGGCCGTTGAGGGCAATCTCATTTCTGCCAATCTGCGTACCGGGATTTTCCTGTTCGATAATGTGAATGATACGACGATAAAGAATAACCGTATCGGCGTTGACCCGCTTGGTGAAGGTTTAGGAAACGGCTATTTTGGCGTTCACATGGATACAAACACTTCTCAGACCTTGGTGGACAATAACATAATCGGTTGGAACGGCCGTGACGGCATCCGCGTCGATAACAGTTCAGTCTCAAACCGGTTTACGCGCAACAGCATCTACAACAATGGCTGGCTGGGTATTGACCTTGGTGAAGACGGCGTTACGCCTAATGATCCCGCGCCGGACAGTGACAGCGGCGCCAATGGTTTGCAAAATTACCCCGTCATCGATCTTGTTGATCCCGTCACATCCAATGTTACTTACCATTTGGAAAGTAAGCCTAATACTTCGTACAGCATTGAGTTTTACCGCAGTGATAGCTGTGATGATTCTGGCTTCGGGCAAGGAGCCGAGTTGATTTACACACGCGCGATGGCCAGTGACGCCGGCGGCAACATTGCGGAGACGTTAAACTTCGGCGGCTATAATGGCGGGGATGCCCTGACCGCAATTGCTACGGCTGGTGGGCAGACCTCAGAATTTTCGCAATGTTACGTGGTTTGCGATATTCCAGGTGCGGTTGATCCAACCATTTCTATTATGGGGGATGATGTGCAGCTAGATTGGACGGCCGTTCCCGCAGCAACTTACTTTATCTATCGCGGCATCAATTCGCCCTACAGCCAATCAATTTACGACAGTTCTTTTGGCTCAACGTGGACAGACCCCGATACCAATGAAATTGGAGATGTCAACGAGAATCATTATTATCACGTTATCGCCGAGACAGGTTGCGGCCCCGGTACTCAAGGGAAAACAGTGGGCGAATTTGATTTTGCTATTGCGCCTGGACAATAATGGTTTACTGGGGCGCACGCGCGTGCGCCCCAGGCAGAAGCGTTTGATTTTGGCGTGCTGAAAATTGGACGCCCTCAGTCAGGTAGATTGGGCCCGGTTAAAGCGAGACCGGGAATCACGACAGCGCCGGTGCGTTCCCCTGCGGGACGCCCCTGGGCAATGCCCAATTCTGTTTTCATTCCCAGCTCATCGAAAATAGTTGTCGCGCGGAAGTGACAGTCGACCGCCCAGGCGGTTTGTCCGGCGCGGTCGTACAGACGGCGCAGGCTTAAATAGGTGCGGGCCAGATCGGGGCGGGCGCGAATCTGGCGCAATAAATGCATGCTTTGGACAAGCTGCTCTTCAATCTGCTGCCAGTCGGGGTGCGGCAGAGTCATTGTAATTTGCGCCTGCGTGCGCAGCGCCACGGCCTGCGCCCAGCTATCGCCAGCCTGTGCAGCTAATTCGGCGGCGGTAACGGCCGTTCCCCGGCCAACCTCAGCCGCCCCCGCCTGAAATTGAGCCTGAGCCAGGTATAAATAAGCAACATGAAGTTGTACGCGGTATTCGACTTCTTCAGCCCATTGCAGCGCGGCCTGAATCTCAGATGCGCCCTCCGACCCCGACCGGGTAAATGCCTGACAGCGGCCGACAACTGTACGCAGCATAAAAGCGTGGGGCGTCATGCCTTCCTCACGCCATTGTTCGCGCATAGGCTCCGCAATCGCCAGAGCCTGTTCCCACTCGCGCAGCTCTGCATATACAAATGCCAACTGCATGCGCGCCACCATATGGATTGCCCCCATTAATTCCTTGCTGGCCTGCTCAAAGCCGCGCTGGGCCGCATCAATGGCGCGCTGCCAGGAACCAACCCGTGAATACGCCACGCCCAAATAGCCATAGACGGCCGGAACATCAGCGCGCGACGTTCCTTTTTCTGTCAGGTCAAGATAGCGTAGTAAATAAGAGATGGAGTCATCATAATGACTGAGCACAATGTTAACCCGTCCCAACATGCGTAAAGCCGCCAGACGCATTTCCGCATCATCTAATTCTTCTGCGTGGCGCAGCGCGCGTCGAGCATAATCATCGGCGTTGGCCGGATGCCCATGCAGCCAGAAAATGCGCGCTGAATGGATAAAAATTTGCGCCAGCCGCGTCATATCGCCCAATGCTTCGGCCGAACGCTCTGCTTCTTGCAGCATCTGCAGCGCTTTCGGCAGTGCGCCGGTGAAGGCATACGCCTGCGCCATTTGCAAGCTTAAATCCAGGCGTTCGGTGTGTTGTCCTTGTGAAAATGTGGGGTAACGTCCCAGCAGACCAATGGCGCGCAGCCCGAATTCGCGCGCCTCGGCATAGGAGCGCACGCGCAGTGCGCGCTGCCCGGCCAACGCCAGATAAGGCAGTGCGTTGGCTGGTTCGCTGCTCAAATAATAATGATGGGCCAATTGGGCCGGATCTGCTTCTGCCGTTTGGCCGGACAAAAAATTGGCGATTTGCAAATGAATCCATTGGCGACGCGCCCGGCTGAGTTGTTGGTAGGCGACCCTGCTGAGCTGTTCATGCGTGAAGTCGTACCCATCCCGCGTTTCACGCACCAAACCACGCCCCAGCCATTCATCCAGGGCATTGAGCAGGGTTTCCGTATCATATTGGCTGACCGCTTGCAGGGTCATAAAATTGAATTCACGCCCAATCGCGGCGGCGACGCCCAGCGCCGCGCGGCTTTCATCATTTAATTTATCGAGGCGGGATTCGATAACGGATTGAATTTGGAGCGGAATGGTGAAAAACGGCCGTTTCCCACTCGCATCGGTTGGTACACTTTCGGTCCAATCGCCGCCGGCTTCGCGCACGGCCTGGATGGTTTCAACAATAAAAAAAGGATTTCCTTCCGTTTCCTCGTAAATTCGGCGCAAAAAGAGCGGCTCTAGATTAGGGTCGTCCATTAACTCGCCCACGAGCTTATAGGTGTTCTCTTGGGAGAGGCGTTGCAATGTGTGTACATGCACCAGACCAAGGCGCTGCAGTTTGCGCATCAGACGTACGCGTTCGTGTGAAAGATCTTCAAGACGCGCGCCGCCAATGATCATGAGGCGCGCGCCGTCGGCGCGGCGCGCCATATAAGCAAGAAAATTCCAGGTTGGGGCGTCTACCCAGTGTAAATTGTCGATGTATAAAATCACAGGTTGTTGACGCGTAAGCGTTAGAATGAAATTGCCCAGGCCTTCTACAACATGATATTGCTGGTCTGCAACTGAGAGTGGGCTGCCGTAGCCCGGCGCATAACGCGCCCAATCAGGCAGGATAGGACTCAGAGCGGGCATCCAGGGGGGAGGCGGTTGAAAGATTTCCCAGTTGATTTCCGGCGCTGCTTTTTGGAGCGCCTGTGTCAGCGGGTTGTAGGGAATCATGGATTCGAATTCATGACCCAGACCGCTTAAAATTAAAACGGCCGTTTCCACTTGCTCCAGCCATTCAGAAACTAGGCGTGTTTTGCCGACCCCGGATTCACCCTGAATCATATAAAAGCTGCCGCCGGCATTTAAAGCCGCCGCATAACCGCTGGTTAACCAAAGCAGTTCTTCAGCGCGTCCTATAAATGGAAACGCTTTGCTCTTCTGGTTGTGAAGCGGGAAGCTGTCTTGAGTTGAAATGGGCGCCGATTCAACGGGGTGCGCATGTGAGGCTTCAAGTGGTGGGCTTGCCAAACCCTTGCTGTAGTCACCGCTGAGCATTTGTTGGTAGATAACGGCCGTTTCCGGCAGCGGTTCCGCCCCCAGTTCTTTTTCGAATGTCATTTGCAGTTGTTCAAATATCTGCTTCACGCCGCCTCGATTCCCGGTCGCATAATATAGGCGCATTAATATAACGTAGCCGTTTTCAAGGTAGGGTTCAGCGGATAAATATTGCTGGGCATACTGAATGGCGCTTGAATATTGACGGCCGTTTTCTAATTGAGCGATTAAACGCACCAGGCATTCCCGGTAAAGCCGCGCCAACCTGTCGCGCTCAGACTCAACCCAATCGTCGTAAATATCTTCCAGTAAATCACCGTTGTACAAAGTCACAGCCCGAATTAAATTTTCATGCGGCGGTGTGCAGGCGCGCTCAAATTCTGTGACATCCAGATACCAATTTTCTGGGGGTTGGAAATAAACATTGTGACCGGTATTGTTCAAGAAACGGCCGTCGGGATCAATCGGTTCCAATGAACGCCGAAGACGATGTAGATATTGGCGTAAATTCCGGCGGGCTGCTGCTTCCGTGGTGCGCGGCCAAAACAAATATGCCAACCGCCGCCGGTCAATGTTTTGCTGGTTGTTCAGGATCAGATAGGCAAACAGCGACTTCGCCTTCGGTGAGCCTAGATCAAGAGGGGGATTATCACCCAGGCAAACTGAAAGAGTATGAAAAAGTTGTATATTCAGGCGTGATGTGCTCATTCGCATGCCACCACAATCAATTATGAAGAATTAGAAGATTGGGGTCAACTTTCTGGTCAAACACCTTTATTGATTGCCACTCTTTCGTGGGATTCGTGCGATTTGTGTTCCATTTTGTAATCCGGCCTGCCAACTGACAATATGTACGTTATAATGCCCCGGTAAAGATGAATCCAATTGTAAAGGAAAATGAATTATGCGATGCCCTCACTGCCAACAACACAATCCAATTGGAAACCAATATTGTGGCAACTGTGGCGCCACTTTGGATGCCAATCCCCTTATCTTACGACGCAATCAGAATTATTCAATTGCTGGTTATGATGTGACGCCGGGCCAGCTTAGACAAATAGGCGTTTCTTTAGCAGTTAGTGTATTGGCGCTGCTGGCTGAAGCCGGGTTGATTTACCTGCGCCGCCGTGTACAACATCTACAACTAATACCCAACGAACAATCTGTATATGCGAGAGCGCGCAAAAAATCAGAGCAAACAGAAATCATTTCGGTTGGTCAGAAGTCTGAACCAGGTGAAATTGTCACGGTGTACCGGGAACGAGTTGTTGAAATACGACGTTGGGGTCGCCCTGTACAGCGCATCATTGATCGGGTTGCATTGAGGAGAGAACCAAAATAAAAACCGCCTCCCGATACTGCTGGGAAACGGTTTTTATGAAATAAGCTAAAGCACTATTTTTGTGCTTCTTCGCGTATCTACTCAATCGAGAACGAGGGGGTTTCGAGCGATACCTGGGCTTGGTTTACCAGTCCAGTCGTGTTCTCGTGCCAGTCAATGTAGGGGGGTAGTTCTCGATCTACTCCAACCAAGCTTAATTATATGCTACTGCAAACGACCGTGAAGGCAATAGTCCAAAAGTACTGATTTTCAATGAAACGATGCCGTCAACACAAGAATCGAAATAAATTTGGGGCGTGATCATAATCCTTGCTTGAATTATTTTGAACCGCCCTGACGATCGAATTACAATTGGCGTTATGAACTATCTGGAAAAATTACACGCTGCACAAAAGAAAAACAACTCCTGGTTATGTATCGGGCTGGACCCTGATCCTGTACGCCTGCGAGTGGATACGTTGAAATGGGATGAACCAATTTTGCCTTTCAATAAGGCAATCGTTGACGCAACGGCCGATCTCGTTTGCGCCTATAAACCGAATTTGGGGTTTTATTTGCAATGGGGCGCGGCAGGCGTCATTGCGCTGGAGCGCACGATCGCCTATATTCCTGCTGGCATCCCAATCATTCTCGACTGCAAAACGGGCGACATTGGCCACACGCAAGCTGCCTGGGCCAGGGGCTTGTTTGATGAGTGGGGTGTGGACGCGATCACAGTTAATCCATATGTTGGCGCAGAAGCTGTTTTACCGATGATTTCCGAGCGACCCGACAAGGGCGTCTACATTCTGGCGCGCACCTCCAATCCCAGCGCGATGCAATTTCAAGGTGATTTGCGCCAGGCGCAAGGTTTGTCGGCCGAAGTGCTGCGTCAGAGCCAGAGCTGGGAAACGGCCGGTCACAAAGGATATGTTGTGGGCGCAACCTATCCACAAGAAATGGCTGTGGCGCGCGCGCTGGCGCCGCAAGCTAATTTTTTGATTCCCGGCATTGGCGCGCAGGGAGGAAATTTGGAAACGGCCGTTCAATATGGGCCGGACGTGGTCGCCGGACCGGTGATCAGCGCCAGTCGCAGCATTATCTATGCATCTATGCAAGCTGATTTTGCCGGCGCGGCGCGGTCCGTAGCGTTGGCCTTGCGAGAACGGATCAACGCGCTGCGTCCAACCGTGTCCTGATTATGGAACAGCTTTGGCCATTTACGTCCTCTATACCCATACTTACAACCGGCGAGGTGCATATCTGGAGCGCTCAACTGGATCAACCCGCTGAAACAATTGCTCATTATTGGCAATCTTTGGCGCCGGAAGAACGTGAGCGCGCCGACCGGTTCCATTTTGACCGACACCGCCGGCGTTATATTATTGGGCGCGGAATCTTGCGAGAACGGATTGGCCTTTATTTGAAAATGCCGCCGGCTTCCATCGAATTGGCTCAAACAGCACACGGCAAACCATATCTGATCGGTAACCAGATTTATTTTAATGTCAGCCATTCGGAAAATTTGGGTTTATTTGCATTTTGCCGGGAAACGGCCGTTGGCGTCGACGTAGAAAAAGTGCGCCCCATGGCCGATTTACCCCAAATAGCGCAGCGCTTTTTTGCTCCAAAAGAAAGCGCTGTTTTGTTTGCGCTGCCGCCCGAACAACAAACCGCCGCCTTTTTTCGCTGTTGGACGCGTAAAGAAGCCTTTGTGAAAGCTGTTGGTGAAGGCTTGTCCTATCCACTGGATGCTTTTGAAGTAACGTTGACCCCCGACGCACAGGCTCGTTTTATTCATATCCACGGTGATTCGATGCTGGCGGCCCGTTGGCATTTGCACCATTTGCAGCCCGCTTCCGGTTATTTAGGGGCCTTAGCTCTGCTCGGATATGTAGAAACGGTGCAATGCTGGCAGCTTAAACAAGGGGTATAATGCAGATATGCAATTATTATTGCCACGAGAACAATTTGAGAAACTGGTGATTGAAGCGCTGGCCACGCTGCCGACCGATTTGCAATCCCAGGTCAGTAACGTCGAAGTGCTGGTTGCTGATTGGCCTTCTCGGGAGGAACTGCGCCGCGCCGGTGTCCCGCCAGGACACACTCTGTTGGGTTTATATCATGGCATTCCTCTGACCGAACGCACCCATGCCTATAATTTGGTCTCGCCTGACACAATCACATTGTTTCAAGGACCGATTGAAATGATTGCCGGCCGTGACTTTGATCAAATTCGAGAACAGGTACGCCATACCACTGTGCATGAGATGGCGCATCATTTTGGTATTAGTGATGATCGTTTGCGAGAGTTAGGAGTTTATTAATTTATGTTATAATGTTTACCACATGCGTCTTAGGTAATTCCCAGAAAGTTTTTTGAATTCCTGCGAAACAAAATCTGGGAATTCCTCTAGCAAACCGCGAATTTGCCACGGTGTTATTTCAAAATACTTTTCGCGGTTTACCTAAATGTGATTTGTCTTTTGCTTTTAAGGTTGTCACCAGTGGCAAATTTGGAAAATAAGGTAGTCTTTATTTATCAGGAGAGAAAAGAATGACAATTGAAATTCAACCGGACGGGAATGAAGCGAATCAGACTGAAGTTGAAATTTGGGTGCCTGGGCAGGTCGTGCCAAAAGGAAAGCCCGTTTATACCAAGAAAGGAAAACTCGACAAAAAGTATTACGAGCGTGAGTTGATCAACCTCCAAGAAGAGCTGGTAAAATTGCAATACTGGGTTAAGGAAAAGGGTTTGCGGGCCGTGATTGTATTTGAAGGGCGTGATGCTGCCGGCAAGGGCGGCGCTATCAAACGTATAACCGAACGTACAAACCCGCGTATCATCAGGGTTGTTGCTTTAGGAATTCCTACTGAGCGCGAAAAAACCCAATGGTATTTTCAACGCTGGACTGCCCACCTGCCTGCTGCCGGTGAAATTGTGTTGTTCGACCGCAGTTGGTATACACGGGCTGTCACTGAGTATGTGCATGGATTTTGTACTGACCGAGAGTATAATGAATTCCTGCGCTCCTGCCCACAATACGAACGCATGCTGGTGCGATCAGGCATCATCCTTCTCAAATACTGGTTTTCGGTCAGCGATGAAGAACAAGAACGCCGTTTCCAACTGCGGGCAAGTGATCCGAAGCGTCGTTGGAAATTAAGCCCAATGGATATTGGTTCACGCGATATGTGGGAACAATATTCGCTCGCCAAGGATCGTATGTTTGATTATACCGATATCAAACAAGCGCCCTGGTTTACTGTTAATTCGGATGATAAGCGCCGTGCGCGTTTGAATTGTATGAGCGATATTTTAAACCATATACCCTATGAAGATATTCTTCCTCCACCAATTGAACTACCGCCAAGACAAAAAGGGCGTGGGTATATTCGACCGCCAATCGAAGAACAAACCTTTGTACCTGATGTCTACTAAGTCACTGCTCCAAAATTGTGCCTAGAAGTTCAACTTCTTCAAGAAGTTGAACTTCTAAACTACCTGAAAGGTCTTAAATTCGCCAGACTCCAGCTAAACATTGCTTTTTCTATTCGTAGCGCAATGCTTCAATTGGGCGCAGGTCGGCGGCGCGCCAGGCTGGATAGATGCCAAAGATCAAACCGACTGCCATTGCAAAACCTGTTGCCAGGAGAACATTGCCGATATCAACGACGGTGTTTACATCCAGGGCGAGGCTGGCGCCTTTTGAAATCAGCCAGCCCAATACAATCCCGATCAAGCCGCCGATCACGCTTAAGAGGATTGATTCCAACAAAAACTGGATTAAAATATCTCGCTTTAAGGCGCCGATGGCTTTGCGTATACCGATTTCACGCGTACGTTCAGTGACGCTCACCAACATAATGTTCATGATGCCGATGCCGCCAACAACCAGAGAGATGCCGGCAATGGCGCCTAAAAAGGCGGTCAGGGTCGCAGTTACGGTGTTAAATGTGGCCAATAAATCAGTCTGGCTGAAGATGGTAAAGTCATCATCGGCCGCGTAAGCAATGCCGTGTCTATCGCGTAATTTTTCGGTGATTTGTTCAACGGCCGTTTCTGTCAATTCCTCGCTGGCTGCCTGCACCGTAATTGCCGTTACGGCATATTCACCCGTGCGCGTGCGGTTGGGGAAAAGTCGGCTTTGGGCAGTTGTATACGGCACATACACATTGCTGTCCGAGTTGCTAAACGCGCTGCCCGATTCTTCCAGGACGCCTATAATCTCATAGCTGGCCCCATTGATTTTTACCGACTTGCCGATGGGGTATTCATCCGGGAAAAGATCATTGGCAACATCAAAACCAATTACAGCCACACGCGCGCGCGTGTCAACATCGTTTTGGTTTATGCCATCACCGCTTTGAAATTCTCCCAGGTTATTCACGTCCATATAGTTGGCCGTGATGCCTGAGACAGTGGAATTTGAGGATCGGCCGCTGTTTGTTACCTCAAATGGGCCACTTACTGCACCGGATACGGCGCTCACCGCCGGTACGTCCAACGGATTTGCCAGTGCCTCCATATCCTGATTGCTGAGAGCCGGATAACCGCCGCTGTTGTCGGAATCAGTGGTAATCGTGATCAAATTTGTGCCGAACGAAGTGATTTCGCTTGTAATGGATTCACTAACGCCGTTTCCAATTGACATCAGCGCAATCACTGCCGCCACGCCGATTATGACGCCGAGCATGGTTAAAACGGCGCGCAGTTTGTTAGCCAACAGGCTGTCTATTGCTGTAAAAAAACTTTCAGAAAGGTTCATACCGTTACCTTATCCACAATCAAGCCGTCTCGAATCCAGATTTCACGCTCTGCATGCCGCGCAATTTCAGGGTCATGGGTGATCATAATAATCGTGATGCCGCTCTCTTTGTGTAAAGTCTCAAAAATACCCAAAATTTCTTCGCCGGTAATCGTGTCTAGTGCGCCGGTTGGTTCATCTGCCAGGATAATGCTGGGTTCATTTGCTAACGCGCGCGCAATGGCCACACGCTGCTGCTGCCCGCCCGACAATTCATCCGGCTTGTGGCCCATTCGATCCCCCAGACCGACAGTTTCTAACGCTTTGGACGCTTTTTCCATACGCTCACCGCGTGACATGCCAGCATACATCAGCGGCAGCGCTACTTGTTTGAGTGCGGTTGTACGCGGCAGTAAGTTGAACTGCTGGAAAACAAATCCAATGCGTTTATTTCGGATGCGCGCCTGCTCATTATCACTCATATCACTGACATCAATGCCATCCAATTTATAATAGCCGGCCGTGGGCGAGTCCAAACAGCCAATCAAATTCATCAGGGTGCTTTTACCAGAGCCGGAAGGTCCCATAACGGCGACAAATTCCCCTTCTTTGATTTGTAAGTCGATGCCGCGTAAGGCATGGACAACTTGTGTGCCCATTTCATAAGTTTTGGTGAGATTTTGCATTTCGATCATATTCATGTTGTTCTTTTCTCCGCACTAATCACCGAATGGCGGGCCGCCGTTGCCGTCATTGTTTGATCCGGGACCAAATGGTTGATCAAGCGGCGTCACATTCCCAACCAAAACCTGATCCCCTTCTTGCAGACCGCTGGTGATTTGTGTGAATTGGCTGTCGCGCAGGCCTATGGTCACGGGCGCCTCCTTAATTGTCTGGGCGCCGTCCGCGTCTATTGTGACCAGATTGACGCTGTAGGTTCCCGCTGTTCGGTCTGCATTAATGGCTGCGTTAGGAACCAGAAGCACGCCTTCGCGATTACTCGTTAGCAGTTCGGCGTTGGCAGTCATTCCAACCAAAATTGGCAAAGCTGTATTGTCAAGCGTGAGATTAACGGCATAGGTTACCAATGCATTATTGCTCTGGTTGTTTTGCGGCGCAATGGCCACGATTTCACCGGAGATTTTTTCATTTGGCCAGGTTTCCAATGTGATGACAGCGGGCTGACCAATTAACATGGCGCCGATATCAACTTCGTCTACGTCCAGAACTACTTCGAGACTGTCATTGTTGACCAGTTCAAGCAAGATGCCGTTGGCTTGTTCACCCGGACTGACGTTTACGGCCGTTACCGTGCCGTCAAATGGCGCCAACAAAACCGCATCGGCTAGATTGTTTTCGGCCTGTTGTAAACTGATTCTCGCCAGTTCTACCTGGGCTGTACTCATTGCGATCTGTGCTTCGGAAGGGCCGCGCAGCAATTTATCAAGATTGGCCCTGGCCTGCGCCAGGCTGGCTTCTGCCGAGGCAATATCCTTTTCAGTCGGTCCGGCCAGCAGTTGGTCAAGACGTGCCTGGGCTGCATCCCGCTGCGAAGTTGTCGCCGCCAGACTGCCTTGTGAGCCGGAGATCGCATTGACGTCGCCATTAATCAGGTCATTATATTTTTGCTGCGCAGCCGCAAGCTCGGCATTGGCCTGCACAGCCTGCACACGAGCCGAATACTCAATATCAGCGAGATCATCGGCGCCAAGAAAGCGATTGGGTTCTGTCACCAGAATTGTACTGTGCTGTTCGGCGGCCCGGGTGGCGGTCTGCTGCGCCAGTTCCAATTCCAGTTCGGCTGCGAGAATTTCTTCCTCAGATGGCGCTGCGCGCAGATCATTCAAACGTGCGGCAGCAGAGCCAATATCTGCGTTGGCGGCGCGCACATCGGCTTCAAGCGCTGCAATTTCATCTGCGTTTGGTCCATCCAGCAGATCGTCAAGCTGCGCCTGTGCGCCGGCGACGGCTGCTTCTTGCGCCGCAACATCAGCAGCAGTTGGAGCGGCTGTTAAGGAAGATAGATTTGCTTCCTGGATCGCCCAATTTTGCTGTGCGTTCAAGACGGCGCGTTCAAGTTCGGCCGTTTCCAATTTTAACAGCAAATCTTTTGCTTGTACCCGGTCGCCGACATTAACCAATACTTCAGCAACCGTGCCGGAACGCATTAAGGCCAGTTGAGCCGCTTGTTGAGCTTCAATTTGACCACTGGCGGTGGCGCTGCTGGCAAGATCGCCAATAAATGCTGTGACGATATCGCCGCTTTGCGTTTGAGCAGATGCCTGGTTGGCGCTTTGAATTCTGTTGAATAAGAACAAGGCTGCCAGAACAGCGACTAATATTCCGCCGCCAATTAACAACCATTTTTTATTTTTCTTCACTGTTTGCATAGTTCACCATTACGATACGACTTGTAGCGTTTTGATCCTCAGTACCCTAACTGCCAAAGGGCGGCCCACCATTGCCGCCCCGGTTCTCCTCGCCCTCTTCGGGTCGTCCAAAATTAAACGTGGGCAAATTGCTGCTGGTCAGGACAACATCGCCTGCCTGCAAGCCATCAAGAATTTCGGTGTTTTGGTTGTCGCGCAATCCAATCTTGACCGGGACCTCTTCCATCGTGTCACCAACGACCAGCACAACGCTGTAGGTACCGGCAGTGCGATCGGCGTTGATGGCCCTGTTGGGAACCAATAGAACATCTTGTTTATCGCTGGTGATTAGATTGGCGTTGGCGGTCATGCCTATGCGTACCGGTAAATCAGTTGCGCCTAGAATAAGGTGCGCCTCATAGGTGACAAGCTGGCTTGTAGGGTCGTTTTTGGCACTGGGCGCAATTAATAAAACCTCGCTTGGAATTTTGATATCAGGCCAGGTTTCCAGCGTGATTGTGGCTGCTTGCCCAGGGGCGAGATTTCCAACGTCAACCTCGTCAATTTCCAATACCACTTCGAGGGATTCATTATTAATCAGTTCCAGGAGGGAGCTGCTGGCAATTTCACCTTCGTTGACGTGAACGGCCGTTACTACTCCAGCAAACGGCGCAGTAATCGATGCTTCTGCCAGCGCGCTTTCTGCATCCGCCAGATTTAAGCGCGCCTGTTCAACTTCAGCTTCGGCGATTGTGATTTGCTCATCGGTTGGGCCATCCAACAGATTTGCCAGAGTTGCTTCTGCTTGCGCCAGTTGAGATTCTGCATTGGCAAGCTGTACGGCCGTTGCGCCTGCAATCAGTTGGTTCAAATCAGCCTGACTGCCGTCTGCGCGGGCGTTAGCCGCCGCCAAACTGCCCTGAGCGGCGCCAAGCTGGCCAGAATTTGGTCCGGCCTGCAGGGCGTCGAGCTGCGCCTGGGCGGCGGCAACGGCCTGATTGGCAGCCTGCAAGGCGTCATGGGTTGTTTGATTGGTTTCTTTTTCATTGGCCTCACGCGCATTTTTCTGTTGAAGCTGGGCCGCAATCAACGCTGCTTCAGCGGCCGCAATTTGAGATTCGGTGACTGAGTCGTTGACGCCGGCCAGGTCTGCTGAGGCTGACCAGAGTGAAGCCTGGGAGGCGCGCAAGTTTGCTTTTGCAACGGCAATGTCGGTCTCAGATGGGCCGTCTTGCAAATCTTCGAGAGCGGAGCGCGCACTGGATACGGCCGTTTCTGCCGCGAGAATGTCTGATTCTTCAGCCGGCGCCAGCAAATCCGCCAGATTGGCTTCCTTAATGAATAAATTCTGGCGCGCAATATCCACATTCAGAGCAAGATCGCTGCCGTCAAGCTGCATCAAAACATCTCCCGCCTGTACGGCATCGCCAACGCGTACGAAAATCCCATCGACGCGCGCGGGTGTTTTTGCAGAAAGCGCGGCTTCCTGACCGGATTGCACCTGTCCGCTTGCGGTTGTGCTGGCAGAAAGATCGCCAATAAATGCAACGGCCGTTTCCTCCTCTGCCGTCGCTGAGGCTTGTTGTTCGCCTGCACAGCCGGCGCTAAAGACAATTAGAATTGCGAACACGGCCAGCACGCCAAGAGGTAGCGCTAATCGTTTTTGTTTGTCCATAAGTTATATCCTTTACACTTTTGCTCAATGCCCTTTCCTGGTATTGCGTAAAAAGAGGCATCCACCTGGAAGAATTTATGCATAATAAAAAAGCCGGCTGCAAACAAGGGTCAGGTAAACTGCGAAAATTATTTTGAAATAACACACAGCAAATTCGCAGTTTTCCTGAGGAATTCCCAGATTTCGTTTCGCAGGAATTCAAAAAACTTTCTGGGAATTACCTGATCTATTTCGCAGCGGCTTCGCATGAGCCTATGGAATTTTAGGCAGAAATTATGGAGAAGCTATGGAGAAAAATTGCAAATTTGCAGGTTGTCAGACAAAAATATTTTGCCTGGTCATATCCACCTTAAACCAAGGCCGACAGCGACCGCAATGGTTACACTGGCTAATAATTCAAACATATAAAACCGGCGTTTGTGTTGGTCGCGTAAGCGCGAGCGTTCTATAAAAAGGCGCGGCAGCGTGACAAAGGGAACCAGCAAAAATTGCCCCGTCACTACAAAAGTTGTAATTAAAATGCGCTCAAAGATGCCTATATATTTGTAACTGCCATCAATGAACTTGGGTGGGGAGCCGTCAATGCAAGCATAGGTGAGAAATTTAAGAAAGACCCAGGTCGGCATTGTCAAAAGGGCATACCCAAGCAAAAAAATGAGCAGGTAATCAAACTGATCCATCGCGGATAAATCATTTGTCCAGGGGTTGGGCTGCAAAAAACTGCCTACGGCAAGCGCGGTAAAAATGACCAGGAAATGTAAACTTTGGTCAATCAAAAAGCGCCACAATGGCCGAATTGGTAGACGGATGTAATATTGCGCCCCATCAATCAGGACATGGGCCACACCAATGAACACAACACCTTGCCACCACGTTGGATCGAATGGCAGCGTAAATAACCAGGTAATGATAAGTACAATCAAGCCGTGAATTAACACGCCCTTGAATTTGCGAGCTTTTAATTCTGCCAGTTTATCCCATTGTAGGATGAAATCACCAACTAAATGGGCCAAAAACATAGCAATAACCATTTTTTAAATCCTCAATGTGGGTATTTTAATTTTTCAGAATTTTCGTCAACGGAGGCAAATTTTTCACTTACCGAATAAAGCAATTACCAACATTAAAATAATTATGAAGCAAAGGCCAATACGAAAAATTATGAAGACAAGATACTTACTTCTTTGTAACTTTTCAGGTACCCGAGAGACCTGACAGGTCTAGCTGTATAGTTACTATTCTTTTTCATTTTTGCTGTGATTTAGGCGACAATTTGCGCTTTATTCACGGGTTCGTTTAACATTCTTTAGAATTGATTAAGCTTCTACGACAATAATTCAAAAACTTTCTGGAATTACCTGGGAGATTGGTACCGGTTCGTTTATGATTGTTTTGCTAAATGTCGAGGGGGAGATTATATTCAATTACAGCTAATAATTGCAGTTGTAAAAGGGGAAAAATATGCCGATAAATACACAGACCATTACATTGTCAACCTCAGGTGATGCGGATATCCGTGATATATCTGTAGCTGTTGCGGAGGCAGTGGATAAATCTGGTTTGCAAAATGGGATTGTTGCTGTTTTTACACCATCTGCGACGAGTGCGATAACCACCATCGAATATGAAACTGGGTGTCTCACGGATTTGCGCCGGCTTTTTGATGAAATTATTAACCCACACCAGCATTATGCCCATAATTTCCGCTGGGGTGATGGAAATGGGCATAGTCATGTGCGGGCGGCATTGTTAGGTCCATCGTTGACGGTTCCTTTTGTAGACGGCCGTTTAACTCTGGGTACCTGGCAGCAAATTGTATTTATCGATTTTGACAACCGCGCGCGTCACCGGGAAATTATGGTGCAAATTATTGGGGAATAACAGAAAGAGGGTGGGGCAGGGTTTTCTGCCCCATCCTCTTTTATGGCGTGGTTGTGCTTAAATCGCCCAGTCGCTGTAAATCTTCTTTTAGCGCCTCGATTTCAGCGCCATAAGTTGCCCAGTCTCCTGCACGCTGAGCCGCCTCGGCCGCTTCGAAATGCTCATTTGCCGAGCGAATTATTTCACTTATGGTTGCGTTTTCGCCTAAAGGTGGTTTTGTCGTCGGCGAGGTTACGGCCGTTTCTCCATCAACTGCCTCTTGAACCTCCTCAACTGTCACATCCCCTTCTACAACCGCATCCAGAAGCAAGGCTGTCAGCGCCTCTTCCAGGGTTTCCCGCATGGCAATCCGCGTGTCGGAAGCCACAATCACCCGCTTCAACTCCGGCAGGGCGCTGGTGTCTGAAAGTAAATAAATCGGCTCCACATACACAAAACTATCATTGAGCGGGATGACGAGTAGGTTACCGCGAATAACCCGCGACCCGCGCTGATCCCACAAGGAAAATTGCTGTGATATTTCCGGTTCTTGATCGATGCGGCCTTCTACCTGGAGCGGGCCAAAAACGAGTTCTTGTTTGGGCAGCTCATAAACGACCAGTTCGCCATAATGTTCGGGATCATTGCGCGCTGCCATCCACGCGATCATATTTTGTTTACCGGCAGGCGTGAAAGGCTGAATCAATAAATATTCCGGCTCACTCTCTTCAAGTAAGCGCAAATAGACGTAATATGGCTCCATAATCTGCTCGGTTCCGTCAAAAATCTCCAGAGGAACTTCCCACAGATCTTCTTTATTGTAGAACACGCGGTTATCTGTCATGTGGTATGACAAGAATTGATCCGCCTGAATGTCAAAGAGGTCTTGAGGATACCGAATATGGGTGATCAAATCCTCGGGGAATTCGTCGAACGATTTAAATAGTTCGGGAAAAGTGAGCGCATAAGCGTGGATAATCGGGTCTTCTTCATCGACGATATAAAAATCAACCGTACCATCGTAGGCATCCACCACGATTTTAACCGCATTACGAATGTAATTGATGCCGGTTTGGGTTGGCGTCGCATACGGAAAACGACTGCTAATAGTGTAAGCGTCGAGTATCCAAACAAGACGGCCGTTTGTCACAACCAAGTACGGATCGCTGTCCAGTGCCAAAAAAGGCGCAATTTGGGAAACGCGATCTTGAATCCGGCGGTTGAACTGCACCCTCGTACCGGAATCGATTTCATCGCTTAGCAAAACATTGGCGTCGCCAAGTCGAATGGCAAAAGCTGCGCGTTTAAGAAAGCTGTCGAGCGGAACGCCGCCTTTCCCGGCGTAGCTGCTGTATACATTTTCACTGCCGCTGGGATAGCTGAATTCCTCACGGCCGCTGCTCACAAATACAGCATCAGTGGTGAGTTCGCCATAATAGATTTCGGGACGGTCAATTTCGATGCCCACGGTGGATTGGGGCGGCAAATCTTGAATAAAAAATTCTGGCTGGCCATCGGGAGTAATGCTGTCTACGGGGTTCATGACGATGCCAAAACCATGTGTAAATTCCAGATTGCGGTTAACCCAGGAAGGTGCAGGCAGGTTGTTTTTGTCCAGTTCACGACCGGCCAGCATAACCTGGCGAATTTGTCCGTCAATTTCATAGCGGTCGATGTCGATTTCACTGAATTGATAATACGGCCGTAACGCCTGCAACTGCTCGTAGGTACGCTGCAGAGGACGATAATCCCATAAACGCACGTTTTGCACGACGTCTTCATTCACTTCCAGGTCTTCTTCGGAAAGCGCCGAAACCTGGTCAAAAGGGCGTGTCTCAATTGCATCCAGCTCAAAAGCGAGGCGCGTGAATTCGATATTGTTGTTGATATACGGCCGTTCCCGTTCGATTTCATTGGGTTGGACAGCATACCTTTGTAACAAACCCGGATAAACACCGCCTAAAATGAAGGTCGCTGCCAGCCACAAACCCCCGGTAATCAGCACCGGACGCAAGCTAAACCGGAAATATTGCCAAAAAACCGTCAATGCAGTGATCAGCATCAAGACAAATTGCGCAATTAACGCCCAATATGAGGCATTCATATCCGTATAGGTAGCCCCAAAAACAACGCCGCGCGGTGAATAAAGTAAACCAAATAGATCCAACAGATAGCCCGAAGCCCACAACACCAGGAAAAACCCTCCCAGGAGAGCAATATGTTTGCGCAAAGCGGGTGCATTTTGCGGGTTCCACCTGCCGCGTTGAATATCCGGCAGATTGTTGATTATATAAATCGGAATAACGCCCAGTAAAGCCACAAAAAAGAGTGAGATCAGCCAATTTTGCACGAAATCCAGGATGGGTAGTTCAAACAAATAGAAACTAACATCCCGGTTAAAGATCGGGTCACTTAATCCAAATGGCGAGCGGTTAATAAACAGCAGCAATTCTTCCCACTGGCTGGAGATACCACTGGCAAAGGCAAAACTTAAAAAGAGGCCGATGCCGGTTATTAGCCATTTGACGCCGGCATTATCAAGAAATTGTGGATGGAATGGTGAGGTGCTGCGGATAGCTCGCCGTCGTGCAATTAACCAATTTGTGAGCAAAAAAACGGCTGCGCCAATAAAAGCAAGCCCAAAGAGTCCGATTTGGATGGTCCACTGTTTTAACCATACGCTTTCATAATTCAACTGTCGAAACCACAGAAAGTCGGTGTAAGTGGTTACTATCCAGTTTAAGCTCAGGGCAATAACAATAATTAGCCCAATGATCCAGATTGTGCGATTGACTTGGGGCGGATTGTCGTTGCGGGGTGGTAACGGCCGTCGCCCATCATCATCTCCGCCGCCGTTGCCTCCTTTTCCGGAATCCTCATCACCACCTTCGTCACGCCAGCCTGCATCTTCCATTGCCCGGCGAAAAACTTCGGGGATGTCAAAATCTTCACGACTCATGCATAACTCCTTACTTTCATGCCGCAATGCTTGTTGTTGAATTTCATGCGTCAGACTCGCATCGCTGACATGTCTACCATTTTATTCTATTTTGCGAGAAAATCCTTGCTAAGGGAGACTGGGTTAATAATCTGATGTTACCAGCCAAGCACATTTGCAATTGCGGGCGCGAGCTGGTCAGCAATTTTTTGGTGCCCAGACACATTCGGATGCCAGTCACAACCGTAATCAACGGCCGACAATTGCAGCGTGTTGGCAATCGGTACATAGTGGACGCGATCATCTTCTGCCACACGCCGCATTTGCTCGACGGCCGATTGGATGGTCGCTTCTGCCGGATCAAGCATGATGGGGCCGCCGACGGCAAAAATGTGTGCGTCGGGATACTGGGCGCGAATGAAACCGATCAATTCTGTGTAGCCCAGTAAAAAAACTTCACTACGCGGCTGGGGGCTGGTAGAAAAGTCATTCGTGCCTAAATTGATCACGACTGCGTCCGGCTGTCGGCGGCTAAAGTCCCAATCTTCGGCTGCGCGCGCGCCTAAAGTGCGTTTAAATTGGGTGAACATGGTACCCTGCGAATGGCGGTCGGCGGCGTTGTAATTGCGCACAACGCCCAGACCGGAATCCGCCAGAATCGTGGCGCTGGCGTTCAGTTGGCGGGCGGTCATAGCAGCGTAGGTTTGTTCAATATTTTGAGTGGCTAATGTAAAGTTACAGAAGGGCGAGTCGCCTTCATTACCATAGCCAGCCGTGATGGAATCACCGATAAATTCCAGATGACGGTTCGGCGGCGCCGGCAGGGCTGCTAAACCGCGTCCCGCATCCAGTTCAAAGCCCAGAAAGGCGCTTTGTCCACCCTCGAATGGTTCCGTGCGTTTCGTGAGTCGAAAAGTATGTGTGGAATCAGCTAAACCTTGCGCCAGAGAATATCTTTGCTGGCCCGGATTGGTGTGCAGTACGGAAAGCTGCCCATCGATGGAGACATTGTAGAAATCACTATTGTCGTCGAGCAGCAGCGTAAGCGCGGTTCCATTGAAAACTGCTTCGATGCTGGCGCCGGCCCAGTCGAAGGTTGGCCGGCGTGGATCGCTCATCTCGAAGCGACCGGTATAACGAATATTGGGATCGTCGGCGGGAATGGTTCCCAGGTTGGCTGGTGGGAGCACGGCCGTTGCGGTTGGCGCTGCCTCTGTGGCCGTGGCAATAATGACAGCGGTTGAATTTGCGGATTCTGTAATTAGCTCTGGATTTGTGGAAACGGCCGTCTGGCAGGCGGTTAATCCCAGCAGACAGAAACAAATAATCCAAACACCTGTTCTAATACACATACCAGGATTTTACCGCAAGCAGGTGTTTGAATCATCAAGCTTAATGATACCATCTACTTTCTGGTCAAACCCAGCCTTTTGAGGATGCGCAGCATGCGGAATGGGCCGCGCAGCCGCTGCCAAAGCGTTTCGGCCGTTTCCCCGACTTCCTCTTTTGCCGGGCTGTATTGATGTTTTTCAAAAAGGTTTGTCAGTTTTACAAGCGGTTTTTGCATGTTGCGGGTGAGCTTGGCCAGGCGCGGCTGCCGGGCGACCTGATCCAGGTACGCCAACAGCGCCAGGTTGAATTCCTGTGGGGTCTGGCCGCTGCGAGGCGGTTGCCCAATTTTAGCGGCGTTGTGCTGTAAACGGCCGTATGCCAGTTCCACCGCATCCAAATCTGTTCGCCTGCGCCGCAGCCACAGCCAGATCAGCAGAATTACAGCGGTTATGGCGAGCAGGATCCAGATTTGGTTCCATGGAAACGGCCGTTGCGGCGCTCTCGCCGGAATTGGCGGCGTTTCTCCGGCTGCGGCCGAATCGTCTGGTTCAAAGCCCGGCGACAAGAATTCAGGCGGGGGATCGTGAGGCGTAATAAAAGTGGCCGTCGGCTCAAATTCGATCCAACCATAATCGGCAAAATAAATTTCAGCCCAGGAATGAGCATGAATCTGGCGGATGGTCTGGAAACCATCTTCATCTGCGGGCTGCGCCAAAAAACCAGTCGCCAAACGCGCCGGTAAACCCAAACTGCGCGCTAAAACCACCATTGAAGAAGCATAATAATCACAGTAGCCTGCCTGCAAATCAAAAAGGAAAAAATCGACCGGGTCGACGTCCTCCGGCGGAAGGGTGACATCTAATGAGTAGGTGTACTGGCGCAAAAAACGTTCAAGCACCAGGGCCTGGTCATAGGCTGTTGGCTGCTCGACGGCAATTTCTTGGGCCAAATCATGAACGCGGGGCGGGATTGAATCCGGTAATTGCGTGTAGCGCGCAAGAATAGAGTTGGGAATTTCTTCCGGGTTGGCCTGGCGCAGTTGATCCGGCGTGGCTGTCGAAAGCCTGGTTATGGCTGCATAACGAGAACCTGCTTCACTGCGCACACGCACCAGGTCTTCCACGCCGCGCCAGGATACGACGACAGGTTGATTAAACTGCACAGGTTGTCCCAACGTATAACGCGTGGCGCGTTTGTCATAAATCCAATCGACGTTTTGATTAATAAGGGCTTGTTCTGCGGCTGGCGGCAGATTAATCGCTTCAAACGCGCGCACTTTTTCAGTTTGCTCAGAAGACAATGTCCAACCGCGTCCGGTGTAATGTTCATAACTCAAAGCGCGCCAGTGACGGCCGTTCAGGTTAACGGCCGTTTCATCCCCTTCCAACACCTGCGTCCACGCTTCCATGACTATCGTTTCTGACAACTCCGGGGGGGCGCCTAATAAAAAGGCGCGCGGCATAGAGCCGATGCCTCCCGGCGCGCCGGGCGCTGCGGGCTGCTGCGGCTGTCGTACGCCGGCGAAAGCCCGCGAAAGGGAATCTTCCGCCGCGCTGACCACCGGTTGAGCTAATAACGACTGTGACAATTTGGTGATGCTAAACCCGGGCAGCACCAGCGCCAGGGCCAGCAGGGTGATGCCAATCCCGCCCGCATACGCCAGCAGTTCGATGCGGATTTCGCGTGAATAGTCGACAACATTTGTCTGCCAGAGTTGTTCCAGGTTGGCAAAATGCAGCACTGCAGCGGAAAAAGTCGCGATGCCTACAAATAATGCTATCCAATAAATGGAACCGCTGCCGTAATAGCTGTTTAGCGCCAGGACTGCGCCCATCAAAGTCAGACCAAGCAGCGGCTGCCGTTGTCGAAAGGTAGCCCAGCCAACATAGGCTGCGAGGAACCAGGCTGCCAGCCCCATGATGAGAGCAAAGGTAATGGTTTCTGCGCTGCCGCCGCCTCTGGTAACGGCCGTTATCCACCCCCATGTACGATTCAGAAAAAGCGCGCCGTTTTGCAGCCAGAACTGGCGCAAATTTCCCCAGGGACCGATCAGCAAATAGAACGGCGGCCACAACTGCGCCAGCGTCAGGCTCACAATGAGCAACCCGTAAATAGTTATAAAGCTCCAGGCTGCCCAGGCGGACAACGGCCGTTTTGCCAATACGACGCCAAACAACAGCCCAATGATTGCAGCGGGCACAACAACCCTGTCTTCCGGAATCCACCCGACCTCCAGCACCGCTACAATTAGCAGCACAATAGCGATACAGACCAGGACAAGGGACAACCAGCCCTCGCGCGGTCGATAGCGGTTATATGCCCACAAAAAACCTTCAAGTACCATGGCAATTGCTAATCGTCCGGCCTGCTAACTGTGATCACCTTGCCCATCGGCGTGACTTTAAATTCCCATCTGCCGCGCCGGGCCTGTTCTTGCAGCGGCTGGCCGACCTCACCCTGGCGCACTATATTGGCGTCAAATCCCAAATGGCGAATATTGTCACGCAAGCCAGCGCTGTTGCCTTCGCCGCCGAAGCTGGGGCGATCGAGCAATGTGATATGACTTTGTATTCCTTTACGCGCCAGCGAGACCAGATTGGGTAGCCAGTCGGCCGCGCCGTTGGGTGTGAGAATGATGGCGGCTGCGCCTCGCTGCGCAATGCGGCTCAAATCGCGCAGCGCCAAACTCAGATCAGTGGCGCCATCTGCCTGCACAAGTGCCAGCGCGCGCAAAATTTTCCACTGCTGGTTTTGTCCCAGACCGGGTGACAAAACCTGTGGTTTCTGCCCGTAACTGACAATGCCGACGGGTCGGTTTTGACGAATGGCGCGCGCGGCCAGGGAAGCAGCCAGCAGAACGGCCGTTTCCTCAGTACTTTCCACCCCCTGACCAAGCTGTATTTTTGCCTGTAAATCCAACAAAATCCAGATATCTCCGGCCGCATCCAGGTCAAACTGGCGCACAAAAAGTTCGCCTTTACGCGCGCTGGTGCGCCAGTGAATTCGGTTCAAGGGATCGTTGGGTTGATAATCACGCACGCTGGCGGCGTTGACCGTCGCCTGCCAGGCGCGCCGGCGCGCGCGTGCGCGCCCGCTGCTTTGTCCCACCGGCAGCGGAATGGGTAGTTTGCCGTGAACGGGTGGATGAATAATGATCTCTTGCCTGGCAGGATAATGCCGGGTCATTAGAAAGATGCCAAACGGGTCGCTGCTGCGAATTGACCAGGGTCCCAGATGATACAAACCACGCCTTGTGCAGATGGCTGCCGTGCGCCAGCTTATGTCCTGGCGTATACCCACGCTGTGGACAACGGCGGCTGTATAGCCCGGCGCGTTGGATTGATCTAACACTTCTACCCACAGCGCGGGCGCTTCGCCATGATTGATCAGCATAAATTCTTCTTCCAAACGGTCGCCCACGGCAACCCAGCCGAAGCGCAGGCGGCGCCGCGCGTGTAAGCCTCTCGATAGCAGCCAGACCCAGGCAAATGCGATTACAAATAAGCCGCCAATGCCGACCAGCAGGGTGTTCCAAACGCGGCTGGGCAGGAAAAAAGCAGTGATGAGCAGCAGCGCCAGCCAGATAAGCGGCAGACGCAGCCGCATTTCGATATGTGTGGTTGATCTGGGTGGACTAGATGATTGTTGTGATTCGGCCGTTGCTGCCATGATTAAATTGTGCCATAAGGCCGCCGCTTTGCAAGCAAGCCAGGTTCCTTTTGGAGTACAAAGAAAGGCGGCTCGTTGTTTGAGGCAGGTGGGGATGATTCAGTCGGATGAAATCTATGCCTTTGTATAACGATCTCAGCTCCGATTGCCCGGCCCTTACCTTGATACCTGTAAAATTTCTGGCCTTTCGTGAGCATAATGATCTTCGCAAAAAAGTGGAACACAATTGGAGACGTTCAATTGGGCGGCAAGATCGACGTCGCCTTGAAAACCTTTCTCGCGCAGCTCAACCCCCGAAACGCAGGCCATGATAGGTTCGGAGATATCAGCATAAGTTTGGAACAGGCGATCAGCATAGTCGGCTTCGGGAGATTTACGGCCGTTTAAATAATGAATGACCGCGCCTGCGCCCAGTAAATCTTCCAGGGCAGGCCGCAGTCTTTCTCTTTGCTGCCAGCGTTCGCCGCACGGAATGACGCTTATTTTCCGATATTTTTGCTGTAAAAAATCAGCGACTGCGCGTGCGTTGCGCAGACAGCCGGCGACGGTTGCAGCGTATGCGGCGGCCGCCAGGGTTAACGTGGAGCCATTGGGCGACGGCAGAACAAGCTTCGTTCCAGCCGGGATTTGGCTCAAGGAGACGGGTGAGAGGCTGAATTGATTTGCGGAACTGGCCCTTTTTGTGGCCAGGTGGGCTCCTTTCAACCCGGCGAACTGCTCAGCCAGTTCTCTTTGGCCTGAATAAGGATAAATGACGGCGCCTCTTGTTACCGCAATCTCAACGCAGGTTGTAAATGAAAGGACGTCGATGATCACGATGACTTCAGAGGTAGGCGCCAAAGCGTTCAAACCGTCCATACCCCACTCAAGCCGGATGTCATAATTCAATTGTTCGTAAAACATATCAGTTCTCCCGCAGCGGCGTAGCAAAATGCAGCTTACGTAATTCTACAACAAAACGCGTGATAAAATGGGCGCAATGATGTGCAAACGGCCGTACTCCTTAAACATTGCCCTTGTGTTACAATTGATTGGCTGACCTGACGGGAAACGGCCGTATCCAAACATTTTTAGAAATTTATGGTACTTGAGCAAATTCATCCACACGAAAAAACCTGCATTGTGGTCGCAGTCACAGTGCAGGCGCGGGGAGATAAAAGATAATGGGATTTTTCGACTTTTTTTTCGGCCCACGCGTGCCGCAAATCAGTGTACAAGAAGCGTATGCACGCTTGCAGGCGGAAGAACCGCCGCTGATTGTGGATGTGCGTCAACCGGGCGAAGTTCAGTCTGGCGTCGTTCAGGGGGCGATTTTAATTCCGCTGACTCAGTTTGATAAACGCAAAAGCGAACTGCCTCGGGACCGGCCAATTCTCACAATTTGCCGCTCCAGCCACCGCAGCCCCATGGCCGCGCGACAGTTGGAAAAAGCCGGGTATGACGTGACCGACGTGGCGGGCGGTATGAACGCGTGGCAAAAAGCGGGCCTGCCTATGGAACTGGATATTTAGCGGGGAATGATGCCCGGATGAACTGGCGCTAACTTTACAGCGCCATGATTAAAGCTCTTCTTGAGGGGTGTAATCGTCGGTCCATTCGTGAATAACGACCATACTAAAAATGTCGGATTCGGTAATGATGCCGCAGATACGACCTTCTGCATTCACGACCGGTATGCCGCTGATGCGGTTTTCCAACATGATGCGCGCCGCTTCACCGATAGTTTGTTCGGGGTGGATGGTGATCGGATTCGGGGACATGATTTTTTCAATTTTTAAGTTGGAGAGCACATAGTTCATTTCCCAGATGCTGAGGGATGTCGCCGGGGAAGGTTGTGCGCCGCGCACGTCGCCCAGGGTCACCATACCAATCAGACGCCCTTCATCATCGACTACCGGCAGACGGCGAATTTCCTCCGAAACCATAATTTGATGTGCTTCAGGTAAGCTTGTTTCTGGAAGAACGGTGAGGACGTCGGTGGTCATCCAATCTTTGACCAATTCCTTTTTCATTTTGTGCTCCTGTAAAGTGGTTTATTCAACTACGCGACTATTGTACCGCGAACGGCCGTTTTTAATCCAGTTACAAATGTCACTTCTTGTAAGGGCAGACTTGGGGGTCTGCCCTTACGAGTTGTGATAACTAAGCTGGCGAAGGTTCAAATTCTTGCACAGACTCAACTACGTCAAATGTTAATTCCTCGCCTACTCTGTTGACAACCACGTGATCGCCATCCCGAACTTCGCCGGTGATTAGCTTCATCGCCAGCGGATCGACAATGCGCTGCTGCAAGACACGCTTCAGCGGGCGCGCCCCATAAACCGGGTCATACCCTTCATCAATCAGCATGTCAAGCGCCGCTTCAGTAACGGTGACGCCAATCTCCCGCTTTGCGAGCAGTTGGCGCACGTGGCCAAGCTGAATCGCGGCAATCTCACGCAGTTGCTCCTTCCGCAGGCGGTGGAATAACACAACCTCATCAACACGGTTCAAAAACTCGGGCCGGAAATGATTGTGCAGCGCGCCCATGACTCGCTCGCGCATCGTCTCTTCATCGCTGACGTCGAGGATGTATTGGCTGCCGATATTGCTGGTCATGATAATCACCGTATTGCGGAAATCCACCGTGCGACCCTGCCCGTCGGTTAAACGGCCGTCGTCCAACACCTGCAAAAAGACGTTAAACACCTCTGGATGGGCTTTCTCAATTTCGTCGAAAAGCACCACCGAATACGGCCGTCTGCGCACCGCTTCCGTTAATTGACCACCTTCATCAAAGCCGATGTAGCCGGGAGGCGCGCCAATTAAACGCGCGACGGTATGCCGTTCCTGGTATTCGCTCATGTCAATGCGCACCATATTGTGTTCATCATCAAACAAGAATTCGGCCAGCGCGCGCGCCAGCTCAGTTTTACCTACGCCGGTTGGCCCCAGGAAGATGAAGGAGCCAATGGGACGGTTGGGGTCTTGCAAACCGGCGCGGCTGCGCCGCACGGCCGCCGTCACGGCCTGAATGGCCTCATCCTGTCCGACTACACGCTGGTGCAGGTGGCCTTCCATGTAAATCAATTTTTCCATTTCGCCTTCCAGCAGCTTTGTCGCCGGAATGCCGGTCCATTTGCCAACGATTGTGGCGATGTCTTCGGAATCGACTTCTTCCTTGAGCATTGCACCGTCACGCTGTAATTCTTTCAACTGCGCTTCAGCCGCGTATAGATTTTGCTGTAGTTCGTGTAAACGGCCGTATTGTAATTCCGCCGCGCGCTGATAGTCCATTTCGCGCTGCGCCTGCTCGATTTCGACATTTAAACTATCGATGGCTTCTTTGTTTTCGCGCACCTTTTGAATCGCGGTTTTTTCCGCCTCATAGCGCATCGCCAGCTCAGTTTGCTCCTCTTGCAAATTGGCCAATTCCTCTTCCAGCCTGGCAAGGCGTTCTTTGCTGGCCTTATCCTTCTCTTTTTTGAGCGCTTCTTGCTCAATTTGAAGCTGCATAATTTGGCGATTGACTTCATCCAATGCCGGCGGCGTGCTGTCGATGGCCATACGCAAGCGGCTGGCAGCTTCATCAATCAGGTCGATGGCCTTATCCGGTAAAAAGCGGTCGGTGATATAACGCTGGCTCAACGTCGCGGCTGCAATCGTTGCGCCGTCCGTAATGCGCACGCCGTGATGTACCTCATACCGCTCCTTGAGGCCGCGCAAAATGCTGATGGTGTCTTCAACGGTTGGTTCGCCCACCAGCACGGGCTGGAAGCGCCGTTCCAGCGCGGCGTCTTTTTCAATGTGTTTGCGGTATTCATCGAGCGTGGTCGCGCCGATGGCGTGCAGTTCGCCGCGCGCCAGCATCGGCTTGAGCATATTGCTGGCGTCCATTGCGCCCTCAGCCGCCCCCGCGCCGACCAATGTGTGCATCTCATCAATGAACAGGATGACCTGCCCTTCTGCATCCTGGATTTCTTTCAGCACCGCTTTGAGGCGTTCTTCAAACTCGCCGCGGAATTTTGCGCCGGCCACGAGCGCGCCCAAATCGAGCGCCACCAGCCGTTTCTCTTTCAAACCCAGCGGCACATCGCCGCGCACAATGCGTTGGGCCAGCCCTTCAGCGATGGCGGTTTTGCCCACGCCCGGGTCGCCAATCAATACCGGGTTGTTTTTGGTGCGCCGGCTCAAAATCTGGATCACGCGCCGGATTTCTTCATCACGTCCAATAACGGGATCGAGTTTGCCTTTTTGCGCTTCCTGGGTCAGGTCACGGCCGTATTTAGCCAGAGCCTCATACTGCGCTTCCGGATTTTGGCTGGTGACGCGCTGTGATCCGCGTACGCCGGCCAGCGCCTGTAAAATGCTGTTGTAGTCAATGCCGTGCCGCGCCAGCAGCTCGCGAATACGGCGCGGCGCTTTTGGCTGCGCCATGGCCATTAATAGATGTTCCGTGGAGGTGTAATCATCTTTCATGCTTTGGGCAATGTTTTGCGCTTCTTGCAAAATATGGCTCAAGTCTCGGCTCATACCGACCTGGACGCTGCTGCCTGTTGCGCGCGATAGACCGTTAAGCGTCTGTTCAATGCTTTGCATGAGCATGGCCGTATCGCCGCCAATGCGTTTGACGAGCGCCGGAACGACGCCGCCTTCTTGCTCGATCAGCGCCTTGAGCAGATGCTCCGGTTCAACGGCCGGATGTTGATATGCCTGCGCCATGCTTTGCGCTTCCAGGATCGCATCTTGACCCTTCTGTGTAAATTTATCAATTCTCATAACTCATTATTCCTCGTTCCGATACAATTTTAGTATTTATTTCCAATCACTCTCTTGGGACAGAAGCTGTCGCAACGTGCTGATTTCACGGCGTAACGCCATTTCGCGCTGCAGATGCTGCTGTTCCATAATTTCCATTTCTTGCAACAGATCAATAATGCGCCTGCGTAAACGTAGTATGACTTCAACGGCCGTTAATTCCAGTTCCAAATCTTCTTGCAGCCGGCGAATACGGGCCAGTTGGTTGACGTCATTTTGCGTATAGCCACGCTTGCCGCCGCGCACAAAACGAATTTGCACCAGGTTGGCCTGCTCGCAGCGGCGTAAAAAGTCTGGCGAAATGCGCGCCAGTTGGATCGCCACGCGCCGGCTGTAAATTGGTTCTTTTTCCTCTTTAGTTTGGATAATCACATCAAATCCCATAATGCCTGCTCCAAATTGATCTCCTCATTTAGTCGCGTTTCTCGCGTAACTGTCTGAACAGATCTTTTTCGTCCTCACTCAAATTTTGCGGCAGCATGATGCTGACCGCCGCATAAAGGTCGCCCTTTTCATCGGGGTTACGCAAATTAGGCATGCCCAAACCGCGCAGCCGAAAAACTTTGCCGTTGGCTGTTTCTGCCGGGATATTGAGCTTAACCGTTTTGTCAATTGCTTTTACCTCGACTTTGCCGCCGAGAACGGCCGTATACAAATCAACCGGAATATCCATGCGCAAATCATCCCCGTCCCGTTCGTATAACGCGTGGGGCTGGACCTCAATTTTCAGGTAAAGGTCGCCGCCTTGCCCGCCCTGCGAGCCTGGCTGTCCTTGGCCGCTCAGCCGAATGCGTGAACCTGTTTTGACGCCGCGTGGAATTTTGGCCGTGATGGAACGGCCGTCTTCCCATTGCAGTGCCCGCGTTGAGCCGTGAGAAGCTTCTTCCAGCGAAATTTCAACCGTGTGTTCTGTGTCGCGTCCGCGCATTGGTCGCGCCTGAAACTGGACATCTTGTCCGCTAAAACCGGCAAAACCGCTGCTGCGGCGACCCATGCCGCCGCCAAAAAGCGTATCAAAGAAGTCTGAGAAACGGCCGCCGCCGCCAAACATCTGCTCGAATTCTTCCGGGTTAACCGTGCGATAGCTAGTTTGGCCGCCTGGCGCGCCCCAGCGCGCCCAATCAAAATCTTCCGGTCGACCGCCGGCGTGTTGATACTGCTGCCATTGGGCGCCAAACTGATCATATTTTTGGCGTTTGTCCCCGTCAGACAACACCTCATACGCTTCGTTGATGTCTTTAAATTTTTCTTCCGCTTGCGCATCTCCGGGATTGACATCAGGATGATGTTGGCGCGCTAATTTGCGGTAGGCTTTCTTTATTTCTTTTTCGTCAGCGTTTTTTGTGACGCCTAATATTTGGTAATAATCTTTGTAATCCATACCGCCGCCTTTTTGTTGTCATAAGTTATCCACATATTCTTGTTAATTATGCTTTGAGCGCATCAGAAATGAGTAAGAAAGTTGTTATAAATTTGTTGGATTATTTGACATAAAAACACGGATGGAACAGAAAAACCCTTCCATCCGTGTTTTGATTGTTCCGAGCCAGTCAAAACGGAAACTAACAGCAGTTAATCTATTCCAACTGGGCTTCAATCACCTTTTCGTCGGTTTTGACAACAATGCGTTTGGGTTTAACAGCTTCTGATTTTGGAATGTGTAGGGTCAGAACGCCGTTTTGGCAGGTGGCTTCGATGGCGTCCGTATTGACCTGCGCCGGCAGCGTGATGCTGCGGCTGAATTGCCCATGCCGCCGTTCGCGCAGATGATAGGCGCCTTCATTAACCTCTTGCTCTGCAACCGTTTCCCCTTTGATGGTAAGCACGCTGTCGGTGACTGTGACTTCGATATCATCCGGGTTAATACCGGGAACCGATGCTTTCACCAGGTACATATCGTCCTGCTCGGCGACATCAACAGCCATATCCCAACTGCTTGACACTTCACCGGCTTGTTCGCGCAACGTGAGCATGTCATCAAATAGGCGGTCAAATTCCTGTAAAATACGACGTGGGCTTCTTGGATTCCAACGAGTAATATATGTCATGGTTTCTACCTCCAAATCTCAAAATTATCAGTAAATTTGAACTGCTCCCATCCAGAAAAACTTTTCTGACGGAAGATTACTAAATCAAACCTTTCATTCATTATTGTGCCGGAAAAGCATAAAAAAAGATAAGATCAATATAAAAAATTTGTCTGATTTTGATAGGCTGATGTAACTCTAACGTAGGTGTGTTATCTTTGCGCGAAAAATTGAAATTGGGAGAGCAAATGAATCGGGTAATTGAAGTGAATCAGGCAAATTTTCAACAGGATGTGATTGAACGTTCACGCGAAACGCCGGTGTTGGTGGATTTTTGGGCACCTTGGTGCGGGCCGTGTCGTATGTTGGGGCCGGTGCTGGAGCGGCTGGCGAATGAACCGAACAGCCAATTTGTGCTGGCGAAGGTGAACTCTGATCACAATCCGCAGTTGTCAATGCAGTACAATGTGCGCGGGATTCCGGCGGTGAAGGCGTTTGTCAACGGCCGTGTCGTGGACGAATTTGTGGGCGCACAGCCGGAACCCATGGTACGGCAGTTTTTGCAGCGCGTTGCCGCCAACTACAAGCCGCAGGGAAAAGAGCGGGTGGGCGGCAACGGCCGTTCTCAACCCAAATCGCCAGCAACTCCAGCGGCCAAACTCAAACAGGCGCGCCACTATTTACGGCAAGGTCAAGGCTGCCAGGCCGAATCGCTTTTGGCAAACTTCCCCGCCGGCGAGCAGGCAGCCGAAGCCAAAAAACTGCTGCCGCTGGCGCAGTTTCTTTGCCAGACCGGCCGCGGCCAGCAAATCAGCGCCCAGGGAGACCTGGAAACAATTTACCGCCAGGCCGCCTCAGCTTTACAAAGACGCGCTTACTCAGAAGCGCTCTATAATTTATTGGTTGCGCTAAATCAGGAAACCCCGGCGCAAAAGAGGCGCACGCAAGCCATGATGGAAGGCGTGTTCACTTTATTGGGCGAATCAAACGAACTAACGCAGCAGTATCGCGCGTTGGTATGATTTTACCTTCCCGGAAGTTTTGGAACTTCCGGGAAGGTTGTCTTACTCGTAACGAAAGCGGCGCACGCCAATGACAAAGAACAACACCGCAAACAGCAGCAAAACCCCTGCAATCGGCAAAATATCAATTGCAGTTTGTCCGCGGATGACCAGATCGGTCAAACCCTGCATGGCCCAGGTTGTGGGTAAAATTTTGACGACCTGCTGTACGGCAGGTGGAAAAATTTCCATGGGAAACCAGCAGCCACCCAGCAGCGCCATCGACATGCCAAACATAATGCTGGCGTTACTGGCCTGACGGCCGTTTCTCACAAACGCGCCCAACATCACTCCCATCGCGACCGCAGCCAGGCCAAACGTCACCAGCATAATCGCCAGGCCCAGCGGCGACTGCCCCCAATTTACTCCCATCACCACAACCCCAAAACCAATCAGGAGCGCCATCTGCACCAGCGCCAGCGCCAACTGCCCACTGATTGTGCCCAGCATTAATGTGCTTTTTCGGGTTGGCGTTACCAGCAGGCGGCGTAATGTGCCTTCAGAACGTTCGTATGCCAGGAGCGCGGAAACGCCCAGCAGGGGGATAAAAACCCATGTGACAAGCTGGCCGATTGATTGGTGCGCGGTTTGATCAAAGGCTGCGCTTCCTGTTAAAGCGGCTTCCGGTTGTGTAATGACGACGCGCTCAGGCGCATCGGTGACCATCTGCTGCGCCAATTTTATGCCCGCCAGAAAATATTCCTGCCGCGCAGCAGCATTGTCAAAAGTTTTGATACGCTCCGCTGTTTGCAGGCTGGCGCGCGCGGCAATGAGCGGGCGGCTAATTTCCCCCATCGCAAGGTTGATCACCTGGGCGACAATATCGGCGTCCAGATTGTTGGGTTGGGTTTGCAGGTCGAGAACGGCCGTTTCCCCGCCCTGCAGCGCCGCTTCAAATCCCGCCGGAATGAGCAGCAAAGCAGGCGCTTCCTCATTGGCGAAAGCCGCTTCCGCAGCAGTTTGGGTTTGCAAATCAATCCGGACGCTGTCTGACGCTGCCAACACCGCGACCAGTTCCTGCGCCAGGTCGCTTTGATCTGCGTTGATCACCAGCAGCGGGATGCGATCGTCGCTGCTTTCTGGCGACCCGCCGCTAATGCCGCCGCTCAGAATGACGGTAAAGAAAAGCGGCAAAATCAGAAAAAATAAAATTTCAGACCGGCTGGAAAAGCGGATAAATGCATCTTTGATGCTGATGGCAATTACTTTTTTGAACATAACGAACCTTTCTTTCTCCGACAATCGCGGTAGATCAAGATTTTTGACTCGAATAATACCTACCAATCACACGAATATTTGTGCTCAATTCATGCAATTAGCATCAGATTTTGGTTCTACTGAAGCCACTATACAAGTGAACCCGAACGCCGCCGGAACAGCGTGACGGAAACCACAAAAAGCACCGCGGCCATGAGCAGCAGCGCCAGCAGCATGGGCAGGATATCAACCAGCGCGCCGCCGGATGCCAGCGTTGTGAAGCCTTCGATGGCCCACGCATTAGGCGTAATCTTGCTGAGCAGCGCCATGATGCCGCTGTTTGACAGCATGCCAAAGCTGCCGCCCAATATACCAAATGTAAGCATCATGGCGGTGCCAATGCTGCTGACCTGGTTTGGCTTGCGGGCTATGGCAGCGACGAGTAACCCCCAGCCGGTGGCTGCGAGCGCAACCGCAACAATCAAAAGCAAAACGCCCAATGGCGCGCCCCAGCGTAGACCAAACAACAGGCTGCTGGCTGCGATCAGGATGCCGACCTGCATGGCGCCCCCGAGGAAGATGCCCACCACTTTGCCGCCTAATACCTGGACTATAGAAGTGGGGGTGACGAGCAGCCGCGCAAGAGTTCCGTCGTCCCGTTCTGTCAGAATGCTGCGCCCGCCTAATGTGACGGTGTACATTAAAAAGAGGACGGCCATGGCGGGCGCTAGATAGGCGAGTAAATTAAAGTCGGCCGTTTCTTCCCCTGCGGCCGCCTCGCGCTGAATTTGGATCAGGGGGACCGTTTCTTCCATTTGCTGTGTCATGAAGCGCTCTCCGATTTCCGTTCCGGCGGCGATCAAGTCCGCTTCGTTTTCCTGGGGTATACGGCCGTTTATCACCAACTGCGTCATCGTCACGTCCGCGACGACCAGTCCGGTTTCAACGCGATTGACGAAGTCTTTGACGATGCTGCTAACGACGCCGGCGCTGATGGGTCGCGCCGGATTGGCATACACTTCGATTGCCAGCGGATTCCCTATCATACCGGTGGATTGGTCAGGAAGTAGACTGTTTGTAAAGCCGGACGGAATCAAAACGGCGGCGGCGAGGACATTATCATCGACTTGTTGGCGCGCTTCTGATTCAGAAACGGCCGTAACCGGTTCCACCAAATCCGCGACTTCATCCGAAAGAAAAACATCCACCAGCGCCGCACCCATTTGCCCATCATCCCCGTTGACAATAGCGACAGGAACATCGGCCAGCCCGGAGCTGTTGTCACTATTTGAGAACGCCCCGGTCACTAAACCCAGTCCCAGCGTGAGTACAAACGGCGCGCCCAACATCAATATCAATGCGCCGCGATCCGTGAACAAGATAACCAGGTCTTTCCAACCAATGTTGAGAATTTTTTTCATGACAGTTTTTCCTAATCACGCAAGGCGCGGCCTGTCAAATGCAAAAACACCGCTTCGAGATTTGGTTCTTCGATCTCGATTGAACGAATTTGCAGACCGGCGGCGTTGGCCGTTTGAACGACTGCAGGCAGCGTCTCACCGGCGTTGTTGACTGCCAGGGCCAGTTCTCCATTAAGACTGGTTGCATGCAGCACGCCTGCAATGCCATCAAACATGGCTGTGTTGTCGTTGGCGGCATGACCCTCGCCAAAATTCAGCCGCAGCGTTTCCTGCTCTCCCACCATTGTGGTTAATTCAGCCTGGGTGCCTAGAGCAATCAACTTGCCCTGATCGATAACGCCGACCCGGTCTGAAAGCTCTTCTGCTTCTTCCATGTAGTGGGTGGTATAAATGACCGTCATGCCCTGGTCGCGCAGCTCTTTGACCATATCGAGAATGCGGCGGCGGCTTTGGGGATCAATGCCAACCGTGGGTTCGTCCATGAAGAGCATCTGCGGTTTGTGCAGCAGGCCGGCGGCGATATTGATGCGCCGTTTCATGCCGCCGGAATAGGTTTCGATACGGTCGTTGGCGCGCTCAGTCAAGTGCACCTGTTCCAGGAGTTCATCAATGCGCTGATTGAGCGTTTTACCGCCCATATCATACATGCGGCCCCAGAATTGCAGATTTTGACGCGCAGACAGCTCGTCGTAGAGGGCAATTTCTTGTGGGACAACGCCAATAAGCTGGCGGACTTGCATTGCTTGCGCAGGTATCTGAAATCCTGCAATGACAGCCTCGCCGCTGGTCGGTTCGATCAAGCTGCTGAGCATGGAGATTGTTGTGGTTTTGCCTGCTCCGTTGGGGCCAAGCAGGCTGAAGATTTCGCCGCGTAATACGCTGAACGAAATGCCTTTGACGGCTTCAAATCCATCAAAAGACTTTTTTAATCCATTTGCAATCAGGATGGGTTGGGACATGGTTTATGCCTCGATTGACGCCGGGTGAGACAGACGGGAGAGAAGGTGTTGGTGAATTCCCTGCACCTTGCCCGTCTGTTCAGGTCCAACATTAATTAATCAACTTGTTTGATCAGGTCTTCCGGCTCTTTTTCCTGGCTGCGGTTGGCGTGTAGGAGGATGTAGATGCCCAGGATGATGAGCGCTACCGGCCATGCTTTGCCGACAAATTCCAGAATGTTCATGAACGGGCCGCCCCAGAGAACGGCCGTTCCCACGAGCGCAATGATGCCGCCGGGAATCAAGGCCCACCAATGGGTTTCATCTGTAAACAGAGCTGTGAACAGGGTGATCAATACCCAGCCGCCGGCGAAAATCAACATAAACACGCCGCCGTCCACATCGCCGCTGCCGCTTATGAGACTGTTTGGCCCTTCAATTGCCACAATGCCCCAGCCGATTCCGCTTAAAATGCCGCCCGGAATCATCCAGCCCGCTTCACGAGTGAACACGCCGACCAGTAGAAAGATTGCGCCCAAGGCCGCCACAAAATAAATAGCCAGATTATCGAGCGCCGGGAAATTTACAAACTGGCTTACCAAAGCAACCAGACCAAGACCGACTAAAATCAAGCCTCCAATTAGACTACCGCGTTTTTCTTTCATCGTAATGCCTCCATTCGATTTATTGTTTGTATAAACTGCTTACCTGAATCTGGTAATAGCATACACAAAGCTGGCGTCAATTGGATGTGCCGGAGGTCATGTTGCGGTCATATTGTGGGTGTGACCGGGGTCATGGCGAGTAATGCGCCATCGGTTCAACTATTGGGATTTCGTGTCAGTGGCCCTTCCCTATCCGTGTAGATAAATAGCTTTACAACAACCCTAGATCACGCGCTTTTAGGGCGGCCTGGGTGCGGTCACGCACGCCAAGCTTGCCGAGGATGTTGGTGACGTGATTTTTGACGGTGCCTTCAGCGATGAAGAGTTGTTGGGCGATTTCTTTGTTGCTGGCGCCCGCAGCGACAATGCGCAAAATTTCCAGTTCGCGCTCTGAGAGGGGTTCGACAAGCTGTTGAGAAGGGGGTGTTGGTTGGGATTGATTCATGCGGCTGAATTCGGCCAGCACTTTGGCGGCGACGGAGGGCTGCAGGAAGGAATCGCCGCGCGCTGTAGCCCGAATCGCTTCAACCAGCTTTTCAGAGGAGACGTCCTTGAGTAAATAGCCAACCGCCCCGGCGCGCAGCCCGTCAAATACATGTTCATCATCATCAAAAGTGGTCAAAACGATGACGCGGCTTTGGGGCTGGATTTCGCGCAGGCGACGCGTGGCGGCGACGCCGTCCATGACGGGCATGCGCAGGTCCATCAGGATTACGTCGGGAGTAAGGGCAACGGCCGTTTCCAGCGCCTCTTGTCCGTTTGCAGCTTCACCCACAACCTCAAGATCATCCCAAATGGAAAGCAAAGTGCGTAAGCCTTCACGAAAAAGCGCCTGATCATCTACGAGCAGCAGCCGAATTGTCATGCTGTTTCTCCTGATCGGGTAGGGTCAACGTGAAACCAAAGCCTTCACCGGGGTTGGTTGTGACCTGGAAACCTCCGCCCAATAAAGTAACGCGTTCCTGGATGCCCAGCAGGCCAAAACCGCCGGTAGCGGTTCTGTCAGCGCCGACGCCGTTATCGGCAATAATAAGCTGGGTGAACTGGGGGCTGCTGTAATCCAGGGTCACATCCACGCGTGATGCATGCGCATGTTTACGCACATTGGTCAGCCCTTCCTGTACGGCGCGGTAAAGCGTTAATTCAGTTTTGGAATCCTGCGGCGTGTATTCACCGCGGAGTTCGAATTCGGCGACGATGCCGCTGTTTTGCGTTTCCAATAATAAATCTTGAATTGCAGCCGGTAACGGCCGTTCTCCTAATGGATCTTCTCGCAGCGCCGCAACAGATTGCCGCACAGCGCTCAGCCCCTCCTCTGTTAAGGTTTGCGCCTTCGACAAGGCATCCTGCGCTTTGTCCGGATTACTGGTCATAATTGCTTTCGCCGCCTTAATCTGCACATTGACTACCGTCAGATAGTGACCCAGGTTGTCGTGGATTTCGCGCGCCAGCCGGTTGCGTTCTTTGGTGGTGGCCAGTTCTTCAGCCTGGGTTGCATAGGCCGCAAGCTGCTTGTTAGCTTCTTCCAACTGCGCCGCCAACTGCTCCGCCTCATGCTGCGCCTCTTCAGCGGCGATGACCAGGCGGGTAAAAACGACCACGAACACAATTGCGGGGCTGAAGGTGAGCGTGAAGAAGAAGGATTCCATCCAGCCCACATTGATTCCAAGCGGCACTGCAATACCGGCAATAATCAGTAGATAGACAACCCAGCGCCCTAATCCAGAAATGTATTGCACGGCAAGTCCGGCGATCGGCAGCGAGATGAGCCAACTGCCGCCTGGTCCCAGCAACAATTGAATGGTTAGCGCAAGGGTGAGGATAATGACGAAGTATACGGCCGTTGCCAGATTAGAGCGGTAGCGTGCAAAAAATAGTTCATCATTAAAGCCCATGTAGAGATAAGCCAGCGTGAGAACAGCGGAAATCACAATTGTTGCAACTGATAAGTCCTGGAAACCGGTCAGGACGCCGACGACGTAACCAATTACCACCACTACCATAAAAGTGATGCGGCCTTGTGAATTAAGTCCTAATTTGTGGATGAATTTGCGCATTTAATGTAGTTGAGTTGCCGAAAATTTGCGTAGTCTTGCTTGCTTAATATTACAACGAGACTTCGCTCTGAAATGAGGAGGAAGGCATTCTCAAATGCCGCTTCGTCGCCTCAACTGGCCGCATCTGAGGATGCTTACTCCTGATTATTAGTCAGCAAGGCCGCGTTATGTCAATTTCTCGTTGTCGTATCAGGTAAACCGCGAAAAGTCTTGTGAAATAAACAGAACGCAAATTCGCACTTTCCTCTATAGTTGTTATGTGGTTATACAATTGTGTAGTATTGTAGGCAAGATACAATTTTTATGCGAGGAGGAATTTTATGGCCGACCAAATGATTCTGACGCCATATTTTTTGGACGATTTGGTTCCGGGGCTTTATCCGCTGGCGGATACCGACTGGCAAGTTATTGAAATTGAATTGCCCCCTGGTGAGAAACAGGCGCGCATGGCTGTGCTTTATGAATCTTTGGCAAATGCGGTGGCAACGGCCGTTTCTGCCGGAAATCGTCCCGTGAGCATTGCGGGCGACTGCTGTACGACGGTGGGCGTCGTTGCCGGACTACAGCGCGCCGGTTTGAGTCCGAACCTGCTCTGGCTCGACGCCCACGGTGATTTTAATACCTGGATTACGACGCCGAGCGGCTTTTTGGGCGGTATGCCGCTGGCGATGCTGGTGGGCAAAGGGGAGCAAACACTGCTGGATGCGTTGGGGTTACGGCCGTTGCCCGAATCGAGCGTGTGGCTGAGCGACGCGCGCGATTTGGACCCTGGCGAAAAGCTGCTGCTGGCTGATTCAGACGTCACGCTGCTGCCGGATGCGGCGCTGCTGCTGGAAAACCGGCTGCCGCCCGGCCCAATTTACGTGCATTTCGACACCGACATCATCAATCTCGCCGACGCGCCCGCCATGAATTATCCTGCTGCCGGCGGCCCATCGCTGCAGACGCTGCGCCAGGTTTTTCAACGTTTGGCGGACTCCGGGCAGGTAACGGCCGTTTCAGTTTCAACCTGGAATCCGGAGCTGGATGAAAACGGCCGTTCGCAGCAAACAGTAATGGCGTTGTTAGACATCCTGCTGTCTCGCTCCCCACAGTCGCTGCTCGTTTAGTGTTGTTTTTACACAATTTATGCTAAAATATCTTCGCTTTAATAATTGTCTCAAATACACTAACTCGAAATAGGAGCAAAAATGGAGCGTCTTAAAAAAGATTTCACGACTTTTTCCTTGGTGATGATTCCAGTGGCAATTGCAATCAATATTGTCATTGGTCAGATTGTTGTTTTATTAAAGCTGCCCATCTATCTCGATTCAATCGGCACTGTCCTTACCGGTTTGCTGGCGGGTCCGTGGGTTGGGTTGGTGACCGGTTTGCTGACCAATTTAATTTGGGGTTTGAGCGGGCTAAATCCCGCCTACACACCTTATGCCATCGTCGGAGGCGTAATTGGTCTGATGGCCGGTCTTTTTGGCGGCATAGGCTGGTTCAAAACCTGGTGGAAATGGCTCATTGCTGGCCTTCTGACCGGTGTAGTTGCGGCGCTGATATCTGCACCGATTACGGCCTATGTCTACGGCGGCGTGACCGGCGCCGGCACCGATCTCGTCGTTGGCTTTTTCCGCGCCGCAGGCGCCAGCGTCTTGGAAGCAACGCTGGGACAGGGCATCGTATCCGATCCATTGGACAAAACCGTTACTTTCATGATTGTGTATTTGATTGTAAAAGGATTGCCCAAACGTTTCTTGACCCGTTTCCCGCGCTCAAATAATGTGATGTAGTTTTGAAGGATGCAATCCGCATTTAGCCTATATTCACCGCGTAACAGTGGACTGCACCGGCTCAATCCGCTGACCAAATTGACGCTTGTGCTTGCCTGTATCGTCTTGGGTTTATTTTCACCCACAATGTGGGGCGCCTATGCGCTCTTCTTGATTGTGCTTATTCCGCTGGCGGCATGGGGCAAAATTCTGGGCCCATTTTTAAATGCCGTGTGGAAGCTGGTGCTGCCCTTTGCCATTTCTGTCTTTGTTATTCAGGGGCTTTTTTGGACTGACGGTACGCCAATTTTGTCGTTTGGCCCGCTGTCGGTTAAACAAGAAGGCATCCAGTTTGCCATCGTCAGCACCGGACGTATACTGGCGTTGGTGTCCAGTTTTTTACTGCTATCTTTTTCCACACGTCCCGATCACCTCATGATTTCCCTGTCGCAGCGCGGCGCGCCGGACAAACTGGCCTACATCATTCTGGCAACGATCCAGATCGTGCCCCGTTTTCAAGCCAAGGCGTCCACAATTCTGGATGCGCAGCAGGCGCGGGGGCTGAATACGAGCGGCGGTTTAATTCAGCGAACGCGCGCCTTACTGCCGTTGGTGGAGCCTTTGATTTTGGGCAGCCTGATTGATATTGATGAGCGCGCGATTGCCCTGGAAGCGCGCGCCTTCGGACGCAAAGCGCCGAAAACCTTTTTATTGATACTGCCCGATCCGCGCCGGGAAATAATTTTGCGCTGGCTGATACTGCTGGCAACGGCCGTATTCCTGATCCTGCGTGTTATACTGCGCCTTTTTCCATTCTCATGATTCATCTTAAAAAGATTACCTACCGTTATCCGCACACAGAGCTGCCGGCACTGTCTGACATTTCGTTGGATATTCCAGCAGGTGAATTTTGTGCGGTTGTCGGCCCCAACATGGCCGGAAAATCGACGTTGAGTTACGCGCTAACTGGTTTTGTACCCCATTTTTTTAAGGGAGAATTACAGGGCGGCATAGAGGTTGCCGGATATGATGTCGCCAAAACGCCGTTAGAAGACATTGCAACTGTGGCCAGTCTTGTGTTTGCCAATCCTTTCAACCAGATTACCGGTGCGCGGTATACGGTGCGTGAGGAAATTGGTTTTGGGTTGGAAAATTTAGGGATACCGCGTGCGGAAATGATTGCGCGCATTGATGCGGTGATGGCTCTGACCGGATTGACTGCTTTGGCGGAGCGTTCCCCCTATGCGCTGTCAGGCGGGCAGCAGCAGCGGCTGGCGTTGGCTGCCGTGCTGGCGATGCGGCCCAAGGTGCTGGTGCTGGATGAGCCAACCTCACAGCTTGATCCTTTGGGCAAGAAAGAGTTATTTAACGTTTTGTATCAATTGGCGTCTGCAAACGAAACGACGGTTGTGTTGATCTCGCACGAGCTGGAATGGATTGCGGCGTATGCCGATCGAGCCATTCTTATGGACGCGGGAAAAATTATTGGCGACGGCCCGCCGCAGACCTTGTTGGCGCAGGCGGTTATGGCGACAAGCGGAGTGGGGCAGACGCGTTACACCCAGGCTGCGCAGCGTTTGCAGGAACGTGGTTTGGCGGATGCGGAACGGCCGTTACCCGTTACCCTCGACCAGGCAGCCCGCTTCTTTCAATCCTGAAAACAAGCATTCTATGGACATCCATTTTGAAGCAGTAACCTTTGCCTATAACCCGGATGTGATTGCCCTGCGCGGCATTAACCTGGACATTGCCGCCGGTGAAAGCCTCGCCATTATTGGTGAAAACGGCGCCGGCAAAACCACGCTGGTCAAACAGCTCAACGGTCTTTTGAAACCTGCTTCCGGACGCGTGCGGGTCGGTGATTGGAACACGCAGGATCATTCCGTTTCACAACTTGCGCAGCGAGTGGGTTATGCGTTCCAAAACCCTGACGATCAGCTTTTTAAACGCTCCGTGGCGGCGGAGGTTGCCTTTGGGCCAAAAAATTTGAGCTTTTCTGAAGCAGAAACGGCCGATTGCGTTGATTGGGCTTTAGACCTGGTAGGTCTCTCGGCCGAGCGTGAAACCCATCCGCATGATTTACACAGCAGCCAGCGCCGCCTCGTGTCGCTGGCCGCCACGCTGGCGATGCAGACGCCTGTGCTTGTGTTTGACGAACCAACCATTGGCCAGGATGCGGTCGGCCTGGAGCGGCTGCGACACATCATCCGGGTTTTGCAGGCCAAAGGGCGCACCGTGATCGCCATTTCGCATAACATTGATTTTTGCGCTGAAAATTTTGCGCGCGTCGTGCTGATGTCACGCGGTCAAATTCAGGCTGACGGGGCGACTGCGCAGGTATTGAGCCAACAAACATTGTTGAATGCCGCACAGGTCGAATCGCCTCAGATGGCGCGTCTGGCGCGCGCCCTTGGTCTGGCCTCTGCGCCGTTGACGGTGGAGGAATTTACGGCCGTTTTTGCCCAAAGCAAAGAGAATTAACATGGTTTATATCATCAACAACCTGATTGCCGATCTTTTGCTGCACATTGACCAGTTTCCGGTGCAGGCGCGTGATTTACAGGCTGTTTCACAAATGGAGGTTGGCCCCGGCGGCGCCTGCAATGTTGCGATTGCCGCCGCGCGCCTCGGTTTGGATGTCGCTTGCCTAGGCGAGGTCGGAGATGACCAATTCGGCCGCGTCGTCCTTAATGGTTTGAGGCGCGAGGGAGTTGATACCGGGCTGGTTGAGGTGGATGCTTCCAGCCAGACGCCGGTCGCCGCTGTGCTGGTTGATGCGGCGGGTGAACCAGGTTATTTAGGGTATGCGGGCAAGCTGCGGCTTACCAGCCTACCTGAGGCGTGGATAACGGCGTTGGCGGGGAGTGATGGTTTATTTGTCGATGGTTGGGCGGAGTATACGGCCGTTCCTGATCTCGTCCTCTCTGCGCTCACTCTGGCGCGTAATAATGGCGGCGTTACCTTTTTTGATCCCGGCCCGGGTAACCCGCGCATCGACAACGAGTGGCATCAGGATGGGATTAAATTAAGCGATGTGCTGCTGGTGAATGCGGTTGAAGCTGCCCGCTTGAGCGGCGAACCTGATCCACGAACGGCTGCGCGCGTCTTTCAGGAAATGGGAGTTGACCTGATTGTTATGAAACGGGGCGCGAATGGTTGTTTATTGGTGCGTGATACGCAGGTTGTGGAGGTGGCCGGGCTGCCGGTAACGGCCGTTGATACAACCGGCGCCGGTGACTCGCTGGCCGGGGCGCTCATGGCCGGTTATTTCAAGGGTTTAGATTTATCTGCGTTGGGGCAACTCGCCAATGCGGCCGGGGCAGCCAAGGTACAAAAAGTGGGAACGGGTTTTAATGTGCCAACGCGGGATGAGATAACGGCCGTTTACCGGGCATTTGGGCTGTCCGCGCCGCTGTTTTTAGCGTAGGAATGGCACTTAAATAACATGTCCATTTTAGTTTGTAGTAACGGCTTTAGCCGTCTACAAACGGGCATATTATTTAATTCTCGTTCCTTAGGCGTTTGCAACCCAAGGCGCTAAACCCGCATAAATTGGGATCCGGCCTCAAACGCCTGCCTTAAAAATTGTAACAACAAGGCGCGGGGTTCATCGGCCCGGGATACGACTGAATAAGGTAAGACGCCCCCCGTCCAGCCTTCAGTTTGCCAATAAGCGCCGTCCGGCAGCGCCTGCTGTGTAAAATCGGCCGGCGTCGGATAAGCCGTCGCATAAAAGTAAGGTTCAGGAATACCGCTGTCTCCGGTCGAAAAGCCAAAATTCATCTGCTCGTCGGCGTATTCAGGATTGCCGGGGTCCTGATCGGGAACCAGCCGGCCGGAAAACCAGACCACTGCCAGGTCAAAATGATGCGGCCAAAGCTGCACCGGGCTGCTTTCTTGCCGAAATCCATGCCGGAATTGCTTGAACGCGGCGTCGATCTGGCTCATAGCTTGCCAAAATGTGGCGACGGCCGTTTTCTCATAGGTTCCAGGTTCATCGGATTCAAACGAACTTTGGTCAAATTCCGGTTCGATCCCCATTTTTTTCAGATGCGCCATCACGGCTCTCAAGAATGCCCGCGCGGATTGGCCGGTTAACGGAATCGTATATCGTTCCGCATGGCTGGAAATAATCAACAAATGGTGTTGAGTGAAGTCAAGCAGCAGCTCGATGACTTTATCCCCGGCCGGAATCGGTGTGGTGGTCAGTCCGACGGCGGTAGCGCGTAAACTCACATGCCACCAATGCTTTTGATATGGGGTTAAAGCGCGGCGAATTTTGCCAAGAATTTGGGCATAAATCTTAATTGTGTCGCGTGTAGCCTGCCATGTTTCTATTGGCAGGGGTGGAAATTCGGCCTGGGACATCTGAGACCTCCAGATTCAGCAGATCCAAAATCTGACACGAATTTCACGAATTTAGTACCTGTTATTTGTGTCATTCGTGTCGAAAATTTTGATCTGTGAGATTACTGAATATTTGATTTATAATGTTTGTGCGTCATGGATCAAGACGCGGTAAAAACCAAAAAACTTACAAAGAGAAAACTCCATGAGTGAAACGCAATTTTTTGCAATTACTGAAGCAGGTTTACGGCCGTTGCCGGTTCCGCCAGGCGCGCAGGGGTTTGCCGATCTGTACACAAATCTGCCGCAGGGCGTCTATTCTGCTCTGCGCACCTTTGACCACAATAAATTTTTAGATCTGGAAGCGCACCTGGCGCGTACGCGCCGTTCGATGGCTGTGTTGGGCTGGACGTATACCTGGGATGAAATGCGCTTGCGGCGCGCCATCCATACTGCCTGCACTGACTTTCCGGGCGAAAACGCGCGCGTGCGTTTTGATATATTGGCGGAACCGGCGCCGGAAAAGCTGGGGACAGACAGCCGGGAACTGCTGGCGTTACGGCCGTTTATACCCATACACCCAAACTTTTATCACGATGGCATCGGCGTCCAGCTGGCGCCCAAGTTGATCCGCGCCAATCCGCTGGCTAAAACGGCCGATTTCGCTCAAGAGCGCGAGCGTTACCATCCGGGAAGCGATCAAACAGCGTATGAACGTTTGCTGGTCAATGCAAAAGGCCAGATTTTGGAAGGCACAATGACCAATTTTTGGGCTGTAAAAAATGGCGAAGTATATACGGCCGGCGGAGGTGTGCTGGAAGGCGTGACGCGTAAGATTCTGCTGGAACTGATTAAGAACATTGGATTGCCTTTACGGTTGGAGGCTGTGCATGTTGATGAATTGCCCTATCTGGATGAGGCTGCGATCAGCGGTTCATCACGCGCTTTGCTGCCGGTTGTGAAGATTGAGGGCGTGACAATTGGAAACGGCCGTCCCGGCCCTGTTTTCCAACAGCTTCTAAACGCCTATAATATCTATTTAGATGGGGCAATAGATTATGCGGTAAGTGAATAATTTGAACCCCCTTCTTTTTACATTAAAAATTGGACATAGTTCATTTCAAACGGATTCATCTTTACAAATTTGAACCATGCCGAAAATTAGCATCCAAACTGGTTTGTGCCTGAAGCGCCGTTCAAAGTTGATCAACAAGGCAGTTTGTGTCAAGATTATACCTATGGAAGATGTCACTCTTTCCCCACATGAATCGCTTTGTGTGACTTTATACGATATTGGCGCTGTTCAGATTGGCGCTTTCAAGCTGCACAGTGGAAAAAAATCGCGCATTTATATTGATTTGCGCCTGCTGGTTTCTTTTCCCGCTGCGCTGCGGCAGGTAACGGCCGCATACCGAACTATCTTGGACAATTTGACATTTGATTTATTGGCTGCTGAACCATTGGCGGGACTGCCGATTGGCACAGCTCTTTGCCTCGATATGGACAAGCCGCTCATTTATCCGCGCAAAACGGCTAAAAGTTACGGGACAGGCAAAGAAATTGAAGGCAAATGGCAGATTGGACAAACGGCCGTTATCATTGATGATTTAGTGACATCGGGTGAAAGTATATTAGAAGCAGTAGCGGCCGTTAAAGCGGCCGGCTTGCGCGTCAAGGAAGCTGTTGTACTCATCGATCGCGAAGAAGGGGGCGTTGAAACGCTGCGTGCTGAGGGGTATAAACTTCACGCCGTTATCAAATTGGAGCAGTTGCTGGCGGTTTTATTAGAACAAAACCGAATAAATTCGAAACAACATACCAGAGTCCTTAAATCTTTAAACAATTAGTTCTTCAGGAGTCAAAATGCCCGATCGAAAACGAAGTACGGCTCATAATCTATATCGCTATGACGAAAACCCGCTTGCGGTGATGTTTAAGCCTCGCAGTGTGGCGGTTATTGGCGCCACCGAACGCGACGGTAGCGTTGGCCGCACAATAATCTGGAATCTGATGAGTTCATCGTTTGGCGGCGTAATTTTTCCCGTTAACCCCAATCGCTCCAGCGTATTGGGTATCAAAGCGTATCCAAGCATCGCTGAAATACCAGATGAAGTTGACCTGGCCGTGATTGTAACGCCGGCCAAAACGGTGCCGGCCATTGTGCGTGATTGCGCCGCCGCCGGTGTCCGAGCCGCCATCATCATTTCAGCCGGTTTCAAAGAGATTGGCCCGGAAGGCGCCGCGTTGGAACAAGAAATATTGTCCATTGCGCGTAAAGGCCACATGCGCATAGTTGGACCAAACTGTTTAGGTGTTATGAGCCCGATTACAGGCCTCAACGCGACTTTTGCTTCTAAAATGGCGCATCCGGGATCGGTTGGTTTCATCAGTCAGAGTGGCGCCTTGTGTACAGCTATCCTCGACTGGAGTTTTCATGAAAATGTCGGTTTTAGCGCCTTTGTTTCCATTGGCTCCATGTTAGATGTGGGTTGGGGCGACCTGATTTATTACCTTGGCGACGATCCACGCACGAAAAGTATCGTGATGTATATGGAAACCATTGGTGATGCGCGCTCTTTTCTCTCGGCCGCGCGGGAAGTGGCCTTGACCAAACCAATTATTGTCATTAAACCAGGCCGCACGGCTCAGGCCGCCGAAGCAGCGGCTTCTCATACCGGTTCTCTAACCGGCAGTGATGAAGTACTGGCTGCTGCTTTCCGCCGTTCTGGTGTGCTGAGGGTGGACCGCATTGATGATTTGTTCAATATGGCCGAAGTGCTGGCCAAGCAGCCCAGCCCGCGCGGCCCGCGTCTCAGTATTGTGACCAACGCAGGCGGTCCGGGTGTGTTGGCGACCGACGCGCTTATTACAAGTGGCGGTGAACTGGCGCCCCTTGCAGAAGAAACCATGCAGGCATTGAATGAACTATTGCCGCCCCATTGGAGCCACAGCAATCCGATTGATATTTTAGGAGATGCCGATCCGGAACGGTATGCTGAGGCAATCCAGATTGCAGCCAATGACCCGAACAGTGACGGCGTTTTAACTATTTTGACGCCGCAGGCGATGACTTCCCCCACGCAAACGGCCCAGGCGCTTAAAAAGATCTATGCGCGACCGGCAGGGTATAAATATGGCAAGCCTATTTTGGCAAGCTGGATGGGCGGGGCGGATGTGACCGGGGGCGAGTCGATCTTGAATCAGGCCAATATTCCCACGTTTCCATATCCTGATACGGCCGCGCGCGTGTTTCAATATATGTGGCGCTACCAGGAACGGCTGGAAAGCCTTTATGAAACGCCGTATTTGCCAATCGGATATGGTGAAGATGAATTTAAACATTTCCTTTCAAGTGAATTAGTTGATGAGATTCGACAATCTGGCCGCACAATTTTGACAGAGTTTGAATCCAAACGCATTTTAGAAGCGTATGGTATTCCAACGGTGATAACGCGCCTGGCGGAGAGCGCTGATGAAGCGGCGGCCAAAGCGGAAGAAATTGGCTTTCCGGTCGTGGTCAAATTAAATTCGGAAACGATTACCCACAAGAGTGATGTCGGCGGCGTGCGGCTTGACCTGGCCAATGCGGATGAGGTGCGCAATGCGTATTTGCGTATGGAACAGGCGGTTAGTGAGAAGTTCAACTCGGAAGATTTTTTGGGTGTGACTGTGCAGCCAATGCTGAAATTGGATGATGGCTATGAATTGATTGTGGGCAGCAGCCCCGATCCCCAATTTGGGCCTGTTTTGTTGTTTGGAACGGGCGGCACACTTGTGGAGGTTTTTAAGGATCGCGCGTTGGGCATTCCACCGCTGAATACAACCCTGGCGCGGCGCATGATGGAGCGTACAAAAATTTATAAGGCGCTGCAGGGTGTGCGCGGGCGTGACCCGGTTGATATGGCTGCCCTGGAAGAGGTGCTGGTGCGTTTTGCGGAACTGGTGATTGACCAGCGCTGGATCAAAGAAATTGACATTAATCCGCTTTTGGCGTCTCCCAGCGGGTTAATTGCGTTGGATGCACGCGTCGTTTTGTATGATTTGGACGTGCAGGAAGCTGATTTGCCGCGTCTGGCGATACGGCCGTATCCCAGCCAATATGTGCAGGAGTTCACCAACAAACAGGGCAATACCTATACTGTTCGCCCCATCCGTCCGGAAGACGAGCCAAAGGTGGTGGATTTCCATGAAAAATTGTCAGAAGAGAGTGTTTATCTACGTTATTTTCGTTCATTCCAGTTGAGCCAGCGCGTGGCTCATGAGCGCATGACGCGTATTTGTTTTGTTGATTATGATCGCACGATCGCGCTGGTTATTGATTGGGAGAATCCTGAAACGGGCGAGATGGAAATTGTCGCCGCCGGTCGTCTGACGCGTCTGCCGAATCCGGAGGAAGCGGAGTTTGCAATGCTGGTGCGGGATGATTTTCAGCGCCAGGGTTTGGGCACAAAGCTGCTGGAATGCCTCTTGCAGTTCGGCAATGATGAGGGCATTAAACGGGTGGAGGCGTATATGCTGGGCGCTAACAAAGGGATGTTGACCATTTGTAAAAAGCTTGGTTTTGAATTTGAACGTGAAGGGGATTTGGTCCGGGCCGTGATTGATTTGAACCCAATCCTAGAGCTGGAACTTGCCTAGTACTACAACGAAAAATTGACATAAAGTATATCTTGCTGACTACTCATGAGCAGTGAGCATCCTCAGATGCGGCCAGTTGAGGCGACGAACCGGCATTTGAGAATGCCTTCCTCCTCATTTCAGAGCGAAGTCTTGTTGTAGTACTAGAATTCTTGTAATAAGCGTTTTAGGTGAACCGCAGAAAATTCTTGAAAATAAGACGAGTTAGAAATCTGGGAATTCCTCGAGGAATTCCCAGATTTCGTTTCGCAGGAATTCAGAAAACCATCTGGGAAGTACTAAAAAGGCAAAACATTACTTTAATAATCGACCTCAAGCGCTTTGGCCAGTTCGAGCATTTCTTCCAGTTCCAATACGATATATTCGACAATTCTATCAGGATCAGGCACAAGGCCGGCGTCGGTGTTAATGCCTACCTGCATATCGCCGGCATAGCTGATGATGCTGATGCCCAAACCAAGTTTGCCGGACTGGGGTACCCAGGCCATCAGGCTGGTCATCTCTTTGCCGGCCATGTAGAGTGGTTTATTAGGGCCGGGCACGTTGGTCATTACGGTCGTTGCTTTGGTGTGGAAAAAGTCAAATAATGCAGTTTGAACTTCCTTGGTCACAATGCCGCCTGCGCCCAAAAGCGTAATGGCGACCTGGGCTTCGGGAGAATTCTTGAGCTCATCCATGCGATGTTTCACTTCCTGGAAGCGTTCGACCTGATCCACGATGCCAATTGGGAGCGAGAGAAAGACCAGCCCAAAGCGGTTGCCCAGTTCAATGGGTCCATCCAACGGTCGCAAATTGACCGGAATATAGGCGCGCAGGTTCAGACCTTTGGTTTGTTGGCCGTGCTCTTCCAGGTAGCGGCGTAATGATCCGGCAACGGCCGTTGCCATCACATCATTTACCGTCCCGCCCAACACATGACCGATTGCCTTGACTTCATCAAGTTTAATGGTCTTTGACCAGGATGCGCGCTTTTGAGTACCTAATGCGCCTTTATAGATGCTTTTGGGGTCCGGCCAGCGTAGTATAATCTTTCCCAAGGTAGCCGTAGCAGACAAACCCATTTTTGTAGCATCTCTGACGCGTCCCGGGTTTTGATAGGTGTTATAACCTTCTTGGGCCAGCTTCAGGTAGGCTTTGCCGGTTGTTTTGGTGATAGTGACCGCCGGCTTCACTATCCGGCGTACGCGCCGGAAGCGGCGTGATTTGCGCGGAATTGTCTCTTCGGTCACATCGATCCAACTGGCATCGGCCGTTTCATCGGTCATTGTAAGCAGCACGCGCACCAGGGCAATCCCATCGGCGATACAATGATGCAAACGCGTAATCACGGCGCAGCCTGCGCCAAAATTGTCTACCAGGTGAATTTGCCACAATGGCTTCGTATAATCAAGGGGAGTGCCCATCAAAATGCCGACGAAATCTTCTAACATAGCGCGATCCCCTGGATCGGGCAGGGCAACATGGCGCAAATGGGCGTCAATATCGAAATGGGGGTCAAGTTCCCACGACGCGCCTGTCAGGGGCAAAGTGGGGTCGACGACACGCTGATGAAAACGATCGTAGCGCAGCATCCGCTGTTCAACAACTTGTTTTAGTTCTGCATATGTCATTTGTTCGCTAAACGTCATGACAGATGTGATCATCATTAGATTGGTTGAATCTTCCATGTGCCACCAGGCCGTGTCGACGGTTGACATCTTTTCTTTTTTCAAGGACATATTTTATCCTCCATTGCTGTTGTTGTTGGGACAAAAAATCACACTCGTTTTAGTATACACCAGAAATTGACGGAATGGGGAGTGTGGGCAGTTTTATTGACGGTTGGAGAAGACACAAAAAATTTTGAGACTTTTGAAATCTCAGCAGCTCCAAAATCTGACACGAATCTCACGAATTTAGGACCTCTATTTGTGTCAGTCGTGTCATTTGTGTCAAAAATCTTGATCTACTGACGCTGGATATATAACGTCAGTTTTCCAGCAATTCGAGGGGATTGACGTTTTGACCGAGCCGCTTATCAAACACATTGAGATGTGTATGATAGCCGCAGTCACGATTTTGACAGGAACGACCTTGCATGTCACGCGTGTTGCCCTTGTTACTTTCTGTGCCGATAATCTGGCCCGGCTGGATTTGCTCGCCCAGGGTCACAGCATAATTGCCATGCAGAAATGTTACCCGGTACGCTTCATTTTCTAAGACCAGGGTCGGATTGCCGATGGGATCGACGAAGCGCTCGGTCACCACGCCTTGAATCGGGGATTTGATGGCGGCGCCGTTGCCGGCCGCGATATCGATGGCCATATGGCCGTAGGAGAAGCCATGTGGGCCTTGGGTGAGGATGTAGTCGTCGTAAATCGTGGTAAAACTGGCGGGATCGACAAGGGTGGATGATGGAGGTAGGGGAACGGCCGTATCCTCCGAATTCTCCTGTGTACTCGTTTGGGTTGTTACCGGCGCAGCGGGCGCAAATTCAATCCTGTTTAAATTGCCGTTAACTAACAAAGTCAGCCCCACAATCATGCCCAGGGCCATAAGAACAGCCAACATAAGTAAAAGGATGTGGGCCGGCAGCGCGCCTGTGGATGAATAGTAGGCATCCTCATAAACCTCGACCGATGGATCGAAGTAATCCCATTCATCATCATATGTGTAATAACTTGATGCCATATAAACAAATTTGGTAATCGGCGACAATACTTCAAAATTAGAATCGCTCTAGACGTTGCCGATGGTTATAACAAATAAGACTATTTTAGAACAAATGTTCTGTTTGCGCAATCCTTATTTGCAATCTGCTGCCCTCTGATAAAATAAAGTTATGCGTGGAAAATTGATTTTTCTCGGCATTTTAACGCTGAGTATATTACTTGTGACCGTTTCTTTGATCGCCGGCGTGAGGCTTGGACGGTTTCTGGAGCGCGAGGCGGACGCCAATTCTACTGCAGCGGAGTTGGTTGAACCTTCTGGTTTGGATAGTTCCAATGCATCTTCCGGGACGCCAGATCCGGCTGTCACAGACAACTCGGCGGGTGTTTCATCAGCTACTGCGCCGGTTGATATATCCCATACTTTGCAAACGGGTGAAACCTTGTCCATTCTTGCTGAACTTTATGATGTGCCGGTGGAAGCAATCATTGCTGCGAACGGCATCACCGATCCGAATTTTGTGTATGCGGGGCAGGTGTTGGTGATTCCGGGCGGGGGCGATGAGAACACGGCCGTTTCCGCCAACCCCGGCGAATTGCCTGTAAAACCTGCATTGGTTACGGTCAACGGCTTGACTGAAAGTGAATTCATCATTTTACCGCCGGGCAGCCTGCAAAATGCGCGCGCTATCTTTGCACGCGGACAAAATCTGGGTCGCAGCGCCACCGCCTACGCCAAAATTGGAGACAGCACGATTGAAAACCCGCATTTTATGGCCCGCTTTGACGGCGGCGCTTATAACCTGGGTGATTACGCCTATCTGCAAGCGGTGATTGATCAATTTTCCGGCTCGCATGCCCGCGACAGCGTGGCCGTGAGCGTGGGGATGCATTCCTGGACAGTTTTTGATCCCGTTTGGGCTGATAAAGCGGTTTGTTTTCCGGGAGAGGCGCCCATTGAGTGTGAATTTCGCCTGCAAAATCCCAGCCTTGTTTTTATCCGCCTGGGCGCAAATGACGCCGGCGCGCCGCAGTTGTTTGCTGAAAGCGTGCGCGAAATTGTTGAATATGCAGTTAACAATGGCGTTGTGCCCATCATTGGGACCAAGCCAGATCAGATTGAAGGCGGCAATGAATACAATGATATTTTGCGGCAGATTGCCGTCGAGTATCAGGTTCCGCTGTGGGATTTTGACGTGGTAGCCGGTACGGTGCAAGGCCGGGGATTGGATGTGGACAATGTACATTTGTCGGCGTTTTTCGCGCATGATTATACCTTGCCGGAGGCATATCAGCGCGGCCACGCTTTGCACAATCTGACGGCATTAATGCTGCTTGATACGATTTGGAAAGAGGTTATACTACCCTCTCAAAATTAGTTGGTCGCTAGTCAAAAACACAGAGACAGCCCGATAGATCTGCTCTGTGTTTTCTTTGTGCGATAGTTAATTTTAAACCGCACAAAAATTGACCTGACTGCCCGAGAAAAGTTCATGCGATTTGTTCAAAAAATAAGTTTACTACTCCTGATTTTTATTGTGGCTGCGTGTGCTTCCAACGCGCCTGCCGCAACCGAGACGGCGCCAGGTGCGGCCTCTGAGAGCTTGCCGACGCCGACACTGCTGTCGGAAATTGATGACGCCTTATCCGGTGAGGAGACGCTGCTTGAAACGGCCGTTTCCGAGTCTGAAAACCCTGAACCCACCAGTGCAGCTCCACCAACCGAAATCCCGCCGACGCCAACGCCGCTGCCGCCAACGGCCGTTCCGCTGGCGATCAACGGCATGGGCATTGACCAGTTCGTTTTCATGGATGACGGCGTCAAACAAAACATCCGCGAGATTTACGCACGCGGGCAGGAAATGGGGCGCAATCGAAATAAATTATCGATTTTGGGCGACAGTCTCATTGCTACCCCCCAATCGGTGGCGCATTGGGACGGCGATACCTATGTGTTGGGACCGGAATTTGCACATTTGCAAGACAGCATCGATCATTTTGTGGGATCGTTTAACGATTATGGCGTTAGCGTGCGCGTGGGCCTGCACTCCTGGTCTGTTTTTGACCCTTTGTGGGCCGATAAAGAATTTTGCGAAGCAAATGAAGATTTATTGACCTGCGAAATCAGGCTAAACAACCCCGGCGTCATGATCATTTTCCTGGGGTCTAATGACGCCGGATCCCCGGGCGGCTTTGACGTCAATTACCGCAAAATTGTCGAAGAATTAAGTAATCAAGGTATCGTTCCCATTCTGGCGACCAAGGCAGATCGTTTTGAAGGGCCGGACAACGTCAATAACACGATTATTCGCCAGATTGCAGCCGATTATCAGGTGCCCTTGCTGGAGTTTGACATTTTGGCGGACACGATTCCGGGGCGTGGTTTAGGGCCGGATAATGTGCATTTGACCTACAGCGAACCGTATGATTATACCCAGGCGGACACGTTTACTTTCGGCTATCCGGTGCATAATCTGGCCGTTTTAGCAACGCTTGATAGAGTCCTCCATGAGCTGAATTAGCGGCCTGCCTTTTGCGACCAGCTATCAGCAAATCAGGCGGTCAGCAGAATTCGGTGGGCCAAAGGCTAAACTTAAGACCTGATACCGGTTTTTGCCTGTTGCATATCTCATTTGTGATTTGTCCGCAGCCAGGCTGATAGTCGACCGGTTGACCGGTTGAATGCTTACAATCTGGAAGAGGAGATTTGATGCGAAAGATTAATTTTTTGCTTGCGATAACATTGCTGCTTGTGATTTTGTTGTCTGCTTGCGGCGGCGACGGGGCGGCCAGTGACCCCGCGCCAACGGTTGAAAAATATTTGCAGGCCAAAGCGGAGGGAGATGTTGATACGATCCGTGAGCTGCTCTGCGCTGAGATGGAATCGGTTTGGGAACGAGAATCACGCACATTTGAAAGCGTAAGCGATGTGCGTCTGGAGGGAATGACCTGTTCCCAGGTCGATGACAGCAATATTGTGGCTTGCGAAGGTAAATATGTGGCTACTTATGGGGCTGAAGACACGGAATTCCCGCTTTCCTCGTACCGGGTTGTGGCTGAAGATGGCGAGTGGAAATGGTGTGGTGAGGGATAGCCGGCATGTGGAAACGGCCGTTTACGCATGAAAACCTGCTCGCCCTGGCTCTGTGCCTGATACTCATTTTGCTGATCATCGTGACCAGTGACAGCACCCCGCAGTGGATTTATCAGGGGTTTTAATGGACTCCGGCGGACGCGTTTTACTAATTTTAGGTTTGATCATATACCTTTTATGGTTGGCTGGTTGTGATCAAAGCACGCCGCTCGCAGATGTGGAAAATGGTTCAGAAGTTTCCGTAACGGCCGTTGCAGACAGCGCGCTTACTTCAATAACAGTTACAAATTTGCCGCCGACCGTAGCTGCGCTGGATTTATCAACTACTGTGACGAGTCCGGCATTGGAGTTTGTGACTGCGACGCCCATCCCTTCTTCAACCCCGGAACCTTCGCCTACGCCGCTGCCAACAAACACGCCTGTTCCTACTGACACCTATACGCCAACCGCTACCCCCTCGCCGACAAATACACCTGTTCCCTCGGCAACAGCAACGGCCGTTTCCGTCACGGTCAACGGCGTCCCGGTCAATGAATTTATTCACTTCTCGCCCGAAGTTGTCGCCAATGCGCGCGCGATTTTTAGCAGGGGTCGTGAAATTGGCCGAAATCCCAACGCGTTCTCCAAAGTCGGCGACAGCGTCACGCTTACCGACCATTATTTGACCCGTTTTGACTCCGGATATTACACATTGGGCGACTATGGCTACTTGCAGCCGGCCATCGACCATTTTGCCGGTTCCTTCGCCCGCTACGGCGTCGCAGCGCGCATCGGGCTGCACGCCTGGTCGCTTTTTGATCCGCTGTGGGCCAACAAAGATTATTGTCTGGCCAACGAAGATATGGTCGCGTGTGAAATACGCCTGCACAATCCCAGTATATTGCTCATTCGGCTTGGTTCTAACGACAACGCGCCCGGCAGCTATTTTGAAGACAATATGCGCCTGCTGGTGACATACAGCATCGAGCAGGGCGTTTTGCCGGTGCTGGCCACTAAGCCGGATCGTTTTGAGGGGCCGGACGACCGCAACAACCAGGCTGTGCGCCGGCTGGCGGCTGAATACCAGCTTCCGCTGTGGGATTTTGATCGTTTTGCTGAAACGATACCCGGCAAGGGCTTGGGCGGCGATCTAGTACACATGACCATGGCCGACGCCGACGATTATACCAATCCGGAGTATTTCGAACGCGGTTACCCCATGAGCGATTTGACCGCCCTGATGATGCTCCATGCCGTTTATACAGAGGTAATCCAGCCCGGTGACGCTTGATATTTTGGCGATTGTTGTCTTCGGGGCGGCGGCGCTGTTGTATGCTGCGTTTGTGCCGGGCAGAGGGCGCGGTTGGGCATTGTTGATCGGTAGTGTGGTAGCCATCTATTGGCTGCAGCCCAATACGCCGATTCGCTTTTCCGGATTTGTTTTTCCCACAGCCACGCTGATTTTGACGGTCGGCTCATGGTGGCTGACCCGCGCCCGAGGCGATGAAGCCCAACGCGCCAGCCTGCGCGAAGACCGCATCACCCTGCTGCTGATTGGCTTGTTGATTATTGGCCTGGCTTTTAATCGCTTTCTGGCTTCTGAATATCGGATAACCGCCGGACGTCCCCCCTCGCCGCTGCTTGTGGCGCTGGTTTTGTTGGCGTTGGCGGGTCTATTCGCCGGCGTGATGCGCTTGCTGCGGCGTGTGAATCAGCGCGCCATACTAACCGGCGGCATCGTTTTTATCGTCATTCTGTTTGTGATTTTGAAGACAGAGCCGCTGGCAACGGCCGTTGCTGCAATCTGGCGCAGCTTTACCGCACAAGACACAACCATCGCCGGCGTTTTCGACCTGGCCTGGCTGGGTTTTTCTTACGTCGCCTTTCGCCTGATCCACACCATGCGCGACCGGCAAACCGGCATTTTGCCTGCACTCTCGCTGCGCGAATACGTCAGTTATGTCATTTTTGCGCCCGCTTTCATAGCTGGCCCCATCGACCGCGCCGAACGCTTTGTGAAAGATTATCGTGTGCTGCCGGAAATTGTTGGTCTGGATGCAGCACGTTTTACAGAGGCGGGCGCGCGCATTTTTGTGGGGATGTTTAAAAAATTTGTGATTGCGGATCTGCTGGCGCAAGGGATCGCGCTGAATCAGGCCAATGCCGCCCAGGCTGAATCCACTTTTTGGTTGTGGGTGCTGCTGTACGGGTATGCCTTTCGTCTCTATTTTGATTTTGCCGGCTACACCGATATTGCGATCGGATTGGGGCTGTTGTTTGGCATTCGGCTGCCGGAAAACTTTAATCGACCCTATCTCAAAACCAATATTGCCGCTTTCTGGCAAAGCTGGCACATGACATTGAGCAATTGGGTTCGATTTTATGTGTTCTCACCACTCTCACGCGCGCTGCTGCGGCGCAAGCCTCGACCGTCGCTGACGTTGATTGTGTTTGTATCCCAAATGGCGACGATGATTGTGATTGGTTTGTGGCATGGCATCGCCTGGAATTATTTTATTTGGGGCGTTTGGCATGGCGCAGCGCTCTTTGTCCACAAGATGTGGAGCGACCGCACGCGCAAATGGTATCGTGGGTTGCAGGAAAAACCGCGCGAGAAACGCGCCTGGACTTTATTTTCCTGGTTTATCACTTTTAATTACGTCGTTGTAGGCTGGGTCTGGTTTTTAATTCCCGATGTGCCTCTGGCAACGGCGACGATTGGCAAATTGTTTGGGCTGGGTTGGTAAATGCAAAGCGACAAATCGACAAACTGGGCATTCTTTTTACGCGTTCTCGGCAAGGCGGCGCTGCTGTTTGTCCTGTTTAACCTGCTTTTGGCTCTCTTTTTACCGTTGGAAACATTGGGCGCCCTCACGCTTTATAACTGGCTGCTGCCCGGCCGCGAGCGATTGCCGTATGGCGAGAATCCGGCTGTGGCCTATAATCTCAGCCTCTTTAACGTGACCGCGATGTTTGCCAGCCAAAAGGCTGCGCAGCCCAAAACCGAGGATGAGTTTCGGGTCTTTGTGATGGGTGATTCGGCTGCCTGGGGCTGGTTTCTGGAAAACGAGGATACGCTGGCCGGCAGGCTCAATGCGCAGGAAATGACCACCAATAATGGACAGCGCGTTGTGGCCTATAATTTGGGTTATCCGGTGATGTCGCTGACCAAGGATTTGATGCTGCTGCAGGAAGCGCTGCAATATGAGCCGGATTTGATTGTATGGCCGGTTACGCTGGAGTCTTTTCCGCGTGACAAGCAGTTGTTTGCTCCATTGGTGCAGCAGAATCCGCAGCGGATACGGCCGTTAATCACAAACTACAACCTTGACCTTGATCCTGAAGATCCGCGTTTTGTGGAGCCGACATTTGCGCAGCGCACGTTGGCCGGACAGCGGCGTAACCTTGCCGACCTGCTGCGGCTGCAATTTTATGGTTTTTCCTGGGCCGCGACGGGCATTGACCAGGCGATTCCTGATGAAATTCCCTTGCGCAAATCAGATTTTGAGGCAGATGAAAGCTGGCAGGCGTTTGCCGAACCAACAGCGCTGACGAGTGATGATCTTGCCTTTGATGTGCTTGAGGCCGGCGTGCGAATGGCGGGTGAGACGCCGGTGTTGATTGTCAATGAAGCGATGTTTATCAGCAGCGGCGCAAACAACGACCTGCGGTATAATTCCTTTTATCCACGCTGGGCATATGATCAATATCGCGGGCTGCTGGCGGAAACGGCCGTTGCCAACGCCTGGCTCTATCTGGACCTGTGGAACAGCATTGCGCCGCACGAATTCACCGATACCCCCGTGCACCTGACGCCTGACGGTTCCGAACAGATGGCTGAAATGATCAGCCCGGCACTTTTAGAAATCGCCAATTCCAACTGAGGTATTATGGACGCAGCAACTGTACGCGCAAAAATACGCGAATTTATTGTGGTTGAACTCATTCGAGACGAAGATTATGAACTCGCCGACACCGAAGGCGTCATCACCGGCGGACTGATGGACTCTTTTTCATTGGCCGAATTTGGGGTTTTTGTGGAGCAGGAATTTGACGTCTACATCCCCGACTCCGACCTGACTGTCGAAAAAATGGATACGCTCGATCAAATGGTCGCCCGCGTGATGCGTGAAATGCAATAAACATGCTGAATCTCACAACGCGATCTGAATTTGCAACGTTGTTAGACGCTGTTGTACTCACGGGCGGCGATGAAACGGCGCCTGCCATCATTTATGTGGCTACAGACGCTGCGCCGGTAACCATTTCACGCTGTGATTTTCGTCTGGCGGTGCGCGCGTATGCATCTGGTTTGCAGGCGCTGGGCGTCCAACCGGGTGATCTAATTATCATCGCCCACACGCAAAACCTGGAAAGTATTTATGCGTTTTGGGGTGCGCTTCTGGTTGGCGCCATCCCCTCCATGTTTCCCACGCTCACGGAAAAATTAGACCCGGCGATTTATATGCAAAGCATGGCTGAACTGGTGCGTCTGTCTGCCGTGCGCGCCGTATTGACGACGGATGAATTTGCGCCTGAGCTGGATGCGCGCGTGGGTTGTCCGGTTTATGGTTCGAAACAATTCTCTGCTGTGGTCGTTAATGGGGGCGGCGCCGATTTTGTTCCCCATGCGCCTGACCCGCAAACGATTGCATTTTTACAGCATTCCAGCGGCACAACCGGTCTACAAAAAGGGGTGGCGCTTTCGCATCAGGCCGTGCTCAATCAGATTGCCAGCTACAGCAGCGCCCTGGATTTCAACGCGCAGGATGTGGTTGTGAGCTGGCTGCCGCTGTACCATGACATGGGTTTGATTGCCGGCTTTTTGCTGCCGCTGCTGCAGGGCGTCCCGCTGGTGTTGATGTCGCCATTTGATTGGGTGCGCCATCCCGCCTTGTTGTTTCGCGCCATTGATGATTTCAATGGGACGCTTTGCTGGCTGCCAAACTTTGCCTATAACCACTGCGCGCGCCGCATTCGTGAGCGGGATTTGGAAGGTCTCTCGCTGGAAAGCATGCGTTTGTTTATTAACTGCTCTGAACCAGTGCGCCACAGCAGCCATCAATTGTTTCTTGAGCGGTTTGGGGCGCTAGGCGTATCGCCGCAGAAGTTGGGCGTGAGCTACGCCATGGCTGAAAATACCTTTGGCGTGACGCAAACTGCGCCCGCTCAGCCTGTTAAACTTGACATAATTGATCAGGGCGTTTTAGAAGCAGAGCATATCGCCCGGCCGTTATCCGTCGACCATCCGCGCGCCGTTATAAAAGTTTCCTGCGGGCCGCCAATTCCCGGAACGGCCGTACGCGTCATCGGTGAAAAAGGGCAGGCGCTTGCGGAGCGTTTTGTCGGTGAACTGGGGGTTAAAAGCGACTGTATGTTGAGCGCCTATTACAAACGGCCCGATTTGCAACCTTTTCAGAATGGCTGGTATTTGACCGGTGATATGGGCTATGTAACGAACGGAGAGGTGTATGTGATCGGCCGTTCCAAAGACCTGATCATCAACGCCGGCAAAAATGTATATCCCCAGGACATAGAGGCAATTGTAAACGGCGTTCCTGGGGTTCATGCCGGTCGCGCGGTTGTATTTGGGGTAGCCGACGAACGCGAAGGAACCGAACTAATTGCCGTTTTGGCCGAAGTGAAAACGGATGATCCAGCCAAACGCAAACAGATTAACAAGGCAATTCGGCAAGAAGTGGCGCGCCAGAGTTTGGTCACGGTGAGTTATGTGCAGCTTGTTGACGCCAAGTGGTTAATCAAAACCTCCAGCGGAAAGATCGCCCGCGCCGCAAACCGGGATAAATGGCTGGCGGAGCGTGCGCGTTAAGCCGTCACTCTAACGTTAGTAGAATCAAAATCTGACACGAGCAGCATCAATCTCACGAATTAAAGTGACATATTGCATGGGGAAAAAGGCCGTTTGTCACTGCGATTAATCTCCTGATTTTGTTATCCTCTTCAAACTTATAGATTGGGCTGACCTATTCTGGAGAGCGGACCTCACTTGCTTGATCCGTATTCCACATTTCGGATTCAATAATATGGAAAATCTAATTAGTGCGAAACCAACCGTGTGGGCTGAAGTTGATGAAAACGGCCGTTTAATTATCCCGCCAGAACTGGCTGCGCGTTACGGCCTGAAGCCCGGTGAACGCGTACGCTTGCAGCCGGGTGAAAATGATCTGCGCCTGCACCGCGCCGTGGGCCAGCTTGCCAAAATTTACATTGAGCCGACTAACCGCTGCAACCTCACCTGCCGCACCTGCATCCGGCATAATTGGGATGTGACCATGGGGCGCATGTCGGAAACTGTTTTCGAGCGTATTCTGGACGGCGTCGCAGCCATTGACACGCCGCCGACCGTGTTTTTTGGCGGTTTGGGCGAGCCATTATTTCACCCACGCACGCCGGAGATGGTCGCGCGCGTCAAAGCCTTAGGCGCCAGGACTGAATTGATTACAAACGGCACTTTGCTGGATGCAAAACGCGCCCGCGCTTTAATCGACGCCGGTCTGGATTTCCTGTGGGTTTCTCTAGACGGCGCCCGTCCGGAAAGTTACGCCGATGTACGTCTGGGCGCCGAACTGCCCAATGTACTGGCCAATATTCGTCGCTTGCGGTCGCTGCGGCGTCCTGGTCACCGTGCGCGGCCAGAAATCGGCATTGCCTTTGTGGCCATGCGCCGCAATATTGGCGATTTACCGGATTTACTCAACCTGGGCAAGCGTCTGGGCGTCTCGCGTTTTCACGTGAGTAATGTTTTGCCCCATACGCGCGAAATGCAGCAGGAAATCTTATATGGCAAGGCGCTTAACAGCATTACTTTTGTGGAATCTCCCTGGCTGCGGCGCTTGATTTTGCCTAAACTGGACCTGAACGAAGACACACGCGAGCCATTTTTGCAAGCGCTGCAAAGCGGCTATAATGTGACGCTGGCGGGACAAAATTTGGGCGGGGCAAACGACGTTTGCACCTTTATTGAGAGTGGATCATTGGCAATTGGTTGGGATGGCCGTGTCTCCCCGTGCCCGCCGCTGCTTTATAATCATGTCAGTTATTTACGCGAGTACCAGCGGCAGTCATCCTGTCACATTATCGGCAATGTGGGCGAACACGATCTGTTGGATTTGTGGCATGACGCTGCCTATACGGCTTATCGTGAGCGGGTACAAAGTTTTGCTTTTGCGCCCTGCACCCCTTGCGGCGGTTGTGAACTGCTGGAAGCAAATGAGACCGATTGTTTTGATAATCCTGCGCCTGCCTGCGGCGCTTGTTTGTGGGCGCAGGGCATTGTGCAATGTCCTTAGCAAAAATATGCTAAAATGGATGTAAAGGAGACACAAAATGACAGCAAATAATAAAAATAAGGGTATGGACGAAACGGCCGTTTCCGAGACGGCAATCTTAAGCAGTGACGATGTCGCCGCTGCCATCAAATCTCAGCATCGAGACCTGTCGGGTTATGATCTCAGCGATCTTGATTTGAGCGGCATGCAGTTGAGTGGGCTGAATATGGAAGGTGTGAGCATGCGCAATACCAATCTTTCCGGTGGAATTTTGGCCGGCGTCAATATGGAAGATGCAGATTTATCGGGTCTTAGACTGGAAGGCGGCATGATTGCAGGTGCAAACCTGGAAAATGCCCGCTTATCCGGGGCTGATTTGCAAGGCGTCAAAATTGCGGGCGTTAATCTGGAAGGCGCTGATTTGACCGGCGCCAATTTGAGTGAAACCACAATTTTGGCTGCCAATGTATCCAATGCAGATTTCACTGCTGTGGATATGACCGGCGCAAAAGCAGGCGTCATTGATTGGTCATCTGCCAAAGTTCCTCCGCAGGAACTGCCTGAAAGTCTGGTTCCGAACTGGATTCCGATGCTGGTGGGTGGGTTTGTGGGCCTGGTGGTGCTGGTAGTGGTTGGCCGTATTTTGCTAGGCCGGCGCTTTGAGGATGATTAGGCAAGGGAATTGACAGAGGATGAAAGACGGATGGCGATTGATTTTGCCTTCCGTCTTTTTTTCAACAGATGCTCAGCCAATCAGGACTGACGCCTCCGGATATTTTAGCAGTTGGCTGGGTTTTTGGCGCTGCAGGAAAGCAATCGCAATTGTCAAGGCCCCTAATCGTCCCCAAAACATCATGATCATGATGATTGTAAGGCCAAATGGGTTTAGATTATCCGTAATGCCAAGCGAAAGCCCGCAGGTCGCCAGCGCAGAAACCACTTCAAACAGCACAAAGCTAAACGATAGTTTGTTGGTTAACAAGATTAACCAGCTTGCGAGAAAGACCGCGCCGATGCTGAGCGTTAATACGGCCGTTGCGCGTTGAACCGTTCCGATGGCGATTGTGCGTTTAGAAATAACGGCCTGTGGATGGCCGCGCACGTAACTGAACAGTGCAATTGACAGCACTGCAAAAGTACCGGTGGTGATGCCGCCGCCCATCGACGCCGGCGCGCAGCCAATAAACATGAGCGCCATAACCAATAAACGACTGGCTCCCTGCATTTTGTCAAAATTGCGAAAGCCAGGGAATCCGGCCGTGCGCGAGGAAACAGATTGAAACCAGGTATGTACCACGCGTTCTTGCAGAATAGATTCATTCAACAGTCCATCCGCTTTTGTTTCAGCCAAAAATAATCCGATCCATCCAAAAATAATCAGAAATGCAGCTACGCCCAGCGTGATACGCGTGTTCAAGCTCAGCTTTTTCCCACCGCGCCAGAATATTGTGTCCGAAATGACGGGAATCCCCAGCCCGCCGATAATGATCAAAAAACCCAAAATTAGGAGCGTGGGCGTATCCCCTGGAATGCCGCCGGGATAGGCAGGTAATCCGGCAAATAGATCAAAACCGGCATTACAAAAGGCAGAAATAGAATGGAAGACGGCATAAAAAAGCGCTTTTTCGGCCGGGACAATTCCGCTCGTGCGCCAATACAAAAACAGCAGCAAGGCGCCAATCCCTTCGACCAGCAGCATAAAAATCAAGGATTTGCGCAAGATTAATAAGACATTGGTGGTTTGATTCAAGCCCAAAGAACTGGCCAGAGCAACACGATTATGCAATTTAATTTGACGCCCTAAAATTTGCAAAATCAAGATTGCACCGACCATGTAGCCAACGCCGCCCATCTGTATTAGAAAGAGCAGCACAATTTGCCCGCCCAAAGTGAATTCCGTACTGGTCGTCAGGATAGAAAGACCGGTAACGGTGGCGGCGGATGTTGCAGTGAAAAGCGCTTCCATGAGGGTTAACGGCCGTCGCGTTAAACCTGGTACAAAATAAAATAGCAATGTCCCGATGGCGATCAAAACAGCCAGGCCCAGCATCAAACGCAAGCCAACCGGAACCTTAAATTTATTTTGCGGTTGCGGTTTGATTAAGCGGATAATGCGCGGTTCTGATTTTTCCTGGTATCGATTGCTCATGAAAATGTGCTGATTTCAGCTATGCTTTCGTTCTCACCTAATACTACCAGCAAATCTCTCCGCTGTAGAATGGTATCGGGCGAAGGCGAAACAATTAACGTATCTTCACGGCGAATAATGAGAATTGTAAGACCGTAGCTTTGGCGAAAGTCGCATTGGGCGATTGATTGGGAGGCAAAACGTTTAGGCAGCACGATTTCAGCAATGCTGTGGTGTGAGCCGATTGGTACTCGTTCCAACATCGTCGGGGCGCTTAATTCTAGCGCCAGGCGTTCACCTCCCTCCTGTTCCGGCTGCACAATACGATCCGCGCCGATCAGCCGCAAAATTTCAGCCTGACGGTTTGAATTGGTTTTACTGATTATCTGTTTCACGCCCATGCTTTTGAGAGCGGCCGTGATTAAGAGGTTGGCCTCAAAATCTTCTCCAATCGCCACAATCACCGTTTCAAATGCGGCAATATCGGCAGCCTTGAGCGCGGCTTCACGCGTGGCGTCCATGGCAATCGCCTGGTCAATCTCATCTGCGATGCTTTGAACCAGGTCGAAGTTGATGTCGATGCCCAAAACTGTGTGACCCAGCCCGGTGAGCTTTAACGCCAGACTGTGACCGTATCTTCCTAAGCCAATGATGGCGAATTCGTTGGCATGTTGTACGTTTGACATGCTGTCCCTTTTTGTTATGTTAATATCACTAATTGTGTCGTCCCGTTTGCAAGGCATTTTATAGCTGAAATGGGACACATCCTCAAGAATTTGTTTTGAGCGCGAATGAATGCGCCAGATTTCAAATGTTTTGGAATCTTTCCTATCACGCAAAATTCCTCCAGGCGCTCTTTTGATCCGAATGGAGTGTGGTACAATATGCTTATTTCCTGATTTGTTGGCACAATAAAATTCAGAGAGGAGCATAAGCATGGCTTTTAAGATTCCCAGCCTCGTATTGAAACAGCTTTATACGTTTGGTAGTTTGAAAAACCGATCCGACGGGGTTGTTTTTTCAGTCAAAAATCGTCTCACCGACGTGGTGATAACGGAAATTAACGCGGTCAGGTTTGACGGAACGGCCGTACCACTAAGCGCGATCACGTTGAATTTGGGTAATGGCGATGTATTGACGCCGGATGAAGTAATTGCAAAAACAATCGATTTTCCCCTGCGCCGCAGCATGGAAATTCTCTCGGCGATTCAACCCCTTTCTGAAGGTAAACACAAAATTGAAGTTGAATTCACGGCCGAAACATTTGGGACGTTGAGCCTGAAGGTCGAAGGCGCCATCAGTAAAGAAGTTGAAAATCGTATCAAGATTCCACGTGACAATGGGGATGATTACAGCCCCGAAATCATCAAAGAGCGCCAGACCTTTGTGGAAAAAACGACGGGCGTCAAGCTGGAACATATCGATAAATATTCGTTTGATCCCCATATTACGCACGGCAACATCGAAAACTTCACCGGGGTGGCCCAAATTCCGATCGGATTTGCCGGACCGATTACCATCAATGGCGAACATGCGCAGGGAGATTTTATTGTGCCCATGGCCACCACAGAGGGAACGCTGGTTGCATCCTACAACCGTGGTATGAAAATTTTGAATCTTTCCGGCGGCGTGACCGTGAGCGTGGTTGGGGATGCGATGCAGCGTGCGCCGGTGTTTGAGTTTTCTAACGCCCGCGAAGCGCGTGAATTTGTTAAATGGGTCTTTGATAATATGGACAAAATTCGGGAGGAGGCGGAAGCAACTTCCAGCGTCGCAAAATTGGAATACATTGATCCCTATCTGGCCAGTAAGCTGGCTTATCTGCGCTTCAATTACACCACAGGCGACGCTGCCGGCCAAAATATGGTTGGGCGCGCTACCTTTGCCGCTTCCAGTTGGATCATTGACAATTACGAGGGCATTAAACATTTTTATCTGGAATCCAACCTGGCGACCGACAAAAAAGCGTCCCAGGTTAATATCATGCGCACCCGCGGTAAACGCGTGATCGCTGAAGCGGTGGTCAAGCGGGACGTGTTGATTCAAAACATGCGCGTTGAGCCTGAAACATTGTTCCACCATTACAACATCGCCAACGTCGGCGCAATCCTTTCCGGCGCCAATAACAATGGCCTGCATTCCGCCAACGGCATTACGGCTATTTTTATCGCCACGGGTCAGGATGTAGCCAATGTGTCCGAATCATCGGCCGGCATCATGTATATTGATCTGACGCCTGAAAATGATTTGTATATGTCGATTACAATTCCATCGCTGATTGTGGCGACGTATGGCGGCGGAACTGCCCTGGCTACGCAGCAGGAGTCGCTGGCGCTGCTGGGCTGTGTTGGGAAAGGCAAAGTACATAAATTTGCCGAAATTATCGCCGCAGTGGTTCTGGCGGGTGAAATTTCATTGGGGTCTGCTATTTCTTCATCTGATTGGGTATCAAGCCACGAGAAATACGGCCGTAACCGCTAAATTAATATAAACCATGCGTTATGCACAAATCGTGAGTACTGGTCGGTATGTGCCGGCCAAAATACTCCCTAACGCTTATTTCAACGAAATTCTCAATCGAGATGTTGATGAGTGGCTGGTCAAAAACGTTGGCATCCGCGAACGGCATGTGATGGCCGCAAATGAAACCACCAGCGATCTGGCGCTGCACGCCGCCCGACAGGCGCTGCAGCGCGCAAACATAACGCCACAGGCGCTCGACCTGATTATCCTGGCGACCGATACGCCCGATTATTTAAGTCCTGCTACCTCCACTGTCTTACAGCACAAATTAGGCGCTGTGAACGCCGGCACATTTGACGTGAACTGCGCCTGCGCCGGCTGGGTGACGGCCCTGGATACGGCCGCGCGTTTTATCGCCACCGACACCAGCATCAACAGCGTCTTGGTAGCGGGCGCATATGGCATGAGCCGTTTTGTGGATTACAGCGATCACAAGACCTGCACGCTGTTTGCCGACGGTGCGGGGGTGGTTGTGCTCGGCACAGGGGACGAGCCTGGGTTTTTGGCCGGCAAGCTGGCGGCGACTGGATCCTATTACGATGCACTGGGCATTTACACCGGCGGCGCGGCCTGTCCGGTGACGCCGATCACAGAAAACAAGGGCGTTCCGCGCGTGCAGTTCGTGCGCAAGTTCCCGGCCACGTTTAATTCAGATCATTGGCCGCCTTTGATTTATGACACATTGGCAAAAGCGGGCTTGACGGCAGACGACATCGATTTTTATCTGTTTACGCAGCTCAATTTGAACACCATCAAACAAATGATGGGAATATTGGGACAGCCGCTGGAAAAAACGCACTGGATTATGGATAAATGGGGTTATACCGGTTCGGCCTGTATCCCGATGGCGCTTGATGATGCCTTGATGGCGCAGCAACGGCCGAATCCCGGCGATCTTGTGCTCTTTTGCGCCAGCGGCGGCGGCATTTCGATGGCGTGTAATATCTGGCGTTGGGTGTAGCTGCGGCGCGGGTGGGAGCAAACAAAAATGGTTATTGGGGATTATCTGGGACGCAGGGCGATTTATTCGCCCGATAAGCTGGCGATTGTGGATGCGGGGAAACAGCCGGCCTGGCGTTTGACCTATGCCGAATTAAACGCGCGCGCTAACAAGCTGGCTAACTGGCTGCGCCATCAGGCCGGCGTTGGATTTGGCGACCGCGTGGCAATTTTGGCGCGCGATGGCGTCGAGCATCTGGACGTCTTTTTTGCGTGTAGCAAGCTGGGGGCGATTCATACGGCGCTTAACTGGCGGCTGCATTGGCGTGAGGTAGCTGATATTTGTGTTGACTGCACGCCTACGGTCCTCATGTTTTCAGATGATTTTCGAGAGGGTGTGCAGGAACTGGCGCAGGATGAAAAGGCAGCATCTATTGTTCGTTTTTTACATCTTGATGGGGGTGGAATTGCGCGTAGTGAGCATTTTGAGACGGTTTTGCAGCGGGAAACGGCCGTTTCCGTCACCAATCCCGCTGTCGATGAAGAAACCATTGCCGCCTTAATTTTTACCGGCGGCACGACCGGCCTGCCCAAAGCGGCCCAGGTTTCACACCGTATGATCGCCTGGAATACGCTCAACACCATTATCCATGACCTCCACCACGACGACACGTATTTAAACGTTTTTCCGTTATTCCACACGGGTGGACTTTTCGTGTATACATTACCGCAGGTAATTTTGGGCGGCGTAACCATCTTACTGCGCCAGTTTGATCCCCAACAGGTACTGGCATTAATCGAGCAGGAAGAAGTGACGGTTTTTGCGGGCGTGCCGGCAATGTACCAGATGCTGACGCAGGCGCCTAACTGGAAAACGGCCGATCTCGCCTCGCTGCGTTTTTGCACCAGCGGCGGCGCGCCGCTGCCCGTCCCGCTTGTTGAACGGTACACGGCCGAAAAAGAGGTGCGCTTCAAACAAGGTTTTGGCATGACGGAATTTGGTCCCGGTATTTTTGCGCTGGCGGCGGAAGATGCGGTCGCCAAAGCCGGCAGTATCGGCCGTCCTAATTTTTATATTGGTGCGCGCATTGTGGATGACAACAATCAACCGCTCGATCCCAATGAAGTCGGCGAACTGGTGTTGAAAGGGCGCAGCAGTTCGTCAGGTTATTACAACAATCCGCAGGCCAGCGCCGCTGCTGTGGACGCCGAAGGCTGGTTTCATACGGGCGACCTGGCGCAGGCTGATGCAGATTGGTATTTCACGATAGTTGATCGCAAGAAGGATATGTTTATTTCGGGCGGCGAGAATGTGTATCCGGCTGAAATTGAGAGGGTGTTGTATGGACATCCGGCTGTCCACCAGTGCGCCGTTGTGGGCATTCCCGATGAGAAGTGGGGGGAGGTTGGATTGGCGTGTGTGGTGCTGAAGCCGGAAACGGCCGTTACTTCCGACAACCTGCTTGACTTTATGCGTGATCATCTGGCAAAGTACAAGATGCCCAAACGCGTCGAGATTATGGACGCGCTGCCGATTTCCGGTGCGGGCAAAATTCTGAAGCGTGAATTGCGCGCGCAGTTTGTAAAATCTAGGAGTTAAGCAAAATGAGTGAACAAATTGAACTTGCGCCTTATGATGGTCAGGGCGTCTATAATCCGGTCATTGTCACACCGTCGGTAAAGGATTCAGTCGGGGCGATTGCGCTGGCGATTGTTGTGATCTTTCTCTTGATAACGCTGATGCGCTCGCATCAGCGTTATCATGCGCTGGTTCAGCAACTGCTTGATACGAAATCAGACGTTCAAGTCGATGAGAGCCAGGTTCCCTAAATATGCGCCCACAAATAAAATCATAATCAGAGGACGCTTACGGCCCAGTTGGCCGTTCACAAAGCACAAAGGGGGAAATCGATGATCCCTAAATATATGAACGACTTCTTGCGCGATGCCCTCCCGGAACGCACCTGGCATAACCGGTTGTACCAGGATGACTCGCGGGCTTTTATGGAGTTTGGTCCGTTGGACGTTGACCAACTAAAACGGCTAGGCATTGAGGTTGATAATCTGGGGCCATGGTTGGTGGTCTGTTTGTGGGATGAAAGTAGCCCGCTGGAAATTGGCGGCTATTTAGTCGTGGATAATCTGTCCATGGGCCGGCCTTCTCTGGGCGGCATTCGCATGTTGCCCGATGTCACCCCTGCCGCCATTCACAACTTGGCCCGGGGTATGACTCTTAAGAACGCCGCCGCCGATTTACCCTATGGCGGCGGCAAATGCGGCATTGTCGCGTCGACCGACCTGTCATCGGAAGTCCACACTGAGGTCATTCGCGGTTTTGCCCGCCTCATTCAACGTTACCAAGATATTTACCTCCCCGGTCCCGATGTAGGCACGAATGACGGCGATATGAAAACCATCGCTATCGAAAACGGGCTGGAGGGTGCTGTGTCTAAGACAGGTGACATGGGCGGAAACCGCATCGATCAGTTAGGTGGAGCTGCGCAGAGTGTCATCGTCGCCATCAACACTTTATTGGAAGAGATTGAGCGTTTAAAAGTCCTGCCGCAGTTTACTAATCTACACATTCCCACCGGTCGAGAATTAACGATCCTCATCCAGGGCTTTGGTGCGGTTGGAACCCACGCTGCACGACTGCTCACCGAGGGTGACTCAGACGAAAAGCCGCGCATTGTTGGCATCAGCGATATCACCGGCTATATCTATGACGAGGCCGGCTTGCCTGTGCCCGATCTATTGAAAATGCAAAGTGAGCAAGGAGTGGTTGCCCTCCCCTACTTTCAGCAAAAGCTAAGTGGTCTGCGTTTTTCGCCAACAAAATTCTCTAACCACAGCGATGATCTACTCCGGGAATCGGCTTTTTGTCTTGTGCCGGCCGCGCCAATTGCAAATTATCTGGACGTGGACGCGGCCTCAAACTGCTCAATGACCGTGGATCGCATGGGGAAATGGGCTATGATTGTTGAAGGGGCCAACACCTACTCGCCGGATCCGGCTCGTAGAGCAGCTCGCTGCCGGATGGAACGTACAGTTTACTGGCAAAAGGGTGTGCTTATCGCCACTGACTTCCTGGTCAACTCAGGCGGCGTCATTTATGCGGCCCAGGAACAGTTGCTCAAGTCGCTTACCCGCCTCCAGATTCCAGAAGAGATGCTCGGCAACCGGGAAGCGGTGGATAATTGGTTACAAAAGCACCAGGAGGATTTTGCCGCCCTGGCCGAAGAACGCCGCATTGCTGGCGAAGCCCAACTAAAAAAGGTTGTTCGGCGCAATATGCGGGAGCTAATTGATCTCCTGGTCGCTGACCCAGACATGCTGCCCTTTGAGGCGGCTGAACGGATCGCTATCAACCGCATTGCCAGCAGCGAAAGCGACCGCACCGCGGCCGACGTTATGATGTCTATCCCGACAATCCTCGAAACCCGCACCGTCCGTGAGGCGGCAGCCTTATTAGTGGCCCACAAAGGTGATTTGCTGGCTGTCACTTCCGCATGTGGCGAGTTAACCGGCGTCGTAACTGACTGGGATATCACCCAGGCTTCGGCAATCGCCTGTGGCGATGATGTGCTCATTTCCGAGATAATGAGTTGTGATGTCATCAGCGCCTGTCCCAATGATAGCATCCTGGACGTGCTTCGCAAGCTGGAACATCACGAGATTTCGGCTATGCCGGTGGTTTCCGAGGAAGGGGTGATGGGTGTTATTAGCAGCGACATCCTGGCGCAGCGCACTCTTTACCGCCTGTTACAAGCCCAGAAATATTAGCCCTGGGAGCAAAGGGTAAAACATGGAGGTTGAAATGTCTGACCGCAAGAAAGTGACCTTACTAACTCTATTCAGGAAATTGGCCAATGGTGAGCCCATTACCTGGCTGACCGCTTACGATTACCCAACGGCTTTTTTTCAGGAACAAGCCGGCCTGGACATGATCCTGGTTGGCGACAGCCTGGGCATGACAATGCTGGGTTATGACAGCACCTTGCCAGTAACAATGGACGATATGATCCGGCACACTCAGGCTGTTCGTAGAGGCGCTCCCAACGCCTTCGTAATCGGCGATATGCCCTATATGAGCTACCAGCCCAGCGTAGAGACGGCCATCCGAAATGCCGGCCGGTTTATGGCCGAGACGGGCTGTGATGCCATCAAGCTGGAAGGTGGAGCCGAGATGGCCGATCGTATTGCCGGCATTGTCCAGGCAGGAATTCCGGCCATGGGACACCTGGGGTTGACGCCTCAGAGCGCCTCTGCTTTGGGCGGATTCCATTTGCAGGGTAAAGGCGCATTACAGGCTAAAAAAATCGTAGATGATGCCAAGGCGCTTGAAAGTGCCGGGGCCTTTTGTATCCTGCTTGAACTGGTGCCAGATCGCCTGTGTCAACTGATTACCGAGCGAGCCGGGAATTGTATTATCATGAGTCTCGGATCTGGCCCACATGCTCATGGTCAACTCCTGATTTACCATGACTTGTTTGGCCTCTATCCAAAGTTCACCCCCCGGATGGCCAAGGTTTATGGGAATGCAGGCGATGTCATCCTCAACGGCTTGAAACAATACGTGCAAGAAGTCACGGCTAAGGAATTTCCTGAACCCGAACGGTACTTCGGTATGGATGATAAGGAATACGAAGAACTGCTAGCACTCTTGAACATGATCAATTAGGAGCAAACAAATGGACGAAAATATTCGCCAACAATTAAAAATTACACCTGACAGATTGGACGCACTCAACGCCATCTTGCTAAACCCTGATATGCGCGTTATCAATGACTTCCTAGATGTGGTTGCCAGATATGGCACGCCGCATGAGATCAATGCCAAAGCGGAAGCGGCTAGACAACTTCCAGCGCTGCGTAAAAAGGTTGCGGAAACCCACCCAGAGTACCTGGCCGACCTGGATTGGCTGGTTGAACAACGGGATCAGGGTGCTTTCATCACTGTGGCCGATTACCGGCGCAAGGTGCTTGGTAAACAAGCGGATAGTATGATCTTCAAGGACGACTTTGCCGTAACGCTCGAGGTCAGCGCAGCCCAATATTTTCCATGGCTGATCGTCGCCGCTAAAAGGGCCATTGAGCGCGGCGAGCTAATGCCCGGCCGTTTTATCCGGGTGCGCAAGATGAAGGAACAGGAAAGAGATGGCGATCTGCCTGCCTTCGCCGCGGCGATGGAGATCATCGGCGCCAGCTATGTGGAAACTCTTGACACCAAAGGAACAGATGGATCGAACATTCACCTGGGTGGTCCGGAGACAATCACCGGCTACTTTGGCGGGGTGGGACAGCCTAATGATTACGCCCTCAAATGGCTCGACGAATTTCTGACCTATTATACCGCCTATGGCGTGCGCCAGGTTCTCAATATCAACCCAGGCACGGTATTGTTGGGCTATTTATTACATCGCATAGGGGTTGATGTCGAGTTCAAGATTTCCGTATTCATGGGCAATGATAACCCCTATGCCGGCTTGTGGACCCTTATTGGGGCTAAACTCTTCGCACGCGATGATGGTACCTCGCCCCTCATCGGGTTTAACTGGAGCAACTCGATTAACAATGAAACCATGGAGATCACGGCCCAGTTCCGCAAAGAGTTGGGCTTTGAGGACGTGGTTCGCTTCGAGCACCACATTACGGAAACGTGGAAAAGCATTGTGCGCCAGCCCTACAACCGCCGCGACGAATTGATCGCCATTGCCGATCACGTGGCCAATATCTCGGCTAAGCACGAGGGCGGTGATCCGGAGATTGACCAGCTGCGTCAGCACCCATCTGATATCCTGGATTATTTCCGGGACAAGGAGGAGATCATCGAGACTGGCGATTGGGATCATCTATTGCTGAATTTCCTGGATAAGCTAGATGCAACCAACCAGACGGCCTGGGCATTGACGGAAAAAGGATTGTCTTTTATTCCCGCTCACAATCTTCATGTTTGTAAAGCGTAGCTGTATGGACATCAGGCTGTGGGTCAATGCATTTTCGTAGGCGTTCCCGATGCGAAGTGGGTGGAGTTCAGTGGCTAACTAAAAGTTTTACATTGGTTAATTGAATATTGTAGACATCTGTCTTTAGCAGCAAGCAGAGATGTCCGTCTGTGAGAGTGACCATCTGTAAGATGTGTCATTCATCCAAAGTCGGCATCTCTGCGTATATTTTAACTAGAGAGGATGCGCGGAATTAAACGGCAGATAGCTATACGTGTAAGATTTGCAAATCAGCCGTTACTTTTCGCGCTTTATTGTCACTTTATCAATGGCGGACTTTTACGAACTGACATCTACTCGCCAAAACCTTTATGATTGCTGTACGTAAATAGAGGAACCCACAATGCTTGATATCTTGCTGACACGAACGGCGCGAGAGTGGCGTCAGGTTTCCTGGCGGCCATTGCTCGCTCGCCCAGACTGGTGGGCGCTGTCTATATTCTTCATGCCCTTCTTGCTCTACGTGTTGACGCTGGCCCCGACTATCTACAACCTGGACAGCGCGGAACTGACGACGGCCGTTGCCACAGATGGCATTATCCGCGCCACGGGGTATCCGCTTTACCTGCTGCTAGGAAAGCTGTTTGTCTGGCTTCCGCTGGGTGATGTGGGCTACCGGCTGAATCTGTTTTCGGCCGTTTGCGGCGCCCTGACGCTCGTACTGGCCGATCGTATCCTGCAGCAGCTGGCGATCGGTCGCTGGGCGCGCCTGGGAGCGTTGGGTCTGCTGGCAACCGCACCCTACTTCTGGGCCATGTCGCTCGTCGCCGAGGTGTACACGCTGCATACGGCGCTGATGGCCGGCATAGTTCTCCTGCTCTTGCGCTGGGCCGAATCGCCCACGCCGCAGCGCCTAATGGGCGCAGCCTTACTGCTGGGCCTGAGCAGCGGCAACCATGCCGCTACCGTGCTGCTTGTCCCCGGCTGTATGTGGTTTGTGGCGACCCACGCGCGTCGTCATTGGCTACGGCCGCACATTGTTACGGCCGTTGCTCTTGCGACGCTCGCCGGGCTGGCCATTTATTTTCTGATTCCCTGGCGCTACGGACATAACCCGGTTTTCAATTACGCTGGGCATTATGACGCAACAGGAACGTTTGTGCCTGTGGATTTGCATACGTGGCAGGGCTTTTGGTGGCTGGTCAGCGGCAAAGTCTTCGCCGGGCAGATGTTTGGCTATCGTCTGGCGGAATTGGGACCAGAGATTGGCGGTTTCGGTGCGCAGCTGTGGCTGGCCTTTTTCGCCGTTGGCATCGGGCCAGGGCTGTGGGGTATGGCCCTTTTGCTGCGTCGCGATTGGCGGCTGGGCGTTATGCTGCTGCTCATGTTCTGCGCCAATGCCATTTTTTACATCAATTACCGGGTGGTGGACAAAGTGAGCATGTACCTGCCGGCATATCTTATCTGGGCTTTATGGCTTGGCGTCGGCTACGATACGATTCTGGACAGAGTACAGAAGGCGGTTATCTCACGGCGCTGGTTGTGGCTGCCACGCCTCGTCATGGTCGGTGCGGTACTGCTGGCTTTGACCGGGAATTGGTCGCGCGTTGACCGCTCCGATGACTGGAGCACGCGCGAACAAAGCACGGCGATTCTGCAGCGCGCGCAGCCCAACGCGCTCATCTTTGGTTGGTGGGACACGGTTCCCGCGGTGGAATACATGCAGATGGTGGAAGGGCAACGATCGGATGTCACCGTAATCAACCGATTCCTCATCAGTGGCGCGGACATGAACCAGCTAATCCTGAGCGAACTGGGCCGGCGGCCAATCTACATCGACAACCCGTCAGTCGACCTTTTACGCCAGGCGCGCGTTACGACCGTTGGTCCCCTCTACTTGTTAGAGCCGCGCGCCGCCAGGTGAGGCAACGTGTCCCACTTGCACCCAAACGGCAATCCTAATTCTGCCCGATGGAGGAGGTATTGATGTCCCCCTAGAATAGTTATTGACAAACAGGTTTAGCAATTGAACAAAACAAGGAGAACGCAAATAATGAATGATTGGAAGCAAGAAAAATTGACGCGACTGGCTCTGACGCTCGTTATCCTCTTGTCGGGGATAGCCATGATTCCCTTTGTCGACATTCCCGTTGAAGCGATTAGCTGGGAACTGATGTCCGGTGTCTACGAGCCATCACTGGACGTTAACGAAGATAGCGGCGCCCCCGGAAGCGTGTTTGCCTTCACTGGCAGCGACTTTCCTCCCAACAGTGAAGCGGCCGTTTACGTAAACGGCCGTCAGGTAGGCAGCTTAATGACCGCTGCCAACGGCATGGCGCCCTTCACGCTTAATACTGCCGGCGCGGCTGTGGGACAGTACAACGTGACGCTGGAGGTGGACATTAACGCTTCGGCTACAGAGAGCATTGAGCTGATTGCCGGAGAGCAGATAGTAACACCCCCTCCCGACTTCGTTGGACCAGGCTTTAGCTTGCAGTTCCTGACCTACCTGCCCGTTATCGCCAGCAATTAGAACTATTATCAGGGCAGGCACAGAGCCTGTCCTGACATGGTATGTCACGCTAATTGTGTGAGTTTATTGGCTCCAGTGGCCGCAGCAATCGTAATGCGAGGAGTGTATGATGGACGTTGTTATGGATAAGACACAAGCAAGCGCCGTGCAAAGAGGGTGGTGGGCACAGGTGCGCGCGGCACGCTGGGTGTGGCTGCCGCTCCTGGTTTTTGCCACCACGCGCCTGGGTATCCTCCTGGTGGCTTACCTCGCCGCCAGTCTTTTTGCCGATTCGCCGTTCGTACCGCCGTATCATCTGCGTGGCACGGAAAACGTACTGCTAGACGTCTTCGGTAGTCGCTGGGATACGGGCTTTTACGTCAGCATTGCCGAGGAAGGATATCATTACCAGGGTGTGCCGCTGCCTTCAGTGGCCTTCTTCCCCTTGTTCCCGCTGCTGATGCGCATACTGGGTGCGCTGGTGGGTGATGCGCTGGTCGCCGGGATTATTATTAGCAATGTGGCTTTGCTCCTGGCGATGGCGCTGCTCTATCGCCTGGCCGCTGAAGGCTGGGGGCAGGCCGTTGCTGAGCGAACGATCTGGTATTTTTTAATTTTCCCGACGGCGTTCTTTGGCATGGCCGTTTACTCGGAATCTCTTTTTTTGCTGGCGGCGATTGGCGCTCTTTATTTTTTCCGACGTGGCTATTGGGAGATAGCGGCGCTGCTGGGCATTGCCGCAGCCCTGACCCGCTTCATGGGCTTGATCGTTGCGCCCATGCTGCTCGTTGAATGGTGGATGCAGCGGCAGGCGCGGGCAGAAGACTCCCGGCCATCCTGGCTGGCGCTGCTGGCAGCGGCGGCTGTTCCCCTGGGCACATTGGCTTACGCGGTCTACCTGGAACGTGTTTTTGGTGATCCTCTGGCGTTCGTGCATGGCGCGGTTGCCTGGGCGCGCCAGCCGCAATCCCCTCTGGTAACCATCGCCGGACTGCTGCAAACGCCGGAGGGTGGTTGGTGGTCGGCCCTGCTTGCCGGCCATATTCACCTAGACAACTGGCTCGATTTTTGCTTCGTGCTCGTTTTCCTGGCGCTCGGGCTGGCGCTGCTTTTTAGGCGGCGCTGGAGCGAAGGCATATTCGTGACATTGGGTGTCGCCGTGGCGCTTAGTTCTGGCCTGCTGATGAGCCAGCGGCGTTACGTGTGGGTACTGTTCCCCGCCTTCATTTTGCTTGCGCAGTGGGGGCAACGGCCGTGGGTAGATCGACTTGTCACCACAATTTCCCTGCTGCTTTTGGGGGTGTTCACAGCCTTGTTTGCCAACGGTTATTGGGTGGGCTGATTTTCTTTCCGCAAGCATCCATATCATCTGCTTCGAGGATTAACTAAAGGGCCAGCTTTTGGCTGGCCCTTTTTGAATTTGAGGACTAAGATTACTTTAGGGTGCGACGACAAACCAGACGTCGTTGACGCCCTGTCCGGTGGTATCGCCAGGGGCTTCATCGTTGATCCAGTAATAAAGGGGCATCCCGTTATATGTCACCTGAATCGTTTCATCATCCCGTTCTGTGACGCCGAATTCACCTGTTACGCCGTCAGCGCCGATTGGCATTTCACCAGCCTGAACCAGCAGCGGCGGCCAATTTTCAGCACATTGATCATAACAGTTGCTCACGTTTTTGTCATCGTTGGTGAAGAAATAAAGTGTCATGCCGTTAGCGGCAACGAGAAAATCACCCAACTCTTCACTGTTGCCAAGGCGCACGCTGTAGGGAGGCATCACAAACCAGACATCGTTAACGCCTTGCCCGGTCGCATCACCAGGATTCTCGTCCTTGATCCAATAATAAAGGGGCATGCCGCCATACGTCACTTGGATCGCGCCGTCATCCCGTTCGGTCGTGCCTAGTTCGCCAACGACGCCGGCAGCGCCGGTGAGCGCTTCCCCCTCTTCGAGCAGCAGCGGGGGCCAATTATCGGCGCATTGATCGTAGCAGTTGCTGAGACCCGGCTCGTCAGGGTTGAAGCGGTAGAGGGTCATGCCGTCTGCTCCGGTCAGGAATCTGCCTAATTCCTCGTTTCCGCCCAGCAGTACTTTGGTTGTGGGCCAGGCCACAGCCCACACGTTGCGAACGTTGTGGCCGCTGACATCACCGGGAACCTCATCATTGACCCAGTAATAGAGCGGCCAACCATCGTAGGTGACCTGGAGCGTGCCATCGGTGCGTTCAGTGGTTCCGAGTTCGCCGGGAAGACCTTCAACGGCCGTTATCACTTCACTCTCTTCTACCAGCAGAGGCGGCCATGCTGTGGCGCAGCGGTCGTAACAATTGCTGATCCCCGGGACATCGTTGGCAAAGGTGTATAGGGTCATCCCGGCGGCGTCTGTCAAGAAAACACCCAGGTCTTCATTTTCCGCCAGCATCAACGTGGCCGTTGCGCCGCCGGCTTCACCCTCAACAGGGGTTTCTCCGGCGACCGCGCTCTGTGGCCTGGCGATGAAGTCGATGTAAAGCTCAACCTCTTCCTCGACATTGGCCACATTGGGGACGCTGGGAATGTTCAAATCATAATTGGTACGCAGTACGGTGGCGCTGGCTGTGCCGCTTAATTCGCTGTCAGAGACGGCCGTTGCTTCCACGTCAAATACTGCTTCGTTTGTCATATCACGAATAGTCAGATCGCCAACAATTGAAAAACTCACGGTATCACCGCTGGCGGCGCTATCCGGCAAGCCGTTAACGGTTGTGGGGGTGAAGGTGATGAATTCATAATCGTTGGTATTCAGAATTTCATTTTTAATGGCCCGGTTGCGGAATTCGTTCTCTGTGGCTAGCGTGCGGGCATTAATTTGCAGCGCGCCCACCTGTGTCGTCGACAGGTCACTGAAATCCACGGCGAGTTCTCCGGCTACCTGATCTGTAATTCCTACCACAGTAGTGCGGCTGCCGCGTAAATCTTCATCCAGCTCAAAACGAACCTGCGATTCGCCAGGCACAATCTGGAAAATGATGAGTCCCTGGCTGCTGCTGACCGATTCTTCCTCAACGGGGGCTGCGGCAGTGGGCGCTGCGGCAGTGGGTTCTTCGGTTGGCGCCGGTTCTTCATTTTCGACGGGCGCTGCGGTCGGGGGAATTTCAGTTGGCGGCGCTTCTGTTGGCGGCGCTTCCGTGGGGGGCGGGCTAGTTGCTTCCAGTTCTAATGGAACGGCTTTTATGGGTTCGCTGGCTGCTTCCGGTTCTTGCAGTACGCCACAGGCAACGGCCGTTGCCATGACCAGAAAAAGAACACCGACCATATAAATAACTCGTTTTGTCATCGAAAAACACTCCTTTTGGATTTATTACTAGTACTTCATCTAACAAATATTGACGGATTAGAACCAGTGGCGCGGCCACGAGCTATCCCACGAAACAATATTGTTGGGGTACCAGGCATTAAAATCACAATTAATAAAAATCGGGTAAATACCAACTGCCGTATTGGTCGTTATGGATACTTACGCAAGGATGGAGGTTTTGGATGAAAATCGGTGGAAGTTTTATAAATTGAAGCCGAGAACGCGCTGGCCGGTAGGGCCAGGGCTGCCGCCGGCCGGTTCGATGGTGATGCCAAAAGCGCCGTAACTGGTTAACGGCCGTTGCGCATCAATCGTCACCTCAGCCCAGCCTTCGTCATCTACGGAAAAAACCGCTCCACTGTCTCGCTGTCCATCGTGGATGAGCCAGAGCTGGTACTGCTGCTCAGTAGTTAGTGGTGATAAATTAGTTATTGTGAGCGTGGCTTCACCATTGGCGGCCACGGCGATTAGACCTTCGGCGCCAGGGGCCGCGTCGGTGGGGGTAAGCGTGAATTGGGCTGCAGGCGCGCGCTGGTTTTGCTGCCAGATGAGGATAATGGCGCCAACGATCATGACCAACACAACCAACGCCAGCACAGGCCGCCAGCGTGGGCCGTGTAAAAATTCTTGCAAGCGGCGAGCCAGTTTTTCCGGCCAGCCTGGTTCAGGCGCAACGGCCGTTTTGGCTGAGGATTGCGTGCGGACTAACAAACGAGCTTTCAAGTCTGCGGGCGGCGCGGTAATGGAAACGGCCGTAGCCAGAGAGTCCGTCACCATTTCATAGGCAGCCAACTCTTTACGGCAGGTAGCGCATGTATCCAGATGGACGCTGACTTCGGCCGCTTCAGCTGCATCCAGGCAGCCCAGAGCATACGCAGGTATTAATTCTATGATTTCGTTGTGTGCCATCTTGTTCATCGTTCGTTATTTCTTGACTTTACAAAATTGTATTGCCACTGACAATATCGCTATACGTCTGCTAACTTACTTTTAAGCGCCTTCATCCCGGCGCGAATTCGCCCTTTTACGGTACCCAATGGTTCGCCCAAAAAAACTGCAATTTCCTGATGACTCATCCCTTTGAAAAAAGCCAGCGCCAACGCTTCCTGCTGGTTTTCTGGCAGAGAGGTGAGACTGTTACGTACCTTTTCTTTTTGTAATGATAAGGCTGTTTGTACTTCTGGATTCGCGCTGACGGATATGGGAACGGCCGTTACCTCTCCCCAGCCGATACTATCCTTTTCCGGGCGTACTTGTTCCCGTCGCAGCACATCAATAGCCCGATTACGCGCCAGGCGAGTAAGCCAGGTGCTCACTTTGCTTTTTCCAGCATCGTAAGTGTGGACCTTCTCCCAGGTGCGTGTGAAAACATCCAGCGTGATTTCTTCTGCCGTTTGCGCATTGCCCACAACGCGGTATGCGACACTGTAGACGAGGCGCCCATAACGATCATACAGCTCTGCCAGGGCTGGCTCGCTGCCCCGGCTGATGTTCTGTATTAAATTGAAATCATCAAGCTGTGTAATATCCACGTCTCGGTCCTGTTCGTTCCCTTCAGAAGAATGGAGCTAAATTCTAAAGTGGATATTTTTTCTTTGCCAACAGCTTATATCGGTGTCTTATCCTAATCGTGCGCACCTCAGCTTTACTCATATATACGCATAAAACCTATTTTGGGATGTCAATCCCGTGCCTGAGTTTTTATCTGATCGTGGTAATGAACCGTAAAGTTAAATGAATCTCCCAAAATGAGGCGGCATACTGCGTATTTTTTGAACGGAATCCAGACCCTATACCATCATGCGCTTGTTCGAGCGGTTGCATTAATTTGAAGCGCGCTTACTTTTTGGACTGATTAGCCAACGCTTCCTGCTGTTTAGCAACACAATGATGGTCGCCATAAGAACAGAAGGCACAACAATCGCCCTGCAACGGCCGTATTCTGGCACCACAACTGGTACACGTATGGAACGCCAGTCAATAATCCAGCGGGATGTCTAATTCCACGCCAAAGTTACACTTTGGGCAGGTTAGATTCGTGCGGGTGACAATTTTACTTTGCATTGATTTACCCCTTAAATTGATCAGGAGGGTGATTTCACTGCTTCGGCGGAGGTTGGGATCAGGGGTTGGAAAATATGGTAATTTGGTCTGGTGAAATAAGCTGGCCTTCTGGACCGCAGAGGGGCCGTTCTTGAATTCTTGCCGGGTTGAAAAAGTCGTTGAACCAGGTTTGCCAGCGCGCGGCTGCCTTTCTATCAACGCTGTAATATATCCAACGGCCATCGATCTGATCTCGGCGCGAGCTAATCAGACCAGCCTCGTTTAATACGCGTAAGTGATGGGAAAGTAGATTGGACGGCAGATTGAGGTTCTCCTTCAATTCGCCGTTGCAGGAATCACCTTTCATCAGTTCTGCAAAGATGCGCAGCCTGTTGGGGTCAGAGAGGGCTTTGAGAACGGCCGTTAATTCTGTTATCTTTGTTTCGGTTTCAGGCAGCATATGGATTTCCCAATCTAATTTGCAGACAGTGCATCGCCAACCCAGGTCATCACCTCAGTATCGCTGGGAATGCGGCCAGCCGCAACCAGTTTCTCATTGATGACCAGTCCCGGCGTAGACAAGACGTTATAGGACATGATTTCATCGTAATCAGTGACCTTCGTAATTTTTGCCTCAACGCCCATATTGGCGACAGCATTTTTTGCTGCTGCTTCTACTTTCTGACAATTGGCGCAGCCAGAGCCTAAAACTTTAATATTTAACATGGTATCTTTCCTTCATATTCAAGGATTTCAATTGTAGGTTCAATAATAATGTCTGATTTCACCGAGTTGGCAATCAGACTGTACTTTTGTGCAGATTGTAATGCTTTAAGAATGCGGGCTTCAATGACTTCAGGCTTGGCCCCATTGGTGGAGACGCAGATATGGGGCCACAATTTCACGTCGGTAAAGATTTCGGTGCGATCCAGTTCGATGTGCTTGGCGCCTTCGGCGCGGCATTCGTAGCTTTGCAGATCCAGTTTGAAACGTTTGGCGGCCCAGATGAACATCATCATGATGCAGGTATTGACGGCAGCAACGAAGGCGTCTTCGGGAGTGAACACGTCTGGATGGCCCTGGGCATCGGGCGGGGCAGAGAAAGGCATCTCTGGTCCGTTGCCCATGACAATGTGTCCCCAGTGTTCTCCTTTCCACTTGACGGTGGTATGGTAAACGGCCGTTTTACTCACGAGACAGGTTCCTTTTCTCCCCAGAGGATGGCATATTCATGGGTTAGCATTTTGTGGTAAGCGGCTTCTACCTCGGCTGGAACGGGATTGTAGATTTTCACCTGTTCCAGTAATTCGTTGGTGGTCTCCGGTGATGGCTGTTTACCAGCTTTTTGGAATTGCTCAAAAAGCGCAGGCAGCGCAATGAGCGTCACTTCTTCTCCGTTTACCTGTACTGCCTGTACCGGAATACCGGAGCCACAGGCGCATGAGGCCACTTTGGGCTGCGGGTCTTGCGGCTCGATGAAATGTCCTTCGCGCCGGCTCCATTTTTTGCCTAACAGAATGTCTACCTGATCAGCGATGCGAACGGCCGTTTCTGCAACCGCCTCCTGTCCCGCTGCATTTAAACGGCGCATACCCATCACTTGACCGATGCCACAGTCTGCCACCACATCAGTTACGATCACGCTGGCTGCCGGTTTGCCGGAATACTGCTCGGTGGCGCGGGCGGCGCAGCGCCGTTCACAGCCATCCACGGCAATTGTTGGATAAAAGCGGGCAAAGGCGCGATCCCCCTGGCCCCCGGCGAGAAAAAGCGGCAGGCAGATGGTGACAGTGTCATCAGGACGCAGACCTTCCAGCACTTTCAACGCGGCCAGCCGCGTCACAGTACCTTCGGCCATCTCTTCGCCGGAGCAGGCGACAATACCGACTTTCTTTTGTGGTAAGTCAGGCATCTTTCCCTCCTTGGAGATTGTCAACCACGGCGCTAACTTCCTCGGCCAGAGCGTGGGCTAATTGCAACCCGCCTTCATTCAATTCGGCGATCCCCTTTGACTTGAATTTTCGGTTGCGGCGGTAAACATCCAGCACGGCAAATTCTTGCGCTACCTCACCCCCACTTTCCTGCACCATTTTGGTGGCACAGGCTAGCTTGCAGCCGTCAATGGTAATCGTCGGGTTGTCTGCTACGGCGGTGCGAGCATTTTCGTCGCCCATCACGAGCAGGGAGAGCGCCACCAACTGCGATGTATCCGCACACAAATCCTCAATCACTTCGTAGGCAGCTTCGCGACTGACGGTACCATAGGTTTTGCCGATGCCGCTGCAAGGCACGATAACCACTTTGTTTGGTTTGCTCATGTTCCGGCCTCCTCTTGCGCCTGTGTTTTCATATGTTCAAAGTACGCTGCTGGCGTCATCAGATTGGCTTGATCGGCCGCCCAATTATCAGCTTTGATGGCAGCCAACCAGCCTGCGTCATAAGGATCTTGGTTGATCACTTCCGCTTCCAATTCCAACTTTTCATTTACAGCAATGATGTCACCACTGAGGGGGCTGGGGAGTTCGACATCTGCCTTGATGGTTTCGATCGTAGCAAAGTCGTCGTGGGTGGAAACGGCCGTTCCCACCTCTCTAACCTCGGCAAAAGCGACATCTCCATGATGCTGTTGGAAAAAATCAGATACGCCAACAATCACGTGGCCGTCATCTACTTTGGCCCAGACGCCTTCTCGATTATAAAGACGATCGGTAGCAACCTTAAATGTGAATTTGTCCAGCGTATATTCCAAATATGCACTCATAAAATAGCCCTCTACGCAACAAGTATGGGAATAATTCAATGTTTATTGAATTGTACTATGGGACAAACAACTTGATTAGTGACAAAAGTCATGTTCTTCTAGTGACTCTATTATGCTCTTTATGTTCAATTATCGTTGACAGCGGTTTACCTATCCCCTTGAAACCTTTGCAGCCAAAGCCTTGTCAACTGCCTGCCGTCTGCGGTAAAGTTGCCGTATGCCAATTTTAACTGCTGCTGATCTGGGCCAATCTTACGGCGCCGACGATATTTTTAGCGCCATCAGCCTCAAACTGGAGGTGAAAGAGCGCGTGGGGCTGGTAGGGCCGAATGGTGTGGGTAAAACCACGCTGCTGCTGATTCTGGCGGGTTTGTTGGAGCCAACCAGCGGCAGCGTGCAGCAGGATCGTGACCTGACGCTGGGATATTTGCGGCAGGAGGCTGTTCTGACCTTTGCCGGACAGGAAAACACAATATTTGAGGAGATGTTGACAGTTTTCTCCGGCCTGACCGGTATGGAAGCGGAGCTGCGGCGTATGGAAGCGGCCATGGCGGCGGGTGATTTGTCAGAGGAATTGTTTGATGAATACGGCCGTATCCAGCACGCTTATGAAATGGGCGGCGGCTACAATTATCAAGTTGATATAAAACGCGTCTTGCAAGGGCTTGGTTTTCCATCCGATCAATGGTCAACACCCCTCACGCATCTCAGCGGCGGTCAAAAAACGCGCGTGCTGCTAGGCCGTCTGCTGCTCGAAAAACCAGATTTGTTGATCCTCGATGAGCCAACCAATCACCTTGACATAGAGGCTGTTGAATGGTTGGAACGCACGCTGCGCGCCTGGAGCGGGGCGCTCATCATCGTCAGCCATGACCGCTATTTCCTCGATAAAGTCATCAACCGCGTCTGGGAAATGCAGGCAAATGGCCTGCGCAGCTATCGCGGCGACTATAGCAGCTACGTGCGCCAGCGGCAAGAGGCATGGGAGCGAGAGATGCGCCTCTTTACGGCCGAAAAGGAACGCATGGAAAGTGAGCTTGAGTTCATCCGCAAACATATTGCCGGTGGTAAAACCGACATTGCCAAAGGCAAGCTCAAGCGACTGACGCGGGACATTGTTTTGATCGAAGAGGTCGGCGTGGGCGGCATTGAAGGCAAAAGCTGGCTGGAAATCGGTGAGCGCATACGTACCTTTAGCGCCAATGAAGCCGCGCGCCGCATGCGCAGCCTGCAGCCGCCCACGGCCGGCCCGCCGCGCCTCAATATCCGCCTGCAAGCGGAAGAACGCAGCGCGCGCAGCGTTTTGCGCAGCAAAAAACTCGTCATCGGTTATCCTGGCGCCGCCCTTTTTGCCGCCGATCCGATTCAGCTTGACCGGCAGGAGTGCGCTGCGCTGATTGGCCCTAATGGCAGCGGCAAAAGCACGCTGCTGCGCACGATTTTGGGTGAAATTTCGCCGTTGGATGGCTCCATGAAATTTGGCGAGGGGGTGCAGGTGGGTTATTTTGCCCAGGCGCATGAGCAGTTGACGCCTGAGAATCTTGTCATTGATGAGCTGCTGGCGCATCAGCCGATGTCGCCGGAGGATGCGCGCAATTACCTGGCGCAGTACCTTTTTCGTGGTGATGATGTTTTCAAACGCATCAGCGCTCTCAGCGGCGGTGAACGCGGCCGTTTGGCGCTGGCCTTGCTGGCTGCGGACGGCGCTAATTTCCTGCTGCTCGATGAGCCGACTAATCATCTGGATATCCCATCGCAAGAGGTGCTGCAGGCTGTGTTGGAGCAGTTTGACGGCGCGATTTTGTTGGTTTCCCATGATCGTTACCTGGTGAACCGCCTGGCGCAGCAGATTTGGGAGATCGCAGCGGAACACATGACGGTGTTCAAGGGAAGTTATGAAGATTATCTGCGCTGGCGGGCGTTGGATGAGGATGAAGAAGAGGGGGTGGGAGAAACGGCCGTTGCAGCCCGAACAGAATGGGTGCAAGAACTTCCGGCCGCGCCGCCCGTCGGTAAAAAAGCCCAGCGTGAACAGCAGCACCGTCGGTACGTTCTGCAAAACGCCATCGCAGACCTTCAATTCCAATTACAGCAGATGCAGCTTGACCTGGCGCGAGTACGCGCTGATTATGATGAAGACAATATTATCGCTTTAGAGCAAGAAATTCGGCAGCGATCCGCAGAATTGGAAAAACTTGAGGTTGAATTGGAGGCGCTGGCCTAAGGAGTTGAGCAGTGTGAAACATGGGATAAATCAGAAGGATTCCAATTACAATCGCGTGGTCCTGGTCACCGGCGCAACCGGTGCAATCGGCAAAGCAATCGCGCGCCAGTTGGCCGCAAAAGAAGATACTGCGGTGGTTGTACTGGGCCGAAATGAGGAAAAAGCCCGGCGAACCGTGGACGAAATTGGGCGGGCTACCGGTAACCAAAACGTGCGTTACGAAGTGGTCGACCTTTCCAGCCGGGCGTCAATTGAATCTTTGGCCGCGCGTTGGCGTGGGTCACTGCATGTGCTCATCAACAACGCGGCCGTAACCCCGCGCAGCCGCCAGGAAACCAGCGCCGGCATCGAGTTACAGTTTGCAACGAATGTGTTGGGGTATTTTTGGTTAACGCAGGCGTTCGGCGAACACCTCAACCAGTCAGCGCCGGCGCGCGTGATTAACGTCGCCAGCTATTGGGCCGGCGGTCTGGACATGGCAGACCTCGAATTTAGGCGCCGCCGGTACAGTAACAATGCGGCTTATCGCCAATCCAAACAGGCTAATCGGATGTTAACGGCCGTTTTCGCAGAAAGATTTAAACTGTATCAGGTGACGGTGAATGCCTGCCACCCCGGAGATGTCAACTCCACATTGAGCAACAACCTGGGCTTTGGCGGGCATGAGACGCCGGATGAGGGCGCGAGAACGCCGGTATGGCTGGCAACTGATGAGATTGGCGCGCAAGAGACGGGCAAATACTTTGAGCATATGCGCGCAGTGTACTGTCCTTTTATGGCCAACAAACGCGAAGCAGAGGAACTATATGCAGCTTGTCTGCGATTTTAGAGAACCCCAATCTTAAGGATTGTTCTGGTAAACAGCATATACTATCGACTGCCCAATTGCGACTGCAACCAGCGGAACGAGCGCATTTAATAACAAGTAGCCGCCAAACTTTCTTTCATCAGGCCGGGTTAACACGCGAATCGATCCGACGAAGAAGAGCAGCAAAGTCGTGAGCGGCACGACTGTGATGGTTATCACAAAGGGAAAGTGTCAGGAGGGCGGCATGTAGAAACGGTTCAAAGGCCGTACCACCACGGCAATAAGATAAATTTTCAGGCTGAAGCTGGTGGAAACGGTAAAGCTCGTTGGCAATCTTGCGCAGATTTTCAGGATCGAACAAATCGGCGGCGCTTAATGTGTGTCCTTCATAAAACGCTTCAATAAAGATTGTACAGAAAAATGGTTATTTGACATGCCGGCCATATCTTCCGTTTTGGCTGGTTGCTTGTTATACTGTAGGGAATGTGATTGTTGATTAGCCGTTGGTGGAGCATGAAATGTCCTCACAAGAATTAACTGTCCCTCTGAATGCAGAAATATCAGCTGTTGAAACGATTTTGTCTGACAATGGATCGCCGCCGGCAGAAACGGCCGTTTTACTGCCCAAAGCCGTCGTTCCGCGCGCCTTGCCGGAAGACGCCACGTTTAAACATCCCTATTTGTATTTTAATCAGGAGTTAAGCTGGCTCGATTTTAACTGGCGCGTACTGCATCTGGCATTGGATCTACGCACGCCGCTGCTGGAACGCGTGCGGTTTGTGGCCATCACCGCGAGTAATTTGGATGAGTTCACCCAAAAGCGCGTTGGCGGTCTCAAACGGCAGGAAGCCGCCGACGTACGCGAATTGTCGGTAGACGGCCGTACCCCGCATGAACAGCTCAAACTGCTGCGGCCGGCGATTGAATTGATGCACCAGACGATGACCGCCGCCTGGGAACAGACCCTCAAACCGGCCCTGTATCAGGAAGCCGGTATTTTGATCTGTGATTATGATGAACTCACGCCTGAGCAGCAGGCGCGCCTGCACACCTATTTCCGCACCCAAATTTACCCGATCTTGACGCCGCTCACGGTTGACCCCGGCCATCCTTTTCCCTTTATTTCAAACCTGAGCCTTTCGCTGGCCATCATTTTGCAGCATCCCGAACTGGGCACAACCCATTTTGCGCGCCTGAAGATTCCCACGGCGCGCTGGATTTGGGTGGACGGTAAGGAGGAGGTGAATGGGGAACGGCCGTTGCGTTTCCTGCCCGCCGAACAACTGATTGCCCACCATATTGGTGAGCTTTTTCCCGGCATGGATGTTGTCAGTGTGCATCCCTTCCGCATCACGCGTAACGCAGATATGGGGCGAGATGAGGAGGAGGCGGACGATTTGCTGGCCATGATTTCAGAAGAGCTGCGTGAGCGCCGTTTTGCGCCCGTTGTGCGTCTGGAGGTGGCGCAGGCGATGCCTATTTATGACCGCCGCCTGCTGATGCGCGAGCTGGACCTGGAAGCCGTGGACTTGATTGAGGTTGATGGGCTGCTCAATTTGACCGATTGTTTCTTTTTTGCTGATTTTGCGATGCCTGATCTGCGCTTTGAAGCCTGGGAACCATCGGTACCCTATATTTTCCGTCATGAGGGGGAAACCAAGGAAACCCGCGACGTGTTCGCCATCATGAGGCAGGGGGATTTGCTGGTCCACCATCCATACGATTCCTTTGCCGTGAGCGTGCAGCGCTTTATTGAAGAAGCAGCAGCCGATCCGCGCGTTTTGGCCATTAAACAAACCTTGTATCGCACCAGCGACGAATCGCCCATCATCAAGGCGTTGATGCAGGCGGGGGAGAGCGGCAAGCAGGTGGCGGTACTGGTGGAAGTGAAAGCGCGATTTGACGAAGCCAATAATATCGAGTGGGCGCGCATGCTGGAAAATTCCGGCGTACATGTGGCTTACGGCCTGGTAGGTTTGAAGACGCATGCCAAAAGCACGTTGGTTGTGCGCCAGGACAGCGACGGCGTGATCCGCACTTACTGCCATATTGGTACGGGCAATTACCATCCCAAAACGGCGCGCCTGTACACTGACCTGGGACTGCTGACGTGCAATCCGGCGCTGGGGCGTGATTTGGTGAATCTCTATCATGGTTTGACCGGCTTTGCGCCCCAACAAAGTTATGAGAAGGCATTTGTCGCGCCTGACAATATGCGTAAACAATTTTACCAGCTGATTGAGCAGGAAATTGAGAACCAGGCGGCGGCGGGCGACGGCCGTATCATTGCCAAAATGAACGCGCTGGACGATCCCGGCATGATTCGCCGTTTATACCGCGCCTCTCAGGCCGGCGTACAGATTGATTTGATCATTCGCGGCCACACCCTGCTGCGCCCCGGCCTGCCCGGCTTCAGCGACAATATCCGCGTGCTGAGTATATTGGGCCGCTTTCTGGAGCATGATCGCATCTATTATTTCCACAACAACGGCGAACCGCTCACCTTCACCGGCAGCGCCGACTGGCGTACGCGCAATCTGAAGCGGCGGGTTGAGCTGATTGCGCCCATTGAAGACCCCGCCTTGCAGGCGAAACTAATTGAATTATTGGAAACGGCTCTGGCCGACAACCGCCTTGCCTGGGAGTTGGATGCCGATGGGCAGTACACGCTGCGCCGGCCGGATGCGGATGAATCTGAGCGCGAATTCCACAAAATATTGATGAAACGGGCCCAAAAACGCGCGAAACGGCCGTAAACTAAATTTGCTAGTACATGAAGGCGTCAATTAACTTGCAATTACCGAGGAGAGAGCATTCTCAAATGCGGCTCGTTGCACCAACCGGCATTTGAGAATGCCTACTTCCTCTATCATTAAGTACTGTATGATTATTTAACCCAAGCTGTACTAGTAGTACGACAATGTTATTTTGCCGAATAGCTCGTGGCCGCATCTCAGTCCCGAAGGGCTGCTCTCCTGACCGTGCCACTTGAGTTAGCCCGTCAAAACTTGTCTGTCGGACTACTAGTTACCGTACGATTTGGCGAAAGACGCAGGACAAATGACCGTTGTTTCCGTCTTTCGTCATCCGTCTTCAGGTTTGAGCTGGAGGGAACCGATGAGCAAACATGAGCAGGACGAAAAGAAGCAGGAAAAAGACGAAAAAGAGCTAAATAAACACGAAGAAAAGTCAATGGACGAAAAAGGGCGCAGCGATCCGCTGGGTTCGATTGTTTGGGCCTTGATTTTGATCTGGGCAGGCGTCGTATTTTTGGCCAACAACCTGGGCTGGCTAGATTCAATCAGCGTCTATTTAAACCGGCTGGGCATCGCCACGGCCGAACTTCCATTTGACACACCCATCATGCAGTTGGAAGCGTGGTCGTTATTTTTTATTGGCGCCGGCGCGCTGCTGTTGGGTGAAGTGATTATACGCCTGCTCATGCCGGCCTACCGGCGACCCGTATTAGGCGCGGCAATTTTGTCGATTGTCTTTTTTGGGCTTGGTCTGGGAACCTGGAACCTAATCTGGCCCTTAATTCTCATTGTTGTAGGGCTTGCGATTGTACTGGGAGGATTATTTCGTCGTAGGTCTTGAAATGAATGTAAATTGCAGCGCGATTTGACAAATCGCGTATCGATTTACGAGGAATCCGCATTTTTGATGTTATTATAAACGTCCTAGATTTAGCGTGCTGAATTCGCGCCAGGCGTAGCGCAGCGGAACCCACCACGCCTCGCGCCCGATACAGCGAAAATAGGGTGGCTCAAAGGCGCGAATCAAATCCCCAATGCGGTAGCGTGGCAATATCAGGGTAGAAACAATCAGGTTGCCCGTCTCACCCGGCTTCATTTCGTGTAGCGATTTAATAACGCCACGCACATCCACCTCAAAAAAGAAAAGATCATAATTGGGAACCCAGGCGCGCTGTGTGTCACGCTGCTGGCCAAACATTCCTTCCGTTGCGCCGTAAATCTCGCGAATGACTACCGGCCCGTACATGGCGCGTAATGCCGCTGCGTGATAGGTATTGATGCCGGGCGTGCTGCCGAGCGTCATAATTTGCGTCCGCCATAAATCTTTGGGGTACTGTTTGTGAGTGCGATGCAGATAACGGCCGAATTCCAGGGTAGTAGGACAGACGCCGCCCACCAGGGTCACATTTTGATCGCGGCATAGTTCCAGCGCCAGTTCAAAGCGGTTGCTCCAATCGCGCAGCGTCTTGCCGCCGCCCAGCGCGTCGATTTCTTCCTGGCTCGGCGCAGAGCGAATGGGCGTGAAGGTGGAGACATGTTTGGCATATATTCCGGAGCTGTAGCCATATTCAACCTCACGCCCGCCGACATCCACTTTGCCGACCACGGACGGAAAGTTTAGATTGAGATTGACGCCGTCAAACAGCTCGAAGCGCTCATTTTCCAGCACATAATTCATCATGGCGCGGCCGGCGCTAATGCGCTGGCGCAGGTCAGTGGGCGTCATGGGAATGAATTTGGATTCCCCTTTAGTCGTGCCGCGCGTGATGGCCCAGCCGACCGGTTCTTCATTCAGGAGCAGTTCAACCTCACCCGCCATGACACGATCAATCAAGGGTTTGTAATCTTCATAGGTCATAACGGGGAAGGCGCGGCGGAAATCGGCCACAGTGTCAATCAGGCCGGCGTTGTGGTCTTTGCCATAGGTTGTCTGGCTGTATCCTTTTAGCAGCGTATGGAGTACGGTTTCCTGGGCGTTGGCGGGATTGGAAACGGCCGTATGCCACGGCTGCAAGAGCATGGTCAACATTTGTCGGGCGGCTTGCGGGTCAATTTGCATGGGTCAATTTCCTCTGCTGGTATTGTATGGTCGGGCGGATTAGCAGGCAAAATCTCCCGGCAGTCAACCGATCGGTTGATACGGCCGTATCCGCCTGGCTGACGCCACAATCCATCGCCCGATAATCACAATTCCACCGCCCGGTGGGTTACTTTTGCCTGCTCAAAATGTACCATAGAAGCATCTTAAATTTTAAATCACATTGGAGGTTATTATGAACAGTGAATTGAACGAATTAAAGCAGGCCGAAAATAAGCGTATTGAGCCGCGCAGTCTACAATGGATTCCGGCCGTCGTGTTGATTGTGGTTGGCGTCGGATTGTTGATCAGTAAATTTAGCGGGTTTGAATTTGCAAATTGGTGGGCTGTATTCCTGGTAACGCCGCTCGCGTTTATGGCCGCTGCGGTCTGGAACGATTATCGTGAAAACGGCCGTCTTTCCTCCACAAGCAGTGGCGCGCTGGTCGGTGGGTTGTTTCTCATCACAATTTTAGTAACAACCTTTTTTAATTTGAGCTGGGGAACCCTGTGGCCGCTGGTTTTTGTTTTTGGCGGCATTGCCGTTTTGCTTAGCAGCCGTTCATAAAAAAGTGGCCCATTTTTTGGAGTAAAACATGAATTCTGTGATTGAAGTTAACCATTTGTGCAAAAAATATGGACCGGTAACGGCCGTTGATGATGTGTCCTTTTCTGTAAAGCCGGGAGAAATATTCGGCATTGTCGGTCCCAACGGGGCCGGAAAAACCACAACGGTTGAGATGCTGATTGGTTTGCGCAAGCCGGATGATGGCGCGGTGACGGTGTTGGGCTTAGATCCACAGCGCCAGCCGCGTGAATTAGGCCGCCGCATTGGGACACAGCTTCAGCAGGCCGCCATCCCGGAGCGGTTGAAGGTGTGGGAAACATTGGATTTATACGCTTCGTTTTATCCGCGCACGGTTCCCTGGGAACCGCTTCTGGAAACCTGGGGCCTGGCGGAAAAGCGCAATTCGCCCTTTGGCAAACTGTCCGGCGGCCAGCAGCAGCGGCTATTTATTGCGCTGGCGCTGTTAAATGATCCCGAAATTGTCTTTTTGGATGAGCTGACCACCGGTCTTGATCCGCAGGCGCGCCGCGCTACCTGGAATTTGGTTCGCACTATTCGGGCACAAGGCAAGACGGTGGTGTTGATCACCCATTTTATGGATGAGGCGCAGGCGCTGGCCGATCGCGTAGCGATTATTGACCACGGCAATGTCATTGCCCTCGACACACCTGCGAATCTCATTTCTAGTTTAAAGGCTGATACACAGATCACTTTTAGCTTGCAAAATGGCTTTGATCCTGATGTGCTGCGACAGGTTGAGGGCGTAACGGCCGTTACGCGCCAAGACCAGCAAATTACCGTGAGCGGGCAGGGCGCCTTGCTTGCCCATGTCGCCACGGTATTGGCTCAGCACAACCTGGCGCCCCATGATTTGCAGGTTAATCAAGCCAATCTTGAAGATGTCTTTTTAGCCTTAACCGGCCGTTATATCCGTAATTAGCACAAGAATTTTTGACACGCACTCCACGACTTTGGACGGTTGTTATTCGTGAGATTTGCGCCATTTGGATCGAAATCAGGTTAGGAAAATCAGCATGAAACCCTTTATTAAACTTACCTACACAGAATTAAAATTACAGCTTCGTGAGCCGGTGGGACTGTTTTTCACTCTCGCGTTTCCCGTGATGCTGCTGGTGCTGTTTGGCGCCATCTTTGGCAATGAACCCGACGCTTTCCTCTCCGGGTTTGGGCAGGTAGACCTATCAACGCCCGGTTACATCGGCATGATCATCGGCACAATCGGTATGGTGAGTATCCCCATAACGCTTTCCAATTACCGTGAAAAAGGCATTTTGCGTCGTTTGCGCGCTACCCCACTACAATCAGGTTCTGTTTTATGGTCGCATGTGGCTGTGCAGGTCATTATGGCGTTTGTCGGCGTGGTCTTGTTGTTGATTGCAGGCGCATTATTCTATGACCTGCGGCTGCCAAAGGGCAATGTGATGATCGTGCCCGCCATCTTGCTAAGCGCGTTTAGTTTTTTTGCCATTGGATTTGTCTTGGCCGGCATTATGCCCACGTCGCGCACGGCGCAGGCAGTTGGCATGGCGCTGTTTTACCCGATGTTGTTCCTGTCTGGCGCCGCGATGCCGCGCTTTATGATGCCGGAAAGCGTGCAGCAAATTGCAGAATTTCTGCCCCTGACGCATGTGGTGATTTTGCTGGAAGATTTGTGGTTTACGGGAACCTGGAATATGATTTCTCTGGCAGTTATCGTGGTTTTACTCATTTTAGGGTTGATTGTTTCTAAATTCACTTTCCGTTGGGAATAGTAGCTGCACTGGACTGTAATGAATCAAGAAACGCGTGAACATACTGACGTCTGGGTGAAATGGGATTGGTTGTGGTCGGCAATCTTTTTTGCGGCCATAACGATTTCCGCCCTGCTTCTGATTTTTGAATATGACGGCCGTCTCCAGGATATCTGGCTCCCGCTGCTGTTAACGTTAGCGCTGCCGGTATGGCATTGGGGCGGGCTGCGGCTGGCTTATCGCAACACAGCGGATTGGGAGGAACGGCCGTTACCCCGTCTTATCGTTATCTTAGGCGACATTCTGCTTTGGTTCATCTTGGTTAATTTTTCCCCGGCTTATTACTTTGTCCTTTTGGGTCTATTCAGCCAGATATTCCGCCACCTACCTTTGCGTTACGCTATTTTTGCCACGATTTTGCTCACTGCCGCCATCATCATCGAGCAAACCGGCGATTCAGATGCTGCGCTTTCCTTTGGAAATCCTCTTTTCTGGGTTTTCTTCTCTATGGGCGCGGCCGGCATTATCCTGGGCGTCTGGATTTCGGCCATCATTAATCAAAGCACCCGGCGACGGGAGTTAATCGAGCAGTTGGAAGCTGCGCAGGCTGAACTGGCCGCTGCCGAGCGGCGCGAAGGCGTGCTGGAAGAGCGGCAGAGACTGGCGCGCGAGATCCATGATACCCTGGCGCAGGGTTTTACCAGTATTGTGATGCTTCTAGAAGCGGCCGAGCAGGCGCTGCCTGATGATCTGACGACGTTACAAAAGCATCTCGACCAGGCGCGCCGTACAGCGCGCACGAGTCTGGATCAGGCGCGGCGTGTCGTGGAAGATTTGCGGCCTGATTTGTTAGAGCAGCACTCTCTGCTGCACGCAATTGAGCGCGCCTCCGCGCGTTGGTCAGATGCAAGCGGTATTCCGGTCGATCTCAATGCCACCGGCGAGCCCGCTGATCTGCATCCTGATGTTGAAGTGATCTTGCTGCGTGCAGCGCAAGAAGCGTTGAATAACATTCGCAAACATGCCCAGGCCGGCGAAGTATGTATAACGCTTTCCTACATGCCTGAACTGGTAATATTGGATATTCAAGATGATGGCGTTGGCCTGAACGGCGCCGAACCATCCTCTTTTGCAGGCGGGTTTGGTTTGAAGGCAATGCAGGAACGGGTGGCTCAGTTTGGCGGTTCAGCTTTAATCGAAAGCGAGCCGGGTGAAGGCGCCACATTGGTCGTTTCCATTCCGATAGACGCGGATAAATAATCTTATGGAAAAAATTGGCATACTAATTGTTGACGATCATCCTGTTGTGCGGGAGGGGTTGGCGGGCATGCTCGCGGGCCAGCCGGATTTTGACGTGGTTGGGATGGCGGCGGATGGCGAAACGGCCGTTCAGCTAGACGCCTCTTTACAGCCTGATGTGGTACTGATGGATTTGCGTATGCCCGGTCTGGATGGCGTGGGGGCGATTGTGGCGATAAAACAGAAACGGCCGTCCGCCAATCTGCTTGTGCTCACCACCTACGACAGCGACGCCGATATTGTGCGCGCTATCGAAGCGGGCGCGACCGGTTATCTGCTCAAAGACACGCCGCGTGAGGAGTTATTCCGCGCTATTCGAGGAGCGGCGCGCGGTGAATCCATTCTGGGGCCTACCGTGGCCGCCCGCCTGATGACGCGCATGCGCGCGCCGGCCGAAGAAAATTTGAGCGCGCGCGAAATTGAGGTGCTGCAATTGGTGGCGCGCGGCAGCAGCAACAGAGTCATTGGCAAAGAACTCCATATCAGCACCGCCACCGTGAAAACCCACCTCATCCATATCTTCAACAAATTGGGCGTCGGCGATCGTACATCTGCCGTTACCGTGGCGCTGGAAAAGGGCATTATTTCACTTGAGCGTTAACCCTTATTATGAAACAGCATCATTAATGCAAGGCAAAAGTTAACAGATCGGAAAGTAGGCAGGTTGCTAAACCATGGCCAATTTTTAGGCAACTCGCCAACCGGTGATGCTGTTTTTCAGATAGATATCTTACAGTGCCGATTCGACTGGCAGCGTATTAATTTCACCAGGATCAACCATACACCTACTCACAAGTAGGCTCTCTGTAAATATTTGCGCCTGCACCCATATCTCTGCTTTGTTCTCAAATGATATTTCTGTCATCTTTTTTCTTTATGTTAACCATATCGGAACTAGTCAATGCTCGCGTTACGAAACTGTTCCACGTCGAAACGGTTCCAGTCAATGCTGACAACACTTCATTCTTATCCGTGCTGATCCAGCCACGCCAACATCATCTGAATACTACCCGTGGCCAGCCCAATACTTGTATCTGCCGCGCCATAGTACAGATGAATTGTGTCGCCATCAGAAGCAGTTGTGTATCCACAGGGAAAGGCGACATTATCTACATCCCCTTGCAGCTCATACGGTTCCTCCGGGCCGAAGACCCACTCGTCGCCGCGTTTGAGACAGCGCTCCGGTGTTTCTAAATCAAACAGCGCCAGCCCCAGTCGATAAAGCGCACCTGCCGCCGTTTGCCGGACACCGTGATAAATCACCAGCCACCCCTGTGCGGTTTCGATAGGTGGCGGCGACAGACCGATTTTATTAGCATCCCACCACGCTCCGCGCCGGGCTTCCATCATTAGCTTGTCGCTGCCCCAGTGCCGCAGGTCAGCCGAATAAGAGATCCACATATGGGCACGGGCAGAACTTACAGGGCGATGAATCATGGCCCAATGGCCGCCAATCCGATGCGGCAGCAGTGCCGCATCTTTGTCATCAGGGGACATAATCAACCCAAAACGCTCAAAGTGGTGAAAATCTTCTGTTAAGGCCAGTGCCACGCCGGGACCATCACGGGTAAATGCTGTATAGACAATGACATAACGACCTAATTCAGGAACAAACGTAATACGTGGGTCTTCAATGCCCCACAATTCTTCCGGGAACTGTTCCGGATTGGGTACGAAGGTGGGTTGGTGATCAATCTGCCACTCATCCACGCCATTGGCGGAACGAGCCGCGCACAAATGGGAAAGTCCTCGCCTGTCTTCGACGCGGCACAGGAGCAGCGTCGTGCCATCGGGCAGCAGCGTAGCGGCCGGGTTAAATACAGTATGGACCGGATAAGGCCAGTCAGCGGCGGTCAGGATAGGATTGAGTTTATGACGACGAAAAAGTTCAGGGTATTGTTGGTGCATTATGTTTCGATTTCCATTGGTGTTAAAAGATTTCCAGCCAGACGCAGTTCCAACAAGGTTTGGAGAAAAGCCAGCGTCGACTCCGCACCTTGATTTTCATTGGGTCGATCAGGATGGAGGCCATCGCGGCAGCCCCCCGTGGTTGGATCGTAAAGGGGCAGATTTAAGTCATTACGCCCCAAAAACCATTCAAAGGCATGCCGGGCCTCTGTCCGCCAGCGCTCGTCACCGGTGCTGCGATAAGCTTCTAAACAAGCAGAAACCATCGTCTGCGCTTCAACCGGCTGTTGATCGAACCTGGCTCGTTCACCATGCCGCTGGTAAAAGCCGTTAGAACCAATGGGCACAAAATGCCCCCCAGCCGCATCGGCATGCTGCAATTCGGCCAACCAGGTGAGCGACTCTAGCCCAACTTCGGTCATGGTCTGATTTGGAATCCATTGGCCGCACATCAGCATCGCTTGTGACAATACACCATTACAATAGCTTAATTCTGCTTCATACCAGCGCCAGTCGTCAGAGCGGGTGTTTTGGTACAAGGAGAGCAAGCGTCCTGCTAATTCATCGCGCACGTAGCTGGCGCGGCTGTCTCCATCAAACCGCCGCAAATATTCGTGGATGCCGACAAGTGTGAAGGCCCAAGCTCGCGGGCTGGTCGTTTCCAGAATGAGGGGCAAGGCTTGCTCAAACAACGAGCCGGCCATGCTCTGCAAGGCTATCGTGTTTGAGCGGCCCAAGACGGTGCCCAAAGCCCACAAGGTACGGCCGTGACTGTCCTCTGAGCCGCTGTCTTCCAGCCAGTTACGCTGGTAATCCATGAAGTTGCGAAAACGGCCGTTTTCCTGATTGAATGCATAGCTGATAAAAGCAAGATAACGCGATGCCAGGGTTAACGATTGACCATTCCCCAACTCCAACTCCGCCAGATGTGTGCTGACAATCAAGGCGCGGGCATTATCATCAATACTGAATGAGTTCTTCCAGGCTGACAAATCGGTTGTAGAAAATGACGTTCCCACCTACGCCTAGTTCCTGGGCCAACCGTTGCAGCGACAAGCGGTACGTTTCACCCTCCTGACGCAAAACATGGGGATGGGTCGCTCCCACAATAATGTATACAACGTTCGGGTTGCGAGCCACAATGGCGGGCAGCGCAGCAATGACTGTTTCGATCCCTTTGTTAGCCGAGAGCAAACCAAAGCTGAGTAAAACCATTTTGCCCTCAACACCAAATAGGTCTTTGTGGAAGCTGGGATCAACAAAGGAGACATCAGGAATACCGTGGGGAATGAAATCGATCTTCTCCGGCAGGACGCCATAGACCTCTTGCAAGAATTCCACGCCGCGTTGACTCATAGTCACCATCCGGTCAGACAGGGCGGCAACTTCTTGCAGCACCCGGTGCTGAGTAGGATTGGGTTCCCGCAAAATGGTGTGGAAGGTGGTAACAATGGGCCTACGCAATTCACGCAGCAAGGCCAAAATGTGGCTGCCCGCAGGCCCTCCGTAGATGCCATATTCGTGTTGCATGCAGACCACGTCGACGCTGTTAATATTGAGGAAGTCGGCAGCGCGACGATAAGAGTCAATATTTTTCTCTACCAATTCAAACCGAACGCGAGGCGGATAAGGGTATCCCGCTTTGTTATCATTGACAGGTAAAGCAATACAGGTTTTGTCACGATATTCGGTGGCGATAGCTTCACACAGGTCGGTGGTAAAAGTAGCAATACCACATTGGCGCGGTAAATAGTTACCGATGAAGCCAATCCGGTTGACCTCTGAATAGGTTATTGTGTTATTTTCCATAACTGAAGGTGATAAATGCTGTGCCTCTGGAAAAAAATTTCAGGAATTCTTCACCATGGAGGATTAACGGAGTTTTCTTTTTGTCTTTGATTTGGTTGAGCAAACAAACGATGTCATCATAGGCTTTTTTCACCTGTAATGCTTCAGTTTGATTCATGAATCAAGAATTTCAGGGATTCCCCTTTTCTCTTTTTGCTCTCTTTTTTCCCTTTTAGCCTGCTTTTTTTCCTTTGCGGTTTTTTTTGGTTTATTATTGTCCTTTTTTTTACTGTCCTGGCCTTTGCTCATGATTATTTCTCCTTATGATTAAACCCTGTTTAATTGTTTTGTATTATTAAAATGGTTGTACTAACGGGCTGCGCCAGCATCATCAATTCAAGCCATTAATGCTTGCGCCGCCGCACAGGCGGATTGAGTGTCTTTTCTTCTGGCGTCTGCATTTTGCGCGCTTCCTGCTTTCTCAGCCATCGCAAAAAATCGTCTTTGGTTTTGTGCGTACGGCGAGCAGGAGCAGCCTGTTTATCGGGAGCTGACTCGTCAGGCATCGTAACTCAGCCTTGTTCTGTTACATAAACGGTGCGTCTGGAAGAGGAATTTATGGCCTTCAGCTCCTCAAGACTCACCACCGAATCGGCATCGGCATTGAACTGGGCAACGCAAATCGGCGCCAAGCGCTCGATGACGGCACTTTGAGCCGATACTTCGGCCATATAACCGGCAGCCCCACCCGTTGTCCAGCCACCTTGAGTAAAGCCGAGAAAAAGAGTGAGAACGATCGCGCCAATGGCGATCCAGAAGACAACTGATTTCTTCAGTTTTGCGTTACTCCACCTTTATCGAAAATCTATAAAACTTTGTCGAATACCTGTATTGTTGGCTTGCATCGTATTTCTCCTTTGTCAATCATTAGCGCGGCGACGCTCAAAACGAAAAATGGGATCTCATACCAAACGAATGCCATCAGCGGCCGCTTGCAGGCGTTCAGCTACCCGGTCCGGCATCTCGCCTTTGCTGATAAAGGCATCTGCCCCGACGGAGAGCGCCGCCTGTTGGCGGGCGTCCAGTTGGCTGATGAGGACAATGACGACGGTGGCCGGACAGGCTGCCCGCAGTTGGGTCAGGGTGTTGCCGGAGTCTAGGGGGATTAATTCCCAATCCACTAGCAACATGTCTGCCCCAGTTTCTGGGGCAAGGGCTAAGGTGGTGGGCCAGTCGGCCGCTTCACCGACTACCGCCATGTCTAAATCCAACAGCAGTAACCGGAGGGCTGCGCGTACATCAGGTTGGGGAGCAGCTACTAATACACTAGTCATAAGTTAATCATACCTTCGGCAGTCCCCTGGTGTCATCGGCTGGTCAGGGGATTTTTAGCTCCACCAGTTGGAGGATATCTGTACAGGCGCGAGGATGTGGGGAAGCTGATACCGGAACGGCCGTTCTTAAGGAACCGGAATTAATCCAGGGAGTCTTTTGCCGCTTGCCTTGCCAAAACAAATTCTTGCCAGGCGTCGTTAAAAACGGGGATGTATCCTGGTTCAGCGATTCTAATAACGATATCAACCCAGCTTTTATGTTCATCGGGCCTGCCCCTTGAGGATTTATGATCGGCATTCTGCGTACTCAGAACACGAGCCAGATCACCGATGAGATCTTCGCGGGTTTGTTGGATAATGAGCCATTCCTCGAATTTTAGAAACATTACTTTCACCTTATTTCGTTGAACGTTTGACAGCTAACTCGGACTTCGTGACTGAATCAAGTGGTTTGTTTTCTTTCGCTTCATGCAAGGTGTACCGCCTCTTATTTTGGCTCAGCGTAAAAGTATTAGCATCGCTGCCCAATTTGCGCGCAATTTCCCACCCGGTAGCACCGTTTTTGAAGAAGATATCATAGCCCAATGACTTAGCTGGTAAGATACAAATCTCACCAGGGTCTACGACACTGGTGCTGATAAGCGTGCGTCCCGCGAATATTTGCGCCTGCACCCGTATTTCTGTCTTGTTGTGGAATGTTATTTCTGACTTTCCCATCTTTCTTCCTTTTCTTGTTCACAACATCAAAGCAAGCAGGCACCGTGTGCAACCGCCGATAAATGACGTTGGCCTATGATTCAATCATATAAGGAAGGCTTCCCAACGACATCGGTCAGTTAGGGAGTATTTGAATCCGCCACTTGGGGGATAAATGATTGGCGATGAGGCGGCTTTGCGAACGGCCGTTTAGTCAACGAGGTGCTGGCGCACAGCCAGCGCGGCGGCTTCCGTGCGGCTGGCGACATCCAACTTGCGCAGGATGTGGCTGACGTGGGATTTGATCGTAGACGGGCTGACGACCAGCTTTGCGGCGATCTCGGTGTTGTTCAAACCTTCGACCATCAAGGCCAGCACTTCACGCTCGCGCTTCGTCAGGTCGTGGCCGGGCGTCGGCGGTTGGGTGGCGCCGTGGACCATGGCCTGGACGGCCGCCGGCGAGAGGGTGGCCCGGCCGCTGTGGGCGGCGCGGATGGCCTGGGCCAGTTCGTCGGCTGTCACGTCCTTGAGCAAGTAACCGATGGCTCCGGCCTGCAGCGCGTTCTGGACCAGCTCTTCGTCTTTGAAACTGGTCAGGGCGAGCACCTGCACCTTGGGAAAACGCTGGCGAATGACGCGTGTGGCGGTCACGCCATCCATATCCGGCATGGACAAATCCATGAGCACGACGTCAGGCAAGAGGCGGGCACAGAGCTGGATCGCTTCGTCGCCGTCGGCTGCCTCGCCGGCCAGTTCCAGGTCGTCAAAGACCTGCAAGAAGGTCGCCAGTCCCCGGCGGACCATCGTATGATCATCGACGAGCATCACGCGAATCGGTGGGGAGGTGTTCATAGGCCTTTTTGTTCCTCACTTTCCACCCAGCGGACGACAATTTCCGTGCCGTTACCTGGCCCGCTCGTAATGATTAGCTGAGCGCCCACAGCTTCAGCGCGCTCGCGCATCATGCTCAAGCCATAATGGCCCGACGGTATTTGCTCCGAGTCAAAGCCTCGTCCATCGTCGCGGAGATGCAATTCGACGGTATCAGCCTCGAATTGCAGGTGGATTGTCACTTGGTTGGCCCTGGCATGTTTGGCGATATTGTTGAATGCTTCCTGGCACAGGCGATAGAATGCAACCTGCACATTGGCCGGTAGGTTCCCTTGGCCCGACACGGTCACCACAACAGGGATGTTTGTCCGGCCGGTGAAGGCGTTGCCCAACTGGCGCAGCAGGTCGCCCAATTCGCTGTCAATCAGGACCTGGGGCCGCAGCTCGGCCAGCAGCCCGCGCATTTCGGCCAGCGCGCCGCGGGTTAAGCGGCGCAGGTCTTCGAGTGAACGCCACACCTGATCGGGGTTCCGCTCCCAGAGGCGCGGCAGCACTTCAGCGATCAGGCCGGCTGAGAAAAGCGACTGGTTGACGGCATCGTGCAGGTTTTGCGCCAGGCGCTGTCGTTCCTGCAGCGTGGCGAGGGCTTGAGCCTGTTCGTATAGTTGGGCGTTGACCATCGTAATGGCTGCCTGGTTGGCCATCGTCAGGGCCAGGTTGGCCTGGTGAATCGTGAAAGAGTCTGGTTCAGTATGGGCTATGCCTATTCCTCCGATTACCCGGCCCGTAACCGCCAGGGGGACCCACATCCAGGCCTTCACCCCCTCTAACAGGACAGCGGCCTGATCGTTCACGATCGATCGCAGCAGCAGCGCCGCCGGTTCGGCGCTCCACACATCGGCGATTCGCTGGGGCTGGTGTTCGTTTAACAGTGCCGCCCGGGTATGCGAATCGTCCATGCGGATACGGAAGGGCATTGCTTGTTCCAGCCGCTGTGGCCCGCGCACGGCCAGGGCGACCAGATCTAATTCTTCCAACGCAAAGAGCACGGCGTGGGTGTACGCGATAATCACCCGCAATTGGTCGAGGATCAAACCCGGTTTGAGTTCCAGGGTGGAGGTCAACGTTTGGGAGATTTCCAAAAGGGTGGACTGCTCGCGCGCGCGGGCCGCCATCTGCTGCCGGAGCAGCCGCTCAGCCTGAACCCGTGCGCTGACATCGCGGACGACACTCAGGAGGCACGGCCGATCCTGATAAGTACACCCTGTACCGTGTACCTCAACGGTAAACGGCGTTCCATCCCGGCGTACATGGGTCACTGTCACTTCAAACACGTTACCGGATTGAACTGCCTCTACCCACTTGGTGAATTGAACTTTACTATCGGGTCGAATATAGGTGATTGGGTCCAGTCCGATGAACTCCTCGCGAGTATAGCCGTGCATAGCGCTGGCTACGGGGTTGGCCTCGACTATCAGACTGGTTTCGAGATCGTTGAGGATCAACCCGTCGCCAGCAGCTTCGAAGATACGCCGATATGGCCGATCTTTTTCTTCACCCTGCAAGTGGCGCTCCTGGCTTCAAAAGAACAGCGGATGGCGCTTCTAAGGCGTGCGCCCTTTTGTGGCGCAGGAAGGGTAAATACGCATAGAAATCATCGGTAGACAGCATAAGATTAGTGTAACCGAACACGGTGCGGTTGTCATTCTTATCATAGGCCAAAAGGTAGTTGAAGACACTGCTATGGGAGCCTGCTTCAGGATAGTCCGATGTGGCCTAATTATAATTTTCCAGGTTACACTGAGTCGGTCCCACCTCGGCTCATACATAACTAGGCGTCATTTAGGTTAGGTAAATCGCAGAAAATCCTTGAAAATAAGAGGAGTTGGAAATTTGCGGTTTCCTTGAGGAATTCCCAGATTTCGTTTAGCAGGAATTCAATATACTTTCCACAGTTTACTTAGAAATGCGTGGTGAAGAATATGACGCATAACAAATCCGCAAAATTGTGCTTGGCTTGTAAAAAATCAGTCTTTTAGGCAGATTTTGATCCATTTACGGCCGTTACAAAATAATACAAAACTTCACCGCTTGTATGCCCTGCGATAAACGGCCGTTCTACTCCGGATTTCTCATCCCAATGATCACGAAGTTCCCAATAAGGCAAAGCCATTTCCGTAAAATCTGTTTTGATGATATTTGTGAAGCCGGTTCTTTCCAAACACCTCACATAGGAATCAATCGTATGCATCGTTGTTCCATAATTTTCATTAATTAATTGGGCCCAACTTGAATCAGGAAAGTCCGGGTTCAGGCACCATGTGGCAATTGTGTATCTGCCGAGGGGCTTTAAGACTCTGGCAAAACCGCCAAAAAGCTGGGTGAGATCATAAGTATATTGTGTCGTTTCATTTGTGATGACGTGATCAAAAACATTATCGTCAAACGACAGTTCCAGGTAATTCATTAAATGATACCGGGCTTGTGCGGTTAACCCTTTTGTCTTTGCCAATTCAGCCGCAAATTCATATTGATATGGGGAAATGGTAATGCCATCGACAGACGCCCCAAAACGGTCAACCAGGTAGAATGTTGTTCCACCCCGGCCGCATCCTGCGTCTAAAATTTTATGATCGCTTCGCACTTCTCCCATAAAGGAGGCCAATGTATCAATCTGATTGAGTTCCAACAGATTTAGTATTTTTGTAATCTGTCGCTGCGAACCATCAAAGTCTGCGTGGTTATAGTCTCCAATGCCAAAATGATGGTTAATAATCCCCGTATCCTCGCCTAACAAAAAATTTCTGTCAATTTTCTGGCCATCATAATAATGGCGGACATCTTGTGTTAATTGTTCCTGATTCATCCTCATCCTTCTTGTGGACAGTATGATACGATAATTTGCTGTCAAATCTCTGTTTGGCAGCAAATTGTCTCTATCAAGCCACGCTCTTTGGTACAACTATTAAAAACATTTTAAATAATAACTTGATCACTTGTAAAAACCACAAAATAGTCGCTGTGAAACGTGTTACCATCCGCGCGTTTATTGAGGTTGATATTGCGTATTTGCTGCGCCAGGATGGCATTATAGCCGAACAGAATTCAACGGATGTTTGACAGGGTGAGTTCGTAACTATATACTCTAAATCCTTAGTTAACTAACTTAATAAACTGATTTCACTTTCCGCGCAAAGTACGGGCAACTTCAATGCATACCAAAAAGGCGACACGCTATCAGATCAAACGGCACAATACGCAACTGGTCTTACGGCAAATTTATGACGCCCAGGGAATTAGCCGCGCCGACATTGCCCGCGCAACCCACCTGACGCCCCCCAGCGTATCCGCCATCGTGCGCCCCTTAATGCGCGAAGGTCTTGTTGAAGAAGGCGGCATGGGGCCATCCGCCGGCGGCAAGCGGCCTATTCTGCTGCAATTTAATGCACAGGCGCGCCATATTCTATGTATTGATCTGGGCAATCAAATATTCCGCGGCGCTTTAATTGATATGCGCGGCGCAATTGTTGAGCGCATCACCCTGCCTGCTGAAGATTTGTTTGGGGAAATAGCCATCCAGGTTGTACGCGATCTGGTTCAGCAGCTTTTGTCCGCCTGTTCGACGCCGGTTTTGGGGATTGGCATCGGCACACCCGGTATCATCCAGCCGGAGAAGGGCATTGTACGCCTGGCTAACAATCTTGACTGGCAGGATGTCCCGATTAAAAAAATCCTGCAAGCGTTTACTGAGCTTCCGATTTATCTGACCAACGACAGCCAGGCGGCGGCGTTGGGTGAATACAGCTTTGGCAAGCCGCACGCCAGCCGCCATCTGCTCTTGATCAAAATGGGGCAGGGCGTGGGTTCTGGCATTGTGATCAATGGGGAATCATTTTATGGGGATGGATTTGGCGCGGGAGAAATTGGACATTTAATTGTTGGGCAAGCGGATTCCAGCCTGGTGACGCTTGAATCAGAAATTAGCACGCGCGTTTTGCTTGCCCGCGCGCGCGCATTAACGCATGGGCAGTTTGGTTGGGAGGATTTTGTAACGGCCGTTTCCCAAGACCAGCCCCAATTATCAAATCTGATCGTCACGGCCGGCCGCCATTTGGGCGCCGTAATCGCCCACTTAATCACCACATTAAACATCCAGAACATTGTTTTATCAGGACGCCTCAATCAATTTGGCGAGCCGTTTTGGCAAGCTATTCAGCAAGAAGCGCAGCGCCGGGTTTTGCCCGTGCTTTTTGCAGGTACAACCATCAGAGAATCGAATCTGGAGGCAGATATTGTGCTTTTGGGTTGCGCCGCCTTGCTAATGAAACAGGAACTAGGCGTCATTTAGGCGTCGTCTGCGATCTCCGGATCGCCCACCGCCAATGCGGTTACTACAAACAAAATCATTATCTTAATGTCTATATCAAAGGAGGTGACGCAGATATTAATAAACAGCAGATAATTTTCAGCCAGCCACTTTGGCTGGTGGTTGGTGTTTTTTCCGCACCATCTTCAGCTATAATTGCGGATGAAAACTGACATCCAACCATATTAACGACCCTATAAACGTCATTTGAGGAGAATAAAAATAATGCACAAAAAAATCTGGTTATTGCTTGTAATTTTAGGGCTGCTCTTGGCGGCCTGCGGTGGTGGTGGAACCGACACTGCTCCGGCTGAACCGGAAGAGGCCGCGCCTGCGGATGAGGCCGCCGTCGAGGAAGCGCCCGCCGCTGAAGAGACCACAGAAGAAGCCGCTGCCAGCGATGAAATGGTTACCCTGACGATAGAAAGCTGGCGCAATGACGACCTGACAATCTGGGAAGATGTGATTATTCCCGCCTTCAATGCCGAATACCCCAATATTGAGATTGTTTTTTCACCGACAGCGCCCACCGAATATGACGGCGCATTGAACACACGCCTGGAAGGCGGAACGGCCGGCGATCTGATTACCTGCCGCCCGTTTGACCGTTCACTGGCTTTGTTCGATCAAGGAAACCTGGCCTCTCTCAACGATTTACCCGGTATGGCTAACTTTGGCTCGGTGGCCAAAAGCGCCTGGATCACCGACGATGGTTCTGACGTCTTTTGCGTACCGATGGCATCCGTGATTCATGGTTTCATCTACAACGCTGACATTTTTAATGAGGTCGGCGTTGCAGAACCGGAAACGGTTGAAGAATTTTTTGCGGCCCTGGATGCAATTCAGGCCGCCGGCTACACGCCGCTGGACATAGGTACGGCCGATCAGTGGGAAGCAGCCACGATGGGTTTCCAAAATATTGGCCCCAACTATTGGGCCGGTGAAGACGGCCGTCTCGCGCTCATCAGCGGCGAGGGCAAATTCACCGATCCTGAATACGTGGCGGTCTGGGACCAATTGGCCCAATGGGGCGCATACATGCCCGGCGGCTTCCAGGCTCAAACCTATCCTGACTCACAGAACCTCTTTACCCTGGGTGACAGCGCGATTTACCCCGCTGGTTCCTGGGACATTTCCTTATTCAACGACCAGGCCGACTTCGCCATGGGCGCCTTTAAACCGCCGGTCGCCAATGCGGGCGACCCCTGTTACATCAGCGACCATACCGACATTGCCATCGGCATGAACGCCGACACGCCAAATCCCGAAGCGGCGGAAACCTTCCTGAACTGGGTGGCTTCGGCTGAATTTGCTGACCTGTACAGCAATTCGCTGCCCGGTTTCTTCTCGCTGGCTGATGTCGACGTCTCTTTGGACGATCCGCTGGCGCAAGAGTTCTTGAGCTGGCGCAGTGAGTGTGATTCCACCATTCGGAATTCATACCAGATTCTTTCGCGCGGCGAGCCGAACCTGGAAAATGAGCTGTGGCGCGTAAGCGCGCAGGTCATCAACGGCGACATCACTGCTGAAGAAGCAGCCCAGCAGATTCAAGATGGGTTAGACGCCTGGTATACGCCTGGCAGTGAAGCGAGTGATGTGGCGGAAGCGGCCGTTGCCGATGCAGAAGCAGCCGGCGATACGGAGCTGTCCGGTGCGCTCGTGATTGAAAGCTGGCGCAACGATGACCTGACCATCTGGGAAGATGTGATCATTCCCGCTTTCAATGCCCAATACCCGAACATTGAAATAACCTTTGCGCCCACAGCGCCCACCGAATATGACGGCGCATTGAACACGCGCCTGGAAGGCGGCACGGCCGGCGACCTGATTACCTGCCGCCCGTTTGATCGTTCCCTGGCTTTGTTTGATCAAGGAAACCTGGCCTCTCTCAACGATCTGCCGGGTATGGAAAACTTTGGCTCCGTGGCCAAGAGCGCCTGGATCACCGACGATGGCTCTGATGTCTTTTGCGTACCGATGGCATCCGTGATTCATGGATTCATCTATAACGCCGACGCCTTTGCTGAATTAGGTCTGGAAGAGCCGGCCACGGTGGAAGAATTCTTTGCGGTAATGGATGCGCTCCAGGAAGGCGGCTACACGCCGCTGGACATAGGCACGGCCGATCAGTGGGAAGCAGCCACGATGGGTTTCCAAAATATTGGCCCCAACTATTGGGCCGGTGAAGACGGCCGTCTCGCGCTCATCAGCGGCGAGGGCAAATTCACTGATCCTGAATACGTGGCGGTCTGGGACCAATTGGCCCAATGGGGACCTTACATGCCCGCCGGCTATCAGGCCCAAACCTATCCTGATTCGCAAAACTTCTTTACTTTGGGTCTGGCAGGCATTTATCCGGCCGGTTCCTGGGACATTTCCTTGTTCAATGACCAGGCCGATTTTGCGATGGGCGCTTTCAAACCGCCGGTCGCCAATGCAGGCGATCCCTGCTACATCAGCGACCATACCGACATTGCGATTGGCATGAATCCGTCCACCGAGAATCCGGCAGCGGCAGAAGCGTTCCTGAGTTGGGTGGCGTCGGCCGAATTCGCTGACCTCTACAGCAATTCGCTGCCCGGTTTCTTCTCGCTGGCTGATGTCGACGTCTCTTTGGACGATCCGCTGGCGCAAGAGTTCTTGAGCTGGCGCAGTGAGTGTGATTCCACCATTCGGAACTCATACCAGATTCTTTCGCGCGGCGAGCCGAACCTGGAAAATGAGCTGTGGCGCGTAAGCGCGCAGGTCATCAACGGCGACATCACTGCTCAAGAAGCAGCCCAGCAGATTCAAGATGGGCTGGATGCCTGGTATACGCCATAACATTTGTTTAGGTAATCGGCAACAGTACTTCTAAAATAGAATCGCTCTAGACGTTGCCGATTCCTCAAGGAAACCGCAGTTCAAGTCCTTTGGCATTTCCCAATACTTTCTGCGGTTTACCTAGGTAATCGGCAACAATATTTCAAAATTAGAATCGCTCTAGACGTTGCCGATTCCTCAAGGAAACCGCAGTTCAAGTCCTTTGGCATTTCCCAATACTTTCTGCGGTTTACCTAATCTGTAAAGCGATTTGATTGGATTTTAGACAACGGTAGGGGCGCACCCATGTATGTGCTCTAATCCAGGGCAGACACACAGGTCTGCCCCTACTTTCATTTTCTTTATCTCTTTATCATAGAAGGAGGGTCGTGATGCAAGCGGGAAAATCACGCAAACGCAAGCCTTTCCCAACCCACATAATTGTATTTTTAGCGCCGGCGGTGATTGTGTATACCGTCTTCATGATTTATCCTTTGGTAGATTCATTGCGTTTGAGTTTTTTGGAAAACGATACGCGTGCTTTTGTTGGTTTCCAGAATTATGTCACCCTGTTAACCGATCCGCTGTGGTCAGTGCGTTTTTGGGGCGCGCTCAAAAACAACGTTATTTTTTTCATGATTCACATGGTTGTACAAAATTCAATTGCGCTGTTTTTGGCGGCGCTATTGAGCCGGCGCACGCTGCGCTGGGTTGGCGCTTATCGCACCATGTTGTTCATTCCCACCATCCTTTCGGTTGTGATTGTCGGTTTTATCTGGCAGTTAATTCTGAGCCCACTGTGGGGAATTGCCGAAAGTTTTCTGAATTTTTTCAGCCTCGGTCATCTTTTTCAGCCCTGGTTAGGGCTTGAGACGACCGCCCTAAACACGCTTTCTCTAATTTCGGTGTGGCAGTTTGTGGGCATCCCGCTCATGCTGTTTTATGCAGCGCTGATCAGTATTCCCGATGAACTGATTGAGGCGGCATATGTAGACGGCGCCAATTCCTGGACTGTATTTTGGCGCGTCAAGTTTCCGCTGATTTTACCAACGGTGGGTATTGTGGCAATCTTGACTTTTGTCGGCAATTTTAACGCCTTTGATTTGATTTATACGGTAAAAGGGGCTTTGGCCGGTCCTAATTTTTCCACCGACATTATGGGCACGCTGTTCTTCCGCACCTTTTTTGGACAGCAACTACAGCTTGGAAATGCGGCCATGGGCGCCACTGTGGCAGCCATGATGCTGCTGATTATTTTGTTTGGCGTGTTGATATACCTGGTTGGGTGGCAGCGTCGCATTATGACATATGAAGTTTAGGTACACCGCAGAAAATTCTTGAAGATTAAAAAATTATGAATGTTTCCACACTTCGTTATCGGTTTAGTGAATCGTTTTTACCGCATCTGGCGTTGTTGGTGTATACGGCCGTTGCCCTATTTCCTATTATCCTTGTCATCATGAACTCCTTTAAGGCGCGTAAAGCGATTTTTCGCGATCCGCTGGCTTTCCCTACTGCAGAAACATTCAGCCTCGAAGGGTACGCCACCGTTTGGGAGCGCGCCAGTTTTGCACTCTATTTTAAGAACAGCCTGGTGGTGACAGTCGTATCAATCGTGCTGATCTTGCTGTTTGGCGCGATGGCCGCCTTTGCGCTGGCGGAATATGATTTCCGGGGCAATACGATCCTGGGACTTTATCTGGCGCTTGGCATTATGATCCCGATTCGCCTGGGCACGATTGGTATTTTACGGCTGGTAGCCGCGGCCGGATTGGTCAATTCGCTCACAGCTTTAATTCTGGTGTATACGGCCCAGGGGCTGCCGCTTACCATATTTGTGCTGCAAAATTTTATGCGCCAGGTGCCGCGCGAGCTGAAAGAAGCGGCGCGTGTTGACGGCGCCAGTGAATACCGCATCTTCGGCCTGGTTTTGCCGATGGTGCGCCCTGCCGTGGCGACCGTGGCGGTGTTTGTGATGATTCCAATCTGGAATGATCTCTGGTTTCCGCTTATTTTGGCGCCGGGCGAAGCGACAAAAACCGTCACGCTGGGCGCACAGCAGTTTTTGGGGCAATTTGTCAGCGATTGGAATGCCGTTCTGGCCTCTTTGACGTTGGCGATGATCCCGGTCTTGATTCTGTACGTCATTTTTTCACGCCAGCTCATTCGCGGCATCACAACCGGCGCGATTAAATAACTGAAAAAGGAGATTGGTTTTATGCGTGTGGGCATTGTTGGTACCGGATTTATGGGCAGCGCCCATGCGGCGGCGTGGGCGGCGACTGACGCAGTGATTGCCGGTTTTGTGTCAAAGGATACGAAAACGGCCGTTTCTCTCGCGGCGCAGTACAAAACGGTTGTGTTTCCCGATTTGGAGAGCATGCTGGCGGAAGTGGATGTGGTTGATGTTTGCGCGCCAACCCATCGCCACGCTGAAATCGTGCTGGCTGCGGCCGCGGCCGGAAAAGATATCGTCTGTGAAAAACCGCTGGCGCGCACCCTGGCAGAAGGGCAGGCCATGATTGCCGCCTGCCAAAAAGCGGGCGTGAAGCTGATTGTTGCGCACGTGGTGCGCTTTTTCCCCGAATATGCCCGCGCAAAAGCACAGATCAGCGCCGGCGCGATTGGCGCTCCGGCCGTTTTGCGTTTTACGCGCGGCACATTTCAGCCCAAGAAAGCGGTCGATAACTGGTTTGTCGATTTTGAGAAATCGGGCGGCATGATGCTGGACCTGATGATCCATGATATGGATTTTGCGCGTTGGGCAGCGGGGGATGTGACGACCGTATACGCCAAAAAAATCAGCAGCCAGCATCCTGACGCCAAAGTTGACCACGGTCTGGCGATTCTCACCCATCGCAGCGGCGCAATTTCGCATATTGAAGGTTCCTGGGCATATCCACCGCCGCTTTTCCGTACGCGCTTTGAGATTGCCGGCTCGAATGGTCTGATTCAGTTTGATTCCAGCAGCACGGCCGCGATTGGCTTGCATCTGCACCAGACTGATGAAGAGATTCCCGACGTGCCCCTACCGCGCAGTCCGCTGGCCGAAGACCCGTATACGACCCAGATCAAAGCTTTTTACGCGAGTTTAGTGGGGGAAACGGCCGTTCCCATCACGGGCGCGGACGGATTGGCGGCTTTACAAATTGCGCTGGCGGCCGTTGAGTCGGCCCAAACCGGCCAGCCCATTGCGCTCCCGCTGCTGCCGGAAGTGGAACAGGAGGCGCTATCATGAAAATTGGCATTATGAGCTTTGCCCACCTACATGCCGAAGCCTACATCCATAACCTGCGCGCCATACCCGGCGTCGAGATGATAGGCATCGCCGATGAAGATTTGGCGCGCGGACGCCATTTTGCCGACCTGTATGAGACCCGTTTGTTTCCCAGCTATGCGGCGCTGCTCGACGCCGGTCCGGACGGCGTGCTGGTCTGTTCAGAAAACAGCCGCCATCGCGCTTTGGTCGAAATGGCGGCGCAGGCCGGCGCGCATGTTTTGTGCGAGAAGCCGCTGGCGACCAACCGCGCAGACGCCCGCGCCATGATTGAGACCTGTCGCGCGGCGGGCGTAATCTTGATGACTGCTTTCCCAATGCGCTTCAGCCCGCCCTTGATCCAGCTCAAGGCGCGGCTCGACGCCGGCGATTTGGGCCAGGTTTATTGTCTGAACACCACCAATCAGGGCCGTATGCCAATTCATGAGCGCGCCTGGTTTGTTGATCAAGACCTGGCGGGCGGCGGGGCGTTGATGGACCATATTGTGCATCTGGCCGATATTTTAAACTGGTATTTTGGAAGGGACGTCACCACTGTGTATGCCCAGAGCAATCACATCTTACACGCCGATACGGTCGCTGTAGAAACGGGCGGCCTGGTGATGCTTGAATTTGCCGGCGGTTTGTTTGCGAGCATCGATTGCAGTTGGAACAAACCGTTTAATTATCCCACCTGGGGCGGGCTGACCATGGAGTTGATCAGCGCGCGCGGCTTGACAGTGATGGATGCGTTCAGGCAAAATCTAAATATATACCAGCAGGAACCGCCGGCGCATCAATGGCTTTACTGGGGATCAGACGCCAACCAGGCAATGGTAAACGAGTTTGTAGACGCCATTCGCGCGCAGCGCGCGCCGGCCGTCACGGGCGAGGATGGATTGTTTGCGCTCGAAATTGTGCTGGCGGCGTATGAGTCGGCCGCCAGGCAGGCGGCGGTCAGGCCAAAATTGTAAGGGAGGATAAAATGGGGAGCGGGCAGGACAAGCAAATTCTGATTCTGGGGGGATATGGCAATGCGGGACGGCCGTTAGCAGAATGTCTCCTGCGCGAAACCGACCAGACCCAATTTATCATCGCCGGGCGCAATTTGGAACGCGCCCAGGAATTTGCCGCACAGTTAAACGGCCGTTTTCCCGGCGATCGCGTGCGTGCTGTTTTTGCAGATGCGTCGCAAAGGAATTTGCTGCAAGCAGCATTTAGCGGCGTGGATTTGGTTATCGTGGCTTCCTCTACAGCCGAATATACCAAAAATGTCGCCCTGGCGGCGCTGGCAGCAGGCGCCGATTACCTTGATATAATTCTCTCACAGCATAAGTTAGATGTGCTAAACCGTTTAAAGCCACGCATTGTTGAAGCTGGCCGCTGTTTTGTTACCGACGGCGGTTTTCATCCGGGGGTACCGGCCGCGCTCGTGTGTTATGCGGGGGCGTATTTTGACAGCCTGCAAAGCGCTCTGGTAGGCAGCGTGATCAAAATTGATTGGAACAGTCTCGATCTCAGCCCCAGCACCAAGGCGGAATTTGTGGCGGAGTTTATGGATTTTCAGACGCTGATATTCCGCGACGGCGTCTGGCAGCATGCCGGGCTGATGGCGATGATGAAGCCGCAAAAGATGGATTTTGGCGCGTCGGTCGGTCCTGGTTTTGGCCGCCAATATTGTATTCCGATGTTTCTGGAGGAGATGCGCGCCCTGCCGGACATGATGCCAACTTTACAGACGACCGGTTTTTTGGTGGGTAGTTTAAACTGGTTTACTGATTGGCTGGTTTCGCCGCTGCTTATGCTGGGTCTGAAAATTGCGCCCAAGCAAACGCTGCGGCCTTTGTCGCGCCTGATGTTTTGGAGCATGGCGACTTTCACCAAACCCCCTTTTGGCACGGCGCTGAAATTAGAAGCCGGCGGCATCAAGGACGGTAAGAGACAAACAATGGCGCTTTTGCTCTATCACGAGGATGGATATGTGTTAACGGCCGTTCCCGCCGCCGCCGCCCTGCTGCAAATACTCGACGGCACAGCGCGCAAACCAGGCCTTCATTTTCAGGCCCATATCGTTGAACCACAGCGTTTCTTGTGGGACATGCAGCGTATGGGCATCACGATTGAGGGTTTGGCGGAAACGGCGGAGATTTATCCATGACTTACACACTTGCATTCACACACCTGGGGAGAAACAACATTCCTACCGCCGGAGGCAAAGGGGCCAATCTCGGCGAGATGACGACGGCAGGTTTCCCCGTTCCACCAGGATTTATCCTGACAACAGAAGCGTATGATGCTTTTGTGCAAGCACATGGTTTGCAGCAGCAAATTATCGATCTGGCGTCTAAAGTATCTGCCGGCGATCCGCAGTCGGGAGAGGCAGCCTCCGCTGCCATCAAAAAGCGCTTTCTCGCTGCCGAAATGCCGCAAGATATCCAGGCTGATTTGTTAGCAGCGTATGCGGATTTGATGCCGGGAGAGAAAACGGCCGTTGCCGTTCGTTCTTCAGCCACAGCCGAGGATTTACCTACAGCCAGTTTTGCCGGCCAACAGGATACCTATCTGAACATTCAAGATGAAAGGGCGCTCTTGGAAGCGGTCAAAAATTGTTGGGCGAGTTTGTGGACGGCGCGCGCTATCGCCTACCGGTTGCATCAAGGCATCGATCCGGCCGCGGTTAGCCTTGCAGTCATTGTGCAACAACTCATCCCGGCCGATGCTGCCGGTATCCTGTTTACAGCGAATCCGGTTGACGGCGAGCGCAAACAGATCGTTATCAATGCTGCCTGGGGCTTGGGCGAGGCAATTGTCGGTGGGCAGGTGACGCCCGATACGGTGATCGTGGATAAATCAAACTGGCACATCGTCTCTCGTGAGACAACTGCCAAAACCATCATGACGGTGCGCACTGACAATGGCACAGAAGCGCAGCCTGTGCCGCAAGCACAACAAAATCAAGCGGTAATCGACGATGCCAAAGCCATCGAACTGGCACAGGTTGGGACACAAATTGAGGCGCATTTTGGCATGCCAATGGACATCGAATGGGCTGTAGCGGGCGCTCAAATCGCCATTTTACAAGCACGGCCCATCACCAGCTTACCGCCCGCTCCCTTACAAGACGTGCGCTGGGAGCCGCCAAGACCGGGAACCGTCTGGATGCGGCGCCAAATCGTCGAGCATATGCCGGAACCGCTCTCGCCCCTGTTCGATGAACTCTATTTAGAAGAGGGCTTAGATCAATCAATGGATTCACTCACCTTGTTTATGAGTGAACTCAGCGGCATTGAGATTAATGTATGGGAATTTCTCGACCCACCCTTTGCCGCCACGGTGAATGGTTACGCCTACAGCATTGCCAGCTTTAACTTCAGTCCCAAGATGGTTCCGTTGGCGCTGCGTTTATACATCACCGTTTTGCCGAAAATGATTAAACACCTCATGCCGCGCTGGAAAAATGAGTCATTACCTGCTTATCTGGCCATTATTGAACAGTGGAAACAGATTGATCTGACCAGTACAAGCGACAAGGAGCTGCTGCGCGGCATACGCGAACTGGCTCATGAGGATGCTGTTTACTGGTTTGCAGCGGCCGTGCCGTTAGGCCTGGCGCGCACTTCAGATGCGGCGTTCGACCGTTTTCTAAAAGCGATCTCTAAAGGTTCCCGGCTTACGAGTGGCGCGTTTCTGCGTGGTTTCCCATCGAAAACGGCTGCGGCGCAGGCACAATTAGAAGCCATCGCCAGAAAGATCAACAACGCAAACGAACTGCGGGAACAGGTCATCAACACACCGGCTTCCGGCTTGCTCGAACTGTTGGCGCAGCATCCTGATGTGATGGATGCGCTGCAACAATATCTTGATCTGTATGGTCATCAAATCTACAACTTAGATTTTGCTGCGCCTACCCTGGCTGATAATCCGCTGCCGGTATTGTTGAGTTTACAAACGGCCGTTGCCCATCCGGAGCGTGACGTACGGTTCCAACAAAAAAAATTAGCCCAAGAACGCGACGTTTTAGCTGCCCGTACCGAAAAATCCCTCAACCCGCTTCTGCGTCCCATTTACAAGCTGCTGTTGGGCTGGGCGCAGCGTTACGCTCCCGACCGCGAAGCCGCTCTCTTCTACGTGGGCGCAGCATGGCCGGCTTTGCGCCGCCTGGCGCTTGAATTAGGGCAGCGACTGACCGCAGCAGGTTCTCTCACCATACCCGACGACGTTTTCTACCTGAAAACCGCCGAATTGTCCGCCGCCATTGCAGCGCGGGCCGAGGGAAACGGCCGTCCAGATTTAGCCCAACGCGCACAAACACAGCGCAGCTTGCAAGCCGCTCGTAAACGACTCGATCCGCCTGTGACGGTGCCGCTGGACGGCCGTATGAAGTTTGGCCCCATCGATATGGCCATGTTCGAGCCCAAACCGCGCACGGTCAGCACAGGGCCAACGCTCGACGGCTATGCTGTCAGTCCGGGTCAGGTCACTGCGCCGGCCAGCGTGATTCGTTCGCCCGAAGATTTCGACCAGATGAAGCCGGACACGATCCTCGTTTGCACCACCACGACGCCCGCCTGGACGCCGCTTTTTGCCCAGGCGCAGGGGCTGGTCACAGATATTGGCGGTGCGCTAGCCCATGGCTCTATTGTGGCGCGCGAGTATGGCATTCCGGCGGTGATGGGCACGGGCAATGCCACCCAGCGCATCAAAAACGGCCAGCTTATCCGCGTCGATGGCGACAATGGCACGGTGACGCTGCTGGATGAGGTGGGCGTAGTGGATGCAGTGGCAGACCCGCAGCCACAAGCCACTTCCAACGTGCGCAAAAAGGCGCTTTTGGCTCTGGTTGTGGGGCTGGCGGTTGGGTTTGTTTGGTGGGGAAGGCGTAGGTGAGTGAGGTGTAACGGCCGTTACCTGGATAAATTCATCTTCAGTATGTTATAACGGAAGTGATACGGCCGTGTACGTTTCTCCAAGCAGCGTGAAGAAATTCGACAAAATGATGAATACGGCACACAAAGAGGGAATAGATGGACGATTTACACAGTTTGGGGGCTTTCGCTGCCGCGAGCGTGGCAGCGAAAGCCCCCTTTATTTTTTAATTTGTGTTCGGTTTCAAGTGTGTCACACCCAGGAATGACGGTGACCAGCGATATTTGTCGGGCACCGGTTCGCTGCCTTCCCATACAACACGCCGGAAATAATCAGGGTCGGTATTGCCCTCGGAATTAATCAAAAGCACTTGTGAATTGGGGCCAAGTTTCAAATGATCCTTCAGCGGGGCAAATTCAGGATACTCTGTAATGAACATCAGCGCCCCCAACGTGACAGCGCCTGACTCGCCGGAGATGATGAAGGGATCGCCTTTTAGCGGCACGGAATAAACGCGCATGCCTTTGGCGGCCACATAATCAGGGCAAGCCACAAACGCATCGGCGCAATCCCACAAAACATCCCAGGCCAGCGGGCTGGGTTCGCCACACGCCAGTCCAGCCATAATCGTTTTTAAATCGCCAGCTAGGTTATGCGGTTTGCCGTCGCCAATTTTGGCCGATTCAAGCAAACAAGCCGCCGCATCGGGTTCGATGACCACGGCCACCGGCTGATCCGCGCCAAAGCGCTGCCGGTAAAAGCCAATCGTTGCCGCCGCCAATGCGCCGACGCCGCCTTGAATAAATATGTGCGTGGGCTTGAGGATGCCCTGCGCGGCCAATTGCATCTGCGCTTCGGCCATCATGGTGGTATACCCTTGCATAACCCAGGCCGGAATATCCGCATAGCCTTCCCAGGATGTATCTGAAATGATTTGCCAGTTATTCTTCTGCGCATCAATCGTGATCTGCCTGACAGCATCGTCATAGGTCCCATCAACCACGCGCACTTCTGCGCCTTTGTCTTTGATGGAGTCGATGCGCGCTTGCGAGGTATCTTTATGCACATAAATCATTGATTTGCAGCCTAATTGACTGGCGGCCCAGGCAACACCGCGCCCATGATTGCCGTCGGTCGCCGCTGCAAACGTGATGTCACCGATCTGCGCCTGCACGTCATCCGACATCAACTGCGCATAGGTCAACTCCTGATCGTCGTTTAGCCCCAATTTTGTGCGGATAAAGCGATAAATGGCGAAGAAACCGCCCATAACCTTAAAGGAATTCTGGTCCAGGCGTTTGGCCTCATCTTTGACCCAAATACCGCCGACGCCGATCATAGACGCCAGATTGGGCAGTGATTTGAGCGGGCTAATCTGATAACCTGGAATTTGGCGATGGAAATCGCTTACTTGTTGGAAGACGCCGGCGGGGAAAAGATTATCCACCGCTGCGCTGGCTGCGATGGTACGGGGACGGCCGTTTGCCACCCATTTAATCGGTTTGGGATAATTTTCAGTCACTTCACCCCACTCTTGTCTGAGCATCGCGGGCAGAAGCGCATAAAACTCGGTGGCCTTAACGACTTCATCCAGTGGAACATGCTCGTTAATCGTATGTGCATTTAACTCGTTGCCGGGGCCAAAGCCAATCGAAGGAATGCCCGCCTTGCCGGCCCAGTAAGTGCCGTTGGTGCTAAAGCCCCATTTGCCACTGGGCGTATCGGGCAAGCCAATTGCGCGTCGTGTATCCTGCCCGATGGTCACCAGCGGGTGATCTGCGTCTAAAGCCCAAGCCGGAAAATATTTGTCAACCGGAAAGGTAAAGCCGGTATAGCTGGGTTCATCATAGAAAAGTTCTTCAATGGTGACATGTGCTTTCCTATCGGCGGGGATCAGGCTTTCGAGCTGCACTCTGACATCTTCGCGGGTTTCACCAAAGGTCATGCGGCGGTCGATGAAAATAGAACATTCATCCGGCACAGCATTGATCGATGCTGTGCTGACCTTCATATCGCTGACTGTAATCTTGCCGCTGCCCAAAAATTCATGGGTCCCCAGATACGGTTCCATTTTACTGATACCTTCAATAATCGGCAGCATTCTATAGGTAGCGTTATCGCCCAGTTGATTGGCGGCCGCGTGCGCGCTTTTGCCCTTGACGGTGATTTTTAGCTCCAGCCGCCCCTTATGCCCGCGATAAACGTCCAGGTTGGTCGGTTCGCCGATGACCACAAAATCAGGTTTCACTTTGGGATCAACTTCAACAAAGCTGTTGGGAGCAATGCCATCGCACCACTCCTCCATATTGCCAAAATAGTAAACGGTAAATTCGTCTGGGGGAATCAGGCCCAGATCGCGGCCGAGCGCGATGCCGTAAACCATGCCGGGCGTTGATCCTTTTTCATCGCTGGCGCCACGGGCGTAAAAAATGCCGTCTTCCACTTTGCCCTCAAAGGGATCCCACTCCCAGGCGTTGGCGTCGCCGATGCCCACGGTGTCGATGTGGCTGTCGTAGACAATCACCGTGGGGCCATGGCCGACGCGCCCCAGAATATTGCCCATTTTGTCAAAACGCACTTCGTCAAAACCAAGCCGGCGCATTTCTGCGGCGATGCGCTCGCCAACTGGGCCGAGTTGGCTGTCCATGCTGGGAATGGCACAAATTTCACGCAAAAATTGAATGATTGCTTCTCTGCGACTTTCTACTTCAGTATGAAGCGTTTGGATAAGTTGTTTGTCCGTCATAGTTGCTTCCTTTTTACTATCTACCTGCGAACACCGATTCAAATGGTATAGTCGTAAGGTTGTAGGGTTGTATGACAAATTTATCACAGCCAAATCGTTTTGACAATAAAAAAGCGGTTAGGTCTTTTTAACACTTTTGCTCCTCATGGGCGGTTAAGGTTTTAAACGGCCGTTTACCCACAGATTCTACAATTCCAGCAAATAGCGTGGAGGCGTGGGCGCTGCTATCAGACAAATTCTGCGCGAAATCCGCGTTCTCTGGTAAAAATATTTGTCTAACAATTTTTCGAACCACACCTTAACTTGTAGCAAAAGGGAGCGGTTTTATTACAAAATATGAAAAATTGGGTTGGGATTGGGTAATTTTGTTTGTTAACTGATGGGGTGTGGGAGGGAAACGGCCGTATGCAACTCTCACCAATTGAAACGTAACACATGACGTAGGGTTTTGAATGGCAACGGCCGTTTTCACAAACACCCCCTCTCTGCTATAATTAGCCCATCATGATCGAAGAAATACAAGAAGCAAAACAATCGCAAAAAATCGTCAAAACCGTCAAGAAAATTAGACTTAATGAACAATCATCTGATTTTGCTTACTGGCAAACACAGTCGTATGCTGCACGTTTAACCGCCCTGGAAGATATTCGACGCGCATATATTGCTTGGAAATATGATACTGACCCCGGATTTCAAAGAGTTTATACAATCGTTAAACGATAATAACGTGCGTTATCTTGTGGTCGGAGGTTATGCGGTTGCTTTTCATGGGCACCCCCGATTTACAAAAGATATTGATATTTGGCTCTGGATTGATGAAGATAATGCCTCTAATATGGTAAAAGCATTGGAGCAGTTTGGGTTTGCGTCATTGGGGCTTACTAGTGACGATTTCCTTGAACCGGGTATCATCGTTCAGTTGGGTTATCCGCCCAATCGTATTGATCTCATTACAGGATTGGCGGGAGTTGATTTTTCGACTTGTTACCATCACCGTATCGAAGAAAATATGGATGATGTGATACTTCCATTCATTGATTTGGAGAACTTAAGGAAAAATAAAAAAGCGGTAGGACGTCTTCAAGATTTGGCTGATTTAGAGAATTTAGAATAGCTGTTTCCATCAAATCCCTCAACAAAACCACCTTGTGTCATAATTACCTCAGTGTAAAAAGAAAACAAGGACAAACCCAAGCAAACAATATATTCTACACAACCATAGGGTGCTGGCTGGTCAACGGCCGTACACGACTCTCGCCAATTGAAGCTTTACGAATGAAGTAGGGTTTTGTGTGGCAACGGCCGTTTTCACCTTAACCAACCATTCAAAAGGAAAAATAAGCATGATCGAATTACAACAAATAGCAGATACCAATATCATTATCCTGACCGCTAAAGGCAAAATCAGCGGCGACGATTATGAAAACATTTTTGTGCCCGCCCTTGAAGAGCTGCGCAAACAGTATGACAAATTGCGCCTGCTTTACATTCTTGGCAAAGAGTACGACGGCTATGAAGCGGAAGCGATGTGGGACGATACCAAAGTCGGCATGCAAGATTTCACGCATTTTGAAAAGCTCGGGGTCGTGACAAATAAAAAATGGATTCGCGGTTCTATCAAGGCATTTGGTTTCCTCATTCCAGGGGAAGTGAAACTGTTTAATACGGATCAGTTAGACGAAGCCAATACCTGGATTCGGGCGGAAGTATAGCCATTTGTTTTGAATTTGTTGGGCAAGATAACGATTGTAGAGACGCGCCAGCGGGCGTCCCTACTTGAGCCGCATAAATTCAGCAGAAGGTGGTATTTACATTGCGAATTGATCTATTACATGGTGGTCAACGGCCGTAGACCATACGCATAGGATTAGGTTTTTTCAAATTACGTGCGGGTGTCTATCCAGGCCCCCCTTTGGCCCTGACCTATCGCCCAGATTTGTTAACCAAGGATTTGGCCGGATACCTTCAGCGTGGCATGCATGGCTCTGGCGGTTGGAGCCAGGGTGAAACAGAACTATTTGCCGCTTTTGTTTCCAAACTCAACAGTTGCAACTTCTGAACGGCCGCACACGCTGCAGTTGCAGCGACACATCAATCCCAGGAAACGATGGATGCGGTTTTGGCTGATTAGGAAACGGCCGTTGCCTGAATGTAGAATGCGGAAAGCGGAGTGCGGAACAATCACTCTGCATTCCGCACTTCGCATTCGTTAGTTCCCCGGCACTATCGCAAAGTCGAACTCGCCGACTTCATTCGAGTAAGCGGTTATGATGCCGCCACAGGCAGCGCGGTTGATGTAAAAATAGTTGGTACCGACTGTACCCAGTTTGCCTGTCAAAGCCTGCATTAAACTAACTGTTGTGTAGGTAGCTGGATTGGTCGGGGCGAAGTAGGGCGTTGTGCTTTCAAAGATGTCATACGTACAGCTTGAATTCGCGTTATTCCAGTCTAGTGAGGCATCGGTTGTGGTAACGGCCGTTATCCCCACCCCCCAAAACTCATAAGCTCCTACGTCACAAGCCACACCCTGGGGACGCGCCACACCACGCTGATCGCTGGTTTCACAGGACAAACCATTCCCAGCGCCTAGCGCGTTGGAAGGTGCTAACAGGGCGATGGTGTTGGTTGGTCCCCCGTGATCATCTGGGGTGCTGGCCAGACCAGTTACCGCGTCGTCGCTAATGGCTGCGCAGTCGCCGCTGGCATAGTCATCAAGCAAATTATTCCCACCGGTAAAGGTGCCCAAACCTACTTTTAAACAATCAGGGCCGATACTGTCGGTGATAATACTGTTGGTCAAGGTAACTTCACCAGCGTTTGCAGCCAACTCTTTATTGTGCGCCAGGTAGGTATGCGTGCCATCGCTGACATAGTAATTGTGGGTACCATCTACGGTGAAGTTGTAGACTTCTACCGGCTGTTCCACGGCAGCAATGCTGGTGACTGTCGTCCAACCGTTCGACCCCAGTATGCGGTCGCCAATTTTGAGTTCGCCCGCCATAATCCATTCATCCTCGCCAATGGCAAAGGGATGCTCACGGGTAACTTCCAAATCATTGATGATTAAAAAGGCGTCTACTGAGTAGTTAAACACATCCGTCACTTCGTGGACAACTTGCTGACCTGAAGCAAAGTCATAGCTGAGTACCTGATCCCCGACCCCTATCTCAGCCACGCTTTTAGTATGACCATCAGCCATTAATATCTGCGCCTTTTCAGTAAAGCAACCCCCTGCAATGGTGTAGATGGTTGCCGCTCCGCTGCTGTTGCCGCTAAAGGTAGCATTGTTGATGCTCGCAGACCCGCCAATATTAGCGACGCCTCCCGAAAAACCGCCGCTTGAATTGTTGTAGAATGTACTGTTTGAGATAATCACAGATCCGAAGTAGTTATGAATGGCCCCAGCAGTACTGCCGCCATTGTTATCCCTAAATAGACTATTGCTCACGGTTACGACGCCAAAAAGATTGTCAATGCCTGCAGTAGAGTCCGAATACCCATTCTGCATCGTAAGCGCATTGATTGAAAGATCCCCGGTAGAGTTTACATAGAAAATACGGTAAGTATTATCGCCATCAACTGCAATTGCCTGGCCTGCACCGTCAATGATAATATTCGTGCTGATATCCGGCAGAACAGAACTAAGCGTCAATGTGTAATCTCCAGCAAAAGTGATCACGCTCCCGTCGGCATTGGCGTTGGCAGCATTGATCGCTTCGCGCAGGGTGCAATCCTGGTTGCCTACTCCTTGACCGAGTAAGTCGCAAACGTCATCATCGGTGTCAGCAGCGGTATTTACCACAAAATCGGGTCCTGGCTGTGTCACTGTGGTAAATTCAAAAGCGCCAATATCACAATGCGGCCCGAACGGACGCACGACACCGCGCTGGTCGAGGCCGTTGATCGGATCAGCCGCACAGGTGCTGTCATCGGCCGCATCGATAGCAAAAGAGCCTAGTTGCAGAGCCATGGTCTGGGTAGGCCCACCATTGTCTTGCAGGGCGCCCAAGTTGGGATCTTGGCCGATGATATTGTTGTTTGTTCCGTTGCTCAAATTGCATGCAGAAGCCCCCGAATCCTCTATGAGGCTGTAAACAGCACTCACGGTTCCTGCCCCTGTAATCTTGCAGTCGCCACCTGAATTACTGTTGGCAATGACACTGTTGATAAGATTCAAAGCCGCACCCGTGTATATGCCGCCACCATTGGGGGCTCCATTATCAGAAATGGTAACATTAGTGACTGTCAGCGTGCCGAAGTTGTTGATGCCACCCCCCCAGATTTGTGCCTGGTTGCCGGAGATCGTACTGTTCGTGACAGTCATATTTGACTCGTTAGCAATGCCACCACCGTAGTCCGCCTGATTGCCGGAGATGGTGCTGCTATTGATCGCCATCGTGCCATTGTTGTAGATGCCACCACCTATAATGTTTCCATCATTGGCAGAGATGGTGCTGTTTTGAATTGTGGTAAAGCCTGCATTACGAAGCCCGCCCCCATAATCCGCGACGTTGCCCCCAGTGAGCGTAATCTGGCTCAGGGTCACAACGGTGTTGGCGGCCACATAAAACGGCCGTACGCCAGATTGATCCTGGCCATCAACCGTGTGCCCATCGCCATCAATATGCAGTTCGACTCCGGCTGTGCTGTTATTGATGGCCGTCGTAGAAGCTGTCAGGTTGATGTCGGCCGTCAGGGTGAGTTTGTAATTGCCTGCGGTTGTCAGGCTGTTGAAGCAGGTAATCGTGCTATTTAAGGCCGCTTCAGTAGCCACTGTGACGGGAAAATCAGGACACCCGGCGCCCAAATAGGCAACCTCACTGCTGGTAAGGGCACTGTTGTAGATGCGTAAATCATCGACCAGACCGCTGTAATAATTGATATTATTGCCGCGCTTGCCCACAAATAAGGGGCTGCTGTTGGTCGTGGGCAGGCTCACTGTATCGGTGATGGTTGCTTGCAAAACACCGTCAATATAGAGACTGATTGTCCCGCTGCCGCCGCCACCGCGCACCATCGCCACATGATGATAGCTGCCATCATTAATGGAGCCTGTCGAAAAAATGGCTGGGTCAACATTGGTGTCATAACGTGCCACAGAGATTTTGCCGGCATTCGCTCCACCCAGTTGGTTGATATAGCGCACAACATAAGGATACCCACCAACTTCCGACCATTTTTCGATGATGGCGTTATCTGTTGTTGCTCCCGGTGGGATTTTGCGTGGCAGCGGGCTTTGTCCAGAAGGCGACCGTGAAATCCTGGTTGGTGTCAAAGTCGATGGCGTCGTCATCCGGTATTTCGACAAAACCTGTTGAGCCGTCGAGGGCGATGGCGTAGGGATTGGGGTCGAGCAGCGGGGCCACATCGGTTGACCAGGAGGCGCCCCCATTCAAACTTCCATCAAGTATGGCTGTGATGCTGTTGGTGGCCGTGCTGCCAGTACCATCGTCAAATGGCCAGTAGGAAACTAAACCTGCCGACGTGCTAGTGGGTGGCAAAACGGTCGTTTCGGCAACGGCCGTTCCCATATTGGCGAAAACAAACCCTAGGACAACCATGAGCAACATTATGAGCGTGATGACTGGCAGGCGCTGTATTAATTTTCTGGAACGATGCGGTTGATGACTATTCATAAATACATTCTCCTAAATCCTCTTGCTTGATTATGCCGTGGTTTTATTCCGTACCCCGCATTAATCAGTTTCCCGGCACTATCGCAAAGTCGAACTCGCCAACTTCATTCGAGTAGGCGGTTGTGGCGCCCCCGCAGGTAGCGCGGTTGATATAAAAGTAGTTGGTGCCAACGGTACCCCGTTTGCCAGCCAACGCCTGCATCAAACTGGTCATTGTGTAATCAGATGGCTCGGTAGGTGTGAAGTAAGGAATTGTACTTTCAAAGATGTCGTACGTGCAACTTTAATTTGCGGCTTGCCAGGAGAGATCGGCAGCGGTGGGGGAAACGGCCGTTGTGCCCGCAAAAACACATGCTGCCTTGCATTTGTTAGAGTGCCTCACCTTGCGACGGCGGCTTAGACGATCCTGCCATGCGCGCAGCAGGTAATATCGCATTCCACTTCAATATGCTCAATCGCTTGTCCGATGCCTTTTATTTTGACACATTAAACGAAAAGCAAGAAGCAATGCACACAAAGATGCTGAACCAGGTCGGCAAACGCCTCAAGGGCATCCAAGCCGATCCCGCCTGGACACGCGATGCAGATGGACAGATTCGACCCACAGAATTATCACGTGCACGACAGCCGCTCCTGAACGCACCAGGCAAAACCACGCCAGAATTGCGTCAAACCATCGAAGCTTTTGTGGTGACGCGAAGAGGTCAATCCCGCCCTGAAACAGCACCCGTGCCGGATGAATTAACCCCTTACCTACAGAAATTAGCCTTGACTGCCTACAAGATCACAGACAAGAATTTCAATGCCTTGCGCTCGGCTGGATACGAAGATGAAGCCATTTATGAAATTACGGTGACGGGCGCTTTTGGCGCGGCGTTGGTCAGTGTAGAAAAACTGTTTGATGTTTTGTATGGCTAAGGAAAAGCTGTAGCTTTGACTTTGGCTGCTATGTTTGCGTTTTAATTCGGTTATTTGGTTTAAAAATTGTGAAAAGCGAGCCGTGTTTTCTGAAAACCATGCTACAATTGCTTTACATTATTTTATCGATAAGGATACGTAAGGCATGAATACAGTTACAATTTCATCAAAATACCAGGTGGTAATTCCTCGTCCCATCCGTGAACAGTTTAATCTCAGACCAGGGCAAAAAATTATGTTCATACCGTTCAAGGAGACTTTGCGGGTGGTCATTGTGCCTCCGATTGAGGAAGCAGAAGGAATGTTTGTTGGCATCGACACCGATCCTCAAAGGGAAAAGGAAGATCGCGAATTATGAATGTGGTCGATTCTTCAGGTTGGTTGGAGTTTTTTGCCAGGGGTACAAACGCAACTTTCTTTGCTCCAGCTATAAAAAATACTGATACTTTGGTCGTGCCGACAGTTTGTATGTATGAAGTGTTCAAGCGTCTCTTAACTCAGCGTGGAGAAGAAGGCGCTTTGCAAGCGATTGGAATCATGTCCCTGGGGCTTATTGCCGATTTAACGCGCGAAATCGCCGTCAATGCGGCAACTATTTCGTCCGAACGCAAACTCACTATGGCAGATAGCATCATTTTGGCGACAACCCGGGCATATAACGCTACCCTGTGGACGCAAGATGTCGATTTTAAAGGGATTGACTCGGTGCAGTATGTCACAAAGCAGTGATAGCGGCGATGTGGTTTGGCACCACGTTATTGCTGACCAGCTATGCGACAACTTACTTATAACCTAGAGCTTGAACGATTTTGCTCACTGTTTCATATCTTGGATTTCCATTTTCTGAGAGTGATTTATTTCGTAGCCTACTGGTCGGCCCGAAGTTAGGTAATCGGCAACAATATTTCAAAATTAGAATCGTTCTAGACGTTGCCGATTCCTCAAGGAAACCGCAGTTCAAGTCCTTTGGGATTTCCGAATAGTTTCTGCGGTTTACCTAATTCGTAACAGCAATTCTCAATTTAGACACGTCTTATGGTAGGGGCGGGATGACGCGGCAACTATTAGCCATAGCAATAGGATATTTCACCGCGCCATCTCGCCCAAAAAGCTCACAGGCTGATTCTTGACAGAATAGTTCGATGGCGTATAATTCGTATTAGTAATAGCGACACACGCTGGCTTCCCGGCAGTTTTTCACCGGGAAGGATAGCTAGCGACACCCTGAAAGGACAACATATGAGTCATAAAAGTTGGCTTCAGAACAAGGATAAACGCCAAAAGTGGATGCAGTTCATGCAAAGCTTCAATCCCCAAATCGATCCCCAGACCATTCGCCTGATGGATGAGTTGGGATTCGTGACCCGCTCCATTTACCATGTAGGCGAGCAAAGCGTGGACGACGCCGGGCTCTCCTACGCGCAATATCGTGTGCTCATGCATCTCTTCTTTGCAGAGCAAATGGGCGACCGCGCAGAATTGAACCCTTCCGAAATTAGTAACCGGCAAGGCGTCAGCCGTAATACCATGAGTTCCTTTATCCGTAATCTCGAGGAAGCAGGGCTGGTTGAACGGCGGTTGGATCCCAATGACCGACGGCGTTTTAACATTAGCCTGACAGACGCCGGCCGCGCCGTCGTCAGCGAACACACGCACCACCATCTGGAGACAATAGACCACTTTTTCGGCGCGCTGAGCAGCGCTGAACAGGATGATTTGCTCAACTTGCTGCAGAAATTGAGTACACAGGTTGCTGCAGTCAAGGCTCTCTGAGGAAGAACAGAACTATGTTACGATTAAGAAAGTACCTGAAGCCGTACACGCTCCTGCTGGCAGCTTCCATCATTCTATTATTTATCCAGGCCATGTTGGATCTGGCCTTGCCCGATTATCTGGCGCAGATTGTCAACACCGGCGTCCAACTGAGCGGCATCGAAAGCGCCGTATCCGAGGCAGTGAGCAGCAGCCGGTTGGAACAACTCGCTTTGTTTATGGGCGCAGATGATGAGGAAGCGCTGCGCGAAGCCTACACGCTTGTCCAGCCCGATTCCACACAGGCCAGCGACTACATTGAGACCTATCCGGGCCTGGCCGAACAATCGATCTACATCCGCAACGACCTCAGCCAGGACGAAATTGATCAGTTGAGCGCGCCGATGGCGCGTGCCTGGGTGGTCGTTTCTGCGCTGGAGCAGGCAATGGCCAACCCGGAAGCAGCGGCGCAGATGTTCGGCGGCGGCGAGTTTGATTTTCCCGCCATCCCCCCCGGCACCGACCTCTTCGCGCTGTTAGATCGCTTGCCTGCTGCCCAGCGCGCCCAGCTAGGGGATGCGGTGACTGAGCGCCTGGAGGCGTTGGACGAATCATTCATTGAACAAACCTCCATCGCCCAGGTAAAAGCCGAGTATGAAGCGCTGGGTCGGGATGTGAGCACGCTGCAAAACCGCTACATTTTATCCACCGGCGCGATCATGTTGGTGATCACGCTTGCTTTCGGCGCTTTGCAGCATCAGCGTCGGCTATCTTTCGGCCAAGATCGCCTCTGGCAGCGCACGCGACCTGCGTGGTGATGTCTTCAAGAAGGTCGCGAGCTTCTCCAGCGCCGAATTCGATAAGTTTCCCACCGCCTCGCTGATCACGCGCAACACCAACGATGTCACCCAATTGCAAACGATGACCATGATCACCGTGCGCCTGGTCTTTTATGCGCCCATTCTGGGTATCGGCGGCATTATCCGCGCCATGAATACCGGCCCCTCCATGTGGTGGACCATTGCCCTGGCTGTGGTTGTCCTGATCGGCGTGATCATCACCCTCATTTCCATTGCGCTGCCCAGGTTCCGCATTATGCAAAAGCTCGTTGACCGGCTGAACCTGGTCGCCCGCGAGAATCTCTCCGGCATGCTGGTCATCCGCGCCTTCAATATGCAGCAGTTCGAAGAAGATCGCTTCGATAAAGCCAACGCGGAATTGGCCGACAACACGCTCTTTGTCGCCCGGCTTATGGCGATCATGATGCCGATCATGTTTCTCATCCTGAACGTGCTTTCGATTGTCATCCTCTGGGTTGGCTCGCATCAGGTGGCGCTCGGCACCATGCAAGTGGGCGATATGATGGCCTTCTTGCAATATGCGATGCAGATCGTTTTTGCCTTCTTGATGATGTCGATGCTCTTCATTCTGCTGCCGCGCGCGGCCGTATCGGCCGACCGCATCGCCGATGTGCTGGAAACGGAATCGATTATTCTGGATCCGCCCCAGCCGGTGCGTCTAAACGGCGATTTTCGCGGCAAGGTGGAGTTCCGCAACGTCTCCTTCCGTTATCCTGGAGCTGACGAGGATGTATTACACGATATCAGCTTTGCCGCCCGGCCGGGAGAAACCACAGCCTTCATCGGCTCTACCGGCTCCGGCAAATCCACGGTGGTCAACCTGATTCCCCGCTTCTACGACGTCACTGCCGGCGACATTTTGCTCGATGGCCAGGACGTCCGATCGGTGACCCAGCACGACTTGCGCGAGAAGATCGGCTATATCCCGCAGCGGGGCATCTTGTTCTCCGGCACGATTGAGAGCAACCTGCGCTATGCGGACGAAAATGCAAATGAAGAGGAATTGCATACGGCCGTTGCCATCGCACAAGCAGCCGAATTCGTCGACAGCAAACCCGAAGGCTTAGCTACCGAAATCTCCCAGGGCGGCACAAACGTCTCTGGCGGCCAAAGACAGCGCCTTTCCATCGCCCGCGCCTTGGTTAAGAAAGCGCCAATCTACATCTTTGACGACACTTTCTCCGCGCTGGACTTCAAGACGGACGCCGCCTTGCGTCGAGCGCTGCGAAACGGCGCCGAGAAAAGCACCAAGTTGGTGGTAACGCAGCGCGTCGCCACGGTTAAGAATGCTGAACAGATTATTGTGCTCGAAAAGGGTCGCGTAGTCGGCAAAGGCACGCACGACGAATTAATGCAGAGTTGCGAAACATACCAGGAAATTGCGCTGTCGCAGTTGAGCATGGAGGAACTACAATCATGATGATGCGAGGACGCGGACCAGGTCACGGCCCCATGGGGGCCGGTGACGAAAAAGCACACAATTTCAAGGGCACAATGATCGCCCTTGCCAGGTATATGAGCGACTACACGCTAAAGATCATCCTCGTGGTCATCTTTGCCGTGGTCTCCACCGTATTCACCATTATCGGCCCCAAGGTGTTGGGCAACGCCACGACCGCCGTTTTCGACGGCGTCATTGCCGAGATGGCCGGAACCGGCTCGATTGATTTTGCCTACATTGGCCAGATTCTGGGCATCATGCTCATTCTCTACTTGCTTTCGGCCCTGTTTACTTACTTGATGGGCTGGATAATGGCCAGCGTATCCACGGACATCACCTACCGTCTGCGCGAGGAGATATCCCAAAAGATCAACCATATGCCCTTGAGCTATTTCGACAAAACGTCCCAAGGCGAAGTGCTCTCCCGCATTACCAACGATGTGGACACAGTCAACCAGACGCTCAGCCAGAGCCTGACGCAGATAATCACCTCCATCATCACCGTGATCGGCGTACTCGTGATGATGCTCTCCATTAGCCCCCTGATGACGCTCGCTTCCTTGCTCGTCATTCCGCTGACCCTGGGCGTGGTCGGCTTCATCATCAAACGTTCGCAGGTCTACTTCCGGCAGCAGCAAGAATATCTGGGGCATGTTAACGGGCATGTCGAGGAGATGTTCGGCGGGCACCGGGTCATGAAAGCATTCAACGGTGAAGAACGCAGTATTGACCAGTTTGAAGAGTACAACGTTACGCTCTATGACTCAGCCTGGAGATCTCAGTTCTTTTCCGGATTGATGATGCCGATCATGGGTTTCATCGGTAACCTGGGCTACGTGATCGTGGTCGTGGTGGGCAGCTATCTGGCAGTACGCGGGACGATCACCGTTGGTGACATCCAGGCCTTTATCCAATATGTACGCTCGTTCAATCAACCGCTGGCTCAATTAGCCAACATCTCCAACGTCTTGCAGCAAACCGCTGCGGCTGCCGAACGTGTTTTCGAGTTCCTGGCTGAACCCGAGCAAGCGCCGGAGACTGAACAGCCAGTGGTAATCACTGCGCCGCAGGGCCATGTCGAGTTCCGCAACGTCCGCTTTGGCTATAACCCCGCCGAGCCGGTCATTAAAAACCTGTCGGCCGAGGCGTTACCCGGCCAAAAGGTGGCTATTGTCGGACCCACAGGCGCCGGCAAGACCACCATCGTCAAGCTCTTGATGCGCTTCTATGATGTAGACGAGGGCGCCATCCTGGTCGATGGTCATGATATTCGTGACCTCACGCGTCACGATTTGCGCCGCGCCTTCGGCATGGTGTTGCAAGATACCTGGTTGTACAACGCCAGCATTATGGAGAATATCCGATACGGCCGTTTGGATGCCACCGATGAAGAAGTCATTGCTGCCGCCCACGCCGCCCACGTTGACCATTTCATCCACACGCTGCCCGAGGGTTTCAACATGGAGATTAACGAGGAAGTCAGCAACATTTCCCAAGGCCAGATGCAGCTTTTGACCATTGCGCGCGCTGTCCTGGCCGATCCCAAAATGCTCATCCTGGACGAAGCCACCAGCTCTGTCGATACGCGCACCGAAGTGTTGATTCAACGGGCGATGGATCGGCTCATGGAAGGGCGCACCAGCTTCATTATCGCCCACCGGCTTTCCACTATTCGTAACGCTGATCTCATCCTGGTGATGCAGGACGGCGACATCGTGGAGCAGGGCCATCACAAAGAATTGTTGGCGCGTGACGGCGTCTACGCCGAATTGTACAACAGTCAATTTGACCACTTTACCGAGATGGAAGAAGATGCCCCGGCGACCGAGCTATTCTTGGTCGCTGCGGACTAACTGGCTCTTTCACCAAGCCTCTAAATCCCGTAGGTCTCTTTAGGCGCTTCGCCCCCCGGGAAACACCGCCGATCAGACCTACGGGGCTGCCAAAACAAACCCAAGCGCAACGGCCGTTTGCTTTGAACTGCCCATGCCTAATCAATAAGATATTGCCTCGCTTGATGTTATAATAAACTCAAGCGGGGGAATTTGAGTCTGTGTTGACACCAGAACGACAAGCATTTCTGGCTGCCGCAGCAAAGGAAACTGTCAAAAAAGATAAACGGATCAATATCCGTATATCGAGCCGTGACTTGGCTGCGATTCAGCGAAGAGCACTTGAGGAAGGGGTGCCCTATCAAACGCTTGTTTCTAGCATTTTGCATAAATATATCTCAGGTGGTTTATACGATATTACAGCGAATAAAGCTGTGAGAAATCGCCAATCTTAGAGGCAGCGCTGCCGTGTTCCTTCCTGGCGTGATTTAGAAATCTCAGCGACATATTGCAATTGATTTGAGAGCTACTTCACTTATGGCAAAAATAAACCTACACACATTTGATAACGCTATACAACTAACCGGCGAATTGGACAATTATCGGGGACACACGTCTCCAGCGTAAGACAATATGGTTGCACCGTTTGGCGGCATCACGGCAGCTACACTCATCAAAGCGCTGCTTGATCATCCAAAGCGACAGGGCGAGCCAATTACGATTACCGTCAACTTTGCTTCTGCCGTCAAAGATGGCGCATTTGAAATTGAAACAAACCTGCTTCCCACCAATCGCTCTACGCAACATTGGACTGTTGCACTTTCGCAAGATAATGAGGTTGCGGTAACGGCCGTTTTATTGTTCATCAAAAAGGGCCAACGCGCGTTCAAGCAAGAGTGTCCAGCTATCGCCTGTGAAGAAATGTCCTTGCCCTGGGTATGTGAAATAGGTAACGTCCCGGTTGGCAGATTGCAGAGCTTCCGCTAGTTTTTTCGACCATTCAGTTGGGGTTTCCACAAGAGATTGACCATCGGCGGCCCCAATGTGAATCTGTAGTGGAGTTGTTAACGCATTCAGATGATAAAGGGGAGCCACTTGTTGTAAGAAATCAGGATCAGCAGCAGCGATTAAATAGCTGTCAATGAGGTCTTGTGGGGTGTCTGGCGGGATAATCTCGGCGGGATTGCAATGGTCTCCCGCTAATTCCGATTGCCCTGGTAAACAACCTGCTCCCCAACGGGCAATCAAGTCGGCGTCATCGGCACTGTTAGGCGCATACAAAACGGCCGTTTGCACGCGGTCGTCAACAGTTAAAACTTTGGTGGCAATGCCGCCACCCATACTGTGTCCCCATAAATTCACGCGCGCAGGGTCTGCTTCTGGCACAGAAGGCAGAGAGCTGATCAAGTTCAACACATCAGCCACTAGTCCTGTATGAAAAAGGCTGAGACCGACATCTGACTCACCCCAACTACGCAAGTCTGGGGCGATGACCAGATAACCATGACGGGCAAAAAAGTCGGCCGCTTGCCAGGTGCCAGCACCTGCAAAATATTGGTCGCGCTCATAATAGCCATGCAGCAGGATGAGAACAGGAAATGGTCCTGCACCAGTAGGCACATGCATGATACCGGTAATTGTCAGATCGTCGCTCGGGTAATCAATATAATAGCGGGAAAAAGCCTCGTTTTGCTCCAAAAGAGATCGAATCTGGATTGCTCCACCAGGGAAATCTTGTGCGCGTAGACCAGGAATCGTAAAAGGATAAAGAGGATGCGGTGTGGGTATTACCGTGGGTTTTGCCGTGGGTATGGGAACGGCCGTAGGCGCGGGCAATGGTGGCGTGCTGGTGGGGTTAAGTGGCAATGGCGTTGATGGAGGGGATGGTGTGGCTGTTGGTAGCAAAGGTGTTGTAGTTGGTGGTAGGGGAGTGGCCCGGTTACAACTTGAGAGAAAGAACATACCAATTACAATGTAGAAAACCTTAAAATGAGTCATATACATATCCGCTTAATTTGATTATTTGGCTCGACTGCCATTTGCGATGACATGATAAAGCGCATGGGGGAGGATTCCGGTGAAGATTGAGAGCTTTGGGATGCAAACGGCCGTTTGTTTTGAATTGAAACGTATGGTGTAATTTGCAAGAGATGCGCCAGCGGCGACGTCTCTACATACACGCATGTAAAGACGCCTCGCTGAGGGGTTTAGAGAAAAATGCTTATTTGTTGATAAGAGCTGCCAACTTGTCGAAGGCCTGGTTCCAACCGCCGCCTGCGCCTGAGTCTGCTGGTACACCGGCGTGGGTCATCACCATTTTTGTGCGCCCACCAAGGTCTTCCAATAGCACGGTGACTTCAGTCGTCGCGGGATACCCATCGGGCATGCCCATGGCAGACGGCGAAACCACATTGCCATTTTCATCAGCCGGGCTCTCGGTGTAGACGAGGCGCTCAGTCGGGACAATTTCCACGTATTCACCTGTCGTCCACATTTTCATGCTGCCATCAGGTGATGCCATGCAAATCAGGCGCTTGCCGCCGACGCGCAGATCCATGTCGGCAACGGGCACGGTGAAGCCTTGTGGCCCGTACCACTTTTTGAAATGTTCGGCGTCTGTCCACATTTGCCAGATGAGGTCTACGGGGTGCATCGAAAGTACGTTCAATCACAACTGCATCTTTAGAAATGGTGCTGTCACTCATTGTTTTTCTCCTTGTTATTGAGTTGATTGATATAGTCGTCCATGCGGTCAAAGCGTGCCTCCCAGATATGGCGGTACTGCTCTGTCCAATTGGAAATTTCTTGTAGGGGCGTTACGTCGATGGTGCAGGGTCGATATTGCGCTTTTTGCCCCTGTGTGATTAGCCCTGCACGCTCCAATACTTTGATGTGCTTGGAAATGGCTGGCAAACTCATATTAAACGGCTCTGCGAGTTCGTTAACGGTTGCTTCTCCTTCTGCTAAACGCGCTAAAATCGCCCGCCGCGTCGAGTTTGCCAATGCGGCAAAGGTCTGGCTTAGTCTGTCGTCATCACTCCTCATGATTATGATTTGCCTTATTTAACCAATTAGTTAATTAACCTGTTGGTATAATACAGGTTATTTGTTCTATTTGTCAAGTTATTTGAGCAAATTCGATCAAAATCTAAATTATCCAAGCGCAAGGTGGCAGGATTGCGCGAAGGTGAGGGGTGGGGTGAGAAACGGCCGTAACCGTTCTCGAATCACAGATTGCCAACTCGCTGGGGCTAACGCTTCGCCAGACTAACCGCTTTGCTGTAAATTTTGATTCAAACGTGGTTTATCTAACCCGCGCCAAGGCCCAGATGCTCACATAACGCCGCAATGGCTTCTTCCGTGCGCTTTAATTCGACATCTGCAAACACGCGCCACGTCTCGCGGTGGCATACGCTGTCGCCCGGCTCGATCGCAGCCAGCGGTCCCAGCGTTTCCAACTCGATAAAGCTATCGTTGCAATAGCACTGGCTGGAGGCGCCAAAATCAGCATACGCCGCAGCGGGATTGAAGGCCGCCTGCTTCACAAAAAAAAGACCTTGCCAATGATATCCAATCCAGCCGGCCGGATTAGGCAGGCCAATTTTAAGCGCGCCAGCACGTATGGAGGCGTCGATCAAAATATACCGGTTGCCCCAGGTGATGTGAGGGCTGTTGATGTCGGTATAGGGCCAGATAGCGATATGGCGGTTGGGCTGAAGCCCGGCCGGATCGGTGCGGGAGGTTCGTTGGGGAAGTACGGCCGTTCCCCCCGGCCGCATCTGGGTAATTGCCCAGGGCGCACAGGTCACCGGCCACAACCCATGATTTCGCAGCACGTGGTCGACAACCACCGTAGCGCTGTTATCGGGCAGGGTGATGTGCAGTTCTTTCTGCAAACCAGTCGCCGCCTCGACGGGCTGAGACACACAAATGCCGTTTTCGACAGCCTCAATGGTCACCGGGGCGTCATCTGGGAGATACGTGCGCGCCGGAACTTCGGGCGCGTGCCACAGCCGGTGCCCGCCGCGCAGATGCAATGTGCCCACGCCGGCCGTTTTAATCACGGCATCCGGAATCTCGGCAAATAAATTTTTACCATCCTGGTAGTGCAATGTTAAAATTCGCGGCCCGACCGCTTGGGTCACGATCAGTGAAAGTGTTTCATTTGCCAGGCGCACACATTCTAAGCCGGCAAAATTTGTTTTTTCTAGCATGATTTCAAAAAACCTTTGTCGTGTACGGCGAATTTATCCCCGCAAATGCCAGCATTTTAAGGTTTTGTCTGTTAGCCGGCAAGGTTTTTGCTGGTTCCCGCCGTAATTTCAGATAAACTGTCAACCAGGGTTTACCTTACGCGCAGGTTTCGCGGCCGGAAAATCTACTCCATCTTCACAAACGGCCGTTGATCAGGCGTTATAATTAATCCAGATAAATAGGTGAATGGAACCAATTCACAAGACATTATTGGCAGTAAACAGGCCAAAATTCTTATTTCCAGTAACCTCAATTAGCTTTTTTGTAGGAGGACATGATGCGCAGTAACTGGCTGAAAGGTTCATTGATACTTGGTTTTTTAACGCTGCTTCTTTTTGCCGGCATATTTTTAACGGGCGAATTTCGACGGGCGGCGCTCTATGCGGATGAAAATGATGAAATGGCTCATCTTCCTGTCGTTTTGCGGCCGGAAAATACACCCACACAGGAAATGACGCCCACATCGACGATGACGGCGACGGTGACAGCAACCATCACGCCCACGGCAACCGTGACGCCGACCGCCTCGGTTACCCCGACGCCCAGCAGCACGCCGACCGCCACGATTGAGCCGACGCCAACCATCACGCCCACGCCTGACGAGAGCAATTATGGCCTTGACAATGGCTCATTTGAGGAAGGTTGGACCACGATTGCATTTGGCAACCAGCGCCCCATCGATTGGGCCTTGTATTGGGTTGAGCCTGGCCAGCCGCTCTTTGATTCACCTGATGAGGCTACCGGCATTTGCGAATGTGTGCATAAATTGGCCCACCAGCTTCCGCCAGATGAACAACCCGGCGGGTCGGATGCGCTCATTTTGGACGGTATTACCGTATACAAAGTATTCTCCGCCAGCCAGGCCTTTGGCACGGAGTTGAGCCAGACCATCACCGGTCTGGAGCCGGGCGCGGAAATGCGTATCACTGTACCGGTGCGCGCGCATTTGTACAACGACACGGATCCTTGGTCGGCTGAATCCAGCGTTTGGATCAATGACGTTGGGGCCTGGGCTAACAGCCAGATGATGGGCAACCGGCATTGGTGCAAACATGAGCAGACTTTTACCGTGCCTGAGGATGGGGTCGTGAAGGTCGATGTGCGCGTCAAGAGCAAATACCAGCTCACCAAAGACTTTTTCATCGACGACTTGCGCCTGACGAAGGTTGAAGAGCCGGCACCACATGCTGATATGGACGCCTGTATTCAAAATCAACAGGTAGATGAATATCAACCGTATCAAACAGGGCTGTTATCCTTCTTGCGTAACCTAAAATAAGGACAGCACAGAACTTGAAAAGAACGGATTGGTTGCAAGCAACCAATCCGTTTTATTTTTATTTTACAGGCATTGATTGAGATGTGCTTGCATATTTGCGCAGACGTTTTTCCAGGTCGGCCAGGTCAACGCGTAACAAGGCCAGGTGAGGGAATTCAGGTTGATCGGCGAGGCGGCGCTGCAACGGCCGTAACCCATCCTGGAACTGCGCCATTTCAGATTCGGCCGTTTGAGCCTCCTCCGTATTACCGCTCCCTTCCAAACTGCATACCAGATAATAATAATTTTGCAGATCATATGAAATCTGGGGCAGCGCGCCATGGGTCGCTTCGGTCAAAGATTCAACCGCATCGCCGTATTTTGCCTGTCGATATTCGCTCAACCCCAGGTGAAAAAGGTAGAGCGTAGAGTGTGGCGCCAGCTCAAAAGCACGATAGTAGACCGTTTCCGCTTCCGCAAATCGATTTTGCGCCAGATAAATTTGTCCCAGCGTGTTATAGGCGGAATGTGCGTCCGGATTCAGCGCCAGCGCCTTTTTAGCGTCCCGCTCTGCCAGCGGAAACTGCATTTCGGACAAATGTATGAGCGCGCGCAGTTGGTAGGATTCGGCAAAATCGGGGCGCGAATCAATTGACTTATTAACAAAAATTAGGGCGTGATTGATATCGCCGGCGCGAAACTGCCGGTAGGCGGCGCGGTAGGACAGCGGCGTGTCAAACAACCGCTGCAGCCCCAGCAGCACAACCGTCATGCCAATGCCAAGGGCCGCTTCGAGCATGGAACCATAAAATAAACCGAGCGAAATCCCGACAATGGCGGGCACAGCAAATAAAATCGCCAAAATTCGCAGGCGCCAGTTGGCTTTGCGCGTGCTCCAGAGCAGGTAGCCAAGCAAGAGCAGGCCAATGCCGATGATCGAGGCGACGGCAAAATATTCGGGAATGACCAGGCCGATCACAATGGCGATGAAGAGAATGCCCAGGCCGAGACCCAGTGGAATCAGCAGGCTGGCGCGCATTTCATTTTGTGAGAGCCGGTGGGAGGCTTTTTTCTTGGAGTTAGATGTTTGTGTCGTCAAAATATTGCCTTCTTTTGGTTGCAAAAATCAACGGCCGTTTCCAGCAATATTTGCGCCAGATCAACCACCGATTGTAAATCAACCCACTCTTCATGACTGTGCAGCCCGGCGCCGGTTGGCCCAATCAGCACCGTTTCGATGCCTGCCGCCGCCAGTAAAGCGGCGTCGGTCCAAAACGTTTGCCCGCTGTGGCGCGGCGTTTGCCGCAGATGGTTGGCAGCGGCGCCTTGCAAGGATTGCACGATGGCTGCATCCGCCGTTACTTCAAATGGGTCGCGATCAAATGTGGCTTGCAGCGTTGCGCAAAAAGTTGGGTCATCAGCCGATAGATTGTCAATAATCGCCTGTAATTCAGCCGCTGCCTGCGCGACGCTTTCACCGGGAATGGTGCGGCGCTCGACTTGCAGCAAACAGTGATCCGCATAGACGCTGATTTCAGAGCCGCCCTGGATTTTGGCCGCGTGCAGGGATGGCGGGCCGGCCAGCGGGTGGGGGGAGCGCCGGCGCAGATCGCGCTCAAGCCGATCAAGCTGCGCGAGAAAACGACCCATGTGCATATTGGCGTCAATGCCTTCTTGAAAGCGGCTGCCGTGGGCTGCGCGCCCAAAAGTTTCCACGTCGAACCAGATAAATCCCCGGTGGGCGCGACAAATGGCGAGATCGGTCGGTTCGGTGACGATGGCGGCGTCGGCCGTGATGTGCTGGACGAGATCGGCCGTGCCAATGCTGAGCGTCTCTTCATCGACGACAAACGTCAATATGAGGTCGCCGGCAAGCTGCGCCTGGCTGTCAAGCAGCGCTTTGGCGACCCCCAACATCGCCGCCAGACTGCCTTTCATATCCTGCGCGCCACGGCCGTATAAACGGCCGTCTCGAATTTCAGCGCCAAAGGGGTTGTCCATGCGCGCTGCGCCGACCGTATCCATATGGCCGTTGAGCAGCAGGGAACGGCCGTTGCCCTGGCCGCGTAAAATGCCAACCACATTCGGCCGTCCGGTCTCAACCTCGTAGAGCCTTGTTTCTAAGCCTAACTGTCTTAATTCGGCCGCGATAAAGGCCGCAATCTCTGCTTCACCGGCATTCACGACTGACAACGTCGGGTTGGTTGAATTAATTTGTACCATTCGTCGCAGTACAGTGACGATGTATTTCTGATTGATTAATCGTGTCATTAGACAACCTCTTCTGATTGTGATTTTACCCCGATGAAGGCAAAAGATTCAAGGTGGTTTTTCCCTGCAAAATAAAAAAATGACCTGACTTTCATCAGGCCATTTTCTCGGTGAGTCAAAATTCGGGATGCCTGATGTCTATTTCTACCTACTCACCATGCGCCACCAGCGGCAAATAGACACCTTGCCACGCAGGTGGAGCAGGAACGTCGCCCCCGGTGAAACCACCAACCAGCGTATACGCGCCGCCGGCCACCATCCCGGCAGCAGCCTGGCCGGCTGTGCCGCCAAGCGTATAAGCGCCCCCAGATGAAGCGCCGCCGCCACCGGCGACCGCGCTCCAACTCAGGTCGTAACCTCCGCCTGTCTGAGCCAGGGCTACAGTAAATAAGACAAGTAAAAGACAAGAAGCAAGAAGCAGCGTAATCTGCCATGTTCTAGGAGTAAACGTCTTCATTGCTTGTCTCCTGAAAATCGTCGCCAGCTTGATACTGTACCGCCAACGATGATTAATCCGCTCAAGGCCAGCCAGCCGAACGGCAGCCCGGACGTAGGCGCTGACCGCGTCTCGAGCGCTGCCACGCGCGCCGCCAGTTCATCGATTTGTGCCTGCTGAGCCGCGTTCTGTACCTTGAGTTCCTCGTTCTGGGTGTACAGTTCCTCAATAGTGGCCAGGGCCACATTGTTGGGATCCTGCATGTTGAGTGAAGTTTCGCTTTCACCGGAACCAGGCGCTTCAAGGGGTTGCCAACCATTGCTTCCGGCCGAGAGATAAACACCCGTGGTCATCGCTGCGTTGGTATAAATGTAGAAGCCGCCGCTGGAGCGGAAGACTGTGCGGTTGGGTTCAGAGCAAGTGACGAGGTCACTCTCAGTGAAATCACCCCAAACGAAGCAGCCCTGGTTGTTGGCATTGGCCCAGTGACCGGCCGCGAAGCTCCCTGTACCCCCCGCCGAATTGCCTGAACCTCCAGGGACGGTAGCCCAACTGCCGCTAGCTGTGTTGAGCCAGCCGCCACTTATGGTAGAGGATGTACCGGTGGCCTGATTGGATGCGCCTCCACCCACGGCCGCGTGCCGACCGGCTTCGTTATGCTCACCTCCGGCTACGGTGGCATACTCAGCATCGTTTGGATCATTGTTGTTGGTACCCGCCAGGTTTTGACCGCCACCGCCTATGGTGCTGTAGTTGTCGGTGGCAAAGTTGGCGGTGTTGGCATCATTGACATCGGTAGGACCACCTCCGGCTACGGTGGCCCAGTTGCCGGTGGCGGTGTTATGGTGGCCGCCTCCTACGATGGCGAATTCTCCGCTGGCTTCGTTGCCGTAACCTCCACCTACCGAGGAACGAGGACCATTGGCATCATTGTGGCTACCCCCGGCTACCGTGCTATCCAGCTGACTGGCGGTGTTTGTACTTCCCCCGCCTACTGTAGCATACTCGCCGCTGGCGGTGTTGCGGTCGCCGCCACCGACTGTAGAGAATTGCGCATCCCATGATGAGCCACCTTTGTTACCGGCTTGATTGTTGGCGCCACCACCAATTGTGCTATATACATCGGTTACCTGGTTTGTAGCGCCGCTACGTCCCCCGCCACCGATGGTTGCTCCTTCGACGCCTGCCATGATGGTATTGCCGCTGAAGCCGCCGATTAGGTTGGGGCTAGTGGCATTTGGCTGCGTCCATAATCCGGGCAGCGCCAGCGCATAGGGTGTTGGCGTCAGTGGCTTTCGCGGACTCAGCGCTGTGTAAACGCCAGCCCCGGCAGGACAGCGGACCTCAGCCGCCAGCCAGCGGTCATTACCCTGGAATACGCCGGACCCAAAGTCGAGCTGCACGGTAAAATGGCCATCCGCCAAATTTACATTAGACTTGGTCTGCGGTGCGCCAATTTGCGCGCCGCCGCTAAGCGAATCCCACAGATAGAACCTCAAATCGCAAGTGCCGGTATAGGGCGTTCCATTGCTCTTTAGCTGTCCCTGGTAGGTAAACTCGGTGCCCAGCGGTGCAGCCTGCAGCGCATCTTCCTGGGCATAGCTTGTAGCGGCCACTAATTTGGCCACTAAGACCATTAACAGAAAACTCAATAACAACACGGCCACGCTAAACCAGCGCCGGCCACATATCCGACCTTGAATATATAGCATGATGTTATCCTTTTGGGCGGCTCCGGTTCGGGCAAACTCCCCCTGGTGGAAAGTGCGCCAGGGGTAATCCTCCACCTATGCCCACTTAAAGTCAGTCCGGATGATCGACTTTGGTAAAATTATTGATCAAACAGACAGGCAAGTCAAGGAAGAAGGGTAGGCGGTAGGCGCGATTGATATTGCGTAACCAAGTTGATTGACAAAAAGGTGGCATAAGATAGGAAACGGCCGTTATACTTCAGCATCAATAACATGTTGAGGTCATGCAGCAAATGACCCGATAGAATGAAAACAATCTATGAGTATTAAAATATTATTATTACAGGCGCGCCATCAGCAAGATTTTGCCTTGCGCGAAGAACGCGAATCATTTGCAAAATTGACAGGGCTATCAGTAGCACAAATCGTGCCTTTCGATTTGTTAACAAGCACCCCGACTTTATTGGATGTCAAACGATACGATGCCTTGATGGTAGGCGGCAGCGGCGATTATTATGTATCGAAGGGAAATTTGCCGGGGCATTCGGCCGTTCTCGAACTGTTGCGCGCCGTGGTGGAGGAGGGGCATCCCACATTCGCCTCTTGCTTTGGCTTTCAACTAATGGTGCAGGCGCTAGGCGGCAAAATCATCTATGATCCCGAGCGCATGGAAGTGGGCACTTTTCCGCTGGCGCTGACCCCGGCAGGGCAGGCAGATGCGTTATTTTGTACGCTGCCACCCACTTTTCAAGCCCAATTGGGCCACAAAGATCGCGCCGCAAAATTGCCTGATGGCGTTCTCAATCTGGCCTCCAGCAAATTGTCGCCATATCAGGCTCTGCGCATACCCGGCAAATCAATTTGGGCGACCCAGTTTCACCCAGAGCTTACCCGTGAAACCAATCTCGGCCGTTTCAAAATTTATATGGACGGTTATACAAAAACAATGAGCCCGGAAGTGATCGAAGCCACGTTAGCCGGTTTTCAAGAAAGCCACGCAGCCAACGCGCTGCTGGCGCGCTTTGTGCAGCTTGTTTTTGGGGGCGAACCAACTCAAATTGCAGACAATCTTTGACCGTGACGCTGGCGACGAAGGAGCAATATTTCCGTCTGGCGTGACTCGTCTTCCGTCTCATAGGGGCAGGGGTCATAGCAGTTGTTCTATTTGACTTTCATACTTAAACTAAGTATGATTAGCTTAATTTATTAACAATGGGTGGATCAAATGAAATGGGTGGATCAAACCGGCAAAAAACCTTACCGATTTCAGAACGGCCGTTACCCGCTGAACCCGCCTGGCTCTATGAAACGAGTTTTTTATTGGAAGCGGGCGCGCGCAGTTGGAAAACGGAAAGCACCTATCGCAGCGGGCTGCGCCTGTTTGCCGACTGGCTGCAGCATTTTCAAAAAGCGGGCTTTTCCAACGAGGATGTCTGGCCATTGACGCCTGAGCGGCTCACAACGGCCGTTCTGCTCAATTTCCGCAACTGGCTGCTGGCCAACCGTTCCCGCGCCACCGTGACAACCTACATGGCCGCCGTTGTTGGTTATTTGCACTATCTGGACGGCCAGGACGAACTGCCGCCGGGGGTGCAGCTTGGCAAACTACAGCGCCAGATGTCGCGCCGCCAGATTGAGCGCAATCAGGCCGAAACCGTCATTGATCTAGATCACGCCCGCCAGGAAATCCCCAAAATCATCAGCTACTACGACGAACTACCGCTGCCGCCGGAAAATGACAAATACAACCGGCGTTTGTCGCTTTTGCGTGACCGTATGCTGGTCAAAGTGCTGTATTCAACCGCCGCGCGCATCTCTGAAGTAGTTGCTCTGAACCGGCACAGCGTCGATAACGGCCGTTCCGAATTTGCCACCATCATGGGCAAAGGCAGCAAACCGCGCACCATTTTTGTGCGCGATTACGCGCGCCAGGCGATTGTGACCTATCTGAACGAGCGGCGTGACAGCAATCCGGCGCTGTTTGTTTCCCACAGCCGCAACGCAAAAAACGCGCGCCTGACTATGACCTCGGCGCACAATATCGTCAAAAAAGCAGTGCGCGCCCTGCACCTGCACGACAGTATTTCGGCGCATGATTTCAGGCATTTTCGCGCGACACAACTGCTGCGTGAAGGTATGCCGCTTGAGGTCGTACAGGAGTATCTGGGACACGCCGATGTGTCAACTACACGAAATATTTACGCGCCTGTGCTGGGCGTCCACATCGTCGCCGAATGGCTGGATAATGTCGATATTTCCCCCACAGAAGCTGCCCAACTGCAACAAAATGGGATAGAATAAAGAAAAATTCAACCAGGAGTTGACATGAGCGTTCCGCACACCAAAAGCGATGAAAACCAACCTCCCGGAGGTTTTCATCGGGAACGCTCATCATAAACGAAACCTCCGGGAGGCTATTTTCAGGAGAAACCCATGGATTTAATAGGCGCATTTGTATTGTCAATGTTTCTGGCGCTGTTGCTAATCGCCATTCTTGTGCCCCAGGTTCAAAAACGGCAGCAGAAAAATAGCGAGTAGACATAACGCAGAAAGTTCTTCAAATAAAAAGATTAAAACGTAGTAGAAAAAGGAAACGGCCGTAACTGTTTACGCAGCGAACTAACAGCCATCACAAACCCTGTCGATTTTCTTGCAGCCGGGCTAACAAATGATAAATCTCCCCCAGCGCCTCGTTGTGCGCGTCTAGATGTTCCAGGATGACTCTGATTTCCACTTCGGCTTTTTGGTTGATCAGAAAATCATTTTGGGCCTCCAACCGGTCACGTGTCGACTGCCGATTTTGACTCATCATAATCACAGGCGCCGTTAAGGCAGCTTGCATGGAAAGGACGAGATTCATTAAGATAAAGGGGAAGGGATCCCAATGTTTGACCCAGGCCGTTATGTTCAGGATGATCCATATCAGTATCAGAACGCTTTGGCCGATAATAAAACGCCAGGAACCAACGGCCGTTACTACCCAATCGGCTGCGCGTTCGCCGGTCGTCGCCTGCTCCTCCAGAATTTCATTGACATCCTGTACCGGTGGGTGCGCATGGGGAAATGGATTAGGGAAAGCGAGTCGTTTCATGATACTACCTCAAAAAAATGTACAGCTATTCGCCCACCGTTTGTAGTAGCGTGGCGAGATCGTGTGGATTTAAAGGCCATCGGCCTGTCTTTTGGTACCAGTTACGCTCACGAGTGAGCATGTTGATGAAGTCGTAATGGTGGTGATGGGGAACGGCCGTCTCGTCATCTTCTGACAGCAACGATTGCAAGACCGCCAGATATACAGCTTCTGACCCCGCCCTTACCAGCCGATCCAGCAGTTGCTGAGAGGATAGCTGCTGTTGAGCCTTGGCTCGCGCAAACAAAGATTCTGTCTCGTCAGCCAGCAAATCGGCACTTGTTACCCGATCCGGCAGCAGTCCCAGCACCGGCGCAGCAGATCGGATCGAAAAAACGGTTTCGCCCGGCAGCGCTTCGCTTTCGAGTGAGCCGCCAAAGGTATAAAAAGTCGCTTCTCGCTCTTGCAAGCTGTGAATCACGATCTGCCCCGGGCAGACAACGCGCGAAAGCGGTTGATTCATATTGGCATGCAAATGCGTCATGATCGCTTTGGCATCCCACTTGTGTAGACGTAACTGAATCTTTTCCGTTCATGATTGTGTGGTAACTGCCGCAGAACAACCAGCAGTCCACTGTAGCCAGGGCTGCCTGTGTGGGTGCGAGGCAATGTGTAGTAACCGAATAGTTCCAGACGTTGTAAAAATGTCTGTTGATTCATAATCTTATTTTCATTTATGAGCAGAGATGTTTCATTAAGTAATCGGCAACACTATTTCAAATTTAGAATCACTCTAAAGTGAAAAAACTTTGAATCCAAGTGTTTTTTGACAGGAATAACTCGTGGTTTCTAGCTAATTTCACTTTAGACGCTGCCGATTCCTCATCACATCGATATGGTTCACGACCACAGGCGAAGAGGAGTCTAGTGCGGCGCCCATCCTATAGCCCACCAGTCACACGTAGAACCAGAAAAACGGCCGTTTCCAACAGCGCCGTGGTCATCAACAACCCAATGCTCCAGAAAGCCAATGCTTCCCAGCGATCCGGATCAGTAGCGGCGCCCTGGCGAATGCGCCAACCCTGCCAGGCAGCTATTGGCAGCGTCAGCAGAACGGCAAACGCTACGGCCAGCGGCAAGCCCAGCCAGACCAGCAGCGGCAGCAGGAGGTAAGGACACGCCAGAACTACCAGAAACAGGGTTGCGGTTCGCCTCGCACCGTAAATCACCACCAGCGTCCGTTTGTTAACAAGCGTATCTCCCGCCGCATCCGGGAAGTTGACGCTGAGCAGCATGGCAAACTGGAAAAAACACAAAGGCACGACGGCCAGTATGGGCAGCAGAGCCAGCCGGCCGGTTTGCACCTGGAAACTAAGCAGCGTTGTCAATCCCGGAACTAACAGGGCGGCGGAGATCTCGCCCAGACCGCGCCGGTTCAGCCAAAGCGGCGGCGAACTGTAATTCCAGGCCAGAAAGATGGCCAGCAGCAGCAGACAAAACGTCCAGAATGGGGATGGCACGATGGTGGTTAACACGGCCGTAGTCGCCAGAGCGATGCCGCCGCAAACCAACGCCGCTATCAACGCGGCGCGTGGTTGAACCAGCCCTGCGGGTAAGACGCGGCTGCCGCTGGCCCAACGGGTGGGCGTGAGGGTCACGGCATCGGCGTCCTGGTCGAAGTAGTCATTGCTGTAATGGGTCATTAATTGGGTCGCCGTAATGGCAAGCTGACACCAGACCGCAGCAGTCCAATTGACGGTTACTCCGAGAAACAGTGTTATAGCGATGCCAAGACCGTTGAATACAAAACCGCCTGCCAGATGTAACGGCCGTCCCAGGCGCACGAAATAGCGAATGCGCTTAAACGCCGATATGCTAACGGATGGCTGCGCTGGTTGACTCATACGGTAATTCCTTTCGTAACTTGATACACGCTCAGGATGATGTACTGCGCGTAGAACAAGCTCCAGAGAAACATGTAGAAATGGGCGATAGAACTTTTTTGTCGCGGATCGACGCGGCTGCTGACATACCAGAAGAGGACAAGAGCCACAATCTGGGCAACCAGCAGCAGGACGCCATTTGGCCGTGGCAGTTGGAAAACAGCAACGATCATGACGCCGACATAGCCGATCGTCAAAATGAGACGACCCAGATCAAACGCTCTTTTGGGCCCCAACTTCACAGTGAAAGTTTGGATGCCGTGCAACTGGTCTCCCATCAGGTCGGGGATATCTTTGTAGATGGCGATTACCAGGCCAAAGCCAAAGAAGAACGCGGCCATCACCACCAAAGTGGACGGAGAGAAATGCACTAAGCCGCCGAAGATATCGTTATAGTGCAGAGCTACCCCTACGTTCGCAATGACGCCCCGCGCCAGAGCGATGCTGATAGCCGCCCAGAACGAGAAACGCTTCAGTCGCAGCGGGGGTACGGAATATATTGTGCCGATGAACATGATGATGAAGACCGTCGCCAGTAGAAATGAGCCAGCAGCCAGTCGCGCCCACGAGCGCCGCCAGGCCAGTGAGCGCCACCACAATCCAACCCTGACGCATGGACATCTCTAAAGACGCCAGAGGTAGACGCGGCTTGTTGATGCGGTCGATCTCCACATCGGTGATCTGGTTCAGTCCGACAATATAGATGTTGAGAGCGAGACAGGTGATAAGCGTAAGCAGCACGGGACCCAGGCTGGTTGGTGATAATACCTGGCTGCCGCCCGCGATCAAGAACAGCGACGCCACCTGAATCGTGGTAGCGATGATCGTATGAGGCCGCGTAAATCGTGCAAGGGCTGAAAGCATAGGTTGACATTCCTGGGTCAAGTTTGTGCGAACCATATCGCATCCCAACACAAAGTGTAGAACAATTTCCAAATCATACAACTACAGAAGACACAGATTTTATTTTCAAATTCTTTCTGGAAATTTCCTAAATTACCTTTCAGGTGTCCGCTGGAGTAATTTCTGGTTTGTATTGTTTACATGCTGTCCGGTGTAGGTAAACCAGACAATCACAAGCCAGATGGTGCCGACAGCCAAAGAAGCCAGCACATCGCTGGGGTAATGGGCGCCCAGGTAAACGCGGCTCAGCGCCACCAGCGGAACCCATAAGCCAGCTAGTATGGCCCAACCCCGCCGCCCGCGCTGCCAGAGAACCAGCGCCAGCAGGCCATAATAGGCAATGGCCGACATGGTATGGCCGCTGGGAAAACTGTAGCTGTGTTCAACTACCAGTGGCGGAAACAAATCGGGGCGAGGCCGGGCAAAGATCAGTTTGAGCAAACCGCTGAGCAGCAGAGCGCCTGCAAATGAAGCCATAAAGAGAATGGCGGTTGTTCGTTCACCATGCCGCCAAAACCAAACGGCCGTTCCCACCAAAGGCAGAATGATCAAGGGTCCGGCTGTTTGTGTAATCAGCCAAAAAACCTTATCCAGCCAGGGCTGGCTCAAGCTGTGGATACCCAGCATCAAGGTGATGTCCCAGCTAAAACCTTCATTCAGCCAGATGTCTTCGGCCAGTTCTAGAAAGAGGGAAACGGCCGTTAACAACAAACCAAGCGCCGCTAGCCAGACGATAAGCTGCCGCCGTGATTCTGGTCGTAATGTGAAGTTTATCGCGTTCATGTGAAGGGAATCGCTCCTTCATATTGTTCTGAGTCTTTTCCGGTAAGCGCATAAATGCGTACATATTCCAGACCATTAAACCAGATGATATGGTGTGGGATCTACCCTTCCAATTCGGCGAGTAATTTAGAAGGTAGGTCACGTTGCCACTGATGAATATAGATCACGATGTAATCGGCAGTCACGATTTCTGCTTCTTGTTCGGGCGTAGAAAAACTGAGAATATCAATACTCTTGCATTGTAACCAGATCAACTGTTCTGCTTAACATCTACATTTGTCAGGTGAAATATATCGCCCAATAATTCACCCTCCCCATTGGTCACAGGCAAACGCTCTAATGTTGTTCCGTCATACAGTCCAATCAACAGAGGGACGTTACCTTGGGGAGCCTCTGTACGCACAGGTACACGATAACTATCTACAATTTGCTCATCTGGCTGCCACTCAAACGTTGGACTTATACCGCAAAAAGGCGGTCCGTCCAGTTGACCAATCATAGTTTCGCCGTCAAAAAGATGGGTGAATTGTTTGTAGGCCACCGATGTTGGCTGGATTGGTTCCCACAATAGCGTCACGGTGACATACTCACCTGGCGCCACCGTCGTAGGCGTCACCTGGTAACCAATCAATCTCACAAAGTCGCCAAACAGAATATTGCTTGCAATCAGCTCCGGCACTGTTTCGGCAGAGGTTCGCTTCTGCAAAGCTGAAGAGACTGCGGCCGGTGTGTTACTTAAGTCAAATTGCTTTTCCAGAGCAGCTGAGTCTATGATCATTGTCTCGTCCTGTGCAGTGAGCCTGTACACAGTAAGTTTTGGCATGCCGGCCACGGTTACTTCACTGGCAGGGTGATAATCACTCACGATTTGATCCCAGCGTATAAAAGCATCATCTTGGACGTTAACGGCCGTTATATACATATCCGGTGTTGGGCAATAGCGGCGATCCATGTGGCGAGTGTAGTAACTTGTTATAACAGATTCTTCATTCGTCGCATAATCACCTTCGAACTGACCTGTTGCCATCAGTTGGCTTACCGTTTTCCAACCTGCCCTGTAAGGAAAGCCAAATAGCCCCACAGTCGGCATTTCATCAAACGGTATCCAAAAAATAGATAATTTGTTTTCGGGAAAGGTGCGCTGATATTCGGGTACGTGGTTAACAAACATGATTATTGGGTAGATTAACGCCAGAAAAGCAATAACACCGCCCGTAGCCAGGCCCAGTCGTCGTTCGCGAAGTGACCAATCCCTGGCGCGGCGGGCCATATCAATCAGCCCGATAGCTGCAAGCAGCGCCCAAGGCGTGAAAAAGATATGTACATGCGTATAAGCTTCCTCAACGAGGAAAAGATAGAACAGGCTTGGTATCGCCATCCAAACCCATACCGCACGTAACTCCAGACGCTGTCTCGGAGCGAAAAACGCCCCGACAAAAAGAAGAATGAAGGGTAGGATCGCTATCGAAACACCTGCAAAGAGCCATAGGTTGGGTCGTAACAGGGCGCTCTCGCCCAGCACCAATAACACAATCAACGCAGCTTTTGCCCAATTTCCGAAGCGTGAGGCCAAAACCCATAGGTGAAGAGATACCCCCATGATTAAGATCATCACGAGATAAATCGAATCGTAAACGAGCGTTAGTTTAAAGGTTGTCCACAAATTGTTGTGTATACTGCTGCCAATCCGACGACCAATGTATGCGGCCGTTTGGTCTACATAACCACTGTTGAAAAACGGCACATAAAACAAAGCAACGAGGCCAATACCAAGAAAACCGGCAGCCACAACTGGTGCCCACATGCGCCAGCCTTGATTACGATCCTGCCACAGGCGTGCGCCAAGAAGGAAAAGCACGGCTGGAAGAACAAATATAATGTCATAATGGGCAAGGAAACCGACACCCATGCTCGCCGCCGCCAACAATAACAGGGCTGGATGCCTGCTCTGATAATAGATTAAGAGGCAAAGAAAGGCCAGGATACTGAACAACAAAACAACGCTCTGGTATTGTGTAATACGACCAAACGCAACAAGATAGCCTTCCACTGCCAGAAGGCAGGTTGCCAGACCACCAGCGTGTGAACGGTCAAGGCGACGACCGATTAAAAACACGCCAATCAAAGCAAGCAGACTTGCCCAGGCGAAGGGCAGCCGCGTCATCCACTCGCTGCTGATACCTGTGAGAGACCAGGTAGCCATAACCACCAAAAGCTCAAGTGGGCCTTTCTTGTGTTGGAACAGGGCTGTTTCGAAACCTTCCAGCGCATCGGCGGCGCGCAGCATGATTATGGAGATTAGTTCAAGCGTGCGGCCAGGCAGCCAGCCGCACGCGCGCGCTGCTGCACAAGCGGCAAAATCACGTCAATGGTTGGCGTGGGAATCTCGACAAGGCGGCCTAACTCCTGCACGGCCGTTACAATGGCGTCAATTTCCATGCTGCGGCCGCGCTCCAGGTCTTGCAGCATTGAGGTTTTGTGGGCGCCAACGGCCGCTGCGCCCGCAATGCGCCGTTCAACATCAATGCCGAAACGTACACCCAATTTTTTCCCAATCGCCTGCGCCTCCAGCATCATGGCGCGCGCAACGGCGCGCGTGCCGGGGTCTGCCGTGATGACATCCAGCGTGGCGTGGGTTAAAACGCTGATGGGATTAAAGGCCAAATTGCCCCACAATTTGACCCAGATATCATTTCGGATGTGGGCGCGCAGCGGCGCTTTCAGACCGGCCGCCTGCATGAGCTCGCTCAACCGCCGCGACGCGCGCGCTTTTTGTGCCGTCAGGTTCGCCCAGGCTGAAGCGATTGCCGCTGATATGGGCGATAATACCCGGCGCAGCCAGTTCGGCGGCGGGATAGACCACGCAGCCAATCGCGCGCTGCGGCCCGATGCCTTGCCAGATTTTGCCGCCCGGATCGACGCTTTGAAGTTGTTTGTTTTCCCACGGACCGGCCTGCCCGTAAAAATACCACCAGGGGACGCCGTTTTGGGCCGTGACAACGGCCGTTTCCGCTCCCAACAACGGCTGCATCAAATCCACAATTGCGGACACAGCAGGCGCTTTCACAGCCAGAATCACCACATCCTGCTCCCCAACCTGGGCCGGATCGTCCGTGCAAAGCGGATGGGCGACCCGTTCTTCCCCCTCAATGCGCAGCCGCACGCCATTGGCCTGCATCGCCGCCAGGTTTGCGCCGCGCGCAATCAAGGTCACATCCGCGCCCGCCAGCGCAAGCTGCACGCCCAAATAGCCGCCAATCGCCCCTGCGCCATAAATACAAACGCGCATTAGCCCAGTCCCAGCTTTTCCGCCAGCCCGATGCGCTGCATTTTACCCGTCGGCCCCTTGGGAATTTCATCCAGGATGACGATTTTGCGCGGCACCTTAAAATTTGCCAGGCGTCCGGCGGCAAACTCACGCAGCTCCCGCTCGCCCACGTCGCTGCCATCTTTTAGCACGACCGCCGCCGCCACTTCTTCTCCCAGGCGTTTGTGCGGCATGCCAAACACCACCACCTGCTGCACGGCGGGATGATCCATCAGCGCCTCATCCACCTCGCGCGGCGACACTTTTTCGCCACCGCGGTTGATGATTTCCTTCAGGCGGCCGCGGATGGTTACATACCCATCGGCGTCCATCACGCCCTGATCGCCGGTGCGGAACCAGCCGTTGGTGAAGTTGGCGGCGTTGGCCTCCGGGTTGTTTTCGTAGCCCGGGGTCACGTTGCGGCCTTTGATCACAATTTCGCCCACAGCGCCGGCGGGCAGTAAATTGCCGGCCGCGTCCATGATGGCGACTTCCAAACCAAAAGCTATCCCGACGCTGCCCACTTTTTGTTTCTGAGGCGGCAGAGGGTTGCTGGTCATCTGGTGCGACGCCTCGGTCATGCCATACGCTTCGATCACCGGGGCGTGAAAGGTTTCCTCGAGGGCGTGCAGCACCTGCGGCGGCAGCGACGCAGAAGATGAGCGCACAAAGCGCAGCCTGGCGGCGGCCACAATGGCTTGATTGCGTTTGGCGCGCGATAAAATCGCCTGGTGCATGGTGGGCACGGCCGTATACCAACTTGGTTTCTCGGCCTCCAGCCAGCCAAAAAATTGCAGCGCGTCAAAGCCGGGGGTACAGCAAACGGAAGCGCCCGCGCTCATCGTCGCCGTCAGCGCCGCCATCAGCCCGTGAATATGGAAGAGCGGCATGACGTTGAGGCAGTGGTCGTCGGGCGTCAGCGCCAGGGTTCGGCGAATATTGGCGGCCGAGGCGCAGATATTGCGCTGCAAGAGGGGCACAATTTTGGGGCGTGAAGTGGTGCCGGAGGTATGCAGCAGCATGGCCACATCGTCCGCCTGCGCCATTCCGCCGGCCGTAGGAGATTGTTCCGGCAGCGCGCTTTTAATTATAAATCGTCCGGCTGGATCGTTTTCTGAAACGGCCGTTTCCAACACCGGAATTCCCAATTCGTCGGCAGCAGCTACGGCCGGCGACTGGCTGCCCTGCGCCACCAGCAGCGCTTTTGTTTTCAAATCCTGCATATAAAAAGCAAATTCATTTTGCTGGTAGGCCGGGTTGAGCGGCGCGGCGGCGGCGCCGGCCGCAACAGCCAGAAAGGCTGAGGCCATTTCAGGCCCATTGGGCAATACAATCGCAACGCGATCCCCCCGCCCTATGCCAATGCGGTTAAGCGCGGCGACGCTCTCGGCGACGTGGGCGCGCAGTTCGCTGTAGGTCAATGGGCTGCGCCCGGGAGCGGTGAAGGCGCTGGATTCCGCCGCGCCGATTTCAAGTAATTCTGCGATGGTTTGTGGTTCCGACATTGTTTTTCCTATTCCTTCTTCTTCCGGCCGGCGTAAATGCCGTAGCCCATAATCTCAAAATATCCACGCGGCGAACTGCCCACGGCGTCTTTCAACAGGCCGCGATAGGCGGGATTAAATAACACCTTGCCCGAACCGGCAAGTGTGCGCAGATATTGGCCAATGCCAATGCGCGCAAGCTGGCTGCGGGCTTCTGATTGGGCGGTAATGGGATACGGCCGTGCCACAATATCGGTCAGATTGGCGGCTTGCAGCAGCGCCTCCCACTCATGATTTTGCAGCAGACCGGCCGGCAAACCGGCTGCGCGTGATAAGACAGCGATTTGTTCCGGTTCGGGCGCGCGCAGCCAGATCGCTTCGGTAAAGGCGACGACGCAGCCTGGTTTGAGAACGCGAATCATTTCAGCCAGCGCCTGCTCCTTATCCGGCACAAAGGAGAGTACCGACTCTGCAATCACGGCGTCGAAGCTGTTGTTATTGAAAGGTAATTGCAGCGCACTTGCCGGCAGATAAGCCGTCTGTGCGGCCATCTCCGCGCGGCGCGCGCGCATTTTGGCGCGGAAAATCATTTTGGGCTCCAGGTCAACCCCCACAATGCGGCAGTTTAGTTGTTCTACCAGCTTAACCGGCGTCACGCCCACCCCGCAGCCGACATCCAACACCAGGTCATTGGTTTTAATCGCGCACAAGGATACCAGTTCCTCGGTAGCCGGCATGCCGCCGATATGTTTGGTGTTATCCAAATCGGCCATCATCCTGAAATATATAATTTGTTCCTGGGCGTAATCATTCTCTTGATTGGCTTGCATCGGTTCACATCCTGTTCATCAGCCAACTTTTCGTCACGGGCTGCTAATTGGCGTAGGATAGCTAAAGCGTCTTCAGGGGCGAGGTTGTTGACGATAGCGTGTCAATTTTTCATGGTATAAACTTTAAGCATCCATAGAGTATATATGTTTCTTGTAGGCTTTAATCAAATTGGCTTCAATGGCGGCATGGCGTGGTGTTTGCTGATAGGGATTCTTTTTAGCTGCTTGAAATATATGCTTTACGCAGTGGTCGCAAAGAAAATAACCGATCAGCACACCACGTTCCCGGTAGATGAAGGCATTTAACGACATCGAGACCTTGCCTTTATTGCGGAAAGGTTTGATTCTACGGCCGCAACCGGGACAGGCATCGCTGTCATGAAACCAATAAGCCTTGATGGCGTCGCCAAATTGCGCATGTGCCTGTGTAAACATTTGCATTAAAACGTCTTCAACCTCTTCTGCGATGCTCATGCCCTTGATTTCCTCCTTATCCGTTTCATTTTAGCCAGAATACCCATTCCAGACGAGTTAATGCAAACAGAATTTGCGAACGTGTATCAGGCAACGGTGACGGCCGTTTGCGTGGCTCAAAATTACAAACCAATGATAAATTGTATCAGACCAATCTGCAATACGACCGGTCTAAATGATGTTATCTCAAAATACTTTTCGCGGTTTACCTAATTCAGGTATACTAATTTGATTGAATCACAAGGAGAGAAAAGAAATGCCAGGAAAAACTGAGCAACTTTCAAATATTGATGCCGCCTGGTTAGGCATGGATGATCCAACCAACCTGATGATGATCACTGGCGTGATGACGTTCAAAAAACCGATTGACATGGATCATCTCATGGCTGTGGTTAATTATCGCTGGCTCAAATTTGACCGTTTCAAACAACGTGTTGTGAAATCACGCCGGCCGGGCGGTATGCCGTCCTGGGAAGATGATCCCCACTTCGATATACGCGCTCATATCAGGCGGGTTGCTTTGCCGGCCCCCGGCGACCAGAATACCCTGCAAGAAATGGTCAGTGATTTGATGAGTACGCCGCTTGACCCTAGTAAGCCGCTGTGGCAAATGCATGTGGTTGAAAATGTTGCCGGCGGCAGCGCTATCATTTCCCGCCTGCACCACTGTATCGCCGATGGCATGGCGCTGGTTTATGTTTTGCTCTCCATGACCGATATGACGCCCGATGCGCCCTGGCCGCAGCCGGTCGAATCCGACGAAACAGGCAAAAAAGGGGGGCGCTCTTTAGGTCTTGGGACCTTAGTGCGCGGCACTCGCTGGGCGGCCCGCACGACCGGACGTATCTCAGGACAGGTTGTGCGCAGCAGTTGGGGAACGGTCAACAACCCCAACCGCGCCCTTGAAGTACTTCAATCGGGTGCAGATGTGAGTTATGCGGCCAGCCGCCTGCTGCTCTACACGCCAGACCCGGAGACGCCGTTTAAGGGAGAATTGGGAGTTACCAAACGAGGCGCATGGTCACGGCCGTTACCCTTGAAAGATGTCAAAAAGATTAAAAAAGTCACCCACACAACCGTAAACGATGTACTGGTGTCCGCTATGACGGGCGCAGTTCGCAATTATTTGGTTGAAAAAGGGATCGAGCCGGAGGATTTTCGAGCGGTCATTCCGGTCAATATGCGCAAACCGCAAGAAATGCAGCAAATGGGCAACAAGTTTGGCCTTGTTTTTCTCTCCCTGCCCGTCAGCATTGCCGATCCGATGGCGCGGCTGGTAGAAGTGAACCGCCGTATGACGGCGCTCAAAGATTCAGCCGAGGCGTTCGTCTCGCTGAACATCTTAAATGTGATGGGCTTTTCAACCAGCGAGATTCAATCACTTATTTTGAAAATTTTTGCGTCTAAAGCAACGACCGTTTTTACCAACGTGCCCGGCCCTCCGATGCCCCTTTTCCTGGCGGGCAGTGAAATTGATAATATGATGTTTTGGGTGCCGCAATCGGGGCGTTTGGGGATCGGCATCAGCATCCTGAGCTATGCCGGCAAAGTTTATTTAGGCGTGGCGACGGATGCCGGACTTGTTCCTGATCCCAATGAAATCATTGATGGCTTCTATCCTGAATTTGAAAAGCTTTTTGACATTTTAGAACTACAACCCAGTCAAAAGCCCACAGAAGCGAACAATGCGCAGCCGGTCAAAACGTCAACCAGGGTTGACGATCTCACGAAGGTAAATGGCATCGGCCCCAAGGTAGCTGACCTGCTGTACAAAGAGGGGATCAGCTCCTACGAACAGCTTGGAAACACATCTGTCGATGTTTTGCAAGAGCTGCTGGTTCAGGCAGGTGGAAGATACCAGCAGATGGATCCTTCTAAATGGTCTACCCAGGCGCGTTATTTGGCTTCATTTCATTAGTCGTTGATTACTTAATACATGAAATAGGGCATTTCGCCGCCAAATTTAATATGTCGCAGTTTGCGTAAAGCCCCTTTCTCGACCTGACGAATACGTTCTCGCGAGAGGTTGAACTTTTTTCCGACTTCCTTTAGCGTGTGAGGTTCGTTGCCCTGCAGCCCATAACGCAAGCGGAGTACAGATGCTTCACGCGGGGACAGCGTGTCCAGTATTTCGCTGATTTTTTCGCGGAACATTTTGTTGGCGACTACCTCTGCCGGGCGCTGAGCATCTTCATCTTCGATGAAGTCACCCAGCTCAGAATCCTTTTCGTCGCCGGCCGGTTGTTCCAGAGCGAGCAACGGCCGTGTTATTTGCTGCAGCCAGCGCACGCGATGCGGCGTTAAACCCGTTTCGGCAGCGATCTCTTCGGGGGTTGGGATACGGCCGTGTTCCTGTTCCCAATCGCGGGTAACTCGATACAGCTTGCGCACGTTGGTGGCCTGATGCGCCGGGATACGAATCATACGGCCGTAATTAACCAGGGCGCGGGTTATACCCTGCCGTATCCACCAGGTCGCATAGGTGCTAAAACGATTGCCCAGACGGTAATTATATTTGTCAACGGCCGTTAACAAACCAATATTGCCTTCCTGAATTAAATCAAGAAAATCAAGCCCCTGGCCATAATACCGTTTGGCAATACTGATCACCAAACGTGTATTCGCTTGAATTAAAGTGTTGCGGGCTTGATCAGCGCGCTCCACAGCCAATTGGAAGCAGTCGCGTTCTGCCGGCGTCAAATTTTCATCCTGCAAACGTTCTAAAGCAAATTTTCCCGCTTCAATTGATTTGGACAAAGCCACCTCCTCTTCAGCAGTAAGAAGAGGATGCTGGTTCATATCAAGCATATACTGGCCAACAAAATCGTTTATGGGAACATCTAATGAATTCGCTACCCCGCTCGAGCGTGTCTTTTTCACAGCGCCACTTCCGGCATCTGCTTCATCATTATCGAACGCCAATAGAATATCTTCTAATACGTCATCATCCAGATCTGAATCCGAGTTAGATTGATTTTCAAAGCCGATGCCTTCATTTTCCAGCTCTTTCAGAATATCTGGAAGCAGCGAGGGGTCACTCTGCACCTGGGGAAAGGCATGCAAAATTTGTGGCAAATCAACCGTTTCAGCATCTCCTAAACCTTCAATAAACTTTTCCAGAGCAATTACTTGCTGCATGACCAAACTCCTTTTTCCCTTTTGAGCCATGTCTCCTTTTATGTGTTGCATTTCAAAAGAGGTTAGACCGTTAAATTTGAATAAATTATAATCTTTTGTAAACTAATTGTCAAGGTATAATAAATATATTGTGCATATTTGCACAAATTTTGCATATTTTAATCATTATTTTCTTTTTTATTATAATGATAGCCATCTCTTTTGTCGAATATTGTAATTGCACCTACATTTCCACAAAAAAACCCCTGAAGTAATTCTCCAGGGGCCCAAATTTCACTTCAGCCAGCGGCGTGCCCTGACTCTTTTAAGCTCATCATCCAGTCGAAGTTTATACAGCTCCAGATTGTCAATCGGTCTACGCAAATTAAAATCGCCGATTGCGCCATTTAGCGCATTGATCTCTTTTTCCCAACGCCGACAGGCATCATCCCAGCTTATCGTCAAGGCGCCGCGCCGCGTTTCATCTTGAGCCAGGCGAAACGCCTGATCGTGGCGCCGCCACATGTGCGCCATATCCTGGCGCAGCCGTGTGGTGCGGTTTATGATATCCTCTCGAGTAACGATCCAGGCCGGGCGCAAATTATTCTCCTTCAGCAGCGTATTCGCGAGTTCCCGATCCCCTTCGTAGCGGTTTTTTTTCAAGTTTAGCGGTTTACCCTTACCCGGAAGGTTGTCAAACACGCCTTTTTCCTGCCCTTTCTGAATTAAATCTTCAATCAAATCATGCCAATCAAAACGCATCCGCATGCGGTGTTCCGTCAATGCCTCAGCGTCATCCTGAACTTTTTTACCTTTGTCATCTTTTGGGTCTTTCATGCTCATCAAAGCCGTCTATATCAAATTTGCTTATCTATACTGCGGTGGCGTTCTAACAAAAATTTCTTCGCATTTTTCCCAATTGGACTTTAGCGTAAAAACGTGGAAAATTATTCGTCTGCTAAGGAAATAATCACAAATTTCAATCACTGGAGACGTCCCTTGCAGCACGTAACCTGGCAAGCATACCATAAATTATATCCATCCAATAATGGGCATCACACTGTCGGCAATCTTCTTGCCGCCCGCAATGTATTTAGCCCACAACTGAACAACGAACGCAACATTTTTGTGTACCTGCCGCCCTCATACCATAATAGCAGCCGTCATTATCCTGTTTTATACATGCACGATGGTCAAAACTTGTTTGATCCGGCCACAAGTTTCGCCGGGGAATGGGGTGTAGATGAGGCGATGGAAATGCTGGCGAACAAAGAAGGAGTAGAAGCAATTATTGTCGGCGTCCCCAATATGGGCGCTGAACGCCTCAACGAATACAGTCCCTTTGTTGACCCGACGCTTGGCGGCGGTGATGGCAATCATTATGTGGGGTTTATTGCCAATACACTCAAGCCCTTGATTGATCAGGAGTTTCGCACCCTGCCACAACGACGAACCACCGGCATTATGGGCTCTTCGATGGGCGGTCTGATCAGCCTGTATGCTTTTTTTAGACGGGAAGATGTTTTTGGTTATGCCGGGGTCATGAGTCCATCTCTATGGTTTGCAAAGGGCGCTGTTTACCATTATGTCGAAACTGCTTCCTATTTACCCGGCAGAATCTATTTAGATGCCGGCACGCGCGAAATGGGCGGCTCCCGCGACGCCCACTCCAGTCGTAAAGAATCGCGCCAATATTATGCGAGCGTACGCCGGATGAAACGGATTTTAGTGCAAAAGGGTTATCGCCCAATTCGCGACATACTGCATGTCGAGGAGAAATGGGCGCCGCACAGCGAATCTGCCTGGGCGCGCCGTTTTCCGCGGGCAATTCGTTTTTTCCTGGCGGGCGCGCGTCAGGTTCCACACAGCATTCAGCACCGACGGGTGTGGCTGTAGGTGATTTAGCGTATAATTATTTTCATAGAAAAATAGCAAACACTTGCAAAATGAACTCCAAGTCGGTACGATAAACTTGACATAGGTTGTTGCCGGTAAACTTTTGGATGGTATTGGTTTACAGGTAACTATTTGGGAATTACCGCGTAAAGTATAGAAACTGATTTCATGCGGTAACCTAGAGTAATTAAATGGCAGCAGTGACCGAGCAAAAGCACAGCTTATTTGCGACCAGGGCAGAAACGGCCGTCGAACCACAATCTGAAGTTAATTCGGCCGTATCCGCTAAAAAAGCCTCTCGCTTCGGGTGGTGGCTTTTGGCGTTGGTCATTATTGTTGCTTTAGGGGCTGCGGCGTGGTTCTGGCGCGCAGATATCCAAAAAATATTGCGCCTGATGAGCGATCAGGAAACAGTAAGCGCTTATCTGCAAAGTTTTGGCCTCCTCGGCCCGCTCGTTCTTGCAATTGCACAAATGCTGCAGGTATTGATAGCCTTTATACCCGGCCATGTCTTTCTTATCGCCGCGGGCTACGTCTACGGTTTCCCACTCGGTTTATTGATGAACATCACTTTTACGGTGGTTGCCAGCCAAATTTGCTTTTTATTGGCGCGCTGGGCCGGACAGCCTGTTGTAAACCGTCTCGTCGATCCCCAAACGGTCATACAATGGAGTAAAATTGCGGATCAGAAGGGCATTCTCTTTTTTACGCTGGCTTTTTTGCTGCCGGTTTTTCCCTCGGACGCCATGAATTTTGTCGGCGGATTAAGCGGGCTGTCATCACGCAAATTTCTGGTGGCCAGCTTCATGGGCCGCCTGCCAAGCGCCATCATGTTAACCTTGATTGGCTCACATGGATTGGAATTTTCAAATACAGGCTGGGCCGCAATAACGGCCGTTGCCGTCCTGCTCTTCCTGGTCGGACGTTATGTGATGGGCAACATTCAAAAGCAGGCTATCAAACAATCCACTACGCGCTCGCAACCTATCTCCTTGAATGCGCCCACCGATTAAACCTATCCTCTATCTATAAAAACACAACTTCACCAGCAGCAGCCGATTTGTAGAGCGCTAAAAGCGTTTTAACGTGGTTGCGCGTCTCTTCAAGAGCCAAATAATTTGGGGCGCCATCCAGGATAGCGGCATTCATATCTTCCACTTCGCCAAGATATAAACTTTTATGCGCTATCTCAATTTCTTCTACATCGCCCTCGACAGGGTAGAATAACAATTTTTGATCCGGCCCATCCACGCCCACAAATGGCCGGTTCACCGCCAAACGTCCTTCGGAACCAAAAATTTCAATGTGGGTGGTGAAAGGTGAGTCAAATGTGCACGTAAACTGCCCCATGCGCCCGTTGCCATAATGCATTTGCCCCCCAAATGCCATATCAACGCCGCTTTCATCAACCCATTGATTTCCAAAAACCCATTCAGGCGGCCCGCCCATCACAAATTGGGTAAAACTCATCGGATAACAGCCTATATCCCATAAACTGCCGCCGCCCCACTCCGGAACCAGTCGAACATTGCCTGGCTCGGTGAGCTTAAAGTTGAAGACGCCGCGCACTGCCCGAATTTCTCCTAAACGGCCGTTTCGCACCCATTCGCCCACCAATTTTGTCTGTGGATGGTGGCGGTACATAAACGCCTCAGTCAGGCGCATGCCGGTAGCCTGGGAAACCGCTATCATCTCATCCACTTCTGCCAGCGACAAAGCAAACGGTTTTTCACACAACACATGCTTGCCGGCCTGCATCGCCTTAATTGACCATTCTGCATGCAAATGATTGGGCAGGCCAATGTAAACCGCGTCAACCTCATCGGAATCCAACATCTCTTTATAGCTGCCAAATGCAAGCGGAATCTCCCACTCGCGGGCATACGCATCGGCCGATTCCTGGCTGCGGCTGCAAACGGCCGTCAACTCACCTCGTTCCGAAGCGCGTATGGCCGGAATCAAAGCCCGGTTAATCCTTGCAGTCGATAATAATCCCCAACGAACCATTTTTCTTACTCCTTTGTAAATAACCTCCGGGAGGTTCAATCTACGGCGCAACTATTCAAATGAAACCTCCCGGAGGTTGGTTTTCCTGCATGGTGGTGCGCCGCCGTCCATGAAGTCTCCTTTGTCTTCAAATTGAAAATAGCCTCCCGGAGGTTTAGCTTATGATGAGCGTTCCTGATAAAAAACCTCCGGGAGGTTGGTTTTCATCGCTTTTGGTGTGCGCAACGCTCTTGTCAACTATTTTGTCTCCAAAATGTTTTTTTGTTATGATGCAGTCGCTTTGTTATACCATTAAAAACGCCCTGGATCACATGATGAATTCTATAACTTTACCTGGTCTGATCGATGTCCATACCCACCTGCGCATACCGGGCGGTGAACATAAAGAAGATTTTGCCACCGGAACGGCCGCTGCCCTGGCCGGGGGAATCACCATGCTTTTGGGTATGCCCAACACCTCACCCCCGCTGACGACGCCGGCTGCGCTGAATGCCGCCCGCGAACAAGCCAAAGCAGACAGCCGCTGTGATGTCGGCCTGTTTGCAGGCGCAAGTTCAGAACAAATCGAGCAGCTTCCGGCGCTGGCCAAAAAAGCAGTTGCGCTAAAAATTTACCTCAACGATACGTTCGGCCCGCTGCGCGTAGATGATGTGCCGACGCTGCGGGCCTGCTTCCAAAAATGGCCGCATGAAAAATTAATCGCGATGCATGCTGAAAAACAAAGCGTGGCGGTAGGCATCGGCCTGGCGGCTACCTATAATCGCGCCGTCCATTTTTGCCACATCAGCCGGCGGGAAGAGATTGAATTCATCGCCGACGCCAAAATGCGCGGCCTGCCGATCACCTGCGAAGTAACGCCCCATCATTTATTTATGGATGAGACTGACGCTGCAAGTCTGGGTCCCTTGGGCGATATGCGCCCTATTTTGGGTACGCCTGACGATGTCGCCGCCCTGTGGCAACACATCAACGACACGGTCGATTGTATTGCCACTGACCACGCTCCGCACACGCTTGAGGAAAAAAATTCCGCCAACCCGCCTCCCGGCGTCGCGGGTTTGGAAACGTCGCTGCTGTTAATGATAACGGCCGTTACCCAAAACCATCTCTCCCTCAACCGCCTCATCGCATTGATGCACACCAACCCAAAACGCATTTTCAACCTGCCGGCCCAGCCTGACACGCATGTGGAATTAGAAATGACGCCCACCGTCATCAGCAATCAGGATTTGTACACCAAATGCGGCTGGACCCCGTTTGATGGGCGCGAAGTCGCCGCGCGCGTGCAGCGGGTTGTGCTGCGTGGAGAAACAGTCTACAAAAACGGCCGCGTGCTGGCTGCGCCGGGCAGCGGCCAAATTCTATAAAGCCTCGTATTTTTTGATAGGCAAATGCGCCAAAGCATGTTACACTTGCATCCCGGTGCGATATGATGAAAACAATTGCGTCGGAAAAAAAGCGGGGTGTGCAAATTCTTTTGCCCGATGCCCCATTAATCAATCAACAAATGCCTGATCCTTTGCGATCAGGTTTTTTTTTGCGGGCAATTCCTCAAATCATGCAAATCGTACCCGAACTCAAAAACCCTGCAAAAAATAAGGAGATGTGTAAAAATGATAGCTGAAAAGTTACCCCCCCTGTTTAATTACGACATTCTGCCCAGTAAAAATGGTCTTGGCAATGGTCTTACCGGCATGGATATTTTGTCAGTTGATCAATTCGATCGCGAAAAGCTGGCCTATATTTTTGCACGCGCCCGCGAAATGCGTGAGATGGTCGCGCGCGTAGGCGAGGTCGATTTGTTGAAAGGCAATGTTCTGACGGCGTTGTTTTACGAACCCAGCACTCGCACCAGCTCTTCTTTTATTGCCGCCATGGAACGGCTGGGCGGCGCTGTCATCCCAATTACGCAGGGCGTCCAGTTTAGCTCGGTGAGCAAAGGAGAAACGCTGGCCGACACCGTGCGCACCCTGGAACAATATTCTGACGCCATCGTGCTGCGCCATCCCCAGATCGGTTCCGCCAAACTTGCCGCCGATTACGCCGATGTACCTGTGATCAATGCGGGTGATGGCGCGGGTGAGCATCCGACCCAGGCGCTGCTGGATTTATTTACTATTCGGGAAGAGTTAGGACGCGTAGACGGATTAAAAATTGCGATGGTGGGTGATTTAAAATACGGCCGTACCGTACACTCACTCACCAAACTACTGCTTCACTTCGACGTCAGCCTGCGTTTTGTCGCCCCCGAAGTGCTGCGCATGCCTTTGACCATCACAAACGAAGTTAGAGACGCCGGTAAAGATATGCGTGAAACCCATGACGTGGCCGATTTGATCGAAGACGTGGACGTCCTTTACGTCACGCGGGTCCAAAAAGAGCGCTTCTCTGACCTGGCGCAGTATGAAGAAGTTAAAAACCATTACGAAATCACGCCTGAACTGATGCAGCGCGCCAAAGATGATATGATCATTATGCATCCGCTGCCTCGCGTTGGTGAAATTCATTACGCAGTGGATAATGATCCGCGCGCCGCTTACTTCCGTCAGGTAAAAAACGGTATGTTTATCCGCATGGCTTTGTTAGCGGCCGTTCTCGGAAGGGCATGATAACGGCCGTTTCCAACAACATCAACTCAGGAAACAACAATACTCAAAAGGCGGCGGGGTGCAGCATTTTCACCTCGTCGCCATCTTGCAACTTTTTGCCCGGCCTTTGCGTAAAGCAGGCAGTTCAGACGTACATTTTGGTCGAGTAAATGAAGCAAACACCGTGGACAACTGCACAAATTCTTGGTCTCGCCCCCGATCGTTTCCAGGTAAAGGCGACAGAAAACATCGTTGCGCCCCAAAAATGGTTGTCCCTTGGCGCTGATGATCTGGTCGCCTGGGGAGAATTTCCCAACAACAATAAGATCCCGTACCGCGTCCAGGTTTTGCTGCCTGATCTTATTCTTGCCTGCACCTGCGCAACGCCCAAACTCCCCTGCCGCCATAGTTTGAGCCTCTTGCTGCTGCACAACGAACAGCCAAATTTGTTTACTGTCCGCCAACGGCCGTTTTGGGTATCCACTACCTGTCAAAGCGAAACGGCCGTTATTTCTCCAAACTCATCCACCCATCAACAACGCCTGAACCAGATCACAGCCGGTATGCACGAATTATCCCTTTGGCTGCGCGACATGGTGTTTCATGGCCTGGCTGAACTGCCAGCCAAACCGGCGCGCTATTGGACACAAATGCTCGACCGGCTCATCGACGCGCGCGCCGACGCCACTGCCAACGAGCTGCGAGATATTTCACGTCTGCCGGGCAAAAAGAAAGATTGGCCCGATGAACTTCTGCGACGTGTCAGCCGTCTCTATTTACTCACTCAAGCTTTTCAGCGCTTTCACACCCTCACACTCGCCGCCCAATCTGACCTGTATGCGGCCGTGGGCTGGTCGCCTGCCCTGGCAAAAGATGAGGGCGAATATATCCAGGACGAGTGGTTGATTCTGGGACGCCAGTACGAACTCATCGGCCAGGAACATCATCAGCGCGTCTGGCTGTGGGGCAGCCGGCACAAACGCCACGCTTTTCTCCAGCGTATCCTGCAAAATCACGATCACAACAGTTTCCCGCTCTTCACCGGCGCACAATTGAGCGCCGCTTTGCACTTCAGACCCAGTCGACGGCCGTTACAAGCCAAACTCACCAATCCATACTCACAATCTATTGCAACCAGTAACCAAACCGGTCATCAGGATATCATGACCGCACTGCACGACTATGCTGTCGCATTGGCGGCCAATCCCTGGCTGCAACATTATCCGCTGCTGCTGCAAACGACCGTTAAACGCCACAATGATCACTGGTTCGTTAGCGATCAACAAGGCGCGTCTCTGCCCATGCCGGACACTCTCCAATATGGCTGGCATCTACTCGCCCTGCAACAACAGCAGCCGTTGACGCTCTTTGGTGAATGGAACGGCCGTTACCTGACGCCGCTTGCCATCCATCATGACAATCAATGGCTCGATCTGCACATCCTGCGAGGCGTCGCATGACCCGGATAACAGAATTAACCAAGGCGGCCCTGTTGGGCACACGGCGCGCAAAACCGCCCACGCCCCTCGGTGACGACCCGCTGCAGCGGCTGCTGGCCCAATTAGAAAATGAAGGCTCAGGCAAACAAAATCCGGCCCACACCCTCTTGAGCATGGCCGGAGCGGCTGGACTATACGAACAAGTTGGTCAAATTCCGGTTCACTTTGAAACGGAAACGGCCGTGGCTGTTTCACCTCCCGATGACATACCAGCCTGTAGCCCGCAAGCCGCCCGCCATTTACAGCAAATGCTCGGCGGATCCTTGCGCGCCCTGCTGCCTGAATTCCTGGCGGCGTTAACAAAAGCCGGCAACCGCATACCCGTCACCCTTTTACCCAACCTGCTCGCCCACGGCGTCAAATACAGCGCCATCCGCCCACAAATTCTACCCGTCATTGGACAAAATGGACGTTGGCTGGCCACACAAAATCCTGAATGGGCCTACGCCGCCGCAACGCTCGAAAACTGGTCAGCCATGACGCGCCACTGGCAGCAAATCACAATCATCAAACGGCAAGCTCTGCTGGGCCAACTGCGTCTGACAGACCCTGAACGGGGCCGCGAACTGCTAAACATCGTCTGGAAAACTGAAAATGACGCCAGCCGCCTGCGCCTGATTAAAGCCATGGAAAATGGTCTCGCCCTGGCGGACGAACCATTCCTGGAAATGGTTCTTGATGACCGCAGTCACCTTGTTCGCCGCCGCGCTGCTGAACTATTAGCCCATCTGCCTGCATCTCGCCTGTGCCAGCGCATGGCTCAAAACGCCCTCAAATTCCTTAGCTGGACGCCTCAATATGAAAATCAAATCACGCTCAGTTTCCCGCCGGTCACGCCCCAGATGGTGCGCGATGGCGTGGTCGGCGCGCCCGGCAATGACCCGGCCCGCATCCGCAGCCAGCAGTTGATCCAGATGGTGAGCGCCGTACCCTTGACTTTTTCGACCCAAGCCTGGAAGGCGACGCCGGAAGAAATTATCGACGCCATCCCTACAACCCGTTGGACGCGAACACTTACCGCCGGATTCAGCCTGGCAGCCCGCCGCCAAAAAAACAGCGTCTGGGCTAAAACCATTTTGCAGCAGTTAGGATTTGGCATACGCACCAACAAGCTCATTACCGTGCTCACCATTGCTGATTGCCAGAGTTTGGTAGAATATATTTTGGCCAGGCGTGAGAAATGGGAGCCACTGCATAAGGAAAACCCACTGTACAGCATCTTGCACCAATGGTCTCGCGCCTGGGATGTCCCCATGGCTCTCCTTTGGCTGGAAACCATTGCTGAACATGCTCGTTTTGATACGGAACCGGTCACAAATAACGTATTACTTCGCGCAACACTTTTACAATTTGCGCGTAACTGCCCGCCGCAGCTGGCCGATGAAGCGGCGCAAATATTGCTGCCGGTCATTGAAACCAATAATACCTGGCGCAGTTCAATTTTAGAGATGATCCGCATTCTTCACGTTCGACGTGATATGCTCGCCGCCATTAATCAAACGGAAACCAAATCAGAGCGAACTACCCTTCGCAGAGACACACCAAAGTAAAAAACTGTCTTCCCGGAAGCTGCCTGATTACATGTTTTGTGTCATCAAGCTTCCGGGAAGATTATTGACGGAGAAGAAATAAAAATGACCTCAATCTTACGCGCCCACGCCGAAGCGCAGTATGCCGCTAGAACTATACGAACTGGAGCAGGCTGATGCGCGCCCTCGTCCGGCCAATTGGCGCTTGTCGCCCTGGGCAGTGTGCCACTTACATTTTGGGCGGCACGCTGGACAACGGCTTTGAAATTACGCCCAAGTATATTGGCAACGGCCGTCTCATCGAAATCGCCATCGCCACCCTGACCACCGACCGCGCCCTGCTGCTCATGGGCATCCCCGGCACCGGCAAAACCTGGGTCTCCGAGCACCTGGCCGCCGCCATTTCCGGCGACTCCACCCTGCTGGTTCAAGGCACCGCCGGCACCAGCGAAGAAGCGATCCGCTACGGCTGGAACTACGCCAGCCTCATCGCCAAAGGTCCAACGGCTGACGCCCTCGTGCCCAGTCCCATCATGATCGCAATGCGCAGCGGCCAGCTCGCCCGTGTCGAAGAGCTGACCCGCATCCCGGCCGACGTGCAGGATGCTCTCATCACCATTCTGTCCGAAAAACTGCTGCCCATTCCGGAACTAAATCAGGAAGTGCAGGCGGTCAAAGGCTTCAACGTCATCGCCACCGCCAACGACCGCGATCGCGGCGTCAACGATCTGTCCAGCGCTCTCAAACGTCGCTTTAACACCGTTGTGCTGCCCCTGCCCGCCACCGCCGACGAAGAAGTCGCCATCGTCCTCAAACGAGTGGGTGCACAGCTGGGCCAGGCGCTGGAACTGCCTGCCGAACCGCCGGCACTGGCCGAAATTCGGCGCGTTGTCACCATCTTCCGTGAACTGCGCGAGGGGTTAACCGCCGACGGCAAAGCCAAACTCAAATCGCCCAGCAGCACGCTCAGCACCGCCGAAGCCATCTCGGTGATCAACAGCGGCCTGGCGTTGGCGGCCCATTTTGGCGACGGTACCCTACGCGCCTCAGACCTGGCCGCCGGACTGACTGGAGCCATCATCAAAGACCCCATCCACGACAGCGTCATCTGGCGCGAATATCTTGACACCATCGTCAAAGAACGTGACGAATGGCAAGACCTTTACCGGGCCTGTCGCACATTAGCATGAGTAAACATCACATTTTTGGCGTACGCCACCACGGCCCGGGTTCCGCGCGGGCTTTGTTTCAGGCTTTAGACGAACTCAAGCCCGACATCATCCTGATTGAAGGGCCGCCGGACGGCAACGACTTGCTGCCCTGGCTGGGACACTCTGACCTGGAGCCGCCCGTAGCCCTGCTCATTTACCGGCCCGACAAACCTGAGAGTTCAGGTTATTTCCCCTACGCCGTTTTTTCACCAGAATTTCAGGCGGCGCGGTATGGCCTGATGCAGGGCATTCCAGTGCGCTTCATGGATTTGCCGCAGGCCCACATCATGGCCACCGACGCCAAACCGCTTGCGCCCACGGCGCAGGCGCTGCAGGAATTGGCCAGGGCTGCGGGCCATCAAAACTACGAATCGTGGTGGAATTTATTCATCGAGCAGCGTCAGGACAGCCGCGATATTTTTCCCGCCATATTGGAATTAATGACTGCTGCGCGCGAAACGGCCGCGCCACAGCAGCCGGCGCCAGAATTTCATGAGAGCGTCCTGTGGGCCGAGCGTCGTGAAGCTTACATGCGTCAAACAATGCGCTGGGCAGCTAATGAACATGAGTGTATTGCTGTGGTGTGTGGCGCCTGGCATGCGCCGGCGCTGCGGGATTTAAGCGCTGCAGCGGCCGATGAAGCGCTCCTGGATGACCTGCCACAGGTTGATGTTGAAGCAGCATGGGTTCCGTGGACATACGGCCGTTTATCCTACACTTCCGGTTATGGCGCAGGCATCCGTTCTCCCGGCTGGTACCATCATCTGTGGCAAATGGGCCGGCAAAATGCCGCACCCACAGAATTGAGCATCGCCTGGCTCAGCCGCGTTGCAGAGCTGCTGCGCGGGCAAGGTCTGGACGCTTCTGCAGCCCATGTCATTGAAGCGGTACGACTGGCGGAAACGTTGGCGGCCATGCGCGGACTGCCGTTTCCCGGACTGCCGGAGTTGAATGAAGCGACCCAAACAGTGCTTTGTTTCGGCGATGACACGCCCATGAAACTGATTCAGAAAAAGCTGATTGTCGGCGAGCGTATGGGCGCTGTACCGCCCGATACGCCCATGGTTCCTTTGCAGCGTGATTTGCAGCGGCAACAACGTTTGTTAAAACTATTTCCGGAAGCGACGCCCAGCGCGCTTAATCTCGATTTGCGCGAAGAGCGCGATTTGCAGTGCAGCCACCTGCTGCATCGTCTGAATCTGTTGAGCATTCCTTGGGGCCAATCTCAGCGTGTCCGCGGCAAGCGCGGTACGTATCAGGAAGCGTGGCAGCTACACTGGCTGCCGGATTTTGCCGTGCGCGTCATTGAGGCCAACATGTGGGGCAATACGGTACAGGCCGCCGCCGCCGGTTTCGCCCAGGATGCAGCCCAACATGCGGCAGATTTGCCTGCCCTGACCAAATTATTGGACGCGGTGATTCTGGCAGAACTGCCGGAGGTTATCGCCCACATTATGCAGCGCATTGATGATGAAGCCGCATCGAGCAGTGATGTGGTGCATATGATGGGGGCGCTGCCGCCGTTGGCGCGGGTGCTGCGTTACGGCAATGTGCGCCAGACAGATCAAGAGATGGTGCGGCATGTAGTCAATGGGCTTTTGACGCGCATTTGTATCGGCCTGCCCAGCACATGCGCCTCGTTAGATGATGATGCGGCGCAGGAGATGGCCGGACTGGTAACGGCCGTTAACGGGGTCGTTACTACCCTGCGCAATGCCGAACATAGTGACGCCTGGCACGAAACCATGCAAACGCTTGTCAACCAAAAAAACGTCCACGGCCTGCTGGCCGGCCGCGCCTGCCGCTTTCTGCTTGATGACGGCATATTACAGCGCAGCGACGCAGCGATACACATGGAAAGAGCCTTATCACTCAGTTTACATGCGACGCAGGCCGATAACCGGCTTAATCAATCGGCGGCCTGGCTCGAAGGTTTCCTGCAGGGCAGTGAACTGTTGCTCATCCATGACCAAAATTTGTGGCAACTGCTGGATCGCTGGCTTTCGCAGTTGGATAACGAGCGTTTTCAGGGGATATTGCCGCTGCTGCGCCGCACGTTTTCCGGTTTCTCCGAGGCGGCGCGGCAGCAAATGCATGAACGCGTCCGCACAGGTGCGGCAGCGGGCGGAACGGCCGTTTCCAAAACGCCACGCTTTGATCAGGGCCGCGCTGAAACCGTACTACCCATTTTGGCTGAGATATTAGGATTGGAATAATGTTTAACCATCTGACCACCCAGGAAGAGCGGAAACGGCGCTGGCGACTTGTGCTTGGCAAACAGCCGGACGAGAGCACCAGTCCCGATGAGAACAACAGTGAACAAAGCAGCGGCGGCGGGTTGTCGCCCCAGGATCAGGGGGTGGATGAGGCGCTTGAAATGCTTTATGGAGACAGCAGCAGCGGCGATTTGAGCGATTCCACTCCCGATATCGCCCGCTGGCTGGGTGATATTCGACAATATTTCCCTGCTTCCACAGTGCGCATTATGCAGCAAGACGCCTTAAAGCGCTTCAAACTGCGGCGTTTGTTATCTGAGCCAGCTTTATTGGCCGAAATTGAGCCGGATGTTAACCTGGTGGCCAATATTCTGGCGCTAAAAAAGGTGATGCCCAGCAAAACCCGTGAAACCGCTCGCCAGGTCGTGCGCCAGGTGGTAGAAGAATTGCAAAAGAAACTGACCTATCCTTTGCAACAAGCTGTCACCGGCAGCTTGAACCGCGCCTTACGCACGCGACGACCCCGTCACAAAGAGATCAACTGGTCGCGCACGATCCACGCCAATCTCAAGCATTATCAGCCCGACTATCAAACTGTCGTCCCGGAGACATTGATTGGATACGGCCGTCAACGCTCCTCCTTGCGCGACATCATCATTTGTATGGATACAAGCGGTTCGATGGCAACCTCTATCGTTTATGGCAGCATTTACGCGGCAGTCATGGCTTCGATAACGGCCGTTTCCACCCGCTTTGTCATGTTTGATACTGCCGTAGTCGATTTGACCGACGAGTTACACGACCCGGTCGAATTACTTTTTGGCATGCGCTTGGGAGGCGGCACCAATATCGATCGCGCCCTTGCTTATTGCCAGCAATTGGTTACGCGGCCCAAGGACACCATTCTGGTGTTAATCACCGATCTGTTCGAAGGGGGCAACAAGGAAAGCATGCTGCGGCGCATTGCTACCCTGATTGATGACGGGGTGCAGGTTGTGGTTTTGCTGGCTCTAAATGATCAGGGCGCTCCCCGCTTCGACCGGCAAATGGCGCAGGAATTGGTGACGCTGGGCGCGCCATCCTTTGCTTGTACGCCGGATTTGTTCCCGGATTTGATGGCGGCGGTCATAAACGGCCGTGACATTCGCCTCTGGGCGGCAAACAATGACATCGTAACTGCCCCAGACAACTAAGATTTATCATGTTTGCCCCTCCCTTTTTCTTTTCACGGTACAATAGGGAGCATATCAACTATAAGGAGTGTTCAACAACATGGTAAATGCAATTGTCTTGCTGAAAATAAAACGCGGGAAAATTAACGAGGTTGCCCTTACTTTAGCTGAATTGGATGGCATTTCAGAAGTATACTCAGTCGGCGGCCGTTACGATCTCGTGGCCATCTTGCGCGTAAAAAACAACGATGCGCTGGCCGATCTGGTGACAGAAAAGATGCTTCAAATCAAGGGTATTGTCGATTCTGAAACGTTAATCGCCTTTCGCGCCTATTCAGAGCATGATCTGGAAGCGATGTTTTCCATTGGCCTGGAGTAGCAGCCTGTGTAATATTCATGCTAATCAGCAACGCCTTGCTCGATCTTGTTGAATTTTTGTATCACCATTTTTTGATTTCTAAGGAAAAACATAAGCCAGATCAATCCCACTACGACGCCTGCGGCGGCGGATACGGCCGTTACTTCGCGAACACTCAAACCCCGGGCATCCTGCAAATATCCTGCCGCCAAAATTGAAATTGATTGAGTCAACGTTAACATCGCAAATTCAAACGCAAACACGCGCCCGCGATACCTATCCGGCACAATCATCTGCAGCAGCGCAGCTGAGAAAACCCAAATCGCCCCGACCCCACAGTTCGAATCAGCGTAGCCAACAGGAACACACCCAGATTAGGAGCAATGCTTAATGCGGCAATGCCCACAATAATCAGTAAAAAGCCAATTGAAATACCCTTTAGAAGCTGCTCCGGCTTATCCCCCAGTCGACGACGCAGGAACAGCGGGCCAAGCCCGGTACCCAAACCACTGACAACCCAAATGATCCCTAAAACGGCCGTGCCGCCATTCTCAATGTTAAACAGTTCGCCAATCCGCGAATCATTCAGTGCAAAAATCTCATCTGCGTATACAATCTCCAAAACATTGATCGCCCCCCACACCAACGCTCCCGCCGCCTTGACCATACTAATGCCCAAAATAAACGGTTCATGCCATAAGTATCGAACCCCGGCTAAAAAAGCCAGCCAGCCGCCAGAATCGCCGGCGGTCAGTCGCTTGCCCTGAATCACAATACGGCTCACAAAGAAGGCCGAAAGCACAAACGTAAACGAATCAGCAATAAAGGCCGTCGTCGTTCCAAACAGCGCGGCCACTACACCACCCAGAAACGCCCCCATCGCCAGCATCGTACTCCAGGTAAGGCTATCCAGCGCATTAGCCGTCACCAAATCGTTCTGCAGGCACGACATTCGCCAATACCGCAGATCGCGCCGGCGTAAACAACGCGCTCAGCGTAAACTGTATCACCGTCAACAGGTACAACAGCCAGATCTGATCCGGCGAGCGCACCAGCAAAAAGCCAAGCACCGTCGCCGCCCGCAACAAATCAGACAGGATCATGATCGAGCGACGGCTGTACCGATCCGCCAGACACGCCGGCAATCGGGCTAAACAAAAATAGGGGCAAAAAACGTGCGAAAAAAAGATAACTAATCGCAATGCCGCTATTTGTCAACCGGGTAATCAGTTCGGCCGAAGCCAATAGATTAAACCAGTCCCCCAACTGCGAAATCACACTGCCCAACCACAAATAGCGATAATTTCGATTGTTTCGCAGCAATGTGATGTATTCTTGCATACGGCCGTTACCCTAAACACAAAAAAGATTGGCTACAGCAAACCTGAGACACTCATTTCAAATGTCTCCATCACTTTGAGCCAATCACTTAATAGGCAAAATAAAAAGGCCTCTTGGCAATGACCTACTCTCCCAGGGGGTCGCCCCCCAAGTACCATCGGCGCTGACGAGCTTAACTGCCGGGTTCGGGATGGGACCGGGTGTACCCTCGTCGCTCAAATCACCAAAAGACCTTTCTTATAAACTTAAGATGTTAAGTTGTACAATAATTGAATAAGATAACACCAACAGTCTTGACATACACACGTCAAAATTCCGAATTCTCCGTATCATGTGAAACGTAAGCCCTCGACCATTAGTACGGCTTAGCTAAATACATTACTGCACTTACACATGCCGCCTATCAAGCTAGTAGTCTCCTAGCGGTCTTACTCCATTACGGATGAGGGATCTAATCTTGAGGCGAGTTTCCCGCTTAGATGCTTTCAGCGGTTATCTCTGCCAGACGTAGCTACCCAGCGATGCCGTTGGCACGACAACTGGCACACTAGAGGTCTGTCCACCCCGGTCCTCTCGTACTAGGGGCAGCTCCTCTCAAATCCCTTACGCCCACAGCGGATAGAGACCGACCTGTCTCACGACGGTCTGAACCCAGCTCACGTACCGCTTTAATGGGCGAACAGCCCAACCCTTGGGACCTTATCCAGCCCCAGGATGCGATGAGCCGACATCGAGGTGCCGAGCCTTGTCGTCGATGTGAACTCTTGGACAAGACTAGCCTGTTATCCCCGGAGTAGCTTTTATCCGGTAAGCCACGGCCCTTCCACTCGGAACCGTGGGATCACTAAGCCCGACTTTCGTCCCTGCTCGACTTGTAGGTCTCGCAGTCAAGCTCGCTTGTGCCTTTACACTCTACGGCTGGTTTCCATTCAGCCTGAGCGAACCTTTGGGCGCCTCTGTTACTCTTTCGGAGGCGACCGCCCCAGTCAAACTACCCACCAGGCACTGTTCCCACGCCGGATAACGGTCGCAGGTTAGAGCCAAAACTTAACCAGGGTGGTATTTCAACGGTGGCTCCACCGAGACTAGCGTCCCAGCTTCAAAGCCTCCCACCTATCCTACACAAATTAAGCCCTAACTCAATGCCAAGCTGTAGTAAAGCTTCACGGGGTCTTTTTGTCCTGCTGCGGGTAACGCGCATCTTTACACGTACTTCAATGTTCGCCGAGTCCTTCGTTGAGACAGTGCTTCTCTCATTACGCCATTCGTGCGGGTCGGAACTTACCCGACAAGGAATTTCGCTACCTTAGGACCGTTATAGTTACGGCCGCCGTTCACTGGGGCTTCAGTTCAGAGCTTCGAGTTACCCCTAACCTCTCCCTTTAACCTTCCAGCACTGGGCAGGCGTCAGCCCCTATACATCGTCTTTCGACTTAGCAGAGACCTGTGTTTTTGTTAAACAGTTGAAAAAGCCATTTCTCTGCGGCCTCCACCAGCTTCGCCTAATTGCTAACCAGCAGAGGCCCCCCTTCTCCCGAAGTTACGGGGGTATTTTGCCGAATTCCTTAACGAAGGTTCTCTCGATCCCCTTGGTATACTCTACCCACCTACCAGTGTCGGTTTGCGGTACGGGCACTTAAATTTCATCACTTAGAAGTTTTTCTTGGCAGCTTGGCTCAATCACTTCTGGCTCTATAGGCACCGCCATCACGCTTCAGACTCCAGGATGCGGATTTTCCTACACCCATCATTACCCTAGACGTTTGGCACCCCAATCCAATAAGGGGCTGACCTACCATACTGCGTCCCTCCATCGCTCCATTTAAGTGGTTCCGGAATATTAACCGGATGTCCATCACCTACGCCTTTCGGCCTCGGCTAAGGCCCGACTAACCCGACGCGGATTAACCTTCCGTCGGAAACCTTAGGTTTACGGGGAACATGTTTCTCACATGTTTTACGCTACTCATGCCAGCATTCTCACTTCTGTAGGCCACAGATGTCCTTTCGGTCATCCTTGTATCTCCTACAGAACGCTCTCCTACCACTCCAAACAATTCCGCAGAATCGTCTAAGTCCGTGGCTTCGGTACTATGCTTAAGCCCCGTTACATTTTCCGCGCAAAAGCGTTTGACCAGTGAGCTATTACGCACTCTTTAAAGGGATGGCTGCTTCTAAGCCAACCTCCTGGCTGTCTAAACACTCTCACATCGTTTCCCACTTAGCATAGATTTAAGGACCTTAGCCGTCGGTCTGGGTTGTTTCCCTCTCGACTATGAAACTCATCTCACATAGTCCGACTGCCGCGCTCTGGAGTATAGGTATTCGGAGTTTGGTTGAGGTTGGTAAGCTTGCGCCCCCTAGCTCATCCAGTGCTCTACCCCCTATACTAAACACGCGACGCTAGCCCTAAAGCTATTTCGGAGAGAACAAGCTATCTCCAAGTTCGTTTGGCATATCACCCCTACCCACACGTCATCCCCTAATTTTGCAACATTAGTGGGTTCGGCCCTCCACGAGAGATTAGTCTCGCTTCAGCCTGCACATGGGTAGCTCACCTGGTTTCGTGTCTAATCCCAGCGACTCACTCGCCCTATTCAGACTCGCTTTCGCTACGGCTCCGTCTGTTTCTGACTTAACCTTGCCACTGAAATTAACTCGCTGGCTCATTCTCCAAAAGGCACGCCGTCACACATTGACGACCGAAGTCGCCCATAGTGCTCCGACCGGTTGTAAGCACACGGTTTCAGGTTCTATTTCACTCCCCTTACCGGGGGACTTTTCACCTTTCCTTCACAGTACTTGTTCACTATCGGTCGTCAAATGTATTTAGCCTTGGGAAGTGGGCTTCCCAGATTCCGACAGGGTTAGCGTGCCCCGCCGTACTCAGGAACTTCGCGAGAGTTTACTCAGTTTCGTATACGGGACTGTCACCCTCTATGGTCTAACTTTCCAGAAAAGTTCTACTACCAAGTAAATTTGTAACTCTCTATATGCAAGTCCTACAACCCCGCTGCCATATAGACAACGGTTTGGGCTGTTCCCCTTTCGCTCGCCACTACTCAGGGAATAATTTCTTTTCCTGGGGTTACTAAGATGTTTCAGTTCACCCCGTTCCCTCTGTTACCCTATGTGTTCAGATAACAGTACCAGGGCATTGACCCCTGGTGGGTTTCCCCATTCGGACATCCTCGGATATAGCGTCTGCACACAACTCCCCGAGGCTTATCGCAGTGTACCACGTCCTTCATCGGCATTTGACACCAAGGCATCCACCGTACGCCCTTAGTAGCTTACACACATGATACGGAGAATTTGAAATTCTCACGTACGTTGCATTTATATATTTATTTCGTTAAAATTTGAGCGTTACGTATTTATCTTATTCAATTGTTAAAGTACATCTAACAGCTGGTAAGCTGCTAGCTGCTACCACCCAATGAGTGACAGTAGCTAATCTCTTACACTAAAATTTATGCTTTGCAGGGACTAAAAAAGCTGGCATTAACACCAGCTTCCGAATAAAAAGCGAATGTATTGCCTGAAATTTTTCTATTTTACCCTGAAATTAATGAACAATTTTGATTCCAATTTAAGAAAGTCGACTTCGTTGTTCAGCATGACTGTGGAGATGAGGAGACTCGAACTCCTGACCTCCGCCGTGCAAAGGCGGCGCTCTCCCAACTGAGCTACATCCCCTAGATTTATAAGGTGGGCCTGGTTGGACTCGAACCAACGACCTCTCCCTTATCAGAGGAACGCTCTAACCGGCTGAGCTACAGGCCCTTAACAGAACCGTGACATCCTATAAATTAATGTTGTTAATTCACTCATGTACAACCTTAACAACTGAAGAGTGACAAAAACAGAAACAATTGAGCTTCACACTTCCTAAGCAATGTCTATCTCTTACGAAATAGTTGACCTGGTATGAGTGTTATCTCGCGACAACACTATTTACCATAAAAGGAGGTGATCCAGCCGCAGCTTCCGCTACAGCTACCTTGTTACGACTTCGTCCCAGTTACCGACCCCGCCTTAGGCAGCTGCCTCCCGTTAGGGTTAGCTCACCGACTTCAGGCGTTGCCAACTTCCATGACGTGACGGGCGGTGTGTACAAGACCCGGGAACGTATTCAACGCACTGTTGCTGACGCGCGTTTACTAGCAACTCCGACTTCATGCAGGCGAGTTGCAGCCTACAATCCGAACTGAGACCGGCTTTAGAGGATTGGCTCCGCCTCGCGGCTTCGCTACCCATTGTACCGGCCATTGTAGCGTGTGTGTAGCCCAGGATATAAAGGCCATGCTGACTTGACGTCATCCCCACCTTCCTCCGGCTTATCACCGGCAGTCTCGTTAGACACGTATAACTAACGACGAGGGTTGCGCTCGTTACAGGACTTAACCTAACACCTCACGGCACGAGCTGACGACAGCCATGCAGCACCTGTGACGGCTCCCCGAAGGGTCGTTCATCTTTCGATTCACTACCACCTATATGTCAAACCCTGGTAAGGTTCTTCGCGTAGCCTCGAATTAAACCACACGCTCCGCTGCTTGTGCGGGTCCCCGTCAATTCCTTTGAGTTTTAGCCTTGCGGCCGTAGTCCCCAGGCGGTCAACTTAACGCGTTAGCTACAGCACAGAAGGGGTCAATACCTCCTACGCCTAGTTGACATCGTTTACGGCTAGGAATACCGGGGTTTCTAATCCCGTTCTCTCCCCTAGCTTTCGCATCTGAGCGTCAGGAATGGCCCAGAGAGCCGCCTTCGCCACTGGTGTTCCTCCCGATATCTACGCATTTCACCACTACACCGGGAATTCCACTCTCCTCTACCATCCTCAAGTTACCTAGTTTCGAACGACCTCTCCCAGTTGAGCCAGGAGCTTTCACGTCCGACTTAAAAAACCGCCTACATGCGCTTTACGCCCAGTAAATCCGGATAACGCTCGCCTCCTACGTTTTACCGCGGCTGCTGGCACGTAGTTAGCCGAGACTTATTCCTGGGGTACCGTCCTTTCTCTTCCCCCAGAAAAGGAGTTTACAACCCGAAGGCCTTCATCCTCCACGCGGCGTTGCTGCGTCAGGCTTTCGCCCATTGCGCAATATTCCTTGCTGCTGCTACCCGTAGGTATCTGGTCCGTGTCTCAGTACCAGTGTGGGGGGTCACGCTCTCACGCCCCCTACCCGTCTTTGCCTTGGTAAGCCATTACCCTACCAACTAGCTGATGGGACGCAGGCCCCTCCCAGAGCGCCGGAGCTTTAGTCATGGATTTCTAAACATCTTGACATCTGGGGTATTAGCCATCGTTTCCAATGGTTGTCCCCCTCTCTGGGGCAGGTCACCAACGTGTTACTCACCCGTTCGCCACTCTCACCCTCAGACGAATCCAAGGGATCCCGTTCGACTTGCATGCATTAGGCACGCCGCTAGCGTTCATCCTGAGCCAGGATCAAACTCTCCGTAGAAAGTTTTTTTCCGTAATGCTTACGGAACTACTTATTTAAAGAATTATCCGAAGCCCAAATTTTGACTGTTTCTGTCACTCTTCAATTGTCAAAGTGCTTTTAAAGATTTCTTGCTTGCAACTCACCGAGTTTACCACGGTTCATTCCGTTGTCAAGAAAATCTCAATCGATTTTGGACACAAAAAAACGGCCCTCAGCAAACTACTGGTTACCGTTTCCTCGTTGTGTTCAATTGTAATCAGTGCTTCACTGTTTGGTGACGGCACTTCATTCGACAAGAAATGGATTGTACATCCTTTTTTGTCGTTGTCAAGAGCAATTTCAAATTTTGATAATTTGGCCTTGCCCTTTGTTTGAAGTTAAGCTGTTAATTCAAAACGACATCATGCTGCCGCCAACATTACTAAAATTATATCAAGGCCCAAATTTCACGTCAAGTTTCTTCATGCCATGACCAGGGTTTTCTAATTGTTAATGCCTGTTGGCGCTGGTTTGTTGTCAGTTAATAGGGCGCCACGGCCGTTTCCAACATCATAATCCCTGCTTACAAACAAGAACCAACAGACGCACGTCTATATAATGAAGCGCCCCCTGCCTCGCTCGAGGGTTTACACGGCCGTAATTGACGCAAAACCGCCGCGCCAAACATACTCTATTGCCCAAGATTTAACCAGCAAAACAATTGTCAAATTACATTAACACAAAATGAAACAGGTCGATCTTAGCTTGTTAACTGCGCCCAGGCTTTTTAGCCATTTTTTGTGTTAAATTATTGGCTACACGAAATTTTGCCGCCATATATTGATTTGGAGCGGATTGAGAGCCGGAATTAATTATGAGCTACTCACAATTTAATAGGCGTTTAAAATGAGGTCGCGCACGTCTTCAAGCGCTAAAGAATCTGTCTGAATTGGATTTGTCTCCAGGTATTTGGCCAGAATGGCCAGACCCAGGCTGAAGGTTTCACTCCGCGTGGCGCCAAAAGCGCCATTCAATGCGCCATGCGCGCGACCCAATTCGATGACCTGCTGTGGTGAAACGCGAATGGAAGTCCATTTTTCTGCGGGGGGCGCCTCAGGCAGTGGAATATCCCATAAAAGATAAAGGGAATCTAAATCGGTAATGCCTTCAGGAATTTCACGATTGCGGCCGGTCAAAGCGAGGCGCAAGGCTTCCAAACGCACCGTCACGGCCGTTATCGCCAGGTCGGCCAGGTCGGCGCGTTTTATGCCGGTGGGCAGCAAACTAGTGAGCTGTTTCATCAGCGCTTTCTCTCCCGGACGCAGCATGACATAGACGTTCTGACGACTGACCTCACGCGGCGGCCGTCCCCGGCGCGGCTTCTCTTTTAACAATTCAGCCAGCGTGCTGCTTTGTGATTTGGATGAATGCGATTTATCCGTTTTGCTCATTTAAATTAATATTTCGATCAATCAGGCCGGCGTTCAGAGAACGGCCTGGCGGTACCCATGATGATGTTCGAGAAACCGTTCCACAAAACCTCCATCGATTTGGGCGCCGTTTTGGGCCAATAACTCCAAACAAAGGTGCAGGCTGAGCAAACAGATGCTGCGCGGATAACCGCGGGTCTCACGCCAGATAGGCAAATAGGCATTATCGGTAAAGAGCGGAATCTGCTTGGCGTCGCGGCCGGCGGCCAACAAACGATATTCGATCAGAGACTTAGTGTCATCGGGGGTAAGTGGATCCAGGGATGATCGCGTTGCGACCCGATCGTTAAAATCGGGAACCTGGCGCAAGTTGATGTCCAGTTCCGGACGGCCTAGCAAAACAAGCTGGAACGCTTTGCCCCCTTTGGGATCGCGGAAGTTTAGCAGCCGGCGCAATTCCACAAATTGCTCAGAGCCAAGCTCATGCGCCTCATCAATGATAATGAGCGGCAAAATCCCATCCTTGCTTTTGCGAACTAAAAATGAGCGCAGTTCATTGAGTTGATCCTCCGTCGCGCGCCGCGTCCGCAGCCCAAATTCGGCCGCGACGCGTCGCAGCAGCAGTAAGCCGCTCTTTTTGGGCGGTTCATCAACCTTGGCGGCCGCAAAATCTGGCCGGCGCGCGTACCGGCTGTGAAACCAGGAAGCCAGGGTTGTTTTTCCGGTGCCGATTTCACCCACGATAACGGAAGCCCCCTGCCCTGCCTCAACCATATAACTGACTTTGGACAGCGCGCGGCGCGTTTCGGTTGATAAATACATGAAGCGGGGATCGGCTTCAATCGTAAAGGGTGAAACAACCACCCCTAAGCGGTTCCAATCTGGTGAATACCCATTTATTCCAAAGTCTGCTTGCATTTTCTCATCCATCCTGGAATGGTATGTAAATCCATTTCGCTTGTCAAGGATTGCATAAGCGCGACAATAATGTATATATTATAGCGATGTTTGGATCATTAATCAAATCTATAGCATATAGATTCGGTTGACAAGGGTATCTAAGTCTGATAGACTGTTTGCAATTAGACTTTATGTCACTTGTTTTTTGTTATTTGGCTATCTAAGGGATATGTTCGAGCGATTTATTCAATGCATGCAGGATACGCCATGTTTTTCAAACATGGTATTGGTTGGGAATTATCCATTCCCGCTTGTGGCCAACGGCCGTATCCACTGTTCATCGACTGCGCTTGAATGTGTACGTGAGAGCCAATCAGGTCGCTTTCAATAGAAGCGGCCGTTTTGTTTATAGGGCCACGCTGCCCTGAAAGAAAAGAGGCCAGACGTTGTTACGTCCGGCCACCATTCATAAACCCGTAAGCTACCTGCTGAACTGGTGCCGCCAACACCTTGTAGCGCAGCGCCCCTTTATTGGGGAGGGGGATTTTTTGTCTCCCGGTAGCTCACTAGCTAGGTAAGAGCATAACACAGCCCACAGGTGGTGTCAACCAGATTTTAGCGGTTTATCACCTGCGGTTGACTGTTTTTGCGTGCCTATTTAAGGCGCTCTTTTTGGCCGTTTCTTGCCTGGCTGATCGAGCAATTTTTGACTCAGCAAGCAACGGCCGTTGGGCCATCAACGCGGCTACTGGCTGCGCAAGAGCAGCTCAACCACCTGCGCCAGTTACACAGATCAGCCGGTTCAACACCAGGTCTGACCGCGGCGCAGGTTAATCACGGCCGCTCCCGCCCCCACCCCGTCAGCAGCCAAACAGCTCGCTCACATTCGCTCCCGGCTCACCTCGGTTGGAACAGCGCGCCGGTTACGGCCGTTTTGCGCGCCCATTTCCCGCCCCAGCCCAGCGCGCTATCTCCTTCAGCCGCAGCAGATTGGCAGCCTGTCGCACTTTCTGCCCCGACCGCAAGCCCGATCGAGAATGACTATCCGAAAGAGATAAAAGTGTATCCCGACCTGGCCCTGGCGCTGCTGCGGCAGGAATTGAGCTCCCAGCGGCCGGCTCTGGCTGCTTTTGCGCTGCCTCGACCCGGCAGGACGCGGCTGGGTGGCGCGTGAGGAGGCGCGCGCGCAGCTAACGCGCAAAGCGGCTCCCCTGCGTCTGTGCGGCTGGCGCCAACTGCGCAACTTACTCACCCAGGGGGAAGGCATCTTTTGGCGCAGCGATAAAAGCCGCATCTGGCTGCGCTCGACGGCGCGAGTGGCCGGCGCGCTGGGAGTTGACCGGCTGCACGGCCGTCCCGTCAGTTTGCCGCTTTTTATCCTGACCGCCGGCATGGGCGCCGTACGCGCCCATTTTTACGCCGCGTTCCACAGCGCGCGCCAGGGACAGCCCATCGCGCGCGACACATTAGAACGTATCACGGCCGTACCCACCCGCACGCAGCGTTTTTACGAACGGCGCGCCGGGGTTGAACGGTATGTCAATTTTGCCATTGGCGGCCGCGCCGCCCACGAACCACGCGAAAACCAAAGCTGGCGGCGTGGTACGGCCGCTTTTACCTTTATTGATTACAACGGCCGGCAAGGCCCGCAAAGCGGCCACTATATTGCCTGGCAGTTGCCCAACAGCTACACCGGCCCGCACGCGCGGCTGGCCAAAGGCGCACGCAAACACCTCAACCGGATTTTGGCAGACCTGCAACCACACGGGATGGCGGGGAACGGCCGTAATCCGCTTGAATCGATTCCGCGGCGTTATTTTGGCGACGGCCGTCGCGCCGTGCAGGCGGGCGAAAACGAGCGTTATTGGCAGGCAAAACCCGGTCTCTGGTACTGCGTGCCGGCGACCGCCCACGTAAACTATTGAAGCTTTTACACGGTGTTATGAATACGAACAAAGAAACTTCAAAAGTTTCAACCGCAGCTTTCAAAACCGGAAAAAATCTGCCACCCTTTCCGGGATAATTATGTTATGATCGGGGTTTATGGACATCTACACACTTGATCTTAATTTCCAGGGCATGCCCCAAACAATTGCCGCCTATCTGGTTGTTGGTCCGGGCGGGCCGGTGCTGGTTGAAACCGGGCCAGCCTCCACGCAGGCAGAACTTACGCGCCCAACTGGCAGCCCACGGCTATGAACCGGGCGACATCCGCCACGTGCTGGTGACCCATATTCATCTTGACCATGCCGGTTCGGCCGGCTGGCTGGCGCAGCAGGGCGCTCAAATTTATGTCCACCACGTCGGCGCGCCGCATTTAATTGACCCCGCCAAGCTGTTGGCCAGCGCCGGACGCATTTATGGCGACCAGATGGACAGTTTATGGGGCCAAACCGTGCCCGCGCCGGCCGACAAGGTTACGCCAATTTCTGACGGCGACGTGGTTGAGGTGGCCGGTCTCAAGTTTACGGCGCTGGATACGCCCGGCCACGCCTGGCACCATCACTGCTACCGGCTGGAAGACGTCATCTTCACCGGCGACGCGGCCGGCGTGCGTTTAACCGGCACGCAGGTTATTGATTTGCCCGCGCCGCCGCCCGAATTTAAGCTGGAGGTGTGGCAGCAAACTATCGACCGCCTGCTGGCGGAGCCGTTCAGCGCCATCTATCCGACCCATTTCGGCCGTATTGAGGATGGCAAATGGCAGTTGACCGCCCTGCGCGAGCTGATGCAGAACGCGTGTGAGTTTGTGCGCGGCCGGTTGCAGGCGGGCGTGGAGCGGGACGAAATTGTGGCTGACTATACGGCCTGGATGCACCAACTGGCGCGCGAAAATGGGGCCGATGCGTACACGATCGCGCAGTATGAAACCGCTAACCCATCCTACATGTCGGTGGATGGCATATTACGTTATTGGCAGCGTAAAAAAACCACATAAAGATTGGTAGGGGCGGGACGATTGGGAATTACGTCCGCACGCGGCTGGCGAATTTTCCCAATCGTCTCGCCCGAATGGGTCATTGATGGCGATTGCTGGGCGAACAGACCGGGCGAGACAGGCGGGAGATGAATCATCTCACCATGGCAAGCTGAGTTCCCGCCTGTCCCGCCCCTACCATAAATTGTGGTGGTGGGATAGAATATGGGGGAGGATTTTGTAACAGCGTTATTAAACGAGGTTCCATGAGTTTTCGGCGTGCATTGCTGCTTTTATTTTTGGTCACGGCCGTTTTAAGCGTCCCGTTCTATTGGTTTGTCACCACCTACAGCCTCAACCAGCCTTTCCAGCTTTTGCTGGTGATTGCAGTTTACTTTGTTGTCCTCGGTTTTTTGATCAGGGTCTTACCCGGCCTCAAAGATTCCACCGAATTTATCCAAAATTTATTTCCCGGCTCCAAAGCGGCGCGGCCGCGTGAAGTCCCGGAAGCGGTGCGTAACGATCCCCGCAACCGCGCCAATGTGCTGGCGCAGGTGCAAAATGCCTGGATTGAAGGTTTTTTGCACCAATCCGTCCACCGCGATATCCAGCTTGTCTTAAAAATGAAGCCGCAGCTTGGCGCCGTGGCGCGCAACTGGGAGATGACGCTCAAACGCAGCGGGCAGCCGGATGTCACCATTGAGCCAGAGGATTCGATTCAAGCGGTGTATGTGAACTGCGGCCGTAAACTGCTGATTTTGGGTGCGCCCGGCAGCGGCAAAACGATTACGCTTTTGCAGTTGGCGGAGGCATTGGTTAAAGAGGCGCAAGCGGAGCCAGACGCCGCAAGGCCGCTGCCGCTCGTTTTTAACCTCTCCTCCTGGGGACAACAGCCCGGCCCATTGGAAGATTGGCTCGTTGAGGCGATGCTGACCGAGTACCAGGTGGCGCGGAATTTGGGGCGCGCCTGGCTGGAACATGGGCAGGCGACGCTGCTGCTGGACGGGCTGGACGAAGTCGCAGAAGCACAGCGCGACGCCTGCGTGAATGCCATCAACGCCTTTGTTGAAGCATTCCCGGCCGACCTGGTGGTGTGCAGCCGGCTCAAGGATTATGAACAACTCACACAGCGCTTGAATTTATCCGGCGCCGTTGTGATGCAGCCCTTGAGCAATTCCCAGAAGTTTAAATACCTGGATCGCCCCGAGACGGAGGCGGTTTTCCCGCTGTTGATACAGGACAGGGCGCTGGACGAACTGGCCGGCGCGCCGCTGATGCTGAATGTGATTGCCGCCGCCTACGCCAACGGCGCGGCGCCGCCCCCGCCCGCCGCCGCTGCCGCGCAGGAGCGGCTGGACCATATTTTTGCGCAGTATGTGGCGCGTATGTTTGCCCACCGGCCCTTGCCGGACAGCGAACGCTTTGATGAGGCGCAGGCGCGCCGCTGGCTGGCCAACGTGGCGGCGGGCATGCAGCGCCAGGACGTTTCAACCTTTTACCTGGAGCGATTGCAGCCGATGTGGCTGCAAAAAGAGGGGGCGCGGCGCTTGTTTGCCATCCTTGTCGGGCTGGTTGTCGGGCTGGTTGTCGGGCTGGGTGCTTCAAGTCAGGATGCGCTTTCTGAGCTGCCCGAACGACTGATCTGGCGCTCTCCCTTTTCACAACCAGCCCGAAAAAAGATTTTACGCGGGCTGGTTGGCGGGCTGGTTGTCGGGCTGGTTGTCGGGCTGCAAGAAGTTCTCGTCCCTGCGGAAACTGGCCAGAGGCGCCGTCCCAATCAGGGCATTCGCAGTGCATTGCGGAATGCAATTGTTGGTACGCTGGTTTTCGGGCTGGTTTTCGGGCTGGTTGGCGGGCTGGTTTTCGGGCTGTTGTTGGGCTGGTTAATACACTTTTACCTGAATTTGATATTGGTATACTCTTTTCAATTTTTGCCGTAGCAGCATGGCTCCCAGTTTGGGCTTTACACAATATGGCGGCCAAACCGTAATCCAACATTATACGCTGCGTTTTCTGCTGGCGCGGGAGGGCGCGCTGCCCTATCCTTTTTCCGATAAAAAGCTGGTCCACTACCTGGACGCCATGGTGGAACGTATTTTGCTGCGCCGCGTCGGCGGCGGCTGGGTGTTTATGCACCGTTCGCTGCTGGAGTACTTTGCGGCGCTGCATGAACCGCCGGAATAGTATTCACCCTCCCGGAGGATTCAACTCTATCTTTCGCTTTAGCAGGAGCCTCCGGGAGGTTTTCACAAATTTTCACAAATGAGAATTCGCCCCCAACGGCCGTTCCCTGCGCTATAATCTTTGCTATTCGTGCTGCCCTGGCCTGAAATCTTGCTCCCGCCAGCAAATTACAGCGCGATGGAGCAATTGTGTCCGTTCAGGCGCTGCCCTATATCTCGATACTCGCCATCTTTTTTGGCACTACCTTGATCGCCTCGCGCTTCAGCGTCGGCCAATACGAACCGCTCACCTACATCGGTCTGCGGCTCACCCTCGCCGCCCTGTTCTACGTCGTGATCTACACCCTCAGCAGCAAACGCGCCTGGCCGCGCGACCGCCGCATCTGGAAACACGCCCCCGTACTGGGCGTCTTCTCCACCGCCATCCCCATGACCTTCATCGTCAGCTCGCTGCAGTACCAATCGAGCGGCGTCACCTCCCTGCTGCTCACGGCCGGACCCGCGCTCACCGTTGTTATGGCCCACTTCTGGCTCTCCGACGAACACCTCACCTGGCGCAAATCAATCGGCGTCGGGCTGGCCATCGGCGGGGCGGCGCTGCTGGTGCTTTCCGGCGAAAACGGCCTGCCGGATGTCGAGGAAACCAGCCCCATCGGCTACATCCTGGTGCTGAGCGCCATGCTGCTGGCCAGCGGCATGACCATCTACGCGCGCAAATATATGCAGGATTTGGACTCACTCGACGTGAGCAGCGTGCGCATGGGGACGGCGGCGTTATTTATGCTGCCAATCTCCCTGCTGCTGGTCGGATTTGATCTCAGCGCCGTCACCGCGACCGGGTATGCGGCCCTGTTGTGGGCGTCGATCTTCGGCACCTTTTTGGGCATGCTGCTCGCCTTTTACAATATCAAAAGGTTTGGCGCGACCGCTTCCGCCATGACCTCCAACCTGATCCCGATCGTGGCCGGCGTCGGCGGCGTGCTGCTGCTGGATGAACAAATCACGCCGGTGATGCTGGGCGGCATGGGCTTGATTCTGGCCGGCGTGGCGATTCTCAACCAGCGCCAAAGTTCAATTGCCGGCGCTGAGCCGCAGGCGGTCAAAGCGGTCAACCGTAGCGATACCGTGGTGTAAACAACGGCCGTGCGCGCTGCGGCGTTTTTTGGCCATTGTATGATTGATGTTTTATAGGATGACATATATGCAAAAACAACATCTGTGGTTATGGTTGGCCCTGGTTCTGGCCTCATTGGCGGGCCTGGGCATGGTGGCCGGTCGTGTTTTCTACACCGGGAAATTTACGTTTACTTTTTTGTTGTGGAATCTGTTCCTGGCGTGGCTGCCCTTTTTATTTGCCTGGGTAGTGTATTGGCGTCCGAAAACGGCCGTATTCCTGGCGCCGCTGTGGTTACTCTTCCTGCCCAACGCGCCCTACATTGTCACCGATTTGATCCACCTGCGCTGGCACAGCGGCGTGCCGGTCTGGTATGACGCCCTGATGATTTTCACCTTTGCGCTGACCGGCCTGCTGCTCGGTTTGGTCTCGCTCTACCTGATGCAGTCGCTGGTGGCGCGCCGCCTGGGCGAGTGGATCAGCTGGCTCTTTGTGCTGTTTGTGCTGGGTTTAAGCGCTTATGGGGTTTATATCGGCCGTTTCCTGCGCTGGAACAGTTGGGATGTCTTCACCCAGCCGCACACGCTGCTTTATGAAATGTTTTATAGTTTGCTGCACCTGCGCACCTGGACGGTAACGGCCGTGCTCGCCGGCGTGATGGTCTTTGCCTACGTCATGTTTTATGCCCTGCCGCGCATCCAAATTCCCGCCCCACAACAACAAAAAAATAGAAGTTGACCGTTTGCAAAAAGGTCAACTTCTGCCGGCAAAAAGCCGCGCCTTTAATTATGGGTAGCTCATAATAAAGTGTCACAAGCAACGGCCGATTTTGTCGGCTCTTTACCCCCCCACCCCACAAAGAAAATAACGGCCGTTCTGCCCTAGCCAGGCTTGATTTTTCCTTGGAAATTGTGACAAAAAGCACAAAATGAGGCATGATCGGGACTGGTTCGTAGAGTTTAGCTTTAGAGGGAAAGAGAATGAAAATTGCAATTGGTTCAGACGAACGTACCCATTTGACCGACGTGGTAGTAACGGCCGTGCGCGAACTTGGCCACGAAGTGATCTTATTTGGTCCGTTGGCGGATCAAAAAGCTTTGTGGCCGGTCGTGGCGCAGCAGGTCGCCGAGGCGGTTGCCCACGCAACGGCCGATGAAGGCATCCTCTTTTGCTGGACGGGCACCGGCGTCAGCCTGGCGGCCAACAAAGTGCCCGGCATTCGCGCCGCGCTGTGCGCCGACGCCGCAACCGCGCGCGGCGCGCGTCTGTGGAACCGGGCCAATCTGCTCTGCCTTTCGATTCGGGCCACATCGGAAGTGATGGCGGCGGAAATCCTCAAAAGCTGGTTTGAAACTGTCTACCAACCCAATGAGGAAGATGACGCCTGCCTGGCGCAGGTAGCGGCGTTGGAAAAACGCTACATGGTCTGAAATTAGTTTTTGGAAGAGAAAAAGGAAATCAATGAATAACCGTTTATTTATTAGCTTGCTGGCGCTGGCCACGGCCGTATTTGGGCTGATTGGCTGTACCCCGCAGGCTGCAATTGTTAATCCGGCCGAAGATGGCGCGCCGCGTACTTTTTTTGCCTCACCCACGCCCCCTTTTGCACGGCCGACCCAGCCGTCAACGGCCGTTCCCGCGCCGCAGATCCCTACGCCGGAACCAACCGTCGCCATGCACATTTTGCAGAATATTAAGCCGGAGCATCCGCCCGCCGGCGCCGATGTGGAGGTGATTGCTACCGATCTGGTCAATCCCGTCGCGTTTGCCTTTGCCCCGGACGGCCGTCTCTTTTTCACCGAAAAAACAACCGGCAACGTACGCATTATCGTCGATGGCGAACTGCTGCCGGAGCCGCTGATCACCCTGCCCGTGGGCACAAACGGCGAACAGGGCCTGCTGGGTATTGCCTTTGACCCCAATTTTGAGCAAAACCATTATATTTGGGTTACCTATACCGTTCCGGCGCACGCCAACAACGGCGAGAAAATCAACCGTATGGTGCGCATAAAAGAGCAGGATAACAAAGCGGTTAAGGTTGAAACTGCGCTGGAAACCCCTAACAACGCCGGGGACGGCATCCATAACATGAATAACCTCGCATTTGGACAGGACGGCATGCTCTACGTGACCGTGGGGGAAGACAATGACGCCAACCACACCCAAAATATGCGCGAACCACGCGGCAAAATCCTGCGCTTTATGCCCACGATTCCCTTGACTGCGCCGGGCGACAATCCCTTCTACGACGGCGAAGGACCCAACTACGACGGCATCTACGCCTTCGGGCTGCGCAACTCGTTCGACTTTGTAATCGACCCGCTGCAAGAAGATGTGGTTATTTTTGCCACGGAAAACGGACCCAGTTGTGACGATGAGGTCAACATGATTTTGGCCGGCTACAATTACGGCTGGAGCATTCTCCACGACTGCGACAACGAAAAAGGGCTGCACCCTGAGCTAAACACGATTCCACCGCTGTGGTTCACCAACGAAACTGTCTCACCAACCGGCATCACGGTCTATACCGGGGATGATTTCCCACACTGGTATGGCGATATTTTGTTTTGCTCCTACAATGACGGCATGTTCCACCGGCTTGAGCTCAACAAGGCGCGCGACGGCATTATCAGCCACTATTCGATCAACGGCCTTTCCTGCCAGACCGATGTCTTAAATGGCCCGGACGGCAGCCTCTATTTCCTTGAAGGCGGCGGTTACGCGCCCGGCACGCTGAAACGGTTATATTTACCTGAATAATTAACCGATCAATCATGTTTTTGTAGGGGCTAGACGGCGCGGACAGGCGCCCGTCGGAAACAGACGCCATTTTCTCCGCGCCGTCTCGCCCGGTATGGGTAATCGGGCGAGACGGCTGGGAGCACATTCATTGGTGAATGGCAGGCGTCTTACCCAGCCGTCTAGCCCCTACCAAAATATTTTCACTGGAAAAATCCGCTCAAATGTTCTATAATAGTGATATGGAAACCCTGGTCAAGCTAGAAGAAGTCGCCGTCCATATGCACCTGGAACCGGCCGAGGAAACGCCGCCGCTGCCAAAGCCGCCCGCGCCTGACGCCAGCGTCGCGCCCTGCGGGCAAATAATCACCGCGCCAACCACAAAACCCCAAACCCTGGCGGATAAACGCGCCGCGCTGGGCATCACCTATGCGGCCATGCCCAACGGCCGTAAAATGCCCCTGCTCAAAACCTTGCTGACCTCCGCCTGCGAGCGCAACTGCAACTACTGTCCCTTCCGCGCCGGCCGTAACTACCGCCGCACGACCTTCAAACCGGAAGAAATGGCGCAAACCTTTATGAATTTGTACCGCGCCGGACTGGCGGAAGGCTTGTTTCTCAGCTCCGGCGTCATCGGCGGGGGTGTCAAAACGCAGGACAAACTGCTCGCCACGGCCGAAATCCTGCGACACAAGCACCAATTTCGCGGCTACCTGCATCTGAAAGTGATGCCGGGCGCGCAGCAGGCGCAGGTCGAACGCGCCATGCAGTTGGCCAGCCGCGTCTCGGTCAACCTGGAAGCGCCCAACGACGGCCGTCTCGCCGAATTAGCGCCGATGAAACAATTTGAAGCAGAACTGCTGCGGCCGTTACGCTGGATGCAGGCAGTTCGCCAAAACCAACCCCAACATCTGGGCTGGAACGGCCGTTGGCCCTCTTCCACGACCCAGTTTGTGGTTGGCGGCGTGGCTGAATCCGACCTGGAAATTCTCTCCACGGCCGCGTTCCTCTTCCAAAACGCCGGCCTGCAGCGCGCCTATTTTATGGCCTTCAACCCCGTGCCCGGCACGCCGCTGGAAAACCACCCCGCCGAAAATCCGTGGCGGCAGCACCGGCTTTACCAGGCCTCTTTTTTGTTTCGTGATTATGGCTGGGAGCTGGAGGAAATGCCTTTTAACCCCGACGGCAGCCTGCCGCTCGACGCCGATCCCAAGCTGGCCTGGGCGCGGGCCAACCTGGCGCATGAGCCGGTCGAGGTCAACCGCGCCGAGCGGCCGGAGCTGCTGCGCGTGCCCGGCATCGGCCCCAAAAGCGCCAACACCATTTTGCGCGCGCGCCGCCAGGGAACCTTGCGCGAAACGGCCGATTTGCGTAAGCTGGGGGTCAGCACGAAACGGCTGGAACCCTTTGTGCTGCTGGACGGCAAACGGCCGACTTACCAGCTAAAATTATTTGAATGACCCAAAAATTTATTCTCGAACCCATTAGCGTGACCTGGGACGAACCCCCGCTGACGACCAAAACGCCCAAATGCCCCGACCGCTTTAGCTGGGGCGCGCAGGCGTTTGTGGTGGTGGAACTGCTGGCGGAGTGGCGCGATTACGGCCGTCGCGGGCGGATGGCCCAAAATATGCGCCCGGAAAATGCGCGGCGGGCAAAACAAAGGGGATCGTGGGGCGTCGGCCGTTTTTATTATCGCGTGCGGGTGGACGGGGAGCGCGTGTTTGAACTCTACTATGACCGCGCCGTCAAATCCAGCGACGACCGCCATGGCGGCTGGTTCCTCAGCCGCGAAATTTTGGCGTAGATAAAACCCTCCGGGAGGTTTGAGCGCCGGCCTGCGCCCTTTACGGAACCTCCCGGAGGTTGTCTGACCTCATCTAGTCCGACAGACGCTTCACTACGACCGCGCCGTCAAATCGAGCGACGACCGCCATGGCGGCTGGTTCCTCAGCCGCGAATTATTGGCGTAGATAAAACCCTCCGGGAGGTTTGAGCGCCGGCCTGCGCTCTTTACGGAACCTCCCGGAGGTTGTCTGACCTCATCTAGTCCGACAGACGCTTCAAGAATCCATATACATTTTTTGTATGAGGGTGTTCTTCACCAAAAACTCTTGCGTAAGTGGCATATGCACGTTTGTAACAATCCCTGGCCGCATCCAAATCTCCTTCCTGCTCATAAAAAGTTCCCATCCACCACACGCTTCGGGCGGTGTCGGGGTGGTCGGGGCCGAGGGCTTTTTCGCTGATGGCGAGGGCGCGTTCGTAATAGGGGCGCGCCGCGGGGAGGTCGCCGCTCATTTGCAGGTAGTAGCCTAAATTTGTCGCCAGCGTGGCGGCGGTGTCATCTTCGCGCGGCAAAGCGGCGTCAGTCACAAGCACGCAAATGCACTTCCCAGCTTTGCAGCGCGGCCGGGTAGCCGGCCGTGTTTTCGGCGTACGCTTTGTTAATAACGGCATCTTCCACCGCGGCCACAATCTCCGCTTCCCAGGCGGCGGGCGTGGCCAATTCGCGCGCAAAACGCGCCAGCAGGCGGTGCAGCCGCGCCGCGCCCTTTTCCGTAATGGTCACCAGCCCCAGGTCGCTCAGCCGCCGCAAAGCATCGGCCGCCGCCAGCGGGTCGGCGCTCTCGGCCTCGTTTTGCGCGGCCACGGTCGCCAGCAGCAGGTCGCGCGGAATTGGTTCGCCCGGCGCAAAACGCGCCGCGCGCAGCAGCAAATCCAGCGCCAGCATGTCGCCGGCGTCGTCGGGATTCAGGCGGTTCATGCTCACCTGAAAGGTGCGCGCCACGTCCAGGTCGTGGTCGGTGGGCGAGTAATCAGCCGCGCCGCGCCCCTGCAGCGAGGGGTGCGCCAGCAGCCCGGGCGCGCGCAGTTCCGCCAGGTAAGCCTGCGGCGTGACGTCATGGCGGTAGGTGTGTAAATAGCTGCCCGCCAACTGCAGCGCCAGCGGCAAATCCCCCAGTTCGTCCGCAATCGCGTCCAGCAGCCTGGCCGTTAAACCCGATCTCGTCAGGTCATTCAGCAGCGCCTGGCTTTGGTGACGCGGCAGCGTGCGCAGCGTCAGCGACCACACGCCCATCGCCGTGGGCCACGTCTGGCGGCGGCTGGTCACCAGCAGGCGGCAGCCGCCCTGCCTGGGCCGCCATTTGTCCAGCAGCGTGTGGGCCGGCCAGCTTCCGCGCTCGTCGTCGAGGTTGTCAAAAATCAGCAGGCGCGGCGTCGCTTCCGCCCACGCCGCCTGCACCAGCCGCAGTTGCTCCGCCAGCTCAAGCCGGTCGTAATGCGGCGACAGCTTCAGTCCGGCGCCGCTGCGCGCGATTTCGGCCTCAGCGGCGTCCGGGTTGGCAAAGCTGATCCAGAAAACGCCGCCGGGAAAAGCACGGCCGTACTGGTAAGCAAACTCAACCGCCAGTTGGGATTTGCCCACGCCGCCAATGCCGGTTGAAATAACGGCCGGATACCGCACGGCGCTGCCTTCAATCAGCCGCAGCGCCAGGTCGTTTAGCTCTTTTTCGCGCCCCACAAAGTGCGGGTTGCGCGGGTAGGGCATGTGGGAGCCGGGGGGTAATTGGTTGTGTGGGTTGGTTATTGACACGCGTTTTGCCTCGAATTACCTGTCTTCACCCCCAACGATACCTGATTTGCGGTCAATTGTCACCCCAAATGGCGCCGGCATCGCGGGGGCGACGGCCAAACAAAAAACCTCCGGTAGGGGCGAGGCGCTGGGGAATGATATTTGCCATGCACCAATACGCTGTCTCCCAGCGCCTCGCCCGGATTGATTATTCAATTGGCGATTTGTTCAACCCACGCAAGCGGGCGACACAGGCGGGAGAAGAGGTCTTGGTGACTGGCTTGCGCCTGACCCGCCTGTACCGCCCCTACCGTAGGCCTGGGAAAATGGATGCCCAAAAAAACCGGCAATAAGGTAGGGGCGAGGCGCTGGGGAATGATATTTGCCATGCACCAATACGCTGTCTCCCAGCGCCTCGCCCGGATTGATTATTCAATTGGCGATTTGTTCAACCCACGCAAGCGGGCGACACAGGCGGGAGAAGAGGTCTTGGTGACTGGCTTGCGCCTGACCCGCCTGTACTGCCCCTACCGTAGGCCTGGGAAAATGGATGCCCAAAAAAACCGGCAATAAGGTAGGGGCGAGGCGCTGGGGAATGATATTTGCCATGCACCAATACGCTGTCTCCCAGCGCCTCGCCCGGATTGGTTATTCAATTGGCGTATTGTTCAACACACGCAAGCGGGCGACACAGGCGGGAGAAGAGGTCTTGGTGACTGGCTTGTGCCTGACCCGCCTGTACCGCCCCTACCGTGGCCTACCGTGGCCTACCGTGGGCCTGGGAATTGCATGGATACAAACAAAAAATACCCCTGAACGGACAACAATGCGGCCGTTCAGGGGTATATCAGAAAGGAAATTGGATTCTATTTTATTTACGTAGTCGCCGCTTCGGCCGTTTCGTCGGCCGCTTCCTCTTTGGCGCTTTTGGCGGGTTCGTCACCCTCGCGCTCGATCAGGATGGAGAACTTGCCCACCCAGACCGCAACCAGCGCCAGCGCCGACCAGGGGCCGAATACCAGCAGCCCGGCCACGCCGGCGTACAGCGGTATGGAGAACAATTTTTTACCACTCTCATCCAACAGGGTGATTTTGCGTACGGCCGCTTCCCGCAGCAGTTCCTGAACCTTACCGGTAACCTCGTCGCCGGCTACGCTAATCTCTTCCGTCCAGCTTTTGCCATTCCCATTGGTTTCTGCTTTGATGGCGTCTTCTTCGATTACAATTGTTTCTTCACTCATGATATTTTCCTCGCATGCGATTTTTTAAGGGCCGGGCGCAGGCTTGAATCAGCCGGCCCGGCCAACAAATAAATTCTGTAACTCTATACGCACTGCTGCGGCCAGGGTTGCAGCCAAACTGTCAACCACGGTTGACACTTCAACTTCCTGGAAGTTTGCTATAATCTAACTAAAAAGGAGACGTTTATGTCACAAGCTGGAAAAGCGGGCGGGGTCAGTTTTCCGGAAGATAAATCGGGGCGGCGGCGTTCTACATTGGCAGGACAGCAGGTTTTTGCAGCGGCCGTAGCCGACCTGGACCCGCAAGCTGCGGCGGACATTCTGGCGGATAAAAAATGGCGTCACACCTACCTGCAGCCGATTTATGACCAGGTAACGTTGGCGATTCAAACCCCTGAATACGCCCTGCAAATTGCCCACTGTGGCCTGGATGCCCTGTACGCGCAGTTCGAATTTGTGCGCGCCGGTGAGTCTATGCCCATTCCGGCCGCCATGCAGGCCTATGGCCACCACAATTTCCATACCTATACCATCAAGGGCGGCAGCGACAAGCCGCCCGGGCGGCTTGAAATTCCCTATCACGGCAAAATTCTTTCCGGCCAAAAATTGATGGCGCAGTTGGGCGAATGGGAAGTTAATGGCATTATTGAACCCTCCCACGCCAGCGCCATTCGGCGCGTCCATGCCAATCCTGCCTGGCTTGATATGTCCGATCAAACCATTGTGCTGCTGGGCGCCGGGGCGGAGATGGGGCCGCTGATACCCCTCAGCCATTGGCGCGCCAATATTGTTGCGGTGGATGTGGACATTGCGGAAACGTGGCGGCGTCTGATCGAAATAGCGCGCGGCTCGAATGGGACATTCCATATGCCCGTGCGCATTGAGCCGGACGCCACCGCCGCCGACAGCGATCTGGCGCGGCAGGCGGGCTGCAATCTAATTACCGAAACGCCTGAAATCGGCGCCTGGCTGGCGGAATTTGAAGGCCCGCTCACGATTGGCAATTATGCCTACATGGACGGCGCGCAGCATGTGCAGGTTTCGCTGGCGATGGACGCAATTGTGACGCAGTTGACGGCCGCGCGGGACGATATTTCATTAGCCTACCTGCTTACGCCAACCGATACCTACGCGATTCCGGAAGCGGCCGCCAAAGCGGCCGAAGAACAGTACCAGGAGTGGAAGGTTGCGCGCGCCTGGAGCAGTCCCAAATTATGGCAGGTCCCGCTGCGCGTGCTCAGCGGCAAGCGCTTCTTTACCCCTAATATTCGCGAAATGATCCCGGCCGCCGGGGGCAAAAAATATGGCATTAGCGACTGTCTGGTTGTGCAGCAAGGCCCCAACTACGCCCTGGCGAAACGCTTGCAGCAGTGGCGCGCGGTGACTGCGCGCGCGGCCGGCGTTCCTGTTTCGGCCAATGTCGCCCCGGCCACGACAACCCATTCCGTTGTAAAAAATAAAGCGCTGGCGGCGGCGTATGCCGGCGCGGAGCGCTTCCAGATCGAAATTTTCCAGCCCGAAACGAGCAACGCGCTGATGGCGGCGCTGCTGGTGCATGATTTGCGTTATCCTGGTTCGGCCGCCAATCCGGCCGTGGCGCTGGCGAACCCGCTGGAGTTGTTTATGGAGGGGGCGAATCACAATGGCTTATGGCGCACCGGTTTTGCCGCGCGCTCCGTTTTGGAGATTGCGGCTCTACTCGGCTGGCGGCACGTCAATGAGCTGCAGCATTACGAATATGAATAAGGGGGGTTATTCGGCCGTTTCAAAGGCTTGAATCAACGAGGCGATGTCCTGTTCGAGCAGGCGCAAAAGGCGCAGCGCTTCCTGCCGTTCGCTCGCATTGAGCGTGTGCTGCGCGACCAGTGAGAGATGATGGCGCGCCCAGCGCAGCCGTTGAATGCTCAGCTGCACATTGCTTAATGGCGTATATTCGTCCGGCGTAAATTCAATCAGCGGGGCGGGCGGCGCTTCTGTTTCCGCAGAACCTGCATGTCCCGGCTCGGCGCTGATTTGAGGTATATCCTGCGGGCGCGACAAAAAACGCATCGCCTGGTGGGCAGTCAGCTCGGGCGCCTGCTTCAAAATTTGAGCCGCCTTGCGCAGATCGCCGGACGACAAATCTCCGGCCATGCGCGCCTTGTGCAGGGCGCGCTGTTGAGACGCTTTTAGGCCCTGATACACGCGCGTATCTCGCTCGCTCAGCACGCCTTCACGCACCGCATCTTTGATCTCATCCGGCAAATCGAGCAGTTTGATCAGCTGGTGAATGCGCTGGCGAGAGTAGCCCAGCCGCTTGCCGACCTTGGCCCAGGTCATGCGGCTGCCCCATGGTTCGTCAGAGGAGACTTCTTCGCTGCGGGCGGTGTTCAATTCTTCCTGCATCAGATCGCGCAAACGCAGCAGCGCTGCTGCGCGATCAACATCGTTTAAATCTTCGCGCTGGATATTTTCGACAACCTGGCGTACGAAGCGGGTGACCTGGTCATAATCGCGGCGGCGCACCACGGCTGGAATCGTTTCCAGACCGGCCAGGCGCGCGGCGCGCCAGCGACGTTCGCCATGCACAATCATGTAGACGTTCGGCCGTTTTTCGGTTACTTCAATCGGCTGAATCACGCCGTCTTGTTTGATGCTTTCGCTCAGTTCCGCCAGCCCTTCGTTTGAAAAAGTGCTGCGTGGCTGGTCAGGGTCGGGCTGGATGGCGTCGACGCGAATGGCAAGAAGCTGCAAGCCGGCGGCCTGTTCGACGTCCTCGTTGGATTCAAAAAGCTGAGCCAGATCACCGGTGCGCGGTTGGATAGGTTGTGAAAGGTTGACTTTCGGCCGTTTTCTAGCCATGCTGGCCCTCCTGCATCACTTCACGGGCGACTTGCCGGTATGCATCTGCGCCGGGGCCTTGCGGATCGTAGGCCAGGATGCTTTGTCCGGCAGCGGCGCTTTCGCCAAAACGCACCGAACGTTTGATGATGGTATCGAAAATGTAAATCTCGTCGCCAAACTGGCTGTCTACGGCCGCTAACACATCTTGCGTCAGAATTGTGCGCGGATCGGCCATGGTGAGCAAAATACCTTCCACTTCCAGGTGCGGGTTCAACTTTTTGCGGCGTACGGTTTCGACGCTGGAAAGTATCATAAACGCGCCGCGCGCGGCCAGATATTCGGTTTGAATCGGAATGAGGACCGTGTTGGCGGCGGTGAGGGCGTTGATGACGAGCAGGCCCAGCGAAGGGTTGCAATCGATCAGCACGAAGTCGTAGAGGGGCGCCACCGGTTCCAGCAGGGTCGCCAGCACACGTTCGCGGCTGAGGGTGTTGATCAGGGCGACCTCGACCAGGCTCAGTTCCGGTTGGGAAGGCAGCAGGTCGAACCCTTCCTCGGTCGCGTAAATCGCTGCGGAGATGTTGGATTCACGGCCGTCTACCTCTGCCTTGAGCGCATTGTAGATGGTGGGGTTAATTTGTTCCGGGTCGAAGCCGGCGTGCTGCGTCAAATTGCTCTGCGGGTCCAAATCGATGGCCAGAACATGCTGGCCCATTTCTGTCAGGGCCGCGGCCAGATTGATAGCGGTTGTGGTCTTGCCTACGCCGCCTTTTTGCATGGCAATGGCGATAATGCGAGTCATTGTTCCTCCCTGAGTGCGGTTGGGCCTGAATTTAGAGGTGCGTCGCACCTGTCAGTTACATCTGGCTAACGATAGCACGAAGGAGAAGTGTCGTCAAAAATGACGCATTGTGATTTCTGCGGCGAGCATCTATTTGAAAAGCGCGCGGTAACTCTGATCCCATTTCTAACCCGCTTACCCACTTGTCCCTTTCTATGGGTATAATAGGTTGCTGGCGTAATGAATCAAAAGCAGGGGCGGCCATCTGGCTATCCCTCGCGGCAAGGGGCAGCCATCTGGCTACCCCCCGGATAAATCAGGTGAACGATGACGGCAATTATTGAGCAGAAAACAGTTGAAATGTATGGGGACGAGGTTACGGCCGCGCGCTGTGACGATGGGCAGATTTATGTCTCAATCAATCATATGTGCGCCGCTTTGGGGCTGGATGCGCAGGCGCAGCGGCGGCGTATGAACCGGCATAAGCTGCTCAAAGAGGGCGTGACGGGGCTGGCGAACCTGATGACGGCGGGCGGTTTGCAGTCTGGTTATGTGCTGCGGGTTGATCTGGTGCCGTTGTGGCTGTCGGGGGTGCAGGTATCGGCCGTTAAGGAAGAAGTGCAGTCAAAATTATATAACTTGCAGCTTAATGCCAGCCGTATCCTGTGGGAAGCGTTTCAGGCCGGGGAATTGACCATTGACGAGGATTTTAACGTGCTCCTGCAGCAGGATACACCGGCGGTCGATGCTTATAAAACGGCCGTTGCCCTGGTCAAACTGGCGAAAAATCAAGTGCTGCTTGAGGCGCGGCTGGCGCATCATGGCGACCGGCTCGATGATCTGGATAAACGCTTGACCAATATTGAAGCCGACATGCACGACAAGGAACGCACCATCACAGAAGAACAGGCCACCCAGATCAGCCAGGCTGTGCGCGCAATTGGTTTGCACCTGACAAAAACAAGCGGTGAAAATCAATATGGCAAGGTTTGGGGCGAGTTTTACCGCAAGTTTGGCGTTTCTAAATACCGCAATTTGTCCGCTGCAAAGTTCGATGAGGCGTTTAAATTTCTTTCTGATTGGTATGTCGAGTTAACGGATGAAAGTTTGCCCTTTTAGATATGGGCAGCAAATGGACGCGAATTTCCAAAAATTGCGCTGCTTGATTGTCTAACATAACGCACTGTGTTATATTTTATTGTAACGCAGTGTGTTATTTTTGACTGCACGGTACCTGACTCGTCTATGCACAGCGTGGACGAAATTTAACATAACAATGGGGAGAAAATGAGCGCACAACAAACGCAAGTTAGTGAAGATGTATTTGACTTTGTGATTATCGGTTCCGGGTTTGGCGGCAGCGTTTCGGCGCTGCGGCTGGCGGAAAAAGGGTATCGCGTTCTGGTATTGGAGCGGGGAAAGCGATATAACGCACAAGATTTTCCGAAAACAAACTGGAACGTTTTTAAATACCTCTGGATGCCTGCCTTGCGTTGTTTTGGCATCATGGGCCTCAATTTTTTTGATGACATGTGGATTTTGAACGGCAGCGGGGTAGGGGGCGGCAGCCTGGTGTATGCGAGTACGCACATCAAACCGCCCAAAACCTTTTTTGAGGCGGAAGAATGGCGTGATTTGGCCGATTGGGAAGCTGAATTGACGCCATTTTATGATCTGGCTGACCGCATGTTGGGCACGGCCGAAAACCCGCGTTTCTGGCCGGCCGATCATGCGCTGTATGAAATTGCGGCTGAATTGGGCCAGGAAGACTCGTTCAAGCCCACGCCGGTGGCGATTTTCTTTGGCGAACCGGGCCAAACGGTTCCTGATCCATTCTTTGAGGGCGAGGGGCCGGCGCGCACCGGCTGTATCCACTGCGGCGGCTGTATGGTTGGCTGTCGCCATAACGCTAAGAATACGCTCGATAAAAATTACCTGTACCTGGCCGAGAAAAAAGGAACGCAGGTATGGCCGGAATCGAATGTGCTGGATATACGGCCGTTGTACGGTCCCCATCCTGGCGCAGCCCGTTACGAAATCATGTTTGAAAACACCACAGATTGGTTCTTTAAGCGCAAGAAAAGCGTACGCGCGCGTAACATTATTGTGTCGGCCGGTGTTTTGGGAACAGTGAATTTGCTGCTGAAATGTCGCGATGAAAATCATTCGCTGCCTTTTCTGTCGCAGCGCCTGGGTAAAATGGTGCGCAGCAACAGCGAAGCGCTGATGGGCGTCACCGCGCGCAGCGCAGACGTTGATTATTCGCAGGGCGTGGCTATCAGCTCGCACTTTTGGGTCGATGACGTCACCAGTGTGGAACCGGTGCGCTATTCGCCCGGATCGTCGTTCATGCGTAACTTGATGATACCGCTGGTCGATTTTGATGGCGGCCCGCTGGCGCGTATGGCCCAAACATTGATTAGCGCCGTCACAAAGCCAATGGATTTCCTCAACGTTCGCGTGCTGCCGCAGTGGGCGCGGCGCGATACGGTGCTGCTGATTATGCAAACTGTGGAAAACCGCATGCGGCTCAAACGGGGACGCAGCGCGTGGAACGTGTTCCGCAAGGGATTGGTGAGCGAACGGGACAGAAGTTTGCCGATTCCGGCCGTGATTGAGGCCGGGCGTCACGTCGTTGACCGCTTTGCGGAAAAAGTAGATGGTGTGCCCTGGGTTGGTTTGAATGATGTGTTAGATATTCCTAATACGGCCCATATCTTGGGAGGCTGCGGCATTGGCGCCGATGTGCGCAGCGGCGTGATTGACGCCAATCACGAAGTGTTTAATTATCCCGGCATGTACGTCGCGGATGGATCGGTGATTCCAGCAAACCTGGGCGTTAATCCCAGCCTGACGATTACGGCGATGTCGGAGCGCGCAATGAGCAAGCTGCCCACAAAAGAGAAGTCTGGCGCCGTGAAACCGCTGGAACGGCCGTTGGGGTTGGAGTTGGTGGGGAATGGCAACGGCCGTGGTTCATTCCTGCGTAAAGCGGCGCCTTATGTTGTGCTGAGCGCGATTATCTTGCCGCTGGTGTTTGGCGCATTGAAGCTGTTTGCTAAACAGAGGAAGTAGAGCATGATCAAACAAGCTGAATATTTACCTTTTATCAATCCGGCGACCGGTGAACAATTTGGCCAGGTCAACGTGGCGACGGAAGCAGAAATAACCCAGGCGCGGCGCGAATTAGCGGCCGTTGCGCCCGAATGGGCCGGCCGGTCGGTCAAAGAGCGCGTGCGTATTCTGCGCAAACTCCAGGAAGTGATCATTGACTCCGTCGATGAAATTACGGAAGTCATCAATAAAGATCATGGCAAAAGCCGCCAGGATGCGCTGATTGAAGTGCTCATGGTGGTCGATAAGCTGCATCAATATTACAAACAGGCCCCTAAATGGCTGCGCCGCCGCGCGGTGCCGCCGGGACTCTACTTTTTGCGCCGTTATTATACGGAGCGCAAACCATTTGGGGTGGTGGGCGTGATTGGCCCCTGGAACTATCCCTTCGATTTGACCATGCCGCCGGTTTGCTCGGCTTTGCTGGCCGGCAATGTGGTGATGGTGAAGCCGTCTGAGGTTTCGGCCGCAACCGGCGTCATGATGGAAAAATTGTTTAAGCAGGTTCCGGAACTGTCGCGCTATGTGCGTTTCTTGCATGGAGATGCGCGTGTGGGAGCGGCCGTGGTGGCTTCCAAACCGGATTTGATCTTCCTCACAGGCTCGACCGCAACCGGCCAAAAAATTGCAACGGCCGCTGCTCAAAATATGACGCCCTTCCTGAACGAATTGGGCGGCAAAGATCCCATGATTGTGCTGGAAGACGCCGATATTGAAGCGGCCGCAAAATGGGGCGTTTGGGGCGCTTTCTACAATACGGGCCAGACCTGCATGTCGGTTGAGCGCGTTTATGTGGTGGAGAATGTTTACGACGATTTTTTGCAGGCTGTCATAGCCGAAACGCGCAAATTTAAGGTAGGTTATTCAGCATCTCGCGATAACAAATTTGATATGGGGCCGCTGACATTCCAGCGACAACTTGACAAAATCGAGGATCATTTGCAAGATGCAATCGCCAAAGGAGCGCGAATTGTGCAGGGCGGCAGCCGATCCGGCATGTTTATGGAGCCGACAGTGGTTGTTGATGTGGACCACACCATGAAATTGATGCAGGAAGAAACCTTTGGGCCCATTATTCCTATCATGAAAGTGAAGGATGAGACCCACGCCATTCAACTGGCCAACCACAGCGATTTCGGCCTCAGCGCCTGCATCTGGAGCCGTAATGTCAAGCGTGCACAGCGCATAGCGGATCAACTTGAGGTGGGGTCGGTCAATATCAATGACGCCATTGCTCATTATCCTGTTTCATTGCTGCCTTTTGGCGGCGTCAAGCTGTCGGGCAATGCGCGCACGCACGGCAAGGGGGAGGTGATTCAGTTCACCCATTCGCGCTCTTATGCCGTGGGTCAGCCGCCAAAGCCGTTCGATGTGGCCACGATAATGCGTGCGCCGGGTCATTACAGGCTCGGTTCGGCCATTTTGCACCTGGCGTTTGGCGTGACGCCGCAGCAGCGTTTGCAGCCGTTGAAAGATTTGACCGGCGATAAAGATGTGGCTGCCAAGGCGGGCAAATTTGTCGCGGCGGCGGGCGTAACGGCCGCTTTTGCCGCGCTTGTCGTTGGTTTATTCCGCGGCCGTAAAGCGTAAATGATATGAGCAGTTATTTCACAATTCAATGGGTTGACCCCAACGTTGTTCGGATGCTGGATCAGCGTAAACTGCCGCATGAAACGGTTTATAATGATTACAGCGACTATCGCGAAGTTGCGGCCGCCATTCGCGATATGGTCATTCGCGGCGCGCCGGCGATTGGGGCTGCGGCCGCTTATGGGATGGCGCTGGCCTGTTTACAAACGCAGCAAACCGACGCAGCAGGCCTGCGCACGGAATTAGAAACGGCCGCTGATTTCTTACGGCAGGCGCGGCCGACGGCCGTTAACCTGTTTTGGGCGGTTGACCGCATGTTGAACCGTTTGTCAGACCCTTTGCTTGTGACCGTTGCGGATGTGCAGGAAACGGCCGTGGCGGAAGCCAAAAAGGTTGCAGCCGAGGACGCCGCCATCAACCGGCAGTTGGGTCAAAATGCGCTGTCACTGGTGCCGGAAAATGCCACCGCCATTCATCATTGCAACACGGGCGCGCTGGCTACGGTCGATTATGGCACCGCCCTGGGCGTAATCCGCGCGGCGCATGAGGCCGGCAAAAATATCTCGGTCCTCGTGGATGAAACCCGGCCGCGTCTGCAAGGCGGCCGTTTGACAGCCTGGGAATTACAGCAGCTTGGTGTGCCTTTTAAAGTGATTGTAGATGGCGCATCCGGGTATTTTTTGCGCTCGCAGCAGGTTGATTTTTGTGTGGTTGGCGCAGATCGCGTCGCCGCCAATGGGGATACAGCCAACAAAATTGGCACCTATAATCTGGCGGTGGTTGCGCATGAAAACGGCGTACCATTTTACGTCGCTGCGCCGACTTCGACCGTTGATTTAGGCTCGCCAACCGGAGATGATATTGAGATTGAGGAACGGCCGTCGCTTGAAGTGACACACGTGGGAACCTGGCAGATCACGCCGGAAGATGTACAGGTGGCCAATCCCGCTTTTGACGTGACTCCGGCGCGTTATATCACGGCTATTATCACGGAAAAAGGGGTCGCTTATCCGCCCTTTGTGGAAAGTCTGGCGCGTTTGAAAGCTGAATAAGGCAAAAAGACCCTTCGAGTTTACTGCTCAAAGGGTCTTTTTTTGTTTCTATCCAGACTGAGGGCTGCGTCTCAGTCCTATAAAGATACTCTCCTAACCGCAGCCGGTTGCAATTTTAGCTAAAGCTCCACTGGTCGTCATCCAGATCAACGATCTTTGTTTTGTTCTTCTTTTGTTTGGCGTCCCAATCAATCTTCACCAACAAATAGGCGAAGGTTGTACCGGGGCTTAAGCTTACTTTTGTTACGCCGGATGCACCGCTGCTGCCGTTAACAGACGCTTCCACAATCCCTTTGCCAACGGTCAGGTCAACGGATTGGTTGTTGTCAAATTTGGTCGCCATGTCAGCTTCCATAACAACAAATATTTGATGCGCGATGCGGGCGTCATTGCCGTAATTGATTAAATCATCGATCGCTTTAGGGGAATTGTTAGCGGCCGTTTTCATAGCGTTATTTGAAACGCTAAATTTGACCAGCTTCAGCTCATTTTTCTTTATTTTGTCATAGGTGACGCCGCCGTTAAATTTAACCGGGACGCCCTTTACAATTGCTGAAACGGTGGCGTTAAAAGCTGATTTTGTGGTTTTTGTCATGTCGATATCAACTATGGTTGAGGTCGTGGACTCAATCTTTGCGGCGGGAATTCTGCTTTTAACTTCCAGGTAATTCATTTTTGTAAGCGGCGTTCTTTTTTCACCGATGCTGCCGATTTCAACTTCTTCGGAGCCGCCTCTGAAATAATTGATACCATTAAAATTCAAGTGATTATCTTTTACAACTACTTTAGCCATTGTTTATCTCCAATTTTTATTTGATATGTGATTTACTAACAATAAAATTTTTAAGCTTGCACCCAATCTAATATGCCTGACGTGAGAGCCGCGGGCGAACATTCAATTACTTTGTCAGTTTTGGCCTGGTTCAGACGCAGCGCTAATTTGCGCCGCCTGCCGATCGATGAAGTCATACAAAGCTTTTAATGAGGAAAAGCCATAAACTTCGCCGCTCTGCGGGTCCCTCAGCACTGCGCGCAGCGGTGAATCGGGATCGTCACGCCAAAGCCGGAATAAATAAGATTGGTAACAAATTGGATGTTCGACAGTCATTGTGAACTCCTTGAAAAGTTGATTTTGAGCGCTCAATCTGGGGCGCAGTATAAATTTCAGGCGATCACAGAACGATCAGAGAGCGATCACGGCCGTTTTGCAACATCATTTACACATTTCTTGCAATAATATAAACTGATAATATGATTGAAAAAGCGGAGAATAAGACCATATGGCTCCACGGTTACGCTTACAATTATTAGGACCGCCCCTCATTACCCTTGACGGCGAAGCATTGACAAATCTCAAATCTCGGACGGCCGAAGCGCTTCTGATTTATCTGATATTTGAGAAGCGGCCGTTATCGCGTCAATTTCTGGCTGACTTTTTCTGGGATGAACGCGACGCCCAACAAGCCTCCGCCAACTTGCGCGCGGTGCTTTCCATGCTGCGTAAAGCGTTGGGCGATTATGTTGAAGTAACGCGCCAGACGGTTGCTTTTAATGGGGAAGGGGATGTGTGGTTGGATACGGCCGTTCTCGAACAACACCTTGCCTCTTCAGAAACCCAATTTGATAGTGAAAATCAATATTCAGAAATAGAAATGAGGGCGCTGCAAACGGCCGTGAATCTATATCGGGGTGAATTCCTGGAAGGCTTTTATCTAAACGAATCACGTGGATTTGAGGAGTGGATGATTCTAACCCGCGAGCGGCTGGGACGTCTGGCCGTCAATGGTTTCCGCTCGTTGACTGCGGCCTGCCTCAATGCGGGACAATATCGTCTGGGACAGAAACACGCGGGACGCTGGCTGGCTCTCGATCCATTTGACGAAAGCGCCCATCGCCAGATGATGTGGCTGCTTGCGCGCGAAGGGCAGCGCAGCGCCGCCTTAAAGCAATATAAAACGTGCAGCCGTATTTTGGAAGCGGAGATCGGCGTCGACCCGGCGCCCGCGACCACTGAACTGTATGAGCGCCTGCTTAATCTCACTTATCCGCCGCCGCATAATTTGCCGGCGGAAGGCACGCCCTTTGTCGGCCGGCAGAGCGAATTAGACCTGCTTTTCGATTGGGTCAGCTCACCCCACCAGCGTTTGATTTCAATCTTGGGGCCGGGCGGCATGGGCAAAACTCGCCTGGCGCTGGAAGCCGCGCGGCGTGTGGCTGCCAGACGTTCCGGTCAATTTTTGGATGGCGTATTTTTTGTTTCCCTTTCAGTACTGCCCGGCGCCGATTTTTTGACCAGTTCGGTGGCCGACGCGTTGGGTGTTCCGTTTCAGGGCAGTGAACCGCCGGATAAACAACTGCTGGCTTATCTGCAAACGCGTGAAATGCTGCTGGTGCTGGACAACTTTGAGCATTTGGTTAATGCTGCCAGCCTGGCGTGGCTGCAAAATATCCTGACGCAGGCGCCGCATGTAACGCTGTTGGTTACTTCGCGCGCCCGTCTCGGTCTTTCCCAAGAACGGGTGCTGGATTTGCAAGGCCTGGAGTACGATCGGTCAAATTGCGGCGGATTTGGTTGAAACGGCCGTTTGCAGTGCAGTCAAGTTGTTTTTGGTTCCATGCCCAGCGAGTACGGCCTGCTTTTAACCCAAGCGACCAGGATGAGGACGCCATTCTCGAATTATGCAGCCTGGTAAAAGGACTGCCTTTGGGCATCGAATTGGCGGCGACGTGGGTGCGGCTGCTTTCCTGCCGGGAAATTGTGCAGCGCGTACAGGCTAATATGGATTTGCTGGCTGAGAACGAGGCAGGAATCAATGGGAACGGCAACGGCCGCAGCATGCGGGCCACATTTGATTACTCCTGGCAGGCGCTGAACGCCGAGGAACAACGCGCTCTGCGCCGACTGGCGGTTTTCCACGGGCCATTCCAGGCGCAGGCGGCCGAAAGCATTGCCGGTCTTGCTCTTGTTTTACTTTCCAAGCTGGTTGATCGCTCAATGCTGCAAGCTGTGGGGGAAAATTTTTTCACAATTCATCCGCTGCTGCATCAATACTGCACTCAAAAACTGGCGCAAGACCCGGCCGAAGCGCGCGAATTCGCCGGTCGGCACGCGTTTTATTACACCCAATTTTTGCACAAACATGCGGCTGATCTAGCTACTGCGCGGCAAGCCGGTCAAAATCCGAGCCAGGAACTGGCGTTGATTCGCTCCGAAATTGACAACGTACGCGGCGTCTGGCAGTGGATGCAGACGAATCAGAGTTATTTTGCGGAAACGGCCGTTGATCCAAACCAGGCATCAATTGACCGTTTTGTGGATGATTATGGCCTCTTCCTGGCATATGAAAGCTGGTACCAGGAATCTGTTAATTTATACGCCACGGCGCTGGAACGACTGTCGCCCAATCAATTGACACAAGGACGCTGGCAGCGCCAATTGGCTACCGCCTACCTGGGTCTGGGTGATTCGGCCGCAGCGGAAGCGCACTTCAAGGCTAGTTTGGCCGTGTTGAACCAGGCTATGCCGGAAAGCGAAGCTGGTTTTCGTGTAGCACTAATGTCACAGTTGGGACAACAAGCCATTTACCGGCTCTGGCAGCCGCGCCGGAGCGCCCAAAACGCCCGGCGAGAATCAATATTAGAAGCAACGCGTGTGTTTGATACCCTCAGCCGGGTTTATTATTATAATGGCCAGCGCGCTGCCTTTGCTTTTTGTGCGCTGCGGGCGCTTAACCTGGCCGAGAAAATACAGGAACTGCCGGTGATGGCGCGCAACTATGCCAATTTGAGCATTGGGATGGCCTTTATTCGACGGCATGCGTGGGCTGAATATTATTATCGGCAGGCGCACGCCATCGCCGCTGAGGTAGAAGATGTGCCTACCCGCGCCTATACGCTGCTGGTGTCGGGCGCCTACGATGGCATGATTGGCGCCTGGGATCGTTCGCAGCATGCGCTGGATGAGGCCGTGGTGATATATGATCGTCTCGGCGACAGGCAGCAGTGGGGCGAGGGCGTGGCGCTTTTATGCACTAATTTATTTGCGCAGGGACGGTTTGAAGAGGCGTTGGGGAGATGGCAAACGCTGTATGCCAAGGCGCAGAATTCCGGCAACCGGCTGCATATGTCCTGGGCGTTGACGGGGCAGGCGGGTACCTTGCTGGCAATGGGGCAGATCGGCAAAGCTGAAAATGCGCTGCGACAGGCTGAAAAACGCATGGCTGACCTGCATTCTATCCAAAACAACATGTCAATTTATGGATTCAGAGCGGTCGCCCATTTGCGGCGGGCGCGCTGGTTGGAAGCGCTGGCGGACGCGGATACTGTTTTGCGCTTAAAAGATCAAACGGCCGCTACCTTTACAACTATTGTGGCGGCTTTTGAAGGCGTTAGCGATGTTTACCTCACGCTGATGGAACAGCCGGAGGATGTTTTGAATCGGATTGGGGTTGAACGCTCGGATTTACAGTTGAAAGCGGACGAAGCCACCGCAACCTTGATGCAGTATGCCCGTGGCGTGACGGCCGGTAAACCCAAAGCGTATTTAAATCGTGGTAAATTTGCGTGGCAGTTGGGCCAGAAACGCCAGGCGCACCAGCATTGGCAGGAAGCCCTGGCGGCGGCGCAGAAGCTGCATATGCCCTATGATGAAGGTCGTGTTTATGTTGAAATTGCGCGTCATTTGCCCCCGGAAGATGCTATTCGCGTGGATTATTTGCACAAAGCAGTAAAAATCTTCAAAATTCTTTCTGCCGGTTATGATTTGGAGAAGGCGCAGCGGTTGATTGGGCTGCCTAAAAAAGAGAAACGTGAGGCACATGAATATGCCCCACGTTTCACCCAGTGAAGGGAAGTAGAATGATTAGCCGTTAGACGGCCGTTCTCCCATTGTAACGGGAACAGTTTTCGTAGAGCCATCCCGAATGACCTGCAAATTAACGGTTTGGCCAACGGCCGTTTCCTGAACGATATAGCCCAGTAAATCATCAAATTCAACGACAGGCTGGCTGTCAATAGCGACGATAATGTCGCCGCCGGCATTGGTGGCCGGGTCAGCCGGGATCAAACCTGCTCTGGCGGCCGGACCGCCGGCCGCTACGCTCGCCACCATGATGCCGCGTTGTTCTTCATCCAGGCCTAGTGAACGTGCAATTTGTATATTCAGTTCAGTGCCGGAGATACCGAGCCAGGGGTGCGCCACACGCCCGCCCTCAATTAATTGCGGCGCTACTTTGGCGACTACATTAGACGGCACGGCAAAACCAACGCCTGAAGAGCCGCGCACGGGCGATTCAATCGCTGTGTTCACGCCAATCACGCGCCCTTTCAGATCGAGCAGCGGCCCGCCGGAGTTGCCCGGATTAATGGCGGCGTCAGTTTGAATGATATCGGGGATATTATAGCTGCCGTTGGCCGGGAAAAGACGATTCAGGCCGGAAATGACGCCTGTTGTGAGCGTGCTTTCCAATCCGAAGGGACTGCCGATGGCGACGACAATTTGGCCGACGCGTAATTGGTCAGAATTGCCTAAGGGCACGGCCGTTAATTCACCCGGCTGCGCGTTTACCTTTAATATGGCCAGGTCAGAATCGGGATCCGTGCCTACCAGTTCAGCATCTCTTTGACTGCCATCATGGAAAGTAGCGATGATAGTCGTTGCGCCGGCGATAACATGGTTGTTGGTGACGATATAACCCGCCTGATCGATTACGAACCCGGAACCTTGCCCATCTCCCACGCCAATATGGACGACGGCCGGGTTTACTTGCTCAAATACACGCACAAAGGCGTTTTCCTGTTCGAGCAGGCTGCTGTCAATATCCAGAGCGGGATCTATGGGGGCGGTTTGAGCAGTTGGGCTGCTTTGTATTAAAGTAGAAATGGGATTGTTCGCAGTGGGTTGATCTGCGCTGCTTTCTGCTTGTGAAACAGGTTGGAACACAGCTTCTGCCGCAGTGAAACTTCCGCAGGCTGTGGCAAAGATTAAAACGATTAATGCCAGTATAACAATACGGGTTGACTTGGTTTTCATACAAAATACCTCCGGTGATTAGGTAATTGGCAGGTTTTCCACAAAATTAATTTTCGGTTACTTGCTGCCAATTACCTATTACGCACATAGATGGTTAAAGTTGTATCTATTTTGGAACTCAAAAGTAAAGAGAATGTAAATCTAACCTAAAGGGGTGATTAAGAGAAGCTGATATCTGACTTAGGTAAACCGCAGAAAATTCTTGAAAATTAAATTCGTTGGGTGTTTCTTCTTCATTGAGTATGTAGGTTGGCCCACCAGGCAGTGAGGTCTTTGACGCCGCGTTTGTTCAACTTGTGGCCGGCGTCATATTCATGATAGGCAAGCTGTGCGCCGGCGGCGCGCAGGGTTGCGGCGCACTTGTGGGCGCGTTCATAGGGGATGAGGGAATCTTGTTTGCCAACGGCCAAAAAAACGGGCAAAGCATGCAGGGCAGCCAGGTTTTGCGGGGCGTCACAATCTTCCGGCATAAATCCAACCAGCGCGGCAATTGCCTGCACGCTGTCCGGATGGCGCATGGCCGTGGCGAATGCTGTGGCGGCGCCCTGACTGAACCCCATGAGGTAAACCTGGTCAGGATCGGCATTGTAGACGCCGGGCAGCGTTTGAATGAAGTTGGCCACGGCCGTTGCGGCGACATCAAACGCCGGTAAGGGTGGCCACAAATCGCGTGGTTGTAAAATCCAGGAGTAGCCGCCCTGCGGATCAGGCAAAATGGCGCGCGGCGCGATCTTGAGCCAATGGGTGGGAATGGTGTTTTTGAAGATCCACATCACTTCTTCGCTGCCGTAACGGCCGTGTAACATCACAACGGTTGGGTGGGGACCGGGCAAATTCGGTTCCTGGACGCGATGCACCAGACCTGTGGCGTCAAAAAGTGGGCCGTTTTCGATAAGTTGAGGTTGATTTGTTTGCATCTTGTTCTTGCCGCCGCCGCCAGACAAAAAAAAGGAGGTGGCGATCTAACGGGCGTTAGGTCAACCACCTCTGGGGGGGGAGCCACGTGAACTATACCATTTTCCAGGATTGATGTCAACCACTTTTGGCAAAATTGGCGCATTAAAATACTATCATAAGATTCTGGTGAGTGGTTTCAAAAATGCATTGACGATTTAGCACCACGCGTTCAATGTGACAGCAGCCTGGATGTGCAGTAGGATATGGGGCTGTGCTGCGGCATATAAGCAAGGTGAACAGTAGGAGGAAATTTTATGAAACGGCCGTCTTTCGACCAGCAGGTCACTTTTTTGGCCACGAACAACCTGGCGCGAACGGCGCCCTTTTACACCCAAATCCTGGGCCTGCGGCTGGTGTTGGACCAGGGAAGCTGCCAGATTTTCCAGGTAAGCGCGAATGCGTTTATTGGTTTTTGCGAACATTTAGAATTTGTGAAAGCGGCCAAGGGCGTCATCCTGACCCTGGTGTCTCAGGAAGTGGACGCCTGGTATGCCTACTTGCAGAGCCGCTCTGTGGCGGTCGAAAAACCACCCCAATTAAATCAGCGATTCAATATTTACCATCTTTTTCTACGCGATCCCGACGGCTATCTGGTCGAAATTCAGCAATTTTTAGACCCAGCCTGGCCGGGCAGGAGTTGAATCTGTATGTCCTATGTTTTTGAGCGCGCATTTCGCGTGCGCCATTATGAATGTGACGCCTACGGGCATGTCAATCACGCCAACTATTTGCGCTATATGCAAGAAACGGCTTTCGACGCTTCAACGGCCGTTGGTTATGACGTCGCGCGCTATCGGGCGCTGGGGCATTTTTGGCTGGTGCGTGAATCGGATATTACCTTTTTGAACCCGTTGACTTATGGCGATACTGTGATTGTTAAAACCTGGGTGGCCGATTTTCGCCGCGTGCGGTCGCGCCGCATGTATGCAATGCGTCAGGCCCAAAGCGGCCAGCTTGTGGCGACGGCCCATACTGATTGGGTCTACCTGAATGCAGATTCGCTGCAGCCGGCCACAATTCCGCCCGAAATGCGGGCCGCTTTTTTGCCGGCTGACGCCCGACAGGAAAAGGTGCGCCGCGAAAAGTTTCCCCAGCCGCCGCTCGCGCCGCCTGGCGTATTCACCCTGTGCAAAAAGGTGCAGTGGCGCGATCTGGATGAGATGCAGCATGTCAACAACGCCGTGTATCTGGCATATCTGGAGGACTGCGGGATGGGTGTGCTGGCAGACGGCGGCTGGCCGATGATGCGGCTGATTGAAAATGGGTTTGGCATTGTGGTGCGCCGCTATCGCATTGAGTATCGCCAGCCTGCTTTTATGGATGACGAGTTGGCGCTTGCGACCTGGGTATCGGATGTGAAACGGGCAACGGCCGTACGCCATTTCACCATCACCCGTATCCATGACGCCGCCTTACTGCTGCGCGCCCGGCTGCTGCTGGTGTTTGTTGATCTGCAAACCGGCCAGCCAATCCGCATACCGCCCGACTTCCTGGCGGATTTTGGCGGCAATATTGTTGGCTGAGGTTAAGGATCCAGAATCTGACACGAATATCACGAATCTCACAAATTTAGTACATGTTGTGCGTGTTATTTGGATCATTTGTTTCGAAAATCTTGTGCTATTAAGTTTTACAGCTCACCTGAATCGTTTGTGAGAAACGGCCGCTGCGCCCTTTGCAGAGCGGCCGTCCTTGCTTAACATGCACCCAAACCAACTTCCCGGAGGCCCAGCTTCCGGGAAGATTATTTTCACTGGAGTAACAAAATGTCAAAACGTCGTTTATTGCTGACTCTTCTATTGGGTCTAACGATTTTATTGTTGGCCGCTTGCGGCGGCCAGGATGCTTCCTCTGAGGTTGAGCAGGCCGCCGAAACGGCGCAGGAAGCTGTAGAGCAGGTTGAAGAAGAAGCTGCTGCGGTTGTGGAAGAAACGGCCGTTGAGGCGGAAGAAATCGTCGAAGAAGCTGCCGGCGCTGCAGGTGCGCGTACTTTTGTTATCGTTCCGGAGCAGTCGCAAGCGGCCTATAAAGTGGATGAAGAATTTTTCTCAGGGGCGGTTGAGCGTTTGGGCGTGGCTTTGGGTTTGACGGAGACGGTTGGCAAAACCAACGAAGTTTCCGGCCAGCTTGACCTTGATTTAGCAGCGCCGTCCGCCGCGGGTGAATTTGTTGTCAACATCCGTTCCCTCACCAGTAACCAGTCGCGGCGTGACGAGCGTATTCGTGAACAGTGGCTGGAGTCTAACCAGTTCCCCGAAGCGACCTTTGTGATCACATCCGTCGATGGGCTGCCCGCTGATTACCAGGAAGGGCAGGAAGTGACCTTCACAATGAACGGCGACATGACCATCCGCGAAATAACCAATCCGGAAAATTTTGACGTCACGGCCACGCTGGAGAACGGTCTCATCAGCGGCGTGGGCACAGCGACGCTGAAAATGAGCGATTATGGCTTCGAGGCGCCCGTAATGGCTAACTTTTTCACGGTAGGAGACGAGTTTGTGGTTGAAGTGACCTTTGTGGCGCAGGAAGGCTGAACTCATTAGTCCACAACAGTCCACGACAGTCCACAACTGGCGCAGTCAGGAGCGCGGGCTGGATTGATAGACGCGGGGTTCCCATTTGGGAACCCTTTTTTGATCAAATATGTGATAATATAATCCAAGTTGCTACCATGCCGGCGCCATAGGCGCCATAGATTGAAATCTACGGCTGCGGATAAAAAGTCTGTTAAAACAGACTGGGAAGGGCACATCTGGCAACATGTTCAACATGATTTATCATGTTTCTCCGCGTTAGTTACGGAATTCATTCTGTAGGCGCATAGATTGAAATCTACGGCTGTGGATAAAAAGTCTGTTAAAACAGACTGGGAACGGCACATCTGGCAACATGTTCAACATGATTTATCATGTACCTAATGTGCAACTGGGGCGTCCACCCCTCCATCTGGATGATTTAGTGACCGCCTAAAGTTGCACATTAGGTTATATGGTCTCGCTTAAAAAAGAACAGATCGAGCTGCTGCGCGCGCTTTATGCGGACCCGGATAAAGACCTGGTGGATACCAATGAGGAAAAACAGAAGCTGTTGTTTAACGGCAGTTTGCTGGAATATGCTAACACGCGCGGGCCGTGGGCGGCTGTGAACCCGGTGGTGGTGGAGCTGTTGGAGCGGGAATGGTAGACGCGGCGATTGGACAATTTTTAGAGGGCCAGCAGTTTGAGGCGCTGGTGAAGGCGGCCATCACGGCGCGCCGCGGCGTTTTTTTGATTGCCTTGTGCAAGGCCGTGCGCGCCACTCTGACAGATGCATTACGCCGCCGCATAAAGCCACTGCCGCTGGTTGAATTTGCTTTCACGCCGCAGTCGCCGCGCCGGCAGCGCCTGGTGGTGAGCCTGGTGGATGTGGAGGCGGGCTGGCCGGATGCGGCGTTGGCGAGCTACGGGGAGGCGTTGACGCTGTTCCGGCAAGTGGGCTCAAGGCTGGGGGAAGCGAATGTGCTGCTTTCTTTAGGGGATACGGCCGTGCAATCTGATAAAAGTTCCGAAGCGTGGCGTTATTTTGAGCAAGCTCAGGAAAAGTATGCCGAAATTGGCGACCGTTATAGCCAGGCGCGCGTTTTGTACCGTCAAGGTGATTGGCAAATGGGTTGGGGCACGGCCGCAGCCGCAGTTGAATGTTATGATAAAGCCGTCACGCTCTGGCGTTCAATAGGAGCCGATTTATATGTAGAACAAATTCTCCTGCCGCGCCGCCAGTGCGCCATTGACCAGCTAAATGCCCAGGTTACAACCTGATGCTGTCATGACTTACTGAAAACGCGCCGGGCGGTCTCGATTTGATCAATAAAAGCGTGACCATGTTCAACCTCTTGTAATGCTTTTTTAGCGGCATTCAATTCCTCAAGCGTCTGCTCATCATCTGCATCCAATAATATCCCGCATAAACCGGCAAAACCGGCGCATAAAAGCTGCTCTGCCTGTTGTTCGGCTTCAGCGGCAAATCGTTCTGCTTGCTCAAACTGTGCGCGCGCCGCAGCCGGGTCGTCTTGCGCCAGCAGGTGCGCCGCCAGCATCCAATGGGCGCGTGAAAGGGGCAGGGAGCCTTTGTCCAATTCATGGGCCAGGCGCAGATTAGTGAGCGCAGCATCCAGGCCCAGGGCCGTGTCCGTTGCGCCCGGCGCAATGCCGGTTTCATCCCAGCCGGGCCAGGTGAAGGAGGCCAGGTCATAGGCCAGCGCTTTGGCCTGGCTTTTGAGTTCATAGGCGAGTTCGGGATTGGCTGCGGCAACGGTCGCGCCCTTTTCCAGGCCGAACTGGATGCCCGCCCGCGCGATAATTATTACGCGGGGTATATCTTTGGCTTCCCAATAAAGATGACGCAGCAGCTCGCGGTAGGCAACGGCCGCTGCCGCCAGGTCTTCGTGTTGATTCAGAAACTCAATGGCGACATAGCTGTCGCTGCTTTTCAGTAATGCAAGGAGCTGCTCTAACATAACGTGTTTTTTAGGCGCGTAACTGCTGATAGCGGAAGCAGTTGACGGTGTGGTCATTGACCATCCCGACGGCCTGCATAAATGCATAGCAGATGGTGGGGCCGACAAAGCTGAAGCCGCATTTTTTGAGGGCTTTGCTCATGGCTTGGGAAACGGCCGTTTGCGCAGGCAGCTCAGCCGTACTTTGCCAGCTATTTTGAAGTGGTTTGCCATCCACAAACGCCCACAGAAAATCACTGAAGCTGCCAACTTCCTCCTGCAATGTGAGATATGCCTGGGCATTTTGTATCGTCGCGCGGATTTTCTGCCGGTTGCGCACAATGCCGGGATTTTGCATTAATTCTTCAAATTTGGCCTCGTCATAGGCAGCTATTTTGTGCGGATCAAAGTTATCAAACGCGGCATAGTAGTTGTCGCGTTTACGCAAAATGGTGATCCAGCTTAAACCGGCCTGCGCGCCGTCAAGAATAAGCTTGGCAAAAAGCTGTTGATCGTCATAAATCGGCACGCCCCATTCTTCATCGTGATATTGTACGTAAAGAGAATCAGTACCACACCATTCGCAACGACTTTTACTTCTCATTGTTAATTACCAAAATACGGTTATCCAAAACGTACGGAATAAATAGGCGGCAGATAGTTGCTCAGACAGGTCCAATGGTCGCCGCGGTTGTAGGAGATGAACAGGTTGCCGGTGGTTGTGCCAAAGGCCAGCGTCTCGCCGCTGATGTCCAACGCATGACGGAAGACAAGGTCGTAGCAGTTTTGCTGCGGCAGCCCGTCGCGTAATTCAGTCCAGCTTTGCCCGCCGTCCTCGGACCGGCCGACACAAAGCGCGCCGTTGACAGCCATGCGCATATCGTCACTGATGCCAGGCACAACCCAGGCCGTTTCCGGATCGTGATCATCGACGACAATCGGAAAGCCAAATTTGACCGGCCCGGCCGGCTGCGACACATCGCTCCAGGTGCGGCCGGCGTCGCTGCTGCGGAAAACGCCGCAGTGGTTTTGCTGCCAGAGCACATCGGGATTGGCTGGGCTGGCAACCAGGTAGTGGGGATCGTGCCCATATTCAGCAAATGGTTCGGGCAGATAATCGGCGCGCAGGCCCTGGTTACGGCCGTGCCAGGTCTGGCCGCCGTCGCTGGATTCATACACGCCGCCCACGCTCACGCCGACAAACAGATGCTCGCTGTCGCGCGGATCGACCACAATGGAGCAGGCGCCGGCATGGTCTCGGCCGCCGCCGAACCAGTTTTTCTCGCGGGAATGGTGGCTCCACAAGCTTTCCATCAGGCCGAAGGATTCGCCGCCGTCATCGCTCACAAAAACGCCACCCGGCTCTGTGCCGATATAGAGGCGCTCCGGCTGATCTAATCCGCCGGGGACAATGGTCCACAAGTAGGTGAGCTTGGCCGGTTTTTCGGCGCCAGCGTTCCACACGTCATAAATTGTGGCGTTCTCGGGATATTGAGGCGCCGGGACTTCATCGAATTTTTGCCCGCCATCCCACGAGCGGTATAGCTTGCCGCCCCAATGCCCGTGGTCGGCGCTGGCCCAAATTGTGGCGGTGCGTGAATCTGAAAAGGCGTAGGGAATTGGAATGCCGGGAAAATCGGATTGGGTGACGCGCCAATGATGGCTGTCACGGGTCATCATAATCAACCCCTTGCGGGTACCGAGAATTAAACGATCGCTCATGAGTTTGCCTCCTGGGTAAGTATGAATTAAGAAGTAGAAGTATGAAGTAGGGAGTTGGATTAGCCTCCGGATAGCGCCTGGAAGATGTAGACCTGGTCGTTGGACTGTAGTGGGTCTTGCAGGGTTTCGCGATCCAGGATCAGTTCCTGGCCGATAAAAATGTGCACATGTTTGCGCAGGGCGCCGCGTTCGTCCACGATATAGGCGGCCAAACCGGGATATTGATTATCAAGTTCAGCCATCACGTCAGCGATTGTGCCGCCCTCAACCTCAACTGTATCGCCGAGGGTCGGAAAATAACGCACCAGGTGCCGGGTAAATTTTACGCGCGCCATAGGCTATGTCCTCAATAAATCTGCTATGGACAGGTGGTCGGCTTTGTTTGCCAACTCCCAGGCCGTTTGGCCGTTAGCAGTCTGCACGGCCGTATCCGCGCCACGAGCAAGCAATAAATTCACCATCTCCAGGTTGCCATTTTGCGCCGCCGCGTGCAGCGCGGTAAATCCGCCCGTTTGTTGGGCGTTTGCATCTGCTCCTGCCTCCAGCAGCGCGCCCACGATGAGGGCATCATTGCCAGCCGCAGCGGCGTTGAGCGCAGTGATTTGCTGCACATTTTTAGAAACCGCGTTGACGTCGGCCCCGTTTTCAATCAGCCAGAGTGCAATGTGGGGAAAAGCAAAGTAACACGCAAGCTGCAGCGGTGTAAATCCATCACGGCCGTATCCGTTAATATCTTCCGGATCAGCGGCGGCTTCCTGTTCCACCACATCCAGGCGGCCAACCGCAGCCGCTTCAAAAATGCTCAATTCGGCCCCAGTGGTCATCAACAAGCTGACAATGTCCGTTTGCTGGTGGTAAGCGGCGGTCAGGATGACGGGCAGCCGCTTTTGATCGCGCGCATTGACCAATGTGGGCTGCTGCTGCAAAATTTGTTTGACCTGAGCCAGATCGCCATCGGAAACGGCCATTGCCAGCGCGCGCGCCTGCGCTGTTACCTCGACGACAGCGGCCGTTCTGGCCTGGATCACAGCCGCCAGCGCCTGGCGGTCCGCCATCAGCAAATCAGGCGCGCCGATCAACAATCCTTCAACCTCCGCCAGGGCGTTAAAAACCAGCCGCAGCAAACGACGCGCTTCGTTGGGCGTATGTCCGATGGCGGCCAGCGTTTGTTCCGCCTGCACCGTATGCTGGCGCAGGTGGGCTTCAAAGCGGTGCAGCCTGTGCTGGAGCGGATATTCTGCGCCCTCCCACCAGAGCGAAGGGCCTTGTAATTCTGCGTCAGAAATGCCGGCGAACTCATCCAGCGCGTGGTTGTGGAGCTGCGTGAAAGCGGCCCACAATTCCGGGTATCCGTAGTTCTCCATGATATCTTGCAGATCGTCAGTCGTTCCCAACAGGCGTTCAGTCTCGCCGTCCGGCAGGCGCGACGGCCGTTGCTTGCCATCCCGCTGTCGCATCAAACCATAATGAACCAGGGCAAAAAAATGACGTTCTGTGCCGGCCATATGCCCCAACACATAGCGCAGCGGCCATTCGCCGGAGGCGGGTTCCTGCCCATATTGGCCGTCCCCGACGCCAAGTAGAACGGCCTCCAGGTCGCGGTAGGCGGCGTGGTATTGCGCCAGGGCGTGTTGAGCCATACTTGGCGGGCGTCCGGCTTGGTATCGGGCAGCCGCCACATCAAGGGCGAGATCGCGCAGCTCATGCATGGTTCCAATTAAGGCAAAACGCACGCCTTCCACGTGCGGCCCCCATGCCCAGGGTTGATCCATGTCCGCGTCGCTCATGTGTTGGCAGGTTTGCGCCAGTTCGATAACGGCCGTTGCCAGAGAATTTGTTTTTACATCCACATCCATAGCGCCTTATCCTATCAATCTGGACTGGCAATAGTTGTTCGCCAGAATCATCGTATTTTAACACAAATGTTCTGATTTTTCCAGACTTTTTAATGGTGAAAACAGCCATTCCAATTACGCCAAAACCCGGCGATTAAAATCTCGCCGACGAACTGCAAAGCTGATCTTTGCCGGCTAATGGTGTAGTCGGAAACGGCCGTTTCTGAGACAATACGCCGGTGAAAGTTTACCTCGATCTTCTCAAGCAGCGCCCCCAATTTCGGTATCTGTGGGTAGCGGCCGTTGTCAGCTTTGCCGGGGATTGGTTCAACACCATTGCCACCGTCATTTTGGTCAATCGCGCCACCGATTCGGCCACGGCCGTCGGCGCGCTCTTTTTGGCGCGGGCGCTGCCTCCATTTTTGCTGGGTCCATTCGCAGGTGTTGTCGCCGACCGTTTCGACCGCAAAAAAGTGCTGATTGCTACCGACCTTTTGCGTTTTCTAATTGTGTTGGGATTTCTTCTGGTAGATGGCCCCGAAGACACGTGGCTAATTTATACCCTCACGATAGCTCAATTTGCGGTGTCAGCCTTTTTTGAACCGGCGCGCGCGGCAATTTTGCCCAGTTTGATCAAAGGTAGTGACGAACTGCTCATCGCCAACACCCTTTCCAGCATCACCTGGTCGGCGATGCTGGCGCTGGGCGCGGCTTTGGGCGGCATTGTGGCCGGCTTCTTTGGCGTCACCACGGCGCTGATTATTGACGCTGCTACATTTTTATTGTCTGCGCTTTTCATCTTGCGTATCCAGGCGCCAGCCCCCGTTGAACCGGCGGATGAATCTGGCAGCGGCTGGCAGGATATGCTTGACGGTTTCCGTTATGTGCGCCGCCATCCGCGCACCGGTCTCACCGCCAGTGTAAAAGCTTTCACCCAGATTGGCAGCCCCGACATCATGATTGCGGTTTATGCGGCCCAGGTTTTTCCGTGGGGTGAAGACGGCGCGCTAACCCTGGGATTGCTGTATGCGGCCGCAGGACTGGGTGCAATTTTGGGTCCATTGATTGGCAATATGTTTACGGACGGCACGACGCGCAAGCTGCAAAATGCGATCGGCGCGGCCTTTGTGGTGGTAGCGGCCGGCTGGCTGATTTTTGGCTGGGCGCCGCTTCTGCCGGTTGCTTTGCTGGCGATGCTGCTGCGGCATATGGGCGGCTCGGTTAACTGGACCTACAGCAACGTTCTCCTGCAACTGCGCGTGCCTGACCGCTTTTTGGGACGCGTCTTTGCGCTCGATTTTGCGCTGTTTACGCTGGCGATGGCCGTTTCGGTCTGGGTAAGCGGGCTACTACTTGACAATGCTGGAATTGGCCCACGGCAGTTGTCATTTTTGCTGGCGTTTGGCAGTTTGCTGCCGCTGCTGCCCTGGGTGTGGTTGAATCGTAATGACCCGCAGCGGCTTATTGATCCGTCAAAAGTGTCTGAAGCGAAAGCTGATTTCTAGACAGGCTTATCCGCTTCAGCGGTTGCCACTTATTTGCGCCACCCTGCGCTAGTTAAACCAACCGCCAAGGAGAGCCGATAGGCCGCCGATAATCAGGAAAAACGGCCATATCATGCCCCAGTCAAGGTTAAAAAGGAATGCGGTTGCAATCAGGGTCAGCACCAGACCACCGGTGAGAGGGCCGCTGGCTTCGCGCGTGAAACGGCCGTTTGCCCGGTAACTCTGCCATGCCTTGCCAAAACTTCCGATGGCCGGGATCAAAATAAATAAAGCCCACCAGTTTTGCAGGTAAAAGCCGGAGATATTGGAAAACAAAAAAATCAAACCAACGGCAATCAAAATCACGCCGCCAATCCACTGCGGAGAATGGCTTTTTGCGCTTTGCTGAGGTGGCTCGGCCGGCGCTTGGGGATTGATCATATTTTCTTTTTCTTCATCTTTCAAGGCGTCGATATCATCGCTCATATTCAGAACTCCTTATCAATCTTCCTCGAAGCCATGAGATTCCAGGAAGATGTTAACCGGAAGATGTAAAACCTGTAGTTCAATACGTATGCAGCGGGGCGGAAGTTTCACAAAAGGGTGGAGCAGTTTATCGTTTCCAGCGTTTATGCTCCACCAGCATACACGCATTTTCAACCACATCCAACCCGGCGGCGCGCGCTTTAGCGGCTGCTTCGGCATGGGCAATGCCCAACTGCATCCACACCGCTTTGGCGTTAATTTCAATCGCCTGATCCACAAAAGGCGGCACATTTTCGCTGCGCTGGAACAGCAGCGCCAGGTCAACCGCTTCCGGAACCTGCTTCAAAGTGGCGTATGCTTTTTCGCCCAGCGCTTCATCCAGGTAGGGATTGACGGGAATGATGCGATAGCCTTGCTGCTGTAAATAGGCCGGTACATAGTAGCCCGCGCGGGACGGCCGTTGCGAAAAACCGACCACCGCAATCGTTTTGGACTCCGCCATAATTTTGTCCATTTCAGCTTGCATGAATTTGCCTCTGCGTCGAATTATAGATCACTTTCTGACAGAGGCGTATCGGTATGTTTCCGGAGTAGACAATCGGGTCTCGCCTTACGCTTAATGTGGAAACCTTTTTCATACCGTTTGATTTAATTCTGTGGTATATTTTTAGGAGAGGAGATTAGGAAGCGACCTTATAGATGTTTCAATAGTGTAACATTGAGGCAACCGCAGTTTACCTAACGCCAATACGCATGACAATCTACGTGAGGGTTGGCATGTTGTACATTTGTCAAACGCGTAAGCTATTACGCAAAAGTCAATTTTTAACAGGAGAAAGAATCATGCAAAATTATGGCGCTTTTGTTAGCAGTTATGGCGTGGAACATCACGGCATTAAAAATGCAGCCACCGTATATTGGAATTTAACAACCCCACAGCTTTACGAACAATCGATTCGGCGTCGTGAAGGCACAATGGCCCACCTTGGCCCGCTGGTTGTCCATACCGGTGACCATACCGGCCGCTCCCCTAACGATAAATTTGTGGTCAAAGAACCGACAAGCGAAAACGACATCTGGTGGGGTAAAGTCAATCGTCCCTTTGACCAGGCAAATTTTGATTACTTGTACCGCAAGACGATGGCCTACATTCAGAATCGGGACGTCTTTGTTTTTGATGGGTATGTAGGCGCCGATCCGCGTTACCAGATGCCGGTGCGTATCATCAATGAATATGCGTGGCACAATTTGTTTGCCCGCAATATGTTTATCCGTGAACTGCGCCCCGAGATGCTGGCCAACCATGTGCCGCAGTTTACCGTGATTGACATGCCGCGCCTCAAAGCGGAACCGGAATTTGACGGCACCAACAGCCAGACTTTCGTTTTGGTTGATTTTGGCAAGCGCCTCGTTTTGATTGGCGGCAGCGAGTATGGCGGTGAGATCAAGAAGAGTATTTTCTCGGCTATGAACTACTATTTGCCGAAGCGCGGTGTGCTCAGCATGCACTGCAGCGCCAACTATGGCGAATCCAAAGAGGATACGGCCTTGTTCTTTGGCCTGAGCGGAACCGGCAAAACCACCTTGAGCAATGACGCCTCGCGGACGTTGATTGGGGATGACGAGCATGGCTGGAGCGATGACGGCGTCTTCAACTTTGAGGGCGGCTGCTATGCCAAAGTGATTCGCCTTGACCCTGAAGGCGAGCCGGAAATTTACCATACCACCCGTCTTTTTGGCACCATTTTAGAAAATGTGGTCATGAACACTGATACGCGCCGCGTCGATCTGGATGATGGCACCTTTACTCAAAATACGCGCGCCAGCTATCCGATTACGCATATCCCAAACGCCAGCCTGGATGGGTATGGCGGCCATCCCAATAATGTGATGTTCCTGACGGCTGATGCGTTTGGCGTGTTGCCCCCTATCAGCAAACTGACCAAAGACCAGGCAATGTACCATTTCCTGAGCGGTTACACGGCCAAGGTGGCCGGAACCGAGCGCGGTATTACCGAACCGATGCCAAATTTCTCGGCCTGCTTTGGCGCGCCCTTTATGCCGCTGCATCCGGGTGAGTATGCCAAATTATTGGGCGAAAAGATTGATAAACATGGTTCTGCTGTTTGGCTGATCAACACCGGTTGGACAGGCGGCCCGTTTGGCGTTGGCAGCCGTATGAAGCTGGGGTATACGCGCCGCATGGTGAACGCCGTGCTGAATGGCGAGCTTGATGATGTTGAATCCGAAGTGGAACCATTCTTTGGCCTGGCGATTCCGAAGGCGATCGAAGGCGTTCCCAGTGAGGTGCTGAATCCGCGTAATACCTGGCAAGATAAGGAAGCGTATGATGCCCAGGCGACCAAGCTGGTGGGTATGTTTATTGAGAATTTTAAGCAGTTTGAAGATGGCGTGACGCAGGAGATTAAAGACGCCGGTCCGAAGATGTAGGATTCCCTTTTTTAAGTGAAAAGCCCCCGGTAATTGCCAGGGGCTTTTTTGATCACGGACAAGATGCAGGCGGGGTTTAGCGAATTTTTATGAGATTGCAGTCAGACGAATTTCAGTGTTGTATAATGAATTTATGTTTGATATACCGCTATTTCCGTTGAATGTTGTCCTGTTTCCGGGCATGCCTTTACCGCTGCAAATTTTTGAGGAGCGGTATAAACGCATGATCACGGTTTGTTTACGTGAAAAACGGCCGTTTGGGGTTGTTTTGATCCGGGACGGCGTGGCGGAAGGCGGCCCTGCGGCAGATCCATACCGGATTGGCTGCACGGCCCAAATTACGCAGGTACAACCGCTTGACGACAGCGGGCGCATGATAATTATTACTTTGGGAAGGGAGCGCTTCCGCATTCAAGCCTTGCAACGTGATAAACCCTATCTCGTCGCGAAAGCCGAACATTTACCGTTGCAGGGTGGCAGTGTGGAGCAGCTAATCAGCCTGGTTGACCAGCTTCATCCTCTGGTTTCTGAATACCTGGAGATTATGAATCGCTCTGACCAATTTGATATGGACGTCCCCAACGCGACGCCTGATCCGGAACGTTTTTTGTATCTGGCGGCGGCGGTTATTCAACTCCCATTACCTCAAAAACAAGCGCTGTTAGAAATGAACAGCGCCAAACGTTTATTCCAGGCGCTTTACACCTGGTACAGCTATGAATTGCCCGTATTGCGGCTGATGCCCGCCAATGACCAGGGTATTTTTTCCTGTAATTGATGAACTGACGTAATTATGCAGGTATCCGAGAGACCTTTCAGGTTTTGCCCTTTCGGACAATTGTTTCTCGGGTAACCCTGACAGGTCTAGCTGGTTAGTTACGAACTGGCAATTTAAAGTTGACGGCCGTTTCCCTTTTCTCTATACTCTTAGTAAGTTAATTTAACTTACTAAGTTTTGATTTTGAAAAGCGGGAAATTTTTGATGCGTTCACAGGCAGGAGGCTCTATTTCGAATAATCGCGCCGCTGCGCCATCCGATCAGTCACTTTTGATCGGCCTGGATATTGGCGGCACAAAAATCGCAACGGCCGTCGCCGACGTCAATTTCCAGATTTTAAGCGCAACCAGCCAGCCAACAGAAACGGCCGATCCTGACAAACTGGTAGACAGTGTGGTAACGGCCGTCTACAGTGCGCTCGATAATATCCATGCTGCTCCTGACCAGATTGCCGCTGTCGGGGCAGGGGTGCCGGGTTTGGTCGATCCTGCTGCGGGCGATGTCCACATCGCCGTCAACCTGAATCTGCACCAATATCCCCTCGGAGAGACGTTGGCGGCCAGGTTTAATGCGCCGGTCGTTTTGGAAAATGACGTCCGCATGGCTGCCGTCGGCGCCTATCAATATGTCCATCAGCAAGAGACGGCGCGCCGTCTGGTTTATGTATCAATTGGCACAGGGGTTGCGGCCGGTCTGGTTCTGGATGGCCAGTTATACCGCGGCGCCAACGGCATGGCGGGTGAAATTGGCCATATTATTGTTGATCCGGCGGGTGTGCGCTGCGCCTGCGGCTTAACCGGCTGCCTGGAAACCATTATTGCGGGGCCGGGTATCGTGCGCCAGTGGCTGGCCAAAAAACCAGAGCGGCGCGGCGCTGATCCGGTCACGGCACAAACCGTCTTTACTGCAGCGCGACAGGGTGATGCAGATGCTCGCCAGGTTATTCAGCGCGTTGGCTATTTTACCGCGCGGGCAATTCAATGGCTCGTCATGACCTATGACGCCGATAAAATTGTGTTTGGGGGCGGCGTTGTCAAAGCAGGGGATGTGTTGATGCAGCCGGTTTTTGAAGCCCTGGCTCAGTTTCGCGCCCAATCAAAGCTGGCAAAGACCCTGCTTCCGGCCGCAAAGGTGCAGTTGCTGCCGTCAAATTATAATGCCGCCACCTGGGGCGCGATTTTACTGGCGCAACAAGCGCTGCAAACAAAGGAAATTGATTAAGAGAATGCCAAAGTTGGTTGTAAAGAATGCAGTTGTTGTGACGCCTGATCAGGTTGTGGATGCGGGAATTGTGGTGGTGGAAAACGGCCGTTTCTCCGTCGTGGCCGCAGCCGGGCAGTTTAACATTCCGGAAAACGTTGAAATTTTGGATGCGGACGGTTTGTTTTTGACGCCGGGATTTATCGATTTGCAGTGTAACGGCGGCTTTGGACATGATTTTACCGCTGATCCAACCACAATTTGGGCTGTAGCAGCTCACTTGCCGCGTTTTGGCGTCACCAGTTTCCTGCCGACTATTATCACCGCGCCTTATGAGACAACGCACTTCGCACAAACTGTGCTCAGCCAGCCGCCGGGCAATTTTAACGGCGCGCAGCCGCTGGGCCTGCATGTCGAAGGGCCGTTTTTGAATCCGGCCAAAAAAGGCGCCCACAATCCCAATTACTTGCGGCTGCCGGATATTGATGCTGTATTTGCATGGTCACCAGCCACGGGGGTGCGTCTGGTGACGTTGGCGCCGGAACTGCCGGGCGCGCTGGCGGTGGTAGAGCGTCTGGTGGAAAATGGCGTCGTAGTCAGCGCCGGTCATTCCATGGCGCGCTTTGACGCAGCGGCTGCCGGCTTTGACGCCGGGATTCGTTATGGCACACATTTATTCAATGCAATGCCGCCGGTGCATCACCGCGAACCGGGCCTGGTAGGCGCGCTGCTGGCCGACGGGCGCGTAACGGTGGGTTTGATTCCCGATGGCGTGCATGTGCATCCGGCGTTGGTGCGGACAATCTGGCGAGTGTTGGGAAACGGCCGTCTTAATCTGGTGACAGACGCCATGGCCGCTATCGGCATGCCGTCGGGCGTCTATCGCCTGGGTGATTTTGATGTGACGGTTGATGCGACGACGGCCACATTGCCGGACGGCACGCTGGCCGGCAGCATTGTTGTGATGGATGCAGCTGTGCGTAACCTGATGGCCTACACTGGTTGTTCGCTGCAGGAAGCGCTGCCGACGGTCACAACCACGCCGGCGCGGCTGTTGGGTTTGGAAAAACAAAAAGGACAAATTGCGCCTGGTTTTGATGCGGATTTTGTGCTTTTAAACCCTGACTTGACCGTTTCCGCCGCGTTTGTGGGCGGCCAATCTGTTTATCAAGCAAATAATAAACAAGGAAGTTCGTAGTAACGACTTGAGTTGTTTGCGATTTCCTAATCGTCTCCTGCTAAAGCGGTTACTACGAACCTAAATTAAGGTATGTGGCATGACATTAGAAACAACCAATCTATACCGTGAAATTCACCAACAACCGGCTGTGCTGGCTGAGTTATTGGCAGCCGAAAAACAAAATATTTACGCCCTGGCGCAGGAAATCAAACGGCAGGCTGTCACGCATGTTGTTATTGCGGCGCGGGGTACAAGCGACAACGCCGGCCGTTACGCGCAGTATGTGTTGGGCGCGCACAATGGTTTGACGGTGGCGCTGGCGACGCCCAGCCTTTTTTCGATTTATGGCCAAACGCCGCGCTTTAAGGATGCGCTGGTGATTGGGATCAGCCAGAGCGGCAAAAGTCCCGATATTGTATCGGTGGTGGGGGAGGCAAAAAGGCAGGGGGTGTTAACGGCCGTACTCACCAATGTTCCCGACTCCGATTTAGCTCAAGAAGGGGATTTTGTCATCAACCTACATGCGGGCAGCGAAAAAGCGGTCGCCGCCACCAAAACCTATACCACCGAACTCACCGCCATCGCCATGTTGAGCGTCGCCCTGGCCCAAAACGAACAATTAGAGGCGGAGCTGGAGCAAATCCCTGCGGCCGTTGACAGCACGCTGACAATGAACAATGCCATTGCCACTGTTGCGCCGCGCTACCGCTACATGAACCGCTCCGTTGTGATTGGGCGCGGTTTTAATTACGCCACCGCCTTTGAGATGGCGTTGAAGATGAAGGAGCTGACCTATACCATCGTTGAGCCATACAGCAGCGCCGACTTTTTGCACGGACCCATGGCGCTGGTTGGGGAAGGTTTTCCCGTTTTTGTAATTGCGCCCGGCGGCAAAATGCTGGAGCAGATGCAGGAGTTTATGCGGCAGCTTAAGACGCGCCAGGCGGAGGTAATTGGCATCAGCGACAGCGCCCAAACTTTGCAGTTGGCGCGCATTTCGCTCGGTTTGCCGCGTTCGGTTCCGGAGTGGTTATCCCCCATCACGGCGATTGTACCGGGCCAGCTATTCTCCATGCACCTGGCGCATGCGCGTGATTATGATGTGGACGCCCCGCGCGGATTACGCAAGGTTACCGAGACGCATTAGGTAATCGGCAACAATATTTCAAAATTAGAATCGCTCTAGACGTTGCCGATTCCTCAAGGAAACCGCAGAAAATTCCTGAAGATTAGACGAGTCAGAATCAGTCCGCATGAGGCTCCTTGACGATTAAGCGCTTTATGCGCTTAAAATGTTTAATATTGAACGTATAAATGGCGTCGATATCATGATTCTGCATCCAACTGGCAATGTAGGCATCCGTATAATCAATGTTGTGGTCAAGGTACAATTTAAGCGCTGCAGAAATGTTTGCGCTCAAGTCTGCAGGCTTGATAACAATACCGTCTGTGTTTAAAAGCGCCTCAATTCTTGTAACAACAGCTTCATGGTTCAGATTGTATCTCTTCAGGCTAAGCACTCAAATCAATTCCGTCAGGATGATGTCGTTTATAACGAGCGTTAATTCGCCTGTTTTTGTTTTTTGTAAAAGTTTGAAAGCTGCCTCAGTCTGGCGCGGATCATCCTGAGTCAAAGCACGAACAAAAATATTGGAATCTGCACAGGCTATCTCACTCATCGTTGGCTTTCATCTCTTGCTTTGCGTGATACGCTCTTGCTTCCTCGCGAATTGTCTGCCAGTCGGGTGAACCTTCCGACGCTGGAATAGCACCGATGAAATCAAATATCGTTTTTTTAACCGGTTTTAGGTGCAATTCATCATTTACCCGGACGATAGCAATACTATCACCAGGCCCAAATTCCAGAGATTTCCTAAATGTTTTTGGAATCGTTATTTGTCCTCTCTTTCCAACTTTCACCAACATGATTAACGTTATCCTTTTGAGTAATAAATCCGCAATATCATAATTTGCATATATATTGAATTATTGACGTTGTTAACATTATGATAGCGTATTTGTTGACAGCATGTCAATTGGAAAACAGATGCGTAATCTTGGGTTGAGATTCTATCGATTAGGGTTGCGTAAGCGTCCTCTGACTATGATTTTATTTGTGGACGCTTACTTATTGCTTATCCGTTGAACCGCCGCGCAGCAATGTAAGAAGCCACTCGCGACCTTGTTTGATCTGGAACGAGCGCGCTTTCCAGGTGCCGACGATGCCGTAAGGCAAAAACAACACCAGCAAAATATAGAAGACGCCCAGCAAAAAAGAAGCGTTTTCGCCAAACCAGCGATCCAGGAAAAACTCAAGCAGCCGGAAAACGGCCGCTCCAATCATAGCGCCGCTCAACGTGCCAACACCGCCAATCAAAATCATCAGCAGCGCCGCCACGGTCCAGCCCAATCCCGCAATGGTGGGACTCACAATTGGGGAATGCAGCGTGTGAAAAAAGCCGGCTAAAGCGGCCGTTATGGCGGAAATAATCAGGGCCACGAGCTTGAAATAAAAGGTGTTGTAACCCAGCATCAGGGCGCGCCCTTCGTTTTCACGGTTGGCAATGCATACCCGGCCGGTGGGAGAATCCACAAAGCGTCGATAAATCAGGTAAACTGCAAAGGTGGCGATCAGCGCAGTGATGTATAAACGCAGACGTTCATTATTGGTATTCAGGAATTCCGGCACAATAACGCCTTGCAGCCCGACATCCGCCCCGGTGTAGGCAACCATTTCATTTGACTGCACAATGATAAAGAAGACCGAAGCAATTCCCAATGTGACCAGGGCGAAGGTGATGCCTTTCACGCGCGGCAAGACGACGGCAAAGAGCAGTGCATTCAACGCGCCGACAACGACCAGTCCCAGCAGCGTCGGCGCCAACCCCCAGCCGAACAGCTTAAAGGCGATGCCGGTGAAATAAGCGCCCACGGCAAAAAACATGGCGTGGCCAAAGGAGAGCAGGCCGGTAATGCCCAGGATGAGGTCGTAGCTGATGGCATAGATGGCCAGAATAAATATTTCGATCATCAATCCCTGCAAAAATTTGGCGTTGCCGGTTTCATTGTTCAGCACGGCGCTGAGGGATTGGCCGTCCAGTAAGGCGACGATGAACGGAAATATGAGCAGCAGTAGAAATAAGATGACCAGCCCGGCGTTTTGTTTGAGCCAGGCGATTATGCCGGTTTGTTCTGTTTGCGTGCGGGATACGGTTGATTGCATAGCGGTTTCTCAGTTACTCATTACGCCCAAATAAGCCGTTGGGCAGCAATAATAGAATGATGACCATCAATAAGACCGTGGACGCCGGGACCAAAGGGGGTGATGGTTTGATCGGTTCGGCCAGGAACGGCAGGTTGATGCCGATGGAGCCGTATTTAATGATGAACTGCTGCATCAAGCCAACCAGGACGGAGCCAACGGCCGCTCCCGGAAAGCTGGTCAACCCGCCAATGGCCAGCGCAATCAGCGCCAACAGCAAAACGCGCGTGCCCATATCGGTCGATAGCCCTATTGAGGGCGCCGCCAGCACGCCGCCCAGGGCTGCCAGCGCGACGCCCAGAGCAAACACAAAGGTGAAAACACGCCGCACGTTGATGCCCAAGGCTTCGACCATTTCGCTGTCCTGGACGCCGGCGCGGATGATCATGCCGATGCGGGTGCGCTGCAGGAGCAGCCAGATGCCGACCAGCACAAAAACGCCCACCAGGATGATGAAGATTTCATTGTATGTGCGTATACGGCCGTCGAATAACAGAATCGTCGAACATTGATTGGTAAATGCTTCCATGATGCCTGTGGCGGGACAACCTTCGCCGCTGCCGGCCCACAGCGCCGGTTTGGGCAGGGTGAATTCCGGCCGTCCCCACACGGCGCGCACCAGCTCAACGATGATAAAGCTCAGCCCCAGCGTGAGCATGAGCTGGTAAATGGGACGGTCGTATAACGGCCGTATCATCGTTGTTTCAATCAGCGCGCCTAGAATAAAGCCAACGGCCGTTGCAATGCCCATCGCGATGAAAAAGCGCAGGGTTGAGTTCATTTCAAACAACCACAGCGTTAAGGCATCGTTCAAAAAGAAGTTGAGCATGGCGACCACCAGCAAAATTATGGCCGTGATGATAGGACCGCGACCGACGTGGGTGGAAACGGCCGTGTCGCGACGTACCCGCAGTCCCGCAATGCCCCAGGCAAGCACAAAACCACCCAACAATGCACCCAACAATCCCACCAAAGGACCACCCGTTCCAAAAAGCACCGGTTCTGGCAGTTGGAAGAGTCCCTGGCTTAAATTTAGGGCGTTATTAATTGGGCTGTTGGCGTAATCGTCAGGATTCCAGATAGTGATTGGATAGCTGCGAAGCGTATAAATCAAAATGCCTAACCCGATGATCAAAGCAATCCAGGGCCAGATACGAGCGGCCGTTTTGCCGATATGCGCACGGGAAAGCCACGCCATCCACACCGGCAGCAAAATCAATCCCACCGACGCCAGCAATATCGGCGTGAAGACGTCAAAAAATGTATCCGGGCGCACAAACACCGTCCAGCCCACATACGCCCCCAGCATAAACAACTCACCGTGCGCCAGGTTGAGGACATCCATCAGGCCAAAGATCAACGACAGACCTGACGCCACCAAAAAAGTAATCGCGCCCACTGCCAGGCCGCGCAGCACGGTAATCACCCAATCTTTGGTGTCCATACCTTGAATTGCCGCCAGAAATACAAAACCCAGAATCACAATTGTGATCAGGCGCACACGATTGTTGCGTAAAACAGTTGCAAACTCACCCATAATCTTTTCCTAGGCCGCACCCAAATAGCGGTGGATGGTTTCTTTATCCTGTACCAGATCGGCCATTGCGCCGGCCTGCACAGATTGACCCTCTTCAATAATTACATACTGGCTGGCCAGACGGCTGGCAACCAAAAAGTTTTGCTCAACCAATAAAACCGTAGATTCGGCCGACAGCTCATCTATTGCGCTCATCATCTGCTCAATAATTACCGGCGCCAGACCTTCGCTGGGTTCGTCGATTAACAGCAGCCTGTTATCCGCCACCAGCGCACGCGCCACCGCCAGCATCTGCTGCTGCCCGCCGGATAGATTAGTTCCCGGAAGCTTGATCAAACGCTTGAGATCGGGAAAAAGACCGAAAATAAATTCCTCTTTGCGCGCAAAATCACCTTTTTTGCGCTCTGCCAGAAGTAGATTTTCCTTTACCGACAAATCACGGAAAATTGCGCGGTGTTCCGGTACAAAACCGATGCCCATCGCCGCAATATCATAGCTGCGCCGCCCTTGAATTTCCTGGCCGTCGAAGATGACCTTGCCCTCGCGCGGCGGCGTCAAACCCAGGATGGATTTGAGCGTTGTTGTTTTGCCGGCCCCGTTGCGGCCCAATAGGGCTGTAATACTGCCTTGGGGAATCGTCAAATTAACCCCTTCCAGGATGTGATACTGGCCGATATAGGTATGAATTGATTGAACTTCAAGTAGATTGCCCATAATAGCGTTACGCCTCAAGCTCGTACAAACCGCCCAGATACGCCGTTTGTACCGTGTCGTTTTGAGCGATTTCTGAGGGCGCGCCTTCGGCCAAAACGGCGCCATGATGCATCACGGTTATAGCGTCTGAGACGGCCATGACGACGTGCATGTTGTGTTCGACCAGCATGATGGTTTTGTTGCCGGCTGCCTGCACATTGCGGATTAGCGCCATCAGTTCCGGCACTTGCTCTGAAGCCATCCCGGCTGTGGGTTCGTCCAGCAGCAGCATTTCCGGATCGGGCGCCAGGATCATGCCCAGTTCCAGCTTACGCTGGTCGCCATGCGGCAGGGTGCTGCGCCAGATTGCCGGCGCGTTCGGCCAATCCAACCAAATCCATGACTTCCCAGGCGCGATCGATATAGCTCTGAAAGCGTCTGTTGGATCTGAACATCTTGAAGTTATCTTTGCCTAAAGCCTGCGCCGCCAGGCGGATATTTTCCAAAACGGTTAGACTGGGGAAAAGATTGGTAATTTGAAAGGAACGGCCGATTCCCAGATGCGCTGTTTTGTATACCGGCAAATTAGTAATATCCTGCCCCTTAAAAAATACTTTCCCGCCGCTGGGTCCGATATTGCCGCTTAGCAAATTAAAAAACGTGGTTTTTCCCGCGCCGTTGGGACCGATGATCGAATGCAGCGAACCGGTTTTCACCTGGATACTGACATCATCCACCGCTACCAACGCTCCAAACTCACGCCGCAAGTTATGCGTTTCTAGAATTATGTCGTCAGACATGCCACCTCCAATATGAAGTGGAAGCGTGCGGAATTCAGAAAATTCCTGAATTCCGCACGCCGCATTCAATTTATTCGCCGCTCAGGCTGCCGGCGGGCAGATCGCCGCAGCGATCCTGCAATTCCTCGGGCAGCAAGCAGGGCACGTCAGGCCGGTTGGTTTCGACCGGTTCATAATACTTGAACTCGGGATCATCCACATTGGTCAGCGTGACGATGTACATATCCTGCATAGCGACGTGGTCTTCCGGCCGAATAAGAATCGTGCCTTTGGGACCTTCAAACTCGATACCTTCCATTGCAGCAATCAAAGCCGCCGCGCTGGCATCGCCGCCGCTCTTGCGCAGGGCATTACCCAGCAGCAAGGCCGCATTCATGCCGTCGGCGTCGAATAGATCGGGGAAGGTTTCGTACTGGGCCTGGGTTTGCTCCACAAGCCAATCATTGATTTCATTATCAGGCAGCGTGTAATGATAGAGAATACCGCTGGTGCTGCCGATGGCGTTGGAGAAGAAAGCGGGCTGGGCCACATTGTCAATGAAGCTGGCCGCCAGCGCCGTCTGATCTAACACACCCAGTTCAACCGCTGATTGCAGCAGCGGAATGAAGCCGCCGCCGGCCCAGGTCACCAGGAAGGCGTCGGCGTTGGCGTCAAGCACCTGCTCCATGTAGGGTGTGAAGTCGGTCGTGTCCAGCGGCGCAAAGATGTCGTCGGCCACAAACTCGCCGCCGAAGAGTGTACAGGCGTCGCGGAACGCCTGCGCGCCGCCGTAACCGAAGGAGTAATCGGGCGCAATCTGTACGAAGGTGTCGTATTCTTCGGTGATGTATTCACAGATGTTGACGGCGTCCTGGTAGTTGTTACGGCTGGTGCGGAAGGTATATTCGTTGAAGTTGACGCCGGTGATGTCGTTGGCGGCGGCGGGGGCGACAATCAAGGGAATCTCGTTTTCGCGCGCCAGCTCTTGCAGCGTCGCGGTTGCGCCGGAGCTGACGGTGCCGACGAGCACATCAACGCCTTCAACCTCGATCAATTCACGCGCGACGGTGGCGGTGTTTTCGGGTGTACTCTGGTCGTCGCGAATATAGAGCTGGATTTCACACTCATCAACCATGTAGGAAGTGTACCCGTCAGCTTCTGTACCTTCTGCGCCGGCGAGGTATTCTAAACCAAGCGGGAAGCTGCGCAGAATATGGGCGCCATAGATGGCCAGTGCGCCGGTTTCATCGGTGATCAGGCCAACTTTGACCGGTTCTTCGCAAACGGCCGTTCCCATTTCCATATCCGTTTCTTCTGCGGCCGACGCAGGCGCTTCAGTTTGTGAAATGTCGCCCAGCGCGCCGACGGGCAAATCGCCGCAGCGATCCTGCATCTCTTCGGGCAGCAAGCAAGGGACGTTTGGCCGGTTGGTTTCAACCGGTTCGTAGAATTTGAACTCAGGATCGTCCACATTGGTCAGCGTGACGATGTACATATCCTGGATTGCAACATGATCTTCGGGCCGAATGTAAATCGTGCCTTTTGGCCCCTCAAACTCAATGCCCTCCATGGCGCCGATCATGGCGTCGGCGCTGGCATCCCCACCCGAGGCTTTGAGCGCTTCGGTCAATAGCAGGGCGGCGTTCATGCCGTCCGCATCAAACAGATCGGGGAAGGTTTCGAATTGGGCCTGGGTTTGCTCCACCAACCAATCATTGACTTCATTATCAGGCAGCGTGTAGTGATAGAGAATACCGCTGGTGCTGCCAATGGCGTTGGAGAAAAAGGCGGGCTGGGCCACATTGTCAATGAAGCTGGCCGCCAGTGTGGATTGGTCCAAACACGCCCAGATCAACCGCCGATTGCAGCAGCGGAATGAAGCCGCCGCCGGCCCAGGTGACCAGGAAGGCGTCGGCGTTGGCGTCAAGCACCTGTTCCATGTAGGGCGTGAAGTCGGTCGTGTCCAGCGGTGCAAAGATGTCGTCGGCCACAAATTCGCCGCCGAAGAGCGTACAGGCGTCACGGAACGCCTGCGCGCCGCCGTAACCGAAGGAGTAATCGGGCGCAATCTGTACGAAGGTGTCGTACTGTTCGGTGATGTATTCACAAATGTTGACCGCGTCCTGGTAGTTGTTACGGCTGGTGCGGAAGGTATATTCGTTAAAGTTGACGCCAGTGATGTCGTTGGCGGCGGCGGGGGCGACGATCAAGGGAATCTCGTTTTCGCGCGCCAGTTCTTGCAGCGTCGCGGTTGCGCCGGAGCTGACGGTGCCGACGAGCACATCAACGCCTTCAACCTCGATCAATTCACGCGCGACGGTGGCGGTGTTTTCGGGTGTACTCTGGTCATCGCGAATGTAGAGCTGAATTTCACAGCCGTCCAACATGTAGCTTGTAAAGCCGTCGCCCTCTGCGCCGGCCGCGCCGGTGGCATATTCCAAACCCAGCGGGAAACTGCGCAAGATATGGGCGCCATAAATGGCCAGCGCGCCGGTTTCGTCAGTAATCAGGCCGACTTTGACCGGTTCTTCACAGGCGACTGTGCCCATCGTTTCTTCCACTGCCGCTTCTTCGGCTGGTTCTTCTACGGGCGCTTCCTCTGCTGGCGCGGCTTCTTCCTCGGGCGGCGCTTCTTCTGCTGGCGCAGCTTCTTCTTGGGCTGGGGCTTCTTCCGCTGCTTCTTCAGATGGCGCCGAGCCGCCGCAGGCTGAGAATACAAGCATCATTGCCAGCAGCAGGGCTATTAGTGTCCATAATCGAGTTTTTTTATTCATCTTTTTAATCTCCTCCAAATTTTTGAGAATTCCTATTCAATATAGTATTACAACGAGACTTCGAAGTGAATCCTCCCGGAGGCTCAACATTTAGGCAAAGGTGGTCGCTAAATAGGTTGATTTTAGTTGCTTGATTAGCCTCCGGGAGGTTGTCGTCAGTAACATTATGTCAAAATCTCGTTGTAGTAATAGGTAAACTGCGAAAAGTTTTTACCATTCACCTCTGTGAAAAATTCGCGGTTTCCTCAACGATGTAATTTGCGTATAGTGAACTGATAATTAACGACTCATGCCATAAACAGACCTCCAATAAAAAATCAAACTTGCTCCAAATCTTTCACCAAGACAAGCGCTTCGCCTGTGCAAACGAGTTCACCTTGTAAGTTGACACAGGTGGTGCGCAAATTAACCAGTTCTTTTTCCGGGCGCAGGCGAATGATTTCAACGCTGGCCGTGATGGGTTCGTCCAGAAAGGCCGGCGCAGGGTAACTTAGTTGCTGCTTGAGCCAGTTGGTTCCTAGTCCGGGCAGTTTTGTGCCCATTAGATTAGAGAATAGACCGGCAAGCAGCGGGCCAGGAACGGCCGTTTCCCCACTATCCGATCCAAAAAGCAGCCCATTGTCCTTGCTCAACAAGCGATATGCAGCCACATCATCAAGTGTGAATGTGCGCGTCAGGCTGGCATTTTGTCCGAGTTTGAGTCCTTTCATTCTATAACCGACTCTTTCATCATTGCGTTGTTGTTTCAGCGCGGCCAGAAAATCACGGAAACCAGCGATAGCTTCGTCCGTCACAATTTGCGCTAAGAAATGGTCTAATTCCGCTTCCAGCCGGGCTGCAATTTCATCACGATCCCAGTTTAATAACTGCTTTGTGTGGCGGATGCTGCCCGCTTTTTTGGCGGCGATAGCTTCTGCCACATGCTGCACCTCGCTGCGAATCGCGGCGGCGGGTACAATCCGGTTGGCCAGACCCCAGGCAACGGCCGTTTGCGCGTCAATCGCCGTGTTCAAATACAATACCTCTGCTGCGCGCCGTTTGCCAATCAGCAGCGGCAGCAAAACTGCCCAGCCGCCGTCCGGACTGGGGCCGACGGTGCTGTAGAAGGGCGCAAAGCTGGCCTGCGGCGTGACGAGCACAATGTCCGACCCCATAATAAAGCCCAATGAACCACCGGTCAGGATACCGTGAACGGCCGTTACAATTGGAACGCGCAAATCGAGCATGGCCAGAATCACTTGATTCAACAGCCCCACAATGCGGCGTGAGTATGCTGCGATGTCGTCTGCATGCTGCACAAAACCCAAGGCATCGCCGCCGGTTGAAAAGGAACGGCCGTTAGCCTGGAGCACGACTGCGTGAACGGCCGTGTTCGCTTCAATGGCCGTCAGCGCCTCCAAAAACGCCGCCAATAGTTCGGGAACGAGGCTGTTGTGTCGTTCCGGGCGGTTGAGTGTCAAAATGACGATAGGCCCTTGCTGTTGCAGTAAATATCATCTCAACCCTAACAATGTTTCTCCATCACAAGTCAACTCACCTTGCGGATTTGTAATCGTTGTTCTGAGCAGAATTTTATTCCGATCCGCCTGTACTTCGAGTACTTCCGCTTGCAGCATCATGGCCTCATCCGTAAACGTTGGCGCGGTAAACGTGAAACTTTGCGTGTGCTGCGCGTGACCGGGAAAATGGGCGCTGAGCAGGCCGCACAGGGCGCTGTAGAGCAGCATGCCATGCGCCGCCGTACGCCCAAAGCGCGTGCGCGCCGCAAATGCCGGATCAACATGAATCGGGTTATTATCCCCGCTTAAGGCCGCAAACGTATCAAATTCCGCTTGCGAAAAAACGCGCGTTTGGGTGAAGGTTTGTCCGACGTATATTTGCATTCATCCAACCGGTTCGCCATACAAAGCGACCAGCTCTGTTTTCATCACTTTACCAATATCGTTGCGCGGCAGAGCATCGATAAAAGTGACGGCTTTGGGTATCTTGTAGCGCGCCAGTTTGCCCTGGCAAAAAGTGATAACCTCCTCTTCTGTAAGCGCTTGACCCGACTTGACCACAATGACTGCACGGCCGACTTCCTGCCATTTTGAATGCGGCACACCAATGACGGCCGCTTCGGCGACGGCCGGATGTTTGTACAATAAATTTTCAATCTCGGCCGGATAAACGTTTTCGCCTCCGGAGATAAACATATCTTTCAAGCGGTCAACCAGATAATAAAAGCCTTCCTCGTCATATTTGGCCGCGTCGCCGGAATGCAGCCAGCCGTTGATGATGGCAGCGGCCGTTTTCTCGGGCGCGTTCCAGTAGCCGGTGGTGATATTGCCGCGAATACACAACTCGCCTACCTCGTTTGGTCCCAGCTTATTGTGATGCTGATCCATGATACACACCTCGGTATGCAAGACCGGCTTGCCTACGGATCCTGCCTTGCGCACGGCGTCCGCTTTGGGTATCAGAAACACGGTCGGCCCGGTTTCGGTCATGCCCATGCCCTGCTGGATGATAATGCCGTCTTGGGCGTACATCTCGACCAGCGACGGGGGCAGGGCGGAGCCGCCGCTGCTCCACAGGCGAATGCTGGACAGATCATAACTGCGATATGCGGGGTGTTCGTGCAGCATCAGATACATGGCCGGCACCAGGATAATCGTCGTGACGCGCCAATCCTGGATGGTTTTGAACATGAGAACGGGATCAAAATTGCGCATCACAATCACTGTGCCGCCGGCGTGAAAAGTTGGCCCGGCGTAAAGTCCCAACCCGCCGGCATGGAAGGTAGGCAGCATGACCAGATTGATGTCCTGGGAGTTGAGGTTGATGGCCTGTCCCATGCCAACGGCATTGTAGAAGAAGTTGCCGTAGGTGACCATGGCGCCCTTGGGACGGCCGGTTGTGCCGGAAGTGTAGAGAATGGCCCACGTGTCTTCGTAGCGCAAGGTTGGCCCGTCAAAATTTTGCGGCGTCCCGGCGGCCAGTGCGGTTTCGTAGTTCCATTCACCGGGCGGGGCATCTTTTGCGCCGATGATGATGTGGTTTTCGAAGTTGGTTAACGGCCGTAACCCTTCCACTAAATCCGCAAATTCCGGCTCATAAATCAAAATACGCGGTGTGCAGTCGTTGATGATATATTCCAGCTCCGGCACGGCCAGCCGCCAGTTGAGCGTGTTCAAGATGGCGCCGATTTTGCTGCACGCAAACAAAATCTCGAAATAATCGCTGCTGTTCTTGGCAAGCAGCGAAATACGGTCGCCCTGCTGCACGCCAAATTCAGTGCGCAAAAAACTCGCCAGCCGGTTGGCGCGCGCGTTCATTTCAAAGTAGGTGAACTGCCGTCCTGTTTCCAGATCGACCTGCGCTAACTTTTGCGGCGTGCGGTCAGCATGCGATTTCAACCAATCAAAATGAAATCCGTACATTTTCCTCCTTAGTACTACAATGAGAAATTGACATAAAGTATATCTTGCTGACTAATCAAGAGCAGTGAGCATCCTCAGATGCGGCCAGTTGAAGCGACGAACCGGCATTTGAGAATGCCATCCTCCTCATTTCAGAGCGAAGTCTCGTTGTAGTATCAGGTAAACCGCAGAAAGTATTTGGAAATAAAAAACGTTGAAATTCTGCGGTTTCCTCAACCTATGCTGCCCATCATACTGATCCTGAGTTACATTCAGGATACAGTGCCGCCTTCCTAATCTGCCGCAAAAGCCAGGATGTTGTGCGTTTTTTCGTCTGCGCCGCGTTCGATAAAGGTGACTTTGAGCGGTGCGCCGATCTCAATGGCGGCAGGATTGTTGACCTCAACGCCAACAATTTGGGCGCTAATTTTAGGGCCTTCAGCTAGCTGCACAATGCCGGAAACGTATGGGTTTTTACGATCATAGCCGGCTGCTATCATCGCGTTTGGTCCGATGTAAACGGCCGTATACGCTGCCAGTTCACCGGCGCCCGATAATTCCACCCATTCCATATCCGTGCTGTAGGTGCGTGGACACATGGGACGCGGCGGCACAAACACCTCACCAGTCTCCCGGCAGCGCGCGCCCATCAACCTCTGCTCGTTCAAAAATTCCTGAAATGACGAGTGTGTGAAAGCTCTTTCACTCATAGTTGCGCTTATTTCCTTTCATAAATATGGACAACGGCCGTTTGGCCGGTGCCGCCGACGTTGTGGGTCATGGCGATATCGACAGCGCGGTCGACTTGCCTGGCGCCCGCCAAACCACGCATCTGTTTAAATACCTCGACAGCCTGACCTGTTCCGGATGCGCCCACCGGATGCCCCTTTGATTTCAGACCGCCGGAAGTGTTGATTGGCTGCGGACCGTGACGCGCTGTTAAACCTTCTTCGGCTGCTTCATGTCCTTCACCAGGCCCGAAAAAGCCCAAATCTTCCGTGGCGATGATTTCGGCGATGGTGAAACAGTCGTGGACTTCGGCGATTTTTATATCTTGAGGCGTGACCCCGGCCATCGCATAGGCCTGCCGGCCAGCCTCTTTTGCCGCGCCAATGCTGGTCAAATCGGAACGGCCGTGCAGGGCTGTGTCGCTCGCCTGTCCAGTTCCAATAATATGGATGGGATCATCGCTGAAGTTTTTGGCAATGTCGGCGCTGACCAACAGAACGGCCGTGGCCCCATCTGTCACCGGCGAGCAGTCAAACAGGCGCAGAGGCCAGGCGATCATCGGATTGGCGCGATCATCCTGCAGGAAGGCCATTTCATTGTCCCATTGAGGAACCGGACGTCCTTTCTTTTGGGCGCTGGCCTGCTTGCGCGCCATCACATCGGCGATGGTCATATTAAACTGCGCTTTGTCGTTGAGCGCGCCGTTTTCATGGTTCTTCAAACCCACGCGCATGAGCGCTTCCGGCCGTGCGCCATAGCGGTGCATATAGGCGGTCGCCATCGCGGCGTAAAAGCCGGGAAAGGTGAAGCCGGCCGGAATTTCGTAGAGCATATCGCCCGCCGTCGCCAGCGCTTCGGTCACTTCGGCGATAGGCAAATTGTTCATCTTCTCAATGCCGCCGACCAGGACCACATCATGCAGTCCGGACGCGACCGCCATAATGCCCTGGCGCAGCGCGACGCCGCTGCTGGCGCACGCATCTTCGATGCGCGTGGCGGGGCGCGGCGTCAGGCCGACCCAGTCCGCCATGATGGGCGCGGTATGGCCCTGGCCTTCAAACAGTTCACTGCTGTAATTGCCGATAAACAGCGCCTCAATTTCTTGTGGATTCAGCCCTTTGTCCACCGAGGCGCGCATCTCTAAAAAGGCTTCGACAAATAAGTCGCGCGTATCTTTGCCGGGAAAAACGCCAAACTGACTCATGCCCGCGCCTACCATGGCGACGCCGCGACCAAGTTTTCGTGTGGTCATAATTTTGCTCCTATTTTGCGTCTATCGTATTGCGTAGAGAAATTAGGTAATTGACAGGAAGTTTTCAGAAAACCTGTTTGACATAACCTGCCAATTCCTTGAGGAAACCGCAGATTTCCAACACATTATATTTCCCAATACTTTCTGCGGTTTACCTAACAAAACAGCATAGACAATACGCATTTCATTCCTGAATGTGCGCGTGAAAAAGCGCATTAAATTCTTCCGGTTTTTCGATGAACGGCGCATGGCCGGTATCTTCTATGACAACTTCTTTAAATGCCCCACCGGCGGCGGCGTATTTTTCCAGGACGGCGCGCGTTTGGGCGATCATTGGTTGGGGCGGGTAGACGTCTGCGCCGGGGTAGCCGGGGATAAATCCCGCCATGCCCAAGACGCCGGGATCGGAAGCGGCCGTATCCGAAACCGCGATATCATCGCTGCCGCGCACCCACAAAATCTTCGGCTTGGGTTCGACTGCCAGCAAATCGGCCGTGTTAATGGCGTATTTGGGTGAAAGACCGTTGGCCGCACCCCATTGGCCGGGCGCCATAAAAGGCCAGTTGGGCGACGCGCTTCCATCGCCGGGCCAATCCTGCTCGCCCACGTGGATGCTCAACGCCGACGAGAGCAGATCTTCCTCGCGCGCCGGCACAAAAGGCGGTTTGTAGACCAGCAGCTTCAGCGCCGAACGCAGTCCAAACGGATTATCGGCGCCGCGATACCCTTCTTTGACCAGCTCGACGGCCTGCGGATTAACCAAGCCCGCCGCCGGAACCGGCAAAATCGTCCGTGCAGGGCGTGCCGTCAGCGTCTTTTGTGCCGCCAAAACCATAAGGTGAGCCGGGGGCAACCAACGTCGCGGTCAAAAAACGGTGCGGCGCCTGAATTAGCAGCCACCACAAAACGGAGCCGCCCATCGAATTGCCAACGATATGGGCTTTGTCAATCCTCAGATAGTCGAGCAGCGCCAGGGCGTCGTCGGCGAGATCGGCCAGCCCGCGTGTGGCGTCGATCTTTTTGTCTGGATCGGCGCCGCCGAAGCCGCGCTGGTCGGGCGCAATGGCGTGATAACCCGGCGGCAGCGCAACCATATTTTCCTCCCACCAGGTTGCGGAAGAGGTGTTGCCGTGCAAAAACAGCACCGGAATGCCATCCTCCGGCCCACTGAATAAGACACGGGTTGTTAACCGTGTGGTTGTGATTGTTTGGGCTGTAATGCCCGGAAGCGTGGGAATGTCCATTTTTTGTGCCCTATATAATTCTGAACTTATGTAAAGATCAATCGACCCTTTGGCTCGAGGAATTGAATGGTCGAGTTCTTTTGCCGTTTCAACCCATTCATCAATTATTGTTTCCAGATTGCTCAAAGCTTCTGCTTGACGTCAGCACCATCAGCAGCACAACCAGATAACTCCGGCACCTCAGCAATAAATGCAATGTCTTCAGCGCTCCAATAGATTATCACTTCGTATTTATATTTACTCATGTACAGTTTACCACGTAAGACTCCATTGAAGATAATATTTTTGTAGGCTAACCGATTGGCTGTATTATGTTAAATATCGTTTGCGTAGTTTTGCTTTTTCGACTTTGCCGTAGGGTGAGTAGGGCAGTTGATCGGTGAAAATAACTTGCTTAGGAACTTTGTAGCGCGCAAGTTGGGTGCTGCAATAGTCGCGCAGTTCTGCTTCCGTGGCGCTCTGACCGGGTTTCAGAACAACGACCATCAGGCCGACTTCGCCCCATTTTTCGTCCGCTTTGCCGATCAGCGCGCATTCCTGAACGGCCGTATGCTGCATAAACACTGCCTCTACCTCGGCGGCATACACATTTTCGCCGCCGCTGATGATCATATCCTTAAAACGGCCGGCAATTGTATAGAAGCCGTCTGCATCCATGCGCGCCATGTCGCCGGTGTGGAACCAGCCGTCCGTAAGCGAAGCGGCCGTTGCCTCTGGATTGTTCAGGTAACCGCTGCACACATGCGGCCCGCGAATCAACAACTCACCTGTCTCGCCGATGGGCACGTCACAGCCGTTTTCATCTACCAACCGCATTTCGCTGTGGAAAATTGGCTTGCCCACCGAGCCGGATTTAGGTACGGATTCGGCATCGGTCATGCTGAAGCAGTTGGGCCCGACCTCGCTGAGGCCGTATCCCTGGCGGAAGATCGCGCCGCTGCGCCGCCGCCATTCTTCCATCAGCGGTACGGGACAGGGCGCGCCGCCGCTGACGAAAAAATGTACATGCGAAAAGTCGAAATCGTCGAAGCCGGGCATGTTGAGCCACATCTGGAAGAGGGTTGGCACGCCCAAAATGACGCTGCATTTTTCCTCAAGGATGACGCGCATTGATTCTTCGACGTCAAAGCCTTTTGCCAGAATGATACGCCCGCCCAAATAAAAGAGCGGGGTCAGAAAGGCAAACAGCCCGCCGGCGTGAAACAGCGGCGTGAAGACCGGCGAGACGTCTTTTTCACTGAGGCCCCAGGAAACGGCCGTATTGATGCAGTTCCATAAAACCTGTCGCTGCGGAATGACGGCTCCTTTGGGACGTCCGGTTGTGCCGGAGGTGTAGAGAATGCAGTGGGGGGTTTCGGGGTTGAGTTGTAACGGCCGTTGCGGTTCCGTTTCCGCTGCCTGCGCCACGCCTTCTTCGTAAACCAGCGCATCCTCAATAACGGCCCCATCCACGCTCGCAAAATGGTCGACAGCAAATATGGGCGCGCATCGCTGCCAGTGTGTCTACAAAATCCGGCCCGCAAAGCAGCACTTTGGAACCACAGTCGTTGACGATATAGGTCAGTTCCTGCGCCGCCAGCCGCCAGTTCAGCGGCGCAAAGACAGCCCCGATCTTGGCCGCGCCGTAAAACAGATCGAGATAAACAACGCTGTTATGCGCCAGAATTGATACCCGGTCGCCATAGTCGACGCCCAGCGAGCGCAGCCAGTTGGCTGCCCGGTTAGCGCGTGCGTTTAGCTCGGCGTAGGTGTAACGGACGCCGCTTTCCAGCTCTAACAAAGCTTCTCTGTCCGGAGTCAAATGCGCCCGCTTGCTTAACAAATTTGATGCGTTCATGATGATCTCCAATGCGGAATGCGGAATGAGGAGTCATGATTTTTAGCTTACTTTGTCCTCTTCTTCAAATCCTACTGTCCCATTTTCAATACTTCTAACCCAAGTTGCTACCATGTCGGCGCCATAGCGCCATAGATTGAAATCTACGGCTACGGATAAAAAGTCTGTTAAAACAGACTCGGAACGGCATATCTGGCAACAAGTTTAACTTGATTTATCATGTTTCTCCGCGTTTGTTACAGAATTCATTCTGTAGCAGCTAAAGTGGCAACTTGAGTTACTTCTACTTTCTACGTCCCTGATTCTGCATTCCGCATTCACGTACCGACGACAATGCCGCCATCCACGCGCAGGACTTCACCCGTGATAAAGCTCGCTTCGTCAGAGGCCAGGAAAAGGTATGCATTGGCGATGTCGCGGGGTTCGCCCAGGCGGCGCAGCGGGGTATGGGATTTCATGCTGTCCAGAATTTTCTCCGGCATCTGGCGCACCATTTCGGTGAGCGTGAAGCCGGGCGCGACGGCGTTGACGCGCACGCCATAACGGCCGAGTTCGCGCGACCATACCTTCGTCATGCCGATCACACCCGCTTTGGTGGCGACGTAGTTGGTCTGGCCGAAGTTGCCATCCAACCCTACGATTGAAGTCGCGTTGAGAATGACGCCGCTGCCTTGCTGAATCATTACAGGCGCGACCGCCTGCGTGCAGTTGAATACGCCCTTGAGATTGACGGAAATCACCAGGTCGAAATCAGTCTCCGCCATCTGGCCGTTGAGTTCGCCGTTTTTCCATTTGACCAGTTGGCCGTCGCGCAGCACGCCGGCGTTGTTGACCAGGATGTCGATACGGCCGTATTTTTCTACCACCGCATCGATCCAATCCTGCGCCGCCTGCCGGTCAGCAATATTCACATGGTAAAAATCAGCGCCGATTTCTTTCGCAGTCGCTTCCCCTTTTTCCACAGCAACATCACAAATTACAACTTTTGCGCCCTCTTCGGCAAATCTTTGTGCTGTGGCTTTCCCGATACCGGCAGCGCCGCCAGTTACCAGGGCAACTTTTTCTTTTAATCGCATTTTTCACTCCTTTTTCCTTGTATATGCGTTCAGTTTTTTTTAGCTACTCAGCATCTCAGTAAATTAGTCTTTGTTACTACCTCGACTTTATGATTTTAAGGAGTCCACATTCCGCATTCAATCACCCCACTGTACAACGGCTGCGCCCCATACGTATCCAACGCCTGCCGCCACAATCGCCATCAAGTCGCCATCCTTAAGCCGTCCTTGTTTGATGCCTTCCTTGATGCCAAACATCGCGTCCTGCTCGCCCGTGTGGCCGTACTCGCTCAAATAGACTGACTGTTCCTCTGTCAAACCGAGACGCGCCAGCATTTCGCGGTGGCCGGACGGTTTGATCAGCACCATATTCAAAAAGTCGATGTCGGCGCGCGAATAGGGCGTCCCGTCCGGTTTGGAACCGCTTTTGCGCAGCGCTTCATCGACGCACAGCACCCAGTTGTCCATGGAAACTTCATTAAGGCGACTTTTCATTTTTTCCGGTTCGACCAGGTCAAAATAAAATTCGCCATTGGCGACCGCCTCATCCGTGGGGAATTTGACCGTGCCGCTGGCGGGCACAATCACATGTTTACTCATGGAGCCATCTACAATCATGTGCGCGCCGAGCACTTTGTTGCGCGGCCAGTCACGGCGCAGCAGCATCGCCCCACCGCCCGCGCCGATGTTCCATAAAAAGGAAGTACGCGGATTTTTGAAGTTGATGAAGTCGGCGATGCGGTAGCCGCCAGCGATGAGCACCGTGTTGATTTCCGGATCGGCGAGCATCATATCTTTGGCCATTTTCATGGCGGTAACGGTGGTGACGCAGCGCGCGTGGATGTCGAGCGCCCAGGCGTTGGTTGCGCCGATTTCGTGCGCCAGGTGAATACCTGAGGTCCACAGCAGGTATTCGCGCCACTCTTCGGTGGTGCAGATAACCACGTCGATTTCTTGCGGCGGGATGTCGGTTTGGGCCAGGCAGTCGAGGGCCGCTTTAATGCCCATTTCATTGGGATGGTCATCGGGACCGCCTATGTGTTTTTTGTGGATGCCCAGCTTGTCGCGCACAACCCATTCGGGATAGCCGGTGCGCGCGGCGATTTCGGCCGAATCGAGATAAGTTTCAGGCGAGTAAGTCCCGACGCTGACGATACCGATGGATGGAGATGTCATAGGAATTACCTTTGATAATAGCCGGTTAGCCTGTCCGCTAATCAACCAAGACTGACCGGCTGACTAGCTTTTGATAAATGTGTTGATCGCCGCCACGATGTGTTGGGCGTTGTCGCCAAAGATCATGGTGACGTGGTTGCCGGGTACTTTTTGATAGAGGCCGTTGTGGAAGAGAACGGCCGTTTCCCGGGCCATCTCCTCAGATAAAATGGGCGGCGCATCAGGCGGGCCGTAGGGCGCAGGCGCGTTCAGCAGCAAAACCGGCTGCGTGATTGCGGCCACATGCGCCGGCCACGGCTCCTTAAACTCATAATCAATCGTTTCGGCGATAATTTCAGGCGTCGTTTGGGCCCGCACTGTGCCGTCCGTGTTGATGCGCATGTCGGCCTTGAAATAGTTTTCCAGATCGGCGTCCCAGTAGCCGTCGAGGAAAGGCATTTTTTGCATCGCCGCCAGATAGATTTCCATCGAAGGCAGCTTGAGCTTTAGCCGGTCGAGCGACGCTTTAACCAAATCGATTGTTTTGGGATTGAGCAGCAGGTGGGAAGAGTCGATGATCACAAATTGGGGGAAACGCTGTGGATGCTGCGCAGCTAAAACCATGCCGACCAGCGCGCCGAAAGAGTGACCGCACAAAATGGCCTGCGGGATATTTAGCTTATCGAGCAGCGCCAGAATATCGGCGGCGTATTCACCCATGCTGTAGCCGGTCGCCGGTTTGTCGCTTTGGCCGCGCCCGCGAAAATCAACGGCGAGCACGCGCTTGTGGGCGTTCAAGCCGGCGCGCAGCAGACCATCGAAGGCGTGGGCATTGGCGGTGAGACCGGGCAGCAAAATGAGCGGCGGGGCAGCGCCTGGAAAATCGAGATAATGCAGCTTGAGGTTATTTACGCTAATAAACTTGTCCATAAAATGCCTAAATTTGGGATTCTTTGTTTTCCCAATAGGGATCGCGCATGAGCCGTTTGAGCGTTTTGCCGGCTACGCTGCGCGGAAAATCTTCCTGGATGATAACGCTGTGCAGACGCTGGAAGCGCGCCTCGACGCGTTCATTGACCCAGCCGCAGATTTCTTCTGCTGTGGCGTTGGCGCCAGGGTGCGAGATGACGGCGGCCACGGGCGTCTCGCCCCATTTGTCACTGGGAATACCAAATACGGCCGTTTCCCGCACGGCCGGATGCTGCACCACAATTTCTTCAATATCACGCGGGTACACATTAACGCCGCCTGAAATAATCATATCTTTCTGGCGATCGACCAGGTATAAAAAGCCGTCTGTATCCACATGCCCCAGGTCGCCGGAATGCAGCCAGCCAGCCACAATCGTCTTGGCCGTCAAATCGGGACGTTTGTAGTAGCCGGGCATCATAATCGGGCCGCGCCCAACAATTTCACCCACCTCGCCTGGTTGACATAATGATCCATCGGCGCGCTCAATGCGCATTTCAAAGAAGGGCGGCGGCGCCCCGACGGAGCCGGGTTTGGCGGCGTAATCATTTTCCTCAAATACAACCGCTGTGTGGTCTGGTCTATATTGGGCATGACGGCCAAGCAGCGCGCCAAGATTCATGCGAATGCTCCCGATATAGCAGTGGAGAGTGACATAAATTCTCCTGATTCAAAATGGATGCTCGCAGCAGAAAGCAGCGTGCAAAAGATGAATTTAGGCTTTTGAATAAGGATAATTCAGGGGGGTTACGTAAAAGTAACAGAGCAATGTAAGCGTAGACTTTGTCCCAGTTTTGAATGGCGGCGCTAAATCAAGACGGCCGTTCCCCCAACAAATTCCAGCCAAGCAGCCCCAAAAAGCTAATTTCCACCAGCAGCAAAATGGTAAGCACAATCAATATTGCGGGGTTTGAATTGGACAATTGATCAATTAAAGAAAAATTGAGTTGTGCCTGCGGCAGCCAATCTAAGCGCAATAAACCCGTCCACCACAGGATAATCATCCAGAGGCCGGCCAGGGTTGAGGACCAAAATAACGCCAGCGCAATATCCAGAAACTGTAATCGAAAACGGACAGGCGTATCTGAATTGGCCTGTGCTGCGGGTGTGAATGTATTCGCCGAATGTATATTCGCCGAATGTATATTCGCCAAGACCTGATTGACAAAATCAAGCGGCAGAGGAGCGATGGCCAACTCATTTAGGGCGCCGCCTAAAAGAGCTTCTTGTTGTTGGTTGAATTCATCCATTTTCAGTTCTCAATTCTTGCGTGAGCATTTGGCGTAATTGTTGGCGCGCGCGGAAAATGCCCGTTTTTACAGCGCCAATTGACAAATTGGTCACGGCTGCAATTTCTGTATAACTGAGGCCCTGTACGTGCCGCAAGGTGATCAGCAGGCGATAACTTTCCGGAAGTTGGTTAACGGCCGTTTGCACCTGATTTATTAATTCAGAAGACAGTAAAGCGCCTTCAACAACTTGCCGTTCATCGGGCAAATCAATCTCGGTATCCGGATCGAGCGCGGCCAGCTCTCTTTTCAGTTGCGGCAATCGGTTGTAACACAGATTAGTCGCAATGCGGTACAGCCATGTACTTAAGCGCGAATCTGCACGAAAGCGCGGCAACGCCTGCCAGGCGCGTACAAAAGTTTCTTGCGCTACATCTTCTGCTTCTTGCGGATCACATAAGGTACGCAGCGCCAGGTTGTAAACCAAAACGCCATGCTTTGTCACCAAGGCGGCAAAAGCGTTTGTATCTCCTGCCTGGGCATTTTTGATAAGCGCTTGCTCGTCTTGATCCACAATCGTCATATGTCCTCAATTCATTAGACCTATTTGGGGTAAAAAAGTTTCAAATGGGGATAAATGAAACTTTTTTCGGGATTTATGGTCTAACTTAGTGAACGGCCGTCAAAAACCACTACGTAAGTTAACCGTAGGAAGTTCTTAAGATAGGATGCATTGGAAATCTGCGGTTTCCTCAATAGGCGGAGGATGTGATGCATGATTTATTAGAAGGTCTGGCAATTTGTTTTTCTGTTGCATTGATATTCACACCATTAATTGGTTTTGTGCTTTTTTTACGCTATATCAACCGTAAAGAACGAGCTGCGCTGGCAGAATATAACGAAAAGTAACCCAAAAGGAGGAGTTTTAATATGAATGACGCAATTGAAGCCTTAGCAATTGGGATTGCCCTCACGATGATTTTTTCTGTTCCGTTCGCATTTTTCGCATATATCCGTTATTTGCGCTACAAGGAAACGATAGCCCTGGCGGAAAGAGGTTTATTGCGCCCAACTGATAATAAAAACGGTCGTGGAATGCTGCGCTGGGGGATTATGCTCACTTTTGTTGGGTTCGCATTGGTTTTGGGATTATTGCCAATAGGGTTTCTCCAGGATGCAGATTTCCCGACGGTATTTGGACCGTGGCTTTTAGTTGGGTGCCTGCCCATGTTTTTTGGGCTGGCTTTACTTGTGATCTATGCCTTGACGCGGAATGATAGCTCAGGCAATGTAATAACAGATGATATGCTCGTCGATGATCCTATTCCACCGCATAAACTATAAACGGAGGTAGGGAATGAAGGTTGTGTTAGCTCAAGTTCGTGAAGGCATCGATGCATTTATCTTTCTTGTTAGAGAAATAGTTTGCGCCATACGACGCCAATTAGTCAAGTAAACGGCCGACAAGCGCTTCCGTTTCTTGCGTGGGAACGATGCCTAGCTCGGCTAGCAAAATTTCTGAACACTGCCGATACGTACGCAATACCTGCGTGCGGTTGCCGGACTGGGCGTAAGCTTGCATAAGCATTTGATAGGCGGGTTCCCAGCAGTTGTCATGGCGCAGCAGCGCCTGGCAAACATCAATGGTATTTTCCCATTCTCCAGCTTGCAGCAGCGAGCGCGCCAGCCGTTCGGCCGTGCGCACGTAGCGGTTGTGCAGGCGCGTGCGTTCCATATTGGCCCACTCCTGGTAGGGGAATTCTTGCAGATAAGGCCCACCGTAAAGCGCCAGTGCGCTGCGGTACTCTTCACGAGCGGCTGCGGGGTCGTGATGCAGCAGTTGATCGCCGTTTGCCACCAGGTTATCGAATACGGCCGTATCCAACCACAAATCTGCTTCCGGTCGTAAGCCATAGCGGCTGCCGTCGCGCAAAATATAGGCGGAAGGCGCGTTGCGCTGCCGGCCTGGCTCCAAAACATGACAAAGTGCGTTGTAGGCGATTTTAAAATCTCGATAGGCGCTTGCGGCGGATAACTCCGGCCAGAGCATCTCCACAATCTGCTCCCGATGTAATGTGGCGCGCCGGTGGGTGAGGAAGAGATGGAACAACTGGCGCGCTTTTTGTCGCCGCCACGCATTGCTCGGGATTTCGGCCGTGCCCTGCCAGAGCCGGAATGATCCCAACGCCTGGATGCGTAGCTGGTATCCAGGATGGATTTCTACCTGGCCTAATTCTAATTCATTGAGCAGATCCTGCGCATAGGGGGCGCAGCGGCTCTTTTCGCGCGCGATTAGCAGCAGGGGAACCAGACTGCGCGGATCGGGCGGGCCGAGCAAGGTTTTACATTGAAAGAGGAAGGTATATTCATGCGCACGCGCCAGTTCGAGCAGATCATCGAGATCACGCTGCAGGCGCGCGGTATCGTCTGTTTTGTACCAGAGCAGCGCCTGCCACAACCGGGTAACGGCCGTGCCATGCGTATCACTGCATTCGATGAAAGAAGCCCCGGCCTGGTTGAGCCACGCGGCTGCTTTTTCATATTGCGCGCCAAGCACGTAACTTGCGCCCAACGTGAGGCGCAGACAGGCCGCCACCCACTCGTCGCCGGCCTGCTGCGCCAGATCGAGGCCCGCCGCAACTGCACTCTCCGCCTGGGCAAGCTGTCCACGAAAGCCGAAAGCCTGGCAAAGACCCCAATCTGCTTCAACCTGAAGGCGTGAAGTTTGTAATTGTTCGCTGATGGCGATGGCGTGTTGGAAAGCGGCGGCGGCGTTTTGGTAGCCGACCTGATCTTTGCGCAGCAGCCAGGCATGTCCCTGCCGCATCCAGCCCACGGCGGTAATAAAGGGGGCGTCTAAGGCCTGGCCCCGTTCGGTGGCGGCGACGGCCGTTTCAAACGCCTGCTCCTGTTCACCCATAAACGCATAAATCAAAGCCAGCAGCAGCAGCGTTTCGCGGTGGGCGCGCGGGCGCATCACGGGATGTTCCGATTCGTCCGTGGCCATCGCTTCCAGGCGGCGGCGCGCCTCGGTAAGTTTCCCGGTCCGCAGCATGAGGCGCAGGGGCATGGCGGCGGCGTGCGGCCCTTCCGCGCGCAGCGTTTGCGCCTGCTGGCGAAATTCTTGGGCTGCGGTCATGCGTCCCTGGTTGAGCAGATTTTCGGCCAGCAAATCAAGTAAACGCGCGCGGCTCTCCCGGTCGGGTTGCCCATCGGAAATGTGCAGCGCTTCGGTGAGCAGTTTTTCGGCCTGGGAGGGGTTGACCGTGTCGAGGTAGATGCGCGCCTGACCACGCAGCGCCTGACCAAGCCCGCCCATGTCTTGCAAAGTACGGAACTGTGTTTCCGCTTGCTGATACCAGCGCAGCGCCTCATCGAAACGGCTGCGCAAACGAGCGATGTCGCCTAGATGGATGAACAGCAGCGGGTATTTCAGCAAGATGTCCGGTGGTAGTGAGCCAATATGGCGCGCGAGAATGTCGAGCCGGCCGCCGGTGACAAGCTGCCGGCCGTTTGAAGCCAGGATTTGGGCTGCATTTTTATAATCGGCGGCGGCGAGGTAATGGGCAACGGCCGTTTCCGGAGTTCCGCGCTCTGCGAGACATTGCGCCGCACGGCGGTGAATCTCTCGGGCGGCTTCCGGCGTGATTTGGCAGCGCAGTAAATCCCGAAATAGATGATGGTAGCGCAGACTGTTTTTGCCGCTGTTGACAATGAATAAGCCATTTTCTTGCAGGCTGGCCAAGATAGCGGCGCTGTCCTCTTGGCCGCGCACGCAGTCACATAGGTGTGGGTCGAGCTGGTCGAGTACGGCCGTTTCCTGCAAAAATTGTTGGACTGCGACCGGCTGCTGGTTGAGCACTTCCTGCCCTAAATAGGCAAACAAGTCGCCGGCCGAGCCGGAGAGCTGTTCCAGTGCGTCGGGAATAGAGCGCGCGCCGCCGCGCTGCAGGCGCTGCCGCACCAGCGGCAGCACCATCGGCCAACCCTCACTTTTTGCGGCCAGCAGATGGCTTTGTGAAGGAGTCAAGGGCAAGGCGTAACGCTGTTCGTATAGATGGTTGATCTCTTCGGGCGTAAAGGCGAGTTCTTCCTGCCCGATTTCCAGCACCAGCCCGCGCACGCGCCAGGTGACCAAATCGTCCAGCTTGAGCGGGTAGCGGGTAGAGAGCAGCAGATGTAGGGTAGGCGGGGCGTGGTTGATGAGGCGGGCGACCAGGCTGCCGGTAACGGCCGATTTGTTCAGCAGGTGGGCGTCATCCAAAACGAGAAACAACTGCTCTGACTGTTGGGCTAATTCGTTGCTGATGGCGTCGATAATCAGGCTGCCGGGAAACGGCCGTGGCGATAATTCCCACTGTTCCCACAGTGCCAGAGGGGTTTGCGAAAAATCAGGCAGCGTTTGAGCCAGGCCTTGCAGCAGGTAAAGTAAAAAACGCAGAGGCTCAATATCTTCTTGCTCCAGGTGATACCAGAGCAGGTTAATATCTTGCTGCGCCAGCGCCGCCAGTGCAGTCGATTTGCCATAACCGGCGCCCGCCTGCACCAAAGTCAGGCGATAATCACGCGCCTCGAGAAAACGCTGCGTGAGGCGCGGGCGCGGCAGAGTTTGGCGTGAAGGCGGCGGCGGCGTCAAACGGGTTTGAATTAGTAACGGCCTGTGAGTGTGCATTAAGCGTCAAAATGGGTGCGAATGTAGCGCGCAGCTTTGCTTATGGTGAGCGGCTGGCTGGCGTTGCCGGCCCGAATATAAAATTGTTCTGATCCTTTGTTGAGTAAGAAGGCGGGTTCCTGCGACGGCCGTATCGCGAGCATACAGACTACTTCCTCTTGCAGTTCCGGAAAAGTCACGTCGACAAACTGGCGGTATTCAACCCCAATCATTTTGTTGAAGGCTTGATTAAATACATTTTCAAAACCGTCACAATTTGGTTTGGGAATGGTTTTTAGGTCGGGACCCAGCCCTAAAATCTCGCCATCATCCGCGACGCCGATCAAAACCACCCCGCCAGTGGTGTTCAGGAAGGCGACAATATTTTTCATGACCGGTTCATAGAGCGCTTTGTTGGCGCGCTGCTGGTGATAATCCCACATCAAGCTGGATTTAAATTCGACATATTGATTTTCACCGTTGCTGATTAGTTGGGTTACGGGGGGGAGCTGCGGCAGCGCAACGGCCGTTTCTTGCGGCTCAACCATCTCCTCGATCAGACGCGCGTGGAAGTGAGGATCGGGGATGTCGCGTATTTTGGCTGCGGTGTTTGCATTGGAGCTGTGAATAAGCAGCGCGCCATAATCGAAACGCGCCGCCAGACGCCCTTGTTTGACCTCAACATAGGTGATAGCCGGCGTATGGGCCAGAATTCTGCTGCCGCGTGAAAACCAGGGACGAAAGCTTACATGCCGCCGGTTGACAATATAGAGCGGCAGATACCAGCTTGCAAATGCAGCGACAATGATGATGATTTGCAGCGTTGTGACCAATATTGTGGTGGTTAGTTCATAAGGGATACTGTTTGCGAACGACAAAGAATCATACGATTCCCGCAAATCGAACAATGAAATCAGCAGCAGCGTGACAGTTATCGGCAGCAGGGCAAAGAAAAATTCAATCACGACCAGCCTTTTTAAGAACATAAAAGGGCTGATGCGAATGATGAGTTCATTTGGTTTCATAGCGCATAAATTTGTCCAAACTTGGTGTGCAGGTAGCGCATATACGGCTCAATGGTCAACGGGCCGCCGGTTACGCGTTCGACTAATTCGTTGGCGCTGAATTTACGGCCGTATTGGTAAAGATTTTCCTGGAGCCAGGCGTGTAGGACAGCAAAATCGCCGCGCGCTATTTCATTGGGGATGTTTGGATGGGTATTCAAGGCCTGTTCATAAAATGCGGCGCTCATAATATTGCCCAGGGTGTACCCCTGGAAACTGCCGCCCACGAAGCCACCATACCAGTGGACATCTTGCAATACGCCGTCTACGTCGCTGGGTGCGCGCAAACCTAAATCAGATTCATAGCGCGCGTGCCACGCTGCGGGCAAATCTTTAACCGCCAATTCGCCTTCCAGCAGAGCCAATTCCAAATCAAAGCGAATCATCACGTGCAGATTGTAGGTGACTTCATCGGCGTCGGTGCGGATCAACGAACGCTGTACTTTGTTGATGGCTTTGTAGAAGGTTTCCAGGGCCACATTTTCAAGCTGGCGCGGGAATGTTGCTTGCAGATGGGGATAGTAAAACTGCCAAAAATTGAGCGAGCGACCCACGATATTTTCCCACAGGCGGGATTGACTTTCATGGACGCCGGAGGATGTGCCTTCTGCCAGCGGCGTCGCTTCCAGCGCCATATCGATGCCTTGCTCATACATGGCGTGACCGGCTTCATGCAGGGTGCTGAAGAGGCAGTCGCTGAGGTTGTTTTCATTGATGCGGGTGGTAATGCGCACGTCGCCAAGGGAAAATTTGGTCATGAATGGGTGTGGGGTTTTATCTTGCCGTCCGCGCTGAAAGTCGAAACCATAGGCTTTGATGATAGGTAGACCGAATTCGAGCTGCGTTTGTTTGGGATAATGCTGCCGCAGACAGCTATCGTCAACTGGTTCCCGGGCGGAAATATTTTCAAGCAAGGGTACGATCTCGGCGCGCAGGTCTGCAAAAAGCGCGCGCACCGATTCTGCGCGCATGCCCTGATCGATAAAGTCGATTAAGGGATCGGCGATGTGGTCGTAGCCGGGGAAACAATCCGCTATTTGGCGGCTGAGATCGACGGTTTTTTCGAGATACGGCCGTACTGCGGCAAAATCATTTTCAGGTCGCGCCGTGGTCCAAACCTGGTACGCCGCAGCGCTGTGTTCTGCAAATTGTGACATCAATTGGGGCGGGATGCGCGTGGCGCGTTCAAAATCCTGACGCGTGATGCGCACCAGGCTGGCGGCGTCACTTTCGTATGGCAGGTCAGCGGTAACCGGTTCGAGCGTGTCCAGTAAACGGCCGATTTCAGGATCCGTCATTTTTTCATGCGCCAAACGACTCAAAGTCGCCATTTGCCGCCCGCGCGCAGACGCGCCCCCAGGCGGCATGTAAGTGGATTGATCCCAGTTTAAGAGCGCAACTGCGCTGTTCAGATCATCAATTTCAGTTAATCGCGCCTTTAATATTTCCCATTCTTTTTCCATTTTTTTATTCCCTGTTGGTTGAATCTGGCTCCATCCTACAGGAATTTAAGCGGATGTCAAAGCATGTCGATGTAGACGCATTTCGCTCAAGTTTTGGCATGCTGGTTGTCATATTATAATTTGGGACTTGACAAACTAACAATATTAGTTTATAAATTAAGCATATTATTTTATTGCAAGGATGGTGAATGATGAAAATTTCATATTATGGTGATTATTTAATCCAATTGACCCGGTTGGGCGCTTTTAATTGTTATCTGGTGCAGGAAGAAGCTGGATTGACCTTGATTGATACTGGTCTGAGCGGCAGCGCGAAGGATATTTTGGCGACGGCCGTTTCCCTGGGAAAACCAATCACGCGCGTCACGCTGACGCACGCGCATGGAGATCACGCGGGATCATTGGATGCGATTTGTGCGCAACTGCCTGAGGCAGAAATTGCGTGGCATCCCCGTACAGCCAGCTTTTTAGGAGGGGATCTGAGCTTGAAAGCGGATGAACCACAGGCAAAACTGCGCGGAAGTTTTATTAGCGCCACAACGCAGGCAGCGCGCGAACTGCTGCCGGGAGACAAGTTGGGTTCGCTGCGCGTGGTTGCTGCGCCCGGTCATACGCCCGATCAGATTGCGTTTTTTGATGAGCGGGATGGGTCGTTGATTGCGGGCGATGCGTTTCAGACTAAAGCGGGAACGGCCGTTGCCGGGCAAATGCGTTGGTTGTTTCCCTTTCCGGCGCTGGCCACCTGGCATAAGCCAACAGCGCTGCAAAGCGCGTATCGCTTGCGTGATTTGCAGCCCACACGGCTGGCGGTTGGCCACGGGCGCGTCCTTGAAAATCCCCGAACAGCGTTGGACGCCGCCATTCGCGCCGCAGAGGAGGCGTTAGATGGGCAAAAGCAGGCGACTTAATAAAGAAATTGTCGTGGCTGCTGCAGCGCAGCTCGCCAATGAAGCCGGGACAGTTGATAGCCTTACTTTGACTCAGTTGGCCCAGGCGTTAGATGTGCGCGTGCCTTCACTCTACAACCATGTCGCCGGTGCGGATGGTCTGGTGCGTGATTTGACCCTGTATGGTTCGCGGATATTGTTGTCAACAGTCAGACAGGCCGCCTTTGGCAAAGTTGGCCGGGATGCGATGCTGGCCATGGCATATGCTTACCGTGAGTTTGCCCACCAGCATCCTGGAATTTATCCCCTGACCGTGCGCGCGCCTGATCCGGATGACGTCGAGTTGGTCGCGCTGGCGCAAGAGTGGCTGCAGTTGCTGCTGTTGGTAATGGCTTCCTTACAAATGGAGGGGGATGCGGCTCTGCATGCCATTCGTGGTTTCCGAGCAGTTGTGCATGGTTTTGTGTCGTTAGAAATGGCCGGCGGTTTTAAGCTTGCGCTGGAACGGGACGAAAGTTATGCGCGCCTGGTAGAAACTTTTGTGATTGGGTTAGGTTGATCGATGTGAAATTATTGGTGCAAGGGTAAAAAAACCTTTGCAGGCTTTAAAAGCCCCCACCTCATGCAGGGGCTTTTTGTTGAGTTGTCGATTAAGCAGTGGGTGAAAGCAGGATAAAGAACGGCCGTATCCTTTGCTCTCTGGCAGACAATTAGGTTACCATTCAATTTCATTTCAATGCAGGATACCATTCATGGAAGAACTAATAACCTATATGCAGATGCTGGTCAACAATTTCCTGTTCCGCGTCGACAATATGAGATTGTTTGATTACGTTGACGTGTTGCTGGTGACAATTGCCTTCTACATTCTGATTAAAGTTGTGCGCGGCAGCCGGGTCGCCCTGCTTATACGCGGCGTGTTGATTGTCGGATTGTTGTTGGTTTTAACTGCGGTTCTCTTGCCGCTGCCCACTTTTGATTTGATTGTGTGGCTCGGTATTTTATCGATGGCCATTATTACGCCTATTATTTTGCAGCCGGAACTGCGTAATGTACTGGAGCAGGTTGGTCGCAGTTTTGGGTTTTCCGCCTCAATTCGAAAAGGGGTGGCCGAGCGAACAATTCCCTCTTTGGTGTGGGCGGCCGAAAACCTGTCGAAATCAAAAACAGGCGCTCTGATTGTACTTGAGGGAGATGTTGACTTACACGATATTATTGAAACGGGCATAATGGTAAACGGCCGTATCACGCCTGAACTGCTGCAGACCATTTTCTTTGATAAAACCCCGCTCCATGACGGGGCAGTCATTGTGCGCGGCGATCAGATTGCGGCAGCCAGTTGTATCTTGCCGCTTTCAGATCGTTCACTGAACAACATTAATCGCCGGCTTGGTACGCGCCATCGCTCTGCGGTTGGCCTGAGCGAATACAGTGACGCATTGGTGATTGTGATTAGTGAAGAAACCGGCGCTATTTCGATTGCCCAGGCCGGAAAACTCCGTTTTAACCTTGACTACTCTGAGTTAAGAAAGGCGCTTGCTACCTTCTATACCCACCCAGACTCTAAATCTGAACCTGTGCGGCGTAACTGGCGCGCTTACCTGGCAGCCCTAAACCTGCCCAAACTAGACATAAGCATAAGAGGCGTTTTGCGTGAAGCCGGATTCTTCCTCCTGGCTTTTATTTTAGCGCTCATTGCGGCTATGAGTTTGCGCGCGCAAGCTGATCCATTGGCAATTGAACGGGTTGAAGGCGTGCAGTTGTTGCCAAGAGATATGCCCGAAGACACAAGTTTGACCAAGCCACTGCCCGAATTTGTTAATATTGATGCACAAACTTTTCAAAGCCTTGTCTCAACACTGAGGCCGGAAGATTTTATCGCTTCTGTATCCCTGGAAGGCATTGGTGAAGAGCCTCAAGTTGTATCGGTTGAAGCTAGAAGTCGGGTGTCGAATGTTCAGGCAATGAATGTAATTCCAGGTGAGGTGGTCGTTGCGGTTGCGCCTGAGATAAACCGCACGCTGCCCGTGATGGTGAAAATTGAAGAACTTGATTCTTTATCCGCCGCTTATGAGTTGGCCGGCCCGCCCCAGGCCACGCCGGCCGAAGTAATTGTCAGCGGCCCCTCAACTTTTGTCGACAAGGTGATTTCGGTGGAAGCGACTGTTTCGGTAGCTAATGCGACTTCTACCCTGAACTTAAAACGCCCGGTGGCAGCGCTCGATGCACAAGGCAATTTGATTGCAGAGGTCACGCTGCAGCCCAATGAAGTGGCCGTTGTGGTTCCTGTTCGGCGCCGCATTGACGCGCAAGACGTTGGCGTGCGCGCAGTGACGACCGGCTCGCCTCCCAATGGCTATTGGCTCAGCGGTTTGCGGGTTAATCCTTCAAGCGTAACGGCGCAGGGAAATCCAGCCCAGATTGCGGAATTGGGCAGTTATGTAGATACACTGCCGGTGGATCTTTCACAGATAACCGGTGAATCCCGGATACGGATGCCTCTCGATTTACCCGGTGACATTCAGGCAATCAACAGCGATGGCGATATTGTCAACAGCGTCAATATTATTGTGGAGGTTTCTGCGCGCAGCGGCGATTTATTGACGGAACGGTCAGTTGAAGTGGTTAATAATCGGGGCACGTTTGAAATAATCATTGAGCCGGCAGTGATTGAGCTGTTGTTGAGCGGCCCGCTGCCGACATTGAATGAAATTGAGGCGCAGCCGGAGCTGGTGCAGGTGACGATTGACGCTTCTATGCTTGAACCAGATTCAACAATCGAGATTGCGCCGATTGTCATTTTGCCGGCCGATGTCAACGCGCAGCTTGTGCAATCCGTGGTTTTGGTGACGACCGGTTCGATAATAGAGGATCAGGTTGTAGAATGATCTCAAAGTACGCCGGGGTGCTGTTATTCCTGCTGATGCTGGGATTGGTGGCCTGCGGACAAAATCAAAGCCAGCCTGTACCCACACCGGTTCAGGCGGCTGAGTTGGCTGCTTCTCCGACCAAAACAGGCGCGGCTGCCGATACGGCCGTTCCGTCACCAACTACAACCTCTTTGCCGACTTTGCTGCCATCGCCGACTACAACAACGGTCCCGTCTCCAACTTTGTCGCCATCAGCGACCCTGTCGCCGACCCCGTCGCCAACACTCACCGCCACGCCTGATCCATATGCAGCGTTTACGATTGAGGCCTTGTCAGCACGCGATTATGGCGCCGGCGAATTGGAAATTATTGACACGCTGGAGCGCAATGACCGGTTTGCACGTTATTTGATCCGCTATCCGAGCGACGAGCTAACCATCTACGGGTATATGAACGTGCCTAACGAGGGTGTGAAATTTCCTGTAGCCATCGTTTTGCATGGGTATATTCCCCCTTCCGAATATGAAACGGTCGCTTACACGCAGCGTTATGCGGATGCGCTGGCAGAGGCCGGCTTTTTTGTCATTCATCCCAATTTCCGTAACTATCCTCCATCCGACAGCGGGCCTGATTATTTTCGCACCGGCTTTGCGATTGATGTACTCAATCTAATTGAAATTATGCGCACACAAAGCCAGGACGCGGAAGGTCCCCTGCGTCGCGCTGATGCGGAAAATATTCATTTATGGGGTCACAGCATGGGCGGCGGCGTGACGCTGCGCGTGATCACAGTCAACAATGCACCTTATATCAAGGCGGCCGTGTTGTATGGCTCAATGAGTGGGGACGAGGCCTTGAATTACGGCCGTATCCGTGGGTGGAGTAATCGCAGCCGGGGTGATTTTGAACTGGCGGCATCGGCGGAATCCTTGGCGGCGATTTCGCCTATCCACCATCTTGAGCGCATCAACGCCCCCATCAGCATCCATCACAGCGACGCCGATGAGCGTGTGCCGGTGGAATGGTCGCAAGATTTATGTCTGAAGCTGGAGGCGCTTGGACATCCGGTGGAATGTTTCATTTATAACGGCGCGCCGCATACCTTTATTCCACCCTGGGATGATGTGTTTATGGCGCGCATGCTCGACTTTTATTCAAATAATTAAGCTATTGCAGCGTGGCCAACGCAGTTTGGGCGGCGGGGTAGTCAGGTTTGAGTTCGAGTGCGCGCTGGTAGGCCAGGCGCGCGCCGGCGCTGTCGCCCGCAGCTTGCAGCGCCGCGCCGCGGTAATAATGGGTTTCCTCAACGTGTCGGCCGCCCTGATTTTCCAGCACGGATTCTGTGAGGGTGAGTACATCAGCGAAACGGCCGTTTCCCAAATAAGCCGCATATAATTCAAATTGATACCATAAATAGCGCGGCGGCAGTCCGCGTAAGAGCGCCTGATCAAATGCGGCTGCGGCCTGCGCATAAAGGTTCGCGTCAGCGTTAACCTGCGCCAGACGCGTCAGGCTGAAACCGAGATTAGCCCAGGTGAAAGCGTTATCGGGGTTGGTTTCCAATTCAACCCGTGCGCGCTGCGCGGCATTCTGCCACATCGTTGTCGGTTCCAATAGTGACGGTCTCAACAGCGTCTCAACAGCCGCAGCCTCGTTGGGTGGGTAAATCAGGATGAAGGTCTGGTTGAATTCATGCCAGTGGGTTTCAATATCGGCAAAGGTTTCAATACGGCCGTTTCCCTCCCACGGCCCTAAAAATGTGTCCAACCCCACAAAGTTTTGCGCGCCGGCGTCGTAACCGACCAGCGTCAAATAGTGACCCATCCAGCCTTCCCATTCGCTGCCCAAATACCCTTTTTCGATGATAACCGGATAGCCGGCGCTGAGCAGCCGCTGCAGCAAAGTCAGGTCGCTGCCGCGATAAACGGCCGCCGCCAGTTCCGTGTAGTTATTGACATAATTAACCAGTTCTTCCGCCGAGACGTTGCGATCTTCGTAATGGGGTTTCACCACGCCGGCCACGTCAAACTGGTCTTGGGCGGAGCCGTAAAAATTGAGCACCATGCTAACGTTGGTCGGGCCGCAGTTGTTGAGCTTTTGGGGCCGGAGTTCTAGCCCGTCTAAATAAACTGTGTTGGGCAGCGGCGTCGGGGTGGTTGTGGGTGTTGGCGGGAGGGGAGTGGGAAAGGGCGAGGAGCGAGGGAGTGGAGTGGGAGTTGGCGAGGAGGGAGCGGGTGAAGTGGGATGGGGCGAGGAGTGAGTGAGTGTGGGGAGGATTTCCAGGGCGGCAACGGCCGTTACGCGAACGGGCATGGGCAAAGCGGTCGGCAGCGGGGTTGTGACCAAACGCAGCAGTTCTTGAGGCAGGCGCGCGCGTACGCTCCCGGGCAGCGCTGACACACCCTGCGGCAGCAGTTGCCAGCCAACCAGCAGCACAGTCAATAGAATTCCGAGGAAAACGGTCGTTTTGATTTGCCTCTTAAACATCGTGGTTTATTATAACCACTAAAGTGACCGTTTTCGGATATTAATAAGGTAATTCATCATGTCAACGCATCCGGACGCGCGCAAATGGAATACCCGTTTCGGCCAAAACAGCGCCGCCTGGCTGGCATCGCCGCCGCGCCAACTGCTGCTGAATTTTGCGCATCTGCTTCCGGAAACCGGCCTGGCGCTGGACGCCGCCGCCGGGGTGGCCACGCATGGCTTTTTCCTGGCCCAGCGCGGCCTGCATGTGATTGCGCTCGATATTTCTGAGGTGGGAATGCGCCTGGCGCGGGAGCGGGCTTTGGAAGCGGGGGTGTGGTTGGAAACGGCCGTTGTCGATCTCTCCCAACCGTGGCTGCCAATCAATACATTTGATGTGATTGTCAATTTTCGCTTTTTACAGCGTGAAACCTTTCCCGTTTACCGGCGCGCGCTCAAGCCTGGCGGCCTGCTCATTTTTGAAACTTTTGTCAGGACAGACTATGAAGCGCGTGATGCTGACTATTATCTGGAGCCGGACGAACTGCACGCCGCTTTTGCCGATTGGGTGGTTGAGCATTATGCAGAGGTAGACGGCCGTTGCCAACCCGGCAAATATTCCAAACGCGCCGCCCAACTTGTAGCCCGTAAACCACAATAATTTACGATTCAATCACCTGAAGCACAACGCCGCGCAATCAAATGCGCGGCGTTGCCAGAAGGAGAAAAAAGATTTTGCAAAATCTCGGGTGTGCAAAATGCTTGTCAGGCTAGCTGACATTGCTTATGATCAAAGATGCTCCAAATGACGGACGGTCAGCAGGCTGACCAGGGCTTAATCAGTACCATCTGTAAGATTGTTTTGTTTATTGAGAGGGAAACGATGAAAACCAAAAATCGTAGGCGCTATGGACTTGTTATCAGCTTTGTTTTGTTGGCAGCATTCATCCTTGTTAGCGGCGCTTATCGCGCGTCGGCCGGGGATGCAAAATGGAAGGCCCAATATTATAACAACCGCACCCTGTCGGGGTCGTCGGTTTTGACGCGCGACGAAGAAGCTATCAATTATGATTGGGGGGATGGTTCACCGGACTCACGCGTTGATGTTGACGATTTTTCGGCCCGCTGGACACGCACCATCTATTTTGGAACGCCCGGAACCTACCGCTTTACGGCCACAATGGATGATGGGATGCGCGTTTGGCTGGATGACACGCTCATTATCGACTCCTGGACCGACAGCCAGGTACATTCATTAAGCAGCGACGTTTTTCTAAGCGCCGGCGATCATACCTTGAAGGTTGAATATTATGAAGCGGGCGGCAAAGCTGTGGCCAAATTCTCATGGGCATTGACGCAAGCGCCGCCCCCGGAGCCTATCGCCCGCTGGCGAGGGGTTTATTACAATAATCAATATCTCTCCGGCGCGCCGGCGTTGGTGCGGGATGATAATGAAATCAACTTTGATTGGCAGTTAGGTTCTCCCTGGCCCACGATTCCCAATGATCGTTTTTCCGTTCGCTGGACACGCAACTTAACCCTTAACCCGGGACGGTACCGTTTCTCAACAACGGTCGATGATGGCGTGCGCTTGTGGGTTAATGGGGTCTTGATTATTGATCAATGGCATGACAACCAGGATGTGACTTACACGGCCGATACGCTGGTTGCGGGTGGATTGGTTCCGGTGGTGATGGAATATTATGAAAATGGGGGCGCCGCGCTGGCAAAGTTGAGCTATGAATGGTTGGGGAGCGGGCCGATATTAATTGTGACGCCGGGCGCCACACCCCAACCAACGCCCACGTCGCCGGCCGGAATCGTCACACCGCCGGATGGCCCCTTTGGCGTTGTTGCGGCTCAACTGCTCAACGTCCGCGCTGCGCCGGAGTTTGGCGACAATGTGACTACGGCCGTTTCCCGAGGCACGGTGCTTGAACTGATCGGCCGTAACGGCGGCTGGCTCAAAGCGCGCCTGCCCAACGGTGTGGAAGGCTGGGTTGGCTCCAGTTATATCGTGACCAAATATCCAATCATTATTTTACCCATACTTGATGCCTAGCGCAGGCAGGCGTCAATTAACCATCAATAATTGAGGAGTTGACATGAGCGTTCCGCACACCAAAAGCGATGAAAACCAACCTCCCGGAGGTTTTCATCGGGAACGCTCATCATAAACGAAACCTCCGGGAGGCTATTTTCAGGAGAGACTTCATGGGCGGCAACCCACCACCATGAATGAAAACCGAAGCGCGATTTTCAAAATCGCCTAGCGACATGGAATTTCGATTTACAAGGAGAAAAGCCAATGGCCGAATCACAAGCTGGCGCCGATGTTTACGATCTCAAATCAGCAGAATTACCCTATTTATCGGGACGGTCGTTACGCCTGTTCACCCGCCTGCTCGAAGGTCCATTTGGCGGATTGTTGAGCAAAAAACTGCTCAAAGATGGCGGTATCACCTGGCTGGGACAGCAGCAAGTTGACGCCGCCCCCACCTATTACCCGGTTGCTGCGCGCGGCGATAAACCGGCGGCTAAACAGGGGGTGCCGCTTTTCGAGTGGCCGGCCAGCCGCCCGCAGCATCAAGCGCCCGGCTTTCGTTTCCCAACTGTATTTGATTATGCTGAAGCGTACCGCTGGGGCAGCACTACGCCGCTGGAGGTAGCCCAAAACCTTTTAAAAGCCGTTGCCGCCGGCGACGCTGCCGACCCGCCGCTGCGGGCGATGATTGCAATTGATGAGCAAGATGTTTTGCAGCAGGCGGAGGCTTCCGCCAAGCGCCTGAAAGCGAGACGGCCGTTGAGTGTTTTTGACGGCGTCCCTGTGGCGGTGAAAGATGAATTGGACATGGCGCCCTACGCGACGAGCGTGGGAACCAGTTTTTTGGGCCAGTCGGCGGTGAAGGCAGACGCCACGATTGTGGCGCACATGCGCGCGGCAGGCGCGCTGCTGTTTGGAAAGGCCAATATGCACGAAATTGGCATTGGCGTCACGGGCCAAAATCCCATTCACGGCACGCCGCGCAACCCCTATAATCCTGCGCATTATACCGGCGGCAGTTCGAGCGGATCGGCAGCGGCCGTTGCAGCCGGGTTCTGTCCTGTGGCCCTCGGCGCCGATGGGGGTGGCTCGATTCGCATTCCGGCGGCGTTTTGCGGGCTTATTGGATTGAAACCGACATTCGGCCGTGTCAGCGAATTTGGCGCCGCCCCGCTGGCGTGGAGCGTGGCGCATCTTGGCCCACTGGCGGCGTCGGCTGCTGATGCGGCGCTGGCCTACGCAGTATTGGCCGGTCCCGACCCCAAAGATCCGCTCTCGTTGCACCAGCCTGACCCTGGTTTGCTTGGTTGGGACAATCTCGATTTAAGCGACCTCACGCTTGGCGTCTACTGGCCCTGGTTTCGTCACGCGACTGCCGATATTGTCGAGGCGTGTGAAACCATGCTCAATCATTTTACCGGTCTGGGCGCGTCTATACGCGAGATTGTGCTGCCTGATCTGGAGGCGTCGCGCGTCGCGCATGTGATTACCATTGCCGGCGAAATGTCGCAGGCGTTAAACGCCACATATGACCAACATCATCAGGAGCACAGCCTTCAGGTGCGTCTCAATCTGGCCCTGGCGCGACGCTTCACGACCGCCGACTATGTGCAGGCGCAGCGCGTACGCACACGTACGATTGCCAATTTCAACCAAGCGCTCTCTGAGGTTGATGTGATTATAACTCCGGCAAGCGGCCTGCCTGCGCCGCCGATTCCGGCGACTGCTTTTCCCGATGGGGATTCTGATTTGACGACGCTCACGGAGATAATGCGTTTTGTAACCCCCGCCAACCTGACCGGTCTGCCCGCCATTGCATTTCCCACAGGCTATAACGGCGCGGGGCTGCCGTTGGGCATGCAGGCGATTGGACGCGCCTGGCAGGAGACAACCTTGCTGCGCCTTGCGCTGGCGGCCGAGCAGCAGGTCGTGCGCCAAAAACCGCAGATATTTTTTGACCCCGGTTTGAAAGTGACCTGAGACTTTTCGCGGTTGACCTTACTGGAGAAAATTTTGAAATCAGCTTATCGTTTCAGCGAAGTTAACCCATCAATTGAAAAGCGAGTTGATAATTTGTTAGCGCAAATGACGCTGCAAGAAAAGGTGTGGCAAATGACACAGCTTTGCCCCCCAATTTTCGCCCAGAGGTCGATAGAGGCGCACGTGCGCCAGGGGCTCGGTTCGGCGCTAAATTATTATGATGTGGCCGGCATGAACCATTTACAGCGCATTGCAGTGGAAGAGTCCCGCCTGGGCATCCCGCTGATCTTGGGCAATGATGTGATTCATGGTTATCGCACCATTTTTCCTATTCCACTGGCGTGGTCGTGCACGTGGGAGCCAGCGCTAATTGAGGAGGCTGTCCGGATTTCGGCTCTAGAAGCGGCGGCGCACGGCACGCATTGGACTTTTGCGCCAATGGTGGACATTTGCCGTAATCCACGCTGGGGGCGGATTGCGGAAGGCGCGGGTGAAGACCCCTTTTTGGGCGCTGAGCTGGCGCGCGCGCAGGTGCGTGGTTTTCAGAGTGTGGCGGTAAACGGCCGTAAAGTGCTCGCCTGTCCCAAACATTTCGTGGCCTATGGCGCAACGGAGGATGGACGTGATTACAATACGGTTGATATTTCGGAGCGGACGCTGCGTGATGTGTATTTGCCGCCCTTCAAAGCCGCCTTTGATGCGGGCGCAGGCTCTGTTATGTCCGCTTTTAATGAAATTGCAGGCGTGCCCTGCAGCGCCAATGAATTGGTTTTGCGGCAGATTTTGCGCGAGGAATGGGGGTATGAAGGGGTTGTGCTCAGCGATTGGGATGCGATCGGCGAGCTGATTGCGCACGGATTTGCGGCCGATTTAAAAGAAGCCGGCAAACGCGCAGTTTTGGCCGGCGTTGATATGGATATGGCTACTGGGGCGTATCGGCTGTATCTGGCTGATCTGGTTGAATCGGGTATGGTTCCACTGGCGCTCGTAGATTCGGCCGTGCGCCGAATCCTGCGTCTCAAATTTGCATTGGGTCTGTTTGAAAACCCGTATGCAGATGAAACGGCCGCTGCGCAAAGTATTCTTAAACCTGCCTACCGCGAAAAAGCGCTTGAGGTAGCCCAAAAGTCGATGGTCTTGCTCAAAAACGAAGGCGATTTGCTGCCGCTCGGTCCTGCTGTGAAGAAAATCGCGCTGATTGGTCCCCTGGCGGATGATCACCATGAGATTTTGGGCTGCTGGTATCGCATCGGGCAGGATGAGGATACGGAAAGCGTGCTGGATGGGCTGCGGCAGGTCTTGCCGGATGCTGCGATTACGCATGTGGCGGGATGTGATTTGGAGGGCAAAGAGGCGCCTGATTTTGAAACGGCGGTTTCCGCTGCGCGCGCCGCCGATGTCGTTATTTTGGTTTTGGGGGAAGGGGAATATATGAACGGTGAAGCCCATTCGCGCGCTTATCTCGATTTACCCGGTCACCAGCAGGCGCTGTTGGAGGCTGTGCATGTCACGGGCGCGCCGGTTGTGGTTGTCTTGATGAGTGGACGGCCGTTAACCATTCCGTGGCTGGCGCAGGAGATTCCCGCAATTTTGCAGGCCTGGCACGGCGGCATCCGCACGGGGCGCGCCGTAGCCGATATTCTGGTTGGCAATGTTAATCCCAGCGGCAAAGTGACGGCAAGCTGGCCGCGGGCTGTGGGGCAGATTCCGATTTATTACAACCATAAAAACAGCGGCCGCCCGCCGGAAGGGGCGGGCACGCTCCAGTACGACATGCGCCATCGCGCCAATTATATTGATGAAACCCACACGCCGCTGTTCCCATTTGGTTACGGTTTGAGCTACTCGCAATTTTCGTATAGCGAATTAGTTGTAGAGACGCCGGTGGTGGGTATTGAGGATGAACTGCGGGTAACGGCCGTTATCGCCAACATTGGATCGTGGCCGGGTGAGGAAATTGTGCAGCTTTATGTGCGTGATCTGGTGGGGGAAGTGACGCGACCAGTGAAGGAATTGAAAGGATTCCAGCGTCTTGCCCTACAGCCAGGCGAGAGCCGGATCGTCGAATTTCGTGTATCCATACAGGAGCTGGGTTTCCACGGTTTAGATATGAAATACAAAGTTGAACCGGGTCACTTTCATGTGTGGATTGGTCCCAATTCCGCCGAGGGTTTGCAGGGCGTTTTTGAGGTTCGGTAGTTTGAGATTTTTGACACGAATGACATGAATAATATGATTAAGAGGGCCTAAATTCGTGCAGTTTGTGTCAGATTTTGGAACAAATGAGATCGGGCTGATTATTCGCTGGGCTTTGGCAAGCTGTCGAGCGCCGCTACTAAATCCTGGCGATGATCCAGAACCCACAGACACAAATCTGCTTCGGTGCGCCGGGGAAAGTCAACCATGATCTCTTGTTCGCGTACAATTTCCAGCAGAGGCAGGTAAACATTGTCTACAAAAGAGACCACCGCTTCTTCATAAGGGACGTCTGACTGGCGCTCTTTGCCCATGAAATAATGGTGAGCATTGATATGCTCGAGTAAATTTGTATATTTGCCCGGAAAACTGAGTGTAATATCCACGTCCGCTCTGACCTCGTTAAGATTGGTTTGGGTCATAAATTCAGCCTGCTCTTGTTCCAAAATCATGCGGCTGATCCAGTTTGCGCGGCGTAAGTAAGATAGGATGCGGCGAATTTCTTTTTGATTATAGACACGCATTAGTTCCTGTGTCGTGGCGTCAAGTGAGTCTTTGCCTTCGCCTTCTTCCCGCAGCAGCCATTGGTATTCACTCACAAATAAATAGAGATCGGTTAATGTGTATTCGGAGAAGTGAGCAGGGAGATCGTTTTCTTGAATAGCTGTTATCAGCGGCAGATATACATTGTCATACCAGGAGATCGCAGCTTCTTCGTTGGGTACCTCGTAACCTCGATCCAGACTTAAGTAATAACGATGCGCATTGATATGACCCGACAGCCGATCATATTCTTGCGGCAGTGAAAGCTCCAGATCAGCTTTGGGACGCAGGTGATTCAGGTTTGTAGATTGCATGAACTTGGCATATGCATTTTTAGCAGGCAGGTCGTCCAATTCTATGTCTGGCGTCACGGTAATCGGTACAGAAATTTCGATTACATAGGCGTCGATGAAGGCCTGGTCTCGTTCTCGGGCGACAGAAACCCGGTGATTGCCATCTTTTACAAAGTAAACGTCGCCAATTTTGTAGGCTTCAATTGGCGGCAGTTCTATGTCCTTATAGCGTGCTTTACTGATGTTGATCCAGCGTCCGGAAGTCACTTTTTGCGTCGGCAAAAAGGCGCGATCGAAGTCGCGGTAACGCCCAACGCTGCCAACGATTTTTTCCAGGGGCACTTCTTGCAGGCCAATGTCTCGCTGTCCTTCAAAGGGAAGCTGCCGCCTGACTTCATCATAAGGCAGGAGTTCATTGCTTTCTCCCGAAAGCCAACTGCTGATTTTGCGCCAGAAACCGCGCCGAAATGCGCGATTGAAATCTTCGTTTGCCATTGTGTCGAACATAATATTTCTCCGTCCGCTTGTGCTAAACGGCCGTTTCTCCACAAATATTATAGTAATCAAACGCGGTATGGCTATGTGTAAATTGACCAAAAATGCAAAGACCGCCTATATAGGCGGTCTTTGCTTGACATAAATAATTTAAATTGGAGGTTCTCAGGCTGTAAACTTACCTGGCCCTCATGAAATTTGCACGTCAGGCTCAGACGATAGGATTATAACTCGGCTCATACATCTGTGCTGCTATGAACGCCGGCAAATTCTCCGGTCTGGGAACGGTAGCCAGGTTTTGTTTATAGGCGATTTCGGCAACGGCCGTTGCGATAGCGGCCGACACGGCGCGGATACGTTTGAAGGAAGGATAAACGCGTCCCAACGCCAGGTCCTCATCCGTAACCATGTCCGCCAGCGTGCGCGCCGCCGCCTCAAACATCTCGTCGGTCACATGTCTTGCCTGACATGCTACCACTCCCAGGCCAACGCCCGGGAAAATATAGGCGTTGTTGCCTTGACCCGGCACAAAAGTTTGTCCTTTGTAAGTGACCGGATTGAAAGGACTGCCGCTGGCAAAAATGGCGCGCCCATCAGACCAGGTGTACGCTTCTTCGGCCGTGCATTCTGCTTTGGAGGTGGGATTTGACAGTGCAAAAATTATGGGTTTGGCGTTAAATTGGGCCATCATTTCAATAATTGGCTGCGTAAAGGTTTTGGGCTGGCCGGAAACGCCGATGATCGCCGTAGGTCGCAAGGTTTCCACTGCCTCCTGAAAACTTGTAATTGGCGCGTGATCTTGGGCGTAGGCGAGTTTGTGTTCGGCCAGATCGCTGCGCTGCTTGATCACCAGTCCGCGCGAATCAACAAACCAGCATTTTTGGCGCGCTTCTGCCTCTGATATACCTTCATCTTGCAAGGCCGAGACGATTAAATCGGCGATGCCAATTCCGGCTTCACCCGCGCCCAGGAAAAGGAATTGATTATCCTGGAGCCGGCTGCCAGTTAGCCGCAGGGAGGCAAATAAACCGGCCAGTGAAACGCTGGCGGTGCCCTGGATGTCATCGTTGAAAGTGCAGATTTGATTGCGATATTTTTCCAACAAGCGGAAAGCGTTATGGTTGGCAAAATCTTCGAACTGAATCAAGGCGTGGGGGAGGCGTGCGTGAACGGCCGTCATAAACTCTTCAATCAGCTCATCGTACGCCGCGCCGGTGATCCGATTTTGCTGCAGGCCAATGTAGAGTGGATCATTTAATAAATTCGCATTGTTTGTGCCCACGTCCAGCGTAATGGGCAATGTTGTGGCGGGATCGATGCCTGCGCAGGCGGTGTAGAGCGACAATTTACCCACAGGAATACCCATGCCATTGGCGCCCAGATCGCCCAGCCCTAAAATGCGTTCGCCGTCGGTGACCACAATTACGCGCACATCGGTGTAAGGCCAATGGGACAGCAGTTCCGCAATGCGCCCTTTGTCAGCTATCGAAATGTACAGACCGCGCGGCCGGCGGAAAATATGACCATATTCTTGACACGCTTGTCCGACAGTGGGCGTGTAAATAATGGGCATCATTGTTTCCAGGTTGTCCATGACAACGCGGTAAAACAGGTTTTCGTTGCGATCTTCCAGCGACATCAGGAAAATATATTTTTCCAGATTTGTGGGCTTCTTGGAATAATTTTCCATGATGCGTTCCACCTGAATATCCTGAGTGACTGCACGCGGCGGCAGAAGGCCGCGTAGTCCGAATGCGTCTCGCTCTTCTTCCGTGAATGCGGTACCGCGGTTCAAGATGGGATTGTGGATTAAGTCTAAGCCAGTGGGAAAGTCACGGGATTGAGACTGATTATCAAGTTGTGATGACATGGTATGCGCTCCAATATGATTGCCGGTCCTGGTGCGGCAAGTTTGGTTGTCAGGTAATTGGCAGAAAGTAAATAAAAAACAAGTTGGAATTGTTCTGCCAATTCTTTTAAGAAACTGCGGATTTGTAAGGTGAACAATTTTAAAAAACTTTCCACAGTTTACTCAAACCAGGATAAAGCAAACCATCTCACATTATACCCTTGCTGTTAGTAGGAAAAACCTGGATTTAGACACCTCAGTTTAGTGACGTTTGTCATGCTATGGGTCACATACAAAGCAGATTTCCGCTATACTTTGAGGCTTATGGATGCAAAAATGAATTTTCAAGCAGTTATTTTCGATTTTGATGGTCTGATTATCGATTCAGAGATTTCAGATTTTCAATCGTGGCAGGATACATTTGTGCAGTATGGCGGCATTTTTCCGCGCGCCGAATGGGATCAGATAATTGGCACAAATCTGACTTTTGATCCGCTGGATATCCTGGAAAAACAATTGGGACGCTCCGTTAACCGGGAGGTTTTCCATATGCAGCGGCAGCAGCGCGATAAAGAGCTGCTGGCGGAGCAGTCAATTTTGCCGGGCGTAACGAATTATCTGGCTAAGGCGCGGGAAATGGGCTTGAGAATTGGGCTGGCGTCCAGTTCCGATCATGCCTGGGTGGATGCACATTTGGAAAGATTGGAGCTGACCGATTGGTTTGAGACGGTCAAGTGCAGTGATGATGTAAACGGCCGTGCCAAACCGAATCCGGATGTTTATCTGGCGGCCGTTGCTGCGCTGGATGTGACTCCCCAAAACGCATTGGCGTTGGAAGATTCACCCAACGGCGCATTGGCGGCGCGCCGGGCTGGACTTGCCTGCGTTGTTATCCCCAATGCGATGACTGCAAAGCTTGATTTTTCCGCAGCTGAGCCGAGTTATAAACTGTACTCATTGGCCGATCTGACCTTGCCGGAATTGCTGCAGGTATTGAAGCAGGGGGATAGGCCATTATGAGTGGTAATAATCAAAAAACCAACGCGGATCGGATCCGTGATTTTCATGCCGGCGCCGGCGCGCCTTTTCCGGATGCGCCGCTTGTGCCGGAAACGCAGATGTTGATTTTGCGTAAAACCTTAATTGACGAGGAATATGCGGAGGTAACGGCCGAATACAACCGTCTGATCAACGCCCAGTCAGCAAACCAGCCGCATAACATCACCCAGCTTGTACATGAACTGGCTGACCTATTATATGTGGCCTATGGCGCAATTCTAGCCTGCGGAGTCGATGCGGACGCCGTTTTTGCGGAGGTTCATCGCGCCAATATGCAAAAACTGGATGGCCCGCGCCGCGCCGACGGCAAGCTGCTCAAGCCGCCCGGCTGGCAGCCGGCCGATGTGGGCGCTGTGATTGCACGCTTGCAGAACTCAAAAAATGGCAACCAATGACCTAAGTTCGTAGTGACGGCTTCAGCCGTCTGCGACCTCCGGGTCGCCCACCGCTTTAGCGGTTACTACGAACCAAATGTCAAAACTTGATAGCGAACGAATGCTAATGATGGAACAGGCGCGAATTTGTCAGCGCCATCACCATGCCGTATTCGTCACACGCTGCGATGACGATATCATCCCGAATAGAACCGCCCGGCTGCGCCACATAGCTTACCCCGCTCTGTTGCGCGCGATCGATGCTGTCGCGGAAAGGGAAGAAGGCGTCAGAGCCAAGCGTGACTCGCTCGAACTGGTCAAGCCAGGTGCGTTTCTCTGCCGGGGTCAGCCGCACCGGTGGTGTGCTGAAGCTTTGCAGCCAGACCGCTTCTTCGGCCGGCGTTAACTGATCCAGCAGATATTGATCAATCGCGTTGTCGCGTTCAGGACGGCCGATTTTCTCGCGAAGCGGCAGGTTCAAAACGGCGGGGTGCTGTCGCAAGAACCAGAGGTCGGCTTTGCCGCCGGCCAGCCGCGTGCAGTGGATGCGGGATTGCTGTCCGGCGCCCATGCCGATGATTTGTCCTTCATAAGCGTAACAAACGGAGTTGGATTGGGTATATTTGAGCGCAATAAGGGCTACGATCATGTCGCGAACGGCCGTTTCCGGCAGCGTTTTGTTTTGGGTGACAATGTTGGTCAGATCGGTGGGTGTGGGAACGGCCGTATTCCGCAGCTGTTCTAAAGTTAAGCCAAAAAGCTGGCGCTGCTCGAGGGCCGGCGGCTCGTAATCGGGGTCGATCTGAATAATTCGATAGCCGCCCTGCTTTTTGTTACGCAAAATGTCCAGCGCCTCGGGTTCATAAGCGGGCGCAATCACGCCGTCCGATACCTCGCGCCGGATGAGCTGCGCGGTGGGTGTATCCACAATGTCGCTCAATGCGACCCAATCCCCAAATGATGAAATGCGGTCGGCGCCGCGCGCGCGGGCATAAGCAGCGGCTAGGGGAGAGAGTTCGTTTGCGCCGGTAAAATAGGCCTGTTTAAGCGTTGCGGACAAGGGCACGCCCACCGCCGCGCCGGCCGGACTGACATGCTTAAACGAGGCGGCGGCCGGTAAATTGAGCGCCTGCTTTAATTCACGCACCAACTGCCAGGCATTGAGCGCATCCAATAAATTAATAAAACCAGGCGCGCCATTCACTATTTGAAGTGGGAGAGCGCCTCGATTTACAAACAGCCGCGCCGGTTTTTGGTGCGGATTCATGCCATAACGAAGTTCGATTTCTTTTTTCATGTTGATTGTCGGACCCGGTGCTCTGTGTGAATTGATGGTTTTACGAAGTTCGTGCTGCGTACCTATGCCAGATTCTCTAAATAAGCGGTGATGGCTGTATCGTAATCACGGGTGTGGGCAAATGCCTTAATGGCCAGATTGCGACGGCCGGCAGCCGCAATGCCGCTGCGGCTTAACCCATCCAAAATGGTTGTGTAATCTTGCGGATCGCAAACGACGATGACGCGCTCGAAATTTTTGGCGGCGGCGCGCAGCAGCGTGACGCCGCCGATGTCGATCTGTTCTACAGCCTCCGACAGTGTGACCCCCGGTCGGGCGCTGGTTTTTTCAAAAGGGTAGAGATTACATACCACGAGATCGATCATGCTGATGCCCTGGTCGGCGAGGTCGGTGCGGTCTGACTCCGTATCGCGGGCGAGAATGCCGCCATGAACGACGGGGTGCAAAGTTTTGACGCGCCCGCCCAACATTTCCGGTGCGCCGGTGATTACGGCGACGTCAATAACGGGCAGGCCGGCCTGACGCAGCGCGCGCGCTGTGCCGCCGCTGGCGACCAGTTCCCACTCCAATCCAGCTAATTTCTGGGCCAGTTCAATCAGTCCAGTTTTGTCGTATACAGAGAGAATGGCTCGCTTTTTCATGTTGTGAAATTTACCACAAGCGGAAACGGCCGTCGAGCTATACACGAAAAAGTACGACAAATAGATCGAATTTAAAGAAAAGTATTGCAATATTGACCAATCTCTGCTAACATTTTGTTAACAACAAGTACAGATGTGCCATTACTAATGTACTAATTTGGTTCAGATCATGATTTTAGATCGATTTAGCAGTACCAGTCGGTCGGATAAAATCAAGTGGAAGATTTAATTTTTCAGTCCAGCAATGATGCAAACATCGTTCTCGGCTTATTTATCAAGACAAAAACCAAATATTAATAGTTGTTTCTCGGAACGATGAAAATTCAAATTCATGGTTCTGTATTGGACAATCCACAAGTCTATCAAAGTGAAATGAACTAGTCGTTATTTGTTATTTTTTTCAACAAGGGCGCTAGATTCAAAATTCGAGATAAATTCTGCATATCAATGATTCTTGATCATCGGAGGTTTATGATCGTATCTCGAAAACACAATAACAAGTTGTATCGAATTCGTATCGTTATTTGACTTGTTAGGATTCAAGGTTAACCAGCCGCCAGAAAATCCGTTACCCCCAAAAACTGTGTGAGCAATAGTTCTCACAGAAAATAAGAAAGAATTGCTTGCAGCAACGTTACGTTAGCTGAGTGTAGTTTGGGTTACAATTTTGTTAATACTGTTTCGAACAGGATTGTAAGCCTTCCTAATGCTCGAGCGCTTTACACAAGCATAAACATATTGGTACCTAAAATTCTTTTAAGCTTGGGAGGCTATCGATGCAAGATGTATCTGGTGAAGTTGACAAACTGTTTTGGTTACACCGTATTGAACTAAATAGTTCTGGTCGCGATGTTTTATATCATCAAGTAAAGCGCATTTTTGATGTAACGATTGCAATATTTAGTTTACTTTTATTGCTGCCGCTTTTAGCGCTTATTGCCATTATCATTAAATTAACCAGCCCCGGACCTGCTCTTTTTATTCAAGAACGGATTGGAGCCAGGCGAAAAATTGTAAACGGCCGTGTTAGTTGGGAGGCCTGTACATTCCCTGTTTGCAAATTTCGTACAATGTGGGTTGACGCAGATTCCAAACTCCATAAACAGTATATTGAAGCATATATTGCTGGAGATGAAGCCGGGATGGCGACTATCCAACCCGGAAAGAAATCCCCTGATTCCTACAAATTAAAAGACGATCCGCGAATTACACCCATTGGCAAGATTTTGCGCCAGACAAGCCTGGATGAACTTCCTCAAATTTGGAATGTTCTCAAGGGTGAAATGAGCCTGGTAGGTCCGCGCCCGCCAATCCCATATGAAGTCAAAAAATATAGCCAGAACCATATGCGCCGGTTGGCTGCCTTGCCGGGAATAACCGGTTTATGGCAGATAAGCGGCCGTTGCGAAACGACATTTGAAGAGATGGTACAGCTTGATCTGGAATATATCGATAACCAATCTACATGGTTGGATTTGAAGATCATTTTATTAACAATACCGGTAGTTCTATCAAAAAGGGGAGCTGGATAAGATGAACAAATTAAAAGTAGGGGCAATCGGATGCGGATATTGGGGGCCAAATCTCATCCGAAATTTTGTTGAAATATCTGATACCGAGATGTGCGCCGTGGCGGATCTCGACCGGGCCCAACTTGACAGGATCAAAGTGCGTTTTCCTCAGATTAATCTTGTCACTAAGGATTTTCGTGAATTCTTTACATTAGGTCTTGATGCCGTCGTCATCAGCACACCGCCGGCGACGCATTATAAGATTGCCAGTGAATGCATTCAGAATGGGCTGCATGTTCTCGTGGAAAAACCGCTAACTACAAACAGCAAAGATGCACGTCGCTTAATCCAGTTAGCAGAAAAACATAATCGTGTTTTGATGGTTGGACACACGTTTGAATATAACGCTGCTGTTCACGTTCTCAAGGAAATGATTACCAGCGGCGAGTTAGGGGAAATACATTATATTGACGCAGTCCGGGCGAGCCTGGGGCTGTTCCACCCGACGATGAATGTCATTTGGGATCTCGCACCCCATGATATTTCCATTTTGATTCACCTTTTAGAATTAACACCCCACAGTGTAACTGCCCGTGGGGCCGCGTGTGTTCAGAAGACGGTAGAAGACGTTGCTTATTTGACTTTGATGTTTCCGAATAACATCCTTTCCCACATTCGCATGAGCTGGCTTGATCCGTGCAAAACGCGTCGCGTCACAGTCGTTGGCAGCAAAAAAATGGTCGTTTACGATGATGTTGAGAGCCACGAAAAAATCAAGGTGTACGATAAACGCGTTAAGGCAATTCGCCGAACAGACACGTATGGAGATTTTCAATTTGCCTACCATTACGGCAATATTGTCAGTCCATTTATTCATTTTGAAGAGCCTCTCCGCGTTGAATGCACACACTTTATTGAATGCATTCGCGAAAACAAGCGGCCTTTGACAGATGGTTACAGCGGCTTACGCGTAGTGGAAATTATTGAAGCTGCCCAGCTTTCTTTAAAGAATATGGGTGTACAAGTCCCTATTCCAACGGGTCATTCACGTGGCGTCAATGGACAGCACAGCCGACCAGTTCCGCAGGAGCCGGCCTGGAAATCATATGCAGTTGCAGATGCGCCATGATGGCAGCGCGCTTGAGCAATAGGAGTTAAATCTGATGAATGTCCCATTTGTTGATCTACGGGCCGAATATCAGGCTAATAAAGCGGAGCTTGACACGGCCGTTTCCGGCGTACTCGCACGCGGTGATTTTGTGTTAGGACAGTCGGTGCAAGATTTTGAAAATGCTTTTGCCGATTATTGTGAGGCGGCTTTTGCCGTTGGCGTGGATTCCGGGTATTCAGCCCTGGAATTGATATTACGCGCTTATGATATTGGACCGGGTGACGAGGTTATTACGGCCGCCAATACGTTTATTGCGACTGCGCTTGCCATTTCGGCCTGTGGCGCGCGCCCGGTACTCGTGGATATGGACCCCGCGACCTACAATCTCGATCCGGCGCTGTTAGCAGCCGCCGTCACGCCGGCGACGCGGGCTATTATTCCCGTCCATCTTTACGGCCAGCCGGCCGAAATGGATGCTATTATGGCGGTTGCGCGCCGGCATAATTTAAAGGTGATCGAAGACGCTTGCCAGGCGCATGGCGCGCGTTACAAAGATCGACGCGCCGGCAGTCTGGGTGATGCGGCTGCATTTAGTTTTTATCCCAGCAAAAACCTGGGCGCATATGGGGACGGCGGGATGGTTGTTACCAGTGATACGGCCGTTGCGGAGCGCGTGCGCCTGCTGCGCAACCTGGGCCAGCCGCACAAATATGTCCATGAATTGAAGGGGTATAATCACCGGCTGGATACGCTGCAAGCGGCCGTTTTATGCGTCAAATTACCGCTGCTGGATGAAAATAATGCCTCACGGCGGGAAACGGCCGTTGCCTACAATCGGCTGCTGGCCGATATGCCAATCACCTTGCCGCACGTTATGCCAGGGGTGGAGCCAGTCTATCACCTTTACGTCATCCAGATTGATGATCGTGACGCGCTTCAGGCCCATTTGACCGCCGCCGGGGTGGCGACCGGTATCCATTATCCCATTCCGATCCATTTGCAGCCCGCTTATGCGGAGCTGCCGTATGGTCATGGTGATTTTCCGGCAACGGAACAATACACCCAACGCATCCTTTCTCTACCCATGTATCCCGGTATGGCGCCGGATTTAATTTTACGAACGACGGAGGCAATAAACACCTTTTATACAAAATAGTATTGGAATACTCTTACAAGTAATGATGATAAAGGGGGAAATCTCATGTTGAAAGCATTGCAGTGGAGAGGTAACTGGTTGCTCGTTTTGCTGCTTGTTGCAGTCACGATTTTGTCGCTCGGTGCGGGTGAACGTGTTGTGGCGCAGGAGGTTACGGCCGTTCTGCGAAAAGTACGCACCTTTGAGAATGATTATCTTGGATTAACCAATCCGGTAGGTTTGGCGTATGCATCTAACGAAAACCTGTTTTTTGTGGTGGATGCGCCCGCCGGCAGGCAATCCAATATTGTAGGTGTGGCGCCCTTTGAGGAAAGAATCAGCACAATGAAATGGCACTCATCGCCGGCCGGGGCGCCAATCATGGCTTATGACAGCGGCACAAACCGACTGTTATTTATGGATTCTGACGCGCAAGAGTTGGTGCAGGTGACGCCGGCGGTAGAGGGCGCGGCGCTCGACTCCGGCGAGGAGGCGCGCTATCCGGCGCATCAGTTTGGTTTGAAGAATCCGACGGCTATGGCTCTGGATGCTGAAAGTGGGCGCCTGTTTTTTGTGGATGGCAATCAGCTTGTACGAATCAGTTTGACGGATACGGCCGTTTCCCAACCGGACGCAATTTTACGCATCAATCTGGCTGCGCAGGGCGTCAGCAGCCCACAAGGATTGGCGCTGCACCCAGTTAGCAGACAGCTCTATGTTCTCAGCCCCTCGGCAGAAAAGATTTATGCCCTGTCGCAAGCTGGCCGGATAACGGCCGTTTACGATTTTGCCGGCCTGGGTCTCACTGCGCCGCAAGCTTTGGTGATTGCGCCCAGCGGCGATCCAACTGATGACGCCACCGTGATGAATCTCTTTGTAATCGACGCCGCGCCGTCTGGCAGCCAGATCGTTGAGCTTTCCATGACGCCCGCCAACCAGCCTGCGGCGGCTGTCGCCAATGATGTCGTTGCGCTGGTCAATATCACGGACATGAGCCTGATTTCTCCTCCCAGCCCGGATACGTCCGGTCTGGCATACCTTTCCGATGCAGGCACGCTGCTTGCAAGTGACAGTGAGGTAAATGAAACCGGCTTTTTCAACTGTGCCAACCTGTATGAACTAAATTTATCAGGCAGCCTGCTCAACACATATGTGACCTTGCCCGAATGTCTCGTCCCGCCATTGCTAAATTTTTCGGATGAGCCAACCGGAGTCGCCTTTAATTCCGGTAACAGACACCTTTTCATCAGTGATGATAAAGGTTCCACTTTTCGGGGTGTTTACGAATGGGATCCCGGTCCGGACACCAACTACAACACCTCGGATGATGTTGTTACCACTTTTGCGTTGACGAACCCCTCAACCAACGCCGATCCCGAAGGGGCCGCGTTTGACAGCTTGAATGTCCACGCTTATGTGGTAGATGGATTGGGTGAGGAAGTTTATAAGATCGAGCCGGGACCAAACGGAAATTTTGATGGCGTCGGTACTGATGATGTTATCACGATGTTTGACACAACTGCCCTGGGAATCGGCGACCCGGAAGGGATTGAATTCAACCCTGACAACGGCCATTTGTATATTCTTTCCAGCACGGATGCGCTGATTGCCGAAACCCTGACCGATGGGACGCTGCTCAGATATTTGGATTTAACGCCCCTGGCCGATCTAACCGTTGACCCGCTGGTCAATCCGTCCGGCCTGGCCTATGCGCCCTCAAGCGCAAATCCGGCCGAGAATCATCTTTATATTGTTGCCCGTGGTATCGACTCCGTAAATGACGGCAAGATGTACGAAGTTTCTTTCCCGGTTAATGTGCCTCCTTACGTAAATGCGGGGCCAGACCAGCAAATTAACCTCGGTAATACCGCCAACTTAGATGGCACGGTTTATGACGAAGGCCTGCCCAGTCCGCCCGCGAACGTCACAATAACCTGGAGCATGGAGCGCGGTCCAGGCGCGGTAACCTTTGGCGACGCCTCGGCGGTGGACACTACGGCCGGCTTTTCGGCTTACGGTTATTACGTGCTGCGTCTGACTGCCGATGACGGCGACCGGGTTACCAGCGATGATGTTGACATAATTGTCGTGGGGCCAAATGGCGAACTCACGCGTGAACAACGGGTGGATGCCAAATCCGATGACGCCAAAGAGGCATCTTTGGGCGAGGTAAAACTTAATAGTCAAAAACTAGAAATGGTAGAGTTGCAAGGTGATCTGCAAACGGTTGGGATTCGCTTTAACGGCATCGAAGTTCCACCGGACGCCACCATCCTGGATGCGTATGTTCAATTTAAAGCTGCTGAAACTGACACGGTATTTACGATGCTCACTGTGAAAGGAGAAGCAGCAGATAATCCAGGCACTTTCACAGCAACGGCGAATAACATTACTGGCCGGCCAAAAACGGCAGCGGCCGTATCCTGGTCGCCGCAGCCATGGGAAACAATCAATGCCTCTGGCCCTGCGCAACGCACCTCCGACCTCGCCCCAATTATTCAGGAGTTGGTCAACCGGCCGGGCTGGACCTCTGGGAACTCGATTGTGACAATCATCGATGGCGGAGGTAAGCGCGTGGCCTGGTCCTTTAATGGAGGCGAAGCCAATGAAGACGAAGCCGGCGCGCCGCTGCTGCATATTGAATATTGCACGATTCCACAGCCCGTCGCGCCGGTGGTTGCGATAGCGGTAGATACGGTAGATGAAACGATGGCGCGGTTAACCTGGGATGATAACGCGGCCAATGGTAACGGGTACGCCGTCTTGCACAGCACAACGCCCTACGCCGGGTTTACCCTGGCAGCCAGTTTAGGCAGCGGCGTCACGCTGTATGAAGATTCAGGCGCTGTTGGTACGGTGACGGAGAATCATTATTACCTCGTGCGTGGTGTGAATGGCTGCAACGCTGAATCGAACGACTCCAATGTGGTTGGTGAATTTGATTTTCCGATTGCTGCCGGTGAATAGTTCATCAATTTCTGTAGGGGTAGACCTATGTGTGTCTGCCCCATGTTGTCATTATCAGAATAGCCCTTCAATGGAGAGGCATACATGAAACCAATTAATTTGAAGGGAGCCAATTTGAAATATTTTCTGCTGTTAATAGCAATGATATTTGTTGTTTCCAGATTAGACGGCCTGCTTTTTGCGCAGGAGGATGTAACGCCGCTTACGGAAGGCAGGCGGTTTGATAATGACGACATGGGTTTATCTAACCCGGTTGGGCTGGCTTATTTTACAGGTCTGGACTTTTTTGTTGTGCTGGATGCACCCGAAAGTGGGCCTATGAAAGCGGTTTTGATGACTTCTTCTGGCGAACCTATAAGAAGCCGGGTTGTAAATCCTAATCTAGTTGATGTTTTGAATATGACTTTTGATGGACCGGCCAATAAGATTTTATTTTATCATCCTGGCTTGCAAGAATTAATTCAGATTGATCCTGACACAGGTACAATTACGCGCGTTCCGGCAGATCATTACGGTTTGCAAGCGCCGCGCGGTATGACAATTGATAATGCGGACGGCCGTTTATTCTTCCTGGACGGAAACCAGATTGTGACGATTGAGCCGCCTGCGCGCCATCGTTATGAGGATTCGGCCGTATTCACCAACCGCGCCATCTCACGCACCAACCTGGCGATTGCAAACAACGTGTTGCTGCAAGGATTGGCAATTGACCCAGACACCGGCCATTTTTTCCTCTTAAGCCCAACGGAAGAAAAGGCATATGAAGTTAACCAGGCCGGCGATGTTGTTTCTTCATTGATTCTGGCAGGTTTTGATCTGACCGCACCACAGACTGTGACGCTGACGCCCAGCGCCGATCCCACCGATGATCCCGCCTATAATAGCCTTACGATCATTGACGCCGGCGCGTCAGAAGGGCAGATTGTGGAACTGTCCATGGCCCCGTTCATACCCCTGGCCGTAAATGTGCCTACCGATAATGCCACGCTGGTCAATACGACAGATTTAAGCCTGATTTCTCCTCCCAGCACCGATACGGCCGGTCTGACTTACCTGTCAGATGCAGGTACGCTGCTGGCCAGCGACAGTGAAATTAATGAGATTGCCCTCTTTGACTGTGTTAATGTATTTGAATTTTCTTTAACAGGCAGCTTGCTCAATACGTATGTGACCCTGCCTGATTGCCCTGACGACGTCAGTTTTTTCTCAGATGAGCCAACCGATGTTGCCTTTAACCCTGGTAACAGACACCTTTTCTTCAGCGACGACACCGGCGGCGACAGCAGTGGTTACAAAATGCGGGGTGTGCATGAATTGAATCCCGGCGCGGACACTTTTTACAACACCTCAGATGATACTGTGACCCATTTCGCGCCCTATCCCAATCCACAGGGCATGGATCCGGAAGGCGTCACCTATGATAACTGGGAGGGAAATATATTTGTTGTTGATGGCGTGGCTGCGGAGGTTTATGAAATTGATCCTGGAACAAACGGTACCTTTGAAGGTTATGGCAGTGATGATGTGATTACACAATTTGATGTGGGTGGTATGGGTATTCGCGATCCTGAAGGCATCGAATTTAACCCTGACAATGGTCATTTGTATGTACTCAGCAGCCGCGATGAAATTATTGCCGAAACTGATAGGGATGGCGTTTTAATTCGTTATATTGACATCACGGATGCAGAAAGCAATAAGGCCGCGGGTCTGGCCTATGCGCCGGCAAGCGGGAATCCGACCGACAGACATCTTTATATTGTTGAGCGCGGGGTTGATGAAGACAATGATGGCAAGCTGCGCGAGCTGTCTTTCCCCTTGTTAAACGCAGCGCCGCAAGTCAATGCAGGCGATGACCAGACAATTACGCTGCCGGCTTCCGCGGCCCTGGACGGCACGGTAACGGATGATGGCTTACCCAGTCTGCCAGGGTTGGTGACAATTACCTGGAGCCAGGTCAGTGGACCGGGCGTTGTTACATTTGGCACACCGAATGTTGAAGACACAACGGCCGTTTTCCCAACCGACGGTGAGTATGTGCTGCGTCTGACGGCGGATGATGGCGACTTGATTGTGTCTGATGAAATCACAATTACGGTTAACCCGGCGCCAACGGCCGTTGCGCCGCTCGTGAGTATTGTTCTGGCGGGCGATAACGTGCAGTTGGAGTGGGAACATACCTTGCCAAACGCCGCTTATGAAGTGTGGCGCAGCAGCATACCCTATTTTAATCCGGGTGATCTGGGGGCGGAGCAAAGGGCCAATATTGCCGCGCCGACCTCTGAAGGTCCCATGAGCCACTCTGATACGGGCGCAGGCGCAGATCAAAACATTTATTTTTATAAGGTAAAAGCAGTTGTTGGCGGCAGTGAAGTTGTATCCAACCAGGTTGGTAAATTCCCATATGGGTTGGAACCTGGCAGCGTGGTGCAATTAGCTGAGGTCGGGAAGTAACTATGGAACTCAAACTATACTTAAGAATATTGATGCGCAAATGGTGGATTGTGTTGGCGGCGACTCTTTTTACACTGCTGATCACCTTCTTTTTTGTGAGCCGGCAGCCCTCGGTGTATGAGGCCAAAACGACTTTTGTCATTCGCCCGCGCTCCTCCTTTTCCGCGAATGCCGAAGAGTTTGTGAAGGCGGTTGATACGCTCAGCCGGCGGATCGAGATCAACAGCACTTATGCCGAAGTCGCCGACAGCGATTTGATCAAGGAACGAGCAATCGAAAGCCTGGGTTTGACGGATGATCAGCGCAAGGGATTAAAAGCCTCGGGCAAGTTGGTGGCCGGCACAAATGTATTGGAGATCACGGGGCAGGGTCCTAATCCCGTCATTGTACGTGCATTTACTGACGCTATTAGCCGGGAAACGGCCGTTTACGTGAGCAATCTTTATGAAGTATTTGAACTGGAGTTGCTTGACGCCGCCCAAATCCCCAAAAAACCGGTTGGGCCCAATAGAACACTCAATCTGGCGATTGGCGCCATGTTGGGATTGCTGCTGGGCGTGGGCTTGATTTTCCTCCTGGAATACTTAAAAGAACCGTTGGAGGGTGATTCAAACTTCAACATCGTTGATCCGGAAACTGGCGTCTATAACAAATCCTATTTTATGCTCAGGCTGCATCAAGAACTGGCGCGTTCCAGAAATAGCACCGCGCCATTTTCCGTTGCGCTTATCAAAGCAGGCCAATACAGTCTGATAAAAGGTTTTTCGCAGCCAACTATCAAAATCTTGCGTGAGCTGGCAGCAGACCTGCAAGCGAACGTGCGTGATGAAGATGTGTTGGCGTATGTGGGTCAGGATACTTTTGGATTGCTGCTGCCCGGCATTTCCAGACACGGCGCCCAATCCGGGTTGGAAATCTTGCGGGTAAAAGCCGGGCTGCCATCCGCAGATGATATCGGACGCAGCAGAGGCATTACTATCTATGGTTTGACCGGCATTACAACAGTAACCAACGACGCAGTCATCAGTGAAAATGATGTGTTGGCGCAGGCAGCCGAGGCGCTTAAGGAGTCAGAAAAAACCATTTCCAGCAAAAAGAATTTGTTAACAGGCGATCTCACCGAACAGTTTGCGAAATAGGTCGTTTGCGCCATTTTTTGAATAATTAGTGCATTTTGCCGGAATGCGCCAGTGTGCGCGCCGCGACGACAAATGCAATTGTTTAGCCTAACAAAGCATCAGATCGGTGCAGCAGGCAGGTAAGAAATTGACACGCCAACCAGATAACGCAGGCAAAGTGAAAACCAAATCTTTTGAGCGCAATGTGCTCCAGACTGCCAAAGGAGGCAGTTTTCTGGCGGCGGGCAGGCTGTTTGAATTTGCCAGCCGTTTTGTGATTGCCTTCATGCTGGCGCGCCTGCTGGGGGCGGAAGATTATGGCCTGTACAACCTGGCAATTAGCGCTGCTGTTATTGTCGCCAGTATCGCTTCGTTAGGTATGGATGATGGCCTGGTGCGTTATGTGGCCATGCAAAATGGTGAACGGGATGAGGAAGCCGTCTGGGGGACTTTGCAAATTGGTATTGGCATCAGCGCCTGCTTGAGCGTGCTGTTAGGGTTTGTTTTGTTCCTGCTGGCCGAGCCGATTGCCGATTTTGTTTTCCACGAACCCCAGCTTGCGCCCTTGCTGAAATTATTCAGCCTTTTCCTTCCCGTTCTAACCTTGAGCAATATTTTGGTCGCTGCCGCGCGCGGCTTTAAGCGTATGGACCTTTCCGCGCTGGCGGAAAATGTGATCCAGTTTGTGATCCGCATGATCTTGATCGGAATATTGTTGATTATCGGGCTGGACGTATTTGTCGCCAGTATTGTATTTGGCATATCAGAATTAGCGGCCACGGTGGCGTTGATTTATTTATTGCACAGACATTTTTCCTTTAAACGGCCGTTTCGTCAGGCGCGGCGCGAATTTCGGGAAATCATCACCTTTTCAATTCCTTTTTGGTTGACCGGGATGCTCACAAAATTCCGCAAAAACCTGCAAACAATTTTGCTGGGCACATTTAGCACCGTGTTAAGCGTCGGGGTTTTTTCGATCGTCAGCAAGGTCAACCTGCTTGGCCGAATCAGCTATTTATCCATCATCACCTCAGTCAAACCGATTTTGGCCGACCTGCATCGCAAGGAAAAAATGGCCGAAATGGGCCGGCTTTACCAGACCGCTACCCGCTGGACCTTCATGTTTAATTTGCCCATTTTCCTGGTTATGGTGCTCTTTCCCTCCCAAATTTTGTCGATCTTTGGCAGCAGCTACGTAGGCGGCGCCACAGCGCTTATTGTGCTGGCCTTTGCCGAATTAGCCAACGCCGGCACCGGTATATGCGGCTCTATTGTCGACATGACCGGCTACACTAAAGTTAAAATGTTCAATTCAATACTCTGGGTTGGACTTTTATTGGCCTGTAACTTGCTGCTTATTCCGCAGTGGGGCGTGTTAGGCGCTGCGACGGCGACTTTGATCGCCACAGCCAGCGTAAATCTGCTGCGCGTGATTGAAGTCTGGTTATTGTTGCAAATGCAGCCCTACAATCGCACATTTCTCAAGCCGGTAATTGCCGCGCTGGCGGCCGTACTCAGTTTTGAGTTGATGAATTTTATTTTGCCGGCGGAAAACGCGCTGATCATCACGATATTGCACATCGTCGTTGTCACGGGGGTTTATGGGGGCCTTCTTTTTGTCTTGGGTTTGGCGCCCGAAGATAAATTTGTATTTTCACGGTTTTTTAGACAAATCACCGGCGTCTTTACGCGCAGCCGCGCCAAATTGAACAGAGAGCGCCCCGCCTGACCGGGCCAGATTAGGATAAACGCTTGTTGTTTAGGAGATTATTTGTATGAAACGTGGGCCAATTTATATAGGCGGTCTGGATCGCTCCGGTAAAACGACGATGCGCGCTTTTTTGGTATCACACCCGAATATTGCCATTCCGGCCGTTGGTTCTAATATGTGGACCTATTTCTACGGGCAATATGGCGATTTGGGACGGAGAGATAATTTTGAACGCTGCCTGAACGATATGCTGCATTACAAACATGTGCGCTTTCTAGAGCCAGACCCCGAACGCATTCGCCGCGAGTTTTGGCAGGGGCCGCCTACTTATGCGCGCCTTTTTGCGCTGTTCCTGATGCACTTTGCCGAGCGAGAAGGTAAGCCGCGTTGGGGCGCCCAAACCGGCCTGATTGAACGTTATGCCGATCTGCTCTTTGCGGCATATCCTGATCTGAAGATCATCCACATGATCCGTGACCCGCGCGATCGGTATGAGGCTTCTCTTGCGCGCTGGCCGAGCGGCAAAGGTCGCGCGGGTGGCGCAACGGCGCGCTGGCTTTATTCGACCGGATTGGCTGAACGTCATTTGCAGCAGTTTCCCACCCAATACAAGATTGTGCGCTTTGAGTCATTGACAGCGCAGCCTGAAGAGACATTGCGGGACGTGTGTCAATTTTTGAATGAGGCATTTTATCCCGACATGCTGGCAATGAGGGGCGCACCCAAACATCGCAGCCGGCTGGTAAACGGCCGTTCCCTGTCTCCCGATCAAACCCCTGTGTCCCCTGAATATATCGGCCGATTCCGGGGCAAAATTCCATCCGACGAACTCGCTTTTATGCAGTTACACGCCGGGCGCAAAATGCAAGCCTATGACTACGTTATGGAACCCACCCAATTCACGCGCGCAGATTGGCTGCGTTTTGTCGTGCGCGCCTGGCCCAGTCAGTTTTCTCGCCTGGCAGCCTGGCGCTTTGTTGAAGCAGTGCAGCACAACCTGCCGGGTCAATTTGGCCGTACCCCAGGTAAAAGAATGATCGTAGATACCGCGGCTGCGGTGAACAACCAACTGGAGACAACCTGATGGCGGCCTCAGAAAGACCCGTATTCATTGGCGGATTGGCGCATACCGGTAAAACACCACTGCGGTTGATGCTGTCATCCCATCCAAATCTGGCCATGACGCGCCGCACATCGATGTGGAGCCGGTTTTATGATCGTTATGGCGTGTTAAGCGAGCCGGCTAACTTTGAACGCTGTCTGGAAGCGATGCTGCAGCACGCGCCCATTCAGGCGCTGCAGCCGCAGCCTGAACGTATTCGAAGCGAATTTCGCCAGGGTGCGCCGACCTACGCGCGCCTATTTGCGCTTTTCCATACTCACCACGCCGAACGTTTGGGCAAACCGCGCTGGGGCGATCAGTTAGGTTTTGTAGAGCGCTTTGCTGACGTAATTTTTGCTGCTTTTCCAGATGCTAAATTGATTCAAATGGTGCGCGATCCGCGCGCGCGTTACGTAGCGTCGACGGGCGTTTCACGCAGCCGCAAGGGCAAGGCGGGCTGGGCGGCGGCCAGGTGGCTTTTTTCAGCCAGCCTGGCGCGCCGCAACCTGCAATGTTATCCGCAGAATGTCAAAGTTGTGCAGTATGAAGCCTTGGTTGCAGAGCCGGAAGAAACATTACGCGCAATTTGTGTTTTTTTAAATGAAAATTTTGCGCCGGAGATGCTGGTGGTTGCAAATGCAGCTTCAGATGATACGGATGGGTTGGTTGAAACCTCCCTATCCAATAAAACTCTGTCACCAGGGGAAATAGCTTTCACCCAAACGGTCGCCGGACAGGAAATGCGCGCTCTTGACTACAATTTGCAGCCGATTCACTTTTCGCTGGCTGAACGTTTGATGTTTTACCTGGTTGATTGGCCGGCAAACCGGGCTGGAATGGCCGTTTGGAACGCCTGGCGGGCCAGACATGTAGGCGCCTATTTACAAGGAGAAACTTGATGAAACAATCCCCCATATTTGTATGTGGCCCAAACCGCAGCGGCACAAGTTTACTCTATGCTCTGCTGGCTTCACATCCCCACATCTCGATGGTACAGCGCACCGATATGTGGCGCTATTTTTATGATCAGTATGGAGATTTGAGCCAGTCGGACAATTTTGAGAATTGTTTGGAAGCGCTGCTGCGCTACAGGCGCGTCACCCGACTTGAGCCGGATGCTGCGCGCATTCGCCGTGAATTCTGGCAAGGGCCGCCAACGTATGGGCGTTTATTTTCACTTATTCACGAACATTATGCCGAGCAGGTTGGCCGGTCTCGCTGGGGTGACAAGTCACTGCACACGGAACACCATGCCGACCAGGTTTTTGCGGAAATACCGCACGCAAAAATGATTCAGGTTGTGCGCGATCCACGCGATCGTTACGCTTCAGAACAAAAAAAATATAACGCCAGCGTCGCATCCGCGACCAGTAAATGGCTGGCCTCCACTAGAGCAGCCATACAAAATTTGCAGCGCTATCCTGACCATTACATGGTCGTGCGCTATGAATCGCTTGCCAGCAGCCCGGTTGAAACATTGCGGCAGGTCTGCGACTTTATTGGGGAGCCCTATTTTCCCGTGATGCTCGCCATGCAGGGCGCGCCGGAGCATCTGGAACAGGGCGGGGACAGCTCGTTTGAAAATTACGCCCCCGGCGAAATTTCGACCCGCTCCATCGGGCGTTTTCGCAAGGTGATCTCTAAACGGGATATTGCGTTCATTCAAGCGTGCGCCGGACGCGAAATGGCTGCATTTGATTACCAGTTGGATCCGGTTGATTTTTCATTGGGGGATCGACTCTCGTTCTATCTGGTTGCTTATCCAAATGGCCTGGCGCGCATGTCATACAAAAACACGCTTAGAAAGATTCGCGATAGAAAAGGTCGAACTGTGCCATCCCGCCGGGTAACAGATTCCTATTATGCTGGTTTGATGCAGGAGGCTTGATTGATTAAAGCAGGCTACCGAATGAACGTGTTGATTATTGTGGGGCTGGGAATGCTGTTGCTGGCTGGTTGCAGCGGTGAATCGGCTACCTATGCCTCGCAGGCAGATCAAACCTCAGCGGAAACATCTTCGCTGCGTGTGGACGAGGCCTTGCTGGTTGTTGGCGAGGATGACATTCTCAATGTCCGCAGCGTGGATTGGTCGCCAGATGGCAGCCAACTTGTGACGAGCATGGGCAATAACGAGGTGCGCGTGTGGGATGCAGTTGCTGGACAGCGTTTGTTGACGCTGCAAGGGCATGCAAGCGACGCCGCCGATGCGCGCTGGTCGCCGGATGGCCGCCGGATAGCGACAGGCGCCGATGACGGTACGCTGCGCATCTGGGACGCCGCCAGCGGGGAGCTGCTGCAAACCGTGGAGGCCGGCGCGCCGGTAACGAGCGTGGCCTGGTCGCCGGATGGCAGCATGGCCGCGGCCGGCGTCAAGCGTGAGGTTTTCTTGATCGACAGGCGCAGCCCGGTCTTTGTCTGGCGCGCGGCCGATGGAGAACTGCTGCACAAGTTTGAGGGGCATACACATCATGTGATGTCGGTGGCCTTCTCGCCGGACGGCGGACGGCTGGTTTCCGGTTCTGTGGATGACACGGTGCGAATTTGGGATGTGCAAGATGGGACTTTGTTACAGACATTGGAAGGGCATACGGCTGATGTGCGGAGCGTGGCGTGGTCGAATAACGGCCGTTTCCTGGCCTCAGCATCCGACGATGGCGCGATTCGTATCTGGGATGCTGAAAGCGGCGACCTGCTGCGAACATTGACCGGCCACACCCATTCGGTCAGAAGTGTGGATTGGTCGCCGGATGACAGCCAACTTGCATCTGGCTCCAACGATTTTAGCGTGCGCATTTGGGACGCCGCCACGGGCAAACTGCTGCAAACGATCAATGCCCACAGCGATTTTGCCAGAGGGGTGGCCTGGTCGCCGGATGGGCTGCGCCTGGCGACCGCTTCCGATGATGATACGCTGCGCGTTTGGGATATGGAGAGTAAAGAGTAATGGTAGAGAAAAGTACAAAAATCATTGTCACGCTCGGTCCAGCGACAGGTACGGAAGCTGATCTGAAAAAAATTAAGGACAAAGGGGTTGATTTTGTCAGAATCAACATGTCTCATTCCACTCTTTCCGACCTGGAATATTTTATCCAGATGTCCAAGCGGGTCGGCATTCCGTTCATTATTGATACCGAAGGATCACAAATTCGTACCGGCGATTTGGAACGCGACATTATTCATTTTGATGAAAACAACGAAATAATTATTCGCGCCGAACAAATCGTGGGCAATGAAAAAGAACTTTGCATACGTCCGGGCAATGTGTTGCAACAGCTAGAAGAAGGAGATTTGATCCACATAGATTTTGATACCCTTATTTTACGCGTTACCGACATTTCTACCGCGTCGCAGGGCTATATAACCACAAAAGCAATTACGGGTGGTTTTATCGGCCGCAATAAGGCTGTGGTGATTGATCCGGTTTTGGAAAAACGTTTCGATCTGCCCGTGCTGTCTGAGAAAGATTTGCAATCGATTGAGATTGGGCTGCGCGCAGGGATCGAACATATTGCGGTATCATTTATTCGTTCCGGCGCGGCGGTTGACGCTGTGAGAGAGATAACTTGTCACAAAATGCAGATCATTTCCAAGATAGAATGCATGGATGCGCTGGAAAATGTGGATGATATTATTCAAAAGTCAGATTTTATCTTGATTGATCGCGGTGATCTGAGTAAAGAAATTCCGGTCGAGAAAATTCCCTTTACGCAAAAGATTATTATTAGTAAGGCTAAAAAGCGTGGACGCGGCGTGTTTGTGGCGACTAATTTGTTGGAAACGATGGTTGAAAAAATGAAGCCCACCCGCGCGGAAGTACATGATGTAATCAGCACGATTGTGGATGGGGCGCTGGGGTTGACGTTGGCTGCGGAAACGGCCGTTGGCAAATACCCCATGGAATGCATCAATATGTTGAACAAGCTGATTCAGCATGCCGAACTGACAGTAAACGGCGCCCAGTTTAAGCAGCAAGAAAATAGTTTTATCCAGGCGCTCAGCGCCACAAACTATTTGTTGGATCTCAATGTGTCCTCGAACCTGATTGAGCCGCATGGCGGTAAATTGGTCAGCCGGGTTTTATGCAATGCGGATCAAAGAAAGGATATTGCTTCCCTGCCGGCAGTTCGATTGGATCTAAACAAACAAATGGAGGTTGAACAAATTGCTATTGGAACCTACAGCCCGCTGCAAGGGTTTATGGGGCGGCAAGATTTCCACTCAGTTTTAGATCGAATGCGGCTGGCGAGCGGCGTCATCTGGCCCATACCAATAATTCTGGATGTGCCCCAGGATATTGCCAACCGCTTATCAATTGGGGATGAAGTTGGATTAAGTGACGAACACGGGAAAGTTATGGCGCTGCTTTATCTGGAGGAAAAATACACCTTCGATAAAGAAGCGATGGCGTTCAAAATGTACGGAACCACCCAACTTGATCATCCAGGCGTGCGTATGGTCAACCAGATGCATCCCATTCTCTTGGGGGGCAAGGTTGATTTAATCAAGCGCAGAGAATCTGAAACCAAAGCATATGAACTGACGCCCCGGCAGTTGCGGCGGCTGTTCGATGAGCGCGGCTGGGCGAAGGTGCTTGGTTTTCATACTCGCAATGTCATCCACAAAGGACATGAATACATTCAACTTCGAGCCATGGAAGCGGAAAACTGCGACGGTTTGCTGGTGCATCCGGTGATTGGCAAAAAGAAATCGGGAGATTTCAATCCAAAATACATCATTCAAAGTTATGAAAAAATGATTGAATGTTTTTATCCGCGCAGCAAGGTTATTTTTGCCACATTTTCAACCTATTCAAGGTACGCCGGGCCGCGCGAAGCGCTTTTTACCGCCTTGTGCCGCAAAAACTTTGGCTGCAGTCACTTTGTGGTCGGGCGTGACCATACCGGGGTTGGCAATTTTTATGCGCCTGATGCTTCCCACAAAATATTTGATCAATTTCCCGACCTGGGAATCAAAATCGTTAAATTTGACGAGGTATATTACTCAAAATCGATGCGCAGTTATGTGCATCGCAGCCCTGAAGATTCAAGCTATGTCGAGGCCGATAAGTTGTCGATAAGTGGGTCGCAGGCGCGCAGATTGCTGCAAAAAGGCAAACTGCCGCCGCATTGGTTTATGCGGCCGGAAATAGCGGAAATTCTCGTACGCGCCATTAATAATGGCGAGCAGGTTTTTGTAGGATAGACAGCTTTGTTTAGTAAGGAAAATATTATGAAACGCGCCCCAATATTTATCGCCGGTTTGGAACGCAGCGGCACCAGCCTGATTTTTGCGCTGCTGGCTTCCCATCCCAATATCGCCATGACCCGCAGAACGAATATGTGGACTTACTTCTACGATCAATATGGCGACTTGAGCCGGCCGGAAAACTTTGAGCGCTGCTTGAGCATGATGATGCGTTACAAGCGACTGGTTAAATTAAACCCGGATGCTGATCGCCTGCGGGAGGCGTTTTGGCAAGGTGAACCAACCTATGCCAATCTGTTTGCGCTGCTGGAGGAACAATATGCCGAGCGTCTTGGCAAACAGCGCTGGGGCGACAAATCCCTCAATACGGAACGGTACGCCGACCCAATTTTTGCTGCCTATCCAGAGGCCAGGGTACTGCATATGGTTCGTGACCCGCGTGACCGCTATGCTTCGGTTCAAGCGCGGTGGAAATCACGCCGGGGAGGGGTGGGCGCCGGTACGGCGATGTGGCTGTCTTCGATTGACCTGGCGCAGCGCAACCAAAGCAAATACCCCGCGCGCTATATGATTGTGCGCTATGAAACGTTGGCGGCCAAACCGGAAGAGACGCTGCGCAAGATTTGTGACTTTGTTGATGAACCGTACACTGAGCAAATGCTTACCATGCGCGGCGCCGAATCATTTAGAGAACAGGGCAGCAACAGTTCTTATGGACAGCGTAAACCCGGAGTCATTTCGACTGATTCAATCGGCCGTTTCCGCAAGGTTTTATCGCCGCGCCAGATTGCTTTTATTCAAAACAAAGCCGGTGAAAAGATGCTGACTTTTGACTATCCGCCGGAATCTGTGCAGCTTTCTTTGCAGGATAGGTTCCTGTTCACCTTTACAGATTGGCCGGTGAATCAGGCGCGTTTATTGGCCTGGCGCGCGCGATATTTCATCAATAATCAGACGGGTCGCGCCTTGCCGGATTACAGAATTGTTTCTGAAACTGGCGCTTAGGTTTTGTGAGGATGATGTCACTGATTCGTTCAAATTCAGGTAACCGAATATCGGCCCAAAATATGGATACCCGCCTTGGTATTCTCGTTCTTTTGGGGGGCGCTGCCCTGGCCGTAATTTTGGCATACCTGGCTGCAAATGAGCAGTGGCTTGTTGGTCTTGTGCTGTTATGCGCCTTTCCGATCTTTATTCTTTTACACCGCCGTCCGTTTTGGGGGCTTCTTCTCTGGCTGCTGCTAACGCCATTTATGGTGGAGTCAAATATTTTGCCGCGCAATGTTTTTTGGATTATTCACCGTGCTTTGCCCATTGTGATGTTAGGTCTGATTGTTACCGGATCAATACTGGGTATGCATAAACGGCCGTTACCGCGACCCGGCTGGGCGGAACTGGCTATGTTTGGGTATATCCTCATTAGTTTGCTGTCCATTGTTTATTCAAACCAGCAGGTTGCGGCTACGAGCTTTTTACTTTATGACCGCGTTGTTATTCCGATGTGTCTCTATTTTTTGGTACGCATTCTCCAGCCAACCGAAAAAGAAATGCGCTGGCTGCTGCCTGTGTTGATTTTCATTCTCATCTCCCAATCAATTATTGGGATGTTGTCCTGGCTTATGCCGCAGATACTGCCATCAGTATGGCTGAGCCGAGTTGGCGAAAGAACAACCGGATCGCTTGGTTCATACTCTGTGTTTACAGCCACAATGGCTTTTTGCGGCGTACTCCTGCTGCACAGCGCCAGAACAGTCAGTCTGACAAAAAAGATGCGGTTGGGTTTCCTTCTACTCTTTGTTTTAGCCTTTTTTATGATCTTCTTTTCATTCTCGCGCGGCAGTTGGCTGGCCGGACTTATTGTTCTTGCCGGTGTGTTTTTCTTTGAACCCAAACTTCTGCTGCGGTTGGGATTAAGCGTGGTCGTTGTGTTGATTCTGTTTCAACCGATTCTTCCAACAGAATATATTGAGCAGGCAAACCGGCGTTTTTATTCTGAGCAGTCAGAAGAGTCAGCCTTAAGCCGGCTGCCCATTTTTTATGCGGCTTATCGCATGTTTGAAGCCAAACCGCTGTTTGGTTGGGGTTACGATAACTTCGACCGGTATGATCGACAGTTTCAGGAGCGGGTTGGCGATCTTGTGAACGCCACAAAGGACCACGCCTCGCATAATGTTTATCTGACTGTACTTGCGGAACAAGGAATTGTTGGTTTCTCTCTTTATATGGCCCCGGTGCTGTTCTGGTTTTTCTTGTCACTCAAAGTTTGGCGGAATATTCCTGCGGAAGGATTTTGGAGCCGAAAATTACTTTTTTTCTTATGGCTTATCATTATCTTTTTTATTGTGGTGAACAACTTTTCGAATATGCGAGTTGTTTTTGGCCTTGGTTTATGGTGGATTACCCTGGCTCTGATTGGGAATATGGTGTACCCGAATTTAACACCGCGTGAATCGAGTTTGCGTATTTTGCCCAATCGTTCCTCCAGGCGGTTAAAGAAATTAAGTCCTCGTCCTATGAATATCACATCAGCTTTAGACCAATCGGAGGAGGTTCTGTGACGAACGCAGTAGAACGTTGGTGGGTTTCCTGGGTGAATTCTGACGGTTGGCGTCAATTTGCCAAATGGGGCGCAGGCGCCAGGTTTTTCCGCAGCCGGGCGTATCGGAAAGTAAATATGGCGCGCCGATTTGCAACGACTTATTACAAAAGCAGCCGGCAGACGGCCGTTTTCGAGGATGTGGCCACATTTTGCATGTTCGTCGGTCATGTAAAAAGCGGCGGCACGCTGCTCGGCTCCCTTTTAGACGCCCATCCAGATGTGATTCTTGCCGATGAAGTGGATGTATTGCAATATGTCGCGGCCGGATTTAGTCGTGATCAAATTTTTCACATTTTGCTGAAGGGATCGCAGCGAGAGGCGCTGAAAGGCAGAGTCACAGCGCGGCGTTTAACGCCGTATTCTTTTGCCGTGCCCAACCAGTGGCAGGGACGTTTTCAGAAACTGCAGGTGATTGGTGACAGCAAGGCCGGGCCGACAACACGGCAGCTTGGCCAACAGCCTGCGCTGCTGCCCAAATTACAAGAGCGCATGACCGGCGTTGATACGCGGATACTGCATGTGATCCGCAATCCTTTTGATCCAATCAGCATTATGATGGTGCGCGGCAAACGTTCTTTTGCAAATGCATTTGATCATTATTTTGACTATTGTGTCACGCTGACGCAACTGCGCAGTCAATTGGACGAAAAAAATCTGTTTGCGGTTCGGTATGAGGACCTCATTGACAACCCGCGATTTTGGCTGACGCGTGTATGTGAATTTTTGGGTGTTGCGGCTGACTCGGATTACCTGGATGCATGCGCCGGCATTTTACACCCATCGCCAGATGTGAGCCGGCGCCTGGTGCAGTGGGATCCGTCATGGATACAAAGCGTTGAGCAGAAAATGGCCCAGTTCGATTTTTTGGCCGGGTACAGGTTTGAAGAGACATATGTTGGTATCTGATAAGCAGGTTGCTTTCCAGGAGGTTTATACGACGCCCGGCAGGGTTGGTGAATTGTTTGCTGCCTTGAATCAGGCGGACGTGCGCTATTGCCATTGGAAAAGTAATATTCGACTAGAGGCTTCACTGAACGGCCGTACCGACTTCGACCTGCTAGTAGATTCAGAACAGCGCGCGCTTTTCCAGCACATTCTGACCGAATTTCAGGTTAAACCGCTCAAGGCGGCGCCCGGTAAGGATTATCCCGGGATTGAAAATTATTTGGGCTTTGATCCCCACAGCGGTAAGCTGTTTCATCTACATGTCCATTTCCAGCTTGTGCTGGGCGAACAGTTTGTCAAAAACTACCGGCTGCCGCTGGAAACGCAATTTTTGGATGAGACAGAAATGCGTTTTGGGATCAAAACACCTACGCCAACATTGGAATTGATTCTGTTTAGCCTGCGGGCGCTGTTGAAGTACCGCGACCGTGACGTGATTAAAGATCTACTTTCAATACGGTCACCCGGTTTGTCGCGGGCCGTATTGGAAGAAACCGATTGGCTTTTGGCGCAAACATCCATTGAGCAGGTGATGACAAAGCTCACAGAAATTGAGGATGTTGTGCCTGCGGATGTGGTAGTGGGATTTTTAGAAACGGCCGTTTCCAGCCCTCGAGACGGTTTCCGGCTTTACCAGCTTCGTCAATCTGCCCGCCAAGCCCTACGGCCTTATCAGCGCAACGGCCGTTTCCCCACTACCCTTAAATATTTCCGCGAAATGTGGCGCAGGCGAAAATCATTTCTGAAATCAGAGCCGAGCCAAAAAATGACGCCGCACAGCGGTGGTCAAACATTGGCGATAATTGGCGCTGACGGCGCGGGAAAGTCCACCATGAGCAGCCAGATTAACGCCTGGCTCTCCTGGAAAGTGACCTCGCGCTGCATCTATTTGGGCAGCAAACAGCCCTCGCGTCGCAGCCAAAATCTGTACTTGCTCTTTAGAGCTGCCCGCCGCAGCCAGCGCGCACTCAGCCGCTCGTTGGGAGAGGACAGCCTGTCTGTACGTTCGGCGCAGACGGCGCAGCAATTTTTGCGCAACTGCCATCATCTTTCAATAGGGCTTGATCGTTACCGGCGCTACCGGGCCGGCCAAAAGCTGGCCGCCTGCGAAGCCATCGTGCTGTTTGATAGATATCCGCTGGAAGCGCCGCTGGACGGCCCCAAAATTTACCTGCTCCTCGACGATGAATCCGGCCGCGTGACGCGCGCGCTTGCCAGAGCAGAACAGCGACTATATCAAAAAATTCAGCCGCCGGATCATTTTTTCTTTTTAGACGTTTCCCTTGACGTGTCGCTGGCGCGTAAGCCCGACCACAGCCGTGACGCCATTGCCGCCAAAATTGAGTACCTCACGGCAATGACAGAGCGGGCATCTGAAACCGGGGATTTACAGCGTTTTGACGCCAATCTTCCGTTCGAGCAAGTTTTAAACCAGCTTAAACAGGCCGTATGGCAGCTGCTGTGAGTCTATTTAGCGCATGAGATTATGATGATTATTGAGTTTATTGGCCCGCCAGGCGCAGGCAAAACCACTTTTTTGTCGACCGTGATTGATTATTTTCATGAACGGGATTTGCAGGCGTACACCGTCGTTGATGCGGCGCGCCCTTTTGCCGGCAGAACAGTGGGTGGCAAACTCATACGCCATCTGGCGCCGGCTGAATGGCAACGGCCGTTGCTATGGCGGCAATTTTATCTGCAAAGTTGGTTTTACCGGTTCAAATTTATGGCCCATCATCCCCGGCTTGTGCGCGAAGTGTTCGCTTCCCAAAAACAGCGGCCGGCTGAGGCGGGTGTGCGCGAGCGTAAGGTGCTGCCCTGGTTTTTTCACCTGTTGGGCAGCTATGAATTTTTAAAAGCGCAGGCGCGCCGCGATGAGGTATTGCTTTTCGACGAAGGGTTTGTTCACCGGGTAGTGCAGCATTTTGCATCCGCTGTGGAAACGCCTCAAAAAGCGCCAGTTCTGGCCTATCTGGATTTGCTGCCGCAGCCCGACCTGGTGATTTTTGTGCAGGCGCCGTGGGAGGTGTGCGAAAGGCGTATTTACAACCGGGGCTTGTGGCAGCGCTTTCAAGAAAAAGAACCGGCCGAAATTACGCAATTTGTTATTAATGCCCACCAAATTGTTGGCTGGGCGGTCGAACATATTAAACAGAGAGGTTGGACAATGATTGAAGTCGATAACGGCGGTGACAATCTCGACGTGACCCGCGCGGCTCTGCGCTGCCAGATGGATCAGGCGCCGGCGATCACCGGCGGCGTCAGGGAGTTACAGGCAGCCTGATGTTCTATTCGGCCGCACCTAAACCTGTGCGCATCTGGCGCATTCCGCGTCCTGGCCGTCTGGTACAGTATATACGAGCGCGCCTGAATGCCCCGGAAATTGACCTGGAGCAGGTCGATTGGGTTCTGCGCCAATATGGGTTAACCCAATCGGGCGCGCCGCGCAACCTCTCTTTTGGCTGGCGCAACCGTAACATTGTCACGCCGACCGGCGCCGGCAAAAAGGTGCTCAAACAGTATCGTGGGAATTGGCAGGAAGAAGCCATTGTGTATGAACATGCGATTTTGAAGCAGTTGGAATCGCTTGATTTTCCTGCGCCGCGCCTCAATCCGACTTTGAACGGGAACTCGTTGGTGAAGGAAAACGGCCGTTTCTACGCGCTTTTTGATTTTGTAGCAGGCGATAATTACACCGGCTATTACATGCCGCTCGCGCAGCGTCAAAAACTGATCGCCCTGGCCGGCGCCGCCCTGGCCCGCTTCCACCAGGCGATGAGCGGCTTTGTCCCCCAGGGTCAGCATCACCTTGGTTTTGCAGCCGACACGCTCGACCGCCAGCGCGATATTGACTGGCACCTCAATGTGTTAGATCTGCTGCGGCGGCAGCCCCAGACGGTCTCTGATCCGCAGGCAAGCGTTTATACCCACCGGCTCATCGAAATGAGCGGCGCGACCCACGATCAATTAATCCGGCTTGAGGAGACGTTACAATCCGCTGGACTGCCGCGTCAGGTGATTCATGGGGATTATGGCCTCCACAACTTGCTGTTTCAGCACGACGGCGCAGTTACCGTGCATGATTTTGAACTGGCGCGCATTGAGTGGCGCCTGGTTGATCTGGTGATTGTGCTTGCGCGCATGGGATTGGAGAACGGACGCGCCTTTTTGAGCGCCTATCAGGCCGTAAACCCCTTAAGTGAAGCTGAATGGCATTATCTGCCGCAGGTCTGGCAATATTACCGTCTGCGCGGTGCGGTGCAATCCTGGCAAAACTACCATGATTTTGGCGATCTAAACCGTCTCAAAACGGCGCAAAAACGATTCGAGCAGGCCGATTGGGCTTTAAATCATGCCGCGGAGTTAGAGCAGATCAAGTGGGCCACAAGCCCGCCGGCGGGCGAGCAACCTGTTCGGGTCATGATGGTGGTCAGATTGTTTTATCCCTGGGTTGGCGGCGCCGAAAGGCAGGCGCACAAATTGGCGCAGGCGTTGCAGCAGCAAGACGTTCAGGTAGAACTGGTGACCGGTTGGTGGTATCGCGGCGCGCCGCAGCAAGAGATCATCGACGGTATTCCCGTTTTTCGGAACCAGACTTTGTGGGAGTTTTTTGGCATAAAAGGGTTGCGCAAATTCGGCGGCTATTTGTACATCGCTTCCCTCATCTGGTTCCTCTGGCGGCGGCGCGCAGATTATGATTTGATTCACGTGCATGGATTGAATGTCCACACCTTTGCGGCTGTGCTTGCCGGGCGCTGGTTTAATTGCAAAGTGATTGTTAAGCTGGCTAACAGTGGTGCGGGAAGCGACATTCTTAAAATGCGCCGCGGCCAACAACTGGCGCTTTCCCGCCTCATGCTGCCAACGGCGCTACAGGCTGACCGATTTGTCGCTTTGAATAATCAGATTGTGCAGGAATTAACGGCCGTTGGCGTGCAGCCCGCCAATATTGTGGCAATCCCAAACGGCGTTGAGAGTCACACGATTGCGCCCAAAACCGACTACTCCTTGCACGCGCCGCCGCGCCTAATATTTGTCGGCCGGCTGCACGCGCAAAAAGGAATCGATATGCTGCTGCACGCTGTCAAACTGCTTGCTCAACAGCTACCCAATATTGATTTGAATGTCCAGCTTTTTGGAACAGGCCCGCTTCAAGATGAGTTAGAAGAGCTGGCGCATACATTGGACGTTACGCGCCTGGTCACGTTTGGCGGGCAAACTGATCTGGTTATCAAGCAGCTTCAGCAAGCCGACATTTTTGTGCTGCCCTCGCGGGCCGAAGGGCTTTCCAATGCGCTGCTGGAAGCGATGGCTTGTGGTTTGCCGGTGATTGCTTCTGACATCCCCGGCAACAGCGGTGTTATCAAATCGAACTATAACGGCCTGCTATTTAGCGTCGACAATCCCGAATCCCTCGCTGAAAAAATGCAATTTTTGCTCCAACAACATGAACTGCGCCGGCAGTTAGGCCATCAAGCGCGCCAGACTGTTGAAAAACAATATAGTCTGGACGCTGTGGCCGAACGCTACCTTGCTCAATACCGAGAACTGTTGGCTCAAAAGAAGTCACTGCCCAGTTATCAGGTGAAGCAAATATGAATGTAAAAAAAGGTTCAATCAAAGAGAGATTAAGATTTTTTGTGACTGTGTTTCTGATTGTTCTGGCTATGGCTGCATCGATGGGGTGCCGGCCGGCATTGGCGCAAATGCAGGTGTGTGAATATTGGGTCGCGCCGGCTCCAGAAGGAAATAACGCCAATCCGGGCACATTCGATCAACCGTGGGCCACGCTTGAGTACGCCGCCGCCAATACGGCGGACGATCTATGCACCATCTGGTTTAAGGACGGCGTTTATGCGGGCATGAATGAGCTTTCTCAACAGTTCATGACCACCACGCAATTTAAGGCCATCAACCCATATCAAGTCACGCTTGAACACGACGGCCCGGCGCTCAAGTTAAATGGCGCGCGTAATATGGTTTTTGAAGGGTTTGAAATGCGTCACACGGGAGCTGATGCCTTAAAACACATTGTTATTGCGGACCGGCGGGACGATTTTTGGACTGCTAATATCGTTTTTCGCAACAACATTTTCCACGATTCCTATAACAATGATTTGCTCAAGATTCATAATGGGGCCCGTTTTATCACTGTTGAGAACAATATTTTTTTCAACCAGGGAGATTCTGACCAGCATATTGATATCAACAGCGTGACGGATATCGTTGTGCAGGACAATATTTTCTTTAATGATTTTGCCGGCAGCGGGCGGGAAGATTCTAAGACGACCAAACATTTCATCGTGGTCAAAGACAGCAATGAATACAGTGACGGGCAGGAGGGCAGCGAACGCATCACGATTCGTCGTAATGTCTTCTTAAATTGGGAGGGCGACGCCGAGACTTTTGTGCAGATTGGAAACGATGGCAAGCCATATCACGAAGCGAAAGATGTTACGATTGAAAACAACCTGATGATTGGAAATGCCCAAAATCTGAGTCAGGCGGCGTTTGGCGTGCGGGGAGCGAAGAATGTCCGGTTTGTCAACAACACGGTGGTCGGAGATTTGCCGTCTAAGGCGTATGCTTTTTGGGTCAGCATCACTCGATTAAACCCGGTAAATGAAGATATTATTTTTTATAACAATATCTGGTCCGACCCGACCGGTTCAATGGGCGCCGATTTGGAGGGTAATCCAAATGAGTTTTCTAACGGCGATCCGTCGCAGACAACTGGTCTGGTTTTAGAAAACAATTTGTATTGGAATGGAGATGAAGCGATTCCGCCTGGTGATGTGGTCAGCCCATTAGTTGATGATATCCGCGCGGTGGTAGGCGATCCGCAGTTAAACAGCGACCAAACGGCCGTTTTGCTGCCGCGCTGGCAGGGTTCGACATTTTTAAGCGGTAATAAGACGATCCGGCAAGAATTTGTGCGGCTGGTGGAAACATACGGCCATATCCCGCCTACAAGCGCAGCTATTAACCTGTCGGACCTTAACTTTGCGCCCGCCGACGATATTCTTGGTCGTCAGCGCGGCCAGATGCCTGAACTGGGCGCCTATGAATATGTGAATCCCTCAGGTAAAAGACAATATATGCCGCTCATATCTGCTGTGATGGCATATTTTGGAGTAGAGTAGCCGTGATTAGAAATAACGGTGTTCAACCGCTCCCCAAATTAAATCTGGTTTACATAATCGGCACGTACCCGCTTTTGACAACGACATTTATTGATCGTGAAATCAGGCTGCTGCGCGCGCGCGGCGTGGGCGTGCAGATTGTTTCGGTGCGCCGTCCCAACCGGACGCTTTCCCCGGAACAAAAAATTATGCAGCAGGATGTGGTTTATTTGCTGCCGGTCTCCTGGCTCAAATTGTTGGCTGCGCATCTCTATTTTGTCTTGAAACGGCCGTTAACCTTTCTTCAGACCCTTTTCTATCTTTTGACGCGACCGCATCCCAACCTGAAAGCGCGCCTGAAAACAGGGCTGCATTTTGGCGAAGGCGTTTACGCAGCCTACCTGCTGCGTGCGGCTCATTTCCAACAGATCCATGCCCATTTTGTAGATCGGGCTGCAACAATTGCAATGGTTGTCAGCCGTCTGTCAGGCGTTCCATACAGCGCCACAGCCCACGCTAATGATATTTATGTCAATCCGATTTTGCTGCCGGAAAAACTGGCTGCGGCCCGGTTTGTTGCCACCTGCACGGGATACAACAAAGCATATTTGGGGCGTCTTGTCGGGGGTGATTTGAATGGCAAGCTGCACTGTATTTATCATGGTCTGGATGTGAGCCAGTACAATCCGTCTGCGCGCGTCGACCAGAGTAAACCGATGCTGTTGGCGGTGGGGCAGCTTAAAGAGAAGAAAGGGTTTGGCTACCTGCTGGAGGCGTGTGCGCTTCTGAAGGATCAGGGTCATGAATTTGAGTGTCAGATTGTGGGCGAAGGGCCTTTACGCTTCGAACTAACTGTACAAATTAAGGCCCTTGCCCTTGAGAATATCGTGACCTTGTGCGGCGCTTTGCCGCATACGGCCGTTATCGAAAAATACCGAGAGGCGGCAATTTTTGTGCTGCCCTGCATTACTGCCGCCGACGGAGATCGCGATGGTATTCCCAACGTCATATTGGAAGCGCTGGCGATGGAACTGCCCGTGGTTTCCACAGACCATTCCGGTATCCCGGAGGTCGTGCAAAATGGGATCAATGGGCTGCTGGTTGCACCGGCCGATGCGCTGGCGCTGGCGCGCGCGCTGACGACCCTGTTGGATGATCCTGATGTGCGGCGGCAGTTTGGGAAGCATGGACGCCGGACGGTTGTGGAGGCTTTTTCGGTTGAAAGTAATGTGGCGCGTTTGTTAGCCGAGTTTATGGCCGCGCCAACCGCAAAAATTGACGCTGTCCGGCGGCCGGCGCAAAAAACGGCGCAGCAAACCAGGCAATGAGCATATTTATTGGTTGTGTAGGTGATGAACCTACAACAAATATCTGGGGAATATAATGACTTATAATCTGACTTTACCGGCTCAATTGAACGATCAAGCCTTATTTCTGGTATGGGGGCCGCCCAGCCACGGGCCGCGCAGCCAGGTTTTTGCGCGTGAATTGGGCATTGATGACCTGCATTTTATTTATTCCACAAACCGGCGAGGTTTGCTGGCGGCGCCGTTAAAGTACAGCTATCAGGCCATTCGTACGCTGCTGCTGCTGTTTAAGCTGCGTCCAAAGCTTGTGTTTGTGCAAAGCCCGCCCAGCTTTGCGGTGATTTTTGTCTATTTGTACTGCGCTTTGATGAACGGCCGTTACGTTGTTGACGCCCACAGCGATGCGATGCAATCCAAATATTGGACTCGTCCTCAATGGCTCTATCGTTATCTGGCGCGCAAAGCCGTCACCACAATTGTCACCAACGAGGTTTTTCAACAACGGATCAACAGTTGGGGCGCACATGCCCTCGTTTTGCGTGACATTCCCACAACCTTTCCAAAGGAAGAATCTTATCCCGTGGAAGGAACGTTTAACGTCGTAGTGGTGAACACCTTTGCCTCTGATGAGCCTCTCACTGAGGTGCTGCACGCGGCGGCGGCGTTAAATGAGGTTGATTTTTATGTGACCGGCAAAAAAAGCCGCGCCGGCGATCTTTTACTGGAACAGGTTCCCGGGAATGTGCATTTCACCGACTATCTTCCCAACGAACGTTACTATGCGCTGCTCGCCTCTTGCCAGACCGTAATGTGCCTGACAACACGCGACAATACCATGCAGCGCGGCGCTTGTGAGGCGCTCTCTTTAGGCAAACCGATCGTTACCTCTGACTGGCCCTTGTTAAGGGAATATTTCCACGCAGGAACTGTTCATGTGCCCAATGACAGTGAAAGTATCCGCCAGGGCGTGGAAGAAATGCAGGCGCATTATGATTTTTACCGCAGCGGTATAAAGGATTTACAAATTTTGCAGCGCCAGGAATGGCAAAAGAATATTCAACTTTTGATAGATTTAATTAAAGATTCTATCTGAAAAGCATAGGTGAGTGACCAGCCAACCTCAAGACGATCCCAAATGCATTGATGAAGAGGTTTAACTGTATGAAGCTTGACAACCAACTTTATAGCCAATGTGATGTTTTTTCTTTTGATTTATTTGACACAGTACTTTTTCGACACGTAAAGCGCCCGGCGCACTTGTTTTATTTTGTCGGTCTGGAGGCTCAAACGCATACTGGAATTTCACCGCCGCGCTTTCAAAAATACCGGATGCTTGCTGAAAAGTTATGCCGCCTACAAGTTCGACTCCTGACAACCAGGGAAGAGACAAATTTGTCAGAAATTTATCAGATGTTGGGCCATTTGCTGCCTTTGGACGCAGCCACATTGACCTATCTCATGCAAGAGGAAATGCGTCAGGAAAAAAAATTGATCTATCCTAATCCGGAAGCTGTAGCGATTGTGCAATCTATTTCTCAACAAGGAAAAAAGGTCGTTTTCACGAGCGATATGTATCTTCCTTTTGAATTTCTTTATGGACTGCTGGATGAGATTGGCATTATTCAATCGGAAGATCAGCTCTATTTGTCAAGCGCCGTCGGCAAACGTAAAAAGTCGGGAAATTTATTTAAATATGTTGTGGGGCATGAAAATAAGATCCCGAAAAAAATCTTCCACATTGGCGACAACTTTGGCCATGATTACCAGGTGCCGTCCCGCCTCGGGCTGAATTCGGTCCATTATCGCCGAAAAGTGCCCAAGATCACCTGGTTGAAACCGGTCAAAAACGAAGACGTCGCCGCAGGCCTTGTGCGAGAAGTATCCAACCTGACCTACTTGGGTAAAGGGCGCTTTACTAACGGATTTGAAACTCAAAATCTTTCGGCGGCTTGCCAAAATGTGGGCCACGACGAAGAAATATCTCCCGTTGGTATCCTGGGCGCTTATGTAGGCGGGCCTGTCTTGTTCGCTTATGTCCATTGGCTTTTGCATCAGGCAGCCAGTAAACAAATCAAAACGCTCTGTTTTTTGGCGCGGGATGGCCAGATTCTTATGCGCCTGGCTGAATTAATCCAAGCACGCTGTGACCTGGATATTGAATTGAAATATGTATATGCATCCAGGCACGCCTGGCTGCTGCCTTCCGTAGAGGATTACGGCCGTATCTCCGAAGAATCAAAGTTTTTTGTATTTAGTAAAAAGCTTACGTTGGAAAAGCTGATTTATCGTTTCAAGCTCGAAAACAGCGATCCGGCGTGGCTGGCGGCCAAGGTACAGCAAAGCGAATTACGACCTGACGAACCGATTACCCTTTTGAACTTCAAAAAGGCTAAAAAATTCTTTCAGGATGATGAAATAATCGACCAGGTACGCGAAATTGGAACCAGGGAATTTAATACTTTCTCCGGTTACCTGCAGCAAGAAGGATTGTTTGACGCGACAGCATATGGCCTGGTGGACGTGGGCTGGCGCGGCTCTTTGCCGCGCGCGCTGCGTAAAACGCTGCAAAAGAATGGCGTGGATGCCGCAGGCTTTACCGTTTTTTATTTTGATCTGCGTGGTTCGGCGCCTGACAACCAGGATCAGTACACAGCCTTTTTGAAGGCAGTCGGCAATCAATATTCGGCTATACGAGGGGAAGTGGAAACGGTGATGGAAATCTTAACGGCCGCTACCCATGAAAGCACATATGGGTATGAAGAAGTAGACGGCCGTTTCGAACCGGTATTCATCAAAGAAGACATGAACCTTGTCAAAGAGTGGGGATTAGAAGCGATGCAAAATGTTATGCTGGATTTTGCCCATAATATGCTTGCAAATCCGTGTTTTGAGGAGATTCCAACCGGCCAGGTTTATGAAGCCTGCATCCAGAATTTCTATGATTTTCTGGCAAAACCATCGCAAGAAATAGTTGAAAAACTGATTGAATTTCCATACACCGTGCAGCAAATCAAGACAAAGGATGAAGCGTATGAGACCATTTGTGCACCCTATTCAATGCGGGATTTTGTCACGCTGCTGCGCAATTTTAACGTGGTGAGGTCTAATGATTTGTGGATTCAAGGTAGTTTATCGCTGACAAAAAATAGACTTGCGCGCAGTTTGTTTGGGGCATTTTATAAATTTATCTCTAGCGACCCGCTGCAAAAATTTGAATATATGGTTCGGGCTGCGGCAACAAAATAGTGATGGAGTAATTAATTATGACGGCAATTTCTGTTTTTGGATTGGGTTATGTAGGTTCGGTAACGGCCGCTGCACTGGCAGACATGGGGCATGAAATTATTGGTGTTGATACGAATCCCGCTAAAGTGGAGATGATCAACGCCGGGCGCAGTCCCGTGGTTGAAGCAGATTTGCCGGAACTGATCAAAAAAGGTGTAGACGCCGGCAGCATTTGCGCCACGACCAACGCGCAGCAAGCTGTCATGTCCAGCAGTATTTCTATCATTTGTGTTGGAACTCCCAGCCAGCAAAACGGCAGCCTGGATCTGAGCTATGTCGCTAAAGTCAGCCGCGAAATCGGAACCGGTCTGGCTGCCAAACAATCATATCATGTCGTTATCGCGCGCAGCACAATGCTGCCCGGCAGCACGGAAGAATTGGTAATAGCCGCCCTTGAGCAAAGCTCGGGTAAAAAAGTCGGCCTCGATTTTGGCGTTTGTTTTAACCCGGAATTTTTACGGGAAGGCAGCTCGCTCAAAGATTTTTATAACCCGCCTTTTACCGTTATCGGCAGCCACGATCAAATTGTAGCATCCATCGTCAGCGATCTTTACGCTGATTTGGACGCAGAACTGCTGGTTGTGCCCATCAAAGTGGCTGAAATGGTTAAATACGCCTGCAATGCGTTTCATGCGCTTAAGGTGGTTTTTGCCAACGAAATCGGCAACATTTGCAAACAACAAGCGATCGACAGCCATCAAGTCATGGATATTTTCAGCCAGGATACGAAACTCAATATTTCGCCGGCATATCTCAAACCCGGCTTTGCTTTTGGTGGCTCCTGCCTGCCCAAGGATTTGCGCGCGCTGCGTTACCACGCGCGCCAGTATGATCTTGACGCACCGCTGCTCGAAGCGATTATGCGCAGCAACCGCAGCCAAATTGATAAAGCCTACCAGATGATCAAAAAGACGGGCCATAAGCGGGTTGGTGTGTTGGGTTTTAGCTTTAAGGCGGGTACGGATGATTTGCGCGAAAGTCCAATGGTGGAGCTTGTCGAACGTTTAATCGGAAAAGGGTTCCAACTCAAGGTTTATGACAAGAATGTGTCGCTGGCCAATTTACAAGGCTCGAACCGGGCCTATATCGAGCGGGAAATACCGCACATTGCGCGCTTAATGGAAGATTCTATTGACGCCGTGCTGGCAGCAAGTGACGTGATTGTGATTGGCAACCGGGCGCCTGAATTTCGGCAGGTGCTTGAGCAGGCGCGGCCGGAACATCGCGTCATTGACCTGGTGCGAATTATGGAAGATACCGGACAGTTAAACGGCCGTTACGAAGGCATTTGCTGGTAACTGGCTTCCATCTGGAGCAGGATATGAACTCAAACAAACAGAATCAATCCCATAAACGACATTGTATGGTCGTCCACGCGTATTATCCGGTCGGGGAAACGCGCGTGCAGCGGGAAGCGTTGGCGCTGGTCGATCATGGATATGAAGTCGATGTGATTTGCCTGCGTAAAGACGGAGAAAGTCCGCGAGCGGAGGAAGACGGCATTCAAATTTACCGACTCCCGGTCAAGCGGTACAGGGCGGGCGGCCTGGTGGTGCAGTTGTTTGAGTACCTGGCGTTTTTTGTTCTGGTCTTCTTTAAACTGATTGTTTTGTACCGGCAAAAGCGATACGGAACGGTGCAGGTGCATAATTTGCCTGATTTTTTGGTCTTTGCCGCGCTCATTCCCAAACTGGCCGGCGCGCGCATTCTGCTTGATCTGCATGATTTAATGCCGGAATTTTACGCCGCCAAATTTCAAGCCTCAATGCAAAGTTTGCCCGTACGGCTGGTGACCCGGCAGGAACAGCTTGCCTGCCGGTTTGCCGACCAGGTTATTACGGTCACGGATGTTTGGAAAGAGACCTTAATCCGGCGCGGCGTACCGGCGCAGAAGGTCAATGTGGTGATGAATGTGGCCGATTCGCGCCTTTTCGAGCGTCGTCCGCAAACAAGACCCGCTCACAATGGAGAATGTTTTGATTTGATTTATCATGGCACGTTTACGCACCGGTATGGGGTTGATTTAATTGTCAGGGCGGTGGATCAGGTACGGCCGTTCATTCCCAACATCCACTTGACTTTACTAGGCGGTGGAGATTCCCACGCTGATTTAATTAAGCTGCGGCAAGATTTGGCGCTGGAAAGGCATGTTGACATCAGCGCCGGATTGGTGCATGCCAGCGAGCTGCCCGATTTAATCCGGCAGGCCGACGTAGGCGTCGTGCCCAACCGCAGCGACATCTTCACGGATGGCCTGCTGCCAACCAAGCTGATGGAATATGTGGCGCTTGGCGTGCCTGTGATTGCGGCGCGCACACCTACAATCGCCGCTTATTTCGACGACACAATGGTTGCGTTTTTTCAGCCCGGAAACGTGGATGACCTGGCTGAAAACATCATGGCTTTGCACGCCGATCGACAGCGCCTGGAGCAGTTGGGCGCCGAAGCGGACAGGTTTAATCAGGAATTCAGTTGGGACAGAGTTGCGGCGGATTATGTGGCTTTGGTGGATTGGTTGAACGGCCGTTTCCAGCCTGAAGGCATCGCTGTCAAAATATAGCGCGCTGTGGCAAGCTGCGGACAAGGTATTTGATATGACTGAACTAAATATTGAGCACAGGGCAGTTGAAAACAACCCGGCAGTGCAGGTGGGTGAACACGTACGCATGCGTGTGTCCCAGGAAAAATCCGACCCTGCCTGGGACGCTTTTCTGGCCAGGACGCCAGACGGTCATCACGTGCAGACCAGCTTGTGGGCGCAGGTAAAAGCCGTATTGGGCTGGAAGGCGCTGCGTTTAGTCGCCTGGCAGGATGATCAAATCGTAGGCGGCGCACAAATTTTGCTGCGATCCTGGCCGTTGGCAGGTTCATTGGGCTACATTTCAAAAGGCCCCCTGTTTGCGCCGGCGGATCCGGAATTGAGTAATAAGTCGGTGGCTGCCTTACAGCGGCTTGTTAAAAAACACCGTATCCAACACCTCACCATACAGCCGCCCGGCAGCGGTATCCAAGCGGCGTCAACGCTGACGGCTGCCGGCTTTCGACCCAGCTCGGCCGAAGTAGCCCCAAAAGCCACGCTGCTTTTGGATCTCTCCAAGGATCAAGAGACCCTGATGGCGGAAATGAGCGCCAGAACCCGTTACAACATTCGCCTCAGCAGTCGTAAAGGGGTTGTCGTGCGCGCGGGAACGGAACAAGACCTGGACATCTATTATAAAATTTTGACCGAAACCGGGCAGCGTCAAAAGTTTGCACCCTATCCGCGCCAATATTTTTCTGAAATGTGGCGCATATTGCAGCCGCATGGGTATTTGAAATTATTTATGGCGGAATTTGAAGGCGAGGTGGTTTCAGCGCAGTTGAGCGTGCCATTTGGCGATACGGTGATTAATAAACTCAGCGTCTGGTCGGGTCGTCATGGCAAAGTTCGGCCCAATGAAGCCCTGCAGTGGGCAGTTATTTGTTGGGCTCAAGACCACGGCTACCGGTATTATGATTTTGAAGGCATAAAACCGGCGGCCGCCGCTGCTGTTTTGCGCCAGGAGCCGCCGCCTGAATCTGTTAAAAACTCAGTTACTTCTTTTAAGTTAGGTTTTGGCGGCGAAGCGCGTTTATTTTCAGGCGCGTATGATTATGTCACCAATCCTTTTTATCGTTGGGCTTATTGCGAGATTTTCCCCAGAATTAGGCATCAGCGCAGGGTAAAACGGCTGTTAAAACGGCTGCGTACCCAATGATGCTGCCATCAAGAGCGTGAAATATGGATAATCAAAAAATCAAAGTTTTGTATATTGCGGGAAACGGCCGTTCCGGCAGCACAATCCTCCACAATATTTTGGGCCAGATTGACGGCTTTTTTGCCATTGGTGAACTGCGCTATATCTGGGAGCGAGGTATTGTCAAAAACCGGCTGTGCGGCTGCGGGATGCCATTCCATGATTGTCATGTCTGGCAAGCCATCATGGAGAACGCCTACGGCGGGATGCAGCAAATCAATGCGCGCGAAATGTCTGAGCAGACCGAAAGTTTTCGCATTCAAAATTTGCCACTCACCTGGATTCCCCCCATCCGGCAAAAAGAAATTGACCGTTTGCAAGCATACACCGCCAACCTGGAAAAACTGTACCGGGCGATTCAGACAACGACCGGCAGCCGCGTCATCGTGGACTCCTCGAAAAACCCTTCCTATGGTTACATTTTGCAAACGATGCCCGCGCTCGAACTGTATGTTTTGCATTTTATGCGTGACTCGCGCGCGGTGGCCTACTCCTGGACCAAGAAAAAGCAGTTCCAACCGGGTGACAATATGGCCCGTAAAACGCCCGTTAAGAGTGCGCTGCAGTGGAATGTGCGTAATTTGTCGGCCGAAATGTTCCTGATGCGCAAACCTGACCGACATATGACGCTGCGGTACGAAGATTTTGTGGCAAATCCGGAAGCGGCTGTGGCTTCAATTGTGAGTTTGGTGCAAGAAAACTCTGTCCAACTGCCGTTTGTCGACCCCCATACGGCCGAATTGCAGCATGCCAACCATTCGGTATTTGGCAATCCGGTGCGTTTTCAGCAGGGGGAAGTCACGATCCGTTTGGACAATAAATGGCAAACCAAATTGAACCAGCGGCAAAAATTCGCGGTGACCGGGTTAACCTGGCCGCTACAGTTGAAGTATGGATATTTACGGCCGTTTCTGCGTACGGCAAAAAAACAGGTGGAAGCTTATGATCGTTGAAAATATCAATCCCATTACGGATCCCCGCTGGCAAGAGCTGGTTGAACAATACGAAGGCGATGTCTTTCACTCGCCCGAATGGATGCGCGTTATCCGGGACACCTACGACTTTAACATTCGCGCCCGTGTGGCGCTTGATGGTCTTGGTGTGCCTAGGGCGGGCCTCGCATATTGCCAGATCGACGACATGATGGACGCGCGCATCGTAAGTCTGCCGTTTTCGGACTTTTGCGATCCCCTGGTAGCCGGTATGAATGATTGGCATATGCTAATCAATGACCTTGTGGAGCAAGAGAAGCGCATCACTTTACGCTGCCTGCACAATGAGGCGCCGCTGGCGGACAAGCGCTTTACCCTGACAAACCGCGCAAAGTGGCATTGTGTTGATTTGCAGCGGGAGAAGGAAGATCTATGGACCAGTTTGCACAGTTCTGCCCGGCGCGCCATTAGGAAAGCGGAGCGCAGCGGCGTGTCTGTTAAAATAGCGCAGAACAAAGAAGATTTACGCGCGTTTTTTGAACTGCACCTCAATTTGCGTAAATATAAATACCAGCTTCTGGCACAGCCTTACTGCTTTTTTGAGTATATCTGGGATTATTTAATTGATCGCGGGCATGGCGTTTTGAAGCTGGCCGTTTACGAAGACCAGGTGATTGGGGGCGTCATGTTCCTGGAATCGCAAAATAAACTTTATTACAAATTTAACGCCTCAGATCCTGATTACATTTATTTGCGGCCAAATGATCTTGTGGTATGGAAAGGGATTCAATATGGGCAGGCGCGCGGGCGCCAATATCTGGATTTTGGTCTCAGCGATTGGGATCAAGAAGGGCTACTGCGTTACAAGCGTAAATTTGCAACCTCGGAAAAGACCATCTTCCTGCTGCGTTTTACACCGGCTGGATCGCCGACGCGCAAAGAAAAACAACTGCGGCAGCTTCTGCCGCAGTTGACCGACCTGTTTGTGGATGAATCCGTGCCGGATTTTGTCACGGAGAAGGCGGGTGATGCCCTGTACCGCTATTTCACCTGAATTTAGTTCCCGATTTAGAAGTTGAACTTCTTCGAAGAAGTTCAACTTCTCAGTGACTTTAAGAAAATAGTTGGATAATCAGGGTAGAACGATTTGCCAAATCGTTCTGGCGATTTACCAAATCGCCCTACGTTAATTGCCCGTTCTATTTTTTAAACGCTAATAGCGGTTGACGACCCAAAGATCGCAGATAGAGTGACCCGAAGGCCTCAGATGGTTATCTACCGGGCAGTCAAAATAGCTTCCGGCTGAAAAGCCCAAACCGTCATTGTTCCATAAATAAAGGCCACAATCCCGATCACAACCGCCGCGCCCGCCAGCACTTTTTTATAACGGGAAACATTTTCTACATCTATCAATACGGCATAAGCGCCGGTTAGGGCGTGCATGAGTACAAAGAACAAAAAGAGGATGTCAATCACTTTCCACACAGGATCTGCCATGCGCACGATCACGCGGCTGAAATCAAGGTGACCGGGTGGATAATGCACCACCACCATGTGGATGGTCATGAATAAAACAAGGGCTACGGCGCTGACGCGCTGCATTACAAATACTCGCATGATTTATTTCCCCTCCAGCGCAAAGAGCAGCATGGGTACGCCGCCCACAATCATTACCAGGATTACGAGCACAAACATGGCATAAAAAAGGCTTTTGCGATACTCGGTGACTCTGAACCAATGCACAATCAGCAGCCTGATGCCGTCAAATCCATGGTAGACAACGGCCGCTAACAGCAAAATCTCCAAAAACTTAAACACAGGCGTCTGTACCAGCCCGAGCCGTTGGTTAAATGCTTCCGCGCCTTGATTAATGGAGCCAATAACCCACATGTGCATGAACAGGTACAGCACCAACGCTACCCCTGAAATTCGTCTGAAAAGAAAGCTAACAAACCCGGTTGTCTTGTACATAATTTTGTTCCTATTTTCAGAAGCCAGTCCTTCTTGATACGGCCTACAAACTCTTCTGTCGTTCCAGCCGCGCTTCTTCATATGCCTGCCGTTTTCGCGCCAGCTTGCGCAGCGTTTCAATGGCGTAGGTCGGGTCTAAACCTTTGGGACAGGCGTCGATGCAGTTGAAGATGGTGTGGCAGCGAAAAACGCCGTCATCACCGCCCACAATTTCCAGCCGTTCGGCCGGAGCGCTGTCACGCGGATCGATCACCCGCAAGAACGCTTTTAGCAGCGCGTGGGGACCGATATATTGTTTGTTCATGGCCACAACCTGGCAGGCGGAGTAACAGGCCCCGCACATGATGCACGTTTCGGCCGTATTCAGCGCCGCGACTTCTTCCGGCAAAACGAGGAATTCGTTTTCTATCAGTTGGCCGTTTTCATAGCTGGGTGGAGGAATCAACCACGGTTTCACGCGCTGATATTGTTCCCAGAAGGATGTCCTATCTACGACAAGGTCTTTTATAATAGGAAGAAAGGGTAACGGCCGTATCGTAATGCGACCTTTGCGATCCAGAAAATTAAATACACGCCGGTTACATACAAGCGTATTGACGCCGTTCACGCTCATTGCGCAGCTTCCGCAAATGGCATGACGGCACGATCGCCGGAAAGTGACGCTGCCATCCTGGTGCGCCTTCACATCTTCCAGCGCATCCAAAATTGTTGTGTCGGGCGTGATTTCAACCTCAAACTCATCTAAATACGGCTTTTTGTCAACATCCGGATTAAAGCGCTGAATGCGGACGGTTGCTTTTGAATCTGCCATCATGTTGCCTCGTGCTTATAGTAATTAACTGGACACTGGCGTATTTTTCCCCGAGGAAACCTGTCAGGTTTTGTGATTAATTTGTTCACATTCTACTCGAGGTAGAAACTTGACAGGTCTTGAATTCGCCAGACTCCAGAAAATCAGACATTCACTAGTATTTCCTCTCCTGGGGTGGATAACGATCCCAGAAAATCGTCACATCTTTGTAGTCCAACCTGGGTCCATCTGCTCCATTTTTGTGCGCCAGCGTATGCTTGAGCCACTTTTCATCGTCTCGTTTTGTGTAATCAGTTCGATAATGTGCGCCGCGGCTCTCGGTGCGCGCCAGACCGCTGGCGACAATCACCTCGCTGAAGGTGAGCAGGTGGTCGGTCTCAATGGCTGCCAATAAGTCAGTGTTATAGCGTTTGCTTTTGTCCATGATGCGCGCGTTTTTGAAACGGGTTTGCAGGTCCTTAATTCGCTGCAGCGCCGTGTGCAGCCGCTGCTCATCACGGAAGACGCCCACATATTTTGTCATCAGCTCCTTCAATTCGGCGGCAATATCGGCTACAGACTCCGGCTGGCCGCCGGGAACATCCGCTTCATAATGGGCGATTCGCGCCTGGCTGCGAGCTTTGGGGTCGCCAGTGACCGGGTAAAGCTGTGCGCCGTTCTTGATGAAATCGGCCATTGCGTACCCGGCGCGCTTGCCAAAGACAGATGCGCCTAACAAACTGTTGGTTCCCAGCCGGTTAGCCCCGTGGACGCTGATACAGGCGCATTCGCCTGCCGCGTAAAAGCCCACGAGCGGGGTGTTGGCCGCATCGGCGTAAACCTGGCCATTGGCGTCGGCGGGGATACCGCCCATGCTGTAATGCGCCGTGGGTTGGATGGGCACGGGGTCGGTGATGATGTCGATGCCGGTGAAATCGAGCGCCAGCTCATGAACCTGCGGCAGGCGCTGCATTATTTTTTCTGCGCCCAAATGGGTCATATCCAGGAAAACGCCCTGTTTATCGGCCCCAACGCCGCGTCCTTCCTCGATTTCCGTCTGTTCGGAGCGGCTGACGAGGTCACGTGGGGCGAGTTCCATCTTGTCGGGCGCATAATTTTCCATAAAGCGCGCGCCGCTGCTGTTGGTCAAATAGCCGCCTTCGCCGCGGCACGCCTCGCTCATCAAGATGCCTTTACCGTAGAGGCCGGTGGGGTGGAACTGCACAAACTCCATGTCCATCAGCGGGACGCCGGCGTTGTAGGCAATGGCGACGCCGTCGCCGGTGTTGGCGGTGGCGTTTGAGGTGATTTTCCAGGCACGGCCGTATCCCCCAGTGCCGAACAAAACTGCCTTGGCGCGCATCACGTGCAGCGCGCCGGTTGTAATATCGAGCGCGACTATCCCGCGGCAGATATTGTCTTCGACGATCAAATCCATGCAGTACCATTCGCTGTAGAAGCTAACGCCGTTTTTTAGCGCCTGTTCGTGGATGGTATGCAGCAGCACATGACCGGTGTAGTCGGCCGAGTAGTTGGCGCGCGGCGAACTGTGACCCCCAAACCGGCGTTGGGCGATACGGCCGTCTTTCAGCCGGCTAAAAACGCAGCCCATGCGCTCATATTCATAAATAATTTCGGGGGCGTCTTTGACCATAATTTCAATGGCGTCCTGGTCGCCCAGCCAATCGGAGCCTTTGATAGTGTCAAACATGTGCAGTTCCCAACTGTCGGGCGGTTCGTCTCCAGGCGGCACAGGTTCCAGCGGGCCGCGCGGTCCTGTGCCCGCCACGGGGCGCACGTTATTCAGTGCGGCGGCAATACCGCCTTGCGCCGCGCCGCTGTGAGAGCGTAGCGGGTGCAGCTTGGATAAGACGCCGATGTCGGTCACGCCTTGTTTGCTGGCGATCATGGCAGCCCATGTGCCGGCCAGTCCGGCGCCTACGATAAGAATGTCATGGGTGATTGTGTCGTTATTGGCAATTGCGGTTATATATGCCATCAGTTCCTCACTAAAACGAATGAACCCGGAGGCGACAGAGACGCCGAGCAGGGGGATTCTCCAGGCTCCTGCTGAAATTTGGATGGTGTTCAGGATTTCATGAGGGTTTGACCCTCTGAGTATCTAATTTACGAGATTGAGGAGAATTCAAACAGTGTCATATGTCATGCTTTGATGATGACTTTGTGTACGGATGGAGTGATTGATTTTCATCCGGGTGACTGTGTTGGTTGTTTGTCATGAGGGCATTGAGCGCTTGTTTGCGTGCAGCGGCCGTTTCACTGGTATCATAGAGAATCTCCAGCAGTAGTTTGTCTTTCCATTCCTCCAACTGCCAGCGGTCGCGTTCCAACTGCTCACCATCTTTCGTGTAGTACTGCCATTTGGGGCCGGTTGGTCCTGATTCCCCTGCAAAAAAGGTCGCTTTACCCCATAAACCTTTGAAATCAGTCCAGGGCGCCTGGTTGTCATTGAGTATTTTGCAAGACCAATCGATTTGGAATAAATCTCTATCTTTATTTTTGTCTAAAACGCCTATTATCAAACCATCATTGGTATGCTGGGTGACATCCTTAAAAAGTCCGGCCATGATGAACTTAGGTTTTTCCTGAAAATCCCTTATATCATCGCAAGAAATTCGGAATTTAGCGTTGTTGTGATTATTTACAAGATCAAGAATACGCTGGCCAACATCTTTGTTGGTTAGTATGGAAAGTATTTCTTTATTCTGAGCGGCATAAAAGTGATCGCGGGCCTTTTTGATCATGGGATGCAGCTTCTCTTGTGCCATCAGCCGTTGACCGATTTGGCTCAAATGATTAAGTTTGGCCGGACATTCATCAACAGGGGTTTCTGTTGTAACCGGTCTGGTTTCCATCAGCGTGCCAAAATCTTGACCGACTTTTTTATAAAGCGGCACCTGCTGCGTCTCGACGCCTTTGCGCCCGGTCGGATCCGTTTGTTGCTGCGGTTTGAAACCTGTTGCGGCGGTTAGATTGCTGGTTTCCTCAATTAAACGCTGCTGTATAGCGATGATACGTTGGCGAACAACGCCATGCTGAATGATATTTTCGACCAGTTCGTTTTCTTTTTCAGCCTGTTCATTGTGCGCTTCAGGCGAATAGTGCGCATTTTCGAGAGCATGTAATGTCTCGCGGCATTCTTGGCTGAAAAGACTAAGCGCTTCCCACTCCATTTCCGCGACCAACAATTGAATGGTTGGACATATGATACGTATATCTTCATCCTGTGTATAGTATTCAAGCTTCTCAAACCAGGTGTGCAGCCGGGTGACCAGCCGATCATAACCAATAAAGATTTTTTCAATCGAACCCGATAGTTGATCCCCGATGGGTTGCTCACCTTCGTAGCCGTCGCCAGGATAGTTGGCGTGGGATCCAAGTGCGACAAATGCTTTTGGATGTGAATCGCCAACCAGCAAGTTTTCACGAATGAGATCTTCCTTAAACAGAAAACTGCCCTGGTTGTGCATGGAGTAGGCGACCCCATATAAATCACCATCACGCAAATATACTGCAATCGCTTCCCAATCTCCTTCATGGTGATTAATACCGTCCGCAGCTCTACGCCAATCATTATAAGCATAAAAATAATGATACTGAAGCGTTTTCCAATCGTTTTCAGGGTCTTCCATGACACGGCCGTAATAACACCATTTTTCCGCTGATTGATTCCGTTTGTCGGTATAACATTGCGCCGCTCTTTCCGCTACGGCGTTTGACTGGCCGGATCCTAAAGTCAGGAACAGAGCGATATCCTTGCCGCGCAAGATCAGGTCTGCAAAGAAGAGGTTCGCCAGAATGACAAACACGATAAGGGCCAATTTGGAAACGGGATCGCTGACTTGAAAGATAAGCGTGGCTGCCAGCCAGATCGTGATGGCGATGCCCACCAGGAAGGTGACCCCTTTGTTCCAATCCGAAGACCAACAAAGCTTTTCTCCCCCCTCTCCATGCCGGCCAGGCTGCTGATTAGGATCCAAATACAACCACAAAACGGCCGTTACGACGCCAATCATGGCCCAAATCAAACCGATGCGCGTAACATAAGCGTTGTAGTCTGTCTGAGACACGTTTGTGGCAAGGTCAGGCAGCAGGGGGTTTATGAAGTTCCAGCTACGAACAGCGGCGCCCGCACTAACCAGAATAACAAGCGTGAAAAAAACCACCGCTATCAAAAAGCTGACCTGACCTTTAGCCCCTTTGGCGATGAGCGACCAAAATGGAATAGAAAGAATGAACAGAACACAATAGAATATCCATTCAATCCAATGGGAATTCCAAAACAGATCCTCGCGATAATCCGGCCATTTTCCAACCCACAACGGCAGTAAAGCTAAAATGACGAGCAAGCAAAAACCACCCAGAACAAGAAACCATTGTTTGAAGTTGCGCGGTCTTGGGCCCATGATTAGAAAAATACCGGCGGTTACAAACGCTGCTGTCACGCCGGCAAAAATGCCTACAGTTGAACCAATGAATAGAATGGCAAATGTGTTTAAAATGATGGTAAGAAAAGTCTGGCGATACGCGCCGCTAAAACTCAGCCCCAAAAAAACGAGATAAATCACAACTGCTAAACGAATGAGTACCCAATAATTGACTCCTGCTATAAAGAGTAAAATAACCAGCGCGATTGTAAAGATCAAAGGCCATATCAGTGAGACAAGATACCGGCTCAACATACTGGCCATTCGCCTGCCATATTCAGGAGATACCCAGTTGAGGAAGTTGGATAACCAGACGCGAGCGTCAGCCGACGGATTATGAACATATTGCAGGTACAGATTGGGATTGCTGGCGCCCTCACCCGTAATATACTCAATATCTGCCTTGTTTTGAACAAGTCTATCAGGCCTGAATTTGAGATATTCCTTTATTTGGCATGTATCAACAAAATCTTCAACCCGCATAGGATAGAATTTTTCTCCTGGCGCAAAATAAAGCACAGGCTCATATTTTTGCAGCAGATCTTTGTCTGTTTGATCGGCTAGGGGCGGGTGACTCATGGCGGCAATCTCCTTATTGGTATTGCTGAAGGGCCAGGCGTTCAGAAAATGAAATTCAAACCGGCAGGCATTTTATACGGTATCAACTCTGCGATAATTCACTGCTTTGTGATGCGCAAACATCATAACATTTTCAGGGACAATGTCAACGGGGTGAAAATAAAAAAACACAAAACTCGCAAAGACTTTTTTTGCCCCATCAAATCAAAATATCTAAAATTGATTTGACAAATATCAAATCATTAACTATAATCCAATTTGATAGCTATCAAATTAATAATCATGGAGGACATCATGCGTCAATCAAAAGAAGATATCGCACTGTTTGACCGTCTTCTGAGCAATTCTGCGCTCAGCGATGCGGAAAAATTGGCCCAGGCGTTTGACGCCATGACGGACAGATTTGTTTCGTCGAGCAAGAATCAGATGGAGTATGCACGCGCGTTAGGTGATGAAGAAGCGGTCATCAAAGCGCAGATCAAAACCGGCGTCATGCAAACTGCACGTGAGATCTTTGAATTATGTTACCGGCAGGTGACCGGTGAGCGCGGGAGTATATACAATGAATAAAACAACCCAATTAGAAGAAAATCTGGCCAGCCGGGCGCAGTTGTTTAAGGCGCTGGGACACCCGGCGCGCCTGTTGATCATCAATCTGATCCAGACTAAGCCGCGTCATGGGGAAGAATTGGCCGCAATTTTGAACTTGAATCCGGCGACGGTTTCCCATCATCTGGCGCATTTGACGCGCGTGGGGCTGTTGACGGCGCGTAAGGATCAATATTATCAAATGTATTCGCTTTCCGGGGACATTTTGGAAAAGAAGTTGGCGGAGCTTGTGCATCTACCGCAGCCGGGTTTGAAAACGGCCGTTTCCGCCGACGCCTATCGTGACAAAGTGCTGCGAACTTTTTTTAAGAACGGCCGTTTAACTCAATTTCCCGCCCAGCTCAAAAAGCGCCAGATAGTGTTGGCCTACATGACGCAAGATTTTGAGCCGGACAAAGAATACAGTGAGCGTGAAGTCAACCATATCCTCTTGGAATACCACGAAGACTTTGCCACTATCCGACGTGAAATGGTCGAAGAAGGCTTGATGACCCGCAAAAACGGCATTTACCGCCGTGTGGCGCAGCCGGAATAAAAAAAGCGCGAGGTCCATACAGGACCTCGCGCTTGTGTTTTTATCTTCAGGACGAGTAAGGATATGGCGTCTGGCGAATTCAAGTAAATAACCTCCGGGAGGTTCAAAATGAAACCTCCCGGAGGTTGGTTTTCCATAAAGTCTGTCCTGAAAATAGCCTCCCGGAGGTTTCGTTTATGATGAGCGTTCCCGATGAAAACCTCCGGGAGGTTGGTTTTCATCGCTTTTGGTGTGCGGAACGCTCATGTCAACTCCTCTGGTAAATAAAAAACGCCAGGCTCAGTAAGGATTACCCAACTACTTCTGCCCTTTCACCTTCTCCCAGGTGTCCCGCAACGTAATTGTGCGATTGAAAACGGGTTTATTCGGCTTTGAATCCACTATATCCACACAAAAATACCCCTGGCGCATAAATTGGAAAGTAGTTCCCGGCGCGGCCGCCAAGAGGCCCGGCCCGGCCTGAGCATTTGAGAGGACGGTTCTAGAATTTGGATTTAGATTACTGATAAAATCTTGCCCTTCCGGCGCCTCGTACGGGTTTTCTTTGGCGAACAGACGATCATACAGGCGCACCGTCACCGGCGCGGCGTGGGCGGCAGACACCCAATGCAGCGTCGCTTTGACTTTGCGTTTGTCCGGCGTTTGTCCCCCGCGCGATTCCGGGATCATAGCTGCAGCGCAGTTCGACCACATCCCCATTTTCATTTTTGATAACCTCATTACAGGTGATGTAATATGCTTTTAACAAGCGCGCTTCACGTCCGGGCGCCAACCGGAAAAACTTGCGGGGCGGATTTTCCATAAAATCTTCCCGTTCGATATAAATTTCGCGCCCGAACGGTACCGGATGGGTTGCGGGATTGTCGCGGTCCTGCGGATACGTGGGCACGTCAAAAATCTCTTCTTTGCCTTCCGGATAGTTTTCAATGACAACCTTGAGCGGATCCAGTACCACCATTGCGCGCGGTGCGTGCTGATTCAGGTCATCACGTACCGCAGCCTCCAGTTGGCCTAAATCCACGATGCTGTTGGCTTTGGCGACGCCGATTTGATCGCAAAAGTTACGAATGGCTTCTGGCGTAAAACCACGCCGCCGCATGCCGGAAATGGTAGGCATGCGCGGATCATCCCAGCCGTCAACATACCCTTCATCCACCAGCCGAATCAGGCGGCGTTTGCTCATGACCGTATAGTTCAGATTAAGCTTGGCAAACTCGATCTGCTGCGGCCGATAGATGCCCAGTTGTTCCAGGAACCAGTCGTAAAGGGGACGATGATCCTCAAATTCCAGGGTGCAGATCGAGTGCGTGATGCCCTCCAGCGAATCTGACTGGCCGTGGGCCCAATCATACATCGGATAAATGCACCACTCGTCGCCGGTGCGGTGGTGAGTTTCGTGCAAAATGCGGTAGAGGATGGGGTCGCGCAGATTGAGGTTAGGATGGGCCATGTCGATTTTGGCGCGCAAAACACGCGCGCCGTCCGGGAATTCACCCGCTTTCATGCGCTGGAAGAGATCGAGGTTTTCTTCTATAGAACGGTCGCGATAGGGGCTGTTTTTGCCCGGCTCGGTGAAACTGCCGCGATAGGCGCGGATTTCCTCGGCGCTGAGGTCATCGACATAGGCCTGGCCGTTTTTGATCAGCTGCATGGCCCATTCGTAAAGCTGGCCGAAATAATCGGATGCAAAAAAGAGCCTGTCTTCCCAATCGGCGCCCAGCCAGGCCGCATCGTTGATAATGGACTGTACGTACTCTTCTTCTTCTTTGGTGGGGTTGGTATCATCAAAGCGCAGATTAAATTTGCCGCCAAATTCCTCGGCGATGCCGTAGTTGAGATAGATGGATTTGGCATGGCCGATATGGAGATAGCCGTTTGGTTCCGGGGGAAAGCGGGTTTGGACACGGCCGTTATACTTGCCGCTCTCCAAATCTTCCAAAACGATTCTGCGCACAAAATCATTTTTTGGCGCATCAATTTCTGATGTATCGCTGTTGTCGCTCATCAATTTTCCTCATGTCGTCACAGCACAGCCCGCCAATTTGATTGTGGGCGACGCTGATTTTATTAATTTCCGTAGTATAGGCAATGCGGCGGGAGAGGCAAATAGAAAAACGGCCGTTTCACAGGAAACGGCCGTTTTCTAAAGCAAATCACAAATTACAGTCGCCGGGAAGAGGCAATGATGAGTCTCGATGTAGGCTGCAATGATTCGGGTTGAGTCTGCAAAGATGTAAAAGTAATTTGCCAGCTTCGATGTTAGTAACGTTGAAGGTTATTTACTTTATAACCGCGAAAGGTTACAAAAATTGTTACAATAAAAATTTAGTTGCATTTGCCTGCAAAAATGGTATTTCAAAGATTTTTGGCGAGGAAATATCTTGCTCAAAAGTTGACTGCCAGCTATGATTGGCATGTTTGTTGCTCACGAAAAGGATGCCGGTATGAATAAAGTTCGTAAAGCAGCTGGAAAAGCAGAAAGTTCCTGGCAAGTTGCCCGGCGTTGCCTCGCGATTGTGCGCCGTTTGCAGCAGGGGCCGGCGCGGAAGAATTCACTGTTGGATGCAGTATATTTATCAGAGGGCGATGACGCCTATGGTCATGTGACCGGTAAAGCGTTGAACAAAAAATTCCATGAGGATAAGAAACGCCTCAGAGGGAACTTGTATATCGGGGTGGGTTACAGCAAAGAGGCGGGCGGTTATGTTTTGGAGGGATGGGAACGGCCGTTGCTCAACCTGCCCGACACACACATTAAAACCCTGGCCTATTTGTCCGACACCTTTCAACCCGACAGCCCCCACGCGCCTGAAGTTCACCAACTCATTGACCAACTGGTAGATTGGCTGCCGCAAGAACGACAGAAGTTGTTTAAACGGCTAAGCGGCCAGCAGCCTACGGCCGATTTACGCCTGCGCGATAGTGAAGCGATCACACCGAACGTGTGGAATGCTGTGCTGGAGGCATGGCAGGCCAAACAAGAGCTGCAGTTCGATTACCATTCCAGCCAGCATGATGACCGCCTGCCCCGTCAACATCACATCCAGCCCTGGGATTTGTACTTCACCGACCGGGGACATTGGCATGTGCGCGGATTTTGCCTGTTTAACGATGGCCCCAATGGTCCCTGGCATCCCAACGATTACATCAATTATCGCGTCAGTCGCATTGTGCCGGGCAGCGTGCGAATACTCCCGCGTAAATTACCGGGCGTGCGGCCCAACGGCCGTCCGCGTGACGTACTCTTTGAACTGGCTCCGTCAATTGCCCGTTTCGGCGTTAGCCAGCGCAAAGAGTTGATCGGCGAACCGACAATATTGCAACTTGATGATGGCTGGATGCGGGTTGAAGGGCGCACACACGACATCTTCGATCTGGCGCGGAATTTGTTGTATTACGGTAAAAATTGCCGCGTATTGGGCGGCAAAGAACTACTACGAGAGATGAGGAAATTAATTACCGATTTGGCGAAAGTTTACCAATGATCGCAAAAGGCGATTCTTCTGATTACACAATTAATCTCGTTTCAATCGCAATTGGCGATTCTAATTGAAATTTGCAAAGCTAAGTTTGAAATCATGTAACTTCTTGAAATCAAGTATAAACCAATTTTGATAAAGTGCAATACTCAATTTATCTCAACTATTTGACAAAGCAAAGTACGCTATGTTAGAATCTCGATCATAATGATTGAATTGGACCAAAGCCAAAAAATTGAAAGATTTGAACAGGATACTGTGTTAGCTTTTGCCAACAAAATTCAGGGATCACTTGTGATCCCGGCGCGGGTTAAACGAAAAATGCTTGTCCGATTGAGAAGAAAAGGGAAAAATCGAAAAGGGGCTTGTCTTTGGATATTTTCGGCAGGGGTATATTTATTGCTAAAGCCATACTTGTCAGAAATCATCAATCGGAACGAACTTATAATCATTGACACAGAATATACCGGTCAGGACGCAAATATTAAAGGTATGATTTTGCGTCATGTTGTGAACTCAGGATTCAATTTACGGAAAGATAGGATTATCTTTGCCCAAATCGGTAGATCATCGGCTGCACATGAACTCGCGTACTGTGTACAGCAAGGCAGAACTCAAGCACATTTCCGAATTAGATTAGAGGATTTTCTGGATTTGTTATAGAAAGCAAAAAGGCTTGGGGGGGCTCTCGCCGCACTACCTGTCCCACTTCCTTGGAGTGATTACCGAGGGGGAGAACGCAGGTCACCAAGCCATTAAACAACAAGCGGCGAGCTTATTGTCTAACGGTAGTATAAACGATTTTGTGCCAAATAGCTAGAGGTTTCAATTATGAGCGTGTCCGGAGATTTTGTTGACACCAGGTGGCGCTCAGGGCCGGTCTCCTGACCGCGTCCCTCTTTGCCGTCAACAAAAGTTCCGCTCACCCCAATTATGATTTGGTGAATGCACACAAAACGCCGCCAACTATCCCTATTCTAAGGAAGGCCACCCTAGACGGGTTACCTTATCATTGGCGGCGGGTAAACCAGGTGAACTGATTTATTGATTTTTGGCCTGGGGGAGCTTTTGCTGCACTACCTGTCCCACTTCCTTGGAGTGGTTACCGAGGGGGAGAACGCAGGTCACCAAGCCGGGACAAGAGTATACGACTTTGACAAAATTATCAAATTTGGTACGAGAAGTTCAAAATACCCCACAATTGTGGGGGTGGGTGTGTGGCAGAATAGAAGTATAGCGCGTTTCTCTCGCCCGGTTGGTCGGATAGGCCGGAGGGTGGGAGGATGAGGATGGTGTGGTTGGAAACGGCCGTTTGCCCTTCCATCACATTCAAAACAGGAAAGAATTATGGATTCAAATATCGCTTTACTAATCGGCAAAAAAGACAAAACAATCTTGAGCCATTATCTGGAACAGGTGGCAAACAAAAGTTTGCTGCCATATCGCAATGCCAGCCATCTGCAATGGGGCAAAAAACAGGGCGAAAGCCTGTACACCCACATTCTCAATGGCATATTTATTTTGGACAGCTTGCGCGACCTGCTGAAACTGCCGGATATTGAGGTCAAGGTTTTGTTCACCGCCTACACCGTCCATGACATCAATAAATTTGAAGGGCAGGATGGTTCCTTCAACAAACTGGCAACACAAGAAAATATCGCTGCTGAGATTGAACGGCTCAATTTGCCTCAATTTTTTCCTGAATGGCGTGATTATCTGGGCCGATATTGAAGGATTGGTGCGCAGTCACGGCCGTTCCACCCACACATCCGGCGAACTGCTTATTCCCAAACTGCGGTCACATTACCGGCTAGGGCGCGAACGCATTCTTGCTTTACGCTATCTGATGAAAGCCGCCGATACCCTCGATTTATCGCACACACTGGATGACCGCAAACACAAAGGGGACTTTTTAGACGATTTCAATACCTATCTCTCTGAAAGCGGCATCGCCGACCAATATGAATTTGTCACCCACCGGCTGACAGAATCACGCGGCTTGCTCAGCAATGTGCTGCACAATGCCATCGCCGCCCATTTGCAAAACCAGCATGGTCTGGTTCCGCTGTTGTTTTACCCGGATGGCATTGCCTATCTGGCAAAGCGGGCGCAGATGCCCACATTAACGGGCGCTGACCAACGCACAGCCGCCAAAAGAGCGGCGCAAACCATCAAGGGGTTTTCACAGGCCAAATTCCGCGATTTTATCAAGCCGGGTAATCAGGGAATCAAGGTAGATAAAGCGTGTCTGGATATGGGCATTCCTTTTGCCGGTTCAAACAGCATTTGGGGCGAGATTTACAATATCGTGCAGCGTAAATCGTGGAATACGGAGACATTGGAGGCTAAAGCGCGAGAACGGGCCGAACGGGATTTTGAAAAGTATGCGGCACTGTACCCGGAAACGGCCGTTACCGTCCGCACCACCCTAGACAATCCCCAGCCCCTCATCGCCACCGCCGACATGTACTTGCGAAAAGGGGAACTGGTGCGTTCCTACTACATCTTCCTCAACAAATATTTCAAGAAATCATTTGACGATGTGTGGACGCACTTGTATGAACTGCTGGAAGTGGCGGAGGAGGAACGGCCGTTTTACGCCTTCTTCGATGCCAACTACGACCGCTCCTACATTCTGGGCGGACGGCTGGAATTAGATGAAGAAACCATCGTCGAGCGCATTGCCGCAGACGGCACAGAGGTGATGGCAGGCGAAGATGACAGCGACCCCAATATTCCCCTTGCTGCAAGCCTATCTGGAACGACACTGTATTTTCAGCATCGGGCGGGCAGCCGCAAATAGATTTTCAGGCGCATTTACAGCAGTACGTCACCGCACAGCACAAACAATGTATCAATTGCAGCAGCCCGTTCCCCACCAATGAATGGATGGCAGGCGACGTGCGCGGCGACATTACCGTGCAGGTTTTTTCCAACCGGCGGCGCGGCGGCACGGGCGCGCCTAAGAAATATGTGTGCGCCATCTGCCAGCTACAATTTTTGCTGGAAAAACTGAACTATCCCGAAGTGCGCGGTGAGCAGCTGCGTTACCTGCATCTATTCCCGTACTCGTTTTTGACACGGCCGTTTCTCGAACGCGCTCCGTAGTCACCTTCCAAGACCTCATTGACAGCAACGAAGCCATCGCCGCCCTCAACCTCGATTCGCCGCAAGCATTGGCCCAGTGGATTGGCGAAACAGAACAAAAACCAAATTTCCGCACCGAAACCAAGAAAGGCAAGCCGCAGCCATACGGCATTTATGTGCCGCGCTATTCCGAGTTAACCGGCAACCTGCTCATCTTCCCGCTCAATCCCGCTGGCAGCAACGACACCCAAAAATTCCTGTTTGCCTTGTGGAATGCGCTGGTTATTCAGCGTCATTTTGGCATGAAGGCGCTGCTGTCAGCCTCGCCTGTGCCGCCATTGGAAAAGGAGGATTTTGGCGATTTGTACGTGGACAACATTCCTTTGGGAACGCAAGGGTTACTGCCCCAAAACAACTACCATCAATTTAAGCCTGGCGCAGACGGCCGTATCGAAGACACCCTGCCCATTCTTTGGCAAAAAGTAGCCCACTTGCAACGATTGCGCGAACTCACATTCACCAGCGACGACAACACGCCGCGCCTGGTGCGGGCCATCACAGCCCACCCCTTAATGATTTATCACGAAACCGACCGCTTGCTGATTGCCAAAGCTGGCTCAGATGCCGGCGGTTTGGAAACATGGCTGTATCAACAAGCCTTTGATCCTGTTAATGAATTAGCCCGATTAGAAGGAGGTAAATTTATGAAGAAGTTAAGTCAAGAATTGGAAAAAGTCGCCCAAATTGCTGTGCAAAATAATTTGCGCGGCAGTTCTTTTGAGCGCAGCAGTTTGTTGTATCCGTATGATGAGGTGATGAAGAAATTGGCGCAGGATCAGGGACGAACGGCCGTTGACCGAGAAACCTTACGCGCCGCCGCCACCCAGGATATTTACGATCATCTTGACCGGTTAGCCACGCGAGCCGGTTACAAAATGACCAAAGCCCGTGCTGAAGCATGTGCTGCCTTTGTAGATGGCTGGTTTGATGACATTCTGGCCGTTTACGATGGGCAATCGCGCAAACTCATCGCCGATGAAAAATTGCTGCGTTCTGCCTATCTGTTTTACGTTCGCCAACAGCAAGCCATTGCCAAAGAAGCCCGTTCATAATTCATAATCCATAATTCAAGGAGAATCTCATGTCAGTTATTGAAAAGTACCAACAACATTTTTTGTCCGCATACAGCAACTATCCACACGGCCGTTACATCAGCATCTTTTTGCTGCGAAAAATCGAATCGGAAGCCATCTTCCGCACCGAGGGCAGCGGCGAGCCGTTGAGCCGTGAATTCGTCCACGCCGGCACAAAAGCGGGTGACGAAATTATTCAACGGGTCGTCATCAGCAAGCGCAAGCAAACGGCCGTTGAACGCCGCACCGGCCGCGAACTGCTGCGCAAAAACGACCTGCTCTTCACCGACCCCAACCAGAAGGCTAAACCAGCCAGCCCCTGCGCCCTCAACCGCAACAATCCTTGCGGCAAATGTATGGACTGCATGATTTACGGCTATGCGGCGGGCGGCGGCGGCGCGCAAAAGTCCCGCGTCATCACCGACGATGCTTTTAGCCTGCATCCGGCGCACACCATTATTGACACGCGGCAGTTCAACGCCTTGTACGACAACAGCACCATGCGCGATCCAGAATCGGGCGAACCATCCACCAGCATCGGCACCGACGAATACGTTAAGCCGGAATCGGTTTTTCTGGACATTGAAACGATCAAAGACGTAACGGCCGCTGAGTTCCAATACATTTTAGGCAACATTTTGCGCTCCACCCGTTATGGCGCCATTTCTTCGCGCATCGGTAAGGTGCAAAACCAGATTGTGGGCGTTATCCTGAGCGACTGCGAGTTACTAAGCAATTTGGAATGGACGCAGGCCACCTACGATGCCCTACGCGGCATTGCCGACGAGCCAGATTTTCCGCTGCACATGGAAACGGTGCAGGAAAAAGCCGCACAAACATTGGCCGATCTAAGCAAAAACGTCGTGGGGCAAGTCACGATTTTGCCGCAAGCGGACGTAGATGCCCTGTTAAATGAGATGAAAGCGTTGTATGGAGATGAAACGGCCGTTACCAATCTGCTCAAAACCGCCACGTCCGCCTATCCCGGAAACTAAGCGAGGTGTCCGATGACCCACATCTACCGTTGTGATATCACCCTGCAAGAAGCCACCTTCTTCAGCAGTCGGGAGATTAGCAACACCTATTACACCGAACCGCTTTTGGGCAACTATGCGCTGGCCTATGCCTTTGGGCTGGCGCAAGCCCCTTACTTCAATCAGGGTGAAATCCATTATGCGCGGGACTTGTCTGCCTTGAATGAGCAAGGCATCTACGTCACACCGGGAACCTTAACCACAGCGCCCCACTTCACGTTCGGCCAATTCAACGCCCAGCCCGATGCCTACTGGTTTGCTTTCGCCAACAATGCCATTGTCTCCCGCTCTGATGGGGCCTGGGTGGAGAAGTCTGGCCCGGTCTGGTATGAACACACTGCTGGTGGACGGCGCAAGATTGGGCTGGAGAATCGGCCGCAGCACGGCCGTATCCGCATGTTGGCCATTGGCAATACGGCCGTTTGCTACCTCATCAGCCGCGAGCCGCTCACCCTGCCGCGCTACATTCGCCTGGGCAAATTCATGAGCAAAGCCCGCGTCACCGTCATCGAACAGCCCGTCAGCATCGTATCACGACAAGAGCAGCCGCTCGACATGCTGCTCAATCCGGCTGATTTACCATCCGACTATCGGCTGACGACATTTGATTTGGTAACTGTGCCGCCCACACCGTTGGTAAACAATATCGTGCTGTCAGGAGATATGTATGCCCTGCCCAACAGAGCCTACTTGCCAGTCGGGATGCGCTTCGGCATAGAAAATATTTAAGGGGTTGAGAGATGCCTTACTGGCAACTTTACTATCATCTTATCTGGGCTACCAAAGACCGCCATCCGCTTATCACAGCTAATCTGGAAGTGGAACTACACCGTTACCTACGTGGCAAAGGCATAGATAATGGCGGCATCATCCACGCAGTTGGCGGTCTGGAAGAACATGTACACGTCGTAGCCTCCATTCCGCCGCGTATTGCTGTGGCAACCTATGTGGGTCAATTGAAAGGAGCCAGTTCGCATTGGGTCAACCATATCTACAAACTCCCTGATTATTTTCAATGGCAGGAGGGGTATGGGGCTATATCGTTTGGTAAACGGGCGCTGCCTACTGTGGTGGAATATGTGTTGACCCAGCGGGAACGGCACAATGAAAAGCACTTGATTCAGGCTATGGAGCGTATGGAAATTGAGGATTTTGGGCCGTAGGTAGCCCAGCCTCGCAGAGGTTTCCATCTCGTAGCCCGGCGATTCATCGCCTGGCGGGGTTGGCCGACGGGGGACGGGGTTGGGGCATAGCACGTATCCCGCCTCGCCTGACCCGCCGGATGGTAAACCATACGGCTACGAGGTGGAAGCCCCGCTGGGGCTAATTTATCGCTTATCGCACGGCGAAAATATAAGGAGAAACTATATGGAACCAATGGAAATAAAACTCAAAACCCTCACCCCCATCTGGACGGGCGGCGTGAACCCCGGCCAAATGGATCGCCTGCACGAAACCGGCATCATCGGCAGTCTGCGCTGGTGGTACGAAGCCATCGTGCGCGGGCTAGGGGGTAACTATGGATTTTAATTTTGGTCCAATTGCTCGTACTAGCGCGGGTGGCCTTGACGACACCGTAAATGTGGCTGCCTTCCCTCTCCACGTTATGCTGAATGCTTTGGTTGGTTCAACATCTACTGAAGAGTTTATAGCATGGCTGTGGCATGATTTGTACAAACCTGCTTTTCAATGGGTTAAAACGAAAAGGGGGTTTAATTGGTATCATACCCCTGGTAGGGGAGCGTTTAAGACATCTGAAGCGATTTTTGCTAATCGAACCAATATCAGACGCGGTTTTGTAATTTCTCATCACCCCGACAGAGACAAAAACAGACGTCCGATTCCTAGCAAAGACCCTGTTACAGGTTCTCCCTTGCCTATGTTTCAGATTTTAGAAAATCATTTTATTTCAGATCAGGGAGACCAAGTTAACCTGGGTGCTACAGTTAATTATATTCAATTGAGTATTGTATCTGAACCAGCCTTGCCTACTGTTTTAGTTCGTTCGGTCATAGCCAATGCTTTTATTGAAGTTGTGACAAAAAGCGTTGCTGATTCATTGCGCCAAGCATTTCTTGATGACGGCCGTACCCCCATCGAGCAAGTAAAGTTTGAGTTCAATACCGTTTACCCATCTGGCCTATCCTCAAATCCAGACGATACCGAAATATGGAACAAATTGGGGCAAAAATTCGATGTTCAACCTGGCAGCACATTCCTCATGCGTCACTTTACGCCAGTGACCACACAAGAAAATCAAGAAACATTTGCAACCACCTTCACGGCCGATCTGACAGGCGAACCATTATTGCCAGAGCAAATGATGGATAATGTTGTCTCATTGGCTGAACTGCTCACGCTATACCAGGACAGTCGAACCATTATCATGGCTGTCCCGCAAGCTCAACTTTACACACTCGATCCCGCAGCCATTAGACAAGCAACACTCGAAACTGCTCGCAAACAGCTTGATCGCCTGAATGTATTAACTGTTGAAAATGAAATAGATTATCTGGAAGCCGCATTTGATGCTCAGATTGATATTCGGAAAGTTCCGGGAAGGCAGGCCAGCCGTTCAAATGCTGGGCGACCTCTTGCAGATGCAGTGTTGTATCCTTCTCAACTGCTGTCTAATGCGCGAAAATCGCCAGATTGCAGAATTTGCCGCCTAAGCGGAACGCCTTTTGTGACACATCTCACTCCTGTAGCTCCCCGACTAGACAAACTCTTTTCGCCGTCGTTTGTGGATACAGAATTTGTAGGTATTGGCGGCAATATTGCCCCATTAACTTACCTCTATGTTTTAAACTCTCCCAATGCAGGTGGTGCTGGCAGAACGGGCGTACCAAAACGAACTTCATTGCGTGGGTCATTCGCCTTATTTGCTCCAGCCTCACAAGTTGCGGTGACGGATCAAGCAGGACAAGCTGTTGAAATTCCTCCACTGGACAGAGGTGGCCGTTTTCAGCAGTCGCTAAATCGTATTACAGTCACAACACAAGAGTTCACACTGTTTCAGCAGATGTCACGGCGCGTTATCGCCAAGCTATGGCAAAGCATTGCCCCTGATGAGCTTCTGCCATTGCCTTATTTAGGGGCAATCTTGCTAACACATAATTCTCGTCAACGTATTCGTGATTTACTGCCACAACTAGACACCTTATTCGCTGACGTTTTGTTAAAAGCCTATCCATTTGAGGTGATGGCACAGCCCGCAATTGAAATAGCATTAGAAGCGGCAATTCAAGATGCCAAACATGCCAGCAAGCATACCTTGCTGAAAATATCGCCACGTATTATCACGGTTGGTCCCAAAGCCTCTGTTCCTTTACTAACTGATGATGATGTGCAGACAGATGTGAATAAGGCGCTATTTGAACGAATAGCGGAGTTAACGAGAGTCACGGATGGTCTGACGCGGAGGAAGCGCAAACTCAATCAGAAAGATTTGTGGCTTAAGTTGGTGTTGAGTGGGGAGGATCCGGTAACGGCCGTTTTAGAAAGCGCACAAGCCGCCACCAATACCAAGAAACTACCGAAGGGGTTGTCGTTAGACAGCGCAGCTTTTAACGCAGCAGAGCAATTCTGGGACGAATTTATAAGCCAGGGCGATCTCGCTCAAAGTTGGGAACAATACGAAACACTAAACCAATCAACAGCAGCCGCGCTAGAAGAATTTCCTATCTTGCCAATATTGTTACAAGCATTTCAAAAGAAACAGAAGGAGAACTGAATGAATCAACAAAGTGAAAAATCAGCAACATCATTACTAGAACAAACCTTGGCTAAAGCACGAGACACTGTTGTAAATCTCCCATTGCAAAGCAATCGCGCAGATGCAGTACGGCTCGCCGTGCAAACGCTTTTGCTAATACGTGGTGGATTACCTTACGAAGTTGTAAAAGATAACCCTTATCCTGTCTTGGTCAAGTACGTCCGTGCTTCCAATGCCGAAACATTAGGCGGATTAGCTGATGATGTGCTTCGAGCTATCTCACCAAAATTCATCACGCTCCGCTCACTCGGTGATTTGGCAGAAGCAATTTATAGTCCCTCTGAAGAACTTGACCAACAAACTCTGCAACTTCTGCAAGAAGAAACAACCCCACTGGTCATGTTGATGAAAAAGATATACCAAGACGCTCGTGGTTTCGACGAAGCCGACCAAAACAACTCAACTGAAGGAGATGATTAAAATGACACAAAATGAAGCAATGCCCCTGGTAAACGTAAAATTGACATCTGGCCTATCTTGCCGAACAGCCGATTATTCACACAGAAGAAACGATAGGTAATATCAGCAAACTCAAAAAAATGCGCATTATCTACAACGGTCAACCCAAATCTATTCCGGCTCTTTCCGGCAACAGCTTTCGCGGTCAATTCCGCGACATTTTAGCTGATCAGCTTTGCGCCAGCCTCAGTCATCAGGGGAGACAGAAACTCCAATTCAGCAACAATGATGTTTATGGCATTCTTTATAGCGGCGGTGCATTAGGTGAAAAAAGCACAAGTGCGCGCTTGATCCACATTTCTCCGAAAACTTACCATCCATGCGGTTGATGGGAGCCGCTTTTGGTAACGTCATGCTGCCATCCAAGATAGCTGCCACCCATATTGTGCCCTGCGCCAAAGAAACACAACAAATTTTGCAAAGCATGTACGAAAATTTGGAAACGGGAACAATTCCTTCCGTTTCCGAATGGCCGAATGCCAACAACTTGATTTTTAATGATGGGCCGCTAACACGAAAAGATGATCACCGCGATCTTACCCGGCAGCGTTTTGCCGAACCTGAAGCCACAGTACCAACAACAGAAACAGAAGACGAAGAACGTCAGCGTAGCCAAATGATCTACTATGTCGAATGTATTCCCTCTGGCACATGGTTGCTGCAACAGCTTTACTCTAAATTTCCATTGGATCAATTGGAACTGGGTTGTTTGTTTGACGGGCTGTCAGCCTTTTTGGAAACACCCACGTTGGGTGGACGCAGTGCGGCAGGTTATGGACAGGTACAAGTCAAAATTCAAGGCTCGGTTGGGGATGAGACAGTGAACTGGCCGCAAGAATGGCCGGAAACTATACAGAGTGCAATTCAATCCTACCAAAATCATTTGCAACAAAAACAAGACGACCTTTTGCAGGTACTTACTGTTAAACGAGAAGAAAGCTAATGGCCGCACGTCGTCAATCAAAGAATGTCTTTGAAGTTGATCATGAAGCTCGTGAGGCTCTCCATGCTGCTCAATGGGCGTTTGGAGACAACAACAAAGCAAGATGTTTACGAGCTTCGTTTAGAGTTAGCAACGCCAGCAGCCACAACAGCCGAAAAGGCTAATGCGCCTGTCATTGGCTTGCCGACACTTGATGGATTTCTTAGCTATGTAGCCTTTCGTGCAGCTTTGAATGAGGCAATTCAAACAAGTCCAAAACTATCAAAACGGTTAATTTGGCAATGGAATACAGCCCTGCGTAATCCAGATTCTTGGATTGATTTCCAATTGCCTTTACGTGCCATTTCACTGGCAAATTTACCGTCGCTTTTTGACTGTTCAATTGGTTTACCTATAGATCAGGAAGGAAACGTACTGATTCCAGCAGGTGCTTCTTTTATTCGTGACAATTACGATCTCATCGTCACTTACCCTCAAGTAATAGATTCCATACCCTTGCGTAGGCGAGTTAGCGAACCCTTTGGTCGCCCGATTTCCCTGACAACGGAAACTCGTAACTAGAGAAGGTTCGACAAAAGCACTTGATAATCGTCTCTACTTTCCATTAACCACCAGCTATTTATTTTTCTTTCGGGGAGATAAGTCAGGTGTGGAGCGTCTCTTGAACTTTGCTAAAGATAATAGGGTGGGCATTGGGAAAAAGACGACATTGGGTTATGGACAAATTGCTTCTTTTACCGTGAATCCTCGCCCTGATATAACAGCAACATGGGCTTATCCAATTTTAGGTCAAAACCAATTGGCGTTAATAAAGAGCTTACCCTTTGATCGTGTATACGCTCGCCGACAATCATCAGATCGTAACAACCTTGAACTGTTCGGTTGTGAAAAATTTGCCCTTGTTGCTGCTATAGAGACACTCGGTACATATCGCCCACCGTATTGGTTGCGAGAACGCAGAACTCAAATAGTTCGTTACGGTTCAATCATTCAAAAGCGATAATTCCCATGATCACCATCAACCTCCTCCCCCACGCCGAAAAACAGGCCGCCAGCAATCCGCTCAACCTGCACCGCTGGCCCCTCTACCACCAGATGCGGACATACGAAGCCCTGCAAGCGAAAATGATCTGGTCATGAACACCTACAACACAGGCACCGGCAAAACCATCGCCAGCCTGCTTCACCTCCACCGATCTGTGCGGCAAAAACGTGCTCTTCATCGCCCCCACCAACGCCCTCATCCAGCAGCACAGCGAAGACATTCAAAATTTTGTTGCCCAACGTAGATCTTGACTTCAAAGTACAAGCCATCACCGCCCAAACCGTGCGCGAAATTGAACAGTCCAACCGTCCCGGCCGCACCTTGCACCACTTCATCCGCAACTACCTCAAATACGAAGATGACACCCACCGCCGCCCCCTCATCCTCGTCACCAACCCCGACATCTACTACTACGCCCTCTTCGACCAGTACGGCCAAAACGACCAGCGCAACCTCTTTGAAGATTTCATGCTGCGCTTCGATTACATCGTCATTGACGAATTTCATTACTACGACAGCAAACAGTTAGCCAACTTCCTCTTTGTGCTGGCCATGTACGACCAGTTCGGCTATTTCAGCGATGCCTACCATCAGCGCAAAATCTGTCTGCTTTCGGCCACGCCCACCGGCTACGTGCGCGATTATCTGACCGATATTTTTGGCAACCGCTGGACAATGGTTTCACCCGACAACGAACCGCCAGACAGCGCCGATTTACCCACCATGCCTTCACTTGCGCCGCTAACGCTGACGCTGATTCCCGGCGAACTGAACGAATGGGCAGCAGCAAAACGGCAAACAACTTGTCTCCTGGCTAGCATGGCGGGCAAGATGGGGCCATGATTAGCAGCAGCCTGTGGCGCGTCAATGCGGCGCGGCAGGCATTGCTGCCGCTTGATTTCCGACGACCGGATGCGGCGCATCACCGGGCCAGAATCAGCCGAAGCCCGCCAAAGCGCCACCAAAGCCCCCCTCATCCTCGCCAGCCCGACGGTAGACATCGGTTACAACTTTGCCAAAGACAACAAGACGCGGCAAAACATAGATTTTCTAGTATGCGATGCCCGTTTTGGCGATGGCTTGTTGCAGCGTATTGGCCGCGCCGGGCGCGTGCTGGGCAAAGCCGCAAACCGACTCAGCCCAGCCGCGCCATTGCCATTCTGCCCGATACGGCCGTTGAAAGCCTGAAAGCGTTAGATGGGCAAACAATGACTCGCGCCGAATTCAATCAGGCCATCAACGCTCTGCGATGCGCTGCCAGAAAAGCACAGGCTGACGCAGTACATCAACTCCCACGCCATCACCGAATGCTTCTATCCCATCTTCAAATTGGGCGCGACCGTGCCGCCTGATTATCATGATGAGTTGGAAAAACTGTTTTCGCGTGTACGCAATCTGTTTGCGCCAAACAGCACGACACAGTTATCAAGGGGTTAAAGGGATACTATTTCAAATATCAAACACGGCAGAGATGGCTGGCGGAGACAAAAAAGCAAATTCCGCTTAACAAGGAAACGGCCGTTCACGTTTGCGACTGGCTCAAATGGCTGTCCAACACGAATATACACCGTTGACGACATCAAACCCCAACTAGCCGACATCCTCGAAGACGAAGAACAACAACAAGCCCTCCGCGCCTTCGTCGCCAGCCAGGTCGCCATCACCGAAGCCCTCTTCAACTTCCGCGATTCCTTCCAAGGGCCAACGGCCGTTATCCACGACCCCCACCATCAACTCTCCAGCGAAACCATCAACAGCTACGACCTCTTCCACCTGCTGCGCCATTACCGGCTTTCACCCCAATTCACCAGAGCACAATTCATCCGCCAATTTGGCGAGACTGACTTAGAAGGCGATTTCTACTTCCAAATCAAAGGGTGGCGCGATGAAAAACTATCACTAGCCTACCGTTACCAAACAAAGCTGACCGCGACGACTTTGAAGAAAAATGGTGTCGCCGCCCCATCGGGCTAATCGGTCTCAAAATTCAGGCAAAGCAGCAAGGAACGGCCGTTCACGGCCTGCTAGATAAAGAAATCGTCAACGCCCTCGCCGAAAAATGTCTGCCCGTCATGATCATCACCCCCGATGACACGGGGCCGCCATTGCCCGTTTGCGCGGCACGGCCGTTTGGTCACAACCCCTCACCCTCACCTTCTCCGACGGCACAGCTGACGAAACCTACCGCATCTTCTTCGGCAAAGATGCCTTCTTTGCCCATGCTGAACTACGCAGCCATTTTTACCAAAAACAACGTCAGCAATCTGAAGCGATTATCATCTGAAGGACACGTATCATGACTAACCCATCCCCCGACCTCTACGCCCTCATCATCCGCCTCATCGCCGCCCACAACGGCCGTCTCCGCGCCACACAAGGCCACCTCGCCCACGCCGCCTTCCTCGACATCCTGCGGCAAGTCGATCCCGCCCTGTCCGCAGCCATCCACAACATCAACGGCCGTAAACCCTTCACCATTTCACCGCTGGAAGGATTACGGCCGTCCTCACAAAGGCAGCCTCACCATCAAAGCAGGGCAAGAAGGCTGGCTGCGCGTCACCCTGCTCGATCCGCTCCTGTTCCAAACCTTCATCAGCTACTTCCTGCAAGGCCAAAACCGGCCGGTCATCCAGCTGGAAAACCAGCACCTTTCACATCAGTGAAATCCTCACCACGCCCGGCAGCCATCCCCTCGCTGGATACGACCAGCCTGCAAACCCTGTATGCGCAGTGGCAGCCGCCTGAAACTACCAGACCGAGGATTACCAGACTATCCGGCTGCTTTTCCGCACCCCCACCGCCTTCAGCATGCGCAATGCACCCTTTCGCCACATGCACATCCTGCCCGATCCGCCTCTCGTTTTTGGCCAGCTTGCCGACTATTGGGACCGGCTCACCAGGCAGTGAGACCCGTGAACCGGTGCGTCAATTTTGCGCCGAAGCTGTCGTCGTCGCCCGCTACAACATCGAAACCCATATGTACCAATACCGCCGCAGCAAACAAGTAGGCTTCACCGGCAAAGTTGCCTTTGAAATCCTGGATAAGGACGCTGCCGACATGACTCAACATCTCAACCGTCTGGCCGATCTCGCCTTTTACACCGGCGTGGGCTCCAAAACCACCAGGGCATGGGGCAAGTCAACCGATTTTAGCGTGTGGATGCGGAACGGAGAATTAATTCCGCATTCCGCACGCCGCGCGCCGCACTGAAAGATGAACGAAAACTATTTCCCACTTTCCTATCTCAACCAGCTCATCTACTGTCCGCGCCGGTTCTGGTACATGTACGTGCAAGGCGAAATTGAGATCAACGCGCCCATGCTCGAAGGCACATTCCAACACCAGACCCGCGCCGACAAACCCGGCCAGGAAACCGACGAAACACGGTCGCCGAATCCACCGCCGCATCTGGGTCTGGTCCGACCGTCTGCAAATCGCCGGCTTTGCTGATTTTGTTGAAAGTCGACGCCGAGACAGTTGATGCCCGTTGAATACAAACACGGCCAAAAAGGCAAATGGGACAACGACAACATTCAACTCTGCGCCCAGGCGCTGTGCCTGGAAGAAATGACCGGCCAATCCATCTCCGAGGGTGAAATCTTCTACTGGCGTTCCCGCCGGCGCATAACCATACAGTTTGACGACAACCTACGGCAAATGACAGAAACGGCCGTTTCCCACGCCCGGCAACTCATCAACGCCAACCAGATACCCGCCCCCATCACAGAGCGCCAAAAATGCAAACATTGCTCCATCCAACCCATCTGCCTGCCCCAAGAAGTCGAGAAATTAAGAAGCAGGAAAACACAATCATGAAAAACAAACCAGACCCAAACCCAACGGAAAAAAAACCTTTTCATAATTCAGCCTTCCGCCTTCAGCCTTGCGCCCTCATCCCCGTTTACCATTGGCGCGGCGCGCGTCCCTGGCTGCTAGACCTGGAACCGGAACAATCCGGCTGGCTCATCGGCCTCTGTCTGCACCGAGAAGGCGACATTTGCCTGCTGCCGCTGGCCTGGCAGATCAACAATCTCGAGGAAGAAAACCAGGACCCCTCGCCCTATCCCCACCCGCAGTGGCATACCGCAGCCCACGACCAAAACGCCATTTCGCTTACCCTGGCCAACATGCAGCGTGACGACTGGCAAGTCCAGGGACATCTCACCGTTCATTTTAGCGGCCGCGAAACCCGGCCAGACTTCAACCGCCAAACGCGCAGCTACCTCTGGCAGACCCCGCGCAGTGACAATCCCATTGAGAAAAAAACCTGATGGAGCTAAAAATGGCCACCCTCTACCTGACCGAACAACAAACCCTTGTCAAAAAAGAAGGCGATACACTCGTCGTCCACATCCCTGCCGACGCAGAAAAAAAGCAGGCCAAGCAAAAAGTGCGCGTTCCGCTCATCAAAATTGACCGCGTCGTCGTGCAAGGCAACGCCACCCTCACCAGCCCCGCCATCGCCGCCCTCATGCAGCGCCGCGCCGAAGTCACGTTTTTGAACCAATACGGCCGTTTCCAGGGCCACCTCACCCCTGCCTTCACCAAAAATGGTCAACTACGTATCGCTCAAACCGTCGCCCACTTTGATCCCCAACAGCAGCACGCCCTCGCGCAAGCCTTTGTACTTGGTAAAATGCACAACATGCGCATCATGCTGCTGCGCGCCAACCGCAAACGCCAGCTTCCCGCCCTCGCAGACGCCACGGACGCCATCCAGCAGATCATCAACACCGCCGCTGCTCTGCCGCCCGATCCCGCACCGCTCGACCCCAGCCAGCCGCAAACCGATTCAGCCTATGGTCGCCTGCAAGGTCTCGAAGGCAGCGCTACAGCCCACTACTTCAACTGTTTCAAACACCTGCTCAATGCGCCCGAACTGTTTAACGGCCGTACCCGCCGCCCCCCGCGTGACCCCGCCAACGCCTTGCTCAGCTACGGCTACACCATTTTGCTCAACCAGATCACATCCGCCATCTGCACCGTTGGCTTAGACCCCTACATCGGCTACCTGCACCGCAGCAAATACGGCAAACCCGCCCTCGCGCTTGACCTGATGGAAGAATTTCGTCCGCTCATCGTCGATTCCGTCGTCATCTCGCTAATCAACAACAACATGCTGCAAGCCCACGATTTCATTCAGGAATTTGGCAGCTATCGCCTCACAAAACGCGGACGCCGCGTTTTTCTGACGCGTCTGGAAGCGCGCTTTGACGAGCAAATCACCCATCCCACCTTTAACTACAAAGCAACCTACCGGCGCTGTCTCGAACTTCAAGCGCGTCTGCTGGCCAAAAAACTCACCGGCGAAATCCCGGCCTATCCACCCTTCACCGTTCGCTGACTGAATACGCGACCAATGACAACGCTCTACCTGATCGCCTACGACATTTCCAACGACAAACGTCGCACCAAACTCCACAAAACCCTCTCAGGTTTTGGTCAATGGACCCAATACAGCATGTTTGAATGTTATCTATCTGAAAAAGAACTGGTTCTCCTGCACAACAAATTAAACCACCTGCTCAAACCCCAGGAAGACAACGTGCGCATCTACCACATATGCCGCGCCTGCCAGCAAAAAACAGAAACAATTGGTAGTTCACCTCCGGTCGAAGATACAGTATACTTATGCTAAAATAACTTGTGCAAAAATGAGGTAATCACCAGCTTTATCTGAGGCGAGCGGTTCAGCGCCCAACATCATTCCCTTAACTGCTCGTCACATTTACCCCCCAGATATGGGGTCAAGCGTACTTTAACAACCGAAAATAAATACTCTTCTAATGAATAGGGCTAAAAATAGTATTCCTGCTCGCGTAAGAAACACATGTGGGTTACCTACGCGGGTAGATCAGTTTGAAATCAATGCCGCGCGTACAAAAATCGGGTAAAATGAAACAAAATAGTTGGCAAAATGGGGCAAAAAAATTAAAAACGAGCGGGGGGTAGCCCCCAAAAAAGAATCGCCGCCGCGATTGAAACATGTCATGTTCTGCCCTCAGTCGACTTGGATCGTATTGGTAGCCCCCAAAAAAGAATCGCCGCCGCGATTGAAACCGGAAGCATATCAGCCGTCAATAGCGGATCGTAATGCGTAGCCCCCAAAAAAGAATCGCCGCCGCGATTGAAACATTGCAATGCATAACCGCTTGACAATTCGTTCAAGCCTGTAGCCCCCAAAAAAGAATCGCCGCCGCGATTGAAACTTGATACTGTCACATTACATGTAGCCCCCAAAAAGAATGCCGCCGCATTGAAACCGTTAAGCATTAGCTGGTAGCCCCCAAAAAGAATCGCCGCCGCGATTGAAACTCTTGACGCTGTCAGTAGTCTGGCCAATCGTAGCCCCCAAAAAAGAATCGCCGCCGCGATTGAAACTATTGTCAGCCGTATCGTGGCATTAGCATGTCTATGTCTGTAGCCCCCAAAAAAGAATCGCCGCCGCGATTGAAACTGAACATTACCGGTTGACACATGGCCGTTATCATGGTAGCCCCCAAAAAAGAATCGCCGCCGCGATTGAAACGTGAACTGCTTATCCGATAGCGTCTGACGACAGTTATGTAGCCCCCAAAAAAGAATCGCCGCCGCGATTGAAACTACAGTTGCAGTGTACTCCTGATACGCTGATCAATGTAGCCCCCAAAAAAGATCGCCGCCGCGATTGAAACCTAATCAATCTGACGAGGACCAGTTCGAGCTGATGGTAGCCCCCAAAAAAGAATCGCCGCCGCGATTGAAACATCAATAGCTGCACGCTGCTGATGCGGCGTCGATGGTAGCCCCCAAAAAAGAATCGCCGCCGCGATTGAAACCTGCCAATTATACCGCGCTACAGCGACTTATCATGTAGCCCCCAAAAAAGAATCGCCGCCGCGATTGAAACACGAATCTAAATACGCTCATTCATAATCCTGACCATGGGTAGCCCCCAAAAAAGAATCGCCGCCGCGATTGAAACTGTACTGTTTGAGCAAACGCTATATCGAACTGTCGGTATGTAGCCCCCAAAAAAGAATCGCCGCCGCGATTGAAACATGATGTACCAATTTCCGACCTTGCCATTTCTGTCATGTAGCCCCCAAAAAAGAATCGCCGCCGCGATTGAAACAGAGACATAATTGCGAAATCAAAGCCGTGATCATGCGTAGCCCCCAAAAAAGAATCGCCGCCGCGATTGAAACCAGATCTCAAATACGTGCAGGATTGAAATTTCATGGTAGCCCCCAAAAAAGAATCGCCGCCGCGATTGAAACCTTTAAGTCATATATGACTGGTTTGTCAGATACGGTAGCCCCCAAAAAAGAATCGCCGCTGCGATTGAAACTACATTTTTTGATTTTCTCTTAAAATGATTGGATGTAGCCCCCAAAAAAGAATCGCCGCCGCGATTGAAACGTTCTTGATGCGAGCTCCGAATGACACAAATCTGTTGGTAGCCCCCAAAAAAGAATCGCCGCCGCGATTGAAACGATAAAGACGAAAATTACGATAGCAAATCGAACCATTTGTAGCCCCCAAAAAAGAATCGCCGCTGCGATTGAAACAGTAACTTTATGTGTATCTGGCAAATACAAGCCATACGTAGCCCCCAAAAAAGAATCGCCGCTGCGATTGAAACGTGATTTACTCGATCAGCTCATACCCATAACCCTTATGTAGCCCCCAAAAAAGAATCGCCGCTGCGATTGAAACATTTGTTATTTGCTCCCTGCCCTGACTCTGGCGCAGGAAGTAGCCCCCAAAAAAGAATCGCCGCCGCGATTGAAACATTCACGCCGCGCCAATCGCCGCATCATTTTGCAATGTAGCCCCCAAAAAAGAATCGCCGCTGCGATTGAAACTTGAGTAGCGTAACGTCTTCCGCTTGTCTGGCTCTCCGTAGCCCCCAAAAAAGAATCGCCGCTGCGATTGAAACTCCAATTTGATCTCTGTTCGCGTGCAATATTAATCAGGTAGCCCCCAAAAAAGAATCGCCGCCGCGATTGAAACTGAGTGAATCCAGTTTGTCGCCTATGTGAACTTATGTAGCCCCCAAAAAAGAATCGCCGCCGCGATTGAAACCAAAATATATGTCATGGCATTCAAGTACATACGAGGTAGCCCCCAAAAAAGAATCGCCGCTGCGATTGAAACTTTTTCAATTTCGTTTTCTGATCAGAATCTAGGTCTACGTAGCCCCCAAAAAAGAATCGCCGCCGCGATTGAAACTCATTCATCATAACATCATCCGTCACAGCGACATGCAGGTAGCCCCCAAAAAAGAATCGCCGCCGCGATTGAAACTATAAGGGTAAGTCCAATCCATTACGCTGTAAATCGTAGCCCCCAAAAAAGAATCGCCGCCGCGATTGAAACTGGTCTATACAAGCATCTGCACTGCTATTGTTTGTCGGTAGCCCCCAAAAAAGAATCGCCGCCGCGATTGAAACTTCACTTCTTTCCCCGTCTATTTGCTGGAAATCTTACGTAGCCCCCAAAAAAGAATCGCCGCCGCGATTGAAACAATTGCTATACTCCAGCGTGGTACTCAGTTCGACTCTGTAGCCCCCAAAAAAGAATCGCCGCCGCGATTGAAACTGGTAACTGGTACTACATTCATAATCTAATGTAGAAGTAGCCCCCAAAAAAGAATCGCCGCCGCGATTGAAACATGTCATCACTTCATATCTGCATGCCATTATCATGCATCGTAGCCCCCAAAAAAGAATCGCCGCCGCGATTGAAACGATCTATACCGGAAGCATTGATCTTATCGGCGGCTGAGTAGCCCCCAAAAAAGAATCGCCGCCGCGATTGAAACTACTATAACGAATTCTAGACAGTTTATATATATTAAATGTAGCCCCCAAAAAAGAATCGCCGCCGCGATTGAAACTCTTGATGCTAATTCCTCATGATGCAAGCCATCTGAAAGTAGCCCCCAAAAAAGAATCGCCGCCGCGATTGAAACATTGGATATAAAAATGACTGACAACGCAAACCCCGCTGTAGCCCCCAAAAAAGAATCGCCGCCGCGATTGAAACACGACATATTAGACTGCTGATCTGGTAGATGTCAGTGTAGCCCCCAAAAAAGAATCGCCGCCGCGATTGAAACCATTAACGAATATCGTCGCTGGTGAGTCGGCGATTCAGGTAGCCCCCAAAAAAGAATCGCCGCCGCGATTGAAACTGGCGATGCGGCTGACGGTAACCGCCGGTGCTGGAGGTAGCCCCCAAAAAAGAATCGCCGCCGCGATTGAAACTTGACAATTCGCTTGTGATCAATCTTTGCAATCATACGTAGCCCCCAAAAAAGAATCGCCGCCGCGATTGAAACGGCTCAATTGGCCGGACACGATTGCGAGAATGACGTGTAGCCCCCAAAAAAGAATCGCCGCCGCGATTGAAACATGATGTCAGCTTGGTCTGCGCAGGTCGACGCGCAATGTAGCCCCCAAAAAAGAATCGCCGCCGCGATTGAAACTGAAATTGTAGTCTGCACAAATGCGCATTATGTCAACGTAGCCCCCAAAAAAGAATCGCCGCCGCGATTGAAACATCCTAATGCAGCTGTTGCTGACAGATCAGTCTGCGTAGCCCCCAAAAAAGAATCGCCGCCGCGATTGAAACAATCAATTGCTGGTCGTATAGTTAACGCAGTCTTATAGGTAGCCCCCAAAAAAGAATCGCCGCCGCGATTGAAACTGTAAGCATCATTAATCCATGAGATTACGATAGTCGATCGTAGCCCCCAAAAAAGAATCGCCGCCGCGATTGAAACATGTCGCTAAAGCCTGATCTGTACAATATGGCAGCTGGTAGCCCCCAAAAAAGAATCGCCGCCGCGATTGAAACTGATAATGTATAATATTTGCCATGCTATAGTCAACTGGTAGCCCCCAAAAAAGAATCGCCGCCGCGATTGAAACTGTGAATATGTGCCATATTCGATGAGCACATCATCAAGTAGCCCCCAAAAAAGAATCGCCGCCGCGATTGAAACATGCTCATTTAACGTCTGCCGTTGCATGACTCAGCAGTAGCCCCCAAAAAAGAATCGCCGCCGCGATTGAAACATCAATCGAACATCGATGTTCGACAGTGGTAGCATAGGTAGCCCCCAAAAAAGAATCGCCGCCGCGATTGAAACTTTATTGGCAGTCAAGATCTGCATAATGCACGAATGGTAGCCCCCAAAAAAGAATCGCCGCCGCGATTGAAACTGATCACGTATGCCATGATGCAACGATAACGGCAGCGGTAGCCCCCAAAAAAGAATCGCCGCCGCGATTGAAACATCGTATGACTGCGTATTGCAAGTCGTTGTGATCTGAGTAGCCCCCAAAAAAGAATCGCCGCCGCGATTGAAACATGCATAGCATGTCCACGGTCGATATGCATTCGATCACGCGTAGCCCCCAAAAAAGAATCGCCGCCGCGATTGAAACTTATGCTATTACGATCGTTCATCAGCAGATTTATGGTAGCCCCCAAAAAAGAATCGCCGCCGCGATTGAAACGACATGCTCAACTGCAGCAGATACAGCCAATCATGCGTAGCCCCCAAAAAAGAATCGCCGCCGCGATTGAAACTTCATTCATACTTGCGCTATGCCACAGCTGTAATAAGTAGCCCCCAAAAAAGAATCGCCGCCGCGATTGAAACTGATTGACGTCATGCTCGCATACATACAGAGCTCGGTAGCCCCCAAAAAAGAATCGCCGCCGCGATTGAAACATGTTCAATCGGCAGTTTCGACGATACAGTGCTGAGTAGCCCCCAAAAAAGAATCGCCGCCGCGATTGAAACGTAAATCGCCGATACAGCATCTCAGCAGTATTTTGTAGCCCCCAAAAAAGAATCGCCGCCGCGATTGAAACTGTTATTGACTCGCCTGCGTCAATCCCGCTATAGTAGCCCCCAAAAAAGAATCGCCGCCGCGATTGAAACTGATTATAGCTGTGACCACTGGTATCGACTGACGTCGTAGCCCCCAAAAAAGAATCGCCGCCGCGATTGAAACGATTATGTGCGATATTCATGTCACACGTACGAGTGTAGCCCCCAAAAAGAATCGCCGCCGCGATTGAAACTACACGATGTACTGTCGCGACCAGTTCGATCAGTAGCCCCCAAAAAAGAATCGCCGCCGCGATTGAAACTGTAACATGTCTAAGGTGACGTGCGTTTTGGGTTATAGTAGCCCCCAAAAAAGAATCGCCGCCGCGATTGAAACAATGCCTAAAAAGTTGGGGAAGACGCACTACGGCGTAGCCCCCAAAAAGAATCGCCGCTGCGATTGAAACCAGATTTCTTGCGTCACGCCACTCCTGAGTGCTCTCGTAGCCCCCAAAAAAGAATCGCCGCTGCGATTGAAACCACGCTCAGCAACCGGATGGTTGCTACGGCATTGTAGCCCCCAAAAAAGAATCGCCGCTGCGATTGAAACCTAATTCTAAATCACCAAACACAAACGGCAGTGCATCGTAGCCCCCAAAAAAGAATCGCCGCTGCGATTGAAACCGTAATCTTCATCTTTCTGTTTTCGATAGAATAAAAGTACACCATCTGAAAGGAATCACGGCCGAATAAAATGTCACCATCAAAGACTTTCGTATCATAAGGCAAACTGATGATACGGAGGCAAGGAGATGTTGACAGTGTACGAATGGGAACAAGTTAGAAAGGCGTACTACATTGAAGGGAAAAGCATTCGCCAAATAGCGCGTGAAACGCGACGAGCCAGGCGAACCATTCAACGCATGGTCGATAGCGATGAACCACCCAGCTATCAACGACAAGTCCCAATCCCCACACGCAAGTTAGGTCCTTACAAAGAGCGTATTGAGACGATGTTGAAGCAAAATGCAACCATGCCACGGAAGCAACGATGGACATCGCCACGTATTTACGAAGTGATTCGAGCAGAAGGGTACGAAGGTGCCGAATCAACCGTGCGCCACTTCGTGGCTCAAGTACGCAAACAACTCAAACCACCGAAACTATACCTTCCTTTAGAATTTGACCCAGGCACAGATGCTCAAGTTGACTGGGGTGAAGGGGAGGTCATCTTCAACGGCCGTCAAGTAAAGGTGCAGTTATTCTATATGAAGCTGTCATACAGTCGCCGTACCTTCATGATGGCGTTTCCATCACAAAAACAAGAGAGTTTCTTTGCGGGTCATGTGGCTGCTTTCAACTTCTTTGAGGGCGTGCCGCAGCGTATCAGCTATGACAATCTGAAAACGGCCGTTAAAGAAATATTGACCGGACGAAACCGCATCGAACAAGAATCCTTCGTGCAATTTCGGGGGCATTACTTGTATGAAAGCCATTTTTGCTCACCGGGAGCAGGGAATGAGAAAGGCGGCGTTGAGCATCATGTCGGCTACTACCGTCGCCGCTTCCTGGTACCACTACCAGAAGTCGCATCCTTTGCTGAACTGAATGCGTATCTATTGGCACAATGTACAGCCGACGATACACGCCAAGTTAGTGGACAAGAGGCTACCATTGGCGCCATGTGGCAAGTGGAACGACAACAACTGCGCCCATTGCCAGACTATGCCTACGATTGTTGCCGTCGGACAACTGCCGTGCTCAATCGATACAGTCAGATACAGGTAGACAGCAATCGGTATTCAGTTCCTTGTGATTTGGCACAACGACAACTGGTCGTCAAGCTGTATCCTTTCGAGGTTCACATCCTGCGCCCATCTGACAGCGACCCGATAGCGATTCACTCACGTAATTATGAACGAGGTCAAGAGGTGATCGACCCGCTTCATTACTTGCCGCTCTTGAAACAACGCCCAGGTGCATTTGACCATGCCAAACCTTTGCGGCAATGGCGGTCACAGTGGCCGTCTGTCTATGAAGACCTCTTGACTCATCTGCAACAGAAATGGCCGGAAGGACGTGGGGTGCGTGAATTCATTGCTATCTTGTATTTGCATCGGCAACATGCCCAATCCATCTTGGTTCAAGCCATTGAATGGGCTTTGGCCCAGCGCTGTGCTCATGTCGATGGCATCAAACTACGTTTGACACAGTTAGCCTTGCAAGAACCGGCCTTTTCTCAAGTGGATTTGCACCACCACCCTCATTTGCAACAAATTGGGCAACAGGCCGTTTCCACACATGCCTATGACATCCTGGTGGGAGGCAACTCATGTCTGCCACAGTAGATAATTTGGTCTTACACAGCTATCTCAAGAAACTTCATTTATCTGCGTTTATTGCTAACCATGAGGCTTTTGCTGCTGAAGCCGTGCAGAAACAAGAAGGGTATACGCGCTATTTGTTGGCTTTGGCCGAGCAAGAAGTGCAAGAGCGCGAAGCGCGTCGTCGCCAACGCCGGTTGAAGGAGGCCAAGATACCGGTCATTAAGGAACTGGACAGCTTTGATTTTGAAGCCGTGCCTCAGTTGAATCGTCAGAAAATCTTTGCTTTGGCTCGTGGCGATTATATGGATCGTGCCGAACCCGTTATCCTTGTGGGTTCGCCTGGACTAGGAAAGACCCATATCGCTTCGGCCTTGGCTGTGGCTGCCACTCAGCAGATGCGACGGGTTCGCTTCTTCAACGCGGCGGCTTTGGTCAATGAGATGTTACAACTTCAAGAGCGTGGTTTGATGACACCTTTTCTCAACAAACTACTCAAGCATCATCTGGTTGTCATTGATGAGTTGGGATTTATCCCTTTTACCAATACAGGGGCTCAGTTAATGTTTCAGTTGTGTTCGACGCTGTATGAGCGGGTAGCTTTGATTGTGACGACTAATCTCAGCTTTGCCGATTGGACGCAAGTGTTTGGAGATGAAATGCTGACGGTTGCATTGCTCGATAGGCTGACCCACAAAGCCCATATCGTTGAATTTGTTGGTGAATCTTACCGCTTCCGCCAGCGGCGACAGCAAGATATTGAGCAGAGCTAATGGCTTATCGAGCAACTAACTCTACTTTTGATTCGCCAAAAGTAGCAAAACCGAGGCTCCTTATCCCCGACTGCTCATTAATGCTCTTTTTTTGTGGAAGGTGGTGACATTTTATTCGGCCACATGGGAATATTTTCTTTGGCCGTGTTCATTATTAGATTATTAAACTGGTGACATTTTGTTCGGCCGTTTGGTTCACTTTCCTATTGTC
>CAVPAL010000009.1:0-18497 GCA_963701435.1 uncultured Chloroflexia bacterium | reverse complement strand
AAAATAACCGGCCCGGCGTGCATGCCAGTAAGAATACTGTACCCACAGAAAAAACAAGAGCGTTATAACCAAAGCCGGACGCCCCCAGCTTCCCAACCAGGCCCAAACAGGCAAAACAACAGCGCCAAGACGAATCAGGCTGCTGAGCCGTATGCCAAGGATTTTGCGTCTTCTCGTTTCACGCGCCAGCCAGTAAATATAACCTAAATAAGTGTAATAAATCCGCTTTATGAAAGACTTGTTTTCCATTAGCCTATTGTATGCAGAAAAAAGCGATTAACACAACCTGAACATTTATGATTCATTGACAACAGTTGTTTGCATTTTGCGGCGTGTTGGGCGAAAAAGGTAGCAGGTATTTTGTATGGATAAACTTGTACAACGCAGCATCTTCGTTATTTTGACCAGCCTGGTTTTGTTTGTGGGCTGCCAGGGTGCGCCGCAAGTGATTGATGAGGTCGCTGATCCGGCTGAGATTGCTGTCACCGAAATGGCAACGGCCGTTCCTCCCACGCCCCCGCCCACTAATTCACCAATGCCTTTACCGACGCAAATCCCGGGCCGTTCCCTCAGCCATACCAACAGTATCTCCCACTCCCGCGCCTGAACAAATAGTCGCAGAAGCGCTGCGGCGCAGCGCGCCGCCCGTGCGTGATAATGTGCGTTTGGCGCAGGCTTACAAAGGTTTGCAAACTGTCCCCACGCCTGAAACCGCCGCGGAACAGATTGCGCTCACTTTAGGAGCGCGCGAAAGCTTCAAAATACTGGATGTGGTTCACAATACTATCGACGACATTGAAGCGGAGTTGATGGGCATGGGTGAACACGCCTATTTCTGGTTTGATACCGGGCCTGGCGCAAAACCTCCCGATCCGGCTGCTTTGGACGTTGCGGTAGAAACATTTGACGCCATTTATGCCCAAACCATCGATATATTTGGGCCGGAAGCCAACCCCGGAATCGATGGTGATGCCCGCCTGCATATTGTCCATGCGTCACCCATTGCGCTTTGCGGCGTCACGGAAGACTCTTTGGATAACTGCGCCACGATTGGATTGGTCAATTCAACTGATTTGCTGCCTGTGGAAGTAGACGGCCGTTCCAACGAACGCGAAATGTTTGTCATGAACCAGCAGGTATTTGGCGGCGATTATTACCTCTCGGTGCTGGCGCATGAATTCCGCCATATGATTGAAGACAACTACGACCCCGCCGATTGGGATTGGGAAAAAGAAGGCTCCGCCACGCTGGCAGCCCAACTCTCGGGCTTTCCAAGCGGCGGCCCGCAGCGCGGCAACCAGTTTTTGCAAAATCCCGACCAGCAGTTAAACAGTTGGTCCCAAGAAAACCGCGCGGCGCATTATGGCCAGGGCTATCTGCTCAACCGGTATCTTTACGACCGCTTCGGCGCATCTTTCTATCGCGCCTTTGCTGTCAGTCCGGCTACGGGCTTGAACGCGATTGACGCGGTGGCTGTGGAACAGGGGCTTGACATTTCCGGCGTCCAGGTTTGGCTCGATTGGTTGGCGGCGCTTGCTGTCCATCCGAATCCCAAAACGCCAGACCGTTTTCAATTTGAAAATAGTGGGGTCAATACGGCCGCCGCTGTTTCCATAGACGACCTGCCGGTCCATTTTGACACTACCGTCAACCAGTTTGCCGCTGATTACTACTTGCTGCCCGAACAGCCGGCGACGCTTATTTTTGAGGGCGCTCCGCAAGCGTCTTTGTTAGGTGCAGAGCCGGCTTCGGGCGCTTATTTTTGGTATGCGCAGCGCGCCAACGGCAGCAACCCACGTCTTACGCGGGCGCTGGATTTGCGCGACGTGACTGCGGCCACGCTGCAATATCAGGTGTATGCCGATATTGAGCAGGGGTATGATTTTGCTTATGTTGCGGTTTCGACGGATAACGGCCGTTCCTGGCAGCCACTGGTCGCTGAAAATATGCAAGGTCTGGATCCGGCCCATAATCCTTCCGGCGGCGCGTTGGCGCCGCGCTTTTACAGCGGGCAAAATCCGCAGTGGGTACAGGAAAGTATTGATCTCGGCAGCTATGCCGGGCAAGAAATTCTGCTGCGGTTTGAGTATGTGACCGATCCGATTTTGACTTATGGCGGATTTGCGCTTGACGATGTTGCCGTGCCGGAGATTGGTTTTTTTGATGGGGCGGAAGATGAACAGCCGGGTTGGCTGGCCGAAGGTTTTCTGCGGGCAACGGAAGCGCTGCCGCAATCCTGGCATTTACAGCTCATCACTTACGAAGGAGATGTTCCACAGGTAACGCAGCACATGCTTAACGGCGCAGAGGGTTTGACATTAACTGTTGCTGGAAGTGCGAAGGGGGGGAACGGCCGTTGCTGATCATCGCCGCCAGCGCTCCCGAAACATTACAAACGGCCACTTATAAACTGACGGTCAATGAATAAAGGTTAGGCAGCCAATCGACTTTCTATTGAAGGAGGTGTTTTATTGATATGAAGATGTCACGGTTAGAATCAGCGATCCGCGTCGTCCTTAAGTTCAATGAGGCTTTCAACCGTCATGATGTCGCAGGTATGATGCCGCTGCGGTTCCGTCTGCGAAAAGCTGTCCTACGTCAAGGGATAGTACGCAAGATTGAGGCGGGAGAGGATGGGAGTCGAACCCACCGCCGCTCGCTCTGCGCGACCGGCCACTGGTTTTGAAGACCAGGGCGCCCACCGGGACACAACCACTCCCAAATTGAAGATACGTATAGTTTACATCATAACACCAACAACATTCAAATCATAAGAACCAGATTGTAAGACTTGCCTTAAGTCGAGGAACCTAGAATAATTGGGCAAAACTCATCCAGAGAGGTGGAGGGGCCGGCCCTTTGAAACCTCGGCAACCAGCAAGGAAGCGCCCGCCAATCAATTAATTGTAATAAGACGCTTCCGCAAAGCAACGTTCGATTCAAATCGCTAAGTTAATTATGAACGTTGCCTAAGGTGCCAATTCCGGCAGACCCAACGGTCTGAAAGATGAGAGGCAAAACTGTCAAAAGTTGACCTCTCTTTACGAGAGGTTTTTTTATGCATAACTGGACATTAGCGTTTTTTATTTTACCATAGGAGACCTGACAGGTTTTGTGATCAATTTACTCACATTCCACTCGAGTTAGAAATCTGACAGGTCTTGAATTTGCCAGATTCCAGTGCATAAGATGTGTAAAAAGTAATCTCAGGAGTTCTCGTATGAATCGATCTAACCTTCTCAAACAGCAGCTTCAAAAACATATCCTCGTATTGGATGGTGCAATGGGCTCGCTCATCCAGACCTACCAGTTGGATGAAGCAGGTTTTCGCGGCGGTCGCCTGGCTGATTTTCCATATGATGTGCGTGGCAATAATGACCTGCTCAACCTGACACAACCCGAGATCATCCGCGCCATCCATACAGCTTATCTCGAAGCGGGCGCGGACATCATCACAACCAATACCTTCAATGCCAACGCCATCTCGCAAGCTGATTATCACCTTGAGGATTTGGCGTATGAGATAAATCTGGCGGCGGCGCAGCACGCGCGCGCTGCCGCCGACGGGGTTGAAACGGCCGAAAAACCCAGATTTGTAGCCGGTTCTCTGGGACCGCTTAACCGTACGCTGTCCCTTTCGCCGGATGTAAACGATCCCGCCTATCGCAATCTCACCTGGTCTGATGCGGTCGCCGCCTACAAAGATGCAGCGCGCGGCTTGATGGATGGCGGCGCCGATATTCTTTTAATCGAGACCATTTTTGATACCTTGAACGCCAAGGCCGCCATTTTTGCTGTTAAAACGTTGTTTGAGGAACGAGGTGAAAAACTGCCTTTGATGGTTTCCGGTACGATTACCGACGCCAGCGGGCGCACCCTGTCCGGCCAGACCATGGAAGCCTTTTATTATTCCATCCGCCATGCCGAGCCGTTGATTGTGGGGTTGAACTGCTCATTAGGGCCGGGCGCGTTACGGCCGTATATCACCACCATCGCCAAATTGGCCGACACCTATGTCAGTATCTACCCCAACGCGGGGTTGCCCAACGAATTTGGCGATTTTGACGAAACGCCTGAAGTCATGACCCCCGTGCTGCGTGATTTTGCAGAAGAAGGGCTGGTTAACCTGGTTGGCGGCTGTTGCGGCACAACGCCCGCGCATATCAGAATGTTTGCAACGGCCGTTGCCGGACTGCCGCCGCGTCAAATCCCGACCCCCGCCAGTCACTGCCGCCTCAGCGGTTTAGAGCCGCTGGTGATTACGCCTGAGTTAAACTTCGTCAATATCGGTGAGCGCACCAACGTCACCGGATCACGCCGTTTTGCGCGCCTGATCAAGGAAGAAAATTACGCCGCAGCTCTGACCGTCGCCCGCCAGCAGGTTGAAAACGGCGCACAAATGATCGATATCAACATGGACGAAGGCATGCTTGACGCCGAAGCCGCCATACGCCGCTTCCTGAACCTGATCGCCACCGAGCCGGATATCGCCCGCGTGCCCATTGTAATCGACTCTTCCAAATGGTCGGTCATTGAAGCCGGTTTGCAATGCGTACAGGGTAAAGCCGTTGTCAACTCCATCAGCATGAAAGAAGGCGAGGCTGAATTTATCCGGCAGGCAAAATTGGCGCGCAAATATGGCGCGGCTGTTATTGTGATGGCCTTCGACGAAGCCGGGCAGGCGGACACCATTGAGCGCAAAACTCAAATTTGCCAGCGCGCCTATCACATTCTGACCACAGAAGTCAATTTCCCGCCGGAAGACATCATCTTTGACCCCAATATTTTCGCCATCGCCACCGGCATTGAGGAGCATAACGAATATGGATTGGACTATATTGAAGCCGCGCGCTGGATTAAAAACAATCTTCCTCACGCGCTGGTCAGCGGCGGCGTGAGCAATATCTCCTTCTCGTTCCGGGGCAATAACACCGTGCGAGAAGCAATTCATGCCGCCTTTCTATACCATGCGATTCAGGCCGGCATGGATATGGGCATCGTCAACGCCGGACAGTTGGAAGTATACGCCGAAGTAGAACCAAAACTTCTGGAACTGGTGGAGGATGTGTTGTTTAACCGCCGCCCGGACGCCACAGACCAGCTTGTTGCCTACGCAGAAACGGTCAAAGGTACTCGAAAAACACAAACACAAGACCTGGTCTGGCGCGAAGGCAGCGTTGAGGAACGACTTACCCATGCGCTGGTCAAAGGAATTGGCGATTATGTGGTTGACGATGTTGAAGAAGCGCGCCAAAAATATGACGTGACCTTGCAAATCATTGAGGGGCCTCTTGATGGATGGCATGAATGTGGTCGGCGATCTGTTTGGCGCCGGCAAGATGTTCTTGCCCCAGGTCGTTAAAAGCGCGCGTGTCATGAAACAGGCAGTTGCCTATCTGGTTCCATTCATTGAGGCTGAGCAGGCCGCCAGTGGGGAAATCAGGACAAACGGCAAGATTTTGATGGCGACGGTCAAGGGAGATGTTCATGATATTGGCAAAAATATCGTCGGCGTTGTGCTGGGCTGCAACAATTATGAAATTATCGACCTGGGCGTGATGGTTCCGGCCGAGAAAATTCTGGCGACCGCGCGCGCTGAACAGGTGGATATTATTGGTTTAAGCGGCTTGATTACGCCTTCGCTGGAAGAAATGCGCTACGTGGCGCGTGAATTGACGCGCGAGGGTTTTAATTTGCCGTTGTTAATTGGCGGGGCGACCACTTCGAAGGTGCATACGGCCGTTAAAATCGAACCTGAATACAAAGGCGGTCCGGTGGTGCATGTGGTGGACGCCTCTCGCGCCGTGGGCGTGGCGTCCCAACTGCTCAGCCCCGACCAGCACGCCGAATTTGTAGCAGGCACACAGGCCGAGTATGAGCGCATCCGTCAGAGCCGCGCCGGAAAAACGGCTAAAAAGCGCCTGCGTCCCCTGGTGGAAGCGCGCGCCAATCGTTTCAAAGCGGATTGGGGGCGGTATACGCCGCCGGCGCCCCGGTTCACCGGTGTAGAGGTTCTTGAAGATGTTGATCTGGCGGAGATACGGCCGTTTATTGATTGGACGCCTTTCTTTACAACCTGGGAACTCGCGGGTAAATTCCCGCGCATTTTGGAAGACCCGGTTGTGGGTCAATCCGCCACGCAGCTTTATGAGGATGCGCAGGCCATGCTCGACTGTATCATCCAGGAAAAATGGCTGACAGCCAAAGCGGCTGTCGGTCTTTTTGCGGCCAACAGCCAGGAAGATGACATCATCGTACAAAATGGAAAAGAGACATTGACGACCGTCCACTGCCTGCGCCAGCAAATGGAGAAACCGCCGGGACGGCCGAATTATTCGTTGGCCGATTTTGTAGCGCCGCTGGAAAGCGGCAAACAAGATTACATCGGCATGTTCGCCGTGACCGCAGGGCTGGGTCTGGATCAGGTAGTGACCCGTTTTGAAGCCGCCCATGACGATTACAACGCCATTTTGGCGAAAGCCTTGGCTGACCGCCTGGCGGAAGCGCTGGCCGAATATATGCACAAACGCGTGCGCGAGGAGTTTTGGGCCTATTCCGCGCCCCAGCCGTTGGACAGCGATGCGCTTATTCGCGAGGAATATCGCGGTATTCGTCCCGCGCCCGGCTATCCTGCCTGCCCCGATCATACTGAAAAAGGAGAGTTGTTCCGCGTGTTGGATGCACCCCAAAACGCCGGCATCAGCCTGACAGAAAGCTTCGCCATGCTGCCCGCTGCTTCGGTGAGCGGTTACTATTTTGCGCATCCTGAGGCGGCCTATTTTGGAATCGGCCGTATCGGCCGTGATCAGGTCGAGGAGTACGCGCAGCGTAAAGGCTTGAGTGTGGAAAAGGTGGAGCGCTGGCTGGCGTCAAATTTAGGTTATGAGGGATAACCGCAGCAAAATGATCGCCTAAAATAGTGTGTATTGCGTGTTCCTATCATGAAGCGTGTTACGCAAAAGACAAAATGCAATACACAATACGTGTAAGCTGCACAAAATCACAAAGAGAGTAAAAAACCTGGAATAACGCCGTGGATGCAGGCGCAAATTCCAGGTTTTAAGTTGGGTTCCCTTTTCAAATTGTCCCAGACTATTGTTCCGGCATGATAATCCACATAATGATGTAGAGGATAAGGCCCGGGCCGCCCATCAAGGTTAACAGCACAAATATTAAGCGTACCAAGACAGGGTCGATATTGAAATAGTCAGCAATGCCAGCGGCTACGCCGGCAATCATGCGATCATCAGAACGTGTTAAGCGTTTCTCACTCATTTAATTAATACCTCCAACGTAGATAGGTGTTTATCAATTTATCAGCCAGCCATTTTTAAGCTCCAGGCCGACTTTCTGAAATTCTTTACGCAGCGGTTATTAGGAAGTTGCAGCAATTCGCTTTACATGCGGACGGGCTTTGTTAAACTTGCGGTAACGATAGTAGGAGTTTAATCACTATGTCCGATAAAACATCCAGGCATCCCATGATTCGTCTATTTCACTATTCTCGCGCCCATCGGCGTGATTTTATCCTGGCTTCCGTCTTTTCAGTTCTCAATAGAATATTCGATCTGGCGCCGCCGGTTTTGATCGGCATGGCGGTAGATGTGGTGGTTTTACAGGAAGATTCTTTCCTGGGCAATCTGGGATTTACCGACCCGCTGGTGCAGTTGGGTATTTTGGCCGTGTTGACGGTTGTTGTGTGGGGTTTTGAATCAATTTTTCAATATGCCTACAGCATCAAATGGCGCAACCTGGCGCAGTCGGTGCAGCATGAGCTGCGCCAGGACGCATATGATCACGTGCAGCAGTTGGATATGGCCTATTTTGAAGATCGCAGTACGGGCGGCCTGCTGGCCATTTTGAATGATGACATCAACCAGCTTGAACGCTTTTTGGATGGCGGCGCTAATGAATTATTACAGGTTGCAACTTCAATTATTGTGATTGGTTTGCTCTTTTTTGCGTTGGCGCCTGGCGTGGCGTGGCTGGCAATTATTCCGATGCCATTTGTCTTTTACGGCTCTGTTCGCTTTCAGCGTAAATTGGCGCCTCTTTATATGATCGTACGCGAACGCGTGAGCTTGCTGAGCGGACAGTTGGCTAACAATATCAGCGGCATTGCGACGATCAAAAGCTTTACATCCGAAAAGTATGAATCTCAGCGTATTGCCGGGTTGAGCGAGGAATATCTCGTGAGCAACCGCAATGCTATCCGGCTTAGCTCTGCGTTTGTGCCCCTGATTCGCATGGTTATTGTGATTGGTTTTCTTGCGATTCTGGTATTTGGCGGGATTATGGCGCTAAACGGCAGCCTGAACGTGGGCGCTTACAGCGTGCTGGTGTTTATGACACAGCGGTTACTCTGGCCGTTGACGCGGCTGGGAGAGACATTGGATATGTACCAGCGCGCGATGGCGTCGACGACGCGCGTTATGGATTTGCTTGACACGCAGCCGCATATTTTGGGCGGTCCGCAAGCGCTGCCCACGAGCCAGGTAAATGGGGAAGTGACTTTTGATCACGTCGGTTTTGCTTATGGTCCGGCGTTGAAACAGAGTGGGATTGCAGGAAACGGCCGTATTCCCAACCACAATCAACCCGTTATTCATGACCTCTCTATTCATGTGCCGGCCGGCGACACCGTTGCCATAGTGGGCGCAACCGGTTCCGGCAAAAGTACGCTCGTAAAGCTGCTGCTGCGTTTTTACGACATTCAGCAAGGGCAGATTTGCCTGGATGGGCACAATATCGTGGATTTACGTATTGGCGATTTGCGCGGCGCGATTGGCCTGGTCAGCCAGGATGTCTTTTTGTTTCATGGCACCGTCCGCGAGAACATTGCGTATGGCACCTTTGACGCCAAAATGGACGCGATTGTGGCGGCTGCAAAAGTAGCTGAAGCGCATGAATTTATTATGGATTTACCCCATGGGTATGACACAATCGTTGGTGAGCGCGGGCAGAAATTGTCGGGTGGGCAGCGTCAGCGCATTTCTATTGCACGGGCAGTACTCAAGAACCCGCCTGTCCTGGTGCTGGATGAGGCCACTTCGGCTGTGGACAATGAGACCGAAGCGGCGATTCAGCGCTCAATGGAGCGTATTATTGTGGGACGCACGACCATTGTGATTGCCCATCGACTGTCAACCATTCGTAATGCTGACCAGATTTATGTGTTGGAACATGGCGTACTGCGTGAAAACGGCCGTCATGAAGAGCTGGTGGACGCAAATGGCATCTACGCCGGGTTGTGGCGCGTTCAAACAGGCAGGTTAGTGAGTCACAACTAGTTTATTGATATTCCAGAAAAACCACAGTTGCTCTGTGGCGTGATCTGCTTACTTCCAATCAAAGTATCAATATCTCCTAATCTGCTGCTTGTGGGGCTAAAATTGGCTGGTCGTCCTGCTTTGCGGCGCGCGCATACAGGCCTAAAACCGGCGTCAGCAGCAGGCCTGCAATGACCAGCGCCGCCCGTAAACCGAAGCGCGTGGCGACAGCGCCGATCAGCGGCCCGCCAACCATCTGGCCGACGGCATCCATCTGACCATAGGTGGATAACACGGTTGCGCGAACTTTGGAATCAATGCCGCGGTTGATCCATGCGCTGTAGAGCGGCTGCATCGTTTTTCGTGCCAGCGCCACGGCGCCATAAAAACCCACCGCCATTACAAAGCTGGTTGACAAGCCGAAAGCGATCAAACCAAAAGCAATAACACTGCTGAAGAAGGCTAATACGCGCACCGTTTGGGCATGCTCAAAAGTTTTCGCGCGGCGGCGCATGAATTCGGTGGTTGCAATGGTTGCAAGCATGATAGCGGCGTTGATCAAACCAAACCAGGCAACCGTGTCGAGACTGCCTAGGTTGGGTAGGGTGATATTGGCGATGATATGGGCTTCCCACAGCCGGTCGAGCGCTTCGCTGTAGAGGCCATACATGAGAGTGATGCCCAGGATCGTGATGAGTAACGGCCGTTTCCGAATCGCCTGCATCCCTTCCTGAAATGTATGCCCCATTTTTTGCCAGGTGTTACGCTCGGGCTGTGGTGTAGGATGAAAGCCCGTTTCCGGCATAAACAGCGCCAAACTTAAGGCCAGGAGCAGGTGCAGTATACCGCCTGCGAAAAAGGGTATGTTGAGCTGAATGCTGGCCAGCGCAACGTTGAAAGCGATGCCGCTTAGACCTGCAATTTGGGCGACCTGAGTTGCGCGCAAATAGGCCGCAGGTAAGCGCGCTTCCCCTATTTCATCCGCCAGCCACGCGTCCTGTGCGCCGCTGATGAAGGTGTAGCCGATGCCCCATACCGCCTGCGCCAGCAAAATCGTTGCGAAGATTTGAAAACTGCCCTCCAACAGCATCCCCATGCCAATTAAGCTGTAGCCAATGATGACCGAAAGCCGGCGGCTGTATAGGTCGGCGACAATGCCGGTGGGAATTTCAAAAAGAAATACGGACGCTTCCAACATTGTGCCCAATAGGACTAATTCCAGCGGATTCAATTCCGCCATTTGGAACCGGTACAATGCGCTGGTAGTGAAAGCAGTTGCGAAGGCGAAAGTGGAAACGGCCGTAATTATCAAATAAGTTGGATACGCCGTTAAACGCTTCATAATCCGGTCAACCTACAAACGCTCATTGGATGAATTCGTGACTTAACATGCCATAAATGGCGCTGTCATGAAACGTACCGTCGTCTTCCCATGAAAACTGACGTCTTGTGCCCTCGCGTTGAAAACCAAGCCGCTCCAGAAGACGTACAGACTCATGGTTATCGGCGATTGTCCCGGCATAGATATAATTGAGATTCATTTGTTCAAAGCCAAAGGGGATGATGGCGCGCAGCGCTTCGGATGCAATACCTTGCCCCCAATACGCGCGCGCCAAATCATATCCCACCTCAACCCGGCGATGATAACGGCTCCAATGGTGAAAACCGAACAGTCCTACGACAATACCGTTCTCGCGCAGCGTTACGGCCCAACTGATGCCTTCCCGGTTGACGTACTCAACGTGTAGTTCCTCAATAAGCGCTTGCGCTTCTTTGGCGCTTTGATATATCGGGCCGTTGTATCGCTGGACGATGGGATCGCCGCGAAAAACAAGCACATCGAGGGCATCTGAAAGCATCGCCTGCTGTAATACCAGGCGCTTTGTTGTCAACATGGGAAAGGCGGAGAAGTCAAACATCAATCCTCCAATGTCCGCAGACGAATATCACGACCGAGGCGCAGCACCTTTTCATAGGAATCAAACTGGCGTGCAATGTGCATGCCGGCCTTCTCATAAAGGCGCGTGGCGCCCGTCAGGCTGCTTGCATCAACCCCCAGGCCCGCTTTGAGCCTGCCGCGTTGCTGAAACTGGCGGAAGGCGTGGTGCAGCATTGCCAATCCTACACCTTGTCTGCGCCAGGGGCGCCGCACACCCAGAATATTAACCCAGCCCATGTCCGGGTCTCCATACTCTACCGGTCGGCAGATGCATATGCCTGCGATCTGATCTCCATCCGTTGCCAGGAACCACAGGTTGGGATCAAAATGTTTGTCGCCATGGATCCAATGTTCCCATCTTTCAATAGATTCCTCTTCTGGTTGATCAACGTGACCCCAATGATCCTTGAAGGCATCATCGAAAGCGCGATAAACAGCGTTCAGGTCATTACGGTCGGCAAAAGTTCGCAGCGCGATGCCTGCCGGCCAGATCGGCTGGGGTATAGGCTGGTTTAACTCAATTACCATACGCCAGAAGTGGCGTACCAGTCGCATTTGCCGGTTGTGCATGAATTCCCTTGTGGGTTGATGTGTATTAATGCCGCCGGCGTTAAAAACGACCTGGAGATCATTCGGTACGCGCGCAACGGTTTCTTGCAGCCGTTGTTCAGCCCAATCCATCATAAGGGTCCCAATTCCCTGGTTCTCAAAGTCGGGATGGACGCACCCCCATACCCAATTAGAAACCGGCACTGTATCGATGTCCCAAACTTCAGTACAGCCGACGATACGGCCGTTTCCCGTTTCTACAACGCGTACATTGTGAGCCGGCGCAAATTGGGGCGATGTCCATTCGGAGTGCAATTCATCTGCATCCATATCTGGCTGGCCGGTCTGGTCGATGGCGCAGTCGTTTGCCAGCTCAGTCACTGCAGGAATATCGGCCAGGTTGGCCGGCCGCATGACAAATCCATTCAGAACAATGGGTTCAGTTTGGAATTCAAGTAACATGTTATTTTCCTCAAATCAAAGATGTAAAGTATTCGAAATCTTTGCGTGGTTTGCCTGATAGCTATCGAAAAGAAATATTGTTTCGTTGGCTCAGTCCGGCTGTGACAGGCGGCGCAATCAATCCGTTCAAAAGCGCCAATGCATACAGCGCAACCGGAACCGGAGAGCCATTGGGGAATTGACCCACGAGTACAAATGTTGCGGCCAGAGCAATACTGACCAAAACGCCTACAACACGGTATTCATATCCCTTGACCAGCGGATAAAGCGTTATACTCAGACCGCTCAAAAGAAGGCCATGCAGCAAGCCGACCGGTATTATTTTTCCCAATTCCGCCAGTTGGCCGCTCAGCAAAACCCAGCCGCCGCAGACGAGCGACAGGCTGACGATTATGCTGAGCGCGCCTGCACCTATTCCCAAGATGGTTGATTTTATGGTTCGCATATCGATTTCCTTATGCTGCACAATGGGAAGCGCCGGGATTGAGAAACGGCCGTTTCCCATTATGGATAATTGTTTGTCAATTCAAGTTGCTGTTCTGCCTCTGCCTCAGGCAGTCGTTTTTCAAAATCTCGAAAGGTCACCATTGTTCAAGCCTCCTTTGGCGTGACGCCCAGCGCTGCCAGTTCATTTGGCGCATTGACGCCCGGCCGATAATGGATAACAAACATGTCCAACGATCTGGCTGCGGCGATATTGTGGGCAAAATCGTCAATAAACACGCTTTCTTGCGGCTGGCGACCCAGCCGGTCTAACGTAATCTGGTAAATTTGCGGGTCCGGTTTCATAATCTTTTCTTCGGCGGAGCCAACAATTAAGTCAAAAGCATCTGCAATTTGAAATTCTTCCGTCAGCGATGCACGCAGTCCGTCGGTAGCGTTGCTGATAATGGCCGTTTGGTAGGCTGGGCGTAGGCTGCGAATATAGGCCACCAATTGGGTATTCAACACATCACCTGCCCAAAATCCGGCTCGGAACGCCGCAAGCTGCTCATTTCTCAGGTCTAAGCGGGTTCCAATCCAGGACCACAAGGCCTCATTGCTGATCTCACCGCGCTGCGCCTTTTGTCCCATCTTGCTGTTAAATACGATCTGTTCCGATTCGCCCGGGGCCAGCCCCAGCTTTTGTTCCCATTTCTGGCGGCTTGTGTAATCCTCTGTTCGAATGAGGACGCCGCCGACATCAAAAATCACTGCTTTAATCATGCGTTTGCTCTCATGGTTGGTTATGTTATTAATTGCCGGATTGATAAAATAAAAAAAGGACATGGGGGATACCCACGTCCTTTTGATGCAGTGCTGTTATAGGCAAAACAACAAAAAAGCCGCAGGCATCTGGTCTTGCGCTGCGGCCGTTGCTGATAAGTTATGTCAAGCTAATTGGCGACAGACGCATTGCGACCATAAGAATCACCGCTGATTCCGCAGATGAAGGTGGTATCAAAATTCTTTGTCATTTTTATTTGTCTCCTTCATTTATGGTAGTCGCAGAATGCGCCGCAAACACTTTAGCATAAAGTTGGCCTCTTCGTCAAGCCCCAAAATTTGAGATTTGAGATCAATGGCGCTATGAAACGGGTCGTACTCAGGTTATATGAGAATGCTCTGGAGTCTGCTGGATAACGGGAGCAGCTTTAGCTGAAGGGGTCGGTTTTTCCTCAAACGTTTCACTAATTGCTGAATTAATAACCCTAAGTAACGTTACAGTGTCATAAGGCTTTTGCAAAAAGCCAACAAGATTCCTAAATTTCCTCAACTCTGGCATTTGAGTTTTTGTGTACCCGGATGACAAGATCACTTTTACATCCGGTTGAATATCGCGTAAATGACCCATCGTCTTCAGGCCATCCATTCCCGGCATTTGCACGTCTAAAATAACAAGATCGATATCATCGTGGTTTGAGCGGAACAGTTTTATTGCCTCTGGCCCACTGGTTGCATGGTACACAGTCATGCTATGCGCTTCCAGTACATCCTGAACCACCTGACATACCAGTATTTCATCATCGACAGCTAAAATAGTCGCCGCCTGGGTGTAAACGGCCGTTTGTTTGGTTGGACGAAGCCACCGGCGCAGTCCCTTCACATAGCGGGAAATATATTGTCAAGCTTGTTCCTATGCCCGGCGTACTCTTAAAATGCAGCGCGCCTGTATGACTACGTATAATTCCCAGGCTGTATGAAAGACCAAGACCGCTGCCATTTTGTTTTGTACTAAAAAATGGGTCAAAAATGCGGCTTATTGTCGCCGCTTCCATGCCACAACCCGTGTCGCGCACCGTTAAAAACGCATTTGGACCGGGTTGCGGCAATTTTCCGCCCCAGAATGTAGCGGAATCAACATCAGGGGCAAAACATGTTTCGCCGGTGGTAACAGTTATTTGGCCTGGTTTATCACCAATTGCTTCAGCCGCATTGATGATCAGGTTCATGAACACCTGTTGGATCTGGCTGCAATCGCCATGCACACACGCATTCCGTCGGACAGGGCAAATTGTAAATCAATCCGATTGGAAACGGCCGCTTCCATCAGGTCTGCATTTTCAACAACTATCCGATTGAGATCAATGATTTTACTTTGGCGCTGTTCCTTGCCGGCATAAGCCAGAAGCTGCTGTGTTAATTCGGCCGCGTGCTCAGCGCCTATCATCGCTAACTCGATGTGTTTTACGGCGGGTTGTCGGGGGGGAGTTTATACAATGCGAGAGAGGATTGGCTCATTATGGGCGTCAAGAGATTGTTGAAGTCATGGGCTATACCGCCCACCAATACCCCCAGGCTTTCCATGCGTTGCAACTGCTGCAAAGCGGCTTCCCTAAGGCTCTACTCCAGGAAAAGCGTTGCGCCACCGAAGCGCCAACGACATTGCTGCCGTTCGAGTTGGATTGTATGTCCTTCTTTGCTTTTTAAGTTTTTGCAACGATCGCCGCCCATTTTTGACCATTTTCCTGCCGCATTGGGGACACTCTGGCTCCTCTGGCAACGCTGCAGCCTTTTCTTGTACCATCTCTTCCACTAATTGTTTGCGCACTTGGGCCAATTCTGCTTCGACCGCCTCCTCAATTTCGGTCAGCGTTGCTTTGGGGTTTGCCTGTCGCCATTGGCGCATTTTGCGAGTCAGCTCGTCGGGTTGTTGTTCTTCTCGAGTGTTTTGTTTTTCATCCATGCCCCTTATTTTCGCCACTTGTTCCTTTTACACCAAATTTGGACGCACCCTCACAAAAATTTTGTTTTTTTTACCTCCTTACACCTGGCCAGGCGCTCCGATTTTGGCGCTAATTTTCCATTGATCCATTCCTAAAAAAGTGGACAACCAGTTGAGACCAACTATATTTTTGGGCAATGAATGGGAGATTTAGCTGGCTAGTACTACCAACAATGTTATTTTGTGGGATAGCTCGTGGCAGCATCTCAGTCCGAAGGGCTGCTCTCCACTACGGTTCTAATCCGTTAGTAGTTGTTTGATGGACAACTAAAACCCTGATTCAAATTTTGAGGAATTTGATTCTCAATGGGGACTGGCATCAGGAGGCCCAATCCTCATTTTTAGAAATGAACGGAGATTTAGTGGAGAATAGCGAATCGACTTGAAAACACTCATCTACGATGCCGTTGAATTGTCAACAGCCTTCCAACCACCGCCGCCGGGCGTTTCAATGTGTAAAACATCGCCGGCCGCCAATTCCAGACGGCATTTGCCGGGAAGCGCCGTCTGTTGATTGTCCCGAATGAGCAGGTTACGGCCTGGCTTTCCGGACGCGCCGCCCTGCAAGCCATATGGCGACAGTTCGCGCCGCTCGCTGGTCAGGGTGGCGGTGACCGGCGCCAAAAATTGCAGCCTGCGTACCAACCCGTCCCCGCCCCTGTGCAGACCGGCGCCGCCGGAATGACGCCGCAGGCTGTAGGTTGTCACGCGCAGCGGGAAGCTGGTTTCCAAGGCTTCTACCGGCGTGTTAAGCGTGTTGCTCATATGAACGTGCATGCCGCTGCCGCCGTCTGCACGCGGTCCGGCGCCTGCGCCGCCGCCGATGGTTTCGTAATAGGCAAAGGGCTGGGGCACGGCCGTATCCGTCCTGACGCCGCCAAAGGTGAGATTATTCATCGTGCCCTGGCTGGCGGCCGGAATCAAGTCTGGCAGCGCCTGCGCCAGCGCGCCAAACACAACGTCCACCACACGCTGGGACGTTTCCACATTGCCCGCCGCCACCGCATGGGGCGGATGCGGGTCTAGCAGAGAACCCGGTGGAATCAACACGCTCAGCGGCGCAAAAACGCCCTGATTCATCGGTAAATCGATGTTCAGCAGAGCCAGCGCGACGCAGCGCAGGCAGTACGTCACGGCCGATTCCACAATTGCGGGGACGGCGTTCAGGTTGCCGCGCGCGGCCGGCGCTGTCCCCGCAAAATCGATCGTCAGCGCTTCATCCTTCACAGTTATAGTTGCCTTGATAGGGAGCCGATTATTCCCCTGCCCATCATCATCCATGTAATCGGTGAATGTAAAACGGCCGTCTGGCATTTGACCAATCGCGGCGCGGGTCAACTTTTCTGCATACGCAATCAATTCACGCGCATATTGTTGCGTTTCTTGCAGGCCGTAACGCGCCACAATCTCAACCAGACGGCGTGCGCCTGTGGTATGGGCAGCCAACTGCGCCGTCAAATCGCCTGCGCGTTCTTCCGGGGTGCGCACATTGCGCAGGATCAGCTCCCAGACAGCCTGGTTGCGTTCGCCGCCGGCTATGAGTTTGATGGGCGGAATGATAATGCCTTCCTGGTACAGTTCAGTCGAAAGTGGCATCGAACCGGGCGACATGCCGCCGACGTCAGCGTGATGCGCCCGGCTGGCTACAAAAAATTGGGGTTTCCGGCTGTCGTCCACAAAAACAGGCGAAACCATGGTGATGTCCGGCAAATGATTGCCGCCCAAATAGGGATCGTTGAGAATGACAACATCACCGGGCAAAAAGGGGGCGCAGCGGGAAACGGCCGTTTGCACAGAAGCCGGCATCGCGCCTAAATGCACCGGGATATGGGCCGCCTGCGCCAACATTTGCGGCTGCGAATTGTCCGCCAAAAATAGCGCGCAGCTAAAATCGAGGCGCTCCTTAATATTGGGACTGTACGCCGAACGACCCAGCGTTACGCCCATTTCTTCCGCTACGGAAGCAAATAAATTATAAAAAATGGCGAGCGTTGCCGCCGAAGGAGTAGAAAGCATTAATTTCCCCTGTCACTTGCACTTCTTTCCATTATCTGTAACGAATTAGCGCGAATGTTTGCAAATTTAGAGCCTCAGAAATCGCCCCACTAAAGCGGCGACTACAAACCTTTTGTGGACTTCCGGAAAGCTGTGCTAGGGGCCTGTAAAAACCGGCAAATTGCCCAACGCCACCACGTGCGACCAGTCGGCTTCACCTTCGGTAAATATGGAGGCTACCTGAGTGATCAGACCACCGGACTTTTTGACAACCTCTTGCATTGCTTGCAGCGTGCTGCCGGTGCTGACCACATCATCGACCAGAATCACCTGGCGCTCTTGCACCAAATCACGATCTTTTTCATCCAGATACAAGGTTTGCAGCTTGCCGGTGGTAATGGAAAGCGTTTCGGCGCTGATTACATCCCCCATATAGCTTTTATAGGTTTTGCGCAAAACCACGTAGGGCAGTCCCATCAACGCGCTCATTTCGTATATTAACGGGATTGATTTGGCTTCGGCCGTGACCAGCACATCGGCGGGCGTCGCTTTGAGCCGCTCGGCCAGGGAGGCGGCGGCCGCTTTGACAACAAAGGTGTCGCCCAGCATATTAAAAATGGCAATACGTACGCCAGGGGCGACTTCAAAAAGGGGGAAATGACGAACTAATCCTGCAACTTCAACCGTGTAAGTTTCACGTGGCGACATCGTTCAGACTCCTCAATTGTTTGTCCGCTTGCATTAATATTAACGCAAATCACATAGACAGTAAGAACTGGTAGAATTATTGTAAATACAGCTTGCCAGCAAGACGGTTGAAGTTTTTTGTCAAAGTCAAAACCTTACGCTAAAACTTCAATCGTCTGAAGCATGGTAAGTTTACTAAAAAAACAGCATCTGCCAAAGGGAGGCTGTTCAAAATTGGGGCGTTGTTCGTGCGCAGCGCAGCCATATCAAATAAAGAGTAGTCTAAAAATGGAAATTAGCGATCAACTGAGGAAAGTTATTGAGCGCGCTATTGAGGATGAAAAATTCCGCGCTTTGTTGTTTAACGACCCGGATAAGGCGCTAGCAATTG
>CAVPAL010000008.1:0-464755 GCA_963701435.1 uncultured Chloroflexia bacterium | reverse complement strand
ACCGCCGCCGGGCGTTTCAATGTGTAAAATATCACCGGCCGCCAATTCCAGGCGGCATTTGCCGGGAAGCGCCGTCTGTTGATTGTCCCGAATGAGCAGGTTACGGCCTGGCTTTCCGGACGCACCGCCCTGCAAGCCATATGGCGACAGTTCGCGCCGCTCGCTGGTCAGGGTGGCGGTGACCGGCGCTAAAAATTGCAGCCTGCGTACCAACCCGTCCCCGCCCCTGTGCAGACCGGCGCCGCCGGAATGACGCCGCAGGCTGTAGGTTGTCACGCGCAGCGGGAAGCTGGTTTCCAAGGCTTCTACCGGCGTGTTAAGCGTGTTGCTCATATGAACGTGCATGCCGCTGCCGCCGTCTGCACGCGGTCCGGCGCCTGCGCCGCCGCCGATGGTTTCGTAATAGGCAAAGGGCTGGGGCACGGCCGTATCCGTCCTGACGCCGCCAAAGGTGAGATTATTCATCGTGCCCTGGCTGGCGGCTGGAATCAAGTCTGGCAGCGCCTGCGCCAGCGCGCCAAACACAACGTCCACCACACGCTGGGACGTTTCCACATTGCCCGCCGCCACCGCATGGGGCGGATGCGGGTCTAGCAGAGAACCCGGTGGAATCAACACGCTCAGCGGCGCAAAAACACCCTGATTCATTGGTAAATCGATGTTCAGCAGAGCCAGCGCGACGCAGCGCAGGCAGTACGTCACGGCCGATTCCACAATTGCGGGGACGGCGTTCAGGTTGCCGCGCGCGGCCGGCGCTGTCCCCGCAAAATCGACCGTCAGCGCTTCATCCTTCACAGCTATTGTTGCCTTGATAGGGAGCCGATTATTCCCCTGCCCATCATCATCCAGGTAATCGGTGAATGTAAAACGGCCGTCTGGCATTTGACCAATCGCGGCGCGGGTCAACTTTTCTGCATATGCAATCAATTCGCGCGCATATTGTTGCGTTTCTTGCAGGCCATAACGCGCCACAATCTCAACCAGACGGCGTGCGCCTGTGGTATGGGCAGCCAACTGCGCCGTCAAATCGCCTGCGCGTTCTTCCGGGGTGCGCACATTGCGCAGGATCAGCTCCCAGACAGCCTGGTTGCGTTCGCCGCCGGCTATGAGTTTGATGGGCGGAATGATAATGCCTTCCTGGTACAGTTCAGTCGAAAGTGGCATCGAACCGGGCGACATGCCGCCGACGTCAGCGTGATGCGCCCGGCTGGCTACAAAAAATTGGGGTTTTCGGCTGTCGTCCACAAAAACAGGCGAAACCATGGTGATGTCCGGCAAATGATTGCCGCCCAAATAGGGATCGTTGAGAATGACAACATCACCGGGCAAAAAGGGGGCGCAGCGGGAAACGGCCGTTTGCACAGAAGCCGGCATCGCGCCTAAATGCACCGGGATATGGGCCGCCTGCGCCAACATTTGCGGCTGCGAATTGTCCGCCAAAAATAGCGCGCAGCTAAAATCGAGGCGCTCCTTGATATTGGGACTGTACGCCGAACGACCCAGCGTTACGCCCATTTCTTCCGCTACGGAAGCAAATAAATTATAAAAAATGGCGAGCGTTGCCGCCGAAGGAGTAGAAAGCATTAATTTCCCCTGTCACTTGCACTTCTTTCCATTATCTGTAACGAATTAGCGCGAATGTTTGCAAATTTAGAGCCTCAGAAATCGCCCCACTAAAGCGGCGACTACAAACCTTTTGTGGACTTCCGGAAAGCTGTGCTAGGGGCCTGTAAAAACCGGCAAATTGCCCAACGCCACCACGTGCGACCAGTCGGCTTCACCTTCGGTAAATATGGAGGCTACCTGAGTGATCAGACCACCGGACTTTTTGACAACCTCTTGCATTGCTTGCAGCGTGCTGCCGGTGCTGACCACATCATCGACCAGAATCACCTGGCGCTCTTGCACCAAATCACGATCTTTTTCGTCCAGATACAAGGTTTGCAGCTTGCCGGTGGTAATGGAAAGCGTTTCGGCGCTGATTGCATCCCCCATATAGCTTTTATAGGTTTTGCGCAAAACCACGTAGGGCAGTCCCATCAATGCGCTCATTTCGTATATTAACGGGATTGATTTGGCTTCGGCCGTGACCAGCACATCGGCGGGCGTCGCTTTGAGCCGCTCGGCCAGGGAGGCGGCGGCCGCTTTGACAACAAAGGTGTCGCCCAGCATATTAAAAATGGCAATTCGTACGCCGGGGGCGACTTCAAAAAGGGGGAAATGACGAACTAATCCTGCAACTTCAACCGTGTAAGTTTCACGTAGCGACATCGTTCAGACTCCTCAATTGTTTGTCCGCTTGCATTAACATTAACGCAAATCACATAGACAGTAAGAACTGGTAGAATTATTGTAAATACAGCTTGCCAGGAAGACGGTTGAAGTTTTTTGTCATAGTCAAAACCTTGGGCTAAAACTTCAATCGTCTGAAGCATGGTAAGTTTACTAAAAAAACAGCATCTGCCAAAGGGAGGCTGTTCAAAATTGGGGCGTTGTTCGTGCGCAGCGCAGCCATATCAAATAAAGAGTAGTCTAAAAATGGAAATTAGCGATCAACTCAGAAAAGTTATTGAGTGCGCTATTGAGGATTAAAAATTCCGCGCTTTGTTGTTTAACGACCCGGATAAGGCGCTAGCAATTGCTGAGCGACGATGTCGACGAGGAAACGCACCAAATGATCGGGCGGCAACACATCGCGCAAGGTGATTTGCAGGTTCAGGGTCTTTTCGTAATCGGCGGTTTTGAATTTTCTGGTCATCCCGAAAGTTTACACCGAAATTATTTGCGTGCGGAGAAATTCACTTCTCCGACAAACTGCTAGAAGGCTTTCAATTTCTTGGATGAGGACTGGCAAATTAGGGCGTTCAAAACTTATCTGTGGTGCTGGAATACGATTTCGTTTAACGTTTGGCTGTATATGTTTATGATGAGGGTGGCTGCTGGCAAGTGTAGGATCATTGGGATGGGGTTGAGAATCATACCAACTTATCTTCTCATCCTTGTACCACAATTCATACCCATACGCTTCTATCACGAGACCTTTTTCTTCCTGGGTCAAGCGTTCATTAATGGTCACCCGATAACCTTGCTCAAAGTTAAGTTCACCATGAAGCCGTGCCACAAGCTGACCCCCGCCTAACTACAACGAGGTTTGAACTCTTTATGGTTGGAAAGTTTTGTTGTAACGTGTAAACGTACTCTTCATAATCACGAAGCGATTGGAATGGGTTCACGTCGAGCTGTTTTTCCTATGACATCTACCAATGATTGTGATTGTTGTGTTTGTAAAGCTTGAATAGTACGTCGATATTGTTCCTGACGGCGCAACAAGATTTGATAGGCGCCAGCCCAATCAGACCAATCTAATACCCAAGCATCATCTTCCGGTTCTTCCCCACTGGTATACAATTCATAAAAAGTTTCAGACAGGACGCCATATTTTCGTTCATAGGTTTCCAAATCATCTCTCATCGCATGGATATCGGCAATAATATCTTGAAGTGTCATTTTCGGAGACCTCCTTTGCGGACAGTGATTGTACTCGGAGCGTTAATATAGAACAATTGCATACATAATTTACATTCATTGTTTCGTTGGGCACTTTTTTACCGAACTCCCTAATAGTACACTCACTTTGCCCGGCCCTCTGGAGGAAGCCGGGATTGTCGCCTGTTTTGCTCGGGGATTTTCTTGCCGCACACCACAAACCTTGTTTCCGGTTTCTGGGCTGTAGGATTGTGGGTGAGCATATTAGCCGAAACTTTGCGCTAATGGGAGGATGTTAAAACGGCCGTTTCCACACCAGTCAAAAAAATCAGGATGAATCTGCAAAAGACCACAATGCCAACATATTTGGATGACTTGCTTCGGTTGGTGTCTCATAGAGATGAGAAGGAATGAATTAGAGTTCAATTTTTGATTCATTCCGCCTGTGATGTATTGAAATTGGGTAAGGTGGTTGGGAGAAACGGCCGTTTAGATAGCCGGACGATTTTCTGTTTTCAATCAGGGTTTTTATTTGTTAGGAATAATCTTAAACAGCCTGTGGCATATTCCCAATTAACGCCCTTAAAATGCGGTTGACTGACTCTGAATCCTTAAAATATTCAGCAATATCTGAGTCGAGAATAATCACCCGTTGATCTTCTCCAAGCGCGAAACGATTTGGTTTGGCTTTGCGATAATCAAAATCATACTCAGGTAATAAATCATCGTCAGTTGTTTTGTTTTCGTTAGAAATTGACATTTTCTTCATAATCCTCACGTTACATTATACTAAACGTTAGGCGTTTTTTTGTAAACCCATTTGGTTCTTGAATAGCAAATGGCCGTTGCCACAATACCCACAAAAGATCAGAGCGAATGAATCTTCTAAATACATCAGCGCCCCTTAAGGCGTATGATGCTCAGCATACTCATACAATAATCAGCCAAATTATTACTCATGAACACTGATATGGCACTTAATCTTGATTTAACAATAGCGCCAAAAATCGATCCACATCGTACAGCGCCGACTGTGCTGTCGGGTTTAGCGTTGGAAATAACAAGTCAAAAACATGGTCTGTCCACGGAAAAACGACGTTGATTGCTGGTACACCTGCTTCCATCAGTTTCGCGTAGAACGCACGAGTGGTGTCCACGGAAACAAGGATGTCTTTTTCCCCTTGAATGAGCAAGGTGGGCGGGCTATCAGGTTGAACATGGGTGATAGGTGAGCCTAATTGATAGACGTCAGGTATGTCTTGGGGATGACCGCCCAATAACATATCCAACCGGCCAGCATAACGGGATGCCTTGTCAGGGGCAAGTTTTGTGCCAATGGGCACTGGGAGCAGGCTTGCGGATCGTTGTTTTACTTCCCACCGAGTATATCCAGACAGTAAGTCTGTGGGGCCGTAATAGGAGATTACGCCGCACACGGATAGATCGACGCTTTTGATATCCTCCGGTGTCAACTCAGGATGTTGCGGCGTATATCCAGCCAAGAGCGCTAGATGACCACCCGTAGAACCACCCCCTAAAACGATCTTGTTGGAGTCCACACCATAATGGGATGCATTGGCCTTCATCCAGGCAATCGCACGTTTGACATCTCCGATCATGCCGTAGATATTCACTTCAGGGCAAAGACGATAAGATACATCCATAACGGTATGTCCCTGTGCTGCCAAGTGGTGAAAGAAAGACCTTGTACCAAAATCTTTATCCAGCATAACCCAGGAGCCTCCGTGAAAGAAAATGAAAGCCAGGCCAGAAACGTTGCCATTGGCCGGACGCCAGAGATCACAAAGCAGTTGCCGATTCGTATCGGGAATGGTCCAGAAGGGGATATCGCGCTCCCAGGAAGGTTCCGGAGACGCTTTCATCTTCAAAAACCATTTCCAGCGTTTTTGAACCATAAGCCGGGCTGTCTCAGGGGGTATTTGGTCTGACCAACCAGCACCAAAGGCATTTTCAAACCCCTTGTGATCGCGGGAGCATTGCCAAATATACCAGGTCATCATACCAACAGTAACAATCCCCATTGGGATAGCCCAGAAGGCTTGATATGCCCACCCAATAATTGCGCCAACTGCACCCATGATAGCCCAAAAAGGAGACAATGCTCCTGCGATACCTGCCGAGATTGCAAACAACACGAGAGTTGGTTTCTTTAGTTTAATAAGAAATAGGATACTCATTAAGAGTGACAAACCTGAGAGGATATAAGCTAAAATTATCATGATTATCTCCAAAATTGTTAGCAGAGAAATACCAAACATGCTATGGCACGGCTTCATGACCGTGCCACCTCACGGGTCAATGGGTAGACATGATGAAAAAAGCGTTGGCGCATTCCGTGATGCGCGAATTCTTATGCTCATGATAATAATTGAGGCTGTTGGTGATTTTCAAATAAGGCTCCTTAGCGGTAAAGACGGGCATCCAGTGAATCACAGGAAACGTGAGGTAGTAGATAGGTGTGTCTGTACCAGTAATTAACGGCCAAGATGTACCACCAATTTAAGAAACTAGCGCATTCGTTGTATGAGTGCAAGCACCATGTCGTATTTTGCCCTAAATACCGGTGCAAAATATTGCAAGATGAAGATGCAGAAGTTACACATAGAAGTTTGTTTGACTAGGTAAGTAACAACGCACCCTCTAGGTGCACCAATTCAAGCCACCCCTTTTAGGGGTGGTAATTGACTAAGCAGGTTGAGCAGTCGCTTTTCCATCTCGCTTCGCCCGTGGATTTTCCAGGCGCACAGCACAAACCTTGTATTCCGGTATTTTGGCGATGGGGTCGAGTTTGATGTCGTGGGTGAGTATATTGGCCGGGGCTTCGCGCCAGTGGAAGGCCAGGAAAATGGTGCCGGGGGGCACATTTTCGCTGTAGCGGGCGCGCGTGCGCACCGTGCCACGGCGGCTTGTGATCACAATCGCGGAATTGTCGGCCACATCAATGGCGGCCGCATCAACAGGATTGACTTCCACAAAGCCGCCCGGTTCTTTCCACGCCAGCGGGCCGCTGCGGCGTGTCATCGTGCCGGAATGGTAATGGTACAACACACGGCCGGTGGTGAGAATCAACGGATATTCTTCGTCGGGCAGTTCGGCGGGATCTTTGGCTTCGACGGGATTAAATTTGCCCAGGCCACGTGCGAATTTGCCGATATGCAAAGTGGGTGTGCCGGGATGTTCGCTGTCGGGACAGGGCCATTGCAAGCCGATGTTGCCCAGACGTTCAACGCTCATGCCTTTGTAGATGGGAGTCACAGTAGTTAACTCGGCAAAGATTTGTGCGGCGTTGTTGTAGTGCCAGTAGTCGGGTGAACGGCCGTTTCCCATCGCGCGATCAAACCGTTGCGCCAATTCAGAAATAATCATCCAATCCGGCCACGCCTCACCAGGAGCCGGTAGCACAGGATTGAGCAACTGCACACGCCGTTCGGTGTTCGTGAATGTACCATCCTTCTCCAGTGATGCGGCTGCGGGCAAAATGATATGGGCGAGAACGGCCGTATCATTCGGGAAAATGTCCTGCACCACCAGCAAATCCAACATACGCAGCGATTTTTCCACATGCGTCGTATCCGGGTCTGACATCATCGGGTTTTCACCCATGACGTAGGTGGCGCGTATCTTGCCGGCGGCGGCGGCATGCATCGCCTCTACAACCGTCAGGCCCACTTTGCCCGGTAACGAATCCACATTCCAGGCCCGCGCCAGCGCTTCGCGCTTGGGTGTATCGGTGACCTGCTGGTAGCCGGGGAAAACGTTGACCAGGCAGCCCAGATCACACGCCCCCTGCACATTCGATTGGCCCCGTAGCGGATTCACACCGGTAGACAGCTTGCCGATTTGCCCGCACAGCATTGCCAGATTGGCCAGCGTCATCACCATATCGGTGCCGTTGCTGCGCTGCGTGATGCCCATCGCATAGAGAATTGTGCTGTGACCGCGCACGCCATCGAAGATTGACGCGCCGCTAAGCCGTTCACCTTGAGCATAAATGCGGGCGGCTTCCACAATCTTCTCGACTGTGACGCCCGACATGAGCGACGCATATTCTGGCGTGTACTGTTCTACAACGGCCTTAAAATCCGTATACCCTTCCGTGCGTGCGGCAATAAATGTTTCATCCAGCCAGCCTTCGCGGATGATCACATGCATAATCGCCAGGAAGACGTAGATATCGGTTCCCGGTTTAACCTGCAAGAACAGCGTCGCATGTTCAACCAGCGGCACGCGCCGTGGATCGACGATAATAACATGCGCCCCTTTTTGGGCGGCGCGCACCACTTCATAACTAATGACCGGGTGGGATTCGGCCGTATTTGAACCGGTAATAAAAATGCAATCCGCGTCACGAATTTCACGGATTGAGTTGGTCATCGCCCCACTTCCGAAGGCCTGCACGAGGCCAGCAACGGTTGAGCTGTGTCACAGTCGCGCGCAGTGATCGAGATTGTTCGTCCCGATGCCTGCGCGCATGAACTTTTGGAAGACGTAGTTTTCTTCATTTGTACAGCGGGCGGAAGCCAGACCCATTACAGAGTCAGGGCCGCTTGCTTGCACGATGCCGGCCAGCTTTTCAGCCATCAGATTGAGTGCGGTATCCCAATCAACCGGCACGTGACTCTTCTCGATTCTCGGTCTGCGATCGGCCAGGACGGATTTTGCCGGCAGTGTCCACGGTTCGTCGCTCAGACCCAGCTCGTAAGCCACGTCGCGCCGGATCATGGGGCTTGTGAGCCGCTCACGGTGTGTAGAGAAGTCCCAACCGTAGCGACCTTTGGTACACAACATCTCGCCGTTGACCGACTCTGCGGCCAAGCGCCTGGGCATAAAGGATCTCGCCATCCTTGAGCGCATATTCGACGGTACAGCCGACGCCGCAGTAGCCGCAAATCGATTTGATGCGATCTAATTCCCACTCACGCCCCTTGCCCTTGCGTGAAACCGGCATCAGCGCCGCCGTCGGGCAAACCTGCACGCAACTGCCGCAAAAGATGCAGGAAGAATCGATCATCGGGCCGTCAAACGGGGTGGCGACGTGACTGTTGAAACCGCGACCGATTATTTCAATCGCGTTGGCGCCCACCACTTCACTGCAAACGCGGGCGCAGCGGCCGCACAAGATGCAATATTGGTGATCGCGAATGAAAAAGGGATTGTCGTCCTGGTAGAGGGTGCGCGATAGTTCAAATTCGTGGCTCGTTGCGGTGACGCCATATTCGTAGGCATAATCTTGCAATTTGCAGCTTCCCGCTTTGTCACAGGTGACGCAGTCCAGCGGATGGTCAGAGACAAACAAATCGATAATGTCATGGCGCATTTCGCTGAGCTGTTCGCTTTGGGTGCGAATTTGCATGCCTTCTTCACAGAGTAAACCACAGCTTGCCACGGGAAACGGCCGTTGCCCCACCTCCACCATACACAACCGGCAGCCACCCGATACAGACAGCTCAGGATGGTAACAAAGATGCGGAATTTCAATGCCCGCAGCCCGCGCTGCCTCTATTACCGTTGTGCCTGCCTTGACCTGAATTGTTTGGCCATCTATTGTCAACGTAATCATCATTTGCTCCCCGCCTGTTCAGCACTTTTAGCGTCCAAAATCAGCGCCTCATATTCATCTTTGAAATAAGTCAACGTACTCAACACCGGATTAGGGGCCGACTGCCCCAACCCGCACAAACTGGTTGTTTTCACCAGTCCGCACAGCTTTTCCAGCTTGTGCAAATCTTCCGGTTCGCCATTTCCCGCGATCAGCTTGTCGAGCATTGAGCGTATTTTCACCGTGCCAACCCGGCAGGGCACACATTTGCCGCAGCTTTCATCCACGCAAAAATCGATAAAAAAGCGGGCAAAATCGGGCATACGCATCGTGTCATCAATAATTACCAGCCCGCCGGAACCCATAATGGAGCCGAGCCTGGCCAGGCTTTCATAATCGACCGGGTTGTCCAAATACGCCTCCGGAATACAGCCCCCGCTTGGGCCACCCGTTTGCGCCGCCTTGAACTGACGGTTATCGGCCACGCCGCCGCCGATGTCATACACAATTTCGCGCAGCGTAATGCCCATCGGCACTTCAATCAGGCCCGTATTGCGAAGCTGACCGGCCAGCGCAAAAACTTTGGTGCCTTTGCTTTTCTCCGTGCCGATGCCGGCAAACCAGGCTGCGCCCTTGTTGATGATCGAGGGTATATTGGCCATCGTTTCAACATTGTTGATGACTGTCGGCGCGCCCCACAAACCCGATTCTGAAGGGTACGGGGGCCGGATACGGGGAATACCGCGTTGTCCTTCGACAGATTGTATCAACGCTGTTTCCTCGCCACACACAAATGCCCCTGCGCCAATTCGGACTTCAGGGAAAAAGTCGAAATCGCTTCCCAACACCGACCGGCCGACAATTTTGCGACGCCGGGCGGCGCGGATTGCCTGGTTAATACGCTGGATGGCAATGGGGTATTCGCCGCGAATGTACAAATAACCCTTCGAAGCCCCAACCGCATAGGCGCAGATGATCATGCCCTCCAAAACCCGGTGCGGATCATCTTCCATCACCGTGCGATCCATATACGCGCCAGGATCGCCTTCATCCCCATTGACGATGACATATTTTTGCGGAGCAACGGCCGTACGCGCCCAAATTCCACTTGATACCCGTTGGAAAGCCGGCGCCGCCGCGCCCGCGCAAGCCACTCTGCAAAATTTCGTCGCACACTTCCTCCGGTGTCATCTGCCCTAACACATGCGCCAGCGCCTGATAACCGCCATGCGCCAGGTAATCTTCGAGCTTTTCCGGGTTGATTCGGCCTGTTTCGCTGAGCACAACCCGGACCTGCTTGGCAAAAAATGGCATATCAAGCGGGATCACGTGCCGCGACAGCCCTTTGAGTTTATTTGACTGTGGCCCGCCGGCCCGCAAATGCATAAAGTCATGGGGTTTAACGCCCTCCGCGCCGCTATCCGCACCGTTTGACGTGGAAATATGCTGGGTAATGATTTGGCGGGCAATATCGGCCGTTACGTCGCCATAAAGCGTCGTGGCTTCTTCTTGCGTCTCGACGCGCACGAGCGGCCCACGGCTGCACAATCCCATGCAGCCTGTTTGCACCAATTCTGTACCCTGATCGTTTTGCTGCTTTGCGGCCAACGCCTGATTCAGCGCCATATGGGTCAGGTCGGCGCCGGCAGAGAGGCAGGCGGTGCTGGTGCAGCAAAAGATACGTTGTTTGAATGCGGCCTGGCGCGCTCGCTCGGCCGCGGCCAGTTTTTCCAGCTTACTGTTATTCATTTAGCTCCGCTCCCTTCAGGCAAACTTTCCTTGGACAAGGCAATAATTTCTTTAACGCGCCGCAGTAATCCTTGCGCGGTTTCTTTGCCGCGCACTTTGCCGTCTAAAACGGCCACCGGGGCCAGACCGCAACTGCCAAGACAGCGCGCCGTTGTCAGACTTAATAAACCATCGTCAGTGGTTTCACCCGGCTTGATGTCAAACTCCTTGGCTACAGCCGCTACCATGCCGTCTGCGCCTTTCACATGGCAAGCGGTGCCGGTGCAGACAATGGCGTTGTGTTCGCCAAGCGGCGTGAAGGTGAACATATGGTAGAAGGTGGCGACGCCATAAACGCGGATGAGCGGCAGGTTCAATTGCGCCGCGACATAAATCAGGAGGTCTTCGGATAAGTAGCCAAACGTTTCCTGGGCGGTGTTCAACACCTCTAACAGCGCATCCTTTTCATACTTGAAACGCTTCATAGTCAGGTCGATGGCTTTATAGCGCTCATCCCCGCTGGGATGGCTATCCCCATTGGGATGTTGATCAGTTTTTTGTTCTATCGATTTTTTTGTGGTCATAACTCAAGCTTAGGGCTGCATCTCAGTCCCGAAGAACTGCTTTCCTGACCGTGCCCGGTTGTGACGCGAGACCGGCCACGAGCAGTAATTATTTTACCTTTTTTTCTTCCGCCCGCCGCGTGTTTGCTGGAAAATCGCATCCGGATCGATGCCTTCTTCAAGCAGAGATTGGCGTTTGGGTTTCAAAGCGCCAGTGGGACAGACGCCAACACATTGGCCGCAAAACACGCAGGTCGTATCCATCATGCCGGCGCCCATGAAAGTGCCAATTTGGGTGTGGAAACCACGGCCGTCGAAGCTCAGGGCAAACGCGTATTGGGCGTCGTCGGCGCATACCTGCACGCAGCGCCAGCAGTTAACGCATTGGTTGTAGTCGCGAATATAAAATGGATTGTCGTCATAAATTGGGGCCGCGCGTTTTTCTCCATTGGGGAAGCGGTTGCCGTTTGCCTGGTAGGTTTCTACCAGTTCGAGAATTTCCGGCGCTTCTTCCAGATTGACCGTTGACGCCAACATTTCCAGATTGATGCGCCGCCCGCGCTGCACGTCTGCATTGTTGGTTTGGATTTCCATGCCGTCCTGGCAGGCGGTGACGCAGGCGGCCAATTGCACCCGCTGCCCTGCGTCCACCGAGCAGATGCGGCAAAGGCCATTTGCCGTCAGATGAGGGTGATAACAGATAACGGGAATATTTAAACTGAGCTGCGCCGCCGCATCCAAAATTGTCGTGCCTTCCGGGACGGTAATTTCCTGGCCATCAATGGTGAGGGTAACTGTTTTGCTCATACCTTGCTCCATGTTTACGCTACCAACTCAGGCCAGAGGTTGATTGCACTGACAATTGCGGAAGCGGCCGTTTGCCCCAGGCCGCACAGTGATGTCTCCGTCATGGTAAAGCCCACATCCAGCAGCGTTTGCTTGTCTGTAGCGTAAGGGCTGCCGTTATGGGCGATGTGTTTCATTATCTCCGCTTGCCGCTGTGTGCCAATCTGGCAAGGAAAACATTTGCCGCAGCTTTCATGGGCGAAGAAGCGGGCAAGTTCATAGAGGTGTTGACGGAGATCGGCCGTTTCGTCAAACACCATCACCACGCCGGAACCAATTGGAATTTTGGCCTTGCGCATATCTTCATAAGTGACAGGGATATCTAACTGATCCGGCCCGATAAACACTCCGGCGGCGCCGCCCATCAGCAGGGCCTGAATCGCTTTGCCATCCGGTACGCCGCCGGCAAGCTCAACAAGCTGGCGAATGGTCAGCCCAAATGGCACTTCATAGACGCCGGGGCGCTGTACGGCTCCGCTCAAACAAAACAGTTTTGTACCGGGGGAATCATCGCTGCCGATGCGGTTCCAGGCGGCTTCGCTGATGCTCAAGGCGGCCAGCATGGCTACCAGCGTTTCAACATTGTTAACGGCCGTTGGCTGATTAAACAAACCATGTGTCGTCGGAAATGGGGGTTTGATACGTGGAAAACCCCGCTTGCCCTCAATCGCCTCAAACAACGCCGTCTCTTCGCCGCAAATATAAGCGCCGGCGCCCAACCGCACTTCAACGTCGAAATTGAAACCTTCTACACCCAGAATATTTTTTCCCAGATAACCGGCGTCTTGCGCCTGGCTCACGGCATTACACAGGCGTTTGTAACTGCGTGGATATTCACCCCGCAGAAATATCCAGCCGTTTTCGGCGCCGATGGCGTGGGCGGCAATCGTCATGGATTCAATAACGGAAAACGGGTCTTCTTCCATGATCAGCCGGTCTTTGAAGGTACCCGGTTCGCTTTCGTCGGCGTTGACTACGACATGTTTTTGATCTGGCGATCCGGGCGCGCCGCGCGTAAACAGCCATTTGCGTCCCAGCGGGAACATCGCCCCGCCGCGGCCCAAAATGCCGAAGTTTTCTACCGTGCCGATCAGCGTATCGGGTGACATCTCCAATGTTTTGCGCAACCCTCTGTAGCCGCCGTGGATTTCGTAATCTTCCAAACTGGTGGGATCAATCCTGCCCACGCGCGCCAGTTTAATGAAAGGCCCGCCATATACCTTGGGCGGCGGCTCCGGGTAGACGCCTTCCAGAAAGGCATCTACGTCATCTACAGTCAAGTCACCGGCCGGCCGGTCGCCATTGAGGGCGCAAGGCGCGTGCTCACACATCCCAAGACAGGGGACATGTTCGACAGTGACTGCGCCGTCGGGGCTGGTTTCGCCGGGGTGCAAACCGAGTCTGGATTCAATCGCGGCCATCACTTCGCTGGCGCCGGACATTGTGCAGGCCGGGTCTTCACAAATGCGAATGACACGTCGGGCGGTCGGTTTGTTGTAGAACATGGTGTAAAACTCGATCACGCCATGGATCTCGGCCAGGGGCACATGCAAGGTTTTGCCAACGGCCGTTTGCACTTCAGTGGGCAGCCAACCATAGATCGCCTGGGCCTCATGCAGCATGGGGAGGAGGGCTTTGCGGAAACGGCCGTTATATTTTTTGAGCAACGGTTCTAAGAGCGATAAATCTACAGCATTCTTAAAGTGGGTCACAGTGGGTCCTTTCTGTTTAGGAATGCCGCGCTGATGCGCAGGCGAATAACGCCCTTGAAGTCATCGGGATCGACGGGTTTACCTTTGCGCAAAATCTCGATTTCGCCCATTTGCGCCAGTTGTTTGGCAAAAAGACGCACCCGTTTCAGCACCGACTGCCATTCCTCAGGGTAAAGCTCCATAGCGACATCTTCAGGTCTGACGGACCCTTCCAATCCCGCAGCGGCGCACATTTGCAAAATGGTTTCCCGCACAGCCTCATCGCTGATCTTTTTCTTTGTTTTTGATGCCAATGGTGTTCCTTCTATTCCTGTAACTGCAACTATTCAGGTACCCGAGAGGCCTGTTAGGTTTTGCCCTTAAGGACAATTGCTTCTCGGGTGAACCTGACAGGTCTAGCCGTATAGTTACCTATAATTAATGTCAGACAAGGAGTGTAAAAAGATTGATAGATCAAACCCCGCGCCTGCCACTTCTAAATAATTCAAACCCGCTCAATAATTGTCGCAATGCCCATGCCGCCGCCGGCGCACAGGGTGATTAACGCTGTTTCTTGATCGCGCCGTTCTAACTCATCCAGCGCCGTGCCCAGCAGCATAGCGCCGGTTGCGCCCAGCGGATGTCCCAACGCAATCGCGCCCCCGTTCACATTAACAAATTCCAAACTGTCAATGCCCATTTCACGCATAAATTTGAGCACAACAGCGGCAAAGGCTTCATTCACCTCAATGAGATCGATGTCGTCCAGGGTCATGCCCGCCCGCTGCAAGGCGCGTTTGGACGTAGGCGCAGGCGCCGTCAGCATGATCGTCGGCTCATCCCCTAACAGCGCCGCCGATAGAATGCGCGCGCGCGGTTTGAGGCCTAATGCCTCGCCTTTTGCTTTTGAACCAACCAATACCAGCGCGGCCCCATCGACAATGCCGGACGAATTGCCGGCCGTGTGCACATGCGTGATGGCGTCAAGCTGCGGATATTTTTGCAGCGCCATCGCATCGAACATCGCTTCCCCGATTCGGGCAAAGGCGGGACGCAGTCTGGCCAGGTCGTCCATGCTCGTATTGGGACGCGGATACTCATCCTGATCGAGCAGAACAGCGCCATCCGCACCGTTCACCGCAATAATTGAGTTATTGAAATAGCCCTGGCGCTCTGCTTCAGCCGCGCGCATCTGGGAGCAGAGCGCGAGTTCATCTACATCGGTACGGCTAAATTCTTCCAGCGACGCGATTAAATCGGCGCTGATGCCCTGGGGCACAAAACCAAGCTTCTGCACAATGGCCGGATCATCTCCCCACATAACGCCGCCGTCCGAGCCCATTGTGACCCGCGACATCGATTCAATTCCGCCGGCCACAATTAAATCTTCCCAGCCGGAGCGTACCTTGGCGGCGGCCAGGTTAACTGTTTCCAGACCTGAGGCACAAAAACGATTGAGCTGCGCGCCTGGTAAATCCAGGTTCCAGCCGGAGTAAATCGGCGCTGTGCGCGCAATATTGCCGCCTTGCTCGCCGACCGGCGTGACACAGCCTAATAAAATATCATCAACTTGTGAGGTATCTAATTCATTGCGGGTTTCCATTGCTTTGAACAGCGTGTCAAGTAGATCGATCGGTTTCACCGGATGCAGCCCGCCATTTTCTTTTCCGCGTCCTCGCGGGGTACGAATGGCGTCAAAAATATAGGCTTCAGTTGTCATTTTTATTCTCCCATTTTGTCGATTGCACCGGGCGACTTGTGCAAATCAAAATCCGTGAAGTCAGAAGTTATTCGATTATATCAGATTGCCGTCAATTTTGTGGGATGAGATAACACGCAAAATTTGTTGCTGTATAATTTTATCCGGCTTACAATTTGCCCATTATTCACGTAAAGAAATCAGGTTAACCGCTTGAAATAACACCATAGCCAATTCGCGGTTTCCTTGAGGAATTCCCAGATTTCGTTTTGCAGGAATTCAAAAAACTTTCTGGGAATTATCTATATACGAGTATACGAGGTTTGTGCTGTTATGGAAGAAAGTTTGTTGGCTCAACTACAGGTTGCTCAAGATGAATTAGACCCGCAATTTAAGGCATTGCGCAGTGTAATGGGGGCCATGAAAACGGCCGTTCGCCTGGCCAGCGAAGAGAAAGCCGACGCCCTGCCGATGCAAAAAGCGTTGCTCAAATTAGAAACGGCCGCTGCAGACGTAGAGAGTGAGGCGCTGGATGCGGCCGTTGCCGCTTTCGCCGCTGCAACCAACACCGCCCTGGACAATCTGGCCTTTGAATTTGCCAAAGATTTACGCGACGCATTTGCCGCCCGTGGTGAAACGGTTGAAGGTCGTCCACCCACCCTTGCCGTAGGAATGCTCACGCTTAAAATCGATATCGCCGCGCGCAAAGGACAATGGCTTTATGGCAAGGAAGCGCTCACCCGACCGATTCCCCTATCCCTGACCGGCATCCTCAAGGCATATGACCATCAGGTAAAACGGATCGTCAACCGCAGCGTTAAGCCCGCTGAATTGGTAACAGAACTGTATAAGGCATGGCAAGATTGTGTCGCCAAACGCAAATCAAAGCGTTCAAGCGGGCGCATTAATCTGGTCGAAGCATACAGTCAACTGATCCTCAACCGGCAAAGCAACCGCTTTTGGAACGAGCCGTCACGCAGTACTTTCAAAGATTATGAGCGCCCGCTGTTTGTACGCGATCTGGTTATCCTGCGTGATCCAAACGCAACCAGCCTTACCGTAGATGGCAAAGAGCGCCGCTGCGCCTCGGCGTGGCCACCAAAAGCCAGGCCGAACAGGCCAATCGCAGCATCTGGCTCCCGGAAACGGCCACTGACGGACAATATTACAGCGATATCACCTTTGAATGAGCGCCTCAGACTGGCTCGGTCGCGAGAGCAGCCCTTCGGGACTGAGATGCGGCCAGAGCGAAATATAATTTCTTATGAGTGAGATACAAATTTCCCGGCCGCTTGCCCGACATATCATCGAAATTTTGGGCAGCTTTGGCACGCCGCCCACACGAGGCATTCAATATTTTAACGTCGGCAACCAATCGCTGCTGGATGCGCTCGATGAATTCTATCTGTCTTCCTACTTGCAAGATGGCGGCGCGGCCTACAAAATGGTCATTGGCGACTACGGCAGTGGCAAATCCCACTTTCTCTACTGCCTGCGCGACATGGCCTGGGAACGTAATTTTGCCGTGGTCAAAGTAGACCTTAGCCCCGTCGAAACGCCGTACAATGACCAGAAACGGGTGTATGAGGCGGTCGCCAATAACATTATCTGGCATGAACCTGAAGTCGAAGTGAGCGATGAAAAGGGTCTGATGCGCTTTCTGCAAGGCACGTTGGAGCAAGTTGTCGGCGGGGAGTTGAGTTTGGAAACGCTGGGCAATCCGCTGTACCGCGGGCTGGTTGACACGTTGGAAGCGACCACGATAGACAGTCCGGCTTACCAAACGGCCGTTACCGCCTACTTTGATGCGCTCATTCGCCAGCAAGATGAACGTCTCGATTCGCTTTCGCGCTGGCTGATGGGCGAAAACACCACTCCGGCCGACACCAAAATTCTGCGCGAAGTCGGCGTCACCGGCAAAATCAACCGTCCCAATGCCTTTCGCATGCTGCGCTCCTTATGCCAGATTATTCGCGCCCTTTCATACAGCGGCCTCATTCTGCTCTTTGACGAGGTAGATCGCATGGCCTCCGTCGGCGGCAAGGCCGAGAAGCTGGCCACCGACACCCTGCGCGAAGTCATCGACCGCACCCGTGAAGATTTGCCCGGCGCGATGTTTATCTATGCCGTGCCGCCGCAGTTCATCAACGATATCGTGCCCAAATATCCGGCCTTGCAGCAGCGCGTGCGTGCGCCCGGCGACTTTAGCCGCGTCAACCATTTCAGTCCGCTCATCAGCCTGGAACATCTCGATTTAGATGAGGATGATTTGATGCTGGCGATTGGCGAAAAGCTCATCCCCATCTACGAAGCCGCCTTTGATACCCAATTGGACCATACCATCCAGCGGGCCAATGCCGTCATTCTGGCTAATGTAGCGCGCGATGTCTTTCTGGATGTCAGCCACCGCCGCCTGTTTGTCAAATCATTTGTGGTCGAACTTGTCACGCCAGCATTATGGCGAAGAACACACCATTACCGAAGCGGAAGCACAGGCCATCCTGCGCGGGCAAATTGATGAACTTAATCGGGGGGCGAAACGCCGCCATATAAAGTAGCTTAGTCATACTGAAACGCTACCAATTAATCACTAATTATGATTAGGAGAAACAAGTAGAACATCCGCAATTTGGAACGGGGCAGGTGGTGGCCTTGTATCGCAATGGATCAGAGTGGATGGTGCGCTTTGAGAATGGGCTGCGTTTTCGTCGGCCGCGCGCGGAATTTGTGCCGGACGGCCAGTTTCCTGGGCTGAGCCTCAGCCGGCTTATGTCAGTTTCTACCAGCCGCCGCCGCCCATGTCGCAATTCGCAGTTGGAAGCGCGCCAACTGATTGAATCGCTGCGGCTGGGCATTGCGCCTGCGCAGCATGTCGCCGAATTGACCATTAATTTCGAGCCGAACGAGAAAGCATCATCCGGGCGCTGAACCAGGCGCACCAACAGGGCGGCGCGGTGCGCGCTGTGGTGGGCGAATATGGCTACGGCAAAAGTCACATGGTGGAATTGACGGCGCAGGAGGCGTTGGAACGCAATTTCCTGGTGGCCACGTCAGCCTGGATTTGCTGGAACTGCCGCCGCATCGTTCATTTGACATTTACCGCGAGGCGATGCGTCATCTGCGTTATCCGGATACGGATGAGCGGGGATTGGCGCCGCTGCTGGAGAAAACGGCCGATTTACAACGATTGTCCCCCAACTGCGCGACCTCTCGCCAGCCGAGCTCGATCCGTTGGTCATTGGTCTGGCGGCCATTGCCAATACCGCTTCGTCGCGCCAGCGTAAAGCGTGGATGAACTGGCTGATGGGCGGCCGGCGCGTCAAGCTGATGAACAAGGCTTGCCGCGCGGCGTCAAATTTCCGTCCATCTACAAAATCGGCCACAATGCGCGGCAAATGGCCTATTTGTTGACGGGCGTCAGCGCCCTGGCGCGGTTGGGCAACTACAGCGGTCTGTGTGTGTTGGTGGATGAAGCCGAGAGTTATTCCTTGTTACGGCCGTATCAACGCCCCAAAGCCAGCCTCTTTTTCCAGGCGGTCATCTACGCCGCCCTGCGCGACCAGCAAGACAAAATTGACGAAGCGCAGTTTCCCCAGCATCGCTGGCGCGAATACCCGATGGCCTACGACCAGGGACAGTCGCTCTTTTTTCTGTTTACCGTCACCCGCAGCGACAACCGCATGCCTCTGCATGATTGGTTGACCGATGACCAGATTTTTTATCTGGAGCCGGAAGTAGCGCCGCAGGAAGTTGGGCCAGTTTCTGCAGCACATATTGACCTATCACACGCAGGCCTATAGCGTATGAACCGGGTGAACGGCAGGGGCAAATCCGGCGTGGCGCGGCTGAACATTTGGCGAAGGGGGTGCGAAACGGCCGTTTCTCCATGCGCCGCGTCGTGCGGATTGCCGTGGAGCTGTACGATTTGCTCTACCTCTACCCCGAGTACGAAGTTGCCGTCTTGCTCGACGAACTACGTGAGCAGGTGCGCCTAGTGGATGAAAAAACGCTAAAAGCCGGCCTGCTGCATACCTGGCCATTGTTTTTTGCGCGTCACGGCCGTTTCACCCCCATTCAGTTACAAGCCATTCCCAAAATTCTCGACGGTAAAGACACATTGGTTATCGCCGCGACCGCCTGCGGCAAAACCGAGGCGGTCATCGCGCCCTTGTTGGAGCGGCATTGGGCGCAGCTAAACCGGCCGGAGCAAGCGGGCCTGACCATCCTCTATATTTGCCCCACGCGCGCGCTGGTACGCGATTTATATGAACGTCTGCAAGCTGCGCTGGCCGATACCGGCGTTTCCACCGTGATGAAAACGGGCGATACGAGCGCGCTGGATGAGAAACGGCCGTTTTCCATCCTGCTCACAACCCCTGAATCCACCGACTCCCTGCTGACCCGAATACCGCGCCTCTTCACCGGCTTGCAGGCCATCGTGCTGGACGAAATTCACCTGTTCGACAACACGCCGCGCGGCGACCATGTGCGCTGTTTGCTGCCGCGTATCGAACGCATCCGGCAGTATGCCCGGCCGGAAACCTTACCCGCCCAGCGCGTGGCGCTTTCGGCCACCGTGCCCGATCCGGCCGGCGTGGCCCAACGGTATTTGACCACGGGGCGTTATTGTCCAGGTTCCCGGCGGGCGCGAAATTGTTGCCGACGTCATGCCGCTTTACGATCTCACGGAATTGGTGTTGGCGCTGGCGCAGCGGCGGGCCCAAAAATCGCTGGTATTTTGCAATTCACGGCCATGAGGTGGAGCAAACGGCCGTTTATTTACGCCGCCATCTGCCCCATCATGCGGAAATGTTTGTCCATTACAGCAATCTGGACGCCGCGCTGCGCCAGGATGTCGAAACCCGCTTTGCGGCTGCGGTCGTCGCCGTATGCGTCTGTACCTCGACATTGGAATTGGGCATCGACATTGGCAGCGTAGATGATATTGTGCTGCTGGGCGCGCCGCCTGATCTAACCGCATTTATGCAGCGCGTGGGGCGCGGCGGGCGGCGCGCTGCACATACCCGTGTGTTGTGTATGCCCAAATCTCCCCAGGAATGGGCACGCTTTGAGGCCCTGCTGCATCTGGTTGAAGCGCCCATCGTGGATCGCCAATTGACCTATGCTTTTCGCCCATCGGTATTGGTTCAGCAAATTTTCAGCCTGATCAAACAAAGCCCAACCGGCAGCGTTCGTCTGGCGGATATTCGCCGCCTGGCGCCGGCCGAGGTTACCAGCGAAGATATCCGCCACATCATTTCCAACCTGACATTCAGCGGTTACCTGCAGTCCGGCCGGCTTGGCGAGTGGAAACCGCAGGTTGAGCTGCAAGAGATGATCGATCAGCATGAGATTTACAGCAATATCGGGGCGGACGTGCGCACGGCGACGGCCGTCGACGCCTACACCGGCCGCGTCATTGCCCAAACTGACCGTTTGTATAAAAAGGGGGCTGTCGTTTTGTTTGGCGGCCGGCCGATGTCGGTCGTTTGGAGCGACAAATATCGTTTCGGGCTGGCGCCGGCCAAACGCGATCGCGTCGATGAGGTTTTGCGTTTTAAGCGCGGCGGCGTTGCGATACCTTTTGATGTGACCCAGGCCGTTGCGCGTTCGTTGGGTTTGCAGGCAGGGGAGATGGCTCAATTACCGGCCGAGCAGGGTATGTGGCTGTTTCATTTTTGGGGCACGATCTGGGGCGAATTGTTAACGGCCGTTCTTCACGACAACGCCCTCAACCCCGAAACCGTGAATGAATACTGCCTTTACCTGCACCAACCCATCAGCGAGTTACCCCCCTGGAATGATACCGTCATCAATCGCGTCGCCAAAACCAGAGCCGTCACGCTCGCCGGCCGGCTGCAAATGGGTCGCTTCCATAAGCTGCTGCCGGCCCATGTCGCCGCGCCGGCGGTGATCAAATTGTTCAATCTGGAGGCGTTTGGCCAGGTGTACCGCAGCGCCAAAATCGCGCCGGCCGCGCAGGTCCACGCGCAGTTGGCCGTGCTGACCCGCTAACGTAAGCGGTTTATGCAAGCAGCCGGGCGAATAAATTTGCGACTGCGGCTGCAAAGACCGCCTTCGCTGTCTGGAAACCGGCCGGCATCTTATTTTTATTGCAGGCCTGCGACAATGGCGTCCACGTTGGCGCGGTACATCTCGATATAACTTTCTGCGCCGCTGCCCGGCGGGCCGATGGCGCCTGTATAGAGCGGCGGCGCCTTTATTTCAGCGCAGCCATCCAGTTCGGCGGCCGCCGTTTGGGCCAGCGCGTCGCTGACGGTCGTTTCGGTGAAGATGGTGCAAACGCCAAACGTTTCCATCTCCGCAATTAAACCGGCTAAATCAGCGGCTGACGGCTCGGCGAGCGCGCTGGCGGATGGAATCACAGTCCCAATAAGTTCAAAATCATACGCGTTTGCAAAGTAGCTCAAGGCGTCATGGTTGGTTACCAGCAGGCGGTTTGCGGCGGGAATTTTTGCCAGTTTTGCGTTGGTGTCTGCTTTTAACGCCTCAAGCTCGGCCAGATAAGCGGCGGCGTTACGTTCATAGGTTTCGGCGTTGGCCGGGTCCAGCGCGCTGAAAACCTGCACAGCGTTCGCAGCCCACTGTTCAACATGGTCAATGTTGAACCAGACGTGGGGATCGACGCCGCTCTGTTCAGGCGCGTTTTCATCTTCATGCCGGTCGCCGCCAAATATCAGCGGCGTGATGTTGGCTGAGATAGGCAGCACGGGGACGTTTTCGCTGATGTTTTGCAGGTCGTCGACAAGCGCTTCTTCCAAATTCCAACCGTTGACAAAAATGACGTCCGCATCGGCGACGGCCGTTAACTCACGTGCGCCCGGTTCATAGCTGTGGGGGTCCTGTCCCGGCCCCATCAAAGTCGTTAATTCGATCGCCTCCCCGCCAACCTGCGCCGCCACATCGCCGATGATGCTGGTTGTGGCGACGACTTGCAGCGGCGCGCCGTTTAGTTCCGCGGCTTCAAGTTCGGGCAGCAAAAGCATTCCTGCCCGGGTGGTGGTGGGGTCAGCAACGGCCGTTGCTTCTTTTATTGACTCTGCGGAACAGCCACCCATAAAGAGGCTCAAAGACATCAAAGTGAATCCTACCAACAGCCACCGCAGCTCTTTTCGCGTTACGTGCATTCACACAATCCCTTTTTATTGATACTTTGTATCGGTAAATTATTGGCTTGATTATAAACAATGCCGGGTGATTGGCAAATTGTGGCGTCGTTTTACAGTTACAGACCTATTCTCCTCTTTCTCCGTGAAATTCCGTATTTTCTCTGCTTAACTCCGTGTTACTATTCTAGCCTGAAAAGTTGCTTTCCCGACACAATGAGGCCGCTGCCTGTAGTATAATGCTCTCGTTACCTAACCAGCCCGTTATTTTTTATGAGGAGTTGACATGAGCGTTCCGCACACCAAAAGCGATGAAAACCAACCTCCCGGAGGTTTTCATCGGGAACGCTCATCATAAACGAAACCTCCGGGAGGCTATTTTCAGGAGAGACCGCATGTCTGAATTGGCCATCCGTTTCCAGTCCAACCATCAGGAAGACCCTGACGGCCCCATCCAGTTTACCCTGACCTGGCGTACGGCCGGAACCTTCAGCGACCCGCTGCCCTTCACCCCGCCGCTCAACGACGCTAACCTGCGCGAAATTCATTGGTATCTGGAGGAATTTTCCCTCTGGCCGACCGGCCCCGATTACAAGCGCGCGGCGCGCATCGAACGGTTGTTGCTGGAATGGGGCCGCGCCCTGCTCGACAGCCTGATTAGCGACAACAGGCGCGCCTCGCATCTGGCAGCAGTTTGCCGATTACGACGGCGGTGAGAACGGCAAAATTATCACCCTCGACGCCACCGATCCGCGCGTGCTGCGCCTGCCGTGGGAGCTGCTGGCCGACGAATCAGGCCATTTATTCGCCAACGGGATTGGCCTGCGCCGCCGTATGCAGAAAACGGCCGTTACCCTAATCCGTCCCGTACAGCTTCCCGCGCGCATTCTTGTGGTCATTGCGCGGCCGGATGACGCCGGATTTATTGACCCGCGCGCCGACGCCGTCGCCCTGCTGGACGCCACGGCCGGATTGGGCGACCAGGCCGCGGTGGAATTCCTCTACCCGCCCACGCTCAAGGCGCTGACCAACCGCCTGCGCGACCGTCAAACAGCCGCCCGTCCACGTCGTCCATTTTGACGGGCATGGCGTCTACGACACGCGCCAGGGGCTGGGCTACCTGCTCTTTGAAAAGGAAAACCACCAAAGCGATCTGGTGGACGCCAACCGCCTGGGCACGCTCTTGCAGCAGGCGCGCGTGCCGCTGATGGTGCTCAGCGCCTGCCAGAGCGCGAAACAAGAGAAGACCAATCCCTACGCCAGCGTGGCGGCGCGGCTGATCCAGGCCGGCGTGGGCAGCGTGCTGGCGATGAATTACTCCGTGCTGGTGGTGGCGGCGCATAAATTTGTGAGCGCTTTTTACGCCGCGCTGGCCGCCGGGCTGACGGTGGGGCAGGCGGTGGACGAAGGGCGTTTTGCCCTGCTGCAGGATGTGGATCGCCACACCCTGACGCGGCGCGACGCCGACGACAATCTGATCGAGGAGACGGTGCGGCTGCAAGATTGGTTTTTGCCCGCCCTCTACCAGCAAAACGACGACCCGGCCATTTTTGCCGCCGCAGCGCCGGAGGCCAGGTCAGCAGCCGCGCCTGATTATCCCCACGCGCCAGACCTACCCGCAGGTGGTGAAGCTGCTGCAAAGCGCGTTAAGCAAGGAGGAACTGCGCCAGTTATGCCATGAACTGGGCCTGAACTATGATGATTTGCCGGGCGAGGGCAACGCCGCCAAGGCGCTGTCGCTGGTGGAGCTGGCCGAGCGGCAGGATGCCCTGGATGTTGTGGTGGAGGCAGCCCGCCGCCGCAACCCGCAGGTCAACTGGGACGCCGCACTCACCCCCAGCGCCGCCGCCGCCGCGCTCACGACGCCCGCTCGCTCTGCGCCCCGCGCTTCCTCCCCGCTGCCCGCTGCCTTACCGCCGCCGCCGCAGTACGGCTTTCACGGCCGTTCGCGTGAAATGCTGGCTCTGGAACGCGCCTTTGCCGACGTCCCGCTGGTGGTACTCCATGGCTTTGGCGGCCTGGGCAAGACGGCGCTGGCGGCCGAAGCGGGGCGCTGGTTTACACGCACCGGCCGTTTCCCCGGCGGCGCCGCTTTCATTTCCGTGGAGCATGGCGGCTCGCTGGAACAGATTTGCTCCTGGGTGGGGCAGGCGATCAGCGGCGATCCCGACTGGGTGATCCATGGAGAGGGGGATATGGCAGCGCGCGTGGGCCAACTGCTGGCCGCGCAACCGGCGCTGCTCATTCTCGATAACTTTGAATCGCTGCTGGGGCGCGACGCCGCTGATGCCGCCGCAGGAGCTGGCAGAACTGCTGGAGGCGCTGCACCAGTGGACGCTGAACAACAATCAGCGCCCACTCGCCCCGCGCCCCGCCCTGCTGATTACCACGCGCGACACGAGCTTTCCCGACCCCCGCTTTGCGCCGTGGCAAAACTGCCGCCACATCCAACTGGGCGGATTGGCGACCACCGACGCGCTGGCGCTGGCGGCGGCGGTGCTGGACGCCCACGCCATCGACCGCGCCGCCATTCCGCGGCGGGAACTGGTTGATTTGATGACCCATTTGGGCGGCCACCCGCTGAGTCTGAATTTAGCGCTGCCCCATTTGCGGGCAGTACACGCCGGCGCAGTTGACGGCGCAATTTGAGGAACTGCTGCCCGGTTTTGTGAGCGGCGAGGCGCAGGCACGCAACGAAAGCCTGGCGGTGTCGCTGGAGTTTTCCCTGCGGCGGCTGGGAGAAGAAACGCGCCGCGCCCTGCCCGATTTGGCGGTGTTCCAGGGTTTGTGCATGGAAGATGACATGCTGGCGATTACGGAGATGGATGAAGAGTTTATGGCGCGTGGCGCGCAGCGAGTTGGAACAGGCGGCGCTGATGCGTATGGAATCATTGCCCAATATTGGCCCGCCGTTTTTGTATTTTCACCCGACGCTTGCTGCCCTATTTGTCTACCCAGTTGAGCGCTGAACGGCGCATCGTGTTGGAAGAGAAATATTGGCAACGATATTACAGTGTAGCAAATTATCTGTATCAAACAGACACGCAAAATCCCCACATGGCGCGGGCGATTGCGGTGCGGGAGATGCCCAATTTGCGCCGGGGGGTGGAATTGGCGCTGGCGGCGGGGGAAGTGGATACGGCCGTCGACTTTGCCGACCCGCATTGCCAAATTCCTGGACGTTTTCGGCCGCTGGCGGGAACGGGAAACGCTGATGGCGCGCGTGGGGGCAGCGGCGCGGAGCGCGGGGCCGAAAGGCGTGGATGGGAGCATCACGAAGGCGGAATTTTTGTTGTTGGACCGGCAGGGGGATACTTTGTGGCAGCAGGGGCGGGCGCAGCAGGCGGAGGGGTTGTTCCGGGAGCTGCTGGCGCGGCTGGAGGCGGGGGCGGATTACGAGAATCAAGCGGCGCTTTACTACGACATTGCCATGACGCAAATGAGGATTGGGCGCTGTTTGGAGGCGCAGGGACGGCCGTTGCAGGCCATCGAGTGGCACCAAAAAGCAATCGCCGGCTTTGAACGCCTGAGCCACGAGAACAAAAGCGCCAAAGAAATGTTGGGCGATGTTTATGCTGATTTGGGCGATAATTTAGCTGCTGTTGGCCGTTTTGATGAAGCACAGAAAGCTTATGAATACTAGTCTGTCAATGTATCCCGTGAAAGTTGACGATCACCGTCAAGTTGGTGTGGCGCTTGGTCAACTGGGGACGCTGGCGCTGCAGCGCGGCGACCTGGCGGCGGCGCAAAAGCGGCTACCGCGCGGCGCTGGACACCTTCCGCGCCCTGAATGAGCCGCAAACGGAGGCGGTGATCTGGCACCAGTTGGGGAGGGTGGCGGAGGAGGCCAGGCAGTGGGCGGAGGCGGAGCGCTGTTACCGGGAGGCGGTGCAGATTCGAGGAAGCGTATTCGAGATTGGCCGGAGTTGGCAAAAAGCTTGCAACCAACTGGCAATTGTGGCAAAGGGCGACGGCCGTTTTGCCGACGCCGAACGCTGGTATTTGCGGGCGATTGAAGTTAGCGAACAGATAGGCTAACGACGCAGATGCGCGGCAATATTCAACAACCTCGCCGACCTCTACCTGACGCAAAACCGGCTGGTCGAGGCCGAAAGCTACGCCCACCGCGCCCTGGCCATCAAGGAAACCCTCGACCTCTCCGCCGAGCCATGGACAACCTACAGCATCCTGGCCGAAATTGCGGCGGCGCAGGGCCAACCTGCCGCCGCCGCCCAATGGCGCCGCAAAGAGCTAATGATAGCCGTGATGCGTTTGCGGGTACACAACATCAAGTTGGACCTATTTTGCAGCAGTTTCAAGGCGTCATTGCCGCAGTGGTTGCCGCTTGTGATGGCAATCAGACAGCGCTAAAGCACAAGTCGAAGCTTTGTTTGACACGTTTCAAAAAGGTAACTGGCAAATTGTGCGAAGCCATTCAACAGATTTGGGCAGGCGAACGGGATGTGGAAAAGCTTACCGCCAATATTGATTACAACAGCCGCGCCATCGTTCTTGCCATCCTGCAACAAATCGCCAACACGCCCTAATCGTACGGGCGGGACAACCGGGAAAGGCGTCGTCGATTATCCAAAACATAATCTCCCGGTTGTCTCGCCCCAGTCCCACCAACCACAATGTAGGGGCCAGGCAACCGGCCGAAATGTTTGCCCTGCAGAACGGCCGTTTCACCGGTTGCCTTGCCCGCATAATTCGGCCAAACGCGGCCGTCGGGCGGGCCAGGCGATGGATGCCAATGCCTTGGTGAATGGCCAACGTTACCCCCCATCGCCTGGCCCCTACCACATAATTGTGATGAATTCGGGCGAGACGGCGCGGAAAAACGGCCGTCCATTTCCCGCGAATACCAAACCGCGCCGTCCCGCCCCTACACCATGCCAACCCATTCGTAAGGGCGGGACAACCGGGATAGGCATTGTCAAATAACCAAAACATCTTCTCCCGGTTGTCTCGCCCCCGTCCCACCAACCACAATGTAGGGGCCAGGCAACCGGCCGAAATGTTTGCCCTGCAGAACGGCCGTTTCACCGGTTGCCTTGCCCGCATAATTCGGCCAAACGCGGCCGTCGAGCGAGACGGCGCGGAGATAACGCTGTCTGTTTCCCGCATAATTCGGCCAAACGCGGCCATCGGGCGAGACGGCGCGGAGATATCGCTGTCTGTTTCCCGCGAATGCCAAACCGCGCCGTCCCGCCCCTACACCATGCCAACCTATTCGTACGGGCGGGACAACCGGGATAGGCGTTGTCGATTATCCAAAACATCTTCTCCCGGTTGTCTCGCCCCTTCACGCGCGGGGATTGGGCAAGACAGGCGGGAGAAAAGGCGCGCTGCTCAGACAACATGGCTGCCCGCCTGTCCTGCCCCTACACCATGCCAACCATACGGCCGTTTACCCCACATCCCCCCTGCGACTGCGCGCAAAATATTGACACAACGGCCGTTCCCGGCTACGCTCACGGGCATGAGGCGCTTAGGTCGCTTTAAGCTCGATTTTATGATTGTGGCAGGGTTTTTGATCCTGCCGCTTTTGCTGTTTGGCAGCGTCACGCTGGGCGGCCAGACGATGCTGCCGGTCGACAACCTCTTCCAATGGGCGCCCTGGTCGGCGGCGGCGGAAGAAATGGGAACGGCCGTGCCCCAAAACGCCCTGCTCACCGACCTGATCATTGAAAATTACGCCTGGAAACGCTTCTTTGTCAACAGCCTCTTCGCCGGCGAAATCCCGCTCTGGAACCCCTATCTCTTTGGCGGCGCGCCCTTCCTGGCCACCGGCCAGCATGGCATGCTCTACCCCTTTAGCTGGCTGTTCCTGATTTTGCCCATTCCGCTGGCGTATGGCTGGTATACGCTGCTGCAAATCTGGCTGGCGGGCGTGCTGATGTATGTTTTCGGGCGCGTCCTCAAGATGGGGCGCGGCGGCGCTGCCGTCGCCGGGGTGATCTATCAGGGCAGCGGCTTTTTGTTGGTCAGCGCCGCCGTCTTTCCGATGATCATTGGCGCGGCGGTCTGGCTGCCGCTGCTGCTGGCCTGCTGCGAGAAAATCATAGAAACGGCCGTGCAGCGCAAAACAACCACGCTGCTGTGGATGGCGGTGGGCGCGGCGGCGCTGGGTGTACAAATCCTGGCCGGCCACATCGAAATCACCTACTACACGCTGCTGATTATGGCGCTGTATGCGGCCTGGCGGCTGGCGGCTGTGGCGTGGGGAGTATGGCGGGGAGCGAAAGGCGGGGAGCGCGGGCTGGGGATGGTGGTACGGCCGTTGCTGTGGCTGCTGGGCATGGTGCTGATTGGGCTGCTGTTGGGCGGCGTGCAGTTGATCCCTTTCTACGAAGTGGGGCAGGTCAATTTCCGCGAGGGGTCGGCCTCATTTGCAGAAGTGCGCGGCTGGGCTTTTCCGGCGCGGCGCGCCCTGACGCTGGCCCTGCCGAACTTCTTTGGCAACCCCGCCCATCACAGCTATGTCGATCCCTTCACGCGCGAAACGGTCGCGTTTGGGCAAAACAGTTACGGCGAACTCAATCCGCAGGGGGCGTACACCAGCGATTGGGGCATCAAAAATTACGTCGAAGGCGGCATTTACCTGGGTATTTTGCCGCTTTTCCTGGCGCTGTTGGGCGTGTGGGGTTTGTGGCGGCGGCGCGGCGATCTCCAATTGGGGGCGCAGCGCTGGCAGGGTCTCTTTTTCCTGCTGCTGGCCTTCTTTGCGCTGGCCTTTATTTTTGGCACGCCGCTGTACGCGCTGCTGTATTATGGCCTGCCCTTTATCAACCAACTGCATACGCCCTTCCGCTGGGTGTGGCCGCTGGCGTTGTGCGTGGCCGCGCTGGCCGGCTTTGGCGTAAACTATTTGCTGTTTCAGCGCCAGAATGCAGCGGCGCAAAAAGATAACTTCCCCAAGATATTGGCGGCGCTGGCGCTGTTGGCCGGGGGCGGCATTTTGCTGCTGCTCGGGGGCACGCGGCTCGTTTTTGAGCAGGTTGAACCGCAGATTGAATCGTCTGTTTTTGGCGCTGGCTTTAGCGCCGCAGGCGTTTGCAAGTGGGCGGGCGTTTTATAGTTACCAGTTCTGGAACTTTTTGATTTTGGGAGTGATGCTGTTGGGAACGGCCGTATCCCTCTGGCTCTTCACGCGCGCCAAACGCGCCTGGCTGCCGGTACTGGTCGCCGGCGGTCTCATCATCCTGGACGTGTTTTTGGCCAACCGCGGTTTTCACGCCGTCAACGATCCCGCCCTGTTGGATGTCAAACCGCAGATGGTCGCCTGGCTGGAGGCGCAGCCCGGCCAGTGGCGGCTGACCAGCTTTACGCCGCACGGCGACAAACCGTTTAACGCCAATTCCGGCTGGCTCTACGATTTGCAAGATGTGCGCGGTTACGATTCCATCATCCCCAAACAGTACACCGACTACATGGCCGCTATCGAGCCGCAAAATGAGCTGCCTTTCAACCGCGTGCAGCCAATCGGCAATTGGGAGTCGCTCAACTCGCCGCTGCTGGATGTGCTGGGCGTCAAATACATCATCAGCACGGAAGCGATTGAGCTGCCCAAGCTGCAAGAGGTGTGGTCAGGTGAGGATGTGCACATTTACGAAAACCTGGCTGCGGCCCCACGCGCCTACACGCTGCCAAAAACGGCGACGGCCGTTAGCGACGATCCCCTCAGCGCCATGCAAAGCCTCGACCCGCGCCAAACCGTCATCATTGCCACAAATGATCGCCCCGACATGCCGCAGTCCGCGCTCCCCGCTGCGCATTCCCTGGTCCCGGCGGCAATCAGCGAATATCGCAATATTCAGGTTGTGGTGGAAACGGCCGTTGCCGAACCATCCTGGCTGATCCTCAACGACAGCTATTTCCCGGGCTGGAAAGCATATGTCCGTCCGCAGGGCAGCGCTGAAGAGGCGGAGCAGCAAATACCGATCACGCGCGTCAACGGCAATTTCAGGGGCGTCGAGCTGGAGCCGGGCGCATGGACGGTGCGTTTCCGTTACAGTCCGGCCACTTTCCAGCTTGGTGGATTGGCTTCGGCCATGGCGGTGATCATTTTGTTATTTGCAACGGCCGTTTGGGGCTGGCGGCAAATCTACAAACCGCAAGGCGCGCTCTCGGCGACCCACAGCATCGCCAAAAACAGCGCCCTGCCGATGGGTCTGAATTTGTTCAACCGGATGATCGACTTTGTGTTTGCCATGTATTATCTGCGCGTGCTTGGTCCCTTCGACGCCGGGCGCTATGTGGCCGCCATCACGACCGCCGGCTTTTTTGAGATTTTGGCCAACTACGGGCTGGATATTTTGCTCATTCGGGAAGTGTCACAGGACAAAAGCAAGGCCAATCATTACCTGTTTAACACCACTTTGCTGCGCCTGGGCGCGGCGGTTGTGGCCAGTTTGCCCATCATCCTGTTTATCTGGTCTACCAGCTACACCGAAAACCCGCTGACGCCGGCCGAAGTCGTTGCGATTGTGTTGATTATGGTCGGCATGGTTTTTTCCGGCATGTCGAAGGGCGTCACCGGCATGTTTTATGTGTATGAGGAGGCGGAAATCCCGGCGGCGATGACGACCGCCACGACGATTTTAAAAGTAGGCTTTGGCGTGGTGGTTTTGTTGTTGGGCTACAGCTTTGTGGGGTTAGCGGCCGTTTCCATCATCGTCAACATCATTACCTTGGTCGTGCTGCTGTTCCTTGCCGTGCGCCGTTTTGACCTCAAGATTCCGTGGCAAATCGACTGGTCCTTGCAGCGGGAACTGATTCGCATGGGCTTTCCGCTGATGCTGATCCATCTGCTGCAAACGGTGTTTATCTCCATCGACATCTTGCTGCTGCGCCTGATGCTCGATAATGGGGAAGTGGTCGTTGGCTGGTATCAAAACGCTTACAAATGGTTTAACGCCCTGCAAATTATCCCGTCGTTTTTTACGCTGGCGCTTTTCCCGATCATTTCGCGCGAAATTCAGCGCTCGATAGACGGCGCGCGGCGCATGTATACGATGTCGCTCAAGTTGATGCTGCTGCTGGCGCTGCCTATCGCTGCCTTCACGACGTTTTTGGCTTATTTCCTGGTTGGTTTGTTGGGCGGCGCGCAATATTTGCCGCAAGGGGCGATTGCTTTGCAGTTAGTCATCTGGGCGATTCCATTTGGCTGGCTGAACAGCGTCACCAACTATGTGCTGATTGCGCTAAGTTTGGAGCGCGTGCAGCCGCGCGCCTTTACGATCGCGGTTGGCTTTAATATCATCACCAATATCATCTTTATCCCGCGATTTTCGTATGTAGCCGCTTCGGTGACGACGATTTTGTCGGAAATTGTGTTGATGTTCGTTTTTGCTTACTATTTGCGCCAGCGGATGTCCGGCGTGAACTGGTTTGATTTGATGTGGAAGCCGATGTTGGTAACGGCCGTTATGGTTATAGCCATGTGGGCCGGCAGCCAAATCCACCTGATTCTTGCTCTCATCCTGGGCGCCGTCATCTATCCGGCCGGCCTGCTGCTGCTGCGCGTCATCGGCCCCGACGAACGCCGCGTCCTGACCTCCATCTTGCCTGCTTCTATTGCTACCCGCCTAAAATTAAACACATAGGTTGGAAGCTGGGGCTATATTCTTTATAATGAAGATATGGATGTCGCAACCTCTATCGAAGGAATCCCGATACGTTTAGGTAATCGGCAACAATATTTCAAAATTAGAATCGTTCTAGACGTTGCCGATTCCTCAAGGAAACCGCAGTTCAAGTCCTTTGGGATTTCCGAATAGTTTCTGCGGTTTACCTAACCACTGAACGATGGTTTCACATTGTTGAGAACCATGATGAAGTTGCAGGACATTATGATAATGTGTTGACAACGGTCGAAAACCCTGACATGATTTTGCGGGGTTATAGAAATTCATTGGTGGCTGCTCGCAGCTTCGGGCGTAACCGATACCTAAATGTCACTTATAAATAACTTTCTGGAGATGACGGGTTTATTATTACTGCTTATTTTACGCATAAAGTTGATCGCAAAAAGGCAGTGTGGAAAAGATAATGCAACATACAATTCCAACTTCCGTTCTTCAATCTATTCCTAATCTAATTGACTTTCCCCAAGAAAGATTTTGGATCGACTATGATCGTGACGCTGATGTAATGTATATTAGTTTTCAACGTCCACAGCAGGCAACAGAAAGTAAATTGACCGATGATGGCGACAAGGGCAATGAATTGGTAGGACTAACCATTTTGGAAGCATCTTCTCGATAAGGCGCTGATCCGAATTAGCTTCTTCAGTTAAGCCGTAAACGTTCAACCTTATATGCGTCACCGCATTTTATTAGTACTCATTTTAATTTTCGCCTTTGCCTACCGGGTTATTGGCATCACCACACTCTCACCCCCTGGCTTAGAACATGATGAAGTTGCCAACTGGCTGATTGACCGCGCCATTTTGGATGGGCAACATGCCATCTACTTCAGCGAAGCGTATGGGCATGAGGCCGGTTTCCATTATGTGCAGGCGGCGTCGGTAGCATTGTTGGGCGACTCTGCGTTGGCGCTGCGTTTGCCGGCGGCCTTTGCGGGGCTGCTGCTGGTCGCCATTTGTTATGCGTTAACGCGCCGCCTGTTTGGTCGCCAGGTTGCGCTGTTGGCGATGGCGTTCCTGGCGGTTTTGTTCTGGGCTGTTTTTTACAGCCGCCTTGGCCTGCGCGCCATCACGCTGCCGGTTGTGGCCGGGTTGTCGGCGTACTGCTGGTGGCAGGCCTGGTTGAAAAAACCATCGCGCATAACAACCGGCTATTTTTTGCTGGCTGGCGCGCTGGCCGGTTTGAGCGCCTATACCTACATGGCAGCGCGTGCCGTACCGATTTTTTATGCGCTTTTTATTTTTTATCTGGCGCTGTTTCACCGGCAGGATTTTAAGCAGCGTTGGCGCGGGGTGGCGTTGTTTGCTTTGGTTTATGTGCTGGCGACTGCGCCGCTGGTCATTTTTTTGCAAACGAATCCAGGTTCTGAGTTCCGTATTTCGGAGATTGACGCGCCTTTGCGCGCCATCCTGGCCGGTGATGTTGCTCCGGTGGCAGCCAACAGTCTCAAAATTGCGGGGATGTTTGGTTTTGCGGGGGATCCGCTGTGGCGACAAAATGTAGCCGGCCGGCCGGTGTTTGATTGGGTAACGGCCGTTCTCTTTTATGCCGGTATTTTATTGGCAATTTGGCGCTGGCGAGATGCTCGTTATGCCTTTTTGCTGCTGTGGCTAGGTACGGCCGCTATCCCCAGCATCGTCACCGTCAATGCGCCCAGCAGCATCCGTATGATTAATGCGCTGCTGGTTGTGACAGTTTTTCCGGCGCTGGTTATCCACGCTATACCCAGGTTATCCACAAAAAAGCGGCAGTTATCCACAAGACTGGCCTATTTATTGGCCGGAACGCTTGTTCTGTACCAGATGTGGTGGACGGCCGCTGCTGTTATCAACATCTGGCCCAATAATGACGAGGTGCAGTTTGTGTGGCAAAAAGCGCTCACGGAGACGGCCGTTTACCTGGATAACTCATCCGATGGCAGTCCGGTGGCGATTGGCGGCTGGTCGCCGGCTACCATGGACCCGCCCACGATGGCGCTGAGTATGCGCCGCAATGACCTCGATCTGCGCTACTTCGGCTCCGATTCGTTGAGCGCGCCAATCACAACGGTTATCATTCCTGTTTTCAAAACGGGCGCTGTCCGCATTACACGCCCGCAAATCCGTGAGTTGGATCCTCAGTTGGAGGCGCGGTTGGGGAATTGGGGTGTTTCTCAGGTCATGGATAGTTTTGTGTTGTATGATTTGGAAGCGCCTGTGTTGTTGCAGCCGAAAACGGCCGTTGCTGTCGATTTTGGCAGCCAACTGCGCTTGTTGGGTTTTGATCAACTTGCGCCGGATCAATTTGTCACCTATTGGCAGGTGCTGGAACCCACCACTGATCCGCGCCGCTTTTTCTTGCACGCTGTTGATGCTGAAGGCAATCTCCTGGCGCAGCATGATGGCCTGGATGCTCCGGCTGTACATTGGCAGCCGGGTGATTTGCTCGTACAGGCGCACTCGCTGGTGGGAGAGTTAGCGGGTGATACGGAATTTCGTCTGGGGGTTTACAATCCGCAAACGGGTCAGCGGCTCTTGCTGCCGGACGGTGAAGATTATTTGACTTTGGAATAAATCAATGCAGTTGTGCTAGAATGTAAAACAGATTGCGGACTCAAACCTATACTGCTTTGTGACATTATGAAGTAGGGGCGCACCTTTGTGTGCGCCCTGAATGAAGGGCAGACACATAGGTCTGCCCCTACGCAAGGGGATAATCTTATGGCTGTGCAATTGATTAATCCACAAACAGAGGAAAAACAAGAACCGCTCATCACCGGGCAAGAACTGCTGGAAATGGGGGATATAGGACCTTGCGAGTTGATTGAAGGAAGAATTGTATATATGAGTCCGACTAAAATTGAACATGGCATGATAGAAAGTCTTTTAACCCACATCTTGCAGCAACATGTACTCACGCATAAACTTGGGGTTGTGATGAATGGGGAAACTGGCATTTATATTAAGCGTAACCCTGATACGATTCGTGCTGCCGACATTCTTTACATTTCCCATGCACGCCTGGAAAAAGCCACCCCGAATGATTTTTTGGATGTAGCGCCTGAGCTGGTTGTGGAAATAATGTCTCCATCTGATCGCTGGAGTGATATGCGGCGTAAATTACGCGATTATTTTGGCGCTGCTGTTGACGTAGTATTGGTTATTGAACCAGATATGAAATCAGTTGTTGCTTTTCGTTCGACGACAGATTTGACTGAATTTGGCCCCGACTCTACTCTAACGCTAGAAGATGTTTTGCCCGGTTTTTCACTGCCGGTCAGCGATATTTTTTCTGATTGAGATCTGATATTTATTATTATAATGCCAACGCCTGCTTTACATCCTCTAAAGTTAAACGTTTTTGGACGGCGTTTTTTACCTTTTGCATGTGCAAGTAATCGAGATAATCTTCTAGCTTTTCCTCGTCGTTAAGCAGGTCTTTGAGAAATAAATTGTTCTTGTGCAAAATTAAATTCTGTGGTTGAAAAATCCTTAAGCGCCCTTTCTAATTAGTTTGTGCAGGTCAGGGATCTTTAGTAATTGTAAAATCTGCCGCGTCGGTGTAAGGATTGCCGGCTGCATCCAGCAAGGGTACGTTCTCCAGCGATGGATAGCGATACATGCCCACACGCATGGTTAGCGGTACCGAGGCCGAATCCGGCCAGGGCATGAGGAAGCGGCTGATGAGCGCGTCGCCGGCTTGCCACTGCGCCGGCCAAAAGGCAGGGGCGTCGAGCTGACTCACACGTTGCCCGCTGTTGTCGAGTAGATGGTTGAAGAATTGGTAATTGGCCGGGTCGGGATTGTCGCCTGTGCGCCAGTGGATTTGCCAGACGGCCTTTTCTGAATCCACACGCTGCGGCTGATCATGCCCCAACATATTGACCCAATTTGCCAACAAGTAAGGGGGATCAACGGCCGTTTCCGGTTGCGGTTTGCTGCTTCCGGCCAGTTCCAACACATACAAAAATCCTTCACCCGGCCGCAGCGGGAATTCTGTGACGGTAACGGCCGTTTCCAGATACAAATCTCCCGTCCACACATCCTCAATCTCCTTACCATGTAAAATCACCGCTGCATTCTGCGCCGGAAACAAGGCGTCGCGGCCCATATCAACAAAGCGGTGGGGAGTACCGCGCAGCAAAACATCATACACGGCGGGGAAGTCATCAGTTTTGGGAAATTCGCCGGGGCCTACAGCTAAAATTTCAGCCGCAGCAGTTTTTTCTAACAGGGTCTTGGCCTGCTCAACCGCATCAAGTTTATGAGCGAGCGGCGTACCAAAGGCGCCCGGTGTATTGTTCCTCGCTAGAAAGGTATGCAGGGTGATGATGGCGTAGAGTTGGAAAACGGCCGTTGCCAACAAAATGGCCCAGCCAATTAAACGCGTATTACGTATTGCGTATGGCGTAAGTTGCGGCCTGATACGCAAAACAAAATATGGAATACGGCTGAAAAATATGCCGGCGATCATATACTGCGCCGGCAGCGTGGCGATAAAATAATGCAAAAACACCGGCGTTGCCTGCCATAGAAAAACCAGGGGAGGTATCAATAACCAGACTAGCAGGATCACGCCGACCTGGGAAGTTTGCGCCTGCCAATTCCGCCAGATTTGCCAAACCAGCCACAAGATACCGCCCAGGATCAGCGCTCCCCAAAGCAGATACACCCAGGTTAACGGCGGCAGTTGCGCCAGATATGCTTCAAAAGCTGCCGGCCCGGCTAGAGAATGAATATAGGTTCCCAGGCTGAGCATCGATGTGAAATTTATGGAATCGAAAGCAAATACAGTGGTTGTTTCTGTGGAAAGTGAGGAGGGCAGCCCAGTTTCTACCAGCGTTTTTTCCAGATAAATGACGAAGGGCAGCGCGGTCAAGGCGGCCAGGGCGGCGCCTGCAAAAACTGTTTTCCACCTGGCGCGTTTCCTGAAGATGATCAATAAAAGCAGCGTTGCCGGAACCAAGGCCACGGCCGCCAGGTGAATTTGTATGGCCAGCGCCATGCAAATGAAATGCAGCCAGATGAAGCGCGGTTTCCGTTCTACCAGCGCCAGCGCCGCGCCAAGCGCCCAGCCCATCACAAACAGCGGCAGTAAATTTTGGGCCCAAATTTTGCGCGAAAAGATAATCGCCCAGGGACTGACGGCCAGCATCAATGTCGCTGCCAGAGCTGCGCTGACGCCCCAGTAGCGACGCACAAACCAATAGGCTGCGCCGACTGCCAGCGTGTTCAACAGCCCGGTGAAAATTGTGGCGGCATAGGGGTGGGGCCAGATGAATAGCGGCAGTGAATAAACCCACACGCTGGCCGGGAAGTTCGGAAAGCCGACCGAACTGCTGATGCCGCGCAGGGCAAACTGTCCTGCGGTCATGTCCAGCGCCAGCCCTAGCAGGCGCGCTTCGTCCGCTTTGAACTCGGTCAGGCCGGGCCAGCCCATGCGTAATATACCTGCCACAATCAGCAGCAGGCTGAGCAGTAAAAGTTCGGTGCGTCGGGAAACGGCCGTGTCTAGCATATATTCTCAGGATAAGTAAGGCGGAGTTGCCTGGAATAAATGCACGTCGCGCTGTGGGAAGGGAATGCTGATACCTTCGGCGTCGAAGCGTAATTTAACCTGCTCGGTCAAATCAAATTTAACTTGAACCATGTCTGCTTCTTTGACATACGGCCGTACCGCCAAGTTGACGCTGCTGTCACCCAATTCGCGCACGGCCACCGTTGGCGCCGGATCAGCGGCAATGCGGTTATCTGCCTTGACAATGGCTTGCAGGATTTTTTTTGCCTTAAGCAAATCATCCCCATAATCAATGCCAAATGTCAGGTCCAGTCGAATCCAATCCATTTGCGAGTAGTTGATGATATTGTTGTCCATCACGTCGCTATTGGGAATGAAGAGAAGCATATTGTCGCCCGTCCGTAGAACGGTGTGGAAAAAGCGGATTTCTTCGACGTGACCCTGTTCTCCGCTGAGTTCAACAAGGTCGTGAATGCGATACGGCCGTAATACGATGAGCAATATTCCGGCGGCGAAGTTGCTGAGCGTATCTTGTAGAGCCAGACCAATTGCCAGTGCAAAGGCGCCCAGAACGGCGATAAGCGACGTTGTTGGAAAACCAATCAAATTTAGCGCCATGATCACAATAATGGCCATGATCCCATAAGTAGTCAATTTCTCAAAGAAGCTAACAACCGCTTTATCCACTTCCCTGCGTAATAAAATACGTTTAACCCACTGACCAAATAGACGCGCCACCCAGCGTCCAATAAAAAGCAGCAAAATGACCACTATCAGGCGTAAACCCAGGTTGGGCACGTTGGTGATCGACCAACTGGTAAAGCTGTTGACTAAATCTTGCGTTGCTGACTCCACGTTTTTACCTCCACACTTACTGATGAATTTCAGGCGATAATTTACTGGTTTTAGCCTAAAAGTGCCACATTGTACACGCTCCAATCACTGGTCGTTCACGCTAAAATATCCCTGGCACTTCGCCTATTTATGGCGACAGGCGGGTCATATCACGGGGAAAAAGGGTCGCCAAACGCAAATTGGACAGCCCTAACAACTGCATCAGCAAGCGTTCCAGGCCAATGGCAAAGCCGCCATGTGGTGGCATCCCATACCGGAAAGCCTCCAGGTAAGTTTCAAATGGTTCAACGGGCAAAACGGCCGTTTCCAATGCCGCCAGGTAATCTGCATACAGGTGAAGACGCTGCCCGCCGGTGACCAATTCTGTGCCCCGGAATAGCAGGTCAAAGGAGTTGGAGTAGGTTGTGTTTGTTGGATCGGGATGGGTGTAAAACGGCCGTTTCACCATCGGATAACCCGTCACAAACAAAAAGTCGCTGCCGTACTCTTGCTGCGCCCATGCCCCCAACCAGCGCTCATCCTGTGGTGAGAGATCCGGCTCGCTGCGAACATCTACCCCGTGCAGGCGCAAAATCAACTCCTGCGCCTCAGCAAAATGGATATGTGGAATGATTGCCGCAACGGCCGGCAACTGCGTTTGCAGGAGTTGCAGTTCATGCTGATAATTTTCTTGCAGTTCGGCGAAAATTCCCGCCACAACCTCGCGCAGCAGCGCCATGACTGTAAAGTGGTTTTCGATGAAGCCGAATTCCACGTCCAGGCTGACATATTCGTTGACGTGGCGGCTGGTGTCATGCGGCTCGGCGCGAAATACCGGCCCCACTTCGTAAACGCGCTCAAATACGCCGACCATGATCTGCTTGTAAAACTGCGGGCTTTGAGCCAGGAAGGCGTCGCGCCCGAAGTAATCCAGCCGGAATACATTGGAACCGCTTTCGGTGGCCGAGGCCACAATTTTGGGTGATTGTACTTCGGTGAAGCCTTTTGCTTGCAGTGCAGCGCGAAAACCGGCCATCACGCCCGCCGCCAGCCGGAAGACGGCCCGGCGCTGCGGGTTGCGGTTGGTGATAACGGCATGGTCAAGCTGGGTCGGCAATCCCGCTTTGATGCGGCGTTTGTTTAATGGCACGGGAAGCGTTTCCGTGACCGGGGTGAAAACGGTGATTTGTGGTTGGTGTAGTTCGATGCCGCCGGGCGCCTGGGGAACGGCCGTAACCACCCCCGTCAGCCCAATCACCGACTCCAAACCACACTCAGCCAGCGGCGCCAGATCGCCTTCATTCTCCGTGACCGCCTGTATCGTACCCCAACCGTCACGCAGTACGACAAAGTTTACTCCCCCCAGGCGTCGCACATTGTGCAGCCACCCTTGTAAACACACATGTTGATCAACATGCGCTTGTACTTCATTCGTTCGTATTATTTTCATCTATTAAACCTCCGATAATTATTCAAACTCAGTGCTGGTTATCCGGCCGTACCCGGTTGTAACTGTTCTTCGGGACTGAGATGCGCTGCTGATCAAAAAAGCCCTCATCCCCCATTGGAGGACGAGGGCCAAAATCGTCACACCGTTTTACGCAATCCGCTGTACGATCAAAAAAGCCCTCGTCCTCACTGGAGGACGAGAGCTTGGAAAAGCCATCTCGTGATGCCACCACCATTCACCGGCAATCAAAACAATTACCAGCCTCTTGCGGTTGGTCACAAAGACCAAAACCTATACGCAATAACGGGCGCACCCGGAACCCGGCTACTAAGTCTTAAACGATTCACCGAATCAGCTCTGGGGTGTCGTTGTTTGGGCCGGTGAAAGCGCTTGCAGCCTGTGCGCTCCTCTCTGAACACCGGGGAACCCAAAAACATGTCCCCTTCAACGCTGTTATTTATTTTTATGTGTGTCGTTCATCTTAGCAGAGGTCAGGTTGCACTGTCAACCATTTTTTAGAGGTATTGGGTCATCCATCAGGCCCTATTAATAGAATTTGATTTGCGAATCCGCTGTCGTGATGGATCAATAAGAATGTGAAATTTGCAACCTGTCCGCTTGGCATTATACTTTGCCTGGTTCAAGATCACACTAAAAAGGAAAGAGTTTTGGTTTGGAAAAATTAGTGAGTAATAGTTATGCCTTTTAAGCCTGATTACGAAGTTCCGGAAGAGAGACGCGCCTATTTTTTCCCCGGTGAGCCACAGGCCGGCTGGGAGCGCATTGGCTGCCTCGCTTTGCATGGATTTATGGGCAGCCCAATCAGTTCACGACCGATGGCCCAATTTTTGGCAAGTAAAGGCATCACCGTGGATTGTCCATTATTACCCGGGCATGGCAATCTGCCTTACCAGATTCATGGGCACACGCGTGAAGAATGGATTGCTGAAGCGAAAGAGGCATTTGGCAGGTTGAGCCGTCGTTGTGACCAAATTTTTATTCTTGGACATTCGATGGGCGCGGTATTGGGGGCCATTTTGGTCCATGAGCATCCGGAAATCTGCGGTATGATTCTGCTGGCCCCTCTGTATGATGTGCCTGACTGGCGGATTAAACTGGCGAGTTTTGGCAAATATTTTATGCCCTGGTTTTATCCCTTAAAACGTGAAGATGTCGATCGTGAGATTTTTGTCGGTCGCGTCACGGATTTTGACCCAACAATTGATGTGGATGACCCCGCTTTGCAGGATTGGCTGGTGGAGGCCACGCGTATCTCGCTTGCCAGCACGGATGAAATGCGCAAAATGGGGAACATGGGGCGGAAGTTATGGCCCAAGATTCACCAACCGGTGATTATTTTCCAGGGCGGTAATGATCCGGCGGTAAATCCTGGAAACACTGAGAAGCTTTTCCAGAAATTACGCTCGGCCGATAAAGAAATGAAGTTTTTTCCACAGGTGGGGCACGAGCTTATGCGGCCCGTAGAGCCAATCCATGTCAAAGTATGGCAAAAAACGTATGCATTTATTGAAGAGCATGCTGAAATTGGGGAGAAGACGCCTACACCGCTGAATGCCCCGTCTTTGTTGGTGCAGAAATCTCACGAATAATGTGGTTGAAAACAAAGGACGGGACTCATTGACCCGTCCTTCAATTATAGAAACGGCCGTTTTCTTATTGCCCGGTAACTAACGGAAATTCCATATAACCTGTGGTTTTTGAATCGGCGCTGCCGCCGCAGTGGGTGGTGCGAACACGGTAGAACAGACGGTCGCCTGATTCAAGCAGGACATTTTCATCTGTATAGCCGATGGATGCACTGCCAAGGGGCGGGTCGGTCAGAAGCGTATTGTTATCCGGCTCAAAGTAAGGCAGGGCGGTTCGATGCACCTCGTAGGATGCATTAGCCGGCTCATGGGGCCAGGTCAAGATAATGTCATTGCTGCTTGAGGCGAGCGTAACGGCCGTTTCAGGGGGCGCCACACAGGGTTCTTCAACACTCAAAGTGATCGGTATAGCCATTTGCTGGTCGGTTGTGTCATTGCTGTCAATGCAAATGGTTGCCTGGTACGTCCCCGCTGTCAAATCTGTGGTGTCAAATATGAGGGAGACGGCGGATTGATTGCCTGGATTAACGGTACCTTCTGTCTGTGGACACGTGATCCAGGAAATATCGGCCGGCGCATCACATGCTGCCGTTGCGGCGTCGATCGCGCCCGGAGGCAGGGTTTTTCTCAACTGCGCCAGGAGATTATTGCTCTCGTAAATTTCCCAATAAAGATCGGCCGTGCCTGTATTGCCAATGTTGAATGACTGTACGATCTGTTCGCCTGAAACGGCCGTTTCCTCGAACGTCGCCGGACTTACATTGATTTGAGGTTCCGGTCCAGGAATTGGCTGCACAGTAAAATCAAGATCATAAAGCTGCACATCATCGCTTCCGGCGCCAAAAACGCGAAGATATTTTGCCCCACCGCCGCCCAACGCCTGAGCGCTGATGCTTTCCACTTCGCCAGGGCCATTTAAATTGCCGGTATAAAGCACGGTTGTTCCGTCGCTGTCGAGCAGTTCGAAGCTGAGGTCCTGAATACGTGCGGTATCGACAAATGGACCGGTTCCTGCGGGAGGGCATGATCCATTTTGGTTTTGGTTGCTGTCTTCATAGACGTTTCCCGTGGGCATTAACATGATGTCAATTTGGCGGTTATCACTAACGGTGATCTGATACCAATCTTGGTCAAGGCTGCTGTCAAGACCGACATTGTGTACCTGTTGGGCAATTTTTTCTGGAGGAGCGCCAAGATCGGATGCGGAAACGGCCGTGTCATTGCCCACTGCCAAATTTTCATACGCGTCGCCATACAGCCGTTGTACGGCCCGCATATCATCCAACTGCGGTCCAACAAAAGTTTGCGAAACCCACGGTTCCATGAGCTTCGTCTGCTCAAAAGGACAGACATGTTGAATGCCAATCCCATGACCATTTTCGTGGGACGTCACGTTGTGAAAACCTGTAGTAAGCGGGTTGTTGATGAACCAGATATCCGGCGAATCAACTTTCATATCACCCCAATCAGGATAAAAATTATACGCCAATATCCCGGAGTTGCCGTCAATGTAACAGCCGCCAATGCGCATATCACCGCGCACACCCGCAATGCCGGGCGTAGTTGGCCAAACTGCGCCGTCATCTTGAGGCTCGTAAACATATTCAATGCCACTAACCGCAGCCCATTCGGTAAAGACCGTCTCCAGTTCATCCATCCAGTTACCCGCGCCGTAAGCGGCATCCATATCCGCTCTAAATGAGCTGAGACAAGCCGGCTCGCCGATTTGGCCTGGCATATTGGTTCCATCCGGCATAATACTCCAGGTCAGTCTGATGCCATCCCCATAACTATAACCGCCGCTGTTTAAAGCCGTGGAGTAAGGATACCAGCGCGAACTGGCATTGTAATGTAACTTGTTGCCGCCATGTAATTGCGCCATCACCTGGTTCACATATTCATTTGGCGTACCGGGCGCAAAGGAGGCGCCTATCCCCACGGTTTCTTGCGACTTTGCAGTTGCTTTTGGCAACGATAGCAAAAACATGACAATGGCAAACAAAACTATCAATTTTGCACACCACTTAATTGTGACAGGAATTTTGTTTAGAGTGAAAGGATTTGACTTGCGCATCAGGATTTTACCTCTTTGAAATTTCGACGATGCTAATGCTAATGAAGGCAGCAATCCACGACGGTTTGCGGATTTTCGACATTACTATTTTATTTAGTTGTTGAGAAAGCCGCATTGGTATATCTCTGCTAGTACCAAAGCGCCAGACGTTTTGGAAACGGCGCAGGGCAAATCCCCGAAATTCAACCTCCCGAAAGCTCATTTATGCGAATTGCCAAAGAGACTCACGCGTCTAAGTCTTCAAGGCGCAGCTTCCAGGAAGATTGTCCACAACTTTGGAACCGCTGTGGGAAACAGTTTGAACTAGTTGTGAAACCAAGTATAATGAGCGGCAATAAGAAGGTTGGTGGATGGGTGACGTTGAAACTAGAGTTCAACGACCCCAGGTTTCTAATTTCTAATCTATAGGAGAGAAAACAATGCTTAAGAAACGTCTTAGTTTGTTAGTAGCAATCCTGGCAGTGTTGGTGTTGCTGCTTGCGGCATGTGGAGGACAAACATCCGAACCTGCTGCAGAGACAGATAGTGCAGGAGAAGCTCCAGCAGAAGCTCCAGCAGAATCAGCTGATTCAGGTGATTGCAGTAGTGATGAAGTGCTCTGCATTGGTTTAGTAACCGATGTAGGCGAAATTGATGACAAATCCTTTAACCAATCTGCCTGGGAAGGCGTACAGCAGGCAGAAAAAGAATTAGGCGCCCAAATCGACTTTATTGAGACACAGGACGCGAAAGACTACGCTTCGAACATTGGCCTGTTTGCCACCAATGGTTATGACATCATTGTGACGGTGGGTTTTGCCATGGGCGAAGCCACGGCCGAAGCGGCAGCCCAATATCCTGACATTAACTTCATTGGCGTTGACCAATTCCAGGGCGAACCCGCCGAAAACCTATCCGGGCTGATTTTCAATGAAGATCAATCTGGTTTCTTGGCCGGCGCGTTGGCGGCCATGCTTTCTGAAACCGGCAAAGTAGCGGCGGTACTCGGTACCGATCTTGTTCCCCCGGTTGTCGCCTTCAAAGAAGGTTATGAGGCTGGCGCAGAATACATTAATCCGGACATTGAGTATATTTCCACTTACCATCCGGGCGGCATGGACGTGGCCTTCACCGATCCGGAGTGGGGCGCTTCGACAGCCAAACAAGCCGTTGACCAGGGCGCAGACGTTGTCTTTGGCGCCGGTGGTAAAACCGGTAATGGCGCTTTAATTGAGACTGCCGGTAACGAAGGCGTTTACTGCATCGGCGTTGACACGGACCAATGGCTAACCGTGCCCGAAGCGCATCCTTGTCTGGTTTCCAGCGCTATGAAGCTGATTACCCCCGGCGTCTTCGATTTGATTTCTGCTTCTGTGGAGGGTTCTTTCCCGAGTGGGAACTTCTTTGGCGCCGCAGGTCTGGCTCCCTTCCATGATTTCGACGGCCAAATCCCCCAAGATATCAAGGATAAGCTGGAAGAAATCGACACCGGATTGAAAGATGGCTCGCTTGAAACCGGTTATGTCCCGGGAGGTTAAGTAGCAGCCTGGATGAAATAATGAGTGCGACGTACCTGGCGGTGCGTCGCGCTTTTTTTTAGGTGAGTTTATTGCAAATGTCTGTTGTTCCACATTGATTGGAAAGGACAATTGGAGTTATGGCGACAAATAAACAAACTACAAAAACGGATAGTGAAGAGCGGAATTGGCTGCAGCGCGCCTGGATGTCAATAAGCGTGCCGCTATTATCAATTGTTCTGGCGCTTTTGATTGGCGGCATTCTCCTATGGATTTCCGGCGCCAAACCGCTTCAGGCATATACCGCGTTGTTTGTAGGCGCATTTGGCAGTCCAGAAGCAATTCAACGCACGCTTGAGAAAGCAACCCCTTTGATTTTTAGCGGCTTGGCCGTGGCTTTTGCTTTTAAGGCCGGGCTGTTTAACATAGGTGGACAGGGGCAGCTGTTAATGGGCGCAATTTTTGCGGCTTATTTGGGGTTTGCGCTGGATGGTTTGCCCTGGTTCATCCACATACCCATCGCTTTATTAGGAGGAAGTATGGCCGGCGCGGTTTGGGGCGGCATAGCAGGTGTTTTAAAGGCGTACACAGGCGCGCATGAGGTGATCACGACAATTATGCTGAACTTCATTGCCGGTAACCTGACCGATTATCTGGCCAACGGGCCTTGGAAAGATGAAGGCATTATCACACGCACGCCAAAGGTGTTGGATTCGGCTGCAATTCCCACCTGGGGCTTTGTGCCAGTTGGTTTCCTGATCGCCTGTGTCATGGCTGTATTAGTTTATTACCTGCTTTATCGCACAACCTGGGGATATGCCATTCGTACAACCGGTTTGAATGCCAATGCAGCCCTCTATGCGGGTATCAAAGTAAGCCGTGTTATTGTTTTAACGATGGCGCTCAGCGGTTTTCTGGCCGGTATGGGCGGCGCGATTGAAACGATGGGCGTAGTGGGACGGTTCCAGCCAGGTTTTAATGCCGGGTTGGGCTTTGAAGGCATCACGATAGCTTTGCTGGCTAAAACTAATCCGCTGGGCGTCATCCCGGCCGCGATTCTGATCGGGGCTATGCGCGGAGGCGCCAGCCAGATGCAATTTACTGCCGGCGTGCGCTTCCAAATTATTGATGTCATATTAGGTTTGATGCTTTTCTTTGTCTCGGCTGACATGATTGTCCGCAAAATTCTTGGCTCTAAAGCCGTGGATGAGGAAAAAGTCACGCTCAGCACAGGCTGGGGTTAAGGAGGTAATAAAATGGCATCAACAACTGTTCCAACAAAATCACAATCAGCTATACAATTGTCTGCCCGAATCGTGTGGCTGGTTATTGTGGCCATCCTTTTTATTGCTGGGTTAGCTTATTTTTTGTATCGTCCGCAGCAAGCAACTGCCGTATTTGCGCAAACCATTCGCCAATCCACGCCGCTTGTTTTGGGAGCCATGTGTGGCCTGGTAGGGGAACGTTCCGGTGTGATCAACATTGGCATCGAAGGCCAGATGCTTATGTCGGCCTTTCTGGCCTTTCTGGCAAACGTTTATATTGGTAATTTGTTTATTGCAACGCTGGTTGGCGTTGGGAGTGGTATGCTGCTTGGTTTGTTCCTCGCCTGGATGTCGGTGACGCTTAAAATGGACCAGATTATTGGCGGTACTATCATCAATGTTTTGGCGGCCGGGTTGACCAGCTTTTTCTATGTGGCCGGGTTGACGACCAGTGGTAAATTACAGCCGATTGCGCTCGGGCCGCTGGCAAAAATTCCTTTGGTGGGGCCAGTTTTGTTTGATAACGCGCCTATCACCTATATAACAATCATTTTTGTGTTCCTGCTGCAATTTGCCCTTTTCCGCACAGTGTGGGGATTGCGCACGCGTGCAGTGGGTGAACATCCCAGCGCAGCCGACACCGTTGGCATTAGCGTGCCCTGGATGCGATACCTGAACGTGACGTTGGCAGGTGGTCTCGCGGGTCTGGCGGGCGCTTATCTGACGCTAGAGGCAGTTGGTTCTTTTGAACGTGACATGACCAACGGGCGTGGGTTCGTAGCCTTGGCGGTCATGATTTTTGGTAAATGGACGCCGCTAGGCTCCTGGGGCGGCGCTTTATTGTTTGGCTTTGCGTCCGCCTTGCAGACTCAATTCCAATTCATGGGCCTGGATTTTATTCCGCACCAATTCATTGGCATGATGCCTTATGTCGTCACCATAATCGTGTTGGCTGGATTTGTGGGACGGTCACGTCCGCCGGCGGCCGTCGGTAAGCCGTATGATACGGAATAGTTGCGCAAGGAGTCAAGATCATGAGTCGTGTAGATAAATCAACATTAGTACTCCAGGCGAAAGGAATTACCAAACGGTTTCCCGGCGTCATTGCCAATGACAAGGTTGACCTGGATTTGTACAAGGGGGAAATTCTGGCCTTGTTAGGTGAAAACGGGGCTGGAAAAAGCACCTTGATGAATATGCTTTATGGTTTGTACCATCCGGACGAGGGTGAAATCTGGATCAAGGGCGAACAGGTTGAACTAAAAAACCCGCGTGATGCGATTGAGCGCGGCGTCGGCATGGTTCACCAACATTTTCAACTGGTTGATGTGATGAGCGTGGCCGAAAATGTGATGTTGGGCGCTGAAATAACACGCGGCGGCGGGATATTGTCGCGGAGTGAAGCTGAAAAAAGGGTGACAGAACTTTCCCAAAAATATGGCTTGGAAGTAGACCCGTCGGCGATAGTTGAGGATTTGCCGGTTGGGGCCCAACAGCGAGTCGAAATTATCAAAGCGCTCTACCGGAATGCCGATATTTTAATTTTGGATGAACCAACGGCCGTTCTCACGCCGCAAGAGGCGGGCGAACTGTTCCGCATTATGCGTGATCTGACAGAACAGGGCGTGTCGATCATTTTTATAACCCATAAGCTTAAAGAAGTGCTGGCGATTGCTGATTTTATTGGCGTACTGCGTCGTGGCAAGCTGGTAGGTACAGCTCTGCCCTCTAAATCGACCGAAACCAGTCTGGCAGAAATGATGGTCGGGCGCAATGTAATCTTGCAGGTTGAAAAGGATGAGTCCCATCCAACCGACGTTGTCTTGCGTATAGAAAATTTGCAGGTAAAAGATGATCGCAATCATATCGCTCTGAAGGGAGTTGACCTGGAGATTCGCGCCGGTGAAATCGTAGGCGTCGCGGGTGTTCAAGGTAATGGCCAGCGTGAACTCGTAGAAGCCTTGACCGGGCTGCGCCCGGTAGAATCAGGACAATTTTGGATTGATGGTCAGGATTGTACGCGTTTTAGCCCGCGCCAAATAACTGAGATAGGTGTGGCTCATATCCCTGAAGATCGTGAGAAGCACGGTCTGGTGATGCCGTATTCACTTGCCGATAACATTGTCCTAAGCAATTATTATCTACAGCCGTATGCCAGCGGTATTAGAATGAACAGCGATACGATTCTGGAACATGGTCAGGAATTGGTCGAAAAGTATGATGTACGTCCTCCCAATGCGCAGACCCACGCCGGCAAACTGTCTGGCGGTAATAAACAAAAAGTAATTGTGGCGCGCGAGTTTTCACGTCCGACCAAACTGTTGATTGCAGCTCAGCCGACGCGTGGTATTGACGTTGGCTCGATTGAATTTATCCACAATCAAATCGTGGCGCAGCGCGACCGGGGCATTGCCGTTATGGTTGTTTCGGCCGAACTGGATGAAGTTTTGAATTTGGCGGATCGGGTAGCCGTGATGTTTGACGGCCGTATCGTGGCTGTTTTGCCCATTGAGCAAGCGACCCGTGAACGCGTTGGCTTGTTGATGGCCGGCTCGGATATTGAAAATCAAGTGAACGGCCAAGGTTAGAGCTACTCGACAGACAAGTTAAGCTGCGCTATACTAAAAATCGTCCTTAAGACGACAAGAACGAATTGTAAATAACGCTAATAACCTCGCACTGTGCGAGGTTATTTATGTAAACTGCGATAGTTTTATATTAGAACCATTGGAAACCTACAGTTTCGGTGAACTCTAACAAGTTTTGCAAAAACTTTTACGAGTTTCCTTTAGAAATTCCCAGATTTTATACGACATTTAGGTAATTGGCAGAAAGTAATCAAAAATAAAGGTTATGGAAAATCTGCCAATTCCTCGAGGAAACCGCAGATTGTTAACACCTCTTATTTTCAAGAGCTTGCTGCGGTTTACCTAAATTTTTAGGGGATTGCCTGATTGCGCGCCAAGCAAATAAAAAATCAAGAGAAGAACAGGCAGAGAGCAGTAAGTTTGAATTGAACGATTTGGGGCGCAACAGCACGGCTACATTTTGGCCTCAGAGTGGAGAGAGAAATGACGCAAGAATATAATGATGTTGTATACATTACTGAAGAAGGTCTACAGCAAATAAATGAGGAATTAGAATATCTAAAAACAGTCAAAAGAGAAGAAATTTCGATAAAGCTGGAGGCTGCCATTTCCCAGGGCGACCTCAAAGAGAATGCCGATTACCATGACGCCAAAGAAGAGCAGGGCTTTGTCGAAGGACGTATCCGTGACCTCGAGGATTCATTGCGGCGGGCCAAAGTGATTGAAGATGTTGGCCCGAAAGATGTCGTGCGGGTTGGCAGTACGGTAACCGTTAGCGAAGAAGGATTTGACGAGGAAGAAACGTATAGTATTGTTGGCGCACATGAAGCGGACCCGGCAAACGGCCGTATTTCGAATGAATCACCTCTTGGTACTGCGCTTATCGGGGCGCGCGTTGGGGATGTTGTAACAGCGGAAACTCCAGGGGGCGAGATTGAGTTTGAAGTAAAGTCAATTTCGTAACCCGATTTTAATTAGTTTATTGTCACGAAACGGCCGTTTCCAGTTTGAGGATCGGCCGTTTTTTGATCCTAACACAAAAAACAATTTCGCAGAGCTGCTTCATCTGCGCTGCGAACGAACACATGCAGCAAATCACCGGGCAGAAGCCGGGTATCTCCATGTGGAATCAAAAGCGTACCTTTGCGCCGAATTGATACGATCACGCTTTCATAGGGCAGGCGCGGCGCAATTTGCGCCAATGTCTGCCCTGCGGTTGAGCTGTGCGGCTGAATATGAATGTCCACAAATTTCATTTTGTCAATACGGCGCAGCTTTAATTCGCTGTCGTCAACATGTCCTTCGGTGCGACGAGCCAGCGCAACCGTGTAAGCCTTGACAATATCGCCTCTTCGAATAATCCCTTCCAGTCTGTATGGATTTTCGCGGCTAACAACCGGCATGCGGCTGATATTGCGCACGCTCATGCGTTCAAGCGCATCACTCAAGGGTTCATCTGCGTAGGCAGTCAACACGGGCCTCATCGTGGCGATGTCTTTTACCTGTAAATTGGCGAGGTCCTGGTGCTCCAAAGCCTGTTCATAATCACGCAAACTCACAATTCCCACCAGGTTTGAATCTTTATCCACGACCGGAAATCCATGACTATGGGTTTGCTGGAAATCCTTGCCCAATCGGGAAATGGGCATGTCGTCCTGAACCACAAAAGGATCAGGCGACATCACTTCTCCGACGCTTAATCCATGCATGATGTCATAATCACGGCCATGTCGCAGATGAATCCCTTTGCGGCGTAATTTAAGGGTGTAAATGGATTCCGTAAAAAGATATTCAGCCAATAAGGTTGACAGCACGGTCGCCAGCAGCAAAGGCAAAATCAATTTATAGTCATTGGACATTTCAAAAATGATGAGAACGGCCGTTATTGGCGCGCGCGTAGCCCCGGCAAAGACCGCAGCCATACCCACAATTGCGTAGGCGCCGGGATCAACAACCACTTCAGGCCAAATCAGTTGGCCGACGCTGCCAACAATGCCGCCCAACAACGCACCGACAAACAGCAGCGGCGCGAACACGCCGCCTGAATTGCCGGAGCCAAGCGTAAAACAGGTTGCTATGATTTTGGCAATGGCAAGGCCAAACATGAAGATAAGCGGCATTGAAAAATCAGAAGCAATCGCCTGCCCGATGAATTCCAAACCTGAGCCTAAAATGACCTGTCCCGGCACCATAAGCCCCAGAACGGCCGTTAAAAGCATGCCCAAAGCGGCCGTTAATGCCCGTGACAGCGGCAGGCGGTCAAAAATATCGTCCGATTTGGCCAGCAAGCGCACAAAAAACACGGCGACGAGAGGGGCCAGTAAACCTAAAATCGTATACACGGGCCATTCGTTAATATTGAATGGATAGGCCGGTACATCAAATGCCGGCCTGTCGCCCAAAAATACCCGCCCCGTGATGCCGGCGGCGACAGCGCTAATCACAACAGCGCTGAAATAGGGCACCGTAAACTTGCCCAGAACCACTTCCAGCGCAAAAATTGATCCGGCAATGGGCGCGTTAAACGCGGCTGCAACGCCGGCGGCCGCGCCGCAGCCAACCAGCGTGCGGCGTTGTTCGGTTGAAAACTGGAAAAACCTGGCGCCATTCGAGCCCAAAGCCGCCCCAATTTGCACAATCGGGCCCTCGCGTCCGGCCGATCCGCCGGCGCCGATGGTAATTGAAGCGGATAGTAGTTTGCTGATGATGACGCGGGGATGAATACGCCCGCGCTGCAAGGCGACCGCTTCCATAACCTCAGGAACTCCACGGCCGCGCGCTTCAAGCGCCCAATTATGAACAAAATGCCCCACGATGAGACCGGCCATAACCATCATAATGATCAAGCCCAATTCGTAGCCAAGTAAATCTTGAACCAGCGCGGTCAATAATTGAACCTGGCGCAGCATCCAGATAAATATTGTCGCCAGAAATCCGGCGCCAATGCCAATGAGCAGGGCGATAAGCAGCATGGCAATGTTGTCTGTGGGTTTTAAGCGGTTTAAGAATTGGTGAATCCTTTCCGCGGTTTTTTGCAGCAGCTTTTTGATTTTGTCAGAATGACCAGATTGCATCATGTACGCTCTGCGATTTACTTATGCTCAGCCGAAAACGAGTCTACACTGTAACGATTCAACTGCAGCCTGAGCTTGTCGAAGGCGGGTTCTGAAAGCGTGAACCCGCGAGGGCCTGAATAATAACTCTCCGCTATTATAATGCTTAACTGATGTCGTGGTAAAATAGATTTTATGACGATTCGTGTATTACCTGATCAACTGGCTTCTCAAATTGCAGCGGGTGAAGTTGTGGAACGGCCGTCTTCCGTTGTGAAAGAACTGGTCGAGAACGCAATTGACGCTGGCGCAACAACCATTAATGTTGATGTTCGCGGCGGCGGTCGCCAGTTGGTACAGGTCGCCGATGATGGCTGCGGTATCCCCAACGGCGAGATCGGATTGGCGTTTTTGCGCCATGCTACCTCCAAATTGACCACAGTCGCAGATTTAAATGCAATCCACACGCTTGGCTTTCGAGGGGAAGCGCTGGCGGCCATTGCCGCTGTCAGCCAGCTCACAATTGCCAGCCGCACAGAGGATGAACGCGCCGGCGCGCGGCTCGTTTTGGAAGGGGGACAGTTGGTGAGTCAGGACACGGTTGGCGCGCCGCAGGGCAGCGTCATTGCGGTTGAAAATCTGTTTTTTAATGTGCCGGCGCGCCTTAAATTTCTAAAAAGTATGGCCACCGAAAAGCGCTTGATTGATGAATTTGTCACGCGCTACGCATTGGCTTATCCGCACATTCGTTTTCGTTTGACGCATGATAACCGCATTACCTTTCAGACGGGGGGCAACGGCAATTTGCGGGATGTGCTGCTGACAATTTATGGGCCGGATACGGCGCGCGAGTTGTTGGAAATTGATGCAGCACAGGCGGCTGACCACTCCGATGTGCGCGAAACGATTCAGGTGAGCGGTTTTGTGGGGCCGCCCAGCCTGCATTGGGCCAATCGCAGCCATATTACGCTTTTTGTAAACGGCCGTTGGATTCGTGACAACAGCCTGACTTATGCCGTTATCCAGGCTTATCATACCCTTTTACCGGTGGGGCGTTATCCGCTGGGCATTATTTTTATAAAACTGCCGCCGGAACAGGTGGATGTGAACGTGCATCCTGCCAAAACAGAAGTGCGGTTCCGGCAGGCTAATCGCGCATTTAGCGCCGTACAGCGCGCTGTGCGCCAGGTATTGATTGCGGATTCGCCGGTGCGCGCAATGAACGCCTGGAGCCTTGGTCCGCATGCAGAAGGGATGCCGCCCGGCTGGACGGGCGCGCTTGGCCGGCAGGCGTTTCAAAGGCGCGAGGCTGCTGAACAGGGCGAGCTTGGTCTGGATTGGTCGCAGCGCTTTGGGTCATCTGCCGCGCTTGAAAACCGCGAAACTGAAGACGGAGATGTGCAAGGCGCCGGCGGTAGACTTGATGCAATCCAAAGTGACAGCCGTTTGCCGATTATGCGCGTTGTGGGGCAGATTGGCGCCGCCTACCTGATCACTGAAGGGCCGGATGGCATGTATTTAATTGACCAACATGCCGCGCATGAGCGTATCCTATATGAGCAGTTTATGGCCCAATGGGACATGGCAAATGTGGCTGTGCAGGGATTGATTGCGGGAACGGCCGTTCACATGGCGCCGGCTCAGGCAACTTTATTGGAAGATAACCTGGCGCTGCTGGCAAAAATCGGATTTCAGGTCGAGCCTTTTGGCCCAAATGCGTTTATGATCCGCTCTGTACCTGCCATTGTGGCCAATCTCGATCCTGCGCGCGCCTTGATGACGGTCGTGGAAGATTTAGAGCGCGGAGATGCGCCTCTACAAGAAAAAATTGAAGCGCGCATTGTGAAACGCGTCTGCAAAACGGCGGCTATCAAGGCCGGCCAAACCTTATCAATGGCCGAGATGGAGGCGCTGATTCAGCAGCTTGAGGCGTGCGAAAACCCCCATACCTGCCCACACGGCCGTCCTACCTTGATTCATCTTTCCGTGGCGCAGTTGGCAAAACAATTTGGCCGGATTTGAGGTGAGATAGTTGCAGAGCGAGATGCATTTCGCGCGAATCCAATGAAAAAGAGGCTCTCAATTTTGCGAGAGCCTCTTTGGCAATTATAATTCAGGTTACGGGCAAAACTCTCTGAAACTACTGATGGTTTTGCTAAATGCCGAAGGTGGGAATCGAACCCACACTCCCGAGGGAACACGATTTTGAGTCGTGCGCGTCTGCCTGTTCCGCCACTTCGGCTGGCCCATTTGGGTACGGACGGGAGTATAAATCATGCCTGTTATTCTGTCAATGATGAGGGTGAATGGACGAAGCTGCACTGATTCAGCAAGCAAAAAAAGGGGATGTCACAGCGTATAACCGCCTGGTATTGTTTTACCAGGAGCGGGTATATAATGTTACTTACCGCATTATGGGTGAGCCGCAGGCGGCCGAAGATTTGACGCAGGAGGCGTTCATATCGGCTTATAAATCCCTCAATCAATTTCGCGGCGGCAGTTTTAAGTCCTGGCTGCTGCGTATTGCAACCAATGCTTGTTATGACGAACTGCGCCGCCGTAAAAGACGCCCGCAATCTTCTCTGGATGAGCTGACTGCGGATAATGAATCATTTGCTTTTTTACGCAGTCCAGATATTGGCCCGGAAGGCAAACAGCAGCAGCTTGAGCTGATGCGCGCGATTGAACATTGCCTGGAGACATTGCCGGATGATCAGCGGGTAACGGCCGTTCTTGGCGATGTTGAGGGGTATAATTACCAGGAAATTGCTTCTATTATGAATGTTTCCTTGGGGACGGTTAAATCCCGCTTGAGCCGCGCGCGGGCTAAGCTTAGGGAGTGTTTACAAGGCTTTGCGGAACTTCTACCGGTTAGTTATCGTCTAGGTGCTTAGGAGCAGGCGATTGATTTTTGACGAGATGAATACGATTTAATGTTTGACTTTTTGCGGAATCTTACGAAATCGGATGAGGAAAAACACCAGGAAATGTTAACGGCTTACCTGGACAATGCCCTCACGCCCAAAGAAAGGCAGCAGTTTGAGCAGCAGTTGGCAGGAGACGCCGCTCTGCAGGCTGAACTGTCTGAAATGCGCGCTTGGCGGCAGCAAATGCGCCGCCTGCCGCGCCGTCGTGCGCCGCGCAATTTTACGCTTGATCCTGTTTTATACGGCCGTCCCCGTTCCGAACCGCTGCTTCAAGCTTATCCAGTTTTGCGTACGGCAACCGCATTAGTGGCCGTGATATTTGTGTTTGCTCTAGCCGCGAATTTTTTTTTAGAAGATGCAGGCAGTGACGCCGGCGGCCAGCCGGTCGCCATGGAAGCATTGTCGGCGCCAATGGCAGCGGAAGAATCTGCCGCAAGCGAAGCGCCGCTGGATGTCGAGGAGCTTGTAGTTGAAGAAGGGGAGACAGTAGAAATAACGCGGGTAGTTGTTGAGGAAGTGATTGTTACAAGCGAAATTGTTGAAAAAGCGCGAACTGCGGAAGAAGAAACGGCCGTTCAAGAAGCAGTTCCCGCCAGTGCGGCCGATGCAATGATAGAAGGTGAATCTGAACTTGCGGTGGATGAAGGATTTGAACTTTTGCAGGAAATGGAAGAAACAGCGACTGTATTGCCGGAATCTGCTTTGGAACAGCCATTAAAAGAATTCTCTCCCGGACCCGAAACGGCAGCGCAGTTGCCCACTGAAACTGATCTGCAAGAATCTCCCGCTTCTGCGCCAACGCGTGTAGCTTCATTCTATCCACTGCTGTTAATTGGATTGGGTTTTCTGCTGTTATTGTTGGTTTTGCTCACCTGGCTGGCGCGCCGCCGCATGTAGCCGCTCGCGTCGATTCAATTCTGCATGCATATACATCAAAAACAGAGTGAAAGCGCCCCGGAAACGGTGGCTTTTTGTGCGCGCTGTGGGGCAGGGATGGAAACGCGCCAGGTTGGCGACCGTCCGCGGCGGGTTTGCCCGGCCTGCGGATTTATTCATTTTACCGATCCAAAGGTGGGCGTGGGGGTGTTGGTGCTTGACGGCGGCAAGGTGCTGCTTGTCAGGCGCGCCATGGATCCTGAGCGCGGAAAATGGAGCATTCCGGCCGGTTTTTTAGATCAGGGAGAAGATCCAAAGGAAACGGCCGTGCGCGAAACCTTAGAAGAAACCGGATTGGAAGTGACCATTACAGCGTTGATTGATGTTTATCACAATCCACCACAAGAGGGCGGCGCTTCGATCTTTATTTTGTACCGCGCCGCTTGTAATGGCGGCGCGCTCGTGGCGGGTGATGATGCGGCGGAGGTCGGTTTTTTTGAACCGGATGCGCTGCCTGAGCTTGCATTTCGCAGCACACGCGCGGCCATAGACTCGCTGTTAAAGGAGCATTTTGGGTAAATTTTATAGCTGGAATGTCAATGGTCTGCGCGCGGCGCAGCGCAAAGGTTTTTTGGATTGGCTGGATATGGCGCAGCCGGATATTTTGGGTATTCAGGAAACCAAGTGTCACCCCGAGCAGCTTGATGCGGAACTGCGCGAGCCGGCGGGTTATAAAACCTATTGGGCAGCGGCGGAAAAGAAGGGTTACAGCGGAGTGGCGCTGTACAGCAAAATTGAGCCAAACAGCGTACACATCGGTCTTGGTTTGCCTGAATATGATAATGAAGGGCGCACGATCGTGGCTGAATATGATGATTTTGTGTTCATTACTGCTTATTTTCCCAATGGCAGCCGCGATCACAGCCGCGTGCCGTATAAAATGGCGTACAAAGCAGATTTTTTAACGTTTTGTAATGATCTGCGTGCGCAAGGGAAGGCGGTTATTTTTTGCGGGGATGTGAATACGGCGCATCGGGAGATTGATCTGGCGCGGCCGAAACAAAATCAAAAAACGACCGGCTTTTTACCGCAGGAACGCGTCTGGCTGGATGACCTGGTTGCGCAGGGTTATGTGGATTCTTTCCGCGCGCTGTATCCGCAACAAACGGACGCCTATTCTTGGTGGACCTATATTGGCGGCGCGCGCAGCCGCAATGTGGGCTGGCGGCTGGATTATTTTTTTATCAGCCCAGATTTACGGCCGTTTCTGATTGACGCCGCGATTCATCCCGAAGTAACAGGCTCGGACCACTGCCCGATTAGCATCACACTTGCGCTATAAAGGTTTTAGCTTAACCCGGGATATTTTTTGGATGGGCAAACGGCCGTTTCTGGTGTGGGCCGCCATCAATTGGGCCGCTATGGTTGCCAGGGGTTGACCGGTAACCGGGTGGGGCATGTCGGGCGCCAGTTCCGCGATTGGAACCGCAGCGTGGGGGAATTTCAGCAGGTCGGGGTCGGGTATTTGCCGCAAACGGCCGTCTCCGGGATCGTAGGTAAACACATCCGCATTAAACAAGGCAATATCAATATCAATTGAACGCGGCGCGTTTTTGTCATCCGTTCTTTGTCGTTTGAGTTTTTGTTCAATTACGCTGATAATCGTGCGTTTAACTTCGCATGCATTCTGGTCGGTCAGGATGAGAACGGCCGTATTCCAGAAAGGTGGTTGTTTTTCCAGACCAACCGGCGCTGTTTCATAGACGAAGGCAACCGCCACAACCTGGCACATTGTGCGTAACAGGTGGACCGCTTCCGGCAAATTGATCTCTTTATTGATATTGGAACCTAAAGAGAGAAAAACGCGATTCATGCAGCAAAATCGGCGCGTGTCCGGTCAATCTCGACGCCGACGGATGAAGCAAAACGTAAGGCGCCCGGTTTTTCAACACGTACCATGGCGCGTTCGACCGGATATTCTGTCAGGATAATGCGTGCGATGTCGGTAACTAATTTTTCCACTAAATAATCTGAAGATTCTTCAACGTGCTGGATAATCCGTTTGGATATGGCCTTATAATTGGCGGCGTCGGCAATATCATCTGAAGCAGCGGCTTTGCTGATATCGGTATATAAAATGATATTGATTAAGATATCTTGTTTTTTAACGCGTTCCTCGGGATTGATGCCAATGATGCCGCGCAGCAGCAAATCTTTAATGTAAACTTTGTCCATTGTGTTCCTATTCTGTGTTTTCAGTGTGTTCTGTTGCGAGCTGGATTTGATAAATGAGCCATTGCCCAATTTCTGCGATAACGCGCTCGCGATGAATGTCGTTGTGGGCCTCATGATACCCGCCATAATAGGAAAGGTATGCTTTGTTTTCGATTTGTACGTTATCAAAAAAGCGCCGGCTGGCCTCTGGGCTCGTGAGTGTATCTGCATCTCCGTGGAAGATAAGCAGCGGTGGTTGGAATTTGGCGGCGTTGGCCTGGGTTTCGACGACGGCCGTTGCCAGTTCGGCGCTTAAGCGCGGCGTGCCTTTACCATGGACTAAAGGATCGGAACGGTACGCTTCAACCACGGCTGGGTCCCGTGACAGCCCTTTGTCGTCCAGACCAACATTTAAGGTCAGGCCAGGCCAGACACGGGACATTATTTGCCCAATTTTTGCCAATGCGGGGGAAATAGGCGGATCTGCAAGATGCGGCGCGGATGCGATCACGCCTGCGAGGTTTTCGGGATAGTGTAAGCCATAATCGAGCACAATTAAACCGCCCATGCTGTGTCCAAAGAGAAATAGAGGGGCATCGGGTGCTTTTTGGCTGATCAACCGGGTAAATGCATGTACATCTTGCCGATATTCGCTAAAGCTGTTGATATGGCCACGCGCGCCGGGGGAACGGCCGTGGCCACGCAAATCAAGCGCAAGAACCGCAAAATCACGGCGCAGCATTCCTGTGACCAGATGATCATAGCGCCCACTGTGATCGCTAAAGCCATGCACAATTGCCAACAGCGCCAGCGGTTTCTTATTAGGGAACCAGCTTTGATAGAATAGTTCTATCCCGCCATAGCCTGAAAAACTACCCTCTTGATGTTCCATAACCGTACGCTCCTTTTCTGTACAAATACACTTTAACGATCATTGACAGATTTTGCAACGATCTTGGGGGATGTTTTACTCGATTTATAACTTTATTTGCGAATTTTATTGGGCCAGGCATTTCCTGGAATGTTTTTTGAATTCTTACGAAACGAAATTTGGGAATTCCTTAAGGAAACTGCGAATTTGTGTGATGGTTATTTCAAAAGACTTTTCGCGGTTTGCGCAAGGCGATTTGTGTGCGGGCGCATGCATTGGGTTGGGAGAATAGATACAAAAATGATTACCCCTCATCCGATTTGCCTGCAACCGTGGCGCCGGGGTTAACAAAATCAGCAAACTCTGGCAGTGCGGTTGTGTTGCGCATGCGCATGCGCGGCCATTCGAAGCGATTGTCGAAACCATGCCATTGACCGCCCTCCGTGGTAACGGCGCCCCAGAAGTTTAATTCAGAGACCACTTCGATGGTTGCGTCTGATCATAACGACCACCGGGATAACAAAAATAGCGCGGCGTGTAACCGATATGGGCTGCAATCGTTTCCTGCGAACCGAGGATTTCGTAAATTAAATAATCATGCTCCCTTCCGGTTAGATCCGCATGGGTCTTAGAGTGAGGTTCTATGCGCATCCCGGCGGCGGCCATTTCTTCTGCCATTTCCCAGGTCATGTAATCTGAATAACCGTTGTCGATAAATTCGGTGACAACAAAGAAGGTTGCCTTTTGCCCATTCTCCTGCAGGATGGGGAATGCATTTTCGTAATTGTCGCGGTAGCCGTCGTCAAGGGTGATAATGACGGGTTTTTCAGGCAGATCTTTTTTGGCGGTAATGGCCAGCGTCAAATCATACAGATCGACGGTTTCATACCCGTTTGCGGCCAGATATGCCATTTGCGTGCGGAAATCTGCGGGCGTTATGGAGAGATCTTTACGATATTTATCGGCGTCCTGCGGCGGCTCGCTGATGTAATGGTACATGAGAATGGGTACTTTCAGGGTCCAACTGTAAACGCCTTGTGGGGTTGGCAGCGGCGGCGGGATGGTTGCAGTGGGTGGGATTGTGGGCACGGCCGTTTCCGTTGGCGGCGGGGGTGTGGTTGTGTTCGTCACTGTTGGCAGAGTAGTTAAGGTTGGCTGGGGAGTGTTTGTGGGCACGGCCGTTGCAGTTTCTTCTTGTGCTGCAAGGACTGTGATTGGTGTTGATGTGGACATTGGTTGGGAAAACGGCCGTTTGCGCAGCCTGCGTACAGCCGGAAGCCAGCACAACAAATGTAATCAGCACGATACCGGCCCATAATCCCAGCGTGAAATGATTTCCCCGTTTAGACTTTTTTAATTTGTGATGTGAATTGCATTGCCGAATAGCCATGAGCGCGGAGCATAACGGAGGCGCGGATTCACGTCAAGCAAATTTAGCCACTTCTAGCCTTCAAGATCGGGCATATTGCTGCGAAACGAAATTTGGGAATTCCTCAAGAACCCGCGAACTTGCCAGGGTGCTATTTCAATATACTTTTCGCGGTTTACCGGGTAATTCCCAGAAAGTTTTTTGAATTGCTGCGAAACGAAATTTGGGAATTCCTCAAGGAAACCGCGAATTTGCCAGGGTGTTATTTCAATATACTTTTCGCGGTTTACCTATTACCGTCTCCTATTTGAATCTGATATACTGCCCGCGCGAACGCAAGGCACCCACGATCTATGACAGGTACCGGGTTCCGAATGAAGGAGAGATGTAGTGGGTGATATAACACCTGACGAAGTCGCTCTCATTGAGCGCGCCAAAACCGATAAAGACGCCTTTGGCTTATTATACGAACGATATGTTGATCGTATTTATAACTATGTCTATTACCGCACCGGTAATGTGGCCGACGCCGAAGATTTGACGGCGCGGATTTTTGAGCGCGCCATGAAACATATCGGTAATTATCAGGATCAGGGTGTGCCCTTCTCTGCCTGGCTGTACCGCATTGCCCATAACCTGGTTGCTAACTGGCACCGCGATCGCAGCCGCCGCAAAATGATTGCGATTGACGATGTTTCGCAGTGGATCATTGATGATCATGGGCCAGAATTTAGCGCCCAACTCATGGAAGACAAAGAGGCGCTCAACGCGGCTGTGCGCCGCTTGCCGGCCGATCGCCAGGAATTGTTGCGCTTCAAGTTTGTTGAACGCCTTTCTAATGCCGAAATTGGCGACATTATGGGACGCAGTGAGGGCGCGATTAAGTCGCTTTACCATCGTACTTTGCTGGCTTTACGAGAAGATTTGCTGGACATGGATTATCAGCCGCCGAAGAAAAGACGCAGTTTTCTGCAACGGCCGTTTCGCCGTTAAGCGCACCCAAATAAAACGATTTCCAACAAGGAAACCTGGAAGATTCTGTAAAAGTCTGACTAGTTTGTTGCATCTAGACATTATGCTAAAATAAAAGTCGGGAGAAATGATAACAACAAAAGTTATTTTTTGAAGTGGAGAAATCTCTTGAGCAGATCTGAATCCTGGAAAACCTGGGCAATCATCATCGCCATTCTTATTGGCACTGGTTTATTGGCGGCAGTCTGGCCATTGCTAACAAGTCAAGGCCCGACCACATCCTCTGGACTCGATTTTGGGGTTGAACCCATCATCCTGCAAGTTCCCCCATTACCTGGCGGCCTTGGCGGAGATGTCGTTGAAATAAATCCCATTCTGGCGATGTTGGTTTTATCCATTCTCGTTATAGGCGCAGTCGTTGTGACCGGTATTGTCATTGCAGTCATCAATATGCTGGTTTCACGCTTGATAACGCGCACGGAAAGCAGCGAGAAGTATCGACAAAAAGCAGCTGACCTTGAAAAAGACCAGGCTGCAAAACTCAAAGAAAAACAAACAGGCCGAGAATCAGCAAACACACAACAGCGTGATTATTCACACTGGGCAGTTGTAGCAACTTCAGCCGCAATCCTGTTTTTTGCTGTTTGTTTGGGTTATCTGTTTAGCCGCTCCATATTCCCAAGCGGTCATATTATCAGTAACGATGAAATCATCAATATATCCCTAATAATTACAGGGATATTTGTTTTAGTGACCCTCCTCGTATTGGCCCTGCGCATGAGCCCCAAGCGGCTTGAGAATGCATCTGAAAACGAAAAAAGCAAAGGTATTCCCTGGGATACAATCGCAGTTTTGGTTAGCTTTGTTTTAGTTGTTGGATTAGGCATTGGGCTGATGATCTACTTTGGTACGGGTGGATAACATAATACACGGCAGGGAAGCCAAATTAAAGATTGGCGACGTGAGTCTGTATGGAGAAGGCGGCCCTCTCTAACCTGTGATCTAATCCGGGCTGCGTGGGAGCCTTTCTCTGTTAAAGACGTGTGATAGGTAATTGAGAGAGCAGAAAGAAAGATGAGAAAAGCAAAACATTTTATTGCAGTTACAGTGTTGGTCATCATTGCTACACTGCTGATGCGGCTCCTGTTAGGATGGATACTGGCGCTGCCAACCGCCGCCAGTTCGCAAGCATGGTCAATTGACAGAATGGTAAACGCTCATTATTGGATGATTGCCTTTCTCTTTTCATTAATCATGGTTTTGATGCTTTATTCTGTGGTTGTCTTTCGCCGCAAACCAGACGATGAAGAAGATGGCCCTCACGTTCATGGCAGCACCGCGCTGGAAATTGGATGGACAATCGTGCCTACATTTATTGTGATCGGTTTTGGCGTTTGGGGCGCTGTTACACTGATTGACATAACAAGCCCAAAACCGCAGGAAATGACGGTTGAGGTGGTGGGGCGCCAATGGTCCTGGACCTTTTCCTATCCTGAGCAGGGGGGCTTTATATCCACTGAATTGGTGCTGCCTGTTGATCAACCGATTCTTCTGGAAATGAATTCAGAAGATGTTCTGCACTCTTTTTGGGTGCCGCAATTCCGTGTTAAACAAGATCTCGTTCCGGGTCGTACGACCAACCTGCGCGTTACCCCAATACTGATTGACGAATTTACGCTGCGCTGCGCCGAGATTTGTGGTCTGCAACACTCAGGAATGGTTGCGCCCGTCAGGGTGGTTTCACGAACGGATTTTGATGCCTGGGTTGAAGAAAAGGCGGCGCAGCCAAAATTTGCTGAATTGACGCCTGAAGAAAGAGGCGCAATTTGGTACAGTAACGAAGGCTTTGGCTGTGCTGGTTGTCATAGTATAGATGGCGCGCCTGGTGCCGGTCCAACTTGGTTAGGCATATACGGCCGTCAAGAGGAATTAGATGATGGCAGCGTTCAAACTGTTGATGACGAATATATCCAAACGTCTATCTATCATCCGAATGAGGAGATTGTGGCCGGTTTCCTTCCCAACGTCATGCCGCAGAACTACGAGGACCAGTTTGCAGAAAAGGAAGCTGAGGTTCTGGCTAATGAAGGCGTCGAAATCAGCGTCGTGGACGACTTAATTGCGTTTATGAAAACCTTAGAGGAATAAATTCTCCAGACTGAGGAGTGTGTTATGCAATTCATATTAAAAATCGTCAGATCAAAAGGTTATGATGCGATCATGGCTGCACTGTTAGGTGCGGTGGTTGGCGCTATCATAGCCGGCATCCTTTTGGGATTGTATTACCTGGTCGCAGATGTGGCTCTGGGTTTAACACCACAACCCCTGATATCAAATGTTCTGCTGCCCGGGCTTGTCTTATTGATTGTCCTGGGGCATGTAATTGTTGGATTTGGGGCTGGTTTAGGCATGTTCCGCACCTCAAGCCTGGGGCGTTTCCTCTACTATGGGTCTGCCAATTCCGTGTTCCGAGGAATCTTGGGCCAGTTGGTTGGAACCCTGCTTGGCATGGCTCTCTTCAATATATTCTTGTCGGCGCGCGGCGTTCAAGAACCTTTCTTAAATGAACAAGCTCTCGTCTTTGGCGCTATTGTTGGCGTGTTTGGATTTGTCCTCAGCGCCGGCGCTTTAACTGATTGGTTGTTATGGATTGGGGGACATCCCACTCCTTTACACCATGGCGCGCCAGAAGGCAAGCCTGAATGGTTCCGCTATGTTTCGATAGATGTGAATCATAAAGTCATTGGTATTCAATACGGCGTTACCAGTCTATTTGTTTTATTGGTTGGCGGTATATTTGCTATTATTTTCCGCATCGAATTAGCCCAGCCGGGAATGCAATGGCTAACAATGGATCAGTATAACACCCTGTTTAGCGCACACGGCATCGTTATGATTGCGAGTATGCTCATGGGCGTGGGTGCAATGGTTAATTATCTGGTTCCACTCATGATTGGCGCCTCGGATATGGCCTTTCCGCGTTTAAATGCCTTTAGTTACTGGGTTGGTTTGCCATCGGTGCTGCTTATTCTAGGCGGCATGGCGCTCGGTGGCTGGGATACCGGGTGGGTAGGTTATCCTACTTTAAGCCTTTTCACGCCCCACATTGGCGTCATTCTTTTCTTGCTTGGTTTCTGGATCAATGGTTTTTCCTCCATCGCCAGCGCAATCAACGTCATAGTTACCACGATCACGATGCGCGCCAAAGGGATGTCGCTTTTCCGCATGCCGATTTTTGTTTGGGGCGCGCTGTCAGCAGCGTTAATTCAGTTCAGCGCTACACAGACAGTTGGCATGGCTTTGACAATGACAGTTTTGGAACGCGCCTATGGTTTAACATTCTTCAACCCCGAATTGGGCGGAAATCCGATTTTATATCAACATGTATTCTGGTTCTATTCCCATCCGGTTGTGTATTTATTTGTGCTGCCCGGGTTAGGGGTCATCAGCGAATTATTGCCGGTGTTTGCCCGCAAACCATTGTTTGGTTACAAATGGGTTGCGCTTTCCAGCCTGGGGATTGCCCTGGTCGGTTTCCTGGTGTGGGCGCATCATATGTTTACATCTGGTATGAATGATGTTTTGCGTATCCCGTTTATGATGGCGACGATGCTGGTGGCGGTTCCTACTGGTATAAAATTCTTTAGTTGGGTTGGGACTATTTGGGGCGGTAAGCTCAGTTTTGAAACGCCCATGCTTTTTGTTTTGGGCGCGATTTCCGTTTTCTTGATCGGCGGCGTAACCGGGCCTATTTTGGGAACAGTGCCTACCGATTTGCACATGCATGACAGTTACTGGGTAGTGGGACACTTTCATGCGACTATGTTTGGTGGTTTTGTTTTTCCCTTCTTTGCGGCGCTTTATTATTGGTATCCTAAAATTTCCGGGCATATGTATAATGAGCGCTTAGGCAAATTACACTTTTGGTTAATGGTGCCTGGCTTTTGGGTGATGAGTTTTGGCCAGATGAGCATTGGCGTGGCGGGTATGCGGCGGCGTATTGCCGATTATGACCCCATGTTGGGCGTCGAAGGTCGCCAAATTTTAATTACACTGGCTGCTTTGGTAATTGGTTGGTCTATTTTAATTATGATTTATAACTTGATTTCCAGTGCGCGGCTGCAGCCTGTTGCATCTACCAACCCCTGGCGTTCACGTTCACCGGAATGGCAGACCCCCACGCCGGTTCCTGAATTTAATTATGATGAACCGATTGAGGTCGTCGGGGATCCTTATGATTATGGTTTGAAAGGATCGACGTATATACGAACTGAACCGGCGCCGGCGCCAGCAGGTGATTAGGGTTACACGCGGTTCTTTTGGGTTTTGAGCAGAAAGGAGAATGTTAACGTGAGTGAAAGCAAATCAAAAGCTTACCGGCGCGGCCTGATTACCTTTTGGGTTTTGATGTTATTGACCGTGGTTGAATTCATTGTTGGTATTCAGCCTGGCGCATCGTTTGTGCTGCTGTTTGTGATTATTTTGTTGAAAGCTGCATTGATTGTGCAGGTATTTATGCATATTTCACGTTTGTGGCGTGAGGAGGAGAGTCACTAATGAGCGCAGTGACGACACATCAAGATCATGATGCCCATGATGAACACGGGCATGAGCTGTCATACGCGCAGCAATTAAAAAGTAATCGTCTGGGGTTGTGGCTCTTTTGTTTTTCCGAAATTTTCCTGTTTGGCGCTTTGCTTGTAGCTCGATTTGTGTTGTGGGGAACCCGCCGGCCGGATTTGAGCCAGGAAGTCGGCCTGACGGCAACGGTGATTTTGTTGGTCAGCAGTTATTTTGTCTACCGTGGCGAGACGGCCATGGGATACGGCGACCGAAAGAAGTTTATGCGCAGCTACATGATTGCCGCCATCCTGGGAATTATGTTTTTCATCGGCGTGGTGTTTTTTGAATGGAACATTTTCGGGTTAAATGCTGAGATTTTTGGCATTGAACTATTTGGCCACTTAAAAATATCTGATGGCGTAGAATCCGGTATTTTCTTTGCCATGACCGGCTGGCACGCTCTGCACGTGTTAAGCGGCGTTTTGTTGTTGTTTGTGATGTGGAATAACGGCCGTAAAGGCGTTCAGACCCAAGAGCGACATTGGGGTGTTGAAGGCGCTGCTATTTATTGGCATTTCATTGATGTTGTTTGGGTTTTTTATTATCCGGCCCTCTACTTGATGGGGACGCCTTTTTAGGCAAAGCGCAGAAAATTATTGAACGATTTTGGCGGGTATGTCCCGCTGTTTGCCAACACCAATTTATTTTTAGAATTTTCTTGCGTATTTCATATCGCCGTGGATTATTACACTTTAGCGAAATGAAATACGCAATCTGTTTTTAAGGGAGTCAGGCAGTTATCATGGATCCCGTCTTGCAAGCAGTCCTGTTGTCATGGGACTGGCGCTGGGACGTAACGTTAATCTTGTTGCTGTTGGGGGCGCTCTATATCACAGGTTGGATTCGGCTGCGCAAACGTTCCAAACGGCAGCAGCGACGTGTGTCACGCGCCCAACTTGCAGTACCCTGGCGATTGATTGCTTATATTTCCGGCTTGATTCTCATTGCGGTTGCTTTGATGTCACCGATTGATGTCCTGGGACAGCAGCTTTTTTTTATGCATATGATTCAGCATTTGCTGTTGATTATGATTGCGCCGCCGCTTTTGTTAATAGCCATGCCGATGCCGTTTTTGTTGTGGGGTTTGCCGAGACGGTGGCGACAAAGCATTGGGAGTGGTTTGAGCAGCGCATTGCATCGTGAAAGCGGGTTTCGCCAGGGGCTGCGTGCGGTGACCGCTCCCGGCATTATCTGGTTGTTTTGGGTAATTTCTGTTATTGGCTGGCATGATCCCGGTTTGTACAATGCGGCCTTAAAATATGAATGGGTGCATGATCTGGAGCATATTTTCTTTTTTGCGGCGGGGATGTTGTTTTGGTGGCATGTGACAGGCGCAGGGCCGCGTGTGCACAAACAATTTGGGCTTACCGGCAGGATTGTTTTTGTTTTATCGGCCATTCCGCCAAATATGGCGTTAGGGGTTCTTCTCGCTTTTGTAGGCACGGCCGTATACTCATATTATGAAGGCGTTCCCAGGTTGTGGGGATTGGATGCGGTAACTGACCAGCAAATCGGGGGCGTCATTATGTGGATTCCCGGCAGCATGATGTATATCCTGGCGGCGTTGATTTTGTTGGCCCAACTGGTGAATGTGGAGAGTCGCAAACCTGTTTTGACAGAGCCGCAGTGGGATTCTGATGACGCCATGGCCGCGCCAGGAGTCAAACGGTAAAACCAGCATGCATTTGCTTAAAACATTATTTAGCCGGCAGTGGTGGTGGGTTACGTTACTGGTGATTGGCTTGATGCTGGTTTTGGCGCGATTGGGTCTCTGGCAGTTGAACCGGTTGGAACAGCGGCGCGTCGCTAATGCCCAACTGGCGGCTGTGTTGGCCGGCCAAACGCTTGATCTGAATCTGGACGAACTGCCGCAAGACACGGCCGAATTGGAAAACCGGCAGGTAAAAGCCGGCGGTCAGTTTGATTTTGATAACCAACTTATTCTGAAGGTACAGAACTGGCAGGGTCGCGCCGGTGTGCATCTGATTACACCGCTTGTTTTTTCTGATGGGGAAACGGCCGTTCTTGTTGATCGCGGTTGGATACCTGACGCGGAAAATACGGCCGAAAATTTGCCCAAATATGAGGCGCCGGGTCAGGTCGAGATAAATGGTTTTGCAGCGCTGCCCCAACTTATTGGCGGAAAATCAACCGGGCCGCCGGAAAACCCGCAAGCGGAATGGTATCGCGTTGATATTGAGGCCATCCAGCCCCAAATACCCTATAAGCTACTGCCTGTCTATGTTCTGCAATCCCCGGCCAGAAACTCAGAACTACCCTATCGAGATGAACCGGAAATTGACCTTTCAGAAGGATCACACCTGAGTTATGCGATCCAATGGTTTATTTTTAGCCTGGGCCTGGGCAGCGGATATGTTTTGTATGTGCGCAAGCGCTTACAAGATGAAAAGCGCGCCGCAGTCCAGGAAGCGCCGGTGACGCCTGAAACGTCACAAAACGTGGATGGATGAACCATAAATTGCCTCTTGTTTTCCGGGCGCTGCTTCTGCTTGCAAGCATCATTGGTTTTGGGGAGCTACGGCCGTTGCGGGCGCATGGGGGCGGTGAATTGGTCGTTGGTCTGGAACCGGCCGGCCCATACGCCGTTTCGGTCTGGGTCAACCCGCCGCAGCCAAATGTGGCGGAACCGGTCCATTTTACTGTGGGAGTCGCTGACCTGGCAGATGGTTCGCCTGTGTTGGACGCCGTTGTGTTGATTACCATGCAGCCGGTGGGAGCAGAAACGGCCGTTTCTGCGTCCGCCACAACTGCCCAATCTACCAACAAACTTTTCTACGAAACTGATTTACCATTGTCAGTGAACTCGGCGAATACACCGTCACTGTGAACGTCATTGCCGGCGATGCTGGACAAGGAGAAATAAACTTGCCTGTCAGCGTTAGAGAGTCGGTTCATCAATTAACTGGTTCTGGTTGGGGCTGGCCGGCCTGGTTATCATATTGATAATTAGCTCTCTGGCGTACGCCGCCGACAGCGCTAATTTGGTCGAATAATCAGATTAATCCTCGCTGAGTTAATGGATGTATGAGTGACAATCTGGTGACATCCTGTTAAGATCAAATGTAAGCTGAAGTCCTGAATATGCTGGTTGCATAGATTAAAATGCTTCAATAGAAAAAGGGCGCAACCATTCACACCTTAAGGATCAAAAGATGCGAATATTCCCCCGCATAAGAGAAGGCTGGTCAACTGTATTTCTCCTGATAGGCATGGTGCTGTTATCCTCCATTGCTTTGCGTGAAACTGAAATAATTTCCGGTTTGTGGATTGTGCCGTACATCAGCGTCCTGGCGCTGCTGGCAGGTATTGCCCTGGCAAAAAGCCGATTTAAAGATGGCAACGCACATATTTTTTCCTTTATCTATGGTTTATTTTTACTCTTTTTCTTCGTAGGCCTGGTATTACCTGGCGACCTGGCCTGGCGCGAGCGTGTTGGGGACATTATCCTGCGTCAGGGCATTTGGCTGCGCAAAGCGATTGACGGGGGCACCAGCCGGGATGGGATCGTGTTTGTGATTCAAACAACGGCCGTTTACTGGTTACTTGGTTACACTGCGGCCTGGTACACCTTTCGTGAACCGCGTATCTGGCGGGTAGTGATCCCCAGCGGTATCGTACTCCTCAGCGTTGTTTATTATTACAACGGCCCCAAACCACTGCCGCTTTATCTGGCTGCCTACGTGCTGCTGGCCTTATTGCTCGTTGTGCGTACCCATTTGACCGAACAAGAAAAAGATTGGCGCGCCGCTTCTGTGCGCTACGAACGCGGCATCTGGTTCGATTTTTTGCGCGCCGGGTTTCTGACAGCTATCCTGATTCTATTCCTCTCCTGGAGCTTGCCGACCCTTTCCGCCACGCCTTTAGCCGGTGATGCACTCAACCGCGCCGGTGGTCCCTGGCGTGATTTTCAAGATACCTGGACACGCCTCTTTTCTTCGCTGCGATCCTACGGCAGCGCCACCAGCGATCCCTATCAAGACACACTCGTGTTGGGCGGCCCGCGTACGGTAGGCAGCACGCCCATAATGGATATTTATGTCTCTGAACAGCTCCCTTCGGTATACTGGCGGGCTGTTGTTTACGATCAATATGAAAATGGTTTTTGGTCCTTAGCCCAAGAGGGTGAAACCACATTACATTATCCTGACGACGGTCCATTAGCGATTCCGCCGACCAATGCGCGCAAAGAGATTACGCAAACAGTCTTTAATTACCTGCCTAACTCCAGTTTCCTTTATGGCGCGCCTGATATCAAGGAGACGAACAAACAAATGTTTGTGGATGCGGAAATTACGGCCAGGGGCGAACAACTGGTAACGGCCGTACGCTCGCGCTATATTTTGCGGCAAGGAGACACATACGACGTCGTTTCACAAGTGTCGGAAGTAGATGAAACCAGTTTGCGGCAGGCGTCAACCAATTACCCGGAATGGATTACCGAGCAATATTTGCAAATTCCCGATACCGTAACGCCTGAAACGCTCGAATTGGCGGCCGAAATTACGGCGCCGTATGAAACTAACTTTGATAAAGCGCTGGCAATACGTGACTATCTGCGCAGCAACATTACCTATAACGACCAGATTCCAGCGCCGCCGGATGGCATTGACCCGGTGCATTACACATTATTTGAAAGCCAGGAAGGTTACTGCAATTATTATGCCTCTGCGATGGCGCTTATGCTGCGTTCGCAAGGTGTTCCTGCGCGCGTCGCCAGCGGATTCGCGCAAGGTGAATACAACGAAGAAAATAGTTTTTACCGCGTGCGCGCCAGCAATGCCCACACCTGGCCCGAAGTTTATTTCCCTGATTATGGCTGGATCCAATTTGAGCCTACAGCCGCTATTCCCCTCATAGACCGGCCGGCGACGGCGGGCGGCGGTGATTCTTTTGCGTCGTTGCTGAATGAGGATTTGGAGGCTCAGCAGTTAGGCGCCGAACTGGAGCTGCCGGAAGGGGATACGCCCAACCTGGAAGAACTTTTGAATGAAGATTCGGCCCAGCAAAGATCCACCGCATTTTTTAACAACTTCCCTGTCTGGCAGGCGCTTGGCGCGCTGCTGATTTTGCTGGTTGCAGCCGCAGTTATGTTTGCAGCTTACGAGATAAATAAACGCGCCGAGCAAAATGTAGACAGTAGTTATAATCGTCTTGGCTTTTGGGCGCGACTGATGGGCATCTTTTTCCAGCCGGCCGACACGCCATATGAACGCGCCGATATGTTGACAACGGCCGTTCCCAAAGGGCACACACCCATACGCAATTTAACACAGCAATATGTTCACAAACAGTTCGGCCCGCGGCGCAACCTCGAAGAGGCGTTTGACCCGCGCGATGAATGGAAAGTGTTACGGCCGTTGCTCATTCGCCAAAGCCTTAAAACCCGCCTGCAAAAATGGCGCACCCGCCTGATAAGACGCTAAAGTTTATATGCTTTACGCGACAACACAGGTCATCCTGCTCGCAGCCCTAAATTTGAATACGAACTTCTCTTATTACTCCTTGCCTTTGAGTAGCCTATATTTCACATATCAGGTACACAAACCTGCTTGCCAAGCAACCTGCTCTGGTATAAGCTTGACGGCATGAAGCGTCAAGATGACAGTTCTGCCGATGACACCATCATTCAAACCAAATCAGAGTTGGCTCAACTGCGCCAGCTTGTTGAGCGTTTAGCTCAAAGCGTTAACCAGCAGCAGCGCGCTTTACGCGCAATCTCGACAAGCCAGCCGCAGCAGTCAGCCCTGCAAATCAGCGGTGAAATTACGCGCCTGCTGGTATTTTTGCAACGCACCCTGGACGGATTAGAGCGCCGTTTGAAGGCGCAGGCTGCTGAACGGGACCAACTGCGCGCATTGCAAAAAGTTGGCGCCGACGTCAACTCCTCGCTCGAATTGGAGCAGGTGCTCAACGGCGTGATGGATGTCATCATCAGCCTGACGCGAGCCGAACGGGCGATGCTGCTGTTGAAAAATGAGGAAACCGGCGGCCTCGACGTGCGCGTTGCGCGCAATATGGACCGCGAAACCATCGAGAAGTCGGAATCCTTCAAGATCAGCCGCAGCATTGTACGCACCGTGCAGAATTCCGGGGAACCGGTGGTTACGATGAACGCCCAGGAAGATGCGCGCTTTTCGACCCAACAGAGCATCATCAGCTACAAACTGCGGTCAATCCTCTGCGTACCCCTCAAGATTAAAGACAATATCACCGGCGTTATTTATGTAGATAATCGCATCGCGGAGGGGATTTTTGACGAATCTGACCGTGATTTGTTATTTGCCTTTGCCAACCAGGCCGCCGTGGCCATTGAGAATGCGCGTCTTTTCCGCGAGATTCTTAATAACCTGGCCGAAATCACCGAGATGAAAAATTTGATGGACAATGTCTTTGCTTCTATAGCCAGCGGCGTCATTACCATCGACGAAGGTGATCGTATTGCGCTCTATAATCGCGCGGCGGAACGCATTTTGGGTATTTCGGCCGAATCGGTGCTGCACCAGGTTTATCAGAATGTACTCAATACGCTCACGCCCACGGTCGAAACGCTGATGCGTGATGTCAAGTTAAACGGCAGCACCCAGAATACTGAAGTCGATCTCTATGTTGGTCGCCGCTCTGAAATCGCCACGTTGAATCTAACTTTTTCGCCGCTGAATGATAATCAAGGCGTAGCGATGGTGTTGGATGATGTATCTGAAAAAAAGCGGCTCGAAAGCGTGCGCCGCTACCTGCCGCCCAAGCTGGTTGATCAAATCCGTGACCTGGATGCCGCCCAAAGACCACAGCGGCGTAAATTGACGGTGATGTTTGCGGATGTGCGTGGGTTCAGTACTTTTAGCGAATATATGGAGCCAGAACTGCTGATTCAAGTGATCAATCAATATTTTACGGTGGCGGTGCAGGCGATCACACGCTATCAAGGTTTGACGGATAAATTTATGGGGGATGCGGTCATGGCGCTGTATAACACGCCGCTTAATCCCCAGCGAGACCACGTTTTGCGCGCGTTGAAAACGGCGCTGATGATTCAGGCGAATACGGCCGTTGCGCCAATCGCGCCTGAGCTGCGTTTACAATTTGGCATCGGCATTCACAGTGGTGAGGCTGTGGTTGGAAATGTGGGCAGCCACTTACGCAAAGATTATTCCGCGATTGGTGATGTGGTTAATTTAGCCAAACGCTTCCAAGAAAATGCCGCGCCTAACCAAATCATTATCAGCCACACGATTTATAATCAGGTTTCTGACCAGATTGAAGTTGAACGACTGCCTGCGGTCAGGGTGAAAGGGCGCCAGACGCTCGAACAGATATATATGCTGACGGGTATCAAGTAATGGAAGGAGTTTTTAATAATGCGTAATAAACAAAAACAACGATTGATTCAAATTAGTATGGGTTTGCTGCTTGTAGCGGTATTTTTGGGAGGTCTGGCAATCGCAGTCGGCGAAACGGCCGTTTCTCCCGCATCTGCCTCCGAAAACCCATTTCCGGTAGTTGAAATGCCGCCGGAAGCGCAATATGCGCCCATTCATTTGCTAAACGGCGAAACCATCATACCCGCCCATCCTAAGATGGATTCCAGCCTCGCAAACCTGACCACCGCCGACTCCCCGCAAGAGGTGGAAGAAATTGCGGGTGACAGCGGGCTGCGTCTGGAAGGAGATCAGGTGCAGATTCAGGTTGTTACCAGCCCGGAAATTTTGGAGACGACCACCAGGGCTATCAAAGCGGCCGGCGGTTCTGTGACCGGGCAATATGACGACGGTACGCTGCTGCAAGCCTGGGCGCCCATCACGCAATTAAACACGCTGGCGCAAGATACGGCCGTACGCTACATTCGCCAGCCGGCTCAACTGGCGCTGACTGACGTGTCGGCGACAACAGAAGGACTCGCGGCGCTAAACGGCGCGCCCTGGCATAACGCCGGCTTTACCGGCAGCGGCGTCAAGATTGCCATTATCGACGGTGGTTTCCAGGGGTATCCCGGCTTGTTAGGCAGTGACTTGCCGGCCAATGTAACCATTAAAAACTTTGTAGACGGAGAAGGTGATGGCCAGGTTAATGGCACAACAGTGCATGGCACGGCCTGCACTGAGATTGTGCATGATATCGCGCCCAACGCACAACTCTATCTGGTCAAAATCGGCACAGACATCGATCTGCAAGAAGCGGTCAATTATGTGCTGAGCCAAAATGTGGATGTGATCACAACCTCTCTCGGCTGGTATAACCTGACGCCCGGCGACGGCACCGGCTTTTTTGCGAATTTGACCCAACAGGCGCGCAACAACGGCGTCGTTTGGATCACGGCCGCCAGCAATGATCGTGAAAATCATTGGGGCGGCTTGTTTAATGACCCCAATAATAATGGTTTTCACAATTTTAACGGCACGCAGGAAGTTAATTATTTTGGGCCTGGCAACGGCAATGCCTACAACATCAATCCCGGTTTTCTCATGCGCGTGTATTTGCGCTGGGACGATTGGACCCAGGTGAACCAAAATTATGATTTGCTCGCTTTGCGCTGGAACGGCAGTAGTTGGCAGCAGATAGGCGCCAGCGCCAATGGTCAAAATGGCGCTCCCGGCCAGACCCCGACTGAGTTTGTTGGCGTGGCCACGAGCGGGGCCGCAGCGCCTTATGGTTTTGTGATCCAGCGCGTCAACAGCAACCGCAATGTAAATTTTGAGATTTTTACGCCCAAATTTCCGCGCATGGATGAACTCGTGACGGCGCGCAGTCTTTCAAACCTGGCGGATTCTCCCGGCGCCATCACCGTGGCGGCTGTGGATGTCACTTCACCTTATCCGCAGGAAGAATACAGCTCTGAAGGGCCAACCAATGGACCGGGCGGCACGATAAATGGAGGCATTACCAAGCCTGATTTATCCGCTTATGCTAATGTTTCTACGGAAAGTTATGGCGCCGGCGGTTTTAACGGCACTTCCTCCGCCGCGCCGCACGTGGCCGGGGCTGCTGCTCTGGTGCTGGATGCCTTTCCTGGTTACACGCCCAATGACGTTCAGAATTTCTTGCAGGGTCGTGCGCAGGATTTGGGGCCGTCTGGATTGGATACGCGTTATGGATACGGCCGTGTTTATCTTGGCGCGCCGCCCGCCGGCTCAACCGTTACGCCAACTTTTACACCGACGCCCGCCAATACAGCTACGCCCACACCAACCATGACGGCGACGCCGTTTGCGCCTAATTCTTGGACCTATTTGCCTGTAATTTTATATGGCCTGTTACCGACGCCCACCTCTGGGCCAACAGCGACTGCAACGATGGTTATTCCGGCCAGCATGGAAGTAGACAATCAGACTGGCGGGATTGTTTTGGTGGAATTAATCAATTATGGCTCGCACTTTTTCCCTGAGGACATTTCAACCTGGAATAACATCACCCCAGGCACGTATAATGCAAAGGTCACTGCTTTAGGCGGCGCGTGTGTGGGTCAGTCGCTGAACAGGCAGTACGCGTTCGAACCGGGAATAACGCTGAGCGTGACTTACTCATGTGTGCCCGCTGCAGCCGGTAACGAAATGTCGCTTAGCAGCGTCACGCGCTGAGAATTTGCCGGGCCGGGTTGGCATTTACCTCAATCACAAAAAAATGGCCGCGAATCAGGTGAACCGCACAAAATTCTTAAAAATAAGACGAGTTAGAAATCTGCAGTTTACTTAATCGGGAACAGGCGCTAACTTTCTACCGGAACCAGCGTGGTAAAAAAATCCTGCACGCTGCCGAGAGAATTCCAGAAGGCGTCAGGCGTGGTCGGTGTGGCGTCTATTGTTGTGGTCTGGTAGGTTTCGCCAGCGACAATTAATGTGAGCGTATAGGTAAAACGATCACAACAAGGGTCTTTTGGCAGGTAATTTTCTTCCAGTTCCAGAAAGCCGCTATTGATGATGTCTGTCTGTAACTGCGTGACCGCCTGCGGGGTGGTTTGCCACACAGCGCCTGTCTGGTTGATTACACGGCCGTCACTGTAAATTGTCCATTCTTCATTCAGCCCGGCATAGCCTCCACTGCGTGCAAATATGATAATTTCTTCGGCCGTTTCCGCTGTGGGCGTGGCGGGTGAATCTGGTTTTGTCAGGGCTGAAGTGGGCGTGGGTTCATGAGGCGGCCTTTCTGGTGATGCGGTTGGCTCAGGGGTAGAAACGGCCGTTTTCTCTTGCGCTTCTGCTGGCGCCGGGAGTGGTGTATTCGGTTCGGCCGTTGAGAGCGGCGTGCATGCGCCCAGCGCCGCTGTTAAACTGACGATCACAATTAACTTCAAAATCTGTTTTAGTCCTGTCAACATACATGTCCTCAATATTTGCCCGTCAAATTTCTTGGATCTCAGGTGCGTCATCGGAAATGAATTTCAGGGCGATTCAAAAAACAGTAAACGTATTTTACCTGAAAAGGCTATTCTATAACGATCACTGCGCCCAAAATGTTGCGATCACCAACCAGATTGCCCATTTCGTCGGCGATATGTAGGCGTCGCCCGCCAACCATCTCGTATAAACCAACTTCAATCAAATAAGTACCCGGCGCCAGATCGGGCGGAATTTGGAGGCGATATGGGTCGCGCATCGTTTGCCCGGGCAGCCATTTTGGAATCCATAAATGGGTAGGCATCGCGCCGCCCAAGGGAGTGTAATCGAGCGCTACAATTGGCTGGTTGGCTAAATCAATCAGATGCACAAACACAGTATAACTTTCTTCAGCCTTGGCCAGGCTTTTCCAATCCAAGACGAGGTTGATTGTGTCGCCCGGCTGTGCGGTCAGGGGTTCCTGCCAGGGCGCTGTGACGGAACGGCCGTTGCTGCGCGCTGTGGCGCCTTGTAAACCAACGCGCTGGCGGAAATTGGCCAGCAGATTGCCCGTCTGAATTGGATGCGCCTGGGCTGCTACGTGTAGTGATTGTAGCGGGAGCGCCAACCCTGTGTCGCTGTCGCTGCTCAAATTTTTCAGTCCAACCGTAACCGGATATTCACCCGCCGGCAGGTCATGGGGCAGCGCAAAATCAAAACGCTCGACAATCACTTCCCCCGGCTGCCAGTTGGGTGTGGTCAGGTGGGTGTCGGTGGTGAAAGGGAAGCTCAAATCGCCAAGCTGTACGACCGGAACATAAAAATCTGATGTGCCCTGCGGCGCGCGCATAGCCAGTATCAGGGTCACATAATCGCCGGCGGAAACGGCCGTTTCCGGCAGAAGGAAGCCCACAACTTCCAATTCACCCCCCTGCGCCGTGACGGCAAGCAGTTCCGGTGGAATATGTCTGTCTCCCGGCTCGACGACCTGGTAAAAAGGGCCAAACGGCCGCAGACGAAAACCCGCAGCTACAATTTCACGCCGGTAATTGCTCAAATAAACGGGGCCGCCGGGCAGAAAATCAAACACATTTTGCAGCCAGGTACGCGCTGTCGAAACATACTCGGGCCGCACGTCGGCCGGATCAGGCCAGCGTTCGGCGACCAATTGTGTATACCACAAGGGCGTCATACGCTCCCAATCATTGAGCAGCACTGCCCCTTGCCCCTGCCCGGCAAATTCAGAAAAGACCGCATCGACATAAGCGTCGCCTTCATCATAATCGCGCAGGGAGATCAGGTTGATGTTATTTAAAATTTGCACGACCGGCCCTAACAAGAACAACGCGCCAATCAGCAATCCCATGGGCAGCGCCTTCAGGTTCAAACGCGCCTGCAAATAAAGCATCAAAACAAATAATCCGAGGCCCGCCAGAAGCCCGACAAGCAACTGCAATCCCAGTGAATAAGCCATAATGTCTTGCGCCCTGAGACTGATTACAAAGGCGTAATTGCTCACAAACGCCAGGCCATATAAAAAAATGGGCAAAGCAGGAGATTGCCTGGTAGGGGTTTGACCGCCGCGCCTTGTTATGATGGCCTCGAGCGCAGGCCAGAACACTCCTAAAACGGCCAGAAAGATGATTGCCAGGCTGTATTGCAGGCGCAGGATCGACCAGAAGACCAGCAGCCGGTCGGGTTGTTCGCTCAGTGGAAAATAGGGCAGCGCTTCGGTGATGCCGCGGCCCAATATATGGTCCAGGAACCCATCCAATGTATTCATCGTAGTGGGGCCAACGGGCGGCCCCATGCTGCTGCGAATAGGGAAATAGAGCCAGAGGCTGAGGCCAAGCAAGGCCAACGCAATCATTTTTAGCAGCGTGCGCCAATCCTTCCAGATGGACGGCCGTACCAACAGAATAAAAATAGCATAGGCCGGGAAGGAAAAAACGGTGAGCGGGTGATGGGTGACGCCTAATCCGGCCGAAAAACTGAAAATCAACAGCCATCTTTGGGAAGGCGCTTGCCTGGGGACTAGTTGTTTTTGGTCGGCCCACCAGCGTGTGAGAAAAAACAGATTGGCGGCTAAAAAGGCGGCGGTAATGATGTGGGGGTTGGCGTGGATGGCATGCTGCCAGAAATTTGTGGCCGTTGCCACCGTCAGCGCGCCAAATACGGCCGCAATTTCGCTCCAGTGAGAATTTGATTCGGGAACGGCCGTTTTTACCAGCGTCCGAATTGAGCCATAAACAAACAAGGCCGCCGCTGTGGCCGCCGCAGCCGACAGCAGATGCATGCGCCACGCAATGCCGCCAATGGGAATCAGCGTTTGAAACAGTTTGCCCAGCAGCGTGATGAATGCGTAGCCGGGCGGGTGGGCGATGCCAAGCACGTTGGCGACAAAGGTGTATTCGGTCGGGTCGCCCAGCACCAGCGATTGCGCCAATGTGGCTAAATATAAAATGGGTATCAGTATCAGCAGCAGGCTGATGGGTATTTTCTTCAGTGAGTTAAACATGATTGTTAGTCAGGTAGTTGGCGTTTCGCCGCTCCGCGTTTAATTCTTTTTCAAAAGCTGGTCGTAAACGGCCGTTGTTTCTTGCGCCGCCCGTTCCCAACTGAATTTTTGTGCCTGCGCCAGCCCCAAAAGCCGCCGGTGGGCATATTCGTCGCGATCGGTTAACAAACGTCGAATAACGGCCGTCATTTCCTCCACATCCGTTGGGTCGAAGTAAACGGCCGCGTCCCCGCCGACTTCCGGCAAGCTGCTGCTGCTGCTGGCGGCGACAACCTGTCCGCTGGCCATATGCTCCAGCAGCGGCAGTCCAAATCCCTCATACAAACTGGGCTGCACGGCCAGGTCAGCCCCCGCTAACACGGCCGGTAAATCTTTGTCCGGTATCCAGCCCGGTGAGATGACCACCTCTTTTAATCCGGCCGCCTCAATTTTGGCAAAAAAGTCCTCATAGAGCCACCCGCGTTCCCCTACCAGGATTAAGTGCAAGTTGGGGAAGGTTTGGCGTAAAGACAGGAGAGCATCAAGCAGGCGGCTGAGATTTTTGCGCGGCTCGATGGTGCTGAGGTGTACAAGATAGCGTTCGGGTAAGCCGTAGGTTTGACGCGCATGGGTTATCCTGGCCTGTGAGGGCGGTTTGAAAAGTTCTGATGCAGCTTCAGACACCACCGCTATTTTGGCCGGATCGATGCCATAATACTTGACGATGTCGTGTTTGGTCGCCTGCGAGACGGCAATGATGACGTCGGCGCGGCGGCAAAACAGCGGCATGGCCAGATTCAGATACCAGTAATTGAGTTTTTTGTGGTATTGGGGAAATAGTTTATAGATCAGGTCATGCACGGTCAGGACGGTAGGCACGCCTTTTAAGGGCATCAGAAGGTGTTCGGTGCTGTGGAAAAGTTGGGTTTCGGGAACCAATCGATTAAACGATATATGCGCCAACTGCGCCGCCAAAACGGCCGAACGCCACGGTTTGTAGCCCCAGCGCACCGTGCGGCGTGGGGTTGCAGCGGGGAGAGATGCAGGAAAACGGCCGTTTTTGCCCTGATTATAAAAAACGCCAAATCGCCCCGGTTCACGCGCGATTAAAGCCTGCGCCAGGCGTTCGCTGTAGCGGCCCAGTCCGGCACGGCCGTGTACGGCGGCGGAAATATCAACGGTAATCATGCCCCTAGTTTATCAAGTCCGCCAATAACGCGGTAACACGTTCATGACAACGTTGAGAAGACATGGGAAAAACATAGATAATAATTTAAGGTACCAGATTGCAAAAAATTCCTGCGCTTTCGTAGTTTATTGATTATCAAACAAACTGACTTAACTTATGTAAACTGGTGTATTGATTTCTCTCTGTGGGTACGTTACAATGTGACATAAGTCTCGTCGATGTAACGCAACTGGTTTCGAAACTTTTAGAGATTTTCTAGGGGCTTCAGTTACCTGGTTTGGGGTACAAACCCGTATGAATCTGCATCAACTGCGAATTACGATAGACAATTCATTTTCCCGCGAAGATTTGCGCGTGATGTGCTTCGATTTGAATGTTGATTTTGACAATCTCAGTGGCGAAACGAAAAGCGAAAAAATTGCGGCTTTATTGAATCAATTTGACCGCCGGGGTCGCGAGGCGGTTTTGTTAGATTATTTGTTAAAAGAGAAGCCCGAGATTGAGTGGACTGACCTCTTTGCGCCTGGAGATGACGCTGAGCAATCCCCGTTTATGGGGCTGCAATTTTATGATGCAGAAGACAGCCGTTTATTTTTTGGCCGAGAACAATTAACGGCCGAATTTGTGGGACAACTGCGGCGCCAAAATACACTTGTCGTTGTGGGCGCTTCCGGCAGCGGCAAATCGTCATTGGTACGAGCGGGCATCATCCCTGCCCTAAAAAATAATGTTGCGCTGGCCGATGGCACATTTCCACCGCGCGACAGCACAACCTGGCCGGTGTTTGTGCTGACGCCCGGCGCGCAGCCGCTCAAACAATTGGCGGTCACCCTGACGCGTGAATCTGATGCGCAGGCAACGGCCGTTTTAATGGACGACCTGGCGCGTGATTCGCGCAGCCTCGATTTTTTTGTTTCAAAACTGCTTGTGGGGCAGGGTAAAAGCCGCCGTTTGCTGCTGATTGTCGACCAGTTTGAGGAATTATTTACGCTGTGCAAGGATGAAACTGAGCAGCATGCCTTTGTCGATAATTTGATGACGGCCGTTTCTGTCGACGGCAGCCCGCTTGTGCTGATCATTGTGCTGCGCGCCGATTTTTATGACCGCTGCGCTCGTTTCCCGGCGCTGCACAAGGCGCTGGAGCAGCATCAGAAAATCGTCGGCGCGATGACGGCGGATGAAATTCGGCTGGCGGTTGAACAACCGGCGCGTTTATTTGATTATACATTTGAGCCGGGGCTGGCGGATTTAATTTTACAGGACGCCGGGGTAGTAAACGGCCGTTCGCCCGATGCAGGTATTTTACCGCTGTTGTCACATGCGTTGCTCGAGACATGGCAGAGACGCGCCGGTCGCCAGATGAGTTTTCAGGGCTACGCCGAAGCAGGGCGCGTGCAAGGCGCCATTGCTGCAACGGCCGAAGCGCGCTACCGTGAGTTTAATCAGGAAGAACAGTCCACAGCTCGCCGCATCTTTTTGCGTCTGGCGGATCCCGGCGACAACGGCGCCGAACCAACCCGCCGTCTTGTCAACCGGGCAGAATTGTTTCCCGGTGATGAGGCGCAGCGTGAGCAGGTAACGGCCGTGCTTGAGCGCCTGGCGGATGATCGCTTAATCACGACCGATCAGACTGCTCCCGGTGAGGAGACAGTTTCTGTTGTCCATGAGGCCTTGATCCGCAATTGGCCCCAATTGCGCAATTGGCTTGATGAAAACCGAGAAGGTTTATTATTGTTAGAGCGCATCAGACGCGATGCACAAGTTTGGCATAACTTGAACCGTGATCCTGATGTTCTTTACCGGGGAGTTAGACTGGCACAAGCACAGGAGTGGAACAAAACCTGGTCAAAAGGCAGCGAAATACAGCTAGGCGCCCTTGAACAAGCCTTTTTAGAAGCTAGCCAGAAGATGGAAAACAAACGAATCCGACGTAAGCGGCTAATCTGGGGGAGCTTAGGCATTTTGGGGATTATGTTGCTGCTGACTCTGGGAGTTAGGCTGGGATTGGGCACACAAGGCCAACTTCTATACAAGGGAAATCGAGTGTGGTCAATGGTTACCACAAAGGAAACATTTTTCTGGGGTACCGGCGATGTAGGTATAGAAACATACCGGATTTCCTTGCCAACTAGTCCTAGCTCTGGTTTTCAATGCGCTGTCGAAGCTCTGGCTGCCGATCCAAGTAATCTAGACCACTTGTATGCGGCTGTGATCGGGCAAGGACTTTACTATTCCACAGATGGCGGTGAAAAATGGAAGCCATTAAGCACATCAGATAGAGTCGCCAGCGAAACGCTGGATGAACCCCAATCCAGAGCCAAATCCTGCTCAGATGTTGGCCCATTGCCGGGGAATGTCTTGAGCGTGTCAGGTAAGGTTACCGACTTAGATGTTGTCGACAATCTTCTTGTGGCAGTTGTGCGCCAGGGGCTTGAAGAACCGAACGCCTATATTAGTTGGAAGCAGGAAAAGGCTCAATCGATTGAGCAATCAGCCTGTTCGCACATGAATGTCCCTGACGGAGTTACGACGGCACATGTTGGACAGGATGGACAAAGCATCTATGCTGGCACACGCGATGGTCTGTACAAAGGTGTCTGGCAAACAAAGCAACAATGCTGGCGTTGGGAACAGCCTTTTATATCCGAGCGGATTGTTGATCTAGAAGGAATCGCCGGACAATTATTTTGGGTAACGACTGCGAGCGAGGTTTTCTATTGGGAAGGCAGTACACCAAAGCCGATACGGTTAGCTTCTTTCACTGGACGGCCGATAGCACTGGCGCCACGACCGGATGCCACGGCTGTATATATACTGATTTCCCGATGGGAACTGTTAAATAGTATATTGACTGTAACACGCAAAGGGGAAATACGGCGGTTAGGTTCGCAACCTTTTTTTTACGCTTTTAATTTACTGGCAGTACCCAATCCTTCTGGGAAATCAGACAGCGTTTGGGTGTTGATGGCCCATAAGGATGGTGTGTACCTTTTCACTGATGAGACAACTCCTGAATCGAATTAGCAATTGGAGGTAAATGGAAATGAACAGGAAATCATATGGAATATTCTTGATCATGGTAATACTTTTACTGAGTATAGGGATCGGGTGTAGTACTAAGTTGGATAAAGAATTAGCCACAAAGCAGGCTGAATCATTTGACTCACTACAGGTGAGTGTAAACGAATTTGCTACAGTACAAGCAGAATCATTTATGCCATTGCAAAATGATGCAGAAAGTGCAGCGGCAAACCAAGCTGAAGCAGTTAATGTGTTACAACAAGATTTATCCAGTCTGGCCACAACACAAGCAGAATCATTTACTTTGTCGCACGAAAATGTAGCAGCTGTAGCTACTCAACAGGTTACTGGATCTAGCGCTTTACAACAAGAAGATAGAGATATTGCTACGGCGCAGGCCGAATCATTTATTGTGTTACGAGATATAGCTAATACACATACTGAATTGATGACCGAGGTTAATCAAAACGTCCAGATGGTGGCAACGGCCGTTGTCCCTCAGGTATCCACCATAACACCTTCCGTCCCTATTTCCGAATCATTAGCAATGGGTGTCGGCCTTTTATGGCGGCAAGCTAATTCGGATGAAGTTACCACATTAGATTTCAAGGCCGACCAATCATTCCAATATGATAACAAAAGTAATTTATTGACTGATTGGTCTCAAACAGGCAAAGTCTTATTAATTTGGCAACAAACAACATCTACCAAACCTGAAGATTCAATTAATTCAGTGCAAGGAAACTTGTACCCTGATGCTTCACTAATAAGCGAACATTCAGATGTAGATATTACAGATAATATAAATTTTGCCGCGTTGCAAAATCTTTTATTCCTGACCTCTCCGGGAAGTGATCCGCTTGTACTGGTTCGTGGGAGGCCACAAGATATCATTGACGTCAAACCACTTGAACAAACTACAATCCTTCAAGAGGCTTTTATTGAGACTAAGATTCCCTTCGATCAAATCGACCACTTAATCATTATGCTTGAGGCAGAAGGCAACTCCGAAAACGGACAATCTCAACTCATTATGCTTACACTAGAAAGCTCTGAAGTAGTACCGCCAGGACCAGGAGATCCTAATTGTGGCCAATACTGTTCACAGTGTTACACCGGCATTTGTCAACCAGTTTGTTGGGCATGTGGACTTTTTAATTAAACGGAAATGGACTCTAATGAAATCTTGAGTCACTTGTCAAAATTGCCTTCAAATCAGGCATTATACCTATAGGAGATAACGCGAGTTCGTTAGAATCCTGCTCGGTACCTGTCACCGGATCAGATAAGATCGCTCGCATTTCCGAGGGTAAAAGACTTTGACCGGAATTAACATGGCGATAAATGCTTTGCAGTAGCGCGGCCGCCCCAGCAATGATTGGAGCAGCTGCGCTGGTCCCACTAAAACGGGGCGCACCTGCAGCCAGATCATTATAGCCAATTGTCACAACACCATTGCCCCAACTAAAGCAATCAACCCGTGAACCAAAGTTAGAGCCCTCAAAGCCATAACGAGATCGCGTGAATATTTGCTCGAGCTCATGCCAATCAGCCCCGGCAACCAAGATCGCTCCAGAATCCCATGAAGGAAAATTTGGGTGATTATTGTTGAACGGTTGAACTACTTCACTAAATGAAATCCATAAAGGGTCAAAATTATCAAGATTTACACCTTTGTTTCCAGCAGCTTCAACAACAATGATATCATGAGCCGATGCTAATCGAATGGCAGCCCAATTGTCAGCACTATACTCTGCAGGATCACCTCCACCACCTGTGGGCGGGCTAAGCTCAGCTTCAATGAGCAATATATCACCAGGGTTCAAGATATCTATTGCGGATGTAATTGCACAAGCAATATGCCCTTGGGAATTATCGAATTCTCGAAAATGGGAAAAAACATGAACTTTTTCCATTTGTGGAGATACACCTTTCATTGGCGCCACACCAAGTCCACCAACGTCATTATCATCAGCTATTAGAATCCCTAAAACGGCGGTGCCGTGGTGACTATAACCTGGATGGTTAAACCCATCGCGAAGTTTGGGTTTTTTGGTCAAGAACTCAACATTGTCCAGATCCCAACCTAATTCAATATCGGCAATCTGTATACCTGTTCCGCTACCATTAGGAAAATCCCAAGCAAAAACAGCATCAATTCCACCAACTTCTGCTGCTTGCAAATATCTCTGCATAGGAAAATCAGAGTCGTCTGTTCCATCCACAATATCAGGATTGCCTACAAACAGTTCTGGATATACCCATGCTACTCCTTTAACCCCGTGTAATTCGTCAATGATTGCTGGAATTGTTTCTTGCTCCTCACGAACATCAAGCCGCCAGGATTGTACAAGAGAAAAAAGTGGTGGAAAGGGTGAGTCTTTCGCTCTTTCTTCCATTTCCAAGATTTTACGCGGGTCTTTACTCGATATTAATCGTTGACTGGGATAATCATAGTTCTTAAGAACATTAACTAAATCTTCCAAATCTGCCATCGCAGCTGCCTCGCGCAAAGTCTCGCTTTCCAGATCAATATATTCTTCACTCAAACGAACAATAACAAATCCGCTATAATTTTCAGGATTTTCATACGGATTTTCAAAACGATTCTCTTGCTCATCAACTTGATCAAATCCCATGATTTTTTCTCCTAAAGGTCCATACCGTCTGGCCTTCTAGCAGAGGATTAATCTTCCCGGATAAGGTAGAGATCACACCCTCTATACAGCAACTTTTTTTGATTAAACAATTACAATTTAGAGAAATTTGGCAAGCAATGGATAACTGTGAAGAACATAATAGCATAAAGAGCAATGGAAAATCAAGGTTTGCTTCAAGACGTCACTTTTGTAGTACTGTTGCCGAATATCGCTCACCATCTACGTTTTTTTGATGTAAAGCATCTGTGATCACGCCGTTTCTGAAGTTTCTTGTTGAAAAGGAATGCTCATTAAAAAGCTCTACTTGATATTGGCGATTATTGGTTTGGTGCTGCCATACTATTTTTTTGTATCCTTTTTATTTTTATTGGAAAACGAACTCAATCTACCCTGTTTTATTGAGCAGCTTTTCGCCAATGAGATCGCCACCTTTTTTGTCGTCGATTTGATCATAACGGCCGTTGTCCTGATTCTCTTCATAACCCAGGAAGCGCCCAGTTACGGGATGCAGCATTATGGGTGTATATCCTCGCCACGTTAATCGTTGCGCCTTCCTTAGGCGCTGCTGCTGTTTCGCACCTTTTGCATGGGGAAGATCGAGCAATTTGACAGGGCAAACTGACTTGCCGGGTGTTACCCGATGATAACACCCTAAACGGTTTGCTATAACTTTCACAAGCTGCTTGACGCTCTTTTGTGAGTGACCTATAATTCTTTATAAATCGTTCAAAAAAAATTGAAAGTTGTGAACAAGGCAAATCAAATGGGAAATAAATTGATAAATGAAGGTTTGACAGCGATTGAAGATAAGTTGCTTGCTGTCATTGAAAGTGAAGTTGATGTCCTTCATGATGCAAGCGCACATATTTTGACTTCCGGCGGCAAACGCATTCGACCGCAAATGGCTTTGCTCGCCTACCTGGCCGCAGGCGGCGATGACATTGATCAAGTCATTCCTGTTGCGGCCGCCGTTGAAATGGTACATACTGCCACGCTTGTTCACGATGATATCAACGATCACAGCCTGACAAGGCGCGGCAAGGCGACGATCCACTCCATTTGGGGACGCACTTTTGCCCTCCTGACGGGTGATTATTTATTCACCAAAGTGTATGAATTGATGGCCCCTTACGGCGCCGAATTCAATATCATCATGGCAGATGCCTGCTCCAAATTAGTAGAAGGTGAAACGCTGCAGGCCGCGGCTGCCAAAGCGGGAACCATTGATCGCGAATATTACAAGCGTATTATCGCTTTGAAAACAGCCAGCTTGTTTGAAGCTTCTGCTCGTATGGGCGCGCTGTTGGCGACAGAAGATGAGGATGTTGTGGATGCATTGAGCGAGTATGCCTACCATCTTGGGATTTCTTTCCAGATTGTCGATGATATTTTGGACATTGTGGGCGACCCTGAGGAGATGGGTAAACCGGTTGGCGCAGATGTGCTGCAAGGACGCGGCGTATTAGCGGCGCAGGGCTCCAACGGTATGTTGGAAAAAGGGCGTGATGGCGTCGGGGCGGCAACGGCCGTTGCTGAAAAAGCGTCACAATCTAATGATCCCTTTCAACAATTAATGGCTCGCCTGCGTGAATCGGGCGCTGTTGAACTGGCCCGGCTGCAGGCCGAAAAATCGGCCGGCCGCGCACGCGCCGCGCTCGAATTCATTCCCCCCTCAGCCGCCCGCTCCGAACTCTACAACCTGGTAGATCTCGTACTCGACCGCCAGCGCTAACATTATTCTTACTACCTGCAAATTGGACAGGGTCAACAAGATTACGTTACAATCTTGTTGACCCTTTTTTATTTTTCACCTGCGCCTCGCAAATAGGCGCTCCAGGACAGACATGAGGAGTAGACAATGGCTTTCCTGAAAATAAACGGCTTTCATACCACCAATAGCGGCCGTACAGACGGCATTGGTGATTTTTTGCGCAAGGTTGACGCCGCCGGCGTGCCGTTTCTGGCCTACTGCGCCGATGGCACCACCTCCCTTGTGGACGCGCAAAACATCATGAAAACGAGCAGCGTACTCCACAACGCTATTTTTCGCCGCACCCATTTCCCGGGCAACCAGGGCAATTCTGATGTGCCGGATTACTCTGAAGAGCCGGCCGCAGCGGCGCGCAAACAGTGGCTTTCCCATCGTAATCGCTGGCCCAACGACCTGGATAAAGATTTAATATATGGCGAAACGATTAATGAACTGCGTAAAGAGCGGCACTGGGCAGATTGGATTGGGGAATTTTGTTATCAGACCGGCTTATTGGCGCTGGCGGATGGTTTCAAGTGGTGCGGACCTGGCTATAGTTCCGGTACGCCCGATGTCGGCGCCTGGGATACGCCCGGCATGTTACGCTACCTCGATTTGTGCCAGCAGTACCCCGATCGGCTGGCGATAGCGCTGCATGAATACAGCTTCTCCGAAGATGATATTTTGCGTGGGGATGGCGATCTAATCGGCCGATGTACGCGCCTGATCGACGCCTGCGCAAGACATGGCATCCAACCGCCCGCAATCTTCTTCACGGAATGGGGCTGGGCGGAACGGGATGTGCCCGCGCCGGATAAGGCGATGCAGGACATCCTTAAAGTAGGCAAACTATATGCAGAATATCCCTCGATAAAAGGGTCGGCCATTTGGGCCTTGGACGGCGGCTGGGGTTCCCTGGCGGACCAGACGTGGCGCTTGATGAAACCGCTGCAGAAATTGCTGGCCGAGACGCGTTTTCCTGATCCGCAAGAAAGGCCGTTTATCCCCAAAGGGACTCCGCGAGCACAATTTGAACGCACTTATTTGACCGCCCCTTCCAACGCAACGCTGGATGAATGGCTGGCAATTTGCCGCCGCGCATACCCGCAGAAACAGACCGTTGGCTTTTCTTATGATGACGCCGGGATTGGTAGTTTGGGACAGAAAACGGCCGTTCTCTATGGCATTGCGCCCTCTGAACAAGGCAAATTTATTGCCTGGTACCGTGAGCATTACCCGGGCACGCACGTTGTTTTCCGCGCTGTGCCCGTTGAATAAGGAATCGTCCACAAATAAATTTTGAGATCATAAAAACCCAAAGTTAGGTGAACCGCAGAAAATTCTTGAAGATTAGACGAGTCAGAAATCTGCGGTTTCCTTGAGGAATTGGCAGATTTCCCACGACCTTTATTTTTGATTACTTTTTGCCGATTACCTAAAAACGGACAAACCCTAAGGATTCGTTTACAAAAAACTTTTGACAAAAAACGAATCCGCGAAGGTTTACCCGTTTACCAAAGACCAAAGTTAATAACGGGCAAACCCTAAGGGAGAAAACGACGCAATGCGATTGGCTGTTTTTTCAGATGTACATGGAAACTTAACCGCCCTGGAAGCTGTGCTGGCTGATATCGCTTCGCAGCAGGTGGACGAAGTGATTTTTGGCGGTGATTTGTGCCTGGTTGGACCGCGGCCGGCGGAATGTGTGGCGCAGACGCGCGCTGTGAAAACAACCAGCATTTATGGCAATACGGACGATTGGGTACTGGGTCGCCAGCTGCCGCCGGCGCGTTTGCAGGCGCTGGCGGATTGGACCCTGGCGCAGTTGGATGCAGACGCACGCGCCTGGTTGGATCAACTGCCCTTTGCGCATAGGGTCGCCGTAACGGACCGGCCTGAAGATAATCTGTTAATCGTCCACGCCAACCCAAAGGATGTGAACGAGATCATTTTTCCCTCAGAGGCGGAGCAGGTGCAGCGTTACGGCCGTATCCGCCAGCCTGACGCCGATCTCGATTCCTTATTAGATGGGGTAAATGCCGCGACGCTGGTTTTTGGCCATTTGCACATTCCCAACCGGCGCGTGTGGCGTAATATCGATTTAATCAACATTAGCTCGGTTAGTATGCCCGGCGATGGGGATGTGCGCGCAAAATATGGCTTGTTTACCTGGGACGGCGCGCATTGGCAGTTTGAGCGTCGCTTTGTGGCTTATGACAGTGCGCTCGAATTGGAAGCCTACCGCCAGGCACAGCCGCCGGGATGGGAATCAATTGTGCAGACGATGGAAGCGGAAGGCAGCTTTCCACAAAAAGTATAAAGAGCAGTATGGAGGAAAAAATGCCGGCAGAGCAACACGCAGAGATTAAACAGGCGTTAGCCGCATCTCGCCTGGAATTGTTGGAGATGGTCGCGGGTTTTTCAGAAGTAGATTGGGAAACGGCCGTCTATTCGGAGAGTGCGGTGTGGACCATCGCGGATTTGCTGCGCCACCTGGCCGAAGCGGAACGCAGTATGCTGGCGTTAATGCAGCGCATTCGGCAGGGCGAGGATGGCGCGCCCCCGGATTTTGATCTTGACCGTTGGAACGCCAGCCGCATTGCCAAACAAAAAGATAAAACCCCTGCTGAGATCATTTCAGCAATGGAAGCTAATCGCATCAACTTGCTTGAATTTATCGATTCGTTAAGTCCAGAGGATTGGCAAAAAAAGGGGCGGCATGGTTCGTTAAAAATCATGACGATTGAAGAAATCTGCGCCATCATTGCTGCGCATGAAATGAGCCACGCTGCTGAAATGCGCCGTGCGTTGGCATAAAAAATGAGATGCCCCATAAGCGGGCGCTTATGGGAACATCTCTGGGGGGGAGCCAATAAAAGTTTAACACAAAATCACATACAGGCAAACAGAAAGCGCAGGGATTTTTCCCTGCGCTTCTTACGAACCCTGCCCAAAAATTCTGGAACTACCGTGACTTAGAGCCAAATCAATAGAGGCCTATCTAATTGTACCTGGGCCACTTACCATACGGATTATCAGGACTTTCTGCGGAGGGAGCCGGAGATGGTCGTTCTCCGTTCCCGCTTGTGCTGCTTGCATTAGCCTGACCACTTTCCGGCAGGCTTGCACCTGTACCAAATATGGTTTGATAGGGCGCATGCAGCGTGACACCGTTCTCGCCCAATACATACGTTTGCAGCAGTTGCACCATCCAACGCCGATCCGCCTCCGGAAGCCTGCTGATGACATGCGCAAATTTGTTTAATTCTTCAGCCTTGCTCAAAATAGTCGCCTCGCGGTTATGGGCTTCTGCCAGCGCTTTCACCACGCCGGTCGGCAGTTCAATTTCTTCGAGCATGATCCGGTAAACTTGTAGTCCAAAAGGCGCAATCCGCCGCACAAGCCTTTCGCGCAAATCCCGTTCCAGCCGCCTGCGGGCGCCGCGATGCGTCAATGAGCGCACATCATGTTCATTTACCACATGGCGGATACAGTTGTTGCCATGATTGCGCACGATGTTGGGCATATGCTCGGGCAGTGCGCGCGCCAACCGGGCTTGTAGATCAGGCGCAATTTGACTTGTATCCACTGCGACTGTTGCGCGCCAGTTCACAGTCAGCGGAATGCCGTTTATCGTCAGCGCTTGCTTGCAGTAACCCTCGACAGTGCGCGGCGCTGTTGTTATTGTGGCCGTCATGATTTGATGCGGCGGCAGAAAATGCCTTCCTGGCGGCAAAAATTCCACAAATTCTCTTGAAAAACGCTCCTCCACGACGCCGGAATTCAATGCCTGTACCCGCACCCACATCTTATCCAGAAACAGCCAGACGCCGAGCAAACCCAGGCATAGCAGCCCAAGTGTCCATAGCAGCCACCATGCATCAAACACAGCAGCCGTTATGAGCAAGGCCGTTGTGCTAAGAACAGTCAAAACAATAGTGAGTATCCACTGGTTATGTGTGTTCATGATTCCCTCTTTTGGGTTCTATATTTAGAACCCGTCCAACCAAATCCTGTCGTCCTCCCTTGCGGATGAAATTATTGCGAATGTGCTTTTTTATTCACCTCCTTCGCCAAATACTAAACCCCGACAAAAAGACATATAAGTGTCGTTAACGACATTATACCCGTGTTCAACGACATGTCAAGAATGAAAAAAGACGCCTGGTGGCGTCTTGCTTAAAAAATGGTGACCTCTCGGTGACAAACCGAATATCTAATCGGGTTTTAATTGATACCCTTTACCGCGTACCGACAAGATATAGGTTGGCCGCTTGGGATCGGGTTCGATCTTTTCACGTAAGCGGTTGATGGCTTTTTCTACCACGGATGGGGAGCGGTTCGGCCCCCAAACATTTTCGAGCAGTTCCTCGCTGGTGCATACTTCCCCCGCGTGCGCCAGTAAATAGGTTAGCAGACGGTCCTGGAGCGGCGTCAATTTTTCTTCTCGATTGGCGATGAGAATCCGTTTTTCTCCTGGCGTATAGCGCATGGGTTGGAGTTCAGCCGCAGAGGAAACGGCCGTATTCTCGCTGCCGCCCTCACTTTCAAGCTTTTCAGTCTGGCGCATGTGGTCACGCAGCCAATAGGCAAAAACATCTGCAAACAACGCCGGCTTGCCGTCGCGCAGTTCTACCAGGCCGATTTGCCGCCGGAGTCGATTCATGACCATGGGATAAGGCGCTTCTAGTTGGTCCAATGCCAGCCGGCGCAAAATCTCCTGCTCTTCAGGACGGCGTTCGTTATAAAGAACGTGACACAACCAGCGTACAGAGGTATCAAAACGAAAATCCCCGCGCGCGTCATCATAGCTTGATTGCCCGGAACCCCAGCGCCGCGCTGCGAATAAATAACGACAGGCGACTTTTAGGAGGGCGGGATGGAGGCCCGCTTCACGCAGCAGAAATTGGACATCGCTTGCGCTTAACGGCTCGAGGCCTTCGGCTGCTGCGGCGCGCTGGCACAAATTTTGGGCTGCCTCCAGCGTGAATAAACTCAGCCAGCGTTCTTCAAAATAGTTGGCGAGCGGTGAAATGTCCTGTTCATTGCGGGTTATGATTGCCAGCGGTTCCACGCTGCTGATCACAAAAGCGAGGCCATGGCTGAAGCGCGTAATAAGCGAGCGCATCCAATTGTAGTCGTGGGCATTGAGATGATTTTTGAGAACGTCGAATTCATCCAGCAAAAAGATAATGCGCCGGCATTTTTTTTGGACAAGCAAATATTCAACCAGCGTTTCTACTTGTGAAAAGGTTTCGGCCGTTTCGCCGTCATTTGGCTGCATATCGCAGCCATTTCGCTGCGCCTCTTCTTGAAGTTTCAGCAGTAGCGTGCGCCAGAAATGGGGCGCATCCGGCTGCTGAAGCTCAACCAGACGCAGCCACACATAGAGACCTTGGATATCCGGCGGCAGCCCCAACTTCTGATCATAAAGCGCAAACAGCAGAGAAGTTTTTCCAATGCGCGGCTGGCCGATGAGATTGCAGTTTTGCGGGATTGGGCGGCTTAATAAATCGTGGAACCATTCTAATTCCATTTCCCGACCGACAAAATCTGTTTTAAGCGTAACCGGTTTACGGCTTAGGAACGTGTTTTCACCCATGTTAATTCCTTTACGAGCATGGAGATTGAATAGTTTTGGCGCAGCCATTGTTCAAAAAGCGCCACCTTGATGCAGTAGGATTCAGGTTCTTTGAATAATAAAGTGTCCATATTGACGAGGTCTTTCAAAATGTGCCACAATTGTTCAGCAGGGATGATGCTGTTAACGGCCGTATTCGTAATTTCATCAAATGATACCCAGCGGTTTGTGTGACTGAGGGCTGCGATCGCAGTCAGAGCCAGCTTGTGCAGTTGTAATACATCAATTTTGAAGCCGCTGAAGCTTCCCCATAAATGATTAAAAAATTGCTCGCCTTTCAGCGGCAGCCACTCGTTTAGCAAATGTTCTATATGCGGTTGGGCAATGCTGATCTCTTGTGTGGGATCGGCCCGCTTGATCAATTCGGCGCATACCATTTGTAGATAATAAGGATGACCGGCCGTCAAGTCCAATAATTGTTCCACAGTTTGCGGATCATATTGCACACGCTGTACCGGTTCTACAATTAGCTGGCGGGCGTCATCTCTTTGGAGGCAGCCGATTTGCTGCTCTTGCACCACTTCTAACATAAAAGATGCCTCTGCCTGATGCAATAAATGATTTTTTACTCCGCCGCCGCTGAAAACGATGCTTAAACTGGTGCGATGTTGTATCAGACTGCGGAAATAAATATTGATATCAGATAGCTGCAGTTCGTCTTGACGCAGGGTCGACAGTAATTGAAACTCGTCCAATATCAAAATTAAATGTTTGTCGCGCAGGATTGGGTTGTTTTCAAGAAAACTGCGGAAATAACCGAGCGCATCGCGCCGCACCCGGCGCAAACGCGGTGGTTTGATGCCGCTGGTCATTTCACGCGTTATTGCGTTTAAGATTTCATACAGAAAAATGGTGGTGGAACGATTACTCAGGCGCTGCATATCAACGAAGGCAACCAGGTAATCGTCACTGCTGACCATACGCTGAAATTCTAGCAGCAAAGATGTTTTGCCAATACGGCGCGGTCCCCAGAGTAAAACAGCTTTGCCCGGCACAAGATCGCGCAAATTATTGACCAGTTCGCGTAGTTCATCGCGGCGGCCGTAAAAATTGTGCCCTGTTACGGGACTGAGCGTGTAGGGATTCGTAAACCGGCGCGCCTGGATTGACCCCTGTGTCAGGCGTGTGGGACGCGTGGGCGCGTGATGTTCGACTGTGCGCACAGACGATACCCGTTTTAGCTGTTTGATCATGATGTCGATATCTTCTGCTTTGAGAGGTCCCAAACCAATTTGCACACGGGCCGAGTTATCCTCCATCTGGTCGGCTTGAAAGCTAACCATGGCGATATTCATTTCTGCCGGAACGGCGCTGATATCACGCACGAGGCCTGATCGATCCAGGGCGATGATTTCGATCTCGCTGGTTTGTTGGATACCGGTTGTATTCCATTCGGCGGAATGCAACGGCCGTTTCTCGATAACGTTTAGGCAGTCAGATCGATGAATGACAACTTCCTTGCGGTTGGTTACGAAGGCAACAATTGGGTCGGGCGGCGTTGGGTCGCAGCAGCCGGCCAATCTATGTCCCTGGGAGGAGGTTGCGGTGAGCGAAACAATGGTAGCCTGCAGTGAAAGAGGACGCTGGCCGGCTTTGGGCGGCATTTTCATCTGCTCCACAACCGGTTCAGGATTGCGCTGTTCGAGGCCAATGGCAATCAACAGATCGCGCCGCGAGCCATAGCCCATTTGTGCGGCAACGGCCGTTAACCGCTCTAAGGCGTGACTGGTCGACAATAAAATCCCTTCTCGTCGCAGCAGCCTGTCCAAAATGTTCATGCCTTTGCGCTCTACCTTGCCGGGATTTTCTATTTGCAGCCAACGCCGGATTGCCCTGCGCGCCTTGGCTGTTTTAACATGGCTCAGCCATTCGGGCGAAGGGCCTACGCTGGCGCGCCCTAAAAGAATTTCAACGACATCCCCATCCTCGAGCGGTCGCGATAGCGGCACAAGACGGCCGTTTACCCGCGCGCCGGTGGAGTTGTGGCCGACATTGGGATGTACACGGTAGGCGAAATCAATGGGCGTTGCTTGTTCCGGCAGCAAAAATTGATCCCCATCCTTGGAAAAGACAGCGATTTTGCCGGGCGGCGGCGCTTTCCACGCCGGCAGTTCCGGCAGTAAATCTGTAGGCGCCCCCAACCAATCGGCTGTGACGCCATATTCCGCCACGCGATGCATTTGGCGTTCACGAATGATCATTTGCAGCATGTTGCCGGATTCGTAATTAACATAAGTATGAAGGGCGCGATAGCCATTGGGGCGCGGTGCAGCGATTGTATCAATGATTTTTCCAAGCTGCGGCGGCCACAAGCCATGCACCATGCCCAAACTCTGGTAACAGGCTTGAAAAGAATCTACGATAATTAAAATTGGCTGCATAACGATTAGCGGTAACAGTTCGTGGGACGGCGCTTCGCGTTTATACAGCTCGTACCAACTGCGCGGCTGGCAGCGTACTTCAGCCTTGAGTTGATAATGGGCTAACTGCTGCTGGATCTGCTGGATGATAACGGCCGTTGCTGCATGGCGCTTTGCTTCTGGATAACGGGTTTGGATTTTGGCAAAATCATCCGGCTGCAAAATCTGGAAGGCATGGTCTTCTAACTGGCGTTTGACATGCCGCATGCCCAATCTTTCGGCAAATGGCACAAACAAATTCAAAACACGGTTGGCAAAATTGATCTGGCGCTCCTGTGGCAAGACTTCGATATCTTGAAAATTATGCAGCCGGTCGGCCAGTTTGATAACGACAGCCAGCGGCATCCGCCGCAGCGCTATCGCCGCCCAGGGCATTTGTCGTGCAACCGCTTCCATATTATCGGTGGGCTGTTGCAAATCCAAATTTGCATAAACATCACCCAAACGGCCCAGGCGCGCTACCTCATTGACCAGGCTGGCGATTTCGGCGCCAAATTCTGCCTCAATGTTTTCCATTGGAGGCGCTTTGGCATAATGATTCTTGCGTATATCATGCAGCAGGCCGGCAATGATAACGGCCGTTGGCGCTCGCCAGCCGGCAAGCATATCCGCAACGGCAATAGCATGCAGGGCGTAAGCCGCGCCGCTTTGCCGAACATATCCGGCGTGGGCTGCAACAGCGATATCTAATGCACGGGCGACAAGGGTTTGTTCGTTAGGTTCAAGGTAGTTGGCGGTTTTTTGCAGAAAGCCCTGCGCCGCCGCATCGAGTGATTGAGGGCTCATACGGCAACCTTTTCATCATGGTGGATAATGACCACTTGATACCCTTAACTATAAAACAATTTTGTCGTTTTGTCTATGTGACAATAATACCGACCAGAACTGTGGCCCATTCTCTATATGCAGTTGGCAGACGCCCATACCGGCGGCGGCGCCGGTTTGTTTGAAACGGATCAGTCTGAAATAGCCGGCATAATTTGTCCGGCCTGCCAAACCGCGCGCGCAGCACGAGCATACCGTTCGTGGATCCCATGCCACGCCTGCATAGCGCCTATCTCCCAATATTGCAGCGCCAGGCCTTCGTGTGACAGCGTCAGCTCACCACCCAAAACTTCACACAAATGGACAACTGCAATCATCGAATGCGGCCCATTCGCGGCGCTTGGCATACGTGAAAAAACGCCCACCAGAGGGCCGACTTTGACCTCCAAACCTGTCTCCTCGCGTACTTCGCGCACAATCGTCTCGACCGGTTTTTCATTGGGTTCAACCCAACCGCACGGCAGGCACCAGCCGCTGCCGTCAGCGCGTTCCATAAGCAAAATTTCACCCTGATCGTTGAAAATGGCGGCGTCTGCGCCTACCTTGGGCGTGATATACCCCAATTCGGCTGCGAAACGGGCTTGAATTGCTGCCTCCGGCAGGTTCAGGAGTTCACTGTAGGATTGTGTCGTAAGCTGCATGAGCCGCTCATACCGTTCCCGGTCATAGGGATCTGTTGCAAAATAGAGGCCATTGCGGGCAATGGTTTGGATTTCGTCCAGCAGTGTGAAAATATCCATCTATGATTGTGTGGTCGCCTGGATTAAGAGGTCGTTATACTGCTGTTTGATTGTGTGACCGGGCGGCACGACGAGGAATTCATCTTCCGGCCACTCCCCGGTGACCAACATTTCCAGCAAGCGCCGGTTGCCTTGAAAACGCTCAAACACCCAGCCTTCTTTGGCTGCTTTTGATTGCGCGACGCCCTCAAAATGGGCGGGATCGCCTAATCCCGTATCGATAAATGCCGCCCGGGTGTAATGCCGGGACCATTTACGCATTTCTTCAATCAGCATTTTGGCATTTTCCGGGCCAAATTTGCGTTCATATTCCTCATACTGCGCTTCTTCATCTTCAATGCCCGCTGCGCCCAAAGCAACGCTGGCGCCCGGCTCGGTGCGTTCCATGTAATCGACGCTGTACCAATATGTGCCGGGATGGCGCTTGAATTCCGCATCGTAGCGCCCACGCGAGCCGAGATAAAGCGTAATACAATCATGGGCGCGCGGAATCACCAACTGCGTATCACGCGCTGTCAAACCCACGGTTGATGTCCCGCACATGCCATAAACGAGCAGAATGGCGTCAGAGCTTTCCGGTTCGATGGCGTCAATTTGTGCTTGCAGCGTAGCGCGCAAATTCTTGGGGTGGTTGTGCAGACCTTGCTTAAAGAGGCGGATTGTAATGGTGTGGCGGCTGCTGGCTGCGCCGGCGTAGATGCTGCGCGCCAGCGCTTCACAGGTGAGTGCAATAAAATAAGACATACAATCAAAACTCCTCAACTGTCCAAATGTTTTGGCAAGTGTAGCCATTTTGCGCCCTAAAGCACAGTTCAAAAGGTGAATTTCGGGTACCCAGACGCTTTTGATACCCGGAGTTTATTATTTCAGCCATCTCCGAGGTTTGTTCATCACGTCTCGGTAGACAATGGCGACGCCGCCCATGACGGCTGCATCTTCAGCGTGGGTTGCTGTAACAATCTCGACGCGTTCCTGGACCCATGACCAGACGCGTTCCTCGACAGTTTTCTGAATAACCGGCAGCAAATATTCATGCGCCAGCGACAACGGGCCGCCGAAAATGACGCGCTGGGGGTTGATCACGTTGATCAGGCTGCCAATGCCGATGCCGAGCCATTCGCCGGTTTGCCGCAATGCTTCACACGTCACGGCGTCACCTTGATGAGCCGCTGCAACGATTAGGGGGACGGAAAGACGGCTCCAATCTGGCCCAATCATGTTGGTGAGCCAGGAAGAACGGCCGTTTTCAACTGCGATCGATATCCGGTTGAACAATGCGCGCTGGCCGGCTACGGTTTCCCAGCAGCCGCGATTGCCACAGTTGCAGGGCTGCCCGTCTCGTTCGACTGTGATGTGGCCAACCTCGCCGGCAAAACCGGTTGCGCCTTCGACGAGACGGCCGTTTAACACAATGCCGCCTCCCAAGCCAACGCCGGAACTAACATATAAAATAAAATTACTGCCCTGTCCGGCGCCAAAGAAACTTTCCCCAAGCGCCGCCAAATTGGCCTCATTGGCCACATAAACCGGGACAGATAATGATTCTTCAACTATTTTACGCAACGGTACGTCACGCCAGCCTAAATTTGGCGCCAGGAGCAGCGTTCCGTGTGAAATATCGACCAGGCCGGGAACACCCACGCCGATTCCGAATAACGGCCGTCCCGTCTTGTGGACCTGTTGTACACTTTCGTGCAGCAAAAAAAGAACCCGATCCAAAATTGCCTGTTGGCTAAAAAACTTTAAGGTACTCTCGTACCGTCGGGACACAATTTCAGTTGCAAAATTAGTCGTTACAACCGATAAAAAATCAACCCCAATCTCGACGCCAATGATATAGCCCGCGGTTGGATTAAGCTCTAAATTAATGGCTGGCCGGCCTACTTCCGCTGTGGAGGTATTTGTTCCAAGCTCTCGAACAAACTCGTTATCGATTAATTCCCTTATTATGCTGGATACAGTTGCTTTGTTCAAACCCGTTTGGCTTGCCAGCGTCGCACGAGATAGGGGCGCCTCTTTGCGCAGCGTGTTCAGGATAAGCGCCAAATTCATATCCCGCATGGCGGCATGGTCGACCGAATTCCTATTCGCCCCCAAATTTCTTTTTGCCATTATTTTTTGCCTTTTGGTTGATTTGGTTTATTTGTATGAAATACCAACTAATAGGAGTCTAGTGAGCTTTGTTTATACTGTCAAGATACATGCTGCAAAAAACGGGTAAAAATCAAAGAAATTCGGCGCATTTAAAAGCTGTCTATAGCCGAATTACGCTGAAACCATTATGATCGCTCTGAATACGGTTCATTCTTGTTGACAGAACAAAAAAGGAAATTATACTAGAACATGTAATAGTTTATTTAGTAAACTTATTCATCCCAAACTGGCTTTAGATATAGTTTTTGCGTTGTTTCTAACGCCGTTTGGGCATGGACAAGTTGCATGAACAAAACGATGAGGGAAATAGAATGTCTGAAAAATATACTCCAAAACCAGAAAATAAATTTACATTTGGCTTATGGACGGTTGGTAATACTGGCCGCGATCCTTTTGGCGAGCCGGTGCGGGCGGCGTTAACCCCGGCCGACATCGTTTATTTGTTAGGAGAAGTTGGCGCTTATGGCGTGAACTTCCATGATAATGATTTAATCCCTATTGACGCGACGCCTGCTGAAAGCACCCAAATTCTCAACGGATTTAAAAAGGCGCTTTCAGATACCGGTATTGTTGTGCCCATGGCGACAACAAATTTGTTTTCCGACCCGGCTTTTAAGGATGGCGCTTTTACTTCCAACGACCCCAAAGTACGCGCTTATGCACTGCAAAAGACAATGAATGCCATTGATTTGGGCGTTGAAATGGGGGCCGGTTTGTATGTTTTCTGGGGTGGGCGCGAAGGTACCGAGACGGACGCCAGCAAAAATCCGCTCGATGCCGGCAAACGTTTCCGTGAAGCGCTCAATTTCTTGTGTGAATACGTGATTGACCAGGGTTATGATCTGAAGTTTGCGCTGGAAGCAAAGCCAAATGAGCCGCGCGGCGATATTTACCTTTCGACGACGGGCGCAATGTTGGGATTCATTGAGACTTTAGAGCATGCCGACATGGTCGGCGTGAATCCTGAAGTCGCCCATGAACATATGGCCGGTTTAAATTTTCTGCATTATGTAGCGCAGGCATGGGACATGGGCAAATTGTTCCATATCGATTTAAATGATCAGGCATTCGGCCGTTATGATCAGGACTTCCGTTTTGGCGCTGTCAATCTGAAAAGCGCCTTTTTCCTGGTGAAGTTCCTGGAAGATGTCGGTTATGATGGCAGCCGCCACTTTGATGCGCATGCCTATCGCACCGAGGATTACGAAGGGGTCAAGGATTTCGCGCGCGGCTGTATGCGGTACCTATCTGATTTTGAAAGAGAAAGCAGAACGCTGGAACAATGATGCTGAAATCCAGGCGCTTCTGGCTGAAATCAATGCAGATGACGGCTCAACAAATGCATTCAAGGGACAATATTCCTCTGAGAAAGCGGCCGGCTTGAAGGCTGCCAGCTTTGATCGGGCTGCGTTGGGTAAACGTGGTTTGTCCTATGAACGCCTGGATCAATTGACAATTGAATTGTTATTAGGTGTGCGTTAGGTAAACCGCAGATTTCTAATTCGTTTTATTTTTAAGAATTTTCTGTGGTTACCTGATACGACAACGAGACTTCAACAGTCTTTCGACGAAACTGGCCAGAATCGTGGCTTGAATAGCAGCTTACGTTGGTTGAAACGGCCGTTTCTGAGACTTTTGAAGTCTGAAAATTGGTCATGGTGAGGGTTTGAGGAGTTTGTAATGGCTGAAAAACCATATCTGTTGGGATTGGATGTATCAACCACCGGCGCTAAGGCGCTGCTAATTGATGGCAATGGCGTGGTTGTTAGCAGCGCCACCAACCCGCTGGCGCTGTCGACGCCGCGTCCGCTGTGGTCGGAACAAAATCCGGCCGACTGGTGGGATGGGATCGCTGCCAGCATTCGCGCCGCCTTGGCCGAAGCCGGCGCCGACGGTGAGGATATTGCCGCGATTGGTTTAACCGGACAGATGCATGGTCTGGTGCTGCTGGATGCGGCGGACGAGGCGCTGCGTCCGGCTATATTGTGGAATGATCAGCGCACCGGCGCGCAATGTGACGAGATTCGGGCGCGGGTGGGCAAAGAGCGATTAATTCAAATCACGGGCAATGACGCCCTGACCGGTTTTACGGCGCCCAAGATATTATGGGTGCAGGAAAATGAGCCGGAAGTTTTTGCCCGGACGCGCCATATTTTGCTGCCAAAAGATTACATTCGTTTGCGCTTAACGGGTGAATATGGGATGGATCGCGCCGGAGGATCTGGTACGCAGTTGTTTGATTTGAAGGCGCGTTCCTGGTCATCGGAAATAGTTGAAGCATTAGAGATTCCGGCTGAATGGCTGCCTCTGACATATGAAGGGCCAGAGGTGACGGGTTGGGTAACGGCCGTTGCTGCGGCCGCCACCGGTTTAAAAGCAGGCACACCCGTGGTTGGCGGTGGGGGCGACCAGGCTGCCCAGGCCGTGGGCGTCGGCGCTGTTGAGCCGGGGATTGTCGCGCTTACCCTGGGTACATCCGGCGTGGTGTTTGCGGCCACCGATGCGCCTTTGGTGCAGCCGGAAGGGCGTCTGCACGCATTTTGCCACGCCGCGCCCAATAAGTGGCATTTTATGGGCGTTATGCTGAGCGCAGCCGGAAGTTTGCAATGGTATCGTGACCAGCTTGTGCCCGGTATTGATTTTTCTGATTTGGTAAACGAGGCGGCGGCGGCGCCCCCAGGCAGTGAAGGTTTGTTTTTCCTGCCCTATCTCACCGGCGAACGCACGCCACATCCTGACCCCCTGGCGCGCGGCGGCTGGATTGGCCTGACTGTTCGTCATACGCGGCCACATCTGACCCGTTCCGTACTTGAAGGCGTGGCGTTTGGCATCAAGGACAGTTTTACCCTGATTCAGGAAGCTGGACTGGGTGAAATCAGGCAGGTACGCATTTCTGGCGGCGGCGCCAAAAGTCCTTTATGGCGTCAAATTATGGCGGATGTGTTGGGGGCTGAACTGGTGACGGTGAACACAACCGAAGGCGCGGCTTTTGGCGCGGCCTTATTGGCGGCAGTTGGCGCCGGACTTTTTGAAAGCGTTACGGCCGCTTGTGAGGCGACCATTCAGCTTACGGGCAGTACGCAACCGGGAGACCAATCAGACGTGTATCCCCCGTACTACGCGCGCTATCGGGCTTTGTATCCGGCGCTGCAAGCCGAGTTTCAGGCAATTGGCGCCTTGAATTAGGTGAACGATGTTTGTACCTGAGCCACTGAATCCGGTAATATTTGTTTTTATCGTAAAACAGTGAGGCACATTTATGAAAACAACATTACAGGGTTTGCTGGCCCAGGGTAAACCCATTGTGGCAGATGGCGCAATGGGATCCAATCTGATGGCGGCTGGTCTGGATTTGGGGGATGTCGCCGAGGTATGGAATGTTGAGAAGCCCGAGGCCGTGCGCCAGGTGCATCGCGGCTATATCGAAGCAGGTTCTCAAATTGTATTGACCAATACATTTGGCGGCAGCGAAGTGAATTTGACGCGCAAAGGTGTGGGCGCGCGGACAGCAGAGTTAAATTCGGCCGCGGCGCGGATTGCCCGCGCCGCGGCGGATACTGCTTCCCATCCGGTTGTGGCAGCGGGTTCAATAGGCCCTTCGGGTGAGATGTTTGCGCCATATGGATTGTTGACGCCTGAGAAAGCGGTCGCTTCATTTGCGGCCCAGGCGGCGGCCCTGGCTGAGGGGGGCGTGGATGTTTTCTGGATTGAAACGATGTCTGATTTGCAGGAAGTTAAGGCAGCCATTGCGGGCTGTCGGCAGGCTGCGCCGCAGATTCCCATTGTCGCCACAATGAGTTTTGAACGTAAGGGGCGCACGATGATGGGCGTGACGCCAGAAAAGGCGTTGGATGTCTTAAAATCGGCGGGCGTTACTGCGCTGGGGGGTAATTGCGGTAATGGGCCGGATGAGATCATTGAGGTGATTGAAAAGATGCGCGCGGCCAATCCCGATGTGGTGTTGGTGGCTAAAGCCAATGCCGGTCTGCCCGAAATTGTGGATGGCGAAACGGTTTATTCGGCCACACCGGAAGATATGGCGGCTTATGCAACGGCCGTATCTGCTCAAGGCGCGCAGATTATTGGGGCTTGCTGCGGCAGCAACGCCGCCCATATCGCCGCCATTGCTCAGGCGTTAAACGTCTAGCTGTTGACGCAGTGCGGCGGGATCGGTGACCGGCCGCCGGCAAACAAAACGGCGGCAAACATAGGCAGTTGGCTGTCCATTGCGCATTGGTCTTTCTTGTAAGAGAGGAATGCTGCTGGCCGCGTTTCCGAGAGCGACGACCTGATTAGGGCGGAATTGAGCCGTGACAACACTCAGCAATGATTGCATGGCAGGGTTGGTTGGTTCACCCACGAGCGCAATTTCCTGGGGTGCGCTGTCGATGAAGCTTGCGGCGCATAACCAATGGGCAAAGCCGCTGGGATATTGCGCCATGATTTGAAAGAGGGAGCGTGTGGCGTGTTCGGCCGTTTCCCAATAGATGCTGTTGCCCGTGTACAAACTTAATTTCAGCAAAACCTGCGCCGCCATGGCGTTTGCGCTGGGGACGGCGTTATCTTGCACATCTTTAGGGCGCTGCAGCAGCGCTTCATGATCATCAGATGTGTCATAAAATCCACCATTGACCACATCACGAAAATGAGCGAGCATGGTATCAGCGAGTTCTCTGGCCCAGTTGAACCAGCGTTCATCGAATGTTGTCTGGTATAAGGCCAGCAGGCCATCGGCCAGATAGGCATAATCTTCCAGATAGGCGTTATATTTTGCTGCGCCGCCGTCCTTCCAGGTGCGTAAAAGACGGCCGTTTTCATTGCGCATAGTCCGTGATTAGAAATTCTGCATTAGCGACTGCGATTTGGGTGTAATCGGGGCGCTCCAGAACCTGGCCTGCCTCGGCAAAAGCGGCCAGCATTAACCCATTCCAGGCGGTCAGAACCTTGTCATCCAGTCCGGGCCAGATCCGTTCTGCGCGCAGCGCCAGCAGTTTTTGGCGCGCGGGCGCCAGTTTGACGACCATTTCTTCCACACTCAATCCAAATTCAGCCGCAACGGCCGTTGCCCCCGCGTTGATGTTGAGAATATTAGCGCCTTCCCAATTGCCTGCTTGGGTTACACCATAAAAGCGCATGAAGAGCAGCGCTTCATCCGCCAGCGCCGCCTCAATTTCTGCGGCTGACCAAACAGTGAACTTGCCCTCGACCCCCTCGCTGTCGGCGTCGTAGCTGCTGTAAAAGCCGCCGGCCGGATGGCGCATCTCGCGCGCGATGAAATCAAGGGTTTCGATTGTAATGCGTTTATATAATTTTTTGCCGGTGATCTGGTAGGCGTGCAAATAAACCCTGGCGAGCAGCGCGTTATCGTAGAGCATTTTTTCAAAGTGGGGTACAAGCCATTTGTCATCGGTGGAATAACGCGCAAATCCGCCTCCAAGCTGGTCATATATGCCGCCATAAGCCATTTTTTGCAGCGTCAATTCCGCCATATGCAGCGCGAGCGCATCTTTCTCGACCAGGTAGCGCTGCAGCAGAAATTCCAATGTCATCGACGGTGGGAATTTGGGCGCTTTACCAAAGCCGCCGTCTGTGGCGTCAAAACGGTTGAGAAGCGTGTTTTTGGCGCGCTCAAACAGTTCTGCGGCGCTGATTCCGCTGTCTCCGGAGAGGTTGACAAGGTGGTCTAGATGGTTTGCAATTTTGCCGGCGCTGGCATCAATTTCGTCACGGCGTGTTTCCCAGGCGTTGTTAATGCTGGCGAGGACTTGCTGGAAGCTGGGCATGCCATAACGAGGGGTGGGCGGATAATAGGTGCCGCCGTAGAATGGTTTGCCGTCCGGCGTGAGAAACACCGTCATGGGCCAACCGCCGTTGCCGCTGAGAGCCTGCACGGCGCTCATGTAGATGCTGTCCAGGTCGGGGCGCTCTTCCCGGTCGACTTTAATATTGATGAAGTGACGATTCATGAGAACGGCCGTTTCTTCATCCTCAAACGATTCATGCGCCATTACATGACACCAATGACAGGCGGCATAACCGATGCTCAACAGGATTGGTTTATCCTCTTTTTTAGCCCGATTGAGGGCTTCATCTCCCCAGGGATACCATTCGACCGGATTATCTGCGTGCTGGAGTAGATAGGGGCTGGTTTCATTTACAAGTTGGTTGGGCATTGTTAAATCCTAATCTGGACAAGCCAGAATGACACGAACGGTAGTGTCCAGTTATGTTTATAACGGTTCGAGCGCCGCCGCCAGCGATCTCACAAAATCAGCTGCGGCTTGGGGTTTGTTTGCGGCGGCGTCCACAGCGTTGACCAGCGCGCTGCCGACAATGACGCCATCGGCTAATGCGCCAACGGTAGCCGCCAGGGCAGGGGTGCTGATGCCAAAACCAATGGCCAGCGGCGCGTCTGTTTGGGTACGCACACGAGCCACAAAATCGGCGAGGTCATGGTGCAGGTTGCTGCGCGCGCCCGTGACGCCGGTCACGCTCACCAGGTAAATAAAACCCTGTGCGCCGGCGGCTACCTGAGCGATGCGGCGCGGGTTGCTGGTGGGGGCAAGGAAATAAATGGTGGCCATGCCGGCCGCTCCGGCCACATCAACCAGCTCGGCGGCTTCTTCCGGCGGCAGATCGGGCACGATGAAGCCCTGTGCGCCGGCGTCATGTGCATCTTGTACATACTGTTCCAGTCCATAGGCGAGCATCGGGTTGTAATAGCCCATCAGGCAGGCGGGTGTTTTGACGCCGCGCTGACGCAGGGTACGCAGCATTTCAAAACAGCCGGCCACGGTTGTGCCTTGTTCCAGGGCAACCTGCGTGCTGTGCTGAATGGTAGGGCCGTCGGCGAGCGGATCGCTGAAAGGAACGCCCAGTTCTAATAAGTCACTGTAGGGAGCAATGGCTTCAATGATGGCCAGGGATGTTTCTCGATCGGGATAACCAAGCGTGAAGTATGGCATGAGCGCTGCGCTGCGGGTTTGGAGAGCGTTTTGGAAGGCGCGGGCTATTTGGTTACGGCCGTTTCCGTTGACATCGTTTTGTTGCATAGTTTTCACCAATTTTGTCGATTTTGTGATTGATTATAAGACATCCTGAACAATATACCATGCGTTTTTAGCATGGACAGGCGTATAATGATGGTGTAGGAAACCTGTAGCGCTGTTGTGGAGGATAGTTATGCTGCGTCTTTTCAAACTAATCATTTTGTTGTTGAGTGTATTGTTGGCGGCCTGTTCAGGAACGGCCGTTCCGGCTGCAACTTCTGCCGCCAATGAATCCTCTGCAGACAATCCCCTGGCCGGCGTACCGACCCCGTCTCTAGCGCCGGAGCCTACTGATACAACAGTCGCGGTCGCAACGGCCGTACCGACCGATACGCCAATTCCGGCGACTGCGACGCCAGAAGCGCCTACGGTTACCGCCACCGCAGCGCCAACGACTGAACCGGTAAAAGAAGTTGTCACGATTGCAGGCGCCGGCGGGCTTCAATTACAGGGAATCTTCCTGCACACATCCGAAACGGCGCCTCAACCCGGTGTGATTTTGCTGCATATGTATCGCAGTGACCGTCAGGCGTGGTTGGAAAGCGGGCTGCCGGACGCTCTGGTGGAAAATGGTTACCGGGTGCTGGCGCTGGATATGCGCGGGCATGGTGAAACGGGTGGCGTCGACGATTGGGAGCTGGCGCGAGTTGATTTGCAGCGCGCGTGGACATGGATGACGGCCAGAGAAGATGTGGAAGCGGCGCGAACGGCCGTTGTGGGCGCCAGCATCGGCGCGAATATGGCGCTGCGGCTTGGCGTAGACAGGCCGGAAATCCAGACGATAGTACTTCTATCGCCGGGGCAGGATTATTTTGGCGTGACGACGAATGATCAGGTGGTTTTGTTTGGGGAACGGCCGTTATTGATTGTGGCCAGTGAGGAAGACAGCTATGCGGCCGAATCATCCCGTATTTTGGCGGATTTAGCCCAAGGAGAATCCCGCCTTGAAATGTACACTGGGGCAGGACATGGTACTCAAATGTTCCGTGCAAAGCCTGAATTGCAAACATTAATTTTGGCGTGGTTGAATCAGCAGCTTGCTGTCGAATGAATGTAAGAAATGTATAAAATGTGAGCAACAACCAAGTTTAAAATGCGTAAAGAAAGCAGATGACAATGAATATTAGGATGAATGGAATCCTTTAGGAGTAGAAATGAGTTTAATAGGCAATATTATCTGGTTGATTTTTGGCGGTTTCCTCGCGGGATTGGGTTATATTCTGGGCGGTCTGGTTTTAATGCTAACGATTATTGGTATTCCCTTTGGAATCAAATCGATCCAGTTGGGCCTTGCTACGATGGCTCCATTTGGTAAACAGGTGGTCGAAGTTGACAAAAATGGGGGCTGTTTGCAGCTAATCTTCTCAATCCTTTGGGTGGTTCTCTTTGGCTGGGAAATTGCGCTTGCCCACCTGACCGGCGCGTTAATTTTGGCAATTACAATTATCGGCATACCTTTTGCAAAACAGCATCTGAAGCTGGTTCCCGTTGCGCTATTCCCCTTCGTTTATAATTTGGACAAATAGCTTTGCAGGCGGCATAAGGGATTGCAAGATAGCGTAGCGCCCACATTTTTATTGCTTAATCTGCACTGCCGGCTTGAGCATCCGGCGTGTAATCACGCAATTTTCACAAATTTGAAGCTCAAAATATAGACAAATAGCCGGCAATTGGTGTTATACTAGTACCGTAGTATTGGTAATTTAATAAACCTCATTATTTTTTGGGCGGCCAGCAGTTTCAGTCGTAGTAGCCAGACGGCCGTTAATCTCCTATGATAATATCATCCAAACGATTGGCAGGCCTTTTCCTGACAGGTCTGTTCGTTATCCTCTTTATTCACCAGATTACACGCCCGGTTCAGGGTGATGATTCCTTGTTTTTTGATACGGCCGTTCCACAAAATAGGCAATGGCCGGACGAAGCGCTGCAAGCTGGTTTTGTTGAAATCAATTGGGATGCTTTGCAGGGCGGCGCTGCTGAAAAGCTCAAACTGAATTTGTTTGACGAGCAGGCGGTAACGGCCGTTCACGATCGTACTGATAAGTCTGGCCAGATTAATGGTTATGTGTGGGTGGGTCATGTTGTTGATTATCCGCAAAGCGAAGTCACACTCTCGGTTGTGGGCGCGGTAATGGCCGGAACGGTCACGCTTTCGGCATCTGAGCGCTATGAAATTCAGGTTGTGGATGCGCCCGTACATCTAATTCAACAGTTAAAACCCAGTATGGAGCACAATTCTATGGTTGATGATGCGGTCTTGGTTCCAGAAACGGCCGAACCATTCAATCTGCCGCCGAACGAGACCGACTCGTGTAGTGATGATGGCGCTCAACTGGATGTCATGGTGCTGTACACGTCCGCCGCGCGGGAAACGCAAGGAGGGACGGCGGCTATTGAGGCGTGGATAAACGAGCGCGTTAGCCAGATGAACAGCGCCAATGGCGCCAGCCAGGTCAATTTCACGCCCAATCTTGTGCATGTCGCCGAGGTTGATTATCAGGCTTCTAACAGTATCTACACGGACCTGTCCCGGCTGCGCACAACCGACGATGGATATCTGGATGAAATTCATGTCTGGCGTGACGCCGCTGCCGCAGATCTGGTTGCTCTGGTTATTGACCAGGGCAGTAATGACGCCTGCGGCGTAGCGTATGTTATGAATTCTCCTAGCGAAGGGTTCGCTTCAAGCGCCTTTAGCGTGACAGCGCTCGACTATCCCGGTCCGTCTTATTGTGACAATACAACCTTGAGTCATGAAATGGGCCATAATTTGGGCAGCCAGCATGATCATGCCAACAGCAACAATTCCGGAGCCTTTCCATATTCCCACGGTTTTCAATCATTAAATAAAACTTTCCGCACCATTATGGCCTATAACTGCCCTGGGGGCTGTCCAAAAATCAACTATTGGTCAAATCCTGATATTACTTATCTGGGTGAACCGACTGGTGTAGATTATGCTGTCAATCCCGCCCTGGCAGCCGATAACAGCCGCTCGTTAAATGAACTGCGCATGATTTCGGCAAACTTCCGCAAAGCGTGTGCATTGGAACCAACACCCACGCCAACCGCGCCGCCACCCAACGGATGCGTCAACGGATCACCGGCATGGGGTAACGAATCATTTCCAAACCAGGGTGACCGATTCAGCATTGAATTTGATGCCACACCTTTAAATAATGGGCTGTCGCTGGTGGGCGTCTCAAACGGCGCCGGCTCACAATTTGCTGATTTTGCCGCCATGGTACGATTTGGAGAAGACGGCCGTCTTCGGGCCCGAGATGGGGATCAATATCATGATGATGTTGTGCTTTTTTACACAGTTGGCACAGCGTATCATTTTAGCCTGGAGGTTGATTTATTGTCCCACACGTATTCCGTTTTTGTGGATACACCCAGCCAGCAAAATATCAAATTGGCGCATAATTATGCTTTCCGCAGTGAACAAAATTCTGTTAGCGCCTTAAACAACTGGGGTTTGTGGTCGGAAACTGAGCCGCTGCAGGTTTGTAATGTGTCAGTCACAACCTTATCTGCAAGCACGCCTACGCCCACACCAACCAACACGCCGCTGCCCCCGACTAATACACCGACCCCTTCAGCTACTAACACGCCTACTAATACGCCATTACCGCCAACTGCTACCCCAACCCCGGTTGTAACAACAACCGTAACAGCTACTCCGCAAGTTCCGCCCCCGATAATCGTCGAAGAAAAAACTTATATGGCGTTCATTGTGTCTAATTAATGCCGATCTGGTTTGACAGCGAGATTTGGGTAGTGTTCCCATGCCACCAGGAAATATTACGCGGGATTTTTAGGAGATGTGTTTGTTCAGGCATGTCTCGCGCGCCAAGACCGGGCAGAAAAATTTTTGTGTCCGGGTTGATCATCAGATCAGAAGCAAGCTGCTTTTCCAGATTTTGAATTGTGCGCAAGATGAAAATGTGGCTCAGAGTAACGGCCGTTTCCTCTAACAAATAATCGATATGCCAGAACAGTTTTTTACTGTGCGACGGCTGCAAACCTTGCGGCCCCAAATTAGCTGCCTTTAAGCTTTCCAAAAGCGGTTGACGAATCGCGTGTGGTGGGCCGGCCTGCCGTGTTGCATGCCGCAGCAGGCGATGAGCCAGCGACGATGCGCCGCGCTGCCCCATTGCCGAGCCAATATAGAGATATACACCGTTTGTTACAGGGAGAAGATCGCCATTGTGAAAACGGCCGAATCGCACCTGCAAATCTGCACCAACAACCAGCCGCAGCAGATACACGCCGCAGGGCAAATAGTCACCTTGAATTTGAATTGTGTCGCTCACAGTTGTTCAACCAGCGCCACCGCGCCCCACAAGGGCGTATCATCTCCCAATTGGGCCGGCACAATATCAAACAGCGTGTCGCTCAACGCTGTCGCCCGCGCCGCATTTTGCACCACATCCCACCACAAAGGGCCAGCTTTGGTCACGCCGCCGCCCAGGATAAAACGCTGCGGGTTGACCAGGTTGGCGGCGTTGCCAATGCCAACCCCTAAGGCCCAGGCGCCGCGCTGTAAAATTGCTTGTGCGATTTCATCGCCTGCAGCGGCGGCCTGGGAGATAAGCTTGCCGGAAACAGCCGTATCCTGCGCCATTACGCGTAAAATCTGTCCTCGTAGGGGATATTGCTGCAGCATCAGTTTGGCGTCTTGCGCCATGTAGGGACCGGAAGCGTATCGTTCTACACAGCCATGTTTTCCGCATAGACACAGCGGCCCACTCGGATCGACCACCATATGACCGATTTCGCCGGCCATACTGTTGACGCCGCGCCAGGAACGGCCGTTTAGAATCCAGCCTGCGCCCACGCCCGTGCTCACCGTAATGTAAAGTAAGTGTTCTAAACCGCGTCCCGCGCCAAAACGCCATGCGCCCAGTGCGGCCACATTGGCGTCGTTGTCGATCCGCGCCGGGGCGTCAAAAGTGGTTTCCAGCAATGCTTGCAAGGGTATATTTTCCCAGCCGGCCACGTGGTGGGAGCGAATCACGACGCCGGCGGCATAATCTGTTGGCCCGCCAAAGCTGACGCCAACAGCGGCTGGCGTTTGCCCGGCTAAGAGACCACGACCCAAAGTAATCATCGTGTCGATGTCGTATTGAGCGTCCGCGCCGGGCGGGGAATAGCGGCGTTCATGCGCCAACCAGGCGGGATTGGATGATTTGGCGGCGGCAGCAGCGATGACAGCGGCCGTTAATTTGGTGCCGCCGAAATCAAGGAGCAGAAGTAGACGAGGTTTTTCATTCATTTTTGGTGTCGTAAAAAGGTTTAGCTACATTGAAAGAATCTAGAAGTATTTTGTTACCAGGTTGATTTTAAGCAACTTTACCATGTTTTTGGACCAATATGCCCTGCTTTTGAACTCAACAAAAGTATAGCAACAAAGAGGCACATCATGAAAACCATCATTCAGCTCCTCAAGCCATTACCCGCGTTTCTGGCTGTTTTAATTTACCTTCTTTTCATAGCAGCTTGTGCGCCTGTTACGTCAGATGAAACGACCGTTTCCGGACTTTTGACGCCTGATACTGGTTCTGAAGGAAGTACGACCGCCACAGCCCGACCGACGGAAACGGCCGTGCCAACCCAGACGCCGACTCCAGCGCCTTCATCAACGCCGACCGCCACAGCAACGGCCGCACCGCTCACGCCTGCTGGAATATTTAAACAAATTTCGCCCTCAATCTTTTTCATTGAGACTCTCACCGGAACCGGCAGCGGGGTTTTGTTGGAGGGTGGTTATATTTTGACCAATGCGCATGTTGTCTGGCCGTTTGACAAGGCGCGTGTCGTAAGCAGCGACGGCGCAGAATATACAGAAGCGCCCGTTGTTGAAACTGATTTGATGGCAGACCTTGCTCTGCTGGGGCCGGTTGAAGAAGATGCGCCCGCGATTAAATTATCAGATGGCGAAAACCTGATTATCGGCAGTACGCTATACCTGATTGGCTATCCGGGTGAGGTCGAAAAATTTCCCGAGCCGACGATCACTCAAGGCATTCTATCACGTAAGCGAGAATGGGAAGTGCAGGGAATTTCTTACTTTCAGACAGACGCCACAATAGCCGGGGGACAAAGCGGAGGCGTGCTTGTTTCTGAATATGGCGATGTGATTGGCATATCGGGACGGAGTTTTAGCGCCGGTGAATTTGGACTGGTCGCTTCCGCCATTGATTTGCAGCCGCGTGTAGAAGGCTTGATTGCAGGTGAGAACGTCGACCACCTGCGTGGTCGTTTGTTAGATTTTGACCGTCTGGCGACTAAAAACTACACCGAGACTATCTATAATCCCTGGTCACCGATTATGTTTTACTTTCGCGAGCCGGCCGGTACGGAAGTTGAAATCGAAGTCAATGGAGACGGCGATCTGATTGCTATGGTACTGGACGGCCACGGAAATATCATCACCATGTTTGATGAGTCCCTAGGCGATCTGGGAATTATAAGCATGAAAACAGAGTCAGATGCACCCTATTTTCTGGTTGTTTACAGTGATTTCGCGCAATCCTTCAAGCTGAAGAGCAGTATTGATCTGATAAAATATTATGAAACAGATGACAGCCGTAGTTTGAAAATGGACCAGACAGTCACGGGCCGCATAGATTATCCGGGTGACGTAGACTATTTTAAGATGACGCTTGATAAAGACCAGACTGTTCACATTAAGACAAACTCCACGATGATTGATCCTCTTCTGATCGTCAGTTACGATTCAGAGGAAACAGGACAGGATGTGGAGGATGATGACAGCGGCGGGGGCATGTTAGGTTGGAATGCGGAAATGGTCTACAAAGCGCCGCAGAAAGATGTCTATTTCATCGTTATACGTGATACAAACTTGTTTAATATGGGCGGGTATACCTTGTCTGTTGATGAACCTGGCGCTGCCGCCCCGACGCCCATGGCGCCATTGCCGACGCCCACACCTATAGTCTCCGACCTGGGAGAGATGCGGCGCCATGTAAGTGAGGGCGCCGGTTTCAGTATCGAATATCCGGCTACGCTTAAGGATGCGTCTAACCCTGATTTGTCAAGATGGGGCCGCTGTAAATATGGGGCATGTTATGCCGATAATCAGGTTTACATGGGTATCAATGTGGATGACATCTCTCATTTGGGGGAGGTGTCCCTGACGGATTTGAGTCGGATAGTCAGCAATTTTTATGGGGAAAACGACTCTGTACAAACCCATGGTTTCGCGCTTATCCAGACTGTCGCCGGAGAAGCGATGGTAACCCGTTTTAGTCTGGACGATGGCGCCATTTGGCTGCAGTATTTCACATTTTTACGTGGGGATACGGCCGTTAGCATTTTGTATTTTTATCCGGCGGAAGATTTTGCTGAGGAAGATCTGCGCAATTTCCCTGAATTAAGGGAACTGCAGGAAAGGGATTTGGAGGCAATGATTGCCCATTCATTTGCATCATTTTCGCTCAATGAGTAGTCGAACGGCCGTTGTGATAAAATAGAGGTATGCAAACGGCCGTTTCCACAAAACCAATCAATCTCTATGATCTCGACCGCGCTGCCTTGCAAGCCTTACTGGCAGATTGGGATTACAGTGTCTATCATGCCGACCAGGTGTGGGATTATCTGTACCGCCGGCAGGTGACAAGCTTTGAAGCTATGAACGACTGCCGGACTGCACTTCGCCAACAGTTGGCTGCGGCGGCGCAAATTGAACCTCTCAGCGTGCAGATGGCGCTGGACAGCAGCGACGGATACACGCGCAAATATTTGCTGCGGCTGGCGGATGGTGAAACCATCGAGACGGTGCTGATGTATTACAAAGGGCGCGCGATTGCGTGTGTGAGCACCCAGGTGGGCTGCGCAATGGGCTGTGTCTTTTGCGCCACGGGGCAAATGGGCTTCACGCGCAACCTGAGGCCGGGTGAAATTGTGGCCCAGGCGCTGCATATCAGCCGTTATTTGCAGGATAAAGGGGAAACGCTGCGCAATATTGTATTGATGGGCATGGGGGAACCGCTGCACAATTATGACCACACGATGACGGCGCTCGACATCATCATGGACCATAATGGGCTGGCGATTGCGCCCAAACATATCACGTTGAGTACAGTTGGGCTGGTTCCGGGAATTCGCAGGCTGGCGGATGAAGAACGGCCGTTTCGTCTGGCGGTTAGTCTACACGCAGCTACTGATGTTGAACGGCAGGCGCTGGTTCCGCCGGCGCGGCGCTGGCCCCTGGATGAACTCATGCAAGCGTGCCGCTATTACAGTGAAAAGCGCAACCGGCGCGTTTTTTTTGAGTGGACGCTGATCGAAGGTAAAAACGATACGCTGGAACAGGCTCATGCCCTGGGCCAACTGCTGCTAGACATGGTTGCCCATGTCAACCTCATTCCACTCAATCCTACCCAAGGATATGCCGGTTTACCTACGCAGCATACGGCCGTAAAACAATTCCAGGCGGTATTGACCGGTTATGGGCTGCCCAGTACGGTACGCCAACGGCGCGGCATTGACATTGCGGCCGGCTGTGGGCAACTGCGGGCGCAGGAATCCGCCGGGCAGCAGTCCAATTAGGCCGTAATCGCTTCTCAATGAATTTGCCCAAGCGCGCGAATTTCACACCAGGCCGGCCAACTTTCGGCTTCCAGCGTGTTGATGCGCAAAACGCTGATTCCCTGCCACGGTTCTTCGGGGGTGATATTGATCACTTTGCGATCCCAGGTTGATTCATCAATCACATACAGCTCGATCCATTCCCCGTTTTCATGTAGGCCCTGAATTTGGTGCAGGGTGTGGCCGACATCCTCTTGCGCAATCATTAACCACAGTGTTTGAATAGTGGACGGTTGTTCCAGGTTGATTTCTACCCATTGAGGCGTATCCTCACCTGCAAACCAACAGGAATATAAGTCGCCGTCGGTGATAAAAACAGCGCGATCGTCCGGCGTTTCATTGGAAACCCTGACCGGTTTATCTAAAGCGACATTAATGATTGTCGGGGCGTGTTCTTCTAAAAAGGCGGTTGCTTCAGCATAACAATCTGGACAATCATCCGGCGAAACTGCGTCAGCAAAGAGGCGGAAATCGGCGGCGGCGTTTTCAATATCGCCGGCTTCACGGTAAATGATGCCGCGCTGATAATAATTAAAGGGCGCGCCCGGATCAAAATCTATCAGCCGGTTAATATGTTCCACTGCGCGGTCGTAATCTTGTTCGTTCCAGAGATACAGCCAGGATATTTCTACATTCGCTTCCCAATCTTCAGGATTCATTTCCAGAATATGAAGCAGGTTTTCTTTGGCTGCTGCCGGTTCATCCAGACCCAGGAAGGCATAGGCGCGTTCCATCCAGCAGTCGCGATAATCGGGCGCCAGTTCCAGGCAGCGATCGCTGTTTGCTACGGCTTCTTCGTGTTCACCGCGCCAATTATGGGTGACAGCGCGTTCATACCAAAAATCGGCCGTTTCCGGCTCTAATTCAATTGCCTGGTTGATGTTGGTTAAGGCTGCATCCAGGTCGCCGGTCTCCCGCAGCGCGATGCTGCGCAAAGCGTATATCGGCGCCAGTTCCGGATTTTCATCTAACAGCGCCGTTGTTTGGTTCAGAACCTGGTCATATTCACTGTCATACAGCAAGGTGAAGAGGTCATTAATTGTCGCTTCCAGATCGGTTGGCTGTGAATCGACGGGTTCGACGGCCGTTTCAACCACCGCTTCATCTGTTCCCACAGCGGCTTGATTGTTCCACCAGATGAAAACGGCCATTATCACTAACGCCACGATAAGGACGGCGGCAATACCCCATAACCGGCGGCGTGAACGGTGCGGTTCAGTTGTTTTCTGCGGGCCGGATTCTGGCGGCGTATCGACTATCGTAGGGGGAACGGGTTCCGCTTCGATCTCTCCTGCCGCCGTGGCGGCCTGGGTCAACTTTTGGGCAGCGTCATTCATGGCCAGCGCGGCTGCCGCCAGCAAATTAACCATCTCGCCTGCGGTAGACGGCCGTTTATCCGGTTCGCGCGCCATGGTGCGTACCAAAACTTCATCGACCTGTTCCGGCAAGTCCGGCTGAAGGCTGCGCGCATGGGGCGGCGCTTCGGTCATTTGTTTAACCAGAATCATGGCGGGAGAAGCGGCTGTAAACGGCCGTTTCCCTGTCAACATCTCGAACACAATCACCCCCAGCGCATAAATATCGCTGCGCGCATCCACCTTTTCACCTTGAATCTGTTCGGGACTCATATATCCTGGCGTGCCCAGCGCCGCTTTTGTACCGGTCAGGGTCGCCTGTGCTTCCGTCAGCCGCGCAATACCAAAATCAGAAAGATAAGCCTCGCCATATTGGTCAAAGAGAATGTTACCTGGCTTTAAATCGCGGTGGATGATGCCTTGAGCGTGGGCGGCGTCCAGCGCCGATCCAATTCTTTGCATAATGCGCGCTGCTTCATCAACCGGCAGAGGGCCTCGCGCCAGACGGTCAGCCAGCGAACCGCCTGGCATCAATCGCATAACAAGAAAAAGGCGCTTATCTTCTTCCCCGAAATCGTAAACCGGCGCCACGGCCGGATGTTCCAGCGCGGCAATTGTTTTCGCTTCCCGTTCGAAGCGCGCCCGAAAGTTGGGTTCATGTAGAAACTCAGCCGGCAAAATTTTGATCGCCACATACCGATCAAAATGAGGATCATAGGCGCGTGAAACAACCGCCATGCCGCCGCGTCCAATCTCATCTTTAATCTCATACCGGCCGATATTGTCTGATTGCGTCATCGATTTGCCTCTGGAGTCGGACTTTTGGTAATTATAACATTGTCTGCAGGGCTTTGACCGTTGCTGCGCCTAGCGCTTTGACAGAATTGTTCGCCAAATAGTAAGTGTATCCTTGCTGGGCAATGTGGTCGCGTAATTCAGGATTGATTTGCAAAGCGCGTATTGCTTCGGCCAAAGCCTGGGGGTTGTTACGCTCGATCAGGTAAAGCTGCTCACCATGATTCATTACCGCTTCTACGACGGCCGATTTCCCTGAGATTACTGGCCGGCCCATTGCTAATCCTTCCCAGACCTTATTTTGAATGGTGTAGTGGGATTGGCGCGTTTCGCCAAAGACGCCCAACACAATATGCGCCTGGGCCAGACTATCCAACAGTTCATCCCGGCTTACAAATCCGTGAAAAACAACATTTTTCAAGTTTTCCTGCACAGCAATAGCTATAATCCGGGCCTCTTCCGGCCCGGTTCCATAGAAATGGAATTGAATATCAACATGATCCCGCAGCAAAATTGCCGCGCCAATCACAGCGTCAAGTCCGTGGGATGGTAAAAAGGCGCCGTGATAGGTTACGCGGAAACTGTCTTGTGGCGGCTGTATGTCGGGGCGTGGATGGTAAACCTGCTCGTCGGCGCCATGCGGCACGCGCCGGAAGCGCGCCGGCGAGAGGTTATATTGTTGGCAGTAATACGCTTCATATGCTCCGTTTTCAGAGATAAGCAGATTGGGTAGTTTTAGACCTCCTTTTTCCAGCCAAAAGATGAGTTTGCCGGTGAGGGGACTTTTGCGGGTCAGGCCGCGCTCTTCCGCAACCAGGTACAATGACATTAGAATGTCCAAAGCCATCGGTTTGCGCCGCCGCCAGGTGAGCAGGCGCGCCAGGTAGCTGTCGAACTGGCCCGGATAACCGATGAGCAAAACGTCGTAGGGTGGGGTGTGGTTGTGGGCGCGAAAGAGCCGCCAGTATGTTTGGACGACGCGCTGCCAAAAGCGTGGGCTGCGCCAGCCGCCGCTGGCCTGCTGAACACGATCTTCGATGCCGCGCCACAACGCAGCGTGACATTCATAGACGACTACATTCTCTTGTGCTCGCAGCCCCTGAATTAATATGCGGTTGCGTGTGTAGTTGGCGCGGTAAGTGCCGAAATAGCAGATGCGCAACGGCCGTTTTCCCGATTCATTTGCTTTATTCATGTGGCCAAATTATAACCAGTTCGTTCATGCTGTGGAAATAGGTAAACTGCGAATTTTCCACAGTAATGAATTTCAAGAACTTTTCGCGGTTTACCTCAGTTCCGTTGAGGTGACACTTGTTCAAAGAAACAGTGACAAAATTCATAGGTCTATCAAGGGCGAGGATGGTACAATAAAATTACTGACGCAAGCCTTTTCCATTGAAATTTTTTTACAGAGAGGAGTTAGTTATGCTTGTTAAGGAACGCATGTCTGCACCTGTGATTACCATTGAACCCAATTTCCCCATTATGGATGCGCTGGAACTGATGAAACAAAAGCGCATTCGCCGCACACCGGTTGTAAAAAACGGTAAACTTGTCGGAATTGTGTCTGAAAGAGATTTGTTGAATGCATCACCTTCAGACGCAACGTCACTTTCCGTGTGGGAGTTGAATTATTTGCTGGGCAAAATCAGCGTTGACGAAATCATGTCTCGCAAGGTAATAACCATCACGCCAGATACCCCGATAGAAGAAGCGGCTTATTTGATGGCCGAAAATAAAATTGGCGGATTACCGGTAGTGGTAAACGGCAATGTGGTCGGTTTAATCACCGAAACAGACCTTTTTAAGATTTTTTTGGAGCTGATGGGCGCCCAGCGCGCCGGCGTGCGCGTTACTGTTCTTGTGCCTGATAAGGCGGGTGAACTGGACGCGTTAACCCATGCGATTGCGGTAGCAGGGGGCGAATTTGTTTCGTTTGGCCAATTTTTAGGCACGGCCGATGATAATCGTTTGATCACGTTTAAGGTAGATGGCATGGATGCAGACAGCGTACAGACAGCCATTGCGCCGTTTATTGAAGAATTGGTCGATATCCGTATGTGTTGTTAATTGCTTTTTAACGGAGCGCCCACGGCTGTTTATGGTCGTGGGCGCTTTGTTTTTGTTGCTGGTTTATGATTTTAGTCACCGGAGCTTCTGGTTTTATTGGCCGCTCCTTGACCAATGTTTTGACTTTGTCGGGTTATGCGTGGCGTGCGTATAACGGCCGTATTAATTCCCCCGCTACCCTGCGTGAACAACTTCAGGATATAAACATCATTTTTCACCTGACCGGCTCCGAGGCGCGCGGTCGCGCCCGTTTGCTGCGCCATGTTGATGTGGAAGGGACGACGCGGTTGTTGGAAGAAGCGCGCCGCGCCGGCGTTGAATATATTATTGTGCCCAGCCGTCTTGGCGCCGATCCCAATTCACTGCACGCGCTTCTGCGGGCCAAGGGAGAGATAGAACGCCTGGTACGCAGCGGCGGCATCCCTTACACTATTTTGCGCACCAGTACCCTGTTTGGCCGAGGCGATCGCTTTACTGAAATGATTCTGAGCATGGCGCATTGGAGCTGGCCGTTTGTCTGGCTGCCCGGCGGCGGCGAAACGGCCATGCAGCCGCTGTGGGTGGAAGATTATGCCCGCTGCCTTGCAGCGTGTTTGGAGCAGCAAAATTATCGCAATAAAACCATTACCCTGGCAGGCGATGAACGTTTTCGCTATCGGGAAATTGTGCGCCAGATTCTGGATGTCGAGGGTGTCCGGCGGTTGTCCTTGCGCCTGCCGCTTTTTTTATTGCGGCCAATTACTGCTCTGTTTTTTGGGTGGTGGTACTGGCCTCCGGTGAGCCGCTTTTTTGTCGATCGATTTTTTGTTCCTGAAGTTGCGGATCTCGATTCTGTCAGCCGTTATTTTGGATTTCGGCCGTTACGATTGCGTGAGACAATGGCTTATCTGCACCGTTCCGGCATGTGGTGGCGTATTTTCAGGCGTTGATCTGGAACGGCCGTTGCGGTGAACCACAAAAAGTTTCGAGCTTTTAACTAAGCGGTTCTCTGTTATACTTGGGCCACATTTTTTGAATTCAAGCCAGGACTCAAAGCTGCCAAAAAGCTATGCTTTGGCTCTTTTAACGACAAATTCAGCATTCGCGGAGACATCAATGACAAAAGAAATTGCGATTGAAAATATTGCGGATTATGTAGGTCAAACAGTAAGCATCAAAGGCTGGTTATATGCCAGTACGCGCAAAGGTAAACTGCTCTTTGTTCGTTTGCGAGACGGAACAGGCATTTGTCAGGGGGTTGCTTACCGCCCGGAAGTTGGAGATGAGCTCTTTGAAGAATTAAAACGGCTGGGGCAGGAATCATCATTAGCTGTAACGGGTGTGGTGCGCGAAAACGGCCGTGCGCCCGGTTTGCCCGGTGGTTACGAAATCGGGATTGAAGCCGTGGAAGTTTTTCAAATCGCAGAAGAATATCCGATCACGCCCAAAGATCATGGGGTCGAATTTCTGATGGACAACCGCCATCTCTGGCTGCGCTCCAGCAAACAGTGGGCCATCATGCGTGTTCGAACCACCATCAAACGCGCCATCATCGACTTTTTGGACAATCACGGATTCCTCAACATTGATACCCCCATCATCACCCCTGCTGCCGCAGAAGGCACCAGTACGCTTTTCGAAGTAGATTACTTTGAAGAAAAAGCATACCTGGCCCAAACCGGCCAACTCTACAATGAAGCCAATATTATGGCCTTTGGCAAAGTTTACTGTTTTGGACCAACCTTCCGCGCTGAAAAATCCAAAACCCGCCGCCATCTGGCTGAATTTTGGATGGTTGAGCCAGAAATGGCTTTCTATGACCTGGACGACCTGATAGCTTTTGAAGAAGAATTTGTCACCTATATAGTGCAGACAACGCTTGGAAAAACGGCGCGCAGAACTAGAACTGTTGGAGCGAGACATCAGCTTCCTCGAAAATGTCCAGGCGCCGTTCCCGCGTATCAGCTATGATGAAGCCATTGAGCGCATTTTAGCTATTCGTGAAGCCACCGATGACGAAACGTTAAAAGAACAACTTGCAATTGAGTGGGGTGATGATTTTGGTTCGCCGCATGAAACGGAATTGACGCAGCAATTTGACCACCCGGTTTTTGTTTATGGCTATCCCACACAGATCAAGGCATTTTATATGGAACCCTGGCCGGGACGTCCTGAAGTGTGTAAAAGTGTAGACCTGCTTGCGCCCGAAGGTTACGGAGAAATTATTGGCGGCAGTGAACGCATGAGCAATCCTGACGTTCTGGTTGCAGCCATTGAGAAACATGAACTGCCGTTGGAACATTACCAATGGTATGTCGATTTGCGCCGCTTTGGCAGCGTGCCCCACAGCGGCTTTGGGTTGGGACTGGAGCGTACCGTGGCCTGGATTTGCGGTATCGATCACATTCGCCAGACCATTCCCTATGCGCGTACATTGAATCGTATGAATCCGTAAATGACAGAAACACGCAATAATATCGGCCGTATTTTGGGCGTTTTGGTTGTGATCGTATTGATCATTGCTGTTTTTTTATTATTTGTAGACATTAATGCAGTAATCAAACAGCTTGGAACAGCGAATTATGGATTTTTAGCGCTGGCGTCGTTGATGCTGATTATCGGCTTGATTTTTTTTGCTGTGCGCTGGCGGCTGCTTTTGGGCAATATACCTGGATTGACGTTTACGTTTCATGCCTGCAACATTGGTCATGCGGGTAACATTATCATCCCTTTTCGCGGCGGTGATGCCTTGCGTATTGTTGTGATGGGCCATAGTGGCGGGGTAAGTTATACGGCGTCAACATCCAGTTTTGTTGTGGAACGCCTGTTTGAACAAATCATGCGTATGTTGGCCTTGGTAGGAGCAGTTTTAATTGGCGCGGGCTTGCAAATTTCAACTGGAACATTGGTGGCCGGTTTTGGGGTTGTTTTGCTGGCTTTTGGCGGCATTGCGCTGCTGCTGAACAGGCGCGAAAGCACCGTGAGATATGGCACAAAGCTGTTGGCGCGTATTCCTCGCGTTACAGAAGAGAGCGCCCAACGTTCATTAACAGAAATGTTGGATAACTTGTCTCTTGTTTCCAAACCGCGATTGTTTGCGCAGGTGATGTTTTGGTCTATTTTGAGCTGGACGTTTTTCTGGCTTTTTTTCCTTTTTACCTTAATGTCGCTGCAGGATGGCTTTCCACAAAGTCAATGGCTGGCTGTTTCTCTAGGGGCGTTGGCGTTTTCGCCTCCATCTGCGCCCACGCAGCCGGGTATATTTCATGCTTCTGTGGTTGTTCCTTTAGCGACTGTTGGTTTTGACGCAGCCAGCCTGACGGCGTATGCCGTGCTGTTACACCTCCAAGAGATGTTCTGGATGATTAGTTTGGGATTAATTGGCGTTATCGCTGTGGGTATTTCGCCCAAACAATTATTCAAGTCGGCAGATGCATGAGTTTGGTTTTGGCTTGCCAGGCCCATAGATGGCGCTTGACGGGATCGCCATTGATATGGGTTGTATTTTCGCGCCAAAAATCTTTCTCAGGCAGCCCTTTGGCAACGGCTTCAATAGAATGAAATGTATAACGTGTTTGCAAACCTGGGTAAGAGGGGGATTCTGTTATCGTCTCGATCTTTTCGTAGCCGGAGCCAACAAAGGCGATTTCGGCTTGTTTTAAACCAAGCTCCTCATTTAAACAACGCACTGCTGCCGAGATGTAATTCTCGCCAGCTTTTAACTTTTCAGAAGGAGGCAGGTTGCGTGATCGCTTTTGAGCATTCCCAAACTCTTGCTCGACTTCTAAAAGAATCCGGCTGCCGCGGCGGATGATAACCTGGACGACTTCGACGGTTCGTAAGGGCGGGGGACCTTCAAATATGACTTCGCCTTTTATATATTCATCCCATAAATTCTGGAGCGTTTTGGCTTTGCCTATGCCCCACCTTGAGGTGTCAATGTTGTGCTCATTGAGCCAGATCATTAACTGTTCGATGTTGTTGAAATTTTTCAATGTTTACTACCTCTTCCAACGTTGTTCTATTATGTTAATCCAGCTATGTTGACGCAATTGTTACTTGACCAATAAACTATTTTCCAGATTTTAACATAGATATTGGATTTATTGGGAATCAATTATTAAAAAAAACCATTTGTTCATAATTCCCAGATTTCGTTTCATGGGAATTCAAAAACCTTTCTGGGAATTACCTATGCTGCTGGAGGATGTATGCATCAAAAAATATTGGTTTCTGGTTTGATTAATCTTGAAACAACATTACAGGTGGACACGTTTCCGCTTACCTACGAGCCGGTTAGATTCCCATTCTTCGGGGTACAAAGTTCTATGTCGGGTGTAGGCTATAATATTTCCAAGGCTTTATCAATTCTGGGTAACCAGGTAAGTTTGTTGTCATTGATTGGGAGTGATTTAGCAGGAAGATTAGTTGGCGAGAGCCTTGTTGAACATGGTATTGGCTCTGACTTTGTCCTTGAAATGATGCCGCAAACGGCTCAATCGGTGATTATTTTTGATCGGACCGGCAAACGCCAGATACATACGGATTTGAAGGCTATTCAGGAGTGTGTTTATCCGCCTGAAAAGTTTTTTGCTGCTTTAGAGACCAGTTCGTTGGCGGTGTTGTGTAATATTAATTTCAATCGACCGTTTCTGCAGCAGACGCGCCAGGCCGGCAAGGTAATTGCGACTGATGTACACACAATTGCTGATTTGGAAGATGATTACAATCAGGATTTTATGGCAGCCGCGCATATTTTGTTTATGAGTGATGAATTGCTGCCGTGCAGCCCGGAGCGATGGGCGCAACAAATCCAAAATCGTTATGGAACCGCGATTATTGTGATTGGTTTGGGTAAAGAAGGCGCCTTGTTGGCTGTTAAGGAAGATGGATTTTTGGAGCGGATTCCGGCTGTGTTTACGCGCCCGGTGGTAAATTCAATTGGCGCGGGAGATGCGCTTTTTTCTGCTTTTAACCATTTTTATAACAGGACGGGGGATGCGTATACGGCCGTTTCCAAAGCGATGATCTTTGCTTCCTATAAAATTGGTGGGACGGGCGGCGCAGACGGTTTTTTAACGGAGGATGAATTAGAAGCCTGGTCAAACAAGATTTCAGAACAGGGCAAGACCTGATTACCTGGTTAGTACATCCAGACCACGTGAGTCCCCTTGTTCTTGGCGGCGGATTGCACGTGTTCAAGCGAGTCATATTCCTGCAAAGCTGATGCATCTGTCCAGAGAACCAGACAATGCTTGTTGGGAAATTGAATGCCATAAGCAAAGGTCGTGACTGTGCTGTTGGCGGTAGGATAGGCATTATTTGTGAGAATGAAGCGTTTAAAATTGGAGGGCAGTGCAGCCTTTAATTTATTTGCTGTCCATTTATTAGGATTATATCCCCCCGGCCCGAACCGGGAAACGACAACGGCCGTTCCCGCAGTCACAGCAAATAAAGCCAAAAACGCGCGTCGTGTAATGACGGGTTTGCTCTTATCCTCTGGTTCAATTTGTGTTTCTTCAATATCCACAATACATTTACCGCTACGGTTATCTGACAGTTCGGATGAAATGTCTGCTGTTTAACCAAGGAATCGTTCACAAACAACTTTTTATTCAGGAAACGATTTGCAGAAGCAATAGCTTTTTACGATTCAAATTTGAAAAGTTAAAAACAACCTTTGCTTAAACTTACTAATGGCGCTTACGATTGTAATTACGTAATTCCAGAATGACATCCTCTCTAATAAACCCGCAGCACATAGATATCCTGGGCATTCCTGTACACCAGATCACGACAACACAATCTTTACAGCTTGTGCGCCAATTTATGCAAACGCCCCGATTGCACCAAATTGCCACTGTGAACCCGGAATTTGTGATGGCTGCCCAGCAGGACGCCGAATTTTTCTCCATTCTAAACCAGGCCGATCTTTGCATTCCCGATGGCGTAGGGCTGCTTTACGCCTCACGTTGGTTAGGCCGCCCGCTGCAGGAGCGCGTGCCCGGCTCGGAGCTGGTTTACAACCTCGCGGAGTTGGCTGCGCAGGAAGGATGGCGCTTGTTTTTACTGGGCGCAGCGCCTGGTGTGGCCGCCGCCGCTGCGGAGGTTTTTCAAAGGCGGTACCCGCAGTTGATGATTGCCGGAACCTATGCCGGTTCGCCCGCGCTGGAAGAGAACACGGCCATCGTGGCGCAAATTAACGCCAGCGGGGCCGACATGCTCTTTGTGGCGTATGGCGCGCCCCAGCAGGATAAATGGATTGCGCGCAATCGTGAGAGCTTGGAGACGGTGCGCGTGGCTGTCGGCGTAGGGGGATCCTTGGATTTTGTAACCGGCAGAGCGATTCGTGCGCCGCAGGGGATGCAGCGTTTGGGGCTGGAATGGCTGCATCGTTTGGTTCATGAACCGTGGCGCTGGCGTCGTATGCTGGCGTTGCCGCGTTTTGCCTGGAAAGTGTTTTGGTCGAAGTGGCGCAGAGGGTGATGGCAACGGCCGTTTCCATTTCACTTTACCAATCACCACATCCGTTTTACAATCACAGCCCACAATTGTTGGAGGGGACGATATGCGCTGCATGAAGGAAAACCGCAGCGCGATTTTCCAAAGCGGGTATCGAACTGGAATTTCGATTTACGAGGAGATAAATGGAAGCTTTAAAACAGCGAATTTTGCAAGAAGGCAGCAATCTGGGACGTGGAATTCTTAAAATTGACAGTTTTCTCAATCACCAGATCGATGCAGCCCTGATGGAAGCGGTCGGACAGGAAATCGCGGCTCGGTTTGCAAATACACAGCCCAACCTCATTTTGACTGCCGAGGTCAGCGGCATCATCCCGGCCGTGATGACCGGCAAGGCGCTGGGCAATTTGCCCGTAGTCTATGCCCGCAAACATAAACCAATAACGATGCAGGAGCCGGTCTATGTTGACGCAGCTCCCAGCCACACCAAAGGGGGCGAAGTGATGCTCATGGTGTCGCCGGAATTTTTGCATGCAGGTGATAGCGTGTTGATCGTAGATGACTTTCTTGCTTCCGGTCGCACCATCGACGCCCTGGCGCGCATTGTCGCCAATGCGGGAGCTGACCTGGTCGGCATTGCTACCGTGGTGGAAAAAAGTTTCGAAGGCGGGCGCGTCGTTCTGGATCATTGGCGTGTGCCCATCGAATCCATGGCCATTATCACTGACATGAGCGACGGCCGCATCGTGGTCGCCTGAATAGCAAACTACCAGGCTCGCTGGATTATAGGTTTAAACAAGAATGACACAAATAACAGGACATTATGCGTGAGATTCGTGATGGTTATGTCAGATTTTGTATCTGTTGACGGGAGATGCGGTTTGTACCAATGCAGCACGACGCCATAATTGTTCTTGACTACGGCTCTCAATATTCACAGCTAATTGCGCGCCGCGTGCGTGAAGCCAACGTTTACTGCGAACTCTATTCCTGGCGCACGCCCGCCAAAGATGTCCTGGCGCATAATCCCAAAGGCTTCATTCTCAGCGGCGGGCCAAACAGCGTTTATGATGACGGCGCTCCTGCACTTCCTGATTATGTACTCGCCAGCGGCGTACCCGTGCTGGGCATTTGTTATGGTATGCAGCTTCTCACCCATCGTCTGGGCGGTCGCGTCAGCGGCAGCCGGCGGCGAGAATATGGGCCGGCAGGATTATGGATTGACGACGTAGATAATCCCCTGTTTCGCGGCTGGCAGATGGATGAGGTTGCGCATTTGCAGCAGGTCTGGATGAGTCATGGCGACAAGGTGGAGAAGCTGCCGCCCGGTTTTCAACCCCTGGCGCACACTAACAACTCCCCATTTGCAGCCGCAGCGGACGCGGCGCTACAGGTTTACGCGGTGCAATTTCATCCCGAGGTTGTGCATACGCCACAGGGCCGTACGCTGTTGAGTAATTTTGTGCATGTTGTTTGCGACTGCGGCGCAAATTGGACCCCGGCTAATTTCATCGAATCCGAAGCAGCTGCCATTCGCGCGCAGGTAGGCGACGGCCGTATTGTGTTGGGACTCAGCGGCGGCGTCGATTCGGCCGTGGCGGGCGCGCTGATCCATCGCGCCATCGGTGACCAGCTAACTTGTATCTTTGTCGACCACGGTATGTTGCGCAAGGGAGAAGCGCTGCAGGTCGTCGAAACTTTTGAGCGCGAGCAAGGCATGCAGTTGGTCGCTGTCAATGCGGTCGAAGAATATCTGGAAGCGCTGGAAGGCGTCACCGATCCGGAACAAAAACGACGTATCATCGGTGAAAAATTTATACGTATTTTTGAGCGTGAAGCGCGAAAACTGGGCCAGATCGACTTTTTGGCGCAGGGTACGATTTATCCCGACGTGATTGAAAGCGCCGGCAAGGATAAAAAAGATGCGCACATCATCAAAACCCACCACAATGTCGGCGGGCTGCCGGACGACATGGATTTTGAACTGGTCGAGCCGCTCAGACAGTTGTTTAAAGATGAAGTGCGCCGTATCGGAACTGCTTTGGGCTTGCCCGACAGCATCATCTGGCGACAGCCTTTTCCCGGGCCGGGGCTGGCGATCCGCTGCCTGGGTGAAATCACCTGGAAGCGGCTGGAACGGCTGCGCGCCGCCGACGCCATTTTTGTGGAGGAACTGCGCCAGGCGGAAATGCTGCGGCAGGATACGCAGCAGGCCTTTGCTGTACTGCTGCCGGTGAAAAGCGTGGGAGTTATGGGAGACGGCCGTACCTATCAGGAAGTCATTGCGCTGCGTGCTGTCACCACCGAAGATTTTATGACCGCCGATTGGGCGCGCCTGCCCTACGATTTTTTGGCCCGCGTCAGCCGGCGCATTGTCAACGAAGTCGCCGGCGTCAACCGCGTCGTGCTGGACATTACCTCCAAACCGCCGGGAACCATTGAGTGGGAATAGGTAAACCGCCAATCTCCCCAATTTCTTACAACCAAACGCACCCAATCTGCGTATATTGATTATATTAGAAAGACATAAACAGCGTCTGCTTAGCAGCGCAGTTTTTCAAGCACAGATCGGGCGGAGTCAAACGATCTGCATTGAGCTTGAAGCGTTACAAAAATTGGGTGAAATTTGCGCAAGCGGCCGATTCATCAAGCAGCTTGAACAAGACAACTTGATGACGCGACTATTCGATTACCGGCTGCAAAACGAATTGTTAGGAGGTTAATGAAATGGATTATGGTGATCTCTTCCGGCGTTCTTGGAACATTGTCTGGAAAAACAAGTTTATGATTTTTTTGGGCTTTCTGGCCGCATTAGGAACCGGAACCAGCAGCGGCGGCGGCGGCAATAATGTCAATTATCAGATGGATTCTGGTGATATCGCATCTCTGGACCGCTTTGACCCGCAGCTTGGCGCGCTATTTGCGCAGCGCATGGAGGAATTCTGGATTGCCTTTAGCGCCGTTATCTTGTTATTGATTTGTGTTGCTTTCGTTGTGGCCATTGTGTTCTGGCTGTTGCGCTTGACGGCGCAAGGCGGCATGATTGACGCCGCTTCTCGTCTGGATGCAGGTGAAAAGGTGAGTTTGGGCGATGCGTTGTCGGCCGGATGGCATAAGCTGGGGAGCCTGGTTGGGCTGAACCTGGTGATGTTTGGTATATTTTTTGTACTGGGCCTGGCCGTAGCGATTGTTTTGGCCCTGACGCTAGGCGCAGGCATTGCAACGGCCGTTAGCGCAGGCGACGCCGACAATATGGCCGGTGTGTTTGGCAGCATTAGCACGCTTGTATTGTGTATTTTCTGCCTGATGTGCCTTTTCATCCCTCTATTCGCGATCATTTCCATTATCTATCCCTTTGCGCAGCGCGCGCTGATATTGGAAGGTAAAGGCGTTTTCAACAGCATCAGCCGCGGTTGGGAAGTCATCAAAGCCAATGTTGGCCCGGTTGCCATTCTGGTGATTGTCTTCCTGTTGTTAAGCATACTGGTGTCTGCCGTCCTGTTCGCAATCTTTATCCCGGTGGCGGCCGTCACATTTGGCCCCATGTTACTGCGCTTTTTCGGCGCTCAAACCATCCAGACCGGCGACGTGATCGTGTTGTGCGGCGGCATTCTCTTTATGTGGTTGATTGGCGCAGCCATCAACGCATTGTTCGTTTCCTTCCGCTCCACGACGGTTACCCTGGCCTACCAGGAATTTACCAACAAAGGTCTGGTTGAAAAAACCGTCGAGTAAAACCTGAATTTGCGGTAAGATTAAGCTGGGTTTTTTGCGAAACCCGGCTTTTTGTTTGCAGGACCAACGATATGATTCGATTAGGTGTTGATACGGGTGGAACTTTTACCGATTTTGTCTGGCTGGATGAAAACGGCCGTTTCCGCATCTTCAAACATCTCAGCACACCTCATGACCCATCCGCAGCCATTTTAAACGGTGTAGATCATCTGCAACTGCCGCTTCAGGCCGAGGTTGTGCATGGCGCGACTGTCGCCACCAACGCGCTGCTGGAAAGGCGCGGCGCGCGCACAGCCTTAATTACAACCACCGGATTTGCCGATATACTCGCCATAGGACGCCAGAACCGGCCTGATTTGTATGCGCTTGTGCCCCAAAAACCGCCGCCGCTGGTTCCGCGCGCCTGGCGTTTTGAGATAGATGAGCGCGTGACCGCTGCCGGAGAAGTCTTGCAGCCGCTCAACCTGGATGGTTTAACGCCAATTTTGCAGCAGATGGCGCGTGACGAGATTGAATCAGTGGCCGTGTGCCTGCTTTTTTCCTATTTATATCCTACTCATGAGCGAAAGATTGGTGAATTTTTGTTGTCGTGGGCGCGCTCGAGGCGGGAACGGCCGTTGCACGTTTCTCTTTCCGTTGACATCCTGCCTGAATATCGGGAATATGAGCGTACATCCACAACCGTTATCAACGCTTATGTTGCGCCGCTGATGAGTCGTTATCTGGCGCGGCTGTCGGCCGGTTTAGGCGCGCGCCGGTTAACTATCATGCAAAGCAACGGCGGCGTGATAAGCGCGCAAATGGCCGGCGCGCAAGCGGCGCGTACGGCGCTTTCCGGTCCGGCGGGCGGTGTTGTGGGCGCGCGCTTTGTGGCAGAGCAGGCCGGTTATACGGATCTGATTACCTTTGACATGGGCGGCACCAGCACCGACGTAGCGCTGTGTCCGGGCCGCCTGCCGGCGACTGCTGCGGGCGAAATTGCCGGAATGCCGCTGCGGCTGCCAATAATCGACATTCACACCGTGGGAGCGGGCGGCGGCAGTCTGGCGTATGTGGATGCGGGCGGCGTTTTACACGTCGGCCCCCAAAGCGCAGGCGCTGACCCTGGCCCGGCCTGTTACGGCCGTGTCCCCATCACATCTTCATCATCCGCCACAAACCCTGACGCAGCGCGTATGACCGTGACCGATGCAAATCTGCTGTTGGGCCGGCTGGACGCCCGGCATTTTCTGGGCGGCGAGATGCATTTGGATATGGCGACGGCGCGGGTCGCCTGCCGGCCTCTGGCTGCTGCTATGGGCGCCGCTACGCTTGAAGAAGCGGCCTGGGGCGTTATTCAGGTCGCCAATGCCAATATGGAACGCGCCATGCGGCGTATTTCGGTCGAGCGTGGCCATGATCCACGTCGCTTTACGCTGCTGGCGTTTGGCGGCGCCGGCCCGCTGCACGCCTGCGAGCTGGCCCGAAGTCTGCAAATTCCGCGCGTGCTTGTTCCCACGGCGCCCGGCGTGCTGTCGGCGTTAGGAATGCTGGCTGCCGCGCCTACCAAAGATTATTCGCGCACAAATTTGCGCCGGGTGACTACCTGGGATAGTAAACTGCAAACCTGGCTTGATGAGCAGTTTGCCCCGCTGGCGGCGCGCGCGCTGGCCGACATGACGGCCGAAGGACATGCCGCCGCAGGCGTTTCGCTGCAAGCTGGTTTAGATATGCGCTATGCCGGCCAGTCGCACGAGTTAACCATTCCTTTTTCGCTGGAATTTGAAGATGGAAATGGCGTCGCAGAGGCGTTTCATACGGCGCACGAGAGCCGTTTTGGCTACCGGCGTGATGAGGTTGTGCTGGAGATCGTGACGCTGCGGTTAACGGCCGTGGTCGCGCAACGAGTACCCCAATTAACGCGCCAGGAACTGGGAAAAGCAGACGCCGGAACGGCCGTTATTGGCCAGAAACAGGTCTGGTTTGACCGCCGCCCACAGCAAACAAACCTGCTTGACCGTGCGCGGCTCCAAGCAGGGATGCGTTTTGTGGGGCCGGCTGTTGTGGCGCAGTATGATACAACGACTGTGATTCCGCCTGGCTGGGAAACGGCCGTTGATCCCTACGGCAACTTGCTGCTAAACCGGTAGGTTAATGGGTCCTGTTTATTCATGGGAGGCTGTATGGGTAAGAAAAGCGATAATTTACCAATCACCGCGGTCATATTCATGTTTTTGGGTGGATTCTTTTTCGCTACGGCCTTAGCTGCAAGGGGGATCGAGGCCCAAACGGCCGTTTTCACACCAACCTGGCCGCCACCATCAACGTCGCTGCTGCCGCAGGCGCTTATCACGGCCACGCCGCTGCCCTCGCCTGGAAGTACATCTACGCCAACGCCCACGCCTGTGAATAGCGAGCATTTGCCCTTGATACTTCGCGTTTACCTTTCCCCCACGCCTGGTCCCAGTCCGACGCCAACATTGATAAAAACCACGACGCCACTGCCCCCGCCCTAATATTTTTGAATTTTGAGGAAATTAGGGCAGTGATATCCAATATTGGCGTCAATGCAAATGCAGATCCTGCGCAAATAGTTCTTCATCAGGATAACGCGGCGCATTCAAGGCAATAATCACCTCGGAGCCATTTTTCACCGGCGTACGGATAACCACATAGGGCAGGTGAGCAAACACAGACCAGATCGCCGGGTTTGCATTGAGAATGCTGGCGCTCAATCTTTTGTAGCCCGCCTCGGCCGCTTCCTTAACAAGATATTGCATCAACTGCGAGCCGATGCCCTGATTTTGAAAATCATCGCGCACAGATATGGCGACTTCAGCTTCATCCGCATTAATTTCTACCCAACGCGCCACGCCGACGGGCACGTCAACCTGGTGGGGCAGGTCTGCATAAGCGATTAACCCATGATTTTTTGCCAGATCGGCTAGCACGATGCGGTGCGCTTCTTCCTCTATGCGCTGTTTGCTGACGTGATCAACCGTTTGTTGAAAGCGCATATAGCGGCTTTGTGGGCTCATATGTTCAAAGACATCCACAAGCACAGGCCCATCCTCTGCGCGCATAGGACGCACGCGAATTTCCTGGCCTGTTTTTGATCTGAAAGTGTACCTTAGTTGTTCGTTTTTCATGATGCTCGTTATGACGCACTGCGTTATCGTTGCTAGGTTAGCATATTTGGCGTCTTAAATCAAGCGGGACTCATGTGGAAATGATTGTGGGAATTCCACAAGGAAACCGCAGATTCCTGATATGTCTATTTTGTAAGTACTTTTGGCGGTTTGCCTGCAACCTTTTTTTCAGTGACACGTAATAGAGATTAGCGTAAACCCATTGACATATTTGCTATCATATATGTGTAGCTAAACCCAAACCCGATTGTGAAAGGAAGTAGGTAATGAGTCCTCAGAAAATAGATAAATACGAAGAACTTAAAAACTCGCTTGAAACATTGCCGCATATTAGTCCGGCGCAGGTGGAAACCTGGATAGAATTACAGCGAACCATTGATAATACGCGCGATTATTTGATTCGCGCCGTGCCCCAGGCGCAGTTTAGCGTTGACGAGGCGCAAAAGATTTTAGCCCAGCGTACCTATACGCTGGTTTTCTTTGGCGGAACCGGCGTTGGCAAAAGCACTTTGATTAACGGCTTATTAGGCCGCAATTTGCTGCCGACCGGTGCGGTAACGGCCGTTACCGGCACCATCGTTTATATTGAACAGGCTGATGAAGGCGAAGCAGAATCCCTTGTACTCACCTATTGGAGCCGCGACGAATTTGCCGAACGCGTGCGCCGCCTCTGCCAGTTGGCCGAAATCGAAGGCTTCGACATCACCAACGACGGTGAGCGCGGCCAGGCCGAGGATGACATCAAAGCGGTCATGGAAGAGGGCAAAGACAACGCCAAGACCGAACGTGACGAATATCTGGAGATTTTGTTAGACTGTATCGCTTCCTTTGAAAATAACAAAGAACTGTTCAAAGCGGGAACACCGCCGCCCCAAAGCCTTGCCCTGGAAGACGAAAATTCATACAAACATCTGCGTGAGGATGGCTTCAAGGGCAGCAATCAGCGCCAGATCCGCCTGATCAAGTCCGCTACCTTCAAGATTCACCCGCGTCCCGGTATGCCCAATCTTTTGATGAACGGCTATTTGCGCATCGTTGATGTACCTGGCCTGGGCGCCGGCATGAAGCTGCATGAAGCGATCACGCTGGAAGAGATGAAACGCGAAGACGCCATGATTGTACTCGTCACCGACGCCGGTCGCCAGCGCGTGGACGAAATGAAATCGCTTTCGGCCGTGAACTGGATCAAAGAAAATCGGCTTTTTGGCCTCTCCGGCGGTGACCTGGACGAAGCCGCCTCGAAGATTTTCCTGGCGGTCAATGGCGGCAACGTGCGCCAGGCTTTTGATCGCCTCAATTCCGGTCTGCCGGAAGCAGAATTAGAAGTTAAGGAAGTCACCCGGTATATAGCGCCCAATTATTGGGAACGCTATAGTGACCGCGGCCACAACCGGCCCTATTTCCTGGTCATGGCCCCGCCTGCTGTGTATTTGCAAGACCCGGACAACGCTCCCTCTGAATTTGCCAGCGAGACCGAACGCATCCTTAAGGTTTTCAAGGATCAAATAGGCTTGGTGAATCGGGATGATCCCTTTGAACCGGATACCAAAGAAGCGCTGCTCAAATTGAGTGAAGTGCCGCTGCTGCGCGACCGTTTGGTGACGTTCATTAAAACAGAACGCGTGCGCAGCCAACTGCGCGAAGCCTCAACCCGCATACGCAATTCTCTACAGGCGCTGCGCTTCTACTATGAAAAACAGCTTGCCCATCGCGGCGTGCAGCCGCCTTTTGCCAGCAGTTGGGAACAATTGCAGGAGCGCCGCTTTGAAAACATTTTGCTGCGCCAGCAAAAGGATTTACCGCGCGCATTCCATAACGCGCTGTTGGAACTGAGCGCCCGTACGAACACGGATGAGCGCTTCCGCAACTTACTGCGCCCCACTTTAAACGGCGTGCAGGGCATGGTGCAGGACGCCATCCAGCGTGAGGTTGATAACCTGCTGGAAAGCTATGGCACGGAATATTGGGACGACCGCGATGTGACCTATGATAACCTGATCTGGGGCACCAGCGGCATCGAAATTCCCATCAAGCGCATCCTGTTCCAGGTTGAACTGATTATGCAGGAATCGGTTTCCAAGTTTATGCCGGAAGTGGCGGATGTGATGGCTTCCGAACTACAGCGCACGTTGGAAGCGCACGAGATTTATTCCCGTCTGGAGCGCGCCGCCTACGGCCAGGAATATGCTTTTACGCTGCCTGGAGAACCGGGCGGCGACCTTTCAGAAACCTACAGCGCGCTGGTCGGGCGCATTGGACGTAATTTCCAACACGTGTGCCAGCAGGCGACGATGTATGAACTGATGAAGCCGGATCGCTCGGTGCATGCGCGCCTGGAAGCAGGCGAACGCGAACTGGCGCTGCCGACGAATGAACGGCTGCTGGATGTGGCGCTGTATGGACCCGAAGCGGTGCGTGAAGAATTGGCCCAAATGATGCCGGCCCCCAGCAGCAACAACAATGTCGCTGCGGAACGAGCCGGTTGAAGTTGAGGAAGAAATAGCGATCACGATTTTGGATGAGCCGGCTGTCCCGTCGCAACCTGATTTTGATATCAGCTTCTTGGGTGATGAAAAAGCAACGCCCAGCGCGGCTGATTTGGAAATGAGCTATGTTGACCGATTGGATGAAGTTTCTGTCAAAGTGAATCGTATTTTTGGCAATATCATTCAAGATCTGTTTAGCGACGATGAACTGCTGCCGCGTCTGCGCCGCTTATTCTGGCTGGAAGCGACCCGCGCCGAGCGTGATTTCATCAACTGTTTGTTGAAGCCAATGCTCAAACAGCATGATCGCAACCTGCACAGCGAAGAACTGCGCACTGCGATGGAAGTTGATCTTGAATCAGTTTCCGATTTGGAAGCATTGATGCACACCTGGGAAGGGTTGCATAAGTTGGAAACAAGTATGCCTATCTAAGTTGATTGTGTTGTGCGCGGCGCTCAGATCGTATATCGGGTCTGAACGCGGCGCACGCTTTTTGAACATGGCTCTGTTGACTATAAGAGGATGAACTGACAGACTACGAGACTACTCCTGAGGAGCGAGACGATGCAGGATTCTGCCTTAAAATTGATTCAAACACAGCCCGACCTGGCGCGTCTGGCCACTTTTGCCCAGCGCCTGACGACCTGGCTGATTTCCGATTTAAATAAAAGTGAAGAACCGGCGCCTGATTTTACCGAATCACGCGCCAAGGCGCTCTTGCGCGCGACTGACTTGTTAGATGATCCGACGCGTCACAGTTTTGAACGCCTGGTTGGAACCGGAGATTTTCAGGAAACGGCCGTTCGTATTGCGTTGTTTGATTTGCTTGAAAGCAGCGGCCTGGGCGAAGATGGAGAAGTCGCAGCCCTGGCGGCCACCAGCGCCGCCGCTGCGGTTGAATCTCCACCCGCTGCAATTAATTGGCTCTCGCTTTCCATTGCCGCATTTGCCTGGAGGAGCGAATATCCACTGTATCAACTTGATCCTGCATCCCCGCCCGATCCCTACAGTCCGGCCGGCCAGGTGTTAAAACGGGCTGCGTATTTTATTCGCCAGCAGGTTCAGCGCAGCGCCACGGAACGTGATAAGCTGGGCCGACAACTTACCTATGACGCTGCGGCTGCCCAACACGGCGCCCCTTCTCTGGATGAAATGCCGCCGGCCCCGAACACGCTGGCTCCGCTGCCGCCCTATTACCGTTCGCCGGTTCCGGTGCGTTATCCTGAAGTGGCGCGTGAGACGCTGGAACTGGATGTTGATGAGTCACAGCAGCCGGCGCATGAAACGGTAACGGCCGTTACCCGCGGCGATCCAATCAAAATCACAACTGATGATCTCGATTCGTCTGAATCAACGCCAATGCGCCAGCCGGCGATCCAGATCACACCGGAGCAGGTGAAGCCCGCCGCCCAAACCGCGTCGGCAAATGTGGTTACCCCACAGCCGACCGGCAATGTGGCCGCGCCGAATGCCCAATTCTCGCGCTCGGTACAGCGCAAATTTGCTCGCAAAAAGGAAGCGATGAAAACCACGAAACTGCGCGTGGTTGTGCAGGAATATCCCGACGGGCCAGGTTTGTATGGCTTGCAGGTGCGCGTACACTGCAAGGGCATTAAAAGTCATGTAGCGGGAACGACAAACCGGGACGGCCGTTTCACCTGTGAACTGCCCGTCCCCTTGCACTCTGGCCTTACCTATGACGTGGATGTGACCTGGCCGCGTGAAATGGACCGTGAGGTTGAGCGCAAATCCATTACGCTCAACGCTGACCGCACCCAGTTTGTGTTGCCTTTTTACCGGCAGTTGAATCCCTGACAAAAGCTGATTGTTAAACAGTTTTAGAGCATATAAATTACTCTACTGACCCGTATTTTGCATGGCTGACAGGCTCATACTCACCCCTGACGATATTGAAAAAGCCTTGCAGCAGGCGCAGAAAACGCCGCCAACGCCACAAGTATTGACTATTCGCACCCAGGATTTGCTGGTAGAACCCAAACAGCCGCCGCTTGAGGGGGTCAGTTTTCGTATTACGCCGGATGATTTAGCTCCGGCCAAACCCGCAGCGAGCAACACGCCGGAATTGATTGCTCTGGAAACATTGATGTTCGGCCTCCTTAACAACGCGCGGCAGCAGCATTTGCCCGGCTGGATAGGCAATCCTAATTTGCGCTGGCATGATGGGCTGGCAGCGGTTGCCCGGGGTCATGCCGCCGACATGCTCAAGCGCCAATACGTCAGCCATATGACGCCTGAAGGTCACAAAGTCGGGCAGCGTATTGACCAGATGAACATCCGCTACATGGCCTGCGGCGAAAATATTGGTGTGGTTTATGGCGATGCCAGTTTTGGCGATCAGGGTATCTATGCCATCCACAACGCATATATGCGCCAGCCGCGACGCCTGACAAACCATCGCGGCAATTTGCTGAATCCGATCTGGACACATGTCGGCATCGGCGCGGCGTTTGATCCTCACGGCGCTTTGTATGTGACCCAAATCTTCATTTCCACGTTACAAAGAAAGTAAGTACTATTCAGGTATTGAAAGTTACATGGAGATTCACGGAGAAGGCACAGAGATTTAGGGAGAGAATGAAGAGATTGCCTTTTTCGGGCATTACGATTCGTTCAATTAGTGGTAAAATGATGAACAAATTCTCCTTTCTCCGGGAAACTCCGTCTGTCCTTTGTGTTCCTGTTATGTCCTGAATAGTCACGAAAGTAATCCTTATTTCCATGTAAAACATGCAACTTTCTGTGTGTATTTCACGTAAATCAATTGACAAACAGGCACAGTCGCGTAAAACGATATTGTGGTGCAACGACTCAATTCTTTGGGTAGCTGCACAGTCGAAAGACCTTCCTGAATTTAAACAGTCGATTGTGACAAAATTAAGAGACAAGTTATGACCGAAACGATTGTTATTACTGATCCCGATTCAGACCGTTACCACACTTTTGGTTATATAAGTTGGTGGCAGCAAGAAGTGGTGCGCAATGCAACTGTCATGGTTGTGGGCGCGGGCGCGCTGGGCAATGAGGTGCTCAAAAACCTTGCTTTAATGGGCATAGGCAATTTATTAATTGTCGATTTTGATACCATTGAAGACAGCAATTTGAGCCGCTCGGTATTGTTTCGCGCAAATGATAACGGCCGTCGTAAAGTTGACGCCGCCGCCGAATCTGTAAAAGAACTAAACCCCGACGTCAATGTCAAAACGTGGCACGGCGACATCAATTATGAGATGGGTTTGGGAGTTTTTCGTCATGTAGACGCCATCGTGGGCTGTCTTGACAACCGCGAAGCGCGTTTATCCATTGACCGCTTTAGCCAGGCCGTCGGCCGTCCCTGGGTTGATGGCGCTATCCAGGAATTGATGGGCATTGTGCGTGTTTTCTGGCCGGGGCGCGGCGCCAATTACGAAAGCACCCTCACTGATTTTGATTACCAGATGATCAGCCTGCGCTATTCCTGCCCCTTGCTGGCGCGCCAAAACCTCCTGCAGGGTAAAGTGCCCACCACCCCAACCAGCGCATCAATCGTGGCTGCATTTCAGACCCAAGAAGCGCTCAAATTGATTCATAACATGGAAGTTGAACCGGGCAAAGCGCTGCTGATTAACGGCTTGACAAATGATATTTATAAAACGGAATACCCCGTCATCACAGATCGGATCCATCCCGAATTAAAACCCATAATTGAACTGCCGGCTTTCACTGCCGAGGCTATAACATTGTCTGAATTACTGGCGCTGGCGCGTGAGGAGCTTGGTGTTGACGCCGTGCTGGAGTTCAGTCACGAAATTGTGATCAGCATGGTGGATCCATCAACCGGCGTAGAAGAACCGGTCTTCAAGCGTATGGCGCGCTTAACTGAAGACCAATTAACCTCGCCCGCTACCGGCGTACAGCGAGAGATGCGCTTAACGCATCGTATTACCGGTGAGGAAGATTTTTTGGAGCGTACCCTCTTAGAAATTGATGTGCCGCCTCTGAGTATTATACGTGCCCGGAACGGCGAGAAAGTTGTATACTACGAGTTGACCGGCGACAAAAACGATTTTTTACAGTTCAATTAGGTAATTGGCAGAAAGTAATCAAAAATAAAGGCTGTAGAAATTCTGCCAATTCCTCGACGAAACCACAGATTTCTAACTCGTCTTATTTTCAAGAATTTTCTGCGGTTTACCTAAATTTGAACAAAACCTGAACTTCGCAACAAAAAACCTTGTTTTGCGTAATGCTTAGTGACCTTTTATTGAGAAAAACCATGGAGGCTTTTACAAATGGCTAGTGTCAAAGTTATTATTTATGATCCAACCGGCTCAAAGAAAACCCCGGTAGAATTACCAAATGATGTGCCTATGCGCCGTCTTATTCCAGCGCTCGTGAGCCGTATGGGTTTGCCCACCAGTCAGGGGGCCAATCCAATTACCTATCGGCTGGATCATCGTGCTTCCGGCAAACGGTTAGGGGATGACGAATCACTGCAAGACGCCGGCGTGAAGGAAGACGATATTTTGAGTCTATTCCCAGAGGTGACCGCAGGTTAGGTAAACCGCGAAGAGATTATGAAGTTCTACAAGGTGGAAATTTCGCGATTTCCCCGAGGAATTCACAGAAAATTCCAATTGTTTGTTTTCAAAAATTCTCTGTGAATCACCTGACGCTTTGTACCGGAATAGTTTGTGAATTGAATGGCATGTAGATCGTAGTGCTTAAATGACGTATTACGTTCTACTTTCTTTATTTTAAGGGAAACTGATGGCTTTTGATATTCGCGAAACGCGGCTTCGCAATGACTACCGGCGTATTCAAGACCTGGTCAATCGCAGTGAGTTTATACAGGTTGTGCGTACCGAGGGCAGCCCTCCCGAAAAGTATTTAATTCGCTTTTCATGTAAAGGGGTTGAAAAAGTAACTCCCTCAGGGCGTATGGTGCTGCGGGAGGCTCACGATGTGAGCGTCTATTTGCACGCGGAATACCCCTTGAAGCAGCCGCAGCTAAAATGGTTGACGCCTATTTTTCATCCTAATATCCATGTAACTGGCGCGGTTTGTATTGGCGCGTGGTGGCCTGCCAAAACGCTGGATGAACTGTTGTTGACATTGGGCGAGATGGTTCAATATAAAAATTATGATCCCCGTGACCCCATGAATTCAAAGGCGGCGAACTGGGCTTTGCGCAATAAAACTCTTTTTCCGGTTGATGATCGTGATCTAAAGGGTCAGTCGCTGGCCGACCTGATTATTATTGGGGATGAGGAACCAGATGACTTCGGCATCAACATTCTCGGAGAGTGAATCACAACAGACAGAAACGGCCGTTTCCCAGCCTGAAAATCGGGCTGCTCTGGAAAACGCCGCTGCTGTGAAAAACCTCCCCAACCGCAAACCGCCCCAACTGGCAGAAACTTGCTGTTTGCACGGACAGCCTGTTCCGGCGGACGCTGTGACGGTCGTGTTTTCCCAAACGGCCGTGCAGCAAATTGCCGCCCACAGCAGCAGTAACCTGGATTGCGAATTGGGCGGCGCGCTTTTGGGTCGCGCGTTTCGTTATGAAGATCGCCTCTACGTGGATGTACAAGCGGGACTGCCGGCTGTGACTAAAGATCATGGCCCGGTGCATTTTACATTTACGGCCGATGCCTGGGCGCAGTTGCACACAGACCGCGCCGCGAAGTATCCAAATCTGGATATTGTCGGCTGGTTCCACACGCACCCGGACCTGGGGGCGTTTTACTCCAGCGATGATGTTGTTGTGCATTCGGCTGCTTTTACCATGCCCTGGCATATTGGTTTAGTCGTTGATCCGGTGCGGCGTGAAACGGCCGTATTCGGCTGGCAGGCCGGTCATCTGAAAGCGTACCCCGGTTTTTATGAACGGCTTGATCGACAGGCAGAATCTATTTTGCCCTGGCGTTACGTCCAGACCGCTGTTTGGGATCATCCTTATGATTATTACCCTGAAGAACAGCAGCGGGCGTACCCCAACGAAGTTTACCTGCCCCCCAACGCAAGACCCGGTTTGCCTTCGGCGCGGCCGTATCTGGGCTTTGCAATTGGCGCTTTAGGCTTTTTGCTCAGTTTTTTTTTACTCGTTGGCTGGGTCGTTCCACTGACGCGCGAAGTCAATCAACTAGAAAACACCGTCATCGTCCTGGCGGATAAAACGCTGGCCGACAGCAATGCCCTGACCTGTCCCGATCCACGTTTACGCTTTTTAACGCCCTTAACCGGGCAACGCATACAGATTGGAACAACAATCGAGCTGAACGGAACGGCCGTTTACCCGAATGCGGGGCGCTATCAAGTCCAAACCCGGCTGCGTGAGAATGGCTCCTGGACATTGTTAAACAGCGTCAGGCGCGACACAAAATTAGGTTTGCTGGCGCAATGGGACACAACCAGCTTCCCTCCCGGCGTTTATGAAGTGCGTCTGTCGGCCGTTGATCGCAATAATATCATTTTGCCCGCTTCGCCGCCCTGTACCATTTTGCTCGAAATGACGCCCTAAATTTAATGCGCATTGCGTATCAAACGCTGCCCTGCATCCATTCTTGATACGCGCTGCGCAAATCGAAATACACTTTATGTCTGAATTAAACGATCGTACTTATGCTGCCTTAATTACCATTTCCTTACCTGGATCAGATGAATCTGCCACATTAACCGTTACGTTGGCTCCTGCAGATGTTGTGCCGGTGGGCGAACGATACCTGCCATTGAGCGAATGTACCCTGACCGACTTGCAAACTTTTGCAGCCGAATTGGAAGCAGATGTGTGGGATACGTATGAAAATATCAATTTGCTGGCCCTGGATTCGGAAGAACAGGTTAACATCCGCGTCATACGTTCGGATAGCCCGGATGAACCGTTAGCTGATTGGTCGCAATTTATGCTTCTATTGCCGGATGAACCGGCCCCAGCCGAGGAAGACGACGAAGAAGAGCGTGCGTTTGTAGCTGATGAATCAACGCCGCTCATATCGGATGAGGATCACCCTGCAGAGGCCGCAGTCGAAACAGAAACTGGTGCAGAACCGCCGGTTTCCGAATCCCAACCAGTTGATGAAAAAGCGGCGGCAGACGCTGCGCCCGATGTTACTGTTGCGGATGCCGAACCGGTCTATCCTGAAATTGAAAAGGAAAAGAAGGCGGAGACGAAAATTGAACCGGCAGAAACCATGCCGCATATCCAGCCCAGCAAAGCCCGCGTACGCGTCGCCGGGCAGCAGTTGCCGGGAGGTAATCCCACCTGGGCGGCAGTGGATATCCTGGTGGATGAACCGGCGCTGCGCGCCTCGCAAGCTCACGCGCTCAGCAGCCTAAATCGGGAGGTGGCCGGTTTTCTAATTGGCCCACGCCCGGAAAAACAGCCGGACGGCCGTTACATAGTCCACATCATTGATGCCATCGAAGCCAAACATACGCTTATGCAAGGCGCCAGCGTGACTTACACGCCTGAAAGCTGGCGCAATGCCCATGATACATTGGCAGAGCGATATCCGGACGAAACGGCCGTTATGGTGGGTTGGTACCATACGCATCCGGGGTTTGGAATTTTTCTTTCCGGCATGGACCTTTTTATTCACCAGACCTTTTTTACCCAAATCTGGCATGTTGCCTTTGTATTAGACCCACGCGCGCGTTCCAGCGGCTTTTTCTGCTGGGACCGCTATAAATCACGCGTGAGCCGGCATGATTTTGCGTGGCCCTATTGGGCGGCCGGTTCATGGTAGCGTGTTGTGGGTTGGGCGATTTCAAAGTTTTCCTAATAAATTATTTGCTTAACCCGTTGGATTCTGAATCATCCCTGAATTTACAGGATGAATTGTTAAGGAGTTACTTGACCTGCAACAAAGATCAGATTACGCTTACAGTATCATGGACGAGCAAGAACTGCCGTTGATTCAAATCACGGACGAAGATATTACCGAAGCCAATCAGCTGAGTTTGCATTGCCCAATCTGCGCCAGTGCAGTGGAAGGCAACCTGGATGGCGATGAAATCAAGCCGGTTGTATGCGCGCAGTGCGGCACGTTGTATCACAAGGTGTGTTGGGAGCAGAGCGGCGGAAAGTGCGCGGTTTTGGGCTGCGGGCATGACAAATATTTTGTCCACGGCCGTAACCTTGGCCCCGCAATCAAAGTGAATTATTCCGACATTCCCGCCCCGTCAGAGAACGGCCGAACTGCAAGTACGCGTACACGCCGCCTCAAGTATGAACAAAAACGACAGATTGAGCAGATAAATCGTCCCGGTTTGTGGCAGCGTTTCTGGCAGTGGTTGTTGAACCAGATCAAGATTGGATAATTCCCTGAAAATGTAACATAAAGTCCATATCATAGAGGAGACGCAAGGAAAAATCGCACCAAGAGTCCGCGATTTGGGTTGTGTCCTCTATGGCCCCCAAAATTGCTAATATGATTAGACCTGTTCGTCTTGATTTGCGCTCCCCTTTTCTCGAATCAACCTGCGCCTTGTGCAAGGCATCTTTTACGTTGGCGGACACGCTGGTTGTTTGCCCGGAGGATGGGGCTTTGCATCATGTCCACTGCTGGCAGGCGAACGAAAATCAATGTTCGGCTTATGGCTGTACAGGCGCAGGTGAAATTGGCCGGCCCCGGCGGCTTAGCCGGCCTCCGCGGGCACGCGTCATCAATGTGGATGCGCCGCGGCCGCCGCGCTCAAAGGTACGCACGATGCCCAGCACCAGCAGTAATTTTGGCTGCGCGCGGACATGTTTTATTATCTCAATTTTGTTAGCGGTATTGTTCCTGGCGCTGGGCTGTTTTGCGATTTGGGCTATAGTCGAAACCCTCAATTCGGGCAGTTCGAGCGCAGGCGCCGCTCTATCCTTTATATGTAATTCACAAATAATTTTTTGAATAAAACAATCCCCGAAATATTTTTTTGGAGCAAACAATGCGATCCATCGAATCGAACTATTACAACGCCTTATTAGAAAAGGTTTACGAAATTCATGATCTTGTCAAGGCTACGGCCGTTTTGTCCTGGGATCGCGAGACCAATATGCCTAAAGCGGGTCTCACGGCGCGTATTCAGCAAATGACGACGCTCAACCGCCTGACGCATATTATGTTTACGGCGGATGAGTTTGGCGAACTGCTCGAGAACGCCGCCGCAGAAGTTGCAGAAGCTGAGTATGACAGTGACGAGGCGAGTCTGATACGCCTGCTGCGACGATCCTATTCCGATGCGCGCAAGCTGCCTCCGGAGTTTGTGGCGCGGGTCAGTGACGTGAGCGGCCATGCGCATAAGGCCTGGGTCAAAGCGCGCGCAGAAAATGACTTTGCCTCCTACCGGCCCTGGTTGGAGCAGATTATTGAATTGAGCCAGGAGATGGCAGAGTATTATGGTTATGAGGATGAGCCTTATGATGCGCTTCTGGATCAATATGAAACCGATGCCAAGACGGCTGATGTACGCGCGATTTTTGAGGCCTTGAGCGCGGAATTGGTACCTTTGCGGGAGGCGATTGAAGAACGGGGAACGGCCGTTGATGACTCGCTTTTGCACCAATCCTACGAAATCTCCAAACAAAAGAGCTTTGCGCGTTATATTGCCAGCGCCATTGGCTATGATTTTGCGCGCGGCCATTTGGGTACCGTGGTGCATCCTTTCGCGACCAGCTTCAGCCGCGATGATGCGCGCATTACCACTCGCTGGAATCCAGACTTTCTCAGTTCGGCGCTTTTTGGTACGCTGCATGAATCGGGACATGCCATGTATGAACAGGGCACGCATCCAGACCTGGCGCGTACGCCTTTGGCGCACGGCGCATCCCTGGGAATACATGAGTCACAATCGCGCATGATGGAGAATGTGGTCGGGCGCAGCCGCGGCTTTTGGCGAACGCATTTTCTGCTGCTGCAGGCGATTTTCCCGGAAAACTTGAGTCAATTCAATCACGAAGATTTTTACCGCGCCATTAATAAAGTACAGCCATCCTACATTCGGGTTGAGGCGGATGAGCTGACTTATAATTTCCACATTATTTTGCGCTTCGAATTGGAGCAGGCAATGTTGAACGGTGATTTGCTACCGGCCGATGTGCCCACGGCCTGGAATGATAAGATGCAGGCGCTGTTGGGCATTACGCCGCCGACGGACAGCGCGGGTTGTTTGCAGGATGTACATTGGACCCGGCCGATGTTGGGTTATTTTCCGACTTATGCGTTGGGGAATTTATATGCAGCGCAGTTTTTTGAAACGGCCGTTGCCCAAAACCCGCTTATCCTCGAAGAAATGGCCCTGGGCAAAACGGATGAATTACTTACCTGGCTGCGTGTCAACATTCACCAGGTCGGCAAAAAATTCACGCCGCGTGAGTTGGTGGAGCGCGTCACAGGCAAACCACTCTCGCATGCAGCATTTATGCGCTATGCAACCCAAAAGTTTAGTGATATTTACGGGCTTTAATGGTCGTCTAATAGTTATTTAGAGTTCGTTGTTGGTTTCCTCGGGAGGCGTTTCTTCTTGCTCTGGTACGGCAGGGAATTCGATCTGAACGCGTGACACGGCGCGTCTATCAATGTCCAAAACCCTGAAATGAACTTCGTTATTGTAGGTAACCTCATCATTGATCTGCGGTGGACGCCCTAGAGCGCTAATCACCAATCCACCTACCGTTTCCACATCTGGCAGCGTGTTTTCTTCGCCCAGATAAACTTGTTCCCGCAGATCATCAACTAGGTAATCTCCGGCGACTTCTATTTGGCCGGGAGCAATTTCCACATAAGGCTCTTTTTCCAGGTCAAATTCATCCCGCACCTCGCCAACAACCTCTTCGACCAGGTCCTCCAGCGTAACGATGCCGGCCATACCGCCAAATTCGTCCAGGACAATGGCCATGTGTAGTTTTTGGCGTTTGAAAGCGGCCAGCAGTGTCTCCACCGCTTGATCCTCAGGGACTGACGGCGCCGTGCGCAGAATCAGGCGCAGATCAAACTGGCTGGCGGGTTTGATGACCTGGCGCACCAGATCCTTCAGATGCAGGATGCCAGTGATGTGATCGAGGTCTTCTTCGAAGACGGGAAAGCGGCTGTGACGGCTTTGGGTGACAAGTTGCAATAAATCTTCTAGTGAGATGTTTAGTGAAATAGCCTGAACCTTTGTGCGCGGGGTCATAACCTGGCCGACGATTCGATCGCTGAAGTCAAAGATGTTGCGGATCATTTCCTGCTCATCCACATCGATTAATCCGCCCTCAGTGCTTTCGGCCACAATTAGTTCCAGCTCGTCCGGCGCCATGAGGCTGGCATGTCCCTGAGCCGGCGGGATGCGTAGGATTTTTAGCAGCAGGTTGCCAATCCCGTTGAGAATCCTAACCGGAAAATTAAGGATGGCGAGTGAAATTTGCATGGGACGCGCCAGACGCAACACCATGTTGGATGAATCAAGTAAAGCGAGGCTTTTGGGAACCATTTCTCCCAAGACAACGTGTAAATAAGTCAGCGAACCCAGCGCAATCAAATAGCCTATCGTTCTAACGGCCGTTTCACTTAACCCCAACCATTCCTCCATGTACGGCTCTATAAATCCAGATATCTTAGGCTCGCCATACATCGCTAAACCCAGTGACGCAATTGTAATTCCCAACTGCGCCGTGGCAATGTACTGATCTTGCTTTGGGCGGGATTCCAAAACCTCAAGCACATGATGGGCAGTTTTGTTACCTTCGTTTGCCAACTGTTCCATCTGAGTTGATCGCACCCCAATAATTGAAAACTCAGCCGCAACATACAGCCCGTTTAACACCACTAATGTCAAAATAACAATCAGCGGCACAATCAGCGTACTCAATCCTGGCAAATGCCCTTCTTCGGACGCCTTCCAGACCAGAAACGCAAAACTCATGCCCGGTACGCTTAATGCGAATAGAGAGGTTTTAATCATGGTCGGCTACCTCCCACTCGGTAATATGTTTGACCGATTCCTGTGTAGGCAACTGTAATGAAACTTCCTGTACCCCTAAATCTTCAAGCGCCTCCACGCGCATCAGGATATTTTCCACGCTAACTTCGTCTCCAACCTGAGGCGGGCGACCCAGGGCGCTGATAATCAAACCACTCAACGAATCAGCTTCGATCGGCAGATTTAATTCAAGATACTCATTCACATCCGCTACCAGCAAATCGCCCCGCAGGTAGATGCGTCCTTCTTTATCCCGCGCAATCAATGCTTTTTCATCATCAAATTCATCTTGCAGTTCGCCAAATATTTCTTCAATCAAATCCTCGAAAGTAATTAATCCGGCCGTACCGCCAAATTCATCAAAAACAATCGTCAAATATTTTCGCCGCGTATTGAATTTTTCCCAGACATCAAAGACCGGCATCGTTTCTGGCACATATTCCACATCGCGCAAAATTTGGGTTGGATTATCTTCTCCCTGGACTTGCAACCGAAACAGGTCCTTAACATGGGCGAAACCGATAATATCATCAATCGATTTCCGATAAATTGGAATCCGTGAATATCCTACCTCTATGGCTAATTGAAGCAATTCCAGAACGGTGCTGTTGGCCGGGGCTGCAACAATTTTTGTACGGTGCAGCATCACTTGTTTGGCAGTCAGATCACGCAGCCGGAAGGCATTGCGCAGCATCTGCCGCTCAGTATCATCCAACAAGCCGCCTTCGTGGCTTTCGGAAACCAGCATCTCGATCTCTTCCGGGGAATGAACGTGGGCCTTTTTCCCTTTGGAATCCCGCCCGATTAAGCGCAGCAGCAAAACGCCGCTGCCGTTGAAGAGCCAGATCAATGGCGAAAAGAGTTTGAGCGAAATTTTCATCGGCCATACAACCGACATCGCAATTCGCTCCGGATATTGAATGGCGACCGATTTTGGGAACAATTCACCCAAGATTACCTGTAAGGTTGTGATAAAAATTAATACAAGGATAACTGCGATTGAATGCGCTAGAGTAATGCTGGCGCTGTCAATGTTGCCGTTCAAAAAGCCGGTTACGGAAGGAGTCAGGTTCAGCAGCGAAGCAATTAGCGGCGTTAAAGCGTTAGCAAGCACATTCTGTCCATAGGCGCCTAAAACCAGGGACGAAATCGTAATACCGATCTGGCAGGCAGCGACGTAGCGGTCGAGTGTTTTGCGATCTTCAATATATGGTAAAAGGGCGCTGGCCATGCGGTTGCCTTCACCGGCCAGTTGGCTGATTTTTGTGCGCCGCGACGAAACTGTCGCGAATTCGGCCGCAACATACAGCGCGTTAAAGAAAATCATTAAGGTAACTGTGGCAACGATTCCAAGTATAATCATGTTTTTTGTTGGTTGAGTAAGAACTGAGGATTGGCCCGTTTGTAAACGGCCGTTAGGTGCGTTGCGGAACGCTTTTGAAAATAAAAATGAGGCGCGGTGCTACCTTCCACATAAATTGGATTATATCTGGCTGCTGTGGAAGATCGTGGGTTACTATCTGGAGGCTCTGCGGATGGGCCGGACACAGCTAATGTCCTCCAGGGTATCCACGCAGGACCCTGACTAATTGATTGTCGGTCAACATTAAAACTATCGTATTTTCTGTCAATGATTACTGAATGTGTTCAGATTATAAAACAGTGAGGTGAAAAGTCAAACTGGCGCGGCGCGAACAAGTGAGACCCAGAGAATTTAGTTGAATTCTCTGGGTCTCATTCATAAATTATTTAATAAACAACATTTCCTGATAAGTTGGCAGCGGCCATAAGTCATCGGCGACCAGGTTTTCCAGCGCATCAGCATATTTACGCACTTCGGCCATGGCCGGCACAGTCTTGAAACAGGCATGTTCGGCCTCTTCAAGCAATCCGTCGCCATGATGATTATTGAGCTTTTCCAACACGGCGATGGTCTCAAGGAGACATTTGCTGTTGGTCACAATTTCGTCCAACAAGGATCTGTCACCCTCGAACCCAACGGCCTGGAGATTGGCCAGTGAAGCCGCCAATTCTCCCTGGTAACGCACCACGGCCGGGTAAATCATCGTTCGGCCGATTTCAACTGTCAGGTTAGCTTCAACGTTGATAGCCATCACATACTGTTCCAGGTAGACTTCCAAGCGGCTGCGAACCTCACGCTCCGACATGACGCCATATTTCTCAAAAAGGGCAATCGCTTCGGCGCTGGCTATTTCCGGCAGCGCATCATATGTCGTGCGCAGGTTGGCTAAGCCCCGATCTTCCTCCGCTTCTTTGTGCCATTCTTCAGAATATCCATCCCCATTGAAAATGATCCGATCGTGCTCACAAATGATTTCATGCAGCACAGCTTGTACCGCCTGATCGAAATCTCCTTCCGCCGCTTCCAAGCTGGTAGCAATGAAATCAAGCGATTCGGCCACAATTGTGTTCAGGACCATCAGCGGGCCGGCAATAGATTGGTTGGAACCGACAGCGCGGAACTCAAACTTATTGCCCGTGAAAGCAAATGGGCTGGTACGATTTCGATCACCGGCATGTTTTGGCAATGGCGGCAGCGTATCGACGCCAATATTCAAGAAATCCTTTGAGACGGCCGGTTTTGGGCCGCCAAGTTTAATTTGCTCAAAAATCTCGGTCAATTGATCGCCCAGGAAAATCGAAATGATTGCCGGAGGAGCTTCATTGGCGCCCAAGCGATGGTCATTTCCGGCCGAAGCGATTACGGCGCGCAGCAGCTTTGCATATTTGTCCACGGCGCGAATTGCAGCGGCGCAAAAAACCAGGAAGCGGGCATTGTCGTTGGGATTGTCACCCGGGTCAAGCAGGTTGCCTTGTGTGGCATTGCCAAATGAGAAGTTCACATGTTTGCCGGAACCATTGACGCCTGCAAACGGTTTTTCATGCATTATTGCGGTCAAACCATAGCGCTGCGCGACCTTGTCAAGGGTTGTCATGAGCAGTTGTTGATGGTCGGTGGCTACGTTGGCATTTTCAAAGACCGGCGCAACCTCATATTGTGCCGGCGCGACCTCGTTATGCCGCGTTTTTACAGGTACGCCTAACTTAAACAGTTCGCGTTCAACTTCCAGCATACAAGCAAGTACGCGTTCTGGAATCGCGCCAAAGTAATGGTCGTCAAATTCTTGCCCTTTGGGCGGCGGCGCGCCAAACAAGGTACGGCCGGCAGTCAATAAATCAGGCCGGGCATAGTAGAAATTTTGATCGATTAAAAAATATTCCTGCTCCGGACCGGCAGTCGCCGTTACCATCGCGCCGTCCGTATCCCCAAACAATTTGAGAATGCGTTGCGCTTGTTCGTTGAGCGCTTTCATCGAGCGCAGTACCGGCGTTTTCTTATCTAGCGCTTCGCCTGTCCAGGAAACAAACGCTGTCGGAATACACAAGGTCGTCCCGTTGGGGTTTTCCAAAATGTAAGCTGGACTGGTGACATCCCAGGCGGTATAACCGCGCGCTTCAAATGTGGGACGAATGCCGCCGGTCGGGAAGCTTGAGCCGTCAGGTTCACCCTGAATCAGCTGCGAACCTGAAAATTCGGCCATGGCGCTGCCGCCGCCATTGGGCGACAAAAAGCTGTCGTGCTTTTCGGCTGTCCGGCCGGTCAAGGGGTAAAAAACGTGGGCATAATGGGTTGCACCCTTTTCAATCGCCCAATCCTTCATGGCGGTTGCCACGACATCGGCCGTAGACGTGTCCAGTTTTTCACCTTTCTCGATGGTGCTCATCAAGGACTTGTACACAGCCTTCGGCAGCCGTTTTTTCATTACTGCGGTGCTAAATACATTCGCGGCGAATAATTCGCCGGTTGGCGTTTCCGCAAAATTTAGCGGTTCTGAAATAGGTTGATAATCAATAACTGCTGAAATTGCCTTTAATCTTGCTGCATTTCCACTCATTTTTTTTGTAGTCTCCTCGGAACCAGATAAAATTTATTTTGGGTAGGTCTCCTGCCTGGTGTTGCGAGACGCTTTCTGCCACTCCTTAGCACGAAGGTTTGAAAGCGTCTTGCAACCGAGCTTAGGTAAACCGCGAAAAGTATTTTGAAATAGCATCATAGCAAAATCGAGGCTTCCTTGAGGAATTCGCAGATTTCGTTTCGCAGGAATTCAAAAAACTTTCTGGGAATTACCCATATCATAAATAAACCTCTAAAATTTATCCCGCCATCACAAGCGGTTCTGTTATATCAATATCGCGACGTGTAAAATCTGCTTTTACGCGTCTGGTCACATCGTCAGCGCTGCTGCCAATATAGAGTCCATAACGGTCTTCGTCATCACGCGGTTCTACCATCAACCACATGGCGCCTAATTTGTACAATTCAAGATGTTGGCTGCCAATTTCCACAACTCCCTGGGCTTCCAATGTTGCCTTTAAACGCTTCCAGTACGCTGGCATCAAGCGGTCCGGGCGTAAATCAAACTGATTTACCAGACGATTATCTGCCTTCAACGCTTTGGCCACAACCTCGCGCAGTTCCAAAACCTCTTTGCCGTCGGAGATATTGACCTCGCGGCGCGCGCTGGCGGCATAGGTATAGTTTTTCTTGCCATCGCCGGATTCAAATACGGGCGCCCAAAAGTCAACCTGGCCGACTACCCGTTTCTTTAGATAGTACACCGGTCGACGGAATCCCAGCGTGTGAGGATTTATGCCGCGAACGTGCAGTTTATCACTTGCGCCCTCTTCGCCAAGAATGCCGATGTCGTGCAGATAATCAGTGAGGTATTCACGCACTTTGGCCAATTCCACATGGCGGAAGATTGGTCCGCCTGGCGTTGTGGCATAGACTTCGTTTTCGATTGTATACACGGGATAAATTTCACCAGCGCGCCGGGCGATAAAAACGTAACTAGGAAAGCGGGCAATATGGATCAGGCTTAGAGCTAGCTTCCAAACTTTTGCGGGCAAATCGTTTGGATTGGCTGCTTCCCGGGCGAATCCACACATTTCGATCGAATAGGTTTTGCCAGTTCTGCCGTGCTGTATCTCAACCGGTACTGTGAAGGTTGAGCCTGCATCGATGGTGGCGTTCACTATATCCAGTTCAACGAAGTACGGTGCATTTTCTGAATCGGAGCCCGTGTTTCGGACTAATTTTGCTTTCATGGGTCGTTCCTTAGGATTTTAATCACCTGAACTGGTTACTACTTCAGCGGCATGTGGGCCGAATTCGGGGTAGCTAGAGGTGAAGTGTTCGGAAATATCGAGGCCTTCCAGTTCTTCTTTGGGAGAAACGCGGATACCGATTGTCTTTTTCATGAGCATGAACAAGGCGCCCATCGTGATGAATGCCCAGGCGGAAACTGCCACAACGCCAACAGCTTGAATGCCAAGCTGTGCTAACCCGCCGCCATAGAACAGACCGGCTACTTCACCCATATCGGTCAGTGCGCCAACGGCCGGAGCGGCAAACAAGCCAACCGCGAGGGTTCCCCACATGCCGTTAAAACCGTGAACCGCAACTGCGCCAACCGGATCATCTACCTTAAAGACGCGTTCTACCAGATCGATTCCAAAGACCAGCACAAAGCCTGCAATGGCTCCGATAATAATGGCGCCGCCGGTTGTAACACTTGCTGTACCGGCCGTGATGGCGACCAGTCCGGCGAGGGCGCCGTTGAGGGCCATTTCTGTGGATGGATGGCCAGCTTTAACCCAATTGACAACTAAGGCGGAGATGACGCCTGCAGCGGCGGCCAGCGTGGTGGTGACGGCCACGTAAGCAATACCGGGATTCATGCCAGATAAGGTGCTGCCTGAGTTGAAACCGTACCAACCCATCCATAAAATGAAGACACCCAGGGCTGCCAGCGTTAGACTGTGCCCGGGAATGGTGTTGCTGGTACCGTCTTTGTTAAATTTGCCGATGCGGGGGCCCAATATCCAGGCAGCGGCAAGCGCTGCAAAGCCGCCGAGGGCGTGGACAATGGTCGAACCGGCAAAATCGATGAAGCCGAGTTCTGCCAGCCAGCCGCCGCCCCACATCCAATGGCCGGAAATGGGATAGATTAAGCCGGTCATAACGGCCGAATAGACCAAATAGGATTTAAATTTTAGACGTTCAGCCACGGCCCCGGAAACAATTGTAGCGGCGGCGGCGGCGAACATAAGCTGGAAGAGAAAATCAACCCAACTGTAACCGTCGAAGGCTGCCGGATCCAGTTCTGAAAGAAAGAAGTTGCTGGTACCAAAAAGGCCGGCGGCGGATGTGCCGTACATGATGCCAAAACCAATGGCAAAGTAGAGCAGTGTGCCCATGGCAAAGTCAACGAGGTTTTTCATAAGCAGGTTGGCTGCGTTTTTAGAGCGGGAAAAACCACTTTCGACCATGGCGAAGCCGGCCTGCATCCAGAAGACCAAGAAGGCGCCAATAAAGAGCCAGATGGTATCAATTTGAATAATGATTTGTTCGGTGACTTCATCCTGGGCGAAAGCCGTGGCGGTTAAGAGGGTCACGATGCCGAGAGCAACGGCCGTTGCCACAACCCGTTTCATACGTTTGTTTTTGAACGAAATTTTCAACATGATGTCTTTCTCCTACGTATTGAATTTGTTTCGACCAAAATTCGTTTGAGTCTGCCGGCTTGCCCAAAACAAAAAAGACGCCTTCTCTTGCTTGCGCCGTGACTTTGAGATGATCATGAACCATCCGTCACTGCGAAAACAAGAAAAGGCGTCCTGGCCTTAAAAAAATTTGATGTAACTATACAGCTAGACCTGTCAGGTTTACCCGAGAAGTAATTGTCCTTATGACAAAACCTGACAGGTCTCTCGGGTACCTGAATAGTTACAATTTGATTTTGTAAATCTGTATAAAAATTTACACGATCCGGACAAAAATTGCAAGATCACATTTCATACAAAATTATTTGATAGATTGTGTGCAAAGTTGATGAGAAGCAAGAAGCTATGTGCATCTTGTACAAGTCACACTAAATAAGTTCTGTATTTTTAACCGTTCACAGGAGCGCGCCTGTCCCAGTATACTTTAATCAGTTTCTAATGGCGCACTGTGTCATTTGAAGCTGAACTATATGGAAGGAAAAAACGGCCGTTTCGCCGAACCTGCAATTGTGTAAATTGCCGGCCGTGGACATTACCAACTGAACTTTTGGAGGAAGGAAGATGATGATTCAACAGGAAAGCACACAAGTTTACCGACAGCGTTTCCAGGCGCCCGGTAAATCTGGTCTATATGATCCGCGCTTTGAACACGACGCCTGCGGGACCGGTTTTGTGGCCGACATGCATGGCCGTCAATCCCATACGATTGTTGATCAGGCGCTGACGGTTCTTGAAAACATGAGCCATCGGGGCGCCGCCGGGAGCGAGCCAAATACCGGGGATGGGGCCGGTATTCTTCTTCAAATCCCTCACAAATTTTTCACCAAAGTTTCGCAACAACTAAATATTCAACTGCCTAAACGTGGCCAATTTGCTGTTGGCATGATTTTTTTGCCAACTGATCGCGAGCAGCGGCTGGCATGCGAAAAACGGTTCGAGCAAATTGTTGCTGCTGAAGGTCAAACTGTTTTGGGCTGGCGTGATGTGCCTACCGACAACAGCGCCTTGGGCGCAACGGCCGTTGCCTGTGAGCCATGCATGCGCCAGATTTTTATCCGGCGCAGCCCCGCACTTAAAGACGACATGGCATTTGAGCGCAAGCTTTACATAATTCGAAAGCTGGCCGAAAAAGAACTGCGCTACAACCCGACAATCAGCGGCTGCGAATCCTTCTACATCGCCAGTCTGTCCTATAAAACCATTGTCTACAAAGGCATGCTGCTGGCCGAACAGGTGCGCTCCTATTTTCCCGACCTCTCCGACCCCGATCTGGAATCCGCCATCGGACAAATCCACAGCCGCTTTTCCACAAATACATTTCCTAGCTGGGAACGCGCTCACCCAAACCGCTACATTAACCACAACGGAGAAATCAATACCATTCAGGGTAACGTCAACTGGATGCTGGCGCGCGAGGCAGCGCTGGAGTCCGATCTGTTTGGCGATGATTTGCAGCGCATTTTACCCATCATCAGCCCCGATGGCTCCGACTCCGCCATGTTTGACAATGCATTGGAGTTCCTGGTGCTGGCGGGACGGCCGCTTCCCCTGGTTGTCATGATGATGATTCCGGAGCCTTGGTCAAAACATAAAACCATGAGTCTCGAAAAACGCGCTTTTTACGAATACTACTTTGCGTTGATGGAACCGTGGGACGGCCCCGCTTCAATTGCTTTCACCGATGGCACGGTTGTGGGCGCTGTTTTGGATCGCAACGGGTTACGACCGTCGCGTTATTACGTTACAAAAGACGGCCTCGTCATTATGGCTTCTGAAGTGGGCGTACTTGACATCGATCCGGAGCGCATCCTGGAGAAGGGACGCTTGCAGCCGGGCCGCATGTTCCTGGTGGATACCGCACAAGGCCGCATCATCAGCGATGAGGAACTTAAACATACGTTCGCCAGTGAATATCCTTACCAGGAATGGCTGCGTGAAAATATGGTCGCGCTGGAAGATTTACCGCTGCCCGCTAATTCGGAACCGGCCGTTTCCCATCATACTATCTTGCAGCGCCAGCAGGCGTTTGGTTATACCTTCGAAGATTTACGCCTGATATTGGCGCCAATGGCGGAGCGTGGCGTTGAACCGCTCGGATCGATGGGAGATGACACGCCGCTGGCCGTGCTTTCGAACAAACCCCAATCGCTCTACAATTATTTCCGCCAGTTATTCGCGCAGGTTACCAACCCGCCTATTGACGCCATCCGCGAGGAAATCGTGACCGGCTCGGAGACGCTGCTTGGCTCTGAAAGCAACTTGCTGGACACAACACCGCGCGACGCGCACCAGATCAAAGTCCCCACGCCCATTATCAGCAACGCCGATGTGGAACGGTTACGCTGCATCAATTTATCCGGCTTTAAGGCGCTGACGCTGCCGATTTTGTACCCGGTTGACCAGGGCGTGGCCGGATTGGAAGCGGCGCTGGAGTCGTTATTTGAACAGGCAAGTACGGCCGTTTCCGAAGGCGTCAATCTGATCATCCTCTCCGACCGCGGCATTGACCGCGAAAACGCGGCCGTACCCGCTTTGCTGGCGACTTCCGGGCTGCACCATCATCTCATTCGGGAAGGTACGCGCACCCAGGTCAGCCTGATTGTTGAATCAGGTGAGCCGTGTGAGGTGCATCAATTTGCGGTACTGCTTGGATATGGCGCCTCAGCCATCAATCCTTATCTCGCTTTTGAGACCATTAAGGACATCATCGACCAGCGGCTGTTGACCACAGTTTCTTATGAAGAAGGCGTCAAAAAATATATCAAAGCGATCAACAAGGGTGTTATAAAAATACTTTCCAAGATGGGCATCTCGACCATCCACAGCTATCGTGGCGCGCAAATTTTTGAGGCGCTGGGTCTCAACAGCGCCGTCATCGACAAATATTTTGTGGGCACGCCCACGCGCATCGAAGGGGTCGGCATTGACGTCATTGCGGAAGAGGCGCGCATCCGGCACAAAGCAGCCTTTCCCAATCGTTCCGCCAACGGCCACACACTGGATGTAGGCGGCCGTTACCAGGTGCGCGAAGGAGGCGAATACCACCTTTTCAACCCGGTCACGGTTCACAATTTGCAGCACGCCGTGCGCACCGGGGATTATGAAGCCTATAAAAAATATGCAGCGGCCGTTAACCATCACGAGAAAGAGTTTGCGACGCTGCGCGGACTGATGGAATTCAAAATCGATCCGGCGCACGCCATTCCGCTGGATGAGGTTGAGCCGGTGGAAAGCATTGTGACACGCTTCAAAACAGGGGCGATGTCCTATGGTTCGATCAGTAAAGAAGCACACGAAACGCTCGCCATCGCGATGAACCGCATCGGCGGCAAGAGCAATACCGGCGAAGGCGGCGAAGACCCGGAACGTTTTCGCGATGACCGCAACAGCAAAATTAAACAGGTTGCATCAGGTCGTTTTGGCGTCACCAGCCACTACCTGGTCAACGCCGCAGAGATTCAAATCAAAATGGCGCAGGGGGCCAAGCCGGGTGAGGGCGGCCAACTGCCCGGCCACAAAGTCTACCCGTGGATCGCCAAAGTGCGCTATTCGACGCCGGGCGTGGGCTTGATTTCACCGCCGCCCCATCACGACATTTACTCCATCGAAGATCTGGCGCAGCTGATTTATGATCTGAAGAACGCCAATCCACAGGCGCGTATCAACGTCAAGCTGGTATCTGAAGTGGGAGTGGGCACGATTGCGGCCGGCGTTGCCAAAGGGCATGCCGACGTCATTTTAATCAGCGGTCACGACGGCGGTACCGGCGCATCGCCGCAGTCCAGCATCAAACATGCGGGTCTGCCGTGGGAATTGGGCGTGGCAGAAACGCACCAAACCCTCGTGTTAAACGATTTGCGCAGCCGTGTGCGCATCGAAACGGACGGTCAATTAAAAACCGGGCGAGATGTGGTCGTTGCGGCGCTGCTGGGCGCTGAAGAGTTCGGTTTTGCCACCGCACCGCTGGTATCGCTTGGCTGTATCATGATGCGCGTTTGCCATCTGGATACCTGCCCGGTGGGCGTGGCGACGCAAAACCCGGAACTGCGCAAGAGTTTTACGGGCAAGCCGGAGCATGTGGTGAACTTTATGCGCTTCATCGCCGAAGATATGCGCGAAATGATGGCGCTGCTGGGTTTCCGCACGATCGATGAGATGATTGGCCGCGTCGACAAACTGGAAATGCGTCCGGCGATTGAGCATTGGAAAGCGCGCGGTCTTGATTTCTCCAGGATGTTGATTTTGCCGGATGCGCCGCCGGAAAACGGTCGTTTCCAGACCATTGCGCAAGATCATGGTTTGGATCAATCATTGGATGTGCAGGCGCTGCGCGATCTTTGTGAGCCGGCGCTGGCGCGTCAGGAAAAGGTCGAGGCAACCCTGCCTATCCGCAATATTCACCGCACCGTGGGCACAATCACCGGCAGCGAGATTTCGCGTCGTTATGGGGCCGCAGGCTTGCCGGAAGATACGATCAAAATTCATTTTCATGGCTCGGCCGGGCAAAGTTTTGGCGCTTTTATGCCCCAAGGCATGACTTTTTACCTGGATGGCGACGCCAACGACTACATTGGCAAGGGACTTTCGGGCGGCAAGATTATTGTGCGTCCGCCGGAAAACGCCACGTTTACGCCGGAGGCTAATATCATCATCGGCAATGTGGCCTTTTATGGCGCAACCAGTGGTGAAGCATATATTCGCGGGCTGGCGGGTGAACGGTTTTGCGTGCGCAACAGCGGCGTGCATGCGGTTGTTGAAGGCGTGGGCGATCACGGCTGTGAATATATGACGGGCGGCCGTGTGGTGGTTCTTGGGCCAACGGGACGTAATTTTGCGGCCGGTATGTCGGGCGGCGTCGCCTATGTGTGGGATGTGGACGGCCGTTTCGAGGAGCGCTGCAATCTGGAGATGGCGGCGCTGGAGCGGCTGGAAGAGGAAGATGTCCAAGAATTGAACAATATGATTTGGCAGCATGCGTTTCACACCGGCAGCCAGGTGGCCTGGAATATTTTGGGCCAATGGGATGAGATGTGGCCGCAGTTTGTGAAGGTGATGCCCAAAGATTACAAGCGTATGTTGGAAGCGATCCGGGATGCGGAAGCGGCCGGATTAAGCGGCGACGACGCAGTAATGACGGCTTTTGAGGCCAATATCAGCGATATGTCCAGGGTGGTAGGAAATTAAGGAGTAGGGAATAAAAAGTAAGTCTTCATACTTTTTACTTCCCACTTCATACTTCAATAAGAATTATGAGTAAGGCAAAGGCAAGAGGATTTTTAACGCACAAGCGGGAAACGGCCGTTGAGCGACCATATGCTGAGCGCGTGCAAGATTGGCAGGTAATCCATCTGGAACTGCCCGAGGAAAAATTACAAAACCAGGCGATGCGCTGCATGGACTGCGGCATGCCTTTCTGCCACGAAGGGCGTCTGCTCAACCGCATGACCTCCGGCTGTCCTATCAACAATTTAATACCGGAATGGAACGACCTGGTCTATCGTGGCTTGTGGCGCCAGGCGTATGAACGGCTGCATAAAACCAATAATTTCCCGGAATTCACCGGCCTCGTTTGTCCGGCGCCCTGTGAAGCGGCGTGTACGCTTGGCATCAGCGATCCGGCGGTTACGATCAAAAGCATCGAACATGCCATTATTGAAAGGGCGTATGAAGAAGGTTGGGTCACGCCCAATCAGCCGGAGCGCGCAACTGGCAAAAAAGTGGCTGTAATTGGCTCCGGCCCGGCAGGTTTGGCCTGCGCCGATCAGCTTAATCTAGTTGGCCATGACGTCACCGTTTTTGAACGCGCCGACCGCATCGGCGGCTTGCTGATGTATGGCATTCCTAATATGAAACTGGATAAAAACCTGGTTGAACGGCGCATTAACGTGATGCGCGCCGGCGGCGTTGAGTTTGTAACCAATACGGAAGTTGGGGTTGACATCACGGCCGAACAACTGCGCGCCGATTTTGATGCGATTGTGATTTGTACTGGCGCAACCCGGCCGCGTGATTTGCCTGCGCCGGGGCGAGATTTAAAAGGGATTCATTTCGCGATGGATTTCCTGGGACCCAATACCAAGAGCTTGCTGGATTCCGGATTGAAGGACGGCAACTTCATTTCTGCGGCGGGCAAAGATGTGGTTATTATTGGCGGCGGCGATACGGGCACCGACTGTGTGGCGACGTCCCTGCGTCACGGCTGCAGCAGTCTGACGCAGTTTGAAATTCTGGCGAAACCGCCGCTGCACCGCGCGCCCAATAATCCGTGGCCGCAGTGGCCGCATGTATACAAACTTGATTATGGGCAGGAAGAGGCGCTGGCGCTTTTTGGTCAGGATCCGCGCTCTTATGCGGTGATGACGAAGGAATTTATCGGGGATGAAGACGGATATTTGCAGGCCATTCGCACGGTGAATGTGACCTGGTATGCGAACGGAAACGGCCGTTCTAAAATGGAAGAGATTGCCGGCAGTGAAAAAGAGTGGCCGGCCCAGTTGGTGCTGCTGGCGATGGGTTTTCTGGGTCCCGGGCAGACGCTGTTGGACCAGCTAAAGGTTGACCGGGATGCACGCTCGAATGCGTGGGCGGAGTATGGCAAGTTTCACACAAACGTGGAAGGCGTTTTTGCGGCCGGCGATGCGCGGCGCGGCCAAAGCCTGGTTGTGTGGGCGATCAACGAAGGGCGCGGGGCTGCCCGTGAGGTTGATCGCTGGCTGATGGAAGAGACCAGCTTGCCTTAATGTCCGCGCAGCTTCTCAGGCGTAATGCGGATGGCAGTTGAATACACTTGTGCAAATTGGTCGGCCGTCATATTGATGCGCTTCAGGCCGGATGTGTATTTCTCAATGTATGCCGGAACAACATTTGCCGGCGGCGCGTTTGGGTCAACTTTCGCTCTACCGGTAATTACTATGATGTTCCCGCCCAGCCCGTCTCCATCCAAATTGAGCGCCACGATGGGCCGCTGCTGGATGTGCCGGAGCTTGAAAGTGTTCGGCCTGCTGTAAATCAAAAATGTGGCGCCGTCCCACAAAAACCAGACTGGCCGCGGGTAAGGCGCACCGTCGGCGGCGACGGTTGTGAGCCAGATAATGGGCTCAGTTTCTAGACGACGGGCAACGCGCTGCCCAAATTCAGTATTGGCGTCAATTTTCATAACGTTTTCCTTTTGTGATTAGCGTTGAGCTGATCAGCTTTTGGCCAGTCAGCCTGACGATGATTAACCCGCATAGAATTGTTGCAGCCATTGGGGGTAACTGCAAGAAACGGCCGTTTCCAACCCCAATTCCATCTCTCCCACAAAAACAAGTTCGGCGACCTGGTCTAATAACCCAGCCAGCTTTTGAAAATCAGCAGCGCCAAAGGCTTCCAACCCGATTGTCCACCAGATTTGATCTTGGATGGAAACGCGGGCGAGTTCTAGATGGCAGCCGGTGGTTAGAAAAGTGGCGGGGGAAACGGCCGTTACCAACCCACTAACCTCAGCCTGAAAATGTTTCAACACGCGAGTTTTACTGACCACCGCCCATTTCCACAGCGCAGGAGAGGCCGGTTGCAAACTTTGCGCCCCGCTGGCCAGCGGAAAACCCCATTTGATCCAGCTTTCAACCTGTCCGTTAACTCGATCCTGCCAGGTAAATCGGCCCAATTTCTTTTGGCGCTGCTTCAATTCAAGCCGGCCTTCGCGCAGTTTGACGCCCAAAGAATCGTTATCAGGCAGCATCAGGTAGCTGTCGCTTCGGGTTGGCTGTGGTTCCGAGTTCCCCGGAACCTTCTCAAACCAGAGCGACATGTTGGAGGGTATCTTGCCCCGCGCAAACCAGCGTACTTCAACCGTAAATATCATAGCATCCAATATACAGCGAACCAGACCGCGCGTCGATAAAGCCAGAAAACCGCTACAATTCGGCAGACCGGCTGGCAATCCGTCCGGCGGCATGCGTAATGAACGCGCCGATAGGGAAGTTATTTTGGCGTTGGCCGTCTCGCAGGCGCAGTGAAACGGAACCGGACGCCATTTCTTGATCCCCAACAATGAGCATGTAGGGGATTTGTTTTTTTTGCGCCTGTCGAATTTTGGCATTCATGCGTTCGTTGCCCAGATCAGCGTGCACGCGTATCTTTTGCGCCTGTATCTGGCGCGCCAATTGCTGCGCATAGTCGTTTTGGGCGTCTGTAATGGGGATGATGCGTACCTGCTCCGGAGCCAGCCAAACCGGGAATTTACCGGCATAATGTTCGATCAAAAAGCCAATAAAACGCTCATGGCTGCCCAACGGCGCGCGGTGGATGCAGAGCGGCGTTTCTGGCTGTCCGTTGGCGTTGATAAACGTCAGATCAAAGCGCGCCGGCGCCACGAAGTCAACCTGGTTCGTAGCGATGGAGAATTCACGGCCGATAGCGCTCCACACCTGCACGTCAATTTTGGGGCCATAAAAGGCAGCTTCACCTTCAGCTTCAATAAATGGAATGCCGCTGCTGCGCATCATGTCGCGTACCAGCCCTTCAATTTTAAGCCACATGGCCGGGTCATTGACATATTTTGCGCCCAATCCCGCTGGACTGTGTTTGCTCAACTGCATTTCAAAGCGCTGAATGCCAAACAGGTTGAAGTAATAGCGGTAAAGATCGAGAACGGCCGTAAACTCTGCCTCTAACTGCGCTTCACTACAATAAATGTGGGCGTCATTTTGTTCGGCTGCCCGCGCGCGCATCAGGCCGAACAATTCGCCGCTTTTCTCGTAGCGGTAGATCATGCCATATTCTGCCAGACGCACGGGCATTTCGCGGTAGCTGCGCTGTTTGCTGGCGAATATTTTATGGTGAAAGGGGCAGTTCATTGGCTTGAGGTAATAACGCTGGCCTTCCTTTTCCATCGGGGCGTACATGTCATCTGCATAATAAGGCAAATGGCCGCTGCGTAAATAAAGCGCCTCTTTGGCGATATGGGGCGTGGCGACGCGCTGGTAACCGCCCGCGTCCTCCATTTCATAGGCCAGCTTCGCCAATTCCTCGCGCAGAATATTGCCGTTGGGCAACCAGAGCGGCAGTCCGGGTCCGATCTCTTCATCCAGGATAAATATTTCCAGTTCCTGGCCTAATTTACGATGGTCACGTTTTTTGGCCTCTTCAAGCAAATGCAGGTGACGTTTGAGCGTTTTTTTGTTAGGCCAGGCCGTTCCATAGACGCGCTGCAGCATCGGCCGTTGTTCGTCGCCGCGCCAATAGGCACCTGCAACGTGCGTGAGCTTGAAAGCGTCAACTGGAATATTGCCCGTGGCGGCGACATGTGGGCCGCGACACAAATCTTCAAAATCAGCCAGCCGGTATGTGCTGATAACCGGCTGTTCGGGATCATTTATCAGGTCCGCAATCAATTCCAGCTTATACGGCTGGTTTGAAAACAACCTCTCTGCTTTTGATCCTTTAACTTCGCGGTAGATCAGCGCATGATTGGCCTGAATGATCGTCCGCATGCGTTTTTCCAGTTCTGGCAGGTCGTCAGGTTTGAAGGAGATAGGCTGGCCGTCTGAATCAAAGCCCAGGTCAAAATCATAATAAAATCCATCCGCAATGGGTGGGCCAATGCCCAATTTTGCCTGTGGATACAACTCCAAAACTGCCTGAGCCAGCACATGAGCGGCCGTATGGCGCAGTCGGTATAATTCAGATTCTTGATACGGGAGTTCATTTGAATTCAACATGATAACCTCCAATTAATTCTAGTACCTCGACTTCATGATTTTGAGGGGTCTGCATGCTCAAATGCGGACTGGCATCTGAGGAAATTTCAATATTTGGTTAACAAAAAAGGCCGCTCAATTGAGCGGCCTGATTTCAGTGGCATAGCGTTTACATCAGGGCAGAGCCGCTCATAGCTCCATCGATTTGGTAACAACCAGGGTGGTAGCGCGAGTAATAAACTCAGACACCGGGGTCTGGCCATGATCGATATTATCGCGCGTGCGTACCGCTACGGCTTTTTGCTCCATCTCTTTGTCGCCGACCACCAGCATATATGGGATTTTTTGCAACTGCGCCGCGCGAATTTTCTTGTTCATGCGTTCGCTGCTGTCGTCGACTTGAGTACGCAGTCCGGCGGCGCGCAGCTCTGCGGCGATTAAACGCGCATAATCATTGTGGCGATCGGCAATTGGGATCATCATAACCTGTACCGGGTTTAACCAAAGCGGGAAAGCGCCGTTGAAATGTTCGATCAGGATGCCGACAAACCGTTCCATGCTGCCAAATGGCGCACGATGGATCATTACCGGCCGGTGCCTGTTGCCGTCTTCGCCGGTGTATTCCAGATCGAATCGCTCAGGCAGCAGAAAATCAACCTGCACCGTGCCCAACTGCCACTCCCGCTTAAGTACATCGCGAAAGATGAAGTCCAGCTTGGGGCCATAAAAAGCGGCTTCGCCCTCTTCGACCGTATAGTTCATGCCGACCTTATCGGCCGCATTTTTGATCGCTGCGATGCCTTTGACCCACATCTCAGGCGCGCCGGCATATTTGTCACTGTTGGGATCATTGACCCCCAGGCGGGCGCGGAAATCATGAAAACCCATTGTCTCGAACACATACTGGATCAGGTCGACAACGCCGATGAACTCTTCTTCAAGCTGGTCGGGCGTCACAAACAGATGCGAGTCATCGACCGTGAAGCCGCGTACGCGCGTCAGCCCATTTAATTCGCCGCTCTTTTCATAGCGGTAGACTGTGCCGAATTCGGCCAGGCGCAGCGGCAGATCGCGGTAGCTGTGCGGTTCACTTTTGTAGATTTCGATGTGGTGCGGGCAGTTCATCGGTTTTAGCAAAAACTGTTCTTCATCTATGTCAATTGGGGTGTACTGGCTGTCTTTGTAGTAAGGATAATGCCCACTGGTGATATAGAGTTCCAGTTTGCCAATGTGGGGCGTAATTACGGGCAGATAGCCGCGATCAAGCTGGGCCTGCCGCAGGAATTTTTCTAATTCTTCGCGCAGAACGGCTCCTTTGGGCAGCCAAAGCGGCAGTCCGGAACCAACCAGGGCCGAGATGTGGAAAAGGCCTAATTCTTTGCCAAGGCGACGATGGTCACGCGCTTTGGCTTCTTCCAGACGTTTCAAATAGGCGTCCAATTCGACTTTGTTGTCCCACGCCGTGCCGTAGATGCGCTGTAACTGCGGGTTGTTCTCATCTCCGCGCCAGTAGGCGCCGCCTGTCCGCAGAAGTTTGATTGCATTGGCCTTGATTTGTTTGGTAAATTTCACGTGCGGCCCGCGACAAAGGTCGACAAAGTGGCGCTGCCGGTAGATGCCGACCTCATTTGTAGGCTTGCTGATAGGGTTGCCCATTTCATCCACTTTGCCTGCGGCAAGTTCGGCGATCAGCTCCAGTTTATAAGGTTGATCCCAAAAGAATTCACACGCTTCTTCGATCGACATGGCGGAATGCTCAAAGGCGGCGTTTTTCTTGAGCAGTTCTCGCATGGTTTTTTCGATGCTCTCCAGGTCTTCCGGTGAGAAGGTAATGGGTTTGCCGTTTTCGTCCAGGCCCAAATCAAAGTCGTAGTAGAAACCATCCTCAATGGGCGGGCCGATGGCCAGTTTGGCTTCGGGGAAGTGTACGAGCACGGATTCAGCCATGACGTGGGCAGCCGAATGGCGAATGCGGTATAGATTAGATTGGTTATATGGTATGTTGTCGTTGTCAGACATAGCGCCTCCAATAAAATTTTTATTCGACCTCAGCTTTATTTTTGATTACTTTCTGCCAATTACCTAATTTTCCGGAGGCGGTTCAGTAAACAAAAAAAGCCACCGCCCTGGTTAGGGCGATGGCACTCGCGGTTCCACCTAACTTTGACCACGCCACAACGGCCGAGTTTACCCGGGTAAGCTGCGCGTAGTTCTCAAAACGGCCGTTAACGGAGCCAACCGGGCTTTCTTAGTTGGCGGGGCAGACAAGAGAGTCTGCCCCTTGGGGGCAAACAAAACAGTTTGCCCTTTTCGTTCAGAAAGCCACTCATGGGGGGTTTTCTTTATTGATTTCACGATGACGGCTTACAGCCTACGGCCGTTCATTCTCTGGCGCACTACCAACAAATACTCGTCCCAATCGACGTGTTTTTGAATTTGTTTATATTGTTAATTGATCATCATTATAAAACAGCGTCTTAACTTGTCAAGGGCAAGGGGAGTGAGTAAGATCGACAAGATTATAATTCGGGGATTTTTTATGACATCAAATCAACCCGGCAGGCGCCCACCAGCGCGCGTACGTCTGCCGCTCTGGCTCATTACTCTCATCTCACTGCTGATCGTTGTTGGCGTTGTTTGGAGTTCTGTATGGTTGTTTCGCACTGTACGGGACGCGGTCGCTGCTTCTGCGGCGCCCACGCCGGATGTTGTCGATTTTGCAGAATCGGCCTCTGAATCTGACGCTGGAGAGGAGACGGCCGTTACCACCCCCAACCCGCTGCCGCAACTGAAGTACCTTTACCTACCTTAGCGGTTGATGAGATTCAACCCTGGTCAGGTGAAGAACGGGTGACCTTTTTATTATTGGGCGTTGATAAACGCTGTGAGGAAGACGGCCCGACCCATTCCGACAGCATTATGCTCGCCTCGGTCGATCCGCTGGAAAAATCGGCCGTGCTTTTTTCAATCCCACGAGATCTGTGGGTAGAAATTCCCGGTTTTGGCGTAGACCGCATCAATCAGGCCTTCTATTTTGGGCAGGTGTATGAATATCCGGGCGGTGGGCAGGCGTTGGCGCGTGAAACGGTCGAAGGATTGCTGGGTATTCCAATCAATTATTACATCACGATTGATTTTCAAGGGTTTGTAGACGCTGTGGATTTAATCGGCGGCATCGTGATTGATGTGCCGGAGGCAATTCGAGACGCCAGTTATCCTGATAATTGTTATGGGTACGATCCGTTTAACATCCAGGCCGGGCAGCAGCGCCTGGATGGCGAGGCGGCGCTCAAATATGCACGTACGCGGGCGACGTTTGGCGGTGATGTGGATCGCGCCACTCGTCAGCAGGCGGTGATTTTGGCTGTGCAGGAACAGGTTACGCGCCTGAATCAACTGCCGAACCTCCTGGTGCAGGCGCCGCAGTTGTGGCGCACTTTTCAAGATAATGTAAAAACGAATCTGGCGCTGGATGATGCGGTAGAGCTTGCGCTGTTGATGCAAGAAATTCCGGCCGAAAACACGCATACGGCCGTTTTGGATTACGATTATGTTTACACCGAAACCACGCCGGACGGACGCCAGGTGCTGGTTCCGCGGCGCGAAGAGATTCGCCAACTACGAGATGAGTTATTTGCGCCGGCGCCTGTACCAACGCCTGTAATTGAGAATCTGGATGAATTAATGCGGGCTGAACGGGGGCGCGTAGGGATTTTGAATGGAACGGCCGTGTTCGGATTGGCCGCCAACACACAGGCATACCTGGAAGAGCGGGATGTGAATGTGACCGAAATCGGTAATGCGGATGCATCTACCTACAACACCACCCAAATTATTGATTATGGCGAACATCCCAATACGATCCAATTTTTGGTGCAGGAAATGGGCATTCCCCCGCTCAATTATTCAATCGGTGATCCGGATACCAAGCCTGAAGGCGACTTTAACGTGATGGTCATTGTTGGCAATGATTGGGCTAACCAGCTTGATTCAATAAACCAATAACTTGCCCGGAGAATCCAGAGTGACCATACAACAGTCATTCGCTACGATGACATCATGGTAACAATGGCATTTTGCCACTGCTCGGCCAACCAATTATCGAAGGCGTTTTCCAAAAGGCGCTGTTGAAAATCGGCTGTGAGCGGGCGGTTGGGGTCCCGTTCAACAACCTGCACCAAATAATAAACGGGCTGGCCACTCTCAGGGTTGGTAACAGTAATGACCTCACCGGTGTCGCCCGCCTGGAGAGGAAAAGCAGCCTGCTCGACTTCTGGCACAAGCAAGGAACCGCGCGCAAAAAAGCCCAAATCACCCCCATATGGCGCTGTGACCTGGTCGCGTGAATATTGTTCGGCCAGCGCAGCGAAATCCTCCCCTGCGTCAGCGCGCGTTTTGAGCGTTTGCGCGAGCGTAGGATCATCAACCTGTAAATAGCGCGCGCGCACCTGCTCGACAGCGGTGGGGACATTGGCGGTAACGGCCGTAACCAATTCGGCCGTTAACAACTCGCTTTCCAGCGCTGCGCGAAATTCAGCTTCGGTCCAAAAATTTCTGTCCAGCCAACCCGCAAAATCAGGGGCATTGGCGCGAATTTCTTCCATCCGGGCGTCGACTACGTCCGGCGCTATGCTGATATTTTGCGCCGCTGCCGCCTGCCGCAGCAGCGCCTGCTCGATCAGGACGTTTAGCACTACTGTGCGCGCATCGTTGTCTGACGGCGGTTGTAAATCCAGGGCAGACTGCGCCTGTTCGTAGCGCGCCAGTTCCCGTTCCAGATCATCCAATAAAATGGGCTGGCCGTTGACCAGCGCCGCGATTTGAGGGGTTGGCGTGGGAGGAATGGCCGTGGCGGTTGGCGACAAAGGCGTTGCGGTGGCCTCAATGGGCGCGCCTTCCGGCGCGCTGCTGGTTTGAATGGGGATTGCATCGGCCGGAGCGGCATCATTGCATCCGGTCAGGAACAGGTTGAGAAGGATCAAACCGCCAATCAGGATAGTTGGGGCAATGAATCTGGGTTGTAGCCGCTTTTCTATTGCGTATTGCATTTTACGTAGCGCGTCTTCGGTTAGGTAATACGCAATACGCAATAAATCAGACATGGTATTAGTTTTACCGCAGCGCCAACTGCGCTGTTTGCTCCGAATACTTGCATTTGTTTGCTGCATGATGAGGAATTATAACTCTCACGCTGCTTGCAAAGCCAGATTTTTAACCCAACAACCGTTGTGTTATCATTTCTGTACATGGCAAGGAGGTTTTGTTTTGACCACGAGTAGTGAAAAATTAACGCAGGATATCACGATCTTACAGGCCATGACGGCCGAGATGGATACGTATTTGAACAGCGATGTTTTGTTTTGGCGGTTACCCAACCCGCAAATGCCGGCATTGACTTTGGGTGGTTATTTGATGCGCCAACAGCGATTGCTGGCGCTGCCGAATTTGTTGGATATGTCACAACGCGCTGAAGTGGATACGGCCGTTACCCGGTTCAACCAGGCGCTTGTCAACAAAATAGTGCGTTTTGAGCAAAAAGCGCATAAGGAGTTGGGCGCGCGTATTCGACAGTGGGGTGAGTTTTTGAATGATGTCGAGCGTGGAACGGCCGTTAACAGTAGTAATTATGCCACGACGGTTGAAGTGCGCGTGATGATTGCCGCGCTGGTTGAGGCCCTCTCCCTGGCGCCCTATCAATTGGAACTTAATGTCGCCAGCAAAGTTAATTTACTCGATACCCAACTTCGTCGACGTTTTGCAGCGGGAGAATTTGTCTGGCCGGCAGAGTGGGAGCCGGCTTATCCGACCCCCACGTTCTGGTTTTTATACGGCGCTCCGCAGCAGATGAATGGACGCTGACCTGGGCGGTTTCTAACTCGATTATGTTATGTCAATTAGCCGAAATTCGGGCGTTTGGGTTGGGACATATTTGGGATCGCGCCAGCGAGTGCGCCCAACTACTTGCGGCGCAATTTGCCAGCAAAAACGTATGAATGTAGGTGACTTGAAGCGATAAGCCGTACGCGCCAGTCTTGTACGGATATCTAACTGCTTAAAAAGCGGATTGGCTAACAGCAGATTGCGGTAGGTTCTGAAACTGAAATTTTCCTGAGCGAAAGCATTGTTAATGGCCTCAGCAGCGACCTCGCCATACCCCAATGCAAATGAAATACCTTCTCCCATTAAAGGGTCTGCCCCGGCTGCATCTCCAACCAAAAGCACACGCCGGTCAGAGAAACGGCCGTTACGATCCCACCATCGAATCGGATGTCCTTTGAGCTTGTAATCATCCAGATCGCGGTCACGCTCCGCCATGGACGTGCGCAAAATTTGCTTCAGGTCAGCTTTGGGGCGCTTCGATTGCGCGCGGCTGTCAAAAAGTCCCCGGTTCATAAATGCCTGACCATTCACAAAGCTGGGGAAATCCCAATAATACCCTTGCAGACCATTGGCCATATGCGTGAAGTCAAAAACTGCCACCCTGTCACGAAATTCTGGCGTCTGCTGCGGATCTTCCGGGGTCAGTACTTCCATCAGGCGCGCCACATGTGAATCGCCCGGCCATTTGAGCTTACGGCGCACAAAGCTGCGCGAGCCATCGGCGGCGACCAGCACGTTGGCATGAAAAGTTGCTTTTTCAGTCACGACTTCAATGTGTTTATTGGTGGGCGTAATGGCCGTGACGGCTTCGCCCTGACGAACCTGTACGCCCAATTTTTCGGCGGTTTGTACCAGCCAATGATCAAATTCGTCACGGCGCGTAATCCGAAAAACGGGGTCGGCGAAAAACGAAAAGCTTTGATCCGCAAAAACAAGGCGAGCCTCATTGATGGTGTAATTGCGGGGTTCAAATTCTAATCCCAGGCGCGCCAGGATATTTTGCCCGATATGGGTTACGCCGCCGCCGCACAATTTTTCGCGCGGATGGACAGCCTTATCGACGACGACAATGCGGTCAGCCCAGGAGGGATCGCTCTTTACCAGGTGCAGGGCGGTTGAAGAGCCTGCCGGTCCGGATCCGACAATTAAAACGTCTACTTGTATGGCTTGATCCATAACTTCCTCCGATGTAAATAACCTCCGGGAGGTTCAATCTACGGCGCAATATTCAAATGAAACCTCCCGGAAGTTGGTTTTCCTGCATGGTGGTGCGCCGCCGTCCATGAAGTCTCCTCTGAGAGTATCTTCCCGGAAGCTGCATCATCACGAGTTTGAAAGGCAACAAGCTTCCGGGAAGTTGGTTTTCGTTTATGGTGGTGCGCTTCGGCGCATGGCGTCACCTGCAAAAAGGTTTATGGTCGCAAAACAGCGGGTAACATTATAGCATGTGAAAACAAGAGTGCATCCTCAGTGCTGATGTCGGGTTCGGTGTGGGGCGCTTCGATATTGTCGACGTTGTCGCGTCCCTGGCTGCGGAACTGGTAGATCATAGCCGCGTCAGGCGGCGTGAAGTTTGCCTGCAAAACATTTACATTCGTGAGCCAGGGGATCCAATCAGAAATGTCGTCCCCGTTCACAGAGCGGTATTCGATTGTGTAAGCGGCCACGCCGGTTAAGTTGTCACTGCCCTGCCAGGATACCGCATAAACATTGATGGCCGGCAGTTGAATCAGTTGGGTAACGGCCGTTTCCGGCGGCGTGCTGTCTAATCCGAAACTGGTTGGGGGTGAAAGGGAGACATTGCCGTCCTCATCCTCCAATTTGATACGCCAGTGGTAACTGGCTTTGTCTGAAGGGATGGTTAGGGTAGCGCTGGTAACGGCCGTTGCCCATGTTTCCTGTGCGACAATAGCGTTGAAATCGTTTTCTGCAGCGACTTCAAGCGTTGTGGATATAACCTGGTCGGCCTCGGTTACGCTCCATTCAAAATTGACCTGCGGGTTATTCAACCAGACGCCGTTGGCCGGGGCCGCATTTACAGCCGTCGGATTAATCTCCAGGGGCAGCAGGCGCAGGGAATCAAACCAGACGCCGCGATCCTCATCGGTGGTTGTCAGGTCAACCAGGCGCACCACGCTGCCATTGCCGGCATTCAGGTCGAACTCGCCCAGCGAAATCCACAAACCGACCTCTGCATTTTGATCTTTTACCACCGTGCTGCTGCCTTGAGCGTGTTGAATTGTATAGGCTGCGCCGCTGGTTTCCGGCGCGCCGGTGTTGCAGTAGGGCACAAAGGCTTCAATTTGGTAACGGCCGTTATACGGAATATTGGGCCGCCATTCACCCCAATTTGTGGCTAGATTGGGGTCGGTGGTTGACCAGGTGTACCAGGCATGGGTATTGTGGCCGCAGTTATAAATGGGTTCATACCAGTTGTCATTACTCTTTGTGAAAGCGCTGCTGAGTTCATCCACATAAATATGGGGCGAGACCAGCCCAATGCGCGCCGCTGCTTCATCCCGAATATCTGGAATCAGATTATGGGCGTTATCTCCCGGACAGATGGTTTCGCCTGAATAATCGCGATGACCCATAACATGCGGCAGGCCGTAATCCACGTTGGGGAGGGAATTGCTGGCGTCGAATAGATCGATATCGCGCTGGTCAGCTTTCCAGGCGAACATTTCAACCACAGAATTATACATGGGGTCAGACATGAAAACGTAGCGAAAATCTCCCAGCACCGCCAGCCCCATGCTGCCCTCATTAGCATCACGCGCGTGGATGCCAACCACATCGTCGCCGCCCATGTGGCCCTCATAAATTAAGCCGTCCATGCCGACCAGGAAGTTGTAGCCAACATCGCCCCAGCCGCGCGTAAAGGTGTGGTATTTCCAGATTGCGCGCACAATTGCGGCCGAGTCCGCGCCTTCGCTGGTGACGGTGTGATGTAAAATCAGGTGGCTGACCGGGTAATATGCCAACTCGCTCGGATCATAGACGCATTCCGGCTCGAGACACCACACATCCCGACTGATCACGTCCGGTTTGGGATATTCATCTTGATTGACCGGCTGGTTTGGTCCACCGGCGGCAAGTTCGGCTTGTTTTTGCGCCAGTTCAGCGGCTGGCGGGCCGCTGCCGGAATTGATAAAAACCAGGCGCAGTTCGTTTAATATCGGTTTTACCAGCGTTGTTTCACGCTTGAAAACAACCCTGTACTGGACGTATTGGTGGATTTCGCCGTCGGGCAGGAAGAGCATTTCACCAATTGTTCGTTCTTCTTCCGGCAGGGTCCAATCTAGATTGGCGTGATTTTGCTGCCAGGCGCCCAACTGATTCGGGCTTGAACCACTGCGCAGTTCAAGCTCGAGCGCGGTTGTTTCCGGTAACACGGCTGTCCATTCGGGAACAACCGCATTGAACCCAATTGGGGCTCTTAACATGTCGGAGGTGTAGGTTGCCGTGGTTGCGGCGTTGTCCGGCGCAATGCCGTCCAGATGCTGCATCAGGCCGGTTTGGCCGGTGATGTCGAAATTATTGCTGGTGAAGGAAAGCTGGTCAATTTGGGTAACGGCCGTATCTGTTTGGGCATTAAGCGGTTGCAGATAAGCTGTCAACAGGAAAATAAGCGCAAAAAACACGCCTGCTTTCATATTCATTTTCGGTACTCCTATGCAGCCAATCAAGCCCCCTCTGAATCTTATTTCTTTGCTGGTGCAGAAAATTTGGTGGATTTTAGCAGAAGCAGGTGAGATGCTCCAACTATGCACGTGAAACATTCAGGGAGAGCAGGTAAGAGAAGCGTGAATTATTTTAATAGCCCAGCTTCAAGTTGATCCGATTGGGTATGGGCTGACCTGCTGCGGCGGCATTTAGCAGACGGGCCAGGTGTTCCATTCGCAGCGTGTCCGTTTCGGCCGTGTCGCCGCCGCGATGTGGGCTGAAAACTACGTTGTCCAGTTCATGAAACGGGAAATTAGCGGGTGGGGTATTGCTGCGGGAAGGTTCATCAGTTGGGTAATTGTACCAGACATCCAGACCGGCGGCGTGTAAACGGCCGTCGCGCAGCGCAAAAAACAAAGCGGACTCATCCACAATTGGCCCGCGCCCGATATTAACCAGCACGCAATGCGGCGGCAGCAGAGCGAGTTCCGACGCGCCCAGCAGTCTATCCGTTTCGGGCGTATGCGGCAGGCAGATGATAACAGCGTTGGCTCGCGGCAGGAGCTGCGGCAGTATTGGAAGGGGATGGATTTCATCTGCGATCCCATCTTGTGGCGTCGTAACGGTGCGCTTGACGGCTAAAACGGTCATTTCCAGCGCCCGGCAGAAGCGCGCCACGCGCTTGCCAATGGCGCCATACCCGAGTACAAGGACGGTTTTGCCTGCCAGCAGCAGCGAAGGTCCGGGACGCGCATAACGCATCGTCCAATCATGGCGGCGCAGCGCCTGGTCATAGGGCACAATAAATTTGGCGGCGCTCATGAGCAGCGTGATGGCCAGTTCGGCCGTAGGCGCGGCGTTGTGGTGCAAATTATGGACGCTGATCGGCGGGAATTTAGGCAGCAAAGCGTTTGTTTCTTTGGGTAAGCCGGCCCAGGGAATAATGAGCGCTTTCAGGTTGGGACTGGCCGACAGCTCCTGCTCGGTAGGGCGACCGCCGATGAGAATGTCGTAAACGGCCGTTTGCAGATCAACCGGCCCAACCGTCAGGGTCATATCCTGGCGCAGTCGGGCGCGCAAATACGCGATTAAATCCGGCGTGTAGCTGTATAACAAATGAGCGTGAATAGGCATATAGATTTGGATTCGAATGTCGCAAAACTCACGAATTAGGTAAACCGCGACCTTTATTTTTGATTACTTTCCGCAGTTTACCTAATCACCGGGTTGGCCGCTTTCCTTCAGGATCGGCGGGCTGATTTTTCTATGGTTGTGCAACATACTTTCAGAGATGTAAATGATTAATGCCAGCCAAACGAGACTGAAACCAACCATACCCGCGCGGGTAAAAGCTTCACCATAAACCAACACGCCCAATAAAAATTGCAGCGTGGGCGCAATATACTGTAACAAACCGAGATTGGTAAGCGAGATGCGGCGCGCGGCGGCGCCAAAGAGCAGCAGCGGTAAACCCGTGGCGACGCCGGCGCCGGCCAGTAAAAGGGTTGTTTGCAGATTGGCATTGGCGAAAGCAGCTGCACCGTTGCCTTGTAAAAGCAGCAGATAGGCTGCTGCGGGCAGGAAGAGAACGGCCGTTTCCACTGCCAGCCCTTCACTTGAGGCCAACGGCCCTAATTTGCGTATGAGACCATAAAAAGCGAAGGTAAACGCCAGCGTAAGCGCGATCCAGGGTATGGCGCCATAGCTCAAGGTTAAATACACGACGCCGGCGACGGCAATCAAAATGGCCGCCAACTGTCCGCGGCGCAGCCGCTCTTGAAGAAATAGAACGCCCAGCAGCACGTTGACCAGCGGGTTGATAAAATATCCCAGGCTGGTTTCGACAATAAAACCGGCATTGACGGCCCAGATGTAGGTAAACCAGTTCATGGCCAGAATGCAGGCGGTGCCTGTGTAAATCAGCAGGGTACGCCGGTTATGGAGCGTGGGTTTAATCCAGCCCCAATTACGCTGCACAGCCAGCACGGCGATAACAAAAAAAAGCGACCAGATCATGCGGTGCGCTAATATTTCAGATGCGCCGACACCCTGTAATGCTTTCCAGTATATTGGCAGCAGCCCCCACAATGTGTAGGCGCCTATGCCGTAAAGAACGCCGCGATTCATATTCGGTTAGTCACGTGATTTATTGCCCTTTCCAATTTGCTTTGCGTTTATTGATGAAGGCGTCCATGCCTTCCTGCTGGTCTTCTGTGCTGAAGAGCATGTAAAAAAGTTTGCGCTCATGATCCAGGCCAGCGTGCAAGGGCGTCTCGTAGACAGCATTAATGGCTTCCTTGGCCAGCCTTATTGCAACGGGCGCGCGCGCGGCGATCTCGGCCGCAAAGGCGATCGTATCTTCCAGGTAGGTTTCGGTGGGCACAATTTTGTTTGCCAGACCAAAATTTTCTGCTTCGGCGGCGCTGAGATAACGGCCGTTTAAAATCATTTCCATCGCCAGCGCTTTGCCTACAGCCAGGGTGAGCCGCTGTGTACCGCCCGCGCCGGGGATAATGCCCAGATTGATTTCCGGCTGTCCAAATTTGGCCGATTCGCTCGCGACGATCATATCGCACGCCATTGCCAGTTCACAGCCCCCACCTAACGCGTAGCCGGAAACGGCCGCAATGACGGGCTTGCTAATTTTTGTTAGCCGATCCCATTGGTCAATGAATGGGTTGTTGAGCATATCAACCGGCGTGGCGTTAGCCATTTCTTTAATATCGGCGCCGGCTGCAAAGGCCTTGGCATTGCCAGTTACAATCATGCAGCCAATCTCTGGGTCCGCGTCAAACGCCTCAAGTGTGTCCATGAGCAGCGTCATCAAAGCGCGGTTGAGCGCATTCAACGCTTTGGGCCGGTTTAACTGCGCGATACCAACGCCCTCTTCTACACGCGTCAAAATCAGTTCGTCAGACATGTTTCCTCCTAACCTGGATAAATCAGATCAAATTTCGACACGAATGACGCAAATTGCCTAAATTAAGGTTGTCCAAATTCGTGTCACAAAATTTGTTGATTGGATACAAACAAGTGAAAGAATCGCACTTCTCATTCCACCTGCGATATTCAGACCCGGTAATCGCTTTCCGCTTTGGGCCATAAGCGCCAAATAATGATCAGATACGCAACTATCGATGCCAGATACAAATTGTTTAACTGTCCTGGCGGGATAAATTGTGGAGGAATCATCACAACCCAGGCGGTGTAGCTTTGTGTAGCCTGAACCAAAGTAGGACCAAGCAAACTGCCTGCGCGCAGCCGGATAATGCCATACATAATGCCCCAAATTAGAAAAAATAGGATGCTGAGCGGGCTGTTTAGTATGGCTTCCTGGAAAAGCAAGGTAGCCGTGAGGCCAAAAACAATGCCGCCGGTTATGGCGGCAGTAAGCGGGCCGCGCCAGTCGGAGATGGCATGAAATAATAAGCCAAAGGTCCAAATTTGCAGCGCCAACGCTTCAAAAAGCAGCAGATAAATAAAGGTGCGAGTTGCATTAGGCGCGCCAAAGCCGTCGATTGCAACAAAAATAAAACGGAAGACCAGAAAAGCTAACCAACCCATGAAGGCAAAGCCGACGCCGGCAAAGAACGGCCGTCCCCAGCGCAATCCCATGCCGGGCATACCATACCAATAGATACCCAGCAGCAAGCTAGAAACGCCGATTGCCGTGAGGAGTACGGCCGTTACGCCCTGGTTTGGTATCGTCGCAACGTTTACGTAATTGCCCACCACCATGCTGACCAGAACGGCGATTGCAATGGGGAACAGGAAGGCCAGCGCGACGCGTACAACCGGATTAAATGCGCGCCTGGTTTGTGAGTGATTTTTGAACATGGCGTGAATTGTAGCATTGATTTTCACGACTTCCTAGCGGCAGATATGGCACTCGGTTAAACTTCTTTACTGTGACACCTTTACAAAAATCCGCATCACTCAGATCGCAGTTAGGTATCGTAACGCTGGCGCGCTTCTTCTTGAACACCGGCGTACGCATGGTGTATCCATTTGCTCCGGCTTTTGCTCGCGGTTTAGGCGTAGAGGTGAGCGCCATTTATGTGCTTATTACGCTGCGCAACCTGGTTGGATTGCTTAGCCCCATTTTTGGCCCATTTTCAGAAAGGTTTGGCCGCCGTTCAACGATGGTTGCCGGAATGTTGTTTTTTGTCGTGGGAACGGCCGTTGTGATTATCTGGCCGGCCTACTGGCCGTTTGGCGCGGCGCTGGCGCTTATGGCATTGGGAAAGGTGATTTACGATCCTTCCATGCAGGCCTATCTCGGGGATAGCGTCCCATACCAACGGCGCGGGCGCGCTCTGGCCGTTACGGAATATGCGTGGGCATTGGGGCTGTTGGTGGGCGCGCCCGTTGTAGGCTTGTTGATCCAATCGTTTGGGTGGGTAGCTCCCTTTATCTGGTTGGGTTTATCTGCACTGGCTGCTGTACTGCTGCTACTGCACTTTTTGCCTTTTACCCGGAGTCAGAGACAAAGCGGGAAATCCTTCCGTGCTGCCTGGCAGGTCATAGGCGATTACCCTGTTGTTTGGGCGGCTGTGATATACATGGCTCTGGCATTAACTGCCAACGAAATCCTGTTTGTGGTTTTTGGGGATTGGCTGGAAGGCGGTTTTGGATTAACCTTGGCCGGACTTGGATTGGCGTCAGCCCTCATTGGCGGGGCTGAAATCGCGGGCGAAACATTCGCCGGCTGGTCGGTCGATCGTTATGGTAAGCGCCCGGTGATTATTATTTCCGGCGCGCTTACCGCTGTATGTTACTTTCTGCTGCCGTTTGCAGGGATGAATTTAAACCTGGCGCTGGCGGCGCTTTTTTTGATTTTCTTGTTTTTTGAGATCACGATTGTAGGCGGCATGCCTTTGATGACAGAACTTGTGCCCAGCGCGCGCGGCATGGTGATGTATGTGCTGCTGGCGGCTATGTCCTTGGGTCGTGCATTGGGCGCGTTAATTGGCACACTGGCCTGGACAAGAGGTGGTTTCTGGTTAAGCAGTATGCTTTCGGCGACCATGATGGTTGTAGGGGTTATCATTTTGGCAAAGTGGGTGCGGGAAGGAACAGAGTCTCGTAAGGAGGTATTATGATACAAGTCGATTTGCTAATTCATGGCGCAGGTCAATTGTGTGTGATTCCAGGTGTGGATGGCCCCCAGCGTGGAAATGCATTGGGTGAATTGGGCATTATTGAGAATGGCGCGCTGGCAGTGGCGGATGGCAAAATTGTGGCTGTCGGCCCCACGCCGGATGTGTTGGCCGCGTATGAGGCTGAAAGAATGATCAATGTAAACGGCCGTTGCGTCATTCCCGGTTTTGTTGATCCCCATACCCATATTCCCTGGATGGGCGACCGCGCCGGCGAATTTGAGCAGCGGTTAGCAGGCGCGACCTATATGGAAATTATGGCCGCAGGCGGCGGCATCATGTCTACCGTGCGTGAGACCCGTCATGCGCGCCTGGATACGCTTGTGGCCGCAAATTTACCCCGATTAGAGCGGATGTTACAATACGGTACAACCAGCGCCGAAGCAAAAACAGGGTATGGTCTCAACACCGCCACTGAATTAAAATTGCTGGATACAATCATGGCGCTCAATGAAACTCAGCCGCTTACCTTGACCCCAACATTTTTGCCGGCCCACGCTGTTCCGGCAGAATACACCGATCGTACAGATGCATATGTTGATCTGGTCATTGAAGACATGCTGCCGGCTGCGGCTGAGTGGATGGTGGATTATGATCAACCACTCTTTTGTGATGTGTTTTGTGAAGAAGGCGTCTTTGATTTGGCGCAAACGCGGCGCATTTTGGAAACGGCCGTTGCCCTCGGTTTTGATCTGAAGGTTCACGCTGATGAATTTGTTGGCCTGGGGGGTACAAAATTGGCGGTTGAATTGGGCGCCGTATCGGCCGATCACCTGGTTGAAACGCCCGAAGCTGACATTCTCGCGCTGGGCAATGGAGATACCGTTGCTGTTGGCCTGCCCGGCACCCCCTTTGGTCTGGGACATCAGAAATATACACCTGCAAAAGCGATTTTAGCTGCCGACGGCATTCTGGCGCTGGCGACCGATTGTAATCCGGGTACCTGCTGGTGTGAGTCGATGCAGATGGTGATGGCTTTGGCGTGCCGCTACATGGGGCTGACCCAGGCGCAGGCATTGGCAGCCGCTACCTTGAATGCCGCCTACGCGATTAAACGCGGGCGCGAAGTTGGCAGCCTGGAATCTGGCAAACAAGCCGATATACTTATTTTGGAATCGGCCGATTATCGCCAGTTAGGGTATCGTTTTGGTATAAACCTGGTGGATACTGTGATCAAAAATGGTGAAATTGTGGTTGCAGGTAAAGTTATGGAGGAACAATAATCATGGAAATATTTGGGATAAGTCTGGCAAACCTCATTATTCTAATCGTTGTACTGTTGGTTGGGCTTTTTCTTTTGCGGCTGGTACTTAGCCTCATTACCGGCGTTTTACGAATTATCCTGACTGTTCTGATAGTGGGCGGCCTTATCTGGCTGGCTTTTTCAATATTAGGTGGCTAAAGGAGTAAGTAAATGAGCGCAGTCCGACGTGCAACAGTCTATAAGCTGGCATCGGCCGCCCATGAGGCTGATTTAGATGTGATGAATGGCGAGGTTCGGCAGGATGAAAACGGCCGTTGGTGGATTGGCGAGCATGACCTTGAAACATGGCTGACCACCCATTCCGGTGAAGAAGTGGTTCTTGTTTTGGGGTCGTTGGTGGATGAACGGCCGTTAAAATCCCGAACCTGCCGCACCTGTGGGCGTGATTACATGGACCTGGAATGTCCTTACTGCCGCGCCAATCGCATCCGGCTGCGTGGTCACGCCTGATTCTTTTTTATAACCGACTTTTTGAGGAGACGCATCATTCATGAAGCGCTTTGTTATCTTTTGTGTTCTGTGCATGTTATTTGTGGTGTCTGCTGTGGCGGCGCAAGGCGTTCCGGCGGATACGTTTGAGGAAGTTGTTGTGGAATTCTGGCCTGATTTTGACAGGCCGGATGTACTGGTCTTAATGACCGCAACACTGCCCCCGGATGCCACTCTGCCGGCGCAACTGACCCTTTCGTTACCGGAGGAGGCCGTCATTAATGCGGTTGCCAGAGCGGATGAAAGTGGTGAATTATTTGTGCTTGCTCATGAGACATCTGCGGATGGCGTTACGTTTACAACGCCTGACCGTCAGGTGCGGCTGGAATATTATGTACCCTATCTGCTTGAAGATGGCAACCATGTTTATACATTTGAGTGGTTGTCGCCAGACATAGCTGTGGATAATTTGCAGATGATGGTACAGCGGCCGGCTGCGGTGGATTCAATTTTTGTTGAGCCAACTGAAGAAAAGATTGAGTCTGGCTTTCAAGGTCTGGCGACATATTGGCTGGCCCCTCAAACCGTCCCCGCCGGTGACGCAGCAACCGTGAGGTTCAGTTATGCGATGCCTGAGACTATTTTATCAGTCGATGCGTTGGCACAGTCTGGCGCTGATGAGAATACGGCCGTTGCCCCTCCCGCATCCTCCACGACGCCTGATAACGATTTCAACTGGGCGATCATTCTTGGTGCACTCGGACTCGTAATTGTAACTGGATCGGCTACCTGGTTTTTGGCGACACGGCAAAAGCAGTCCAATCGTCCTGCTAAACCACGTCCTGTACGTCAAAAAATAAATTCCTCAAAAAGCGCAGGGAAACAGATTAATTTTTGCCACAATTGTGGCCAACCGGTCACCGGCGACGACCAATTTTGCCGCAGTTGTGGCGTCCAGTTAAAAAATTAAAGTCACTATTCAGGCCCCCGAGAGACCTGACAAGTTTAGCTGTATAGTTACGAATTAAAAATTGAATAATCAATTGGCGAAAAAAAGCCCACCTGAAAAAGGTGGGCTCTTTATTGTAAACTTGGCTCGTAATAAGCGCTTTAGCGGTGGGCGACCCAGAGGTCCCAGATGATTTCAGTCACCACTACAAACTTGTTTCCGTAAGAACCCTTAGTTGTTGAATAAATAGGACATCACGTCCTGCAAATCTTGCGGATTTTCCCCCATTCGCAGCGGGAAATTATCCGGCATGGCGCTCGGCGGGCCGGTGCATGGGCCGGAAGGACATTCAGGCACAATGTAAGCGCTCGGATTGAGGATGGAGTTATAAACATATTCATCTGCCGTGAGACCCTCAACTCTTGTTCCTCCTACCTCAGCAATATTGCCAAGCCAGGGGCCAACCGCCGCCGACGTTTCATCCTCCAGATTACCATGACAACCCGTGCAACCATAGGACAGGAACAGTTCTTCACCATGAGCAGGATCGCCTTCCGCAAATTCCACGCTGAAGTCGGCGTAACTTTCCGGCCAATCGTATGTAACAATAGGCGCAGAACACAGCTCTTCAGTTTCCCAATTCAAAACAAATTGGGTTAAGTCTACGACCTGGTCACTACGTAGTGGGCCGCCAAACTGATCTAACCAGGTTGGCATGACCGTTCCGTAACGGCCGCTTGCGAGTGTCGCATTAATAAAAGACTCTTTGGTACCGGACCAATTTAATGCTTCCATTCGCTGTGATTTGTCGCCGCACAGAAGAGGCGCATAATTTAAGGGCAGACCTACACAGCCAATGGGTTCACCTGAACTGGGGTCAAAGCATTCTTCTGCTTTGCCATTTTCACCGTGGCACGTCGTACAGTTGGCTTCATAGAGATGCGCGCCGCTTTGGATTTGCCGTGCTGATCGCGCATCTGTAAAACGTTCCAGGCGCGCTTGCTCGCGCAGCGCAGCATATCCGAAGACCATCATAGCCAGCATAAATGAGACAGTTCCGATTATGACTTTAACTTGCATGCTAATTTCCTTTTTGCCTCGTTAGGCAAACCCAAGTAGATAGATAGTTTTAGCCTCTTGGGTTTGTGTCTCAGCAGCTTTTATTTACGTATTGACACTCTTCAGCGTAATTTGCATCCCGATGAATAAATTGGACCCAATCATTGGACAAAAGCAGGAATTCGCCCGGATTGTTCGGATCCACAACCTCATAATAAAGATTCATCTCAACCAGGCCCTCTTGTAATTCCTTGATACGTAATTCAGAATATGGATCAGGCATGGCGGTTTTATCATTTATGCCAACCGTATATTTGACCTCGCCGCTTTCCAATGTTTCAATTTTACATGGCCGCAAATCTGGATCGCCTTTAACGGTGCAACTGTGCCCAGCCAAAGCTGCTTCGTACTCTTTTAGCGCTTCAGTTAAAAACGGCGCACCGGATACTTCTTGTCCAGGCAGGTAGGCGCCGGGAGTAAGCTCCTCATAGGGGACGGCTTTTAATTTGCTTGGTCCTTCTTCGGGTAATGTTTCAATTGAAACTTCGCGATCTGGTGAACTTTCAACCCGGAATTCAGGTGTTCCCATCCAGTTAGAAACCAGCATGAAAGCAATGAAGAGCATCGAAACCGAGAGCCCGACACGGCGGTCTGCGTAACGACGGCTTTTACCAACCTCGAAGTATGGCATCACAATAAATGCTACCATCAGCAAAGGTATAAAACCGACAACCAGGGTTTTGTCGCCCAATTTTAGCCAGCCCTGTGACCAGGATAAATACCACGGAGCAACCACATGCAGTGGGGTCACAACCGGGTCGGCGTGTGTTTCCAGAGGCGCATCCCACAGCCACAAAGAACCGGCAATAAGGAACAGCGATAGTAAAGCAGTCCACATTAACTCACTGGTCATGAGGTCTGGAATAAAGTATGTGCGTTCGTTACGCGGCACACGTTTGGCAGTGTCCTCTCCAATTTCTTCGCGCCCTGGAGGTAGGGAAAGGCCGTGCAGCACGACTTTATAATAATGGACAAAAAAGAAGATGCCTAGGAGCAGCGGCATAAGCAAAACATGCAGTAAATACCAGCGCAGCAGCCCATTGGCGCCTAAGCCAGGACCACCCTGGAGTATAAGCAGGATATTTTGATTGACTACAGGCGGGGCGGGCGCGGATTCGGCGCCGCTCAGGAAGACGGTCAACGCCCAATAGGCTAGCTGATCCCAGGGCAGCAGGTAGCCGCTAAAGCTGAGCAGCAGCGTGAGGACAAGCAAGATCATGCCGGTTGCCCAAGTAAACTGGCGCGGTTTTTTGTAGCTGCCAGTTACAAATGTTCGCAGCATATGCAGTGCAACAACGACCACCATGACTTCTGCGCCTAGACGATGCATATTGCGGAAGAGTTGTCCCATGGGCACATTGCTGAGAATATTCCACATGTTGGAATAAGCTACAAGCGGGCTGGGCGTATAGAAAACCATCAAGATAATGCCGGTTATGGTTTCCCAAACAAACATAAATGTTGATAACCACCCCATGCGGAAAGTCGGATAAATGTTGGTGACTTCCGTATGATAAAAACTGGGGCGGATGTGCAGCCAGAAGCTGTCTGCATGTGGGCGTAAGCGGGGGTTGGGACGACGAGGTTCATCACCACGCAGGGCGGAACGGATGTCGTTGACGTTTAACCCGGCTGTAATGCGTTCGACGACTTCATCTGTCTTGACAATTACAGCTTGCTTGATGCCTAGTTCTTTGACCTGGTCAACAAAAGTAGCCATCTATAAGTAACTCCTTCTACTTGCTCCTGATCCAAATGCCCATGGACATTTGCTGCCTACGGGCAGTTGTCTGCCTATGGGCAGTTGCCTGCAAAATCACACAAAAGTGTGTCAGATGGGCCTGTTTTACGGTCGCCTGTGTCTATACTTAAGAATGCGGTTCCGGCCGGAAGCTCCATGGGCTGGAAATAATCATCTGTGAGTTCAGATTCTGCCAGGACTGTTGTCTGATCATCTGCCAGGGCAAACATCTTAAATCGGTCAAGTGTTCGCGGAGCAGGCGATTCAATCCGACGGCCGTCCAGGCGATATTTTGAACCATGGCATGGGCACTCAAATCGATTGTTGGCCGGCGTCCAGGAATAAATACAGCCAAGATGTGTACAAACTTTGTAAATGGCGACAACACCCATACTTGGTTGTTCATCAGGCGCTTGAAACATTAAATCATTCGGTTCGTTTGAGTTGAGATTGGCCAGCCAGAAACGGCCGTCCGGGAAATTTCCGGGTTCTGAGTTTACACTTGGTAGCTCTGCAACTGGAATTGTAAATCTGCCGCCAAACTCACCTTCACGAAAGCGAGGGATGAGTGACCAGATTAGCAGGCCTATGGATTGCGCTGTAAGTAGAACAATCGATGCGCCCCAGATATAGTACAGGAACTCCCGACGGCTCATACCGCTGCTGGCCTCATTGACGCTTACTGCTTGACTTGCCATATGGCTATTCTCCTATCATCCATTGACTTCAATAGACTTCTCTCCCATTGAGAAGGAAAATGAACAAATTACTTGGTTTGCACTGGGGTTCTTTATGTAGATTGTGCTTTTTCTCACAAAGATAAGTATAGCAAATTTTACAGCACTAACCAAAAAAGTGGGCGCTGAGGGACTCGAACCCCCGGCCTCTTCGGTGTAAACGAAGCGCTCTAACCAACTGAGCTAAGCGCCCACGATGAATGCTGAATTATAACCAGCAATAAAGATAATGCCAGTTATACGACTTATTTTAAAAAGCGAATTTTGATAGCTCTTTTGGACTTAAATTCGCGGCAATAGGATGCCTTTCTGGTGTTGATATTTGCCTTTCCGATCGCCGTAAGATACTTCACAAACCTCGTCCGATTCAAAGAATAACACCTGTGCGATACCCTCATTTGCATAGACACGGGCGGGTAGTGGCGTTGTGTTACTGATTTCGAGTGTCACAAAACCTTCCCATTCAGGTTCAAAAGGGGTTACATTGACAATCAATCCACAGCGGGCATAGGTGCTTTTCCCTACGCAAACCGTTAACACATTGCGCGGAATACGGAAATACTCGACAGTTTGGGCCAAAACAAAGGAGTTGGGCGGGATAACGCAGATATCACCCTTGTAGTCGATAAAAGAATCGGGATTAAAATGTTTGGGATCTACAATGGCCGAGTGAACATTGGTGAAAATTTTGAATTCATTGGTGACCCGAATGTCATATCCATAGGAGGATAAACCGTAAGAGATAACCCCTTCACGCACCTGCCCATCTACAAATGGCTCAATCATGCGTTTTTCCTTGGCCATCTGTCGTATCCATTTGTCTGCTTTAATTGTCATAAAAGCTTCCTCAATGCAAAAACTTAATTGAAATATCTGGAGATGCTAACTTCGAAAATTTACATGACTTCTGGGGCGCTCATACCCATGAGATTGAGGGTGCGTTTGAAGAGCTGTTTGGCGGCCTGGTAAAAACGCAGCCGTGCCAGTCGCAGCGGCTCGGGCACATCACTATGCAGGACGCGGCACTCTTCATAGGTTGGGTGGAAGAGCGCTGCAAGATCATAGGCATAAAAAGCAAGGTGATGTGGTTCGGAGGTCGTGACCACTTTTTCCAGTACTTCTGAGAGTTCCAAGGCCTTGCGCAAAAAGGTTAATTCACGCGGGTGAATGAGCAGGCTCAGATCGCCGTTTTCGGCCAGCTCCAGCGCATATCCTTCTGCGACCCATTTGCGTAAAATGCCGGCGCAGCGTACGTGTGCATTTTGGATGTAATAAACGGGATTTTTGTCTGATTGTTCTACAGCCAGGTCCATATCAAAATCGATTTGGCTGTTTCCGGAGCGTGAGATCATGAAGTAGCGGATTGGATCGGCGCCTACCGCAGCAACTAATTCATCCAGCATGACGTAGTCGCCCTTGCGCGTACTCATCTTGACTTGCTGCCCACCGCGCGTCAGTGTGACAATTTGGTGCAGTACGGTGCGAACGAAATCGGTGCTGTACCCTAATGCCTGGACGCCCATTAATACTTGTGGGGCAGTGGCGTGGTGGTCAGGGCCGAAGATATCCACTACCAGATTGAAGCCGCGCTGTGCTTTGTCATAATGGTATGCAATATCGGGCAAGCGGTAGGTTGGTTCGCCGCTTTGTTTAACCAGCACGCGATCTTGATCGTCGCCGAATTCTGTTGTACGGAACCATTGCGCGCCGTCTTTTACATAGACATACCCTTTTTCTTGCAGGGTTTCTAGCGCCTCCCGCACTTTGCCGGTTTCATACAGGCTTTGTTCGCGAAAATAGACATCAAATTCGATATTGATGCGTTTGAGACTGCTTTTTTGTTGGGCCGCGATACGTTTCTGGGCATAGTTGCCAAAAAAGTCGGGTGGTTCATTGCGCAGCTCAGGGCCTTGTTCTTCAATCAGATTACGGGCGATCTCTGTAATGTAATCGCCCTGATAATGTTCCGTACTTAGTTCAACTGCTTCTCCCAACTGCTGGAGATAGCGGATTTTGACAGATTCACCCAGCATGGTGATCTGACGGCCGGCATCATTATAGTAATATTCCCGGGTAACCTCATATCCGGCGGCGTCCATGGCGCGGGCAAGTGTATCACCCATGACGCCGCCGCGGGTTCGACCAATTGTAATTGGCCCGGTTGGGTTGGCGCTGACGTATTCGACCTGCGCTTTTTGCCCGTCGCCGAGGGAGATATTGCCGTATTCGTTGCCCAAAACCAGAATCCGCTCTACTTCATTTTGCACCCAGGAGGTGTTTAGCCGAAAATTAATGAAGCCAGGCGGGCTAACGGTGACTTCCGCCAAATAATCGGGCTGTATGACATGTTCTGCAATGACATGCGCTATTTTTAAGGGGGCCATGCGTGCAAACCGGGCAGATTGAAGGGCAACGGCCGTTGCGTAATCCCCATGAGAAGCATCGCGCGGGCGTTCAATCAGCGTCTCTGGACTATCATAAGCCGGTAAAGCGCCTGCGGCCTGGGCATTTTGAATGGCTGCCCTTACAACAGCCGCAAGTTCATGGTCGATTTGTTGCATATTGATTATTATTTTCTCCCATCAAATGGGCATTCATTTTAGATTCGGGCGGTATTGTAACGCGCCTCACACGGCAGGACAAAAATGAAGAACGCCTGAATCGCAAGACTCAAATAGCAAACTTAATTCTTAACATCTTGCCCTGTGTCACGCAAAACCTGATCATAAACCAGCGCCGTTTCAGTAGCGGTCTTCTCCCAGGAGAATTTTTCCGCCTGCGCCAGCCCTTTCTGAACCAGTTCCGCGCGCAAGTTGTCCTGCATAATGATGGCAATAATGCCGCCCGCCATCTCACGCGCGTCATCAGGATCAACAGCAAAGCCGGCTGCCCCCACAACTTCGGGTAATGACGTGCTGTCGGTTGTAACAACGGGCGTTCCGCATGCCATCGCCTCCAACGGCCCTAGTCCAAACCCCTCGCTGCGGCTGGGAAAAACAAAGGATTCCGCATTGCGATAAAGCACGGGTTTATCTTCCTCATCCACAAAGCCGATCCAGCGTACGTATTTCTCTAATTTCAAGCGTCGGATATATTCATCATAATCGGGATAGTGCGGGCCGGTCCCAGGTGGTTTTTTGCCGGCCAAAACCAGTGGATAATCCTCTCCGAGCGCCTGCGCCACGTAAGTATAAGCTAGCAGCAGCGTTGTCACATTTTTGTGAATTTCATACCCACCCAGATACAGGATATAAAATTCGGGCAAATTATATTTACGCAAAACAGCCATATCAACCAGCGAATTGTCCGCCGGCGTGAACTGCGGTCCGGCCGCCAGGTAGATAGCGGTGATGTCGATTTCTGCAATGCCAAGATGATCCATAATGTCAAGCTTGCTGGCAAAAGAGTCCGTAATAATGTGGTTTGCGCCGCGTGCACTGGCGCTGACCAGGCTGTTATAGAGCCGAGCCTGAGCACTACGCCGGTATTCCGGCGCCAACAGCGTTGTCAAATCATGAACGGTGACAACCAGCGGGGCCGGAGAACGCAGCGGGCCGCCAAAGTAAGGCACATGCACCAGATCAGGCCCGATTTCCCGGCAGGCGCGTGGAAAGTCGCGCTGCTCAAAGAGCACCTTGCCAAAATTGCCTCTGCGCATGGGGACGCTTAGATGCTTTACGTCGGGCGGAATGTCGCCTGGCAGTGAATTACCGGGTAGCAGAGGATAGACCAGCGTGATTTCCAGGTCGGTAATCAACCGGTTGAGATAATAGACAAGTTGGCGGGTATATTGTCCACTACCGGTGTTGGGTTTATTCCAGAAGTAAGCATTTATGGCGATATGCATTGTTCTTTACAGACTGAAATTCTTGTTTATCCGGTCAAAATTTCTTGATACCAATTTGTTGGTTAGTCTACCTTTAATTTTGGAAAGGGGGCAATTAAATCATACTTTGTGATGTGGTTTGTATGAGGTATTGTGAGTTTGCCCGGCCACAATGCTTCTGCTAAAATAAAATTGTGAAAACTTGCACGAAGTGTTCATAAACGCGTCTCAAAATATGAAACAAGCGTAGAAGGAAACTTTTGTGATACACGAAATCCCCGATATCGTCATAGGGCGCTTACCCGTTTATTTGCGTGAGCTCAACCGACTGAAGCAGGAGGGTGATAAAACCACCACATCCTCACAAGACCTGGGCCGCCGTCTTGGAATCAGCTCGGCCCAAATTCGCAAAGACCTTTCCCATTTTGGTGAATTTGGCAAACAAGGTACCGGCTATAACATCAATTATTTAATCGAACAGCTTTCTGAAATTTTGCATTTGACCAAAGAATGGAACGTCGCCGTGGTTGGCGCCGGCTATTTGGGACATGCGCTGGCCAATTATAACGGCTTTCAGCATCGTGGTTTTCGGGTTATTTGTGTTTTTGATAGTGATCCGACGAAAATTGGTGTGAAAACAGGTGAACTTGTTGTTCAAGGTATAGATGAGCTGGAGTCATCAATTCAAGAGTATGGCGTTAAAATGGCTATTTTGGCTGTGCCAATTAATGTTGCTCAAGAGATTACCGACCGGTTAGTTGATGCAGGTGTGAAAGCTTTATTAAGCTACGTTCCGATTTACCTGAAGGTGCCGGACGATGTTCAGGTGAGTTATAGTGACCCGGTCATTCAGATGCAGCGGATGACATTTTACCTTAGTCCCTAAACAAAAAAGCCCCGGTTACAAACCGGGGCTTTTTAGGTAAACCGCAGAAAATTCTTGATTCGCGTACTTACATATCCGGAATGCTGCGCTGCAAAATTGGCAGTTCAGCCAATGCTTTGCCTGCGCCTAAGGCTGTACAAGCAATCGGGTTGTCGGCGACGTAAGCAGGAACACCGGTTCTTTGTGTAAACAACAGTGTCAATATCCCGCAACAGAGCGCCGCCGCCTGTTAAGGCCATGCCGCGATCAATAATATCGGAAGAAAATTCTGGCGGCGTTTTGGCCAGCACAGCCCGCACGACATTAACAATTGCGGCCAAAGGTTCATGTAATGGCTTCAACTACTTCGCTGGAGTTGACTGTAATCGTTTTGGGCAGGCCCGCAACCTGATCGCGCCCTTGCACCTGCATGTCCATTTGCTCATCCTGCTCCAGCGCGGCGCCGATTTTAATTTTCATGGCTTCGGCCGTTGGTTCGCCAATCACCAGATTATATTTTTTGCGAATATAGCTGATGATGGCTTCATCGAGATGAACACCAGCCGACACGGACTGATTCGGCGCAAACGATGCCGTTCATGGAAACAACGGCCGCTTCCGTCGAGCCGCCGCCTAAATCCACAATCATATTGCCGGTTGGTGTACCAATCGGCAAACCGGCACCAATGGCCGCCGCCAATGGTTCAGGAATCAGATGGACCTCACGTGCGCCGGCAGCCAGAGCTGCTTCACGCACTGCGCGGCGTTCCACGCTGGTGACGCCATAAGGCACGCTGATCATCACCACCGGTTTGCGCAGATGAAAACGGCCGGCGACTTTGCTGATGAAATATTCCAGCATGCCCTGGGTGACGAAATAATCAGCGATCACGCCATCACGCAACGGCCGCATCACTTCGATCTCTTCCGGGGTACGGCCGTACATCTCTTTTGCCGCCCGGCCAACCTCCACAATGTTGTCTTGTTGCCATCTTCGCGGATAGCCACCACCGAAGGCTCCTGCAGCACCACACCACGGCCTTGATCATGCACCAGCACATTAACCGTCCCCAAGTCAATCGCGATATAAGGCGTAAAAATAGCCACCGTTAACTATCGTCCTCATCTTCCATGTTCATCTGCCGTCCAGTCGGGCATTGCCCGTTGGCGGCGCCGCCGGCTGGCTACATCAATGCGAATTTGCGCCCGCTGCAAAGAAGCCCGAATTTGAGCGTACCGTTCTGGGTCTTCCGGCACGCCTTCTCGCATAAATCCTTCGGCGCGTTCACGGGCCTGTTGTGCCCGTTCAATATCAATTTCGTCTGCATATTCAGCCGAATCCGCCAGAATAATGACCTTGTCCGGCTGTACCTCGACAAAGCCGCCGCCAATTGCAAAAAATTCTTCTTCGCCGCCTTTGCGTACGATAACTTCACCATAACCCAGCGTTGTCAACAGGGCGGTATGGTTGGGCAAAATACCCATCCGCCCTTCCGAGCCAGGCAGGTTGACGGCGTCCACCTCATCGCTGAACACCGTTCTTTCTTGGGTCACAATTTCACATTGGATAGGCATAATTCACTTAACCTGTAAGCGGTCAGCAGATCAGCTCTCAGCGTTCAGCCACTCTGTACAGGTAGCCTGATTGTTTAAGCTGAAATGCTGATTAGCTGACATCTGGCTGCTTGTCCTAAGCGACAGCACGCAGCCGTTCTGCTTTTTCAACTGCTTGATCAATCGTGCCGACCATGTAGAAAGCCTGTTCTGGCAAATCATCATGCTTACCATCCAAAATTTCGCGGAAGCCGCGTACCGTTTCGCGAATCGGCACATATTGACCATTTAAGCCGTGGAATTTTTCGGCCACAAACATCGGCTGTCCCAGGAAACGTTCAATCTTACGCGCGCGCGCCACCAGTAGTTTGTGATCCTCGCTCAATTCATCAATACCCAGAATGGCGATGATGTCCTGTAAATCATTGTAAGTCTGCAAAACCTGCTTAACCTCACGGGCTGTGCGGTAATGTTCTTCACCGACCATATCAGGCTGCAGCGCACGGCTGGAAGAAGCCAGCGGATCCACGGCCGGGAAAATCCCTTTGGCAAACACGCTGCGATCCAGCGTCAGGCTGGCATCCAGATGAGCAAAGGTGGCGACAGGAGCCGGATCAGAATAGTCATCGGCCGGCACATAAATGGCCTGCATGGAGGTGATTGAACCCCGTTTGGTCGAGGTGATGCGTTCCTGCAGCGCACCCATCTCAGAAGCCAGCGTCGGCTGGTAGCCCACCGCGCTGGGCATACGACCCAGCAACGCCGACATCTCAGAACCGGCCAACACGTAACGGAAAATGTTGTCGATGAATAACAGTACGTCACGCCCTTCATCACGGAAATATTCAGCCATCGCCAAGCCAGTCAACGCCACGCGCAAGCGTACACCAGGCGTTTCGTTCATCTGACCAAAAACCATGGCCACAGAATCTTGCACACCATACTCTTGCATTTCGTAATACAGGTCGGTGCCTTCACGGGTGCGCTCGCCCACACCGGCGAAAATGGAAACGCCTTCATGCTCACGCGCCACCGAGCGAATCAGTTCAGCAATGGTCACGGTTTTACCCACACCGGCACCGCCATAGATGCCTGTTTTACCACCCTTGATAAACGGGGCAATCAAGTCAATCACCTTCATGCCAGTTTCAAATGTCTCGATAACTGTGCTTTGATCTTGAAAAGTGGGGGCGTCGCGGTGAATGGGATAATAAATATCTGCGATTGGTGTTTCACCACCGTCGATCGCCTTGCCGATCACATCAAAAATACGGCCCAATGTTACCGGGCCAACCGGAACCATAATGGGACGCCGGTTGCCTTACGGCATACGCCGCGCGGAATACCATCGGTGGAACCCATTGCGACACTGCGTACAAGCCCGCCTCCAAGATGCTGCTGAACTTCGAGGATGAATGTGCCCATCCGGCCCTTCTACTTCCAATGCTTCATAAATTTCCGGCAGTTCGCCGATCTGGAAATTCTACGTCAACAACCACGCCACGAATGGCGGAAATTTTGCCAGTAGCCATTAGGTCCTCCAAAAATTATAACTGCGCAGAGCGCCTCTGCACCGCCAACGATATCCAAAATTTCGCTGGTAATGCTCGTCTGACGCGCTTTGTTGCGTTCTAGGGTTAAAATTTCAATCAATTCAGCCGCATTATCGGTTGCGTTGTTCATGGCCACCATGCGGGCGCTGTGTTCACTGGCCTGCGCTTCCAGCACAGATTGAAAGACCTGTAACTGGGTGAAGCGGGGCACAATGGTATCTAGCAGGGAAATCGGATCTGGTTCGTAGGTGTAGGCCCGATCTGATACGCCGCTTAAATCGACATCGGCGACATATTCTGAGACTGCCATACCGCTCAAATCTAGCGGTTTGAGCGGCAGCAACTGTTTGACGGTGGGACGGCGGTTGATCAGATTGATGAAGTCTGTATATCCGATGAAGACCTGGTCGACTTTGCCGCTTAAATATTCGTCGGTGCACAATTTGGGCAACGGCCGTTACATCCAAAATCGAGGGTGGATCGGGTAAATTATCAAATGTAGCCACAACATTGTAGCCGCGTCGAATCATCAAGTCGCGCCCTTTGCGGCCAACGGTAATCACTTTGGCCGGGGTGTCCAAAGCGCGCAAGAAACGTTCTGCGCGCGCCACCATATTGCTGTTGTATGAGCCGGCCAAGCCACGATCGCCGGTGATTAGCACAAAGTGCCGTGTTTTTAATTTCAGGTCGCGCCGTCAGCAATGGGTGGGTAGCGGGGCCCATGCCCGGCTGTGAGGCCAGGTTGTTCAAAATTTCGAATGCTTTACCGGCGTATGCGCGCGTCGCTTCGACCTGTCGTTGTGCGCGTGCGGCCTTGGATGCAGAAACGGCCGCTAACGCACTCGTCACCTGCGAGATATTCTTGATACTTTTTATTCGTTTGTTTAATTCGCGTTCGGTAGCCAAGTTGAACTCCTTGGGTTCGTAAATTACATTCAGATTATGCGGCCAATTACCTTGACCGAACAACTGCGTGAATCTATCGCGCTCCAACTGGCGTTGAAATCCTGAATAGCTTGTCTCAACGCATTCTCAATGTCATCGGTCCATTTACCGGTAGCGAGTTCATCGCTCAGATCGGAATAGGCGGTATCCATGTAGCGGACAAATTCCCGTCTCCAACGGTTGATGTCACTGACACGTCTACCTTATCCAAATAGCCCACGCGTACCGGCGTAAATTAACGCAGACCTGGTGCTGCAGCGGATATGGCGCAGTACTGCGGCTGTTTGAGCAGTTCCATCAGCCGTTCACCACGCGACAAGCTGGCGCTGGGTGGACGCATCCAGATCGGAACCGAACTGGGCAAAAGCGGCCAATTCACGGTACTGAGAGAGATCGGACTTGCAGGCTGCCGGCACCTTTGCTCATGGCGCGCTTCTGGGCCGCGCTACCGACGCGGGAGACAGAGAGACCGGTATTGATTGCCGGACGCTGACCGGCGTTGAACAGGTCTGTTTCCAGGAAAATCTGACCATCGGTAATGGAAATAACGTTGGTGGGAATGTAAGCCGACACGTCACCCAGCAAGGTTTCAATGATGGGCAGCGCGGTAAGAGAGCCGCCGGTTCCGGGACGTTTGACAACTTCGTACTTATCTTGGATCGCCCAGCGCTTTCAGGCCTTCTTCGATTCGTTTCCTCTTCCAGGTTGCCAAAGTAAACTTTGCCGTCTACACCTTTGGTATCGGCCGTTACTTCGGTTCCTTTTTCAACAATGATCCATTCATCACGCAGACGAACGGCGCGTTCTAGCAAGGTGCTGTGCAGCGAGAAAATGTCACCAGGATACGCTTCGCGTCCAGGCGGGCGGCGCAAAATCAGCGACATCTGGCGGTAGGCCCAGGCGTGTTTGGAGAGGTCGTCATAAATAACGAGGGCGTCTTTGCCCTGGTCCATGAACTCTTCGCCAATGGCACAGCCGGCATAGGGCGCAAAATATTGCAGCGGAGCGGGGTCTGAAGCGCCAGCGACAACGACAATGGTGTAATCCATTGCGCCATATTTTTCGAGCGTATCCACAACCTGGGCCACCTGACCAACGCGCTGGCCAATGGCGACGTAAATACAGAGCATATCCTGCCCTTTTTGATTGATGATTGTATCCAGGCAGATGGCGGTTTTACCGGTCTGGCGGTCGCCAATGATTAACTCGCGCTGGCCGCGCCCGATGGGGAACATGGAGTCGATGGACAAGATGCCGGTTTGCACCGGCGTATCCACACCTTTACGCGCAATGACGCCGGGGGCGATGCGCTGAATCGGACGCATCGACGTTTGTTTTGATGGGGCCTTTGCCGTCCACGGGATTGCCCAGCGGATCAACCACGCGTCCAATGAGGGCGTCGCCAACGGGAACAGAAGCGATACGGCCGGTGGCGCGCACTTCATCACCAACTTCAATACTGGCGTAGTCGCCCATGACCACGACGCCAACGGACTTTGCGTTGCAGGTTCAGGGCCAGGCCGGCGACGCCGTTGCTAAATTGCACAAGTTCACTGGCTTTACAGTCAGCCAGACCATCGACCAGGGCCACACCATCGTAAACGGCCGTTACCGTTCCAACGCTGCGGGATTCTACTGAATGATCAAAACCTTTAATTTGCTCCAGAAGCGAATCAGCGATATTTGTAAAATCTGGGGCAAGGGTTGCCATGCACCAACCTCCTCTTGAGAATTCTGTTTACTATTTTCGAACACCTATCAATATTGATGCTGTCAAACTTGCGACAGTCGCCGCATCCAGTTGGCGACAACGGCCGTTACTAATTTTACCGCATTATCATAATCGTCGCGATGAATAATCGCGCCGTGACTGTGAATATGGCGCGCGGGCACGCCGATGACCACGGTGGGCACGCCGCTGCCGTGCAAATGAATAGCCGAACCATCGGTTGCGCCGCCCGGTATTAATGAGAATTGAATGGGGATATTGAGGGAAACGGCCGTTTCAATCACCAGATCGCGCAGCTTAATATTGGGAATCATGCGCGCATCAAACAGCAGTACCGTGGGGCCGCCGCCCAATTTGACGCTCGACTCCTCATCCTCAATGCCCGGCACATCACCAGCAATATCCGACTCCAAAATAATCGCCACATCCGGATCAACTGCGCGCACGCTTGTCGTCGCGCCGCGCACGCCCACCTCTTCCATTACCGTTTGAACGCCGTAGATTGTGTTGGGATGTGGTTTGTCCTGAAAATGGCGTAAGGTATCAATAACCACCGCACAGCCGATACGATTGTCAAATGCTTTTGATAAATAGGTTTTGCCGTTGGCCAGCGCCACAAAATCACTTAAGGGCACAATCGGGTCGCCCATGCGCACGCCGGCCGCTTCAACCTCGGCTTTGCTCGTTGCGCCGATATCAATGTACATATCCCGCTTTTCGACGACTTTTTTCCATTCCTCTTCCGGCAGCAAATGGGGCGGTTTCGCGCCAATGACGCCGACAACATCACCCTGGTGGGTTTTGATGATTACGCGGTGACCGAGTAAAACCTGATCCCACCAACCGCCCAACTGTTGGAATTTAAGAAACCCTTCTTTGGTGATATGGCCAACCATAAAGCCAATTTCATCCATGTGGCCGGCCAGCATCACGTTAGGGCCGTCGCCGGATTGGCGGCAGATTAAACTGCCCAATTTATCCTGGCTGATGTCGCCTAAGGGGGTCATATAGTCGCGCAGCACGGCGCGGATTTCAGTTTCATAACCGGGTATGCCGTGCGCTTCGGTGAGAATTTTGAGAAATTGTTCAGTTCGATCCACGTGAGAGTTTCCTGCCGGGAAATTTGCCTGTTTAAAGTAGGAGATGTTACCTGACCGGGGGCGTTTTGTCCACCGCGGCCTAGGGTTTTTAACGTTGCGCGCTGGCTGCTTGTGAAGCCTGTCACAACTGCCCGGAATTTTATTGCAAAGTAGGTTGGGACGCCAATTTTGTAATTACGCCGGCGCAAACCGGTTCTGAACTGCGGCCGTTGCCCCCATCGTGCGGTGGTGGGGTCAAAAAATCCTGCATATTAAAGTGAAATTAGCTAGAAACCACGAGTTATTCCTGTCAAAAAACACTTAGTTTCAAAGTTTTTTCACTTTAGATGATCGCGTTCCTCTGCGAACTGCTCTGGTCAGCGTAGATCATAGGACACGACAGGTACATGCTCTGGAATTCCTCAAGGAAACCGCGAATTTGCTATGGAGTTATTTCAAGAATTTTCTGCGATTTACCTGACTAGCTGCCAGGCATCTTGAATTCAGGTACGAGTACTGCGCTTGAATCAGTGGTAACCTCCAGCCGGATTTTTTTGAGAGGCTGATACGCAGGGTCGTTGGCAAACGTACGCACCGCTTCTTCCGAGGGAAACCGTAATATCGTAACGGCGCCAGGTGGATCTCCTTGAAGAGGCTCCGCTTTAAAAGTGGTCGCCACCAGTTCGCCTTTGTGCCTGGCCAGGATTGGCCCGGTTGCTGGAATGTATTCCTTTTGGTAGCGTTCAAGGTCAGTTATTGTGTGCATAAGAATGTAATAAGCTGTGTCCTTTTTGCCGCATTCTCAATTTTCGATATCTGGTTCCAAGTATTACTTACACAGTAGTTAGTTCCCGGACATGAAGAATCTCATGTTCACCCATTGGCTGAATGTCCTTTGACGTAAATGTTAGTACGGCCACAGTTTCCCCTTCACCTGTAACAAATTCAACTTCATAGGCCGCTCCAGTCTTGTAAACATGGACAATAGCCCCAATATCGCCTTGTTTTAAGCCATATTCTTCTATATCATGTGATAAAACAGTTACGTCTAGTTCTTTAATCATGGAATCACCTCGGCCAGACTAGTTATTTTGGATGGGGATAAGCTGTCACGAATCTTGGCTCATCCTCACTTGTATCAATGATCCAAACGGTTCGAACATTTACGATGATACCTGAAGGCGTTATTAAAAAGCCGTCTATCGTGTATTGTGTCCCAAAGGGAGAAGTTGAAACCGCCAGTATCTCTTTGGTTTGTAGGCTTATTATCAGATTGTTATTTCACGACACTTTTAACACCATCTTCAAAGGCTTGTAAGGTTTCGGCGGCGTCTTGCACGGTGTGGGCGGCGCAGAGAAAGTAGGGTTCAAAGCCGTCTTTTTCGGGCATTACGCCTTTTTCGATCATGTATCTGTGGATCGCTTCGAGTGTGTCCCAATCGGCCTCAAAAAGGTCGCGCCAGTCGCGCGGCTGTTTTTTGGTCAGGCAGACGCCAAACATGGAGGGGACGCCGTTGATCACATGCGGGACATTATGGCGGTCGAGAATCTCGTCAATGCCTGCCATGAGCATTGTGCCAATTTTCTCGATTTGGGGGAAGACTTTGCCGGCCTGCATCGCTTCCAGCGTGGCGTCGGCTGCGGCCGTAGAGACGACGTTGCCGGTGTAGGTGCCGCCATGAAAGACTTTGCCGGGACCGACTGCTTTCATGATTTCTTCACTGCCGCCGATGGCTGCAACCGGGTAGCCGTTGCCCATTGCTTTAGCATAAGTTGACACATCAGGAATGACGTTGAAAACTTCACGCGCGCCAGCAGGGGCGATGCGAAAGCCGGTTTTGACTTCGTCAAAGATGAGTACAATGCCGTATTGGTCGCATTGGTCGCGCAGGAATTGCAGGTAGCCAGGATGCGGCATCAGGCCATTGCCGTTGCCTAGAATTGGTTCAACGATGATGGCGGCGATTTCTTCGCCCCGTTCTTGCAGGATGTCGCCGAGTACTTCCACATCATTCCAGGGGCACAACTGAACAAGACTGCGCATGACTTCCGGTATGCCGATGCTTTGTTTGTAGGCACGCGGACGCTGACGTTCGCCAACCTGGTTGATGTCGCCGCTGGCAGTTGACCAGAGAACGTAGTCATGGGCGCCGTGGTAGGAGCCTTCAAATTTGAGTATGATGTCGCGTCCGGTGTAGCCGCGCGCCAGCCGTAGGGCGTGCATGGTGCATTCGGAGCCGGTGTTGGCCAGGCGTACTTTATCGACGCCGGGAACCATCTGGATGATGCGTTCGGCGACGCTGACTTCGTAGACCTGGGTGGCGGCGAAGCTGATGCCTTTGTCGATGGCTTCTTTGACACGGCCGTTTACAAATGGATCCGCATGGCCCAAAATGATCGGTCCAAAGCCAAGCCGGTAATCAATATACCGTTTGCCGTCGAAATCATACACGTAACCCGTCTTTGGCTACATCCACAACCGGCGTGTCGTAGTCGCCCGAGTAGCGGAAGTTAGAGCTGACGCCGTATGGTATCACTTTGAGCGCGCGTTCAAAAAATTCATGGGATTTTTCACCTTGTAGGGGCATGGGTTTCTCCTTTGGGAGCTAATTAGCCGCTCAGCTTGTCAGCCGGTCATTTCTCGGCTGAAGCGCTGAAACGCTAACTAGCTGATGCGCTAATTGGCTAATTTGCATAATTACGATATTCGTAATAAAATCGGCTTTGTAATCCGAAATTCGTAAGAATGATACTGGACTAATGTGGAAATCGCAAATAACGTTATGGATGATTTAGACATTGCCATTTTAGAAGAGCTGCAGCGTAACGGCCGTAAACGTTTCACAAAAATTGCAGATACATTGGGCGTGACGGAAGGCACGGTGCGTAATCGTGTGGCAAAGTTACAAGAAGACAACGTGATCCAAATCATTGGTTTACTCGACCCTCATCGCGTGGGCTATGATGCGCCGGCCGTGATAGGCGTCTCTATCCAACCACCCCATTTGGAAACTGCCGCACTCGAAATTGCCACCAAGCCGGAAGTCAGTTATTTGATTATGGTTTCGGGTGAATTTGATCTGATAGTCGAGGTGATGTGTCGTGATCGCGAGCATCTGGCCTCCTTTTTGACCGATCAATTACAAAATGTTGTCGGCGTAATGCGCACGCAGACGTTTATGATTTTACATACCTATAAAATGGCGCAAGGGGCGCAGCCTGTGGCGCAAAATGGAAGAGCGAAGAGTGAGGAGTGAAGGGTGAAAAGCGGGGAGTGAAGGCAAAAAAGGAGAGGAAGTGACCGGGACAATTGATGTTGAACTGCGACATGTGACCAAACGGTTTGGCGAAGTAACGGCCGTTGACAATATCGAGTTGAATATCGCCACCGGTGAGTTTTTCTCCTTGCTGGGGCCGAGCGGCTGCGGCAAAACCACGACGCTGCGCATGATTGCCGGCTTTGAGCAGCCTACTGAAGGCGAAATTTATATTCAAGATCAGCAGGTGGCCGGCATCCCCGCTTACAAACGCCCGGTCAATACGGTTTTCCAAAATTATGCGCTTTTCCCCCATATGACTGTCTGGCAAAATGTGGCGTTTGGCCTGGAAATGAAGAAAGTGTCCAAGGCAGATATCACCCGGCGTGTAGGAGATGCGCTGGAATTGGTGCAGCTGGGCGACCTGGGTGAGCGCAAACCGCAAGCAGCTTTCCGGTGGTCAGCAGCAGCGCGTGGCGCTGGCGCGCGCCTTGGTCAACCATCCTCAGGTTCTGCTGTTGGATGAGCCGCTGGGCGCACTCGATCTCAAACTGCGCAAGGCGATGCAGTTGGAGCTGAAACAGATCCAGGACGAGGTAGGCATTACTTTCATTTACGTGACCCATGACCAGGAAGAAGCGCTGACGATGTCTGACCGCATCGCGGTGATGGATATGGGGAAAGTGCAGCAAATCGGCGCGCCGCGCGAGATTTACGAGCATCCCGAAAATCGTTTTGTGGCCGATTTCATCGGCGAAACGAATTTTACTACGGCCATGGTTGAGGATGATTGGTGAATTTGTGGCCTTAAATATGGACGGGCTGCGATGTGCTTGGTTCGGCCGAACGGCCGTTCCCTTGATCGCAGGTCAAACCGTCACGCTTGCCATTCGGCCGGAAAAGATAAATCTCTATCCGACCGGCCAGGTACGCCTAAATCAGGCGCTTGATCTGGAAGAGGTGGCGGAATTGTTCGGCGTCTCATCTGCTGACGCAAGAAATTGATATGCGCGATTATCTGGCCTTGGAAAAAAATGACGTGGTCGTAAACGGCCGTATCGAAGAAGCGATCTATATCGGCACCGATACGCGCTATAACGTTGCGGCTAACCGATCAAGCCAGCCTGGTTGTACGCATGCAAAATTATGGCTTCGCGTTATGATATGCACATTTAACGTCGGCGACCAGGTTTATGTCCATTGGGCCGCCGAAAACGCCCAAATTCTTGACGGAGTGATGCGTGTGAGCGACATGAAACTGCGGTCGGAACGGCCGTTAGCATGGACACCGGCTCCGACCCATTCTTGAGCGCCGCCGGCTATCTATCCTTTTCAGCGCCCTGATCTGGGCTTTCTGCTGTCTTCCGTTGGGTGACCTTTGGCGCCTTTCACCTGGAACCCGCTGGCGAGCGAACTGGCGCTGGCCCATTGGTCACCCATCGCTGCCTACCTGATTTATGGCGGACTGCTGCTGCGTCGATCTGGTCAGTCGGCATTGGCCTCCTGCGCGAGCAAATGGGCCTGGTCGCTGGCCGGTATCGCTGCGCAACAGCCTCGTGATCATCGTCTGCGCTCGACCTATTATTCTTTGACGCGTGAATTTTATGGCACGGCCGTCATCCTTGGCCCTCGCGGGCGCCATGCTGGTGCTGGAACTGCGTCATGCCGGCTGGGCGCTGGCCTATCCCGCCGCTTTCTGGCTGATTCATCTTTTTTATTATTCCCATGATCATTGTATTTGTCGTCAGCCTGGGCGAGCGCTCGCGGCTGGGAACAGTCACCTATCCCACCTTCAGCCTTGGCAATTTTGGCGCTTATTTTAACGATTACGTGCGCTTTTTCAGCCCGATCAGCGGCGAATACATTTATCTACGCATATTCTGGCGCTCTGTCTGGCTGGCGATGCTCAACACGCTCATTTGCCTGCTTTTTGGTTATCCCTTCGCCTATTGGATGGCCCGCCAGCCGCAAAAATATCGCGGGATTCTATATTTTCCTGGTCATGATTCCCTTCTGGACCAATTTCCTGGTGCGCACCTATGCCTGGATGCTCATCTTGCGTGATTCCGGCCTGATCAATAACTTTTGGACCATAACGCTGCATGATCTTTCCTTACGCTGGCCGATCAATCACTCATTTTTGCCGGGCTGGCGGGCGACTACCGAAAATACTTTGCCCCTGTTATTCAACCAACCGGCCGTTTTCATGGGCTTGTTTTACGGATATTTACCCTTTATGGTGCTGCCGCTGTACAGCAACCTGGAACAGCTAGACTGGTCGCTGCTGGAAGCGGCCGCCGATCTGGGCGCCAATGCGTGGCATAGCACAGTGCGCATTCTCCTGCCGCTGACGATGCCCGGCATTGTCGCCGGTTCCATCATTGTCTTCATTCCCTCGCTTGGGTGCCTACGTGACGCCCGATATGCTGGGCGGCGGCAAGGTGGCTCTGCTGGGCAATTTGCTCCAGCAGCAGTTTATGACGGTGCGTGATTGGCCGTTTGGTTCGGCCATTGGCTTTATCATGATGGCCATTATGATGCTGGCGATACTCCTTTATTTCCGCGTGCTGAAGTCGGGCGGAAAACCCAAGTAGCCTGAAAAGTATGGCAACGACGACAACGACAACCTACCAGCAAACAGCAGATCGCGTCCCGCAGAGTGCTTGACCGCTATGATCTGCGCCGTCAGATTAACAAGCACGTTCTGACCTGTTCTGGCCATTGGCATGTTTATCTTTCTTGTACCTACCAATCGTCATTCTGATCATTTATTCTTTTAATGAAAATCAGGTTGTCGGCGTCTGGACCGGATTTCAGCACGCAGCTGGTACGCGGAGCTGATTCGAGATGAAGCAGTCGCCAGCGCCTTGACAACTCAGTCTGTGGGTTGCCTTCTGGTCAACGGTGGTCAGCACAATCTTGGGTACACTGAGTGGCGCTGGCGTTGGAGCGCTTCCGATTCCGGGGCAAGCTGGCGCTTGATGCGGTTTTATATTTGCCGGTGATTATTCCTGATATTGTCATGGCGCTGTCCACCCTGTTATTTTTTGTGATTTCGGATCGGTGGCGCTGAGCCGTTACACGATTCTGATTGCCCACGTGGCCTTTAATATTTCCTTTGTGGCGATTGTGGTGCGCGCCGGCTGGCCGATATGGACGCTAACTTGGAGGAGGCGGCTGCTGATTTGGGCGCAAACGAGTGGACACATTTCGTCGGGTGACGCTGCCGCTGATGATGCCGGGCATCGTGGCCGGCGGCGCTGCTGGCGTTTACGCTGTCATTGGACGATTTTGTGATCACCTTTTTTGTGTCCGGGCCTGGATCAACAACGCTGCCGGTGCGCGTCTATTCGATGATTAAATTTGGCGTCATCGCCTGAAGTCAATGCTGTCTCAACGCTGATGTTTGTGGCGTCTACGTTTGTTGGTGATCATTTCCCTGTTGTCTGCAGCGGAGGTGGTCTTCGATAACAGTTAATCAGTAATTCACAAAAATACGCTGCCACTGAATTACCTGCATAATTGGTAATGGAGGAAAAATGAAGAAGGATTGTGTTTGTTGATTAGTCTGTTGTTATTGGCATTGGCTGCTTGTGGAGGCGGGCCGGCCGGTGGTCCTGCGGCTGACGGCCGTAGAGGAAGCGTCATCCGATAGTGGAAGGGCGGAAAAGGCCTCAGCCGAAGGAGTTTCCAAGGCGGTGGACGAAGGCCCCGCAGTTGGCCGAAGAACTCAGCGTTTATAACTGGGCTGACTATATTGACGAGGATGTCTCACCGCCTATGAAGAGGAATATGGCGTTGACATCATTTATGATGACATTTTCATCGAATGAAGATCTGCTGGCCAAGCTGCAGGCCGGAGCGACCGGCTACGATGTCATTTTCCCCTCAGATTATATGGTCGCGCAGATGATTGATCTGGGTTTGCTGGCACGAAATTGACACCGGCAAATTGTCGAATTTCGGTAACCTCGATCGCCCAATTCCTGGACGCCCCGTTTGATCCCGGCAACAAACACTGCGTGCCCTACCAGTGGGGCACGACGGGCATTGGCTATCGCGCCGGTTATCCCTTCTTTGAAGAAAACCCGCCCGATAGTTGGGCTTATGTGTTTGAACCGGAACTGCTGGAGCAGTACGCCGATGACGGCATTAATGTTCTCAATGATCCGCGTGAGTTAACGGCCGCGGCGCTGCTTCTATCTGGGTTATTACGCCAATTCTGAAAGCGCGGAAGAACTCAATGCAGCGCGTGACCTGATGCTGAATGCCAAGCCATATTGGAAGACCTTTAACAGTGATGATTATTCCAACTCCCTGTTGATTCCTGATGAGGTTGTTTTGACACATGGCTGGAGCGGCAGCGTGGCGATCGCATATTGGGAAACCTATGACGAGGAAACGGAAGACGGCAACTGGTATTATGCGATTCCCAAGGAAGGAGCGGTAAAGTGGCTGGATAATATCTGCATCACGGCCGATTCAGAACGGTATGAAACCGCCATGCACTTTGTCAATTACCTTTTGGAGCCGGAAGTAGCGGGAACAATTACCAACTATGTCTATTATTCCAGCCCCAATACGGCGGCCAGTGAATTTATGAGCCGGAAATTTTGGAAGACACCGCTTACCCGCCTCAAGGTGATGACAACCCAGCGTGCTGCAGAGTCGCACCCGTTTTTGACAGACGAAATGTGGACAAGATTAAGGCTGGTTTGCGCGTTGGATCATCTGGAAATCGGTCTGGCTTACAGAAGTAAATGAAGACCCTGCCGCTTTATGACCAGGTGTGGACGGCCGTTAAGAGCCAGTGATGGAAGTATGATTTAGGAAGGATGAATGACGCCACAGTCGCAATTAGCGGCTGTGGCATTTTTTTGAGGCTGATTCATGAGTGATTTTGCCGATTTAATTATTTGGAATGCCAAAGTTTACACGCTTGATGACGCGAATCCGCAGGCTGAAGCGGCAGCGGTGCGCGGCAATATGATCGTTTATGTAGGTGACAATGCCGGAGTTGAGGCGTGGCGTGGGGGTGAAACACGCGTGATTGATGCCAACGGCCGTTCCCTGCTGCCCGGTTTCATCGACAGTCACTTCCACCTGATGCACGGCTCAATGGGCATGGGTGATGTGCAGTTGTATCACATCAAATCACTGGACGAACTGGCAGCGGCCGTTGCCACATACGCCGCCGCCAATCCCGACATTCCCTGGCTGCGCGGTCAGGGGCTGCGCTATGACATTCCCCCAAACGAACCTTTGACGCGGCGCCATTTGGACGCCATTGAAATGGAACGGCCGTTGCTGATTATGGCCTATGATTTTCACACCGCCTGGGCCAACACCGCCGCCCTCAAAGCGGTTGATTTACTGCAAGGTATGGGTGCACTGCCCGGCAGCGCCGAGATGCTCATGGGGGAAGATGGTCTGGCGAGCGGTGAACTACGTGAAGAAGCCGCCTATGGCAGTCTGCTCAACGCCATTCCTGAACCGGACGCCGCCCGCCGCCGCGAATTGATGCAAATGGGATTGGCTTATCTTGCCTCTTTGGGCGTCACCAGCGTCCACAACATGGACGGCGACGCAGAGCAGGCCGCTTTTTACGCTGCGTTGGAGGATTTGGACGAATTGACGCTGCGCGTTTATGTTCCGTACAGCGTCAAACCGGAAACGCCGCTGGAGGCGCTGGCTAATGAAGCTGTACGCATGCGCCGGCAGTTTCAAAGCGAGCTGGTGCGCGCCGGGGCGGTGAAGTTTTTTATGGATGGGGTCTATGAAAGTTACACGGCCGTTACCCTCGACGCCTATCCCGACCAACCCGCCAACTACGGCGAACCCATCTTCGACGCCGACCACTTTGCGCGCATGGCTGTTGAAGCTGACCGGCTGGGGCTGCAAATTTTTGTCCACGCCTGCGGTGACGGCGCCGTGCGGCGGGCGCTGGACGGCTTTGAAACGGCGCAAAACGTCAACGGCGCGCGTGACAGTCGTCATCGCGTCGAGCATATCGAGATGATCCACCTTGATGACGCGCCGCGTTTTGCGCAGTTGGGCGTGGTCGCTTCCATGCAGCCGCTGCACGCCCCGCTGCAAGAAAATGACCCCGACGTCTGGCCGACGCGCGTGCGTGAAACAGAGTGGGATCGCGCTTTTGCCTGGCGCACCCTGCGCAATGCCGGCGCCATGATCGCCTTTGGCTCCGATTGGCCGGTCGCGCCGCCTGATCCCATTTGGGGTATCGCCGGAGCGATCAACCGCAAGGCGTGGAAACCGGACCACAATGCCCACGCGCAGACCCTGGAGGAAGCCATTGCCGGCTATACCCGCGACGCCGCTTATGCTGAATTTCAGGAAGACATAAAAGGGCAGATCAAGACCGGGATGTGGGCTGATATGCTGCTGCTGTCTGACGATATTTTTAACACGCCGCCGGATAAGATCGCTGATGTGCGTGTGGATTTGACGGTTGTAAACGGCCGTATCGTCTACAACAACCTAAGCTAAGATGCAATTGCACATCCGACTTTATGGTTCATTACGGGATTTGCTGCCGGTGGAACAGAACGGCCGTATTACCCTCGAAATTCCTGAAAACACAACCATACCCGACCTGAAAGGGCAGCTTGGTATTGATCGTGCGGTGACAACGGCCGTTAACGGCGCACACGTCGAAGACGATCATCCATTAGCGGCCAATGACCAGATTTCCTTCTTCGCTATTATGGGTGGTGGATGAAAAAGAAAGCATGAGCCTTAGCGCATTGTTATTTTAACTACACCACCTATTATCTCTCTTGCCATAGTCCGAAAACTTGAATTGCTCCAGAAATTGTACGGCGAAGTGTGGATTCCTCCGGCAGTTGAGGCTGTCCTCTAATTGCTGTTGGTACCTTTTTCCTGTTGCCAATAACTTCATCTTGCGTGTATCGTTAAGATTGTAACAAGTGTGCAGTGTCCACTCACATTTCGAATATAGACAATTCCCAGAATGTAATAGGAATTTGATGCCGTGGAACTCTGGGAATTTCTCGGGGAAGCTTGCAAAAGTTATTGCAAAAACTTTTTGGAGTTTGCCCGAACCACGGATTTTTCAAAAGTATAGTATTTCTCCGAGGAACGCATGATAGCCAACAACCTGCCTCGAATAATCGTTTGTACCTATGACCAGTCGCTCCACAATTTGCTTTTGATCACGTTTGAGGGATCCGGTTACCGGATTGTCGCAGTACATAGTAGAGATCAAGCCCGCATGATTGTAGAACGCGACGGCTTACCCGATATCGTGATCCTCGATACTGACCCGCAGTACCACGCCTGCGGCAAAGCGCTTAAGTATTTCAAGTTTTTGCGCCAGACAAGTGAACTGCCCATGCTGCTTCTGAGCGCTGCATCGGACGTGGAAAATCTAATTCCCACGGCTAAAGCGCTCGGAGCTGATTTTATGTATAAGCCGGTTGTCGTTCCAGAACTACGTTTTCGACTGCAGCGGTTGGTTCAAGACGCGCCGCGTCGCGCAGCGCGGCGCCTGACCTATGACATTGGGAAAAGCGTACGTGCGGACTTTCATGACCACATTGTTCTCCATGGCCGGGATATGGTCACCCTATCAAATCTGGAAAACAAACTGCTCTACATGCTGGTGCAGGATGCCCAGGTAATGGTGCAGGCCTCCCGTCTGGCAAATAGATTGTGGGGAGAGTCATACGATCAACAGCATAAATTGCGCGCGCTGGTGCGGCGCTTGCGGCGCAAGTTGAACCCGGTGTTGGGCGAAAAGTGTATTGAAGCTGTGCCCGGCGTCGGCTATTGCTTTACGCTGCCGGTAACGGCCGTGCAGGCAAACACCCCCGTTAGTAACCCAATCTGGCATTAGGTAATCGGCAACAATATTTCAAAATTAGAATCGCTCTAGACGTTGCCGATTCCTCAAGAAAACCGCAGTTCAAGTCCTTTGGGATTTCCGAATAGTTTCTGCGGTTTACCTAATCGATCGTGGAGAGCCGGAGCGCAACCCCATTTTTAAAAGTTTTTGTTATTTATAACCGTTTCTTAACCATTTTGTAACGATATTCAAACCTTTGCGATCGCATGGATGTCACAGGTTGTGTGTACAATGGATCTAAAGTGCGGAGCAAACTCGTCCGAATTGCTTTCGTGAGTGTTCGTAAACAAGAACAAGCTTGTATTGATGACTTTAGTCTTTTGGGACATTCGGGTCACCCACCACTAAAGTAGTCACTACAAACCAATTTATTTTATCAAGGGTCAAAAATGCAAACATATCGTAGTAAACACCGTCACATCGCGTTCCTGTATTGGCTATTTGTTGGCCTGTTACTGATTTCTATATCCATCTCGGCCTGGTTGCAATCGCCAGCCCAAGCAGCCCCTACGGCTTTGCTAGGAGAGGATTTTGAAGAGCTGACAGGAAGTTTGCAAACGGCCGTTGATGAAAATATCTCCACCAGTATTTTGGGCTGGACACATACCACACCCCAGGGCTGGACCATTGACAACAGCAACATGCCTGCTATTCAAGGCGTTACCGAATGGCAAGGCTGGAGTTTTACTACTTCTCCCTTTTGGACAGCCGCCGATTTACAAGGGCGCGAAAGCTTTAACGCCGCTTCAGGCGTTTTTGCCGTCGCCGACCCCGATGAATGGGACGACCTTAACAACGCCTCTGCATCAGGTAATTTTGATTCTACCCTTGTTTCACCGGCAATTAGCGTAGCTGGCGGGCAAACAACCTTTCTCTCTTTTTACACCCACTATCGTCAAGAGGGAAACCAAACGGCCGATATTACTGTCTCTTTTGATGGCGGCGCCGAACAACTTGTCCTACGCTATGATGGAAACGCGAATTCAGACAACGCAGGCGGAGATGTCCTCAACGCCTTTGTCAACATTCCACTTCCTGCTCCTACCACAACTTCTGATATGGTCGTCAAATTCCGCATGTACAATGCGGGCAATAACTGGTTTTGGGCTGTTGATGACGTTGGCGTCACCACTGAACCAGCTTCTCCACCCACCGCTACCCCAGCTCCCACGCTCCCGCCAACTATTTTGAGCAACAAGCGGGTCTTGTATATTGGTGTAGATGGATTGCGCGGCGATTCGGTCATTCCCGCTAACGCACCCAATCTTGATGAAATTATAAATAATGGCGCTTTCCATACGAATGTCATTGCCGGGAACAACATCCAGGACACCTCCAGCGCGCCTGGCTGGTCAACGCTGCTGACAGGGGTTTGGGCCACGAAGCACAATGTCTACAACAATGGGCAATTTGGGCAAAACAATTACGCTCAATATCCCCACTTCTTCACTCAGCTAAAAAATGCCGACGCGGGCATCAAAACGGCCTCTGTTGTTCACTGGGGGCCTATCAATGACAATATCGTTCCGGCGGGGACAGATATTGAAGAGACATATTCAACAGATACGGCCGTTGCCAACCGCGCCGTCGACATTCTCAGCGGTAACGACGCTCCCCACGTTACTTTCTTGCATTTTGATGATGTTGATCATGCGGGCCATTCCTGTTGCTATGCGCCCGACAACGGTAACTATCTCGCCGCCATCAGCGGCGTTGATGCTCACATCGGCGCTGTCATCAATGCGGTAAAAAACCGCGCCAGCTTTGCCCAAGAAGATTGGCTTATTGTTGTAGCCAGCGATCATGGCGGCAGCGGTACGTCCCATGGTGGTCAGAGCAGCGATGAGCAGATGGCATTTATGGCTCTGCAAAACACAGGGGCAACTCCCTACTGCCAAGGAAATTTGAGTGGCTCGCTTCTGCATGTTGATGTTTTGCCCCATGTTTTTGACTTTATAGGTTTACCAATTAACCCTGCGTGGGGCTTTGACGGGCAAGCCCACTCAACCTGCAGCGGTCTTGTACCCCCTACGCCCACCGCCACTCCCACCGGCGGCGTCACCCTCATATATGAAGACGTTCCGACCAGCCCCATAGCGATTCCAGCCGCAACCGTAAGCCATGAGTGTGTAAACAGTATTCAGCGTACTATCACCGTCCCTGACAATGTGATTATCTCTGATGTTAACTTTGGCTTCAACGCCGCGCACCCGTGGCGCAGCGATGTGGAGGTCACGCTGCAGTCACCAGCAGGCGCCGCTGTGAAGCTCATTCAGCGCACGATTTCGACCAACATTGACAACTGGGATTTGATGTTGGATGATGCCTCGATAAATCCATTGAACGACGGTAATAATGATGACCCAAACGCGCCGTTCTATGACCGCCTCGCTCAGCCCAGTAATCCGCTCAACATTTTCAATGGCCAAAATGCTCAAGGTGACTGGACAATTACGGTTTGTGATATTGGATTAGGAGACGATGGGGATTACAATCGCAGTCAGTTAGTTATTACTACTTTCTCAACTAATCCTACCGCAACGCCAGAACCACCAACACCAACAACAATGCCGGGTGGAACCACTTATGTCTTTGACGATGCGCCAGCATCGCCACTTGCCATTCCGCCCGCGACAGTCAGCTTGCAATGTGTTGATGACTTACAGCGCACTATAACGGTCAATGACAATTTGCTGGTCGACGACGTCAATTTTGGCTTTAATGCCTCCCACCCCTATCGCAGCGATGTGGAAGTGACGTTGATTTCTCCGATGGGTACCTCTGTGAAACTGATTCAGCGCACGGCTTCGACCAACATCGACAACTGGGATTTGATGCTCGATGATGCCTCCTCAAATCCGCTGAACGATGGCAATGCTGATGATCCTGCCGCACCTTACTATGACCGTGACGCCCAGCCCAGCAATGCGCTGACTGCCTTTGATGGCGAAAATGCACAGGGAAACTGGACGATCATCATTTGTGACATTGGCATTGCTGATGATGGAGATTACAATCGCAGCCAACTTATTATTACCAGTAGTTCCCAAGTTCCAACAGCAACCTTGTCGCCAACGCCAGTACCGCCAACCAATACGCCTGCACCAACAGCGACCTTGTCGCCAACGCCTGTACCGCCAACCAATACGCCTGCACCAACAGCGACCTTGTCGCCAACGCCTGTACCGCCAACCAATACGCCTGCACCAACAGCGACCTTGCCGCCAACCAATACGCCTGCACCAACAGCGACCTTGTCGCCAACGCCTGTGCCGCCATCGGGAGCAAAACTGGCGATTGGCGCGGTTAATAATGTGAGCAGCAGTGGCTGGACGACGGTGAATTTGGGGCAGAATTACAGTTCGATGGTAGTTGTGGCGAGCGTTAACTATGACAGCGGCACGGTTCCGGCTGTGGTGCGGATTCAAAATGCGGCTGGGAGCAGCTTTGAGGTGATGGTGAGCAGCACGGATGGTGTAACGGCCGTTTCCAACCTCACCGTCCATTATCTCGTTGTTGAAGAAGGTGTATACACCCAAACAACCGATGGCGTCACCATGGAAGCCGTCAAGTTTACCTCCACCGTAACCGACGAAAATAACAGTTGGGTTGGCGAAAGCCGCAGCTACGCCAATAGTTACAGCAACCCGGTGGCGCTTGGGCAAATTATGAGCGCCAACGACCCTGATTGGTCTGTGTTCTGGGCGCGTGGCGGCAGCCGGACGGCGCCGCCCAACAGCTCAACCCTCTTTGTCGGCAAACATGTTGGCGAAGACCCCGACAATACACGCGCTGACGAAACTATCGGCTATATCGTTATTGAAAGCGGCAGCGGCGCCATTGAAGGCAAAAGCTACAGGGCTGCTTTAGGCAACGATTCTGTCAAGGGGGTGGATAACGCCCCGCCCTTTAGCTATAGCCTGAGCGGCCTGTCTTCTGCCTCCGTTGGCATTGTTTCTGCAGCGGCTATGGATGGCAATAATGGCGGCTGGCCTATCTTATATGGCGCCAATCCGCTCTCATCAACCAGCCTGCAGCTTGCTTTTGATGAGGATCAGGCTAAGGATTCTGAGCGGAAGCATACGGCAGAACAGGTTGCGTTTATTGTTTTTGAATAGATGAGGAAAAGAAATTGAGAGACCAGGAGATTGTTTCTCGTGGTCTCCCGATTTCAAAGGGCGACTTTACCGGCAATGCAGACACATCGCAGTAAACACCGTTACATCACGTACCTTTTTTGGCTACTTGTTGCTCTATTTATTCTTTTTTTATTTATATCAGCTTTGTTCCAATTACCGGCTCAGGCGGCGCTGGTAGCTCTACTGGATGAGGACTTTGAGGGAGTGGCAGGCAGCTTGCAAACGGCCGTTGACGAAAATATCCCTGCTAGTATCCTGGGTTGGACACACACTACACCTCCTGGTTGGAGCATCGACAACAGCAATATGCCCGCTACCCCAGGCACCACCGAATGGCAAGGTTGGAGCTTTACCACTAAAACTTTTTGGGTAGCTGCTGATACGCAAGGGCGCGAAAACTTCACGCTGGCAACTAACATTATCGCTGTCGCAGATCCGGACGAATGGGACGACACCAATTCTGCCGCGAATTCCGGTAACTTTGACAGCGTCTTGCTCTCTCCATCAATCGCCATTGCCGCCGGACAGACAACCTATCTCTCATTTAACTCCCACTACCGGCAAGAAGATTTTCAGATAGCCGAATTTGCCATCTCATGGGATGGCGGTCCCGATCAGGTTTTGTTACGCTATGACAACAACCCCACCTCAGACAACTTGGGCGGTGATGTGCAAAATCGAAAGGTTGAACTGATAATTCCCGCCCCTGCCAATGCCTCAAATCTCGTCCTCAAGTGGCGACTTGTTGGCGCCAACGACTGGTTTTGGGCTATTGACGATGTCAAACTTAACACTGACCCACCGCCAACAGCCACCCCTGCGCCCACGCTTACGCCAACGGATTTGGGCAATAAGCGAGTCCTTTATATTGGCATTGATGGATTACGAGGTGATTCGGTTGCTCCAGCCAACACCCCCAATATGGATGCACTTATAGCCGGCGGCGCCGTTCATACTTATCTGACCGCAGGCGCCAACATTCAAGATACCTCCAGCGCCCCTGGCTGGTCAACGTTGCTTACTGGCGTTTGGGCAACCAAGCACAATGTTTTTAATAATGGACAGTTCGGGCAAAATAATTACGCTCAATATCCCCACTTTTTCAGCTATGTAAAACAGGCAGTGGCCGGCGTGAAAACGGCTTCAATTGTTCACTGGGGACCAATTAATGATAACATTGTTCCGGCGGGAACAGACGTGGTGGAGACCTATGCTTCAGACGGCGCCGTTGCCAGCCGTGTGGCCCAAATTTTGGGAGCCGTTGATGCGCCGCACGTGACGTTTGTTCATTTTGATGATGTCGATCACGCCGGTCATGCATGCTGCTATTCCCCATCCAATGCAAACTATTTAAACGCCATTGCGAATGTTGATGCTTATGTAGGGGTGATTTTAACGGCCGTTCAATCCCGTCCTAACTATGCCAATGAAGATTGGCTCATCCTTGTTGCCAGCGACCATGGCGGTTCCTCTACCGGTCACGGCGGGCAATCTGTGGCTGAACAAGGCGCATTTTTGTTGTTCAGTAACTCTGGGACAACACCTTATTGTCAAGGCGCCCTCGATGGTTTTATGACCCAAACAGACGTCGTCGGCCACATTTTTGACTTTCTGGACATTGCTGTATCCCCCGCGTGGGGCTGGGACGGCCGTTTACACGAAACCTGCTCCCCGTCTACCAACCCACCCAGCGCCTACAGCGACACACCCGCCAGTTCCATCGCCATTGCTGATAACGTCTGCGGTCCCAGCGCCGTTGTGCGCATAATCAACGTGCCCGACAGCTTGATTATCAGTGACCTCGATTATGGTTTCAATGCCGATCATGTTTACCGCAGTGACATTGAAGTGACGCTAGAATCGCCGGCAGAGACCTCCGTTAAAGTTATTCAACGCATTGCTTCCACCAATATCGATAACTTTGATGTCCAACTGGATGATGAAATGCCAACGCCGCTCAACGATGGCAATATCGACGATACCGGCGCGCCCATCTACGACCGTGTCGCCTCCCCCAGCAATTCACTGAGCGTCTTTGATGGTGAAAATGCGCAGGGCGATTGGACTATCACGATTTGTGACGTTGGCGTAGCTGATGTTGGCAGCTACAACCAAAGTCGGCTCTTTATCAGGGTGGCTGCGGCTGTTGCACCCCACATTGATATTGCCGTCAATGCGTTCGACAGCAGCGATGTCGATTTATCATGGGGGTTAAATGCTGCTAACTGTGGCTTTAATGTTCACCGCGCCGCCTCCCCTTACTTCACGCCTGATAGCGGCAATGTGATCGCCAGCTCACTTAGCGCTAATGTGGATAACTATAGCGTTGCGGGTGATTTAGGGGACGTGGGGATTAACTATTTTTATCGAATTACGTCTAATAATTGTAATGGCATGTCAACGGCCGTTTCTAACGAGGTCGGTGAGTTTGATTATGCGATCAAACCGGGCCAATAAGTTGTGGAGGTGCAAATGATGTATTTGTTGTAAACCTGTACTGGATTTTACGGCAACGGCAAGGAATAGGTTAGTTAGGTAATTGGCAGAAAGCAATTAAAAATAAAGGTTATAGAAAATCTGGGAATTACCTGCATGCGAGTAAAGGATAATTAAAATGAAAAATTTCCGACAAAGAAAAAAGAGAATCCGTTTGTTTTTTGGCGGCATAATATGCCTGGTCGGCCTGGTTTTAAGTACCACCACGTTGTCGCCGACAACGGCCGTTCCCGTGGTCCACGCTGCATCAGTGTCCATTGACGACGCGCCGGCCGGCGGCATCGCTCTGCCTGATAATGATTGCGACAACCCTATTATTCGAACATTTAACGTAACACAAAATTTTACCGTAGGTGATATTTCCCTGGGCCTAAATGTGGATCATGTATTTCGCACCGATGTTGAAGTAACGCTCATCGCACCCGATGGCACATCAGCCCTCATTTTGGATGACCGATCCAATAACAACGACAATTATGATCTGATGCTCACCCTCACGTCTTTGCCCAGCGATGACGGAAATAATGATAATACAGCGGCCCCACTGTACGATCGTAACGGCCGTTCATACGGCAATGCAATAGCCACCTTCATTGGCGTCAACTCCCAAGGTACATGGACAATGGAGATTTGTGACGACGGCGTTGCTGACTTAGGAACCTATAACAGCAGTCAACTTAATCTTACTGACGTCGCCAATCCCAATTGGACCCCCATCGCTAACTGTTTGGGAGGCAAGACAGCCCTCTTAAATGGCGATGTGCCTGGCTCTGGTGAAGCAACTATTTTACACAACAACACGGGCGAACTTCGCGACCACAACGCGCCCGCTTGTTTAAGCATTAATGGGGAACCTGGAAAATGGTCATTTTGTCTTGACATAAGCAAGGTGGTTTGCAGCGCCTATACATCCGATGAGCCAATAGATGCTGATAACACTGTCCATATCTACACACAAACTGGTTCCCGTCCCGACGTCACGCCATTAATGCGCGCCCGCATCGCCTGGCTTCTGGATAATATTCACAACACGCTTGATATCAATGATGAAACCGATCGAGACGACACGCAGGATGCCATTTGGGGTGTTATTGGTCAAACCTCATGTAACTCACTCTGTAACCAGGCAAAAGCAGCCGTAACGTCTGTACCCGCAACGGCGGATCTTACGCTAACCAACCAAACCGGCGCATCAGTTCCAGCTGGCGACGTCATCGTCTTTCAGCTAACCACCAACAATAGTCCAGTAGACATTAGTCTCTCCGACGCCGGGGCAGCTCCATTTCTCTGTGACGCGAGTGGGAACCCAACCTCCCAGGCCGGCGTCTCCGTAACATCCACGACCTTTACAGATACAGGCATTAGCGGCACAGAGAGTTATTTCCTGTGTTTATCACGCTCCGCGGCTGCAAACGTTGATTTTAGCGTCAGCTATATAGATGGCGGCAGCCTCAGCATTTGGCACGCTGACGATTCAGAATGCCAGGATTTCCTCGATTCAGGTTCTACCCTTTCCGCTTCAGCCAGTGGCGAATGGTTACAACAAGCCGTTGATTGGGGCGACCTGCCCGACAGCACGACAACACCAACGGGCAGTTTCCCAACCCGCAATACCGACAGCGGCCCCAACCACGCCATCAGCAGCAACCTCTACCTGGGTTCCTGCGTCGACGCCGACAGCGACGGCCAACCTGACTACCAGGCCGGCACCGACGGCAGCGGCGGTGACGACAACGACGGCAGCGCGGCCGCAGCGGGAAGCTGCAGCCCCACCGGCGATGACGAAGACGGCGTGACATTGGCGACGCCGCTGATCGCCGGCGCGCAGGCCTGCGTGGCGGTGACAGCGGTCAACACCACAGGCGGCGCGGCCAACCTGTACGGCTGGATCGACTTCAACGGCAACGGCGCCTTTGAAGCCGGCGAAGCCTTGACCGGCGGCAGCGGCGGCACAGGCGGCAACTTCAGCGGCGGTGTGGCCAGCGTGGCCAACAACACCAGCGGTTCCAAAACATACTGCTTCCAGGTACCGGCCAACGCGACCTTCAGCGGCGGCGAGACCCACATGCGCTTCCGCCTGACGACCGATACGCTCAGCGGCGGGACGCCGTGGGGCGGTTCGGCCAGCAACGGCGAAGTCGAAGATTATTACAGCCAGCTAGCCTGCGTGGGCAACTACCTGTGGATGGACACGGGTTCGGTTGCCAATACCCAGGATGGAAGCGACACGGCCGTCGCCAACGGAACGGCCGTCAACCTCATCTGGGGCGGCCCGGACGGCCTGATCAGCACAGCCGGCGACAACGTCCCCTACAGCACAACCACCGGCGCGGGCGGTATCTACAGCTTCTGCGGCGTCAGACCCGACGCCAACGGCGACACAGCGCTGGATCAGTACCAGGTGATAGTGCCCACCTCGCCCGGTACGCCGGTGACGCCCAACGTGGGCAGCGTGGCGCAGGACAGCAACGGCACGGCCAACGGCAATGCCTCCGAGAGCAACGTCTTCACCGTGCCGGTGCCCAACGGCGTGGTTGACAACGCGCCCAACGACAGCAACCCCAACGGCTATCCGGGCAGCCAGACCGACCTGAGCATCGACTTTGGCTTCCAGCCGCCCGTCTATGACTTTGGCGATGCGCCGGATGGCGCCGACGGCTATCCGAATCAGACAGTGCTCGCCAATGGCGCGCGCCATCTACTCAACAGCGAGTTGGTATTGGGTACCTGTGTCGACAGCGAAGCCGATGGCTCACCGGTAACAGCCGGCCAAAAAGCAGAAAACCCCAATCCCAACACGGACGATCTAAAATTTGGTACGGCTTCACCCTACCTGCCCACTCCGGCAGCCTGCGACCAGGTTGATGATGAGGACGGATTTGTAGGCGTCAATGACAGTGATTGGAGCGACAACAGCGGCAGCCTGAACGTGCAGGTAACGGGTGTGGCCGATGTGGGCGGCAGCGCCTGTGTCTATGGTTGGATTGACTTTGATCAAGATGGCTTTGACACTGGTGATGTTAAGTCCACAATGCTTTTCACCAGCGACGGTACACAGGAAATGGTTTTCGATTCCACTGCGGTTGTGGGCAGCATTCCGACCGGTCAGCCCATCTACGTGCGCCTGCGCGTGGTACCGGGCGCCTGTGGTTCACTGGACCCAACCGGCCCAGTGACCGGCGGTGAGGTTGAGGATCATGATATCAACTCGGCAACGGCAACGGCCGTTAACCTGGGTGAAATAACAACCAGAATGCCGATCGCTAATCTGGTCTGGGTCATTGCAGCGGCGTTGGTTCTACTGACGGGATTTGCCATACGCGTGCGCCGACGCCCCAACCAGGCAGACGCAACGCTAAAATAATTAGTCCTCAATGTCCCACTCTGGTGGAACAGTGAGGGGAGAGGGAAAACGGCCGTTTCCCACTCATGAAAATGATTTGGTGAAACGGCCGTTCCAAGCGCTCGAAATGGGCTGCTTGTGAACAAAGCAGGGGGTGTGTGCGCTACAGGCTGGTGTGGCGTACACGCCCTTTGCACTTTTTTGGCGTTTTTTATTTTACCTGAGGAGACCTGACAGGTCTTGAATTCGTCAGACTCCAGTTATAAATAGACCGGGAACTTACGGGTTGCTATAATGATTGTCTATGGTGAATGATGCAATCTAGTCAATATGGTTGGGGAAGCGTGTTTTCATTGATATGCTTGATGCTGGTATGTCTGGCGCCGGCTGGCCCGCCTGCAGCTGTTGCTTTAGCCGCATCGCGTCCCAAGGGTATCGTGCAAAAAAGCGGCGATGGCATGGATATTGATCAGGTCAAGGCGGGCGAGAAACACCAAAATGGGGAGCCGCGCATAACATCGGTGGATCTGCTGGATTGGGTCTGGTCAGGGGCAGTGACTACGGAATCGGCCACGGTGAATGCCAAACTGAAGGCGGCCAGCAGCAGCGTCCGTCTGGTAGTCAGCGAGAACGTTGACCTGAGCAGTCCGGTTTATTCGGGAACGGCCGTTGCCAGTGCTGTCAACAACAATACCGTCTCCCTCAGCATCAGTGGATTACAGTCTGATACGCCCTACTATTACGCCGTCGAAGCGGATGGACAGCTAGACAGCGAAACGCACGGCCAGTTCCACACCTTCGACGACGGCCCCTTCTCCTTCATGTTTGCCTTTGCCGGGGATGCGATTCAAGGTTCTAACCAGCCGGTCTTTGACAAAGTGCGCGCAGAAAACCCGCTGTTCTTCGTCAATCCGGGCGATTTGATGTATTCCGATATTGGCGTCAATGACATCAACCTGTTCCGCAGCGCCTTCGCCGACTCGCTGGCCCAGCCGCGGCAGCAGGCGCTCTACAGCGCCGTACCAATCGCCTACATGTGGGATGACCACGACTACGGCCCCAACGACAGCGACAAAAACTCGCCCAGCCGCGAAGCCGCGCGCCTGGTCTATCAGGAAACAGTCCCCCACTACCCCATGCAGGATGACCCGGCCGACCATCCGGCCTGCGGCTACAGCAACCCGGCCGCCTGCCGCAGCATCAACCAGGCCTTTGCTGTGGGACGCGCTTACTTCATTTTGACCGACCTGCGTTCGGAGCGGGACCCCAAGTCACAGACCGACAACAGCAGCAAGACCATGATGGGCGCGGTGCAGAAAACGTGGTTTAAGGAGCAACTGCTGTATGCCAACGGCCGTTACCCGCTGATCTTTTGGCTGAGTTCAGTGCCCTACATCGAAGCGCAGACGGGTGGGTCCGACCGCTGGGGCGGGTATGCCACGGAGCGGGCGGAGATAGCCAATTTCATCAAGGATAACAACATCGAAAATGTGGTCATCATCGCGGCCGATGCGCATATGATTGCGCTCGACGACGGTACGAACAGTGACTATGCTGCGGGCGGCGGCGCGGCGCTGCCGGTGCTGCACGCAGCGGCGCTCAACCGCAGCGGATCGGTGAAGGGCGGTCCCTACAGTCACGGGACCTATCAGAACCCCAGCGCCGCTGATGGTCAATATGCGACGGTCAACGTGACCGATACGGGCGGAAACCAGGTGTGTATTGAGTATACCGGCAAGCGGCTGGCCAGTGGCGCCGCGAACACGACGCCGTTGATCAACTGGAGCACCTGTTTTGACGTATTGGAAACGGCCGTTGCGCCCGATCTAAAAATCACAGCCGATAATAGTACTGATGTTTCCCTGCATTGGGACGACGCATCTGCCAACTGCGCATATACTGTTTACCGGGAAACGTCGCCCTACCTGGACTTGAACACGCTGCCAGCGGTAGCGACCGTTGCCTCGCCCACGGACGGCGTCTACCCGTTTGCGAGCGATTTAGGCGACCCTGCCGAAAATCATTTCTACCGCATCCGGGCAGCAAATTGCCACAGCAGCAGCACCGCCGATTCCCATGAAGTGGCTGAATTCGATTTTGCGCTCACTATACCGGGTGGATATTGAATCGCCTCTGTCTAAAAATATATCCCTCCCTGACAAATGTGTTTTGGATTACACCCCGGCAACTTCCGCAAAAACGAAACGTATTGGTGTGTGAAAATAACAAATAAAGATTTCTTGAATGCCTGTTAGCTGATTTTTTGGCATACAAGCATCAACATTTTAAATTGTGGAGGTTTTACAATGGCAGAGGTAACAAAAGAAAGACGTTTGCGGCGGCAAAATGGTATGTTCGGTGGTGTATGTGGTGGTTTGGGCGCCTTCTTTGGCATTAACCCGATCTGGTTCCGCATCCTATTCCTGATTTTGATGCTGCCCGGCGGTTTGCCCGGCGTGCTGCCCTATTTACTGTTGTGGATCATTATCCCACGCCGGTAGGGTTCGATTTTGGATTGCGGAAGGACGACCAGGTCGAATAGGGAAAACTTGGCAGATTCAGGAACTGACACGAATGACACGAATAAACAGCTTTTTGTTCGTGTCATTCGGTATAAAAATTTTGATCTATTGAATCTGGATTTGCCTGCTTGCGCAATCGTCAATCTTTGATCGCCTGGTAATAGGCTTCGCCCGCGCAGGAACGGCATAGAACACGGCCGTTTCCCAGCACCTCTCTCTCGTTAATAATCTCTTCCCCACACCAATCACAATTGACCCGCACGCCGGGCCGGCTGAGAATGTTGGCCAGCGACTGCGTTAACGTAACCCACTGTGCGCGCAGGAGGATTTCATCGGGTATGACCTGGTACGCTTCCAAATAGGCGCGCCAGCGGCTGGACGCGTCGAGCGCATATTGACGCGCCAGGCTGCGCGAACGCGGATCGGGCGTGATGCGCAGCGCCCTTTCAGTCTGGACATTGACCAGCGTGCAGGCCATCTTGCCAAAATCAAGCACCCGCAGCGTGCGCCGTCCTACAAAACAATCGACGGCGATGGCGACGCCGTCCATGCCGCAGCCGTCGGTTTCACAAATGACCAGCAGCTTTTTTTTGTCGTTGCGGAAGCGCGGCTCGTAAGCGGCGTCAACCAATCCTAATAAACGCAGCCCATACAGCCCCATGCGCAGCCCCAAAATCTGGCGCGGGCAAAGATGCCGGTGCATGGTGGCGGATTCGAGCATCAGGGGCGTGAGAACGGCCGTTTGCGGCGCGTAGCTTATTTGTGAATCTAACACGGGTTAATCCGGGTTATTGTTCCGCTCAGCATAAAACGCATTCACGCGCGCGAACAAAGCAGCCTCTTCTTGATAATCAGGTTGGTCAAAAAGCGCCCGTACCGCCTCCTGGCTGCGCCGCTGCGCCGGCCACTCGTCTGTACTCGCCAAACGCAAGGCGAGACGCGCCGCCAGAACGGCCGCCTCACGCAAACTGCGCATCTCTACTTTATCCAGCGTGTCGTACTTTGTGTGGCCGTAGCCGCGCCCGCCCAAATCTGGGAACAAATTGCCGACGCCGCCGGTTGGTATGCCCGCCATCAGAAACGGAAAATGATCGGAATGGGCGTTCACCGACTGGCCGACGCCAAAATCAAGCGCCATTTCATCTGACCACGCCTTGAAAAACGGCGCCAGGTCACGCCATTCATTCAAAATGATGTCTTTCTGCTGCATCGCGCCGGCCATGTCCATGTTCAAGTAAAAACGCATTTGATCCAGTTCGGCGGCGTGGTCTTGTACATATTGTGTTGAGCCAAACAAGCCGATTTCTTCAACGCCCCACAAGGCAAAACGCAGCGTGCATGGCAGGTCCGGCGCGTATTTTGCCAGCACGCGCGCCGCTTCAATCAGCGCGACGGCGCCGGAGGCAGGATCGGCCGCCCCCTGCGAAATGTCATGCCCGTCGTAATGGCAGCCCAACATTACAATTTTGTCCTGATTTTTTTGACCGGGTAAATCTGCCAGCACATTCCAGGAAACCATCGGCTCAATCACGTCGTTGCTCTTGATGTGGATATTTACCGCGCCTTTGCGCTGAATCAGACGCTGCAAGTATGAACCATCCTCATGACTGATGGAAATGCCGGGAATCAGCGCCGCGCCGCCCTCATCGGGAGCGATGCCGCCCGTGGCTGGGCCAAAACCAGGGTAATGATTGACGAAGATGAATCCAACTGCGCCTGCCAACAGGGAACGGCCGTATTTTTCATTGCGGTGAACCCAGCGTTTGCCGTCACCGGGATTGGTTTTGCTGTTGACCAACACGATCTTGCCCGTAATTTCGGCGGCGCGCGTATCAAAATCTTCCGGCGCGCCGTCGCCCATATCTACAAGGACGCCCGCCAGATTTGTCGGCGGCGAATGAGGCAAGGTGATGCAGGGAATTGTTTTTTGAACCGGTTCTGTGACTTGCAGCGAGACGGCGCCGCGCCGCCAGCCAATGTATTCGATTGGTTCCAGACGCACATCTGACAGGCCGTAGACTTTTAATTTGTCGTGCATAAACTCGGCCGCCTGTCGCTCGCCCGGCGTGCCGCCAAAGCGGGAGCCAAAGTCGTCACATAAAACAGTCAAATTGTCCATCACTTCACTGCTGGTGTAGACATCGCCGACAATTTTTTGATCAATTGATAGATAATGATTCTTTTGCATATGCCCTCGTATTTTAAGAAATGTTTGTCACTAATGATTTTGGTTTGTCAAACGACGCCTAAAGTTAATCTGGCAGAATTGGGACGCCGGGCAGGGTGAAAATGAATTGGCTGCCCCCTTCCGGTGCGTCTTCGACCCAGATACGGCCGTTATGCGCCGCCACCGCTAATTTACAAAATGTTAAGCCCAGGCCGGTGCCGCGCACCTGTGCGCCGCTGCGGTTGGTACGGATGAAGCGGTCAAAAATTTTGACCTTATCTTCTGGGTCAATACCGGGACCATTGTCCTGAATAATACAGCGCGCGCCGGCATCATACCCAGGTGTTAGAGGCGGCTCTGACCTGATCCGACAATGAACCTGGCCGCCTGTAGGCGTGAATTTTAGCGCATTATCGATCAAATTGATCAACACGCGGCGGATTATATCTTCATCTGCCCAAACCGGGGGCGTATCTTCTGTCATTTCGGTCGTCAGGCTGATCTGGCGCTGGCCGGCCAAAACCTGCAGCCGCTGCATGACTTTTTGCAGCAAACGTCCCAGATTAACAGCGTCTACCTCAATGGCGAACTGGTCTGTTTCCATCCGGTTGATGTCCATAAGCGAATCAACCATATCCAGCATGTCGTAGCTGCTTTGGCGGGCGTCGCCAACGGCTGCTCGAATGGCCTCATTGTTTTCATGGTCATTTTGTGGCAGCAAGGCGTCGACCAGGTACATATTGCTGATAAAGGTCGTAACCGGATTGCGCAAATCATGCACAATCATGCGTGTGAGATCGGTGCGGCGTTCGGCCAGTTCAAATTCCTCGGTCACATCCCGAAATAACATCAGCCAGCCGATGATTTGCCCTTCTTTGGCAACGACGGGCGCTTCGCTACGTTCCATATATTGGAGGGGTTTTGCTGAGTTGGGTAGTTGAATTTGGAATGTGAGGCGTAGGCTTTGCGGCGTCTGTCCGATTTGAAGCAGTGCAAGCAGGCTGCTGAGCTCAACGGGATCATACCCTATTGCGGCGGCGGCGTTGGCGGGATTTAGCTTCTGGCCGCGTAATTCGGCGGCGGGCTGATTCAATAATTGTGCGGCGAAGGTGTTGACAAGCACAATACGGCCGTTTGGGTCTACCATCAAGACCCCTTCCTGCATCGTGTTTAACAACGCTTGCAGTTGTTTGAGCCGCTGCGCCAATGCTTCGTCGGTCAGATTGTAAAGGCGCAGGGTTTCGCTGTAGAGACGTGCATTTTGGATGGCGGCGCTGGCCTGGCCGGCGACTGCCAGCAGCACCTCACGGCTCCAGCGGCTAAAGGCATCTTGTGGTGGATAGCGCACAACGGCCAGAACGCCAATCGGCCGTTCGACGGTTCGCAGCGGCACGCCCAGCCAGGCGGCCGGTTTTGGATCGGGAATCAGAATGTAATGCTGTTCGGCAAAATGCATGTTTTGACTTGTCAGCTCCAACACGCGTTCCTTTTGGGCGACCCAGCGGGTTAAATCGTCAGGTTCGTGAGGGATAATTCGGGCTGTGTTGTCGTTGTCAATCGCAGGCTGCTGCCAGGCGTCGTTCTCGTCAACCAGGCTAATTAGAAATGCATCTGCAGGGATAAGTTCTGCTACGGTACGCAGCGTGCGCGCCAGCACTTCCGGCAGTTCAAGCGTTTCGCGCAGTGAGGCGCCCACGCTGTTCAAAATGGCGAACTGCGTTAACCGCTGCTGCATAATGTAGCTGCGCTGCCAGGAAAGCCACAGCAGCACGCTGACGAACATAATGCTCAAACAAAAGATGACAAAAATGGGCAGGCCGCCGAGGGTGAAAACAATGGCGCCAAAAAGCGCGAAGGGTTGGGCCAACAGACTGACGCCGAGCAGCGCAAAAAGATGGTCCTGGAAAAATTGGCGCAACGGCCGTTTCCTTAACAGCCAGAAAGTAAGCGCCAGCAAAATATAGACAAGGCTGTAAGTCAGCGCAAGTCCAAAAAAACTGACCAGGTCACCGCTCCCGGTGGCGGTTGGCGGTCGCTGCCCGCCACTTTCCTGGTATACAAACCCGGCCGCAATGAGAGCCAGCAGGTAGGTTACGGCCGTACTGAAACGTTCCCGAAAATTGGGACGGCGTGCATCAATATTTTGCCATACCGGCTGCCAGAGCGGCCGCGCCAGTTCTGCCAGAATGATGCTGGTCACGGCTAACGGAACGGCCGTGGCCAAATCCATGATCAGTAAACTGGTTACGGACACTACCGGAACCAGACCAATTGTGCCTTGAACGTCCGGCAGGCTGAAGTTAATCGTGATGATGTAGAGCAAGGCCAGCAAAATAAGCTGCGGCGTTTCACGGCGCTGCGTGGCCAGCAAGATGGCGGCAAAGAGCATGACAAACAACACGCCCCAATCGAGAAGCCGCAGGAGCCAAACATTATCGCGCCATCGACGTGGTAGGAAACGTTTAAACATGGGTCAATCTGCCGAAGTGTAACATGTTTTCACAAACTATATAAAAATCTGCATCATCTGACTTACAGGACAAATGAATACGTTCGCGACCCTTGCGAAAACTCGCTATACTTCGCGACACTAGGTAATTCCCAGAAAGTTTTTTGAATTCCCGTGAAGCGAAATCTGTGAATTCTTCAAGGGAACCGCGAATTTGCTTTGGTGTCAGGTAAACCGCAGATTTCTAACTCCTCTTATTTTCAAGGATTTTCTGCGGTTTACCTAATTCAAAATACTTTTCGCGGTTTACCTAATACTACAACGAGAAATTAACATAATGTTACTGACGCATCCTCCCGGAGGCTAATCATGAGCTGTGAGCATCCTCGATGCGGCCTTTGAGGCGACAAACCGGCATTTGAGAATGCCTTCCTCCTCATTTCAGAGCGAAGTCTCGTTGTAATACTAAATTATATGCGGAAAACTGTTTGGATAATCATTAGCTGTTTGATATTGAGTGCAGGCTGCAAGTCTGAGCCAGTGATTGAAGCGGCCACGCCCATGCCGGGGCCAACTGCAACAGTGACGCTGCCGATTGGAATTAATCTGGTAACGGCGGCGCCGCCCACTGTGGCGGCAGTGCAGATAACCTCCTTACCGCAGCCGACCAAAACGCCGCTGTCCACGCCAACGCCGCTGATTTATTTGGTTGTGGAAGGTGATACGGTGGCCGGAATTGCGGCAGGCTTGAACACAACGATTGAGACAATTTTGGGGCTGAATCCTGGGCTGGATCCCAACTTGTTGTCGGTCGGCCAGCCGCTTTTGCTGCCGACGCCTGATGCCCAGGCCGTCGAAGCTGGAATTGATGTGGGTACGGCCGTGCCCGTTTTGGCAGTCGTGGCGGATGTGCAGCTTTATCAAACGCCAACAGATGCGATTTGGCTGCTGGGCACAGCCGAAAACGTGGGCGCTCTGGCCATTGAGGATGTGAAACTGGAGATTGGATTGGCAGACGCTGCCGGTAATGTGTTGCAAACCTATCCGGTCTGGACGGCAGTGCGTGTCATTCCGACTCAGGGCATAGCGCCTTTTGGCTTGTTATTAGAAAATACGCCCTCCGGGTTTGATCATCCACTCGTATCTGTTGTTGACGGACTGAGCGTTGCGGGCAGCGGCTCTCGTTATCTCGATTTTGAGGTGACGGAGATAGGGTTGGATGGCGGAAACGGCTCTGTGCGACTGGAGGGAATGGTTAAAAATGGCGGCGCGGCCACGGCCGATAAAATTTTGCTGGTGGCAAGATTCTACAATGAACAGAATCACATCACCGGTTTTCAGAACCTGAACCTGCCGGGGCAATTGGCTCCGGGAGAAAGCGCGCCTTTTGTGGTAACGGCCGTGCCGCCCGGCGGCCAGAGCGTTGGCGCTGCTGTGATGGTTGAAGGGATTGTGGCAGGCAGCCAGTAGTTTTAAGATCAAAGATGTTACGTTATCAAATTGCAAAATTAGTTTTTTTTCTGATTCAAATCAGTATTGCGCGGCTGGTTGTATTTGGCCGCGAAAATATTCCTGATGAACGGCCGTATCTTGTGGTCGTCAATCATATGAGTTCAGCCGATACGCCCATCCTGCTGCTGACTTTCCCAACGCAGCGCTGGCGCTTTTTTGCCGGTGAAAAATGGCAGGAACATTGGTTCTTTGGCCCTTTAATGGCTTATTTGGGCGCGATTTATATCAATCGCGGCGAGGTTGACCGGCAGGCCCTAAAAATTGCGCTGGATGCCATAGATGAGGGCGCTGTTTTTGGCCTGGCGCCGGAAGGCACGCGCAGCAAAGTTGGCTATATGCAGCCGGCCAAAGATGGCGCTGCATTTTTGGCTTTGCGCACCGGCGCGCCGATTGTTCCGGTGGGGCTGGTGAATATGGATGTGTTATTTGACAATGTGCGCCAATGGCGCCGCACGCGAGTCGAGGCGCACATTGGAGAGGCGTTTTCGCTGCCTGACCCGGCGGGCCGCCGCGTGCGCTCGCGTGAACTGCCCGCCTACACCCACCTGATTATGATCCACATCGCCGCGCAACTGCCGGCGCGTTATCATGGGATTTATGCCGGCAGCCCCGCCCTGCACGCGCTCCTGTCCGGCGAAGACCCCTGGCCTCACTGCCTGGCGCTGTTAACCGAAACAAAAAGTTCAGCAGATTGATATCGATTTCTCGGCGTATGTTAGGTAAACCGCAGAAACTATTCGGAAATCCAAAAAGGTTTGAACTGCGGTTTCCTTGAGGAATCGGCAACCATTTGAGTATTTTTAATTCTGAAAATTTGTTGCCGATTACCTAGGTAAACCACAGAAAGTTATATAAAAACAACAGCCTTGGCAAGCTGTGGTTTCCTCGAGGAATTCACAAAAACTTCCGCTGATCTTTATTCAAAAAGTTTTTGTGAATTACCTAGGAGTAATCGTTTGCGAATGGATTTCAGCGGAACCAGATGGTGAGTACCAATATGGCCATGGCCGTGATGGTGAGGTTGTCCAGGCCCCAAATCGAAACCGCTTCGATTAAGGTGGTGAAGATCATGATCACCAGGGCGGGCAAAATGGCTTGCAGCGGGCTGATATCGGGCGGCGGCGGCATGACCCACAGCGCGAGCCAGGTGAACAAAAACCCGGCGATGAAAAAACCGGCCGACCCTTCCAAGGTGCGGGTGCTGGTATGAACGCTGTAGGTGCGACGGCCGTATAATTTGCCAATCACAGGCGCCAAGCCATCTCCCCAGGTGAGCGGCATCAGCGCAGCCACCATCAAGGGTGGAAAATCCCAGAAAATATAGACTACCACGGCTGCGGCCAGCGGAAAATAGACCGTACCCAGATTTGAGCGGCTGCTGCTGGCCATCGATTTCAGAAATCCATAGCGCCAGTCGAGAAAATTCAAAACCATAAAACCAAAGCAGGCCAAAATAAACAGCCACGGCTCATTAAAAATGAAGGGCAGCAGCCAACTTAACATGCCGACGCCGATATGGATGACCTTACGCGTGAAACTGCTGTCATAACCGCGCCAGCGGCGCAGACCTTCTGCTATTGCGATGATGGCGAAAATATAAACCACACAGAAAAGAAAACCAGGCCAATCGCTCATAAACTTTAAACTATCAGGTGATCATAAAGCATGTCCAGACTCAGGTCAGGCACAACCGTTTCGGTAGTTTGCAGCGTGAGGCTGGCGGCGGCGGCGCCCAGGCGTATACATTCGATCGTGGGCAGGTTGTTGAGCATGCCGAACATGATGGCGGCGGTGACGGCGTCGCCGGTTCCGGTTGAGTCAATCCTGGAGCTGTAGGTGGGGGGAATGTAGCCAACTTCATCCCCGGTGGCGTAATCCAGCCCAAAATCGGCCAGCGTGATCACCACATTGGCGACGCCCATATTGACCAACCGGCGCGCCTGGGCCAGACTGGTGTCGGGATCAAAGCCTGAATAATCTACCTGAAGCAGTTCAGCTTCTTCAACGGCGTTGGGTACGAGCAGATGCAGGTAGGGGAGATACGGCCGTAACTTATGCGCCAGCCGTGTTGAGGATGGATCGGCGCACAGGCGGACTTTATACTGCGCCGCCAGCCGGGACACCGTTTGCATGGCAGCCGGCGTCAGGCTGCCGTCCATCATGATCATGTCGGTGTCTCGAAAGTGGCGGCGCAGGCGGTTGAGATATCCGGGCGTGATATGATTCATAATGGAGACATCATCCAGCGCCACGGCAATTGAGCCGTCTTCTTCCAGCAGCACCATGTAGGCGCCGGTATTGGCGTCGGGAATTACAAGCGCATGCTCCAACTGCACGCCGGTAGCGGCCGTTTGTTCAACCAACAGCGTTCCGGTCGGATCGGCGCCAACGGCCGTTATCAACTGCACATCGGCGCCCAGGCAAGCAAGGTTTTCGGCGACGTTGCGCGCCGTACCGCCGCGTACGGCGCTGATTGTGCCCGGATTGGATGTGCCCGGCGCCAGCCCGGCGGAAGGTTTGCCCTTCACATCGATAAGGGTCGCTCCGACAACTAAAACCTTTTCACCCATGCCATTCCCCCTTTGCCTGTTTAGGCGTTGCCTAAGGGCTCGTTCGGAAATAAGTTTGTAGTGATGACTTCAGCCATCTGCGACCTCCGGGTCGCTCACCGCTAAAGCGGTTACTACGAACAAAATGTCAAAAGTACTGGTACTAAACATATCAAGGCGCGATGTTGCGTTAGAATGTATCGCGCCAGGTGCCGATATGATCTAACCACATGCCCAACACCACCCCAAGAATATTTTCCACATTGATGATAACATTTGGTCTACCCGGTGAAATTTGGATTTGTGACCCGAATTCAACAACGCCGGTAACAGGATCACGGCGAAACGGGGATTTAGGGGTGACCATACGCGCCAGAGCAATGCGTGGTTGGCGCTGTTTTTCGGCGCTGTTGTCAATCAGCCAGATGCTGCTGTTTAAATTTATTTCGTTTACCACAATCAACTCATTGGGGACAATAGCTTGTTTTTCAACGGTTTGGCGCACCAAAACCCAGGCGTCGGATTCGATTTGGGGCAGGAAGCCATCTACGCGCCGCCGGTCGACCTTGTACCATTTTAAGTTCCCGTTCTGGCTGGGATGCTCGGGAATTGGGCCCGGCCAATCCGGCGTCGTCGCTTGGGGAGTTCTATCCTGTTGGGAACCATCTGAGCCGTTCGACGCTGCGTCTTTTTGCCCGGTTTCATGTGGCCAGAGGTCATCTTGCAAGCTGGCAACGGCCGTTTCCAAAAGCTCGGTTAATTTTTCGAAAAACGCAAGCTGTTCTTTGCTATGGATGCCATATTTAAATCGATCCAGGCAGCGGCGGGTGAGCCGGTAACTGATCATCGCCTTTTCATTTTGGCGCGCATGTTGATGCACCCGTCCTTCGGCAAACTGGGAAAGGCAAACGGCCGCGGTTGAGTTGACAAACAGCCAATGCTGGCGCGCCAGGGCAAATTGGCGCTCAGCCATAAAACAAAAGCCCCATTGCAGATAAATCAAGCCGATTGAAAACTCACACCAGCCGATTTGTTCATGTCTTCCGGTGGCGCGGATGATACGCTGCGCCTGTGCGATGGCGTCCTGCGCCTGACGTCCCAGGCCGGATCGCGTATAGCGATCTTTGATGGTTTCCCAGGTGAGGATATCCAGATTGAATGGTTCCTTAAACAGCATTTCCAACAGTTCTTGCAACTGCTCGCGGGTTTCCCGCATAGCGGCAATATCATCGTTGTTGGGTGTTTCCTGGTGCGGGCCGAACATGGTCTAGTTGTCTCCATTCCTGACCGGTTCGTCCGGGTTGATAGGTGTGACCTGACCTTCAAGCAAGATGCCTTGCTGGAGGCTGTAGATTTGGGGCAGCAAGCCGCCGGGTACGCCTTGGGTCTGGCGCGCCATTTTTTCAAGCGCTTCAATCAGGCGCAAAGCTACAATTTCATTAATTGTGCCGGTGTGGCCGCTGCGCCGGGCGCGTTTGATGCCTTCGAGAATGGCCTGGATCATCGTGAGTTCCGCTTCGGCGCGCGCGATTTCCATCTCTTCCAGCGCTTCGGCTTTGCCGTCCGCTAAAATGATTTGAGCCTGGGTTTCTCTATCAACCTTCCACAATTCGAGGAATTGTTCAGACGCCGCTTCCGGCAGCTTGACGCCGCTGACCCAGGCGCGGGTCAATTCGACGCCCAGAGCGGCCAATTTTTCACGCGCCTGGTGTTCGACGCGTACCGTTAGATATGGCTCACGGTTGTCTGGCTGCAGGGTGAGCAGTTGATCAAGCGTTAATTTGCTGATGATGCCGTTCACGGTGACGCGCACCAGGATGAAAGGCATAAAGGTCCAATCGACAACTTTGTCAACTTCGGTATTGACTTCATCATAAGCCAGCTCGCGCAGGCTGTCGCTGTCGAAAGGATAGGGTTGTTGGGGGGTAGTTTCAGCGCTGCTTTTGATGCGAAATGTTGCGCCAATATCGGCCCTTATTGGGAAGCCGTCGGAGGAACGAAATTTGGCGTCTTCGGCTTTGCGATCCTGCGGGCGTAAATCGAGTACTTTATGGACAAACTCAAAGCGAGCAAGTTGGTGTGTGCCAGAATCCATGACGCGATAGAAACGGCCGTTTATTTCCGAAATGGCCGCATTGCCGATGGGAATGTTGATCAATCCTGGGCCACCCACCTTCAGCCGTACATGTTTTTCACGATCGCTGTTTAAGCTCTGAGGCGTTATCTGGATCGACCTATCTTTGACATCCCCCGGCGAGCGCAAACGATGCAGCAGATTGCGCGCCTCCTTTGAAGTTGGTAAATCATAAAAGTGACTCAGCAAACTCAATGTGGCTATGTACACCAGGAACCAGCCAATCATAACCGGAATGAAATGGCGTAAAACCTGCCAGGAGAAAAATGGCAGCAGCTTGAGCATGAAGTCGGGTACCGGAAACGGAACACTGTCCGGCGTCAGCACAATCCTTTCCAGGCGGTAGACGACATACCAATACCCGAGGAAAAGAAACGCCATCAGCAGCGGATATAGCTTGTGACGGTCGCGTAAATTGGGCATGCGGCTTTTTGAGGCGGAAGCGCCGCTGGTCTGGGCGCGCTGGCTCATGGCTCGTCCTCCTCATTATTCTTATCAGCGACGGGCGGCAGCAAATTGCGTATCTGCCCCTGGGTTTCCATGACCAGCGCTGCCAAAATTCGTTCGGGCAGAATAGTTTGCAGCCGGTTGCTGGCCATGGCGTCTTCCAGGGCTTCAATCATACGCAGCGTGACAACTTCGGTCAGATTAGCGTGGCCGGCGCGGCGCATTTCATCAATATTTTGAATGATATTTTGAATAATTTCAATTTGGGCGCGGGCGCGGGCGCGTTTCATGCGGCGCAATTCCTCGGCGTTTCCGGCGGCGCGCACCATCTCGATTTTGCTTTGGTGGGGCGCGCGCCAGGTATTCAGACGCTGGTCCAAGATTTCAGAAGGATAGTCGACCACGGTGCCGCGGAGGGTGTTGATTTCGACGCCCATCGCGCCAAAGTGGGCGGCCAGCTCTCTTTGGATGTTTTCGTTGGCGTCGCCCAGGATTCTCGGGTTTTGCAGCAGCGTGTTTAAATCATAGATGCTGACGGCGTTGGCGAAATAGCTGGCCGCCTGCGGCGCAATTTGCTCTGACCAGACTGTGGGTTTGTCCTGGTCGTCAAAGCTGGTAAGTTGGGTAGCTTCAAAAATAGCGTTGGGATCGTAGGTATACGGCCGTTTCTCTCCCGCCATCAAATTTTCCAGGCGGCGCACATGGAAATTAACCGTGGCGTTGACTTCAACTGAAATGCCGTCTCGCGTCATGGCATTGGTTTTTGCAGAGCGGCGATGTTTACGCAGATCAATCACCTGAATAATTCTTTCCCCGCGCCGCAAACGCACATAACCGGGACCGGCCGCGCGTTCGAAATGATTGCCTTTGCCAATTGCCAAGGCCTGATGGCTGCGTAAAATGCCGGCTTTTAAATATTTGAAGCTGAGCGGCAGGGTGTTTGCGCCGGGATAGGGAGCTTTTGCGTGCCGGGAAGCGCCGTCGGGTATATTGAGCGGATTGGTGATGTTGCGCCAGATGAGGCGCACCCCTTCCCACCAGTATTCCCCTTCGTGGGGCGGCAGCACGAACAGCGCATAGTAGAGCAAAAAAGTAACGAACGCGCCGAGGATGGCCAGGTACCAGATAAAAGTGATAAACCAGCCAAAAGGGACGCCGCGATAATCATTAAAAAACAGCCCGGCGATAATTGGTGCGATGATTGCCAGTAAGACTGCAATCACGACTTGGGGACGGCGTGTGCGTTTCGAATTATTTTTGGATTTGGTCACGGGTTGTAACCTGGTTTTAATTCCAAGATTTGTTCACCTGATGGGCTGAACGCCGCAACTATACCATAATTACAGGCGACTGGGTAAATTTTGACGCGTGTGGGAAGCTTGTTATAATTTGGCTCCGTGGGAGGGCGGTTAGCTCAGTTGGTTAGAGCGCTACGTTGACATCGTAGAGGTCACAAGTTCGAGTCTTGTACCGCCCACAAATGGCTAGCTCCCAAACAGGGCTAGTTTGAAACCTTAATTCAATTGTTAAGGTTCGCGAACAAAGGCAACCCGCCGTCTCGTCAAAGTCATCGGGTTGTCTTTTTTTATTTACAAATCGTGCAGCCTATGCTAGGCTAACATCAATGGGCAGCAAGCCCAATAGTTCTTACAAGCCGCCTCTGATTCCACCCATCGGCGGCTTGTTTTTTGTCTAACGGCCGTTACCTAAAACGGCACATCATCACTGCCAGTCAAATTCACAAACCGTTCCGTCAAGAACTGCATCGCATCGGCAAACTTCTCGGCCGGAAGCAGCTTGTAGCTGGTAATGCCGAACCGCCGATACAGTTCCCCGTACACGCCTTGAAATTCATTCCGACCCGACTGTTTTTCCATTACCATCGCGATGGCTTTCACAGCTTGGCTGATTTGCATGGCCTGTTCATCGGTAACGGCCGTTACCGGTGACAGCTTCTCTTCAACGACCGTCAACCGTTTCCGTAAATCACCCGACTACCACAGATGCTTTATCCAATCGCGTTTCAGTTGTAACGAGCCGCCGGTCAAACTCGATTTGTTCGTCGGCTAATCGGGCGATGGCTAACGCCATTTCGCGTACTTGAATCAATGAGGATTCGGCAGAGGAAACGGCCGTTTCTGTTGAGCGGGTCAGGAAAGCATCGGCCAGGACTTGATAACATTCAAGTTGGTAACGAATGAGCCGCTGGCGAATCTCGTCGTCCCGAATCCGGGAGGCATTGACGCCGAACATCCATCCATTGAGAAATTCCAGAGGTAGACAAGACATGGCTCACGGTGTTGTTGACCCTGCGTGTCCATTACGGACACAGAGGTCAATACTTGAGATAAAACGGCATCACGCTTAATTCGTTTGCTTTGCGCTGCCCACTGTACACCCAAAAAGTCACAGATGGGCCGCACTGGGACATAAACGATGCGACGGCCGTCTACTTCAACCAAAACGGCCGTTATCTCATCATCGTAGAAAACAACCCTCTTTTGCTCGATGGGAACTAAAGCTGAATCACTCATCAGTTTTCTCTCCATTGCATGACACCAGCCAACACAACAAACTACTTCATGCAGCTTGAAAGATTTTATAGCAAATATGTTCTAAGTCAACACAGGACTACTGGCTCACCATCCAGGGCAAAGGCAGCAAAACCCGTTGTTTCCAACTCTCGCAAACAACTCCTAAAACAAGTACAATAAACACGACATAAAATGTTTTATAGTCAGATTGCCAGGAGTCATAAAATAATGCCTCAATCACAATTACCACTGCGACCCTCTGGAATCCGCGATAATCTCAACCGTGGTTCTGTCGGTGATTTCCTTCACGACAAAATTCAAAAAGGTTCTTCCTTATCTATCGTTTCTGCTTATTTCACCATTTATGCTTATGCTGCCTTACAAGATGATTTAGACGACATTGATAGTCTGAGATTTCTATTTGGAGAACCTCGTTTTATCAAATCACTTGATCCTGACAAAACAGATACCAAGGCTTTTGAAATTTTAGATAATGGTTTGAATCTGCAAAACCAGCTTGAACAAAAGCGTACCGCCAAAGAATGTGCTGCCTGGATGGAAGAAAAAGTGCAAATCCGTTCCATCAAACAATCTAACCTGTTGCACGGCAAGCTTTATCACCTTGAAGATAGCAACGGCCGTAACGATGCCATCGTCGGTAGTTCCAACTTTACAGTACGTGGTTTGGGCTTGGGCTCAGATGGAACTAACAACATCGAACTCAATTTAGAAGTAGACGGCCGTCGTGACCGTGAAGACCTCAAACGCTGGTTTGATGAATTGTGGCACAATAAAGAACTGGTCAAAGATGTCAAAGCCGAAGTTCTGCAATTTTTAGAAAAACTATACCGCGACAACGCCCCCCAATTTATTTACTACAAAACCCTGTTTCATATCTTTGAACGCTTTTTAGAAGACCAGGCACGAGGTGGATTACTCGATGAGGACATTCGCCTGACGGATTCTAACATTTGGAATACCCTGTTTGAATTCCAGAAAGATGGTGTCAAAGGCGCAATCAACAAGATTCTCAGCTCATAATGGCTGCATCATTGCTGATAGCGTCGGTTTGGGAAAGACGTATGAAGCGCTAGCCATCATCAAATATTTTGAACTACTCAACGACAAAGTGCTGGTCTTGTGCCCTAAGAAGTTGCGTGAAAACTGGACGGTTTATCAAGCTCAAAACAACAGTCCCCTCAACCCATTTCTCAAAGACCGTTTTAGCTACACTGTTCTCTCCCATACTGATTTGAGCCGCGAAAAAGGATTTTCCGGCGACATCAATCTGGAAACGATCAACTGGGGCAACTACGATCTGGTTGTCATCGATGAATCCCACAACTTCCGCAACAATACCAAAGGGAAAAAGGATGAAGAAGGGAATCGCATTCGGAAAAGCCGCTATGAACGCATGATGGAAGATATTTTACAAAGCGGCATCAAAACAAAGGTGCTGCTTCTTTCGGCCACGCCGGTCAACAACGACCTGAAGGATTTACGCAACCAACTTTATTTCCTGACAGAAGGCAAAGACCATGCCTTTACAGCCACCATTGGTATTCCTAGTCTAAAAGACACCTTAGCCAATGCCCAACGCCGCTTTACAGAATGGACCAAACGCGGCAATCGAGATACGCGCATTGCTACTGGAGGCATTGGATTCTGCCTTTTTTAAGCTGCTAGATGAGTTAACAATTGCCCGGTCACGCAAACACATTCAAACGTATTATCCAGAAACAATTGCCACAACTCGGTGGCTTCCCCAAACGAGCTGTTCCGAAATCTATTTATGCAGAAATTGACAGCAAGGGACGTTTTCTTTCCTATGACCGACTGAATGATGAGATTTCCAACTATCGGCTGTCATTGTTCAATCCATCTGCATTATGTAAAACCAGAGTTTGCCAGCCAATATGAATTAGATGAGATTGTGCAATTTAGCCAGCAATCACGTGAACATTATCTGATTGGCATGATGAAGGTGAATTTTCTGAAGCGCTTGGAAAGTTCTGTTTATTCGTTTGCCATTACCATGAATCGTACCATTGATAAGATTGAAAACCTGGAAGAGCGCATTACCCGTTTTCAGGCATTACAAGAAGGCAATCCAGACCTTGATTTTGAAGAACTGCAAATAGAAGACCTGGATGATGACGAACTGCAAGAAGCGCTCCAAGTAGGGAAGAAGCTCAAGTTCAACTTTGCCCATTTATATATAGATGAATGGTTGGAGCAATTGCAGGAAGACAAACAGCAGTTATCTTTATTAGCATCGATGGCTGAGTCCGTCACCCCAGAACGAGATGCCAAATTAGCAGAATTGAAGCAACTTATTCAAACCAAGGTGCAAAATCCCCCATTAAACAAGGATGGAAAACCAAATCGTAAAGTGCTGGTGTTTACAGCTTTTGCGGACACAGCTTCCTATTTGTATGAAAACCTGCGTGACTGGGCGCGGAAGGAACTAGGCATTCACATTGCGGCCGTTACCGGTGGATCTTCAGCCGATAAAACGACGTTGGGCCATTCTGAATTCAATCACATCCTGACAAACTTTTCTCCCACTTCCAAGAAACGTGCCCATATCTCCACAATGCCCCAGGATGAAGAAATTGATCTACTGATTGCCACAGACTGTATTTCTGAAGGCCAGAACTTGCAGGATTGTGACTATCTCATCAATTACGACATCCACTGGAATCCGGTGCGGATCATTCAGCGTTTTGGTCGGATTGACCGCATTGGCAGTCGTAACAAAACAGTGCAATTAGTTAACTTTTGGCCGACCCCTGATTTAAATAAATACATCAAGCTCAAGAATCGGGTAGAGGCGCGGATGGCGCTGGTGGATATTGCGGCTACCAATGAAGACAACTTGCTGCGACCGGAAGATGTGCAAGAGTTGATTGAGGATGATCTGAAATACCGGGACAAGCAGCTTCTCAAACTGAAAGACGAAGTGCTAGATTTGGAAGATTTCAGCGAAAGTGTGGCGTTGAATGAATTTACCCTCGATGATTTTCGTATTGAGTTAGCCAAATATATTGAGAGCAATCGTCAATTATTGGAGGAAGCGCCGCTCGGTTTGTATGCCGTTGTGCCTACGGACCCCCAGGTGCAGCAGATTCAACCAGGCGTCGTTTACTGTTTGCGCCAGCAGGGGCCGGGAGCCGATTTGGAGACGATCAATCCGCTGCAACCTTATTTTCTGGTTTATGTGCGCGATGATAATGAAGTGCGTTACTCCTTTGCCCAACCGAAGCAGATTCTCGATATTTACCGCCTGCTGTGTGGCGAACAAACCCGAGCCTATGAGGCATTGTGTATGCTTTTTGACCAGGAAACGCAAAATGGCAAGAACTTAGATAAATACAGCGAGTTGCTGACAAGTGCCGTAAAATCGATTGAGCGCACCTTTAAGAAGCGAGCCGTGGCACAATTGCAGTCTGGTCGGGGCGCATTACTACCCACTCGCCAAGAGCAGGTACATGAACAAACCGATTTTGAACTGATTACCTGGTTGGTGATTAAATAAGCAATGAAAAAACCACAAGACGGACACAATTGGTTTTTTGTAGATGAGTCTGGCGATCCTATTTTTTATAATCGGAGAGGTAGATTGATCGTGGGTGAAGATGGTTGTTCACGCATTTTGATGCTGGGATTTGTGGAAACAACCAATCCACATGCTTTACGCCAATCAATTCTTGAATTGCAGCGGGAGATTGTGAATGATGCTTATTTTCAAGGGGTTCCATCGCTTGAAAAAACTAAAATCGCGTTTCATGCCAAAGATGATTTGCCTGAAATTCGTTACCGCGTCTTTAAGCAGTTAGCCACATTGGATTTTCGGGCGCAGTTTGTGGTAGCACGGAAATCTGAAAAGGTATTCCAAGACAGATTTACTGGCAGCCAGAATGTGTTCTATGACTCGCTAATTACACGACTTTTTCAAAATGTGCTGCACCGCTATCAAACGAACACAATTATTTTTGCTAAACGCGGATCACGGGATCGGCAAGCGCCCTTGCAGCAAGCGATTCAACAAGGAATTGATCGTTTTGAATCAGCCTGGGATACGACTGTGGAAACTCATATATCGATTCAAGCGCATAGCCCTAATGGTGAGCCTTGTCTGAGTATTGTTGATTATATGAACTGGGCGGTTTATCGGGCGTTTACCAGAGGGGAAATGCGCTTTTTTGATGTTGTGGCAGATAAAGTCAGCCTACTGGTTGATTTATATGACCACAAGAAATATCCTCAAAATTGGTACAGCAAAAAGAATCCGTTCCATATAAACAAAATCACCCCTTTGTAGCTAGACTCGTTTCCGAGTACACGGCATGGAGCCGACTTTCGCTTACAAAGGAGTGATTTACCTATGTATACAGTATAATAAATTTACATAAACAGGTCAACGTATTCTAATAAAGGGTGATGTTAAGTCCACAGAGAGAAGCCTATGTCTAACCAGATCAAACAACAGATTCAACAAGCCGTCCAGCAATTTAATAAGGGAACACTGCGCCAAAACAGCCTGCATCTACTCGCAACCCTGGGCTACGAAAGCGAGCGGCAGATTGAACTGGGCAGCACCCCAACCGATTTTTTGGATGCATTTGACCAAAGCGGCGCATTCAGGCGGGACAAGGGGTTGTTTGATCAATGGCGAAGTGCAGATGTGCTGTGCCAGATTACGGATGATGAAATTCACCAATCGAACCAGATGATTTTGCTGGACAGCGCCGGCAAGGTGATTGATAATGCCATCATCGAATCGTATCTGTTTATGGCGATTGGCTTGCAGGGGGAGACGTATACGCGCACCGAACTGGCCCACATCACCCGTGAAGTGAACAAGCTGTTTACGATGCCGGTGATGATTCTTTTCCAGCACGGGCAGACGTTGACGCTTTCCATCATCAACCGCCGGCTGCACAAGCGGGAACGCAGTAAAGATGTGCTGGAGAAGGTGACATTGATCAAGGACATTCGCATTGCCAATCCCCATCGGGCGCATGTGGAGATTTTGTTTGATTTGTCGCTGGCGGAACTGTACCGCGTACATAACTTCAGCAATTTTGTGGAACTGCACAAAGCGTGGCAAAAGACGCTGGATAGTTCTGAACTGAATAAGAAGTTCTTCAAGGAGATTGCCGACTGGTATTTCTGGGCGGTGAATCAAGTCACGTTTCCCCAAGAGGCTGGGCCGGATGAGACGCGCAATGCCACCAGTGTGATCCGCTTGATTACGCGCTTGATTTTTGTCTGGTTTCTCAAGGAAAAGGGGCTGCTGCCGGATGAGTTGTTTAACCGGCAAAAGCTGGATGACCTGCTGCTGTGGGATGATGCCAACGACAGCACCTATTACAAGGCGATTTTGCAGAACCTCTTTTTTGCCACGCTGAACCAGGAGATGAACACGGCGGCAAAGCCCGACAACCGCAAGTTTCGCGGCACACGCGAGAGTGGGCAGGATCAACATTTTATGATCCACAATGTCTACCGGTATGAGCGCTATGTTCAAGGATGCTGATGCGGCGTTGGCGCTGTTTGCCGATATTCCCTTTTTGAATGGCGGCTTGTTTGAATGCCTGGACAAAAAGGCGGATGGTAAAACTGTGCGCATTGATGGCTTTTCCGACCGCACGGATAACCCGCTGCGCGTGCCGGATGACCTCTTTTTTGGCGCGGAGCGCATGGTCGATTTGAATGCGACCTATGGCACAAAGGGCAAGCGCTATCAGGTGCGCGGGCTGATTGAGACGCTGAACCGCTACAAGTTTACGATTACGGAAAACACGCCAATTGAAGAGGAAATTGCGCTGGATCCGGAGCTGTTGGGTAAGGTGTTTGAGAATTTGCTGGCGGCGTATAACCCGGAGACGGGCACGACGGCGCGGAAGCAGACCGGATCCTTTTATACGCCGCGTGAGATTGTGAATTATATGGTGGATGAGTCGCTGTTGGCGTATTTGGAGACAAAGCACGAGCGTTGCAGAGACGCTTTAGACGATAATCTGCTGAAGCGTTCTGTCAACGCAGAGGTGGTTCTAGGAAGCCGCTTGCGCCATCTGTTGGCCTACAACGAAGAGCCGCACCAATTTAACGAGCGGAAATGGCAGCGCTGATTGAGGCCATTGACCACGTCAATATCCTTGACCCGGCCTGTGGCTCGGGGGCGTTTCCGATGGGGATTTTGCACAAGCTGGTCTTTATTCTGGGCAAGCTGGACCCGCACAATGAGCAGTGGAAGGAGCGGCAGATTGCAGCCGCTGCGGCGCGGCGATACAGGCGGCGACGGCGATACCGGACAGCAAGATACGCAACCAGACGGTGCAGGAGTTGGAAGATCAGATTGCGGTGGTTGAACTGGCGTTTGCCCGCAATGAACTGGATTATGGGCGCAAGCTGTACCTGATTGAAAACTGCATCTACGGCGTAGACATCCAGCCGATGGCGGTGCAGATTGCCAAGCTGCGTTTCTTTATTTCATTGGTCGTAGACCAGCGTATTACCGATGAGGCGGACAACCGGGGCATCTTGCCGCTGCCCAACCTGGAGACGAAATTTGTGGCCGCCAATACGCTGCTGGGGATTGAAAAGCCGCAGCAGATGGCGCTGCGCAACCCGGCGATTACGCAAAAAGAGAAGGAACTGGCAGAAGTGCGCAGCAAACATTTCCGGGCACGCACGCCGCGCACGAAGGAGAAGTGGCGCGCGGAAGATAAACGACTGCGCGGCGAGATTGGCGACCTGCTGCAAAAAGAGGGGATGCTGCGCAATGAGGATGTGGGCAAACTGGCGGGCTGGGACCCGTATAACCAGAATGCCATGCCGAATTTTTTGATATGGAATGGATGTTTGGCTTGGAAAGCGGCTTTGATGTGGTCATTGGCAACCCGCCTTATGTACGCCAGGAGAAAATTAAGGAATTGAAACCCGCCTTGCAAAAGCAATATAGCTGTTACACAGGCGTGGCTGATTTGTATGTGTATTTTATTGAGGGCGGCTATCACTGGCTAAAAGAGGATGGGGTATTGTGTTATATCTGCTCCAACAAATATTTCCGAGCAGGCTATGGCAAGAAACTGCGCGGCTTTTTGAGCAAGCAGGCAACGGTAAAGCAGGTGATTGATTTTGGCGATGCGCCCGTGTTTACGGCGATTGCCTATCCCAGCATCTTGATTTTCCAGAAAGCAGCGCCAGAGGAAAACCGACTGCTGGCGTTTAACTGGGAGCCAGGGCCGCCAGTGACGGAGTTTGAGCCCATTTTTGCCGCTAACAAATTTAGGATGCCGCAAACGGCGCTGACCAGCGACGGTTGGCGGCTGGAGCAAAAAGAAGTGCTGGACTTGCTGGCAAAACTGCGCGGCAGCGGGCAAGCCGTTGGGGGAATATGTGGAAGGGCGATTTTACTATGGCATTAAGACTGGACTGAACGAAGCGTTTGTGGTTGACCGCGCCACCCGCGACCGCTTGATTGCCGAACACCCGTCCTCGGCCGAGATTTTGAAGCCGTTCCTGCGCGGCCGGGATGTAAAGCGATGGCAGGTGGAATTTGCGGATCAATACCTGATTAAGATTGAATCATCGGCAAACAAAAAGCATCCCTGGTCAGGCAAGCCAGAAAAAGAGGCTGAAAAAATATTTGCCCAAACTTATCCGGCTATTTATGCTCATTTTCAGTCTTTGCGGGAGAAGTTGATAAAGCGATACGATCAAGGACATTATTTTTGGGAATTACGGGCTTGTGTATATTGGCATGAATTTGACAAACCTAAAATCATTATTCCTGCTATTGCTCACACTGTAGATTATGCTCCTGATATCAATGGTTATTTTAGCAATCGACAAGTCATCCATTTGCATGGCAGAATCAGTACATTTCATTAGCGGTTTACTGAATTCTCAACTACTTTGGTGGTATATCCAACAGATTGCAGCATCCCGTCAAGGCGGTTTTTATGAATTCAAGCCGATGTACGTTACTGAAATTCCTATCGCTCACACAAAAGATAAACGGTCAATCGAATTGCGGGTAGAGCAAATTTTGGCGGCAAAGCAGGCAAACCCGACGGCCGATGTGACCGCGCTAGAGCGGGAGATTGATGAACTGGTGTACGCGCTCTACGGTCTCACCCCGGCCGAAATCGCCCTCGTCGAAGGCCGCGAATTGTCAGAGGCAGAAGAAGAACGGCTGAAGCCGTCACTACAAACGGAGGCGGTTCGTAGTAACCGCTTTAGCGGTTTAACGGCTGAAGCCGTACCTACAAACCTTTTTACCGGCCAACCGCCACAAGGCAGTTTCCGCGAAAAACAGGCCCGCATTGAAACTCTGACCCAGCTTGCTTCTCCGGCCGGAATTCAAGAACTGACAGCCGCCCTCACAGACCCCAACATGACCATCCGCTGGCAGGCGGGCGCGGCCCTGCGCAAGATTGGCGGCGCACCTGTGGTCGAGGTGCTGCAAGCATTCATTGCCCAAACAGAAGATGCCACCGCTAAAGCAGAGGCGGAGAAGATTTTACAAGGATTAGGCTCGTAGTAACCGCTTCAGCGGTTGAGCGGCTGAAGCCGCTACTACGAACCAAAAAACTGCAAATGAAAGGTGTCCGAAATGAGTGATTCAGATGTCACTGTTCTACAACAAGCCATTCAAAAGGGATGGCCGAAAACCTATTTTGACGGCCCCAAAGTAAAGCGGTATGTGGGCAAGTTTTGGGATCGCCAGCGACGGGAACGGAAGATAACGGCCGTTGTCCAAGGCAATCACGGCGACTACACCGTTTCCATCGAAGCACAAGAAGGCGGCATGTGGTCTACATGCAGTTGTTACAAAGGCAAGCACGGCTACTGTCATCACTGCGTCGCCCTGGGGCAAACGTTTCTGGACGAGCCGGATAGTTTTGTGGTGATTGAGAAGGTGGAGAAAAACGGCCGTTACTGACCTGGACACCTTACAAGCATATTTGAACAGCGTCACCCTTGATGAGCTAACCAAGCAGATGCGCGCCAAAGGCATCACGCAGAAGGCGTTTTGTGAAGCGGTGGGAATGGGGACGGGGCATTTAACGGCCGTTAAGTCCAGCGAGTTACGTAACCGTCATTTTCATGAGTTAGGCGCGACGAAGCTGGCGGTGTTGTGGGTATTGGAGCATTTGAGCAGGTGAAAAGCCCCGGCGCTCCACACGGCAGCCACGCCGCGGCCTGGACAACGGCCGTAAAAACATTTTAATGTCACGGGAAGGGCGTCCCGCCTTGGGCAGGAATTTGTAATTAAAAAGAGCGGCAGAGCCGCTCTTGTACAATCAGTTATTTGTTTGCCGGTTAGAGATGATCTCAGAAGGCAGCAATTCCAGCTCAATGTCCAGTGGCCGGCCAACAGACGCTTCTACGGCCGTTGCCAACTCCTCAAATTCTGGCAGCGTTCCATGGCCGATGACGGCGATATACACGGAGTCTTTGTTTGCCTGCACCTGGCGCACACGATAATCAGACTCGCTTGACCACAATACGGCCGTACTGCCGGGTTTGAATTTCTGTTCTGGTATCTGTAGAAATCTGCCTTCCGGTGATGCCCAGGGGAATCATCACCAGCAGGACGGCCCCAATAATCACGGCAAACGCTTTGCGCCGGGCCGTGCCTTTGACCTCGTTCATGGCCGCACTGTTGAGTCCCAGAATGGCTAATATCGTGCCGCCTGCCAACAAAATGGCTAAAAAGTTGGTGATGAACAAGAGCAGCGCGCCCATCGCCGCATCCCATTCGCCGTTGGCAAGCGAAACGCCTACCACGCACAACGGCGGCACTAAAGAAATGGAGATGGCCACCCCGGGCAGGGAATCGGCAATGTCATCGCGGCTCATACAAAAAGCACCCGCCGCGCCAGACGCCAATGCAGCGACCAGATCGATGAACCGGGGCGAGATGCGCGCCGTAATTTGCGAATTATCGGAGAAAACGAAAACTCCTTTATAAACCAAACCAAACAACCAGGATAAAAAGATGACGAGAAGAACCCCGATCAAAACCAGCAGCAGCCGGTTAAGGGCGCGCGGTATGTTGCCCATGATCAGGGCAGCGGCGGTCGCCATGATGGGGGTCATTAACGGGGCGACAATCATGGCGCCAATGACGGTTGCGGTTGAGTCGCCCAGGACGCCCGCAGTGGCAATAATTGTGGCCAGGATTAACAGGGCAAAAAAGCGTTCCAGATACGGCCGTCTCCTGTCCCCTTCAAAAAACAACTTGGATTCAAATTTTGGCACTTCTTCCGGCTGAAACCGGTTGTCCCGCAGTATTTTGGATAAACTGTTCATGAGCCTCCATTTTGGTGTAGACCGGCAGCCTACACGATCACCAGGGATAAAAAAGACCGGGATCAAATCCCGGCCCAGCGCTTCTAATTATACTCCTGATATTTGGGCATGGCGAGAAAGTCAACCCAAAAATCAGGGGTTTTCAGTAGTTATGCTGTGCAATCTTCCCGGAAGCTCGTAGTTTCAAAATTAGTCGAGGGCAAAATGTGTATGCATAGTTTGAATCAGCTTCCGGGAAGTTGATTTTCGGACAACTGAAAAACCCTGACCCAAAAATTGGGCAATTCCAAAACCTGAAATTATCTTTCCACAAGTCGGTCCATAACATCTGCCACAATACGGCCGCCGCGACGTTCACCCCAAACCTGAAAAACCAAAGACTCGGCTCATCACCAAGTCTTTTTTCTATCTGCTATCATTCACCCTTGCCGGCAGGATGCAAACCGGCCTGCGCTAATCCACGCCACGCTGCACCAGAATCGCGGCTGCTTCCGCCTTACGCAGCATTAACTGATCACCGCGCTCAACCAGCGCCGCCAGCCTTGTGGTCAAGGTGGAGAAAACGGCCGTTTCCTCTCACCCACTCCGTCTCAACCACCACTTCTCCAACTCAATCGCCCAAAACGCCAGGCTGCCTGCCAAAACACAAATAAGCAGTTCCGGCAGCGTGAGCGGATCCACATGGAAGAAACTCTCCAAAGCCGGCAGATAAATAACCAGTAATTGCAGCAAAACCACTACCAGCACCAAGCATAAGCAGCGTCGGATTGGTGCGCCAGCCCAATGTAAAGAAGGATTCGCGGCTGGAACGGGAAGCCAACGCCTGACCCACCTGCAAAAAGGCCAGCGTGGTAAACAGCATCGTCTGCCACGTCTGGTCTTCAGGATGAGCCGGATCGTAGAAAGCGGCCGCGACCGCCAGCGCCACCAGGCCGATAAGGACACCAACCCAGATGATATGGCGGCCCAGGCCATCGTTAAACAAACTGGCTTGCGGATGACGCGGTGGCCGATCCATGATCCCTTTTTCGGCCGGCTCCACACCCATGCCCAAGCCCAGCAGCCCATCAGTGAGCAGGTTGAGCCAGAGCAGCTGCAGCGGTTCCAGCGCCACCGCGATGCCAAAGAAGGGCGTCGCCAGCATGACCAGCACCTTGCCCAGATTGCCCGCAATAGAAAACTTCACGAAGCGGCGGATGTTGTCGAAGATGACCCGTCCTTCTTCTACCGCGGCGATTATGGTGGCAAAGTTGTCATCCAGCAGCACCATTTCTGACGCTTCTTTGGAGACATCCGTGCCGGTGATGCCCATCGCCACGCCGATGTCGGCTTTGCGCAGGGCGGGTGAATCGTTGACGCCGTCGCCGGTCATGGCCACAATCTGCCCCTGATTTTGCAGCGCCTCGACGATGCGCAGTTTATGCTCCGGCGAAACGCGGGCAAAAATAGAGACTTCGTTGCACAGCTTGGCCAAATTCTTCAGGCGTCATCTGATCCAGATTTTGACCGGTTTTGACACGGCCGTTTTCACTAATGCCTAAATCATGGGCAATAAAACGGGCAGTTAGGGGATGGTCGCCCGTAATCATGATGGGGCGCATGCCTGCTGTTTTGGCAGTGGCAACGGCCGTTTTCACTTCCGGTCGCGGCGGGTCAATCATGCCCACCAGTCCGATAAAGACGAGATTTTGCTCCAACGGCGCATCCGGCGTGTCCAGCCACTGCAGCGCCAGCCCCAAAACGCGCATCCCTTTTTGCGCCATGTCAGTGTTGGCAATGTCGATGCGCGTGCGCCCCGCATCGTCCAGCGGAACGATTTGGTCGCCGTCCCAGACGCGGTCGGTAATCGCCAACAGGCCATCGACCGCGCCCTTTGGTGAAGGCGACATAGGGCGCATCGATGCCGGGCAGGCGCCGGCACCGTCGACGGGCAGTTGGTCGGCGTGGGCAGCCAGTTGATGCACCGTCGTCATGCGCTTGCGCTCAGAATCGAAGGGCAGTTCGCCCACGCGCGGCAGCACCGCTTCCAGACCGGTGCGCGTGACGCCTGCTTGCTGCGCGGCCACCAACAGCGCGCCTTCAGTGGGGTCGCCCATGACGGTGTAGCGGCCCGTTTCCGGATCGGGATTGACGGAGGCATCGTTGCACAAAGCGCCAGCAGCGAGGGTCAGGCCGATGGCCGGCGGACGGTTGGTGAACAGATCGTCGGGATTGTCGGCCAACTTGAGGTAGGAGGCCGTGTTTTCATCCGTTGCCCGCCAGTTCCAGAAAATGCCCGGCCACGTCGATGACGGTGACGGTCATGCGGTTGACGGTGAGCGTGCCGGTTTTGTCGGAGCAGATGACGGTGACGGAACCGAGTGTTTCGACGGCGGGCAGCTTGCGGATGAGGGCGCTGCGGCGCAGCATGCGCTGGGCGCCGAGGGCCAGCGTGATGGTGACCACGGCCGGTAAACCTTCGGGCACGACGGCCACGGCCACGGAAACGGCCGTTAAAAACATCTCTTCGATTGATTCCCCGGACGCCACGCCGATGAGCAGCACCAGGGCGGCGACTGACCACACCCGCAATCGCCAGCATTCGGCCGACGCTGTCAAGCTGTTTTTGCAGCGGCGTTTGCGCATCTTCGACGCTTTGGATGAGGGTAGCGATTTTCCCCAGTTCGGTGTCCATGCCGGTGGCGGTGATAACGGCCGTTCCCCGGCCATAGGTGACGTTGGTGCCCATGTAGAGCATGTTGAGACGGTCGCCGAGGGGAGGTATCGGGTTTGTTGATAACGGCCGTTTGTTTTTCCACTGCTTCTGATTCACCCGTCAGCGCCGCCTCTTGCACGCGTAAATTGGCGCTTTCCACCACGCGCGCATCGGCCGGGATGGCGTTGCCTGCTTCCAGGAGAATGATGTCGCCGGGAACCAGTTCTACGCGCCGACAGTTCCAGTCAGTCTGCCCGCCGCGCCGCACGCGCACCAGCGGCACGGCCAGCTTCTTCAAAGCCGCCATCGCCTGTTCCGCACGGTATTCCTGCACGAATCCGAGAGATGACAAACAAGCATCACAATGGCGCCAATGGCCACCGCTTCAGTGACCTGCCCCAGAAAGGCTGAGACGACGGCTGCGCCAATAAGAATCAAGCACCATGACGCTGCTGACTTGTTCCCAGAGCAGGCGCAGCGGGTGTTTGCCGCCGCTGTTCGATCAGTTCATTTAGGCCAAACTGCTCCTGACGGGCCTGCGCCTCGATTTCGGACAGACCCTGGTTGAGGTTGCTGTCCAGCGCACTCAGGGTATCAGCTGCGGATTTTGTATACCAGACTTGATTGTGTTGCATGTTCACCTTTTGTTTGCGTGTTTCAGGCATTTTGCCCAATTTTGATTAGTATAGCAAGATTTGCCGATAAGATTTAATCAATATCTTTTTCTTGCTGGAGACTAACTCAGCATTCTGAATTTTGTGACGATTTGTATACAGCATAGGCGGCGCTTGTTGGCAGAAACGGCCGTTTAACGAAAATGTTGTCAAAGAACTGACAGCAACAGTCCAGGCTGATTTGGATACGTGAGTGGGCCTTAGCCATTTTACGCCGCCTGCAGCCGCAAACACGCCTTCTGGTCGTCATAGTGACGCCATTTTCTCCTCATCCGGCGTGGAAACAATACAGAAATAAGGCAAAATTAAAGAATTATTGATGAGTGGTGGAAATCCGTCTATAATCAACACCAGTAAACCATCTTCAAATTTTTAGCGGAGGCAGGTAATGGCTCTGAATATCAAAAACCAGGAAGTAGAGAAACTGCTTGATGAGCTGGTGCAGTTAACGGGTGAATCAAAAACGGAGGCGGTCCGTAAGGCTCTGGCCGAGCGCCGACAGCATCTGGCCTTACGTTACAATGTACGCCAACCGGAAGTCCGACTGCTTAGTTTCCTGCACGATGAAATTTGGCCGCAAATACCGGATGCGCAGCGGGGGATGCGGCTGACAAAGGCAGAAGAAGAGGCGATTCTTGATTATGGAGAATACGGCGTATGATTTTGGATACTTCGGCCGTCGTGGCCATCGTTTTTCAAGAACCGGGGTATGAAGATTTGTTGGCCAAGTTGACAACGGCCGTTGAAGTGGGAATGGGTGCGCCAACATTGGTCGAATGCGGCCTTGTCTTGTCTGCGCGCTTAAACCGCGATATGCGCGGACTTTTGTCTCGCTTTTTAGAGGAAGCCAATGTAACGATTATTCCCTTCACCGACGCGCATTATGGAATTGCCCTGGGGGCATGGTTGAAATATGGCAAAGGCCGCCATCCGGCTGGTCTGAATTTTGGCGATTGTCTTGCTTATGCGGTCGCCAGAATTACCGCGATGCCCCTGTTGTGCATTGGCGACGATTTCCCCCAAACTGATTTGCCGTTAGCCTGAACGGCCGTTTTCAAACGGCGTCTTTGTGAAATATTATCGGTTGCAAATCCCTTACTGTAATTTGACAACACAGTCGTAGTTGCATTTGGGGGCGGCGTCAGCGAGACTGTGGGCGTAGGGGGACTGCCGCTTCCGCCATAGCCAGTACTGATCATGCCCGCTATTTCAGCAGCCCCGTTGTAAACACGCCGTTGGCGCTGACCAATGGTGAGGTTGTGCCGTTGGTTTTGAGGCGGAAGCGCAGTTGGCTGCCCCTAAGGGCGCTGACCATCCAGTCATGGTCAGCGTTTTGGACGCCGATTGCTTTGGAGATAAAGCGCGCAGCATGCCCACCAAAATTATCAGCCTTGAACCAGGAGACAACCATCAAGGCTTTGCTTCACAATTTTACAACCGCAAATGCAGAAAAATCCTATCACATCCCTTTTTGTTTAATGGGTTGTGGAATAGTGATGATTGACAAGACTCAATTGTCAGTCCAGTAAGTCTTAAACTCAAAACAGGCGGTTCCTTCATCTGCTTCGGTAAACAAACGCCAAAACTCGTCTAACGAACTTTCAGTGGCTTGCTCCCAACTTACCCAATCGTATTTATCGCCCTCCAACTTTGGCAGTGGAAGACTTGATTTAGGCATTGTAAGTTCCAAGTAATCAGGCGCCGTGCCTGGCTGAAAAAGGAATAGATTGATTTCATCTGTTTCCAAAATGTTATGACAAGCTTGCGCCCACCCCGGTCTGTCGTCGTTTAGACTGGCTTTGCCCAGATAATCAATCTCCACCCCTAAATCGGGGTAATAGAGAAACATGCGATAAGCTTGCATCCCGCCCGGATCAAAGCGGAACGGATAATAGACATAAACATTTTCCGGCAACCCCAAGCGCTCTAATACACGCGATATGGAGTAAGGTCGCCACGCCTCGTTACGATCATATGTCTCCTCTCCTGCCCCGCCATACACTAGAATTGATTGTACTAACTTGTCGTTGGTTGTGAGATCGATATAAGCAAGATAGGGTGTATTGTCTGCCAATTCTTCATAATCACGATCCCAATCAAAGCCCAGGGGGACAAAGGTTGATTCGATGCTGTCCACATTTGTCTCACCGGGCACAATTCCCCACCAGCAGGGTAGTTCACACCCCCTATTTGTCTCTAATAATTCAATCAGGTTTTGAGTAGCAGCCTCTTCTGACAAGGTTGAATAAGCTACGTCGAAGGTGGGAAATGGGACGGGGGTTGGCGATGTCTTAATTGGACTTGGCATCAGTGTTGATTGTATTGTTGACGTTATTGTAAAAACCGTTTGTGTTTCTGATTTTGTAGCTTCTACGGAGAGCGATGTTGGCGATGGTGACGCTTCTTGGGTAGGAAGAACTACTGTCTTTGTTGCTTGTCCAATAATTGTATTGTCCTCATGATCATTACTACTTGTAACTGAACAACTCATTAAGAAAAGGAAGCATATCAACAGCCCGACAACAATTGCATAATCTTTCATATCTTTACTCCACTTGATCACAACTTGAGCACCGAGTCATTTTAATCATGATCTGGTAGCAGAAACCCATAATGGCATCTGGGTGTTAAACCAGTTTGATGTTTGAGTTCCTTCCATGTTTCCTCTGAACGTACCATATGTCCAATTCAAGAAACTATCTGCAAATAGCTCGTAATTTTCATTCTTTGTGCTTCGTGTGTTTTGTTGCAAAGGATAGGGATCCATCCCCTTGCGGAGGGTATTTCGACTTGGCAATGCTCTTCCTAAGGCGTTGCCTAGTGCAGCATAGGGGTTGGCATCCGAATTTTCATTAGTCACATAGTTAAATACATGTCCAAGTTCATGAACTACATTATAATGAAAGTTCGGATTTAGGGGGTCTACACCGGTGGCAACATCGTAGAATTCAATCCTGCGCCCAAAAGCTTGCGCTCCATAATCAATATCGTGGACACCACCCTTAGCATCAGTCCATTGTGTCTTTGACGAGCGGTGGAAGGTTACAGAGCCAAAAACCTCCTGAAAAGCCTGTCCCTGACTATATCCATTAAATTCTGGTAGGTTGCGCAGACTGATATCAATGTCCCGAACCCCAATTAAAGCAACCTGTTGCTGTGTTGTAGTCCAGCTTTTTCCAGAATCAGCTGTGAATATAATCCCGTACATCGCCGATTGAGCCCTTATCGATAGTTGGTAATGTGCTCCAGACGACCCTGCTGCACACATCTCAGTTGAAGCGCATGCACGGTGGCCAGTTGGGTCTGTAAAATTGGTGGGGGAATTCAAACTATAGGTATATCTGTTGAATTGTTGCGGATTCATCGGATCGGGTACAAAAGTATCTGCACTGATAAACTGTCCTACCTCGCCCAAATAATACCGCGCATTCATATACGTCAAGCCAATGTCAAGATTCTCTTTGTGACCGGTAAAGCCGCGGTCGGTGATGTCGGGGTTTGTCGTGGGTTCGAGGCGATAGCTGCCAAACGGCCGTAATAGTGCCAGACTGTTGGATACATAATTGCCGTTGGCGTCACTCAAAGCCGTCACATTGCCGAGATGGTCGGCATAAGTATAGTACAAATCATCAGATTCAGTGACGCCGTTGCTGCGAATCTTCTTGACCCGCACCCCAATCATCTGGCCGCCAAGCGCGTAATAGGTGCGTTGAATCTTGGCGATGTCATTCGCTGGCGGCGGCGTGGGTGATGCTGTCGCAGTCGCGTTTGGGAGCGGCGTGGGTGAGGCTGTGGGCGTAGGGGGGTTGCCGCTTCCGCCGCAGCCAGTACTCATAATTCCCGATATTTCAGCAGGGCTCAACGCCTTGTCATACAGGCAGACTTCATCCAGCAAGCCGTCAAAGGCGCGCGCCCCGGCGCCGGCGGGCTGGTTGCCGAGGGTGATACTGGCATTGCCGTTGGTGATGGTTCCGCTTTTAGATTGGCTGGCCGCCTGCACGCCATTTTTGTAGAGGCGCATATTACTGCCGTCATACACCGCGGTTATATGATACCACTGCCCGCTTGTAATCGCTCCGCTGCCCGTTACCAATGTGCTGGTTGTGCCGTTGGTCTTGAGGCGGAAGCGCAGTTGGCTGCCGTTGAGCGTGCTGACCATCCAATCGTGGTCTTGTTCGTTGACGCCGACCGCTTTGGAGATGAGGCGCGCATCGTGGATGCCAAAGTCGTTAGCTTTGAACCAGAAGGCGATTGTGAGGGCGCTGCCGTTCAGATCGACGTCGCCCAGGTCGACGTAATCATCAACGCCGTCAAAGCGCAATGCGCCGTTTAGCTGCCCGCTGTCCCAGGTGGGTCCGTGGAGGACGCCGTCGGCGCTGCCGGCGCTGTCGTTGGCCGTACTGCCGCTGCCCTCATCCAGGCTGTAACGATGGACGGGGCCGCTGCCGCCCGGCGGGTTGGTAGCTGTGGCGGTTGGCGTGGCCGTGGGGCCGGCCGGCGGCGTTGCGGTGGTTGTGGGCGTGGCCGGCGCTGTCGCTGTTGCTGCGCCGCCGTCCACAAACAGTTGCAGCCCCAAAGAAGGTGTTGCTGGCTGCATCAAGGGCTTTTTGAGCACCGCCAGGTGTTGTGGAATAAGGTTGCGCTTGATAAACATCCGCTACCTAAGGGGGTCATACCGCAGCCGCACACATGCTGTTGCTGGCACAAATGGTGACGTTGGTGCTGCCCAGGCTAGTGCTGAGCAACGCCAAGGCGGCGACAGTATTTAAGGAAGGCTCACCATACTTCACCGACTGTCCGAGCTAAGGCATCTCGTATAATTGACTCTTGAATGCGAAAACCGTGCTGCTGTAGCTGGCGTATCATTTCTGCTGCTGATGGGATTATACCTTTTTGTCTTGCCATGATGACCACAGCCAATGTCCCTTTCACCGGGATTCCAAAACTGCGGGCGCATTTGCGGGCAGCATGATCATCCAGGATAGCGGTCCAACCTGAATGAGTCAGGCCATAAGCCATGACCGCCGTTTCGCCAGCCCCTAAATCCCAGGCCAGCAATTCGGCCGGCGCCTTGGATATGGCCACAACTGGCAGGGGAGAATTGGATAACCAGGCGCGCGCAGGATCGTCGGCAGGTCCGGCATTGATTTCATCGATTACCCTTTGTGGCGTAACAATCTCATCAGTCAAATCCGATAATAGATGGGCGTGGCCCGCTTTTGCTAAAACAATGATTGGCGAAGCATTAACAACCCAGCGTTCAGCCGCCATCTACAACCTCGTTGATCAACTCGTTGGCTGATTGGTACTGAAATGGAGTAACGTCGTAGCCGGCCAATGCTGCCAGGAATTCTGCCCGTGAGATACCGGCTATTTCGGCCGCCTTTGCTTGAGAAAGACGACCTATTTCATACCACTTCACGGCAGCGGCTAGTCGCATCTCCTGGACAAACACGACTGGTTCTTGTCGCAGCGCTGAAAAAGCGTCTTGCGGCAGTTCTATAGATACTTGTACGGTATTCATACCTAATCTCCACTCTAGTCATGCAGCTTAATGTTGTCTGCTTGGCAGGAATTGTACCATATAACCAACGTATAACCGCGCATTCATATACGTCAAGCCAAGACTCAGGTTCTCTTTGTGACCTGTGTAACCACGATCAGTGATGCCTGGGTTGGTGGTTGGTTCGAGGCGATAGCTGCCAAACGGCCGAAATAGAGCCAGACTGTCAGATACAAAATTGCCATTGGCATCACTCAGAGCCGTGACGCTGCCAAGGTGGTCGGTGTAAGTATAGTAAAGATTATCGGATTTGGTAGTGCCGTTGCTGCGCAGCTCCTTGACGCGCACGCCAATCAACTGGCCGCCCAGCGTGTAATAGGTGCGTTGAATGGCGGCAACGTCATTTGATGGCGGCGGCGTTGCTGTGGCCGTGGACGACGCGGTCGCTGTGGGCGGACTGGTCGCGGTTGCACCGGGCGGCGTCGTGGCGGTGGCTGTGGGCGCGGGCAGCGGCGTGAAGGTGGCCGGGGGCGCGCTGCCGTCGACTTTCTCCAGGACAACATTGTCAAAGGTGTAGACGCCGGCTGCATAGATGCGGAAACGCAGGCGCGCGTCGTTCACCGGGCTGCTGAAGCCGCTGGTGGTGAATTCATAGCTGTAGGTCTGCCAGCCGGTGTCGAGGCTGACGCTTTCTGAAAGGCCGTAGTTGGTGTAGGGCGTGCCGTGCTTGAGCAGCTGCACGCTCAGGCTGCGGCCAGCGTCGGCCTTGCCTTCGAAGCGCAGCCGGTAGGCGGTGTTGGGCTCCAGCGGCAGATTGGTCTGGCGCAGCTCCCAGGAACTGCCGCTGCTCACGACGACCTGGCCGGCGTGGCCGCTGCCGCCAAAGCCGGGCGAGACAGCGCTCCAGGTGCAGTTCTTGCTCTGCCAGCCGGTCTGGCCCGCCTCGAAGTCGCCGTTTTGCAGGATATTTAGCCCGGAGCCGCCGCCGCCGGTGGGCGTGGGTGTTGCGGTTGGGCCGGCCGGGGTCGGCGTGACGGTTGGCGATGTAGTGGCCGCTGCGGTTGCGGTGGCCACCGCAGCCGGCGGTTATCACGCCGGCGATTTCTGTGGCGCTGAGGGCCTGATCGTACAGGCAGACTTCATCCAGCAGACCGTCAAAGGCACGCGGCCCGGCGCCAGCGGAAGATTTGGAGGTGTGCACGCACGTTTTTAAGGTGCTGATACACTTGCAATTTATTACTTGGTGGGTGTTGTTCCACTTAATTTTCAGACCAACTTACCGGCCTAGTTGAATACAATCAAGGTTATTTGGATCCCGATACGTTTCGTAAAAGGTTTCTAGATCCATATCCAGAAAATTCTCAACTTTCAAGGGATCATATTCATCGCCTAACCCAGATAAACTAGCAATGGGCCAATAATCAGCAAATTCTGGATTATAAATTGATAATTCAATCAGTGTGACTTTTTTCAACATAAAACAAACTTCAAGCGTCTCGTCATCAATTGTTGTTCCTCGGAAAAGGTAAGAAATATTGATGCCTAATTCAGGATAGTACAATCTCAAGAAATAGTTTGTCGATAATTCCGATATACTTCCTGGAACTAAATAAACGAGAGTGGGTTTGCCATAGGTTTGCAAGAAAACAGGGAGAAAGTATTGTTCCCAATCCCTGGAAAATTCCTCCTCACCAAATTGTTTTGATTCATGACTGGCAGATATTTGCATGTATTCGACATTCTCGTCGACTGGATAAAACTGAAGAAAGATATGTACTGGATCAATGTAACCTGGTTCGTGATATCCAATCTTAAAATAACCATATTTTGGTTCGGATTCGGTAACTCTCCAAGGCCCAATGTCCCAAGTTTTAAAAGTTTCTCCAATCCTAGTTAATGGGTCTCCCAGTTCAATATCCCACCAACAAGGCAAACTGCACGTACTATTTGCCGTCATTAATTTTTCTAATAACTGTGCTTCTCTTTCTCGGTTAGCATCGATTTCTTGAGATTCAATAGGTGTTGATGTTACATGCACATCCGGTGAACCAAACGTATTAGAGGAAGGAGTCTCAGTTAATTCAGGTGTAACTTCAGATACGATTAATTCTAAAGTTTCAGTGGGCAATAGACGTGATTCTGTCTTTGCATCTGTAACTACCGGGACATCTATCTGTTGTTGTGGTGTGCATCCAATACTCCAGAGAATAACGAAAAAGAGCCAAAAACTTGATAAAATTAAGTTTCGAATCTTAAAAAAAGTACTTTTTCTCATCATTCAGAACCTCCCACAAACATCATTGATGAATATTAGTTATTGCTAACTGCCAACGCTGTCCATACCGACATATGATTCTCCATAAAACTGTAACGAGCCGACCCGTATATATCTGGTGAAAAACTATCAAAAGCCCAATTTGAGAACATATCTGCAAAATCTTCTGATGGCGACGATGTTTTATTTTGTACCCATGGGCCAGAGTCACCTTGATATCCTAAGTCCAAACCCCTGTTATAATTATCGAAATTTGCATAGGAAGTAGAGCCTTGTGGTTCGAGTCCCGCAAATCTTTCCCCATCTGCAACAATACCCTTCAAAGCTAGGTCAATAAACCCCTGACCATAGTTGAGATCGTCGGTGGTATTTGGGTGGAGGGCATAATTGAAAGCATGACCTAATTCATGCGCTGCCCACATTTTGCCCGTGGTTGCGCTGGAAATTGTTACCAAGGCATGCTTGTTGACAATAATTAGGTTTTTGGAGATGGCTTCACCCAGGTTATCAGCCAGAACACCAGTTTTTCTGAAGTTTACCGTGCCGCCATAAACTGCCAAGAACTGTTCACTGGCTGAGTTGGCCTGTCCATGTCTATGCAAGTCAAAGGCTACCTGCCAGGCCGCCATTTTGATGGCAGTGATTTCGTCACTTGTCCAATTCTCATGGCCGCCCTGAAAACTGACTAACGGTGAACAGCCTGCACCGCCATCATATTCTGCACTGCACCACATAGGTTCATGACCCGATGGGTCGTGCAGATCAAGCGGCCGATTGAAAACGTAGCTGTAGCGATTGAAGCTTTGTGGATTGGTGGGGTCCGGTATGATGGTGTCGGCACTGGCAAAACGGCCGTTCTCCCCCAAGTAATACCGCGCATTCATATACGTCAAGCCAAGGCTCAGATGTTCTTTGTGACCTGTGAAACCGCGGTCGGTTACCCCTGGATTCGTGGCAGGTTCCAGGCGGTAGCTGCCAAACGGCCGAAAAAGTGCCAGACTGTTGGATACATATTTGCCATTAACATCACTCAAAGCCGTCACATTGCCGAGGTGGTCGGTGTAAGTGTAGTACAAGTCATCAGATTCAGTGACGCCGTTGCTGCGAATCTTCTTGACGCGCACCCCAATCATCTGGCCGCCCAGCGTGTAATAGGTGCGTTGAATTGCGGCAATGGCCGTTACCGGCGACACCCTGTCAAATTACACCCGTAAATTACCAGGTTTACACCCATTATTATAGGTGTAAAGTGACAATTGTACGCCGGTCGGTGACTTTGATATGTCGCCACGCTTCAAAAGGCGCGAAGAAGACGAAAAGATTGCTGGTACCATTGCGCTCATATTCATAATTATACTTGGCCAAAGTACCCGGTTTCGCCGGCAACGGGACACGCGTTTCTTTGACCTGCTGCTTGCTGCCCTCATCGAAACAAATCAACGACCGGCTAGGGTCATGAGGTCGATGATACACTTCAAGCACATCTTCCATCGCACAAACAAAATCAGCACTGGCTTCTTCAGGGATGCACCATTGTTCTTTCAACCAAGGCTTAAGTTCATTTTTTTAGCGTCGTGCGCATCGTCTCCCGAGAGACGGTTTCCACAACTTCCAATTCAATGAGCTTATCGGCCAGTATTTGCATGCTCCAGCGTTCATGTCCATCTGGTGCTTCACTACAAGCGATCTGCACTAAACGTGCTTCGGCCGCGCTACGGAATGTGTCAATAGCAATGAGACACCAAAATTGATAAATTAGTGAGCAAACTCTCGCTCACCTACCTGGGCTGCTGGATAAGTGGACAATTCTTCGCCGACTCCGACTTGCCCACTTACCCACAGCCCCTACGACGACTACATGTCCTTTCCCGGCGGCGGATTAATCCAAACAGCCGTTGGTAACTTCGGCGCTGTGGGCAACCCTCTCCACGAAGCGCTCGGGATGCTTTTCATAAGCAGCTTGCAAGGTTGCCTGGCGTTGGACGGTCAATTCGGCCGCCAGTCCATAATGCACAGCGGCTGGTGTCATCAGCCCCAACCCGGTGTGCCGATGTTCGTTGTTGTACCAATGAATGAACGCGTGCGCCCAGGACCGGGCGTCTTGCGGTGAGCCAAACCGGTCGGGATAATCAGGACGATATTTCATTGTTTTGAACTGAGCCTCCGAAAAGGGATTGTCATCGGAGGTATACGGGCGGGAGTGGCTCTTGCCTACGCCCAGGTCTGCCAGGAGTAACGCCAGGGTCTTGCTGGTCATGGAACTGCCCCGGTCAGCATGCAGAATGAGTTGCTCTGGTGCAATCCCTTGTTTGGCACAGGTATCGGCCACCAATTGACGAGCCAGGGAAGCCAGTTCGCGGGTGGCAATCATATAGCCCACCACGTATCGACTGAAGATATCCAGAAGCGTATACATATAGTAATAAACATGGGGCACTGGCCCCCGCAGCTTGGTAATATCCCAAGACCACACCTGATTGGGTCCAGTTGCCAGCAACTCCGGCTTTTTGTAGGTGGGATGTCGCTTCTGGTTACGCCGCTCCCGGACTTCATCATGTTTCCTGAGTATCCGATACATCGTACTCACCGAGCAAAGGTATTGGTCTTCATCCAGCAAGGCGCCATACATCTGTCGCGGCGACTTGTCGACAAAGCGGTCACTGTTGAGCATCTCCCGTACCGCTTCCTGCTCGACCGTTGGCAGCGCCCGTGGCGACGGCTTGGCCGGACGTGGTTTGGTAACGGCTGGTTTTGTTTGCTGCTGACGATAGTAACTGCTGCGCGGATACCCCAGCCGGTCACACGCCTGCCTGATGTTTGTTTTTTGCGCCAATTCGGTCACCGTTGCTCTCATTTCAATGCGTCCGTCGGCTGTTCCAGGGTGATACCCAATATCTCCGAGAGTTTTTTTTGAGCCTCAATGATCAGCTCTGCCTGCTCCAGTTGACGGGTTAATCGCTGGTTTTCCCGTCGTAATTGATTCATTTCGGCTGCTTCTTCATCTCGTTTGCGACCCCGTTTTCGTGGTTTCAGCCCATCCATCTGGCCTGCTTCCCGTTGCCGGCCCCAGGTGGTTAGATGGGATGAATACAATCCTTCCCGTCTGAGTAAGGCTCCGATTTGCCCCGGTTGTTGGCGGCATTTATCCGCTTCTTCCAGCACCCACAATTTGTAAGCAGCCGTAAACGTACGCCGTTTGGCTTTGGGGACTACTTCCGGATCAGGTCTTTTGGTTGGACCGATGCCATTTTCACTGATCTTGTCTGTCTGTTTTTGTGTCATGATGTTCCTCTTCGCCCATGAATTCTACACTAAATTCTGAGTCTGAAGTGTCTCACCCTATATTGACACAATGGGCTATCTCTAATACGTTCGAGCGCTTCTTTTGTGGGCGTGTGTGGGTGAGGGCTACTTCCAGGCCCTCCTGGACACACTTTTCCCGTGTTCGTTCGACGGTTCGGACGTGGACTTTGAGTGCTTTGGCGATATCAGCATCTTTCCAACCTCCGTCTGGATGGTTTTCGTCTGACAACAGTAGCATATGGGCGCGCCTAATGCGGCGGGCATTCCCTTTGCCCTTGCTGATCAAGCCCGTCAATTCGGTGCGCTCCTCATTTGTTAAGGTGACTTTGTATATTTTTGTGGGCATTTCTTCCTCTTGGGTTTTTGGAAGAAGGATGCCACTTTTTAACTCATCCGGCAAACTCTGTTTGTTGGACTACTAGCCTTTTCTTTGGTACTTTCTTTTGGGCAATGGGATGCCAAAAGAAAGTACAGATAATTAATACAAAGAGAAGCAGGAGTTTGCCCGTCACCTTCTGCTTCTCAATAATTTAATGCTGCAATCAAGACGTCTGTGATATATACCCAACAAAAAGTTATTTAGCCTGGATATCTGACACTTCAGTAGATGGAAGGCAACACTGAGCATAGATTAACCTATGGCATTGCCAGCAACCATATACCTGGAGTGATATTTTCATAGAAATTTCCCATAGGAAAGTCATTAACTACCATAAGAGCAATATGCTTTTGATCTGGTGACATAACGCCTTCAAGAATGCCTCCCTCAATTGTAGCCAAGAAATTAATCTCATCTGTAGTTGGTTCACAATACCATAAATGATCGCGTAAAATTGTGTCTGAGAACTCCAGTTCAAATATCAGGCAATTTTGAGACTGACCTGATTCAATCAGCCTCATGCGCGCCGTGCCGTCACGTTCCGGGTCGCCAAAATCTAAACCCCATCGCTCGTTTGTTGTTGAATCATATAGGTAATTGAGGCGGTCTGTGTACGGACTAACTAAGAAAACATCCCCGTTTGCTGATAAATCAAGAACTTCATAATTTTCTGTCCAAGGGGAATCTAATGGCTCCAGCGATAGAGCTTCAAGGTCAATTAGCCACACAGGATGTAAACATGCAATACCGTCTGAGCCTACTCCATTAACGATGACGACATTCTCATTCGTTGACCATAAAGGCGGGGCTTGCAATCCAAAACAAGTATCCACCAATCCCAAATTAAAATCCTGCCCGTCTTTGCGCAGCCAAAGTTCGGCCGTATAAGAGTTGGGCACTTTAAATTCAGGCGTAGGATTGAGGGAAGGATCTTCAGGAATCGGGATAGGTTCTGCCAAAGGGATACGATACAGAACGAACTGATTCTCAGGTGACAGACTCACTATAGATGCGTTTTCTGGTAATGATGCCTGTATCTGTGGTTCTAACTCACGTAATGAGCGCGGTACATAGGCAATAGATGTAGAACTTTGTGTAGACAGATCATAGGCCCAGGCTTCCTGGGCTTCAATATCTTGGTAATAAAGCGTTTGACTGTCTTCCGACCACCAAACATTCTCGGGTAGAAAAGAGCGACGATAAGGAGCTGGCTCCATAGTAGCTACAAGTACCGGTGTGTAATCTGGAGTTGCTGTTAGCGTTGCTGCAGGAGTCGGTGTTGTCTCGGGCATATCTGTGGCCGTTGGTACTGAAGTAGAGGTCGTTGTTGTCGTCTCTGTTGGTACAGATGATGGTTGTGATGCAATCGGTGATGATAATGGACGTGTTGCGACAATCGTTGTGATTTCCTCCTGTGGCAGATGTTCACTAACTTCTGTTACTGTACAAGCCATAAGAGCACATCCTAATATGACGAAAAGCAGGATACATAGATACTTTTGCATTTCTCTTACCTCTTTTTGATTAATTCGGTCTAAGGGGCTACATAGCCTGGCTAGCCTTAATTCAAATTACTTCCGTTGATAAATTAGGTCAGGTTGATTGTAAATTGAATCCCACCTGCCATCAGAACGTTCACGAAATGTAATTCGATTATCAAACTCTACTCATATTTGCACGTAAGCCCTAGAAATTGTGATTTTGACTTCGGGTGACATGTATTGATAAGGTACCTCAATCGTCCTTGGTCGGATATTGTCACCTGGGCCTGTCCAGAACTCAACATGAAGATGATCCACATCAACTCTATCAGCCACTTCGCCCACGACACTATCGGCAGTAACATTTTGACTCACCTGTACTTTTATACATCTGATAAATGACCTAAAACTATGTAAGTATTTGCGGATATCTCAATAACCACATAGTTTGGAGCGTATGCGCTATCTCCTACCCAATAGACGCGCCCCCTAATTCCTGCAATCACTTCTGTGCCAGGTGGAGCCAGTAAATCAAGCCCGCCATGGAAACCTTGACTGTAGGCATAGCTACTATCACCAATTTCTTGATTATATGCAGCGTTGGTATTTCCATAAAGTTGGATTTCAGTAATGGAGTTTGTATCTATCCATAGCTTAGTGACCATTGGTAGTTGTGTAGGTGGCTGATAGTGTGATTCTGCAATCCCGCTGCACACCAATCACCTGATGCACATTCACGGTGTCCAGATGGGTCGGAAAAATTAATCGGAAGCGCAATGCGCCGTTTAGTTGCCCGCTGTCCCAGGTGGGTCCGTGGAGGACGCCGTCGGCGCTGCCGGCGCTGTCGTTGGCCGTATCCGCCGCTGCCCTCATCCAGGCTGTAACGATGGACGGGACCGCTGCCGCCCGGCGGGTTGGTAGCCGTGGCGGTTGGGGTGGCCGTGGGGCCGGCCGGCGGCGTTGCGGTGGTTGTGGGCATAGCCGGCGCTGTCGCTGTTGCTGCGCTGCCGTCGACTTTCTCCAGGACGACGTTGTCAAAGTGGTAGACGCCGGTTGCATAGATGCGGAGACGCAGGCGCGCGTCATTCACCGGGCTGCTGAAGCCGCTGGTGGTGAATTCATAGCTGGTTGTCTGCCAGCCGGTGTTGAGGCTGACGCTTTCTGAAAGGCCGTAGTTGGTGTAGGGACTGCCATGCTTGAGCAGTTGCACGCTCAAATTGCGGCTGCCGTCCGCTTTGCCCTCGAAGCGCAGCCGGTAGGCAGTGTTGGGCTCTAGCGCCAGGTTGTATTGGCGCAGTTCCCACGAGCTGCCGCCGCTGACGACCACCTGCCCGGCATGGCCGCTGCCGCCATAGCCGGGGGAGACCACGCTCCAAGCACAGTTTTTACAATTCCAGCCAGTCTGGCCCGCCTCGAAATCGCCGTTTTGCAGAAGATTTCGCCCTGAGCCGCCGCCGCCGGTGGGCGTGGGCGTTGCGGTTGGGCCGGCCGGGGTCGGCGTGACGGTTGGCGATGTAGTGGCCGGCGCGGTCGCGGTTGCGGTTGCGGTGGGCGGAGGCGGCGTGCTGCCGCCGCAGCCGGCGCTCATCACGCCGGCGATGTCTGTGGTGCTGAGGGCCTGGTCGTAGAGGCAGACTTCATCCAGCAAGCCATCAAAGGCGCGCGCCCCGGCGCCGGCGGGCTGATTGCCAAGAGCGACACTGGCATTGCCGTTGCTGATGCCGCCGCTCTTCGATTGGTTGCAGAGGCCATAGGAACGTTGGTAATTAGAAAGATTGCAGTTATCAATAATTCCACTATCCCGCTGTCCATTATGGATGCTGCCACAAATTTGAGGGCGTTTCCAGACATTCTGAGCGTGTGGGGTCGGTGAGAATCGTGTAGAACTGCTCAACATCCCAATTGCTTACTTCCTCAATAGGTTGGTGTCCCTCTAATGTCAACTCACTACTTTCATCGGTGCGCTCGATAAATCCTTTGGTACTGTTAGGGTTCCATACAGCAGTATCCCACAAAAGCATTGTTGCTCCCCCACGTCCATCAAAACACACATTTACTGCATCCGCTATTTTGACTGCATTTGTTCTATAACCTACCAATGCACCTTGCTCAGGAAAATATAGTCGAAAATCAGCAGGAAGTATGCCTTCAATAGTATCTGGGATCGTCCACATCCATACTTCTGAGGGTTGTCCTAATCGTTCCAAGATTGATGCTATTTGGTAATCAGGATGACTTTTTAATTGAATCTCCATGTCAATGATAATTTCATCCTGAGCAACGAATGTATGACGCACCTGTTCGCCCTTTTCAATTTGAGGATCAAAGAACTTCGTGTAAAGCACTGAGATTCCATTATTTCCATGCTGCTCAGAAACATTTGCGCCAAATGACGTATAGAACTGGTGTACTTCATTTGTTGAGGCTTTCCCCAATTCAAAACCCCACCAGCAAGGCAATTCACATCCCCCATTATTTTTAATTAGTTCTGTATAAACCTGCCCACGTTGTTGTGGAGGGATAGTAGGTAAAGGTGTCAAGGTTGGCATGGCTGTATAAGTAGCAGTTGGCGTTTGTGAGGGCGAAAAGGTTGCAATAGCTATTGGTGTTGGGGTTGTTGAAGGCAGAGTAGTTACTGTTACCAATGCTGTTGAGGATGGTGAAGGAATCGGCGTGTCTAAGGGTTGTGTAGTAGCAATCTCTGCTGCTTCGTTTGTAATTGCATCGGTATTTTTACTTCCTGGCATACCTTGCTGAGAAATCGTACAACCAACCAGGATCACGAACGTTAAGAATACTCCTATGATGAACCAACTATTATTGCTTGAATTTGTCTTTTGCATTTGTTTTTCCTTGGCTAAGGGAGTAACTGACTCAACCAGATTCCCATATTAACATCCATGAAATTGGCGCGAGCTTTACCATCATCTGACCATCCAACTCCAGTTCTTGATCCTTCCCATTGATTGTACGTCCAACCTATACCCATATCTGCAAACTCTTCTCCCGAAGCTCCTGAACGGCTTTTCTGCCAGTTACTGAAGTTGCCACCGGCAAAGCCCCATCTATCAAGATTTTCTCCAGCAAGATTCGGCCGATTCGGGAAGGTGGCATCCGCTTGTTGGGCGGCTAACAAATTTTGGTTTCCAGCATTTCCCAATATCATAATATCTAGGACGTGGAAAATCTCATGGATAAACAATTGATGATTGGTTATTGTCAACTTCCCAATTGTAATCATTGTTTGCGTTAGGGATGCTTTAGCATAAACGTTAAAGCCAGCAGCATCCACTAAATATTCTTCCTTATTCTGAATGGTAATAGACCCACCAAATGCACCTAAGAAGGCATCTGCTGCAGATAATGAGGTGTAAGTTGTACCTTCCATTCTAGCTGCCATACGTTTAAGCGGGTTGACTACACTTGCCATCCGTTGGCCGATGGCACTGGCTGCTTGGTGAGCCAATTGTTTTTCGGCCAAAGATACATTCCCCATAAAGTTAAAAAATGGTGTATAGAATGTCGGAGTCGGCGAACAATTACCATCAAATTCGCATTCTCTGAATCCCGATGGGTCTGTAAAACGGAGGGGATTGTTTAAACCATAACTGTAGCGATTTAGGCTTTGTGGATTTCTGGGATTTGGTACAATTGGATCTGGTGACAGGAAGCGGTTAATATAACCGATGTAATACCGCGCATTCATATAGGTAAGTCCCAGGTCAATATGCTCCTTATGACCAGTAAAACCACGGTCAGTTATGCCAGGGTTGGTGGTGGGTTCGACACGGTAGCTGCCAAACGGCCGAAATAGAGCCAGACTGCCGGGTACAAAATTACCATTATCGTCACTCAAAGCTGTCACATTGCCGAGATGATCAGCGTAAGTATAGTGCAAGTCATCAGATTCAGTGACGCCGTTGCTGCGAATCTTCTTGACGCGCACGCCAATCATCTGGCCGCCAAGCGCGTAATAGGTGCGCTGAATCTTGGCGATGTCGTTGGTTGGCGGCGTCGTTGCTGTGGCCGTGGCGACACTGTCGTGGTCGCATTTGGGGACGGCGTCGGCGCTCATCACTCCGGCGATTTCAGCGGCGCTCAACGCCTTGTCATACAGGCAGACCTCATCCAGCAAGCCGTCAAAGGCGCGCGCGCCGGCGCCGGTTGGTTGCCGAGGGTGACACTGGCATTGCCGTTGCTGATGGTTCCGCTTTTAGATTGGCTGTAGAGGCCGTGTGAATGAAGGTGACATGTAGTGCAACGCGAAGTTAGCCACATTCTGTGAGCGAAGAATTGCCCACTAATTTATCGCAATGAGTGTCTCAAAAGCATTGACACATTCCGTGATAGCGGGGCGGCCGTCGTCGTAGTAGCTGTGGGTAAGTGGAAACTCGTAGTGCAACGGAAAGTTTTCCACTTACCCACCAGCCCTAAAGGGAAGGTTGCCCTGTGGATCGGCAAGATGCTGCCACAGCGATAGTGAGGATACTTGCCCATCCACTTACGGTAAAGGCACTAACCAAATACTTGGTGAAATATCTTTGTACCCAACACCAGCGAATTGGTTAGATACTGTAAAAGCGATGAATTTATTGTCAGGCGAAATTACATTTTGGCTAGTTTGACCTTTGATGGTAGCTATAATATGGCTCTTCCCTTTTACTGGCTGGCAATACCATATATGACTCCGTAAAATTGTATCCGAGAACTCTAACTCAGATACTAAACAACCAGGTGATTCTTCTGTTCCAATTAAGATGATACGATCAGTATCCACACCCGGTATAGGCCATTGTTCTCCAGTCTCTCGATTAAAAAAATAGTTTATATCTGCCCGCACTAGCAGCAAATTGCCATCAGCCGATAAGTCACGCACACTGTAGAAATAAACATTGCCTTCCCAGGGTGTATCTAAACGCCCCACTGATAAGTCATCAATATCTATCAGCCAACTATCATAGATGTTGGGTACGCCAGGAGCACCGGCCGTATTCACGATAGCCACATTTTCATTTGCCGACCATATTGGGGGAGCCAGCAAACCAAAACTACTATCTACTAGACCTAATAGGGTATCTTCTCCATCATAGCGGAGCCATAATTCGTATTGATACGGTGGATACTCCTGTTTCGTTGTGACGGGAGGCCCTGTAAAAGGGATAGGCTCAGGTAATGGGATTCGGTATAGCACATATTGTCTGCTTGGAGATAAGCTGAACAATTGGGCATTGTCTGGTAATGTTGCCTCTACCATCGGAGCTAGTTCGCCAAATGAGCGGGGTATATAAGGACTCGTATTTGAGATACCTGTTGTGACATCATATGACCAGGCTTGTTCGGTTTGAATCTCTTGAAAGTACAATTTCTGGCTATCTTCTGACCACCAGACATCGTCAGGCAACGGATTGTTTCGCTCGGGATCCAGTTGGATAGCCGCAATTAACCGGGGTGTCAAAACTATAGACGTTTCATTAGGTTCCAGAACATCTGTGACGGTTGGTGTTAAAGTTGCTGTTGGTAATGATAAGGGTGTGGATGATAGCGCTGGCGGGTTTGTCGCTGATGGCAATAGGGTCGCTGTAACTGACGGTGAGGGCGTTACCGTGGCTGAGGGAATAGCCTGTTGGCTCGGTTTATTACCCTTTACCGTAGTACAGGCAACAATCGCCACACTAAAGAAAATACATACAAAGATAATATGAAGAATTGTTCGCATTTTCCACCTTCATTAATCCCAGGGATTATCGTAACCTGGCTGACCATAATTCAAATTCGGGCCATGGTATTTCAATCTTGGTTGAGCATCACGAGATGACCACTGTCCATCAGAGCGTTGATGAAAAGTGATTCTACTATCAAATTCATTCATGTCTTGCATCAATGCTAAAAATTGTTGCTTTACCTCTGGTGACAAATATTGGTAAGGCGTTTCAATATACCTATTAGTGGATGCTGTAGACCCTTGCCCCGTCCAAAATTCAATATGAGCATGGTCTTCTGCGCTTTCTACTTCCCCAACAACTGTATCGGGGGTAACGATGTCGCCCGCTTTCAGGTTTGAAAGGTTATCTGCTGATAAATGACCTATTATCATGTAGGTGTCCGGGGCAATCTGAATAACAATATAACGGGGTTTATAGGCTGTCCGATCTGAAACCCATGCTACTTCTCCATGAATACCAGCAATCACTTCGGTACCTGGTTCAGCCATTAAATCCAACCCGCCATGAAACCCTTGGCTGTAAGCGTAACTAGGGCCAGTACCATCCAGATTAAATGCAAAGTTGGTGTTTCCATACAATTGAATTTCTGTGACATCATCTGGACCAATCCACAGCTTTGTAACCTGCGGCGGAGGCAGATCTGGTGGTTGGTAGTGAGATTCTGATGAGCCAGGTGCACACCATCCATCTGATGCACATTCTCGATGTCCTGTGGGATCTGTAAAGTTGACAGGATTATTTCGGACGTATGAATATCTATTGAAACTTTGTGGGTTTTGTGGGTTAGGTATAATTGAGTCAGGAGATAGCCATCGGTTCGTGTTTGGAAGGTAGTAACGTGCCCGCATATATGTCAACCCTAAAGCGCGATTTTCTTTGTGACCCGTGAAACCGCGGTCGGTTATGTTGGGGTTGGTTTGTGGTTCGAGGCGATAGCTGCCAAACGGCCGTAACAGCGTCAGACTGTCGGGTACAAAATTGCCATTTATCGTCACTCAAAGCCGTCACATTGCCGAGATGGTCGGCATAAGTATAGTACAAATCATCAGATTCAGTGACGCCGTTGCTGCGAATCTTCTTGACGCGCACGCCAACCATCTGGCCGCCCAGCGCGTAATAGGTGCGTTGAATCTTGGCGATGTCATTCGCTGGCGGCGTTTAGCTGCTCGTTGTTTCAGGTGAAACCGTGAAGGGTGCCCTGGATGCGATTATAAAAGGTAGACAAGACTCAATTGTCAGTCCAGTAAGTCTTAAACTCAAAACAGGCAGACCCTTCATCCGCTTCTGTAAACAACCGCCAAAACTCATCCAATGAACTTTCTGTCGCTTGCTCCCAACTTACCCAATCGTATTTACTTCCCTCTACATTTGGCAGTGGGAGACTCAATTCAGGCATTGTCAGTTCCAAGTAATCAGGCACCGTGCCCGGCTGAAAAAGAAATAGATTTATTTCATCTGTTTCTAAAATATTATGACAAGCTTGCACCCACCCTGGTCTACTGTCGATTGGGCTGGCCTTGCCCAGATAGTCAATCTCAACACCCAATTCGGGATAATAGAGAAACATTCGATAAGCTTGCATCCCACCCGGATCAAACCGGAATGGGTAGTAGACATAGACTTGCTCCGGCAAACCCAACCGTTCTAACACACGTGGTATGGCGTATGGTTGCCACGCCTCATTGCGATCATATGTTTCCCCTCCTGCACCGCCATATACTAGAATTGATTCAACCAACTTGTCGTTGGTTGTGAGATAAACAAGAGCTAGGTAGGGTGTATTACTTTTTAATTCTTCATAATCCCGATACCAATCAAATCCCAGAGGTACAAAGGTTGATTCAATGCTATCCACATTTGTCTCGCCAGGTACAATTCCCCACCAACAGGGTAATTCACACCCCCTATTTGTTTCTAATAGCTCAATCAGGTTTTGAGTAGCAGCCTCTTCTGACAAGGTTGAAGAAGCTACGTCGAAGGTGGGAAATGGGATGGGAGTTGGCGTTGTCTTAATTGGACTTGGCGTCAATGTTGGTTGTATTGTTGACATTGCTGGAAGAACAGTTTGTGTTACTGATTTCGTAGCCTCTACGGAAAGTGATGGTGGCGATGGTAGTGCTTCGTGTGTGGGAGAAACTAACACCTCTGTCGCTTGTTCAGCAATTGCATTACTTTCAGATACATCCACACTTGTAACTGAACAACTCATTAAGAAAAGGAGGCCGATCAACAACCCAACAACAATCGCATAATATTTCATATCTTTACTCCACTCGATGACATTTTAAACAGCAGGTCATCTTTACTATGATCCTGTAGCAAAAACCCATAACGGCATCTGTGTGTTAAACTAGTTTGATGTTTGATTTCCTTCCGTGTTTCCTCTAAACGAACCATATGTCCAATTCAAGAAACCATCTGCAAATAGTTCGTAATTTTCATTCTTTGTGCTTCGCGTATTTTGTTGTAGTGGCGGCGTCGGCGAGACTGTGGGCGTTGGAGAGTTACTACCGCCCCCACAACCGGTATTCATTATGCCGGCGATCTCAGCAGCGCTTAACGCTTTATCATACAGGCAGACCTCATCCAGCAAGCCATCAAAGGCGCGCGCCCCGGCGCCGGCGGGCTGATTGCCAAGAGCGACACTGGCATTGCCGTTGCTGATGCCGCCGCTCTTCGATTGGTTGCAGAGGCCATAGGAACGTTGGTAATTAGAAAGATTGCAGTTATCAATAATTCCACTATCCCGCTGTCCATTATGGATGCTGCCACAAATTTGAGGGTGTTTCCAGACATTCTGTGCGCGTGGGATCGGCGAGAATGGTGTAGAACTGCTCCACATCCCAATTGCTCACTTCGTCAATTGGACGATGTCCTTCAAGCGTTAATTCGCTACTCTCATTAGCTCGCTCGATAAATCCTTTGTCACCGTCAGGGTTCCAAATAGTTGATTCCCACAAGCGAAATATTGCACCACCTCTTTCATCAAAACAGACTCGTATTGAATCATCAATGCGCTCACCAAATACTGCATATGAAACTAGAATACCTTGATCAGGAAAAAACAATCGCAAACTTACTGGTAATACTCCTTCATAAGTATTTGGTATTGTCCTTAACCAAACTTCAGAGGGCTGTCCCAATTCCTGCAAAAATTGTTTGAGCTGATAACTCGGATTATAGATCACTTCAATTTCAGCTTCAATAATAATTTTATCTTGGACGCGAAACAAATGGCGGACTTGATTGCCATTTTCAATTTGGGGATCGACAAAAGTTATATAGAGTGCTGAGCGCCCATTTATTCCATTCTGTTCAGTAATAAAGGCATCGAATGTCGTATAAAGTTGACGAACTTCATCTAAAGAAGTTTTTCCGAGTTCAAACCCCCACCAACAAGGCAATTTGCATCCACCGTTACTATTTATTAATTCAGTATAGACTTGTCCACGTTGTTGTGGGGGGATAGTTGGCAAGGGTGTCAATGTTGGTATAACTGTAAAAGTAGCAGTTGGTGTGTGGGAAGACAAAAACGTAGCAGTGACCGTTGAGGTTGGAGTAGCTGAAGGCAAGGAAGCTAATGCCGTTGGTGTTGCTGAGGGAACCGGTGTGTCCGAGGGTAGGACAGCATTAATTGTTGCTTCTTCTTCGGTATCTGCATTTGCGTTTTCATTCTCTGTAACATCTTGTTGGGAAACGGTACAACCAACAAGAATCATTATCATTAAGAATAGCCCCATTATGAACCAACTTTTATGATTTGAAGTTTTATGCTGCATGCTTTTTTCCTCGTCTAAGGGAGCAACTGATTCAACCAAAGTCCCATATTGACATCCATGAAATTGGCCCGAGCCTGACCCTGCTGAGACCAACCAATCCCTGTGTCAGATGGTTCCCATTGATTATATGTCCAACCAATGCCCATATCTGCAAACTCTTCTCCTGATGCTCCTGAACGACTTTTCTGCCACTCACTAAAATTGCTACCAGCAAAACCCCATCTTAAATCAGATTGGCCATCCAGATTCGGCCGATTCGGGAAGGTGGCATCCGCTTGTTGGGCAGCAAACAAGGTTTCGTTGGCAATGCCGCCCAACACTACTTGGTCAAAGATATGGAAAATCTCGTGGATAAACAATTGATGATTGGTTATTGCGTTAATACCGATAGTAATCAGTGCTTGCGTTTCGGATGCTATCGCATAAACGTTGAAGCCACCACCATCCACTAAATATTCTTCCTTATTCTGAATGGTAATAGACCCACCAAATGCACCTAAGAAGGCATCTGCTGCAGATAATGAGGTGTAAGTTGTACCTTCCATTCTAGCTGCCATACGTTTAAGCGGGTTGACTACACTTGCCATCCGTTGGCCGATGGCACTGGCTGCTTGGTGAGCCAATTGTTTTTCGGCCAAAGATACATTCCCCATAAAGTTAAAAAATGGTGTATAGAATGTCGGAGTCGGCGAACAATTACCATCAAATTCGCATTCTCTGAATCCCGATGGGTCTGTAAAACGGAGGGGATTGTTTAAACCATAACTGTAGCGATTTAGGCTTTGTGGATTTCTGGGATTTGGTACAATTGGATCCGGTGACAGGAAGCGGTTAATATAACCCAAGTAATACCGCGCATTCATATACGTCAATCCAAGATCAGGTTCTCTTTGTGACCGGTAAAACCGCGGTCGGTTATGTTGGGGTTGGTTTGTGGTTCGAGGCGATAGCTGCCAAACGGCCGAAACAGCGCCAGACTGTCGGATACAAAATTGCCATTTCGTCACTCAAAGCCGTCACATTGCCGAGATGGTCGGCATAAGTATAGTACAAGTCATCAGATTCAGTGACGCCGTTGCTGCGAATCTTCTTGACGCGCACGCCAATCATCTGGCCGCCAAGCGCGTAATAGGTGCGTTGAATCTTGGCGATGTCATTTGCTGGCGGCGGCGTGGGCGATGCTGTCGGAGGAATAGTCGCTGTGGCATTTGGCGGTGGCGTAATCGTCGCCGTTGGCGTGGGCGTTGGAGAGTTACTACCGCCCCCACAACCGGTATTCATTATGCCGGCGATCTCAGCAGCGCTTAACGCTTTATCATACAGGCAGACCTCATCCAGCAAGCCATCAAAGGCGCGCGCCCCGGCGCCGGCGGGCTGATTGCCAAGAGCGACACTGGCATTGCCGTTGCTGATGCCGCCGCTTTTAGATTGGCTGGCCGCCTGCACGCCATTTTTGTAGAGGCGCATCTGGCTGCCGTCATACACCGCGGTTATATGATACCACTGCCCGCTTGTAATCGCGCCGCTGCCCGTTACCAATGTGCTGGTTGTGCCGTTGGTCTTGAGGCGGAAGCGCAGTTGGCTGCCGTTGAGGGTGCTGACCATCCAATCGTGGTCTTGTTCGTTGACGCCGATCGCTTTGGAGATGAGGCGCGCATCGTGGATGCCAAAGTCGTCGGCTTTGAACCAGAAGGCGATTGTGAGGGCGCTGCCGCCCATATCGACGTCGCCCAGGTCGACGTAATCATCAACGCCGTCAAAGCGCAATGCGCCGTTTAGCTGCCCGCTGTCCCAGGTGGGTCCGTGGAGGACGCCGTCGGCGCTGCCGGCGCTGTCGTTGGCCGTACTGCCGCTGCCCTCATCCAGGCTGTAACGATGGACGGGACCGCTGCCGCCCGGCGGGTTGGTAGCCGTGGCGGTTGGGGTGGCCGTGGGGCCGGCCGGCGGCGTTGCGGTGGTTGTGGGCATAGCCGGCGCTGTCGCTGTTGCTGCGCTGCCGTCGACTTTCTCCAGGACGACATTGTCAAAGTGGTAGACGCCGGTTGCATAGATGCGGAGGCGCAGGCGCGCGTCATTCACCGGGCTGCTGAAGCCGCTGGTGGTGAATTCATAGCTGGTTGTCTGCCAGCCGGTGTTGAGGCTGACGCTTTCTGAAAGGCCGTAGTTGGTGTAGGGACTGCCATGCTTGAGCAGTTGCACGCTCAAATTGCGGCTGCCGTCCGCTTTGCCCTCGAAGCGCAGCCGGTAGGCAGTGTTGGGCTCTAGCGCCAGGTTGTATTGGCGCAGTTCCCACGAGCTGCCGCCGCTGACGACTACCTGCCCGGCATGGCCGCTGCCAACATAGCCGGGGGAGACCACGCTCCAAGCACAGTTTTTACAATTCCAGCCAGTCTGGCCCGCCTCGAAATCGCCATTTTGCAGAATATTCTGCCCTGAGCCGCCGCCGGTGGGCGTGGAGGTTGGCGTTGCGCCTGCCGGGGTTTGTGTGGCGACGGACGTGACTTCTACGGTGGAGAATATGTTTGTGGCCGTGGGCGACGAGGTCGCTGCGGGCGACGAGGTCGCGGTAGGCGGATTGCCGCCGCCGCAGCCGGCGCTCATCACGCCGGCGATTTCAGCGGCGCTCAATGCCTGGTCATAAAGGCAGACTTCATCCAGCAAGCCGTCAAAGGCGCGCGCCCCGGCGCCGGCGGGCTGGTTGCCGAGGGCGACGTGGGCATTGCCGTTGGTGATGGTTCCGCTTTTAGATTGGCCGGCAGCCTGCACGCCGTTTTTGTAGAGGCGCATCTGGCTGCCGTCGTAGACAGCGGCGATGTGATACCATTGCCCTGTTGTGATCGCGCCGCTGGCGCTGACCAATGTGGCTGTTGCGCCGTTGGTCTTCAAACGGAAGCGCAGTTGGCTGCCGTTAAGCGTGCTGACCATCCAATCATGGTCTTGTTCGCTGACGCCGGTCGCTTTGGAGATGAGGCGCGCATCATGGACGCCGAAGTCGTCGGCCCTGAACCAGAAGGCGATTGTCAGGGCGCTGCCGTTCATATCGATGTCGCCCAGGTCGACGTAATCGTCGACGCCGTCAAAGCGCAATGCGCCGTTTAGCTGGCCGCTGTCCCAGGCGGGGCCGTGGAGGACGCCGTCGGCGCTGCCGGCGCTGTCGTTGGCCGTACTGCCGCTGCCCTCGTCCAGGCTGTAGCGGTGGGCGGCGGCGCTGTTGCTCATCAAGTTGGCAGAGGAGACGCCGGTCTGGCTGCTAGCATGGAAAGTTGAGGCGGCTGCTTTGCTCTCTTTTTGCGTGGGGCGGTTGAGGTGGATATTGCCGGCTGCGGGCAGGATGGTTTCCTCGTAGTCGGGGAAGGGGGTGTAGATGTATGTACCGTCCGGCTGGATGGTCAGGGTGCGCTGGCCGTTGGCGTCATAGTAGAAGTTGGTGGTTTGTGCGCCGACAGTGACAGCTGTCAGCCGATTTTGAACATTCCACGTTTGTCCATAGCTAACACCGCTCACGGTGCGGTTGGTCATGTTGCCGTTGGCGTCGTAGCTGAAGCTGGCTGTTAATCCACCCGAAACGCTGCTGACGGCGTGTTTGTGGGCGCTGTGATTATAGCTGTAGGCGCGCGCGCCGTCTGTGCCGCTGCGAGCCGTCAGGTTACCGCCGGCGTCGTAAGTGTAGTTGTAGCTGTGATTGGCAATGCCGCCGCTGGCAACGGCCGTATTCAAGCGGTAGAGATTATCATAGCCAAACGTTTGGGTTTCGGTCCAGGTGTCGAAGTTTGTTCGCAATTCCTTGATGTTGCCCACCGGGTCATAATTGGCATAGGTAAAGTCGGGTAGGGCATTGTCGATCCCGTGCTGGATGGTGTTTAGGCGATAATTGTTGGATTTGTCATAATAGGTAAAACTGCTGTCCGGCCGCCCGCCCGGCCGTTCGATACCGGCCAGTTGCTGATAATTATTGTAGGGCATATTGCTCACGATGGCCCCGATACCAGCGGCGCTGCTGGTGAGGCTGTCAGCGTAGAGGCCGTCGTAGGCGGTGGTAATGGTTTCGCCGTTGACGCTGACGGTGCGCACGCGGTCGAGATTGTCGTAGCCGGTACTGCGCGTGTAGGTACGGCCGTTTAGCGTGCGCGTTTCGGCGGTTATCCGCTGGCGGTAATCATAGCTGAAGCTGTCCACATCGTTGCCTGCATGGCCGGGATAGGTGATGGAACTGAGCGCGCCTTTGCCCGCGCCGCTGCTGTGGTAGGCATAGTCGGCCAGGAGGCTGCCGCCTGAAGTAGGGCAGGCGCCGGCGCCGCTGCCGCGGTGATGCAGTGCGTCCAGCCGTCCGGCAGCGTCATAGCTGAAACAAAGCCGCTGGTTTTTGGCGTCTGTCTGGCGCGTCAGGCTGCCGCCGGCGTCATAGGCATAGCTCCAGATGCCCATGTCGGGGTCATGCATGTAGACTTTTTGACCCAGCAGGTTGTAGGCCATGGTTGTCAGGACGCCATCGGGGCCGTTGACTGAGGTCAGGTTGTCTGCCAGGTCATAGCTGTAGCTGGTTGTGTTATTCAGAGCATCTTTGACGCTGACCAGCCGTCCGAGTTCATCCTGGGTGGTGGTGGTTTGTTTTCCGGCGCCATCGGTGACTGTACGGGAACGGCCGTTTATCACGGTTGTCGTTTGCGCGCCATTTGGTGCGGTCACGGCCGTGACGTCATTGAGGACATCGTAAGCTGTGACGGTTTTGCCATAGCCATACCAGGTACAATTTAAGCTGCTGTTAAAATCATAATAGTTGCTTTGGGCCGTGTGAAGGCCGATTGTTTCACAAGTTGCGCGCCCCAGGGTATCATACTGGATGTCGATGATACTGCCATCGGTGCTGTTGTCGTCTCCTTTCCCATCTGTACCCCACATGCCCCAACTGCGCTTTTGTAACGGCCGTCCCAGGGCGTCATAATAGGTGCGGGTGATAATTTTGGCCGACCCGTCATTCGGATTGGGCGTTTTTTCAGCGATATAGAACGGATTAGACGCATCGCCATAGCTGAACTCTTTGACAACAGCGCCGACAGCACTGCTGTTTGGGTCGGGCGCTTTTTGCGTCAGCAGCCGCCCGAAACTGTCATAGGTATAAGCTGTTTTTGCGCCGTTGGACGTCTGCACCTGGGTTAACAGCCAGGGAGTGTTACTGTCGCCATACCAATATATTGTTGTGCCCACGGCATCCTGACGCTGCTGTAGTTGGGTTGCATTTAACCAGGTCAAGTTTTGGAAACGGCCGTCTGGGTCGGTCACGCCGGTTACCTGCCACGTCTGACCACTGCCGCCGCCGCTGCCGCCATAGCGGTAGACGGTCGGCGCCTGCCAGGCCCACGCCAGGCAGTTTTGATTTGGCGGATTGGTCGCCCACTGCGTGCAAATAAGCCGCTCCTTATGCGTTAACAATCCGTCTGCCGGGGTAGTGTTCGCCGCCAGGTTATCATAACGATAGCGAGTGCGCCATACAATGTCGCCGTTTCCGCCGTCCGCATTACCATTCCACAACGTGACCCGCCAGGGGAGATTAATGAGCCATTTGTCGTCGTTTAGGTTTGTGTTATATACATACATGGTTTCCGAGGTGCGCCAGGGCGTGGCTCCGGTTCGACCGCCATACTCCCGCACTTCCGTCTGGTTGCCATATGCGTCATAGCTGTAGCCGGTGCGCATCTGGGCGCTGGCGCCATTACGCTTATCAGTCACTTTTTGTTCAATAACCACAGGATGGCGCGTTTGTGCAGGCACATTATTAACAACATTGTGCAATAAATCCCAGGTCGTTTCGCTTAGTGATGCTTGCTGTCCAAATTGGGTCACAATTTCGTTCACCATCTCTTTCCCGGTGAGATTCGCATCAGTGGACGCATACGACCGCACTTCAAAGGTGACTTTTTGCTGGTGCTGGCAGGCCCCAGGCGCACCTCCTGCACAGGCAGTTACATTCTTAAATCCTTGCAAGACACCCAGGTCTTTGGCCGGTCCTTCGCGAGACGGTTGCCCACGATAGTCGGGACTGCTGTAGGTGTATTGAACAACCTGCGCCGGCGCATCTGAGTCCCATCCGCTGTAGGTGGTTTGCACATCTAAAAGCTGTGCATAAAGACGGATCTGCCCCTCACCGGGTGAGGTATGCATATCCAAATAATCAGCTTGTTTATAACTGAATACGGCTGTCGGTTTATGAATGTTGCCCCCTTCCTCATCAGCCGGCCCAAAGTAAGTATCCAGGCTGGTTAGATAGGGATAACAGTAAGTATTATGGGGGCTTTGATTTTCAACATTATGAAGACCTGTTTCCAAAAACGTGTAGGTAAATGTCCGATATGGCTCTGTACCGCGCGTCGTCTGCGCAGCGCCGGCATATTCTTGAATTTCCATCAGCAAATTGACCGGATCTGGATCTAGCCCCCAATCATGATCATACTGTTCACATGTCGTTGATTGATTGTCGGCAAAAGTTTCGCCGTTATTGTGCCCAAACCGCTGGTCATCATACACCAGTTCATAGCGGCGGATTAATTGATTGTTTGTTTTGATCTTGATTTCATTGATCTGATGTGTTTCCCATCCGACAGCCCAACCCTCAGGTGATTGCAATCTCTCGGGTATTTCTTTATTTGTGAACTCAATCTTATTTGCGCCATAGACAATCTCTTTCAAGTAGCTCGCCGGGGCGTTAATTTTTGCCTGCAGGCTGATATTGCTCGAAAAATGATCTTCCACGTAAGTATAAGTCATTTCGTTACCAAAACGATCTGTTATGCGGTCAACGCGCCAGGCCAAAGCCGGGTTTGTGACTTCGCTTCCGGCGCGGTCAACTTCACGTTCAGAATCTGTGTGGTAACCAATCCGATAAGTGGTATTATTTGGTGCTTTCAACAGCCAGAAACCACCACTGCTGTTATCATCAGCTTTGCCATTTTGAGGAGCGGAATCTGTGGTGTCCACTGCTTTACAGGCTGCCGAAGGGGCCTGATCTGCACAATATTCTGCATAGAAACCGGCATGACCACGCAAATAGTAGCGCCCTGGGTCCCCATTAGCAGTCAGGCCTTCCTCATGCACCAGTTCATAACCGGTTCCCTGGAAAGACAGGGTGTATTGATTGTAAAACTGGCCATTTTCCTCCTGCAGCTTCAGGCAAACATCATCCTGGTGACACGTTTTCAGCGCCTGAATGACATCAATATGGCTGGTGAGCTGCCAGCCAAATCCATAGATGTCGGCTTGTTTGTTGCCCGTGAGCCCATATGCCGCGGCGCTATTATAAGTCAGAGAAAGAGAAGGAACCAACCCGTTAGGACCTGGTGGGGTCAATAAATCAACCTGGTAGCCAACTGAGCCGTTGAAGGTGTTAGGCACCGGGGCTTGATAACTGGGTACCCAGCCTTCAGGCACTTCCACCTCGGTTTGTTGTGATTCTTCCGCCAATGAGAGTTGGTTCACTCCTCCCGATCGGCGGGTGCGGATGAGGTAATATCCGGGCCCAACCGCCACAAAGCGCAATTCTACCTGTTCGCTGTCGTATTGGGAGGGTAACTGCTGCCATTCAGTTCCGTCGACAGAGTGGATGACGCGAAATTGTGCTTCTGCCTGCGCTTCTGGCGGCACGACTCTTTGCAGATCTATCCTTGCCACAACATCGGCCGGCTGTTCCGGAAGCGCTTCAAAGGCCAATATGGTGCGTGGTAGAGGGCGGTTGGGGAGCGGTCGCTGTTCATGCAGCAGGCGCACATGCGGCGCATTGGGTATGTAATCCTGTACATCCAGACCTTCAAACACCATATGGGTAACTTTATTCTTGCGATGCAGCAAGTTATCTGCCTGGGCCGATATATATACAGGGCGGGGACGAGAAGAACGGCCGTAAACTCTCGCTCGCAACTGTACAATCCGCTCCTCGTCTGGCGCCAGGTCGCCAATGCTTTTTTTCTGTCCCAGCAGAAGGTCAGTTCCGCGTATTTTCAACGCAATGTTTGTAGCCGGGATATTTCCGTCGTTACGAACCCGCACTGCGATTGTGAGGATTTCACCCAGGTCAACACTGGTTGTGTAACTTTCTAAAGTCTGAATTCGTAAGATGGCTCGCTGTCGCGGCGGCGGTGGGTCAAAAGGGGGCTCTTCGTCGTCGTTTTGTGTTTGAGCGACCAAATTATTTGTGGTCTGAACAAGGTCTGTTTCCAGTGTGCTTATTGCCACAGCCGGTGGACGTTGAACAACAGTCATGAAAAAGAGAGTAAAAAATGTGAAACGGAGTAAAGTAGGAGCAAGATTGCGTGCTGTCATGATTCTCTCCTGAAAACAGCCTCCCGGAGGTTTCGTTTATGATGAGCGTTCCCGATGAAAACCTCCGGGAGGTTGGTTTTCATCGCTTTTGGTGTGCGGAACGCTCATGTCAACTCCTCGGTCAGGCGTTAGGCTGAACGGCTTATCTGGTCGGGTTCGAAGCTTATTTTGCAGTCCATTTTAGATCTGTGACAGGGAGGTTATTTTGGCTGGCTCCGCCACAGCTAAAACTGTAACTAGCGGCATAGATTTAATAAGTTTTTGATAAACAACGAAGATAGTGTAACTGATTCAACTCGGCGCGTCTATAGTACCAAAGTGCTTCAAGCCCACTTTTTGTCATGGTCTTAAGGTGACGAATGTCACATTTGTTATTAAAACCAAAGTTGCCGGACTTGGACATATGCCGAACGTACCCTTAGCGCAATGGTTTGACGTTCGGGATAAGGGTAAAATCGGCGTCTTATGAATGCTTTAGCGCGGCAGGGAAAACGGCCGTTTCCCACAATCACCCTCATGCTCCTACTAATCATCTTGTTGGCTTACGGTCTGCGCCTGATCAACCTTGACGCCTTCAGCTTTTGGACCGATGAAGGTCTGACCCCGCTGCGCGCCGGCTACCCGCTGCGCGAGATTCTCAGCAACCGCATTATCATCCAGGAAGGTATCACTCAGGATACTCATCCCGCGCTCTACTATTTAATCATCCATTTTACAAACGCCCTGTTTGGCGCCACGGATTTTGCTTTTCGCTACCCGTCGCTGCTGGCAAGTGTGCTGCTGGTTCCGCTGCTGTACCAATTCGGCCGGCGTTTGGGCGGCGTCCCCACGGGTGTGCTGGCGGCCTTGCTGACGGCCGTTAATCCACTGCAAATTTATTACGCCGACGAGGCGCGCATGTATACTTTGTTTGTGCTGCTGGCCGCCGCCGCCAGTTACGCGCTGTGGCGCGCGCTGCAAGGGGTCGATCTGCGCCGAAATTTGCTGCTCTATCTGCTATTGGCGGGACTTGCCTTTTACACCCACTATACGGCCGTTTTCCTGATCGCGGCGCAGGCGTTGTTTTGGGCCTGGCTGCTGTGGCGCGCAGGCTACAAAAAGCTGCTGCTAGGAACGGCCGTAATTGCTGTTCTCTTAGCCATTCCCGTAATCCCCTTCACCGTGCCGCGCCTCTTCACCGGGGCCGAAGCCAACTATTTTTACGTCTCGCCCGCAGTCATATTCAAAGACATTGTGCACTTTTTTGGCCTGGGCGTCACCATCGATTTTGCGCAATGGGGCGTGCAACTGCTCAATCTGCTGCTGCTGGCGCTGCTGCTGGTAGGCTTATGGGCGGCGCGCTCGTGGCATAAACGCTTCTTCCTATTAAGTTACCTGCTGGCTGTGCCGCTGGGTTTAACGCTTGGCTCGCTGCTCAAGCCGATGTACCAGGGCGCGCGCCACATCATGGTCAGCAGTCCCGCTTTTCTGCTGCTGCTGGCGTTAGGCGCAGCGGCTTGCATGCAGTTTGTACGTATTCCCGTGAGTGAATTGAAAGTTTCTAGGCGAATCTTGCGCAATTTGGCTCTGGCCGGCGCAATTATGCTTATTTTGGCCCCATTTCTGAGCGCGCTCATGGCTTTGCGAAACTATTATTTTGATCCCGCCTACGCCAAGAATGATTTTCGGGGGTTGATTGCCTATATTGAAGCGCGCGCCGGCGATAATGATGTCATCGTCTACAACAACGCGATTCTGCTGCCGCTGCACGCCCATTACCGGACGCGCCCCGACGTCGCGGTTACGGCCGCGCCCATCTATCCCCATCCATACGGCAGCGAGACGGAGGCGCAGTTGGCCGACCTGGCGCAAAATTATGAGCGCATCTGGTTCATTACCGATCCGCCCGCCGATAAACGCGACGCCGAGAAGCAGGTGCGCGGCTGGCTGGACGCCAACTTGCCGGTGGTAGACGAACGCGCCATGCACGCGCGCACGACGCTGGTCAACACGCTGGCTTATGGCGCACAGCCTCAAATTGGTACGGCCGTACCCGAAAACGGCCGTTCCCTGGCGATTGAGTGGCCCGAACTCCCGGCGTTACAAGGAATCGAGACCCATTTTGAACAGCCTGCCGTCGCGCCGACGCTCTGGCTGGACCTCTTTTGGGATGGCGCCGCGCCGCCGCCCAATGGCGCCTCTCTACGTTTTAGCCTGCGCGGGCCAAATGATCAGACGCTGTTGGTTGAGGAGCAGGGGCTGGCGCGTAACAGCGCCGTCTGGCCGGCTGATGGACTGGTGCGCCAAAGTTACAAACTGCCGCTGCCGCCGGGCGCGCCGCCGGGCAGTTATGATCTCTCCGTGCAGCCCATCGGGGCGGATGGCGGCGCGTTGGGCGCTGTGGCTGATTTGGGAGAAGTTGAGCTGGGGGTGGTGGAACGGCCGTTAGCTGTATCCGGCGGCGTTTATTTTGACAACGGTCTTATTTTGCGCGCGGTCGAACTGTATGATACGGATGTGCGTCCCGGCCATAATTTGCCGCTTGATCTGCTTTGGCAGGCCGCGCCCGGCGCGGCGCTGACGCCGGATGACTTGCGCTACACCTTGGAAGTGATCGCCCCCGATGGTTCGGTGTTACGCACGCAAGAAGACCCGCCGGCCGCGCCCTGGCTGCAAACATGGCCGCAAGCGGCGCTGCTGCGCGAGCGGACAAATTTGTATTTTTACCCGGAAACGCAACCGGGCGTGTACCGCCTGCGTTGGCGGTTGGAAGAGCGGGGTGAGGCGGTGGCGGGACGGCCGTTCTGGCGGCCGTGGTCGCGCGAGCAGGTTGATTTTGGCGCAGTTGAGGTTAAACCGTGGCCGCTGGAAACAGAGGCGCCTGCTGCCGCAACGGCCGTTGGCGCGCAAGTTGGCGCTGACATAGTGCTGAGCGGTTATGAAGTTGGCCTGCCGCAGGAAAACCGCCTGCCGCTTACCGTATACTGGCGGGCCACGACCGAACCGGCCGTAAATTGGGTGGTATTTGTACACCTGGTCAATGCAGATGGGGAGGTTGTCAGCCAGATCGACCGTCTGCCGGTGGATGGACTGCGCCCGACGACCGGTTGGCGCGCAGGCGAACTCTTAACTGACCCGTATGAACTGGATTTGCCGCCGGATTTGCCGCCCGGGCTGTACCAGATTAACGTAGGGCTGTACAATCCCGATGAGAATGTGCGCGCGACCGTCACGCTGGATGGCGTTGCGCAGCCGCATCATCAGGTAGGTCTGGCAAGCGTAACGCTGCCGTAATTTTTATTTTTTTGATGGGTACGCAAACAAGAGCCGCAAGTGAGCAGTCAGACGTAAAAGCTAACCGTCGCCGCTTTTGGCTGGGGTTGATTTTGCTGTTCTACCTGCTCGTTACGCTGGCGTATGGCGTTGTGAATCCATTATTTGAAGCGCCAGATGCCTATTGGCATTATTTTACGGCGCAGTTCATTGCCGACAACGGCCGTTTACCCTCCGTCGCGCCGGGTGATAATTATGATGAATGGCTCAGCCAGGAAGCCGCCCAGCCGCCGCTCTATTACATCTTGGGGGCAGTGTTAATCGCGCCGATTGACGCCGAAAATGCGCGTGAACAAATCTGGCTTAATAAGTATGCCGCCATCGGGGACGCCAGCGCCTTTGCCAATAATAATCGGTTGATCCACACGTCAGCAGAAGCGTGGCCCTGGCAGGGTTTTGCCCTGGGTGCGCATCTACTGCGCATTTTTTCGACGCTGCTGGGGCTGGGAACGCTGCTCTGCATTTATGGCGGCGGGCGCTTGCTCTGGCCAAATGACCCGGGCAGGGCGCTTTTGGCAGCCGGACTGGTTGCTTTTTTGCCCCAGTTTAACTTTTTGCATGCCTCTGTTAGCAATGATACGCTGATCATTTTTTTGGCGGCTTTTGTTTTGTGGCAGTTGATTCGCTTGTGGCGGACGGAGGTGAACAACGGCCGTTTACTACTCCTGGGCGTTAGCATCGGATTGGCGGCGCTGGCAAAAAATGCAGGCATCACTTTGCTGCTGTATGCGCTGGGCGTTTTGCTACTGCTGGCCGTGCGCGACCGGCTTGGACTGCGGCGGGTGGCAGCCTGGCTGGCGCTTGTCGTGGTTCCGGCGCTGCTCCTGGCGGGCTGGTTGTGGCTGCGCAATTACAATTTGTATGGGGACTTCACAGCCGCCAACCAGTTTATTCGCATAGCCGGCGGCGACCGTGAATATTCGCTGGGGCAGGCGCTGGGTGAATCGAACGGGCTGTGGCTCTCGTTGTTTGCGCTGTTTGGCTGGTTTAATTTACGCCCACCGCAGTGGGTTTACTGGTTTTGGAATGGCGTGGCGCTGTTAGCGTTGCTGGGCGCGCTTTGGGGTCTCAGCAAAAGTAAATGGCGTCTGTTTGCAGGCCCGGACGCGCCCAACGCAGGCTGGCTCTCCCGCCTGTCGACGATGTTAAAGCAGCCGTGGGCGCTGCCTCTGCTGCTGGCGGGGTGGGCGCTGGCAGTTTATGCTAGCCTGCTGCTGTTTATGCTGCAAACGGAAGCGGCGCAGGGGCGTTTGTTGTTTCCTGCCTTGCTGCCGCTGGCTTTGGGCGCCGCCTACGGGTTAACGGCCGTTGCCTGGCTGCGGCGTCTTTCCCGCTGGCTGGTTGTGGCTGCTTTGGGCGTCACGCTTTACTGTCTCTGGTTTGTGGTGCGGCCGGCCTATGCGCTGCCGCAAACGATGACCGCTTTGCCGGAAACGGCCGTTTCAATAGCCGCGCCGATGGGTCAGGGATTGACGCTGGTGGGGGCTGAAATCGAAACGGAAACGGCGCTGCCCGGCGAAGATATCTGGTTGACGCTCTACTGGCGCGCCGACGAGACCCCGCAAACGCCGCCTGAAATGGTGGTCAGCGTGTTTGGACGTGATGGGGAGGAAATCGGCAAGCTGCACACCTATCATGGCGCGGGCCGATATCCGGCTTCGTTATGGCCGCTGCGCCTCATTGTCGCCGACCGCTTTCGCGTAAAGTTAGACCCGGCTGCTGAAGCGCCGGTATTGGGACGAATTGCGGTGGGATTGAAAGCGGGCGACCGCACGGTGAATCCCGGCTTTGTAAAGGTTTTACCGGCTGAATGGCCGCAAGCGAACGAACCGGTACTGGCTGAATTAGACTCCGGTATAAAACTGCTGGACGTGGCCGTCGTTTCGCAGCAGGTCCGGCCGGGCGACACAATTGAACTGGCTGTGCAGTGGCGCGCAACGGCTGCGCCGCCCGCCGATTTCACCACGCTGCTGCACCTGGGCCAGCCGGATCAAACGCCGCTGGCCGTAGGCGACCGCCCCCCGCTGAACGGGGATTACCCCACCAGCGCCTGGGCTGCGGGCGAAATCATCGCTGACAGGTATGTTTTAGAGCTGCCGGTGGATTTGGGAAACGGCCGTTTTCCGCTCTGGATTGGTATGTATGATTCCGACACGATTGAGCGCGTCCCATTGACCAGCGCCGGCGAACGACAGCCGCGCGACGTATTTTTGGCCGGGTGGGTAGAAATTGGCGAGTAGCGTTCAAGGAAAAAGGGCGCATTTGCTGCCCTTGCTGCTCTGGACGCTTTTTTGCGTTTTATTCTTTTGGCCGCTCCTAGCGGGCGCCGCGCGTCTGCCGAATGGTGATTTTTCCGGCCAATTCCACACTTTTGGCCTGTTTCAAGCGCGTGAGCTGGCCGCTGGTCGCCTGCCTATCTGGTCGCCGGGCAGCTTTGGCGGCGCGCCCTTTGCCGCCGACACGCAAGCGGCCGTTTTTTATCCGGCGCGCTGGCTGACCATTCTCTTGACATTGCCGGGCGGTTTTTCACTTTACGCCCTGCAGCTTGAAGGTCTCCTCCACATCTGGCTCGCCGGCGCCTTCACCTATTTTCTTGCCCTCGACATCATCACTCGCCCCGCGCCTATCTCGCCTCCCTCTTCGCCCCTCCCCCTCCCTCTCATCAAATCTCAATCACCTGGCAGCTCTGGCGGCCGCCGTCGCTTTCGGTCTCGGGGGTTACCTGACCTCCTACCCTCTTTTACAGCTTGCTCTGCTGGAAACCATTGCCTGGCTGCCGCTGGTCTTGCTGCTCCTGCGGCGCGGCGTGCGGTTGGGCAGCGTGCGCTGTTTATTGGGCGCCGGGGCGGTGCTGGGGTTGAGCGCGCTGGCGGGGCATCCCCAAACTTTTTTGCACGTCAGCGCGCTGGCGGCGGCTTATTACCTGTTCCTGATGTGGCAGGCGCGCTGGCGCTGGCTGTGGGGACTGGGTTTGGGATTATTGGTGGGGAGCACGGCCGTTGGCGCTGCCATGGCCGCCTTTTTGCCCGCGCTGCGATTTTTAGCTTTTACCGTGCGCAGTGACGTCACGTATGAATTTGTCGCCAAAGGTTTTCCCCTACTCGATTATTTGCAGACGCTCGTTCCCGGCCCGCTTTCGCTCTGGCAGCCGCAGTATGTGGGGGTAACGGCCGTTTTCCTGGCTGCGTTTGCCTTATGGGGACGTAAAAATTGGCCGGCGCGCCTCCAGCGCAATGAGACCTTGTTCTGGCTGCTGATTGTTCTGCTGGCGGCCTGGCTGTCTCTGGGCGACAAAGGGATTTTATTTGAACTCGCCTATCGTATTTTGCCTGGCTTTGCACTGTTCCGGCAGCAAGAGCGCCTGGTTGCACTGGTCAGTTTGGGGCTGGCGCTGTTGGCGGCGCAGGGGCTGGCGCTTTGGGGTCTGCTCGAGACCGCAAAACGGCGCCTGGTGTGGCGCAGCAGCGCGCTGACGCTGGCCGGTTTGCTCCTGCTGGCCGGCGTGCTGCTGGCGATGATCAACAGCATGGTTGGCTGGGAATGGCTGCCGGTCTGGCTGCGTCAATGGTTTTTTGGGGGCTTGACGCTGCTTTTGTTGTGGCCGAAGCATGCAGTTAATGGTACGAGCCAAAAAACGCGGCAAGAGCAGTGGGCGATACGGCCGCTGCTGGTTGTGATCTTACTGTTTGTGGATTTGTTCTTATCTGTGCGCGCGCCGATGAATTTGCAGCCTGGCTCACCAGCCGTTTTTTGGCCGCAGCCGGTTTGGTTGGAGGCATTACAAACAGATGCTCCGGCGCGTTTGGATTCTCAAAATCTGTTTCATTCCAATTTGGGCGAATTATATGGGTTGGAAGATGTGCGCGGCATCAGCCCGCTCAAGCCGCAGGCGCTGGCGCGTTTTGAAGATTTGCCACCGCCGCTGCGCTGGCGGCTGTTGAATGTGACCCACGTGCTGGCCCCGCAGCCGATTGAATCTGACCTGGTAGAAATTGCCCGCATTGATGAATCTGTGCTGCCGGGCGAGCAGGCGGACGCCTTTGTCTATCGCTTTGAATCTGCCTTGCCGCGCGCCTGGATGGTGTACACGCCGCTGATTGCGCCGGATGCGGACTTAGCCTGGCAACGGCTACAGGCGCCTGATTTTGATCCAGCCAACGTTGTTGTTTTCGACGCCGCTGATGCGGTTGATTTTTCAGATGTGGCGGTTCCGTCCCAGCCGCCGCAGGTGCGGGTGAAGCGTGAAACGCCCGGCGCATTGAGCATCAGCATCATAACTGAAACGCCGGGTATTTTAGTCTTCAGCGAATGGGCGTTGCCGGGCTGGCGGGCGACCCTGGACGGAACGGCCGTGCCCCTCATGACTGCCAACACAGCCTTGCAGGCGCTTAAAATGCCGGCCGGCGTCCATAGCGTCACATTACGCTATGCGCCCATAGAAATACCGCTCGGCATTGCCATCTCTTTGTTGGCGCTTCTGAGCGCCGGACTGCTGGCGTGGCGCTGGCAGCCTGTGATTCCGGTGCGTACGGAAAAGATGGCGACGCCGCAGCGCAAAACAACGAAAGACCCCAAAACCGTAAGCGTCATTCAGGATTTTGGTTGGCGGCGCGCCTTATGGTTGATGACGGCGTTCATTTTGGTGGGGTTTGGACTGCGCGTGTTTCAATTGGGCTATCAGGAACTGCGCGGCGATGAGGCGTTTAGTTATCTTTATACTTTGCTGCCTTTCGATCAGGTTATCCCGGAGCTGATTGATGAGGGCGATCCGCATTCACCGCTGCATTATCTCATGTTGAACGCCTGGACGGCCGTTGCCGGCGAGAGTGAATTCAGTATGCGTTATCTGTCGCTGATTCCAGGAGTGCTGCTGCTGTCCTTGATGTTCCAACTGGGACGCAAAATGTCCGGCCGGCGGGTGGGTTTGTTGGCCGCGTTGTTTAGCGCCCTATCGCCATCCCTGATCTGGCTGTCCCAGGATGTGCGCAATCAGTATAACCTTGCTTTGTTGTTCACAGCGCTGGCAACCTGGCTGCTGGTGTGTATATCACAATCCACACGGCGCGGCTCAGATTACAAAAGCCGCAAAGATTTTTGTAATCTTCCGTCGTGGCTGGGATGGAGTTTATATGCCGTGAGCGCCGCGCTGGCGGTGTATGGGCATTATTACGCCCTGTTTGCGCTGCTGGCGCATGGATTTTACCTCTGGTTTGCACGCGTAGAATGGCGGAAGTGGGCGGCATGGCTGGCAAGCGGGATTGTGGCGCTGTTTTTGTTTTTGCCCTGGTTAACGGCCGTTTTCAACAGTTTATTAAGCGCCGGCCAGCTAGGCGATCCGGGCCGGCCGGAATTGGCGCGTTATTTGACCACGGTTGGCGTGGAGATGCTGCTGGGCGCTAACCTGACGAGCTGGCAGCCGCGTTGGCTTTTCCTCGGCGGCGTGATTCTGATGCTGGCGGGCGCGCGTGTGTTGTGGCGGCAAAAACCGGCCTGGGCCGCGATGCTGCTGGGTTGGCTGGGGATGGCGGCGCTGTTTATCTACCTGATTCGCTTCAGCCGCAGCACCTTCAACCCGTTTTATATCAGCGTAGCAGCGCCTGCCTGGTGGCTGCTTCTGGCGGCGGCGCTCGTTTGGCTGTGGTTTAAGGGGCGCTGGCAGCGCGTCATTGCTGGATTGAGCGTGGCGCTTTGGCTGGGCGCCGTGTTATTGAGCTTGCGCAATTATTATTTTGACCCGACTTTCAGCCGCACGCTGGGCTACCGGCAGGCTGCGGACATCGTAGCGGCCAATGTCCGGGCCGGGGATATCTTTTTAGCCCACTTTCCCGATCCGGCGCTCGATTATTATTTGAGGCATGTCGATTTGCCGCGCCAAATGCTGCCGGCGGGGCCGGATGCTGAGCTAAACGCAACGGAAGCGGCGCTTAACCGGTTGGCCCAAGATTATTCCCGCATCTGGTTTGTGCCCTATGATCATTCCGTATGGGATTCAGAAAACAGCGTGCCGCGCTGGCTGGCAATAAATATGCTGCAAGAGGCATCAACCCCGGCGGATCGATTGACGGTGGAGCGTTTTCGCCCGCTGCCGGCTGCTGAGGATGTGATGCAGCCGCTGGAACAAAAACTGGGTGAAGCGGTGCATCTGAGGGCTGCTTATGTGACTGTAAACGGCCGTCCCGTCGATTTATCGTTTCCCGTGACATTAGCAGGCGGTGATGATGTTGCGGTGACGCTGCTGTGGGAAGCAGAACAGCCCATCGCGGAAAGTTACACCGTATTTGTGCATTTACTGGGTTCAGATGGCGTTTTGTTGGCGCAGCATGATGGTGCGCCGCGCAATGGCGCGCTGCCAACCCCGTTATGGTCACCCGGAGACCGCATTCTGGATCAACATCTGCTGGTTGTCCCGGATGGTGTGGCGGGAAACGGCCGTTTCGTTGTGGGCCTCTACAACAGCGACACCCTGGAACGACTGCCATTGTCCAATGGCGGTGATGCTGTGGAATTGGCCCCGGCTGCGTTTGAATGAAGTCGTATCCACTTATGAACGTTTTACAGGCGCAGGTTGGGTTGTATAATTGTGACGGACGCAGGGAAGTAAGAAAATTGACGCTGTAAACGTCAAACCAATGGGAAAAATAAATCCTTTCATATCTAAATGAGCAGAATATACGAGCCAGGCGGATAGTAAACACAAAAGCCGTCAGCTTCCATTTGATATTCTGCAATGCTTTTTGTGAAAGATAAAATTTGAGGCGAAAAATGCAAAAAGAAAAAGTTATTATTATTGGATCAGGACCGGCCGGATTAACCTCAGCAATTTATACGGCGCGCGCGCAGCTAAATCCGCTGGTCATTGCCGGAACACAGGTTGGCGGCCAGATTGCCATCACCCATGAAATTGAAAATTATCCCGGCTTTTTTTCAACTGAACAAACTCCCACGGGGCCGGAACTGGTGGAAGTATTACAAAAGCAGGCTGAATATTTTGGCGCGCGCTTTGAATATGACGAAGTTACCGAGGTTGATTTTACCAACGGATCTCCCTTTCACGTGAAAACGTATGGCAAGGAATTTCAGGCGGAGGCTGTCATCGTAACGGCCGGCGCTTCTCCGCGCCATTTAGGCATACCGGGTGAGGAAGAATTTATCGGCCGCGGCGTCAGTTACTGCGGCACCTGTGACGGATTTTTCTTCCGCGGCAAAGATGTGGTTGTTATTGGCGGCGGCGACAGCGCCATGGAAGAAGGCATTTTCCTGACGCGTTTTGCGGATAAGGTGGAAGTGATCCACCGGCGGGATGAACTGCGCGCTGGCGTGGCGCTGCAAAAACGCGCTTTCGCCAACGAAAAAATGGCGTTTGTTTGGGATACCGTTTTGGAAGAGGTTGTTGGCAATGGCGTTGTCAATGGCGTCAGGGTGCGTAATCTGAAGACCGGTGAGGAAAGCGTGCGCAAGACGGATGGCGTGTTCATATTTATTGGCCATTTTCCAAATAGCAAATTTCTGGAAGGGCAGGTGGCCATGGATGAACATGGCTATGTCATCACCGATGAAATGATGCGCACCAGCGTGCCCGGGGTTTTTGCGGCGGGTGAGATTCAGGACCCCATTTACCGCCAGGTGGCGACGTCGGTTGGGCAGGGTACGGCCGCTGCCATGCAGACCGAGCGCTGGTTGAGCGAGCGGGAATAAAATATTGCTAAAAAACAGGCGGGTTTTGAACGCCCGCTAAATAAAAAAGGTGAACGATAGTAAGTCGTTCACCTTTTTTGTTTTGCGCGCAAAATGGGTCAATAATGCCTAATTTAACGCTGCGCCGGACGTGATTTCTTGATGAATCTGTTCCAGGTCGGCAAAGCTGGTAATGGATGCAACTACATCGAGGAATTGGCGCACGGAGGTTGTGTTTTCGCGAATATCGTTCAACATTGGCCCGATGGGGTTGCTGCCTTGTGCACCGCCCGGTTCGGCGGCATAGGCTCCGTAAAATGCAAAATAAGCCTGGTTGAGCTTGCGAATATTGTATCCATTTTCCAGAAAGATCTGGCGGCGCGCTTCCATATACGCTTCGGCGGCTTCAATTTCATCTTTCTCTAATAATTCATCTGCATGAATGCGCGTTTTTGCCATCTCGGCGCGAAAATCAAAAACAGGTGGTTCATCCGGCGCAGTTTGAGGCGCTTCTACTGCTGGCGGCGGCAAAAATTCCGGGTAAAACTGCTCAATTACCTTGCTGCCCAGTTCTTGATCAACTAGTGAAGCGACGGTTTCATTGATGATGCGCACGCTGGGGTCAAAGGGGTACATCGCGCCGAGCGGTTTTAATGTTAACCAGTTATGGGTCCATTCATGAGCGGTGACTTCGGCGAGCCAGTTGAGGTTCCCGGTTTCGGCGATCATCGTGGGATAGGAACCGGCGCCGCCGATGGGTACAATCAGGGCGGATAGGTCGAGATTATCAAAAACGGCCGTTTCAATCTCATCTTTGTTGGGCGTGGTCAAACCCGGAATGAGAGAAAGCTGATGTTCTTTTTCAATGTGGTCACGTGGTGAGGTCACTAAAACGACTGGAAGCTGGGTCATATGCATCAGAACAGGCGGCCATGTCTGACCGCCCAAAGCAAAACCCTCTTCCGCCAGCACTGCGGCGAGTTGTTCTTGTAAAATCGCTTCGGCTGTGGTTTTTTGGCGTTCAATGCTGGCGCGCGCATCGGCGAGTTCCATTTGCAAGGTCTGGGTAGCTTGATCCGGGTCAGATATTTCCGGATCGCTGTAAATGCGGTCGATTTGGGCTTCAAGTTGGCGCGCCTGCTGAATATCCGTAAGGTATTCGAGTACGATTTGTTTGCGCTCGTTCTGCTCCAACAAACGCTGCCCGCCAGTAAGGATGTTCTCTGCCTTGGCTAAAATAGCCTGCGCTTCCCAAACCAAAAAATCAAACTCACGCTGCTGAATGATTTGGCGCATCTGATAAGTTGCGCTGCCAAAAACCGGCCATTCAGGGGCCAATAACAGCAGAATTAAAACGCTTGCCAGAACAAATTTGCTTGTGTGCCAAATATAACGCCATTGCATGCCATCATCTTAATGAAGGTGAGTACGAGTTACAAGGAAACGGCCGTTGTCTTTACGGCTTGTTAATAGAAAATCCTATTTGCAATTAAGCCGTTGAGCCTTTACCATAATTTATGCGTCTGACGTTTGCAGCAAAAATCTTTTTTAATCTATTGGAGGTTCAATATGAATAATCGCGTGTACAAAAAAATCGAATTAACTGGCGCATCTGAAATAAGTATTGAGGATGCAGTTAACAATGCTGTCAACAAAGCAGCGGAAACCGTGCGAAATTTACGCTGGTTTGAAATTCAAGAGGTACGGGGGGCAATTGATGATAACAAAGTTTCCCAATGGCAGGTAACTTTGAAACTGGGCTTTACACTGGACTAACAGGCGCTGAAGTAGTAGGTTAGGTAAATCACAGAAAATTCTTGAAAATAAGAGGAGTTAGAAATCTGCGGTTTCCTCGAGGAATTGGCAGATTTTCCATGACCTTTATTTTTGATTACTTTCTGCCAATTACTTAGGTAATCGGCAACAATATTTCAAAATTAGAATCACTCTAAACGTTGCCGATTCCTCAAGGAAACCGCAGTTCAAGTCCTTTGGGATTTCCGAATAGTTTCTGCGGTTTACCTAACACTACAACGAGACTTCGCTCTGAAATGAGGAGGAAGGCATTCTCAAATGCCGGTTCGTCACCTCAACTGACCGCATCTGAGGATGCTCACTCCTCATGATTTCTCAGCAAGACATACTTTATGTCAATTTCTCTTTGTAGTACTAACTGGCAACATTAAATACCAGATTCAGGTAAGCCGCAAAAAATTTTCAAAAAAAAGACGTGTTGTAAATCTGAGGTTTCATTGAGCGGTGCATAGGAGATTTAAACTGTTTTTATTCAAAGAATTTTTGCGATCCGCTCATCCGGGAAAAGCAAAATTTAAAAAACGCCCGACGCGTAATAAAAATTGTAAGGTTTGAATCCTACAATCATAAGTGATGTGGTATCCCCTCTTACTGGGAAATGAATGGCTGGTACGGTAGGCGGGACATACCACATCTTTTCTTTTATAAAAAAAGCCGCCACAATTATGCAACGGCTCAACAAGTCTGGCTGGACGGGTTGGAAATTGACTCAAGGACGTAGCCCGATCAGATTATTGAAAGAAAAATCAATCAACTGTTGGAGACGCAGCCTCGGAGTTAAATTCCTCACGTTGTGCATAAAGCTCAACCCAGTTTTCTTTCTGGTTGATGCGCGAAGATAATATTCCGGCTGCGACTACGAGTATCGAACTTACTACTGAGAGGGCGATAAAAATAAATAAAATCGTCATAGTCATTTCCTCATGAATGTTTGCTTCGTTGTTGATGCTCACTACGTAAGTATTTGTAAGTCGCTTTGTAAGCATAACGTGTAAAAATAAATTTCTACGTTACTGTCCAAATTATACGGGTTGAAGCCTGTATTGTCCACTCCATAACCCACATTTAACTCCCTTTTAACCTGTGAAAATAGCGTGAAAAAAGAATATTAAGACATTAATCCTGGGAATCTCTTACTATTTGCTGTGCCGCCAGGCGACCAGGCGCACCCATAATGCCGCCTCCCGGGTGCGTGCTTGAGCCACATTGGTAATATCCTTTGATGGGCGTACGGTAGCGGGCATACCCGGCTGCAGGACGCAAAGAGAAGATTTGGTCCACATTCATTTCGCCGTGGAAAATGTTGCCGCCGGGAATGCCCACGATGCGTTCAATGTCAGGCGGCACAAGTACCTGCCGGTGTAAAATGAGATCTTGAATATTAGGCATGTAGGCTGCTAATACATTAATGACGGCAGCGCCAAAAGCCTCTCGCTTGGCTTCTGTCCAGGGGCCGTCAGCCAATTTATAAGGCGCATATTGGACGAAGCAGGACATTACATGTTTTCCAGGCGGAGCCATGTCGGGGTCAATAACGGATGGGATGATGAGATCGATAAAGGGTTGGCTTGAGAAACGGCCGTTGCGCGCTTCTTCATAACCTGTGTGAATATAATCAATTGTGGGCGCAATGCTGGCCCCGCCTGCCAGAACACGGCCGTTTCCGGGCAGACATGCAAATTCCGGCAGCCCATCCAACGCCAGATTTACTTTGCCGGAGCAGCCGACGCTGTTCCACTGCTGCACACGTTCAACTAAAGTGGGAGGCAGTAACAGCGGATCAACTAACTTCAAAAATGTAGTTTGTGGCGCCAAGCTGGAAGCTACGATTGGCGCATAAATTTCCTCACCACTTTCAAGAGCGACGCCAACGGCCGTATTCTGTTTGACAATAACTGAGTTTACCGCTGTATTAAGCCGGATTTCTGCGCCATAAGCGCGCGCGGCGCTGGCAATTGCTTCCGCCACAGCGCCGGTGCCCCCTTTGGGAAATCCCCAGGCGCGATACGCTCCATCCACCTCGCCCATGTAATGATGCAGCAGCACATAAGCTGAGCCGGGCGTGCGCGGGCTAACAAAAGAGCCGATGATGCTGCTGGTTGAAAGCGCGGCCTTCAACACATCAGACTCAAACCAGCGATCCAACAGATCCTCTGCGCTGATGGTGAGCATTTCGGTGAAGAGTTCCATTTGTTCAAACGGCAAATCCATAAAATAGGAGGTCCATTCCTGTATAGCCTGGTGGTTTTCGGCTGAATTCTCTCCAATGTTCGGCGGAATCAAACGCATAAGCGGGTGCATCACCTGCGCCATCTGGTACATTGCTTGCTTGAATTCCGGATATGCTTCGGCGTCACGTTTGGAATGGCGCGCAATTTGCCGGTAGGTCAGGTAAGGATCGGCGTCGCGCAGCAGGTAATCTCCATTGGGAAGGGGGTTGAGCGTGGTTTCCAGGGGTAAAAGCGTGAGGCCGTGGGCAGGTAAATTCAGATCGTGGATGACCTCTGGCCGCAGCAGGCTTACCAGATAGGAAAAAACGCTGAATTTGAAGCCGGGCAGGATTTCTTCGGTGACGGTGGCGCCGCCAACCAGGTGGCGGCGCTCCAGCACCAGCACTTTTTGGCCGGCTTTGCCCAGATAGGCGGCGGTGGTCAATCCATTATGACCGGCGCCGATGATGATTGCGTCATATTTTGTTTTCATAGGGCTGCTCATTTATATCCTTATCAGGTAGACTTGTTTTGTGGAGTCTGGCGAATTCAAAACCTGTCAGGTAGAAAATTGACGTATTAGAAACGTTCAAAAGGCGCTAGCGTGTCGTAAATTGCCTGGCGCAAGGGATTGGTGATGCCGCTGCGGACGGCGCGCATGTATAGGCTGCGCAAAAAATTTTTGATGTTGACGAAGCGCCGGTAGCGCTGCGGCATTGGTAACGGTTCTGCCTCCTCAATGGTGAACTCTTGCAGCCAGTTCAGCTTGTTTTTCATGTCGATTTCAGGCCGCTGCCATGCTTGCAAAACGGCCGTTGCCATACGTTCATCTTCTTCACAAATAAAAACCATGTCCGGCGTTGAGATTTTGGCCCTGATCGCTGCCAAAAACGCCAACAAGTCGGCCTGCTCAAAAATTTCAAACCGCACCAATTCATCTAAAACATCGGCTGTATGAGCGACAGCGTGCGCCCAGCCCTTGCCGGCCACATAGCCGCGTAAATCCTTTTCGGCTGCCAGATAGCGCAGAACTTTGTGTTTAATAACCAGCAGCTCCTCATCGGGCAAGAAGGGGCGGCGGCGGTGGGCTTCCAGGATGGGGGCCACAATCAGGATTGAAAAAGCGCGTGTAAAAACAGCGTCACTTTCTGTTTCACCCAATCCCAGGAAAAGGTGATCGTTGTTGAGCGCAACCTGCAAGATTTCTTTCAACTCTTTGGCGTCAAAGACGTCGCGGTTGATCCAGGTCGCTAGAATAGTATAAATCAGGTCATCACGCAGTTCCGGGTCGAGATCGCCGGTATGTTCGCCCATTGCCAGAACGAGGGGGTACAGTTCCGGTCCGGTCGGCGGTTTGTAATTATCTGCAGCGATTTCTTGCAGCTTAGTTTTGAGTGTTTGTGCGTCTAACATGTTGTCTTTGTAAAAATTTTGTAATGGTTACTTTTTGACACGAATGACACGAATTCTACGGATTGAAATCATTTAGATTCATGTTATCCGTGTCAAGGCGTTATTGTTTTTTGTGGGGTGGATCATAAAACGGCCGTTTCACAACAGTCGCATTTGCTTTTTCGTGCCGGTACTCAATTGTCATTTCAATTTCAAGCCGGGTTCCGGGCTGTGCGAATTCTGTTTCCGCAGTCGCCAGGGCGATATATTTTTTTAGGATAGGTGAAAAGGTATGGCTGGTCGCCTGCCCGATCTGGCGGCCGCCGCTGAAGAGCGGTACCGGCGTGCGTGAAGCGCGTTTGCCGGCGACCTGAGGACGCAAATTGACCTGGTTGTACAGGCGTTCCAGCTCAAACCAGGGCACTTCCAGCCCCACAAACGCCCACTGTGAACCGCGTACGTGTTCATCACGCAGGCTGTCTTTGCCCACAAAATCGGCGCCTTTGAGCTGCACGGCCCAGCCCAGCCCCAACTCATAGGGGGATGATTTTTGCGCTTCGATCAGCGCCTTGCGCGCCGAAAAGTAATCAATGTCAATTAGCAGTAGGCCCGCTTCGATGCGCGCGATGTCCAATGCGACCATTCCGGTTGGGAGCAGGTTGTAACGCTGCCCGGCTGTTATGAGACGGTCCCAGAGTTGTTCGGCGTGATACGGCCGTATCCATAGTTCATAACCTAAATCACCCGTATAGCCGGTGCGTGTGACGGTGAGCGGGTGTCCATCTAACAACGCCGGCGCAAGATGATAAAATTTGAGATTGTCCAGGTCAATGCCGGTCAAAACCTCTTTTAGAATGGCGCGGCTTTTGGGACCCTGTAAGGCCAGCGCCGCCAGGTCGTGGGAAACATCGTTTACCTGCGCATCCAGACCGTTAGCTGTGTCCTGGAACCAGCGCAGGTTGGGATGGGCGGAAGTAATGCGGAAATGATTGCTGTCCAGACGCGCAATGGTACCGTCATCGATCACCTTGCCGGCGGCGTCACACCAGGGAGAGTAGAAGACCTGACCGACGGCGCAGCGGCTGATGTCGCGCGGCATGATGCGATCAACCAGCGCCAGCGCATGCGGTCCGCTGACTTCATATTTAAAGAGCGGCGAGACGTCAATCAAGGCGGCGCTGTTGCGGATGGCGTAATATTCGCGCTCGTGGCTGTATGGTTCGTAGAGGCTGGGAGCGAGATAACCAGCCCAATCGCGCCATTCCCAGCTTGTGCAAAGCGGTTCGGTGCGGGTAAAAAAAGGTGTTGGTATGGGCATGGTATGTCCTTTTGTGCGGCTATTGCTAAATCGTACCCAATTATACCCTGTTCATGTTTTTATTCCGCTATAATTCGGGAGTATTCTTGGATCTTTGTGATTTTGTAGGCTTTGAACAGGTTGTGTATTGCATAACAATCACCCGATACGGGAAACGCAATCAACAATAAAGGAAGGTAGTGATGGCGGCGCGAACGGCAAGCGGGGCCAGGACTTTGGCCGGAAAATATTATTCGGATGAGGCGATTTTTGAAACGGAGTGGGAACGCATATTCACGCAAAGCTGGTTGTGTATTGGGCGCTCACAACAAATTGATGCGCCGGGAAGCTATTTTTTGCAGCAGGTAGGCGCTGAAAACTTGATTGTATTACGTGACCGGGCGGGTCAGGCGCGCGCTTTTTATAATGTCTGCCGCCATCGCGGGACACAAATTTGCGCGGAGACGCCTGGCCAATTAGCGCGCTCGATTCAATGCCCTTACCACGCCTGGACATATGGGTTGGACGGCCGTTTACTGGGCGCGCCGAATATGCAAGAGGTGGCCGGGTTTGACAAGGCGGATTACCCGCTGTTGTCGGCAGCCGTGGCGGAATGGGAGGGCTTTATCTTTGTGAACTTAAGCGCGTCACCGCAGCGGTTTGAAGCGGCGTATGCGCCTTTGTTGGGCAAATTCAGCCGCTGGCAGCTTCCGAAGCTGCATGTCGCCCACCGGCTTGAGTATGATGTGGCCGCTAACTGGAAGCTGATTTTCCAGAATTATTCAGAATGTTACCACTGCCCCACTTTGCACCCATCGCTGAATGCGCTCACCCCTTATCAGGATGCGAGTAATGATCTCGAGGAGGGGCCGTTTTTGGGCGGGCCGATGAAGCTGGCTCAGGGAAATGGGAGTATGACGGTAAACGGCCGTTTCTGCGCCGCCCCCCTCGGTAATCTATCCGGCGACGATTTGCAGCTTGTGTATTATTACACTCTTTTCCCAACCATGTTTCTGAGCTTGCATCCAGATTATGTACTCAGCCATCGCCTGGAACCATTGGCGGTGGATCAAACGCGCGTCATTTGTGAATGGCTGTTTGCGCCGCAGGCAGTCGCGCAGGCAAATTTTGACCCCATGCCGGCCGTCGATTTCTGGCATATGACCAACCGGCAGGATTGGCAGGTGTGTGAGTTAACGCAGCGCGGCGTCACTTCGCGTGCGTATGTGCCGGGACCGTATGCGGAGCTGGAGAGCATGATTGCCGCTTTTGATCGTGAGTATTTGTCCTCGTTAATGGAACCTGAATAGCGGTAAAAAACGGGGAGCAGAAGATGTTTGCGAGTTATTTATTTCAAACGACTTTTCGCGGTTTACGTATAAGGACACAAAATGAACGCAGATTTATTTGATTTTCGGGCGCAGATAGATGATTTTATGCAGTTTCATCCCCAATCACCGCTGGATGCCGAGCAAAAAGGAGCGTTTCGCGGCCTGGATTATTATGATGAGAATCCAACCCTGACTTTTGAGATAGAAGTTACGCGGCTGCCGGAGACGGAGCCGCTGATCGAGATGGAAACCAGCACCGGGGATACGCGCCTTTACCGGCGCTGGGGGCAGTTTAGCTTTGAGGTAGAGGGGGAAGCGGCGACGCTAACGATTTACAGCGATCCATATGAGGAAGATTATTTTATGCCATTCCGTGACGCGACGAGTGGGTCAGAGACGTATGGCGCGGGACGTTATATGGACAATCACCGGCCCGGTTTTATGCCCATTGGGAACAACCGCTTTTGGGTGGATTTTAATTATGCCTACAACCCATACTGCGCCTATTCACCCTATTTCAACTGTCCGCTGCCGCCGCGCGAGAACTGGCTCAGGGCGCCAATTCGGGCGGGGGAGAAGGACTTTAAGTAGCTGGACTTGAGAAATCGTAAACATACAGTTCAGCGGATTTGTGATTGCCCGCATAACGACCATTTACAATTACCCAAAAGAAGTAAAACTAAACTGGCGCGCTCTTTCTTTCAATAGAAGAAAATGATCGGTGCGGTTCGCGAACCGCACCGACAAAATTAACTTTTACCTAACGCCGTACGCGAACGATTTCGTATTCTGTATCAGGAGCAGGCGGTTGGACATCAAAACGGGCATTAACTGCATAGAGAGAACTGCCAAACACATCAGCCGTCGTGGGAATACGGAAAGCATCGCTGGTTAACGTGTCCACAATCTCGCCGCTGGTGAGTTCGCTGGTCAAATCAACAACGGCAATCTGGTTGAGGAAATTCCGCACCACGTAGAGAGTATTGCCCTGCCGCACCAGGCCATCGCCACTGGTCACGACATCGCCGCCCAGGTCAATGGCCAGGGCGGCGCCGCTGTTCGGGTCTACGCGGTAGAGCGCGCCGGTGGTGCTGTTGACGAGTATGAGGTAACGGCCGTTAGCCGATGCTTCAATCCCGTTAGCATTAAATCCGCCGGGGATGAATTCAAAGTCGCCGCTAAGCGGAACCTCTTCTACGTCGGCAGGATCGGGTAAACGGCCGTTTGCAGACAACGGCACGCGATAAAAGACCGGATTAAACGAGTCGGTAAAGTAAACCGCCTGGCGTGTAACGATGGCATCATTGATGAATGCGGTTCCGGGTGTTGTTAACTGGTAGGTCATCAGCAGCTCGCCGGAGCCGGCGTCATACACCCTGGCGTCGCCGCCGGGACCGCCGGCCACGAATAAATTATTCGAGCGGTTGTCATAGCTCAGGCCAACGGCGATCAGACCGCTCTGACCTTCTACGAAAATGTCACCTACGCCAGTGCGCAGGTCGGCCTGGTAAATGGAGCCATCAGCCAGGGAACCGGCAAAAATAGTCGATCCGTGGCCAATCACGATGCCTTCCGGTCGGAAACCATCCGGCAGGGGGATAATGTCGGGAAACTGCGGCGACTTGTTTGCGGATGCGCCTGCCGGCAGGGAAGTGAAAACTATGGCAGTAAGCAGCAAAAGCGTGCTAACAACGAACAATAGGGGGGATTTTTTCATGTTTTGATCTCCTTTTTTATTATTGGGACAGTAACTGGTCAGTTGGTGACAGTTATTGTTATAGAAGATTGACCAACTGAATCTAGTTATGGAGTTAGCTGGATTGTGTAAAACACTATAAGACGCGTGCGGAACCGTTGTCAATGGTCACTTATCCACTGCCAATAAAAGGCTTTATTTCATTGCTGAAGGTAATTTGATAGAAGCCTTAGAGGCTTATGATAAGACTGTATGGTTTTATCCTTATGCTGGTTCGACATGGGCAAAGATGGGGCTAACGCTAGCCAAGCTTAATCACCCCGAGCAGGCAGCGGAAGCGCTGAGTATGGGAGAAAAATTCGGTGGTCGTCATTATGATCTTGCAAAAGGATATGCAGTTCTTGGAGACAAAGACAAGATGCTGTTTCATTTATCCGTTTCTGTGGAAGAAGAGCCAGTTTGTAAAATAATAGCCAGATCTGTCGACGAAGAGTTTGAGCAATATCATAATGACGAACAATTTAAACAGTTGACCCAATGGTCTGCCGATGATAAGGATTCCATAGGCAAAACTGCTGAACAAATTTAGCATTTGCGAGCTTCATCAGATAATGTGACAGTCTACCTCATATACATGCGTTTTAAGTTTGCCTGGGCGGCAGCGTTGGCAGCGCCAGATTGGGTCTTTGATCAAATGCGGGCAGTTGGGGCGGATTTTCCTGGAAGAGCCGTTCTATCTCGGTTATCGCCCGTTCCAACTGCGCATCCACCTGCGCGGCATAATCTTGCGGCGTATTGTCAATCTCGATATCCGGATCCGTGCCGTAATTCTCGACGCCCCAGCCTACATCGGGGAACCAGAAAGAAAATTCCGGCTGTGTTGTGGTTGTGCCGTCAACGAGCGAATGGCGTGGATAAATGCCGATCACGCCGCCCCAGGTGCGTTTGCCGATTAATGGCCCCAACCCCATCAATTTGAAACTGTGCGAGAAAATATCGCCATCCGAACCGGCATGTTCGTTAGTAAGGGCCACCATTGGCCCTAGAATCGATTCATCCGGATAGGGATATGGTATTTCTGCCCAACGCGAAACGTCGTAGCCAACGCGGCGGCGGGCCAGTTTTTCCAATATGAGGGCAGACACATTGCCGCCGCCGTTGTAACGCACGTCAACAATCAGCCCTTCGCGGCCCACTTCGGCCAGATAGCCGCGGTGGAACTCAGCATAGCCGCGCACGCCCATGTCGGGGATGTGGACGTAACCGACACGGCCGTTTGTGGCAGCATGCACACGTTGGCGATTTTGTTCAACCCATTCACGGTAGCGGGCGGGCGTTTCATCACGCAAAACGTTTACGAGTATATTGCGTGTTTGTGGCTTGGCTTCTTCATTCTCACTGTCCTGCTTTGCTGCGACGGTTAGCGTCACATCTTCTCCTGCCAGGTTGACAAGCGCCATGGCCGGCGAGAATGTTTGACTCAGGATACGGCCGTTTATCGCCAACAACCGATCCCCAACCCCCACATTAATACCCGGTTTATTCAACGGCGAATCGCTTTTATCATCCCAAACGTCGCCGCGGGCGATATGGGTAATACGCCAGCTTTCAGTTTCATTGTCATAGACAAAATCTGCGCCCAGATGGCCCTGGGCGTAGCGCGGTGGGGTGCGATAGTCGCCGCCCATTTCATAACAATGGGAAGTGCCTAACTCGCCCTGCATCTCCCACATGAGGTCGGAGAATTCGGCGCGGCTGGCAATGCGATCAACCAGCGGTAAATAACGTTCGTACACTTTCAGCCAATCAACCTGGGACATATCGGCCGTCCAGAAGTGATCGCGCTGCAGCCGCCACGCCTCGCGCACCATTTGCCGCCATTCCTGACCGGGAATGATGGACACTTTGACGCGGCTCAGATCAAGCCAGCCGCTTTTGCGCCCGGCGTCATCGCTGTGATTGTCAGGTCCTTTGCCTGCTTTCAAAACGCGCAGTCGATTGCCGGCGCGCACGATGAGCGTAGCGCCGTCACGCGACAGGTCAAAGCTGGTGATGCCGTGCAGCAGTTGTTCTTCCTTTTGCTCTTCAAAATCATAGGCAAACAAAACGCCTTTCGCCGGCGGCGCGGGAGATTGCCGCGGTTGATTTAAGGCGCCTTCGACCGGATAGCGCGCGTAGAGGACTTTGCCGTCCTTGCTGCCCAGGATACGGCCGTAACGTCCCTCATCAACGGGAAAGGCAATCAGTCGTTCTGTGATGCCGTCCAGATCGATATGGACGCCTTTTTTTGTTTCAGCGCTCTTTTCGCCTTCATTGGGAGTTGTTTCGCCATTCTGCCCGGTTTTCTCCGCAGCCGGTTTGTCTTTTTTGCTGTTATTATCGCCATTTTTTTGGCCGGGCGCGCGCGGTTCGGAAATGAAGGGCGAGGTTTGGTCGCGCTGCAGGGGGATGAGATACGGCCGTGCCCCACGCGGGAAGTTCAAATCAAACTGCAAATTGTCACGCACCGGGTCGAACTCGCGGTATGAGATAAAGTAGATGAATTTTCCTTTAGGGTCAAAGACCGGATTTACATCCAGTAACAAGGGTTTGGTAAGCGGCGTTGTCTCATTTGTGGCCGCCTGCCAGAGCTTGAGGATGGTGGTCTTGAGGGCAATTGAGATGCTGTAGACGGCCCACTCTCCGTCCGGCGACCAGTCGAAACCGCCAATGCGCGCCGCTTTTCCGCGATCAATAACCGTCAATTCGCGGCTTTCCAGGTCGAGCGCCAGCAGTTCATAGCGATGGTTGCTGAAGAGTACTTGGTCTTTCTTGGGGTTGATCCGCAGGGCTAACGGCCGTCCAATGTCCAGCCCCTCAAGCAGATCAGATTTCATCGCGCCGTTGTTATCGGGTTGGAAGATAACAAACTTTTCCTCGCCGCCGGCATCAGTCACGGCAATCAAGCGTTGGCCGTCGTTGAGCCAGGTTAACAAACGGTAGCGCGTGCCGTTGGCCTGACCAAGCTGAGTGATGGCGCCTTCCCAATTGGCAAAGGTATAGGGCTTGCCGCGACTGGTGATGGCTGCTGAATGGCCCTCTGGATGCAGTCCCCAGCTTTGCAGATAACGTTGGGCAGAGACAAATTTGCGGTTGCGCTGCGTCTGTGAGGAGTGGAAAGTGATATCGACCTGGCTGCTGCTGCCTTTTTCCACGTCATAGCGATAGATATTGGCCCCGGAATGATAAACGATGAAACGGCCGTTTTTTGTGGCGTCGCGCGCATAATAATCGGTGTGGTCACTGTGCCGTCGCAGCCCCTCGCCGGACGGCAAACAGGAGTACAAATTGCCGACGCCCTCATGATCTGAAAGGAAAAATATGCGGTCGCTAACCCAAAGCGGTGAATCGAGATTGCCTTCAATATCCAGCAGCGGCCGAAATTGACCGTCTCCCAACTCATCGATCCAAATTTGCCCCGATGTGCCGCCGCGATACCGTTTCCAGCGCGCCGGATCGCGATTGTTACGGCCGATTACCACGCCGCCCTTTTCTCCATACGAAATGGCCCGCGCCGGCCCAATATTCAAACGTTCCGGCGCGCCGCCCGCCTGGTGTATGCTGTGCAGGTGCATCATGCCTGCAAATGGTTGTCCGGCCCCGTTGGTAAAAATGATATGCTCGTTGTCGCGCCAGGCAACCGGGCGGCAGCTAGAATGGCCCAAATAGGTGAGGCGCTGCGCCGGGCCGCCCGCCGCTGGCATCACGTAGATCTCTGCCTGCCCTTCCTCATGGCCGGTAAAGGCCACAAATTCCCCGTCCGGCGACAGGATAGGGTATGTAATTTCGCCCAGATTGGCCGTCAGCCGCCGGGCGACGCCGCCGTCTGTATGGACGCTCCATAAATCATCCTCGCACACGAAGATGATAGTATTCTGATGAATGGTTGGAAAACGATAATAGCCGTTGCTCATGGTTGTTTCTCCAATTAGGGTTTGCCCGTTTTTAACTTTGGGCTTTGGTAAACAGGCAAACCTTTGCGGATTCGTTTTTTGTCAAAAGTTTTTTGCAAACGAATCCTTAATCTTCCTGGAAGCTGCGGGAATGAAGATCAGTTTGTTGTAATATTTACCCACGCATACCAGGCAAAGCGTTTTAAGCCCGGCCAGTGCGCAAAAAGCGCCTGGTCTAACTGCTGCAATGCGTGGTGGGTTGTACGGAAAAGGGATTCGCCGCCGGGAATCGCGCGCAAAAAGTAGGCCAGAGGCGCCAGCAAAAAGGCGGTCTCTGTTTGCTGCCCGGCGAAATGGCGGCTGAAGTTGGAAACGGCCGTATACGCCAGCGGTCTCTCATCCTGGGTGCGTAATTTGGGCGTCAGCCGCCGTCCCAGCCAGATCATGGGATGGTCGGCCAGCGGCTCGGCGAAAGCAGCTTTGCCGCCGGGTTCCAGGATGCGGTTGACCTCCTGAGCGGAATTCTCCAGGTCAAGATGATGGAGAATTGCCTTGCCGTACGCAATGCGAAAAGCGCCGGCCGCGAAGGGCAGCTCTTCTGCATTGGCCTGCACAAAATGCACGCAAAGATTGGGGTTGGTTTGCCGGATCAACTCACGCGCGCGCTGCATTTGAAAGCGTGAGAGATCGGCGCCAATGACAACAAGCCCTTCTTCCGCCAGCGCCAACGCCTCTTTGCCCTCGCCGCAGCCAATTTCCAACACTTTTTCGCCCGGTTTCGCGTCCAGAAATTCAACGCCCGCCGCGACAATATTATCGAAGGCGGGCGGATCGTAAAGCAGGCTGTCCAGGCCATGGCGGCGGAAGGATTCTTGTTCGTGCCATTCCAGTTCGCGCTGGATGACGGCGCGGCGGTCGTTTTTAGAGGGCGGTGTGGTTGTCATATTTTTCCTCAAGCTGCTGCAGACGGGTTGATAGCTGCGTTAGCTGTTGTTCCAGTTGGGCCAGTTCAACACGCAGATCAGCCTGGCGCTGCTGCACATGAACCTGATCGCTTTCCTGCGCCAGGATGATTGCGCCCTGATCACGCAGACGCTCGGCGGACAGGGTCAGCTCGTTGACGATTTCCTGGTTGAACGCGTTTTGTTGGGCGGTTAACGGCCGTACATACCAGCGCGCCGCGACATTATTCCAGGCCGACCTGAAGCGGGTGATGAGCGGGCCAATTAGCGGCGTTTGAGAGCTAAACGGCCGTTCTGCAACCACAGCGCTGCCGGCCAGGGACGCCGGATTGAGCGATTCATAGGCTGACAGCAGCGCCAAGCGGCGCAGGTCGAGCAGGCTCTGGGCAATTTGGTTTTGTGCAGCGACCGTTACTTCAGAGTCTCCATCCTCGGCGCGCCGCTTGAAGATTTCCGGTAGCGTGTTGAGCGTGAGCCGGTATGCCTGTACAGCCGCCTGGCGTTCGACAACGCCGCACTGCGCCAGCCAATCAGCTTCGGCCGGGCAGGTCGCGTCCAGCAAGAACTGCGGGTCTGTGTGTTTGAGCAGATAGCGCCAGCGGCTGGTGTGGAAGCGGCGCAAATAGTCGCGGCCTTCCTGCCCGGCGATGGCGGATTCGTCGTGAACGGCCGTTGCTTGCGGCAGATAGACGACGCGCCAACCGGCCCGCCGCGCGCGCGTACACCAATCGGCGTCCTCAAAATAAAGGAAAAAACCCTCATCCAGCAGCCCAATCGCCGTGATTGTTTCTAAACGGACGGCCAGCGCCGCGCCGATGACGTATTCGACGTCTTGCAGTGCATCAAATTGGCCGGTATCGGGCTGGCGCGCGCCAAAATGATCTGGCGCGGCGCGCGGCGGCCGTATGACCCCGCCGGCGTGCTGCAGCGTAACGCCGTCGGGATAAACCAGCTTGCAGCCGGCGATGCCAATCCGCGCGTCGGTCAGCATGGGGATGATGAACTGCCGCAGCCAATCTGGCTTAACGACGATATCGGGGTTGACGAGTATAGCGAAGGGGGTTTGCACCTGGCGTAAGGCGGCATTGTTTCCGGCGGCGTAACCACGGTTGTCGTTATTGAGGATGATGGCGACCCGGGGGAAATGTTGCTTCACGAAGCTGATCGAATCATCGTTGGAAGCATTGTCAACCAGGATGACTTCAAAGTGGGGGTAATCCAGGTTCAACAGAGCAGTCAGGCAGGCGTTTAACAGGAAACGGCCGTTATAGTTTAGCACAATCAAGGTTACAGCCGGCAAACTTTCGTCACTCATATGAGCAGTATGGTAGCCAGAAATAGGGATTCATACCACTATTTCTTGATGTTATAGATGTTAAGAAAAACATTTGGGGTTTTAGTAACGACTTTAGTCGTCTGCGACCTCCGGGTTGCCCACCGCTGAAGCGGTTACTACAAACAAAAACACTCTCTTAGCGCCCATATCATGTCTGGTGATTGAAATCTCAGATGCGAACCGTAAAGTCGATGTTCGTCGGCTACGTTGGCAGGGCAATACGAAAGCGACTGCTTTTTTGATATACTTCGCCAACATCACATTTCGAGATTAGGTGAACCGCAGAAAATATTTAGAAATAAAACACGTAGAAATCTGCGGTTTCCTCAAGGAATTGGCAGATTATGTCAAACAAGTTTTCCGAAAACTTTCTGCCAATTACCTGTTTGGTTATTGTATGGTTTTTTTTGCGGAAACAAAGCGGCGTCATTTTCTGATTTTGGCCGGGGCTTTTTTGATTTTATGGGCCTTGTTGTTTTCGATCCGTCCGCCAACCTGGGACGCCATCTCCTACTACGTTTATACGCGTTCGGCGCTGTTTGACCAGGATTTGCACTTCGAGAATGATTTCCAGCTTTCATATGCAATTGCCAGCCCGGATTTTATCGCCAAAGAGTTTGACCGGGTGTTTACAGACAGCGGCTACGTGGTGAACCTGTTCCCGATGGGCAACGGATTGTTGTGGCTGCCCGGGCTGGCGCTGCTGCGGCTGGTCGCGGCAATCTGGCCCACGCTGCTACCGGTTGGCGCGCCAAGCGGCTATGAGCTATTTTTTACCAGTCATCTTTCTATCTTTTCGGCGCTGCTGGGATTCCTGGCATTCTGGTGGAGCTATTTGCTTGCAAGGCGCGTAAGCAAAAGCAGTCTGGCCCTGGCGGCGGCGTTGACTATGATGGTCGCTACGCCGCTGCTGCATTACCAGTTTCGCGATCCCATGTATTCTCACGCCACGGCCGCTTTTGTGACAGCGCTGGCCGTTTTTATTTGGGCAAAGCAGATTAATGCGTGGGCGCCGCCGCTGCAGGCAGTGGTTTTAGGGGTGGTTATCGGCCTGGCGGGACTGGTGCGCTGGCAAAATTTGATGTATCTGGCGCTGCCCGGCCTGTCGGCGTCTTATCTGTGGTTAAGTGGGTCTGCGGAGCAGCGCAAGCGAAATTTATGGCGCGCCTGTCGGCACCTGCTTTTAGTGGGCGGCGCGGCTTTGCTGGTTTTTGGGCTGCAAATGGCGGTTTGGAGGGTGCTGTACGGCAGTTTTGTTACTATTCCACAGGGGGAATCCTTTATTGATTGGCGCGCACCATTTTTGTGGCCGCTGTTGTTTTCTTCATTTCGCGGTTTGCTGCCGTGGATGCCGGTTTTTTTTCTGGTTGTGTGGGGTTTGCTGGCGGCGCCGCGAGCGCAACGGCCGTTTACGTGGCCTTTGCTGCTGGTTTTGCTGCTTGAAGTGTATATCAATGCCAGTACGCGCGATTGGTTTGCAGGGGCCGGCTTTGGGCCGCGCCGCTTTACCAGTGAACTGCCGATTTTGGTGATTGGTTATGCTGCTTTTTTGGCCTGGCTGCCGCAGCGCTGGCGCGCCGTAACGGCCGTTATCTTGGGGTTGCTGCTGGCTTTGCACCAATGGGTGCTGCTGCGCTTTGGGCTGGCGGCGCGGATTGGCGGCCGGCCGTTAAGCATGACGCCCACTTTTCGCTGGGAAGATGCGCCTTTGACTACTTTTTGGCGTGATTTTGGAGTGCTGGCGTGGGAAGGGTTGAAACGGCCGTTTGATCTGCTGATAGCGCCTGATTCACCCCTGGATTACCTTTTCCGCCGCCAAATCTGGCCCGGCCAGCATATTGGCAGCTTGCTGACGGCGGCCATGTTTTTGGGAGTTTTGTTCGGCTTTGCCGCTTTTATTCGGCGACAGAAAAGCCCCCGCATTTGGGCTTTTATTCTGGCCGCTGCGGGGGTCATTTTGATATTCAGTTATTATTGGATCCTTTACCGCGCGTAAGCTAAGATTTAGCGTTTTACCACCGGCAGCATCACCTGCTTGGGATTGACCAAAACCATGCCAGTTGCAATGTTATTATTGTTGCCGCCCGGATTTTCTGGAATTGCATTTTCACTGTCCACCAAAACCCAATAATAATATTTACCCGGCGCCAGATCCGACCAGGTCACGCTGGCTTCATAGCCGCTGATGGCGCAGCCCAAAACCTCGGGTGTGACGGTTGTCGAGCCAATAACCTGCGTCAGGTTTGAATCGGCGTAAAAAGTAACCTTAAAGGGATCGGTAATGTTCATGTTGCCTTTATTGCGGAATGTGACGCTTAATTCGGCCGAGGCTGTGCCGCCGCCATTTGTAAACGTAGCCACGTCATCAGCCTGCTCAACGAGCAGATCATAATACACCGCTTCATTCCACACATAATTGGTCATTGTGGTTCCCATTTGTGTTTGGGTTGTGATTGATTCATTATAAAGATTGCTGGCGTCGCCTGCGCCGTTGGAGTAGACGGCGTACCAGGCAGACTGCTGCACAAGACGATTGTCATCCATTGGGTAGCCGATGGAGCCATCTTTTGTATCGCGCAGGTAATTGTAAACGCTCTCCATGTAGTTAGAGACGCGCTGTGGCGTGAAGCAGGCGCCTAACTCATCTTGTAAGAAACAGGAATTGCCGGGATCTAAAATGTACGGGAACAAAATAGAAAATTCTGACAAGATCAATGGTTTGTTTTGCTCGCCATGCGCTTTCATCCACTGGCGCAAATCGCGAATCTGCTGATTGAATATGCTCATGTCATCATGCTCGGCAAAACAATATACATCTTCATTCGGGCAGGATAGCGGCGACCCATCGCTGACGCGTTTGCCGAGCGTTGGGTCGGTTCCCAGCGCTACGCTGGCAATGTTGTTGGGCGTGACGCCATCCTGTTCGACTTCAGGCAAAATATACAAATGTGTGGTCCAGACATCAATTGGCATCGGGCTGCCGTATTTATCCAAATACGCCTGCCATACCAGATCCAAATATTGCAGCCGGTTGGGGGTGGTTTGCACCAAAGGACCCATCCCAATGCGGGCGCCTGGATCATGGCTCTTCACAAAATTATAAATTTCATGATACGCCTCAGCATACATATCCGGGAAGATTTCACCCTGACCGATACGCTCAATTTCGTTGCCGATTACCCATAATTCGTTGGGATTGCTGCTAATATAGTTTCCAAGTTGGGCATTCAGCGGCGGCCTGGTGTAGTAGCTGGATAAATAGTTTCCATTGCTATCTTTATTCTGGTGAGTGTGAATCACGCGCGTCATCTTGGCCCCATTGGATGGTTCATCGGGAACGGTGTAAGCTTCATACGTGAAATACCAGCCCAAGCCCAAATCATCAACAACCTGTACCTGGGCGGAGGTGTTACCGGTGTCCAAGGCATTGACGCCGTAGCGGCAGTTGGCCAGTTGATCCGTAGGTATGAATGTGGTTCCGGAAGGTGTTTCAGTTGGTTCTAGACTGGGCATCGGGCCTGTTGTCGGTATGAGCACAGGCGTTGGTGTGGTCGCGTTTCGGACATCTGTGGCGGTCACTGAAGTGGCCACTTCAGTGGTTGTTGATTCAAGCAACGCGGTAGCTGTTTCAACCTCTTGTAAGATTGAAGAAGCAGCTATTGTGGAAGTTACCGCCGGAGGCGTTGCTGTTGCTTCTGCAGGTTTTGCAGCACACTGCGTTGTTACAACAGTAATGACACTTAAAAGTATTAAAATTGAATAATGTGATAAACGTTTGCTCACGCAAAAACTCCTTGCCGAAAAATATTTCAAAATTGTAAACCAGAAACCGTATTATTATCAACCTGAAAAACGTGAAGGTTGGGATAATCTTATGATTTTCAGACGTTGAATGCTCCAAAGCAGCACGACAATCCAGGCAGGAACGGCCGTTAACTGAATTAATATCGTGGCTGTTTCCTGGTCAAGTAATTGGTAGCTCCAGGGATAAAGATGCAGCCCGTACAACTGAGCGAGCATCATTAACAACGCTGTTAGAGTATACCAGGTTAACCAGCGAGTTTGACCCGCCAGGATGGCAAAAGGCACGATCCACAGCAGCCATTGGATACCCAATCCGGCCGTCACGACAAATTCACCCAAAATAATGGTCAGCAGTGCATCCAGCGCGCTTTGCCGGCGCGTCGCCCACAGCAAGAGCAGCCCGACCAGCAGCAGCCAGAAACGCCGGCCGGCGTAATAAAACTCGGCTGCCGGTGCGAAAAAGGGGGTGATTTTGTTAGTAACGTCCAAAATGGCTGATACGCCCCAGTAATTGGCCACGCCGGTATGCAAAAGGGCGCGCCGCAGCAGCGGCGCTGGGCTGGCTTGAAAAACCCACAGGTAGAACAGGATCAAACCCATTGGAATGCCCACAGCGATCAGCGTATAAATCAGCCGCTGGCGGTTACTATGCAGACGGATAAGCACAATCGGCAGGAAGACGACCGGCCAGGTTTTATTTAAAATTGCAAAACCAAGCGCTGCGCTTGATTGGCCAAGGCGACGGCCGAAATGCCAGGTGAACCAGGCCAGTCCCAGCAGCAGCACGCTGATGGCGTCAAACTGGCCGTGATAGGCAGAGACCAGCAGGCTAACGGGGTTTAGGGCATAGAGCAGCGCAAAGGATACGGCCGTTACCAACCCTTTCTGCCAACGCCGGTAGGTCACAAAAATCAAAGCCGTCAGCCCAATATCAGCCAGCAGCGGCGCAATCTTTACCAACATTGCCAGCGGCAGTCCGGATTGCAGCGATCCCCACCACGCCATGCCAATCCAATACATTTGCAGCGGCAGATAAGGGTGGCGGGTGCGAGCCGGCGACGTGTAAATATCTTCTCCGCGTAATAATGCTTCTCCCACCAGTTGAAAAGAGTCAATGTCATAGCGCGCGCCAACGGGCAGTAACAACATGGGCGCCAGGCGCACGAGTAAGGTGATCAAGAGCAAGATGAACAACGGCCGTTTCTGGTCGGCAATCCACTGCACAATACTCCCAGCCGGCCGGTACAACAACCGCTAAAAATCCGAGCAGCACAATAAAGAACCAGGCCAGCGCCACGGTTGTCGCCGGTATCACGGCAGACCACATAGATGGAAACCTTTATGAAATTTGGGGAGCAAGCATAGCAGCCGGTTGATTTTCTGAGGCTCCCGGCTGCCATGACCATATTGCCGGCACCGCAATCAAACCATATTCTTCGCTAATCTCCCCTCCGACAACACGAAACGCAAACCCCTGTTCATGATAATCATAGGCGAGTGAAATTCGGCTGTCATGGACAGCGGCTGTTACCTGATATCGGGCCGGCAAGAACGGCAAGTTCGGAATATGATAGCTTACCACCCCTGCGCCTTCAACAGCGCCCATCTCCAAACCGCCCATTTGGCTGTTTGGGCCGTTCATGTGAATGCCATCCTGCCGGAAAATTGCCAGACCAAATTCTGGATTCATGACCGGCTTGTGGGCCACAAAGGCCATCTCGATAGTCATTGCATCGCCGGTTTTGAAGATATTGACTGGTTTTCCGGCGCCATCCAAAAAACGCACGCCAGTAATTTCAATATCCCGATTGCCCCAGCGGCGATATGCGCCGGTTTCCGACTCCTGTACGAGCTGGCGGCCCATCGCTTCATTAGAATATGACTGATACTCATTGGCGACTTCGGCTGTTAAGCCGCTGCTGTGCATTTTGCCATGTTCCAACCAGATTAGATGCGTGCATAATTTGCGAATCACGTCCAGGTTATGGCTGATCATGATGATAGTAACCCCTTGACGCTTGAGGTCATTGATGCGATCAATGCATTTCATCTGGAAGGCCTGGTCGCCGACCGCCAATATTTCATCCACAATCAGGATATCGGGATTGACATGAATCGCGACGCTGAACCCGAGACGCATATACATGCCGGATGAATAATGTTTTACCGGCATATCGATGTACTCGCCCAGTTCAGAAAAATCAACAATGGAGTCATAATATCGGGTGACATCAGCTTCGCTCAGCCCCAAAACCGAAGCATTGAGCGCGATATTTTCGCGACCAGTTAGATCGGGGTGAAAACCGGCCCCAAGCTCGAGCAGGGCGCTGACGCGCCCACGCACCATAACCTGGCCGGAACTGGGGCGTAAAATGCGCGCCATGAGTTTGAGAAGGGTGCTTTTGCCGCTGCCGTTACGGCCGATTATGCCCAACGATTGGCCTGGCAAAACGTCAAAGCTCACGTTTTGTATGGCCCACAAATTTTGCTGTGAACGACGCCCACGTTGTAAATGAAAGGCTGAAATTACCGATTCCAGCACAGATTGAGGCTGATCACGGGAAAAAGTGAAACGTTTGCTGACATCTCGAAATGTGATGACCGGGTCGTTTACCACGCTGCTCATAAATAGTTGATTCCTCAAAGAAGCCTGCAAGATGTTTTACAAAAACTTTTTGCAAGCTTGCCGAAACCACAGATTTCCAACCTGATTAAATTTAAAGTCTTTTCTGTAGTTCGCTCAAAATCAGGGCATTTTAGCTTAAATAGATGCGCTTACCAACCCGATTATAAAATCCTTTTCTGCAGGGTCCCCAAGTTTAAGCTATACTTGGCATTTACTTTGTTAGGAGTTGACATGAGCGTTCCGCACACCAAAAGCGATGAAAACCAACCTCCCGGAGGTTTTCATCGGGAACGCTCATCATAAACGAAACCTCCGGGAGGCTATTTTCAGGAGAGACATCATGCCCTGCGGCCCTCCACCATAAATGAAAACCAACTTCCCGGAAGCTGCTCATTGGAGACTTTGGCAATAGGCAGCACAAATTATGTGTTATTTGTGTCATTGGTATCAGATTTTAGATCTACTGAATTTGCACAATGGACTTGAAATCATTACAAACGCTAGAATTTAATAAAGTGCGCAAAATCCTGGCCGGCTACACCAGCTTTAGCGCCGGTGAAGAATTGGCCCTAAATTTGCTGCCGACGACAGATCTCTACGACGCCCAGCGCTGGCAGGCCGAAACGCACGAAGCTGTGCTCATGTTTGAGCAGCATACAAGTATCACGATTGGCGGCGCGCGCGACGTGCGCCGAGCGGTTGATAACGCCGAGCGTGGATTTACGCTGCCGGCTGAAGATTTGCAGGCGACAGCGGCGACCATCAGTGCAGCGCGTAATTTGCGTCGCCAGTTGTTAAAGCTGGAGCATGAGGCCCGCCATCTGGCCGACATTGCCGGTTTGATTGAAGAATGTCCGGGTATTGTATCGGCAATCAACCAGACGATTGATGAGCGTGGAGAGGTTTTGGACAGCGCCAGCAGTAAGCTGGCTAAAATTCGGCAGGATCAGCGCGTGGTACACGGCCGTATCCAGGATAAACTGCAGCGCATCCTCAACAGCAGCCTCAACCAATATTTGCAAGACCCAATCGTGACCCAGAGAAGCGGCCGTTACGTAATTCCCCTGCGCGCTGACGCCAAAGGGCGTATTAAAGGCATCGTCCATGACCACAGCGGCAGCGGCGCAACCTTGTGGGTTGAACCGCTGGCTACCGTTGAGCTCAATAACGAATACCGCGGCCTGCAGCTGCGTGAACAAGAAGAAATCAACCGTATTTTGCGTGAATTGTCGGCCAAAATTGCGGAACAAGGGGATGCGATCAAGCGCGTCGTTGAGCGTATGGCGGAACTTGACCTGATATTTGCCCGCGCTCATTACGCCCAAATCACGGACGCCGTGACGCCTGAGTTTGTGCAATGGCGCAACTTTGCGTCGCCCAAACCACCCAAACATGCCAACCAGCAAAAAAAATGGACGCCGCCGCCCCCCAATCTGCACCCAGGCTCTACCATCTGGATTAAAGGCGCGCGCCATCCGCTGCTGGATCCGCACACGGTTGTACCCACAAACCTGACGCTGGATGATGATATTTTTACCGTTCTGATCACCGGCCCCAATACCGGGGGGAAAACTGTCAGTCTGAAAACCGTCGGGTTGATGGTTTTGATGGCCCAATCCGGCTTACATTTACCTGCTGTTGAGGCGCGCCTGACCATTTTTGATAATGTTTTCGCCGATATCGGCGATGAGCAGTCGATTGAACAAAGCCTCTCCACCTTTTCGGCGCACATGACCAACATTACGCGCATTTTGGCGGACGTGGATGATCATTCCCTGGTGCTGCTGGATGAGTTGGGTTCCGGCACAGATCCGTCTGAGGGCGCAGCGCTGGCGCAGTCGATCGTGACCTTTTTGCGCGACAAAGGCGCGACCACGTTTGTGGCGACCCACTATCCTGAATTGAAAGTGTACGCCAGCCAGACGGCCGGCGCGACGAACGCCTCGCTTTTGTTCGACATTGAAACGCTTTCACCAACTTATGAAATGAGCATTGGCATTCCGGGGCGTTCTAACGCGTTTGCGATTGCGCGCCGCCTGGGACTGGATGAGACAATCTTGGATGACGCCATGCATTTGGTTGGCGCGGACAGCCACGAAGCGGAAGATATGCTGGCCTCAATTTATGAACTGCGCGAAAAGATGGAGGCGGAAGAGGCCGGAACCCGGCTGGCTTTGCGCGAATCAGAAGCGACCCGCGATAGATTGCAAAAGCGTCTAAGCGAGCTTGAAAAAGATCGCCAAAAAATTCTGGATGCAGCGCGCGAGCAGTCGGCTGCTGAACTAGAGGATTTGCGTGAGGAAATTCGCGCAGTGCGTTCTAAGATTCGGGATGCAGCTTCTGTCAACCAGCTTAAAAAAATTGGCGTCGAGGTGGATGTCCTTGAACAAGCACAGGAAAGCCATGTTGCGCCGCATATTAAGGTTACAACCGAGCGCAAAGCGAAAAAAGAGACGCAGCATAAACGGCGCGATCTGCAGGTGGGTGACACCGTCATGATTAAATCGCTGGATACAAAAGGGGAGATTGTTTCCTTAGATAAAAAAGAAGCAATGATCGCAATTGGACGCATGCAGATGCGCGCCAAACTGCGCGATCTGGAGTTTAAGGGACGGCCGGTAGAGCAAGAACCGGAGACGTTTATGGCTGCGCCGGCGGCGTCACCCGGGCTGGAACTGGATTTGCGCGGTAAACGCGTTGAGGATGGGCTTGCAGAGCTGGATCGATATCTGGATTCTGCTTTTCTTTCCCGGCTGCCATGGGTGCGCATTATCCACGGTAAAGGCACGGGGCGGATGCGTGAAGGTGTGCGCAAGGCCCTGGCGCGCAACAGCCATGTGCAATCCTGGGAAGAGGGAAAAGATGGTGAAGGCGGCGCAGGCGTGACGGTCGCAAAACTGGAGGAAAATGATTAAAGCGCTAATTTTTGATTTAGGCGGAACGTTGATTGAGTATGCCGGACCATATGCAACCTGGCCGGCGTTAGAAACGCCGGGTTTTAAGGCTGCGTATGCGTTTTTAGCGCAGCAGGGGGCGCGTTTGCCGGCGTTTGAAACATTCCGCGATACGGGATTCGAGATGCTGCCGGGTCGCTGGCAGATGGCGATACGCGGCGAGAAAAATTTGCGGTTGGTAGATTTGCTAACGGACGTTTTAGCGGTTTGCCGGGTTGGCGGCGTCGCTTCCGAGGCTGTGGCAGATGCGGCCGAATTATACCAGCGCGCGATTTGTGACCAGGCACGGCCGTTACCGGGGGCGCAAGAAACCCTGGCCTATGCCAAATCGCAGGGGTATAAAATTGGGCTGCTGTCGAATACGATGTTTACCGGCGCGGCGCATATCGACGATCTGGAACGCTTTGGGCTGGCGGATTATTTTGATGCGCTGTTGTTTTCGGCCGATGTGGACAAATGGAAACCTAACCCAGACCCATTTTGGCATGTGTTGGATGAGTTAGGGGCCGAAGCGGAAACGGCCGTTTTCATTGGCGACGATCCGGCGAATGATCTGGTCGGCGCGCAGCAGGTCGGCATGCAGGCGATCTATATGCGTTCAAGTGAGCGGTTTGTCATGCCGCCCGGTCTGAAGCCATGCGCTGAAATTAGCCGGCTGGAAGAACTGCCCGGCGTCTTAGCTAAGCCGCAGAATATTCTTGAAAATTAGACGAGTCAGAAATCTGCGGTTTCCTCGCGGAATTGGCAGATTTTTCACGACCTCTATTTTTGTTTTTTTTCTGTCAATTACCTGAACAACTGTCAAAAATAACCCCCACAAAATAGATAGGATATGGCTCAAACCTTTGGACAGATCACGTTGGCTGCTGTTGGCAAAATGCGCACAAAGATGTGGTTAAGCGCCCAGCAGGAATATATCAAACGCCTGACAAGGTACACCAAATTTTCACTGGTTGAAGTCAAGGATGTGGTGGGGCGGGGTCAGCCGGACAGCGTCGCGATGCAGCAAGAAGGGGCGCAACTGCTGAAAGCGGCCGCTAAGTCCCGCCATATTGTGCTTTTATCGTCTGATGGGGAAGAGATGACGAGTCCTGAACTGGCGGGGTTTATCAAGAAGAGGGTGGAGAGTTACGGCCGTATCGTTTTTTTGGTTGGCGGCCCGCTTGGTTTTTCAGATGAGGTCATTGCGGCGGCTCACACCCAACTCTCCCTTTCCAGGCTCACTTTTCCGCATGAATTAGCTCGCGTCCTGTTTCTGGAACAACTTTACCGCGCTTTTACCATCCTCAATAATGAAAATTACCACAAATGATCTGTCACTAACCCGACAACATTACTCTGCGCTGATTTCTTCCAACCCGGCTGCCATTAAATAACCGCGCGCCCGTTCGGTGAGCGGGTAGCGATTAACCAGTTTCCAAAAGCGCGCGCTGTGGTTGGCTTCGACCAGGTGGCAAATCTCGTGCATTACCACATACCGCAAAACCCAGCGCGGCATATCTACCAGGCGGTGGCTGATGCGAATTGTTCCATTGGCCGGGGTACAGCTCCCAAAGCGTGTGTTTTGGTTGGTCACAAACCGGATCGATTGCCAGCGCAGCTTGCCGTCAAAATATTGTTTGTTTAATTCCTGCCCCAACTGATTTAAATCGCTATCGGTTAAATCCATAGGCTGCATGCGGTTTTGCATGCGGCGCTGCAAATTTTCGATGACCGGCGCCAATTCGGCATCGCTCATCCTGGCCGGTGCGCGCACCACAAGCGCGCCATCAACAAGTTTGGCGCTGACGGTTTTTTTGCGTTTGGCGCTGCGAATAATGGTGACAGGCCAGGAATTTGTACTTGAAGGGGTTGTCATTGAAGGGCATCAACGGCCGAATAATGCTTTCAGCCGTGCTGTGAGGCTGGGCGTTTGTATGCCTAGTTTCACGCGCAACTGCGTGAAAGATGGTTCTGTTAGCTGGTCGCCATCAGGAAAAACAAGGGTTGGGACGCTGGCATAGCCGTTGTTCAAGGCCATTACAACACGCTTCGCTTCCATGTTCCCGTCGATGTTGACAAATGTCGCGGGGATTTGGTTGCGCTTCAGAAAACGCTCCACCATTAAGGAATGCGGGCAAAAATTTGATTTGTATACTGTAACAGGTTCGGATGTGTTCATAAAGCTGACTGCTCACAGCGTATTAAGCATCCGTTTCGGTTTTATCCCCTGACTCGCTGCCGTCTTCCGGTTCCGGGTTTTGATCGCGGTTGAGCCAGGTATTATACGCGCTCTCGGAGATGTATTTGCCGCCTGTGATTTCGGCATGGACGACGTTGTAACGGCTGTCAAGATTAACGAATGTCGGCATACGGCGGAAGCAGCGGTTGTCAACAATGGTTTTATGCCATACAAAACCACCGTCTTCGCGCACCAGATCATATTCTTTGTCGGCGCGCAAACGTACACAGCTTCCGCAGTTGTCACACTGGACGTAAAAGTAAACGCCGCGGGTGTCAACGTTCTCTCCCGGTTGTTTTTTTTCACCGCCAAATAATTTTTTGAGAAAGCCCATGTCTTTTTCCTTTTGCTAACGATTCCTGGCGTGTACTGTTGGGTAAACTGCGGAAAGTATTTTGAAAACAAATGCGTTCAAAATCCGCAGTTTCCTCAAGTAATTCACACAACTCCAGGCTGTTGTAATCAAAAAATTATTTGTGAATTACATCAGCATTATAGCATTGTCTGAAGTAAACCGCAGAGGGTTCTTCAAATTTTGATGCGCAGGAAATCGGCCGTTTCTCTGCGAGAATCTTTTGCCTCGTGCTAGACTTAGCGCATGGACGATAATAGCAACGGCCGTATCTTCTGGCAAAACGTCGCAGCGGCAATTGATCCAAAACAATACAAACCCACCCGCAACCCGGAAGTGGTTATCGCCCGGCTGGATGATGGCGAAGAACCCTATTACGTTCTAAAAAACCCCCATACCAGAACCTACATCCGTCTAAGTGAAGCGGATATCGTCGTTTGGTGGCAGATGAATGGACAAAAAACAGTTAAGGATTTGTTGTTTTACTGTTTTGCGCGCTTCCGCACGCTGCCGATTGGTCGTTTGTCCCGCCTGATATCCGAGCTGAAAGAGGGCTTTTTTTTGCAGGAAACCCCGGTTGGCATCTATGCCCAGGCCGCAAATGAGCTGGCGCGCCGCGCGCCGGAGAGCCGCGGCAGGCGTCTGATAAAAGCTTTTTTCCAAAGCAAATGGGAAATTGAAGGCCTGGACCCGATTTTTACGCGTCTTTACCGCTGGTTGGGATGGTTGTTTTTGCCCTGGGCGCAGTCGCTGCTTCTGCTGTTAATTATTGTTGGTGGAGCATTGTTTGCTCGTTTGGTGTGGAACCAGCAATATACGGTATTCGACAATGGTGTGTGGGGCTTGCTTACGCTGCTTACCATCAATCTGTTAATCATTGGCATTCATGAAATGGCGCATGGGTTAGCCGTCAAACGAGCCGGGCGCCAACTGAATCGGGGAGGGTTTCTGATTTATTGGGGGCTGCCGGCCTTTTATGTGGATACGCGGGATGTCTGGCTTGAGCCGCGGCGGGAGCGGATTTTTGTCTCCTGGGTCGGGCCTTATTCAGGTTTGCTGCTGGGCGGATTGGCGGGCATTGTGTTAACGGCCGTTTCTGCGCCACAACCTTTTGCAACCTTAATCTACCAATTTGGATTCCTTGCTTTTCTAAGCGTGCTCGTAAACCTGAATCCGCTGTTGGAGTTGGACGCCTACTTCATGCTCATGGATTGGTTGGATATGCCAAACCTGCGGCGGCGCGCGTTTTATTTTTGGCGCGTCGATCTGCGCCCGCGCCTGCGTGAATTTCGTACTCCGCGCCGTTTTTGGCGCAGCCTGGGCAAGGAAGAACGCATCCTAATGGTCTATGGCGCGCTGGCGCTGCTCTATAGTTTGGCAGCGCTCGGACTTGTGTTTTATTTCTGGCGTACGCGCTTCGCGCCGCTGGTTCAATTTTTGTGGCAGGTTGGCATATGGGGGCGCTGGCTGGTGCTGCTGGCAACGGCCGTTCTTGTGATTCCGCCGGTTTATTTCCTTTTCCAATATGGATGGGCGCGCCTGCGGGTCGGATTGGAATGGCTGGCGCGGCGGAAGTATCTCGCTCGCCCTGTCACATTGGCGCTGCTCGTTGGAGCGCCGCTCGCAGTGTTCATTCCCTTGATCTGGCAGCTCTTGGGTTTGCTGCCGCAGGCTGGTTTATGGCAAACATTCTTTCTTTGGCTGCTGTATCTGGCTGCCACTGCTGCCTTTGGCGGCGTTGGGCTGCAGTTGGTCGGGTCACGGCTGCAATGGGGGCTGTGGGCGCTGACGGCTGCCGTTGGCGGGCAGGCGCTGGCCTGGTCTGCAGAGAGTTTGATCTTATGGCGGTATGCAGGCTTGCTGTTGGCCGGCGGGGCGTTTTTGGCTTGCGGTATTGTCGCCTGGTTCACGGTTCGGCCGTCTCCCTTGACGCAAAATGATTTATTCGGGATGGGCGCATTTATAATTATGGGTCTGATCAGCGGCGGGCTGTTGTTCAACTTGGGCGCCGATCCAGTTGTTTCTTTGACGGTTATGTTCTTGATCACAGCGGGCTGCGTGGCCCTCACGCCGCTTTTGCTCAACTTCTGGCGCACGCGGTTTGCGCTGCCCTGGCTGATTTTGCTTGTGGGCATATGGACGCTGCCCTGGTTGGCTCTCTGGCCCGATTTGGCATTGCCGGTCTTGGCTGTTTGGCTTTTTGCCGGTGTGCTATATTGGCTTTTAGGAACAATGGCGCAGTTTGATCGGCAGGCAGAAATTGAAGTGGACGCGCACGCTTGGGGGGAAAGACAGCGCTTAGTTCAAGCATACCAACACTTTCGGCTTGCGCTGTTTGCTGCCTATGAGCCTGTGTTTGGGCGGCGTCCGCTTAGCCGAATCCGGCAGGAACTGGCGCACCGGGCGTTTCCCGACGCCAAAGCGCCGGTTGCAGAACTGGCCGCCAATTTTCAGCAGGAACTGCTGCTCATCATTGACCGCCTGGATGATTTGGCCGGTGATGTTTTCACCCATCAAGCCGGACAGGCAGCGTATGACAGCCTACCCTGGCTTGAGGCGGAAACATTGGGGAGATATGTGCTGGCGGCGTCCGTTTGGGGTACACAGCTTGCACAAGGTTTCATCCGGGCGCGCAACCAGGAAGCGCAACTGATTCGTCAGGCAGACATTTTTGCAGGTTTTGACCATCAATCAACGCTGGAACTTCTGGATTTAATGCGTAAACAAACCTTCCCACAAGGCACGCTACTGGCAAGGGAGGCGCAGGAGGCCGACACATTTTATTTAATAGTCGAAGGGAATGTTGAAGTGATGCGCGATGGCGAGCCGATTGCCGAACTCACGCGCGCCGGTTATTTTGGCATGCGCGCTTTGCTGGATACAGGCAGCTATAGTGCAACATACCGCGCTTTGACACTGGTTGAGTTGCTTTCGATTGAACGCGCGCAGTTTGATCCTCTTTGGCGTGCGGACACCACCCTGGCAAGTCAGGTGCAGACGAATGCGGCTGAAAGGGCGCTGCTGCACAAGATGCCGTTGTTTTCCGGTTTGAGTCCACAGCAGTTGACAACGGTTGACGCTCGCCTGGAAAGACGCGCTTATGTCGCTGGGGAGGTCATTGTTCAGCAGGGGCAGGCGCGCAGTTACTTGTTTATTGTGGCCGAGGGAGAGGTTGTGGTGTCGTTAAAGATGAATGGCGAGGAAAAGGAAAACGGCCGTTTAGGACCGGGCGAGCATTTTGGCGAATTCGCTCTGTTTGCTGACTTGCCATATGCTGCAACCTATCGAGCCGCTGAAGATTGTGAACTGCTGCTGCTTGATGAACCGACTTTTGATCGTCTGGCGGTTCAGTGTGAACAGTTAGCGCATTATGCCGAACAAATTGGAACCGGCAAAATGGTTGCTTTGCGCACTCAAACCGGCCCAACCGGTCTTTGGGCTTGATTGGTTTGTTTTTCTGCATGCAGGCTGTAAAATTCTTGATAATGAATTGATTTTAATAGGAGTGTATTGTGGCAAACTCATATAGCGTTGACAAAAGAACCGAACAAAAGAATGCCCTGGATAATATTCGAAAGGGCGGCATCGCAACAAAAGTGCGAATCCTCTCGAATGCTGATTGCTGCCCGGCGTGTAATGTGATGTCTGGCGCCTATGACTTCGATGCGGTTCCTGAATTACCTATTGAAGGTTGCTCTCATCCAAATGGCTGTCGCTGCTCATACGCGCCGGTGCTGGATATGTTTGGACCCTAGTCGTTCTTGGCAAAAAAACCTTCAAATCCTAAGTAACTGGACCTGGCGCTTGATGAACTGTCTCCAATTGGCAGTTGAAAGAACCCCTGGAATTTGAAAAATTCCAGGGGTTCTTTCGTTATAGCATGGCGTTTAAACGCTGTGCGACATGGTGAATGACACTGTTTTGGGATCATGCACATTCCTCAGAGAACTTGCTCGGGAATACTGCCTGCTTTCTGGAAATCATTTTGTACGGATGATCCCGCGACTGATATCTGATTTATACGTATAGAATAATGAGATAACGAGATTCCCGAAAATTGCTGCTTAGCAAAAATTTTTGGTTGTTTACACATGTAAAAGAGTTGCAGGATGCATTACGATTGCGTCCTGAGTAAAACGAGGAGGCATCCATGAAAGGTCGCAGTTCAATTGTTGGCGGTCTCATCCTGATTCTGGTTGGGGGCCTGTTTTTATTGTTGCAAATGTTTCCCGGACTGGCCGATTGGTTAAACGTGGAGCAACATTGGCCGCTTATCATCATTGGAATTGGAATACTTTTTTTAGTTGGCGCGGTGGCCGGTTTACCAGCCCTGGCTATTCCCGGCTCGATTGTAGGTGGAATTGGAACGATTCTATATTACCAAAACCTGACCGGTAATTGGGAAAGTTGGGCGTATATTTGGGCGCTTATCCCCGGGTTTGTTGGAATTGGTTTGATTATTATGGCGCGGCTTGATCCGGCGGCGCGGGATGCTGCCAAAGCAGGCGGCATTCTGCTGTTGATCAGCGCAATTATGTTTGTCGTGTTTGGGGCAGCATTCAGTAGCTTTGGCGGGATTTTACAATTTTGGCCGGTATTCCTGATTATTTTTGGTTTGGTGATCATTTGGCGAAACCGGCATTCGGGTGGAAACACGGCCGTTTCCAAATCTAAATCAGATCCGTCAAACGAGAACCTGAAAGATTAGCGGCTGCAACTTTTAAACAAAGGTCACGTAATTATTGATAGTTACTTGATACTATTATGGAAGCAATTTTCGTTGGAGGTTATAACGATGAAAGAAAAACGATTGGTACGCAAATCAAATGATCGCATGTTTTTGGGCGTCTCTGCCGGTATTGCTGAATACATCAATGTCGATCCGGTATTTGTACGTCTCGCATTTGTGCTTTTAACCATCTTGGGAAAGGGCACGGGGTTGGTGCTTTACTTCATCCTCGCCATCATTATGCCGGAAGAAACAGTGCCGGCCGCCAAGGCAAATGCGTTTGACGAAGAAGAAATCATCATCAAAGATGCTTAATCACAGCTAGTATTGTTGCTACGCTCTGGCAAGGCTTGTAAAAGCCTCCAATCTCCTGACGCCAGAGATGCAAGAAACGGCCGTTCACCAGTTGAGCGGCCGTTTTTTTGTGAATTCTTAACCAGATGTGTGCCAAGTGCCTGCCTTCAACGTTTTGAGTATAATTCGCGGCAATGAAGGCGGCATTGGTACACGATTGGCTTAATCAAATAGGCGGCGCAGAGGATGTGTTGGAAACATTAATGACAATTTATCCTGATGCGCCCGTTTACACATCACTTTATTGGCGTGATGGCATGCCGCCGCATTGGCAGGATTGGGATATTCGCACATCATTTATTGACCGCCTTCCGTTGGCGCATAAACGCCAGCAGCTTTATTTTCCACTTTATCCGACCGCATTTGAGCAATTTGATTTTTATGACTATGATCTGGTGATCAGCAATAAAAGCGGATTTTGCCACGGGATCATTACCGAACCGGAAACATTGCACATCTGCTATTGTTTAACACCCACCCGCTACGTTTGGCGCTACCATCAATATGCTGAGCAAGAAAACCTGAGCATTTTTACGCGCAAAATGCTGCCTCCATTTTTGAGATCATTACGGGTTTGGGATCGCCTGGCGGCCGACCGGGTTGATCATTTCATTGCTATATCACAAACTGTTCGTCGAAGAATCGCCAAGATATACCGTAGGGATGCCGCTATCATCTACCCGCCGGTTGATACGACCCGCTTTGACCTGGCCAACCGGGTTGAGGATTATTATTTGCTGGTTGGGCGTTTGGTTCCCTACCGGCGTATAGACGTATTGATTCAGGCCTTTAATAAAATGAAACGGCCGTTGCTCATCGCCGGAACAGGGCGCGACCGGGAACGTCTGGAAACGTTGGCCGGCCCGACGATTGAATTTTTAGGGTACGTGCCCGATGAAGATTTGCCCGATTTGCTTTCACGCTGCCGGGCGTTTATGTTTCCGGGGGAAGAAGATTTTGGCATTGCGCCGCTGCAGGCCATGGCTTCGGGCAGACCTGTCATTGCCTATGCGGCCGGCGGCGCGTTAGAAACGGTTCTGCCGGGACAAACGGGCGCATTTTTTACCGAACAGACCGAGGCTGCAATTATTGAAGCCGTGGAATCTTTTGATCCCAATTCTGTTGATCCCGGGCTTGTGCGCTTACATGCCGAACGTTTTGATACGGCCGTTTTCAAACGCAGCCTGACACAGTTTGTTGAACAAAAGCTTGCAGAAAAACAACGCGCAGAAAGCAGAATTTTGCGTCAGCCTTGCCCTTGATTATGGAATTACGCCAATATTGGACCCGCCTGAAACGTCGTTGGCCGCTTGTTCTGCTGCCGGCTGCCATTGTGCTGCTGGTTGGCTTGCTGACCTACCGCGCCGCGCCGCCAGCCTATAACAGCGGCGTGCGTTTTATCGTCGGACAGGAACCATCGGAAACGGCTGCGCTGAGAGACGAAGATCGCTACTACAACTGGTTGACTTCGGAATACATTGTTAACGGCCTGACCGATTGGGCGCAAGGCGGCGATTTTGCGCAGGCTGTCAGCGACCATCTGGCTGTGCAAGGGATTGAAATACCGGCGGGCGCCATTCAGGGCGGGCTGGCGGCGGATAATGCGCGCAGCATGCTTACCCTTTCTTTAACCGCCGGGGACGCCAACAGTCTGGCAGCGATGATGGACGGCGTGGTTTGGGTTTTGATCAATGAGAATGCTCGTGCTTTGCCCCAGTTGGGCGGCGAAACGGCCGTTATCATCCAGCTTGATCAACCGGTCATTAACCAGATTCCCCCCGCCATTCGCAGCCAGCTCGATCTGCCGGTGCGCATTTTATTGGCGCTGGCCGTTGGGGTAGGTCTGGCGCTGTTGGTAGAATATTTAGACCCGACAATCCGCGATCGGGATGAAGTGCAGCGGATAGGCCTTTCAATTTTGGGCGAGATACCCAAAAAATAAACGTTAGCGCTTCAGTCTTAAGCGAAGCGACGCTGACGGGCTGACGGGCTGAAATGCTTTCTCACAGGAGTGCATACGTGGAATTTAAAGATTACCTTCGCATTTTGCGGCAGCGCGGTTGGATCATTATATTGCTGGCCGTGTTAACGGCCGTTGCTGCTTTTGGCTTTAGTAAAATGCAAACCGAAGTTTACAAATCGACATTGAACCTGCTGGTACGGCCGTCACGCACCGATTTTGGCCAGTCACAGGCCGCTAAAACCTTGTTGGATCCGTACAAAGCGTGGCTCTACAGCAGCTATCGCGCTCAGGCTGTGATTGACGAGCTACAGTTAGACATGACGCCGCAGCAGCTTCTGGGCGATGTGGAGGTTGCAGCCGACAACCTGAGCCTGATGTTAACGCTGGCCGTTGAAAACTCCGATCCGAACCTGGCAAACGACATCGCGCGCACCTGGGGCAATTTGTTAATTCAATGGCAGCAGTCAGAAAACGACAAAAACCGCCAGGAAGACCGCATTACCATTGAGTTCCGTGACGATCCGCAGGCCGGTTTAGACCGTCCCAAATGGAAAATCAATGCCGCAGCCGGCCTCATTTTTGGGGCCTTATTGGGCGTGATTGTTGTATTTTTATTAGAATGGTTTGAATCGGGCGTTGTGCGCCGCAGCGAAGATGTTGAACGCTATCTGGATGTGCCGGTTATTGGTACAATTCCCAAATAAAGATAACCTTTAAGATTCACGATTTACGCTATAACATAAGAGGGCAAATCGCCAATCGTCAATTATTATCATGAGCTTAATTACACTCAAAGACCCCCGGTCACCCGTCAGCGAAGCTTATCGCACGCTGCGCACCAATCTTTCTTTTTATAGTCTGGATAATCCCATTCGCAGCCTGGTGGTAACTTCGCCGGCCGCAAGTGATGATAAGAGTACGGCCGTTGCCAATCTGGCTGTGACAATGGCCCAAAGTGGACGCCGTACAATTCTTGTTGACTGCGATCTGCGACGGCCGTCTCTCCACAGCTTTTTCGATTTACAATCTTCTCCCGGGCTGACCAACTATGTCTTGGGTGAAGTAGATGAACTCCCTTTGCAGACGACAAGCGTGGACAATCTCTGGCTTTTGGCCAGCGGTCCGCCGCCCCCCAACCCGGCCGATATGCTGGGCACAAAAAAAATCGATCAGGTTATTGAAAAATTGACCGCTCAGGCGGACATCGTTTTGTTTGACGCCTCGCCCGTCGTGGTGGTTACCGATGCGACCGTTTTGGGCGCCAAGGTGGATGGCGTTTTGTTGGTGCTGACAGCCGGCAAAACGCGTCGTGACCATGCAGAGCGGGCCAAAGAAACGCTGGAAAAAGCGAATGTACGTATTATTGGCGCAACTCTGACCAATGCGCCCAAGGACAGCAGCGTCAGCGGATATTATGGGTCAGCAACCTGAAAAAAGTGAGCGTATAGGAATATGAAAGGATTAATTTTAAGTGGTGGTACAGGGTCGCGGTTATACCCGCTGACCTATGCAAATGCGAAACAACTTATACCTGTGGCCAATAAACCCATTCTTTTCCGCGTGATTGAATCGATCCGAGATGCGGGCATTGAGGACATTGGTATTGTGATCGGCAGCACAGGTGAGCAGATCAGGGAAGCAGTCGGGCGAGGCGGCCGCTGGGGCGTCAATATTACCTATATTGAACAAGATGCGCCGCTGGGATTAGCGCATGCGGTTAAGGTCTCGCGCGATTTTTTGGGCGATGATCGCTTTGTCATGTTTTTGGGCGATAATGTGATCGAAGGCGGCATCAGCAATTTGATTAACGAGTTTGCCCACAGCGATTGGAACAGCCAGATTGTACTCACGCGTATTGAACATCCGGAACAGTATGGCGTGGCGGAGTTGGGAGAAAACGGCCGTATCATCCGTCTCATAGAAAAACCCAAAAACCCGCCCAGCGACCTGGCGCTGGTAGGCATTTACATGTTTGATCATCATGTGCATGCAGCAGTTGACGGCATTTCACCTTCCTGGCGCGGCGAGCTTGAAATCACCGATGCCATTCAATGGCTGGTTGATCACAATCATGCCGTTCATCCCTACATTCATCGCGGCTGGTGGATTGATACCGGGCGACCCGGCGATATGTTGGACGCCAATGACCTTGTGCTGGAAGAAATCGATTACAAGGTGGAGGGTTATGTGGATCGGGACAGTCAGGTTGGCCGTCGTGTGACCATTCAGCGTGGCGCAGAAATCATCAACAGCGTGGTGCGTGGACCCTCAATTGTGGGTGAGAACGCACGCATCATTAACAGTTATGTGGGGCCGTATACCAGTATTGGCCATGATGTCACGATTGAAAATAGTGAAATTGAACATTCGATGGTGCTGGAAAAAAGCGAGATTCGAGATATTGACGCGCGCATCCAGGACAGTTTGATCGGCCGCGATGTATTAATTTCGCGTTCGCCGATTAAACCCAGAGCGCTCAAGCTGACTCTGGCCGACCACAGCCAGGTTGGAATTTTGTAGAAGCGTCTATCGTCAAATATTAATCCGAATGCGTGCGTTACTTCAACGAGTTTCCCAGGCCAGCGTCACCGTTAACGGCCGTATCGTCGGGCAGATTGGTTGCGGGTTTGTTATCCTGCTGGGCGTGACCCATAGTGATTCCCGCGTCGAAGCGGCGTGGCTGGCCAATAAAATCGCCGGTCTGCGCGTGTTTGAAGATAAAGACGGCAAAATGAACGCGGCTTTGGCCGATGTAGATGGGGCGCTGCTGGTTATTTCACAGTTTACGCTCTATGGGGATGCACGCAAAGGACGTCGCCCCTCGTTTACCGACGCGGCGCGGCCTGAACAGGCTGAATCCCTCGTGGATTATTTTGTGCAGGATTTACGCCGGCGAGGTTTCACTGTAGAAACCGGGATTTTTGGCGCCTACATGGATGTCGCCATTCACAATGACGGGCCTGTGACGCTGATGCTCGAGCGCGATGCGGTCGGGGGCAAATAAAAAACAATCTGGAACAACGTTCTAAACACTTTTGACAAGCTAGACGTGAAATATAGCAAATTGCTGTGTTTCACGTCTTCATTTTGGAAGAGAGATGGATGAAGAAAAAAATCTAATACTTGTTATCTTGCTGCTGATGTTGTTGTTAGTTGGCTGTGGCGCTCAGACAGACCAGGCAGTTGAGGCAACGGCCGTTTCTGCAGACCCCACCAATACCAACATCGAACCAACTGCAACGGTCAGCGTGGAGCCAACGGCCGCGCCGCCTACCGAAACGCCGATTCCCACAGCGCCGCCTGGTTCTACAGCCACGTTTACACCGCAGCCGACCGCAACAAATACACCTGTGCCAACCCCAACCGCCATTCCGGCCGAACTGCTCACGCCGGTGCCTCATGCGCCCGACCAGGCGCAGCCGCCTTACGTAGAAAGCGCCTGCAGCGATCGTTTTCCCTGCAATGATGATGTCACGGGATGGGAGGCGCGCATTCGGGTACCGGACGGGTTTAAGGTCAGCTACCTGGCGCAAATCCCCCATCCCACGCTGCCAGAATTTGGCTCACAATTGACCTCGATGACCTTTGGCCCTGATGGTATGTTGTATGTGGGCACAACCCTGGGGAAGATTTACAAAATCAACAGCGACGGCAGCTATGAGCTGTATGTAGAGGGTTTTACTGTACCAACCGGCCTGGCTTTCCAGCCCGGAACGAAAAAATTGTTCGTTTCCAACCGGCTTGAAGATCGCAATGTCGGCGGTGAGGGACAAATTTCCGTTGTTGAGAATGGAGAAATAACAACTTTATTTGCCGGTTTACCTTGCTGTTATATTGGTATGCACGGACCTAACGGTATCGCTTTTGGGCCTGATGGTTATGGGTATGTGGGCGTCGGTGGGCGCGCCGATCATGGCGAAGTGCTGGACGGCTCCAATCAGCAGGACGAGCTTCATCCTTACGAGGCCGTGATTTTGCGCTTTGCGCCTGACGGCAGCGAAATCGAGCCGTATGCCTGGGGTTTTCGCAATCCCTATGATATTGCCTGGGATGCGTTTGGCCAACTTTATGCAACTGATAACGGCCGTGACGGCAATGATCAAGATGGCGATATTGTGCCGGAGGAATTGAAGCTGGTGACCCCTGGCGGACAGCATGGCTATCCCTATTACGACTGCCCTGCCTGTTTTGGAATTCCTGCAGGGATTGAAATTGTGCCGCCAGCGTATGAATTTGAAGCCCACAGCGTGCCGGCCGGCATCACAACCTATTTAGACGATCAGTTCCCGGGCTACTACAATAGCCAGTTTCTGGTTTTGTGGACCGCCCTGCCGTTTGCCTCGCAGATTGTGCGCTACACGGCCGATGGGCAGGCCAGCACCTTTTCGACCGGTTACGCCGCCCCCATTGATGTTGTCACCGGCCCGGACGGCAGTTTGTATGTGGCTGATTACGCGACCGGGATTATTTTTAAGATTGATTACGTTGGATGAGCATAAAAGTCAGGTCAGATAAAAACCACGACCGCCAAGAATTTACGTTATAATCAAACGATAATGGTTAGAGAAATGCAGAAGGAATTTGAAGCGCGCATTGTAGAAAATTATACGGCCGTTACCCACCGTATCCGACGAGCAGCCGAACAGGCCGGACGCGACCCGGCGGCTGTTACGCTTGTGGCCGTTACCAAAACATGGCCAGCCGATGTGGTCGTAGCGGCGTTTAAGGCCGGCATGCGTCATTTTGGCGAGAACCGTGTGGAGGAGTTGGCGCAAAAGCGCGCGGAAGTTGCTGCACAACTGGGATCGGAAGCAGACGAGATTGTCTGGCATCAAATTGGCACGCTGCAATCGCGCAAAACCGGTCTGGCGGCCGATTACGCCGACGTTTTTCATGCGCTGGACCGGCTCAAGGTTGCTAATCGTCTCTCGCAGCAGCTTCAAGAAAACGGCCGTTTTCTGCCCACATTCCTGGAAATCAACCTGTCCGGCGAGATGAGTAAATCTGGATTTGCGGCCACAAACTGGGAAGAAGACGCAACCCAGCGTGCAAATTTGCGTACAGTTTGGCAGACAGTAGCAGAAATGCCCGGTTTACAGATACAGGGCTTGATGACAATGGCGCCCTGGGATGTGGCTGAGACAGAAATCCGCACTGTTTTTCGGCGCACGCGAGAGTTGGCGCAGTGGCTGGAAACGGCCGTGCCGCAAGCACAACCGCCCATGCTTTCGATGGGTATGACCGAGGACTTTGAAATCGCTATTGCAGAAGGCGCCACCCATATCCGGGTCGGCCGTGCTCTTTTTGGATCAAGATTGTAGAGACTCTTTTTAAAGAATAGGATTAGGAATTAATAATGTTTGTTCTTGTACCAATTATTAACGCAATTTATTACATCTTGCTAATTTTAGTTTTTGCCCGAGCTATATTGTCCTGGATTCGGCCTGACCCTTACAGCCCAATATGGGGACCGATTACACGTTTTGTATATCAAGTTACAGAACCGCTGCTTCAACCTATCCGGCGCATGCTGCCTCAATCCGGCGGCGTTGATTTTAGCCCGATGATTCTCTTGTTTGGCATATATATTATACGGATGCTGCTTTTTGGATTTTTGTTTTAGTAGGCGTTTGTCGATCTTACCTGGAGTTGTTCCTGAATAATTAGCACCGGAAATTTCTAAAAATGAGGAGTGGGCATCCTCAGATGCCCACTCCTCATTTGAGAATGCAGACGCCTCAAAATCAAAAAGCCAAGGCACTTTAGTAGCTCAAGATTTTCGATACGAATTAGGTCATAAATTTGTAATATTGGCATATGACAGCCCGGCGCCGTCTAGCGCAAGCCGGTTAAACTACGCGCAATGACCATACGCTGGATTTCACTGGTGCCTTCGTAAATCTCGGTGATTTTGGCGTCGCGGAAATAGCGCTCCAGCGGCATTTCTTTACTGTAGCCCATGCCCCCATGAATCTGGATGGCCTGGGTTGTCACCCACATGGCGGATTCACTGGCGAACAACTTGGCCATGCTGGCTTCCATCGAATAACGCGCGCCGGTTTGGGCGGAAGCCATTTTTGCCAGCGCTGCCTGATAAATGAGCAGCCGGCTGGCATCGACGCGACATTTCATATCGGCTAGCTTTTGCTGGATCATTTGAAATTGGCCAATTTTCTGTCCGAACGCTTCGCGTTCTTTCGCATAGCTAACGGAGGCTTCCAGCGCAGCTTCAGCGATTCCCAACGCCTGAGAGGCAATTCCGATCCGGCCTGCATCCAGGACAGTCATCGCAATTTTAAATCCCTCACCTTCTTCACCTAAACGATTTTCTACCGGACATGCGTAGTTATCGAAGATGATTTCACTGGTGGCGCTGGCGCGGATGCCAAGTTTGGGCTCTTTTTTGCCGCGCTCGAAGCCGGGTTTGTCAGTTTCAATGATAAACGCCGTTACGCCGCGGTGCTTTTTCTCCGGCTGTGTCATGGTGAATAGAATAATGACATCTGCATAGGGCGCCGATGTTACCCAGGATTTAATGCCGTTTATCACATAATGAGTTCCTGCTTTATTCAGAACGGCACGGCTGCGCATTGTGCCTGCATCGCTGCCGCTCATCGGTTCCGTCAGGCTGTAGGCCCCAATCTTTTGACCGGAGGCGATGGGAACCAGATACTTTTGTTTTTGTTCTTCCGTACCAAATTTAAGCAGTCCGTGGGCGTAAAGCGAATTGTTGACGGACATGATCGTGCCATGACTGGCATCCGCTTTGCAGATTTCGGTCAGGGCCAGCGAATAAGCGAGCGTATCCATGCCAACGCCGCCGTATTCTTCCGGCACTTCAATACCCATAAATCCTAAAGCGCCCATCTGGCGTACTGTTTCCAGGGGAAAATCGCCCGTTTCATCGAAATGTTCAGCGATGGGTGCAATTGAATTCTGCGCGAAATCACGCGCGGCTTCCTGAATCATTTTGTGTTCTTCAGTAATAAAATCGAACATTTTTTCCTCCTCATTTTTTGATTTCCGGTTCAGTCAATTTATAAACAGTTTGCAGCAGCATTTCAAAATCTTTAGGCGTCAATTCAACTCCTTGCTGCCAGCGGCGGCGTTCAGCCAGCCAGAAACGGCCGTCTTTGCTGGTGATGATTTCATTTGGAATTTCAGGACGGGTGGGGGGGCCGAAACTAAAGCGCCGGGAACGGCCGTACAGCGTCGCCGGTGTAATTTTATGAAACGGTTCGGCCAGTTTTTGATCATCAATCCACGTGTGCGCCTGTTTAGGCGGCAGGTAACTGAAAACGCTAATGCGCTGGTTGTCTTGCAGCAGCTCATATGCCAGACAATACCAATCAGTGGGCATCCGTTTTTCACGTCCGCCGCGTGGATACCCATTCAAAGCAAAATACCAGCAGGTTATATTGATGCGCTCTGCCCATTTCAGCGTCTGGGCGCCTGTGGGAATGTTGGGATTGTCGCTGATGCGATACGGCCGTGTTAACTGCACCTGTTCTGCATTCAGCGTGACATCTATCCCGCTGTGCCAACGCCGCTTTGAAATGGTTTCTACGACCCAGGCAAATCCAAGCGCCAGAAAAATTGATCCCACGCACGAAATAGCGAAAGCAAACTCGCTAATCATCGCGCCGGCGCCAAGCCACAAAATCAGGGCGCGAATCAAGAAAAACCCCACCACCAGCGCCAGGATCAATACCAGAAAAACCGTCGTGCGCACGCCTTCATGTTCCGGGTTGGCGTGCATTACAGTGGATTGTGACTCGGAAACCGTCATGTACAGATTGTACCAACTCATATCTGCCTTGCCCATGTAGAAAAAACGATTCGAATGCACAAACAAATGATCAAAAGGCAAGCGCGCATTCATATGCTAGAATGGTTGTGTGAACAACTATGCTGAGTTAGTTATTAATATTGAAGCCGCATTGGAAAACACATTCCACTATCACGTACCGCGAGATTTGGCGCCGATTTTACGTGTAGGACACCTGGTTGAAGTCGAGTTTGGCCGGCGGCTGGCGCAGGGCATCATCATTGCTTTTGATTCACACGCGCCTGTCGAAGACACCAAACCAATCATCTCTTTAATTGACGTCGAACCGGTTGTGCTGCCGTGGCAGGTTGAGCTGGCTCAATGGCTCAGTTCGACCTACCTGGCGCCCCTCAACGGCTGTTTGCGTCTGATGCTGCCGCCCGGTCTTACGCGTTGGGCGGATGTGACCCTGGATATCAATCCACATTGGGACGGCCGTGGCCGGTTGACTGAACGGCAGCAGGCATTGGTCGATTTGCTGCGCGAGCGCGGCGATTTGCGCGGCCGTCAGATTACGCGCGCGCTGGGTAAAAAATCGGCGTGGCAAACGGCCGCCAACCAGCTTGTGCGCCGCCATGTTTTGCGTAAAGCGACCGTTTTGGATCCGCCGCGCGTGCGTCCCAAACAGGTGCGCACGGTAGAATTAATTGCCGGACGAGAGCAAATAATACAAACAGCCGTCCGGCTTGGTCGCCGCAATAAACAGGCGGATGTGCTGTTGTATTTACTGCAAATTGATGACCCGCTGCCTGCGGAAACGGCCGTTCTCGAGGCTGCCAATGCTCAAGAAAAACATCTTCAAACTTTAGCCGACGCCGGTTTCATTACCCGCGCGCCAGGGCAGACAATAACGGCTGACGATGCCGCCATCATCATTCAGCCGGCCACAATCAGCCTGGCCGTATCAGAAAAAAAAGCTTTGCAAGCCAGTTTCCATCTGCGTCAGGCTGAAAAATATGCTCACATCCTTGATTATTTGGCGCAGGCGGCGCCGCCCACTGCCGTGCGCGAGGTGTATGCAGCCACAAATACAAACCTGTCCCATCTGCGCAAGCTGGCCGAGTTTAACCTTGTGCGCCTGGGAACGACCGAAATCTGGCGCGATCCGCTGGCCGATCGTGATTTTGTGCCCGTCTCCGCGCCAATTCTGACCACTGATCAGGCGCGGGTGTGGGGACGCGTGAAGATGGGCATGTTGAGTTCCCAGGAAGATCCGGAAAGCGCGCCGCCGCGCGTGCTTTTACACGGCGTCACCGGCAGCGGCAAGACTGAAATTTATATGCGCGCCATTGATTTTGCTTTACAGCAGGGACAGCGCGCGGTTGTGCTGGTGCCGGAGATTGCGCTGACGCCCCAAACGGTGCGCCGCTTCTCGGCCCGTTTTCCCGGACGCGTGGCCATTTTACACAGCCGCTTGAGTGATGGTGAACGTTATGATACGTGGCGGCGCGCGCGGCTGGGACAGTTTGATATCATAATTGGTCCGCGCAGCGCCTTGTTTACACCGCTGGCTAATTTAGGTGTGATTGTTGTGGATGAGGAGCATGACGGCAGCTACAAACAAACCCCGCCTGTGCCGCCGCCCTATTACCATGCCCGCGAAACGGCCGTTGCCCTTGGCCAGATTACCGGCGCCGCCGTGATTATGGGCAGCGCCACGCCCGATGTAGTCAGCTACCATCATGCCCGCAGCGGCCGTTACCAGCTTTTGGAACTGCCGCGCCGCGTGATGGGCCACCGCCAGCGCATCAGCGCGCAGGCCGCGCGTTTGCATGTCGCCAGCCAGTATCACCAATTGGCCGATGATCCCGATGATGCGCTCACGATTCCGCTGCCGCCTATTCAAGTGGTCGATTTGCGCCAGGAACTGCGCGCCGGCAACCGTTCCATCTTCAGCCGCGCTCTGGAGCGCGCCCTGGATGAAACCCTGGCGCGCGGTGAACAGGCGATTCTCTATCTCAACCGGCGCGGTACGGCCTCTTTTGTGATGTGTCGTGACTGCGGGCACGTTCTCAAATGCCCCCGCTGCGATACGCCGCTCACTTACCACCGGCCGCGTCTGATGCTCGTTTGCCATCACTGCGGCCGGCGTGAACCACAGCAGCAAGAATGCCCTGTTTGCGGATCAAAACGCATTAAATATTTTGGTCTGGGCACCGAACAGGTCGAAACGCTGGTGCAGCAGCGTTGGCCGCAGGCGCGCATTACGCGCTGGGATCGGGATACGACGGCCGGTAAAGATTCGCATGAAGCGCTGCTGGCCAGTTTTGTCAATCAGGAGGCGGATATTCTGGTTGGCACGCAGATGATCGCCAAAGGTTTGGATTTACCTTTTGTGACGCTGGTAGGGGTGATTTCGGCCGATGTGGCCTTGGGACTGCCTGATTACCGCACCGGCGAGCGCGCCTTTCAGAATCTGGCGCAGGTGGCGGGGCGCGCCGGGCGTGGTCTTTTGGGCGGGCGGGTGATTATCCAGACGTACCAGCCGGAACATTATGCGATTCAGGCGGCAGCCGAGCATGATTATGCCACCTTTTTTATTGATGAGATTCGTTTTCGCACCCAGCATACGCTGCCTCCTTTCCGTCGATTGGCCAAATTGGTGCTGGTTGACCCGGTGAATGCGCGCGCCGAACGCGAGGCCAGGAAGCTGGCGGCGGCTTTAAAAATGCATATTCGTGAAAAGGCGTTGGCGGCGACGGATATTGTTGGCCCTGTGCCGCCTTTTTTCAACCGCATAGACGGCCGTTACCGTTGGCAGATTCTTGTGCGCTCTCCTGATCCGATCCGGCTGCTGGCCGATTTCCCGGTCCCGCGCCCCTGGATATTGGATATTGATCCGGTCAGCACGCTGTAGAAGACCAGTCATCAATCGTGATTTTTTGTTTTACATGATTGTTCCAGAAAAAAATGGCAGGTTTTGTTTAACAGCCTGCCATCAATAAATAGAAAATGTATATTGACCGTTCAAAAAGCAGTCATATTGATCGTATGATTTTTAGTAAACGAATAGTGACTCAGTTGCTTTGATGTAATCCCCAATGTTGATTCCATTGCCCTTGCCCGTAACAAGTCCATTGTTGGATTCTTCCACCATTTGATCCGGCCTGTTCAGCAGCAAGATCAAGACACTTTCCACTATGTTTTGCGACAAATTGCATCGTAAGGCCAGATTCGGTTTGAAAGCTGGCATTATTCTTCCAAAGTTGGTGTTTTGCAGGAGGGGTTTGGCAAGTACCAAGTACAATGCTTGCCCCATTTTTCTTAGAGGCATTTGCAACTTCGAGACACTTGTTGCTGTGTCCGGCAACCAGTTGATAGTAATTGTCTTTGTGCTTCACAAACTGGAAACGTTGGTTAGATTGATTGTGCCCGAAGCATTTCCACTGCTGTGCTTTGGCGCCATTTTTGAAACCATCTTCAGCCCGAATATCGAGGCACTTTCCTGTTTGTCGCGATCTGAGTATGAAAAAGGCAGGGTCTGTAGCCTCACCCCATCTGGTAGCTGTAGATGGGCCAGATTGCACCCGGTGAAAAATGTGATCTGAGGAACCGTTACGACAATTTGCACTTTGCACGCTGCATAAGATTTGCCAGGTTAAGCCAAGCGTTTCATTTGAATGCACCTTGAATCGAAACATATCAACCATTTCGTTACCGTATTGACGGTAATCGTAATGATATCCCCATAGCCAACGAAAATCGATTCCACTCCATCCAAGGTCAACATATTCTCTCCTGTCTGCTGTGATGGCAATTATTTTAATACGGCCGTTTCCGTTGGTAGAGGGTCTGGCATCATCTGTTGACCAACTAATGTGATCAACACAGGTATCAATTAGCATATATTGCAATGAACTAGATGTGTTGGTGTTGATCCACCAGCCATCCAACTCGGAAACGGCACAGGACGCATGTGCGATTTCTGGAGAAAAAATGAACGAACTGGCAATCAGCGCACATGAAAAAACGAGGATTAATATGATCTTGTATTGGGCAGGTATTTGGGATTCAGATCCAATAAAGACGAATTTTTTACTAAACATGTTGTACACCTCATATTTTAAATTAAGAGAGACGAAAGCCTTTAAACCGTATTGAAATTACAAATTGCTTCCCGATTTATACAAAATTGAGAAGCAATTTGTGTTTTTCCAGCACTAATTGGCTATGAAAGCATCAATAGTTAGATTTGTTCGTGGAATGACAGCGAGGACAGGTTGATTGTCAAACAATTTAATTGGAATACAAGGCTTTTGTCGCAAGTAGTTGGCGACCTCGTCATTTCCCAACGCATCTGCAATCAATTCACTCAAGCCAAAGGTGAAAAAATCGATTACTGCATCGACATCGCCATCTTTATGAATATCAACAACGCGTACATATACTCGGTCATTCTCAATAACAATCGCTGCGAAAAAGTCAAGGTACATTTTGGCGGGGTGACCAACGATGTCAAAATCCTGATGAATTTGCACCACTTTGGGGAAGAATTCCCCGTTGCGCTGGAACCGAGCGTGAACGGCTATAAGCCTTGCGTTTCCAATAGGCTTAAACTCATAGCCACTAATCTTTTTTATTTCTTGCGCAATAAGAAAGTTTAATTGCTTTTCAGATTGTGACTTAGAAACCTTAGTGGATGGTTCCATTTCGAACGCGCCATCCTTCTTTTTCCATGCAATAACACCGTTTTCAAATACTGAATAACGCAATCCACTGGAGCGGCGTAATTCGTCCGTTACCGGGTAGCCGTACAATCCTTTTTCCCAGCCAAGTTTCGCCCATTTGTCCCGAATTGCGCCATGAACCTCATACGCACCCAAACCGGGATACCAGTAGATAGAACCGCCTTGAAAATGATTATATTGGCCTGTACCATCAGGAGTGGTTAGCTCGTCTGTAGCCGGATATTTCAGGAACCCCTTTTCCCAGCCAAGTTCGGCCCATTTTTTGCGGATTTCCCCTTTGACAACATACGCTTCTGTCTTTGGATGCCAGTAAATGGAGCCACCCTGGAAATGAACATAACGACCTTTGCCGTCTGGGGTCTTGCGGTGATCTGTTACAGGGTAACCCAGGAAGCTTTTTTCCCATCCAAGACTTGCCCATTTATTGCGAATAGCGCCATGAATCTCATGCGCCCCGGTATCTGGATGCCAATAAATTGAACCACCCTGAAAATGATTAAAACGGCCTTTCCTATCAGGGGTGGCTAACTCATCAGTGACTGGATAACCTAAAAGGCCTTTTACTTTTCCAAACTGGGCCCACTTACGCTTGATGCCTCCCTTTACAACATGTGCCCCTGTTTTGGGGTGCCAATAAATAGAACCTCTTTGGAAATGAACAAAGCGCCCTTTCTGATCGGCTGTCTTACTGTGGTCAGAGGTCGGGTAGCCCAGAAAGCTCTTTTCCCAACCCAGGTCGGCCCACTTTCTGCGAATATCACCATGAATTTCATGTGCGCCGGTTTTCGGGTGCCAGTAGATGGAACCACCTTTAAAATGATTGTAACGGCCAACGCCATCAGGCGTAGGGAGTTCATCTGTTATAGGGCAGCCAAGAAAACCATTATTTCCACTAAACTGCTCATATTTTTTGCGAATTTCACCCTGAACAACATGCGAACAGATTTTGTTTCTTTTACTCATACGTATCTCCTTACCGTACTACGGTTATTATTTAATACAATTGATAAATGGCCTGGAAGTCGCGCACCTGATACTTGTCCAACCCCTCCGCCTTGCCCTCTTCATGATAGACTTCAACGGGCCAGCGATGGCGGCGGATGCGAGTGATACCGACTGACTGCCAAATCAAGCGATTCGAGTTGTAGAAACTGGGCGAGTCGGATAGGTCTGATTCGTTGAAGTTGATCACCAGACGTTGCTTGCCGTAGTTGTGGATCCGCATGTGTGCGGCAGTAGCTGTAGTACGTCTCCTTCTCGCCCTTTGTAGGTAATGCCGATCTTGTGGAAAATCGGCTTGGCCGCCGATAGCGACCGTCTCGAGGTGTTCTTGCTTCAGTTCTTCGGCGAACTCCTCCAGCGTCGACTGGCCCTTTCAGAACGACCTGATTGTCATTGGCCAAAGTGCCTACGTAGGGCAGACCCTAGTTCTTGGTCCAGGAAACGACAGAAGGCTGGTTGCGTATACCAGTTGTCGAAGGTGACAGGCAGTTTCAACTCGGGATGCTCGTCTACCCAGCTATCATATTTTGGTTACTGGTTTCTTTTTTTACTGGCAGCACCTCCGAATTATTTGCTGGCCCCAAAAGGAGTTTGTTTTGAAAAGGACACAACATCACTGCAAGGGACTACTGCGAAGCGCCAGGTAGATTAATAGGCACGTCAGAGCTGCACCCCATTCAATTCCAATTAAAAACCACATCATTGTTGTCATAACAGGTCTCACTTTCCTCGCCACGAGGCTGATTGGCAGTTGTTTTCATCTTGAAAGAGCGAAAAAATATTCTTTTATAGGATTTAATCTCAACTGGCCTTGTAATCACTCGAAAAAAATGATAAAGTAAATCAGCAGTGTTCCGAATGTGCAGCAAAAAAGCCTGCGAAGGGTATATTGGTTAAGCAAATAGCCAGGTTTGCCAATGATTACCCGAACACTTTATAGGTTGTTATATATAAAATAATGGTTTTTTATCGTCAATGATTGAAGGTTTGTTGAAACTTTGTTGAAGATCGTTTCGCTTGTCGACAAATAATTGAGGATAACAAGGCGTGGGAGACTTTGGGTGTATCCATCGCGACGCTGGCTTGCATATGATTCAAGCTATCGGTCACCACAGATGAAAGTCGTTACCCAATGGCTGGCTGCCGGTTTGAGCGGGTCGGTTGTGGGCCTTGCCGGCTGCGGTAAGTCAAATTTTCTTGGTTTTCTGAGCCATCATCCCCATGCTTTGAAATCTTATTTAGGTGAAGATGCCGGCAGAATCATCGTAGTTCCGTTACACTGAAATCATTGCTGGTGTTTGGACCGAAGAAGAAAGTCTTGAAGTGATCAGCAATGAGACGTTGGCACAACATATTCGTGGGCTGCGTAAGAAAATCGAACCATTTCCTTCTCGACCCAACTACGTAACAAATTGGCGTGGCAAACCGGAGGGCGGTTACCAATTCTTCCCGGAAGGCAAGCCGAATGGATAGTTCAAAGACCAAAATTATGAATATAATCAACAGCAAGAAGCATGTTAGTAATTTGTTACTTCTCGTAATCATCTTACTACTCTTTCCTACAGTTTTGATTTTTTATTTATTCGTTTTCCGGTCTGGAAATGAAGGGAGTCTCTTCGGATACTCTGGAGTTTGGTCAATAATTTCTTCCGTATTAATGATAGTGCTAATTTATATGTTGGTAAGGCCTACCGATTTTAGTAAAGCACTTTTTTTAATTTTGGGAGTCTGTCTGCTATTTACTGTAGTAGCTATTGTTTGGACAATAGTTCCATTAATTTTAAGCGTTTTACAATAGATTGGAAGATCGAAGGATTTAATTAATATGGATGCGACCAATGGCGAGCCCAAGGAATCGGCTGATTTTTGGATTACTAATGATTATTTTATTCGATTAGATAAAAATGGCTGCACGCTCGATGAAGACAGCGACACGTTGCAAGGTGCTCTCGGTTATGTAATCAAACTGTACAATAAATCCTTAAGCAATAGCGGTTCGAATGGTGATAAGGAATTTCTTGCTTTAAAGATACCAAAACTTCATGGTGAAACACATCGAGAGAACGCTTATATTGCTGGTCTTATGCAGCGAGAAGTGGAAGTTGTAGAGAAAGTGGGTTTTCGCGCCATGCCAGGACTGCTTAAATCTGAAAAACTGTCCTTGGAAATATTGCGCCAACCTATAACCGCGAGAGATCATAAAGATTTTCACGACAAAGTAATCTTGGTAATTTATAAGCGAGGCAACAACCCGTACTTCATGAGACTTCCTGTTGAAGACAACGATAAACTGCACGGAGACGATGAATTTAATCAAATTCTTCAACTCTTGAAAGGAAAGAGTACTGAAAGTTTGCAGAAACAAACCAAGAGTTGGAAAGATACACTTGTCATCTATAAAGGATCGAGTGTCCAAAATGGTTGGCAAATTTCAGAACAACCTGAGCTTGCAGGGTTAGAATCTACAGATGTGGTTGCTTACATATGCTTGCCGGCAGTGATATATGAATGGATTGATGGCACACTGCAATATGCAATTAGTCGCAATAAACGCGTGAACTGGTCTGTACAAGACCATTTGAAGCTTACGAGACAAATCTGTAGCGGCGTTGACGCTTTACATCAAGAGGGTTTCATTCACGCAGACATCCGCCCGAGTAATATTGCTTACAAGACCGATTTCAACGATCCTACAGACTATTTTATTATTGACTATGGCAGTCTTGCAGCAAAGCCACCTGGGGGTTCTCCTAATGGCAGTCTTGACCAGCAAAGCCACCCGGAAGTCCTCCTGGTAGTCGAGGTAACACGGTTGTAAAACCAGATTGTGGTTGAAGGGGAGCGCACTTCACCGTTTTATTCCCGAGAGAGGATTCGTGGATGGGAGAGAGAAACGGCCGACAGAGCTGTTTTCGTGAATGAGAATACAACCGAAGCATTCCTGGTGTTAGGGTGGCATAACGATGGGGGAGAAATGGAGAAACTTGATGGTAAGAAAGTAAAGGAGATCTATGATGAATGGTAGCCTGTTGGTTGGTGACTCATCTCTCCGTGAAGGCGACCAAGTACAAATACAAAATTATATTTTTGAGTTAGCCAATCAAGAGAAAGTCAGTAAAGATAATAGATTTCATATACTACCTTGCAAGCCGAATCAGTATCGACTATTGTTGGTAATAAAGTAGTAATGACTGGCGGATGATGCAATGTGAAGAATAAGCGGCTTTTTTATGTGGATCGGGTTATAGAGCGTCAACAATGGTCAGCAGCAACCGATTTGTACAGTATCGGTGTTCTTCTGCTATATTCGGTGTTCATGGAGAACGCTGACATCAATGCAACAAAAAGAAATACAGGAAGCACTGAGCAAAGCAGTCAGGATGATGGTAGTTATTCGACGATCACAGGTTCTCAACCTGAGCAACAGTCAGCTCCCTCACAAGAATTACACTGAAAGTCAAAAACAAGCTGAAGATAAGTTTCTTCAAATGCTCGACTATTTGTCGAAACCCAAGTATTTTGAAACTGTTTGGGAAGATATAGAAAGTTTGTGCATACAGGTTGAAGAGCTGCTTGAGCGAAGGGAAAAGCGATATAGCAACAAGTCCATTTAGAACGACTCCGGAAAAACCTGATGAGGGTACAGAATCCTTCCGCTAGCGCTAAAAAAATGTTAGAAAGATCGATTGAAGTTACTCTAGCGAATATCCCAAACAGCTCCATATAGTCGTCGTTTGCTAGAACGCCTTAACTGGAATCCGATTGCGTTTGTGTTTGTTATGCAGTTTGCAATGGCTTGTCTACATCGTCGATCAGCCATTTTGAAGGCAGCAAAGGAAAGGCCTGGAATCGACAAGAATTACTTAAAGATGACAACGAGGAAGTATAAAAAGGGCCACAATATGAAGGTGCCATTTTGTAAAGATAGAAGCGAGCTTCCACGACCAGAGGGGCCGGCCAAATTTGCATTAGATCGACTTGACTACCTTATTGATATTCTGAGTGACCAAACCATTAGAACCTCATTTGCAGAATTCATAAGTAATAGAAGGTATCGATAGATAAGATTAAGCCTTATGAACCTGAATCCGAATTTAGAGCTATGGCTTATAAAGCAGCAATTAATAATTTTAAGACGAGTAATGAGAAAATGAACCGCTTCAGCAAATGGCAATTAACGCCTTATGTACAAGACATGATTAATCAGTTGGTAACAACTGACACTGGAGAATCAGAAGAAAATAAAGCGACTGACATCTAGAGGATCAGAAGAAGATAATCTGATTGTAAGTGAAACCGAACTCTAGGATTTCGTGTTTTGGCAAAAGTTATGGTTGGGTTTGTTAGGAACTTATCATTGTTGGAGCAAGTAAATGATTTTGGTTTCCAGAGAGAAAGGCCAGGAATTATTCAAAGACTATATTGAATTATTCGAGAAGCAGCAGCGCCAGATTCAAGAGACGTGTGAGAAGGGATTAAATAAGACACCTATTTCTCCTTGGTCAACACATTATGCAGATGATCTTTTCGAGTTTTGTTTTATCAGTTTGGAAGCAAATGTGCTTTTTGTGAGCAGCTTGTTAAGCTTGACAAAGGCAAACAAGGATCGGGAACTCCTATTGCGAAGCGTTATGAATTTATATTGTATAGAAATCGTCACGATTATCCCTGGATGATTTGGCAATGGCCAAATTGGTATTTATCTTGCGGCGATTGTTACGATGCATGGAAAAAGAGTAGCTTTGAACTTCTGCTAAATGATAAAACACAAAGAGTGACAGAGTGCATTTTTGATATTGAGGAACTAAACAGAAAAGAAAAGCCATTAATGCTTGATCCTTGCTCTAATAACCCCTTTGGCCTTTTTCCATACATACAGAAAGGGAATGGTGTCTTGTGGGAGATAAATGTGTGGTGACCAAATCGGGACACAAAACGTATGGGCTGGACACCTTTTTTTCAGGATTACTCAGCCGTGTGACGAAGAGTGTCGCTATCTTTACGCTATCCATCGTAGATGTGGACGCAAGGCGAGCCTATCCAATGAGCGCGAAACAAGTGGTGCGTTCACAAGCAGAGAAGGAGGCGACCAAAGCAAAGAAAAAAGCGCAGAAAGCATCAGCAAAGAGCGGTAAGAAAGCTGGACGTCCCAAGGGAAGTAAGAATCGAGATAAAACGAAGGTGACCCTGACAGCAGAGTTACAGCGCATTCAGAAAATGGTACACCAGCAACTCTCTTTCTTGCCATCCGCTCTTCAAAGCAGGCACTTAGCGTTAGATGACACTTTGGTAATAACAATGCGTTGCAAATGGTGCGTCAGTGTGGTCTACATCTCATTTCCAAATTGCGTCACGATGCGGCTTTGTATTTCCTTTATACTAGCTTAATCGTCCTTCATTACAGAAGGATCGAAAAATAATTCTCGACCAATATAGAAATATATGGAAGACTGCTGTTAAACTCAAGACTCAAACTGACATTCAGATACTTATGCAAGATTGTTCAGCTGAAAAGCCTTTTGCAGGGATGAAGCGTTTTTATCTTGAGCAATGGTTGCAGAAGTATGAGAATTCAACCCAAGGATCTGCGTGGGATATTTTGAGAGATCAGTTGCAAACTTGGCGCGAAGAGAAACCCAAATCGATCCAACCGTTCCATCCTGTTGTTTTTGCTAATAATGATCAACGGAAGAAGAAATCGGTCCTTTGGTATCTCAACCAAACGTTCCCGAAATTCATTGGGGGCTTATTCCGCTAGAAAGTCGAAGCCCTTGCCTAGAGCAGGTTTTACAACAACTTTTCGCAGATGATGAAGAAATAATCATTGATCGTGAGTTTGCCGGTGGATTTAGTGGAGCACGCGTGTTTCAAGTTTTACCCATGTCGAATGGACGAGCAGGTATACCCTGCGTAGTAAAATATGATCAGGATCACAGGATTGATGCTGAGTACCTGGCATTTGACGAATTACGTCAAAAGCCGGGTTTCAGACATTGCAAACATTGAGGCGGAACCAGCTAAACTCGGTTGCGGTTATAGTGGCTTGCGCTATCCATTAGGTGGAGGTGGTGTTAGCCAGGTGACCAGCCTTAAAAACTTCATTCAAGAAGCTGATGCTGCGGACAGCAAAAGAGTTGTTGGTGAAGATTTGTTTGAAAACCTAAAAAAGCTTTGGTCAACGGAAGAAAAGGGATTTGATCGCTACAATTGGCGACGTTATGCATTCTTACTTCCTAAAGATGTTACCGTTAAATGTACTAATAGACAGGAACTAGAAAATGTAGATGAAATCTTAACCCCTGATTCCTTTCTTGACAAGCAAGCAAAGATCGATTGTGGGACGGTAGTAAAACTTGAGGGTTTCCTGGTTAAACGAAAAAATGAAAGTGAATTAACATTAACTGCTCAAAAATCTGAGGGTGGAGGAGTGGCAGGTGTGACCTATCGAATCGGAGTCGAATCTGTAAACAATGCGGATCGCTTTAATGAAGGGAAAGTGATGGCACAGCCTATCTACGGTCGGGTAAGTACAACACGAAATCAATTCTTACGAGAGGCTGTAAAAAAGTTGTTTAGTGAATTTGATCCAAATGATGCAAATGTTTTATTGCCAGATGGTGAAAAAGTAGATAATCCTTTGTTAGCAGTGGACTCATTACTTAACACTCGACGTTTACATGTGAAGGGCAGCCCAATCCATGGTGATTTGAATTTGGAGAACGTTTTGGTAAAACGATATAAGGATGGGCAACCAAAAGGTATTACTCTAATTGATTTTGCGAGTGCTCGCAAAGATCATGTCTTGCATGATTTTTTGCGGCTCGAAACGGGCTTATGGTTATATATTGTTTCGATTGAATTGCAAAGAATTAATAATAATGGAACCCTAAAACCCTTTTTTAATTCAGTTCACGTTGCCTCAAAATCTAGTTCCCACCCATTGTCCTCTCCTAATCTAAAGAAACCCTACTATATAATTCGTGAAATTAGGGAACAAGCAAGTCACTATCTAAGAGTAGCGAACAAGTGGCAAGAGTATTTCTCAGGTCTGACGCTTTATATGTTGGGTGCTTTGAAGTTTAAGAATCTGGACGAGGCGCAAAAACAGTTAGCTTTTTGGTTAGCATGCCTTGCATACGATTGTGTTAAAGGGGGCTGTGAAAGTTCGGGAAGCAATACACGAGATTTAACAAATGACGATACTATCGGAGGGGAGAAGGCATAGCCCACCGGTGGAAGAAGATAAAACAGATACATTAAATTTACTTCATCAAGTTGAACTTAGAAAGAAAATTCAGAATTATTTTAATATGAATGAGTTAGAAACATTGTGCCACGATCTGTTAATCGAATACGATAATCTGAAAGGTACTACACTTGAGGCCAAAGTGCTTGAAGTTAGTAAAGTATTGTAACCGACACGATAAATTAGGTGATTTAATTAATCATTGTGAGATAGTAAGGCCAAAGATAAACTGGCGCGATTGAGCTTTCAATTCTGGGATTCGCAATTATCCCACTGGAACTGTTCCTTGTCAGTGCAATTAACCATGAATTTGTCTCTAATGGGGAGAGCCAAGTATCAAATTGCCTAATCATCAATCATTAACCCAAAATCGTCAATGCAAAATACCCCCGGACGGACTCGAACCATCATCTATCGCTTAGGAGGCGATTGCTCTATCCTTTGAGCTACGAGGGCTTGACTAATTAAATGCGTGGAGATTATAGCAAAATATGAGTGTGGAACAATTGCCCCTGTTTGTTTATGGAACGTTACTGCCCGACCAGCCAAACGCGTATTTGTGGGGTGATGGGATAACGAAGGTGGAAACGGCCGTTTTCCGGTACGGCCGGCTTTATGATTTTATCCATTATCCGATGCTGCTTGAAACAAAGAGCGGTGAAGTGAAAGGGGCGCTTGTAACAGTCAAGCCTTCAGTTTATGAACGCACATTGGCGCTGCTTGATGACTTGGAAGGTTATAATCCGGCTGCGCCGCCCAGGCGTGCGCCTACTGGCGCAAAAAACGCAGCATCAACACAAAAAATGCCCGAAACATTCAAGCGTGGATTTATGTGGGCAATCCTTTTTTTGTCAATGGCCAACCACAAATTGCCGGTGGGGACTGGGTTAGTTATGCTTCCCAGCGGCAGTTGGACACGACTGACTGGTGGAATAACATTGATTCCGTACGCGATTTACACAACACGGAATAAGCGTTGCATGTAAAGTTCTGTCCATTCGTTCAGGCCGTCTCCCGACCATGCCTGCCTGTGGCACAGTGAGGACATTCGACCACTACTGGACAAGATTTATTTCGAGCGAATTAGCTGAATATGTGGCTTGCAAAGACCGTTGGCTTTCTCAAAAGTTCCACCAACGGTCTTTGATTTTTTTTATCCGACGGGCGCTGGTGTCGGCGTTGTTGTTGGTGTTGGAACGAGTGTCGGCGTTACTGTTGGCGTAACTTCTGGTTCTGCTACCTCTGAATCAGTATTGTAAAACCAGTTAAATGCATAATACGGCCGTTCGTCTTCCGATTGCAGCCGAATAGAAATGCGTTTTTCGCCCATTAATTCCTCGGGAATTGGGAAACAGGAGGAGGATTGCTCTCTTGGGGAGGACTGTTCTGTACCGGTATTAATTTCACCGGTATAAATTTCTCCAACTTCGATGCCATTCACGCCGCGTGTCCACATTTTGCCCATCGTGGCTATTAATAATGTGTCAGAAGGGAAATTTTTGATTTCAACACAAGCCAATTCATCTTGTACAACACGTAAGATAAACATTTGAGGCTCATCTGGATCAAATACTTCGCCACCACCGGGCGGATTGGGTTGGATGGGTCTTGGATTTGGACTGGGCGGCGTTTTGCCTCCCCATCCGCTTGCTTGTACCAGGCTAAAAGCAGTGACCAAAATTATCAAGGCGAGGATGGCTGCCGCACGGAACTTTGCACTCTTTGACCATTTGCTAATCATAATAATTTCTACCTCCCTGACTGATAATTGCTGAGAAAAGGGTCATGCATTGCCTGCCGCATGCAAACTTGAAAAGGAGATTCTCAAGCCGATGTCCTAGACCAATTTCTACTCAATTTATATGTACATAAGTATGTAACATAAAGAGTATACATAAAATAACAACATAAATCTATAGAACATTTGTTCCCAAAAAGGTTAATTTTTTAAGGATCTATTTGATTTTGGTGGAATTCGTCAATTTACGCTTCGATTGACACTTCAACGATAGATTAACGTAAAAATCGTATGATGACGGTATACAAGGGGTTGTTGCTGGCATTAAAAACATATTGTTAGGAACTATGAGAGCTTAAAGCGCGCCATGTTAGTATCTGATGGCTGATCCTCCTCCAGGCTCCATTCATCGATCCCATTCGCTGCAAAACTTTTTTAGCTGTTTATGCATAAGCATTCACCAAAAATTCGGTGTTTTTGAATTTGATTATTAGGGTGTTGGTAATTTTGGCTATATAGAGAGTGTAAGCAAGACAGTCTCTTAGGTAATTGGCAAGAAGTTTTCAAAATTAAATCACGCAAAACCTTGCCAGTTCCTTGAAGGAAACCGCAGTTTTTAGTGTTGCAGTTGTCCGAAAACTTTCTGCGGTTTACCTAAAGGATGTTTGAAAAGTAATGAGCAGTAACCAGTCCTTTGAGGACCCCAAAGGTCAAAAAGATCAATTGAAAATTGGCCGGTATGAAATCCGCGACGAACTTGGCGAAGGTGGCATGGGCACAGTTTACCTGGCCTACGATCCCGTGCTGGAGCGGGAGGTTGCGGTTAAAGTGTTACAGCCCCAGCTGTTTGTCTATGACCCGAACTTTGCTTTGCGTTTTGAGCATGAAGCCAAGACGGTTGCTTCATTGGAACACAGCAATATTGTATCCTTGTATGAGTTCGGACAAGATGGAGAATGGCTTTATTTTGTTATGCCGCTTATGCGCGGAGGCACACTTTCTGATCGTATCGCTGGCGGCCCATTGAGTTTGAAAGAGACCACCAGTATCTTAGAGCGGATCGGCGGCGCCCTCGATAAAGCCCATAGCCGCAATATTGTTCATCGCGATATAAAACCGGGCAATATCTTGTTTGATGAGGACGGCGACGCCTTTCTGAGTGATTTCGGCATTGTTAAGGTGGAAAATTCTAATGCCCTCTCAACTCGCACTGACCAGGTCTTTGGGACTCCACATTACATGAGTCCCGAACAGATTGATGGTGAAGTTTTAGACGGCCGTTCCGATATCTACTCGTTAGGCGTGGTCTTGTATGAAATGCTGACCGGGATAAAACCGTACGATCATGACAGCATGCCGCGCCTTTTTGTGATGCATCTAAATGATCCTGTGCCCAGTATTGTCGCTGCTAATCCTGACTTGCCAGCCGGCCTTGATGAGATTATTCAAAAAGCGATGGCCAAGAAGGCGGAGGATCGCTATCCAAATGTGGCTGAACTGCTTAAGGCTTTGATCGCAGTTGCTAACAAACCACTCGATCCCCAACCGATTATACCAATGAGGGTTTGGGGCAGTAGTGTTTTGATAGCATTGTTTTTGATTGTTTTGGGAGTCTCTATTGTTCGTGGTATTGGCGTAGATGCTGGAGATGAGGGAACGGCAACGGCCGTTGTTCAAGTGACTACCTCAACAAGCCAAATTAGTGAGGATTCAGCGAGTGTGGTTCAGACAGAAACGCCCGATTTGCATGGGACCGCGACAACAAAAACTCAAGAAACTGCTGCCGCAGCAGATGTCGTGGAAACGATTACCACTCAAGAGACCATTGCAGCCGTATCTGAAGAAGCAGCCACGACTGCGGCAATGCATGCCCGAAAAACGGCCGCATCAGCCACGCAGGCCGCAGCGGAAACAAAAGCTGCTATCAATTTGACGGCCACAGCTACGTTCGATTCTGATAAGGACGGCTTGCCGGATGTCCAGGAAAAAGACCTTTGTACAGACTCTGCTCGTGCTGATTCTGATGATGATGGTCTGGATGACGGAACTGAAGTCAACGGGAAAACTAATCCTTGTGATGCAGACACGGATAATGATAACCTGCTTGATGGTGAAGAAATCAACGTTTATGCAACCGATCCGCTTGACTACGATACTGACTATGACGGATTAAATGATAGCGAAGAGGTTAATGTATACGGTACAGATCCGCTAACGCGTGATGTGGGCAGCACCTGGCTACGACCAAAGGATAACATGACGATGGTTTATGTGCCACCGGGAAGTTTTCTCATGGGCAGTGATGATACTCAAATAGACCTGGCATTTGCGACATGCGAGCAACTGCGCGGCAGTGACAAATGTCAACGATGGTGGTTTGGAGCTGAATCGCCACAGCATAAGGTGATCCTCGATGGTTTTTGGCTGGACCAAACCGAAATAACCAATACGCAATATGCTATTTTTCTGAATGAAAACGGTAACCAGCAAGAAGGAGGCGCCACCTGGCTGCATTTGGAAGACAGTGATGTGTTGATTGAGCAGCAAGGGAACACCTTCCAACCAAAGTATGGTTTTGCTGATCATCCGGTGGTGGAAGTGTCCTGGTATGGAGCCGAAGCCTATTGCGAATGGGTAGGTGGACAACTACCGACAGAAGCCCAGTGGGAATATGCCGCGCGCAGTGAGGATGCTTTGGTGTACCCCTGGGGAAACACCTTTGATGGTAATAATCTTAATTTCTGTGATGTTAATTGTACAAATGACTGGAAAAATAAAGATTATGATGACGGTTTCGAACTGTCGGCACCGGTGGGCAGCTATCCCGATGGGCGCAGTTGGGTAAGTGGAATGGATATGGCCGGCAACGTTTGGGAGTGGGTCAATGACTGGTATGATAATGAGTATTATGCAAATTCACCTGCAGAAAATCCACCTGGACCAGATAGCACTGATTCTAAAGTGCTGCGCGGCGGTTCCTGGCTTGGTAGTGCCGATAACGAAGTACGTGCTGCCAGACGCGCCGATTTTGCGCCCAAAAACACAGGCAATGTGGGTTTCCGCTGCGTCCAAAAATAGCTTGATCGATGGAAATCTTTTGTGTGGTATTCAATGGTAGATAAATCGCAAAAAATAGATGCTGCTCAATCGGAAGGTGTTGAGCTCCTTTGGCAAACCGGGTTAGACCAAAAAATCATCCAATCACCGCTGGTTATTGGCGAGATGGTTTTGGTTGCAACACAGCAGGTTGGCCAACGCGGTAAGCACAGTACTTTACAGGCCTTAAACTTGAAAGACGGTACGATTTGTTGGCAGCACAGCTTTGACTATGCCTTGATAATCGGCCAGCAAGCGTATCGTATGCTGGCGGAACAACAGAATATCGCGGTTGTTACAACCGGCAGTACGCATCTTTTACGCGGTCAGGGAGGCGTATATGCCTTTGACCAGGCCGGTGAAATTATCTGGCAATGGCAGGGAGAAGACCAGCATTATTCGGCGCCGGTGGTTATGGATCGCCAGGTCTTGTTGGTAGCCGGGGCAAATAAGCTGACCATTATTAGCCCGGAGGCCGAAGGGGATGTAGAACGCCATATTCCGCTAGACGTCAATGCCTCAGTGGCAGCTCCGGTAGTACATCAGGGAATTGTCTATATCCCTTGCCGCAGTCCGGAACTGTTAGCGCTCGATTTGAATGGTACGGTACGCTGGCATTTTCAGTTTGAAACTGATAAACGTGATTGGTTTGATAAAACCCCGCTCGTCACAGATGAAACTGTCTATGTGGTCAGCAGGTTGGGAAAAATCATTGCTCTGGAGACAAGTACAGGCAATTTAGTCTGGCTGGCGGCCATTGGCAACGGCCGTTCCCTGACCCAACCCGTTTTTGCCGATGATCGTTTGTATGTTGGCATGCGTAATGGTCTGACTGTTCTGGATGCACGTAATGGTCTTAGCCTATGGACGTTTGAAACCCCACGCCCTGTGAGCACCACGCCGCTCATCTTCCATGATACGCTTTATATGAGCTGTGAAGATCATTTCCTATATGCGCTCGATTTGGAAAGTGGTAAAGAACTATGGCGATGGGAGATGGAACCGGCGTATTGAAATGTCCCCTGCGTTAGCGCCAAATGCTTTACTGGTTGCCGATAGAGGGGGGACGGTTGTGGCTTTGCAACGGCCGTCCGTTCCTGAAACTACTCCGGTACAGCCTTTTGATTCACAAATTATCCTGGTGCAAAATATAAAAACGGCCGTTGCTCATGCCGAAAATGGTCGCCACCAACATGCCGCTGAACTTTGGCATCAACTGGGTGAATTGGAACAGGCCGCCCTGCAATACGAATTGGCCGGTAAATGGTTAGAGGCTGCCAATCTATGGCTGCAAATTGACCGCTTCGGCAAACGCGCCAACGCTTATGAGCGGCATGCCCACGCCTTGAGCAAACAAGACGTTCCTGATGAAGAGAAGGCCATCGCCTGGGAACAGGCCGCGCGTGCTTATGTGGAGACGGGTCAAAAGGACGAACGTTTGAAATGCGAACGAGAAGTAGCGCGTTTCCGTCGCCAGCCGATTATTATGCTCGCAATTGAACCGGAGGCGTTATCAAAGAATGCCTGGTCCAAAATTAACTATACCGTTAGCAACAATGGATTTGGTATTGCACGTTTTGTCACGGTTATACTAAAGGGTAATCAGTTTGACGGTAAACCCGGGCGTACCAAATCAACACCTACGATAATCCCGGGCAAACAATTCAAACATTGGCTTGATGTATCGCCACGGCGTCAAGGCACACGCGTCCCCTTACAGCTAACCGTGGAATATACAGACAAAAGCAATCAGCTTCATAAACTTGAACGCACATTCTCTCTGGAAGTAGCTGCAGAAACCATCCAAACTACTCCCTCCGATCCACAGGTAGATTCAGGATTTGAATTGGCGCAATTACCCAACGTTGGCAATATCAATTTATTGGAATTACGTATTAAAATCATCCAATTATTTGGTGTAGATGAACTACAAGGTATCTGTTTAGGTTTAGCAATCGACCCGGATACATTTGCTCCTAGAAAAAATAAATTTGTCGATGAGTTGATTTTATATCTGGTTCGGCGTAATCAATTAGATGAGCTGATAGGTATTCTCCGTATAGAACGACCCAATGTTAAATGGTAAAAACCTAAAATAGTTGCCAACTGGCGCGATCTGAGTACCATATGGATGGCGTCTGGCTAAACTACACCTCCCACTATTGTAATTCTCACTCTTAACAAATAATGTGGATCAAGTTGTCAGGTAATTCCCATAAAGTTTTTTGAATTCCTGCGAAACAAAATCTGGGAATTCCTCAAGGAAACCGCGCTTTTGCAAGTTATCTTTTTCAAATGACTTTTCGCGGTTTACCTGTTCGTTTAAGCCAGTAATATTTATTTTGAACTATTTACCAGGGACTCAGCATGCAAAGAATAGGTGTTTTTACAAGCGGGGGTGACGCCCCGGGCATGAATGCAGCAGTTCGAGCTGTCGTGCGTACGGCGCTGGATAAAGGCGTCGAGGTTTTTGCGGTTTTTGAAGGGTATCAAGGGCTGGTGGACGGCGGCGAGAATATTCGTCCCATCACCTGGGGCGATGTTGGTGGTATTTTGCAGCAGGGCGGCACGGTAATTGGCTCAGCCCGCTGTCAGGAATTTCGAGAACGTGACGGCCGTCGCCGGGCGGCGTTTAATCTGGTAAAAAATGGCATCGAAGGGCTTGTCATTATTGGTGGGGACGGCAGCTTGACCGGGGCCCATATTTTGCAGCAAGAATGGAGCAGCCTGCTCGAAGAACTGGTTGCAGAGGGAAAGATTGACGCGGAAGAGATTGCCAAATACCAGAGCCTGCGCATTGTCGGCATGGTTGGTTCGATTGACAACGACATGCACGGCACCGATATGACCATTGGCGCAGATACCGCTTTGCACCGTATCGTGGAGGCCATTGACGCCATTTCCTCAACAGCCGCCAGCCACCAGCGCAGTTTTGTGGTCGAGGTGATGGGTCGCCGTTGTGGTTACCTTGCGCTGATGAGCGCCATGGCGACCGGCGCCGATTGGGTGTTGATTCCGGAAGCGCCGCCTGATGTGGATAATTGGGAAAGCAAGATGTGTGAAGTCTTGCAAAAAGGGCGTGAATACGGCCGTCGCGACAGCATTGTTGTGGTAGCCGAGGGGGCTCAAGACCGTAACGGCACGCCAATAACCAGCCAATATGTGAAAGAAATTTTGGAAAGGCGTTTGGGTGAAGATACGCGCGTCACCGTTTTAGGTCATGTACAGCGTGGCGGATCGCCGAGCGCTTTTGACCGCAACCTGAGTACGCTGTGTGGCGCTGAAGCAGTTGAGGCAATGTTGTCTGAGGAAGACGCCAAAGAGCCGCTGGTGATTGGCATTCAGGGCAACAAAATCACGCGCACCCCGCTCAGCGACTGCTTGAAGAAAACCTGGACCGTAGCTGAGGCCATTAAGGCGCGCGATTATGAACGCGCGATGTCGCTGCGCGGCGGCAGCTTTCAAGAATCGTTTCACATCCTGCGCACGCTGGTACGTTCTTTTCCGCATCCACCCCGGCCGGGACAGCGTCGGATGCGGATTGCCGTGTTAAATGCAGGCGGTCCTGCGCCGGGAATGAATACGGCCGTTCGCGCGGCTGTACGTTTGGGCGCCGACCGTGGGCATATTATGCTGGGCGTCCAGAATGGCTTCCGCGGGTTATCAAATGGAGAGATCATCCCTCTGGAATGGATGAGCGTAGCCGGATATTCCGGGCGCGGCGGTTCGGAATTGGGCACCAATCGGCATGTACCCTCCGGGCGTGATTTTTATGACATCGCGCGCACGCTTGAAGAACATAAAGTTGATGGGATACTTATTATTGGCGGATGGACCGGGTACGCATCTGCGCTGGCGCTTTATGATCAGCGGGTCAATTATCCTGCTTTTGATATTCCAATTGTGGCCTTACCGGCGACTATCAATAACAATCTACCCGGCACCCAGCTTTCGGTCGGAGCAGATACGGCCCTCAATTCGATTGTGGAAGCTGTTGACAAAATAAAACAATCGGCCGTTGCATCGCGGCGGGTCTTCATTGTGGAAGTTATGGGACATTATTGCGGGTATCTTTCACTCATGGGCGGCATGGCAACCGGAGCAGAACGTGTTTACCTGAACGAAGAAGGGGTAACTTTGCGTGATCTGGTCATCGATGTTGAAAAGTTAGTCTACGGTTTTCAACACGACAAACGCCTGGGCTTGTTGATTCGTAATGAAAATGCGAACGAGATTTACAACACGAGTTTTATGGCCGCTTTATTTGAGGAAGAAGGACACGATGTTTTTGATGTGCGCCAGGCGATATTGGGCCATATGCAGCAGGGCGGCAACCCGACCCCCTTTGACCGCATTTACGCCATGCGGCTGGCTTCCAAGTGCATTCAATATCTTGAGGAGCAGATTGAAAACAAAGAGAGCGAGCAGGATTATGTTAGCAGTTGCATTGGCCAGATTGGAGGACGCATTGAGTTCACAGATATTCGCGATATTCAACGTCTGTTTGACGTGCAGCATACGCGTCCCAAGAAACAATGGTGGATGGATTTACGGCCAATCGTGCGTTTGTTAGCCCAACCTGGCCCAAACGTTGAGGTTAATCGGGAAGTTGATTCGTAACGTTTGTTTTTTCAGGAGACGTCATGCGCTGCTGCGCGCCAACATGAATGAAAACCAACTTCCCGGAAGCTGCATAATAACAAGCTTTGGGGAAGTTATTTTAACAGGAGACTTCATGGACGGCGGCGCACCACCATGCAGGAAAACCAACCTCCGGGAGGTTTCATTTGAATAGTTGCGCCGTAGATTGAACCTCCCGGAGGTTATTTACGAGGAGATTGAAGCATGGCTCATGTACAGGAAATTAAGGGAACAATTGCCATTTTAACCGGTGGAGGCGATGTGCCGGGTTTGAATCCTGCTATTCGCGCGATCACAATCCGGGCAATTCGCGAAGGCTACCGCGTGATTGGCATCCGCCGTGGTTGGGCCGGCATGATCGAAATTGTGCGCGAAAAGAGCGCAGATAATTCAGAACACATTATTTTTCTGACTGAAGACATGGTCAACAAGGCCGGCAGAACGGGCGGCACTTTTTTACATTCTTCTCGTAAGCGTCCCAGCCATGTGCGCCAGGATGATGTGCCTGAACATTTGCAGGATATTTATGCGGACGAGGTAAATGATCTCACGCCGGAGGTGTTGAAAAATCTCGATTGGTTGGGTATTGACTATCTGATTCCGATTGGCGGTGATGATACCTTGAGTTATGGCGTGCGTCTTTACCAGGAAGGTGTTAAAGTCGTGGCCATTCCCAAAACAATGGATAATGATGTGCCCGGCACAGATTATTGCATTGGCTTTAGCACCTGTGTGACGCGCACCATTGAGATGACCAACGCGCTGCGCACGTCGGCCGGCTCGCATGAGCGTTTTCTGGTGTTAGAGGTGTTTGGCCGCTATGCGGGTTTTACGGCGATGCTGCCGACGATGGCCGGCGCTGCTCATCGGTGTGTCATTCCGGAGTATAGCTTTAATATGGAACAGTTGACGGAACTGCTGACGCACGATCGCAATACAAATCCGAGCCGCTATTCGATTGTATTTGTGTCCGAAGGGGCGATGTTTAGCGATATTGATGAAATGGTTTTTTCGGATATGGAGCGAGATGCCTATGGCCATGCCAAATTGGGTGGCATCGGCGACCTGGTTTCGGCCAGACTGAAGGAATTATCGCCTCGATTTAACAAAGGACGACGTATTAATACAGTTTCCCAACGGTTAGGTTATATGGTCCGCTGCGGAGATCCGGATGCGATTGATTCCATTGTCCCCATGGCGTATGGCAATCTGGCGCTGGATTTGATTTTGATGGGGAATCATGGGCGTCTGGTGGTATTGCGCAACGGCCGTTACGATAATATGCCCATCGACGTGGTCACAAGCACGAAAAAAGTTGTCGATGTCGAGAAATATTATAATACAGAGAGGTTGAGACCCCATTACAAGAGCTTTGAAATGAAACCCTTGTTCATAATGACAAGCGAGTTAGAATAAGGTCAAAAGCCTGTAGCAGAGCAGTGCAGTCTGAATCTGCCAGTTTATATCTGGAGAAAGGATGGTTTGATTTATGAGAATAGGTATTTTAACCGGCGGTGGTGATGTTCCCGGATTGAATCCATGTATTAAAGCAGTTGTGAATCGTGCAGTTGACGAGGGTCATGAAGTGATAGGGATCCGGCGCGGCTGGGGTGGTTTGCTCTGGTTTAACCCGGACGAACCGGAAACGCGGGAAAAATTTGTGATTCCACTCGATAAACAAGCGGTGCGAAAAGTAGATCGTACCGGCGGTACATTTTTGCATACGAGCCGTACAAAACCCAGCAACGTAAAACCCAATAATGTGCCGGACTTTCTGCGTGATCCCGATCATCTTGACGCAGAAGAACAAGATCCGCGGCCGCGTGATTTTACCCCGCATATTTTGCGTAATCTGGAAATCTTAGGCATCGATCGTTTGATCCCGATTGGCGGCGATGATACATTGAGCTATGGAGAACGCCTGCACAGCGAAGGGTTTCCGGTCGTTGCGATTCCGAAGACGATGGATAATGATGTGTATGGCACGGATTACTGCATTGGTTTTAGCACGGCCGTTACCCGCAGCGTGCAATTTATCAACCAACTACGCACCAGCACAGGCTCCCACGAACGCATTGCAGTCGTTGAATTATTCGGCCGTAACTCTGGTGAAACCAGCCTGATCAGCTCCTATCTGGCCGGCGTTGATCGCGCCCTCATTTCGGAAGTGCCATTTGACCCCGAACGGCTGGCTGCGTTTGTACTTGAAGATAAACGTCGCAATCCCAGCAACTATGCCATGGTCACGATTAGTGAAGGCGCCCATATGATTGGCGGCAAGGTTGTGGAATATGGTGAAACAGATGCCTATGGCCATCGCAAATTGGGCGGCATCGGCGAGATCACCGGTGAGGCTCTCAAGACAATTACTGGCGAAAATATCATCAACCAGCGGATTGGATACCTGATGCGTTCCGGCGCCCCGGATGCGTTGGATTTAATGGTTGGTTATAACTATGCACACCTGGCCATGGATTTAATCACCAGCGGCGCCAGCGGACGTATGGTGGCCCTGCGCGACGGCACCTATACCCATATCCCCATGAGTACTGTTACCAGCGGCCTTAAACGGGTAGATGTGGATGAGCTTTACGATAAGAAGCATTATCTGCCAAAGGTGCGTTCCGTACTTGGCAAGCCGATGTTCTTGTATTGATGCATCAAACGCATTGTTAGAAGCCGTAACGTGAAGAATTGGCTGGTCAGCCGGCTCAATACTTCACGTTTCTTTTTTGTGCCCGTTAGCATTGTCTATAAAAGGGGCAACCTGGCTTGACATTCATTGGTAGGTGAATTTAAAATTCTGATAAGTAAACTATGGAATATAAGGATTATTACAAGATTTTAGGCGTTCCGAAAAAGGCCGATGAAAAAGAAATTAAACGCGCCTATCGTAAACTGGCGCGCGAGTATCACCCCGATATAAATCCAGACAATAAAGCGGCAGAAGAAAAATTTAAAGAGATTAATGAGGCTTATGAAGTCCTGGGGAGCGCCGATAACCGCAGCAGGTATGATCAGTTAGGCAGTAATTATCACCGTTATCAACAGATGGGGGGTAATCCATCAGATTATGACTTTTCCCAATGGTTTAGTCAGGGCGCACCCGGTGGCGCCCAGTATCAGAATATTGATCTGGGCGATTTGTTCGGCAGCGGCGGCGGCGGATTTTCCGAGTTCTTTAACTCAATTTTTGGCGGAGCAGCCGGCCAGCAAGGATTTAGCCAGCAAGATTTGTTTGGCGGTAGAGGGGCTGTGAATCTGGATACAACCCAAACGGTTGATATTACGCTTGAAGAAGCATACCAGGGCACAACGCGTACGTTTAGTCAAAATGGGGAACGCTTCACTGCCAAAATCCCGTCAGGGGCGAAAACCGGTACCAAGGTGCGCCTGCGCGGCAAAGGCAACAAAAATCAATATGGCGCCGGTGATTTGTTTCTGGTTATGAATGTGAAACCACATGATACGTTTCGGCGCGCCGGCAATAATTTGCAGGTAGAGGTGAAGGTGGATGTCGTAACGGCCGTATTAGGGGGCAAAGTCCAGGTGCCAACAATGACCGGGCCTGTTTCGCTAAATATTCCGGCCGGTACACAGGGTGGACAAACGTTTCGCCTAAGGGGAAAAGGCATGCCTTTGCTGCGTGATAACTCGCAATATGGCGATCTGCTTGCAGAAACGCATATTCAAATTCCTCAAAACCTCTCAGAGCGGGACCGCAGCCTTTATGAACAACTTGCTGACCGAGAGAAAACACATGCGTAATTGACGCACTATCTTTGCAGATTTCTGATTCCGGAGAATTTTGCATCGAATTCACAAGAACTTTTTGTAAATCTGCAGTTTTGGCAAATTTTCAAAACATTTCATTTCCGGTGACTTTAATCAACTTTACAGGGGACCTTGACATTTTTATGGTTCAAATTCGTCATCAGCCACTTTTATTTTTGATCGTTTTGTTGTTGCTTCCAGCCATTGCCTGCCAGGCTTTGAATAATTTGCAGGAGCCGCAACAAACAGGCCTTTCAGAGGCTGAAAAACAGAGTATTATTGCAGCGGCCGTTGCCACAGTCGAGGCGCGTTCTCCAGATGTGCAAGCAGCCAACCCTTCCCAGCCGTCCGAATCCCCCATAACCAACACGCAGCTGGCTGTTGTGGACGCCGGCCTGCAACAGAAATTAATTGATGTGTACGAGCGTGTTAACCCGGCTGTGGTACTCATTTTTATTTATAACAGCGTTGATGAAACCGCGATCCCCTTAGGCAGTGGCAGTGGATTTTTGCACAATGAGGAAGGATACATTGTTACCAATAATCACGTCGTCGCCGATGGCGATCAATTTGAGGTTGTGTTTGCTGATGGCAGCCGTGAGGACGCCGAACTGGTAGGAACAGATGTAGACAGTGATTTGGGCGTGCTTAAAGTGGCCAGCTTGCCTGAGGGCATCCAGCCGATTCCGTTGAGCAATTCCAAAGAGTTGGTGGTTGGTCAATTTGTGATTGCAATTGGCAACCCCTTTGGTGAAGTAGGCTCCATGACAATCGGCATTGTGAGCGGATTAGGGCGTACGCTTGAATCCCAACGTATTGCAGAGGGAGGTGGAAGATATTCTCTGCCAGAGGTCGTGCAAACAGACGCGGCTATTAATCCGGGCAATTCCGGTGGGCCATTGTTAAATCTTGATGGTGAGGTTGTTGGCGTCAACAGCGCGATTCAGACCTTAACTGGCGCGAATTCTGGGGTGGGATTTGCAATTCCCGTCAATGCGGTCAAACGTATTGTGCCCAAGCTCATTGAAGATGGCAATTATGTATATCCTTTTATCGGTATTCGTATGGTAAGCCTCACGCTGGATTTGCAGGAACAGCTAGGCTTAGATCGGGTTACGGGCGCTTATGTGACGGATGTCACACCGGGATCGCCCGCTGAAGAGGCTGGGTTAATCGGCAGCCCTACATCCGGCGGCGATTTGATCGTGGCAATTAATGGGCAGCCTGTTAAAACAACGGATGAGTTGATTAGTTACCTTGTTTTTGAGACTGAAGTGGATCAGACTGTTGATTTAACGGTTGTTAGAAATGATGAAGAAATTATTATACCCTTGACGCTTGGGGAACGGCCGTAAACTGGTTCCCCGCGTCTTTTTACCAATCTCAGATTTGGAACGGAAAAAATAAACCTGAGTAGTTTTGACTTTTCTCAATTCCAAATTATTTGACCAGGAGGTTCACATGTTTACCCAAGATCATTTGCAAGAACTGTTGTCATTTGAAGCTAATGGCTCTGGTGTTATAAGTGTATATCTGGATACGGATTGCGCACAGGTCCCTGCGGATACCATCAAGTTGCAAGTGAGGGGGATGCTTAAGGAGTTAAACTCAATATATGAAAAGGATTCCGAAATAATCGAACGGTATCTTGACCTTAGCTATGATTGGTCAAAACCTGGTCTGGCGCTCTTTTCCAGCGCAAAAAATGAGTTTTTCCAAGCTTTTTCGGTTGCAGTCTCTTTTCGTAACCGGTTGCGCGTTGGTTCCAAGCCGTATGTAAAACCGCTCGCGCACCTGTTGGATTATTATGCTTATTATGGTGTGATATTAGTTGATCGCGTCGGCGCCAGTTTCTTTGAATACCATGTGGGTGAACTGCTGGAATCGCAAGGCATCATGGGTGATGATGTGCGTAAGCTGAAGAAAGGGGGTGGTTCATCTGCCGTCGGGATGCGCGGCGGCGCGCGCGGCGTAGATGGCGGCAGCCGTCATGAAGATGAAGTTGTCCAGCGTAATATGCGCGCTGCCGCTGGCGCCGCGACCCAATTTTTTGCAGATAAGCCCATTCGCCGGTTGTTCCTGGGCGGCACGGCCGAAAATGTAGCCCACTTCCGAGAGCTGCTGCCTAAACAGTTACAGAGCTGCATTGCCGGAACATTTTCTGTCGATTTGAACGCCGGTGAGTCAGAAGTTCGTAAGCAAACCCTGGAATTGCTGAAAGGCGCAAATCTGGAACGTGAAAATAAACTTGTGCAGAACCTGATTACAACGCAAGCCAAAGGGGGCAGCGCGGCCATTGGTTTGGATGATACTCTCCAGGCCGTGTCTGAAAAGCGTGTACAGACTCTGATCATCAGTGATGGCCTGCGCGCGCCGGGTTATGTTCAGGATGAGATGGGTTTTGTTGTGGCGAATTTGGCGCGCAGTCCGCTCAGTGATACCGAAATGGAAGAAGTGGAAGATGTTATTGATACGGCCGTTTCCTTTACCATGAGCCAGGGTGGACATGTGGAAATTATATCTGACAACCCGGAATTGGAAGGAGTCGGACGCATAGGCGCCCTTTTGCGTTACTAAGCTGACAAAATAACGTCATCACAAAGTATATTGATGGGGTGCAGGTCTTTTGCCTGCACCCCGTTTTTTTATCGGCGCTGTTTGGGAAAATGCAATTAAGCACTTTAAATTTTTGCAGCCCGAAAACTTCAAATTATTTACTAAACGGTGGACTATTACACTGTTACAGAAGTTTTTTGAAATTTTTCAGTGGCAAAAAGTTGAAATCATTTACGTAAGAAAGCCAGATCAAATTTTTATTTTCGCCGGTTTTCGCGCAGCATTTGTCGGAATTGAGGCGCCAGGACGACAATCACAGGCGCCGGCTCGGCTGGCTGCCACGCCTTGTAGGCTTCTTTTTGTGGTTCCGGCCACGTTTCCGGGCTGTGGATGATGACGCCGGGGGTTACGGCCGTTTCCAACACCTCCAACGCCTGTTCAATAACTCGCTTCTGCTGATCCATATTAAATGGCTGGCCGAGTGGATGGCCAAAGGGGAATTCAACCGCCAGCGTGCGCGGCGCGCCAACTTTTTCGGCCCAGAAAGGCATCGGCGTCACTAATATCGTGGCCAGACCGGCCGCTTCCAACGTTCGCGCCAGCACGGGCACGTTAATGGCGCAGTCCGGTCAGGCGGGAGTGAGAAAGACACAGTCAACGTTTTCTGCCTTGAAGCGCGCAGCCACTTCTGGCCCATAAATGTCCTGCCAGGCGGCGGCGTTGGGCGGGAAGCCTTGATACCCCATAAATGAATAATGATTCTGCGCCAATCCGCCAATCCTGCCCCTGACGGCGTATTCTCGGAAGCGATCGATCGGCAAAACGATATTGAAATCCTGTTCGATATCGGCTGTATTGATGTGCAAATGGGTCACGCCCAGTTCATTTTGGTCAATCGAAAGCGGTATTGTGCGGAATGTGGGATCGCCCCAGGTAGGTTCCGCTTTTTCGCGTTTAATATCAAAAGGAGGTTCGACTCCTTTTTGATACAAACCGGCGGAAGTGACCAGGCCAAATTTGCAAGCATTTAATGGTTTAGTGAGCGGCGTCCAGGGAAACGGCAGTTTTTGTTCCACCGTTTGCATTTGATAGAAGGTGGAAATTAAGCGCGGTAAATACTTGAAACTATCAATAGGCATTGATTGAAAATCCTATTATTCGCTAGCAAAACCCACCCCAAATGGATCCAGAATAAATAAACGCAATTACAAAATATGCCCCAAACGGGACATAAAAACTTGTGGGCCATAGAGGACTCGAACCTCTGACCAAGTGATTAAAAGTCACCTGCTCTGCCAACTGAGCTAATGGCCCAATGCAGCGAGAATTATAACATGCGCATAGGCGGATGCAAAAACGAAACTTAAAATGTAATGAAGAGAATGTATGCTGATGGCACAACATCACACAAATATACGTAAAGTAGGCTATGATTCATAAATTAAATCTCAATAGCCTGCAAATTCGATTTGCACAGCCCTCTTGGCTGGCTTATAATCGCCAAATGGCGTCTGGGGTGTGCAGGCCATTAAATCACCCGGTTTGTTTACGAGTTAATATTCATGGCCGTAGCTGAATACACATCACAAAATAATAATTCTGTTACTCCTGCCTCAACCGATGAAGAGTTGAAGCAGCCTACCCGGTTAGTAGTTCGTGAAATCATTGAAACGTTGCTGCTAACCTTTTTTATTTTTTGGTTGGTCAATAGTTTGATTGGCCGTTATCGAATCGATGGCAGCAGTATGAACCCCACGCTGCAAGATAGTGAATATTTAATCATTAACAATGTGACTTATGTATTAAATGAACCTGAGCGGGGGGATGTGATTGTTTTTCATCACCCGCGTAATGATTTAAATTTAATCAAACGCGTCGTTGGATTGCCGGGAGACCATGTTGAAATTAATAACGGGACAGTTTGGGTTAATGACGTTGCGTTAAGTGAACCTTATATTTCTGCCCCACCCAATTACAGCGGTAGTTGGGATATTCCTGAAGATAATTATTTCGTCTTAGGTGATAATCGTAATAATTCCAGTGATTCCCATTCCTGGGGCTTTTTGCCCACAGACAATATAATAGGTGAAGCTGAGTTGGTGTATTGGCCGCCGAGTGATTGGGGACGTGTTCCCCATTATCCGCAAGAGGTTGGCTCATAGCTGTGTTATGTGTTGGCGGCTCTAAGAGCCTGCCCAACTCAGGAAACATAACCTCAGCCAAACTTGAACAGGTTAAGGTAATAATGATGAAATGTAATGAATGTGGTGTTGGCCGTTGTCAGCCTGTTAATTTGACTTATATTCGACCGTTAGGATCCAAAATGATGGTTTTGCCTAATGCTCCTGCGAGTAAATGTGATATGTGCGGGCAGGTGCATTTTGATCCACGCTTTGAATTAACAATGCAGTTTATGCTTGACCAGCTTGCCGCCCAAACGCCTCAACCTGCACCCTGGTCACAACTGACTCCAGAACCTGCCCAGACTTGGGCGACTGCCCGGCGCAGCGGCTGAGTAAATGTGTTCTGGCCAAATACGGCCGTTACCAACGACCAACTTAATATTTTCTGCGGCCTTTTGGTACGCGCTAGCTTTTTATATAATCAAAATAGATCGGCCCACGCCGGTTTTTGTGTTTATTGAGCCAGTTTTTCAATAGAATCCTTATTCGCAACAACAAAATCCGGCACACGATCCCAGGATTCGTTCTGCACTGCTTTGAATTTCACCGACAGCCTGATCGTTTCATTATCAGCTTCGTAATCATCGATAAAATCGGTGGGAACGAAGAGATGCGTGCTGTAATCAACCCCAAAGATTTCCAGATAACTGGCATAATATTTCAGGTTGGGATCTATATCCTCCGTACGGTGATGCAACCGTAACGCCTGACCTAACTCATGCTCATCAGCAGAAAACACAACCGTATATTTTTTTACCTGTTTATCACGCAACATTTGTACGGCCGTTTCATTTAGCTTTCCAGGTTGACGATTTAAAGGCATCTTTTTCTCCTCAATATAAACCTGAAGATTAGGTAATTGGCAGAAAGAAATCAAAAATAGAGGTCGTGAAAAATCTGCCAATTCCTCGAGGAAACCGCAGATTTCTAACACGTCTTATTTTTAAGGACTTTTTGCGGTTTACCTAATTCGCGGGTGGAGTCGGGGTGCTGGTCTCCGTTGGTTCTGGCGTGGGCGTAACGACCAACACGACATAAGCACTTGAATCATTCACAACCCCATTCACATTTTCGGCAATAACCTTGAAGTTTATCGGCCCCTCACCTACTGCAATCCAGGTTTCATCTAATGTTATTGTTTGCTGCGGTTCCTCAAGCACCCCGCCAAATGTTTGATCACCAATCTGAACCGTTAGGGCGTGAATACCATTCACGTCAGTTGCTGTAACGGTAATTCGAACGCTTTTATCCACCTCAACAACCGTGTTTTCAAGCGGGGACACAACATTGACAATCGGGCCTTGCGACTCATAAACCGCCAGTGCAGCTTCCGATGTAACCAATTTAGATTCAAGCGTAGAAACCTCGTCGGCAAGCGCAGTTTGGGCTTGCTGGCTTTCATCATATTGTGTCTGAAGCGCACCTGAAGCGGCTTCGACAGTTCCAAAAGAAGCGGCCATCACGGTTTGAGTGGCCTGAGCTGCTAAAAGATCAATTTCAGTTTGTGCTTGTGCCTGCTGCAGCGATTGCATTTCTTGCTGCGCTGTTTCAAAATCCTGACGCAGCGCCATTTGTCCTTGAAATACGAAGACAAAAGCAGCAGTCAAAACAAGTAAAAACATCAGCAAGGTTAACGCTATGGCAATTGGGGCAGAAGATTTCATGAGACAATTCCAAACGATGATAATTCCCGGCGTAATAGGATTGATTTGCCAGAATATACTGAATGCTACTTGAGTTTAAATCACAGGTCAAGTGTAGGTATTGTCTTCTGATAGTGGTGGTTTCGTTGAGAACGGGAGAGTTTGTCGCACCCTTTCCTGTGTTATTATAGTTTACAGGTAAGATTTCAATGAAGAAATGATTCCTACTAGCGAAATGTCTTTTATGCTATCGATTGTTTATTCTTCAAACCCGTCATTCTAATTAAGGAGTTGTAATGTGAATCGTTGGATTATTGTTTTTATCGTCGTTTTTGTGTTTACCGGCCTGGCTTGCAACTTTAGTCTACAAGCGCCCTGGAATCAGGATAATTTAGCAGGAGATATTTCTGCGGAAGAGGTTGCGTCCGCAGCGACAACGGCCGCGGAAAGCGCTGCAACCGCCGCCGCATTGATTGGCCCCATGAGTGAAATTGCGGGGACGGCTCTGGCCCAGGGAGATGATGTGCTGGCAACGGCCGTTGCCCAGGCGGGCGTGATGGCAGGTACAGCCCAATTGCTGCCCACTGCGCAGGCCATTGCCACCGATATCGCCGCCACAGCGCAAGCAGCTGCCGGCTCGATTGTAGGTACGCCGGCGCCCGGCGGCAGTAGTATCATCCAGAATAAACTGGCCGGCATCCAACCTGACGCCAGCGGCCTCTACCACGTCGATGTCACCGAAGAGGAATTTAATCAAATTATTACAACGCAGCTTGCCGGTCCATCCGGCGGGGCAAGTCCAATCCAAAATGCGGTTGTCGCCATCGAAAACGGCAGCATTGTTTTGGATGGAGATGTCACGCAGCCTTTAGCCACGTCCATATCCGTCACTTTCCGTCCGATTGTTGAAAACGGCGATTTGCGCTTTGATGTTTCGCGGGCATCATTGGGCGGCTTCCCTGCTTCCGGCGGTTTGTTGACCACGGTCGAAAACACCTTGAACAGCTCCATTTCAACCGAGACTCTGGGTTTACCGTCAAATATAATTTTGCAAGAAATTCTTGTTGGCGACGGCATCATGACCATTTTGGCGCGACAAACCTGATAAACGCGATAAATTCATAGGTTCATCTGGCGCAACGGCCGTTTCCAACCACCGGAAACGGCCGTTTTGGTTAATACCGGCTCATCTGACAGGTGTAAAATCACTTTAGATAGCTTTTGACAGAAAAACCAGCGTATATTTCGCTGGGTTTTTGTGACCCGGTATCATCTTGTGGAAGGAGTTCTATGACCGAAAATACACAAACTCAAAAATCGTCTCGCCTGCCGGGATTCTATCAAAAATCATTGCAAGAACGGCTGGACATCATTGCCAATTGGGCCGATTTGAACGCGGCGGAAAAAGCAACGCTGGCGGGCAATGGCTTGGATCCCCGTCAGGCAGACTTGATGATTGAAAATACGCTGGGCACCTTTAGCTTGCCGTTGGGCCTTGCGGTTAATTTTTTGATCGATGGCAAAGATTATTTAATACCGATGGCAGTCGAAGAACCCAGCGTGGTTGCGGCGGCAAGCCATGCGGCCAAGCTGTTCCGCGCCGGCGGCGGTTTCCACACCGAAGCAACCGATCCTGTGATGATTGGCCAGATTCAAATCCTGGATATTCCTGATATGGATGCGGCTGTTGCCGCCATTGAAGCCAACAAACAAGATTTGATGGAGAAGGCTGACCACTGCGACCCGGTGATTATCAGGTTTGGCGGCGGCGCGCGGGATATTGTGATACGGCCGTTGCCCGAAACTTCTGTCGGTCCGATGCTCATACTGCACCTTTTGTTTGATACACGTGACGCAATGGGCGCAAACGCTGTGAATACGGCCGTTGAGACCCTGGCGCCCATTGTAGCTGATCTGACCGGCGGCCGAACCAGCCTGCGCATTTTGTCCAACCTGGCCGACCGGCGCGTGGTCAAGGCATGGGGTATTGTTCCCGCCGGCGTTCTGGACAGCCACGGCATTCCGGGCGCAGAAGTCGCGCGCCTGATTGAAGAAGCCAACGCCTTTGCCGTCGCCGACCCATATCGCGCAGCAACGCATAACAAAGGCATCATGAACGGCATCGATCCCGTTGTCATCGCCACCGGCAACGATTGGCGCGCCATTGAAGCCGGCGCCCACGCTTTTGCAGCCAGAAACGGCCGTTACCAGGCCCTCACCGATTGGCATGTAGACGAAAATGGCGATCTTTTCGGCGCGATAACGCTGCCGATGGCCGTCGGATTAGTGGGCGGGGCAACTAAAGTTCATCCCACAGCTAAAACCGCCATTAAAATATTGGGTGTTCAAACCGCATCTGAACTGGCCCGGGTCATGGCCGCCGTTGGCCTGGCGCAGAACCTGGGCGCCATTAAAGCCCTTTCCACCGTTGGTATTCAGCGCGGTCACATGCGCTTGCACGCGCGCCAGGTCGCCATGGCCGCCGGCGCCGGCGAAGACGAAGTGCAGGAAATTGCTGACCAACTTGTTGCTGAAAAACAAGTAAACGTGGAGCGCGCAAAACAATTGTTAGCGGGGTAGGAGCAGATTTTAAACCTGCTCTTCCCTCCGTAAATTGAGTTAGAGGTAATAATAATGAACGAATACAATCCAACCGATGGTTTTATGAAACCGGCCATTCCCGTAGGTATCGTGGGGTATGGCGCCTATGTACCCCGCTATCGCCTGCCCGCCGCAGAAGTTTCACGCATGTGGACGGACGGCGTCGGAGGCACACCGATCATCGAAAAAGCAGTCAATGGACTGGATGAAGATGTGATCACCATGTCAATTGAAGCGGCTCGCGACACGTTACAGCGCGCGCGGATCAACCCGCGTGAGATTCGCGCTGTCTGGGTTGGCAGTGAAAGCCACCCATACGCCGTCAAACCGAGCAGCACCATTGTGGCTGAGGCCATTGGCGCCGTGCCGAATACCCAGGCTGCAGACTGGGAATTTGCATGCAAAGCCGGTACGGAAGCGATGCAGGCGGCCATGGGTTTTGTCGGCTCCGGTATGGCCAAATATGCCTTGAGCATTGGCATGGACACTGCGCAAGGTCGCCCTGGTGATGCGTTGGAATATACGGCCGCTGCGGGCGGCGCATCTATTTTAATTGGTCCGGCGGATGAAGCTGTTGCAACCATCAACGGCTCGTACTCCTTTGTCACCGACACGCCTGACTTCTGGCGGCGCGCACATGCCAACTACCCATCACACGGCGATCGTTTTACCGGCGAACCTGCCTACTTCAAACACGTGATGGGCGCGGCTGAAGCGCTGATGGAAGCCCTGGGAACCGCTGCGGCTGATTATGATTGGGCGGTTTTCCACCAACCAAACGCCAAATTCCCGCAGCGCGTCGGTAAGATGCTCGGCTTTTCAGCCGAACAAATTGCGCCCGGTCTGCTCAGCCCGCGCATCGGCAATACCTATTCCGGCTCCACAATGATTGGTCTGACAGCTATTTTGGATATCGCCAATGCAGGCGACCGCATTTTGATGGTAAGTTACGGCTCCGGCGCCGGTTCAGACGCCTTCGACATCACCACGACCGAGCGTTTATTGGAAGTACGCGATCTGGCGCCCAAAACGGAAGATTACATTGCACGCCGCAGGGAGATTGATTACGCGACCTATACCCGCTTCCGTGATAAATTAAAGCTGGCATAAGCCAACGTTTCAATAGGATAAGATTTGATGACGAACAACGTATCAATTATTGGAATCGGACAGACAGATGTCCGCGAACATTGGGACACATCCATCCGCCATCTCGCCTGGTTTGCGATTGAAGCGGCGCTGGATGATGCTCATATTTCTAAAGTAGATGCCCTTTATGTGGGCAATATGCTCGCCGGCCAGCTAAGCCAGCAAAATCATTTGGGCGCGCTGGTTGCTGATTTTGCCGGTATGCGCGGGGTTGAGGCTGTGACTGTCGAAGCGGCCGACGCCTCTGGCGGCGCTGCGCTGCGTCAGGCGGTGCTGGCGGTGAAGAGCGGGCTGGTCAAAACAGCGCTGGTCATCGGCGTCGAAAAGACCACTGACGAAACGGGGTCGCCCGTTACGGCTGCACTCGCTTCGGGTCTGGACGCGGATTATGAGGCTATTCACGGCCTTACCTATGCCGGTATGGGCGCGCTGATGATGCGCCGCTATATGCATGTGCATCATGTAACGGTGCAGGATTTTGCCGGTTTCAGCGTTAACGCCCATGCCAATGGCGCCAGCAATCCCCTGGCCATGTTCCGCAACCGGTTGAGAGCAGAACGTTTTGCTTCCGGTCCACTGGTGGCAGATCCAATTACGCTGTTTGATGCGGCGCCGCTGGGTGATGGCGCCGCCGCGTTGATTGTGACCAGTTCTGAGCGCGCCCTGGACATGGTGCCTAAACCGGTTGAAATTGCCGGCTCTGCCATCGCTACCGATACAATTGCGCTGCATGATCGCAAAGATGTGACCTGGCTGCAGGCGGCGGAATGGAGCGCACAGCGCGCCATGCAAATGGCCGCGGTGGGGCCGCAGGATATCGACTTGTTCGAACTCCACGATTCGTTTACGGTGATGGCCGCCATGTCGTTGGAAGCGGCCGGATTTGCCGAGCGCGGTTCAGGTTGGAAACTGGCGCAGGATGGGGAAATTGCGCGCAACGGCCGTATACCCATCAGCACGTTTGGTGGTTTGAAGGCGCGCGGGAACCCGGTTGGCGCAACCGGCGTGTATCAAATTGTGGAGATTGTGCGCCAGTTACGCGGCGAAGCAGGCGATTGTCAGGTTGAAAACGCCCAAATTGGTATGGCGCAAAACTTAGGCAGCAGCGGCGCAACGGCCGTTACCCACATTCTGCGGCTGCCCGCATAAAATCATATAAATTGGCTGCGCCGCATCAAAAATAACCCTGAAAAGCCTCATTTGCCTCAAAAACAGTGCAGATGATAGCTTTTGACAGCATTTTCAGTGCTGTTGGCAGGGAATGAAAGCGTTTCTATGGATAATTGTTTTTGATTGCGCAAACGCTTTTTGATTTTTTTTGCGCAGCAATTTTATTACTCAGTAATTTACTGGGAGGAAGTTAGAAATCATGGAAGTATCACGTCATTGGCGATTAAATGAACAACGTTACAGTTTAGTAGGAGAGATTTGTGATTCTTGTGGAGTCAAGTTGTTTCCACCGCGTGATGTTTGTTTGGAATGTGAAGCGCCGGCTTATGAACTCTATACATTTACCGGCGTGGGTGAAGTTTTCTCGTATACAACCATCTACGATGCGCCCGCTGGCTTTGAACATAATGCACCCTACACAGTTGCCCTGGTTAAGCTGGAAGAGGGGCCGGTTGTGACAGCACAGTTAACCGATATAGATAAAAATGATGTCCATATCGGTATGCAGGTAGAAATGGTGACCCGCAAGCTGCGCGCCGACGGCGAAGAAGGTATGATTGTCTACGGCTACAAATTCCGTCCGATTTATTCGCCCCATATTTTGAATTAGTTGAATTGTTGTTGGATGTGCTATCAAAATTCAGACTCAGAAGCGATAGCACATCCACTATGAAAATCACTTTCATTTCGCGGTCTTTACCTATTAATCCCTTCTCAACCAAAGCCAATACAAATTCCCTCTTCAATTATAATTGCTCCCTCTTTTTCTCCACTGCGTTACAACCGAAAAACTGATATAAAGCAACTTGCCTTTTTTCATGAGGGGTGAGCATCATTTTCTGCGCCGTTGACCTAACAACTGGCTCTGGGAAGTTGGCCATCTTCATTTCGGCCAAGTATTGCTTACTGCATAAAATTGCCTCTAAGTTGGCCAGCTCTCGTTTGAGATCTTGCTCCTGTACCCTATCTGACAAGCCTATCCTCTTCCATTGTGTTCCTCTTTCTAGCTTGCGATATAATCCATTTCTAAATCTTTTAGGGGTGTTTGCATCTATTGAAGTGGCATACTCCGTTAACAGGCAGTGTTACAAAACAAGGAGAGTAAATTATGGTTGAAGAACCTAAAAACAACGAACTGAAGAGTACCGGATATGAGTTGTTCATTTTGCTGCTCTCACTGGTTTCCGTTTTCAACTTGATCGTTATCTGGATTAATTACGTCTATCCTATTTCTTCTCTTACGTTGGGGGTGATAGAAATTGTCAACGTCATTTTGACGGTGTTTTTCCTGTTCGACTTTACCTATCGTATCCTGACCACCTCTTCTAAATCCAATTACTTCTTCAGGGATTGGGGCTGGGCTGATTTGTTGGCCTGTGCTCCGCAGTTGCGTATTTTCCGCCTCTTTCGCGTGTTCCGGGCTATACGGCTGATGCGGATTTTCGGCGTGAAGAACATGGTGAATGAAGTTATCAATAATCGGGCGGGAATTGCTCTGTATATCACCGTGTTTAGCATTATTCTCATTGCCGAAGTCGTGGGCGTCTTCATGTTGCGAGTGGAAACCCAAAACCCGGACGCCAATATCACTACCGCAGGTGATGCGGTGTGGTGGACTTTGGTGACAATGACGACGGTAGGTTATGGTGACAAGTATCCGGTTACCGCCGCAGGCCGCATTTTGGCCGTGTTTGTCATGCTCTCTGGCGTGGCCCTCATAGGTGTGCTGGCCAGTTTCCTCTCCAACTTCTTTCTGGCCCCACCGAAGAAGGATAAGACTGTGTACGCGCCAACTGATCCACGTTCAAAACTGACCGAACTCCAGGCATTATTGGCGCAACAACAGGCGGCCCAGGCTGAACTGGTGGATAAGATTGGGGAATTGGAAAGGATGTTATGAAATCGCGCAGTCTGGTGAAATAAGCTGAAATCACCTCCAACCAGTGCTCGAATGGTTTATGGTGCGTTGTACGCTTGGATGTTTCCATAGGCGACTCTTCAAGTAACTGGTCAGACTGGTCTTTCATAGGTCATTCACAAAATAAAGAGTAGGGCATAGCCGCCACCGCCGACGTGTCCGGGTTCAAGGCTACGCCAATCGTCTCCAGGCTCTCATCTTGGAACCCGGCATCTCCGTGAGCGAGCTGCTGCGCCAACAGCTGCGCCTGCGCCCGCGCCGAGAACCATGCCGACCGGGCCTCCCAAAATACCCAGGATGCCTCCGATCAGCGCCCCTATGCCAGCCCCTTTACCGGTACTCATATCACCTGTTTCGTGATAATGCACCTTACCTTCAGCATCCTGCCGAATAACGGCCGCATCTTCAAAATAAAACTACTTCTGCTTTTTGGCCTCTTTCATTGCTTTTAAGGCTTCATCTGCAGCCGTCTCGTCAGTGAAGGCCATCACTAAAAAACCAACAGCTGCTACATCTTGTGATTCACTCATTTGTTTATTCTCCTACTATCTAAAACTGGTCTGGTGTGAAGATGGGTTGACAGCTTCACACAATCAATGTCAGGTAATTCCCAGAAAGTTTGTAACTATACACGCCTTCCTGCTCGCGGCTTTATCTCAGTCACGTTATGATTCTGGCGCCGGGCCGCCATTTTGGAAGAGCATTCTTTCTGCGCCGCCGGCTGATTCCAACGCCAGGCCGCCGCTGCCATCCGGGCCGCCTGCAGCCACATTACCCAGCAGTATCAGGTATTGCTGGTCAAGCGAGTCTTCACCGCAGAAGGCCATTGTCGATGGGCCAAGGGTAATGGAGAAACCATTTTCTTGTGAATAGGTGCCGGCAAAATTGTTACAATCTGCCTTACCTGATACTTTGCCATCAGGATGAAAAACAATGGTGTACGCTTCTGGATTAGGTACAGTTGTTTCACTGCCTGTGGATTGCTCTGTGACACTGATCCACTGCCATTCAATATTTTGTATGGAGTCTGATGTTTCGCTGGCGGAATCAGCGTCGCCGCTAGGGGAGCAGCCTACCAAACCTGCCAGGGTTAACAGTCCAAGCCAGAAGAACAAGTATGGGATGTATGAATTTTTATAGGCTGTTTGTGTCATTTTTTTCTCCTTATGTGAATCATGATCTTTTGCGGCCGTTTCTTTGTCACTGAAAACGGCCGTTTCCTAATACTCTTCCACCACGCCAAATGCATCACGCATCTTGGTCTCATCTTCTAAACTCAACTGCCTACGCAGTTGCTGCGTGGTGGATTCAGCCAACGCTGCCAGAACTTCATCTTTGGTTACATGCGCGATCATTAAAAATAGCGCTGAATTCCCCGGCATAATGGTAAGCTTGATTTGATTGATAAAGCGTTCATCAAGACCACAGTCCGATATATCACTGGAGGCCGAATATGGTACAGGCTGACCAAAAAGCAGACCAACCAACAAGCCCCAGAAAGCGCCGCCCCACGCCCCGGAACCAACCAGGCTGTTCACCTGTTTAACCTTGACCTTTTCATCCATTTGCCGGATGACAAGGGCTGCATCAGAAACAATGAGCATTTGCTGTCTTTGTTGTGCTTGAACCTGGCTGATCATCTCCTGAGCGCCACTTTCATTGTCAAACGCAAGAACCAATAACATGCTCATCGTCAACCTGCCTTTTGCTCACAACCTTTCCATTCTTATTGCATACGCCACAATAAGAATACGGGATTAAGCGGGCAACCAACAGCACCGAAAATATGTATAAAAGTTGTATTATCTTTTAAGTTGGGAATTTAAATGAAGGATAACGAAGCCTGAGCTTATCGAAGGCTGGCATACGATAGGCTTATCAGGCCATGTCCACAAGAAGGTTTAAGGTGTAGGCTTTGGCCACAGCCTGACGGCGATTTTTTACCTGAAGTTTCTGATAAATATTACTGGAATGCCGCTTTACCGTTTCCGGCGAAATAACCAACACTTTGGAAATTTCCTTGTTACTCAAGCGCTGAGCCAATAAGCTCAACACTTCCATTTCACGATCAGTCAACGTTTCAATGAAGGCCAGGGTTTGCGTACCGTTTACCGATGGGTTGGAAGTTGGAAAAGCGTCTAAAATTTGCTGGATAAAGGCCGGTGCATATCCCTGAAAATAGAGATGCTTAAGCAGCACAGCCATTTGCTTCCCCAAATCTACAAAGACGCGGATGAAGCCGCCGGGCTGCGCCAGTCGAACAGCTCGTACCAGCGCGTCTTCCGCCGCCTGTGTCTCATTATTGGCTTGCTAAAGAAGCGCTTGCATAGCCAACACTTTAATTTGACAGGGAATGTTATGATTTGTGGTTACAATATCGTGCAATCGCCGCAGTTCGGTTTCAGCCAGTTGATAACTATCCGGTGTCTCTGTCATCAGCCAAACGTAGGGCAGTGTCATTTGTGGCTGGTAATGATAAGGCATTAATTTAGGCAAAGCCTTTCCATCAATTTGCTTAGCCCATAAACTAGCTGTGTCTAACTGCCCTTGCCGTAATGCCAGCTCAGCCTGAAAAGCTCTAGCCGTAAATAGAAGGGATGCGTGTTCCATTTCCAGGCAAAAATTAACGGCCGTTTCCGACATCTGCCATGCCGCTTCAGCCTTGTTTTGCGCCTGATAAATGAGTGCCATCCCAATTACACTTAACATATAGGCTTGGAATTGAAATCCATGTTTCATATTCAGAACAGCGCCAAAATGTTGTTCAGCACCTAGAAGATCGTTACGAGCGTAGCAGGCGCTGCCCGCATGAAGATGCAGCATACTTTTACTTGTAAACAAGTGCCGTTCGTTAATCAAGGCCAGCCCATTTTGGGCGGTATGCACCAATTTCACCAAATCACCAGCCAGCCAGTCAACAAAGCCAATAGCAATATGTTTGCGTATTCTGTTGATGGCAGACGCCACCAGATGATTTTCTTCAATCAAGGTGGCTAATGCTGGCTTGTCCTCCTTCCAGATGATGCGTAGCCACCCCCAAATGAACCCAGACATATCCATTCAACAAACCCCACTCTGACTGTGTAAGCGCCAATGCTTGACGGGCATGAAAAATAGCATCTTCATAATTTGAAGCCCAATCATCTCTAGCAGCAGCGAAGGTATGGATGGAACACGCCAGGAAACGAGCTTCCTCAGACGTAAAAGAAGCTGATTCTAAATACGTTTCTAATCGTTCCCGAATAATTCCCAATTGTGCTAACTGCATCTTGGTTAGCATAAGCCAGCCCAACAACAGCAGCAATTTTGGATTCTCATTGATAACCGCTGGAGGGAACTTGTTTAGCAGATTCTCTAATAGCAGCCATCGCTCCTCGTTGATGATAATAATACTCTGTGCAGCAAGGATGTTGGCGGCCGTCAACACATCACCACTGACCAGGGCATGGTCAATGGCCGTTTCTAAATAACCATTGGCCGCCAGCCATTCGCTGGCTCGCAAGTGTAACGCGGCGATGTCAGTCCGTCGATGCTTGTTCTTCGAGACGGGTGCGCAGCAGGTCTCTAAACAGGTGGTGAAAACGATACCATTCTTTCTGACTATCAAGCGATTCGATGAACAACCCTTCTTTTTCCAGTTGGGGCAGGATATTTGAATCGAGCGAGTCTGTACCCATCACAGCGGCGCACAACGGCGCACAAAAACGGTCAAGGATAGCGGATTTGAGCAGAAAATCGCGGACAGCCGTGGGTTGACGAGTCAACACCTCATTGACCAAATACTCAAGAACGTAGGGGTTTTCTACCTGTAAAACAGCCGGTTGGTAATCATCAACCCCCCAGCGACGGATGGCAATGGTTGCCAAACGTAACCCCACAGGCCAGCCTTCTGTCTTATCCGTTAAGCGCTTGATTGTGTCCTCGTCTAACAGGGATGGCAGCGTTTTCTCAATAAAACTGGCAACTTCTGCACGTGAAAAACGCAAATCCTTGGCGCGCAGTTCTAGTAATCTACTTTGGGCACGCAGCTTTGATAGCTGCTGTGGCGGATCGTGGCGGCTGATCAGAACCAAGTGAAAATGGGGCAGCGGATATTGTAATAACTCGCCCAACAGTTCGTGAATTTCTGAATTCGTAAGCAGATGGACATCATCCAACACCAACACAAAATCTTGCGCTAACTGATCTATTTCATTGAGCAGGTAGCTGCTAATTGTGGGCAGCGACGGCCGTGAAGCGGATGTCGCTAATGTCAATATCTGTTCGCCAAATTCAGGGAAAATGGATTGGATAGCTGCCACAAAATAGCCAATGAAAACGACCAGATCATCATCCCTCTCATCCAAGAGAGCCAGGCGCTGGGGCAGTGAACCTGTTCGACCCAGGCGCTCGCCAAGGTGGATTTACCATAGCCAGCCGGGGCGGTCAGCACAGCCAACTGATAATGTGAAATTTTCTCTAACTCCGCCAACAGGCGTGGACGCAGCACATAATCATCCGGCAACAAAGGACGATGGAGCTTGGCACGCAAAAAATTGGAGAAACGGCCGTTTCTGGCATGTAACACCTTTATCGCAGAAATTCAGGTTAATGTTTGCTTAGTTATTGCGATAAAAGTGATTTTAGCAAATTTTTTTCTTATGCCGAATCGCATAAGCTTTTCCTACGTTGTGTGCGCCTCCAACCACGTTTGCGCTGCTTCCCAGGCCATTTCTTCTGCTGCCAATAAGCGCGTGGTTGCTGGAATCACATTTTCAGCGCCGATAATCTCCAGAGCGTCACTGTCGGTTAAAGCTTTCACGATGGCAGGATTGACGTCCGCCTGGATGAACAAACTGTCATTTGACCGTAACTCTTTTGTATACTGCTCCAACCATTTAATGCCCATACTCGTCATCTTTTGTAAGTCACGGATGATCAGGATCACAACTGCGTTTGTAACCCCTCGCGCCACAATCAGTTCTATGCCAACTACAACCAACATGCCGCCGATGACAGCCATTTGTCTGCTGCTTTTCAGCCAGAACTATTGTCTTAGGTTTCTAAGAACATATGATTCGCGTTATATGTCCTGGTCAGACACCCATCTCGGCTTTAACCCGGCCGCTCTGTTCGGCCGCCGCCAATGCCTGGTAATCGCGCTCGTTTTGCTCGGCATACGCAGCAGAAAACGTGACCAACGACTGGGCAAACGAATCATTCTTGCCCAAATAAGCGGCAATCGCTATCCGATCCCCAGAACGGCCGTGGGCGCGAGCCAATGTCCAGCCGCACATTTTGCCGTAAACCAACAACTCATCGGCCGGCATCAGATCAATATTGGCCGAGACCTTCCAATCCCACAACTGGCGCACATAAAAATCATGTGACTTACCATCAAGCCCAATTGATATATGTTCCCACCCTAAAAAGATGTCGCTGGCCGCTTGCATCATCCATTGCCCTACCACGACACGCTGCCCATGATTGGCAAACTTACTTTTCCCCAAATACGGTTCCAGCACAGATGCCTGAGCCTCTTTAAATTGCAAAAACAGCGGGTCTTTATCATCACGCCCCAGCAGAAGTATTACCCAGGTGCGTGTGCCCACGCTGCCCACGCCAACAACCTTGCGTGCCATATGGACATATTCGTAACTTTCCAGAAGATGGCGCCGGTCGGGCTGTAATGTGGCGCGATACTTGCGGAGAAATTGACGCATCGTTTCTACGAAAAGGGCTTCTTCTTTGTCTGAAGTCAAGTCTTCAATGGGTATAATCAGTGGCGGGTGTGCCGCAATACGCAGTTGCCCATCCACCAAATGCGTCAACTTTTTGGACGCAAGAATGTTGTCTTTTTTATAGGCACGGGCAAAATCAGCGTCAAGGTCTTTCATGCTGTGGGTGGCAATTGTCTTGCCCCAACGAGCCTCTACTTCTGCGAGGTCTAGGTGCAAATACCACAAATCCAGATTGTCCATCAGGGCAAATTCATGCATCGCCTGACAATATTCCTTGACTGTACCGTGGACAAGATTGTGACGTGTTTTCTGATCGAAACCTCGATCACGACCAGCAATCTCCATGCTGGCGGCCAGCCGTTTGACATCCCATTCCCAAGGCCCTGGCAAAGTCTCGTCAAAATCGTTGAGGCTTAAGATGAGTTCTCGCTCTGGTGAGGCAAAACCGCCAAAGTTGGAAAGGTGAGCGTCGCCGCACAATTGCACTTGCAAGCCGGTGTGGGGCATAGACGCGAGATCAGAAGCCATGATAACGGCCGTTCCCCGGTAAAATGCAAACGGCGATACCAACATACGGCCGTACCGGATCGGTATCAGTTCAGGGATGCGCGTCACCGCCTGCGCTTCAAGCAGTGCCACCGGATCGGGACGATTGGGCGCTGGGTTCCATGTCCCATGCGCCTCCCGTGAGATGCGTGAGCGGGCAGCTTTGCCCAACGCCTTCCGTTCCTTGACCGTCAGGTGCGGCATAACGGGTGGAGCCGCCATCACCTGACTGTTCTTTCATTAGACATGTTAATTTGATCCGTCTTTCTGACTAATAAGCAGCTAAGACATCACTGATATGATCATAAAAAGCATGTCGCTCCCACTGCATCCGTCACGCCATACCGTTGCAGATCTGGAGCCACATCGCCGTTAACCTCTGAAAAGAGAAGCTGCACATTTTGCTCTTTAAGCTCTTTGAATGTTTCCAGCAAAACCATACCGGCTGAGAAATCCACATCGTCTACTGCGGACATATCAATGCACAACGAGGAAACTGGCCCCGGCTGTGTCTTCACCAGGGACAAAACTTCCGTGGATAAACTTTCCAACATTGGCATAATACATGCTGTGGGTAAACTGGTAAATAACAAGTCCAGGCAAGATTTCGGCTGGCTGGGTCACAGGCATGGGATGAACATGGCCGTTCTCTTCTACCAACACTGAATTTTTCGGCTTATAACCATGCCAGATGTGCAGCAGCAAGGATAGATACCATCGCCAGGATGATGCCTTGCTCGACGCCGATAAAAACCACAACCGCCGCCGTCAGCGCGGCTACCCAGAATTCTGAGGGACGCGCTGCAAAGATTTTGCGCATCCCTTTCACGTCTACCAACTCTAAACCAATCATAAAAACAACGGACGAAAGTACGGCGTTGGGCATATAGGACAAGGGAACTGTCAGGAAAAGCACCACAATCACCACAATCACAGAAGTGGTCAGGGTGGCAATTTGGCTGCGGCCACCGGCGCTGTCAACCATTTGTGTTTTTGTGGGGCTGCCATTGACAACAAAAGTACCCGTCAGACCCGCGCCAATATTGGCGAGACTCAAACCGACAATATCCACATTCTCACTGAAACGTTCCCCATAACGCGCCGCATACGCCCTTGAAGTGGCAGCACTTTGTGCCAAGATAACCACAAACAAAGAGAACGCGGTCGGCAGCAGTTGTTGGATCAGCGAAAAACTGATGGTGACATCGGGCAAGCCAATCTGGGGCAAACCACTGGGTACTGTTCCGAGAACAGAAACACCATAGGAGGCCAGGTCAAAAAAGTAACTGGCAAAAATAGCCCCGATTACGGCGATCAATGCGCCAGGGATTTTCTTGTTAACCATTTTTAACCCGAAAATAACCCCCAACACGCCGACTGAGACGGCAAGCGTATAGTAGTTGATTTGAGAAAGTTGTTGCACATCCGTCGCAAGCTTTTGTATCGGCCCCGAACCACCGCCGGGAATGCCCAACATACCTGAAATCTGGCCGACGGCTACTTGGATACCCACACCGGTGAGAAAACCGATCAAGACGGTTCGGGATAGAAAGTCAGCCAAGAAACCAAGTTTAATAACGCGGGCGATGATGAGGACAACGGCCGTTATCAAAGCCAGCAATCCCGCCAAAGCCACATATTCTGAAGACCCTGTTGCCGCCATCCCTGCCAGTCCCGCCGCCATAATTGCCGCCGTCGCCGAGTCTGCACCTACCACCAGATGCCTGGAGGAGCCAAAGAGGGCAAACAACGCCGTCGGAATAAGAATCGTGTAAAGCCCTGTAATGACCGGCATACCAGCGATTTGGGTATACCCCATCACTTCTGGTATTGCCAGGGCGGCCAATGTCACTCCAGCGATAATATCCACTGGAATTTTCGCCCGATCTATCGGCATAATGCCTTGCAAGATAGGCAGAGAACGTACTTTTGAAACGGAATCTGAAGCCATTGTATCCTCCTGAATTTGGTCATCAAAATGATAATCAAAAAATACTGCTCGTTAGTAACGCTACTTTACTCCGTGTTGTTTTGAACTGCATCCCCTTGTTCTTTCTTTGCCCCAGCAAACAAACCCAATCCGTGCGCAATGGAAAAGGAAGTCAACGAGGCCATCACAACAGGCAAACTATTCGTCGGGGAAAGCCCCACAACGAGAATGCCAATCACAGCCAAAGCGAGTGGTATAGGCACAATAACGGCCGGAACGGCCACCATCATACAACCAACCGCCAATCCCAATGGAATCTGCGGTATCAGCAAATTAATAGCGGACCCCAATGTTGCCCCGATGAATAAGAGAGGAAAAATGGGGCCGCCAATAAAACCAAACGATAACGCCCCAGCCAAAGCCACCATTTTAGCTAAAGCAAACAGAATGAGCAAAGCAACCCCAATTTCTGCGGCATCTTGGGTGGTGATTGTCAGGCCATCCGTACCCAAAAACAGCGTGATGGGCAGTGCCTTGCCTAACAAACCAAGCGCCAAACCGCCCACAACGCCGCGAACAATCGGTTGGCTGTTTAGCGGTGCTGCCAAACGGCCGAGTACCTTGGCAATTAACAAAAATACAATAGCCACAGGAACAGCGATAAGTCCAAACACAACGCCCAACCCGATGTCATAAACCCGCAAATCATAGTCGGGTGGCTGCACTAGACCCAACAGGTTAGAGAAGGTGTCTCCGCCAAGAAAAAAGAAGAGGCTAAAGCCAATGGCCGCTGCTAAACCTGCAATAAACAAGGTGCCATAATAAGCGGCCGTTTGCATGTGGGTCGATTCTAAAAGCATTAATATCAGGGCGAATGGTGAAGAAAATAAGCCAGCATAGGCGCCGGAAACACTGCTCAAGACATTGGTTCGGGTTGTATCCTTGTCTAGCTTGCGTCGTTCAGACAACCACGTGCCCAATCCGGCGGCCAACATACCCGTGGGTACTTCTGGCCCCAGGCTAAAGCCGCCAATGAGTGACATGAACGAGGCTAATAATGAAGCAGGCACAGGTTTGGGGTCTAAACGGCCGTTATCCACCGCTTCAAAAACATCTAACTGTGCGGCTGGCGTAAACTGATGAATAAGCCCCACAATCAAACCAAACGCCGTCATCACAGCCACAATTGTCCAGGAACCAGAGAAGGGTTCCCAGCCCGGTTTGTTGGGCCACACCAGATCGGTCCCCCAATTTACCAGCGCGATAAAAATAAATGCGCCAATCGAACTGAGCAAGCCCGTCAACAGACCCCATCCCAACTGTTTCTGATAGCTTTTTGATCTTAAATTAAAATTTTCAGACATATATCCTCATTTTGTTTGCTCTTCAACCGCCATTTCCGGCCACATGAGATAAGAACTGACAAAAAAGCAAATGGCCCCCAACAAGGTAGTAAGTGTAGCCCAAAAGAAGAGATTGTTACCAATCGGATCAGGCCGTAAAAAGGCCGCAAAAGCAGAAATCATAAAGAAGACACAACCCAAAAAGTTACTGCTCACAATCCACCAGGTGACGTTTTTTAGCTGCCAGCACCAAAAATGATGACAAAACTCCAGCATACCAGCCGTGCCAGCAATGAGGAAAAGAACCGAACCAATAAAGTTGGGAATCCAGGTAAAAATGTCGTAGGCGTACCATTGCAGGCTAAAGAAGCCCATAAAGGTCAAAACATTAAAGAATAGCGTCCCAATAAATAGGGGGAAAGTAGCCCAGAAATCAATGCGATGGGGCTGCCAAGCAAAGTAACGCCGTTTTTTTGTAGGTGAGACACGGCCGTTTTCATCCAACGTCTCTGGGGCATTGATTGCCTGATAATACGAACTATATCCAGCCGATGTGAAAAAGATCGACCCGGTAAAATAGATTAGGTCTATCAAGTAGTTATAAGGAAAATCGGCTAAAAGCAGCACACTGGCAAAGAAAAAATGCCAGGAGCCGATCATAAACAACACGGCAATCCACCAATTTAAAACACGGGGTCGCCAGATGAAGAGAGACGGCCGTTTCTTCGCTTGTGTATCATCTTCCGGACCAAAATGCTTGCGATGCCGCCGCGACGTGCGCACATCGATTGCCCCGTCTGGTTTGCGGTACGTGATCTTGGTGACAAATGGACCCACATGTTGTGATTCAATATATTCCCACTCATCAGAAAAGTGAATATAGCCTTGTTTAACTGATGGCGTCATAACTGTTTGTTCCACTGATTTTGTTGTCAACAAGCCAAGCACAATTAAATTCCAGTAGATATTGTTTAATGTTTAAAGCTGCCGCTTTCTTCTTCGGAAAGGGGGGTAGTTACTGGATGCCGGTCAAAATGGGACATGGCGTCACGATAATCATCCAAGAGCAAGCTGGCCAGATCACGGCTAAAGCCATGTTTTACAAGAATCCGCTGAATGGCTAGGTCTTCCCGTTTGGGTGGCAGCGTATAGGCTGGCACCAACCAACCACGGGTGCGTAATCTATCCGCCAGATCAAACAATGTAAACCCGTGATCTACCCCTTCTTTCAGCTTCCAGGCCAGAGCGGGGATACCGCCACGGCCGTCGTAAATAATCTCGAACGGCTCCATCTTGCCAATCTCATCTGCCAGGTATTGTGCCGTCTCATAACACGCCATATGAATTTTGCGGTACCCTTCCTTGCCCAGACGCAGAAAGTTGTAATATTGGGCCGCAATCTGGCCGCCCGGCCGTGAGAAGTTAAGGGCAAAGGTCGGCATATTGCCGCCTAAGTAATTGACATAGAAGATTAAATCGTCCGGCAAATCTTCCTTATCCCGCCAGACGACCCAACCCACACCCAGCGGTGCCAAACCAAATTTGTGGCCGGATGTATTGATCGATTTTACGCGTGGCAAACGGAAATCCCATTCCAAATCGGGGAAGACAAAGGGCGCTAGAAAACCGCCGCTGGCGCCATCGACATGAATGGGGATATTCAAGCCGGTCTCTTTTTCTAACTTATCCAGGGCATCACTAACTTCTTTTACCGGCTCAAAATCACAGGTGAAGGTAACGCCTAGTGTGGGCACAACGCCAATCGTGTTTTCATCAACCCGCTTGAGAACCTCTTCCGCATTCATGATCAAACGATCCCCTTCCATGGGGATTTCGCGATGTTCTACATCCCAGTAGCGGGTGAACTTATGCCAGCAAACCTGGACTGGCCCGGTAATGAGATTGGGTTTCGTCGGTTGATTTCCCGGCTGCTTTTTGACGGGCGCGCCAATTCCACAACAAGGCCATGCCGCCCAGCATGGCCGCCTCGCTGGAACCGGTAGTTGAAGTGCCTAAGGTATTAGCGGCATCAGGTGAATTCCACAAGTCAGCCATCATATGCACACAACGCGCTTCTAATTCGGCCGTTTGCGGGTATTCATCCTTGTCAATCATGTTCTTGTCGATGGTTAAATCCATCAGATCATGAACCTCTGGCTCCAGCCAGGTCTGGCAAAAAGTAGCCAGGTTTTGGCGAGAGTTGCCATCAAGCATCAACTCATCCGCGACTACTCGGTAGGCATGACGGGAATCGTGTTCCTTAAGTGGGAATTTGAATTTGGGCATACTGATGGACAAATCCGATGAAGCATATACATCGTCATCGAGCATCTCACGGATATTTTCTTTTGCGTGTAACATGTTTTTCTCCTAAATATTTCTATACACAGACCGAGTAGTATAACGAGAGATTGAAATTAGACACTAATTTCCGCAGATAAACACGGATAATAAATTGACATAAATACAACAAATGTGTTTATCTATGTACCATATGTACCAATAAACTGTTTTCGGTAGCTATCTCAACTCTTAAAGAGCATGCGCTGTGCGCCGCCGGCCGTCTCTAAAGCAAGGCCACCGGAGCCATCAGACCCGCCCGCTGCCACATTGCTCAGCAGGTCTAGATAGAGTTGATCCAATGATGCTTCACCGCAGAACGCCAATGTCGATGGTCCTAAGGTGATCGTGAAACTGTTTTCCTGCGAATAAGTGCCGCTGATGTTATTACAGTCAGCTTTGCCTTCAAATGTACCATCCTCCTTGAATAGGATGGTGTAATCTTTAGGGTTGGGAACAGTGGTTGTGTTGCCTGCCGATTGCTCGGTCACGCTTACCCATTGCCAGTCGACGCCAGTTCTCCATTTCTACTGGCGCGCCATAGCAACACGCAGGCGTTCCTCGGGATCGATGAAGTGATCGTGATCATCCTTACCCACATCAAGTTGCACCCAATAAATCTTGCCCGTGAACTTACTGTTTTTCGTTGTGTAGTCCGGGGAGACAGTCGTGCCAGATTCGTAGCCGATGTCTGTTGTCTCATCGGCCGAAAAAATCAACGGCTGTGTTGCACCGACGCGACCCTTGCCTACCACCTTGCCATCATAGTAGAGCGTGACATCACCACCCTTGGCCAGGCCGCCGCCGTCGTACGCGAACTCCATGCGCACCTGATGCTTGCCTTGAGGGATCGACTCAGTTGCTTCGGTCGAAAATTCATGGATACCAAGTACATTATAAGTGAACCTGAGCTTGCCATCTTTGGCATAGACGCTCCAGCCACCGAACCTGCCGCCCTGGGCAATAATCACGCCGTTGGCTGGTTTGTTGCCGATTTCGACTTCGGCGGTCACAGAGAAGGACTTGTTCTTGATGCTGACCACACTGTTCTCGGACAGACGTCCCATGCCGGGGAAGAACTGCTGCGAGTTGCCCTGAATCAATGTCGGCCGACCGGCCAAAATCAGGGTCGATACGCTCAGCCTGGCGATCGTCCAGCGGCAGCACATTGTACTTGGTGGCTTCGATCAGGAAGAGGCGTTGCAGTTTGTGCAGCATATCAGGCATCTCTTTAGACAGGTCACGCGCCTGCGACCAGTCCTTGCTGCCGTCGTACAACTCCCAGATGTCATCGTCAAATGCGACCATCTGTCTGCCCAGTCATCACCCACGGTGTACGGTGTTTGGTGACGGCGCTCCAGCCTTTGTAGTAGATGCCGCGATTGCCAAACATCTCGAAATATTGAATTTCGTGACGATCGGGCGCCGCACCCTCGTTGAAGCTGTAAACCATGCTCGTGCCTTCCATAGGCGACTGCTGCACGCCATTGACAAAGGTAGGTTCGGGCAATCCAGCCACTTCCAGGATGGTGGGGGCGACGTCGATAACGTGGCTGAACTGCGTACGCAGTCCGCCCTTTTCCTGGATGCCTTTGGGCCAATGCACAATCGTGCCGTTGCGCGTGCCACCCCAGTGCGAGGCGATCTGCTTGGTCCATTGGTAGGGCGTGTCCATTGCCCACGCCCAGCCCACAGCATAGTGGTTGTACGACTCAGGCGAACCGAACTCATCCATCTTGGACAGCATGAACTCCGGCGTTTCCAGTGCGGCCATGCCGTTGAAGTTGGCCATTTCGTTGAATGCGCCGTTCAAGGTGCCTTCGGCGCTCGCGCCGTTGTCGCCGATAATCACGTAGATCAGCGTATCGTCCATGATGCCCAGCTCTTCGATGGCCTCGATGACACGACCCGTGTGATAGTCGGTATGCTCCAGGAACCCGGCATAGACTTCCATTTCACGTTCCAGCACGGGCTTGAGTTCGGCCGGCATCTCGTCCCACGCGGGAATTTCGGCGTGGCGTGGTGTCAGCTCGGCATCCTGCGGGATGACGCCTAGTTCTTTCTGTTTGGCAAAGGTGATCTCGCGTTGCTTGTCCCAACCGTGAGCAAACTGGCCTTTGTACTTATCGGCCCACTCTTTGGGCACGTGGTGTGGTGCATGGGTGGCGCCGGGGGAGAAGTAGGCGAAGAAGGGTTTGTCGGGCATCAATGCTTTTTGTTGGCGAATCCAGTTGACGGCATGGTCTGCCAGGTCTTCGGTCAGGTGATAGCCTTCTTCCGGCGTGGCTGGCGGTTCTACCGGGGTCAGGCCTTCATAAAGCGCCGGATCCCATTGGTTGTTCTCGCCACCGATGAAACCGTAGAAATATTCGAAGCCGCCGCCGCCCGCAGGCCAGCGATCAAACGGCCCCATCGGGCTGGATTCCCAGACGGGTACTTCATGACACTTGCCGAACATGGCTGTGGAATAGCCGTTCAGTTTCAGTGTCAGGGCAATCGGCGCTTTGGTGTTGGGCCGCAGTGAACTCTGTCCAGGTGCCGCAGTGGCAGTCTCGGTAATGTTGCCCATGCCAACTGAGTGGTGATTGCGACCCGTCATCAGGGCCTGACGCGTGGGCGCGCACAACGCCGTGGTGTGGAAGCGATTGTACTTGAGGCCGTTGCCGGCCAGTTTGTCGAATGTGGGCGTCTGACACGGCCCACCAAAGGTACTCGATGCGCCAAAGCCGACATCGTCCAGGAGGACGATCAGCACGTTAGGCGCACCTTGCGGCGGCCGCAGCGGCTCAATGGGCGGAAATTTGGTGTCCGGGTCTTTGGCATCGTACGTGGTAATCCCCGGCTTGGGTACATCGGGAATGGGCAAGTAGGCCCGCAAATGCGTATCAGGTTGGTTAGCCATAGAAACTCTCCTTGTCTACACTAATTCAAAATAAAATGATAGTAGAGCGCCTACCGACGCTCAACGAACTGCGCTCGCAGCGCTTCTTGCACGGTGTGATCAATGCCCAGCCCTTCGCTAAAATACGCCTTAATGTCGCCGTACCGGTCGTGCATCTCCCGGAAGGATACTTCCAAGTATTCCTGGCGCACACCCAAAATGGAGATCAATAATTCTTTTTCTACGCCCCTAGCGATGTATTTGTCAATCATGGGCTGGTATTCGGGCAGGGTGAACTCATTACTTAGCAGGTAATCCTACATCGTTTGGCAAAATCAGGCATCCCGGTATCGGTGATGGGGTGAACGGAATCTTTTGTTGACGGCGAAGAGGGACGCGGTCAGGAGAACAGCCCTTCGGGATTGAGAGGCGGCCCTGAGCGGCACCTGGTGTCAACAGAATCTCCGGACACGCTCGGTGATGTGGCCGAGTTGTTCAGAACGATATGAGACCACTGCGCACACGCTTACCATCTTGTGTCACAAAGCCGCCTAAATCACGCAAATTGGGGCTAGATGGAATATGGAACTTTTGAGCATCTTTGTTTGACATAACAACATTTCCTATTGTTATCCGAGTTTGCAATAAGTTAGGCCGTGCCCTTTGACAACGGCCGTTTTGTCCGTCAGGATATGTAAAATGGCAGGGGCAACAACAAAGGCCACTGCCACGACAGAACTATTATTGGCTTATGTATAGTGTAATATATTAAAAGGAGTGAATATAGTGCTAAAAAGTTGTAGGAAAGTTGTATTCTTATTGTCAAGTTATTAGAAACGAGGTGAAAAAGAAAATGATAGAAACGATTGAACAGGCTACGGCCGTATTACAGGACAAAAACGCGGCTGAGAACGATCGGGTGAAAGCCGCCCATTTTCTAGGCAGGAGCGGCTCTGAGGCAGCGGCCGATATTTTGGTCACGGCTTTAGATGATGACGATTTTGGCGTACATTGGGCCGCCAGTGAAGCCCTGGCCCAATTAGGGGATGCTGCCTTGCCGGCCTTATTAAAAGCTTTAGCAAACCCGCGTTGTTCTCCACGTGTCTTTGATGGAGCAAAACACACTTTTCACACCAGCAGCAGCCAAACTGTGCGTGTAGAAACGAGAAAGTTATTGCAGACAATGCATGGCAATAATCCGGATATTGCCACGATGCAGGCCGCTTTTGATTTGATGGCAAAGCTGTCAATTACCTGAGCAAAATAGATAATTGTGGAAAGATAAGCGCCTCCTAATGGCTTCAGGTCTTATGTATTCAATTGTTTTGTCTCAATAGCGTCATTCATATGCTAACACGTCCCGCACCGTCAAGCGAGAGGCGTTGCGGGCAGGGAAATAACTGGCCACGAGGGCGATCACAATTACCAACAGCAGCCACAAACCGGCTCCGCTAAACGAATAGATGTAGCTGAGTGAACCATTGACGATGTCAGAACCCACAACCAGGCTCAAGAATTTGCCTACCGGAACCGCCACAACCACTGCGGCGGCCCAACTCAACAAGGCCATCAAAATACCTTCAACTAATACCACACGCAGCACATCCCGGTCTGAAGCCCCCACAGCGCGCATCACGCCGATTTCGCGCGTGCGTTCCATCACATTCATGCTCATCGTTCCGGCCAGCCCCAGACCACCCACCAGCGTGATTAACAAGGCCATCACCAACAACACAGCGACGATGATATCGAATTGGTCCGCCTGAATGCTGCGGAGGGCTGAACTGGTTTCGATCTGGCTCACATGCAGACCGCGTTCGCGGAGATATTCTTCCACTAACAACGCTGTTCGCATTTGATCAGCGGGAGAATGCAGTTCGCTGCTCATCTGCAACTGGCGTACCTGGTCGATTTCGCCAAGCAGCCGCGATACATAATCATAGCTGCCATAGGCTTCATACATCACAGAGGCGCCGATAGATTGATAAACTCCGACGATGATCCAGGGGATTTCGTCTCCTCTGATCTTGAGTACAATCTCGTCGCCTACGGCCAGCGTAGGCTCTTCACGCAAGAGGCTGGTGTCGATTACGAGTGCATTCGTGTCGCCTGGTTGCAGCCAACGGCCGTCTACAATTTTTGGTCGCGTCATATCACTGGCGACTGGCGGAGCCAAGACGGTCATAGAGTTGCCTTCTTCGCCATTGGCTTTGATTATGGAGCCGTTGGCGGCTGTCCAACCTTCGGCGGCAACGATGCCCGGGATTTGTTGGGCATGGTTTGTGAGGGTTGATAGGCGATACGGCCGTTCAAAATTCACGCGCACATCAAAGCGATACGCCTCACCTAACTCCGCCACTGTCTGATCGGCCGAGGCGCTGACGCTGATCACCCCGATAAATACGGCGCCGCCTAAAGTCAACGTGCCCAAAGTCAGCGCTGCACGCCGTTTATCGCGCATAATATTACCCAACGACAAAAGCCCCGGGCCGGTCATAAAACGGGCGCGCTGAATCACCCGCTCTAATAAACTTCCGCTGAAATCCTCTGAGCTTAGGCCTTGCGAATTCAGCGCCGCATGGGCTGAAATGCGCGTGCCGCGCCAGATAGGTGGAAGCGCTGCCAGGAGCGGCACCAGCAGGCTTACACTTAATTCCAAAACGACAACCTGCCAGGTCAAACTGAAGTCCGGCAAAGGCAAATCAATGAGCTGTGGACTGGCGATAAACGCGGCAAAGTTTTGGGCCCCCCAGGCCGCCGGCAGCAGCGCAACCAGGAAGGCGAGCAGACCATAGATAGCCACCAACAACAAATACATGCCGGTAATATCACCGGCGTTGGCGCCTAACGCTTTCATAATGCCGATAAATTTGACCTGGCGCGTGATTAATGCGCTGAGTGTGTTGAACACCAGGAAGGCGCTCAACGCCAACGAGGCCAGCGCCAAAATGCCTAAAATGGTGCGAATTGTTTCTACCAGGAATTTGGTGGGGCTGACGCCCGGTTCGGAAAAGACGAGCGTAAAATAGACAAAGTAACCGCTGCGCTCGATTTTGTCTTTGATTTTGCCGGTGAGCGCCTGGATATAGTCGACATCGTGCTGGTGTTCCTGGGCAATGTAGATCAAGGTGTTGTAAGCGGCCGTTTCGCCCAACCATTCAAAGGTATCCAGGGTGGTGTAGACATTGATGCCGCCGCTGTTGATAGAGGGGTTTGCATTTTGATCGCGCACGGTACCTACCAGCGGCATTTCATAACGACGGCCGTCACTCATCTCAACCAGGGCCACATCATCCAGATCGAAATCGGTTAAGGCCAGCGCCGTTTGATCGATCAATAACTGCCGGTCTTGCGGCTCTGCTGCGCCGCGGATTGGTTCGAGTAGATTGACATGGCTGTTGGCAAAATCGAGGGCAGAAATTTCGCTGCTGAACCAACGGCCGTTTAAAAACAGGCGTACACTACGCCCGCGCCGTCCATCGGCCTGCGCCACTTCAGGCATATCGCGCACTGTTTCGACCAATTCATTATCAAAATCGGAGATGATGATAAAGGCGCTGGTGGGATTAATTGCCGTGTAGCCTTCTTCCGTTGCCTGCCGCAAAATCAGATAGGATTGCGCGACCATGCCGACAGCAAAGACACCAATTGCAATCGACAGCACCACCAACACGGTGCGCGTCTTATTACTCCACAGGTCAGCGATGACCTTTTTCCAACGTGGTTTAAGATTCAACATGACGAACCTACCCCCGGCCGCTCTCCAAATTCTCCGTGAACCTGCGCATCTTCACCGCGCCGTTCCGTGTCACTAAATAACTCGCCATCAACAACGGTGATCGCCCGCGTAACACGTTTGATTTTGTCCGGGTCGTGGGTCACCATGAGGATCGTTTTACCATCGGCGATGAGCTTGTTGAACAAAACGAAAATAGTTTCTGCGGTGCGTGAGTCCAGGTTGCCGGTGGGTTCGTCGGCCAGGATGATGGGCGGATCGTTGGCCAGCGCGCGTGCAATGGCCACTAACTGCTGCTGTCCACCTGATGCAGATGCGGGCAATTTATTCGCATAGTCTTCCATGCTAACAAGTTCGAGCAGGTGCGTGGCGCGTGCATGCCGTTCTGGGATGGGATAGGTGCGGCAAAAGTCCATAGGCAGCATGACATTTTGTTTTATGGTGAGGGTTGGCAGCAGTTGAAAGAATTGGAAGATGACACCCAGCTCGCGTCCGCGCCATGTGGCCATGCTGCTTTCGCTGAGGGTGTGAACGGCCGTTCCATTAACCCACACTTCTCCTGATGTCGGCCGGTCGATGCCGGTAATCATATTGAGCAGGGTCGATTTGCCGCTGCCGGATCGGCCGATAATCGCCAGGAATTCACCCGGGTTTACGCTCAAATCGATGCCTTTCAGCGCTGTGAAATCACCGGCGGTCGAGTGATAGGTTTTGACGACCTGGCGTAGATCGATCAGGTTTGTGTTGGGAGAGAAACGGCCGTTTTTATCCCCGGAAACGGGCTGTTCATTTCTATTTTGTCGCGTTTGCAACCGCTTAAACAAACCCATAAGAAAATTCCATCAAATAGCGTGACAGCTAATGAATAAAGTGTTATATTTTAGACACCATGTTCATTATTGTATATCAACTAGAGATAAAAACCAGATCCGATTTTGGTGTGTGTACAAAAAACGACGCCTGTTCATAAATGTTATGGTTCCCAAAAAAGTAGACCGTCGTGTACAACGCACCCGTCGTCATCTGGGTGATGCATTGATGACCCTCATCCTGGAAAAAGGGTACGACGCGGTCACCATTGAGGATATTACTGAACGCGCCGATCTTGGGCGCACCACTTTTTATCTGCATTACAAAGACAAAGAAGACCTGCTTATCAAAAGCCTCGAATCTGTTTTTGATGATCTGACGGCGCAAATTCAATTAATGTCTGCGGAACAACGAGCTATTGATCAGCAAGAGCCACTGGTTTTAGCGTTTCAACATGCAGCAGAAAATGCCCGTCTATATCAAATTATCTTAAGTGGGCAGGGGGGTACCAGCCTTAACCAAAGGATAAGAGAATACATTGCCGGGATCGTTGGTGAAATATTATCTGCCCAATATGCAGATCAATTAAAGGCGGCCACAGTACCATTAAATATCCTGACAAACTATATTGCCAACTCCTTGATGGGCATGATCGCCTGGTGGTTAGAAAGTGATCAACCCTATTCAGTTGAGGAAATGATTTATTACTTTCGCCTTTTAAACAATTTGGGAGTCGCTAAAGCATTAGGGATTCAGCCGCCGGATGATGCGTATACATCTCTTCCCGAGGCAGTGAAAAACACTTATTGACCAATCTGAATACAAAACAAAAAGGTCCTCTCAGCAATGAGAGGACCTTTTAGCAGCGAAAAACGATTTATTTATTTGGCTGCAAACTCTGCCGCCGGATAACCTGCCTCTGTCCAGGCGCCAAAGCCGCCCTTCAAGCTGTGGACGTCACTGTAGCCATATGACCACAAGATGCTCATCGCTATGGTAGAACGATGGCCGCTGCCGCAATAGACAACGATGGGCGCATCCAGGTCTTCCGGCCACATATCCATTTGATTTATAAATTCTTCTAATGGAATGTGAATCCAGTTTTCAGCTTCAATGACGCCGTTCTCTTCCAGTTCCTCCGTGCGGCGCACGTCAATCACAATCAAATCAGGATTTTCGGCTATGGCAAGATTGAGGTCATCAGCTGTTATGACGCCAAAGCCTTCGGGCACATTTTGCAGCATCTCCTGCATTTCTGCGACCAGCGCCGCATCCGGTTCCGCCTCGTTCAGCGCAACCAATTCAGGAATTGCGCCCTCTGCAATAGGATAGCCGGCTTCAACCCAACCGCCATAGCTGCCGCCTTTAAGACCAGATACATCTTCCCAGCCCAGTGCTTCCAATGCCGTCAGGGCAATGGTACAGCGCCAGCCGCTGCCACAGTAGCTGACAATGGGCGTGTCAAAACTGGGCAAGTATTCGAGGTTGTCAGCCACTTCGCGTAAAGGAATATTGACCGCGCCTTCGATCCAGCCATTTTCTTCCAATTCGGCCGGTTCACGAACATCTAGCAGAAAGACATCTTCTTCCTCTGCCAGCATAAGGTTCAAGTCATCCAGACCGATGGTATTGTAGGCATCCATGTCCTCAAGGAAAACAGTGAATGCAGCATCAAGGTCTGCGCCCTCATCCGACATGGCGGCGCCTTCACCGCTTACGGTGGGATAACCGGCTTCTGTCCAGGCGCCAAATCCACCTTTCAGACTGTGGACATCTGTATAACCATTCGCCCAGAGCATAGTCATAGCGATGGTAGAACGGTGACCACTGCCGCAGTAGGTGATAATTGGAGCATCTTTGTCGGCCGGCCACATATCTTTGTTGGCAATGAAATCTTCCAACGGGATAAACAGGACATTGGGAGCGTCAATGTAGCCCTTCTCTTCAATTTCACCTGGCGTACGCACATCGATGAGGATCAGGTCCGGATTTTCAGCGATGGCAACGTTGAGGTCGTCAGCCGTGATGACGCCGTAGCCTTCGGGAATGGCCTGCATCATCGCAGCCATCTCAGCCACAACTGCCGGGTCCGGCTCTGCTTCGTTCAAAGCGATCAGTTCAGGAATTTCACCTTCCGCAATGGGATAACCGGCTTCGACCCAACCGCCGAAGCTGCCGTCTTTGAGGCCTTTTACATCTTCCCAGCCCATGCCTTCCAATGCCGCCAGGGCAATGGTGCAGCGCCAGCCGCTGCCGCAGTAACTGACAATGGGGGTGTCAAAACTGGGCAGGTATTCGATGCTGTCGGCGACTTCGCGCAATGGGATGTTAACCGCGCCTTCGATCCAGCCTTTTTCTTCCAATTCAGCCGCTTCGCGCACGTCCAGTATGAATATTTCTTCGCCTTCTGCCAAGTTTGGTGTTCAAGGCATCAATGCCAATGGTGTTGTAGGCTTCCATATCGCCCAGGAATGTGGCAAATCCCTCATCCAGTATGCTGGCTTCCGCCATTTCCGGAGCGCCGACCGTGGCGTATCCCGCTTCAGCCCAGGCGCCGTAGCCGCCTTTGAGGCTCTTGACGTCGGTGTAGCCATATGACCAGAGGATGCTCATGGCGATGGTGGAGCGATGGCCGCTGCCACAATAGGTCACAATGGGCGCATCCAACTCTTCAGGCCACATATCTTGATTGGCGACGAACTCTTCCAATGGAATAAAGAGGACATTAGGCGCGTCAATGTAGCCTTTTTCTTCGATTTCTGCGGGAGTGCGCACATCGATGAGGATCAGATCCGGATTCTCGGCGATGGCAAGATTGAGGTCATCGGCGGTGATGACGCCAAAACCTTCGGGCACGTTGTGGAGCATTTCTTGCATTGCGGCCACAAGGGCAGGATCTGGATCGGCTTCGTTCAGGGCTTCCAGTTCAGGAATGTCACCTTCGGCAATGGGATAGCCGGCTTCAACCCAGCCGCCGAAGCTGCCGTCTTTGAGGCCCTTTACATCTTCCCAGCCCATGCCTTCCAATGCCGCAAGGGCAATGGTGCAGCGCCAACCGCTGCCGCAGTAGCTGACAATCGGCGTGTCCTGGCTGGGCAGATATTCGATGTTGTCGGCGACTTCACGCAGCGGGATATTGACTGCGCCTTCGATCCACCCATTTTCTTCGAGTTCTCCTGGCTGACGCACATCCAAAAGGAAGACTTCGCCTTCGGCCAGTGCGGTTGCGAGAGCTTCGATTCCTATCGTGTTGTAATGATCCATGTCTGCCAGGAAGGCGTTAAAAGCGGTGTCCAGATCGGCCTCGGCCGGTTCTTCAACGACTTCTTCCACCGGCTCAGGTTCAGGTTCCTCCGTGGGTGGTACTTCAGTTGGCGGCGCCTCGGTTGGCTGTTCTTCAACGACAGCTTCCTCAGCAGGGGCTTCAGCGGCCGGTTCTTGAACGGCCGTTTCCGGTTCTGCGCCGCCGCAAGCAACCAAGAGCATGCCCAGGGCCAGAATGAGAATCAGAAACAATTGGGTGTATTTGGTTTTCATAACAATCTTCTCCTTAAAATTTATGAGGCTGGAGATGGGGGGCGAGCCGGTCGCTCGGCCCCCGTCTCCTGACGCCTCTTCTTAACGTTCTGCAGGTATTTCTTCGATAATGACGCCTTGATTGGCGTTTAATTCTTCCGGTTTTACTTTGTCCGCCGTCAGGAAGACCTCTTCATTGCCGTGGCAATGGTTGCAATCCATCGTTTGCGGTGTTTCCAATTGAATATTGTGCGGCGTTGCATAACGCCAGGTGGGTTGGTCGTCGAAGTCAGGCAGCAAATTGGGGCCATAGAAAGCAAAGCTGTCCGGATCGACCGGGACATGGCGCAGCGGCACATATTTATACGGCCGTTCTTCGTTCTGCCGCGGATTTTTCCCAATCATGAAGGTGAAATAATGTTCATCCGTAGTGAAATAGGGACTGCCGCTGGTCTCGCTGACTGCCACATGGCAGCTGTCGCAGTTGATATAGGTTGTAGAATGACAGACCTGGCAGGCGAGTGTATTCTCGTCGTGGACCATGTGCATGACGATTTCATCGGCGCCGTCCGAGGCCATCTCGTGACAGGTTTCGCAGCGCGGGCCGCCGTTGTTGCTTTCGTAGCGATGGGTATCAGGCGGCGCGTCCGGCTCTGCTTCGTTGATGCCGTGCAGTTCAGTGCCGGGGTGGCACTGGATGCAGGTCATGCGTTCCTGGCGGAAGTGCAAATCGGCGATGACGCCCTCGTTTTTGCCCATATATTCGTTGCCTACCCGGCTGCCGTGGCAGGCTGTACAGGTGCGGGTCATGGGTGGGTTAATTGTGAACAGGTGGCCGTCTAACAAACCACCGCCGACGCTGGCGGGCTGGCTGACGTGGCAGTCGCCGCAGGTTGTATGGCAGCTTGCACAATGATTGCCGAACATCTCCTGCATGTGGGGATTTTCCCGGTCTGCGCCACGCGCCTCCAGAATGGTCCAGTAACCTTCCTGAGAAACGTGCAGGTTACTGCCGTGGGCTGCTGCTTTGTTCTTTGTGGCAGGTGCTGCATAGTTTGGCGTCGCCATCGCTGGGACGGCTGACCAACCCTTCATGCGCTTCTTCTTTGGCGTCACCACTGCTGCCATTGTGACAATCGCGGCAGGTCAGTTCACCATGATCGGTTTGGGCGAAATCGATTACGTTTACCAGTGTTTTTTCCCAAGGCTCCAACGGAGCCACAGAACCGCCTCAACCCACGCCCGAGGATTCGCTCGGTTCTTTTTCTTCTACGGGGTCGGAGGTATCGATGAGCATCTCTTTGTCGCTGTGGCAGGTCTGGCAGTTGTCCATGACCAACTCTTCGACAGGCTCTTCGGTGGGTTCCGGTTCTGGCTCAACAGTCGGTACCAGAGTCGGTTCGATGACCTCAGTGGGCGTTGGCTCAGGAACGGTCGTCTCAGTGGGAACGGCCGTTGGTTCCGCTGTTGTAGGTTCAGCGACAGCCGCAGCTTCCGTGGGAGGCTGGGCCGTCGGTTCTGCCGGTGGTTCATTTCCGCCGCAGCCTACCAGCAGCAGAAGCAAAATGATGGTCAATAAAGTTGTGCTTAAGGCTCTCATAGCATTCCTTCACAGTTTGTGAAATATGTAACTATCTTGAATTATAAGTAACTCTTTACCCTAATCAAGAGAAAAGATAGCTTTTCCTTATCGCTTTACCTTATGAGTTACCATAGGAAAAACTTATTGTTTCAGGATGAATGTCATAAAAAACATATGACAATGTTAAAAACGATCCAAATTGGGGTATGGTGGACGGGTTTCAAGGTGATTACTTCCGCCTATGCAATTCCATAAGAAGAAACTATCAATTGATGACATTTATCACTTGAATTTGTTATGCATTCTGTTGAATAATGCACAATGGATACTGAAAAGGTAGTTATGCTCCGGCAAACTTTGAAGAGGAAATTATGTTAGATGCACACCAGCTAAACGTTTTTTTGGCAGCGGCAAAAACTTTGAATTTTACCGCCGCCGCGCGCCAATTACATATGACGCAGCCCAGCGTAAGCCAACATATTCAAGTTTTAGAGCAGCATTTTGAAACGCCGCTCTTTATTCGTTCCGGCCGTCATTTGCGTTTGACCGATGCGGGCGAAGTTTTATTACCGCTCGCCCAAAAGATGGTTTCTATGTCGGAGCATATAGAAGGGAAAATGGATTCCATTCGCGGGGAAGTGCATGGCCATTTGATAGTTGGCTGCAGCACCACAATTGGAAAATATATTTTACCGTTTTTACTGGCTGCATTTATGCGACGTTATCCCAAGGTACAGGCGACTTGTTTGGTTACACCACGGGAAACGGCCGTTGAAATGCTTTGTAAAGGGGATGTCCACATCGCACTGTCTAGTTCGAGAGAATTTTGTAAAGATGTGGCCTTTCGCAAGTTCATTTCTGATCCGGTTGTGCTAATAACGCCCTTAAATCATGCCTGGGCTGAGCGTGGAACAATAGATGTGACAGAACTTCAGGATGCACAATACATTATGCGTGAAGAAAATTCCGGCACCCGTGAAGTACTAGAAGAGGGCTTGATTCAATCCGGCATGTCAATTGATCAGCTAAACACAGTTTTGACCTTGGGAAATTCGGAAGCGATTGCGCTTGCCATTCAAGAAGGGATTGGGGTTGGCTTTGTATCTCAAATGGTTGTCTGCCGATTGGTAGAGGGCAAGGTAGCGCAAATTGATGTTAGAGGACTTGAGCTTCACCAGGATATTTTTATCGGTTGTCACCTGACCTATCCGGCCACTTCAGCCCAGGCTGCTTTTTGGGAATTTGTGACAGATTCTAACAATCCTCTGGCTAACAGCTTGAATATTGATACATCAGGATACGATTGGCCTACTTTTACAGATTTTTGCAAGATGGAGAGCGTTACTTAATTTTGAAGCTGCCTCAAATTTATGATTTTCAGCATAAATCTATCTATGACAATGCAAAACTTTTTGTATGCTCACCTAAACTTAAAAAAATTGAATAGGTATTGATGCGTCTCGCAATAATGACAAAAACTGCATTTCCTGTTTTGTTTTGGCAACTTTGAGATGCCTGGATACAATAGCAGCTTTTCAATTAACATAAGCGCCCGCTTCAAGGTTTTTTCGGGTATAGTAAAGACCAAATTGGTTGAATTGCCTAAAAATTAATAATGATGATATGGGTAATATCACTCACTTGGCAATGGGGATTTTTCCCATTTGATGGGGTAAATAACCCAAAAAACATGATCTTCATCACTTTTTTTAAAAGTATTCCCGTATATAATCGTGGTACGATGCGCCTTTTTAGAATGGTCGATATTTATTGTTAAGGAATTTTGAAGTTTGGCGACTTTACAGAACCCCCAAATCAGGAGGTTAGTTGTGCACAAAAAAGTTGGGTTATGGACATTTGTCCTATTGGTAATTGTGTCCTTGGCCATTGTTGGTTGTGCCGGGGAACAAGGGCCTGAAGGACCACCAGGAGCAGAAGGGCCACAAGGCCCGCCTGGTCCGGCTGGTAGAGATGGCGTCGCTGGCGCACCTGGCCCGGCCGGTGCGGATGGTTTAAGTTTTACGCCGCCAGTTTTTGTAGGTAGTGAAACTTGCTCTGAATGTCATGGGGAAATCTATGATGTTTTTATAAAGAGCGGCCACCCATACAAATTGACCCAGGTCGTTGATGGTCAACCCCCTGAATATCCTTTTACCGAGATTCCTGATCCCCCAGAGGGATATACCTGGGATGATATTAGCTATGTTATTGGCGGGTATAATTGGAAGGCGCGCTTTGTTGATCAGGATGGCTTTATCATTACTGGCGATGCAGATGCGATAACTCAATATAATTTCTGGAATGATGAGTTGGAAATGGGAGATGATTGGGTGGCGTATCATGCGGGTGAAGAAAAGCCGTATGATTGTGGTACGTGCCACACCACCGGTTACTCACCCAGCGGTAACCAGGATGATTTACCAGGTCTAATAGGCACCTGGGCTTTTGGCGGCATTCAATGTGAGGAATGTCATGGTCCGGGCAGCGCCCACGTTAACCATCCAATGTCTTTTAGCATGGAGGTTGACCGCGATCCTGCTTCTTGTGGTGAATGCCATTCTCGCGGTGAGGTTGAAACGGTTGACGCAGGCGGCGGTTTTATTAAACACCACGAACAATACGAGGAACTTTTTCAGAGTAAACACGCGGTAATTGACTGTGTGATGTGCCACGATCCACATGCCGGCGTCGTGCAACTGCGTCAGACCGGGGAGCCAACGACACGCACAAATTGCGAAAATTGCCATTTCAAAGAAGAAAAGGTCCAAAATAACGAAATTCATGCAAAAATAAATGTTGATTGCATTGATTGTCATATGCCGAAATTGACCAAGAGCGCTGTTGGCGATCCGGAACGATTCACTGGTGACATACGCACGCATATGATGGCAATTGATCCTGAGCAAATTGGTCAATTCTCTGAAGATGGATCGGTCGCTTTTTCACAATTGTCGCTTGATTTTGCCTGCCGCAGTTGTCATTCTGAAAAAGGGGATGCAACGCCTAAGACGGATGAAGAATTGATTGCAGGCGCAAAGGGTTATCATACTCCTCAACCTGTTGAGGAAGAGGTTGTTGAGGAAGAAGCGAGTGCAAATTGAGTGCAAATTTGATTATTAATGCGGGTTGAAATGGGAAAGCTGCTTCGATATTTCAGTTAGATAGAGCCGCTTTCCTGATTGTTTTACCAGGTGAATGTTCAGAGAGGGCCTTTTTAGAAAGGCTGCAAATTTAATTTCTGAATATTAGAAGTAGGATATGGTTATTGGTTTCAAATGATGGAAGAGATTGAAGGAGGTCTGCTTGAGAAGGTTTAGACAGGCCCAATCAGTTGGTTTTTGGTTGATTGGCGCCCTGGTTTTGGCCGCCGCTGTAGTTGGTTTATCCCCTGCCCAAATGCATGCTGAACCAGCGCAGGCGATGGCGGGAGATATTGGGTTGGCGCCTGAAACGGCCGTTTTGTTAACGGCCGTACAGCAGCCAACGCCTCCTGTGCATCCGGCAGCAGACTTTGCTTGCAATTCTTGTCATGCCGAGACGCAAACCGAAATCGAGTTTCCATCAGGCGAGCAATTGCCGGTACAGGTAGATTTAGCCGCACTGGCCATGTCTGCGCATGGCGACCAGGCGGAGAACCCATTGGCGTGTATGGATTGTCACCAAACGGTGAACGATTATCAATATCCGCATACGCCCATGACCGCAGGCGATTTGCGCGATTATCAATTGGCGAGCGGAGAATTATGTGAACGCTGCCACGCCAGCCCGCATATAACCAGCCATGCCGGTAAGGATGCAGTTTCGCCGGTGACTTGCACGGATTGCCATGGTTCACATGAGGTGCGTACGGCCGAGGCGTGGGATTCAGGCGAAGCGGTGGCTGCCTGCGTAAACTGTCATGAACAGGCAGGTGTGGCGCTTACGGACGCGGATCAGATGATACCTTTGATTCGTAATGGGCTGTTTGCTGACGAGGTGGACAATGATTACTGTTTAGCCTGTCACAGTCAACCGGGCGTTACCATGACTTTCCCCAATGGTGATGTGAAATCGGTAACGGTTGACGCAGAGGCCTTCCACACGTCGGTCCATGGAATAGAGAATTCCTGGGACGCCCTTCAATGTACCGATTGCCATCAAAATTATCAATTTCCACATGAAGAAGTAACAATTGAAAGCGCCAGAGAGTACACCGTGATGCAAAATCAGGTGTGTGAAGCATGCCACATACAATTTTTTGAAAAAGCATTGGATAGTGTACATGGGGCGGCGCTGTTGGATGGCAATCTGGATGCGGCCGTATGCACCGATTGTCATGGATCTCATGATACAGTTATGCCTTCCGAACAACCCCACACAGCCATTGCGCAAACTTGTGAGCAGTGTCACAGTGAAATCTACAACGAATATGCGGAAAGTGTGCACGGCGCAGTCTTGATCGAAGACGATAACGAGGATGTGCCTACCTGCATTGATTGTCATGGCGTTCATGATATCCATGACCCGACAACGGCGCAGGCGCGTGCGCGCTCGCCGGAATTATGCGCCACATGTCATGCCGACGATGAACTTATGGCTAAATATGATATTTCCACAGAGGTATTTGATACGTATGTGGCTGATTTCCACGGCACAACTGTGATGTTGTTTGACTATGAGCATGAGGGGGTGGCGCCGAATACGGCCGTTTGTTACGATTGTCATGGCGTCCATAATATAAAATCACCCAGTGATCCCGATGCTGAAATTCACACAAACCTGGTAAAAACTTGCCGCCAATGTCATCCGGATGCAAAGCCGAATTTTGCCGATTCCTGGTTAGGCCATTACCGGCCGTCACTGGAGAAGTTTCCGGTAATTTATCTGGTAGATTTGTTTTATGCCATTGTGATACCGGTGACGCTGGGGTTCTTCATATTCATGATTGCTACTGACGTTTACCGTCGTGTGCGTGTATGGCGAGTAAAGAAGAAAGAGGCTTAAGATGAGTAAAGAAACGCAAAAAATGTACCCCCGATTCCGGCTGTGGGCGCGAATTGAGCACATTATTTTGCTTGTCAGTTTCACAATCCTGGCAATTACCGGTTTACCGCAGCGGTATTTTGAGGCGCCTTTTGCGATCAATATGATTAATGCCATGGGCGGTATCACCACAGTGCGTCTCATTCATCGTTATGCAGCTGTCTTGCTGGTTTTGGGTTCAGTTTACCATCTTTTCCTGGGCGCCTATCGCTGGTATGTCAAGGGCGAACGGATACGGATTATGCTGCGACCCAAAGATGCAGTTGATGTCATCGATACGGTGAAACATAATCTTGGATTCAAGCAAGATCCACCGAAGATGACAAAGTTTAACTATGGCGAAAAATTGGAGTATTGGGCAGTGATATGGGGAACGGCCGTTATGATTATCACCGGTTTCATGCTGTGGAACCCAATTGCCATTACTACTTTTTTACCCGGTCAATTCATCCCGGCTGCCAAGACGGCTCACAGCGCCGAGGCGTTTCTGGCGGTTGCTTCGATTCTTGTCTGGCATCTCTACAACGTGCTGATCAAATATCGCAACTGGAGTATTTTTACCGGTAAGCTGCCCCACGACCAGATGGAAGAGGAGCATGCTATCGAATTGGAGCGCCTGGAAGCGGGTGGGGCGCCGTATCCCGGCTTGAATTTACCGGCGCAGGGAACACGCAAGGCTATCTACTTCATTGTAGGAACGGCCGCTGCTATTTTATGCCTTATTGCTATTTACTGGCTGTTTACCTTTGAAGAAACGGCCATTACAACCTTACCCGTAGTTACCAGAGAGGTGTTTACGCCTCTTGGGACGCCGATACCTTAGTTTTCAATGTCAGGAGCATCGAAGTTAGGCGACTCTACAATGCTTGCTGATTTGAATATTTTTTAATGAAGGCACGATGTTGTGCGTTAAACCATGAAAGAGGAGGTTTTTTATGTTTAACCCGAAAAACAAACAAGTAGTTTTAGTAATCGGGATGTTGTTGTTGTTTTTGATAGTTTTGGCCGCTTGCAGCCAGGAACCTGTTGAAGTGACCCGTGTGGTCGAGTCGCAAGGTCAAGAGGTCGAAGTAACCCGGGAAGTGGAAGTTCCCGTTGAGGTTACGCGCGTTGTAGAGGTGATGATGGAGCCGGAAACGGCCGTATCTGTCATCCCCTTTGAAGAAGCCTGGGCATCCTCTGCACATGCCAACGCAGAAGCGGAAGCATTTGTACATTGGAATGAAGACGATCCGCAAGAAGTTCCAGAAAATTGCGCCAAGTGTCACAGTACACCCGGTTACATGGATTTTACTGGCGCAGATGGCTCCGAAGCAGGCGTTGTTAATGCCCCGGCGCCCATTGGCACGGTCATTGAGTGTCAAGCATGCCACAACGACATCATCATCGACAAAGACACGGTTATCTTCCCCTCCGGGGCAGAAATCACTCATTTAGATGCATCCGCTCGTTGTATGGAATGTCATCAGGGCCGCGCTTCTACCGTCAGCGTTAACGCAGGTATTGAAGAAGCCGGTCTCGATCCCATCGCGGATGCTGATGCCGTCAGCGAAGACGTAGGTTTTTCCAATATTCATTATTACGCCGCGGCAGCCACCCAATATGGAACAGCAGCCATGGGCGGATATGAATATGATGGCAAGGCCTATGATTCTAAGTTCGACCATGTCGAAGGGTATGACAGCTGCATAAGCTGCCACAATTCGCATACTTTAGAAGTTCAACTCGAAGAGTGTGCTGTTTGTCATGAAGGCGTCGCGACTCCTGAGGATTTTGCCAGCATTCGCATGCCTGGTTCTTTGGTAGATTACAATGGTAATGGCGACATCGAAGAAGGCATTGCTGCTGAGATCGAAGGTTTGCGCGATGCGTTATATGCAGGCATGCAGGCATATGCGACTGAAGTAGCCGGCGTGCCAATCGTTTACGATTCACAAAGCTATCCGTACTTCTTTGCCGATACCGATGGCAATGGTGAAGCTGGTGAAGGTGATGAGCGCTATGCATCGTGGACACCGCGTCTGGCCAAAGCTGCTTACAATTATCAAGCTTCCTTGAAGGATCCTGGTAATTTTGCACATGGCGGCAAATATGCAATCCAATTGCTGTATGATTCGTTGGAAGATATCAACATGGCTATCGCTGAACCCATCGACATGAGCGCAATGCACCGCATTGACCACGGTCACTTTGCTGGTTCTGAAGAGGCGTTCCGTCATTGGGATGGTGAAGAAGATGGCGGCATTGTCCCTGGCTCTTGCAGCAAATGTCACTCGGCGGTTGGACTGCCGCTCTTCCTGGAGCAGGGCGTCAGCATCAACCAGCCGGCAGCCAATGGCCTGAACTGTGCCACTTGCCACAGCGATCTGACCACATTCGAATTGTATGCCTCTGATGAGGTAACATTCCCCAGCGGCGCCACAGTCAGTTTGGCTGCGGATGAGAATGATGAAAATGGTCTGAAGAGCAATTTGTGCATCAACTGCCACCAGGGCCGCGAATCCACAGTTTCGGTGAATCAAGCTATTGACGGATTGGACCCGGATACGGTTTCTGAATCGATTCGCTTCCGTAACATCCATTACTTCGCGGCCGCTGCGACGTTGTTCGGTACAGAAGTAAAGGGCGCGTACGAATACGACGGACAGGAATATCTGGGTCGTAACGAACACGTCAATGCGTTCAATACTTGCTCAGAATGCCACAACGCGCATGCGCTTGAAGTAGAGTTCCAGGAATGTTCGGAATGCCACGAAAACGTTCAGGCGCCGGAAGACTTGACGGCAATTCGCGTTTCTGAGGTCGATTATGATGGCGATGGCGACGTGACAGAAGGCATTTATGGTGAAATCCAGACTATCAACGATGCGCTTTACGCTGCGATTCAGGATTACGCTGCAAACGTGGCTGGCACACCCATCCTTTACGACGCACACAGCTATCCCTACTTCTTTGCCGATGATAATGGCAATGGCGAGCTTGATGAAGGCGAAGGTAGTTACGCGACCTGGACGCCAAACTTGCTGAAGGCAGCTTACAATTACCAGTATGCCCAGAAGGATCCGGGTGCATTTGCCCATAACGGTAATTATGTTATCCAGATCTTGATTGACTCCATCAATGGTGTTGGTGGTGACACGTCTGTTATGACACGGCCGTAAGGAATCGTCCACTAACAGTTGAAAACATTACAATGAGGTCGGATGTCTACGGATATCCGGCCTTTTTTATGGGTGACTTCCCCCATTTCCCCTACATTCCGCTACCCAAATACCCAAAACACCCCACATAAAAAATCCGTTCCTTTCCCAATTTCCACCGGCTCTTGAATGCTCTAAACTAAATAGTAACGAGAAACTATCTACGTTGACCAATGGCCACAGGCAAGTTGACCAATTGTCATTCGTCAACAATATAGAGGTACAGCATGGACATTTTCCTGGCCATTCTTATTTTAATCGGATTGTTTATATTGCGTTTTGGCCTCCCCTTGGCCATTTTGATGGGTCTGGGTGTCCTTCAGCAACGCCGCCACGATATTGTTTTCTGACTTTTCGCAGGGTGAAAACAATCATTTTTCTTTATTTAGCGATCTTTAGGAGGACCCCATGATCAAACATTGGGCTATTAGATTACTCACCGGCCTTGTTTGTGGACTGTCTCTTGCGGGGTTTACCATGCTAGTGACACAATTTACGCCGGTGGTCAAAGCTGAACCGGCGACACAATCGGCGCTGCCGGACGATTGTGTTGAGTGTCATGAGAGCGTGGTCATCAATTTGGAAGACAGCCGGCACGGACAGGCGTTGAACGATCCCGCATTTCAGGCGGCCTGGCAGGAAAAGGGCAGTCCAAATGAGTGCCTTGCCTGCCATACGACAGGCTACGATGCTGCAACCCACACCTGGGAAGAGGATGGCGTTGGCTGTGAGGCATGCCATGCGATGGAACCAAACAGCGCACACCATCCGGAACAGGTGATGCCGGTTGATCGTTCATCGGAATCATGTGGACAATGCCACGTTGATACCCACGAAGATTGGCAAATCAGCAAACATGGTCAGGAAGAATTGAGCTGTGTTCGCTGCCACAATCCACACACGACAAATTTGAAAGCCGAATCTGTGCAAGAAGTGTGTATCGCCTGCCACAATGAAACGGCTTATTTCTTCGCGTACACCGCTCATTCGCAAGAAGGCATGATCTGCACCGACTGTCATTTACGGGTTTCTGATACACCTCTGGGTGAGGGGCATGGCAAACGCGAGCACACGTTTGCTGTAGATTTAACCACCTGCAATGAATGTCACGAGCAAGAGATGCATGTGTCTGCACCCAACTCCGGTCAGATGGGCTCTCTATCATTAATGTCCGCAGCGAATAACAGCAGCGAGCCAACCGTGACGCCTTGTGAGAGTCTGGAAACGTTGCAATCTGCCCGCAGCCATATCGTTTACGCCGATGGCGGTGTGCCAACGCCGGCTTTGACAACTACCGAGCCAGCTCCATTAGCTTATCTGATTCCCACAGCATTTGGCTTATTGATGGGCGTGATGGTATCGCCCTTGCTGGGGCGTTATTACCGGCGCATCCGCGTCAAATGAATTGAGGTGCATGATGACATCTAATTTCAATCGGCGTGATTTTTTGAAGTTTGGCATTGCGAGTTTGGTGACAACTTCGGCTGTGGTTGGTTTTGTGCGCAAGGAAACCATCGCGGTGAACCAGACAAGTGGTCATAACAACGGGCACAATGGGGGGCATGAAAACAGCCACCGTTGGGCGATGGTCATTGACCAGTCAAAATGCAACGGATGCGGCTATTGCGTCAAGGCATGCCGGGCGCATAACGATGTGGCGCCTGACAAAGAGTGGAGCCGTATTATCGCGGCGGAACCTGTGGGGGATACAGAAGTATTTTTGCCGGTACCGTGTATGCAGTGTGAGGATGCGCCTTGTGTCGACATTTGTCCCGTTAGCGCCAGTTATCATCGGGCCGATGGCATTGTCATGATGGATTATGACAAATGCATCGGGTGCCGTTACTGTGAAATGGCCTGCCCGTACGGCGCGCGCAGCTTTAATTGGGAAGCGTTTACTGAAGCGAACCCGGCTGTGCCTACCTGGGGCCAGCCTGAAGTGCCCCGCCGGCCGCGCGGCGTGGTTGAAAAATGTTCATTTTGTTACCAACGTATTGACCGTGGTTTGGAATATGGTTTGACGCCGGGCGTCGATCAGGCCGCAACACCGGCATGTGTGGTGGCTTGCCCCGCCGGTGCGCGCATCTTCGGCGACTTGAATGATCCTGATTCACCGGTAAGTCGTGTTTTGGCGCAAAATACATCTTATCGACTACGGGAAGATTTGGGGACAGAACCACGGGTGTTCTATCTCCCGGCAAATATTGATGAGGAGGAATGCGGATGATCAAGCGCAGCTTAACTTTTGTCCGTGAACCGTTTTATTGGTGGGTGGGCGGTTTGCTTCTGGTTATATGTATGGGACTGATTGCCGGGGTATTTGTGTTTGTGAAGGGTTTGGGAATTACAAACCTGACCGACCTGGTTCCCTGGGGGTTGTGGATTGGTATTGACCTTTCGTCAATTGCGTTGAGCGCGGGTGCATTTACGTTGTCGGCGGCGGTCTACTTGTTGGGCATTAAGAAACTCATGCCTGTGGCCAGAACGGCCGTTTTCATCGGTCTCATCGGTTACAGCATGGCTCTGATGACTTTGCTCATGGATATCGGCCGTCCCGATCGCTTCTGGCATGCCATTTTCTACTGGAACATTCACTCGCCTTTGTGGGAAGTCACCATGTGCGTGACGCTCTACTTGATGGTGCTTTCGCTTGAAGTCGCCCCTATCTTTGGACAAAGCGGCTGGATGCAAAGTCGTTGGCCCCGCTTGGGGAACCAATTGAGCTCTGTCCATCGCCTGGCGCCCGTTCTGGCCGTTGTTGGTCTGGGATTGTCGCTGCTGCATCAATCTTCATTAGGCGCAACATATGGCGTTCTCAAAGCGCGCCCCATCTGGTACAGTCCCGGTTTGCCGGTACTATTTATTGCCTCTGCTATGGCGGCAGGTCCGGCATTGGTCGTTCTGGCATCCTCGCTGGCTGCAAAGGTATCGACACGCGCCCATATAAAGCCCGATCTTCTGGAAATAGTGGCCCGCTTTGTGGGCTGGGTGCTGGTTGTCTATCTATACCTGCGCTTCTGGGATGTACTCTCAATGAGTTATACCTATGAGCCGGCTCGCAGCGAAGGGTTACAGTATCTGACGAAAGGGCCTTTGGCGCTCAATTTCTGGATAGGTGAAATCGCTTTGGGCATATTCATCCCCATGTTGATTTTGTTAAACGGCCGTTGGCGGCGTAATCGCAGGCTGCAAAATTTGGCGCTGGCTTTGGTTGTTATGGGCCTTGTTTTCTATCGGTGGGATACCAATATGTTGGGACAGTTGGTTGTGGTGGGTTATTTGCCCCAGCAGTTAATACCCCAATTTACACAGTATCGTCCTTCTTTGGTCGAGATTGCCGCGGGTGCAGGCGTAATCGCTTATGGCTTGTTGGCTTTTACACTTGGTGTCCGCTATCTGGGCGTTGTGGATCATACGCGCGTAGAAGCGCATAAGGAACACGAAGTTGTTCCAATTCCCGCCGCCGTGTCATCCGATTAGGTGCGCTTTTCCGAAGGTGGTTGATTAGGCGATGAATGAATTTGAAGCTGCCGGTGTGATGATTCTGTTATTTGCTTTGCGCTGTGTCTTGCCCATCGTCTTGACGCTGGGGATAGGTTATTTCATGAATCGCATGGTAGATAAATGGGAACGCGAGGCCGCTGCTCAACAACAAACGCCACAGCCGGAAGCAGCCAAACCAGTTGAACCGCCAAAAACGCCGGCGACAGCGCTGCCGTGTTGGCTGGTAAGAGGATGTGATCCGGCGCGGCGTTCTAGCTGTCCAGCCTATCAACAGCGTGGCAAACCATGTTGGGTTTCACGTCTGGCGGCTGAAGGCGTCCTCCCGGCGGATTGTCCTGATTGTCCTGTTTATCGGCAGGCGCATGCATAAAAGGCTGCAGAGCGGACATTGCCATTTGCCGCTCTGCACCTTGCCTTAATCCTCTAAATCGATCAACCCTTTCTTAATTGCATATTTCACCAGATCAATGCGACTGTGCATGTTTAGTTTGCGCATGATATTCTCGCGATGCCGGTCAACGGTTTTGACGCTGATGACAAGTTTGGCGGCAATTTCCGGGTTTGTCATGCCTTCCGCTATTAAAATCAGGACTTCATTTTCCCGTGGGGTCAAATCGTCGAGTGGCGCCTGGTTTTTTTCGCTGGATTCGTCCTGGTGTAGATAACTTTTTACCAGGCTGGCTGCCAACGAAGGATACAAAAACACTTCCCCTTCGTACACAGTGCGGATGGCGGTGACCAGTTCGTCGGGGGCGGCGCGTTTTGGCAGGTATCCCGCCGCGCCGGCTTTTAGCATTTCAAAGAAGTATTCTTCATCTTCGTACATGGTGAGGGCGAGAACGGCCGTTTCCGGCGCCTCTTCCTTTATCTGGCGAGTGGCTTCAATACCGTTCATGCCCGCCATTTCGATATCCATCAACACAATATCAGGCTGTAATATGATGACTTGCTGCACTGTTTCCAAACCGTTTTCAGTCTCGGCCACAATCTCCATATCTGGCTGAGCTTCTAGTAACATGCGTAAACCGGAACGAACAACCGCATGATCATCCGCCAGCAAGAGCCGTATCTTTGACATAAACCATTTCCTTTTCTACAGGTGTAGGAATACAAACTTGAATGATCGTTCCGATTTTGGAATTGGATTTGATGAACAAGCGGCCGCCAACCAGCGCAACCCGTTCTTGCATCCCTAATAATCCCCATGCTTCCCGCGATTTGCGGCCGGCGTCCAGCACGAAGTCCGGATCAAAGCCGCAGCCATTGTCGCGAATCCGTAAACAGAGCCGGTCCGCGCGATAAATCAACCTGACTTTGACCTCCGTCGCCTGGGCGTGTTTGGCGACATTGGTAAGCGCCTCCTGCGCGATACGGAAAATGATCATTTCAATATCGGGATCAACGCGCCGACTTTCACCGCTAAAGGTGAACGCTGCGCTTACGTCGGAGCGTTTTGAAAATGCCTGGACTTGACTGCGCATGGCTGCTACCAATCCGAGATTATCTAATAGCGACGGCCGTAAATCTGCGATCAGGTGATGAATCTCTTCCAGCGCCACGGCATTGAGCGCCCGCAGTTCGGATAGCTGCCGGCTGGCGAGTTGGGAATTGATGGTGATATTTTCATTGGCGGCGGCCAACCCCAATCCCAGGGCTGTCAGGGTTTGTCCGGTGCTGTCGTGCAGCTCGCGCGCGATGCGCTGCCGTTCCTGTTCCTGGGCGGCGACAACCTGGTGCAATAACTTGCCGCGCAAAGAATCACGCTCCTGCACCGCCTTGTAGAGCGATGCATTTTCAATGGCGATGCTGAGCTGCCCGGCGACTGCAATGATCATGGATAAATCGCGCTGCGTAAAGGGGTCTGTATCAGGATTGACGCTCAAGACCATGCTGCCGGCAATTTGATTCTGCGCCAATAACGGCACCCCAATCGTGTGCCCGCCGGCGTCAATCGAAAGAGGATCATTTTCCTGGTAGGCCATGATCTCACGCGCGTCGCCTAAATCGATAATATTTTCACCGTCGCACCAGGCTAAATGCCCGCTTTCAGCCACATATTCACCTAACAGAATAGCCTGATTATAAGGACATTCAAATATGGATTGCAGTTGAGCGCCGTTGCCTTCATAACCTGATAGTGCGACCAGTTCTAACGGCCGTCCCGCTTTTTCACGCAGTAAAATCAATCCGCCGCCAATGCGCGGCAGGGTGGCAAATATTTGTGAAATGGTTTTTTGCAAAATTGTGTCGCGATCAATGGTAGCCGCCAGATTGCGAGAGAGTTCATAAAGGATGGAAAGTTCTTGAACGGCCGTTTGCAGTTCCTTATTAAGCTGTTCTGTTTCAATACGCGCCGTTTCTTGCACCTCCAGCGCCTCCCGCTGCGCCGCCAGACGCGCTTCATTCGCTTGCGCCAGATTCTGCTGGGTTTCTATATCAAATGCGCGTAATGCACGAATCACAAATATGGCTACAAAAGTGGCCATGATGGCGCGCAAAAGCTGCACAGGAAAACCAAACAAATCAAAGAATAAAACAGAATTGATGATATTTGCCGGAAACAAAAAACTTGGCGTGACAAAAAGTTGACCAATCAGGCCATAAAGCACCAGGGCAATGGCGGCGCCGAGCAATAATTTGCCGAAATCGGGCATGCCTCTTGCCTTAAAAGCGCGCTGTTCCAAAAAAATGGCCCATGCAGCCAAAAGAGCGCCGGGAATACCGATAATATAACGGGCAAGCACATCCGTGGAAATAATAAATTCCTCAGCCGTGGGCGCATAAATCCAGCGCGTCAACAAAGTGCTGGCCAGCCAGAAAACGACCAGGAGGGCAGCGACGATCCAACTGAATGAACGTTCGCGACCGTTTGTTGTTTGGTTGGAATAAATTAGGCGGATGCCGAACACAACCAGTAACACAAAAGAAAAAACGAGATCGCCAATCCGTAGCCCGTTAAAGATAAACGCCTGATCGGGAGAGAGGGAATCGAATTTGCCCAGGCGCGCGAACATATCCATCCACTCATGCAGCCCATGGATCAGGCCAAATCCGGCCAGAAAGACCATGGCGCTGGCCAGGCGGAATTCCGAGGAGCGGCGTGATTCGATCCAGACGGCCAGACCCATGCTGAAAAAGGCCAGCCCGTAGAAAAAAAAGACGACGTCAATATGACGGATAAAAATTGATGTGGAATCAGCCATGCGGCGGTGGTTCCTACCTGTTCCCTGATTTTCCCGCTGCCACATTATACCAGAATCATGCCCGGCGAATAAATTCACAGCCCAAAAACCAGTCGGCGCAGGCCGACTTCGCAGTTGTAGCTGCGGTTTTTAACCGCCGAGCTGTAGTTTTAACCGCCGAGTCTATTTCGCGCCGATCACCATAAATGAAAACAGAGCGCAGGCATCTTGCCTGCAGCGTGGGCCGGACGTCTGCGCTTCCATTTTCGAAGGTCTTTTGGTCATGTAAAGGTGACTCAGGTAAAATAATCAGCAGCAATTGGTGAGGAGTGCGTTATGCTTGAAGAAGAGTCAATTTTATTCCCAATTCATATCTATGACGAAACGGATGAGATGCCGCTGCGCTGGATCGCCTGACGCGCAATTTATTGGCCGAAGTTAAGGCGGCGCCGGTGGAGTCGGCTGAAATTCCCCGTCATGAAGGGCCTCCGCCGCTTAACGCCAAGGGCGATCCCGTTACGGTGGGCGTCATTGCCGTGGCTGTCTTGCCCTCGCTGCTTGCCAGTCTGATCGTGCTGATACAGCATTGGCTCTTGCGACAGCAAAACCAGAGCATCAAAATCAAGCTTGGCGAGAATGAAATTGAAATCCCGCGTGACGCAACCCGCGAGGAATTGGAACCGATTATTGAACTGCTCAAAAGTACGACATCATGAGGTAAACGTACGCAAACAGGTTTGTAGTAACGACTTAGTACCTCAACTTTATGATTTTGTGGAGTCCGCATTCTCAAATGCGGACTGGCGTCTGAGGATGCCCACTCTTGATTTTTAGAAATTTACGGTACTAGAGAGCGCAAACCGCTAAAGCGGTTACTACGAACCCGGAACAAGGAAACTATTATTACGCTATGAGCCGCCGGCTGGCCCTCCTGATTAATAACAGCGACTATCAAGATGAGACGCTTCGCCAGCTTGTCGCGCCGCAGGCCGACGCCGCGGCGCTGGCGGCCGTCCTGGAAGACCCGGCCATCGGCCACTTTGATGAAGTCAACCTGCTCAGCAACCAGAGCGCCGACGCCGCCCGCGAGGCCATCGCCGAATTCTTCGCCGGCCGGCGGCGCACTGATCTGCTGCTGCTTTACTTCACGGGTCATGGCGTGCTTGACAGCCGGGGGGACCTTTTTCTGGCGGCCGCTAATACGCGCAGCAGCCGGCCGCGCGCCAATTCCATCTCTGCCAGTTTTGTCGTCAGCGAAATGGATGAGTGCGCCTCGCAGCGCCAGGTGTTGATCCTTGACTGCTGCCACAGCGGGCGCGTGCGGCGCGGAATGACGGGCAAACGCGGCACAAAAATTGATACGGGCGGACGTTTTGAGGGCAGCGGCTTTGGGCGCATCATTCTCACCGCCACGGACGAAGTGCAATATGCTTTTGAAGGAGATGTCCCCGAAGGAGAGGGCGCGCGTTCCTACTTCACCCATTACCTGGTGGAGGGGCTGCGCGAAGGGACGGCCGACGCCAACAACAGCGGCCAAATCACGGTGGGCGAGATGTATGAATTCGCCCACGAGCAACTTCTGGCCAATAAGGTTGGCCACGAACCGATGCGCTGGATTTATGGGCAGCGCGGCAAACTGATCATTGCCCAGAATCCAAAACGGCGGCAAACAGCGGCGGCGCCCTCGCCCGCATCAGGCGTGTCCAGTGAGATGCGCTTGCTTTTGGTGCAGCAATATGCCCGGCTGCTGCCTGACTCTCAAGTTGCAGACAATGCCCGGCAGGAACTGGAAAAACTGTCTCAGGACGCCAATCCGCTTGTGGCGCGCGCGGCTGTGCTGGCGCTTGACGAACATAAAAAAGGCAGAAAACAGTCTCAAACGCGGCCGGATGCGCGGCCAAAACGTAATTCCACGCCGCCTTCCGTTGCTGAAAGCAAGTTGCCAGAGCCGCCAGGCGCGGATGAAAAACGCATCCGGGACTTGATCGCCGTTCTGGAGGATGGCCGGCGGCCTGCGGCGGAAAGGGTCAAGGCAGGCGACCGGCTGGCCGTAGTTGGGCGATCCCCGACCCGGCGTTTGTACATTGGAGCCGGAACTGCTGCCGATTATCGGGGATTTGACTTTCTTGATGGGTGAAAATAGGCAGTCGGTGACGGTTCCTTAACCGTTTGCCATTGCCAGATACCCGCTGACCAACGCCCAATACGCTTTTTTGTGGAAGATGGCAGTGATTCTGACCCCGATTGGCTGCAAACATGTTGGACGGCCGATGGACGCAGCTATCTAAACGAAATATAACTGGGAACAGCCCGGTTATTGGAACAACGAAAAATTTAACCGGCCCAATCAGCCGGTGGTGGGCATAAGCTGGTACGAAGCGATGGCGTATGCCCACTGGCTGCAGGACGAAAACGGGCAACGGTACCCTATCGCCTGCCGCACCGAAGCTGAGTGGGAAGTCGGGCGCGCGCCTCACCGACGGCTGTACCTATCTCTGGGGTGAAAGCTATCAGGACGGCATGGTTAATACTACGAAGGAAACGGGGCTGGGAAGAACAACGGCCGTCGGCATTTTCCCGGATGGCGCTGCCGAATGTGGAGCGCAGGATATGAGCGGTAACGTTTGGGAATGGTGCCGGACGCGCTGGCGTGATGAAAAGGGAAAGGATTACACGCCAATCTGGCAAGATGACGGCCGTGAAGATTTGGCAGGCGGTGTTTCTGTCTTGCGCGTTCTCAAGGGGGTTCCTGTTATTCGGACAAGACGTGGCTCCCGGCCGCCGCGCGCCGCAGGTACGATCCCTACGACTGGAACTACCACGGGGTGTGCGGGTGGTGGTGTCCCCGTTTATCTCTGCCCTCTGACGCCTCGATCTCTGCATCTCTGATCTACGCGCCGCTGGCGCAGGCTCTGTTCTCTTTGGGGGGGTTCGAGGTCTCCCCCAAGGCTAAATCTCGCGTTGGCGCGATCGCGAAAAATCCACGACGTATGGTAGGGGCAAGGCAATCGGCCAGATTACAGGCCATGCAGAACAGCGTTTTCACCGATTGCCTTGCCCGCGTCGTGTGGCCGCCAACCGGGCAGGGCGATGGGAGGCAGCGCCTCGGAGAATGGCAAATGCCATACCCCATCGCCCAGCCCCTACAAAACAACCCTGTGTGACCGCGTTATGCCCAAAACCGTGAAGGCGCGATCACAAAAAATCAAAAAGGTGTGGTAGGGGCCAGGCAATCGGCCAGAATTCAGGCCATGCAGAACGGCGCCATCACCGATTGCCTTGCCCGCAACATTTGGCCGAAAAACCGGGCAGGGCGATGGGAGAAAACGTTTTGGTGAATGGCACACGTAACGCTCCATCGCTCGGCCCCTACAAAACAACCCTGTGTGACCGCGTTATGCCCAAAACCGTGAAGGCGCGATCGCAAAAATCAAAAAAGGTGTGGTAGGGGCCAGGCAATCGGCCAGAATTCAGGCCATATAGAACGGCGCCATCACCGATTGCCTTGCCCGCGTCGTGTGGCCGACAACCGGGCGGTTTGTTGGACATTAATCAATTTTCACCAACTTGCACGTTGCCAAAAAAAACGCTATCCTGCCATAATTAACATATAAACGACGTGGTTTGCGCCGCGTGATTGGTGAAAAGAGGATATGAGCGAAAAAGAAAACAAAATGGTAACCACCTGGTTGATTGTGGTGGCTGTCTTGATTATGTGCCTGGTATTATTTGGCGGCTACGTGCGCCTGACGCGTTCCGGATTGTCCATTGTAGAATGGAACCCCATCAGCGGCGTTGTCCCGCCCATCGGCGAGCAGGCGTGGCAGACTGAATTTGCCAAATACCAGGCAACACCGGAGTTTCAGAAAGTCAACCAGAGTATGACGCTGTCAGAATACAAGCAGATTTTTTATCTTGAGTATTTTCACCGTCTGATCGCCCGTTTTGCCGGGTTGATCGTGGCCATACCGCTGCTCTATTTCTTACTGAAAGGCATTATTCCGTGGCGAAAATCGGCCGTTTACGTGGCGATTGGGCTGTTGTTTGCTTTCCAGGGCTGGCTGGGCTGGTACATGGTCAGCAGCGGTCTGATCGATAATCCCGCCGTGAGCCACTATCGACTGACTTTCCATTTACTGACAGCCTTGTTTTTATTGGGTCTAACAGTTTGGGCGGCGTTAAATCATCTAAACGGCTTTCCCAAACGTGTGCCTGGCGCGGCCAAATCATCCCCCTTCTTTTTATCACTGACCTTAATGGTGGTATTGGTTTTGCAAATCGCCTATGGAGGTTTTATGGCCGGTTTGAAGGCGGGGCATGTATCGAATACGTATCCGTTGATGTTTGGCGTATTAATTCCGCAAGGTATGTTGACGATTCTGGAACCCTGGTGGCTGAATCTGATTTCGGCGTCAACCACGGTTCATTTTATCCATCGCTGGTTTGCCGTTATTGTTTTGCTGGTCTCGATTATTCTCTATTTTGTGACCCGCCGGCGTGGTTATTCGGCGCGCCTGCATCAGGGCATCATTTTGATGATGGGGTTGGTGGGCGTGCAGATTTTGTTGGGCGCCATGACGGTTTGGTTTTTTGTGCCAACCTGGATTGCGCTGCTGCATCAGGGCACGGCGCTGCTGCTGTTTGTGACGGCGCTGTTTATAATTTATCGGACTTTGCATGAGCTGGCGCCGGTCGCTGCAAAGGCGCAGTCAGAATTAACGCCAACGGTTGAAACCGCTGGATAGGTAAACCGCAGAAAATTCTTGAAAATAAGATGCGTTAGAAATCTGCGGTTTCCTCGAGGAATTGGCAGATTTTCCATGACCTTTATTTTTGATTACTTTCTGCCAATTACCTAACATCCTCCGAAGTCTAAATTTTCCGTTTTCGTAAGACAGAGATTAAGCCCGTCCGGTTAGGATGGGCTTTTGTTTGTGAAAATGAGAACATGCCAGTTAGGAAATAGCCGGCAGCGCGTATCCAACTTAGAATGCTGCACCGGCGCCTGGCTTAAGGATAATCAATGCTCTACAACCATCTAAAAATATTAGAATCAGAAGCGATTTATGTGATGCGGGAGGTGGCGGCGCAGTTTGAACGGCCGTTTCTACTCTTCTCCGGTGGTAAAGACTCCATCATCATGGCCTATCTGGCGCGTAAAGCGTTTTACCCGGCAGCGATTCCCTTCACGCTGATGCACATTGACACTGGCCATAACTTCCCCGAAACGCTGGAATTTCGAGATGCGCTCATGCAAAAGCTGGGCGCGCGGCTGGTTGTGCGCTATGTGCAGGACAGCATCGACCAGGGACGCGTGGTCGAGGAAACCGGCCCCTACGCCAGCCGCAACGGGCTGCAAACCGTAACCCTGCTCGATGCGCTGGCCGAATTCAAAGTCGATGCTGCTATTGGCGGTGCGCGGCGCGATGAAGAAAAAGCGCGCGCCAAAGAACGTTTTTTCTCTCACCGGGATGAGTTTGGCCAATGGGATCCCAAGAACCAGCGCCCGGAACTGTGGAATTTGTATAACGGCCGTAAAAAACTAAACGAAAATTTCCGCGTTTTCCCCATCAGTAACTGGACGGAGCTGGACGTATGGCAATATATCCAAATGGAAGCCATTGAACTGCCGTCGCTCTATTTTTCGCACAAACGCGACATTATCGAGCGGGATGGCGTGCTACTGGCTGCATCCGATGTTGTTTATCCGGTGGGTGATGAACTGGTTGAACACAAAGTTGTGCGCTTTCGCACCATCGGCGATATGACCTGTACCGGCGCGGTTTTCTCTTATGCCAGCAATATTGACGATATTGTAGAAGAGGTTGCTGCGGCGCGCGTTACCGAACGCGGCGCGCGCGCCGACGATAAACGCTCTGAAGCGGCGATGGAAGACCGTAAAAAAACAAGGCTATTTCTAGAAATGAAATCACACACGAATCAACAAATTGAACTATTACGTTTTACTACAGCAGGCAGTGTTGATGACGGCAAAAGCACGTTAATCGGCCGTTTATTGATTGATTCCAAATCGATTTTTGAAGACCAGATGGACGCTGTTAAACGCGCCAGCCTTGATCGTGGGCGATGAGGAAGTTGATCTGGCGTTGGTGACCGACGGACTGCGCGCCGAACGCGAGCAAAAAATCACCATCGACGTGGCCTACCGCTATTTTGCCACGCCGCAAGCGCAAATTTATCATCGCCGACACGCCCGGCCACATTCAATACACGCGCAACATGGTCACGGGCGCCTCCACGGCCGAATTAGCCATCATCCTCATCGACGCGCGCAAAGGGGTGTTGACCCAGTCGAAACGGCATGGTTTTTTGGCCACCCTGCTGCGAATTCCCGCATCTGGTTGTGGCCGTAAACAAAATGGATCTGGTGGATTATGATCAGGCGATTTACGAAAAAATCGTCAAGGATTACACTGACTTCTCGCGCAAATTGAATGTGCAGGGCGTGACCTATATCCCGATTTCAGCCCTACGCGGCGACAATGTCGTTGACAAAGGCGACAATATGCCCTGGTACGACGGGCCTACGCTGCTGCATCACCTGGAAAATGTCAATGTGGGCGCCAGTCTCAACAATGTTGATTTTCGCTATCCGGTGCAGTACGTTATTCGTCCCAACCAGAATTTTCGCGGTTATGCCGGGCAAATTGCATCCGGGCGCATCGCGCAAGGAGAAGAGGTGGTTGTTTTGCCCTCGGGCCTGTCCAGCAGGGTGGAATCGATTGTCTCGGCCGAAAGCGAATTGGAAGAAGCGATTGTGGGCGATTCGGTTGTTTTGACGCTGGAGGATGAAATTGACATCAGCCGCGGCGATATGATTGTGCGCAAACGCAACCTGCCGCAAAAGAGCAACCGGGTGGATGCCACGATATGCTGGATGAATGAGGAGCCGCTGAATCCGCGCGCGACCTATTGGGTGCAGCACACAACGCGCCTGGTCAAAGGTTTTATCTCCGAATTGAACTACAAAATTGATGTGGACACGATGCACCGCGAAACGGCCGATACGCTGACGCTGAATGAAATCGGCCGGGTGCAGCTAACCACCACGCAGCCGCTTTTTTACGACCGCTACCAGATTAACCGCACTACGGGCAGCTTTATCCTGATTGATCCGGCGACGAACAATACGGTTGCGGCGGGCATGATTCGCGGCAAGTCGCGCAACGTGGGCAGATTTGCTGGAAGGCGAGGTGGATGTTGTCTCCGCCCGGCCCAAATCGAGCAATGTGGTTTGGGAGCAGGAAGGCATCAGCCTGGCCGATCGGGAAGATGCGCAGCGGACATAAAGCGGCGGTTTTGTGGTTTACGGGTCTGTCTGGCTCGGGTAAATCGACGATTGCCAAGAAGCTGGAGCAGCGCCTTTTTGCCGACCGGGTGCACACGATGTTTCTGGACGGCGACAATTTGCGGCATGGCTTGAACGGCGATCTTGGTTTTAGCAGCGCCGACCGGCAGGAAAATATCCGCCGCGCGGCGAGGTGGCGAAGCCTGGCTTATGCACATGGCAATATCGTCGCTGGCCTGTTTTATTTCACCTTTTACGGCCGATCGTCGATTTGCGCGCGAGTTGGTGGCAGACGGCCGTTTCCTGGAAATCTACGTGAAATGTGACCTGGACGTGGTCAAGCGGCGCGATACCAAAGGCTTCTACGCCAAAGCGCTGGCGGGCGAAATCGACAACTTTACCGGCATTTCCTCGCCGTATGAAGAGCCAGAAAATGCCGAACTGGTGGTCGAAACCGATATCCAAAGCGTAGACGAGATTGTTGATCAAATTCTGGCTGCGCTTAGAGAACGTGAGATACTGTAAGCAAGTTTTTCTTTTTTGCCGCGGATTAGCACAGATTTCACGGATTTGGGACTTCTTATTCATAATACGTGTGTCATTCGCGTCGAAAACCCTGATCACCTGAGTAAGCGTCCCCAAATAAAATCATAATCAGAGGACGCTTACGCCCCGGTTGGCCGTTTACCAAATCACTTAGTTAAAAACGGGCAACGACAAAACTATTTTGGGGATGGTTTATAAACCTGGAAAGTCAGCTTGAAACTTTGTAGGGCGATTTTGTAAATTGCCCAGGGAACGATTTTGCAAATCGTTCTACAGTTTGAAAATACAACTTGAAGCATACCCTATTTTGCGATGATTATGCATCCACGACATAGCGCGGATAGGTTTGTTTGGCCTTATCGGCGGTATCCAAACTAATTTCCAACGTGAGGAATGGCTGGTCGGGGGAAGTTAGACCCAGCACTTGCCCTTCCTCCGGCTCGATAATCCACCCCGTCCCGCCATATTTTGCGCCGCCGGCCCCGACGCCGCCCAAATTGGATGATAAACAGTAAGCGCCGGACACAACTGCGGCCGTTCTGCCGCCGGCAATCCATTTATCGACCGTACCTGACGGCGTAGCGCGCGGGCAAAGCAGCAGTTGGATGCCGGCTTTCATATATTCGTGCGCATGCCAGTTAAACCAGATTTCGGTACAGATTAGAAAACCTACCTGCGCGCCGGCGGCATGCTGGAGCTTGAATTCCCCATCACCGCGCGCATACCAGGTCGCCTCCCAAAAGCCGGGATCATCCGGCAGGTAGTATTTGGTGTGGGCCGGCCAGTATCCCAGGTCCTGCTGCCAGAGATAGGCTTCATTGAGCCGTTGGTCGTGTTGGATAATGGGGCGCGTGCCGGCGACAACGGCCGTTTCCAGTTCCTCAAAACGTTTGATCCAGGCGGCGTGGGCGTAAACGGCCGTTTGCCAGCGCGCCGGGTCAACTTCCCGGCTGTCGGCCAGCCACGCATAAAACGGCATTTCCGGCAGCAAAACCAGGTCGCTCTCGTTTTCGCGAATGTGTATGACCAATTCCTCCCACTGTTCCTCTAGAACACGCATATCATTACTGAGTTCACAAACCGTAACCTTCATCGAAATCTCCCAACCTGCGCAAATTCTTCGATTTGCGCCAGATGTTCTTGCAGCAGCCGGTGGATAAAAATATAGCCGCCGCCCACTTTGTACAGCAGCACATTGCGCGCGGCATGGTTGAGAAAAGCAATCAAATCGTGCGGCATCTGCCTTGTGCGCCACAGGATCGAGCGCAAGAAGCCATGTTTGAAGAGGTTGAATCCCCCAAACGCCAATCCCGTGGCCAGCCCAACGGCGCTCCCGGCGATTATGCTGAAGAAAGCGCCAACGGCGACGCCCTGGAATTGTAACGCCATGCGCACAAACACAATCAATAAACCAACCAGGAATCCCGTCAGCAAACCGCTAAACAGCGCATTTCTGACCGACAGCCAGATACCCTGGTTGGGGCGTGTCCTTGTTTCTAAATGGTTATGAGTCAGACCAGACAACACCATTAGAAACAGCACCATCGGCAACCCTACCAGCAGTATGATTTGGATCATAGTTCTATCGGTTGGAAAAAGCTGCCAGATCAGCAGACTACACAAACCACCTAAAATGATACCCAATCCCACGCCCCTGAGACTTGCTTTCCACGACCAGCCCAACGCTTCTACGGTTTCTATGTCGGTATCATAACTCTGACCAAACGCAAAATGTGCTAAAAGCATAAATAAAAATGGCTCGACAAAAAGTTGTAGGAGCATTAATAACAAAGATTCGCCAGTCAGGAGAAGAAATGCGCCAATGGCCAGGCCAACGACCAGGCCGATTGTTGTCAATCTTGGCCAGTCCCAGCTCGATTTTGTGCTAAATTGCTCTGAATGGCGCAGCCGGCGCTCAAAGAAAACAATGTCAACCACGCCCACGAGTAAACCCAGCATGCTGTTTATTAGCAGCGCATTTACAAAATCGACCCAGACAATGTTGGCGTTCAACCGTCCGGCAAGTACAACCGAGAGCCGGCTATGTTCATCCGTGCCGAGCTGGGCGCCCATCAGGCCCACCAACCAGAGAATTAAGCCCATGCCGACGCCAAGCAGCAGCCGCGTGGCCAGGATGTATATCCAACGCTGGCGGCGCGTAGCCAACCAGCCAGGCTGCATTGTTTCGATAAGGAAAACGCTTTGATTGTGGGCTGACATGCTTTTGGCCAGCCAGATGAGCCACTGCTGCGCCTGTTCGCGATGGTAAACAGATGTTTGCGCCAATTGGTTTAACATGCGCTGAACGTAGGCGTCGAAGATGGCGTGCAGCAAAGTCTGCTTACGGCTGCCGTTTTGGCTATCTCTATCATCCGCCATTTGCACCAGGTCGTCCGAGCTTTGGCGGAAGGCTTTGTGCATGACTTGCAGCATAAGCGGCGATTGGACAATTTCCTGCAGAACGGGGTCGTCTGCAACGGTTTGCTTCAGGTCGGGCAGTTGGGCGCTGAATGTGTTGAGATAGGCGTTGGTTTGGGTGACGGTTAACGGCCGTATCTCCAAGGCCCCACTCACACGCAGAGGTACGTCAATTGATTGGTAAACTTGCGTGCGGCAGCAGATGGCAAGCGGAACGAGTCCGTGCAACTGGCGAAAAGCATTAATGGCTGCGATACAATCGGCGCGTTTGTCCGTTTTAACTTCATCCAGCCCATCCAACAACAGCAAGAGCCGCTCATCGGCAATCCATGCCTGCCCCATAACTTTGGGAATTAAATATTTTTCATTGAGTTCATCCACCAGCCATTGTTCCAGCGGCGGCGTATTTTTGGACCAGGAAGAAAGATTAAACACGGCCGGCAGCGGTTCATCGTGAGAGTTTTTTGCGCGGGCAATCAATTTGCGCGCCAGGTCGAGCAGCAGCACTGTCTTGCCGGAGCCAGGCTCGCCGAGAATGAGCAGGGAACGGCCGTTCTGCGCAAATATCTCATCAATCGGTGTGCCTACCGCAATAGATTGGCGTTGAATATCCGGTTCCACAACCCCCTGCCACGGATTGGCAGTGGCTTCCGGCGCCGTTTCCATTTCCAACTCGATTAGCAGGTTGTCGCTGAGAGCTTGCTGCAATACGCCTTCAACCCAAAAATGCTGTACCTTGTTCAGGAGTACCGTTTCAGCCTGCCGGTTGGGCGCTGGGGTAGTTTGTGTTCGTGCGGCAGTGGAGGCAAGTGCTGCCGGTTTGGGCGCCGGCTCAATTTCGCCCGCTGCAATCTGGTTGTAAAGCGTAACGGTTTCCCGCTCCGGGGCGATGCCTAACTCTGCTTTCAACATGGCGACACAGGCGTCGTACTGCGCCAGGGCGGCGCTGCGGTCGCCGGCCATAACCAGGGCGCGTATTAACTGCCGGTGGGCCGATTCGCGCCACGGTTCCAATGCAAGCTGCCGCCGGGCGAACTGCTGGGCATTTTTTGCGCTGCCGTTTTCGAGGCTGATCGCCGTTATTTTGGTCAGTGCGTCAAGCGCCTGTTGATGTAGTTTCTCACGTTCCAGTCGCAGCCAATCTTCAAATTCAAGACTGTCGCACGTGAAGCCGGGCAGCAGCGTGTCTTGATAGATGGAAACGGCCGTTTCCCATGCCTCCTCACTTAACGCCTCCAAAAAGGTTTGCACATCCAGGGCATAATCACTGGCTGCATTAAACTGCACCGTCTTACGCGTCACCAATAAAAACGGCTCGGCCTCCGTTTCCGTATCCTCAAGAAGCTGGCGTAACTGATAAATTGACTGCCGCAAATTTTTCTTCGCAGATGAATCCGGCAAATCCGGCCAGAACAGCGCGGCCAAATATTCGCGCGCATGCGGGCGAGAGGCCTCCAGCGCCAGATAAGCCAGCAGTCCCTGCACATTTGTGGAGCGAAAATGTGCAATTGGTTCGCCGTTTATTTGCGCTTGAAAAGCGCCAAAAAATGATAAATCGAGACGATTCATATGCCTTTTTTTCTCAAATGTAGCCCTGTTTACACCTTTAGACGATCTGCTGACGTTTTTGACGTTGTTTTCCAACGATGTGCTGACCCCGCTTGGTTATGGTGCAGCCAACAAAGGACGGGACAAGGATTTACCTGACCCGAAACACATTTTTAATCTTAGCACAAAGTATAGGAGAACAGCATGTCGAACATAATCTATTGGAAACTGACCGGACTTTTAATCCTCGCACCCGTCGCCGTTAATTTTAAATACCTCATCAACATTGCGATGGCCGCCTGTGGTGATGCAACTCATTGTGGCGGTTGATTGAAAAATATTTTCGCAGGGGCAGACCTATGTGTTTGCCCTTTTTGCGTTTGTCTTCAGAATTAAGAGCCGGGCGCACACGCAGGCGCGCCTCTACACGGGCAGTTCCCTTAAAATGAGTTCGGCTTCTTTTTCTAACGGAGGATTATTTATTTTTTTCGCGAGATGATTTGCTTTGTCAGCGTTAATCGCCGCCAATGCGAAGTTTTGCTGCCGGTGGTGTGCTTTTGCCAAAGCAAGGTGCGCCTGACATTCCAAATATAAATTTTGTAACTGCCCGGCGATTGTGAGCGCCTGTAAATATTTATCAATCGCGCCGGGTATATCTTGTTTGTCGAAGGCCAGATCTCCCAATAATTTCAGCGCAAGACCTTCACCTGCGGGATTGTGGGTTTGACGGTAAAGCGGCAGCGCACGATCTAAAAAGATAACGGCCGTTTCCCTATCCCCCTTCTCATATGCCGTCCAGCCCAAATTGTAATACACGCTGGCAGTGAAAGCGTGGTCGCCAACAGTCAGCGCAAGCTGCAGCGCCTGCTCCAGGTAGGTTTTTGCAGCGGTATAATCCCCTAATTGGGTCGCCGCAATTCCCAAATTGCTCAACGTGGACATGCGCCCACGCTGATCGCCAACCTTTGAAATAATCTCAAATGCTCTTTCATAAGCATGGCGCGCGGCTGCAAACTCATTTTGGTGATACGCAATTACGCCCAGGCTGTTGAGCGTAAGTCCGGCCAGACGGCGGTCGCCGCATGCTTCCCATATTTGCAGCGACTTATTCAAATGAGCCTGACTTTGTAAATAATCCCCAAGAAAATCAAAAACGATACCCAGATTCAGGTGCGCTAAACCGTTGATGCGCTGTAGATGGTGTTTCTCCGCCAGCGTTAAGGCAGCTTGCAATCGGTCGTCAGCTTCCTGATAAGCGCCTTGTCGCCAGAGCATCTCTCCCCAATAAATCATTGTTCTGCCCCGCGCCCACGAGTCGTCGCAGCGCCGGGCATAGGCCACGCTGTTTTTGATTGCGGTTTGGGCTTCATCAAAACGGGATAGGCGGATGAGAGCGCCGGCCTGGTAGGTGAGGAGCCGCGCAAGGGTTTTTATGGTTGGGTAGTGGTCAGGCAATCTTTCAAGGGCGACCACTGCTTTTGCAAAACGGCTGACGGCTTCATCATAAAGACCTCGTAAAAGGTAAAAACCGGCCATGGCGTTGACAGCCGGGAGTAACTGTTTGACTGCACCCGCAGCCACGGCCGTTTCCCACGCCTGCCGGATATTGTCCAGTTCGCCGGCCATGAGAGTGGCTGCAAGCTGCGGGGTTTTGCCTATCAGCGCCGCATCCTGGTCAGCGACAAACTGCAAATAGTAGCTGCTGTGTTGGTTTGCAGTTTGGTCCGCCACGGTCAGTTCAGCCAGCTTTTCGGCTGCAAACTGGTTCAGCAGTGCGTGCATCGAAAAGCGATCCGTTCTTGTTGTGTACAAAAGTGATTTTGCTTGCAGCGATTGTAAGCTATCTTCATCTCCCCCGGCGACGGCATAAGCCGCCGCCGGTGTGAAGCCGCCTCTAAACACAGAAAGCATTGCGAACAGTTGTTTTTCTTCCTGATTGAGCAGTTCCCATGAACTTGTGAAAACGGCGCGCATGCTGCGATGCCGGGACGGAATATCGCGAAACTGCGCCGTCAATGTATCGAAGGCGCTCCGGATGGCGGATATGAGTTGGGGTAACGGCCGTTCCCGCAGCGAAGCCGCCGCCAGTTCCAAGCCTAACGGGATGCCGGCCACCAGGCGGCAAATCTCCGCCACCTGACTCTCGTTTTCAGAATTTAGCGCAAATAATGGATTAGAACGCTCGGCTCTATCAACAAAAAGCTGAACGGAAGGATAGCTGTGCAGCTCTGGGCCAACGGCCGTTAACCATTGAAATGGGTCGCTGAGCGGTTCAGGCGGTAGGGGAAGCTGATCAAGCGGAATTACCAATTCCGCCATAAAGTTAAGCGGCTCACGCGAAGTGCAGATGAGCGCCGCATGCGGCGCTTGTTGCAGCAAATCGAGCGCCAAATCGGCGCCCGCCAGCACATGCTCGAAATTATCCAGGATGAGCAATGTACGCCGGTCGCGCAAAAATGAAAAGAGTTGTTCCTGAGGCGACTTTTGGCCGCTCAAAGTTAAACCGACTGCCTGAGCAACGGCCGTTGCGATACTGTCTTGCAGACTTTGTGGGTCTTCCTGAGTTGTCAGGCTGGCCAGCGGTGTGAACCAGACGCCGTCAGGAAACTGGTCTGATACCTGCCGGCCGATTTCCTGCGCCAGGCGCGATTTGCCAATGCCGCCTTCTCCAACCAGCGTAATAAACCGGTATTGGGGCTGCACAATGCGTTCGACCAGCAGCGCCTGTTCTTTTGCGCGGCCAAAATAGGGCGTGACTTGGGCCGGTAAGTTGTGGATGGGTTGTATGGGTGGGAGCGGCGGGGAAACGGCCGTTGCGCCCGGCAAACCCAAATCGTCGCCCGCCTTAATGCGTTCAACCAGGTCTGTTGTTTTTTCATCCGGCTCAACGCCCAACTCCTGCCACAAAATGGCGCGGCATGTGTCATATAACGCCAACGCGGCGCTGCGTTCACCTTGCAGCGCCAGCGCCAGCATAAGCTGACGGTATGCTTCTTCGCGCCACGGCTCGAAGTCAAGCTGACGGCGGGCTGCTTTTTGAGCAGCCGCATGTTCACCTTTTTCGAGAAGCTGTTGCGCATGGTGGTAGAAGGCGTCCAAGGCCAGCCGGTGCAAATATTCTCTTTTTGACAGCAGCCACTCTTCAAAAAGCAGGCTGTCGCAGGTGAAACCGGGCAGCAGTTCGCCTTGATAGAAGGAAACGGCCGTTGCTACATCTTCCTGCGCCACACCATCCAGAAACAACTGCACATCTAAGTCATATTGGCTCGCCTGGTTAAACTGCACCGTCTGGCGATTGACGATCAGATACGCGGTTTTCCCTTGCCCTGAATCATTTAAAACACGTCGTAGTTGGTAAAGCGACTGGCGCAAATTTTTCTTGGCGACGGCATCCGGTTCTTCCGGCCAGAACAAGGTTGCCAGCACATCACGCGCATGCGCCTTTTCCGCTTCCAGTGCCAGATAGACCAGCAAACCCTGTACTTTGATCGAGCGGAAGGTGGTGATGGAACGGCCGTTGACGCTGGCTTGAAACGAATTAAAGAACTTTAAAGACAAGGACATAGAAAAAATTATACAAATTGCTGACGCTTTTGGCGAAATGTGCTGACGAACTGCTGACGGCCGTTTTGTAAAGTGACGCTCAAGTAAAACAAACACATTTTTTCATAAGGAGATAATCATGAACAGTAGTGTAAACAGATCAAAGGTATTTATTTTTGTAATGCTTATAGCAATTTTTATTTTGCAGACCCTGCCGCTGCCATCGGTCGCAGCAGATGAGGCGACTGACCAAATCGATACCAATCAATGGTACCGGCTGACTAATAGTTTTCTGGGTGAAGATTATGCCTTGGACACCTATGGTGACACCCATGAGCCGTTTATGGGCGACAGCGGCAACTACAGTGGTCAATATTGGAAATTTACATCCGAGGGCAATGGCTATTACCGCTTGAGCAATATGTTTTTAGGCGACGGCCGTTCCCTGGATACATACAGCGACACCCATGAACCTTTTATGGGCGACAGCGGCAACTACAGTGGTCAATATTGGAAACTGACGCCTTTGGGAGATGGCTATTACCGCTTGACCAATATGTTTTTGGGAGACGGCCGTTCTCTAGACACCTACAGCGACACTTTTGCACCCTTCATGGGCGACACTGGCAATTACAGCGGCCAATTCTGGAAACTCACCCCCCTCGGTTCGATTGAGGCAGAAGCCCCAACATTGCCAGAGCAGGATGATTACATTCCAACCGAACCACCTGTCCTGCCAGACGAGAATGTATTTCCGACACCGATTACCGGCGTAGACTCTGCGCCTAATGCGGAGGATGCCGCGCCAGAACTTGCCTTCTTGACATCAACAAACAACTCAAACTGTGTTGATTTGTCGTTATTGACATCCGAACTTGATTTTAGCGGATCGAATCAAACCGTTTGTTTGCCCGACGATCCCACAGCCGTGTTCGAGCAGCTAAAAACGCTTGATTATGATGTGTGTGCTGCCATGATAGGCGGCCCAAATGTTAGCAAAGTGGCCGTTTTTAGCGACATGGCTGAAGAATTGGATGCAACCGTTACTGTTGGTGTTGGTTATGGCGGTGGCATAGGTATCTCTGGAACAACTGAGGCCGGCGTTATGATTGGTCCCGATGGGCAGGCTGGTTGTTACATCTCCCAATGCTTGGGGGCCGAAATTGACATTCAAGGCTCGGTTTATGAAAATTTTGGCATCTACACCGCCTGGGAAAATGTACCAGGCAGATCAATTGTAATTTCAGAAGGTGCGAGCATTCCATTCGTGGAAGCGGGTTATTCAACATCTCAAGTGATGAGCAGTGGCGATCTTGTGGGCGTCAACTATACGTTTAGTGCCGGTTTAGGTCTATTGCCCATCGATTTGAGCGGTGTGAGTTGCGGTACCAGCACTATTGAAATCCGCCCGACCCATAAGGTAGTTAGCAGTTTTAAAACGCGAGCGGAAGTGCTGAATGAAATTGACAGATTAAATGGTGAAATTGAAACGTTACGTGCGACTATTCAGGCTGAACGCGACGCTAATTCACGAGGTTTTACTGACGCGCAAGCTGATATACAGTTGGAACAAGACAAACTCAACAAAATCGATCGTGACATTGTCCAGATGCGGAATACGATCCAGGCAGAACGTGATCGGGATTTCGCTGAACTCCAGACCGCACGCAATGATGTTGATGCGGCGCAACGAGAAGTGGCTTCGCTTAAAACAGAAATCAGCAGTACTCAACACCAGATCGATAAAATTAATACGGATATTGCTGCCAAGGAACGCTGGTTAGACAACAAAGCCTGGTATGACAAAGTATGGGCAGGTCCTGAATATTTGGCTTATGCATCGGCGAAGCGTGTTGAACAAGGGGCGTTGTACACAAAAATCGCAGGCCTGGAAGTCGCTTTAGCGACCGCGACGACTGCCCTGGATGCTGCCAAAGATGCGCTCTATTTGGCGGAAGATACGGTAGAAACCCTGCCGATGGAAGCAGATCCCCGCCTGGCCTCCCTGTATACCGCTCGCGAATCAGCAAATGCCGCCCTTGAAGCCGCAAAATTTTCATTAAACGGTACAGATAGCATCATGAATGCCCCACCTATTGAATCAGACCCACGCATGGTTGAACTGTCCATCGAACTGGGATTGGCGCAGGCTGAGCTTGAATTACTCTATTAAAAATTGACATAAACAATTTACCCCGCAGAAGAATTCTGCGGGGTTTTTTATGTGCTGACGAACTGCTGACGATCATTTTGTAAAGTAACCACATAGGTAATTCAAATTCATCTAACAAAAGCGAGGCAAATTATGAGTAACGTCACATTCAAAAACTGTTCAATAGAAGATGCACCAGCTATCGGCGATTTTTTGTGGTCAATGCGAGAGGATTTTCGTTTTTCCGAGCGCCGTGTTGTCTCCGAGATTACCGGCCTCCTTTTTGAAAAAGGCGGGGTTATTGGTGGCTATAATGATCAGGGGATGGTGGGTATGTTTGGCTACTTCTTCGGTGAGCCTGGCCGTGACTATGCCAATAAAGAAGTTGGCTTTGTCTATATCGCCGGTCTGGCCAAATCTGTGCGCCGCACCGGAGTCTTTCCAGGCGCGGTGCTGTTCCTGGCGCAGGCGCTGAATACGTTTGGAGTACGCGAACTGCGCTGCCACGCCGCCAAAAACGATATCTATACCAACCGGCTGTATGCCAAGCTTGGTAAACCGATTGGCACAGAGAAAAATCGACGGGGCGATACTTGTATTTTGTATGCCAACGCCATCGACGCAGTGCTCGCGAAGTTAGGCGGCGTCAAAATGAATGGGGCCATCGCGCGTCCCATGACAGGAGGTGCATAAAATGATTTTGTGGCCGTAAAACTGCTGACGAAGTGCTGACGCTCGTATTGTACACTCGGTTTAAGTTAATCAATTCAAGTTCATAAGGAGTTGACATGAGCGTTCCGCACACCAAAAGCGATGAAAACCAACCTCCCGGAGGTTTTCATCGGGAACGCTCATCATAAACGAAACCTCCGGGAGGCTATTTTCAGGAGAACAAACATGAATCAAAAACAAAATCAACCGCTTATGTCCCCTCAAATGTGGCCGGAACAATTATGGCCAAAGCAGAATTGGCCTTTTCATATGTGGCCACAACAGAATTGGCCCCATCATAAGTGGCCGGCGCAAAATTGGCCAGCAGGGTAACAACCCATCGTAAGCGAATTAGTTCGCTGCGCCCAACATGAATTTTGCCTCCGTTGACTGCTAGCGGAGGCTCTTTTTTTATGCGGTATGTGCGGCTATTTTTATGGGGAGACGGAACAAGACTTCACCAACAGGGAAGCGGGTTTTTGTAAATGGCTGGCATTTTTTCTGACCATCATCGTGGCGCCCGCAATGGCGCCGACGACTTTCAACGCTCGGAAAGGGCTTACAACACAGCTCTCGCCTATTACTTTGCCATGGGGTACAAACTCGTTGTCCTGGGTGATGTCGAGGAATTGTGGGAAGAAAAGCACAAGCATGTTCTGGAATCCTACGCGCATACATTGGAATTAGAAAGGAAGTTTCACGAGGCCGGGCGTTATTATCGATCTTTTGGCAATCATGACGATGATTGGGGAGAGGAAACGGCCGTAGCCAAACACCTGCAACCCCGTTTTGGCAATAAACCGCTCAAAATCTATGAAGCTTTTTGCATCCCGGTCGAGTCAAATGAGGGCAAATTAGGCCGGCTGTTTTTGATTCATGGTCATCAGGGCACGCTCGAAAGCGATCGCTATTCCGGTTTCTCACGTTGGTGGGTGCGTAACGCCTGGCGGCCGTTTCAGCGCCTGACCAAAATTCGCCTGACTACCCCGGCCAAAGATTGGCGCCTGCGCAACACCCATAATCTGGTCATGTACGACTGGGCCAAAAAACAGGGCGATCTGGTTTTGATCACCGGCCATACCCATAATCCCGTTTTTGAATCCAAGACACATGCAGAACAATTGATGGAAAAACAACTTGCGGTGGCGAATGACCCGAAGCTCAGCGACATCCAGAAACAGGAAAAGTTGGCGGATTTAGCCGCCAAACTGGAATGGGTGCGGGCGCAGCAAAACCAGGAGCATAAGATAAAAGAGCAGCAAATCAGGCGCGATGTTCAACCGTGTTATTTCAATACCGGATGCTGCAGCTTTTCCGACGGCGACATAACCGGGCTGGAAATCGCGGATGACAAGATTCGGCTGGTGCGCTGGCCGAACGATAAGGGAGAAGCACGTTCTAAAGAGCTGGCAGAAGCGTCCCTGAAGGATATATTTACCAATTTTCCGCCAGCATAACTGGGACGTCGTCCAGCATGAGCGGTGCGCCGGCTTCCAAAACGGCCGTTTTCACATATCCCAGCGCAGCAACCCCGCCTGGGCCGATGGCGCTGGAGGTGATCGCGCCCGCTTTTTTACCTGCCGCACTCAATTCGGTCACGTCTGGCAGCGATGCGGCGGCAGTCAACTTGACCAGCCTTTTAGCCAGGCGTCCCCGGCTTTCCATGCGCGCAATAATTTCCTGACCGATGTAACAGCCCTTGTTAAAGGAAACATCATCCCACAAATTTGCTTCGAGCGGAATGTAATCGCGGGTCAGTTCATGGCCAAAACGGGGCAGTCCGGCTTCAATGCGTAAAAATTCAAAAGCATCTTCATCGGCCGGCGTGAGATCAGCAAGTTTTAGCTGCTGTTCAACAGCTTCGCTATCGGCCGCTGCACACATCACAAAATAGCCAAAGCCGTTGATCGCGTCAGTGCGGTGCAAGTAGGCTGCCACGCCGCCAATTTTTGCCTCGCGCCAATGGTGCAGCGGGATATCAACTTCCGGGAAGCCGACCTGTGCACCCAAAATCTGCTGCGACTGCGGACCATAAACGGCGAAAACGGCCGTTTCTGCGCTCATATCCTGCAGGTGAAAATCATCGTTGAAAAATACGTAGCCCATCAAATAACGGGCGATATTGTCGCTGTTGTCTTCACCCGTCAGCGCGTAAACGCTGTCGCTGCTGGTGTAAATAATCAGGCGGTCGATGATACGGCCGATATCGGTTGTCAGCACAGTGGCGGCGCCGGCGCCGCTGGGCAGCGCGACTAATTTTTGGGTAGACATGCGGTTAATGAGGTCCAGCCGTGTTTCGCCAGTAATCTTTAACATGCCCAGATTGCTGCGATTGACGTAAACGGCCGTTTCATGCGCCGCGCGATATACTTCAGGTGAAATTTGGCTATTCATCAATATTCTCCACACTAACGTCGTCCAGACGAATGGATTCACGCGTAGGGGCAAATAAACTCCCATCCTCCCAACGCTTTGCAAATGACTCCAGGTTTGGAATAAAGCGTCCTTCGCGTTCATAAGTTGTTTCTGCCACAATCTTGCCTAAAGATTTACCAGCAAACCAACGATACTGTTTAGGATTGTTTAAGGCGCGTTCAGAGAACATCTCCAGCCATTCCTCCAACTTAACCCGCACCAGTTGAAAATCCTCAAAAACCTGATCAAGGTCGCGTCCCCGGTTTTCTGCATAGCGTTCTTCATCATAAGCAGCCGGATTTTTTAGAGCCTCCAGCAATTTATCAGGTTGCTTGCCCTGATCCAGGCGCATCATGCCGGTCACCAATTCAGCTTCCCATGCCGTCAAATTGGCGAGAATATCAGCCACGCTCCACGCGCCGACCACGTTTTTCATCAGCAGCGCTTGATCGGGCAGCGGCTCAATTGCGACCAGCAGCCGCTCGCGGCTGAAATCCAGCGCATCGAGTAATGTTTCCAATTGATACTTAGTCATTGTCGCTCCAACGCATTCAAAATAGATTTTAGCACACCTTCCATATTACAAACCATGATGCTTATCATGCTGATCGTGTGACATATGACCATGTCAAATCCATAAGTGAAGCTTATAATAAAGCGCATGTTAATAAAGTTCTGTCTTTGAATACGAGATGAAAGCACTGTTATTGAAGATTGAATCAAAGTATAATTAACTTCTCAAGTTAATTTTTTCGATGGAGTGAAACGTTATGCAAGGCAAAATGCCCGACGATCAGCATAATACAAATTGGTTGATTGTAGCCCGTACGACAGGGTTTGCGCCTGCGCAGATCATTGTGGGCCGTTTGCAGGCAGAGGGAATTCCCGCCCGCGCCTGGCAAGAAGGCGCGACTCCGGTCGGATTGATTGGAACAGGCCGCGTTGAAGTGCCGGAAGAGTACATTGAGGCGGCGTTGGCAGTTCTGGAAGAAGAAGACGAATTTTTTGAGGAGAATTAAACTATGGCTGAAGCAAGTTGGACCAAAAAAAGCGGTGAAAATACCCCGCTTGAAAAACCCAAGAGCAGCCGCCTAAAGTTTTTCATAGGCGGAGCCATTTTAATTGGCGCCATCATTTTTTTGGTGGTAAATGCGATGCAGGGCAACACCCAACTCTATAAAACGGTTGATGAATTTTATGCTGACCAGCAGCGCTTAACCGGGCGTGATTTGCGCGTTGCCGGTTGGGTACTGGGTGATTCGATTCAATATACCCAAATCGACGCTACAAATTCGCGTCTTGAGTTTGACATTGTTGACGACATCAAAAATCCGGGGCAGCGCTTGCACATTGTGGCCTTAAATGAGCCTCAACCTGATTTGCTGCAGCATGAAGCGCAGGCGTTGGTTGAGGGGCATGCCAATGAAGATGGCGTGTTTATGTCCAATCCCGGTGGTTTGATGCTGAAATGTCCAACTCGCTACGAAGAAATGGAAGGCGAGCATCCCGAAGGCGTCCCACAGGGTTAATCCATGCTTGCTGATCTAGGTTTTTTTGCACTCGTAATCGCATTTGGAACGGCCGTGTATGCGGCCGTTGCCGCCTGGTATGGTAACCGCGTTGGCAAAATTCAATGGGTAGAAAGCGCCCGCAACGCCACCATCTTGATCTTTGTCCTCGTTTTGTCTGCCAGTCTTCTTTTGATTATATCTCTAGTGCAGGGGGACTTTTCGATTGAATACGTCTGGCGCGTCAGCAGCCGTGAGATGCCCACCTATTTGAAGGTAACGGCGCTTTGGGGCGGGCAGGCCGGGTCATTGCTCTTTTGGAATCTGCTGCTGGCCGCATTTACAGCCGCGGCCATGTTCCGCAAATGGGATTCCCAAAGAGAGCTAATGCCCTATGCCATCATCGTTGCCAGCATAACCCAAATATTTTTCCTGGGCATTTCCTTATTTGTTGAAAATCCATTTGCGCGTCTGGACATCGTGCCGCTGGATGGCAATGGGCTCAACCCGCTCCTGCGCCATCCCGGCATGATTATTCACCCGCCCATGCTGTATTTGGGATTTGTGGGTTTTACCATCCCCTATACCTTCGCCATGGCGGCGCTCATGGCTAACAAGCTCGACGACCGCTGGATACGCATCACGCGCCGTTGGACGCTTGTTGCCTGGTTGTTTCTCAGCCTCGGGTTGATCCTGGGCGGACGCTGGGCGTATGACGTGTTGGGCTGGGGCGGCTATTGGGGCTGGGATCCGGTAGAAAATGCTTCCCTGATGCCCTGGCTGGCCGGTACGGCTTTTCTGCATTCCGTTATGATTCAGGAAAAGCGGCATATGTTCAAACGTTGGAACATGTTTCTGATTATTTTGACCTACTGTCTGGTTATATTGGGAACATTTGTTGTGCGCAGCGGCGTGATTTCTTCCGTCCACTCCTTTGCGCAGTCCGCAATTGGACCGCTCTTTTTTGGCTTCATCTCCGTCATGTTTATCTTTTCCGCCTATTGGGTGACAAAACGAAAGAATGAATTGGTGTCAGAAAATCAACTGGATTCATTTTTATCACGCGAAGCCGCATTTCTTTACAACAACTTTCTCATTCTGGCGATTTTAGCCGTTGTTTTCCTGTTCACGTACTATCCCATCTTCTCCGAATTGATAACCGGTGAGAAAGGATTTGTTGGGCCGCCGGTTTACGAGCGCGCGCTCGCGCCGCTTTTTGCGGCGCTGCTGCTGTTGATGGGTGTGGCGCCCTTAACGATGTGGTACCGCACCAGTTTGAAACGCCTGGAACTGGCAGTTCGCTGGCCGGCGTTGGCGGCAGCGATCATTGTCGCCGGCCTATTCCTGCTGGGCATTCGCAGTTGGGGCGCGATATTGGGACTCTGGATTGTTACCTTTTCCGTCATTCTCACTTTGTTAGAGTTTTGGAAAGGCGCTCGCGGCCGTATGAAGCGCGGTGAACACATTTGGACAGCCTTTGGTAACCTCATGGCGCGCAACCGGCGGCGTTATGGAGGCTATTGGATTCATATGGGCGTGCTGGTTATGGCCTTTGGCGTGATTGGTACGGAACTGTTCCAACAAGAAACCCAGATTCGTTTGCAATCTGGTGAATCGGTCAGCCTTGGTAATTACGAGATGGTTTTCAACCAGGTAGACCGTTTTCCAGGAGCGGATGATTTGATTATCACTGAGGCGGCCGTGGATGTTTATTATAACGATCGTTTCATCAAAACCTTGTACCCGCGTACGGAGCTGTATACCCGCACCGGACAGCCCATGACAATTCCGCAGGCGCGTTCGACAATCAGCGAAGACTTTTATATTTTGCTGGTCAATTGGGAACCCACGACAGCGGATGCGGCGACGTTCCGTATTTATTTGAATCCTTTGATCAATTGGGTCTGGGCCGGCGGCTTGATTTTTGTGATTGGTACGCTAATTGCCGCCTGGCCTGAGGCGCAAGATAAAAAAGTGAAGGTCGCGCAAGCCCAAAGGGCGGCGCCGCTTATCGGATAAATATGAATAAGCAGATTTTTCGCTTTCCCTATTTTGTTCTGCTGCTGCTGAGTTTGATATTGGTTGTGGCGCCGGCGCTGGCGCAGGATGAAGAAACGCCGCCCGATACGGCCGTAACTGACGATGAGGTCAATGCAGTCGCCAAGGATATTTACTGCCCCGTGTGTGAAAATACCCCGTTAGATGTTTGCGCGACCCAGGCTTGCGCTGATTGGCGGGAACTGATTCGTACAAAGCTGGCGGAAGGGCAATCACCAGAGGATATTTTCAGCTATTTTGCGCGCCAGTATGGCGACGGCGTTTTAGCGAATCCGCCCCAGCAGGGTATGAACCTGGTGATTTTGTGGATATTGCCTGTGGCGCTTGTGCTGGTTGGCGCTTTATTATTCAGCCGTTATATGCGGCGTTTGCGTGAAGAAGGTGAAAACAGTGAGCCGGTTGCGGCCGTCGCCGCGCCGCTTTCTGCATCTACAGTCCAATCGTCAAAACCCGCCGGCTCAGATGCAGACTATGTTGCCCGCATTGAGAACGAAATTCAACAAGGAGATTAAACGCAGGCATACTATCTGAACCTGCGTACCAAAACCACATGAGTGATACAACCCAACTGCCCGCTCAAACAACTGAAGAGGCGCCTCGCCGAATTGGGTGGGGATCAATTTTGTTATGGGGCAGCCTTGTTGCCTTGTTGGCGCTGTTAGGCTGGGGCCTGCTGCGCGCCAATGCCACCAGACCTGAAGCAGGACAACCCGCCCCGCAGTTTGATATGGAATTTTTTGATGGTTATAGCTGGGAAAACCGTACAACGGCCGATTTGGAAGATATGCGCGGCAAAGTCGTTGTGCTCAATTTTTGGGCTTCCTGGTGTGTGGAATGCCGTATTGAAGCGGACCTGATTGAGCAAACCTGGCGTGATTATCAAGGCGAGGATGTTGTGTTTTTGGGCGTCGCCTATGCCGACGTAGAGCCTAATTCGATCGAATATTTGCAGGAATTTAACATTACTTATCCCAACGCACCCGATCTCGGCACCGATATTTCTGATACCTATGAAATCACCGGCGTGCCGGAGACTTTTTTTATCGACAAAACTGGTGAAATAGCCCATGTGCAGATTGGCCCGCTAAACGCCGCCGCCTTGGACAGCATCATCACTGAATTATTGGCGCAAGGAGGATAAGCGCAGAAAAAAGCTTTTCTGCCTTATCACGACTTTCTTATGACGATTGGTTCAATCTTATTGGGGCTGGCTTTGCTCATCATTGTTGTGATGGTATTGGTGCGCCCCATCATATTGCATGCCCATGAGCCTGCGCAGGCGCCGCCAACGACGCGCCAACAACTGCTGGCTCATAAAGAGAGCTTGCTGCTGCAAATTCGCGATCTTGATTTTGATCGTGAAACAAAAAAGCTGCCGGAAGAAGTATATGAAGCCCAGCGCGCACAGCTTGTCGCTGAAGCGGCTGCGGTGTTGAAACAGCTTGATGCATTGTCTTCGGCTGATGACCCTGTGTTTGCGGAGATAGAAACGGCCGTTTCCCGCAAACGCCAGCAGCCGGCCCCTTCTAACGGAAAGGCGCGTTTTTGTTCGCACTGCGGCCAGCCGGTTGACCCCAACGATAATTTTTGCGCCCAGTGCGGCAATGATGTGCGACTATCCCAATCTGCGACGGAAACTGCTTGAAATATGATTAAAAACGTTCTGTTCATGGCAGCCGGGAGCAGACGCGGCGCCATTTTGTTCTGTTTATTCCTCTTTTTGCTACTGGCCGGTTTGCCTGTCTATGCCCAGGAACCGCTGCCCCCGACGTCTCCCGATGCAAACAATGGCCTTGGCATATTTGCCGAGCGCTGTGCCAACTGTCACGGTATAACAGGCGCGGGTGACGGCGAAATGTCTGACCGATTGCCTAAACCGCCGCGTGATTTTAGTGATCCCGACTACCGCAAAACGGCCGTTCCCGCCGATATGTACGTCACGGTGACAAACGGCCGTTTAGAAGCCGGTATGCCGCCCTTTGGGCCTGAAAGCAGCAATCCAATCCCGGAAGCGAACCGCTGGGACGCCATTGCGGCCGTTTATAGCCTTAGCACGCCCGTTGAAGCGCTGGAACGCGGTGCAGAAGTGTATGCGGCTGAATGCCAGTCTTGTCACGGTGACCTGGGCGCAGGTGATGGGCCGGAAGCCGGCAGCCAGGAGACGCCGCCAACTGATTTAACTGATTTTGACTACTGGTATAATCGCAGCAATGCAGCGGTGTTCGCGAGTTTACAAGATGAAACAGTAGTAGGCCACAGCTATGATTTGAGCGACGAGCAGTTGTGGGATGTTGTGGATTATTCGCGCGCATTTAGCTACGTTTATTTTGATACGGAAGCGCCGGCGGCGGTATTGGAAACGGCCGTTATCAGCGGCAATGTTACCAACGGCTCCACCGGCGAAATCGTACCGGAAGGAACGGCCGTGCTGCGCGCTTTTACCCCTGAATTTAATGAAGCCATGACCCTCAACGCCGACGTAAATAGTGACGGCGTCTATACCTTCGAACTGACATCTGTGCCGTCCGACTGGGTTTACCTGATCAGCGTGGAATATGGCGACTTTAACTATAACAGCCCGCCCGCCGGCTTTGAGGCCGGTAATCCGGTGCTTAACCTGCCCATTACGGTTTATGAAACCACGACCGATTCCGACTTTGTGAACCTGGAACAGGTGCACGTTATTTTAGATATTCAAGATGATCGCCTTTTTGTCAATGAAGTTTACGTTTTTAACAACGACGCCGATGCGGTTTTTGTAGGCTCAAGCGGTAGTGCGGATGAGGGCACAATTGAGCTGGTTCTGCCGACCGGCGCAGAAAACGTTGCTTTTCAGCGCGCCATTGGTTCGGCCGAATCCTTTTTTCCAGCGACAGAAATGATCCAAACGGATCGCGGCTGGGCCGATACCGTTCCGCTGCGTCCCGGCGCCAATGCCATGACGCTGCTGGCAAATTACGAACTGCCCTATGAAAGCGGCATGACAATTGCGCATCCCGTTTTTTATGAAACGGCCAGCGCGCGTGTGATGCTGCCGGATGTGGGCGTCGAATTGGATGGCGGCGAATGGGCGGCGCAAGAGTCCCAATCGATGGGGCCTGCGGGCAGCTTTCTGATTTATTTGCGGCCCGGTTTGGGCGCCGGAGATGCGGTAAGCTTTAACTTAGATGGCCGTCCCCAGCAGCGTGTGGTTGACGCCAACGGCAGCTCTTTATTGGTGCGTGATGAAACAACCGAAATGATCATTGGCGCTTTGGTGTTAATGGTGGTGGTTGCGGCGGCTCTTTTGATGATTCGTTCCTGGCAGCAAACGGCCGTTGCAACGGCCGTAGCCTATCCACCTGATGTGGGTAACTATCTCAAAACAATCGCCAGGCTGGACGATGCCTATGAAAACGGGCAAATTGATACAGAAAGTTACACCCTGCAGCGAGAAATATTGTTGTCCGATCTGGCTGCTATCTGGTAGCCGAAGGATGGTAAGGGAAATCGGTGTTTAAGTTTACGACCCTATACTATCGCGTTGACGATGAAGACACCTTGGAAAACTTCTTTGCTACAACACACCTGCCACTGGCGGAACAACTGCCCGGCTTGATGAAAACAGAAGTCAGCCGGATAGTGGGCAAACCGGGCGGCGACTCCCGTTTTCACCTGGTTTATGCGCTCTATTTTGCAACGCGCGCCAGCTTTGAACGTTCGCTGGCGTCTGATGTGGGCATTCAAATGATTCAGGCGCTCAAACCCTGGGCTGATGCTAAACTGATTGTCTGGTTTTATGCTGATACCTTCGAGGAACTGGTCAAGCGGCGCAGCCAGGATGTTGACCTTGGTCTAACTGGAAAACAAGCAGCCGATTAATAACTTACCAGTTGACTTCTTGTTAGCTATACAAGAAGTTTGCAACGAATTACACGAATTAGCTCGAAAACAAATTCGTGACTTAATTCGCTAGAGATAGTTTATTCTCCATCTCCTGACGTCGCTGCCGGGATAAAAGTTTGATAAACAAGGGGCGCGTAAATCAAATTAGAGGCCAGATATCCATCTTCTTCCCGCCCCCCCAGCGTGTAAATACGGGTTTCAATATGACTCACGCCCAAATTAGACCAACTGCCGCTCTCTTCCAATCTGGGTGTATTTAGCACCTGCCAGGTCTGGCTGTTGGGATCGTAAACTTCACTGAAGGGTATTTCTTCGCCGGCGTTCATCCCCCCACCGATAACATATAATTTGTTCAACAAAACGGCTGCGCCGGCCCCCGCGCGCGGCAGCAGCATGTCCGGGCACACGCCCCAGCCTTCCGTAAGCGGGTCGAACAGGTGGCACGCTGCAAGGTTTTTTTCACCATCAGCCCCGCCCACGATTACCAGTTGGTTGGAAAGCTCGCCCCCGCTGGCAAAGGCGCTTGCAATAGGCATGTCCGGCAGCGGACGCCAGGTGTCGGCGCCGGGGTCATAAACATAGGCTGTGTTGAGGTATTTGCTGCCGTTCCAGCCGCCAAATAAATAGACAAATGCGCCGTCGGTCAGGGCCAAACCACCGGATACCGGCTGCGGCAGTGCAGCCACCGGCCGCCAGGCGTTCTGCGCAGGGCTGTAAACTTCAACGGCGGCAGTGGGCTGTCCATCGGCCAGCCGCCCGCCGGGAACGTAGATTTCACCATAAAGATCGACGGCCGTTACGTCGGCGACGGCCGTTGGTTTGGAGGCTCCTTCCTGCCAGGCGCGTGTGCTGCTGTTAAAAATGTAGACGGCGTCATCAACGCCAAGCTCAGTTTCGCCGCCAATCTGGTATAAATTCAACCCCACGGCCACAACCGCCATATTGGCGCGCCCTTCGGGCATCTCGCGGCTGACCGCCCAGCGGGTATCTCCAATTGGTTCTTCAATGAACGGTTCCGGGGTTGGCGTGGGTGTGAGCGCTGTGAATACTTGCAGACTGAGCAATAAAATCGCGATCAGGCTAATCACCAATAAACCGACAAGTGCGGGAATACGCCAACCGCGTTTTTTTTGAGTAGAAACGGCCGTTTCCGGTTGATCTACATCGGCGGCGGCGATTGTCGTCCCTGCCTGATCGCCGTTTGGCGGCGTTTTAGGGTCGGGGTCGCTAACTGTTTCAATAACGGGGGCGGCGGCGGGGGCAATGGCGACGGCCGTTTCTGATTCCTGTCCCAGAACATTCAAATACCCAAGCTGGATGGCGGCTGTTGTGGCTTCGGTGCGCGAAGAAACACCTAGCTTCGCATAGATATTGCGCAAATGAACTTTAACGGTGTTTTGGCTGATCGACAAATCGGATGCAATTTCTTTATTGGTTGCACCGCTGGCAAGATTTTGCAGCACATCTAATTCACGTTCACTGAGTGATTCACCTAGTTCAGCCATCAATGTGATTATAACGAGGCAGCCCGCAGGCGGCTAACAAAACCGGCAAACTTTTAGCTGTCAGGGTGTTTGCTGTGCGTCGGGGGCGACTGTTTCATCCAACTGCGGGGCAGCAGGCTCTTCGACGGGAACGGCCGTGTCATCCAAGAAAGCCGGCGATTCCGGGTTGTCGGGGGCCGGCGGCGCTTCTTCCACCTCGGGCGCGAAGGATTCCGGCTCGATTTCAGGATTGAATATGGAAGAATCACAAACCCGATTGTCCTCTAACAAAGATTGTTCCCACTCAACTTGCGTAAGACCATTGGCATATTGGCCAAGACCAAAATAGGCAGCCATAACGTGGCAGGCGACAGGAGCAGCCCAGGCGGAGCCTTCTCCGCCGTTAAATACAAAGGTCGCTACAACAATTTCCGGGTCCTCATAAGGCGCATAACCCACATACCAGGCATGGGTCGGCTGCACCGCTTTTTTCTCAAAACGACACCAGCCGCGTTCAATGGCGATGTTGTCGCAATATTCGGACGTACCTGTTTTGCCAGCCGTAGTGATCCCAAATTTATCCAGCCAATCAGTATAAGTTGCGCCGGTATAAAAACGTTCAGTATCAATGCGTTGATTAACGAGATTCATTCCTTGCGCCACAATTTCGAGGTATGCGCTGTCAACGTCTACAGCATTAACCACTTCGGGCTGGTAGATATAGTTGCCATTTTCATCAAATTCAATGCTGAAAGCAGGATTTTCAACCAGGTTGCCCTCGCCATCCGTCACAACAACTGCGCCATCTTCATTCAAACTGGCTTGAAAAGTGATTTCACCTCTATCGTCGGTAAAAACAATATTACCGTCCTCATCCGTCATATGATGAATGATCGTGGGTTTGTAAAGGAACCCGCCGTTGGCGACAATCGCTGCCATTTGGGCAACCTGGAGCGGCGTTGAGGTCATAAAGCCTTGCCCAATGCCCAAATTGTAATCATCTCCTGTTGACCAGGGTTCACCCTGAGTACGTCTTTTCCAGGCGCGAGTAGGCACATTCCCTTCCGCTTCCAACGGTAGTTCAATGCCCTGCTGCACGCCAAAACCAAATTGGTTGGCATATAAAGAAAGGCGGTCAACGCCTAAACCTTCAACAAATTCTCCATCCTGGTCAAATCCGCCGCTGATCTTATAAAAATAAATATCACAGGAGTTGGCGATTCCCTGGCGCATGTCCATAACGCCGTGGCCATCACGTTTCCAACAGACAAACGTTTGTGCGCGACCGGGATCATTGGGCGCAAAGCGGTTTGGGATTTCAATTTGTCCCGGGGCATTTAAAAGACGTTCCGGCGAGACAACGCCTTCTTGCAAAGCCGCCGACGCCGGCACCAGTTTAAAAGTTGATCCTGGTGGATAGGTGCCGCTGATGGCATGATTTACCAGAGGGGTGTAATCATTGCGCGCCAGACGCAAATAATAATCCACCGGCACGCTGGTTTGAAAACGGTTGTTGTCAAATGTCGGAAAATTGATCATTGACAAAACTTCACCAGTTTGTGGATTGAGCGCGACCACAACCGCCTGTTCAATTTCTGGCAGCGTGCGTTCCCCCGTTATTTCGTCGGTGCGGGGGGTGTTGCGGTTGGCAGCCATGAACTGGTCCAGAATTTTTTGGGCCTTTTTTTGCAGCTCTAAATCAATGGTGGTGTGCAGGTTCAAGCCGGCGATCGGTTCCTTTGAGAGACCAACCTGGCGGACTTCACGCCCGGTCCAATCTTGCTCTATCAGGCGCTCTCCTTTTTGTCCGGCCAGCTCTAATTCCATTGAAGATTCCAAACCGGACCACCCAACGCGGTCATCCCGTTGATAGCCGAGGACGTCAATCCAGTTCTCGTTAGGAATTGGCCCCATAAAACCAATCAAATGGGAGGTATATTCGCCGCTGGGGTAATAACGCAGCGGCTCCGGAATAACATGCACCCCCGGTAAAAAGATGCTTTCCTGTTCAATTCGATACGCCTGGGTGATGGGCAGTCCCGTTGTGATGACGGCCGGAACGTATTGGGCAAAGCTGTTCTCGCGCACAATTGCTTCGATGCTGTCAGGCAGTTTGGGCACGACGCCGGCCTGATCCAGCGTTTCCTGGACAGGCGCGCCGTAGATTTGCGCCAGCCGGGAGTAGCTGCTGACCAATTCCGGGTTGGCGGACTCGACCAGGGCTTGCTGCGCCACGGTATTGGTGATGGGGACGCCGGTTAATACGGAAAGGCGCTCATAAACCGCCTGTAGTTCATCATCACCGCTTGGTAAAAATGCTGGCGTGATGGTTACATTGAAACTGGGCTGATTAATTGCCAATGGTTCGCCGCTGCGGTCGAAGATAACGCCGCGTGGAGAATCGGTGCGCAGGGTGGCGAATTGGTTTTCGGAGGCCAGGGATTGCAGTTCGGGACCGCGCATTTGTTGAATCCACCAGACGCGGTAGATTAAAAGCGCCAGGATAATGATGAAGACAAGGCGCAGAAAGGCTAAACGGCCGTATGTTCCGGGCGTCTCCTCTTGTTCTGCTTCTATATCTTCAACACGTTCCCAGCCGATGCGGGACATAAACAATCTCCAGCTTCATCATGTATAATGATGTCTAATGGTACATCCACGCAAGGTGAAGCACAAAACTGTTTATGCCCTTTTAATTGTGTTAGATCCTCTGGCGTTTTCGCCGCATCCGTAAAGTCATTATACTGGTTACGCTAATCGCAAAAATTATAAAGGTATAGAGTGCATTGTGGCTTTTGCCAATAACATTGAAATCTGTCAAGGATAAGGCAGTCGCATTGGTTTGGGCGCTAAATGTGACATTATCAATACGCCATGTGCCCGTGGTGCCTTCGGCATTGTAGCCATAGATGCGAAAATAAACAGTAGACTGCCCTCGAATTGCTAAATCAACCGGGGTTTCAAATCCAAAATCAAAGGTGTGAGGACGCCAACTTTCATTATCTGGAACATTGGTTACTGTACTGGCAATCTGCGTGAAGTTGGTACCGTCAATACTATAATGAATTTCAAAGTTATGGATTCCAGTACTTGAGCGTCTTTCATCGAAGCTGAGCGTAATGTGACCATAGGAACTCAAGTCAACCTTAAACCCGAAGTAATCGTTGGGATCAAGTGCTCCCTGTGACCAACTGTTAAAACTCCATGAATCGGTGCTGCCGTTGCCGGCCGGAAAGCTTTGGCTTCCTAATCCCGAACCTGAGGTTGCGACCGCATTAGCGGTCATATCTGTGCTGGGAATAATAGTTTCGCCTTCAAAATCCCAAACGGTGAAGTTAACTGCCGCAAATACGACTGGCACAGTTGTGCATACGGCTAGCAGTATTACAATTACGAGGCTATATATCCCAATATGTTTGCTCTTATGGTGTTGGAATGTGGTTTTGGTTTTCATTGTTTCCTCCGATGTTAGGCTCATCCACAGTTAACATTTTGTGCGCTTGACGCAACTGTATTTACCTCCGGATTTTAGCATAGAGGGACGGCGAGAAGGTTCGGATTTGGTTGGAATTTGGTTTAGGTTTGGTTATAAAAACTGGCGATGACCGCTTTAGAATTATCTTTCTGAATATGCAAAACAAAACGCCGTGCACAAAGCGCGGCGTTTTGTCAGGAGGAAAAGAGAAGAATGATGTTGCCTGTTCTAATTATTAGATGGGGCGACCAGGGCACCGCCGGCGCCGGCCGCTTCCCTCGTCGCTTTATCTGCGGAGAAGAAAGCCGCCTGTGCATTAGGCGCTTACAGGATAGCAGGAGAAAAGGGTTGATTTCTCCCATGCCGTTTACATATGTAAAAATAATACTTGCCGCGCAGTCTAAAATGGAAGTGGTCAATATAGAGGTTGTACTTCTTGAGCGAGAACCTTATTATTGGATAGAAAAATCTGGAACATACCTGGAGAGTAACATGGATCAACCGACAATTGTAGTTTATGGCGCGCATTGGTGCCCCGACTGCCGGCGCAGCAAGCAGTTTTTGGGCGAGCATCAAATCTCCTATCAGTGGGTCGACATAGAGCAAGATGAAGCAGCCGAACAGTTTGTAATGGCTGCCAATGAGGGCAAGCGCATCATTCCCACCATCGTCTTTGCAGATGGCTCCCATTTAACGGAACCATCCAATGCCGAGCTGGCGGCAAAGCTCAATTTAAAGACCTCCGCCAGCCGGCGCCATTACGATTTGATTGTGCTGGGTGGCGGGCCGGCTGGATTAACGGCCGCTTTGTACGCCGCGCGTGAAGCGATCGATACTTTAGTAATCGAGCGGGCTGCATTTGGTGGTCAGGCGGCCGGTACGGAGAAACTGGAAAATATGCCCGGTTTTCCGGGCGCGATTGGTGGAATGGAGTTTTCCAATCGCTTGCGTCGCCAGGCAGAACAATTTGGCGTGGAGCTGCTCCAGGCGCAAGAAGTCGTTGAAATACACAGCCATGACAATTATCATTGTGTCACTACCAAAGACGGCAGTGAATACAGCGCCTGCGCCATTTTGATTACGACGGGCAGCCGCTACAGGCGTCTGAATGTACGCGGTGAAAATAATTATATTGGCGCGGGCATTCATTTTTGCGCCACATGTGATGGCCCATTTTACAAAGGTAAGCACGTTGTGGTTATTGGCGCAGGCAACAGCGCCACTGAAGAAAGCCTGCTCTTGACCAAATTTGCCGACAAAGTGACAATGCTTGTGCGCGGCGGTGAATTTACAGCCAGCCAGATTATCCAGGATAAGGTTCTAAACCACCCGAAAATTGATGTGCGCTGGCACACTGAAGTAAGCGCCTTTGAGGGGCAGCACGGCAAGTTAAATCGTCTGCGGTTGGTAAACAATGAGAGCGGTGAAACGTTCGAAATGGAGATCGATGGGGCCTTTATTTTCATCGGCCTGGATCCCAACACCGGTTTTTTGACCGGGAGTGGTGTGGCTATTAATGAATGGAATTTTATCGTGACGGGACACAGCCTGGTGCATAGAAATGATCTGGCTGGTAGGTTTTACGGCCGTGAACCAGCGGTGCTGGAAACCAGTGTGCCGGGCATTTTTGCTGCCGGTGATGTGCGTGCTGGAAGTACAAAGCAGGTGGCCAGCGCCGCCGGGGAAGGGGCAACGGCCGCTTTGCTGGTGCGCGAATATTTGAAAACGGTCTAACTTGGCGGTGCAATTCTATTTTTGAATACTCGTCTGTGGAAGTAGATTGTTGAAAATCGGCTTTGATCGTGTGGGCATCATCTTGTTGAAAAATTCGTGTATGCCACGCCATTCATATTCTTCGTCCAGCAGTGTGGCCTGAATATTGATGCTGACGACGTCCCCTTTTGTGACGGTAACGGGTTCCAGGAGCGGAAAAAAGGCACGGCCGTATACGGCCGTAATTTTGTCTGTTTGCAGACTGTTGGAAAAACCGATTCCCGGCGCCAGTTCGGCGTCAAACCACAGCAGCAAGCCATGCGCTGTACCGTCGCGTGACGCCTGCGTACTCAGATTTGACCCGCCCACATCAGGATTCTCGATTGTTGCATACTCTAACACAGACCAGATTTTTGGCTCCGTCAACAGATTCCGTGACCGGATGATGTCCGTGTTGTCCTGGCTCCAACTGTTTAGCACAATTTGTTTAGCCGGCTCCATTGAGAGACCATAGGGAAAATCCCAGGGCTGTACCAAATTCCTGTACACGTGACGCGCTTCAACCAGCGCTGCCCATAAGGCGTCCCGTTGCGGAATTAATACGCCGCCCGGCGCGAGATGTCGCTGCCGGGCGTCTATGATCGAAGGGATGTGCTGCGTAAACAGAGGCATAACGCCGCGCAAATCCGAGACAATTACATCTGCCGGTTCCGGCAGGGTCACGCGAGTTGACAGATCGTGAATAAACTCAATACGATTGCCAAAACCATTGGCATGCGCCAATTCCTGAGCCAGGTAGATCGCATCGTTTGGCTCAATCGCATACACTTTGCGAGCGCCAAACTTGCAGGCTAACAGCGCGTGAATGCCTGTTCCGGCGCCAATATCCAAAACAACGGATTCCGGTTTGATCGCTGCTTTGAGGGCATAGGCATAGGCGTCCATGCGCACCTTGTCGGCGAGCATGCGACCATAATCATCTAAATCGTACATAGATTATGATCAAAAAGAGACGCGTGGATCGCTGAGAAAGTTTATTCTCGTTTTAGAGACGACCACCGCGTCTAGACGACCACTGCGTCTCCAAGACGACCACTGCGTCTCTAATTGGAAGATCTTTTTGCGGTTTATTTATAGACCCAGCAACTGCTTTTTCTTGGTTTCAAACTCTTCGTCGGTAATGATGCCTTTGTCACGCAAATCAGCCAATCGCTCGAGTTCTTCAAGGTAATCGTCTTCGCCCGGATCTTCTGCATCGGCGCTTTCGACTTCATCCCACTCCTCATCAGACATTTCTTCAGGTTGAATGCCTAACTGTTTTGCAGCCTGGGCCAACTGCTCATCAGTCAGTTCTTCAGCGGGCTGGCCCGTTGTTGCTTCAATGCGCTCGACATCCTTTTTACTATATTTGTAAACGGCCGTGGTTCCTAAAGCGACCGCGCCGCCTACCAAAATGATCCGGCGTCTTCTGCGACGGCGGCGGCGCCTCGACATCCTGACCGCCATACGTCTTACTGTCATACGGGCTGCCATACGGCCGGGTCCGCCAATGCCTCTACGTCTCATATTTCACCTCCAATATGCTTTATTGTTTATTAAAATATCTGCCCTCATTATGCCTGTGGTTATTAGAATTTGCCAACCCATTTATCAAGTTCCTTGCTTGCGACAGTCGAAATGTTATACTTCTACCCGTTATCCTCTCTTGGATTCCAACTTTTTAGCAATAACAAGTTTTAAGGTTTGTAACTATACAGCTACGAGTACCTGAATAGTTACTAAGGTTTTAAGACGCCCCACCCAACCGGTGAGGCTTTTTTGCGGCAACAGGTTGCTCTTCTTGCGGAATTGGGCCGGCTGTTGGCAGGCAAACGGGGGTGCACACCGCAAGGTTCGCACCGTCTAACTTTATACAAAACGCAAGTAGGAGCAATATGACAACTGAATTTATTGAAATGAATCTGCATCCGCAGTTGGTGCAGGCTGTGACCGAACTGGGGTATGAAACCCCAACCCCCATTCAAGCAAGCATGATACCGTTAATGCTGGCCCAGCATGATGTGATTGGCCAGGCGCAAACCGGCACCGGAAAAACGGCGGCGTTTGCCCTGCCCATTTTGCATAATATCACCCCCGGTACGGGAAATGTGCAGGCGTTGGTGCTGGCGCCTACGCGTGAACTGGCTTTGCAGGTTTCTAAGGCGACTTATGAATACGGCCGTTACCGCGATGTGCGCGTGTTAGCGATTTATGGCGGCCAGCCATACGGCCGTCAACTCAGCCGCCTTAAAAAAGGGGTGGATATCGTCGTGGGAACGCCTGGTCGCTTGCTGGACCTTATCAAGCGCAACGCGCTTGATTTGAGCGACGTGAAAAGCGTTGTGCTGGATGAAGCTGATGAAATGTTGAGCATGGGCTTCATTGAAGACATCGAAGCCATTTTGGATGAAACGCCGCACACGCGGCAAACAGCCCTTTTCTCAGCCACATTACCTACACCCATTCGCAAACTGGCAGACAAATATCTGCATGATCCCCAATCCATCACCATTCAGCGCAAGCAGCTTGCGGCCGCCGCCATTGAGCAGCGTTATTATCTGGTAAACGAAAAAGATAAAATGGCGGCCTTGACGCGATTATTTGAAGTAGAAGATATTCAAAGCGCCCTCATTTTTGCGCGCACACGCGCCGGCACAGGTGAATTGGCTAATGAACTGTCTGTACGCGGTTTTCAGGCAGAAGCGTTAAACGGCGATCTGAGCCAGGACGCGCGCGAACGCGTGATGAACCGTTTTCGGCGTGGGCAAATAAGCGTGTTGGTAGCCACAGATGTTGCTGCGCGCGGTCTGGACATAGATGATATTTCACATGTATTCAATTTTGATTTACCGCTCGACCCGGAGGTGTATGTCCACCGTATTGGGCGCACCGGGCGCGCCGGTCGTGATGGCATCGCATTGTCTTTGGTTACACCCAAGGAACAGTGGCGTTTGCATCGAATTGAAAAGTTTGCACGCCAGACGATTTCCAAATTTGAGTTACCTACAGTTGAAGACATTCAGAAGCACCGCGAGGAAGCGTTGTTAACACAAATGCTGGTTTGGCTGCGGCGCGGCCGTTGCAGCCGTGAACGTGAAATGGTAACGAATTTGATTGAAGAAGGCGGGTATGATCCGATTGAAATTGCGGCGTCTTCACTGAAACTGGCGCGCGCTGAGGAAAAACAACGTCCAATTGAACGAATTGGGGAAGTGGTTGTAGAGCCGCCACGCAGCCGAGGTTCGCGAAATGGGCGGCGCGATACAGTAAAACACAACGGCCGTATCCGGAGCGACAGTCGATCACACGAAAAAGGGATGGTTCGCCTGTCACTCAATGCGGGTAAAGCACACGGCATTCGTCCCAATGATGTTGTGGGGCAGATTGCCTATCATGCCGACATTCCAGGTCGCGGCATTGGCGCGATTCAAATTCATGATCAGCAAACGTTGGTAGACATACCCGAGCAGTTTGTGGCCCAGGTGCTGGCCAAGAATGGCAGTTACCGGGTGCGCCAACATACCGTTACGATTTCTATGCCGGCGTAGTTTCATCAGCGTTTAACGAACAATCGTCCAGCCTGGCGACCGCGGAAAACAAGTCTGATCCGTGTAATTGACATGGACGGCTTGTTTCAAGTATTATCCGCTCACGGAAATGATGGATAACGAAGCAGAACATATTTTCACCAATGTAACTTTAGGCGATTTAGGCCAGATCAGGCTTTTTGTGCGTGAAACGGCCGTTGCCCACGCCTGTAAACCGGAGCCAGTGGACGAGTTGATTGTGGCCGTAAATGAGGCGGTCTCTAATATCATCCGGCACAGCTATCAGAATAAGCCGGGCGAAATCAAAGTGAGGGTTGTTTTCAGTAGAGATGTGGTCAAAGTAATGCTGTTTGACAACGCTCCTGGCTTTGACCCAACGACGGTTCCCAGCCCTGATACGACGCTGCCTTTGGAGAAACGGCCGTTTGGCGGTAATGGCGTACACATGATGCGAACTTTTTGTGATGAACTGAGCTACCGGAAAGGTACGCACGGCGGAAATGAATTGACTTTGCTGAAGAGAATTGACGGATGACGGACAACGAAGGGCGGAAACTTCGGTCATCCGTCAAATACAAAATTTGAAGGAGGAAAAATCATTATGCTAAATATAACTGTCGATCAGAGTGAGGGGCGTGTGCCAGTGACGATAATGCGGCTGGAAGGGGAGTTAGACGGCTCAAATTATGAGTCGCTGATTGCCCAAACGCAGGCGCTTTATGTGGCCGGGATGCGTGATCTGTTACTCGATCTCGAGAATCTAACATTTGTCTCCAGCGCCGGCCTGGTCGGCTTACACAGAATGGCCCTAATCATGCGCGGTGAGACGCTGGAGGACGCCGAGGAAGGTTGGGGCGCATTTCATGCCGTCTCGCGTGACGTGCAAACAGCAAGTGGCCCGGAAACGCACTACAAGTTGCTTAAGCCACAACCTCTGGTTCGCAAAGTGCTGGATACTTCTGGCTTCAGCAACATTATGTCAGTTTTTGAGGATGAGGAAACGGCCGTTGCTTCGTTTGGTCTCTAGAGGTATTAGAGAAAAACCTGGTATAGATGATGAAAAAGACTTCCTTGCGCGGGTTTGGCTTGTTTAATGATGTTGCTAGCCGGCGAGAGTATGCAGCCGGCGAGGTCATTTTCCAGGCTGGCGACTATGCCGATGAGATGTATGTCATTGTAGAAGGGGAACTGCGTACTACAGTGCATGGGAACGAAATCGACAGGCTAACCGCCGGGGAATTATTCGGCGAAATGGGCATGGTCGAGAATCGCCCGCGCAGCGGCACGGTAACGGCCGTCACCAACTGCACGCTGATTCCCATCGATCGTCTGCATTTTGCGACCCTTCTGCGCCAGCACCCGGGCTTCGCCACGCGGGTCATGACGATCATGTCGGTGCGACTGCGACGGCAGATGGAAGGGGAAGCGCTGCGGCAGGCGCTTGAGCGCGAATTGGCTATCGGGCGCAAAATGCAGTTATCATTGCTGCCGCAAAGTACGCCGCAGATCCCCGGTTGGCAATTTGCGACGCATTATCAATCAGCGTGGCAGGTCGGGGGGGATTTCTACGACTTTATCAAGCTAAAAGATGATCCGCAAAGGCTTTGCCTGGTGATTGCAGATGTCACTGGTAAAGGGGTGCCGGCGGCGTTGTATATGGCCGTGGCGCGCACGCTGATCAGGGCGGAATCGGGAAAAGGGCATTCAGCAGCACACGTTTTGCAACGGGTCAACGAATTGATTCTCAGTGATAACCGCTCTCCCCTGTTTTTGAGTGCAATTTATGCCGTTTTGGATGTAGAGACGGGCGTGTTACGTTACGCCAGCGCGGGGCACGACGCCCCCCTTTGCCTTCGACGAGCAAATAATGATGTTGAAGTGCTACCGGCCCAAGGTTATTTGCTGGGCGCATTTGGGGACATTTCATTCAGCGAGGAAGAGACGATGTTGGCCGTCGGAGATGTCCTGATACTTTATACCGACGGTGTTAGCGAGGCCAGAGATGCTGAGGCACGTTTTTTTGGTGAAGAACGGCTGAAAGCAGCCATCGCTGCCGCAGGTGATTGCAGTGCTGAAGAGATTGTGCAAACGATTGTAACGGCCGTAAATAGTTTCACCGGGTCGGTGGCGCAGGCGGATGATATGACCGCTTTGGTGGTCAAAAGAGTTCATCCATAAAGCGCGCCATCACTCTAATATTTCTACACGACCGGCATGTCAAACGTATTTATCGGCAAAATAATCTTGCAGCAGCCGGTGGCGGAAGAGATAGCCGCCGCCAACTTTTTGCAGCAAAACGCAGTTGGCGGCATAGTCCAGAAGGCCGGCATAGTTGAGCGGTGTATGTCGTTTGCGCCATAATAACAAGCGCACGACGAGATGTTTGAAAACATCGTTGAAGCCGTGAACCGTTCCGGCCAATATGCCCAACATAATGCCGGTGTATAGACCGGAGATTGGGTTGACGGTCACGGCCGATAATATCATTGCAGGCGCAGCAATCACGACGGCCGCTTTTATCCCATTTTGCCTGGCAATGCGCATCCCTTCATTGGGACGGTTCCTGATTTCTGGCCTTTTGTCGCTCAAGCCCCCCAATAAAAAGAAGATAAGTCCCATAATAAGCAGGTTAATTTGCCACGCCACGGCCGTTGGATCACGCAGCCAGATGACGCCCGACCATACCAACGCGAAAAACGCTCCCAGCGCGCCAAAAATAACAGCTTTCCGCCATGACCATTGCAACGCGCCCCTTACTCTGATTTCAGTACGAAAACTTTGCCCGTAAGTGAGGCCGCCAAAGGTCAATATCAGACCAAACGCGGCCATACCGCCCAGAAATAAGGCCAACACCAACTCATCGGTTAAAGCAACGGGAATGGTTACGGCCGTCCAGACAACTGCACCCACCATCACCATTTGCAGCCAACCTATGCGCCGGTCAATGCGCGACTCATCACCACGCCGCCGCCGCCAAAGAAAAAACAGTCCGGTAGCCGCTGTTGACAGCGTGCCTGCAAAAAAATTGAGGCAGAACAACGAGAACAGCGTGTTCCAGGGTGTTTTTACGACGCCAAATAAGGCCGCGAACCGGGTTAAAAATTGTACTTCGATATGCGGCGGATTGATAAAGATCAACTGGATAAAGCTCCACATGATGAGCGTGCCCAAAACGGTGGGGATGCCGGCGTGCGACAGAAAAAGATACAGCCATTGGAAACGGCCGTTTTCCAGCCAGCTTGGCTGCAATTGTTCAATTAAAAAGATGGATTGATTGTGGCGCTGCATCTGCCGCGCCAGCCAGGTTAATTGATCGGACAGTTCAGCGCTGGCATAAGCGCCTCCTTCCTTAATTTCCTGCCTGCGGACCATATGGTGTACATATTGGTCGAATAGACGGCTGTGGGTGAAGGCCGCCGAATCCTGGCGGGCGTCATGGTTACCATGCAGAGCGGACTGCATCATGTTCAAATTCAGGGGGGATTGGGCCATTTCCAGCAGCGCCTCATCCTGGAAAATAGTTTCAACGAGGGAAGCAGGGGCATATTGGTGGATTTGGGCGGTGGTTAACGGCCGTATCAACACGGCTCCATTCAATTGCAAGCGAGCGCCATAATCGCGTACGGCCGTTTCATATGCTTCTTGACGACAGCAGACGACGACATCGGCCAGACCATGTGTCTGCCGGAACGCGTTAATGGCGGCGATACAGTCAACGATGTATTCAGCAGGCATTTCGTCCAGGCTGTCCAGTAAAAATAACAACCTGTCTCCAGCCAGCCATTTGCGCCCCATGCGGCGCGGAATCTGGTATTTGGCGACCATTTCCTCGACTGCCCATTCGCCGATGCCCATTTGTTCTTCCGCCCAGCCGCTCAAATTGAGAATAATAGGGACGGGTTGATTTTCATCTTCGCCGGCCATTGCCAGCAGATAATTGGTTAAGTCAATCAGAGTGATCGTTTTTCCCGCGCCGGGAGCGCCCAGAATGAGCAGTGCACGGTCAGCGTTACGGAAGGCGTGATAGATGTTGGCGGCGCTCGGATTTTGCCCTGTGTCCAGCACATCAGCCCAAGGATGATCGATCGCATTGTTGACGAACTGCAGCTTAAGATTGATGAAGGCTTCCTCTTCGCGCAAAGGGTTGAGCAGACCGTTGACCCAAAAACGACGTACTTTTTCCATAAGAACGCTGCGGCTGCGTTGGTCGGGGGAAAGTTCGGTTAGCGGCGAGGATGCGGCAACGGCCGTTTCACGTATCTGACATAGGCGCCGGTATAGCGCAGCGGTTTCCGGCTGTGGCGGCGCGCCTAATTCTTTTTCCAAGAGGTCGTTTAATGCTTGATACTGGTTATGGACGGCCGTCCAATCTCCCGATGCGGCATAGAGCTGCATAAGCTGGCAGTGAGCGGGTTCGTGCAAGGGGTCTAAATTGAGCCAGCGGTGGGCGTAGGTAACGGCCGTTTCCCAATTTTGTTGTTCTTGATGACAGGCGGTCAGTCGCTTCAGCGCCGTCGCCAGGTCGCGCCGCAGCGCTTCCCCCTGGATAAACGCCCATTCGTTAAATCCCTCGCTGTCACGCAAGGTGAAACCCTGCAAAAAATCGGCCTGGTATAAAGCGACGCCTTCTTCTACATCGCGGCGCGTGTCATCCGCCAATTTGTCTTCTGGCCCTAACGCCGGACCCAGCAGTCGGCGCATCGTCACGACGTCGGCTTCCCAATCGGCCTCAGGATTCATGCCGATTTGCCGCCGGTTGATGATCAGAAAGCCGTCGCCTAACTCTTTTTTGATCAGCGAAAGTGTGTAACGCAGCGCTCCGCGCGCGCGTTTGTTGTCTGATTCTGGCCATAGCAGCGCCGCCAGCTCAGCCCGGTCGTGCAGCATCCCGGATGTGGCCAGGTATGCCAACAGGGCTTCGGCTTTAACGGAGGGGAAATAAAGGGAACGGCCGTTTAATGTTAAGCGGGGCGAACCCAATAATGAAATGGTTAATTTATCAGGCATGAAACCAAAAATCGGACAAATGGTATAAAAATTGGGCCCTCATTGTAACAAATGGGGCAATTTCAAGCCAAAAAGCGCTTGCTAACGATTTCATAACGCTTGATTTTGTAGGATTGCCGCAACGTTTTATTGGTGTGCCAGGCACAAAGTAAATCACCCGGGTCATTAGAAGCTTGATAACCTGTGTCTGACATGACTATACAAGGAGTAAATGTATGTATGCAAGTGTTGTAACCACTCAAATGAGAGCGGGCATGTTGGAAGAAGCTATTAATATCTACAAAAGTTCCATCGTGCCGGCCATACAGATTCAACCCGGATTCAAAGGCGCCACCCTTCTGGTTAATGCCGATACAAACATCGGCGTTTCGACAACAATTTGGGAAACAAAGGCCGAAATGTTAGCCGGCGAAGCCAGCGGCTATCTCCAAAGTGAGTTTGCCAAACTCGGTTCGTTTCTAAAAGCGCCCCCCGCAAATGCCCATTATGAAGTGAGCGTGCAAATATCAAACTAATCGTTGATGCCAGCAGTTAGCAACCAGTCATCGTATCCAATCATATCTAGATTATTACAACAAAAGTATTATGTAAATTAATGTCAGCAATAATATATACTGGCCCATAAACCTAAGGAGATTTAATAATGAACAAAGTAACTGTAAATGTATGTGTTTTAGAATCAAAGCAGCCGCTGCAATATGTGAAGGTTGCCCTCTTTGACCATGACCGTCGCTCGGCAGATGATCCACTTGGTGTGGTCACGACAGATGGCCAGGGACAGGCTCATTTCCAATATGATTGGCAAGATTTCCGTGACGGCTGGCTGGGTGACGATGGGGCGTTATTTGACTATACCCCAGAGCTATATGCAGTAGCCTATGGCGAAAATGGCAGTTCTGTTTTCAGGTCAAAACCGTCTACCCGACCCACCCAAACGCTCAAATTAGCGATTCCTCGCGAGATCGCTTTACAAAACGGGCTGCTGCAGCGAAAGCAGCGCCCCTCGACAGAGCAAAAAATGAACGACTGGGTCAACAGTTGGCGCGACTACATCAACGCCCGCCCCGGACCACAACCAGAAACTGACCTATGTGTCATGCGGCTGGCCTTCCAAATGCTTACTGGGTTGAACAATCCTACTAATGAGTTGGAAGAGCGTGTACGCAAACTGCTAGACGGCCGTTTTGATCCTGACTACTATGACAAAATTTCCGAACACGCCCAAAAAGGAAGAGTGCTTGTCGAGCAGGCAGCCGAGAAATGGGGGGTACAGACAGCCGCCTGTGATAATACACCTGAGGCGTTAGCCGAAAAAATGCTCAAGCCCGGCGGTCTTCTCAACCCGCTCGTCCATTACTTTGGCGGCGATACTGCTCTCTTTGAAAACTTACCTACTCCAGAAGCAGGTCTTCCTTTTACCCGCGAACCGATCTTCGACAAATATTGCTCGGTTAATTACAATCAAACGGATCCACAAGATCGCGCTGCCATATTTCCAGAAATGCATGCGATCATCGAAAACGGGGTACAGGTGCTGGTCAGCCCCTCAGTCAATCACATCAAAGTGTACGAAGGTGAGGGAACTGCTCTAAAACGCGAGGCAGATGTACAGGCGAGAAAGTTAACGCTGTATGAAATCGGCTATCGAGATGAGCAGGTGCAGCCGATAAGCGAAATTCTAGAGATGAATGTGCCGGTAACTGCAACAACGGCCGTTATTCTAAAAGAAGATCCCGTCAATCAAAACCAAATCCTGGCTACCGATGTTGAAGCCGGTCAGCATATTGCCCTATGGGGTTCCGGCTTTATCAATGAGAAAGCGACCCTGCGTGTACGCCACATGGCTTGGGCGGGACAGCCAAGCCCTCAAGGATTACTCATTCCTCAAGCAACATCATTCCCCGTGCCCGGTTTCTCCAACGAAGAAGTAGTCGTCTTTAACTTTGGTGATTCTACCTTGCCGGCCAACGCCACACCCGAAACCTACATTGACAACCTCATCACTTTTGAGTGGCCAGTCGCTGCCAACCAGCCGGGTCTCTATGAAGTGACGCTGGAGTTTGAAAACACAACGCCACATCTCTCTACATTGGTACAGGATCCTTCCAACTGTGACGTGAGCAGCAATATCGACCCTGTGCAAAGCCAAACGCTCTACTTCATGCGCCTGCCCGATCAACTGCCTAGCAGTATTAAGGTGCGGGCAACCAACATCGAGTGCATTGACGAAACCAATCCCGAGTCCCTTCTCTTTGTAAACCTCTTCGATGACATCTCATTCATTACCCAAGGCTCCGTTGAGCGCTTTAACATCGATCCGGCAAACCTTGCTAATAGCACCCTCACACCACTTATCACCTCTGACATCGTCTCTCGCAGTTTCAGCTTTTGGTCAGATGGTCAATCGGAAATGTTTAACCAGCCGATTCTGCCGAATGATTTGGTTAATAGTCAACTGCTAAATGAGTTTGATATATTGACTTTAGCGTTACAAGCGGCAGAAGTTGAAGGGATTGTGGATAGAACATTGTTAACCATCCTCTTTTTGGTCGTTATTGCCGCCATTATCGTCATTGTACTTGCTATTTGCGTCGCTGCCATCTTGATAATTGCCCTCACCTTTGGATTAGGGGCAACAATTGTGGTTGCCCTTATTGGTCTTGTTGGTTCAGTGTTTGGAGCAATGTTTGGTGCGTTTGGTACGGTTATTATTGGGGCAATTGTGGCACTTTTTGCAGTGCAGCCGGCTGGGTTGTTGGTTGCAGCGGCCACGCCACAGTTTATGGGACAACAACTACAACGGATGTTCTCTCCCTACCGTTTCCACCAACTGCTTTATCCGCCCCCAGCGACAATGACCCAAGTCACACCGGGCGGCATGAACATTGAACGCACCTTTACTCTTGGCAACGGTCAACTTGTCGAACGCACGCGCTGTAATGTACCGGGCAGCATCTATGCGCTCACCCTGACTCTCGATCTGCTTAGTTAGTGCAAAATTGTGTCAGGCACATGGTGAAAACCTCGTGCCTGACGCTACCCTACAAGAAGTGACTTTATGTATGTAAGTATGGTAACTGTATGGAGAAAATCATGTACACAAAAGCAATAACCGAAAAATTCCGACAAATTTTTATCTCTATTTTAGCTATTGGCATCTTGTTTACCAGTCTGTGGCCAGAGTCTAGACAGGTCCATGCCCAGGAGAGTGATCACCAAATTGTGACCGTTATCGAAAACTTTGCTTTCGATCCTCCTATCCTCATTACTAACGATCAGAGGCATGTTATGAATGGGCCAGTTAGCTTACGAGCCATGACCTCTCCCCAGGCAGCTAGTATTTCATTCAGTGATCTGACGATCTTGGGTGTAGACGGACTATGGTTGGCCGATAATCAACCTGAAGACGGTTATCTTGGTTTTGAGGAAACACAACTTAGCGTAGATTTTCCTTTGAATGATCCCCAAGCTAGGCATCTCCTAACTAACATTGATCAATTTCGCGGTCTTGACACACTCGTTTTTGTGCCTGGTACAAAGGATATTTTTACAATTTCAAGCAGGAATCAGCGAAAAACCGAAACTTCCTTTGATAAAACGATACAAGACGTTGCAGCCTTGGGCACAACACAGCCAACACCTGATAGGATACCAACTGTTCCGCACGAATACTTTGATATACTCAGGAATGCTTTTGAACTAACCAGGCATAGAGCAAGTCCAACAATTCTTGCAATATTGTTTGATGGCTATGTACATTTTATGCCATCTACACGGCTGTTAGAAAACTCAGCCGGCAGCATACCACCGATCCGCACAGAAATTGTTTCTCTATCTGGTAAAGGGCAATTGATTACAGGATATAAAGAGAATCAGAGACTTATTTACATTGTGGCCGGCGATTTTCGTAACGGACCTGGCCTGAAGCTGCTAACATCTTCAGAGCGTGTCACGCGTCCAAACGTGAACGACACTGCATACCTTGATGTTGGTTCTAATGAAACAGAGAAATTCATTAGACTGGCTATGCATAATCTTGACAATGACCGGCAGCCAGAAGCTGTGTTGCTGACGGCCGTTCAGGCTAATGGCGCTGAATTTGGACGGGTACGCATTTTTGATGTAACGTCAGCAGCCACGATAGATGGACCCGGCGCACAGTTTGATATTAAACTCCCAATCAGCGCGAGCGAAGTTATCGCCGACGCATTCTCTAATGGCGAAGAGATACTAACAATGCCTACAGCGCTGCGCCTGGCAGACATTGCACCGATTCAAGGTCGCAGTGGCCCAGATGATAATGTCGACATCGTCATAGCTGGTAATGTCGGTTTGCAAAAATCAGAAACGCAACGGCCGTTTGTACAAATATGGAGCCAATCCGGTGATGGCGTCTGGACAAAAACAATTGAAACTATTGTTGATGAGGCAGTGAACCAATCGTTTACGACCAACCCATTTGTGACCGACCTCGAGGTAGGAAAATACAATGCCGACAAATTGCCGGATGTGATACTCAGTGACAGCCAAAATAATGGACTAATTCTCTTAAAGCAGCAGCCGCTGCCCTGCCTGACCTTTATCACGTCAATTACCCATGGACACCAGGGAACGAATTCGATCTTGGGAATTGCCGGCGATAACCCGGTCATCTACAATGACAGTTACAACGCCATGCTCAGCGATCGCGTAGAAGATATCAATGCTGCCAGACGTACTCCGGCAGAAGGAGAACCGGAACTTTGTCCGGTTGCGCACATAGGCGTCAACGGCCATTGGGAAGAGCAAACTGAAGAAGGCGCGTTGCGGCATGTTATCGGCCGCGCGGGCTGGTTAATTGGAGCAGCATTACCAAGCCCCGCCTGTTTCAGGCAAATTCTGCCGCCGATAACCCCGCACAGCCATCTCCATCCGGTATTGTTCTGGCTGTCGAGCATTTGGTTACTAGTACCAACCCCGCCGCCGCCATTTACGCCAACCGAATGTGTTCCATTGAGCATTGATTATGCCAGTGCCTTCCAATTTGCTTCGGCAGGTCTGGGCGCCGGGGTAGAATGGTGGGGCAGATCCGCCTCGGCACCGGCATCACGCCAGGCAGCAAACGAGCTGAAAGATACGATATATGACGCAGTGGCGACTGCCCGTTCGTCCATGGATGCCTGTACAGGACAGATTATGCTCGATACATTTGGCTTTAGTCGGGGTACGGCCGTAACTAGTGAGGCTTTACAATTAGTAGACACCAGGCCACTGCAATACAATGCCGACGTCAGTCTGACAGTTTTTGATGCCATTGATCCATCGTGGGGGCCTCCGTACCGTAATAATTCATGTCCAGGTACAGAATTCTTCAATGGCGACAGCATCAGACCCTGGGCAAAATCCGGGTATATTGTGGGCGACCCAACGGTGCGCCCTGCCGGCAGCGCTATGGTTTCTTCGATGTACACAGGCATGCCCGATGTGACTGTGCCATATCTGGAACCAATTGCAGGCAGCCTGGTGGGTTTGGTCTCGTGCTTTCCGCCGGATCTTTACAACTTCAGTCGTGACGTTGTAGGAACGCCGTCCGGATATGACCGCAGTACAAGTCTAACTGTGGCAGCCGGCGGAAGATTTGCCTCTGCCGAAGATTTGACCCATGTTCAAGCGCGAAATATTTTTTTCGGAACTTGGGACCTTACTGATCCACCGGCTAACCCAACTCCCCTTACAGCCCAACCTGTGAACTATAATGACGATCAGTTCTCCTTTGCTGACGTTACCCACATGGGAATGTTCATAAACAACCCTCGCATGCCCATTCCAGATTTGCCCGGTTGGTTGCGCAATCAACCTGTTGATCAACCGATCGATGCAGATGATAGTGATCGTCTCCCGACAATATGTGCTGAGGCGACCGGCAACGGGCCGGTGGAGGATGAATCTGATCCGGAACAGACGCTGTCGGTATATAATAATGTACGTGATCGCGAATTTGTTACTGATCCGGAATTCGATTTCAGTCAGGGAATTGTTACTAACGCTGCAGAACTGGTAGAGATTGATAATATGCTTCCTAAGGATAAAGAGGCGTACAGGCTCGATCTCATTTTTCCGGAACCTATGCCAGATTTCATCCGCGATACCGCCAAGGCCGATTTCCCAACATCTGATGATCAAAGTGGCAGCTGGATGTTTGTAGATTCGCCGAATAGCTGCGTTGAACAAGGAACCGGCAACTGCCTTAAGCTTCGCAGTTCTTCATCCGCTTCGCTTACAGAGCAGTTTGCCGCCCGGTTTGCGCATCTGATCCCGCCAGGGGCCGACCTGACTGATGAAGATACCTTAAACGCGCTTCAGGAACAGTGGGAAGCGGCAACGCTAGATAGTGATCAACAATTGTCTGCTGACCGTGTCAATCTGTACCAGCAATTACTTTCTGGCGGCAGCCGCCTCGACGAGGCCTATGTTCTGTTTCCGCAGCAAGAGGTAACTTTGCGCCAAACGCTTGAACCTGGATCACGATCTCATTCTCGCCTGGTAGTGCGTGTTTTCTATGCTATGCCGGGCAATAATGGGGCGCTGGAAGTGCGGTTGAAAGGACAAAATCTGGATGTTACGGAGTCAGTTGACCCCAATGGTGTGGGATTTCGACGGGAACTCATGTTTGTAGCAGAACGCAGCGGCGACCCCGACTTTGGATTGGCTGATATGCTGGAACTGAGTGGAAAAGATGTTTTAGTTTTTACTGTTTCTGTGCGTGCCGAGATGCCGCGAAGAAATCCCGTAAATGGTCACTATTATGATTATATTGTCTTTGACGGGGGGACTGACTGGGAAGCGGCATGGGCTATTGCTCAACGTTGGACTTTCCAGGGGCGCAAAGGCAGCCTGGCGACTTTTTCGGGCGCAGACTTCGCCGCATATAACGAATTACGGGAAATGTTCAATCCGGATACTTTTGTCTGGCTTGGTGCAAAAGGTCCGCCAACAAACCCAAAGGCGTTTGATTGGATCGACAATGTACCGTTTGTTTATAGCTCCTGGTATCCTGGCACCACTTTTGACCCGGACGCCACGGAGGATAGCTATCTATTTGCCTATCCCAATACTTTTCTTTTTGGACACGCGCCCCCTTCTGTCACGAGACAGGGGAAGCCGTTTGGGTTTTTCATTGATTATGGCCCGTAGGAGGCGATAATTTTTCCCGAAAGGAAGACGCCCCTTGAGTTTGGCATTTTGAAAAAACAGTAGAAAACGGGATGTACTTGTTGTAGAGTGTTTGGATATCAAGCAAACAAAAAACAAGGACATCCCAAATGAACGATAACAAAAAAGGAATCGAAAATCCAATCTTGTTAACACAATTGATGAAGCTACTGGAAAAATGCGAGCAGATTTACCAGCAAAAGCGTGTTTAATCGTTCTGGGACTAGTTATGGGCGAATTGTTCGCATTTGGGCGGCATACAATCACCCAATTGTTGTTAACCCTGGGATTAACAGATGAAGATTGAAGTGCCTGGTATCGATTGTTTTGCCGAGGACGGTTTGATGAGGAAAAGACAGGGGCAGTCATGATCGGAGAAATGTTAAGCGAAGTGCCCAAGAGCGCGCCATTTGTGGTCGGTGCAGATGGCTTCATGTGCCACGAAGCAGCCGAAAGATGCCGGGCAGTGGGTGGATGCGCGGGTTGAAGACAGCCAAATTCAAGCCTAGTATTGAACGTGGACAACGATTTGTGCAAGGGTCGTCGTCTCGACCAGCTGCACCATCCGCGCATGGTCCGACGTGATCCGGCTCGAGTTGACCGAATACGCCATCGTCAACGCCGCCAGGATCACGCTCAGGATCGCGGCGGCAACGACAAGAATCTTCGTGACCAGGTGCACAGGTTCACTCCTCGGCGTGGCGAACGCTCCACCCGGTGCGGGCAAGCCATCCGCCGTTCCCTACGCGGCTCTTCGCGCCCGGGATCCGACCCCGGCGCACCACATTCTCCGAACCGTCCCCGATCTTCATGATCGAGCGGGTCGCAGAGCCGCAAGTAGTACCGTAGGCGCCGGTGCTTGTCAACACGCCTCCCCCCCTCCCCGCCTCCCGCGCCCCCTAATCCGTCCCCGTCCGAGCCTCGCGACGGCGATCCACGGCCCGAACCACCCCCGCCGCCGCCGAAACCCGCACCCGCCCTTCCGGTCCGAGAGCATCTCCCCGAGCACGCCCAGATTTCCCTCGCCCCCCGTCAGCGCATAGACGTACGCCGCCTGCGCCCGAAGCTCCGGGATCTCGCTCTCACGGAACTCGTCGGCGATGAACGCTCCCCGTCGAGCCCCAGCTTCGCCAGCGAAGCCGCGATCGCCAGCCGAACCTCCGCCGGCAGCCGGCGATCCCCCTCCCGGTACGCCGAGAAGCACGACGAGCTGATCGACCGACGCCCGGTCGCCCACCTCCCCGATGATCTGCACCGCGAGGGCCGCGGCTTCGAGCTGCCCTCGGGCCTCGACGGGTACAACGCCGCCCGGATCGCCTCGATCGGGCCCGCATTCCCCAGCTTCACCATCGCCTCGGCGATCTGGAGCCGCATCACCCGCACTTCCGCCGGCGACGACCGCAGCATCGGCGCACGGTCCGCCTCGCAGCGGCCCGACCGCCGACGAATCCCGAAGCCGCCCAGGATGTACGCCGCGTCCGCACCCGTGGCGATGCGTCCCCGAGCAGCATCCCGGCCAGCGGCGAGCGATCGACATCGGTTCCGAGCTTCACCAGCGCGCGAAGATCGCCGACGCGCACGAACGCCGACCCGTCGCGCATGGGCCTTCGCAGGTTTACCTGCAAACCGTCGATCCCGATCGCCCGATGGTCATGCACGCGACGCTCCGCACCCCCGGGTTGGTGTCGGCCAGTGCCGCGGGCAGCACCCCGCGCCAACCGTTCGGGCATGGCGCCGAGCCCCTCGATCGCGTTCGCCGCATGATTGCGCGTCCGTTCCCGTCGATGCTTCCATCAGCACGTCGATCGCCCGCTCGCGGAGGACGGCCGAGACTTCGAGCGTTGTCGGCGGGTCCGTCCGCGCCCGCGCGGGCTGCGGCCCCGAGCCTCCCTTGCCGGCCGAGCCCATCCGCCCGCCAACGCCAGACCCACGATCGCCGCCGCCATCGTCCTTCGCATGGTGTCTCCTCGCGTGGACCCTACGCCGCTTCGGCGGTCGGGTTCTCCCTATTGGTCGGCGTTCCGGCCCCCCCGGCTTGCCCATCGCACGCACCCCGCCGCCGCCCCCGCAAACCCGACCCACGCGAAGACATCCCCGATGCGTGCGTACACCGTCCGCCCCGCGCCCCCGCGCGGATCTCCACCACGAGCACGCCGTCAGCCGCGCTGCCCCCTCGCGGGTCCCCCGCGCCGGCGCGCCCGCGTGCGTCGATCAGGCACGATCCCCCGTGTTGGCCGCGCGGGCCATCGGGGTCGCGAGCTCGACGCATCGCCATCGGGCCGTCTAGGCGCCTGCCGACGCATCCCGTCCACCCCCGCGAACCACCCGTCGTTGGTCAGGTTCACGATCACCTCGGCCGTGCGCACCCCCCGTCGCCCCCGAACACGAGCGATCGGCAGAGCGGCCGAAATCCCCGACCTCGAAGCAGATCGGCGTCGCGAGCCGCACGCCGGGCACGACCTCAAGCCTGAGTCGCCCGCTCTGCGAGGCCAGGCTCCCGGGTCAGAGCCCGAAGGTCATCCCGCTCGCCCAGGGCGAGCAGCTTCTCCTCCAGCCACGTCCACCGCGAGATCAGGGGCATCACCTCGCCGAAGGGCGTGAGGTGGACCTTGTCGTACCTCGCCCGCACCTCGCCCGCCTCGACAAGGAACGCGGAGTTGAACTCCGCTTCCCACTCGAGCCGCTCGACCATCCGTCCGTCCTGGATCGTCTCGCGCACGACGAGGCCGGTCGTGCCCACCGCGCCGACGATCATGGGCACACCGACGCGGGTCTGGAACCGGCCAACAAGTCCTCGACGAACGCGTTGGCGGGCTCGAAGACGGGCATGCCCTCGGCGTCGAACCGCAGGACGGGTCGAGGAACGCGCCCGGGAACATGGTCTCGGGCCAGACGATCACGTCCGGCCTCTCGGTCGCGGCGACGAGCGTGAGCTGCTCGAACCGCGCCAGTCCACGATCCGTTCCTTGATGGTCCACGCGGACTTGTTGTCCTGCAGGGGCAGGTTGGTCTGCACCACCGCGATGCGGAGGGGCGGCCCCTCGCGGGCGCAGGGCGCCCCCAGCCCTGCCGCCGCCCACATCGCCGCGACGCACGCGAGCGACGGCCGGCCGCCGGCTCCCTCGCCGGCGAGCGTCCATCGCGGCCCCGGCGGAAACGACGGCGAGGAACCCCACGAAATACGTGCCCAGCACGCCGCCGATGCCGACATCGGCCAGCCGCCACGAGCGGGTGCCCGACGAGGAACCACGGGTAGCCGCTCCAAGACGCTCCCGCGCACGCATTCGATGCCCATCCAGGCCCGGCACGACGACCGCCACCGGCAGGCGCCGGAGAGCCGGTCCGCAGGCGGGCAGAAGCACGCGAAAGCCACTAGACCGCCAGGTAGGCGACCATCGCGGAGTAGCCCCCGATTCCCGAGACGTCCGCCCACCAGTGCAACATCCCCGACAGCGGAAGCGCACGCGGCGAGCCCGATGCCCGATCGCACCGGCCTGTGCGCACATCGCCAGCCACGCGAGCGGCAGCAGCCGGGGAGACGAAAGCCCCAGAGCCCGGTGGGTACGAACACGAACAACAGCCCGCCAAGCGATGCCAGCCCGCACGGCGCGGCGCGAGCCCTCGCTCGCGCCCGGGTCCGGGGGGTCAGGACACCGCCGAGCCATAATCGATCACGCCGGGCAATCTGAGCTGGAAGACTCCTGCCTCGAAACCACGCGATCCACGAGCCCCGCCTTGAGCAGGAACTCCGACCGCTGGAAGCCCTCGGGCAGCTCCTGCCGGATCGTCTGCTGGATGACGCGGGCACGGCAAACCCGATCAGCGCGCTCGGGCTCGGCGAGGATGACATCCCCGAGCATCGCGAAGCTCGCCGTCACGCCGCCGGTGGTGGGGTCGGTCAGCACGCTGATGAAGAGCCCGCCCGCGTCGTCGAAGCGGGCGAGGGCCGCGCTCGTCTTGGCCATCTGCATGAGCGAGAGCCCCGACTCCTGCATCCGCGCACTGCCGAGCAGCTGACGACGCGACGAGCGGCAGCGCCGCTTCCGCGTCGCGTGCTCGATCGACCGCGTCACGATCTCGCCGACCACGCTGCCCATCGACCCCATCATGAACGTCAGGTCCAGGCAGCAGAGCATC
>CAVPAL010000007.1:0-947686 GCA_963701435.1 uncultured Chloroflexia bacterium | reverse complement strand
GGCCAGACAAACCAAAAGCCATTCTCCGGCAGCGGCCGTCTGCCCGCGCAAAGAGAACTGGCGGAAACCCAGCACTTCTTTGATGATACCAATCACGGGTTCCACGGTGCATTTGCGCAGGCGATAAATGGCATGACCAATTTCTGTCCGCAGTCGATAAGCCATTGTCTCCAGGGCCGGGGCGTCCGCAACTGGTGGGTCACCTTGTTGGGCAAAGTAAGCTTGCCAGCCCTGGTTGTGTGGTTCGCGGCCGGTGGCAATGTACGGGTCAATGCCCCGTGCCTGCAAGCCATTGACATTGTCTTCGCTCCAGTAACCGGCATCCAGAGCGGCGGCGGGTGGTGTGCCCAGGACATCGGGAATGGCGTCAACGGTGGGCAGCGCCTGCTGGCGGTCCGTCGGGTCATTGGAGAGTACGGCAGCCACAATCAACAAACTCTCCTGGTCAACGACGACCTGGACATTGTAATGCTGGTCAAAGCCATTGTTGTTGGCATTCTTCATGATGCGCGACTGCGGGTCAGTGAAATTGTACTGGTCTTTCTGACGGGGCCCGGGACGGGGTGGTTGGGGTTGTTTGCCGCGTGGCTTTTGACCTTTTTGGGCCGCTTTGGCTTCTCGGGCTTGCTGTTTGGCCTCATATTCCGCCTTTTCCGCTTCATAACGGGCTTGGGCCCGTTCTTCCAAGACCTTTTTGGCTTCAGCCAATCGCGCCAATTGCTTCTGTCGCCGCTCGATCTCGTCAGAGATGTTCATCTCTTCCGGGCAGTGTCCGCCGTCAGCTGCTTCGGCCAGCGCGAACAGCTCGGCCACTTCAGCTTGCAGATACGCTTCAATAGCCAGCAGCCGCTTGTAGCTCACCGCCTTGCTTTTGGACGCATCGGCATGAATCTTGCTCCCGTCCAGGCTGACATTGCCCAACTGCAAATGGCCCATCGCCTGGGCTATCAACAAGATTTGTACGAACAACTCTTTCAGTTCGGTCAGATTCTGCCGCCGAAAGTGGGCGATCGTGTCATGGTCGGGATGCATGTCCCCGGCAATGAAACGAAAGGGGATCGACTTCGTAGGTGGCCCGTTCAATCTTGCGCGAACTGAACACCCCCGTCGCGTAACCATAAAACAACAAGCCCAACAACACTTCCGGAGCGTATGGTGGCGCACCCTGGTCGCTGTACTTTTTGTAAATCACGCTCAAATCAAGCTGGGCGACCACATCGACAATGAATCGAGCCAAATGGTCAGGCGGCAGAACATCACGCAAGGTGATTTGCAGGTTCAGAGTCTTTTCGTAATCAGCGGTTTTGAATTTTCTGGTCATGCTCGAAAGTTTACACCGAAATCATGTTTGTTGGGAGAAGTTCACTTTTCCGACAAACTGCTAGAAAGATAAATTATATTGCTATAGTCTACTCGACTGAAGTGTGCTGGAATATACCTTTTTGGGTCGTTATGCAAAAACACCCAATACGGTAATGAGTTACGGCTATAGCACTTGCTTCAGTATGTGTTACCCTTCGTGATTCAGGAAATAGCCTCTCAAACCTTGTCCTGGTCTAACAGGTAACTGGTGTGCATTTAGACGGCTCCGCGGCAGTCCCCACGTGACGACCAAATCACCAATTCCCCTGGGGTGGTTAGGATCATAGATTTGAATGGTGCGCACGTTCGTCTGGTCAAAAACCTTATAACCAATCGCGACAACTTGGTGATTCTTGCTGATGTCAGCAAAATAGCCCTGTACCCTGATCAGCAACAATACCACAGGTTTTCCAGCATTTAGGCTGGCCTCGATTTTCGACCATTCTCTTTTTGTCCGATAGCCTATGCTGTGTCGAGTCCATCGCTGTGAAAGATCTGGACTCGATTGCCAATCGTAAACTTTGGCAATGATCTGCGAAGGAATTGTCTCAATCTGAAGCTGCAATAGATTGTTGAATAAGGCTGATCCCTGAGGAGGAACAGTTGTGCGCCTGGAGAGTCCTCTGCCTTCATTAAAGGCCTGTACAGCCGCCAGGCTCATACCACCGCATAAACCCATGTTCCATTCCCCCAAGTCAAGCCCCAAAAGGCTCGGTGAAATCGAGAAACTATTGGGGAACAAAAAACCATGTGTTGCTGGGTCAAATCCAGTTTTGGCTTCTCTGGAGGGTGGTATATCCGCGTCTGGAACATGTGCGCCAACAGCAGCCAATTCCTGAGCAGATGTTGTATAAAAATGGTCTCGAATTTGCGGGTTATATGATCTGTACAAAGGAACGTGTCCAGGGAGTCTTGTTGTTGCCCCATAACCGATAATACCTTCATAACGCCAACCATGCGCACGTGCATTGTCACGCTCAGATGCACTTGTCGTATACATATGATCGTCCGCATTGGGCTGATAAAGTCTGTAGAAGGGCACATGATTTGCGTTAACGCTCCCAGATAAATAAAAGCGCACACCTTCTTTATTATAGCCTCGTGGCAATCCACTGTATTCATTATCGCTGCTAGTATAAAAATGATCAGAACCATTCCAGGCTCGATATATAGGGATGTGGTTTGTATCTGGCCCAGAAGCTACGTAACATTGTATTCCTTCATATTCCCAGGTAGCCATTTTTTGTCTCCTTTATGATGTGATTTCGGAAGTTGTGGACGTGTTCATTTCCTTAAAGACCCGCTCTATTGCTTCCTCATACATTTCTTCAGCTTTTCCTAAATTCGTTATGACACTCTTTTCTAACTGGTCGAGTTCTCTAAATAAAAGTATAGAAGTTATGCCATTTACAAGGCTGATTGCCGATGATAGGATTCCTAACTGGACATATCCTAAAAATAAACCGACTATTCCCCCAAGTAGTAAAACAACACTTACAAGAATTAGAACCAGAGTCAAATTAAACCACTTCTTGTAGTCTGCCAGAGGCTGGTTCAAATAACTGTTCAACGTATCGCGATCCTCCTCTAAGATTTTACGTGCAAGTTCATCCAAAGGTGAGCTTGTCAGGCCGGACTCAATGAATTTGATCACGGCTCGCAGCATCTGGGCTGTGTTCTCATTGTATTGATTGTAAATAGGCAAAATACCACGATTTGCTGCAGTAATACCTATGGCAGAATCTTTAGCCAATCTGTCGGAACATATCACTTTCAGTGTTGGTTTCTCGGTTGGCTTAAACTTGCGACTTTTGTTAACGTTTTCTATGGCCTCACAAAGATCCCAACCGGCAGAATGTCTCTTGTTCTGTTCGAGTGCCAGGTCAGCTTCCCAACCAAGCTCAATTACGGCAACGTCGAAGTATTGCTCTGGCGCATTAATCATTTCTAGCGCATCCTGAAATGTCCTTGTAATGGTCACATTGTGGCCTACATTTTCCAGCAACTCAACTGACTGCTGTAAAGCCAGGCCTTGGACTCGTTGCTCTACTGAGATTTGTTTGAGAGTGCTATCGGTCTTTAGAAACTTGGCATCGGCGTACAGAATTTTCAGGTTCATTTGTTATCTCCGTCAGGCTTTAATCCCTGGTGTGTTGTTATCGTTACAGCAATTGATGGCAATTTTCCACAAGTCATCTGTTAAACACGTATTTTTGTTATCTTTACTGGTATTTTCCCATATTTTTACTCTGCTATATTGGAATTAGAATTAGCAGGGTAAACTCGAGGTACAGGAAAACAGGAATTTTCGGGGGCGAACATAGCCTGAGCTTCACGGACAGAAAAGTTCCTGGTAATCTTAAGTAGTAGTCCACCTCACTTCCCCTTTCAATTCCATCTAATTCAGAATTATCTCACAGTACTAACTCGACTTTGGCAGATAAATTAACATAAAACAGCACTTTTGAAAGAACTTTAACAATTGAATCGCACAATCGTGTACCATGATGGATAACAATCCATGGAGGTATACGCATGTTCCCAATTGTCGAACTACCAGAAATTGTCAAGCATTATGCATCCTGGTTTGCACCCGTCTTTTCCGAAGAAGCTCTGATTCAGTTCCAACGCTACATTAGCGGTTTGATTGTCTCGGAGAATAAAACGGTCGACGGCATCAATCGGCTGGTCGTACATGAGAGCCGGAATCAGAGCAGCTTAAATCGGTTGTTAACAGCCGGCACTTATGCGGACAGGGTGCTCAACCAGCAGCGGTTAGCTTTATTGGCCAGTTTACCGGGCACGGCCATGAAAAAGAAAGGGGTCTTGAGCATTGATGACACCCTGCTGTCTCACTATGGCGAGCACTTTGAGAAAATCGCCAAGCTCTGGGACCCGGTTGAACGGCGCTATGTCTGGGCGCACAAATTGGTGACCCTGCATTACAGTGACGACCAAACCGATTATCCGCTGCTTTTCCAGCTGTGGGAACCGGCTGACTTGGCGGGCATTGAAGCGGGCCTGTTGGCGGCCGGCATTGTTTTACGCAAGCAAAAGTTCGCCTTAAAGGAAAGTAAGCCGAAAAAATGGCGGCAGTATTTGCTGGGTGTTTGGCGGCGCAAGCAAGACCGACCGGAAGTGGCCGCCTTGTACGCCAGCAAGTTGCTGATGGCGCGTCACCACCTGGCCGAATTTGTCGCGACCTATCCCGAGCTGAAATTGCCGGTGACTTTTGATAACTGGTACACACAGCCTGCTTTCTGCCGCTATATTGACCAAGATCTGGGCCTGCCTTACGTTGGCACCCTGGCCAAAGATGATAAAGTCAATCTCCAAAGCGGCCAGGAAACGCTTGGCGCTTTCAGTCAGCGGCTCAAAAAAGAACATCTAACCGCCGTTGCGGCCGGCCACAAAAAGCTATTTCACAAAATCACCATTCCCTACAAAGGGGAAAAGGAAAGCTACTATAGTTTCTGCCGGACAGTGCGCGTTCATAACTTTGGCAAACAACGCCTGGTCATCAATTTCAGCCGGGCTGACCTGTCCGATTCGCCTCGTTTCTACATCTCGAACCGCTTGATGTGGCAAGCTGCCGGGATAACGCATATTCGTCGCCATCGCTGGCCCGTTGAAGTCTATTATCAAGAGGGCAAGGCCGAGGGGTTAGACCAGTATCAGGTGCGGGACTTTCAGGCTGTTACTCGCCATGTTGGCCTGGTCGCCGTCGCCTACAGCTTACTGCGTGCTGCGCCCCATGACCTCGCTCTCCAGCACAAGCTTCAACGTCAACTCAAGTACAATCTTGATGACAGCGCACCCGCTTGGCGGCGTGCCACCCAGGCCCAAAGCCTTTGGAATCTGGGTTGCCTCATTGCCACCGGGCTGGCTCAAGACCAGACTTTGGACGCTATTCTAGCGCCCTTGCTGGCCAAGATTTACGCTTAAACAGCAGCTTACCCCGAAAACCAAAGTGGTTCGATCTTGCCCAGCCAGTTTTGTCCTGGCTGGGAATGGGCGCGGCTTGCCCGCACCCAAGAAAGTTTATTCATTTATGCTGTTTTTAAGGTTCTTTTATGTTAAGCAAAAGTCGAGTACTAATTCTTAACTTTATCATAACCATCCCGACATCCCGCCAAAGAGGAAGAGGGAGGTACAATAAGGACAAGGTGCTAATGGATCGTCAATCTTACCCTTATGATACGGTATCGATAATCCACTGCTGATCCAGATCAAACATCTATAGCCTCTTAATGAGCGTTATGCAGAAACACCTAATTCCAAAGCCTAAAATAAACCTTTAATGTCCGTTACGGATATTGGTCACTAAATTCAATCAATGATTGCTGAAGTTAACTAGAATGATTCATACAACTACTAAGAGCTAAATATCTGGCTGGAGTGTGAAGATCAATGCAGGCCAATAGAAATGCGTAGCAACACTATAGAACTTTTTCAGCAGGGATGTCAAGATTGATACAAAATGCACAATCATCAATTGAGGAAAGAGGTATTATCAAAAGTTGTGGATTGGCGAATAGAAAAAGGGTGGCGTATCCTCGTAGGTGACAAAACCTATGAAGCGGTCAGAAGCCGCAAGGAGAATACGCCATGTGCAAAGATACCACACTCATTGCTGATAGTTCGAACCGAAATCCATTTAACCTTAGATGACCTTGTCCGACGCGGAGCACAACGCATGCTGGAAGCCGCCTTACAAGCCGAAGTAGAAGAACTACATCCAACGCCACAGCCAGGAGCGTGATGAAAATGGACATGCGCTGGTTGTGCGCAACGGGTGTGGCCAAGAGCGCACGGTGCAATGTGGAGCGGGACAAATCAAAATGCGAGCGCCTCGCGTCTATGACAAACGGGAAGGGCAGAAATTTACCAGCAACATCCTGCCGCCCTACATGCGCAAAACACCTCGCCTGGAAGAAGCCGTGCCCGTTCTCTATCTGCGCGGCCTTTCGACAGGCGATTTTCAGGAAGCGCTCGGGCGCTTTGCTGGGTGAAGAAGCCCTGGCTGGTTTCTCGCCAACGACTGTCACCCGTCTGCTCGCCGTCTGGCAAGATGAGTACAAAGCGTGGCGCAAACGGTCGTTAACAGACACAGACTACACCTATATCTGGGCTGATGGTGTTCATTTTAATGTCCGCCTTGAAGATGACCGGCTGGCTTGTCTGGTCATCATCGGCGTCCGGCCTGATGGCGTCAAAGAGGTCATTGCTCTGGAAGATGGCTATCGAGAATCCACCGAATCCTGGGCCACGCTGCTGCGTGACCTCAAACAACGCGGGCTGTCAGCACCCAAACTGGCCATTGCCGACGGCGCACTGGGCTTCTGGGCTGCATTGCGCCAAGTCTATCCTGAAACCGAAGAACAACGCTGCTGGGTACACAAAATCGCCAATGTACTCGACAAACTGCCCAAACGCCTACAACCCCGCGCTAAATCCCACCTGCACGAAATCATGCGTGCTCCTGACCGAGCAAACGGCGCTGGCGGAAATCGCGCCGCTTTCAAGAAGAGTACCAGGCCAAATACCCCAAAGCGGTTGACCTGCCTGACTCAAAGACCAGGAGACGCTGTTTACTTTCATGGATTATCCAGCCGCCCATTGGATTCATTTGCGCACTACCAATGCCATTGAATCCACCTTTGCCACTGTCAAAGCCCGAACGCGCACTACCAAAGGAGCCGGTTCGCGCAACGCTGGGTCTGGCGATGGCCTTCAAGCTGCTGACGATGGCCGAAAAGCGGTGGCGCAAGGTCAACTCGGCCCATCTTGTTCCTCTGGTTCAGGCTGGGGTTAAGTTTCCCGATGGCAAGACCCGCATCCTGCCGGACTTGCCGTCTGATTCTGTTGTTAACCTGCCGATGGACGCCACCCTAGAACCGGCGATCCACAACATTTGACAATATCTCGGAGTCTGATTAATCCAGCTCTACTTCCAGTTGGGGAACGGCTCTTTATTGGAGAATACCACAAGCTTGAACCCGTAATCACGAAGGCTTTACGTGAAGAAGCCAGTCTGGAAGAACCGCTATTTTTCGGCAGTGCGCTTCAAAGTCTGGTTGAGACAACTAGACTGCTATCGAGAGATTACACACTTCTTGCTACGAACGTACCATACTTAACTCGAAACAAGCAGGCTCCTTTGCTACAGAAATTCTCTGAATCAACATATCCAGATGGCGCAGCAGATCTATCAACGATATTTGTTGAGAGGTGTCGTGATTTCACGAAGTCGTTGGGTACCTATGCCATAGTGACACCGCAGAACTGGCTCTCGCAAGTAACCTATCGCAAACTGCGCGAGAAGACCTTGCAGGCTCAAGCTCTACAACACATTTCTTGGCTTGGTCCCGGAGCGTTCGAAACAATTACTGGCGAAGTAGTAAAGCCGATACTCTTGATTGCCAATAATCAACGCCCGGTGGATGCGCCAGCAGATCACCTCCATGGATGTTTCTCAGGAGGGCTCGGTAAAGGAGAAAAGTCAAGGACTTAAGCAGCAACGGCTCGAATTGCTTGATCAAAGACGTCAGCTTAGCAATCCGGACTCGAGAATCATCTTCGGAGCTAGCTTTAGTGGACCTCTTCTCGAAAAGTATGCCGATTCTCTCCAAGGCATTTCTCCCGCAGACTTGTCCCACTATGGACGGTATTTCTGGGAAGTGATTCCCGATGGCAACTGGCACTATTGGCAAGGAGGCACAGCAAAACGAAGCCCTACGGGGGAAGGTCAAGGGTCCTGTGGTGGAACAAAGATCTGATGCAGGCGGTAGAAATAGGAAAGGCCTACATAAGAGGTGAGGCCGGTTGGGGAAAAAGGGGGTAGCAGTTCGGCAAATGGGTGATCTTCCTTGCACCATTTATACCGGAGAGAAGGCGGATACGAATGTGGCGGCGATCATCCCAAAGAACCCTGGCCATCTGGCCGCAATTTGGGCGTTTTGCAAATCCACCGATTATAGAATAGCTGTTCGAAGGCTCGACAGGAAGATGAATGTGACAAATGCAACTCTCGCGAAAGTTCCGTTCGATCTTGAGAGATGGACTCGGTTGCTGAAAGCGACGGACCGATTCCCGAGCCATATAGCGATGAGCCAATCCAATGGTTGTTTCAGGGTAGACCTGAAAGCTCTCGTGAACCGTTACAAGTGGCGGTCGCAAGATTGCTGGCATATCGATGGCCGCTTCAAAGGTTTGACGATCTGATGCAGCAGGCGGATGAGGACGGAGTCGTTTGTCTGCCATCGCTAATAGGCGAGCTACCGGCGGCTGAACGCCTCCGCAGCCTTTTGGCTGCGGCCTACAAGAGTGAATGGTCGGTAGCAAAACAATCTGATTTGCTGCGTCGTGACAGTTTTGGTGGCAAGAGGCTAGATGCGTGGTTGCGCGATGGCTTCTTCAAGCAGCATTGCAAGCTGTTCAAGAACCGGCCGTTCATCTGGCACATATGGGACGGCCGCAAGGACGGCTTCTCAGCCCTGGTCAACTACCACAAGCTGGACCACGCCAGGCTGGAGCGACTCATCTACACCTACCTGGGTGACTGGATCAACACCCAGCGAGCCGAACAGGAGCAGGGCGTGGCCGGCGCCGAAGGCCGCCTGGTTGCAGCGCTTGGAGCTGAAGAAGAAGCTGGAGCTCATCCTGGAAGGCGAGCCGCCCTACGACATCTATGTGCGCTGGAAGCCGCTGCACGAGCAGCCCATCGGCTGGAATCCGGATCTGAACGACGGCGTGCGGTTGAATATCCGACCCTTTGTCACGGCCGGCGTCCTGCGCAGCAAGTTCACCATCCACTGGAAGAAAGACCGGGGCAAGAACCCCGATGGCAGCGAGCGGCTTAATGATTTGCACTTCACGCGAGCGGAGAAGGAAGCGGCCCGCGAGGCGGCCTTGAAAACGAGATGACGGAGAACGTGACTTTTCAGGATGCTTTGGTAGCATCCATCATAGAAGCGGGACAGTATAACCAGAACGACCAGGTCGCCCCGGTTGTCGTCCTCTGGCCCGATGAATCCCGCCAGTGGGAGCCGCTGCTACCAGAGCTTCGCGAGAAGCTGCCGATCTTGACCCTTGGCGAATATGCACCTGACAAGCGCACCGGACCGGCCTACTGGATTCGCTGCGTCATCTCCCGCACCCTCCCCGAGGAGCAGCTTCCAGAGAATGCCGTTCCTATCATCTACCTGCCCGGTTTCGGCAAGCATGATCTGCGGGCCATCGAGGAGTGCCCGCCCGAACTACAGCCCCTGGCGGAACTGCAATATCGCGGCTCGCTCTGGATCCACCGCAACGGTCGAGACTGGACGGTCGCCGGATTCCTCCATTCACTTGATGCGCCGGTTGGCGCCGACAAGGCAACGCGGGAGGCGCTGGACCGATCGCTGGTCCAGATTGGCCAACGAGCCGGTGGCCCGCCTGCGCAAGGAAGCGCCGCTGCGAGCCGAGTTCTTCAATGAGCTGTTGCATCCAGACGCCGTGCGCCAGATGTTGCTCTGGCTGAGCCAGCCGGACGAATATCAGGCGCAATTGAGCCAGGATGAGTGGGCTGCCTTCTGCGCGCTTTGCACGCAGAAGTATCGGCTTCATCCGCAGCAGGATGGCCCTATCTCTGCGGCCGAGAAACTTGGTGAACCCAGCGGGGAATGGGCGGCGGTGTGGGCAAGATACGCCGAAGCGCCTTATGCCTATCCGGGCATTCCGGAGCTATTGGAGAAAGCACAGCCGGTGCAGCTGCCGCTCTTCGAGAGCCATCGCCCTATTGGCCGCAAGACAATGAAACGGCCGAAACGAGACTTCGCGAACGACTTGCTTCTCTGCGAGACCAATTGGCCGGACCAGCTCGCGAAACGATTCTCGAACTGGAGAAGGAGCATGGCAAAAGGCGGGAATGGGTCTGGGCCACCCTGGGTCAATCGCCGCTGGCCATGGCGCTGGCACATCTCTCGGCCCTGGCCGCTCACTGCGAATCGCCACTGAGCGGCAGCGACACCAACCAGCTGGCAGAAAGCTACGTGGAACGCGGCTGGCAGGTTGATGCTGAGGTTCTTGAGGCGTTGGCCGAGGTGGAAGCTGCCAACGATGTGGAGGCGGTGAAGAATGCCATCATCCCGCTCTACCGGCCGTGGTTGGAGCAGGCCACGCGTCGTTTCCAGAAAGCAGTTCTGAAAGAACCTGGCCCGGACATACACGGTTGGAAGTAATGCAACTGCCGAAGCAGGCACGTGCATTCTTTTCTGCGATGCCTTGCGATTTGACGTCGGCCAGCGGCTGGTTCAGCAGTTGGACGAGAAGGGGTTTGTTTGCGAAAGCAGCTGGCAACTCGCCGCCCTGCCTCCGGTCACCTCCACGGCCAAAGCGGCCATTTCCCCGGCGGCCGAGTCCGTGGCCGGTGGTGACAAGCCAGGCCTGGTGCCTGTCAACAAAGAGACCGGCACGTCGCTGGGAACAGACCTGCTGCGCAAGCTGATCCGCGAACAGGGTTATCAGGAGCTGAGAAGCGATGAGTTGGGCGAACCTGGCGGCATCGCCTGGACCGAATACGGGGCCATCGATCGTTATGGTCATGACCACGGCTGGAAGGTCGCTCATCATGTCCAGGCTGAACTGCGCAGCCTGTCTGACCGCATCGCCAACCTTCTTGAACCACGGCTGGCGCCAGGTGACGATCGTCACCGACCACGGCTGGCTGCTGCTGCCGGATGGTATGCCCAAAGCGGAGCTGCCGCAGCATTTGACCGTGACCCGCAAAGGACGCTGTGCTGTCCTGAAGTCTGGCGCACACACGGATCATCAAACCGTCCCCTGGCACTGGAATCAGGAAGTGCGTATCGCGATCGCTCCGGATATCCACTGCTTTGAGGCCGGCAAAGAGTATGAGCATGGCGGGCTCAGTCTTCAGGAGTGTGTCGTGCCTGTCATCATCGCCAGGCGGGACGCGGATGAGGCGGAGCTCGTCGTCATCGAGGAAATCAAGTGGCTGGGTCTTCGCTGCAGCCTGCAACTCTCGGCCGGCGGTGCAGACCTTGCAGTTGACATTCGCCTGAAGGCTGGTGATGCCGGCACCACAGTGGCCGCGACGACCAAGTCGCCTGATGAGGCCGGATCCGTGTCTTTGTTGGTGCCGGACGAAACATTGGAAGGCAGCGCCGCTTTCGTGGTCGTATTGCGCGGGGAGGCGATCCAGGCCCAGAGATTGACCGTGATAGGCGGAGAGTGAGATGCAGCTAGACGAGATTGATCGGCTGGCGGCCGAGGCGTTTGAAGGCTTTGTTGTCCGCAAGGATTTGGCCAATCGTTTCCGGGGCCAGTATCCGGTGCCAACCTATGTGGGCGAGTTTCTCATTGGACGCTACTGCGCCACGACCGATGAAGAGGAGATCCTCGAAGGACTGGCGATCGTCGAACGCCAGATGCGCCAGCGGACGGTGCGCTCCGGCGAACAGGAGCTCTTCAAGTCACGAGCCCGCGAGCAGGGCACGGTCAAGCTCATCGACATCGTCACCGCTCGGCTAGACGCCCGCACCGACTCCTATCTGGCCACGCTGCCCAGCCTGCAGCTCAATGACGTGCGCATTGACGCCGAGCTGGTCTCGGCCAACGAGCGGCTGCTTACCGGCGGCTTCTACGCCGAGATTCAGCTGGAGTACGATGCCATCATCGCTCAGGAGAAGAATGGACGGCCATTTGGTATCACCTTTCTACGGCCAATTCAGCTTTCTAAACGAGGCGTTCTAGAGACGTTGAGTCAGGGCCGGCAAGGCTTCACAGTCGAGCAGTGGAAGCATCTGCTGCTGCGCAGCATCGGCTTCGAGCCGGAGAAGCTAGAGCGCCCGAGCCCAGGACATCCTGTTGCTGCGCATGGTTCCCTTCGTTGAACGAAACTACAACATGGTGGAGCTGGGGCCACGCGGAACGGGCAAATCCCACCTCTACCAGCAGGTTTCTCCCTATTCGCACCTCATTTCTGGCGGCAAGGCGACCGTGGCCAAGATGTTTGTCAACAACGCCACCGGCCAGCGAGGGCTTGTCGCCCAATACGACGTCGTCTGCTTCGATGAGATCTCCGGCGTCTCCTTCGACCAGAAAGACGGCGTCAACATCATGAAGGGGTACATGGAGTCGGGCGAGTTCAGCCGCGGCAAGGAAAGCATCCGGGCCAGCGGCAGCATCGTCGCCGTAGGCAATTTCGACGTCGATGTCGACCACCAGCAGCGCATCAGCCATCTATTTGGCCCGCTGCCCAAGGAAATGCGTGATGATACGGCCTTCATGGACCGCATCCATGCCTACCTGCCTGGCTGGGATATTCCCAAGCTGGAGGCATCGCTGTTCACCGACCATTTTGGTCTGGTGAGCGACTTCCTTTCCGAAGCGTGGGCGGAACTGCGCGCGGAGAACCGCCTGCAGCAGATTCAAGGTCGCGTGAGCTATGGAGCTGCCCTGAGCGGCCGGGATACCAGGGCGGTGAACAAGACCGTCAATGGCCTGCTGAAGCTGCTCTATCCTGATCGCGACATGCCCATTGCCGATGAAGACATCGAGTGGGCCGTTCGCTTGGGCATGGAAATGCGCCGCCGGGTCAAAGAGCAGCAGAAACGAATCGGCAGTGCTGAGTTCCGCAATACCCACTTCAGCTATCACATGGGCCTGGATGGCGTAGAGCATTTCATCGTTACCCCGGAACTCCAGAGTGACCGCTATATCGGCACCGATCCGTTGCCCCCTGGACAGGTCTGGTGCATCAGCCCGGGCGGTCTCGACGAAAACCTCGGCTTGTATCGAATTGATGTGAATGTTGGTCCCGGGTCAGGAGTCAAGATTATCAACGTTCGTGCGCCCGGACCGTTTCGCGAGAGTATCAAGTACGGCGAGCAGAACCTCTACGCCCGGGCGAAAGAGTTGGTCGGCGACCGTGATCCACGTCAACGCGAGTTCACCGTCCAGTTAAGAGCCTTTGATGCCGCGTCAAGTGGTGCAGCGCTGGGTCTTCCCGCATTGCTCGCATTCTGCAGCGCCCTTCTGGAGAAGAGTCTGAAGGGGGCATGATTGCTGTAGGTGGTCTCAATCTAAGTGGCGGGCTGGACCCGGTCTACAACGCCGTCGATGTGGCCGAGCTGGCCATCGAAAAAGGCGCCACGACATTGCTAATTCCTATCTCGGCCCGGCGCCAGCTCAACGAGCTGTCCGATGAGATGGCGATGAAGCTCAGTATTCTCTATTACGGTGATGTAAGAGAAGCGTTGATAAAGGCATTGACTGATTAGATACGCCCTAATCTTGTGAGGTGGTCCTGGTTTGCCCCACCGGCGAGATTACCGCCATCTGGTATCACGAGGGGGATGGTCAGCCCAATATCACCCGCGGTGACCTGGAGTTTGGCTTCATCTACACCGCTGCTAGCCATTGCGAAGCCGGTTACAGTCTGAGCGGCAAAATTCAGCAGGTGGGCGAGATGATCATCGCTTCGCTCAATCTTCCTTAAGCTACTTTGTCACGGCGGCCTAACGGTAGCAAGTAGATGCGAATTGCTTTGCTTGGCACGATCGTACATAAATGTTAGGAGATGTCTATCATGTCAGTTTCCAACAGCGGTCAAGATAAGGTGGCGGGTGCGCCAAAATCCCGACCGTTAGCCCCAAACCGTGCGATTGGGTGGTGGACCATTGGTCTTTCAGTCTTAGGCCTTGCAGTATGGGTCATCCTTCCCATGATCACCATAACATTTCGCGAGCGGTACCCTGTCACGGACACCTGGGTGATGCCCGCAATCGGTCTACTCTTAACAGATACAGCGGCGGTATTCAATATGCTGTGTCTCTGGTTCTGGAAAGAGCGCTCAGTACTCAACATACTCTTCGCCGTCCTCGTGATCCCTGTGTCGTTGTTCGTCACCTTCATGGTCGTTGGTGAGGGCTTGGCTGGCTAAAAATATGCGTAACATCCGGTTGCCTGAGCTACTAATTGAAGTAGATAACGAACTGCGCGTAACCCATCACTTCATGACACCTCAACAACAGCAACAACGAACGGCCGAAGATGTTTGCACCATTCTGGCAACCATTATGGCGCATGGTTGCAATGTTGGGCCATACACAATATCTCGACTAACGGAAGGTATCACCTATCGCCAAATCAAATGGGTTACGGATTGGCAATTGCTGGAAGATGACCAACGTCAGGCTTTGGCACAGGTAGTCAATGCCATTAGCAAATTGGATGTGACTCAGGCTTGGGGCGAAGGAAAAACCTCCAGTAGCGATGGACAACGATTCAGAATGAAGCGTAAGCTGTTACAGCAAACATACAGCCCTCGCTTCAACGATTACGCCATCGAATTTTACTCGTTTGTGGCTGATAATTATGCGCCCTTTTACAGCACAGTCATTGAATGTACTGATCGCGATGCTGCCTTCGTTCTGGATGGCCTGCTTTACAATGAGAGCGATCTGGCTCTGGAAGAACATTACACTGACACCCATGGCTACACCGAAATTAACTTTGCTGCTTTTGCCATGCTCGGCCGTCGTTTTGCTCCACGTATTCGCGGCCTTAAGAAGCAACGTATCTATCGGATTGATAAAACCAAAGAGTATGGTCTCCTGACACCATTGGTAGATCGTTGGGATCGCACAATTCATCTGGACTGGATATGTGAACAATGGGACAGGATGGGTCAGTTTTATGCTTCGCTGGAAAGTGGGCATACCACGGCCTCAACTGCTCTGAAACGATTGGCCGGTTACAGTGGCAAGAACCAATTTTATCGAGCCAATCGAGAATTGGGGCGTGTATTCAAGACTGAGTTCATCTTGCAATTCATGTCAGACCCGATCATGCGCAAACGTATTCGTCGGGGACTCTTGAAAGGTGAAGAGGTCAACGGCTTGGCACGACAGGTTGCTTATGGGAAGCACGGCACGATTACAGCCCGTGATTTGCAGGCACAGAAAAACACAGCCAGTTGTCTAACATTGATTATGGCGTGCATCATTTATTGGCAAGCGAAGGAGATAAACCGAGTCGTTTTGGAATGCGATCCGGAAAGTGCAGGCGTTGATTTGTCTTTGTTGGAACATATCAGCCCCATCGGGTGGGAGAATGTGATTTTGTACGGGGAGTATGTTTTGAATAGAAATCTCATCCAGTAAGACTGGCATCAGTCAATGGGTATCTCTCAAATTCCTTAGGAATCAAAATTTAATAACTTACGGAACTTCCCAGTGACTGAGGCTGTTCTGCCACCTGATTAAGGTACAATTCTAGCTCATGAAGATTAACCCCTATTCTCCAGAAATCGAAGCCACTATGCGTGACTTCTATCAATCTCTTTCCGAAAAAGACCGGCGACGTTACGCTGCTATCGAGGCCAAGAAATTAGGCTACGGGGGCATCAGCTATATTTGCCGTGTTTTGCAGTGCAATGACCGCACAATTGCCCGCGGCATGGATGAATTAGAAAAGTTGCCAGCCAAAGCTGAAAAACGTATTCGTCTGTTTGGTGGCGGGCGCAAGACAGTCATCGCCCAGCAGTCCGGCCTGGATGCGGCCTTCTTGCATGTTCTCGAAAACCATACGGCTGGTTCGCCTATGGATGAGACTCTCAAATGGACGAACTTGACCCGTGAAGATATTGCGACCCGTCTCCAGGAAGAAGGCTTTGCGGTGAGTGTGACTGTTGTTGACCAACTATTAGTCAAGCACAACTTCCGTCGCCGGCAGGCGTTCAAAGCAGAGGCCGGCCAACAAGTAGCGCAACGCGATGAGCAGTTCCAAAACATTGCCTCCTTGAAGCAACAGTATCATGAACACGGCAACCCGGTCATGAGCATGGATGTGAAAAAAAAGAGATGATCGGTAACTTCTTTCGTCCTGGGAAGCTCTACACCCAAGAGCGCATCCGTGTCCATGACCACGATTTCCGTTCGTTGGCCGATGGGTTAGCAGTTCCCCATGGGCTATATGATGTCTACCGCAACATTGGCTACGTGACGATTGGCGTCAGCCATGATACGTCGGAATTTGCTTGCGCCTGTATTCGTAACTGGTGGCTCAACCATGGTCGACACGATTATCCGCAAGCCACATCTATCCTCCTCTTGTGCGATTGTGGCGGCAGCAACAATGCACGCTATTACCTTTTCAAACAGGACTTGCAGCAATTGGCAGATGAATTGGGTATTGAAATTCGCATTGCCCACTATCCACCCTATACCTCCAAATACAATCCCATTGAACACCGCCTCTTTCCTCATCTGACGCATGCCTGTCAGGGGGTTGTTCTCAAGAGCGTTGAACTTGTTAAAGTCCTGATGGCCTCAGCTAAAACGAAGACAGGCCTAAAAGTATTTGCTTCAGTTCTAAACGAGTCTTTTGCCACCAAGCGCAAGGTGGCTGATGATTTCAAAGAAACGATGCGCATCAAATTCGATGATTATTTGCCTCAATGGAACTACACAGCTATTCCGCTTGCTGAGTCAGTTCCGTAAATTATTTAATCCGTGTTCCTTAGCGGATATTTACGCACGAAAATGGACTTTGTTGGCGAAGTCAAAAATGGGAGATACCCATGTCTCTGCTTCCGGGCGTGGGTTGGGTGTGCAATCTATCGCACTGACTTCGTAACCTGCTATCGTCTCACAAGTTGCGGGTTGGTTGTGACTGAAAATCTCGCGCAAAGTCGCTTCGGGCAGTTCGCCTTCCTCCAGTACATCGTACACGGAAGCAAAGCCTCGTCGAAACAGCATACTTTCACTCAAAGCCACTGGCGACTCGACATGACTGGCTGCCGTTAGGGCATCTAATAAATCCATCGTGGCATCTGCCCGTTTAGGCAAAGCCTGGTACACTGTATCACGAAATTGTTGGAGAAGGTTTGTATTCATACCCTACTTTCTACCAACAATTTCTTTTTTGTTAAAGTCCAAAGTTGTTCAGTGAAAGCTGAACTCTAAACTCAAGTTCTGAAAGCATTGCAGTTAAATGCTGTTTGCTCAAAATAGCTTCAGCGGAAAGCGTTTTTTTCTCTCATTTCAATTGCGGAATTGCGACAGGGTCTTCGCTTGGCTGGCAGAGACCGCAGTACAGGGCATCGGCAACAACCAACGCTTTTTGTATACCCTGCTCGTTTCGGTACAATACCTCGATATGCGGCAACGATTGCGCATGTTCTTTACATAGTGAACGGCCACAGAAACGGCAGTTGCCGTTAGCCGGTCGGTCACAGTGCCAGCAATTCATAAATTTCTTTTCCTTATTGCGCTGAGGAGAGCGCTGGTAGCGTGCGGCGAATCTGAATCATACGGCGACTCATCACCATTTCCAAACCACGGCTCACATAGAGATGATTTGTAACCAGTCGGTTGAAATCATGCTTGTAAAGCGTCAATGTTTGCGTTGGTTTCACAGCCGAGACAGATGCGGTGCGCGGTGTATCCAACAGCAGGGCAATCTCGCCCACATAAGCACCTGGGCCGTGTTTATCGACGACCACTTCTTGTCCATTCTGGTTAACAGTTACTACAACCTGCCCCGATTCAATAATATAAAATGCATCACCAATTGTACCCTGATGGATGAAATAATCACCTGAAGCGTATGATTCTTGACGCAATTGGCTGACAATCAATTGAAGTTGTTGCGTATCCATTTCAGCAAATAACGGGATGCGGCGCAGCAGCGCCGTTCGGGTAACGGTCTCGTCGAGTTTCTCATACAGAGCGAAACGCTCCTTGACCAAGCGCTCGAAATTCGCACGGCTCAGGCTGAGCAATTCCGTAGGCACGGTTGCTCGGCAAGTCGCATTCCGCGGCGCATCGTGCAGGAGAGCCAATTCACCCAAATAGTCGCCACGATTGAGTTGATCGACAATTTCGATCACACCATCGTCGTTGCGCTGCTCGACTTCAACATGCCCATGCTTGATGATATAGAAATGGTTGCCTGTGTCGCCTTGCCGCATAACAATCTGGTTGGGGCGAAAATGTTCTGATTGGAGTTGTGTAGCCAGTAAGTCTAATTCCTGATCGCTCATTGTGGCAAACAGCGGCATGCGGCGCAACAACGCATGATTTTCCCGGCTATCGGTTTGGAATTGCTTATCGGCCGATGCCGCCCGTTTAACGTCCGGAAAGAGATGGAGCGCCGCAATTTCACGTACCTGCCACGGCAATCGATCGTAAGCTGACTGAAACATTCGGCCGATTATCCGATCGCCAACTGTGTCAGCATCCAAATCAAGCAACAATGACAGCATCGAGGCGTACATATTGCCCTGTTCAAACAGATCGAGATACACCTCTGGCTTGTCGCTGATATCTGTACCATTCATCTCCACCGGCCAATTGGCGGCCTGCGCCAAAGCATTGAACTGTTCAGCCACCACGACTGTATCGTGTTGCCCGACCACCTGACGTAGCGATGTTGTCACAGATTCAACAATCCAGACAAATCCAAATTGGAGCCGTGCACGATCGCTTGCGCCAGGCAACGTCGCCACTTGCTCTAAAGGAAAGCGTAGTCGCAAGACTGCCTGATAATGCAAAATAGTTGCTGCTGTGAGTAGGAAGAATGGCAAAGGCGTAGCAAATCTGAACAGATCGATAACTGCGAATCCCAGCAACGCCAGACAAAATGTCAACCATGCTGGCGCAAACATTGTGTGCCGCCGAAACCAAAGCGTTGGCAGACACAGGACAAACGTCAAAACATAAGCGCTAAATATGCCGACAGTACTGAGATCAGATGCTTCTCGCGTATAGGCCAGCCAGCCGAGTAAGCCACCAATGCCTAACGCAGCAAATAAGATCGACGCTCTAATTGGTTGGGTCTGAGTGCGGGACCAATGACCGGTGACAAGCAAACCACCTGCAATGAGGAAAGCCACGGCAGGCAGTATTTCAAGTGCATCAAGCAGATTGCCGTCTGTCAGGGATAAAATACCCGTACCCTGAACAATGGCCAGCAGCAATGCCGCCAGCGCAAGCCAGTGGAACACTGGTGCCAACCGCCCACCAGCAAAAACAGTGGCATTGCGCCAGGCAAAATAGGCAGCAATGAGCATTGCCACCAATCCCGCATACGCCCAAATAAATGTCATGTAGCCGAAGCTTTCCGGGATGATTGACAGAACAACAATGCTCCACACGGCGACCGCTATGTACCACGGTTTATCCAACAAACCACGTTGCTCAGCCCAAGTCACAAAACGCCGGAAAGTCAAGCGGATCAGGCGAAAAACGAGAAGGGCCGCACCTAAACACAGAACCACGCCAATTATAATAAGCGCGATGCGCGCGGCATCGCTCGCCCTCAACCACAGCGCTTGCACATAGCTAACGGCACGTGATTGATAGAAGTCAACAGCCAAGTATAGGGCAATCACCGTATAAACTGCGGTCAATAGGCCGTATACAACGAATACCTTTTCTGTCTGTGAAAAGGTAATGGTGCGCAAACCACCGACTTTACTCTCTCGCAGCTTGGAAACCAGTTCGGTTCGCAGATACGTGAGAGATTTCTTGCGTAGCTGGGGAATCTCCAACCAATCCATCAACAGGTAATATCCATCCAACTCCAGCAAGGGGTTCAGATTAAGGAAAGCGCCAAAAAAATTAAAAGCTGCGAAACTAAAGAGAAATGGATTGAGTGCAAATTCAGGAAAAAGCAGTAATGGTATCGTCGCTACAGCGCCAGTCAGAAAACTAATATGAGGGCCTGCCCATGTGACTGTCAATCGTGCCCGCTTGGGTGCTAGCCAGATGTCTGTGGTATCGATAAAAAAGGCGGGCATGCCGTAATAAAGCATAAAGCCGCCTCGTCGCACTTCACGTTGGAAATGTTTGACTGCAAGCGCGTGGCCGAGTTCATGCAGTGTGATAGTCACGAAGTTAGTCACAAGAATGGTTATAATTGTCAGGCTTAATGAACTATTCGGTAATACGAGAGCGTAACGACCGCTTGTAAACAGAACTAGAAAAGCGACAATTCCTATTACAATCAGCGCTACCGATATCAGCATAGCAGCAGTAGTAAAGAATATCCAGCCCCCATATCGATATACCTTGTCTAGCAATCCATCCAGCCCGTTGATCGCAATTTGAGTTTCGATAAACGCGTTGCCTACACGCTGCAGCCGGTGATCCAGTGTGCGACGTTCCAATTGATCTTGAACGAAGCTGTAAACATTAGCAGGCTGGTCAACAAGAAATTGAGCACCCTTCAAACCCTTGACCAGACCGGCTACCTGGGCAAACGCAAATGCACCGTATTCCATATAATAGGCCACGACCAGGTCTTTGACCGATTGCGTTCCATCCATGCGCTGCCATAAAAAGTAGTCACGCTCGCCCAGACGATAATAGGTTCTCGTCGCCGGATTTTTGATGACGTAATAACGCCCGTCTTTTCCAGTCAATTCACTAATTACAATGTTTGCAACGGCTTCAGGCTTATACGAAGCAAAGTCCAGCATCGCCTTGATCTGTAGCCAAATACCCTGGCCTTTGCTCTGCGACGGGCTAGCTGCCTGTGCCAATGCCTGTCTTGACGTCATATCAGTCATGTTCACCTTCGGATCGGCCTATAACGACCGCTACAGTGCTGTGATTTAGATACTTCTGAGCTGCTTTGAGAACATCGTCACGACTTACCTGGTTAATACGTGCGATCGCATCAGCCATGCATTCCGGCCGATGCAACAATTGTTCGACACCTGTGATACCTGCAACAGCCGCGTTTGTCTCAAAATTGCGCGCGAGTGTACCTGCGTAATTGCGTCTCGCTGCCTCGAGTTCTTCTAGCATAATAGCAGACTGGCTTATCTTTTCCCACTCTTCCACAATGGCGTGCAGGACTTGATCGACATGATCGGGTGCACATGCCGTCGATACTGCGAAATAACCAGCGTCTTCATATTGGGCAGTGACTGTGCGAATGTTATAGACGAGACTGTCATTTTGCCGTAGGCGTTGATAAAGCCGCCCACTTGCACCCATACCCAGGATACGCTCAATAATCTTTAGTGCAGACCGATCACTGTGTTTCATGCCCACAGTTGGTACGCCAACCATTAGATATGACTGACCCATGTTCCTAGGTATGTGTTTGAAACGGGGTTGGTCAATGGTGGGCAAGTCAATCGGTATGGGTGGATGTACCAATCCCTGGGTCACACCGGAAAAGTATTGTTCTGCAAGGCGAATTGTTTCATCAGCATCGATAGTACCGCAAACGACGAGCACCATATTGCCCGTGACATAGCGTTCACTGAAAAAATCGTCGACTAACGCTGGCGTAATGGCCGCGAGCCCGGCCGGCGTACCTAGAATGGGATTTTGCAGTGGATGTGTCGGCCACATCAAATCGGCAAAATGATCGAAGATGATGCTGTGTCGATCCTGATGCTGTGCCTGTTCCTGTGCAATGGTTAATTTTTCTGCAATAAAGCGAGATTGAGTAAGTGAACGCGGACGCAGCAATTCTGCTAAGACGCGCAATGCTATCGCTAGTTCTGGAGGTGTTGTGATGACTGTAAAGCGCGTGTACTCTTTGGTCGTTTCAGCTTCCAATAAACCTCCAGAGCGTTCTACTTCAGCAAGTAGTGCGTTGCGACCAGAACTGCCTGATTTCTGAAACAACATGTGCTCGACAAAATGCGCGAGGCCGAGAGGAGGCGTTGGTATTTGCAACTCTCCATCATAGCGACTGCCAGCACGTACATAGACCCGCACGGCCACGGTCGGTGTGTGTGGTCGTTCGATCGTGACAAGATGAAGCTTGTTAGTGAGTGTATTGATCAGCGGTATTGCCATCAGATTTGCCTGTATAATTCTTTCTGTCCTGCACAGAAAGCAAAAACATCGCGGTACGCCCCGATCAGTTATCGGGGCGTACCGCGATGTTAGGCGATCACTACTTAGGGTTCGTTCACAAATAACTTTTGATAAAAACGAATCCTCAAGCCCTTAGTGATAGTGTTTAGCCAGTTACTATCAATACCCCCATTTGGAAATCCGCTCATCAAGGCTACCAGCCATGGAGTCAAGGGTCTCAGCGTCTAACTCTTTAAGCCCGGCCATCTCCTCTTCGGTCAAATCATAGCCAGCCAGCGCCTCATTCGGGTTGGCAAATAGCGCAACGCGAAATTCACTGTCAGTTACCGCACGACCAATCACAGTTTGTATAGCTTCTTTTGACATTTTTGTTTTCTCCTTATTTTTGTTGTCGGAAATCTCAGTTGTTTCCGATCTGATCAGATTATAAAACACATCAATGAAGAATGTTATGATCCTTCGCACAGTTGCACTGTGATCTATATCACAAGAAATATCGCAACCTGGTATCATTAGTAGGTGATCTGATCTCGCAGCTGTACTTTATCCACAATGACAATCGACTGGTTTTCGATGCGAATGATACCTAGCTTACGCATATCGGATAAGATGCGGTTGACACTTTCGCGGCGGAGGCCTACCCATGACGCCAGCACAGACTGTGATACTTGTATATTGCCTGTCTCGTGTTCACCCGCTAATTGATCAGGTGGCTCAGACAGTTGCAGGAGTTTAGCAGCTACTCGACTGCGTGCATCCAGAAAAGTTAGCGTTTCAGCGTATCCGGCCGTTTTGCGCAATCGTGCGCAGAGGAGTTGCAGCATATGCCCAGCTATTTGCGGATATGTCTCGATATGGTGCAAGAAATCCTGACGATGTAAGATCAATGTCACCGTGTCCTCTGTCGCAATCGCGCCCGCCGAGCGAGGCTGACCGTCGATCATTGAGAGTTCACCAAAACATTCGCCTGGGCCAAAGCTGTTGAGTGATAGTTGTCGGCCATCCAAACTCAGTGAGAAAATGCGCACACGACCAGACTGGACGATATAGAGATTCTGTCCAGGGCTGCCCTTGTGGAAAATAATTACATCCCTGGCAAATTTGCGGCGACCCATCCGGCTGGCCAGCGCTACCAGATCGGGTTGTGCCAATCCAGTAAAAAGCGACACGTTTTTAAGAAAATCCACATTTGTCATCAGCTAATCCCTTGGAACGATGCAGGTTAACGATTATGATCCAGTCAGGCCATTATAGGGTACTATACTCTAATTGGCTTGTGTTTAACATCTCTGCGACGAGGGGTCACCCCATTGTGTCATGATGTTCCTCTTCGCCCATGAATTCTACACTAAATTCTGAGTCTGAAGTGTCTCACCCTATATTGACACAATGGGTTCATGTCGTCCCCCTCTCCCGCCAGTCTCGCTCTCTTCCCTTCCGGATCAAAGCTCAATCGCTCTAATCGCGTTCTTGTAAATTACAACTTCCTCGCTCCTCCCTTGACTTAATTGAGGTGAACCATCCCGAAGCCTCACAAGCATTTGGTACCTGCCAAACCGGACAAGCTCACAATCTATCGGCGTCTCAAAATCTGCAAGATGCACCCGTAACGGCCGGCCGGTCAGCAAAGCTGCCTCATCCAGCTTCTCGTTCATCGCCTTGTAATTATTCCTCATTTCCCGCAGCAAGCTTTTTGTTTCCTCATCCTTCAACGCATCAATAATCACATCAATTGCTTGTATCTGTTCGTTTGTTCTCGTCATCTGTTTCCCCTGTTCTTGCGCTCGTGTCAGCTTTAATCAATTAATTTCATTGAAATTGTATCATAGGCTCCCTTCGTAAATAACTTTTAGTTTGCTATGGCCGTCCCTCAGTCCCGCAGGGCCGCCCTCCCCGACAAGAATTGTTATTGTCGCCAAACGCACACACCCAGGTGATTTTGAAGGTCTCAACTGTCACAAACCAGGAAATGAGCCAGTTCCCACCCCATAACAGCCCATTAAGCACATTTAGGGACTCAAACTCCAGCGCTCCCATATCTGCCGGCTCACCCAATGGGGTGACACCCAAAACAACCTCATAAATCCCCCCACAAGGTGATTGTTTGCGGCGCATAGATCAGTTATGTTGAGCGCATGATTATCCTACCAGCCGCCAAAAAACGCGGTATCACCGTTGTCATTGGTTTACCCGACAGTGACCTCATTTTGAACCTGATAGCCCAATTAGCCCGGCTGCATCCGCTGCGCGTCATTGTAGGCGGCAACCGCTTTGACGCCCACCAACTGGCTCGCATCATCCGGCGCCATACCGTTCAGCTTGACCAGACATTGGAACGTATCCAGCAAGCACGGCCGTTTACCTGCTATCAAACCCTCAAACTACTGGCAGAAACCGAACCCGCCGCGCCGCTGGTTGTTCTCGACCTGCTCACCACCTTTTACGATCAAAACATATCCGATTCAGAAAGTATGCGCTTAGTGCATCTCGCCACAAGCCATTTGCAGCGCCTGGGCCGGCAAGTCCCCGTCCTGGTCACATTGCGGCCGGCGGCGATACAAAGCCGTAGCGCACTGGTCGAAATCGTGCAGGCGGCGGCCGATCAACTCTATATTTACGACGTTCCCCAAGAAACTTTTCAACCCCCACTTTTTTACAGGTAATCAACATGGGACGTACATTACAAACAACCAACCAGCTTATCCTCAACGAAATCGCCAACTTCAACAATTTTCGGCGCGCCTTACGTATCAATGACCAAAAGCGATTTGATACCGTTTTTGCCGCCGCCCGCCACCATACCGCCGCCATCAGTATGGCCGACCACGCCCTGCCGTTTGAAGCTGTCCTGCTAGCCATCCTCATTGAGCAGCAGCGTCAGATTGAGCAGCTAGAAGCCCGGCTCAATGAGCGCTGAAATCTCCGGCTGGCTGCTGGATGTGTATGCCCATACCAGTCAGGGCGTTATAGTGTGGCTGCTAGGCGATGATGGCCGGCGATATCAATTTCGTCAACCATTGACCACCCCATTTTACGCTGCCGGCCCATTCCCACGTTTGCGTGCTTGTTGGCGCTATCTGCGCAAGCAAGCCGTTCCTGTACAATTAACACGCACCCAACGCGCAGATTTGTTTGATGGCCTTGTGGATGTGATGGCAGTTGAAGTCGACACGGCCGTTCAGCCCCGCCTGTTCCGCCACATCCAAAAACAATTCCCCGATCTCGATTATTACGACGCCGACATCCCCGTTTCTGTGCAATATGCGGCCCGCTTTGACATTTACCCAACGCTCAGGTGCCAGGTCACAGTCGATGGTGATTCAGTCCTTGCAGCAATTCCCCTCTCTTCCCGCTGGCAAATTGACAATCCACCGCCCCCTTTACGCACTTTGACCCTTGCGCCCAATGTGGACCCTTCACATCGCGCGCCCACGCATTTGCAAGTTGGTTTTGACGGCCAGGTCGTGTCCTATTCATTGCAGAACGGCCGTTTACTGCTCATCAGCCTGCAAGCCCAGCTAAAACGTCATAACCCCGATTTGATCTTGACCCACTTTGGCGACACCTGGCTGTTTCCTTATCTGCGCCAACAAGCCCAAAAAACAGGCGTCGCGTTCAATCCCAGCCGCGATCCGCAACGGCCGTATCTCCTCAAAAAAGCCAGCAGTTACTTCACCTATGGCATGGTTTTGCATCGCGGGCAGCAAACCTATCTGTACGGCCGTTACCACATCGACATCAAAAATGCGCTCATGTTCAACGAATACGATATGAGCGGTGTTCTCGAACAGGCTCAGGTAACCGGCATGCCGGTACAGGAAATGGCGCGGCGCAGTCCCGGAGCCGGCATCACCGCCATGCAAATGATTACCGCCCTGCGGCGCGGCGTTTTGGTTCCCTACACCAAACAGCAGGCCGAATATGACAAAAGCGTCCGCGCCTTATTGCGTTCGGACCGCGGCGGCCTGGTTTTCCAACCCCAAATCGGACTGCACACGGATGTCATCGAAATTGATTTTGTCTCCATGTACCCCTCCATCATTTCCCTGTTCAACATATCGCCCGAAACGGTCAAAGTAAACAGCCCCAGCAGCGCCATCGTGCCGGAGCTAAATATGCCGATTGACCAAACAACGCGCGGATTATTGCCGGACACATTGCAGCCGCTTTTGGAAAAACGCATCGCGATCAAAGCTCGCCTGGCCAACTTGACGCGCCTGGATTGCCGTCGCCCGGCGCTCAAATCCCGTTCCGCCGCGCTGAAGTGGCTGCTGGTCGTTGCCTTTGGTTACGCCGGCTACAAAAGAGCCCGATTCGGCCGCATTGAAGCCCATGAAGCGATTACGGCCTACAGTCGCGAAGCCTTGTTGCGCGCCAAAGAAACGGCCGAATCACTGGGTTATGAGGTCGTACATATGTATGTGGATGGTTTATGGGTCAAGCGCAAAGGTATTAAAACGGAAACGGCCGTGCAACCTTTGCTGGCTGCCATTGAAAGCCAAACCGGTTTGCCAATCGCGCTGGAAGGATTCTATAAATGGATTGCTTTCTTGCCCTCCAAACTAGACAGGCGAGTGCCTGTACCGAATCGTTACTTTGGCGCGTTTGAAAACGGTGAAATCAAAGTACGCGGCATCGCAATGCGCAGACATGATACCCCGCGTTTTGTGGCTGAGATACAGCGCTGCATCTTAGAGCAGTTGGCCCGGACAACCCATATCAATGCTTGTTTAACCGCGATCATTCAGGTCGTTCGCGGCCGTTTGGACGCATTGCGTTTAGGACAGGTTGATCCCCAAACCTTGTTGATTTCCCAAACGTTAAGTCGCGCTGTCGAGGCATACAAGCTTCCGTCGCCCGCAGCGCGGGCCGTCAAACAACTGGAACAAATCAATAAGCAGCGCTTTCCCGGCCAGCAAATTCGTTTTGTGTTGACACTTGGCAATCCCGGCGTTTTTGCCTGGGACGCACCAGAGAGCTTAGACCCGGCCATAATTGATGTTGAGCGTTATATCGAACTGACCTTACGCGCGGTCGCGGCCGTGTTGCAGCCCTGGGGCATCAAAAGGCAGTGGCTGGACGAGTGGGTTTTACATGATTGGCACCAGACCCATTTCTACCTGCCGCAAGCGCAAAAAACGGCCGTTGCTTCAATGACATGACCATTGCGCGTACGTGCAGTTTTCATCCTGTTCTCTCCCGCCCATCAAAGAGCATGCAATGTTAGCAGCTTGCTCTATTGTTGCTGACGCAATCCCAAATAATCGTAAAGCGTCGTTTTGGAAATTCCCAGCATGTCACAAATCTCTTTGATCGCATGCTGCTTTTCATCATACAGCTTATACAGCAGCTCTCTCTTCCTGGCATTCAATGCCCTCGGCCGACCGCCTTTCCTCCCTCTTGCTCTGTGCGGCCGCCAGCCCAGCCCGCGTGCGCTCTTGAATCAAGTTGCGTTCAAACTCGGCCAGAGCCCCGAAGATATGGAAAATCAAGCGGCCGCCGCTGGTGGTCGTATCAATCGCTTCCTGCAAACTTTGAAAGCCAACCCCCTTTTCCTCCAGCGCTTTGACCGTTTCAATCAGATGTTTGAGCGAACGGCCGAGTCTATCCAGCCGCCAGACAACCAATGTATCCCCTTTGCGGACATACTCCACTGCTTCCTGCAAACCCGGCCGTGCCGTCTTGGCCCCGCTGATCTTGTCGCTGAAAATGCGTTCGCACCCCGCTTCGCTAAGCGCCTTCTGCTGTAGGTCTAAGTTTTGTTCAAGTGTTGAGACCCGCGCATAACCAATCTGCATAGGTTGATCATACAGGTCGGAATCTCATAAAATCAAGGGGAATCCAAACGTAGATTTACTTAACGGGTTTCTGTACCGTTTTAGAGTCGGTTCTGCAATTTTTAGATTGCGTTCGGAAAATGGGCGTTTATCGGAAGGCTGGTAGTTTATGGTTGACAACTGTAAGTAAGCGCCCACAAATAAAACCATAATAAACGGACGCTTACGCCGACCAAGTTAAAAACGGCCGGCGGCTAAAGGCGCAGATCCGCGCTACCGCGCGGGGCCTGCTCCGCTGCCGCTCGCAGGCCGGACAGCGATCAGCTTTCTTGAGATGGGCGGCGAACCACGACCCGAAACCCGACGTTGCCGTTGCGGTTCGCCGGGTGATAGTCGAAACGGTTCGACGCGCGCGCGAAGTTCTGGTGGTAGGGCCACGACCCGCCGCGCAAGTCATCAGGTTGCCCCAGGTACGCCGAGGCGCACTTGCAGCATAGTATAGCAGAAAATTAGCGAGATCGCGCTGACGCGCGAAGGCCTGCTCCGCTACCGCTGCGCAGGCAAGAACAGCGCTCAGCGATCGTGAGATGGGCGGCGAACCACGACCCGAAACCCGAAGTTGTAGTAGCGGTCCGCCGGGTGATCGGCGGTCACGGGACGACGCGCGCGCGAGGTACTGGTCGAAGTCCACGACCCGCCGCGCAAGGGACGCCGCTGCGTCCACCGCCATCGTATCTGCGCTTCCGGGTCCTCATACTTGTTGCGACACCATTCCCATACGTTGCCGCTCAAATCATACAGGTCCAGCGCCGGGTTACGGCCGTTTGGATAGATGCCAACGGCCGTTGTTTGGCCTATCCACCTTCGTCGTATTGGCTTTGCTTTTGTCAAAGTCATTGCCCCAGGGATAGAAACGGCCGTCGGGATAGCGGGCCGCCACTTCCCACTCATACTCGTGCGGCAGATCGACTTCTTCGCCCAGCTTGTCGCTCAGCCAGCGGCAAAAGGCCATGGCCTGGTACCAGCTCACCGTCTCGCGCGGATGGTTGGTAAACGGGAATGCTTGCTGCGCTCAATATTCTGTTCGTCTGCAGGCAATCTCTTCCCACCAGACGCGGATCGCGCAAGTCCGGCGCGTCGACGAAGCATTGGAACTGGGCGTAGGTGACCGGGTAGCGCGCCAGTTGGTACGGCTGGTCAATCGATCACCTGCTTTTCGTTCAAAGCTTCTATAAGCATCCTTATCGCCGCCAATGGTGTATGTGCCCGGCCGGCACCTCTCACCCCAGACAATGTCGGGTATGCTGACTGCCGTCCCGCACCACAACTCCCACGCCTGGCCGGTTGTCCAGCGGCGTGCCATCCGCCAGCGTGACCAGTCCCAGCGCCCGGCCCACGGCCGCCCGCGCCGCGGGCTCCGGATCGCGCTCCAGATCGGTCAGGCGCGGCAGCCACAGGTCGCGCAGGCGCATCTGTGGTGGCTTCCGGCGTGATGCGCCCCGCTCTCGACGATGCAGCGCGCCGCCACCTCCGGCTTGGGCGGCGGCCACCCAGTGCAGCACCGGCGTGCAGTCGTCGCTGTACAGGCCGGCCAGCAGGATCGTGGCCTCTTCCCAGTTGGTCGGCTCCCACCAGTTGTCCGGCGGCCAGATCTCGCTCGGCGGTCAGCTTGTCGCTGCCTCGTCACCGCCAAAGATGACGCTCGCGCATGGCCCGCGCCACGAAATACTCCTGCAGCAGCTGGTGGGCAAAGCGCACGTCATCGCCCAGCGTCAGCAGATTGGCGCTGGCCGCCTGGTAGCGCTGGTGCTCGTCGAGATGCGCTCGCAGCTCCGCCAGCGGCAACGTGGTCAGGGCGCCGCCCTCTTCCAGCGTCGCTGGCGCGCTGCTGCTGCATCGCGTACGCCAGCGTCGGTCAGGCGTTCAGCAGACGTTGCCCTCCAGCTGCTGACTCGCTGCCGGTCTGCTCGTCCAGCGTCGAAGAGGCGTTCGCGCACCAGCAGCGTTTCCACGAAGGCGTCAAACAGCTCGCCACGATTGGCGGGCAGGGTGCGCCCCTGGCGCCTGGTAGACGTCGACCAGCATGAAGAGCATGTAGGGGTTGGTGGCCAGCATCAGCAGGCTGGCCGGCTGCGCCCGCGCTTGCGCCGCCAGCGCTCCCAACGCCAGTTCTCATAGCCCCACTCCAAGTCCGTCCTGGCAGGCTGTCTCGTCCAGCCAGAACGTGTGCAAAGGATCGTGCCAGCTTCGCCCATCGCGGCTCTTGAAAGCGTCGTAGGTCTGCTGCGCGTCCTCCCCCGCCAGCTGCCAGAAGAGGTCATCGCCCGCCTCCCGGCCCGTAGTCGCGGGTCCAGGTAGTTGTGGACGAACTCGTGGATGCGCACCGGGTCCAGCGGCGCCACCGTCACGCGGTCCAGCGCCAGGTCGCGCGCTCGGCCGGGTAATCCTGCTCGCGGCAGGTGACGATGGCCATCAGGTCGGGGTCGCTGCGCCAGAAAGCGGCCGACCTGGCCGCAACTTCGCTGCCTGCTGCCCGGACGGGATCTCGTTGAGGCCGTCCAGCAGCAGGACGGCCCGCTCCTGCGCCAGGCGCTGATCCAGGTCATGCGCCCAGCTCGCCGACGCTGCGGCGCAGAAAGTCCGGCAGCGGCTCGTGCGCGTCCGTCCACAGGCCCAGGCGCACCATCAGCGGCACGGGCGCGCTGCGGTCGATCAGGGCGGTGTCGATCAGGTCGGCCGCCAGCTTGTAGAGCGTGGTCGTCTTGCCCGCGCCGGGCTCGCCCAGCAGCACCGCCCGGCGAATCGCCTTGTAGCTCCGGCGACGGCGTCCTCAAAGCGGCGCATCTTCCGTGGGCGTTTCCATGCCCTGACGCCAGCGCGCATGAATTAGCTCCTGGCGCGCCACCACCGACGGAACCAGCAGCTTATCCCCCCGCGTGCGCTGAAACTGGGACTCCCCGCTCAACTGCGTATACTGGGCCACATGCCGCAGCTCGGCCATTTTGAGGCGGTCCATGTAGATCAGCTCGTCCGCTCTTTGCAGCAGCGCGGGGGACAAAGAGGCCCAGGCAGTTTGGGCCACGATCGACGGCGGCGCCGGCAGAAAAACGCAGCAGCGCCTGGAGGCTGTTTTCGCCGGCTGCATTAAAGTCAATCTGCGGCAGCTTGGAGGGCAAAAAAGCGGGCAGGCGCCCATCCGGCAGCAGCACAGGCACAATCCGCTTGCGCTTGTCCAGCGCCGCCAGCAGCTCCACCTGCACCCAGCGGTCTTGCCACGTTCCGCGCCGGCCAGCAGCACAACGGCATAGGCGTTGCTTAAACCTGCGGCCGTCGCCGCCAGCCAGGCGTCGCTGCCTTTCTCCGGGTGGCGCACCAGCTGGCAGGCGTGGCCGTGGCGCGCCAGCTCAGCCGCCAGCCGCTGCGCCCGGTCTGCCTCTTCGGCCGCATAGCTGATAAAGAGGGTTGGCTGCTGGGGGATGGCCAGGGCCGGCTCCAGCGGCTGCGGTACGGGGGCAGTTATTTCTTGCTGCGCGGCGCAGTAGTCGGGCAGCGCCAGCAGCAGGCGCTCAATGTGGGCCTGGGCCCCATAGCGGCTTTGCAGCTTGAAGAGCAGCGTTTCCAGCAGCAGGTAGCAGCCGCGCCTGGTGAGTACATCGATTGTGTGCACAGCAAAGTCATGGCTGGGGAGATCGACATCAATTTCTTTGTAGAACCAGCTGCCGGTTGTCAGGAAGGCATCGAGGATCAGGCCCTTGCGGTCTTCGAGAGACCACGCCTGGGGGACGATGAGTTCGACAATTTGGTCAACGAAGGCGCGTTGGTCTGACGCATCCATAACAAGGTTCTCCGGCGCAACATGAGCAGAAAGTGCCGCAAGCAGATTTTAGCCGCACATACGAGAGTTGCAAAATGAGCCGGCCAACACAATATGGCGGTCGAGTTTCAGGGGGTAGTCAATGGCCTTTTTTGAATTAGCGCTACAACCAACCCGTTACTTCTTGGTCTTCTTCACCTTTGAGCGCGCTTCTTCAGCTATCAGCTTGGGTAACGAGTCAAGAAAGACAATCCGGCTGGCCACAACGTTAAAGTAGCCCTTTTCCTGCCGCTCTAGCTTGCCTTCCACGCCAATCAAACGCCCTTTTTTGACAAACTCGGCCACGGCCGTTCTCCGTTTACCAAAGAGGACTATATCAAAAAAGTGGCCCCTTTGCCCTCGTCAACTGCAACGCCAAAGGCTACAAATTCCATATCTTTGCCTTCGACCTTGATCACCTTGGCGTCGGCCGTGGCGCGACCTATCAGTATCAATTTCTGGTACATATTTTCTTAAACTGGCTCACCCTTCACTTTCCAGCAGCTTGCATAAGCAACTAAATTGGTAATGTCTCAGCCAACACACAAGTGGCTTAAGGGATTGTCATCATTCCCTTTTGCGCCTTCATTTCCTGGCATCGCGCAGCGCCAAAAAGCCAACTGTCACAATGCCTACAAAGCTACCCAGTAACAGGATGAGCAAGGATATCACTTCACCTCACCCCCTCTCAAAATGGCATACGCAATCAGGTAACCGGCAATAAACAAGCCCATACCGATGAAAGCGATAGCAGGCACAAACTGGTTTGAAAAGGCTTGCGATATGACAAGCCCGATGAAAACCAGGTTCGACCAGGTCAAGATAGCGCCCGCCAATATCCTATTGTCTTCGCGCCTCTCGGCCCGTTTGCTTTTGCGCTCCCCCATTGTGGATTCATCATAACATACCGGTTCCAATTTCTCTACGCGGGAGACAATTATTCAAGAGCGATAGCATTACATTTATTGCATCTGGCAAGGCAGCTATTTGCGGCCAAACTGCGGCGGCGTCTCAAAATTCAAAGACGACTTCGTTGCCCGCGACGGCCATCGCCGCCTGCAAACTTTTGTCGTAATAGACGCCCGCCGACCCTGTTTGCGTAAAGGCAAACGCTGCAAAAATATGCTTAAGGAATTTATCTCGATTGGCGCGCGATTCTTGCATATGATTGCCCGCTTTCCGTTTTTGTGTGCTGCCCACAACGCTTTGTTTTTTGGAATTCATTTGTTCTCACCCCCTCTCCCAGGCATCTTCTCTGTTTGACGCCTCTGTTTGGGCGTTGAGTGGCTCAACGCCCTACAGAATCGCCAAATCATAAGGGCAATTGCACTTCACTAAAGCGCTTCTCACCAAAATAGCGGTCGCGTTCAATGCCCAATCCAAAGGGTCCTTTGTAGGCTTCCAGTTCATCCAGTGCGAAACTGCCCCATTCATCATTGTGGTCCCCAAATATTGAGACGTATCCAAAAAAGATGCGGTTCTTGGGGTCGTACTCGGTGGCGTACCAGGTACCGGCGCCACACGGATTAAAGAATTTGGCGATGATTAAAGGGTCTTTGACGTTTTCTTGCGACCCGACTTGTGCAAAGCGTTTTGCGATTGTTTTTGTCATCAGCTTCATATGGTTCACCCCCTTTCTTTTTTTTAGCGGTGGCAGTGCTGCTGCCTGCCACCGTTACTGGCTTTCTGCACGCTGGCCGGCGGGTGTCAAGGAGGAATACGCGCGCTTGCGCTGCGTAGGAAATCCTTGACACAGCCCGACGCTGGCCAGTGTGCGAACAAAGAGACAACCAACAGCTTTGCGGCCATCCCTTGCGATCCTAAACCCAAACTGGCGTTGGTTTAAGATCGCGCAGGCCGGTTGGCCGGCCTGCGCAGTGGGCTAAAACCGCTTGGACATTTATGGGTGTTTGGGGGACAGGTCAAATGGGAACGGAGTACCCCAGCCTGCACCGAGCGCACACGAAACCCAGGCTCGCTGCGCAAAGCCGGACGCAATGGCTGCGTCGGGCTGGCGCATTTCGGCGAGCCAATGGGGTTTGGTGTGCAGCGAATGGTTGAGGCTGGGGTGCGGAGTGGCTTGAACGGTAAAAATGGTTTCTGTCAATTGAATCGTGCTGCATGGGTTGGGAGGGTGGGTAACGAGGTAAGAGTCGGCAAAGCCAAAGGCGAGGTGGGGCTAGACCGCCATATTATTTGGCTACGTTTAGGATAAATTGGAGGGGGTTCTGGCGCATTTGGGGGCTACGCCCAAAATGGCTGAGCCTTTGGGGTCGGTGACGGGTTTTTGTGCGATTGTGTTCATTTCACTCATTTTTTATTGGTCTGGTGGGATGATGGTCTCATAAGTCAGGATAGGTGTCTTTGCTACCTGGCGGGAGATTTTATCGTCAATTTCCGGCGGTCACTGCGAAGCGGAAGACGCCTATGTCGTTTGCCGGTACGTCCGGTAGACCGTTGCCGGACAGGCGCAGAACGCGGTAGTAAAGGTTGTCGGGGTTGTTTAGGATGCCGCTATCGAGCCAGTTGGCAGCTCCGGCAGTTGTAGTGGTTTCTAGAGTACTGCCGGTAGCAGCAAAGTATGGGGTTGGGCTGCGGTGGATGGCGTAGAGAGGTGGCTTTGGCGTCTCGTCTTGCCATGTCAGTTGGACATCGGTCAGGTTTGTGCTGGCTGTGAGGGTGGGTTTGCCGGTGAGGATGGTGATGTCGGGGGCAGACTGGTTGTGGTTAGAAACGGCCGTTCTGTGTAAGAACCACCAGGGGCCGGCTAATGTTGTCCAGGGCCCAATTACTGGCTCTGTGCTCGCCGGTGATTGAATGGCGGCTGCGTCGGCGTTGTTTTCAGCTACGTACATGGAGCGGAATATGGCAAAGGGATTGGTGGAACTGACCGGGTAATCGACGGCGACGTGGGCGGTGGCGTTGTCGCGGTCTACAGCCAGGTCTACGTGCGCGTCGCCGCCGTCGCGGAAGCGGATGTCCAGGGCTAGATTGGGAGGATCAACGGTGATTTGTTGGATGTCGGCATACGGCCGTTCCATACCAACTGATCTTCCCCCAATTTTATAGACACATAGAAGACTTTGACGTAGGTTTCGTCAACGCGCCAGGAATCATTCGTTTGCTTCAGATAGGGTCGGCTGCGTTTGTAAAGTTCCGGCGCATAACGTTGAACCCAACGAAAAATGGTTGTGTGATCCACTGACAAGCCGCGTTCGGTCATCATTTCTTCCAGGTCTCGATAGCTGAGCGCATAGCGTAAGTACCAGCGAACACATAACAAGATGATTTCTGGCTGAAAATGACGCCATTTGAAAGGATTGTCCATGAAAGCCGCCTTGATGATTTAGATTAAAGCGGCGAAGGTTACCAGACAGATAAATTTTTGCAACAGAACCGGATGGGGAGGGTGAGGATGCACTGATTAAATTGGGCCAGTTGCAAAAATCAGAACCTAAAGCTAATGCAGGGCGGCCCTGCGGGACTGAGAGGCGGCCACAGCAAACTCAAAAGTTGTTTACTACATCGTCCAAATTGTGAATCAAAGCTGCAAACGCGGGGCGAAGGATGAAGCACGTTAAGGCGTTACCACTCCCCCGCGTAAAGGACGCTGAAAGGCGCCAGATTCCGAGTGGTGTAGGCCCATTGCAGTTCAACCAACTGCCGCGTGTGGAGCAGATCGTGGGCGACCCAGGCGGCAAACATGTCGCCGGCGCTGATTGCGCCCCAGGGCGCCGCGTATGTTGTTTGCCAGTCCGGGTTTTCCAATGTGCGCAGCCAGGCGATTGACGCCTCTCGTTCAGTCAAAAAACGGCGCAGGGTTAATTGAAAATCTTGTTGGTTGTACTGGCGGGCAATCACCCAGCCTTGGGGATCAATCGCAGGCCATGTTTTTTGCGGGTGATGCAGGATGATGTCAAGGCGGACCCGAAAATCAAATTGTTCTTCATCATAGAGGTGGTGGATGACTTCAAGAATGGACCAGGTTTCGGAATCAGGTTTCCAGCGCGCCTGGGCTTCATCCACAGCCGACGCCATGATCTGGATTGTGCTGGCCTGCCGCGCCAACTGATTAATAAAAATTGGTAGGTTCATCATTTCTTTCATAACAATTAACTATCCTGAAAGCGCCACAACAACTTTCGTATAGGCCAAAACAAAACCAACTCGTTCAATATTGCGCTGTGACTTGCTGCCGGGTGACGTCAGCACCATGGCTGTTGAGCAGCCAATCTCCCTGGCGTCATTTAGCCGCGTGTGCAGCAGGGCGCGCTGCAAACCGTGGCGTCTAAACGCCGTGCGCGTGCTTGTACCCCCAAACTCGGTGACGTCGCCATAAGTCGCCATCGCCGCGCCCGCCGCCGCTGCCTTTCCCCACCAGGCGAAATAACAGGCAGCGATTTCACTGTGGAAATTGGGCGCCATGATGGCTAGGCCGGCTTGCGAAGGATTCTCGGTTGCTTCAAAGCCCTGAGCCGTTGTGCGAATCCATAAATCAGCTTCGTTTGGCAGCGCCCGGCGAACGGCGGCATCGGCGGGTAGTTGAATGGGCAGCGGTTCAGCCGGAACCGGCCGGTATAGGACATTCATAAAACTTTCCAGCCGATAGCCGCGCTTGTTTAGCTGTGAGATCAGGGCGGGGTCGGCCAGGGGGCAAAGCTCAATTCGCGGCAGCGCATCCTTGCTGAAGTAAAAATCCTCCAGGCGATCCAGATCGCTGCTTTTTATTTCCCCGCCAAACCCCAGCCCGGAGGTCTTGTTAAGCGGCGAATTAGGCCCGGCGTAAATCATAAAACCACCGCCAAGCGCTTCCCATTGGCTGCCGCTGTGCGGCATTAGCCTGGCCTGCGCCTGCGCATATTTCACGCCGCGCCAGGTATGCGCCACCTCAAGCCGTTGTGCAAAAGAAACTTCCATAATCTAATCGAGTAACGATTTGACTGATTCGGCTACTTGGTATGGAATTCCGGGAACAGAAGCAATTTCTTCGACCGTTGCTTTGCGCAAACCATCGAGCGAACCAAAGCGAGTTAATAATTTTTTACGACGGGTTGGTCCAACGCCGGGAATGTTGTCGAGAATCGAAGCCGTGCCCACTTTGGCGCGCCGCTTACGATGCCCCTCATTGGCAAAACGGTGGGCCTCATCGCGCACGCGCTGCACCAGATAGAGCGCCTGAGAACGGCGCGGCAGCAGAATTGAACGAGATTTTCCCGGCGTAAATAACTCCTCTTCTTGTTTGGCCAGACCGGCCAGGGGAACTTCTTCAGCCAGACCAAATTCATCCAGGACCTCGACTGCCATGGACAACTGACCTTTGCCGCCATCCACAATTAATAAATCCGGCAGCAGCGACCAGGCCGTTTCTTTTTTAACTTTGCCAATCTTGCTGGGATCATGCAGCTCGCCGGCGAGGGAATCTTTGTAGCGCTGGAAGCGGCGCGTCAGCACCTCTTTCATCGCGCCATAGTCGTCGTTTCCCACCGTTTGCACATTAAAACGACGATAATCGCTTTTGCGAGGGGCGCCTTGCACAAAAACCACCATCGATCCCACCGTTTGGGCGCCCTGAGTGTGGCTGATGTCATAACATTCGATCCGGGACGGGGGCGCCGGCAAAGCGAGCGCTTCCTGCAGTTCCGCCATTGCTTCAACATGGCGGGAACGATCATCAGCCCACTGTTGGCGCAGGGTAGCCAGGGTGTCTTCAGCATTGCGCGCGGCCATCTCAATCAACTCTTTTTTCCTACCACGCTGCGGAACCTGAATACTTACTTTGGTGCTGCGCTTGGTGCGCAGCCACTCCTCAATCACCAGTGCTTCGTCGACTTCGTTGGGCAGCAGCACCTCTTTGGGAATATGGGCGGCTCCGTCGTAAAATTGGGTCAGAAAATCCTCTAATATCTCGCCATCGCTTTCGTCTTCGGCGCCATCCAACAGGAAATATTCGCGCCCGATTAATTTGCCGTGGCGGATGAAGAAGACCTGCACGCACGCGTCTCCCTGCTCACGCGCGAAGGCGATCACGTCCTGGTCGGTGTTGGCGGCGCCGATTACTTTTTGTTTGGCGACAATAAAGTTGACTGCTTTAAGCTGATCGCGAATTTCGGCCGCTTTTTCAAACTGCAAATTTTCGGCGGCGTTGTGCATGCGCGCTTCCAGTTTTTTGATGATTCCTTCTGATTTACCATTTAGAAAGTCCATGAGTTGCTGAATCATGGCGCGGTACTGCTCTTTGCTCACGGCGCCAATGCATGGGCCATTGCAGAGTTTAATATCATAGTAGAGGCAGGCGCGCGCATCCTGACCGGTTATCTGGCGGTCGCAGGTGAGGTAGGGAAATACTTTGCGCAGCAGGTCCAGGGTTTGGTGCACAGCCCAGACGGAGGTGTAGGGGCCAAAATAGCGTGAGCCGTCGCGCAGCATACGGCGCGTGACGGTGACTTTGGGGAAATCATCTTTCCAGCCGACTTTAATATAGGGGTAGCGTTTATCATCCTTGAGACGTACATTGTAGCGCGGCTTGTGCTTTTTGATGAGATTCATTTCGAGCAGCAGCGCTTCCAGTTCTGTGTCGGTGGTGATAATTTCAATATCTGTGATTTCGCTGCGCAGCCGCTCCGTTTTGACGGAATCAACGTTGTTGTGGAAGTAGGAGCGCACGCGGCTGCGTAAATTGATCGCTTTGCCGACGTAAATCACATCGCCGTATTTATTTTTGTGCAGATACACACCGGGGCGGGTGGGCAGGTTTTTGAGGATTTCCTGGATTTTTTTAGACGGCGTATAACTCATAAATGTGATTATAGCGCAGTTGAACAAATTTTCTGTATTGAAATATGATTGGTTGTGAATACGGCCGTTTCCACCAGCTTGAAATTAAGAAAACTTATGAGCAAAGCTTGCAATGGTGTGAAATTTTGTTAAAATATAAATACCCCCCTACCCGGGGGGTAGGGGTAAAGATAAGATGGACGATTTAACACGCAAGGCAGTTGTTCAGCGCCTGGCAAGCGCCGCCGGGCACATAAAAGGCATTGAGCGCATGGCGCAGGAAGATACATATTGTATTGATTTGATCAGTCAAATTCAGGCTGTTCAGGCGGCGCTGAATAAGGTGAGCGTGATTATATTGGACAATCACATGCACACCTGCCTGACAACGGCCGTTCACGGCGACGACGCCGCAGAACGAGAACGCATGCTTAAAGAAATCGTCAGCGTCTTTGACGTGTCCAACAAACTCTAATTTTCAATACTCTAATTTTCAATAGAAGGAAGATTTAAAATGGAAACCAAAACATTTACCGTCCCTAATATTAGCTGTGGTCATTGTGTGCATACAATCGAAATGGAAGTTGGCGATCTGGCCGGCGTAAGCAGCGTAAAGGCCAGTCAAGAGTCCAAACAAGTCACGGTTGCCTGGGATGCGCCGGCCAACTGGGATCAAATCCAGGCTACCCTGGTCGAGATCAACTACCCGCCTGAGGGTTTGATCCAAATACAGTAGGTTACTCAATTCAATTGTAAATTGTAAAGTAAATTGTAAAAGTTCAACTTCTTCAAGAAGTTGAACTTTTGGGGGCGTTATGTCCGAAAAACAAATCACACTTCCCGTTGTGGGTATGACCTGCGCCAACTGTGTGGCGTCGGTTGAACGCAATTCCAAAAAAGTGGAGGGCGTCACCGGCGCTGTTGTCAACTATGCCAGCGAAAAAGTGACCTTCACTTACGATCCGGCGCTGACAAACACACGGGATGTTACGGCCAACGTGATTGAACGCGTCAAACGCGCCGGCTACGAAATTCCGACCGCCAGCGTTGATCTGCCGCTGCTCGGCATGACCTGCGCCAACTGCGCCAACACCATCGAACGCCGCTTGAATAAGGTGGATGGCGTTTTGGAAGCGTCGGTGAACTATGCCAACGAAAAAGCGACCGTTACGTTTGCCCCTGGCGCCGTGACGCGCGCTGATCTGGTCGCGGCGGTGCGCAAGGCCGGCTATGACGTGGTTGAGACCGGCGACGTTGACGATGTTGAGGACGCCGAAGCGGCGGCGCGCCAGTCAGAAATCAAACACCAACAAAAACGGTTTATCGTCGGCCTGATCTTTACGATGCCGCTTTTCCTTTTGAGCATGGCGCGTGATTTTGGCCTGTTGGGCGCCTGGTCGCACCAGCCCTGGGTCAACTGGTTCTTTTGGGCGCTGGCGACGCCGGTGCAGTTTTATGTTGGCTGGGATTATTATGTCGGGGCAGTACAAGAGCCTGCGCAATCGCAGCGCCAATATGGATGTGCTGGTGGCGATGGGATCGTCGGTGGCCTATATTTACAGCGTCGCCGTCTCCATCGCGCTGACGCTTGGCTCGAGACGCCTTGGGCATGCATGTCTATTTTGAAACCTCAGCCCTCATCATCACGCTGATTGTGCTGGGAAAGCTGCTCGAAGCGCGCGCCAAGGGGCAAACGAGCGAAGCCATCAAAAAATTGATGGGTTTGCAGGCCAAAACAGCCCGCGTCGTGCGCAGCGGTGTGGAAATGGACATCCCAATTGCCGAGGTGGTGGTTGGCGATATGGTTGTTGTACGTCCGGGCGAGAAAATTCCGGTGGATGGGGTGGTCGTAGACGGCCGTTCCACCATCGACGAAAGCATGATCACCGGCGAAAGTCTACCCGTCGAAAAAATCGTTGGCGATGAAGTGATTGGCGCGACCATCAATAAACAGGGGCTGCTCAAATTTGAAGCGACCAAGGTGGGCAAAGAGACGGCGCTGGCGCAAATTATCAAAATGGTCGAGCAGGCGCAGGGCAGCAAAGCGCCGATTCAACGTCAGGTGGATAAAGTGGCCGCTTATTTTGTGCCGGTTGTGATACTTATTGCACTGGCGACCTTTGGGATTTGGTATGTGGTAACGGGTGATTTTGTGGCGGCGTTGCTGCGGTTAACGGCCGTTCTCGTCATTGCCTGTCCCTGTGCGATGGGACTGGCGACGCCGACTTCCATCATGGTTGGCATTGGCAAGGGGGCTGAATATGGCATCCTATTTAAGAACAGTGAATCGTTGGAGCAGGCGCAAAAGTTAACGGCCATTGTCCTTGACAAAACCGGCACGATTACGCGCGGGGAACCGGCCGTTACGGACGTTGTTGTGAGCAAAAAATTATCGACCAGCAGCGATGAGATGCTGCGCCTGGCGGCTTCCGCCGAACGCGGATCGGAACATCCCCTGGGTGAAGCGATTGTCTTTTCCGCCCGGCAAAAAGGGTTGGATCTAAGTGACCCGACTCTCTTTGAGGGTATTGCCGGGCATGGCATTGCCGCCACCGTAGATGGGCGTGCTATTTTGCTCGGTAATTTGCGCTTGATGGAACGAGAATCCGTTGACTTAAATGGGCTGGGCGTGAAAGCAGAGCAGTTACAAAACGAGGCCAAAACCGCCATGTGGCTGGCCGTTGACGGACAGGCGAGCGCCATCATTGGCGTGGCTGACACGATTAAAGATGGTTCAAAAGAGGCGGTGGAGAAGATGCACGCGCTGGGGCTGACCGTTGTCATGATGACCGGGGACAACCAGGCCACGGCCGCAGTAATAGCCGCCGAAGTCGGCATTGACCGCGTTTTTGCCGAGGTGCTGCCCGGCGACAAAGCCAATTATGTTTCCCAACTACAAGAGGAAGGGTACGTGGTGGGCATGGTGGGCGATGGCATTAACGATGCGCCTGCGCTGGCGCAGGCCGATGTGGGCATGGCGATTGGCACGGGGACAGATGTCGCTATGGAAACGGCCGATGTGACACTGATGCGCGGCGATTTACGCAGTGTGCCTCAGGCGATCAAGTTGTCAAAGGCGACCATGCGAAATATTAAACAAAATCTGGGGTGGGCATTTGGTTACAATATTGTTTTGATTCCGATTGCGGCGGGCGTGTTGGCGCCGTTTGCGTGGGCGCCGGACTTTTTGCGCGAACTCAGCCCGATTCTGGCGGCCGGCGCAATGGCTTTTTCCAGCATTAGCGTGGTCAGTAATGCACTCCGTCTTAAGCAAGTTAAGTTATAGCGCTTTTTCAACGACAAGGTTGCCATCCGGCTGCCGGCGCTTGAGAGTGAAGGTGTGGTTAACCCAACAGGTGAAACAGATTTGGAACCTTGTCGACGGGCTTATTTTTTGCGTTTGCTCATGGTGACGAGGATGACGCCCAGGATAACGGCCGTTCCCCCCAGCAGCCCTTGCAGGGACGGCCGTTCCCCAAATAACGCCAGCGACCACAAAATTGTCACGACCGGGCTAAGCGTCAACAAAATCGTGAGAATACTCAGTTTGAAACGGCGCAGTACCAGGTAATACAATGAGCGGCTGATGGTTACATTTATTGTGCCCGTCAGCAACAAAATCCACCATACCTCTCGTCCTGTTGGCCACATCATCTCGCCGCGCCATACGGCAAAAATAAACAAAAACAGGATGGAAGTCGCCATGCGAAACAAGAAAAAGTTGGTAAAGTCGATTCTCTCACCCTGCCGCTTGACAGTAGCGGCATGCAGCGCGTAGGCAAAATTAGAACTCAACACCAAGATTGTACCCAGCCACAAAAAGCCGCTCGTATCACCGAATTGAAAACTGATGATAAACACGCCGATGACAGCGACAAAAGCGCCGATCTGCTCTCCGCGCGCCAGGCGTTCTTGCAACCATAAGATGCCGAACCCCAGCGCAAAAACTGTATTCATGCGGGCGATTAATGACGCTGTGCCCGGATCAATGTAGGCGACGGCGGTAAAACTCAGCGCCGTCGCAGCGGCAATTAAAAAGCCGATGAAAAGAAAAAATTTGGCATTTTCGCGGAATATTTGCCAATCTATTTGGCGGCGCGCGGCAGCAAACACAGCAATCTCTACCGTCGCCACCGTCATGTAATAAAAAGAAGAGGTGACCGGCGGCAGGTAGGGCAATAACAAACGGGCGAAGACGAAGTGGAGACTATCTACCAGGAGCAATATACCCACGATGGCCGGCAATTTGTTCATATACTGTGATTTGGCGTCAGATGGAAACGGAACTTGTCTACGCGTTTCCTTTAGCTTTCGCTTCAAAATCGGCCGCAGCTTGATTGGTCAACCGATTTTCCAGGAGGTCGTCAACCAGCGAGGGTGTCAGGGTGAAAGTATCCAATCCGTGTTGGGCCAGGGTGGTGAGGTCGGATAATTGGCGAATGCTGGCAGCCAGCAGGCGGGTCGGGCTGGCCATGTGATGGATCATCTGCTGCATGGCGAGCAGTTCGCCAACGCCATTTAGACCAGCGTCGCTCATCCGTCCCAAATAGGGCGCGGCATAAGCGGCTCCCAATGCTATCGCGATTAACATCTGACTGGCGGCGTGAACGGCCGTTAACGTAACCCGGTTGCCCGCTTCGATCAGTTCTTTGGCGCATAAAATGCCTGGCCGTGTAATTGGCATTTTGACGCTCACGCGCGGATCAATGGCGGCCAGTTCCCGGCCAACGCATAACATCGACTTTGTGTCCTCCCCCCAAACTTGCAGATGAATTTCCTGGGCCTTAAGGTCAAATGCGGCTGCCGCCAGATCGGCCAGATTTTGCACGGTGCAAGGGATGCCTGCCTCGGTGAGCAGTTTCGGATTGGTCGTGACTCCGTAAAATAAACCCGTGGGCAGCAAACGCTGCCAGACAGACACGTCGGTTGTGTCCAGATAAAGCCGTAATGTGGATGTGCCTTCAGGCATAGTTTGTTTCCATTTCATATTTGGTGGGTGGGTTGGCGCCTTGACGCGAGCAGTTTATCCCCGCCGCTCGACCGGCATAGGCCAGGCAGTTTTTTAATTCTGTTGTGGACAAGTCTCGAAGTTGTTCCTTCTGATCCAGCTTTCCGGCATCGTAGAGAAAGGCCAGGACGGCAGCCAGGAACGAATCGCCTGCCCCGACGGTATCGGCGACCGTTATTTGCGGCGCGGCGGCAACGGCCGTTTTCCCGGCGGCCGTATAGCCTATCGATCCTTCAGCGCCCAGGGTGAGGATACATAAACTGATCCCCATCTCGAACCAACGGCCGATAACCCGTTCCCGCTCTTCGTCCGGATACAAAAAGTCGAAATCAGCCTGACTGAGACGCAGAATATCAACCAGGCCGGTCCAAGATTCAAAATTTTGGCGATAGGCGGTTTTGTTGGGAATTAAACCGGGACGCACATTGGGATCCAGCGAGATGATGCGCCGCCTGCTTTCCCGCCGCATCAGCGCAGCCAAAGCTGTCGCGCCCGGTTCCATTACCAGCGAGATAGAACCAAAATGTAAAGCCTGGATGTTTTCCGGCAGGTCAGGAAGTTCGGTTTCGGCCAGGAGCCGGTCGACGGTGTCGTTGGCGTAAAACATATAACGCGGCTCAGCGCCATCGCGTTGGGGCAAACTGACAAAGGCCAGAGTTGTGGGGCCGTTTTCCCGCAGGCAGGCGTCGGTATTTACGCCGTTGGCGGCCAGGGTGTTAAGCAGCAGATCGCCAAAGTAATCGGTTGACAGCTTGCAAAAGAAGCCGACCGGGACCTCCAGCCGACCCAGACCCACCGCAATATTGAACACGGATCCACCAGGGCAGGGCTGATAGGCGTTCAGGTGTGCTAAGGGGACAAAATCTATCAGGGCTTCACCACAGCAAAGGATCATCAGGCTTTTTTCCGTCAGGATAATGTGGGATTACGAATTTCCTCTTGTTATAAAGGTCGAATTGTATGGCTTTTAGCGATATTGGCAATGCATTTGGTACGGCCGTCACCGGCACTCAGTTTGCAAAACAAATCAGTATTGGCCGCCGATAGCCGACCTGATGAAGTTTTACGGCCAGGAGCAAGGCCCGATTATACGATAACCTATGCAGATGAGTTGTGCTTCCGTAGTGATCTCTGGCAAAACTGCGGTATCTGTGACGAGCCGCTAGATGCTGCAAATGTTGTATACTCTGTGGAGCATGGCAATGAGGAGTTGGCATCCTCAGATGCCAGTCCGCATTTGAGAATGCAGACTCCTCAAAATCATAAAGTCGAGGTATTAAAGTGAAATTAGCTAGAAACCACGAGTTATTCCTGTCAAAAAACACTTGGTTTCAAAGTTTTTTCACTTTAGCATGAATCTGTATTCAAGCATGGAATTACGAAGATTTACACAAAAGATCAGGAGGATTTATGTTAACAAAAGCTCAAACATTGGCAGACGAACTGACGCGTTTGCGGCGTGATATTCACCAACACCCCGAATTGGGTTTTCAGGAATATCGAACGGCCGCTCTCGTCGCCGATACATTGATGGAATTGGGCATCAGCGTGCAGACGGGAATCGGCCGTACCGGCGTCGTTGGACAGATCGGTAATGGCCAGGGGCCAACGATTGCCATCCGCGCCGATATGGACGCCTTGCCCATCCAGGAAAACTGCGATGTCCCCTACAAATCTAAAAACGAGGGCGTGATGCACGCCTGCGGCCATGACGCCCACACGGCGATCTTGCTGGGAACGGCCCATTTGCTGCAACAAAGTTTTCTGGAGGATGAGTGGCAAGGTACAGTGCGCCTGCTTTTTCAGCCGTCTGAGGAAGCCTTCGACGAAAATGGCGTCAGCGGCGCAACGGCGATGATCAACGATGGCGCACTCGAAGGGGTTGATGCCGTGATCGCCCTGCACATCCTCTCGAACAAACCCAGCGGCTTACTTCATTTTCAAGATGGATTTAGCCTGGCGGCTGTGGATTCATTTGACGCCTGGGTTCGAGGTGACGGCGCTCATGGCGCCTATCCGCATACTGGCAGCGATCCCCTCTTCATGTTAGGGCCAATTCTCAACGCGCTTTATGCCATTCCCTCCCGTCGTATCGATCCCACTGCGCCCTGCGTCGTCAGTTTAGGCCAGGTTTGCGGCGGTCGGATTCACAACGTCATCCCCAATGAGGTGGCGCTGAAGGGCACCATGCGCTCGCATGACAGCCAGGTGCGTGAACAGTTATGGGCGGATATCGAACAAGCGCTCAGGTTGAGCGAGTTGATGGGCGGCAGTTATGAGCTGCGGATCAATAAAGGATATCCGGCGATGTTTAATGACGCTGAAGTCAATGGCTGGATGCGCAGCGTGGCGCGTGAGCTGTTGGGAGATATGGCCGTTGTGGAAGCCAATTTTGGCATGGGCGCTGAAGATTTTGCTTATATGACGCAGCAGGCCAAAGGGGCGATGTTTATGCTGGGAGCCGCCACGCCTGACGGGGTTGTGCGCAATCATCACACCGATATTTTTGATATTGATGAACGTTTGCTGCCGGTGGGAACGGCCGTGTTGGCCGAAACAGCGCGCCGTTTTGTCACTAAATCGTTACCTGAATAAGCAAACCTTTTGAAACCTTCTATCATCAGAGCTGAGGACTTCAATTTGATTCCGGTTGGCAGAGCGGATCGGGCGTGCAGCCGGCAGTGGCCGGGGCGCATGCATAGTTGAGCGTCATGCCCAAATAGGGGGAGGGATCGAGCGTGTTGGAAAAATCGAGTTCGTTGGTGTAACGGCCGTTGCCGTCATCCTTGACAAGCGAAAAATGCAAATGCACCCATACATCCCGGACAGAGTCCCCGTTAAAATCACCGGTGTAGCCCAACAGCGTGCCTTGTTCGACAAATTTTTCTCTTGTTCCCGGTGGGAAAACATCCTCGATAAAATCATTACCTTCGCGGTCGGCCATATGGGTGTAGTATAACCAGACAGGATTTCCAGGTCTGAGCGGGTCTTCGGGAACGCGCATGATGAGTGTGCTGCGCCAGCTTTCTTCGCGGGTTACATAACCATCATAGGCGGCATAAACCGGCGTGATACCCGGATCGGTGTTGCTGAAAATATCAATGCCCTGGTGGGGGCTGCGGCTGGAGTAGGGGCCGCGCGGATCTGCATACAAAAGACCAACGAAGCCATCGGCGGGTAAAATAAAGGGCGCGTCGGGGCAGGTATCCCGCTGTACCGTGATAAGTTCGTCGCGCGCGGCCGAATCACCGCCGGCCCATTGGAGGAAGGATTGGCTGCGCGGATCATTCAGATAACGCAGATAGACGGCGGCCCGGTAGACCAGATAAACAATTGCGACTGCAATTAAGCCAATGGCGATTAATTTGATAATTCGGGCTGTTTTTTTCACAGGCGGCGATTATACGTTGAATTGCTGATACCGCTAATTTTGAATCTTTCTAAAAGAATACGGTTGGCCGTGGCCGTTACCCTCACCGAACCGCTGTCCTCACCGAACCGCTGTCCTCACCGAACCGCTGTCCTCAGCGAGCCGCTGTCTTCAGCGGCCCACGAGCGGGCGCGGACTGGAGAGCAGCCCTTGCCCACAATTCAAAAGAAAAAGTTGAGCAGGCTTTCTCCAATAATTAGCTGTACTGCGGTTAGAAAAAGAATGAAGTAGATGAAGCGGTTGAACCATTTGTCGTTAAAACGGCCGTTCATATACACACCGAGCTTGACGCCCACCAGGCATAAAGGCGCCAGGATCAAAACAACGCCCACGTTGCTAACGCGCAGCAGACCCAAAAACCCATACGGAATCAATTTGATTAGATTGACGACCGTGAAAAAAAGCACCATCGTGCCTACAAATAATTGGCGCGGCAACTGCTGCGGCAGCAGGTAGATTGTCGCCAGCGGTCCGCCCGCATGCGCCAGCGTGGATGTAAAACCGGCCGTGACGCTTAATACGATGCCAACCGGTTTGGGAGGACGATGGGCTTCCAATACACCCAAAATTTGCGCCCGCCCGATTTGATAAAGCAGAAAAACCAGCGACAGCAAGCCGATTCCAATCTGCATGGCGCGGTCATTCTGGCTGAGGGTGCTAAATAATAGGGCGCCCAGAACAATGCCAATGATGGCGCTCGGCAGCATCAGGCTGATGCTGGGGCGGTCGTAGGTGACCTTGTATTGGCGCACGGTCAGCAAATCGGTAATGATAAAGAGCGGCAGCAGCAGCGCAGCGGCGTCGGCGACCGGAATCGTGAGCGCGACTAAGGGCGTCACCAGGAAGCCAAGTCCGCCGCCGAAGCCGGCTTTGGCAATTCCTAAAAAAATGACTGCGACAACGGCCGTTGCCCAAAAGGTAAAAGGATAATTCAGAAACATGCCGTAACCTTAGCGTAAGGGTGTAATTCTATCAAAAACGTGCCCAAACCTGACATAGCTATTTGTTAGAACATCGCGTTGATAGCTACGGCTATGACCCGTTCATTCAACAGCCCATGTTGGGCGTAGAAGTCAGCCATCGCCTGCCAGCGCGCAGCCTGGTTTTCTGCCGCCAGCGTGACACAAATCGCAAGCTGAACTGTGCAAAAATTATATGCATACGGCCGTTAATGCCTAAAATTTTGGCCTATCAAAACAAGAAAGCGCGACATTTGTTATATTTATTTGAGACAATACATTGACAATCTGTTGATAATAGTCTATTGTTAAGCTATTTGTATTCATTATGTGGTATGTGAGATAAATAAATGTCAAATTGCGAAATCATTATCGAGCGGCTGAGCAAGGAATAATTTTATGACAGAACAATCCCTACTGACCATTACAGGTATCATTGTGCTGGGCATTGGCGCGCAATGGCTGGCCGGCCGGTTACGCTTGCCCTCGATCTTGCTTTTGCTCCTGCTTGGATTCTTAGCCGGCCCCGTTACCGGCTTAATCAATCCGGATGAAACGATTGGCGAACTGCTGTTTCCGCTCGTTTCGATTGCGGTGGGCATCATTCTATTTGAAGGTGGTTTAAGCCTGCGCTTTTCTGAGCTGCCAAAATTAAGCAACGTGATCTTCCGGCAAATTACGATCGGCGCTCTGGTCACCGGGTTGATTGCTGCATTGGCCGCCCATTACCTGATCCAAATGGATTGGCAGCTTTCTGTATTGCTAGGAGCAATTCTTGTTGTCACCGGGCCGACTGTGATTGGACCCCTTCTGAGGCAAATCCGCCCGAAAGGAAAAGTGGGCACAGTGCTTAAATGGGAAGGCATTCTGATCGATCCCGTAGGCGCTATCATAGCGGTGCTGATTTTTGAAGCGATACTGGAAGGAGAATTTAGTCAGGCGCCAAGCGTGATCGCGCTGGGCGTCCTGCAAACGCTCCTTATTGGCCTTATTGGTGGTCTATTATTTGCCGGGATCATCATTTTGTTATTCCGGCGCTATTGGGTGCCGGATCATCTACACAATGGCATGACTTTGTTGATGGTCGTCGCAGCTTTTGCCATTTCCAATTTAATACACCCGGAAGCGGGTCTGCTCACGGTCACGGTTATGGGGATCGTGCTGGCCAACCAAAAATTGGTGCCGATCAAACATATTGTCGAATTCAAGGAAAATCTGCAAGTTCTCCTGATTGGCGCCCTTTTTATTGTCCTGGCTTCGCGTCTGGACCTAAACCAGATCAGCCCTGTCATTAGCTGGCAGGGTTTCGCCTTTGTGGTTATCCTGATCGCGGTCGCGCGACCCTTGTCTGTTTTTCTATCAACCTGGCGCTCAGAATTAACCATTAAGGAAAGAATTTTTCTCTCCTGGATGGCGCCGCGTGGTATTGTGGCCGCCTCAGTGGCTTCCGTTTTTGCCTTTGAATTAGCAGGCGCAGGCCATTCCGGGGCCGAGCAGTTGGTCTCGATGACGTTCCTGGTTATTGTAGCAACCGTCACCTTTTACGGTCTGACGGCCGGCCCGGTAGCGGTGCGATTAGGCCTCTCAGAACGGGATCCGCAGGGCGTCCTGTTTGTGGGCGCCAGCAAAATTGCTTATTTACTGACCAAGATTTTAAACGAACACGGCTTTCGCACGGCAATAATTGACAACGATCCGAACAAGCTTGTCCCCTTTTCAAAGGCCGGGATTGCTACCATTCATGGGGATGCCCTTTCCGAAGCCATTTTGGATGAGATTGATCTGGCCGGTATTGGCCGTATGATGGCAATGACGACAAATAATGAAGTCAATTCCCTAACTGTGCTGCAATTTCAGGAGGTGTTTGGGCGCGCAGATGTGTACCAGATAGCCAATGAAAACCTGGCCAATGGAAATGAAGCTATCGCCCAACATTTTCGGGGTCGAGTGCTTTTTGGAACCACAATCACTTGCGGGCAAATACAACGTCAACTGGAGAGTGGGTCCGACATTCAGGTCACCAAGTTGACAGAAAATTTTGATTACCCGGCTTACCAATCTCTCTACAATAACCAGGTTGTTCCGCTTTTGTTGATTGGCGAAAGGGGAAAATTGTATATATACACCAATGATTACCAGCCCCTGCCCAGAACCGGTCAAACGCTGATAAGCCTGGTTCCGGCCATTGATACATCTGGCATCCATGTTTTTTCAGACACGGTTCAACAAAACGCATCAGACGAAGAAGGCGTCCAGGCGTCGTGAGGAATCTGCTTCTGAAGATCGTCTTGTTGCACCCAGCGCTCAAGGAACATGTGATGGGATTTCAGCGCAGCAAAAATAGGCGCTGACGAAACTCAATCAAATAAAACGGCCGTTTCCCTGTCGAAGGTCCCAGGAAACGGCCGTTTCTACATTTTGGGGTCTATTTTCTTTTAGCTTTCGGCCTGGATAGCAGCGATGACCATCTCCGCTTCCATGATTAACTCTGCAGCCGTTTCTTCAGGCAGCACATTGCCAGAGAATGCATTGATCTGATTGATAAACGCGTTCACGGCGTTGATGGCCTGTTGGGGTTTGTCCTTGTCCAGTTGTTTCTTTGCCTGTTCCAATTTCTTGGTCAGCGCGTTGGCCTGACCTTTATTGAGTACACCCTGGTCTTCCAACTCTGCAATCTGGTCAATCAGATCATCTATCAGACTCACGGGCGATTCGTACAGGACAAATACCGCCGTTGTCCGTCCGGGCACAGTAAACATGCCGCTCGCGGAATCAAAGCTGCTGGTTTGCACCAGGAGATCGGCCGAGTCCATTTGCACAAGGTGCAAAGCCAGATTTAGCCCGGCTGCATCGCCGGACATGAAACTTTGCGCCTCGTCATTGGCGTTGACCACCACGTAGATGTTTTCGTAATGGCGATCCAGGTCAACGGCCGTGTCCTCGGCGTCATCAATGCTCATCACAATCAAGCCGGGCAGTTGGTTCGGCCCGGTATTGTGGAACAAAACGCGCTCCTGCACCTCTGCCTCCGATTGCAAGCGGAACAGCGGCGAGCTTTCGCGTATTGCCAGCAGTTCCTGGAACAAAGCAGCCGATAACATGATGCTGTCTGCATCTGGATTCAGCGCTGGATCAGCCAACCGGGGCTGCATAAGAGTCCAGTTATCCTGATTTTTACCTGCTACGGGCAGACCCACGCCATAATTACTTTCCTGATATGTGAAGTCCAGCTTGTTGAACCAGTCGCCGGAGTTAAAGCTGTCGCGGTCAAACGATTTCGAGCGCAGCAGATCGCTGCCCGCATGCGTAAAGGGCACGCCCTGACCCAGCAAGACTGTGGACAGACCGACGTTCTGTACGCGCACACGATCTTCAATCGATACGCTCAGCGGAATCTTATACGTATTGTTGTCGTACAGCGTCTGGTTGTCATGCTTGGAGATATAAGTGATATCTTCCTGCGGGTCCTGCGTATACCCGGATGGCTGGCCGTTATAATCCACATCCGCGCCCGTTACCAGGTTGCCGTTGCGATCGATGAACTCGTAATCAGCCAGATTACCGGCCATACCCACGCGGATCTGGTCGCTGAGCAGCAGCAAGGTATCCAGCTCGTCTTGTGAGCCATCGTTCAACGCATTGGGATCGTAGTAGAGGCCGTTGGCGAAGCCCTGCCGGCGCACGAGATCGTCGCCGCCGTCAAAGGGGCCGCCGCCGCGCACTGCGTCGCGCAGGCGGTCACTAAACGTTCCGATGCCCGTGCCGGCCATATTCAACTGCGTGGCGTTTTCACCGCGCGCGTTGTCGGCCACCTCGCCGAAGTTCCAGCCTTCGCCGTAGAGGTAGATCGCGCTGCCATCCACACCGTCATTTTCCAGAGTCAAGCCATCCAGCGCAGCGCGCACATTGAGCATATTGCGCTTCATGTGGTGGCCCATCAGGTCAAAACGGAATGCATCGACCTTATATTCTTTGGCCCAGGTAACCAATGAGTCAATCATCAGTTTTTCCATCATGTTATGTTCACTGGCTGTGTTCTGACAGCAGGTGCTTGTCTCGACCTGGCCCTTGTCGTTCAGGCGGTGGTAGTAACCGGGCACAATGCGATCCAGGACGGATTTCTCATCCTGTCCGGCAGAATTAGTGTGGTTATAAACTACATCCATAACCACGCGCAGGCCGGTATCTTCATTTAGCGACTGCACCATTTCACGGAACTCGACAATGCGCGTCGAGCCGTCGGGGTTGGTGCTGTAGCTGCCTTCCGGCGTCGTGTAGTGGAAGGGATCATAGCCCCAGTTAAAGCCGTCCAGGTCTTCATATTGAGTGATCAACGCCTGCTGCTGGTCGGAATCTGGATCATACGTCGCCAGATCACCCCAGTCTGCTTCCTGCCATTCTGCTTTGTTCTCATTAATTGTGGCGATGTCAAAAACGGGCAGCAGATGCAAATGCGTCAGGCCCGCTGCTTGCAGCGCTTGCAGGTGGTTGACGCCGTTGGTGTCCTCCAGCGTGAAGGCCTTATAAGTACCTTTCAAGGCTTCGGGCACCGAGTCGTCATTGACGCTGAAATCACGTACATGAATCTCGTAAATGCTGATGTCTTCCGGCGCGACCAGTTCCGGCTTGCTCGTGGCATCCCAACCGGCCGGTTTAAGCGTTGCATCGTCCAGATCGACGATCTGGCTGCGCGTGCTGTTCATGGCCAGGCTGACTGAATAGGGATCGGTGACCAGGTTGTTTTCGACCTGTCCCGTCGAATGTACGTAGACCTCCACCTCGTAAAGGTAGTACTTACCGTTCCAAGACGAGTCGCCGGGAATCGACCACACTCCGCTAGCAGGATCCAGTGTCATGTCCATGACGGTGCTCGCCGTGGTCGGATCGCTGTCATCGAAGAGATGGAAGGTAATTGATTTTGCCGTTGGCGCCCAGACGTGAATCGTCGGCGCGCCGTCGCTCCAGGATACGCCCAGGTCGCCGTTGAAAGTGTACAGATCGTCCAGTACGCCTGGAATTTGCAGACCGGTTGCATCAACCGACATGCCTTCGGCATCTACGGCCGAAATCGCGATTTGTCCCTTCAGAATATCAGGAACCAATGCCAGATCCGCATCATCAATCGTGAGTCCCGGCAGATTTGCCAGATGGGGGAACTTGGCCTTGATAACATCACTCAGCGAACCCGGCGCGAGCGGTATGCTGCCGCCGCCCGTAATGCCATCGGCCGTGGCTTCCAGCCCGCCTTCGGGCGCATAATGCAGTGAATAAGTCAGGTTCGGACTGGTTGCGGCGGCCCAGGCGATGGTTTTTTCATCCACCCAGTAGGCGCTTTGCTGGTTGATATTGCCAGGATTGGCACCGGCTGCGCCCAGTACGGGCAAGACGTAGTGCGGATCATCAGGATGGTTGGGTCCTTCGCCTTCCAACTGCCAGACTTCATATCCCCATTTGTCCAACATCAGGATCTGGTCATTACCAGGGTCTTTTGTATCGCCGCGATGCAGAATATAGGCTAATTCGGCTGCATTTTCGACCAGCGGCACGTTGAAAATTGGTCCGAAGATGTCGAAATCTACCGGCTTTACTGGCTGCTGCCAGGCCGGGTTCGGATTGGCGGCGCCGGTCCAGACGTGCATGCCCCAGAAATCGTTGAAGTTTTCACTGGTATAGTCGCCATAATCGCCGTCGGCGCGATGGTAGCGCAGATAGACTGTGTTGTCTGCCGCGCCGCGACTTGGGTAAATAGCTTCAACGCCGGACTGTATCCAAACTGCGGCGTTGTCGAAAGGAATGAAGCTCTGATCCGGGCCAGGGTCTTTTGCATCGCCGCGGTGGATAATGAAGTTAACAGGCGCATCCACGGCCTTGATAGGCACATTCCAGTACGCGCCATAATCGTCAACGCCGTCAAACGGCCGTGGACTGGTCCACTCTGTGCCAACGCCATCGGCAATTGCGTCACCCCACAAATGTAAACCCCAGAAGGTATTGAAATCGGGACTAGGCGTGCCGTAGTCGCCGTCCTCACGGTGGTAGCGCACGGTCACGTAGCCTTGGGCCTCTGCCTGTGAGGTGTAAGTCGTGGCATCATCCTGGCTCAGCCAGATTTCGGGCGTCACGCCGGGGTTAAAGAAGCGATCGTCGTCAGTGCCGTCTTTTGTGTCGCCGCGGTGGACAATAAAGCCGACTTCACTGGCGTTGTCGGCCAATTTGACCCAGGCGAAACGGCCGTATTCATCTTCACCCAAAAACGGCTTCGGCGCTGTCCATTCGATTGTTTCATCTATGTCGCCCCATAGGTGCAAGCCCCAGTAATTATTGAAGTCGAATGGCTCAATAGTATGATCGCCATAGTCGCCATCATCACGCAAATAATGGATCACGGCGTAAGCGCCGCTGCCGCCGCCGGGTGGGGGCGTCTCCTCACCAACGGTGACGGTCACTTTGTCGGCGTTGAGGTTGCCATCTTCGTTGACAATTGCCTTAAACGTTAATTCACTGCCGGCTGGCAGGCTGCTGACGTCATAGAAGACACGGTAAGGGGCATTGTCGTCCGTGCCAATGACCATATATTCGCCGCCGTCTACTGACACGGCGAAAGTCACTTCAGCATATGCATCTGAGCTGACGGTAGCGCCAACTTCGATACGGCCGTTTACTTCAGAGCCAGCCGCCGGTGTATTCATGCTGATGCCGGGCGCGGACGTGGATGCCGGCAGCCCGCTGTCGGCGCGGTAAACGGCCGAACTCAAGCCCACCATGCTAACCGAAACAGTATTACTGTTGATGGTCAAATCGCTGCTGTCGCTGTCGTAGATTTTAGTAAAAGATGTCCCCGGCGTGCCGACGGCAAATTCGGCCGCGTCGGCGCTTTCGCTGTTGTTGAACACCACAAGATACTCGACGCGTTCAACCGGGTCGATGCGCGAGAAAGCGTAGATGCCGGCGCTGTTCTGGCTGTAACGATGGATTTGGACGCCCTGGCGCAGCGCCATATTGGCGTCGCGGACCTGGGCGAGATCGCTGAAGGTCTGGTACAGCGTGTGGGTCTGGTCAAAATTGGCGTCAGCCGTAGTGGCGTTGGTGCCGATCAGATTGTCATCGTTGTAGGACGGCACCAGGCTGGGCATCATATCCTGCCGGGCGTCCTTGTCGCCGCCGTCCCCCGTGAAGCCCTGCTCGTCGCCGTAGTAGAGCAGCGGGATACCGCGCGAGAAGTAGGAAAGCGCAACCCCTAACTCGGCGCGCGACACGCGTTCCGCATCGGCTGCGCCGGGATTACTGCTGTCGATCACATAGCCGAAACGGCCGTTATCATGGTTGCCAATGAATTTGACCAGACCGTAGGCGTTGCTGTCGTCGTCGGTGTAATAGTCATCGCCGGTAAAGAAGTCGCGCATTTGGTCCGTGGGCTCGCTGCGGGCGGCAAAGTTGGACGCCGCGCCGTCAAAGCCAAAGTCCAGCACCGAAGGGAAGGGCAGCTCCGTGGTAAAGCGGCTCGTGAAAGCGGGATCGCCGCTGAATATCTCGCCAAAGATGAAGAAATCCGCATTGCCCTGCGTCGCAGCATGATCCAGAATAGCGGGCACAAATGCTTCCCACAGCTCATCATTGACGTGCTTGACAGTGTCCACGCGGAAGCCGTCGATATCAAACTCGGTGATCATATTCTTGTGAATATCGATCATGCCATTGACGACATCTGGATGCTCGGTAAACAGATCATCCAGCCCGAAGAAGTCGCCGTAAAGCGAGTTTTCACCGGTAAAGGTGGAATCTCCACGATTGTGGTAATAGATCGGGTCGTTGAGCCACGCCGGATTCTTGGCTGTGGCGTCTTCCGCTGCGGCAAAAGCCGGCGTATAGGGAAAACTCACGGCGGGATCCAGAGGCGGGAAAGCGCCTGTACCGGCATAGTCGCGGTCATCAAAGATGACGCCATCAGCATTCTTATATGGAAAATCGGTCTTGTTGCGATAGGTGAAGACGCCTTCCTCATACGTGACGATGTCGCCGGTGTGATTGATTACAATATCAAAAAAGACTTTCATGCCGCGACTATGAGCATCCTGGATTAACGCCAGCATATCATCATTGTTGCCAAAATGGGGGTCAATCTGGGTATAGTCGATCTGCCAGTAGCCGTGATAGGCCGCTGTTGAGCCGGCGATGGTACCGTCGCCCTGCACCCAGCGGTTGGTAAACTGGGGAGTCATCCAGATGGCCGTTACGCCCAGGGATTCAAGGTAGTCGAGTTTGCCTTGCAGGCCGGCCAGGTCGCCGCCATGATAGTAACCTTTGTCGCTTGGCAGGTAGCCGTGGTCCAGAACGCCGCCGCTAAAATCGCCGCCGGTGTTGTTGCCCGGATCGCCGTCATCAAATCGGTCGGGCATCACGAAGTAGAAAAGTTCATTGGCCAGATCGGTACGCAGGCTGCCGCGCACCAAATCTTCGTCGCCCGGCTCCAAACCGCCTGTGCTGTGGAGGACTTCATTGGTAACACAGTTATAGCGGAAGGCAACGGCCGTTTCTGCGCCCAGGACAAGCGCTACATTATTCGGAGGATAACTTTCGGTCCAATCTTCATTACGCGCAACTTTATATTCCCAATTTCCGGCCGGGAGCGTAGCGGTGAAGGCATACCAATCGCTGCCAGCAGATTCCTGCCACATCATTGAGCGCAAGTTGTCTGGCGACCAGTCGGAACCGCCCAGTTGGCTTTGGAAATTCCCCACAACCGTCGCAATACATTGATTGGCGTTGTCGGCAACATTATTGGGACCGGGCTGGAAATACCAGCGCATTTGGCTGCCGTCGGCTGTGAAAGGAACATTATTGGCCGGATGGGCATTGTCCCAGTTGCCAGATTCCACAATTTTGTATTCGTAGGAGGCGGCGGGTAAATTTTCACCTACCAGACGGAAAACCCCGTCGCCGTTGTTATCTTCCATGGTTGTTTCGGGGCAGGCATTATTCCATTCACCGCAGGCAGATGAGGCGGGCAGATCGTCCTGGAAGTTACCGGCAACCACCCATTCAATTTGCGGGGGAGCGGACACTTCCACAGTGACAGTGGTGGTTGCGCTGTCCCAGGTGATGGTAACCACATCGGCGGTGGAGTCTATGGTAAATGGCACATTGTCGGCGGGATAAGAGATGTCCCACGCTTCATTGAGCGCCACTTTAAATTCGTAATTGCCGGCGGCGAGTCCACCGGCGGAAAATGAATATACTCCGTCGCCGTCAACATCCGTCAGAAGCGTGTTGACGCATGCGGGCTGCCATACACCGGGACAGCCGAGCTGATCCTGGAAGCTGCCGGCGGCTACAGCCACTGCATCGTTGACGCTGTCGACAACGGCCGTGGTTTTGTTATCGAAGTAGAAGGTAACGGCCGTTTCGCTGGCAACCGAAAGCCCCTTATTTTCGGACGGATAGCTTTCATCCCAGGCGCCGTTGAGCGCCATTTTATACTCCCAATCACCGGTAGGGATTGTATACACAGCGCGCCAGACCCCATTGCCTGTTTCAATGAGCTGGGTGCTGGTACATTCTGGCTGCCAATCCCCCGGGCAGCCCAGCTCACTTTGCAGGCTGCCTGCAATTGTAACGCTGGTTGGGTCGGCGACTTGTACGGCCGCTGCGTTACTAAATAGAAAAACAATCGACAAAATTAGCAGGCTGCCTCCCAGGAGACGCCCCCATCTTAAAGCGGAAACTTTATTCATCGTTCCTCCTCACTTGAATGAACGGAAAATATGGCTGGTCCAACATCAAATTTAATACAAGCGTGTTCTGCCGCACCCGAACATCACAAAGCCGCCCTGCAGATTGGCAAGACAGCTATTCTTGACGCTAAAAGCTGGTTGTTGGCTGGATTTGATTGCGAATGGCGGCAATTTAGGCCAAAAGTTGTTAGTTTGCATACCTTTGTCTTCTGCGGAAAAAACATTTGGCAGGAAGTCACACAAACAAACTCAATAAAGGGATCACAAAAATTTAAATCGGGAAATTGATTTTTCTGTCACCGATTGCAACCTGTGTTGCCTAATTTGTATTCAAAAACAGAAAAATTTCATTTTTGGGCGCGTTGTTGAGGGCCCGATTTTAGTCGGGAATGACTGCAGTGGATGCTATAATACCCGCAACTTCTCTTGCGAGCAAAATTGAAAAAAGAATTTTTTGAACTATCTATCGCGGCCAGTTCATTGTTATTGGTTGTTTGCGGTATTCTGCCAATTACCTATGAGCTGGCGGCGCAGAGGTCAGCAACTCTCCGCATGCTGGAATGCATATGACATTTATCACTATCAACGCTGCAGCCGTTTGTTTATAATGAATTGAAAAGGGGGCTGAAAACAGATGAACAGAAACACTTTCTTAATCATGACGGTAATAATGGTCACGATAGTTTTGCTTGGCGCTGTGGTTAGCGCTCAGGATGACACGGCCGTTGCCGGGGCAACCGCGTTGCTGCTCCAGTATCAGGGCCGGCTGAGCGACCCAAGCTCGGGCGAGCCGGTGGCAGATGGCAGTTATACGATGGTTTTCCGGCTCTACACAGCACCGTCCGGCGGCAGCGCCCTATGGACGGAAACCAAGGATGTGCCGGTGCAGGGTGGATTGTTCAGCACCGTTTTGGGCGATGCCACGCCACTGAGCCAGGGCCTGTTCAATGGCCAGGCGCTGTGGCTGGGGATCAAGGTGGGGACCGATGAAGAGGCTGCGCCGCGCCAGCAGGTGCTGCCCGTGGCCTACGCACTCAGCCTGGCGCCGGGGGCGACTATCCAGACCAACAGCAGCGGTGCGGCGCTGAGCGTGAGCAACAGCGGCAGCGGCCAGGCCTTACGCGCCGGCGGGTCGGTCGTTGTGGACGGCAACCTGAGCGTCGAGGGCAGCCTGAGCGGCGGCGACCATAATCACAGTGGCGGCGACATCACCAGCGGCCAGGTGGCTGAACCACGCATTGCCGCAGCAATCGCCCGCGACGGCGAGGTGACCGGTGCTATCAGTAGCCATACCGCCAATGGCGGCGCCCACCACACTCGCTACACCGATGAAGAGGCCATAAGCGCCATGCTAGCCCATCCCGAATTCGTTACGCAGTATGAGTTTCAAGACCATATTTACGGCGGCTTCCACCCCATTGCGGCGGGGGTCATCAACGGGGATGGCAGCATTTCAGCGGCTACCGGCAACGTGACCAGCAGTTGGAATTCGGCGTGGCAGTGCTTTGAGATTTCCATCGCCGGTCATTATTATGAGTGGCCATCTTATGTGACTGTCGTCACGCCAATCTCAGGCGGCATTGCAAATGCATGGAGTAATTCCGGTAAGTTACGCGTGGGGATTTATGACCTCAACGGCTCTTCGATAAAGCTTCCGTTCCAGTTTGTGATCTTCAAGCCGTAACTGAGCTGGTAGGGGTGTAAATAATGAACAGATACCGGATGTGGGTTTTGATCTTCCTGCTGGTCCTGGTCTTAGCCGTCCCCGTCCTGGCCCAAATATCACCGCACTTTGATCTGGGCTGGCATCTGTTGTCGGGTGGGGGCGGGCCGCGCAGCTCGGCATACTACCAGATCGACGATGTACTCGGTCAGTGGCCGGACGGTTTGTCAGGCAGCGCCAATTACCAGATCGAACCAGGCTTCTGGCATGCGGGTCGTGGGGCAGAAGCCCGGCGTCTCTACCTGCCGGTGGTTGTCAAGGCGCAGCCCTGATGCAGGAGTATGGAATGCCTTGCTGTTAGACCATTGCCTGGCGCAGTTGGGAAACGGCCGTTGCCTCCACGTCACGAACCGCCAGCACCTGCGCCGCAATATTTTCGCGTAGTTCAACGACGCGTGCGACTTCCAGCGGAAAATCAGATTCCATGGCGGCGCGAATCGCGGCGAGACGGCCGTTTATTTGTTGTATCTCATCCAGCCCAGCTGCCCCCTGACGGATGAACAAGTCGTGTTTGCGATCCAATAAGCCGCGCGCTTCAGCAAAGGGAGCGACGTCATCGGGCAGCAGCGCGCCGCCGAGGATTTGCCATGCTGCGGCAGCCGCACGGAATTGGACTGCGGCCTCACTCAGTGCAGGGCGGTTGAGAATAACGGCCGCTTCGTCCAGGAAATCGGCGTACAAATTTCTGTCGGCGTCATGGTGCAAGCCCTGGCCAAAGAGCAGCGCGAAGCTGTAGGCGGAAGTCAGCCCGGCATACATGGGCGCGCCGGGCGGAAAAACCTTTTCCCAGCTCTGGCGCTGCTTTGGTTTGGTGAGCAGGTTGGCCCAATTTTGGTAGGCTGCCAGTCCAAAGTTGTTTTTTGATCCTTTGGGTGGTTTTTCAGTGTACAGCTTGATGGTGTCCCAGATGCCGGCGGAAACGGCCGTTTCCAACTTGTCCGGGTTGGGCGCATCGAGCGTGAGTAATCTGAATTTCGTTTTCTTAACCCGCGCGCGCGCAGCCAGCATTTCTTCTGGTGTAACAACCAGCGGCACGGCGGCGCGATCGGCAATATGAACCTGGCCAGCATTTGCATCGTAGCCGTAAACGACAATCGGAAACATACCCCACATGCCCTTATCGTATTCAAGGGCGTTATAGGGCAGCAGCCACATATCAGCCCAAACAATGGGCGGGACGCCGTCGTTGAGGGCGTCGAGCAGATTGGCGACGGCTTTGTCCGGTTTGTTGGTTTGTTCGAGATATTGCACCACCCCCAGCCGCTGCAACATCGTGTCAAAAGGATCAAAGGTATTGCGCGTCAGGATGTTGCATTGGGGATCGTAGCCTTCATAAGCAAATGAAAAATATCCTATTACAATGCCGCCGCTGACGCCCATTAAGAGCGCTTCGCTGTAGGGCTGGCCGGTGTGGGGGGCTTTGACGCCGCGATAGGCGAAATAATTATGAACCGTTCCGGTTTCCCAATGACGGCCGTTAAACTGTTGATAATTGTTCAAAATGGGCATGGAAATTTCTCCTTTGTGTGTTTGAGAGTAGTTTAGCAAAAGAAACGGCCGTTGTGGGTAAGGAGTGACATAGTATGCAAAAACTAACCACAGTAGACAAAGAACGAAAGTATGCTATAATTAGAACATATGTTCTTAATTAGAAATCGAGGCTTTGAAAGATGCGTTATTTTGTAACACCAACCGATGAAAAACGCCTGAAGCTGTGGGAAAAGGTTTTTGGCCGCACCCAACTGCCGGTAAAGTATTCGCAGCCGCACATCGCCTGCACGCAGCGCTGGGGAGATGTCCCGGTCTATTATTTGGATACAACGGCCGTTCCCGATGCCTTACTCGACCGTCTGGCAGCCTATGAATCACGTCGTATGGGCATCAGCTACGCCGAAGCGCGTCTGGCCGTGCGGCGCGAATGGTTGATCAGAGCGGATGAATGTCTGGTTGAACAATACCTGCATTCAGGCCAGCCGCCGGTGCAGCCCGCATTCTCCTTTTTACAGCAGGTTCCGGTTCTCCCCAATTTCGGCAAGCTGAATTTACAGCGCGCCGCTTCCTGACGAATTGTAATTAGCCGCTAAACGGCCGTTTACGCCAATCCCCCCTTTCTCGTATAATACACCCCAAACTTAGCAATTTATATGGGCAGACCCACGTGTCTGCCCACGCTTTGTTTAGGATAAATTGACTCACGGAGGCATTCATGCAATTTGATCTGGCCGGATTAAAGATTGGCCATGCAACGAATGAGGAATTTCATACAGGCTGCACCGTTTTTCTCTGCCCGCAACAGACCATCGCCAGCGTTGACGTGCGCGGCCCGGCGCCGGGCAGTCGGGAAACGGCGCTGCTGGCCGTTGATAAACCGATCCAGCATATTAACGCTGTTCTCTTAACCGGCGGAAGCGCTTTTGGGTTAGCCGCAGCCGATGGCGTCATGCGTTATCTCGCGGAGCTGGGCATTGGTCATAAAACCCCAATACGGCCGATTCCTTTGGCGCCAACCGCTGTGGTGTATGATCTTTTCCTTGGCAAGGGTCAACGATTGCCGGATAGTGAGATGGGTTATGCTGCCTGCCTGGCGGCGACGGCTGAGCAGGTAGAACAGGGCAATGTTGGCGCCGGAGCCGGGGTCACGGTGGGTAAGTGGTCGGGTTTCGAGAGCATGATGAAAAGCGGGTTTGGCCTGGCGGTTGAACAAATAGATGATCTGGTTGTTGGCGCGGCGGCTGTCGTCAATGCGGTCGGTGACGTTGTGAATGCGGATGGCACAGTCCTGGCCGGTGCGCGTGATGGCGAAAATGGTTGGGCAGTTGCTAAGAACCCATACCGGCGCTTTCCGGAAACGCCCCCTGCGCCGCTGGGCACAAATACGACCCTTGTTGTGGTTTTTACCAATGCATCCCTTAACAAAATCGAAGCCAACCGCCTGGCGCAGCGCGCCCATGACGGCATGGCGATCGCAATTCGTCCGGTGCATACGACCCACGACGGGGATACTGCTTTTGCACTGGCGACTGGGCGGATAGAAGCGGCTTTTGATCTGGTCGCCAATGCAGCGGTTGAGATTGTGGCCGAGGCGATCCGCAACGGGGTGCGCCATGCACGTTCGGTGGGCCGGTTGCCGGGTTTGGCAGGTCCGGGGTGAGATTGCATTGATGCGGGTATTTCCTGAAGCGCCGCGATATTTTTTAGAAGCAGCTGGCGTGCGGACTGGATTCTATATGCTAGGCAAGGGCAACGGCCGTCCCGTGCTGCTTCTGCACGGCATGTCCACTTCTGCGGACAGCTTTCGCGAAACGCTGTATGGCCTGGCCGATCAATTCTGGTTGATTGCGCCCGACATCCCCGGTTTTGGTTACAGTGACATGATTCGGCCGTATAGTATGGACGCATTGGTTGCCTGGCTGCATGCATTATTGTGCGCACTCAATTTGCCGTCTGTGGCTCTGATGGGCCATTCGTTTGGCGGCGTGCTGGCGGCTGCGTATGCGCTTGCTTATCCGGCGCAGGTTAACCGCTTGCTACTGGTCGCGCCCTCTATTCTAAGCAATACGGCCTATCCCGACTATTTGAAGAAAATTGCGGTTGAACTGGGTTTACTGGATGCAGGCACAGCAATCTCTCAGTCGTCGTTATGGGTCAGGCGGCAAATTCGGGCCCCTGTTTTTGCGCCTGAACGCCAGGATGAGAGCGTCTGGCGGCGCCGCTTGTTTGATTATGAGCAGGCGCGCGCTTCGGCGGAGGTGTTGAAGATTTCGGCGTTTTTTGATTTACGGCCGTTGCTGCCGGATTTGTACCAGCCCGTCTGTCTGGTGTGGGGCGAAAATGATCCGGTGGTGCAGCCAACCGACGCAGAAAAATTGGCCCATTTGCTGCCCAATGCAACAATTCATTATTTGCCTGAATGCGGTCACATTTCAATTCTTGAACAACCGCAAGCCTTTCAAGCAGTTGCGCGCAGCTTCTTGAACAACAGTGAAGACCTGACTCTGTAGATTAAGTTTTTCGACACGAAGAGAATGCGCTTAATTCGTGCGATTCGTGAAATTCGTGTCAGATTTTGGTTTGGAGAAAAAAATCTTGCAATATTCAGCTTTTATACCTCAATTTGTCGATGCGCTGGGCGTAAAAACCGCGTATTACACGGCCGGCGAGCCGGATGAGCGTCCCATCGTATTACTGCATGGCATGACCAGTTCGGCGGATGTCTACCGGGAGTTGATGCATGAACTGTCCGACCAGTTCTGGTTGATTGCGCCTGACATCCCTGGTTTTGGCGCCAGTGAAGTCACCAAACCATATACATTGGCTCATCTGGTGGAATGGCTGGCCGCTTTCACCGACGAATTGGAGCTGCCCCCTTTTACGCTGGTGGGTCACTCTTTTGGCGGCGCGCTGGCGACCAGCTATACACTTTCTGACCCCCATGACGTTACTCGTTTGCAGTTGATTGCGCCGGCGCTGTTAAGCGTGAATCAATTTCCCGATCTGGTCAAGAAGGCGGGCATCTGGTTGGGATTAGTTGATTTGGGAACGGCCGTTTCCCAAACTCCAGCGATTGCAAAACGCCAGCTGCGGCCTCCTTTTTATGACCCTGAACAGCTCACCGAAAGCATGCTGGAGCGGCACGTGCAGGAATATATTCAATCTCGTTCCTCCGCCGACGTACTCAAAGCGCTGGCTTTCCAGGAATTTGCGCCTTACCTGGACAAAATTCAGCAGCCGGTCTGTTTGATTTGGGGCGAAGAAGACCAGGTGCTTCCGGTGGCAGAGGCGGATGAGCTAAAATCGCTGCGTCCAACCTGGGAAGTGATAAAGCTGGCAGAATGCGGCCATGTCCCCATGTGGGAACAACCGGCCGCGGTTCAAAGCATCTCGCGCCAATGGTTTTCCGGTGAAATCCCCATGCCGCCGCCTGACTATCAGGTTATCTCCGTGTTTGGCAGTTCTCTTCCGCAGCCTGGCGACGAGGATTTTGAAATGGCGTGCCGTGTCGGTCAACTGCTGGCCGAAGCAGGGTATGCGGTTGCAACCGGCGGATATGTCGGCACGATGACGGCCGTTTCCCAGGGCGCATCTAGCGCCGGCGGGCATGTCATTGGGGTTACTTCGGATCAAATTGAGCAGTTCCGCCCGATTGCGCCCAACGAATGGATTGTGGAGGAAAAACGATTTACCAACTTGCGCGATCGACTCTTGTATTTGGTGCGTGAAAATGAAGGTATGATCGTGTTGCCAGGCGGCATTGGTACGTTGTCGGAGATGTCGCTGGCGTGGAGTTTTTTGCAGACGGGTGAAATTGAGCCGCGACCGCTGGTTTTGCTGGGTGAAATGTGGCCCCAAACCATACAGCCTTTTCTTGAGGCTGGCTATGTCAAACCGCAATATGCTGAGATGTTGTTTTTTGCCGCTGCGCCGGAAACGGCCGTAAACTTTATCATTCAACATGTGAAAACAACCCCATGACAACCATATTTCTGAAGCTGGGTGGTTCCCTGATCACCGACAAAACCGGCGTCGAATTGGTGCGTGAAGATGTTTTGCAGCGCGTGTCGGCCGAAATCAGGCAGGCATTAGAGTCGCAGCCCAACATGCGGCTGGTGCTGGGGCATGGCAGCGGTTCTTTTGGTCATGTGGCCGGGGCAAAATATGGCACCCGGCAGGGCGTGGCGACGGCCGAACAGTGGCGCGGCTTTGCCGAAGTCAGCGCGGCGGCCTCGCGCCTGAATAAAATTGTTATCAATGCGCTGCTCGCTGCGGACGTGCCGGCGCTCAGCTTGCAGCCTTCCGCTTCTGCCTTATGCCGGGATGGCCAGATTACTTCGATTGCGGTTCAGCCGGTGCAGATGGCGCTGGAGGCGGGTCTGGTTCCCGTTGTGTTTGGCGATGTCGCCTTTGACGTCCTTCGCGGCGGCGCTATTATTTCTACGGAAGAGGTCATGATGGCGCTGGCGGAGACGATACGGCCGTCCTGGCTGCTGCTGGCGGGTGAAACGCCCGGCGTATTGGACTTGGACGGTGAAGTTGTGTCTTTGATTACGGAAGAGACTTTGCCGGCGATTGCGTCGGCGCTGGGCGGCTCGCGCGGTACGGATGTGACCGGCGGTATGGCCAGTAAGGTGCGCAGCATGTTGGACCTGGCTGCTGCCCAGCCGCAGATGTCGATTCGCATATTTTCCGGCTTACAATCGGGAATGATCCGCCAAACCCTCGAAACGCCTGCCGCCGCCCCCGGTACGGTTTTGAAGTCCACCTTGTAGGGGCAGACCCGCGTGTCTGTCCTCTTCCAATGTATCTATTCTCTGGGCGCAAATACGGGCGTGCCAAACACAGGCATTTTTTCAACGCATAAAACCGGGCGTACACACGGGTGTGTCCCTGCCGAATTTATTTGTGTCGCGCAAAAACCGGCGCCAGCCAAAGCGCTGCGGTTGAAATGAGAACGGCCGTTCCTGCGATCAAAAACGCGCTTGTATAAGCCCCGCTCGTGTCAAAAATACGTCCGGCCAGCCAGGGAAAAACGGCTGCTCCGGCTGCAAAAGCGGAACCCACGGCCCCGTTGATGGCTCCCAAAGCCTGCCCGGGAAAGAGATCACTGGCAACGGCCGTTACCAGCGAAGCGCGCGATCCTTCCCCAATACCCAGTAACAAACCATATAACAGCAGCCAGCCGATCTGATCGGAATTGTGCAGGCTGCCCAACACGCCAATGGCGCCCACCAGGCATATCGAACCAAACACATAGGTCTCCCGGCGGCCGATGCGGTCGGAGAGAATGCCAAAAATAATAAATGCAGCGGCTGTGACGGCTCCTGCGCCCCCAATGACAGCGGCTGCAAAGAGGCGGTTGAACCCGGCGTCCACCACGACAGCGAGTTGGTGAACAGTTAACATGCGCAGAGGGCCAATTGCGCATAATGCGGCCAGGATAACCAGCCAAAAAGAGAGCGTATGGGTGACTTCCCGCATGGTCCAGTTGTGGATTGGCTGCGAGCGATGGCGGGAAACGGCCGTTGCCGCTGAATCTCCGTCTGGCTGCAATCCCATAACTGCCGGGCTGCGGCGTAAAAAAATCACAATCAACGGGATCAATAAAATCGCCAGCAGCGCCAGCACGCGATATGCTGCGCGCCAGCCAACCTGGGTAATTAATACCTCAACCAGCGGCGTTAGGGTTAAGGTTCCCAATCCCGTACCGGCAAAGGCCAGCCCGATGGCGGTTCCCAACCGGCGGCGAAACCAGGCCGCCAGCAGACCTGCCTGTGGACCAAGTCCCAGAATAGTAATGCCTAACCCGGCAACAACGCCATAGGTGAAAGCAAGCTGCCACAAGGTTTGTACCTGGCTGCTTAATAATAAACCCACAGAGAGCAGCGCGGCGCCAAAAGCAAATACAACCCGTCCGCCCCAGCGGTCGAGCGCCATGCCTGCGCTAATTGAGGTGACGGCAAACACAACCATGCTTATTGAAAAAATCAGGGACGTGCTGGCGCGCGCCCAACCAAATTCCTCCGTCAAGGCTACAAAAAAGACGGTGAAAGAAAGACGCGTGCCGAATGTGACCAACAGCGTTACGCCGCAGACGGCGACAATTACCCAGCCATAATAAAAACGCGGACGCGTTTGCGCTAAAATTTGATGATTGTCCATAAAAGGAAAAGGGTGTGCTGTTAAGCGACACCCTTGCAGATAATTCACAAATTTTTACAGTTTACCTGAGTTTTACCCCAAAAAAATATCAATTGGGATCAAGTTGCATCAATATCACTCATGTCTTCATTGAACCATTCAATCAAAACGCGGAAAATGTCCGATTCGGTGAGGATGCCAATCACTTTCATATTATCATCTACAACAGGCAGCGCGCCGATTTTATTTTTGTGCATCAATTCCGCCGCTAGTTTGATAGAATCGTTGGGATGGATATGGCAGGGATTATCGGTCATGATATCGCGTAGCTGCAGTTTGGCCAACAGGTAATTCATTTCCCAAACATTAAGGGTTGTCGCCTCAGAAGGTTCTGCCTGGCGTACATCGCTGCGCGTGACGATGCCAACCAATTCTCCGTTTGATTTGGTAATGGGCAAACGCCGAATTTTATGACGGCGCATGAGTTTATGTGCATCCAGCATGCCCATATTGGGACCGGCCGTGATGACATTGGTTTGCATCCAATCTTTCACCAGATAATGTTTCATGAAAGTTTCTCCTCCTTGTTGGTGTTAGTCATTTTTAAAAATTTGGCGGTTACCTAATCTTCCCGTGGATTATTAACGACCGCCCAGGAAAGCTCTGCGCACCTCCTCGTTGCCCAACAGCTCTTTGCCTGTGCCTTCATAACTGTTTTGCCCTAATTCTAACACATAACCGCGATCACTGATCTCTAATCCCTGGCGTGCATTTTGTTCAATCATCAGAACGGTCAGGCCGATTTCCCGATTGAGGCGTCGAATGTTGTGGAAAATCATTTTTGTGATCAAGGGGGCCAGCCCGGCCGACGGTTCGTCCATCAGAACCAGCTTGGGTTCCCACATGAGGGCCCGGCCAATTTCCAACATGCGCTGCTCTCCGCCGCTCATGGTGCCGACTTTTTGTTTGGCGCGTTCTTTCAGGCGCGGGAAAAGGTCCAGAATATAGTCAATGCGTTTCTGAATACGCGCCTTGTCTTTTTCGAGATACATGCCCATTTCCAGATTTTCATAGACGGTCATTTGCGGAAAAACACTGCGCAGTTGGGGCACAATCGTAATGCCGGCGCGCAGGGCATCTTGAGGACGGATATTTGTGATGTCTTGATCATTGAATAGGATGCGTCCTTGTCGCACGGTGAGAAAGCCATAGAGGGCTTTAAAAATGGTTGATTTACCGGCGCCGTTTGGGCCGATGACGCATACAATTTCACCTGGTTTGACATGCAGACTAACGCCTTTGAGGATATCAAAGTCAATCTGGTAACCGGTGTAAATATCCTGAATTTCCAAAATGGGACGGCCGTTGCTTGAAATACCGTTACCAGTCATCATCATCGCCTCCATCTGCGCCGAAATATGCCTCGATGACCGACTGATCATTCATAATTTCTTCGGGGGTGCCTTCCGCCAATTTTTGCCCATAATTGAGTACAAAAACGCGGCTGCATAAATCGCCAATGAACTGAATATTGTGTTCAATCAGCAAAAAGGTCTTGTCATAATGCTGGTTTAACTCGTTAATGCGATCTTTGATGGTTTCAATTAAGGTTGGATTGACGCCGGAGGTGGCTTCATCCAACAAAATCAAGTCAGGATCAGGCATCAATGCCATACCGATTTCCAGCAGCCGCTTTTGACCTCCCGATAAGTTGCCGGCCTTCTCATCAACAACGCGGTCAAGCAGCAAAAAGTGGATCAGTTGGCGCGCGCGTTCTTCCAGAGCAGGCGGGCTGGGGCGAAACAGATTTCGCAGACCAACCCCACCATATTGTCGGCTGAGCAACATATTCTGCAAAACCGTCATTTTGTTGTAGACCCGGATGACCTGAAACGTGCGCGACAACCCCATATGGGCGACCTGGTATGGTTTTTTCTTAGTTATGTCTGTCCCTTTAAAAAAAACCTGACCCGCACTGATATCCTGCACACGGCTTAAACAATCAAATAAGGTTGTTTTTCCGCTGCCGTTGGGACCAATTAAGCCCACAACTTCACCAGGATATACCGAAAAATCAACTTGTGTCAGAGCCGCCAGACCGCCAAAAAATTTGCTGACGTTGCGCCCTTCAAGCAACGGCCGTTGATCGCCATTGTTTGCGTTCATGTGATTGCCTCCGCTTCATCCGCCGGCGCTTTCTTAGATTGCGGCTCGAAATATTTACCCCAAAGGCGACCCAGGCTTGTGCCGGAATCGGTGAGACTACCCACAATACCTTCAGGCACAAACAGCACGATTAAAATGAGAATTAAACCTTGCGCAAGCAAATGGAACTGGAGTAGATTGGCCCATAAAATGTCACGCAGCCAGTAAATGAGCGTGGCGCCAACGACAGGGCCGGCAATTGTGCCCAGGCCGCCTAACATCACCATCATCACCAGTTCAACCGTGCGTGACTCAAAGAAAACCACATCCGGATCAATAAATGTATTTTGATAAGCCCAGATGCCGCCTACAAGACCTGTCGAGAAGGCTGCGATCCAGAAGATCGTGATTTTGTTCAAGGTGGTATTAATGCCACGCATTTCGGCGCCGATTTCGTCTTCCCGGATCGCAATCAAAGTTGCGCCAAATTCAGTGCGTTTAATCAACCACCAGACAAAGGCGACCACGACAATCATTATTACCAGCATAACATAATAAAACAATGGCCGGTTGAGGTAAGGGGGCAGTGTTAAGCCGGTACCGCCGCCGGTAATAGGCTTGAGAATACGCACAATTTCACGCATCGCGACAAAGGTACCCAGCATAGAGATCGAGAAGTAAGGGCCTTTCAGACGCAACGTAGCCGAACCGATCAGAATGGCAAAGATTGCGGCACCGATCGCGCCAATGATCAGCGCCGGTACGAACGACCAGCCTAATTTTACCATCATGATGCCGGTTCCGTATGCGCCCAAACCGAAAAAAACCGCATGCCCAAAATCGATATAACCAGTAAAGCCGCCGGTCAGGTTCCAGTTGCTCGCCAATGTTATCAACATGAATAATTGCGTGAAAGAAAACAACAGCGAATTTGTGACCAATTTGCTTTCCGGCGCAATGACCTGAACAAGGGGGATGGCGAATAAAATTAGAATCAGGAGTAAGAGTCCCCAGTATCCCAGTTTATATTCGCGCCAGATGCGTACAAGGTTTTTCATTTTAATGGGCCTCCGCTGCTTTGAGTCCTCCAAACAAGCCTTGTGGCCGCGTGACTAAAACAACAACCAAGATGACATAGGATGCGATGATTCCCAGATTCGTACCGACGCCGGGAACATAGGTTGCGATGAAAGTTTCAATCAGGCCCAGGACGATGCCGCCGAGTAAAGCGCCTGGAATGCTGCCCAGACCGGACATGGCCGTGATGGCGAATGCCTTAAGGGTTAGCGCCGGTCCCATGAAGGGGTAAATGGGTTGAATTGGACTGATTAATGTGCCGGAAGCGCCGGTTATGGCGATGCAAATGGCGAAGGTCAGAGCATAAACTGCGCCGATTTCGATGCCCACGATACGGGCGGCTTCTCGATTTTGCGCCGCCGCGCGGATGCTTTTCCCCATGCGCGTGCGCTGCAGAAAAAGGTGTAAGGTTCCCATGATGATAAGCGCAGAAATTAAAATCATCGTTTTGGTGATGGGGATGGTGACGTTGCCAACGCGCCAAAAGCCACTGAACACGGTGTCAACCGTGCGCGGCGTTGCTGTAAAGATGAGTTTGAAAGTATTGGAAAGAATGATTCCAAGGCCGAAAGTGACGAGCAAAGAAATGAGATACGGCCGTTCAATCACCCGATTAATCAATATGCGCTGCAACAAATAGCCGATCACAAAAAACAATGGAACCACCACAATTAGCGTCATAAAAGGCTCCCAACCGAACTGCTTGTTCAAAAACCAGGTTGTATAGGCGCCGGCCATCACAAATTCCCCCTGAGCGAGATTAATAACGCCCATAACGCCCCAAATGATTGAAAAACCGAGCACCATCACGGCATAAAAACCGCCTAACATGATGCCGTTAATTATAGCTTGCATAAATTGATCCATGATTTATTTCCTTAAACTGGGCTGGGTATACCGCGAAAAGTCTTTTGAAATCAACATCGCACAAATCCGCGACAAACACTTATGAAGAAATGAATTTGGTGGGCAGTATTCAGTAACCAGTTCAAAACTGACTGATTACTGAATACTGAATGGCTGGTGCTAAAACTTATCTTTCTTCCCAGGGGGGCATGGGATATTGCAAATCGGCAACGGCCGCTTCCTCCGGTGCAACGACATTGATAACGCCATCCTGAATTTGTATGGCGCCCATCGGTTTACCGGCGTTCTTGCCGGTTTCGTCAAAGTTGATTGGGCCGTAGAAGGTGGTGACGTCCAGGTCATAGAGCGCATTACGCACTGCGTCCATATCCATGCTGGCGGCCTGTTCGATGGCCAGCTGCAAAGCCAGCGCTGTAGCGGTTGATTCCGCGGCCTGATAGGTTGGCGGTTCACCCCACATTGATTCGTATCTTTCGGCATATTCAGCGGCGGTGCCAAAGTATTCATCCTCCCAGGACATCGTTGCTTCCCACTGCGTAGGGCCAATGATGTAATTGGCGGAGTCGCCGACTTCACTGGGGAATTCCGGATTACTGGGGCCGACGGTGATAACCATCGCGCCAGGTGAAAAACCCAATTCTTCTGAAGCGCGTACGAAGAGCAGCGCATCATTAAAGTGACCGCCGCCCACAAATACGTCGGGATCCAGATCGCGGAATTTGGTCATAATAGCGGACACATCGGCGACATCAATAGGATATGTCTCGACAGCTAATACTTCCATTCCATATTCTTCAGCCCATTTTTGTGCGCCTACGCCAACAGAAGTGGGGAAAGCTGTATCTTCATAGGCGATGACGACGCTTTTAGCGCCCTGATCGGCCAATGATTTTAAGGCGGATTGAGTATAGTTTCCGGCAGGGGTTAACACGGCAAAAATATTTTTAAAACCACGTGCAAAGATATCTTCGGACGCACCGTTGCCTTCAACCATGATAACGCCGTATTTTTCAGCAATTGCGCTGGTGGACATGGTCAAACCACTGGAATATGGGCCTAGCAAAAAGTCCACTTCATCCTCGGTGATCAGACGTTCCACGAGGTTGGTAGCCGTATCCGGATCGCCTTCATCGTCGTAATAGACGATTTCGACTTGATAACGATCGTCGCCAATTTTGATGCCGCCGTATTCATTGTTGACCCATTCTGCCCAGGTGTCGTATCCCTGGCGGGTGTCTTTACCTTCGCGCGCATATTTACCGGTTTCGGAAACGGCCGCTCCCAACAAGATGGTTCCGGCAAATTCCGACGCTTCTTCTGCGCTGGCTTCCTCTTCTGCGGGCGCGCTTTCTTCCTCAGCGGGCGCACTCTCCTCTTCTGCCGGCGCGCTTTCTTCTTGAGGGGCTTCTGCTTCGGCAGGGGCTTCGGCTGGCGCTTCAGCGGCGGGTTCGGCCGTGCTGCCGCCGCAGGCAGCCAACAACAGCATAAAAATAACAACAATTGTGAACCATAAACTAAATCGACGGATTGACATATGATTTCCTCCTCAAACAGTATTTTTTTGTGAATTCCTCAAGGAATCCATGGTTTTCCTATGGTCCATTTTAAAAAATTGTTGTGTAAAGTGCATAAAAAAAAGGAGGGAAAAATAAACAAAATGTAAAAAATCACTCCCCAAACCGGTATCCAATGCCATATTCTGTTTGCAAGTAGACGGGTTGCGAGGGATCGCGCTCAATTTTGCGTCGCAGCCGGCCTATGTAAACGCGCAAATATTCAGCTTCATCCCCATATTCAGCGCCCCAAACCTGCTGCAAAATGAAGCGGTGGGGTAAGGCTTTGCCGGCATGGCGCATGAAAAATTGCAGTAAATCGAATTCTGTGCGCGTTAGCTTAAGGGGTTGGCCGCGGCAGATGGCTGTGAGCGCTGCGGGGTTTAGTTCAATTTCGCCATAGCGCATGACTTCACGAGGCGCAACGGCCGTTTGCCATTTTGAACGCCGCATGACAGCCCGCACGCGCGCCAATAGTTCCTCCACCCCAAATGGTTTGGTCAGATAATCATCCGCGCCCATGTCCAAAGCGGCAACTTTGTCTGACTCTTCGCCCAGCGCGGTTAAGATGATTATTGGGACGATAGAACTTTGCCGGATGCGGCGACACGCCTCCAGCCCATCCATATGCGGCATCATCACATCCAGAATAATCAAATCCAGAGATTCAGTATTAAAAATTGCCAGCGCCTCCAGCCCGTTGGCGGCGTCAAACACCTGGAATCCGCGCGCCGCTAGATTGCGGCTGATAAAGTCACGTAATGGTTTTTCATCATCGACAACCAGAATTTTTTTGGTAATCGCCATAAATTAATCCTTGCAGCGGCGTTCAATTGGTAAGGAAACGCGGAAGATGGCGCCGGCCTGGGCAGATTCGACCCAAATTTTGCCGTGATGCGCCTCTACGAATCCTTTGCAAATAGCCAATCCTAAACCGACGCCGCCCACACGACGCGTCCAACCATTTTCGACCCGGTAAAAGCGATCAAAAATTTTCCCTTGCAAAGCGACGGGTACACCGGGGCCATAATCGCGCACCGAAAATAATACTGCGCCATTGTCACGGGTTGTGGATAAATCGATAGTGGCGTCAGACGGGGAATACTTTTCGGCATTTTCTACTAAATTGCGTATGACTGTGCCAATGCGCGGCACATCCATCCAGATTGGCGGCAGGTTACTGTCTAGCTGCAGGCGCAGGCGCTGCTTAAGTTGGGGTTGCAGGCTATGAATAATTTGGTTGAGTAAATCATTGACGGTGTATTGTTCACAATGGATTTGTAAAATGCCGGCTTCGATGCGTGACATATCGAGCAAATTTTTCACCAGGAGGGTAAGCCGGTCAGTTTCATGGCTGATGGCCGCCAGGAATTCTTGTTGAGCGGCCTCGTCCCACTGCACATCGTCGGCCAGCAGCGTGCTGACATATCCTTTGATGGTGGCCAGCGGCGTTCGCAGCTCATGGGAAACGGTAGAAAGCAGGGCGGTTTTCATACGGTCGATTTCTTTGTCTTTGGTAATGTCCTGCCAAATTTGTCCCCGCCCCAGCAGATCGCCGTTGGCGTCTGTCACATCAAAGAATTGAACGCGTACATCCCGCAAACGGCCGTATTCCAACTGCAAAGTAAGCTCAATCGGAGACGGCCGTTCATTGGCGCGCATATTAGCCAGAGCTTGTACGGCCGTTTGCGGGTCAACTGCTTTAGAAAAAAGCTTTTGCATGAGAACGGCCGTAGCTGCCCCATGCGCGTTTTGGCGGCGTAACCCTAACAAGTCTAACGCGCGTTGGTTGCAAAATAGCACCTGGCCAACCGTGCTTTCCAGGATGAGGCCATCATCTAAACTCTCAACAATCGCTTCCAGGCGGCGGGTTTGTTCCTGCAGACGCTCATCGGTGAGCGCATACAAAGCGGCGTTTTCCAGTGCAATTGATGCATTGTGGGCAAAGCTGGAAGCGAGTTCGATTTCGCTGTAGCTGTAACGATACGGCTCCGTTTTGTACAGCAGCAGCACGGCCGGGGGTGCGTGCTGTGTTTTGAGCGGAATCGCGAGCACCGAGCGGAACCCTTGCGCGCGTGAACGATGGCGAAATCCGGCAAAGGCCAGGTCGGTTTCCGTATCAGAAACCTGGATTGGAATTTGGTTTTTCAGCGCGCGCATGGATGGAGAATTGGGTTCTGCCGGATCGATGCGTAGTTGGCGTACATAAGGTTCGGAAAAACCGCGGCTGGCGCGGATGCGGAACACATCACCGCGTATATCGAGTATGACCACGGCGCAGCGTTCGACCCCAAACAGATTCTGAACCTGGTCCAAAATGTTTTCAATGACCTCGGTGGCGTCCAGTGATGAAGCCACGGCTTTGCTTGTTTCCAGCAAGGTTGAAAGCTGCACAAACTGCTTTTCGGTGTCTTTTTTCATGACCAGCAGCGCGCGCGAGAGGTTGCCAATTTGGTCTTCACGCCGGGCGATAGCTTCAATTTGAACCAGCTCTTCCGGGCTGTGTTGGCTGCGCCAGCGCAGACGGCTGCTAAACGCCTCTAATTTTTCCAATGGTTTGATTACAAAAATTGAAAGCAGGAACCAGGAAAATAGACCGCCGGCCAGAAAAATGGCAATTGTCAGCAAGATGCCACGGTAGAGCTGGCGAGTTTGAGCATACGCAACGGCCGTTGGGCGCTGCAAGATAATGCGACCGGCATTTTCGTTCAGAGTTGTGAAGGAATGCAGCCAGGTTTCACCCTCAGGATCGAGGGTTGTAAAATTTCCGCTGTCGCTAAGCAGAACTGTTCGCATAATGCGCTGCTGCCACGCCTGCCAATCAGAGGTCGCAGGCAGGTTGAAATCTTGCTCGACAGAGGCCAGTAATTCGCGATCAGGTGAGACCAGCGTGAGAACGGCCGTTTCCTCTACTCCTGCAATTTTCAGCCAGGGAAGCACTTCAGCTTCCAAAGACGCGCCCTCTTGTAAGGACATTATCTGTGCTGCAAGGGTATTTACCAGCGCTAAATCGGCCGAGCGTACCGCAGTTTCAATCTGGCGTCGTGCAATCAGCGTGTAGAGGATGGCGCCGGCCACAATTAACAAAGCAAACAGCACATATAACCGCAGTAAGCGCACGCGTAAATCTGGTTTGCGCGCATCCTGCAGCCAATTTGTACTGCTTCCTACCTGACTGTCAACTGTAAAACTCATTTAATAAATTGGACCTTGACGCTTTTTTATTTACCAGAGCAGGCCTGTCAGGTCTTGAATTCGCCAGACTCCAGTAACAAAGTGTAACGGAGGCAGGGTACAATCTGCAAGAATCTATTTATGTGACACATGTTATGTGACACATGACACGGTTTATTGTGACGATTTTCACTAAGCTGTTTGGTTCATATGTGCAACAATAATATAGGTTTTCGACCTATTTGCTCTGAAGTTTGATAGATTATGTAAAGCGATCTGGATGAAAGCTAAAAATAAGAATCTTCATTTGGATCGATTTACGTTTGACCAGGAGTAGAGTATGAACTTGAGAATGCGCAAAGTTGAGCCGCCCAGCGATGACAAACGCTGGCGCATTGTGGAGGCAGCAATGCGGCGCAACGGATTTGCTCGTCATGCGCTTATCGAAACGCTGCATACTGTGCAGGAATCATTTGGATTTTTAGATGAAGATTCCTTACATTTTGTGGCAGAGTCATTACGTGTGCCTTTAAGTCATGTGTACGGTGTTTCAACATTTTATCATCTGTTTAGCTTAAAGCCGGCAGGTAACCATACCTGTGTGATATGTACCGGCACGGCGTGTTACATTAAAGGCACTCCCAATATGCTGGCCGATATTGAACAAAATTACGGCATTTTGCCGGGTGAAACAACCGCAGATGGCGAAATATCTTTGCTGTCCGCCCGTTGTCTTGGTTCTTGCGGCCTCGCGCCGGTAGCAGTTTTTGATGGAGAGGTTGTGGGCAAATTAACCGCCACGGACGCCATCGCCCGGTTAAGGAGGTGGGGTGACGATGTTGCATGAAAAATTAGAGGAAATCGCCATTATCGAAGAAGAATCCCGTGAACAATTTGCGCACACGGTGAGAGTGTGCGTGGCGGCGGGCTGTCTTTCTTCACAAAGTGACACCGTTAAGGAAAGCTTCGATAAAGAAATCGGACGACTTGGCCTGGAAAGACATTGTCAGGTAAAAGGCGTTGGGTGCATGGGCTTATGCGCGCAAGGCCCGTTGGCCTCGGTAGAAAGTCGTGAGGAGAATGCGGATGCAGTCAGCCAGGTGATGTATCAAACTGTTACGGTCGGTGATGTGCCCGAAATTATCGATTCTTTAGGCAAAGATGCAGTCAAGCGTTTGATCTGCGCCACAGATGTGCCCTTTTTCGAGCGACAGAAAAAGATTGTGCTTGAGAACAGCGGAATCATTGACCCGGAACGTATCGAAGATTATATTGCCAACCAGGGTTACAGCGCGCTGCTGGAAGTGGTCACAGAAATGCGGCCGTCTGACGTGATTGATGAGGTTGTGCGCAGCGGTTTGCGCGGTCGCGGCGGGGGCGGTTATCCTACCGGTCTCAAGTGGACGACGGTCGCCAAAGCGGTTGGGGATCAAAAGTTTGTCATATGCAATGCGGATGAAGGTGATCCGGGCGCGTTTATGGATCGCAGCGTGCTGGAAAGCGACCCGCATCGCGTGCTGGAAGGCATGGCGATTGCGGCTTACGCCGTCGGCGCCGAGCAAGGGTATATTTATGTGCGCGGCGAATATCCATTGGCGGTGCAGCGTTTGAAAACAGCTATCCGGCAGGCGCGGCGTATGGGTGTGCTGGGCAGCAGCATTTTAGGTACGACGTTTGATTTTCATGTGGATATCCGCCTGGGGGCCGGGGCGTTTGTGTGCGGTGAAGAAACAGCGCTGATTGGGTCTGTAGAGGGCAAGCGCGGCCAGCCGCGTTCGCGTCCGCCCTATCCGGCTGAATATGGCTTGTGGGGCGAGCCAACGCTGATTAACAATGTTGAGACGTTTGCAAATGTGGCCCCGATTATCCGTAATGGGGGTGATTGGTATGCCAGCATCGGCACGGAAACGAGCAAGGGCACGAAGGTGTTTGCGCTGGCTGGCAGCATTAACAATACGGGCCTGATTGAAGTACCGATGGGCATGGCGTTGAATGAGATTGTGTATGAGATTGGAGGCGGTGTGTCGGATAACGGCCGTTGCAAAGCTGTGCAAACCGGCGGCCCATCCGGGGGTTGTATTCCGGCAGATTTGTTTGATACACGGGTTGATTATGAATCTCTGGCCAATTTAGGTTCCATTATGGGCTCCGGCGGCATGATAGTCATGGATGAAAATGCCAGTATGGTAGATGTCGCCAGGTTCTTCATGGAATTTTGTATGACCGAATCCTGCGGCAAATGTATTCCCTGCCGGGTTGGCACGGTGCATATGTACAAAATCCTCGACAAGATTTACAAGCAAAAGGGTACCCACAAAGACCTGGAAATGTTAGAGGAGTTGTGCGATATGGTGCGTAACACCAGTTTATGCGGTCTGGGTCAAACGGCGCCTAATCCGGTAATGAGTACGCTGCACTACTTCCGTGATGAATATTTGGATTTAATTGACGTCAATGGGCAGCCAGATAAGAATGAGGTGGAGGTGTTAGCATGAGAAGGCGATCCAAAGTCAGTATTAAAACCTTAAAGATCGATGGGATCGACGTTGGCGCGCGTGAGGATGAAACCATTCTAGAACTGGCTCAAGAAAATGGCATTCACATTCCTACTTTATGCCACATGGAAGGCCTTTCGGATTATGGCGGCTGCCGCCTTTGTCTGGTGGAAATTAAGGGTTCGTCCAAATTGCTGCCGGCGTGCATCACCTTTGCACGTGAAGGTATGGAGGTCTACACAAAAACCGAACGGCTGCTTAAATATCGCCGGCAGATCATTGAGATGCTATTCTCGGAGCGTAACCATGTTTGCTCAGTGTGTGTATCCAATGGGCATTGTGATTTGCAAGACCTGGCGGAAGAACTGGGCGTGATGCATGTGGGCGTCCCGTATTTGTATCCCAATTTACATATGGATGCGTCTCATCCTTATTTTTCGCTTGACCATAACCGCTGCGTGTTATGTACGCGCTGCGTGCGGGTGTGTGATGAAATTGAAGGCGCGCATACGTGGGATTTAATGGGGCGCGGCGTGAATACGCGCGTGATTACCGATTTGAACCAGCCGTGGGGCCTTGCAGAAAGCTGTACAAACTGCGGCAAATGCGTGCAGGTGTGTCCGACGGGCGCGCTGTCTAATAAGGGTAAATCAACCGGCGAGATGACCAAACGGCGTGAATTTTTACCCTACTTGCGCTTGATGCGGGAGGGTCGAAATGAGTAAACCAAAGCTGGCAACGGTATGGATAGATGGATGTTCCGGCTGTCACATGTCATTTTTGGACATGGATGAGCGTTTGATTCAGGTAGCTGAATTGGCGAACCTGGTTTACAGTCCCCTGGTTGACCCGAAAGAATTTCCTGCTGACGTGGATGTGACCCTGGTTGAAGGGGCGGTGAGCAGCGTTGAAGATTATGAAAAAATCCAGATGGTGCGCGCGCGCACGAAAATTCTGGTCTCTTTGGGTGATTGCGCCGTAACGGCCAATGTGCCGGGCATGCGCAATCCATTCAAGACGCAGGATGTTTATGCGCGTTCGTATCTGGAAAATGCGGATGAGAATCAGCATATCCCAATTGAGGTGATTCCGCCGCTGCGCGATATGTCGCTGCCAATTCACCAGGTGGTGGATGTGGATGTTTTTGTGCCCGGCTGCCCACCATCAGCGGACACGATTTTTTATGCGGTATCGGAATTGTTAAACGGCCGTATTCCTGACCTCAGGCACCTCACCCGCTTCGGCGTTTAATGCCTGTCAAGGAGATTTTTAAATGGGACGAACAATAACCATTGATCCGGTAACCCGGATAGAAGGACATAGTAAAATTACCATTCAGTTGAATGATAACGGCCGTGTTAGCGACGCGCGTTTTCACGTGACCCAATTTCGCGGTTTTGAAAAAATGACCGAAGGGCGTTCATTCTATGAGATGCCCGCCATTACCGCGCGCACCTGCGGCATATGCCCCGTCAGCCACCTGGTGGCTTCCTCCAAGGCGTGTGATGAACTGCTGGCGGTGCAGATTCCACCTACGGCCGCCAACTTGCGTCGCATTTTAAATCTGGCTCAGGTTGCCCAATCACATGCGCTTAGCTTTTTTCACCTCTCTTCACCGGATATGTTGCTGGGTTTTGACTCTGATCCGGCTGCACGTAACATCTTTGGGGTGATGCAGCAATACCCTGACCTGGCCATGGATGGTATTAGACTGCGGCAGTTTGGGCAGGAAATCATCGCATTATTAGGCGGTAAGCGCGTACATCCCGCCTGGGTTGTGCCTGGCGGCGTTAATGCGCCCCTCACGCCTAACCATCACGAGCAGATTTTGAGCAAAATCCCCGACGCCCTTCTGCGAATTCAGCGTACATTCGATTGGTACAAAGAGGTTTTTGGCAAATTTGACGCTGAAATCCGCACCTTTGCCAATTTCCCCTCCTTGTTCATGGGATTGGTGAATAAAGATGGCGAACTGGAATTGTATGATGGCAAAATTCGCATTGTGGACGCCAAAGGCAATTTGGTCGCAGACGGACTGGATGCGCACGCCTACATGGACTATATCGCGGAATATGTAGAGCCGGATTCATATCTCAAATCTCCATATTACCGGCCAATGGGGTATCCTGAAGGAATTTATCGCGTAGGCCCGCTGGCGCGCATGAACATTATCGACCGGGTAGGCACGCCGCTGGCAGACCAGGAGTGGGCCGAGTTCCGCATGTTTGAACGCGGCGCTGAGTTAAGTTCCTTCCTATATCATTACGCCCGCCTGATTGAAATTCTTTTCTGCATAGAACGGATACAGCAACTGCTTAATGATCCAACCATTCTGGATACGCACGTGCGCGCTCATGCTCAACCGAACCGGCATGAGGGTGTAGGTATGTCGGAGGCGCCGCGCGGCACGCTGGTGCATCATTACAAGATTGACCGCAACGGGTTAATTACCTGGGTGAATATGATCATCGCGACCGGCCACAATAATCTGGCTATGAACAAGGGGGTTTATCAGGTAGCGCGTCACTTTGTACGCGGCGAGAAGCTGCAAGAAGGCATGTTGAATCGTGTTGAAGCTGTGATTCGCTGTTTTGATCCTTGTTTGAGCTGCTCTACCCATGCCTTGGGGCAGATGCCACTGCAGATTGAGCTTTTGGCTCCGGACGGGGCTGTTTTGGATACAATCCGCCGTTAGGCGCGTAAGCGCCTAAACTCACTGTTTGCATTTTAGGTTTCTGCAACGAAATCACGCGAACTTTAAATGAAAATCAACTTCCCGGAAGCGCATAATAACAAGCTTCCGGGAAGTTGTTTCACATGAGGTAAATGGAAGCGACTCGGGTTCTTGTTATTGGGTATGGCAATTCATTACGCGGCGATGATGGGGTTGGGTTAGCTGTCGCCGCTCAAATTGAGCGGCGGATGATCAATCAGCCGGTTGATGTGTTGATCGTGCATCAACTCACGCCGGAATTGGCCCAGCCCATCTCAAAAGCAGGTCTGGTTATTTTTATTGATGCGGCTGTAGGAGATAAACCGGGGGAAGTTTATTCGCTTCCGATTTTGCCAATTGAGCCGGATGCACAGGGTTTTACACACCACGTAACGCCTGCGGTTTTGCTGACTTATGCCCAGGTGTTATTCGGCCGTTGCCCTGCGGCGACGATGGTGTCAATAACCGGCCAATCTTTTGATTTTTCAGAACACCTTTCGCCGGTTGTGGCGGGCGCTGTGGATACGGCCGTTGCTGTCGTAGCCGAATACATTGACGCCTTTAGGGTTTCTTCAAAAAACAACGATTGAAAATGACCTTCAGCCCATCTCGCTGCTATAGTCATATTATTGGCATCAAATAGCATAATCGGTACAATAACCTGCCTATATGCAGGAGCCTTTTAGTAAGAGGATATTCAAACGAATTTGCAATAATTGCAGTAAGACAAATTCCAGGGGAGATTCATGACGCAAGCGGCAGCCGATAATCTACAAGCAGAGAAAAAGCAGAAGCCTGCCTTTAATTTTCTCTGGGTGCTGTACGTTCTGGGCGGCTTAATTGCGCTGGGCGTGATTGCATTTGCCGTTTTTCGGCCAGTAACCGTACTTCCTCGTATCACCCTTGGGCCAGGTTATTCCCTCACGGATCAGGATGGTAACCGCTTAACCAATGAAGACGTGCGCGGTCAAATTGTGCTCTATAACATCATGCACACTGACTGCGAACCGCCCTGTTCCGAAATGAGCGCGATTATGCAGGAGACGCAGGCGCGGCTTGGGGAAGTTCAAACGGGCGGCATCCCGGTGAAATTTGTTTCTATCTCGATTAACCCGGATCATGATACGCCAGAAGTACTCAGGGAATACGCCGCCAGGCACGAGGCAAATAGCGACCAATGGTCGTTTGTCACCGGCCCCAAAGATCGTTTAAAGTGGATCATTGGGGGTGGGTTTGGTACTTATTTTGATCAAAAAGAAGACGGCCGTATCGTGTTTGATCCCTCTTTTGTTCTTATTGATGGCGGAGGGATATTACGGGCAGAATATAGTACGGCCGTGCCAAATGTTGACATACTACTGCGTGATATTCAGCTTCTGGCAGATGAAGCCCAAAACAGCGAAGGCGCGGCCCGTTATGCCTATGAAGCAGCGCATCTATTCCTGTGCTATCCGCGCGGCTGAGTTGAAATTGGAAGAGGAAAGCGGTGACTGAACACACAGAAGTGACGCCAGAACCTGTTACTACACCAACACGCAATAACACTTTGCGGTGGGTTCTATTTGGCGCTGCGGCTATTTTATTGGGATTGTTGGTCGGCTGGGGTTTGTTGCAATTGATCGGAACCCCCTATTCCTATCATGGTACCGTTATTCAATCCCCGGATCCGGCCTCTAATTTTACTTTGACGGGAGCTGGTCAACAGCAGGTGAGCTTGAGCGATTTTCGTGGGGAGGTTGTCCTGATTTATTTCGGCTACACCTTTTGCCCCGATGTTTGTCCGGCGACAATGGTTGAGCTCTCACAAGCAATGGAGTTTCTCGGAGAAGATGCAAAAAAGGCACAGGTTTTAATGATTTCAGTTGATCCGGCGCGCGATACGCCCGAAAAACTGGCCGAATATGTTACTTATTTTAACCCCGAGTTTATGGGCTTGACCGGGACAGAGGATGAAGTTGCTGCGGTCGCAACAACTTATGGAATTTTTTATGAAAAACATCCCGGCAGCATCGAAAGTGGGTATTTAATCGATCATACAGCCAGTGTGGTTGTTATCGATCCTGATGGTTATCTACGTCTGGTGTACCCATTTAATACGCCGGCAGAAGATATTGCAGCCGACGTACAGCAACTGGCCAAATAAAATTTGGCAAAACATTTTGACGAAACTTTTTTGTGGAGAAGGAGAATTGAGGAGGTGTGATAGAAAGCTGATATCTCAATAAAACTTACATTTTATGGATTTTGCAACAAAAGGTAATCATTAAATTTCAGGAGGATTTTATGAACAAGAAGGACAAATATAAAGTACCACAAGGCACAATTGCAATAATTGTCATCTATATTTTGCTGATTATCGCATTATGGGGCAGTGCCTATCTGACGATGCTGTCTAGGGGAGCGACTTGATCATGCACATCGATCGGAACGAAAAGATATACATAATTTTTACAGTTGTTCTAATGGTCGTTTTTGCGTTAGCCATTGGTATTAGTGGTCTTGCGTTTGGCATCCAACTGCCATCTTCTCCTCAAGCCCAGGTAAATCCACAAACAGTTGCCACACCTGGTGTTTCACCATTTGGCGATCCTGTGGAAGAGCGCGTACGTGAGTTGGCGCCCGGAAAATATGAAGCATATATTTTGGCGCAAACCTGGGTTTTTCTGCCGCGTGAAATACGTATTCCAGCCGGATCTGAAATCACATTTTATGTGACCAGTAAGGATGTGCAGCATGGCTTCAAGCTAACAGGTACAAACATCAATATGATGATCTTACCCGGTATCGTTTCGACTTTAACAGCTACATTCAATGAGCCAGGCGCCTACTATTTTGTTTGCCATGAATATTGCGGCGTAGGGCACCAGACAATGTATGGCCAATTGATTGTGGAGTAAGCAGGAGGAAATTGAATGTACGCAAGAGAAAACAGACTCACAGCCATTAATCTTTTTATTGCTATGACTGCTTTGTTCATAGGCGGTTTTTTTGGCCCATTGCAAAAATTGGAATACGTTGGCATTAATGCTTATACGACCTTGAATAGTTTGGGGATCAAAAGTTATTATCAGGGTTTGACAATTCATGGCATTTTGAATGCGTTGGTCTGGACCACCTTTTTCATTGTTGGATTTTTTACATTTGCGTTAACCAGAAGCTTAAAAAAGGAGCTGAATTATCCAAAACTCAACATTGTCGGTTTGATCATCATGGTTCTTGGCTTGCTCATGGCTACGGTTATGGTTTTGTGGAATTTGGCGACAGTTCTATATACCATGTATCCGCCCATGGAGGCCAGCCCAGTTTTTTATATAGGCATGACGCTTGTTGTGGTCGGCTCCTGGATATGTGGATATGGATTTATTGCTTTGTTATTGTCGTGGCGTAAAGAAAATAAAGGCGAAAAGACACCCTTGATTGCTCTTGGCGTCGTCATTACGATGGTTATGTGGCAAATTGCCACCCTGGGTGTAGCTGTTGAAATGTTATTTATGGTTATTCCCTGGTCTTTGGGATTGGTCGAGTTTATTGACCCCCAGTTAGCCCGTACCTTCTTCTGGTTCTTTGGCCATCCATTGGTATATTTCTGGCTGCTGCCGGCTTATGTATCCTGGTATTTTATGCTCCCGAAACAGGTAGGCGGCAAATTGTTTAGCGAAAATCTGGCGCGCCTGGTTTTTTGGCTTTTCTTGATTTTGTCGGTTCCGGTCGGTTTTCACCATCAATATACTGATCCCGGCGTGCCCAATGGCTGGAAAGTACTGCATGCTGTTTTGACATACTCCTTATTTATCCCCAGCATGATTACAGCCTTTACCGTGATTGCCTCATTGGAAATTGGCGGTCGCGCACGAGGCGGCGCGGGATTATTGGGCTGGATTCGTAAACTGCCCTGGGGTGACCCATCCTTCACGGCCCAGAATCTGGCCATGATTTTGTTTGCGTTTGGTGGCATTGGTGGTTTAACGAATGCTTCCTATGATCTCAACCTGGCGGTTCACAACACAAGCTGGATTTCCGGACATTTTCACACAACAGTTGGTTCGGCCGTTACGCTGACGTTTTTTGGGATCAGCTATTGGCTTGTGCCCAAATTGAGCGGTAAGCAGTTGTTCAGCCGTAAATTGGGCTTGTGGCAGGCATGGACCTGGTTCATTGGCATGTTGTTAATGTCCAACGGGCTGCATATATTGGGACTTAACTTTGGCATGCCGCGGCGTACGATGATTGGCGCCGCGCAGTATGTAGGCGTTGATTGGAATCCACTATTAATCGAAGCAGCTCTTGGCGGCACCATATTGGGTATTAGCGGCCTGCTTTTCTACACCAATATGATTGGAACGGTTTTATCTAGGAAGAAATTGACCAAGCCAATTGAAATGCCGGTGGCGGAAGTCTATCATGAAGAAAAGGTGCCTGGTTGGTTGGACAATTGGAAGCCGTGGCTGGTTGCCGCAGTCTTGCTTATTTTGATTTCCTACGGGCCGATACTTGTAATTATGATTCAAAATATCAACAATACATCGCCAGGCTTTAAGGTCTGGTAGTGGGTTGATGGATGACGAGGGATGGAGGAAATCTCCTGCATCTTTCGTCATTTTTTATTGTTTCCAAGATGGAGGTAAACATGTTTAAGAAAATGCTATTTGCAATGCTAATTCTGGTACTCGCTTTGGTGCTGGTTGCCTGCGGAGGCGGTGGAGATAGCGGCGGCGGTGAAGAAGCTGCCAGCGGCAGCGTTGGTGACGCCGCCCATGGTGAGGAGTTGTACAATCAGGTTGTGATTGGTTCAGCCAGCGCGCCTGGCTGTGTAACGTGCCATTCGCTTGAGGAAGGCGTTGTACTTGTTGGCCCCTCCCATGCGGGTGTAGGCGCGCGCGCCGGGACATATGTGAGTGGACAATCGGCAGAAGATTATTTGCGTACATCGATCGTTGATCCTAATGCACATATTGTGGAAGGATTTACGCCAGATGTCATGTACCAGAACTATGGTGAAGAGCTGCAAGCGCGGGACGTAAATGATCTTGTCGCTTATATGCTGACGCTCCAATAGTATAATTAATTGTTTTGAAGTAAAACGTGGAACCTGGGGCGCTTTGCACCCAAAGTTCCACGTTTTCTGTTTGTGTTTATATGCCTGTTTCCAAGCGTAAAGAACCGGAAGTGCTGCCTGGCGCCGATCCGGAGTCGGATTGTCAGACGCCGGAGGATGAAATTGGTTTGATTGGGGTGGGGGAGCAGCATGATGATTATGACGAAGATGATCATGAGCATGATGTGACTTGGAGTGACGTGGAAGGGGAAACGGCCGTTTCCGTCCAACGCATCAACAATTGGATACCTGTTCGCGCAGCCTGGTCTAAATTCCTTGAAAAAATTGCTCTGATCATCGAACGCCCGGTAAACGCCTTTACCGGCGCAACCCAACTTAATCCCTTCTACCACACCGGCACGATTGCCGTATTTTTGATGATCGTCGTTGCCCTCACCGGATTCTATCTGTTTCTTTTCTTCCAATATGGCTTTGACGCCTCTTACAACGCTGTATTGACCCGCATCGAAGGGCAGTTTATTGCTAGAATTGTGCGCGCCATTCACCGCTATGCCTCCGGCGCGCTGGTGATTACGACTTTGCTGCACGCTTACCGCACGCTTTTTATGGAGCGGTTTCGCGGCCCACGCTGGCTCGCCTGGCTGACCGGTATATTGATGACCTTCTTGCTCTGGTTAGCCGGCGTTACCGGTTATTGGCTGGTTTGGGATGTGCGCGCCCAGGTCATCAATGAGGCTTTTGTCAATTTCTTAGAAACGACCACGCCTTTTGCGCCTGCTTTTATGGCGCTGCTGGCTAAAGCTGAATCAAGCGGGGTGAGTTGGCCACTGTTTTTGAGTGTTCTGGCGGCCCATATTATTTTGTTTTTAGTGGTAGCCTTTTTCTTCTGGCTCCACATTCGGCGTTTGAACCGCGCAAAGTGGCTGCCTCCGGCGCATTGGGTCGTTATGATCGGCGTATTAATTTTGTTGGTGTCGGCATTGTTTCCAATTGGGATGCTGGCGCAGGCGGATACTGGTTGGCTGCCACAATTTATCACCTTTGACCCTATTTTCCTGTTTTACTTACCCTTTATAAATAATCCCGTCCTGAGCGGGTTGTTGTGGGGTGGTTTGATTGTGGTAACGGTATTGGCAGCGCTGCTGCCCTGGTCGTCTAAAGACCGGCGTACGTCTGGGGAATCACAAAATGGCACGGCCGAGAAACGGCCGTTTCCGCCGCGCGTCAATATTATCAAGGAACGCTGTACGGGTTGTACCAAATGTGCATTAGATTGTCCCTATGACGCCATAAAAATGGTTGAGCGCCACGATGGCAAGCCCCACAAATTTATTGCGATTGAAGACCCCAGCTTATGTGTTTCTTGCGGCATTTGTGTCGGTTCCTGTGATGGCGTGGCCGTGACAATGGGCAATACACCTCCCATCATGCTCTGGGAGACGGTTCAATCTCAACTCGCGCTGGCCAGGTTACGCAGCCCGGCCAACCAATTGAAAGTTGTGTTTACCTGTGAGCGCCATGCTGTTCATGGCGCGCGACCCTACATTGAGCATATAGCCAATCTGCCTGATGGTTTGGCATTGGAGGTTATCACGCTGCCATGCGTGGGCGCCGCGCCGCCAGACTTGCTGACCCGCACGCTGGATGCGGGCGCAGCAGAGGTGCAGGTTGTGGGCTGTCCGCCCGATGACTGCGTTAATCGTGAAGGGAATTTGTGGGCAGAACAGCGCCTGGTACGGGAACGGGTTCCGCGTCTGAAGCGCGCCTATGCTAATGCGCCGATTACAGCCGCCTGGCTGCCTCCGGATGCCTTTGCTGCGGCCCTCAACATGAAACTTGAGACGCCAGCCGGTAAAAATGGTGATAACGGTGACGTGGATTTCCTGGACCAACGCCGCATGTACAGGGAGTTGTCTCTACGCAATTTTATTCCCGCCTTTTTGCTGCTGGCCTTTGTTTTGGTTGCGCAGATATTATTGACCGATCTACCGTTACGGCCGTATCCCCAAAATCTTTCCGTCGCGCAAATTGTTATCGCCGATCTGACCCAACCCATTGGCCGTAATTCCTACATCAGCACAACATTGAGTCCTGAAGTTGAATTGCAATTTATTGTCGATAATGAACCGCTGTACACCGAGTCCTGGACCACAACAGAGTTGTTGGCGGCGGATAGTGTCCCTTTCTACCTTGCAGAGAACCTGCCGCCAGGCCCACACCATTTGCGCCTGGCGCTTGTTGATCCTGCTGCCGGGATCACATTTGTATATTTTGATAACGCTGTAATGTTGGATGAAGGCCAAGTTTTTCGCATAGAATAAGATTCTTTAAGTTTTTTTTACATTGTTCTAACGTAATTTACTTTGTAAGATTAAGCCTGGATAATTCCAGGCATTATGCGGGCTCTGAGGTTGACCAAACCACAACGATTCGCTATACTCGCATTGTTGAAAAATGAATAATGGATATTGACCTTATCAGGAGCAGTGGAGGGATCGGCCCTTTGAAGCTGCAGCAACCCCCGACCCGGTTTGGGAAGGTGCTAATTCCGACGGCAAATGCTGGGAGATAAGTGGCTAACAAATCATCAAAGTTGCCTCTTGCCAGCCAAGAGGCTTTTTTTTTCTTTTCAGGTCTCTCGGGCGCCTGAATAGTTACCTTTTTGCATGAGTAGATGCTGGTCAATGTGGGTAAACTGCGGGCTGTACAGGTTTGCAATTCCACGGACTTTCCATCATAGTTTACATAAATTCTATAAAACAGCCAAAATTTGGAGGTTAATTAAAATGACAACGACTTTTATGACTGCGCCCAGTTTGCTTTTCACGTCCGAATCTGTGACGGAAGGGCATCCCGATAAGATGTGTGACCAGATTAGTGATGCAGTATTGGATGCTATTCTTGAACAGGATCCAGCTGCACGCGTGGCTTGCGAAACAGCCATTAAAACTGGTTATGTGATGTTATTGGGCGAAATTACAACCACAGCCTTTGTGGATTTTGACAAACTGGTTCGTCAGGTCATCAACGACATTGGTTTTGATGACAGCAGCAAGGGCTTCGACGGCAATACCTGTGGTGTGCTTTCTGCAATTGCCGCCCAAAGCCCCGACATTGCTCAAGGTGTTGACCGCGCCCTAGAATACCGTAAAAACGGCGACGGCGAGGCAGAAATCGAAGCTTTAGGCGCCGGCGACCAGGGTATGATGTTTGGATATGCTTGCAACGAAACTGAGACGCTCATGCCGCTGCCTATTTACCTGGCCCATCGCTTGACCCAGCGCCTTTCACAGGTACGCCGCGACGGCACACTCCCGTGGGTGCGTCCGGACGGCAAAGCACAGGTGACTGTGGAATATAGCTATGGCCAGCCCAAGCGTATCCATACCGTGCTGGTTAGTACCCAGCATGCGCCTGAGGTCAGCAACGCCGAAATTCGCGCCGGTGTAATTGAACACGTGATTAACGCGGTGCTTCCGGAAGACATGGTAGATGATGAATTACGTATTTTTGTTAACCCGACCGGACGGTTCGTAATCGGGGGCCCGATGGGTGACGCTGGATTAACCGGGCGTAAGATTATTGTTGATACCTATGGCGGCATGGGCCGGCACGGCGGCGGCGCCTTCAGCGGCAAAGATTGCACAAAGGTAGATCGCAGCGCAGCATATGCTGCCCGCTGGGTCGCCAAAAACATTGTGGCAGCCGGCCTGGCAGAACGGTGTGAAGTGCAGGTTGCCTATGCGATTGGCGTAGCGCGTCCGCTCAGCATCAATGTGGAGACTTTTGGGACCAGTGACCTTAGCTCTGACCAATTGGTTGAATTGATTGAGGCCAACTTTGACCTGCGTCCCGGCGCGATTATTCGCGATCTCAATTTGCGCCGTCCCATTTACCGCGCAACGGCCGCTTACGGCCATTTTGGTCGCAATGATATTGAGGCGCCCTGGGAAAACAGTGACCGTGCTGACGCATTACGTGAAGCAGCAGCCGAATTGGAACTGGCTGTTGCTTAGGGTTTGCCCATTTTGACTTTGGATTTTTAGGTAAACCGCGAAAGATCTTTTGAAATAATGCCATGGCAAATTTGCGGCTTCCTCAAGGAATTCACACAAAACAGCGCTTGTTTTTTGGTAACAAATAGTTTTCTGTGAATTACCTAATGCCGCTTCAAAATAGTTGACTTTTTTACGATAAACAAGTAGTTTTATCAGGGCGAATCTGAAAAGGTTCGCCCTTTTGTGCGCCAGCATCTGCTTGACGTGCAGAGTGGGCTGGGTTAAAATTTCGAGCCTTGCCTGGGGAAACTGCGAATTTCCATTGCATAGGTTTTTCACTTGCTTTTCGCAGTTTACGCAACTTTAGGTAATTGGCAGAAAAAAATCAAAAATAGAGGTCGTGAAAAATCTGCCAATTCCTCGAGGAAACCGCAGTTCAAGTCCTTTGGGATTTTCGAATAATTTTCTGCGGTTTACTAAATGAAAATGTAAGTGAAACCCGACGGTCTTGCATGAAAAACTCAAGCAAACTCCCGTCGGGTTTCTGTGGTGAATTGATTTGTGTTTGAAGCATTAGGCGATCGTCTACAAACTGTATTTGACTCCCTGCAAAGGCGCGGCAAGCTGACCGAAGCTGATGTTGACCGCGCCATGCGCGAAGTTCGCCTGGCCTTGCTTGAAGCGGATGTGAACTTCAAGGTGGTCAAAAGCTTTGTCGCCCGCGTCCGCGAGCGTGCAGTTGGCCAGGAGGTTATGCGCAGCCTCACACCCGGCCAGCAGGTTGTTAAGATTGTCCATGATGAACTCGTCACCACCTTGGGAGAACCGGGTCGTTTGAATCTGGGTATGCAATCTCCGGCAGTGATCATGCTGGTTGGTTTGCAAGGCGCCGGTAAAACGACCATGGCGGGCAAGCTCGCGCTCCATTTGCGCAAGCAGGGACGACGGCCGTTACTGGTCGCTGCAGATGTTTATCGTCCGGCCGCCATTGACCAGTTGCAAACGCTGGGTAAGCAGCTTGACATACCTGTTTATGATGAAGGGCCGGATGCAAACCCGATTAATGTCTCCGCCAACGGCGTGAAATATGCATCCCGTAATGATTTTACGATCGTTATTGTGGATACCGCCGGTCGTCTCAACATCGACGAGATGATGATGGGCGAGATTAAGGCGATCAAGGCCAAGGTCGAACCTGTTGAAACTCTGCTCGTCGCCGATGCCATGACCGGCCAGGAAGCAGTGCGGGTGGCGACTGATTTTAACAATGCCGTTAATATCACCGGCCTCATCATGACAAAGATCGATGGTGATGCGCGTGGTGGTGCGTCAATCTCGATGCGTGAAGTTACCGGTGTACCAATTAAATTCCTGGGAACCGGCGAAAAACTGAACGCAATTGAAGAATTTCACCCCGACCGCCTGGCAAATCGAATCCTGGGCATGGGCGATGTCATGACGCTCATCGAAAAAGCCCAGCAGGAATTGGATGAGGACGAGGCGCGTTTAGCCGGCGAACGGCTGGTAAGCGGTGATTTCAATCTGGAAGATTTCCTGAAGCAAATGCAGCAGATCAAGCGTATGGGGCCAATTGGCAAACTGCTTGAGATGGTTCCCGGAATGGGCAAAATGAGCAAGGATGTTGACCTGAGCGGTGCGGAATCAGAACTGAAGCGTATCGAAGCAATTATTCAATCGATGACGCTCATCGAGCGGCGGAACCCTAAAATTATTAAGGCCAACCGCAAACGCCGTATTGCAAAAGGCTCGGGAACGACTGTGCAGGACGTCAATGCATTGCTGAAACAATTCCGTGAAATGCAGCGCATGATGAAACAGTTGCGCAAAGGAGGTCGCCGTGGTCGAGGCGGTGGCCTGGGTTCAATGTTTGGTAACATGGGGCTGTAGCTCAAAGCTATAGTTCATGATAAAAATCAGGATTTGGAGATTGGCAGCTTGCGTTGCCAAAACGCTCAAATCTCCAATCTTTTAAAAAGCGAGCAGCATCATCCCAATACCTTCCGTCCGCTCTTGGGGAGATGCAAACGCTGCACTATATATTACAGATAAAATAACTATTCAGTCACAGCCTGAGCTTGTCAAAGGCGAAGACGAGCTTCGACAGACTCAGCTCTCGAGGGTTCAAAGAGTTACAAGAATAAGTAACTATATAGCTAGAGCTGTCAGGTTTACCCAAGAAGCAATTGTCCTTAAGGGCAAAATCTGACAGGTTCCTCGGGTACTTGAATAGTTACCAAGATAATAACGTTTGGAGAAAAAGTGAAGTTATGCTGCGAATTCGTTTAACCCGCACAGGAAAGAAAAGACAACCCAGTTATCGCGTGGTTGTGGCCAACTCAGAGTCAAAACGAGACGGCCGTATTGTGGAACGCATTGGACATTACAACCCGCTCGTCAACCCGACCGAATATAAAATTCAAGAGGATCGCGCGCTTTATTGGCTCAGCGTAGGAGCGCAGCCAAGTGACGCTGTGCGCCGTTTGTTAGAAAAACAAGGTACATACGACCGCTTGACGCGCTATCGGGGTGGAGAAAATATGGAGGCCCTGGTTGCGGAATATGAAGGCGTGCCTTACGAGGCTGAAACCGTGGTGGTTGAAGAAGTTGTCGAAGAAGAAAAGAGTTCTTTCTTGGACGGAGTTTTGGCGGCTGCGGCAGGATTTGGCGCAGCGGTCGAAGCCATTGTTGATGATGTTGTTGAAGAAATCCAGGATGTCCTGGATGATGATGAAGAAGAATAAGGCCAAAACTGGTGTCTGAAAAAAACATGAAGGACCTTGTCGAATTTGTTGTCAAAGGGCTTGTTGACCATCCTGATGAAGTTCAAGTGGTGGAAATTCCAGGTCATTCTTCAACAATTTTGGAATTGACAGTGGCCGGCGATGATATGGGCCGTGTAATTGGAAAAGGCGGGCGCATTATAAATTCTGTACGCACCTTGCTGCAGGTTTTAGCTGCAAAACAAGGTAAACGTGTGTCGTTGGAATTGGTTGAAGTTAACGAATAATATTCAAGAACGTTCAGCGGTGTACAACCTTGTGTCCGGTATGAAGGAAATATTTATTGGCTAGCGAACGTGATAATAATCAGAGTGGCAGCCGGCGAGGCTCAGTGGAACAAGACACTGGGCCTCGTTTTTTGGTGATTGGCGAAATCTTAAAACCGCATGGCGTGCATGGCGAGGTGCGGGTGCTGCCGCATACCGATTCTCCGGAGCGATTTACCTGGTTGGAGGCGGTATATGTTGGGAAGCAAGTTCCACAGCGTTTTGTCGTGGAAAATGTACGTTTTCACAAAAACCTGGTGCTGATAAAATTTGTCGATTATGATAATCGTGACATGGTTGAAGCATTGCGTGGAGCGTGGCTGCAAGTGCCTGAGAGTGAGGCTGTTCCCCTGGAAGAAGATGAATATTTCCTTTTCCAGCTTATTGGCTTGGCGGTTTACAGCGTAGACGGCGAACATCTGGGTGCGCTGGCCGAGGTCATTGAGACCGGGGCCAACAATGTATTTGTTGTCCGCGGATCATCAGGTGAACTGCTAGTTCCGGATACGGCCGAAGTGGTTGCAGCGATTGATTTTGAAAACGGCCGTATGACTATCAATTTACTCCCTGGCCTGCGTTGATATTCTTGTTGAATATGATAGGCGGACTTGACACATAAAGTCCGCGTGGTATGCTCAAAATAATGAGCGATTTGAAGTACTGGTTGGGTTTCAACCTTGTCAAAGGCATTGGATCTGCCAAAGTTCAGGCCTTACTAGGCGCTTTTGGCTCGCTGGAAAATGCCTGGCATGCCAGTGAAATTCAATTACAAAAACTTGGTTTTGATCGGCGCGCCACCCAAAATTTTTTGGCTGCGCGGGCAGAATTGGACCTTGATAAAAGCCTGGCTGCTGTCGAAGCCGCCGGCATAAATTTGCTCACCTGGGAATCGCAGCAGTACCCAACTTATTTGCGAGAAGTTGATGGTCTGCCGCCGTTGTTATATATGCGCGGAAGTTTGGAAGACATTGATCGCTGGGCGGTTGCAGTTGTCGGGACGCGACGTTTGACCCAGTATGGTCGTCAGGTAACGCGTGAACTGGTGATTGGCCTGGTACGAAATGGCGTCACCATTGTGAGCGGGTTGGCGCGGGGCATTGACGCTGTGGCGCACAAGAGCGCTCTGGAGGCTGGCGGGCGTACGCTGGCGGTGTTGGGATCTGGCTTAGACTGCATTTACCCGCCTGAGAACCGTGCTTTGGCCGAAAAAATCCAGGCCGGACGCGGGGCGATCATTTCCGAATACGCTTTAGGCGTAAAGCCAGAAGCGAAAAATTTCCCGCCACGAAATCGTATTATCAGCGGCCTTTCGCTCGGCGTAATTGTTGTCGAAGCGGGCGAGCGCAGCGGCGCGACTATTACTGCGCGGTTTGCACTGGATCAGGGCCGGGATGTGTTTGCAGTACCCGGGAACATTAACAGCCCTGCCAGCCGTGGAACCAACAAATTAATTCAGCAAGGCGCGAAATTGATTACTTGTGCGGATGATGTTTTGGATGAATTGAATGTGGCTATGGTCATTGAGAAAACGGCCGTTCAAAAAATTATGCCGGATACACCAGAAGAAGCCGCGCTGTTAATGTATCTATCGACTGAGCCGGTTCATGTAGATGACCTATGCCGTTCAACAGGCATGCCAACGAATCAGGTTAGCAGCACCCTCACATTAATGGAACTCAAAGGCATGGTGCAGCAGGTTGGCGGTATGAACTATGTGATTATGCGTGAAGAGAATGCCGATTACCAGATTGACACTGAAGAAAAACGGAAGTCTGAATGAAATTTATTATTTTTGCCGGCGGCACCGGCCGACGTTTATGGCCAATTAGCCGCCAGAAATCACCCAAACAATTTGAATCTATAATTGACGGCAAATCGACGCTGCAGCTAACAGTGGAACGCATTTTAGAAACGTATGGGTCGGAAAATATATATATTTCAACAAACGAAAGTTATGTGGAACTAGTGCAAAAGCAATTGCCGTTTCTGACTGCGGAGCATGTGATTGGGGAACCTGTCCGGCGCGATCTGGCTGCTGCTGTTGGTCTCGCAACTTCTCACGTCCTTCAGGCTGATCCCAATGCGGCTGATGAACCGATGGCAATAATTTGGGGCGACAGTTATCTTGACCAGACGGCAAACTTTTTACAATTATTGACCGTCGCTGAAAATCTTCTGAGTCGCCAGGATATTGATATTTTGTTTATTGGTGAGACGCCCCGGTTTCCCAATGAAAATTTGGGCTGGCTTGGTTTGGGTAATCGTTTGGGCACAATTGAAGAGACCCCATATTTTCAATTCGATTCTTTAACCTACCGTCCGCCCCTGGAGGTTTGTAAGCAGATATTTGCGGCGCAAACCCATGTGTGGAATACGGGTTATTTTGTCACTACGCCTGCATTTGTGTTAGAAATGTATCACACGTATCAACCAGAAATGAGGCGGCAGCTTGCCACGATTCAAGCCTCAATTGGCCAGCCTAACTATAAGTCAGCTTTGCGCCAGGTGTACCCAACAATTGCAGAAATGAGTTTTGATGATGCGGTGCTGGTGAATGTGGATCCACAGCGGGCTGTTGTGCTGCACGGCGAGCTGGGCTGGAGCGATCCGGGCACGCTTTATGCACTGAAGGAGTCCATCAATCCCGATCCGCAGGCGACAGTCACCCTGGGCCAGGTAATAACTGCAGAAACGCAGGATTGTCTGGTTTATAATTACCAGACTGATAAATTGTTGGTGGCAATTGGCCTTGATGGTGTTGTTGTGGTAAACACGGATGATGCTGTGTTGGTGGTAAGCAAAGAGCATATTCCATTGGTTAAAGATGTTGTTAATGGCCTGGATGGCACAAATTTAGAAAAATTTAGCTAGCCGCAGCGTGCAAAAATCTGCGGTAAATTTTTATTAGGGCTCGTTCGTTATTAACTTTTGATATTTGGTTTGCGAACGCATCCGCAAGGCTTGACCGTTTACCAAAGTCCAAAGTTAAAAACGGTCAAACCCTAAGCAGTTTTGCATAGCACGGAGTTTTTATGAGTGAAGAAACGAAGATGGAGGGGTATTGCTTTAAATGCAAGGAAAAGCGGGTAATGGAGAACCCATCGGCTGAATGGTCGGCCAGTGGGTCGCCCGGTACACGTGGTACTTGTGCAGTTTGTGGCGGTACTATTTATAAGATGGGGCGAACTCCAGCCCACGAGAACCTCCCGAAACCTGAAATTTCGGCGTCTACAAAAAAGAAAAAACCGACAAAGAAAAAAAGAGCAACCACGAAGAAGACGCATGCATCCGCGAGCAAATCAGGCGTCCGCCGCAGCGGTAAACTGGTTGTGGTTGAATCACCGGCCAAGGCGCGGACAATCGGCCGTTACCTGGGCCGAGGTTACACGGTTAAGTCAAGCGTTGGACATGTGCGTGATTTGCTAAAATCACGTTTGAGCGTTGATGTTGAGCATGACTTTGAGCCTGAATACCGCGTACCAAATGACAAGCGCAAAACTGTCAAAGAATTGAAGCAAGCAGCCGACAAAGCAAAAGAAATTTATCTGGCAACTGACCCCGACCGCGAAGGTGAAGCGATAGCGTGGCACGTATTAGAGGCGGCTGAAATGGACCCGGAACGGACCAAACGGGTTGTTTTCCATGAAATTACCAAACCGGCCGTGCAAGCGGCCTTTGAGCACCCGCGTGAAATTGATATGGATCGCGTGGATGCGCAGCAGGCGCGCCGCATTTTGGATCGATTGGTGGGTTATAAACTCAGTCCTTTGCTGTGGCGTAAGGTGCGCGGAAGGCTATCTGCCGGGCGTGTACAATCTGTAGCCGTGCGTCTTGTGGTTGAGCGTGAACGCGAGATTGAGAAGTTTACGTCTGAAGAGTATTGGACATTGGCGGCTGAGATGGGTCGCATTCCAACGCGTGGTTTGGCGGAACGGCCGTATTTTGTCGCCAAACTGCATAAGTTTAATAACGAAACGCCCATATTAAATTCTAAGTCGGATGTGCAACCGCACCTGGACGCGTTGGACCATGCCCATTGGCAGGTTGGTGACGTGCGTTTGAGTACCCGCACGCGGCGCCCGTCTGCGCCATTTACAACCAGTACTTTGCAGCAGGAGGCGTCGCGCCGCCTCGGCTTTGGCGCCAGCAAAACGATGCGGCTGGCGCAGCAGCTTTACGAAGGAATGGATGTGGGCGACGGTGAAAGCGTTGGTTTGATCACCTACATGCGTACTGACAGCGTAACCATCTCCAAAGATGCGCAGGCTGAAGCGCGCGCGTTTGTGGTTGACCAATATGGGTCTGAGTATGTACCCGAAAGCCCGCCGGTCTATAAAACGCGCGCGAAAGCGGCGCAGGAGGCGCATGAGGCCATTCGCCCAACCGGTGTGATCCGCACGCCAAAGGGCGTGAAAAAATACCTCAAGCGGGATCAATATCGGCTGTACAAGCTGGTTTGGGATCGGTTTGTGGCCAGCCAGATGTCGCCGGCGCTTTATGACACGGTTTCGGCCGATATTTGGGCGGGTGATGCGGCGACTGTAGTTGAAAAACGGCCGTATCTTTTCCGCGCAACAGGCTCGACGCTGCGTTTTTCCGGTTTTCTGGTTTTGTATGAAGAGGCCAGGGCGGAAGATAAACAGGATGATCAGGCTGAAGAAGAAAACGGCGCTAATCCGGTGCCGGCAGACTTGCAGCAGGGTGAAAACCTGGATTTACTGCGGCTGCTGCCCGAACAGCACTTCACCCAACCGCCGCCGCGTTATACCGAAGCAACGCTGGTGCGCACGATGGAAGAAAATGGAATCGGCCGTCCCAGCACTTATGCGTCAATCATCTCAACGATTCAAAATCGTGGATATGTTGATCGTGAGAAAAAACGCCTTTTGCCGACCGAAACGGGCATGATTGTCAACGATTTACTGGTCGAATATTTCCCAAACATTTTGTCGGTTGATTTCACGGCACGCCTCGAATCTGATCTGGATGAAATTGCGGAAGGCGAGCCGTGGGTTCCGGTGCTTGCTGACTTTTACGGCCGTTTCGCGGACAACCTGGCAAAAGCGGATGCAGCGATTCCAAAGATTGACCTGAAAAAAGAACCTGAATTTGTGGGGCGTGAATGTCCCACCTGCGGCAATCCGTTGGTATATCGTGAAGGGCGATACGGCCGTTTCATTGGCTGCAGCACCTTCCCCCAATGTCGCTTCACGGAGCAAATCGTACACAAAATTGGCGTCACTTGCCCGAACGGCGGCGAGATCATCGAGCGGCGCACTAAAAAAGGGCGCGTATTTTATGGCTGCGGACGTTATCCTGATTGTGAATGGACGAGTTGGAAAAAGCCGGAACCTGATCCAGCAGGACAGTGTGATGGTTTGATGGTGCCAACAAATGGCAATAAGCTCGAATGTTCCGCCTGTGGTTTGAAAGAAAAAGCGCCTGCCGCTCCCGACGCAGTAGCTGCAGATGCAGTAGCTGCAGATTAGGTAAACTTGTGAATTAAATAAACAACCCGAATTGGATAAAATTTGGACGGGCAAGCTGGCATTTCGGCCAACTTGCCCGTTTTTTGTTAGGCTTCGAAATCGTTGGGAGCCAGGATTGGGGCGGGGCAGTTGACAACAAAGCCGATGGGATGGGTGTCAGGCGTCCCTTTGAATTCTTCTAAATCACCGCAAGCAATTAATTCACGAATTTCAGATGAAGAGCGAAGCACTTTTGCTTTGCTCTCGTCGCTCCATTTTAGCGCGTGATGATTCCAAAAGGGACTCCAGGCGGGTTGGCCGGCCTTGTTGTCAAAAATGGCCGGCTGGAACCCGGCCACACCGCTGCCCGGAATGGCGTTTACGAAGATCCATATTTCATCCGTGGCGCCGGTATCCATCAGTTTTTGCGTCGTCGCGGAAGCGGGTACGCTCATCATGGGCGCCATGCCTACTGATGAGATATCGGTCAAGATGTAGCGGCTGCCGGGGAAGCATTGGTGCAGCTTAAACGTCACAAGCAATTCATCTGTATTGGTAGATTCCATTAACTGCCCTTTGCCCAGCGTTTCCTTCTTTTCATCATTGACAGCCAATTCGCCGCCATCCCATTTGACAACAGGATAGTTGACATAAATACTGTTTTCGGCGACAGAGGCGTTACCATCTGCGATGGCTTGTTCGACGTCAGCGACCGTTTCCAGCGTCAGACTGTCATCCTTTAGCGAAAACTGCTGCAAATGAAACAATGAAACATAATTATTCTGTGAGGGGGATGTAGAGAAAACGTACAATGGGGCTGCGATATCCCGCCCCTGGTTAAGCAGTGGGACATACACCAGACCAACTTCTTCGGCAAAAGTAGAATCTGAGGCGTCTGTCCGAATGTAATACACTGGCTCTCCATTAAAACGCCCTTCATGTAGACGGAACGTGACTGCGCCGTACATGCCTGCCCATTCGTCGCTGCTCAATTGATAATCGATGACATCTTTCACCATCACCTGTTCGGCGTCTGCAGCGGGGCTGTTTCCTGCTGGCGCGGCATTATTTTCAGGGGGCGCAGATGTCGCCGTGGGCGCGGGCGCCTGTTGGACAGCGGGGCTGCACGCTGTTCACAAAAATGCCCACGACCCTCTTTGGCCGGAGACCGTGGGCATTTTTACTGTACCTGGTTATTATAGTGGGTCAGGTGGAATTGCTTTTGTAAGCATTCCTACCAAGAATGAAATTCGTTTTTGGATGCGGCGTTCAATCCTTGATTTTTTTGGGTGTTTTGCATCCTCGATATCGAATAGTTAGTGAAAGCGCCGACAAAAAAGTTAATAGAGCAAATATGTTATAATGCTGGCCGGCCGCGAATTTGCGTTCTGTTTATTTCAAAAGGCTCTTTGCGGTTTACTGTGAATGGAAATTTCAAGCTTAAAAGGAATAATGTAATGAAAAAGTATTCTCAATTGTTAATTTTTTTGTTGGTAATTGTAATGATGGCTGTAACGGCGTGCGGCGGCTCGGAAGATGCGGTTCAGGAAACGGCCGTTCCACCCACGTCTGTTGTGCAGGCAGAGAGTACCCTGGAGGAAGCGGCTGAACCCACTGCCGAACCCGAAATTGACCCCACTGCAACCTCTGAGCCAGAACTGACAAAAGCGCCGGAAGCGGAAACGGCCGTTTCTGGCGATGCTTTGCCGGCGGAAATTCTAGCGGCTTTTGATGCGCTGTATGGAATGGATGCGTGGCGCGCCAACCAGACGATTGAGGACGCTGACATCAGCATGACCAACGTGATCGAGTACCAGGCGCCGGATCGTTATCGCATGATCATGGCTGCTACTGAGGATATTTCGATGGAGACCATCATAATCGGCGATAAAATGTATCAGAATTTGGCTGGAACCTGGATGGAAAATCCGTTTGAGCTTGGGGACCAATTATCCGGAATGCTTAGCGATCCGCGAGAAATGATGGAAGGTAGTTTTGAAGAGTTTGAATTTATTGGTACTGAAGATGTAAACGGAGAGCCGGCTAAAGTTTACCGTTTTAAAGTTGTGGATTCATCCAGCGGCGAAACGTTGACAACAGAGATAATGCTCTGGGTGCGGGTTAGCGATAACCTACCTGTCAAGCAGGAAATGATCTTTCCAGGCAGCGACGCGCCAGACAAGATCACGCAAGAATATGAATATGATATTGACATAACAATCGAACCGCCAGAATAAACTAAACACTGAAAAAGTACCAAAGAGTTATTCTTCATGATAAAATTCAAACTATGAGTACAGAAACGGCCGTACCTGCCGCTCTCACCTTTGAAAACGCTTTGCAAGAGTTGGAGACCATCGTCTTGCGACTTGAAGACGGAGATTTAACCCTGGAAGAATCCCTCGGATTGTATGAACGTGGTCAAATATTGGCCACTTATCTTAACCAACAGCTTGACCAGGCCAGTTTGCGTGTTGAGCAGCTCACCGCTGATGGCGAAATTGTTACCATCGACATGGAAAAATTCGAGTAGCCTGATCTGATTAAATGACAAATCTTATAAAGCCCCACGCTTGAGGTGGGGCTTTCCAAAGAACTCTAGGGTATGACGCAACCAACCCTCAACCAATATTAGGACGGGTCAATTCCGCATTCCTCAATCAGTGTTGTTTTGCCAAATCTGGCCGGGGCGGATACTAATGTGAGACGGCCGTTTAGTCCCGCATCCAGGCGCGACAACAACTATACTCGCGGTACCAGGCTGCTGCGCGTTACGGGAATATACAGTTTCGTTTGCAGTAATGTTTCAGTCACAGTGCCATTATAAAGGAAGGAGTGTGTGGTAGCGAGAAACGGCCGTAGAACGCCAGCTTATGTGGAATTGCAAAAGAATAATTCTAAGGTTGATGGTCTTCTATGGTCTATTTTCATGTCCACTTTTCCGGAGGAACTTCAGTATAATCTTGATCTTCTTGCAGCCGAGAAAGCGGCGCGCCGCAATGAACCAGGCGATGGCAGTTCACAGATCAGCTTGCTAGAAAAATTGATCAAGGGGTAAATGTCATAATTGTAAAATAATATGCAAGCTTGGTGGGTGGTTTGGAGTTCCACGATTTAGTGGAAAACCTAAATAACCCCCAAATAACCCGACGTAGTTGTGTATGCTGAAAATATTCGTTATCATTATTACAGAAATCATGTTTGTCTAGTCTGTAGTTCTAAAAATCGCACCGAGGGTCATTGTACGTTTGTGTGAATACCGGCTGTTTTCATCACTTACAGCATGGCATAAGAAGTGTCAAAAGCCTAGTCGTCCAATGTTGGTGGCGCTTTATGATTGACATAATACTCGGCTTCTCAATTATCAAAGTGTAACTGAATAGTTTATTTTTCATGGCCACTTTTCCGCGGGAACTCCCCCTGCGGTCAATCTGCATGTAAACACTATTCAATTTCCTGTGTTTTTCTGATGATAACTGCTATGAAGGAAGGGTTATTATGAGCTCGTATAATCGTGTGAATATCCAAAAAATGTTGATGGGATGTTTTGGTGATGATGATTTGATCCAATTTGCTTTTTCTTATGTTCCATCATTTGAACATAAAATAGGGAGTGGCATTGGCAAACAGGAATTGGAAATTACTGATAAATTGCCTGGTACGTGCGCCCTTTTGATCACTCTCTATTTCTAACTCCTCGGCACTGATAAAGTAATCATGGTGCTATAGGCAACCTAATCAGTATTGCCTCCCCAACTCACCATACCTAACGATACCGAAAAGTCGTTGAACTAATCTCTTAAGGCAATCTCTATAAATGGTTTGACAGGGAGTCAGACACATCAATTCCCAATTGACAATCAGGGAAATGCAATAAAGAGTAGAGCAAGGGTTGGAATCCGCAAAACCCCCATTTTCCGAACGCAATCTAAATTATTCAGAACCAACTCTAAAGCGGTAAGGAAACCCGTTGAGTAAATCTACGTTTGGATTCCCCTTGATTTCATGAGATTCCGACCTGTATCATCAAAATATGCAGATTGGTTATGCGCGTGTCTCTACCCTTGAACAAAACTTAGACTTGCAGCAGAAGGCGCTGACCGAAGCGGAGTGCGAACGCATTTTCAGCGATAAGCTTAGCGGGGCAAGTACCGCACGGCCGTTGCTCCCCAGGAAGCTGTCTGCGCCCAATGTGGGGGCGTCGTTGTGCTGCGCGTTTGCTGATGAACGGCGCCGGCTTTAGTTATTTTTGGCGACATCAGCCTAACTGTAACCTTGATTGCAGTGCGCGCAGCCGGGTTGTGCAAACACGCGTAAGACTTTCGGTTTAGTGCGCCATTTGCAAACAAAACGCAATTTTTTAGCGAATTCTAAATTGGATGGCTCCCGGCGTTGCTCTTTAAACTCGCAAACACAATCAGCTCAGTAAATAGGCGCCAAGACCAGCTTTACTACAAATTCATCAAGACTTGGTGAATTTCTACCATCGCAAGTGTATCCAACTGGCAGTAAGCTCGTAGTTGCCCTGCTTTCTGATTTTTTACGGCCGTTTCCTCACACTGAATCATCTCTTCCCAAACAACCTGTGCCTGTGTCCCATTTTGCACATCTAACAGCGCGTAACTCAATTCCGGTACGACCACCGGCAAAACCGACTTAAGCGAGTTGGATTTACCGAAACCATAATGCCGGTAATGCTTACGAAAAATGGGAAGCTGATCCCACAAACGATCTGCCATATGCGTTAACTGTTCAGCATGACTCTGGAAACTCAGCCGCTAAATGGCGCAATACTCCACGCTCAAAAGGAATGTTGTAGGCAATTAGATGCCCTGTTTCACCAATATGCTCCAGTAGTGATGTGACTAATGCTGCGCGTGGATCGTCTGTCGGTTGTATGTAGAAAGTCAAAGTGAGTCTAAAGTGCCATCTGCATAAAGAACGTGACAACTGTATTGAAAAGGGACCTGTTGGTATGGTTTGCAACCATCGAAAGCGGGAATGGCATAATCAATCGTCTCAAAATCAAAGAAAGTAAAGCGGATAAACCAGGCTGTTCAGTTCAGTCCGAATCGTATCATTATCAATCACAATTTTTTGTTGAGTGACACGATCAACAAAAGCATCTGCGCGTTTATCTCCCAGTGATGAACGCCTACAGGAATATCCACAACATACCGAATGCCCTCTGTTTCAAACTGTTTTTCATACGGCCGTTTCAGATAAGGAATATCATAAATGGTCCATCCATCGATTTTTTGCCAGCAATGGGCATAAAAGGGACATTCGTATGGCTTGTTGCAGTGACGGCCGATTCCGATATCTGGCATAGCAGTTGAGCCAACGATTTGCCGCATTATCGCTACATCCGCTGTCGACTTCTGGCATGAAAGCATTTACCTCTTCAGTCACGTCGGTTAGTGCAAACAGATTGGACAAATCAGGATAACGACACGCTGCATTCAGGTGCATTAGGCTGGCCTGATTCACATTTAAACCAGCTTGCTGCAGCACATATACTTGAAAAGCAATATCAGGCAGATGTTCGGCTGCTTTGTATTTGGTACTGGACTTCACTTCAATAAGATGCCAGCCAATGTCCGATCTGTGTGAGAATATCCACTTTGACAAGCAAATCATCCACAGTAAATGTGGCTTGAAATAAAGATTCAGCTCCTTCGGCAATGGCTTGAGTTGTAAGCGGAGCCATATCTTCTGGATGAGGGCGGTAGGGAATCAAACGGCCGTTTACAAATTGTTCGCGTGCGCGTTTATCTACCTCCTGCCCGGCACGCAGACGGCGTTGAGTAGTTGGATCAGGCGCTGCTGCCAGGCCTGGTTGAAATTTATCCAGCCAGAAAGCTTTTGGACATTGGATATATGCGAGATAATCGGTTTTTGTGAGCATAATTTTTTAATCCAACGGTGCCTGGGTTGTTGAGGACAAAACCATCATCAGGCCATTTACAATGATCAAATACCACCGAATGAATTCGGCGTCTAACATAAAAAACGTGTTTAAACACGTTTTTAATAGCAGGCTATGAATTCATTCATACTTTCAAAAACGTAACCTCAAACGCCTTCAACGGCCGTTCCCCCTGCACCCTATTCGCAAAATCAAATGCATCATTCATTTCATAGCGTTGAAACACATCCAAACCACGATCCAGCGAGATTTTCCAGCCGTGATCCGTCACAATATGGCGGGCATGAATTGTGCTTGTCTCGTCAAATTCCCAACTAAAACGGATGCCTACCGTGTTGGCTGCCCCCTGGATTTGTTCAAAATACTCAAGCTGCTGCTCACCATTGAATTCATCCTGAATCGTCACCAGATGGACGTTAACTTCATCTTCGGCCGCTTTATGTCTGACAATGGTCTCTAGCAAGTTCCATAAAATTACGCACCTGGTAAAAATGGCGGATATAGGGATCGGTGACAACAATATTGCTGGCATCTTTTAGGTACGGACCAAACAGCGTATCAAAGGACACACCACGCTGATTTTCATGAAAGACAAGATGCTGTTCTTTGAGTACCTCGTCCACGCTTTCAGTTGGTGATTCATCTACGGCCGTTTCCCCCACAGATTCTGGCATTGCAGTATTCGACAGTTACCCCATCATCTCTGATGGTAATAACGTGGATAGGTCTCCTCTTCCAACGTCTTTACCGATGACTAACTGGCCATTGCTGTTTTGGTAACCGAAGCGTACGGCCGTATACGTCGTATCAATGCGCATCAACTGATCCTTCACCCGCTTGCGCCCTTCCACGGCAAAGCGCAGCAGTTCCTCAATTTCCTCCCGTGTCGCTTCCTGGTGTGGGTACAAAATCTTCATCAAACCTGAAAAGGTTTTTTCGATGCCTGTGCGGTCGCGTGTCGAGATATCCTCTAACAGATCAAAATGCTCGCGGTAAATGTGTGAATAATCATGGTTGCGCATGTTGCGCAAAATCTCCGCCAGATAATCGACGACAAAGCCATAGCCATCTGAGAACATTTCACCACGAATAATATCCACTTCCCAGCCCGGCAAATAGAAATGCAGCCGGTCTAAAAAGGCAGAATCGTAATATTGGGCCGGCAGCTCATCAAAGAGATCGCCGTGGCGCAACATATAGGGCAAGGTGTGCTGTGTATTGCCCACAAAGACCATCGATGCCTCTGCGCCCAGCGTTTCGATGCCGCGCGAGAAGGATTTGTTGGCCATGTAATTCTTCAAAATATCGACCAACGCCTTATTGGCCCGTTTCTTTTTGCCGGCGAACTCATCAAAGGCCACTGTGTCCCAATAGCCAACCAGACCGATATTGCCGCTGGCATTATTAACAAACAGCTTGGCTACCGTCACTTCGCCGCCGGAAATCAAGATGCCGTGGGGTGAAAACTCGGAATAGACATGCGACTTCCCGGTCCCTTTGGGGCCTAACTCGATGAGATTGTAATTGCGTTCGCAGTATGGAATGAGGCGCACCAACTGCATCAGTTTGCTGCGCTCTCCAAATAGTTCCGGATTGAAGCCGATGCTTTGCAGCAGCATGTCGATCCACTCAGCCTTTGAAAAGTGGCGTCGCGCAGCCAGATAGCCATCAAAATCAAAGTGAGAAAGCTGAATCGGTTTAATCGTATCCAGAATCCAGGGACTGACGTTGTTATCTTCGGAGTACATATACTCCAGGTCAGCAATACACCACACGCCGCCCACTAACAATTTGGGATGGCGTTTGATGACATCTGGCGTAACCAGCACTCGTTTGACACCCAAATTGGCAAAGGTTGCTTCGTAGACATCCCGTTTTTCATTTAAGGCCACACTCACCTTGTCGATGACTTTATGACGGCCGCGTTCACGAATCGTCGAACGTACCAGACCGGCCTCGTTGCGATGTACGTAATGTTTGCGCAAAATGCCTTTGACCGTCTCGATGCCCGATTGAATGCTGTCCTCATCTGAGGTGGCACAATATTGGCCCAGCAAATATTCCAGCACATAAGAAGGAACGATGGCATTGCCCTTCACCAGTTTGACTAAATCTTTGCGCACGACTAATCCAGGAAAAAGTTGGTTAATTTTTTGATCAAGTTGGTTCATAGTTGTTCTCTGCTAAAAATTGGCCCAATCTGGCTCCACAGTTAGTTAAAAATCAAAATCACTGGTGAATGTTCGTTTCAGCAAGTAGCGAGCCGCTTTATATTCCTTGTAATGGGAGGTATCACCTATTTGTTCGTCCAGGCGTAATAAAACCTCTTGTCCATCAGCAGCGTCGGCTTCACGCGTTAAAATGAACTGCACGGCTATTTCCCGTTCGCGTTCGTTTATGGCGCTAAAATCAAAGAGTAGTTCATGCTGATCGGAAATGAGCTTGCCTGCTTGTGTGTAGAGGCCAACACGTAATGTTCGGGGCTGCACTTTGGCAGTTGCCGGTTCTGTTTGGTAAAGGCGAATGGTGATCTGGCTGGTCGTGATGGTTGTTGTCGTGCCGCGTAATATATCCACAGTGACTCTACTCACGTCGCTTTGTCGTTTTTTGTTGATATGAATCACAGGTACAACAATTTCCTGCAAGGAAGCCCCGCCATGCACATAGCGGCTGCCGGCCCCTCTCACCCGCAAACGGTTAATAGATTTGGGCAACAGCAGCTCCATGTCACCGCCCAGCCCCACGTTGACGGCCGTAAACTTCTTAAAACTGCTGCCCTCTATTAAGCCATGGCCTAACACAAAACGGCGGTTTTGGGTCAAGATTGTAGCGCCTTGCGCTTGTTGACCAGAAAAATCGCTCTCGTCCAAAACCCGGTGCTGGTAAATAAAGCCATGGTCGGCTGTGATTAACATATTGCTGGCATTTGCAGCGGCGGACTTTTTTGATAATAAGAATCAGTTCTTCCAGCGTTTTGTCCACCGCATCAAAAACACGTTCTTCAGATTCACGATCATCACCGGTTTTGTCAATACGATTATGGTAAATATAGACAACTGAATTGTCTCGAAAAAGGGCCCGGCTCTCATCGCGGCCCATATTGAGAAAATCTTCAGCTTTCAAAGCCGTGCCTTTGCCATTTGTCGCTTGCTGCAAAATCTTGCGCCGGTATTCTGTGCCAGCGGAACGCTGCCCATCAACCAAAACTGTTTTGCCATCTGCGGCAATTGCCAACGAGTCATGCGGCAGCAAAGCAGCCATCCCCAATTGGGTGAAGCTAGGCAGCGCCGTCACTGCGGCCTCTAGCTCCGCCTCATAGCGGTCTTCTTGGCGAATACGGTTGGTCAATTCCGCACCAATTTCATAACGCAGGGCATCAGAAATAATGACCATCACTTTTTTGTCGCGCCGTAAAAATGGCGCAACCTGATATTCATAGAAATCTGTCTGGCGCGGCACGGCCGTACCAAACCAATCGCTAACATTATCGACCACAACTTGCCACTGGTCGTTTAAGGGCAAGAGATATTGATTTGTATAGCGGTTATCAACTTCATCCAGTAGTTTTTCCAACAATGAGCGCTGTTCTGCCTGGCGCAGATGGAAGATAAACTGGCGGTACAACTGGTCTACCTGGAACCAGGTCTGGCGGTATTGTTGGATGCCGTTGGCAAAAGAGGACACAGACAACGTGACCTGGTCTAACAAGTGCAAGAATTTTGCACCCTTCTCAATCGCCTCATACTCATGGGCATAGGTGCTAAACCAGATAGATTGGCGTCGCCGGCGGATCAGGCGCGTGCAGGCATCACTGCTTAGGGTACGGTTCGCCACTTCGCGCACCAAATCACTTAAAATCTTGCGGTCAATGAGTTCAAAAATATCCAGGTCAATAAGCTGTTGATAGCTGCGACCCTCCAAATCTCTTTTGATTTCCAGTTTTTGGGCATAATCCGTCGACAATGTGGTAAATGCTGCTTGGTAACGCACACTATCTTTCCACCGTTGCAGGAAAACAACGGCGTCATTATTCAAACTTGCCGGTTCTTCCAGGCTCAGTGCGTAAGTGGATTTGAACAATGTAATGGCAAAATCCTGGATGCCAGGTGTCTCAGAAAAATAGCCATAAGCTCTTTGGGCACGTTCCCACAGAAATGCTTCCAGTTCACAGCGCTGAATAAGGCGCATTTTTTCATCTTGTTCAGCAGCCAGCTCAGTCAGCAAGTTTTCCAAAATATTATCCAGGCGCGGTTCTGCCCCGCTGCAGACAGCCAACATCTTCAACTTAATGTGCGTATGGCGTATCGTCTTTTTTTAGCAAAGCCTTTCAAGGCCTCACGTCGCTGGGCAGCCTTGAAGAAATCGACGTGGGTGGCCACGATAGCGGTAAATTCGACGCTCAGGCCCAACTCATGCAGCCACAGCCCGGCCTGGTCAGCGCGGAACTCGCCATAGGCCAACTGCACATCCAGCAGCCAGTTGTCAAGATCCTCCGGCTGTGGGCCAGCATGGTAAAGCAAAAATTTTTGCTCAGGTTGTTCGCGCAGCATCCGGTATTTTAAACCGAACTGATTATTGCCCAGCGCCACTTTTGTTACCTCAGGCAAATTGATAGCCTCATATTCGGCCTGTAGTTCTTGCTTGGTGTCATACCAAAAGATAATGCGATGTCTTTCAAAAAGTCGTGTTAGGGCTTTGGCAATTTCATTCATAGTTGCCTGTTATGTTCTAAACCTTGATTTCATTAGACTGGCATTAAGTGCGGAACTGGGTGAAACCTCCCGGAGGTCGATCTTCTACGCCAATAACGGTGGATGCCAGCCCGCCTGTACCCAATAGCGGCGCGCCTCCACTAATTGCGGTCGATTCAGTTTTAATGCAATTACAGTTGCTCTTCCGGCAGGCGTCAGACCAATGATGTAACACCCCGTTTCACTCCAGAGGAAATGCTCACCCCACTCCTGGTGATTTGGATGATAAAGCCGGACACTTTCGCCTGTGTGCGGATCGATAGCAGTGGTTCGGTCGCTTTTTGCCAGGTTACAACCCCAACAGGCCTGGCATAAGTTTTCTAGGTCAGATGTACCCCCTAAGGATTGGGGAATGATATGATCAATAGTCAATGCGACGCCCATTAGTCGTTGCTGGCTCTGGCAATACCCACAGCGATTAGCAAACTGCGCGACAACCTGATTGCGAATTTCATGAGGAATAGCACTCATAGTTGGGTCGTCAATCGCTCAGCAGTTGGTCAATGTCCTTGCCCCGAGCTTGCAGTAAGACAGCCGCTTTGGCGCGTACCAACATTACCCGATTGAAGTAGTTGGACAATAGGGCCGCCTCTGCCTTTTCTGCGTCGGTTAATCCTTCTAGCTGCTGTTTGTCTACCAATTCTTGCATGCGTGTTGTCTTGTCATCGGGGGCTGTGACCTGGGCCGCTCGCCACAGCTCATCATCGGTGAACAAATCCAATTGCTGGAGTTCTTCTTCCAGATCAACGGGAAGCTGTGCCTGTTCTGGGACAGAAGCGGCAACAACGGCCGTTACTTCATCAGCGACAGAGCGTTTACTCTCCTGCGACTGCTTCTGCATTTGGCGGTAAATTTTTTCTGGTAAGCTGATTGTTATTTCTTGCAAACTCATACAACCCTCAATTCGCGCATCTGCTCAAGCCGTTTCGTTTTGTTTTAATTAGCGATGTGCCTTTGCTTTAAGCAATGTCATCACATACGCTAAATGTATTGTACCACCTTTGGCCGTTGGTAAAGCTGCCTATCAAAACAACCCCCAGCAGGCTCAAATATCGCTTGGTGTCATCCCAAAAAATGCCAATTTCTCGTTAAACTTTGCAATTAAATTGCTATGCTATTGAATTAATCTTTTACCCAATCCAAACTTAGATCTTGCCAACGTGGGTTTTCTACTGTGAATAAGGCGATTTTCTTTTCTCGCCGCCATGCTTTGAGTTGTTTCTCCCGTGCGATGGCCGCTCGAATGTCGCTGAATGTTTCAAAGTATACCAGCCGTGTAACATTGTAGCGTGCGGTGAAGCTTTGTGGATTTGTTTTGTTTTTGTGCTGGTAAACACGCCTTTGCAGATCATTTGTGACGCCGATGTATAATACCTGGTTGAAACTTGCCATTATGTAAACGTAATATTGTTTCATCATTCACCAAAACCTTCCCCATGTCATTCCGAGGTCTTTCCGAGGAATCTTGTGTGTTGGCCAGGCCAAAGATTCCTCCCTCTGGTCGGAATGACAGGTGTGGGTAGTGTGTTTTTAATGAATTTCACTTTAGCACCAAAACCTTCACCATGTCATTCCGAGGTCTTTCCGAGGAATCTTGTGTGTTTGGCAGTCCAAAGATTCCTCCCTCTGGTCGGAATGACAGGTGTGCATAATGCGGTTTAAATAAATTCCACTCTATCACCAACACCTTCACCATGTCATTCCGAGGTCTTTCCGAGGAATCTTGTGTGTTTGGCAGTCCAAAGATTCCTCCCTCTGGTCGGAATGACAGGTGTGGGTAGTGTGTTTTTAATGAATTTCACTTTAGCACCAACATTCTATCATGTCATTCCGAGAGCCTGTGCTGAGCCCATTCGACAAGCTCAGGCAGGCTTTGCCGAAGTAACTTCCGAGGAATCTTGTGTGTTTGCCAGTCCAAAGATTCCTCCCTTTGGTCGGAATGACAGGTGTGCGTAGTGCGTTTTAAACTAATCCCACTCTTTCACCAACATCTCTACCATGTCATTCCGAGGTCTTTCCGAGGAATCTTGTGTGTTTGCCAGTCCAAAGATTCCTCCCTTTGGTCGGAATGACAGGTGTGCGTTATTTGTTTGACAAACCTGGCACTTTCTTTAATGCGGGGCCAAATTTGTTGTAATTCACCAGCACGCCGTCGTCCAGGTCGATGGTTAGCTGGCGGGTGGCGAGGGGGTAGAGGATGTCGTCTTCGTATTCGCGGATTTCTTTGAGCGTTTTGTCGATGGTGGCAATCTCCTTGAGGGCGCGGGTTTTGTCGCGGGCGGTGGTGGCGGCGCTGATGCTGACGCCTTCTAGCAGGCTTTTGCGGGCGTTGAGCTTGGCGCGGAATTCGCGCAGGTAGTCGTTGAGGACGACGGAGACGGTGTCGGGTTGGTAGCGGTGCATGTAGATGAGGACGTTGAAGCTGCCTTTGGGGCTGCTGAACAGCCAGTAGATGGGCCGCTTTTTGTACATTTTGACGTGGTGGTCTGTAGAACTCGCGCAGGAAGTAGCTGCGGATGTCGCGGCCGAGTGCGGTTTCGATGAAGGCCAGGTTTTCTGCGTAATGGTGGTCGCCGAAGGTGATGCGCAGGAATTTTTTGAAGCGTTCGGTGATGTCGTCGGGGAACCAGTCGCCGTCGAGCATGGGGATGGCGTTGTCGGCGTCGGGCAGGAAGGTGATGCCGTTGACCGTGTCATTCCGAGCGGAGCGCAGCGTAGTCGAGGAATCTTGGGTGTTGGCCGAGGCGGTAGATTCCTCACCCCTGGCGGGGGTTCGGAATGACAGGGGAGTGTCGGCCGTGTCATTCCGAGCGGAGCGCAGCGTAGTCGAGGAATCTTGGGTGCTGGCTGGCACAGATTCTCACCCCTGGCGGGGATTCGGCATGACACCCCCGGCGGGGGTTCGGAATGACAGGGGGGCGTCCTGGGTGACTATTTGGATGTAGTCGGCGAGGGTTTGGCCCTGGTTGGCGAGGATGAGGCCGGGTTTGTCGAGGGAGTAGCGGCCGAACATGCAGCCGACGGCGTAGCTGATGAATTCACGCATGGTGTCGGCGAGGAGGAGGGCTTCTAGCTCTGCTTCGGTTTTGTTGCCGCTGTAGCGGTAGTGGGGGTTGCAGGTGAGGGTGATTTCGGACAGGGGCACATCTGGGGTGAGTTCGTCTTGCAGGCCGTAGGCGTTGATGAAGAGGCGGTTGTTTTCTTCTTCCAGCCGCTGCATTTCCAGAGTCGTGGCTTGCCACTGCTGGCGCAAGTGTAGTATAGGTGGTAGCTAATGTGGCTTGTGATTGCCTGCTTTGTAAAAGTGGCAAGGTAGCTGAAATCCCAAGAGGTTTCGTAAGAGTCCCAATCAACTTTCTGTAAGCTTATACAATTTGCAGCTAATTATTCTGCTATTTTAAACTTGTTATCATTAATGAATGGGAATGTTGCTAATATCGCCTAGCTTGAAAATTCAATGTTGGATTTAATAGCTTAAAGAATAATTGTGGCTAATTTTAGAATTCAAAAAGCCAAGATGCAAATGTTCATGATTCGTTTTCAGAAAATGCTGACATGACCAGCTATCATCAAATAAAAACCCTTGGTCATGAAATCTAACAGCAAAATATGCACTGATGTAATTAATGACCAAGTAATTGCTTCATGAAAATAATAGTTGTCGTTTGAAATCTGAGACCAAGTTCTGTTACCCTTAGGATCATTGATAATTCTTTGATTTCATCTCCATCATTTTCCCAATTAACAACATGTTCATTATTTCCATACCATTTTCTATAATCCTCCACCTTTATTATAAGGAAACCATTTTAGTCATGATATTTTATGCTTCATCGATTTGATAATACTCAAATCCAATTTTATGAATATGCAACTTCATACCAATATCGTAAAAATCGATCATTGTCTCCTGTTGCCATTCCATCGATTTTGCCAAAGTCTACCAATGAAGGACGAATCTGTATCAAAAGCTTTCTCGAACTTGATTGCTAACCCAGTAGGCGATGGGGGAGCCGGGGATTTTCTTGAAGTCAACGGCCGTTGCGCGGTAAAAGTAGCCGCAATCTGGGTTTTGTATCGCTTCCAACGTTTTTGCGTGGCTGCTTCTCTGCCCCGTCAAAATTCATACAAACGCACATAAATGCCCCTTTGTAATTCTGGCTGTGATTCAGCACTTATGCTAGTGTGAAAGCCACAAACCGTGCACCAATGCGAATCACAAAACGCGTGGTACTCCAATTGAACCATTGAGTTAATCGTGTACATTGTTGAGCAATGATTTCACGCAACTTTTCATATGAAGACAAAAACATCCAGCTTGAATGGTGTCATCATAGCCAATTAAGCCACCTTTACGATGTCAACTCCAAATTGCGCACCATAAACGCTGGAAATAAATCGGCTTTTACATCTTTGTAGTCGTCTTTCAGAACTTTTTGAGCGTGGCATTCTGGTTTTTGCTGCCCATATACGGCGGGTTGGCAATCACCACAGCATACTGCCGTGCCAGAGGAATCGCTTGTTCAATGGCTTGAATTGTTTTTTGGCGTCGCTGCTGGTCAAACATCTGCAATTGGCCGCTGGGGGTGGCGCTGGTCAGGTGGTTGTGCAGTTGGGTCAGTTGGGCAGCACTCAGCAGCGGGCGCAGTAAGGAGCCAAAGTTGTCGGCCTCGCGAAACAGGTTCAGGTCATGGCGCAAAGCACCTTGTATGTCATTCCGATGAGTCTTCGAAGAGGAATCTTGTCCGCTGGTCGAGTCGAAAGATTCCTCGGCGGATCTCGGACTGGTCGAGTCGAAAGCTGGCATTTGCTGCAGTCGATTCCTGCGGACCTCGGAATGACAAGGGGGGACAGGGCTGCCACTTCCGCATCCAGTTCGGCCTCACTGAAGACAATGGGGCGCAAAACAACCACGTTCGGGGCCACGTCGCGCCGCAAAAAGCGGCGGTCTTGGGCACGCGCTTTCATCACCAGGGCAAAGGCGGCTAACGCGCCCGCGCGTTCGTCAATCTCCAGCCCGGTCAGGTTCTTCTGTAAAATCAGCCGCGGAATGTCCGGCGCGTTGTAGCCCTCTTCCTCGTAAATGGCGTAGAGCAAATCAAAGGCATAGGTGAGCATGTGGGCCGAGCCAACGGCGGGGTCGCAGACGGTTAGTTCTTCGGGGGAGTTGATGCGCAAGAAGTCAGACTTTTTAGAAAAGTCTGACTTCTCATCCGGCGCGATATAAAATTCCATCTGCTCGGCCAGCCGCGAACCGGGCCGGTTGAGCAGCCACAAGCCGCCCCAGCGAATTCTGCACCAGATAACGCACAATCCAGTCGGGCGTAAACAACTGCGTCGCCGCCGGAATATTCTCGGGCGTAATCGCCTTTTTGGCGCCAATCACCGCATCTTTCTTCTCAGAAATGTAAAACTGGTAGAGCCAGCCAAGCACCTCCACATCCTGGCACACCGCCTCCGTCAGCACCTCACGCGCCGCTGCCAACACCGAATTCCCCGAGAGCAAATCATCGGGCATGAGCAGTTCGGTGTAATCGTCTATCTTCTGGAACAGGAAGGGCATCACCTGGTTGTACTGGTTGCAACTGCCCACCAGCAGCAGCCGGTACGCTTCGGCCTGGCCATCAGCGGCAGGCAGACGGCCAGAAAGCAGGTCAAAGACGCGCTGGCTGTCCACAAATTGGGCCACATCTTCGTCAATATAACCTGCCTTGGCCTCTTGCAAAATCTCCGGCTGCGTATGGGCCACGCCGGTCGCCGTAATTTGCGGCGAAACCACGCCCAAGCGGGTGTAACGATTGGCATCCATGTAACGCAGGGCGCAAAAGCGGTTGAACCAGGTGTAGGCGACCCGTTCGACCACCGCCTGCCGCGAGCTTTGGGCGATCTGCTTGTTGAGTTCGGCGACGACGTCGGCTTTGGCGCGCAGTGCGGCGCTGTCGGTACGCAGCACCTGTTCCAATTTGGCGCGCACTTGTTCGTGTAACTGCCGCCGCGCATTTTGGGCGAATTTTTCGAGTGGTTTTGTGTCCATAGGTTCAGTTTCCAGTGTTTATGCTTTCCATATCATTCCAAGTGACTCACAGCAAATAGCCGTTCAAATAACACAGAAGCTTACATTTGTCATTCTGAGTGACCAATAGCGGGGGCTCGCTACTCGAAAATAGAAGAAACTTTAGACATAGTAATGCCTGCGGGATTCCTCACTACGAAGACTTCGTTCGGAATGACAATAAGCATCATATTGTCATTCTGAGAAACACCACAGCGAGGACGCTGTTCTATGAGTAAAGAAACTTGCAACTGCCATTAGGGTGCCTTTTCAAGAGTGAGGCCTTTGGGATTCTTCACTCCGAAGACTCCGTTCAGAATGACAATAAGCCACGCACACTGCCTCATTCCGAGGTCCGCCGAGGAATCCCGTAAGCCTGCACATACCAGTCAAGTTTCTTAGCAAAGCCTGTGCTGAGCCCATCCGGCTAAGTTCAGAGCCTACGCCGAGTCTGTCGAGGTGGCAGGCTTTGCCAAAGCAGCTAAATTTGAATGTTCTTACCTTTTTTAATTTCAGCTTGTAAGGCCAGCTTCAAAGCTTGCAGATATTGTTCCACATGCACCTCATTCTCCAGCCATGGCCGCTGAAACGGTACATACAGGTTTCGCAGCGATACTGTTTCTTTTACAACCAAAACAGGCGGCGCTTTGCCTTCGTCGGGGTCGGGTTGTGCCCATTCGACCATTTGCCGCAACAGACCTGGGTATTGCGTCTCATCAAAGCGACGTAACAAATCGCGAATGACGGCGATGAGGGTTTGGTTGGCAATATGTTGTTTGAGGGAGGTAAACGGCTTCTGTAACTGCGCCTGCTGCCCGTGATCCAAATCCTCAAATTCGGCCATGCCCGTCAAACGCTGCCAGCGTTCATCCACTTTAGCCAGCGTCTCTGTTTTTTCTTGCTGCACACGGGCGGCGATAGCATCTTGCAGCTTGTTTAACAAAGTATTGGCCTGCTGCATCTTATTCCCCTGGTAGCAGTGCGGATCATCCAGGATACGGCGCAGCTGCTGCACATTTTCGCCAGCCACATAACTAAAGTTGGCATCCTGTGCTAACAAAAAAGCGCGCGCCTCGTCATAGATATTTTTCTGCGACCCACTGCATAAACGTGCGGATGGGATCCAAAACAGCTTCTTTCATATCCAGCAGGGCATCTTCCTGTTGGCGCAGTTCCAGCAGATAAAATGTGTAGGGCTGCCCGCTCAATGCCGCCACTTTTTTGATGGGCTCATCCAGGGCAGTCAGGAAGAGATAGTGCGCCGCTTGTTGGCGTAACCCGGTCAATGTCTGGCCCAACTCACGGAAGGCGCGTTCTGTTTCCTGGCCCAACGCTTTGGCCTCATTGGCATAGGGCGGGGCATCAAAAAAGTCGGCATAAAACTCACGCAGGCCACGCACCTGAGCGGCCGTGAATTCAATCTGTGGGGCCAGCACAATGTTGCTGTAGCCATGGGTATTGGTGATGGCCCGCTGCAAGGCAGCCTCCTCTAACAGCGTGCTGTCCTGACGCAGTTCTATCTTGCCGCGCGCACATAACTTGGCCAGGATACATTGTACGGCCGCCAGATACCAGCCATAGGGTTTGCGCTCAAATTTTTGGTCCAGGGTTTGCAGGGTTGTGCGCAGACCACCGCGCTGGTTGCTGTTGACAAAATTGAGCATTTCTTGTTCGGCTTCGCTCATTATGGCCGCATCATCAGCCAAACAACGTGTTTTCCAGTTGTAAATAGCCTTGAATATCTTCCTGGCGGTAGGGTATACCGCGTAACATGCGTAAGTGGGGGTAGGTTTGCTGAATAAGTTGGTGAAAACCGAGCACGATACGTGTTTTCGGTTCGCTGCTGCTGATGTCCAAATCCTGGCCATTGACAATCAATTTGGCCTCGCCCAATAGTTCGTGCACCATTTGCGTGAGGGCGCTTGCCCGTTCTTGATTCTGGTATAGTTTGTCCTGCAATATCCGCTTGACTGATTCTTGCTGGGTGAGGGAGATATTTTGCTGCACATATTTATCCGTCTGTTTGTAGAGACGCAAATCACGTACCAAACGGTCATTGGGCGGCAGCAGGACGAGCAGTTCGCTGCGCCCCATGGCTTGTGCGCGCAGAATCGTCTCATTATCAAACTGGTCATGGAAGGGGGTGATGATATGGATAGTCAGTTCCTGTTCACGCCCTAAAAGATGGTCATCCAGCTTACGGCTAAAGGCGTAATCCTGGCCATTTTCGTCAAATCGAATTTTGCGATCTTTGATGACTTGATCGAAGATGAGCCTGCCCAGTTCGTCTGCCACGACAGTTGTATCAATTTCCGTGGCTTTGATCTCCTCTTCGATATCTTTTTCTTCATCGGTGAGGTATTCATACAAATTACCGTTGCGTTGGATATAGGTTTGCTGTTCCAGCAGATTGAGCGCTTCTTCCAGCCGTCTTTTCAGGGCGGGTAAGTCGGCGCCAAAATGGGGCAGCATCAGCACAGTCAGATTGCGCACCGTGGCCTTGAACTCCCTGACGTATTTGACGAGCAGCAGCGCTTTCAGCACCTGCACGGCAAATTTATTATGCAGATTTTGTTCGGCCACAATGACCGCTTTTTGCACATTCGATTTTAGGGCCGTGCGAATGCCTTCAAACATGAGGTCGAAGGTGGCCAGGTCGCCAATCTGGTGGTCGGCAATCTGTTTAGCCACTTGTTGAAAAACACCCAGCATAGAGCGTTCGCCCACGGAGCTGTGTTTGCCTTCAAAGGCATTGTGCAGTGACAGATTTTGGATGGCCGCTTGAAAGAGCGTGAACTGGTAAGGGATAAAGGGGTAGCTGTGGATGAAATGATCACGATCACGGAAGTTGCGATGGGTTTGGGCGCCATCGGCAAAGTCGAACAGGGTTTTGAAGTTGTTTTGCTGCTGGGCATAGACGGTCGATAGCAGTTGGATGCCGTCGTCATTCTTGAGCAACAGCCGCTTTTGAATGACTTCGGCTACATCGGCGCTGGTGAGCTTCATGCGGTTGTGAAAGCGGGCTTGAATTTTGGAGAAGTCGTTGCTTTGCTGTTTGCCCATCTCGCCCAAAACTTCTTTCATATCTTCTTGAGCGGTGACGATGACCCAGGAACGGCCGTGGCATTTGGTGGCCAGGCTTTCGGCAATCGTTTGCAAATTGGTCATCAACTTGATGTTATCGGCAATGTATTGGCCAACCTCATCCACAAAAAAGTTGAGGCGGAAGTTAGGTTCCTGGCGGTCGATGTAGGCATTGACCTGCTCGGCAAAATCTTCGATGGAAAGTTTGTACTGCTGGCGGTATTTATCGAGAATGCCTGTGGCCTCGCTTGGGGGCGCACCGGTCGCCTGGGCATAGGCAGCGGCGATGTTGTGGCCTTCCATTAAGGCTTGTTCGCGCCCAGTTTCCCAGGGAATATTGGCGGCCGTGGCGAAGGCATCTTTGAAAGCCGCATAATGGCCACGATTGTCCAGCTCACGCTCAAATTGGGCGATGTGGCCCTGTTTGCCGTAATAACCACACATCTCATCAAACACCTTGACGAAGACGGCCAATAAGGCATCGATCTGTTTTTTGCTGATCACATCCGCTTTCTGATCGATGTTGAACAAAATACTGCGCGAGGGAATGGCCACCGCCCGTTTGAGGTCGGCCTTCAGCAGTTCATCGCTGCATTTGGGCAAAAACAAATCCAAAACATGCACCCCGTCGATGGCCCGATTTTCCAGCAGCATGGCCAAAATCTTGAGCAAATGGGATTTACCAGAGCCAAAAAAGCCGGAAATCCAAACGCCGTTGGCACCCTGATAATCGTTGTAGGCCGATAAGAAGTTGTCCAGCCGTTTGGCCACTTCATTGGTCAGAACGTATTCTTCGACTTCCTGGCGCAGGCTGGCGTCATCGTCAGCTTTAATCACCCCTTCGATGTGGCGATTGATCGGTTTGGCAAAAATAGTGGCGAGTTGGGTCATGACAGCTTCCTTTTCAATAGACAGTAAACAGTTAAACCTCTACATGGTAGATATTGAAGGCACGATAATATTTGTCGTCATGCAGCAGACCAAAGAGATCGAGCGATGCCCCGGTTGCCAAAGATTGGGTGTATTCACCGGGAAAGAACAAAACAGTGGGCTGCTCTTTGGCCGTGCTTTGCAGATTGTTCAAGACGTTGTGGGAGCGGATATAGGGAAAGACTTCGCCAACACCGCAGATGAACAAAACGTCAAATGGCTGCTGTTTCATTTTGTCGGCAATGGCGGGCACAAGATGGGTTTCCGGATCCAACACCCCTTGCAGCAGCTCTTTGAGTTCATCTTTGGTAACGGCCGTTTCCATTTCCAGGAGGCGCTGCCAGATGCCGCGCCCCTGCAAAAGTTCGATGGACAAATCATAGAGATTGATCTGCAAAACGCCCACGCCATTTTGCCGTAAACGCTTGGCCAACTGGGTGACGGTTTGTTGCATCTCATTGGCTTCCTGAGGGGCAAAGGGACAGATGAAAAAGGGCACTTCATTGCCCAACCCTTCTTTGTTTAGAAAGCGTTCGCTGGCGATGACCTTATAGAGATGGTCGTATCTTGCGGCGATGGGGCGAGTGGCAATATCTTTAGTCGGCATAAAATGCGATTCCTTAACGCAGTGGATAAATGGCTAAATGCGCGGGATTATCTGCTTGAATAACGGCCGTAAGTCGTGAAGATAATACCGCTGGAATAATCTGGTTTTTATCTGTTAATAGTTCGGCTTCGCGCATGATGCGGTAAAGAAATTGACGCTGCTTTTTGCGAGTCGCTTCGGCCACTCGTTCGACTTCAGGATGCCACTCGGCTTTGTCATTAAAAAAGATGTCGTAGTCGTCATAGGTTAAATCCATATCCAGGCGCAAATACTTTTCACGGACAACTTCAACTGCAAAATCATAAACAAAGCGATAGCGTTTGCAAAAAGCTAACCAGAGCAAGTAATTTTGTTCACGAAAACTATTCTCTAAAAGCGTTTCAAGTTGGAGTGGGGTAAGTTGTTTTAATCGCGAGCAAAGTTCACTGCATATGCGTTTTGATGAGTTAACTGTTCTCATTTGCAGCAAATTGTCGGCCAGGACTTTTTCGCGTACAAGCTGCCAATCTTGCTCCACAGCAAACAACTCAGCCACACGCAGGGTTTCTTGAAAGAGAAGCGGTGCCGTCGTAAATGACATGCTGTAAACTGTGTTTGTCATGCTAACGCATCGTTCCTTAGGGTTTGCCCGTTTTTAACTTTGGACATTGGTAAACGGGCAAACCTTCGCGGATTCGTTTTTGTCAAAGGTTATTTGTAAACGAATCCTTAAGAATCACTCAATATTAACTTGGGCGGCGCGGTCAGGAGACCGGCCACGAGCTAAACGACAAAATAAGTTTGTCAGACTACTAACAATGGTTCACTCCGGTTCTTCGTGCATTTTCAAGGCCACCTCATATGGCGCTTGCAAATCCATGCCCGTATCCAGTGTCGGGTTAATATCTTTGAAACCCACGTACATGAGGCACATCAACTGCAAACCGCTGAAATACTCGTTGGGCAGGCTTTGCAGCGTATACTTCTGGTCGGCATCGGCGTAATCCAACCCATCCCGCCCCAAAACAGCAATCTCAGACACAATTGCATAGATTTCATCCCGGCTCATTTTGTCAAAGCGCTGCAAGGCACCCAGGCAGTACATGACTGCGGCCGGCTGCTTGGATTGCAGCAGTTCCTCGTCGGTAACACCGCCTGCTTCTTCTACCGGCTGTGGTTCATCTTTGCGCCAGGTATACCATCCCTCTAACCGCAGTACGGCGGCAAACTCATCAACCAGCGTATATTCATCACCAGGTTTGAATCCTGACTGCATTTCCAGAAACAGTCCATATAGTTCGCGACCGAAACGATAATAACGTGTACCCTGATAGTCATCGGCATAGCTGGTGCGGCCCTGAAACAGCCCATCCATAAATAAGGCATAGGCGGCATTCATGCCGGCATTGGCATTGAAAACCAGGCGCGGCGCGATCTGCTTAATTTGTGGATCCAGGATAACCTGGCGATTGTCCAGGTGGGTTGCATACAGAGAAGCAAACTGGTGGGGGCGTAAAGCAGGATGCTCGTGGAAGAGCCGATGTTCAATCACCATATCCAGTGGTGTGTTGAATATTTGATTGGCCAGTCCGTTAATAACTTGTTCCAGAAAGGTTTCTAGCTGCGCCGGCGACAGGCCACTGCGCTTGAGGGCGTGGATGTCTTGGCTGATCGCTTGTTCAGCGGCCTGGCGTGTCTGGGCGTTAGTGATAAAGAAGCGGTTGCGTCCCGCCGCACGCGCGGCTTGTTCGAGAGCGATGTGCTGCAATTCATGGCCAATGAGATGGGGGGTGATCAGGTTGTCTTGCCGGCGATAACGGATGATGTGGCTGGAACGGCCGTGTTGGTGCCAGGCGATCTCTGTTTTGGCGGTGGTATTGATACGGTCGTCCTGCACAATCTCGATGGGCATACCATCTGCGGCTTCCAAACGCTCACGCCAGGCGTAAAGATGGGCCATGCTGGCATCAACCTGCAAACGCGCTACCTCAGCATTGATTTGCCGGTATCGCTGCCACGCTTCTTGATAAAGCGGCTCGCTGCGAATATCGACGGACTCTGGCTGGTCGAATAATGCCTCCAACGCTGCCATTGCTTGCTCAAGCCGCCCCTGCTCATAATATGATTGCGCCAGGCCATAGTGGGCATTGGGATAAGCGGGATCGGCCGTGAGGGCACGTTGAAAGTAGGTGTCTGCTGCTGTATATAATTCTTGCTTGGCCAGTAATGCGCCATAGTTGGTTAGAATGTAGGGGTCTTCTGGACTGACCTGAACAGCTTTATCATAAAAGCGCAATGCTGTGTCCGGGTCTTGCTTGTGGCTGAGATAGATATTGCCCAAAAGCAAAAGCGTATACGCATTTTGGGGATCGAGATTGAACGTTTCAATCAGGTATTTTTCGGCCTGAGCCACATCGCCCTGTTCCAGGTAGGCCATGCCCAGGTTGCGGCGCGCATCGACATTGTCCGGCGCCTGCGCCAGGATTTGGGTGTAGAGACCCTCTGCCTGATCATAACGGCCGCGATTGGCAGCGGCTGCGGCGCGGTCAAATAGGCGGGCTGTTTTTTTGTTGGTGTGACTTTTGGCCGTGGATTGGATGATGGCGATACGGCCTTCAATATGGACGCTCAACGGCTGTGGGAGAAACTGGTAAGCCTGAACAATAAGTGGGAGCGCTTCTTCCTCTGGGACAGCAGACAGATCGACTTTCTGGTTAATGTCGATGATGATGTCTTGCAAAGGAATTTCAACCGTAATCATGAATGTACTGCTAACGAAATAAAAATGTGCCTGAAAAAGCTGCCAACGAAATCTCCAGCAGCGCTTTTGTGGACATAACGCCAGCAATGTGAGTTTGTGCCAACCACTGGCCACTGCTTCGGCGGGAACGATCCCTGATGAGCGCAGCCAGAACCTGTGCTAAATATCGAGGGACTTTTTTGTGCGCCCAATTGTAACAGATGCTGTCATTATGTCAGGTATTCCTTACAGTTCTTCTCGCTATGTTTTTGATTAAAAAGTCTATTGGATGTAAACAGTTTTATTCTTCTAGAGGTTGTTGAGGATTGCATGCGGAAACGCTGGTACTGATCTTGAAACGAACGATCAAACCCAGAGCAATATAGGACGGACAGTCAACGTTAGATCACTCCACACAGGGCGATAGTTATGAAAAAAGCTGACACTTTACTCTGAGATCAAGCATCTTCATTGAGAGGGTTGATCACAAAATTATCAATAGCGTGTTCTTTGAATGAGTAAATAAAAATTTTTCCTGAAGGAAAACCATCGTAGATAAGTTCCCCACCATTTTTTGCAGTATAGGTGTTGCCCTCAACTTTTATATTGAAATGTCTTACGCCATCAGTTTCTTTGGGTAAATCAAATTGTGTATTTGGCAATCCCTTTGCCTCACCATCCTCAATGACGACCCAACGACCATAACAAGAATTGGCCCCATTAAACACTGATCTTCCCCGCCCTGGTGTGCGTAGATATGCAGGAATGCCATGAATGAGGCCTGCGTGACCAAATGTGCGCCGCAGCGTAATACATCCTGGTTTGAGTTGAAGGCGCAGATGGAGTTGCAGGAGATGCCCCCCTTTCCGCTAACTGAATGGCAGAATTGTATGACACCCAAAGAGAGGCAGACCTGTGCGGGGGTTTATCTGGCGAAAATTGTGGAGCGGCTTCAGGGGCGGGAACAAAGAAGTGATCAAGACATGCCGGTGTGGACAAGGAGTACGAGGCCGAGGAACGGCCACATTAATAAATGACATGATTTCAATTTTTCACCGGTTTGTTGAAAATTAACCACACGTTTCCAGCCAATTCTTTTTGGAAATTGCCAATTATTTCCATTTAAACGCGACTTAATACGGTTTAAATTCCCAAGATACGCAAAAAATAAGCAAAAAATCGGGCAAAATACAATAAAAAAGAGGTAGAAATTCTAATTTCTACCTCTGGTAGCCACCCAAGGGACTTGAACCCTTAACCTATTCATTACGAATGAATCGCTCTGCCAATTGAGCTAGGGTGGCGAAATGTGCCAGGAATTATAACAATGGGCGCACCGGTTGACAAACCCCACAAGCTGGGAAATTATTTTCATTCATCCCGATACGGCCGAATTTTTCATCAATCACCTAATGCCACGGGGCGAGACGGGTCACGGCTCCATTCACTCCAGGAACCGACGTAGAGACGGCCGTTTCCCATTCCCGCATACGCCAGCGCCAACAAATTCGCACAGGCAGTCACCCCTGAACCACAGTAAAAGGTTGTTTCCTCAGCCGGGGTTTCGCCCAACAAAGACTCAAATCCTGACCGGATCTGCTCTGGAGGCAGGTAACGGCCGTTTGCATCCCAATTCCACTGAAAAAAATAGTTAACCGCCCCAGGGATATGACCGGGCCGGGCGTCAAGCGGCTCAATTTCACCACGATACCTTTCCGGCGCGCGCGAATCTACCAGCAGCGGCAGAGGTGGTACCGCATCAATCTGAACCAGCCACTCAGCACGCCACTCAGGCGTAAATGTGACGGCCGAATTGGTCTCATTTCCCACCTGGGTTGGGTAATTTCCTGCCTGCCAGGCTGACCAGCCGCCGTCCAAAACTGCCACGCCATCGTGTCCCGCATAGCGCAGCATCCACCACAAACGGGATGCTATTGCGCCGTTAGCGTCATCATAGACCACCACCTGTTTGCGCGCGTCTATACCGAGGCGGCCAAACAAGGCAGTCAGCGCCTCTTGTGATGGCAAAGGGTGACGACCGTTGTCCGTTACCGGCGGGCCGCTCAAATCATCATCCAAATGGGCATACACAGCACTCGGAACGTGAGTCTGCAAATACATCTGCCGGCCTTCTTCTGTTGCGGCCAGATTAAAGCGGCAGTCTACAATTACCCAATCAGGTGAAGACAAATTCTGCGCCAACGAGTCACATGTGATTAAAGTTGTATAGTTCATATCACTCCTTAATCTCATTGTGGCGGAATCGCCAATTGCCCGGACATTACCTCAACTGCATAGCCGCCCACTTTCACCGTTTCAATATTGTCACGCGGGCCGACAACTTCCACCTGCGCCTGGCCGGGACGCCCCATCCAATGCCCCTGCTCGGCCACAAATCGGGCAGAATCAAGCAGGCCACGATGCCAGCAATAGGCAGCCATGCCGCCTGTGGCCGAACCGGTAAAAGGATCTTCCGGTGTATCGGGTGGAACGCCAAAATGGCGGGCAAAACTTTTGCCTGCCGGTGTGACGCCTTGTAGTACAAACAAATGTGGGCTGAAAAAATCGCCGCCGGTGCGCAGATCAGTGTAGGCGCCGATGTCTAAACGGATACGTCGCAAGCTTTCCAGGCTGCGTAATGGAATCATCAACTGCGGCGTGCCGGTGCTGACCGTCTGGATAGGTGCGCCTGGCAGCAAATCGTCCGGGCTTAATCCAAAAGCGGGCAGCGTCTCGGCCGGATCATACATAGTCAGAAATTGGGGTTTCATTTGCGACATGGTGATTAACGGCCGTTTCTCATCTCGCGCATCAATTTCCACCTCAATCACGCCGGCCTCAAGCTGCAAGGTAATCTGCGAGGTTTGTTCAATCAGATTGAGCCGCCCGGTTTGAATCAACGCGTAGACGGTCGCGATTGTTGGATGGCCTGCGAGTGGAATTTCCTCCGCCGGCGTAAAATACCGCGCCCGAAAATCAGCCTTATCAGAAGTTAAAACAAACGCTGTCTCTGAGAGATTCATCTCTTTGGCAATTGCCAACATTTGCGCGGCGGTTAATCTGTCCGCATCAAAAACCACAGCGCAGGGGTTGCCGCCATAAGCAACTGTGGTAAATGCATCAATTTGAACAATTGGTAAGTTTTTCATCACATTTTTCCTGTTTACTTTTTTACCAGCCGACGGCCATGCCATCAATGCGAGGTTCACTGCCGCCAATCAAAACGCCGCTGGCAGCGTCGCGCACAATCACCTGCCCACCGCCATAAAAGACAGGCGCATTCTTGGGCGTGAGCCAATGCCCGCGCCGCGACAGTTCACGCCGCATGGGATTAGAAACGGCCGTTTCCAAAGCCACTTCCTTATCTTGCAGCCAGTTAAAACGGGGCGCATCCAGGGCAGTTTGCGGATCCATCCCAAATTCAACCAGATTTAGTCCAACCTGCAGATGCCCCTGCGGCTGCATAAAACCACCCATCACACCAAAACTGCTCCACGCCTGCCCATTTTTGGTGATAAATCCGGGAATGATCGTGTGATACGGCCGTTTGCCGGGCGCAGCTTCATTGGGATGTCCGGGAATCAGGCTAAAATTTGCGCCGCGATTTTGCAGTAATATCCCGCTCGAACCGGCCGTCAATCCACTGCCAAAATTGGCGTACAGGCTTTGAATCCAGCTCACCATATTGCCGGCGCCATCAGCCACCGTCAAATACACAGTATCTCCTGAGCGGTCTGGCGTTCCCGGAAAAGGAGTTAATGCAGAATCCGGTCGGATCAAACCGGCGCGTCCGGCGGCATAGGCGTCACTTAACAAACCTTCTACCGGGACAGCAGCAAAGCGAGGGTCGGCGATATAGGTTTGCGCGTCGGCAAAGGCAAGCTTCATCACTTCGATTAGAGTATGCCAATAATCGGCCGTGCCGTAACCTGAACTGTGCAGATCAAAGCGGCGCGCCATGTTGAGCGCAATTAAGGCTGTCAATCCCTGCCCGTTGGGTGGAATTTCATAAAAACTAAACTGATCATTATAGGGGAGGCAAATCGGATCTACCCATTCAGCGTGATAACTGGCCAAATCCGCATGCGTCATTACCCCACCTGCGGCCTGAACAGTCGCCACAATTTGATCTGCAATTTCGCCCTGGTAAAAAGCGTCTACGCCTTCCGCAGCGATGATTTGCAGCGTGCGGGCCAATTCAGGGTTCCGAAACATGGCGGCAGTATGGGGAGCAGAGCCCGCCGGGAGCCAGACACGTCGAGAGTCTGGATGCGCATCCAATTTTGTTGTATGTGCGGCCCAGGTACGCGCAATGCGCTGGCTGACCGGAAACCCATCCAGTGCGTAGGCTAACGGCCGTTCTAGCAGACTTCCCAGCGGCATAGTCCCAAAACGAGCCAGCGCCGTCTCCCAGCCGCGCAGGCTGCCCGGCACAGTTACCGCCAGCGGACCCATGTCAGGGAAAATCTTGTACCCTAAAGAACGCACATATTCGGCCGTTAATCGCTGCGGCGCAGGCCCACTGGCGTTCAAACCATACAATTTTTGATCTTCTTCCTGCCAGATCAAAGCAAATGCGTCTCCGCCAAGCCCCGTTGAACAAGGTTCGACCACACATAAAGTCGCCGCAACAGCAATGGCTGCATCAACAGCATTACCGCCTGCCTTTAATACATCCAACCCGGCCTGCGCTGCCAATGGCTGGCTCGTCGCCGCTAAACCTTGCGCTGAAATCACGTTTGAGCGTCGGGAAGGGAAATTATATGCCTCAAAATCCATCAAGTTTGCTCCTGTTTTTTCGCGCCAAATTTTTTTAGGTCTCCTTGACACCGAACACTTGTTCGTGTATAATTCAGAACAAATGAGCGGTTTTTTGGCTATGGCTTTGATCGACTTAGGATTTGCCTAAGTCATTTTCCTAGGAGTTTATGCGCATGAGCAATAAAAAACAATTAACATCACGGCAAGAAGGCATCCTCAAATTTATTCGAGAAAGGATGCAAAAAGACAGCCGTCCCCCTACTATACGAGAAATTGGTTCTGCTCTAAACATTAGCTCAACCTCCGTCGTAAATTACAATTTAAATCGTTTGGAAGAGTATGGCATGTTAGAACGTGATCGCACTGTTTCACGCGGCCTGCGACTTACAGACGGGGCTAACGATATCCTGGGAACAGTTGTAGAGGCTATTCAAGCTCTCATAAGAATTCCGGTTCTTGGCACCATCGTCGCCAGTGAACCCGTCGAAGTTGGCAACGAAAATTTCGCCACGTACGATGAAGATGACATGGTCGAGATTAGTAGTTCTATGATTCCCGGCCAACAAAAAGGTATATACGCTCTGCGCGTCAGTGGTAACTCAATGGTCGATGATATGATCAACGACGGCGATATCGTAGTGATTAAGCAGCAGGAAGTTGCCAGCGATGGGGACATGGTTGCCGCCTGGGTGAGCAGTGAGGGTAATACGCTCAAACGAATTTATCGTGAAAATGGAAAGATCCGCTTACAGCCTTCAAATCCTTATATGGATCCGATTTACGCAGACCCCGAAGACGTTCAGGTACAGGGAAAAGTCATGCTCGTCCTGCGCAACACTGCCTGAGCAGCTATGTAGGGTTTTATTTTAAGAACGGCAAGTTGGCCGTTCTTTTTTTACACTTTAAGTAGAACATATTTTCTAATACCTGGATTTGATTTATGTCTAAAAGATTTTCCGAACCTGATTTGAATCAAAAGCGCTTGCAGCACCAGCTTCAGGTCCAATCGAAGCAGATAGAACGTGTTTTCAGCAGCCACAGCGTGCCGGCAACCGTTGCCGGCGGCATGGTTGAACCCCGGTCTGTTCGCTTTGATGTGCAAACACAATTAAATTCTGGCTGGGAACGCTTGAAAAATGTAAAAACGGACTTGAAGCAAGCGCTGGGCGTCAATGATGTTGCCCTGCAACAACAGGGAGAACAGGTTCAAGTGCAGGTTGAACGGCCGTATGATCCGCCCGTTGCTTTGCTGGATTTAATCAATCTGGTTGAAGATATTCCTCCTGGAACGGCCGTATTGGGATTGGCGGAAGATGGCCGGCCAGTGTTACTCAATTTTCTAAACAAAGAAATTACCCACATTTTGATTACCGGGTCAGAAAGGGCCGGAAAAACTGAATTAATGCGCACGATTGCGGCTTCCCTGGCGTTTCAAAACCGGCAATCCACGCTCCAATTAATTTTGTTAGATCCTTTACGCAGCGGTCCCGTTGTAAATAATTCGACCAGCGTGTTGCAACCGCTTAATTATTTGCCGCATATGTTGGCTGATATTGGTCAGAAAATGGCGGATATTTTAGAACTGCTCGATTTTTTGACCAATGAACTGCAATATCGCCTGCAAGAAAAAATCAACACGCCGCATATTGTGGTACTGGTTGATCAGGCTGATTGCCTGGTTGAACGTGGCGGGAAACCGGTGAATGATGCTATCCGCAAGCTGCTGCAGCGCGGTCAGCAGGCAGGTATCCACCTGGTCATCAGTATGCGCGGCAAAACCATTCCGACGCCCACTAGCGCCTGGCTCAAGTATCTCCCGATGCACATTGTGGGTAAAATTGGGCAGGATGAAACGATTGCGGAGAGCGATGCCTCCCATCAAACGGAAGCTGAAAATTTGTTGGGCGAGGGGGATTTTATTGCTACTATGGGCCGTTCCAAAACCCATTTTCAGGCGGCATATATTGGCGATTACGATCTGCACATGGGCCTGCAAAACTTGTTGAAATCCCGTCCCATTCTTCTGGCGCACTCAATATCAGAGAAAACAACACCTAAACCTGAACCAGAACCCGAACCTGAACCTGAACAACGGTCCCGTATTTCCACTGCAGAAAAACCGCTGTTGTCAAATAAGGGGGTTGTCACACTGGGAGATTCATCATGAAAATTGGAATGCTTTGGCTGGATGCGGATAAAAAGCGCACTTTAGATGAAAAGGTAAAACGAGCTGCGGAGTATTATGAGGAAAAATACGGCCGTATACCTGAATTGTGTCTTGTTAATGCTAAATCACTGCCGCAAGAAAAGAAAATCGGCTGCATCGTTGTTCAACCGGCTAATTCAATCATTCCACACCATTTTTGGCTGGGAATGTCTTCGTAAACGACGCTCAATTAGGTTCTATGCCACATTTCGCAGCGAGACAAAACGGCTGCCGCCTTCAATTAACGTGACCTGGATGTCCCATAAACGGCCGTTTACATCCATTTGTGCCGCATATTGCTCATTTGCATCATCTGCCTGACTCACAAACGCAACCAGGGCGTCATGATCCACATTAAGCGACATGGGTTGGCCAATCACCTTGACTTCATCCCCAATGCCTAAAACTTGACGCGCGGCGCGATTAAGAAGCAACACGCGGTTATTCTCATCTACAACAATGGCGGCTTCATCATTTTGCTCGACAATTGCGCTTAATGAATTGCGCTCACGTTCGATGGCGTTATACATGTTGGCATTGTTGATAGCGATTGTTGCGTATCCACCTAAAGCGGATAAGGCGCGCGTGTCGTTGCTATCAAATGACGTCGCCTTGAGGCGATTAGTAACACCCAACACGCCAATCGCTTTATTTTGCAGTATGAGCGGGACATAGATCAAAGATTTCACCAGCAAAGCAGTATGGGTGCGCTTCCATTGAGAATCGGCGCCGATTGCGATGGCGCGTTTTGATTGCAGTACTTTTCCCGCGAGGCTGTCGGTTACTCGCTTACGCATTGACTGCGCTTTGGAGTCCAGGTTTTTTGAGGCGCGAATATACAATTCCCCTCTTTCCTCATCAAGCAGCATGAGTGAACCTTCTTCAGCGCCGACAACATAAACGGCCGCTTCCACAACCCGGTGCAGCACTTCCTCCAGATCAAGTGAAGAAGAAACTGATTTGCCAACGCCATACAGGACATTTAGCTCCTGCGCACGCCGTTGTAATTGGGAATTACTCTCCATCAATTGTTCAACAAGCTGGTCGCGCTCTTTTTGCAGCCTATTTTCACGCAGCGCATTGTCAATTGATTCACTCAGCTCTTCAGCATCAATTGGTTTAATGATGTAATCCCGTATTCCTAAACGAAAGGCGGTAACGGCCGTTTCCTCAGAACCTTCACCAGTCATCAAGATTGCCGGAATATCACTGTCGCGCTCGCGCAGCTTTTGGAGTACATCCAAACCGGTCAATCCTGGCATTTGCTGATCAGTAATCATCAAATCTGGTTTTTGCGATAAGGCCATTTCAAGACCCATCAACCCATTTGAAGCCTGTAATACTTCAAAACCTTTTGGTTTCAAAATATATTCAGTCAAAAATTCCCGAACATCATCTGAATCATCAATTACTAGCACGCGTTCGTACATAATATTAAAAAAATTCCTCAAGAACGGTTGACGTTTAGTCCTATCCTATTAGTTTACCCTTCGTCTTAAGAGCAAGCAACAAAGTTTTCACCGTTCTAATTCCTTCAAACACCATTTTGGAGATTCGGCCAAGTATACGAATAATAATAAGATTTGTCGCTAAGGTGACCTTAGGATAGCATGTTTCGATTATGATTTTTCGCAATCTTCACGCGCTGGGAAATCTGCCAAATATTCTTTTTGATCACGTTCAGTGGGAATTCACAGGCTTCAAAAGAATTTGGCAAAAGCCTGCCCGTTATTTGAACTTTTTTATTCCAATCATCTTTGGATTCATCCTGGCTGCGTGTCAACCAACCGTCTCCGAATCTATTGTTGTCACTGAAGTGGTTAAATTGGGGGATATTGAGGTCATTATTACGCGAGTTATTGAGGTTGTTGACACACCCACGCCAACGCCCCCCCCGCCTCCGGTACAAATCAGACCCATTGAATTGGACCTGGCATATTTAGGCGTCTTGCAAAATCTTGACCCACAACAGGCTAGTCAAAAAAGCAGCCTTGATTTAATTGAAAATCTCTTTGCCGGACTGACAAATTTTAATCCGGAAACTGAACAAGTTGAACCTGAACTAGCAACCCATTGGGATATTAGCGGCGACGGCCGTACCTGGACATTTCATCTGCGTGATGACATTTTCTGGATTAATCCCGGTGATCCGCCTATTGACCCTGGGGCAAAGTGGCAAATAGAAACAATTAGACCAGTAACAGCGAATGATATATTGTTCGCACTACAGCGCGCATGCCAGCTTGAAACAAACACCCCTGACGCATTTTTACTTTTTATTATTAGCGGCTGTGAAGAAATATACCGGTCGTTGGAGCCAGATGAAGCCACAATTCAACAACTTGGCGTGCGCGTAATTGATGAACAAACGCTTGAAATCAAACTAAACGAACCGGCAAGCTACTTTTTGACCATCACAACTTTACCTTTTTTTCGACCGGTTCCACCTGAATTAGTTGAAGAATATGGCAATACATGGAAAAATCAGGTTGGTGATTTTGCCAACGGATGGCAAACGCCGGAAAATATAATCACGAGCGGCCCCTTTTTCCCTTCCCCCGATATTTTCAATGATGAAGAAGTCATTTTACACCGCAATCCAGCCTGGCCCATCCAGAATGAAGGCAATGTTGATAACGTCAACATTCTTTTTCTCGATGAAGATATGGCAATGTTTGACCTTTGGGAAGCAAAATTGCTCGATGTGAGTCTGCTTCCAGTTGATACACGCGAAGCTTTCCTAAAGAAAACGCCCAATAAAGCATGGCTCATCCCCAATCAAACCATTTTTTACCTCGGCTTCAACTTTGAGAGCGGTATTTTTCGTGAGCCGGAAGTCAGGCGCGCCTTTAGCGCGGCTATTGAGCGTGAACCATTGGTTGAAGATATGTTTGAAAGTCGCGCCCAACCCATGAAACATATCTCGCCGTCAGGAATGTTTGGCGCACCGCCCGTTAATGAGGTTGGTCTTGGTTTTCGGCCTGATTATGCACGCCAGCAAATGGACCGCAGTAGTTTTCGTAACTGCAAATTATTGCCGCCGCTTACATTTCTTGTCAGCACTGCCGATCTCTCACTCTTACAAGCTGAACTCCTTCGGGATATGTGGGTACAAGAACTAGATTGTGTGGAGAATCAGATAAATATTGAACAGGTGGATTTTGGGGAATTATTGGCCATTACGAATCCAGATTCTACAAATCGACCCGATGTTTGGGAATTAGCCTGGCCATCATACTATCCGGATGTCCACAATGTTCTTTATGATGTTTTCCACTGTACTGATGGCGAAAATCGTCTAAACCGCCCCTGCAGCGTTGAAGATGAGTTACTCAGGCAGGCGAGCGTCACTCCGAACATTGATGAACGGCGCAGTTATTATCGCGAGGTTGAAAACTTGTTTTTTGGTGAAGATGGTTCCTATCCAATCATTCCACTCTACGTGCGTGGTGATTATCGCATTGTACAAAACTGGTTAACCTTTGTCCCTACTCTTTCCGGCGGCGAGCAGTTTGACGCCTACATCATTGATGAGGAACTCAAACGGCTCGAACGGAGTCGCGGTTAAATACATGCAGCATTTGCAAGAAGGCGCACATGGGTTGGGCATCAATTTATCGGCGTTTCAGCTCGAACAATTTGCCCGCTATCAGAGTTTATTATTAGATTGGAACCAGCGTATTAACCTCACCGCAATCCGGGAACCTGCCGGTATTCAGATGCGCCATTTTTTAGATTCGTTAACGTGTGCGCAGATTACAGGAAATCTAAACGGCCGTTCTCTGATCGATATTGGCACAGGAGCCGGGTTTCCTGGACTGCCGTTAAAACTCCTGTACCCCGAATTAACCTTGACGCTCGTCGAAAGCGTGCGCAAAAAGGTTCAATTTCTGGAGGTTGTAGTAACAGAACTGGCATTGGAGGGCGTGACTATTTTTACCGCCAGGGCTGAAGAATTAGGCCAACATCCAGACCATCGCGAACAGTATGATTGGGCCACAGCTCGTGCAGTCGCCAATCTACGTATCCTGGTTGAATTTTTGCTGCCTTTTTGCCATGTTGGCGGCGCTGTTTTGGCGCAAAAAGGGGCTTCGGCCGCTGCGGAACTTGCTGCAGCAAAAAAGGCAATCGAAATCCTTGGCGGCGGCGCTCCTCATCTTGATTCCATATTATTGCCTCAACAAACATCTCCTCATTTTTTTGTTGTGATCCCCAAAATTCAACCGACGCCGGCCAAATATCCACGCCACACCGGACGGCCTGCAAAACGGCCGTTGTAATCATACGGAAAACGGCCGTTTTCCTCATCCTACGTCTTAAGTTCATTTATACTTTAGTTTCCGCTAAAGAGTTAACATAAATATAATTGCTTAGATACTCATTACGCAGTTGGGTTTGAGGACTCAACGCAAGCACCTTAATAATGTGATAAAAACAACCAATTTTAAGCCAACATAGCCTCAATCGCCTGTTTTTGACGGCGATGAGCCAGTATTCCCTTTGGTAAATGGTCGGTCACTGACTTTTTTTGGCGAAGTCTCTCTGGTAAGGGATAACTTTGCGGAAAAGGAAGTCCAGCCAAAGCCCGCCGAAAACGACCCGGTGTTGGTTGCGGATTTCTGTCCCAAAAGCCAGTCGGCATCGTCGGATGAAGGGCAGCCAGACAGGTGAGGATGGAACCGGCTAAAATTACGAGTTCCGGCAAACGTTGACGTGTTTCAGCAGCAAAGACGAATTGACGATGCGCTCCGACCATTTGCTTGGCGGCTAATGGCAATTGCTCAATCGGCCAACGGTCTGTGTAGAGAGCATGGACAGTTTGGGCTTGTAGTTTGACATTAGTGGCCACTAATAAGGGCTTATCATAGCGCGGGTCAGTGATAGCAAAGATATCAAACAAGTCAGCTTGTGGGTGGGGTTCAACATCAGGGCGCACGAGGTCGTACCAGCTATGGGCTGTAATGGTTTCGCCTGTGGTCAACTGCCAAGAGCAAGTGGCATCTGGAGGAGTAGCTGGAATCTCTTTGCCCTTGTACTTGCGTGATAAGGGGCGGATACGTGGCCCTTTGCTGGGTTTTACGCCGCGCTTGCCGGCAGCATAAGCAAGGTAGTTACCTCTAGCGGTGACATTCTTGGCTAAACGTATCAGGTAGCGTTCTACCTTGGCTTCATGACACGCCTTCAGACCAAAGCCGGCATCAGCCAGCATAATTCCAAGCGGTGCTAATGTATGTCTGATGCGTTTGAGCAACGCTTGTTTGAGCGCTTTTTCACTAGGGTCTTTGGGATGCACGCGCAGAATTGATTGTGGTAGGGCAATCCGTTTCCCGTTTATCTCGCCAATGCGTGCCACCACACCCACGATGACCGCTGGCAATGCTTTTTCGGCCACACTGTTGTAATACTTCGAACGCAATCCTTGTAGTTTGGGACGCCAAAAAGGGGTCGTATCAATCGCCAGCGCAGCGTAATTTTCATAACGACGCGGTTGCCAGCTTTGTTGTTCTTGCATGTAGCGGTTCCAAGCTACCATTAACTCACTAATTTGCCACATGCCACTGTGGAATGCTTTCCAGGCTCGTCGTACAGCTCGCTCTCCAATACCTGTAGACTGTAGCGCGGGGAAAAGAGCCCCACGATGCGGCAGAAGTGCGCCAGTAACCAACATCCACAGGAAATGTAGCATGGCACGGTTGGTTCCTATGGGTAAGTCGGTTACAATTTCTATTAGAGCTGACATTGTTGGTTCTATTATTGGTGGCATGTTTTGGTTTCCTTTTTGGTCGAAGGTTTTTAACCATAAAGATGCCACCATTTTGCCTTTTTGTCACATTTCACTTAGCGGAAAGTAGAGGAGGCTTCAAAAATGGTTATTAACTGCCGTGCTGTATTTTGCCAGGTGAAATCTTTCAGGCGTTGTTCCCCTTTCTGCACCAGCGATCGGCGTAAGCCGGCGTCATTGGCAATTGACACAAGTTTAGCCTTGATGTCGTCAATGTCCAGTGGATCAAAATACAGGGCGGCGTATTTGGTTATGTGGAATCGCTATCAGATATCCAAATTGTAGAAACGCTCAATTGGTCTTGGCGTCAAATCTTTCAAAAGGGTTTCTGGCCACATGCTCGTAATATCTTCATTAAGAGTTTGTTTTTTGGTTTGTTTTTAGGTCTGATGGGATCAGTAACGGATTGGGCAGCAATCCTTGCATCTGAAGGATTGAATCTTGGCATCAAAGGTTTTGTTTTGGGAACCTTAAGCGGTTTGGTGTTTTGGACGCTTTTCGAACTGTTTACGAGGGGGGCAAATGTTACTGAAATCGAAATCAAAATCAAATCTAATCAAGGAATTGTGGGTTCTGCTAAAAATGCGGTTCAAATCGGAACCATTTTCGGACTGATCATCGGATTGTTTGTCGCGGTATTTGTTATGATCGGCCTGGGACCGATGACGGGCATCGCTTTGGGATTATCTGCAGGATTATTAGGTGGTTTTGTTACCGGTTTGGTTTATGGTGGTTCGGCCGTTGTCAAACATTTTGTCCTTCGTTTTATTTTAAACAGGAACAATTACTTGCCGCTCCGACTCGTTCCATTCCTCGACGACATGGTTACACATGGCATGTTGCACCGCGTAGGTGGGGGCTATACCTTCATGCACAAGTCTTTAATGGACTATTTCGCTAAAAGAAAAAAATAACCTCAGTTGGTGGTTCAATGAATTTAACACGTTTTGGATCGGTTAAACGCGCTCATACCCTTGGCGAAGATTTATGCTCGAACCCTTTCACCTTTTTGATCATACATTGGCCGTAGTGAAGCACGGGCCAAATAGGGTTTCCCGGCTATCTCAATCTCGTAACGGCCGTTGCTCACCACTGTCGTCCCGTCTGCATGCCCGGCGATCTCCCAACTCTCGGCAATGACGCCATCAGCAGGTAGCGTGCGCCTAAGTTTTTCAAGATTTCGCCCACCCCAAATGTAATCTTTGAGCATTGGTTTGAATAATAAAGGATAATACTTTGACATGCGGTTCCTTTCTAGATAGTTGTTCACATTGCACTATTCATCTATTTTACCCAGAATGGTTAAGTATGAGGTAACGGCCGTTCAAATTTTAACCTATCTCAATAAACCAGCCTTGACTGGCATTATGATTGCATCTATAATTATTTCGCTAACGAATATTTCGTTAACAAAAATTCTTGAACTGATAAAACTGAAATGATCCCTATTGATGAACCTCTTTCTGATCAAGCCTTTCACCGGTTGTTGGCCATTACGCGCATTGCGCGCCAGCATGCCCGGCAGCTATCCGACGAGCAAGGGCTGCGGCCGCGTGAACAATCAGTTTTACGCTACCTGATGGCAAACGACGCCGCCACCATCGGCCAACTGCAACAATTTTTGCACAACAGCCCTTCAACGACCTCAGCGCTAGTCGCCAAATTAGAAAATGCCGGTTTGGTCAGACGCGCCCGCTCGCCACAAGATAATCGCGTCGTGATTGTCACCTTGACGCCTGAGGGCCAGGAGCGCGTACAAAATACACCGTTGGGGGGCTTCCCTCTGCTGCGGCAGCGGTTAGAAGCGCTGCCTGAGATACGGTTAATTGAGATCAATGACATTTTGGCGGAAATCCTCGCTTTGATGGGCGGGCAAGACGACGCATGAACGCGCTCAAACGCATGCTGCCCTTTGTGCGACCCTATCGCTGGGTCGCTTTTTTTCTGGTGATTACGGTGGTTTTGCCGGTGCTGATGGAGCTGCTTGTGCCCCGGGCGCTGCGTTACATGATCGACTTTGGTATTGAGCCAGGTGATATGAATGTGATTGTACGCGGCGCGGCGTTCATGCTGGTAGCCGCCTTAATTGGCGCCATCGCTACCTTAGGTCAGGGATTTTGCCGCGCCGAAATGTCGCAAGGATTGGCTTACGATATGCGCAATGCGTTGTTCGGCCATATCCAAACCTTCTCCTTTGCCAACCTGGATCATATGCAAACAGGACAGTTGATGACGCGCCTCTCCAGCGACGTAGATTTGGTGCGCATGTTTGTCAGCACGGGACTGGCGCTGCTGCTGCGGGCGCTGCTCATGATCGTGGGCAGCGTCGTGGCCATGCTCTTTATCGACTGGCAGTTATCCCTGATTATGGCGGCGCTGCTGCCGCTGGCATTTTTGCTCATTTGGAGTGTGATGAGACTGGCACGGCCGTTGTTTGTTATCGTGCAGCAAAAGTTGTCCGGCTTGAACACAATTGTGCAAGAAAATCTGGCCGGCGTGTCAGTGGTCAAAGCATTTGTGCGCGAAGTTCACGAAATTGACCGATTCCACGGCATCAACCAGGATTACATGGCCCAAAATATTAAGGTTGGCCGTTTAATGGCCATAACATTGCCCATTCTGACCCTGCTAACCAACTTAGGTATTGTGGCCGTTGTTTGGTTTGGCGGCTTGAGTGTTATTGGCGGCCGATTGACAATCGGTGAATTGGTGGCCTTTAACAGTTACCTGATGATCGGCATGGCCCCGCTGCTGCTCTTAGGCAATATTTTGACGATGGTCTCGCGGGCAGATGCTTCGGCTGCAAGAGTGTGGGAGGTATTGGATACGGAACCGGTTGTGAAAACGGCCGTCGCCCCCTATCAATCTGACGAACTAATTGGCGCAGTCAATTTTGCGGATGTTACATTTGCTTACACCGGTAGTGAAAACGGCGCGCCATCAACCAATGGCAGTCGCAACGTACTCAATGGCATCAGCTTCAACGCGCCGCCTGGCCAAAAAGTGGCTCTGTTGGGCGCTACAGGCTCGGGCAAAAGCACCCTCATCAGCCTCATTCCCCGTTTTTACGATTCAGATCAGGGTCACATCGACATTGATGGCATTGACGTGCGCCAATGGGATCCGGTCTCGCTGCGCAAAAAGATCGGCGTCGTCTTGCAGCAAACAACCTTGTTCGGCGGCACAATCCATGAAAACATCGCTTATGGCCGTCCAGAGGCCACGTTAGCCGAAGTGATCGCCGCCGCCAAAGCCGCGCAGGCGCATGATTTCATCAGCGCCATGCCCGACGGCTATGACAGCTTGGTCGAAGAGCGGGGTGCAAATCTGTCTGGGGGGCAAAAGCAGCGTATCGCCCTGGCGCGGGCGCTGCTCGTCCAACCCTCCATCCTGATTATGGATGACAGCACCAGCGCCGTGGATCTGGAAACTGAAGCGAAAATCAAGCAGTCGTTGGATGGCTTGATGGCCGGCAAAACCACCTTCATTGTCGCCCAGCGCATCCAAAGTGTGCTCAACGCCGACCAGATCATTGTCCTGGATCAAGGTCGCATCCATGCGCAAGGCACACATCAGGAACTTTTGACCACCAGCCCCATTTACCACGAGATTTACGAGTCTCAGATGGGCAACGGAGAATAAAAAAGACCACGGTCTCCCATTTGACTATGACCCAACAAAAACCAAACACCCCTCGTGTGCGCCTTGGTTATGGCGGTGGGCCGCTAACCGGAGAAAGCGCAGATAATAGCAAATCAACAATACGGCGGCTGTTTAGCTATGCGCTGCCATACAAATGGTCACTGGCGGCGGTATCGCTGCTGGTTGTGGTGAGTACAATAGCCGCCCTGGCCGGCCCCATTCTGCTGGGTATTGCCATTGACCGGTATATCATTCCTGGTGATATACCCGGTTTACTACGAATAACGATCATCATGCTGGTAGTTTACGTGGCTGGATGGCTCGCGGCAATGGGCCACGGTGTGATCATGGTGGGCGTAGGACAACGGCTCATTGCCGATCTACGTGCTGAACTGTTCGGCCATATTCAGATGCTTTCGTTGGCGTTTCATGACAGCCAACGAGTCGGCGACCTCATGAGCCGGGTTACCAATGACACCGAAGCGATCAACCAGGTGTTGTCCAATGGTTTAATCCAATTTGTGACCAATGTATTGACGCTTGGCGGCATTATGGTAGCAATGGTGCTGTTGAGCTGGCAGTTGGCGATAGCTGCCTTGATTTTGCTGCCGTTGATGTTGTTGATTACAACGGCCGTTACCCGGCGCAGCCGCGTTGCCTTCAGAGAAGTACAGCAAAATTTAGGTACAATGAACGCCTTTATGGAAGAAAATATCGCCGGCATTCGTGTAGTGCAAGCCTTTGCGCGAGCAGAGGATACCAAAACGCAGTTTGCCGTCGTTAATGCCGCCAACCGTACAGCAGGCGTCAAAGCAGATGTGATCACGGCCGTTCTCGGCCCGATGTTTTCCACAATGAGTACGATCACCATTGCCGTTACAGCCTTATTCGGCGGCTGGCTTTCTATTCAAGGCATCGTTACAGTGGGCATTATCGCCACCTATGTGGTGTACATCATGAACTTTTTCCGGCCGATGCGCGGCATTGCCATGCTTTACAATCATTTGCAATCGGCATTGGCCGGGGCAGAGCGCATTTTTGCGGTCATGGATCAAGACCAATCAGTGCCCGACCTGCCCGATGCCCGGCCATTGGCCCGCATTAAAGGGCGCGTCAATTTTGATGACGTTACCTTCAGTTACGAACCGGATAAACCGGTACTGCAAAACGTCAATCTGGATGCGGCGCCTGGCGAAACCATCGCTTTGGTCGGGCCGACGGGGGCCGGCAAGACAACAATCATCAACCTGCTCAGTCGTTTTTATGACGTGGATTCCGGGTGCATCCGTATTGATGGGCAGGACATCCGGCATGTTCAGCAAACGTCCATTCGCGAACAGTTAGGCATTGTTTTGCAAGATACGTTTTTGTTTTCGGGTACGGTGATGGCCAATATCCGCTACGGCCGTTTACAAGCCAGCGATGAAGAAGTCCGCGCCGCCGCCAAACTGGCCAATGCTGACTGGTTTATTCGCCGTTTGCCACAAGGGTACAGTACGCAAGTATCAGAACAAGGGCATAACTTCAGCCAGGGACAGCGTCAATTGTTGGCCATTGCCCGCGCCATTCTGGCCGATCCGCGCATTCTCATCCTTGATGAGGCTACCAGCAGCGTGGACACGCGTACAGAAATACAAATTCAAGAGGCCTTGCTGCACTTGTTGGCGGGTCGCACGGCCTTTGTCATCGCCCATCGCTTGAGCACCATTCAGCAAGCAGATCAGGTTTTGGTAATTGATAACGGCCGTGTGTTGGAACGTGGTACTCACGATTCTCTCCTGGCGGCGCGCGGTTTTTATTACAATTTGTATATGAGCCAGTATCAGAAAACGAATATTGTCATGAAGTTTTCGCCATAATTACAGCCAACAGCTATTCAAATGCAGGTAAGAGCCGCCGGTCTTGGCCAGGCCATTCGGAATGCTGGTTGGAAATTTCATACCGGTAGACTGTCCTCAAAGCGAATCGCCAACTGATTCAAACGCTTGAACTACTTTTGCTGCCTGTTTAGGCCACTTCCAGGCATTCCAGACAATGAATAACAAAGCCAATACTTGTAGCGCTGCAAAAAACATATCATCAAGATCCTTCGCTCCACCAACGCCTATAACAAAAACAATAGCTATGGCGCCTACGATGATATTTGCCCAGCGATTTACTCGATACTTCAAAAACCGGGATAGGATAACCATAACAATCAGAATCTCCAATAATATTCCAGATACCAATAATGTTCCTTCACTCATTTGAACACCATTTACGGTTCCTGTCATCATCTCTTCTAGAAATCCGGGCCTAAACAATTCATGAATATCCCGAAAAATTACATTAAGCAGTACAAATATCCACAATGTTGAGAGCTTGGTTTTCATATCCAATGCAATGAACATTTGATTCGTATCCATTTTTTTAATCCCTTTTTTGAATCGCAACGCAACTCGGGTTACGCTACTGTTATGACGACATTGCCCTTTTTGCGTCCAGTATCAACATAGCTGTGGGCCTCACGAATTTGCGCCAACGGATAGCGTCTATCAATGACCGGTTTTATCTTTCCCGCCTCAATCAACTCTCTGAGGAAGAGTAGATCTTCGGTTTTACGAGGGGGACCTCCACCTACCAGTTTCTTGCTGCTTGTCATCGAAGTCCATAACATGCGCATACTTATTCCCGGCGCAGAAACAGCTTGAAGATAGGTTCCATCTTTCTTTAACGATTTAATGCAATCTGTATATGAACTCTTGCCTACGGTATCAAAAATAACATCATAGGTCTCACCGTTCCTGGTAAAATCCTCTTTGGTGTAATCAACGACCTTATTGGCTCCCAGAGATTTGACCAAGTCCACATTTGCGGTACTGCACACACCGGTAACTTCTGCGTCAAAATACCTGGCAAGCTGCACAGCAAATGTACCTACACTTCCTGATGCGCCGTAGATCAAAACTTTTTGTCCACTTTGGATATTTGCTTCTCTAAGAAAATACAAAGCCGTACGGCCGCCAATAGGAATGGTTGTGGCTTCCTCATAAGTCAAATTGGCCGACTTTATGGCCAATAAACCATCTTCAGGCAGACATTTGTACTCGGCATACCCACCAAAACCGTGCTCGATAATTGATGCAAAAACCTGGTCACCTTTCTTAAACCGTTTGACATCTCTGCCTACTGATTCAATTTCCCCAGCCAACTCCATTCCCAATATAGCTTTTTTGGGTTTCTTAAATCCAAGCGCTATTCGAGCAGGGAGCCAGTAAGAAAGAGGAACAGTGAAACTGCGCATTCTTGAGTCCCCTGCTGTTACTGTTGTCGCCAATACTTTTACCAAAACTTCATTGTCCTTGGGCGTTGGTTTTTCTACTTCCGTTAGTTTGAGAACATCGGGGGAGCCATATTTTGTGTATACTACTGCTTTCATAATTGTTTCTCCATTCAGGTGGGACGCGCTTACAGAAAAATGCGTCCCACCTAATGATAAGTTAGGCTGTTGTGCCAGGGTGCGGCTGGAATGTGTCCGTTTGATTCACTATTGTGCTTGAACTGCGTAACAAAACGATGCCCAGCCCCATGAACCACACAATGGAACCCAGCCCGAAAACCGCGCCCAGTTCACCAAGCCCGGGAACGGCCGTTACTACACCCACCGTACCAACCAATAAACCAAGATAATTGAGCGCTTTAGGTAATTCGCCGCCTTGCAAAGCAGCCCAACTGACCAACAACACCCATAAACCGCCGGGCAGTTCAACTGCGCCGCCCAAGCCATTCTCCACAGCGGAAAGCGCCACCCAGATTGTCGCCGCCTGCGCGGGGTCTTGGGCATAAAGATCGGCGATCACCCCCAAATCGTTGATGATGAGCAACCCGCTGGCTATAACCAACCCGGCCCAGATAAGCCCAACGGCCGTTGCCACCTGCGCCATGGCCGGCGAACCGGCCTTCAACCGTTCGTAAAGCGCCAACACTAAGACAATCAGGAAGATGCCGTTTACCAAATAGATAATCAGATGCCAAATGTGCATAAAATTCTGATTGTCAACGAGAAAAGCCACATATTGGGCCGGGTCGAGTTCCCAGGTGGGAGCCAGAACGGTGAAAGCGACTACAATGCCTACCAGATATGTGGCAGCTTCAACTAGAGCGGCCACGCCGCCCATCTTTTGTAGATTATTCATTTTTATTTTCCTTGTTTTGAATGAACTTGAATTAGTTTTGGATAGTTATTTTGGGTTCAACGTGATTTCAGGAAGTTGACAATCTATATTGCGTATCTAAAGTGCGTTATGCAATGCACAATATGCCCGACCTTAGATAGGATCATCCTTGGGCTCGTAAGAGAATACCTCTTCCAACGGTGAGTCAAAAACGAATGCGATGCGAAAAGCCAATTCCAGTGAAGGAGAGTATTTCCCTTTTTCCATGGCGATGATTGTTTGTCGGGTAACACCTACTTTTTTGGCCAATTCCTGCTGTGTCATTTCATCATGGAAAAAACGTAATTTCCGAATATTGTTACTAATGCGACTTTTTCCCATCTTAGAACCCTCTCCGATAAAGAATCAGCCTTGAAATGTCGCCAATAATCTGGGCCACGACGCCAAAGAAGATAAGAAAAGTAAACATCACCAACGGCGGCTGACCAAAGACAAATGTTAGCATTGCCAGAAACACACCGATTGAGGAGATCGTATAAGTTACCTTTGTCCCTCGCAGATCAATCAGCCTGTCGCGCTCATCTTCAAAATCTTCAATTTCAGGGTCATCACTGCCTGTTTTTATGGCTTCGATGATGGCGGAGACAATATGCGTGAGAATCGTGGCCACAATTGTGAAAATGATTGCCAGTACAATGACGATTCCCCAAAGGCGGAAGACGCCTGTCGAAGTTAAGCCCCCGTCCTGGAGCATTCGGTAAATACCGATCAGAAAGATCCCCAAAATCAGTAAAAAGCTGGCTAAAGATACGGTAATGTTTTTTTCTTGAAAGGACATGCTTCCCTCATTTTGTCAGTTTAGTTTTACTTTTAGTAAAGTATGACATACATATAGTAAATATCAATATACAAATAGTAAATCAAAATTTACAAAATGTCAAGTGTTTTTTACATCAATTTGAATGTGGCTAATATTCACAAATTTTGGGTTGACTTCGCGCACGCTACGGCCGTTAACTGTCAACCTGAAATGCAACAACTCACTTTTATTATGCCCACAAACCAATAAATCACTATTGAACTCCGGCAATAGATCACCACTGTAAAATATCAAACCTATCGGTGCGACCACAGGAGTCTATTGGTAAACCGGGGGCTGCCCTGTGTCATCTGGATAAGGGCGGGCATCATAGGCATGGTCACCCCAACCATAATCAGCACCAGGCAGAATTAAGTTCAGTTCGTCGTCTGTCCGGTTTGGGGGTTGAAAGCCAGGCCCAGCAGACCGCTTTCATTATCACCGGAGGCGACATCGAGCTGTAAAATTTGCTCTTTGACGGTCGTTTCCCCATTATCAAAAGTCAACGTGAAAATACCGCCTGTTTTTTCAGCAAAAAAGAGTCAGCCATCGGGCGCAAACGCAAGGGCGACAACAAGACCAACATCTTCGGCAACCGTTTCCACGCGCAGCGGCCCATCTGCCTTATTTTCAGCAGCAATTATATGATCTGCTGTTGTGGAAAAAGAACAGCCACTGATCAATAGGGCAATCACGACGCAGAAAATGGTTAGTTTTGTACTTAGTAAGGCCATGTGCGCGGCAACGGCCGTTCCGCATCCAATATTCGTTGTATCAGTATATGTCGATGTTCGGCCAAAACCCCTTCGTCATTAGGGAAAGTTGGATAAATCAAATTGCCCTGATTATCCCACAACTGTTCACTTCCATCAGTGTGGATCAAATAACGATAATCCTGCGTGCGCAAAGTTTTCCAGCCGGTGAATTCGGTCAATGCCGCAACACGGGGTTGATAACTGCCACCGGTTAACAAGGGATAAAGGGAACGGCCGTTCAACTGCGCCGGTTTCTGAATCGCAGCATAATCCAATAGCGTCGGCAGCACATCCACCGCTTCGACTAGATGATCAACAGTGACATTTTCCGTTTGGGCTAATTGCTGGGGAATAGACATGATCAACGGTACATGGGTGACGGCATCATCACCTGGATATCCTTTGCCGAAACGGCCGTTTTCCCCCAACCACTCGCCATGATCCGAGGTAAAGATAATGATCGTATTGTCGTCAAGCCCCTGCTCCGCCAAGGCTGCCAAAATTCGCCCAACATAAAAATCAACCTCACTCACCATGGCGTAATAGCCATGCACGGCCGAACGCAATTGGTCATTGTCAATTGTCGATTGCCGATTGTCAATTGGTAATTGATCTGGGTCATACAAATCCAAAAAACGCTGCGGCACAACCCATGGGGCGTGTGGGGAATAGAATCCGGCAATGCAAAAAAACGGGGAGCGTCCATCTTGCTGCTGTAAAAAGTTGATCGTACGGTTAGCGACAAAGGCTGAATGGGTGACGTTGTCCTCGCCAGGGAAGGGGATGGCGCCTATGAAACCGCCACGTGGCCCATCGCCCAGGTGATTAATCTGGTCATCAATCTCCATAACATTGTGGTAAACGGCCGTTGCCGGCGGCAAACCGACGCTGAGATGATCAAGCTGGTCAGGCGCAGTCCTGCGCACCCAGGCGCGATAAGCATCCTCGTAGACGCCCGGTTCATCACTAATTTCGAGTTGGTCAAAACCGTAGCGAGGGTGTGGTTCGCGGTGGTCGCGGTTGGCGTGGGGCTGAAAATGCAGCTTGCCAATGTTGGCGCAAAAATAGCCATATTGGCTCAAAATTGTGGGCAGCGTCACAATATCTTGCGGCACGGGCACACCCATGTGGGTGATACCCAACGTAGACGGGTATTGTCCGGTCAAAAAGCTGATGCGGCTGGGCATACACAGTGGATTTTGCACGTAACAATTCGCAAAATTGATCCCCTCCTGCGCCAGTTTGTCCAGATTGGGGGTGTGGATGTAGGGGTTGCCGTTGCAACCCAAAGCATCCCAGCGCTGCTGGTCGGTTGTAATAAGCAGAATATTGGGTCGCTCCATTTTATTGCTCCTGGCGATGATTGATTAGTAGATCAAGCAGCGCACGATCAACACGATAGCCCTGAACCGTTTCATACTGTGCACCAGGACGGCCATGGTCGACAATCCCAAACACACCTGCAAATTCCCGTAAATTGTACCCCCAGCCAAATTCCTGAAATATGGTTAACAAATCAGTTAGCCAGCGCAGCGCTACGAAATTATTTGTTTCATTGTAACAGCCGTCGGGCAAGTTTTTAAATCATATGCAAATATTTGGATCAGATTACCACAATACGTATGGCAAGAGTACAGAACCTAACATTATCATCTGGTAAGCGTTCAGCTATTCAGCATTTCTGCTAGGTCAGGTGTTTGTCCCTTGGAAATGGCTTTTACTAAGCAAAACAGGACAGTTACCCAAGCCATTACGCAGCACCATGGAAGATGAAAATGGCTTTGTTTTTGTCATTCCGAACGAAGTCTTCGTTGTGAGGAATCCCGACGGCAAATGAAATCATCAAATCTGCAATGGGCTTACCTGCGACTTCAGGCGGCTTTGAAATGAGAACCACAAGTACCCGCCAGAAGAAACCCAGGAATCCTTTTGGCCATCTTTTCTTTAATTCAGGATCGGATTTATCGATGATGAACCAAGGATCGAAAGCGACTGAGGATATCTTGTCGGCATAGCGTCGAGCCAACTCCCCAGCGATCATCCGGTTGCATGTTTTGGTTCTGTTGTAAGCGGCAGTTGTACTGACTCCATATCAGAGAAGTCAACTACCAGTGTGGCAATGTCTGCATCCTGAAACGCGTTCTGATCAGCAGATATAGTATTGCGAATAGAATCTGCCCTGGCTTCTAATGTTTCGTGTCTGCGCCCGAGTAATACAACGCTAGCGCCACGTTTTGCCAGTGCGACTGCAGCACCTCCGCCAACGTTTCCAGTCGCTCCCGTAACCAAAATTGTCTGCTTTTTCGTCTTATTGATAAACTCCACAGCAAAAGTGGGATATATACTTAAGCAAAGGCCGTTTCCCTCAAAACACCAACCCTAGACAACTCATCCCTTCTATCACGTAAACCCATTTCATCTAACAAGCGTGTTGCCGTCAACCGACCCGATACCAAAGCGGTGGGGATGCCGGTACCGGGATGGGTGCTGGCGCCCACAAAATAGAGATTGTGGTATTGCGCGTGCCGGTTACTAGGCCGCATATAACCAAGCTGGGTTAACGTGTGACCTAGGCCATGCGTAGAGCCTTTCACCAGATTATACCGTTTACGCCAGGAAAGCGGCGTGTAGTTGATCTCAAATTTCAGATGATCTTCCAGGTCGGTGATGCCCAAATCGGGTAGGCGTTTGAAAATGGCTTGGCGCGCCTGCTCCCGAATCTGGAGCCAATCTTGTTCCCCTGTTTCATCCATATGGCCAACCGGCACAATACCGATGATCGTATCTTCTCCGGGCGGGGCCATGGCAGGGTCTAAGCGTGCCGGAGCGTGGATGTAAATGCTGGGACTGTCTGGCAAAGCCAGATCATCAATAATGCTGTCAAAGACGCCACGATAATCATCAGTCAAAAACAGCGTATGGGGCGGCAAATCAGCATACACTTTGTCTACGCCCCAGAAAAAGCTGATTACCGAGCAAGAAAACTTTTTACGCAGCATCTTTTCCGCCATCCCATCATCCGGCAGCAGGTTATTGTAGATGTAGGGTAAATCAGCATTGGCAACGATGGCATCGGCTTGCAGGAAACGGCCGTCATCCAACAACACCCCTTTTGATTTAGACCCATATACTTCGATTTGCTCAACGGCCGTACCGAACTCAAACTCAACACCCGCCTCCTCAGCGATCGTCACCAATGCTTCCACAATCTGGTACATCCCCCCTTTGGGATACCAGACGCCATGCGCCATTTCCGTATATTGCATCATTGAAAAAGTGGCCGGGGCATTAAACGGACTCAACCCCATGTAGACATCCTGGAAGGTGAACGCCGCTTTCAGGCGTGGGTTGTCGAAATAGTTGGCCATATTGTCGTAATGCTTCACCAACGGTTTGATCTGATACAAAAGTGGCAGATTTTTCAGCGAGAAAAATTCGGTGGCCGTGCGGAAGTCGCGGTTGACCAACTTTTCCATCGCCACATGGTAATGACGGCCGCCTTCATCCAGGTAACGCAGCAGTCCCTGAAAACTACCCGGTTCGATTTGTTCTAACTGCTCTTGCATACGTTTCATATCAGACGTTAGTTCCAGGCGGCTGTTGTCATCGAACACGAGATGATAGGTCGGATCTACGCGCTGTAAATCCAACATCTCATGCATTGCTGTGCCTAACGCGGCAAATTCTGCCTCGTAGACCAGCGGCATCACAAATAAGGTTGGACCAGCATCAAAAGTGTGGCCCTCACGTTCAAATTGATCACAACGGCCGCCTGCGTGCGCATTTTTTTCAACGACAGTCACGTGCAAGCCCTGCTGGGCCAAATGCGCAGCAGTGGCAATACCGCCAATTCCGGCGCCAATTACGATTACTGATGGTGTGCCCAATACGTTCATTTAATTATCTCCATGGATAGTGTTGTCGTTCGCAAACAAAGCGATTCTTTTAGACGGAAGACGAAGGACAAAAGACGGAAATTTCGGTCCTCCGCCCTCGGTTCTCAGTCATATAGCTAAGTAAATAACGATCGCTTTCTGTAATTACGTTTGCCCGGTAAGGACATATTGATGGTTTGTGTGAGTGCGGCGAAGAGCATCTTTAGGCCAGATTTTTTGCCTTTGCGTTCGGGATAAGCGGCACGCAGCCGGTAATTATCTTTTTCAATGGCATCCAACACAACTTCGAAACGGGCGATATAAGCGTATCCGGCCAGACGACAGCGCAGATTTTCAACTTGTTTAATATGGTTTCTACCGGCGGCAAAATAGTTCCGCGCAAGCTGTACCTCGCTTTGCACCCAGGCCTTGTAAGCTTCATGGTCTAAGTCTGAATGCGTGATGCCATGTGTTTCAAGGTATTCCTGAGGGATGTTGTAATAGCCAACGGCCGTATCTTCCAGCATGTCGCGCAGCATGTGGGTGATGTGTGCCCCGGTGACGGCACAATAACGGGTTTCATCTTGTGGCGAAAAATCGTTGTGGCCGATGAAATAGTGTAGTGCTTCGGTAACGGCCGTTGCCAGGCAACGTGTATATTCATCCAATTCCGCCTGGGAAATTAAACGACCCTGGCGCTTAACATCAAACGCCATCACAGCCATCATCTGGTCGATGTAAATTCGCAAGCCACCATGCTCTGACCGATCGTTGTGTATTAAATCGACTACCAACTGTTCCTCCGGGCACAAACCATCTGACCATTCTCCCTGGCCACAGCGCGTGATGATTTCCTGCTGCCGGGTTAGAAAAGCAAGACGTTCAGCCTTTGCTATCTGCCCTTGATCAAGGTTATCATCAACCCAGCGGAAATAAGCGTAGGCGCGATACGCATCGGCCACCAATGGGCGATCTACGAGGTAACGCATCGTGAAATAAGTTTGGGTACTCGACTTCCTGGTTATTGAAGCGGCCAAAGCCGGATCAGACACCTGGCCGACCTTTTGTTGATTGCGGATCAGTTTGGGAGCCGATTGTGGGTCGGCCAGCGTAAACGGGTAAGAAGATAAGATGGGGTGAGACATCTATTTTGCCTCCTGCATCAAGAACTAATTTTCAGGGGTGAAAGGGCATTGATTGTGAATTGATTCACATAACTATACGTCGGCAGCGCCCTTTTGTTGCGTAATCTGAGTATCCTGCTTAACGCAAATTGTGATAATTGCACATCAGTTCCGGCGCCACCAAAACGACATTGCCGACCACCTGGCCGCTTTCCAATAATTCATTGGCTTTTGCAGCTTCCAGGATGGGAAACTTTTGCATGATGACCGGTTCAATTTTGCGTTCTTCGAGCAGCTTGAATAGCGTCGCCCAATCTTCCAAATAGGGGTCCTTGTTGAACAAAAAGTAGGAAGAAGTGCCATAAAGCTTGAAGGATTTGCCATTCGGCAGCAGATTAGTAACGATAAAAGTCCCCAGAATACGAAAAAGGGCGCCCAGACTGGCCGGCTCACCATAGCTCACCTGCACACCACCACGCCGCAGCAGCGACAAACCGCCGTTAATAGTGTTCATACGCATCATGCCATCAATCACCGCATCGAGACCATCTGGTTCTGCCTGACGAATCACCTCAACAAAATCTTGCGACCGGTAATCAATTGGCGCAGCCCCATATTCAATCAAGATATCATGCTTATCTTTAGATGCTATCCCATACATAGTAAGGTTTGCCAGTTTGCCAAGTTGCAGCAATGCCGTACCGATACCGCCACTGGCGCCGATTATGAGCACCTTGTCGCCGTGTTTGACCTTTGCTGAGCGATGCAGCGTTTGATAGGCAACGATGTAATTCAAAATCAATGTGACCGCTTCAGCCGGGTCTACCGTTGTAGGTACAGGTATTAGTCGATCGCTGCGCCAATAGAGGATTTCTGTATAGCCACCCGTCACGGTTAAGACGCCAACTCGGTCACCAACGGCCGTTTCCGTGACACCTTCCCCAACCGCATCCACATCACCAATAACCGCATAACCGGGCACAAACGGCACTTTCTGTCCTAATGGTGTGCCATCATAGAGCGCGTCACCACTGCGCACTGAAATATCGGGGCGGCATACGGCCGCAGCTAAAACTTTTATTCGCACCTCCCCGGCTGCCGGTAGACGCAATTCATTTTCAATGATTTCAAGAACTTCTGGCGGGCCTTTTCTGTTTACTACAACACTTTTGAATTTCATTTTAAAGATTCTTTTTGGCCTTTGCCCCCAACTGAAATAGTTTGATAGCTATCAAGATGTACCAGATCAGCCGAAACGGAGCTGAGATAGTTGGAGGCAGCCAAAGAATGGCTGGTGAAAAGGCCAGGGCGACGAAATAACCTAATCCAAAAACATTTGCCAGGATGCCTGTAATCGCCGTGACTTTGTTAAAAATCCTACTGCGCAGCATAACAAGCGAAATGAGCAAGCCAGACAGAAGCACAAGCAACAAACTAATGTAATACCCCGAACCCTGATGAATGAGGCCGGGATTGTAGATTGCCAGCAGCGCCTCACCGGCCGCCAGGAATAGCGCTTGCTCAGCTTCTGTTGTCGCAGTGGCAAAACGGTTACTCAAGTTTAGCATGGCAAAGGCAGGGTTTGAAGCAAATTGAACGGCAATGCCTACAAAAGCAAAGGTCGTTGCAATTAACATGATGCTCTTATTTTCATGGCGCATTGCGCCATAAAGCGCTAGGAAAATCAAACCGACGAGGGCATAGTTAACCACGTCTAAAAATTCAAAGAGAACAAGACCGACAAAGGGTTCGGCTTGGAGCAGATTAAACCAGTCGCCAGCGCTGATGGGTATAACATCTGGCACGTTGAAAATACCAAACCCTTTAGAGATGACAAATTCCGCCCCGTAATTTCTTCTAAACACCACAACTGCGATCAAGGCCGCTGTGCCACCAATATAATAAAGCGTTTTCCAGGCGGAATCGGTGGTTTTGATACCAGATTTTTGTTTCCCAGTGGACATTTGATTTGTCCTACAATTTAGGTAGGTTTACTTATTTGTTCGGTCAGGTTTCGGGTTGTTTGAGTGTGTTGGCAACGGCCGTTGCCCAGCTAACAATCATTTCCCAATCGCGAAAGTCGCCGACGGGTGACTTGATATTTTTGACCATTGACCGCTCGATGAAGTTCAACTTATACGCACGCCTTTGTGAAAAGAATCACAAAAAATATCTGGTTGGAAAATTTATGCTTTGACAATACCAAGCACAAAAAGGGCAAAGGGGATGAAGCAGATAAGCCCCATGACTAAGACTACAAAAATATCCGCTATCATTAACGCTGTACCACTAATGATGGGCTGCAATAGCAGGATCATTATCAGACCAATGAATAACATGCTGGCCTGAAATAACAATCCTGCGCCACTCACGTATCCCAATGCCTGGCGCCGCCACAATAACCAACCGCCAATGATCCAGGCTGGGCAAATGATGAAATCAGTCACCAGCAAACCCAGCTCCGCAGGGGCAATTTGCGAACTGACTAGAGAGCGCCGCCACCATCTCAGCTAAAGCACGCAGCATGAATGCGCTGCCTAAAACGATAAGCACGCCGCCGCCAAACTGTTCAGGCACATGACCTGCAAGCTGCTTCTTTACCATTTCGCTATCAATGCTGGCCATCAACCCAATTGTAGTGTAGATGCTCAAGGTGACGATGAGCAGGTAAAGGGGGAACAATAGATTAAAAGGCCCTGCGAAAAGATAGGCGCAGTAGTTGTAAAGCCCATAAAATAAGGCTCCGGGCCAAAAAAGCTGGCCAATGAGTTTGCCGCGCCGAGCCAGCCACATTGAAATGAGCAGAATGGGCAAGACGATGAACAGGGTGACGACATCATTGGCAAGGAATGATTGGCGCAGTTCTTCAGTCGGGTAAATTTTGTTTGGATATAGGATGCCGGCGATGGCAGCGATCCCCGTTAACAACACAATCAGCAGCGAAAACAGATACTTAAATCTCGAATTATGGTTCACGTTCCACCCCACACCAGCTAATTTGTAAGGGAACTGTTTTGATTAAAGATGTCAACGAGAAAAGTGATCATTGTGGTTACTGCGTCCTGAAAATATTGCCCTTCATAAATATCAAAGTGGCCGATCGGGTATGCCCTCACCGTTGCCTTATCGCCAAGCGCCTGTGCTGCTTTTACATGGGAGTCCGGCGCTACGAGATTGTCTTGTTCACACACCAGCAAGAGCACCGGGCAGCGCACATCATTGGCAGCCTCACTGGGATCACGACCATGACCCATAAAAAGCAGGCGAGCGCAGACTTCATTCTTGAAGGTCTCCGAACCTTCCATGAGTCCGGCATAACCTGCAAAAGCGCCCGGCGCGTTGAGCATGGCCATAGTCCCGGCTTGGCCGACAACTGGAATTGTGTGGGGTGAAAGGCCAAAGCGGGAACGCCCCTTATCTCGTTGGGCGTGAACAAAAAGGCGCAAGAAATAGCCATAACCTTCACGCTCCATAACCAATTTGCTATCTGCTTCATGGTCGAGACCGGCGCATTGGCCAATGACACCGGCAATTCTGTCATCCTCGGCAGCAATGACTAAACCATATCCGCCCGCTGCGGAGGTACCCCATAAGACAATTTTCTCGGGGTTGATTTCGCTGCGGCTGCGGGCGTAGGCAACTGCTGCGCGTAAATCTTCAAGTTGGTATGAAACGTCAAAGATCTGCCGGGGTTTACCGCCGCTTGCGCCGAAATACCGGTAATCGTAGGTGAGTACGGCCGTTCCCGCCTCCACAAAGCGTAATGCATACCGCTCAAGCACACAATCCTTAGTACCTGCAAAGCCATGACTCATAATGACACAAGGCGCGGGTCTTGATGTATCTTGCGGCAAATAAAGCCAGGCGCTGATATTTGTTCCAGCCACTGAAAATTGGACGTCCTGGCGGGATGTTGGCGCTTTCCTGCGTTTCGTTTGCTCTTTTTTGCGGTTTGTAATTGGCTGCTTAGGCACTGACAAAACAGGGGCAAAGATAATAACAACCAAATAGATTAGAACGGCGCCAATTAGTAAACAAAACCCAATCAGTATTCTTTTTATAAATTTCATGACGGCTCCTGGTTTTCAAACAACTATTATAAGCTTTCTTCAGTTTAGCTGTTTGATAGCCGCCTGTCATCTGGCAAAATGCATCATCTGCATATGACATATATCATTAACCTCATAGCAATTACCCCTTAAGTATGCCGGCTTCAAACGAATCAAGAATGGTTGGTATAATCCGGGCGGGTTTGGCAGCAGGTAATTGTTAAATTGGGTATTGAAAATTGTTTAGTAATATGCTACTCTGTACACTATTGTATGATAAATAGCTTCATCCGTTGCAACCAGTTTTTTTATCGTATAGGAAATTGGCATCTTTTGTATTTTCCAGGGAGGGCAATTTGCAAAATCGCATCAGGTAATTCCCAGAAAGTTTACTGTTTTTGTTCAAAGAATTTTTTATGAATTACCTGGCGCATCAACAAATGAAATGATAAAGATTGCCTAACTTCAAAATCAGATCCCAAATTAGTTTGACCAAATAAAAATGTGGAGGTTTCAAAATGAAAAGTTTGATGTTTTCTGTCCGGCGTTTGAGCCTTGCAACAATTTTCACAGTAGGTTTTTTGTTGCTCATCGTTTTTTTGCAGTCAGCCGCAGCACAGCCGGGAGGGCAGGCAGTTCGCCCCCATCCGCGTTTGCCTGAAAATCCCCAAATTGTGGGCGGGCAGGACGCCGACCCGGGAGAGTGGCCGTGGCAGGTGGCGTTGGTAAACGCCGGTTCGACAGATTTGTACAATAATCAGTTTTGCGGCGGCTCGGTCATTGATGAATATTGGGTATTAACGGCCGCTCACTGTACCGACGGGGCTGCGCCTTCATCAATTGATATTGTCGCCGGCATCCAAAACCTGGTCACGCCGGAAGCCGGATACCAACAAATTGGCGTCCTGGATATTATTATTCACCCCGGCTGGGACCCTGCCACATTTGATTATGATATTTCGCTGCTGCGCCTGGCCGAACCTGTCCAGTTTGGTACGACGGCAGGCGGGCTGGATGTTGAGCCTGCGCCCCTGGTTCCCTCTGATGTTGGTGATTTAGTCGACGTCTTGTCTGCGGTTACGGGGTGGGGTAACACCATTGCCCAGCCTGTTCCCGGCGGCTCAAATTTTCCTGCACAACTGCAAGAAGTGGAAGTACCCATCCTTTCAAATGCGCAGTGTGAAGCACTTTATGACGCCAATGATGGACCGGGAGATTGGATTACCGCCAATATGCTTTGCGCCGGTTATGAAGCCGGCGGTAAAGATTCCTGCCAGGGAGACAGCGGTGGGCCGTTGGTAGTCTATGATACGGTTGAGGAGATGTGGTGGCAGGCCGGCGTTGTTAGCTGGGGTACAGGCTGCGCTGCCCCTGGTTTGCCCGGGGTTTATGCGCGTGTATCTCAATTCACAGATTGGATAAATGAGACAATTAACAGCCCTGTATTCGATTTATATAAAGATGGTCCTGACTTTGCGGCGCCAGGTGGCGTTATTACCTACGACATTTACCTCTACAACGACGGAACCGCTGAAGCCACTGGCATCACTGTTACAGACATGATTCCCGACGGGACAGAGTATGTAGCCGGCTCCGCCACAAATGGCGGTGCGTTCAGCGGTGGAACAGTTGCGTGGGATAATGTCATGATTGCTGGCGGCGGCGTCTTTGAGGCGAGTTTTCAGGTTATTGTTGACGCCGATTTCCCCACTTCTGATATTAATTTCTTTGATGATATGGAAGGCGATCTGGATGCGTGGTCGGTTTCTCACGATACAACTTATGCCGATGTCGATTGGGAAGTTGTTGATTCGAATCCGTACAGCCCAGATTATTCCTGGTATGCTGAAAATGTAGATGTAATTAGTGACCAGTATCTGGATTTGAGCGTTCCCGGAGCGCTGCCTGCGGACGCGGTGCTCTCTTTCTGGCACTATTATGATACCGAGCCAACCTACGATGGCGGGATTGTGGAGATTTCTACCGACGGCGGCGCAAGCTGGAGCAATCTTGGCGACGAGATGTTTTATAATGGATACAACGGCGTGATCGATTCAAATTATGATAATCCATTGGCAGGGTCTGATGCCTTTACGGGTAACAGTGAAGGCTATATTCAGACGCTGGTTGATTTGAGCGCCTACGAAGGGGAAAATGTGATTATCAGTTTCCGGTTAGCGACTGATAGTATTATTGGCGCCAACGGTTGGTATGTGGATGATGTGCTTGTGGGGTCGTTAACGGTCGTTTCAAACACAGCCTATGCAGGCGAACTCCCCTCAAATATAGTGTTAACTGCTATTACAGGAGATGCCCCGCAAGATATGTATAAAATTTATCTACCTCTGGTTCTGGCGCAATAAAAAATAGGCGTCGATAATTTGCTATAGAGCAACATAAAAAAGTCCTCATCTGGCGCATTGTTAGATGGGGGCTTTTTTGCCTCTTCAAATTTGTTAGGTTTCATGGTATGATGTTTCCAATGCTGCCGGACGTGTTCTCGCGGCAAAAAGTTTGGGTCCAAAGTTTTTTCTTAATATTCTTCGAAGCTGGCATTGATTTGCAGTATTCACCAATTGAATATGGAGGGTGTTTACCATGAGACGCGCACTGTTATTCTGCGTTCCCGTTTTGATTGCAATTTGTTTTGCCTGGTTAATGCTCGGTGTCCAGGGCAGTCCGCCGGCCCTGGCGCAGGACGGCTTTCCTCCCAAGGGGCAGCCTAACACACCTGATATTGTGGGGGGCGAAGAAGCTGAGCCGGGCGCCTGGCCGTGGCAGGTGGCGCTGCTGCATGCCGATTCTGTCTCTTTGTATGATGGGCAATACTGTGGCGGTACCTTGATCGATCCGTATTGGGTCTTGACGGCGGCGCATTGTGTAGACGGCCGTTCTACGACCGAAATCGACCTGGTTGCCGGCGTACATGATTTGATTAATCCCGAACCTGGCTACCAGCGCCTGGCCATTCGAGGAATCATCATCCATCCCGACTATAATGCGCCAACTTATGATTCTGATATTGCTCTGATCTTGTTAGAAGAACCTGCCAACATGGAGGTTTCAGAAGGTGAACTGCCTGTAGCCGCCGTTGATCTGGTTCCTGCCGATGCAGGGTTGCTTTCCGGCGTCATGTCAATGGTCACCGGTTGGGGCAACCGCCTGGCTCAGCCCTATCCCGGCGGCTACGACTTTCCAGAAACGCTGCATCAGGTACAGTTGCCCATTTTGACCAATGAAGCCTGTGATGAATCCTTCGATTATTACATCTGGGAAGACGATCACCTTACCGAGAATATGCTCTGCGCCGGTTATCTTTACAAAGGCAGTAAAGACGCCTGCCAGGGCGACAGCGGCGGCCCGCTGGTTATTTTTGATGAGGAAAGCGAAAACTGGCAGCAGGCCGGTATCGTAAGCTGGGGGTATGGCTGCGCCAATCCGGGTCTGCCGGGCGTTTACACACGTGTTTCAAACTTCAGTGACTGGATTCAAGAAACAATCACAACGCCCACGGCGCGCATCACCAAGGAAGCCTCACGTGAAACGGCCGATCATGGCGACACAATCCTCTACACCCTCAACCTGGAAAATTGGGGCTCCATAGCGCTTACAGGTCTGGTTATGAGCGATACCATTCCCAGTAATTCTACGCTTGTACCCGGTTCAATTACGGATGGCGGTATTGTGGAGGATGGGGCTGTCTATTGGGACGGGATTGACCTGCCCGTAGGTGAAAGCGTCCCCAGACAATTTGCCGTCAGCGTTAATGAAGACGCGCCCTATTCGAAAATCCTGGTCCAGGACAATATTGAGGGAGATATTTCCCACTGGCAAACCTCGCATGACCCCGCTCTGGGCGCCTATGACTGGTTTGTCGCCGATTATTACAGTCACAGCGGTCTGAAAGCGTGGCTGGCTTACAATGCCTATGAATTGAGCGACCAATATTTGACGTTGACCGTGCCGGAACCGCTGCCCGAGGATACATTCCTGAGTTTTTGGCATCTGTATGACATCGAGTATTTTTATGATGGCGGCGTAGTCGAAATCTCGACCGATACCGGCTTGACCTGGGAAGATTTAGGCGATTACATGCTCCAAAATGGATATAACACCACACTATCAAACGATTATAGCAATCCAATCGGTGGTCGCCCCGCTTTCACCGGCTTTACGTATGATTGGATTGAAACAATCGTAGACCTGAATGCTTATGCAGGTGAGGAAGTTTTAATTCGTTTCCGCCTGGGGACAGATACGATCTACGGTTATTTCGGCTGGCTGGTTGATGATGTCAGCATTTATTTCAAATCCATGATTACCAACCAGGCTTTTGTAAATGGTGAAAGCAGCAATACTGTACAAACGGAAGTGATGTTCATTTTCGAACCAACCGATACCCTCTTTGTACCCTTTACCGCTTCCCCGGATTCTGATAACCCTTATCCATAAAGTTTGTTGGCAAAATTTTTTTATTAGATTTGGAGGTTTTATAATGAGTAAAAAATCGACGAAAAAGCAGTTAGAAGAATTAGAAGAACGCGTTGACATAATTGAACAAAAGGTTGATTATGAGGAAGAACCCGCAATCGGCCGTACCGAATATGATGAGGCAGATTGGGTTTGTTCTCTGCCGGCGGTGCCGGAAAGAACGTTTGCGAGTGATGTGTCGCCGCACCGGGCGTGGCTGATACAGGTCATCAATAAAAAATGGGTCAACGGCACGACACTACGCTACTATTTTTTTAAAGATGGCCCTTTTGCGGGCGCTAATAATCAAATAGAGATTGTGCGCGCCGGATTCAAAGTATGGGAAGATGTTGGCATTGGCATCAAATTTCAAGAAATCAACGACCTGAGCGAGGCGGAAGTGCGTATTGGTTTTGTACAAGGCGACGGATCATGGTCTTATGTCGGCCGGGATGTCATCGATATTCCCGGTCAGCAAGAGCGCACCATGAACTTTGGTTGGAACCTGGCCCAGGACCCGCGCGGCGTTGATACGCCAGTGCATGAAATCGGCCACACGTTGGGCTTTCCCCACGAACACCAAAACCCGTTTGCGGGCATTGTGTGGAACGAGCCGGCTGTATACAGTTATTTTGGCGGACCGCCCAATAACTGGCCTCCGGATCGGACTTTTTACAATATTTTACGTAAACTGTCCGAAGATGAAGTGCGCGGTTCGGATTGGGACCCCAATTCAATTATGCATTATCGCATTCCCGCCGGGCTAATTCTCAAGCCTGAGCAGTATAAGAATACCGGCATCACGCCCGCTTTGGGGCTGTCGGAAGCGGATATTTCCCAGGTACGTCTCTTTTATCCGCCGTTGGATGAGGATCAGTACCCGGAACTGGTTCCCTTCCGTTCTCATTCCCTTCAATTGGACCCGGCCGAGCAGGAGAATCTGGTCATCAAACCAACCGCTACGCGCACCTACACAATTCAGACATTCGGCCGTTCCGACACGGTGATGGTGTTGTTTGAAGATCAAAACGGCGATCTGAAGTTTGTGGCCGGCGATGATGACAGCGGCACTAATCTAAATTCACGTATTCGGGTGCGCCTGTATCAAGGCCGCCGTTACATCCTGCGCATTCGGCTCTATTTGAACTATGCGACGGGCGAAACCGCGGTCATGATGTGGTAGGCTGAACAAAAATTGCGGCGTGGTTCGTAATAACCGCTTTAGCAGCTGGTGTTAGAAAATCGCAGGCGGCCGTTGTCGTTATTACGAACTCGCGATCTCACGAATTTTGGACATAGTATGACCTCAAACTTCCCTGTTTGGGGCCAGGACTGTTCCCCGGTTGTTAGGACCCGATCTTTTAGACGGGTCCATTTTTTGTGAATTTTCATCCATCCTGGCAACTTTGTTGTCGAAATCCAGGCAGGTAATTCGTTGTTGGAGTAGAGAACGCAAAAAGAAATGGATTCTATCAACCAGACAATTGAACAAACATTTGTAGCCGAGTATGGGCGCGTATTGGCGGGCCTGATCAATACGCTGCGTGATTTTGATCTGGCTGAAGATGTTTTGCAGGAAGCGATGCTGACAGCGTTGGAAAAGTGGCCGGTGCAGGGCGCGCCGCAAAATCCGGGCGCCTGGCTGACCACAACCGCCAAAAACAGGGCCATCGACCGTCTGCGCCGCCAAAGCAATTTTGAGCAAAAAAAGGCGGATTTACACCTGCTGAGTGAGCTTCAGCGCCAGCCCCAGACCGTGATGATAATGCACCCGATTTCTGACGAACGTCTTAAATTAATCTTCACCTGTTGTCATCCAGCCCTGCCGCTGGAAGCACAGGTTGCCTTGACTTTGCGTACGTTGGGTGGACTGTCAACGGCCGAAATTGCACGCGCCTTCCTGGTAACAGAAAAAACAATGGCGCAGCGTTTGGTGCGGGCGAAGCGTAAAATTAAACTGGCCGGTATCCCTTATCGTATTCCGCCGGCCCACCTGCTGCCGGAAAGACTGGACGCCGTTCTGGCGGTTATCTATCTCATTTTTAATGAAGGGTATGCGGCCAGCAGCGGCGTTAGCTTGATCCGGCGTGATTTGTGCCTGGAGGCGATTTTGCTGGGACAGGTGCTGGTTGAACTGCTGGCAGAAGCGCCTGACTTAGAACAATCGCCGGAGGCATTGGGATTGCTGGCGCTGATGCTGCTGCACCATGCGCGCCGAGATGCACGCGTGCGCAATGAGGCTGAATTGGTTGTACTGGAAGAGCAGGATCGATCGTTGTGGGATCAGGCCGCGATTGCGAAAGGGCAGCAACTGCTTGATCAGGCGCTCTTGATGCGGCAGCCCGGATCATACCAGATTCAGGCTGCGATTAGCGCCCTGCACTGTGAAGCGCCGACGGCAGCCGATACAGATTGGCGTCAAATCAGGCTGCTTTACGAACGGCTGTTGGATTATGCGCCCACGCCGGTTGTCGCCTTGAACCACGCTGTGGCGGCGGCCATGTCAGAAGGGCCGTTGCGGGGCTTGATGCTTTTGGATCAACTGGAAACGCAGCATGATTTGGAAAGCTATATGCCTTTCCATGCGGCGCGCGCCGATTTGCTGCGGCGCGCCGGCTGGTATGATCAGGCGCATACAGCTTATACCCAGGCGCTGGCATTGGCGCAAAATGAAGTTGAACGACAATTTTTTAGTAGACGGCTGTTAGAGATGCGGGGCCGGTAAGCTTCTACAAATAAACCGGGGCGCGATGGAAATTTGCCTTATGGTAGAATATAACGCGGGTAATTTTGAACACTATATTTGCACTTTGATTTTAAAAGATGTCGATCTTGAGAACATCTGTTCGTCGTGTTTATAAAAGGGCAAGCACAAATGTGCGTCATGACCTAATTTTTTGACAAGGGAGAATAAAATATGAAATATGCATTATTGATTTACACGAGTGAAGCTGAAGACGCAAAAATGAGTGAAGCAGAACAAAAAGCCAACATGGACGAATATTTTGCCTACACGGCCGAATTGAACGCGGCCGGCGCTCAGTTAGGCGGCGAGGCTTTGATGCCAACGATGACGGCCAAAAGCGTGCGCGTGCGTGATGGCAATACGGTGGCGACTGATGGACCCTTTGCTGAAACGAAGGAGCAGCTTGGCGGCTTCTATCTTATTTCGGCTGGCTCTGTAGAAGAGGCCGTTAATTGGGCTGCTAAAATCCCTGGCGCACGACATGGCGTGGTGGAAGTGCGCCAGATATTTGATTTTGAATAAGGTTTGAAATCCTGGCCAGGTCTTGAACTGGCAGAATTTATACCTGGTTAGTTTGCTGGTTGATTTTGCGCCAGCAAACTAACTTCCCTCCCAATTTCCTCTACCTCAGCTACATTTTCATTGCCTTCCAAAACAATCACAATCACAGCGTCCGTCAGCCAGCCGATATACCAACTGTTAATGCTGCCTTGTGGTCCAGAAAGCACCGGCGCGCTGAATTCATGGCCTTCACCGTTTTGCGCCAATACATTTTGGATTGCTCGCGCGCTGCTTGCAGAAATGTTGGTATTTTGATTATACAGGTCGCAATCTACTGCGGTCATTTTACAATAATCAAAAGACTGCCATTTGCCTTTAGAGTGACTGATTTCTGTTGCAAGTTGTGGCGGCGCGATACGGCCGTTTCCACCCAACGCGCTCATTGCCAGCCCAATTTGCAGCGGCGTCACCGTGAGATTATCTTGCCCGATGCCGGCCAGCAGCGGGTCAGCCAGCGGTTCGTCGCGAATTGTTTGCGTGCGGATGGGCAGCGGGGGATCATTCAACAGCCCAAAATCGTTAAAAATTTTGTCAAGACCCGCTTTGCCCAAGCGGTCCGCCAACGCCTGCATGGGGCCGGGACATTGGTGGCGCAGCACATCGGCCCACACGGCCGGATCGGGCGGCGGTGTGGTGCAGCGGGTCGGTGTGTCACCGACCTGCACCTCACGATTTGGATCGGACGCCGGATCGTTTAAAGTGATGAGACCTTGATCGAGCGCTGCGGAAAGAATGAGCGGTTGTAAAAGCAGGCCAGGCTGGTATTGGCCCTGCGCGGCGCGATTAAGCAGCGGCGCGCCGGGATCGACGCCGAGTTGTTCGAACTGATCATCTATCCGGTTGGCGTCATAACCGGGCTGGCTGGTCATGGCGCGGATTTTGGGCGTACAGGTGGCCTGGTTTGGGCATGTTTCCAATACCAAAAGCGCGCCAGTACGGCCGTTTAACAGCTCAACCGCCGCTGCCTGCAAATCCGCATCTAATGTGAGGCGTACATCCTGACCGATCTGGGGCAAATGAAGCTGCCGCCGCCAGAAATTAGCCCAATAATCATTTGAATCGCCGCGCAGGTGGGCGTCGAAACCCTCTTCAGCGCCATCCGTGCCATATTGCAGGCTGGAAAAACCTACTGCATGGCTGCCGGCGGGCAGCGGGTAAAAACGGCGCAAATTGTCCGCCGGCCCAACATTGGTTGCCAGAATAGCGCCGTGTTGATCGAGAATCTGGCCGCGTTGGATGCGCCGTTCCGCTTCGATCAGACGCGGATTGTCGTCACGCGCCAGAATGGCAGGCGCGCGCCAGACGCTCCAAAACAAAAGCGCAGCCCCCATCAGCAGAAAGGCTGCCAATAAAACGGCCGTCAGGCGCAGCAGGCGTTGGGAACGGGCGTGGAAGGTTGATCTGTTCATGAATCGGCCGAAATAAACAGCAGCAAGCCGGCCATTGCGCTGCTAATCAGCATGGAACTACCGCCGTAGCTGATAAACGGCAGCGTCACGCCGGTGAGGGGCAGCAGTTTGGTGACGCCGCCCATAATCAATAACGCCTGTACGCTGAAAAGCATCGTGATACCGGCGGCGAGATAGGTCCGAAACGGCCGTCTTGCCCGCAGCGCAATGCGCATCCCACGGTAAGCCAGGATCATGAATACCGCGACCAGGCCCAGGCTGCCTACCAGTCCCCATTCCTCGGCTGCCGCAGCAAAGACAAAGTCGGAATGCACAACGGGGATGTAGGTGGGAAATCCCTGCGCGATGCCCTGGCCCAAAATACCGCCGGCAGCCAATGCATAGAGCGACTGCACAATCTGGTAGGCGCGATCATACGCTTCGGGCCACGGATTGAGCCATGCATCAATACGCAGAGCCACCAGATCAAAGGCAAAATAGGCAAAGACGCTGCCCAACAGGAGCAAAATCAGCCCGCTGAGTACGTATCTTTTATGACCGGTGGCCAGGTAGAGCAGCGCTAGAAAAACAAGGAAAAAGATGGTTGCAGCGCCCAAATCGCGCTGCCAGACGAGTAAAATCAAGCAGAAGCCCCACATCAGCAGCAGCGGCGCCAGGTAAGGCAGCGCGCCGCGCCAGCCGCGCTGCCGGTCGAGTCGCAGCAGCGGCTCCCGGTCGGCAAAGTAGCTGGCGAGAAAAATGACCAGCATCAGTTTGAGCAGTTCTGAGGGTTGAAAAAATATGGTACCTAACAGCGGGAATGAGATTGGCAGCCATAGAGCAGCGCCAAAGCCGGAAGGATTAATGCCGAAAACCAGCGTGGCCGCCAGCAGCAGCAGCCCGGCAAAAAGCCAGGTGTAACGGTAACGGCGCAGGGGGTAGAGGTTTTGGGGCAAAATGGCGACGGCCAGAAGAACGGCCGTTCCCAAAACAACCCATAATACCTGCCTTCCCAGAAAATTGACGGCCAGGCGGTCAACCATCAAAATGCCCCAGCCGGTGAGCAAGGCAATCAATGGCAGCAAAAAGATGTCATGCCTGGGTTTGGTTCGCGCAAGCAGCAGGTGGGCCGCCAGCATGGCTGCGACCCAGATGAGTGGTCCCCATAGATGTCCCCATCGCAGCGCGCCTTCCAGCGCGATACTTAAGGCCAGCGCATTGGCGCCGACAAATGCGGATACAATCAGCAGCAGCAAAGCCGCGGGACGGGCGCTGCGCGCGCGCGTATATGATCCGGTGAGCGTACCTGAACCCATTCGCAATTGTTTGAGTAACGGCCGTTACGCCAGATATTTACCCACGATGGGAGCAAGCCGGCTTTTTACTTCCGCCGGAATAACCTCCGGCGAAGTAATGAGTGCATTGTTTAAGCCGGAATGGGCTGGAAATTCGCCGGCCCAGGCGTCAAAATTTTGTACCAGCAGGCTAACCGCTCGCTGCGCCAGATGGGTGTTTTTGGCCAGTGTGCTGTTAACCATGTCGACCGTTACAGGTCCTTCTTCTTCATGCCAGACGTCATAATCAGTCACATGCGCCATTGTTGCATATGCAATCTCCGCTTCTGCGGCCAGGAATGCTTCTGTGCTGGTCGTCATGCCGATAATGCTTAAGCCCCACTGGCGGTAAATATTGGATTCCCCCTTGGTGCTGAAGCGAGGACCTTCAATTGTAATCAATTCGCCTGCCGGATGCACCGTCCCGCCGGCTTGCCTGGATGCGTCTACCACTGCCTTACTCAATTCAGGCGAAAATGGATGCGCCACGGAGATATGGGCAACCAGACCAGTGCCAAAAAATGTCGCGTCCCGCTTTTTGGTGAAATCAAAAATCTGGTCAGGTACAACAATATGGCCGGGCGCGAAATCTTCCCGCAGCGAACCACAGGCGCTGACCCCAACCAGATATTTTACGCCCAGAGTTTTGAGCGCAAAGATATTGGCTTTGTAGGGTACTTCGGTTGGACTCAGCCTGTGGCCGCGCCCGTGCCGGGGAATAAATGCTATCTGGCGTCCGTGCAGCGCGCCGACCGTGATGGCATCAGATGGGGCGCCAAAAGGGGTCGTAATTTCGATTTCTGCCACATCTTTGAGGTCAGCCATATCGTAAAGACCGCTGCCGCCAATTACACCGATTTCAATTTGAGACATATCTCCTTTCTCCTGGTCAGAATGCCGGCGACAATGGGTTAGCTGCCTGTATTCTGCTGTAGGTTTTCTACTTGGTTTTGTAATTTACGAATTTGTTCGCCAGTTATTTTTTTTAATTGTTGAAGCAGTTGTTCCTGTTTTTCATTGGTTTCCTGGAGGTTTTTTTGTTCGGCTTCCATTTCCTGGATGCGCATTTCCGAAAATTCCGCCAGTTCTTGCCAGCGCAAAAGCGATTCTTCGAGGTCGGCCGTGTGAGCCAGACTGGCTTGCAGCGCGGTTTCCAGGTTGGCATGGCGCTCTTGCAGGGCTTTGTACTCGGTTTTTGTTTCGGCGAGCTCGGTTTCAACTGTTTCTTTTGCTGCTTTTGTTTGCTCAAATTCAGCCAGTTCATTATCCCGGTTATTTATCAGCTCACGCGCGATTTCGATTTCACCGGTAAGCTGAACAATTTGCCGTTCCCGGTCTGCCAGGGCTGATTGTAATTGGTCGTACTGGGGAGCTGCGGCTTTCAATTGGTTTTCGGCCGTTTCCAGAGCGGATTTGAGTTCAGTATTACGGGCTGAAATTTTCCCGGCGATTTCAGAGAGGCGCTGTTCAAAGCTTTTTTCGAGTTCGGCCCGCGCGGCCAGAGCAACGGCCGTTTCCTGCTGTAATAGCTGCAAAGCCGGGAGTTGTTGGCTGCTCTCGATGGTAGCTTCAGCTTTGATTTCTGGGTCAGGCAGGGTAGGGGCGCGCGCGCTTTTGGCGACCTGGTCATATTGGTCGGCTGCAAAGCTGCCTGTCCAACCTTGAATTTTGCCGCCCTCTTTGAGCGTGAGCCGCGCTGTGTAGATGTCGCCCCAAATTTGGCCGGTGGCGGAAACGGCCGTTTCATATGCAATAACCGTGCCAACCAGCAAGCCATGTACATGAACTTCCGGCGCTGTGACATCTCCCACCAGGGTTGCGCCGCGTACTATCTCCACCGCCTGGTTTGTGTGAAGATCTTTGATCTGATAATCATTGATTAGCGTGCGTCCACGTCTGCTGGTTCGCGCGCTTTTTGGAGAACGACCGTCTTGTTCAGTTACCATGCCGCTAATTATAACAATTGAATCGGGTGGTGTATAATAGATGGCGTTAAATGGGGTCAGATTTTAAGTTTAGTTCTATTGAAATGCAGTACTTTGTATAGAAAATCTTTATCAGGATTTACAAGATTATCACGATTGCTTTCATCCTGAAAATGCTGTGAATCCGGTCAACAAAACATTTTCGACACGTGACTCAGGTAATTTAATACAGTGACCGACATTAGTTACATGCAGGCAATTCAGGATTTTCAGCGCGCGCGGCGTCAAGCTGCCGTTCAACAAATGCTGGCGCGCATCACCGGAAAATCAAACGATCTTTTGGCCTACAACGAAGTCAGCGACAAATTACATCCAACCGCAACAGTGGAGTTGGGTCTGCGCGAGATACCGCTGGACGCCATTGTTGGCAGCGTTGGACGGGCCAAAGATTTTACGCGGGATTTTTTACCTAAACGGGACAGCGATTTAGAACGCTGGGCGCGGGTGAAAGCGGCCGTCATCGACATGAAGGGTTGGCTCCCAATTGAGGTTTATCAGGTTGGCGAAGTTTATTTTGTCAAAGATGGCAATCATCGCGTGTCAGTTGCCCGGCAGTTGGGAACTAAAACGATCTCAGCGTTGGTAACGGAAATTCATACGCGGGTACCATTGAGTTTAGATGATAATCTCAATGATGTGATTTGTAAGGCGAACTACGCTGACTTTCTGGAAAAAACACGCCTAGACGTTGTGCGCCCGAAAGCAAATTTGTTTATGACCTTTTGTAATCAATACCCGACGCTTTTGTGCCAGGTTGCGCAATATGAAACCCATCTTGCTGAGCACTTAGGGCTGGAAGATGCGCGCGAAAGGTGCGTTGGCGGATGGTATGACGATGTTTATTTACCTATCGTCAAGATTATTCGTAAGCAAGGGATTAAGCGCAATTTCCCAAATCTCACCGAAACTGATTTGTATGTGTTATTTTCTGAACGCCAGGAGGACCTGGAAGCTGCTCTGGGTTGGACGATCGATGCGAAAACGGCCGTTATGAATCTGGCGCCGGAGTTGGAACAAGAGTCACGCAGTAGTTTTGTACGGTTAGGTGGGCGGCTGCTGGATGCTGTACCATCGGGATTGGAGGATGGGCCACCGGCCGGTCGTTGGCGTGAGCAGCGCGAACTGCTTGAACGCAAGGACGCGCTTTTTGCCGATATTTTGGTTTCATTGCAAGGGACCGCGGCGGATTGGCAGCTCTTGGACGCTACGATCGCGGTCGCTCAACGTGAGCGCGCCAGGATATTGGCCATTCACGCGCTTGATCACAAGCGAGAATTGAAAAACAAAACCACGCGTTCAATAAAACAAATTTTTAAGGAAAAGTGCAAGGCGGCAGGAATTGAAGCTGAATTTGCTGCGGAAGTTGGGGTTGAAGGCAACTTGATGATTGAGCGGGCTGCCTGGGCGGATTTGGTGGCGACGAATCTTACTTTTGCCACTGAATCTAAACCGCGGTTGCCGATTAGTTCCGGCGTTGATTTGTTAATCCAACGCTGCCCACGCCCGATCCTGGTGTTGACGGGTGAGCAGGCATCCCCGATGGACCGGGCTTTGTTGGGGTACGATGGCAGCCCGAAGGCAGATGAAGCATTGTATGTAGCAGCTTATCTGGCGTCGCGGTGGGACATTAATTTGGCTGTGGTTACGGTTGAGACGGATTATACCAGTGCGGTTGATCTGGAACGCGCGCGAGATTATTTGAGCGGTCAAAATATTAGCCATGTCACGTATCACTTACGCTCGCGACCCATTGCGGATGCTGTGATGGAAACGGCCGTTGAACTGCAAAGTAACTTGATGATCATAGGCGGATTTGGTTTCCGGCCCGTTCGTCACCTGGTGCTGGGCAGTACGGTTGACCGGGCGCTGCGTGAGTTCAAGTATCCTCTTTTGATTTGTCGCTGATTTGCACAGCGGGCATTTTGGTGCAAATGGGCATGAGTAATCCTTTTACGCAATTCTTGCGGCAGTGGTCTAATGATGATCAGTTTGCTGAATTTGTTCAATATTGGGATCGGTTAGAAGCTGTTGTGGTTGGCGTGTATCGCAAAAAGATGAGTTTGAAAGCAGCGGAAAATGAGTTTACGTTTGTGTGGCCCTGGCTGAGACTGCATTATCCAGCTTGGGAGCGCCTGTTACGGCCGTACTGGCAAAGCACTTTGATAGCCGGGAAACCAACTCAACATGATCCTTTTGTACAACTGCTGCAAATAGAGGTTGCGGAGGATATTATTGATGATTGGTCAGCTATGCAATGTTTGCCCGCTGCGCGCGAAGCCCTGAATCAATATCTGGCCCAAGCCTAATTTAGAAGTTCAACTTCTTGGAGAAGTTGAACTTCTGGGTGCAAGTTGTTATTGTGTGGTTACTTAGTTGCCAGCTTGTGCCATAGCCAATAAAATCAAGCAGCTAAATTAAGGGAACACTATCTTAGCCGGCGCAAAACGTGGTTAGGAGAAACAGCATGAGAATACCAAAAATATTTATGGGTTTGATAATAGGAGGCTTAATGGGCCTTTTGTTCTGGTATTGGCAAAAAAGCACCTCTGCCGAAGATGGCGCGCTGGTTCTTCTAGATCGCCTGGCAATTGCAGAAGCCCGCATACGTGAGTTAGAGCAGCAACTGCGCGCACAGTCTGATAGGGTGGAAAAGGTTCAATAAGCTGTTGATAATTTACAGCAGATTGGTCGATGCCAATAGGGAAATATGGCTTTTAAATTGCATTATCGGATTGTTAAGCAGTCAATGTATTTTTAGTTCAGGAGAAGCGTAGTGGGTTGGGTTTCAATTGGTTTATTATTTTCCGGGATATTGTTGGGGGGAATTATTGCGTTTATCCTGACGGATTATTATCTCAACCGCAATTTTTTTCAGCTAGAAAAAGAAAAAGAAAAAAAATACCGTCAAAGAGAGTTGTCTCTGAAAAATCAACAAGCCCAAGAAAGAAAAGATTGGCATAAGAGCCGTAGACACATGGTGCGCGTTATGGAGGACCTCCACACGGAGTCAAATCGACTGAAGTTGGAAATGAGCGCTTTGGAACATCGTGATCATGCCCAGGCTCAACATATTATCACGGCCGTTTCCAAAGCGCAGACTTTGGAAAGCGAATATGCCGATCTTGAATTAGAGATGGCGGACCTGGAAAGGAAGCATCAAGGATTGCAGCAGGCGTATAATCTACTGCAGCTGCAGCTCGATCTTGCCGAAGCTACTAATGCTAAATATAACAGCCAGTTGGATGGACTGAGTCAACAAGTGCAGGAATCCAGGAAAATGCAGGAAGTTATTTTGTTTGCAACTAACCAGTTACAAATCTTGTTGGCCAAAAATCACGAGCTGGAAACGCAGATCGCGTATCAGGAAGCGGGTCAGGCAGGCAAAATTGGTCTGGGTTTTATTCAGATTGAGGATATTGAACCGGTACATGCCGTGCGTTTGTATGAAGCGGGTATCCACTCATTGCGTGATTTGGTGGAACATGATCCCAATGAGGTCGCCCGAGTAGCAGAGGTTTCTCCAGATACGGCCGTTTCCTGGATTGAAAAGGCGCAACAATTGGCTGCGGATGATCATGCAGAATCGCCGCAATTTTCTGCGTAACCATTGCGCTGAAATAGCCCAGGCCCACATTACTTCCCAGCCCGCGTGAGATATTAAATTCAATTGACCTTGGAAAAGCAAAACGCCACGTTGTTCACGTGGCGCTGCTAGAAGAGGAGAAAGAAAAAGAGAAGCCCAATAAGAGGGGCGGAGGAGAAGATTTATTTTTCAAATACGCCGTTAGTATAGCCAATTATTTCATATCAAGTTGGGTCACATGCAACAAGAGGGAAGTAAAATAGTTAACAGGTTTGTGAAACGGCCGTAAACATAGTGATCCGCAGAAAGTTCTTAAAAAAAAACGCAGTGAAAATCTGCGGTTTCTTCAATGGAGGGGCAAATGACCCGATTTACGCATGTGGTAAAACGCAGCGGCGCAATTGTTCCGTTCAACCAGGATCGTATAACCAATGCGATTTATCGCGCGGCGGTCGCAGTAGGCGGACGTGACCGCGCTCGGGCAGAATGGCTGGCTGAACAGGTCGTCAACTTGTTAGAATCAACCATCCCAACCGATCGAATTCCTCATATCGAAGAAATTCAGGATGCCGTCGAAAAAGTGCTGATTGAAAACGGGCATGCGGCTGTCGCCAAAGCCTATATTCTTTATCGCGATGAGGCCAACAGGCGGCGTAAGGCGGATGCCAGACACGCTGCGCGTCCTTCTGAAAATATCCCCTGGTCAAAAATCTGGCGCGTATTGGATTGGGCCGTCAAGCATAATCTCCATACGGTTGAGGCATTAAATGCGCGGCTGCGGCGGGGAGAGTTTGCTCAAATTGTGCATGAATCAGAAGCGGCTTATGAAGATGAATTGGAAACGGCCGTAGACGCCATCAATCAGCTTGGCGCGCAGTTGAAGCTCATTATTGTGAGCGGACCATCCTCCTCCGGTAAAACGACCACAACAACCAGATTAGAGCAGCGCCTGAGCCGGTTGGGCATGCAGTTTATCACGTTGAATCTGGACAATTATTTTTTCGATCTTGATCTGCATCCCAAGGATGAGTTTGGCGACTATGATTTTGAAACGCCGCAGGCGCTCGATTTACCCCTTATTAATGCCCATCTAAAGCGTCTGGTTGCCGGCGAAACGGTTTTGATTCCACATTATGATTTTAAAACTGGCCGGCGTACGCACACACAAACGCCGCTGCGCCTGGTAGATAATGAGGTTCTATTAATCGATAGTTTACATGGGCTTTATCCGCCTATGACTGATGGGATTGCGGACAACTTTAAGTTTAAACTCTATCTGGAGCCACTGCTGCAAATGCGGGCTGAAGACGGCCGTTACATTCGTTGGACCGATTTGCGTCTAATACGGCGCATGCTGCGGGACGCCGTTCACCGCGCCTGGAACCCGCAGCAAACGATCGAACATTGGCATTATGTCCGCGCCAGTGAGATGCGCAACATCATTCCCTACCAATCCACTGCCGATTTCATCATGAATACCGCCATGCCGTATGAACTGGCTTTATATCCACCGCGACTGCTGGCGCAATTTTGCGAATGGGAAAAGAGTTATGCCAACGATCCCTTGCGCGAGGACGCCTACAACCGCGCAGCGCGCGTGCGGAGCTGGCTGGAAACGATTGAACCAATAACAGATACATCCCCAATACCGGGCAATTCCTTACTGCGAGAGTTTATCGGCGGCAGCATTCTAACCTATTAGACGGTCAGAGTGCTGCTTTATTTTTCTTGGCCCGCTTGGCCTGCTTCATTCGCGTCTCGTGGCCAAGTACTTTTTTACGGATGCGCAGAGCTGCCGGCGTAACTTCTAATAATTCATCCGACCCCAAATACTCAATGTAGTCATCCAATGACATAATTCGTGGGGTTGTCAATGCTTCGACAATTGCAGTCGGTCCTACGCGCACGGCGCTGAGTACCTTTGTGCGGCAAACGTTGACGACCAAATCTTCATTACGTGTATTTTGTCCGACAACCTGGCCCGCATACACTTCTTCGCTGGGAACGATAAAGAAGACGCCGCGCGGCTCCAGATTTTTTAATGCATAAGCGCTGGCGCTGCCTTTTTCCAGAGAAACCATTGAGCCATGTGTCTGGGTGTCAATTTCCCCTTTATAAGCCTCGAAAGCATGGAAAAGTGTGTGATAGATGCCCGTTCCGCGCGTAGCGGTCAGGAATGGTTGGCGCAAACCTAAGAGTCCGCGGGTAGGCACCAGGTATTCTGCATAAACAGTACCATCTTCTCCATAACGAATATCCTTCATAAAGGCGCGGCGTTTTCCCAGCATTTCGCTGACAGCGCCAAAATAATCATTATGGACTTCCAGGTATAGTTCTTCAACCGGTTCCATTTTGCCTTCGGATGTTTCTTTAAAGATAACTTCGGGACGGCTGACGGAGAATTCATATCCTTCTCGCCGCATGGTTTCAATCAAGATAGCCAGATGCAGCTCACCTCGACCGGCGACGACAAATTCGCTGGCGCGTTCGGTTTCTTTAACCCGTAAAGCGACATTACTTTCCAACTCGCGCATAAGCCGATCACGAATCTGGCGGCTGGTTAGATATTTGCCATCGCGGCCGGCAAAAGGACTGTCATTGACGCCAAAGGTCATGCGAACGGTGGGTTCTTCGACGGTAATGGGGGGTAACGGCCGTGGCTCTTCCGGGTCGGCAAGGGTATCGCCAATACCAACATCAGTAATGCCAGCCACAGCAATTATCTGCCCTGCCTGCACATCCGTCTGTTCAAACCGCTGGAGATTGCGGAATGTGAAAACCTGATTGACCTTTGCGAGTTTAATGTCTCCGGCAGTGTTTATATGCGCAATCTGCTGCCCGCTGCGAATAGCGCCGCTGGTTAAACGACCGACCGCAATTTTGCCGAGATAACTGCTGTATTCCAATGTGGTTACCAGCATTTGGGTTGGTCCATCTTGATTAACATTAGGCGGCGGCAAATATTCAATAATGGTATCAAATAACGGCCGTAAATCGGGCGCTAACTCCTCCGGGGTATACCCGGCTTGACCATCCAGCGCGCGCGTAAATATGACCGGGAAATCAGCCTGATTGTCACTGGCGCCCAGGTCAATAAACAGATCAAATGTTGCATTGACAACAACATTGGGCCGGGCTGCCGGCCGGTCAATTTTATTGACGACGACAACAACTCGCGCGCCAGCTTCAAGCGCCTTGCGCAAAACAAAGCGTGTTTGCGGCATGGGACCTTCGACGGCATCGACCAGCAGCAGCACGCCATCGACCATATTGACGATGCGTTCAACTTCACCGCCAAAATCAGAATGGCCGGGCGTATCAACCAGATTAATGGTGACGCCTTCATAAATGATGCTGGTGTTTTTGGCCAGAATGGTGATCCCGCGCTCGCGTTCGAGGTCATTTGAGTCCAGAACGCGTTCATTCACTTCCTGATTCGACCGAAATACATTGGTTTGTTTTAACATGCCATCTACGAGCGTGGTTTTCCCGTGATCTACGTGCGCAATGATGGCTATATTGCGTATATCTTCCCTTGGTTTTAGCATATATAATTACCCGTTTTGGGGGGTTGGATTGGCGAAATTAAGGTGTATGGATTTTTAAAGCCGGGTCGCCCAGTAGATTGATGGTTGGCATGATCGCAGCAAGATCTGGATCGTCGGCCACTTCTGCTTGCATCAACAATACTGTGTCGCCCAGGGTTATGGCCTGTCCATCAAGCAGGTGTTTATAAAAAATCCCGGCTAATGGGAGCTGTTTTTCCATTTGCGGATGCCCGGACGGGGCAACAGCCGCTACAATACCCCGGTCTTTCGCACGGAGCAAACTTTCAACCAAAGTATCATATTGTGGATCGGCAAAAGCGCCGTTGCGGGTTGTGAACGTCGTCAGAATAGGCAGGCGCATTCCATTGACCAACATGTTAACATCACTGCTTTGTAAGGCTGCCTCGTTGCCCCAGACGCGCTCACCCCCATATCCTGTATAATTGATCAGACCTACACCATGATTTATGGTATTCAAAATATCATGATTAATGTTTTTATTGCTTCCCGTATTGAGGTGATAGACACGATAACCATGCTGGTCAAGCTGGTTGGCGAGAATTTCGGAGGCTTCGTCAAATTGGGTTGTATCATCCGCAATAAGCAGCGCCCTTTCGAACCAATTGGCATCTGGTTCAACGCTGGTCTCATATGCCAGCGTCTTTTCTACCATGCTTCGAAGCTGAATGGCATTTTGCACCGGTAAACGGCCGATTATCATTTTAATATCCGGCAAGTTTTCAAACAGTGCATACCAGGCATCGCTGGCCAGATAGACGCCGGAATCAGATAAAACCAATGGTGTAGGGAGCAGATTTTTATTTCGCCCTATCGCATGATCGCGTAAATCGTAAGTGGCGTCTCCCACGAGCAGGATATAACGGGGTGCAGGCGCTTCCCAATAGACAGCGGCGTAAGCAAGAAAGTCTTTTATCGCTTGCGGACTGCGATAACCATAGCCAAACTCATCAAAAATTTGGTCAATTGGAATGGAGGCGACGCGTAATCCTTGTTCTCTTCTATGTTCCAAGAGCGGTTCAATGACGCTTGAAAAACCGCGTACATCTGCCACTATGGCAATGTAATCGGCGCCCCAACCAGCCTCTTTTAATGATTGAGGCCATTGAGGAACTGCTTTGATTTTTGGCTGTACGGTATGGGCAGCGTGAAGCGCGAAATATTGGCGTTGCGCGCCGTCACTTGAAAAATGAATGGCATTGTCCTGGTAAAGCACATTGGTTAGCAAGGTTGGTTCATCTGAATTGGTGACATCAAAAACCAGCGTTGATTCTGATTCACTCTCGACAGCAACCTGTGGAGAATCACTAACGAACCGGACTTGTTGATCAGATGCGTCCACGATTCCATGATACTCCAGTTCGACGGAATCAATATAAATGGTATCTCCAAGAAGTCCTGTGTCGCCCGGCGACACAATGGTTAGCGCGTTGGGGGCATTGCCATCCAACATGCCTTCATTGAGTTCCAGAGTAAGCTGTTCCCGATTGGTTCCATCCCAGGTGTGATCGGCGACTTGACTGCCATTAAGGAATATTTCTATGTGGTGTTGGGGGGAGACGGCGCCCTCAACATTGGAGAGCAAGCGAACAACAAGCTTTGCAGAGCCGCTATCGGGTAAGATGTCGTCAAATGTGTATGTCCAGGAACCGCCTGCCAACAGTGGGGTTCCTGTCCATATGTCGCCGTCTCCAGTTTGCTCAACAAAGAGGGTGTTGTCTTCCCAATGATGTTTTTGCCAGGCGGAAGAGGTGCCTTCCCCAGTTGGTTGGGCATCGCGCTGGGACATGGCATACCCTACTCCCGTTTCCAATCTGTATACGGCTGGGGCTTCAAGTGCGCCTTTGTGGGCTTCAGCGAAAAAGTAGAGGCGCGCGTCGTCTCCCTCTCCATCGACAAAAAACGGGACCGGTTTTCCCTGTCGGGTGAGGTTGAGATTTTGGTTTGAGAGTTGTTCAAATTGAAGATTGGCTTGACGCAGTTGGGCTGCTGTTACGGCCGTTATACCAGTTTCCGAAACGGTGAGATAAACTGCTTGCGTTGCTGACATATCCGGCGTCGCCGTGGAGGCATCTGCTGACGGCGTTAAAGCCATGTTAACTGTGGCAAGCACAGGCGCAGGGATTTCGTCTGACCAGATGGTGTAGGCTGCGCCCAGAAAAAAAATGGTGAGTCCGGCCAGCGACACCAGAATAACGCCGCGATTAATGCGCATTTGTGCGCTCCTGAGCAAAAAAACTAACAAAGTTCACTAAGATAAAGTTGAGTGCAAACAGCGTGCGCCGTAGTAATTTCACGCTAATTTTGGACTGTTGGACGCGGGCAACGTCATTTGAGGTTTTCGCCTGCGCAATTAGATTGTCAACAAGCGTCATCATGGTTCCGGTAAGTTTGTTTGTTTCCCATTTTGCGGTGTTTGCCAGATGATGGTTGAGTCGTTGGCCCTGTCCCTGATTGAGGCGCAGGATACGGCCGTTACGGAAACGCGCCCGCACACGTCCCACAATATTTGCTGTGTTTGTGGGCGAATCAAACATTAACGGTCGATCGCCACGTGTAATACAAAATAACAAACCATTTTCTGTTTGAGCCATGCCCCAAAAGCGGTGTGTAAGCATCTGGTTTGGATCTGACTCATCAACAATTGTAATAATGTCGCCAACCTGATATTGGTCTAAATTCACTGCTTCTAACTGCACCTGATCTCCAGTTCGTAGAAGCGGCAGCATGCTGTTGCTGGTCAATGTTAAAATTGGTGTTTTCCCTGCTTGCATGCCTTCACGCAGCATGTCGGCAAGAATCGTTGTGTTGACATTGCTCATCTAATTTCGATTTTAGAGGATGTGTTGAGCGCACGCAGGACGAGAGCGGGTATTCTCAGTGAAGGTTAATCAGTAATTGGGGGATATGGGGATTTATTCACCCCATTCCAGTTCCTGGTCGCCGATGATAACGATGTCGCCAGTTTGCACGCCGGCATCTTCCAGCGCTTCAGAAATGCCCTTGCGATCCAGAATATGTTGGAATCGAATCAAGGTTGCATCGAATTCAAAGTAGGTCATGGCAACGACGCGCTCAATGTCTTTGCCGGCGATCTGCCACGTATGCTCGCTCACCCGTTCGATAGAAAATTCTTCTTCCGGTTCGGGTTTGATGGTGATCGGTTCGGCTGGCTGCGAAACGGCCGTTGGCGCCTGGTCTATCATTTTTTTCACCTTGAACAGCATCTCACGCACACCTTGACCCGTAACGGCCGAAATCGAACAAAAATCAAACCCTTCTTTATTGATTTCTTCCTTAAGAATTGGCTCCCAGGCAACGGCATCCGGCAAATCTATTTTATTTAACACCACAAGCTGCGGTTTTTCCTCCAGGCTGGCCTTATAAAGCGACAGCTCGGCATTGATCATGCGCCAATCCTCCAGCGGTTCTGCTGCGGCGCCATCCAGCAAATGGATTAAAACGCGTGTGCGCTCAATATGACGTAAAAAGTCGTGTCCCAGGCCAATGCCGTCGGCCGCGCCTTCAATCAAACCCGGAATATCAGCCAACACCAGCGTAGAATAAGTATCAATAGTTGCCACGCCCAAATTAGGCTGCAAAGTTGTAAATGGATAATCAGCAATTTTGGGATGTGCGGCGCTCACGGCGGAAAGCAAAGTTGATTTGCCTGCATTGGGTACCCCTACAATCCCTACATCTGCAATCAGTTTAAGCTCCAGATTGAGCCACAGCTCTTCACCTGGTTCCCCGCGTTCTGCCAGCCGAGGCGCTTGATTGCGGCTGCTGGCGAAGTGAATATTGCCACGTCCACCGCGTCCGCCGCTCAGAAGCAGGACCTCTTGATTTGGCTGGATGATATCCGCTAACAAGTCGCCGGTATTCGCATTGTAAATGAGAGTTCCAACTGGTACTTCCAGGTACAATGAATTGCCGGAAGCGCCCGTTTGCCTTTTAGTGTTGCCGTGTTTGCCATTTTCAGCGCGAAAATGATTGCCGCGATGAAAACGCACCAGACTGTTCAGATTAGGGTTCGCGATGAAAAGGATTTTGCCGCCATGACCGCCGTCCCCTCCGTCCGGGCCACCGTAAGGCACAAACTTTTCACGGCGAAAGCTAATCATGCCATCGCCCCCATCACCACTACGCACAAAAATTTTTGCCCGATCGTAAAACATAACTTGCCTAATCGTGACTATGCAGACTCCGAACCTGAATAATTACGCCTAATCTAATGTATCTAATAAATCTTTCAACGCTGCCAGCCGCGGATCAACCGGATCTTCTTCACAGCCGCACTCCCCATCATTCAAGTTTTGACCACATTCCATGCATAAACCCTGGCAGTCTGGTCTACAAAGGGGGCTAATAGGAATATCCAACAGCGCCAATTCGCGCACCAGCGGGCCCAAATCGATAAACCCATCCTCACCCAATGTATATTCACCTTCGGGCGCGGTATATGGCGGATAGTAGAAAAGGTCATCAAGTTCAAGTTCCATGGACTCTTCTGCGTTTTCCAAACAGCGCGCGCACTCCAAAACAATGGCGCTGTTCAATTTCCCCGAAATATAAATTCCTTCTGATGTGCGGATCGTTTGAAATTGACCGCGCAGCGGTGTAAGCGTAACGTCTTGCGCAACCTTAATTGTAGGATAATCTAGTTCAGTGATCCGGCTGGTTCCCAGCGGCGCTTCAATCAAAAACCCAAAATTGAAGCGCAGGCGAGACATTGTTTGATTGCTCATCAGATGTGGTCCTCGTTTGGTGGACAATGCCATGAGTTTGAAAAGCGAGTATATCATATGCAGCACAGAGCGCGAAGCATGCCTAGCAAAGATTAAGACTTTGTGGTGTTTGTGTTCATTTTCGTACAAAATATCTTCCTGGAAGCTTGTTGGCAAGTTTGCTGGTTTTTAGCTTCCAGGAAGGTTAGGTAAACCGCAGAAAGTTCTTGGAAAAAAGATGAGTTGGAAATCTGCGGTTTCCTTGAGGAATTGGCAACGTCTAGAGCGATTCTAATTTTGAAATATTGTTGCCGATTACCTAACACTACAACGAGAAATTGACATAAAGTATATCTTGCTGATTAATCATGAGGAGTGAGCATCCTCAGATGCGGCCAGTTGAGGCGACGAACCGGCATTTGAGAATGCCTTCCTCCTCATTGCAGAGCGAAGTCTCGTTGTAGTACTAATTAATAAAGTGAAAAAATGGAAAAACAATTACTTGTTGCTACTCGAAACCAGGGAAAAGTAAACGAATTTTCACAGATGCTGGCCAATTTGGACCTTAACTGGCTGAGCCTAGTCGATGCCGGGGTTGGCGTGGAAGTAGAAGAAACAGGGCTGACATTCAGGGAAAACGCCATTTTGAAAGCGCAGACTTACGCGCGGCTGAGTGGCTTAATGACATTGGCAGATGATTCCGGCCTGGTGGTTGATGCTCTGGCTGGTGCGCCGGGTGTGCATACGGCGCGCTACGGCGGCGTCGGTTTGACTTCTGAGGAGCGGTATCAATTTTTGCTAGAGAATATGCAGCATGTGCCTTGGGACGAGCGCACCGCACGTTTTCAATGTGTCATTGTGATGGCAGACCCAGATGGGAAGATTGTGGCTGAGTCTGAAGGTGTTTGCGAAGGTATGATTGCGCTGGAACCAGCAGGATCGGGTGGTTTTGGGTATGATCCGGTGTTTTACCTGCCGGCATACAATAAAACTATGGCCCAAATGGGTTCGGTAAAGCATCAAATCAGCCATCGTGGACGCGCATTGCGGGCGATCATGCCACGCTTGAGAGAAATCCTGGCTGGATGAATGATTTGAACTGTATTAATTGAGAGGACGTTCAGTATATTGTTTCTGATTACGCGCCTGAACTAGTTCTGCCAGTATACTGACCGCAATTTCACCGGGAGTGCGACCACCTAAATCGAGGCCGATGGGGGCGTGCAGACGCACAAGCTGCCCGGCGTCTATGCCATCCGTCAGCAGCCGCTCCTGTCGTCTGGCGTTGGTGCGCTTGCTGCCGAGGGCGCCAATATAGTGCGCCGCGCTGGGCAAAGCGGTTTTTATGGCGGGGTCGTCCAGTTTGGGGTCATGGGTGAGGATGACCACGTAAGAGAATTGGTCTAATCCGATTTTGGGTAATGCGCGCTGCGGCCATTCACGCACCAATTCAGTTGCGTGTGCAAAACGTTCTTCAGTGGCAAATCCTGAACGCGGATCGACCACAAAGGTATCAAAGCCGGCCGCGTTGGCCATGGTGACCAGGTTAATGGCGATATGGACAGCGCCGACAATGATCAAGCGTGGATTAGGTAGAAAAACATCCACGAAGAATGTCAGGTTTTCTTCAAGCTCGACCGTTCCACTGCTGCCTGCAGCAAGGAGCGCAAGTGCAGCGGTGACAACCTGGTCATGATGATTATTCAATAGCAAATCGCCGCTGAAACGGCCGTTTCCGGCCACAAGCAGTTTTTTCCCCTGCCGGGTTTCCAGTCCATCAAGCGGCGTGATAAGCGCAAAAGGGATTCTATTTTTTAAGTTGGCTGTGATTTCAGCAAAAACAGGATCAAAATTGGTAAAAGGTTCCACGAGGACGTCGATATTGCCGCCGCACGCCAGCCCGACCTCCCAGGAATCTTCATCCGCTACGCCATAATGCAGCAGCCGAGGTTTGCCATCCCCAATAGCTGCCTGCCCCTCTTCTATCACAGCCCCTTCAACGCAGCCTGCGCTGACAGAGCCGGCAATTCGGCCGCTTTGCGTCAAGGCAAGTTTGGAGCCAACCGGCCGAGGCGATGATCCCCAGGTATTGACGACGGTGGCGACGGCGATTGTTTCATCTTCTGCTATCCATTTTTCTAGATCAGATAGTACATCTTGCATGATTGTCCTCCCAAATTGTAATTAAAACGCCAGCGGATCAGCGTCTTTGTCGTCTAATCTGGCCAGCCAGCGTGTTAATGCGAATGAAAAAATGGCCAGGACCAACAAGATCAAGGCTGTGATAAATGTGACGCGCAAATCTTGCTCAAGTGAACTATAAACCAGAAGGGGCAGCGTTTGTGTGCGTCCCATCAGGTTGCCGGCAAATAACATGGTTGCGCCAAATTCTCCTAAAGCGCGCGCCCAACTCAAGATCAAGCCGGACAGAAACGGCCGTGAACTTAACGGCAGCATGACTAACCAGAAAAGCTTAAAGCCGTCGCTGCCGTCCACCTTGGCTGCCTCTTCAATTTCACGTGGGAAAGCTTCTAGCCGGCTTTGGACGGCGCGAATATAAAATGGCGCAGCGACAAAAACCTGCACCAGCACAACTGCGGCTAATGAAAAGGGCAAAACGATGCCAAAGGCGGTTAAAGACTCACCCAGGAGTCCACGGCGTCCGAAAGCTGACAGCAACGCCAGCCCGGCAACTACGGGCGGCATCACAATTGGCAGTTCGACGAAAGTGGTAAACGGCCGTTTCAGTGGAAATTGATACCTTGCCAGCACATACGCCAGAGGGGTGCCGAAAATGATGATGAGCGCCATGGAAACGGCCGTCGTCGCCAGGCTCAACAATGTGGCTGTTATAATTGCTTGAAATTCGGGCAAATTATTCCCTGGCAGAGAAAACGCGCGCCAGATAAGCGCGAAGAGCGGCAAAACAAACAACAAACCCATCACGCCTGCCAAAACAAAAACAACAACCTTACCCCATGAAATAGACCAATTAGGGTGCAGTTTGAGTATTTTTAACCGGGAATTATCTAAAGAACCAAGTTTTTCAATCATAATCCGGTAACTCAAATCCCCACCGCAGCAAAATTGCCTGACCATCCTCACTGCGTGTGAAGTCGATAAACTTTGCCGCCAACTGCGGATGGGGGGTATTTAGCAGCGGGGCGATGTAATAAACGGCCGTTTCTGATTCCAATTGGGGTATTTCGATTTGTTGTACTTGTGAAGCCAGATCGGGGGTTATATCACTGACATAGACAATCCCTGCATCCGCTTCACCCAGCGCAACTTTGGTTGCTGCCTGGCGCACATTGCTCTCCTCGGAAACAACATTGGCATAAAATTGTTCCTGGAATGCATCCGGCATCATTGCAACCACCGCATCACCATAAGTGCGCACGGGCACGCCCTTTGCCGCCAATACCAATTGGATACCAGGTTTGCCCAACTCTTCCCAGCTTTGCACACCTGCCGGATTATCCTTGGGAACAATCAAAGTTAAGCGATTTTGTGCAAAGCGGCGTGGCGTAGCGGGTTCAATTTGACCGCTCGCAACGACAGCTTCTATCCAATCTGCATTGGCGGAAGCAAACAGATCGGCCGTCGCGCCTTCTTGTAACTGCACGGCCAATTGGGATGATCCGCCAAAGTTGAGTAATATTTCGACCCCTTTGTGTTGCGCCTCAAATACAAGCGCCAGTTCATTGAAACTATCGGTGAGTGATGAAGCCGCAAAAATGACCAACTGCTGGTTGTTTTCTCGCATTGTAAAGTTTAAACCTTCACATCCCGTCATTAAAAAAATGCCGGGCAGGCAAAACAACAAAAATTCAAGCCGCTTCAAGCGCTTCATTTTGAACGGTGTCTATACACAGGTTTAACCATGTTTGCATCGCTTCAAGCTGCCCGATGCGAAATTGGTGTACCAGCCAGTTGAATGGTTTGTTCTTTTGTGCATTGAGCGCGGCCTGCTCTTCTTCTTCCAGCCAGGTTTCACAAAGTTCGGTTTGTTGTACGATTAGTTCTAAAGCGGCGTGAGAATCAGTTTCCAGGGCAAAAAATAACCTGGCCTGAAATTCAAGCCGTAACTGCCTGCCGCGGGGCACCGGCGACTGCATCCATTTCTCAAAGGCGGCTCTTCCGGCGTTTGTAAGCATCAGAATTTTGCGCGCCGGCCGGCTTTCCTGCATTTCGAGTCTTGATTCGATGAACCCTTTTTTCTCCAACCGGTCGAGCATGGCATACAAACGGCTTTGTTTAATGCGCCAGACCAGCCACAAGCTTTGCGGGGCGCAAAGGCGTTGGTAAATTTCATACCCATGTAACGGCCGTTCCCGTAAAAATCCTAATAAGGCGTGCTCAATAACTAAATTTTGATCGGCCATAAAACATTATTCATCTTTTGATTATTCATACCTTGAATAATATCAGATTTAAGCGTAACTGGAAACAGTAAAGAAAACCAGAAGTGTTGTCGCAACACGGCTGAAGCCGTTACTACAAACCGGGTAGAGACTTATAGATGCATGTACAAGAACGGCCGTTGCTAACTGGCTGGCAGGTTTGGCGAATGCGGATCAGATGCATTGAGCATGGTGTCTGCCAATGAATCAAGCGCTTGCGTCCAGCCAGACCGAATCTCGTCAGTGAAACGATCTCCCAAACATTCTGCCAGCGCCCAAACAATTGCCTCATTCATAAGCGGATAATGCCAATCCTCTACTCGATAAGTCATATGCCGCTGGCCGAGGTTGTGTAACTCTGGTTTCGTTTTGTATGGTTCATCCAGACCACGCACAGTCAGGGAAAGCATGTCCATTACTTTTTCACGCTGAGAAGCCATATTACCTTTGAACAACGAACGTGCAGCCGGCTCAAGTGAAAAAAAACGATCATAAAACAGGACGGCAAAAGTATCGGCCAGCGGCACGATCAATTCAAACGTACGCTGTATAGCCCTTTTTTCTTGACTGTTTAGCATGGTTTTCCTCTGTGGTCAGGACGTGTATACAATTCGTTTCCAGTTCTTGTTCTATCGAGTTCCCTTAAAATTGAGTATAGCAAGCTATGCACTTACGCCAAAACTTTGCTCACCATCTACACTTTTTATGTACTCCAATACGATAATCGTACTAAAGACCTCTTTTTTTGTATCAGGGCAGTTGTTTCATGAACCTGACTGCTCATAAAAAGCAGAAATATTATCTTTTATACCCACTTCAAACAAGTCTACGTTGTGTTAATGCAGCCTGGAGCAGAGGCTCGATTTGCTGTCTTATGGTCTGATTGGCGTAGCCGATCCAGGTCACATTGCTGTCTACATCCAGCGGCGCGGAGAGGCAACGGCCGTATTCATCCGTTACAATCACGCCCAATTCGCGCGCGATCAGTTCGGTGCAGACATCATAAGGGTGGCAGCAAATGCCTAGAACCAGCCCCTGCCGCGCCAGATGTTTTTCCATTAACGGCCGTATATCCGCCACAAAACGATCATGGCCGTTCATCAGTTCAAAAAGCTGCCCGCCGGTGCAAATGTATTGATCCTCAAAACAGTGCGCTTTGCCCGGCTGCACGGGGCCGAGCGCCCCGCGCACAATCTCTTCGTCAATTGCCGCGAGTTGATCGCGCGCGCCGGGGAAGAAGCGCGAAATCATTGCAAAGCCGTGGGCGATGGTTGCGGCGCGGGTGGGATGCAGCGTTAACGGCCGTGTTTCCCCGCTTAAGCGGTTAAAACGTTCGGCCTGCGCCCCTTGTCCGGCCACAGCCCAGAGAACGTCGGACAGATGCTGCTTCACCAGCGGGATTTCAGTTTGCACAGCCAGTTTGATAGCCGCCAAATTGGTGCTGGGGCCGTTGTTGGGGGCGACGCCGGTCAATATCCAGCCGCTGCGCTTTTGATACATCAAACCCCGCGTGCCGTCAATCGGATCAACGATAATGCGCCAGCGCGCATCTTCTTCGCGGGCGCCAATCGGCAGCGCCACCTTTCCGCTTTCAAGTCCCTCAGCAATTAACACAATTGGCGTATGGACAGCGACTTCGCGGTTAAAAAATGCGACCAGCCGCTCCTCGCTGATGCGGTCAATCGCATAGATGGTATCGCCGGCTGCTTCTTGGACGATGGCGGACATTTCTGTGAGAACGGCCGTTTCGCAAGCCGCTACGACCGCATCTCGAATTTGGGCATGCAGGCTGCGAATAGGCGCAAGTAAGTCGGTTATTTCATTGAACATGCGCTCATTATACGCGTTTGGTTTACTCTACCGTAACGCTTTTGGCCAGATTGCGCGGTTGATCCACGTCGCAGCCGCGCCGCACGGCAATGTGGTAGCTGAGCAGTTGCAGAGGTATCACATTCACAATCGGCGCCAGCAAGGGGGGCGTGTGCGGCACATAAATGACGTGATCCGCCTCGCGTAAAATGGCCGTGTCGCCTTCCGTCGCCAGCGCAATCACAACGCCGCCGCGCGCCTTGGCCTGCTGCACCTGGCTGACCATCTTATCGTATAGAGGATCTTTGGTTACGATAGCGACGACCGGCATTACCTCATCGATCAGAGCGATGGGGCCATGTTTCATTTCACCGGCCGGATACCCTTCGGCGTGGATGTAGCTGATTTCTTTGAGTTTGAGTGCGCCTTCAAGGGCAATGGGATAGTTGATGCCGCGTCCCAGGTAAAGAAAATCGTTGGCCTTGAAGAATTGATTGGCCAGTTCTTCATATTCCGCGTTGCGATCCAGCACCTGTCCGGCCAAATCCGGGATGTGGGCGGCGTCTTCGACGAGCTGGCGCAGTTCTGTTTGGGTGACCGTACCGCGCAGTTCGCCCAAGGCGCAGGCCAGCAGATACAGGTCCATGATGGAATTTGTGAATGCTTTGGTGCTGGCGACTCCAATTTCCGGGCCGGCCTGCATGGGAATAAACCCGTCGGAAATGCGCATTGATTGGCTGCCAAAGGCGTTGACGATCGACCACAGAATGGCGCCTTGTGCTTTGGCCTGCTCGCTGGCGGCGAGGGTATCGGCCGTTTCCCCCGACTGCGTGATAGCGAGAACGGCCGTATCCGTATCAATTATTGGATCGTAATAACGAAACTCTGAGGCGTATTCAACCTCAACCGGCACGCGCGCAATCGACTCGATTAAAAATTTACCCACCAGGCCGGCATAATAACTGGTGCCGCACGCCACAATAAATATTTTTTTCAAACGTTGGGCAAGCTCCGGGGTCAGATTCATATCCGGCAAGGAAACATGCCCATTTTCAAAATCGGCGCGACCACCCAGCGTATCAATAAGCGCGCGCGGCTGTTCAAATATTTCTTTTTGCATAAAATGCTTGTATTCGCCTTTGGCGGCGCTGACCGGGTCCCAGGCGATGGTGTGGATTTCTGCTGCCACCGGCTGTCCATCGAGGTCGGTGACGTGGTAACCGCTGCGGCTGATGGAGGCCATTTGCCGGTTTTCAAGGAAGATCATCCGGCGTGTGTATTCGAGTATGGCGGGAATATCGGAGGCGATAAACATTTCATCCTCTCCAATCCCCAGCGTGATGCCGCCGGCGTTACCGAGCCGCGCGCAAATTAACTTATCTGGATGATCAATATTCATGACGACGACTGCGCTGGCGCCTTTGAGCAGTTGCACAGTTTTGCGAACGGCCGTTTCCAGGTCTACGCCGCCGCCCAAATGCCGCTCTACCAGTTGCACGATCACTTCCGTATCCGTGTCGGAACTAAATTCTACCCCTTCTGCTTCCAGTTCTTCGCGTAAATCGAGAAAGTTTTCTACGATGCCATTGTGGACAACCACGACACGGCCGTCCATGCTCATATGCGGATGGGCGTTGCGTTCACTTGGTTCCCCATGCGTCGCCCAACGCGTATGGCCAATGCCAATATGACCCTTGAGGGGGGACGTGATCAGTAAAGATTCCAGATTGGACAATTTGCCGACATCGCGCCTAAGCGCAATATGTCCATTTTGTTCAACAACTGCAACCCCGGCGGAATCATAGCCACGGTACTCTAACGTCTTTAATCCTTGTAAAACAATTTGGGGCGCCTGACGCGGCCCAATATAACCAACGATGCCACACATGATAAACCTCCAATGTAAGTGGGCCAGAAGACAGCCGCACTTATGAATGCGTTCTGCCGTCCAGCAGAATTAATATGTGGCGTTCCCGCGATGGATTAATTTGCGTGGGGACGCCCCTTCTTTTTGACCAGCATCCGGTGAATGATTTTGCTCACTGTTGAGCAGCCTGCACCGTGCTGTTATCGATATACCACGCGCAATGTGCTTTGTTACGCGGTTACTCGCGACTTTTGAACACAATGCTTTTTGAAGGGGCTAAGAATCAGAATGTGGCGATCCTGGGAGGCACCCGCTGATCTTTCGATTTTTATCCCACCTTGATAGTGGGAAACCTCCACCTCGTCAACCTTGCAAAAGTTTGGGAAAAGTTCTGATTTTCGCAAGGTTCATGCGCTTTCCTTGCCCATATTGCCACATCCTAACGGTTAGAGTGGCAATTGTCAATGTATTTTTAAGTGTTCGAGATTACAAATTGCCTTACATAGCTTGTCTGAATGCGCCATATCGGTATATTTGAGGCAAAAAATAATAAACATCAGGTGTATGAAAATGAAATTACTTCCCGAACATGGGCCTTGTTTTATTTGTGGATCGGAGAATCCAAAAAACTTAGGTGTGCGCTGGTATGCGCGTGATGATGGGCATATTTTTACTGAGGTTGTTCTGACGGAATCAGAACAGGGTCCGCCGGGGCATGCACATGGCGGCGCTTTAGCTGCTTTGCTGGATGAAATTATGGGAACGGCCGCCTGGCATGCGGGTCATATGGTATTGGCCGCCAATTTGAACGTCGATTTTCGCCGGCCGGCCCCGCTGGGTGTGCCTTTGCAGGTAACGGCCGTTGTCACCGATAAAGATGGCCGCAAAGTATTCACCCGTGGAAAAATTTGCCTGCCGGATGGAACAGTTGCAACCGTAGGCAAAGGGTTATATATTGAAGCTGAAGAACTATTCAGGCAGGCAGGAAAATCGGATTTCTTAAAAATGCTTCCTTAGACGATAGCCGTTTTTAATTTTGACTTTGGTAAACAAACAAACCTTGCGGTGCGTTATCTGATTAAAAATTTATTTGTGAGCGCATCCTTGACCAGGTAAAAACCAATCGTGACGAACGAAATCTTACTGGTCTTTATTATTCTCGGAGCGGCAATCATTTTATTTGCCTCTGAACGTCTGCGCGTGGACGTGATCGCCTTGATGGTGCTGATCACCCTGTTGTTCACCGGGCTGGTCACGACTGAAGAAGCGTTTTCTGGTTTCTCCAGCCCGGCAGTTGTCACAGTTTGGGCGATTTATATTGTCAGCGCCGGGTTAATGTTCACAGGAATTGCCGACTTTTTGGGCCAACGAATTTTGCACGTTTCGGGGGTGCAGGAGTGGCGCCTCATTCTGGTTATCATGTTCACAGTCGGGACGATGTCTGCCTTCATGAATAATATCGGGGCAACGGCCGTTCTCCTGCCGGCAGTTGTCGCTATTGGACGCAAAGCGCGCATCCCCGCTTCAAAACTGCTCATTCCTCTCGCTTTTGGTTCTTTATTGGGCGGCATCACAACGCTCATTGGCACACCACCGAATCTGCTCGTAAGCAACGCACTGTTGGCCGCCGGCTATGAACCCTTTTCCTTATTTGATTACACGCCGATGGGCTTAATCGTCATGGTTTCCAGCATTCTCTATATGGTTGTTGTCGGCAGGCATCTACTCCCCAGCCGCCAGAGTGAAAATGGGGATGATCTCGTTAGCGAATATCATCTACGTGATTATTTGACTGAATTAAAAGTGCTGCCTGAATCCAATCTCATAGGAAAAACCCTCCTGGAAAGTCAATTAGGTGAAAGATATGGTCTAAATGTTGTGGGGATCATTAGGGATGGCCAGGTGAGCATGGGGATTTTGCCTGATGCGCATATTCAGGCAGGGGATTTGCTGATGGCGCGGGGTGCGATCGATCAGATTTTAGATGTCCATTCTGAAATTGGGATTACCATTGACCCTCATTTTCGCCTGAGCGAAATTGATTTGACTTCACCCGAAGCTACTATTACGGAGGTTGTAATCAGCCAAAAAGCAGATTTTCGTTGGAAGACATTGGAAGAAATAGATTTTCGCAACTACTTCAATGTGACCGTGCTTGCGATTTGGCGGGAGGAAGCCCCCATTGTTGATCGTCTTAGCCAGACCAAATTGCGTCTAGGCGATACGCTGCTGGTTCATGGTCGACGCGATCGCATTGACAACTTGCGCCAAAACCCCGCTTTTCTAGTTTTAGGACCAGTCGAAAAGGAAAAAAGACGTACCAATAAAGCTCAATATGCCATTATCATTTTTGTGCTTATGATCGTTTTAGTTGCCACTGGAACCGTTAACATTGCGGCGGCGGCCGTTTTTGCCTCGCTCTTGATGGTTTTAACCGGCTGTCTGAAAATGGATGAAGCTTATCAAGCTGTTGAGTGGCAGTCAGTTTTTCTAATTGCCGGCATGCTGCCAATGGGTATTGCCATGCAAAACAGCGGCGCAACTGAATTCCTGGCGAACAACATTATTCGCATAGTAGGTGGTTTTGGTCCTGCGGGCATTATGATAGGACTTTTTGTATTAACCACCATCATCACAGAATTCATGTCCAACGCCGCTGCGGCCGTATTGGTGGCGCCCATTGCAATCAGCACGGCTCAGCAGTTGGGATTAAACCCGTACCCCTTCGTAATGGGCGTCGGCATCGCAGCCTCAAACTCCTTCCTCTTCCCAATTGGGCATCAAGCGTCTGTCCTCGTTTATGGCCCTGGAAATTACCGCTTTTTTGATTACACTAAAGTGGGCTTGCCCCTTACCTTGCTAATTTGGCTATTGATGGTAATCTTTCTACCCATTTTTTGGCCATTCTAGTACCTCGACTTTATGATTTTGAGGAATCTGCGACGCTATGGCCTGACCGTCCTGGCGATCTGGCACAAAGAGGCGCCGATTTTAGGTCGTTTTAGCGAACTACCGCTGCGTTTGGGGGATACGTTACTGGTGCATGATCCTCGTAACCACGTTGAGGTACTGCGCGATGACACCTCTTTTTTGCTGCTGCGTCCACCTGAAACATTTGCATTTGTTACGCCAATCGGGCACCAGGCCTGCATTCTGGCTTATGGGCCGGGCGGTTACCGATTCACCGATTTTACACGGGTTGGATTGTCGCTCACAATCCTGATCTGGATCTTGATGTTGATTTGTTTACCAATTATCTGGCCTTTTAGCGCCGGGTGTATGCGTGAGAGTGTTGTAAGATCACACGCAGCAAGGTTGAATTGCCGGCCTACAATTGCGTATAATGCCTGCACCAAACCTCATTAGAGGTTGTAAAGTAGAAGATCTAAAAAAAGCAGGATTAAAAAATGGCGGACTTATCATTTTTATGGGCATTGGGTGGGTTTTTTATCGTCTTGACGCCAGTCGTACTCATACATGAGTTGGGCCACTTTATAGCGGCCAAGCTTTCCAAAATTCGTGTGGAAGAATTCGGATTTGGCTTACCTCCCCGGGCCTTAAAGCTTGCGGAGCGCGGGGGGACGATTTATTCGCTCAACTGGATTCCTCTGGGCGGTTTTGTGCGCCCGTCAGGTGAAGATGATCCATCGATTCCGGGTGGGTTTGCGAGCGCGTCCAAACGCGCGCGCCTGTTTGTATTGATTTCAGGTTCAGGCGCCAACTTTCTTACCGCGATATTGATTTTTTGGTTGGCTTTGATGATTGGCCCGCCTGCCATCGCGGTTGGGGGTGTAAATCCGAATTCTCCGGCAATGGAAGCCGGACTCATTGCAGGCGATGTGATTTTGGAAGTTGCGGGTGAAAAGGCTGATACCACAAGCGCTTTGGTGGGGCAGGTGACTCAAAATGCAGGTCAGCCGATAGAAATGCTTGTGAGCCGGGATGGAGAGCAGTTTATTGTGACCTTGATTCCCCGGCTGCCGGGTGAGTATGATGCCGCTGTTGAGGGGCCAATTGGCGTCAGTTTAACATCAGCATCGGGCGGCGAACGTATCAGCCGCAATCCGATTGAGGCCGCCGAAGGTTCTATCGGGTTTATGTGGGAATATGTGTCGTTATACGGCCGTCTCCCCGGAATGCTCATAAGCGGCGAAATAAGCCCACAAGAGGCGCGTCCGGTCAGCGTCGTGGGCATTAGCCAGATTGCTGGACAGGCTGCTGAAGCCTCAGCTACCAGCCGCAACCTTTACCCGCTGTTGACAATGGCCGCATTTATCAGTGTGGCTTTAGGCCTGACCAATTTGCTGCCTATTCCAGCTTTGGATGGCGGCCGCATCCTTTTCATTTTAATCGAAGCCGTACGCGGTCGTCGTATTGAGCCGGAACGGGAAGGCATGGTACACGTCATTGGGATGCTGGTTTTGTTAGGTCTGATGGCTTTAATGATATTCCAGGATATTGTTAATCCAATCATCCCGGTTCAGTAGTCCAATTATCGTACATCAGGCGTGCGTATGTGCATGCCCGACGTTGTTTGAAATTCAAATCGAAATAATGATTTTTTAGAGCGTATTGCGTACAATTCGTGTGTACAAAATACGCTCTAATATTTTCCGGCCGCAAGGCGACTGGACTATCAGGCTGCTCGATTATAAGACTAAGAAAAGGAGCCTCATGGACAAAGAAAAAAATCAAAAACCTTTTTCCGATGTTTTAGATTCATTATTTGGAGACGAAACCATTCATATTTCTGACCTCTATCGTCTAACCGATCTTTCCGAAGAGGAAATGCTGTTATTCACCCAACGTTGGCCGGCTGTTGATGATATTCGCCGCCAGCAAATTGCGCGTCACCTGGCTGATCTGGTTGAAGACAATTTCATGGTTGATTTCAGCTCTCTCTTTAAACATTTTTTAAGTGATAACTATGGATCGGTGCGCCAGGCGGCTTTAGATGGCTTGTGGGATTCCACTGACCTCAACCTGGTTATGCCAATCATTAATTTATTGCAAAACGATCCTGAAATGGATGTGCGCGCTTCCGCCGCCGCAGCGCTGGCACATTTTCTTTTAATGTCACACTGGGACGAGCTGCCGGAATATATTGAGCCGCCTATCGTTGCCGCTTTGGAATCTGCTTATAATAACGCGGAGGCGACAATCCCTTTGAAGCGCGCCGCTCTGGAAGCGTTGGCTCCGGTGAATTCGAATAAAGTCAGGCTCATGATTCGGGATGCATATGAAAGTGACTCTTTTGAAATGCAGCTAAGCGCTGTTTTTGCAATGGGCAACAGCGCCGAACCGCGTTGGCTGTCGATAGTTTTGGATGAAATGCAAAATCCACGCTGGGAGATGCGAGGTGAGGCGGCGCGCGCTGCCGGCAATATTGGTCATGAAGATGCAATCCCTGACCTGGCGGAAATGGTCGCCGACGAGGAGGAAGATGTAGCGCTGGCAGCTATTGCCGCGTTAGGTGAGGTTGGCGGTGTAGAGGTTGCGCAAATTCTTGAAGATTTACTGCTTGATCCTGAACTGGCAGAGTTTCATGATGCCATAGAAGAAGCAATGGAGCAAAGTTATTGGTTAACTGCCATAAATGATCCTTTCAACGATCTTAATGACAATTGGCAGGACGAGCTTGAGTGACATTTTAACCGTTCTCACGCAGAATATTTTGCCCATAATGCTTGTTTCTTCGTTTGGGTATGGTTTACAGCGTTGGAAGGCGCTTGATAAAAAAACGCTTTCCAGCGCTGTTTTTAATTGTTTGAGTCCCTGCCTGGTTTTTTCATCACTGGTTCGTTCCGAACTGCCGGGCGATGAATTGATTGAATTGGGTCTATTTGCTGTGCTGGCTGTTTTTACAATGGGCTTTTTGGCTTTTGGCGCGGCGCGCGTTTTGAACTTGCCGCGAACGGAGACGGCTGCTCTCTTGTTGTTGACCATGTTTGTGAACGGCGGCAACTTTGGACTGACCTTATCCCAACTGCGCTTCGGCGAGATAGGTATGTCGCGTTCAATCGTCTATTACACCACCAGCACGCTGTTGGTTTATACTGTGGGTGTATTTATTGCTTCTTCAGGCAAGCTGCATTGGCGCGAAGCGCTCAAACGCATGACGCGTTTACCGGCTGTGTATGCCGCGTTTGGGGCTGTGCTGGTGTATAGTTTAAATATTCCGATACCCGACCCACTCATGAGCGCCATCACAATTGCCGGCGCGGGCGCTATACCGGTGATGCTGCTGGTTTTAGGGATGCAAATGGCTGATTTACACGGCGGAATAAATTGGCGACTGGCGGCGCCGGCAATCAGCCTGCGTTTGTTGGTTGGGCCGTTGATCGGAGTGGTTATTGCTGGCTTTTTAGGCTTACAGGGCCTAGGACGGGCCACATCCATTATTCAGGCGAGTATGCCCCCGGCCGTTTTTACAATTGTTTTAGCGACAGAATTTGGCTTACAGGCAACGGCCGTTACCAGTATTGTTGTGATCGCCACGCTGTTAAGTCCTTTGACCATTTCCGCCGCCATTACCCTGTTAGGATTGTGAGATATCCGCACTATTTTCTGCTAACTTTTTTGTTGTTCCTGAATTTGGCGTTTCAGGGTGATGATTCCGGGCTAGAATCCACGGCTGATTTTGTATATGGTCACTCAATCCAATTTCAGCTTGCGGCTCAAGATATTGGGGCTGTCAATGAAGTCCGGCTCTTTGTGCAGTTTCAGGAGGCAGAGTCGCCTCTTGAAATCCAGGTTCCATTTACAGTTAATCAATTACTTCAGGCAGAATATGTGCTTGACCTGACGCAGTTCCCCCTGGCCCCAAACAGCGCCGTAACCTACTGGTGGATCTTAAAAACAGATGGCGGGGAAGTGTTGACCCCCTCCCAGGCGCTGGTGTATGCCGATAATCGCCTGCCCTGGCAGAAAATGAGCCAAAATGGTGTTACGGTTTTTTGGATCGGAAACGGCCCTTTCTTTGGCCAAACGATCCTTGATATAACTCAGGAAACCTTTGCTGCGCTAAACGCCAGTCTACGGCTTCAGGGGCTTACGCCATTTGCCATCTATGTTTACCCTACGACGGCCGAACGCAAAGAAGCGCTGCGACTGGTTGGCGAAGCGCCCGATGAAACGCCCGATCCGGCGTGGGGCGTGATTTTAGTAACGGCCGATAATCCCACTACTGCAGCAGATGATCTGCGCCAAAGTATTCCTTACGAAGTCACGCGCATGTTGCTTTATCAAGCCGCAGGCGACCAATATGACCGTCTACCGCTTTGGCTGGTTGAAGGTTTGGCGCTTTCCAAACAGTCACAATCCAATCCGCGTTACGCTGAGCTGTTGGAAACGGCCGTAATCACGCGCGCGCACCTGCCCTTCGCTCAATTATGTTACAGTTGGCCTTCTGATGCAGACGATCGCGCCTTGCTGGCAGAAGCGCAAAGCGTGAGTTTGCTCGCCATGATTGAGGCGCGATATGGCGCAACGGCCGTTCGTGATCTGGTGCAGGTTTATGCTGCTGGCGCTGATTGTGCGGATGGCGTTACAAAAGTTCTGGGCATGAACCTGGCAGAATTGGACCAGTTTTGGTTTGAGAATGCGCAGCCACAAGCGCCGTTGGTTCAATTTCTCGACGCGTATGCGCTTTGGATACTGCTTTTATGCGCTACTTTTGGTATAACAGGGCTGCTCATCTGGCAGAATTTGCGCCAGCGCCATCCATAAAAAATTCGTATAGCAGGTTGTTGCCTTGAAAAAGAAAAACCGAAAACCTATGCAGCAAAAACATAAGATTCATCCCCCCAGGCAGAAAAAGGGCGGGGACGAGAAGGCGCCAATGGAAAACACAACATTTACAACGCTCTACAGAACAGGCACGCAACTGCTTCACCAGGGGAAACCGGAAGAAGCCATTCCTTTGCTTGAAGAAGCCGTAAGGCAGGAACCCCTGGAGGTGAATGCGGCCTTAAATTTGGGCGGCGCCTACATCTTGACGAAACGGTTCAGCAAAGCAGTTGAAGTTTTAGAGCCGATAAGCATTCTGGCGCCTGATCATGCTATGATTTGGACAAATCTAGGGGCAGCTTACCTGGGAAATCCGATTCTGGCAGGAGATGAGCAGCAGCGCAAGGCGATTACAGCTTTTGAAACTGCACTCGAAATCAATCCGGCCGCGCCTAATGTCGCTTACAATCTCGGTTTGATCTATCGAGACCGCAAGGAAAACGGGAAAGCGATTTTTTGGTTTGAGGAAGCAGTCAAACAAAACCCCAATGACAGGGATGCGCGCAGTTTGCTGCATAAGTTGCAAGGTTTTGATCAGGAGGAGTAACATTTTGATGACCGTTAACCCGCATTTTGCGCCCTTTCGCGCGCGCATGCAGGCGCAAGGCTTGCCAGAAATCTTTATTGAGACATTTGCATATTATTACGATCAGCTGGTCGCCGGCCAGACCGGAATGATTCCGGAGGACGAGATTCAAGCTGTATCTTCGGTTCCCGATATGGAAGCTTTGCCAGATAGTTTGCTGGCTGCGGGGGAAGCGGCAGTAGGGAAAACGGCCGTTATCAAACTAAACGGCGGCCTGGGCACCAGCATGGGACTGCAAAAAGCCAAATCCCTGCTGCCGGTGCGCGGCGATTTGAGCTTTTTGGACATCATTGCGCTGCAAGCCATTCACGCCGGCGTCCCGCTGCTGCTTATGAACAGTTTTGTTACCGATTTGGATTCGTTGGCTGTACTGGAAAAATATCCGCAACTGCACGGCAAATTCCCTGTCAGTTTTGTACAACATAAAGAGCCGAAAGTTACCCGGGCGGATTTTAGCCCTGCCATATGGCCGGCTAATCCTGATTTGGAATGGTGCCCACCCGGTCATGGTGATATTTATACCGCGCTTGTCACCAGCGGCACGCTGAATGCGCTGCTCGAAGCGGGGTATGACTATGCTTTTGTTTCCAATGCAGATAATTTAGGCGCGGTGATGGACAAAGCTTTGTTGGGTTATTTTGCTGAAAACAATTTCCCTTTTATGATGGAAGTCGCCGATCGCACCGAGATGGACAAAAAAGGTGGGCATTTGGCGCGCCGGCTGGATGGGCAGTTTGTTTTGCGTGAATCGGCCCAATGTCCTGCTGATGATATGGACGCTTTTCAAGATATTACCCGGCATAGATATTTTAACACCAATAGTTTGTGGTTAAATTTGCCTGCTCTCAGGCTGGTCATGACAGACCGCAATTATAAACTTGGCCTGCCAATGATTCGGAATGCCAAAACGGTGGATCCGCGTGACGGCCGTTCCACCCCCGTGTATCAGCTAGAAACCGCGATGGGGTCAGCCATTAGCGTTTTCTCCGGCGCGCAGGCTGTGCGTGTGCCGCGCACGCGCTTCGCGCCGGTGAAAAAAACGCTCGATTTGCTTGCTGTCCGTTCTGATGCGTATGTATTAACTGAAGATTACCATATTGTCCCCAATCCGGAGCGTAAACTGCCGCCGCTTGTGGTTGAGATGGACAGCCAAAATTACAAATTTGTCAACCAGCTTGATGAACGCTTCCCTTTTGGCCCGCCATCTCTTTTACATTGTTCAAAACTGGTTGTCGAAGGGGCTTACAAATTCGGCCGTGATGTAGTATGTCGCGGTGATGTTATTTTGCAGAACGGTTCTGAAGCACAAATAAATATCCCTGACGGGACGCTGCTGGGAGGATAGTCAAAGTTGGTCGATTTGCCGCCGGTTATCGATTATGCGCCTTATGAGCCACGGCCGTTTCGGTTGAAAATGGGTATGCGCACCCTCGATCCGCGTGATTGGATTGAGGTGGATGTTGAATTACCGGCTATGCTGGCTGAAAAACAAAAGCTTTTATCAGAACGTCACGAGGAGGTCTTCGCTGCCCTGCGCGAAGCAGATCAAGGCGCGCAAGAAACGTTGGATTTGCTTCTGGCTTACCTGCCTGAAAAATATCCACAGGTATATGGCTGGCGTGATGATTTATTTTGTAACTTCGCTGCCGGTGAAAAGTGGGATATTGCGCAATCTAAGCTGCACCCTTTGGAGGCAGCGGGCCGGCTTGTACAGGAGGATTTTTGTTTGCTGAGCCTGGATTCAGCCAAAGGCGAATACCGGCTGACGGCTGCCTCTCTATGCTTTCCGACGCGCTGGCTGCTGGCTGAAAAAATGGGACGCTCGCTAGACGCCATACATCACCCGGTGCCGGGGTATGCAGCGATTCTCAGTGAGAATATAAACCGGCTGTTTGCGCGTCTCAAGCCTGAGTGGCCGATGTGGCGCATCAATTGGGTGGTTATGGATGACGGCGCTTTGTTTCAGCCTGTGGGACATTACCAGCCGCTGCCGGCAACGGCCGTTACCCGTGAAAACGCCGGTGATTTGTTGTGGCTGCGCCTGGAACGGCAGACCTTGCGCCGCCTGCCGCAAAGCGGCGACATTTTGTTTACAATCCGCATCTATAATCAGCCTTTATCAGCCCTGGCCAAAAACCCGCAGCGGGCGGCTCAATTGGCTGCGGCTTTGCGTGGATTAACCCCCGATATTTTGGACTACTTGAGCGTTGGACCCATTTTGACGCCGACATTAGCCTGGTTAGATGCTGTTCAGCCTGCGACCTTCGCCTCCGATGTATGTTGATGGTAAGATGATTGCGTTGGATAGGGAAACAATGTTAATTGCGGCCGGTTCCCGGGTTAATTTATGAAGGGTTGGCTTGATATATGCCTGAAGATTTAACGATTATCGGTGGTGGATTGGCAGGGACAGAAGCGGCCTGGCAGGCAGCCGAGGCTGGTATAAATGTGCGCCTGTTTGAAATGCGTCCGCGCCGCCAAACCCCGGCGCATGAAACCGATCGCCTGGCTGAGTTGGTGTGCAGTAATTCATTGGGTTCAAACCTTGTGAATAAAGCGCCGGGCTTGCTGAAAGCAGAACTGCGTGGTTTGGGATCGTTGATTTTGGCTTGTGCGGCGGAAACGGCCGTTCCCGCCGGTTCGTCGCTTGCAGTCGATCGTAATTCATTTGCCGAAGCAGTCACCCGCCGCATTGAAGCGCATCCACAAATTGAATTGATTCGTGCAGAAGTAACGGCCGTTCCAAACACGCCCGTCATTATTGCCAGCGGCCCTTTGACCTCAGCGGCGCTTACCGGCGAATTGCAAAAGCTTTCCGGCCAGGATTATCTCTATTTTTATGACGCCGTTTCGCCCATTGTCAGCTATGAGAGCATCAATATGGATATTGCTTTCCGCCAATCCCGCTATGATCAAGGCGAGCAAATTGACGGCGATTACATCAACTGCCCCATGACGCAGGCGGAGTATGATCGTTTTTATAACGCATTGATTGCAGCCGAAACCATCACGCTAAAACAATTTGAACGCGAAGACCCGCAGTTTTTTGAGGGTTGTATGCCGATAGAGGCGCTGGCGAAGCGCGGCCAGCAAGCGTTGGCCTATGGTCCTATGCGGCCGGTTGGTTTGACGGATCCGCGCACGGGGAAACGGCCGTATGCCGTCGTGCAACTGCGCCAGGATAATTTGGCCGGTTCGCTCTACAATATGGTGGGATTCCAAACCAATCTCAAATGGGGCCAGCAAAAGCAGGCGCTGCGCTTAATACCCGGCCTGGAAAACGCCGAATTTTTACGCTATGGCATGCTGCACCGCAATACCTATATTAATGCGCCGCGTCTGCTGCATCCGACCATGCAGTACCGCCGCCGCGCCGATCTCTTTTTTGCCGGACAAATCACCGGCGTTGAAGGGTACATGGGCAATGCAGGCACGGGATTGGCGGCCGGACTCAATGCCGCCCGCTGCTTAAAAGGAGAAAATCCGGTGATCTTCCCCACCAATACCATGTTAGGCGCCCTGTGTCATTATGTATCACACGCAGCTCCGCGCGATTTTCAGCCGATGAAAGCCAACTTTGGCCTGTTTGCGCCGCCGCCGGGCAAAACCGGGAAAAAAGAACGCTCCTGGTGGTATGCCGACCGCGCATTGACATCCCTGCGCCGTTTCGCGCGCGCATATGAACTAAATTATGATCGCGCTGCCGCCGAGGTGAGTTTAGGCTAGATAATAATATGTTAGCCACCAAAAATATCTTATGTCCATAAAAATTTGGCCAAAACCTCCAAGAGAAATAATTCAGGCATTTGAGTCACGCGGCAGGAATCGTGGCGAAGTTGGAGCTCTCATTTTATGGGCGGTTTGGGGGGCTGAAAGCCTTTACTACATTGACGAATTGGATCGTGAACATCAAAGCAATCCACGAAATAACTCCCTTCATCATCCTGATGTTAAGGATATAGCTCACATTCGTTGGACAACTGGAACAGCAATATCCTCTCTAGATTTATGTGCGGCTGCACTGGGTAGAGAGTATTGTTCCTGGAATAAAACTCAAGAACTTGATTTGCGTGATTTCGACAAGAAATACACTTCGAAAACAATCTCTAAACGACGTGCGTTGTTACCGAATTCGGCTCTTGGTTGGATTGATGGAGTTTTATCTGATAAACGTTATATTGATGTTCATGGGACTAGAAACCCCCTCACTCATTCACGCTTAAGCCGAAAATTCTACCTTATTGGATCAACCGAATTCAAAATATCAGCCACCGGTAAAGACCTTACTGTGAGAGAATTAGTGAGTTGTGCAAAATATCTTGCTACTGATCAGATTTTGGCTTTTCTAAAGTTAATTGGTGCGTTGTAGATATTAATTCCAAAATACGTTTGCTTTTTATAAGTTGTAATGATTTACACATTCAAACTAAAACAAAAAATGTATGTCCAGCTCGGTGGCTAACAAGGCTTTCAGCGGAATGGCGAATAATGGGCTCATTTGATTCGTTCCGTTTGGCCATCGAGACCGCTCGGCCTGCCGCCCGCTGAAGCCGGCGTTGGGCTGCACATCAAGAATTCAATTTTTAGAAAAATGTCATTATTTGATGAGGTTGATCGAACTGATTTAAGCCCTGCGTCATACACAGAGTTGGAATACGAATTCCTGAATCGTTCTGCAAGGCCAGAAGTAGCCACAATTCGCAAAATACTCGATGAATGGTACGTCAATTTTCCTGATAAAAATTATAAATTGAAATCACGGTTCCAATCGCGCAAGAAGGATCAATTTCAGGGGGCGTTTTTTGAATTATATCTTCATGCTTTACTAACTGCATTCGATTGCATTATTGAGGTTGAACCTGACGGGATTACTGGTACAAAGCCCGACTTTTTTGTTCATTCTCCAACTGGAGAGAAGTTTTTTCTTGAAGCAACAGTAGCAACTGATGTCTCGGCAGATGAAGCAGCTAGCAATGCTAGAATGAACGAGGTTTTTGATGCGGTAAATAGAATGTCGTCTCCTGATTTCTTTATTGGAATGAAGTTGGATGGTAGGCCAAAAACGCCTCCATCAGCCAAAGCGATTAGAAAATTTCTACAGGAGCACTTATCTGAGCTTAATCCTGATAAAGTCATTATAGATTACGAAGCAAAAGGCAATCAGGGCTTACCACACTGGAAATATGAACACGACGGTTGGAAGATTACATTTTATCCAATTCCCAAGTGGCCAGAAGCACGGGAAAAGGCAGATGTTCGTCCAATAGGCGTGCAATCTCGTGGATTTGAAAGGGTTAATACTACTTCGGCAATAAGAAAATCTGTGGAAAGAAAAGCAACCAAATATGGTAAACTTAATTGCCCCTATATTGTTGCAGTGAATGTGTTTGGGTGGTCTTTAGATAGAGATGATGTAGTAGATGCATTGTTTGGAACGGTACAGGCAATAGTTCGGTATTCTGAGGTTCCACCACCAGTGGAATATGAACGGGCGAGGGATGGGGTTTGGGTAGCCCCTAATGGAATTAAAAACACGCGGGTAAGTGCTGTTCTAATTGGAAAGAGCATCTCACCCTGGAGTCTTGGCATTTCTGAGATAATGTTATTTCATAACCCTTGGGCAGAGTATCCTTATAACGATGTGTTGACTGAATTGTCAGAAGCTTTACCAAAAGATGGTAAAATCGCCTTCAAGGATGGAAAATCTCCAGCAAGTGTATTGAAGTTGAATTTGAAATGAACGGTTTTTCTTAAAGAGCAGCCCAACAACACATTGCACTTGACGCCTAATCCTGGCATTTTAACAACCGCACTTGGGCAGCGAAGTTGCTGTTGAGTGGGTCGTCCGGGCAAACCCGGCGCAAGTGAACTCTGCCGTTGGGGTGCGACACGAAGTCGCATGAGTAGCTGTTGTACATTCACAATTCAGTGACGGATTCAACCCCCAGCTACCTGGGGTAGGCTCTGATGTTCTGCCATCAGTACCCTACCGGAGCGTGCGTCGTTGGCAACGACGAAGTGCGAAGCCTTTGGGACAATGAAGCCTCATCTCAAAAGAGATGGCCGTGAAATCGTGAGAGGAAACGGTGACTGCCAACACCTGGCAGGCCAGGAGCCAGGGTCGCGTGGTAAGGTCAACATATGTGAATGACTGATAAACATCGTTACCGCTGACAAGCGAAAGGTGGTTGCGTGAGGAAAGAACCCCTCACAACCCTTGAACCAATGAGCGATAGCACATACACACCCAAATCTTTTTCGCCTAGTCGGCAGATTATGACCGACGTGCTGGACGCAGCAAACCGAAGGCACATGATTCATGGTTTAATAGAAGTGGATGTAACCAAACCGCGCCAACGCCTTCAAGAGATAATGCAGCAAACGGGCGAGTCCCTATCTTTTACGGGCTTCATCATATACTGCTGTGCACGAACGGTAAATATGAACAGGAATGTACATGCATACCGTGATTGGCGTAATCGGCTAATTATCTTTGAAGATGCGGACATCGCCACAGCCGTTGAACGGACAGTTGAAGGACGAAAGAGCGTCATTTTCACGGTTATCAGGGCTGCAAACCGGAAATCTGTTAAAGAGATACGTCAGGAAATCAGGCAGGCTCAAACCAAAAAGGTAGAAGAGGTACAAGGTAATCAATGGGTTGGGTGATCCCAGGCTTTATCCGTCGCCTCTTCTTTCGAGTTCTTGGTAGAGCGCCCCACCAGATGAAAGAGATAGCTGGAACGGTCTTGATCACATCTCTTGGTATGTTTGGCAGTGGTGCGACCTGAAAAGCCGCCTTTTGATCGAATCGCATGACAAGGTTGAGGTGAGTGGAGTGGTCTTGTTCATGAAGGATTTAGTTTTTGCTCGCGTCGGGCAAAGCAAACGTTAGGGTGGAGAGGCGCCAGAAGACAGCTTAGATTTTCTTGTGTCGTTCAGGATATTGATTTAAAATCAACTATTGTAATACTCGATCAGGATCGTAGGAGTTTCTGTATGACTACCGTCACCGTCTCGCCTAAATTTCAAGTTGTTATCCCCAAGGCAATCCGTGAGGCTTTAAACATTCAATCCGGCCAAAAAGTTCAAGTTGTTCGGTATGAAAACCGCATTGAACTTATCCCTATTCGCCCTATCAAATCATCACGTGGTTTCTTAAAAGGTATCGATACCTCAATCGAGCGAGAAGCAGATCGCTTATGAATGTCATGGATTCCTCAGGGTGGTTGGAATATTTCGCCGATGGTTCAAACGCTGAATTTTTTGCACCTGCCATAGAAAATTTAGAGGAATTGTTAGTCCCTACCATAAGCTTATATGAAGTTTTCAAACGGGTTCTGCAGCAGCGAGGGGAAGACAAAGCAATTGAAGCAGTTGCGATTATGATGCAAGGACAGGTAGTTGACCTTGATTTGACGATAGCTATCAGCGCGGCCAAAATTTCATATGAAATAAAAATCCCTATGGCCGACAGCATCATGCTAGCCACAGCTCAAAATTACGAAGCGGTGTTGTGGACTCAGGATATTGATTTTGATTCCCTTCCTGACGTAAAGTATGTGGCAAAAGAGAGCGGTAAAAATTGATAATCCGCCCAACATTTCTTGCGGCGGATTGGTGAGTTTGGGGCTGGTTTGATTCTTTCTGTTTAGCCAGTCTGCCCGGCCTACCGCCTGCTGAAGCTGGCGTTGCATCTAGACCTTTCGAGCTACAAAGGATAAAAAATGAAGACAGCTTATAAAATTTCACAGGTTAGCGTGTATCCTGACCGCGCCCGGGTTACATGCGTCGGAGCAGTCGATCTGACTGAGGATACCAGCCAGATTGTTTTTGATGATCTTCCGCTGACGCTGGAGCCGGATTCGGTGCGCGTGGGCGGCGCCGGCGCGGCGCGCGTGCGTTTGATGGGTGTTGAATTAACCCGTCATTTTTATGAACAGACGCCGGCGGAGCGGGTCCAGGCGCTGGAGCGGGAAATTGAGCAGGTTGAAGATGAAAAACGCGCCCTGGAGGATGATCAGGCCGGCTGGTTGGCGCACATGGCGCATCTGTCTGGGCTGCGCGACGCCACGGCCGAATTTGCCCGCGGCCTTTCCCGCGGCCGCCTGACTATCGAAGAACAGATGCGCATGGCAATCAATCTGCGTGATCAAGACCACGAAGTGCGCGCCGCTTTGCGCGCACTTGATGAGCAGAAGCGTGTCCTTGACCGCCGGCTGGAAAAACTGCGCCGTGACCTGGGTACGCTGCAATCTGCACGCCCGCGGCAGCGTTATCGGGCAGTGGTTGACGTAACGGTTTTGCAAGGCGGCGCTTTTACTCCCACCTTAACCTATGTGGTGCGTAATGCTGGCTGGCGGCCTTTATATGACGTGCGGTTGGCGGAAGGGGAAAACGGCCGTTTTCTGACGATCGATACCCTGGCACAGATTGAACAAAATACAGGTCAAGATTGGGAGCAGGCAGCGCTATCGGTGTCCACTGCGCGTCCTGCATTGAACCAGCGCCTGCCGGAACTCAAGCCGTGGTATATTGATGAGGTGAAAGCCAGGCCGGTTCCGCAGCCGCGTTCTAAAAAAATGCAGGTTGGTCCAACATTGATGGCAGATATGCCGCAGCCAGAGGCGGCAATGGCCGCGGCTGCGCCTGTTGAAGCCCGCGCAGAGGTGGCTGTTGCAGAAGTTGTTGACAGTGGTACGGCCGTTACCTTTGCCATAGCAGGAAAAATAGACATTCCCAGTGACGGCTCGCCGCACAAAACAACCCTCAGCCAACACAAGTTTGATCCACAAATTGATTATCTCGCCATCCCAAAGCATACCGATGCTGTTTACCGGCGCGCAAAAATTATGAATGCCTCCGACACGCCTTATTTGCCGGGGCAAGCTAATTTATTTGTAAACGACGCCTATATCGGCCGCACACAAATGGAATATACGCCCACTTCAGGTGAAATTGAGCTTCTGCTGGGCGTGGAAGAACGCATTACGATTGAGCGTGAGTTGGTTAAGCGAGATGTGGATAAACGCTTCTTGCGCGATGAGCGCCAGTTGCGCTATGGGTATCGTATTAAAATCAAGAATCTGTTGGCTGAAGCGGCTAAAATGCAAGTTGAAGACCAAATACCCGTTTCAAGGCATGAACAGATCAAAGTAAAAATGGAAGATGTGCAGCCTGAACCTGTGGAGCGGAGTGATTTAAACGAGCTAAAATGGCGTATGGCGCTTGAGCCGGGTGTCGAAAAAATTATTCAGTATGAATTTTCTGTCCAACACCCGCGCGATATGCAGGTGCATGGATTATTTGTCTAGGTGAAACAATTCAGATAGGGAGACAGCAATTACAAAACATACATATCCAACCACAACTCCACGCGAACGTGCTTTTTTGGTCGGGGTTGAATTGAAGGGGGAACGGCCGTTACTCCCTGTAGAAGATAGTCTGGAAGAATTGGCGCGGCTGGCCGAAACGGCCGGTATCGTAGTAGCTGGACAGGCGGTCCAGCGTTTTGACCATCCCTACGCCGCCACTTATATCGGCTCCGGTAAAATTGAGGAGGTGAAAATACTTCTCAATGAACTGGACGCCGGTGTGGTCATTTTTGATGATGAACTCCTGCCGCGCCAGCAGCGCGAACTGGAAAAAACTTTTGGTGAGGAAGTAAAAGTCATTGACCGTACTGCTCTGATACTTGATATTTTTGCCCTGCATGCCCACACGCGTGAAGGCAAGCTGCAGGTTGAATTGGCCCAATTAGAGTATCGAGTGCCTCGTTTAACGCGCATGTGGACCCATCTTGGCGCGGCAGGCGGGCGGACGCGCCGGCGGCGCCTCGGGCGGCGTCGGGCTGCGCGGTCCGGGCGAAACGCAGTTGGAAACAGACCGGCGTGAAATTGGACGTCGCATTGCAACAATTAAAACCCAATTAGATACCGTACGCGCCCATCGGGAACGCCATCGCGCCAAACGGCAGCAAACGGAACTACGTGTTGTTGCGATTGTGGGTTATACCAATGCAGGCAAGTCAACCTTGTTAAATTGTATCAGCGGCGCCAACGTGCTTTCCGCCGACATGTTGTTTGCCACGCTTGATCCCACAACTCGCAAAGTGGTAATGCCCGGCGGGCGCGAGATATTATTTACCGATACGGTTGGTTTTATTCAGAAACTACCGACAGAAATTGTGGCGGCTTTTCGCGCGACGCTGGAAGAGATCATTGACGCAGATGTGCTGCTGCATGTGGTTGATGTGACGCATCCAAACATGAGCGCTCAAATTGAAGCGGTTGAAGATACGCTGGCAGAATTAGAGGTAGAAAACCTGCCAACTGTTTTTGCGTTGAACAAAATTGATTTACTGCCGCCTGAAATTGATCCACTAAGTTTGCTGCCAAACGGGCGCGCGCCGGTTGTTCCGGTTTCGGCATATACCGGAGCTGGAATTGCTGAATTGCTGGTAGCAGTTGAGGCGGCAATGGTAAAATTCCTGGAGCCTGTCCGTGTGTTTTTGCCCTATACACGCGGCGACTTGTTATCCATATTTCACGAACGCGGGCAGGTGGAGGAAGAGAACCATCAGGCGGAAGGGATCGCGGTTTCCGGCCTTATTCCGAGCCGTTTACTTTCTTATTTTGAGCCGTTTAGAATTTAGTACTACAACGAGATTTTGACATAATGTTACTGACGACAACCTCCCGGAGGCTAATCAAGCAGCTAAAATCAACCTATTTAGCGACCACTTTTGCCTAAATGTTGAGCCTCCGGGAGGATTCACTTCGAAGTCTCGTTGTAATATTAGGTAAACCGTGAAAAGTCTATTGCAGTAATACCATTACAAATTTGCGATTTCCTTGAGTAATTCCCAGATTTCGTTTGGCAGGAACCCAAAAACTTTCTGGGAAATACCAAACCCAATTTTATGACTCGCGTGACCGATATTGTGCATTGTTCTGAGGTGCGGGCAGCTTTAGAAAGCTTTGCCCTCAATCAAGAATCGAATCTTGAACTGATCCTGGCGATTCAAAAAATTCCTGCGCCTACTTTTGCAGAGGAGCAGCGCGCCGTTTTTGTTGAAGCACAAATGCGGGCGGAAGGGCTGGTTGATGTACACCAGGATGAATTGTTTAACGTATACGGCCGTCTCCCCGGCATCGCTCCTGCCACCACACCCCGCATTGTTATCTCCGCCCACAGTGATACTGTGTTCCCGATTGACACCGATCTGACTATTAAGCGCGACGGCAAATTTATTTATGGCCCCGGCATCGGGGATAACGCGACCGGCGTGGCGGGCGTGCTGCTGCTGATAAAAACGCTGCAAACCTTCGCACTGCGTCCCCGCGCCGATCTCTGGTTTGTTGTCAATGTTTGTGAAGAAGGTATGGGAAATTTGCGCGGCATGCGTGCGGTCGTTGATAAACTAGGGCAGGATTCTTACTTCATTGTGGTTGAAGGCGGTATGCATGGGCAGATTTCTCACAAAGCGATTGGTTCACGGCGCTTTCGTATAGTAGTCGAAGGGCCGGGAGGGCATTCTTGGGGCGATTTCGGCCGTCCCAGCGCCATACATGAAATTGCTAATCTCATTGTCGCCATTGATAGTATTGCCGTACCGCAAATCCCCAAAACCACCTACAATATCGGCCGAGTTGAGGGCGGAATCAGCATCAACACCATTGCCGCCAACGCCAACTTTTTGTTGGATTTGCGCTCTGAAGATGCCCAGGTTCTCGAAGATTTAACCACAGAAGTAAAAGATATCATTGAGCGCGCTGTTGATCAGGCGCATTATGCCGGTTTGGGCATTACAATAACCATGCAGCCGGTTGGTAATCGACCTGCCGGCTCACTCAATCTGAAACATCCATTGGTACGGGCTGCGGAAAAGGCTCTGCTTTTTACCGGTATGCGGCGCGTGAGTTATATTAACAGCAGCACTGATGCGAATATTCCTTTGAGCCGCGGCATTCCTGCGGTTTGTATCGGGTTGACGGTTTCGGGCAATGCCCACAGACTGGATGAGTATATCGACCCCACATTTTTGTCGGCTGGTTTGCAGCAGCTTCTTTTGTTGACCCTCACTGCTGCCAATTTTGAATGTGCAGCAGATTGATTTGTTGTCCTACTGAACTGGAAAAGGTGGAATGATGGAATTTGATTTAACCCAAGAACAGCGTGAGCTGCGTCATATGGTGCATGATTTCGTAGCCAAAGAAGTCAAACCAATGGCGCGGCATATTGATGAAACCGGCGAATTTAACTGGACGGCCGTTAAAAAAATGGGGCCGTTGGGTTTGCTGGGATTGGAAGTACCGGAAGCATATGGCGGCGCCGAAATGGATGCCATCAGCGCTGCAATCGTGATTGAAGAGTTAGGCTGGGGATGCGGCTCAACTGCCCTGGCTGTCTCAGCCCATAATGGCCTCGCTTTAGGACCGATTGTTAAATTTGGCAGTGAGGAACAAAAACAGAAATGGCTCCCGCCGTTGGTCGGCGGTGCAGGAAAATTGGCTTGCCTTTCTTTGACAGAGCCGGGCGCCGGTTCAGATTTACAGGGCGGCGTGCGCACCACAGCGGTGAAAGAAGGGGACTCATGGATTATTGACGGCAGCAAAATGTGGATGACCAACGCCTCCATTTCTGACGTGATGGTTGTGTTGTGTCGCAGCGACCAGCAGGGCGGCAGCCGCAGCCTGAGCCATGTCATTGTGCCCTCCGATGCAAACGGCATCACGATTGCGCCGGCCGAAAAAAAGATGGGGCTGAATGGTTCACCAACTCATGCTGTAACGTTTGATGAGGTGCAGGTCCCGCAGGAAAATCTTTTAGGCCAGGAGGGGCGCGGGCTGCAACAAACCCTGGCGACTTTGGACAACGGCCGTATCAGCATTGGCGCATTGGCTGTCGGGTTGGCGCAGGCTGCATATGAAGCCGCTCTTGAGTATGCTCAATTACGCGAGACTTTTGGCAAACCAATTGGTCATTATCAGGCGGTGCAGTGGATGCTGGCTGATGCGGCGACTGAGATTCAGGCGGCTCGTTTGATGGTTTATTGGGCCGCCTGGTTGAAGGAACAGGGGCGACGCTTTACAAAAGAAGCCGCGATGGCGAAGCTGTTTGCGACTGAGGTCAGCGAGCGGGTATGCCGCAACGCCATTCAGGTACATGGCGGTTATGGATACAGCCGCGAATTTGAGGTCGAGCGCATCTATCGCGATACACGCTTAATGACGATTGGCGAAGGTACCAGCGAAATTCAACGTCTGGTCATTGCACGCCATATTTTGAATCTTTAGTTGGGCTGAGGATTGGCGCATGCGGATTGCGATTTAGTTGGCTCGCAGTCCGCATGCTTATTTTGTGATCATTTTGTTTCGACTTTAAGGTTATAGGGGCTGCCGGTGTTGGTTGGTCCGTCGATAATGATCCAGATGTAATAACGGCCTGCGCCGATGTTGTTGATTTTGATGGTTTTTTCAGTGGCAAAGTCGCCGTTTTGACCCAGCAGGGAAAGATTCCCACAAGCGCCTTTGGCGACCAGAATTTGTCCTTCTTCCGGGGCAAAGTTGGTTAGCTTTATGGTTACGTCGTAAGTTTTGTCCAGATCAAAGGAATACCAATCATTGACGTCTTCCGCCTCAAAAGAGCGGGTCTGGTTGAGGGGAATGGGATAAGCTTGATTGCAATTGTTATTGGGTTCATCTGACAATGGCATTGAGCTGTTAGCGATCACAGGGAAGAAAATGTATTGCGGGATAATGTGCAGACTGATAACGGCCGTTCCCGTGGCATTATCCTTGTCTGTTACTGCAAATGTTATCTTACGCTCGGCGCGGTTAGGGTTCGTTGATTGATTGCGATATTTGACCGAGCGCAAAACTTGTTCGTAATTGGCGATACTGTCCTGGCCGCTTAATATTAATTTGCCGCTTGAACTGGAATAACCCTGCGATATATTTGTGCCGGTTGTTGTGACCAGCAGCTTTTCCAGATCGCCGTCCGGTCTCGGTTCCAAGGTGACGATTGCGCCTGCAATAGCCGTATTATCAACGTCTTGCAAATCTAGTCCTGCCACAATTGCCTGGGCGCCTGAATCGACTTCATAAACCACATTCATATTTGTGCCGGGCGTATCGGCTCCATTGAGATCAACCAGCGGCGGATCGTTGATTGGTTCTACTTTGACTGTGCCTGTGACGATTGCACTGGTCTCGATACTATCGCTGACGCTGAAAGCAATGATACGGTCACCACCCTCGGGGTCTTGAGATAAATTTTCAAAAGTGACCGTGCGTAAAATGGCCTGATAATCAGCCAGTGAACCTGCGCCAGTCAGGTTAAGGGCGCCGTTGTTAGCGTCGTAATCTTTATTGATGGCGGAACCATTCATGGTCACTTCCAGAAAATCAGGTTGGTTTCCTGCATAATTGACAATTTTTACCTGGGCAGAGACTAGATTTTCATTATCAACATCAGTGATGCTCAGGCTGGGACCGGCGACAACAACAGGATCGCTGTCTTCGACAAAAACGGCCGTTAATCCTTCCGGCAGCGTAATTACCGGTCGGTCATTAATGGATGTAACGGTGATAGAAATTTCGGCCGTCTCACTGCTAAATGCGGTACTGCCGCCGTTATTTGTTACGTTGAAGCCCGTGCTTCCGTTGGCGCCGGTTGTCTGATCCCAGGCGCGTACCGTCAGCGCCCCATCTGGCCCATTAAAGTTTGGCAGCGGCACGAAGCGAATGCGCCCGGCCGTGGTCAAGAGCACGGCGGAGGCGTCGGATACATCGCCGAAGCTGATCCAGGAGATACCCCCATCAACGCTGTACTGCCAGTCACCGTGGGTGTTGTCAGCTCCAACGATGGCAAAGCCTTGCAGCGCATTCTCGTCGGCGTCTTGAATTGGGTTTTCGCCGGCAGAGGAGAGTATTTCTGTTATTTTTTCACCGGCTGACTCCAAATCGTCTTCATCAATGTCATTTAGTTTCATTTGGGCTGTTGAATTTAAGGTCGGCGCACTGTTATCGCTTTGCACCATAACCGTTGTGCTGACAATTTCTGAAGCGTCTATGCCGTCGCTGGCGATAAATTTGATAATGCGGTTGCCGGGAGTGAGAGAACCTGACGAGTTACTGTACACAAGCGATTTTAATATTTGCAGGTATTCGTTTAGCGGCGCGCTGCCAGTGACTATAATTTCGCCGCTGACCGGATTATAAGGATTTATTGTTACCGTTGTGGATACCGGCATATTTTCGAGAAATTCGGCCGTGCCATCGGGCTGGTTAGTGAGGGTGATAGTGGCGGAAACAAGTTCGCTGTTGTCAATGTCTGTGATTGTGGCGTCATTTGCCACAATGGAAGCGCTGTCACTATTGCCCACAAAACTGGTGACAAAATCATACCCCATTGAAACGCCGTTTAGATCAAGCTGCGGTAAATCGTTGACCGGCAATATATTTAAGGCCACCGTTTCCGTGGCGCTGCTGAATGCAGTGGTTCCTCCGTTGATAGTAACATCAATATTTGTACTGCCGTTGGAACCAATGGCTTGATCCCAGGCGCGAAAACTAAAAATTGCCTGTCCATGAAAATGCGGGACAGGCACAAAACGGATGCGCGCATTTGTGTTTAGTAAGACAGCTGAGTTGTTGGATACAGCGCCAAAATCAAGCCAACTGCTGCCGGAATCTGTTGAATATTGCCATTTACCATTGCCGGAACCGGCTTCAATCACGGCAATACCTTCGGGTGCATCACCATTGGGGTAATCCAGGTCAGTAATCCGATCTTCACCGCCAGTTTCGGCTGAGGCAATGATTGTAGCGACGCTGCGGCCTAACTGATCGATGGTATCCTCTAGAATATCTGGCAGAATCATATTGCCTGAGGGATCAAGAACGGGGGCGTCATTGACTGCATTTATGGCAATATTGCTTTCAACCGGGTCACTATTATTTGCGCCATCATTAACTACAAAAACAACGCGCCGGTCATTGATATCAGGCGCATTTGACAGGTTGTTATAGGTAATTGTACGTAGAACACTCTGATAATTTGTAATTGTGTCTATGCCTGTTAATCGCAGTTTGCCGTTATTGTAGGAAACGTTGATGTTGGTTCCGGGAGGCGGATTCGCAGCAAGGATTTCAGCATCTCCATTGGGTCGCGCTTGTAGTGTTAATGTCGCCGACTGCATGTTGGCGCTGTCACTATCAGTGAGGCTTAATTCGGGTCCAACGATGAGAACGGCGCCTTGATCTTCCGTAAAAATCGCTTCGAATCCATTTCCTGGAATATTTGGTCCACTCAGGTCAAGGAGCGGTTGATTTGTAACAGGACTGTTGGGGTTTGTTGTATCCAGGTCGCTTTGCAAACGAATAGATTCCGCAAGAACGAATTGGAAGGAAAAAAATAGCGCCAGTGTTGTTAAAACAATGGCAATGACGATAAATTTTCGATGTTTCACGCTACTCTCTCTAACTTTAATTTCTCTGATCTTCAGAGTTCTAAAAAATCAAAACGGGCGTACATAATCAGGTATTAATTTTGTGATGACAGCGGCGGCGTCGGTGTTGGTCGTGAGGGCGCCGGGTTCCCGCCCCCGCTATTTCCACCCCCGTTGTCGCTTGGAATGGGGGTTGATGTTGGGGGCGGTGTTCTGGTGGGCGTTGGTGTATTTGTTGGCGGCGGCGGCGGTATGGTGGCGGCTATGGGAATATTGGTCATTGACTCGTCTGTTTCTGGTTCTCCAACGGCTTCCGAAATCCATCCAAGTGTGCCGTCTTCTGTTTCTACGTTATACCAGCTATTTTGACTATTGTTTCTGGCGAGAATGCGCACCGTATCGCCCTCGAAGACGTAGCCTACGATTGCATAAACGATGCCTGGTCCTGTACGTAGGTTGGCGGAGCTAATGGTTATGTTGAAATAGGGCCAGGGTGTGGCTGTTATGGTGGCGGTGGGTTCGGCCGTTTCCGTTGCGGTGGGTGTGGCGGTGTAAGTTTGGGTTGGAGTAGATTCGGCCGTTTCTGTAAACGGTACGATTACTGCGATTTCTTCGCCGCCCTCAGTGCTGCCTGCTGGTTCCGCAGTTTCTGTGGGCGCGGCTGTTGGCGGCGACAGGGTTGGTGTGGGAGGGAGGTTCATATCTTCATAAACATTCCTGCCGGATACAGCAGGGATGTTCATGTCGCCTGTATTTTCTGTTCCCGCAGCGGCGCGTGGTAAGGAGCGAAGTGCAACGAATCCTGCTCCGAAGCAGAGAATTAATATTAAAAGTGGGGCCAGGAAAAACGGCCAGGGACGCCGCCTGTCTGTTGAAACTTCAGCGGTATGGATATAAGTTTCCTCGGCTGCGAGTGCGTTATCAAGCGCGGCCAAAAAGAGTTCGAGCGAGCGGTAACGGCGACCGGGATTTTGCTGCAGGGTGGTGTTTATCAGCTTATATGTTTCCGGGGCGAGGTTACTGCGCAGTTGTTCTAACTGTGTTTTGCCTGCGGTTGCGGTGCGAACTGTTTCACGGGTGAATGTGATAGGTTCGGGAACGGCCGTTTCCGCAGTCAATAACGAGAATAACATCGCGCCCAACGAATAAACATGGCTGCGGCCGTCGATCGACTTGCCATCTAACTGTTCTGGAGACAAGAATTTTGTTTTGAATTCAGAAGATGCTTCATCTTCTTGATTCAATTCCACAACGGGTATACCCATGTCTACTAAAACCACAGTGTCATCCGATTTCAGCGTAACATGTTTTAAGAGTACATGGTCAGGTGTAAGCTCGTAATGGAAAATATTTAAACGTTCAGTCAAAACCAAAGCAGAAGTAATTTGGCGAATAAGTTTGAGAGCATAAATACTATGAGCTGGCGCTTTTTGGCGCGCAAGTTGTTTGATTCTTTCAGTAAGAGGATACCCCTCGATATATTCCGTGGCGTAATAGAGGTGGTTTTCAGAAGTAATGCCGACTTTATGGACTTGGACAATATTGGGATGCCGAATTTGTGTTAGAGCAAGAGTGCGTTTATGAAACTCTTCGCTAAATACCAAATCTTCAGCATATTCAGGGCGAAGTACTTCTAATGTAACAGGAAAATTCCCGTCGACATCATACCCTAAAAAAGCGTTGGTATAGGTCTTTTCGCCTAGTTGCTTTTCTATTCGGTACTGATCGATAAGTTGATCAAATCTATTTGCTACAGTCATTAAAGCGATTACGTCTCGTGAAAAATCCGCTACGATTGATATGAATTGCTTGAAATCCAGATTTGTTAGAGTAAATATCTTGCCTTTTTTCAATCAACAGCGAGTCATTATGCTACCAAAGGTATTGTATCGTCAAGAAATGAAGACCAAACTTAAGGAAGCATCCACAAAACATAAAACTTCTGTTAATTGAATGTCACCTCGAGTTGATAAGGATCGACATTATTTAATCCGCTGGCTGTAAAGACGCGAACAAAATAACGACCGGCCGGCTGCGTGCCTAATGGAACAAGCTTGGCGCTGTCGAAATTACCGTTACTTCCAATAATCACAAGGTTTTCACAGGTTTGTCCTTTATAGACTACAATTTGACCATCTTTGGGGACAAAATTCGTGAGTGAGACGAGTAGATCGCCCTGTTGTGGTAGCTGGAATAGGTACCAATCTTCTGAATCTTCTGGGAAGAAGTGGTAAGGATGATTAAGCATTAACGGATAAGATTCTTCACAAATGTCATTATCTTCGTCCAATTGATGCAGAATTACCGGGAGTCGAATGACATACTCCGGCGGGGGCACAATTGTGATATTTGTTTCGTCGCTGCGAGAAATTGGAGCCGGCGGATCATCATCGTCTATACCGGTTGAAGTTACTATTCTTGTTTCACTGTCCCCTGCATCCCCTTCAATTTCACTGGCGTAATCACATTCATATTGTGCGCCGGCGCTTATTGTTTGGGGAGTAGAACAACTGCCAACTTCGTTCAAATCACCAATAACCGAATCTTGCAGTTTATTTATTGTAATGGCGTCTACCAGACTTGTGTTTTCGACGCTGACATTGAAGCTGACGCTGCCGCCGGGCGCAGGAACAGTTGAGCTGGAAGCGGTCAGGGTTAATTCCATATCTGCTTCAACATTTCCTAATCTTATAGTGGCGACGTCAGAATTGCTGATGGTCATGCTTTCGGTGTCCTGCCCGGTGGCGGTTATTACGATGTTGTAATCGGCCGGTTGACCTGTGACTTGCGCTGTAAAAGTACAACTGTAGGTTTCTCCTCCAGCTTCTAGCTCAGGCAATTCATTTTCAGGACCGCATGTATTTTTTGTCAAGATAGGGTTGTCAGGATCGGCAAGATTGCCAAATTGAGCGCTATTTAAACCGGTTAGTTCGACGTTGATGCTGCCATTATTGGTGATTGTAAGCGAAAAATCGACTGGCCCGCCTGGTTCTGGCATTGATGTCGGGTCTGCAATAACCTGAGTGTCCAGACTGAGTAGTTCAACGCGCACATTTTTACTGGCGTCATAGGTTTGGTTGTTGACCGGGTTTCGGCCCTGGACTTTGACGTTGTTTGTGAAGGCGCTTTTAACGTTGCTGCTGGTGCATTGATAAGGTGGAAAATTAGAATCTGCTCCAAAGTTGCCTATGGTTCGATTGCAGTCAGGCACGGTCTGGGAGGTTACTTCGACATCAACCAGGTTGATATCGTTACTTGCATTCACGACCCAAATTATGAAGGTGGCTGTGCCGTCCCATACGATAGTTTGATTGGCGGGATTGACGATGAGAACAATCACATCTTCCGGGGAAACGGGGTCTTGAACAACCTCGTTAGGAAGGGGTGCGAGTTGATGGTGTTGGAATGGAATGGAAACGGCCGTTACCGAATGTACATACCCGAATAATAACATCAGCAATGCGGCCCGCATCAGGGTTTTGATCAGCAAATCTTTAATTGTTGACATAAATCATACCGTTTGTACTGCTTACGGCAGGCTCACCCGCAGGGTGTACGGCGTTGTGATCTCCTCACTGCTGTTGTTGGTTACCCAGACATAATAACGCCGACCTGCTATCAGATTTGTTAAATTAATGATTTTGGTTGGTTCCAAGTTGCCGTTATGACCAATCCTCTCGGTGAGAGGATGACAACTGCCGCCAGACCAAACAGCTAACTGGCCGTTTGCAAAGAAGTTTGCCAGTTTGACCTCGGCGGACCCGTTTTGCGGCATGTCAAAAACATACCAATCATTAACGTCATCTGGCAGGAAAGTATAGGTCTTGTTGACAAGGAGGGGAAATGCTTCACAGGGCTCATCATTAGGTTCGTCCGGTTGATTGTAATTGCGGGCGACAACCGGCATGAGAATGGTTCGAATCGACGGGTTTATAATAAAAATCATCGTTTGCGCCGTGGCGCTGATCTCATCATTGCCTGGGTCAAGGCCGGCGGCGGTGACTGAGCGTGTATGTGAAGCGCCGATTGTTCCAAATACATTTGATGCGTAGGTACATGCATAAGCTTGCTGCGGGGCAATTGTTTGCGGAACACTGCAATCGCCTGCGTTGTTCAAGCTGCCAATTTTGGAATCAGTTAAAGAATTGATTATGATTGTGTCTTCGAAACTGGTGTTAGTGACCGTGAAATTGAAATCGACGCTGCCGCCCGGCGCCGGCAAGCCAAGGGGCACAGCGGTAAGTGTGGCCTGAATCCCGACCGTGTCAATTATTTGGATGGGCGTTTCAGATTCAACTGTGATAGTTAAACCACTTTCATCATGGGCAACGGCCGTTACTCGTGGGGTGAATGTGCCAGGCGTTCTGTCGAGAATGGCGCTAAATGAACAGCTATATATGCCTCCTGCTGCTGGAATCAAGGGTTCATCGTTCAAAACGCAATCATTATTTTGAAGCTGCGTGTTGTTAAAATCAGCTAAATCACCAAATGGATCGCTGTCTAATGATTTTAAGAAAATGTCTACACTGCCAGGATTATTAATATTGACCGTAAATGTTAATAACCCACCTGGCGCCGGTAGCTCTTCCAAACCTGCTTCAAGGTTCACCTGCATATCTAATAATTCTACCTGAGCGACACTGCTGTCTTCGACAGTTTCGCCGGTTAACAGGTTTTTCCCGCTGATCGAAATTTCATTTGTAAATGCGTTTGTGACATTAGCGAATTCACAACTGTAAAAAGCTTGTTCTCCAGCGTCAAGGTTATTAAAAGCGTGGAAACCGGTGCGGTTACAATCCGGCGTTGAGGGATCGAGGACTTCGACGTTTACAAGGTCAACCGTTGAGCTTGTATTGAGGACAAAAATATCGAATTGGGCCGTTTCGCCCTTTATGACTGTTTGTGTCATGGGACTTTTGGCGATTTGAATATTGGGGTTTTCAACTTCAACATAAAGGGACTTACTATCAGATACCGTGCGGTTTGAAGGGTCTTTTCCAGTAACAGTGGCGACATTCATAAATTCGGCCGTGACATTTGTGCGGTTGCAAGAATAACTTTTTACACTATCTGCTGACAAACTACTCCAAAAGCGGTTACAGTTGGGCGCATTGGGATCGCTTACAATGACATTATTAAGTTCCGTATTGCCGGTGTTTTGAACTTTAATAAGGAAAATGGCGGTTCCGCCGCTGGCTATAGGCCCATTTTCCGGGGTCGTCAGGGTGATTTTTATGCGTGGATCCAGGATGGAAACAGTTGTGGTTGGTTTGTTACTGCTTTCTGCACCATCGTTGATAATAAAATCGATTTTACGGTCACTCCTGTCAGGCTGGGCTGCATTGTTCTGATAGGTCACGCTGCGTAAGACATTCTGGTAATTTTCAAGCGAATCCTCTCCGCTCAAGGTAAGAACGCCTCCGCTGTAGCTTTTTGCAATTCCGGTTCCGTTTGTATTTGTGCTGAGGATTTCGGCTGAACCATTCTCTAGATTGCGTATAGTTACTGTGGCGGATTGAAATGTATCATTGTCAATATCTGAAATTGTCAGGTTGCTGCTTGAGACTTTTACCGGGTTTCCATTTGTGGAATAAGTCGTGTTATAGTTTGTACCTGGAACACCCGGTCCATTTAAGTCAATTGTGGGCTTATCATTAACAGGAACAACTGTTAAGACAAAGGTGGTACTGCTTGTAGTGGCGTTATCTTTGACGTTAATTGTGATGGTTGATACGCCGAACTCGTGCAATGCTGGCATTATCTCTATATGACGGTTGGCGCCGGCGCCGCCCAATGTTATGTTGGCTGCAGGAACCAGGCGTATATTGCTAGAAACGGCCGTTATCACCAAATTCTCCAACGGCGTATCCAGATCATTCACTGTAAAAATTATATTCCCGGTACTCGTATCTTCTAAAGTCTCCTGATCAGCTATTTCAGAAATTGTGGGCGGCGCATTGGTTGGTGTTGGCGTTGCAGTGGAAGTTGCAGTATTGGTTGCAGTGGCGGTTTGGGTGTTCGTGGCTGTTGGCGTTTCTGTTGGTGTTGCAGTATGAGTTGGCGTGGATGTGGGCGTATTAGTGGCAGTGGACGTAAATATTTGAGTCGGTGTGGCCGTTGGCGTCGCTGTGGCGGTGTTAGTCGGCGTTTCAATTATTGGATCGCTACTATTTGTTGGGGTTGGGGTTGGCGTTGGTGTGTTGGTAGGCGCTTCGGTAGGTTGACTGACAACTGCCATCAATGGTTGGTTTGCCATACCTTCTTTAGTCGTTGTCAGCGCTGTAATGTCTTGGCGATAAGCCAGCAAAGACAGCGCCAACAACGTAAATAAAATGAGCATTAAGCTGGTTTTTTGTTTCATGATATCCCTACTATACGTACTTCACTGTAGGATGAACGGGTAAATTAGGCAATGGTTTTTGCACCTTTGATAGCTGGACACATATCATTACCAGCATAACGTATAATTGTAAAAATTTGCACATGAATTACTATGAAAAAAGGTAAAAGGTTTTTAGACCAATACCATCCCCATTCTGGAAAAAGCCCATCACAATCACTTTGTTATGATGGGCTATGGCAATATCAATCAAATAACTGTGTTTACGGTGGTGGAAGCGGCGTGCTTGTAGGTGGTTTGGGTGGCGTTGTTGGGTTCGGATTACTTCCACCACCACCACCACTACCCCCGCCACTGGTTGGAGGCAATGTAGGTTGAATTGGTGAAGGAGTTGGCGTGTTTGTGGCCAGGGGCGGCGGAATATACAAACGTTGACCAATGCTTAGGATAGCATTTGGTTCCAGGCAGTTGGCTTCGAATATTTCTTGAACAGGCACATTGGCGCGTTGGGAAAAGGTGGAAGGGGTTTCTCCGGCTTTTACGAAATGTTCAATCCATCCAAATGGTTTTGTTGGCACACACGCAGTTTTTGTTGCCGTAGCGGTTGCAGTTGCAGTTGGTTCTATAGTGGATGTAGCGGTGAGGGTTGGTGTATTTGCTATCACAAAAAATCGACGTGGATCACTTTCGGTCAAGGGATCGGAAGATCCCTCTGCTTCCAGCAACACCTGCCAGATGTAGGAGCCACTGGTAACCGGGAGTTCTTGAAGCTGTTTTTCCAAGAGGTATAAAGATGCGTTATCTGGTTCGCGGACAGTTCCAACTAAAATTGGCTGCTGCGATCCTTCATCTTCTGCGATTATATAAACTGCAAATTGTTCCCCTTCTTTTGGCAGAGTTAATGAAACCCAGGAAAAACTGATTTTGTCTTGTAGCGTATATTCACTGTCGGCAGGCGGGCCAAAAACAGGTATCGGCACGGCCGATTCGGCTGTCGGCAGTGGTTCTCGTGTAATTGTTTCAGTTGGCATGACAGTCCCTGACTCCGCACCAGCGGCTGCGGCAGGGTCTTGTGGGGTAGTAACGGCCGTTTCTTTTTTCAGGTGAGTTAGACCCAGCATTCACAAACTGTCCCCAAACCAGCAGTAGTCCAAATAAAATAACCAGAACGGCTGCTACAGGGACAAGATACAGCCAGCGGCGGCGGTTTCGCGAAAAGATATTGTCTTTTTTAGGTAAGGCCTGTTCGGCAAGAACGGCCGTGTCAATTGCGCTGATGAGTTCTTCAGCATTTTCAAACCGGCTCCATTCTTGCCGCCAAAGACAATTACGAACCAGCCTATACGTTTCTCCAGACAGGCCGGCGCGCTCTTCTTCCAACGGTACTTCCTTAGGCATCGTTGAACGTTCAAAAATATCCCAGGAAGAGGCAGGCAGCCGTGGCCGATGGCCTGTCAGCAATTCATAAATAATAATGCCAAGTGAATAAATATTACTGCGGCGGCTGATTTCCTTGCCTTCAATTTCTTCAGGCGAAGCATAATCCAACATCTCGGAGCGGGAATTACTCATTGCTGCGTCCGGAGGCACAGCCACTAATGGGTCGCCAAGGTCAACAAGTACAATTTCCCCATCCGATTTGCGCACCAGGATGTTTTGCGGGCGTAAATCATGGTGAATTAAACCGGCTGGATGTGCGATGCTCAGTGCATCAGCTATTTGTCTGCCATATGTTAAGGCAGCAATAGGTGACAACAGAGCGTCTGTGTTATGCCATTCCTCTTCCTTTTGCGAAAGAGAAATGCTGTCGAAATAATCAATGACCGCGTAGGGATAACCGTCAGCCGTTGTGTTGACTTCGATAACAGTAGCAATATTTGGATGCTTAATCTGGGACACAGTTTCCATGCGTTTATGAAAACGTCCTGCCAGGTCCGCATCTTCTTCGATTGTCGTATTTAAGATCTCGAGGTAAACCGGATGCTCTAACTTTACATCTTGCGCTAGATAAAAATTGCTGGCTTTGCGAACAGTCAACAAACTTTCTATCTCGTAATTTCCGATTTGTTCCCCGGACAGATCTATGTTGTTATGCGCGATCATCTCTTTCGATTTGTAGCCTGTTCTCGCAAGTATTCAATGGCAAGGTTCACATCACCCCGCACCTTAATAAGATTACACCTGTTAATATAAAAATGCAATGTACACACAAAAAATTTTTCCGTTTGACGTCAGCAAAAATAGTGTGATTACCAGTAAATGAAAGTAACTATTCAAGCTATGGGCCGCATCTCAGTCCCAAAGGGCTGCTCTCCTGACCGCACCCGGTTGCGGCTCGGTCAGAAAATCGGCCGCGAGCGGAAGAGCCTGTATAGTCGCAAATGAAACACCTAATTTGTTATAAAGGAAATGCTCCTTAGTGGGCTTTGAACGAGAATTTCTTCAGTTGAAATTTGTTCTAGCTGTATTTGCCAAAAAACCGGGCTGAATTCATCAGATACTACCGGAACCTCCAAATTGATAAAGTAGCTTTGACCTAGATTGGTTGAATTAATCGTAGCGATACGCTGTTGGTCTTGGACCTCATTCACTAATAGAAGCGTAAATTGCTGGTTCTCGGTGAGCGGCAGCGGCCAATACCAATAAAACGAGACATTATTTTCATCAAAAAATTCGCTTTCGGCTGGCGGCCCAACTAGTTGAATAAACGCGTCTGGAGGGATAGTTGGCTGCGGCATATTGGTAGGAACAACGGTTGTTGTTTGCAACACGATAGTTTCTTGTGACAGTGGTTCCTCTCCTTCTGTAGATATACTTAAAGCTTGTGCATTCTCGTGCGCAGCCGGCGTAAAAGTTGGTTTTGGTAACTGCTGTTGTTTGTTGGAATTTTGTTCCCCACTTTTTTCCCAAACAGGACGAAAGTTTATCGCAATAACAATAACCAGCGTTAAAAAAAAAGGCGTGAAAGCGATGATGCCTCGAAGTAACTTAGAATTTACTTTTCTGCCTCCCAATAGAATTACCCTATCCAAAAGTTTCTGTTTCCATTAAATTTTATCATATTATGCAAAGGTAGCATGTTAATATTTGGTTAAGTGGCTTCATTCCCACTCTGTACTCATATTAATGGGTTTGCTGAGTGTTGGTAGAGAAAAGCTGAAGGCGTTTAGTCGTACAACAGGACTTTGCTCAAGAACGAATTATTGAGTGAAATTTCCGACTAAATTTTGTGGTTTCGAGGTAATTTTTGACCTCGAAGCGCTCGCAAAAATATCTCAATAACCGATCTCTCGACAATTGTGGCTCCCCAGCCATTTTTTAATCTATTTTCAATCAGTGAAACATATCAATCCATCCATCCTAGCCGACGTTTCAAAGGTAGGCTAATCGTGGAAACAATTGTTGTTCTCAACAATTTCGTGAATTGCCGCTTCTAGCAACTGGTTAAAAGCAATCGGGTTTTCCAACATGATAAAGTGGTTGACCTCCGGCATGATCATGACGTCAACATCAGCATATATTTTTCTCAAGGCTGCTAAATTTGTTTCAGCCAGACTGGAATTGATACAACGCACAGGAATTTTCAGCGCTTTAATGGCCGGTCGCGTATCGTAGGTGATTGTGGCAAATAGCATGGGCAGCCCAATTGTGGCCGGCAGGCGGGACAATGTTGCCGCCACCTGTTCGACGAGATGCGCCTGTGAGGCGCTGTTAAAGCCGGCGCGGGCTTGCTGTCTTACTGCATTGGTGTAGTTGTGATGAAAATTTTGGTACTGCGTGTTGAACTGGAAATCGTTAACCAACATATCTACATTGTGCAGCGCTTCGGCGGCGATGATGCCCATTACTATGTCTGGCATTCTACGAGCGGCTTCAATGGCAACTTGTGCTCCCATCGCATGTCCCACTAGAATGGTTGGCTGTTTTAGATTGAGATCTTCGATGATTGAAACAACGTCTGATGCAAAAGATGGTACGCTCCACTGCCGGCGGGTTTTTTCAGACATGCCATGACCGGCGAGATCAAGGGTGACGACGGTGTGTTCATGTGCAAAATATGCTACCTGGGCTTCCCAGAAACTGTTTTCAGCTCCCCATCCATGAATAAAAACGAGAACCGGTTGGCCGAATCCTCTTATATCATGATACAAATCAAGTCCATCCAGGGATACGGCCGTTCTCTCTTCTACTAATAACGCAGAGTCTAATAATGCTAATGCCTTTACAACCATGAGATTTACCTCGCTCGGTTTTGGGCAAATTGCGGGATTTGGTTCCTGGCAATTTGTATACAGTTCCTCCTGAGACGGTTTACTTTAACAGGCTGGTAGGCGGCCGGATAAGCAACATGGACTTGGTTGTTCCCCGCATTATTTTTGATGTGACGCTCCCGAAAATCCAACGCTTTAATCCGGTTCGACTATGTGTTGTCATGACAACCAGGTCGATTTGTTCGTCTTCGATATACGCTAATAAACTTTCAACAACCGGGCCGTCTAAAACGGCCGTTTCCGTATCTACTCCGGAATGTATATATCGCCGTGCAACACTTGTCAGATATGATACAGATTGTGGAATTACTGAAACGAATGGGCTGGTTCATCCGAATTCTAAATCCCACAATCTGTAATCACTACAGGTGACCCTTCAGACAGGTCATCAAGCCATTTAAGGATTCCAGCTTACCAAAGTTGGCAGTTGGTTTCTGGAATCTCAACCCCAAAAATCCTAAATACAAAACGCCATATTAAATAATGTACGTGGTTTAGTGGTTGTTTGTGTAGTGCCATTTGGGCTATTTATTTATGACAAAAATCACTATTCACTGCACATATTGGATGTCTATATTTTGGAAAAGAAAAATCCCGGGATTTTCCATGACATTTATTTTTGATTACTTTCTGCTAATTACCTAACCTGGACAAGCCAGAACCAAAAAGGGGTTCAAAAGCTGTCCATAATCAATAAATTGTGTAAATTACCTCAACTTCCAATAGCAACATGAGGGATGAAGATGACCACGATACTGATGACTGAGAAATACCAAAACGAAATTGACGGCATTCTCCATTGTTATGATCGCATTGTGATCAATGGACATCTTTCCTCACTCTGCTATGCCAAAGGAATGACCAAATACTTGTACACGCAGCAGATACGCATCTTTGACTACACTGAATTTGCCGAACCCTTGCGCGACCTGATTCGTGAAAATGCGCAACCGTTGGCCGAAGATAACGGGGTGGAAATCGAATTCATCAGCAAGAAAGATGCCTTTCGCAAAGAAAGCCGCATCAAGGAAATCATCGACCAGCGCGGTGACCAGCCGGGGTTGGTCCATATCTTCTCGGCGATGGAAGCGTGTCAAGCGTACCGGCCATGGCATGACAAGCAAACGCATCAGACCTATGTGAAAGCGACGCAAGGGAAATGCCTGCATTACTACTTCTACTTCATCGACCCGGATTGGGGTCTATGCTATCTGCGTGTACCGACCTGGTGTCCGTTTCGCTTGCAGTTCTACTGTAATGGGCACAATGTATTAGCCAGACAACTACAAAAGGAGCAGATTGCCTTTGAGCAAATCGAAAACGCCTTTTTGCGTATTGCCGACTATCAACGGGCCAATGAATTGGCGGCCACCTTTGATAGCCAACAGCTGCATCAGCGGCTTGATATGCTAGCCGAACAGTATTGTCCAGCCGTCAAACAACTCGGCTTGTTTTACAACTGGAGCATCATGCAAGCTGAATATGCCACCGATGTTGTTTTTAAGAACCAACCCACCTTACAGGCGATTTATCCCCATCTTCTGGAATCCCTCATTCAAGCGGTCACACCCGCTGACATTGCCACCTTTCTGGGGCGCAAACTGCATGGCAATTACCAGGATGAGATGGGCAATCGTTTGAACAAACGCTGGTTGGGCACCCGCCTGAAACATCAGATGGGGGCGGTCAGCATTAAGCTGTACGACAAGTTCAACATCATCTTGCGCATTGAAACCACCGTCAACAACGTCAGCTTCTTTCAGCAATACCGCCAGGTACCGCATCGTGATGGCACAACCAGCACGCGGTATGCGCCAATGAAAAAGACCATCTACTCCCTGCCACCTTTGGCCGAGACACTGCAAGCGGTCAACAAACGTTATCTGAAATTCCTCTCCGACATCGAAACCCCGGAAGTTGGTGTAGACAAACTGCATCGTTTGACAGAAACACAACAAGATGACCAGGGCCATCGCTACAAGGGCTTCAATCTCCTCGCTGAGGAGGACTCCTCATTTTTTCGGCTCTTGGCTGACGGCCGGTTTGTTATCGCTGGGTTTTCCAACAAGGCGTTGCGGCAGAATTTGCCTGAAAAGAATTCCGGCCAAATCACGCGCTTGTTACGCCGCTTGCGACAACATGGCTTAATAAAGCGGGTCAGCAAACGTTATCGTTACTACCTCACCGATTTTGGTCGACAGGTGACGTTGATGGCTCTCAAGTTGCGCGAGATGGTTATTATTCCGTCTCTGGCATTTGAGATTGCCTGATGTTCTTGTTACGTGTACAAGAATTTGATTGTTAAGGTACTAAAATAGGATCAGGTTGGAGTTTGGATTAACAATGGCTGACGAACTATTTTTTCTATCAAAACAGGATTTCGAGCCTGCCTACCTGGCGCTCTATCGCAGCGGCGAGCTGCAGCAGCGGGTTGACCTGGCTTTGGCTGAACTTGCCGAATGTCGTGTTTGTCCACGTGACTGTGGCGTCAACCGCTTGAAAAATGAAACGGCCGTTTGCAAAAGCGGCCGTTATGCAACCGTCGCCAGCTACTGTCCCCATCATGGCGAAGAGAATTGTCTGCGCGGCTGGCGCGGCAGCGGAACTATTTTCTTTTCCTGGTGCAATTTGCGCTGTGTATTTTGCCAGAACTTTGACATCAGCCAGGAAGGCGCCGGCGTTGAGCTGCGTGCGGACCAACTGGCAGAAATGATGCTGCGCCTGCAGGATATGGGCTGCCACAACATTAACTTTGTTACGCCTGAACATGTTGTGCCCCAAATTTTAGAAGCCTTGCCGCCGGCGATTGAGCGAGGTTTACATTTGCCGTTGGTTTACAACACCTCGGCCTATGATTCCTTACAAAGTTTGCGATTGTTGGAGGGCGTTGTGGATATTTATATGCCCGACTTTAAAATGTGGGATGCTAAACTTTCCTTACGGTATTTAAAAGCGAAAGATTATCCTGAAGCGGCGCGGCAGGCGCTGCGCGAAATGCACCGGCAGGTCGGCGTTTTGAAAATGGATGAGGACGGCCTGGCAAAGCGGGGCGTGCTGGTACGCCATTTGCTGATGCCCGCTGGCGCCGCCGGCACGGCTCAAATTATGCAATTCCTGGCTTTAGAATTGTCCCCTGATACTTATGTAAATTTGATGGATCAATATTACCCGGCCGGAAAGGTCAGTGGACAAAAATATGCCGAAATCAACCGGCGTATTTCGCGCCAGGCATATCGAGAGGCTGTGGATACGGCCGTTGCCGCCGGACTCTGGCGCTTTGACACGCGATAATCAGAACACGGAATTCCGAGTGGCTGAATTAATTTAGATATTGAAAGTTTCACGGAGATTCACGCAGAAGGCACAGATCAGGTTTACCCAAGAAACAATTGTCCTCAAGGGCAAAACCTGGCAGGTCTCTCGGGTACCTGAACAGCCACTCGCGTTTTACCTAAATTGCAGGTAGAGGCGCTGTAGACAACGCCTCCACCTGCTTGTTGGATAATTAATTGATATTGCCAGCAAACAACATCAAGCGCGCCGTCAATTGTGTTGAAAGGAATGTGCTCATTGCACACAAAAAGGTTCAGAATCAAAGAAAAGTGAAAAAAGTTGCATAGTCTCTTGCCTTGCCAAAGATTATGGCGGCCAGTTCTTCAACATCTGCTTCGGTCATATTATCCGTCAGCGTCAAAAGCTGATCGGCGTTGGCGCCCTGGAAATTCTGCGTGATGAAATCCTTAAGATTTTCTACAGACGCTCCTTTCAAGGGTAAAGCCAGGTAAACCTGGTTGATCTCCAGACGACGGTCAAGCGATTCAGTGTTCATAATCTCGTGAAACTGGAAATCAAAACGCGCTGCTAAGGATGAACCTAATTCATTAAGCGTAATTTGCTCCTCACCGCGTTTCAAAAAACGATCGGCCGTCTGATTTAACTGCCGGGCTTCTTCTCGCAATGTCAGACCTGATTTGATAAAAAGGGCAGCGTCTGGTGATAAATCTTCCCCAATGAAGCGTAAAACCAGTGGGTCAGACGCTTCGATTGGAATTACCGGCGGTATTTCGTTGTTGATGATAGCATGATAGGTATCAACTTTGCCTTGCTCTAGTTCCCAAATTAGCAGTGGAATATAAGCGCCCAGACCAGGCCGATTGTCGCTCTGGCGCAGCGCCCCAACGAGGTTGTGAGCCGTAACTGCCGCTCCGTCGTCCGTCATAATCGGATCTGTATTCAGGCTGTCTAGCAGCGCAACAAGTCGTTCTTGCAGATTTGGATAGGCTTGATTGCAGTCGATGTCGGCGGCGCATCACTTCCAGAGCTAACTGGCTGTGCGCACCCTGACGCTTATCTGCCTGGGATCCACCTTATCAAGATGAGTAAAGCGATACCAGGTTTCACCTCGCGTTTTTGCAGCCAAAAGCAGCCAGGCAGCGACAAAGCCGTTAGATACTAATCTAACATGATGGGTGTGAGGACGGGCGCCAACCAGGATATTAAGATCAACACGATTCTAACAAGCGCTACGCCGGCCAGGGCAATTGTTATGGGAGCAAAGTGTTCGCTAATTTTCATGATCTTTAGTTTGCTAGCGTTTCAGTATGGTAAAGATGGACATCCCTTTGGGGGAAGGGTATGGTTAGACCCGCTTCTTCCAGACGCAACTTCCCTTGCTCCAGCACATCAAATAGGAATGCATAATAATCCTCTGTGCGTACATAAGGCCAGACGGCGATTTCAACGCCGCTATCGCCTAAATTCTTGACGAATATGTTTGGCGGGGGATCTGGCAAGACACGCTTGTCCCCTGCTAACATGTCAAATAAACTCTTTTTTGCCAAGGCAACATCATCTTGATAACTAATGCTAAAGCGTAAGTCCAGGCGAATTCGACCCGTTTTTGATAAATTGGTAATGCCGTTGGACTGGATCAGACCATTGGGCAATATGTGGACTTTGTTGTCGTAAGAAAGGATAACCGTATTGAACAATTCTATTTCTTGCACAACACCCATTGTATCTACGCTGTTAATCAAGTCGCCCACTTCAAAGGGTTTGAACAAGGCGAAAATTATTGTGGCTGCGAAGTTACCTAAAGACTCTCGTAAGGCAATGCCGAGCACAACAACCACGAGCACCACGCCGGTTATGAGGGCCTCAACAGGAATACCAAGCAGTGCCAGAATCGTGATCACGGTCACGAGCCAGATGCCGGAATAGGTTAGATTCGCCAGTACGGTTATGATAGATTTCGGGAATCCCTGCTTGAATAAGATCTTTTTAAGCCAGGATCGGCTGTTTTTAGCGAACCATCGCCCTACTACGAAGAGAGCGGCAACACCTAACAGCCGGAGTAGAATAGTGGCGATTGGCAGTTCTTGGCTAATAATTTCCATCTTTATCCTCGTGCATCATTGTTAATCCGGTTTGATCTCAGGCTGGGAAACCAGCCATTCTGTTGCCGCCATAAACGCTTTTTTGGTCGATCCTCCCAGGGTTTCTTCAACCCTAAACACATCTGCTTCGGGAATCAATTCAAAGGTTTCTGTGCGTTCCATCTGTTCCCACACTTTCTGGCTGATACCGGACAAGATGATCTTGCCACCATTGGCTTTCAGTCGTCCAGCATACCGCTCCAAGATCTGGATGAAGGTACTGCCGATGCGCGAACGGCCGTGCATTCTGAGAATTACCACTGCCCGTTGGGCCTGATCGGCTTTAGGCAGCAACCCTTCGATTGTGCGCGCGCTGGCGAAGAACAAGGCGCCCCAGGCATAGAGGATGGTGATACTGTTGTCACTGAGTTCTGCAGGACACGGCCGTTCGACAAACACACCCTCGCTTTTTTCCACCAGTTCCACAACCTGCACATCCTGCGCCGACGTGTATACAAAATCCAAAATAGAAAGAATGATACCTATAAAAACAGCCTCTTGAATTTCGACTGTCAATGTAGCCAGAAACGTCACCAGCATCACAATGCGCGAAGAACGGCTGACATCCCAAATATCTTTGATCACCGCAAACTTGTAGACGCCAAATCCAGCTACAATCAAGACCGCCGCGATAGCCGGCAGGGCCACATTTTCCACTTGATTGCCGAAAAAGAAGACAAAAACAGCGACGAACAAGCCCATAAATACATTGGCCCAGCGCGACTTTGCCCCCGCACTCAGCATGATGCTGGTGCCGCCTAAAGATCCACCAAGTGGTAAACCCTTGAAAAACCCTGAGGCAATGTTAGAGATGCCTTGACCTCGAAAATCTCCCGAAGGATCTGGCAGCTCACCGTCCGGATTAGGGATGGTCTGGCTGATTCCAGCGGCTTGAATCAGTCCCAGCAGACCAACAGCAATAGCCGGCATCAACAAGATGCCAACCATTGACAAGCTGGGCAAAGTGGGTGTGGGAATCGCGGCTGAAATTTCAAACGTATCGCCGACCAGTGCTACTGAGTCGAGACCCATGACCAGCACCGCCACGGAAGCCAGCAGTAAGGCAATGGCCAGAGAATAATTGCGTAGTTTGGTCCGGCCTAATAAAATGATAACCCCAATCGTGGCCAATCCAGTTAGCAGCGACGCCATATCAACTTGATCGAGATTAAGAAGTAAATCGACCGTTTGCGCCACTTTGTTACTGTAGCTGCTGTCAAATCCGGTTAAATCGCCCAACTGACCCAAGATCAACACCGTAGCTACCCCGGTAAAAAAGCCGATCATGACGGCGTTGGAAATGAAACGGGCGAACACCCCTAATTTGAACACGCCCAGCAGCAGTTGAAAAAGGCCGATCATGACGGTCAAGGTCACCATGGCTGTCACAATATTGTCGCTGCTGAATCCCGAAAGCACCCCGCCAACAGCCAGCATCATGGCCGCAGTGGAGCCAATGTTCATGAACTGCGAGCTGGTGAACAGACTACCGATGGGTGTGCCAACGATCAGGGCGTTGAAACCATATGTTGGATTGACGCCCGCCAATATGGCGGAGGCAATGGCATCGGGGACAGCAACCAGGGCCATCGTTATCGAACCGCCAATATCTGCGGGGAGGTTTTTGGGATCAAAATCGAGTCTAGCCATACAATTTCAGCGCACAGGGGCCACCATCTGCTGCAGCAGATCTGACATGGCCTTCTGGCTTACCGTTAGGAGTCCTTCCTGTGGCCGGTTCAGATCAACAATGATCATTAAGACAGCTACAAAGGCCAGAGCAAAGAGCAACATGGCAACAAAATCACGTTTCCCATCTGCACTGTTGGCCACACCTATCAAAAGAAAACTCAATACTGTCGATGCATACAACACAATTCCTAAGAAATCCGGCAGGCGAAGATCTACTGCCGCCAACCGCAAGGAATGAACGTCGATAACCTCATTAATCGATTCGACGAAGAGAGCCATGATGTCCGACTCTTTTCCCTGTCTCACGTTGTCCTCTACAATGACCCATAACTCCCCATGAATCTCCTCAGACCGTTTGACGGCGGATTCTAACTGGGCGGGATCAATAGCTGCCGCAAGACGCACCTCGACATACTCACGCAATAGATTACGTGAAGTTGTCAGATCGGGCTCGTCAAGAAAGCCGCTGCGGAGATAAGCGGTTCCCACACTGTTGGCTTCTGCAACGACCATTGCCCTTCGTTCGCCCTGCTGACCGATGACAATCCCGATCGAAAAGGCCATAAGGAACGCCATCAGACCCAGCATCCCGCCTACCACGGCACTGGTCATGGGTGCCCCCTCAGAAGAGGGAACCCGACGTTGACGCCAAATGCCGATGCGAAAGCCGACCTCAGCGGCTACGAGGACCAAAGCAACTGTAACTACATAGACTGCCCAGATGGGAAGTTTGTCCAGTAGAGACATACGTGTATACTCCTTTCATTCGCCTTTATTTATTACAGAGTCACCAGAGTTCACAATCCAACGCATCGGCAGGCATGTTATCCACAATGATGACGATGATGTTGCGTTTTCTGTCGTTTTTGCTACTTGGAAAAGGACGACAGTAGTACAGTCTTCCTTTTCCGCCAGCCCCAGGCTGACCGCCGCCAAAGTGCGAAGCCACCTGCTTAGCCCACTGGTAGCGCGTATTCTTGGTGTGCGCCCAATAGATCACTTGTTAACAACAAACTAGACCAATTCAATTTCTCCCGGACGCCAGGTTTTGTCAAACCAGGGTTCGGTTGGGCTATAAAGACGCAACAGGCAGAACCAACCTTTGCCGGGAACCGTTTGAATCCAGTTTGCCACTTTACCAGCCGGTGCTTCAGAGCCAAAGTAAAGATCGATTGATCCATCTTCGTTTTCGATCATCTCGTCGTGGGTATTGTTCTTGCTGGGGTATGGTTGACCAGTCTGGAGTTCGGAGCGGGTTTGCGGGTCATAGACTACCACGGACATGAACTTCAAAGCGGGCGGATCCTTGGGCAGGTTCAATTTGTAGGTCTTGCTGCCATCAAGGGCATTGCCATTTGCGTCCAGGTAGCCCCAGGCGTATTGCGACCCCGCGCCGATCAATTTCATCTCCATAGCCGGGGTGTTGACGGTGGCCATGTAGTAAAAGTGAACCCGCGCATCCAGATTGCGGCCGCCCATGCCTTCGTCTTTGAGGAACTGATAGCTCCCGCCGACGTAGCCACGTTTCCAGTAGCTGCCCTCATAAAGGAATTCCGATTGATCGCGTTCGTACCAGAAGATCGCCCGCGAGGTGGCGTTGCCTACCGCAACCGCCTCGATCAGAATCTTCTTCATGCGCGCATCGGGGGCAAAGGGCTTGCCCTTCTCGATGCCGATGGAGGCGAAGAGTCCGCGTAATTCGGGGTCGAGCAGCTCGACTGGCTCCCGATCGATGACGGTGTGGAGTTCTTCGTAGAACTCAAAGTTGTTGGCATGGACCGTGTTGAACGCCACATTGGAGCCATTAAAGAACTCCATCACGGGCGGATTGGCCGCCTGGGAAAGGGGGTAGGCTTTTAGACCTTCCCGCCACATTTTTGAGGCTACGTCTGGTTTGCCGTCAACCAGGAATCCACGGAGAAGAATCAAGTTCACCCAGCTTGGTGACTTGGCGGTGAAATAGCCTTCGGGAACGTCGCCCTCGTAATCGGGCGGAAGCAGCAGATACTTGCCTCCTTTGCCCCGATCTGGTCCCGGCGCGCCCATGTCGATCACAAAGCGAAAATAGGCATCGTCAACTGTCCCCGGGCCGGCCCCGGCAGGAATCTCAACCACCGTTGGGCCATCTTTCTGCAGGTCGAGAAAGAGCATGCAGTATACCGTGTCCGTGTTACCGGTCAGGAATATAGAATTGCTGTCCATCAGCTTATCGAAAACAATGGCCTGGTGGCATTCTGTGGCCCCAAGTTCTGCCGCGCCTAGCCGAAGCCCCTCGACTGAGGCGGCCGGAATGCCATTCAGGAAGGTCTCCACGCCGCGCAGAAAGTCAAGGTTGTCGTAAACTAGTTCCGCTGTTTCTTTGGTAGGAATCCCGTCAAAGAATTCAAGTGTACCGATTCTCGTCTCGACCTTGTCCGGGGTCATGATTTTGCTGGGAATATAGGTATTGTAATTAGGGGTAGGTTTTGTCATTATTTTTCTCCAGGTAAATTTATTGTTCGAGTAAGCATTCAACGGATAGAAGGGGGCATTGCATATCGTAGAGCAGGTTGAGGATGCCCATTAAGGCGGCTTGATCTGTTACTTGACCAGTGAGCGTGGTTAACGGCCGTTTGCCACCACCATCTTCCACTTCCACTGTCATGTTGTCATAGTAGGTAAACCATTTTTTATCAATGGCCCCGTTTACTTTGATGCGATAGGGGAATGGTAAATCCATACGTAAGTTGGGTTTCATAGGAACCGTTTTTTTATGTGTTAATGGCAATATTGCATGGGTTAATGCTGGATATTGAAGTTATAAATACAGTATAGAACAAAAAAAAGGGGTGCGCATGATCCAAAAGTATCAAAAAAGGATCATATTTCCATGTTTTGTTCTAGTTTTAGCAAATTGTTGTCCTGGTATGGATTTTGTTTCTAGTTTGAGGCGAGCAAACCGGCTCGTTTGGCCTTTGCCACGGCTTGACGGCGATTTTTGACAGCTAATTTGCGATATAAGGCACTGGTATGTCGTTTTACCGTGTTGGGGGAGATGGTTAGTGTATTGGCAATTTCCTGATTGCTAATCTCTGTTGCCAGAAGGGTTAATATTTCTTTTTCTCGATAAGTTAGCACTTCATCTATTTGTGGTTGTAGAGAGGTTGTGTGGTGTTGAAGGTCAATCTGATTTTGGTCAATGAACAGGGTCTGCTCAATGCGCTTGATGAAGGGTGTTGTTGTCTCGTCTGGTGAAAGTTTTGCTAAGAGTGGCCGTAATTCTGAACCTGCTTCAATAAACGGCCGTAAATATTCCTCTTGGTTCGCCAACAGAACCGCTTCATTCAAAGCCGCCAAAGCATCTGCTAACCGAGCTTGTTTTTGATAGGACATTGTTTGCAGCAGTAAAATCTCGACCATTTTTATAACGTTATGGTTGTTTTTTGCTTGCTGCCAGCATGTTTCCAGTTTTTGATCGGCGGTATCCAAACTTGTTTCAGTCCCATGCGCAATCAAGACACGACACTGGGTGAGGGTTGACGTTTCCAACCAGTAGAACATCGTTGTAGTCGCGGTGGTGAGGTCTGCTGTTTGCAGGCGGCGATATGCTTGGACGAGATCGCCTTGCATCAATAACACCCGTGCCTCACAGGAACGCGCGATGGTGATATAGGCCGGATTGTTTGTTTCCCAGGCGAACTCCAGTAAATCAGACACTATTTTGCTGGCATCCTTTGGGCGGTCGAACGCCTGGTAAGCGATGGCTAAACCGGCCATGCTGTCGATTGCGGCTCCATTATGCAAGATATAGCGATTTTGCACGGCGTCATTAAAATGGCTCACCGCGCTTTGTAAATCATTGCGGCAGAAATGGATAAGGCCGAGTAAATAAGATGCCCACGCTCTAACATAGGTATTGTTTACTTTTTTAGCTAAATCCTGGGCCTGTTGGGCCACCATGGCGGCATCTGTCAATTCCCCAGAAAGGAGATGAATGAAAATGAGCGATGCCAGCAGCTTGGTTTGTCGTCCAGGATGGAGCGCTTGTTCATAATAAAGCCATTGGTGTAACTGTTGTACAGCCGCTTCCTTCTGGTTGTTCATGTGCATGGCCAGGCCCCAGAAAAGCTCTGCTTCTCCTCTGGCAAGATGGTGTGTTTTGGGAATTTGTTCCAGCGCACGGGTGAGATATGTCAGGCTGCGCTGCTGGTCGTCCTGCCAATACCAGTGGTGGCCCCAGAAAAAGTTAACTTCGCCCCATAACGGCCGTTTCTCTTCATCATCCTCGTTCAGTAATTTCTCAATGGATTCGAGAAGCGAGGGAATCGTCCACAAGCTAAATTGATGGAACGTTGCCCAGGCTTTTGCTAACAAAAGCACAGCACTTTGTTGAATGGCATTTTCTGGCAGCAGTGCCAGCCAATTTTCTAAGGTGTGCCATCTGTCTTCATCTAGCAAGGTTCGTGCGTTTTGCTCGACTATTTGGGCTGCGGTTGATATGTCTCCGGCGGCCAGGGCATGGTGCAGCCCTTCTTCGAGAAGCTGATTTTGAGCCAGCCAATGGGATGCTTTGCTGTGAAGGGAAGCAATGTCTGCGGGGTCAGCACGCTGTCGCAATTCGTTTTTGAGGAAGTGGCTGAACAAATGATGATACCGATACCAGGTTTGTTGTTGGTCCAGGGAAATGATAAACAGATTATGGGTGGTCAGATGTTGGATGAAGTGTGTCCCATCAAAATCAAGATTATCCGTTGAATTCTCGAAAAGAGCATCACATAAATCAGGACAAAAGCGGTCGAGAACGGCCGTTTGCAAAAGCCATTCTTGGACGATTTCTGGCTGATCCATAAGTACCTCAGCCATCAAATAATCGATGACAAAGCTGTTTTCTCTTTCCAGAATGTTTTCAATTTGTTCCTGTTGCTTTAAACGACGCATCTTTAAAGCTGCCAGATGCAAACCAGTCACCCATCCTTCTGACCGTTGGTAAATATCTGAAAGTATCTCGTCGGCAATGGGTCTTTTTAAACTTTGGTGAAGAAAAGTATCGGCTTCAGCCTTTGAAAAACGCAAATCGCCTGCGCGTATTTCGGTAACCAGATTTTGGGCACGGAACTTAGGGATTGGCAGGCGTGGATCTGTGCGGCTGGCAAGGACGATATGGCAGGTTGCTGGGATGTGGGTTAACAAATCTGTCATCAAATCATGTATCGCCGGCTGTTGAATAAGGTGATAATCATCCAGCACCAGAATGAAATCTTCTGAAATGACGTTCAGTTCGTTGATCAGGGTGGCGAGCAGCACTCTAGCCGGGGGTATTTCAGGTTGGTTCAACAGGGAGCGTGTGTTCTGCCCGACATGGGGAAACATCGTTTGAACGGCTGCCGTGAAATAAATCCAGAATGTGGCTGGATCATCATCATAGGGTTCCAGCGATAGCCAGGCGGTGTGCTCGTCTGTGCGCGATGCCAGCCAACTGCTGAGAAGGGTACTTTTGCCATAGCCGGCGGGGGCGGTGACGAGTATCAACGGCCGTTCCCAATTCTGGTTGAGTTTTTGCAAGAGCAGCGGCCGTTTAACCAGGTTAGCACTTACCTGAGGGCGATGCAGTTTGGTTTGGATAAGGATGGTTTCCATTGGATTCGGATTATAAGAGAAAACGGCCGTTGCCGATGATGATTGATCAACTCAATCAAAGCTGCACGATATACTAAATCATTCGTAACCAGTGGACGATTGAGTTTAGTGGATATGATGAGAGGTAGAGGGTTTGAATTCATAAAGTGTTGTTGAACGGATTTTTATTGTAGTATTATCATGCGATTCGCGGTGACTTGCAATTAAGATTTCCCAAACAAAAAAGGGTTTTTTAGTGGGTTGGACATTATACTCAAAAAAATCAGAAATTACATTAGACTAACGGCCGTGAAAGGCAAATTCTACCTACAACACCCAACCTTTATCGCACAACTATCCGCAGCTATCCAGATGTAACTGCATATGGGAAAGGCAGGTTAGAATCAGGCGTGGGCCTGCTCAATATGTGCGAATGCGCCGGAATTATTTGCGCAAATTTGTCGATCAAAACTGCACCTGGGAACAATACAAGAGTAGAAGTTTCAAAGCCAATAGGGTATGATGTTCATAAGAGTTCATGGTGTTTACTGTAAGAATTATGGCAGACGTGATTGACGTGACTATAACTTTGTGACCGAGATGTTGCTGCAAACGAAATTGTTGATTCCTCGTCGACGCGTAGGCCGGTTACGGCCGTTTCTAGTCACACGCCCCCGCCTCATAACCAAACTCAACCAGGGTCTCAACCGCAAACTCACGCTGCTCTCGGCCCCGGCCGGTTTTGGCAAAACCACCTTAATCGTTGATTGGCTGTCCCAACTGCCGGGTTCGGAATCACTGTTTTCCCTCCACAGCACAGCCCACAGCACAGCCCACAGCACAGCCTGGCTGTCGCTTGATGAAGACGATAACGTTTTGCCGCGTTTTTTGTCCTATCTGGCGGCGGCGTTCCAGACTATTGACGCTGATTGGGGACAAACGCTGCTGGAAATGCTCCGGGCGCCCCAACAACCACCCATGCAGGCCATGCTGGGCAGTTTAATTCAGGAAATCGGCGCTGGTTTTGAACAAGAATCGGCGCTGGTCGTGTTGGTTCTGGATGATTATCACCTCATCACAGAGCCTGCCGTTCATGCCGCCCTCACCTTTTTGCTGGCGCACCAGCCGCCTCAATTACATCTTGTTATGCTAACGCGCGAGGACCCGCCTATTAATTTGTCCCGTTTGCGGTCGTTGGGAACCATAAACGATATTCGGATGGTCGATTTACGATTTACTGTGGCGGAAACGGCCGTTTTCCTCAGCGACAATATGGGACTCAAGCTGACACCCGCAGACATCGCTGCCCTCAATGCTCGCACCGAAGGGTGGATCGCCGGTTTACAAATGGCCGCGCTTTCAATGCAAGACCGTGATGATACCCAGGCATTTGTTCAGGCCTTCGCCGGCAGCAACCGTTATATCCTCGATTATCTGATCGAAGAAGTATTCCAGCAGCAGCCACCTGAAATCCGAGACTTCTTGCTAAGAACATCAATCCTAAACCGGCTCAGCGGCCCGCTCTGTGACGCAGTTCTTGCCCAAGACGGCCAGACGCCTGCTTCACTCCCATCCGGGTTGGAGGAGGAGCAAGCCTCCGTTTCTTATTCCCAATCATACAGCCAGCAGGTTTTGGAACACCTGGAAGCCGCCAATTTATTTATTATTCCACTTGATGAATCCCGTCAGTGGTATCGTTATCATCATCTGTTTGCCGATTTGCTGCGCCACCGGCTGCGACAAACCAATTTCGACACGGCCGAATTGCACCAGCGCGCGGGGCAATGGTATCTGGATCATGAATTAACAACGGCCGCAATTCCCTATTTCCTGGCAGCCCATGCCTGGCAGCAGACAATTGAGCCGTTAATACAGGTAAGTTCACAAATGCTTGGACAGGGCCAGGCGGTGGTCTTGCGTAACTGGATAGAGCAAATTCCGCAGGCGATTATCACGGATTATCCCCAACTTTGCCTGGAATTTGCCTGGGCGCTCATTTTGAGCGGCGATCTTGATCAAGCTGACACTTACCTCCTTATTGCTGAAGAAGCAGCGCAGGAGTCACCGGATTTTATGGGACAGGTTCTAGCCGCGCAGGCATTTTTGTCGCGTTCGCGTTTTGAAATTCCACAAACGATCGCGCTTTCACAGCGCGCTTTGGCCTTGCTGCCGGCTGCAAACGCCGACATGCGCAGTATCTTAAGCATCAATCTGGGCATTATTTACTGGCGAATTGGTCATTTAGCCGAGGCGCAGCAGGTTTTGACGGAGGCGCGTTACGCCGCTGAACAATCCAATAACTGGTATTCGCGATTAATGGCGGTGGGTTTTTTGGGGTTGGTATTGGGCGGACAGGGTCATTTGCGCCAGGCGGCGGATATGTTACGCGGGGAACTTGCCCTGGCCGGCGATCATCCTACCAGCGCTCTGGCACACCGCGCGTTGGCCGGATTGCTCTATGAGTGGGACGATTTGGCGGCAGCCGCAGCGCATTTGCAGCAGGCCGAAAAGCTGGCGCAGCAAATTGGAAACGTAGAAGTGCTGGCGGGCGTCCACCGTCTGGAGGCGCAGTTAAAACTGCAACAGGGAGATAACGCTGCGGCGCAGGCGGCTTTGCTAAAGATGCACCAACTCGAGGAGCCGCATAATCTCTCGCCTTTTATTCGCGCCTGCAATGCAGCCGGGCACCTGCTGGCGGCCTGGGCGTGGAACGATGTGACCGCCTGCGCTTATTGGGCGGGTCAAATGCATGAGCCGGTTGATGCTTCTCCCTTCTATCCCAATCTTAATCTGACGCCTGCGCGGCTGTTATTAGCTCAGGGAAATAAATCTGACGCCGCGCTACAGTTGGCCGAACTTTTCAAACAGGCTTCAACAGCCGGTTGGCGCTGGGGCGGCCTCGAAATCCGTGTATTGCAAGCCCTGGCCGCCCGCACTGAGGACGAGGCATTAGCTCTGTTGCAAGATGCCTTGATTCAGGCGGAAGCTGAAGGCTTTATGCGTACGTTTATGGATAAAGGGGAAGCTGTGGCAAATTTGCTGCTGCATCTGCACGAAAAAGAAAGTTATTTAAACGGTTATATTTCCCGCTTGCTCTTTGCAATGGGAAAAAGTGTCCCAACTCACCGCGCGCCATCGACCAAACAACAGCTTATAGAACTGCTCAGCGAGCGCGAATCAGAAATTTTACTGCTTTTGGCCGATCGCCATACAAATGCTGAAATTGCACAGCGTTTAATGGTTTCGGTGAACACCGTGAAGACGCATTTGCAGCATATTTATGAGAAATTAGGCGTCCATGACCGTAAAACGGCCGTTTCTCGCGCCCAACAACAAAAACTGATATAGACAGCGGCAAGCAGTAGTGGTATCTACTACCACCTGCCGCTGCTCAATTAACTTTAGCGATAATGCGGTTCGTAAGAACCAACAACTTGAATGTAGTTGGCGCGTTCAAATGCAGCCGGAGCGCCGCAGTTAATCTGGCTCAGGCTGCCCTGTAGTTCATCCAGGGAATGGTATTCATTTTCTTCCAGCCACTCATTCATCTCAGTCAGAATCTCCGTGATACGGCCGATTCCGTTATGCAGCAGTTCAGACGCCAACATCGTAACGGCCGCTCCCGCAGCCACACCCTTCAACGCATCCACAGCAGTGTGGACGCCTGTTGTCAGCGCCAGGTCCGCTTTTAGATGTCCATACAAAATGGCAATCCAGCGCAGCGGCAGCCGTAGGTCGTGCGAATCACTTAACACCAGATTTGGTACAATATCCAGGTTATCCAGGTCCAGGTCAGGCTGGTAAAAGCGATTGAACAAAACCAGGCCATCCACATGGGCGTTATCAAGTCGTTTCATCATATTGGCCGTGGCGCTGAAATAAGGACTCAGTTTCATTGCAACCGGGATATTGATTTCTGTTTTGATATCGTGCAGTAAATCGAGATAAATCTGTTCTACCTCGGCTCCACTCAAATCAAAATTGGTTGGCAAATAATATACGTTCAATTCCAATGCGTCAGCGCCTGCTCCTTCGATTTGCCTGGCGTAATGCAGCCAGCCGCCTGTTGAGACCCCGTTCAGGCTGGCGATAATTGGAATTTCCACAGCCGCTTTGGCGCGAAAGATCTGTTCCAGATAGGCGTCCGGTCCAATAGCGTGATAAGAAGGCGCTTCCGGGAAATATGATAATGCCTCAGCAAAACTTTCCGTGCCTTCATTCAGATAACGGTCGAGCGTGCGGCTCTCCATATTGATTTCTTCTTCAAAAAGAGAGTACAACACAACGGCTGCCGCGCCCGCGTCCTCCATCTGTCGAATACCGTCCAGCTTGCGCGAAAGCGGCGAAGCGGATGGTACAATGGGATTTTTCAGTTTCATGCCTAAGTAATTTGTGCTCAGGTCCATGCTCTGCTCCTTTTCAAAGAGGGTTGGGGCTTTGGCTTTTCAACCTTTCACCCCAAGCGCCCCTTTTTATTTATTGCCGTTTTGAGCGGCTAATTGCTCATATGTATCCCAGCGTTTTTCAACATCCGCCTTAGCCAGCTTCAAAAGCCGTTCGGCTGCTTCGGGATTGCTCTTTGTGAGCATACGATAACGTCCCTCACGATAAATGTACTTTTCAAGCGGCAAACGCGGTTTGCGCGAATCAAGCGTGAACGGATTTTGCTCCGTATCTGCCAGCTCGGGATTGAAGCGGAACAGCGGCCAGTGGCCGGAGTTTACAGCGGCTTCTTGCTGTTCCAGACCAAATTTAAGGTCATAACCATGCGCAATGCAATGGCTGTAAGCAATAATCAGCGAAGGCCCATCATATGCTTCGGCTTCCAGGAAGGCGCGGATTGTTTGCCGATCGTTGGCTCCGAAGGCGATGCGCGCCACGTAGATATTGCCATAACTCATTGCCAGAAGTCCCAAATCTTTCTTTGGCGAAGGTTTACCGGCTGCAGCGAATTTGGCAACGGCCGCGCGCGGCGTCGCTTTAGACATCTGACCACCGGTATTGGAATACACCTCGGTGTCCATTACCAGCACATTAATGTTGCGTCCTGAAGCCAGCACGTGGTCAAGGCCGCCATAACCGATGTCATAGGCCCAACCATCGCCGCCGACTATCCAGACGTTCTTTTTGACTAACACGTCGGCCATACTTAATAAATCTTTGAGCGTAGGTTTAAACTGCTGGAGCGAGGCTTCATCGCTGTCCACTAAATTTTGTAAACGCGCTTTCAAATCAGCAACGCGGCCACGCTGCGCCTGAATAGCGGCTTCGTCCGTCTGGTCAGCATAGAGAATCCCATCAGCTAATTCTGCGCCGACCAGTTCGCGCATATTGCGCAGCAGATGAATGGCCGCATCGATACGTTGGTCCAATGCTACGCGCATGCCAAAGCCGAATTCCGCATTATCTTCGAAAAGCGAGTTGGACCAGGCTGGTCCGCGTCCATCTTTATTTTGGGACCAGGGAGTTGTGGGCAAATTACCGCCGTAAATTGATGAACAACCGGTCGCGTTCGCAATCAGAGCGCGGTCGCCAAATAGCTGGCTGAGTAGTTTCAGGTAGGGGGTTTCGCCACAACCGGCGCACGCCCCGGAAAACTCGAACAAAGGCTGCAACAATTGGTTATATTTCACCTGATTCAGCGGCAGCAAAGAACGATCCATCTCAGGAATATCCAGGAAAAATTCCCAATTGGCTTTTTCCTGTGCCCGCAGCGGCGCCTGTGGTTCCATATTGATCGCTTTGAATTTGGGCTGCTTTTTATTCTTGACCGGGCAAACCTCGACACACAGCGTACAGCCGGTGCAATCTTCGGGCGCCACCTGCAAGCTGAACAAGTCATCCTTAAATTCTTTGTAACGAGCGGGCGCGCTTTTGAAGGTAGATGGCGCTCCCTCTGCTACGGCCGGATCAAAGATTTTCATGCGAATGACCCCATGCGGGCAGACGAAGGCGCATTTGCCGCATTGGATACAAATATCCGCATCCCAAACCGGTATTTCGGTGGCAATATTGCGTTTTTCCCATTTGGTTGTGCCCGTTGGGTAAGTGCCGTCGATCGGCAGCGCGCTTACAGGCAGATAGTCGCCCACGCCTTCGATAATACGCGCCGTGACGGATTGGATAAATTCAGGCGCATATTCGGGAATGACGGGCAGGCGCTCGAAATCGCTGCTGACTTCCGCAGGAATTTCAACTTCGTACATGTGCGCCAACGCCGCATCAACGGCTGCGTAATTGGCTTTGACGACGGCTTCGCCGCGCTTACTGTAGGTTTTCTTGATAGCCGTTTTGATAGCGGCAATTGCTTCATCTTTGGGCAGCAGCGGCTCTCCGGTAACTTGTTCCATCAGGCTGAAAAAGCAGGTTTGCATGATGGTGTTGATACGGCGGCCCATGCCGGCTTCCGTGGCGACGCTGTAGCCGTCAACCACATAGAATTTCAGCTTTTTGTCGATGATGGTTTGCTGCATGCTGCGCGGTAGATGATCCCATACCTCTTCCGACCCGTAGGGGCTGTTGAGCAAGAAGGTTGCGCCCGGTTCTGCCAGGCGTAGTAAATCATACCGTTCCAGAAATTGGAATTGGTGGCAGGCTACAAAATTAGCGCTGGAAATTTGATAGGTGCTGTGTATGGGTCGGGGACCAAAGCGTAGATGTGAGACGGTCACGGCGCCGGCTTTTTTAGAATCGTAAACAAAATGCGCCTGGGCATAGTTTTCGGTATTTTCTCCAATAATCTTGATGGAATTTTTGTTGGCGCCAACCGTACCGTCAGACCCCAGCCCATAGAAAAGCGCCCGAATTACATTGGGATTTTCAATGTTAAATGTTTCGTCGTAATCCAGGCTGGTATGAGTGACGTCATCCACAATACCAATGGTGAAATGGTTCTTGGGTTTAACTTTGGCCATTTCATCGTAGATGCCTTTGATCATGGCGGGGGTGAATTCTTTAGATGATAATCCATAACGACCGCCGATAATTTTAGGTAGGGCGTCGAAGGGGGCTGCGCCATCGGCGACTTGTTCGAGAATTGCGCTGACCACGTCGAGATAAAGGGGTTCACCGGTTGCACCCGGTTCTTTTGTGCGGTCAAGCACGGCAATGGTTTTGACAGATTCGGGCAGGGCGTTGACGAAAACGGCCGTATCAAATGGACGGTACAAACGCACAATTAATACGCCGACTTTTTCGCCCTGATTGTTCAGGTATGCGGCCGTTTCCTTGGCGGCTTCGGCGCCTGAACCCATCAAAATCACCACGCGTTCCGCATCTGGTGCGCCATGATATTCAAAAATCTGGTACTGCCGTCCGGTGAGGTTTGCGAATTTATCCATCGCTTCCTGCACGATGCCGGGGCATGCCTGATAGAATGAATTGACGCTCTCGCGAGCCTGGAAAAAGACATCCGGGTTTTGGGCTGTACCGCGCAAAACAGGTTTGTCAGGCGTCAAGCCGCGTGCGCGATGCGCCTGCATCAGTTCGTCATCGATCATCTCGCGAATAATTTCGTCCGGCAGCAGTTCCATTTTGAGGATTTCATGTGATGTGCGGAATCCATCGAAGAAATGGATAAAGGGCACACGCGCCTTCAATGTCGCCGCTTGTGCGATCAGCGCAAAATCATGCACCTCTTGCGCGTTGTTTGACGCCAGAAATGCAAAACCCGTATTCCGCGCCGCCATGACGTCACTGTGGTCGCCAAAAATTGAAAGCGCCTGCGCTGCCAACGAGCGCGCCGCGACGTGAAACACGGTGGTTGTTAACTCGCCGGCTATTTTATACATATTGGGAATCATCAACAGCAAGCCTTGTGACGCGGTGAAAGTCGTTGTCAACGCGCCGGCTTGCAAAGCGCCATGCACCGCGCCTGCGGCGCCGCCTTCTGCCTGCATTTCGACTACCAGTGGAACAGATCCCCAAATGTTCGTGTCGCCTTGTGCAGAATATTGGTCGGCAAACTCACCCATTGGTGAAGAAGGCGTAATCGGGTAGATGGCGATTACTTCATTTACCTTATGGGCAATCCGGGCTGCAGCCTCGTTGCCGTCAATGGTTATCATATTTTTTGTCATAGCATGACTCCTGGAAAAATCGTAAAGCGTAATTTGACTGGTCAAACTACGCTTACCGTATAATTTCGCTTACTGCGATTTATTTGTCATCCAATGCTGCATGGGCCGCTGCCAGTCTTGCAATCGGGACACGGAAGGGTGAACAAGAGACATAGTTCAAGTTCAGCTTGTGGCAAATGGCGATACTTTTGGGGTCACCGCCATGCTCGCCGCAAATGCCGATCTCAAGATCGGGACGTGTCTTACGACCCAATTCCACGCCAATTTGCATGAGCTTACCAACCCCGTTGGCGTCAATGCTGGCAAAGGGATTCTCATCCAAAATGTGGCGCTGCAGATAATCCATGAGGAAGCCGGATTCAGCATCGTCACGTGAAATGCCGAAAGTGGTCTGGGTCAGGTCATTGGTGCCAAAGGAGAAGAACTGGGCGACCTCGGCAAATTCATCGGCGGTCAGGGCCGCGCGCGGAATTTCAATCATTGTGCCGAATTTATAGGAAACATCAATGCCTTGTTCTTCCATGACTTCTTTTGCCACTATTTCAAGGGCAGATTGCTGCACTTTGAGTTCGTTGACATGGGATGTCAATGGAATCATGACTTCTGGATGGACATCAACGCCTTCCTTGGCTACCTGGCAGGCGGCCTCGAAGATGGCGCGCACCTGCATCTTGGTCAGATCAGGAATGATGATGCCCAATCGCACGCCGCGAGTACCTAACATGGGGTTACTTTCGCGCAGCGCTTCAACGCGATCCAGATAATCTTGTTTGACGCGAATTTCTGCCAATGCGGAGTCAATTTCGCTCAAGGTATGGTAATGCTGGGTGCGTACTTTGAGATCTGCCAGGTCTTGCACCAGTTCATCAAATGAGGGCAGGAACTCATGCAAGGGCGGATCAATCAAGCGAATAATGACAGGGTAGCCATCCATGGCGCGGAAAAGACCTTCAAAATCGCCGCGCTGCAATGGCAGCAGTTGGTCGAGCGCCTCTTTACGATCTACAGAGTACTTGGCCATGATCATTTTCTGCACGATAGGCAGTCGTTCTGTTTCAAAGAACATGTGCTCGGTGCGGCAGAGGCCGATGCCGCGCGCGCCATATTCACGGGCGCGTTCAGCATCCCGGGGGTAGTCGGCGTTGGCCCAGACATCCAATTTGCGAATTTCATCTGCCCAGCTCAGCAGCTTGAGCAGGTAGGGGTTTTTAAAATCAGGCACGACGGTCGGCAGTTTGCCCATGAAGACTTTGCCGGTTGTGCCGTCTAAAGACAACCAGGCGCCTTCTTCTATTTCAAGATCTTCACCGACGATCATGCGCCGGCTGAGTAAATCAATTTCCAGTTCGGTGACGCCGACTACGGCCGGTTTACCGAATTGGCGCGCCACGAGTGCGGCATGGCTGGTACGGCCGCCGCGACTGGTGAGGATGCCTTCAGCCGCAAGCATACCGTGGACGTCGTCCGGTTTTGTTTCCGGACGAACCATGATGACTTTTTTGCCTTCTTTAGCCCAATGTTCAGCGGTATCGGCGTCAAACGCGACAATACCTACGGCTGCGCCGGGCGAAACGTTCAGACCGGTGGCGATAACTTTTGCTTCTTTGACCGCTTCTGCGTCTAGCTGGGGGTGCATGAAGAAGTCGACCTGGCTGGGCTGTACGCGTTTAACGGCTTCTTCTTTTGTGATTAAACCTTCTTCAACCATATCGACCGCAATGCGTACTTCGGCCTGGGCCGTGCGTTTGCCGTCGCGGGTTTGCAATAAATAGAGTTTGCCGCGATCGATGGTGAATTCCATGTCTTGCATGTTGCGGTAATGCTTTTCGAGTTTTTCTGCGATGTCATTAAACTCGGCATAAATTTCCGGCATGCCTGCTTGCAGATCGCTCAGTGGAAGAGTGGTGCGAATGCCAGCGACGACATCTTCACCCTGGGCGTTCATGAGGTAATCGCCTTCTAATTCTTTTTCGCCGGTGGAGGCGTTGCGCGACATGGCGACGCCGGTGCCGGAGGTTTCGCCAAAGTTGCCATAGGCCATGGTTTGAATATTAACGGCCGTTCCCAGGTCATGGCGAATACCGGCTGCATTGCGGTAATCAATGGCGCGTTTCCCATTCCATGATTTGAAAACAGCTTCGGTGGCAAGTTTCAATTGTTCATAAGGGTCTTGGGGAAATTCTTTACGAGTAAATGTGCGGTAAATTTCTTTGAAGCGTTTGGTGACTACCTGCCAATCATCAGCAGTGAGATCTGCATCTGAGGTAACGCCGGCTTTTTTGCGGCGGGCTGAGATGACAGCTTCAAATGCCTCATCCGGCACGCCCATCACCACGCTGCCAAACATTTGTACCAGGCGGCGGTAGAGATCATAGACGAAGCGAGCGCCGGCGCGGTCGATCATCTTTTCAGCAACGGCATCGTTCATGCCGATGTTCAAGACGGTATCCATCATGCCGGGCATCGAGAATTTGGCGCCGGAACGGCAGGAAACGAGCAGTGGCTTCTGTACATCGTTAAATTTTTTGCCGGTCTGACTTTCAACTGCTTTTACAGCAGTAAGAACTTGTTCCCACATGCCGGATGGGAATTTTTCGCCGGCGGCGAGATAAGCGTTACACGCTTTTGTTGTGACTGTAAATCCGGGCGGCACCGGAACGCCAAGACGGGTCATATCGCCCAGGTTGGCGCCTTTTCCGCCAAGCAATCCGCGAACTTGATCCCAATCACCGCCCATATTTTCTGAGGCTTGATCTAGTTCTGTGAAAAGATAAACGAATTTTTCGGCCGTACCATCGCCGGTTTGCTCGGGTGTTGCTACCATTTCTTGTGTCATGTTTTATTCCTCCAAAATTAACAAACAAAATTTCCGGGTAACTGTGTTGTCTTTATGATGCATCCTAACGGCAATAAGAAACCGCAAAATTTTCGCATGAAGATTTTATTTCGCGGTTTCTATAGTCATGTGAAAGCGGTTTACCAGAAGCAGCTTTCAGATTATTTGGGCTGCAAAAATTTCTGCTTCCGTGGTTCGAAATCTGCGAGCTTTTTCCAAGATATGTTTTTCAGAAAAAATTCCAGGTTGCGAATTGATGTAATCAAAAGATTTCCTGATTTAGGTTAGGATTTAGGTAAACTGCAGAAAATTCTTGAAAATAAGACGAGTTAGAAATTTGCGGTTTCCTCGAGGAATTGGCAGATTTTTCATGATCTTTGTTTTGATTACTTTCTGCCAATTACCTAACCCAAGTTCATATTGATTGTATTGTGGCCTTAATTTTGTTGGCAGTGACAGATTGCATGTGTATATATGACAAAAGTCATTGTCCTGTTACTCTGGCGTCGCTGCCTGGCCCTTGAAAATCGGTCTGATATGAGGTTGAATTAGGGTAGTTGACGTCTAGCCGGAGACGATTTATGCTTGCTGCATGCAGGATACCAAAGAGTTGCGTTACTGGTGGCAAAATAAGCACAGCGCCGAAATGTACTGTGGGGCTGCCCCACAGTCGGGCGATGTTTGTCCAAAATGCCGGGAAGGTCAGCTTGCTTATGATGGGCTGTTTTTATTAGCCTGTATCAAATGTGGTTTTACTGCCGAAAAAGGCACATTTACCTGATAATTTTCCGTCCACGGGCGTGACCTGTGTGGAAAAATTAAGAAAGTGGCGTGTGGGAAACGGCCGTTGCGCCCAGATTTTGGTGATCACCCTATTCACCGTTATACTATTATCTTATGACATTGAGGTTGCTACTTGTTGACGATCATGAAGTTGTACGGCTTGGCATGAAAGCGTTGTTAGAGCGTCACCAGGAATTTGTTGTGGTGGCAGAAGCGGCGTCGGAAGAAGATGCTGTCCTGCAAGCTGTAGAACACGAACCTGATATTGTCCTGTTAGACATTCGGCTCGCCGGGGGCAGCGGCATTGAAGCGTGCCAAAAGATTAAGCAAAGACTTCCCGACACAAAAGTTATTATGTTGACTTCTTTTGCGGAAGATGAACTTTTATTTGCGGCCATTCGGGCCGGTGCGACCGGTTATTTGCTAAAGCAGGTTGGCAGCGGTGATATGATACGCGCCATCGAAGGGGCTGCGCGCGGCGAGTCCATGTTGGACCCATCTTTAACACAGCGCGTTTTTGTAGAAGTGCGGCGTTCTATTAAAAAGGAAGAAGCAATTGCATTTGTTGACCTCACCGGTCAAGAAAAACAGGTGCTGGCCTTGATTGCGTCTGGCAAAACCAACCGTGAAATTGCTGCGGAGTTGTTCTTGAGCGAAGGCACGGTACGGAATTATGTCAGCAGCATCCTCTCCAAATTAAGTGTCTCCAATCGGGCGGAAGCAGCTGCTTATGCGATTAAGCATCATTTGCAGGACCACTTGTAGGGGAAACTGTTTACCGGACTAACTGGGAGCTGTATAGTTACAAAACTTTTTGGGAATTACCTGACCGGCGCTTCGGGCTTGCCCGTTTTAACTTTGGACTTATAGTACTTCAACGAGAAATTGACATAAAGTATGTCTTGCTGATTAATAATGAGGAGTGAGCATCCTCAGATGCGGTCAGTTGAGGCGACGAACCGGCATTTGAGAATGCCTTCCTCCTCATTTCAGAGTCAAGTCTCGTTGTAGTAATAGGCGGTAACACAGGTAAACCTTGAGAAGAATCGGCTCCTGATCGCATAATTTTTTGGTCGATTCCTTAGTTTGGATTGAGTTATGAATGATTACTCTCCGGGGCAGGCATTAGAAGCGCTTAACCAAGCTGCTTTGGCCATCGCCAGCGAATTAGATTCCGAAAAGGTTTTGCAACAAATTGTTGACACTGCGCGTGAATTGGTGGGCGCGCAGTATGCGGCGTTGGGGGTGCCGGACAGAGACGGCCGTTTACGTCGTTTCATTCACAGCGGCATGGATCATGCTGTCGTAGAGAAAATCCCGCATCTACCCAAAGGTTTAGGTTTATTAGGCGCTCTGATAAAAGAAAAAAAACCGATTCGCGTTAAATGGATTCGGGATGATCCTCGTTCAGTGGGCTTTCCGGCCGATCATCCGTTCATGACCAACTTTTTGGGCGTTCCGATCATTGGGGTGGGTGAGACCTTAGGAAATCTATACCTGACCAATAAGATCCAGGCGGACGAGTTTTCGGATTATGATCAACGCCTGGTAGAAATGGTGGCTGCCCACGCAGCCATTGCAATTCAAAACGCCAATTTATATGAGCAGGTTGAGCGGCTGGCTGTTTTGGAAGAGCGTACCCGGATCGGTATGGATTTGCATGACGGGGTAATCCAATCAATTTATGCCGTTGGTCTAACTCTGGAGTCGACGCGATTGGTTTTGCCGGAGGGAGCAGAGGAATCAGCGCAATTGCTGGACCTTGCCATTGAAGGATTAAATGACGCCATCCGAGATATTCGCAATTTTATCCTTGATTTACGACCACGCCGCTTCAGGGGTGATTTAGGCCAGGGACTTTCGCAGTTAGTGCGCGAATTCCAGGCAAACACAATGGTGCCTGTGCAGTTGACCGTTGCGTCTAATTTGGATGATCTATCTACTTCTATTGCGCGCGCCTTATTTTTGACGACGCAAGAAGGGCTGGCCAATGTCGCCCGGCATGCGCGCGCTTCAAATGTTTCTTTACAGCTCATGCGCAGTGATACGGCCGTTTCACTTACAATTTCTGATGATGGTCGCGGGTTTGATATGCTTGATGAGTCCCGCCAGGTCGGCCACGGTCTGGCAAATATGCAGGCGCGCGCCGAAAGTTTGCGCGGCGATTTTCGTATCAAATCAGCTTCCGGCCAGGGAACTACCATCACGCTGCGGATTATGATTTAGGTTTTTCGCCGCCAAATTTTCTTTATTTTCTGCCCCAACCCACATTTTTTCACCTTCAATTTTTACATATCAACGTGAATGACAGATGTCTTATGTATCTGTGACATTTGTCACTCTGTTTATCACCAGTCAAGACCTATACTTGGTATTAGGTAAACTGCGGCAAGTGTTATTAAATTAGTTACACTTGAAAACTGCGGTTTCCTTGAGGAATTTCTACATTTTCCGCGGCGTTTATCTCCAATTTCTTTGTGGGAATTACCTGTAAAATGAGTATGTGAGCGAAAGACGTTGTGAATGCAAATGGTGAATATAAAATAAAAGTTCTTATCATAGACAGACACCAGGCTGTAAGGCGTGCATTGCGTTTGCGCTTAAATGTTCCCAATCATTTGGAAGTAATTGGCGCTGTTGCAGACCCGGTGTCCGCCAGACCATTTATTATTGCTCACAAACCGGATGTGATTCTTTTAGGATTACAAAACGGTTCTGATGAGGATCTGTTTCGCACGGCAATGGCTGTCCATGAGCTGGCGCAGGAAACGGCCGTCATCATCGTTTTAGCTCCATATGTGGACACGGTGGAACGCGACATGCTTTTGCAGGCCGGGGCAAGCCGGTATTTGCTCAAACATATCAACTCTCCCAAACTGATTCACGAAATCGAAAGCGTGATCGCTCCATAGCAGCAGAAAAAGGTTGATCATCTGCTGGCCTAAAGCTTACGGCGGTTTATCTAATGTTGCAGTTGGGCTTCCTCTTTGCTTGCAAAATATTGTAAAAAATGGGCGGTCGTGATCATGCCCACAAAATTTCCTTTTTCCACAACCGGCAGCGCGCCAAACTTATAGGTACTCAGCATTTTTGCGGCCCGAAAAGCGGGCGTATCGGCCGTAACTGAAATTGGATTCGCCGTCATACAGTCCGCTACGTTCATATCGTCTAAAATTGGGATATTGGCGACCAGGCAGCAGTCACGGTGCGTGATAATGCCGATTAATTTTTGATTGGCGTCGAGAACCGCCACTTGTTTACAGCCAGATGCCTGCATCAACCGGATCAGGTTTTGCATGGGCATGTCCGGAGTTACGGTAGCCGGATTTTTTTCCATTAAATCGCGAACTGTTAGCATGGCTCCCCCTCTACAGCGCTGATGTGCCAACTTTCCAATCGGAAACGGCCGTTTCATCAGCCCGCACTAATAAAATTGGGCAGGTAGCATGGCGCAGTACTTTTTCAGCTACGCTGCCAAAAATCCAACGCTTCAAACCGCCGCGGCCATGTGTACTCATGACAATTAAATTTGTGCCTAGCTTACTTCCCGTAGATAAAATATGTTCGGCGGCGTCATCGCCAACATTGAGGACATGATTTGTTTTATATCCTTGTTGGCGCAATAAATCCCGCTGGGCGCGCAGGTAGGTGTCTGATTCTTTTAACATCTCGTTCCCGAGCTGATTTAACACGACAACCTGATCACTGTTGACGGTTGTTGCGCCTGTTTGTGGCTGCTGCACGACACGCAGCAGGGTGATTTCACTATCAAAGTTGTTGGCGATCGCCAGTGCATATGGCAGCGCGAGTTCGGAAAATTTTGAGCCGTCTAAGGGAAGGAGAATATGCCGAAACATGCCGTTTTCCTCTTACAAATGGCCGCTAGGCGTCAGTCATGGCGATTGATCATTGTTGTGAATACTATCCTATTAAAAAAAGGCGTTGCAGACGACTGCTAAATGTCATAAATTTGGGGTGACAGACATCCTAAACCTTTGTTGAGGAATTCCCAGATTTCGTTTCGCAGGAAATCAAAAAACTTTCCGGGAATTACCTGACCTATAACACACCGGAGAATTAACATGTTTAAACACCTACTTGTTCCCTTAGATGGTTCGGATTTGGCAGAAACGGCCGTTCCACTGGCTTGTGAACTGGCGGCAAAATTTGGCAGTGAAATCACGTTATTGACCGTTACGCGTTCTCCCTACATGGCTGTAGACGTTGGCGGTCATTCTTATGTTGAAATGTTGGATGAAATGCGTGGCCAAATCCAATCCGATTCGGCGCTTTACCTGCAGTCACAAAAAGAAAAGCTGCAAGAAAAAGGATTAGTAGTTCATACTTGCATCGTGGAAGGGGAGCCGATTGCGGAAGTTGTATTGGATACGGCCGTAGAGCGCGATGTTGACGCTATCGTCATGAGTACCCATGGTCGCAGTGGCGTACGCCGCTGGGTTTTTGGCAGCGTAGCCGACAAAATATTACAACGAGCGAAAGTGCCGATCTTATTGGTTCGTGTTCAGGAAGAGAGTGATCAGAAAGGGGAAGAATAACCCGATTTCTATCTATTGGATAGTCAAGTGCATAGAAATCGGGTTTTTAGGAGACTTGCCTAACTTCGACGACTGCTAATTAGATAACTGGCTGCCAGAATTGTCATCAACAAAATAATGCCGGCAGAAATCAAACAAAATTGACAGAACGCATGGATCACAAACAGTTCCAGTAATGTCAGCCCCAGCGTAAACAGAAAAGCCAGCCCCACCACCGCAGTCATTAGCTCCGGCATATAATCATCGATTATTGCGACCCAATCTTGCAGCCAGGCCAACAAAAAAATGATGATATACCCAATCAGTCCAAGCAGCGCAATGGGAATTGGGCCTATAGATGAATACGGAGATTCTGGCCCGCTGACCTGACCACAGTCGAAAAGGGCGTTAACGCTGCAGGTAGTGAATAATGTGCCGTTGTGATACAGATATAAATAGTAAGCCACAACGATTCCTGGTACCGCCAGGAGTTGGATTAGACGAATTTGCCAGTTTTCAGGAAGTGTCACAGAGTGTGCCTCGATCAGGATGCCAGATAATTTTCAATGATGCGTTGGAATTCGGAGTACGGCTGCGCGCCGCGCACAATCTGGTCGTTGACGAAAAAGGTGGGTGTGCCTGAGATGCGCGCCCGACCGGCGGCGTCTTGATTTTCACCAATGGCGGAATTATAACGGCCGTCTATTAAACAAGCAGTGAACGTATCAATATCCAGTCCGGTTTCATCAGCGGCAGCGAGGAAGCCATCTCGTGTTAAAGCAAATTCGACATCCGGCGTCTTAAATAGCGCCTCTGAAAACTCAAGGTATTTTCCTTGTTCGGAAGCGCACATCGCAGCATTGGCTGCGGGAACAGTATCCGCACGTAAAGCAAAAGGTAGGAAAACCCATTTCACCTGATCGGTATTAACATATTGTGAAAAGAGCGAGGGCGCCGTGTCCCTATGAAAATCCCGACAATGTGGACAGCCGAAATCAGATACTTCAACCAGCGTAACGGGCGCGCTTTCTGAACCAACAGTTACACAGCGATCGTCATTTGCGCTGCAATATTCAGCCAAAGTCTGGGTTTTAGGTTCTTGTAACGCTAGAAAAAGAAGCGCAAAGAGGCCAACAACCCCGGCGATGGCTACGCCGCCAATCAAAAACCAGTTTGTGCTGCGGCTATCAGTCGATTGTGTTTTTCTTTTACTTTTTTTTGCCATAAAGATTATCCTTCACATAGAGTTTCACAAAGTTTAACAGCCTTCATGTTTGAGGCAATTCTTCTTAAGTCCTTTTTTACCAAAATCCCGAAGAATGTCATCTTGCAAGCATGACATTCGCCACGCGGCAGCAGGCTTCACCTGAGTTACACTATTTATTAAGAAGGAAGAAGGCGCACAACGCGCCAGGCGCTGAAGATCTATTAGATTTAAGGGAGAATGATTATGCTTACTGTAAATGACTTGATGACCGTACTACCCCACACCGTTACGCCGCAAACACCATTGCGTAACGTCATCGAGTTAATGAAAAGCGAAGGCTGCCGCCAGTTACCGGTCTTAAATAATGGGCGCCTGGTTGGCATTATAACCGACCGGGATGTACGCTTAATCATGAATTCCCCCATTGTTTTGCACGGCCGTTGGCAAGATGAAGAATTACTCGACAAGGTAACGGCCGAAAGCTGCATGACGCCGGACCCCATGACTATCTCGCCCGACTTGCCTGCTTACCGCGCCGCCGGTATGCTCAGCATTTATAAATTCGGCGCGCTGCCGGTTGTAGATGATGGCGTGCTTGTTGGTATCATTACGGTTACAGACTTTCTTGATTACTTTGCAGCAGAAAAACCGGAAACGGTTATTGATAACGAAGAGATGTAAACATGTTCAAACATATCCTCGTTCCGTTAGATGGATCTCCTTTGGCGGAACGCGCGTTGCCGCCGGCGATTGAGCTGGCCTCTGCCTTGTCGGCGCGTTTGACTCTGCTGCGGGTTGTGTCCTATTTTGGTATTTTGGTGGCTGACCCGCAACTTTTTGAAGAAATGCGGCGCTTGAGTCAGGACGAAGCCTATGCCTATTTACGCAGCGTTGCAGCAGCCGTACCGGATCATTTGGTAGTAGAATCAGCCTTTGAACAAGGTGCAGCCGCCGATTCAATTGTGCAATTCGCCGCCGACCATGCCGTTGATTTAATTGTGATGTCCAGCCACGGCCGTTCCGGGATCAGTCGTTGGGTTTATGGCAGCGTGGCGGAAAAAGTACAAAGCCAGGCGCCGTGCGCCATCACTATCATTCGTGCGACTGCTGGTGTAGAACAATTTCAATGCGAAAACCTGCTTGTACCGCTCGACGGCTCACCCTTGGCTGAACGCGCCTTGATCCCGGCCGTTGAGTTAGCGCAAGCCAATGACGCCAAATTACACCTGCTGCAGGTTACCTCACCCGCACATGTGCCCTTGGAAACGATTGCCATGCGCCACGTCTTTGATCAAATTGAAGCCGATGAATCCAATCAGGCTGGAGCTTATCTGCACGCTAAACAGGTTGAACTGTCCAATGTCGATGTGGTAGTTGAAGTGCGTCAGGGTCATGGTTCAGCGGCGGAAAGTATTATAGATTACGTACGTTCTTGCCAGATTGATTTGGTAGTGATGTCCAGCCACGGCCGTTCCGGCGTCAGCCGTTGGGTACATGGTAGTGTGGCCGAAAAAGTAATGCGTGGTTCTTGCTGCGCCACGATGATCGTCCGAAATTAGGTGCTGGACAGTGGCGCTTTTTATTTTACCAGAGGAGTTGACATGAGCGTTCCGCACACCAAAAGCGATGAAAACCAACCTCCCGGAGGTTTTCATCGGGAACGCTCATCATAAACGAAACCTCCGGGAGGCTATTTTCAGGAGAGACCTATCAGGTTTTGTGATCAATTTACTCACATTCCACTCAGGGTAGAAACCTGACAGGTCTTGATTCGCCAGACTCCAGTTAGGTAATACCCAGGTTTACCTGAGGCTGATTAGGGGGATACCATGACATTGTCAAAGTCGCTGTCAGTTGAACAGCTCTATACGCAGTGCGACCTGACTCAATTTACCTTCACAACCACGGCCGATATTGCGGATGGACATGCGATCATCGGTCAGGAACGCGCCGTCGCCGCCATACAATTTGGCATCGGTATTCAGCATGAAGGCTTTAATTTGTTTGCCCTGGGTCCTAACGGCACCGGAAAATATACGGCCGTGCGCCAATACCTTGAACTGCGCGCGCCCAATGAACCAACTCCCTCCGATTGGTGCTACGTCTTTAATTTTGAACAGCCCCACAAACCACGCGCCATTCAGCTTCCCGCCGGGCAGGCTCTGGGTTTTAGCGCCGATATGCAAAAATTGGTCGAGGAACTGTTTACCGTTTTGCCGGCCGCTTTTACCAGTGAAGAATATCAGGCCCAGCGTAAGGCATTGCAAGAAGAATACAAAGGTCATCAAACTCAAGCGCTCGAAGATTTGCGCTCCGAGGCGAAAAATCGCAATATCGCCCTCATACAGACCCCCAATGGCTTCGCTTTTGCGCCCTTGAAAGATGGTGAAGTCGTCAGTCCTGAAGATTTTTTACGTTTCTCTGCGGAAGAGCAGCGCGAGGTAGAAGCGCAAGTTCTGGCGCTGCAAGATGCTTTACAACACATTATGGAACAGGTCCCGCATTGGCAGCGAGGGGTGCAGCAAAAGCTCAAGGATTTAAATTCGGTCGTGGCTGAATTTGCCATTGCGCCCTTGTTCCAGGAGCTGCAAACAACATACGCGGCGCAAGAAGCTGTGCTGGCATACCTGGAAGTGGTGCAGCAGGACGTTGTAAAAAATGTGTTTGCCTTTTTGGAAGATGAAGAACCGGTAACTTTGAGCATTATGGGCATTGCCTCCAGCCAGCCTGAAAAAATTGAAACGCGCTATCTTGTCAACGTCATTGTTGATAACAGCAATGTAGAAGGCGCGCCGGTTATTTATGAAGATCAACCGAGTTATATCAACCTGGTAGGACGCGTGGAACATATTTCCCAGATGGGCGCCTTAATGACAGATTTTACCCTGATCAAACCGGGCGCTTTGCACCGCGCCAACGGCGGCTATTTGGTTCTTGACGCGCGCAAGGTGCTGCTGCAACCCTATGCGTGGGAGGCTTTAAAGCATGCGCTGCGCGCCAAAGAAATATGTATTGAGTCGCTGGGTCAAATGGTAAGCTTGATCAGTACAGTTTCTTTAGAGCCGGAGCCAATTCTACTTTCGGTGAAGGTGATTTTGGTGGGAGAACGCCGTTTATATTATCTGCTATGTGAATATGAGCCGGATTTTGCCGAATTATTTAAGGTTGCGGCTGATTTTGAAGATGATATGCCCAGGACGGACGGCAACAATCTCGCCTATGCACATTTAATCGCTACCCTGGCGCGCAAAGAAAAACTGCGCCATTTTGAGGTACAGGCAGTGGCGCGCATTATTGAGCATGGTTCGCGCCAGGCCGGCGACGCCGAAAAACTGTCCATTCATATGCAAACAATGAGCGATTTGATGCGTGAAGCGGATTATTGCGCTGAATCGTCCGCACATGAATTTGTAACCCTGCAAGATGTAGAGCAAGCGCTGGCTGCCCAGGAGTACCGCAACAGCCGCATTCGAGATCGGCTGCGAGAAGGCGTATTGCGTGAAACTGTTTTGGTAGATACATCCGGCGCTGTGGTGGGGCAGATCAACGGATTGGCGGTGTATCGCCTGGGCCAATTTATGTTTGGCAAACCAAGCCGCATTACTGCCAGAGTGCGTTTGGGCAAAGGGGAAGTGATCGATATTGAACGTCAGGTTGAAATGGGTGGACCGCTGCATTCGAAGGGTGTGATGATTTTGGCCGGTTTTCTGGGTGCACGTTATGCCGGGGAACGGCCGTTTCCGCTATCGGCGACGCTGGTGTTTGAACAATCCTATGGCGGCGTCGATGGGGACAGCGCCTCTTCGGCTGAGTTGTACGCCTTGCTTTCAGCCCTGGCAGAAACGCCCATCAAACAATCATTGGCTGTGACCGGATCGGTGAATCAGATGGGACAGGTACAGGCGATTGGCGGCGTCAATGAAAAAATCGAAGGCTTTTTTGAGCTGTGCCAGGCGCGCGGATTGACCGGCGAGCAAGGCGTGCTTATTCCGGCCGCCAACGTAAAAAACCTGATGCTGCGTAAAGAGGTTGTAACGGCCGTTTCCAACGCTCAATTCCATATTTATCCCGTGAGCCATATTGATGAAGGCATCACCTTGTTGACTGATATCCCGGCCGGAGACTTGGATGCAGAGGGAAATTACCCAGCAGACAGCATCAACGGCCGAATCATCAAGCGTTTGCATCATTGGGCCGAAATTCAGCGTGAATTTGGAAAAGAACATGGAAGAAAAACCTGATCCCCTCATCCAGCGCATTTTTGTTGCCTTAGATGCATCCACACAGAGTGATGCAGCCCTGGCCGCCGCGGTTGACATGGCGGCGGCGCTGCAGGCCAGGTTGGTCGGCATTTTTGTGGAGGACATCAACTTGCTGCGAGCAGCCCAACTACCATTTGTAAAAGAAGTGCGTTTTTCACAGGCAGAAGTACGTGAAATCAATCAGCAGCAAATGGAACAACATTGGCGTTTGCTGGCTTCGCAGGTGCATTACAACCTCAGCGAGCTGGCGCGTGAGAAACAAGTTGAATTTGAATTTGAAGTACTGCGCGGTTCCGTTGCTTCCAGGCTGCTTGCGGCCGTTTTAGAAGCAGATTTGCTGGCTTTAGGCCGTTTGGGACGTTCATTATTAGCGCGCACCCGCCTTGGTTCGACCGCGCGACTGGTCGTTTCACAAGCCCGCAGCTCAGTTTTACTCATGCATGACGGCGGCGACCTGACCCAGCCTGTCCTCATTTTTTATGATGACACACCCGCGGCTAAACGCGCTCTGGCAGTCGCCGTCCAATTGACTCCCCGGCACGGCCGTTTACGGGTACTGATTTGGACGGAGGATGATGCCGCAGCGCTTGAATTCCGCCGGCAAATCATCGAACAGATTCATGCCGCTGAAATAGACGTCAGTTTCCGCCGCCTTTATCCCCATGAACAATCCCAACTTGCCCATGACCTCGATCGCACCCCGATTGGCTTGCTGGTGATTGGCAAACCTGAGCTCCTGCTGACAGAAGACACGCTGGCCGCAATTTTGGAAGAACTTGATATTCCGGTTCTGATTGTACGCTGACTTTACATCCCCAAGCCGGCGCTTTTGGGCTAAAATTAGCTTCAAGCTTCCCGGAAATTTGTTAATAATCAAACTTGCTATTGTGGCGCTTCCGGGAAGACATTTTTAGACGAGACTTCATGGGCGGTAGCCCACCACCATGAATGAAAACCGCAGCGCGATTTTCCAAATCGCGTATCGAAATAGAATTACTTGATACGAGGAGACGTAATGGACAAAACTTTTATTATGCTTGGCGCATTATTGATGTTTATAGGCGTGGGGGCGGGCGCTTTTGGCGCGCATGGATTGAGCGCATATTTTGTCCAATATCCAGATTTGGAAGGCACGTATGATACGGCCGTTCGTTACCAGATTATGCACGCCCTGGCTTTGTTTGCGATTGCCTGGTTGATCACCCGCTATACCGGTTCTTTGCCGGTTTGGGCCGGTTTTCTATTTTTAGCCGGAATCATTTTGTTTTCCGGCAGCCTTTTTTTGCTTGTTTTTACACGTTTAAGCTGGTTGGGTGCTATCACACCGTTGGGCGGCGTTGCTTTCCTGGCCGGCTGGGCTTGTATTTTTGTAGCAGCCTGGCGCGCTTGACCTGAAATCAACCTGGGTGAGCCAAATTCCAATTAGTAACGGCCGTTCATGTTATAATGTCTCTACATAAAAATCAGGCAAGGCAGGTGCTTGTCCCACATGAGCGAGTTTCTCAAAATCTACGAAGTCGGACCACGTGATGGCCTACAAAATGAAACGACCCCCATCACCACGGAAAACAAAGTTGCCCTGATACGGGAATTGGTGACCGCCGGGCTGCGGGAAATTGAAGCTGCGAGTTTTGTTCATCCCAAAGCTGTCCCGCAGATGGCGGATGCAGATATTGTTTTTCGTGAAGCCCAAGAACAATTTGCCGCTTTACCCGTGCAGTTTATTGGGCTGGTATTTAATCAACGTGGTTATGATCGCGCCCTGGCAGCCGGCTGCCGCGCAATGGCCTTTGGCGTTTCGGTGACAGACACCTTCAGCCAGAAAAATACACGCATGTCCAGCGAAGAAGCAATGTCTGTTACCCGCGATTTGCTCAATCAGGCGCGGCGTGATGGCATTTGGACGCGCGTTTATCTCAGCGCGGCCTGGATTTGCCCCTTTGATGGACCAACGCCGCCAAATCGCACAATTGCCTTTGCCGAGCGCGTGTGGGAAATGGGCGTCCATGAACTGGCTATTGCCGACACAATCGGTCATGCCCAGCCGCTGGAAGTGGGCCGCCTGATGGAGCAGCTTGGCCGCCGCCTGGACATGCGCCATTTAGCAGTTCACCTGCATGACACCCAGGCTTTGGGTCTGGCCAATGCAACCACGGCGCTGCAAGCCGGCGTGCGTATTTTTGATACCAGCATCGGCGGGCTGGGGGGCTGTCCCTTTGCGCCCGGCGCGGCCGGTAACCTGGCGACTGAAGACCTGGTGTTTATGGCGTACAAAATGGGATATGGCACGGGCGTCGACTTTGAAAAATTGTGGCAAATTGTTTACCAAATGGAATCCTGGATCGGCCGTCCTATCGGCGGACGCATCAGACCCTGGTGGGAAAGCACCTGCCGCATTGAACCCTCAGTCGAATTCAAATAACGACCGCAATCACCCGCCTGCAACGCGTGATTGACCATGTGAAAACACCTGGCTTCGCGGCTCCGGTGCATTGCATTGTTAGCTGGTGACTACGCCTGGTCCATTGGCGTTGGCGCCGACACAGTATCTCATTGTAGCGGGAGACGCCGGGATACACATTGACAGCTGTCACAATTCTTTTTTCTTGGGGTCGAGTTGTTGAGCCTCTCTCAATTTGAGCAGGCGTTGGTATTGCCAATCTCGTTCTTTGGCTATCACCGCATCTGCATTGGCAGAATCCGTAGCTCGGTAAATAGCCTGCACGGCATAGTTTGCAGCGCCAATGGAATGAGTGGGAACGTGCGCAGTCGCTGCCGCTTGGCCTGCGGCGCGGGCAGCAGAGCGGGCCGGATTGTCCTCGCCGACCTCACGCGCAGCAGCATGAGACGCAAGCGAAGCTTTGCGTATGTCAGCCATCCTAAACACCCCCGTGTCAATCCACGCCTGGAGCGCCTTGACAGCGTTTCGGGGTCGCTGGTCTTCTGGATACTCGTCCTCAAAGAATATCAGAACACGCTCAGCACACTCATTTGCCCATATAGCCAGGGTTTTGTGGTCAGTCTTCTCAAAAAGCTCAACCATTCGCGGGTCTTTCTGCGTGACTGAGAATTTTGACCTCTTTTTCCGCGTTTCAGATTTCATTTGGGCATCTCTCAATAAAACGTGCGACTCCTTTGGCAATTCTTTTTTCTTCACGATTATACCCGATTTTCAACCCGTTTTGCGGTCAACAGACCCACTTCACCCCTGTATTTGCAGTTATTGAATGCCTGCCTGCAACCACTATTTTGACAAGTTACTTTTTTTAATGTATCCTATAAACGATTTATTTGTGAGCGCTCACATTCTCAGCGCTTTTTGACATTTTTCTACTTTTTTGGATTGTCGATGAGCCGACGACGCGTGACCATTGATGATGTAGCCAATTTGGCTGGTGTGTCATACCAGACGGTGTCACGCGTCATCAATAATCGGCCCGAAGTAAGCGATGCGACGCGCGAGCGCGTACAAAAAATCATCGCCCAAACGGGCTACCGCCCCAGTCACATTGCCAGAAGCCTGGCAACAGCCCGTACTGCAACAATCGGATTAGTTGTTCCTGATATCTCTAACCCCTTTTTTTCAGCCATCGCCCGGGGGGCCGAGCAAGTAGCCGCAGAACATGGTTACACTATCCTATTATGTAGCACCAATGAAGACGTCCACCGTGAAGTCGAAGTGTTAAACCTGCTTCACGAACGGTATGTTGATGGCGTGATCGTCTGTGGATTGCGCGAAAAAGATGAACCACTGCAGAAAGTGCTTTCCCAATTCGACGCCGTTGTTTTAGTTAATAGACAGTTTGAAGGGAAATCTTTCCCGGCCGTACTTGTTGATGATCGCCTAGGGGGATATCTCATCACTCGCTACCTGCTCGAAATTGGGCACATATCGGTCGGTTTCTTGGCAGGTCCAATCGCTTCTTACAGTGGTGCCGCACGATTAAAAGGTTATCAACAAGCCCTGATCGAAGCTGGAATAGAGTACGAAACAGGTTGGGTGAAACATTGCCTGCCGACGATTGTAGGTGGTCAAGAGGCCATTCATACGCTGCTTACGCTGCACCCGGAATTATCATCCATCTTTTGTTATAACGATCTCGTTGCCTTAGGAGCCCTAAGAGGAAGCGAAGCATCAGGGCGTCATGTTCCTGATGATATATCTATTGCGGGATTTGATGACATCATGTTGGCAGGTGTTGTATCCCCGGCACTTACAACCTGCCATGTACCCCGTGGAGAGATTGGCAGTCGGGCCGTATCGATGCTGCTAAATTGTATCGACAAAGATGTGAAAAGTTGTGACGAGATAATAGTCGAGCCTGAACTAATCATTCGCGCCAGCACGGTAGCGCCTAGGGCATTGTAACAAATAGTTTGTGATGTATTTGATATCCAACTCACAGCAAAAAACTATTTTGCTTTCTGGGTTAGAAGTTTACAAGGAGGTGATTGATCACAATAACTTTTAGATGATTTCTGATTGAGAAAGAGCACAATTTTCTTGGAGGATTAAAATGAAAAGTAAGAGAATGAAGAAGAGTTCCAGATCAAAATCGATTTGGAACCTGATGTTAATCATCAGCCTGTTGTTAGTTTTTAGTCTGTTGTTAGTATCTTGCGGTGGCGGGGAGCCAGAAGAAGCGCCCGCTGAAGAACCGGCAGCCGAGGTAGAAGAACCGGCAGCCGAAGAACCAGCCGAAGAACCAGCCGAAGAACCAGCTGAAGAACCAGTTGAGGAACCAGCCGAGGAACCGGCAGAAGAACCGGCTGAAGAGCCCGCAGAAGAACCGGCAGAAGAACCGGCCATGGAATCCATGTACCACGAAGCGCCAATGCTGGCCGAAATGGTAGCAGCCGGTGAGTTACCGCCCGTCGACGAGCGCTTGCCCGTCGAGCCATTGGTAGAGGAAGTGGTCGACGAGATTGGCCAGTACGGTGGCACCTTACGCCGCGGTTTTACTGGTCCTGGCGACCACAATAACTACACTCGCGTCGTTTACGATGCCCTGGTGCGTCATGCTCCTGACGGCAGCAAAGTTATCCCGCATATCGCCAAAGGGTGGGAGTCTAATGACGATTTTACTGAATGGACGGTTTTCCTGCGCGAAGGCATGAAATGGTCGGACGGCGCACCTTTCACCGCCGATGACATTATGTTCTGGTATGAGAGTATCCTTTTGAATGAGGACCTCAACCCCACGGTACCGGGCTGGATGCAGAACGCCGATGGTTCCGTGGCCACTGTCGAAAAGGTCGATGAAACCACCGCAAAGTGGACCTTCGGCCAACCAAACACCGCTTTCTTGTTGGACTTGGCCAATAAAGATGGCGCCGATAAGGCGATCTCAAACCTGGCTTTCGTTCCTGCCCACTATTTGAAGGACTACCATCCCGATTTCGCTGACGAAGCGGAACTGCAGGCTAAGATCGACGAAGCCGGGTTTGATACATGGGTAGAGCTCTTTGCGGTTCAAGCGATGCCACATGTCAGTGGCACCCGGCCGAGTACGGCCGCTTGGGCGCCTTCGGGAACAAGCACCTCAGACCAGGTCTTTACCATCACGCGCAATCCTTATTACTTTGCTGTCGATCCGGAAGGCAACCAGCTGCCCTATATTGATGAGGTACGTTTCACCTTCATGGCCGACCAAGAAGCCTTGAATCTGGCTGCTGTTGCTGGCGAGATCGATATGCAGGGTCGGCACATCCAGATGAGCAATTACCCAGTACTCAAGGAGAATGAAGCAGTGGGTGGCTATCGCGTGATCACCTGGCCAACCTTCGGTGGTTCTGATGCCGTGGTCATGTTTAACCAAACCTGGATTGCCAATGATCCGGAAATGGGCGCGCTGTTCCAAGAAAAGGACTTCCGCATCGCCATGTCTTATGCCATCGATCGCAATGCGATTTTAGAGTCGGCGTTCCTGGGCCTTGGCGAACCGCGCCAGCCCGTGCCTGCGCCATTCCATCCCTACTATCCAGGGGATGAGTGGGCCTTCAAGTTTACGGAACTCGACCTTGATGCGGCGAATGAACTGCTGGATGGCCTCGATCTAACTGAGCGTGATGCCGACGGTTTCCGCCTCCTGCCCAGCGGCGCGCCGCTAGACATTGAGCTGGGCGTGGTACCGCAGTTCGGCAACTGGCCAGATATTGCCCAGTTGATCGTCGAAGATTGGGCGGAAGTAGGCATAAAGGCGCATGTGGAAATACGGGAACGTACCCCTCATTTCGCGATGAGGCCTAACAATGAATTGATGGCTGAAATCTGGAATGACGATACGACAGGATTCCCCTTCAGCGGGCAGCCTAAACAGGATATCCGCAGCGATATAGCATTGACTTTCGGCCCTCTTTATCGCGTGTGGTATGAAACGGATGGTGCGGAAGGTCTCGAACCACCTGATGAGATTAAGCAGCTCGTTGATTGGATCGACGAGGCAAAAGTGTCGAGTCCTGAGCGCCAGGCCGAGATAGCTCAAGAGCTGTTCAAGAGCTGGGTCGACAACATTTGGGAGATTGGCACAGTTGGCCTGACTCCCATGGTACAGGGTGTGGTCGTGGTAAATGAAAACCTCATGAATGTACCAGAAGTCGCCGGCAATGACTGGCCCCTGCGTACGCCCGGCGACACCCGTCCCGAGCAGTTCTTCTTTTCGCAATAGAGATGTCTGTTTAAGTGAGATAGGTCCAAGCTTCAAGCTTGGACCTATCTCAAGCTTAAGTAAACGGAGATTGGACCATTCTCTCAGAATGGTCCAATCTAGTGACCCATTATGTTACCCGCGTTGAGGTAATCACTATGTCTCAATACATCGTCAAGCGCCTGATATTATTGCCGTTTATGCTGCTCATCTTTTCGATTTTCGCTTTCGTCATCATCCAGGCGCCACCGGGCGATTTTATAACAACCTATATTGCCGATTTGACAGCTTCTGGTTCCTCAGTAGAACAAGCTCAGGTCGACGCCTTGCGCGAGCGGTATGGCCTCGATCAGCCCATGCATATTCAATATTACAAGTGGATGAGTCGCATGGTCACAGGTGATCTTGGTTTCTCACTTGATTGGCAAAAACCGATCAAGGAGTTGATTGGCGAGCGGATCGCGTTAACTGTTATGCTAGGCCTTTTTACATTTGCATTTACCTGGCTGCTGGCTATCCCCATCGGCATCATTTCAGCCGTGAAACAGTACTCATTCCTCGATTACTTCTTCAGTGTTTTTAACTATTTCGGCGTGGCCACACCCACATTTATGACTGCCCTCATCCTAATGTGGTTGGCTTTCTCCCAATTCGGCGTGAGCGTGACCGGGCTTTTCTCACCAGAGTATATTGACGCTCCCTGGTCAGTGGCACGGTGGCAAGATCTATTGCGGCATATATGGCTGCCCATGATCATTCTAGGCTTAGATGGCACAGCGCGGTTGGCGCGCATCATGCGCGCCAATCTTCTCGATGAGCTTAACAAGCCCTATGTAGAAATGGCACGGGCCAAGGGAATGTCGGAGTGGAAGCTGGTGTTAAAGTACCCGGTGCGCCTTTCCCTTAACCCGTTGGTCAGCACAATTGGTTGGTATCTGCCGTTGATCTTCTCCGGCAGTGTGATTGTGGCTACTGTTCTAAACTTACCGACTATTGGTCCCATGCTGTTACGTTCTTTGATCAGCCAGGACATGTTTCTGGCCGGCACAATTGTCATGATTTATCTTTTCCTGGCGGTCATCGGCACCATTATCTCGGATATTCTGCTGGCATGGCTTGATCCACGTATTCGCATGGAGTAGGCTGGCTATGAGTCCCGAAACCAATCCCACCACAACTGGTCCCGAGCTTGCCATCCAACTGCCGGTTCCGCAAGGTCTTCCCCCCCAGCAAGAAGAAGTTGATTCAATTTATGTAGCGCCAAACTGGAAGTTGATTTGGTGGCGTTTCAAGAAACACCGCCTGGCAGTGATCAGCTCCTTTATTGTCATTCTGATCGCCATTGTGGCTCTCATGCCGGGCTTTTTCAGCACGCAAGATCCACATGAATCTGTTGCTACGGAGTTGTTTATTCCACCGCAGCGTCTGCATTTCTTCGACGAGGGCCGGCTGCAGCTGTTCGTTTATACTGTCGAAGGCGCCCGCAATCCGGAGACACTGCGCATGGAGTGGCAGACCGGCACTGAAGAAAAGATATACTTACAGCTTTTCGCTCAGGGTTATACTTACGAGATACTGGGTCTGATCGAAACCAACTTGCACTTTATAGGACTGAAAGATCCCGAATCGGGCGACACATTCCATCTGCTGGGTACAGATCGCTTAGGGCGTGATCAATGGTCACGCCTGATTTATGGCACCCGCACATCCCTATCAATAGGTCTGATTTCCGTTATCATCAGTACGATCCTGGGCATCGTTCTCGGCGGGCTGTCCGGTTATTACGGCGGTACGATTGATATGGTGATCCAGCGTTTGATTGAGCTGCTGCAATCGCTGCCGGCCGTTCCCATCTGGCTTGCCCTATCGGCGGCAATGCCGCGCACCTGGTCGGTTGAACAAACCTACCTGGCGATCACCATTATCCTGGCCCTGATCGGTTGGACGACTCTGGCGCGCGAAATCCGCAGTCGTTTTCTTTCACTGCGCGAAGAAGATTTTGTGGTTGCGGCCAAGCTGTCGGGATCTAAGGAAGCGCGTGTCGTCTTTCGTCACATGATGCCGACTATGTATAGCCACATTATCGCCGCCGTGACCCTGGCCATTCCGGTGATGATCATCAGCGAAACCTTTTTAAGTTTCCTCGGTCTCGGTTTACGCCCGCCTGCCATTAGTTGGGGCGTGCTGCTGCAGGAGGCCCAAAATTTACAGTCTATTGCCCTTGCGCCCTGGCTACTTCTGCCCGGTTTGGCCGTCGTAATCACTGTCTTAACCATGAACATCATGGGCGATGGTCTGCGCGATGCAGCCGATCCTTACAGTCATTAGGCAAATAGAACGAAGCGCATATGGATAACGATAAAAAAACCTTGCTCTCGATAAGAAATTTAAAGACCTACTTCGTAATGGATGAAGGCACGGCGAAGGCTGTGGACGGCGTTAGCTTTGATGTTCATGAAGGACAAGTTGTAGGCGTCGTCGGCGAAAGCGGCTGTGGCAAGAGTGTTACGATCAAGTCGGTCTTGCGCATCGTGCAGAAACCGGGAAGGATAGTCGACGGCGAAATCCTTTGGTGGCATCAGATAGGCGGCGGGCAGGATGAACTAATCGACCTGGCCCAATTAGATGCTCAGGGGAAGCAAATGCGTTCGATTCGCGGTGGCGAAATTGCGTTGATTCCACAGGAACCAATGGCAGCGTTCAGCCCAGTACACACGATCGGCAACCAGCTCATTGAAGCTGTCCGGCTGCACATGGATGTGAGCAAACGGGAAGCCAAGGACATTGCCATCGAAAGACTGCATGAGGTTGGCATGCCAAGCCCTGAGCAGCGCTTGGACGCCTACTCATGGGAGCTAAGCGGTGGTTTGCGCCAGCGGGCCATGATCGCCATGGCCTTGTCCTGTAATCCGCGGCTGCTGATCGCCGACGAGCCCACGACCGCCATTGATGTGACCACGCAGGCGCAGGTTATGAACCTCCTGCGGCGTTTGCAGCAAGAGCACAACATGTCGATCATCTTCATCACTCATGATCTGGGCGTTATTGCGCAGATAGCAGACTATGTGGTGGTGATGTACCTGGGTCGTATTGTGGAATCAGGACCGGTGGACGATATCTTCCACAATCCACAGCACCCTTACACAATTGCCCTATTGGAATCTATTCCCACGATTCATTCGAAGTCCAAGGAGTTCTTGCCGACTATTGAAGGCTCTATCCCCCATCCCTTCAATCGGCCGGCAGGTTGTCCCTTCTATCCGCGCTGCGTGGCTTTCATGCCCGGCACTTGCGACCAGCGAACTCCCACTTTGGAGGCTGTAAATCAAAGACAATCCGTCAGTTGTTTTCTGCACCACAGCAGCTCCGAAGAAGAGGATCGTGCGGTAGAAGGGCAGTCGGGATAAGGTTAAAGTCGATCATTCATTCAATTAGGCAAACATATGGCGGTATCAACTAATAACAAGTCGATTATCCTTGAAGTGAACAACCTGAAGAAGTTTTTCCCGATCAAAAAGGGGTTCTTCAAGCGCGTAGTGGGCCAGGTTCGGGCTGTCGATGACGTCAGTTTCTTCATTAACGAGGGTGAAACGCTGGGTCTTGTCGGTGAGAGTGGTTGCGGTAAAACCACGACGGCGCGCTGCATTTTGCGGGCGGTTGAACCGAGCGCGGGCGAGATCCTTTTTCTCAAAGGTTCTGGTGAAATAGTGGACATCGCCACCTTACCCGACGAGGATATGCGTGTCCTGCGCAGCGAGGTACAAATGATCTTTCAGGATCCTTATGCCTCGCTGAATCCTCGTCACAACATTTTTGACATTGTTGGCGAGCCGCTTTTTGTGATCCAGCAGATGACCAATCGTGACGAGCGGCAGGCGCGCGTGACAGAATTACTGCAACTGGTCGGATTGCGACCCGAATATATGCAGCGCTTCCCGCATGCCTTCAGCGGGGGCCAAAGGCAGCGCATTGTCATTGCCCGTGCGTTGGCGCTAAACCCACGCCTTATCGTGGCGGATGAGCCGGTCTCAGCTCTGGATGTCTCCGTTCAGGCTCAGGTATTGAACCTGATGTTAGATTTACAACGGAAACTTAACCTGACCTACTTATTTGTTGCCCACGACCTGAGCGTCGTGAAGTATATCAGCGACCGGGTGGCTGTGATGTATGTGGGTAAGATTGTGGAAGTATCGCCTACAGATGATCTCTATTATGAACCGCTGCATCCCTATACGGAAGCGCTGATGGCGGCTGTTCCGGTTGCCGATCCACGTGTGCGTTCGGCTATGACCGAGCTTGAAGGGGATGTTCCCAGCCCATCCGATCCACCCTCAGGTTGTTATTTCCATCCGCGCTGCCGCTATGCGGTTGATATCTGTTCCAAGGAGGCACCAGAGTTGATAGAGTTGAGGCCGGATCACTTTGTAAGCTGTCATCGTGCGCACGAGTTGGATTTGGAGGGCATTAGTGGGCCTCGCCTGGAGTTTGAAAAGGGTCGGCGTTCATATGAAAACCTGTAATGACAGTGGTCAATAACCTAAACAAGGCAAAGGCAGTGACAGCATTATGAAAAACGTCCGTTGGGGCATTATTGGCTGTGGTAATGTTACCGAAGTGAAGAGTGGCCCTGCGCTGCAAAAGGCGGAGAATTCAGAACTGGTCGCTGTGATGCGCCGCGATGGTGATCTGGCTAGAGATTACGCCGAGCGGCATGGTGTGCCTAATTGGTACGATAATGCGCAGGCGCTGATCCATGATCCTGATGTGAATACTATTTACATCGCAACGCCGCCTTCATCACACAAGGAGTACAGTATTCAAGCGGCACAAGCCGGCAAACCTGTCTATGTTGAAAAACCAATGGCGCTGAATTTCGTTGAATGTCGGGAAATGATCGATGCTTGCAGCCAAGCAGGTGTTTCTCTTTTTGTGGCGTATTATCGCAGGGCGTTGGCGCGGTTTTTGCGGATTAAAGAATTGGTGGATGCAGGGGTGATTGGCGAGGTGCGATTTGTGGCGATTACTCTTTATCAGTCGATACGGCCGTATCCCTCCAACAACAATTTACCCTGGCGTGTTCTTCCAGAAATAGCCGGAGGGGGTATTTTTGTTGACCTGGCATCACACCAGTTAGATTTTCTTGACTTTTTGCTAGGTCCCATCAAATCAGTCCAAGGTTTTGCCGGCAACCAGGCCGGACTGTATCCGGCTGAAGATATTGTCAGCGGCTCGTTTGTGTTTGAGTCCGGCGTTCAGGGGGTGGGAACCTGGTGTTTCACCGCTTTTGAAGATATGGATCGCACTGAAATCGTGGGAGACAAAGGCCGGGTATCTTTCTCGACCTATGATAATGCGCCGGTGGTGGTAACGGCCGTTGATAAAACTACCGAATTTACCATTGATTATCCACCCCACATCCAACAACCGCTCATCCAAACTGTGGTAGACGACTTGCTCGGTACAGGACATTGTGCGAGCACAGGTGAGAGCGGCGCCCGCACGACCTGGGTGATGGATCAAATGCTGGCCGGATACAGAGGTAGGCAGGAGACACCACGGACTACGCCCACCACTACTAATGAAAGTTTGTAGTGCGGACTTTAGCACGCAGGCGCACAAAATTGGACGCACTAAAGTGCGTACTACAAACCTATTTATATTGGAGTAAGAGGTTATGGACTATGTATTTAGCACTGAAAAACTCAAACGCTATCGTTTTCCCACGCACATCAATGATCTGGTGATGGATCGTTCGCTAGCAACCGCTAGTGAAGTGTTTATTGTGGTGATCGAGCCTGGCGGTGCGCCGCCGCTGCACCAACACGACGATACGGAGCAAGTATTTTTTGTACTCGCGGGAGAGGGGCAGTTGGAAATTGGAACAGAGAAAGAAAGTTTCCCGGTTAATCCGGGTGATGTCGTGCGTATCCCAGTGGCCACCCTGCACACTATCCATTGTACAAGCCCAGACCCGCTGCGCTACCTGGCCATCGATTGCTTCCCTGGCGGCCGTCCCACGGCCGAACCCACCTGGGACACCCATGTGCAAGCAATCTGCCGCGAGCAAGGCTGGGATTACAGTGAGATTGTGGAAGTGTAAAATGCGCCTTGACGTCCGCTTTGCCGATCTACTTGCAATCTATCGCGCCGAATTGTTGCAGCGTACCGTGCCATTTTGGTTAAAGCACGCCATCGACTGGGAGCAAGGCGGCATCCTCACCTGCATCTCGGATGAGGGCCAGGTGTTGAGTACGGACAAGTACATGTGGTCGCAACTGCGTGCAATCTGGACTTTCTCTGCACTGTACAATCAAATCGAAGCGCGGCAAGAGTGGTTGGATGTTGCCGAACATATTTTTGAGTTTGTTAAACGATACGGCCGTGACAAAAAAGGGCGTTGGGTTTTTACTGTAGATGAGCAAGGCAACATTTTGCAAGGTGCAACCAGTATTTATGCCGACGGCTTTGCCATCTACGGATTGACCGAACTGGCGCGAGCAAACGGAAATCAGGAAGCACTTGCTCTGGCGCTAGAGACCTATGAAAACGTACAGCGGCGCCTGGCACAGCCAGGTTCTTACGAAACCGCCCCTTATCTGATTCCAGAAGGCGTCAAGGCGCATGGCGTTTCGATGATCTTTTCATTGGTATTTCACGAACTGGGCTTGCTGCTGAACGATGAAGCGATTTTAGCGGCGGGCCTGCAGCACGCGGAAGAGGTCATGACAGCCTTCCTGCGGCCGGAACAGGGCATCATATACGAATATGTTCACCTGGATAACTCACTGATTGATTCTCCACAAGGGCAAGCTATCGTCCCCGGCCACGCAATCGAAGCGATGTGGTTTATGATTCACATTTACCAATATTGGGAGAATCAAGCTCGAATCGAACAGGCAATTGCGACGATTAAACGGCACATAGAGTATGGTTGGGATGCGCAATATGGTGGTATTCTGTTGTCGCGAGATGCAACCGGTGGAGATCCCTGGTGGCCCTTTGCCGACAGCAAATTGTGGTGGCCGCATACCGAAGCGCTGTATGCACTGCTGCTGGCCTATAAACAGTCAAACGCTGATTGGGCGCTTACATGGTTCGAGAAAGTGCATAACTACACTTTTAGCCATTATCCTGTTCCCCACTATGGTGAATGGACGCAAAAACTAGATCGCCAGGGTAAAAAATTTAGCAAGACTGTCGCTTTGCCGGTTAAAGATCCCTTCCATTTGCCACGTTCCCTGATTTATTGCATAAAATTTTTGGAAAAAATCAAGAAGGAAGAATTCGGCGCGCTGCCGGGTGAAAATAGTTTATGAGTATGCCCAATCTTCTCTTTTTGATGACTGATCAGCAGCGTGCTGACACCATTGAGCCGCAATCCGTCTGCCAGACGCCAAACCTGGATCGACTGGCGGCCAGGGGTACGCAGTTTAAGCGCTGCTACACAGTCAATCCGATCTGTTCCCCTACGCGGGCCAGCTTAATGACCGGTTTGCTGCCACACAGCCACGGCATGGTCGATGTGACCCATGCTGTGCCCACATACCGGGCCAGCTTTGATGCGACTTTACCCGTTTGGCCGCAACTGCTGCAAAACGCGGGATATGACACGGCTTATTTCGGCAAGTGGCACGTAGAGCGCAGTAAGCGCCTGGAGAATTTCGGCTTTGACGCTTATGAGGTGGAGCAGTACCAGCAAAAGTTGGGATTGGTTGCAGTGGAAGATGATTTGATTCTTCAGAGGATGGTTGAACAAAAGGGGTATGCGGATTTCTTGTTGTATGGCGTCAGCAATAAACCGGTGGAATCGTTGCCTGAATACCAGATGTATTCCGACGGCGTCACTTTTTTGCAGAAAGCAGCCGCCAATCCGCAACGGCCATGGGCGCTTTTTATCAGCACCGAAGCGCCTCATGACCCTTATGTGGCTTTGCAAGATTACTACGGCCGTTACAACCTCAACGATATCCCCCGACCGGCGAATTTTCACTCCGATCTAGCCGGTCAACCAGCCATTTACCGGCGTATACAACGGGTCTGGGACGATCTGACCTGGGACGACTTTGCCCAGGCAACTATCTGTTACTATGCCAACTGTACGATGATCGATGAGCAAGTAGGACGTATTCTGGATACGTTGAAAACATTGAATATGACTGAAAACACGATAATCGTATTCACATCCGATCATGGCGACTATATGGCTGAACAGCGACTGATACTTAAAGGTATTCCCGCCTTCGATGGCGTTTATCGTATACCATTGATTCTGAGCGGCCCGAATGTTCCTGGCAACCGGGAAGTGAATGAAATTGTCAGCTTGCTTGATCTGGTTCCAACCCTGGTGGAACTAACAACCGGTGATGAATTCCCGTGTTATGGTCGCTCGTTACGGCCGTTACTACAAGATGTTCAAACTGATTGGCAATCTGAAGCCTTTGCCGAATGTCATGGTCAACGCTTTAACTACACCCAACGCATACTCTGGCGAGATAACTACAAATACGTTTTTAATGGCTTTGATGAAGACGAACTCTATGATCTGGCTGCTGATCCCCATGAACTAAACAATCTGGCCGGCAATCCCGTTAAGCAACCGGTTCTGGAGAACATGGCGGCCAGGATGTGGCAAATTATGCGTCAGACCGGCGACGAAACGATGGTTCAGGCGCAATATGGTATGTTTCGTTTTGCTCCGGTCGGGCCATTAGCAGGGGAGCGTGAAATATCATGAAGCAGGTTGGTGAACGGTTTGCTTTGGTAAACGGCCGTATCGTATTGCCGCAAACAGTGGAAATTGGGAAAGCCCTGATTATAGATGGCTCGAAAATCGCCGTCATTACAAATCTTGATGAGCTGGGTGAAAAAATTGAGAAGGTTGATGTAAACGGCCGAATCATCGTCCCCGGTCTGATCGACATACACACACACGGCGCACTTGGCCATACCTTTAACGAACCAACTGCCGAAGCCTTTGGCGTTATCACGCGCGCGAACGCACGGCGAGGAGTGACAGCGCTGCTGGCGACTCCGGCCACAGCTCCGATTCCCAACCTCGTAGATTGTCTCGAATTCAGCCGCCGGTGGATGTCTGAAGCGCGTGACGGTGCACAGGTACTTGGCGTCCATCTCGAAGGCCCCTATTTCAGTTTGCCGCAGGCAGGCGCGCAAGACCCGGCCAATATTCGTAATCCCGATGACGGCACGGTTGAACAATTACTGGCGCACCATGACGTCATCCGTATGATTTCCTATGCGCCGGAGCTGCCAGGCGCCTTAGAACTAACAAGCCGCCTCGCGGCCTTAGACATCGTTGCCGCCGCCGGTCACAGTTCGGCCAAAGAGGATGAGATTGCTGCGGCAATTAAGAGCGGCTTGAAACACATCATCCACATCTGGAGCGCGCAATCTACTACAGTGCGCGAAGGTCCCTGGCGCAAACCAGGATTGTTGGAGGTGTCGCTGACCTACGACGATCTGACTGTAGAAATGATCTGCGATAATAAACATTTGCCGCCTACGCTGATGAAACTGGCCTACAAATGCATTGGCCCTGACCGACTGTGTGTGATCTCAGATGCAACCAGCGGCGCTGGTTTGCCGGAAGGTTCGCGGTTCCAAATGGGCGAGATGGCGTACGAAGTCCATAACGGCGTGGGCATGATGTTCGACCACTCGTGTTTTGCCGGCAGCACGACCCTGGTCAACGACATGATACCGATTCTCATTGAACACGTCGGCATTCCTTTGCCGGAAGTGATTCGCATGGCTGCGCTAACGCCGGCCCGTGTCATCGGCGTCGCGGATCGCAAAGGCAGCCTGGAAAAGGGCAAGGATGCCGATATCGCTATTTTTAATGATGATTTTACGGCCTGGGGCACGCTGATAAACGGCCGTTGGGCTGCTGAACCGGAATTTGATTCATCGTCATGAAGGAGGAACATTTTGACAACAGAAGCAATATTGGAAACGAGAGTTGACTCGCTGCCTATTACTGTCTACAAAACGAATGAGGAGATGGGGCAGGCCGCCGCCTTTGACGCGGCCGAGGTAATCAAAGCCGCTATTGCAAAAAAGGGCGCTGCCAATATCATCATTGCTACGGGGAACTCGCAGTTGACCTTTTTAGAAACGCTGCGAGAGCTAAGCGGGATCGACTGGTCCGCAGTCACTATTTTCCACATGGATGAGTATATCGGTTTGCCGGAGGGCCATTTAGCCAGCTTCCCGACCTTTTTGCGCCGCCGATTACTCGACCATATTCCAAAGCCGGCCGCTTTTTATCCCGTAAAAGCACGCGCAGGGCAATTGGAAGCTGATTGTTCAGAATATGCTGCCTTACTGCGGGCCTTTCCCGCTGACTTATGTGCAATTGGCATTGGCGAAAATGGTCATATCGCCTTCAACGATCCACCCTTCGCCGAATTCGACGACCCCGTTTGGGTGAAAGTTGTGCGCCTGGATGAGGTCTCGCGCAAGCAGCAGGTGGGTGAAGGGCATTTCAGCGGCCTGGATGAAGTGCCGACCCATGCCATCACGCTGACCATTCCGGCGCTGTTATCGGCCGAATATGTTCTTTGCATCGTACCCGAAAGACGTAAAGCTCAGGCTGTCTATCAGACGTTGAACGGGCCGATCAGCGAGTTGTGTCCCGCTTCGATCTTAAGACAAACTCCACATGCCCATCTGTATTTAGACTTTGACGCTGCCGCACAAGGGTTTCCATCGCTATGAATTCACGAGAACGGGCACTGACCGCCCTTGATCACCGCGAGCCTGACCGCATCCCGTTTGATCTTGGCAGTGTTCAGGTAACTGGCATCCATGAAATTGCCTATCGGAATTTACGCCAGGCTTTGGGATTGCCGGAAACGGCCGTTGACCTCTGTGACGCCATCCAACAACTAGCATACATCGAGGACGACCTGGCCGAGCGTCTGGGCATTGATTTCCGTGGACTCTATCCGCTCAACAGCCACAATTGGGGGATCAACGAGGTGGATGCCGGCAGCTATTGGGCCTATCATGACGAATGGGGCATCACCCACCACATGCCCAAGGAAGGCGGCTTCTACTACAGCATCGTCGAGGTACCCCTGCCCAAATTTGACGTGAGCGAAGTGGAGATCGAACAATTTCCCTGGCCCGACATGGGTGCGCGTTGGCGCGTAGAAGGACTGCGCCAGCAAGCTGAACAGTATCGTGCGGCGGGATATGCTGTGGTCCTCAAAGATGCATTTGCCGGTATTTTTGAATTCGCGCAGCGTATGATCGGCATGGAAAATCTGCTGATTTTGATGAGCCTGGATGAAAAGAAAGCTGGTATTTTGTTTGACAAATTACTTGAGCTGAAGCTTTCCTATTGGCAGACAGCGTTGGAAGAATTGGGCGATGTTGTCGATGTTGTTACCTATGCTGACGATTATGGCACACAACATTCACAGTTGATTTCGCCAAAGATGTTTCGGCAACAACTAAAGCCACGTGTCAGACAGATTTTCGAATTACAGGCTGCTTTGGCACCACATGCAAAACGTTTTTTCCACTCGGATGGTAATGTACGGCCGTTGATCCCTGATTTTATTGAGATCGGTGTTGATATTCTTAATCCGGTACAAGCAACGGCCGTTGGCATGGACCCTATCGAACTCAAACGTGAATATGGCCGGGATCTAATATTTTGGGGTGCCGGCGTCGATACCCAAAGCATCCTGCCCAATGGCACACCACAGGAGGTTAAGGATGACGTAAGGCGCAATATCGAGGCCCTGGCGGCTGGTGGAGGGTATGTCTTTAATACTGTCCACAATATTCAGGCCGATGTGCCCCCGCAAAATATCCTGGCCATGTGGGAAGCGCTGCAAGAATTTGGTGTTTACGCGTAGACCCAAAGGATTTTCAAAACCCTTTGGGTCTTTAAGGACTTTAATCATGAAAGTACTCTTTATCGGCGGCACAGGCGTTATCAGCTCCGCTTGCACGGAATTGGCAGTAAAACAAGGCATCGAACTTTACTTGCTCAATCGCGGACGTACGGAGCGTGCCGTACCGGAAGCCGTCAACCAATTAGTTGGCGACATCAATGATCCCGCCATCGGGGATGTGCTGGCGGAGCATACTTGGGATGCTGTAGTGGATTGGATTGCTTTTACGCCTGAAGATGTCCAGCGTGATGTTGATTTGTTTAACGGCCGTACAGGCCAATACATTTTCATCAGTTCTGCTTCCGTCTACCAGACGCCGCCCAGCAATCTGCCCGTGAAGGAATCCACCCTGCTCGATAATCCTTATTGGGACTACTCGCGGCAGAAAATCGCCTGTGAGGAACTGCTGGTACTGGCCTACCGGTACAACAAATTCCCAATGACCATCGTGCGACCATCGCATACCTATGATCCCAGCAAGATACCGCTGTTTGGCGGCTACACAACCCTTCGGCGTATGATTCAGGGTGAGCAAGTATTGGTGTACGGTGATGGCACTTCGCTTTGGACATTGACCCACCACAAAGATTTTGCCAAAGGATTCGTACCCTTACTGAGCAATTCCAGGGCAATTGGAGAGCCATTTCACATCACGTCTGACGAATGGCTTAACTGGAATCAAATCTATGCAATAATGGGTCAGGCATTAGGCGTGAAGCCGCGGCTGGTGCATGTGCCATCAGACCTGGTTGCCGCCTACAATGCCGAGATTGGCGCAGGATTACTGGGTGATAAGTCGAACAGCATGATTTTCGACAACAGCAAAATAAAACGACTGGTTCCGGACTTCGCCTGCACCATCCCTTTTTCCTGGGGCGCTCGCGAGATAGTTGCCTGGTATGCTGCCGATCCGGCGCGACAAGAAGTAGATGAACACATGAACACACTTATTGACGAAATCATTACGGCGTATGAAATGGCTGTTCCGTAGTAAAGAGCTGTCAGGTTTCCCCATTAGAGCATTTCCTGCTTGAGCAAACCTGACAGGACTGGCGTGGAGCAATATGACATGACCACCATTGTTGCGGATCAATTCATTCCCATCGAACTTGTGTTTAACCCTAACTGGTGGCGCCAAACCACCGGTATCTCATTCGATGAATCCTTTTATTTTGATCCGGAAACCCGCATCCACAATGATGTCATCATGCGGCGAGTCTTGCATGAACGTTTTGGCGAATTGGGCATGGGTGAGCCGGACCCCCAAAGGCGGCCAATTATTGGCTCACAGCATGTCGCCGGCGGTTTTATTATCCCGGCTTTGCTTGGCGCACAAATTCGCTTCGAGCAAGACGCTGCGCCGCAGCCGATGCCCCTCCACATGGACGCGGTGCAGATTGAAGCGTTTGAAAAACCTGATTTTCGCACTACCTGGCCGATGAGCGAGTTCATCCGCCAGATGGATGCCCTGGAGTTGGAGTGGGGATATTTGGTGGGAGGCATGAATACGGATGGATTACTAAATGCTGCCTATCACTTCTATGGTCAGGATCTTTTTCTCGATTTCTATGAAGCCCCGGATCGCGTGCGCCGTTTTCTTGACATTATTGGTGAATTGATTGTTGATGTTGCCCTCTATTTGCGACAGCGCACCGGGGAATGTTCGATATCGGTCAACCGTATGGTCGAACATGTCGATCCGCGCTTGTTTTTGCATGCCAACTGCTCAGTGCAGATGATCTCGCCCAATAGCTATCGCGAAATGCAACTGCCGATCGAAAAGCGCATGGCTGAACGTATTCAACCATATGGCATCCATCATTGCGGTGACAACCTCCACAGAGTTGCCGCAATCTATGCTGAACTACCGTTGACAATGGTTGATGTTGGTTGGGGATCGGATGTGGTTGCTGTCAGGAAAGCGTTACCCGAAACGTTTCTCAACCTGCGTCTAAATCCCGTGCGTATGCTCCAGACCACGCCGCAAGAGATCGCCGCAGATACGGAAGAATTGCTGAGAGCTGCCGGGGCTCTGGAGAATGTGGGCGTTTGCTGCATCAATATGGATTTTGGCACGCCTGACGAAAATATCTTCGCCATGTATGAGGTGGTGGAACGATTTAGGAACCAATGAGGAAATTATGACCACATCTTGGGAACGTTTTAAACAAGCGGCGCATCTGGAAGAGCCGGATCAGGTTCCGGTTGCTCTCATCGTTGATAGTCCCTGGCTGCCAGGCTACACCGGCATCAACACGCTCGACTATTTTCTGTTTCCCGAAAAATGGTTGCAGATCAATCTGGACCTTTTGGATCGTTTTCCTGATGCTGTCTGGATTCCCGGTTTTTGGGTCGAGTACGGGATGGTGGATCTGCCGTCCGCATTTGGCGCACGATACCATTTTTACCATGATCGGCCGCCCTCTATCGAGCCGGTAACGACTGACATCAACCATTGGGCTGGCGCCCCTTTACCTGATGTAGAAGAAGATGGTTTTATGCCCTTCGCGCTGCGTCTCTATGAGCATATGGAATCCCGTTTAAATGCTGACGGGCTTGGTATCAATATGGTGGCCGCGCGCGGCCCGATGGTAACGGCCGGTTTCTTGATGGGCATTACCGATCTGATGACAGGTCTTATCGAGCACCCGGCCGAAATAAATCGATTTCTGGAAACAATTACGACGACAATTATCAATTGGTTACATGCCCAACTGAAAAGGTTACGTCAGCCGGAAGGCATTATGCTGCTGGACGATATTGTGGGCATGGTTTCCCCCAAACATTACAAGGCAATTGTCGCGCCGCATTTGCAGCGTATCTTCAGCGAATTTGATGGTCTGATAAAAATTTATCATAACGATACGCCATGTGGGCATTTGCATGGCGCACTGGCCGAGGCCGGTTTTGATGTCTTCAATTTTTCGCACACAGCAGATATTGCGGATGTTAAGCGCAAAATGGGACATCGTGTGGCCCTGATGGGTAATGTAGCACCGTTAGATTTGGGTGTGCGCGGGACGCCAGAACAAGTCGCACAGGCTGCACTGTCATGTCTGGACAAAGCCGCGCCGGGTGGCGGTATGATTCTTTCTTTCGGCGGGGGCGTTTCGCCTGGTACACCAGCTGAGAATATCGATGCACTTTTGCATGCGGCCCGCACCTGGCAGTATTAAGCATTCAGCCGGTTAGCTAGTCATCTAGCTGATTAGCTGACCGCTAACCAGGACAAAGGAGTCCTGATTATGACCCAACCACAACAGCTTTCAGAAGAACGCTATTTTGATCCTGATCCTACACTGCGAAAAGTGGCCAGCGACCTTTATAAATCGCTCGCTGATTTGCCATTGGTTTGCCCACATGGGCATGTGGATCCACGGTTGTTTACCGACCCGGATTTCAACTTTGGTTCGCCCACCGAACTGCTGATAATTCCTGACCACTACATTTTCCGTATGCTTTATTCGCAAGGTATCGTTTTGGAAGATTTAGGCGTGCCGCGCATTGATGGCGGCCCTGTTGAAAAAAACCATCGTAAAATCTGGCAGATATTCGCCGAAAATAGGCATCTGTTCCGTGGCGCGCCCTCCGGTATGTGGCTGCAGGACGAACTGTTTTTTGTTTTTGGGGTTCAAGAGAAACTCAACGGGACGAATGCACAACAGATTTATGATCAGATCGACGCCAAACTAAAGTCCCCTGAATTTAGGCCGCGGACGCTGTATGAACGCTTCAACATCGAGGTGTTATGTACGACGGATGCGGCGACAGATACGTTGGCGTTTCATCAAGCAATTCAAGCATCGGGCTGGAACGGCCGTATCCTACCCACATTCCGCCCCGATAATGTTGTCAACATCGACACGCTTAATTGGCGCGACCATGTTGCCGCTCTGGAAGAAGTTTCCGGCAGCGACATCAACAGTTACCGTTCGTTTATTAAAGTCTTGGAAAATCGACGTGCTTTTTTTAAGGCGAACGGGGCCAAAGCGACTGATCATGCTGCGCTGACTGCCTATACAAATCGGTTGAGCGCGGCTGAGGCAGAAACTATTTTCCAACGCGCTTTGCAGGGCACGGCAACGGCCGTTGACGCGCAGCAGTTCACCGGTCATATGCTGATGGAAATGGCGCGGATGAGTATTGACGATGGCCTGGTAATGCAATTGCACGTCGGATCATATCGTAACCACAATCCTGTTATCTTTAAGCGATTTGGACCGGATATGGGGGCTGATATTCCAATCACGACGGAGTTTACGCGTGGGTTACGGCCGTTGCTGTCCGCTTATGGCAACAATCCCAAACTCACGCTTATCCTGTTCAACCTCGACGAAACAAACTATGCACGCGAACTGGCTCCCCTCGCCGGTCACTATCCGGCGTTGAAACTTGGTCCGCCCTGGTGGTTTCACGACAGCCTGAACGGCATTTACCGCTACTTCGATCAGGTGATGGAAACGGCCGGCCTCTACAACACGGCTGGCTTTAACGACGATACGCGCGCCTATCCTTCTATCCCGGCGCGGCATGATGTCTGGCGAAGGGCAAGCGCTAATTGGATTGCCGGATTAACTGTGCGCGGCATTATCGACGAAGAAGATGCTTACGAGATGGTGCGCGCCCTGGCCTATGATTTAGCAAAAGAAGCCTACAATTTATAAAAAACAATAAGTGCGAATCTTAAATGTGTTGGGCGCCCTGCGCTCAACCCGGAGCTGAAATAATGGCCACGCTTTTTTTCCCACAAGGTAATATTTACCCTGACTCGATGGTCACCCAACATCACACCACATATGCCCTGGCAAAATTGACGGCAACTGGCGAAAAACGATTGCTGGTTCAAGGTGACACGGAAGGTTTAGACGGTGAAATACAGAATGGATACCTGGTGTGCGATCTAACCGCCTCAAATGCGGCCGAAATAAGATCGCGACTTAGTTGGCTTAACCCTGAACCGATGGGGCGGCAAACCTCCTTTGGCTTTGGCGACCGGCTTGGTTCAGCAACGCCAGGACATATTGCTTCGCTGTGCGCTGTCGATCCAGACAAAACCATCGCACCTATTTTTGCCCAACAGTCAGTGCGTGAAAACACGCGCACCGGACGCAGCCCGCAGGAGGTTCTGGATGATGCGATGTGGGGTGTTTTCCAGGAAGGATGGCGCGAACCCTGGGGCGCGGATGCCGACCATGTTAAGGAAGAGAGCGACCTGTCGCCATTTATTGCGGCTGGTTACACTTTCTACACCATAGACCCCAGCGACTACGTGGACAATGAAGCGCAAACAGACAGTCCGGAAATATTACAGAAAAAAGCAGCGCAGTTGCCTTGGGAACGGTTCGGAACTGACTACAAAACGATGAAGGCGCACTATTGCGCGGGGCCTCTTTCACTCGATGATTTGACCCTGGTTTTCGATGAGGAAACTTTTCTGCGGGCATTGGTGAAGTATGGAAGCGCGATTTTGCATACGGCCGCTATTGCCACAGCCCTTGATGCAAAGATGGCCGGCCGAGGCTACGACCTGGAAATGTCTATAGACGAAACCGATACGCCCACCTCAATCAATGAACATTTCTTTATCGCCAATGAGCTGCACGCGCGCGGAATTCCGGTGGTAAGCCTGGCGCCCCGTTTTGTAGGCAAATTCCAAAAAGGAGTTGACTATATTGGTGATATCAACGCGTTTAAAGCGGAGTTGGTCAAGCATATGGCTATTCTGCATCACTTCGACAGTTACAAGATCAGCATCCACACCGGCTCCGATAAGTTCAGCATTTATGGCATCATTCATGAGTATGCCCAGGGTTACGTGCATGTGAAAACGGCTGGAACGAGTTACCTGGAAGCGCTGCGCGTCATCGCTCGCCAGGACCCGCCGCTTTTCCGCAAGATGTTGGATCTGGCGCATAAAAATTTCCAAAAAGACCGCAAAACTTATTTCCTCGACTGTCAGCCACAAAAAGTGCCACCAAGCGATCAATTAGCAGATGGGCAATTACCTGATTTGTTAGAACAGTTTGATTCGCGGCAGTTGTTGCATGTCACGTTCGGCTCGATACTGGATGAATATGGCCAATATCTGGCCGAATTTATTGCCGCCCACGAAGCCGCTTACCGGGCGGGATTGGAAACGCACTTTGCGCGACATTTACGGCCGTTTTGCAAAATGACTGTTGAAAAATAAGTTGGGCGGTATACGGCATAATCTAAATCACCTATCTAAAAATTTTTTGGAATAATAAACTTTATGCTAGAAAAACCTGACATCAAAGACGAAAAAATTGTCGCCTGTTTAAAGAATGAATATGGATTGAGCGTTGATAAAATCGCTTTTCTTCCGCTTGGCGCCGATCTGAGTACAGCCGTGTATCGCGTTGTTGCAGACGATGAAAGGCCTTACTTTGTAAAATTAAGGCGAGGGGATTTTGACCAAGCCTCCGTAGCAGTTCCCAAATTTCTTAGCGATATAGGTATCAAGCAGATTATCCCATCTCTCATAACCCAAGCGGGACAACTCTGGACAAACTTGGACCCCTTCAAAGTGATACTTTACCCTTTTGTGGAAGGGCGCAATGGCTTTGAAGTTAATTTGTCGGATCGACAAAGGGTCGAATTTGGGGCAGCTCTTAAAAGATTTCATACCGCTAATATCCCCTCGGCAATAACAAATAGTATAAGACGGGAAACATTCTCTCCTCAGTGGCGCGACATAGTAAAGTTGTTTCTTGAGCGTATTGAGAATCAAACTTTTAATGAACCTGTTGCGGTAGAATTGGCAGCTTTTTTGAAAACCAAACGTAATGAAACGCTTGAACTTGTCAATCGGTCTGAACGGCTCGCACAAGCACTTGAGGCGCAATCCCCGGAATTTATTTTGTGCCACGCAGATATTCACGCGTGGAATCTTTTGATTGATGTCAATGGCGCGCTATACATGGTCGATTGGGATACGCTGATTTTTGCCCCCAAAGAGCGAGATTTGATGTTCGTTGGCGCGGGTCTGGGAGGTAACGGACACTCACTAAAGGAAGAAGAAACCTTGTTCTATCAAGGGTATGGCCCGACGAAGATTGACGCAATTGGGATGGCGTATTATCGGTATGAGCGCATCATTGAAGATATTGCGGTTTACTGTGAGCAAATCTTTTTATCAGATCAAGGTAGGGAAGATCGAGAACAGTCGCTTGAAAATTTGAAATCTAATTTTCTACCCAACTGCACGATCGAGATAGCCTGTCGGTCAGACAAGACACTGAGAGAGGGATAAGCTCCAAATTGGAATTGCCGCCCAACGGCCGTTGCGATTCTATTTCTGAAATATTGTTGCCGATTACCTATCAGACGATCAAGATAGAAAATAAAATTATGAATCTACAACAAGTTACCCAATGGTACGATTTTAGCGACAAAACCGTCGTTATCACCGGCGGTACCGGTGTGCTAGGTGGTGAAATGGCCTGTGCCCTGGTCGGCTGTGGAGCCAACGTTGCCGTTTTGGACCGCAATCCAAACCTCCCCGAAACATTAAAAAAACCGATGGACGCCGGACCGGGCAAGTACATGGTTGTTTATGGCGATGTATTAGTACGTGAGCATTTAGAAACGGCCGTTTCTGACATCCAGGCCACATTCGGAGACATAGATATACTTATCAATGCAGCCGGAGGCAACCACCCCAAGGCCACTACCAGCGCCGATGTCGCCTTCTTCGACTTACCTGATGAAGCGCTGCGCTTCGTTTTTGATCTAAACATCGTCGGTACGATACTGCCCAGCCAGGTGTTTGGGCGCGTCATGGCCGCGAAAGGAGAGGGGATCATTCTCAATGTCTCCTCGATGAGCGCCTTCACGCCGTTGACGCGTATCCCGGGTTACTCGGCAGCAAAAGCAGGTGTGAGTAATTTTACGCAGTGGCTGGCCGTCCATATGGCGCAGGAATATTCGCCCGACATTCGCGTGAATGCCATCGCTCCCGGCTTTTTCCTGACCAAACAAAATCGTTTTTTGTTAACAGATGAAGAGAGCGGTAAATTAACCGACCGCGGGCAGCAGATCATTGACCATACGCCAATGGCCCGCTTTGGTGCGCCGGAAGATTTGCTCGGCGCCGTTTTATGGCTGTTGTCACCGGCTTCGGCCTTCGTTACCGGCGTCGTGCTGCCAATCGATGGCGGCTTTGCGGCTTATAGTGGCGTCTAGGCTATGGTTAGTGCGAACAGGTAAACCGCAGAAAATCTTTGAAAATAAGAGGAGACTTCATGAACGGCGGCGCACCACCATGCAGGAAAACCAACCTCCGGGAGGTTTGATTTGAATAGTTGCGCCGTAGATTGAACCTCCCGGAGGTTATTTACATAGTTGGAAATCTGTGGTTTCCTTGAGGAATTCAAAAAACTTTCTGGGAGTTACCTGAAATGACTCGGCAAATTGGAATAAAAAGATGATAGAAATACAGGCAGTCGCTCCGGATAAACAACTTCTAAAAGACGATGTTATTCGTCAAACATTAACCAGCGGTTTAGAGGGCAAGCATAGTGGTCAAAAGATTCTCATCCTCATTCCCGACCACACGCGCACCATCCCCTTGCCGATGCTGTTCCGCGTCCTTGTGGCGCTATTGCACGATGCCAGACAGCTTGACTTCATGGTGGCTTTGGGAACTCATCCATCACTGGCGTCTGATCAATTGAATCAACTGGTTGGAATATCGCGCGAAGAGCGGCAAACAACCTATAGAAAAATCGGTTTGCTGAACCATGAATGGGATAATCCGGACGCCCTAACGCAAATTGCCACGCTGCCCCAATCACAAATTCAGGAGATTGCGGGCGATAACTGGCACCCTACGCTCGGAGGCGACACGGCCGTTACCATCAATCGTCTTGTTCTGGAATATGACCATGTCATCATACTGGGACCGACCTTCCCCCATGAAGTGGTCGGCTTTTCGGGGGGCGCCAAATACTTTTTCCCAGGAGTCTCGGCCGCAGATATGATCAATGTGACCCATTGGTTGGGCGCCTTGGCCGGGGTGCGAGGCACGATTGGCATCAAAGAGACGCCGGTGCGAGCCATGATCCATGCCGCTGCAGAACATATACTCACGCCGACTACTTTGATTGCCCTGGTGGTGGTTGGAAAAGGTCTGGCCGGGATGTTTATTGGCGATTATCTCTCGGCGTGGAGCGCGGCGGCCGATTTGTCGTCCGCAAGGCATATTATTTGGGTAGACGAACCCTTTAAGCGCGTTTTGTCACAGGCAGCACCGATGTATGATGAACTTTGGACGGCCGGCAAAGCGATGTACAAGCTGGAGCCGGCGCTGGCGGCAGGGGGAGAGCTGATCATCTACGCACCGCATTTGGATGTTGTAAGCCATGTGCATGGCAAGTATATTTATGAGATCGGCTACCACGTGCTGCCCTATTTTTTGCAACAATGGGATCGTTTTAAGCATATCCCGCTGGGCGTATTAGCGCATAGCACGCATGTGAGAGGCGACGGCCGTTTTGAAAACGGGATCGAATACCCCCGAGCAAACGTCTCCCTGGCCACCCAACTATCGCCGGAAGATTGTAACCAACTGGCGCTCGGCTACCAAAATCCGGATGAAATCGACGTAGCCAAATGGCAAGGCAAGGATGATGAAGGCGTTTTGTATGTACCCAAAGCGGGCGAAATGCTATACCGGGTTAGAAACGAGGGAGCGATTGATTGAACGAGCAGGCTGACAGTCAGATTCAAGCGGGAGCTGATGTACTGGATATCAATGTGGGTGTTCCCGGCATTGATGGACCGGAGGTGATGCGTGCGGTGGTCATGCTCACCAGCGCCATCCGCGCTATCGACTTGATACTGGGGCGTGATGAATACTCGATGCGCTACATCACACATTACCGCCAACCAAAAAAGTCTTGAAATAAATGCCTGAGCTAACAGTTATTATCGGCGACCAAATACGGCAAACAAAAACAGAGATCGGCGCGCTCTTGGGAGATGCGATAGCGGAATTGGAGTTGCCCTTGGAGCAGCCTTGCGCCGGGCGCGGTACCTGCGGCAAGTGCAAAGTTCTCAACGAAGGCGGCATGCTGCCGCCAGACGATATTGAACGTGAGCATTTGACAGATGGAGAACTTGCCGTAGGTAACCGGTTGGCTTGCCGAACGCGAATAGCTGCAGATGCACGGGTCGTGCTCGCGCCGGTGGTGGTTTATTCTAACAAGAGCTTCAGAGTAAGCAATCGCTATAAGCGACAGCGGGACGCGCCGTTGGGCCTGGCCATCGATCTCGGTTCTACCACCGTCGCCGCTTTTCTGACGATGCTCGACAATGGCGAGGTATGCGCCGGAGCGGCCAGCCTCAACCAGCAATCTGTTTACGGCGCTGATGTCATCTCTCGCCTGGCCTCCGCCGAAAAAGATGCAGCCGATGCTGATCGTCTGCATCGCCTTGCCCTATCTTCCATCAACCAGGCCATTGATTCCCTGAAGCTGTCTAATCGAATTCGGAACCGCATTGAACGCGCCGTCATCGTTTGCAATCCGGCCATGCATCATCTGTTGGCTCAGTTACCCGTCGGCAGCCTGACCGGAACCCCATTCCAGCCCTATTCTATTGGTTCCATCGACGATGCCGCCGACTTGATGGTGGGCATCCTGCCCGCAAAAACAAGCGTAGCTCTGCCCCCACTCATCGGCGGCTTCGTGGGTTCTGACGCTCTGGCTTGCCTGGCCTACTTTGATTTCGATAAGGCTGACGGGCCGATGGCTGCTATTGATTTAGGCACCAATGGGGAGGTAATGGTTACCGATGGCAGCCGCATTTTGACGGCTTCCACGGCTGCCGGCCCGGCCTTTGAAGGGGTCAATATCTCCTGCGGCTCCCGAGCCGTAGATGGCGCTGTCACCGGCGTTAGCATGGCCGGGGGCCGGCTTGTGCTGAACACGATCAATGACCAACCTCCCGTGGGATTAACCGGATCAGGCCTGCTCAGCGTCGCCAATGTCTTGCGCAAGGCGGATGTGATTGAGCGCAACGGCCGTATCAACCCCGAAACCCACCTGTGCTTACCCACCTTTGTTTTGAGCAACGGCCGTAAAGGACGCGCCATCCCCTTGACGCCCGATGGAACCCTGTATCTAACTCAATGGGACATTCGCGAGCTGCAAAAAGCAAAAGGCGCTATCCTGGCCACGATCAACATCTTAATGGGCCGTCTGAATCTGCGGCCCCAAGATATGACTCGCGTGATATTGACCGGATCCTTCGGCGGCCAAATCGAAATTGAGGCGGCGCGAGCTATCGGCTTAATTCCCCCGGTAGCGCTCGAGGTCATTGAAAATATCCCCAATGGCGCCGGGCTGGGTGCAGCCGGCTTTTTATCTGACGCCGGGTATGCCCGCGCCATCGAAATTGCGCAAAAAGCGGAGCAAATTGATCTTGATACCGATCTGGAATTTATACATCGGTATGTGGAAGGGATGTCATTGGGAGCTGGACACGAATAATGTTATGATTTTTCCAGAATTATCTTCATGAATGCCCACAGGTTGGGTTGAAACAGCCAAACGTCCCATTAGGCAGATTAGTGCCCAAGATCAGCGGGACAAACAACTCAAGCATTTCTGCTTGATTTTATAATTGAACGAAATAAGGTTTCATGCGGCGCGTCAAATAGAACGATCAAAGACCAGCCTCTCAGCCGTCGCATAAACGATGTTGAACTAAGCCGGGAAAACAAGTCGGGTTCCCTTTGAGAATTATGGTTTCCCACAGACTGACTTAACCCTGAAACGCACTTCGATTTCCAGGAACAGTTAAGCTTCAAACAGGTTATTGTGAATTAATTCACAATATTGATAAGAAAAATTGAGTTTGTTAGGATCATCTGACAGTCAATTGTAGTATCTTTAATCAAATTATTGCTTAAACTTAAATTAGTTCTTGTTTCCACCAACTGAAGTTCTCAAGCCGCTGTAATTTCCGTAGATTTGTATTGCTTTGCCAATTTTGTACATCAAAAATTAATAGCTTTACTTCGGCTTCTATCACTGTAAATAATAACCTGATAGTGGCTACTTAATTCATCCACCAGGCTTTAAGGTTATTGAGAGCGCAGTAAGTCGAGACGAGTACACACTCTAACTAGGGTTGTTATCGTTGCTTGTCTTGTATTAACGACCGGTAGCAAGTAACCGGCCAATCGGACACAGACAGTAACACGTATTACTGAACAATACACATCGCCATCGTCCTTTTAACATGCCTTTGGGAAAGGCAGTGATCTAGAACTTTATGGTAACCAAGTAAGAATTGAGACCGGAATGTGTCAATAGCAATGAGACACCAAAATTGATAAATTAGTGAGCAAACTCTCGCTCACCTACCTGGGCTGCTGGATAAGTGGACAATTCTTCGCCGACTCCGACTTGCCCACTTACCCACAGCCCCTACGACGACTACATGTCCTTTCCCGGCGGCGGATTAATCCAAACAGCCGTTGGTAACTTCGGCGCTGTGGGCAACCCTCTCACGAAGCGCTCGGGATGCTTTTCATAAGCAGCTTGCAAGGTTGCCTGGCGTTGGACGGTCAATTCGGCCGCCAGTCCATAATGCACAGCGGCTGGTGTCATCAGCCCCAACCCGGTGTGGCGATGTTCGTTGTTGTACCAATGAATGAACGGGTGCGCCCAGGACCGGGCGTCTTGCGGTGAGCCAAACCGGTCGGGATAATCAGGACGATATTTCATTGTTTTGAACTGAGCCTCCGAAAAGGGATTGTCATCGGAGGTATACGGGCGGGAGTGGCTCTTGCCTACGCCCAGGTCTGCCAGGAGTAACGCCAGGGTCTTGCTGGTCATGGAACTGCCCCGGTCAGCATGCAGAATGAGTTGCTCTGGTGCAATCCCTTGTTTGGCACAGGTATCGGCCACCAATTGACGAGCCAGGGAAGCCAGTTCGCGGGTGGCAATCATATAGCCCACCACGTATCGACTGAAGATATCCAGAAGCGTATACATATAGTAATAAACATGGGGCACTGGCCCCCGCAGCTTGGTAATATCCCAAGACCACACCTGATTGGGTCCAGTTGCCAGCAACTCCGGCTTTTTGTAGGTGGGATGTCGCTTCTGGTTACGCCGCTCCCGGACTTCATCATGTTTCCTGAGTATCCGATACATCGTACTCACCGAGCAAAGGTATTGGTCTTCATCCAGCAAGGCGCCATACATCTGTCGCGGCGACTTGTCGACAAAGCGGTCACTGTTGAGCATCTCCCGTACCGCTTCCTGCTCGACCGTTGGCAGCGCCCGTGGCGACGGCTTGGCCGGACGTGGTTTGGTAACGGCTGGTTTTGTTTGCTGCTGACGATAGTAACTGCTGCGCGGATACCCCAGCCGGTCACACGCCTGCCTGATGTTTGTTTTTTGCGCCAATTCGGTCACCGTTGCTCTCATTTCAATGCGTCCGTCGGCTGTTCCAGGGTGATACCCAATATCTCCGAGAGTTTTTTTTGAGCCTCAATGATCAGCTCTGCCTGCTCCAGTTGACGGGTTAATCGCTGGTTTTCCCGTCGTAATTGATTCATTTCGGCTGCTTCTTCATCTCGTTTGCGACCCCGTTTTCGTGGTTTCAGCCCATCCATCTGGCCTGCTTCCCGTTGCCGGCCCCAGGTGGTTAGATGGGATGAATACAATCCTTCCCGTCTGAGTAAGGCTCCGATTTGCCCCGGTTGTCGGCGGCATTTATCCGCTTCTTCCAGCACCCACAATTTGTAAGCGGCCGTAAACGTTCGCCGTTTGGCTTTGGGGACTACTTCCGGATCAGGTCTTTTGGTTCGGACCGATGCCATTTTCACTGATCTTGTCTGTCTGTTTTTGTGTCATGATGTTCCTCTTCGCCCGTGAATTCTACACTAAATTCTGAGTCTGAAGTGTCCCACCCTATATTGACACAATGGGCCCCACGGCCGATTCCAGTAGAGGATAAGGACGTGAAGCGAAGGACAAGGGCGGTTGGCCTCCCGGCGATTCCGGGGTTATATGACGAGGCAATGGCAGCAGTGTGGGCCAACATGCTTGACGCCCTAAGCCGGGTTGACCGTGCGATTGTGCAACGACAATCACTTAATGACGTATTATGGGGACGCGAAGCGCAAAATCGGGCTGCTAAAGCGGCGTTAATTCAGGAAATGCTGAGGGGACATTCAGAGGAGAATATCAACTTTTACTATGCAGCGAGCCACGGTGGCCGGACGTTCGAGGAGCAGGTCGGTATATTCCACGACTTCATTGGTAACAATTTAGTAAACCTAGGTGAAGCAGGAGGACCGATCCCTGAAAGGATTGTACAGAAGCTAGGAGGCGAAACAAAGATTCAAGAATACAAATTAGATTTTGGATAGGAAAGTCAGACATGGAGGTGACGCCTTCATTAAGAGAGTCATGAAAAGCTACCGTTGTGTTCTTTGTACTGCTTTCACTTGGCATTAGACCATTGAGGCACTTAGATAGGGCGGGACGACCAGCACAGTAGGTGCGCGTTGTATGGGAAAGAACATTGAGTAACCGACTCTTAGAACTGGAACATGAAATCAATGCGGTCAACAGGCAAGCCAATGCGTCCCGACTCCACGGCGCTAAGCGCGGGTCGAAGGTCATCGTGCGTCGGCGGCAAGCCAATGCAGGGCGAAGTCCACAGAGCCATAACGCGCCATCCGCCAGGTGGACACCCGCCCAACCTGGCACGACGGATAGCCTCAAAACCGGCCTAGAAAGTATCTCCACCTACACATTGGACGCTGTACGAAACCAAAGAAACGCTGAGCTACAAGGAAATGGACACGCGGCACGCGCAAAGGCAGTGCGTCTGCGTTTGGTACGGAGTCCCGTAGGGGCATCAACAAAACGCGCTCGAGCATGGCCGCCGGAAAACGGAAGCCCCACTATCTATGCCCCAGCTTGAAAGCCAACGGCCCTTCTCCCAAAGCCTGATCTGGCAACTGCAGCGCGACTATTTCAGCAATGCCGGCATCGAGGCCTGGCGCAGCGGCGAAGTGCCCCACTATATCACCAGCAATCCGGTCGTAGGCAAAACCTATGCCGAGCTGGTGTTGGCCTTTTTGCGCGATTTGTCCCTGCGAGGTCAACGAATGGAGACGGTCTATCTGTTGGAACTGGGGGCCGGACACGGGCGGCTCTGCTACCATTTCTTCAAGCACTTCGAGAAGTATTACGCAGAGAGCGCCATTCCGCTGCCCCCCTTCTGCTACGTACTCAGCGACTTCACCGCGGCCAATCTGGCCTTTTGGCAAGAGCATCCCCGTCTGCAACCCTATCTCGGCCAAGGCTGGCTCGATTTCGCCCTCTTCGATGTGGAAACCGGCCACGAACTCTTCCTGAAATCCGCTGGCATCACCATCCAGACACAGACGCTCTCGCAGCCGCTGATCGTCATCGCCAACTATTTTTTCGACACCATTCCGCAAGAGCTCTTTCGGATCGAAGATCAGGCTATTTTCCACTGTTTGCTCAGCCTGGCCACCCAGGTCGACCCGGCAACATTATCCACCGCTGCCCTAATCGAATCTCTGCAACTCCATTATGATTACGCAGCGGCACGGCCGCCCATCTATCCCCAAGAGCCAATCCTCAACAACCTTTTGGAAAGCTATCGCCGGCGGCTTTCTCGCACCCATCTCCTCTTCCCCCACATCGGCATCCGTTGTTTGGAGCGCTTGCACCAACTCTCGCAGCAGGGGCTGCTTCTCTTGACGGCGGATCGAGGCGAGCACCACCTGTCGAACTTGGACAACCACCCCGCGCCGCAGTTAGCCACCCACGGCAGTTTTTCCCTCACCGTCAATTACCATGCCTTGGGCCAATATTGCACCTGGCAAGGTGGGCTGGCCTTCTTACCCCGCCACCAACAGGCCAGCCTGGACCTCGGCTGCCTGTTCTTCCTAGCCAATCCCACCAGTTATCGCGAAACCATCCACGCCTATGAACGTTTTGTCAACGACTATGGCCCTGATGATTATTTCAGCCTCAAAAAGCTGATCGAGCAGCATTTTAGCACCTTATCCTACCAGGATATGATGGCGGTGCTCCGGCTAAGCGGCTACGACGCGCGCATCTTCCGGCAGATGTTGCCCCGGCTCTTTGAAATCCTGCCCACCATCTCCGACAATGAGCGCTGGACTCTCTTCCTCGCCATCCCGCGCATCTGGGACACCTACTATCCCTTAGGCGAGCAGGAAGATTTGGCCGACAATTTGGGCGATCTGCTGCTGGCCCTTGACTTCTATCAAGAAGCCATTCTGTATTTTGAGAAGTCCGTCATGATTTACGGCAAAGTCGCGGATACCCTCTACAAGATCGCCGTCTGCCATTGCCTGCTGGGTGCGTTTTCAACTGCTGTACCGATCGTCGAAGAACTGCGGGCGTATGATCCGGAGAATGAAGCGCTTCTGGAGCTTATCCAGGAGTTTGAGGAAGAGTTTGCATTATGACCTGGCAACCTTTTGTTTTCGGCCTGGTAGTAGGCTGGCTGGCTGAGCTGGCAATCGATTACTTCTTCTGGCGAAAACGACGGATCTGCTCCGAAGCTGAAGAAGAACTGCAAGAGACGGTTGAAATTCTAAGAAACGAGGTCAATCGGTTGAAAAAGAAGTGCGGCGATCTTGAAAATCAAGAAACCAATGAAACCAAAGAGGACGAGGAGGAGAAAGAGGAGGAAGAAGAGGAACTGGACGACCTGAAAAGAATCTGGGGCATTGGTCCCAAGATTGAACTCTTGCTTAATTTTGCAGGCATCACAACCTTCGAAAAATTGGCTGCGACCGATCATATGACCCTGGATAAAATTCTTGAGGATGCCGGGAAGGGCTACAAGGTATCAAAGCACTCGTGGTCGAATCCTGGAATGACCAGGCGCGGATGGCCGCTGACGGCCGATGGAAAGAATTAGATGCGTACCAGGCAGAACTTTCCAGGATTCGCCGTTTCCGCAATCGATAACCCTTTAGGCGATCCCGCAAGTCATTTTGAACTGGCATAAGAGATGAGACCCTCTGTTTTCGCCGACAGATGCGCCGACCCCCGGGTCGTCATGTTATTCACAACTAGCAAACTGCTGCTGCTACTTGCGCTAACTGTTGCTGTTCTGTTGCTGCCAACCTCAACAATTGATCCACCTACCCTCGATTTGTCTTTACACGAAGTTCGTTCATTGCCCGGAGACGATTCGATCCAGGGCCAATCCAACTCTGAGAACTTTACATCATGGCCCCAGGTGAAACTGAGCCCAAACCGGGGAACGGCCCGCTTGCCGAACTAACCGTCGAGAGAGTCCGCTTTGACGACCCCATCAGAGCCGAATCTCTTGGATTTATTGCCGGGTGGCTGGATGTTGTTGGCACCGGCCAGCCGGGAAGAGTGATTGAGATCTACCGTGAGGGACAATTAGCGGGGCAACCGGCGACCGTTCAGCCTGACGGCAGGTGGGCGCTACACTTCTTCGCCATCCTGTTGCCTGGGGATCAAACTTTTTCGGGGCGCGTGATCGAGGATGATGGCTCGCTTGTAGGTGAGCGCTTATTCACCGTTACCATACCCGCACCGCCCTCCCTGGTTATTGAGAGCGGCTTGACCGATGTAGACGATATTTTGTTGCGTGGCAAAGCCAGGCCAGACCGGCAAGTCACTCTGACCATCAATGGCGAAGCGTTAGTGACGCTTCAGGCCGACAATCAAGGTTTTAGGCAATATACGACTCGTCTCCAGCCGGGAGAGTATGAGTTCCTTGCCCTGGATGGTTTGCTTGAATCGGAGAGAGGAGAATTAACGGTTGCGTTGGCTGTCCCCGCTATTTTAGGTCAACCAACAGATGAGTCTGGTCAATTGATTCCTGGATTCTATGGTCTCGGTCGCCCGGATACGCGCCTGGAAATATTACACGAGGATATGCCTGTTGGTCAGGCTGCGGTAGACACGGACGGGAATTGGCGATGTAAATGTACGCTGCCGCCGGGCGAACAGACAGTAAGCGTGCGGGAGATCGACGAACCACACCGCGTCAGCCGGACAACTCCCATGCAGGTTTTAAATCCCAGCCCCCCCTCTAAACCAGGTCCGGCCGACCCGGATGTCCCACCTTTTAGCTGCCCTGAGGGCAGTCCTACAGGGGAAATCAAGGATAATATTTACGTCATTGGCTGTGGTGAATCTATGAATTTCATCACATATAGGCTGGGTGTTACCCCTGAACAACTCCTGGCTTACAACCCCCAACTTTCTGACCCACCACGATTTTACTTCGGACAAATCATAAATATCCCGCAAACTGCATCCTGTTTTGACGATTCCGATTGATGAATTTGAGAACGATTACGAGAAATAATAAATTTTTTGAAATACTGGGGAATGAATCGCGGCGCTGTACAAATTACGCCTGGAGAAAAAGCCGGGCTTTTTTCAAAAAGCCCGGCTTTTTGTTAATCGTTTTTACTCTTGTATGACGACAAAGCTGTCCAAAATCGTTTGCAGCGCTTCTGAATCGGCAGATGTGACAACCTGCACTTGTACAACATTCACAAAGCTGTTGTCTTCCGGCAGAGTCACCAGGTTGAAGAAGGCCGTGCCGACGCCGCCGCAGTCAACCCATAAATCGTAGGCGCCTGCATATAACTCATCAGCGTAATCGTAACGGCCGTCGTAGGTGCAGTCGTTGCTGAAATCAGTGTTGTCTAACAGCGCGACCGGATTATCCAGCACCACAGCGTCTGATGATGCCGCGAAGAAAACGCCGGGGGTTGACCAACTGCTGAAGTAACCATCAATGCTGGTTGAAGCGACTAATGAGGGGCCGATGTTTTCGTCGTTATAAATCCAGGCGCTGCCGTTTAGGTCGCTCCAGGCAGTGGGAACATTCATTTGGAGCTGCCCGCTGTCATCATTGACGGTCATGTAGCCGTCATAGGATTGACCGTCACTTTCCACGACGCCGCCCAGGTCAATGTTCGCCGCCAGTTCCAGTTCACGGCCGTTGATTTGACCCTGCAGGATTTCGCCGGTTGCCAGACGCAGCACCTCGATGCCCATCGTATCTTCCGGGTTGCGGCTGCGCAGGATGTCGCAGTAGTCGGCCATGGTGCCGTCCGTCGCCAATTGTAAGCCTTCTAATTGGGTGAGGATGTCGCCGCCCTTGACGCCGGCTTCATCTGCCGGAGAGCCTGATTCCACCGAGGAAACCCACAGGCCCAGAATGCTGCCGTCATCGCTGAAAATCGTTTCGCCGTTGATGCCAATGGAGTGGACGTCGTTGCCATCGCGCAGTTGTTCGATGACGCTGATCGCTTCATCACGGCCGATTGCGAAATATTGGTCGGTATCATAACGCTTGCGATAGTTAACGCCGACTACCTGACCTTCGCCGTCAACCAGCGGGCCGCCGGAGTTGCCGGGGTTGATGGTGGCGTCATGTTCCAGTACCGTATCAACCGAAGCCCATTGGGTCTCGCCATCGGCGCGTTCTTTGGAAATGATGCCGCGAGTTAGCGTATATTCTTCGTTACCGGCCAGTGGGAAGCCGGCGCCATAGATATCCAGCCCCACTTTGATATCGCCGTTATACCAATCCAGGTAAGGGAAACCGTCGCCGTCAATGTCAATCACTGCCAGGTCGGAACATTCCGAGACGCCCAATATTTTGGCGTTGCGGGGCCGGTCTTCCCCTTCCACATAGACTTGCAGGAAGGCTGCGCCGGTTACAACATGATTATTGGTTACGGCAATGCCTTCCGGGTCGATGATAAAACCCGAACCCTGACCCGCTACAGAGACGCTTTGGAAATCTTCCGGGCTAACAAAGCTGCCCTCGGCCACAATCCGAATGGTTGCGTTACGCACGTCTTCGAGACTTTCAACGGCGCCCGTTGTATTATCGCTTTGTCCAGAGGCGGCTTTACCGCTGTCGGCGGTAGGTTCAGCCTCAGGCTCGGCGGCGGGTTCTTTGGTTGGCTCGGCCTGCGTATCACCGGCCGGCGCCTCTGCGACTGCACCCGTAACCGCGAAATCGAGGGTTTGATTCAGCTCTTCGTTAAGATAAATGTCAACTTTGTAGCTGCCTGCGGGAAAAGGTGAGGACGGGGAGAGGTTAAAAAAGTGCGTCCCGTCGCCTGCTTCTAATTCAACCTGATCGATGAGTTGATTGGCCGGCGCGGCGTCTCCCACGTCAACGGCCGTCCACACAGCCTTCAGTTTGGTGCTGTCGGGCGCGTTTGCCAGGGTTACCAGGGCATAGACCGTGTCATTAGGTTCGAATTCTGTTGATTTTTCAGTTCCGGCGCTGTCTTTGGCCAGTTCTGCATTTTGGATATTGGCTGTACTAAATTCACAGCCGGTCAAAATAAAAATAAACATGACGGCAAAAATAAATACGATACGTAAATTGATTTTCATTACTTTAACTCCTTTAAAAACTTGAAATTTGTTTATTGTTCTTTGCATGTTACCAAAGGGTGACATGAACTTGTATAAATGACCTGATAAAAATTGTGCGATGTTTTACTTCAATGATTGTTTACATGACCTCCTTTCGGTTATTCCTGCCTATCCGAGGCTGCCTGCTCACTCCATCGGTCCCCAGTTTGTGTTTCCAGGAAATTTAAAAGGCTAGACAGGTCTGCGAAATGGTGCTGCTGCCCGGTATGGGGGTTTTGCAGACTGGCTCGCCACGCCATTTGATCATTTTCGCGCCAGATACGCAGTAGAAATGCTAAATATTGATTCGGACGGTTCATTTTTAATACACACGGTGTTCTTGTTGATAACCTGTGATGATTACAAAAGTCCTAAAGATTTTCGTAATCTACTCCTTAATCATGTTTGGATAAACTCTTTTTCTATATGGTTTGACAAAGTGCTGTGTAATGTTGTTATAATTTGGTCGATTTGTTCGACTACACGGATACAATAACAGGCAACTCTTCAGGAATCCTTCAAAAAAGCTTCAGTTTGGATTGATGCAGGAAAAATATGAAAACTGGGTTGAACATTGCAGCACTCGGCGGGTTGGAGATTATATTAGACGACACGGCCGTATCCAATCTGGCGTCTCGCAAAGCAGAAGCGCTGCTGGTTTATCTCGCCTGCAACCCGATGCCCCATGCCCGCGACACCCTGGCAGCGTTGCTCTGGGATGATCGCCCCCAAAACCGCGCTCTAGGCAATTTGAGCGTCTTGTTGAGCAGCTTGCGTAAAAAACTCGACTCGTTCCTGACGATCACCCGGTATGAGATTGGTTTTAATTTTGAAACAGAACATTGGCTTGATGTGGCCCAGTTTGAAAACCAGATCAAAAATATTGTCCGCAAAAAAGAGCTTTCACGCGCTGAGGCGGCTCAACTGGCGCGCTCTGCGACTTTATACCGCGGCGATTTTTTGGCCGGCTTCTACATTCGCCAGGCCGGTGGTTTTGATGAATGGATGTTTTTAGAACGGGAGCGCCTGCAGCAGTTAGCGCTGCAAGCGTATGGACGCCTGGCCGATTTCTACATGGAACGGGGGCAGTATCCGGATGGCATTGCCAGCGCCACCTGCCTGGTGCAGCTTAATCCTTTGCTCGAAATGGGACATCGCCGGTTGATGATGTTATATGTATTGGACGGGCAGCGCAGCGCCGCATTGGCGCAATACATGGTCTGCCGGCATCTGTTGGATAGCGAATTGGGCGTCGATCCCGACCCGGAAACCACCACGCTTTATGAACAAATCAAAGCCGGCGCTGTAAAAAAAGCAAAACCGGCGCGCACTGCCATCACGCCGGCGTCCGCGCCACAGGACAGGCTGCCTCCACGCAGCCTGCCTACTCCGGCCACGCCTTTAATCGGGCGTGAAAACGAGGTGGCGCTAATCACACAGCGCCTGGATGATCCTGCCTGCCGTTTGCTGACGCTGGTTGGGCCGGGCGGCATCGGAAAGACGCGCCTGGCGCTGCATATTGCGCATCAAAAAGCAAACGACTTTTTACATGGCGCTGTTTTTGTACCCCTGGCTGCGTTGGAATCGGCCGAGTATATGGTGGAAACGCTGGCGGATGCGCTTCATTTTTCATTATCGCGCATGGGGAATCCTTCCACGCAACTGCTCGATTTTTTGCGCGAAAAAGAGATGCTTTTAATTTTGGATAATATGGAGCATCTGCGTGACAGCGCCAATTTATTGAGTCTGATGTTGAAAAATGCAGTTAATATGCGCATTCTGGCGACTTCTCAAGAGCGGCTGCATTTACGCGAAGAGTGGCTGGTCCCAATTTCTGGGCTGCCATGTTCTGAAAATGGGAAATCCATTGAGGCGTATCCGGCCGGAGATTTGTTTGTACAAAGCGTGCGCAAGATTCAGCCGGAATTTACGCCCTCGGCGGATGAAGCTGTGGCTATTTCCCGCATTTGTAGGTTCTTGGAAGGCGCACCATTGGGAATTGAACTGGCGGCGTCCTGGGTGCGCGTGCTGTCCTGTCAGGAAGTTGCAGTAGAAATCGAGAATTCATTGCATTTCCTGGAATCGGTCTCACTTAATTTGCCGGTCCGGCACCGCAGTTTGCAGGCAGTTTTTGCCCATTCCTGGAGCTTGCTAAATATGCGAGAAAGGACAGTTATGCAGCGCCTGTCAATTTTCCGGAGCGGCTTTTCACGCGAGGCGGCTGAGCAAGTAGCTCATGCAAACCTGGTGAATTTAATGTCACTGGTAGATAAATCTTTCTTGCGCCCGACGGAGGCGTTGGTAGCCGGCGCGCGGCGATTTGAAATCCATCAAATGCTGCACCAGTTTGCAGTTGAAAAAATGAATGAAAACCCGGCCATGCAGTCAGAAACGCGCAGGCTGCATTGTCGCTTTTTTGCCGATTTTTTGCAGAGCTGGGAACGGCCGTTGCAGGGCGGCCAGCAAATTGAAGCGCTGGCGGCAATTCAGGTAGAAATCAAGAACATTCGCACCGCGCTGGCCTGGGTTTGGGAAAATCAGGATGACGCCGAATCGCTGCAGCAAAGCGGCCTGAACGCCTTGAACACACTGTTCTATTTTTATAATATGCGCAGTTGGTTTCAGGAGGGATTCGCTGTGTTCAGTCATGCTGTGGATTGGGCAGCGCAGCAAGCGGCTGGTGATCCCATATTGTTGGGTTGGCTGCTTGCCAGAAAGGGGTGGCTGGCTTATTTGCTGGGCAGCCAGACTGAAGGACGCGAGATGCTGGAGAGAGGCCTGGCGCTGCTGCGGCGGCGCGGCGCGCGGGATGAAACTATCTTTTGTCTGAATTACCTTGGCGCCATCGCCTATTATCAAAATGAATTTGAGCAGGCCTATGCGCTGCTGGAGCAAAGTTTGCAAATCAGCCGCGCCGCAAACGATCAGTTTGGAGAAGCCATCGGCCTCAATATTTTGGGCATGGTGATGTTGGCGCAGGGCGATCTGGCGCAGGCGGAGGCCGCGCTGCAAGCGAGTCTGGCCCTCAAAGATACGCTTGGAGATCGCTGGGGGATGGCGTTCTCGCTGGGGAATTTGGGGCAAACTGCCTCTGCGCAGGGAAAGATTGAAGAGGCACGCCGCCTGTATACCGCCAGCCTCGAGATTCGTCGCGAGATTGAGGATAAACGCGGCCAGGCATTGTGTTTGCGCGATCTGGCCCGGTTAGAAAAATCTTCAGGCAATCAGGTAACGGCTGCGCGTTTGTATGCTGAATGCGCCCAGCTTTTTGCCGAAATAGGCAGCCATACGGCTGCGGCTGCCGCCCGCGCGAACCAGGCCGGGTATACAGAGTAACTGCATGCACCGCTTAGTACCCCAATTTATTTTAGAAAATTTTAGCGGCGGTCAGTCCAACGGCCGTTTCCCCTGCACGGCGATATTTGTGGATATTTCCGGTTTTACGGCCGTTACCGAGGCATTTATGCAGCAGGGCAAAATCGGCGCTGAGATACTGGCCGATACGATGCTGGCGATTTTTGAACCCCAGGTTACGGTCGTTTATGGACAGGGTGGATTTATTACCGGGTTTGCAGGGGATGCGTTTACGGCCGTTTTCTCCGGCGACGATCAAAAAATTGCGGCGCAGCGCGCGCTTGGCGCCGCCTGGCAAATTCGTGACCAGATGGTTTCCTTTGCACAATATTCGACGGCGTTGGGCACATTTTCCTTTGACGTCAAGATCGGCATGGCGGCCGGCGAGGTGGACTGGGGCATTTTGCAGGGTGAATCCGGGGCGCATACCTATTTTTTTCGCGGATCGGTCGTGGATATTTGCGCCCGGGCTGAACATCTTGCGGCCCCTGGCGAATTGATTTTGGATTCGGCTGTTTTGTCTTTGCTGGCTGAAGTTTTGGCAGACGGCCGATTGGCGGTTGAGCGCGTTGTTTCTGATTTTGTGCGGGCAACGGCCGTTTCCAAGCTGCCGCCGCCTGTGGAAATAATGCCAACGGAAACGCTGCCCGGAATGGAGGCCTTCTTTCCGGCCGATTTGCTGCATATGCAGTTGCGCGGCGAATTTCGCCAGGTGATCACTTTGTTCATGAACGCAGGCAGCGCCCCACAGAGTGCGGATTTGACCCATCTAATGGAAACAGTCTTTCGTTTGCAGGCCCGCTATGGCGGTTACTTGTGTCGCCTTGATTTTGGAGATAAAGGCTGCAATTTACTCTTCTTTTGGGGCGCGCCCAGCGCTTATGAAAATGATATTGAGCGCGCTTTGAATTTCATTTTAGCGTTACAGGCTGAAACGGCCGTGCCGCTGCGGGCAGGCGTGACGTACCGTCTTGTTTTTGCCGGATTTGCCGGTTCGGAGCTGCGTGAGGAATACACATGTTATGGCTTGAGCGTGAACCTGGCGGCGCGCCTCATGATGCAGGCGGAGTGGGGAGGGGTGTGGTTAGATCGCGAAACGGCCGTACGCGCCGCTGAACAGTTCCAGACGCGGCTGGTAGGACGCCTGCCATTTAAAGGATTTTCACAAAATCAGCCGGTATTTGCCCTGGAAGGACGTCTGGAGCAGGTGGAACCATTTTATCAGGGGCGTTTGGTTGGACGCGAAACTGAACAAAAAATGTTGAGTGGGCGTATCGCACCAATTTTTGAGGGGCAATTCGGAGGGGTAACGGCCGTTACCGGCGATGCCGGCATTGGCAAAAGTCGTTTGGTTGTTGATTTCTCGGTGCATTTAGCCGCACCGCCCCAAACGATTTCCCAGACTGCATTCCCCAATCCACTTTTCTTCATTTGCCAAAGCGACGAAATTATGCGCCAGCCGTTGAACCCTTTCCGCTATTTGCTGCGCCGTGTTTTTGACCAGGCATATGAACGCACCGAAGATGAAAATAAAGCCGCATTTAACCAATACCTCGACCAACTGCTGGATTTTTTAAATGAATCCGAGCTGCGGGCTGAACTGGAACGCACGCGCGTTTTTTTGGGCAGCCTTGTTGATCTTTACTGGCCAGATTCCTTATATGATCAATTAGAGCCTGAACTGCGCTTTGAAAACGCGCTGATCGCCTTAAAATCATTTTTGCTGGCCGAAAGCGCCCGTCAACCGCTCATTATTTTGCTGGAGGATGCGCACTGGTTAGACAGTGACTCGTTGATATTTCTTCGCCGGCTGACGCGTAATGTCTCTGATTATCCCTTTGCGCTAATTTTGACAAGCCGGCGTCCTGATGTTGCGCCGGGTTTGGAATTAGAAACCAGCTTGCATACAATCCATCTGGCTGAACTTTCTGCACTGAATGTGGGCCGGCTGGCTGAGGCGTTTTTGCAAGGTGAACTGTCGCCGGAACTGGCGCAAGGGCTGGCTGAACGCGCTGAAGGCAACCCGTTTTTTGTGGAACAAATTCTGCTTTTTTTGCGGGAGGAGGGGTTACTAATTGAGACGGCTGCCGGGTTTGTGACTGAGAATGTGGCTGAACATCTGCCGATTGATATCCAGGCTGTTTTAATTGCCCGCCTCGATCGCCTTTCGCAAGCAGTTAAGGAGGTGGTGCAGACCGCCGCTGTGCTGGGGCGTGAGTTCGAGGTACAGATTCTTTCCCAAATATTACACAGCGATCTCGCGCTGAACTATAAGATTGAAGCGGCTGAACGGGAGGCTATCTGGTCAGCGCTGAGTGAACTGCGTTATCTTTTCCGCCATGCGCTGCTGCGCGACGCCGCTTATGGTATGCAGTTGCAGCGCCGGCTGGGTCGCCTGCACCAGCTCGCCGCGGAAGCCATCGAGGAGGTCTATCGGGAAGATCTGAGTCCTCATTATCCGGACCTGGCCTACCATTTTAATCGGGCGGGAAATACAGTTCAGGAGTTTAAGTATGCGCGTTTGGCGGCAGACCGGGCGGAAGCGCGTTATTTGAACCGGGAAGCGCTCAATTATTTGGAGCGGGCATTGGCGCTGCTGCCTGACGGCCAGTTAGAAACCCAATTTGAACTTTTGGAACAGCGCGAAAGACTGCATGGAGTTGCTGGCGACCGCAGCGCGCAAAGAGCGGATTTGCTGGCTTTGCAGGCTGTCGCCACGTTAATAACCGATCCTGATTTACGCGCTGAACTGGAGATTAAAATATTGCTGCGGGATGCGCGTCTGGCTGATTTGACAAGTGATTATGATCACGCAATTGATCGTGCAAAAACGGCCGTTTCCCGGTCAGAAAACGCCGGTTATTTTCACCAACAAACGGATGCAATCGTTTCCTGGTCAATTTCCCTCTGGCATTTAGGACGTTATGATGAAGCGCGCCCACTGCTGCTTAAAGCGGTGGAACAGGCAAAACAAGGCGCTTTTTATGATTTGGAAGCGGATAGTTTGAATACGCTGGGTCTGATTTCCATGTATCAAAGCTATTATGAGGACGCCGCCGGCTATTTCCAGGGCGCTTTGCGAGGGTATCGGGATATCGGGAACCGGCGCGGTGAAGCGCTGGTCATCAATAGTTTGGGCATTCTGGCGCGTGAAGTTGGCGATCAGCCTGAAATGCGGGCCAGATTTGAACAGGCGCTTTTGATTTTCCGCGAAATTGGTCATCGCTGGGGTGAAAGCGGCATGCTTAATAATCTAGGTCTGATCCAATATGATCTGGGCGCTTACCCGGCTGCTGTCGGCCACTTTTCAGAAGCCCTGGAGCGCTGCCGTGAAATTGATAACAGGCAAATGGTTGCTCTGACGTTGAGCAATCTTGGGTTGTCTAATTTTCATTTAGGGTTATTTGAGACCGCAGAGATGTATTTTGCCGAAGCGTTGGCGGTGGCTGAGAAGATTGGCGATCGTCAGGTAACTGCGCTTGCCCTGGAAAATTGGGCTACGCTGGCGCTTGAAGTTGAGGATTATGAATTAGCGCAGAAGTACGCGCAGCGGGGATTACAAATTACGCGCGATATTGGTAAGCGTGATTCTGAATGCAGCGCAGCGACAATTTTGGGGCGTGCATTAACCGCTTCCGGTCAGTTCGACGCAGCCGATGAATTGTTAGTATCTGCTATGGAGCTAAGCAAAGCAATTGGGGTAGATTATTTGGGTATTGAGGCGCGTGTGGGCCTTGTCATGCTAAATCTGGCGCGTGGCCAGCAGCGTGACGCGCTGATGTATGCACAGCAGGTTTTGGCGTTTTTGCTTGAATCCGGCACGGACAGCATGGATGATCCCCTGGATGCGTATGCCGTTTGTCTGGATGCGCTTACGACGGGCGGGGATTTGCAGACAACGGCCGTTTCCGTGGAGGCGTATACTTTTTTACAGGACCGCGCCGGGCGAATTGAAGATGCAGCGTTCAGACAGACTTTTTTACAAAATCTATCCAGTCACCGCCGCATTTTGCAATATTATCGCCAGTTTCAAGCGGAATAAAAAAACCTGACAGGCGGCTCTCTGCCAGGTTCGGAGGCTTTTTTCTTTGTTATGCGCCTAAGCGCGCCAATTCTTCCCCGGCCACGCTTTCATCCAGGCGTTTGAAAAGCGGTTGGGGGTTGGGCAGTTGGCGTCCAACCGGAATATCCGCACGGCTCCAGACGCCCACTGCTGCGGCTTCATCATAGGTTAAGGCGCTGTGGCTGCTTCTTTCTTCAACATAAACCTCAACAAGTTGTTCGCCAAACAAGAATCCCTCTTCCCCTAACAGAGCATGTAGCTTTTGACTGGTAAAAGGCAGAATAGGAGCCCAAAATGTTTTCAAGGCGCTGATTGCTTGCAGGGCAGTGTATAAGGAACGTGCGGTTGCGGCCGTATCATTTTTGGCGGTTGTCCAGGGGCTGGTTTCTTCCAGATATTGGTTCACCAGCGTAGAAAGGCGCAAACATTCTTGCGACGCCTGGCGAAATTTGCATCCGTCGTACAATTCGCCCACAGATGAAAAACCGGCGTCAATTGCTTGCAGCAGTTCAATATCAACTGGTGTTAACGGGCCAGGATCGGGAACAATCCCTTTGAAATAGCGTTTGGTCATATTCAAGACCCGGTTGACCAGGTTGCCCCAGTTTGCGACCAGTTCTTTATTGTTGCGTTGCACAAACCCGCGCCAACTCCAATCACTGTCGCGCGTTTCGGGCATAACGGCCGTTAAATAATAACGCAGCGGATCAGGATCATAACGCTCCAGAGCATCCAGCATCCACACGCCCCAATGGCGGCTGCCGCTGATTTTTTTGCCTTCCATGTTCATGAATTCATTAGCCGGAATGTCATAGGGTAAATTGAGATTGGCGCTCACATCATCAGAATATAAGCCCTTGGCTCCCAATAACTGGGCAGGCCAGAAAACGGCATGAAATGGAATATTATCCTTGCCAATAAAATAAACGCTGCGTGCAGCCGGATTTTGCCACCACTTGCGCCATGCATCAGGTTGGCCGGTGTTTTTGGCCCACTCGATCGAGGCTGACAAATAGCCAATGACCGCTTCAAACCAGACATAAAGCACTTTTTCGCCATACCCTTCAACAGGGATGGGAATGCCCCAATCCATATCGCGCGTCACGGCGCGGCCAATTAAGCCTTGATCGACAAAGTTTCGTGCAAAATTGATTACCTGCGGACGCCATTGGGCTTTATTTTCGTTATGGAGCCAGTTTGAGAGACCGTCCTCCGCAATTGCCGGCAGGTCGAGGAAAAAATGTTCCGTGTCGCGCAGTTCCAAGGCCGTATCATCTGTGCGGCTGCGTGGATTGACTAACTCGGCTGCGCTTTCGAACAGCGTGTTGCAATTATCACATTGGTCGCCGCGCGCGTTTTCATAGCCACAGACAGGACATGTGCCTTCAACATAACGATCAGGCAGGAATTTGCCCGTTGTGGGCGAATACATTTGCGGCGTAATTTTGCGATACAAATACTCATTTTCCAGCAAGCTCAAAAATATATCTTGGGAAACCTGGTAATGGTTTTCAGTATCTGTGTGAGTGAACAGGTCGTAGCTCAATCCTAGCTGTTGGAAAAGCTGGATAAAACGATCATGATAGTATGAAAATAGTTCCTGATTAGTTTGCCCTAACTCTTCTGCTTTAACTGTCACCGGTGTGCCGTGGCTGTCTGAACCGGAAACCATCAGCACGCGATTGCCTTTTAAACGATGGTAGCGAGCGTAAATGTCAGCAGGCAAATAGGAGCCGGTCACATTGCCCTGGTGGATGTCGGAATTGGCGTATGGCCAGGCGACACAGACCAGGATATATTCTTGAGTCATTATTTATTCATCCTCATCATCCTCGAAATCATCATCATCTTCCTCTTCTTCCTCTTCACTGACTTCAGTCAAAGCTTCGGACAATAATTCGAAGTCATCTTCGTTGATTACATAAAAAACTTCCGGGAACACGTTGCGTTTTCCAAATCCCGGGCAGCTTTCGAGTTCGATTGAATCGAGTGGAACTCCGGTCTCCAGTTTGCGTGAGGCCGCATCGATATCAATATGGAAAAAGATTGCTTTTTCTATATCGAGTGTATAGGTATATTTTTTTGGATTTTCTTCAAAGGGCTCTTCGGTCACGGTAGCCACAGCAAAAAAAACCTGCTCTTCCATCGCATAGTAAATAAGCCGGTCTCCTTTTTTGGGACTATTTTGATCGCCGGGTTTGACCATGACCACGAGTTCTTCCCAGCCGGGGAAACTGAGTTCCTCGCCAGGCGGAATACTGATCACCTTTATGAAATGATTTGTGGTGTTGATTACTCCGGCTGCGCGAGGCGTTCGCTTGCGGCTGGCTGCTTTGGCTTCCCTTTCAACCAGAATGTTTTCCCAGATTCGGGCTTGAATATGAATGTTTAAATCTGCTTCAGTTCCGTCTTCATACCGAACCGTCATTTTGGGCTCGTTGATGGAGAGGACCGTATATTTTCCTTTTCGGTTTTCGTAAGTGCCGTTTTCTTCGAACATGGTTAGGGTCTCCAAAACCTACGCATTTTTTCGGCGTGCATAGTACCGTTTTCATGCCAGCTTGGCAAGTGTTATTGGGAACATCTTCAGGCGCAACGGATAATTTCTAGGAACTCGGAGTGGTCTGTCGCGCTTGCATGTATTGAGTTTTGTTATATTTGGGAGGGCAGGCCAACAAAGAATTTAAACGCTTTCTTCTGTGGCGTGGCCTTGCGCGCTTTTGTGGGCCAGCGCCGCTAAACAGCCCAGGGTAACAATCAGGCAAATAATCTGAAGCAGATGCCAGCCATTGATCACCCATGCATCGACGCGAAAGGCATCTACAAATAATCGGCCGAAACAGTAAACGGCCGTACTGGCCAAAAATAACTGCCCTGCAAATTGTTGTCGTTTACGCATTTGCTGCCAGGTTAAAAGCGCGGCAGCGCCGACCAAAATTTCGTATAGCTGAACGGGATGGCGGCGAATTTCAAACTGGGTGATGCCCCAGGGCATATTGGTGAAGGTACCGTATCCCGGTCCGCCCAAAAAATCTGCCAGACTGATAACCATTAAACCTGTTATAAAAATAGGGCTGAGCAGGTCAAGGGTTTTCCAGGGCGGCAATTGGCGGGAACGGCCGTAAAAAAACATGGCAGCGCCGCCAAATAAAATGCCGCCTACAGATGAGAATCCGCTGTTTAACGGCCAGATAATGCCCAATAAATTGTTTTGGTAGGCAGGCCAATGCAAAAAAACAAAGGTCAGGCGGGCGCCAATGACGCCGGTAATGAGTCCGGCCGTGACCAGACCTGAAACTGCCTGTTCATCCTGGCCCATTGATTTTGCCAGACGCTCAGCCAATGTGAGGCAAAGCCACGCGCCCAACAGCAAAGTCAGCGGGCCGGTGGGAATGACAAGCGGGCCAAGATTGATTGCTGGAAACATGTTTCTATTCAGCCAGCAGGCGGTCGATTTTATCTTCTAGGACCGCCTGATTGAGCGTACCTACAAAAACCTCACGCACTACGCCGCTGCCATCTACAAAGATGGTTGTGGGCAAATTAGCGACGCCATACCGGTTGTTGACCGTCCAATCAGCGTCGACCAACAAAGGATAAGTGACATGGGCGACTTGCCGGAAATCTTGAATGCTTTGCGCTGATTCACCTTGATTTATGCCCAAAATGAGCGCTTTGCCTTTATAGTTGAGGCTGGCGTTCTCAAAATGAGGCATTTCAATGCGACAGGGACCGCACCAGGAAGCCCAAAAGTTAAGCACAACAGGCATACCATTGCTGCCTTCACGGTCAATATAATCGGTGAGAGTGAACGTGTCCCCTTCGGGCGCGTCGGCTGTGAAATCAGGCGCCAGATGGCCGACGATCGGCGCTTCGGTGAGCAGGAAGTTTTTAGGTTCCGTTATGGATTCGCGCGAGTCGATGATCCAGGCGCCGCCAAGCAGCAGGACGATCAGGATTAAGATAATCCATTCGAAACGTGATTTGAATATCATAGCTTGAATTATTGACCAACGGCAATGTTATTGAGCGTAATGGTTTGGGCGGGATGAATTTCCGGAACGGCCGTTAAATCATAGGTCATGGCCCCATCAATACGCACGGGAACCATTTCGCCCAGCGGCAGTTCGCCCGGCGCTATGACCAGACCGTCAATTTCAGGCGCATCACGATAGGAACGGCCGATACTTAAATTATCCCCATGTCCTTCAATCAAAATGGGTAGGGTTTTGCCCACCAGCGCCTGGTTACGGGCCAGCGAAATAGGCTGCTGCAGCGCCATTAACTCATCAAGGCGGGCAGCTTTGACTGCTTCCGGAACCTGCCAGGAAACAGCGGCGGAAGGTGTGGATGCTTCGTAGGAATAAGTGAAAACGCCCACCCGATCAAACTGCAAATCCTGTACAAACTGCTTTAAACCTTCAAATTCTTCCTCGGTCTCACCGGGATAGCCAACAATAAAAGTGGTGCGAATGGCAATGTCGGGCATGGCGCTGCGCAGTTTTTCCACCGTACGGTAAACCCAATCGATATTAGCCGGCCGCCGCATGCGCTTCAAGGTTTCCCGGTGGCCATGCTGCAGCGGAATATCCAGATAATGAACGATTTGAGGCGCAGCGGCCATTGTTTCGATTAACTCATCGGTCACAAAACCGGGATAGGCATACATTAGCCGAATCCAGGGAATGTCCGGCGCCGCCTTTGTGATTTGCTGTAGGAGCTGGCTCAAACCATTTTTCAAACCGATGTCATGACCATAATCGGTCGTATCTTGCGCAATCAGAATCAATTCTTGCAGCCCCGCTGCTTGCAGGCGTACCGCTTCATGAACGATGGCGTCGGGCGGGCGGCTGACATGCGTGCCTTTGATTTCCGGAATGGCGCAAAAGGCGCAAGGGCGGCGGCAGCCATCGGAGATTTTTAGGTAGGCGCTGCGTCCCTGCACAGCGGCGCGCAGAACGCCGCGCTCATCGGCGCCGACCGTTTGAGCCTCGTCAGGCAGGTGGTAAAGCGGCTGAGGGTGTTTGCGGCGGCGCAGTTGGCGTATGAAGGGCACAATGTCCATCCAGCGGCGCGTGCCAATCACGCCATCAACGCCGGGAACCCATTGAACAACTTCATCCCCATACCGCTGCGCCATACAGCCGGCGGCGATGAGGAGTTGATTTTTTCCTTTGGCGGCGGCCAGTTCCTGCAAGGCGTGGATAGATTCCTGGCGCGCTGCATCGATAAATCCGCAGGTATTGACAAGCAGCACGCTGGCGTCATCGGGGTCCTGCACGCCGTTGAACCCTGCTTTATGCAGCAGGCTGGCCATGCTTTCTGAGTCCACAGTGTTTTTACTGCATCCCAGACTGAGCAGATAGAATTGTTTTTTTTGTTTTTGTTTACTCATAGAGTAGGTACGACAGATACAGAATCTGACACAAATTGCACAATTCTCACGAATTTTGCCCCTCTTTTCGTTTTATTTGTGTCATTTGTGACAAAAAACTTGGTGTATGGATTATTGGGTGGTGCGCCAGATTTCTTCTTTGTTTTCACCCCGCCCGCCAAGACGGCCTAATGGGATTTCATTAATGGTGGCAAAGATGGCAATGGCGTTGCCGGTCAGGACTTTGGCTTCATTTTCGGCATTCCATTCAAAGGTATCGCCTTCGCGCGCAATGCCGCTGTAGACTACGTCGTCGTCGATGGTTACTTCCATCCAGGCGCGTTCAGTTATGTCAAGTTTGAGGTTGATTTCCTCCAGGGTGGCAGGCAGTGCGGGTCGAGTGGGGGTGGGGGATGGCAGGATGAGCGCGCCTTCGTTGGAGCGGCTGGTTTCAACTATTGACTCTTCGTTGGTTGGGAGCGTATCGTCTACAGTGGATTGTTCGGATACGGCCGTTTCCAGGGCGGCTTCCTGTGCGGTTTCCTGATTAAGTACGTTTTGAACGGCGTCTGTAATGCCGGCGGTGATTGCGCTGCTGCCATCTTCATTGTTAAGAATGAGGGGAATAAAACGGTTTGCAATCAGGGCTACGGCAATGATGAGCGCGGCAATAATGATCAAACGCACGGCCGATTCAGGATCGCGGCGAGAACCGATATCCACTTCGACGTTGACGGGATCAAAAAAAGGTTGGTCTTCGCGGCCGGGCAAGGGGGAGTCGGGGTTGATATCCTCGGTGGAATGCGCTCTGACCGGCGCTTGTTGATAATTTTGACTGAACTGGTACCGTTCCAGGAGTGGATTGGGATCCAGATCGAGAAAGCGGGCATAATTCCGCAGAAAACCACGCACATGGACGGGTGTCGGCAAGGCGGAATAGTTGCCATCCTCTAAGGCTTGCAGATATTTCGCGTTGATACGGGTTCCTTCCTGAACTTCTTTCAGGGTTAATCCCTTATTTTCACGCGCCTGTTGTAAGATTTGCCCTAGTTCATCCATAATAAAAAAGCGGAGCGATTATGCGCCCCGCTGTTCAAGCCGGCTTGTGGGGCGGTTACGGCCGTAACCCCAAACCAGGATACAGATTATGCTTCGAAGGTTTCTATAACCGCTTCTTCGAGTTCAACATCAACTTCAATCTCGGAATCGGCCGTTTCTATCACTTCGATAAATTCTGTTTCTTCATCCTCGATAAAGACGGAGCCATCCTCAGATTCGATAATGACGGTCAGATTAGGTTGGAAATCACCGCTCAAGCGAACAGGAACAGGGTGTCTGCCTAATTGACGTAAAGGTTCGATGCCAACCTTGCGGCGGTCAATGTCTGTACCCAGGATTTCGTTCAACTCATCAGCGATTTGCGAGGTCGTAATAGAGCCGTAAAGTTTACCGGTTTCGCCGGCGCGGGCCGTAAATGTCAGAGTTGTCGCTTCGATTTGCGCTGCCAGCGCTTCAAACTCGGCGCGCATTTCAGCCCGGCGGGCCTCAGCTTTACGACGCCAAACCTGAGCTTGTTTCATAACATTGGGGCTTGCGAGAACCGCCAGGCCTTTGGGTATCAAGTAATTACGGCCGTATCCATCCGCAACTTTGTAAACTTCTCCGGCATAGCCAAGATTTTCAACATCTTCTTTGAGCAGCACTTTCATAGCTGTAATATCTCCATCGTCAATAATTTTGCCAGCTAGAAATGTTATCAGAGCGGCGAGTATTTGACAAACCTATCCTGAGCAGCTCTGGTTTTGCGCAGAAAATTCTCATTTTCAGAGGATTTTGAAAATGAAGATGCGTCATTTGTTGTAGGCAAATTACATTATTGCTCAGATGGTATTTAAGTGTAATGTGACTATGCTTATAACAAATTGTGTAGGAGGATTACATGAATCGCAATTATTTGCAGTTAAAAAATCTGACCCCCTGGTTTTTAATTGGGCTTATGCTGATTGGTCTAATTTCCAGCCTCATTGCGCGTCCAAACTCGCAGCAGGCACAAAATTCGGCGCGCAGCAGGCCGCAGCCTGAGCAGATGACAGAACCGGAAAAAATAGAAGCGGCGCAGGCTGTTTTGTTGAAATATTTTTCTGAACTACATGATGGTAATTTTGAACGCGCCGCCGAACATTATCAGGGTTCATATGAGTTGTTGGAAATTCTTAATCCTAATGAAATAAGCGATGATCCGGTGATGCTCTTTGAAGACGCCTGTAACTTAGATGGATTTCTTTGTTTGAATGTTTATGAAATTACCGCAGCAGAAAAAACCGCGCCGCATGAATACAGCTTTGAAGTCATTTTTGAATCGGAAGATGGCTCAATCTACAAGCATCGATCAAGTGATGGCGGCTTTATTACGGAATTTCCCTACACGGTAATTGAACAGAACGGCCGTTTCTACGTCGAGCAGTTGCCGATTCACTCCTGATCCAGGTAAATCTCGGCGTTATTCTAAGCGAGCATACCCTTCTCGTAATGCGTAAAGAGCAGCCTGGGTACGATTTGCCAGATGAAGTTTGCTCAAAATATGACTGACGTGCGTGCGTACAGTGCGCTCGCTGACCACCAATATGTCTGCAATTTCCTGATTGGCGTAACCCTGGGCAATAAATTTTAAAATTTCCAGTTCGCGTTCGGTCAGTGGTTCTTCTGTGGGCGGCAGCGACGACGATTTGTTGAGCTCTTGAATAACTTTGTGGGCAATGATGGGGTGTAAAAATGAGCGCCCCGCATATACATCACGGATTGCATGCAGCAGGTCGGAAGGGGAAGAATCTTTGAGCAGGTAGCCCAGGGCGCCGGTTTTAATGGCCGGAAACACATTATTATCATCGGCAAAGCTGGTGACAATGAGGATGCGCGCATCAGGCAGCGCTTTTAAGATTTCGGGGATGGCTTGCAAACCCGTTTTACCCGGCATTTGCAAATCAAGCAAAATGACATCGGGTTTGAGACGGATTATCTCGCGCACGGCCGTTTCACCATTATCCGCTGAACCCACCAGCGTCAAATCAGATTCGGTGGAGAGGAGGGCGCGGACGCCTTCACGCACAAGCGCGTGGTCATCAGCATGAAAAACACGTATCAGGTCTGGCATGGTTTAATCCTGTAACAAATCCAATAAATTTTGGGAAGCGGTTGCATCTTTGCCCTGTTCCAGATCGAAAGTGACCGTAACGGCCGTTTCTCCAGATTGAGAAATAATCGTCAATTTGCCGCCCAACATCTCTGTTCGTTCTTGCATACTGGCCAGGCCAAATCCCCCTGTATCGGGTAGGTGGGTTTTGTCAAAGCCATGCCCATTGTCCCGCACACTTAACGTAACCAAAGCATCGGTCTGGTTGATTTCTACGGAAACGGCCGTGGCGTGTGCATGTTTGAGCGAATTATTTAATGCTTCTTCAGCAATGTGAAAGAGAGTTTCTTCAAGATGGGCCGGCAGAGTCACATTTTCATCACAAATCAACCGCGTCTGGACCCCAGCCCGTTTTTCCACGGCATCCAGCCGCTGTCGTATTGCATCGCTTAATCCTGCGTGCTGCAAGATAGACGGCCGTAAATTGTGCAGCAGCAAACGCATCTCCTTCAATGAACCTTCGGCCGTTGCGGTAATGCGCTGCGAATATTGCTGTACATTATCTAAGTCACCCATTTTGGCAAAACGCTGATTTGTCTCGGCAAAAAGCGTCAGGCTGTAGAGGGATTGGGTAACGGCATCGTGCAGCTCGCGCGCCAGGCGGTTGCGCTCTTCCAGCAGCAGCAGGCGGTTATTGTCACGGCGCAGACGCGCATTTTCAATTGTGGTGCCCATTTGCTCTGCAGCAGCGGCCATTAAAGCGACATCACTTTCGCTAAAGGGGCGATTTGTCTTGCGCCACACGTTTAACACGCCAATAATTTTACCGCGCCCGGTCATCGGCAGACCGGCGTAAGCGTGAAAATTAGTTTGCTGTAACAAAGAATTACCCAAATCCGCAGCCTGTGAATCGGCTGCGGCGAAAGGTTTTCTTGTGGACAAAACATGGTTCCACAACCCGGAGTCTGGCGAGACTTCTTGAAACAAGTTTTTTGTTTTTTTTGATAAACCAACCTGGACTGCCAGATGCAGTTGTTTGGAAGCGTCAAGAAGCTGTACGAAGCCGGATTGTCCATGAACGGCCGTTAACACCCATGAAAGCGCGCGCCTTAAACTGGTTTTCAAATCAGTCTGTTCGCTGACGACGGTCATCATTTCATACATGGCAGACAATTTTTGAGTACGGTCTACAATGCGCTGTTCCAAAATCTGTTGGGCTAATACCCTTTCGGTGATATCAGAAATAAAGCCTTCGACGGCCAGTAATTTGCCATCAGACGCAAACAGACCGCTGCCGCGTTCCAGAACCCATTTAATTTGACCTTCGGCGGTGCGGATGCGGTATTGTAGTTCAAACGCCCGCCTTTCCTGGACAGCCATTTGCAGTTCTTGCCAGACAAAATCTTGATCATCTGCGTGAATCAAGCTGCCGTACGGTATGCTGGAGGGGATCATAAACGAATCCGGCTCAAACCCGGTTAAATCCCAGGCGCCGTTATTAACCAGGTCCATTTGCCTTTGACGGGCTAACGGGCCGCGATATGCCATTCCTGGCAGGCTGTTCATTAAGGTTAAAAGGGCGCGTTCGGCTGTTTGGGCCGCTGCTTCTGCCCTGCGCCGTGAGGTGACATCGGTTGCGATAACCAGGATTCCAATAATTTGATTTTGTTCACGCAAAGAGGAGGCAAAAATATTCCAATAATAGGTAACATCGTTGTAAGTCAGGGGAAAGGCTTCTTTTGTGAAAATTTCTCCCGAGAGGGCCGATTATCAGAAACGGCCGTAAATTCATCAGATCACCGGGAAACAACGTCTCCAGCGGCAAACCGGGCCAGATGTGATCGGCTGGCCTACCTGTCACTGTTGCAACAATATCACACCAGATTTGATTGCACTGGCGTAACGTCAAATCAGAATTGAATACAGCGATGCCCATCGGCATTTTTTGCAGAAAGACATCCAATGCGGTGATCGATAAATCCATCCCGCTATTATCGGTAACTGTTTGAAAAATGCCAATGCCAATAAGGAATCTTTGTCGAAATAGGAATAGTGGATTTGTCAGGCCCGGTCGGTTCTTCAAAGGCCCAATCTATCTGAAGCGGCTGCACGGCCGTAACCATCAAAATTGTCTCACAATGAGGACAAAGTAATAAATAGCCAGGCGGCGTTTGAGGATGAAACGTTACTGTCTCATGACATTCCGGGCACAAAGCCGTGAGATTGGTGGCATCTGGGTTCATGAGGTCAATTCTATCAAAGGGTCTTTATACCAGCGTGTGTGACTTGTTGAACGATCCAGATTTTCACGCGCAAGCGTATATTGGGGATTCAATACCAATGCGATGTGGTAAAACTTTTGCGCCGACAATTTGTCTCCGCCTGATTCCGTAATGACTCCTAATAAATTAAAAGCCTCCGTACGCAGGGGATCAATAGAAATTGCTTGTCGAACCTGATCCATTGCAAGGGTATATTGATGTTGTTGGAACTGCCGGCGCGCCGCCAAAATCATGTCATCGTAGGTTGTTATTGCGGTCATGATGATTACCTCACTGAAATTTTTCTATGTTTCCCAATCACAACCCAAAAAACCGCTGAGTTTATTCGGGTTCATGTCCGTTACTTACTAAATAAGGTACATCAATCAGAACGAGATTATCATTTCGTTTTAAGCGTGAGCGTAAGAAATTTGCCGTTTGATTGTGCAGCCATTGGGCTGCCCGGTTTTCCGGGATGAATTCAGGTATCAGAATCGTAACAAGTTGATTTGGATATTTCTGATAGGTAACGCTATCAATATATTCCACCAGCGGCGTCAAAATGTCCCGGTACTCATAATCAATTAAAACCAGCTCAACGTTTGCGGTAATTTCCGGGAATTTGTTCCAACGCTGCAGAAACTGCGCTTTCATGTCTTCACTCGTGCAAATACAGACGGCATGAACATTGGGGGAAATCCGATTTGCATAGCGCAGCGCGCGCAGCGTGCCGCGATGGACACCGGCTACCGGCACAATGGCGACTTCTGCAATCTCGCGTATCTGGTAAGGCGCAAAATTGCGCGTGCTCAAACTTTGGGCTACGTAAACATAATGTTTATGAATAGACCGAAACATAACCACCAGGGCCGGAATTGCGAGGACGATCAGCCATGCGCCTTCTGTAAATTTGGTTGCAATTAACATGAGTAGGACTACAAAGGTAACGGCCGCGCCAATGCCATTGAGTCCCCGTTTCCACCAGGTTCCTTTTTCATAATGCACAGTTGTTACATGTGTTTTCAACGATTCGCCTGGTTTCAGGTGGGAAATTCTTCCCATTAATTTGAACATGCCAAACTGTGACAAACTGAAGCTAAGCATCACACCCAGGGCATATAAGGGCAGCATGGCAATTTCATCTGCGCGGAAGGCAATCACAACCAAAGCGGCAAGCACGGCCAGCGTGACAATGCCGCCGTTGTAGACAAGACGATCGCCCCGGTTTTGCATCCAGCGCGGCATAAAACCATCCTTGGCCAGAAAGGAACTCAGGCGTGGAAAGTCCTGATAGCCCGTGTTGGCCGCCAGAATTAAGATGAGCATGGTGAACAACTGCACCCAATAGTAAATAAATGCGCCCCCAGGCATTCCTGCTGTGACGGAGCGTGTCATTTGAGAAAGAATGCTTTCACTTTCTGAGGGAACCAGATGCAAATTTGTGGCGACAAATGTGATGCCTATGAAAAGTGACATTGCAATCAGACCCATGACCACCATTGTTTTGGCGGCATTTTTGGATTCAGGTGGTTTAAATGCCTGTACCCCGTTGCTGATAGCCTCAATTCCGGTCAGTGCGGTGCAGCCGGCGGCAAATGCGCGCAGGAGCAGCCAGATAAACAAAAAGGTTGTTACTTCCTGAGCCTGCGCCGTCATTTCGCCAGGAGTGGGCGGAACCGGAGGAGCAGCGCCAAAGAGACCGGTCAGGCGCACAATGCCAATAACGACTGTGATCAAAATACCGATAACAAAGAGGTAGGTAGGTATAGCAAATATCGTACCGCTCTCGCGAACACCCCGCAGGTTAATCCAGGTAAGTAAAATAATTGCGAGTACGGCTAATAACAGACTGAAAGGTTGCAGTTCCGGTATCGCTGAAGTAAGAGCGCGTATTCCGGCCGCAACAGAAACTGAAACAGTCAAGATATAATCGATGAGCAAGGCGGAAGCGGCAAATAAGCAAGGGATTTGTCCCAGATTGTCTTTTGTGACGGTGTAGGCGCCGCCACCGTCCGGGTAGTGCAGAATGGTCTGGATGTAGCTGAAAATAACCAGCAGCACCAAAACCATGACGCCTAACGCCAACGGGAGCGTTAACCTTAAAGCGCTGACGCCCATGAGCACCAGAACGCTCATAATAGCTTCGGTCGCATAGGCATTGCTGCTGATGGGATCAGATGCAAATACGGCTAAGGCGCGGATTTTATCCAGCCGCTCGTGTAATTCTTGTTTGGTTGGAAATGGTTTCCCAATTAAAACACGCTTGACGCGTGTTACTGATGTTGTCATTGTTTTTCCTTTTGGGGATAACGGCCGTTCTCAAAATTTAGACGTTTTCCCCAATGGTTCCCCAAAATAAATAAATTATTACTGCTAATTTTATGCCTGTCGTTCTTTAAACTCCTCTGGCAAATAATGTGAGCAGCTTGCGTCATTTGACGGCATTGACAAATAAAAATTGCCATCATTTGTCGTAGGTGGTCTCTATTATTTATCTGTGGGAGGGCATAGAGGTTTAGATTAAGATTTTTGGCATGATCATGTTCAAGATTTTTAATAAGGTAGTAAGTCGGTAAGTAACAATGACAGTCAAAAGCACCACCTTCTCTAATAGCAACATGTCTTTAAAATGGCACGAATCCGTTGAAAGATTACGATCACCGGAGGCATTGTTGATTGGCTCAGCAATTTTAGTTGGTGTAATTACTGGCTTAGGCGCCGTCATTTTCATCTGGTTGTTAGCCCGAATCGGTGAGATTTCACATTGGGTTGAAGTAAATGCCGGAGGCGTCGTGGGCGTACTTGCATTTATGGCATTAGCCGGCGCCATTGTTGGATTTTTGATTGATCGCTGGGCCAAAGAAGCAAAAGGTCATGGCGTTCCTGAAGTGATGGAAGCAATTGCCCTGCGCGGTGGGCGAATTCGCGGACAGGTGGCCGCCATAAAGGTACTCGCTTCGGCCATAACGATTGGGGCTGGCGGCTCGGCCGGGCGGGAAGGCCCAATTGTACAGGTTGGCTCCGCTCTGGGTTCGGTCATTGGGCAGCGTCTCCGGTTTTCTGAAGAACGCATTCAAACGTTGGTTGCGTGCGGGTCTGCGGCCGGGATCGCTGCGACATTTAATGCGCCAATCGCCGGATCGATATTTGCGCTTGAAGTTATTTTAGGCCGCTTTACGGTGCGTTATTTTGGGGCGGTTGTGATTAGCGCTGTTTCGGCCAGCGTCGTGGCGCAGCAGTTTTTTGGCAACAAGCCTGCTTTTCAGGTTCCATCATACCGGTTAAATCACCTGGGCGAGATTCCAATTTATATTGTGTTGGGGGTCTTGTCGGCGCTGTGGGCGGTATTGTTCATACGGGTCCTGTACAAAACCGAAAGCTTTTTTGATGGATGGCGTGTTCCACTGCCGCTTAAAACAGCTATCGGCATGGTGTTAACAGGCATGTTGGCTTTGCTGGTGACAGATCGAGCTATATTGGGCTCCGGCCTGCATTTGATCGAAGAGCTGATTGCGATGGATGTGAACCGCACGGTACAGTTATTGGCCGCACTCCTGGTTTTTAAGCTGTTGGCGACCTCATTTACACTGGGATCGGGTAATTCAGGAGGTGTATTCGCGCCTTCCCTTTTTATGGGAGCAGTTTTGGGCGGGCTGGTAGGTACGGTTGCCCACACGCTCTGGCCAGAAGTAGCTGTAAATCCGGCAGCGTATGCCATTGTGGGCATGGCTGCGGTGTTTTCCGGGGCGGCGCGAGCGCCGATTACGGCCGTTTTAATTGTGTTTGAGATGTCCGGTGATTACCAGTTGATTTTGCCGCTCATGTTAGCAACAGTGTTGTCAACACTGTTGGCCGAATTTATTTTCAAAGACTCAATTTATACGTTCAAATTGACCTTGAAAGGAATTCGCCTGGAACGCGGACGTGACGAGGATATTTTGCAGAGTGTGCTGGTGCAGGAAGTCATGTTTCAACATCCGGTTACTATCCAATCATCGGCGTCTTTGGATGCCTTGCTGAATATCCTGATGGATACTCATTTCCATGGGCTACCCGTTGTCGAAGCGAGCGGTGAATTGTGGGGAATTGTAACTATTGGCGACCTGGATCGGGTTCAAGAAGATGATGTGGATATTGTTAATTTAACCGTGGCGGACATCGGCGCGCCGCGGGCTGAATTGATGGTTGCCTATCCGGATGAATCGATCGGAGCGGTGTTGACGCGCATGAATCGTCGGGGATTTCGCCACTTTCCTGTTGTTTCAAGAGAGGATCCGGATTTAATGGTTGGTTTTATTAATCGGGAAGCGATTATTCGTTCCTATAATGTTGGTTTGGCGCGCAGGGCTGACGTGCAGCATCGTACCAAGCGACAAAAATTGCAAAATTTGGATGACACCGAGTTTGTAGAGATTACGCTTGCCCAGGAAGATTATGTGGTCGGAAAAACGATTAAAGAGTTAGCCCCCGATCTGCCACAGGATTGTGTGCTGGTATCTATTCGACGCAACGGCCGTTTACTCATTCCGCATGGTGATTCCGTTCTCGCAGCAAACGATCAGATCACTATCTTTACAAATATCAATGAGCGTGAGAAGTTGAAAATTTGTTTACAAGGCGAAGTTGCTGGGCCTGTTATCGAACCTATCGACCTGGCCGGTTAATTGGGTATTGGCAAAAACAGTTAGCCGGAAGGGCCATAAACCGGAAGCATGATTGTAAATTGGCCTGCTTGCTGATTATCAAACCGGATATTACCGTTATGTAAACCAATATTCCCGACAGCAATTCTTAGATCGGGAGCATAAGGAGTTCGTTGGACCGTAGCCGCATCTTCCTGTAAAAGGATTTGTTGGATATCGTCCGCCGTTTGAGTGGGAAATTGAACTTCGCCGCGCATAACAATTTCAACATACTGTTCTGTTTGGCCTATGTGGACATGCAGTTTTTTATCTGAACCGGCTGGGTAGGTTTGTACAAATGTGTATAAGATACGTTGCACGCTGTCCACTATTTTGTTGTATACACCAAAAATTGGGGCCAAATCATTGTCCTGACTTGTTTTGATCTGAAACCCATGCTTGGCCAGCGGTTGAGTCAATTTAAAAATTTGGCTGACAAGAGAATCAACATCTGCGATTGGCATGGCCTGCAGTTGGTATGAAAGGATAGATTCGTTTGTTTTTAACTCAACCAATGCAATAAAGTTTTCGATCAGCCTGGTTAGTCCGGCATTATTGGCTTGAATTTCATGCAGGGTTGCTTTAAGAGCTTGTTCGGTTTGCGCTGCTTCAACTAATGAGGTCAGTTCATTTGAATATTGATTTACTGTCGTTAGGGGGGAGTTAAAGCCGGCCGGCAGCATATTTAGAATGCTGCGTTTTAGATCTTCAAAATCCTGGACAAGCAGCGAGCGGACTTTGAAATACCGGTCCAATTGTTTTTCAATTAAACTGGTTAGTTCATCTGCCTGATATGGTTTGGTGATGTATTCAGATACGCCGCTGCGCCACCCTTTGTGCTGGTCCTGGATACGATCTTTGGCGCTCAGAAATAGAAAAGGTATTTCCAACCATTCCGGTTTTGAACGTACGCGCTGTAAAAAGGTGTAGCCGTCCATTTCCGGCATAAGGATATCGGATAGAATTAGATTGGGCGTAACACTCCGCATGATTTCCAATGCAGCATTGCCATCGTAAGCAGTTAGGATATTGAATGCATACTTGGAATCAATAATTTCTAACAGGTCTTGCAAACCTAATAAAAGATGATAATCATCCTCGACGATGAGAACTGTTGCCGGAGTACGGCCGTTTTCGTCACTGACCCGCGCGCGTGGCGGGAACGAGCCGGCTTGTTTTGTCGGTAAAACGACCTGGAAAGTGGCGCCTTCATTCGTCTGCGCGAACACTTCAAAATGACCGCCATGTAAATCAATAATTCCGCGTGCAATGCTCAACCCAATCCCGGCGCCTTGTTGTTCGTAATATTCACGATCATATTGATAGAACAGGTCGAAGATAAGTTCATTTATATGGTTGGGAAAGCCACAGCCATTGTCTTCAACCTTGATGACAATGGATCCGGCCCGGGCTTGACTGGTGATAATAACTTTTGCGGCTTCTCTGTTGTGGAAGTAGGCAAATTTAATGGCATTATCGATTAATTCGCCCAGTACAATAAGCAGTCCCGCGCTGTCTCCTATGATGGATGGCAAATTATCTGCCAGGTTTAGCTGTATGCTGGCATTTTCCTGCCGTGGCATCATTTGGCTTTCCGCCACAGCTTGTCGTATCAATTCGTTTATGTCAGGTATTGCTTGCGCGTTTTTTATGAACTGTTGCTGTGTTTCGCCGGAGCGTAGTTCAATGACGCGAATAAAACTTGCGACAAGCCGCAGCAGGCGAACACACCCAACCTGCATTCCCTGCAGGTATTCATAAAAATCATCTGAAACCCCATCACTCGAAACGCTGTCTTCCAACATTTCTGAGTAGGCAGTCACATAGGTCAGAGGTGTGCGAAATTCATGGTTGAGGATTTGCAAAATGGTTTTTTGCAGGGTCTGTTTTTCTGTTTGCCGTTTTGCGTTTATTTGGGATATGCGCTTTAGCTGTGTTTCAACTAATTCAAGCAGAACTTTACTGGAAAACGGTTTCGTTATGTAAAGATCAGCGCCTTTTAAACGGCCGTTTAATATATCGGCGTCACTGCTGCGGGCGGATAAAAAAATAAAGGGCGTATCAACCATTTCAGGGTTTTGGCGGATAGTTGTTAAAAACTCTAATCCGTCCATCCCAGGCATCATAATGTCAGAGATGATTAAATCTGGTTTTTTCTCGGCGAGCATTTTTATGCCCGCAGTCCCATTATCGGCGTCAAGCACATGAATGTCGTATCCCAAACCGGCGAATTGTAGTAGCTCACAAATGCCTTCACGCATGATCTGATTATCTTCAACAACAAGAACTGTTACTTGGTTTTCCATATTATTCATGATGTGGCTGGTATATGGCAGGATCGTGTTGGGGGCTGACCAATCCCGAATTACATTGATTAACAATACTTACTGGAGTCTGACGAATTCAAAACCAGGTTTCTACCTCGAGTGAAATGTGAACAAATTAATCACAAAGCCTGACAGGTCTCCTCTGGTAAAATAAAAAACACCAGTGTCCAGTACTTAGCACAAATTTTACTCGAGTATTTTTAAATTGTCACATTTAGGTAATTGGCAGAAAGTAATCAAAAATAAAGGTCATGAAAAACCTGCCAATTCCTCGAGCAAACCGCGAATTTGCGTGCTGTTTATTTCAAAATATTTTTCGCGGTTTACCTAACGAAATGTTCAACTAGAATCTGCATGATTTTGCAAAGACAATTTGCAATAGAACTTTGTGTGAGAATCCTGACAACTTGTATTACAATAGTGAAAAACTGGCTTTAGGAAGAGGAGATGATTTTACCATGCGTGTAAAGATCATCATGAACCCATCGTCTGACATTGGACGGGGACGCAGACATCTGGATTTGATCCGGCAAACAGCGGCAGGATTAGGAGAATTTGACCTGGTTTTAACAGAAGGGCCAGGGCATGCTGAGGACCTGGCTGTGGAAGCGGTGGCGGCCGGTTATGATGTTGTTGCTGCTGCCGGCGGGGATGGCACGGTACACGATGTGGTTAATGGTTTGTTTCAGGCGCAGTCCCATTCCGCCAGCCTGGGCGTGGTTCCGATTGGATCCGGAAATGATTTTGCTTTTGGACTTGGGATATTGGATGATGTGGAAACGGCCGTTACGCGTCTCTTCACCGGAAAACCGATCACGCTTGATCTGGCGCAAATTAAAGATGACCGTGGATTTACAAAAGTTTTTGAAAACAATTTAGGCATTGGCTTTGACGCCAATGTGGTCATCCGTTCACAACAGATCACCGTTGTACATGGTTTTTTGATGTATTTGCTGGCGGTATTAAAAACCTTGGCGCTCGACTTCCGGCCGATTCCGCTGCAAATGCGGTTTGATGCGGAGGAAGTTAGTGAAGAGGTCTTGTTTCTGGCTTTTGGATTGGGACCGCGGCACGGGGGTGGGTTTTTCCTGACGCCGGCTGCCCACAATCAGGACGAGCTGGTCGATACCTGTCTGGCGCGGCCGATGAGCCGGCTGAAGGCATTGTGGATGCTCAATAAAGCCATTAAAGGCACGCATGTTACATCGCCGTTGGTTACGATGCGGCAGTCGCAGCAGGTCAATATTGTTTCTTCCGAACCTTTGCCCATTCATATTGATGGCGAAGTGTTTGCTTCTCCGCACGATCAAGTATGTCAAGTAACCATTCGCAGCTTGCCGGCGGCATTGACCGTTGTGGTGTAAAAGGTTTATCTATGCGCGCGCTTAAATCTGCTTTATCGGATCACGAATTGATTGTATTACGCGTTATTGGAGAATGGTGGGAGTTAGACCTGACCGGTACGGATAAAAACCAGGCTGTGGACCTGTTGGCCGGTCGTCTTGCTCAAGTGGATTTACAGCAAGAGATTGGATTTTTGCCGCCCGAAGAGGCCGCCGCACTTCAAGCGCTGGCAGTACAAAACGGCCGTATGCCCGTGGGCTCATTTGCGCGTGATTATGGCGAAGTGCGTATGATGGGGCCGGGTCGCATGGAGCGGGAAGAACCCTGGTATGATCCTGCCAACACGGCTGAAGCGCTCTGGTATCGTGGGCTGCTTTATCGCAGCTTTGATCCCCAAACGGAAGATGCCGTTGAGTATTATTACTTACCGGATGAATTTCTGCCCCAATCTTTGCCTTCCCTGCAACCTGTGCAAATACGGCATGGCGATTCAATCCAGCCGATTTCAGCGCCTGCGGAGCAGCAAACGGCCGTTTCTGATGCCGTTGATGATTTGACAACCCTGCTGGCTTTCTCGCTGCAGACTCTCTTTCAACCTGAAACCGGGGTTGATTTAGCTGCATTTCTCCGCAATCCCGATCCGGAACGACGTTCTTTGCTGCTGATGTTGGCGCAGGAGATGGATTTGCTGCGGCGCAGCAACGGCCGTGTGCGTCCCACGCGTGCCGCCCTGGATTGGCTCAAACAAGGTCGAAATGCACAGTTATTTGCTCTTGCTGAAGCGTGGAGCAACAGCGAGTGGAATGACCTTTGCCACACGCCCGACCTGGAATGTGAGGGAGAGGGGTGGCATAATGATCCCCTGCTGGCGCGTACGGCGCTGCTGGATGCGCTGCCGCGTTCAACTGATTGGTACGCAATCGAGGCTGTTGTGCAGGTCATCAAACAGCGCGACCCCGATTTCCAGCGACCTGACGGCAATTACGACACCTGGTATATCCGCGAATCCGGCCGCCAGCTTTACCTGTCCGGTTTTGATTCCTGGGACAAGGTAGAAGGGCGTTTGCTGCCTTATTTGATCACAGGCCCGCTCTATTGGCTGGGCATGGTGGAAACGGCCGCAACCCCACAATCCTCTTATCGACTGACGGAAACGGCCGTTGCCTGGCTCAAAGGGCAATCGCCGCAGCCTGATCCGGCGCAGACGCCCCTGGTTGTACAGCCCGATGGCCGGCTTTTGGCCGCAACCACTACAAATCGCTACCAGCGCTTTCAGGCTGCCCGCATAAGTGAGGCGCAGCCGGTCGCGGCCAATAAACCCTATGTTTATTATTTGACGCCTGCCTCATTGGCCGGGGCCAGGGAACAAGGCATTCAGCCGGAACGCGTGCTGCAATTTTTGGCAGATGCAAGCGGGCGCAGCGCGCCCAAAGGCGTTGAGCGCGCCATTTTACGCTGGTCAGAACATGGGGTGGAGGGGCGAATGGAAACGGCCGTTATCCTGCGCGTGAGTGATGCGACGATAATCGAAACGTTACAAAAAAATCCTAAAACACGCGACTACATTGGTGAAGTTTTGGGAGAAAACGCGGTTACTATCAAACGTGAAAATTGGCAAAAATTCCGCTCAGCAACAACACAGCTAGGTTTGCTGCTTGATATAGATTTGTGAGTGTGTATCAGTTAGGTAATTGGCAGAAAGTTTTCAGAAAACTTGTTTGACATAATCTGCCAATTCCTTGAGGAAACCGCAGAATTCCAACGTTTTTTATTTCCAAATACTTTCTACGGTTTACCTAAAAGCCTTCGGCCCCTATGGCTGGACTTAAACGAGTGCCAGCACTTCATTGCCTGTCCTCATTAGATCCCAAAGAGCAAACAAACACCACTGATTATGCGGTTGAACACCGCAGCTTCTCAAGGAAATCAGGTCAGAAGATGTTTTTACAGGGTAAGTGAGAATGTGCCGCCCCGGGAGACAAGGTTTTGTCATCAACAATGCATGACATCTGTCATATAAAGTGAGGGGCAATAGTCACTTGACAACATTTTGTTAGAGTGCATGATCATGTTAGAGGTTTTATACCTGATTGTCATTGTCATAAGTATCTGGCTTGAGTTCTATGCATCTGATGGGTCAAATAAACCATGCACAAAAAAAAGATGATGTAAATATGGACTCGAAACCTGTCTGGATAACTTCTCAAAGCCTTTTGTCTTATGACCATCAGAAAATTGGCAGAAAGACATTTTACCGACCCTGGAAAATGGAGATACCTTTTTATGAAAACAGCAACCTTTAATCTCTTCATGATGTACGGCGATCACCACGTGATAGAAGTCCGTAAGTTAATAACCTCGATTCCTGGCGTAAAAGATATTTACGCCAGCAGTTCTTTTCGGGTCGTTGAGGTTCAGTATGACGAAAATGAGCTGAGCGTTGACGCCATCAGGGCCACGCTTGAAAAAGCAGGGTACCTGGGTGAGTTGTCTTTACCGGTGGAAGCGGGAACAGGAACGGCCGTTTCCGATGGACAGCAGACGTTCTTTCGCCATACGGCCGTTCTTGAGCAGGTTGGGCAAGTGGTTAGCTTCGCCCAAAAAGTGCCCTACCAGGGACGGCCGTTATGGCCTTGCCCTGGCGTTGGCGTAATAAAGAGCACTGAAAAGTAAGGAGATTCCCTCATGGCAAAAAAATTACGTACCCCTGAAGAGCGCACGATCGATCCGGCCGCGCAGCAAATGCTGATCCGCGCTGATGAGATTGGTGTGGGCACCGCCTTTAGTCGCGCTGACAAAATGTCACCCTGCAACATCGGTTCCACCGGGATGTGCTGCAAAATATGCGGCATGGGGCCTTGCCGGCTCACCAAAGAAGGTGAGACAGGCGTATGCGGCGCGACGATTGACACCATTCAGGCCCGCAACCTGATTCGCGCCATCGCCGCCGGTGCTGCTGCCCATTCCGACCACGGTCGTGACATGGCTTTCACGCTCAAAGCCGTTGCCCAAGGTGAGACCGAAGGCTACCGCATCCGTGACGTTGCCAAGCTGCGTATCGTGGCCCAGATATACGATATCGAGATTGAAGGCCGGGCCCCGGAAGAAATCGCCAATGACCTGGCCGACCTCTACATCTCCCAATTACGGCCAGCAGAAGGGCGAAGTTGTCCTCGTCAACCGCGCTCCGGCCAAGCGGCTCAAGCTGTGGCGCGATCTCAACGTTGTCCCGCGCGGGATTGACCGTGAAGTCGTTGAAGCGCTGCACCGCACCCACATCGGCGACGACCAGGATCCTGAACATATCCTCAACCATGCCGTCCGCACGGCCTTAGCCGATGGCTGGGGCGGTAGCATGATGGCCACCGATATCTCCGACATCCTCTTTGGCACGCCCGCGCCTATTTTGGGTGAAGCCAACCTGGGTGTATTAAAAGATGATATGGTCAATGTAGTTGTCCACGGCCATGAGCCGACGCTAAGCCAGATGATCGTCGCCGCTTCACAAGACCCGGAAATTATTGCCTATGCCCGCGAAGCCGGGAGCAATGGCGTGAACCTGGCCGGGATTTGCTGCACGGCGAATGAGATTTTGATGCGCCAGGGCATTCCCGCCGCCGGCAACTTTTTGCACCAGGAACTGTCCATCCTCACCGGATCGGTAGAGGCGATGGTGGTGGATGTGCAGTGCGTGATGCAGGCGCTGGTGGGACTGGCCGAAAATTTCCATACGAAAGTAATAACCACCTCGCCAAAGGTCAAGATCAAGGGCGCTACCCACATTGAATTTGACGAGCGCCATGCGCTGACCATTGCCAAGAAAATTCTCAAAGTAGCCATTGATAATTACCAGCATCGGGGAGAGACAAAAATTCCACAGGTAAAAGAAAAGCTCATTCCCGGCTTCTCGCATGAGTACATTAACTATATGCTGGGCGGCAGCTACCGGGCTTCTTTCCGGCCGCTAAATGACGCCATTCGCGACGGCCGTATCCGCGGCGTGGCGGCCATCGTTGGCTGTAACAACCCGCGCAGCCGGCAAGATTATTTGCATGTCAAGGTAACGCGCGACTTGTTGAAACAAGACGTTCTTGTTGTCGAGACCGGCTGTGGCGCCATTGCCGCTGCCAAACTGGGCCTGCTTCTCGGCGAAGCCGGGCTGGATCAGGTTGGTCCCGGCCTGCGTGAGGTCTGCGAAACCATCGGTATTCCTCCTGTCTTGCATATGGGCTCTTGCGTGGACAACACCCGCATTCTCACTGTGCTGACACAGATGGTTGAAGAAGGCGGTCTGGGAGATGACATCGATCAAGTGCCTGCCGTCGGCCTGGCGCCGGAATGGATGAGTGAAAAGGCGCTGGCAATTGGCACCTACTGCGTGGCCTCCGGCGCGTACGTCATGTTTGGCGGCGCATCACCGGTGAGCGGGATGCCAGACAAGGTCAGCGACAGCGACGCCGTCGCCCACTTCATCAGCGAGGGCTGGGAAAAACTTTACGGCGGTAAGCTGGAATTTGTTGTCGATCCGGATGAGATGGTAACCCGCACGCTCAACCACATTGACAAGAAACGTAAAGAACTGGGGTTACGGCCGTACAACCCGGACAATTTTGGTCGTAGCGGCGACACACGCATGCAAACGTTAGAAGCGTTATCGCTTGCAGAGCGGCGGGCCGCGCTGTATGGCGTTGCCGCCGATTAGGAGGAGAGCATGTCTCGATATATTGCAACACGCGCAATCCGGGGCGCCAATGCCCTGGTGCAAGAAGCAACATTGATGTGGCAAAAGGCCATGGCTGAAAAAGGCGCCGAAACCCCGGTCGCCTTTCCCAACACGGCCTACTTTATGCCGCTAATTTATGGTATGACCGGCGAGAAAGTGGAAACGCTGGCGCAATTTCAACCGGCGCTGGCGCATGCGCATGAACTGCTGCATCCGCTGCCTTCCTCGCAGCATTGGACGCCTTACCTGGGTGAGACGTTAGACAGCGGCATGGCCACCCTGATAGCCGCCGAGGTCATCGAAGCGATTCGTTTTATTTATGGTTTGCAGCCGGAGCCAATGCCGGGCTTTGCGCTGGCGGGCGGTACGTCCTACGGCGGCAACGGTAATGGACAGGTCGGCCATCTCAACGGGCCTATCGACGACATTCAGTTGCGGTCGTGGGGCATCCAATTGGTAGACGGCCGTATGCCCGGTTTTGCCGCGCTTGTGGGCTGCGCCAAGTCCAACGAAGTTGCTGTTAAGCTGGTGCGCGAACTACAAAAGCGCAACATTCTGACCTTCCTGTCAGGCAATGTCAACGGCCGTTCCATCATCCATCAGCTCCATGAAGAAGGCGTTGAACTCGGTTTCGACACCTACACCGTCCCCTTTGGCACCGACACTCTCAGCGCCATTTATGCGCTCGGGTTTGCCACGCGCTCGGCGCTCACGTTTGGAGGGCTTAAGCCTGGCGAAGCGCGTGATATCCTGCTCTACAACAAAGAGCGCGTCTATGCTTTTGTGCTGGCCCTGGGCGAAGTCGATGACCTTAAGTACGCTGCTGCGGCCGGCGCCATCAACTTTGGCTTCCCCGTCATTGCCGATACCGTGATTCCTGAAATTTTACCCACCGGTGTCACCACCTATGAGCACGTCGTCAGCATGCCCTTTAACGAAATTGAAGGGGTGGATGATCTGGAGCGGGCTGAGCGGCTGGTGCAAAAATGCATCGAGATTCGCGGCATCAAAATTAAGACTGACCGACGTGCCGGTGCCCGTGCCTTACGGCTCTGCCTTTGAAGGCGAAGTGGTTCGCAAAGCCAACATGCGCGTTGAATTTGGCGGTAAAAACTCGCGCTGCTTCGAGTATTTGCACATGGCCCCCATGGAAGAAGTGACCGACGGCAAGATTGAAGTAGTTGGCCCCGATTTTGAAAACATACCCGACAAAGGGGCCATGGATTTGGGTATTGTCGTACAGGTCGCCGGGCGCGAAATGCAAACTGATTTTGAGCCGGTGTTGGAACGCCAGATCCACTACTTTATTAATGGCGCGTCCGGCATTCAGCATATTGGGCAGCGCGATATTGCCTGGATTCGTGTCGCATCCGCGGCCGTCGATAAGGGCTTTGACCTGGATCACTTCGGCAAAATCTTACATGCGCGCTTCCACGCCGATTTTGGCGCCATAGTAGATAAGGTGCAGGTCACCATTTACACTGACCCCGAGCCAATGGCCGTGTGGCTGGAAAAAGCCAGAGAATCCTACAACTTCCGCAACCAACGACTGGCTGACCTGACGGATACGGCCGTTAACGAATTCTACTCCTGCACGCTGTGCCAGAGCTTTGCGCCCGACCACGTTTGCATTGTAAGCCCGGAACGGCTGGGCCTCTGTGGCGCCTACAACTGGCTCGACTGCAAAGCCTCCTACAGCATCAACCCCACCGGGCCTAACCAACCCATCACCGCTGGGCAAACTGCTTCACAAAGAAAAAGGCTATTGGCAGGGAACGATTGATTACGCCAAGCAAGGGTCACACGGCGTCATCGACGAAGTTTCCATGTACTCTATCATGGAGAACCCGATGACGGCCTGCGGCTGCTTCGAGTGTATTGTCATGTACATCCCCGAAGTCGAAGGCGTGATGGTTGTCAGTCGCGAAGATATCAATATGACGCCCGCCGGGATGAAGTTCAGCACGCTGGCCGGCGTAGCCGGCGGCGGCGTGCAAACGCCGGGGGTGATGGGCGTTGGCAAATATTACCTGGTCAGTCCCAAGTTCATCTCGGCCGACGGCGGTTTCAAACGCGTGGTGTGGATGAGCCGCATCCTGAAAGAGACGATGGCTGCTGAACTCCAGCACGTGGCCGAGCGCGAAGGCATTCCTGACCTGATTGACCGCATTGCCGATGGTTCGCAGGTAACAGATGTCGAGCAGCTCCAGGATTGGGTAGAAGAGGTGCGGCATCCCGTTATGGAAATGGGGCCGATGGTCACAGAGCTGGAACCGGAGCCTGAGCTGAGGGCAGCGCGCGAAGAGGAGTTAATGGCTCAGGCAACGGCCGTTGTCGAAGAAGCTATGGCAAAACAGGCCGCCGAAAGTGCTGAAGTAACTTCGGAACCGGCCGCTGCCGAGACGGATGTCGCGCAGGTGGTGGAAGAGGTCGCTAAACCATTAGAAGCGCCGCTACCAATCCCTATTCCTGTTGAAGAAAAAGCGCCGCCAGCACCCGTGGCCCCCGAACCCGAGCGCGTTGAAGAAGCGGAGATCGTTCAGGTCGCTGTGGCTGAAAAAGCGGCAGAACTGGTAAGCGCCGTAGAACAACCGGCGACCCAATCAGAATTATTACAAAAAGCGCAAGAGGCAGCGCTGCGCCAGGCTCAGGCGCTGCAGCAGGCCGCTGCCGAAGCCATGCGGCAGGCTGAACTGTTAGGCCAAGCGCGTGCAATAGCTGCGACTCCCGCCAGCCCTGCCGCAGCCGTAGACGCGCTGCGGCAGGCGCTGCAGGCAGCCTTAGGCGCTCTGGGCAGCGCGTCTGTGGGCGCGCCGCCGCCGCCCCTGGTTGTACCACCTGAACCCGTGGCCGCGCCAAAGGAGGTTAAAACGGCGCCCCCACCGCCCCCGGTGAAGCTGGTTGAGCCAGAAATGGCGTCCCCCAGCCCGCAACCACCGGCCCCCAAACCACGGGCCAAGCGGCAGGCTGACCCGGCCTGGCTGGCAGCGGGTACCAAAACGCCGCTTGCCAAGGAGAAGTGGGCGGGCAAAGTGCGCGAAATCACCCTGGGCGCGACCAGCGCAGCGGGCGGCACCCGTGCTCGCGCCGTCACCATCGGCGGGGAAACGGCTATGCCTTTCATGCACTTTGAAGGCGAAACGCCCCACCCGCCGGTGATTGCATTCGAGATTAAAGATAGCAAGCCGCAGGACTGGTCTGCGCTGCTTCTGGAGGCGTGGGACGATTTAGTTTCCGACCCGGCCCGCTGGGCGACAGCCGCCGAGCAAGCCGGCGCAAGCCTGATTCAATTGTCCCTGAGCCTGGCTAACACGCCGGAAACGGCCGTTGCCACCGTGCGATCTGTTTTACAGGCGACCGGCCTGCCCCTAATCGTCGTCGGTCCCGGCCAGGCCGACAAAGACAACGAGTTACTGGTTCCCATCGCCGAAGCGTTTAAGGGCGAGCGGCTGGCGCTGGGCGTTTGCGAAGACAAAAACTACCGCACGATCGTCGCCGCAGCCATGGCTAACGACCATGTTGTCATTGCCCGCACAGCCATGGACGTTAACCTGGCCAAGCAGCTCAACATCCTTATTAGCGACATGGGCCTGCCGCTGGATCGCATCATCATGGATCCAACCACGGGCGCCCTGGGTTACGGATTTGAATACGGCTATTCGGTGATGGAGCGCTTACGACTGGCGGCCCTGCAGGGCGATACCATGACCCAACTGCCCATGCTGGTCACGCCTGGTGAAGAATGCTGGAAGACCAAGGAAGCGAAAGTCGGCCAGGGTGTTCCGGCGGAATGGGGTGAATGGCGTGAACGCGCCGTCACCTGGGAGACGCTAACCGCGACCATGCTCATCGAGTCCGGCGCGAACATTGTCGTCTTGCGCCACCCCGAGAGCGCAAAGCGGGTTACAGTTGGCAATCAAAGACTTGATGAATAGTAAACGGAGTGTAAAATGGCTCTTTCAGGCATCCAAATCTACAAAAAACTGCCCCAGACCAACTGCAAAGATTGTGGATTTCCGACCTGCCTCGCCTTTGCAATGAAGTTGGCCGCCAAGCAGATCGATCTGTCGCTCTGCCCGCACGTAAGTGCAGAAGCAGCGGCGGAATTATCGGAAGCGGCGGCGCCGCCGGTGCGCCCGATTACCCTCAGCGCCAACGGCAACGAGGTGCAGGCAGGTCATGAGGTAGTTCTCTTCCGCCACGAAAAACGGTTTTTTAGCCCGTCAGGTCTATTCTTACGCGTGTATGACAATGAAGCGCCTGATGCTATCAGGGAGAAGGTTACGGCCGTCACCGAATACACCGTTGATTACGTTGGCATCGAACTCAAGTGGAACGGGATCGCGGTACAGGCGGACGGGGGAGATTTTGCGGCGGCGGTAACGGCCGTTCGTGATGTGTCCCATCTTCCGCTCATCCTCATCGCCGAACCTGCTGCGCTCGAACCCGTACTGTCCCAACTGGATGACGGCAAGCTGCTGCTGGCCTACGCGACCGAGTCTAACTGGCAGGAAATGGCCGCGCTGGCCCAAACCTATAAGGCGGCGCTCGCGATCCAGGCGGATAACATCGACGCAATCGTTGCGCTGAGTGAAAAAATTAGCAAAGCTGGGGTCGCCGACATCGTGCTGGCGCCGATTCAACGCAGTTTGTACGGCGTCCTCACGGCCAATACCACCGTGCGACGCATGGCGCTCAAGCAAACCTTCCGCACCTTGGGATACCCGCTGCTCAACATTCCTGGCGACGCCGCTTCCGCCGACATGGAGACGATCCTGGCGGCGCAGGCCATCGGCAAATATGGCAGTTTCATCGTCCTTGATCATTTCCGCCCTGAAACTGCCTACCCGCTGCTAGTCCTGCGGCAAAACATCTACACGGACCCGCAAAAGCCAATCCAGGTGCAGCCTGGGCTGTACGAAATCAATAACCCCGGCTCAACCGATCCTGTTTTGGTGACGACAAACTTCTCGATCACCTATTTCAGCGTTGCCAACGAAGTGGAAAGCGCCGGCAAGCCAGTCTGGCTGCTGGTCTGTGACGCCGAGGGCATGAGCGTACTCACCGCCTGGGCGGCAGGGAAATTCGACGCCGAGCGGATCGCCAAAGATGTGAAGCGCTTTAGCGTGGCCGAAAAGGTGAGCCAGAAGCGGCTGGTTTTACCTGGACACGTGGCCGTTCTGTCCGGGGAGGTGGAGGAGGAACTGCCGGGTTGGGAGGTCCGGGTTGGCCCGCGCGAAGCAGTAGATTTACCGGCGTTTTTGGAGCAGGTGTTAGCCTGACTAGATAATGTTTATTGACTTTGATGACAGGTGCATGAAGTGGGTATTGGGCGTCATGGGCAGGTTGCCTGAGGGTTGATTCATGGCAGACCATCGCGTCACCTTCGACCACACCGCGCCCGTCACCGTCTCTAGCGGTACGCTGCTAACTGAAGCTGCTGCGCGCGCCGGAGTAATTATCACCCAGCCGTGCGGTGGGCAGGGGAGATGTGGCCGGTGCGCGGTCAAGGTGCTGAACGGCGCGGTGCGGCGGCGCAGTACGCTGCGATTGTCGCCTGAAGACGTCGCCGAGGGATATGCTCTGGCCTGCCAGGCAGTGGTTGAGGGAGATGCCCAGGTCTTTGTGCCGGAACAGGAAACGCTGGAGCGCCGCCTGACCTCGGACCGCAGGGTAACTGCAGCGCAGGTTCCGGAAGGCTACAATCCGCAGCAAGACCAGACGCTTAAACGGGTTCGGCTGACGCTGTCGCCTCCCAATATGGATGATCAGCGGGATGACTGGAGCCGTCTGGAAACGGCCGTTCGCCAGGTAACCGGTATTGATCAACTAATGGTGTCCCTCTCGCTGCTGCGCCGGATCGGGGCGGTGATGCGGGAAGGAGATTGGCGAGTAACGGCCGTTGTGGCCGCTGGCTCCCAAGAGTCCGCAGATTCCTCGTCCGTTGGCAAGCTGGTCACCTTCCAGCCCGGCCACACGCCGGGCGATGAACCTCTTTGGGGCGTCAGCATCGACATAGGTACGACGACGGTAACCGTCTGGCTTGTTGACCTGATGAGCGGCGAGGTTGTCGCACAAGCTGCCGAGTACAATCGCCAAATTCGGCGTGGTGAAGACGTGATCTCGCGCGTTATTTACGCCAGCAAGAACGATGGGCAGAGTGAACTGCGCGATCTGGTGCTTACAAGTATCAACACTCTGATCGAACGCGTTTGCGATAGAGCCAGGCTTCGCGGCGCCAACATGGCCACAGCCGCAGATGGCAACGGAAAATTGCCCGCCGCGTGTAACAGCGCCGACATCGTCAAGGCGACCATTGTCGGCAACAGCATTATGATGCACCTGCTGCTGGGCATCCCTGCGGAAAGCATCCGGCTGAGTCCTTTTGTAACGGCCGTTAACTATCCTCCCGAGCTTACTGGCCGCGACCTTGGCCTGGACATCCATCCCGAAGCGCTTGTCGACTGCTTACCGAGCGTGGCCAGCTATGTCGGCGCCGATATTACGGCCGGCGTACTTGCCTCTGGTCTGGATGATATGCAGCCGGTCAGCCTCTTTATGGACATCGGCACCAACGGTGAAACCGTGCTTGGCTGTCGCGATTGGCTGGTTACCTGCGCCTGTTCCGCCGGGCCTGCCTTCGAGGGTGCTGGGGTAGGCGACGGCATGCGTGCGACCCGGGGCGCCATCGAAGAAGTGTGGATTGATAGTAAAACCTTTGAGCCGACGCTGCGCGTAATTGGCGACGCCAAACCGCGTGGCCTTTGCGGCAGCGGCCTCATTTCTTTGCTGGCGGAAATGTTTCTGACCGGTGTGGTGGATAAGGGCGGTTATTTCAATACCAACCTGTCCACCAACCGCGTCCGGCGCGTAGAAAACGGGTGGGAATATGTGGTTGCCTGGGCTGACGAAACCTGGCACGAAAAAGATATCGTTATTAACCGCGTGGATATTGACAACCTGATTCGCGCAAAGGCGGCGATCTATGCCGGTTTTAGCGTCCTGGCCGACAGCGTCGGCATTCCCCTTGCATCTGTGGAACAGGTTCTCATCGGCGGCGCGTTTGGCAAATATATCAACGTGGAAAAGGCAATCCAGATCGGCTTGCTGCCGGATATGCCCTGGGAAAACTTCCAGTTTCTGGGCAATACGGCCGTTTTGGGCGCCTATTACGCGCTGCTTAGCCAGCGCCTCCGCCAGCGCGTCATCGACATCGCCGGCCGCATGACTTACATTGAACTTTCGGCCGACAATACATTTTATGAAGCGTTTACATCGGCGCTCTTCCTGCCGCATACAGATCTGAAACGATTTCCAACGGTCGCCGATGCAGTCAAAAACATGCTAAATCATGCCCCTGTACGGCCTTAACGCCGACTGTTTGTCGTTCTCGTTTAGGAGAGTTGCAAGGGTGTAGCGTAAAACGTGAAGCGCCAACAAATACCATTCACGTTTTCGAAGAGAGAAAGATCGAATGTACATTATTGGTGAAAACATTCACATTATTTCGGAAAAAGTAAAAGATGCGCTGCGTGACAAAAACGGCCGTTTCTTTCAAGAACTCGCTGTTCGCCAGATAGAAGCAGGGGCGCACGCACTCGACATTAACCTTGGGCCGCGTAAAAAGGATGGGGAAGAGGTATTTCCCTGGATGGTTGAGACTGTTGAAGCAGTTGTTGACGTACCGCTTTGTTTTGACAGCACCAATATTCTGGCTATTGAAGCCGGTCTAAAACGCATAACCAAAGCACAACCCATCATCAATTCCACCTCGGCAGAGCCTGAACGGTTGGAAAAAGTGCCGTTGCTGGCAAAGAAGTACAACACCCGCCTTATCGCCCTGACGATGGGCAAAAGCGGAATCCCCGTTGCCGCAGACGACAGGATCAATATAGCTCTCGAAATGCTCATCCCGCGGGCTTTGGAGCTGGACTTTCCCATCAAAGATCTGATCATTGATCCGCTCGTTCTCACCGTGTCCGGCTGCCAGGAATATTGTCCCGAACTCATTGACGCTGTGCGCATGTTGCAGTTTGCTTGGGATCCGCCGCCGCCGGTTTCCGTGGGTTTATCCAACGTTTCCAACGCCGTACCCCACGAGAATCGCCCGCTCATCAACCGGGTCTACTGCGCCATGCTGATGGGAACGGGTTTACAGATGATGATTGCCGATCCCTTCGACCGTGCGCTGAAAGATGTCATCCGGGTCATTGAAGAACGCGACGCGAAGACGCCGCTTAACCGGCTCTATCTTGCCATCCACGACCGGATTGCCGCCATGGAAGAACCGGATGTCGCCGATGTGGATATGCTCGATTCAGAGCAGGTTGCCATCTGGAAAACTGTCCAGATTTTGCTGAACAAGGTAATTTACGCCGACTCCTATTTGCAACATGAAGCCGTGGCGTAAAACATAGCGGTCAATACATGTCAAGTAACATATCTAAGGGGGACAACATGCTAATCGAAAAGAAAAACGTAGACGTGGACGAATTGCTCAAAAAAGCGCAAAAACCGTCCGCCGATGCTATGAGATTACATCCATATTATCGCGGCAAGGTTGAAACCGCACTCAAGTGTGCTGTTCGCAATCTAGATGATTTTTCCATCTGGTATACACCTGGCGTGGCTGCGCCCTGTAAAGCAATCAGCGCGGACCCTGAATGCGTGTACGATTACACCAACAAATGGAACACCGTTGCTATTGTCAGCGATGGCACGCGGGTGCTGGGGCTGGGCGACATCGGACCTAAGGCCGGGCTGCCGGTCATGGAGGGCAAGGCGCTGCTCTATAAATATCTGGGCGGAGTCGATGGTGTTGCTGTCATGCTTGACACCAAAGACCCGGACAAAATCATTGAAACTGTTCTCATGCTGCAACCCTCCTTTGGCGGCATTAATCTGGAGGATATCTCTCAGCCCAAATGTTTTCGTATCCTCGACACGCTGCGGGAAAAAGCCGAGATTCCCATCTGGCACGACGATCAACAAGGCACGGCCACCGTTACCCTGGCTGGTCTTATCAATGCGCTGAAAATTGTAGGTAAGCGGATGGATGAGGTGAGCATTACCTTTGTTGGCAGCGGCGCCTCCAATGTGGCCTGCTCCCGGCTAATTTTCGGCTGGGGCGCCGATCCTACCAAATGCCATATTGTGGACAGCAAGGGGATTCTCGGCTCCGCACCGTCAGGATTTGGAGAAACGCCGCCATGAATATGTGGACAAGTGGCGGCTGTGCCAGATCACGAATGGTGATCTACGCCAGGGCGGCATCGCCGCAGCAATGGAAGGCGCCGATGTCGTCATCGCTTTGTCTAAACCGGGGCCGGGTACAATTTTGCCGGAATGGGTTGAGCGCATGAACAAAGACGCCATTCTCTTTGCCTGTGCCAATCCGGTGCCAGAAATCTGGCCCTGGGAAGCTTTGGAAGCGGGAGCCCGCATTGTGGCTACCGGAAGGTCGGATTTTCCCAACCAGGTAAACAACTCGCTGGGCTTTCCTGGGATCTTCCGTGGGGCGCTGGATGTCCGCGCCAGCACCATCACCGACGAGATGTGCTTTGCGGCGGCTGAGGCGCTGGCCAATTTCACTGACGACGATCTTAATGAGGAGCATATTTTACCCAGCATGGAGGATTGGCAGGTCTTTGCGCGCGAAGCGGCGGCTGTGGGCATGCTGGCCCAAGAGCAGGGCGTTGCGCGCCTAACCAAGAGTTACGATAACCTATATCAACACGCGTTTGAGATGATCAATCGTTCGCGCAACTTGACCAAGATGATGATGGACGATGGGTTTATCCCGGAAGTTCCGGAAGAGTAAGCAAGAGGTTCCAGTAACCAGTGAGGCGTAGCCGGTTCACTGGTTACCAAAAGCGGAGGCAAACTATGTATGATCTAATCATTGTTGGCGGGGGGCCGGCTGGCCTGACTGCTGCTATCTACGCCATTCGCAAGCGGCTTAATGTGTTATTGGTGTCGGAGGACCTGGGCGGCAAGACTAATTATCATCTCGATTTACCTGACGTGGATGATTATCGGGTCATCCGCGGTGTGGAAGTAATCAATAAGTTTAAGAGCGAGCTGGAATATCTGGACTTCGCTCGCCACCTGGAAAAAGTAGAGGAAATTGAGCGCATTAACGGCGGTTTTGCCGTCCACACGAAAGGCGGCGGTGAACTCCATTCCAAGGCAGTAATTGTCGCAACGGGCGCTCGCCAGCAGTGGCTTGGTGTGCCGGGCGAACGGGAATATTTGTCAAAGGGCTTGTGTTATTCAGCGATGAGCTACGCACCCCTGTTCATAGATCGCGACACGGTTGTTATCGGTGAGGATGATTTGGCGCTCCGTTCAGCCGCGGAGTTGTCTACCGTAGCGCATCACGTTCACGTTGTAGGTACGTCACAAGAAGCTTTGGCGACCCCATTGGGTCAAAAACTTGAAGCCGCACAAAACGTTACTATCTTACCGGGGTACGAAGTTGTGCGAGTTGAAGGCAATGGCTACTGTAACGCCGTCGTTATCAGAAATAGCGCAGGTGATGAAATAACCCTGGAGGCGGACGGCACATTTGTTGAAAAAGCGCTCATCGCCAATTCGGGAATGGTTGCTGATCTGGTAGAAATGGATGCGCGCGGTTTTATTAAAGTGGATCCATACTCCCGCACCAGTATACAGGGCATCTTCGCTGCCGGAGATGTGACCAACATATTTGCCGAGCAAGTGCTTGTTGCTGTTGGTGAAGGAGTAAAGGCTGCACTGAGCGCATACGAATATTTACTACCGCTATTGTAATGAGGTAATCCGCGAAGAGATGATATGGTAAGCAAACGTCAGGAGCCCGCTTCGGCGCTTGTCGTAGGCGGCGGCATCGCCGGCATGCGCGCTGCTTTAGACATGGCTGATGCTGGCTTGAAGGTTTATTTGGTCGAGCATACGCCATGTCTTGGCGGCCGAGTAGCTCAACTGGGGTATATGTTTCCCCAGCACGATTGTGTTCTTTGCCGCGGCACGCCTGATCATGGCTATGGGTGTACACGCCCCTCCCTTTCTCCCGCCTATGTCAGCCATAACCAACATCCGAATATCGAAGTCATGACAAATGCGCATGTTGTCGACATTGAGGGCCAGGCCGGTGATTTCACCGTATCGATTCGTCAGGAACCTCGTTATGTAGATCCGGCGCTCTGCATCAACTGCGATTGCTGCGTGCAGGCGTGCCCGGTGGAGTTGCCAGACGTTTACCAACTCGGCATGACAACGCGCAAAGCGGCCTACAAGCCGGCGGCGCGCGCCGTGCCTGACGCCTATGTTATCGATCGCGGCCCGTTTTGTGACGATTGCGGGCGCTGTGTGGATGTCTGCCCGACTAATGCCATCGATCTGAATGAACAACCAAAGCTTCTCGCGTTGCAGGTGGGGGCCATTATTCTGGCATTAGGATTTACGACCTACGATCCGAGCGGGTTGGAAGAATTGGGCTACGGCCGTTTCCCCAACGTCATTGATGCGATGAAATACGAACGCATTGCCAGCCGGTCAGGACCAACCGAAGGGATTGTGAAACGACCGTCCGACGGATCGCAACCCCGTACCATTGCCTGGCTTCAGTGCATCGGCTCCCGCGATCAACAAAACAGCTACTGCTCCTCCATCTGCTGCATGTACGCGACTAAGGAAGCGATGCTGGCCAAGCAGCGCCTGGGTGAGGAGATCGACTGTGCAGTCTTCATCATGGATGAACGTGCCTTTAACAAGGAGTACAGCACCTATTTCGCCCGCGCCCGTCAGCATCACGGCATTCGCTACATCCGCAGTCGCGTGTCTGCCATCCATGAAGACCCCGCCACTGGCGATCTGATCCTGCAATACGCCGCACCGGATGGCCAGGTTCAGCAGGAAAAGTTTGATATGGTAGTGCTGGCAACTGGTCTCCAGCCGCCCGATTCCGCCCGCCACTTTACCAACTTGTTAGACCTCAACCTGAACGAGTATGGCTTCTGCGAAACGCACAAATTTACGCCGCTCCAGACTACCCATTCCGGCGTCTTTGTTTGTGGGGCGTTTTCATCCCCCAAGGAAATCTCCGAAACCATCATCGACGCGAGCGGCGCGGCCGCAGAGGTCATGCGATTACTTAATTTGCGGCTCAACACACATCCCTACACGCGCGAACATCCTTTCCTGGCCCAAGATGGGCTGCCTCCGGAACGAGACACGAGTCACGAGCAGCCCCATGTTGGTGTGTTTGTCTGCACTTGTGGCGAGACAATGCGCCAGACACTCGATTTACCCGAATTGGTACACGCAGCGAAGGGCTGGCCTGACGTGGGCCATGCCGAACTTATCGATCTGGCCTGCCTGCCCGATCGACTCGAACACATCCAAAATCGTATTCTGGCCGAGGGATTAAATCGCGTAGTCGTCGCCGGATGCAGCAGTCGCACGCATGAATCTTTATTCCAGCGGGCTGTACGCCAGACCGGGCTGAATCCGTATCTTGTGGAGTTAGTCAACCTGCGCGACCAATGCAGCATGGTGCACACCCGGCAACGCGCGCTGGCAAACCGCAAGGCGGGAGAGCTTGTACGCTTGGCTGTCGGGCGTGTTGGCGCAGCCAAACCGGTGTACAAGCTTGCGCTTACGACGCGCGGCGCGGCCCTGATCATTGGCGGTGGTTTATCCGGCATGACGGCTGCTCTGGCCATCGCCGACAGCGGTTACGACGTGCATCTGGTGGAACGCAAAGATTTTTTGGGCGGGCACCTGCAAGAAATGTATTACGTGGCTGAGGGAGATAATCCGCGTCGCCTCGGACGCGACCTGATCAATCGCGTACGTGCCCACCAGCGCATTGTAGCTTATACCAACACGGAGGTCGTCACCCATGGTGGCCACGTAGGCCGTTTCTGGGCCGATTTACAGACTAGGCACAGCGACGATAGGGTTGAGACTTTACGTGTTGAACATGGTGTCACGATTATCGCGACCGGTGGGCGCGAAACCCGCGAGCATCCCTGGCTGCAATTATCCGGGGTCATGTCCATGGAAGAGCTGGAAGAAAAGGTTGTACACCATCCAGAGGAGATAGCCGCTCTCAAAGATGTGGTGATGATCCAATGCGTGCAGCCTGCGGGAACGCTGGAGTATTGTTCGCGGGTATGCTGCACAAACACGATGAAGAACGCCATCCGCCTGAAGCTGTTTAATCCAGACTGCCGGGTCACTGTACTGTACAAAAACATCGTCACCTACGGCTTTCGCGAGAAGTATTACACGGAGGCGCGGCGCCTCGGCACGATCTTCGGGCGCTACACGGACGAGCAGCCGCCTGAGATTGAACTGGTAAACGGCCGTTTGCAAGTGCGCGCATTTGACCTTACACTGAATCGCTGGCTGTCACTCCCGGCCGACGTCGTGCCTTTGAGTATGCCCATTGCCCCTGCCCAAGGGACCCAGGAAATGGCCAAAATGCTGCGGGTGCCTTTGTCAACCGAAGGCTTCTTTAAAGAAGCGCAAACCAAGCTGCGGCCAATGGACTTCATGCGCGAGGGGATCTTTTTGGCGGGCATGGCCCATTATCCCAAGTTTATAGAAGAAAGCATCAGCCATGCGCTGGCTGCCGCCGCCCGCGCCTTGACGCTGCTCTCGCAAGGCACCATGCACCTGGGCGGCGTCGTGGCCGAAGTCGACCCAGAGAAATGCGTCGGCTGCCTGACCTGCACGCGCGTCTGCCCCTTTGCCATTCCACAAGTTGTCCAGCAAGCGGGGCGGAATGGTGTGGGCGCTTTGGGCGGCGCTGCCTTTATTGATCCGGCTCAATGCCAGGGCTGCGGCACGTGCACAGGCGACTGCCCGGCCAATGCCATCCAGCTTATCAATTACACCGATGAGCAGATGATGCTGAAGAAAATTGGCGGTTTGGGAAAATGGCTGGCGTGGCCCAACCAGGTCGAGAATTAAGCAATGATCGTTGAAAATACATTCGAACCTGAAATCACCGCTTTTTACTGCATTTACTGCGGCTACATGGCCGCTGATACCGCCGGGGCGCTGCACGTGCAGTATCCGGCCAACGTCAAGTTCGTGCGCATGCCTTGTACAGGCAAGACGGACGTGCGCTACATTTTAGAGGCGTTTGAGCAAGGAGCAGATGGTGTTTACGTTGTAGCCTGTCCCATTGGCAATTGTCACCACGTGCGCGGCAACGAACGCGGCTATGCGCGCGTAAAGCGCGCAAGTCAAATATTGGCGGAGATAGGCCTGGATGAAAAACGATTGGGCATGTTCTTTATGTCGGGCAGCCAGGCGCAAACCTTTGCCGCCGCTGCCCACACAATGACGGAACGCATTCGAGAGTTGGGGCCTAACCCACTAAAAAACGACGCATTTTTTGAGGACGAATCGGAGAGTGACGTTGACGAAGATGGTAGTTTTCGCGGGCGCCAGGCGACAAAGTGATGCGCCTGCCGAAAACCAAGGTCGTTCAGAAGGCGATGGAATGGGTATGAACGCGCAAAATGGAACGAACAAACCACCTGTTGGTGCAGCCCTTGTCGTAGGTGGTGGTATCGCGGGCATGCAGGCTTCTCTGGACCTGGCCGACCAGGGCTTTAAGGTTTACCTGGTTGAGAAAAAGACCGCCATTGGGGGCAAAATGGCGCAGTTGGATAAGACTTTCCCAACCAACGATTGCGCCATGTGTACAATTTCCCCCAAGCTTGTTGAAACGGGCCGACATCCAAATATTGACGTTTTAACCAATACCGAGGTTTTAGACATTACCGGCGAAGCGGGTGATTTCAGCGTACGGCTGCGCCGCGAACCGCGTTACGTCGATATCGATAAGTGCGTAGCCTGCGGCGACTGCGCGAAAGTATGCCCGGTGATTATCCCCGACACGTTCAATGAAGGCCTTTCGCCGCGCCGCGCAGCCTTCAAACTCTACCCCCAGGCCGTTCCCAACGCGTTTGCAATTGAAAAGCGCGGCATTGCGCCCTGTCGTGATGCCTGCCCCGCCGGTCAACGGGCACAGGGGTATATTGCTCTCATCCGCGAAGGACGTTGGCAGGATGCGCTGCGCGTCATCAAGATGGATAATCCGTTTCCCGGCATATGCGGCCGTATCTGCAACCATCGCTGTGAAACGGCCTGCAATCGCAGATTAGTCGACGAAGCCATCAACATTCGCGCGCTTAAACGTTTTGTGACCGATAAAGTTTACGCCGATCCGCGCCAACCCGTTGAGCCCGCTGGCCCGAAAGCACGCGCAGCGGGTGGCGATCATCGGCGCCGGGCCGTGCGGCCTGACCGCTGCCCAGGACCTGGTCGTAGCCGGTTACGGCGTCACCGTGTTTGAAGCCATGCCGGTGGCCGGCGGCATGCTGCGCCTGGGCGTGCCTGAATACCGTTTGCCCACCGAGATCATCGAACGCGAGGTGCAGGATATTATTGACACAGGGGTTGACTTACGCCTGAATCAGCGGGTCAACAACCTGGATGATCTGTTTGCGGAAGGGTTTGACGCCGTGTTAATTGCCGTGGGCGCCCACGAGGGTATTCGCCTGCCCATTCCCGGCGCAACCCTGGATGGCGTGATCATTAACACCCACTTTTTGCGCGACGTGCGCCTGGGAAAATATGACCGATCAGCATGAAGCCGGCGCTGTCTCCGACCTGGGTAAGCGTGTTTTGGTGCTGGGCGGCGGCAACGTGGCGATTGACTGCGCGCGCAGCGCCGTGCGTTTGGGTTGTGAAGTACACCTGGCCTGCCTGGAGCAGCGGCACGAGATGACTGCGCACGAGTGGGAGATTGAGGCCGCGCTGGAAGAAGGCGTTGTGCTGCACAACGGCCGTTCCTTTGAGCGCATTGTAGATGACGGCCAGGGCCACGCAGCCGGCGTCGAGTGCATGCAGGTCGAATCATTTCACTTTGACGAAACGGGCCGCCTCCAGGTGAAGAAATTTCCCGACAGCGCCCACATCCTGGCCTGCGACACGGTCATTTTCTCGGTGGGACAGCGGGCCGGTCTGGCCTTCATTCCCGACGACGCCGGTGTGGGCGTCACCGGCCAGCAGACGATCGCCATCAACCCCAACACGCTGGCGGCGACGCGCCCGGGCGTCTTTGCCGCCGGCGATACCGTTTCCGGCACGGCTTTTGTCATCGAGGCTGTGGCCAGTGGGCACAACGCCGCCCGCTCAATCAGGCGCTATTTGCAGGGCGAACACCTGGAACCGCCGCGCAAACCGGAGCTTCCGGTGGTGCATATGCAGCACGCGGAAATCGAAGCCATGCTGGAAAGCGGCGAAATTACCCGGCAGCCGCGCGTGCCTCTGCCCTGGCTGTCGCCGCGAACGCGTCGTGAAAATTTTGCCGAAGTGGAAGGCGGCTATGATGATGAGAGTGCACAGCGGGAAGCGGCGCGCTGCCTGGCTTGCGGTATTTGCTCGGAATGCATGAGCTGTACATTTGCCTGCGGCGTGGACGCCATCGACCATGACATGGCCGCCAGAGAAGAAAGCGTGCGGGTTGGCGCAGTGATTCTGGCGCCCGGCTACCAGATTTACCGCTCGGAACTGTCGGAGGAGTATGGATACGGCCGTTTCCCCAATGTGATCACTTCATTGCAGTTCGAACGCCTGTTCTCCGCTTCCGGCCCGACGCTGGGGCGCGTACAGCGACCATCCGACGGCCAGGCGCCACGGCGCATTGCCTTCCTGCAGTGCGTCGGCAGCCGCGACCAGAGTCACGATTACTGCTCAGCCGTGTGCTGCATGTATGCCACCAAAGAAGCGGTCATCGCCAAAGAGCATGACCCCAATCTGGACATCCACGTCTTATTTATGGACATGCGCGCCTTCTCCAAAGGCTATTGGAGCTATTTTGAGCGAGCGCGCGACCGCTACGGCATCCAGTATACGCGCTGCCGTCCCAGCAGCCTGCACCAGGATCCGAACAGCCACGACCTGCTCCTCCATTATCAGGATGAAGACGGGCAGGCGCGCAACGAATGCTTCGACATGGTCGTGCTGTCAGTGGGCATGGAGATATCGCCCGCAGTGCAGGACTTGGGTCGCCGCCTCGGCATTGAGTTGGATCGATTACGGATTTTGCCACACGGTGCAGTTCAATCCGGTGGAAACCAGCCGCCCCGGCATTTATGCCGTTGGGCCATTCCGCGAACCGAAAGACATTCCTGAATCGGTGGTGGAGGCCAGCGGCGCCGCCGCCGCCGTAGCCGGGCGCATCAGCCCTGCCCGCTTTACGCTCACCGAGGTGGTTGAGTATCCGCCGGAAAGAGATACCAGCGCTGAGCAACCGCACGTGGGTGTTTTTGTCTGTCACTGTGGCTCGAATATTGCCGGGTTTGTGGACGTAACGGCCGTTGCCGATCACGCCGCCAAACTCCCCCATGTCACCCACGCCGAAACCAATCTATACACCTGCTCCCAGGACAGCATCCGCCACATTGCCGCAGTTGTCAAAGAAAAAGCGCTGAACCGGGTTGTGGTCGCCAGTTGTACCCCGCGCACCCACGAACCGCTTTTCCGCGACAGTTTGCGGCAGGCCGGTTTGAACCCCTATCTGTTTGAAATGGCTAATATTCGCAATCATTGTTCCTGGGTGCATTCAGATGACCGCGAGATGGCCACCATCAAGGCTCAAGACCTGGTGCGTATGGCCGTCGCGCGCGCTGCTCTGTTGGAATCCCAACATACTGTCGAAGTGCCGGTGCAGCCGGCTGCGCTTGTCGTCGGCGGCGGGGCGGCGGGGATGAGGGCAGCGTTATCTCTGGCGGAACAGGGTTTCCCGGTATATTTGGTTGAGAAAGATTCGGAGCTGGGTGGCAATTTGCGCCGCATTTTCACAAGCAGCAACGGCAAGGACCCGCAAGAGACGCTGCGCCAGCTCAGAGATCGCGTTGCGCAGCAAGCGGCCGTTACGGTTTTTCTCAACAGCCGCGTCATTAAGACCGGCGGCTTTGTGGGCAATTTCACCAGCATCATTGAGGATGGCAGCCGGCGTGCGGCGCGAGATCACCCATGGCGCCGCCATTTTGGCGACCGGCGGACAGGAATACCGCGGCGCAGAATACGGCTACGGCGCCAACCCGCGCATCCTGAGCCAGCAAGAGCTGGAGTGGCGACTGGCCAATCAACCGGATGGCCTGAGGCATATCCGCTCTGTAGTGATGGTACAGTGCGTTGGCCCGGCCGAACAGTTCTGCAGCCGCATTTGCTGTACGGTGGCCCTGAAAAATGCGCTGGCGCTTAAAACAGTAGCGCCGGATGCCCAGGTGTTGATTCTGTACCGCGATATCCGCACCTATGGCTTCGGCGAACGCCTGTACACGCGAACGCGGGAAGCAGGCGTTCTATTTGTGCGCTATGATGATGCGCATAAACCGGAGGTCGCGGTTGGCGCTGCGGAATCAGATATTTGTGTTCAGGTATGGGAGCCAATCTTGCAACGGCCGTTGCGCCTGCAGCCCGATATGCTTGTACTGAGCATGCCGGTTGTGCCTCAAGCAGACGCCGCCCAAACGGCCGCCCTGTTCAAAGTGCCGCTGGACAACGACGGTTTCTTCCTGGAAGCCCACGTCAAGCTGCGGCCGGTCGATTTTAATACCGACGGCGTGTTTATGGCCGGCATGGCCCATTATCCCAAGCTGCTAGACGAAACGCTGATCCAGGCCCAGGCCGCCGCGGCGCGCGCCGCCCGGATTCTAAGCCGAGACACGTTAACCGGCGGCGGCCAGGTCGCGGTTGTGGACGCAGCGCTGTGCACCGGCTGCCTGACTTGCGTGCGTATCTGTCCCTTTGGCGTGCCGCAAATCCAGCCCAACCTGACGGGCGTCGGCCATATCATGGGGGCAGCTTATATTGAAACGGCCGTTTGCCAGGGCTGTGGTATCTGCGTCAGTGAATGCCCGGCACGCGCGATTCAACTTATGCACTATACCGACGACCAGATGCAAGCCAAAGTCAATGCGTTACTGCACACTCCGGCCGCTTTTGTACCGGTGACCGCGATCGAAAAGGTGCCCTCATGAGCGATATAACTTTACAAATCGTGGCCTACTGTTGCGAACATTGCGCATACGCCGCCGCCGACCTTGCCGGTGGACTGCGGATGCATTACCCACCGGCCGTTAAAGTCGTGCAGTTGCCCTGCACCGGCAAACTTGACGTCCTGCTGGCGCTTAGAGCATTTGAGGACGGCATTGATGGCGTGATGGTAGCCGGTTGACTGCCCGGAGACTGCCATTACCTGGAAGGTAATGTAAACGCCAGACGGCGGGTAGAACGGATAAAAGATTTGCTGAACCAGATTGGTATAGAACCCGATCGGGTATGTATGTTTCAAATGTCATCCGCCATGGCCGGCGCATTCGCCACTGCGGCCACGGAAATGACCGAAACTATTTTAAATTTAGGGCAAAATCCCTTGAGGACGGTAGGTTGAGTATGGAAGTTATCCTGCCGAATCCGAACTGGAGTTGATTATGATCGTAGCAGAGCAAAAATCCCTGAATGAAATCAAAGCGCTCGTCGGTGCCGCGCAAAAGGTGCTGGTCGTTGGCTGCGGAACCTGCGTCACCGTTTGTTTTGCCGGCGGCGCGCGCGAAGCAGCAATCGTTGCCACGTCGCTGCGTATGTCCTCCAGGCTGGAAGGCCAGGCGAAAGACGTCAGCGACGTCACGGTGCAGCGCCAATGTGAATGGGAATATCTTGACCAGATCGAAGCGCAGGTCAATGAAGCCGACATTGTCCTGTCTTTGGGTTGCGGCATTGGCGTGCAGGCCATCGCCGAGCATTTCCCGGACGCCTGGGTCGTACCTGGTCTCAATACCAGTTTTTTGGGCTTGCCGACGGAACAAGGCGTCTGGGCGGAGCGCTGTGCAGCCTGCGGCGACTGTATCCTGGGTCTGACCGGCGGCATTTGTCCGATTGCACGCTGCTCCAAATCGCTGCTCAACGGTCCCTGCGGCGGCTCCGAGAACGGCCACTGCGAAATTGATCCCGACGTGGCGTGCGCCTGGCAGCTTATTGTTGACCGGCTCAGCAGCGCCAATAAGCAACACGTACTTATGGACCTGCAGCCGCCGAAAGATTGGCGCGCGGCGCGTGATGGCGGGCCGCGCAAAATTGTGCGCCAGGATTTGCGCCTGATTGACGAGGAGGATTAGATCATGAGCCCAGACATCCATAACAATGGCTACCTGGTAGGTTCAACGCTGGAACGTATCTTGCGCGCCGGTCACTTTGCCGTCACGGGCGAATTAGGACCGCCTCAAAACGCAGATGGGCAGATCATTCGCGAAAAAGCGATTCTCTTGAGAGGCGTTTGCGATGCGGTTAACATAACGGATAACCAGACGGCGATTGTGCGCATGTCCAGCATCGGCGCCGGGACGATTGTCATCCAGGAAGGGCTGGAACCAATCATACAGATGACATGCCGCGACCGTAACCGACTGGCGATCCAAAGCGATTTACTGGGAGCTTACGCGCTGGGGATGCGCAATTTGCTCTGTTTGAGTGGCGATCACCAGCGCTTCGGCAACCATCCCGGCGCCAAGAATGTCTTTGACATTGACTCGCTTCAACTGGTGCGCATGGTCGCCGATATGCGTGATGAATGTATCTTCCAGTGTGGTGAAAAGTTCAAGGGTCCGGAAGCGCGCTTCTTTATTGGTGCAGCGGCCGCTCCTTTTGCCGACCCAATTGATTTTCGACCTTACCGTCTCGCCAAAAAGGTCAAGGCGGGAGCAAATTTCATCCAGACTCAGCTTGTCTATGATATTCCTGCCTTTGAAAAGTATATGGACAAGGTACGTGAGTTGGGCCTGCACCAACAAACCTATATTTTGGCCGGGGTCGGGCCGCTGAAAAGCCCGGGAATGGCGCGCTACATGAAGAAAAATGTTCCCGGCATTTTGGTGCCCGATGAAATCATCGATCGGATGCAGGCGGCCGGCGACCCCTGGGCTGGCAAAAAGAAAGACGATCTGACCACCGAAGATAAACGCGCCCGCTCGCAGGCCTGGAAGGAAGAAGGGATTCAGATTTGTATTGAATTAATCCGGCAACTGCGTGAGATAGAAGGCGTCGCCGGGGTTCACATTATGGCCATCGAGTGGGAAGAAGCCGTCCGGCCTATTATCGAAGGCGCAGCGCTTTACCCACGGCCGCAGGTTGCAGAAGCTATCGTTTCCTGATTCCTGAAACGTATTTCGGCAGGAGAGAGACGAATGATGAATGAGAAACCAGCATCGCAGAACGAACCGATAACTATTAAACCGGAACTGGCCGAGCGTATCAAAGCTGAGCTAGGGGAAAATGTCTATCTTTGTTACCAGTGCATTAAATGCACGAGCGGCTGTCCGGTAAGCCAATTCTTTGACTGGCAACCGAATCAAATCATGCGGGCCGTGCAGTTGGGCCAGGAAGACATTGCCCTGGAAGCGCAGACGCCCTGGTTGTGCGCCGCCTGCCAGACGTGTACCACGCGCTGTCCGCAAGGTTTGGACATCAACGCCATCATGGAATTCCTGACTCGTGAAGCTATGGCGCGCGGGCGCGAGCCGGCTGTGCCGGAGGTTGCGGTATTCAATGAAGCGTTCATGCGCGAAGTACGGCTGTGGGGGCGGTCATACGAGCCGGGTGTGATGTTGGAAGTAAAGCTGCGCACCTCCGGTCACTGGTTTGATGATCTTGACCTCTACAAAGAGATGCTAAAGAAACGCAAAGTAGCTTTTTTGCCTAAGATCGGTAGTCTACCACGCCAGGTCAAGCCGGTTCCCGGTGCGGTTGAGGCCCTGGCATACTATCCGGGCTGTTCGCTGCATTCGACCGCGGCCGAGTTTAACACTTCGGCAACGGCCGTTTGCGAAGCGCTCGGCATAAACCTGATTGAACCAAAGGATTGGCAGTGCTGCGGCAGCAGCGCCGCCCACCGCATCGACCCGCAGGCCGCCACCCAACTGCCAATGGGAAATCTGGCCCTCATCGAAAAAAGCGGTTTTCAAGAGGTCACCATGCCCTGCGCTGCGTGCTTCAACCGTCACAAAGCTGCCCAGTACGAGATGCGTCACAGCGAAGCCCACAAGGCCGACGTTGACAAAGCTCTTGGTTATGTGTATCAGGACACGGTAAAAGTCAGCAGCCTTACCCAGGCGATCCTCAATCGCGTTGGCACTGAAGGCGTAACCAATCGCGTCCGGCAGCCGCTGACGGGCGTGCGGGTGGTAGCTTACTATGGCTGCCTGCTGACGCGGCCGCCGCAGATTACTGAAGCAGAGCATCCGGAAAATCCGACGGATCTGGATGAGCTGTTGGTCGCTTTGGGCGCGGAGGTTGTCGATTGGTCGTACAAAACCAGTTGCTGCGGCGCGGCTCACTTCCTCACGCGCCCGGACATTGTGTTGGAATTAGGCGGCAATCTCATCGACCATGCGCGAGAGGCGGGCGCAGAGATGATCGCGGTCGCGTGTCCATTGTGCCACGCCAATCTGGATGCCCGGCAGAAACAAATGGAGTTGGAGGAACCGCTGCCGGTGTTATACTTTACCCAGCTCATGGCCCTGGCCCTTGGTCTGCCGCCGAAGGCAGCGGCGCTGCACAAAAATCTGGTGGATCCGCGGCCGCTTTTAAAGACAAAGGGTATTTTGTGACTTCCGACCTTCAAAAACACGAAAACAGTCTGGCGCGGCGTGTCAATGAGCTAAGGGCGGAATTACGCCTGCGCGACACGGCCGTTTTGGCGCATAATACGGGCGCGAAGTTTGCAAACGGCCGTTTTGAACTGAACGTGTGGGCAACGGCCGTGGTCATCCCCACGCCGGACTTCGTTGCCCTGGATGCGCACAGCGGGCAGGCATGTGACGGGCTGACCCAGGCCTTGTTGGCTTATTACTTCCACACTTCAGACGGCGCGCCCCTAAGCGGGGCGTGGATCGCGTTTAGCGCGCTGCCCGACGGCAAGTTTTACACGGCCGCATTCCAGGGTTACACTGGGCGCCGTCTGGCGCAGGCGGTTGGGAATGATGCGCAGGCGTTTGCACGCGCCGCTGCTCATCTTGACGGTCAACGGGAAACGCTAGGTGATGTCGCCTTTCGCTTCCAGATTTTGCCGCGCGTGGCGATGGCTGTGGTTTGTTGGCTGGGAGATGAAGATTTTGGGCCATCTTATCGCCTCTTGTTCGACGAATCGATCGAGCATCATTTGCCGACAGACGCCAGCGCCATCCTGGGCAGCACGCTGACGGCAAAACTGATCGCAGCCAGAGAGCAAGGCGGCGCGTCACAAAAAACAAAGGATTTAGCAGCTTATGAAAATCGCTATTAGTGGTAAGGGCGGCGTGGGCAAAACGACCCTGGCTGCCCTTCTGGCTCAGACCTACGCCGACGCCGGACAACAGGTGTTGGCCGTTGACGCCGATCCGGCGCCCTGTCTGTCGGAGGCGCTCGGCTTTCCGGCCGAACTGCGCGCCCAACTGCACCCCATCGCGGAGATGGACGCTCTCATTGAGGAGCGCACCGGCGCGAAGCCCGGTACGGTCGGCGGCTTTTTTACGCTCAACCCGCGCGTGGATGATATCCCTGAGCGGTTTAGCGTGGCGCATCGCGGCGTACGCCTGCTGGAAATGGGCGCGGTGGATATGGGTGGGTCGGGCTGTATCTGCCCGGAAAGCGCCATGCTCAAGACGCTGTTCACACACCTGCTGTTTCTCCGTGATGACGTGCTGATCCTGGATATGTATGCCGGAGTGGAGCATCTGGGCCGGGCGACAGTGGATTTTGTGGACGCCTTGATCATCGTGGTCGAGCCGACGCGCCGCAGCCTGGGAACGGCCGTACAAATCAAGAAACTGGCGCAGGATATTGGTCTTACGCGGATTGGTCTGGTGGGCAACAAAGCGCGCGGCGAGGAGGATATTCGTTTCCTGCACGCCAACCGCCTGGACGTACCCTTGCTGGGCGTTTTACCCGCCGATCCCGCTGTGCAGGAAGCCGACCGGTTGGGAACGGCCGTCTACGATTATGCCCCGGCGCTTAAAGAGGCTGCCGCTCGCATCCAGGAAGCATTGCAAGAGATAAAGGACGCCATCCCATGACAACCACTATCGCTCTGGCCGGTAAAGGCGGCGTGGGAAAGACCACAATCGCCGGCCTGATCGTCAAATACCTGGCGCAATACCAGCCGGGCGCCGTATTGGCAATTGACGCCGATCCCAGCAGCAATTTGAATATGGTCCTGGGGCTTGAACTGGAATGGACTGTCGGCGACATTCGTGAAGAATTGCTTAACCAGGTCAAGGAGTCGCTCACGCTTGGCGGGGCGGCAATGGGCGCCATAGCCGGCGGCGTCACCAAACAGGAATATCTGGACTACCAGATTCGCTCCGCTTTGGCTGAAGGTGAGCAAGTTGATCTGATCGCCATGGGTCAGCCAGAGGGGCAAGGATGTTACTGCGCCGTCAACCACAATCTGCGACAAGTTATTGATGCCATCAGCCGCAATTATCGCTACGTGGTGATTGACAACGAAGCAGGCATGGAGCATCTCAGCCGCCGCACCACGCGCGATGTCCAGCATTTGCTGGTGGTTAGCGATCCGACCCAGCGTGGAATTGTCGCCGCTGAACGCATCGCTGCTTTTCGACGTGAATTGGGTATTCATATTGAACACACGGGCCTCATACTGAACCGGCTTAAGGGTGCGATACCCCCCGCGCTCCAGGCGCGCATCAACCAGATGGATATACCTTTGCTGGGCGTCGTACCGGCTGATGATCAGCTATACGAGTTTGAGTTTAGTGGACGGCCGTTGGTAGAGTTGGGCGTCGAATCCCCGGTTTATAAAGCTGTGACTGCAATCGTGGAGAAGGTACTTGGATGAGGGGAATTGTCCTATATTGAAAATCTGAAAGGGTCAATGGATTAATAGTTTATTGCCTTACCCCCCCGGCTCAAACCGGAAAGATCGCCTGCAAAATCCAAAGCAAAACCATTCCGGCGATAATTGTTACCAGGACATTTTTACTTTTCCAGGCCACCAGAATGGCGACAAGCCCCGCAATAAGTCGGAAATTGCCGAGTGAGAAATTGAACGACCCGCCAGGTATGAACATTTCAGTGGCGATGATGGCGGAGAGGACGGCCGGAGGTACAAACCGCAGCGCTTGCTGAATAGAGTCAGAAAGCTGCACGCGCCCCGATAGCAAAATCAACGAAAGGCGAATTGAATAAGTAATCACGCCCATGCCGACAATTGCCAACCATAATTGGCTGTTACCCATGCTCCCTCCTTTTTTCCAACCAGTAGCCAACCAAAATGCCGGTTAAAGCGGCTGCCATCAGGTCTAATTTGTATGGCAGCGCTGAGGCCACCAATGATACGGCCGCTGCCGAAAGCGCGGCTGCGAGCATTGGGCGCGTTGTTAAGGTGGGCACAATCATGCCGATGAAGGTGAGCGCCAATGTGAAGTCCAATGACCAGCTCGCTGGAATTTGAGCGCCTAAAAAGATGCCAACGGCCGTACTGGTCTGCCAGCTTGTCCACAAGGTCAAACCCGCTCCCAGAAAATAGTAATGTTTGTAGCGTGACTGCTTTTGGTGGTCGTTATAATGCAAAACGGCGACCACAAATGCTTCATCGGTTAATAAATAGGCCAGCAGCCATTTCCACGCTCGCGAAAGGCGGCTCACGTGCGCAGAAAGCGATGCGCTGTAGAACAAATGGCGCAGATTTACCACAAAAGTTGTCAGCCACAGGATGCCCAATGGCGTCCCGACGCCAATTAGCTGCGCGCCAATGAACTGGGCCGAACCGGCAAAAACAACGGCCGACATTGCCTGGGCAATGAGAGGCGGAATGCCGGCTGCCAGCGCCAACACACCATAAATCAGGCCAAAGGGAATCACGCCCAGCGCAATCGGGAGTTCAGCCTGGATACCGCCCCATAACTCTTGCCGGCGTGTTTGTATAAGCTGCATCGTTGATGATTCCTAAATAAACAGCAAAATCACGCCTAATGTGAACGCGCTGAGAACTGTCGATACCAGAATGGTAGCCGTAGCAAACTCGGCGTCGCCGCCATACTCGGTGGCAAGAACGCCGCTGAAAACACCGGCCGGCATACTAGACTCCAGCACAAATACCTGGCGTGAAATACCTTGCAAGCCAAGCCCGCTTGCAATGAGCAGCCCCACCAGGGGCCCAAGGATTAAGCGTGTACCGGATGCAGCGAAAATAGGACCGATACGGCCGTTTACCGAGGCCGTCCCAAGCTGCAAACCCAAAATGATCAATGCCACAGGAACGGTCGCATCGGCCAATAGATTTGTGGCGCGCATGAGCGGCAAGGGGAGTTCTGCGGCGGTCATGCTCAGCACGACGCCCAGCAGCAGCGCGTACGGCAGCGGGGTTAGAAAAACGTTACGCAGCGAGCGCCAGACCGGCTGTGATCCGCGCGAGGCGACATAGATGCCCAATGTATTGGCCGCAAGTGAAAGCCCGACGCCGTAGAGAACGGCCGTTTCCAACCCCACCTCACCAAATGCAAATGTTATGAAGGGATAACCAAAATTAACCGCATTCATAATCAGCACCGTCAGCGTGAAGGTGCTGGCCAATTTGCGTTCCAGGCGCAGCAGGCGCGCAAGCCCATTGCCGATTAAACCCATCAGGGCGCAAACCAGCGCTGCGCCTAGCACAATTGCGCCAATTTCAGCAGCGCCCATCTGCGAGCGGGCAATGCTGCTCAAAACCAGGGCCGGCGCAAAAATGTAAATGGAAAGACGTGAAAGGGTGCGGGGATCAATTGGAAACTTGCGGCTAACCAGATAAGCAACGCTGATAATCAGGAAAATGGGCGCAATCGTATTGAAGAGAATTTGTAGCATAGAAGGGGGAGTATATCTTTTCTGGCATAATCGGAAAAGACTCACCGCCGCAGAATTAGAAGCTGAAAATGCATGGCGGGATCGCTGCCGCGCGGCACAGGGATGGCTTCAAAGCGCTCCAGTCGAAAAATCTGGCCGGCAACCTGCTGGATTTGAATGTCCGGGTAGAGTGCAAAAAAACGCTTGGGGTCATGATGATCTTCCGCCCATGTACCCTCATGCTTTATGCCGCCGTACATTCCCAGAAAAAATAAACCGTCGGACTTTAAAACAAAATGGATCGCTTGCAAAACGGCCGTTAATTCAGATTTGGGCACATGCAGCAGGCAGTTGATGCCATAAACGACGTCAAACGATTCTGCGGCAAAGCCGAGGTTCAGAAAATCGCACGCATACGCTTCCAGCTTTTTTTGACGGCAAAGACGCACCATTTCCGCTGAAAGATCGGTTGCGATAACTTGCAAGCCGTTGTTATGAAAATAAAGGCTGTCTGCTCCTGTTCCGGCGCCGATTTCGAGCAAACTGTTTTTGCCTTCATGTCTGAGCAGTCGCAAGAAGTTTTCACGCGCCTGCTGTTTCCAGAGCGATTTTTCTTTTTTGTCCCGTTCACCGGCATCCTGATCATAGATGGTTTGCAGATCACGAATAATTTGCTGATACATCATTTTGAAGAAACCTTCAGAAACTTTCTGGGAATTACCTAAGCAATAATTTCCGACATCAATGCCTGGCCGGCCGTTTCCAGGTTGCCGTCCAGGCCAAATGTGAGGCTGCGCAGCCGCAGACCATCTATCTCGACATCCAGCGGTTGTGAAAGCGGCAGCGGGTAGATTAAGGCGGCTTGCCGGCAGCCTTTTGCCTTTGCATAGGCGATTATCTGACTCACGTCGGCATTGTCCGCACGTTTTGCAGATTTATATTTTGTGTCCAATACCGCAAACGGCCGTCCTTCCGGCGTGTACAACACCAGGTCAATATCAAATTGCAAGCCGCTGCCTCTTGGACCAATTTGTACACGCTCTTGTGCGCGTATCTGCCAGCCGGCGGGCAGGTTGGCGCACATCCATTCCGCCACAAACAATTCATACAAGCGCGCCATGTCAACCAGGAAAGGCAGCATGGCTGCCTGACCATGGCTGTGAGCCGGTCCGGTATGGCTTAGAAAGAAACGACAGAGCGCATGCATGGGGGCGTAATCCTGGTTGAGGCGGGTGTAGAAACGGCCGTTGCACATATCCGGCGTAATAACATACGGCGTCGCGACATTGCTAACTGCCTGGTAAGCGCGCCGCACGGTAGTTTGAACTGCTTCCGGACAGCGGCGTCCACGGGCGATTTGTTCCAGCGTAAACGCCAGAATCTGGTTATCATCTATATCGGTTGTCTGCTCAGCATAACGACAGATCAATTCCGTGTGGGTTGGCCGGCGTAATGCAGATTTCAGGTCGATTTGCCCTCGTATGGCGGGTATACGGCCGTGTTTGGGAACATAAGCGCGTTGTAAACCTTGCCTTGCACGCATTAATACACGGCGCGCAAGTACAAGCGCTAACTGCGCATAAAAATCGTCGATTGAATCCAATTCTATCAAACCATCCAATAGGTGAAAGCTTTGTAGTTTGTACGCATAGGCCCACATGCGGAATAAGTTTTGCAGCGGCGCTTTGGGCTGAATGTGCAGGTGCAGCTCTGGCGTCAGCGCGATACTTCCCACCCAGCCCTGCGACGTCAGTTCCCACAATCCGTTTGTTTTGGGCGAGGGGAATTCTACCTGGATCTGCTTGCCGAACCGGCGCCACAATTCCAATCCTTCTGGTGACGGCAGTTCTTCCGGCGTGAGCCGCTGCGTCTGATATTCGGTTAATTCAATGCGCATACCTTTTAAACCATCATCGGAACGGATCGAATACTGCCTGATTTTGCAAATGGATATGGAGCGAGGAGGGAAAGAGCGGTGTCGCCAACATGCATCCTGCGTCTTTTGTCATCCGTCCAGGCTTGATTGCCATTATACCATGTTGTTTTTCCGCTCATGTTCATTCATAATAGCTTGAATGCAAGAATGGACTTTTGCGGACGAAATACGCCTGGTAAATATAAACGTGGTGCGCGCTGCGATTTATTTTGCGCGGGAAATCGTTTATCCCGATTTAGATACCTCCCACTATCTGGGTAAATTAAACCAGCTTACCACAGCAGCCCACAAGCGGCTGGGTGATGAGCCATCGCGGCTGCGTCAAGGCACGCTTCTAGCTGAGTTGTTGTTTGGCGTTGACGGCTTGCGTGGTAATTTGGATGATTACTCCGATCCCCGCAATAGTTACTTGAATGATGTCTTAGATCGCCGCCTTGGCATCCCTATCTCGCTGTCTGTAATTTATGTAGAAATAGCTCAGCGACTGCATATTCCCGCGTTTGGCGTTGGTATGCCCGGTCATTATATTGTGGGGGTGCGGGAGGGCAGCCAGACCTGGTATCTGGATCCTTTTTATGGCGGCGGCCGTTTGTCGATTAATGATTGTGCGCGTCTGGTGCGCTCCGCAACCGGCTACACCGGCTCTTTTCAGCCGAGATGGTTAGAACCGGATTTGCCACGAAATACATTGGCGCGCATGTTGAGCAATTTACGCGTGTCCTATGTACAGCGCAAAATTTGGTCAAAAGCTGCGTTGGTGATTGAGCGCCTGCGTTTATTGCAGCCGGATGTGCCGGAACATGTGCGCGATTTGGGTCTCGTTTATTATCGTAGTCACAAGCCGCGCCTGGCAGCGCATTATTTGGAATTATATTTGCAAGCTGCGCCGGATGCTTCTGATGCAAAAGCGATACGCGAGGGGATCGCCGCGACGTTGGATGAATGGACGCGCTTAAATTGATGCCGGCGTCGCAATCAGGTTTGATTGTCGCAATCAGATTTGATGCTGTTGGCGGTAAGCTTCGATTTGTTGACGGACGGCGTTGCGGTTGGCAACGGCCGTTGCCGCCGCGCCGGCTAGTTGTTCCTGATAGGTTGTGTTTAATCGTTCTGCTCTCGCAACCGCCTCATTGACGTGAACCAATACATCTTCTCGCATCGGCCTGATGAGCGTGTTGTGCAGCCGGGTATTGACGCCGTCCTCGCGCGCGAGCCAGACGTCCAACGGTTGGGCGATGTTCGCCTGAAGACCATCAACCGTACGCGGAATTTCGTCCACAAGCTCAGTTAAGGCGCCGACAACCTGGGCCGCTTTTTCGCCAAGACCAAACGGCAGCCAGCCGCGAACATCTTCAAACCAGGAATCCACCATTTCCAGGAAAGAGCCGACGCGTTCCAGCACAGTTTGCAGCACAAATTCGACGTTGCTATAAAACGCGGCGACTTTGTTTAGCTGTGAATCAAGCCAGAAACGGCCGTTTTCCAGCAGCGGGAGATGTTCTTCAACTTCAGCCAGCGCTATCTGTCCCAGAGCGGCGCCATTGACCAGGTTCGGGTTATGGTTGAGCAGTTCATTGAGTGAGCCGGAAACGGCCGTCAGGCCCAATTCCATCACGTCGGTCACGTCAACATTATCTAGCTGCTGGTAAAGCGCAACCAGACCACCCAAAATGCCAAGCTGCTGGTTTGCTTCGCCAAGCTGCAATGATAATGATTCAGAATTAGAGCGGTCGGCGCTGCTGCCGGCCTGCAGTCCTTCAATGTGGCGCAAGGCCGCATCCAGCTCTGCTTGCAGGCGCATATTTTCCGCTTGTGCTTCTGCCAGACGAGCCAATGATTCGGCCGTATCAACGGGAACCTGAACGGCGGTTTGCGCATTGCTTACAGCCGGCGGCGGGGGAAGTTGGGAGAGTTGGTTAATTGCCGGGTCTGCGGTTGAAAATGTTACCGTATCATCTTTGCCTAAAATTGCCGCCGCGCCAGCCCCGGCGGCCGTGGCGGCGACGGCCGTAATTGTGACATTGCGCAAGAAATTGCGCCGGCTCACCGGTTGACTTTGATAATTTTCAGACATTTCATTTTCTCCTGCGAAGTTGGTCTTAATTTACGGGCATGCGCCGCAGCGTATGCCGTCTCCTTTATCAACGAAATGCCCTGCCCAAGCAGCTTGAACCGGACGTTCTAATTTCAGAATATATCAGAACATATGTTCTATTATACATGATTTTCTCATTTTTGTTGCACATATTTTGATATTTTAAGCTGGTTAACTTACAGATTCATTTGAGATTACTAAATCTGCGCTTTTTACGCACTGCTATATCCAAAACGGCGCAGCGCGCGTTCATTGCGCCGCCACTTTGGTTCGATTTTGATCCATAAATCCAAAAAAACTTTGCTTTCGACCAGACGCTCGATTTCTTGACGCGCCGCCGTACCAATTGCGCGCAGTTGCTGCCCATTTTTCCCGATAATGATGCGCTTGTGGCTGTCGCGTTCTACAAAAATGTTGGCGCTGATGTAGATGACGCCGTCGGGGCGCTCTTTGAATTCCTCAATTTGCACGGCCGTTCCATACGGCACTTCCTCGCGCAGTAGCAGTAATATTTGTTCGCGGATCATCTCCGCCGCAATATCGCGCAGAAAAACATCGGTAATTTGATCCTCCGGGTAATATTGAGGGCCTTGCGGCAAAGCAGCAATCAGCATCTCAAGCAGTTCCGGCAGTCCGGCCTGGTTGGCGGCCGAAAACATGATCCATTCTGCCTCAGGCAGCAAAGCGCGGTACGCTTCCGAACGGGGGATGATATCGGCCGCGGCGACCAGATCCAACTTATTGAGGGCCAGGATGATTTTGGTTTCTTTGCCCAGGGCGCTTAACTGCGCTGCGATGGCTTGATCCTCCGGCCCAGGCGGCTCGCTGCTGTCAACCAGCCATAAAATGACGTCTGCGTCATCAAATGCTTCAACGGCCGTTTCTACCATGAATTCATCCAGCTTATGGCGCGGTTTTTTGATCAGACCCGGCGTGTCGATAAAAATGATCTGGCAGCCAGGCTCGGTAATAATTCCAAGCTGGCGCGTGCGCGTGGTTTGGGGGCGCGGCGTGACAATCGCGATTTTTTGCTGCAGAAACGCATTCATCAGCGTGCTTTTGCCAACGTTTGGCCGCCCGACCAGCGCCACAAAGCCGGATTTATAAGATTGGTTTTCGTCAGATTCGTTCATAAACACCTTTGAAGATCAATGATAACGATTACGAAGATTGTGGTCAAAAAGTTTTTAATAAACTTATTTGATCACAATTTGCATCAGATTAAGGGCATTTTCCTGATTTACTGCGGCAGGCGCACCCACTATCGGCAGACGTGCGCCCGAACTATCGTAGAGACCTGTTTTTATAGTGTAAACATCCGCAGCTAAACCGGGTGGAATTGTCAGGCAGTGCATGTCGGCCACAATTTCGCCCGCCCGCCAGTGGGTAGTGGGATGGTAGCCAAAGGCAGGCGCGCTGTCGCGCTGGACGTTGACAAAGCCGTCGGCGGCAGTGAGATGCACAAAAACGGTGTAATCGTGTGCAACGGCCGTTTCCGGCTGCCAATATAACGTCACGCACCAGGGTCTGCCCGGCGCGCTTTTTGTGGGCGCGGAATAACCCAAGAGCTGAATAGTTTGATCAAAGGTAACGGGTTGGGAAAACGGCCGTTTCCGGCAAGCTGGCGACAACCCATTGGCGTCCCATCCAATCCAACGTCTCCTGCGCCGCCGGAGCAAATTTGCCGCCCGTTTCCAGTAAATCAATCACGCGCTGCAAGACGGCGCCGGTGGCGGCCTGCGGATCGGCGCTGCGCGTTAGCAAAACCACATCATTGTTGGCATACACTGCTTCATAACCAAACTGGCCAATTGCTGTCTCGATGGCGTTGTAGAAAAAGCGCGCATTGACGCCCCAGCGCAGGTCGCTCAGATTCAGCAGCAGGTAATCAGCTTGTGGGAAGCCAAACGGCCGTTCCTGCAGCTTCAGGCGATCATAAAACAAATGCAGCTCAGGTCGCAGCGCGAGATGGGGCGCATACGCCATCATCGTCGCTGTGGGCGCTTCCGGCGGCAGCAGCGCCAAAGCCTCACGGAAGGCGCCGCCGTCACTGACCTGCTCAAGCGCATAAACAGGATAATACGGTTCGTCGATGACCTGCGTAAACGGATTGTCCCACAGCCATGCCAGCAGCGTGCCCGCAATCAGCCAGCCGCTCAACAGCCAGGTGAGTCGTTGGCGCGAATTTCCGCGCTTTTGGCCCCAGGTCTGTACTTTGGCGGCCCCTTGAACTGCGGCGATAAAAATAAAAGGCACAACCGGCGCAAGATATTGAAAGTAGATGCTGCTCTGGCTGGGCGTGTCGGAGAGCAGATTGTAGGCCAGGGCGGGCAGCGCGACCAGCAGCGGCGTGGGTGAGAGCAGCGCCAGAAAGCCCAATGGCAGCAGCAGCTTGATTAGCAGCGTGAGGCGCAAAGGCTGCAAGAGATGGCGGAGCGGGATGCCTGGCATGCTAAAAATTGTGCGCAGGATTTGGGCCGGACTGTCGCCTAACCAAGCATAGCGCCCGATTGTGTCGGAAGCGCCGCCGCGAAAGGCAGGAATAATGACAAAAACGGCCGTTAATGACCAGGTTAATCCAACAACAGACCAGATGAGGCCGAGCAACGGCCGTTGCATAAAGATCGCCGCGTACAGGCCAAACGCAAACACGGTGAAGCCCACATCTTCGCGCAGCATCAAAGCGAGTAAAATGCACACGCTGGCCCAAAACGTGTGATCACTTTCCAGTAAATCAAAGGCGAGTAAAAACAGCGGAATTGTAAAAACCAGCGGGTGGAAATCAAAGCGGTTGACGAAGCCAATCAGCGGATAAAAAAGATAAACGCCTGCAAAAATCAGCGCCAGCGTCGGGTTGTCCAGTTTACGCCGGGCAATGCGAAAGATGGGAACTGCCCCCAGCGTGAGCAGCGCCGCCTGTAAAATCAGCAGCGTATTCACATTTTCCCAGAGCGCAAACAAGGGCGCAATCAACACAAAAATCAACTGCACATGGTCGCCCAAATAATGTTCAACCTCGATAGAGCTGGCGAACCAATCCCCCTGAAAGGTATTCCAGATGACCTGCGCCTTGATCGCCAGGTCGTAGGCGGAAGAATTGAGCCGTTCGTGGCGCGTTATGGCAAACGCTGACAGCAGCATGGTCCGAAATAAACATCATGCCCAACAGAATGATCGTCGTGCGGTTGCGTGTGATGCGCTGTTTCATCGCCTCTAACTTTGCCACGGCCGTTCCATTTTGACAACATAACCTTCCACCTTCATGGAAGCTGTCAGCTTCCAGGAAGGTTGTGATAGAATCGCGCGCAATGATGAAACAGACAAAACGCTGGCCTCTGGCAGCAGGTTTTTTGTTGGTAACGGCCGTATCCCTGTTGCTCCTGGCTTTTTTTCTGCAAACTTCACTCACTTTTACGGCCGGTTCGCTTGGCGCGCCGCTGGATGACGCCTGGATCCATTTCCAGTTTGCGCGCAATCTGGCCAACGGCGCCGGCTTCAGTTTTAACCCCGGCGAACCCGCACCCGGCTCGACCGCGCCCTTGTGGACGCTGCTGCTGGCGGGTGTCGGCCTTTTTACAACTGATTTTTTGATCCCCGCGCTGGCGCTGAGCGCCTTTTTTCTGCTGCTGACCGTTTGGCTGGCGTATGGGTTCACCTTTTGGCTGACGAACAAATTGTGGCCGGCTGTTTTAGCCGGGTTGGGCGTCGCATTTGCAGGCAGATTGTTATGGGCGGGGCTGGCGGGCATGGAAACGACCGCTTTTGCCGCTCTCAGCCTGGCGGCGGTATGGGCTTATTCACGCTGGGGATTACGGCCGTTTCCCGCATTACTTTTTGGATTGGCCGGCCAGCTGCGGCCGGAAGGACACGCGCTGTTTGGACTGGCGCTGCTGGATACCGGCTGGCAAACATGGCAGGCGTGGCGCGCGCAAACTCTCAACTGGCGCAAATGGCTGCTTCAGATCGGGCCGGCTCTGCTCATTTATTTGCTGCTGGCGCTGCCATACAGCCTGTTTAGCCTGGCCACGACCGGCAATCCGCTGCCCAATACATTTTATGCCAAAGTTGGCTCCCAATATGTGTTTAGCTGGCGCACTCTGCAAGAAACGCTCGCATTCCACCTGAGCGATAATCCGGCGGCGTTTGTGCTGGCAGTCGTGGGATTCGTGCCTTTATGGCGACGCAGCCGGCTGGCGGTTTTGTGGCTGGTAGGACTGCCGCTGTTAACTGCCGTCATCATTGACTTCACCTGGCATCACGGCCGTTACACCATGCCGCTGATACCCTTCCAGATGACAGCCGCGGCGGTTGGCGCGCATTGGCTGCTTGATTTACTCATCAATAAACGCCATCTTTCTCTCGCTGCACAACGGGCGCTAATCAGCGGCCTCTTTGTTTTGCTGCTGATTGGCGGCGCGTGGCGTTTATCCTATTGGGCCTACATGCACGGCAGCAATGCCCAGGAAGTGCTGGATATTGACGTGGCCCTGGGCCGCTGGCTGGCGCAAAACACGCCATCGGACGCATTGATTGCGGTGGACGACATTGGCGCAATTGCTTTTTTGTCCGAACGCAGAATTGTGGACATGAACGGGCTGGTTTCACCGCAGGTGTGGCCGGCGGTGCGCGCGCCGGAAGGACTGCCGCGCAATCAGGCGCTGACGCGGATTTTGTCAGCGAGCCGGCCTGATTTTATGGTCGCGTTTCCGCTCTGGCGCTGGGATATTGCTGTGAATACGGCCGTTTCCCAACCGATCCACCACGTTCAGACGCCCACGCACACCATCATTTTTCAACAGGACGCCTATGTTTACCAAACAACCTGGCCTTATTTGCAAACCGCCAGCCCTGAACATAGTGTCGAGGCGCATTTTGGGGATGGCATACGTTTGCTGGGTTATGATCTCGAAAATGGAGACATGCTGGATTTGACGTTGTATTGGTTGGCGGAAACGGCCGTTTCTGAAAGTTATGATGTGTTTATCCATCTTGTCGATGAAGCCGGAAATATTGTCTTGCAGGCGGATCAAAAGCCGCTTGGCGGGCTGGCGGCGACCGATGTATGGCAGCCAGGCGACATCATTCGCGATCCCCTCACGCTCACGTGGCCACAAGAAGTACCGCCGGGAACCTATGAGATGCGGCTGGGCGTGTATCTGCGTGAAAATGGTGCGCGCCTGCCGCTGACGGCTGAAAATGTAGAAAATGATGCGCTGTTGTTGGAGGTGGTGGAACGGCCGTGACGACTTTTTGACGAAAGACGGCGGGCCAGGGATGGAAGATTATCATTCGGCAAATTGCAAAGTTTCCAGGGTGATACTGTCGGAACCCAGATTGTTGAGGAGGCGTTGGCCGTTGAAAGCGTCGTAGAGGCCAACTAAGAGAGCGTATTTGCCCGGCGGCAGATTTTCTGGCAGTTGCAACTGAACTTGATCAGGAATTGTATCTGCGGCGCGCCAGCATGTGGGCGGCCATTGTCCCTGTACCGGCCAGTTGTCCTGCTGTGCAATCAGATTGCCATTTACATCAACCAGGTGAACGAAAACCGTATACGGCCGTTGCGCCGCCCCGCTTGCTTCCCAAAACAAAGTTAAACCAATTTGCCCGCCAGCCTGCGCCTGGCTCAAATCCAGCGTGTAGCCGCCGAGTTGGATGGGTTCATTTGTGAAGGTTATGTCAACTTGTTTTTCAGCGGCGGCGGCGGGGAGAAACGGCCGTTCCGCCGCTACAATCACGGCGCGCACCGGTTTCCACGCCAGACCAAGGCTGACAACGAGAAGTAATTGCAAGCCGACAATCAAAATGGCGCTGCGTTTGCCGGACAGCTTTTGTTGGTAAAACTGGGCGGCGGGATAGACCAGCAGCGGCATAAAAAAGAGCCACAAGCGCCCAACTTCGCCGCGCGCCGAACCGGAAAAGTTCAATATCAGAATCAAAATCAGTAATGACACGGCCAAAGCGTCAACGGCCGCTGCTTTTTTATGTAAAAAACTTCGTATAGCCAGTATAAGACCAGAATAAAACCCAAAGCCATCGGCCAGCCGCCCCAAATAACTACATCGATCAGATTCCAGCCCAGCCACCACTCATAGCGGCGCAAATTGGTGACGAGTTCATAATGCTGCCCCAAACCGACCCGCGCAATCTCCCACGGCGTAACGCCCCAGCCAAGCCAATAAATTAGCCAGAATGATAGGGCGCCTGCGCCAAAAGCGAGCAGCAGCGTCGCCCAACCGCGCCAATCTGGCCCGGCGTTAGCCGCTGCATTGTTTTGCCGTTGTTCCCAAACCAGCAGCGCGCCATAAAGCAGCAGAAGCAGGCCCAGGGCAGCATTGCCAAACGACAAAAAACTTAACCCGGAAAGCAAAACGCCCGCCGCCAGCAGCCGTACCCAACTGCGCTTGATGATTCCCACATGAAATAACCACACCAGCAGCAGCCCAAGCGGCGCATACAACTGCACCGATTTGGGCGCAAAAAGCAGCAAAGCGGGGATTGTGGCGGCTAAAACGGCTGCCAGCCGCGCGCTGCGCCCCTTATAATAGTGGCGCGCCAGACCAAAGGCCGGCAGAACAGTCAATGCAGCCGCCAGCAGCGGCAGCAGCGCCCAGAAACCAAGCGCAGCCGCTACCGCCGCCGGCCTGTTTAGCAGCCATAAATCCATGCAGCGCAAAGGCCAAATGGCATGAGCAATTTTTTGTGAGAGGTTGGGAACGGCCGTAAACGCCTGCACGCTCAGCCAGTTGGCCACAATCAAGCCAGGCGGATGCGTGCGCGCATGTTCGGAGGCGAAGGTAGGCATGAGGGCGGGGTAATTTTGCAGCGCAGCGCCCATAGCATCAATTTCAGCCGCCGGTTCAAAAAAGCCGCTGGCCAGGTTGGAAAGCGTGCGGTCAACCAGTTCGGCCGGCAAGTCAGGCCGGTCGGCATAAACCAGCGCCAATTGCAGCAGCAAGCTGGCGACGATTAAGCTCAACAACGCGGCGACATTGCGGGCGCGTGACGGCTTTTCCTGAACCAGCCACCAGGCAGCCGCGCCCCACATGCCCACACCTGCCAGAACTGCCGGCAGCCAGCGGGAGAACGGCCGTATCTGGTGCGGCCAATACCATTCCGGCGTTTCCGGCGCCGGTCCGCGCAGCCAGGGCAGCCAATCGCTGAAGATCAACGCCGCCAAAACGAGCGTGGTAAGGATTAGAAACAGCGTGAGGATATTGGTTGTGCGGCGGTTGGACATTTAGGTAATCCGGGTATTCGCTGGCGGCAAATGGCGCTCAGGTCTCAATCAGATTTGGGCTCAAGTGTAACAAAATCGGCGGCGGCGTCATCCGTTATCACCGGCAAACGTTCACCGGTGATGGCGTCATAAAGTCCAATTCGCAGGAAATATTCCTGATCGGGAATCATGTCAGGCTGCAGTTGAACAACATCACGTACGGTTTCACCCGGTTCCCACTGATTTGTCGGGTAGGTCTGGCTGCGGGGGATGGCGTCATGTTGGGCGATGATGTTGCCATGCGCATCTACCAGGTGGACAAAAACGGTGTAGGAGGTTTCCAAATCAGTTTCCGACTGCCAGAAAAGCGTTAACTCACCAGTTTTGGGTTTCCAACTATAACCAAGCAGTTGGATACGGCCGTTCCAGACCGCATCCGTCTTGATTTCAGGATCAGCCGCATGGACGAAAATAGTCCCCAACTGCGCCGCGCGCCCGATGATTTCAGGATTTTGTTGGGTAACTTGCAGTTTGTAGGCGCCTAAGGGCATATCAAATGGCAGCGGCAAAACAATTTGGTCGCGTCCGATTGCATGGCTTGCTTGAGCGGAGTCCGGCAATCGCTTGCACTGTACAGCGGCGAGGATTGTTGTCCCTATTGATGGCAGCTACGCAAATTTCGGCGTTATTTGGAGGCGCAGCGGCCGTTCCCCAGCGCAGATCAAACTTGACCGCGCCGCCTTGCACCCCCTCCTGCGGCGCATAGGCCGCGCTGATCAAACCAACTTCCTCCGTAAGCGGGTACTCAAAATCAAAATCTTCACCAAAGATTGGCGCGGTGCGATAAACGATGACCTCCTCATCCTCGTAAAAAGGATCAATCGTCAGCCAGTCGCGCCAGATAGCCTGCAAGCCGGCGTTGGCAAAGCGCTTGTGGATCACCAGATAACGAATATTGGCGTCTGCGAGCAGCTTCAGTTGGCTGGAAACATCAGTAATTTCCGGATCAGGACGCTGATCACGCGCTTCCAAATCGCCAATGAAGGGTATGCTTATCAGAAAGGCGTCCGTTCCCTGCGGCAGCCGTGACACATGGCCGACTGCGAGCGGCTTTTCATGCGTGGTCTGGTACAGCATGTACCATTTGTCATATTCCCGGTCGTTGATGGGAATATCAAGCACGCCAAACTGCTCAGGATCTGCCGCCAGCGTTTGGTACCAGACCGGTACAGTCGGCTCGGTTGTGGCAAAGGGAAGCGGCCAGTATGCCAGCCAGATCAACAGCGCTAGCACAACCAGGACGAAACGGCGTAGAAACGGCCGTTGCAGGCGCGTTTGTAAATAATCAATGCCCCAGGCCGCCAGCATGCTCAGCGGCAGGCTCAGAAAGAGGTTGAACCGGTCGGGCCGGCGCACCAGTCGCAGCAGAAAAAAGTTTTCAACGAGGCGGTAGGGCATGGGGATGTGCGGGTAGGAACGGCCGTTTATAGCCAGTTCCGGCCCCAACGCCAGCAGCACATAAAAAATTGCCAAAAGCAGCCAGATCCACACTTTGCGCCAGCGTTTAATTACGCCAAACGCCGCCAGCAGCAGCGTGGTATAGCCGAGATAGGGAGTATAAAACTGGTTTACAACAAAATTTTCGTATAGAGAATTAGTAAAATTGCGCCACAAGCTGTTGTGAATGCTGGGAATCAAGTAAGCCAGCAAATCGGTGCGGCCCCAAACCGCTTCATCCAAAAACACATCCTCTGGAAAATTGCGTGTAAACTGATCCGCCACAAGGGGTGCAGCGAGCGGCGTCATCAACAAGATTGCTACGCCGCCAATTAGCAGAAGCTGCCGGAACGTTCGTTTAGTGCGGATTTGGGGATTTTTCAGCAGCAAGAAAAGTGTGTAAGCAAACAAAATTGGGCTGCTCATGATTAACAACTGCCAGCGCGTAATGCCAATCAGGGCGAGGCAAAGTCCCGCCAATAGAGTTTCCTTCCACGGAAAATTTGCCGAGCCAGGCGCAGCAAGCGCACGATGCAGCCAAAAAAGCGTCAGCGGAACCCAAAAAACAACCATCATATTGGTATGATCAAAGTGTGAGAGCGTGTAGGGCCAAAAGCCAAATATCAGCCCGGCAAAGAAGCCGGCGGTTGTTGAGCCGGTCGCCAGGCGCGCAAAAAGAAACATGCAAAAGCCGTTGAACGTAAAAACGATCAGCAGGATTAAATTGTATGCTGTGATGGGGCCGACCACGGCTTGCAGCGGCAGCCAGAGCGCCGTGTTGAACCAGGCGATGTTGTGGGAAGTGAGCGCTGCGCCCGCGGGGAAGTAGAGGTATGGCGTGAAGAAGGGATTGACGCCCTGACTGAGCGCTTTTTTAATCCACCAGAAGTTCCACTGGTGAATCCAGAGGTCATCCCGCCCGCCGGCATAAAACGTACTTATGCGCGTGATGACCGGCCAGGTCGCCAGCAGTACTAAAGCTGCGAAGGCAAGCAGCATAAACCAGTTGGGATGGCGTTTTACAAAACGCCGCACGGATGTAGCCATAGCAGCGAAAAGATACTTGATCGCCGATTGGCTGTCAAAATGAGTAGGCTTTTCGCAGGTGGACGATGGTCAAAAAGCACGTTATGATAGCCACTTGAATTTGCTTGAGGAGTTAAGGAATCGAACGGTGAGCGAACACAATTCAGATACAGAGACGGCGCCATCCCCGGAAACGGCCGTTCCACGCATCACCATCATTATTCCCACACGTAACGAGGTGGCCAATATCAAACCCCTGCTGACTCAGCTGGCTCCCGAAGTCCAAGATTTGAACTGCGAACTGTTGTTTGTCGATGACAGCGCCGATAACACGCCCCAGGTCATTGCCCAGGTAGGCGCAGGCTGTCCTTTCCCGGTGCGCTGTCTGGCGCGACCGCCGGAAAGGCGCAACGGGTTGAGCGGTGCGGTTGTTGATGGCTTGCGCGCTGCGCGCGGCGAGTGGGTTTGTGTAATGGATGCGGATTTGCAGCATCCACCCGCTACGATTCCGCAGTTGTGGGCGCAGGCGCAAAAAACCGGCGCAGACATGGTTGTTGGCAGCCGCAAAGGGGATCTGGTTGGGCCGCTGGGGCTGAGCCGCATGCGCTCGCTGACGTCGAAAATGCTCACCATTCAGGCTCGCATGATGTTCCCGCGTTTGCTCAAAAATGTGTCCGACCCCCTGACCGGCTTGTTTTTGGTGCGCAGAACGGCCGTTGACCCCGATCTGCTGCGCCCCGATGGCTTTAAAATCTTGCTAGAAATTCTCGTGCGCTGTCCCGATTTACATGTCACCGAAATCCACTTCGACTTTGCGCCGCGTCATGATGGGCAAAGCAAGGCGGATGTGCAGGAAGGGATGCGCTTTTTTCGCCATTTGATGCGCCTGCGTCTCACGGTGAATCCCCACCTAATCCGTTTTTTGATTGTTGTGCTGCTGGGCATTCTGGGAAATACGCTGCTGCTGATTTTCTTGACCCAACAGCGAAACGTCAATTATCTCTGGGCTGCGGTTTTTGGCGCTGAGCTGACCATGCTTTGGAATTTTATCTGGTTTGAATTCTGGGTTTTCAGCGAACGCGAGCTGCAGGGCGTTCGGCGCCGTTTTCTGGCTGATTTTTTCTTAACGCAGTTATTTTTATTGCTGGTTCAACTGCCGGTGATGTATTTTTTGGTTTCACGCGGTCTTGCCAATCCTGTTGTTGCTAATCTGGCAGGTATTTTGCTCGTTAGTCTGGTGCGCTACGGCTTGTCTGAGCAGTGGATTTGGACCAAAGGCAGCATGATCTGGCAGCATCGCAGCCGCTATTATGATTTGCACGGCATTTTAGGTATTGAGTCAGACGCGCCATTGTCGGAACTTGGTTTTTTTGAAACGGCCGTTCCCCCGGCGCAAATCGATCTCAAAATCCGACTCGACCGGCACGGCACGCCCAGCCGGTTGCCGGGGGGCATCAGCTACGATGAGCGCATGGGGCGTTTTGGTTTTGGATTGACCGTATTGCCCGGTGAATATACCGAGGTCGTGGTGTCGCCTCTGCTGGAGCGCTCGCCGCACTTTTTGTTCACCAATATTGTTGAACCGGTGCTGCGCTGGAGTCTGGTGCGCAAAGGATTTGCGCTGGTAAACGCCGGATGCGTAACGCTGGGAGATGAAACGATCTTGCTGCATGGATTACGTGATATAGGCCCGGCGCTTTTTGAATTATGTAAAGTGGAAGGGGCGGCGTTTTTGGGAGATGATTTGACGATTTTGGGGCGCAACGGCTGTGCCTACAGCTATCCCAAACCGGTGACTGTGAGTCCTGAAATGCAGCCGACAGGTTCGGATGCGCCTCGCTGGCGGGAGCGTTGGGGTGTACGCGGCCAGCGCCTGCTTTATTCACAGGCAATTCGCCGCCTTGGTTTATGGTTGAGCCAGCGCGATCTGCCTGCCGCAACGCTTAATACGTATGTCCAATGGCTTATTCCGCAGCCGAAATATATGCTGGACAGATTTGTGCCGGGATTGGTGTATGGTTCGTCAACGGCCGTTTCTACGATCCTGCTGGTTTCACACGAAAAAATCAATCAATCCTCACGCGCAAAGCAAAACATTGAGAAATCATTACAACAGCGCACCGACAGCTACAGCTTTCAGCCGCAGCCTTTGCTGGCGTCAGAATTGAGCCAATGGCAGAGAGAAGATTTGCAACGCAAAGAACTGGCAATCATCCAGCAAGCGCTGCAAAACAGCCGGGTTAAAACCATACAAAACGCGCCCCAGGATTGGTGGCGCCTGGTAGTAAACGTGTTGTCTGAGCCATCATCAGGAGAGTTAATCCTGTCCGATTACACACCCCAAGAGGTCAAATCAACCCGTCCCTTATCATTCCAAAATCCACAGGGAAAACCCAAAACGTCATGAGCCAAAATTCAAAAGTGATTGTTGTCATGCCGGCCTATAATGCCGCCGAGACCCTGGTAGACACCTACAAGCGCATTCCCCCCGATCACGTAGATCGCGTTATTCTTGTTGATGACGGCAGCATTGACGAAACGGTGCGCGTGGCCGCAACGCTTGATTTGGAATTGATTACTCATCCCCACAATGCCGGCTATGGCGCCAACCAAAAAACCTGTTACATGGAAGCGCTGCGTCAAGGCGCCGAAATTATCATCATGCTGCACCCTGACGGCCAGTACGATCCCGACATCATTCCGCAGATGATTGCAGCGATTCGGGAAGGCAAAGGTGATTTTGTGATGGGTTCTCGTTTTATACCGCCTGAAAGCGCCAAGAAAGGCGGCATGCCGCGTTACAAATATATTTCAAACCGCTTTTTAACGGCCGTTGAGAACCTGGTCATGGGCACGAGCCTGTCGGAATGTCACAGCGGTTATCGGGCATACAGCCGTGAACTGCTTGAAACCGTGCCTTTTTTGCGCAATTCCAACAACTTTGTATTTGACACCGAGATGATATTTCAGACCAGCTACTTTGGCTTTCACTTTGCGGAAGTGCCGGTTTCGACCAAATATTTTAACGAAGCCTCGTCGATTAGCTTTATTGCCAGCATGCAGTATGGGTTGAGCACGCTGTGGGCGGCGGCGCGTTATCTGCTGCACCGCTGGAAAATCTGGCGCTTTGATATTTTCCGCACTGCCCGGCGCACAGCCACGGTGAATGAATCTTAAGCGCCCATGGACTATCGCAAACCAGTTACTTTTGGCGAAAATTGGTCGCCCACGCGTTATAATGTGCTGCCTTATTTTGCCGTTGAGCGCGCGCTGTTGATTCAACCGGACGTTGAGCGCATTTTGGACTTGGGCTGCGCCAACGGGTGGAATATGAGCCGCTTTCGGCAATACGGCCGTTCCGCAGTTGGCCTTGATATGGTTCCCGAACGCGTCAGATTGGCCAAAACCCACGGCCCGGCCCTGGTCGCCAGCGGTCTCAATGTCCCGCTTGCGTCTGAAAGTTTTGATGTTGTCTACGTCCAGCATGTTCTGCACCACATCGGCGACATCGAAACGGCGCTGGCCGAAGCGCAGCGCTTGCTCAAACCGGGCGGCGTCCTTTTTTTGATAGAAACGGTCGAGGACAACCCGATCATTAAATGGGGCCGGCGGCTTTATCCAAGCTGGCTGGGCGACGAAATCAACGCGCCCTTTACCTTTGCCGGATTACAATCAACCGTATTGGACGCCGGATTCCAGATTGAACGCGCCGAGCAGTATAGTATTTTGTTCTGGCTGTGGGAAATTCTACCCGATCAATTCCCCTTTATGGAAAAATTTACCCCTCTTTTTGTGAATCTTGAGTTGGGCCTCCAGCGTTTTTTCAATTCGTACAGCGCCCATGTCTATCTGGTTGCGCGAAAGGTTTGATATTTGTTAAACCATCTTCCCGGAGGTTTACCCCAAGGCTGTTGTTTATGAAGGAACCTCCGGGAAGATTTAATCAACGGCGCTTGAGCGTAGCCTGTGCATTGCTGTGCAGTTGGGGTCTTTTAGGTAGAATTGGCGCGTTATGGAGAATGCGCGCACCAATCAAAACCGCCGCGAGTGGCTGCTACGCGAGTGGCTGCTAATAGGACTGCTGCTGGTCATTATGCTGCTGAAAGGGGTGTTATGGAGCCTTGCTTTTCCATTGTGGCAAGGGCCGGATGAAGAGGATCATTACAACGTCATTCAATTTATCGGTGAATTGGGCCGCCTGCCGGACGCGGCCGACACCTTTCTGATTGACGAAATCACGCTCTCGCGCCAGCTTGCCGATGTGGGGCGGCTGCCGTATGAACCGGAGCAGCGGCAGGCGTTTAGCGCAACGGCCGTTGCTCCCAACGAGTCTGCATTTTCCGAAATTCCACCAGAAAAGCGCGCCAGCTTTGAACTCGGCGCAGTCGGCAAGCTCAACAAAGCCACGCCGCTCTACTACCTGCTTGCATCCGCGCCTTACCGCCTGTTCGCCGGCCAGGATTTGCTGGCGCGGGCTCAAATTCAGCGCCTGTTTGCCTTGCTGATGAGCAGCGGCGTTGTGGTTGTAGCGTATCTGTCGGCGCGGGCGCTTTTTCCCACCAACGCCGCCCTACGCCTGACCATTCCGATTCTGGTTGCCTTTCAACCGATGATGACGGAGATAACGGCCGTTATTTCTGTCGATGGTTTTTTTATTCTCTGCTACTCCTTGCTCATTTATCTAACCATTCTTGTGCTGCGCAACGGCTTTGACTGGCGCTATGGGCTGGCGATGGGCATTGTTTTCGCCATCGGACTGCTGACCAAGCCAACGTTAAACGGGTATGCGCCCATCATTGCTCTGCTGGTAGCGACTGATTGGCTGCGCGCCAAAGGGCGGCGCAAATCAATCTTTTGGGGCGCGGTTGTGATGGGCGTCGTGATTTTGCTGCCCGCCGGCTGGTGGATGCTGCGCAGCTTGCGCATAAACAACGACCTGTTTTATTTCAATCCCGTTTTAGAAGGCCACCGCGTTATCCAAAATCCGTTTTATGATTATACGCCGCTGAATCACGCGATTGATTTTTTCCAATCGATTTGGGGCGGCATGTTTGTAACCTGGTGGGCGCATTTTGGCTGGATCGATACGCCGCTGCCGCCCTGGGTATATACCTTGCTGCGGATTTTGACGCTGGCCGCCATCGTGGGCTTAGCGCTCGGTTTGGGGCGGATTTGGCGGAAACGGCCGTCTCTGGCAACCTGGCGCTCAAAAACAACTTCTGCTCCGCTGGTTGTGTGGGGTTTTCTGGCGCTTGCAATTATTGTGCCAATTGTGCTGATTCAGGCGTATGATTTGATCTTCTGGTGGGAATATGGCAACGGCCGTGGCCTGCAAGGACGCTACTGGCTGGGCACGATAATTCCCATGCTCACCTTTTTCACGCTTGGCCTGCTGGCATGGGTTCCGCAGCGGTTGGACGCCGCCGCCCACAATGTGCTGCGAGTGGGTATGGTAATTTTGAACTTTGTGAGTTTACTGTGGTATATCCTGCCGCGATATTATTTGTAAAGATCAACAACGCGGTAAGTGTATGAAATCTGCTATACAAAATCAATCTGCAACAAAACGACGTTTTTCTCCCTGGCTGCTTGCGGCTGTTCTGGGCGCTGTTTTGCTGCTGCTGATTTTTGTTGGCCGCTGGCGCAGTACAAGTACGGGCGCGCAGGTGCAGGTTCCCATGTTTTATGACGCCCATTACCTCTATCCGCGCCCGTGGACGCAGGCGCAGACTGCGCCCGGCGCGCCGCCGCCTGCGCCGCTTGCATTTTATGGCCTGAATTCAGTCAGCCAGCCGTTTGTCAGCGGGTCGCCAAATCTGTCGATGCTGGAAATCTGGCTGGCGGGATCGCGGGATACGGCCGTTTCTGCCGCCCTATCAGACAATCAAGACCTCATCATGAGCGCCGAGATTCCATTAACACAGGGAGAAATAGGAGGGTATTACCGGTTGGCTTTGCCACCGCGCGCTCAATCGAAAGGTCAGGTTTATACCTTGAGCCTGTCTGCGCCCGCCGCCAGCGAACAGCAGCCGGTTGTGACGCGTTCCATTGGCGGCGACCGGCTGGGCGGCGCACTGCATCTGAACGAATACGGCCGTCCCGGCAACCTGGAACTTTACACCTATGCCAGCGGACTGCCCGGACGCTGGTGGCTGGCGGCGCTGGGCGAACAAATCTTGCCCGCTGTTTTTCGGCTGCGCTTGCAGCAGTATAAGCCGCAGCCCTTTAGAGGTGCATTTTTTACGCTGTTGTTATTGGCAACGGCCGTACTCAGCGGGCTTTTACTTGTATTAGCGGCCCCCACGGCCAACCCATCACTGGACAGTTTACAGCGCGCGCTCGGCTGGAGCGTTGTGGCGCTGCTGGCTTTAATTTTACTGTGGCAGCTTGGCAGTGGCCGGCTGCGTCTGCCCCTGGCGACCCCTGTGGTTGTAATGCAGCCCGCTTCCGAACCACTTCAGGCTCTGCCGCCGGATGCGCCGCGACTAATAAATGATTTAACGGCCGTTCTCTGGACCGCCGCACGTTTACCCGAAGCGCGTTTTGTACACACCGAAATGCTGGCCGGGCTGCCGGCTGTGCGCACGCCGGCCGATTCGCGCCTCAGTTTTGCGCTGGACGTACCGCGCAACGGCCGTTTCCGGGCTGGCATAACGGCTGAAGGCGCAGGTGAGTTGGCGGCCCAAATACGCCTGGGGGATGAGATTTTGGCGCAGGAAGTGGTAACGGCCGTTGCCAATCCCGCCCAGAATATGACCTGGTTTGAACTTGATCTGTCGCCCTGGGCCGGTCAGGCCACAGTGCTGCACCTGGAAACGAGCGCCAATCAAGGCGCGCCGCAGGGCATCTGGCTGATGCCCCAATTGAGCGCTGCGGTGGATTGGCTGCTGCATGAGCCGCTGCCGGATGATGTTACTTTCCAGCCGGTTAGCTTCCACTTTGGGGAAGGTGTGGAATTAGTGGGTTTTTCCGTGGAACCTGATGAACCGCAAGCGGGTGAGCCGCTGAGCGTGAAATTGTTCTGGCGCGTTAACGCGCCGGTTGATGTTTATGGCGCTGTTTTTGTGCATTTGCTGGGGCCGGACGGCGCGATTCAGGCGCAGCACGACGCCCAGCCGGTCGCCAACACCTATCCGATTCCCAACTGGCGGCCCGGCGTTGTGATCGTCGATGAACATACGCTGCAAATCCCGAAGGACGCCCCAAACGGCAATTATGCGCTGGCGGTGGGGGTGTATGATCCGGTCACGTTAGAGCGTTGGCCAATTGAAGATGCCGGGGGAACGGCCGTTCGCGACGCGCGGGCATTGTTGACAACCAACCTTGAGGTCGTTCCGTGAGCAGCGTCTCCGTGCAGGGCCGCATTCGCGATTGGGCCGCTACCGACGCTGTGCAGGGGCTGATTATGACCGGCGCCATGGTCGTCGCCGGTGGATTTGACGCCCTGGTCAGTATCGTATCCGGGCGTATGCTGCCCAAGGAGCAGTTTGCTGTTTTCGTGGCGGTTACCGCCCTGCTGCAGGTGCTGGTGCATGTCACCAACGTCATTCGTAACGTAGTCGCCTATTACACGGCCGAATTAACTGCCCAACCTGGCTCAGATAATCGCATCGGTACATTTTTTCGCAAAAATTGGCGCTGGGGTTGGCGCTGGGGCTTTGTCGCCACGCTGGTGATGCTGCTGCTCAGCCCCTTCATCGCGCAGTTTATGCGTATTGACTCGACCTGGCCGCTGTGGGCTGCCAGCCTGGCGCTGCTGATGCTTTTTGTGCGTCCGGTGACCGACGGGACGCTGCAAGGCATCCAACAATTTATCGGTTTGAGCAGCGTACAGGTGCTGCAATCTTTTCTTCGTCTTGTATTTGCAATAATATTGATCGGATTGGGTTTGCAAGCCGTGGGCGCGATTTTGGCGCTGCCGCTGGCGACTACCGCCGCCGTGCTGGCGGCTGTGCTGTTCCTCTTGCCCCAGTTCCGCACTTCAACCGTTAAAAGCGGCCTGCCGCAAATTAGCTGGCGCTACTCGTTGACCACGCTGATCGGCTTGCTGGCGTTTGCGCTGCTGGTCAATATTGACGCGATTGCCGTCAAACGCTATTTCAGCCCGGAGGTCGCCGGGGATTATGGGACGGTTGTCACGCTGGGTAAAATTTGTCTCTTTGCCACCATGGGGATTGGTTTGGTTTTGTTTCCCAAAGCGACCCGCCGCCATGCCGCCGGACAGGATGCGCGCCCAGTATTGCTGCTGGCGCTGGCGGGTACCTTCTTAATTGGCTTTGTTGTGACGCTGCTGTTTTTCCTGGCCGGCGGCCTGATTGTGCAGACAATTTTCACCGACGTTTATTCCGATCCGGGCCTTGTTTTAGGCCTGGTAGGCATCGCGACAACTCTGTTTGCGGCCATCAATATCTGGCTCAATTACGCCCTATCCCTCAATCGCCGCAGCTACATTGTGACGCTGGCGCTGATTGTTGGCATGGAAATTGCCGCCCTGGCGGTTTTTCATGACAGCTTACAAACCATTGTCTCCATTATGATTCTGACCGGTTTTTTGGGGAATCTGATTGGTGGTTTTATACTGCTCCGTCCTAGGTAAAATAATTTTTAGTGAGCGCCTAAAAATAACTTCCCTGTTAGAAGTTCAACTTCTTCGAAGAAGTTGAACTTCTCGGTGAATTCTACATTCATCCGTTCTCGTCCGCGTCCGATTTTTATTTTAGGACAGGTATTTTGTAAACACGGTTTACATTCAAACCCCACGATTTCTTAACGCTTGACCGGCCGCCGTTCCCAAAGCCTCTTTTTCCGCTATACTTGCACGCCTGATGAGTATGGTACGTTGTTCGCTGGGCATTACGGCCCATAATGAAGAAGCCAATATTGGAAAGCTGCTGGATTGTGTGCTGGCGCAGCGCCTGGACACGGTTGATCTGGTCGAGATCATTGTGGTGATCAGCGGCTGCACCGATAATACGGAAGGGATTGTGCGAGCTTATGCGGCCCAAGACGGCCGTATTCGCCTCCTCATCCAGCCTGCGCGCGAAGGTAAAGCGTCGGCCATGAATTTGTTTATGCAGGAAGCCAGGGAAGATGTGCTTGTGCTCAGCAGCGGTGATTTGCAGCCGGCGCCCGCCACGTTGGAAGCGCTCGCAGCGCCTTTTATCGACCCGGAAGTGGGCCTGACCGCTTCGCATCCGCAGCCGGTCAACGACCCGGACACATTTATGGGTTTTGCCGCTCATTTGCTCTGGCATTTGCACCATGAAATGAATCTTCATGGCGCGTTCAAGGCGGGCGAGATGATTGCGTTTCGCCGGGTGTTTGCGCGCATTCCATTTCATACGGCCGTTGATGAAGCGAGCGTTGAACCCCTGGTGCGCGGGCAGGGATATCAGGTGCGTTATCTCCCTGCTGCAATTGTTTATAACAAAGGGCCGGAAAATGTGTCTGATTTCCTGCGTCAGCGCCGCCGCATCTATGCCGGCCATCTGGCCCTTCAGCGCGATTTGGGCTATGCCGTCAGCACGATGAGCGGCGGCAAGGTGCTGCGACTGTTGCTGCGCAGCCTGGATTGGCGCCCGAAACAATTTGTCTGGACGTGGGCAGTTGTGGCGTTGGAGGGATACGGCCGTTTTCTGGGCTGGCGAGATTTTAAAACCAAACGCAACCATACTATCTGGGAGATTGCGACTTCGACAAAGGAATTGTCTTAAATTGGAAAAACCATGAAGTATGAAATAGCATTTACGTTATACGCAGTGCGCAACACGTTATGAAATCAATGTTAAGCGTGCTGGCGCGCATGCCGCTTTTCAGGGCTTACCGCCGTACCGGCTGGCCCAAAATATTACCGCTCAATATCACCTTGTCACCCTCGCCCAAATGTAATTCCCGCTGCCTGACCTGCAATATTTGGATGAAGCGTGAGGATGAATTGACGATTGATGAGTGGGACAAGGTATTGGCTTCTTTGGGGCCAGCGCCTTACTGGTTTACTATCAGCGGCGGCGAACCGCTTATGTATCCGTATATCGTCGAGCTGACCCAACTTGTTTATAAACACTGCCGGCCGGGCATCATTAACATTCCCACCAACGCCATTTTACCCAGCGGTCCCAAACGCGTGCGCCGAATCCTGGAAAGCTGTCCTGACTCCCAGTTGATCATCAACCTTTCGCTGGACGGGGTCGGCGAAAAACATGATCTGATCCGCGGCGTGGCGGGCAACTTCGAAAAGTTTGAGGAGCGGCTCAAACAATATTTTGAACTGCGCGACGAATTTCCCAATCTGACCGTGGGCATTCATTCCGTTGTGTCGGTTTTCAGCGTTGGTCACCTGGATGAACTAATTGCCTATGCCGAGCAGTCCGGCGCTGACCAATTTATTACCGAAATTGCCGAACCGCGCGTGGAATTAGACACGGTTGGTCTGCCGATTACCCCGGATAAAGAATCCTACGCCGCCGCAATTGACCGTTTAACCGCCTACGTCGAGAGCAAACAGTATACAGGCGTCTCGAAAATAACCGAGGCGTTCCGCGTCGAATATTACAAGCTGGTCAAACGCATTCTGGATGAAGAAGACCAGGTCATTGATTGTTATGCCGGGTGGGCCAGCGCCCAGATTTATGCTGATGGAACCGTCTGGCCCTGCTGCGTGCGCGCCGACGATTTGGGTAATTTACGCGACTATGGGTACGATTTCCGTAAAATCTGGTTTGGCGACAAGATCAAGGCGGTGCGGCGCAGCATTGCCAATAAAGAATGTTATTGTCCCCTGGCCAACGCCTCTTACACAAACATGCTGCACGATTTGCCGACATTAACGCGCGTCGGGACAAAAGTTATCAAGCCGGATATGATTTCGGTAACGAAGTAAGCGTTTCAGCTAATCTGCTGACCAATTGACTGCTTATATTGTCAAAAGGATTCAACCGTTATGTCATTTGATTGGCTTAATAAATTTCAGCAAGAAATGGAAAAACCGGCCAATTATGCTGAAAAAACCCTGGCGGCGTACAAACTAGGTATTCGCGCCAAAGGTTCTATTGCCGGCGTCCAAATTTTAATCGACCAGAACGGGTGCGCCGCCTGCCGTCAACTTGATCCCAATGCGGTGTATGATCCTGATGAAGCGCCCCAGTTGCCGCTGTCTGATTGCGAAAAAGGGCGGCGCTGTCAATGCATTTACCGCCCGGTTATGACTTATCAAGTGGATGAAGCGGATGAGTCATAATAACTTGGAGGTATTATGAGTCGTGTGATTGTTTTTGATGTGAATGAGACGCTGTTGGACGTGCGGGCGTTGACGCCGTTATTTGAAAACGCCTTTGGCGACCCGGCGGCGCTTTCGCAGTGGTTCGGCCAGCTTTTGCAAACTGCTTATGTTGTCACGCTGAACGGCCGTTACCAAAATTTCGCAATCTGCGGCCAACACGCGCTGGAGATTGTCGCCCAACGGCGCGGCGTTGGGCTGTCAAGCGCCGATAAAAATGAAATTTTGGCCGGTATGCTGACCTTGCCGCCGCATCCCGAAGTTTTGGATAGTTTGACGCAGCTCAAACAGGCCGGCTTTCGGTTGGCGACGCTCACCAATTCGGCCCCGCAGGCGATGCGGGCGCAGCTAAAAAACGCCGCATTAGACCACCTCTTTGAACGTATGTTTTCCGTTGATCCGGTGAAAAAATTTAAGCCCCATCCGGCCGTGTATCATATGGCGGCGGCGGAATTGGGTATACCACCCGGCCAAATGCGGCTGGTCGCCGCCCATAACTGGGACACGACCGGGGCGATTAGCGCCGGCTGCAAAGCGGCTTTTGTGGCGCGGCCGGGCATGTTTTTGGGGCCGCTGGATGAGACGCCCGACATTATCGGCGCTGACATGGCGGCCGTGGCTGCTCAGATTTTAGAGAAAGACAGACCTGCCGCCGCTTGATTCAGGACAATTCGCGCCCGCCGGTGACGTTGAGGCATTGTCCGGTCATAAAATCAGCCTGATCTGAAGCCAAAAAAGCGACCGTTTGGGCCACATCGGTTGGCGTGGCCAGGCGGCCAAGCGGAATTTGGGCAACGGCCGTTTCCACAACCTCACTCTTTTCTTTACCACTCGCCCACGCTTCCAACTGCAAGCCCCACTGCTTCATGTCTGTATCGACATCGCCTGGCAAAATCGCATTTACTGTAATACCATGCTCGGCGACTTCTTGGGAAAGCGATTGTGTCAAAGCGACAACTGCCGCTTTGCTGGCTGCATAAGCAGACACATTCGGTTTCGGTTTGGTCGCGGCCAAAGAAGAGATATTGATGATGCGGCCCCATTTTTCGCCTTCCATCATTAAGGGCAGAGCATGTTTGCAGCACAAAAAGGTGCCGGTGGCATTGATCTCCAAGCGTACGTCGCCATGCTTCTTCCGCCATCCATAAGACAGGCGAAGGGCCAACGGCGGCGCCGGCATTATTGACCAGGATGTCGAGACGACCAAACGTTGTTTTGGTTTCGGCCAGCATGGCCTGAATTGAATCTGAGTTCGTGACATCGACGCGCAGCGGTAAGCTTTTGACGCCGTATTGGGTGAGTGAATCGGCAACGGCCGTTAACTCCTCCCATCCCGGGTTGCCTGCATGCGGTAAATCAGAAACCGAGGCGCAAATATCGGCCACAACCACGTGTGCGCCGCTTTTTGCCAATTCCACTGCAATCGCCGCGCCAATCCCATTTTGGCGTCCTGCTCCAGTGACAACTGCGACTTTATCTTTTAGGTTGTACATATTTTTTAATCTTCGCCGCGATAAACCATTGAGCCAAACGTCATCGCGCCCGGCGGCACTAAATTGGCGAATTGATCGACCATCACCTGGATCAGCGCCGGCTTGGCAGACGCGACTGCCCGTTCAAGCGCCGGTTTCAGGTCTTCAAGATGATCGACTTTCTCGCCGTAACAGCCAAAACCTTGGGCTACCAGATCATAGCGCGTGTCAGGCGAAAGTTCAGTTTCCACCATGCCATCCAACTGCGCAAACGCTTGTGAAGAACGTTCCATGCCCCAGCCGGTATCACAGGCCACAATCACAATAATGGGAATGTTATAACGATAGGCAGTCTCCAATTCCTGGATGTTGAAACCCATGGCGCCGTCGCCGCTTATCAGATAAACAGGCCGCTCCGGCGCGGCCAGCTTGCCGCCAATCGCATAGGGCAGTCCGGTGCCCAAATGGCCGAATTTGGCGGTGTATAAATAGCTGCGTGGTTCGTAGATGGGGTTAAAACTGGCGGTCCACAGGCTGGTATTGCCGCCGTCCATCGCGGTGATGGCATAACGTGGGAAGAAATCACGCACGACTTTAATCATTGCGCCGGAGTTGATCTGCCCCATGCTTGTCTCCAGGCTGCCGTCACGCTCTTTTTCATAGTCGGCCGTCATTTGACGATACTGGTGCCAATTTTCACTTTCCGCTTTTTGCGGCGTGCGCTGTTTGACGGCAGAAATCAGCTTTTGCAGCGCCGCTTTGGCATCCCCCAAAATACCCAATGTGACCGGCCGGTTCAGCCCGATGGAGGTCGGATCGACGTCGATATGGATAACGATTTGCTGATCCGGTGGACTCCAGGAAGGATCTTTGCCCCAATTGTCTAACTCACCCATACGGCCGCCGACGGCCAGGACGACATCCGCCTGGCTGCGGGCCTCTTCCAATGCATCCCGATTTAGCGCGTGGAAATAACGGGGATGGTCTTCGGGCACGACGCCGCGCGCGGCAAGGCTGGCGCTCAAACCGGCGCTGAGGTAATCGCCCAGTTCCAAAAATTCGTCCCAGGCTCCTGACCATGAAACGCCTGCGCCGGCATGTAGAAACGGCCGTTGCGCTGCCGCCAACATCTCTGCTGCTTTTTCAATTAAAGCCGGGTCACCCGCGCCGGCATTGGTCAAACGGTACTGCTCTTTTGACCACACATTCACCGTCTGTGGATCGCCCACGCTGCGCATCACGTCTTCGGGAATTTCCAGGTAGACAGGCCCGGGGCGGCCCGACATCGCAATGCGATAGGCTTTTTGGATCAGTTCCGGCATACGCCGCCACTCACGCAGGCCGGCGCTCCATTTGGTCACGGGCTTAAAAAGACCGACCAGATCAACATTTTGGAACGAGCCGCCGCGATCGGGATAAATGATGTTGCGCCGCCGCTGCCCGCTGATGGCGATCAGGGGCGTGCCTTCCGCAAAGGCAGTAATTACGCCCGAAATCATATTGGCGGCCCCAGGCCCGATGCCGCTGATGACCACCGCCGGTTCCCCTTTGATGCGCGCGTATCCTTCGGCCATATTGGCTGCGGCCGCCTCGTGGCGTGCATTCAAGAAGCGAATGTTGTACTCGTCAAGTTTGGCTAAAAAAGTATTAAAACTGCCGTCCAAAATGCCGAACATGACCTCAACGCCTTCTTCCTTAAGGCATTTGAGCAGCAGTTCCCCACCTGTCATCTCACTCATTTTCTACTCCTGATTGGTACTGTCGTCTGGCGAATTCAGATGGTAAATTAAAAACGCCAGTGTCCAGATTGATAAATTACGGGAAAAACGGGCCAATTATATCTGATGTTGCCCTGGTAAACCGATCAATTTGCATATATAATATGATAAGATAAGCTGGTCAAGAGTCAGGTAGTTAGCAGAAAAAATCTAAAAATAGAGGCCGTGAAAAACTTGTAGGAGGTTATCATGACGGATCCAATTAAAGCTGGCGCAATTCATCATTTTACATTAACGGTAACGGACGTTGCTCGTTCACAGGCATTTTATGAAACTGTTTTAGGTTTTCAAAAGGTGGCGGATTTTGGCGGGCGGGCAATTATGCACAACGGCAGCACGATGCTGGCGCTGGCGCCGCCCTATGATCCGGCTTGGGCGATTACGGATGATGCCTTTAACGAAAATCGCGTCGGTTTAGATCATGTGAGTTTGTCGGTCGAGGATCGCGCCGAGATGGAGCGCGCCATTACCGTTTTAGATGCACATGGCGTATCGCACGGTGAGATAAATGATTTGGCCCCGTTTCAAATCTCGGTTTTGGCTTTCCGCGATCCGGATAATATTCAGCTGGAGTTGACGGCGCCTTTAACTTAATACACAACGGCTTGCATTGTTGCCAGGAGCTGTGATGTGGCATGTGCGCGTTCAACCCAGGGTGATAAAAAGGGTTTTAGGGCCGGCATTGAGGTTTGTTGGCTCTGGTATTCTGTCTGCCAAACGGCCGTTTCCTCTCCCAGCAGGGTAATCACATCCGTAAGCAAATCGTATGAAACGGCCGTTCGCAGTAAATTGAGCAATATCTGCTGGCGGCTGCCAAAGCCGCGCGGCAGTGAATGTGCGCGCGCCAGACGCGCGATTGTGTCCCGGCTGAGGTAGACACCGCTGTGGGGCGGCGTTATGAGAAAATGGGCGATTTCTTTCAGGCCGGTGCGTTCGTTATTCAACAAATCGGTTGGCGCATCGCCGGCCTGTGGCATCACATTTTTGTTTTCCTTTGATTCTGCCTGTTCGCTGAACTCATTGGCGTGATCAACAGTGAGCGCCAGGGTCAGGTCGCCAAGCTGGCCGTAAAAAGCGTCGCCGCTGCGGCGCAGGGCGATGACAAAGGGGGGCAGCCATGGCAGCAGATGATTTTGTAAAAAGTTGTGGGTGATCTGGCGGATGCGCGGCAAAACGGCCGTTTCCCCATCCTGCCGCGCCTCAGCCTCAGCCTGACATAAATAGGCCAGAAACGCCAGTTCATGCCCGATGTGGTCCGCAGCGCTGCTGTTTGCAAAACCCGCCTCGCGATAGACGCCGCCGACTTCCGCCGATACGTCGCCGCCGAGCAAACCGGAATCATCCAGAAAAATGCTGGCATGGGGGAAAATATTAAAGCCAAATATGTTTTGGTAAACGGCCGCTGCGGCGTCGGGATTGAAGGGATTGGGGGTAACGGCCGTTAACTGAGGAATTTGGGCAGTAAACGGCCGTAAATCACTGGTCATACCTTGCAAAAACAAACGGCTGAACAGGGCGTAGGTATGATGGCGCGCCTGCGCCTTCTCATAGTGATTCATCAATAACCGCTGTGTGGTCTAGAACGGCAGTCTGGGCTGCAGCACGGCGAACAAATAGGAACCCGCCAGCGCCGCCACGAAGGTCACAATTGCAATGGTTGCGCCGCTGCCGATTTGGGCATAAATGGGGCCGGGACAGGCGCCGGTAATCGCCCAGCCCATGCCAAATATGACGCCGCCGGCAATCACGCCTTTGTTAAACGGCTTGCCCGTGACAACAATTTCCTCGCCGTCGATGGTTTTGCGATGTGTCCGTTTGATCAATAATAATGAAATTGCCCCCACGATGACGGCCGAAATGATTACCTGGTACATATACGGGTCTTCAAAGCGGAACATTTGCTGAATCCGGAACCAGGACACGACCTGCGATTTAACGAGAACGATACCAAAATATATACCAAGAATAAGTACGCGCAGATTGATCATAGCAATTTTCCTTCAAGAAATTTAATTGTCTTTTGAGTTGAATGTTTGCTGTTTTGGTAGTCGTTCCTCAGATGCGGCCAGTCGAGGCGACGGACCGGCATTTGAGAATGCCTTCCTCCTCATTTCAGAGCGAAGGCTCGTTGTCGTACTAACTAAAGAAGGGCATTAACAGGTAAGTGGTTATTAAACCGCCGATAAAAAAACAAATGGTCGCCACCAGGCTGGGCCAACGCAGGTTGGCCAGCCCCATAATCGTGTGGCCGGATGTACAGCCGTCGGCATAACGCGTGCCAAAACCAACCAATATGCCGCCAATGGTCAATTTGATCACGCCGCTCCAACTGTAATATGCTTCCGGCAAAAAAGGCACAGGGACTGCGGATAAAAGATGATTGCCAATAAAACCGCCAATGACGATGCCGCCTACGAAAACAATTTTCCAAAAGTGCGCGCGCCAGTTGTCGTTTTTAAGATAGGGCAATTTACTGCGCGGCGCACACATGGCATTAATGTGCCGGAAACTGCTGGATACGCCGAAAGATTTACCGGCCAGCAGCAGTAACGCCGGTACCATGAGGCCAATTAAGGGGCCGCTCACGTACCACGGCCAGGGTTGTAAAATCCATTCCATATTTTTACTCCTTGTAAATAACCTCCGGGAGGTTCAATCTACGGCGCAACTATTCAAATGAAACCTCCCGGAGGTTGGTTTTCCTGCATGGTGGTGTGCCGCCGTCCATGAAGTCTCTCCTGAAAATAGCCTCCCGGAGGTTTCGTTTATGATGAGCGTTCCCGATGAAAACCTCCGGGAGGTTGGTTTTCATCGCTTTTGGTGTGCGGAACGCTCATGTCAACTCCTCTGTAAATATCTTCCCGGAAGCGCCACAAAAGCAAGTTTGATTGTTAACAGGCTTCCGGGAAGTTGGTTTTCATTCATGGTGGTGCGTACAACGCATGTCGTCTCCTTTTCAAACGCCCGGCGCAAAAAAACTAGATGTTACAGAGGTTTCCGGCCCCATCCAGCATGGGAAAGCCGGCATTTTCCCACGCTTCCATGCCGCCGGTTACGTTATAAAGATGTTTGTACCCATTTTGCAGCAGCATACTGATTGCCGTGACTGAGCGTTTGCCGGTCGCACAGGTTACAGCGATGGTTTGTTCCCGATTCAGCGTCAATGTGTCGATTTGCGCCGGAATGTTAAGCTGGGGCGCCATGCTCGTGTAAGCCATGAAATGGGCGCCTTCGATATGGCCTTCATCCCATTCTTCGCGATCGCGTACGTCCAGCACCTGCAAACCATTCGTGCGACAGCTTGTGTTTGAGCGTGTGGACATCAATTTGCGGGACAGTTTGCAACGGCTTCGCCAGCGTCCATCCAGCCGTCTATGCCGCCGTCCAGATAGCCGGTCACGGATTGGTCCAGGGCGATAAAGGCCATGTTGTAGATGCACTGCTGCGCGTCGGCGTCGCTTGTCGGTGACCAGGATGATGGGGGTATCATCGGGAACAACCCAGCCGACGCGCTGTTCAAATTCGGAGCTGGACATTTGCACGTTGTAGGCGCCGGCGATGTGGCCGGCGCCAAATTCGGCCGATGAGCGTGTATCGACGATGACGTGGCCTTCGGCCATCAGTTCTTTAACTTCTGGCGGGCGAGAGTGGTTTGGCTTTGGGAATTGTGGCGGTTAACGGCCGTTTCCCCTGATTCGTGGCCACAATATTCAAAATATTGGCCGGTTTGAGCGGCTGATCATCCTGCATATAGGCCGATAAATCTTTCTTTATTCTTAATTTTCAACGCATCATTAAAGCGTCGTTCGTACCCAACCGTAGTGACAACCTTGCCACTGGTGACGCGTCCTCAGGTAGACCCGGCCAGATGGCCGGGATAAACCTCAACGTAGTCGGGCAAATCCAAGAAACGGGGAATTGAAACATCAAACAAAACCGGCGCGCCTTCGTCGCCCGCCTGCGCCAGGTCGGGCCGCGCCACATCGCCCACCATGACAAAATCGGCCGTCAGGATAAACCAGGGCTCGTCGCCGCGCGGATAATCGTACACCAGCAGGTTGATTTGCTCGGGACGATGGCCGGGCACATGCACGATTTCCAGGCCAACGCCGCCCATGCGAATCATATCACCATGTTTGACGCGGGTGGCTTCATAGGTGATTTCGGCCAGTTCCGGCAAAATCAATTCGCCACCGGTCGCTTCGGCCAGCAGCCGCGCGCCGGAAACGTGATCGGCGTGACTGTGCGAATCGATGACGTAGCGAATCTTTGACTCTTTCTCTTTGGCCATGTCCAGGTACGGCTGAATATCCCACAAGGGGATCAAACACCGCACATTCGCCGGTGCGCTGGCAGCCAATCATGTAGGCCGCGCAGCCGGTCTCTTCACGAATAATTGTTTCAAACCACATATATTCCTTACTCCTTACACTCACAATCAGGCAGTGCGGTTTGCTGACTCGCCTGACTCACGCTTTGCAAATTCGCTTTCTGATTATTACTCTCGCTGCGGCCAAACGGCTCGTTCCGGTAATTTATACGCTTCCTTGACCGGTTTCAGCGGTCGCTTGAGCCAAAACGGCCGTCGCAAACCATCCGGACTGTGATCCACCGCGGTGCGCGTCATCGCCACCCATTCCTGATAAACCGCCATCGATTTATTTGTATCGACCCACACATCGCCATACTTTTCGTCCGGCCCGCGCTTTGCGCACGTTGATCGCCTTTTGCAGCCAGCAGTGCGCGCCGCTGATCGGGTCGGGATGCACGGCATGGGTCAGATTTTGATGCACGCCCACATCTTTCCACCAGATGCGGCTGGTGTCGGGATCAAACGTTTCCCACGGCCCGCCGCCTTTGATGATGTTGAGCTTGTGTTCCGCTGCCGTCTTCTTCCAGCGTGGCCACATTCGACATGCCGGGATTGACCCCCACATCGTCTTGCAAGCGCCAGCGGCCCAGATGATGGCTCATGGCGATCACGCCCGGCTTGATGCCTTCTGTCACCCACACCTTGTCGATGAAATAGCCGATTTCCGTCTCCACGCGAATCAAATCGCCGGTGTCAACGCCCAGCCGTTTGGCGTCGGAGGGATGCATCCAGACCGGGTTTTTGTGGCTGATTTCGTACAGCCATTTGGCGTTGGCGCTGCGCGTGTGGATCAGCGTCGGCAGGCGGAAATTGGGCAGCAGCAGCATTTCGCCTTTGCTGCGAAGTCGATGTTGTCGGGATGGACGTGGCTTTTGAGCGGCCACGGAATGGTGTATTCCCGTTCCGGCCAGCCCCAATCGTACAGCGTGGGGCTGAAAAACTCGAGTTTGCGGCTGGGCGTGCCGACGCCGACTTTGGCCTCGCCATCGACCATCACGCCGACGGCTTTGCCGTCTTTGAGGATGCCGTTTTGGTCGATCAACTGTCGAATTGATCGAGTTCGTGCAATTCGTCAGTTGGAACGCAGGCTGTCCAGCTCTTTGTCGCGTCGCTAATCCGCAATCTCTTTTTCATACGGCGTGTAATTGTTCGCCGTGACCTCAAACGCGCCATATTTGCGCATGTATTGCCAGCGGCGTCAGATCTTTCGGCCGCGGCCGCTTCGCGGCAGACCGGGCACGCTGTTTTCAAAAATCCAGCGATAATATTCATCGACACGGTGATGATTTCGCCGGGCGCGGTAGGGGCTTTCAAACCATTGGCGAATGCCCAGGCTGCCGTCCGGGTCCATGCGCGCCGAAAGCTCAATCCAGAACTCGTTTTCTTCCCACACTTCGCCGGGATTGGCTTCGTAGGTGTATCTGCACCTTCTGGCCCAGCTTTTCCATTGCCACGCGGCGCACCGGCTGGCGGAAGGCGATCCACTGTCCGGCGTGGGTTTCCTGGCTCATCAGGTCGTGCCGTTCGCCGGAATGGCCCATCGGCAGCACATAATCGGCAAACCAGGCCGATTCGTTCCAGGTGGGCGTCAGCGCGACGTGGCATTTCATTTTCTCCTCGTCTTGCAGCGCTTTGAGCCACATAAAGCCGTCGGGATTGATCCACATCGGGTTGTAGACGCGCGTGAAGTAGACATCGATGTCGCCGCGCCCTTCTTCCAGGAAATGGGGCAGCAGGAAGCTCATTTCGAAAAAGGCAAAGCGGCCATTCGTGGGGCAGATGCAGTTCGTTCCAGGCTGTTCCAGGCTGGCGGCGTGTTGAACGGTTTGGGCACAAATTTGTTCCAACTGTTGGCGATGGTGCCGCCGGGCGTGCCGACGCTGCCGGTCAGCACATTCAGGAAGAAGAGCGCGCGCGCCACCTGCCAGCCGCCCAGATTGCCGATGCTGGCGCTGCGCCAGGTGTGGGTGGCCAGCTTGCCGTCGCAGTTGGCGACATACTCGGCCGTTTCCTCGAATGCGCTCCACGGGAACCTGCGACTCTTCGGCCGCCCGCTCAAAGGTGAATTCGGCGTAGAGATCTTTCAGCAGCCGGTCGAACTAGGTCGAAAGTCGGCGATTGCGTCATTGGCGATTTCTGTCGCGCAATGCCTGATCGTCAATCGGCTAATCGCCCGTCTCTCACCGCCTCCAGCGTCTCCTCCCAATTCACCCAGCGCCGCACAAACTCCTTGTCGTACAGGTCGTTTTGGATGAGGTGGTTGGCAATGGCCAGCAGCACCGTTGCTTCGCTGCCGGGCCAGGTGGGCAGCCAGACGTCGCTCATGCTGGCGGTGTTGCTCAGGCGCGGGTCAAAGGTGATCAGCTTGGCGCCGTCCATCTTGCCTTCGATGATGCGCTGGGCGTGCGGGTTGAAGTAATGGCCCGTTTCCAGATGGCTGGAAATGAGCAAAATGGTGCGCGCATTGGCGTGGTCGGGGCTGGGCCGGTCGAAGGCGCCCCAGATGTAGTAGCCCAGCCGCGCGCCGCTGGAGCAGATGTTGGTGTGGCTGTTGTGGCCGTCGACGCCCCAGGCCTGAATGCACGCGATTGGTGTAGCCGTCTTCGCCCGGACGACCGACGTGGTACATGATGCCGTCGCGCCGTTTCTGGCGGCTGGCGCGCATCTTTGGCGCCGATTTCCTCGCAGCGCTTCATCCCAGGTGATGCGTTTCCACTTGCCTTCGCCGCGCTTGCCGACGCGCTTGAGCGGGTAGAGGATGCGTTCGGGATCGTAAATCTGGTTGTGGGTGGCCGGGCCTTTGGCGCAGTTGCGGCCGCGGCTGCCGGGATGCATCGGGATTGCCCTCAAACTTTTTGATTTCGAGGCGTGGTTTTGTCGACGTAGGCCAGCAGGCCGCAGGCGCTTTCGCAGTTGAAGCAGACGGTGGGGACGAGCATGTAGCGGCGCGCGACTTTCTTGGGCCACGCTTTGCCGTCCCACTCGACCCAATCGTCCCAGGGTTCGGGCGGCGGATAGTTGGTCAAGCGGCCGTCTGCCTGCTTCACCGGCAATCATTTCGACTTGGCCGATAGCTGGGCAAATCCTGCCCGGCGACGTTGGTCATACCGGCGGCGTCGGGCTTGAGCGGCGCGTCCGGCGCCCCCATTTCTGAGCATTCGTCTTTGAGAATTGAACTGCATCGTTGCCGTATTGTACGGTCATAGATTAATCTTTGTTGCCTGCTAGCATCATGATTATTTGCGGTCAACTATTCGGAATTTCCTGCGGGCCATGACGAAGGCATATTCAAACAAGTACAGACCGATGATCGCGCAGATACCGGCGACGGCGGCCAGAAGTGCGCCGCTGTGAGTGCGTTAGCCGCCAGGATAAGCGCAGCGGGAACGACATGGCCGAGGCCAATGCTGCCATACCAGAAATGATTCCGGTAACGGCCGTGGCTGATTTCATGCGCCGCTTTGGCCGCCACTTCGCTGGCGTGGGGAATGCTGAACTCGCCGATGAGCGTGACAAACAGGTCCACCAGATCAGCGCCCGACGAAGACAATCCAGCGACGCGCTGTCCAGATGCCGGCGGCATGTCGATCAACAAATCGAGCAATGAGCAAAACGCCCGCTGCCGATCATCAACGCCTGCACGACCAGATGGAACGGCAGCAGCGGACTTTGCCACAAATCACGTCCTTCGGCCTGGGCAAAGAGGAATGCCGTGTAAACGGCCGTGCCAATGGCAAAGAGCAACCCCACCCAGAGGAAAATGGCGCGCACAGCGGTGACATCATAATCGTACAGATAGGCGCCCAGTTCAAACAGCCACCACAGCGCCGGCAATCGATGGTAAAGCCGATCAGCAGCACGCGCCGCGCGCCAGCCAGCTTTTCCACTGCGGTCGCAGCAAAATGTAGAGGAAGCGCTCCGGTCGTTCCAGATCGATGACCAGGAAAACGGTCGTCAGGCCGATGAAGAGCAGCGAGAGGAAGCCCGCCGACCACGGCCGTTAAGCCGTCGAAGTCAAACCAGTTCAGGCCGAAGCCCAGCGCCAGCAGCATGAAAATGCCCGCGCCGATGCCCTTTGGTGACCAGATAGGCGGGAACCGGCCAATGCCAGGGGATTTTGTGCTGGGCGTTGTAGGCCACCTGCACCATGTGCTCGGCCACGTGCCGTCGCCAAACTGAATTGGGCCGTCCACCGGCTGGCCCTGCGTCTGCGGCGTGCGAATCGCTGTGCCCGTTGCTGTGCCAGCGCTGGTTGCGCTGTTTGGTTGCTAACTGCGCCGTTGCGGCGCCATGGCCGTTGCCCCTGCGCCGTTTGCCCGTTCGTTTTCGCCATGCAGCGGAATCGACATCGGCCCACATAAAGGTTTCCGGCGTGCGCTCCGTCGCCGTGGGATGCAGCGTAACATCGTTGCCGTCGATGTAGAACAGCTTGGGCGCCGTACCTTGTTCTGGTTTGCGCACCGTCACATCTTGCTGCGCCAAAAGTGCGGCTGATTTCGCGTCGTGGGATCATTCATGTCCCCGGCGATGATGGCATGTTCCGGGCAGACGACCACGCAGGCCGGTTCCAGACCGATGTCGGTGCGGTGGGCGCAGTAATGACATTTGGCCGCCGTATGCGTGTCGGGGTCGATGTAGATGGCGTCGTAGGGGCAGGCCTGCATACACGCCTTGCAGCCGATGCAGACGCTGCTGTCGAATTCGACAATGCCGTCGGCGCGCTGGTACATCGCCTGGGTGGGGCAGATGCGCACGCAGGGCGGATTGGCGCAATGGTTGCAGCGCGTCACCTGAAAATGGCGGCGCGTATCGGGATACAGCCCCGTTTCGACATATTTGACCCAGGTGCGATAGACGCCCAGCGGGACTTCGTTTTCGCTCTTGCAGGCGGTCGAACAGGCGTGGCAGCCGATGCATTTGCGGTTGTCGATGACGAAGCCGTAATTCTTCGAGTTGGCTGAAAGTTCTCCCATTTAAGTTTTTGGCTCCTTTGTTTGGGTTAAGGACGCCGGTTGGCGTCGCTGTAGAAGAAAAATAAAATGGTCGTTTTCCGGATAGACATCCAGCAGCGGATTGCCGCTTTGGCGCGCCCAGGCGCTCAGGCTGGAAGGGGCGTTCAGGTCGGTGGCGGTGATTTGCAGGATGTGGTCAGGGGGTAAGGTTTGCAGCGCTTCGATGGCGGCGATGAGGAGATGCGGACAGCGTAAGCCGGAGAGGTCGAGACATTTATCGGGGGTGATCGTTTCTAACTTCAAATCCGCTCATCTCCAGAATTTCAGGTGCGGGCGCTGTCGCTTGAAAAAGTGCAGCAAATTCATCCGAATTGCCGCGAAAAAGGCGCTAATTTGCGCCAATCTAAAAGTGCTTTTGATTGATGGGCAATTTTAGCGCAAAACCAGCGCAAAAGCATCACCGCAGAAGGGGATTTTATTGTCCCCCGCAAAGGGGACAGAGCTGCGCCAAAAAAGCCGCCCTTGCAGGCGGCATTATTGTAAATCTAATGGACAGTGACCACAGCACTCCAGCCAGATAGCACGCAGGTAGCGGTCTAAATCGCGCAGTGCGGCACGGCCGTTTTTTGGCCAGACATTTTCAAGCGTTCCGGTCGTCTGCCAATCCGTAAACCAGCCAATGATGCGCGCCACCCATAACTGCTTCACGCGCGGCCACCCTTTGGCGGTGTGGAAAAGCAGTGGGATGCCATCAGTGAAGATTGAAGCAGCCCAATCTCTAATCTCCCAAAACGCGGAGTTATGGTTTTGCAAACCTGACGATCAAGCCACAAACCAGTTTTCCACTCTCAAACCTGAAAACTCCGCAAAATCAGACAGATTGCGCGTCACCAGGGTAAGGTTGTTGCTGTCATAGCACCTCCATATATTTAGCCACAAATTCGGGGGCAGACAAGCATTCAAAAGCGCCAGTTTGTGCTGCTAACACCTGCACCAATTCACGATTAGCTGAAACAAAACAGTCTACCCGCCCTGTTTTGGCCGTCAAATAAATGTCTACATCTTCTCGCGGGATCACGCCATCCGCCAGCAGAATCTTGATTTCATCACTATCCAATATCACATAATCCACATTCATACCGCGCCAGATATAGGCCAGGATTTCACCGCCCCAATCTTTGCCTTGCAATCTTTTGGCAACACGTAATATTTGCCCAAAAAGCGCATCAGAGACAACGATTTCTACTGGCTGCTCTGGTTCTCCCGCAAATCCAGCCCAATTGAGAATACGGGCCTCCGGGCTATCATCTAAAGCGGCACCAATGATATAAATATTGGTATCGAGAAAGAGGCGAAGCGGTGTTTTTGTGGGCATATTATGTCAGATGATTAACTATTTTGTTCAGAGGCAGCTTCTTTTTTGACTTCCTGAACAAGGGCAATCATGTCATCGCTGGTTTGGTAACCTGCTTCTGCCAAAGCTGTGCGAAATTCATGGCGGAATGTTTCAGCAGGTTGTAGTTCACGGTGAGCATATTCCTGCATCCCCACCAGGGCAGCAAAGGTTTCAGCGCCAATGATGACGGCTTTAGGTTTGCCACGAGAAGTAACAAAGATGAGGTCACGGCCGTAGCTGGCTTTGTTTATCCAGTGAGACAGGTTGCGGCTGGCTTCACTGATGCTTACTTGTGTCATAATCAACTCCTTATGCGTATTATTGGTATTATACCTATTATACGTATGTTGAGGGGGTGTAAATGGGGAAACGGCCGTTTATCAGCCCGGAAACCATTTTTAGGACAGTTTTTCTAAAAACAACAGTCTGATATTACGACAACATGAGACAAAAAATACCACGAGGGCGAGTGCCGCCACAAATAGAAATATCAGATAAACAGGATGCGATTCTGCAGCAAATTATTCGACGCGCCCGCAGCCCGCAGAATCTGGTACGCTGCCCACACTCACGGCCGAGGACATCTGTCAAATTATCCAGATAGCTTGTGCTTCTTGGCACAACTTGTCTAAGTCCCGTTTTTCGGGATTTTTGTTTTTGGTCATAATACAAGAAATGGCGGCAAAATGGAAGCTCAAACGGCCAGTTTTCGACCGCCGCCAGCCGGTTCAGACACGGCCGTAACAAAAATTTTGGACGCCAATTGCTTGAAACATTTTGTTTGCTGCGTTGATACGCCTGTACCGCAAATTCCCCAAAACGCTTTATTGTGTAAAATAAGTCAAAACCGTTCGTTATTGGCATTGAGGAGAAAACAATTTATGTTGAAAGTGTGGCCTTTGCCAAAAAGCGCGCCAATTTCTTTAGTGGTCATGTTGCTGGCGTTGCTGGGCTGGACAGCAATCGCCGGCGCCGGCCCCGCCGCCGCCCAGGAAGATGGCGCAGTACAGGAGCTTACCGGCCGAATTGAAGCGGGAGAAGTGGTGTTTTACTTGCTGCCCGATTTGCAGGCCGGGCAGCGCCTGAGCGTGTACGCGACCACCGCGTCCGGCAACCTGGACCCGATTGTGGGATTGGTGGAAGCGGCCGTTGATCCCGAGACGCTCGAAAAGCAGCTTGAATCCACCCTTGATCAAGCTCTGGCCGAAGAGTCGGACCCGCTGCTGGCGCTGGAGGCCGTGCGCGATGAATTTGCGCTGGTCTGGGACGACGACGGCGGCGGCGGGCTGTCGGCGGCTTTTGAATATGAGATTCCCGCTGATGGCGCCTATCGTTTACTGGTCGCCGGCGCGCTCTCGATGCTGGGCGGGCAAACGTTTGGCGACTATCGCCTGCAGATTGGGCTGGACGCGCCGCAGGTCCTGACCGGAAGCGGCGCGCCTACCGACACGGTACTGGCCGTGCTGGACACAGACGCCACGCCGCCCGACGTGGGGGCGCAGGAAATTACAGGCGCGTTCACGGCCGAGCGCGCCGCGACCTTCTTTGAACTCAACGATATGAAAGCCGGCGATACGCTCTACGTGACGATTCAGGCAACGTCCGGCGATCTTAAACCCTCCCTGGTGCTGAAAAACTTCACCGACAAGCCGCTGCGCAGCGACAATCTGACGGGCAGCAACGCCCAGGCCAGCCTGACGTATACCTTTCCTGTGGCGGCCCGCAACCACCGCCTCGAAATTGCCGCTTGCTGTGCGGAAAACCCCAGCGCCGGTGACTACATCCTGTTGGTGGGGGTGAATACGCCGGAACTGCTGGAAGGGGTGGTCGAGAGCGGTGGGCGCACGGTGGTGCGCGAGCCGATCGAAGTGCAGGTAGGCGTCCGGCTGGAGCAGATTGTGGATGTGGACCAGGAGCGCGAATTTTTTACGGCCGTTGCCAGCGCCCGCATGGAGTGGACCGATCCCGCTCTGGCGTTCAATCCCGAGACGTGTGACTGTGATTTTATCACTCTGACCGGCACAAGTTTCAATAATTTCCTGGCCGAAACCAACGCAAACTGGCCTGATTTCAGCTTTCAGAACCAGCAGGGTAACCGCTGGACGCAAAATAAAGATGTAGTTATTTTTTCCGATGGTCACGTCATCTTTTTTGAGCGCTTTACGACGGACTTTCAGGTCGATTTTGATTTTCGGCAGTTTCCTTTTGACCGTGAAACCTTCTATATCCGCGTTGATTCCATCTTTCCGGAGGAGTATTACGTGTATTCAGAACTGGAGGGTTTTAGCAGTATCAGCACGGAACATGGCGAAGACGAGTTCATTCTGACGAATTTTGAAACCGGCGTGACAACCGAGCAGTCAACCAGCGGCGCTTTTTTTTCGCGCTTTACCTTTCAGTTTGACGCGCCCCGCCATCTGAATTACTACGTATTTTTTATCTTTGTGCCCATTATATTGATCATCCTGGTTTCCTGGATCACCTTTTTTCTCAAGGACTATACGCGCCGGATTGAAGTCGCCAGCGCCAATTTATTGCTGTTTATCGCCTTCAGTTTCAGCCTATCCGATAACTACCCCCGCCTGGGCTACCTGACGTTTCTGGACGGCATCATGGTGGTGATGTTTGTCATTAATGCGCTGGTGGTCATTTATAATGTCTGGCTGAAGCGGATGGAAATGGCCGGGCAGGGCGAGTTGGCCGATCGGATCGATTCGGTATTGGATTGGGTTTATCCGTTGGTGTACCTTGGGGCGCTTGGTTTTCTAATCTGGTGGTTTGTTTGAAAATCTAAGCCAAACCTGACAGGTCTCCCGGGTACCTGAATAGTTACCTGGCGCTTTCATCTGCGGGAGGATTGATGAATTTATCAACTGAACAGCAAACGGCCGTTCTACAGCACCTCAACCTGCAACCCACCGCACCCGACCGCTTTTTCCTGGATAGGCTGGTCAACGCCTATATCCGCAAAGTCCCCTGGGAAAGCGCTTTTCGTATTGCGCGGCGGGCGCGTTTGCCGCAAACGGCCGTTTATCCGCGCTGGCCCGACAAATTCTGGCAGGAAGCCATTACGCTGGGCGGCGGCGGCACCTGTTTTGAAAGCAATTATGCCTTTTTTACCTTGCTGCAAAGCCAAGGCTACGCCGGCTATTTAACCATCAATAATATGGGGGATTCCATTGGCTGCCACACCGCCATCATCATTTTGCTCGCCGGACAGAAGTGGCTGGTCGATGTGGGCTTACCTGTGCATGCGCCCCTGCCAATCAGCCCGCGTGGAACCATCACGCGCCCAACGGCATTTATGCGCTACACGGTGATTCCGGAGGGTTCATCCCGCTACCGGATTAATCGCGATCCACATCCGCAGCGTGATGCCTTCACCCTGATTGATACGCCGGTTCCTGAAGGCGTTTACCGGCAGGCGACCGCAGCCGATTATGGGCCGGACGGTTACTTTTTAGATCGTATCGTGGTTAATAAAGTTGTGGAGGAGCGCTTGTGGCGTTTTAATTCGGCCGATCGGCCGTTTCGGTTGGAAGCATTCCACGACGGGCAGCGGCTGGATTATTGGCTGGAGGATGATGAAAATGATGTGGTAACGGCCGTTTCCAACAAATTTGACATAGATGCCGTAACTATTAGCGCCGCCTTTGCTGCGTTAAAAAAGACCTGATTGAGAACCATCTAAAACGCCTGCCCAAAACGCACAATCGTGCCAAATAAAAACAAGGTCGAAAACGTCATCACCCACTGCGCGCGGTTGGAATCGTCGCCGCGCAGCCAATACAAATAAACAAACGGCAAAAACACCAGCGCAAAAGCAGCATACAAATAATGCATATATGGCCTGGTCAGCGCGTCGCTGCGTCCCCCCAAAAACAAAACAGCGCCCAGAATTACCTGAATCACAACCAACACCTGGCCAATTACGGCCGCGCCCAGATAGCTGGCGTTTATGCCCTGCCCGCGAATGGCGCGAAAAGCGCCCCATAGACCCAGGAATAAGAAAAAAAGCCAGACTGTATTTTTCAGCACCGTATGAATGTTAACAATTGTCTCCACTGTCTAAAGCTCCTTCTTTCGCAGTTTGCCATACACATGAGAGTTTAGCGAGCCTGTTAAAGCCTGTCAAAACGATTTCAGATAGTTTGACATGATCTTTTACAGGTACCTGAATAGATACCATTTTTTTATGTTACTGCCAGTATCAGGTAATATTAATCGGGCGGCATGGTGAGATCTTACCAGATTATCCATGCCTGTTTTATTAGATATGTCTGGATTGAAGGAGATTTGATGGGTACAGGCATTTCGCAAACCCATGAAGGGGTTACACTCGATCGAACCCTGAGCTTGCTTGATATAACAATGATTGGGGTCGGTGCAATGATTGGCGCCGGCATTTTTGTTTTAACCGGTATCGCCGCAGGCGAAGCCGGCCCGGCGCTGGTTTTGGCGTTCTTTTTAAACGGCATTGTGACTACCTTCACGGCGTTATCCTATGCCGAGTTAGGCTCAGCTTTTCCGGAGGCGGGCGGGGGTTATTTGTGGGTTAAAGTGGGTATGGGCGGCACGCAGGGTTTTCTGGCCGGCTGGATGAGCTGGTTTGCCCACGCCGTGGCCTGCTCGTTATATGGATTGGGATTCGGCCGTTTTGCAGTCGAGATGATCTCGCTGGGCATTCCGGAAGTACAAACCTATGCCCATACCCTGACGCTGATTTTTATGACCATGATTGTGGCGCTCTTTGCCTTTATAAACTATCGCGGCGCCAGTGAAACCGGCATGATTGGCAATATTGTCACCATCGCCAAAGTGATCATCCTGGGCATATTTATTGTTCTGGGTTTGCGCGCCATGTTTTTGAATCCCAACCTGAATGTGTTCACTGACAATTTTCTGGCGAATGGTCTTGGGGGCGTTTTTGTAGCAATGGGCCTCACCTTCATCGCATTTGAAGGGTACGAAATTATTGCCCAAAGCGGTGAGGAAGTTAAGAACCCGATGCGCAATATTCCGCGCGCAATCTTCATTTCGATCATCATTGTCGTCATCATTTATGTTTTCGTAGCGATCGTGGCGATTGGCGCGGTGCGTGTTCCCCCGGAAGCAGGCGATATTCCCGTTTGGGATTACCTGGCTCAGGCGCGCGAAGTGGCGATTGTGCGCGCGGCGGAACAGTTTATGGGGCGCTGGGGCGGCATTTTGATTTTGATCAGCGGTTTGGCGTCTACGATGTCGGCGCTGAACGCGACGATTTATTCTTCCTCCCGCGTTTCGTTTGCCATGGGACGCGATCACAATTTGCCGGCCGTATTCGGCCGTATTCACCCCCAAATGCACACGCCCTATTGGGCCATCGCGATTTCCGCTGTGTTGATTATTGTCATGGCGTTTTCCTTGCCAATTGATGAGGTCGCAAAAGCGGCCGACGTCATGTTTCTGATCATGTTTGCACAGGTGAATATTACCCTGATGACTTTACGCCAGCGGCGTCCCGACATGGAACGCGGATTCAGAGTGCCTTTTTTCCCCTGGCCGGCCGTAATTGGCGTCGTAACAAATCTGGCGCTGGCAATTTTTCTGGCGGTTGAGACGGGTCGTGTTGGTATTGTGACGCTCTTGTGGCTTGCCGTCGGGGCTTTTTTGTATTGGGGTTATTTTAAAAATAAAGAGGAACTGCAACGGCCGAAAGAGATTCTGCATGAAGAAACGCTGGTTTCTGTCAATTATTCGGTGCTGGTGCCAGTCGCAGATGAAACCCAGGCAGCAGAGTTGGGCTGGCTGGCCAGTTTGCTGGCTCGCGATCGCGGCGGTGATGTGTTGGCTTTAAACGTGATCAAAGTGCCGTCAACTTTACACCTTTCACACGGCCGTTACATTCTCAAAGAACGCCGCCCTATTTTGGAAAAGGTGATTAAAGAAGGTAAGCAGTTAGACGTCCCTGTGCATACCATGCTGCGTTTGGGACGCTCGGTGCCTGAAGCGGTCAGAAAAACGGTTGCCGAAAATGCAAGCGATCTAATCTTATTCGGCTGGCCGGGTGAGTCGGGTTCCAATGAACGTCTTTTTGGTTCGGTTATCGATCCGGTGGTGGCCAATCCTCCGGCCGATGTGATTGTGGTGCGAACCAACCCGGTTGAGAAACTGCACCGCATTTTGGCGCCGGTTGCGGGTGGGCCGAATGGGCGTCTGGCGTTGCTAACGGCCGTTTCCCTCGCGCGCAGCACAAAAGAAACGACCCAAATTGTTTTGCTGCATGTAACGCTCCCCAACAGCGACCCTGTACGGGCGCAAGCAAGAGCGGAAAATGCTTTCCGGCGCGCCAATGAGGGCGTGACATATGATAATCTGGAAAAGCGCATCGTTTCGGCTGAAACGCCGCTAAACGGCATTCTGGCCGCAGCGCAGGATTGTGACATGATTATTATTGGCGCTACAAAAGAACCGCTGTTCCGCAATTTATTGATGGGCAATGTTGCCCAACAGGTAGCGGAACAGGCATCTTGTCCAGTTTTGATTGTGAAACAGCGCAGTACAGCCATGGCGTCAATGTTACGCGAAACGGTGCTGCTGCCCGTGCGACAATCGTCAAAATTGCCGGATTGATTCCCTTCGTGACTGTTTGTTATCAGGTAAGCGGCAATGGGCTCTGGCCGGTCTGGAGACCGGCCGCAGCGATTACCGAAATAATTTTTTAACTTTCATTAGTCATCATGACCACTTAAGGGGTCACTACAAAATTGTATATGAACTTTTACTTACGACGAGATTTTTTTAATAAGGAGTAGTTTAAATGCTGGCACGAATTCAAAATGGCTTCTCGTTGAGAAAAAACAGGCCGCCGGCCGAACAAAGCACCCAGAAATTTGGCACCTTTGCCGGCGTTTTTACGCCCACTATTCTAACAATTTTAGGCGCGATCATGTATTTGCGCCTGGGGCAGGTTGTCGGAAATGCGGGACTGCTTGGCGCCTTCAGCATCATTATTCTGGCCCATATCATCACTTTTAGCACCGGGCTTGCCGTATCTTCGATTGCGACCAACACCCGCGTTGGCGCCGGCGGCGCATTTGCTATTATTTCAAAATCTCTGGGCGTAGAAGTGGGCGGCGCGATGGGCGTGCCCTTGTTTCTGGCGCAGGGCATATCGGTTGCGCTCTATGTGTTGGCGTTTGGAGAAGGTTGGCTGCGCATCTTTCCTACCCACCCCTACTTTTTGGTTTGCATTGTTGGATTTATCCTGGTTTTTACCATCGCCGCTGTGAGTACCAGTTTTGCTTTTCGTATTCAATATTTTATCCTGGCAATTGTTGGTATTTCCCTTATTTCGATTATTCTGGCCGCTTTCCCCATAGGCGGCAATCCTGGTTTCACCGAAACCCCACAACTGATTGGCAATTATCCATTATGGGATTTTTGGGAAACCTTTGCCATCTTTTTTCCGGCCGTAACAGGCATCATGGCCGGCGTGAGCATGAGCGGTTCGCTCAAGCGGCCGCGCCAAAGTTTACCATTAGGCATGATGGCCGCGATTGTGATCGGCTTTGTAATTTATATGAGCCTGGCATATTGGCTGTCTCGCATTGCGACGCCTGGTGAGATGATCGCTGATCAGATGATAATGGTTGAAAAGGCTTTTTGGAACTGGGCAGTTTTAGCCGGACTTTTGGGCGCGACATTTTCCTCTGCATTAGGCTCTCTTGTAGCGGCGCCGCGCGTGATGCAGGCGCTGGCGGCCAATCGTCTGCTGCCCTTTAGCGAAACGTTGGCGCGCGAAACGCCGCGCGGTGAACCTCGTCCCGCCATGATGGTCAATGGCGTTATTGGTTTTACTGCTTTGGTGCTGGCCCTGGCCGGCGGCGGACTCAATGCGATTGCCGGCGTCATTTCTATGTTCTTTATCATCACCTATGCGATGTTAAATGTTGTTGTGTTTATTGAACTGCGTTTGAATATGGTCAGTTTCCGCCCCACATTCAAAGTTCCGATCATTGTGCCTTTTATCGGGGCGGTGGGTTGTCTATTTGTCATGTTTCTGATTAATCCTGTGTTCGGCCTGGTTGCAATTGTGCTGGTGTTGGCGCTTTATCTTTATCTTGCGCGCCGGACAATCTCTACAACAAACCAGGGTGACGTGCGCAGCGGTTTATTTTATGCCCTGGCGAATTGGGCCGCCTCAAAAGCGCTCAACTTACCTTCCGCGCCGGAGCGTTCATGGCAGCCTTCTGTGCTGGTTCCGGTCGCCAATACGGGTGAATTAAATGGCAGTTACCGTTTCCTGAAGGCGCTTACGACGCCGCAAGGCGCTGTGAACGCGTTGGGTATATTCGCACCGGGTGATCAATTGGATGTCGCCGGCATAAAGACGCTTACACAGGCGTTTACAAAAGATGGTATTACTGCCCAAACCACAATGCTGGAAGACAACGATTTTGTCAACGGCGTGCGCTCAGCCACCCAGATTTTACGCGGCACGTTTTTCCGCCCGAATTTACTCTTTCTGCATTTACGTGATGACAGCAACCTGGAGGAGCTTGAGCAGTTAATTGATAAAACGGCCGCTTACAGTATGGGAATTGTGCTGCTGGCGCGTCACCCAATTCATAATTTAGGCCGTGAACAGGTTATTAACGTCTGGGTCTCTCCACCGCCCGACTGGGAAATCTCAAATCGCGCCGGCCGCAATGACCTCGCCATCTTGCTGGTTATACAACTGCGGGAAAACTGGCAGGGTCAAATTAATTTATGTGTGGCCATGTCAGAAGATGCAGATTATGAGGTTGCGGAGTCGTTTTTAAAAGAGTTTATCAGTCTGACGCGTTTGCCTGGAAGTACTCAAGTCGTCATTTTGCAAGATTCTTTTACCAACGCTCTGACCAGAGCGCCGCATGCAGATTTGACGATTTTGGGATTGCCAAAGCAGCCTGATCTTTCCTTTAATTTAAAATTGGTAGATATTGTGCAAGGCTCTTGTATTTTTGTGCGTGATTCCGGTGAAGAAAGCGCGCTGGCGTAAAATGGGAGCAATAATTGATGTGGAGACTGCATATCAACACGCGCAGGCGTATCTTTATGGCTTTACAAATTTTGAGCGCAAGCCGGTAGATAATTACCACGAAAGTAAAATAGATCCGATGCGTCCGGCGCGCTTGTTGGCGCTTTTAGGCGCGCCGCAAGACCAATATCCTGCAATCCATATCGCCGGCACAAAAGGCAAAGGTTCGACAGCGATGATGTGCGCATCTGCTCTGCGCGCCGCCGGACTGCGAGTAGGGCTTTATACCTCGCCACATCTGCGCGACATGCGTGAACGCGTGCGCGTTTTGACGCCTGATGATGGGCAGGGTTGGATTCCCAAGGCGGATTTTGTTGCAATTGTTAACACCATACGGCCGTATATCCCCGATGTCCCCGGCGTCACCTGGTTTGAGCTGGTAACGGCCGTTGCCTTTTGCCATTTTGCGCGTCAGCAAGTTGATATTGCCGTGGTTGAAGTCGGCTTGGGCGGCCGCCTGGATGCAACCAACGTGATTACGCCGCTGGTTTCTGTCATCACGCGCCTCAGTTTGGACCATACCAGCCTGCTTGGCGATACCCTTCCACAAATTGCCGCCGAAAAAGGGGGCATCATTAAACCCGGCGTACCTGTCGTGTGTGCGCCCCAGGTTGCAGAAGCCTTGACTTCTTTGCAGACGATTGCGCGTGAACGGGATGCGCCTTTCAATCTGGTCGGAAAAAATTGGGAATATACGCGCCTTTCTGACTTTACCCCGCGCGGCTTACAGCAATTTGTTGTGACCCAAAGCCCGGACGAAGGCTTTATTCCCGCCGGCGCCGTCTTGCAACTCTCACTGCGCGGCGCATACCAGATTGAGAATGCCGTCACGGCCCTGGCTGCCCTCGCAATTGTGAGCAAGCATTTTCAGCAGATGAACCTGCAAGCGGCGCGGTTGGGATTGGCGACTGTGCGCTGGGACGGCCGTTTACAAACCATCCAACAAACTCCCGATAAACCCCTTTTTTTAGTCGATTCGGCCCATAATCCTGATTCCGCCGCTGTGCTGGCGTCTGTCTTACGGTCAGAATTTGAATATCAACGCCTCTGGCTCATTTTTGGCGCGCCGGTCGACAAGGCCATTCCGGCCATGATGCAAATCTTGTTTCCTCTGGCGGCCGGCGTTTTTGTGTCGCAGGCGGAACATCCGCGCGCAGCCGGGCCAGATTATCTGGCTGAGTTGGCGCGCGATCAAGGATTTGGGGTAACGGCCGTGTCCAAACCAATCGACGCTTTGACCCTGGCGTTCCAACAGGCACAGCCAGGCGACCTCATCTGCGCCACAGGCTCCATTATCTTCATTGGCGATTTGCTAAAACAGTGGGACAATTTACAATCACTGTTGTAGATTGCCCGCAGCCAGCTAATCAATCGGCGCAATTTACTGAAAGAGGTATGCGTGATGCATCAATATGATGAAGATTTTGATTTTAACCAGATTCCGGACCTTTTAGGCGCTTTTCCCGGTCTGGAAGATGATATATTTCCCGATAAAGAAACCGAAGCCAGAGACGGTTTCATCGAATGCCCTTTCCTTCCGCTGCGCGATGTTGTTTTGTATCCCCAAATGGTAATGCCTCTTTTCGTTGGGCGTGAGCGCTCGCTGGCAGCCTTGATGGCGGCCAACAAAGGGGATGAAAACCTGATTGTTGCGGCTCAAAAAGACCTGGAAGTACTGGAACCCAGGATGCAGGATATTTTTTCAATTGGCACGGAAATCGCAATCGGCCGTATCCTGCGTATGCCGGATGATACCACCAGCGTTCTGGCGCAGGGGCGCCGCCGCGTGCAAATTGTAGAATTTACCCAGTGGGATCCATACATTCGCGTGCGCGCGCGAGTGATTGATGAAGTTGATGATTGGCAGCCCACCACAGAAGCGCTCATGCGGGCCGTTTTGGCGCTGTTTGAAAAATTTGTCTTCCTCAACCGCAATGTGCCTGAAGACGCCTACACTTTTGCGCTCAATATTGACCAGCCCGGCTGGCTGGCCGATTTTGTCGTTTCCACCTTATTAATTCAAATTGATGCGCGTCAGGAGATTTTGGAAACATTTGATCCAACCGAACGTCTGCAAAAAGTCAGCATCATCCTCGCCAAAGAGCTGAACGTGCTGGAGTTGGAGGACGAAATTCAATCCCAGGTTCAGCAGGAAGTAGACAAATCCCAGCGCGAATATTTCCTGCGCGAACAAATGCGCGTCATCCAGGGCGAATTGGGCGAGTTAGATGTATTTTCTGAAGAAATTGGAGAATTGCGTGAAGCCCTGGAAAGAAAGAAGTTGCCGGCAGAAGTTCGCGCGCGCGTTTCGAAGGAGTTGAAGCGTTTGAATGCGATGCCGCCCATGTCACCCGAAGTAGGCATCATTCGGACCTATATCGACTGGATTTTAGACTTGCCCTGGACCGAAAAATCAAAAGATAATTTAGATGTTTCCCACGCGGCTAAAGTTCTCGACCAGGATCATTACGGCCTGGAAAAGATTAAAGACCGTGTCCTCGAATATATTGCAGTCAAACAAATTGCTTCAGAAAATATGCGCAGCCCAATCTTATGTTTTGTGGGCCCGCCCGGCACCGGCAAGACTTCGCTTGGCCGCTCAATTGCCAGCGCGATGGGGCGTGAATTCGTGCGCATGAGCCTGGGCGGCGTGCGTGATGAGGCTGAAATTCGTGGTCACCGGCGAACCTATATCGGCGCGCTGCCAGGTCGTATTATCCAGGGCATGCGCCGTGTGGGCACAGTCAATCCGCTTTTTATGCTGGATGAAATTGACAAATTAGGCTCAGATTTTCGCGGCGATCCTTCGGCTGCTTTGCTGGAAGTGTTGGATCCGGAGCAAAATTTTGCCTTTGCCGACCATTATCTTGGCCTGGATTATGATCTTTCCCGGGTTTTATTTGTTACCACGGCCAATTACCTCGATACTGTTCCGCTGGCGCTTTTGGATCGCATGGAAGTGATTGAATTTGCCAGTTACCTCGAAGAGGAAAAGCTGGAAATTTGCCGTCAATTTCTGGTTCCGCGCCAGATGGAACAACATGGTCTGGCTGATAGAGGGATTCGCATTGAGGATGAATCCTTGCGCACAATTATTCGTGAATACACGCGCGAGGCCGGCGTGCGCAATCTGGAACGTGAAATTGCCACGGTCTGCCGCAAAGTGGCGCGTACGGTGGCCGAGGGAAAACGTTTCCCCAAACGGATTGCGCCTAAACGCATCGAGGAGTTGTTAGGCCCGCCGCGCTATAATCAGGAAATCCTGACGGCCAAAGACGAGATTGGCTTGGCGACCGGCGCTGCGTGGACGGCGACCGGTGGAGAGATCATGTTCATTGAGGTCAACTTGATGCCCGGTAAAGGGGCATTGACGTTGACCGGGCAGTTGGGTGAAGTGATGCAAGAGAGCGCCCAGGCTGCGTTGACATATACTCGCAGCCGTTCGGATGAATTAGGTATTAATTACGATCTGTTTGAGAAAATGGACATTCACATCCACGTGCCTGAAGGGGCAGTGCCGAAAGATGGTCCTTCGGCCGGCATTGCGCTGACGACGGCGCTGGTGTCGGCGTTTACAAGACGCCCTGTGCGCCACGATGTCAGCATGACAGGTGAAATAACGCTGCGGGGGCGTGTGCTGCCGGTGGGCGGCGTGCGCGAAAAGGCGCTGGCTGCGCGCCGCGCCGGAATAAAGACCTTCATTTTGCCGCGTAAAAACGAAAGTGATTTGCAAGAGATTCCAAAAAGACTGCGCCAGGATTTGGAGTTTGTGCTCGTCAATCGTGTGGATGAGGTCTTGAAGATGGCGTTACGGCCGTCTACACAAATGCCCAATTAGATAATTCACATTACCAACTATGCAACCAATTACAACATTTTCAATTGTGGCTTATGATCCCCAAAGGCAGGAATGGGGTGTGGCGGTGCAATCCAAGTTCCTGGCGGCGGGGGCTGTGGTTTCTTGGGCTTCCGCTAATGCAGGCGCCGTCGCCACCCAATCATACGCCAATCTTCGTTATGGGATAGATGGTTTGGCTTTAATGGCCCGGGGTCAATCTGCTGAAGAAACGCTGGCCGAACTGGCTGCTGCTGATGAGGGTCGCGGGCTGCGGCAGGTAGGCATGGTTGATCGCAACGGCCGTGTCGCTGCTTTCACCGGTGAAGATTGTCACGTCTGGGCCGGGCACCAGTTGGGAGAGGGTTATGCTTGCCAGGGAAATTTACTCATTCCCGGCACTGTGGAAGCGATGGCGGCGGCTTTCGAAGCGGCGCGCCAGGGTAAGGGTGAACTGGCCGATTGGTTAGTCACGGCGCTTGCCGCGGGACAGGCGGCCGGCGGTGATAAACGCGGTCGCCAGGCGGCTGCGGTGCAGGTTGTGCGCGAGGGCGGCGGGTATGGCGGCAATAATGACCGCTACCTTGATTTGCGTGTGGATGATGATCCCTATCCTATCCGGCGGTTGGCCGGGCTGCTGCGGCTGCACCACCTTTTCTTTGGCGTCACGCGGGCCGAAGATTTAATTCCACTCAATGATATCGCAGCCGATTTGCAGCAGCTTTTAATCCGTACCGGCCATTATAACGGCCCTGCGACCGGCGTATTTGATATTGCCACCCGCAAGGCGCTGCGGGCATTGGTGGGGCAGGAGAACCTCGAAGAGCGTTGGGACGGCAGCGGGGCTTTGATTGACCGCGTGGTGGTAGATTTTTTGCTGGACAAGTTTGGGGAGTAACCACTAACCGTGAATAAATTGATTGAAATTTGAGGAGGCGCGTTGTTTTGGAACGGCCGTTACTTGTTACCCTGTCCATAGCTGTCAAAACCTACGACATTGATTTTGCCAATATTGTGCATAACATGGTCCATATTCGCTGGCTTGAAGATTTGCGCCTGCAGCTTCTGGCCGATCATTATCCCATGCAAACCATGCTGGCCGATATGGTCAGCCCCATATTAACGCGCACCGAAATAGATTACCGCTTGCCGATTGGCTTTGGAGACGAAGTGACCGGGCAAATGTGGATCAGCAGCCTCAGCCGAATTCGCTGGACAGTTCAGGCTGAATTTATTGTGAGGGCGCAAATTCACGCGGCGGCGCAGCAGTTTGGTTATTTTGCCAATCTGGAAACACTGCGTCCGGTACGGATTCCAACCCCATTACGCCAAAAATGGGAAACGGCCGTGCCGCCGGAGTAAAACTTCTACATGCTTACATCGGCATCATTCCGGTAGTCAAGTTAGTGAACTGTTATTACCACAAACCCATAACCTGCCGCAGAATGCCAAGCTCGCCGGTGTGATAAGCATTGTGGCCGGCGATGATGTTGATCTCACGCAAAATATTATGCTGGCGCTCACCGCTGTTTGGCAGCGGGACAAAGAGATCCACCTCCGGGTTGTTGATGATGTCTACCAGTTTTTGCCGGTCGGCATAGAAACCCTCAATCGTCTGCTGCCAGCCGCCGAGATCGGTCTCGACTGACTTGTCCGGCCAAAAGTCATCGGGAAAAGTGGGCCAAATGTAATGGTCTGATTGAATGTACTCGAGGATGTCTTTTTGGCAGATACGCAAATGTTCCAGCAAATGCCAAAAGGTGTAATCGCAGTTGGGCGGTCTGCTGTTGATAAACTCGGAAGGAAAATTGGCCACCGCGTCCTTGAAATCCATGTGGGCCTGCCTGACGGTTAATAGGTTGACCAGTTGCCTTCTTAACTCATTTTCATTGCTCATTTTGTTTTCTCGCTTCAGCCTTAAAAATTAATTTGCCGGTCGCAGTGGTTTTGTTGTGATGGGGTGATGAACCCAAATGTTGGGTTCGATGTAACGGCCGATATCCATTTCGCGCTCAATTTCAATGGGAACCAGCGCTCCCGGCACGACATATTCCCCGCTTTCAGGAAACTGCAAACCTGTCCACGTTTCCCAATCGGCGATACTGCCTTCGATGACCATTGATGGATGGGCGACTTTGAGAATTTCGCCTCCAACGCGCCAATGCACGCGCAGCCAGGGGTCAAACGGCGTTCCATCAGGGCGCTGCCAGCGGACATAACGCGCCATTGGCGTAATTGGGTAGCGTGATTTGTGTGACGGCCGTACCGCAACAATTACCGCCTGAAATCCATGTTCTTTGGCATGATCACGTATGGCATTGAGCATACGATAGCTGACGCCTTGACCGTGGTACTCCGGCTGGATCGCAATTTCAATTGCGGAAAGCGTGTTAGGCTCGCGACCTGCTTCGTAATCCGCCGCAGCGCGCACTAAAATGTCATTCCATCCGATCGGTAAACCATCCATTGATCCATCCCAGATGAGTGGGATAGATTGGCAGACTGCGATGGGCTGCTCGGATTCATCCAGCAGGTATAGTTGAAATTGTTTAAAAGCTCCGGAAACATAATGCCACAGTTTGTTACTGACCACATCCTCGAACATAAAGCCCGGCCAGATGCGCTCTTTTTGCGGCCAAAACAGGTCGGCAAGGGCCGGGTTTTCTTGCAAGGTTTGAATTTTGAATGCGTTAATATCAGACATGCGTGAATTTCCTAACTGGACTGCCAGTTTTCTAAAATTTGTTTGACCGAGCTGACAAAAGCGTCGGCTGTGGCGCCATCCAGAATGCGGTGATCAAAGGTAAAGCTGGCGTAGGCTAACGGCCGTATCGCAATCGCATCATTAATGACTTTCACCCTTTTCTCGATTTTGCCAATACCGAGGATGCCGCACTGCGGCTGGTTGATGATGGGTGTGGCGAACAGACTGCCGGACGTGCCATGATTGGTAATGGAGAAGGTTCCGTCTTGCAGATCGGCGTGGGTCAGCCGCTTATCGCGCGCGCGCTGTGTCAGATCATTAATGACGCGCGCCAGACCCAATAAATTCAAGCTGTCAGCCTGTTTAATGACCGGCACAACCAGCCCATCGGCAACGGCCGCTGCCATGCCGATGTTAATGTCACGCTTGAGCACAATGCCCTTTTCGCTCCATGTGCTGTTAGCCAGGGGATGCTGTTTCAAAGCCTCAACGACTGCCGCCACAATGTAGACGGTAAAGGTGAGGTTGGCGCCATCCCTTTTGAAGGCTTGTTTGTGAGCGGCGCGGTGGTTGGAAACGGCCGTAAAATCAAACTCAAACACGGTTGTCACATGCGGGCTGGTCTGTTTACTACGTACCATGTGGTCGGCAATGGCGCGCCGCATTGTGTTAAGCGGCATCAGTTCGTCGCCGGCTGCCGCTATCGGCGTTGGGGCTGGAGCGGCGCGGTCAGAAGAGTGGCCGTGAGCAATAACTGTGGCAGGGGCTGGTTGCGGCGCCGGTATTGCCGCGGGAGCGGTATCCCTTTTGTCGATAAATGCCAGGATATCGTTTTTGGTGATACGGCCGTCGCGCCCGCTGCCCGATACTTGATTAAGATCAACATCGTGTTCGGCGGCGATGCGGCTAACAACGGGACTGATACGCCCACTGTAATCTTGTTGGGTTGTTATGCCGGTCGGAGCCGCTGCAGGAGGGTTAGCGCTGCCGTTTGCAGGCGCGGCTGGTGCAGTCGGCTCTGTGGCTTGGGAAACGGTTATACTTTCACCCGGATCGCCCACATATGCGAGAACTGTGTCCACCGGAATCGTCACGCCTTCATCCACGCAAAGCTTCAGGACGGTTCCGGCGACCTCGCTGGTGATCTCAGTTGTGACCTTGTCCGTCTCGATTTCAGCGACGGGGGTGTACTGGTCGATTGTTTCCCCTTCTGCAATTAACCAACGAGAAAGCGTGCCCTCGATCACGCCCTCGCCCATTTCTGGTAAAATTATTTCTGATGCCATTTGTTCTCCTCAGGTGAGATGGTGAGCCGGTCAGCTTAGGAATGGCGCTTAAATTACATGTCCTTTTTAGTTTGTAGTAACGGCTTTAGCCGTCTACAAACGGGCACATTATTTAATTCTCGTTCCTAATCAGCTTGCCGGCCTCTATGCAAACCTGCGCTATTCATCCATAAAAAAGCGGATAACGTCTTGGATTACTCTCGTTCATTAACTCGTAAACGGTTTCGAAGACATCTTCGACATTGGGTTTCGAGAAATAACCGCCGTCGGAACCATACGCCGGGCGGTGTTCTTTGGCCGCAAGCGTGCGCGGTTCGGCGTCCAGATGCCAGTAGCCGCCCTGTTTTTCGATGACCTGCTGCAGCATGTAGGCGCTTGCGCCGCCGGGCACATCCTCGTCCAGAAAGACGATCCGGCTGGTTTTTTGGAGCGATTCCAGGATACGGCCGTTGCGGTCAAATGGCAGCAAGGTTTGCGCGTCAATTATTTCCACGTCAATGTCAACCTGCTGCAACCGTTCGGCTGCATCCAGCGCCACGCGGCAGGCGGCGCCATAAGTCACAAGCGTCACATCCTCACCTGGCCTTAAAACTTCCGGAACGCCGAGTGGAATGGTGATCTGGTCCAGGTTTTGCGGCATTTTTTCCTTCAGCCGGTACCCATTGAGAACTTCTATGACCAGCCCTGGCTCGTCGCCTTGCAGCAGCGTATTATAGAATCCGGCGGCGCGCGTCATGTCGCGAGGAACACACACATGCATGCCGCGAACCAGATTGATGATGCCGGCCATAGGCGAACCGGCGTGCCAGATGCCTTCCAGCCGGTGGCCGCGCGTGCTGACAATCACGGGCGCTTTCTGGCCCCCTTTGGTGCGCCAGTGCAGCGTGGCCAGATCATCGGACATGATTTGCAGCGCATAGAGCAAATAATCAAGATATTGAATTTCTGCTATGGGACGTAAGCCGCGTAGGGCCATGCCGATTGCCTGACCCAGAATGGTGGCTTCACGAATGCCGGTGTCGGCCACGCGCAGGAGTCCATATTTTTTTTGCAAATCGGCGAATGTTTGGTTTACGCCGCCCAGTTTGCCGACATCCTCCCCAAAGGCAAATACGCGCGGATCGCGCGCCAGAATGGCGTCAAAGGCGTGGTTGAGTATTTGAAAACCGGGCAGCAGCTCTGCATTGGGCGCATAAACTGGCTTGACTTCGGTGACGTGCAGGGCAGATTGGCCGGTTTCGCTGAGTAAATGGGAGCCAAAAAGCTGGGCATTGGCTTGATTTTGACGTTTTTTCCAGTCTATGAGCCGCTCTCGCGCTTCAGTGGGTTCGTCTCGTACCATAATGAGCGCCTGCTGAACGGCCGTCATATTGTCTTTGCGATATGGTTTGGTAGGACGCATCAGTTTGCGGTGGATGGCGTCGAGCTGCGCGGCGTGTTGTGAATTTTTGCCCAGGGCCTGAATCAATGCGGCGACCTCCTGGCGGTCGTGGAAAATGGGCAGCGTAAAAGCTTTCCATGCTTTCATACGCGCATTTTCCACCAGTTTTTTGGCGTTGCGGTCTGCCTGGTCGAGTTCGCCCGCCGTGGCAATGCGCTGTTCGAAAATCCATTCGCGGAATTTATGAATGCAGTCGAAATCTTCTTCCCAGGCGAGACGTTCAACGGATTTATAGCGTTCATGGCTGCCTGATGTTGAGTGTCCTTGTGGCTGCGTCATTTCGATCACATGGATGAGGGCGGGCACATGTTCGCGTCGCGCAACGGCCGTTGCGCGGGCATAGGTCTCGACGAGGGCAACATAATCCCAGCCTTTGACAGTGTAAACGTCATACCCTTGTTTCGATTTAGGGTCGCGTTGAAAACCGCGCAGCAGCTCGGATAAATTTTCTTTGGTGATCTGGTGTTCGTTGGTGACAGATATGCCGTAGCCGTCATCCCAAATTGAGAGTACGACCGGCGCATGCAAAACCCCAATAGCGTTTATCGATTCCCAGAAATGTCCTTCGGCTGTGGATGCATTCCCAATTGTGCCAAAGGCGACTTCATTGCCGTTGTTAGAGAATTGTGTCAGATGTTTTAGCTCGTCCAGTTCTCGAAACAAGCGTGAAGCATAGCCCAACCCAACCAGGCGCGGCATTTGGGCGGCGGTAGGCGAAATATCAGATGATGTGTTGATCATCTGCGTTAGATCGCGCCAGGAGCCATCCGGGTTGAGACTGCGGGAGGCAAAGTGTGCGTTCATCTGACGTCCGGCGGAATGAGGATCGGCCGTGACATTGGGATCGGCATAAAGCTGGGCAAAAAACTGCTGTAAATTCGAAAGCCCCAATGCAAACATAAGAGTTTGATCGCGGTAATAACCGGCGCGAAAATCTCCTTTTTGAATGGCTTTGGCCAGTGCAATTTGGGCCAGCTCTTTGCCGTCACCAAATATACCAAACTTGGCTTTACCGCTGAGTACTTCACGCCGTCCGACAAGGCTGGCTTCACGGCTTTGGGCCGCCAGGCTGTAATCGCGCAGGATTTCAGTTGTGGATATTTTTAATTGTTGCGGCTGGATTTGTTTTTCTTTTTTTTGCTTTTCTGTTTCTGAAGTTTCAAGCATCGTTCATCCTTATAACCTGGCGTTGTTCTCCGACCGGCAAATCTAAAGGGTCCGATCTGGCGCCGGGCAATTATGAAGTGATTTGTGATGTTTGTGTTCGCGGCTGCCCTGATGATGGGAACGGCCGATTCTGTGTCGCAGGGATTGCTGTCTATGAAAAGCTAGAAAAACGCAAGATTTCTAATTCGTCTTATTTTCAAGAATTTTCAGCAGTTTACCTAACCTATAATAGCATGATAACATCTGTAAATAAAGCGTTCAAGAATCGAAATTACCCGGCGCTGCCTTTTTAAATGATTCGCAAACGTTACAGATTTATGTTTTAGGCAAATATTGGATTAAATTTACACGAATTTTCGCCAATTTTGGGAATAATTCGTGTAAATCTGCGTTAACTCACTGCGGAATTCTAAAAGTGCAAATATTGAGTGATTGTTAATTTTTGCTTTTTATTGGTTGAGTTGATCGAGGGGGATGACAGTGAAATTGTCAAAGGTCACGTTGACGCCTGGAAAACCAAGCGTTTGAGCGAATAGACCAATATCCCCTTGCGTGTAGGTTTTGTCGGTAACACGCCCAACTTCCTGATTGTTTACATAAAATATCAGATTGCCGCTTTCAGCGCGCACGCTCAGTTTATTGGCGGCGTTGAGGCCGGGGTTAACGGCCGTTGACTCAAACCAATGCCCGCCGATAATCGGTTCTGCTTCAGCACCGTCCACATATTTTCCGATCCACACGTAGCCGTCGCCGCTGATTTTGAAGAGGTAAAAATCTCCCTTTTCAGCATCAGCCCGGAAAAGCATTCCGTACCCATTATCGAGTGGTCCTTCAGTTTGTCTGGTTTCAACTGCATACAAGCCGTCGCTGAAGTTTTCACCGGCGGACGCCCAGCGGCTGACGTCATCCCCTTTGATCAGGAGCTGGTAAGCGCCATCGACGACATTCCCGGACGTATAGGTGTCGTCCCCGGTGCTCCAGGCGCCGGCATTGTTGAAGGTTTCTTCGTATGCCTGGGCATTGGAACCGCAGGCGGTTATCAACAATATGGCAGAAATGCTTATTATCAGTAATAAATGCGCATTATGACGCATATAGAAATGCTCCTGATGAGACCACAAAATTTGTGCAAGCTGTGGCTTGAAAGATAAACCAGGGAATTGTAGCCAGAGATAGGCATAATTGCACGCGCACTAATTGATGAATTCCCAGCCAAAGTCGATGTCCAGACGCTCTGTATCGGCAGAGAGCAGTACCCCCGTGAAGCCAACGCCTTCAAAAGGATAAGTCCAATTGCCAGGAATCAGCAGATCGACATTGTTTTCGCTCAGGGCGTCAATAGATACACAGTAGACCTCCGACGGTAGATCGGTAAAACGATATAACCCATCTGTTGCGGTTGTTGTGGTCGCGATGATGTCGTCTTCTGCTATCTTGCCGTCGTTCGTACAGGCGCCCTGTCCCAGCGTAACCTCAATATCAGCCAATGCTGGTTCGCCAAAATTAAAGGTTCCGTCGCCAATTATACGGCCGTCGTCGGTTTCAATACAGCCGCGTCCTGGCCCGCCATCTGCCGTTGCAATGCATATATCTTCCCACACAACGCCGCCGATTGTACCCGGCGCTTCATCAACCGGTTCACCGGCTGCGCCGTCTTCTTCAACCACAATTTTCAGCCAGAAAGCATCGCCAATTTCGCCGTCAATGCCAAATGGTTCTCCATTTGCGTCGGCAATTTGCCAGTTACTGCGATAGGTTCCGGCCGTTTCGGGCGCTGTTAACGTGGTAGACAGCTCAATCGGCTGGCCGGGCGCGACAAGAATGGGCATGGGCGCAGGGTCAGGCGCTTCTTCAGGGAAGTCGCCGCCGACATAAACGAGCGTGTAGTCGGTGCTCCAGGGGCATTCGCCGTTATTGCGCAAACGCCAGGTTTTTGTGAAGCTCGCCCCGGGTGCAAATACGGTATCGTCGGGAATGGTAACATCAGTGACGAATTCAATGCTGTTGGCGCAGGTTTCAGGGTCAAATTCGGGCAGTGGCAAAGAAAGGTAGTCAAAGCCAAAGTTGATATCGCTGACTGTTTCTCCGGCCGCCAGCGTGACCGGGACGCTGTTTTGGCGCTCACCGGCTACGACCGGGAATGTGATTACCCCGGTGGTTAACTCTGCCTGGTTGGTTTCAGAGAGGGGATCAAATTGGACGCAATAATCGCCTGCGGCCAAATTTTCGAATTGGAAACGGCCGTCTTCGTCGCTTTGGGTTGTCATGGATTCAGCGCTCAATTCTGTGGCGCAGTCACCGGTAAATAAGCTAACTTGCGCGCCGGCTACACCTTCTTCGTCTGCTTCTTCCGTCCCGTTGGCGACCAGAGTCTGGGTTTCTTCGCTGGCGATGCAGCCTTCTGGCAGTTCTTCACCCGCCGGCTGTCCGGTTCCCACGCATGTGTCGTGCCAGATACGGCCGTCAATCTGTCCCATTTCTACCTCAGGCGAAAGCGTCACTTCGGCCGTGGGTTCTTCGGGCTGCAGCGTGTTGTCCATTTCCAATGTGAAAGAACCGCGTGCGTCTCCGGCTTCTACGCTGTATGTACCCGCCGGCAGATCAAGGACGGGTAAAGCGGCATTGGCAGAAAAGGGCGCGGGATCAGTGGAACAGTTGGCGCCGGTTTGTGTTTGCGAGGTTGTTAAGACGATGTTGAAGGTTTCCCCCGAGCGGGTGACGACCACGTCGTCCAATGTTGTGCAGTCGTTTGGCAAAAGCCCGCGCACGGCCGCGCTCACCTGCACAGGAAATGACTCCATCATCGTTATTTGTAAGCTCTCAATGAGCGTTTCGTCAAGTTGTACAGCCGGGGCGGCTGCAAGGGTAGGTGTGGGCGTTGTGGCCGGAACGGCCGTGGCGGTTGGAGTCGGTTCAGCTTCTGAAGAACAGGCGCTCAGGTAAACGGCCGTTATGAAACAAATTATCAAACAAGCAGTCATACGTCTTATCATCGGAATCACCTCCATTGGCGATTTTTAGCGACCCTTGACGCTTTAATGAATCAAAACTTCAAGAATCAAGATTAACACAGCACGAGAAATCAAGGTATATATAATTTATACAAAGCGCCGGGAGAGGCATAGGCGCCTGCGTACATTGCGCCTTGATGATCAACCCCAAACGTGGTCAGTAAATTTGATGCGTCCCCGATCTTGCCCAGATAAGTTGTTTCCCAGGCGCCGGAAATGTCGGTTATTGAATAAACTTCCCGGCTGCAAAAATCGCCAAAGATGAAACGGCCGTCTGCATTGGTGCTACCCTGCGGCCGGTAAACATCGCCCCCGATAATTGCACACCCTTCACCCGGATCAGAACCATGTTTGTAGGCATATGCCGGCAAGGAGAAACTATCCGTGCCCTCGCACGGGCCGCCATCATCTCGAATTTCCGGACCTTCCATACATGGCCAGCCAAAATTGGGCTCGTGGCCCAATCCGAACGGGACAACATCAACTTCTTCCCATTCCAGATCGCCTACATCACCAATAAAAATATGGCCGTAGAAGGGATCGATGCCAAATTTCCAGGGATTTCGCAGGCCAAGCGCCACAATTTCCGAATCAACGCTTGTGACGGCGTCCAGAAAAGCGCGCTGTTCAGTTTCTTTTGCTGTAATTGGATTGTCTACGTCCAGGCGTAAAAGTTTACCCTTGGTTGATTTTTTATCTTGCGCAACCAAAAGCTGTGAATCATCGCCGACGCCCAAATACAAATAACCGTCCACCGGATTGAACCGCACGCCGCCGCCGTTGTGGAGACCGAAGGTTTGCACCACCTTGAAAATCAGCTCCTCGCTGTTCGGATTAGCGACATTGGGGTCGTCGGTGACGCTGAAGCGTGAAAGGATCAGGTGCTCTTCATTGTAGTTGCCGGCGATGCCGATGTAGGTGAGGTAGAAATAGCCATTGTTTTCATAATCGGGATGAAAAGCGATGCCTAATAGTCCCTGCTCAGGCCCGTCCTTAATGACCCGGTCTTGAATATTCATGAAAAAAGATGTACTGCCATCTGGCTGCACAACACGCACCACACCCGATTTTTCGGTAACAAAGAGACGGCCGTCGCCCATATTGGCGATGTCGGTGATCTGTACAAATCCATCAATGATGGGAACGGCGCCAAATGTGGGTTGGCCGACAATGAGCGGCAGGTGCGTCATGGATTCTTCAGCCGCGCCGGCAGTTTTAGCCCTATCAATTTTTGACATTAGAGTGGGCGCCAGAATCAAGACAACTGTGGTAAGTAGACCCAGGAGCCAGAACAATTTGCTGTGAAAGTTAGATCTTTTTGAAGTCATAGTACCTCGATTAAAACCGATAATCAGTCTACTCTGTTTAAGAAGCGCGGGCAAGATTATTGGGCATATTTTTAGACGCTGCTGCTGTTGCGTTTCGCCTGAAGCGTGTTAAGATTGCTCAATTATGAAGCGCCCGGACAGTATTCGCGAAACCCTGTGGGAAATTGCACCACCTGTCCCCACACAAATTCGACAATCCTTAAGCCATATCCACCCTGTTTTACTGCAAATATTGTATAACCGGGGAATTATCGATCCCGGCCATATGCAAGCTTTTTTGGAAGGGCGTTACATCGATAACACTGACCCATTTTTGCTGGCGGATATGGATACGGCCGTTTCTCGCATTCAACAGGCCATCGATAATGAAGAAACAATTTTTGTCTATGGCGATTTTGACGCCGATGGGGTTACATCAACCGTACTGCTGACAATGGCTTTACGCGGCCTGGGTCTGGAGCATCAACAGGTACGGCCGTATATTCCCAACCGCGTTGACGAAGGATATGGCCTCAATAATGAGGCGCTGTCGAAAATAAAAGAGCTGGGCGGCGACCTGGTTATCACCGTTGATTGTGGCATTCGCTCGGTGGCGGAAGTTGAACACGGAAACAGTATCGGCCTGGATATGGTTATCACCGACCATCATAATCTTGGACCGCAAATGCCGCCCGCCTTAGCCATAATCAACCCCAAACGCCTCGATTCTGCTTATCCTGAAACGATGCTTGCCGGCGTCGGCATTGCCTACAAGCTGGCGGAAGCAGTTTACCAACAGATGCCGCAGCGGGTCACGGAACCAATTGAAAGCTATCTTGATCTGGTTGCCGTGGGAACCGTCGCTGATCTGGCGCCCCTGCTGGGTGAAAATCGCAAGCTGGTTATCGACGGACTGCGGGTGTTAAACCAACTCCAGCGGCCCGGTCTGGCGGCGCTGGCCCAGGTAAGCAGTCTGACGCCGGGCAATATCAGCGCGGAATCCATTGGTTTTGGTTTAGGGCCGCGCATTAATGCCGCCGGGCGTCTCGATCATGCCCATAAAGCGGCCAAATTGCTGGCAGCCAACAATATGCTGACTGCTAAACGCCTGGCCGCAGAGCTAAATGAGCTTAATAAAGAACGGCGGCGGTTGACTGCCGATTTAAGCCAACGGGCTGAAGAAATGGTGGATCCGGAAACGCCGATCTTGATTGCCGGAGACGAAGCTTTTTTGCCGGGCGTGGTGGGCCTGGTCGCCAGCCGTCTGGCGGAAAAATATTATAAGCCCAGCATTATTTTTGAAATCGGCGCGGAGGAAAGCCGGGGTTCATGTCGTTCAATCCCGGAATTTCACATAACGGATGCTCTTGATGAAACGGCCGATTTGCTGGTACGGCACGGCGGCCATGCCCAAGCCGCCGGTTTAACAATTCGTAACGAAAACCTGCCTGAATTCAAAGCGCGCATGAGCGCGATGGCAGACGCCCAATTACGGGACAAGGATTTGAAGCCTACATTATCGGTGGATGTTGAAATCAGCCTGGATGAAATTGATTGGGCCTTGTATGAAACGTTGTTGCAATTGGAACCGACCGGATATGCGAATCCTACGCCTGTTTTTTGCTCACATAATGTTGAGGTACTCAGCCACCGCACTGTGGGGCAGCAGGGCGCGCATTTGCAACTAAGCTTGAGCGATGGCGACAGGCCGGGTTCTGCAAACCGAATGATGCCGGCAATTGCTTTTCGCCAGGGTGATTGGGCCAACTGCCTGCCGCGTTATGTGGATGTCGCTTATACCATTAACCTGAATGAATGGAACGGCCGTCGAAACTTGCAGTTAATGGTGCAAGATATACGCCCGACTGCAATGAGGACGCCTACAGTCCAAAAAACCTATGAAACTGCCTGATTACCAGCTCATCTGCAAATCGCATGAATGGCAGGCGTGTCTGCTGCGCCTGAAAGCTGAGCCGCGTCTGGCAATTGACCTGGAAGCAAACAGTATGTTTGCCTACCGCGAAAAGATTTGTTTGATCCAGATTTCGATTCCAGACCAAGATTTTATTCTCGATCCGCTGGCTCCAATTGATCTGGAGCCGTTGGGCGAAATAATCGCCGATCCGGCCGTCGAAAAGATTTTGCACGCTTCCGAATATGATCTTATCCTGATGAAACGTGAGTATGATTGGGAACTGCAAAATTTATTCGACACGATGTGGGCAGCGCGGATTTTGGGATACAAGCGGTACGGACTGGCAAATTTGTTAGATCAATTCTTTGAGGTCAAACTAAATAAACGCTATCAAAAGTCAAACTGGTGTCAACGGCCGTTATCAGACGCCCAACTCGCCTATGCGCAGCATGATACCCATTTCCTGTTTCGCCTGCGAGATCTGTTGAGTGCGGAAATTACTTCCGCCGGTCGAGAAACAGAAGCAGCCGAGATTTTCGCCCAACTTACCCAGGTAGTTTTGCCGCATACAGATTTTGATCCGGACAGTTTCTGGCAAATTAACGGCGTCCAGCATCTGTCAAAACGCCAGCAAGCAGTTCTCAAAGAAGTCCATATTTTTCGTGATAAAGAAGCCCGGCGACGCAATCAACCCCTTTTCAAAATATTCAACAATCGTACAGCGTTGGAATTAGCCCAGGAACTACCGCGTAATCAAGATGACCTGCATCATATTTATGGCATGACAAATGGACAGGTGCGGCGTTATGGAGACAAGGTGCTGACAGCAATAAAACGGGGTTTAAATGCGCCTCTTCCAGCTTATCCTCGCCGGCATCAACGCCCACCGGAAGCAGTTTTAATTCGCTACGAGCAATTACATAACTGGCGCAAGCAGCGCGCCAGGGCGCGTGGGGTTGAATCTGATGTTATTATCAGTCGGGACGCTTTGTGGCAAATTGCCCGCCAAAACCCGCAGTCAATAGAAGCGCTGTCACAGCTAGAGGGCGTAGGCGATTGGCGCTGTGCAACCTATGGTTCTGAAATATTGCAAGTGTTACAAGACTCACTTTGATTACTTTCTGCCAATTACCTAGGTAAACCGCAGAAAATCCTTGAAAATAAGAGGAGTGGAAAATCTGCGGTTTTCTTGAGGAATTGTCATAGTAGACCACATCGGTTGCGCCGACCACCTTGAATGAAAAGCGTAGAGCGATTTGAGTAATCGCGTATCGAATTACCAATTCGATTTACGTAGGAGTAAATGAAAATGAAACTTACCTTTCATGGCGCAGTGCGCACCGTAACCGGATCGCAGCATCTGGTTGAAGTCAACGGCATTAAGATACTATTGGATTGCGGGCTTTTCCAGGGATCGCGTAAGGAGAGTTACCGGCGCAATCAACAACTGCCCTTCAATGCCGCCGATATTGATGTGTTGGTGCTTTCTCATGCTCATATTGATCACAGCGGGAATATCCCTAATCTGGTTAAGAGCGGTTTTCGCGGGGACATAATTAGTACCTATGCCACGCGAGATCTGTGCGCCATCATGCTGAGGGACAGCGCCAAAATTCAGCATTATGACATTGAATATTTGAATAAGAAACGCGCCAAACAAAAACTGCCGCCGCTGCAGCCAATTTACTCAATGGCTGATGCGGTTGATAGTCTAAAACAATTTGTGGGCATTGGCTATGAACGGCCGTATCAAATCCGCCCCGGCATAACCTTAACTTTTTATGATGCAGGCCATATCCTGGGTTCGGCCATAGTAGGTCTCGATATTTTTGATGAAGAACGGGGCCGAGAGGTACGTTTGGTTTTTAGCGGTGACCTGGGCCGGCCGGGCCGGCCAATTTTGCGCGACCCTACCTTTATTGATGGCGCGGACGTGCTGATTGTTGAGAGTACCTATGGCAACCGCTTCCATCCTAAACTGGAAGAAGCCAGCGAAAAGCTGGAGCACATCGTCAACGAAACCTGTAAGCGGGGGGGCAAGCTGATTATGCCTGCCTTTGCCGTCGGGCGGACGCAGGAAATTGTTTACCGGCTGCACCAGTTAGTAGAGGAGCGGGATATTTCTCCTGATCTGCCGGTATATGTGGACAGCCCGCTGGCGGTGGACGCAACCGGCATTTACCGGCTGCATCCTGAGGCTTATGATGAAGAAGTGGCAGCCTTCATGGAAAATGACCGCCATGGAGATCCATTTGGTTTTGATATGATGCGTTACACCAGGACGACGCGTGAATCTAAAGAATTAAATTTCCTACGTGAACCGGCCGTGATAATTAGCGCCAGCGGCATGGCTGAAGCAGGCCGAATCCTTCATCACCTGAAAAATAATATTGAAGACTCGCGCAACACCATTTTAATTACGGGCTGGCAGGCGCCCGACACTTTGGGCCGGCGTCTGGTTGAAAAAAGCCATTTTGTGAAAATTTTTGGTGAATCCTATGAAGTAAAGGCGCAAGTTGAAGTGATCAATGGCTTTAGCGCCCACGCGGATCGGGGTGAATTGCTGGCATGGACGGGGCATATGCAGAAACGGCCGTTGCACACATTTATTGTTCACGGTGAGGAAGATGCCTCGTTTGTTTTGGCTGAAAGCCTGCGCCGCGAACAAAATTTTGCGGATGTGAATGTGCCTGAATTGGGGCAGCAATTTTTTGTTTAAATGGACAGACAGCCAACAAAAGTTTCTAAAACTTTTGTACTCTTGTGTGACGCAAACGACGCGCAGCCGCCAACGATTATCAGCTTGACAGCCTGATCCCATTTGATATAATTCCCTCCGTCATTCCTCAGTAGCTCAATGGCAGAGCATACGGCTGTTAACCGTAGGGTTGTTGGTTCGAGTCCAACCTGAGGAGCTAACCAAAATGAAAATAAAAAAGCGCTCCTGGGAGCGCTTTTTTTATTGTATGCCAAGGTTTACTACCTATTGGGCAGCAATTAAGTTGAGTACGCCGCTGGCGCCGTCAGGCAGCGTATAGGACAGTTGGCCGGCCGTGATCACGGTTGTATTGTTAACAAGTTCCGACTGCCATTGGAAGCCGGAAATGCCTCCCAACGCGGCAAGATAGGCTTGTTCTTGTTCCATTACACCGGCCGGTTCCGCACACGCTTTTTTCGTAGAGATGACCGGCCCAACTGTGAAGTAATCGTTTACCGGAGTTAATACACCTGAATAATCATTACAGCCTGAGAAGCCAAACATTTCTGTGTCGGTGAAGGTTGCCGTGATTTGGGTGCCTTCAATCAGTGACTGTTCAGCGCCAGGCGGTCCAAAGGATACCAGATTAAACAGGATGTTTTCAGCGCCGCCGCTGGGGGATTCGGGACTGGGAGGCGTTTCGCCGCCGGAGCCTGTCCCCGCTCTGAAGCGCATGGTTCCGCTGTCGGCTGTCAGGTCCATAAACAAAACACCTTCTTCAAAGAAGTAGATGGCTGCATTTCCTAAAGCGGCCAGGTAAGGCTGCTCAAGTGAACCTTCTGCGCAGGCTGCCAACGTGGTTGCGCCCAATGTGATATTAATATTACTGCCATCGGTCGTGTAATTGGCCGAGACGCTGTTGCAATCCGCCTGAATATTGGCTGTGCCATCTTCATTGAAGAGGATTGTGTATTGGGCCGGATTGTCAACGGTTGTGACGCCGGTAGGCGTTGTCAAAGAAACCCATTCCCAGGTTGCGCCGGTTAAAACAGGCGCAACTTCTGGTGTGGGCACCACAGGCACATTTTCTGCATTGGCAGCGTCCACAAATTGGGCTGACACCCAGCCAATACCATCCGGGTTTTCCGCCGAGACAGGCATACTGAAGACCCACCATTGGCCATCTTCGCTGACGCCTACGATTTCCCCGGTTTCTTCAAAAGGCGCGGTGCCAATTGCCGGGTATTCAGTTCCCGGCCCGGTGCGAATGAAGACGCCATCCGGCGCCGTGACAACGCCGGTGGCTGCCCCTTCTTGTGGTTCCGGCAGATCAACCGTCTCTTCGGCTGTGAAGCGCATCGTACCGCCGTCGGCGATCATATCGATAAATAAATCGCCTTCCTCAAAGAAATAGGCGGCGGCATTTTCCAGACCGCTCAAATATTGTTGATCCAACGATTCGGGAGCACAAGCCGCTAGCGTTGACGGCCCCAGCGTCATGTTGATGTTTTGCCCATCTGTCGTGTAGGATGCGCCCACGCTGTTGCAATCCGCTTGAATATTGGCGCTTCCATCTTCGTTGAACAAAATTGTATACTGAGAGGGATTATCAACGCTGATTTCTTCTACCGGCGTTGTCGTGGAAATCCACTGCCAGGTCGTGTTTGTCAGGTCAGGCTCGGCTCCTGTCGGGAATGTCAGCGAGGCAACCATGGCGTCGAGATTGGCCAGGTCTGGGGTCCAGTCAGACGAAGGCAAAGCGTTGAGCGTATCCTTTGTCGCCTGCAGGTAGTCCGGGTACGTTTCGGGATTGGTTGAAAGCGCCACTACATCTTCCGGCGCGTCTTCGGGTGTATTCGGGAGGCTTTCAGTGGCCACAGGCCAAACGAGGGAGACGTAGAACAATTCATCAGTTGTCAGGCCCTGGTAATAATAGGCGGTTCCTAGATTTGTCCACGGGCCAATGTCCTGGCGATTAGGCGCCTCCGACACATAGCGCACACCTGAACCCACACCAAAATCCTGGTCACTGAACTGTGCCCAACGATCCATAAAGCTGGACGCAGGCGGCAGCAGCGGCATGGGGGAGGCGGGCGGTTCCTGACGCGTATCGGCCTCAGCAATCAACTGCTCCAAACGCGCCACTTCATCTGCAACTCTTGAGCTTCCAGATGCAGTGTACAGGTCGATATAGGCCTGCGTGGGGAAGATGTACATGCGACGGCCGTTATTGAGCATAACATCATCGGCCGTTTCGCCATCAAATGTTAGCAGAATATAGGGCGGAAAACCTTGTCCTCCAGGTCCGGGTGGAATGGGATTGCCAGGCATGACGGACCAGGCGTATGATTCGGCCAGGCCTTGTGTGTCAAGCTGGATCGCATCCGGCGGAATGCTGTTGACTTCTTCTTCTCCCGGTTCACTCGCTGCGCCGGCATTACGGTAGTAGTCAATTGGTCCGCCGGCTGCCCAGACAAATACCAGCACGTTGCCATCTTCTTCAATGCGATAATTTTGTGCAGGTCCAAACATTTGAGACATTTGCGGGGCAAATGAGTCAGGCTCACATGCGGCCATCGTTGATGGCCCTGATTCCATAAAGATGCTGCCGGGGGTGGGCGTGGCGTAACGGCCGTTGGCGCTATTGCAATCTATTTGGGCGTTGAATGTACCGTTTTCATTGAAGAGAAGCGTGTAATTTTCCGGATCTGGTACGATAATCTCGTCGATCTGATTTCCATTTGGATCGCGCCGTTCCCACTCCCAAAGAATATCAACCAACTCCGGATCCGCTGCGTGATCCATCGAATCTACGCTGGATTCGGTTGCCTGATCTGACTCAGGGGTGGCTTCCTCTGCCGGCGCTTCTGCGGTTGGCGGCGCGTCTGTTGGGGGCGCTGTGGTTGGCGCTTCTTCAACAGACGCTGCGGTTGGTGCAGGTTCTTCTGGCGCGGCAGTTGGCGCCGGTGTGGGGGTTGCATCTCCGCCACAAGCAACCAACAGTAAGATCAAAAGAAACGTTAACAAAACAAATAACTTCCTATTCATATCGGACTCTTTCCTCTTTTCAATTACGGCATGGTTTGGCGTCCTGGAAAATTGACTGATCACGTTCTATCGCATTATTATCAGGCGATAGAGAAGGTTGCAGGGACGTTGAGTCATGCCTCAATTTATAGAATTTATTAGATCAAATTCAAATACAGCGACCAATATTAGCCCAGACTACTAAAACCTGACAGGTTTTTAACATGACATTTACAAGAGTCACATAAAGAAAACCTGTCAGGTTTGAGTTTTCAGTAGGTTATATGTTGTGGGGAACGCTAAAATCGAACCTGGAAAACGATAATTGATTAGAATCAGCAGATCAAGATTTTTGACACGAATGCACAAATAACACGAAAAATTCGTGTTATTCGTGTCAGATTTTTTTATTTACTGAGATTGATCCTGATCCTGGTCTTTTTGATCCTGCTTTGATTTATTCCAAAAGTAATAAATTGGCGCAAAAATGACCATGAGCAAGAACAAGACAGCCAGTAATGTGATAAGTTCGGAAAACATTTCCTTCTCCTTTTTGGGTCTCCACTTCCAGTTATCTGAAAGCGGTAAAACAAGTATTTTGCAAAACAATCTTAGCCTTTTTTCAACTCATTGTTGACCGGAGTCGTCAAATGACTCTGGCCAACAATTATAACATGATCGTTTTGTTACCGCTTTGAAGGAGGGGCGTCGTTGCGCGACATCGCTGTTCGGCGGGCATTGGTTCTCGAAGCGGCCGTTATTGCTATTCCTGATGAGCGCTGGGTGGAACGGCCGTTGGCTGCTATTGTGCTCACCCCTGATGGTCAAGATTTAACGGCTGATGATTTACGTGAATTTCTTGCGCCGCGTTTTGCCAAATTCTGGCTGCCGGAAAAGATCATTTTTATTGACGAAATCCCCAAGACCAGCGTCGGCAAATTCAGCAAACGTGTGCTGCGTGAACAGTATGCACAAGGAGAATTGAAATAATTCAGTTCAAGTCCTGCGAGATTTACACCAATAATATACCGGCAACCTTGCAGGTCTTCATACATCAATACTATTGTTTCGCCATGCGCACACGAATCATCTGATCAACATCAATCATGTGGCTGTGATCATCCAACCCCAGATCAATTTGTACCAGGACAGGCCGATTGGCTGTGGAATCAAGCCCCTTTTGCGGGTAGCTTGATTTATGTCCACGCCTCACCTAATTCAGGCAGAAGAATAAAGAGGACAAAGAACTAAACCTTTGTCCTCTTAATTTATCGAGGGATGATCAGGCAGTTCCTGGAATCTTGTCGCGATTGTTATAACCGCTGACGCCGTGCCCGAAGATATCGATTAACACAGCCAGGATGAGCCATACCCAATCAAACCTGGTTGGGTAAAGTGCTAGGAGTCTAATTGTTTTACTGTGAGGGTGACGCCGTTAACGGCCGTTACCTCTACCTCTTCCCCTTTGGCAATTTCTTCATCTGCTTCTGCACGCCATAATTCACCTGCAACCAGCACCATGCCGGCATAGGGCGGTTTTAGCTTCTCCGATACAAAGGGAACTCGCACGGGGCCGTGCTGGCCGATTAATCCTTCCGCACCGGTTGCCGGTTGACGCCGCTGTGAGAGCAGCACTTTGGCGATAATAAAGAGGAAAAAGGATGCGGTCAGCATGCCGATGCCGATCGCGGCCGGAATCGAAAGACGAATAAAATCTGGAGTTTGAGGCGTATTAAATAACACAAGTAAACCTGCTACTAAGATAATTGTGCCAGTCACGGCCAGCGCGCCATGCGCGGCGGCTTTGATTTCCATAAAAAAGAGCACGAACGCCAGCAGAATCAACCCTAAACCGAGCCAGTTGACCGGCAGTTGTCCCATGCCGTAAAGCGCTAGGCCAATGCATAAAACACCGATTAAACCGGCGACCCATCCGCCGGGACTGGACAGTTCAATGAAAATGGCCTGCACGCCGATTGCCAGCAGCAGCCCCAATACAACGGGACTGATGAGCAAAAAGAGCGCTTCTTCAACCGAACTCATGGGTAGGTTTCGAACAGTCGCGTTGGCTGTCTTGAGGGTTTGCGGCTGGTCATTGACGGTGACGGTCAGGCCATCCAGCTGCTGCAGTAAATCGGGAACATCGTTGGCAACGGCGTCGATCAAGCCCGCTTCCAGGGCCTCTTCCGCCGTAACGGCGCGTGCGTCTTCAATCATTTCTTCCGCCAGCCGGGTGGCGGTTTCACCGCGCACGGCCGTTAAATTACGAACTGTCGCTTTGAGATCTTCGGTGATTTTGCGCAGCAGGGTTTCTTCTAAATCCGCCCCGCCTTCACCAACCGGTGAAGCGGCACCGATGACCGTTTCGGGCGCCATCGCGGCGGCGTGGGCAGCCATAGTGATGATGCTGCCGGCTGAAGCGGCCTGCGCGCCGCGCGGCGTAACATAAACAATAATCGGCAGCGGCGCAGCGCGAAACTCCTGGACGATTTCTTGGGTTGTATCAACCAGACCGCCGGGGGTGTCAAGTTTGATCAAAACGGCGGAAGATCCCTCTTGCACGGCCGTTTCAATTCCGCGCCGGAAATAACCCGCCATCGCCGGCGTAACCGCTCCTTCTGTTTCCAGAACGAGTACTTCGTTTTGCGGCGCGTCCTGTGCCTGTAGCCAGGGAACAATCGCCACCAAGAGCAATCCGCTCAGAATTAAGGCCAGTCTTAAATGTTGCTTCATAGGATAAGCATAACAAAATCATATCATTCCTGGCAATACGCATTAGCCACCCCTTAACGTTATTGGTAAACTCCAAAGGATTCTATTGTAATTGGACAGGTCGTTAGGTAAACCGCAGAAACTATTCGGAAGTCCCAAAGAACTTGAACTGCGGTTTCCTTGAGGAATCGGCAACGTCTAGTGCGATTCTAATTTTGAAATATTGTTGCCAATTACCTAATATAACGAGTAATAATTTGTCATGCAGCCTTTGAGTCTTTATCTACACATTCCATTTTGCCGGCGCCGCTGCGCTTATTGTGATTTTAATACATACACATCCGTGGGGGCTTTGCAGGGCGCGTACGCGCGCGCAATGTGCCGGGAAATTGAGCAGGTTGCCGAATTTGCCGAGGAGGCAGGCCAGTTACGGCCGTTACACACTATTTTTTTTGGCGGCGGCACTCCTTCACTGATGGCGCTGGCAGATTTATCGGCCATTCTGCAAACCACCCAGCGCGCATTTGGCTGGCAGCCGGACATCGAAATTACGCTCGAGGCCAATCCGGACACGGTTGATGGTGTTTATCTGGCAGGTTTGCGCGCGTTGGGGATTAATCGTCTCAGTTTTGGCGTCCAGAGCGCGGTCGCTTCTGAATTGCAGTTGTTGGAACGTTCCCATGATTTCACCACGGTAATTCGTGTAGCCAAAAAAGCCCGGCAGGCAGGCTTTACCAATTTTAGCTTTGATCTCATTTATGGCGTGCCGGGACAGACGTTTGAAAGCTGGGCCCAAAGCCTGGAAGCGGCGCTGGCGCTGGATCCGCCGCATCTCAGCCTATATTGTTTAACAATTGAAGCGGGCACGCCGATGCAGCGCTGGTTGAATAACGGCCGTATTCAACCACCCGATCCCGACCTGGCAGCGGAGCAATATGACCTGGCCTGCGCGCGCTTAAAAACGGCTGGTTTTACGCATTATGAAATTTCCAACTGGGCTAAACCGGGTCTTGCCTGCGCCCACAATTTGACTTACTGGCGCAACCAGGAATATCTTGGTTTAGGTGCGGGCGCGCACGGGCACGCCAATGGAACCCGTTATGCCGTCGTCAAACAGCCGCGCGTTTACATCCGTCGCATGCAGCAGGGTCCGGCCGGCCCTTTTCCACTTTCGGCGGCTGTCGCCGCAGCGCATCAACTTGACCAACGCGAGGCGATGTCGGACACGGTCATCACCCAACTGCGGTTGCTGGAGGAAGGGCTTGATTTGGCTGCGTTTGATGCGCGTTTTGGCGTTTCGCTAAATCGCGCTTATGATGGTTTGGCAGGGCAGATGATTGAGTGGGGTTTGTTGCGGCAGGAAAACGGCCGTTTACTGCTCACGGAACAAGGGCGATTCGTCAGCAATCAGGTTTTTTATCGGTTTGTCTGACAATGGACGTTAACTCTTTGTTTCCGGTTCAAAATATATGGCGAGATGAATTTTTAATCTCGACAGAAATAGCCTGGTTAGATATCGATTTGATTCACCAATATCTGTCTGAAGAGTCATATTGGGCTGCCGGTATCAGCCGCGTTAAAGTCGAGCGTAGCATCCAATTTTCACTATGTTTTGGCGTATTCGTAAAGAGCGAGGAGAATCTGTCCCAGGTTGGCTTTGCACGTGTTGTGAGTGATTTTGCAACCTTTGCTTATCTGGCCGATGTGTTTATTTTAGTCCCTTATCAAGGACAGGGATTGGGCAAGTGGCTGGTAACGACTATTTTGCAGCATCCTGAACTGCAAGGGTTACGCCGTTGGACATTACGCACGGCCGATGCGCATGGATTGTATGCTCAATTTGGGTTCGAAGTCATACAAAATCCCGAGCGGCAAATGGATTACCAACCAATTTCGACAAGACTTTGATTCGGATTCGACAAAACATTAAAACGAATTCACCCAAATTTCTTGTCGTGTTAGAGGGAATGCAAGTTTACTATGGCAACAAGAATCCCTATGAACAAAAAAACAAATATCACTTATGTGATTGGCCATGTGAATCCCGATACGGACGCGATTGCTTCTGCAATGGGATATGCTTGGCTGTTGCAGGATCAGCAGGGGGAGCAGGTACAGGCCGCACGCGCCGGCCAGCTAAATCCCCAAACAATTTGGGTTTTGCACAAATTGGGGTTGGAGCAGCCGCTCCTGCTGCCGGACGCATCCCCGCGCTTTGCGGCGATTTCGCACCGGCTGAATACAACCACGCCGGAACGGCCGTTACGTGAAGCATGGGCCATTGCCAACCGTACAGGCGGCGTCGCCCCCGTATTGAATGCGGACGGGACGCCCTATGGCATGGTCACAGGTCTCAGTTTGTTTGACTTCATGAGCCGCCTGGTGGGTTCCCATGTGCGCAAGGAGGAAACGCGCATCGCCGAACTACTGGATCGGCCATGCAGAGAAGCGTGTGATGTTGAAGTGCCTAAATTTCAAATGAACAGCCGCATCAAAGATACGCTGCCGCGTATTTTGCGCGAAGAACGCAGCGAATTTTGGGTGGTGGATGAAAATGGCGCTTATGTGGGAATTTGCCGCCAGCGTGAAGCGCTCAAACCGCCGCGTCTGAAAGTGATATTGGTAGATCATAATGAAGCGGAACAGGCGATCGGCGCGCTAAATGAAGCTGACTTGTTGGAAATATTGGATCATCACCGGCTTGGCAACCCCACAACGCATGAGCCGATCAAAATGACGGTTGATGTGGTCGGCAGCACCAGCACGCTCGTTTCTGAACGCATTGACGAGGCGGGCTTGAGCGCGCCGCCGGAACTGGCAGGCCTGCTGCTGGCTGGCCTGCTTTCTGACACCTTGATTTTGACTTCACCCACGACGACCGATAGAGACCACAATGCTTCAGGTCGTCTGGCTCGCTGGGCTTTTATGCATGGCGCGCCGCTGGAAGGCGAATCGATCAAAACCTTTGGAGATAAGCTGCTTGAGGCCGGCGCCGGACTAACGACGCGCAATCCGGCCGAAATTGTGGGCGCAGATTTTAAAATTTATGAGGCCGGCGGGATGCGCTTTGGTATTTCACAGGCCGAAGTAACTAACTTTGCCCAGTTAGGGGACTATTTGGTGCCGCTGCAGGAAGCGTTGGTCGATCTGGCCGAATCGCGTGGTCTCGATTTTGTCATGATGATGGTGACTGATGTGGTGCGCCGCAGCAGCCGGCTTTTGATGACAAAAGAAGTTCCGGCGCTGGATGTGCTGCCCTATCCCCGTTTGCCCGACCACACAATGGACGCAGAGGGTGTGGTTTCGCGTAAGAAACAGCTTCTGCCGATTGTGTTGGGCGCTTTGGAAGGATAATTGACCAGCTTTCAATTTCGCGAATGCGCTGCGCCCGATTGCCGCCTGCGTTATCCATTGCAGACCGGTGCGCCTGGCGGGATATGTTGTCCCCGCTGCGGCTCCGAAACAAAGTTGGTTGCTTCGGCGGCGGTGGATAAAGTAACGGCCGTTGCTCGCACCTCACAAACTGCACCCTTCTCGGCGCTGCTCGACAATATTCGCAGCATCCACAACGTCGGCTCGATGTTTCGCACGGCGGATGGGGCCGGTCTGTCGCATTTGTATTTGTGCGGTTTTACTGCCACGCCTGAACATCCCAAGCTGGCCAAGGCCGCTCTGGGCGCGCACGAGAAAATATCCTGGTCGACCAGCCGTAATGGGTTGGAAACGGCCGTTGCCATCAAATCGGCAGGCGCTCAACTCTGGGCATTGGAAGCCGTACCCGATGCGGAACCACTGTTTGCCAATCAAATTGTTTGGCCACATTCAGCGGTTACGCTGGTGGTCGGCAACGAAAAAGCGGGCGTCGACCCCGGCATTTTGGCGCTGTGCGATCGCATTTTTAGCCTGCCGATGGCCGGGTTTAAGCGTTCTTTGAATGCGGCCGTGGCCTTTGGCATCGCTGTTTATCATCTGCGTTATGAAAAAAGTTACGCGGATGACCACGAAGAAGGCGCGGAGGTTTTGGGAGAAGGTGAGTAATATGAAAATCAGATATTCTCGGATTCGGTGAGACGAACGGATCGCACAATTTAATGAGGTTTGGGCCGCTGTGGGGGATGCAGGGACTTGTGGCGGTTAGTTTGTATGATGGTCGCACTCGATTTGAGGAAGAGGTGCGCCAGTTAACCGGTGTAGAGCCGCTGTATAATCCCGCGCGCTGGCGTTCGTGCTGGCGCAGTTATCAGAATATTTTGCCGGCGAGCGCACCGGGTTTGACGTGCCCATCGATTGGTCGGTGATGACCCCTTTCCAGATCGAAGCGCTGCAAAAGGTTTATGAGATTGAATACGGCCGTACCCTCACCTATGGGGATGTCGCCAAACAGTTAGATAAGCCGGGCGCTTCACGCGCGGTCGGGCGTGCGAACGCCACGAACCCGATGCCGATAATTGTCCCCTGCCATCGTGTCCTTGGTTCGGATGGAAAACTTCATGGATATGGGGGGCCTGGCGGGCTGGAAACGAAGGCGTGGCTGCTGCGTTTGGAAGGCAGTTGGCTGATCTGAGTTAAAAAAGCAAGAGATGGATAGGGGATGATACGGCCCTAACTGCTGCCGAACCACACCCACCATTGGAAACAAAAAGGGCGAGAATTACTCTCGCCCTTCAGGAAGGTGAATTGGGAATGACCTGACCGCTTTGTCAATCGCGGAGTACCCGCTTGAGAATTTTGCCTGTGGCGGTCATAGGTAGTGATTTGCGAATTTCTATCATGCGGGGGTATTTGTAGGCGGCCATGTTTTCTTTGCTCCAAAGCATTAGTTCTTCTTCGGTAGCAGTGGCGCCTTCCTTTAAGATGACGAAGGCTTTGACTTCTTCACCGTATCTGTCGTGGGGCACGCCGATGACGGCGGCGAGACTGACTTCGGGATGGGTCATCAGCGCTTCTTCAATTTCGCGTGGATAGACATTGAATCCGCCGCGAATAATCATATCTTTGACGCGATCGGCAATGTAAACATAGCCATCTTCATCTTTGCGGCCGATGTCGCCGCTGTGGAACCAGCCGTTGCGGAATGCTTCGGCGGTGGCTTCAGGTCTTTTGTAATAACCTTTCATGATGTTGTGGCCGCGAATGACGATTTCGCCCAATTCGCCCTGGCGGAACGTCATCGTCTTCTTCTCCACGATGCGGATGTCACACGCCCCAGACGGGTAAGCCAACGGAACCGGGTTTGGCGGTTCCGTCAATGCGGTTGAAGGTGGCTACCGGGCTGGTTTCGGAGAGGCCGTAGCCTTCAAGGATTTTCACGCTGAATTTTTCGCCGAATGCTTTCATCACCTCCACGGGCATGGCTGAGCCGCCGGAAACGGCTAACTCGAGGTTTTCGGAGATTTTTTCCAGATCATACTTTTCTGCGCCGGGGTAATTGAGCAGAGCCCAATACATGGTGGGCACGCCGGCGAAGATGGTGACGTTGTCGCGCTGCATAATTGCCTAGAGCAGAATCCGGATCAAAGCGCGGCAACAGGCTGAGGGTGGCGCCGTTGTAAAATCCGCCGTTCATCTGCACGGATTGCCCAAAGGAGTGAAATAACGGCAGAGTAATTAAGTGAACGGGGTCGTTCGGGGATGGGCGTATACATGTTGTCGGCCAGGCGCGCGTTCATGACCATGTTGAGGTGGCTGAGTTCGGCGCCTTTGGGTTGGCCGGTGGTGCCGCTGGTGTAGAGGATAACGGCCGTATCGCTGAACTCGTCTGCACTGTATAACGTGGGCGGCTGGTTATACATGAACTGCCCATCGTTTTGGTACCTTCGATGGGTGATGGGCCGGCCGGATTGGCTGTGATCATGAAAAAGTGCTCACAACTGCCTGCGTCCTGGAAACCGCCGCAACCCATTTGACCCATGGGCAGTTCCGGCGTGCCCTCAAAACAAAAATATGCTTTGGCGTCAGAGTCTTAGAGATGGTAAGCAATTTCGCGCGGTTTTAACAAGACGTTTAAAGGCACAACAACCGCGCCGGCTTTCAGGATGCCATAGTAGACAATCGGGAAGAAGGGCAGGTTTGGACAGCTGAGGGCGACCTTGTCTCCTTTTTGGATGCCGATGGCGGTCAGTCCGTTGGCGACCTGGTTGGCCATGGCGTTTGCTTGAGCATAGGTCAGTTTGAAATCATTGAATATGACAGCCAGACGCTCTGGCACTTCACGGGTGCTGTCTTCTAATAAGACGGCTAAATTCATCATGGGTGGATCTCCTTAAAGTGTGGCTTGTGCGTATTGCACGGTTACAAGCGGAAAAATTTTATACTGCAAACCATATTTTGAACTAAAACGGCCGTTTTTACAACCAATCTCCGAAGCTTTAAGATCTGACACGAACAGCGCCCAATTTATGAATTTTGTGGCTGGCATTCATGTCTAAAATCCTGGTCATCCGACCAAAATCATATCAGCGGCTTTTTCCGCAATCATGATTGTGGGCGCGTTGGTATTGGCATTAATAAGCGCCGGCATGATGGATGCATCGACCACACGCAGCCCTTCAATACCGTGAACCTGCAAGTGCGGATTGACCACGGCCATTGGGTCTACGCCCATTTTGCAGGTTCCGACCGGATGGTAGAGAGATTGGGTGCATTCACGCGCATGGGCGCGCAGCCCGTCGTCATCGTGTATGCTGTTGCCCGGCAAGAATTCTTCACCTCGATAAGGTTCAAAGGGGCGCGCCCGGGCAATTTTACGCGCGATTTTCAATCCGGTTACCATCAGTTCCAGATCGCGCTCATCCGCATAGGTTTGTGGATCGATGCTGGGAGCGTCACCGGGAATGGCTGTGCGCAGTTTGACTGCGCCGCGGCTTTCAGTTTTCACCAGCGTGGGCGCGATGGAAAAGCCATCTCCTTCCGGATTGTCAAAACCGTGGCGGATAAAGAAGCCGGGCGCAAAGTGGAACTGCAATTCAGGCGCGGCTGACGCCGGGTTTAATTTCATGAATCCACCCGCCTCGCCGACGTTAGAGGTGAGCAATCCTTTTTTCAACACCAGGAATTTGAACAGATTGCCCGCCGATTCGGCGCCCGCCAGGGAAATGGGTTGGTTGACGCGGTAGGCGACGGGCGCGATGTAATGGTCTTGCAAATTTTGGCCGACGCCGGGCAGGTCTAAAACCAGATCGATACCCATTGCCTGTAAATGGTCGCCCGGACCGATGCCCGAGAGTAACAAAAGCTGTGGTGAATTAATGGCGCCGCCGCACAGGATGACTTCACGCCGCGCAACGGCCGTTTCCGTTTGCCCGTTTTGAGTGTAGGCGACGCCGCGACAGCGACGGCCGTCCATATTGAGCCTGGTGACCATCGCTTCTGTTTCCACTTGCAGATTGCTGCGTTTGCGCGCCGGTTTGAGATAGGCGTCGGCCGTGCTGTGGCGTTTGCCGTTCTTTTGGGTCACCTGGTAGTAACCCACACCTTCCTGCTCGCCAGCGTTAAAATCGCTGTTGTAGGGCAGGCCGATTTCCATGCCGGCTTGCACAAATGCTTTGGTCAACGGATTGGGATCGCGTAAATCAGCGACATTCAGCGGCCCGCCTACGCCATGAAAGGGAGATTCGCCGCGTTCCTGGTTTTGCGCTTTTTTGAAATAGGGCAACACATCTTGCCAACCCCACTCCTCATTGCCCAATGCGGCCCATTCGTCATAGTTAGCAGGATTGCCGCGTTGATAAATCATGGCGTTAATTGAACTGGATCCGCCCAGCATTTTACCGCGCGGCCAAAACAGTTTACGGCCGTTTGCCCCTGGCTGTGGTTCGGTTTCATACGCCCAATCATATTCAGTTTTGAACAGGGTGCTGAAAGCAACCGGGATATGAATTTCTTGTTTTTTATCCACCGGGCCGGCTTCCAGCAGCAGAACTGAGAGCCGCCCGTTCTCCGTCAGGCGATTCGCCAATACACAGCCGGCTGAGCCTGCGCCTACAATAATAATATCAAACTCCATATCTTCCTCCTTGTTTTCCTTTCTGCAGTTTACCTGTTTGGTCTTGTTTTGCGGGAATTGGCGCCAATCCGTTGTAGGAGCCTAAACAAACATATGATAGGAATAATGTAAATGTATTATAAGGAATTGTGCCTGTTTATGGAAGCTGCAAATTACGAACGGGCATGTGAGTTCCCTGGTCTGGCCTTTATCAACTTTTTAATTATTTTAACGAAACCTAAACTTTAAAGTAATCTTTACCGAAAGCATCAGATGGCATGATCATGATAACAAGCTAGACACCGGCATTATATTTTGCCAGGAGACCGGTCAGGTTTTGAAGGTAAACGTACTATCAACGAGGTTAACAATGAAGACAATTCAGATGACGAAAAAAAAGGTTCTTGTAATATTATTGGCGGTAGGTTCATTTTTCTTGGTAAACAGCGCGTTTGCCACTAACGATATCACAATTGATGGCGTTTTAGGTGATTGGAATGACGAAAATGGTTTCTTTCTTGACGCTTATGCAGATGCAACCCCTGCGCGTACTGACATAACACAGTATGGTCTTACGGTTGTTAAAAATAATCCTAACCCTGAGTCTTTGGCTCTTGTCATGGTAACTGATGATTATAAGAATACCGGCAATTCAACCGGTGATAGCCATCAAATGGTGTTCTACGTTGGCCCTTACGAGATTCTTGTACTAATTCAAAGCGGTTGTGACGCCGTAAATTGGGTTAAAGTTAACGGCGCATCGACAACAGCTTACTCTGCTGTTGCGGCAGCTCCGGTCAATCCTCCCATATACGCGAACCCTCCCCAAAATGATACAACGGCTGATTGCGCCATGGAAATCGAGTTCCCTATCTCTACATTACCGCTGCTTGACTCAAATTCAGACGGCAAACTACTTGATGAAAGCTTCATAACCACTTTTGCCACGCGTCAATCCGGTGGTGTAGGTAATGACAGTGACACGGGCGATCATAAAAGGGGTATCTCACCAACGGCCGTTGCGCTGCAAGAGATTAGCGCCAGAATGAGTACTGAGATATATATTGTTCCTACCATTATGCTTGGGAGTCTCTTAGCGCTTGCTATCGTTGGATTGCGTCGCCGTAAGGATACTCGCCGAAGTACTCATTAAGCGGGGCCGTAATTGGCCTAATAATTATTAAAAGAAGGGCGCTCGCAGGGGCGCCCTTTTGCGTTTCTGTCGTCTTTGGGGGAGAAAAACCGGTTCCCGACCTGAAATTTGATAACTTTTTAATTATTATAACCAAACCTAAACACAATTGTAATCTTTATTGTTAGGGCTGCATGGTACAATAATACTATGACTAGAGTAATGTAACTTATTGTTTTTTCACGTATTGAGCGGAAAAGTATTAATTAGAGAGGTGTTTATGGGATTATGATTGTGTATTACTGTAAAAATAGAAAAAGGTGTTGTGTGATCTGACGCCAATCTTTGCACACAACACCTATCAACTTGGACATAGGACAAACATTTTACCAGTTATGCCGGTATTTTGTTTGCGCCTATGCCATTCAATATAGCAGATATGCAAATAAATGTAAATGGCGTCGTAATTCTGCAAGGCACAGCGAAACCCAGAAGTATTCGGAACATTTTGAAGTAGAGGTGTAAAAAATGAAGACATTTACCAAAAGTATTATATATATATTGGCAATCACAGTATTACTCCTGCTCACAATGGCTACGCCACGGTCTGCATATGCTGCCGTTAACGTCACTGTGGAGCAATGTGCCAACGGCGCGAATAATGAGGATCCGACCTGTACCAGTTCTGGCAATACCGGATGGATTACAGGCAACGTAAACTCAAATAAAGCAACCTATCGGATAGGAGACTTTCTCCCGCACCGGCAAACGTTTGAAGGACTCACAACCGGTAATGAATATTGTTTCGGGTTTGGGTGGGATGTGTCCAAGGATGGCAAACCGGCGATCGACTATATCAGCACGTATAACCTGACGCTGACACAAGCCGATCCGACTATAGGCTATTCCTTTGACGTAAACAGCCCCACATCCACCATTGCAATCCCGGCCGATCCCGCTCTAACGGGAACGATGGCTGGAGAATCCTTTACCGGTACACAGCAGTCCGGCGTCCTGACAATGTGGGGCGGCACGTTAACCCCCGGTTCGCTTGTTTATTCCAATGATGGAGCTGTTGACCTCGCCACAAAATTTGAGAATTCAATGGAGTACTGCTTCACGGCAACTTCTACGGATGCAATTATCGCCTGGGCCGGTCATATTGCTGACCCTGTTGATTGGGGTGGTCTAGCCAGACCAACCGGGTCGCCCTACCATGCGTCGAATGGTACCAGAAACGGTCAATTCACTGCTCCACGGACATCAATGACGGATCTTTCCTGCGAAGCGCCGGGTGGCGCGATAACTCATGAAAACAAAGGGCGTTCCGATGTACAGCTGCAGGCAGCAGCTGTTGAAAATTTGCCGCGCGATTGGGGTGACCTGCCGGATGGTCCCTATCCGACGCTTGCCACGAGTCTTGGAGCGACGCACATTATCTTAGATGATGCCGATCCGGCCAAGATCCTTCTAGGCAGCATTGTCGACACCGAGGGGAACGGTCAGCCGAATGCGGCCGCAAATGGGGATGACGTGAACCCCAGCAGTGCAGATGATGAAGATGGTGTGCTACCGGTTCCCGATTGGGACAATGGCGCCAACGGCGGCCTGGTAGATGTGACGGTAGGCGGCAACGGCAACGGTGGATGGCTGTGCGCTTGGTTTGACTTTGGCTCTTCAAGCGGTACAGCGCCGGACGGAACGTTTGACAGCTTTGTAAGCATGGCAGTCAACCCCGGATCCAATAATGTTAATTTCGACATTCCCAGTGGGGTATTCGACCCGGATGGTCCGCCAAGCGGCTCCAATGTCATGATTTATGCCCGATTCCGTCTCTTTGCGAGCGATCCAGGTAATTGTGCTCTTAATAGCGGTTACACCGGAAGTGCAGAGAATGGCGAGGTAGAAGATTATAAGTGGACATTTTCGCCAACGGCCGTTTCCCTGCAAGCTGTTGCCGCGTCGGTAAATGACTCGTGGCAAATGCCGATTGTGTTCACAGCATTGGCCCTCTTTGGTATCACCATATTACTTTATTTACGCAGACGGCCAGTCTAACGCCGCCTTGTCCGGGGGTAAAGAAAAGGGAGATGTTCTTTTGAACATCTCCCTTTTTTTATTTTTGCTGTTGAAAAATTCAAAAAACTTCTGTAAGGCTTTTTCGGAAATTAAATGATCCAATTCGTCCCGAAAAAGCCTCTAGCCAATTCCAGAAATGCGCTCGATTTTCGGATCATTATTTTCTGGAATTGGCCTAACGGTGTACTGACTACAGACAAGAATAGTTTCATCCAGTCATTTATATAACATTTTAATTTTTTTAACCAAACCTGAACCCAAAAGTTATACGATATGTTATGGAGTTGTTTTATACTAAGTAGTATTGGAGTACTGGTACTGAAATCCTGTATTAAGATGACTGTAAAAAAAGAAGTACCTGAAAGGAGCATTTTCAATGAAGCACACCCAAAGAAGCCTTATGCTAATTCTCTTGATCTTACTGCTGTTGGCGATCAATGTCGCTGTACTCTCGGCCTCAAACCCGCCGGAACCAACCTATGCATCTGCTGTGATTGATGGCAGCTACGCCGAATGGGATCTCACCAACGACTTTTTCGCCCATATGAAGGAAGCAGGAAAACCTGAGAAGGTTAACCTTTCAGATCTTTTCGTGCGTTATGAATGCGTTACAGAAACAGCTTACGTACTGGTGCTGAGAACCAATGATTACACAATAAACCCCAGTGACGATGACAATTTTGTCAAGCTGGGTAACACCAACAAGCTTGTAGACGGTAGTAATAGACCGCCCGATGGTGTATTGCCGGATTTCGCCTATATCGTAGATGGCGGCGATACAATCGGCTGGGAAGCGGCCTTTAACTTGCCAGAAGCCGCCTATACCAATTTAAATGTCCATGCGCAAATCAACCCCGATCGCACTTCGGCGGTATTGAATCGGGCAATTGAGCTTAAGCTGGACTGCCCACGCGACCGGGGTGATTTGCCGCAACCGGTCTATCCGACCTTAAACGCCAGCAATGGCCCCAGTCACATCATTGGCGATCTCTATTTGGGTTCTTGTGTTGATGCGGAAACAGATGGCCAACCTCACATCGACGCGGTCGGCGATAATGGCAATATCGTTCCAGGCGTCCAGAAAGGTTACATTGCTCCTTCCCATTGCGCGCTGGGCGTCAATGACGAAGAGGGCGTTCAACCCGTCTTACCATGGTCAAATGGCGCTGATGGCGGCGCGGTTAGCGTGACGACGAGCGGTGGGGGCTATTTTTGTGGCTGGCTGGATTTTGACTCGACGGGCAGCGGCAGTCCGGACGGAAGTTTTGATGCTTTTATCAGTACACCTGTGACGGGCGCCGGCGCGCATACGATTAATTTTAACATTCCCGACGGCACATTCGGCGGCGGCGGAACCGCGACGAATGTGATGGTTTTTATGCGTTTCCGGCTGTTTGCGAGTGAGCCTGCGGGCGGCTGTGATTTGACCAGCGGATTCACGGGTGAAGCCGTTAATGGCGAGGTGGAGGATTATGAGTTTGGTTTATCGGTAACGGCCGTTTCCTTGCAAGACGTTCAAATTGTCTCAGTCCACGCCTGGCAGATTCCTTTTATCTTCACTGCCCTGGTTTTGTTGGTATGCACAATTTTGATCTATTGGCGCAGGCGAATTGTCTGGCAGTTGCCAAAAATACCTTAATCACAAAAAAGAGCGTCAACGCCCGCCAAATTTTATAACATTTTAATTTTTATAACCAAACCTAAACCTTATTGTTATTCGGTTTGTAATGGAGTTGTTTTATACTCAAATAGTATTGGAGTACTGGTACTGTGGTCTTGAAAAGTGAGATGACTATAAAAAGGTGCATTTTTAGAATCCCCAAATAGTCTCTCACTTATTAAGACAAATGAAAATAAGTAGTATTGAATTCACGTTTTGAGAGGAGTTGACATGAGCGTTCCGCACACCAAAAGCGATGAAAACCAACCTCCCGGAGGCTTCATTTGAGATGCGCCGTAGATTGAACCTCCCGGAGGTTATTTACATAGGATTGATTATGAAACGAGGCTGTAGAGGAAGTTTTTTCTCCAGTAAAAGTCCCAAGGCGAACACTAAAAAGTAAATGGAAAAGAAAAGCGTTGCGTGTCTCGCAGTACACAGTCCACACAACGCTTAAACCGTAGATGTAAGCAAGTCATAGAAAAACGAACATTTTTCTTATGCCCACACTACTCTTTTCAAGGGTAGTGCAAACTGTAGAGGAAAAAAATAGTACAAGAGTCATAGAGGTTCTTAAACGGATTTTGACACAGGAAAACCACGTAGTATTGCGAGTCAACATCGGGAACCTGAAATGGAGAAAAGCAATATGAACAAAAGAATAGCTACCCTATTGGCAATGATGATTTTGCTGGTCGCCGTCAGCGTGGCCAGCGCCGGCGAAATTGTTCACACAGATTCAATACCATTGCAATCAACAGATTGGAGCCGTGTATTGCATGTGCCCAAGTTCGATCCCACGGCCGATGATGCCTGCAATGTTTTGACTGCTGTCGAAATAACCCTGACTGGTCACGTAGAAGGTACGGCTTCTTATGAAAATACAGGTCCCTCTCCGGCGACCATTACATTGAACCTGAAAGCTGATATTGAAATCCGACGTCCTGACAACTCGTCTCTGGTGCTTGCTGTTCCCCTGGCGCAAGTGACGGATAATGCTGAGGCATACGATGGCGTGACTGATTTTGATGGCGCCTCCGGCGGAACATTTCCCGGGCTTTCTGGTGATGTCACAGAAACACAAACCTTCACCGATCTGGCTGATTTACTCTTGTTTACGGGAACTGGAACCATAGACTTACCGGTTTTGGCCAACGGGACATCTGGTTCTTCTGGATCCGGAAATGTTATCAACCAGTTCATTACAGATGCATCAGCAGATGTTACTGTGAAGTACACTTGTGAAGTGGTCGATTTTGGTGATGCACCTACAGCCGCCCAATCTGGCTTTGCCAGCAGCTATCCCACATTGTTAGCCGATAACGGCGCAGGCCATATCATAATCGATGGTTTGATGTTGGGTACGGCCGTTGACACAGAAGCTGATGGTCAACCGGAAGCCAGTGCAAAGGCTGATGATTTCACCGGATTCCCACCGGATGATGAGGATGGTGTAGAGCCAACCCCTGGTGTAAATTGGACTCAGGGCTTTGGCGGCACAGCTTCTCTTGATGTGTATCCAAATGGTGAAGGTTGTGTGAGCGCCTGGGTTGATTGGGATACCAATGGCAACTTTACGGATGGGTTTGACCAAATTATTGCCAATGCAAAAATTAGCGGGGATGGATTGACGGCCGTTTCCTTTAACAGTTTTATTGTGCCCGTAAATCCCGCTAACAAAAGCCTATTTATTCGCGTCCGGTTCTATCCCTTGGATGCAGATAATAGTTGTACATCGGCAAAATTACCAACAGGTATCGCTAATGGCGGCGAAATTGAGGATCATTTTTGGGGATTTGGCACAACGGCCGTTTCCCTTCAGGGCATCCATATTGCCTCCAACAGCGGCTGGCAAATACCGGTCATCTTTGCCGCGCTGCTGCTTGTAGGTATTACGCTTATTCTCTTGAGACGCAGGCAGCAAGCCTGATAACCTAATTGCGCGAAGCGAACAGAAAAGGGAGATGGTCTACTGATCATCTCCCTTTTTTGGTATTTCTTATTGGTTGAAAAGAATCAATCCCCAGGCACCAAAAAAGCTTCATCCTCCGGAATTTCTTGATCGCTTTCAATGGAGCGGCGGAACTGGCTCATGTACAGATCATAATAGAACCCTTCGGCCGCCAATAATTCCTGGTGGGTTCCGCGTTCAATGATTTGCCCATCATCCAGAACCAAAACCTGATTGGCGTTGCGAATGGTGCTGAGCCGGTGGGCGATCACAAAGCTGGTGCGCCCGGTTAAGAGTCGATCCAGCGCTTTCTGAATTTCACGCTCGGTGCGTGTATCAACGCTGCTGGTGGCCTCGTCTAATATCAAAATGTGCGGATCAATGAGCGCCACGCGCGCGATAGAAAGCAGTTGGCGCTGCCCCTGGCTTAAGCCGGCGCCGCGTTCCCCCAGCACCGTCTCGTAACCATCTTCCAGGCGTTCGATAAAGTCATGCGCGCGCGCCAGTTTAGCGGCGTTGATCACTTCAGCGTCGCTGGCTTCGGGACGGCCGTAGCGGATATTGTTCATAACCGTGTCGCTAAACAAAAAGCTATCCTGCAGCACAATCCCAAACTGTTTGCGCAGAGTGCGCTGCTTGACATCGCGCACGTCGAAGCCGTCAATTGTCAGGCTGCTCGCGCTGCCGTCGGGCGGGTTTAAAATGTCCCAAAAGCGGGGCAGCAGATTGATGATTGTCGTTTTGCCGGCGCCGGTCGGCCCGACAATGGCGATCGTTTCCCCGGGCTGCGCTTCAATATCAATGCCTTTGAGCACCGGTTCGCCGGGATTGTATTCCGCCCACACATTCTCAAAGCGCACGTGTCCTTGAATGGCGGGCATATCAATGGCGTCTGGTTTATCAACCAGATCAGGATTCTCATCCAGCAGACCAAAAATGCGTTCTGCGCCGGCAATCGCGCTCTGGATATTGGTCCACAGGACTGAAATTTGCTGTACAGGCCGGTTAAACTGCTGCGTATAGCCAATGAAAGTAATAATCAACCCTAATGAAATTACCGTGCCAAACATATCTTGCCCGGTCAAAATAAAATATCCGCCCACGCTGGCGACCAGGGCGAGACTGACATAGCTAAATGCCTCCAAAGTCGGCCCTAGCGCGCTGGTGTAGGCCTGAGCGCGAATGTTAGCGTCTCGATTGGCGGCGTTGCTCACCTGGAACTGGTCAATATTTTCCTGTTCGCGGCTAAATGCCTGCACCTCACGCACGGAAGAAATGCTTTCCTGCAAATCCGCATTGACGCTGCCGATTTCCATGCGGGCGCGGCGGAATGCTTTGCGCGCCTGATTTGAAAACCAGCGTGTGGCGATAAACATTAAGGGCAGGGTAATCAGGCTGATCAGCGCAAAAGAGACGCTCAAACTAAGCATGGTATAGATGATCCAGACAATAAGCAGAGCGCCCTGCAGCACGCTGAGCAGTCCAAATCCGACAACCTGCTGCAATGTATCCATGTCATTGGTAAAGCGGCTCATCACATCGCCGGCCTCATGTTTCGTGAAATACCCCAGCGAGAGGCGCTGGACGTGTCTGAAGACGCGTGCGCGCAGGTCACGCAGGACCCGAAAACCGGCCCAACTCATCAGATAAAAGCTGAAGCCGCTGAGGATTGCATTGCCCACAAATAACCCGACAATGATCAGGACGAGCGTGCCCAGCCCGGCGATGGTTTCTTGGGCTGTGGCGTTCGGATCGGGGTTGGTGTACCAACAGTTTGTGGCGAAGGCGGTTTCAGGCGCCCCTTCAACCTGGTCTGTTGGCAGTTGTTCCAGCGGTATATTGCCGGAGAGCTGTGCCTGCGCGTCCGAACCGACGGCGTAGGGTGTGAGATAACAATCCACGGTCTGTCCTGTTAAATCAGGTATCAAAACTTGCATGTATGTGCTGGCAATCACCATAACCCCAATCACCAGCAGCACCACTCCATAGGGGCGGAATTGACGGCCCAACCGTTTCAGGGTTGTGCTGACGCTGTTTGCTTTACGCTCTTCTGTGCTAAATAATTGATCTTGTCTTCCAAACATAGTTTTTTACCACGTATTTTTATTGAAGCGTTACATCTGACGCCAATTGGGAGTGATAGATATCGGCGTAAATGGGGCTGCTTTCAAGTAGTTCTTCATGCACGCCGCGCGCGGCGATTTGTCCTTTGTCTAGTACCAGAATCTGGTCGGCGTTCAGCACTGTGCTGATGCGCTGGGCAATCACGATGCTGGTGCGCCCTTTCATGAGTTCGTCCAGCGCCTTTTGGATTTCATATTCTGTGTTGAGGTCAACGCTGCTGGTGGAGTCATCGAGAATGAGAATGTGCGGGTCCATGAGCAGGGCGCGCGCGATGGCGATGCGCTGTTTTTGCCCGCCGCTCAATGTGGAGCCGCGTTCGCCCACGGCCGTTTCATATCCATCCGGGAAATCTGTGATGAAATCATGGGCTGCTGCTGCTTTGGCGGCGGCCACGATTTCCTCGTCAGAGGCGTCCGAACGGCCGAATGCGATGTTGTCGCGAATCGTACCGCTGAAAAGGGTGGTTTCTTGCAAGACGATGCCGATTTTTTGGCGCAGACTTTCAAGCGTGACGTCACGTATGTCGTTGGTATCGATCAGGATACGGCCGTCTGTGACATCATAAAAGCGCGGAATTAGGTTGATAACGGTGGATTTACCGCTGCCCGTTGAGCCTAACAAGGCGAGCGTCTGGCCAGGCTCGACCATAAAATTGATATTATCAAGAACCGGTTCGCTGCCTTCAAAGTAACGGAAAGAGACATTTTCGAAGGTGATACGGCCGTCTACTGCACCTAATTCAGCTGCCCCTGGTTTGTTCTCAACCTCATTTTTCGTATCTAAAATTTCGAAAATACGGCCGGCGCTGGCAGACGCCTGCGCCATAAGCGAGATAATGAACCCTAACTGGCCCATCGGGATAAACACAAAAGTCAAATAAAGGCTGAACTTTTGCCATTCACCCAGCGTGAGCGTACCTTCAATGATTTGTCGCCCGCCAAAATAGAGAATTGCCGCCTGACCTAAATTTGCCACCAGAAAAATAAAAGGAAACAAAAAAGAGAAAATGCGGCTGATTTTCAGGCGCTGAGCCAGCAGAGAATCAATGCTTACATCAAAGCGTTCCTGTTCACGCGGCTCAGTCGCAAATGATTTCACAACTTTTAAACCCGCCAGATTCTCTTGCAAAATATTGTTAACCTTGCTGAGCCGAATCTGGACCTCGCGGAAAAGCGGCTGCGCGATGGCGCCAAATAGCATAAAGATGACCAGCGCAATCGGCAGAACCGGCAAGATGACCAGCGTCAGCTTGAAGTTGGTCAACATCAGAATTATCAGCGTGCCCGTAAGTAAAATAAAGGATTGGAGCGCCATTAATAAGCCCTGGCCCAGGAATATGCGCAGTCGTTCCACATCATCGGTTGCGCGAATCATCAACTGGCCGGTGCGGTTGCGGTCATGATAGCTAAAACTGAGCCGCTGGATTTTTGAGAACATATCGTTTCTTAGTTCAAAGGCAATATTTTCTGAAAGCGCCTGGGATAGATAGGATTGGGCGAATGAGAAAAATCCGCGGGCGATTGCAAAACAAACCACGATCATGGCGGCCCAAAAAAGAGCTTTGAGCGCATTGTCCAGCTCCAACTGCATCGCGCCCAAATTCAATCCCAACCGCTCTGCCAGGATTTGCTGCACGTTGGGCGGTAATTCCAGGATGGCTTTGTTTTTGCTGTTATCAATGATGGTGTCGATGATGTTTTGTACGAGTTGAGGCACGGCAAGCTGTGCAGATGTCGCAATGAGCATCGCCACAACCGCCGTAATCGTCAGACGCGGGAATTGGCGCACATACCGAATTGCACGGCCCAGGGAGTTATTTTTCTGTCCCTTTGGACGTTTAAATCGATCTCGTTTTGGTCTTTGTGCTAGTTGCATATGGATTTTTCCTCTATGAATAATCTTCCTGGCAGCTTAGGAACGAGAATTAAATAATGTGCCCATTTGTCGTAACGGCTTTAGCGGTTTTCTGGACGGCTAAAGCCGTTACGACAAACTAAAATGGACATGTTATTTAAGTGCCATTCCTTAAATAAGCTTCCAGGAAGATGTAATGTCGTTTCATTGATTGGCGCGTACGGCAATTTTTTGTAGTAAAAAGCTTAGTGTATCTTGTTCTTCAGCCGTGAGCGCGCCAAAACAGTCGCCGATTGTTTGCATATGTTTGCCGGTGTGTTCATGCACAAGGCTGCGTCCCGCATTGGTGAGCCGGATATTGAATTTGCGTCGATCATGCTGGTCCAGTTGGCGCGCGACCAGTCCCTGTTCTTCCAAACTGCGAATGAGAGCGCTGATGGTGTTGCGGCTGGTGCCCTGGCGTTCGCTGATTTCAGACGGGTTCAGTTCATTTCGGCCGCCAACCTGTTCTGCAAAAAACAGGCTCAATAGAATTCGATACTGGGCAAAAGAGAGGCCAGCGCTGCTCATGCTGCGTTCGCCAATTTGGTACAGGCTGTGGGAAACCATGCGCAGTTCGTCCATTAACCGTATTGCGCGGGGGTCGGCGTCGGCATTGAGCAATTGGATAAAATGACGCCATTTTTCTCGTTTTTCTTCATCCTGCGGCCAAAAATTGGATCGTAACATGTGGATTCCCTTTAGTTTAGCTTCGAGAAGAATGATACGACACCGAATTATTCTATCAATGGTTATTTATTATTTGTTCATATTGGTTTGTAAGTGGATGTCAGTTAGAATGGTACTATGAAGGTAAATTGGCAATGACCTATCAGATATTAGTTGTTGAAGATGATAAAACACTCCTGGAGATGCTGGAATACAATTTGAATCGACAGGGGTATGCGGTGACTATGGCGGAGGACGGCCGTTCCGGGTTACGTTTGGCGCGTGAGAAACAGCCGGATTTGGTGGTTCTGGATGTGATGCTGCCGGGCATGGATGGTTATGAAGTGTGTCGCATTTTACGCAAAGAACAAAGCATGCCTATCCTGATGTTGACCGCGCGAACGGAAGAGATAGATAAAATTGTAGGTCTGGAAATGGGCGCCGATGATTATATTACCAAACCGTTCAGCATGCGCGAGCTGCTGGCGCGCGTGAAGGCGCAATTGCGGCGCGTGGAATTGATTCGCGAGGATATGGTTGCTGAGCAAAATGGAGAGGAACTGCCGGCGGCAAAGAAAACGGCCGTTATGACTTTTGGTAACCTCACGATTGATGACAACCGGCGCGAGGTTTTGCTTGATGGCGTCCCTATGCGTTTAAAACCCAAAGAGTTTGATTTGTTAATCTTTCTGGCGCGCCATCAGGGTATGGCGCTTTCACGTGGTCTCATTCTGGAACGTGTTTGGGGCTGGTCTTATGATGGTCAAAGCCGCACAGTTGATGTGCATGTGCGCTGGCTGCGCGAGAAAATAGAGCCAGACCCGCAAAACGCAGAGCGCATTTTGACAGTGAGAGGTATCGGCTACCGGTTTGACGGCTAATTATTTTCCAATATCAAGTCGCGTTTGGTAAAAATGGCAAAGGTATTATTGTGATACGTCAAATCCGCTGGCGTGTAGCCATCGCCTACACGCTTCTCACCGCAATGATGGTGGTCATTTTGATCACCATCATCAGCCGCCCCACCTGTATAGGTGATGTCGATTGTGTCCGCCGGTCGATCATGTGGCTGGCAGCCCTGCAAACTCTTTTCATCTTTGCCCTTGCCTATCTGCTCTTAAATCATGCGACATCTTCACTGCGTCACCTGATTTATTCAGCGCGTCAGATTGCGGGCGGCAAGACTACCGCGCGCGTTGTACCTGAGACAAGCGATGAAGTGGGTGAATTGGTGCGGGTTTATAATCGTATGACTGACGCGCTAAACGGCCGTATCGAACAGTTGGAGGCTGAAAATCAACAATTTTCAGCCGGGTTAGAAAACATGGCCGACGGGGTCATCATTACAGATGAAAATGGTTTCCTGACCCTGATAAACCCGGCTGCAGCGCGTTTGCTGCAAACCACTGAAACGCGCGCAATCGGCCGTTCTTTTGCTGAAGTCGTGCGCCATCATGAATTGATTGGCTTGTGGCAGCGCTGCCGCCAGCGCAGGCGTGAGCAAGTTGCGGCTGTTGAAGTCGGCCATATGCTTTTTTTGCAGGTATTTGTGACGCCATTCCGAGAGCAAGATGCGCTGGTGTACCTGGTAATTTTGCAAGATTTGACTCAGGTGCGCCATTTACAAACCGTGCGCCGCGATTTCATCAGCAATATCTCACATGAACTACGGACGCCATTGGCATCGCTACGAGCTGTGGTGGAAACCTTGCAAGATGGGGCGCTTGAAGACCCATCGGTTGCTTACCATTTTTTAGATCGCGCCGACCAGGAGATTGATACCTTAACCCAAATGGTCGAAGAACTGCTGGAACTTTCCCGTATTGAGTCCGGCCAGGTTCCTTTGCGTTTAACTTCAACTACCGTGGGTGAGTTGATCAGGCTGCCAATCGAACGGCTGCGCCCGCAGTTCGAACGCAGAGAGATTACGCTCAAAATTGATATGCCCGAAAATTTGCCCAATATTTTGGCTGACATTGAGCGTATGCAGCGAGTCGTAACCAATTTGTTGCACAATGCGATTAAATTCACGTCAGAAGGCGGCTGCGTGACAGTTCGCGCCTATAAGGCAAAAGATTCTGGAAACAATGCGCCGCAGGTCGTTATGATAATTTCAGATACTGGCATAGGCATTGCTGCACCGGATCTCGATCGCATTTTCGAACGATTTTACAAATCTGACCGCGCGCGCACGCGCAGCCTTGGCGGCACCGGTTTGGGTCTGGCCATTGCCCGTCATCTCGTTCAGGCGCATAACGGCCGTATCTGGGTCAAAAGTAAAGAAGGCAAAGGCAGCGCCTTTTATTTTTCTATTCCGGTCAGTCCATAGCCCAAAAACTCCCCTTTCAAGCCCATACACCGTTTAACAAAACGTTAACAAAACCTTAGCCAAATGTTAACCGATTTTGGATGCCGGGTTAAAACCTCCGTGATATGCTCCCATTTGTGACAAAAAACATAGATAGTTTTCGAGCGGAACACACATCAAAATATCCTGATACTGGAGGAGAAAATGCGAATTAAGCTTATTGTTGTATTTATTTTGGCTGCCCTTTTTGTGGTTGCTTGCGGCGGAACAGAAACGGCCGTGCCCGCAGCAGAGCCTGAGGTGGCTCCCACGGAAGCGCCTGCAGAAGAAGCTGAAGCGCCGGCAGAGGAAGAATCTGGAAAGGTGATGGATGAGATGCCGATGGCCGATCCATTGGCAGTCAGCGGCAACATCGTCAGCGCCGGTAGTTCAACCGTATTCCCGCTGGCCGAGCGCATGGCTGAACGTTACCAAAACGAAGGTTTCGCCGGCGACATCACCATCGACAGCATTGGCAGCGGTGCCGGCTTCTCACGCTTTTGTGAAGCAGGCGAGACCGATGTCTCTAATGCCAGCCGCCCCATCAAAGATTCAGAAGTAGAAAGCTGCGGCGCGATTGGCCGCGAGCCGATTGAATTCCGCGTTGGCACCGACGCCCTGGCCGTGGTTGTGAGCCAGGACAACGATTTCCTGCAAGATGCGACTATGGAAGAGCTGGCGCAAATCTTTGGCCCGGCGGCAAACTGGTCAGATGTCCGTTCCGAGTGGCCGGCTGAACCGATTCAACGTTTCATCCCCGGCACCGACAGCGGTACCTTTGACTACTTCACTGAGGAAGTCTTTGAAGAAGACCCGGAACCACAGTTGACGGCGTCGAACTTGCAGCAGTCTGAGGATGACAATGTGTTGGTGCAGGGCGTGTCCGGCAGTCCCTACGCAATCGGGTATTTTGGCTACGCCTACGCGGCTGAAAATACCGACATCATTCGTCCCATTATGGTTGAGGGCGTCGAGCCGACGGCCGAAAACGTGGACAACAACAGCTACCCTCTGGCGCGTCCGCTTTTCATCTACAGCGATGCGACCGTTATGCAGGATAAAGCACAGGTTGCTGACTACATCAACTTCTTTTTGACCTATGTCAATGATGAAATCGAGGCGGTTGGTTACTTCCCGGCCAGTGATGAGGCGCTTGATGAGGCGCGCGCAAAGTGGTTGGAGGCAATGGGCCAATAAGAATTGGGCTATCCAAAAGAGATTTAGACAGAAAAAATTCAATCAATTACCTGTTGTAATTGATTGTAAATTGTGCAGGAGAGGGCGAGAAAACGTTCTCTCCTGCCTGTTCGTAACCTGGAAAAGATTAGGAGAATCAGCGAATGGCAAATACAACCCTGGAACCGGCGCAGCAGTCGCTTGATATGGAGCATAAACTGGCTAAATCCCCCCGTATTGGTGAAACAATTATTGAGGGATTATTGCTGCTTGCCGGCATTGCATCGGTTCTGATCACGATTGGTATTGTCATAATATTGGTGCGGGATGCGCTCCAATTTTTTGCATTGCCGGAGGTCACATTGAGCGGATTTTTAACCGATACGGTCTGGCAGCCCCAAATCGGCCGTTTTGGTATTTTTCCGCTGCTAAGTGCAACTCTAATGATCAGTTTTATTGCCATGCTGGTGGCGCTGCCGATGGGGCTGGCCGCCGCCATTTATTTGAGTGAGTATGCCTCATCCAGGGCGCGGAATACGCTCAAACCAGTATTGGAAGTATTGGCGGGCATTCCGACGGTTGTCTATGGTTATTTTGCCTTGACGTTTATGACGCCCGTACTGCGTTCCATTATTGGAAAAGATATCGTGCAGATTTATAACGTGGCGTCAGCCGGCATTGTGGTGGGCATCTTGATTATTCCGTTGGTGGCGTCGTTGAGTGAAGACGCGCTGCATGCCGTGCCCAACTCTTTACGGGAAGCTGCATATGGTCTGGGCGCTACCAAGTGGGAAACCTCAACAAAGGTTGTTGTTCCTGGGGCGTTGTCTGGGATTGCAGCGGCGTTTGTCGTTGCGATTTCGCGCGCTGTAGGGGAAACGATGATTGTTTCGATTGCAGCCGGGGCCGGGCCGCGCTTAGCCTGGAATCCTTTTGAGTCGGCTGAAGCAATGACTGGTTATATGGTGCGCATTAGCGGCGGGGATTTGAGTTATGATTCGGTTGACTATCAGAGCATTTTTGCTGTCGGTCTGGTTGTTTTTATGATGACGCTGGTGTTGAATATTATCAGCCAGCGCATTGTGCGCCGCTTCCGTGAGGTATATAACTGATGCTTGATAATGAGTATATCTCCAGAAAAGTAGACAAAGATTTATTTCCACAAGGGGATGATATAGAGGGTCAGATCAAAAACCGGCGACGGCGCGGGGGTCTCTGGGGGTGGGCGCTGTTGGCGGCTTTAATCGTCGCCATGATTTTGCTGCTGGTGTTAATTATTTCGATTGTTAACCAATCTTTTGGATATATTATTGAACAAAGTGAGATTCCAGAAGCAACACTCGTGACAGAATTCAATAAATCGCGTGTAGTTAATGCGCCCAATGTGGTCGAATCAAGCGAAGATGATCAGGCTTTAGCCGATCAAATTGCTTCTGATCCCAACGGAACCGGTTTTTTTGGTTATGCTTTTTATCGCGCCAATCAAGAAGGGCTGAATCTTTTGTCGATTGATGGGGTCACACCGACGGAAGAGACGGTTAATTCCGGGGAGTATGCCGAAATACGGCCGTTATTCCTATACACCGCCGATGCCACTATCGCAGAAAAGCCAGAAGTAGTCGCCTTTTTGGAATATTATCTCGAAAATCTGGATGAGGTTGTGGCCGAAGTAGGTTATTTCCCTGCCGATGAAGCGGTGATGGCGGCGCAGGAACAGGCGATTTTGGCAACTCTGGGCGTTGAAAGTTTGCCACAGATTGATCCCTCTGACTTTGGCGGATCAATTTTAATTTCTGGTTCTTCCACCGTGTATCCCATCACGCAAATGATGGCTGACCGCTTTGTAGCAGACGGATATCAGGGTGAGATAACGGTCGAGAGCACTGGTACGGGCGGTGGATTTCGCGCATTTTGTGTTGATAATGAAGCCGTGGATATTGTCGACGCCAGCCGCCCCATTGAAGCGACTGAATATGAGGCTTGCCGCCAAAACGGCCGTAATCCCCTCGAACTGCGCATGGCGACTGATGCAGTTGTCGCCGTCGTTAGTAGTTTGAATGAATTCGCCGACAATGTCAGCAGTGAGCAGCTTGAGGAACTTTTTGCAACGGCCGTTAACTGGTCAGAACTCAATAACAATTGGCCGGATGCCGCGATAGCGCGCTATATCCCTACAGCCGACAGCGGCACGATGGACTTTTTTGTGCAAACAACCTTCCCGCAACAATCTATCAGCGCTTTACCGTATGACGGCCTGGTCGAGGTCTTTGCCGCTAATGTCACGGTGGGGCGCTGCCGGGCCGTTGAGCGCGAACAGCGCTTTTATGCAGATAGACTCCTTTGTGATAACCCTGAAGCGTATGAGGCTGCCTGTACCGGCGATAATCCACCCGGCGGATGTACGGCCGAACCACGCAGTAAGGGCGATGTGGAGCGGTTGATTCAGGAAGATGTGATCAAACCTACCGTACTCAAATCTTATTTCCTGTTTGATTCTCTTTTTAATCGCGAAGCGTTATTTGCGCTCGCGGCTGAGGAATATCCCAATGCAGATGTCAAGTTTAACTCCTGGATAAATTTAAACTTTATTACCAGCCCACAATCAAGCCAGCCTGAAATTGCCGGCATTCGTACCGCTATTTTGGGTTCTCTGTGGGTTGTAGCCATTGCGATCTTGTTTGCTTTTCCTTTTGGCGTGGCAGCCGCAATTTATCTGCAGGAATATGCCGATGACGAAAAGTGGTATAACCGCATCATTCAGACAAATATCAACAATCTCGCCGGGGTGCCATCCATTATTTATGGGATGCTGGGTCTGGCCGTGTTTGTGCGGGCGCTGGAACCATTGACCAGCGGCGCTTTGTTTGGGGTAGTAGAGTCGGGCGCAACCGCAAACGGCCGTACGGTATTATCCGCCGGCCTGACATTGGGTTTGTTGGGTTTGCCCATCATCATCATTTCTGCACAAGAAGCGATCAAAGCTGTGCCGTCGTCATTACGTGAGGCCAGCATGGGCCTGGGCGCAACCAAATGGCAGACAATATGGAACCACGTGCTGCCAAACGCGCTTCCGGGTATTTTGACCGGTACGATTCTAACGATGTCACGCGTGATTGGGGAAACGGCTCCGCTGGTTGTTGTGGGCGCTTCTACCTTCATAACGACAGATCCAACCGGCCCTTTTTCAAAATTTACCTCTCTCCCGGCCCAAATTTACCAGTGGACAACGCGTCCCCAGGACACCTTCCGCAATATTGCCGGCGCCGCGATTATTGTCCTGCTTGTATTGCTGCTTATGTTGAATGCGCTGGCGATTTTCCTCCGTAACCGGTATACAAAACCTTTAACCTAGGGGAGCGGATAAGCGATGAATGAATCGACAATCTCACAAAATGGACAGTATGCGATTAAAGCCAATAATTTAAATGTTTATTATGGCAATTTTCGTGCTGTCAAAAATGTTAATCTCAAGTTTCACGCGCGTCAGATTACGGCGCTAATTGGTCCTTCCGGATGCGGAAAAAGCACAGTTTTGCGTTCTTTTAATCGCATGAATGATCTTATACCCATTGCCAGAGCGGAGGGTGAAGTGCTTTTTCACGGCAAGAATATCTATGATGAGGATGTTGATCCGGTGGAAGTTCGCCGCCGGATCGGGATGGTCTTCCAGAAGCCCAATCCATTTCCCAAAAGTATTTATGACAATGTCGCCTGGGGCGCCAAAATTAACGGTTTCAAGGGCAGTAAACAGGACATGGATGATCTGGTCGAACAATCTTTGCGTGATGCGGCCGTTTGGGATGACGTAAAAGATAAACTGGACCAAAGCGGCCTTTCTCTATCCGGCGGCCAGCAGCAGCGCGTTTGTATTGCCCGCGCTGTCGCCATCAAGCCGGAAATCATTCTAATGGATGAACCGGCGTCAGCCCTGGATCCGGTCTCTACCTTGAGAATCGAAGAGTTGATCCAGAAGTTGAAGGAGAATTACACTATTCTCATTGTAACCCACAACATGCAGCAGGCTGCCCGCGCTTCAGACTATACGGCGTTTTTTAATATGGACAAAGACCGCGCCGGATACCTTGTAGAGACTGCAGAAACGGAAGAATTATTCACCAATCCCGGGAATGAGTTAACCGAACAATACATCACTGGTCGTTTTGGCTAAGGGTTCGTTCATGATTTACTTTTGAGTTTGGGTTCGTAGTAACTGATTTAGCGGGCTAAACGGCTGAAGCCGTTACTACAAACTTGTTTGCGAACGCACCCTAGATGATAAACCTGAGAGGGAAACATGGCAAGAGAATCTTTTGATTTAAGTTTGAATAATCTGCAAACGCGCTTGCTGGCGATGGGTAGCCTGGTTGAAGAAAATATTCGACTGGCCATTACTGCTTTGCTTAAGCGCGATATGGCGCTTTCACGTCGTCTTATAGAGGGTGATAACATAATAAACGAGCAGCGCATCAGCATCATGATGGACTGTTTAAAACTTATAGCAACTCAACAACCAACTGCAAAGGATATGCGGTTTATCGCTGCGGTTTTGGAAATTGTTGGCGAGTTAGAGCGTATCAATGATTACGTGAAGGGTATCGGCCGTACAAGTATCGATCTGGGTGAGAGGGAGGTACTGTACTCGTTATCGGAAAACTTGCCCTTGATGGGTGATTTAACCAAAGATATGCTGCGGCGTGCGCTAGATGGTTTTGCACAAAATGATGAGGCGCTGGCGCGCAGCGTGCCGCCATCGGATGATATGGTCGATAACCTGTTTAAAAAGATGTATGCTGATATTCTCGACTATGTGCGTGAAAACTCGCATGAGGTTGAGCGCGCCAGCCAGCTTGAATGGATCATCCACAATCTGGAACGCGCAGCCGACCGGGTTATCAATATTTGTGAATGGGTGATTTATATGGCGACGGGTGTTTATCAGGAAATTGAGTCAGAATACGAAAGTCCCCCAATCATTGTCGAATAATGTTGCGTACTGAATTGATGAGCAGTGTGTAAGAAATAGTCCTCCCTCAGAGGTTGTTGCTGGAACGGCCGTTTCCCTCACAGTAACATGGTGAGGATGAAATTTCATTTTGTGCGCCTTGTTTGTCCCGGATGGCTGCTAATACCCTGGCTTTTTTTGACTGCTTGTGGCTTGCTCGAACGTTCCGCGCCGCTTCCGCCCATTGTGTATCTGGGCTGGGATGAAAACGGTCGTTCCCAAATTTTCCGCGCCACACTTGATGAAGAACCCGAGGCATTAACCAGCGATTCGACCGGCGTGTTTGATTATGCCGTCGCACCCGACAGCGCCCACATTGTTTATTCTGTTGTGACCCCAAACGGCGACAGCGCCATCTGGCTGATAGACAAAAACGGCCGCAATCCCCAACAAATTCATCAATGCAAGCTGGCGGAGTGCGCCCGACTCGTGTGGGCGCCCGACAGTCGTAAAATTATATTCGAACACCGGCCGGTGCTTGCTGATGGCGTGGCCGGTTCGCCCATTCTCTGGTGGCTGGATACTCGCAGCGGCGCGGTTGAAAGTGTTCTGGAGGATGAGAATGCGCGCGGTACAGCCGCGCGGTTTTCCCCTGATGGGCAGTGGTTGAGCTATGTCTCGCCCGAAGAGGAAGGCACATTTGTCTACAATTTGTTTGACGGCCGTTCCGCCTTTTATCCCAATGAAGTTGGCATGCCCGCTGCCTGGCATCCGACTGAGGAACAACTTGTGATTCCCAATCTGGACGTTGTGGTCATTCACGGGGATAAAGGCGAGGAGCATGAAACACATACGCATGATTTTGAAACGGCCGTACATCTTTTTTTGGCCGATCCCGCCACAGGGGAACGTGAACAAATCAGCCCGTCCATGCCGGTAGATGATGGTTCGCCGGCCTGGTCGCCTGATGGCGAGTGGCTGGTTGTGGGCCGCAAGAAGCCGCGCACCGCTACTGGACGGCAGCTTTGGCTGATGCGCGCTGACGGGAGCGAACAGCGCGCACTAACAGATGATTTGCTGGTTAATTATGGACCGCCCGCCTGGTCGCCAGACGGCCGTTTCCTTCTCTTCCAACGTTTTGATCTGGAAGACCCAAACGCAGAACCCGCTATCTGGTTGTTTGACCTTGAAACCGAAAGCATGCAGCCAATTGTAGCCGAAGGAATGCAGCCTGCCTGGCTGAATCCATAGGAGAAGATGATGAGTCGTAGACGTGTGTTGATTTTATGTACCGGCAATTCTTGTCGCAGCCATATGGCCGAAGGATTGGTGAATTATTATCGAGGTGATGCCTGGGAAGCGTTTTCGGCCGGCACGGAGCCGTCTGGTTATGTTCACCCGATGGCCATTGCCGCCATGGCTGAAGTTGACATTGATATTTCCAATCACACCTCAAAATCGACCGGGCAATTCCGCAATGTGCCTCTTGATTGGGTGATTACAGTGTGTGACGACGCCGCCGAAAAATGCCCAATCTGGTTGGGCCAGGGGCAGAAAATGCACATCCCATTCCCCGATCCGGCCAAAGCGACCGGCGATGAAGCGGTCAGGATGGCTGTTTTTCGCCAGGTGCGTGATGCAATTCGAGAAGAAGTACTGGCATTTTTGGAATCTGTTTGACGCGCTGCGTCATGCCTGGTATAATTTTATTGTATCTGGTGAAGTTACATGATGGCGAATTTGCTATATCCTTGTCGGGCAATCCTCTGGGGGTTTGCACCGCGCAAAACAGCCCGACAAGGTCGTTGTCATTATTGCCCTCCTTTGTGTATAGGCCGCATCGCTTACTTAAAGCGGTGCGGCCTTTCTTTTTGCCTTGATTCAGATAGAATGTGGGCGTGGAAGAGAGGCAGGCAGAAGAATCTTCAAAATCGCTGTGGCCAGTGCTGCTTTTTGTGGGCGCCGGCGTCCTTTTTATGATTGGAATTGGGCTGATTTGGGCGCGAGAAACGGCCGTTAATCCTGCTGTAACGCCCACCCCGCAGTTTGCTGCTGTGGTCCAGGTTTCCCCACAGCCGTCTGTTGAGCCGACTCAAACTGCTTTACCCCCCACGGAAACGGCCGTTCCCCCGACAGCGACGCTAATTCCGACAGTAACCGTAACGCCAATGCCATTGCCGAAATTGTCTAATCCGCAAGATGATCGCCTGGCTGCATTGGCGGAGCAATGGTTTGCCGATTTCGCGCGGCTTGATGCTGAAAATACCGGCATCTGGCAGTATCAAAGCGGCAATTTTATACATCCGATCGCCCTTGAGATAGCGGATGAAACTGCCTATCTGATCGACGGCGGTCGCGTTTTGGTTCTAGATTTAGCCGCACCTGCGCCCCCGCAATTGCTCCTAAAAGAGGATGATGAGGTTGAAGGCGTCCGCGTTTTAGAACCGGTGGATCTTGCTTTGATGCAAGACCATCTGCTTGTGCTGGACCGCGCCGGGGATGTTTACCGGTATGAATTTGCAGACGCGTCATGGCATCTTGACCGTTATGATCGCCCCAGTGAAGCCTCTTCAGGTCATTATTTTGTGGCTTTAGACGCTCCCGACAACTTGGACCCCGATAACCCGGCGGCGTATGTGCGTTCGCTGCTGGAAACGAATTATAAATTTGTGTCCCAATATGGCCAGGAAAGTACGCCGCTGTGGAATTTGCCGGAAGCGCGCGCCGTGGATGTGAGCAGTTACGGCGATCAGGTTTATGTACTGCTGCGCGAATTGCATGCGCCGCAAGGCCAGTTGTATTTGTACCAGGATACGAGCCACATTAAAACATTTAATCCGCGCGCGCCGATTGAGAATCCATTGCAGATTGTGGCCACGGAAACGGCCGTTTACGTTCTCGATCAAAATGGCTTACGCTTGCTGGCCTTGGAACCACGCAGCGGTGAACTGCTGGAAATTTACCAGTTACCACAAGATGCTCCCGTATCTGTGTTCTGGGCAGCAGGCGATGGGTCGCAGCTTGTTTTTGCCGCGCGTGACCGGCTGTATTTTCTTGATCAGCCGCAGCGCCTGGCGGCTGTTCCCGGCGGCGACTTGCTCGATTTGCCGCAGCCTCATGATCTGGAATTTCTTGCTGCGCTGACAAATTTTCGCGTACCGATTGGTGGATCCAATATTACATTTCGAGATTTTCAGATGCCTGGCGCGCCGAGACATTATCGCCTGGGCGTGCATCATGGTCTGGATTTTTATTGGCAGCCCGGAACGGATGTGGTTGCGGCAGGAGACGGCGTGGTGATGTGGGCTGATGTTGATTATGTCCCGCCGACAGCGTTTGATCTGGGCGCGTGGTATAACGATACCCAGGCGCGTGGTTATACAACAGATGAAATTCTGAATCTATATTTGGGCCGGCAGGTTTGGATTGAACATGAAAACGGCGTCATCACGCGCTACGCGCACCTGAGCGCTTTAGCGCCGGGCATCGCCCCGGGTGTTGCGGTTACGCGTGGGCAGAAGATTGGTGAAGTGGGTAATTCTGGTTCACCGGCCTCGTTGGTGAGCGCAGCGGAAGATGCACATTTGCATTTTGAGATGTGGCTGGGGGAAGATAATTATTTGGGACAATATCTGCGGCCAATTGAAACACGCTGGTGGGTAGAGCAAATGCTGCCGCCCTAAGATTACTTATCGAAGCGTGAATCATCGAGTTGTTTGCGCAAGATTTCCTCAGGGCTGGGCGGAACAACGGCCGTTTCCCCATCCTCTTCGCCGTATAAAATCTTCAGCGCGGCGTCAATTTCAGGCTGAGATGCGCGCCTAACCATATGCCATTTGTAACAGTGAGGGCAGCGGTCATACTTTGTGTGACCAAAATTTGGCGCCCAGAGATGGCGGGCATATGGTTTGCCGCAGGTGGGGCAAACGGCCGTGCCTTGCGCGCCGCTTACCGCCGCCTGCTGGCTGCTTTTGCCTCTTGTGGACAACAAAAAAGTGGCCACCCAGCCAACAGCGACAATAGCAAAAATGCCGCCAACAATCCAGACAGTCGTCTTGCGGGCTGTTTCAGGCGCCAGAAAGTTGCGCGTAATCGTGTTGGATAGAAGTTCTTTCTCGTCGTCGGTATAACCGGCGGCGCTCATCGTATGCAGACCTGGGGGAAAATCACTGGTGTTGAACTGGTAGCGATAAGGAGGGCTTTCGCTTTCCGCAATAGCTTCCCCATCCATTAAATAAACGACTCGCGCGACCTCGTCCGGCGCTGTTACCCGATAAGAAAAAGTACCTTCGATATTGTTCCCGGCGCCCAAACCCCAATCGCGCGTGAGGCGCAGTTCCAGCACAGGCGCTTCCTGGGCCAGTGCAGAACTTAATGTCATGCTTAAAAGGCCCCAAACCAGTATCAAGGCTTTATTTTTCATCAGGCGTCACTTTCCTGGGCTGTCGGCTCCGGGGATGCCGGCGGTTCGATTTGGAGGCGCATCAAATCGATCAATTCATTAATGCGGTTGCGGCGGTAGAGGTATAAAAGCAGGTTACGGACTTTGCCCTTTTTGCCGCTCACACCCAGTTCTTCCCAATCCACGTCCAGATCAACTGCCATCTGCTCCAATTCGGCCAGATTGTAATGCGCCAACAAATATTGTCGCAAAACGGTCGGGGGGGAATCGGCATTAATTTTTTCCAGGCGCGGCAAATTTTCGGGCGGCATGGGCGTTAATATGCGTTCAACGGCGAGGGCCAGAGCGCCGCTCTGACCATTTAGTTCGGCCTGATCCATAATGCGGATGATGAGATCGTTGATGTTTTGATCTAGTGACATGACGTCATTTTCGTTAATGCCCATGTCAAACATCAAATCGAGTACATCTTCATAGCCGAAGCGTGTGCGAATTTGATCAAACACCATTTGCCGGTCGACAGCGCTGTTGTTTCCGCCAGATGGATTTGAAGAGGCGGCGGGTACGGCCGTTTGCGGTTTTGCCCGGTTGTTGGCATAGGCTTGTGGTTGGGATGGGTTTAGAAACGGCCGTAAGACGCCCCATAACCAGATAGCAGCTCCACCAAATAAAGCGCCGGCAACCACGTAGTAGAAAAAGCCAAACTCTGCTTGCAGTTCAACATGATCAAAAGTATTCAGCAATGTGTCCAGCAAAATGGCTGTGGTAACGGTTAATAAACCCACACCCCACGCTACCGATGGTCGGCGCAAAAACATAATTAGGAAGAAGATGACAACCAGCAACTTTACAATTAGAATCAATGACATAGCAGGTACCTGATAATGAAACGATTATTCTGGATTGTAACATTGCCGCAAGCAGGTGCAACCAGACTTAGATTGGTGAAAGTGTGGCTTTACCGATTTCTCCTAATCATGGTATTATATTCTGCAACTCCAGATCCTATTTCACGTATAACAAGGTGAGAGACATGAGTGATAATCAAAGGAATAAACCAGTGAATCAAACAACCTCTGTAACACAATATTCGCGGGAGCCTAGTTTTTGGCAAGAAGTATGGGAACAAGTCCGGCTGGTATATTATCTTATCAGGGATCCGGAAGTGCCGCTTTATTTGAAAATTGTCCCTTTTCTCGCATTCGTTTATCTGCTGATGCCGCTCGACATCCTGCCTGATTGGGTTTTGGGACTGGGTCAGTTTGACGACCTCACGGTGATGTTGGTAGGCGCAAAGGTGTTTATTGAACTTAGCCCGCAGGATACCGTAGCGCGCCATATCACAGCCATGCGCGCGCGTCGTGGTTATGTGTCCAATGAGGGCAATGCGTCAGCAGTCGAGTTTGATGATGACCCTGATATTGTGGAAGGAATTGTTATCGAGGAAAACGATCCGTCAGATGTATAAATTGGCGCGCAGCCGGTGAGCGGCTGCTTCGTAATGATTGCCGCGAATTTACGCGCCTGTCGTTTTTAAACGAAAAGACCGGGATTGATGTCCCGGTCTTTTTTTATGGCAGAATCAATCCCATTTCGCGCAGCAATATGTCGCCGCCCACATAAAACATGAAGATTGATAATATAAAACAGCAGCAGCATAAGAGAATAAATATCGTCGCAAGAATCAGGATGGTGCGCCGGTTGTTTGATTTTGGGCTGCCGCCCTGGTCGATGATGACGTTTGCTGTATCCGGTTTTCTTGTGACTGGTGTGGCGGCGATAGGTTCTTCCGATGGTGGTTCGGTCGCGATGGGTGCGGGTGCAGGTTCGGCCGTTTCCATTTCTATTGATTCGTCGAGAATGGTTGCATCTTCCGGCAGTGCATCCCAGCTGTAGACAAGCGGCTGCACATCCGGTTCTTCAACTGGTTCAACTTCCGGTTCTGGCGGCGTTTCATATATGATTTGCGGCTCCACCGGCGCAGCAGGATCATAGGGTGGTACGACAGGTTGACTCGCCAGTTCCTCCTCAACATCCGGCTCAAATGGTGGAATGACCAATTCTTCGCGCCCATAAGCTGCCACAACGATCTCATCCTCTTGCCCTGTGACTAGCGGCATCGCCGGCTCTTCAGGGGGTTGGTCTGCCTCATCTGGGAGATACTCATCGATTGACTGCTCTTGTGACGGCAATATTTCCGTCGAAGGTTCTTCAAATGGTACAGGCGGCGTACGAGCGTCAAGAACTGTTTTTAGTGGATCTTCTTCCTCAGCGGGTATTTCCTGGTAGAGCAAGGTGACGCCGCTGCCCAGGCCAATGATCTGACCTGGCTTCAGATCAACCGTTTCACCGCCCAACCGAATACCGTCGATATAGGTGCCGTTGGTGCTGCCCAGGTCTTGTATCTGATAGCCTGAAAGCGTGCGCGCAAGCTGTGCATGCTGCCGTGAAACCTCGGAGTTGTTGATTGTTATGTCAACCATCGGGTCACGCCCTAAAATTAGACTGGCTGAGGTTAGAGTAATATTTGTGCCAGGGTCTGGTCCTTTTTGTATGCGGAGTTGAAAATCGGTCATGTTATCCCTTTTTAGGTTTAGGTAAACCGCGAAAAGTTTTTTGAAATAACACTATCACAAATTCGCGGCTTCCTTGAGGAATTCCCAGATTTCGTTTTGCAGGCATTCAAAAAACTTTCTGGGAATTACCTAACTGGAAATTTGGGGTGTAATGTGGCCGCATTTTACCTGATTTAAAGCAGCTGTTCAATAGATGATTTTTAAATATTTGATTGAATTGGCGTAAGCATTTTATCCTCGGCGACGAGAAATGATGTAGCGCAGCGCTTTGGTTTCTTTGATATCCAGTAAAAAGACTAACGCGCTGTAAACAATCAAACCGGCTAAACCGCCGGCGAGAACCGGCAGTATTCTGGCCGCAAATCCTGAAACATCGACAACGGCCGTTACAAAACCGGCCGCAAAATAAGCCACCAACCCGGTTAGAATCGCGGCAAGCAATGATTTTAACAGCGTGGTGGTAATGCCATAACCGGAAAAGCCGCCCAACTGTTTGTTAAGAATCCAGCGCATAATGACCATGTGAACAATGTGTTTTACCGAATCGGCCACCATCAGGCTTAATAAACCCAACGGGCGCAGCAGCAGAACGGCCGTTATCGAATAAATTACAGATGCTATCACACCCACCAGCGCCGGATGCCAGGTATCCTTGCGCGCATAGGAAGCAAACACCAGCATTTGGTCCACAGCCGCAAACGGCAGGCCAATTAAATAGACCCGCAAAACCAGCGTCGTCACCGTTGTATCGTTCATTGTAAACGCGCCATGTTGGAACAAAAGCGCCACAATTGGCGCCGCCAGCGCAAACAAACCGGCCGTCGCAGGCAAAATGAGCGCAATAACCAGCCCCACGCCGCCGGAAAGCGATTGTTTGAACGCCTCCAACTGCCCTGCTGCCTGGCGCGAAAGCGTTGGCAGGATGGCAATCGACAATGCTGTGACAATCAATCCCAGCGGAAACTGGTACAACGTTGTGGCAAACTTCATATAGGAAATGCTCTGATCGCCAGTGCGCGTGGCCAGATTATAGCTGAGCGCAATTGCCAGTTGGTTTATCACCAATCCAGCCAGAATAGGCGCGTAGAGACGCAAAATGCGGCGTACGGCGGGATGCTGCCAATCGAAATGCCAGCGCAGTCGCGCGTCTCGCAAGGCAGGGAGCTGCACGACGATTTGCAGGAGCGAACCGAGTAAAATGCCCCATACCAGGCTCTCAATTTGATCAGGCCGCGCCAATGCGACAATAACGATTGTGCCGTTAAAAACAGCGCCCAAAAAGGCGGGAATAGTAAACCGTTTCAAAGCATAGAGCGCGCCCGTCAGGATGCTTCCAATGCTTAGAAAAAGGACGGCGGGGGCAACCATGCGCATAAGACGCACGGCCGTTTCCGTTAAGGCGGGATCATCAAATTCATTGGCGCCGACCAGCCACGCAATTTGAGGCGCAAAAAGCTCCACCAGGCCTACAACCAGCAGTAAAATGACCGTAGCGACGCTGAGGACGGTGCTGAGCACTGCCCACAGCTCAGGTCGTTTTTCCTTGGGGGCGTAATCGCTGAAGACCGGAACCAGTGCTGAGTTAACCATGCCGCCGATGATCAGGTCATAGAGGCTGATAGGCACATAGGCGGCCACTTCGAACGCGCTCAAAAGACCAGATGCGCCGTACAAATTTGCTTTGACTGTCTCGCGCGCCAATCCCAACAAACGACTTGTGATGTTGCCTGCCGCCAATATGGCGGCTGCCTGTACGAAGCCCTGGCCTTCGTCAGGCGGGAGCAATGGGATTTGGTCTTCCACTTTGGGTGTGGGTGAATCGAGCAATATGTTGTCCGCCTTTATGCCTGCGCGCGCATTCTAGCTGATGGGTATCACGCCTGCAACTGCCGCTTAGCTACGGTTAACGGCCGTTTATCATCCACCACATCACATAATTTGTTAGTTAACATCGCTTAGGGCAGCAGCCGCTGCAGATTCCATCCGGCGTCTGTTTTTTTCGTGTATTCAAAACGGTCGTGAAGCCCATCAGGGCTGGCCTGCCAGAATTCAAGGCGTGTGGGAATCAGGCGATAGCCGCCCCAGGCGCTGGGAAATGGAACCTGACCGGCCTGAAATTTGCGTTTGAGTTCGGCCATTTTCGCGTGCAAAATGTGGCGCGAGGAAATAATTTCGCTGGATTGGGTCAGCCAGGCGCCCAACTGGCTGCCGCGGCGACGGGCGGCAAAAAATTGGATAGATTCAGTTTTAGAAATCTGTACGGCCGTTCCTTCCACCCGTACCTGTCTCTCCAACGCTAGCCAGGGAAACAGCAGCGCTGCTTTGGGATTGGCGTTGATGTCGCGCGCTTTTTGGGTTTCATAACCGCTAAAGAAGACAAATCCATCCTGGTCAAATAGGCGCAGCAGGACGAGCCGGGAAGAAACAGCGCCATCGGCGGCGGCCGTTGCCAGACTCATGGCGTTGGGCTGCGGCAAATTATGATTTCTTGCTTCTTGATACCAGCGTGAAAATTGCTCGATCGGGTCGTGGTGAAGGTCAGCTTTATGAAGAGTGGGCATCTTTGCGGCGGAGTTAACCTTTTTCAGCCTTAATTGGTGCGCATTTTGGGAATGCGCTGGCCGGAAAAAGTCAAATATTCAGGGTAAAGATCCACAGTTAGACAGCTATGTACCGGCAAGACCAACAGCAAATCACCCACATTGACGGCTTCAAATAATCCTGCTTCTGCCGTTACAATGCCGTGTTCCTGCGAGAGCGAAGTTAACATGCTTTCAGCAAAGGGTTGGCCCCAACCCTTTTTATGCAGCAGCGCGACACGGCCGTAACAGGGACGGCCGTTTACCTGCATCACATCTTTGCTCAAATGCACCGCGCCTCCGTATAAAATAATGCGCCTGCCGGCGGCGTGTTTGGCCACAACAGGGCACGCCACGCCTACCGCAATATCTTCATCGCGACATGCGCCTATCTGCTGCTGCATGAGATCGTAAAAAACATAATTGCCGGGACGAATTTCGTCCACATTTCCCAAATCCGCCGCAACGCTGCAGCCGGGTGTATCGCCAACAGAAACGGCCGTTTCGATTCCCAGCTCCCGTAAAACTGCCCGCGCCGCGTTCATGCGCCTGACTGTCTGCTGATAGATTTGTTCGATAGCGACCGGATCGGGACCGTGATAGCTGTGTCCGGCATGGGTGAGAAGACCGCTCAAGGTTAAATTTGGAGCTTGCTGCACTGCCTGCGCGACCGCTGTGAGTGCGGAGCTATCTGACCACAGAATGCCGGTACGGCCGTAGCCGGCGTCAATCTTGATCCAGATATGAACAGGATGGGTGAGCGTCTGTGCAAGGGAAACGGGGGTTACGGCCGTTTCTACCAGCAAATTTAAGCGGATTTCGCCTGCCAGCTTGTTTATTATGTCAAATTGGCGTGGGTTAACCGGAAACGCGATTGTGATGTCATCCCAGCCGAATTGGGCAAAGTAGGCGGCCATAGTGACTGAAGAAGCCGTAATCCCGGCGGCGCCATACTCCTGAAACCAGGCGCCAATATGGCCTGATTGGTGTGTTTTAAAATGGGGTCGTAGGTTTACATGGTTGGCGGCGGCTTTTTGAGCCATCCGGCCAATATTGGCGCGCGCCTTTTGTTCATCAAGCAGCAGTGTAGGCGTGGTTATTTGCTCGAAGTGAATCTGGTTTGAATCCATAAATATTTTTGGGTAGATGGAAAAAGGGATCAAAAAACGGCCGTTTCAACTGCATTAGATGAAACGGCCGTTCAATGCTTTTGTTAATTGGCTGCCGCCAACTACAAATGCAACTTATTTCTACCAGCGATTGCCGCCGCTGCTGCCGCCGCTGCCGCCGCCGTAATTATTACTACGTTTGCGATTGCCGCCGTAGCTGCCGCCGCCGCTGCGACCACGTGAGCGATCTTCGCGCGGACGAGCTTCATTTACACGAAGGTTCCGACCATCAATTTCTTTACCATCCAAAGCTGAAATGGCAGCATCCGCATCTGCAGGGCTCATCTCAATAAAACAAAAACCACGAAAACGTCCGGTGTCACGATCATTGATCATGGCAATAGACTCGACACTTCCATACTCTTCAAATAGACCCCGAACTTGTTCTTCCGTAGCCTGATATGAGAGATTCCCAACATATATTTTTTTCGTCAACTTACTATTCTCTCCAAAACTAAATCGCATGGTTCCCTGCTTACACGGGACCATACCTAAAATAAAATCACCTTAGCGTACCATTAATCTGTAAAATGTCCAAAAAATGTAAAAACTTTACAGACATGTTAATATTTGGGGAGGGGAACCGTTATAAAATGGAGCATATATGATAGATCAAACACAATCAATTCCTGCTGATGGGTCGAGTGACAACATTAAAAATGCTGCCTCCCTGCAGAAAACAGTTCAAACCGCGAGTCAGGTGGAGGCGCAAAACTCAAAAGTTATTCTTGATTCGTCAGAGGATTTGCCGCAAATAAGTGAAGCTGACCTGCCGGAATCTTGGCGACAGGCAATGACGCGCGCCGGTTGGACACAATTGATGCCGGTTCAATCACGGGCCATCCCTTATATCCTGGCCGGACGAGATATTATGGTGCAGTCAAGAACCGGCAGCGGCAAAACTGGCGCATTTGTGCTGCCAATTTTGGAGCGTATTAACCCGCTGCAAAATGCGTGCCAGGCGTTGGTTCTAACGCCGACGCGGGAGCTTGCTATGCAAGTTGCCAATGACGCCGCGCTATTAGCTGGTGAGCAAGGCGTACAGGTCGTTGCTGTATATGGCGGCGTTGGCTATGGCGCCCAGCTTGAAGCGTTCCGCCAAGGCGCGCAACTGGTAGTCGGCACGCCCGGACGTATCTTAGACCATTTACTGCGGCGTTCACTTTCGCTGGAAAACTTGAAGATTCTTGTTTTTGATGAGGCTGACCGGCTGCTTTCTATGGGTTTTTACCCTGATATGCGTGAAGTACAGCGCTATTTACCTGCGCGACGGGTGGAAGGGCATATGTTTTCAGCCACCTTCCCGCCTTATGTGATGCGGTTAGCCAGACAATTTTTGCATGAGCCGGTTTTTCTAGGCTTAAGCAGCGATAATGTGCATGTTGTTGAAACGGAACACATTTATTATGATGTGCCGGGAACGGATAAAGATCGCTCTCTGGTGCGCATTATTGAAATTGAAAATCCGGATTCGGCGATTATCTTCTGCAACACGCGTGATAAGGTGCATTATGTGGCGGTTGTATTGCGTCGTTTTGGGTATGACGCAGACGAGTTGAGCTCAGATTTATCACAGCAAGCGCGTGAGAAGGTGCTGAACCGCGTGCGCAAGGGCAAGTTACGCTTTTTGGTGGCGACGGATGTGGCTGCGCGCGGTATTGATATACCGGATTTGTCGCATGTGATTCAATATGAGCCGCCGGAGGATCCGGAGGCTTATATTCACCGCGCCGGACGCACCGGTCGCGCCGGGGCCAGCGGTGTTGCAATGACGCTGGTTGATTTTTTGGAACGGGTGAAGCTGAAGCGCATTGCAAAACGGTACCATATTGATTTACAGGAACGGCCGTTGCCGACTGACGAAGATGTTGCAACCGTGGTCGCCGAACGTATGATCGTTCTGATGGAAACCCAACTGCGACAGCGTGACAAATTGCAGGCTGAACGCATGTTACGTTTTATTCCGCTCGCCAGAAGCCTCAGCGAAAGTGACGAAGGTCTGGCGCTGATGGCCATGCTGCTGGATGATTCATATCAACAATCATTGCACGCGCCTCCGCCTGTGCCGGAACCAGCTCCCGAAAAATCAAATGTGGACAAACGCAAGCGGAAACGCCGCCGCAGCGGCCAAAGACGTAATAATTATTGATCAAGGGAGAAAAATATCATGGGTTTTGGCATTACAAAAACCATTCCCGCTTCCCGTGGGATCGAGGCGGTCGAAGCATTGTATGATGGTACAGTTGCTGAGTTTGAATTTCACATGGCCGGCAAGCCCTCAAAACTTAACGCAGGTGACTTTGTTTACACGATTTTCAATGATCAAATGATCGGGCGCTGCGTGATAAAAGAGTTGATTGCGGGCACGGTAAATCCCAGTTCGGGTAAACCACGTACTTTAATTATGGTTGCCTGCCCCGGGGAACGGCTGGAATTGCCCATTTCGCGCAAAGGCCATCGCGGAACGCGCTATTACGATGGAGCCGAATGGCCGCAGGCGGCAGCCTGAAGGAGTCTTCCCATAATGCAAGCTACGCCCTACAAACCTCACAACAAAATTCGGATCGTAACGGCCGCTTCTCTCTTCGACGGTCATGACGCGGCCATCAACATTATGCGCCGTATTTTGCAAGCCTCCGGCGCTGAAGTGATCCACCTGGGTCACAACCGCAGCGTACACGAAATCGTTACCACGGCGATCCAGGAAGATGCGCAGGCCATTGCCATTACCAGCTATCAGGGCGGCCATATCGAATTTTTTAAGTACATGTATGATCTGCTGGCAGAAAAAGGGTGCGGCCACATCCAAATTTTTGGCGGCGGCGGCGGCACCATTTTGCCGGATGAAATCCAGGCGCTGCACGATTATGGCATTGCGCGTATCTATTCACCCGATGATGGCCGCAAAATGGGTCTGCAAGGCATGATCAACGATCTACTGCAAAAAGCGGATTTTCCCACCGGCAAGCTGGATGTAGAAAAATGGCAGACCGCAATTGAAGAAGCCTATGGCGACATGGCGTCTGCGGCGGGCAATGGGCAGGCGGTTGCAGCGATCTTGCCGGCTGTGAAAAAGTGGGTGACTGATAGGGCGCTGGGGCGCTTGATTTCGGCCGTTGAAAATGAACCGGACCTGGTTGAACCAATTATGGAGGCGGTGCATCGCCGGCTGGAAGGTTTGGTCCAGCCGCCGATCTTGGGTATCACCGGCACGGGCGGCGCGGGCAAATCCTCGTTGGTTGATGAACTGGTGCGCCGTTTTTTGCTTGATTTTGGGGATAAACACATCGCGATTGTTTCTGTCGATCCCTCCAAACGTAAAACAGGCGGCGCGCTGCTGGGCGATCGTATCCGTATGAACGCTGTCTACAACGAACGCGTCTACATGCGTTCGCTGGGCACCCGGCAGAGCAATTTGGCCCTGTCGCGGCACATTCCCGAAGTGCTGGCGATTCTCAAGGCAGCCCAGTTTGACCTCATCCTCCTGGAAACGTCGGGGATTGGCCAATCCGATACGGAAATTGTCGATTTTTCCGATGTTGCACTCTATGTGATGACGCCGGAGTATGGCGCCGCGACGCAGCTTGAAAAGATCGATATGCTTGATTTTGCCGATGTTATCGCGGTCAACAAGTTTGACAAACGGGGCGGCAAAGATGCGCTGCGGGATGTAAAAAAGCAGTACAAGCGCAATCGGGGGCTGTGGACGGCCGTTGACGACGACCTGCCCGTGTATGGCACCATCGCCAGCCAGTTTAATGACCCCGGAACCAATCAGCTTTTTCGCGCCTGCATGCAAACCATCAGCCAGATGACAGGAGCCGATTTGTGGCCCGGGCTTAATCTGGCCGAAGGTGAATCGGAGAAAGTATTCATCATACCACCGCGCCGCGTGCGTTATTTGTCAGAAATTACCGACGCCATACGGGGTTATAACGCCTGGACGAGTGAACAGGCAGCCATCGCCAATAAGTTGTATGGCATTCAACAATCCATTGCCGTGCTGCAAGAGAGCGATCTGGAAGATAAGGATCGCCTGCTCACGGAGCTGCAGGCGCTGTATGCGCAGGTTAATCTGGGGTTAACCCGGAGCAATGCGGCGATATTGGAAGGCTGGACGCACAAGACAGCGCGTTATCGGGCCGATGAATTTGTTTACCAGGTGCGCGGGCGTGACATTGCTGTACAAACCCACAGCGAGACTCTTTCGCATAATCATCTACCAAGGGTGTCGCTGCCAAAATACCAGGCCTGGGGAGATATTCTGAAATGGAACCTGCAAGAAAATGTGCCGGGCGAATTTCCGTACACAGCCGGCGTTTTTCCATTTAAACGCAGAGGAGAAGACCCAACGCGCATGTTTGCAGGGGAAGGTGGGCCGGAGCGCACTAACAAACGTTTCCACTATGTTTCGCTGGGGATGCCGGCGCGGCGGCTCTCGACAGCGTTTGACTCGGTTACGCTTTATGGGGAAGACCCGGCGCGGCGGCCGGATATCTATGGCAAAATCGGCAATTCCGGCGTGTCCATTGCCAGTTTGGATGACGCCAAAAAGCTGTACAGCGGCTTTAACTTATGTGATCCGGCTACGTCGGTGTCGATGACGATCAATGGCCCGGCGACGACGATGCTGGCGTTTTTCTTGAACGCCGCCATTGACCAGCAGTGTGAATTGTATATTCGCGAACATGAGTTGGAGCATTTGGTTGAGGCAAAGCTGCGTGCGCTTTATGAGGATCGTGGCCTGAAACGGCCGTATTATCATGGCGATTTGCCGGAAGGCAATGATGGGCTGGGCTTGCTGCTGTTGGGCATCACCGGCGACCGGGTTCTGCCGCCCGATGTGTATGCCGGGATTAAGGCGCGCACGCTGGCTGCGGTGCGCGGCACGGTGCAGGCCGATATCCTGAAGGAAGACCAGGCGCAAAACACGTGCATTTTTTCGACGGAATTTTCGCTGCGGCTGATGGGGGATGTGCAGCAATATTTCGTTGACCACAATGTGCGCAATTTTTATTCGGTGTCGATTTCCGGCTACCACATTGCCGAAGCTGGGGCCAATCCCATCAGCCAGTTGGCGTTTACGCTGGCGAACGGCTTCACATTTGTCGAATATTATTTGTCGCGCGGTATGGACATCGACCAGTTTGCGCCCAATTTTTCATTCTTTTTCTCGAACGGCGTCGATCCGGAGTATGCTGTGATTGGACGCGTTGCACGGCGCATTTGGGCCAAGGCGATGAAGCTCAAGTACAAAGCCAACGAGCGCGCCCAAAAGTTAAAGTACCATATCCAGACAAGCGGCCGCTCTCTCCACGCGCAGGAAATTGGTTTCAACGATATTCGCACAACCTTGCAGGCGCTGTACGCCATCTACGATAATTGCAATTCGCTGCATACCAACGCGTATGACGAGGCAATCACCACGCCCACAGAGGAATCTGTGCGGCGCGCCATCGCGATTCAAATGATTATTAACCATGAATTGGGCATGACCAGGAATGAAAATCCGCTGCAAGGCGCGTTCATCATTGAAGAGCTGACTGATCTTGTGGAAGAAGCAGTGCTGGTTGAGTTTGATCGCATCACCGAGCGGGGCGGCGTTTTGGGCGCGATGGAGACGATGTACCAGCGGGGAAAAATTCAGGAGGAGTCTCTGTATTATGAGCAGCTCAAACACACGGGTGAACTACCCATTATTGGCGTGAATACCTTCTTATCTGATGAAGGCTCGCCAACGATTGTGCCGCAAGAGGTGATTCGTTCATCGGAAGTTGAAAAGGAGTTCCAGATTGAACAGGTCGAGGCGCTTTATGCGCGCAATCCTGAACGCAGCAGACAGGCATTGGAGCAGCTGCAGGAAACGGCCGTTCACAACCAAAACACCTTCGAAACTCTGATGGAAACTGTTAAGGTATGTTCGCTGGGCCAGATTACGCAGGCCATGTATGCAGTTGGCGGGCAGTATCGCCGCAATATGTAGCAGTCCACCGAATCTTAACTTGGAGTTTACATTGGCCAGTGAACGCGCCCAGCGTTTGTCCGTTTGAAAAAGGTGAGTTTTTAACATAACCACTTGACATTTCAAACCCCATTAGTTAGAATCCGCGACGTCCTTAACAATTAGCTTGGTCCCTTGCCTGGCCGGGATAGCTCAGTTGGTAGAGCACTGCACTGAAAATGCAGGTGTCCCCAGTTCGAGTCTGGGTCCTGGCATCGATTCATTATTTAGTAAAAAGGCAACTGAGTTGAGTATGCGGGCGTGGTTCAGTGGTAGAACGTCTCCTTGCCAAGGAGAAGGCCACGGGTTCGAATCCCGTCGCCCGCTCTTTAGAAACGGCAGGCAATTGGCCTGCCGTTCTGTTTCTGGCGACGTGGCCAAGTGGTAAGGCAAGGGTCTGCAAAACCCTCATTCACGGGTTCGAATCCCGTCGTCGCCTCTAATTGTTTATTACGAAAAAGCCCTTGCCCAAAAGCAAGGGCTTTTTTCTTACTCTCAAGAATATAGTAGGGAGATATTTTTATGACTTTGCCCCCTTTACCTCAATCTATTGATGGTCTTGCAGCAACCAAATGGGAAACCTTTGCCCCATATTTTGCAGCACTGCAGCAGCAAGCCCCAACTGCTGAATCCCTGCCGCGCTGGCTGCATGAATGGTCCCAGCTTTCCTCTCTCGTTATGGAGGCCGGCGCCATGATCTATATCGAAAAAGCGCTCGATACAAAGGATGAAACCAAGGAACAAATTTATCTTGATTATGTCGACCAAATCATGCCTCCGGCCATGACAGCAGACCAGGAATTAAAGAAAAGCCTGCTGGCCGTGGAAAAAGACGCCGCCGATGATAAAAAATATGCAAATCGTGCTGCAGAAAATTCGGAATGAAGCCGATCTGTTCCGTGAGGAAAATGTTCCGTTGCAGATTGAGCTGGCCAAACTGGCCAATGAATATGACAAAATCACGGGCGGTATGCTGGTGGAGTGGGAAGGCGAGGAAAAAAACCTGAGCCAATTGTCGGTTTTTTTGCGTGAAAAAGATCGCGCGGTGCGGCGGCGTGCCTGGAAAGCAATGATGCAGCTTTGGGCGGACAGCCGTGCGGACCTGGACCGGCTGTATGGGCAGATGTTACAAATTCGCCGGCAACTTGCTGTAAACGCGGGGCTGCCTGATTTCCGCGCCTATGTTTTTCGGGAATACGGCCGTTTCGATTACACCCCCGCTGACTGCCAGACATTCCATAAAGCCATTGAAGAAGTTGTTGTTCCTGCAGCAGCGCAGATTTATGCGCGCAAGCGGGAGCGACTGGGATTGGACAGTTTGCGTCCCTGGGATATTGATGTAGATACCAGCGCCGCGCCGCCGCTCAAACCGTATGCAAACCAGGATGAACTGGTGCAGGGGACCATCAATATTTTCCAACAGGTAGACCCGGCGCTGGCGCGCCACGTGGCCACAATGGCGGAAGAACAGCTTTTGGACCTCGATACCCGCAGCGGCAAGGCGTTGGGCGGTTTTTGCAGTACGCTTTATCTGCGGCGGCAGCCGTATATCTTCATGAACGGTGTGGGAACCCACGATGATGTACAAACGATGCTGCATGAATCGGGCCACGCTTTTCATGTATTTGAAGCGAGTGAACTGCCTTATGTTTGGCAGCTAAATGCGCCGATGGAATTTTGTGAGGTGGCTTCAATGAGTATGGAGCTGCTTTCCGCTCCCTATTTAACAAAGGCGTTTGGCGCATTTTATACGGTTGAGGAAGCGGCACGGGCGCAAATTGAACATCTGGAAGGAATCATTCTCTTCCTGCCATATATGGCTGTGGTGGATGCTTTCCAGCACTGGGTTTACACTCACCCGGAAGAGGCTGAGGCTGCTTCCCGCTGTGATGCGGTCTGGGATGATTTGTGGCAGCGTTTTTTGCCTGATGTAGATTGGTCGGGTCTGGAAGCGCTGCGCATGAGCGGCTGGCATCGAAAGCTGCATATTTTCCAAAATCCGTTTTATTATATCGAATATGGCATGGCGCAGGTTGGCGCACTGCAGGTGTGGCGCAATGCGCTGCAAGATCAGGCGGAAGCCGTTGCTCGCTACCGGCAGGCGCTTTCTCTGGCAGGTACACGGCCGTTACCGGAACTTTTTGCCGCAGCGGGTGCAGAATTTCGCTTTGACACAGCCATGCTGTCTGATTTGGTCAGCCTGATTCAGGCGCGCATTGGTGAACTGGAAGCGATTCTTTCCAATGGCGTTTGATTTTTCGTTTGAGATTTTGGCGAAAGATGGAGGCAGCGGCGGGCGGAACGGCCGTTTCCATACCCCACATGGCGCCATCGAAACCCCGGTATTTGCGCCTGTAGGCACCCAGGCCACCGTCAAAGCGATGCGGCCGAGTGATCTGCACGCGCTGGGCGTTGCGCTGCTCCTCAGCAATACCTACCATCTTTACTTGCGCCCCGGCGACGAAATCATAGGCGAATTAGGTGGTCTGCACCAGTTTATGGGCTGGGATGCTCCCATTCTCACCGACAGCGGCGGTTTTCAAGTGTTCAGCCTGAGCAAAACGCGCAAAATAAACGCCGACGGCGTTACCTTTCAATCCCATCATGACGGTTCCTCCCACCGCTTCACGCCCGAAAAAAGCATTGCCATCCAGGAAAATCTGGGCGCCGACATCATCATGATGTTTGACGAATGCCCGCCGCCCAATGAATATGCGTATGTCAAAGAATCTCTGACGCGCACGCACACCTGGGCCGAGCGCTGCCTGGCCGCCAAAACGCGCGGCGATCAGGCGCTTTTTGGCATCGTGCAGGGGGGCGTTTTTGAAGATTTGCGGTGTGAGAGCGCCCAATTTTTGATCGGATTGGATTTGCCCGGATATGCGATTGGCGGTTTGGCGGTGGGCGAAACCAAAGCAGAAATGGCTCAGGTGCTGGAGTGGATCAATCCCATTTTACCGGCTGATAAACCGCGTTATCTGATGGGGGTTGGCGCCCCGGAAGACCTGGTCAACGGCGTTTTGCGTGGAATTGACATTTTTGATTGCGTGCTGCCCACACGCCTGGCGCGGCACGGCTCGGCCTTTGTCAAAGGAGGACGCCTGAACTTGCGCAATGCGCGCTTTGAACGCGACCCGCTTCCCATCACCGTCGATTGCGCCTGCCCAACCTGCCAACAGTTCAGCCGCGCTTATCTACGTCACCTGGTTAAAGCCAACGAAATCTTGGCGCACATATTATTGACCACCCACAATATTCACTTCCTGCTCACGCTGATGGCGGATATGCGCAAGGCGATTCGCAAGGGTGCGCTGCGAGAATTTGCAGACAATTTTTTGAGCAATTACCCGGAAGTGTGACATATGACTATTTTGGAAGCCATTTTTTTAGGCATTGTGCAGGGCGCAACCGAATTTTTACCGATTTCAAGTTCGGGACACCTGGTGTTGATTCCTGCTATTTTTGGTTTAGCGCAGCCGGATCTGGCCTTAATTGCCATCACGCATTTGGGTACGCTGCTGGCGGTTTTGATCTATTTCTGGCGTGATTTGTGGGCAATTGTAGTCGCCGTGCTGCGCGGTTTATTGGATCGCAGCCCGATGGGCACAACTGATTCCCGCCTGGGCTGGTATATCGTTGTGGGGTCGATTCCGGCGGCGGCGGCCGGATTGTTGTTTGAAGATTTTTTTGCAGCCGTGTTTGGTTCACCAACGGCGGCTGCATTTTTTTTGCTGGTAACGGCCGTACTACTCTTTTGGGGTGAACGTATCTATAGCGGCGTCAAAAAGGTTGGCCAGATGAGCTGGAGCGACGCTATTGTGATTGGTTTATTCCAAATGCTGGCGCTTTTTCCCGGTATATCGCGCAGCGGCAGCACCATCTCGGCCGGTTTATCGCGTGGCTTCAACCGTGAAACCGCCGCACGCTACAGTTTTCTGTTGGGCGTTCCCGCTATTTTTGGGGCCGGCTTGCTGTCGATTATTGATGTGGTTGGCGCCGGCAATCTGGGCGCGCTGTGGCAAACTTATCTGGCCGCTTTTTTGGCGGCGGCCGTTGTGGGTTACTTGTGCATTGCTTTTCTGCTGCGCTGGCTGCGCAGTCACAGCCTATATATTTTTGTTATTTACTGCGCTTTATTGGGCGGAGGCTATTTGATATACACGTTTTTGTTTGCGTGATGTTTTCGATGATGACCGTTGGAAATTGGCCGTATGCGTGCAGTTAGGCAGAGGTTTTTGTGGATATTGTTGGTAGTAACGGCCGTTGCCTGCCGTTCCCAGCCATCGCCACTTCCGCCGCCAGAAATTCCTACCATCCCGCCGCTGCGCGCACTGCGTATTGGTCTGGCGGACAGCGCTGCGCCTCTTGCCAACCTCATCAGCGCACCCTTTACCCAATATAATGATCAGATTCGTTTGCAGTTTATCACGGGTAATGCCGCTGCTTTACAAGCTGACCTGGCGGCGGGGCAGTTGGACGCCATTCTTGTGCATGATTTGCCTGCCAATTCTGATTTTTGGTTTAATCCGATCGTTATGGATGGTCTGGTTTTGGTTGTTCATCCTGACAATCCGGTTGATACCCTGACGCTTGCAGAAGCGCAGGCAATCTTTAGCGGCGAAATTGACAACTGGGCGCAGGTCGGCGGGCATGAGGCGCCGATCACGCTGGTCAGCCGTGAAATTGGATCTGGCGCGCGCAAGATTTTTTCGCAGCGGATTTTGGGGGAGCAGCGTTTGCCCGGCAGCGCGCAGATTCAGCCGAGCAGTACAGCCGTTTTGCAAGTGGTGGCCGCCAATCCCGCCGCCATCGGATATGGCATGGCGGGCGCCGCTGCCGGCGAGAAACTGCTGTCCATTGATGGCATAACGCCTGTGGTTGCGGAACTGGCCGCGCAAAATTATCCTTTAAGCGCGCCCTTATACTTTGCCGCCAGGGCGGAACCACAGGATGATTTACGTAGTTTTTTGGGCTGGCTGCAATCCGGCATGGGGCAGGCGGCGTTGGGAGAACGATACGGCCGTTTACGATAATACCTTGTCATAAATTACAAAAATCTGCCAGATAAATGTAATTTGGCTTAATCCCAAATAACCTTCACCATATATTGACACAACCCTAAAAACACGTACAATGCCGTGAACATTGGTGCATTTCTGAACACCTTGACCAGAGAAGATAGAAGCCGCAGAAAGGAGGTTTATGGCGACGATTTGAACTGGAACGCTAAAATTCCCATTTTACTCACATCATCTAAATTGAAGGAGGAAGATATGATCAAAAAAGCGAATATGCTTGGATTGTTTATTTTGCTGCTGTTAGGCCTATTGCTGACGGCATGCCAACAACAAGAAAGCAAAGAGCTTAACTTGTTGTGTGTACCCCAAGAAGAGTGGTGCCAGGGCATGAAAGAAGAGTTCGAGAAAGAATTTGGCATCACCGTTAACTATGTACGCATGTCAACCGGTGAGGCGCTTGCTCGACTGGAAGCCGAAAAAGAGAATCCCCAATTTGATATCATGTGGGGCGGCCCTATCGACACCTATATTTCCGGGGCGCAAGAAGGGATGTTTGAGCCATACGAATCCCCCAATGTCGACAACCTCCTAGACAAGGATAAATACCTTGATTCTGAAAACAACTGGGCCGGAATCTACGTCGGTTCACTAGGCTTTGCCACCAATGCCGATTTCCTGGCCGAAAACCCAGGCCTGGAAGCGCCTACTTCCTGGGACGATCTGCTCAAGCCCGAATTTGAAGGGCAGTTATTGGTGGCCCACCCCTCCACTTCCGGCACATCTTACACCGCGCTGGCGACTGTTTTGCAGCTCAAAGGTGAAGAGAAAGGTTGGCAATACCTGCAAGATTACTCCAATCAAATGTTGCAATTTACCAAGAGCGGTTCAGCGCCGGCCAAGTTTGTCGGCGCAGGTGAAGGCGCCGTCGGCGTCGTCTTTTCACACGATATTGTGGCGCAGATTGAAGCTGGGCTGCCTTTGGTTTTGAGTTTCCCCGAAGATGGAACCGGCTACGAGATTGGCGGCATGGCCATCGTTGCCGGCGCCAAACACCCTGATGCGGCCAAAAAATGGTACGATTGGGCGCTGACGCCCGAAGCTCAAGCATTAGGGCCCAAATATAATGCATTTCAGGCCCCAACAGTAGGCGGCGTCGAATTGTCCCATCCCGAACTGTTGGAAGTGAATCTGATCGATTATGATTTCCAATGGGCTGGTGATAATAAAAAGGCGTTTGTAGACAAATTTTCAAATGAAATATCTGGCGCAGATGATCTAAAAGAATAAAAAGCCATGATGAGGCAAGAGGTGCTCAACTTCTTGCCTCATTAGTTATTTGCCCATGACTACTCCCAAACCCTCTCGCTCAACCTGGCAAGAAAATCTCACCCATCGCTACCGTGAATTTGCACTGCTGGCGCGCGATCCTGTGCTGCTCATCGGCTTGCTTATCATTGGCATCTTCATTTTTGCCTTTGTATTTTTCCCGATAGGCAATGTGGCCCTGCGCGGTTTTTTTGGCCGTGATGGCGCGTTTAGTGTGGAATATTTTACGCGGTACATTGATCCCTATTATGCATCACACCAGTGGACGACACTGCGTAACACATTGGTGATGGGTACACTCACGGCAACGATGGGCACGCTGTTGGGTTTTGTCTTTGCCTATACCGTTGTGCGCTGCAGCCCGCCAGGAAAGCGTTGGATTCATATCCTGGCTCTGATACCGATTGTTTCACCCCCCTTTGCCATTGCCATGGCTACAATACTGCTCTTTGGGCGCAATGGATTAATCACCGCCCAGATTTTTGGCATGGAGTTTAACCTTGGCGATAATGATATTTATGGCATGGATGGGTTGGTGTTCGTGCAGACCATCACCTTCTTTTCGGTGTCCTATCTCATTATTCGGGCGATGATGGAGCGCTTAAATCCGGCAATGGAAGAAGCCGCCCACAGTCTCGGCGCTTCAAAGATTTACATTTTTCGCACAATTACGTTGCCGTTGTTAATTCCAGGGTTGGCAGCCTCATTTTTGCTGTTGTTTGTGGAATCCTTAGCTGATTTGGGTAATCCGTTGCTGATTTCGGGCAATGTCGAGGTGCTTTCAACGCAGATTTTCCTGGCTGTGGCCGGTGAATTTGATTACCAAAAGGCCTCGACGCTGGCGCTGGTTTTGCTGATTCCGACGTTGATCGTGTTCATTATACAGCGCTATTATGTCAGCCGTCGTTCCTACATTTCGGTGACGGGCAAACCGGCCGGCGGGCAATTATTGGTCAAGGAGCCGATCACCCGCTGGACGTTTATCCTGATCACCTATGCTGTTTTGGCCCTGATTTTGATTCTCTATTTGTCGATTGTTGTCGGCTCGTTCAGCAAAGTGTGGGGCATCGACTACACTTTCACCCTTGAGCATTGGAAGATGATGCTCAATCGCGGTAACGAAGCGATTATGGATACGACTTTTCTGAGCATCATGGCCACGCCCATTGCCGGTTTATTGGGCATGGTGATCGCTTTTCTGGTCGTGCGTAAATCGTTCAGTGGCAAGGATGTGGTTGATTTTGGCTCAAATTTGGGCGCCGGGGTGCCGGGCACGATTTTGGGCATCGGTTTTGTGCTTTCGTTTGTGACTTCGCCGTGGTTGTTGGTGTTTGGTTTATATATTGTGATGTCGCTGTTTTTAGTGCGTACTTTGTTCAATGATCGGCGAACTCAATGGTTGGTGTTGATAATTGGCTCGGTGATTGTGGCCTTGTTATGGTTGTTGCAGATGGCGTTGGGCGCAGAAGGTATGATGTATTTGTTGGGAGCTTTGTATATTGGCCTGGGCCTTTATTTCTTTTTCAGAAAGCATAACCGGCGGGCGGGTTGGTTGTTGGTGGGCATGGGGTTTTACTTGATGATGGCCAATATTATATGGTTCATCGCCCAGCCGATTGCCGACTTGAGCCGTTCAATTGACAATTCTTTTTGGAGCGACGCCATTTTCCAGATTTCAGATTATATCCAGGTCTTTTTCCAGGCGCCGCAAACGCTGCTGATGATTCCTTATTTGTTTGCCGGGGTGATGCTGCTCAATCGGGCAGTAGGCCGGGAAAAGCGCTTGCTGGCGATAATTTTGCTGGGGTTGGGGGGCACATTGGCCTTTGTCGGTGAACCACTGGCGATGGTTGGCACGGCGTATATCATCATTTTTGCGTTTGCAGTACGCAGTATACCGGCGTCGGTGCGCTCCGGCGTGGCTTCTTTGCAGCAGATCGATCCCTCGATTGAGGAGGCGTCAAACAGTCTGGGCGCTGATGCCCAGTATACTTTCCGCAAGGTGACGCTGCCGTTGATTACGCCGGCGCTGTTGGCGGGATTGATTTTTGCTTTCACGCGGCATATGACCAGCCTGTCGGCCATTATTTTCCTGGTGAGTCCGCGCTGGCGAATTGTGACCGCCTCGATTTTGAGTGAATGGGAGCAGGGCGGGATTAGTTTTGCGGCGGCATATTCGGTGGTGCTGATTCTGATTGTGCTGCTGGCGATTGGTTTGTTGTATTTGATTACCAATCGGGTGATGAAGGGGCGGGATGATGTCGATTTAACGTTAGGCGCTTAGGGTTAGGGTACAGTATGTTTTTGAGATTAGTGAATTTGGATAAGGTGTTTCCGGGACGCGGCGGTGTGGGTGAGGTAACGGCCGTTGACAATGTCTCGCTGGATATAGAAGAGGGGCAACTTGTCACCTTGCTCGGTCCCTCGGGTTGTGGCAAAACAACGACCCTGCGCATGATCGCCGGCTTTGAATTCCCGACAAAGGGTGACATCTATCTGGATGGCCAAAAGATCAATGACCTGTCACCGCATAATCGGGATATGTCGATGGTTTTTCAGAGCTACGCCATCTTTCCCCATTTGAACATTTACGAAAACGTCGCCTATGGCCTGAAAGTACAGCGCCTGCCCAAAAAAGAGATCCAGGAACGGGTGGCAAGTACGCTTGATCTGGTAGAATTGAGCGGTTACGAGAAACGAGCGCCCAACCAGCTATCCGGCGGGCAGCAGCAGCGCGTCGCCCTGGCGCGAGCGTTGATCATGGAGCCGAAAGTCCTGTTGATGGATGAGCCACTTTCCAACCTCGACGCCAAGCTGCGCGAGCAGATGCGCACCGAAATTCGGCGCATTCAGCGCTATTTGGGCATCACCAGCATCTATGTGACCCATGACCAGATCGAAGCGATGACGATTTCTGATTTGATCGTGGTGATGAACAAGGGACGAATTGATCAGGTGGGCACGCCGACCGATATTTACCGCCATCCACAAAGCCGATTTGTGGCCGATTTCATTGGGCGGGCAAACTTTGTGGTGGGTGCGGTGCAGGCGCAGCAGGATGGTAAACTGGTTGTGGATGTGTTGGGATGGCCGTTAACAATCCCCGCTGCCAAAGATGATTATGCGGTGGGCGAAGTTGTGACGGTGGTTGTGCGGCCGGAGATGATGCTGCTCAATCCTGCCGAATCACATGTGGCCGGCATTGTGCGCCAGGCGGCATACCTGGGCAATGTCGTTGAGTACGTGGTAGAAATCGACGGAAAGCGCTTGTTTATGGTTGAAACTGACCCGCGTCATACGGTGATTCACCAACCCGGCGAAACAGTGCAGGTCGGCTTTTTGGAAGATTGCCTCTATGTTTTGCCTGCTGATTAACTCCGTGGCTCATATGCACAATGAGCGCAGATTTTACGCAAATTTCCAGAGTACAAGCGTGGGAAATTGCACATAATCCATATAACGATTTGAAGAATGACTGTCAATCGGGATTGATTATGCGCCGCCGATTGCTTATAATATCAAGTATAAAAGATGACCAATAGCGGCCCTGGGTCTGAGCAAAGCCTGATTTCTTGTGAATCGGGCTTTTTTTATCGCGCATTATATTCAAGGATTTTCTGCGGTTTACCTAACAGGAGCAATTTCGATGAACAGTCAAGATTTCATTTATCTCGATGAAACCTACAGCGCCCACAATTACCGCCCACTGGATGTGGTGATTGAGCGCGGCGAGGGTGTATGGGTGTATGATGTGGATGGTAAAAAATATCTCGATTGCCTGGCGGCGTATTCGGCCGTGAACCAGGGACATTGCCATCCCGCCATCATGCAGGCGATGCAGGCACAGATGCAAAAGATTACGCTTACATCGCGCGCTTTTCGCAATGCCCAAATGGGACCATTTCTCAAAGAGCTGTGTGAGTTGAGCGGTTATGAAATGGCGCTGCCCATGAATACGGGCGCTGAAGCGGTGGAAACGGCCGTTAAAGCGGCGCGTAAATGGGGTTACCAGGTAAAAGGCATACCCCAAAACGAGGCGGAAATTATTGTTTGTGAAGGCAATTTTGCGGGCCGTACAACGACCGCCATCAGCTTTTCCAGCGAACCGCAGTACAGGCAAGATTTCGGTCCGTATACGCCCGGCTTCAAGCTGATTCCGTATGGTGACGCGGCGGCATTGGAAGCTGCGATTACGCCCAATACGGCCGCTTTTCTGGTGGAACCCATTCAAGGAGAAGGGGGCGTTGTGGTTCCGCCGGAGGGTTATTTACGCGAAACGGCGGCGATATGCGCGCGGCACAATGTGTTGTTTGTCGCGGACGAGATTCAGACGGGATTCGGCCGTACCGGCGCTTTGTTTGCCTGTGACCATGAGGATGTGCGTCCGGACATTGTGACCGTTGGCAAGGCGTTGAGCGGCGGCTTTTATCCGGTATCGGCCGTATTGGCAGACAAAAACATATTAGGCTTATTCCGCCCGGGCGATCATGGCAGCACCTTTGGCGGCAACCCCTTGGGCGCTGCGACGGCGCGGGCTGCGCTGAATGTTTTGGTGGAAGAAGATTTGGTCACGCGTTCGCGCGAGTTGGGCGCTTATTTCAAGGGTCGGCTGGAGCGAATTGAAAGCGATCATATTAAGGAAGTGCGCGGCAAAGGTTTGTTTATTGGGGTGGAGCTGCACACGCCGGCGCGCCGTTTTGCGGAGGCGCTGCGCGAACGTGGAATTTTGTGTAAGGAAACGCATAAAACGGTGCTGCGTTTTGCGCCGCCGCTGGTAATTACAAAGGATGAGATTGATTGGGCTTTGAGCCAGATTGAGCCGGTTTTAATGGCGGAATAGCAGTTGTTTGAAAACGGGGCGTCAGATCTTGGAGAAGAAGTTAAATTTCGGACTTTGGAATGATCCTGTTTTGTGATACCTGTGCTGACTTCAAACAAAACATCTATAATTGCGTACAGCAAATGGTTTTACCAGAAATATTCTACGAAAGATGAAGGATTGGGAGGTATTCTCCATGAATGCAAGAACCAAACGCTTAATCCGGAATTTTCTTCTTGAAATATTGATCTACGGTGTTTTCCTGACCATTTATTTCATTGCTGTACTACAATTTTTAGACGAACCCCTTAATAACCTGTTTAATCAAAACCTGTGGGTTTACGCTGGGGCTGCTTTGTTGCTGATTGTTATTCAGGCTGTTGTTTTGGAGTGGATAACATCTTTCCTGATTGCCTTACTTGGTCTGGAAAAAGTGGAGTAATCTCTTGTTTTTTCCAATTAGCGACGTCACGGTTAACCCCTTCCTTCTGGTCGGTATCGGTTTCCTCGTCGGATTGTTAGGTGGTTTTTTTGGCGTGGGCGGGGGGTTTCTGGCGGGCCCAATGATGTTTTGGTCTGGCGTGCCCATGAATTTTGTAGTGGGTACAGACCTCGCGCACATGACAGGCAAGTCGATTGTGGCGGCCAAGCGTCATCGTACCCTGGGTCATGTCGATATGAAGCTGGGCTTCATAATGGTTTTAGGGACGATGCTGGGAGTTGAAATTGGCGCCAATGTTATCGAGGCATTGGAAGCGTCTGGCAATATTGATGTGGTCATTGGATTGATTTACGTGGTCATTTTGATTTTTATTGGTAGCTTTACTGCCTGGGAGAGCATCAAGGCCATCCGGATGGTCAAAACGGAACAAATTGATGCGAAAGATGCGGTGGCATTTACCTCCATCACCAGGCATGTTCGTAAAATCCGCATTCGGCCTATGGTATCTTTTCCAGGTTCAGGGATTAAAGAAATTTCGCTCTGGGTGGTGATTGGCGTGGGGATGATCACCGGCATTTTGGCCGGGATGTTGGGCGTTGGCGGTGGTTTTATTCGTATGCCAATGTTGATCTACTTACTGGGCATTCCAACCCACATAGCGGTGGGCACAGATCTCTTTGAGATAATATTTTCGGCCGGATACGGCACGTTGACCCACGCAGTTAAAGGTAATGTGGATGTGTTGATGGCTTTGGTGATGCAAACAGGGGCGGCGCTGGGGGCGCAAATTGGAGCAGTGGGGACGCGCTATTTTGCCGGACCGCGCCTTCGTTTATTGTTCTCGGTTTTACCGTTTGTGGGGGCTATCCTGGTGATTATTCGATTATTGGGCGGAGGAGCGCCGGAGTAGGATACTGCCATGAAGATGTTGATTTGTGTAAGTAGTTTGCCGTATGCGGAAGCAACTTTATTGTTTGGGGGCTTGATTGCCGAAATTGAAAATGCAGATGTAACGTTGATGACGGTAGCTCACAATGTGGCAGAACGGCCGTTAGCCGATGAAATGTTGTTTCAGGCTCAATCATTATTAACCATACCAAACGTGAAAATAGAAGTATGCCTGGGCTCAGCGGCGGCTGGTATCTTGAATCAGGCTGAACAGGGTAACTACGACCTGATTGTCATCGGCGCGCATATTTTAAGCGGTTTCTTTGACCGTTTCGTGACGTCCATTATGAAGGAAGTAGCGATGAAAGCCACCACAAACGTCCTGGTCGTCAAAGAAAAGCGAAGTAACCTCAATCGCATCTTGATCTGTACTGCTGCCCATGAGCCAGATCATGCGCTGGTTTATGAAGGCGCCAGGTTGGCGAAAAGGACAGGCGCAGAAGTTGTCATTTTATTTGTTACAGAGCCTTTGCCTCGCATGTACACCGGCCTGGAGACGATGGAAGAAACACTGGTCGAACTGCTGCAAACGAACACAACTCAGGCCAGGGAGTTGAAATGGAGCGCACAATATTTTGTAGACGCAGGTGTTAAGGCAAAAATCAAGCTCCGCCGTGGCATTGTTACCGACGAAATTCATCATGAAATTAACGCCGGAGATTATGACCTTGTTGTTATTGGGGCGCAGGCAAAAAATTATTTTTGGAATGAATTGTTAGTTGGAAATATCACTGGTGACATTGTTGAATTATCTAAAAGTTCTGTGTTGGTAGTCAGAACTACTTAAAATCAGGCCTGACATAAATGGCAGACGCCGCGGATGCATTTTCTGGTTGACTTGTGAAACGGCCGTTCCTACCCATCACCCATCATAATCATACCGAAACAACTCATTCACCAGGAAACTTTTCACCTCTGGCTGATTGGTGAAGTCACGGTAAAAATCGGTGCGGGTGTAGATGTACTTTTGCACGGCCGTTACCAGCATCTTCTCAAAGGCAATCCGCGCATTTTGGCGGCCTGAATGGGCTTTGGCTTGTTGATACTCTTCACTTTCGGCCACTTCTTGCGCCAAATCCTCAAAAATATCCCGCGTCACCTTTTCATCACTGCCCCAGGTGGTATTGCCAAAACGCTGGTTAAAATCGGCAATGATGTGGCTCAACAAATCCAGTTCCGGCACATAACGGCCGCCGCCAATTTCGGTGGGGATGGGGTCAATTTCCTTGTTGCCTTCCAGCATGATATGCACCGTCGCTTCATGCTCCACCCGGTAGCTGTCCAAATCCACACTTTCCAAAATCCCCTTCAAATAATCAGGATCATCGGGTGCGGGCAGCTTGGTCAGCAGCAGCTTGAGGAAGGTTTTCAGGCTTTCCATGTGGGCATCGACAAAGGGCAGGATTTGGGCCAAAAACTGGTAGAGGCGCACAAAGGATTTGGCTTTGGCCTTGAAATCGATTTGCTCATCCTCATCCAGATTGTCCCGGTAGAAGACGGCACTGACATCCAGAAACGGGTCGAGTTTGTCCCGTTCGGCCCCGCGTATGAACAGCGACATGAAGGTTCTGCACCTGCTCCGCTGAATAGACCTGGAAGGCATCAAGCGCATCTTGTAAATCATTGAGGCGGTCAAAGTCGGCCCCTTCGCTCAGGATGGTGGTCTGGTAGAAGGGGTCAAACGCTTTTTGGATGGCATCGGAGCTGTTGACAAAATCCAGGACGAAGGTGTCTGTTTTGTCGGGGTGGGAGCGATTGAGGCGGGAGAGGGTTTGCACTGCTTTCACATCTGACAGCACCTTGTCTACATACATCGTATGCAGCAGCGGTTGGTCATAGCCGGTCTGGTATTTTTCGGCCACAATCAAAAAGCGGTATTCGTCTTCCTCAAATTTCTCTTCAATATCGCGGCTGGGGAAGCCGTTCAGGCTGGCTTCATCATAGGCTGCCGCCCTTGTGATTTTTGGTGCCGGAGAAGGCGACGATGGCTTTGTAAGGGGAGTTGATTTCTTGCAGGTAGGCTTGAAACGCCCAAAAGTATTCAATGGCGTTGATGATGCCGGCCGTGACCACCATTGCTTTGGCCTGCCCGCCGATCTTCTTGGGTTTGATGACCTCATCAAAGAAGTGGTGGATCATGATTTCCGCTTTTTGGCGGATGCTGTCGGGATGGCCTTCCACATATTGGCGCAGCCGTTTGTTGGCCCGTTTGCTGTCGAATTGGGGATCGTCTGCCACTTTTTTGAGGATTTTGTAGTAGCTGTTGTAGGTGGTGTAATTTGCCAGCACGTCCATGATAAAGCCTTCTTCGATGGCCTGTTTCATGGTGTAGACGTGGAAGGGATAATATTTTTCGCCGTGTTGCACGCCAAAGGTTTGCAAGGTGCGGTTTTTGGGCGTGGCGGTGAAGGCGAAGTAGCTGGCGTTGGTCAGCATCTTTTGGCTTTTAATCAGGGCGTTGATGACGTCTTCATCATCTTCAATTTCTTCGACGGCTTCCCGACCCAAGGCCAGATTCATTTTGGCGGCGACGTTGCCGCCCTGACTGCTGTGGGCTTCGTCGATGATGACGGCAAAGGTTTTGTCGCCCATCTCGCCGATTTTGGGCAGAACAAAGGGGAAGGTTTGAATGGTGGCGATGATGATTTTCTTGCCCGCTTCCAACGCTTCGGCCAGTTCGGTGCTGCCGCGCACGGCCGCCACCACGCCTTCCACATGGGCATACTGTTTGATGGTGTCCCGAATTTGGCGGTTGAGCACCACCCGGTCAGTGACGACGATGATGGAGTTGAAGATGGGTTCGTGGGTGTAGAGGCTGTTCAGTTCCACCAGTTGATGGGCCAGCCAGGCGATGGAGTAGCTTTTGCCGGAACCGGCCGAATGTTGGATGAGATAGCGCTGCCCCGCGCCGTTGCTTTGCGCATCGCGCAGCAGCTTGCGCACGGCGTCCAGTTGGTGAAAGCGGGGGAAGATCAGCTTGGGCGGCTTTTTCTTGCCCGTTTTCTTGTCCTTGTCCTGGATGATGCGGGCATACTTTTCGACAATGCCGCTTAAGCTTTCTTTGGTCAGCACTTCTTCCCACAAATAGGCGGTCATCAGGCCGTTGGGGTTGAGGGGATTGCCTTTGCCATGATTGACCGCTTCCCAAATCGGTTTGCCGTAGCCCTGCCCGCGATTGAAGGGCAGGAAGAAGGTTGATTTGCCTTTGAGTTCAGTGGTCATCCACACTTCCTGGTCATCGACGGCCAAGTGCACCAGGCAGCGGGCAAAGCGGAAGAGCGGTTCTTTGGGGTCGCGGTCTTCGCGGTATTGGCGTTTGGCGTGGTTGACGTTTTGTTTGGTCAGGTTGTTTTTGAGTTCAAAGGTGATGAGGGGCAGGCCGTTGATGAAGATGACCATATCCAGCGATTGGCCAGGGCGCTGCTGGCTGAAATGGACCTGCCGGGTAACGGAAAAGCGGTTGGCCTGATAATGTTTGCACCGCTTCGGGGTTGAGGTTGTTGGGCGGTTGGGGATAGTAGAGGGTGAGGCGATGCTGCTGGTATTTGATGCCTTTGCGCAGCACTTCCACAATGCCTTTATCCCGTATTTGGTCGCTGAGGCGTTGCAGCAGTTTGTCGTGGTGGGGAATCTTGGCTAGGGTGTCGGCCTGGGTGGCTTCCAGGAAGGCGAGCAATTGGAGCCGATCCAGGCAGAAGGCTTTGTCGTAATCTTGGGGATTGCCAGAGATGTATTGGTTGTGGTTGACCAGATATTCGGTGATGAGGGTTTCTAGTCCGGCTTCGCTGGTGTCTGTGGTCATGGTTAATCCTATTATGTATCGTAGTAGTGCAAGGCACGGGCCAAACGGTCTTAGTCATTTATAGTATTTACGGCCCGTGCCTTGCACTGCATTGAGGCCCGTGCCCTGCACTGCATTGCGCTTTAGTAAAAAAGGTAATCGTCCATGCCATCAGGGAGATTGTTGTTTAGGAGGTAGTCTTGGACGAATTCTTTATATTCTCCGGGATTCGGGAAATTTTCGTTGATAAATTGTTTGTCTACGAGTGTACCGGGACGTAGGCCTACCCATTCAGGCATAGTTGGAATAAGGCCAGTCGAGAATGTCAGTGACGATGCCGTGTTTGACGGGGTTGGCGTGGATGTAACGGCATAGATGAAGCAAATAACGGTCGTCGGTGACGATTTTGACATCGTACGGGCCTTCAAAGATGGTACCGGAATGGGTGTATTTTTCCCGGTAGGTTTTGCCGTAACGGTTGAACAGGCGTTGGATGAGGACGCGAGCTTCGACGTGATTGTCTTGACGAGCGAGGATGTGGTAATGGTTGGGCAGCAAGCAGTAGGCGATGATGGCGATGGCGAATTTTTGGGCGTATGTTTTTAGATGACCAAGGAGATAGGTGTAGTCGTTGGGATCGTGAAAGATGGATTGTTTATGACTGCCACGATTGTAGAAGTGGTAGTAATTTCCTTGAATGTAGGGTGGGCGTGGTTTTGGCATTTTCTTGTCTCTTGGTTTTGAGTGTGAGTGGTGCAAGGCACGGGCCAAAGCACCTTATGAGCGGTGCAAGGCACGGGCCAAAGCACCTTGGTCATTCATAGCTTTTATGGCCCGTGCCTTGCACCGCCGACAGCTCTATCTTCCCTTGCGCTTTTTGCGTCGTTTGCTTTTTGGTTTTGCGCGGGAAGGGCTTGGGTGAAAGGGAACAATCGGGATTGATTCCAGTTCGCCAACTGGTGTGTTGTTTTCTTCTTCGGTAAACCCTTCCAGTGCTACCCGCCCCAGAACGGCAAAGCCCTTGCCGGACTTAAATTGGGTGTGGGCGAGCATCCAGATATGGCTCTAGCTCAGCCGGATCGATGACGATGGTGGGGCAGTTGGGGCAGTAGTGACCAAAATCGCCGCCAACCATAAACCGATCTGTTTCCTGACCGGTATCGTTGAAGGTGACAACCAGGTAGGTGGCGAGTTCCTGGATCAATGTCTTGCGACAGCGGGGGCAGGTTGCGCCGGGCTGGGTGGGGCGGTAATAGAGCCGCCGGTCGATGGTGTGGTCGATGTCGGGGGACAACGGCCGTTTATGATCTACAACTGTGTGTGGCTGTTGTTTTTTACGGCCGAACCAGGGCAATTTCATATAACCTCCCAAGAGTGGTGCAAGGCACGGGCCAAAGCACCTTGGTCATTCATAGCTTTTATGGCCCGTGCCTTGCACCGCGCACGTCGATTTTGCCGGTGACGGCGTGGGCAATCAGTGTGGTGCGGTATTCTTCAATCAGCTCGATTTCGCGTTGGGTGCGTTCGATGGCGGTGTTGATTTCGGCCGTTTTGCTATCAAGATAATCAACAATTTCTTGTTGTTCACTCAAAGGTGGCAATGAGCATTGGAATGCTACCGATGTCACTAATGTTAAAATGTGCAAATTCAGTTGAACCTTGAGACGACAATGTGATGAATTCTGATTCTTGCACCACCATAAATAAGAATACAGACCAAATTCAGGGATCAGTTTGCTATGATCTACTCTGAATAAGACTGTTCTTTGATGCAAGACATAGAAACAGGTTCTTCAGGAACAACACAGTGCTTCACCATGCTGCAGCTTCATGAGTAAAACATAATATCTCCAGGTTCTGGAGACTTTCCTCGTTGAGTCCATTCTTTATAGTCCTTCTTCGTTAGGTAATATTTTGCATCATTGAACACAAGTTGGCCTGTTTTAATATTTGAAGTACAGGCTACGCAAAAACCTATCATCTTCGTAAAATTGGGCGTGTCTTATGCTCTGTATCAATCATTTGATGCAACGTGTATTTGATAGGAATTCTCGTCCAATGAGCGGGAATATCACCGAGCCAGTCAATGCCGGAGGGTTTGCGGGCAACGGCCGTGTCCAATCCCTGTGTCACGGCCGTATTAATCACCACCTGTTTCTGCTCTTCCAACAAGGTGATTAGCTGGCGTTTATTGGCGAGGAATTGGTTGATAACGGCCGTTTGCTCCTCCAAAAACTCCACAATCGCTGTTTGTTCTTCGTAATTGGTGGAATAGGCACAAGTAGTTTCAGCAAAATCATCTTGCGTACTTGATACGATCTTGCTGGTCAAATCCGCAGTAATTGCCGTTTGTAATTCATCCAAATAGATGTGAAGCATCTGCATCAAATATTTGAAAATAGGTTTTGGCAATTAGTCTCTGTGTTTCGTAAACACGATAAGCTGGGCTGACATATACCGTCGATAGTTCAGAAATAGCAATGCCCCCTTCATAAGCGCACATGATAATTACAACCAATCACCTTGCTTGAACCACCTTGTATTGACCCAATTCTGCCTTCGGTCACGTTTCTGAGCTTCAAGTATTCGTACTCTTTGAACTTAATGCCATTCGTGAGCAGATGACAGTACATTGGGCGTTCGACATCATTCAATTTCCAGGATTCTGCAAATTGTAACCCAACGTTGAACTTTTGATTTCCCAATGGGCAGGAACTTCGCCCAACCAATCTAACCCTGAATCTTTATAAGCTGGATACGGTTGCATCATAGTTGTTTCCCTGGGCAGTGCAAGGCACACGCTAAAGGTTTTGGTCGAGAACGGCCGTTTTGCGTGTGCCTTGCACTACTTCACAATCTGCTCCAGCAAGCCATCCGTTTCCGCTTCCAACGCCCGAATATCAGCCACAATCTCCGCCAGCGACCGCAACGGCTCATACTGGTAAAAATATTTGGTGAAGGAAATCTCATAACCGCGCACCGTCTTGCTCTCATCAATCCAGGCATCCGGCACATGAGGCAGCACTTCCCGCGCAAAATAAGCTTCAATCGTTTCCGTCAGCGGCACATTTTCCGTATCGCGCAGGCTGCTGTCTGGTTCGTACTCGCATGGTGCCATCCTTGTGTTTCTTCTTGACCACCGGCTGGGCCGCTTCATCCGTTTCCGTAAATGCCGCCCACAACGTTTTCTTCTGTTTGGCCGTCATCTTGCGCCCCGCACCCTTTAACCATTTATTAAACTGCTTTTGCACCTGGTTAAAATCAAGGTGTGGCTCATGGCCCACCAGCCCGACCAGCCCGTCAGCTAAGGCACCATCCTCTGGATAATTAGCATTGAACGCGGCCAATCGCTCTGGGGTGACATGGGTTTTGAGGCGTAACGGCCGTTCTACCGTAATCTTGTGATAACCAAAATCCTCATTGTCAAAAATTTGACTGATGTCGCTGTCGGCAAAGTTCAAAAAGGTGTCCATGAGGGTGCGGATGTGGTCGGCCGTAAACTCGCAATTCTTACTGCCCAAATTCTTACGCAGCTTGGTATACAGTTCGCGCCCATCAATCAACTGCACCTTGCCCTGGCGGTGTTCCGGCTTGCGATTGCTCAAGCACCCAAATGTAGGTGGCAATGCCCGTGTTATAAAACATATTCAGCGGCAGTCCGATAATCGCTTCCAGCCAATCATTCTCAAGTATCCACTTGCGAATCTCGCTTTCTCCTTGTCCCGCATCCCCCGTAAACAAAGCCGAGCCATTGTGAACATGGGCAATGCGGCTGCCGCGTGGCGTGTCCTTCATCTTGGTCAGCATATTGACCAAAAAGAGCAACTGCCCATCACTGCTGCGCGGCAAACCCACCGCAAAACGATGGTCAATCACCTCTTTCTTTTTGCCGTCATAAATGAACTCTTTATCCACACTCCACGACTTGCCATAGGGTGGATTGGACAGCATGAAATCAAAGTTGGTGCGCATAAAAGCATCGTATCGCAGGGTGGAACCAAACGCGATGTTTTCCGTGCTGCGTCCCTGTATGAGCATATCGGCCGTACAAATAGCATACGTCTCCGGGTTCACCTCCTGCCCATACAGTTCCAACGACACCCGCTTACCTCGCGCCTCGGCCAACCCCAAAAAGAACTTTTCCGCCTCCGTCAACATGCCACCAGAGCCACAGGCCCCGTCATAGACCAGATACGTGCCGCTCTCAATCTGCTCCGCCACCGGCTCAAACAGCAAATGCACCATCAACTGAATAATGTCACGCGGCGTAAAATGCTCGCCAGCCTCCTCATTATTTTCCTCATTAAAGCGGCGAATCAGCTCCTCAAAGACATAGCCCATGCCCAAATTAGACAAGCCATGATGCAGCACATTGCCCCGGCTGTCTGTCACCGGATTCACGCCCAAATTCATACGCGGCGACAAAAACTTTTCCAGCAAAGGGTAGAGGCGGTTGGCATCATCCAACGTTTCTAACTGGTTATGAAACTTAAACTTGCGAATGATCTCCTGCACGTTGTCGCTAAAGCCATTCAAGTACGCCGTGAAGTTGGCCTTAATCTGGCTGGGCGTATCATACAGCCGTTGCAGCGTGAATGGAGAGGTATTGTAGAAGGGGTAACCTGTAATTGGCCGATATTGGGCAATGCCCGCCTCAATCTTGTTCTCCTCCAAAAATTGGTGCATTTTCAGCACCTCATCTTTGCTCGGCGCCAACAAAATATCCAGCCGCCGAATCACCGTCATCGGCAAAATCACATCCCGATATTTGCCGCGTACATAGACATCACGCAGTACATCATCGGCAATGCCCCATATAAAACTGACAATATTGTTATGGACGGTATGGTTCATAAACGCTTCCTCAATAAGACTGTGCGTCTATGATAGCGGAATATTCTGTGAGTGGCATATTGTGGGTGGGAAAATGGCCGGTTCCCCCAAGAGATAAAAAAACCGCTCTCTAATGAGAACGGTTTAATACTGTCGGGGCGGCGGGATTTGAACCCACGACCTCTTCGACCCGAACGAAGCGCGCTGCCAGACTGCGCCACGCCCCGAGCAAGTGGGATTATAGACGATGCTGTTGAGATTGCAAACTGGCGTAGGCTGCGCTTAAAACCGACTTATGTGGGACGAAAATCCAGCCGCAACGTGAAAAGCAAGCTTGCTAAATTAAATTTCAGGTAGAACTGTGCCGGTCTGGTTCGCGGCCATTTGCTCCAGTCTGGTAGAATGGTACGGTTTTGCAACAGATAACGTGTATACTCGGTATCTGTTGCAATTTGAAATTTAAGGAACAATGTTTTGAAGAAGTGGCAATTCTGGCTGGGCGTTATCATCAGCCTTGGCTTTATAATTTATGCCCTGCAAGGCTTAAAGTTGACGGAAGTTTTCAGCCAGGTGCAATCTGCAAATTACGCCTGGCTGATTCCGGCCGTGGCTGTGTACTTTGTGGCCGTGTGGGCGCGGACATGGCGCTGGGATTATATGTTACGGCCGTTAAAGAAAATCCCCGTCCGCCGTTTATTCCCCGTGGTTGTGATTGGCTACATGGGCAACAACGTTTATCCTTTTCGCGCCGGTGAACTGCTGCGTTCCTTCGTGCTGCGCGAGCGCGAAGGCGTGGCTGTGGGCGCCAGCCTGGCGACCGTCATTGTTGAACGTGTCTTTGACGGGCTGGTCATGCTCGTATTCGTGTTTGTGGCGCTGCCGCTGACCCCCATTCCCAGCGAAAGCGTGCGCACCCTGGTCATTTTTGCCAGTCTCGCTTTTTTTGCTGCCCTCATTCTCTTTTTTGGTCTCGCGGCGCGCCCCGATTTTTTCTACCGCATGGCCGATATGATTCTTAGCAAACTGCTGCCCGTCCGGTTTCGCCAGCCCGTGCTTGATTTTTTGCGCCGTTTTCTGGAAGGTCTTGAGTCTCCTTGCGTAGTTTTCGCAATGTAATCATGATTTTCCTCACTTCGGTTGTCATCTGGCTGTTGGAAACCGTCAAATATTGGTTTGTCATGCACGCCTTCGATTTTCAGGTCAGCTTTTTTGCGTTGATGTTGATGAATGGCGTCGTCAACCTGTTCACGACGCTGCCTTCCGCACCCGGTTATGTGGGCACGTTTGATACGCCCGGTATTGAGACATTGGTATTGTTTGGCGTCGGCCGCGCCGTGGCGACGGCCTATACGCTGGTGCTGCATGCAGCGCTGTGGCTGCCCATCACGCTGTTAGGCGCTTACTATATGCTTAAAGAGGGCTTGGGCTGGTCAGATTTTAGCCGCGCGGTTACCTCAGTCGATAAAAATGAAGAAATTGAGGAAGCGGTTGTATGAAAATTGCAATTATTGGCGCCGGCCTGGCCGGATTGTCGGCGGCTTATGATTTATTGGCAGCGGGTCATGACGTGATTTTGTTTGAGGCCGCCGGGCAAACCGGCGGTCTGGCGGCTGGATTTCAGGACGAAAAGTGGGATTGGCCGCTGGAAAAGTTTTACCATCATATCTTCACCTCCGATAAAGCGATCATCGCGCTGGTTGAAGAATTGGGCATTCGCGATAAATTGTTTTTTCCGCGCCCGACGACGTCGGTAATTTACGATGATAAAATTGTGCCTTTTGATTCACCCTGGCGCTGGATTACTTTTCCCGGTTTTAACCTGCTTGATGTGGCGCGCTACGGCAGCGTCAGCGCCTATTTGCGTTTTAGCAAACCCTGGCGCAGGCTGGAGCAGGAAACGGCCGATTCCTGGCTGCGACGTACGTATGGCGACAAAATATATGACCGGATCTGGCGTCCACTGTTGATCGGTAAATTTGGCCCCTACTATCAGCAGGTCAACATGGCCTGGATGTGGGCGCGTCTGCACGTGCGCTCCATGCGCCTGGGTTATTTTGAGGGCGGTTTCCAGTTTATGGTCGATACGCTCACCGAGGCGGTGGTCGCGCGCGGCGGCCAGATTTTATTGAACCACCCTGTTAAAGCTGTGCTGCAGGCTGAAAACGGCCGTTTCGCCGTCACCGCCGCCGATTCAACCCAACTCTTTGATCAGGTTTTGGCAACCGTTTCGCCCGGTTTGATGCGCCGGATGGCGCCCGAACTGCCCGCAGACTACCTGGATCAACTTCTAAAACTAAAAAACATGGGCGCCGTGGTGATGACCCTGGCGCTAAAACAACCGCTCATGCCGGATGGAATGACCTACTGGCTTAATATTCCCGCCCGCTCGCCCGACAAAAGCCAGAATGAAATCCCCTTTTTGGCGCTGGTCGAACACACCAACTTTATCGATCGCCGCCATTATGGCGACGATGTCATTGTCTACTGCGGCGATTATATACCGCCTGACCATGAATATTTTTCGCTCAGTCAGGCGGAGTTAGAGCAGCGCTTCACCGGCGTGCTGCATAAATTTAATCCTGCTTTTAAGCGCGATTGGGTGCGCAAAAGCTGGGTGTTCCGGGAAACCTATGCTCAACCTGTGCCGCTGTTGAACCATTCGCAAAATATTCCCGATATCCGCACGCCGCTGGCGCGTCTTTATTTTGCGAGTATGAGCCAGGTGTATCCCTGGGATCGCGGCACAAATTTTGCCGTAGAAATTGGGCGACGCGCGGCGCGTTTGATGTTGGAAGATGACCAAATGCATGAAACGGCCGTTACCCGCCAACCGGCGTATGAAAAAAACCCGTAAATCATGGGTAAAAGAACATTGTTTACGCCATAATCGATGGATAATTGGGAGCATCCGCAAGCGTGCCTTAAGTGGTGTGTTAAGTTGAAAAATGATAATGGAAAAGTGATTATTCAGCCTTCAAGGGGCTGAATAGCGACATGAAAAGTAATTACCCTGGGATACGGCCGTTGCCAGGGGATATTGCTAATAAAATTCGGTGGAAACCGATCGGCCGTTATGAGGAGTTAATCGTATGAAAATAATTGTTGTTGGTACCGGCTTTGTCGGTTGCCGCATGCGGCCGTGCTTTCTGAATATGGCCACGAAGTATATGCCTATGATATTGACGAAGCGCGTATCAATGCCTATAAAAGCGGTGAGCGCACACAAATCGAACGCTATGTCAATGAGCCGGGTCTGGCTGCGGCCGTTTCTGAAAATCTGGATCGCTACCTCTTTTTTACAACGGACATTACCGACGCCATTGAAGGCGTTGATGTCATTTTCCTGTGCTTGAACACGCCGCCCAACCGGGATGGCTCATCAGACCTGAGTTACTATCTGAATGCAGCCCACCACCTGGCGCAGTTGTTGGCGCAGCGTGAGCAGAAAAACCGCGTGGTTCTCGTGAACAAGAGTACCGTGCCGGTGGGTACGGCGCGCCTGCTTGAGAATATCATGCATGAGTTCAAGGTGGAGAACTTTGGCGTGGCTTCCAACCCTGAGTTTTTAGCGCAGGGCAATGCTGTTGAAGGATCGCGCCGGCCGGATCGCGTTGTATTGGGCGCCGATACGGAAGAGGATTTTCAAATTTTGCGCCGCGTCTATTCCCAATTTCTCAACCATGTGCGTATTCGTTATTTGGAAACAACCCCGGAAACGGCCGAATCCATCAAATACGTTGCCAACACCCTGCTGCTTTCCTACATTTCCTTCTGGAACGGGGTCGGGGGGCGCCTGGCGGAAGCGTTTCCCAACATTCGCATGGAAGATCTCAAAGTGGGCGTCACTTCCGACAGCCGCATCAGCACCTGGGGTTCCTATGTTAGTAACGGCGCCGGAGGCAGTTGTTTTGGTAAAGATATCCAATCCTTAATTTACCAAATTAATCAGGCCGGACGCTCCACCGATTTGCTGCAAGCGGTTTTTAATATCAACGAGTACCAGAAAACCTACCTGATCGATCGCGCCGTGCATGAAGCCGACTTTGGCTTTAACCAGAAAACAGTTGCTATTTTAGGACTTGCTTTCAAAAAGCGCACCAACGATATGCGCGACTCGGCGGCGCTGCAGGTGGTGGAATCGCTGCTGGCGCGCGGCGTGAAATCGATTCGCGCCTATGACCCGCTGGCAATGGAAGACGCCCAAAGTTACTGGTTTAACCCGGAAAAGAATTATTTGTTTGAGCGTATCAGCTATTACGAGAGTCCACGTGAAGCGATTAAGAACAGCGACGCGGTTTACATTTCGACTGATTGGGAAGAGTTTCGAGGTCTATCACGTACGATTGAAACGGCCGTAAAGCCGCCTTACCTGGTCATCGACGGCCGGCGTATGATTCCGGATTTCAACAAGCTGGTCGAAAAAGGGTATGATTATTTGCCGGTTGGCGGTGCGCTCCTAAAGGGGGAACAAGATAAATCTGCACCGACAAATGGTCACGCGCCCACGCGCGCCGTCTCAGAGACATCAGTCGTGACCTGACGGATCCGGGTAGGGTCTAACGATTTTAGATTACGGCTGGCATCATTTCAATTGTCATCCTGCTTTTACATTATTCGCGGTACAAAATGCATAAATTTATGCATTTTGTACCGCGTTTTTTTTGCGTGAACCAAAGCCGCCAACCGGCGAACGATCTGACGACCAGAGCGCATAGGGCGCAATTGTCAAGGCGGCCAGACTGAGCAGTACGTTGTCATAGTTAACGCGCCAGCCGGCAAAGTCACGCCATGCCTGATCTTTGTCCGCTTTTAGCGGCACATTTTCACTTTGCAGGCGTTTCCAGACCATGTCAAATTCTTCCCGGCTGATGCTGATGGGATCAGTTGGCGCGGGGTGAGCCTCGTAAGAGATGTTAAAGAAATTTGCAATTTGCCGTAAGGCGATATAACCGCTGCGAATACAGAGGGCTGCGCGCGGCTCCCAGGGAACATCAACAGATGAAATCGTCAGCGCGGCTGCGTCTAGAACGGCGCCGGCGGCCGTAATCCAGGAGCGGGATGGCTGCGGAGAACGGAAGAAGGCCAGCGGCGCCAGGGAAGTGTGGCTTTCTTCAACCTCGGCGAACCAGGTCTGCCAATCAGCCCAGAATTCACGTTGATTGCCTAATTCATTGGTGCGATTGAGGCGAGAAATCATTTCAACCGGCGAAGGCGGCGCCCCGGCATACCCTTCCAGCAAGGCAACGGCCGTTTCTCGTTTTGCAAACGCTGCATATATGGCGGGCAGGTATGCAATCAACAAAGCCACCATAATCAAACCAATCATTGCCTCAGAAAATTCCAGCAGTTTGAAATCAAATTTTTCGACCGAGGCATAGCCCAGTGTGAGCAGTGATGATCCGCTTAGTTTAAATACCTGCGATAAAGGCGCCGGCTCCAAAGCCCAATACATGGCGGCGTAACCCAACAAAATCAATGTTAAAAATACGACGGGTATCAAGACCAGCGTCAGCGGCGCAAACATCGCCATGATGCGATCCCGTTCTTCAAAATTGTTGACTTTGCGTGTCCGCAATCTGAAAAGCCCTCCCATAAAACGAAAAATGGCGCTTGTCAGTCCAACGTTGATGCCGCGCGGAACAACAAATGTTTTGATCGCTGCGTTGATGGTGGCAATGACCACCAGCAGTCCGCCCAGAAATACCAATATTCTTAATACCGTAATCGCTGCGTACATTAGCGTTCTCCAAAAAAATTTACACTTGATTTGCCGACAGCAAGTATAGGGATCACATCTTGACAAAACAAATCTATCCGTCTACGCTATTTACATAACTGTATGTAATCGGCGCTTGACGCTTCCTATTAATGTATGAAGTTGAGGTGTAGAATGATGAATTACCAACAAACAATCCAAGATATGCGGGAACAGCCCGAAGAGTTGGAAAAATTGTATCAAGAAGTGCATAAAGTGCAGGAAACAAAGCAATTCAAACAAGCGATTGACGCCAATTTTGTAGAAAGTCCGCAAAACTTACTTTTTGCAGCGTGGCATTATCGTTTGCAATATCTGGCCCAACATTTACAAGCCGAGCGTTCCGGCGTCAATTGGGTCTTGGTGTTGCCGTTGAGTTTGCTTTGTGGTCTGGCGTTGTGGCTGATTTCAGATATGAACGCGTTATTTCTGGATCATATGCCATATGTGATCCAGTTCTGGTCGCCGCTTGTGGCCCTATTTGTGCTGGCGTTTTTCGCTCTTGCGGTACGCGCTGAATACGGCCGTTTCCTTGCCGCTGCCGTGGGAATTGCTCTGGCCGGCGGGTATGTCTGGCTGTTAGCGCCGCGACTGGTTGAGCCGGATCACTACCTGGAATTAATGGCTTTTCATCTGCCGTTGCTCGCCTGGGGCAGCGTGGGTATTGGTGTTATTGGGCTTTGGGCCGGTTATCGCAGTCGTTTTGCTTTCCTCTCCAAATCGGTGGAAGTGTTTGTCACCGGCGGCGTATTTGCAATCGTATTGGTCATGTTTTTTGGTTTGACCATGACTATGTTCCAGGTTTTAAATGTGCAAATTGATGAGCTTTACCAGCGATTGCTGATCTTTGGCATTGGGGGAACCATTCCCCTGTTAGCCGTGGCCACCGTCTATGATCCGCTGCGAAAGCCCGCGGAGCAGCAGTTTAACAGCGGCCTGGGACGAGTCATTGCGACCATGATGCGCTTGTTGTTGCCCCTGACCGTGGTGATTTTAATCATTTATGTGGCTGCGATACCCTTCAATTTTGGGGAGGCGTTTGAAAATCGGGAGGCGTTGATCGTTTATAACGTGATGCAGTTTGCCGTTTTGGGCTTGCTTTTAGGCGCGACGCCCTTCTGGAAAGCGGAATTGGATGAACGCCTGCAAAGCTGGCTGCGTATTGGCGCAATACTGCTGACCTTCCTGGCGCTGCTCGTGAGCCTGTATGCGCTGGCTGCCATTGTTTGGCGCACGCAGCAGGGCGGCATAACAATTAACCGGATGGCGTTTATCGGCTGGAATATTATCAATATTGGCGCTTTTGGGCTGCTGCTTTTCAGACAGTGGCGATACGGCCGTTCCCGCTGGCTGGCCGGTTTGCAATCAACATTCAGTGTAACGGCCGTTGCCTACGTTGTCTGGGCTTTGTTTATGCTGTTGAGCGTACCCTGGCTTTTTAGCTAAAATGGCGTGCAACCTGAACCAGCCGCTTTTCGATTGTATAGTTCACAAGTTCATTTTTCATAAATTTTTCCCTCCAATTCAGCCAGAACAAGCGCATCCGTTTCCCGTGAGCTTGCCGCTTTTATCGCTGCCAGAGCGACTTTGCCGCCTATCTGGCGCAGCGCCCAGGCCGCATGTCCGCGAATTAATGGCTCTGCGTCGGAGAGCAGCTTGATAAGGGCGGTTACGGCCGTTTCACTGCCCCAATTACCCGCCGCCACGCACGCATTGCGTAACAAACCACGCCGCTTGATGCGTTTGATCGGGCTGTTGGCAAAGCGGGCGTCGAAACCGGCATCATCCAGAGCCAGGATGTCAAGCAAGGGCGGGGCGGCGGTAGACCAATCTGCCGCCTGGAAAGCCGTTTCTGCTGTCGGCTGTGCAAAGCGGTTGAACGGACAAACAGCCTGGCAGATGTCACAGCCATAAATCCAGTTGCCCAGCAACGGCCGTAACGCCTGTGGAATCCACCCTTTTAGCTCGATTGTCAAATAAGATATGCAGAGGCGGGCGTCGAGCACGTAGGGGTGGGGAAAAGCATTGGTTGGACAGGCATCCAGACAGCGCCGGCAGCTCCCGCATGAAGGCATTGTTGGCGGCGGCGCATCATACATCAAGGGCAGCGTCGTCAATAATTCACCCAAAAAGTACCAGGAACCACCGTGGGGGGCAATCAGCATCGTGTTTTTGCCTGTAAAACCCAATCCGGCCGATTCGGCGTGGTCGCGTTCCAGGATAGCGCCTGTATCCACATAGACGCGGTTGGCAACGGCCGTTTCTGTTTGACGCTGCAGCCACGCTCCTAATTCTTGCAAACGCGGCGTCATAACATCGTGATAGTCAGCGCGCCAGGCATAGTTGGAAATGCGCCCGCGGCTGGGATCATTGGCCGCCTCGGCCGGCAGCGGTTGGGTGTAATAAGATAAGCCGACGCAAATGATGCTCTGCACGCGTGGCAAAATGACCTGGAGGTCGCGTCGTCTCTCCAGCCGATCGGGGCGCGCCAGATAGCCCATGACGCCGTGCATATCTGCTGCCACCCACTCCAGATAAGCTTGCAGGCGGCGGCCGGGAACGGCCGGAACAATGCCGACCAGGTTAAACCCGGCGGCATAAGCCTGTTGTTTGAGTGCGCCGGTTAAGGCCGAAATGTTTTGTTTCGGCGGTTGATTATGAATTACCATTCGGGCTGATTATACCCAATTTGTGTTATTTCGGAGTTCACCTTTCTTTTGGTATAATGCCAGCGTAATTTTTAATCATTTCAATACTGCGCAGACAGGAGGCCCTGGAATGAGTGAATCGATAATAGATATCAAAGTTGAAGAATTGAAGAATGTTGATCTGGTGACCGTAAGTGGACGCATTGACAGCAGCAACGCCAACCAATTAGACCAGACATTGAAAGGAATCATGGAACACCGGCATAAAATCGTGATCAATATGAGCGCTGTGGAATATATGAGTAGCGCCGGGTTACGCACGCTTGTTTCAACTTTGCGTGAATGCAAGAAACATCGGGGCGATCTCTATATCAGTGAGCCGTCAGACAGGGTTTCGGAGGTTTTGGAATTGGCTGGCTTAAAAAGGATGTTTGAGATTTATGAGCACGATGCTGCCGCCGTCGATCACATTTAGCGCCAGACAATCTTCCGTTGGTTCATCCTAAAATAGCATTTTGCATTGATTCCTCTGGGAAGAGTACCTGGTTAATTTGTGGTTTTCCTGATTCAATAACCACCTGATTTGTAATTATGTACCAGAAGCATGTGTTAACAATCCCTGGGCGTTATGATGAAATACGCCGCCTATGTGATTTTGTGTCCGCCGGCGCCAGAGAAGCTGGTCTCGACGAGGATGCTGTTTTTCATGTAGAACTGTGCTGTGATGAAGCGGCGACGAACATCATCGAGCATGCTTATGGCGCTGAAGATATGGGCGACATCGTTGTCAGTTATGAATCGTCGGCCGTTGGCTTTACGATCATGTTGCAAGATAACGGCCGTTCCTTTAACCCGTCTGCGGTGCCTGCACCAAAATCACATGCTGAAAATACCGACGTCCTAGAAGCGGATGAAATTGTAGATAATTTACAAGTGGGCGGGCTGGGTATTCATTTTATGCGTAATTTAATGGATGAGGTTCATTTTAATTTTGGACAGCAGGGCAATACGCTGATTTTAGTAAAAAAATTTCCTGAGGTAACAGGCAACGCATGACTATCTCGTATGAGCAGAGCAGCGGCGGGATTTTTATTGTGCACGTAAAAGGCCGCCTCGACCAGGAATTGAATCCACGGCTCGAAGCAACCCTCAATGAGCTGCAAGCAAGTGGACATTACCTTATCGTTGTTGATTTGAGTGAAACCACCTACATCAACAGCGGCGGCTTACGCTGTTTGGTCAGCGCCTGGCGCCAGGCCAAACAACAAGGCGGCAATGTTGTGTTATGCGGATTAAGCCCGCGCCTGCTGGAGATTTTCACCCTGGTTGGATTTGACAAAGTTTTCCAGATTTTCCCCACGCGTCGCGCAGCACAAAATAGCCTGCAAAAATAAGGTAAATCCCATTATTTTGCGTGGGCGTGATCGTCTCCGCGCTCACTTTGGAAGCGAAATCATTTTTTGATGGACACTTTTTCCTGGCCATTGCTTTCCGCATTCCTCCTGGTAACGGCCGTTTTAGGTACGGTATTGATCTTGTGGCGGCGTTATTTTTCGCGGCGTCAGTTGATGGGCCGCATCACCGAACTGGAGACGTTGAGCGCCGCCGGGCGCGCCATTGTGGCCGCCGAGTTGGATGTATCAGCTTTGTGCGCCCTGATCGCCAGTGAAAGTAATAAAATCATCAGTGCAGACACATTTCAGGTCGGCTTGTTTGAAGACAACTTGTATGAAATACATTACTGGTTGTTAAACGGCCGTCTTGAAGAAACCCCACAAATATTTGACCTGCAAGATAAAGATAGCCTCATTAACTGGGTGCGCGATGCCCAAACGCCCTTGTTAGTAGGGGATTTTGCCAAAGAGATGACATCTTTGCCGGCCCAACCCGGCTATGTCAGCAGCGACCCGCCGCGCTCAGCACTCTTCATTCCGCTTGTCCACGGCGCAGAAACGATTGGCATCGTAGCAGCCCAAAGTAATCTGCCCAACCAGTTTAGCGAAGAAGATATGCGCCGCCTGATGATTTTGTCCAATCAGTCTGCCGCAGCCATCGCCAATGCGATTTTATATGAGCAAGAGCGTATGCGGGCTGCGCATCTTGAGCTGGTAGGTAAAATCGCGCGCCAGGTGAATGCTGTGCAGGATTTAGAGGAGATATTTAATCAGGTTGTGCTGCTCACGCGCGAGACTTTTGGTTTTCATCCGGTCAATATTTTTGGTATCGATTCTCAAAACGGGGATGTTGTGTTGCAAGCCAGCAGCATGACCGACCTGCCCCAATACGAAGCGCGTTTGCGGCCGGGAGAAGGGTTGGTGGGTACGGCCGTTTCCCAACAGAAAACCATCGTATGCAACGATACGGCGGCAGACCATCGATATATTCGCCATTTGGATGTGATGCCGGAACATGCACTCGCTTTTACACAATCGGAAATAACCATGCCGCTAATTGTGGACGATAAGCTGCTTGGCGTTCTGGATGTGCAAAGCGGCCGCCTGAATGCGTTTACGTCTGCCGAGAAAACCGTTTTGGAAGCGCTGGCGGCTGAAGTCGCGAGCGCCATCCATAAAGCGCGTCAGCTTGCGTGGCAACAAGGGCAGGCATGGGTGACAACTGCTCAACTACAAATCGCCGAAGCCTTAAGCCGCAGCCGCGATCTCGATGAGATTGTAACGGCCGTTGTGCGGCTGACTCCCATGTTAACCGGTGTTATGGCGTGCGGGTTATTACTTTGGGACGAGGAAATGCAGCTTTACCGTGTCGCCGCTTTTTTTAGTAATGAAATGCAGGTTGGCGACGCCATAACAGGACATGAATTCTCAATCGGCAGTTGGCATGCGCTGGATGCTGTCCATGTTGGTCAAGAAATTTTGAGCACCCGGCGCATCCCTGCCTGGTTAATTCGAGCAACCCAGCCTGTGTTCCCGGAGAGCATTCGCCTCATTCCGCTAATCGCCAGCAGTGAAGGGAAAAATCAAGGGGTTATGATTGTCGATGATACAATACATACCACGCGGCTTGATGACGGCAATCAGCGGGATGCGCGCCGCCTGGAACTGCTGGAAAATGTTGCCCGTCAGACGGCTCAGGCGATAGAAAGCGCGCGCTTGCGGCTGGCTCAGCAGGAAGAAGCCTGGGTCAATACTGCTTTGTTGCAGGTTGCTGAAGCAGTTAACAGTTTAATTGACCTGAATGAAATCCTGGACACCATTGTTCGGCTTGTCCCCTTGTTGGTTGGGGTTGAATCTGCACTGATTTTAATTTGGGATGATGACCAGGAAGTTTTTGCGCCGGGACCCAGCTTTGGCATCAGCGATATGGGTGTGGGGCTTCTGGAGACGCTGCAAATTGACCTGAACGAGTTCCAACGCATGACTGTCTCAACGCCCCATGCTGAAGCAATGGGCGCCTATTATGAAATCAGGCTGCCGGATTGGCTGGAAGCGGTCTTGAACTCGCCGTTTGCCTATGCATTTCCGCTCAACGCGCAGGGTCGTCTGGTGGGCGTGATGATTGTTTCGCTGGCAATTGACAGCCGCGTTTTTTCGTTAAGACGCTTAAATATTTTAAATGGCATTGCGCAACAAGCTGCAACGGCCGTTGTGAATAACCAGCTTTACAAGGAATCGGCCGACCGCCTGCGCTTGCAGCAAGAGCTGGATGTTGCCCGCACCATCCAGGCCAGCTTTTTGCCTGACGGCAGCCCTAAAATACCGGGTTGCAGCGTTGCCAGTCTGTGGCAAGCTGCGCGCCAGGTAAGCGGCGATTTTTATGATTTTTTGCCCCGCGCTGATGGCACCTGGGGTATCGTGATTGCGGATGTCGCCGATAAGGGCGTGCCGGCGGCCCTCTTTATGGCGCTGAGCCGCACAATTATTCGCACTGTGGCGTTCAACCGGCTTGACCCGGCGGATGTATTGATGCGCGTCAATGAGATTATTAATCAAGATGCCCAGTCCGACCTTTTTGTGACGGTTTTTTATGGCGTCTGGGATCCGCGCACAAAAACGTTAACCTACGCCAATGGTGGTCATAATCCGCCTTTGCTGCTGCGCGAGGACGGTGAATCTTGCCTGCTGAAAGCGCCGGGCATTGCGCTGGGTGTGCTGCCGCAGATTGATCTGCAGTCCCAGAGCGTGCAAATCAATAAGGGTGATTCGCTTTTGTTATATACCGATGGCGTAACGGAAGCGATCAATGAGGATTATGATGAGTTTGGCATGGAACGTCTTTACTGGACCGCACGCGCGGTGCAACGCCAGGATGCGGCCGCAATAATTGAGGCGGTCCGCGAGAGCATCCATGACCATGCCGGCGGAATGCCCCAGTTTGACGACATCACGATGGTCGTGTTGAAGCGTAAAGGCCGGTAATCAAACTAAGGTCTTATTCAAAACCTGACAGGTCTAACTGTATACTTACCTAACAGCGTCCCGAATTGTTTCCAACTCTTCGCGTTCAAAAATATACTGCTTATGGCAAAAATGGCAGTCGATCATGGCCTGACCTTCTGTTTTCAGAATATTGTTTAGTTCCTCAACGCCCAAGGTATACAGGGCAAAGCGGCTGCGTTCGCGACTGCAAGTGCATTTGAATTGGAGTGACCGTTCTTCCAGCAGTTCATAAGTGATGCCCTCAAATGTTAGCGCCAAAATATCTTGCGGCGTTTTACCGCTTTGCAGCAGGGCGCTCAGCGGCGGTAGTTCCTGCAGACGTTCTCTGATTAGATCCACATTGTTTTCTGTATAGGGCGGCAAAGCCTGTACCAGCAGCCCGCCGGATACTGCGATGCTGCCATCCATTTCCATGACTTCACCAATAGCAACCTCAGAAGGGATTTGTTCAGATTGTTCCAGGTACGCGGTCAGGTCGCCTGCAATGTCGCTTGTCGCCAGAGGCACGATGCCTTCTGCCAGTTCTTTCAGGCGTAAATCTTTGACGACGGTTAATAATCCCGCCTGGCCCAGGCCGCTGACCACATCATAACTGTTCTGATATGGGGGGATGACGGCATTGGGAACGGCCGTGTACCCGCGAACTTTACCATAACTGTCTGATTCGGTGATCACTTTCCGAATTGGGCCGCTGCCTTCAAATTTTAGCGCGACACGCTGCCGCACCTTCAGCAATGCACCCATTAAAGCGGCTCCTGTCAAGGCGCGAGCAAGAATGACGCTTGCGCCTGGAGAAGTTTGATGCCGCTCGCGCGCTTCGTTAACCAGCTCTGTTGTCATACAAGCAAGACCGCGAATGCCGGCCTCTTTGGCGATGACGCGTACAAGATAATCTTGCATAGAGTTGTCTCCTAATTGAAATTTGCCTATTGACTATCCGCTGCGAGCAGGGAAAGAGTTTGGTGGCATCGTTTGTTTGATCATAGGTGGTGTCCTTTGTGTGTTTTATTGTTGTTGCACAGCGTGATGACTTTTGATCAATATTATATGCTACTTGAAAGTGAAAACACCCTGAAAAGCAGCATTCAGTATGCAACTATGTGGAAGGTTGCGAAAAAATGGGGGTACAATTTAGGAATTGGGTTGACATGCACGCTAAATATGACAATGACACAGACTCAATTTCCCTGGAGCGCGCACGGATAAATCCTGCGCGCCAAGAGAATGGCGCCCGATAATGAACGACCAGAAAACAAGCTCGAATTCAAATGCATGGCGCGGCGAGGTAGAGATGATTCGGCGGGCGGCGACGGCGCGCGGACGCGCCCAAATCGGCTGCTTTTCGATTGAAGGTACCCGACTGCATGAGCGGGCGCTGCGCGCCGGTATCCAGGTGCAGCGGGCGGTAGTTGGTACCGGCTTTTGGCGTAGTTCTGAGCCACGCATTCAAGATTTGCTGGCTGGTTTGCGCGCCGGCGGCTGCCGGCTAACTGAGATTCCGGATGAAGTACTCTTCGAATTGACCGGCGGGCGCGATCTAGGCGCAATTTTGGGTCTGGTCGCTCTGCCGCCCCAGCCAAATCTTGCATCAATGATCAAAAACTGCCGACGCAAACCGATTGTTTTTTTGGCTGCTGTGGATGTCGTTGATCCGGGTAATTTGGGCGCCATGATTCGCTCTGCGCTGGCGGGCGGCGCAGCGGGTTTTATTTGCGTGGGAGGCAGCGACCCGTTTCACCCCAAGACGCTGCGCACAACGATGGGCAGTTTGTTTAAGCTGCCCATTTTGCGTGTAGAATCTTATGAGGTTATTTTACAGGATTGTCATGAGCAAGATGTATGGACGCTGGGAACGGCCGTTACCGGCGGAATTCCGCTGCCAAGCGCGCCGCTCAATCGTGATCGTTTAGCTGTTTTTATGGGCAGTGAAGCATCGGGTTTGCCAATAGATTTACTGGCCAAGTTGAACATGCGGCTCACAATCCCTATGGTTGCCGGCATCGATTCCTATTCAGTTAATGCAGCGGCTGCGATAGTTCTATATGAAATCCAGCGACAGAAAATTTTTGAAAAATAGCCAATCTCTCCAGAAAAATTTTGACGCGCATGCCATAGATTTCAAAAATTACGTTGATCTGAATTCGTGCGACTTCGTGAAATGCGCGAGAAAAAAATTCTAGTACACAAAACAAAGCAAGATACTAACTTTCCATATATTCCTGAATTTTAGCGGTGAGGGTGTCAAAACTATACGGCTTTTGCAAAAAACCTGTCAATCCCTGACCCAGAAACTGTCGGGTTGCTTCCTCCTGGTGGTAGCCGGAAGAAAGAATCACCCGAATCTCCGGATCTACTTTTTTCAGGGCAGAAAAGGTTTCTACACCGTCCATATCCGGCATTGAAAGATCCAATAATACCAATTTGATTTTTTCACAGTGTACTTTAAACAGCGCTATGCCTTCCTGTCCGCTTGAGGCAGTTAAGATTTTAAAGCCTGCAGACGTTAAAATGTCAGATACTGCCTCCAAAACCAAAATTTCATCATCAATAATTAATACGACGCCTTTTTCCATGGAAGAATGTTTTGTCATTGACTTGTTTTCCAATTTGGGCAGCGATTCACTTAACGGAAACAACAGCCGAAAAAGCGTCCCGCGCCCGGTTTCACTGTAAACACGGATTCCGCCAAAATGCCCGCGCACAATACCCAATACAGCCGCCAGTCCCAACCCATGTCCTTGTTGTTTTGTTGTAAAAAATGGTTCAAAAATCCGCGCCTGTGTATCCGCATCTATACCAATGCCGGTATCGTGTACCTGCAATGATACATATTTTCCAACTGCCAGCGGACGGCCTGTGCGCTGCCAGTATTGAGTATCAGACGGGGAAATTTGTTTGATGCCTGTCGAGATGGTGATTGTCCCGGGTTCATTTCCAATTGCCTGCACCGCATTGATGATTAAATTCATGATTACTTGTTGCATCTGACCTGTGTCGGCTTCGATAAAGGGCAAAGATGGCATAAGGGCCGTCTGTAAAAATACGTCTTTGGGAACGGCTACAGAAAGCAAGTGCAAATTCTCTTCTATCAAATGGTTTAAGTTAATTGGAAGGACTTCGAATTGACTATGACCGGAATAGGCCAGAAGTTGACGGGTGAGATCGGCGCCGCGCTGCGCGGCGTTGGCAGCTTTTTGAATTGCCTCGCGCGCCGGGTGTCCGTTGGGCAGTTTGTTCAAAGCAAGCGAGGTTTGTCCCAGCATAGCAACCAGCAAGTTATTAAAATCATGGGCCACGCCGCCAGCCAGCAATCCTAAGCTGTCTAATTTTTGAGCTTGTCGCAGCAATTTTTCGGTTTGCTTACGTTCTGTGATGTCACGGGCAATTCCAAGCACGCCCATAAATTCTGAATCCTTTATCTGTGGCGTCGCGCTTAATTCAAAGAGTCGATAATCATTATGTGCAGTACGAATCAATATTTCCATTTGGGCAACAGCGGAATGGTTGTATCGTAACTCGTTAAACTTTTCAAGCGCAAGGGGCAATTCATTGGCATGTACCAATGGTTGCAATGGTTTTCCGAGCCAATCCTGACGCGCCCAGCCTGTGATAAATTCAAAAGCTGGATTTAATGAAGTCAACATAGCGTGATTATCCAACGTGAACACAATATCGTGAGCGCTTTCAACCAGATTTCTGTAGCGTTCTTCACTGGCCCGCAGCGCCGATTCACTGCGCTGCCGTTCTTGAAGTTCTTCCTGGGCGTGCTGCAAAGCCAGATTGACGCGCGAGGTGTAAAGGTAAGCCGTTGCAATAATCACAATATAATAACTGATGTGGGCTAACCAAAGTGAAGTTGGCGATAAAGTACTGATTTTCCAGCTTGCAATCAAGGTATCATTGGCGAGGACAAAAAAAAGGCCAAGCAAGCTGTTGATAATTATGAACAAAACGGCTGTACGATAGCTAATCAAAAGACCCGCTAATACAACAATTAAGATAAATCCGCTGAACGAACCTGTTGCAACCCCCCCTGCCGTTAAGGCGCCAATTATCATGACAAGCCATAATCCAAGAATAAAAAGCAAGCTTGCCTGCCGCACGTACCCCTGTTTCATGATACTCCGGGTAATGAGGATGATTGGGACAAGCCAAATTGCTAAAGGGATGCGGTCATGTTGTCCCGGCGCCAATACCAGCACGGCTGTCATAAATAATGTTACGCCCAATAATGACGCAAGCAGCAGGATATTGAGGACAAAAGCCTGGTTGGTTTTTTCGAGACTGTCAAAACGGGGCGGGGCAAGCCAAATTTTGATTTTTTCCATGACATTGTTCCTATCAAGATTTTGACGGTTTTATATATTGTAATATAAATGAGATGATTGCGGGCAAAGTTGATCGTTTTATTGCAAAAAGGGCGTGGAGAGGTTGTAAAATTCATAATAAAAGCGCGGAGAAGATCATAATCTCCCCCGCGCTTTGAAATGCTGTAACTATACTGCTAGATCTGTCAGGTTCACCCGGTAAGCGATTGTCCTTAATGGCAAAAAGTGACAGGCCTCCTCTGGTAAAATAAAAAACGCCAGTGTCCAGTTACGAAAATGCCGGAAGTTTTATTTCTAGAGGGTCACCGAGTGAAAACTCACGCGTCCGCCACCAGATTCCGGGCATGCGGCGTAATTTTCCCCAGGTTGAAATGTGGGCGCGACGTGAAAATACATCATAATCGTTTGCTTCGATGTCATCTAAAATGCCGCGATATAGCCCGGAGGCGGCGCCAATGGCGAGACGGCCGTCTTTATGCAATGCACCGATACCCGGCCATGCTTCCTGATAGAGTTGACGGTTGCGGATAATCTGAAAACGCATGAATTCACGCCAGCGATTTGTGATATGACCTGTTTTGACTGCGGCGTCAATATCAGCTTCACTTAAACCAAAAGCATGTAACTCTTCCTGGGGGAGATAGAGACGGCCGTTGCGCCAATCATCACCAACGTCCCGCAATATATTTGTAACCTGTAAAGCCACACCTAGTTTATTCGCGTAGGGAATCGACTCCGGCCCGGTAAAACCGATAATGTGCATACTCATTAATCCAACCGTTGACGCCACGCCATACGAATAGGATGCTAATTCGTCAAAGGTATCATAACGTGATTGAAAAGTATCGCGGGCTACGCCGTTCATCAACTGTTCAGCATATTTTATGGGTATATTGTAACGCAGGCATGTATCTGCCCATGCAACTGCGACCAAATTATCGCTTGACGGATGGGGAGAGAGAGCTGCTGAGCGCCAGGCGCTTAACTCTTCGGTTATGTCCCCTTGAGGTTGATCAACAATATCATCTGTAATGCGGCAGAATGCATAAAGCGCACGTACGGCCCGCCGCTTATCCTGGGGCAGCATGCTGGAGGCCATATAGAAGGATCGACTGTGAACGGCCGTTAACTCCTCGCAATGTGCATACGCTTGTTGTAACGTTTTCTGATAATCTTTATCTACTTGCGTGAAAGCATGATTGGTTGTAATTGATGATGCGACGGAATGAATGCCATCATAGGCTGATTGAATTCCTTCGTATGCGAGTGAAAATAAAGAATCTTCCCATTTATGTGTAAATACAGTCATTTGTTTCCCTCACCTTTTTTTGTAGATAATTTGCAAAAGATTTTTGTTCGGAAATCAATCTTCATACTATGTTAACACAAGTTTTTGTAGTTTGTCAAGTAATTGCACAGAAAAAAGTTGACAATTTGTCTAGATCATGTTAAATTATATTGTATCAAATTCTGGACATAATAAAAAGTTCGATCTCAGCCTGTGAGGAAGTATAAAAAATGACGATAAGTAATGGAGTGGGTACATATAATTTAAAGGCGGTGGTACAGCAGACGGGCTTAAAACCGGATACCCTGCGCGCCTGGGAGCGACGATATGGTTTGCCAAATCCAAAAAGGACCAAGGGTGGACATCGTGTTTACTCAAAACAAGATGTTGAAATACTTAAGTGGCTTCTGGCGCGCCAGGACGAAGGCTTGAGTATTAGCAGAGCGGTAAAGTTGTGGAATTCGCTGGAATCGGAGGGCGAAGATCCGTTGGATCGCGCCAGTACGGAGCTTCGTGCTGTGCGCGATACCTATGCAGAAACGGCCGTTCCTCTGGGCGACAATATTGCTGCGATTCGGGAATCCTGGAAAGCTGCTTGCATAGATTTTAACGAGCGTCAGGCCGAAAATTTGTTGACACAGGCGTTTTCTTATTATCCGGTTGAAGTTGTTTGCCTGGAAATTCTCCAAAAAGGCTTGGCAGAAATTGGTACTGGTTGGTATCAAGGCAAAATCACTGTGCAGCAAGAACATTTTGCTTCCGCACTGGCCATTCGCCGGTTAGACGCCTTATTGGCCGGGATGCCGCTGCCCTCGCGGCCTCAGCGCATCATTGTGGCTTGCGCGCCGGAAGATGACCATACCTTCAGTATTTTACTTTTGACCGTGCTTTTACGCCGTCAGGGATGGGATGTCGTCTATCTTGGCAGGAACGTTCCCGCTGAAAGAATGGAGAAAACGATCCGTCAAACAGAACCTGATCTAATGATCCTTTCCGCCCAATTACTTCACACGGCTGCTAATCTGGTTAAGGTTGCTAAAATTGCAGAGACTCAAGGAATAACGTTCGCCTATGGCGGAATGATTTTTAACCAGATTCCCCAGCTTCGAGAGCGTATACCCGGTCATTTTTTGGGCAAAAGTCTGGATGAGGCGCTGTATGCGGTGGCAGCCCTGATTGAAGCGCCGCGCCCCACGCCGAAAATTGTGACTATTTCAGCAGATTATACGCAAGCTTCAGCTCATTTTCAGGACCATGCAGCTGCTGTGGAGGCGGAAGTCTGGTCCCTAATACAGCAAACGGAGACGGACCCGCAATCAATTTCCACTGCAGTTGCCGCTATGACGCAAAGTATCAGCGCTGCGCTTGCGCTGGGAGATTTGTCATTTATCGGAATAGATATTCGTTGGGTAGAAGGGTTGATGGTTAATTATCGCATTCCAATTAACCAGCTTAAACAATTTATACGGCAGTATAACCTGGCGTTGCATAAACAGCTTGACCCCACTCTTGGCAAAGTGATTCTGGAGTGGTTTGCCGCCATGATTGTTACGATTGAGTATCCAATCTTGAATTAGGTAAATCGCAGAATCTATTCGGAAATCCTAAAGTAGTTGAACTGCGGTTTCCTTGAGGAATCGGCAACGTCTAGAGCGATTCTAATTTTGAAAACTTGTTGCCGATTACCTGGTACAACCTGGTAAGGAATTAGGAGGGTTGAATGATGCGAATAATAGTAACTGGTGGAACAGGATTGATCGGCAAGCCGTTAACGGCCGTTCTGGCGAAGAACGGGCATGATATTAGCGTATTGAGCCGTAATCCCGGTGCGTACCAATTCCCGCCGGGCGTTCAAGGTGTGCAGTGGGATGCCCAAACGCCGGATGGTTGGGGGCGCCTGGTTGATGGCGCCGATGCAATCATTAACCTTGCCGGCGAAAACATAGCCGGCAAAGGCGCCATACCTGGCCGTTGGAATGAAGAACGCAAACAGCGGATCCGCGCCAGCCGCCGGAACGCTGGAAAGGCGCTTGTGGCCGCGATTGAACAGGCTAAAGTTAAACCAAAGCTGCTTTTTCAAGCCTCTGGCATCGATTATTATCCACCGGGCGCTGAGCTGCAAAGTGAAAATTCTGCGCCCGGCAACACGTTTTTGTCAGAAGTAGTGGCGGTTGATTGGGAGCCATCGACAGCGCCGGTAGAAACAATGGGGGTGCGCCGTATAGTTGGACGCCTGGGGCCTTTGCTCAGTCTTGATGGCGGCCCTTTGCCGATTTCCATTCTGCAATTCAAGATGTTTGTTGGGGGACGTTTAGGGAACGGCCGTCAATGGCTTTCCTGGATTCATGAGGATGACGCCGTCGGCGCGATTCAATATCTGGTTGAAAACAGATCAGCAAGCGGCGTCTACAACTTGGTTGCCCCTAACCCGGTGCAGAATAAACAATTTAGCTCCATCTTGGGAACGGTTATGGGCCGGCCATCGCTCATTCCCGCTCCTTCGTTTGCGCTCAAGCTGGGTTTAGGTGAAATCTCGACGCTGGTGCTTGATGGGCGACGCGTTTCCGGTCAGAAACTGCTGGACACTGGGTATCAATTCAAGTTTGAGCAATTAAAACCGGCGCTTAAAGATTTGTTGAATAAGTCTTGATCTCAGGTTAGATGGGATAAATGGGATGCAGACAGCAATCTGGTGGATTCGGCGTGATCTACGTCTTGCGGATAATCTTGCGTTGACGACTGCACTGGAGCAGGCAGCGGCCGTTATCCCCCTTTTTATTTTGGAACCGGCATTTGAAAAAAGCGCTTACGTGGGTTCAAAACGACGCGCTTTTTTGTATGCCGGCTTGCAGGAGTTGGATGCTGCGCTGCAACAGCGAGGAAGCCGCCTAATAGTACGCCGGGGGAATCCAGCGGCGGTCCTGTCTGAATTGGCGGCTGCAGTGGGTGCAAAGCTGATTGTGGCCGAAAGCGATCATTCCAGCCTGGCGCGCAAACGGGATACGGCCGTTGCGCGCGAACTCCCTTTAGAACTTGTCGGCAGCACAGCGGTCCAAATGCCCGGCGCCGTTCTCAAGAAGGATGGCAAACCATATACAGTTTTTACACCCTTCAGCCGCGCCTGGAAAGTTTTACCGCTGCCCAATGAAGACGATCTGCTGCCGGCGCCGGAAAATATCCCGCCGCCGCCCCATATTTCCAGTATGCTGCCTCCCGATTTTCTACAAATGATGGAACTAACTCTATTTTCGGCGGGGGAAACAGCAGCCGCAGCGCGGCTGCAAGCTTTTGTGCAGTCACATGTCTTCGATTATGCAGCTAATCGAAACCGCATGGATTTGGCGGGAACGTCGCAGCTTTCACCTTATTTACGTTTTGGCATGTTGTCGCCGCGCGCGGCGGTTGTGGCTGCCCTGCGAGCACAGGCGCAGGCAGCAGATGCTAACCAGCGCAAAGGGGCAGAAACCTGGCTAAACGAGCTGATCTGGCGCGACTTTTTTATCCATATTTTGGCGCATTTTCCTTTTGTTAACCGGATGAGTTTTCGGGAAGCATATCGAAATATCCCCTGGCGCAACGATCCTGCCGAGTTTGAGGCGTGGTGCAACGGCCGTACCGGTTATCCTGTTGTTGATGCCGCCATGCGCCAGCTATTGGAGACGGGCTGGATGCACAATCGCGCGCGCATGATTGTGGCTTCCTTTCTTGTAAAAGACCTGCTCATTGATTGGCGCTGGGGTGAACGTTGGTTTATGCAGCAGTTGATTGATGGCGACCCGGCTGCAAATAATGGCGGTTGGCAGTGGACGGCCGGAACAGGTACCGACGCCGCGCCTTATTTCCGCATCTTTAACCCAATTACGCAAAGCAAAAAATTTGATCCGGATGGTGCCTACATCCGCCATTGGGTTCCTGAATTGCGAGCCATCCCCGCCTCCTACATCCACGCACCCTGGCAAATTCCGCCGCTTGAACAGCAGCGCCTCAACTTCATGGTCGGTCGCGATTATCCCGCGCCGCTGGTTGATCACAAAGCGGCGCGGGAGCGCACGCTGATGGCTTACAAAGCTGCTTCCAAGGTCAGCCCCAATTAATTGGTGGAGCAACGGCCGTATCCCTGCTAAACTTAATGTCCCAGTACAGCTTTCCAGAAGTTCGTATCAGGCTTGTAGTAACCACTTTAGTGGGTGGCGACCTCCGGGTCGCATACGGCTGAAGCCGTTACGACAAACCTGGTAAAGAGTCACGGATACGTTTGCTAGAGGATTTTATGCGTCAATTTCCTTTTGTCTGGTTAGGATCAGGCCGCGCTCATAAGCGTCATGTTGGTAATAAAGGGGTTTGGTTGGATGCGGCCACGCGCGCGCGCCTGCCGGTCCCCAACGGCGGCATCCTGCAGGATGAGTTTTACCAGCTTGCTTTGGAAGAAGGCGTCGCTGAGCTTCAGGATGGACAGATCGACATTCCCGATCCTGAGTGGATGCATTCTGTCCTATTCCGCGATGTGCGTTTTCCACGCCTTGACAAACCGGTCATTATCCGGCATATCTTTGCGCAACCGGAGCATGATTTGCATGGCGACGGCCGTTTCCCGGCCGCGTCCAACATCAATATTAAGGATCCAACCCAACTTTCTGCAGCGCTTGCGCGATTGTGGAACGCCGCGACTGTGCTGGATGCGGGCTGCCGGCGTGATTTGTTGGTGATGGTTTATATCCAGCCGCTGATGGCGGGAACGGCCGTTATCTCTGAAGCCATTGAAACGGATACCATCCAGTTGGCGGATAGTCACACACAAATCTCTTTGCCGCGCTTAGCCCGATTTCAACGCCCAGACCGCGATCTGCCGCCTTTTGCACAGCGGCTGCAGCGGCTGCTCGACGGCGTGCGCCGCACTTTCGGCAAGGGTGATTGGGCAATCAAATGGATTGATGATGGGAATATATGCTGGCTTGTGCGAATAATGTAACCAATTCAAAAACCACTTGGTAATTTCAATCTGGCGCGATGACGCCGAGACCATTGCTAGCGACAGGCGTCGTTAGCCCGACATAAAACGGCAGCCTGTCATCTTATTGTGAGAGGAATGCTGACGCTGTTTGGGAAAACGGCCGTTTCCACACGCTTATCCACAGTTTCACCCGACATACTCCACGGGCCGGTATGGGTAATCTTCACAGACACCAGTTCGCCGCGCAGGCTGCGGGGATCGTTGAAGAAAACCAGCTTGCCCTGCTGGTTTCGCCCCCGCCAGCGCCCTTTGTGCTGGTCTTCGACCAATACTTCCACCGTTTGGCCCCAAAAGCGGCGCATTTTTTCGGCCGAAACTTCTTTCTGCAGCGCTTCAATCAACTGAAAACGACCTCTTTTTTCACTGTCCGGCACATCATCTTCCAAGCGGCGTGCGCTGACCGTGCCTGGTCTTGGGCTGTAGCGCGCCAGGTGAACTTTATCCAGGCGCAAATCGGCCAGCAAATCATACGTTTTTTGGAACTGCGCTTCCGTTTCACCGGGAAATCCCACAATAATGTCGCAGTGAACGGCCGCATCAGGCACAATAGCGCGCACACGTTCGATTAGATCATAATAAGCCTCGCGCGTGTAGCCCCGTTTCATATTTTGCAGTACTTCGTTATCGCCGGCCTGGATGGGAATTTCAATTTGAGGCATGACCTTGGGCAGGTCGTTGACCGCATACAAAATTCTGTCGGTCATATAATTGGGGTGGCTGGTTAGGAAACGGATGCGCTCTAAGCCATCAATAGCATTAATGACGTGCAGTAAATCCGCCAGATCAGGCCCGTCCATCACATCATAGCCGTAGCGATCCACAATTTGTCCCAGCAGGACCACTTCTTTCACGCCCTGAGTTACCAGCGAACGCACCTCGGCCGCAATTTCACCCACGGGACGCGAGCGTTCGATGCCGCGTTTTTGGGGAATGATACAAAATGAGCATGCGTGTGAGCAGCCATAAACGATGGCGACCGGCGCCGAGACGAGTTTGCCTTGTTGGTCGGCAGGCAATAAAACTTCACCATCTTGCAGCGCATGCCGCTGAACGGCCGTTTCCATTTCTAACACATAATCTTCATCTTGCGTTAGGTGCGAGATTAGCGGCAGGCCATCGGTAGAAGGCTCCATGAAAACATCGACAAATGGGAAACGCTGTTCCAAAATTTCGTTACCGCGCACGCCCACCACGCAGCCCATCACCGCGATGGTCATATCGGGCCGGCTTTGTTTGAGCGGGCGCAGATTGTGCAGTTTGCCATACGCTTTGTCTTCCGACTGCTGCCGTACCGTGCAGGTTTCCAGCACGACCACGTCTGCATCTTCTGCTTGCGCCGTTGCCTGGTAACCCATTTTTTCCAATTCAGTGGCCACGCGCCGCGCATCGGCATAATTCATCTGGCAGCCGGTAATCCAGAAATGATACTTTTTTATTTTCATGTTTGTTGGGTAGTTAGCCGGCAGATCACAGGCAGAAGCTTTTTGCTCATAACTGTTTGCAACCTTGCCGCTGCTAAATTTCTCCGATTAAGATTGCCTCGGTCAGGCGGAACGCGATTCTAGCGCCCGTAAACTGTGGCGTCAAGAACTCTAAAACTTTGTCGGGCGCCTGAATCAACATGGCGCGCAGGCGGAGTTTGTTCTTTTCTGTGACCTGCATGCGGGCTGCCCATGAATCGAAGTCAAGCCATTTAACGGCCGTTTCCTGTTCTTTTAGCGTGAAACCGGCCTCGCTAAAGGCGTCAACCCATTCCTCCAGGCTGAGGCAGCGGTGGTGGCTGGGATCGCGCAGCATTTCAAACGCGTTGTAATATTCCCCTGCCGCGCGCCATTCGCGCCCTTTCTTGCCGCGCAAACGGCTGCCCGGGGCGATGTTGTCGACCACCGCCAACAGGCCGCCCGGACGCAGCACGCGCGCGCTTTCTGCCAGGAATCGCGCCACATTGGGAAAATGATGGGCGGCGATGCGGCAGGTTACCAGATCAAACTGGTTGTCAGGATAGGGCAAATTTTCGGCATCGGCCGTTTCCAGCGTGATATTGCTGATTCCGCGTTCGGCGGCTTGTCTGGCGGCCACCGGGAGCATTTCCGGCGTGATGTCGGTTGCGGTCACGTGTTTTACATGGGGCGCAAATGTCAAGGCGGTGTGTCCCGCCGCGGCAGCGATATCCAGCGCCTGCCAATCAGGCTGAGGCTGCGCCAGCTCGACCAGACGCGCCAGACTGGCGCCTTTGGCATGAACCTGGCTGGTCGCATATTTTTCGGCGTTAGCGCCAAATTGTTCCTGAACGCGCGCTTTTGTTGTCATCATGTTCCTACCCAAATTCACGCCTCAAAATTGTTCAAATCTGCGTCAAAATCCTTATCCACATCCTAATTATTTCCAGGTGAATTAATCCAGGCGGGCGAAGAGCAGTCGCCGAAATTGAGCGGGATGATCTGGAGATAGTCGTACTCGGGCGCATACAGCGCCAGAATGTCATTATCCATTAACAGGGCAGCCCAGTTGCCATCAGCAGACCAATCTATTGTCGATATGGGCGCAAAGCCGGGTGCAATTGTCGGGAAAGGCAGGCTGCGATTTTGTTCCACAGCATAGATTTGCAAAACGTCGCTTTGATTGTCCGGGTTTAATACTCTTTGGGCGTCATTGCCTAAAAGCGCCAGGAAACGGCCGTCCGGCGAAACGCTTAAGGCGTGGTTAACCTCATACCCTGCTTGTAGATGCCAGAGAATTTCTTCGGTAGCCAGGTTGAAGCTGAAAACATGCGCTTTTGAGGTTGGGCGGTGAAATGCAACGATAAACAAGCGCTGCGGATCGGTGGGGTGTGGCAGTACGTAGCGTATGAATAATGTTTCGGCCGTCACATCTTGCGGCAGAGCGGCCAGCAAATCGTCGCTCTGCAGCACAATCGTCTCACTGCTATTGCTGCTGTTGGCCACAATAAGTCGAGAACTGCTGCCATTGGCGTAAGGCTGCAAATATCCGTAACTGTTTTCATTCAGCCAAAATGGCGCAAAACCCTGGCCAACTGGCAGCAAATCTTTAACAGAGATAATCGGTTCCGGCTGGAACAGATCTTCACGTTCGCTGCGATATAGTTCATAGTTGTAATCCCGTTGGCTGGGATCGAAAAGGACGATGCGATGGTCCATTTGTAGCAAACTTAGCTGCTTGTTGGGGTCCTCGCTAAACAGCGAGAGCGTCCCGTCTGGTGACCAGATGGGAATGCTGGGCAGGATCTGGCTCTCACATCCATTTTCTCCGCAGGCGTCCAGCCGAAAAGCAACGATATCTGCGCTGTCATTATTCGCGTTAAAGGTGAATGTGGTAAGCAGGTCGCCTCCCGGGTCTGTCTGGCCGAATGAGACGGAATATTGCTCCAGATTAGGCAGCATGGTCGTGCCGGCGCCGTTTTTCCACAGTATGGTATGCAAACTTTCTTCATCAGAGCGAATTTCCTGCAGGATAACGGCATTGTCATCTGGCAGCGGACTTAGAAATATGAACCCACTGCTTTGAAAGCTGCTGTCCCAACTTTCACGCTCCGGCTGATAGGTATGAAGTGTGGTTGTCTGGCTGCCATCGGTGGGATCGCCGGTTGTACACAGCAGGTGCAGCGCCTGCCCTGGCAAGGGGAGCGGTGGGGCGCCGTTGATTTGAAGTTGATTGAGATAGGCTCGCAGCCACAGCTCTCGATTTATGTCGCTGACAAGGTCGGCGCGCGCGGTTTGTTGCCCACCTTCTACTAACTCCAGCCAGCTAAAAAGGTTGGCTGAATTTTGCAGGTATTTTTGCATGGAGGCTGCGCTGGTTTCAGGATAGGCGCTGCGTAGAAAATCAACCAAAACATAGGCCGGCCACGCTGTTTCCCATGTTGATTCGGCCCAGTCGTTACCGCGCACGAGCGGGAGTAAGTTTTCGATCCTGATGCGCTCTGTAAGTAGGTTTTGATAATCAGATTCAGTCACCGGCCAAACTTTTAAGGCAAGCTCGCTTAATTGATAGTCGATCAGGGCGCGATGCAGCGGCGCGTTTTCACAGCAGGGGTAATTTAAAAGATTTGTGAGAACGGCCGTTACCAACTGCGTTCCGTAAGCGCGGAAAAGCGCCTGGTAGCCGGCGTCATCGACCGGAGCGCCGACCAATGTGGGCGTGGGCAAACGCACGGAAAGGGTGTTTTCTGATGTAGTGACGGGCAGGGGAACGGCCGTATCCGTCAAAACAGCCGGATCGGTTGAAAAATTGACAACAACTCGCAGCCCGTCGGGACACAAAGCCGTGTCAAGGGTTTGGCACATTTCCTGCAGCTTCTGCTCCAGGCTCACGCGCAGACGTCCGGCCAGCTCGGAATCTCGTTCAGGCGTTGTCAGAGTCAGGAATGAACCAGAATGCGTGATTTCTTCGCCCCAAAATTCAGGTTCCGGCGGCGAATAGAGCCAGCGTTCGCGCCCCAGGCGATAGATACTCGTTTGAAGCAGTATGACCGTTTGATCCACATTGTTGCCCACGTTGACGCTGTAAGGCTGCTTTGTCGTCACCTCCGCAGACAATAAGTCAGATGAAAATTCAATTTGTAAATTTTCTTCATCATCAAGCGCCAATTCTGGTAATGGTTCGGCCGGCAGGTTTAGCGGTGAGCGGTCAATCAGCAGGCCGGCGTGAAAAAGATCATTTTGCGCTTCCGTCCAATTGCTGTCTCTTCCGGAGAGCAGCGAGATAAACAATTCATGATCCTGCTCATTAGCGGCGTGCTGCAGCAGTTTATAACTTGAAACGATGTCGGCGCGCATGGCGGTTGTGTTTTCATCGACGCGTTGTTGAACCTGCTGCCAGATGGCGTACCCGACGCCGATTAGCAAAACCAATATGACCACAATATAGAGCCAGCGACGTTGCTTGCGAGGGGGCTTTTGATCAGAATCAGCCGGCAACAGCTCATCCCAATTCGCATCTTCTTCAGTTTGCCAGTTAAAATTATTTGTCATGATTCATTTTCTGATTCATCTTCGGTCTGCCAATTGAAGCGGGTGAATATGGTTCTTATTCTAATGAAGCATGCGGCTATGTGCGTCGATTGGTTAACAGTTTCTCATTGACTTTGGGTAAACCACACAAACTTTTCGGAAATGCCAAAGGACTTGAACTGCGGTTTCCTTGAGGAATGGGTAACGCAGCCTAAACCAAACCTGTTTCCGCCAGGTAGTCGGTGTATCCGCCCAGAAATTCCGACAATTCGCCATCTTTTAGTTCGATGATTTGATCGACGACTTTGTCGAGAAAATAACGATCGTGGCTGATGACCAGCAGCGTGCCCACAAACTCATCCAGCGTGCCTTCCAACACCTCAATCGCGGGAATATCAAGGTTGTTGGTCGGTTCATCCAGCACCAGCAAATTTGGCCTTTGCAGCACCAGTTTAGCCAACTGCAGGCGGCTGCGTTCGCCGCCGCTGAGTTTGCCGATGGGCTGCTGCATCTGGTCATAGGAGAACAAAAAGCGCAGCAGGAAGGCAACGGCCGTTTCCCGGCTGACGGGCGCGGTCTGGCGAATTTCCGTAATTAAATCCCACTCATCATGCAGCGTTTCCTGCTCTTGCGCATAGTAACCAATTTTGATGCTGGGACCGATTTTGATTTGCCCGCTGGTGACCGCTTCAGGGTTTAACAACTGCTTGAGCAAGAGTGATTTGCCCGCGCCGTTGGGGCCGACCAGCCCCACGCGCTCGCCATGCCACAAAGTCAAATTCAAATCTTCGAAAAGCGTGGTTCCATCTTCAAACGTTTTGGTGACATGGGCCAGTTCAATCACTTTTTTACTGCCGCGCCAGCCGGCCAGGTCAAGCTTCATGCGCCTGGCGGTGGTCACTTTTTCGACCTTGTCCATCTTGTCGAGCATCTTTTGGCGGCTGCGCGCCTGCCTGATATGGCGCTCATTCACCACCAGCGACGCCCACAGTTCAAAACGTTTAATTGCCGCTTCAATGCGCGCAATCTCTTTTTGCTGCGCTGCGTAGAGCTGCTGCTGGCGCAGGCGGCGGATTTCCCGCTCTGTGGCATAGGCGGTGTAGTTGCCGGGATAGAGGGTCAAACGGCCGTTTTCCAATTCTGCGATATGGGTTGCGACCTCATCCAGCAGATAGCGATCGTGGGAAATGATGACCACGCAGCCGTCATAGCCGTTGATGACCTTTTCCAGATTGCGTTTGGCGGGCAGGTCGAGGTGGTTGTCCGGTTCGTCCAGCAGCAGCAGTTCCGGGTTTTGCACCAGCAGCTTGGCCAGCATAATCAATTTTTTCTGGCCGCCGCTGAGATGTTCGGTCAAGAGCTCCCATTTGCTGCTGTCCAGGCCCAGGGCGGTGAGGGTTTCGCGTACCTTGCTGTCAAAGCGGGGGCCGTCCAGCCGTTCATAGGCGTCCAGCAGCTTTTCATGGCGCAGCATGACCTTTTCCAGGCGGTTGGGATTGCCGTAGACGGCCGTTTCCCCCATTTGGGCTTCCAGGACGGCCATTTGTTGTTCGATTTCTGCCAGTTGGGGAACGGCCGTTGACGCTTCTTGCAGCACGGTCAGTCCGCCTGGCAAGTCCGGCTCCTGCGCCAGACGGCCCCAGGTGAGGCCGGATTTGCGGAAGAGGTTGCCGCTGTCGATTGGCAGTTCCTCCGCCATAATTTTGAGCAGGGTCGATTTGCCCGCGCCGTTGGGGCCAACCAGGCCAATGCGCTGATTGCGCTGGATTTCCCAGCTTACGTTGTCGAAAATCGGCCGTGACGCCAGGCTGACGCCAATTTTGTCCAGGTTGATAAGAATTTCTGCCATTGTTGTACTCTCATAAAAAACAAAAAAAGTCGAGACGTTTGTGCGCCTCGACTTAAAAAAAACATTTCAGATTTACATAAAGTTCATTCGGGAGGCGCGTTTAACCAGGGCCGGGCAAAATCATGGCCCATAAACGCCGCGCGGATTACTTCCTTGGTGAAACCGTTCAGAAAAATCATATGATAAGGATAGCGGAAGCCGGACAATTTGTCCAACTCCGGTTTCCTAAACGGTGTGATCTTCCCCCAGTATTATAGACACAGAGCGTTAGCGATTTGTAGATTGGTTCAATCTTCAAGATTGAACCAACCGCGCCTGATTATAAACGAACAGCTACTAATTACCGGTAAAGACGAGACGACTGTGATTGTAAGTTCCGGTGTCACCACCTGCATTATCACAAATCCGCAATGTCCAGGTGCCATTGCCAGCTTCACCATCGAAGTCATCTAACAATGCTTGCATAACGGTTCGATCATAGTAAGGCATATCTGTGTCGTCTGCACTGCCGCTATCGATTGCGCCTCCTGAATCACCATCAAGGAGAATGTCATAGTTTTCGTCATTGTCGCTAATATCTGCAATCAATTGTTTTAGCGTACCGGTTGGCGATTGCAATGTTACCCGGATATCTCCCCGCCAGGTGTGGTTTGCGTTAAAGCCAACATTGAGATCGCTGATGGTAAAGGTATCGCCGACACTGAAGGTGCGTACAATCTCCCCGCCGTCACAAGTCAGATCGGTGATAGCGACACCCCCGGCAGGTTGATCATTGTAGATATAGGTCTGTGGCCCACCTCCACTGCCTGGGACAATACCAAAGTCGAATTCGCCGACGCGGTTGGAGGGAACGGCCGTCATCCCACCGCCACAGTTGTTCTTAGCAACAACAACGTAACTATAGTTCATTGGCGGGTTGCCCAACTTACCTGGATCGGGGTAGCTTGTACCGGCAATAGTAGTCACCAGCGTGCTAGCGCCAGGGGTAAAATAGGGGTCGTTGACTTTGCGATGAATTTCATACACATCGGCTCCACTTCCTGTCCAATTTAGGTTAACAGTTGTGCCGGTACGGCTGGCAGCCAGCGTGGTAACAGCCCCAGGTGCAGCACAGGTTGATCCCCCGGGTGTACCGGTGGGCGCTGCCCCGCTGCCGGCTACCATGGGTGAAAAGGTGTCGATGCCGGTCCATTCCAGCCAGCAGGTGGTGTCTGATAAGCAATTCGCACCGTAGGAGGCTGTTGTACCAACTTGCACCCAGGCCATATTGTTATAATCCCAGACATTGAGTTGATTTTGGGTTTGACCATTTCGCTCTGCATCGACGAACCAATATTTGATGGTAGCACTTTGGGCACTGGTTGGGGCAATGTTAAAACAGCGCTGAATCAAGGGATCGGCTGCGTTGGATGTACAGTTTTGGTGCCCACTCACCTGAACGATCGTCGATCCCAACGGCTGACCACCGTCAGGGGTCAATTGGGCCCCGTAATATTTCGTCACGCTTTGGGCAGCATTTGTTAGAATTAAGAAATCATACGTTGTATTGCCTGAACCATCACTGATATCACGGGTTTGTTGTAACGTACCATTATTGATGACCGTGCCCTCGATAAATGCTTCATTACTGCCTAGATTTGCTGTGGCACCAGAGTTAGTAACAAGATTACCATTTACATTGAGATTTTTGCTGAAGGAAGTTGTTCCTGATGCTACTGTGATATTATTGAAGGTTAGTTTGCCGATTCCAGTTACGATAACATCATCAATGGCACCAGTATTGCTGCCCTGGCTACGGAAACCAAGAAAATAGGTGCCATCGCTGGGCACTGTAAACTGCACAGTTGCTGTCTGTTGAGTTCCAGAGCCAGTTGCTGAATGAATTGGTGTTGTATTTAGCATGCTGGCCGAGCTGGCCTCTGAAGATAGATAGGCGTTAAATGTATCACTGCCACTAAAATACACCCGATATTTGTATTGCAACTGATAAGTAACCCCGATAGCTAACTGCAAAGCTGGCGAGTAAGCCCAACCATCTGGTGTATCATCCCAATACGCTATCGTTCCTGGAGCAAATGATGCAGTACCGCACCACACTACCCCAAATCCAGCTGACTTTTCACTATCCCACAAGGGCGGCAAGGTGGTTCCACATTGGTCAGACGAGCTGCCATTGAAATTCTCTGAATAGATTGTGGCTGATGCGATCTTGTCAGCACTCTGAGTTGTACCATCAAATACGACTGTACTGCTGCCAGGCAAAAAACCAATCCCAGATTGATCTGACCAATTTCCAGCTACCTTTATATTATTACTGCCTGCCTTTAAGGTTGCTCTCCCTTGGATTGTGAGATTGCCATTTACGTCAATGTTACTGTTTAGGGTTACAAATGTGCTGCCGCCGTCCCCGATTTGCACATTGTTGAAAATGCTAGACGTCAGCGCTGCCCGACCTTTCAGCAATGTTGAATTACTGGTTATTGTTTGCGGGAGAGTGCCTTTAAAAACAACTGTGCCACCACTGGCATTTAAAGCGCCGGTACCTGTTTCTTCCCAATTCCCATATACATTTAAGGTGCCCGCAGTCATATTAAGCGTAGCACCGGTCTGAATAGTAACATCGCGCACATTTGTATTGGCGCTTATGGTGGGAAAATTGCCGCCTGTTGGTGTCGTAGGTATGAGAACATTGTCGATGTCGCGCGGTACACGGTTGACTGGCGTAGTGCCTGAGGGTGGACCTTCGTTAGTTACCCAATTTGACGCGTCATGCCAGTTATTGTTATTGCCGATCCAGGTGATTTGACTACTGCGAAAAATCGCTGAGTTGGAATTCGTATTATTAAAAGTTTGGCGCACATCTGCTTGACATTCAGTGTCTGGGTGTGAGTCTGTTGTGCAATTTGAAGGCGCACTGTCTGGGATACCAGTAGGATTCCCCGCGAAATTAAGAGATGGATTGGCAAAGTAGACAATTTCACGGCAGCTGATACCAAGATTACCGCACCGATTGTTGTAGGACATTATGGTGCGAAACTTATTGGTTGTGTCAACATAACCATGGGCATATGTGAAGGGTGTTATATCTGCATCAACATACCAGTCGTGATTGCTACCCATATTGTGCCCTAACTCGTGGGCAAATACACTTGCACCAAAAGAACAAGCTTCCATGGTACCGAAACTTGAACTTTCAAATCCAGGCGTGATTGTAACAGGCACTGAGGCTAAGCCACCACAACTTCCGCTGCCATCATCATTCACTAACATGAGTACTAAATCAGCGTGATAGGTATTACGCCATGTATGGACAACGCCTAATTCTGGATGAGATGTATTTTTTAGATCGTCAAGGGCTGGGTCGAGGTCACCTGGTTCAGTATATGCGACTTCTTGTGTATGTACCAGTGAGATGCGTTGAGCAATGTTACTGTTGATATAGGCCTGGTTCGTGTAAGCTATGTATAGTTCAATCCAGCTTTGAAGTATTGGCAGACCATGTGCGGCAACTGCATCGTCAGTGTATACGATCATGACATCGATGACTGACCCATCGTCGGACGCTTGTGGTGCTAAGGTGATTGGATTATCTTCTTCAGGAATCTCTACTTTTACCGAATCGTCTTCGCCAGTTAGTATGGCTGAAGAGTTTATCTCAGCAATGCGATGGATGTTTCCTGTGACGGGTGTAATATTATAGGTGCCGGTTGATGTCGTTATGTGACCGGTGAGATATGGTCCGTTTATGACTAGAATCACGTCACTGAATTCAGCTCCGGCCACATGACCAATCCAGGAATAACTACCGGATCTGTTCACCTCGATGCGATCTAATTCAGCAGTTAGGATAACATCTTCAAATAAGTTGAGGTGTTTTATTTGCTGGACTGCATAGTCTGGGTTCGTGGGTAGGGCAGAACGGGCATTTTCATTTATGGTTACGAATCGTGATCGGGCTATGGGATCGTTAGGCAATTGAGAGGAAGATGGGCGAGTAACGGCCGTAAACAAACCACTATCTTCGTTTTCTGTATCGCCGCCATCTTGTAGATTCCCATCATTTTCAGCAAATTCGGGACTTGAATAAGTTTGCTGCGCAGTTGAAAATAACACAACTAGAGCAGTAGTGATGATGAAAGACAGATATGGAATAAACTTATGATTTCGTGTACGCTCAACTATATTTTTCATAATTCCTCCTGAAATTGAATTGGTAGCACCACAGTAAATAGGGTAGGACATAGGGTGAAATAGCTGACCCTTGGATACGTTTTGAAAAATTACTCTGAAAAATTACGCTACCTAATTAAAACAAAGCTTTTGTGAAAATATTGGAATGACCTCTTGATGCCAAGAGCAACAAGAAGAAGCCGGTAGGTAATTGGCAGAAAGTAATCAAAAATAAAGGTCATAGAAAATCTGCCAATTCCTCAAGGAAACCGCTGTTCAAGTCCTTTGGAATTTCCGAATAGTTTCTGCGGTTTACATAAGCCTGCTTTCAGGCCGAAGAATGCCATTTTCAGCCTGGAATTTCTCTGGCGAACAAAAACGTATCGGGTCTTAATTATGGTTACGTTTTTCGTATCCTTTGCTACGCTAAACGTAGTTGACGCTACGAATAAATGTAACCGACGGTAACATATGTCCTACCCTCAGTAAAGCATGATTGAACATTAATAATGGCAAATTTGCAAAAACAGATTCATCGAGCATACTGAAAAGTTTGCGAAAACCAAAATTAGTGAGAGGCACAATGAATCTGAAGCAACTATTTTGCCCCAATATCAACTGTCTGGCTAGGGGACAAGTAGGTAAGTCCAGGGTTTTTCAGTAGTTATGCTGTGCAATCTTCCCGGAAGCTCGTAGTTTCAAAATTAGTCGAGGGCAAAATGTGTATGCATCGTTTGAATCAGCTTCCGGGAAGTTGATTTTCGGACAACTGAAAAACCCTGAGTCAAATGGTAGCGGTTTACTGTTAACGGATACCTGATATACTTTTGCGTATGCGTAATAATGCGGTTTTATTGTTTCTCATCCTGCTCGCTTTGGCCCTGCCGGCGTGTGATCTGGTAGAAAGTTTGCAACAGCTAGAGGCGACGCCTGAAGCGACAGCGCCGCCCAGCACCCCTGTGGGCACGGCCGTTTCCCAAAGCACGCCTGAGTTCACAATCACGGTCACCCCGACCGTGGAAAATGTGCAGTTTACAATCTGGCTGCCGCCCAAAATAGCCGCCGCCAGCGACGCCAGTAAAGCTTTATTTGAGGAACAGATTCTTGCTTTTAATAATTTGCACCCGGAGCTGGAAATTCGGGTTGAACCCAAAGCCGTCTCTGGCGTGGGCGGAATTCTGAATTATTTGCGCACAGGTCGGGAAGTGGCGCCGGACGTTTTGCCCGATTTAATTGCGGTACAGGTTGAATTGTTATCCTCAGCAACAACCGAAAATTTGATTTTTCCGCTTACAGACCAGCTTGATGAAAATCAGCTAGAACAGCTATACCCGGCCGCCAGAACCATGGCGGAAAGTGACGGCCAGGTGCTGGGATACCCATTTGTGCTGACCGATTTGCCGCACCTGGTTTACAATACAAACGCCATCACGGCCACGCTGCCATTGACGTGGGATCGTCTGATAACCGGGCCGAATCACAGCATGATTCTTGCCGCCGATGGCGAAGACGGCGCTGTTTTGGCGCTGCAATTTTACTTGGACGCCGGCGGAACAGTCGTCAATGAGGCCGGGAGGCCGGCGCTTGATTTGGAACCATTAACGCTGGCGCTGGAGCAGGTTCAAAAAGGACACGAAAGCGGCTTTTTTGTAACCCAAAGCAGCACGACGTCAACCCAGGAGCAGGCGTGGCAGGCGTTTCAAGGCAGCGGGGCCAATATCACACGCACATCTGCAGATTTTTTCTTGCTCCAGGAAACGGCCGAATTTCCAATTGGTTTTACTGTGAACGCCGGTATTGACCGGCCGCTCACGCCGGTGATCAGAGGCTGGGCCTGGGCTGTGAGTACACCCGATCCGGTTAAGCGCACGCTGGCTGCGGAACTCATCACTGAGTTGACGGCGCCCAAATACCTCAGCGAATGGACAGCCCAAAGCAGTTTGCTGCCAGCGCGCCGCGACGCCTTTGCTATCTGGCAGGAAGGCGGCGATAGTTATGTGATCTTTCTGGGCCCGCAACTGGAACGGGCAACGCCATTACCGGTCACCTCCGGCAGCGCCTTAATGGTTCAGCTTCAAGATGCTGTTTTTCAAGTCATATCCGGCGCTAAAACTGCCGAGGAAGCTGCCGCCGCGGCCGTTCAAGCGCTTGGATCTTGAGTAATCGTCTGCAGAGAAGTTCAACTTCTTTGGAGAAGTTGAACTTCTAAATCGAATCGTGAAACGGGCCATTATTCTTAAGTCAGTGGATAAGATATTGGGAGTAGGCTGATGAATATGTTGCACTATCAGGAGTATCATCAACATATTGCGGCGTTGATCCAGGCGGCTTTGGCCGGAGCGGATCCATATGCTGCGGTTAAACGCGCCTTGCAGGTTGACGGCCGTTTCTTACACAGCGGCAGACAATCATATGACCTTAAAAATGGTCGTGTTTTTGTCGTCAGCGTGGGCAAAGCGGCCGCGTCGATGGCGCAGGCAGCGATGGATGTACTGGAAACGGCCGTTACGGCGGGCGTAGTCATTACCAAATACGGCAGCCTGCCCGAGAAATTATTTGCGACTGAAACATTGCAGTTTTTTGCGGCCGCCCATCCCATTTCTGACCAGGCCAGCGTGGAGGCGACAGCGGCCGTTATCACGATGCTTGCACAAACTACTGAAACCGACCTGGTCCTTTGCCTGATTTCTGGCGGCGCTTCCGCTTTGCTGACCCAACCGCTGGTTTCTTTACTGGATTGGCAGCAGTTGAACCACGCTTTACTGGCCAGCGGTTGTACGATCAACGAATTTAATACGGTGCGACGGCAGTTGGATCGCGTGAAAGGGGGCGGACTGGTGAAAGCGGCTGCGCCGGCTGCCTGTCTCAGCCTGATTTTAAGCGACGTGGTTGGCAATCCGCTGGCGGTAATTGGCAGCGGGCCGACGGTTTTGTTGGCCGAGTCGCCCGCTGACGCCATCCTTATTTTGGCCCGTTATGATGTCGCTGCCAGGCTGGATACGGCCGTTTACGACCGCGTCATCACAGCTTTGACTAACATAGCAGATGGTGAGCAGGATCAAAATTTAGCTTCTGAACATGTGATCGTGGGTGACGTGCGCAGCGCCGCGCAGATGGCGCAGGGCAAGGCGATGCAGCTAGGCTTTATGTCCCAACTGCTGACGGCGCAGTTGGAAGGGGAAGCGCGTGAAGTGGGGCGGGTGGCGGCTGCAATCGCCAAAGACACGCCGCCCGGCTGGTGTCTAATCATGGGCGGCGAAACCACGGTGACGCTGCGCGGCGACGGCGTCGGCGGGCGCAATCAGGAAGTTGCGCTGGCGGCGGCCGTGGCGCTTGACGGCTGCGAGCGGACGGTTGTGGCCAGTTTTGCCACCGATGGCGATGACGGGCCGACGCCGGCTGCGGGCGCCGTTGTGAGCGGCGAGAGTGTGGAAAACGGCCGTTTTCATCACCTGGATGCACGCACTTATCTTGATCGCAACGACAGCTACACCTTTTTTAGCCAGTTAGACGCCGCCGGCCAGAACATGGAAGCGCCGCAGCCGCCAACGCTGCTGCTGACCGGCCCCAGCGGAACCAACGTTAATGATTTAATCTTTATCCTCACCTATGCGGAGTAAACAACAATGAGTGTGAAATTCGGAACTGATGGCTGGCGCGCCGTCATCAGTGATACCTTTACCTTTGCCAATCTGCGCCTGGTCTCCCAGGCAATGGCAGACTATATTCTGGAGGAGAACAACCAGAACCCAAGCGTGGTCATTGGTTTTGATACGCGCTTTTTATCAGATCGGTATGCGGCTGACGTGGCGCGGGTTATGGCCGCTAACGGCGTTCAAACCTGGCTGGCGCGCGCAGACACGCCCACGCCGGCTATCAGCTACGCCGTTGTGAACAAAAAAGCAACGGCGGGCGTCATGATAACTGCCAGCCACAATGCGCCCCGCTACAACGGCGTTAAACTCAAGGCAAGTTATGGCGGCAGCGCCAGCCCGGAGCAAAATAAACGCGTCGAACGGCTTTTACAGCGTAATCAAGAAATTCTGCATGGCCCTAATTTGATGGATATTGACGTTGCCATACGCGAAGAAAAAGTGATTAAGTTTGATCCCGCCTGGGCTTACTATGAACATCTTGGGACTTTACTTGACCTGGATGTCATTTCCGGCGGCGAATTAAAAATTGTAGCGGACGGCATGTACGGATCAGGACGGCGCGCCATAGGAGAAGTGTTAACCCGTACCCGCTCCCGTGTCCACAATATCCGGCATGAAATGAACCCTGGATTTGGCGGCATTCATCCAGAGCCAATCAGCAAAAATATGGGTTATTTGATGTCTTTTATTCAGTCCGGGCATTGGGACATTGGTCTGGCGACGGATGGCGACGCGGACCGTATTGGCGCCGTTGACGCCAACGGGAATTTTGTTGATCCGCACCGCATTTTTGCGCTGGTTTTGCGCTACCTGGTTGAAAAGCGTGGTTTGCGCGGTAAGGTCGTGCGTACCGTTTCAACAACGCGCATGATTGACCGCATTGCTCAGGTTTATGATTTGCCGGTGGTTGAAACGCCGGTTGGATTTAATCATATCGCTGATTTGATGATTGCAAATGATGTGGTCATGGGCGGCGAGGAATCAGGCGGCATCAGCATCAAAGGGCATATTCCTGAAGGCGACGGCGTATTGATGGGTTTGCTGCTGCTGGAAGTCATGGCGGATGCTCGCGCTCCCTTGCAGGAGTTGGTGAACGATTTGCTGCGCACATATGGGCCGGCGCAGTACGCTCGCACGGACATGAAGTTGACGCGACCGGTGGCGAAAGCAGCGATGGTCAAAATGCTGGTTGACTGCGCGCCCGCTGCAATTGCTGCTGTGGATGTGGAGGATGTTCAGACCACCGACGGCGTGAAATATTATTTGAATGATGGAAGCTGGTTGTTGATACGACCGTCCGGCACGGAGCCGGTATTGCGCGTGTACGCCGAAGCGCCGGATGACGAGCGCGTCCAGGCATTGCTAAACTTCGGCGAGGAGATGGCGGCAAGAGCGTAAAAAAAAGGCCGGACAATATCCGGCCTTTTGTATTCTTGAGATATTTCGCTTTTATGCAGATTTGGGGGCAGGGGCCACCTGGGGTGCTTTATTTAGCAGAAATTGCAGGCGTATAATCTGTTCGCGGGTGATCATACCCAGGTAACGGCCGTTTCCAAACTCATCTTCATCAGTGACAACCGGCAATGCTTCTAAATTTTCCTCAACCATACGCTGTTGTACGTTGAGCAAATCCAGGTTGGGCGTTACCGGCTGCAGATCGCGCTGCATAACGGCCGTTACATACTCATATGATGGACTGCTGCGCAAAGCGCCCTGCAAACGCGCGTTACTCAAAAAACCAACCAGCCGCTCCCCGAGTACAACCGCAAAATTTCTTTGCCCGCTGTAAAGCGTCAAATTGGCGGCTTGCTGCAAGGTATAATTTGGTTCCAGCCGGTACCCTTCCGTTGAAAAGACATCCTGTACTTTATAACCGATCAAGGCGTGACGAATGCGCGTGTAACGCGCTTCTTGTGTGGCTGAGCCAAAAATAAAAACAGCAATCAAAATCTGAAAAACATTGAAATTGATCAGACCGTAAATTCCCATCGCGACAGCCAGGACGCGGCCAATGTTGGCTGCAATATTGGTTGCGCGGGCATATTCCAGACGCATCGCCAGCAAGGCGCGCAAGATGCGGCCGCCGTCCATCGGGAAGGCGGGCAGCAGGTTAAACGCCGCCAGAAAGAGATTGTAAACAAAAACAAATGTAAACAAGGATGCAACTGTAATGCCGCCAACGCCCGTTAAGGCCACACCCAGATTCATCAAGTCAAAGCCCGGGATGAGTAAAAACAGTCCCATTAGCAGCGCAATAACAATATTTACGGCCGGTCCGGCAGCCGCGATAACCAACTCCTGTACTGGTTTTTCCGGCATGCGGCTTAATTGCGCCACACCGCCAACAGGGGTTAGCACAATTTGTTTCACCGGTACATCATAACGCAAAGCCGCAAAACTATGACCTAACTCATGCAGCGTAACCAGAACAAATAATAATGAAATGGCAATAACGCCAAATAATGCTCCCATCATGCTGCCGGTGCTGGAGCCAAATTGATAGGCTGCCCAGGCCAAAATGAGTGGGAATGTATAATGCAGACGGATATCAATACCCTGAACTGAAAATAATTTTAGCGAATTATTCATACGATGTATTGTAGTAATTTTTTCTTTGAACTGCGTTAGCGGGTTTACATCTTGATGAACTGTCTTATGCAATTCTAAACTGTAGATTGGGCGGCATAGAGTTCGGATGCGGCCTGGACAAGAGAATCACCGTTAATCAGCGTGATGGGTTTGAAACGAGCCCATTCATAGGCCGAGTCAGAAATATCGGCCGTTGTGACCAGAAAAGCGTGATGAACATGTTCGTGAATCATGGCGCCAAATAATTCGCGCACAATTTCAGGGCCGACTGTATGTCGATACCGCTTACATTGCACAATTGCGCGCCGGCCGCCGGGCTGCATAATCTCAATATCCACACCCTGGTCACCACTGCTGCCGCGCAATTTGACATCGTACCCTTTCATGCGGAATAAATGGCCCACATACGCTTCAAAATCCCCCGGACTGAGCGCATATAATTCGTCAATGTCCAACAAGGCTTTCGGTTTTGATGGCTGTCGCCGTTTGCGCCATAAAACAATGCCCCAAAGAATCAGCAGTGTAACTCCCCAGGCGGCGTCGATCAAGCGGAGCAGTTCGGCTGCAAAACCAGGCAGGTTTGCCTCCCAATCAGGTTGTAGTACGAAACGGTAACCAAGCCAGAGCACGTACAGAATGCTTAAAGCGATTAACGCGGGTAGATATGAGCGGCGTGCGGGTGCGGCTTTTGCCTGTGGGTGCGATTGCCAGTTAAGACGGGATAACATACTTGTCGTTACTCCAGGTTGATAAGTTAATTGAAATTGTAATCGAGTTTATCGGAAATAAGAAATCGGACAGGATTACAGGATAAACTGGATGAATTAATCTTGTATATCAGCGTGTCTGTTCAAAGTTGAAGAGCTGCGGCGCCGCGAATTTTGCTCGTTTTTAAGCGCTGCAAAGTGTCATTTGCTGCGTGTAGGGGAAAAAGTTCAACGCTGGTTTTAACGGGTATTTGGACTGCAATATTGAGAAATTCATGCGCGTCCCGGCGCGTGAAGTTGGCGACGCTGCGCAGAATGCGTTCGCTATAAATATGCTGGTAAGACATTTCTGGGATAGGACTCATATGAATGGCGTTGATGGCTAATGTGGCCCCGGGCTGCATATGTTCAAGCGCCAGGGGGACAATCCAACCGGCCGGCGCAAAGGTAACGGCCGCATCCAACATTTGCGGCGGCTTGTCTTGGGCCTGACCTACCCAGGCGGCGCCCAACTCAAGGGCGTGCTGCTGGTGAGCCTCGCTGCGCGTAAAAACATAAACTGCACATTCCCAATAGCGCGCGACCTGGATGGCCAGATGGGCGCTGGCGCCAAAGCCATACAAACCGAGTTTGCCGCCCGGCTGAATACCGCTCAGGCGTAGAGAGCGATACCCAATGATGCCGGCGCAGAGCAGCGGCGCGGCTTCTGCATCACTGAAGGCGGCCGGCAGCGGAAAAGCAAAGCGTTCATCAACCACGACGTATTCTGCATATCCGCCGTCGGTATGCAGGCCGGTGAAGCGCGCTTGTTGGCACAGGTTTTCGAGACCGCGAAGGCAGAAAACACATGCGCCGCAGGTCCAGTTGAGCCAGGCGACGCCGACACGCGCGCCGGGTTGGTAGAGATTACTGCCGGAACCACACTTTTCGACGACGCCCACAATCTGGTGGCCCGGCGTAACGGGCAGATGGGGCAGTGCGAGATCGCCTTCGACTGTATGCAAATCGGTGTGGCAAACGCCGCAAACGTGTACCCGGATGCGAATTTGCCCTGGTTGCGGATTGGGAACGGCCGTATCTTCCAGAATTAACGGCCGTTTCGCAATCACATCAGGTTGGTGTAAACGCATTGCTTGCATGGGTTATTTCTCCTAATCCACAAGCGGCATGTTCAAATCAAACGTAAGTTGTTGACCGGCGAAAGGAGATGGTTTATCAGCCCGCAGGCAGGTGATTAAGCCTTGCAAATCTTCTACGCGCTGAATGACAAAGCCTGCTTGTGTCAATAGCTCACGCCAATAATTGATGGCGTGCATATTGGTTATGCCCGGCGCAAGAGTCAGCCAGTTGATGCGTGTATTGGTTCGTTCTGAGAGCAGCAAGCGCCCGTTGGGTCGTAAAATTCGGAACATCTCGCGCAGCAAGATGACGCGATCCCCATGTTGATGAAGTTCTGACAAGATTTGCGGCGCAAAAACGGCCGTTATGCTGCGGTCCGGCAGAGGTAGTAAATCAATGGGGCTGTCATACCAGATAATACGCGGGTCAGAATACGCAGGTGGGGCGTGTTTGCGCGCGCGCAAAAGCGTCCGGCTGGGGGTCATTTGTGGATGGTAAATATCCATGATTATCAGCCGCCCTGTGGTCAGGTAATTACTGAAAATCAATGCTTGTGCGTGCAGACCGAGATCAACATATCCCACGGACCCGTCCGGCTGGACGCCGCTGAGATTAAACAAGACCTCACCTGGATGTTGCCCGTTGGCGCCATAAAGCTTATTGACTGACCACAAGCCGGCAACCAAGGCAAAAATTAGCAATATTAAAATTAGCAGACCGATTAATGCCAGGCCAATCCAGTCTTGTAAAAGCGCCAGCCCGATGAAAAATAGGGCAATAACAACACCAACAAACCGCCACATATAGGCGCTCCAGTAAATGGACAAATGTTGGTTGATTGTTTCAAAACCAGATGCAGATTTCCTCATTCTAATCGGGAAGTATACAGGGTGTTGGCAAATGTTGGTACAATGGAATTATGGATTTTCAAAACCGCTGTGATCGATTTGTTGACCGGTATGCGACGGGAGACATTCCATGGGATGCTGTACTGCCCCCGCCGGAGCTGATGGCCTTTGTCGAAGCTGCTGCGCCGGGCAGAGCGCTTGACCTCGGCTGCGGATACGGCCGTTCCAGCATTTATCTGGCGCAGCATGGCTGGCGCGTAGATGGGGTTGATTTTGTTCCTCAGGCGATTGCCGAAGCCAAAAAACGGGCTAATGTAGCCGGCCTATCAGACCTGATTTGCTTTCATACAGCTTCTGTGGCGCAGCTTGATTTTCTTCAGCCTCCCTATGATTTAGCGCTTGACATCGGCTGTTTGCATGCGCTGGAGGACGTTAACCTGATTTCATACCGGGATGGCCTTGTGCGGCTGCTGCCGGTTGGCGCCATCTATTTATTGTTTGCCCATTTGCGCGATGAAACGGCCGAACCTGAAGAAGATGCTCCGCGCTGGATAACCGACGATTTAATTCGTCAATTGTTTACTGATTATTTTACGCTTGAGAAAGCTGTTTATGGCGAAACCCAGGTCGCCGATAAACCACCCTGGGCGTCTGCATGGTATACTTTTCTGCGTTATTAAAAACGCAGCGCGGCCCTTAAGCCCTGCTGCAATCTGGTTTAGTTACAGTAGACTCCAGTTATTATTTTTGATAACCTCGATTAATGATAAAAAGCGTCACACAAACTCTGAATAATGAATTTAAGCGGCTGAGCAGGATTAGCTTGCTGTTTTTGGGCCTTTTGCTGGTAGGACAAACCGTTGTCTCCTATTTCTTCTACACCCGCTATTGGTCGCATTCCAACGCTGCCTGGTTGGAAGAGTTAATTGTCGCCAATATCACGTTATTAACAATTGCGGTAATTGTCTTGTGGGGTCTTCACCGCTGGCGGTTGCGCCTGGAGGCGCAGATTAACAAGGCCATTGGAACGGAACTACACCAACTGCGCGCAGCGAATGATCGGGCGCGTTCGCTTCAGTTGATGGCTTCGACATTGAGCGCAACTTTGAGCTTTGAACGCGTGGTAGAACAGGCGCTGGACGTGTGCAGCCTGGCGCTGGCCGATATGGGCATACCGCGCGAAACATTGGTGGGGGCTGTATTTCTTTATAATGGAGACGCGTTGGTTCCAGTGGCCAAACGCCGTTTTTTGGGAACTGACGAAGAGAAGGTCCTATTGGGTAATGGCGGCGTTGTGGGGGCTGCATTACGCCAGGGGGAACCAACGGTAACAGATAATCCCACGCTTGATCCGGATTTACAGCATTTTGTGGCCTTTCAAGATTGTTTAACGGCCGTTTGCGTACCACTGCGGGCTGGATTCCAATTGTTTGGCGTGATGGTTATCGGAACCGATATGGCCGTGCGTTTTGAAGATGATCATTTTGACTTGTTTACGGCCGTTGCTGATCAAACGGTAATTGCGCTGCAAAATGCTCAGCTTTATCAAAACCTCGAAGCGGAAAAACAACGCCTGATTGAAGCGAACGAAGATGCACGCAAGGAACTGGCGCGCGATTTGCATGATGGTCCGACCCAAAGCATCGCGACAATTGCGATGCGTTTAAGTTATGTACGCACAATTGTGGCGCAGGACCCGGAAAAAGCGACGGAAGAAATTCGTAAAGTTGAAGAGCTGGCCAAGCGGACTTCGCGTGAAATCCGGGGCATGTTGTTTACATTACGGCCGTTGATCCTGGAAACACAGGGACTTGGCGCGGCGATTAAATCGGTAATGAATCGCATTCAGGAGGCAGACGGCATCGAAATGCACCTCCAGGGCAGTGAAAACGGCAAACTATTAAACAAAAACGCCCAAATTGTGGTTTTTTCAATTGTTGAGGAAGCGCTTTCCAATGCGCGTAAATATGCGGACGCTCAGGTCATCGAAGTTCGCATGTGGCAGGAGGAAGATTTGTTTGCGGTGCGCGTGAGCGATGATGGGGTGGGGTTTGATCCCGATGATGTTCAAAGTGACTACAGTTCGCGCGGTAGTTTGGGAATGGTCAATATGCATGAACGCGCCGACCGCATCAACGGTTCTTTGCGGATCGAATCTGCACCGGGCGCAGGCGCCACCGTCATGTTGATTGTTCCTCTGGAGAAACAAGAGCAGCAGGGGGATGAGGATCAAGAAAGTGAAGAACGTGTGTTAGAAGCGGATGCCAACTGAGGATTGAAATTTGGGCAGTTCTCAAACAGATCGTTCATATTTTTCCTGGGCTGAGTGGCTCGTTTTGTTATGCATGTTTGGGGGAATGGGGATACTTGCATTTTGGTTCCCGCTGTCTCCGGCATTTCGTCAGGTTCCGCTTGCAGATATTCGCACTTTTGCGCCCTCCCTGTTGGAAGGCGTGATCTATGCGATATTGATTTGTTTTTTGTATGCGCTGTATGGTGTGGCTGCATGGCGAGCTTGGCGTCAGAAACGGCCGTTACCCCTGCTCGTCCTGATCGTTACAACAATTATCCTGGCCGCGCCGCTGCTGTTCACTTTCCCTATCAATGCCAATGATATTTACCGCTACGTGATCCGCGGTCGAATCACCGGATTGTATGGCGAAAACCCATTTTTGCTGTCGCCGACCGCTTTTCCGGCCGATCCTTTTTTGCCGCTGGCAGGCGAATGGGCCAATTTTACAACACCCTATGGCCCGCTGTGGGAAATGATTGCTGCGCTGCTGGTTTCATTAAGCCGCGATAACCTTTTGTTCGGCCTGCTTTTGTTTAAGCTGGTGGGCTTAGCAGGGCATTTGGGAACGGCCGTTCTCCTTTATTTTCTGGCGCGTTCAAGCAAAATTATGGCAGCAAAAACGGCCGTGCCGCTGCTGTGGGCCTGGAACCCGGCGCTGCTGCTCATTTTTGTCATGGACGCCCACAACGACAGCGTCATGATTTTTTGGCTTGTTCTGGGCGTGCTGATCATCCAGCGTCAGAAACCCCTCGCCGGCTTTTTGGTTATGGTATTGGCGCTGCTTACTAAGCCCATCGCCTTGTTGGCCCTGCCAGTTTTTTTTATTGCTTTACTGCGCCAAAAGAAAGATTGGTATGCGCGCGCCAGTTTTTCGTTGTTGGCCGCAGCAGGCAGCGTTCTCTTGATTGCGGCCGCATTTTTCCCATTTGGCAGCCCGCTGCCACTGCTGCAGCGCTTGCAAACTGAAGCGGCTGCCGGCGCGGGCTTTTCCCTGCCGGCGCTGCTAATCTTAATCGGGCAAAATATTAACCGACCCTCCTTCTTTAGCTTGATAAAAAACCTGTTTTTGGCGGCATTTCTGCTCATATTTGTTTGGGTTTTATGGCAGACATGGCGCGGACGGCGCCCCGTGCGCAGCGTTGGCGATGTGTTCGCTGCCTATATTTTACAGGCGTTGAATTTCCGCATCTGGTATGCTGCATGGCCTTTTCCCTGGACGCTGCTTGAAGCGCTGCAAATTTCGACCTGGTACACCCATTACCGCCTGCGAGCAGCATGGTGGTTTTTATTGACGGCGCAGTTATCGGTTGTGATCTATGGTCACGTGCGTATTCATCTTTTGCAGAGCAATCAAGTTTGGGCGCATCTTTTCGGAGTTCCATTTACTTTGGGTCTGCCGCTCCTTTTGGCCTTATGGCCAATGAACTTTAGGACAATTGGCAACTAATCCCCAATGTGTGAAAATATGTACAATTAAAAATTTAGCATAGGGAGAATTTGATGGATGCGAGTGTAAAAATGGAAGGCGGCGATATGCGTTTTGTGGGTGGCGCCGATACCGGCTACTCGGTTGTCATGGATGCGAGCCCCAAAGTAGGTGGGGATAACAGCGGTTTCCGTCCGATGGAACTACTTTTAATGGGTCTGTGTGGCTGTACCGCAATGGATGTAATTTCCATTTTGCGCAAAAAACGGGAATCAGTTAGCGGACTGGAAGTTAAGGCGCATGCGGAAACGGCCGATACCCATCCGAGAGTGTTTACCCATATCCACCTGGAATACATTGTCACCGGCAAAGATGTCAAACCTGCTTCGGTTGAACGGGCGATTCAACTATCGGCCGAGCGCTATTGTCCTGCTCAGGCGATTATAGGACAGACCGCTGCGATGGATTACACATTCAATATTATTGAGTCTACAGATTAATTGGTGATAACTTAGCTGCTCGTAAAATGGATCATTTTTTGAATCGTCACTGGCGTCAAAAAAGAACCTGCCCCAGCTTTTTAAAATTTGCTGCAGGCAGGTTCTATATCAGAGCTGTGTTCGAAATATAGTCGACGAAGGAATATTGGCTTATCCTGAAGTCGCTAACAGGAAATTAATAACAGACCGAGTTTTAGTAATTTACATCAGGCCCAAAAGGCCAAGAAGCCAACCGACAAGCCAGCTTACAACTGCGATGGCGATTGCGGCAATGATGGCTCCACCAAATCCGTTAACCTTGAGACCGGAAACAAATCTGTCCGCTAATAGAAGAACGACAGCCGCGACGACCAATAAAACGATCGCGCCTAATATTCCTCCTCCTACGGTAATACCCAACAATCCAAGTAGCCAGTTGATGATGCCGGCGATAATGGCAATCACAATTGCCGCTATTATGGCGCCGCCAAAGCCGCTCACTTCCATTCCAAGCCCGAGCTTGCCTACTATCCAGATCACGACTGCTGATATGAGCAGCGCAACCACAATTCCAATTATTACATCCATAACAAAAAACCTCCTAAATCCAAAAAATAAAAATATGGAGCCAATTTTTCATCTTCGCCTCGTTTCAGGCAGCTCTAGTTAGGTTAATTATCATAGTGTTCTCTTAAAGAAGCAAGCGTCAACGTTGTCTATTGCGCCAAAAACACTTTGGTTACGCTATATTTCCAGGGTTTTTCAGTTGTCCGAAAATCAACTTCCCGGAAGCTGATTTAAACTATGCATACACATTTTACCCTCGACTAATTTTGAAACTACGAGCTTCCGGGAAGATTGCACAGCATAGCGATTGAAAAACCCTGGCTATATTTCAGGGTTAGGTTACAGTTGGCACTAAAATGGATATAATTAAAGGGATGGATCGAATGTAGATTGGATCCGTTAGGATTTTTTATACAAATTCGTGATCGTTCATGTTGAGGTGCATATGTCTGCTGAATCCAAGCCTCAAGAAACTTCTCCAAAGCGTGATTCCTATGCACGCAATCAAAATCCTGACGCACCGGATGAACAAGGTAATCTTGATACGGATGCTCTCGAAGACGGCCGTTCCCTGGTTGGGCGTCTGACCCATGCTCCCATTGATCTGGCAGGCGGCATGACGAGCGGCGCTGCCAGATTGGTTTCCGCCACAGCCGGCGCCTCTATGCGCGTTGGTCGCGCAATGCTGCGCGCAGACCGCCTGGATATGATGAAGGAAACCGGCTTGTATCTGCGTGATGTACGCGAGTTGACCGGCCTGACGCTGATGGAATTGAGCGAGTCGTTAGACTTAAAAGATAAATCCCTCTTGGAGGCGGTTGAAAATGGCACGGCTACGCTTTCCTTTGAGCTGATTTTGCGCATTGCTGCGCTTGTGGCGCGGCATGATCCCGTGCCGTTTGTTATGCGCATGACCCGCACCTATAATCCGACGATCTGGCGCATTTTGCACGATTGGGGTGTGGGGCGCATTTCTTTGCAGGTTGAACGTGAACGCGAATTTACCAATATGCTGCGCCGTCATGATGCTGCGCGTAAGCTTTCGGATGCCGGCTTTAACAAAGTGCTGGATTACACCCGGGCTGCGTTTGAATTGGCGCTGCATTACGCTGTACTTGAAGAAGGTATTGTGGATCAAATTATTGATCCTGATGCGGAGGAAAATGATGACTTTTCAAAACCCGAAAAAGAGCGGAAATAAATTATTCAAGGGGCTGGCGGTCTTACCTTTAGCCATTGCCGGCAGTTGGATTGTTTATAGCAAGTTTTTTCTTGATCATGAGGCGCCCCTGACAGATGCGATTCCGGCAAAACGAGTTGTTTTTCCGGCCAAAACAGGGGTGAATCTTAATTATTACGTGGATGAAAGTGGAAACGGCCGTCCCATTGTGCTGATCCACAGCGTCAACGCCGCCGCCAGTGCATTTGAAATGGGACCATTATTTGCTCATTTCAGAGGTAAACGGCCGGTGTATGCGCTTGATTTGCCCGGTTTTGGCTTTTCAGACCGCCCAGATCGAGTTTATACGGCGCAATACTTCAGCGAATCCATCCTCAATTTTATGGAGACGCGCGTCAAGCAGGCCGCAGACGTCATCGCTCTGTCCCTGGGCTGTGAATTTGTCGCCCGCGCAGCGCTTTCTCAGCCAAACTTGTTTCACTCGCTGGCCTTCATTTCGCCCACCGGATTTAATATGCGCGACGCAGGTAGCGCTACACAGCGCGCCGCCATGCAGAATCGCAGCGAAACGACATATGGCTGGCTGGCAAATCCGCTTTGGGCGCAGGCGTTATATGATCTCATTGCTTCACGGCCCAGTCTTGAATTTTTCCTCAAGCGCAGCTTTATTGGGCCAATTATGCCGGGGTGGATCGATTATGCCTATGTAACGTCACACCAGCCGGGCGCTAAAAATGCGCCGCTTTATTTTGTGAGCGGCAGCCTGTTTACGCCAGACGTGCGCACCCGGTTTTATGAGAAGTTAAAAACGCCTACGCTAGTAATCTATGATCGGGATGGATTCTCGCGTTTTGATACCTTGAACGATCTTTTGGGGCAGAATCCGAACTGGCGGGCCGTACGCATTGTGCCCAGTCTGGGTTTGCCTCAATTTGAAAAGCTGCCGGAAACGGCCGTTGCGCTTGAAAGTTTTTGGGCTGATAATGAATAAAAATCAAATCGGATGTGGTTGAGACGCTAATGTTTTTGTGGCGGGAGTGGAGAAACGGCCGTTTTTCCACTCCCGCCTTTTTGTGTGATTAGCCCAGCCCGCCAAGCCAGGTCCATAAGGCTGCAGCCCCAAACCCAAATATGATCACCCCCGCGCCCCAATTTACCCATTGTAGATGGCGCGATTGAAAACGACCGCGTATGAGGCTGACCACACCCGAGAGTAAAAACCACCACAGCGCCGAACCCAAAAACACGCTTGACACAAATACAGCCGCTTGCGCGTAGGTTAAATTGCTCGATCCCAATCCCAGCCCGGCAAAGATGGCTGTAAACGCCAGGATGGTAATTGGATTGGTGAGGGTGAGGCCAAGAACGGTTAAATAAACCGGGACAACGCCCCGCCGGGCGTCTAACCGCGCTTCCGTGGCCGGTTGGGTGCGGAACGTTTTAATGCCCAGATAACACAGGAATAATCCGCCGATGAAACGCAGCCAATCCTGTTGATTGACTAGAAAAACGCTGATTAAAGTGAGACCAAATCCGGCAATCAAACCGTAAAATGCATCCGCTGTGGCGGCGCCGAGACCGGCAACGAAGCCATACAAGCGACCTCTTTGCAGCGTGAGCTGGATGCAAAGTAAACCAATTGGTCCAACCGGAGCCGCAATGGAAAATCCGATCAGCATGCCTTGCAGCGGTAATGGCAAGTCCATGTTTATTGCAGCGGCGTTAGTTTATAGATGTTCTTGGAGTTAAAGCTGCCCACATAGACTTCACCGGTCTCATCCTGACCGAAGGTAGCGATTAACCAGGGAATTTCTCCCAACCACTCGGTTTGCCAGTTTCCCGTAGCGTTAAACCGCAGCGCAAAAACTTCTCCGGAACAAAAATCACCAAAAAGATATTTATTTTGCCAGGCGGGAAACAGTTGCCCGGTATAAATATCGCCGCCTGTGATCGAACAACGGCCGTTTTCATGCCGGTAAACATGGGCGGGCATCGCGTAAGTGATGTTCGCATCACAGATCGGCTGATCGTAAACTTCCTGACCTTCAAAACACGGCCAGCCATAATTTTGTCCCCCAGCGCTGACGCCCGGTTCAAAATTAATCTCCTCCCAGGTCGATTCACCCACATCGCCAATATACATATCGCCGCTGACGTCATCAAAGCGCAGTCGCCACGGATTGCGCAACCCCACAGCCCAGATTTCGTCACGCACGGCCGGATCGTTTACATATGGATTGTCGGGTGGAATTGCGTAAGGAACGGCCGTGTCCACATCAATCCGCAGCACCTTGCCAGTCAATTTATCGCCGGCCTGTGCGCCGGAAGGGTCGCCATCATCGCCTACCGTGATATATAAATAACCATCCAGCGGGCCGAAACGCAGTGAACCGCCGTTGTGGTTTTGGGCGTTTTTTTCTATTTCTAGTAGTACAAATTCGCTGGCGGGATCCGCCTTGTTTGAGCTGCCGGGCAGTAATTCAAAGCGCGAAATGACCAGGTACCATTGGTTTGGTTTTTCTCCGGCGCGGGTGTAGGCGGCATAAAAAGTGCGGTTGGCGGCGAAATTGGGATGCAGCGTAATGGCGTATAAACCTTGTTCGCCATGCGATGAGACGACTTTGTCAGATATATCCAGGAAAGGCTCGTCATTTATTGTGCCATCCGCCTCAATGAACCGGATGATGCCATTTTGCGCGACTAAAAAGAGACGGCCGTTGCCTGCCGGTTCAATATCGGTATGTCGATTTTCCTTTCCGACCGCGTAAACAACCGCTTCAAATTGTGGCGAACCTATCGGACGCAAAACGATTGGCATAAACTGTGATGCGGGCTGGATTGTTTTTCCCTTTAAAGCTCCCGCACCGATTCCTAAAATAACTGCAACTAGAATAATAAGCCCAAATATACCAAACTTCCTATTCATAACTGCCCACTAATCATTTTGTGTTACCTAACTTTTAACCGGGCTTTTTTGCATGGCATCAACCACAATCTCAGCCACATCTTTGACCTGCATCGGCTCGCCAAATTCGCGATTGGCGTCAATCATCATCGTTGCGCAAAATGGACAGCCGACCGCCAGCGTCGCGGCGCCGGTTTTTTGCGCCTGCTTGAAGCGTGTGATGTTGACCGCAGCCGAACCATGCTCCTCTTCCTTCCAATATTGAGCGCCGCCCGCGCCGCAGCAGAACGAATCACGTCCGCTTTTTTCCATTTCGAGCAGCGTCGCGCCCGCATCTGCCAGCGCCTCACGCGGCGGCGCAATGATGTCATTTTGGCGGCCCAAATAACAAGGATCGTGGAATGTTACTTTTTCAAGCTTACTGCCGTTTAAGCGCAGCTTCCCTTTCCCCACCAAATCTGCTATGAGCTGCGTATGGTGGAAAATCTTGTAATTGCCGCCCAATTCTTTGTATTCTTTGCCGATGGTTGTAAAGCAATGTGGGCAGCTTGTGACCATGCGCTTTTTATCAGCCCCAACGCCGTTGAGCGTTTCAATATTCATTTGGGCCATTTCCCAGAATAAATATTCATTTCCGGCTCGCCGCGCCGAGTCGCCAGTGCAGGATTCGGCGTCGCCCAGGACGGCAAAGCTGACCTCGGCCGCGTGTAAAATAGTCGCCACAGCCTGGACGGTCTTTTGGGCGTCCGGATTAAATGCGCCGGCGCAGCCGACCCAAAGCAGGTATTCATAATCAGGATTTTCTTCAACCGTGGGCACATCAAAATGCAGCGGTTTGGCCCATTCCATGCGGTCTTCGGTCGATTGCCACGGGTTTCCGGTGCGTTCCATACCTACAAATGCGCCTTTTAACTCATCAGGAAATGAACTTTCCATCAAGACTTGATTGCGCCGGATGTCCATAATGTCCAGCATAGGCGTGTTGCCTACCGGGCAAACCTCAATGCAGTGACCGCAGGCGGTACAGGCCCAAACGGCGCTTTCGCTGATGGCAAAATCAAGCAGGCGCGCCGATTCTAAATCACCATTGTTATTTGCGAGAGCGGCCATGTTTTCTTTGGCATAATAGCGCTTGTTTATTTCTATAGCGGCGGGTGAAAGCTCTTTGCCCGTGCTGTAGGCGGGACAAACTTCCTGGCAGCGGTTACACATGATACAGGCGAATGTATCCAGTACCTGCGTGCGATTCAGATCAAACATGGTGGCTGCGCCAAATTGTTCAATCGACTCGTCCTCAAAATCCAGGGTGTGCATTTCGCCGAGATAGGATCGTTTGGGAGCGGTCATGAAGTTGACCGGTCCCATAAAGAGATGGATGTGTTTTGTATAGGGGAAATACGGGATGAATAGCACAATCAGCCCAATCGCCAGCCACCAGCCACCATGCTGCATGAAGACAAGCATTCCTTCCGGTAAACCCGACATAAAGGTAGAGGCGATTGTATTGGCGGTTGGCTGCCAGGGATTGCCCCCCTCCAGCGCCAGTGAAGCGGCCGACGCCATCAGACTGCCGCCGATGTGGAGGGTGATAAACACGATTACAATCAGAGAGTCAACAGCGATGCCGCCCTCACGTGCTTTTGGGTTTAGCTTTACATTTTCGCGTGTTGTTAAAACTTTATCTTTTTTGGCAAAACGACGCACGAGGAAGAACAATAGGCCAATCAAAACAAGCAGGCTGAAAATATCGGCCAGCAAACGGTAGATATTGCCGAGAATGTTGCCTTCCAGAAGGTAAAATCCAGGAATTAGCCCTTCCGCGAGATCAACAAGATTGACCAGTCCATAAAATATGAAGCCATATGCCACGCCATAGTGAAAAATTGAGACGATACGACGATGGCTGATGATGTCACCCTGGCTGAAAAGCGCGCGAACGCCAATCATGATGCGATGGCCCGGTTTGTCGAGGGCCAGTTTTCCCTGGCCTCGATTGATGATGCGGACCATGTAGCCCCAGGTGTAGTAGGCGGCCACACCGCAAATGATGACCAAAAGGATGAACAGGATGCGTTCAATTGGGGTTAACATGAGATCCTCTTTCTCCTTAAATTGAGCCGCGGATTTTTTGACTTTTACGGCTCTTTTTGTGAGCCGGAAGTCTATCACACGGAAAATCGGCCTGCAAAACGGCTTTCAGGCCATAAAAATAATTTTACCTGAATTTTTGACGCAGTGCATCACAAAATGGAACGTTGAGAACAGGGCATACATTTTACGAATTGGTTGCGTACAAGCAGCGATGTTCTCGGTTTGCCCGGAAACGGTATAATTGCGTCTTATGGTTGCTAATGGGAAGGATTGGCTTTGGCGCGGCTTGATAGGCGCAGCGGTTTTAATGCTGTTGCTTGCGCTTTTTCCTGCGGCGAATTCATTGTATGACCTGACCGGCGAGGAGGAACTACCGGGACAGGCGGCCGGTATTGTGCATTGGATCAATACGGCCGTTCGTCCCCAGCCGCAGCTTGATCCGGAAACGGCCGTTCTGTTTGACACAGATACATCATTCGGAGTCAATACATTTTTGCAGCAAGAAGTTGAGCCGGAAAAGCGGGAATTGAGCCTAGCGCTGAGCCGTGAAGCAGGTTTTGGCTTCATTCGCCAGGAATTTCAATGGGAAGATATTGAAATCCACGCTAAAGGTGATTTCATCGACCGGCGTAATGATCCTGAAGGCATAGACGCCTGGGCCAAATATGACAATATTGTTGCTCTGTCTGAGGCAGAGAATATTCAGATTATTGCCAGATTGAGCAATCCACCATCCTGGAGTCGCGCTTTGCCCGACGAGGAAATTGGCTCATTGGCGCCGCCGGATAATTTGAATGATTTCGGGGATTTTGCGGCTGTAGTGGCTGAACGTTACCGGGATCGCATTGATTATTATCAAATCTGGAATGAACCCAACGGCAATGAAGAATGGGGCCGCCAGGATGTCAATCCCGAAGCATACACAGAACTATTGTGTATTGCCTACAAGCGTATCAAAGCGGTGAATCCGGAGGCGGTTGTGCTGGCCGGCGCTTTGACGCCGACCGTGGCAATGGACGGCCGTAACATGAACGACCTCATTTTTTTGCAGCGTATGTACACTGCCGGGGCAGGAGATTGCTTTGATGTGATGTCGGCGCAGGGATATGGCCTCTGGTCGGGCGCTGCAGACCAACGCCTAAAGCCTACCGTGATTAATTTCCCGCACCAATTACTGCTGCGAGACGTGATGGTGCGCAATGGAGATGCACAAAAGCCAATCTGGATCAGCGAAATGGGCTGGAATGTGGCCCCTGAAGGTATGGAGGCGCGTTTTGGGCGCGTGACGGAGGCGCAGCAGGCGCGTTATGCCGTCGAAGCTTACCAGCGCGCCCGGGCAGAATGGCCCTGGGTGGGGGTGATCAATTACTGGTTCTTGAAACGGCCGTCTGATTTGGAAAAGGACCAGTCCTGGTATTATTTTCGTTTGCTGGAGCCAAATTTTACACCGCTGCCGGTTTATGACACCCTGGCGGCGAATGCCCACAACTCGCCGCAGATTGAGCCGCAGGCAAGCTGGGTTTATGCCTGGAACGGGATTCGGCCGTTGCTCTTCACCGTCAGCAGCGCTATTTTATTTTTTGCTCTTTTGCGATTCCTCTCAAAGGGGCGGTAAGCCCTTGATTTAGGTAATTGGCAGAAAGTAATCAAAAATAAAGGTCGTGGAATATCTGCCAATTCCTTGAGGAAACCGCAGATTTCTAACTCGTTTAATCTTCAAGAATTTTCTGCGGTTTACCTAATTGGGATCGGGAATATTGCCGTCAAGCAGCCTTTTATAGAGCCACGGCCGTTTCTTGATCGCATTTACAATCGGCGGCGGTTCATCAGGGTGGCTGTGAGGCGCGCCTGACCAGGTAAAGGGCAGATCGATAACCGCGCCCGGTTTCTGACTTTTGGTAAGCGCCTGGAGCGTTGCGCGCAAAACGGCCGTTTGTCCGACCGCATCTCCCGGTTCCCCAAAATTTTGCCCCAGCGGATATTCAATCGCTGCCACGAGCGGCGCTCCTACGGAAGCAGTAAAAACCGGAATCGGTGAAAGCGAAATCGTGGCCATGCCGGCTGCTTCAATTTTGCGTTGTACCAGCCCCACGGACCGGCAGCAAAAAGGTCAGACGGGCACAAGCACAACGACGTCGACCCCTTCTTGCTGAAGCTGTGCGATAATAGCCGGTGTGGTTTCTTCCAGCAAAACCCGGGGGCGCAAAATATAACCCATGATTGAATAATGCGTGGGCGCAAGGCGCCCGATTTCTGCTTTGACAACCAATTCTTGCGCTCGCTGCAGCGGTAAAAGGCAGTTCAAGTCCTCTTTCGCATAGCGCGGATCGACATGCAGATGATAGATTTCAATATCATCTGCGGATGCGGTTTGCGGAATTTGGCGGAAAGTCGGATCGCCCCACCATGGATCTTGCCGTTCCCCTTCCTGGTCGAAAGGCTGGTCGCCATGCATTGCAATCCCGGCCGTGCTAATAAAGGCCAGCGTGCTTTGTTCGAGCGGTTTGGCCAGCGGCGTCCAGGGAATTTCGGTTACTTGTTCCCGTTTCACCCAGGATTTCACAATACGTTCGGTGAAGCGGCTGGTAAAACGGAAAGAATCAACTTCTTTGTTCATAAGACTTTACCATATCATCAATATTGGCGATTCCAAAGCGGTTTTTAAATCTGCAATAAAATGCGCCGCAGCGGCCCCGTCCACAACGCGGTGATCGACTGACAAAGTGATGTGCCCGTTTGTAGTAACCGCTTTAGCGGTTTTCTGGACGGCTAAAGCCGTTACTACAAACTAAAATGGACATGTTATTTAAGTGCCATTCCTTAGGGCCAGAATACCGCTTTGGGTGGGTTGATAATTGCTGTGAATTGTTCCACGCCAAAGGGGCCCAGGTTAGAAAGGGTAAATATGCCGCCGAGCACGTCTGCAGGCGTCAAACGCCCCTCACGTGCGCGCGCGATCAGTTCAGACAATTCTATGGGCGATTTGTGCAGCTCCTTTGTAATATAACATTGATTGCAACTAAAGGTCTAACAATTAGATTTGGTAAAGTCGTTGTTTGTTAGAGATAATTGACATTCAAGATATAATACGTACAATAATTTTAAAATCTAGATTGAATCATTCCTAATACTCTAAAAAAGATATGAAAATTGCACTGGACGAAAAAGATTGTGTTCTGCTCAATGAACTGCAAGACAATGCTCGTATGACCAGCGCTGAGCTGGGCAAGCGGGTTGATCTCTCCCCTTCCGGCGTGCAGAAACGGCTGCGCAAACTGGAAGAGAGCGGCGTCATTGAAAAATATGTTACGCTCATAAACCGCAAACAGGTCGGCTATGATCTGCTGGTATTTGTGCAGGTGACGCTGCAAGGGCATACGCCGGAGCAGGTGGGGGAGTTTGACGCGGCGATGCAGCAGATGATGGAGGTGCTGGAATGTCACCGCGTGACGGGCACGGCCGATTATTTGCTGAAGGTGATTGTGGGCGACCATGAACACCTGGACCAATTCCTAATGCACCGTCTGCTGCCCTTGCCCTCGGTTGCGCGCGTTAATTCCAACCTGGTACTGAAAGCAGTTAAGGAAACGACAAATATTGGTTTGACGGTGACGGATACAATTTTGTTATAGGTAATTCCCAGAAAGTTTTTTGAATTTCTGCGAAACAAAATCTGGGAATTCCTCAAGGAAACCGCGAATTTGCTATGATGTTATTTCAAAAGGCTTTTTGCGGTTTACCTAAAGGAGCATAAATTTATGAAAGTTGAACTGGTTCGAGAACCTGTTATCTACACCGGTGATATAGTTGATGAAGTCTTCGTTGCGGCGCAAGAGTATACGGTCGTTACCCAGGAAATCAGCTTTACCGACGAACAGCACGCCATTTGGACCGACCTTTTCAGCGGCGTTCATAGACCTCATTTGATGGCGCATTTATGCCGCGAATTTATACAAGGGCTGGCGTTATTGCAGCTTGATCCCCACCAGATTCCCAGCGTGGCGCATCTGAACGCACAAATTATGCCGCGTACCGGCTGGCAGATTGAGAGAACGGCCGTGCGCTACACCAAAGCCGACGCCTGGTACCAAAAGTTTGCGCAGCGCATTTTCCTGATCACCGATTACCTGCGCACCCGCGACCAGATGGCCTTCACGCCGGAACCCGATATGTTCCACGACATTTTTGGCCATTTGCCCTACCTGACGCTCGATTTTTATGCGCATCTGGAGGACAAGTTTGCGCCCGCCTACCTGAAAGCGACGGAGGAAGAGCAGGAGGTAATTAAACGGCTGGCGTGGTACAGCACTGAATTTGGGCTGGTAATGGAAAATAATCACATCAAAATATTTGGCGCCGGCATTATTTCCGGTCGCAGTGAGCTGGCAAATACGATCATGGAATTATACCGGCTCGAACGGGATGACGTGCTTGATTATCGCGGCGATGTTTTTGCGCAAATTCAAGAGCAATATTATGCAAATGAAGCGGACGTTGATCGCGTGATCGCCGGCGTGAACCGGCTGCACCGGCAGGGGGCAATGTCCTCGCAGGCGCAGGGGTGGAATGTCATTCGCGCGCTTTACGAAAAGCTTGGTATAACGCGCGCGGGGTTTTTTGGCGGCGAGGTGCTGCTGGCGCCGTTTGACGTGGATATTATCGCTAAAATCCCCAAGACGGTTTATGCCTTTAATCCGCTGTTCTTTGTTTTTGAATCATTTGAGGCGCTGGACGCCATGCTGGATGTTTATCTGGATCCGATTGCCCAGCGAGTCTGATCGCAGGCTGCCGCAAAAGTTGATCACAAACCGTGGTTGTATAATACCTACAAGCGTTTCATATAGCGTAAAATTTCGGGTGCGTAACCGGCACGGGCGTACAGGCGGCGGGCGCGCTCATTTTGTGCAAATCGGAATTTCAAAATCCGCCAGCCGCGTAAATAACGCCAAAATTTGCGCTGCCTGTTTCTTAATCTGCTTGCTGAATGGCAAATATCATTTGATCGCCCATATGATGCCTGACGGATCGCTCAGGAGTATGCTGTCTACCGCGTTTTCAAACGGATATTGAGCCGCCTGCAGGCGTTGGCCGATATGCTCCCGCGCCTGAACCGACGGTAAAACCAGCGTGCAGGCTGCCAGACCAACTGCATTTTGCGGCGGCGCGGTCGCGCCGGCCGAATGCCATGTGTTGAGGCCGATATGATGGTGGTAACTGCCGGCTGCCAGAAACAAAGCGCTGCCGCCATATTGCGCTTTAAGGCCAAAACCGAGCAAATCAATATAAAAGCGCCTGGCAGCCGCCAGGTCGGCGACTTTCAGGTGGACGTGGCCCATATCGGTTGCAGCGGATAAATGACGCCACTGGGCGGCGGGCGCTGCGGTCAGTAAAGCTTCCAGGTCCAGCCGGCGAGTGTCCATTTCGATACGGCCGTTTGCATCCACATGCCACGCCGTTTGGGAACGATCCCAATAAATTTCAATGCCGTTGCCTTCCGGGTCGGCCAGATAGAGGGCAAGGCTAACCAGGTGGTCGCTCGCACCCTGCCAATGAGGTCCATTGCAGTCAATGTAATGGCGCAGCCAATGGGCCAGGTCTTGTTTGTTTGGTACGCGCAGCGCCAGGTGGTACAAACCGGTGGTTCCCTGTACGAAACGGCCGTTTTCCTGCAAACGCAGATAAATTAACGGCCGTTCTGCTGTACCTAATTCAACGTGAACGGCCGTTTCTGCGCGCACCTGCAAACCAATAATCTGGCGATAGAATCGGGTTTGGGCGGTTAAATCGGCTACGTTGAGCGTGACTGGACCGATTGTTGTGGACGGGTCAATGCTAAAATGGTCCTGCGCCGAATTTGCTGGTGGGGTGATTGTCATCGTACTTTCTCCATTCAGAATGTGGTTCAGAGATTATCGGAAAAAAATATTTTGACCGGATGATCAAGATTTTCAGGATGACAAGCGTGATCAATGCTTTGGCCGCGCTCAATGCAATCATTAAAAATCCGGTGAATCCTGCCTGTTTATACCATAGGAAGAGCGCCATGGTGAAATGCTTGCCGCCGCAGCGCTCCCTCATTAAAATGGAGACCATGCCCACAAATCTTTCTCCTGAAGCCCTTGAGGCCGAACAACGTTACCGCGACGCGGCCACGCCCGCCGAAAAAATTGCCCGGCTGGAAGAATATATCAGCGCCATTCCCAAGCATAAGGGCACCGACAAGCTGCGCGCTGATTTGCGTAAAAAGCTCTCCAAACTTAAAAGTGCTTCCCAGGGACAAAAAGGGGCTGCGCGCCAGGTCTCGCACTTCCACATTGATCGCGAAGGAGCGGGGCAGATCGCGCTGGTGGGGCCGCCCAACGTAGGCAAATCGGCGCTGGTGGCCGTGTTGACCAATGCCGATCCGGAGGTTTCCCCCAGTCCATACACCACCTGGACGCCGCTGCCCGGCATGATGCCGATCGACAATGTGCAGGTGCAGTTGATCGACACGCCGCCGCTGACGGCCGACTATATCGAGCCGCAGTTGATTGAATTGATCCGCCGCGCCGACCTGATTCTGCTGGTTGTCGATATACAGGCTTTGACGCTGCAGGAGTTGGATGACACGGCCGAAATTCTGGCTGAATACCGCATTATCCCACAGCATCATAGAAATCGTTATGCTGACGTGAGCCGTTTGAGTTTTAAACCCATGATTGTGCTGGTCAACAAGTGTGATACGCTTGCTTCCGACGAGGATTTTGAGGTTTTGTGTGAATTGTTGGAAGGTGAATGGCCGCTGCTGCCGGTATCGGCCGTTTCCGGTCGCAATCTGGATGAAATGAAACAAGCCGTTTATGCTGCCTTGAAAATTATGCGCGTTTATTCCAAGCCGCCGGGCACAGAGCCGGATTACAGCGCGCCTTTTGTGATGCACCTGGGCGGGACTGTGGAAGAATTTGCCGCGAAAGTCCATAAAGATTTCCTGGAACAGCTCAAATCAGCCCGGATTTGGGGCAAAGGTGTCTTTGACGGCCAGATGGTCGGCCGTGACCACGTTTTGCACGAAGGGGACGTGGTTGAACTGCGTCTGTAATTCCAGAAAGTTTTTTGAATTGCTGCGGAACGAAATCTGGGAATTCCTCAAGGAAACTGCGGTTTACCTAAGAGTACATTTTTCATTGGCATACAGCTATTTGGATATGTGACCCGAAGCCCTGCGCGCCGTATAATTTTGGCATGCAAACTGAATCTACTCTTACCCTTGATCGAATATTTAAATCAGATGAATTTAAGGCCAAAACTTTTGGCCCCGCGCGCTGGCTGGAAGATGATGCCGGTTATACCACACTTGAACCTCCTGGAGGGGAGATCGATGATAAGAAATTGCGGGAAATTGTGCGTTATGACATTCTTAGCGGTGAACGCAGCATCCTTGTCTCTGTCAAACAATTAATTCCGGATGGTGCGGACAAACCTCTTATTATTGATAAATTTTCCTGGTCACTGGATAAAAAACGACTGCTCATTTTCACCAACAGTAAGCGCGTCTGGCGTGTCAACAGCCGCGGCGACTACTGGGCGCTTGACCTGGAAAGCGGGGATTTGAAGCAGTTGGGCGGGGTCGCCAAGCCATCCACTCTGATGTTCGCCAAGTTTTCACCGGACAACCAATCCGTCGCCTACGTGCGCGAAAATAATATATACGTCGAATCCATCGATAGCGGCGCAATTGTTCAGCTCACTGACGATGGTTCCGAAACAATTATCAACGGCACGTCAGATTGGGTCTATGAAGAAGAGTTTCGGCTGCGCGATGGCTTTCGCTGGAGTCCTGACAGCCAATCTATTGCCTATTGGCAGTTTGATACACAGGGCATTGAACCCTTTTACATGATCAATAACACCGACAGCCTTTATCCCAAACTAATTCCGCTGCCCTATCCCAAAGTCGGCTCAGCCAACGCCGCCTGCCGCGTGGGGACCATTAGCGCCAAAGGGGGCGAAACAAACTGGATAGACGCGCCGGGTGATTTGCGTCAGCATTACATTCCTAAGATGGATTGGGCGGCAAACTCGGAACAGGTTGTTATTCAGCAGCTCAACCGGCTGCAGAACTGCAACAAAGTCATGCTGGGAAACGCCGCCAACGGCCGTATTGACGTAATTCTGGTGGAAGAAGATGAAGCGTGGATTGATTTACATGATGATCTTAAATGGCTAGGTGAAGGGGAAGCCTTCACCTGGATCAGCGATCGGGACGGCTGGCGGCGTCTGTATCGTGTTTCGCGTGACGGGCAAGATGTGATTTTGCTCACGCCGGGGGAGTTTGATGTTATTTCCATCCAAAAAATTGATACCGAATCGGGCTGGGTCTATTTTATCGCTTCCCCGGACAATCCTGCGCAGCGTTATTTGTACCGCGTTAGCTTAAGTGGAAACGGCCGTACCGAGCTTTTAACGCCTGCCGATATGCCGGGAACCCATGCTTATCAGATTGCGCCCAACGCCAAATGGGCATTCCATACCTTTTCCACTTTTGAATCGCCGCCGGTGGTAACGCTCATTTCCCTGCCGGATCACCTGCCGGTACGCGTTTTAGAAGATAACCGGACATTACGTGAGAAAGTGGCCGCTATCAACCGCGTCCCGGTTGAATTTTTCCGGGTGACCACGGAAGAAAATGTCGCAATGGATGGCTGGCTGATCAAGCCGCCTGATTTTGATTCTTCTCAACACTATCCACTGTTGTTTTATGTCTATGGTGAACCTGCCGGGCAAACCGTTTTAGATCGTTGGGGTGAAAAACGTTATTTATGGTACCTGATGCTGGCGCAGATGGGGTATTTGGTCATGAGCGTGGACAACCGGGGTACACCGGCGCCGCGCGGTCGCGCCTGGCGCAAATATGTTTACCGGCAAGTTGGCATTTTGACGACTGATGATCAGGCGGCAGCGGCGCGGGTGATATTGCGGGAACGGCCGTATATCGATGCCGATCGTGTTGGCGTGTGGGGCTGGAGCGGGGGCGGCTCGATGACGCTCAATTTGCTGTTCAAGCACGCGAACATTTACAAAACGGGCATTGCTGTTGCCGCCGTCAGCAACCAGCGTTTGTATGACACCATTTATCAGGAACGGTATATGGGCCTGCCGGATGATAATGAAGACGGGTTCACCAATGGCTCACCAATCACTTTTGCCAGCCAGCTTGAAGGCAATCTGCTTTTGATTCATGGCACCGCCGACGACAATGTACATTATCAATGTTTTGAATCTGTGGTCAATGAACTAATCAAGCATAACAAACAATTTGCCATGATGAGTTATCCGAACCGCTCCCACGCCATTAAAGAGGGTGAAAATACAACCCGCCATCTGTATGGTTTGATGACAGCTTATTTGCAAGCCAATTTGTAATTTGGCCGGATTTCACGTGTGAATCGGGACGGCCGTCCCATGACAACGGGACTCGCCCAGATGTAGACTGAACCTCATACAATAGATATAGAGGTTCAAATATGAAAATACGAATTTTGGCTTTGCTCTTTTTGACCCTCACGACCGTCGCCTGCACCCTGATCTCACCGCCGCCAACGCCCTATGCGACCGTTAGTCCGCAGCAGCACATCATCTTCTACAATGGCGCGATCTTGACCATGAATGAAGCTAATCTCCAGGCCACAGCCATAGTGATTATGGGCGAGCAGATCACAGCTGTGGGCAGTGACGAGGAGATTCTGGCCACAAAAACCGCCAATACGATTGTGGTAGATTTAGACGGCCGTACCCTCATGCCTGGTTTTGTTGACGCCCATACCCACCTCTTTAACGATGCGGAGCAGTCCTTCGACATGAGCCTGCCCGAAGTACAGCAGCTTGCTTTGGAAAACGGCATCACCACCATCGGCGATATGTTTGTCAACGAAGATTTTCTGGCGGAGATGCGTGATTTTGAGGCAGCCGGGCAACTGCGTATCCGTACCAGCCTCTACCTGGTTGCCACCGACAACTGCGGCGAGTCGTTGGGGGATTGGTGGCAGGAATATCCGCCCACAAATACCCCCGGCGAGATGCTGCGTATCGGCGGGGTCAAGATTTTTGCGGATGGCGGAACCTGTGGCCGGCCGGCGCTCAGTTATGAATTGCGATCCGATGAGGGGTTGGGGGATCTCTTTTTTAGTCAGGAGGAGTTGAATGGGTTGGTAACGGCCGTACACAATGCCGGTTATCAGGCTGCGATTCATGCCATTGGCGACCGGGCGGTAGAACAGGCACAAAATGCAATCGCTGCGGCTCTAAACGGCCGTTCAAATACCTTACGCCATCGAATTGAGCATAATTCTGTAATCCGACCGGAACTGCTGCCGCGCTATGGCGAATTAGGTATCATTCCTGTGTTATTTGGACCATACCCGTTGTGTAATCCCTTTGGCCCGCCGCCGCCAGCGGAATATCAAGCATGGGAATGGCCATATCGCGCATTGTTTGACGCCAATCCCGGTTTACCCATTGCCTGGCATGGGGACGATCCGTTTTTTGGCCGGATACGGCCGTTGGATGACTTCTACAGTCTCATAACACGCAATGAAGTAGGCTTAGACGGCCAAATCTGTGAAGGACAGGCCTGGCAGCAGCAGCACACAATCACCCCCAAAGAAGCGCTAGAGATGATGACCGTAAACGCCGCCTTTGCCCTGCATCGCGAAAGCGAAGTGGGCGCATTGACGCCCAACAAATACGCCGACCTCATCATTTTGTCAGCTAATCCACTCGCTGGTGATCCGGCCGCAATTCTGGAAATGGATGTTTTGTTGACGATGGTAGGGGGACGTGTTGAGTTTTGCGCGCCTGATTATGCACAGATATGTCCATAACCGAGGTCGGCAATTATCGTTTTTTTAATCACCCATTTTAAGGCTTCTCGCTGGCTGAGCGGGGCCAGGGTATGGCTGCTGACAAAATCGACTACCGATACCGGCTCTGTTTTTGAAAATTCGCGCAAGGCCCAACCAATCGCTTTTTGAATAAAAAACTCATTCGATTCCTGATTTTCTTCAATCAGCGCAAAAAGCAGGGTTTCATCTGTTTTGTCTTTGTATCGTAACTGAAACAAGAGCGTTGTCCGTCGCAGCCACATATTGATCGCGCATGTATTTTTTCATAGGCAGCGCATTTTCAGGGTTTGCAGCTTGTTCAAATTGTTGGTTGAGAGGAAGAAGGTAATTGTGCATAAGGTATTTTACCAATGATTACGACTCGATTCACATCTAGCACATGACTTATGTCAAATTATGGCTGATCGGGACAAAATCGTATCCAGAATTACATCTTATTTCCCAGTGTGAAATGAGTTGTGCAATCGCGTCCCTCCATGCCATCAACAAAAGTTCCGCGTAGCTGCTCTTGATCTCGAACCGAAATAATGCATCGTCTGCGGCTAAAATTACGCGATAGTTGCCAGATTTAATGATCACGCTAATTTTGAGCGCCAATAAACTCTGCTATATACTTGGCATGGTATGACAGACAACCTTTCCCCAGAAGACCGCATAAAAACAATGCGCGCTGTTAAGAGCAATAATACTGGCCCAGAGAGGCTTTTGCGCGCCATGTTAGCAGGAATGGGTATAAGCGGCTGGCGCATCAATTATGAAGATGCGCCAGGCAAGCCCGACGTAGCGTTTCCCAAACAAAAGATCGCTATTTTCGTCGATGGATGCTTTTGGCACGGTTGTTCTGAATGTAATCGGCCTTTGCCTCAGAAAAATCGTGAATATTGGAAACAAAAGATTGCGCGTAACGTGGCGAGAGACGAGCGCTATAATGATCAGTTAATGGCTAACGGATGGGCAGTTATGCGATTTTGGACTCACGAATTGAAAAAGAAAGCAGATTTGACATCAGTATCGGAAAGAATTCGTGATGTATTAAAACAGTGTGAAAATGCTCAAGGCAGTAATCAGAATGATGATGTTAACTCAAGATAAAGTGCAAGTTGTAGAGAAATTGGGTCAGACTGTATCTTCATGGTTAAAAGAAGCTGGAACTGCCCGCAGCACTTTAGCTGGAGCAATTGTTGTACTCCATGCTATCCGAATGAGAGCTCCAATCGAGCGGAAAGATATTTTTACTACCGGTGGACAATTGGTTGGAGGACGGGGTGTTGCATTGCGCGTTACGCTAGCGCAATATGGCGAGGAACGAAATTTTTTAGCCGATGGGGTAACAACGCGTTCTACATTAAAGTTTGAGCGCTTTGCAGAAGCCTTAAATTGGGGAAAGGATCTTGCACATTGGACAGAAGAGGAGCGGGAAATAGCGATTGGGCAGTTAGCCTCGCAAATAATAGAACAAATTGATGCTTACTTCCTCCGTCGCCAAATGCGCCTCAAAATTGACCAGAATGAATCGCCTATAGCCTGGATTGAACAATTGCTTTCAGAGGCAAAGGAGCGCAGTCATGGCCGCGTGGAACAACATCTCGTTGGCGCTAAACTACAACGCCGCATGCCCCAAAAACAAGTTTCTACCCACGCTGCTTTTGCTGCTGATGTACAGACACAAAGGGCTGGCGATTTCGTGGTTGGCGAAATCGTCTTCCATGTTACTGCTGTGCCTACATTGCCGGTGATTGAAAAATGCCAGGACAATTTGCGTAAGAATCTGTATCCAGTATTGATTATTCCTCGCGATATGATCGAACGGGCTAAAGGTCTTGCAAGCGCGACCTCAAAGTTAGACCGCCAGATTAGTTTCGTTGCCATTGAAGATTTTATCGCGACTAACATAATTGAGATTGCAGGCGTCGAAGGTAATTCGTTTCTCGCGGTTTTGAAATCAATGCTTGAAATCTACAACGAACGAATTCTTCAATCTGAAACAGACAAGTCTCTCAGGATTGATCTTGGGTAGGCTGCCCTTAAAGCTGCTTCATGAGTTGCTAAACCTGATTGAAGTTCATCGACAAGTGGAGTCAAAACATGACGAGCAATCCATGCAATAGCCGGTACACAAACGGCGTCACCGAAGCCAGTGATGGCTTGATTGTCATCTACATTTATGGGGTAATAATCTGGTACGCCCTGTAATCTCGCATATTCGCGTGGCGTCATTGCACGCATTCTCACTTGTCCTCTCCCCGATCTAATGATGAATTGGCGACTGCTCCCCCCGACTGCTGTGCGGAGACATCCAGCTATATCATCTCTCCGCACCTCGACTCGCTGTGCGCCTGTACGAACACGCCTGTAGAAAGTGCGATATGTGTCGGTATTCATCCGCCTCATTGTTTCGATACGCTCTCTATGTGATTGCGTCATCATTCCAATATGTTTTTCTACTTTCTCATCTGTCCACCAGCGCAGATCATCCTCAGGTAGTAATTCTATATACCTATTGAGTCCGCGCTTTTTCTTCTGAGGAGGAATAGGAATGTCGACGAAAGTCCAACATAAATCTAAGTTATCGGCAATTGCTTTGCGCAGGCGGTTGCTGACGATTGAATTTGGCCGGTTGAGCAGAGCTTCGGGTTCTTCCAGGGCCGGCCGATGCTTAGCCCCAACGATGAAGACTCTTTCCCTGCTTTGAGGGACAAAAGAACGAGCATCTAAGATAAAAACATCACATGCATACCCGGCATCATTAAGGGCTTTGATTGCCACACGGAAATCGGCGCCTTTATTTGAACTTAGCCAGCCAGGCACATTTTCCACCAAGACAAGTGGCGGGGCTTTATCTGCTTGTGAATTCAGGATAGCAATAAATCCCCAGAAGGCGCTTGAATGTTTTCCGTTAAGTCCATTCATGCTGCCAGCTAACGATAAATCGATGCAGGGAAATGAGCAGGTTGCTAACATTGTTGATGGAACCTGTTCTGTTTGCAGTAAAAAGATGTCTTCAATAACGTAATGGTTTTTTGCGTCAGGAAAGAAGGCTTCATACATGACATGCTTACTCGGCGCGAAGTCATTGGCAAATAAAACATGCCAACCTTCTTGTTCTAAACCCATGCGCACTAATCCAATACCAGCGAAGTATTCTGCAACTGACAGTTCGAATGGTTTTAGCTCATAGCGGATAGATTCACTCACGCAATCAAACTCCAAAAACAGTTAATAATTTGTACGTTTGTTCGTTTATTGTTGTTATTGTAGCGGTTTGAATAAACTATGCAAGAGCATCAATCTGGTCGAAATGGCGCAATACCCGCAGCGCGCGCAGGGTATTCCAGCGGCTTGGCCGACCCGTTTGCTCCATCTCAAAATGTGTCTGGCCAGGATGGCGCGCCTGGACAGGCCATGTATTGTCTTTGCGCCGCTTTTGGAGCAAGACGTCAAGGGCATCCTGCATACGCAGGTCGTATGGAATGCCGGCAAACTGCAAATAATCAAGCGCCCGCAAAATATCGTAGAACCAGCGCGAAGGGTAGGAAAGCATCAGGAAACGCTTGTTGATAATCTCACCCGTGCGATCAGAGCGGAAGAGGCGGTGTGCCAGCAAAAATTCACGGCTGTCAGCCGCTATTGATTGCAGTTCGGCCAGCCGGTAGGTGTAGCCGTTGTTGGCGTATTCTAGAATTCCTTCCAGGATCGAAATCGTGGAGTGCAGCGAACTGTGTACTGTACCCGTGCTATTTATTTGGCAGTTGAAGCCGCCGTCGGGCATCTGCATGTTGATTACATAATCAACAATCGAGTGCAGCGCCTCTGCGGACATACCGAAGTAAGCAGCGTAATTCAGAAACATGCCGTTGACGCACACGTCGCTCTGTATGATTGTGACTGAAGGATTAATTCCGCCATCTGCTCCTTTCTGCTCCGCCAAAATGCGTTCTATGCTGGCGCGAATGGCGGGATGGTCAGGCATAATTCCAAGATGCTTGAGATCGAGCAGCGTGTAGTGGGTGGATATCCACTTCGGCTGATAGAAGCTGCGGCCCCAATGACCGTCCGGATGCCGGTAACTGAGAAATCGCGCTCCCCAGCCTTCTGTTGCAATACGTGCTTGCCGCTCTGGCCGAATCTCGTCCAGCAAATCACGATATACTTGATATTGGACGGAAACGTCGCCATCTAGCAGCCAATTAATGATTGGTTGGTTAACCGAAAATGTTTGCATAAATATTGGCCTCTCAAAACAACTTCATCTCACATGGCTATTGTTATAGTAACGGTAAATCTTTGCAAAGTCGAGTTCTCCCAAGCACAGGGGATGAACGATAACAATCGCCTGATTCGTATATTTGGTGGTTTCGCTTTTTTAGGTGGGGTTACGGCCGTTTCTCTCATCATCACCTTTGCGCAAACAGAGTGGTGAACTGTTGAACCGCCTTTATCTTGATATTGGCTTTTCCGATTGATTTTGCGGCCTTCTTTTTGCTTGGCTCACCTTTCTTAGGCGCGACAGTATTGGCATTTGTCGTAGGTTCACTTTTGCTGGTTGCTCGCAAAGTTCCTGATGAAGTCGGGACGGCCGTCCCATGACAACAGGACTGTCTCCAATGTAAGCTGTGTCCAAGATTTAATTTTGATTTTGGAGGATAATATGAACAAAAAACAGACACATTTAGATTGGCGTTTTGGATTGTTGTGGTTGGTAACATGTGCTCTCGGCACAACTATTTTGGGGATGGCAGCTTTTATCTCGATGTGGGGTGCCAGCGACGCAGTAGGGAAGGCAAGTAATGAATTGCTTGGCGGACTTGTGGCTGGTGCTTTGTTTGGCGGATTTTTGGCACTGGGGGGCACATTGGGACCAGGCTTGCTCATGCGCAACAAAAGTATCTCGGTCGGCCGTTGGATTGGTTTTAGTGTGGCAGCAGGGGCAATCGTGATGGGTACTGCTTTTGCTCTCGCTTTTAGTCAGTTTGATACTCTGGATAGCTTCGCTGGCATTGTTTTCATTGGGCTGGCTTTGGGATTGCCCATTGGTCTGGTGCAGTGGCATCTTTTGAAGCAGCAGGGTATCTCGGCGGCAGTTTGGCCGCTTATTAGCGTTGTAGGTTACACGCTGGCGGCAGTGGTTAGTATATCATGGAGTGGCGAAGGACGTGAATGGATTGCCTTAAGCGGGATGGGTTTATTGTTGGGTGCGGTGACTGGTTTGGGCATGATGTGGTTGTTGCGGCGGGAAACGGCCGTTGCTATTTAGAGATTAAAGCCTATTTATTTCTTGGGGTTTAGTAGGGTGTGACCCACCTCATAAATTTATGCAAAAGGAAATTGTGCCATCAATGTGACCTTGGACATAGAAAATAAGGAGAAATACAAAATGATCTCAACGAATATAGCCCAACAATGGGGGGGCGCTTTTATGCTGGGAAGCCTGCTTTTCTTGTGAATAAGCTCAACGAAATGAGCATTCTTTTCCTTTCCAGGTGGATGCCGGACGTGATTTCCGGGCAAAATACGCTGCTGATTCTCATTGGGCAGGTGGCGTTTGTCATCGGTTATGTAGGGTTTTTGGTGGTTGTATGCGGAACGAGTGGGGCATTGGCAGTGGCTGGCGGCACAAGGGGCATTTAGTTTTGCAGAGCAAGAGTTTGTTGGTAGTTGTAATGGATTCTTTGTTTTACGGCCGTTCACTCGTGCGACACTCTCCTGCGCCGCGTTGGTCGGGCTGGCTGTTAATGATTGCGACCCTTTTGGTCATTCCAATGTTTTTTGAACAATTTTTGACGGGCTATTGGCCCAACAGTCCCGTGCTTTCGTTGGTATTGGCGTGGGCAAGGATCGGGGTCTATTTGTGGTTTCCGCAAAAATAAGAGGTGACCCCAATCGATTTATGAGACATCGAGATGAAAAATAGCAGTTGTCTGATTCGTGGGTTGGGTGGCGCGGCGTTGTTGGGTGCGCTTACGGCCGTTCCGCTCATCATCGCCTTTGCCCAAACAGGATGGGGCGCGCCGGGAAGCACAGTTTACCAGACCTATGAACTGTTGAACCGCCTCATGGCCTTTTCCTTGTTGTTGATGTCGGCTGGCTGGTTGGGGGTGGTGCTGCTATGGTCGAAGGGTTATGGCCGTTGGGCGAGTTTATTGGCGTTGGTCGGTTCCCTGATCATGGTGGCGGGAACGGCGGCTGAGTTTTGGTTGTTCAGCGATTTGCCCTACAGCAGCGGCAGTAATTTGCGAAATGCGGCCTGGAGCACTTTTGGGATTGGTACGCTTGTTCTGGATATAGGAGCCACAATTTTAGGCATTGCCATCTGGCGGAGCCGTTACTGGCCGCGTTGGAGCGGCTTTATCTTGATGTTGGCTTTTCCGATTGATTTTGTGGCTTTCTTTTTGCTTGGCTCACCTTTCTTAGGCGCGACGGTATTGGCATTTGTCGTAGGCTCTCTTTTGCTGGTTGCTCGCAAGGTTCCTGATGATGTCGCGACGGCCATTCAATGATAACAAATAGGTTTCACCCTTATAGACTCAGTTCGGTTTCTATTATTTTGGGTGCACTGAGGAAAACTGTGGATAAACTTGTTTGTAAACAGGTTATAATGCACACAGCGTAACGTGTTTCAACACGTTTTTTTGGTCAGGCTGTGAATTCATTCACAGTCGAAAGGGCAAAATTATAAAATGTCATCACAAACAATGATGCATGATAACCTGAATCAGAGAATAGATTCTCCAACGATAGTAAACGGCCGTTTTCTCTGGTTAGCCTGGGTCGGCTGGCTCACTACCCTTTTGCTGGTAGTTGGCCTATTTGCTGCCAGTCTGCCCCACGCCAGTTTTGATGTGAAATATTATGAATGGCAGGTGATTCAAGCGCGTCCGGCCGCTTCCAAATTTTCCCTACCTATGATGTATTTGTGACCTACATTTTGGTTTTGCGCCTGGCAGCGGTGACTGTGTTTTGGGGTACGGCCGTTTACATTGCCTGGCGCAAACCAAAAGATTGGATGGTGTTATACGTTTCAGCAACACTGCTCATGATGTCCTACATGTTTGCCTTTCAAAGTGATGTTGATCGGTGGCGTTTCCCAGATGAATTATTGCATGTTTTGCCGGCGATCGAATGGGTAGCGCCGCTGCTGTTTACAGCCTGCTTTTTCCTGCTATTTTATTTATTTCCAGACGGCCGTTTTATGCCGCGCTGGATTGGTCTGGTAAGTATCGGTTTTGTTGCTGGCGCGCTCACTTTATTTGTTAGTTTAGAAGATGTCTTGGGCATATCAGAAGATTTTGCCTGGGCGCTTTTCATGCTCAGTATCCTGACTTTTGCCATCATCGGTTTAATTAGCCAACTATTCAAATGGCGTAAAGCCACACTTGGTCCAAAAACAACAAACACGTTTAGTATTGTTAGCCTTAATTGCCTTTATTTTACTACCCCTAATACAAACGATTTTTTCTTTTATGTTTTCCGATAACCCCTGGCTGCATTTTTTATCTTTGCACCTTTTTTTAATTGGGGCAACGTTGATTCCACTGGCGATTGGGGTGTCGGCATTACGCTATCAGGCTGTGGCAGATGGACTTTTTGCTCAACCGCACCCTGGTCTATGGTGGGGTCATGGCCGTTATCCTCATTCTATATGTGTTGTTGGTGGGCAGTATCAGCGCTCTTTTTCAGACCAGTATGAACTTACTGGCGGCGACCCTGGCCACCGGCTTTGTGGCGCTGCTGGTTCATCCTTTGCGGCTGTGGTTACAACGGCTGGTCAATCGCGTGATGTATGGTCAACGAGATGATCCCTTTACCGTGATTACACAATTAACCCAACAGTTGGCCCTATACCACTACACCCGGTGAGCTGCTGCCCGCGCTTGTTGAAACCATTGCCCAGACGCTCAAACTGCCTTTTGTTGCCGTTGTCGCCGTTGATAAAGAAGTAATTGCGGCAGCAGGCGTAGTTCCCGACAAGCGGCTGCAAACCTACCCACTCATTTACCAATCTCAAACCATTGGCCATTTGCAAGTCGCAACAAGGCGGAGCGGTGAAAGATTTAGCGCTGATGAAGAACGTTTGCTGTTAAACGTGGCCCGGCAAGCGGGAACGGCCGTTTACGCTGCCCAACTAACCGCTCAACTGCAACGCTCCCGTGAACAGCTGGTGACGGCCCGTGAAGAAGAGCGCCGCCGCCTGCGCCGCGATTTGCACGATGGGCTGGGGCCACAGCTGGCGACCCTTGACCATTAAGGTCGAGGCAGCGCAAAATCTGCTGCATAAGTGACCCACAACGCGCAGAAAAATTTTTAGCAGAAGTAAAAACAGAATCGCAGTTGCGCCATTAAGGAAATAAGGAAAGTGGTGGATGGCTTACGGCCGTCCGCCTTAGACCAACTCGGTTTATTGTCTGCCCTGCAGGAATTTGTGGGCCAAAACAGCAACGGCCGTACGCAAATAACGTTTCAAGCGCCGCCGACTTTGCCGCAACTGCCCGCAGCCGTGGAAGTGGCCGCCTACCGCATCGCCACCGAAGCGCTTACCAACTGCCTGCGCCATGCAAATGCCGCCCATTGCAAGCTGGTGCTGGAAGAGGCTGAAGGGCTTTATTTGACCATTCAGGATGATGGTGCCGGCCTGCCGGTTGATTATCAAGCCGGCGTTGGTTTATCATCCATGCAGCAGCGAGCGGCTGAATTAGGCGGTGCACTAAAAATTGAATCAACAGCAGGACAAGGCACAACTATTTATGCCACGCTGCCCACGAAGTAAATTCATTAGGATGAAATGATGCTTGAACCGATCCGCATTTTGATTGCCGACGACCATACCCTATTTCGTGAGGGGTTGAAGGCGCTGTTTAGCTCGATTGCCGATACTGAAGTAGTAGGCGAAGCGGCAAGCGGCATGGAAGCAGTGACCCTGGCGGAAACAATCCAGCCCGACGTCGTGTTAATGGATATTCAAATGCCCGGCCTCAACGGCATTGAAGCTACGCGCCAAATAGTACAGACCAGTCCGCATATCGGCATTATCATCGTAACCATGTTTGAGGATGATGATTCTGTTTTCTCAGCCATGCGCGCCGGCGCGCGCGGCTATGTCCTCAAAGGCGCCGATCAGGAGGAGATGCTGCGCACCATCCGCGCCGTGGTGCGCGGCGAAGCGCTTTTTGGGGCAGCCATTGCGGCGCGTTTGCAAAGTTATTTTGCCGCGCCCAGACCGGCCGCCCCGGCGGAGGCTTTCCCTGATCTGACCGAACGTGAACGGGAAGTGCTGGAACTGTTGGCACAAGGCCATTCAAACGGCGAGATTGCGCGCAAACTTTTTATCAGTCCCAAAACAGTGCGCAATCATTGCTCCAATATTTTTAGTAAAATGCACGTGGTGGATAGAGCACAGGCAATTATTCGCGCCAGAGAGGCGGGGCTGGGGCGCGAATAATTGCCGGATGAAATTTGGTGAGCTAAATGTAGGGCTGTGATTTTACTTGCTGCCGGGAGGGGGCGTGGCCATGTCGAATTGCATTACGCGTGGATGTGGGATTTCTACCTGTAGAAGTAGTCCCCCTTCAGGTTGGTTTTCATAGCGCAAGCGCCCGCCCATCAAGGCGACGCGTTCGCTGATGCCCAGCAGTCCATAATGACCGGCGCTGCTGAGCGATGCGAGATCGAATGCGTCTTCCAGGCCACTGCCATCATCGAGAATGGATACGAGCAGCATGCGTGGTGACGTGTGTTGTAAGGTGACGGAAACGGCCGTTGCATTGGCATGTTTCCAGACGTTGCTGAGTCCTTCTTGCACAATGCGAAAAATTGACAGCTCAATGGCTTCCGGCAAACGGCCAAAATTGTCACTGAGATGCAATGTTGTTTCTATGCCGCTGCGCCGGCTCCACTGGCGCAGGTAAGATTGTAAGGCAGAGCCTAAACCCAAACTGTCAATGGTCGGCGGGCGTAAGTTGCCGCAAATACGGCGCAGGTCTTCGACCAATGTGCGGATTTGACCGCGAACTTCTGCCACATCCTCAACCAGCCCCGGTTCGCCGGTTTTACTTTCGATTTCTTCCAATTCGTAATTGAGACTGAGCAAATCTTGAATAACCTGGTCGTGTAATTCACGCGCCAGATGTTTGCGTTCTTGCTCACGTTCGGTGAGCAAGCGACGCTGCGCATCTTGAAGGGCCAGGTTTGCGCTGTCTAACGCTTTGACCTGCTCGCCAAGCTGGCGGACAAGCTGCTTATTGATTGATCCCTGAGCGGCGAGATCCCGTTTGAGCAGCATTTGGTTATGTTGTAAGGTTTCGGCTTGTTTGCGCGCCCGAAAATAACTGTCTAACGCCCAGATGACGGGTGTGCGTTGTTGGCGGTCAGTTGTGCCGACGAGCGCAGCGACAATATCTTCGCGCGTCGTTTCATCGGTGCGCCAATTGGCGACCAATTGGCCATAGCGCAAAACGAGAATGCGGTCGGAGACGGCAAAGAGATGATCAAGATTGTAGCTGCTGAAGAGAACGGCCGTTTCCTGCGCCTGCCAATTGCGGATAAGCTCCAGCAGTTTATCTTGATAGGGGTAGCTCATTTCCTGACTGGGATCATCGACGATTATCAGTTGAAACGGCCGTGCCATGACCTGCGCCAGGGCCACGAGCTGGCGCTGCTCACTGGACAGGTTGCCGACCGGTTCATGAAGCGCTGTAATATCGGCGCCCAGCTTATCTAACAAGCGCTGCGCTTCATCATCCATGCGGCGCTGATTAGGGAGGTTAAACCAGCGTCCCAGAACGCCTGTACCCTGTTCATGCCCCAAAAAAATGTTACTGGTTACATCTAACTGCTCGGCCAAAACCGGTTCCTGATAGACGACGCCAATGCCAACTTTTTGCGCTTCAAATGGCCATTGTACAAGCTGTCTGTTGATGGAAACTGTGCCATCATCCGGCTGCTGCATCCCAGACAAAATCCGAATCAAAACAGATTTTCCTGCGCCTGTTTGTCCGGCCAATCCCACCACTTCTCCCGGGTGGATTTCCAGGTTGACATTTTGCAAAGCGGACAGAGTGCCAAATTGTTTGGATATGCGAGTCGCTTTTAGCAGTGGGAACATAAATTTAATCAATCGAGTCAGCAATAATGCGATGTAAGGTGGTGGTGTCGAGATCTTTTTTGTCGATGAATGCTGTAGCGCCGGCTTCCAGACCCAACCGGTGGAATTCACGGTCCGGATAGGCGCTGATTAAGATGACGCGCGTGGCAGGAGTTTGCGCTTTGATTCGCCGCGTGCATAATATGCCGCTCTCGTTGGCCAACACCACATCAACAAATGCAATTTTAGGTGATATTCGTTGTGCTAATTCAAGCGCGTCGGCTGTGTTGGATGCCTCATAAAGCAAAACGTGTTCATATCCTTTCCCAATCATGCGGCGTAATTGGGTGCGATAACGTCGATTGTCATCTACCAGCAGGATACTGGCTTGTTCTAAATGTGGTATTGGCAGTAGGTGGTTTATCGCTTGCGGCCGTTTTGCCTGTGTGCGCGAGGAGTTTCGGATGTTCATGAACGTAGTTGACGGCCTCAAGCCGGCTGTTTACATTTAGCTGCCGATAGAGGCGCGTCAGGTGGTTCTCAATAGTTTTGATGCTCAGGTTTAGTTGGGCTGCAATGCCCCGATTGTCCAATCCTTCGACTAATAACTGCAATATTTCGCGTTGACGGCCAGATAGCTGCGGAACGGCCGTTTCCATTGGCGACGGGTATAATAATTTGTCCAGGAGTGAACTTGATATCCAGCGTTCCCCGGCCAACACGCGCTCAACCGCCAGTTGCAGATCGGATAATGGTTGGTCTTTGAGATGATAACCATTGACGCCAACGCTGAGAAACCCCTGCACATATTCATCATCATCATAGGCGCTGACCACGAGAATACGCAGTTGGGGATAACTGGCGCGTATCTGTCTGACTCCCTGTATGGGATTAAAATCAGGCATTGTAATGTCCAGCAACAAACAATCTACCTGTAATTGGCTCAATGCATGCATCAATGACGGGCCATTGCCAACTTCGCCGACGATTTGCAAATTGGGCAGGGCTTCAAGCGCGTTGCGAATACCGGCTCTAACGACGGCATGATCATCTGCCAGGAGAACTCGTGCAGCTTGCATATGGGTATTATGCCATCAGAAACGGCCGTTGCCTACTTCTAATCTAAACGCCAAACTCTCACACTACCTTTGCAACTTTCTGTTTTCAAAAAATACAGGAAATTTGCGCCAGGTAAACCGCGATGGGAATTACCTGATTCGGGGCCGTTATGTTATAAGCGCAAATTTAATGCCCCAGAATAGGGGAAATCCCCTAACGCAAATAGGGAAATCCCGCCCGAAAGCATAGGGAAATAAGGGTGGATTCTATCCAAAATAGATGTATATTGGGCAATTAGTATGGTTGAATTGCACAAATCGAATTTCGAAACGAATCAAATCATACAATCGGATTCTCCTGAAATTCGAATCCTGCAGAAGAAGAGAGGTGATGCAAGTAAAAAAATTCCAAATCAAAGTCCAAGTTAATTACATCTTTTGTTTAAAAAAATATTTTTGTCTTAGAAGGAGGACAATAACAAAATGAAACGCATATTTTTGATTGGTTTAATCGTATTGCTCATTGGCATTCTGGCCGCTTGCGGTGGCAATACCCAACCGGCAGAAGAAGCGCCGGCACAAGAAGCGCCGACCGCAGAAGCAGAACAACCCGCCGAAGAAGCTCCGGCAGAAGAAGAGGCGATGGAAGAAGGCGCAGGCAGCATTGCCGTCCTGCTGCCCGACAGCGCATCATCTGCGCGTTGGGAAGCCGACGACCGTCGTTTCTTTGAAGAAGCATTTGATGCTGCCGGTGTCGAGTACACCATCGTCAACGCCGAAGGCGACGCCCGTACGCAGCAAACCCAGGCCGAACAGGCGATCACCAACGGCGCGAAAGTGATCTTGTTGGTCAACCTGGACAGCGGTAGTGGCGCCGCCATCATCGCCCAGGCGCGTGAAGCCGGTGTGAAGGTTATTGACTATGACCGCCTGACCATTGAAGGCCCCGGCGCTGATGTCTACGTCAGCTTCGACAACGTCTCTGTTGGCCGTCTGATGGGCGAAACGCTCGAGCCGGTCATTGATGGTTTGGGGCTGGAGAACCCGCAGGTTGTGCAGTTGAACGGTTCCCCGACCGACAACAATGCCACATTGTTCCGCGAAGGCTACTTCAGTGTTGCCGAGCCGCGTTACGACGCTGGCGATTGGACTTTGGTTGATGACCAGGCTGTGCCGGATTGGGACAACCAACAAGCGTTGGTTATCTTTGAGCAGATTCTGACCGCTGCTGGCGGCGAAGTTGATGCTGTCTTTGCCGCCAATGATGGTTTGGCCGGCTCAGTCATTGCCGCGCTCAAAGGGCAGGGCTTAGGTCCGGTACCGGTAAGTGGTCAAGATGCGACCGTGGGTGGTATCCAGAATATCCTGGCTGGCGATCAGACCATGACCGTCTATAAACCGATCAAATTGGAAGCTGAAGCTGCGGCTGCCGCAGCGATTGCTTTGCTGAATGGCGATGATGTTTCTGCCATTGACAAGTGATACGCTCAACAACGGCACAAACGATGTGCCCTTTGTTAAGCTGGTTCCGCTTGGCTGTAACTAAAGATAATATTGCCGATACCGTCATCGCTGATGGCTTCCGCACCTGGGAAGAGATTTGCGTAGGCGATTTCGCGCAATATTGCCCGGACGCCGAAGGCGCTGCAATGGAAGAAGAAATGGTTGAAGGCAGTATTGCCGTTCTGTTACCCGACAGCGCATCTTCTGCGCGTTGGGAAGCTGACGACCGTCGTTTCTTTGAACAAGCGTTTGATGCGGCCGGCGTCGAGTACACCATCGTAAACGCCGAAGGCGACGCCCGTACGCAGCAAACCCAGGCTGAACAGGCGATTACCAATGGCGCGAAAGTGATCTTGTTGGTCAACCTGGACAGCGGCAGTGGCGCGGCGATCATCGCCCAGGCGCGTGAAGCCGGTGTGAAGGTCATTGACTATGACCGTCTGACCATTGAAGGCCCCGGCGCCGATGTCTACGTCAGCTTTGACAATGTTTCTGTTGGCCGTCTGATGGGCGAAACGCTCGAGCCGGTGATTGATGGTTTGGGACTGGAGAACCCGCAGGTTGTGCAGTTGAACGGTTCCCCGACCGACAACAATGCCACCTTGTTCCGCGAAGGCTACTTCAGTGTTGCCGAGCCGCGTTACGACGCTGGTGATTGGACCTTGGTCGATGATCAAGCTGTGCCGGATTGGGACAACCAACAAGCGCTGGTTATCTTTGAGCAGATTCTGACGGCTGCGGGCGGCGAAGTAGATGCTGTCTTTGCCGCGAATGATGGTTTGGCCGGCTCAGTCATTGCCGCGCTCAAAGGGCAGGGCTTAGGTCCAGGTACCGGTAAGTGGTCAAGATGCGACCGTGGGTGGTATCCAAAACATCCTGGCTGGCGATCAGACCATGACGGTCTATAAGCCGATTCAATTAGAAGCTGAAGCTGCTGCCGCCGCCGCGATCGCTTTGCTGAAAGGTGAAGATGTTGGCTCACTGACAAGCGATACGCTCAATAACGGCACAAATGATGTACCGTTTATCAAGTTGGTGCCGCTGGCCGTAACGGTCGAAAATATTGCCGATACGGTCATCGCTGATGGTTTCCGCACCTGGGAAGAGATTTGCGTAGGCGATTTCGAACAATATTGCCCGGCTGACCGTTAAGTTTTTAACTGAATGACCGTGTCAGATGTGGGGTCGATGCAACAATCGCCTCTACAGATGATCTATGGCAAAATATTAGCAGAAATGGGGAAAGAATATGTCAGGCACACCCATACTTGAACTAAAAGGCGTATCAAAACATTTTGGCGCTGTGCAAGCCCTCACAGATGTAGATTTTGAAGTTCGCACCGGTGAAGTGATGGCGCTTGTGGGCGATAATGGGGCGGGGAAATCGACACTCATTAAAGGTATTGCCGGGATTTATCCGTTTGATGGGGGCGAAATTTTCTTTGAAAATAAACGGGTAAATATTCATGGTCCGCGTGATTGCGCCGGGTTAGGTATTGAAATCGTGTATCAAGATTTGGCCCTGGCTGATAATTTGGATGTTGTGGCCAATATGTTTTTGGGGCGTGAAATGGTGCAACGGCCGTGGCGCCTGGACGAAACCAGCATGGAACAGGCCTGCCTCGAAACCCTTGATTCACTTGTCAGTCAGTACCCTGCGTTCGGTGCGGCAGGCCGTGGCGGAACTCTCCGGTGGACAGCGCCAGGCCATTGCCGTCGCCAAGGCTGTGATGTGGAATTCAAAGCTCGTAATTCTTGATGAGCCAACTGCGGCATTGGGTGTGGCGCAAACACGCCAGGTGCTTGATCTGGTAAAGCGGTTGGCTGAAAAGGGATTGGCCGTTGTGCTTATTTCGCATAATATGCATGACGTTTTTGAGGTTGCAGATCGCATCACTGTGTTGAGATTAGGGCGCAATGTGGGCGTATTGACGGCCAAAGACACAAGTCAGCAGGAAGTGGTGCATGCGATTACAGCCGGAACTTTGGAATTTGTACCAGGGATGGTGGAATCATGAGTGAAGTCAAAGAAATCAGTCCGGCGGTTGGGAATACCACGCTGGCCGAAAGTAATAATCAATCTTTTTCCAGCTACATGTCTGCGTATGTCAAACGACTGCGATCCGGGGATGTGGGCTCTTTACCCATCATCCTGGGCGTTTTTATCATTTGGATTATTTTTCAATCACTCAATGAAAATTACATTACACCGCGAAATTTTGTGAATTTACTGGTGCAAATGGCCGGCATCACAACCATCGCCATCGGTGTGGTTTATGTGTTATTGTTGGGCGAGATTGATCTTTCGATTGGGTATGTGAGTGCGGTAGCGGCCGTATTTATGACGCTGCGTTTACGTCCTCCGGACGGCTGGCCCTGGTTGGCAGCGATTATTGCGGCCCTGTTTGTCGTGGCCTTGATCGGTATCGTGCAAGGATTAATCATTACACGCTTCCAATTGCCTTCTTTCGTAGTGACGTTGGCCGGATTTCTGATCTGGAATGGTGTGGTGCTCATTTTAATTGGCTCCGGCGGCACGGTTGTCATCCAGGACGCAATTGTGATTGGTATTGCTAACTTTTTCCTGCCCCCGATATGGGGATGGATTATTGCCATAGGGGGGGTGCTGATATTTTCCATTGGGCGTATTAATCGCTGGCGTTCGCGCCGCCAGCGGGGCGTATCAACGACCCCCGGTATCATTGTGGCTGTTCAGATTATTGCTTTAACTTTGATTGCGCTGGTCGTTGTTTACGTGGCCAATCAAGATCGCGGCGTTCCTTTTGTTGGTGTTGTGCTGCTGCTTTTGTTGTTAGGCTTCACTTTTTTGGCCGAACGCACAAAATTCGGCCGTTACGTGTATGCTATTGGCGGCAGTTCTGAGGCTGCTCGACGCGCCGGTATTAGTGTGAACCGTATCCGCATACAGGTATTCATGATTTCAAGCATTATGGCCGGTCTCGGCGGCATTATTTTGGCTTCTCGTTTGCGGTCGGTGGATACGGCCGCCGGCGGCGGCAACCTGATGCTCAACTCAATTGCCGCTGCGGTTATTGGGGGCACCAGCCTTTTTGGCGGTAGAGGTAAAGTGATGAGCGCCTTTTGGGGCGCGCTGGTAATCATGAGCGTCGAAAATGGTATGGGTTTGTTAGGCTTGAGCTCGGGCGTTAAATTTGTTGTGACCGGTCTTGTACTGCTTCTGGCAGTTTTGGTTGATGCGATCTCGCGTCGTAGCCGTGCACAGTCTGGTCTGGCGTAACATCCTAATTTATTTTTAAGACAACATTTGCGAAGAATGACCGTCAATCATACCCTTGATTGACGGTCTTTGTATTTCAGGCAGCGGTTCCATAAATTAAAACACCAATTACGTGACTAAAAGCCCGGCATTGATCTATAATTTTGCTCAATTTCAGTTGATCAAGATTTTCGACCCGAAAAAATAAACAGGACTTTAATGAAAAATAGTAATGTGAAATTTGTATTCCTAGTGGCGCTTCTGCTTTTGGGATTGGCCGTGATTGGCATTTCGCAGCCGGCAAAAGCAGCGCCATCAGCCAACCAAATACGTATCAGCCAGGTATATGGCGGCGGCGGCAACATCGGCGCAACCTATACCCATGATTTTATCGAAATATTCAACAGCGGAACAACAAGCGTTAATCTGAGCGGCTGGTCGCTGCAATATGCCTCTTCATCAGGGAACACCTGGCAGGTGACCCCGATGGCGGGAACGATTGGTCCTGGTCATTATTTCTTGATCCAGGAGTCAGCAGGAGCCGGTGGTACGACACCGCTGCCCACACCCGATGTTGCCGGCAGCATTAATATGAGCGCCACTACTGGAAAAGTGGCCTTAGTCAGCAGTAGTGTGGCCTTGTCCGGAACCTGCCCGACCGGCGGCGCAGTGGTGGACTTTGTGGGTTATGGTGGGGCCAACTGCTTTGAGGGCGGTGGGGCAGCGCCGACTCTTACCAACGCCACAGCAGCCGTTCGCGGGGGCGCCGGTTGCACTGACAGCGACCACAATGCCAATGATTTTACAGCCGGCGCGCCTAATCCGCGCAACAGCGCTTCTCCCACCAATGTTTGCAGCGCAGACCAGCCGCCGACTGTCAGCAGCACGACGCCGCTCAACGGCGCAACGGCCGTAACCATCGACGCCAATCTAAACGTGACATTCAGCGAAGCGGTCAATGTGGCCGGTAGTTGGTTTACAATTGATTGCGCCTTCAGTGGGCTGCATACGGCCGTTGCCACACCTGCTCCTCCCACTGCCGCTTACACCCTCAATCCCAACGCCGATTTTGTAGCCGGCGACGTCTGTAATATCAGCATTCATGCCGGCCAGGTTACGGACATAGACGGCGCGCCCGATCCCATGTCTGGCGATTACACCTGGCGCTTTAACGTTGTCGGCGCGTGCAGCTCTATTCCGACCATTCAAGGATTCGGAGCGGCTTCACCCTGCGAAAACCAGAGCGTCAGCAACATTCAAGGCTGCATCATCGGCATTGCCAACAACGGTTTTTACTTTCAGGATGTGGCCGGTGACGGCAATCAGCAATCTTCCGATGGCTTGTTTGTTTACGGTGGATTTGGCTGGGACAATCCATCCGGCTGGCAGGTGGGCAATCTGGTCAGCGTGAATGGGCAAATTATTGAGTTTTTTGACATCACCGAGTTTGAATTCCCCAACACAGTGGTTGTAACCGACAACGGCGTAAATTGTGGCGGGACAGGTTTACCGGCTCCGGTGTCTGTGTCGCCGATTCTAGACCCGTGGAATGACCCATCTGAGGAGTTTGAAACCTATGAAAGTATGCGCGCCTCAATGAGCTTTGATGGCTGGGTGGTTGGGGCAACCAAGCGCTTTGCCTCCCGATTTACGCCTGGCGACCCGGAAATTGCGTTTGTCGATTTCAACAGCCTGATTCCTGATTATGCCCGTGTGTTTGAGAGTGATTATCCCGGTTATCAAGGTATCAACTACCTCAGCGGCGGCTTAAATGTTGACCTGCCTGATCTCGATTTTGGCGACGAAATCAGCGCCTCCGCTGTGACGGGGGTGTTTGCCTATAATTTTGACAAGTACACACTGCTGGCTGAAAGTCCGCCAACGCTCACAACGCTGGATCGACCTGATGTAACGGCCGTTGCGCCCGCTCTCAATCCCGCCTTTAAAGAGTTCGATATCTGCTTTTTCAACGTTGAAAACCTGTTCGACAATATCAACGACGGCCAGGGTGATTGGGGTGATTGGGCGCCCGGCTATCCAACCAGCGGTTCACCGGCAGGCGCAGCACTTTACCAGGTTAAGCTAGCAGCAACTGCTGCTGCCATTGTGAACGAGATGCAAAGCTGCATGGTTATTGGCGTGCAAGAGGTTGAAGGGAAAGGGAGCGTGTATGCGGATTTGGCAACGGCCGTTTCCACCGCAGACAGCAGCCACACCTGGAGCAGTGGATATGTTGAATCAGGCGATCCGCGCGACATCAGCCAGGGTTATCTTTACCGCGATGATGTGACCCTTGTTGGTTCAATCAACCCGGTTAGCGGCCCCGCTTACGAAGCGATGGTCACTGACGGCGTTCTTGACTTTCGCCGCGCGCCGGCAACGGCACTGTTCCGTTTCCATACCGGCAGCGCGTATGAAACCGACATTCAACTGTTTAACGTGCATTTTAAGTCGAAGCGTACAAGCAGTTCCTGCACCGTGCTTGACTGCACCGATGTGCGTGAAAAAGAAGCCGCCGATTTGCGCGATATTTTGGCTCAGCATCAAATTTTGGGGCAGCTAGCCGCCGCCGGGGGTGACTTCAATGATGTAATTGACTCCTCACCGATCGGCATTTTGGATGCTTCGCTTGATAGCGATAATCTGTTTTACGATTTGCCCGCTGCCGAGCAGTGGAGTTATGTGTTCAACGGTGAAAGCGAAGTTTTGGACCATATCTATGCCACGACAGACTTGCTGCTGGCATCCACCAGCGGTTGGGCGCATGCGTTTAATCCAATTCATGTATATGCTGACTATCCTAGCAGTGAACGGCCGTCCGACCACGATCCGGTGCGCGTACGCTTTGCCGCCTGCGATCTTTCCCCGGCGTCCTCTGCTGCCCCGGCGCCCACCCTTTCGCTGATCGGCGCGTGGGCGCGTTTGAATTGGGCCTATCCATTTACATACAATGGTGGGTACTCAGTTTTGCGCAGTGAGACGCCTTATGCCGCAGGCGTATCGTTGAGTCAACTGCCACAATCCGCTGTTGCCTTTACCGATACATCCGCAACCGGCGTAGGCGATCCGCTGACCAACCATTTCTACACGCTGCGGCTCCTAGATAGCTGCGGCGGCAGTCTACATGTGGATTCCGGGCAGGTGGGTGAATTTGATTTCGCCATTCAGCCCGGGACGTAGATTTTAGCTTTTGAGAGAAGGCGGGCCTGCCCCACCTTCCAGGTAAATCCCAGAGAGTTTTTTGAATTTCTGCGAAACGAAATCTGGGAATTCCTCGAGGAAACCGCAGATTTCCAACTCCTCTTATTTTCAAGGATTTTCTGCGGTTTACCTAATTCAAAATCCTTTTCGCAGTTTACCTGATGAAGCAGTATCGATATAAATATGTGAAAAGAGCGGCGGCTCTTCAGTACCGTAATATTTGTTGAACTTTTTCCAGTCAACTAATTTGGCCCTGTCCCTGGGATTAGTTCTTTGCTGTAAGCGCTCGTATCTGATTTTCGGTGGGCAATATACGTAGTGAACCTCAACCGAAAAACCTAAAAGCGCTTCAAGCTTTTCAGGCCAGGCCGGGTCTCGAATTTCGCGCGTGAATGGGCCTGCAATCACTACATCTGCCCATTGCAAATTTTGGCGCGCAATATCAAAAAGCGTGTCGTAAATCGGCCGGCGATAAGATTGCTTGAACTGGGAACTATCGCGGTCATTTGGATCGCGCCCTGATAGCGTTAGCGACAATCTAACGAGCCGTTCCGTAACGGTGTCGATGTCTAGGAAAATGGCGTTGCGCTGTTGCGCAAGCTGCACGCCATAAGTCGTTTTTCCTGCGCCCGGACTGCCGCAAATAATGAAAGTCTGCCCCATATTAACACCAAATCACCTGCATAAGTTAACATAAAGTTTCAGCGCGAACATAACATCCCGCAATCTTTACGAAGCAACCTTCTCCATCAACTCAATGCGGTTACCAAATGGATCTGCGACGTGCACGCGGTAATAACCGGCCAACGGCGGCTGTTCGGCTGAAACATGAAAGCCCGCTTTGAGACAATGCGCAACCAGGGCGCTCAAATCATCAACCAGCAAGGCCGGATGCGCTTTTCGCGCCGGTTTAAAATCTTTTTCAACGCCAAGGTGAATTTTTGCCGTTCCTTGTTCAAACCATACGCCTCCGCGTTTAGCCAGTTCGGCCGGTTTCGGAACTTCTTTGAGGCCAAGCACTGCTCCATAAAAAGCACGCGCGCGCTCTTCTTCGTTTGGCGGCATAGCTATTTGTATATGATCTATGGCATATATCTTCATCAAATTTCCCCTTAAACCGCCGGACAGGTTGTTAACCCTGCCGGTCAGGATGGTTCCTGGCCTACAGTTGGATCGTAAATGTGGGCAGATATCGCCCGGAAATGCTGCCGGATGTTGTTTGGCCTGTTAATGTCCCGCCGGCAGCCAGGTAGAAACTTGTTGCATGTGGATCGCTTTGCACGATCATGTTTACAGCCCCCAGATTAGCAGCGCTCTTTTTTGCATGTTCGATCAGCGCGCGACCGAGGCCCTGGCCAATAAAGGCTGGTTCAACAAACATGGCTTCCAGCTCAATTTCGGCCGTTGATAATCTTACCAGCCCATAGAAACCAACAATTGAATTGTCGTTTTCAGCGACAAAAAAATGGTTGTTGCATATATCAGCTTGTGAATAGGTTAGTTCGGCGCGGCAAGCCGCCATGAATTCCTGCGAATAGCCCCAATAAGCTTTTGAACGCAGCGCCAGCGCGGTTAGCGTTTCAGCTTCATGATGATCGGCTTTGCGTATAGTAGTTGCAAGGGTTATGTTCAAAATTTGCTTTCCACAAGATGATCTGCTAAATAACGAGATTATAGCATGCCTTGACCCTTAATTACCTAAATTTTGTACCAATAAAGGCACAAACCATAAAAAGATGACAGTGACGGTTTTCCTTGCAAAAATGTAAGTATCAACAAAACACTTGCAAATGGAGAACCGTCACCATGGATAATTCTATCAGATACTCGCCACGAGCCAGTTTGGCTATCGTTGGCATGTGCAGTCAACAAATGGATATTTGGGGCATGATTGGTAAGCAAGTCAAAATCCAACAAAAAACCATAACCCATACACCCTTGCAGAAATTGCAGGACGCTTTCATCAACATCCTGGCTGGTGGGCACGGCATTGTGGAAATCAATCGCCGCGTGAAAACAGACAGTAGTTTGTTGGTTGCCTTTGGTCGGCAGAATTGTGCCGACCAATCGGGCGTCAGCAGCACCTTGAATGCCTGTCAACCAGAAAATGTAATGCAAATGCGACAAGCTCTGCAAGAAATCTATCGTCGGTATGGTACTGGCTACACCCACCACTATGGTAAAGCCTATCAATTGTTGGACGTGGATATGAGTGGTTTGCCCGCCGGTCGGCAAGGCGAAGGGGTCGAAACCGGCTATTTTGCCGACAAGGTAAGCAAACGCGGTCGTCAGGTGGGACGAACATATGCCACTCTGTACGATGAGATCGTTAGTGAGCGATTGTATGGAGGTAAGACCCAACTGAATCGTAGTCTGACGGAGTTGGTGACAGACGCCGAAACAGTCTTGAATCTCAACCCTGGTTTCCGCAAACGAACCATCGTGCGCATTGATGGTGGCGGCGGCAATGATGCGGATATCAATTGGATCCTGTCGCGTGATTATCTGCTTCTGGTGAAGATGACACACTGGAAGCGCGTTGCTAAACTGGTGACGACCGTTTCGCAGTGGCATACAGACCCGAAAGATCCTCGCCGCCAGGCTGGTTGGGTTGAAGCTCCCTTTGCCTATGATAAACCCACCCGCCAGTTGGCGGTTCGGTGTCAAGGCAAAAATGGCAAATGGCACACCGCTATTTTGGTCTTTAACCTCAACGATGACCAACTTGCCTGGTTGTGCCAGCAAGGCAAGCGCCCGATCACCTTGCCAGAGAACTTGCTCTGGCGGGCAGTTTACGCCTATGACCTGCGCGGTGGGGGTGTAGAAACGACCTTCAAAGGCTCTAAACAAGGATTGGGGATCACTAAACGTAACAAAAAATCCTTTGTTGCCCAAGAAATGCTTTTGCTCTTGGCCCAATTGGCCTACAACTTGATTGCCTGGATGCGCAATGGGCTGGCTGCAAGTCTGGCTAAGGTGCGGGGGTTCGGAATGTTGCGGATGGTTCGAGATGCTTTTCATATTTCTGGGCGCATCACATTTGATGTTCAGGGCCATATTGTTCAAATTTCACTCAATCAGGCGCATGATTTAGCGGTTTCTTTCAGGGATGCCTTTGCTGTTTTCTTGGCTCGTGATGGAACTGTCGTTAATTTGCGCAAAATTTAGGTAATTACTTGATAATTCACAGAATGTTATCAAACAAAAACTGCTCTTTCTGTCGAGAATTCTTTGTATAGCTGTTTGGACATGGCTGTGCTTATAAAGCCTGAATTGCTTAAGGAAAATGGCGTCAAAATGGAGGCGGGGTGGGAGGTGTTCAATACCCACAACCCCGCTATCGCCGCTATGGAAAAGGTGGGCAGATATTATGATGTTTGAGCGCTTTTTTGTTGATGGGCGGCGTGTAGGATGGCAACGGCCGTTACCACCAAAAACAGCACGACGGCAACCTCATTTAATAAACCACCCCAGCGGCGCAGCGGCAGCAATAACAGCATGTCACCCATCACGCGCAGCGCCAATGACACATGCAAAAGCAGCAAATGCACATAAAAAATGGGCGAATAAGCCATCTGAACGCTCAAAACGGCCGGGAATATAATTGGCGCATGGCCGAAAATCATTGAAAACACAAATCCCAAAAAGAGGGTGTGCAGCATGGCGTCATAAACCGGACCGGCCGGAAACTGCCCTCCGTAGATGAGCCAAAACAACCCGCCGACTATCAGCCAGATATACCCAGGCAGCAGGCAGGCGGCAATGAAGCGCGTCAGACCTGTTCTGCGGATGTTGCGGCGCGCCAGATCGTAGCGCAGCAGCCAAATGCCCAGCAGAATTAAAGCCGTTCCGCTGACCCGTACCCCAACATCGTAAGCGATCAGCGAAATCAACAGCCCGATCAGGAAAACGGCCGTGACGCCAATAAAAAAACGGCGCACCCCCGACTTTAATTGTAGAACACGTCCCAATTCCAGCCGTTCTCCCGCGATGGTTAAAATTAAAAAACCGGCCCACCAGGGCACACTGCGATAGATCGGCAGTCCCGCCAGCCACATGAGATTGCCAACCAGCCAAAGCAGCGCGCCAATTGCCATGACGGCGTGGTCGGTTGTGGGCTGCATGCGCATGATCACCACAAATATCAACACCAGTCCCAGTGCGCCCAGTGTACTCAGCGCACGGCCAACGACCGGCGGCATTCCTATAAGCAGCGCCGCCACGCCCAAACCTGAAAGCAGGGGAGCCAGATAAAACAAATAACTGCGTTCGCGGTATTGGCTCAAGGCGACGGCGCGCTCCAGGCAAATCAAAGTGCCCAAGAAGCCGGAAATCATAAAGGCGCCATGGGATGCGGCAAGCTGGTTTATTGGAACGGGCACATACCAACCCAATCGCAACAAACCGGCCAACAAACCGGCCAGCAATCCTAAACCGGCCAGCAGAAGTAATATATAACGCGGCAAGCTTGTTCTCATTTTCTAACCTTAGTTTGTCAATTTTAATGATGTTGTACCGCTAAAGCGGTTACTACAAACCAGATGCTTATGGAAATCTGCGTTACCATGTCGTTAATTTCCAGATTTCGGGACGCCAATCCCCTGCCTCCTGACCGATTTCGGCATAGATTGTTACAGCTTCTTTGAGCTGCGCCATTGATGCTTCTTTTTGCCCGGTTTGGTGCAGAACATCGGCCAAATTATTGTGCAAGGCGGCTTGCCAATGGCGGTCGCCATAAATCAGGCAATGGCTGAGGGCGGTTTCAAGGTGCTGCTGCGCTTTATCAAGCTGGCCAACGGCCGTTTCCGCGAGCGCCAGATTGTTTAAAGCCGTGATTTGGGCGGCCAATAATTGATGGGTTTCAGCCAACTGCAGGCTGTGTGCGTAATGCTCGATGGCGGCGGCCATATCGCCGCGCTGCTGCGCCAGCATGCCCAGCAGATTGGACGCCTGCGCCTGCGCCAACGGATCGAGCGCTGACTGAGCGGACAAAAGAGTTTTTGCCTGTTCAGCCAGCTTCGTTTGCCTTGAAACAAATCGCCGGCGCGGTAAGCGGTTGTACCCCAATCAATGAGCAAACGCGCCAGGCTGTTGGAATCTGCTGCTGCCTGCCAGCTTACCTCTGCCTGGGCAAAATGACGCTCCGCCAGCCCAAATTCACCGCGCCGCACGTGTACCTGGCCAATTTTATGCTCGATGCGGGGCAAATTGTCCGTGCTGCCCAAGGCGGCCGCGCGTTCATAGCTGTTGAGCGCGCGCGCATATTCGCCCAGCCGCGTCCGTAAATCACCGCACGCTTCGTGCAGAACGGCCGTATCCTCGATGCCCAAGGCCAGCGCGGCCTGGTAATGCGCCACCGCCTCGCGATGGGCGAAAAGCGAACGGGCATAATCGCCCGCCTGCCGGTAATAGAGAGCCGCTTCTGTTTCCTGCCCGGCAAGCTGGTAATGGTGGGCGATGTGGGCTGCCATTGCGCCCGGCTGCGCCGATCTCAATTTAACCAGCGCGTGCGCCACGCGTTTGTGCAGCAGCCGCCGCCGGATGAGGTTCATTTCCGCATAGACCATGTCGCGCAGCTTGTGATGGGCAAAATCATAGGTCATCTCGCTGCGTTGTTCCACCAATAAATTTTGGGCCAGACAGATTTCGACAGCGAGCAGCGTTTCTTCTTCGCTGCGACCACCGGCAGCCGACAAAAGCTCGAAATCAAAAGGACGGCCGAACACGGAAGCCGCTTGCAAAAGCTGGCGGCCCGTTTCGCCAGTGTGCGCCAGCCGGGATTGAAAAAGATCGCGCACGGTTGTCGGAAGCTGCCATTGTGCGGCTCCATTAGCCGAACCGGAAAGCGTGTCCAAATAGGCTGTTACCAGAAAAGGCAGCCCTTCCGTTTCCTGGTAAAGACGGTCGCCCAGATTTGAATCCAGGTCAACTGCCGTTGCCAACTGCAGCACCTCTTCTGGTTCCAGCCGCGTCAATGTGATTAGAAAGCGCGCTGCCTTCGCGCCGCCCATCGGCCAAAAGCTGCTGCAAGCGAGAATTGGCCGGTAAATCTGCCGCATGCCAGCAAAGCAAAATCAAATACGGCCGTTCACGCCAGCGATGGTTTAAAAAAGCAAGCAGGTCAAGCGTCGAATCATCAGCCCATTGGGCATCATCCAGCCATAAAACCCCTGGCTCGTGGGCTGTCCAGGCAGGCAGCCAGCAGTTGACTGATGCCTTCTAACAATCGTACCGGCGCGCCGGGCCATTCCAGCGGCGGCGGCGCAGGCAGGTCGGGAAAGTAGTCCACCAATTCTGGCAGCAGGCGCGCCGCTTCAGCCAGCCATGTTTCTGGCACGGATGCTGCTCGCAAAATGATTTCCGGCCGGCGCAGCGCATCCCGCAATGCCTGCATAACAGGCGCATACGCCAGATGGTTTTCGCCTGCAAAACAGCGTGCCTGGAGCATATTTGCCTGGGGCAGTTGGGTCAGGAAGGTTTCTGTTAGACGGGTTTTGCCGATCCCGGTTTCGCCTTCGATCGCCAGGAAACGGCCGTTTAGTCCAATCTGTTGGTAAATATCGTGCATCAGCGCCAGCTCCGTGGCGCGGCCGACCAGCGGCGCTTGCGGGATAGGATGGTGGGGTAAAGTCGGGAGCAAGACGGCTTCCGCTTCTACAGCGGGCGGCGGCGCGGCCAGCCGATTGTTCTGGATGGCTTCATAGAGCGCGGTGGTTTCCGACAAGGGAGGGACGCCCAATTCTGCTTCAAGGATGCGTACGCAGTCACGGTATTGGCGCAAGGCGGCGTTTGGCTGTCCCAGCCAGGAATAAAGCTGCATCAGAAGAGAATGAACCTCTTCGCGTAGTGGGTCTAACGAGAGCCAGCGGTGGGCCAGTGGGAGCGCCTGGGCATAGGCGTGCTGCGAAATAGCGCGTTCGATCAATTTTTCCAGCGCGGTTTCCAGTTCCCGGCGCAGATTTTGTGATTGTAAAAGCTGCCAATCGTCGAAGGGGATGCTGTCACGCAGGGAAAAGCCAGTCAGAAAATCGTCGCGGTAGAGGGCAACGGCCGTTTCCAAGGCGTCCTCTGCCAAACTTTGCTGAAATACTAAAACATCGCACCAGATTTGTGCTGTTTCCAGGCCGATGGCGTCGCGGGTGGCGTGGATGAATTCACCGCCGATAGCCTTTTTTAAGGCAGACAAGGTGCGGCGCAGGGCAGCTTTAGCGCGCGTATCATCATAATCAGGCCACAAAAAAGCCGCCAACCAGTCACGAGACGCTCTTTCCTGGGTTAGCATGAGGTAGGCGAGCAAGGCAACCGCTTTGCGGGTGTCGGTTTCAACCAACCGCCCGGCAAGTTCGAGGCGAAGGGGGCCGAGAAAATAGAGCTTAAGCGTTGTCATGACCAGAATTGTAACGAATTGCGTCTTGATTTGCGATAGATTGTTCGCTTCGTAACGTTTTCCGTAACGATGGACAGACGGTCATTGGGTAAAGTAGACGCTGTACAGTTGATGATTTAGTTATGATGGAGTGAATAAAATGAGTCAGAATTTACAACTCAAACGCAGCGAAAAAAGTTTTGGCGATACGGCCGTAGATGGCCTTCTGGTAGGCATTGTAGCCGGTATTGGCATGCTGGCTTACCTGATAATTGCCGGATGGGTGGCCGGAGAAAACCCGCTGGTCATTATAAATCGTTTTGATATTGCGGGGGGCGGCAGTTGGCTGGTCGCGCTGATCGCGCATCTGGCGGTTTCCGGCATTTACGGACTGTTATTTGCGTTGCTCTTCAAGGTTTTGGTCCGCTTTCGGATTGGTCTGATGCGCTTGGGCTGGCTGTGGGGCATTATCTATGGACTGGCCTTGTACGGATTGGCACAAGGCGCATTTTTTGCGGGCATTGATTCACCTTTGCAGCAATTTGCCGCCGTAAACTTGCTATTGGCGCATGGTTTGTACGGTCTATTGTTAGGTGCGGCTTTAGGGCGCCATTGGAATATTGGCCGATAAGGATAGGTTTCATCATTTGATCGCTGCGCTGTTAGGTAAACCGCAGAAACTATTCGGAAATCCCAAAGGACTTGAACTGCGGTTTCCTTGAGAAATCGGCAACGTTTAGAGTGATTCTAATTTTGAAATATTGTTGCCGATTACCTAGGTAATTGACAGGAAGTTTTCAGAAAACCTGTTTGACATAACCTGCCAATTCCTTGAGGAAACCGCAGATTTCCAACACATTATATTTCCCAATACTTTCTGCGGTTTACTTAACTGGCTATCGGGTATAATAATACAATATTGATTAAGAGGTAGATCTATGCAAGTTAACAAAACAGTATCACCATCAGGAAATTTCAGTGACCAGATTAAACCCTTCACGAAAATCGTAGCGGCAATAATTATCCCATTTTTGGTAGTTGCTTTTATCATTCTCTATTTTTTCCCAGATGAATCGGGCCGTCGTTTCGCGTGGGAAATCAAACCGGCCATGACAGCCGTTTGGATGGGCGCCGGTTATCTTGGCGGCGCTTATTTTTTCCTGCGCGTTTTGTCAGGCAGGCGATGGCACCGTGTCCATGCCGGTTTTTGGCCGGTTACGGTATTCACCTGGGCCATGCTGGCGGTAACGGGGCTGCACTGGTCGCGCTTTGACCCCGGTCATCTACCGTTTCAAATCTGGCTGGTGCTATATATTGTTACCCCATTCCTTGTACCGTTTGTGTGGTGGCGTAATCATGCTGTTGACGATGGCGCTGCGGAAGCAGTCGATGCTGTTGTACCGTTAATTGCACGGGTTGGGATGGCGCTTGTGGGTGTATTTATGTTGGGCAGTTGTCTTCTCTGTTTTTTTGCACCTGACCTGGCGATTGCATTTTGGCCCTGGCAGTTAACGCCGTTGACGGCGCGAGTTATGGGCGGCTGGTTTGCTTTGATGGGCGTCGGCGGTTTTGTGATGGCCCGCGAACCACGCTGGAGTGCCTGGCGTTATGAAATCGAAAGCATTATTTTTGTCTGGCATACGCTTGTTTTGCTGGGCGCTTTTGTTCATACCGCAGATTTTAAGCCCGATTCGGCGTGGTTTTTTGTTGCTGAAGCAGTGGCTATTCTGACTTTACTGCTGTTTTACGTCATCATGCAATTGAAAATTCAGCATGGAACTTTTGCTCTCTTCAGAAAAGCGAAACCTCGGTAAAAGTTAGTTCTCGTAACGTTTAACAGACGGTGGTTGTGTAAAATGCTTCCACATAAGGAAATTTTATGACAGCAAAAACCTACGATTATAACGGCATCATCGCCGAATATTGGGACTTACTGCGCGGCGACACCTCCAAATGGTCGAGTCGGCCCTATTTTCTCAAACTTATACAAGAGAGCGGTCAACCGGCGCTCGATGTCGCTTGCGGCACGGGACGGCTGCTGTTTGATTACCTGGGCGAAGGCATCGACATCGATGGCGTTGATTACGCCGCCGATATGATCGCCATTTGCCGCCAAAAGGCAGAGGCGATGGGCGTGCACCCCAACCTGACAGTGCAAACGATGCAAGCCTTGGTACTGCCACGCCGCTACCAAACCATCATCGTGCCTTCCTCTTCATTCCAGCATCTGACAAATCGAGACGAGGCAAAGCAGACGCTGCACCGCTTTTATGACCATCTCAACCCTGGCGGCTTGCTGGCGATGTCGCTGCGGGTGTTTGAACCGGAAGATGAGATACCCTGGGAAATCGACCAGGAAGCGATCCGTCCCAGCGATGGCGCGACCATCCGGCGCTGGTTCCGATGCAGCTATGATGTGCCTAACCGCCTGCAAAATACGGAAGATCGCTACGAAATCATTCAAAATGGTGACATTGTGGAATCCTACTCGTTTGCGGCGACGCCTTACCTGACCTGGTACACCGTCAAGGAAGCGCTGGCTTTGTTGCAGGCGACCGGGTTTGAGGCTGTGCAGGCTCACGCGGATTTTACGTTTGATCTTGCCGCTGAAGATGAAACGAGCTTTATCGTGTTGGGAAAACGGCCGTGAACCATCTAAAACGAAGTGTCCTGCTTGCCTGGCTGTTGTGCCTTTTTTGTGTTCTGGTTGCGTCAGCTACTTTGATTAACTGGCTGTTAACGCAAAATGGGCTTTTTACACTCGATGGTCTGGTAGAGGCTGTGGGCTGGAACTGGGCGCTGCCTGTTCTCTTTTCGACATTGGCGGCGTTGATCATTACTCATCAGCCACGGAACCGGGTTGGCTGGCTGCTCATGTTGCCCGCACTGGTGACAGCCTTCTCAAACCTCTATTCTCTAGCTGCCCCGCCACCCCGTCTCACACTGGGCATTTTCCTGTTTATCTGGTTCGATGGCTGGTCATGGATACCCATCATTTTCGCCATCTTCCTCATCCCGCTGCACTTCCCTACTGGTCTTCCCCCTTCTTCAAGGTGGAACTGGGTCAACTGGCTGGCCGTGGGCATGTGGCTGTTTTTCATTATTCTAACGCCTTTCGTTGACCCCATCAGTACCAATTACGATTGGACATTACCCAATCCGATTGGGTTTATTCCGCTTGCCTGGGTCAATGGGCCTTTTCTGATTGTCTGGGGTGTGGGATTGTTAACCGTGGTCTTGGCCAGTGTGGTTTCTTTGTTTGGACGCTATCGGCGTGCTCACGTCGTAGAACGCCAGCAAATCAAATGGCTGCTTTATGTCGGTGCCATATTCATTCTTATTTATGCAGTCGTTTACTTCTACTCTAACCCTCAAGAATTTGGTCCCATAAACGGCTGGATAAATTTAATATTTACCCTTTCAATTCTGGCCTTTCCAGTGGCTATTGCGATTGCCATTCTGCGCTACCAACTATTTGACATTAATGTGATTATTCGCAAAACGGCCGTTTATGCGGTGCTATCCGGACTGCTGGTGTTGGTTTATTTTGGCACAGTCGTCCTGCTGCAAAGTTTATTTGATTCAGTAACCGGGACACAATCCCCCATCGCCATTGTCATTTCCACCCTGATTATTGCTGCCCTGTTTAACCCTTTGCGCCAACGGGTGCAAGCTGTCATCGACCGCCGCTTCTTCCGCAAAAAGTATGACGCCCAGCAGGTCTTGGCCCAGTTTGCGAAAACCGCTCGTGATGAAACAGATATGGAAGCGCTCACGACGGAATTGGTACATGTGGTGCAAGAAACGATGCAGCCGGAACGGGTGACCATTTGGCTGAAGGAGGTGAACTAATGAAAAACAGAACCGTCGCTCGGCTGGCCTGGGTTTTGTGCGTTCTCGTGATCCTGGCAGTCGTTGTCATTGTAAGCTTGAGCATGCCGGTAAACGATTCGTTTTTCAAGTTGGTGGAGTCGGCAACGACGTTTGTCATGTTTATCGTCTTTGCCATAACAGGTGCGTTGATCGTCTCGCGCCAGCCGCGCAATACAGTGGGCTGGCTGTTAATGCTTGAGGCAACTCTTGTCTTCGCCTGGCCGCTGGATACCTATTTCAATAGCCTGACTCAGGCACCCACCCACCTCTCCCCATTGGGCATGTTGGGGCTTTGGATTTACAGTTGGTTGTGGTTGTGGTACATCTTCCCGCTCCTCTTTATTCCTTTGTTTTTTCCCACTGGCAAGCTGATTTCGCCACGTTGGCGTTGGCTAGTCGGCCTCGGGCTGGGATTGTGTGTGTATTTCATCTTGCTCGTCACCTTTTCGCCAGAATTTATAGCAACGGATGATTCCTGGTCAGTGCCTAATCCCATCGGATTCCTGACAGACGCTGCTTTCTCCATGGGGTTATGGGCAATTTTACTACTTTCTTTTGCTGCTTTGTGTGTGGTCTCTTTGTTTGTGCGTTACCGCCGTGCCAAAAGGGTTGAGCGAGAACAAATTAAATGGCTGTTGTATGCGGCCGCTTTGTTTTTTGTGGTCTATGCCATTTCCTTTGTGTTCAGCGATGTGGGTGGGTGGTTCGGTCTAAGTCTCGGCTTCGCTAGTTTGCTGCTGCCAATTGCTATTGCCGTTGCCATCTTGCGTTACCGCTTGTACGACATTAATGTCGTCATTCGCAAAACGTTGGTTTATGCGGTTTTGACTGGATTTTTGGCGCTGGTCTACTTTGGCACGGTCATATTGTTGCAATCCTTGGTGGGGCGGGCGGCTGACGAACAATCGCCGCTGATCATCGTTTTTTCTACACTGCTGATTGCGGCACTGTTCGCCCCCTTGCGCCAGCGTATTCAGGCGGTTATCGACCGCCGCTTCTTCCGCAAAAAGTATGATGCGCAGCAGGTGCTGGCGCAGTTCGCGCACGTTTGCAAAACGCAACCGCCCGAGATGAAACGGACATGGCGGCCTTGCAAGCGGAACTCCTGCGCGTGGTGCAAGAAACGATGCAGCCGGAAGGGGTCAGTTTGTGGTTAAAAAGAGAGTGATACCATGATAATTTTAGAAACCCCGCGTTTGATTTGCCGCTGGCGCATCCTCTATATTTGGCTCTTTTTGGCACTGGCTGTTTTGTACTCGAGCTTGTTTGTACCTGGTCCTGAGTGGAATGGCGGTGCAAATTCTGGGGGCATTGTCATTTACAATCCTTATGGTTGGCTGCCAGAAAACGCCGTATGGTATTATTTAGGATTTCCTTCCTTCATTTCTCTCCTTCTGATCCTGATTTTGGCAGCGATCTCCCTTATTTTCCGTTATCGCTCTGCTGGTCAACAGGTGCGTTTGCAGTTACGCTGGTTTGTTGTGGGCGGCTTCTTTTCTATCATCTTATTGTTGCTTCCCGTCTCTGTGGAATTATCACCAGATCGGTTCAATTATGGATTCGAATATCTTCTTGTCCTCCTTGGCCAAGCCTATGTGATTCCACTCTATATGGCCGTTGGCATCGCCATTTTGCGTTATCGTCTGTACGACATTGACGTCATTATTCGTAAAACGCTGGTTTACGGCGTACTTTCGGGGATGCTGGCCTTAGTTTATTTTGGACTGGTGGTGCTGCTACAAAGTGTGTTTGATTCCATTAGTGGACAACAATCCCCTATAGCCATCGTCATATCCACCTTGGCTATTGCCGCTCTGTTTGCGCCCTTGCGCCAACGGGTACAAGCCGTCATCGACCGCCGCTTCTTCCGCAAAAAATATGATGCCCAGCAGGTGCTGGCGCAGTTTGCGCAAACGGCACGGGATGAAACGGACATGGCAGCGCTGCAAGCGGAATTGCTGCATGTGGTACAAGAGACGATGCAGCCAGAGCAAGTTAGTGTGTGGTTAAGGAGAGAGTAATTCAATGATAATTTTAGAAACCCCGCGTTTAATTTTGCGCCATTTCGTGCCAGATGACCTGGACAGCTTGTTTGCCCTGTACAGCGACCCAGACATTCGGCGCTATATCCCAGATTGCCCCACGACCTATGTAGATACCCAAGAACAGTTGGAATGGTATTTCCACGGTCATCCCCGACATCCAGAATTGGGGCTTTGGGCAACGATTCATAAGGAAAACAATCAATTCATTGGCCGCTGTGGTCTGCTGCCCTGGACGATAGACGGCCGTTTTGAAGTTGAAGTGGCTTACCTGATAGACAAAGCGTATTGGGGGCAAGGCTTAGGCACAGAAGCAGCGCAAGGGATTCTGGATTACGCTTTTGAGCACTTGGGCTTGACCCGCCTGGTCTGCCTGATTGAGGAAGAACATGTGGCCTCTATCAAAGTCGCTACCAAAATCGGCATGACTTTTGAAAAAGCCAGCGAAGATGAAATTGGGCCATTTTGGTTGTACACTATTGGTGAACCGCCCACTAGCTGAGTGTGGTATTGGCAGTTTGGATGGTAAACGGCCGTATCCTCATTACGTTTCAGCCCGCCGGACAAATGGAAGCGTTTTTTGAAGAATCGACGCAAAACGAATCTCCATAACGCGTTTTCGTAACGATTAGCAGACGATCATTCGCTAGGATACGCATATGACAGTTTTAAACTTTTTTCGACGCAAGCAAGGGAAACCCGACACACCATCTACAGAGGCACAGTCAAAGCCAACCTCGGCTGAGACCACCCCATCCCTTGCGCCTGTCAACTTCCTCGACATCGACATCTCGCCCGGTGACCCGTTCCTTGCCTACTGTCAATCGGTTGGAAACGTGATCGAAGTCGACCGATTGGACCTCGATTCTCCGGCCTTACACGTCGCCCAGCTTCCCAAATCATAAATAAAAGGAGTTACTTATGCCGGCACGACTATTTCATATTAACATGAGGAATGAAGGAACAGCTAAACTTTATTGGGTTGCTGATCATCTAGATCATGGTATTTGGACCGATCCCTGGCTTCCATCTCACAAAGCCTTTGAAATCCCGCCAGAAGGGACCGGGTCCTGGCGTTCAGAGTCAGATGGGATTATGACAGGAACCGAAGGGTGGGTTCTTTTTAGAACCACCGCCTGGAACGGCAATGAATCTTCAGGCGAACTCATTTCACAATTTATTGAAATTAAATGGTCTGCACCCTATATTGATTTAGATCTACCAAGTTGTCAAGTGAGTATAACTCGCTATGATCCGAGAGAGGGTTCCAATCCCACTGAATTCAATGATAAGACATCTGGAAAATCTTTAACCAAAGTACGCCTGGCAAACTCCTCGTCAGGAGACCAAGAAAATTTCTGGAACGAAATACAAAACGCTCCAGAACTTTTGGTTCTTGCGCCTGTTTCTTTGGTAAATACAGTTTCCTTACAACACCACGTTTTTCTTGATTTGGTTGTTTCGGGAAACTCTGGTCACCCTGGTTTCGGCGAACCCGTCTCTGTAAAACCAGACACATTTACGGGGCTTTTTAAGGCGGTAAATAAGTGGGCTACTAAACACGGATATATCGGTGCTTTCCCCAACTTTCACAAAGCTCATACTGGTGAAGGTCAGGTATACGGCACAATTCTGCTTAAACCGGAAGCGGGTGAATTCAAAGATATTCCTTCCTCTGAGATCGGTCATCCTCAATCACTCGAAGCGCGATTTAGAGCTATGCATGATTACGCCCATACGCATGGGCTGATTATGGAGGGTCTTAGCGGGTTCCCTCTCAAACCCAAATTCTCGTATGCTTACGCAGGTGCCTTACCCACCTTCTTTGAAGCTAACTACGGGCAGGGAACAGTATATGGAGCCATCCTTCTTAAAAGAAGCGCCGTTGTCTGGAAAGACATCTCTGCCGCAGATTTAGGCAATCCTGCAACGCCGGAAGACAGGTTTCGGGCTGTAAACGACTATGCCAGTAAAATAATGATGATAGATGGCTATTCCGAGAGTGGTCTAGGGAACAATGTGATCCCAATCCCGAAATTCTCCCGAGCTTATATAGGAGGCTTCCCTAATTTCTTCGAAGCTGTTCATGATCAGAATAAAGTGTACGGTACGATTTTTATCAATAGAGATTATGCCGACTGGAGAGATATCAAATACAAAGAACTTTTTCCACCACCCGATGTTCACTAATCACACGGAATTCAATCATATGACACCTAAAGTGACCTTAGCTTGCGGTCTGGTTTTTGGAGTTCATCATAGGTTGCTGCCGTGGATGATTGACGGCCGTTCTAACCGACATCATCTACAAACCCATTTAGCCAGCAACTACAATCCATTGGCTAAACAAGAACCAACAAGCGTCACAAGTCACAAGGAAACTATTTCACCATGAACGATGAAACCATCCATGTCCCCGCCGGAGCCGACCGTTTTCAGGTTGTGCATCAGGCATTTGGCCTAAAGCCGATTGATTTCAAGGTATCAAGTAAAGACACAAACGGCCGTTTCTTCATCATCGAACAAACCAACAGTCGGCTGGGCGGACCACCCCGCCACATCCATCATGCACAGGAGGAGTGGTTCTATGTGTTAGAGGGGGAATACGCGATCGAAGTGGGCGACTCTATGTATCATCTCAGTGCAGGTGATTCGGTATTGGCGCCGCGTGGCGTGCCGCATGTGTGGGCGTGTGCGGGTAGTGGTTACGGCCGTATCCTGATCACCTTCCAGCCCGCCGGTCAAATGGAAGCCTTCTTTGAAGAATCCACCCAGTTAGATACCCTGCCGCCAAAGGAAGTGCTGACCTCTCTATTTGAACGCCATGGCATGACGGTGGTCGGCCCACCTTTACCGATAGAAAACCAATAACTTAAACAAAACACCGTAACGCTTTTTCGTAACGATTGGCAGACGATAACATGCTATCCTGAGGACGCTATGACAGCATTAAGAACTTTTTGGCGCAAAACAAAACCAGATGAGGCAAAATCGGAACCGGAAACGGCCGTAACCACCCCACCTGTACCCATCGAAACCCAAACCTTCGATCTGGACATTGCGCCCAACGATCCATTCCTCACCTACTGCCTCAACAGCAAAGGGGTCATAGACGTTGACAAACTGCTGCTTGATTCACCGGCGGTAACGGAAATGAAAAAGATCGGCGTCAAATTGGTCGTTCCGCTGGTCAGTCAGGGTGATTTGATTGGTCTGATTAATCTTGGGTCGCGCCGTAGTGAACAAGAATATACCAGCGACGATTATCAAACTGCTGCAAGATTTAAGCATCCAGGCCGCACCTGCTCTCAAGGTGGCGCAGCTTGGTGCGCCAGCAAAAGCTGGAAGCGATTGAACGAGAACGTCTTCGCAAGAACTGCGCGTGGCGCGTCTTATTCAACAAGACTCTGCTGCCGCAAGAACTGCCACAGCTCGCGGGCTGGCATGTAGACGCTTATTACCAGCCCGCCCGCGCGGTGGGCGGCGACTTTTATGATTTTGTCTATTTTGCAGACGGCCGTATCGCTTTTATCGTGGCCGATGTCACCGACAAAGGCGTGCCGGCCGCGCTGGTCATGGCCACCACACGCAGCATTTTGCGCGCCGCCGCCGAAAGGCTGGAATCGCCTGGCGCCGTGCTGGAACGCACCAATAATGTGCTGGTTAAAGAGATACCCCCTAAGATGTTTGTGACCTGTTTTGTGGCTCTCCTTGATCCCAAAACCGGCCATTTAAGGTACGCCAACGCCGGCCATGATGTGCCCTATCATTACACGGCCGCCGGCGTGGTTGAACTGCGCGCCACCGGGATGCCGCTGGGATTGATGCCGGGCATGTTTTATGATGAAAAGGAAACAACGCTGGCCGCTGGAGATTATTTCCTGCTTTACAGTGATGGGTTGGTGGAAGCGCATGCGCCCGACCGCGAGATGTTTGGTTTCCCGCGACTGCAGAAATTACTGCAAACCCACGCCGATGGCAGTAATGTGAATGATTTTCTGCTGGCGCAGTTGGCCGATTTTACCGGGAGCGATTGGGAACAAGAGGATGATGTGACGCTTGTGACTGTGTTATGTGAACAATTGGCTGAAACGCCGGATCAGTGGCGTTTGTTGACGCAGTTTGATCTGCCAAGCCAGCCAGGCAACGAACGCCAGGCCATGCGCCAGGTAGCGGATGTCACGGCCGAATTCCTGCCCGTAAACCGGTTGGAAAAATTAAAAACGGCCGTCGCCGAAGCCACGATGAACGCCATGGAGCACGGCAACCTGTTTGACCCGCAAAAAGCAGCCCATATTGAAGTCGCCTGTTCAGAGTCGGCCGTGCGCGTGCGTATTTCAGACCAGGGGGCAGGCGCGCCGCCGCATTCTGTTGCGCTGCCTGATCTCAATGCCAAGCTGGCAGGTTTGCAGTCGTCGCGTGGGTGGGGCTTATTTTTGATCGAAAACATGGTTGACGAAATGCGCATAGAGCAAGATGAAAACAGCCATACGATTGAGTTGTTGATGCAGATAGATACACAGCAAGATGTGTAAAATCGAAATGTCTGATTCCGTACGTTGTGAAGACCACTTTGGAGTTTAGTGATGAACACACAGGGAAAACCTTTTTCAGCATTAGTGAATGACGCCGGTGATACGGCCGTTATTGAGCTTATCGGCGAAATCAATATTGAGGCAGATGCGGCGTTGACAGACGCTTATCGGGCCGTTGAAGTTTTACATCCGGCAGCAATCACGCTTGATTTTGCGCAGGTAGATTACATCAACAGTACCGGTATTGCCCTTATCGTAGGGCTCTTGGCCAAAGCGCGCGCGGGGCATATTCCGTTAACGGCCGTTGGCCTCAGCGAACATTATCGTGAAATCTTTACGATTACGCGGCTGTCAGATTTTATTGAAATTCGATGATCGTATTGCGTAGTACGTAGTTTTTTCTACGCACTACGCAATACGCACTAAAAAAGGAGACGATCCATGCCCAACAACCTTGTTACACACGTCCGTAAAATCAACCCTGGCGCTGCTGTAATAGATATTTCAGGTGAACTCAACGGATATTCAGAAGATGTGCTGATGACTGCCTACAATGAGGCCGGCAACGGCCGTACCCAGGCTGTCATCCTTAACTTCTCTGACCTGGAATATATGAACAGTTCCGGCATTGGTTTGCTTGTGACTCTGCTCATTCGCGTGCAGCGCCAAAAGCAGGCGCTCATGGCGTATGGTCTCAGCGACCATTACCAGCAGATTTTTGAATTGACCCGTTTAAATGAAGCGATTGGGATTTATGACAGTGAAACTGCGGCCGTAACGGCCGTTGTCCACCGTTAAGGCTTTTTCGGAAATTAAATGATCCAATTCGTCCCGAAAAAGCCTCTAGCCAATTCCAGAAATGCGCTCGATTTTCGGATCATTATTTTCTGGAATTGGCCTAAGTTAAACCGTTTCGCACAAGAAGATTATTAGAGGAATTAATGGAACATATTATTGGAAATCAGCGTTGGGCCATTCTTTTATGCGGTATTCCGGGCCAGGCAGAGCCTGTCGAGCGTAGAGACCACAATCATTTTGTCAACCTCTTCGTCAACAATGGCCCAAGTAGTTTAAATCGCTACTGGCGTGACGCCTCGCACAACACCATCAGCCTTGACGGCTCCCAGGTGTTTGGCTGGACCGAACTGCCCGACAGCTTTAATAGCATTATGGTCCGTGTGCAGCGCATCGTCGATGCAGCCGTTTTCTTTAGCAAACTGGACCCTGAAGATGAATCCCATGTCGACTTCCGTCGCTTTGACGGCATTCTCGTGGTCACCGATGCGAATGTAGATTTGACAGGCTTTCGGGCGCCGGTACCGCTCAATCTAAACGGTGAAACACGCCCCTACAAGCTTGCCATCTGCAGCCAGAACAGCGCTCACGCACAGATTGCCCATGAGATGGGACATGCATTTGGCCTGGATCATTCCTTTGACACCAACCCCATAAGTAATGACCCGGCCAATGACGGTCGACCGGGCGCTTATGGCGATCCCTGGGACATTATGAGCGCCATGGTCGGGATCAGAACGGTTGACAGGCCGCCGTTCGGTCAGGCCGGCCCCCTGCTAAACGCGGTCAATATGCAACTGCTGGGCTGGCTTAATCCCTTACGGGTCTTCTCTCTGGGCGGCAACAGTAACAGCGCCACTGTGAATCTGCGCCCGTTGAACCGGCCCGACCTGGCTGGTTCCCTGGCAGCGACTGTCGGCTCGGCGGTTGTCGAGTTTAGAGCAAACGAACCCAGCAGCAGCTCCTTTACCAATTGGGATGAAGGCAGTAACCGGTCCGCAGTCTTCGTGCATGTTACCGGCCCTGGTTCCCGTGGCGACATCATCAACGACACACATTCCATCTTGCTCAGCAATGCTGCAAATGTTCGGGATTTGCAGGTTGGCGATGTGATTGAGTTGGGTAATCCGAACTGGCCTTACAGACCATACACCCGGATTGAAGTGACCCAGATCGATGTTATGAACCTCAGCGCCACCGTCAACCTTTTTTGGCGCGCGGCCAGACCCGAACCGGTGCGCGTAGGCATCGCTCACTGGATAATTCAAGGTGTGCTTGGCGTGGGGCCGGATGGCGGTATTGTCAAAGTGCCCCCGCGCCAACCCATACAGGATATTCTTGTTGGATTGGCCATGTATGATTTGGCCCATGAAATCGAGGATGAAGAAGAGCAGTTGGCTGCTCGCAAGAATAGTTTGCGCATGATTACCCAAATTGCCAAAAAGGCAGGAGGAAAACTATGAACAATGTATCGCCTGAACCCAAACAGCCGCGAGACCCATCAAACTGGGCGCAGCCTGTTGATAAAATGGACGTTGGCAACATTTCCGACGATGCCATCAATTTGAATGTCCAGGGGCGGCGGCCAACCGGCCCGCTGCAAGGCTTTGGCCAGTTGTGGCAAAAAACCTACCGCATTCGGCTGGAAGGCATCACCATCACACCCCAGGCCGTCATCGCGGAGTGGAAAGCCCATTTCCCCGAATTCTGGCCTAAAGGCAACGACTTTTACGGTCCGCTGCAGGGCGTCAAGCCAGGTGAAGTCGCCGTCTTGAATCTTTCCATGCCCGGCGGCGCCAAACTTTCGACCGGCATTCGCGTGATTTACGCCGACGACGAATCCTTCTCCTTCATGACGCCGCAGGGACATATGTTCGCCGGCATGAATACCTTTAGCGCCTTCGACGATAACGGCGTGACGGTGATTCAGATTCAAGCCCTGGTGCGCGCCGGAGATCCGATCTATGAGATGTCATTTCGCCTGAAGTTTGGACACAAGGCAGAGGATAAATTCTGGTTTGACACCTTGCGCAACCTTACTGCGCACTTCGGTTCCCCCAATCGCGAACCAACTCTGACGACTATTTGCGTGGATAAAAGGGTACAATGGTCGGAAGCGAAAAATATCTGGCAAAACGCGGCTATTAGAACGGCCGTTTACATGCCAGTCCACATTACCAAACGAATTTTTAGAAAGGGTGGAGCGTAAAATGTTGGAAAGGAGGGCGAAACAATGCCTGTTAAGCCAAATATAGTAGAACGCACCGCTTTTTACACATTCGATGCCGCCCCCAGTACGATTCTGGATCTGGCCGGTTTGTTTGCTTATCAGGCCGTTTCAACCGCCAATGAGCTGGGTCTTTTTCAGGCGTTGGCAAAACAATACTACTCTCCACAGGAATTAGCTAAGTATCTGCACCTGCAAGAACGGGGCTTATTGACTTTATTAGAAGCGTTAGCCGCGTTAGGGTATGTTGACGTGGCAAACGGTCGCTATAAAAACAGCAAAATGGCCCAGAAATGGCTGGTTGAGGATGAACATTTTGATGCCGAAGCCCTGTTCTGTTTCTGGAACGCGGCCAGCCGTGACTTATCGCCCCATATGGCGGAGGTGATTCGGTCTGGGGAGCGGTCGTTTGACTTCTACAAATGGGTGGAGGCAGACCCAGCCCTCTCGAATTGGTATCAACGGATGCTCATGATGAATGCGAAAACGGGTGGCCCCGATGTCGTCAAGCATCTCAGCGTGCCCGCCGGAAAGACACGCCTGTTGGATGTGGGTGGTGGGCATGGCACCTATACCACACTCATGTGTCAAAAATATCTTCAATTACACGGCACCATATTGGACAGTTTTGCTGGTCTGGAAACAGGTCGCCAAACGGTTGCCAAAAACAACCTTCAAGAGCGCGTCACTCTGCAAAAAGGAGATATGTTCGAGTCAGCGTGGGGGGAAGGGTTTGATTTAATCCTCCTCTTTAATGTACTGCATCAATTTGATCTAGACGCCAGTATCAGGTTGCTAGAAAAAGCATATCGCGCTTTGAAGCCCGGCGGGAAAGTCGCGGTTTTAGATCAAATCGCGGGCAAAGTGTCTGGTTCTGCCACCAATGCGCTCATTCGCCTGGTAGCGATGCAATATTATTTATTTGCCGACGGTCGTGTTTATTCCCGCGATGACCTGACCCATGTGGTTGGCAAGGCAGGTTTTGGTACCATTCAATTCCACAACTTGCGAAGGTTACCAGGCAATAGTTTGATGACGGCTGTTCGAACATAAAAAACAAGCGTAAATTCATCATGGAATACAACGCAATCATAGTCGGTTCCGGTCCCAACGGCCTCGCGGCGGCAATTTCGCTGGCGCGGCAGGGCTGGCGGGTAACAGTACTGGAGGCCAAAGAGACGATTGGCGGCGGAATGCGCACGGCCGAATTGACGCTGCCTGGCTTCCAGCACGACATCTGTTCCGCCATTCACCCGCTGGGTTTGGGTTCTCCATTTTTTCGCACCCTGCCGCTGGCGGAGTATGGATTGGAGTGGATTCAACCTGATTTGCCCCTGGCGCATCCATTTGAAGACGGCACGGCCGTTGCTCTGCACCAATCCCTCGACTGTACAGCTCAAAACATGGGGCGCGACGGTAAAACTTACAAACGCCTGTTTGCGCCCCTTGTGGCGGAATGGGACAGTTTGGCGCATGAATTTTTAGGTCCGCTGCGTTTGCCGCGCCATCCATTAACAATGACCCGCTTTGGTGTGCGCGCGCTCTGGCCTGCTAAAACACTTGCCCAAACCCTGTTTCGTACAGAAAAAACCCGTGCTTTGTTTGCCGGCATGGCCGCCCACGCCATCATGCCGCTGGAATGGCCGGCGACAGCTTCCTTTGGCCTGATGCTGGGCGCCTTGGCGCACGTGGTCGGCTGGCCGCTGCCGCGCTGCGGCTCGCAAACCATTGCCGACGCGATGGCTGCGTTTTTGATTGACCTGGGCGGCGAAATCATTACTGATCATACGGTCAAATCGCTGGCCGACCTGCCGCCGGCGGACGCTGTGCTGCTGGATGTGACGCCGCGTCAGGTTGTGGAAATTGCCGGGGACGCTCTGCCGGTTGGCTATCGTCGCCAGTTAGAGAAGTACCGGTATGGCCCCGGCGTTTTTAAGATAGATTGGGCGTTGTCAGAGCCGATTCCGTGGCAGGCGGAAGCTTGCCGACGCGCCGGAACGGTGCATCTTGGCCCTTCATTAGACGAGATATGTTTGAGTGAGCGCGCGGTTTGGCGGGGTAAAGTGGTGGAACGGCCGTATACCCTCGTAACCCAGCAAAGCTTGTTTGACGCCAGCCGCGCGCCCGCCGGAAAACAGACCGGCTGGGCCTACTGCCATGTGCCGCATGGTTCCAACACAGACATGACGGCTGTAATTGAAGCCCAAATCGAGCGTTTTGCACCCGGTTTTCAGGACTGCATTCTGGCGCGCCATACCATGACGACCCAGGATTTACAAAGCTACAATCCGAACTACATTGGCGGCGATATTAACGGCGGCGTGCAAAACTGGCGACAGTTGTTCACCCGCCCTGTGCCGCGTTTAAACCCCTACACAACGCCCTTAAAGAACCTTTTTATCTGTTCTTCCTCAACGCCCCCCGGCGGCGGCGTACACGGCATGTGCGGTTACTATGCGGCCCAAGCCGTGTTGAAGACGATTGGAACAAATGAATAAATTAAAAAAATTGAGGTTGACATGGCCCTGGCGAACGTGTAGAATGAATTTTGGTCGTTTGACCCAATAAATTTAATCACAAAGGACGAACGGAGACATTTGATGATCTTCATGAAAATAACACCTAATCGCGTTTTTGTGCCGCAGGGAGTAGATGCCCCTGTGGGGTACACACGCGACATGCGTCGGCGTTCGTCTATGGAACGGTACTATTCTGGAAGGTTAAAATTGTTATAGTAAAGCCTGCCAGATTCAATTGTGTTCTTCGCCCCGCATGTCGTCAGACATGCGGGGTTTTTGTTTTTATACGGCCGTTTACATCTGGAGTTCGGAAATGAAAAATTTTAGACGCCTTTTAAGTTATCTTAAACCATATCAAAAGCGTTTTACCGTGGCGTTTATTCTAGCCACAATCACAATCAGCTTTGACCTGCTCGTTCCAATGTTGTTTGGTTGGACGATTAACAAAGGTCTGGAATCTGGCCAATTGAGCCAGGTGATCTTTTTTGCGCTGCTGCTGGTGGCCGCGCAGGGCTTAAAATCAGCCAGCAACTACTTACAATGGATGGTCCAGCAGCGCGTGGGGCAAAATGTGGTGCGTGATTTGCGCGATCAATTGTATGAACGCCTGCAGCTTTTGCCGGTCAGTTTTTATCGTGATATGCCAACCGGGCAAATTATGTCGCGCGTCACCAGTGATGTGGAGGCAGTGCAGGAATACCTGGGATGGGGCTTTCTTATCCAAATGATGGCAGCCATGTCTTTTGTTGGCACCAGTTTGATTTTGCTGTTTCTGGATTGGCAGTTGACTTTACTGATTTACCTGCCCATGGTGGTGATGCTGGTGATTGTGTACTACTTCGACAAGCGCATTGGCCCTTCGTGGGAAGCTGTGCGTGCAGAAATGGGCAAATTGACAACTGTTCTGCAGGAAAACATCAGCGGTGTGCGCGTGGTGAAGGCTTTTGCGCATGAAAAGCTGGAGGCAGCGCGCTTTGCGGAGCGTAACGAACACAACCGCCAGCGCAATCTTGACCGGCTGCGTTTGGAGGCCAACTCCTTTCCGGCGATGGATTTGATGGTAGGTTTGTCCTTTGTGCTGCTGGCCTGGTTTGGCGGCATGCGCATCATCAACGGGCATGGCAATCTGGGATTGTTTTTTGCGTACCAATGGTACTTGTGGGGCATTATCTGGCCAATGCGCTTCATGGGCTGGTTAATCAGTTTGATGCGGCAGGCGCTGGCGGCGGCGCCGCGGCTTTTTGAGATTCTGGATGCGCCTTTGGAAATCAAAGACGCTCCGGACGCCGTTGCTTTGACGCATGTCGCCGGAGAGATTGTATTTGATGATGTCCATTTTGCTTTCGACGATGAGCCAGACCGGTGGGTGATGACAGGCTTGAGCTTGAATATCCAACCGGGTGAAGTCGTGGCGATATTGGGTGGAACCGGCAGCGGGAAATCATCATTGGTAAATTTGATCGGCCGTTTCCGGGAAGCGACCAAAGGGCAAATTCTGGTTGATGGGCATGATGTCCGCAGCGTGAAGTTGCACAGTCTGCGGGAACATATTGGCATTGTGCCGCAGGAAGCGTTTCTGTTCTCGGCGACGGTCGCAGAGAACATTGCCTATGGTCACCCTGACGCCACGCAGGTCGATATTGTCAAAGCGGCCAAACTGGCGCAGGCGCATGAGTTCATTATGGAAATGCCGGATGGGTACGGTACGCAAATCGGTGAACGCGGCGTGCGCTTGTCGGGCGGGCAAAAGCAGCGCCTTTCACTGGCGCGCGCCATCCTGGTTGACCCTGCAATATTTATTCTGGATGAGGCCACAAGTGCGGTTGATACCCGCACCGAACATGAGATTCAACAGGCGTTGGCGCATGTGATGAACGGCCGTACCAGCATCATCATTGCGCAGCGGCTCAGCACCATCAAACATGCGGACCGCATTGTGGTTTTGAAAGATGGCGCCGTGGCTGAAGCCGGAACACATGCAGAACTGCTGGCCTTAGACGGTGAGTATGCCCGCATCTACGATCTGCAATATCGTGAAAGTGATGAACTGGCGGCTGAGATTCAACAGTATGTTCGCTCACAAAAGGGTGAATACCGCTTACGGCCGTTAGCCGTGTAATAATCTCGCGCAAACAAGTTTGTAGTAACGACCTTAGTCGTCGACTTTAGTCGTCGACTTCAGTCGTTTACTGTCTCTTTATCGCTGACCGCTAAAGCGGTCACTACAAACCAAAACGCTAAATAAAGGAAATAGGGAACAAAAATGTCTGAAAACCTTCCCTTTGAACAACTAGAAGAGGCCGAACAACGGCCGTTTAATCGTGAATACTTTATGCGCATGTTGCGTTACCTGCGCAATTACAAACGGGAAGTCGCGCTAACCGGGCTGGGCATCTTGCTGGCCGCCGGTGTGCCCCTGTTTGAACCATACCTGATTGGGAAAATTGTCGACGACGGCATTATTCCTGGGGACATCTTAGTGGTGCAGCGTATCGCCTTAATCCTGGTCGTGTTGCATCTGCTCAACTGGGTCGGACGGCGCACAAGCAGTTGGACGGCCGCCATTATCGGGCAGGGCGTGTTGTATGATTTGCGTGAAGATTTGTTCCTACACATTCAGCAGCTCAGCCTGCGCTTCTACGATAAACATCCGGTGGGGCGAATTATGTCGCGCATTACAAGCGATGTGGAATCAATTGCGCGCCTGCTTAATACTGGATTGGTTACCTTTGTAGGCGAAGGCGTCACGCTGATCGGCATCGTCGTTGTTATGCTGTGGTTAAACTGGAAGCTGACGCTAATCTCCTTCGTCATCATGCCGGTGTTGATTTTCATGCTTTATAAGATGCGAACGTCCCTGGAAACAAGCTGGAAAAACGTGCGCAAAAGTGTGTCAAATATCAATACCTACACCAACGAATCGGTTAACGGCATTCAAATAACACAATCATTCGTGCGTGAAGAGCGCAACATGGGCAAATTTCATGACCTGTCCCAAGATTCACACGACGCTTTTATGAGCGCGGCGCGGTCCGATGAACTGGTTTGGCCGGTCGTGGATTTTGTCGGCGTTTTGGGCACAAGCCTGGTAATTATTGTTGGCAGCGCGATGGTGCTGAATGAAACGCTGACGATAGGATTTGTGATTGCCTTCATCAATTACGTATGGCGATTCTGGCAGCCGTTGAGCGCAATGAGTCGATTGTATGGCATGACGCTGAGCGCGATGGCTTCGGCGGAACGTATTTTCTTTTTCCTTGATACGGAACCGGAAATCAAGAACAAGCCGGAGGCTCAGCCTATGCCCAAAATTGAAGGCGTCGTTACCTTTGAGGATGTATATTTCAAGTATGATCCGGAACAAAACTGGATATTGCATGCTATAAACTTTAGCGCCGAGCCAGGCCAGACGATTGCGTTAGTCGGGCATACGGGCAGCGGAAAAACGTCGATCATCAATTTGTTGATGCGTTTTTATGACCCCATCAAAGGCAGCGTACGCATCGACGGAATTGATTTACGTGATGTAGTGGTTGAAAGTTTGCGCAGCCAGATGGCAATGGTGCTGCAGGATGGCTTTGCATTTTCCGGCACGATTGCCGATAACATTCGTTACGGCAAGTTAAACGCGACGGATGAGGAAGTGCATGCGGTAGCCCAGGCGGTACACCTGGATGAGTTTGTGCAGACATTGGATGAAAAATACGCCTACGATGTGGGCGAACGGGGTAACCGCCTCAGCGTGGGACAGCGCCAATTGATGGCGTTTGCGCGCGCGCTGTTGGCGGATCCGCGCATTTTGATCCTGGATGAGGCCACAAGCAGTGTGGACACAGAGACAGAGCTGCAAATTCAGCGGGCAATGGCTGCTTTACGTCAGGGACGAACAGCTTTTGTGATTGCCCACCGGCTAAGTACGATTCGCCATGCGGATTGTATATTGGTGATTGACCACGGCCGTATCGTGGAACATGGTTCTCATGAAGAACTTCTGGCGCAGCACGGCCGTTACTTTGACCTGTACCTGACTCAGTTTATGGATCAGCCGGTTAGTAAGAATGGCAAGGGTAATGGCCATTACCTGCAACCAGCAGCCTTGCTTTCTCCGGCTTGATATGGATGCCGCCAGGTTGATTTAGCGGTATAAATATCCTTTGCCGTCCTTTTGAATTCTTCAAAACAGTGCGGTGGGCGGCAAAGGATTTTGTATTATTTAACGGAATACACAAAATGCGAGAAGGACAAAAATTATGAGTGACCCAAAAACCTATGCACAAGAAAACCAGGCGCGCTTCCTGGCTGAACTGATGGATTTTTTGCGCATCCCCAGCGTCAGCACGCAGCCAAAACATGACAGCGACATTGCGGCGGCGGCGCAGTGGCTGGCAGACCAGATGCAGGCCGCAGGCCTGGAAAATGTACGCGTCGTCAAAACTCAACGCCACCCGCTTGTTTATGCCGATTGGCTTCACGCCGGTGAAGATAAACCCACCGTACTCATTTATGGACATTATGATGTGCAGCCGCCCGAGCCATTCGACCTGTGGGAAACCCCACCGTTTGAGCCGACGCTCAAAGGCGATTATCTGTATGCGCGCGGCGCGGCGGACGATAAAGGACAGGTATATGTGCATGTGAAAGCAGTGGAGGCGTTTTTGCAGACAAACGGCCGTTTACCACTTAACGTCAAATTTATTGTTGAAGGTGAGGAAGAGTGCGGCAGCGCTAGTCTGTCGGCTTTTATCGCCCAAAATAAGGCGCTGCTGGCGGCGGATGCGGCGTTGGTGTCTGATTCCCACATTCTTAGCCCTGAACAACCGGCGATTGTCTATGGCCTGCGCGGCATGGCCTATCTTCTCCTGGATATTACCGGCCCGGCTCACGATCTCCATTCCGGCGGATATGGCGGCGGCGTTAACAATCCGCTGAACGTTTTGGGGCACATTATCGCCAGCCTCAAGGATGAAGCAGGTCATATTCTCATTCCGGGTTTCTATGACAACGTGCGTCCCCTCAGCGCCGCAGAACGCGCTTTGTTGGCCCAACTGCCTGTGGATGAAAAGACAATTTTACGCGAATCGGGCGCACCCGCGTTGTGGGGTGAACCGGAATTTACGCTTGTTGAGCGGCTGGGCGCGCGCCCCACGCTGGATGTGCATGGCATTATTGGCGGTTATACCGGCCCGGGCGCCAAAACTGTCCTGCCCGCGACTGTACATGCTAAAATTTCCATGCGTCTGGTTCCAAATCAGGAGCCGGCCAGAATTGCGCAATTGTTCAAGGATTTCGTGCAATCCATAACGCCGCCCAGCGTGCGCGTTACTATCTCGGACGCGCATTCTGCCCGGCCATGGGTGACCGCGACGGACCATCCTGCCATTAGCGCCGCCAGTGAAGCGTATACGGCCGTTTTTGGCCAGCAACCTGTTTATATGCGTGAAGGCGGCTCAATTCCGGTTGTAAACGAGTTTCAGACCCAATTGGGCATCACAACCGTGCTGATGGGCTTTGGCCTGCCTGATGACCGCCTGCATGCGCCCAACGAGCGTTTTTTTCTGCCTAATTTTTACCGGGGAATAGCAGCCAGTATTTATTTTATGGATGCATTCGCTCGCAGAATATGAACCCAGGGTTGGCGGCAAATTTCCTTGGGCCGGTCAGGATCATCGTCATTGATGAATGAAGAGCGATTCAACACATAAATATCATGGCTGTTGGGTTCTACGATGACCTGAAAAGGTTGAAAACCCATGTTTTCCGGCAGCGCAATTGTCTTCACCGGCAGTCCATCCTTAAAGATGCTGATGGTCTCATCCTCTGAGTTGGTGACGTAGGCATAACCTGTGTCCGGGTCTACGGTCACATCCCAGGGTTTCTCGCCGTACGTCCAGGTTGCAATCACATTTTGTCCCCGCAAAACAGTGACGGAATTATCTTTGGGATTGGTCGCGTACACAAATCCGGTTGGTGTGATCAAGCGCAATATGGCGTGACTGCTGGCTTGTAAACACTAGCAGCACGCCCTTGGTATCCATGTCAATGACAGATACATTGTTCTCCGTTGCATCGTCTTCCCCGGCGCGAAAATTGGCCACATAAATAAAGCGGCGCTGGGCATCGACAACCATATCTTTGCCGCCTTCGCCGTAATAGGGGAATTGATCTACAACCTCCAATCCATCTACGACTGTGATGACGCCGTTATCCCAACTGGCAAAGTAGTTCAGACCGGTCAACCAATCGTAATCGGCCGTTAACTGCCATTCGATCGTGTGCCCTTCAAAATCAGGTACGAATAAATCCATTACTTTTTCGCTGCCCTGTAAAACGGTGATGGGACGGTGCAAATCTGTGATATACGTGTAGCCGTTGATGGGGTTGATGAGGATGTAATAGGATTCATGATAAGGCGGAATTTGACCGCTGATTTCACCGCCGTTGACAAGGGTGATGCCGGAAACGACATTGGTGATGTAGGTAAGGTCGGAGAAAGGATCGCTGCGGGCATAAATGGGCCATTCGCCAGTGATTATGTTACCTACCAGCGCCTGATTGCGCAGCACGCTGACGTTATTACTGCGTTCATTGGTGACATAAATATCGCCCGAATGCGAGTTTGCGTTGATATCGTAAGAACAAAGCGCACCAGCAAGTTCAATACTGGTTACGACGCCGTCCGGTGGGGACGCATTGCGCATGTGGTTGTTGATGATGGGCAGGTAAACGGCCGTTTCCGGCTGATTTCGACTCTCTACCCGCACAAAACTTGACATAATAAAAATAATTCCAAAAAGAATTGTGAACAATAAAATGCCTGATCGCAGCAGTATATTTTTATTGACAGGCAGGATCAAACTCCATATCTGTTTCATCTTTGCAAGAATCTCCTCTATTTTTGTTTGAAATATTTTGTGAATGAGCCTGGTAAACCACAGAAAGTTCTTCAACATCAATTGCATTGGAAAGCTGTGGTTTCCTCAAGGAATTCCCAGATTCGCCACGGCGTTTGTTTACAAATATTTTCTGGGAATTACCTATTGCACGTTTTCCAGTGGCAAAGAATACCACGGCGTGTTAACAAACCCGTTTTGCGGGTCTTGATAATACATCCCCACCCGAATTGCAGTTGGCGCACCGTCTTCTGGAATAGTTAACAGATAATGATCGCGGACAATCTCGCCGGCGCGCCAGCGCGTGGTTGGGTATTGGCCTTCCACAGGATGGTTGTTATCAGCCTGGTCTAGTAAGTCTGCTTCGCTTTGAGGCGGATCCTGTGCAACCAGATGCACGGCCACGCTGTAATCAATGTCAACCGGTTCTTCTGCTTCCCAATAAATGGTCAACAAAATCTGGCTGTCATTTAGTCGTTCTGTTTCAATCTGGCGAATCTGTATGCCATTTTCCAGATCAAGATTGACGTCCGGCGCTATTTCGGCGGCCGTCACAATCGGATCAGGGTTTATTTCGACTACATTGGGAGCGGCCGTTGCCAGATAAAGCGCTGAACCCAAAAAATCTTCATACCAGGCGACCGGAAAAACAACAAAGGTGGGCAGTGGGGCCAGCAAATGATCGCCGCGCGCCAGAATTTCGCGCGGATTGGCGTTGTGGTCAACCAGATTTAGCCCTTGAAGCTGGTTACGATAGGTCTGAGCATAGGTCAAACCCCAATAATCCCGCCCCCATGGCATTGTCACGGTAGTGATACGGCCGTCGGTAAACGGCCGTATCCGGTCAACGGTCTCAATAATCGGTTCCACCGTGCGATCGCGAGTAATGGCCAGCGTAAAATTGCGCGTCTGCCACGCCCAAAATGCCAGCAAAACGGCTAAAGCGACGGCAACGGCCGTGCCCAGCCGAAACGAGCGTTTTTTGATCCAGTCGATTAGATAGGCCAGACCTATGCCCGCCATCAGCAAAACCGGCAGCTTGGCCGCTAATTGGGCGTCAACCACGCGATTGCGCCAGATGAGTACCGTCAATACAAAATTTAGCGCCCATACAAAATTATAGGCCACGGCGGCGCGCCGTTTGGTCTTGTTGCGGTCAAATAACATCAGCAGCAGCGCCAAAATGCCAATGACCAATAACGGCCAAAATAAATCATCGGCCAGGATGTTGAGCGTGGTGGTTGTGCGCTGCCGCCAGATCGCCAGACTGTTTTCAACCTCAAAGACGCGCCCGGCGCGGTTATCAAAAAACAGCACCCAAAAACCTTCCCACGTTCCCGGCGCGCCAAAAACCCAATCCGCGCCCATCCAGACGCGCAGCGGCAAATAAAGATAGCTCAGCGGAGCCAGCAGGGTAATCAGAATAAGCGCCAGCAAATGGCGAAAAAGATCGCGAAAGTGGGGCCAGATTAATACGAGGACGGCCGGCGCCAGCAAAATAACGGAGCGCTGGTGGGCGATGGCCTGCGTGAAAAACAGAGCCATCAAGTAAAGATTCCATTTGCCGCCGTCCCGTCCGAAACGCAGCGCAAACAGCAGGGTCGCCAGGCTCAGGCTCAATGTCATAGTGTGAACTTCGGCCAGCGACGCATCAACCCAGATTGAAGTTGAGACGGCAGCGGCCAGAGACCCCAAAGTGGCGGCGGGGCCTGAAAGGCCGGTTTCCAGCGCCAGCCAACTCAGCAGCCCAATGGCCAGCGCGCCAAACAGGGCTGAATAGAGCGATGCGCCGGCCGCCGGCGGGACGCCAAACCAGCTTAACAGTGTAACCAAAAGCGACCCCAGCGCGGTGTAAAGCGGATAGCCGCTGTGGTGGATGGTTCCCCAGCGCGGCAGTGCATTCTGGATTTCACCGACGTCAGTGGCATAGGGGTTGTTGCTGCCGTTGATGTGCAACTGCGCGGTAGAAAAATAGAGCAGCAGCGCAATTAAAGCCGGGAGTAAGACCCAAAAAAGGCGGCTCTGCGTGATTTGCTGCCGGCGGCTAAGGGCGGGAGTGGTCGTTGTGCTCATAGATGCTGGGCATGTGGTTGGTTAACGGCCGTTTATCACCCGATCGCCGTTGATGGCATAGGCATACGGCATGGCTGTGGTGTTAAAGGCATACCCAACGCGGCCATGCAAATCGACCGCGATGACGCCCCCTTTACCCTGGACACGTTCCGCCAATACGCCAATCGCCGCGCGGCATGCATCTGCGGCCGGCAACCCTTTCGCCACAAAATCACAAACTTGCTTGGAGATGAGTATCTTCATCAACGTTTCGCCGTGGCCTGTAGCGCTGACGGCTGCAGTTTGATTGTCCGCGTAGCCGCCCGATCCGACGAGCGGGCTGTCGCCGACGCGACCAGGATGTTTCTTACGGGTGCCGCCTGTGGACGTGGCGGCGGCGAGATTTCCGTCTGCGTCAATTGCAACCGCGCCGACCGTATCCCCCATTGAACCAGGTTCGTGAAAGATTGTTTTGGTTTCATAAGCTGCCTGGCTGCGGAGTTCCTGATGTTTTTCTAGTTCCAGGTCCACGATCAAATCGGCCAATTCACAGCGCGGAAAGCCAATGCTGTCGGCGAATAAACCGGCGCCGGCGCCCGCAAGCACCGCATGTTCACTCAGTTCCATTACACGACGCGCCAGGCTGATGGGGTAACGCACGCGTTCCACAGCCGCCACGGCGCCCAAATCGAGAGAACGGCCGTCCATGATCAACGCATCCATTTCAATATTGCCGGCGGCGTTCAGGTAGCTGCCGACGCCGGCGTCCAGCGCCGGACAATCTTCCAGAATGCGAACGGCCGTTTCGACGGCATCCAGGGCCGAGCCGCCCGCTAACAAAACAGCCTGACCGGCCATTGCGGCTTCATGACAGGCTGAAATGCCTGATTCCAGGCGAGGTGAGGTTAATTCCCAGGCGCCGGCCCCGCCATGTACAATAATTGCTGTTTGCATGCCAATATCCTTGTATTCAAAATCGGAGCAAAAATGTATCATGCTTGGGGCAAACTGTCCACGTTGAAACAAAAAGGAGACTCCTCATTGAGAAGTCTCCTTTTTCAATTAAGTCGACTCTGGATGACTTATTCTTGCAGGGCAGATAACTGGCCGCAAGTTTTTGAAAATACTTTGGCGTTAAGCGCCTGGCCCCACGTGCATCACGCGCATCATCTCGTGATCTTCATGCGAGAGGATGTGGCAGTGCCAGACGTAGCGTCCGGGTTTGTCGAAGGTCGCCTTGATGCGGGTTACCTGGCCGGGCAATGCCGTGACCATATCCTTGGGGGCATTCTCGACATACTCCGCAGGCTTTGGCACAGCAGCACCTTTTGTAGGATTCACAATTCTGAATCCTATGCCGTAGGTAGCTGGATCTCCAGCAACGGAATTGTGCTGTACCGTTGGCTGTGTAACCAGGTAGGTTCCATCATTAGCTGGCGTTGAACCAGCTGGAATGAAACCATCTTCGTCCGCATTGCTGTCCCACGCAATTTCGATCTCGGCCCAGAATCTCGAAATGAACCAGATGCAGGTGTACCGGGATGAGCATCGCCAGTCATATTCCAGATTTCCCACTCTTCGGTGGAGTTAAGGGCCGGATTTTCGGTGGTGGGGCTGTGCCAGGCAATGGAGCCTTCCATCTGACCGACGAGACCGACGCTCGAATATTCTGGCGTGTTGGGCCAGTTGATCGGGTTGCCCAGGTAAGTCGGTGGCCGGTTCGGCCGTGCCCAGCAGCGGCTGCAAACGGCCGAATTCGTCCTTGCCCTCAAACAGCGCGACCTTGCGCGTGCGCGTCGGGGTTCCAGGAACAATTGGACCAAAGTTGATCGCCTGTAGGGCGTCACGTCCGGCACGGCCGTGTCCAACGGCAGCACCACATCAAAGGCCATGATCCGATCCGTCTCGCCAAAGACCTGCGGGCCGGGGATATCGCCGCCAAACGGTTCGTCGCCGCCGATGTTCTTCATGATCACGCGGTTGCCGGGCGTGACATTCTTGAAGTCAAAGATGATGTCGTAGCGCGAGCCGGTCTCGATCAGCAGCGTGTCGACCGGTGGTCGGGCTGGAAGCCAGACCCTGGTCGCTGCCGATGACGGTGAACGGCAGCGGCCTGATGACGTTGGTGAAGTCTGTTGCGCCGCGGCGGCACCTCGAAGAACTGCACCGCCAGGAAGCGGCTGTCGCAGCCGTTGAGGAAACGCAGGCGGTAGTTGCGCGGCTCGACATCCATCTTGGGCCAGATCATGCCGTTGACCACCATATGGTCGCCGAAGAACTCGGCCAGGCCGGTCGGTCCACCACCGGGGAACTGAGCGGGCGGCAGCACCGCACCTTCGCCTGTGATGAAGTCTGCGTAGAAGGGGTCGCCGGGGAAAGCCGGGTAGAAGAACTCGCCGTTGTCCTTGAACATCTTGTCCTGGATGGCGAACGCCGCCTCGTACGGAAACGCCGGCAGGTCCAGCGGATTGCCAAACAGACCGGTGTCGAAATCGTCGCGGATGATATAGAAACCGGCCATGCCGGTGTAGACATTGAGCCGCGTGATGCCCAGGGCGTGGTCGTGGTACCAGACCGTACCGGCCGGCTGGCTGTTGTCGTAAAGATATTTCTTGTCTACCCACTGCGGCCCGCGCACGCCCCAGCCGGGGCTGAAGAAAAACTCGGGATTGCCATCGTACTGGAAATCACTGTGGCCGCCATGGACGTGAGGTACAATCGGCACCCCGTTGACGGCGATGTCATATTGGGTGTATCCCATCAGGCTGTAGGCCCAGTGCAGGCTGGTGTCCACCACGGGGCGGCCGGTGTAATCGCCGAAGCCAAGGCTGGTATTGTCTTTGCCGGTAATGATATAAGGCAGTGGCGCCCCAGCCGGGTCTAACAGCCGGTTTTCCCACATGACCTCCAGGGGTTCGTTACTGCGCACCTGGAAGGTGCGCCCCGGCCAGGTATAAAACTTTTTATCGCCATAACCCCAGACCGTGGTTGGCACCGGAGTAACACCATCCAGGCCCACCAACCCGGTCATTTGTACCGTCTGGCCGACGGCAACCTTGATCTTGCCTTTTTTTACATTGTAAATGAAACCTGGGTTGAGTGCATTTGGCACAGCGTTAGCAAACTTTGGTTGCAGCGCGGGGTCGCTCAACCCTGGACCCTGGGTGGCCGCAAAGGCGCGCATAAATCGCATCTGTGACATCATCAAGGCAGCGCCGGCAGCGCCCCCTAATTTTAGGAACTCTCGTCTGGTTATCATGATTCCACCTCCAAATCTGTAGTCAGACAAACAAAAAATAAAATTATTGTAGATAATGGCTCATTCGACCGTAGCTTCCTGAAGGAAGGCGCTATCGTTATTCCCCCTGCCTATAAAATAGTACTTTAGTACCCTTATTTTAACAAAGTGTCAAATGTCACTGATTGCGTATTACGAAAGTCATTGATAAGTCTCCCTGATTTCCAGAAAAAAGAAATACTTGTGTCTATGAAAATTGTTTGGATTTCCTATCACGGTTTACCCGATTGTTGACCCAGGTATAATTAGAAGCATTATTCCAGGATGAATGGGCAAATCCAGGTTGGTTGATGGCATTGTAGGATGATGGGTTTGCTGAGTTATAATTTGGAGAAAGTATGCGTGTATTTATCACCGGAGCGACCGGGTTTGCGGGATCGCATCTGGTTGATCAATTACTGGAACAAGGGCATGAGATTTTCGCTCTGGTTCATGGCGAGAGCGGGCATCAAGATTTGCCGGATGATCCGCGTATTGTTGCCATTGAGGGCAATCTGCTGGATTTGAGTGGGTTGAAAACGGCCGTTTCCCAATCCAAACCTGATCTTATTTATCATCTCGCCGGCCTGGCCTCGCCCGGACTTTCCTGGCAAAAGCCGGCATTTACCTTTGCGGTGAACACCGGCGGTACGGCGAATCTGTTGGAAGCTGCCGTCTGTTACGGCCGTCCCCGCGTCGTGGTTGTGACCAGTGCAGAAATTTATGGCGAGGTAACTGCAGCGATGCTGCCGCTGACCGAAGAGACGCCCGCCCAGCCGCGCCATCCATATGGAGTGAGTAAATGCGCTGCGGGACAGCTAACGGCCGTTTACTGGCAGCGCTATCAACTGCCCGTGGTGGAAGCACGGCCGTTTAACCACATTGGCCCGCGTCAGGCGCTCGGTTTTGTAGTTCCCGATTTTGCCAGCCAGCTCGCCGCGATCCAACTGGGTCTGCAAGCGCCGCAGATGTCAGTGGGCAATTTGGAGGCGCGCCGTGATTTTACCGACGTGCGTGATGTCGCGGCTGCGTATCAAGCGCTGGCAGAGCGCGGCGCGCCGGGCGAAGCGTACCTGATTTGCAGCGGACAACCAGTCTCCATTCATTATTTACTGCAAACCCTGGCGCAACTGGCGCAGATTGAGGTGCAAATTGAATATGATCCGGAGCGTATGCGCCCCTCCGATGTGCCGGTTTTATACGGCAGCAACGCCAAAATTGAAAAAGATACCGGCTGGCGGCCCCAAATCCACCTGCGCCAATCATTGGCAGATGCGCTTGATGATTGGGTACAGCGTTTGCGTGCGCGCGGCGTTGCGGCAAAATAAGCCATGAAAAAAAAGGAACGGCTTGATAAACTGCTTGTTGCGCGCGGTCTGGTCACAACACGCGCCAAAGCGCAAGGTTTGATTATGGCCGGGGAAGTTTTGGTGGCGGGACAGCGGGTGGATAAACCGGGAACGGCCGTTGCCCTTAACGCCGATATTGAACTCATTACACCCTTGCCCTACGTCGGGCGCGGCGGTTATAAGCTGGCGGGCGCTTTAGAATCCTTTGGTCTGGACGTTACCGGCCGGATTTGCGCCGACGTCGGCGCCTGTACCGGCGGCTTTACCGATGTCTTACTGCAAAAAGGCGCCGCCCGCGTCTATGCGATTGATGTTGGCTATGGCCAGCTAGATTGGAAGCTGCGTCAGGATGCGCGCGTGGTCGTCATGGAGCGCACCAACGCACGTTATGTCGAGTCACTGCCGGAAGCGGTCAGTTTTGTTTCAATTGACGTGTCATTTATCTCGCTCAAGCTGATTTTACCGGCGGTTAAAAAATGGCTGGCGCCGGAAGCGGATATAGTTGCGTTGATCAAACCTCAGTTTGAAGCAGGACCTGAGCAGGTAGGCAAGGGCGGCATTGTGCGAGATACGGCCGTTCACCGCCAGGTTCTAACAGATATACTGGATTGGTGTGCGCAAAATTGTTTTACCTCCCAAAGTTTAATCCAATCCAGCATTCAAGGTTCTGATGGCAACGTTGAATTCTTAATCTGGTTGAAAATTGATGCTGAAGGGTTGGTAGATAATGCCCAACTGCTTGAGCAGCTCTTTCCAACCCCACCAACTGCCAGCTAGAAATTTGCCCAACCAGTTATTTGATCTGGATCCGTCACAATTATTTCCGGTCGATTGCCAAACATTTTTAGCGGCCCTTTTACATAGGCATAACTTTGGCGCGGATGGTCGTCATCTCCGGGAATAAAACGATTGGTCAGCAAATTTAGAATGTTGGTACCGTTTTCTGAATCAATATTGGGTATAAAAACTTGAAACGGTTGTTGGATGGAACCAATGCTGACGATCACGTGTTGACCACCACCGACACGCGAAAATGAGCGCAGTTCGGTAAAAATGATCGCATCTTCTTCGGCCGTGGCCAGTTCAACCAGCTTCTCATAGTCCAGGCGCGTGTTATACAGAGGCTCGCATGGATTTGCAGTTTTAACCTGCCTGTATTGTTGGATAATTTCAGCCCGCAAAGTCCACCAAACGCTCAGGCGTGCATAATTGCGGATTTCTGAACCGTTCACTGCTATTTGATTCCAAACGCCGCGAAAAGCCTGCTGCGCATCGCGCTCGGCTGTTATATAACGCTGGTGATTTTCGATGAACGCAGCATACCCGTACTTGGTGAAATAGGGGCTGTAGCCGGTACGGATCATATGTTCCTGATAATCTATTTCATTAGCCAAATAGATGAAAACCAGCGGCCGACCAAAGTTGCCGCGATATTTTTTCCAACATGTTTCAATATCTTCGTTTCCTGGAAATTCCAGCGTGACAATATCACCGGGAGAAACCAGACGTTGGGCTTCTGCTTTGGCCGCGTGTCCCCACGGTGTGACCGGTTTACTGCTGCCTGCATGCGATTCTTCTGTATCTAAAGCCAGAATCCGAAGACTCTCTTCTGTATCATTTGCTTTTACGCGGAGTGTGTCGCCATCTACAACTCGAACAACTTCAGCTTGAACACGGGTACCAGCCATATTTAGTCTCCTTATATTGAATAAAATGGAACATCCTGGATCACAGTCTAAGGAAAATGCCTGGAAATGTAAAGCTGAAGTTTCTGAATAACAAAAAAGCCCGCCTCAAACGAGGCGGGCTTACGGCTAAAAAAAAGGGTGCGTCTGCTAACGGTCAGCCATCGGTACATAATCCCGTTCATCATATCCCAGATAAATCTGGCGTGGGCGGGCGATTTTTTGTTCCGGATCGAGCAGCATTTCTTGCCACTGCGCTAACCAGCCTACCGTCCGCGGAATTGCGAACAAAACCGGGAACATGGCAATCGGGAAGCGCATCGCCTGATAAATAATGCCGGAATAGAAATCTACATTGGGGTACAAATTGCGCTGCACGAAGAAATCATCTTCCAAAGCAATCCGTTCCAACTCAAGCGCGATATCCAGCAAAGGATTGCGGCCGGTCACTTCAAATACCTGATCCGCAATGGTTTTTATGATGCGCGCGCGCGGATCATAATTCTTATAGACTCGATGCCCAAAGCCCATTAGAAGACGTTCCCGCTTCTTGACGCCTTCAACAAATGCGGGCACATTCTTTAGGTCTCCAATTTCCAGCAGCATGCGCAGCACCGCTTCATTGGCGCCGCCATGTAGGGGACCGTATAACGCCGCAGCCGCGCCGGCCATTGCAGAATACGGATCTGTTTCGCTGGAACCAATCACGCGCATAGCGGCCGTGCCACAGTTCTGTTCGTGGTCAGCATGCAAAATGAAGAGCACATCAAGCGCCCGCTCTAATACCGGATTGGGCTTATATTTGATTTCCGTCATTTTATCCAGCATATTCAGGAAATTGCCGGTATAGCTCAGGTCATTATCGGGATAGACAAAGGGTAAACCCCGACTATGGCGATAAGAGAAGGCTGCCACGGTTGGCGTTTTGGCGATCAGGCGTTGAATCTGACGCATACGATTGGCGGTATCTTTGATATCACGTCCTTCGGGATAGAACGTGGACATCGCAGCGACGGTGGAGATAAACATGCCCATTGGATGCGCATCATAACGGAAAAAGCGCATAAAATCAGTGATATTCTCATGCACAAATGTGTGGTGCAGAATTTCGTGTTCCCATTGAGCATATTGCGCCTGGTTGGGTAGTTCCCCATATAAAAGCATATAGGCAACTTCCAGATAATTAGATTCTTCTGCCAATTGCTCAATCGGATAGCCCCGATAGCGCAAAATTCCCTTGGCGCCGTCAATATACGTGATGGTGCTTTTTGTTGAGGCGGTGTTCTTGAAGCCGGGATCATAGCTCAGCATGCCGAAATCGTCAGGGTTTACCCTGATCTGGCGCAAATCCATTGCATTGATCGTGTCGTCTTTAATAGGCAGTTCATAGGACTTGCCAGTACGATTATCGGTAACGGTTAAGGTATCTTGGGTCATTGGGTTCATTCCTCCGGATGACTAAATGTATTAAAAATATTAAAACTGTTCATAACATTGTTTTTCATACGGCTCACTTCAGCGTGTGACAGGTCAGTTACGATTTATTTGAAAGTATAGTCTAATTGTAGGTAATTCCCACAAAGAATTTTGAATTGCTACGAAACCAAATCTGGGAATTCCTCAAAGAAACCGCAGATTTCCAACCCCTCTTATTTTCAAGAATTTTCTGTGGTTTTCCTAATTCAAAATACTTTTCAAAGGTTTACTTAGCCGGTATTTATAAACTGCTCCAGGTAAACAGCCAGCAAACTCAGTAATCCCAGTACGAAATTATAACCGACATGCACGTAAATTGCTGTTGTTGTATTGTAACGCTTACGAATTAATCCTAAAATGACGCCGATAGAAAAGACCAATATTGTGATCGGTGTGAGACCATATTGTACATGAACGATGGCGAATAGCAGCGCCGTAACGCCAATGCCAAAAACCGGCTGGATGGCGCCGCGAAACAAGATTTCTTCACCAAACCCGGATGCAATTGCCAAAAGCAGCCATTCATACGCTGTGTCGAAATTTCCAAGCAAGGATTCATTTAGGCTGCCAAGCAGTTCGGCTTGTTCCGGGTCGAGTAATGCCCATACTGCGCCCACTAAACCCTGTAAGATTACCAGCACAAAAATCCAGATGGTTCCAAAAAGGAGTTGGTGCAGGCTGGGGCGTACCAGTCCAAGGCGTTGGAGGCTGCTTTTAGCGTCACGGCGAATCATAAAACCGACGCCGGCAAAGGCTACGGCAATGAAAGCGACTTGTTGTAAGACAACATCCAGAATCGTAACGGAAACGGCCGTTTCTTCCAGTTCGCTCAATCCACCCAAAGCCAGCGTCAAAACCGTGTTGCCGACTAAATATCCGACCAAAACCAGCGCTAACGTATGTACCGGTGAAGCGGGATCAATGGGCGCAAAACGCCCGATGCCTTTGCGTACCGGCCGCAGGCTTACAACCACGCCCCACACCCCCATGCCGGCAATAGACCAGCCGGCAGCCGGAAAATTCAGTGCCGGCAGCTCGAAGAGCGCCGCATTTTCCGTGATTAAAGGCGCTGCCACAACGATTAATAGCCCCGTTACAATGACCAGACTGTTAAAAATGATTGAACCAATATCGAATAGCGTGTGTAAACTTTGGCTTTCACTGATGGCAGCCAGATTGGCGAGGACAATGAAAACAACCAATACAGCAATGAAGGCGAATAAAGCCATAGATGCTTAACCTTTTTGTGTTTTTAAATAATGGTACAAAACGCCCAAGACGGTGGCGGGTTCCGCCGGCCGTTCTGTGTTTCCCTGGCGTGCAGTGCGGCTGCGGCTGATGTGCAGATAGCGGCGCGCGCGCGTGACGCCCACATACAACAGACGCAGCCGTTCGCTGATGATGTCGATGTGGGCGGATTCGGTTGCCGTGCATCCCGGATAAAGCCCGGCATTGCCTTGCATCAAATAACGTAGTTGCGCCGTTACTTCCGCTTTGGGATCGCCGCCGAAATCATCGTTTACGCCCTGGAAATATGCATCCAGACTGCCGGGAATCCAGCGGCTGTCGATGCCAACCAGAAAAACAGCATCCCATTCCAACCCTTTGGCGCCATGTTGGGTAGCCAGAGTAATTCGTCCCGGCTGTGGTTCGTAACCATAGTCACTGGGGCGGGCCAGGGGTAGCCTGCGGCGACCGCTGGCGACCTCTCGCAGCTCGTCACTTAGACGAGGCAGTCGCCAATCCGGCTGACTTTCGCGCCAGCTTCGCAGGACTGACGCAATTTGATAGGCAATTGCCAGGTCCCCTTCGCGTACGTTTTCCTGAGCAAAAAGTTCGTCTCCTAACGCCAGAACCATATCGTCAACGGGCAACGGCCGTAACTCAAACAACTTGCGCATGTAATCTGCAAAACGGCTTAAATCGGCCATGTCTTCGGGCGTCGCGATGTTGGCCGGATAACTTTTTTCCAGATCGCCGTCTTCCCAAGGAAAGAGAAAATCTTCGGGCCGGTAAATGCTGCGCATCAAGGTGTGTAGATGTTCCAAACGCTCTTCTCCGACATTTGCAGCCTGATGACCCAGATCATTAAGCGTGGCGTGGGCTTCAATCAGGGCGTTTTTATCGAGCGGGTTCGCCAACAGCGCCAGAATGGCGTGAATCGCGCCGGCAATTTCCCGTTCACGCATGCCGCCGCGCAGCAGATTGTCGTAGTCGGCGTCCAGGTCATCTAGATGTTCCGCTAATTGATGCCCAATTTGATGGGTTGGAACGAGAATCGCCGCGGTTTGGGCAGGTCTTTCACGCATATAGCGGACTGCCAGCCGCGCAATGGCTGGCAATTCTTCATCTTCACGCTGTTTGTATACCTTAATGCGAATGTTGGCCTCGCTGTCAGGCGGGTTGGGTTGGCTGTCGCCCGGCGGCGTCGCCACAATGTGCTGGCGGCGGAATGTCTGGGCGCGCACTTCCGGTTCCGGGTGTTTGTCAATGACCCAATCGACCAATGCATTGGCCGCCCCGAATATGAGCGGGGCGCAGCGTCCGCTGTTGGGCAACGGCCGTTCCGTCACGTCCGGCTGGTTCAAAAATGCATTGAAAAAACGGGGATGCGCCGCCGTGAACGTACTCGTGATGGCCTGGTTCGGGTCCCCGACGCGTACCCAATTGCCATTTGCACCGGTAAGTTGGTTCAGCAGCAGTTCTTGCAGCGGCACGCTGTCCTGCGCTTCATCCTCCAATACATAGGGCCAGCGCGCATGCATTATGTCAACCAGATCGGGACGCTGTTCCAGCAAATTGACCGCCTGCCAGATCAGGTCATCAAAATCCATATGTCCCTGGCGCAAAAGCATATTTTGGTAGCGAGTATAGATACCGGCCAGCATATACAGGTATGGCGACTCCTGTACGCGCGGCGCGTCTGGGTCCCACTCCGGCCGTGATGCGGCCGTATCCATTTGTCGTTGAATCGCTTCCGGGTGATAGCGTTCATTTTTAGCAGTGCGGATGAAGGCGGCGGCCATATCTTCAACCACGCGCCGCCAGCGTTGTTGGGTGTTGGGATTGTTGTCCGGCAAAAGCGCCGCCCACATATCGGGATACGTTCCAATCCAATCGTCAATGGCGCGCGCCAGGTAGCCGGAACGCTGCCCATCGTCCAGTACAGCTAATTCATGGCGGTCACTGCCGAGACCGCTTTCACTTTGTTTGACGATTTCCAGCGCCAGGCTGTGCAGCGTGCGCACGTCGTAGCCGCGATCGGCTGGCAGTTCCATTTCATCCAGACGTTTGCGAATGCGGGCGCGGAAGGTATCGACGCTGGCATTCAAGAAAGTGACGATCAAGATGCTTTGGCCGGCGTCGGGGTTGATACGGCCGTTGCCGATCAACTGCGCCGCCAACAGCGACAGGGTAAATGTTTTTCCGCTGCCTGGTACGGCGCTTACCGCTAAACGGCCGTTTTCGTATGCCAAAATGGCTGCTTGTGAGGGTCTGAGGGTTAAAGTCATCCTATGACGGCTCCTCCAGCCGCAGCAGTTGAATTAATTGGCGAGCGGCGGAAGTGGCCGGAAGTGCGCCTTCTGCAACCTGCTGCTCAATGCCGGCCAGTTGTTCTTTGACGATTGGTTGATTGTAAAAGTAGGCGTGTAGCTGCTCTTCAACCAGCGCGTGCAGCCATTCCATTAATTGGGCGCGGCGACGGGCATCGAAAACACCAGAATTTTTGGTTTTGCGGCAAAAGCGTTCAATGATTTCCCAGATATGAGCAAGGCCTTCGCCGGAAACGGCCGATGCCGTATACGCGCGCGTATGCCAGCCCTCCGTCGCCGGCGTGAGATAATGCAGGGCGCGATTGTATTCCGCGCGCGCTGCCTGCGCCCTGATTTTGTTGTCGCCATCTGCTTTGTTGATCAAAACGGCGTCGGCGAGTTCCATTACCCCTTTTTTGATACCTTGCAGCTCATCTCCTGCGCCGGTGATTAGCAACAACAGGAAAAAATCGACCATTGAGCGCACGCTGATTTCGCTTTGGCCTGTGCCGACAGTTTCAATTAGTATCACGTCAAAACCGGCGGCTTCACACACCAGCATCGATTCGCGTGTTTTGCGCGCCACGCCGCCCAACATGCCGCCCGTGGGAGACGGCCGTATAAAAGCATCCGGCAGCGTTGCCAGGTTTTCCATACGTGTTTTGTCGCCCAAAATGCTGCCTTTGGTAATGCTGCTGGTCGGATCAACTGCCAGAACAGCAACTTTGTGTCCCTGTTCAACCAGCATCACGCCCAGCGCCTCAATCAGCGTGCTTTTACCGGCGCCCGGCGCGCCGGTAATGCCCACGCGGATAGAGCCGCCGCTATGCGGCAGCAGTTGTTTCAGCACTTCTTGTGCTTCTTCAAAGTGACGGGGGGCGTTGCTTTCAATCAGGGTAATGGCGCGGGCGAGGATGACGCGGTCACCGGCCAGAACGCCGTTTGTATAATCTTCGATGCTGAGTTGGCGGCGCAACGGCCGTTTCCCGGCAGACTGTTCCTTCTTATGGTTATCCAGACCATCATGCCCAGCGCTCACGCCCGGCATAACGTGAGAAGCAAAAGCATCTCCCGCGTCGTGAGGCGTCCATTCCGGCTTTTTTGAATCGCTCATAAACAAATTGAACAGCAAATTTATTTTTTAGACAAGAAGGTATACCCACCAATTGTAAATCCCACAAAGAACAACCCGCCCCAAATGAAAACCGAGCCGTTTGCCATAAACACAATCGCGCCCGCGAGCAGGCAAAAGCTGGCAAAAATTGTGCCTCTGAGCTCGGCCAGCGGCCCTTCTTGCGAACTCTTTAAGCTATTTTCAAGATACCGCATGCCTTCGCTGATCAACAGCGGCGCCCGGAAAAACACGTCCAATAACTCCGGTAGGATGAGCATGCTTTCCCTTGCCAAAGCTGAAGCATTGAATTGATTGAAAATGATGGATTGAACGTGCTTTTTAGCCGCTTCGACCACATTTAAGCCGGGCGCTAATGTGTTACCGACCCCTTCCAATGTGATCAAAGACTTAATCACCAAAACGATTTCACCCGGATATTGAATATGATAACGCGCCGCCAGTGAAATGGATTGCAAAACAAGTTGCCCCAGTGAAAAATCTTCAAAATTGGGAGACCGCATCCACCGGCGGTTCAAATCCTCCACAGCGCGGCGAAAACCATCGGGGTCGCTGCCCCTGCCGGGAATGGTCATAGACACCAGATAACGCGCTGCATTTGCTGGATCGCCAATAACAAGCGAATAAAAATAGGAAAGCATCTTACGCTGCATATCGGTATCGAAACGGCCGACCATACCTAAATCAATGAAACCCACGCTGGCGTCATCAAATATAATTAAATTGCCGGGATGCAGGTCGGCATGGAAAAACCCGTCCCGAAAAATCATGCGAATTGTCGCGCCCACGCCCAGGTCAACCACTTTATTGATTTCATCCTGAGACATGCGTGCGACCAGTTCTCTGTTAGGTTTGTTGCCTTTGAAAAACTGCATGCACAGCACATCCCTGCTGCTGAACTCGTGGTAAACTCTAGGGAATTTCACGTCCGGTTCATCCAGGAAATCAGCTGTAAATGTATCCGCATTGTCCGCTTCATTGCGTAGATCAACTTCTTTCACCGTATAGCGGCAAAATTCATTTATGAGCCTTCGAGGCTGGTAGCGCGCAAAAAACACTTGGGCTAGTGAGCCAAAAATACGCATCAGCCGCGTATCGTTGATGATTGTTTTACGCACATTGGGCTTCAATACTTTGATCACCACATGCTCACCGGAATATAAAAATGCTTCATGCGTTTGTCCCAGGGAAGCAGAACCGAGGGGAAATTCTCCAATCCAGGCGAACATGTCGTCAACTGGACGTTTTAAGCTTTCTTCAATCAGCTCTTTAAATCTGCCAATGGGGACTGCCGGCAGTTTATCGAGCAGATTCTTTAATTCATCCGTGACTGATTTGGGCAGCAAATCATCACGCAAGCTGAGAATTTGGCCTAATTTTATATAGGTGGGGCCGAGGCGTTCGAGACGGCGGCGAAATTGCACCGGAAATGGTTGTTTAACAAGCTGGCGATCGAGAAAAGGCCAGGCAAAAAACAGTAAAATGCGCAGCAGAATGATGATGAACCGGCCACCTTCTCCCTTGACCTTTGCATCCTGAACCAATGCGTAAGCGCCGCCAAACAGGAGTCCGTTGAATTGTATTAAGGTCGTAAAAAAACGCCGGACAATTCCTGGCGGCCGGGTCTCGACAAAGATCTCGTATCCACCGTTTGTATTTGAGGAGTTGTTGGTTGAATTCGCAGATGTCAAAATCGTCTCAACTTTTTTCGTAAATATACAGTATCTGAATCGGCGCCTACAAGTGTCTTATGGTTGACGACGTGATTATGGAGCTATTAAAGGCCTTGTCGACTTCATTTTCGATGTTTTTGCCGTAATCCCGGATGCCCTCGCCGTCCAAAGCCATCAATTTAGCGTCTTTAGCGCACAATCCCATTGTCATACGCGATATTTTTACTTCGTGTCGGGGGGTAAAAAGTAGTTCGTGCCTTTTAGCGGCTAATAAGATTGTTTGATAGGCTGGGAACATGCTTAACAGGCAGGCGCGGCGGTAGCCAACGGCCGTTTCCGGCAGTTCAACCACATATTCAACTGAATCAGCAAGCTCGTCCAATACATTTTTCAAAACAAAATAGCGCCATTCAGGTGTGGCGCCCTGCAAAGATAAGGGCGAATAGTCGACTGATTGCATCCAAGTGTCGGGTAAATAGGAAACGCCACGGGAGATATCTTTGGCAAAATCCTTGACAATATTGGTTTTTTGCAATGCCCGGCCGCACGCCTCGCTGTTAACTAATAAACGTTCGACGATTTCACCTTTGACGCCAAATTCTTGAATGACCAGTTCTGTCGCCATATGTCCCACTGTACCGGCGACATAATAACAATATTGATTATAGTCGTCCTCATTGAGAGGCAGCTCAACGCCATTGCGGGATAAAAAGATTGGCGGCGCCTCTGATGTTTTCACAGCCTGCATGCCTTTGGCCATTTCCAGCGCCCATTTCCCAACTATGGCGCGTGGCTCAGGTGGAATTTGGGCATATATTTGCCATAGCTGCAATCCTTCCAATCCCATCATGCGGTTTTCGTCGTTTGTCAGACCGGACCAATCGAGCTGATCCCAATGCGTCAGGATGTTGTGGGCCTGTTCAGGTTCCTCAAGCAACCGAGCAAATTCATTAAAGCGCATAACTTGCCAGGAGAAAGGGTTGGCGCAATCTTCGATGTTATCGACTATGCGGCAAATGAGATACGCGACGGCCAGATTCTCACTCAGCGGCGACTCAACGGTCGGAATGACAAGCGCAAATGAACGTGAAACTTTGTTCAACCAATATTGCAGATATTTATGCTGAGAATTTGTTACTTTATTATCCATGCCGATTTCCTCCAGGAAAGCAATAACGTTCCCGACTTATGTGCCTTCCCAGCCAATCCAAATAGATAGTCCTTCTCACATATCGGTTTGGGCGAGCTACTTAGATTTGATGATATGCAATTTAGCAGTGCATAAAACAGTGGGTTTTAATAGTAATTTTACTCGACTTGAATTGAACACCAAAATTATGGTTGCCGCAAGCCGGAAACGGCCGTCCTCTTGTCTGGTTCTCATAATCCTGAGTATAATTTTAACGTGCACCCACAATCAGCGAGGCGGGATACCTGTAAAAAATGGAGGAAAAGATGTTTCACATCCCCAATTTACCCCCGGCAGTAGATATCGAATTCAATTTGAGGCGGCATCTAAACCAGATCAGTCATGAAATTGGAGAACGGCTGCCCGGTTCAAAAGCGCACCAACAAGCGGCTGACTACATCCGCACGAATTTTCAAAATGCAGGCTTGAACGTCGTCGAATATGTCGATCAAGTCGTTGATTGGCAGTACACAGCGACCAGGCTCACCCTTTCCAATGGGGAAGAAGTCAGTGCATATGCTAATGTGTATTCACCAGCCTGCAACCTTGAAGCGCCTCTGGCTGGGGTTGGCACAGTAGAGCAATTAGCGGCGGCAAATTTAAACGGCCGTATCGTTTTTCTCTATGGCGATCTGACTAAAGAGGCCCTGATTCCCCAAAATTACCAAGTTTACCAGATGGAGGGACATCAGGCGCTAAACCGGCTGCTGATCGAAAAAGCGCCGGCTGCCTTATTGACCCTGAATATGCGTTTTCCGGCAGGTGAACAAATGATTCAGGATTGGGACATGCCTGTTCCGTCGGCTACTGTTCCTCAGGAAACGGGCTACAGGCTGCTAGATCAGGTCGGGGAGCGGGTGCAGCTAAAAATTGAGGCGCGTTCTGTACCCGGCCAATCAGCATTGATAATTGGTGAAAAGCCCGGCAACGACCGTTCACGGATCGTTTTGATGGCCCATTATGACACAAAAATCAACACGCCAGGCGCGCTCGATAATGGATCGGGAACGGCCGTTATCCTCACGCTGGCCACGCTTTTGCAAGATTTTCAGCTCACGACCGGCATTGAATTTGTAATCTTTCCCGACGAAGAATATTATGGCCTGGGCGATCTGGCCTATATCAAACACAGAGGGAATACGTTGGATGATATCCTTGTGGGGATAAATGTAGATGGAGCGGGTTATAAGCTGGGAAGCAATACGATTACAATCATTTCTGGTTCAGAAGCTTTGCAAAGTGCGGTGGTGGATTTGAAACGGCCGTATCCCGACATGGTCTGGGTTGAACCATGGCCGCAAAGCAACCACTCTACCTTCGCCTATCGCGGTGTGCCTTGCATTGCTTTCAGCTCCACGGGCGCCTGGGAACTCGCCCACACGCCAGATGATAGCGTTGACAAAATCAACCCCGCAAAGTTGCGCGAAATAGTGGAACTAATCAGTCAGATCGTTTATAGGGTTCAAGAGGGTCTGCAAACTCGGACGGAAACGTAAGAAATGGCGCGCTATGCTTTCGTTTGCCCGATTTTTAGGTAAAAACCAGCTTGCAAGGGGAGCAAATGCGGTTACGCTTGATTTTTGTGATTGTACATAGGCTTTTAGGGCAGAATACAAATTATCTAACACTTTTTGATGTGTAAAACTTGGCGGCGGCGTAAGTATAATCTCCCCTTCAGATAATTCAATGATGCGATTGGTGTCAGGCAGGTTGAAGTAATCGGTTTCGGTCCACTGCCCTTGTGGTGGCCATAGTTGGGCAATCTCGGTAGTTAACCGGGACTCATCAAATGTGGTTGTCGAAGTCATTCAGAACCTCCCAATCAATCATTGCACTTAAAATAGCATTATAGATCGTAATATTAAGCATACAACGGCCGCCAATTTTTTTAGCTTCACACCGTTACTAATTCATCCAATCCCAGTCGATGCTCCAATTCATCCAAAACTTTCTGCGCCGCAATGGGGATTACTGTGCCAGGACCAAAAATTGCCGCTGCGCCACGATCGTATAAATATTGATAATCTTGGGCTGGAATCACGCCGCCAATGACAACCATGATGTCATCGCGGTCCAACTGCGCCAGCGCATCTACCAACTGCGGCAAAAGCGTTTTGTGCCCGGCTGCCAGTGAACTGATGCCGACGACGTGTACATCATTTTCTACAGCTTGGCGCGCCACTTCTTCCGGCGTTTGGAACAGCGGCCCGATGTCGACATCAAAACCAAGATCGGCAAAAGCGGTTGCAATCACCTTGGCGCCGCGATCGTGACCATCCTGTCCCATCTTGGCGACCATAATCCGCGGGCGTCGCCCCTCCAGAATTTCAAATTTATCCGCTGCCTTGCGAACAGCCTTGATTTCATTTTCTTCGCCAAATTCGGTGCTGTAGACGCCGGCTATCGAGCGAATGACTGCCTTGTGGCGGCCCCAAACCTGCTCCAGAGCCGCAGATATTTCACCCAGGCTGGCACGGGCGCGGGCTGCGTCCACGGAAAGCGCCAGTAGATTGCCTTCTCCACTGGCAGCGGCGTCACTGAGCGCGAAAAGAGCGTGCTCCACGCGCGTCTCATCCCGATTTGCGCGTAGTTGTTGGAGACGCTCGATTTGAGCCTGACGAACGGCCGTATTATCGACCTCCAAAATGTCAATCGGGTCTTCATGTGCAAGGCGATACTTGTTCAAACCCACAATCGTTTCCTGCCCTGAATCTATGTGGGCTTGACGGCGCGCCGCCGCTTCCTCGATCCGCATTTTCGGCAGGCCGGTTTCCAACGCTTTCGCCATGCCGCCCAGCGCCTCGACTTCTTGAATATGCTGCCAGGCGCGTTGCGTCAATTCATGCGTCAACGTTTCCACATAATAGGATCCCGCCCACGGGTCAACAACGCGTGTGATGCCGGTCTCATGCTGCAGGTACAACTGTGTATTGCGCGCAATGCGGGCCGAAAAGTCGGTCGGCAGCGCGATGGCTTCATCCAGCGCATTGGTATGCAAGGATTGGGTGTGCCCCAGAGCCGCCGCCATCGCCTCAACGCAGGTGCGCGCAACGTTGTTAAAGGGGTCTTGTTCGGTCAGGCTCCAGCCAGAGGTCTGGCAGTGGGTGCGCAGCGCCATCGATTTTTCATTTTTGGGGTTGAACCCATGCACAATCTTGGCCCACAGCAGGCGCGCTGCGCGCATTTTAGCGACTTCCATGAAGTAATTCATGCCGATTGCCCAGAAGAATGAGAATCGCGGCGCAAAGCTGTCGATGTCCATGCCGGCGTTGACGCCGGCGCGCAAATATTCGAGCGCGTCGGCGAGCGTATAGGCCATTTCGATATCGGCCGTTGCGCCTGCTTCCTGCATATGATAGCCGGAAATGCTGATTGAGTTGAAGCGCGGCATTTCTTTAGCCGTGTAGGCAAAAATATCGCCAATGATGCGCATGGAGGGTTCCGGCGGGTAAATATAGGTGTTGCGCACCATGTACTCTTTGAGGATGTCGTTTTGGATTGTGCCGGTTAGCTTTTCATGCGGCGCGCCTTGTTCTTCACCTGCGACGATGTAAAAGGCCATGACCGGCAGCACGGCGCCATTCATGGTCATGGAGACCGACATTTTGTCGAGGGGAATGCCGCCAAACAAAATTTCCATATCCAGGATGGAGTCAATCGCTACGCCCGCCTTACCGACGTCGCCAACCACGCGTGGATGATCGGAATCATAGCCGCGGTGGGTCGCCAAATCGAAGGCAATCGAAAGGCCGCGCTGCCCGGCGGCCAGGTTGCGCCGGTAGAAGGCGTTGGATTCTTCAGCGGTTGAGAAACCGGCGTACTGCCGCACCGTCCACGGCCGTATCGCATACATTGCCGGATAAGGCCCGCGTAAAAAGGGCGCCATTCCCGACATGAATCCCAGATGTTCCATGCCTTCCAGATCAGCGGCCGTATAAAGGGGTTTTACATCGATTTGTTCAAGCGTGTGCCAGACAAAATCCCCAGCAGATTGACCGGTTTCTTTTTCAACCTGCGACTGCCATTGTTCAAATGTCTGGGGCTTGAATGTTGACGCATAATTGATGTGTGTAAAATCAGGTTTTTTCATAAAACACTCTTTGAGACTAGTTTTGTAGTCGTTAGTCGCTTAGCCGGTTGTTTCCAGATTTATGTGAATAAGGGTTCCATGGGGATAGATTGCATTTGTTGGGTGATGGTTTGTTGAGCAACGGCCGTTTCCATTCGACTTGCTGCATCCAATACCAGCGGTAACAAGGTTCTGTCCCCGACTGTATTCAAGAAAACGCCCGGGCGGCTGAGTACCCATTGCACGGCCAGGTCAATTTCAGCCTGGGTAGTGAAGGGTTCATACCAGGTGCCATGTGTCTGTTTTTTGGCGCCCCATGAACCTCTGGCCAGCGATTTGATTGTTTGTACGGCCACTTTGCGCTCAGCACAAACAGCAAACAATTGCTCAAAATCAGCGGCATAGTGGGGGTTTTGCATCATGCTAAGGCTGTATGGCAGCAAAACGGAATCAAAGTCAAAGCGTTCGAGGCTGCGTAGGTGATATTTTGCCACATCCACATTATGTCCGGTCACGCCCAAATAGCTCACCATGCCCTGATCGCGGGCTTTTACAAATGCTTCTAAGGCGCCGCCCGGCCCCATGGCCGTTTGCCAACCGTTTTCATCCACCAGAAAATGCATTTGCCATAAGTCAATATGATCGGTGCGCAGTCGCTCTAAAGATTGGTTTAGTTCCCGCCAGGCGCCGTCATGAGTGCGCTCTTCGGTTTTGGTTGCCAGGAAGAATTTATCACGATGGTTTTCCATCCAGGGACCAATGCGTAATTCGGCGTCGCCGTAGGTAACGGCCGTATCGATGTGATTGACGCCAAACTGCAACAAAAGCTCCAGCGTCTCATCAGCCTCTGCCTGCGAACAATAGCCTACTGCAAAACCACCAAACAAGGTGCGTGTACTAGAGTGACCTGTTCTTCCAAAAAGCGCTTTTTCGATCATAATTAAATTTAATCCTTTCGGTTGATTTTTGTTTGCAGCCACGCATTGATTGCATAACAATCAGCGCCTAAGAAAATGAAATTATCCACGCCCGCCGCCTGATGCGCCGCGATTTGTTCTTTGGGATAACCTGCAAGCGCCACAACGGTTTCAGGTTTGACTTCACGGATGGCTTGAACCAGCGGCGGTACAATGTCGGGGTAGGTTTCATCGGTCGAGCAAATGACCACGACTGGCGCGCCATCCTCAATGGCAGCCTGCGCCGCCGCTTCCGGCGTATCAAACCTGGCTGGATCAACAATTTCAAATCCGCCCACCTCCAAGAAACCGCGCGAGAAATCTGCGCGCGCTTTGTACTGGCGCAGCGGCCCCATATTGGCCAGGAAAACGCGCGGCCGTCGGCCGTTTTCTGCCAGATAAGCATCTGCGTTTGCACGCAGTTTTTCAAATGGCTCAGCAGCGCGCTGCCAGTTGACGGGTTCAACACTCTGGAATTGGGATTCAGGTCGCAGCGCAGCAGTTAGCTGGCCGAGAGTTGCCCCTTTTTGCGCCAGTGAAACGGCCGTTTCCATTTCCAATTTCGATTTTTCCGACGAGAACTGCTGCCGGTAAGCCGCGACTGCCTCTATACGCTGGGCGTAAATTGCCTCGTAATCGGTCGTGGTTAGCGGCGGTTTTTCCTCGTCCAGATTGGCATACATATTGGTCCCCACAAGCACATCTTTGCGCCTGGCCAGGTTTTTTGCACGCGCTGCGGCCGTTTCTGCAATCTTTTGCTGGGGAAAACCAGCTTCCAAAGCGGCTAACATGCCGCCCTGGGCTTCAATATCCTGAAAGAGCGCCCATGCCATGCGGGCAATTTGGTCCGTCAGATATTCAACATAATAAGCGCCGCCGGCCGGATCAACCACCCGTGTCAACTGTGCTTCTGCCTGTAAAATAATTTGAACATTGCGCGCAATGCGGCGTGAAAATTCGTTAACGGGTGCAACTTCCTCATCAAAAGGCGCCACATGCATGCTGTCGACGCCCCCAACTGCGCCGGAAAATGCCTCGGTGGTCACGCGCAGCATGTTGACATAAGCGTCCGTGAGCGTTTTGTTCCAACGTGCGGAACGGCCGTGGATGGTCATTTTCTGAGCCTGTTCATCACCGCCAAATGCGGCGGCGATTTGCGCCCACAAAATCCGCGCCGCGCGCAGCTTGGCCGTTTCCATGAAGAAATCGTTACCCAAATTGAGCGCAAACTGCATTTTGGCGCTGATGGAATTGATGTCACTTCCCCGCTCTAAAAGTTCACGCGTGTAAGTCACGGCCGTTGCCAGTACAAAAGCAAGTTCCTCTACCGCGCTGCCGCCTGCATTGGCATATGGATAGCCATGCACCGTCAAAACAGCCAGTTTGGGCGCGTACTCGGACGTCCAGCGAACTAATTCCGCTATTTCAGCATAGGCTGTTTCCAGCGCAAGCGGCAGTTTTCCCCGCCGGGCCAGCACGCCCAGGGGATCCGCTTCAAGACTGCCTTGTAATACGGCCGTATCAACCCCTTGTTTTTCCAGATAGGCTGCCAGTAAAGCCATGACCGGCAGAGCGGCTGTGCCTGAGCGAACGAATAGTGGCGTTTGAGCGAGGTCTATGCCATCAAAGAGCGTTTCCATGTCCGCGGCGGTTGCGAGCGAGACGCCTTCGCGCCCCACGTCGCCCGCAGTTGCCTGGTCAGGGTCAAGGCCGGCACGGGTGGGGAGGTCCAGGAGCAGGTTAACGGCCGTTTGCCCACGCTTCAAATCATTACGCAGGACAGCATTACACTGCGATGGGGTGCTGGCGGCAAGTTCTTGTGCTACCAGCCATGGCTGGATGACGCTGCCCATGCTGTTTTGCCCACGCACAAATGGGTACTCGCCTGGTATGGTGTGCGGATGGTCTAAATCGGCCGTGTCTTCCTGACGATATATAGGCTGGATTTCGATCCCTTCATAGGTTGTGCGAATTAATTTAGAAAAAGGGACGCCTTTCAGTGATTTTTCAGCAGCTTCGATCCATTCTGAGTAGGTTGGCGGCGAAAACGCCTCAAATAAGCGCTCATCTGGATATGTTTCATTGCTGCTGTTTTGATTTGGTTTTTCCTGCATGGAAAGTCCTCACTTCTGGTTCTGATAGGTTTTGGAGATTGCATTTACTATTTGGGTTTCATTTTAATGGCGCAGGGGACAAAATTCAACCTTGGGTAAACCGCAGAAAATTCTTGAAAATAAAACGAATTGGAAATCTGCGGTTTCCGTGAGGAATTGGCAGATTTTTCACGACCTTTATTTTTGATTTCTTTCTGCCAATTACCTAGGTAAACCGTAGAAAATTCTTGAAAATAAAACGAATTGGAAATCTGCGGTTTCCGTGAGGAATTGGCAGATTTTTCATGACCTTTATTTTTGATTTCTTTCTGCCAATTACCTGATCTCGAATTGCCGTTTCTCCGCTCATCATAGTAACGCCGCGTAAGAAAGGTGTCAGGTGATATTTGTCATGCGATACAAAGGCAAAGGTCATAGGGTTTGCCAAACTCCATGTCCTTTGCCAGACTTTGAGGTTCGTAAAACCATTGGCCTCTCGGTATAATCACGCTGATGCTCATTATTTGAGCTGCATTAATATTGATCCATTTCGGAGCAAATATGATTGGCGATATTCAATTATTTGCCGGTTCAGGCTGTCCTGATCTGGCGCAAAAAATTTCAGATTATGTCAATATCCCCCTGAGTCACTGGGATATCATTCAATTTCCCAATGAAAATTTGTTTGTGCGTCTGCACGGCAGCGTGCGCGGTCAGGATGTTTATTTGATCCAGAGCCATGCACGGCCGTTGCACCGTAATATCATGGAAATGTTAATTGCCATTGATTGTTTCAAGCGGGATTCCGTAGGTCGAGTGACAGTGGTTGTGCCCTTCATGTCATACTCCCAGAGCGATAAAAAAGACCAGCCGCGCGTCCCGATTTCGGCCCGACTTCTGGCGGATATGATTGAGGCGGCAGGCGCAGATAGATGGGTGACCATCGACTTGCACAGCTCCCAAATTCAGGGTTTTTACAAAATTCCCGGCGACTCCCTGACGGCGTTTCATATTTTGGTTGGTTATTTTCAAAAGAAAGACCTGGACGCTGTTATTGTCACGCCTGATCTGGGATTTGCTAAAAAGGGGCGCAATTTTGCCGCCGCCCTCAATTTTCCGCTTGCCTTTGTGGAAAAAAGACGGGTTGGTAATGAAAACAAACGCGAAGCGCTGTCGTTGATTGGCAATGTCAGCGGCAAAGATGTCATTATTGTGGATGATATGGTAGATACGGCCGGATCGATGCTGGAAGCCGTGACCCTGGTGAAAGCTTGCGGCGCGAAAGATGTTTATCTTTCGTTTGCGCATGCAGTGCTTTCTGATCCGGCAGTTGAACGCCTGGCCGCTTTGCCTGTCAAAGAGATAGTCACAACTGATACGCTGCCTATTCCTCCCGAAAATATGCTGCCCAATATCACCATTCTCAGCGTTGACCGCTTACTGGGTGAAGTTATTTTGCGCTCGCACGAAGGCCGCAGCGTGGGTGAATTGTTCAACGAATGACAGACCGCGTACCTGGATGGCTGGTTTTCAAAAAGAAATTTGACATAAAGTCTGAAATCAGTTTTAGAAAGTGGTGAAACATTTTGGCGATTTAAGCTTAACTTAACACTTAGCTGGTAAACTAACCCTTATGTTCAAGAAATTTGTTACAAAAATCGTGGGTGATCCCAATAAAAAAATCATCAGTAATATGCAGCCAACAGTCGATTCGGTTGCTGTGATAGAGCCGGAGCTGCAACAACTATCGAATGAGGCCCTGCGCGCGAAAACGGCCGTTTTACGCGAACGAGTCGAAAATGGCGCCGCGTTGGAAGATTTGCTGTCGGAAGCATTTGCATTGGTGCGCGAAGCCTCTGTGCGCACAACCGGGCTGCGTCATTACGACGTTCAAATTATGGGCGGCATTCTCCTGCATCAAGGCGATGTGGTTGAAATGCGCACCGGTGAAGGAAAAACTCTTGTCGCCACGCTGCCTTTGTATCTCAACGCACTCACCGGCAAAGGCGTGCATTTGGTGACCGTCAATGAATATCTGGCCCGGCGCGATGGCGGTTGGATGGGCAAAATCTTTTCTTTTCTCGGCTTAACGGTTGGTTGTATCGGTCCGCAGCAGTTTTCAGCTTTATATGATGCGGATTATGTCAATCCCGGCGCGGAATTGGAAGATGAACGCCTGGTCCATTGGCGTCCCTGTACGCGCCAGCAGGCTTACCAGGCCGATATCACCTATGGCATCAGCAGCGAATTTGGCTTTGATTACCTGCGTGACAATATGGTCACGGATGCGGAAAAACTTGTCCAGCGCGACCTTGAATTTGGTATCATCGACGAGGTGGACAATGTCCTGATTGATGAAGCGCGTACGCCATTGATTATTTCTGGCCCAGCGCCTCGCTCCGGCAAAGAATATGCCCGCTTTTCGCAATATGTGCGCGGACTAAAGCGCAATACAGCCGAAGAAGATGAAGAAGCCAACGGACATTATGATCTGGACGAAAAAAGCCGATCCGTGAGTTTGACAGACATGGGCATTGCGGAAATTGAAAACCGTATCCCTGAAATCGATGCAGACGCCGGTGAGAGCCTTTACGAGCCGCGCTTTTTTCACCTGACCTATTATCTTGACAACGCATTGCGCGCCCAATACTTGTTTAAACGTGATGTGCAGTATGTTGTTCAAGATGGACAGGTTGTTATCGTTGATGATTTTACCGGGCGTTTGATGGCGGGCCGTCGTTATTCTGATGGTCTGCATGAAGCAATCGAGGCCAAGGAGGGGGTTGATATCAAGCGCGAGACGATAACGGTGGCCACCATTACGCTGCAAAATTATTTCCGTCTTTACAAGAAGTTAGCCGGCATGACCGGTACTGCGCTGACTGACGCCGAAGAATTCGACAAAATTTATGAGTTGGGCGTCACGCCTCTGCCCACCAATGTGCAGCATATCGTCGATAGCGGAGCAATGGGCCTCATAGAGCATAAGGAAAAGTTCGAGGGTACAGATGTTGTCAGTTATGTAGACCCGCAGAGTAAGAAACCGGTATTTTATAAAAGAACTGATTTCCAAGATCAGATTTATGCCACCACTGAAGCAAAAGACAACGCAATTTTAAGTGAGATCAAACGCGTGCATGAGGTTGGACGACCTGTGTTGGTGGGTACAACGTCGGTGGAGCATTCTGAGCTTATTCACCGTTACCTGACCAAAGAGCATATTCCACACACTGTTTTGAACGCAAAAATTCACCAATCGGAAGCGTTGGTGATTGCCCAGGCCGGTCGCAAAGGGGCAGTCACAATTTCAACCAACATGGCAGGTCGTGGTACAGACATTTTGTTAGGCGGCAATCCTGAAGGTATGGCGGCGGAAACGCTGGAAAAGGATCTGTTTGACCGTCCCCAACTTACCCAACTCGCCGAGATATATTTTACTGAAGGCGCGGAGGCCGCGCGTGATTACGCCAACCGCAGCAAAAAACTAAACCCGGAACTGGTAGACGGTTTAATAAAAATAAAGGCTGAGTTTGACGCCGCGCTCGTTGAAATTGAACAGGTTCAGGTGATTGGGTTCCTGGCCAAAACCTTACAAGCGCCGTATAAAATTGATTACAATCAGGCGCTCACGGTTTTACAACTGGTACGTGTTGGCCAGCTTGGCCAGGCGCGTGAATATGTGGAAAGTTTGGAACGGGATACGGCCGTTGTCGAAGAAGCAGTGCGCCTCGAAAGCCTGTATACCAGTTACCAGATTGTGCATCAAGACAAACAAAAAGCGGCCCAGTTCATTGCCGAACAGCTTTTTGATCAGCATTATAACGCTCGCGCAGCTTTGATTCGCTCCATTTTGGGCGGAGAACGTGCTGAAGCAGAGCACATTGTGGACCAGGTTCCAGGTCTGGAACCGCAATTGATTACGCGTATTGAAAATATCCAGTCCCAAACTCAGCAGGATCGGCAAACAGTCTGGCAGCTTGGTGGTTTGCACGTCATCGGATCCGAGCGGCATGAATCACGCCGCATTGACAATCAGCTGCGCGGTCGTTCGGGGCGGCAGGGTGACCCCGGCTCCTCTCGTTTCTTTTTATCGCTGGAAGATGACTTGATGCGTCGATTTGGCGGCGAACGTTTGAAGAGCTTTATGACGCGCACCAATATTCCTGACGACATGCCAATCGAGAACAGCATGTTAGACCGCATCATTGAAAGCTCACAGGAGCGCATTGAAGGCTATAACTTTGACATCCGTAAAAACGTTGTTGAATACGACGATGTGATGAGTCTCCAGCGTCAGGCGATTTATGGCGAGCGCCGCAAAATATTGCTAGGTGAGACGGATGATCTTGATGAAAAGGTCGACGCCGCTTTTGACGACATGCTTGCCGAGCTGGTGGACAATTATGTAGACAATTACCAGAGTTTTGCGCGCGCAGAAATTGAGCGCATCATCCAGGATATGAGCACAGACGCCACCAACCAGGTTAATCTCAACGGTGTTTTGCGCGCCTTGCGGGGACTGCTGCCCGGCATTGTCGAGGTTGATCGCGAAGAGTTGGAAGGGCTGCCGCCGGAAAAATTAACCGATCGTTTGATGCGGCTGGTATATAAAAACGATGAAGAGGGCACAAACCTTTACCAATTGCTGAATGCGATGGGACGTTTTTTGCCGCTGCTGCCGCCTGTTCCCAACCTGGCAGGGTTGACTTCACGCCGTTCAGGCCAGGTTCAGGCCAAAGAAACATTGCGTCGCCAATTCATGACGGAGGTTGAGTCCTTATACACCGAACTGCTGGCTAATCAGATTGACCAATCGGAGCGGGAGCGCATCTGGCAGGAGTCTGAAGAAGCCATTGGGAATGCCTTCGATCTTTTTAACCTTGATGGGCTTTCGTTAAAGAATTCCGAGGCGCGCCAACTGCGATTTAGAAATGCGGCTGTTGAAGCGCTGCAACAAATGCTTTTGCAGAGTCTCTCCGCGCTAGATGGGGAACAACTGGTGCAGGCGCTGGGGGATTATGTTGATGTGCAACAGGATAAGTGGCGCAAACGCATTGGCACGCAAGAATATCGTAACTTCCAAAGACTGCTTTTGCTCTCAGCAATTGACCGTGAATGGCGTGATTATTTGACGGCGATGGATGATTTACGGCGCGAGATTGGGTTGGAGGCAATTGGACAACGTGATCCAAAGGTGATGTATAAGCGGCGTTCCTATGAGATGTTTGCCGACATGCGTAAAAATATTGATAGGGACATTGCCGACCGCTTTTTCCGTCAGATTGCCAGCCATGAGGCTTTTATCCGGCAGCAGCAGCAAGATCAAATCTACCAGCTTCAAGCACAGGGGGCCGGATATCAAACGGTGCAGCGTAAAAGTGGGCATGGGGTTGAAATGCGCCGCAGCATGCCCAAAGTGGGCCGTAATGATCCTTGCCCTTGTGGCAGCGGCAAAAAGTATAAACAATGCCACGGCCGTATCGACAAAGGGTCTGGTTCAAGCGGAAACGGCCGTTCTACAGGCAGCGCCGGCGGTCAAAAAGCAGCCGGCAATAAGAAGAAAAAAGTGCGCCGCCGCAGGCGATGATTTAGGTAAACCGCAGATTTCCAACTCCTCTTTTTTCCAAGAATTTTCTGCGGTTTACCTGACCTTTTATTTTTGACAGAAGGGACAGTAATGCGTGCTGCGCTGGCCTATAACAGTGCGCTGAATCTCGTTTCCGCACACGTAACAGGATTTCCCCGTACGCCGGAAAACCAAAACCGCATTTTGCATATCTCCTTTTTCGCCATCCGGTTTGACATAGGAGTTTATGCTGGCTCCTTCGCGCATAATTCCGGTGGTTAGGACTGATTGAACAGCCGCATGTAGACGCTCGATTTCAGCCGGCGTGAGCGTGTCGCTGCGCCGCATGGGGAGAATACCGGCTTTAAAAAGCGCCTCGTCAGCGTAAATATTGCCAATCCCGGCCACAAAAGTTTGATCTAAAAGAAGCGGTTTAATCATCCGTTTGCGACCCGCGAGGCGATTGGCGAATACCTTTGCGGTAAACCCGGGCGTCAACGGTTCGGGCCCTAATGTCCCCACAACGTCGGCGGTATCATGAACGAGATAAACGCGCCCAAATTTGCGCGTATCACGAAATCGCAGCTCTAGCCCATTGTCGAGTCCAAAAATGGTGTGAGTATGTTTGTCAGAGGGCGTTTTGTTGTCTACGACTGCGAGATGGCCCGACATTCGCAAATGGACAATCAGGGTTTGGTTGTCATCCAGGTGTATGAGGATGTATTTGCCGCGGCGGGACAGCGATGTTATGGAACGGCCGTGCAGCCGCTGCTGTAATTCGGGAAATGACGGCCGGTCGATATGGCGCGGCCAATAATTGCGCGCTTCGGTAAAAGTGCGGCCAATCAGCAGAGGACGCAGCACGCGTACAACGGTTTCAACTTCAGGTAATTCAGGCATTAGAATAATATCTTCGTGTAGCAAACAATCGCCAGATCGGCTGCATACGATGTGTTACAGCTTATTCAAACAGGGTGAACCGGCCGCTGTCATAGAACAAATCGCCGTCTACCCAAATTTGGCCGCCGTCGCGCATATCACAAATCATGTCCCAATGCACGGCTGACACATTTTTGCTGCCTGTTTCCGGGTAACCGCGCCCAATGGCCATGTGAATGGTGCCGCCGATTTTTTCGTCGTAAAGGATTGACTTGGTGAAACGGTCGATTCCATTGTTGGTCCCTATCGCAAATTCTCCCAGGAAACGCGCGCCTGGGTCGGTATCCAGCATCGAATAGAGAAATGCTTCGTTTTTCTGGGCTGAAGCCGCAACAATTTTACCGTTTTCAAACGTCAGCTCAATGCCTTCCACTTCACGGCCGTTTACAATCGAAGGATAGGTAAAGCGTACCCAGCCGTTGACAGAATCTTCGACCGGGCCGGTGTAAATTTCGCCGCTGGGCATATTGCGTTTACCGTCCGAATTAATAAAGGTTCGCCCGGAGATGGAAAGACGTAGATCAACGTTGGGTCCTTTGACAACGACTTTATCTTTGCCTTCCAGCCAATCAACCAATTTTTGCTGCGTGGCGTGCATTTCCTGCCAGGCGGCTACCGGGTCTTCCCGGTCAGCAAAACAGGCTTGATACACAAAATCTTCAAAATCTTGCAGCGCCATATCGGCTTCTTGCGCGTGGGCAGGGGTCGGATACAAGGTGCCCACCCAGCGCAAATCACCTTTTGCGCTGCGCGCCATGTAGGTACCTATTAGTTCACTTTGGGCTGCACGACTGATTTGTTGACGGGCCGGATCGATGCCGGAAAGAGAGCGTGTATTCTCAGCGCCGCGAATATTTATCATACAGTCGTAGGTTTCAACAATTAATTTCATCGGAGCAGGAATATGTTTGAGCTGTTCGTCATTGCCCTCACGCAGCATGATTTCCTCGAACACGTCATCCTGTAAAAAAAGGGTGGGAAATCCGCCCGCGCGCACAATTTCGCGGTAGGTTTCCGTCACAAGCGGTAAAGCTTGTACGGTTCCGTTGAGCAGCACTTGTTCACCTGGTTGGACGTCGACTGAGTAGTTAACCAGCAGGCTGGCTAAATTTTTCACACGCGGATCACTCATTTTTATCTCCAATTTTGACCATACAGGTGTGGGAAACGGCCGTTTCCAGGCAACCATCTCGAATTGCATGCTCAACTTTATTTTTTAGCCTGACGGGAAATGAATTATAACCGCAATATCTATTTTTGACTTCAGTTCCGATCTTGTTCTACAATCTAGCGCATGTATGCAGAAGATCGCGTATTAGTGGCATATGTGCCGCATCCGGCCGATTTTGAGTTTATCCGTAAGGCAAACTGGTATCGCATTCCACAGCGGTATGCGCCCAAAGGGTTATATGCCGAGTATATTGCTTTTTATTTTGGGCGTCGTTTTGGCGCTGAAAAATGGGCTGTCCATTATTATGCGCGTAATTTAGGGCATGAATTGTTCAAGCGCATTGATCTGCTGCCGGATGAACCCGACCACCCGCGCGCGCAAGATATTTATTACAGGATACAATTAGGACAGCTGATCAGGCGTAAAGAGCCAATTATGAGCCTGCGCTGGCGGCGCATTACATTCCTGCATACAACCTGGGACCGTTTTCAGGACGCGGCTGAAATCAATGATTTGTTTGTGGAAGGAGGTGAGTATGTTGACCGCCTTTACGCCACGCTCAAGGATGAGGGCATTCAGGCTGAACGCAATTACCAGGTGCGTGAACCGGATGCAGCTTATATTGTGCCCCTATCAGTGCCTTGTCGCAACGGCCGTATCGACATTCATCCGCATCAAATACCCCAATCAGAAGCAGAGGTAACCGCCTTGACCCACAAAATCAAGCTGGAAGTCAGCGCCAAAGGGGGCGCGACTCACGAACCGGCCGTTATTTGAAAGACAAATTTGCCGACTTCATTGGATAAGGGCGAGACACTGCCGCCGTTTATGGCCCTCACTCGATAATATCTATTCTCCATAACTTGCACATCACCTGAATCAACAAAGGGAGAGGCGTTCACGTTGTCATGCGGCGCGCCGGCAGAATCATATGGGTTTGATTGGCGAAATACATCATAACTCGACGCATTGGAAACTGCGGGCCAGCTAATTACCGTATCAGTTCCATTGTCATCAATCTCAATATCTATTTGAGGCGCCAGCAGGCTAATATCGCCGGGTGTAACGCCGAATGAAAACACCCCAACGCGATTTGAGAGCGGATAGGTTTGGCTGCCGGCGTCTACAGCGCGCACGAGATAATAAAACGCGCCCGGATTGGCTAAAACGTTGTTGTCACTATATTCAGGGATCGAAGGCGTGGCGTGCGCATTGGCGGGTGTGAAGTATGGATTGGTATCCCGGAATAGATCATAATGATCGGCGATTTGAATATCGGTCCAGGTCAACCAGGCATTTGCTCCTTGGGGCGAAACCGTCAAAATGGGCGCTGGATTTTGGGTAATGGTGACGGCGCCGCTGGTCACATTATCCCCCTCGCCGGATTCACCAATCTCATTATTGCTATCAATTTTAGCCCAGTAGGTGTATTGGCCGGGCGGCAGGTTGTTCCAAACGGCCGTTGCCGAATGCGTGTTAAACCCCCAGGCGCAGCCCGCCATGCCGGCGTCGAAAACCTGCGTACCAATCGGCTGCGTTAAAGCCGCATCCGCATAAAAAGTTACGCTGAACGGCTGGTTGATGGTGGATGTGCCGTCATTGCGAAAACTCACTTCCAGATTGGCCGAACCCAATCCATTTGCTTCTGCCTCAGTAACAATATTTTGGGCTTCACCCGCTTTTAGGTTAATAAACTTTGACTGTGCATCCACCCAGGTTTTGTAATTTTGGCCCACGCTTGTCAGCGCGCCAAGGTCGCCGTCAGGGTAACTGGCGTAATTATCCACCAACAAATTACTGATTCGCCCCTGAATCCCGTCGGGCACATTCAAACTGTACCACAGCCACTGCTGCACCAGGCGGTTGCCATCAGCCGGGTATCCCAGGTTGGCGTCAATGGCGTCATTTTGCAAATAATCAAACACCCCGTCCATATAATTGTTGACGCGTTCGGTTGTGAAAAATATTGTGCCGCCGTATTCAGCATTGGTCTGATATGGATAGAGCAAGGCGATTTCCGAGATGATGAAGGGTTTGTTTTGTTGGCCATGATCCTTCATCCATTGGCGAAAGGCGACAACCTGTTGTTGAAAAATAGTCAAGCTGTCGTGTTCTTTGCGGCAGTAGACCTCATCCATTGTGCAGCGGCTTTCATTGTTGCCCGGATTTTGCCTGCCAAGAAGCGGATCTACGTCCCACGCAAGCTGACCATCATAAGGCACTGTGGAGTTCCATATGCGCTCAGCAAAGATGTAAATATGGGTGTTCCAGATATCGACCGGCATGGGCTGCTCATATGTTTGCTGGTAGCTGTCCCATACCAAAGAAAGATATGCCAGACGCATAGGCGTCGCCATCGACATGCCGCCAATGCCCACCCGCGCGGTGGGATCGTGCAGTTTAATAAAGTCATAGGCCGTTTTGTAGGCTACGGCGTAATCAGCCGGCCGTGTGCTGTCGCTGGAATTGTTGACAGGGTCCGGAACCTCCATTTCGCTGCCGACCAGCCACATAGAACCGGGATAATTGGTTAGTTCATCCACAAAGTTATCTAAAGCTGGTATGAATTCGCCATCATGCATACGCAGGGTGAACACAAATTCAGCGGCATTGCCAGGATTTTGAGTTGGTCTGTTTGGATAGAAGTTATGGTGCCAGCCGCTGCCGAGCGGGGCCAGCCAGGGAACCCCGCCGGAAGGGATAGAAGCGATGCCATAACGGCAGTTGCCTGTTGGGCCTGCAGCAACGGCCGTTTCCTCGACCACCCTTTTTTCTGATTCGGTTGCAGCAGGGAGTTGATCGTTTGCTGCCCCAACAGTTTGTGTGGTTCTAGGGGAAATAATAGTAAAAAAGATTATACCAACAACACATAGCGACAATTTCAGGCAAGAAATAACAGGCAGTTTTTGATTGATCATCGGAATCCTCTTTCCATGTAAAGCGCAAAAGGAACGAACTGCATGTTCTTTTTGGGAATAAAACAGTACCAATAGCATAGTACTAATTTCTTACGATCTAAATAACTACCAGGACAACAGTTGTAAAAATAAGTCAAGATTTGCTTATGTAAACTGGTGTGAATTTGCCGGAAAACGGCCGTTTCTGTATCCTTGCCCTGCATGAATGGTGAAAACGCTTCACAAAACAAATATGATCTTTTCAGCCCAACGTTTAAGGCGGATCCCTTTCCGATATTCGCTCAGATGCGTGAGTCTGATCCCTTTTATGCCCACCGCGCGCCGGACGGCCGTATCATCTGGTACATCACCCGCTATGATGATGTAGTCAATGTACTCAAGGATGACGTGCATTTTTGTAAAGACCCACGCAATGCCCTTACAGCGCAAAATTCAAAAGAAAATGTTCAGCGCTCAATCACCCAGCGTTTGATCAACGAAAATATGCTTTTTTCGGATCCACCAGACCACACCCGGCTACGCGCGCTGGTCACCCAGGCTTTCACGCCGCGCCGGGTTGTAGAGATTGGTGATCGCATCCAAATTATTTGTAACGAATTACTTGAAAAAGCGGCAAGCGACAAACAAATGGATTTAATTGCGGATTACGCCTTGCCGTTACCTGTTAAAGTTATTTGTGAACTCCTGGGCATACCTGCCGCTGACCAGGCTGAAGTCATTGATTGGTCACAGGCCATCATTTCACCGGGCAGCCGCAATTTGACCTACAGCGATCGTAAGCGCAAAATGCGGATGTTTATCAATTACCTGCAAACCATGTTTAGCGTGCGGCGCGCCAATCCACAGGATGATCTCATTTCCGCTCTAGTGCAGGCGGAGGAGGCTGGAGAAACGCTCAATGAGGCGGAACTTTCCAGCATGGTTGCGCTGCTGCTGGTGACTGGTCACGAAACCACAGTTAATCTGATCGGCAATGGGGTTTTGGCCTTACTGCGCTATCCCGATCAACTTGATTTTCTACAAAAAAATCCAGCGGCATGGGAAACGGCCGTTGAGGAACTCTTACGCTATGACGGGCCGGTCGAAACATCCACAACCCGCTGGGTCCGTGAAGGCATCACCATCGACGGCCATCATCTGCGGCGCGGGGATATTGTGCGCGTCGTGTTCGCGTCTGCAAATCGAGACCACAGTCGCTTCGAAAATTCTGACGTCCTGGATGTGTGTCGCACCGACAACCGCCACCTGGCTTTTGGATTTGGCGCCCATTATTGTTTAGGCGCGCCGCTGGCAAGATTAGAAGGTCGTATAGCCTTTCCAGCCTTGTTTTCCCGCTTTCCCCACGTGCAGCTTGCAACGCCTGTTTCTGAATTGACCTGGCGTTCGGGGGTGCTGTTTCGTAGTCTCAGCAAACTGCCGCTTCTACTGCATCCTATTTGACAGAACAGTTTGTGAAAAATTGTATAATCGAGGAATGCGAGCAGGCAATTTTCCCAACAAACCTGCATAGAACTTCTATGAAGCACGAACCTGCCCCAATCAACGGCGCGCCAAACTCTCTCCAGGCAACGGACGAATTCAAACTATTAGTTGAACAGGCGCGCGCGCTTGAGGTAGAACAAACTGCTCGCCATCAGGCTGAAACACTACGAGAGGTCGTAACGAGGTTAAATACGAGCCTGGATTTAATGACCTCTCTAAACATCGTTTTAGAACAATTGCAGAAAGTGGTTCCCTATGACAGCGCTATGGTTGTATTGCTCGAAAACGAACATTTTGAAGTTATTTGCCAACGCGGGTCACGGTCGAATATTTCCCATCCCCCACCTGAACACATTCAACAATTCACGAATATAAGCGAAATTATTCAAAACAGGCAGCCCAAATTAATTCCAGACACACTTGATTACCCTGAGTGGGTGTTTTTGCCAGGATCGGAAAAAATACGCTGCTGGCTGGGCGTGCCTTTAATTTGTAACAACAAATTTATCGGCATTCTCTCTCTTTACAAACGGGAACCTGAATTTTATACACATAACCATATGGAAATGGCGCAGGCTTTTGCCAGTCAGGCTGCCATTGCAATTGAGAATGCAAATCTCTACCAACGCGTCCAGGATCATGCCGCCTATTTGGAAAAAACTGTTCTCGAACGTACGCGCGATTTACGTGTTCTGTATGATGTAACGGCCGTAACCAGCCAACACCTCGATCTAACTACCATTCTCGACAAATCACTCACGGAATTGCTTTCCTGCCTGCAAGGAACAATGGGCTGTATTCACGCCATATCACCGGAAACGCATGAATTGCAGCTCCACACCCACATCGGGTTTTCTTCAGAACAGCTTGAAGCGTTACAAACAAGCGCCCAAATCGACAATCCGATTCGCAAGGTCTTTTCTGAAGATTTAAGCTGTGTCATTACGCCGTTCGCCGCCGCACACGTTATTCATCCTACAATATTTAGAAGTTTTGCGGGCATACCGCTGCATGCCAAAGGCAATGTTGTCGGTGTCTTAAGTATATTTGGGGATCTTGTGCCTACCTTAACCCAGGAAGATTTGGCGCTTATCGCGTCTATTGCAGACCATATTGGCGTCGCCGTTGAAAATGCACACCTGCGCGAGAAAGCAGAACGCGTTGCTATATTACAAGAGCGCAAACGTATCGCGCGTGATCTACATGATTCAGTTACGCAGGCCCTATACAGCATAACGCTCTTTGCTGAAGTCACCCATGATCTCGCTCAAAGCGGAGATACGCTCGGTGTGCAAGCATACGTACAAGAAATCAACACCACTGCCCACCAAATATTCAAGGAACTGCGCCTCATGCTCTATGAATTGCGCGATGATTCACTTCACACCGAGGGGTTGAAACAGGCGCTTCTCGACCGTCTGCAAGCAGTAGAAGGACGCACAGGCATCCGTTATGCCTTGGACGTCAATGTGCCCCCGGTAGATTCGGCCGTTGAGATGGAAATGTATCGAATTGCGCAAGAAGCTTTAAACAACACCCTTAAACATGCCCACGCTAAATTTATTTCGATACAAATTCAACCATTGGACAAGACATTGCAGATGTGCATTGCTGATGACGGGCAAGGATTCAACCCCCAGGAGCCTTCCACAGGCGGCATGGGTCTTGCAAATATGGCCACGCGCGCGCATGCCCTTGGCGGTGAATTATTCATCACTTCAAAACCTGGCGGGGGATCACAAATCATGCTGGAACTCCCGCTGGAAACGATTGAAAACAGGAGCAATTTCTCATGACAGAATCAATAAATGTTTTGATTGTTGATGATCATGCACTGGTGCGTAAAGGGCTGCAAGCGCTTTTGCAACTTAAGCCGGGATTAAACGTGATTGGTGAAGCATGCGATGGCAATGAAGCGATTGAAAAAGCGTTTGCGCTTCAACCTGAAGTCGTTTTGTTAGATCTGGAAATGCCCCATAAAGATGGCATTACAGCCTTGCGTGAAATGAAACAAAAAAACTTGACTTCCAAAGTCCTTGTTCTCACCTGTTTCCCTACCGAAGACAAGGTGCTGGCGGCTGTGGAAGCAGGGGCGGATGGTTATTACATGAAGGATTCAACACCGGCCGAATTGGTGCGCGCCATCCAGGATGTTTATGCCGGCGAGACGCCTTTTGATCCATCCATAACGCGTGTGCTGTTGAGGCGCTCCAGCCGGCAGGTACAGGCTGCGGATATGCAAAAATTAACCGGGCGCGAAACAATGGTTTTAAAGCTTCTGGCCCAAGGGCTTTCTGATCGAGAGATTGGGCTTGAATTGGATATTAGTGACCGCACCGTATCAACGCACGTCAGCCATATTTTACAAAAGTTAAACCTGGATAATCGCACACAGGCCGCGCTTTACGCCTTAAAAGTTAGATTAGTGCGGTTAGACGACCTCGATTTGGTCAAAGGGTGTCAACGGCCAATTGCGTAATTTTACGTATTCTCTTCTACGTACTCCTTCGGTAGAAGCAGAGGGCAGTTTTATGATAGGATAGACTTGTGTCAGGAGAGGGACGCGTGGAACAGGAGAATGTTCCAGTTAATTGAACTGGCCTGCAATTTAGCAGGCCAGTTTTCGTATCCGTAGTTGCTTATTTCCGGGAGAAAGGGAACATGAATTTATCTGTTATGATAATCGGACCGCCCGGCCGGCTTCGTGATGGCTTACGAGCCGTGTTAGAAGCTGTTGTTGAAATCACCTGGCTCCGGTTTGCGGCAGATTGCCAGACGGCAGCAGCTTACTTAATCGAGAAAAGGCCGGAATTGGTGATTGTTGACGGCGAAATATCCGGCTTAAATGATTTTGATAAAGTTTGCTCAATTTTGAAATCAACTCGCAATTCGCATTCACTCTTTATCGCTAATTCATTGAGTCAGAGAAGTATGGCGTATGCAAAGGGCGCCGACGCGGTATTATTGCATGGGTTTTCGGTTTGCAATCTGCGAGATACGCTTTATGCGTTGTTCCGGGTCCAGCCAACGCCGATTTTATAAGCTTGAAGACGGTCAATCTACCTTGCGTTGAAGCAAAGAAAATATATTATTGGGGTTTTTGGTTACGGCCGTCCCGCCAGAACCAACTCGCGCGTGGTTTCATACACATTCTTGCTTTTTACCAGCGTCTCACCTACCAAAACTGCGTCCACGCCGATATCGTGCATCTGGTGAATATCGGCCTTTGTTTTTAAACCACTTTCGCCAACTACAACCACATCCGCCGGTATTAACTGCCGCAAGCGGGCCGTGTTCGCAAAATCAACCTCGAAAGTTTGTAAATTACGATTGTTAATGCCAATTAACCGTGGTTTAAGCGTTAGCGCCCGCGCCAGTTCCGATTCTGTATGCACTTCAATCAAAGCATGCATACTTAATTTGTGTGTAAGCGCCAGCAGGTTGCGAAGCTCGTTGTCCCCCAAGACCGCGGCGATCAACAACAACGCATCGGCGCCGGCTACTCGCGCTTCGTACACTTGGTAAGGATCAAAAATAAAATCTTTACGCAGAAGAGGCACACCATGTTTACCTGATACCGGCGATTTTAACTGCTGCGTGACCTCTTTTACATTGCGTAAATCTTCCAACGACCCTTGAAAATGACGTTTGTCTGTCAACACCGAAATTGCGCTTGCGCCGGCGCGAACGTAGGTTGTTGCAATCTCGACCGCATCATAGCGCGGAACCATTAGCCCCTTGCTAGGTGAAGCCTTTTTGCATTCAGCAATCAAGGAGACACCCGGCGCCTTGAGGGCCGAATAAAAATCTAGCGTTGGCGGCGCAACGCTGGCAAATGCACGCAAATCCTCCAGAGGGATCTCGCGCATCTTTTTTGGCAGTTGCTCACGATGATAAGCCATAATCTCATCGAGAATTTGCCCGCGTTTTTTGGCGGTTTTTGTCACGCTCATAATTGTTGAGTTTTTCCTATCCAGGTATTCAGAGCCGTCAGCGCCGCGCCGCTGTCAATGGATTGACGCGCCTGTTCGAGGCCGACTGCCCAATCGTCAGTGACGGTTGTCAATGCGGCTGCCGCATTGAGCAAAACGATGTCACGTCGCGGCCCACGATCTTCACCACTCAAGATGGCGCGCGTGATTTTTGCGTTTTCTTCTGGCGCGCCGCCAATAAAATCAGCAATGGCGGCGCGTTCAAGACCGAGGTCGAGTGGATCGAATTCAAATGTGGAAACAAAGCCTTGTTTGAGATGGCTGACGATATTGACTCCGGTTGTCGAAAGTTCATCGAGGCCGTCGGCGCCGTGGACGACGAATGCAGCCTGCGTGCCCAGTGATCGCAACACATTCGCGATTGTTGCAGTCAGGGCGGAATCATAGACGCCGATCAATTGGTGGGTCGCGCCGGCCGGATTGGTGAGCGGTCCTAAGACATTAAAAATAGTGCGCTGGCCGATTTCACGTCTGGGGCCAATGGCGTATCGCATGGCGGGATGATGGTTGATGGCATACAGAAAGCCAATGCCAACTTCATTGACACATTCTGCGACCTGTTCAGGACTCAGGTCAAGATTGCCGCCTAAGGCCATGAGCACATCTGCCGAGCCGGATTTACTGCTGGCGGCGCGGTTGCCATGTTTGGCGACTTTAACGCCGCGTCCTGCAACGACAAAAGCTGCAGTCGTTGAAATGTTGAAGGTATGTTTGCCGTCGCCGCCCGTGCCGCAGGTGTCCATTAGCAGGCCATCAACGGCCGTCACGTCCACCGGCACGCTCACCACATGATTACGCATTGAGCGTGCACTGCCGGCTATTTCGTCAACCGTTTCCCCCTTCATGCGTAGGGCGGTCAGATAGGAGCCAATTTGGGCCGAGGTCGCTGCCCCGTCCATGATCACATCCATGGCTGCTTCTGCTTGTTCCTGGTTGAGGTTACGGCCGTTTATTACCTCTGCAATTGCCCACTTCAATCCCATTCATCTTCTCCTCGGATAAATAGTTCTGTCCTTAAGGGCAAAACCTGACAGGTCTCTCGGGTACCTGGATAGTTACTTCTTATAACACCTTTTTTGTGGTTAACATGACGCCTTCAGCTTGGGCGCGCTGCATGGTCTCAGCGGCGCCGAGGACCACAACTTCACCCACTTTATTCAACTGTGCCAATACATCGGCAAAGGCATGGAAATCAGACACGGTTGTCGCCAGGAGTTCATCCCGATACTGCTGGCGCGCCGCGTCGGTCAACCCGATCAGGTAGCGCTGCAAGGAGGTGAAGCCACGCGCATCAGGTAGCTGGTAAGTATCCAAACTGCCAATGGCGCCAATAATATTTTTGGTTAGTTCGGCGTCGTTTAGCTCCAGATTGCGCAAGAATTCGGCCGTGCCGTCGTAATTTTGCAAGGATTGGCTCAGGTTTGGGTCGCGATAAGAGAGAAAGTTGAATATGCCGGAAGGACGATCAAAGACGCAAAAGCCGCCATAAGCGCCGCCCTGTACGCGGATTTTTTCCCACAGCCAGGTGGTGCGCAGTAAATTGGTAATCACGCTGACTGAGCCGTTCACGTTGTAGCCCAGATCATAGAGATTGGCGCCCTTACCGACATAATTCACCTGCGCCGGAATGGTTAACCCCTCGCTTGTGGGTAGGGCGGCCGGCTGCCAGGATTGCAAACTGGCCTGTTCTGCGGGTAGCGTTGACAGGAAATTAGACAACTGCGGCTCAAATTTTGACATGTTGTCTTCATCTAGCGTCACATTGCACAACATTGCATTACGATTGATGAGGTGCAGGCGTATAGTTTCCAGGTCGGCGAGAACGGCCGTCCAGTCTGATTCAATTTGTTCGGCCAGCCGGCGCAAAAAGAAGAGATACTCAATGCCGCCTGTTTGTTCAGACGCCCAGGCGCCCGGATCAAAATGGGCGCGCAGGCGGGTGTTGACGACGATATGTCCGCTGGGCGCCAAACTGGCTTCCTTTGAAGCCTTTGCTTTCAGCACAATCTGGCGGAAGCGTTCCGGATTATCCAGCTTGACGGTAAGCAGGATATCCCGCAGAATGTCGAGCAAGTCTCCGGTTTGCTGCATGGTCGCCTTGCCGCGCAGCAGCAGCCACGCCGCGCCCCCGTCCTGATTGATGGCGGCGGATGTGAATAGAGGCGCTGAAATGCCGCCAGTTTTTCGTCCAATGCGCTGCGAAAGCGTTACAAAATCTTCGGTTTCGGTTCCCATTTCCAGCAGCGCCTGCCCAAACAGCGCGGCATATGGCAGCAGTTCTTGCGGTAGGGTTTGCAGATTGAAACCAATATCCAGATAAACAATCCCATTTGTGAAGAGATCGTGGGTCAGCAGTTGGCTGCCTTGCAGCTTGGAAACGACCACAGGAATTGTTTTGGATTCTTTATCGAGGTCATCCAAAGTCAATACCGGCAGCGCCGCGAGCGCTTCGGGTGAATCGGGCGTTTCTTGAATGCGGCGCAGTTCTTGCGCGTTGTCGATTATGGCCTGCAATTCGTCGGCATTTAAACTGTCTCGCACGGCCGCCAGGCGTTCTTTTTCGGCGGCCTCCTCACGCTGCGCCAGCTCCGCGTCCGGTTCAAGTATAATTGTCGAACGGTGCGCGTTATCCAATAAATATTTGCGGATAAGTTGTTGCAGATATTTGGGGTCGGCGGCGATGGTTTGTTTAACGGCCGTTAACGGCGCCTCGTATCGCAAAGGAACCAGCGGATCGCGTTCATGCAGCCAGGTGTGCAGTGCATTTAGCATCAAAGCAAGACCACGTGGATACCGTCCCGTATTGTTTTCGCGTAAACTAAACTCAATGGTGTTCAGGGCAGCCTCTACCATCTCCGGGGCCAGACCATCGGCGGCAAGATGCGCAAGGGTATTCAGGATCAAAGACTCGACCTGGCCGGTATCTCCGACTTGCACACCCTTCAGCCCGGCAGAAAAAGTCAATTGCCGCGTCCAGGCAGACAAGCCACCTCCGGTCACATCTTCGCCTAGCCCGGAATCGATCAACGCTTTACGCAGGGGGGAAGCGGGCGTATCCATTAAGGCGTGGGATAAAACATTTAGGGCCATAACCTCGGCCGGATCGGTAAATTCAGTCAAGAGCCAGTTCATTTGGACCATTGCGCGCGGCGTTTGACCGTCTTGTTGATTGGCGTCAACGCTGTAGGCAAAAACCTGGTGTACTGGTTCATCAAACGACGGCTGTAAGGAAACGGCCGAATCCACTTCAAGCGCGTCAAAATCCTGCAAATATTCATTTAGCAGGCGCAGCCGCTCCACGGCATCATCATCTCCATAAAAGAAAATGCGTGAGTTAGATGGATGGTAAAACGTCCTGTGAAATTCCGTGAACTGCTCATAAGTGAGGTTTGGAATGGCGCGCGGGTCGCCGCCTGAATCCTCGCAGTAGGTGTTGTCTGGAAAAATGGAATGCTGGCTGTATTCCGCCAACAGATTGTCCGGTGAAGAGTAATTCCCCTTCATTTCATTAAACACAACGCCCTTATAGATCAGCGGCGCATCCAGGTTTTCCAACTCATAATGCCAACCTTCCTGCTGTAAATGGTGCGGCGTAATCAAAGGATGGAAAACGCCGTCCAGATACACATCAATTAAATTATAAAAATCCTGTAGATTGGTACTCGCGACAGGATACGTAGTTTTATCCGGGAAAGTCATCGCATTCAGAAACGTGTTGAGCGAGCTTTTAACCAGTTCAACAAAGGGTTCTTTGACCTGGTATTTATGCGAACCACCCAGCACGGAATGTTCCAAAATGTGGGCCACGCCGGTTGAGTCCTCAGGCGGCGTCCGGAATGTAATGCCAAACACCTTGTTTTCGTCCTCGTTTTCCAATGAAAGCAGTTCGGCGCCGGTTTTTAGATGCCGCCAGATGGTCGCGCGGGTATTAATCTCTTCGATTTGTTCATCCCGTACCAGTTCAAATCCATGTAAAATTGTCATGCCATACCTTATCCGATTTTTAGTTTTATCTAACTTAGCGCGCACTGGCCAGTTTGACAATGAATGTTATTAGTTTCTTCAAACAAGAACTTTTCTGCGGTTTACCTAACGGCCGTCAATGAAATTCTGCAAAATGCGTTTACCGTGCTCGGTTAAAATGCTTTCCGGGTGGAACTGGACGCCGCAAACCGGATATTCCTTATGCTGTAATCCCATCACCTCGCCCTCGCTGGTGAACGCCGTGACCTGCAAACAATCTGGAAGCTGCTCTTCAACGATCAAAGAATGGTAGCGGGTGGCATTAAACGGGCTGGGAACGCCATAAAACAAGCTGGCGCCATTGTGATACACCGGCGATGTTTTACCATGCATCAGGCGGGGGGCGCGCGAAACGACGCCGCCATACACCTGGCCGATACATTGATGTCCCAGGCACACGCCCAAAATAGGTGTTGTTGGGCCAAATGTAAGAATGACATCATTAGAAATCCCGCCATCATCCGGATCGCCCGGCCCCGGGCTAATCACAATTTGGTCCGGGTTTAGGGTCCGAAGCGCTTCCAATGTTATCTGATCATTGCGGAAAACCCGCACATCAGCGCCTAATTCGCCCAGATATTGCACCAGGTTATACGTAAATGAATCGTAATTATCGATCACAACCAGCATTTTAATTATCCCTCGGCTTTTAATGGGGTCTGCTTTTGGATTTTGTCCATGCGCTTGCGTCCCTTGCGGCTGATTTTGTTCCACACGCCTGTCATACCCATAACGCGTTTCATCATCATCAAAGTTTCATCCGCTATCTGGTTGGCGTGTTGGGTGCCTTCATAAATGACTTGTTCCACATAACCGCTGTCCGCCTCAATTTCAGCGCGGCGTTGGCGTATGGGATCAAGAAAGTTGTTGATTGCAATGGTCAACTTTTCCTTGACTTCAACATCACCAACCTTGCCGGCGCGATAACGCTGTTTCAAATCTTCTACTTCGATCCGATTGGGATTGAAATGATCATGGTACTCAAAAACCGGATTGCCTTCGACAGTTCCGGGAATGTCGGCGCGGATGCGTTTTGGGTCGGTATACATGCCATGCACTTTGCTGGCGACTGTTTTGGGATCGTCAAACAGGTAAATTGTATTGCCGATGCTTTTACTCATTTTAGCGTTGCCGTCTGTACCCACCAGGGTGTCCCCCTCAACGAGGTAATCGGGAATCGGGAAGATTTCTTCATATTGGTAATTAAAGCGACGCGCAATTTCACGCGTAATTTCTACATGCGCTTGATTATCTTTACCAACGGGTACAATGTCTGCGCGCGGCATGAGGATGTCGGCGGCTTGTAGGACGGGGTAGCCTAACAATCCCAAAGGCATTTCATTCATGTGGGCGGCTCTGGCCATATCTTTCAACGATGGCAAGCGGCTGAGCCGCGGCACTGTAACCAGCATTTCAAAAATCAGGTTCATCTCGTAAACAGCATGAATGGCGCTTTGCAGGTAGATTATGCTTTTTTGCGGATCGATACCGCAGGCCAGATTTGCGACTGCGACTTCATATGAATTTTCACGCACATCAAAAATATCTTCTTTGCTGTTTTTGGTTGTCAACATGTGCAAATCAGCGATGATAAAAAAACATTCATACTCATCTTGCAGTTTGACACGATTTTTAATGCTGCCAACGTAATGTCCCAAATGCATTTTGCCTGTAGGGCGGTCTCCGGTTAATAATCGTTTTTTACTCATATGTATTACTCTTACTTTGTAAAGCGATTTGCCAAATCGTTCTACATTAATCCATTTTCGGCTTTGTCAACAGCGACAAGAAGCGCCTGGGCTTTATTGACACATTCCTGGTATTCACTCGCCGGATTGCTGTCGGCGACAATACCGGCGCCGGCCTGCACATGCACCTGGTCACCCTGCACCAGCATCGTGCGAATTGCAATGCAGGTATCCATGCTGCCGTCATAGCTGAAATAACCGACGGCGCCGGCATACAGACCGCGCCGCTGGCCTTCCAATTCTTCAATGATTTCCATGGCGCGCACTTTTGGCGCGCCGCTGACGGTGCCGGCCGGAAAGGTGGCGCGCATCAGGTCAAAAGCATCCATCTCCGGGTTTATTTGCCCTTCGACATGGCTGACAATGTGCATGACGTGGCTGTAGCGCTCCACAGTCATCAAATCTTTGACTTGCACACTGCCATATTGACTTACGCGGCCAATATCGTTGCGGCCCAAGTCAACCAGCATCACATGTTCGGCGCGTTCTTTGGGATCGGCAAGCAGCTCTGTTTCCAGGGCATTGTCTTCAGCCACGGTTTGCCCGCGCCGCCGCGTACCCGCGATGGGTCGCACGCTGGCGATGCCGTCTTCCAGGCGCACGTGCATTTCCGGTGACGCCCCGATTATCTGCATGTCGAAAGGTCCAAAATCGAAGTAGAACATGTAGGGTGAGGGATTCAACATGCGCAGCGCCCGGTAAAGGGCAAAGGGGTGGGCGGTTGTGCGCCGGCTGAAACGCTGGCTGAGTACAACCTGGAAGATATCCCCGGCTGCAATATATTCTTTGGCTTCAGACACGATTTCTTCATAGCGCGCTTTGCTCATGTTGGTTTCTAAACGGCCGTTTCTGCCATGTCCGGCGCCCCAACGAACTTGTGGAACGGCGGGTAACGGCCGTAACAACTTCTCACTCACCTGCTCAATTCGCTGAATTGCATCAACATACGCCTGCTCAACATCATCACCCACATGCGCATTGGCCAAAATGACCAGCCGGTGACGGGCGTGATCAAACACCACCAGCGTATCGGCAATCATAAAGAGAGCGTCAGGCACATCAACGGCCAGTTACGGCCGTTTCCGGCAGCCGTTCGAAGTAGCGCACTACATCATATCCGAGATAACCGACCGCGCCGCCGTTAAAACGGGGCAGACCGGGCAAGTCGGCCGGTTGATATTGCTCCAGTTCTGCTTTGAGTATGTCTAAAATATCTTCGCCATCCATCAGCTCATGCGTGGCGCTGTTTGTTTGGGTTGTTTGCGTGACGGAACGGCCGTTTAACGCCACCATACCGCGTGGATTTACGCCGACAAATGAGTAACGACCAATTTGCTCCCCTCCTTCTACAGACTCGAGCAAAAATGATGCGCCTAAATCACTCATCAATTTAATATAAACCGAAACCGGCGTTTCCAGATCGGCGGCAAACTCACGGTAAACCGGAATCAGATTAGCCGGTCCGGCAGCCAGTTGGCGAAATTCCTCTAATGTGGGCTGGTAAACTCTCTTAACCATACATTTCCATTCCTTGTCTACTCTCTGCTGGACGCGAACACAATCAAGGGCGCTGCGTCCTTTTTATTGGCCTAACCTACTTCAGGCACCTGCGCCATCGCGGCCGCAATCGCTTCGGCCGGGTAATCATAATCAAATAACTGCCCTTTCAAGTAAGCATCATACGCCATCATGTCAAAGTGACCGTGTCCGCTTAAATTGAAGGCAATCACCTTTTTTTGCCCTGTTTCAGTACACTTACGCGCCTCACGCAGCGCTACGCTGACAGCATGGGTCGATTCCGGTGCAGGCACAATGCCTTCGGTGCGAATAAAGGTTAGCGCCGCTTCAAAGGTCTCTAGCTGATTCACTGACTGTGCTTCTACAAAGCCGCCATCGACCAGCGCGCTGACCTGGGGTGACATACCATGATAACGCAGCCCACCGGCATGGATTTCGGGCGGCATAAAAGTGTGGCCCAGGGTATGCATTTTCACAATGGGCGCCATCCGGGCGGAATCCCCATAATCAAAAGTATATTCGCCCTTGGTCAAACTGGGTGAAGCGCTTGGTTCAGCCGCAATTACGCGTGTTTGTTTGCCATTGGTAAAGTTTTGGTGCAAGAATGGGAATGCAAACCCCCCAAAGTTGGAGCCGCCGCCCGTGCAGGCCACAATAATGTCGGGATATTCGCCGGCCATTTCGAACTGTTCCAGCGTTTCCAAACCAATCACGGTTTGGTGCAGCAGGACGTGATTCAACACGGAGCCAAGGCTGTATTTTTTCACGCCGCCGGATGTTGCGGCCGCCTCTACCGCTTCAGATATAGCAATGCCTAACGAGCCGGGATTGTTGGGGTCTTCCGCCAGCAAGGAACGGCCGTACTGCGTACGATCGGTCGGGCTGGCATAGACCTCAGCGCCAAATGTTTCCATGATGATGCGCCGGTATGGTTTCTGATTGTAAGAAACCTTGACCATATACACTTCCAAATCAAGATCAAAGAAATTACACGCCATTGACAGCGCAGACCCCCATTGCCCGGCGCCCGTTTCAGTTGTTAAGGCCTTAATGCCCGCTTCTTTGTTGTAGAATGCCTGGGGAACGGCCGTATTGGGTTTATGTGATCCTACCGGACTAACGCCTTCATACTTGTAATAAATATGGGCCGGCGTCCCCAATGCCTGCTCCAGGCGATGGGCGCGGTAGAATGGCGTTGGTCGCCATAATTTATAAATCTCGCGCACCGGCTCCGGAATTTCAATCCAGCGTTCAGGACTCATTTCCTGCATGATCAAACTCATGGGGAAAAGCACACTCAGAAAATCGGGAGTAACCGGCTCCTTTGTGCCCGGATGCAGCACCGGCGCAGGCGGCGTCGGCATATCGGCGTTGATGTTGTACCAAACACGCGGCACGCGGCTCTCATCTAAAAAGTACTTATATTGTTTACTCATGGCTTCCATCTCCTTGAATGAAATTCGGATTTTTGTTGGGTGTTGACAAATAAAAACGCCCTCATCCCACATAGGGACGAGAGCGTCAATGACCATTCTCCCGCGGTACCACCCCGCTTAAGCTGGCAGACCTTGAAACAAAAAACGCGCTGTGAATGCGCGTTGTTGTGATAAAAGCCAGCTTCACTCTTTTCAGCTCACGATTTTTATTCGTAAACCTACGCCCTGATAACGGTGGCGACTCCGATCTGAGCTAATCCTTAAACGTTTCGCCCAGACAACTCCTCGGCCCATTCACCTGCTGCGCTGACATTGACCTTTCAGCAAGTTGGTCAATTCTCTAAGACCCGCTTCACAAGTTACTCTTCCGATTCAACGTTATTTGATTTTCAAATTTGCCCAAATAGTATCATGAGCCAGAATGCATGTCAAGCGTCGAAAAATGCATAAATGCACTTATTTGCTCCGCCGCAGGTTCGCCATGACGATTAAGGGCAACAACAGGGCAATGATTACCAATAACCAGGCAAACCACCCGGGTAAAACCACGCCGACGTCTTCCGATGCAGCGACAGGAAGCGCTACAATCGCCAGCATTAAACCCATCATGAAGACAAAATAACCTTTTCTTAACATTGCACACTCCCTGATTTAAATTACAGTAAACCTATTATAGACACAGATGAGCCGGATAGCACAAATTTTGCGAATCAAATATAGTTTGATTTTGAAACGTATCTCGAAACATGAAACAAAAATTGCGGAGTCCATGGATGAACAAATTCTTTCTATTAATTCTTACCGTCTTGATTTTTTCAAGCAGCGCCTGTCGTTTTTTGCCAGTATCGAATGATCCAACAGTGGGTCCGGTAGAGTCGCCGCCGCCTGCAACGCCAACGGCCGTATCTACAAAACTGGCAACGGCCGTCTCCACTTCCACCCCGCTCCCGCCTGAACCCAAGCCAGAAAGCTTGCCGGCCCCCACGCTGTTCGACACAAGTTGGGATGATCGTGAAATTTATAAATCCGGTCTGACAGCGAGTGAGCACGCGGCGCTGGCGGAGACAGTGGGCGCCCCTGTTTATCATATTGACCTCGCTGTTGAAACGCCGATGCTGGTAAACGGCCGTCAGGAAGTTCTTTATACCAACCAGGAAGAGCAACCTCTCGACCGCATCTATTTTCACCAATTTGCCAACCAGTTGGGCGGTTCTATCCATATCAGCCATGTGCAGGTAAACGGCCAGCCGGTAGAAACAACGCAGGAAGCGTCTGCTTTGTGTGTTCCTCTCGCCGAGCCTTTGCCGCCCGGCGGGCAGGTGGTGGTTCAAATGGATTTCCAAACAAACATTCCGCGCGGCGAGGACAGCACAAAATACAATGTCCTTGCTTTTGAAGAGAATATATTGGCGCTTGCTCATTTTTACCCGATGGTTGCGACCTTTGACAGCGCTGGCTGGCATATTGAGCCTTCTCCGCCCAATGGGGACGAGACCTATTCTGACGCCGCTTTTTATCGCGTGCGTTTAACCGCCCCGGATTCTCAAGTCATCGCCGCCAGCGGTGTTGAAGTTGAACAGCAGAATATGAACGGATCACAAATTCTCTCACTGGCTGCCGGGCCGGCGCGTGATTTTTACATTGCGATGAGCGAAGACTTCACCGTTGTAAGCGAACAGGTTGGCGATATCCAAATAAACAGCTATGCGCCGGCCAATAAGCAAGCTGGGGCGGCGCTTGCCGGCCAGGCCGCCGCCGATGCGCTGCAAATCTTCACTGAGCAATTTGGCCCATATCCCTATACAGAATTTGACATCGTTTCCACGCCCACTCTTGCGCTGGGAATTGAGTATCCTGGTATTGTCGCCAATGCGCTGCGAATTTATGATTTGGAGGAGCAAACCGGTTCAGGAACGCCTAATTCTGTTTTTGTGGAATCAACAACTGTCCATGAAGTCGCTCACCAGTGGTTTTATAATTTAATCGGCAACGATCAAATCAATGAACCGTGGCTGGATGAGTCATTGACTCAGTATGCAACGTGGTCATACTATGCACACAAGTATGGAGAGCCTGGTCAGGAAGGTTTTGGCGACAGTTTGGAAGGGCGGTGGGCGCGCGTAGAATTTGCCGAAGTTCCAATTGGTTTACCGGCGGATGCGTATTCGGGTGCGGAGTATGGGGCCATTGTATACGGCCGTGGCCCAATTTTTATTGATACGCTCGCTCAAACAATGGGGCAAGAAACTTTTGATGCTTTCATGCAAGATTATAACCAGGTGTATCGCTGGGAAATTGCAACCAGCGGGGATTTCAAAACGCTGGCGGAAATGTATTGTGACTGTGATTTGACACAATTATTTGCAGAATGGGTCTTTCTAGATTGAGGCCGTTGGTATCGCATACAAATTTGTGACAATTGTAACATTCATTTTAACAATTAAGATTTACTATTTAGCTAACCTTTCCGAATTGTAACTTCGGACATTGAACAAAGGGTGGCAAATTCATAGTTAACATCGTAGACAGGGTCCATTATTGCGAACATAACAGCAACCGCCCGTAGTATTGTCACTGCATCAAAAATTAATGCTTCGCGCAACCGGTTATAATTCACATCGTCGCCTGCATCGGGAGGACAGTGAAAGGTAAAGAAAGTCTGAACATATATTGTTCAGACTTTTGATTTTTATTCGCCTGAATGTGAGCCAATTTGCAGGTGGGCTAACAAAGCATTTAATCCCCAAACATAACTCCGCCACCCAAACCCACTAACCTGGCCAACACAAACCGCCGCAAGAACTGATTGCTGCCTGAAAGCTTCGCGGGCGTAAATATTTGAAAGGTGCACTTCAACGGTGGGAAGCGCAACGGCCGTGATTGCATCACGCAGCGCGTAACTATAATGGGTAAATGCACCCGGGTTTATCAAAATTCCAACTGCCCACTTTGGCGCCGCATGAATCGCATCTATCAGTTCTCCCTCATGATTTGATTGCAACGCGCGTAATTCGACTTGATTTTTGGCGGCCACTGTTTGTAACTTTTGATTGATATCGTCGAGAGAGAAACGGCCGTAAACCTCCGGCTCACGCGTCCCCAACAGATTTAAATTTGGCCCATGTAACAATAGAATTCCCGGCATAATCACATCCTTTATGGCAGCGCGCCGCAGCGCATGGCGCCTCTCCAGTTTGATGCAGTTTATCTAAAAGCCCACTTTTCAACAAATTGCCCTGATTCGGGATTCCATAATTATCATAAAATATGTATAATGGTCTAACGTGTTGCTGTATCCCCAATTAAGTAATGGTTGTGCGAAAAAATTGAAACTTGAATGATGCCTGCAAAAGGAATTATTGTCCTATTGTGAATTTATCCTTACATTGTATCTTTTGAAAGACAATGTGGTTTGGAGAGTGATTCGTGAGAGATAAATTTGGCCGTTATCAGATAAAAGATGAAATTGGGCGTGGTGGTATGGCAACTGTTTACCTGGCGCATGATTCACGCCTGGGTACGGACGTTGCGCTTAAAGTTCTGCCACATCAATTATCACACGACCCTAACTTCCGGATTCGATTTGAACAGGAAGCCCGCGCAATTGCCAAACTGCGCGAGCAGGCGGCGATTGTGCCTATTTATGATTATGGCGAAGAGGAAGACCAGCCATTTTTAGTCATGCGATACCTGGACGGTGGGTCTTTGGCAAATTCCCTCAAACAACATGGCGCTTTCTCGCTGCACGAAACCATACCTGTTATTGATCGCCTCGCATCTGCACTCGATGCCGCACACCAAAAAGGCATCATCCACCGCGATATTAAGCCTGCCAATATATTGTTCGATAAAGATGGCAATGCGTACCTTTCTGATTTTGGCATTGTGCGCATATCAGAATCAACCGCCAACATGACGGGCAGCGCCATCATCGGCACGCCCGCCTACATGAGCCCTGAACAAATTCACGGGGATAAGGCCATCGACGGCCGTAGCGACATTTATATGCTGGGCATTATTCTATTTGAAATGCTGACCGGCGAGCCGCCTTACCAGGCTGATACGCATGCCAGGGTCATGATGGCGCACTTAATGAACCCGGTGCCGCGCATTTTAGATCGGCAGTCTGGTTTGCCCCCTGACTGTCAAATTGTCATCAATCGGGCTATGGCAAAACAACGAGAGGCGCGTTATCCGAACGCCGGCGCGCTGGCGGCGGATTTGCATCGTGTGGCTGCCGGACAGCCGCTGACTGAATCTGCGATGGGGCTTGCAGCCGCTGCGACCCTCATTGATACGGGCGCACAACAGCCTGCGCCGCCAACCGCGATCGAAATATCGCCCACCCGTTTGCCCGCCGAAGAGACTGCCCTTACAACAGGCGCAGTAGGCGGCGGTAGCCAAAGCGGCGCTACTTTGCCGCCTCAAGCTGTTCAACGTAAAAACCGCAGGTTCCCTTTATGGGCGATTGGTTTACTGGTTGTATTGCTGCTTGTCGCCGTGGGCGCGATGGCCGCCAATCAGTTTTCAGGCGACGAGCAAAGCGCCGAGACGGCGCCGGCAGTCGTTGTTATATCTCCGACTTCTGATCTGGCAGCGACGGAAACGGCCGTTGCGCTTGCACAACCTCCCACTGATGCCCCAGCTCCAGAGAAAGTTGCTGCTGTTGTCCTTGAGCCAAGCAGTACACCGGAGCCAACCGCAACCATGCCTTTGACAGCCACGCCGCAGTTTCGGCCTAATTTGCGTATAAAAGTTCCCTCGGCCAGTTTGCGGTTTGGGCCAGGCGTTAGTTTCGAGATTTTAGAATTTGTTTTTGTAGATGATGAAGTGATGGCTTTTGCCAAAAATCGAACCGGAGCCTGGTATGAAGTATTGCTGGAAACCGGACGGGAAGGGTGGCTGGCTGCCAGCGTCACGGAGCCTTTAGATGGCTTTGTCCTGGCCGAGATTCCTGTTGCGCTGAATATTCCCACGCGCAAGGCGACGACCGCTGTGACAGAGCAAGATCAAACTACGCCTACCGTGACAGTTACAAAAACAGTTACGCCCAGTTCAGGGCAGGCGGCCAGTTCACCTGATGAAGGCGCATCTACAGCGGCGGCAGCGCCGCCCGGCCCAGGTACGCCCGATATTCCAACGAATACACCCACGCCGCATACTGGCTCCCCCATCCCGCCTACGCCTACATCTCAAGTTCCGCCAACAGATTATCCAGGAAATGTAACGCCGACATCTGCGCCGCCAACGTACCCGCCGCCGCCAACAGATTATCCAGGGTATCCGTAATAAACAGTGAATATTCGGTTTGGGCGATTTTAGATGGCCCAAATCGGATATTCCTATCAGATTTTTACTCCAATCTTACTGGTTTTTGCGACGCACGAAGTAAAGACCAAGCAGCGCTGCTCCAAGTAATCCGCTAATTCCCAACAAAAATCCTGTTTCGGATTGAGGGGTGGTCGAATTTGTGGTGGTTACGGCCGTTGCCGATGGCGTCGCTGTAGCTGTATTTGCCGTTGTGGTCGTGGGGGGAGGCGTAATGGTCGGCGTTGCAGTTGGCGTCAAGGTTGGTGAAGGCGTTTGGGTGGGAGTCCATGTCGGGGTTGGCGTATAGGTAGATGTTGGCGTGGGCGTATTGGTAGGCCAAGGCGTAAATGTGGCTGTGATCTCTGGCAAGGGTGTGACAGTTGCTGCTTCAAGTGGACTCCTCGGAATTGGCGGATAACCGCTCAATGTGATCCCCTTCTCAACTAAAAATAGCGGCGGCCCGCCAATTTCACACTCTTTTTCACAGCGTGCGCCTTCTAACGTGATTTCGTAATACCCATCATCGGCGGCAATCTGTTCTTCCTGACCTAGCGCGTCTACGATGACGGCCGTTTCAGCCAGCGCCGGCACAGCCAGCGTGATTGTGCGGGCTTTGCGCGTCCACAAAATGCGGGTGACGCCATCCGGTAAGGGGAAATTAACCAAAAAATAATCGGGAAAAGTTTGTATCTGGGCCGGCCCGTTAAAGCCACGTAATTGTTCAATGACTGTTTTATAAGCCAGATAAGCCGGCCGTTTGCTGTAGTCGGGACGCAAAATACCGAATGACTCACCTCCATCCGGCAGCAAAATATCGATTAGTTTATAGACGCCAATGCTTTCGGCGCCCGCGCCAAATCCAAGCGCATGCGCCTGCACCACATACCATGCCTGTTGATCGAGGTCTACCTGGAAAACAGGCCGTTTTACCGGCCACCACGGATTCAGATTGGGTGAGGCGTTGGTCTCGTTAATCCAGATCGGTTTATCAACGTCAAAGGAATTTTGAATCCGATCGACTTCTTGTACCAAAGAAGAGACAGTTTCCACGCGAAAATAGATGTGGAGGGAAATTAAGTCGAAATAATACTCATTTTTAATGGCAGTGGGATCAGCCGCGGCGACTTTCAAAAATTGACGCAAATAATCGGGATCATGCCAGTAAGACCAGCCTGCCAGGTGAATAACGGCTTGCGGGTCCATTTCTTTGGCGACTAAATAGGCGACCTTCAAAAGCTGGTAATAATCTTCCACTGAGCCGCTGAACTCATGCCCGTAAACTCCCTTTTTGATTTCCGGCTCATTCCAAACAATCCAATTATGGACGCCGCGCGGCGCATAATATGCCACGACGCGGCGAATGTAATTGGCCCACAAATTATTGGGATCATCATGCGGCAGATAAAGGCCGCGCGGCACGCCGGAAAATGGGTCGCCGTCGGTTGCCCAGGCGGGCGTGTTTTTTAACAGACCAATTACAACACGATCTTGGGCATTTGCCTCCACAAGCCACTCTTCAAGTACGTGCAAAGTATTCCAATCATCGGCGTCTTTGGGTTGGATTTCATTCCAGTAAAATAAAATGCGCTCCCAACCAACCCCCAGCTCAGCAGCTTCCTGCGGCGCCCAAAAGGACTCAATGGCGCCAAAGCGTGGATCGGATACTGGCGTGGCGTTAGGCGTTACGGCCGTATCCTGAAGGACGTTCTGAGCCAGCGTTGCTGCACTGGTTCCCGCGTGAGCTGAAAATAAAACCAAACCCGACAAAAAAGCCAAAAGCTGAAACCAACGACTTTGTTTACTTTGCAAAAGCCACCTACCGCTAAAAATTAACTATTGCGCCGCGTAATATGCGCTAACAAACGAGCAGGATTATAATACCAACAACTTACAAAACAAACTCGGAGGAGAGCTACTCATGCAGCACAGGATCCCCCCGCTTCTGATTTCCTTTGGCCTGGTCACAGGTCTTTTAATTGTTGGCGTCACCTTGTTTGCAAAACCGCATGCATCATCTGTATTGGCGGCCCTGCCGGAAAATCACCCCGACATAAATCCCGTACCCAGCACGCCGCGTGATTTCTTTTTACCTGGCACACAGCCAGAACAATTACAAGACAGCCTGGCGTCGCCCACAAGCTGTGCGAGCTGCCATGCATTTTACAGCGGCCAGACAGGCCAGGCGCCTGAAACTGAAACCTGGCATACCTGGCAGGGTAGTATGATGGCCCAGGCTGGTCGTGATCCGCTGTTTTATGCCGCCTTAGATGTCGCCAATGCGGGCGCAGCCAACAGCGGTGAATTTTGTTTGCGCTGTCATATGCCGCGCGGCTGGCTGGACGGCCGTTCCTCAAACCCCGATGGTTCGGAGATGAATGCCCTGGATCAAGAAGGCGTACAATGCGCCTTCTGTCACCGCATGGTCGATCCGGTTCCCGATCCGGAGAATCCTGAACGGGATTCCGCTATCTTGGCCGCGATAACACCGCCAGTAACAACCATCGGAAGTGGTTCAATGATTGTTGACGTATTGGATTTCCGGCGTGGCCCCTTTGATGTTACCGCCGACCTGGGTTTTGACCCACATCAATTTGCCGGCGCCAAACCAACCCAAATTTCACCATATCACCAGGAATCCGCGTTTTGTGGAACCTGCCACGATATAAACAATCCGGTTTTTACCTGGGACGCAGTAACCCAGAGTTTCCAGCCCAACCCCCTGGATGAGCCAGGCGATCCGGCCCAGGGTTTCCCCATCGAGCGCACCTACAGTGAATGGCGTTTGAGCAGCTTCAATACGCCTGAAGGCGTTTATGCGCCCCAGTTTGGCGGCAACAAATCTATTGTTTCAAGCTGCCAGGATTGCCACATGCATGATGTAACCGGCGCGGCCGGCGCTTTTGGCGACAGTTTTGTCATTCGGGACAACATGCCGCTGCACGATTTGACCGGCGCAAACACCTGGGTTCCAAAAACTATTCTGGCGCATCCTGAATTTGGCGTCCTTTTTGAGCAAGAACAGGCGCGGGCCGATGCGCTGCTGAGCGGTATTGAGCGTGCGCGCTATATGCTGCAAAATGCGGCTGATCTGGATGTTTATCGCAGCGGCAGCGAGCTTTTTGTGACGGTGCTGAATCATAGCGGGCATAAACTACCTTCCGGCTATGTTGAAGGGCGCCGCATGTGGCTTCAGGTCGAAGGCTATGATGCGGGGCATAATTTGGTGTTTACTTCTGGCGCGTATGATGTGGAAACGGCCGTTTTGCAAGGATACGGTTCAGATCAAACGCTGAAGGTGTATGAATCCAAACAAGGCTTAACTGCGGATTGGGCCGAAACGTTAGACCTGGAAGCCGGAGCTTCATTCCATTTCGCTTTGAACAATCAGATTGTCAGTGATAATCGCATTCCGCCGCGCGGATATAATTTCGAGACCTACAACGCCGCCTGGGCTGCGCCTTACTCTGACGGTCAGCCTGACGCGACAATGTATGCTGATGGACAGTTCTGGGACACGACTGCATACAGCCTGCCGGAAAATGTGGCATATGGCGTCGTGCGACTGTTGTATCAAACAGCCTCGAAGGAATATATTGAATTTTTGCGTGACAATAATCCAAATCCCGGTTACAACAACGGTGAAATTCTCTTTGACTTGTGGGAAGAAACCGGCCGAAGCGAGCCGGAAGTGATGGCTGAAATTGAATTTGGGCTTGAAACAAGCCGTTTGTTTTTGCCGTTAGTGGAACGGCCGTAAAGTATGAGTGCCGCAGCGATAATTTATAATCCACATGCCGGGAATCTGAATTTATCGGCTGTTGTTGAACTGGTAGCGGATATGTGGCGCGTGCGTGGTTGGGAGGTCACTCTTTGGCCGACGGAAGCGGCGGGGCACGCAACGGAACTGGCCCGCGATGCGGCTCAGTCTGGAAAGCGGCTGGTGATTGCGGCCGGAGGCGATGGAACATTGGGGGAGGTGGCCAATGGTCTGGCCGGCTCGAGAACGGTGATGGCGCCGCTGCCGTCCGGCACGGCAAATTCTTTTGCGCGTGAACTGGGGCTGCCCATGCCCAAACGTTTTGATCATACCCAACTGCTGCGTGCATCAGATGCTTTGTATGCGGGTCGCGTGCATGCCATGGATCTCGGTTATACGGTTGGCGGCGACGGAAACGGCCGTTACTGGCTGTTATGGAGCGGCGTTGGGGCCGACAGTTTTGCCGTCAGCCAGATTGAACCTCGTCCCGCCTGGATCAAAAAACTGGGTCGAGTTGGTTATGCCCTACAGGGAGCGGTCATTGAAACACGCTTTTCACATATCACAGCCCGCGTTGAAATTGACGAATCCAGTTTTGAAAACGATTATATTCTTATATTGATCAGCAACTGCCGCCGCTATGCCGGATTATTGACCATTAGCCCGGAAGCGCGCCTGGATGATGGTCTCTTTGAAGTGCTGCTTTTTGAAGGGCGCGGCAAAACGGATTTAACGCGTCATTTGACCAATGTGTGGCTTGGGAAACATCTGAAACAGCCGGATGTCCGGCGTTTGTTTGGCCGACGAATTCGTGTGACAACCAAACAATCAATTGCTGTACATACCGATGGCGACCCAAGCGGTAAAACTCCCATGACCTGCGAAATCAAATCGGGCGCCTTGAACTTACTGGTTCCTCAGTGTGCGCCTGCCGGATTGTTTTCCAAACCTGGTCAACTTCTCAACGACTGGTAAGGGCTTAGGTAATTGGCAAAAAGTAATCAAAAATAAAGGTCATGGAAACTTTGCCAATTCCTGGAGTAAACCGCAAATTTCTAAATCCTCTTATTTTCAAGAATTTTCTGCGGTTTACCTAAGCCTGAATAGTTGCAAAATTTCTGGGAATTACCTATTCGCCGGGTGTTGAAAGCTTCCGTTGGAACAGCAAAATTTGCACGCTGGCGCTGGTTTGGGTTTGCTCGACTGTGGATAAATCAATTTCCGTGGGCATAGAATGACGGGCGCCAGGCATCATTTGCAACAGGTTTTGCAGGTCCTCAGGTGTCAAAGAGAGCGGAAATTGGCATATTTGCTGTTTGCCTAGCTCAAAATAGGCCGCAGTTTTGTCTAACAAATGCTGCTGTTTATTTGTTTCGATTGCTAATAATCCATATGCGGCGCGGAGTGCATGCAAATGATCCGGCTGCGGTATCACAACTAGCAGCCAGCCATTCGGAGAACTGATGCGTGCAAATTCAGCCGGGTTGCGGGGCGCAAAAAAATTGATGAGCAGCTTTACAGATTGATTTGCAAAGGGAATATTGTGGTTGATATCGGCGACTAAAAAGCGGGCTTGTTTATGCTTTGCGGCGGCCAAACGCACGGCCTCTTTGCTCAAATCGACGCCGTAAAAACAAGCTCTGGTGGTTTGGTCAGCCAGGCGATTTTGGATTTGATCCAGGTAGTATCCTTCGCCACAGCCAATATCGAGAACGGCCGTCTCGTCAAAATTCGCGTAGCCATCAATATATTCGACAAGTAAGCCAACTACAGCATCGGCAAGCGGCTGAAAATGGCCAGCGGCCAAAAAACGACGCCTTGCCTGTACCATTTTGCTGTCGTCGCCGGGGAATCTAGCCGTTCTGACGCCGCCCGGAATCAAGTTAACATAACCCTGGCGGGCAATGTCGAAGGTGTGATTTTGGGCGCAAAAAAGGGAACGGCCGTGCTCCCTAAAAGCGCCTCCACAAAGCGGGCAGATTAAATGCTGAATACAAGGCTGCATGCATGCGATCGTAACACGAATTGCAGCCCAGACCAGAAGCATTCGGCTTCGCTTGCAATCTCCCTAATATTACGTAAACTTCAGACATGGATAGAATTGATTTTCGTTCCGACACCGTCAGTTGGCCCACACCGGCGATGCGGGAGGCAATGGCGACGGCCGTTGTGGGGGACGATGTATATGGTGAAGATCCAACTGTGAATGCGCTCGAAGCGCTGGCAGCCGAAAAAACCGGCAAAGAGGCTGGTCTTTTTGTCGCCAGCGGCACGATGGGCAACCTGGTGGGCTTGTTGACCCATGCCGGACGCGGCGATGAAATTATTGTGGGACACGACAATCATGTGATGCAGTGGGAAGCGGGCAGCGTGGCGGCGCTGGGCGGCATTTTCCCGCGTGTCCTGCCGACCGACGCCTTTGGCCAGCTCAATCTTGATCAGGTAGCCAATTCAGTTTCGGATGATGATCCGCACCTGCCGCGCACGCGTTTAATTCATGTTGAAAACAGCTATGGTGAAAAACATGGTTATCCGCTGCCGCCAAACTATTATGCCGATATAAACAATGTTGCTCGCAAGCATGGACTTCAGATTCACATGGACGGCGCGCGCTTATTCAATGCGGCCGTTGCGCAGAACATCGACGCGCGGGAAATCACCCGGCATGTTGATTCAGTTACTTTTTGTTTGAGTAAAGGATTGTGCGCGCCGGTTGGCTCTGTAATCTGTGGTTCGGCTGAATTCATCTATCGCGCCCGACGTACTCGCAAAGCCTTAGGCGGCGGAATGCGGCAGGCTGGCATTTTGGCTGCGGCCGGCATTTTGGCTCTTAATGAGATGGTGGATCGTCTGGCAGAGGATCATGCAAATGCCCGTGTTTTGGCGGAAGGTCTGGCACAGATTCCCGGCGTAACGCTGGATATAGACATGGTCAGGACAAATATGGTATTTTTCAACCTGGCGGATGAGGTTCCGTTAAGCGGGCGTGAGGTGGTCGAGCAGTTGTGCGACCGTAGCAATATCTGGTTAGGAACCCATGGTCAGCGCAGGTTCAGAGCAGTGACTCATTTTTGGATTGGTCAAGCAGAGATAGAATTATTTTTGCAGACATTGAGAACCATATTGTTTGAAGCTTAGGGTATACCCAGATTAAGTAGATCAAGATATTTGACACGAATGACACAAATAACCCGAATAAAAACCTTAAATTCGTGGGATTCGTGCAATTTGCATTAGATTTTGGACCTGCTCAAATTGGAAATAGTAACTGGTCATTACTATCTCGGAGACACCAATGAACAACACCTTTATCGGGCAAACAATTAACCAACGTTATCGATTAGACTCTCTGTTGGGAGATGGCGGCATGGGCACGGTTTATCGTGGCTTTGACCTGAATCTACAACGTAGAGTCGCGATTAAGTTGATGCATGGTCATTTCGCCCGGCAAGAAGAATTTCGCAGCCGCCTGGTGCAAGAGGCGCAGACTGCGGCTCGCCTTGATCAACCCTCGATTGTCCAAATTTACGATTTTGGCGCGTCTGATATAGGTTTGTTTATTGCAATGGAATATATTGACGGCGGCAGCTTGCGCGAACATTTACAAAGACTGCAACGTGTAAATAAGTTTTTGCCCTTTAACCAGAGTTTACAGATAGGCATCCAAATTGCGGAAGCGCTGGATTATGCCCATGAAAAAGGGGTCGTTCACCGGGATGTGAAACCGGGGAATATTTTGCTCAAACGCCTGAGCCACCCGGACGAGGCAGGGGCACAGGCGTTTCGCGCCAAACTGACCGACTTTGGTCTGGTCAAGCTGATGGAAGGCACGCCGATGACTCAAAGCGGCGCGACTGTCGGCACGCCCACCTACATGTCTCCGGAACAATGTGAGGGGCGCCCGCTGGACGGCCGTTCCGACCTCTATTCGTTGGGCGTTGTGTTATATGAACTATTTACCAACCGTCTCCCATTTAAGTTTCAAACCCTGGCAGATGCAATTTCTACTCACCGACGCGGCAAACAGCCGGCTCCCGTTACTGACTTCCGGACTGACGCGCCACAATTAATCGACGCCTTGCTCGCCAAAGCGCTGGCCAAAAACCCGGAGGATCGTTTCGAAACCGGCCGGGATATGGCCAACGGTCTGCGCAGCGCGATGGTTGCCCTTGAGGGCGCGCCCACACGAATTATGATGCGCCAGGAATTAAATATCTTGGACCAGGTTGACGCGCCGCCTGAAGGGTATGAAATCCACATAAAGACGCCAAATCATCCGACCAGTATCGTCCCGCTCGATCAGGCCGTGTTCACAATTGGGCGAAATGCAGACAATGGCATTGTTCTGCCTGCCGAGGGCGTTTCACGCCATCATGCCCGATTGCAGGCGACATCGTTGGGATGGGAAGTTGTTGATTTGGGCGGAATCAACGGTACCTGGATTGATAACCGCCGGCTGCGCGCCAACGAACCCAGCCCGATTTCTCCCGGTTCTATCCTGCGCATTGGGCCTTATGAATTGGTGTTAGAAGGGCCAGAAGTGGCGGTGGATGCACTTGCATTGGGCGCTGCGGCCGCGACTTTGGGCGTTACAACGCCCGGCGCACAGCAGTTGGTGGAACCCCTGGCAATGTTTCCATTGCAAGAAACATATGAAGTTGATCCGGGTCGCCAGGTCGAAATTCGGGTAGAAGTATCAAACCAGGGAGCGCAAAATGACCGTGTGTCCTTGCGTGTTCACGGTATTCCCCAGGAATGGATTACTACACCACTCAGATTTGTACCGATTAAGGCAGGCGAAACGCTGCCGCTTATGTTTGTTGTTAGCCCGCCGCGTGATCGTAATATACCTACTGGCCGGCAGCGCGTACGGATGGAGCTTATTTCTCAACAATATGCAACGATTGAGGTCTCGGCCTCGATCAACCTGGTGATTAAACCATTTTTCAGCTTCTCCGCCAGTCTGGAACCACAGCAGATTCGTGTGCCGGATCAGGTGGTGGTGAGGGTACAAAGTTTAGGAAATGCGCCTGGCAATGTGATTGTCACCGGACGTGATCCCAATGACGCCTTGCGTTTTTATGGTGAGAAAGGGCGCATTCCACTACAGCCCAATCAAGTTGCTCAAATTCCGCTGGAGATTGAGGCGCGTGAGCAAAAATTACTTGGCTCGGCCGAAATTTATCCGTTTGAAGTAAATGTTGTTTCGCCTCGAGGCGGCCAGCAATCCTTGCCGGGCGAGGCGGAGATTGGGGGGCGACTGCCGCCCTGGTTGTTGTACGGTCTTCTCTTTTTGTTGGTATTTGCGTGCGGCCTGGTTTCAATTGCCATGTTAATTAGTTGGACGCGGTCGAATCAGCCGCCGGATGGAGGCACGCCTGGCTTGCCGGCTGCTGACATTCAGGCAACACAAACGTCAGTTGCGCTGACGTTAGAAGCGGGGGGAATAATTTCGGCCACGACTGCAACGGCCGTTGCCGCCACCGAAACCGCACTCGCTACCCAAACCATTTTGGCCAATGATATAGCGACAGCAACCTCCGCCGCCGCCACGTTAACCTCAGCCGCAGCGACGGCCGATCTGGCAGGAGATTTTGACCGGGATGGCTTAAGCAATGGTCAGGAAGACCTCATTGGCACCGATCCCAGGAATCCGGATACGGATGGGGATGGTTTGAGTGATGGTCAGGAATTCCTGGTATTGGGCACCGATCCGCTCAAATCTGATACCGATGGGGATGCCTTGAACGATGGCCTGGAGGTTTTACAATATAAAACGGATCCCAAGCGCGCTGACACCGACAAGGATACCTTTAGCGATGGTCAGGAAGTCCTGGTGATTGGATCAGATCCTTTAGACCCGTTTGATCCCATTGGCAAAACACAAACGGCGACCCACACGCCTGTAGGACCTAGCGTTACGCCTACGCCAACATCCGGTATATTTGGAACTCAAACTGCTGTTGCTGCGACGCAAACGGCGCTTGCAGGTCCTGGTAACGCGACGGGCACTGCGATTGCGGCGACCCAAACGGCAATAGCGGGCAATTTGACGAGTACGGCTGTCGCTGCCACGCAAACAGCCGCCGCCGGTTCTAATAATGCCACGCAAACGGCCGTCGCCGCTACACAAACTGCTATTGCCGGTGGAGCCGGAACGGCTGCCGCGATGACGGCTACGGCCGCTTCTGCGAATGCGACGGCGACATCCATTTCAGCGACCCAAACAGCTGCGGCCGTGCCCCCAACCGATACCTCTACGCCTGTTCCGCCGACAGATACGGCTACGAGCGCGCCGCCGACCGCACCGCCGACCGATACAGCTACCGCCACAGCAACGCCTACACTGACGGCCACGCCGACAGAAACGCCACTGCCTGGCCCTATGGTTGTAGATGGCTGGAACTTGGCTTGTATAACGTCTGCGCCAACGATTGATGGCTCCTTTGACCCCCTTGAATGGCCGGATGCGCCCATGACCAGCTTTGGTTCGGGTCAAGTACAGGTATATGCTGTACGCGACGCCTCCAATCTTTATCTGGCGTATCTTATTAGCGATCCTTCAGATGAATCTAATGACGCCGCCAGTTGGTTTGTGGACACAACAAATAATCAGGTAATTGACGCCGCTGATAGACATTTTCTGGTCTTTCGCAACGGGGTAACTCAGGTATGGGCCGGTCAAGACAGCGCATGGGATACAACTTATGCGACTACCAATTGGAATTCTGCAACTGGTGAAACGCCTGGCGGCTGGGTGGCTGAATTTTCAATAAATATCCCGGCTGAACTGGCTTCCTTGGCGGATCCATTTAGCGGCATGGCGCAGGCGCAGTTCACCGGTACACAGGTAGCTTCGCCGTCAGGCGCCAATTTTAATGATTCGGCGACGTGGCAAAGGATAAACAACGCAGCTTGTGTTTATCCTTGATAGAGACGCGCATAAATATCGCCGCTTTGTCCGGTTTTGCCGGCAAAGTGGTTGATTTGTGTGTGTATTTCTGAAGCGGTGCGCCAGGTGGAAAATTGTAACTTCTGTTTTTCACCTGGCGACCAGTTAAACTCGTAGACGCCCAGCGTTTGAAGACGGTCAACACAGGCGTGGGCAATTTCTGTGGCTGCGGCGATATATTCAAATGACAGGGTTTGGATGGGTTGGGAAAGTCCTTGCAGCACTTCGAGTTCGAATCCCTCTACATCAATTTTACAGAAAACAGGCATCCCATATTCTTTGATGAGCTGGTCAAGGGTGGTTACTGGCGTGGTAACGGCCGTTTCCCAGCTTACACTCGCGAAACTTGGGTCTTGTTTCACGGCGCTTAACCATTCTTGTGACAAAGTCGTCACAGTCGGGTTTTTTGAGCTGACAAACATCATGGCGCGGCCAATTTCTGCGCCAACGGCTTCTTGCCGTAAACTGACGTGTGCTGAACGGCCGAAAAAACGCTGCAGCCAGCGCATTAAGGCTGGCTGCGGCTCTACTCCTACCACAGTCGCCCCAATACGTGACCATGCCCAAATCCGGTTGCCGACATGCGCCCCAATGTCAAAACATAAATCGCCGGGCTGAATGAACTGGCAGTAGAAACGTACAAGCTGCTTATTTCGCCAGGGATTACCGTAATAAATTAACAACGAGCGCAAGATGCCTGCCTGTTGTTTACTCGTAGCTCAAGACCTCACGTACCGTTAAACTGGAAGCGCGCCGCGCCGGCAAAAAGCTGGCAAATGCAGACAGAAGCACCACAACCACAAGCCATAAAATCAAGCCTGAAACCGAAAATGCAAAACTTGGAGCGGATTGCAGCAGAGTTGAACCGACTGCGTCCGCCAGCAATTTACTCAGTGGAAACGAAAACAGTGCGCCAATTAACCAGCTCACAAGCCCGATAAACATGCCTTCTAACAAGACTATCCACAAAACGGCCCTATCCGATGCCCCTATTGCACGCATGACCCCAATTTCGCGCGTGCGTTCAAGTACATTAATGCTCATCGTTCCCATCAAGCCCAATCCACCGACCGTGCCTAGAAGGACAGCCATAAGGAGCAGGAAAAAGATAATCACGTTAAAAACAGAATTGATAATAGCGCGTGTTTGTACAATCGTTTGGGTCAATTCAACGCGTAAACCACTGCGCCGCATCGTATCTTCCAGCAGTTGAGCTGTTTTGGTCAAAACCTCCGGGTCTTTGCTGGTAGTTGAGGTCATGAGCACGGTGGCCCTATCGACTTCCCTCGTGACGCGGCTAAAAGCAGGATAATTGAAAAACGCATTAGGGCCGGTCAAAATACCGCGCACAATCCCAACCAAAACCCAGTCGGAATCACGGCCGTTGACGTTTAATGTGACGGTATCGCCGACTTTTAACTCTTCTTCGTTGCGCAAGACTTCGGTGTTTAAGACAACCGCATTGGTGTCGTCGGGAAGCAGCCAGCGACCTTCAACGATGGTCGGATTTAATATTGGTGAATCCGCATTAGGCGCATAGGCAATAATGCTGTCACTTTCACTTCCGTCAGGTCGCACGCGGCGCACGTTGCCAAATCCCCAGCTTTCAACTGCCTCTATCCCAGGCACGCTCATTGCAACGCGTTCAAGACGATCCGTCCGGTATGGCCGGCTAAGCTGTACCTGCACGTCAAAATCAAAGAAATTGAGGGCATCATCCATTGATTTTTGTAATGAGGCGCGCACGCTGAAAATCGAGATAAAAATAGCGCTTGCGAGTGAAAGCGTCACCAACGTTAGTATCAAGCGCCCTTTGCGGCGAAACGTATTGCGTAAAGAAATTTGAGCGGGTCGCTCCATTGGCACGACCTTTCTAATTCCCAATATAAAACGATCGATAGCGTTTGTACCAAATCCCCCAACCGAGATTCCCTGGTCGCTGATAGCCTCGCGCACCGAAACGCGCACACCACGCACAATGGGGAAGATTGCAGCCAACATAGGCACGGCCAATGCGATGACCGCTTGAACCACCACAACCTGCGGATTGATTGCCAGACCTGAAATGTCAAAATTCAAGAAACCGGCAAATGTACTTGCCAACAGCCAGCCCCCAACTGCGCCTAATGGAACGGCAATAATTAAGGCCATTATGCTGAAAAGGCTCACCATGACAAGATACATGGCTGTTATCTGGCGAGTTCTGGCGCCAATGGATTTCATGATGCCGATTTGTTTAACCTGCTGAGCAAGGATGGCTGACAGGGTATTGATAATGAGAAAACTACTCAGCAAAAGTGATAGGAGGCCCATTGCGCCCAATAACAATCCAAGCGTGTCCAGGAAAGTTTGGGCCGGATGTTCTCCCGGTTGGAAAACGAGTGTAAATAATACGGGGACGCTGCTTTTTTCCAGGCGATCCTGGATTAATAAGCCTACATTTTTAACATGGTCAATGTCGAATTTGTTATCGGCGACAACAAAAACAAGTTGATTATAATTTTTTGGCTCTCCCATCCATTCCAGCGTTTCGAATGTGGCATAGGCATAGGCTGAACCCTGGATAAAGGCTGGGAGCTGGCTGAGATCATGGACAGAGCCGGAAATCGTTACTTCACGTTTTCTTCCGTCAGGGGGTTCAATAATGAGTTGATCTCCTACCTCAGCGCTGCCTAATCCTAGTGTAGGGGAAAAAGAGGCGCGTTCAATCAGGATTGATTGGGTAGCAGGAGGATATTCACCCGATTCAGAATTGATCTGATTGACGGTAATATTTTCAAAATCGGGGATGGCATAAACTTGCATATTACGCCATTCGCCTGATTCTGTCTGAAAGCGTACGTTCACGAAACGACGCCCTTCAACCGCACTCACTTCGGGCATGGCTCGAATGGCATCAACCAGATCGTCGTCAAAGGTACTGAGAGTATAGATTGTGGCGCTGGCCGGGTTAATGGCGACATATACCTCGGGCAAGTCCCGCTCGACAATGAGTTGGGAGGTCATGACCATGCCAATGGTAGTCACGCCAATAGCAATCGAGAACAAGACCAGGATTGTACGCGTCTTGTTTGACCATAAATCCTTAAAAACTTTTCGCCAGCGTGGTGGAATCATAGTCTCTACATTAGCAATAAACAGTGTGAAATGCGAATAATGTGAAACCGGAGTCTGGCGATTTCAAGACCTGCCAGGTTTTTAGTCTAACCGGTTTACCTACTCCGGCCAGCCAATTTCCAGGGCGTGACACATTCCGCGTGATAACCAGCCGTCTGTGCTGTCGGGCGCCGGATTGACAATTTCCATTCTGATTGGATCGGCGTCGGGTCCACTGTAGTAAAGCACTTGCGCATATACTGATGGGAAGGTGATGTCGATGTCTCTGATCCAGCCGCTGTCCTGCCAGCCATCTTCTGCATACCAGGAAGCCAGGTGACGCCCACCAACTTCCTGAGCGATATAGAGTCCTTTGGCAGCGACATCTCCGCTGACCTCAAAATTAAAGCGCAGGCAGGCATCTAAGCGCGGTTCTTTGGTTGGCGTGGGGCTGACCTGTGGCGTGGAGGTCGGCGGGGCTTCGGTGGGAGTAACTTGGGGTACTGTGGTGGGTTCCACTGTTGGGCTTGGCGTGGACGTGACTTTGACGCCTTTTATTGGGTAAATATCAACTGGTTCGAAGATGAGTGTTGGTTCTGGGGTAACAGGAGTGGGCGTGATTGTAACTGTTGGTTCAACAGTTGGCGATGGACTTGGCGTTTGTGTGGCGATGGTTTCACAGATTTTCACCCAAAATCCAGCGCTGTCGCCGGCAAAGACGCGTAGTTCGCCGGCTGTAGGAACTATAAATTTGCCGCTAAAGACCATCCCTTGATTGATGGTGTGGATAAGATTGTCGTTTAGGAAGAACTGGTTGATGCGATTGTCCTGGTCATCATCGATGCCGCTGTATTCGACGACGCAGCCGGCTTGCACCTGGCCAAAGCTTTCCCAGTCGTGGAAGTGGGCCGGGGGAATATTGTGTGTGCCTGTAAAAGACCAGACGCGCTCGCCAGAAACGGCCGTATATGTCGGGCCGGCCTCAAAATCAAAACGAAACGGCCCTAACCGCTTGACAATGAAGTTGCCATCCGGCTCAATTTCGTATACGCCTGATTCTCCTAAATAGACCAATGAAGTTGGCGCCATTGTGTCGGCGACGACATGTTGTTGGGACAGAAGCCAGATTGCGGCTAGAAATGTTAATAATCCTGTGGTTGCTGCTATGCGTTTCATTTCCTTCCTATACCTTGTTGAACCTGGGCCAAACGGGTGGGCGCGATGTTGGGTGTGATGTGCGCTGACAAGGCTGATTCAACTTTCATTTTTTGATACTACAATTGGTGATTACCGCTTTGAATGTTGCCACAACTGCCAGAGAAAATACATGAACTTGGCGTGAAATGTTAGGCTGCGCCTTCGTTAACTGTGCGTGAAGATTTGGGCGTTTTGTTCGAAGATGAGGTTTTTGTAAATTGGATTACAAACAGAAGGTTTGGAGGGTTACAGAGGAATAATTTTGTAGTTGAAACAAAAAACGGCCGTTTCCTGACAAGCGTCGTAAGAAACGGCCGTTTAGCTCATTTGTTGTTATGTAAACTTGAAAACGGTTTTACGGCCAACCGACCTCCAGGGCATGACACATGCCGCGTCCCAGCCAACCATACTCAGAATCGGGCGCCGGATTGAGAATGCGCATGACAATCGGGTCTGCCCCTGGTCCACTGTAGTAGAGTACCTGAACATATACCGAGGGGAATGTGATGTCAATATCTTTGATCCAGCCGCTGTCCTGCCACCCTTCTTCGGCATACCAGGAAGCCAACACGCGGCCGCCAACTTCTTGGACAACAAATAGGCCACGTAAGGCTTCGTCTCCGCTGATTTCAAAGTTAATGCGCAGGCAAGCATTTTCACGTGGCTCTTTGGTAGGCGTTGGCAAGGGTGGTGGTTCTTCAAACCCAGGTGTGGGCGTCGTTGTTGGGGTTGCTGTTATGTCTGGCGGTGATTCAGTTTCCGTCGGCTCGGCCGTGGATGTTACGGTAGAGCCTGGCTCGTCTGTGGGGGTGACGCTGGGGGTGACTGAGGGATCAATCGTTGGCGTCGGTGTATTGGTGGCTGTTTCAGTTGGCGGCGGCGTATTGGTGGGTGTATCGGAGGGGTCTGGAGTTGGTGTTAAAACCTCTTCACAAACGGTAACCCAGCCGCCGACGCTGTCCTCGGCAAACATGCGCAACTGTCCATCCTCCGGCACAATAAATTCCCCGCTAAAAACCATGCCCTCTGCAATGGTGTGGATCACTGCTCCATTTAGATAGAAGCGGTTAAGGCGGCCGTCCAGATCATCATCAATACCAATATAATCAATCAAACAACCTGCCTGCACCTCACCAAATTCATTCCAGGCGTCATAAACGGCGGGCGGCGCTTCGGTACTGCCATACATACCCCAAACGCGTTCGCCGGCGACGGCCGTATAGGACACGCCGGGTTCAAAATCAAACCGGAATGGGTACAAACGTTTTACAATAAAATCTCCTCCCGGATTAACTGAATATTGTCCTGCTCCTTCTCCTAAATAAACCACTGAAGGTAATTCGGCTAAAGCAGCTTCAGTTTGTCTGAAAGATTGCGCCCATAACATGATCAGGGCGAAAACTGCAAGCGAAAATGCTGCGCGTTTCATAGATTCCTCCTTAATATTAAAATGGCGTGTTTCAGACGGTCGCCAAAGTCGCAAAGAGTAAAAAAGTTAAATGATATTATACCATTCGCAGGCAAGTTAAATATGAATTAGGCTATAATTTTCACGCAATTTTTGTTGCGCATGAGGGATTAAGAGAAAAAAGGGAGACTGAGTACCTTATTTGCCAGGCCCACAAGCGCCAAATACCGCAGCGTTTTACCCAGGAGAACCCAGAAAATAAAGACGCGTAAATTGATATGGAGGGCGCCGGCAACGGCCGTTAATGGATCGCCAATGAATGGAACCCACGAAAAAAACAACGCAATTGGTCCCCACCGGGAATAAAATTGCTCCGCTTTGGCCAAGGTTTCCACCTTGATAGAAATATAGCGCGACAATACAAAATCTGTTCCTTTCAGGCCTACGAAATAATTGGTTAATGACCCCAAAAAACTGCCTGCTGTGGCAAACAACACTACGAGCCAGGTGTTGTATCCAAGACGCGGCATGGCCACCACAAAAAACTCAGACGCCAGAGGCAGCAGGGTAGAAGCGAGAAAACTGACCAGAAAAAGACCCAGATAACCGGATTGAAAAACTAGAGACGCCATAAATATGTTATAGCGTTAATATGGGTCAATGCGCAATATCTAAATTTACAAAATTATAACAATTCGGGTACCCGAGAGCCCAGTCAGGTTTTGCCCTTTAGGACAATTGCTTCTCGAGTAAACCAGACAGGTCTAGCTGTATAGTTGTACAAAATTTACCTATCCGTCACGATGGTTGGCTTACGCCCATTTGATCCCAATATCCAGGATAATATCAGCGGCGCGATCACCCTGGTCAGAGGCGTTTGACATATGACGCAGAACTTCTCGCGTCTTTAACATCTCCATAATATGGGCTATATCTTGTGGGCCATTAAACATTGTTGCCAGGCTTTGGCGATAGGCGTTTTCTACCCTGTTTTCCAACCCTTTCACGCGACGAGCATGTTCGTTAGCTACCCGTGGATGATCAATTAATCGCTCGGTGGCCAGGTGTAATTCCGTAGCCATTTCGAGCAGCAGCAGCGTAATATCAACCATGGATTCCGACGGCATGAGTTCAAAAATTTCCAACTCGGCAACCGTATCATATACATAGTCGATGAAATTGTCGATTGCACGTGAGAGTGCGAATATGTCCTCTCGATCCAACGGAGTTACAAAAGTGTCTTCCAGTTCGTGGATCAGAATGCGTTGGATTTCGTCGGCTTCTTTTTCCATTTGCCGGGCGTCGGCGCTGCGCTTCGCACTTGGTTTTTTTAAATAATCTCGCAATGCCTCTACACTTGCAACGGCATAATTGCCTTGTTGAATCAATAATTCCGGGAAGTTGTTTTGTGGTGGTTTAAAGAAGCGTTTGAACCAATTCATGGGGTTCTCTCCTCTAGGGCAAGCTCAATATTCTAACAAGTTCAGTGGAAAATATAATAAAGCAGCGAGAATAGCGGAGACAGGGATGGTAAGCATCCAGGCCACTAACATGTCATAACCAATCAACCAGCGTACCTTTGAAAGTCTTTCGGCCGAACCTGCTCCCATAATTGATGCGCTCATGACCTGGGTCGTACTGACCGGCCCCCCCGATAATGCTGCCGCTAAAATAATGGCCGAACCGGAAATTTGTGAAACAAACCCATGTACCGGACGAATTTTATAAATGCGAAAGCCTAATGTGCGAATGAGGCGCCACCCCCCCAAAGCTGTACCAAGAGCAATCATGCTGGCGCTCAAAAAGATTACCCAGGTTGGCACCACAAATTCATTAATCATGCCTTCGACAACAAGACCAAGGGTGATGATGCCCATTGTTTTTTGTGCGTCATTTGCGCCATGACTAAGCGCCAGGCCAACGGCCGTTACTAACTGAGATTTCTTGAAAAAAGTATTGATTTTTGGCGTCGCCCCGCGTGTTAGAAAAAGCGTGATGTGCATCAATAAGTAGCCTACGACGATTCCTAAAATAGGGGAAAATATTAAAGCAGCGCCTACTTTTGCCAGCCCGGCTACATTGATTGCTTGCACGCCTGCTGAAACAATGACCGCGCCAACAAGCCCACCGATTAGAGCATGGGATGAGCTGGAAGGAATGCCATAATACCAGGTCACAATATTCCAAATAACCGCCGCCAACATAGCGGCAATGACAACCGCCATCGTTACGTTGTCAGGATCGGTTATGCCGGTTCCAATTGTTTCGGCGACGGCGACGCCAAACAAAAACGGTCCGATAAAATGTGCCAGGGCAGTTAAAATTAAAACTCTTCGAGGAGCGAGGGCGCGGGAAGCAATTGGTGTTGCTACGATATTGGCGCTGTCATGAAATCCATTCAGAAAATCAAATAATAAAGCGCTGATAAGAAGAATAATGAAAGCAGGACTCATAAATTGATCTTATTCGGTACCCAATTTTTGCCTTTTGATTGTTAACAATCTGTTAACATCAGTATACGTTGTGAGTGTTATAGATGCAAAAATCAGTTTGTGGATGCTGGATTCGGAATATTCAACATCTTTTGTAATCATTCAGCTAGACCTGTCAGGTTCACTCGAGAACCAATTGTCCTTATAGTTGCCATCTTTTTTGTTTACTTTCTGTCAATTACCTATAATACGCATGACGAGATTGTAATGTCAGAAGTGAGGTGATTTATGACACAACATTTTGATTATTTTGGTGCGCGGGCGCAGTTGCCAGGCGCCAATTATGCGTATTATCGCCTGGATAAATTGGCTGAATATGGGGATATTGCGCGGCTTCCATTTTCTATCAAGGTTCTGTTGGAAGCTTTATTGCGCAGTTGTGATGGTTATGAGGTAATGCCGCAAGATGTAACCCGGCTTGCCGGCTGGCAGGCTGCTGCGCCAGAAAAAAATGAAATCCCATTTAAGCCAGGGCGCGTTATCTTACAAGATTTTACTGGCGTGCCCGCCGTGGTTGATCTGGCTGCACTGCGTTCCGCGATGGCTCGCCTCGGCGGCGATCCAAAGAAAATTAATCCGCAGGTGCCGGTTGACCTGGTAATTGACCACTCCGTGCAGGTAGACCGCTTTGGTTCTGCTTTTGCGCTCATGTATAACGCTGAACGGGAATTCCAGCGTAACCATGAGCGATATGAGTTTCTGAAATGGGGTAAGGAGGCGTTCGAAAATTTCCGCGTGGTTCCACCGGCCACCGGGATTGTTCATCAGGTTAATTTGGAGTATCTGGGTCAGGTCGTGATGACAAAAGCAGAGGGGGATGGGCAGGTGGCATTTCCGGATAGTCTTGTCGGCACGGATTCACATACGACGATGATTAATGGACTTGGCGTTGTTGCTTGGGGCGTCGGCGGCATTGAAGCGGAAGCGGTGATGCTGGGACAACCGATTTATATGCTCACGCCTGATGTTGTTGGCGTTAAATTAATGGGCGCGCTGCCGGAAGGCGCAACGGCTACTGATCTGGTTTTGGTTGTGACGCAAATGCTGCGGCAGTATGGCGTCGTGGGCAAATTTGTGGAATTTTTTGGTCCTGGTTTGAGCAATATGACGCTTGCGGATCGGGCCACAATTGCGAATATGTGCCCGGAATATGGCGCAACAGTGGGTTATTTCCCGGTGGATGCAGAAACACTCAACTACATGCGCAGTACGGGTCGCCCGGCGGAATTGGTCGATCTGGTTGAAAAGTATACCAAAGCGCAAGGTTTATTTCGCACAGATGATATGACCGATCCGCTGTATACGGCCGTTCTCGAATTAGACCTCGCCACGGTTGTGCCCAGCCTGGCCGGGCCAAAACGACCGCAAGATCGCATCCCTCTGGCAGATATGAAATCCGCCTACCAGAAAACATTGCTGGCGCCGGTTGGGCCGCAAGGGATTGGTTTGCAAGAAGCTGATTTAGATAGAACGGCCGTTGTCTCCAATGGTCAATCCGTTGAAATTGGACATGGGGCGGTTGTTATTGCCGCAATCACGAGCTGTACCAACACATCCAACCCCAGCGTCATGTTAGGCGCCGGTTTGGTCGCTAAAAAAGCTGTCGAAGCCGGACTTGGCGTGCCGCCCTATGTAAAAACCAGCCTTGCTCCCGGTTCGCGAGTCGTTGAAAACTACCTCGAACGTTCCGGTCTCTTGCCATATTTGGAAGCCTTAGGATTCCATATCGTTGGATTTGGTTGTACAACCTGTATCGGCAACTCCGGTCCACTACCGGAGTCGGTCGCCAACGCCATACAGCAAGGTGACCTCGTTGTATCATCGGTGCTGAGCGGAAATCGTAACTTCGAAGGCCGGGTGCATTCCTTGACAAAGACCAACTACCTTGCTTCACCCCCATTGGTAGTTGCATATGCTCTTGCAGGAACGACTGACAAAGATTTGTTGAGTGAACCGATTGGCAAATCACGCGATGGCTACGATGTTTATTTGCGCGACATCTGGCCAACCAATGCAGAAATTCAGGAAGCTGTTGCGCGCTCGCTCACACCTGAAATGTATATTGAACAATACGGTAATGTGTGGGACGGCAACGAAACCTGGAACGAGATTCCGGTTAGCGGCGGCGATCTGTACGCCTGGGATAAAACCTCAACCTATATTCAGGAACCGCCGTTCTTTACCACATTAACCCGTGAGATTGAGCCCATCACCAATATCTCCGCAGCGCGTGTATTGGTTAAGGCCGGCGATTCTATTACTACAGATCACATTTCACCCGCAGGCGCAATCGCTAATGCAAGTCCCGCAGCGCAATATTTGCGCCAACACGGCGTGGAAGCGCTTGATTTTAATACCTACGGCTCCCGTCGTGGCAATGATCGTGTCATGACCCGGGGGACATTCGCCAATATTCGCCTGCGCAATAAAATGGCGCCTGGCACCGAAGGCGGATGGACGACATATTTGCCCACGAATGAAGTAACAACCATTTATGATGCCTCACTAAAGTATAAATCCGATGGTACGCCCCTGGTTGTACTCGCCGGTAAAGATTATGGCATGGGTAGTTCGCGCGACTGGGCCGCCAAAGGCGTTTTACTGTTAGGCGTAAAAATGGTCATCGCCGAGACATATGAGCGTATTCATCGCAGTAATTTGGTGGGAATGGGCGTTTTACCTTTGCAGTACAAGCCCGGAGAAAACGCCGCAACCTTAGGGTTGGATGGTACAGAAACATTTTCCACATTGAACTTGACAGATAAAGTGCTGCCGGGTCAAGATATCACCGTCAAAGCAGTTAAATCAGACGGCGCGGAACTATTGTTCCAGACGACCTGTCGAATTGATACACCTGTTGAGGTAGATTATTATCGTAACGGCGGCATTCTGCATACCGTTTTACGCAATTTCTTGTAAATAACGATTGGGTAGTTGGCGACTTTTGAAGTATTGACCGTAAAACAAGCACAAATTTCAAGGATTGAATCTTCAAGAGTCTCTATACGCCAAACAAGAGGTACTATGGAAAACAATAACGGATTCGAACCAAATATCCTTTCAGAATCGGAACACTTCGCCGTCTGGCGCAGCGATGAAGGTGATGAGGGCGTTATTTATCACATTGAATTGGGCGGCATTACGCTGCACCTCACTTCTGAGGAATGGGATGAACTGGTCGTATTGATCAAGGGCATCAAATGATTTTTTGGATGGTCGTATGAGCAGCCAGGAATTATCAGTTGAATACACCCCCATGATTCGCGATCTGGCCGCCGAGGAGCGGCCTCGGGAACGCCTGATGCAGGTGGGAGAAAAATCCCTTTCCACGGCCGAATTGCTCGCCATCATTTTGCGTGTAGGCCGGGGAGGTGAAAGCGCAGTACGTCTAGCGGAGCGGCTGCTGGTGGAATTTAGCGGTTTGCCTGGTTTAGAGCGCGCGCCGGTTGGTGAACTCACAACTGTAAATGGCATTGGGGAAGTCAAAGCTGTACAAATTCGGGCTGCGCTAGAATTGGGGCGGCGGCTTGTCGCGTCGGCGCCTGAATCGCGCCCGCGCGTTACGTCGCCCCAAGATGCGGCCAATTTGCTGATGTCGGAGATGATGTTTCTGGAGCAGGAGCATTTACGCGTTATCTTGCTCAACACGCGCAATGAAGTACTCAAAATACAGACCATCTACATTGGCAGCCTGAATACCTCGGTAGTACGAATTGGCGAGCTGTTTCGTCCGGCTATTCGCGCCAATGCAGCCGCCATCATTGTTGCCCATAACCATCCTTCGGGAGATCCTTCCCCCTCTCCGGAGGATGTCAACGTTACGCGCCAAATCGTGCGCGCCGGGGAACTTTTAAGCATAAACGTGCTTGACCACGTTGTGATTGGTCATCAAAAGTTTGTTTCTTTGAAGGAACGCGGCTTAGGGTTTGATTCCTGATTGGAAATGTGGCTCTAAATTTCTATAGATTTTTGGCGGTTTACCTAGTCGATGATGATAGCGACATCGACAATATCCGTAGCAAAGCTGTGGCCCGAAGCGACAAGCGATATATTGTTGATAAACCCAGGCGGCAGCGCTCCCTGGCGCGCCAGCGCTTCAGGCAAATTAACTTCATAAAAGAAATCTTGCCCAATTGGGACCTGTATGTGATTGCTTTGAATCACGGCGCAGGATATGCAGGCGCCCGGTGTGGCATTGTCATTTACCACGCCGGCTGCATAAAAACCGTTTTGCCAGACCTGGCTGGCGCCATTTTGATCTTTGTATTCAATACGCAAAAAGAGCGGGCATTCTGAGCCTTGAACGCCACAAACGCCTAAACTTTGTTCCAGAATGCGAAAAGTTAACGCCACGCGTAATGAGTTGGAATCAGACACGGTCTGATTAATGGATTGGCGCACCTGCGCATCGGCATGACCGACTCCTACGCGCGAAAACCGCAGTACAGGCTCGCCTTCTATTGGAATGATTTCTGTTTTGCCTTTGGGCTGATCGCCCAGTTCAACCCGCCAGGTGTATTCCGCCCAGTTGTCGAAACCGGCGCTGAAATCGCCGTTGTGTACCAGGTTACGTTCTGGCGTGAGCGGGCCTCGCGGTGGGGCGCCGGTGGGGATTTCGGCGCGTTGGTCAGGAGCCAGGGCAAGCGTTTCGCCAACGGCCGTTACGCTGGCCAGACCATCCTGCACAGATACCTGGGTCGCTTCATTGTTCACCTGCAGAGAATATTCCCCTGCTTCTTGAATCACCACATCTCCCTGGGGCGTCATTATGTCAACCACAAGCGCCCGCTCGGAATCATCCAACAAAGAAAGACGCAGTCGGCCGCTGTCCAGCTCTAAATTGAGAAATTGATCTGCATTGCTTAATCCAAAACGGGGCGCGCTTGCTTCTTGTAGATGCAGCGTTGTATTGCTGTCAATTTTCAGGCGCGCCAGCAGCTTTGAATTTTCCGGAGGCGCAATAAGCATCAGTGCGCTGGCCGTAGCGTCAGTTAAAATGCTTGCGCCTGGCGCAACGGGTTGAGGCGGTTCTGCCACAATCAATGCGCGCCGTACGCCCGTTTCATCATCTATACCGACTGTACCCTGGTTGGCCTGAACCGTTGTAAGTAATTCTCGGGTCGCATTCTGAATAAACGCACTCGCCGTGATAGGAATGCTGATGGTGATGACAACACAAATAAAAAAACTACCGATTAGAATGACCCACGCCAGGCGCTGCCGTGTTTGTAATTGAGTCTCTTCTTCTAACATAGTTGTGCCAATTAAGTAATTTCGTATTCACGAACTACAAATTATACGCTAATTTGCGCAAAATGCGTCCTGCTATCCTCGGTCCGGCATACACCAGTCCGGTATAAAGCTGTACGAGAGCTGCGCCTGCATTCAGCTTTGCCTGTACGTCTTTTGCGGAGGCGACGCCCCCAACGCCGATAATGGGCAGGTTGTCCCTGGTCTGCCGGGCGATGTAATGAATGATTTCTGTGCTGCGTTGGGTTAACGGCCGTCCACTCAATCCTCCCGCTTCATTTTGCAATGAACTGGTTAAATTGTCCCGTCTCAAGGTGGTATTGACGGCAATGATGCCGTCCACATGGGCGGCCTGAATGCTGTGTAATATTTCATCCAGTTCGCTCCAGGTAAGATCGGGGGCGATTTTAACGAGTAACGGCCGTTTTTTAATCCCATGTTTGTTCGCCAGCTCTTTATTTTCCGTTTGCAGCGTATCCAACAGGTGTTCCAGATATCTGCCGCCCTGTAATTCGCGCAAACCGGGCGTGTTGGGCGAACTGATGTTTATGGCCAGATAATCAGCAAAAGGAAAGACCGCACGCATGAGGTTGACATAATCCCTATCGGCATTTGCCAGCGGCGTCTCTTTTTGTTTGCCCAGGCTCACGCCTAATACAAAACCACGATCCTTTTGGGCCAACGCCTGTAAGCGCGGCACGGCCGTTTCAACGCCCCCGTTCGGGAAGCCCATGCGATTGATCACTGCCCGGTCTTCGCGCAGCCGGAAAATGCGCGGGCGCGGATTGCCGCTTTGCGGGCGCGGCGTAAGCGTGCCGACCTCCACGTGGCCAAAGCCCAACAGGCTTAAACCTCTGGCAACGCGTACATCTTTATCGAAGCCGGCTGCCATGCCGAGTACGTTTGGAAAAGTCAGGTCGAATAGTTGAAACGGCCGTTGCGGTACGGCTCCAGCAATCCCGCGCAAAACCGCACGTCCGGGAGCGTTATTTTGCGCCATTTCCAGGGCAGACAGCGCGCGCTCATGCGCCCGTTCGGCATCCATTCGCGCTAATAATGGAAAAAAGAAGCGATCATAAACACCCATTTACATCTCACATACAGAAGGGCGAACCGAGTTGCCAGTTCGCCCTTGAAAAAATTTGTTAATCCACCCTATTGTATGTGGATTTTCGTCGTTTGTCCCAGTAGAACCAGAGTGTTAACAAAAACATTACGCCGCTGATTGCCGCTGTTAGCAGCGCGCGCTGGTTGAATTGTTCCTGTTGGCGGCTGACGATGGCCAGTTCCCGCTTTGTCTCAGCCGCACTCAACTGAGACCGCCAATCGGGTATTGAATCACGCGGCGGCAAACTGTAGCAGCATTGGACAAGATTTAAATAGGCCTGCACTTCACTTTCCCAACGCTTGTCAGTCCAACCAAGTTCCGGCTGGCATATGGCGCGCAGACGCGGCAGCAGTCCGGCGCCGCCATCTTTCACCAACAAACCAAGGCGCACGCGGCGCAGCAGCAAATCTTCAAGATGCACGACGCTTTCAGCGCGCGCCGCCCAGCGCAGTTCTGCCCACAGCGTACGCGTTCCCGGGATGAGTTCCAACTCGCCGGTCTGTGCGCTTGCAACCAGTTTGGGCGCATACACCCCATAACGGCCAAGCAGACGCCGCCGCGCGCGCGAATCCAACATTTCAGCGCCGGGCAATTTGATGTCGACCGGATCAAGCACGGGCAAATTGCCGTCCGGTTTAGGCATGGCAGGCATACGATATCGCACGGCTTTCAGTACATCCAGGGCAATTAGACGAAAGGTGGTCAATTTTCCACCCGTTACCGTTAATAAACCATTTTCTTCCCACACGACATGGTCCCGCGATTCCTCCGAAGGATCCTCTTTGCCGCTGCCTATGACCGGCCTGACGCCCGCATAAGAAGCGACTACATCATCCAGCGTGACGCCCAACGAGGGGTAGTAAGTTTCGACGGCTGCCATCAGGTAAGCTGTTTCTTCTGGTGTGATGCGTGGCTCGTTATTAAGTGACTCGTTGTAATCGACGTCTGTTGTGCCCACCAGCGACATGCCTTCCCACGGGAAAATAAAAACCGGCCGCCGGTCGAATGGGTGCAGAAAACAAATTGCTTGAGCGACCGGCAGGCGCCATAAGGGAAAAATGAGATGGCTGCCGCGCAACGGCCGTATCTTGGGCGCGCCGCCCACCTGCCCACGTAATTGATCGACCCAGACACCGGTGGCGTTGATCACGACGGCCGCATGCGCGTTTGTCGTTTGGCCGGTTACCATATCGCGACATACAACGCCGTTGACCTGGCCCGAATCGTCGCGCAGTAGGTTTTCTGCTTTGACATAGTTAACGGCCGTGCCCCCATCGATCACAGCTTCTTGAATCACGCGCAAAACGAGACGGGCGTCGTCCGTTTGGGCGTCTCCATATCGAAAACCCCCTTTCAGCCCTTCCTGCGAGATATTTCCTGCCAAAAGCCTGAAATCCTGGGCGCTGTAATATTTATGGCTCCATTGCAGCGCCAGCAAATCGTAAATAGTCAATCCTGCCCCATATACGATCCGTCCCGGATTATCGCCCTTGTAACTGGCCAGCAGGAAGCCCAGGGGATCAATTAAACCCGGCCCTTCATCTAACAACTGCTCCCGTTCATGCACAGATGCGCGTGTCAGGCCGACTTTGCCTTCTTTTAAATAACGAAAACCGCCATGCACCAGTTTAGAAGAGCGGCTGGACGTGCCCCAGGCAAAATCTTTTTGTTCAACAAGTAAAACTTTTAAACCCAGGCGCGTCGCTTCGCGCAGGATGCCGGCCCCGGTGATGCCGCCCCCAACCACGATTATGTCCCATTCCTGAGACAGTTCTGCCCAAACTTCTTCTCGCCAGTTTTGTTGTGACATCGTTCACCTACCTTCAAAATCATCGGTTTTCTTAAGGAACAAGATTTAAATAATGTGCTCGTTTGTAGACGGCTAAAGCCGTTACTACAAACTAAAATGGACATGTTATTTAAGCGCCATTCCTAAGTGGTTTGATTTTCCCGAAAGCGCCTTAGGCCAATTCCAGAAAATAATGATCCGAAAATCGAGCGCATTTCTGGAATTGGCTAGAGGCTTTTTCGAGACGAATTGGATCATTTAATTTCCGAAAAAGCCTTAAATAAGCAGCTTGCCGGGATTCATCAAACCGTACGGGTCAAAACGCTGCAACACATCCGAAAGAACTGCTAAACCTAGCTCCCCTTTTTCAGCCGCCAGATAAGGCGCATGATCCCGGCCCACGCCGTGCTGATGGCTGATTGTGCCTCCCAAAGCGACCAATGCCTTGCTGGCAGCCGTTTTTAGAATTTGCCAGCGGCGCAGCGTATCGTCCGGGTCAGCGGCCAGCCGGAAAAGATAGGTAGTGTAAATGCTCGCGCCCTGCGGATAAACGTGGGATAGATGCGTAAACACATGTACGCGCTCTCCTTCCGCTTCCAACCCGGTTTTAAGCGTGGTTTCAATGGCCCGAATCATCGGGTTGATGTTGTCCCAGGTAGTAACTGTTTCGAGCGTATCAATGGCGTACCCCGCTTCCCACAATGTGTTGCGCAAATAGGGTGTGTGAAAACGCCCTTTGTACCATTGGGAGCCAAATTGTTTGCCGACGTGTAGCCCATTATTTTCTTTTGTAATATTAAGCGCCTGTTTGCGGCTCGTTTTGACAATGGCTTCAGCGCCAGTAAACCCCATGAGCAGCATACATTTTTCATCATCGACATGACGCAGGCTGAGAAATTTTTCCAGGATGCCAATCAACTTTTTATGGCCGGCCAGCGCCAGCGTGGTTGTGGTTTCAACGGCCGTACTCAGCCGCAGCATCGATAGAGGCAGACAGGCCTGCACAATTTGTCTGACGGCCGTTTGTCCGCTGTCGAAGTCAGGAAAAAAAACAGCGTGGAAATCTTCTTCCTGGGGCAGCCGTGAGATGCGTACAGTTGCTTCCGAAATCACGCCCATGCGCCCTTCAGACCCTAAAATGAGCTGGCGTAAATCGGGACCTGCGGCTGAAGCAGGGAAGGGCGGCAGGAACAAATCGCCTGTGGGGGTGATGACACGGCCGCCGGCAAAAAGATTCTCGATACGGCCGTATTTCAACGACTGCTGCCCGCTGGAACGCGTCGCAATCCAACCTCCCAAAGTCGAAAATTCGAACGATTGCGGAAAATGACCCAGCGTATATCCGCGCGCGCGCAGTTGTGCTTCGAGTTCAGGACCGGAGACGCCAGCGCCAAAAGTTGCCAGATAATTTGTCTCATTGAGTTCCTGCAGTTGGTTGAGATGGCGTAAGTTCATCGTCACCACCGGCGCCGCGCCTGGTTCGGGATTAATATGTCCTACTACGCTGGTGCCGCCGCCATATGGTATCAGCTTTGCGCCCGCGTCACGCGCATACTTGAGCAGGGTTTTGACTTCTTCGGAGTTGTTGGGGATGGCGACCCCATCAGGAAAGACGTTAATGCGACCGCTTCGCAATGCAACCCAATCGGGTAAACTTTGTCCGCGCGCATGTTTGACGCGTTCAACTGAATCTGTTGTGACAAGTGGATGTTCCGGTAAGCGTGAGGCCGGCACGTTTTGACATACCTCAGCCAGCGAGACATCTTCCGGCGGTAAACTGGCGCCTACCCATGCTTCCAAGTAACTTTCTGCTTTATCCGGCAGGGGATAATCGACGGTAGAATCACCCCAGCCATTCCATCTACGCATGAGCTTCCTCCTGGGCGGCTTTGCTGGCCTGCCACACGCGAATGCTTTCTTGCATCGCTTGTTTGCTTATTATTTCTGCTGCGACGGGATCGTGATTGGAAACGGCCGTTGCCAAGTCCGCATAAAAAACGCGAGAGCTTTGCCGGCCTTCATTGGAAAGAAAATAAATTTGCGCCAGGCGCTCATAAAAATCAGCAAAGCCATTTAAAATCAATGTATAAATTGGGTTTTGAGAGACAATGGTCAATAAATGATGCAGCCGCCAATCAAAAGTCGCCATCGCTTCTGGTGAATCATTCAACCCGTCGCGCCCGGTCAGGTAATCGGCAATTACATCGGGCGCATGGGAAACGGCCGCATACGTATAAGCCGGCGCTAATTGCTGGCGTACTTCTAACAAATGGGTGACAAAATTAGGCGGCAGTTGTTCGCTGTGCTCTACCAATGCACTGAGTACATTCAACCCGCCTTCCTCCCAATAATTGTTAACGACTGTAGGCTTACCCTGATGTACAGTCAGCCAGCCGTCCCGCGCCAGCCGTTGAATTGCTTCCCGCAGAGTTGAGCGCGTGATGCCTAGTTGGCCGGCGAGCGTACGTTCACCCGGCAAGGTTGCCCCCGGCTGAAAATCGCCATCTAAAATACTGCTGATTAACGCGCTTTCAGCATAGGTGTTCGGTCGAGGCGGTGCGATCCAATTTTGCATAATAATCCTTCTGGTAAGTGGTCTGACCAGTTGGCTACATTATGGCAAATTTAGGGGTCATTGTCAAGTACCTGACAGGTTTTTTGAGCGAACTTGATAAGTACCCACTCTGGTAGGAACCTGTAAGGTCAAAACGATTACGTATTTGATTGCTAAAATCTGGTGATCTGGCTCACGGTCTTGACAGTTTTATACTGCTAAACTTAAAAAATGAACCTGCTGGCGTAAGAAACAAATCAGCGAATCTGTCTAGCAAATAGGTAATTGGCAGAAAGCAATCAAAAATAAAGATCATGAAATAAAGTTGGAACCGCGGTGAAAGGAGTATCACTTATATGGTCACAACCAATAGAAGTAATAAAGTTTGGATATTAATGCTGCTGCTGACGCTTGTGCTGGCGGCTTGCAGCGCAGCAGGCGATGAGCCGGCAGCCGCGAACGGCGCTGATGTCGCCGATGCGGCTGAGGTAGAGACCGCTGCGCCTGCACCGCCGCCGGACACGGCCGAACCGCCCCCGACAGATACGGCCGTACCTGAACCAACAGACGCGGAACCCACAGAAACCAGCGAGCCGGAGGTCACTGCACCAGAACCGGCCGCAACCGCTTTTGTAACTGAGGATGGCGTCATCATTGGCGACAATCGACCCGATCGTCTGGTTTTTGCAACCGACGCGTGGAACACCGATTGGGAACGGCGCACAATTGATACAAATGAACTATTGTCCGGCGGACCGCCGCGAGATGGAATTCCGTCGATTGATAACCCGCAGTTTGATTCTCAAGAAAAAGCCGCGCTCTGGCTTGCTCCAAATGAACCGGTGATTGCGCTTGAAATCAACGGCGATGCGCGCGCTTACCCGCTGCAAATTTTGACATGGCATGAGATTGTTAACGACACGGTTGGCGACGTGCCTGTTATTGTGACCTTCTGCCCGCTGTGCAACTCTGCCCTGGTATTTGACCGGCGTTTTGAAGATCAGGTTTTTGAATTCGGTACCTCCGGCCTGCTGCGAAATTCTGATCTTGTGATGTATGACCGTACCACCGAAACCTTGTGGCAGCAGTTTACCGGGGAAGGCATTGTAGGCGAATTGGCGGGCGCACAAATTGAATTTCTGCCTTCGCAACTGGTTAGTTTTAATGATTTTCAGAAGGCCTTCCCAGCCGGAGTAGTACTGTCTCAGAACACGGGCTTTAATCGCGCTTACGGCCGTAACCCATATGCCGGTTATGACACGATTGACCAGCCTTTCCTGTTTGATGGCGAATTGGACGGCCGTTTACCGGCCATGGCGCGCGTGGTGACGATTTCCCTGGATGATGCCGGGGTGGACATCGCCTATCCGCTTGAAATTCTGGCTGAGTTAGGCGTCATCAATGACGCCCAAGAAGGGCAGGACCTGGCTGTTTTTCACCAACCGGGCACCAGCACTGCTCTGGGCGCGGAATTAATTGCAATTGGTGCAGATGTAGGCGCGACAGGCGTATTTGATCCCAATCTAGACGGCCAAAAACTGACCTTTAACAAAGAAGGCGACAATATCGTTGACGCTGAGACCGGCAGTACGTGGAATGTGTTAGGACAGGCAGTGGACGGTCCCTTGGCCGGAACTAGCCTGACGCCGGTTGTCCACGGCGACCATTTCTGGTTCTCATGGGCCGCTTTCCGGCCGGATACTATTATTTACCAGCCCAAATAGGTAGGCGCCAATCATGCCGGCAAAAGTATCTCGACCATTGTGGAAACTTTTACTGGCGACTTCGGAAGGGTCGGAAACGGCCGTTTTCAATTGCGATGAATGTTTTCTGATTTTAGAATATCTGGCTGAACTGAATTTAAGCGCCCAGATTAATAAAAATGACCTGCACAAACTGGTCGACCAGCATCTGGCAGGTTGTCCTACCTGTCTTGAATATTATTTGGAGCGTATTCGTCACATGGAAAGAAAAATTTCATGATGCTTCTCTGATTGGCGCCGGTTTTGGAAAAACTTGCGCCAAACGGCGTATTCCTTCTTTAATTTCACCGGCGCTCAAGCCGCTAAATCCAAGCAAAATGGAAGGCGGCGCCGGGCTTTGTAAATGATATGCTGCGCCCGGATAAATGCCTACCCCTGCATTAAAAGCATCTTGAATCAGGCGACTTTCATCAACGTGGGGCGGCAAATATAACATCACATGCAGTCCAGCCGGGGCGCGAGGGAGTTGGACATCATTCGGTAAATATTTTACCAGCGCTTGCATCAATTGTGCGTGCCGTTCTCCATATGCTTTGCGCAGGTGGCGTAGGTGACGTTCAAAATACCCTTCGGCGATAAAATCTGTGATTGCCGCCTGGGTGAGCGTTGGCGCGCCGCGGTCAACCAGACCCTTCGCCTGCACAAACGGCCGTACCAGGTCGGGCGGCAGCACGACATATCCCAATCTTAATGCCGGAAACAGTACTTTTGAAAAGGTTCCAAGGTACACCACGCGCCCATCCTGGTCTAAACCATACAGCGTTCCCAGGGGACGGCCGTCATAGCGTAATTCTCCATCATAATCATCCTCGATAATCAAGGCCTGGTGATCGCGCGCCCATTGCAGCAGCGCGAGGCGGCGCCACAAGGGCAGCGTACCGCCGCGTGGAAATTGATTCGTAGGTGTGATAAAAACCAGGCGCGCCTGGCAGTCGACCGGGATTAATTCAACGGGAAATCCAGCTTCATCCACCGGCAGCCCGATCAGACCCGCGCCGTGCAGCCTGAAAAGCGCAAAGGCGTCATCATAACCGGGCGTTTCGACTAAAACTTCACCATCCGGGGGCAGGAGCAGCCGCGCCAAAATGTCCAGCGCCTGCTGTGCCCCGTTGACGATCACAATTTGGTCGGCCGTACAATGGACGCCCCGCTGCCGCGCCAGATAAGCGGCGATAGCTGCGCGCAATGGATAAAACCCGGCCACAGAGCCGTAGCGTGACAACATGACATCGTCGGTGCTCAAGTAGCGCGCCAGCAGCCGCCGCCAGATTTCGTATGGAAAGATGTGGGGGAAAGTTCGGCCGAATCCAAAATCGATTTCTGCCCGCTGTTTGGGGGCGTCGCCATGTGGCGCAATTTTTTGCACCCGTTGACCCCAGGATGCAAAGTGTGGCGTAAAGGGGGCAACGGCCGTATTCACATACCCGATTGTTAGACCCGGCGTCACATAAGTGCCGGCTCCCTGGCGTGTTTCAACAAAACCTTCCGCCCGCAGTTGTTCATACGCCTGCAAAACAGTTACGCGCCCGATGTGGTACGCCTCCGCAAGCTGCCGGCTGGACGGCAGGCGCAAACCCGCTTCCAGGTCGCCCGCTAAAATTTGGCGACGTATTTGTAGGTATATTTGCCAAAACAGCGGAGTTACACTTCCAGTTTCAAGAATCAGGTTAATTTGAGGCTCAGATTGCATACCAGATTTCAATTTTGTGTGTATGAATTTTGTAAAAAAGGGTTGCCAATCGCCACACGTCGCAGTAGTATAAATAATAAATCTAAACTTCACACCAATGGAGTTAATATCATGGTAGAACAACCTGAATTAATTGAAATTATTGAAGGCCCAACGCCAGAATTCCACGCCAGTCCTCAGATTTGGCTGCAATCTTTCCAGGAAGGCCCATCTGCGCAAGAAATTGCATTATGTCAACTTCGCACCGCTACCGGCAGAGATATCAAGGCTCGCTGTGAAAGCGCCTGGCGCGAAGGTCGCGCGGTACGGCTTGATTTCCCGGATGAATTACGCATGCGCCAGCAGGTAAATGTGATTGCGCTGCGTCTTTCGGAAATCGATGAAGGCGAACTGCTGACCATTTGGGTTTCGCTGCCTTTTGAGTTTGAATCAATTCAAGATTTTGAAGATGATGACGAAGATGATGATTTGGCTGATGACGATGACATGCTTTATTTAGGTTAATCAGCGTGTAATAGTTTCATTTTCCCATTTTAAATATAGTTGCTCAGAGCGTAAAGCCAGTAATGGGTTTGCGCTCTTTTTATTGCGAGACGCTCCTTCAGTTTGTCAGAGGGCCGGGGGGCTGGCCGGCTGAACGCTTACTGCTCCAGATTATTCTTGCGTCGCGATATAGAGCCTGTTTCCAACCGTGGCAAAGACGCGCAGTGGGGTTTCGGCCACGGCAATATCCGTTCCGTTGGTTAATATGTCCCTTCCGCTGGCGTCAACGGCGCGGTATTGAGCCAGCACGGTTCCTCCCCGGCTGATTTGGACGATACGGCCGTTGCCGGCGTCCAAAACAAAAATGGAAGCATTTAAGCCCTTGCCAACTAATTTGACTGCTGACGGCTGCAGCAGGGGTGCGGCAAGCCCATTTTGTAATAAACTTTGTTCATCCCACTGCACGCGCCCGGAGCGCGTATCGTAATAGCGTAAACGGCCGTCACGATATGCCACAATAATACTGCCATCCTCACTATAAATATCAATATCAACCGCCTGACCCAAATCCGCATCCGATCCAAGGTCAAGGGTGCGTTCCTCCTGATTGACGTTGAAGCCATCCCCTTCCGGAAAATATTTCCAGATGGTCGCCGTGCCCGGATCGAGCACGTACAGGCGCTCGGTAAACTGTGTGATCGCCTGTGGAGACGCCCATTCGCTGCTCAATCCAAGCGGAGCCGCGCCGCGATCGGCAAAATTGGGATAGTAGGTCACCAGCGCTCCGCTTTCGGCAATGTGACTGAGCTGCGCCAGTCCGTCACGCCCTACATTACGGCCGTTCGGCCGCCACATAATATCGATCAATTCGCCGACAACAACCGCGCCGACGGTTTGTCCCGCTTCGATAATGGGCTGTGGTTCCAGAGTGGATTGGTTGACATAAAGCTCGTCGGTGTCATGTGAGTAAACGACATCATTGGCGCCGTCTAATGTATAAATGCCGCCGCCTGAACCATCACGCAGCGCAACGGCCGTTAACCCGACATTATTATCGAACGTGTGAAACGGCCGTGCCGACAGCCGCGTCACATCATCCAGCCGATCCAGCGCCAGCAGCGCATCCCGGCGTAACTCTTCAACATTCCCATCGCCAGGGCGCAGTGAATCCGCTTCTTCGGCCAGCGTGAGCAGGCGGTTGTAGTTTTGCCGCGCCACATCCGGATTGTCAATGGCCTGATTGGCCTCCGCCAGGCTTTGTACCATTTCCTGCCTAATTTCTACCAGCCTGCGCACGCGGCCGCGCTGTACATACACACTGCTAACAACAATGGCGACAATCAGCGGAATGATAATCGCCAGAAGCGCCGGCCAGACCCAGTTGATGGATTCTTCCTCTACATCCTCTCCCGGTGGATTGATGCTTTGCAGCAAATCGGCCAGCCAGCCGGCAGCGCGCGACAGTCCAAGCGCAGACGCAGCGGCGGCGCGCCGGGTTGTATGCCCGACATCCAAATTTTGCTCTTGCAGCTCAGCTTGTGATGAATAGGGCGCCCCATCGACCCTGACAGGCTGTCTGGCCGGTTTTGACGCCGCTGCAGCCCCAGCTAATTCACGCTGCGGGTTGGTGAGGGTTGATGTGGCGGCCACTTTCGCCGGGGGCGGAAAACGGCTTGGGGATTCATCCGAGAATTCAACCAGGAGCAGCCGCGCGGAGTCTGTGCCCACAATTTCCTGCAGCTCAGTCAAACCAAATTCAACTTCTGTGTCGACCAGGGCAGGCGCAAGCGCATGGCTGGGCAGATAGGCAATGCGCGGATCTGCCAGCAAGAGCATATCGCCCGTAAGCAAGCGTTGGTGATAATAGCGAAAATCCAAACCGGCGCTGCGTCCCAGCGGCGTGATCCGTTCTGGCGGGTGCGGAGGCAGCCGTTCAACGCCAAAATTGTGGCCGACCAGCGCCAGGGATTCACCGGTTTGCACAACATATAATTCTTCATTGTGCAGCACTGCGCAGGTTATCGCGCCTTCGCGGCGCGGTGTATCACCCCCCAGGTTTATTTTGAGCAGCTTCTGGTTGGTGTCGTTGAGTGCTTTACGCAAAGCTGAAGTGATGCTGCCGCCGGTCTGGTAGAACTGCTGGCTTATATTTTGGACTAAATTACGGGTCAGGCTGTTGGTTTCTGCCAGGGGTCCGGTTAAGGTTAAATGGACAAACAATTTGTCGCGTTCGCGCCCCCGGACTGCCTTTCCCGGCGCGGAGAGGGCTAATAAACCGGGTACGGCCGTATCCCCCTGCGACTCGCCATCAATAATGAATAACTGACCCGTAATAGCCTGCAATTCCATGCGGCTAAGCATACATCATCAACCGCTTAACAACAAGCAGCGCCTGTTAAATTTTCAGACTGCGCTGCGGCGGATTTTTGTGGTAAATTAAGTTCATGGTAAAACGCTGTCACATTTGCGATCAGGATGCACTGATCAAAAAGCGCTACGGGCAGCAAGGTCTGTCAGAGGGCGTTGTGTGTCCTGTTTGTTATCAGCCAACTTGCCGCTATCATTTAGCCACAGTGCGCTGGCGCTGGCGTGAAAATAGAGAGCTTGGCTCGGCTCTGGTATGTAAGGAATGCGTCCACTCCTATGCGCATCGCAACTGGGACGCTTTTAATCGGGACTGGATCACATAGGGCAACGGTTACTTATTTATGTTGTTTGGGGATAGATGGGCACATTTGGTCCGATATAATCCTGGAACAAACTCAAAACTTCCCCGGGTTCTGCATGGCGTCCCAGGTTATGTTTGGAATAAAGCAAGTCGCCGTTAACCGTAAAGTCAAAAACGCCTTTGGTGCCGGAAATGAACGTGAAAGTTTCTATGACGTGCTGGTAATTACTGAGTATATCTTCCGCCACACGGGCGGCGCGTGAAAAATAGTTTCAAGGTACGCAGTATTCAAGCGTAATCGTATATTTTTTTTCCATTCCTTTTCTCCTGTTTTGGGGTTGGCTCCTGCGAGCAACCCAAAAGATTTTGTCATTCCTATACTAAGTTTAACATTCCCGCAAATCCTTGACAATGCAAAGGCGCTCAGTTAATATACTCTTCGCTTTCGGGCCTGTAGCTCAGCTGGGAGAGCGCTACAATCGCACTGTAGAGGTCAGGAGTTCGAATCTCCTCAGGTCCATATGCAAAACGTTTATTTTGTTTTGCATTATGTCAACAATTGGATACAATTAATGGCGTTGATCAGGAGTAGTAGGTACAGTTACTTAGAGAACTGCTCCAGGGCTGGAAGAGCAGTAATTTCGTACCGAACTCGCCTGTGAGCTGTTGAGGTGAACACACACATTAGCTTCAACCGTTTTACATACGTTACGTGTTTTAAGAGGATGGTTTTGGGCCTGTAGCTCAGTTGGGAGAGCACCACAATGGCATTGTGGGGGTCAAGGGTTCGAGTCCCTTCAGGTCCACCTGAAGTTACCATCAATCAGAGTGGTACCGCGGAACCCCTTTCGTCTCTGAACGAAAGGGGTTTTTGTGTATTTATACATGTTAAACGACGTTTTTATTAAGCTGCAAACAACGACAGTTTATGGCAAACTGGCGGGAAACCCGTCAGATCCATTGGTTTTGGGCATACATGGTTGGAGCCAGCGTAACGGCTGGCATACCTGGGAACCTTTGCTGGCGCCTTTGGCCGCGGCCGGTTATTGCGCAGTGAGCGTCGATATGCCCGGCTGGGGCGATTCCCCGGCGCTGGATGTGCTGCCCCTGGGCGGTGAGCGTGCGGTTCAGGTGGTTGTGGGGATATTGGATGGTTTACAGAAGGAAACGGCCGTTCTCATGGGCAAAAGCTGGGGCGGCGGCGTTGCAATCCAAACGGCGCTGGCTTATCCTGACCGCATCACTAAATTGATCCTGACTGCGCCGGCCTACCGCTACCCCCACCGGCTGGCGGAACTGCAGCAGCCTGTTTTGCTGTCCTGGGCCGAGGATGATACGGTGATTCCGATTCGTGTGGCAGATGCATACGCAACGGCCGTATCCGACATCACCATTATCCGTTACGCAACCGGCGGCCACAGCGCCGCCCAAAACAACGTGACCGACTTTGCCCCGCGCGCGCTTGAATTTCTGCGCAGGCAGTAAGTCCATCCCAATACTAATTTTTGTCTGGAGAAACCTGCATGACCGAAACATACAATCCACAAGAACTTGAGCCAAAATGGCAGGCGCAGTGGGAAAAAACCAAACTGTACCGCCAGGAAATCAATCGCAGTAAAACCAAATATTACGCCATGACGATGCTGCCGTACCCATCGGGCGACCTCCACATTGGGCATTGGTACGCCATGACGCCCAGCGATGCGCGCGCGCGTTATATGCGCATGCAGGGATTTAACGTGCTTTTCCCGATGGGTTTTGACTCCTTTGGGCTGCCGGCCGAAAACGCCGCCATCAAAAACAATATTCCGCCCAAAAAGTGGACCTATGAAAACATTGAACGCATGCGTGAACAGATGCACAGCATGGGCGCCATGTTTGATTGGGAGCGTGAGGCCGTTTCTTCCGACCCATCTTATTACAAATGGACCCAGTGGTTTTTCAAACAACTCTACCTGTTAGGATTGGCCTACCGCGAAATGGCGGCCGTTGATTTTTGCCCGTCTTGCAACACGACCCTGGCGCGCGAGCAGGTGTGGGGCGAAGACCGCCACTGTGAGCGCTGCGGCACGCCGGTGATCAAAAAAAATCTGGAACAATGGTTTTTCCGCACGACCAATTATGCCGATGAACTGCTCGATTTCTCCCAAATCGACTGGCCGGAGCGCGTGAAGGTGATGCAGACCAACTGGATCGGTCGTTCCGAAGGCGCCGACGTGGTTTTCAAAACGGAGCAGGGACACGCTATTCCCATTTTCACCACGCGGCCCGACACGCTGTGGGGCGCAACGTTTATGGTCATGTCGCCGGAACACCCGCTGGTTGATGAAATCACAACCCCCGAACAGGCTGGCGTCGTCGCTGCCTACCGTGAGGAAACGGCGCGCCTCAGCGACATTGAACGTGAATCGGCCGAGCGTGAAAAAACAGGCGTCTTTACGGGCGGCTACGCCATCAATCCCGTCAACGGCGAACGGATTCCAATCTGGATTGCCGATTATGTGCTGATGACGTATGGATTTGGCGCCATTATGGCGGTGCCGGCGCATGACGAGCGCGACTTTGAGTTTGCGCGCAAATTTGGCCTGACGATTATCCCGGTTATTGAGCCGCCGGACGGCGCGCTGGATGGCGATACGATGGCAGCGGCCTACATCGGTCCTGGCGTGATTGTCAACAGCGGACCGATCAACGGCACGGCCGTTAACACGGCCAAAGGTCGCAAAAATCCCTCCATCGCCGCCGCCAACGACTGGATCGAGGCGCAGGGCATCGGTAAAGAAGCGGTCAACTACCGCCTGCGCGACTGGCTGATCAGCCGCCAGCGCTACTGGGGCGCGCCGATTCCCATGATCTACTGCGGCGAGTGCGGCATTGTGCCTGTGCCGGATGAAGATTTGCCGGTGCTGCTGCCCGATGATGTGGAATTTACGCCCACCGGCGAAAGCCCGCTGAAGCTGCGGCCTGATTGGTTTGAAGTCACCTGCCCGCGCTGCGGCGGCAAGGCGATTCGCGAAACGGACACGATGGATACCTTCATGTGTTCCTCCTGGTACCAATACCGCTACCTCAGTCCCCAGGACGAGGAACACCCCTTTGATCCGCTCGAAGGCGCCTATTGGCTGCCGGTTGATCAATATACAGGCGGCATCGAACATGCCACGATGCATTTGATTTACACGCGCTTTTTCACCAAGGCGATGCGCGCAATGGGGCTGGTTGATTTTGACGAGCCGATGCTGGCGCTCTACAACCAGGGCATGGTGCTGGGCGAGGATGGCGAGAAGATGTCCAAGTCGCGCGGCAATGTCGTTGCGCCGGATAAGCTGGTGGCGCAGTATGGCGCCGACACGGTGCGCACCTATTTGATGTTTTTTGCCAAGTGGGACCAGGGCGGCCCCTGGAATTATGACGGCATCAAGGGGCCCTACCGGCTGCTGCAGGATGTGTGGGAATTGGGCCGCATAGCTTACGAACCAACAAAGGTCGAGGCCAACCGCCACGCGCAGCCTGCGCCGCAAAACGCACCAGACGATTCGCAAGGTGGGTGAGGATTTAGAAGGATTTTCGTTTAATACGGCCGTTGCGGCCATCATGGAGCTGCGTAATACGCTGCAAACGGCCGCCAAAGCCCAAAACGTGAGCTCGGAAGCGTGGCAGGAAGCGGTCGACAACCTGCTGCTGCTGCTGGCGCCCATGGCGCCCCATATCACGGAGGAATTGTGGGCGCAGCGCGGCCAACCCTACAGCATTCACCAGCAGGCGTGGCCTGTCTGGGATGCACAAATTGCCAAAGAAGAGCAAATTACCCTGATTGTGCAGGTGAACGGCAAGGTGCGCGACCGCATTGAGCTGGCTGCCTCTACGCCAGACGCGGATTTAAAAACTGCGGCGCTGGCTTCTGAAAATGTGCAGCGTCTGCTTGACGGCCAGCCGCCGCGTAAGGTAATTGTGGTCAAGGGGCGCCTGGTGAATATTGTCGTGTGACCTGGCCCCTTGTATTCACGATTTTTGGTAGGGGTGGGACGACCGGGAGAGGTTTTGTCAAGGCGAGAGGCATCGTCACCCGGTCGTCTCGCCCTGATTTGTGGTCAATATAGGTCGAACGAGCAGGGTGAAATGGCGCGGAGCGGGTGGCGGAGGTTCCTACGCGGAGCATAGGAGCCAACCATAAAAGTCTGTTTTTCACTCACTGGTTCTACTCAATAAGTCGATCATTTCTTTTATGCCGTTTGGTGGACTGGAGGAATCAGACAATAAGTTGTAAGATGTGAGGTCAAAATCATCGCCAGGGAGGCGATTCTTTAGTGCCTCTTGTAATGTTTTAATTGCTTCCTCTTTTTCTCCAACACATAACAGGGCGATTGCTTTGTTTTCCAGCAGACCGGCAATAGACTGTAAGCGCATTTCCCACGCCTTGTCCCAGTTGTCAAGTGCTTTAAGGAAATATTGGTTACTGTCAGAAGTTTCGCCTGCACAACGAGCCTGAATGCCTAATTGAACACGTGCGTTGAGGGCTGTTTCAGGTTCTAAATCTACACGTTTTTGCAGATGATATCTGGCTTTTTTCCACGTTGCCGTTTTTGATATAGATGCTTGCCAGATTATTATGAGTATAAGGATGATTTGGATCGATTTCCAGCGCACGTTTATAAGCGATTTCGGCTTCAACAGGCATATTTAAATCATCATAGGCACTGCCTAAACTGTTGTGGTATCTGGCGTCGTCGGGATTGAGCCGGATGGCGCGCGTCGTAGTCGGCGAGGGCGTTGTCGAACTGCGCCGAGCTTTTGATAGGTGTTGCCGCGGTTGTTGTAGGCGGTGGCGTCTTCGGGATTGAGCCGGATGGCGCGCGCGTAGTCGGCGAGGGCGTTGTCGAACTGCGCCGAGCTCTTCGATAGGTGGTGCCGCGGTTGTTGTAGGCGGTGGCGTCTTCGGGATTGAGCCGGATGGCGCGCGCGTAGTCGGCGAGGGCGTTGTCGAACTGGCCGAGCTGCTTATAGGTGTTGCCGCGGTTGTTGTAGGCGCTGGCGTCGTCGGGATTGAGCCGGATGGCGCGCGTCGTAGTCGGCGAGGGCGTTGTCGAACTGGCCGAGATCATGATAGGTGATGCCGCGGTTGTTGTAGCAGTTGGCTTGTAGTTGTTGATCTTCGAGAAGAATAGCTATATCCAGCGCCAAGTTGTTGCTTTCTAATGCTTTCTTAAAATTTTTGTCTGCTCGGTATAAAGGCGCCAAGGTAGTAGTATAATTCTGCTCGCTGGTAACGTGTTTCCTCCGTTTCGGGCAGCTCCGCCAACAGTTTTTCACGCAGCTCAATTTTGTCGGCGGTATTGTCGCCAAACTGCCCGTCTCCCCATGCTTCCCAGGCCAGCCGGCTGGCATGGCGCTCGATATGGTCAGGCCTGGCCTGATCAATAAACTCAACCGTGCGGTGGCGGAAGGCCCAGAAGTCGGTGGCAAAAATTGCCAGGTCGCGCAGCTCCGTTTCGGTCAGCCAAAAGACAGCGTGCAGCCGTTCCTCCACAAAATATTCGCGCCGGATATTCAACGCCCGGTACGCTTCACGCCCTTCATCTTCACCCCAGCGCAAATTGCGTACGAAAAAGACTGTATTTTCGCGATTGGGATAATTCGCCAGCAGCGCCGGCACGTCATAATCCGTCTGGCTGACTTGGATGCGCACAATGTGCTGCCCCAGGTCGGTTAGTTTGCGCGCTAATTGGGCGTCTGCTTCTGCGCGCACCAGGTCGGAGCGGTAAACGGCAAAGAGAATCGCGGGGCGATTAAACTTAATCGCCAGCCTGAGTTCGCGGAAAAGGCGCTCGATGCGCTCCTGGAACGGCTCTGAAAGCACAAAAGCGGGTTCCGGCTGCCTAACTGCCATTTGTCTCCTGCTCAAGTTCATCCAGCATCGCAACCAAAACGGGATGCACGTCACACCACGGCTCGCCGTTGGAGTATTCCAGCACGGCCAGCATTTGCAGCAGTTGGGCCAGTTTGTCCGGCTCATCCATGCGGTTATTTTGGCGCACCGTTTGCAGCAGCTTGCGCTGCTCATTGGTTAAAATGCGCCAGTAGCCGCTGCGAATTTCGGCCGCAGCCTTTGCCACATCCTGCGTCTGGATTTGTTCACGCCCATCCGCCAGCGCACGGTCAATCGCAATGCGCATCACGCGCGCCAGCTCACGGAAGACCCCGCCGCTCATTGTAGCCGCCAGGTCAATCGCCTTCTCATCAATCAGCGCGCTGTGCATGCGCTTGTGCACAAACATACGCAAAGTATGGTAACCATCTTCACATGTCGCATTTGATTGCCCGGCTTCATGCAGCTTGACATTGGGCAGAAATACGGCGTTGTCTTTAATGGCGTCAAACTCCGGGCTATAAAACAGGGGACTGGATACAGTGTAGACAATGGCGCAGTTAGGCTGCAGCATAATTTCACGCCGGTCGTAAAAAATCTCTTTGGCGACCGCCAGGTCAGGTTTGTCCAGGTCGTCAATCAATATCAACGGCGCGCGTTTTTCTTGCGCCTGAATCGCCGTGGCAATTGCGTTGATGGCTTGAATCAATTCGGTGATATTACGTTCAAAAATCTGCCGAATTTCCCGCCTTGTAACCGGCTCCAGCTTTGTTTTGAGCGCTAATTCACCAAAGAAAAAGTTGAGCTTGCCGCTAACTTCCTTTTCTTTACTTTCCGGCGCGCTGACCGTAAACTGCTCTTCAATGCGCCCACGCCAGCCGTCCAGCTCACGCAGCATTTGCGGCGGCAGTTTCCCGCCTGCGTCTGTATACTGCCTGTACAGTTGGGCGCCAATTATCAGCAGCACATCCTTAAAATCCAGGTCGTTGATGTCGGCCAGGTCGCGAATTGAAAAGTGGATGGGCCAGAAGCGCGCGTTGATTTTGGGGTTGGCCGCCAGGCGGTACAGCTCGGTTGATTTACCGCAGCCGCGATGGCCGGAGAAAAAATATTTGGGCGGTTTGCGATACGGCCGCAGCAGTTGGCGTTCCAATCGCGCTAAAGGATTGCCGGGACGATCCACGTAAAATGGATTTGGTTTGCCGCCTTCCAGCGGTTTCAAGGGCAAATCCAGCTCAAAATTGAGCCAGGCATAATCCAGGTCCTCGGCAATCTTGTAATCATCAAACTCCATTGTTTTCTCCGCGCAGCGCCTAAAATAAAATCATACCTATTGTAACATATTTTGCATCAACTAGAGCGTATTGAGGTTATGCTGGGTGGCCGGAGCTTTTGTTTATACCAGTGAGGAGTTCGCATGCTCACATGCGAATGGGCATTTGAGAATTTCCTATCCTTGGTAAATCGAAATGGAATTTCGATACGCGATTTGGAAAATCGCGCTACATTTTTCATTCATGGTTGTCGGCGCAGCCGGTGTGAACTCCTCAGTAAAAACTCCGCTCACACCGTTAAGCTCGCTGCGATTTTGGAACGGCCGTGTTAAAGAACTGTGCTTAAAGTTGACGTTGACCGCTGGGCTAAGTATACTACCGTTTTTACCTGACAACACGGGGCGTAGCTCAGTCTGGTAGAGCGCTCGGTTTGGGTCCGAGAGGTCGTCGGTTCAAATCCGGCCGCCCCGACTTTTGCGGCAGTGGTGTAGGGGTAACACAACAGCCTTCCAAGCTGTTATCAGGGGTTCGAATCCCCTCTGCCGCTCCTTCAAATGCGGAGTGGGGATTGCGGAATGCGGAATTGTAACGCCGCATTCCGCATTCTAAATTCCGCCCTCAATTGGGCCCATAGCTCAATGGCAGAGCAAGCGGCTCATAACCGCTGGGTTCCAGGTTCGAATCCTGGTGGGCCCATGGAAATCAGAGACTTGTGGAATTTTCCGCAGGTCTTTTTATTTTTCTGCTACGCGTGATTCCCCCAACGGCAGCCAGGCAAACTTTTGTGTAATGCGTTCGTCGAGGATGGGCAACGGCCGTTCCGTAAACGTTTCATACAGCGTCAAAGCGGCCCCAATTTGCTGTCCCGCAAGCGCTTCAGCGTCAACGCTGACAAAATGGGGCGCGCGCACTGCTGATCCGCTAATCCATTTTAAGGTTGGCATCGCGCCCATTGCCGGAATGGAATCATCCAAATCCCACCACGCCCAGTGGAAGCCATCCGCTTCAAAACCAATCAAACGCACCGAGACGGCATAATCGCGCAGCACCGGCCGGCTGCTGAGAAAATTTTGCGCCAGCGTGAGCGCTTCGCCCGGCTGCATGGTCTTGCCTGCGTCCAACGGCGCGCCGCGCCACACAATGCCCTGGCCAAACGGAACGTAAAATTGGGTTTCATTGTTGTTTAAATCTGAATTGTTGAGGGGGATGCCCCAGGGGCCGCGCCAGGGCGGGAGCGTGTAACTAGCGGTATCCAGCGTTTCCGTCTGGTAGCCGCCGGCGCTTTGCCAGTGCAGATAGAGGCGCGGCTGCCCGGGCAGTGTATTGTCCCAATCGTATCCAACCAGGCGACGGCCGTTTTCAACCAATGTCCGGTATGTAGCCTGCTGTGTAACCGGGGGCGTTTGCGACGGCAAAAGCGTGATGGTGGCAATGGCCGTTCTCTCCTCCTCACGGTCGTTGAGCAGCGCTTCAGCCCCGTAGGCCCCAACCAGGAGCGCATAATCGCCCGGCGCGGCTTGCAGGCGCGGCGTCAAATAAAAGCGCGTCAGCGTCACGCCGTCGGGCTGCGCCGCCGCGGGCAAATCCTGCTGGGCGACAATTTGCCCATCCGGACCGACGAGATGCGCAAACAGGGCAAGGCCGGGTTCATAGCCATCCAGCGGCTGCCAGGCAAGCGTCATGCCGGTTTCTGCGCCCGCAGCGACAGCGCCCTTCGTGAGCTGATAGCCCAGAAGCTGGATGGCGTCTCCCAACACTAATTTCAGAGGCGAAAAATCATCCGGCGGCGCTTGGCGCGGCGTCTGGCGGAAGAGCAAGGCTTCATGCAGCGGTTCCGGCAGCGGCAGGCTGGCGTAGGCGGCGCTGTCAAAATGGGTGCTGATGACGAAGACGGCCGTTTTCCAATTCCGCCTGAATCCGCTGCGCCCACGTTTGTCCATATGAATCTCCTGCGGGAAAAACAAAGCGCACGCTGACGTCGAGACGCTGCCCTTCTACCTCTTGTAGATACCAGAGCGGCGTCGCCCAATGCCAGTCGGCCAGAATTACACTGTCTGGGGGCGCATCTTGCAGCAGCGGCGCGGCGTAATCACGCGCCGTTGTGTCGGTGTGCAGGCTGTCATAGCTGGGAAAATGTGACCAACTCTGCCAGAGCGCGGCCGCCAGCAAAAGGGCCGCCAGCGTGACGCCCACTTTGCCCCAAAAATCCGCTCGCCGGCCCATATCTTGCAGCCAGCCAACCGCTGCGCCCAAACAAATGACAGCCGATACATATGCGGGCAGCATATATTCAACGGTTTGAGGGGCGCGGTAGGCGGCGGTGATGAAGGTGTGCAGCGCCCACGAGCCGCCCAGCAAAAACGCCAGCCGCCAGTCGCACCGCAGCAGCAGGAGGACGCCCAGCAGCATCCCGGCCAGCAGCAGGGGCGCGAATTGAAAGCTCATCACATTGCCCATTATTTTGAGCCGTTCCCACAGCGCCGCCGGGTTTGTGTAATAAAACAGGTCGCCGCGGAAGCCTAGAGCAAGTACATGGTTCCAAAAGCCGGACCAGGTCGCCAACCCTGGCGCCGCGCCGCGTACTTCCACGCCTGCGCGCAGCGGCAGATAAAGTAAGGGAAGCAGGCCCAGCAGCAGCGCCAGCAGCGGCCGTATCCAGCGGCGCGGGGTGCGTAACAGCGATGGGCCAACCAGCAAAATGAACAAAAGAAAAATTAGTCCCATAAACGCCAGCGAAGCGTGATGGGTGATACCCAGACCAAAGCTGAGCGCAAACAAAACCAGATAATGATCGGCTGAGCGCTGATCCTTCCCGGTTTGGCTGGCCTGATAAAAACCAATCAGCGCAAACAGCATCCAGGCCGCAAACAGCGCGGTCAGGCTGCGGATGTTGGCGGTGGTCGCTTGCGCCCAAAAGGTTGCAGCGGTTGCGAGGGTGATAACGGCCGTTAGCGCCGCCAGATGCCGCCGGGTTAATCGCAGGGTCGTCAAATAGACTAGGAAGAGCGTGACGGCGCTGCTGATGGCAGAAAGCAGATTCACTTTGTAGGCGGGCGTAGCGTCGAACGGCAGACGCGTCATTAAGTGCGCCAGCAGCGTATAAAGCGGGAAACCGGGCGGGTGGGCGATCCCCAATTGAGCGGCGATGAGTTGAAATTCGCCATTGTCAGCCGGCAAAATATCGGGCGCAAGCGTGGCTAAGTAGAGAAAAAAGAAAAGCAGGCTGATAATAAGCGCAACGGCCGTGTCTGCCTGCGACGACAGCTTCAACTTAGAAGGTAATAAAATTTGGGCCCAAACCAACAATGCCGTTAATGCAACCACTCCGGCTGCATAAGGATTGGGGGTGGGATAAAACACATACGCCAACAAAATAAAGGCGGGCCAGGTACGCGCCAGGCTGTGGCGGCTGAGCAGGAATGCAAACAAGATGACCACCGGCAGAGTGAGCAAAAGCGCATTTAATACGGGTTGGGGGATTAGCGGCGGCAGGAATTCACTCAGAATGCGCCCGCAGAACAAGCCGAGCGCCGCGCCCGGCAAATAAGGGTTGAATGCTTTCCAGCGTGGGGCCATGCCGGAATATTATCCTGTCAGGTAGAAGGTTGGCAACCTGCCGGCAGCCTGCTGCCCGCCGCTATGGCGCCGTTTTACTTGCGCCGCAGGTCTAATTCGGCCAGGATGTCATCCCAGGTCAAATTGCGCGCAACCAGCAGCACGAGCATATGATAGATGAGATCGGCCGATTCCTCTACGACGCGTTGGTCGCCCTGGCCTTTAACCGCCAGGATGACTTCGATCGCTTCTTCACCGATCTTTTTAACAATTTCATCTTCTCCGTCTGCGAGCAAGCTGGCGGTATATGAACCGGGCGTCGGATTCAATTTGCGTTCTTGAAGCGTGGCAAACAGCTCCTGGATAATATCGCTCATGTTAAAAAATTTCCTCGGTGGACTCAATTTTGCGGAAAAAGCAGCTTGTTTCGCCGATATGGCAGGCCGGTCCGGCCGGTTCAACCAGCAGCAGCAGCGTATCGCCGTCGCAGTCGGCGCGGATTTCACGCACGCGCTGCACATTGCCGGAGGTGGCGCCTTTGTGCCATAGTGCTTGCCGGCTGCGGCTCCAAAAATGGGTTTCGCCGGTTTTCAGGGTTAAGCGGTAAGATTCGGCGTTCATCCAGGCAACCATCAAAACCTCTTGCGTGCTGGCATCCTGGATAATGGCCGTTATCAAACCGCGCGCGTCAAATTTTAAATCTTCAATTTTCATACGGCTACGATGGGCCGGATTTGAATGCCTGCGGCCGCCAGGTATGATTTGACTTCTGCAATTGTCAACTGTTTGTAATGGAAAAGCGAGGCCGCCAGAGCCGCATCAGCCCCGCCGGCTGTTAGCGCCTGGGCGAAATGGGCCAGGCTGCCTGCGCCGCCGGAAGCAATCACCGGAATATTAACGGCGTCGCTGATGACGCGCGTCAGGCGGATATCATATCCTTCCTGCGTGCCGTCTCCATCCATGCTGGTGAGCAGGATTTCGCCTGCGCCGCGCCGTTCCGCTTCTATTGCCCACTGCACAGCATCGATGCCGGTTGGCGTGCGTCCGCCGCTGACAAACACTTCCCATTGGTCGACAGCGCCGGGGTTCAGGCGGGCATCAATGGCGACCACGACCGCCTGGCTGCCGAATTCGACAGCGCCGCGGGTAATCAGGTCGGGATCGCCCACGGCCGCAGAGTTGATGCTGATTTTGTCGGCGCCGGAGCGTAAAATGGCGCGCATATCGTCGACGGTGCGAATGCCGCCGCCGACGGTGAAGGGGATGAAGACCTGGTCGGCGACGGCGCGCGCCATTTCCATGACGGTGTGGCGCGCTTCATGAGTGGCGGTGATGTCGAGAAAAACGAGCTCGTCAGCGCCGGCGGCGTCATAGATTTTGGCCTGCTCGACGGGGTCGCCCGCGTCGCGCAGGTCGACAAAATTGATGCCTTTGACAACACGGCCGTTTTTGACATCTAGGCAAGGAATAATGCGTTTTGCTAACATAAATTCTCGATTATTGAATGATCCGCAGCGCTTCGGCCAGGTTGATACGGCCGTCATATAGCGCGCGCCCGATTATGATGCCGCTGATGCCTAATTCGGCGTGTTCATAAGCGCGTTTGATATCGTCTAATGAGGCGACGCCACCTGAAACAATGACGTTCAGTCCGGTGTCGCGCGCCAAATTGACAGACGCTTCGATGTTGGCGCCGGTCAGCACACCGTCACGGCTGATGTCGGTGTGGATCACGGTTTGCTACCCCGGCCGTATGCATTTCGAAGCCGAGGTCAGCAGGGGAAACGGCCGTATCTGTCCGCCAGCCGCGCGTTTTGACACGGTTTTCACGCACATCAATGCCAATGGCAATCCGATCCGGCCCAAATCGTTCGACTGCATCTTCCACAATGTCCGGGTCTTCGATGGCGGCCGTGCCCAAAATGACGCGTGCCGCGCCCCGGTTCAGCGCGCGGGCCACATCCCGCAAGGAGCGGACGCCGCCGCCAAACTGTACCGGCGCGCCCAATTCAGTGATTTTGGGCAGAATTTGCCAATTATCGAGTCCTACTTCGTCAAAAGCGCCATCCAAGTTAACGACGTGCAGCCAGGCAGCGCCGGCTGCAATCCACGCCTGCGCCATGGCCACAGGATCGTGTCCAAAGATTGTCTGGCGCAGTGGATCGCCGTATTCAAGGCGCACAACTGTGCCTTTACGCAAATCAATTGCCGGGTAAATTGTGAAATCCACGTCATAGCCTCCATTTTATGTTAACTGAAATCCTGTTCATCCAGTTAAAAATATCCTATAGCTTGATGAAATTCTGCAATATTTGCAGGCCGCGTTTCTGGCTTTTTTCCGGGTGGAATTGAATGCCGAAAATCTTTTCATATCCCACAATGGAGGTGAAGGAACGGCCGTATTGGGTGGTTGCAATGATATGATCAGAATTAGCCGGCGCGCAATAGTAGGAATGTACAAAATAGGCGTGGGCGCCGCTGGGAACATCTCGCAGCAAGGGATGATTGTCCATATGTTCGATTTGATTCCAGCCCATGTGGGGCACTTTGAGCCCGCTGCCGTTCAATTTGAATCGTGTAACCTCGCCAGGAATCAAACTCAGCCCGGCATGTTCACCCATTTCATCACTTTGCTCAAACAAAAATTGCATGCCCAGACAAATACCGAGCAGAGGAATGCCGCGTTTGGCGGCCTTCCGGATGGCGGATTCCAAATCACGCGCGCGGATGGCGGCCATGCCGGCCCCAAATGCGCCCACGCCGGGCAGCACCAGCTTGCCGGCTTTGGCAACAACTGCCGGATCAGCGGTCAGCTTAACGCGGGCGCCGAGAAATTCAAATGCTTTTTGGGCGGAGCGAATGTTGCTGGCGCCGTAATCGATCATGGTTATGGTTGTCGAATCAAACATAATGGGGTCCTTATCTTCCAGGAAGATGTTTTCATTCAGTAAGGGTTCCTTTTGTTGAAGGAACGTTTCCGCTGCGGCGCGGGTCGATTTCTACGGCAGCGCGCAGGGCGCGGCCCAATGCTTTAAAGAGCGCTTCGGCTTTGTGGTGATCGTTACGGCCGTTCACCTGTGCATGCAGCGTGATACGGCCGTGGACCGCCACCGATTCAAAAAAATGCTGTACCAGATCGGTTGGGAAATGGCCGATGGCGGGTGTGTTCCATTCCGCCTCAAAAACCGTATACGGCCGTCCGCTGAAATCCAGCGCCACAAATCCCAACGCTTCATCCATCGGTGCGTAGGCGCTGCCCATGCGTTGAATGCCTGTGCGGTCGCCCACAGCCTGATTCAAAACCTGGCCCAGCACAATGCCAACGTCTTCAATCGTATGGTGCGCATCAATAAACAAATCGCCGCTGGCCTCGACGCTCAAATCAAATAGACCATGTACTGCCAGCGCCGTGAGCATATGGTCCAGAAACCCGATGCCAGTGTTAATTTGATACGCGCCGCTGCCGTCAAGATCGATACTCATTGTAATATCGGTTTCCCTGGTTTTACGTGTTATGGCTGCTGTTCTCATTTCTCCAATACCTTCAAAAACGGGTTCGCAGTAGGTACTTTACGAACGATTTATCTGCTATCTTATGCAATTTTTTTAAGCGCTGCTATCAGGCGCTGTGTATCTTGCGGCCGACCGGCGCTGATGCGGATGCAGTTATCGACGCCGGGTTTATTGAAGTAACGTACAAAAACGCCTTCTAACTCCAGGTCGAGCTTGATCTGGCGGGCGGAACGGCCGTTTACGCGCAGCAGCACAAAGTTTGAATAACTTGGATAAGGCTGCAGCCACTCAAATTCCGCCAGGGCCGCGACCATATTTGCCCGTTCGGCCACAATCAGCTCGACTTTTTCGTGTAGCCAATTATAATCTTCAAGGGAAGCCACGGCTGCCAGCGAGGCCGCCACATTAACATTGTACGGCTGTTTGATTTTCCACAAGTGCGGCAAGAGCCAGTCAGGGAACACGCCATAACCGACGCGCAGCCCGGCCAGCCCGGCGAGTTTACTGAAGGTGCGCAGAACCGCCAGGTTTTCATATTCCTGCACCCACTGTATCCGGCTCGGCTGGTTCGAGACGGCCGCAAACTCCACATACGCTTCATCCAACACGACCAGCAGCGGTAGTTCGAGCAGCCGGCGCAGTTCTTCATCACCGATGATCCCGCCGTCAGGATTGTTCGGCGAGCAAATGAAGAGCAGTTTGGCATTGGGATGGTTGGTGACTGCCTGTTCGATGGCAGCCACGTCCAGGCTGAAATCTGCTTTGCGCCAGACAGGAATGTATTCACCGGCGTTAACGGCCGTTGAAAAAGGGTACATCCCAAAAGAGGGCGGGCAATCAATTACGCCGTCGCCCGGATTAAGCAGGGCGCGCAATATCAAGTCGATCAGTTCGTCGGCGCCCATGCCGGCCAGCAAGTATTCTTTGGGTAAGTTAACATAATCACTCAGCGCGCTGCGGAGAGCATCTGCTTCAGGGTCTGGATAGATGTGGAAAAAACGACCTGATGCGAGCGCCGCCAAGGCTTTGGGTGATGGGCCATACGGGTTTTCGTTTGCGTCCAGCTTGACAATCTCTTCCGGGGCGCGTCCCAGCCGGGCAGACAGCACCTCGAAGGGTACAATAGGGGTGTAGGGCTGCATCTGGAGAATTTCTGGACGAATAAATCGGTTATTCATATCAGCCTGCTCGTTTTTGTGCGGCGTTGGCATGGGCGGTAAGTTGTTCTGCTCGGGCAATACGCGCCGCCAGGGGGCTAAGTTCTGCAGAGGTGCGGTCGTCAAGCTGAATAATACTGCTGATTTTAACAAAATCAAGCACGTTGAGCGGCGAGGCAAAACGCGCGGTGCCGCCTGTGGGCATCACGTGGCTGGGGCCGGCAATGTAGTCACCCAAAACTTCAAACGATCGCTCGCCGATGAAAAGACCGCCGGCGTTGGGAATTTGGTCAACATATTGTTGGGGATTGGCGGCGGCGATGCAGGTGTGTTCAGCGGCGAACTTGCTTGCCAGCCGGCACGCTTCTTCCATATTGGCAGTGAGCACAATGCCGCCCTGGTTATTGAGCGCAACGGCGATGATTTCGGCGCGCTCCAGCGCTTCCATCTGGCGTCCCAATTCGACTTGAACGGCCGTTGCCAACTCCTGCGACGGGGTCAACAAAATGGCTGTGGCGAGTACATCATGTTCCGCCTGAGCCAGCATATCTGCGGCTACCAAGACGGGATCGGCCGTTTCGTCCGCGACCACCACGGTTTCAGTGGGACCATACAGGCCATCAATACCCACAATGCCGTAAACTTGCCTTTTTGCCAGAGTGACAAATAAATTGCCGGGCCCGACAATTTTGTCGACAGCGGGAATACTGGCGGTTCCAAAAGCGAGCGCAGCAATGGCCTGTGCGCCGCCCAAGGTGTAAATTGTATCGATACCGGCAATGTGGGCGGCTGCCAGAATGACGTTGGAAACCGCGCCGTCCTGTTTGCCCGGCGGCGTTGCGACCACAATTTCTTTGACGCCGGCGACCTGTGCGGGAATGACTGACATGAGCAGCGAAGAAGGTAGGGGGGCGGTGCCGCCAGGCACGTAAACGCCGATGCGGTTGATGGGTGTGGCGCGCTGGCCAAGCAGGCCGCCCAAACGTTTGGTCGTCCAGTTGGGCAGCGGCTGGTAGCTGTGAAATTCGCGAATACGCGCAGCGGATTTTTCCAGGGCGGAAACAAGATCGGCGGGGATTTGATTAACGGCCGTTGCCAGATCATGTTTCGATACGGCAAAATCAGTCAGCGTTACTCCGTCAATGCGGGATGTCCATGCGCGCAGGGCTGCATCGCCGCGCTGCCGCACGTCGGTCAAAATTTGGGAAACGGCCGTTTCGGGCGTTAAATCGGCTCCAAAAATGCGCCGCATACCGACCTGTAATGCAGGTGGAACATCTGGTTCCAGCGCCGTTTCGCGCCTTAAAATGGATTGTTTTGCTTCTGAGGTTGTATAAATTTTCATTCTGAAATTTCCAGCGCGTCCAACATTGAGCGGTAGCGCGCAGGTTCCTCCTCAAAAATGTAGGCGCAAGGCGTCACAATGACGCCGCTGCCGCCGATACTGCGCAGTTCCGAGACCGCCTTGAATAATTCTGTTTTGCGCACAATGATATTAATGGCATACCAGCCATTGGCGTCGCCTGAGACAGCATGTGGAAAAACGGTTGAGATGGTTGGCCCTTGTAGGCCGCTGATGTTTGTTTGGGTAAACATGAGATGCGCAATCGCTTCCGGCGAATCGCCGCGCATATTGGCCGTGACTGTGTATGAACCCTGGGCGCGCAGATATGCCTCGATAAGTTCCAGCATCTGGCGGGCGACATCTAAAATTTCGAGTCTGCTTTTGAGCGCGCGCCTATTGGCAAAAAGCACCGCTTCTGAGCTGAGGATGAGACCATCTTCTAGCTGGCGCAGGTGATTGTCGCGCAAGGTTAAGCCGGAAGAAACCAGATCGGCAATCAGGTCTGCAAATCCAATGGCGGGCGCAATTTCCAGCGTGCCTTCCGCGCCGATGAGCTTGTAGGGTTGAATGTTGTGTTGATCAAGCATATCCTGTGTGAGATTGGGGAATTTGGTAGCGACGCGCAGGAAACGGCCGTTTTTCGCCAAATCTCGCGCCCATTCACCCAAATCAGACATTGTCTGTACAGCTGATTCCTCCGGTACAGCCAGGTTCAACGTGCAAGGACCAAAACCCAGAGCGTCATGCAGCAGTAAAACATTGTTACTGCCATATGCTGTCTCCTCCAAAATATCGTACCCGGCGATGCCAAAATCCAAGGTGCCTTGGCGCACGCCGACAACAATGTCACCCGGCCGCTGAAACAAGACGGTTACGCCGGGCAGGTTTGGAATGCGGGCGGCATATTGGCGCGGATTGGGCCGAAATACTTTTAATCCGCAGCTCGCTAAAAACTCCAGGGCGCCATCGCGCAGGATGCCTTTGCTCGGTAAGCCTAATCGAATATCTGTTCGTGCCATATCTATATATTCCTGAAAGGTAAAATAAAACAAAAAACCCTCCCCGGGAATCGAGGAGGGTGCTAACTTGCGAATTTTTCGTGCGTGAAGGCTGCCTCAACCCAGGGATTGCTTGTGCGTATTTAAATGATGATGACCATGATGACGGTAATCATTAACAAACAAGTGGGTCGATAGCGGAATTGCTTTCATGATGCGGCGGAGTTTATCACATGGACAGGTCATGGTCAACTATGAACTGGACACTGGCGTTTTTTTCCAGAGGAGACCTGTCAGGTTTTGTGATTAATTTGTTCACATTTCACTCGAAGTAGAAACGTGACAAGTCTTGAATTCGCCAGACTCTAGCCAGTATGAAAAAATGCCGTTCGTACAGGTATCGTTATTGTGTTGTTAAGGTAAATCTGATAAACTGCCAACCAAATGTGGCCAAAAATGCGTTGGTTTTCGATTCTTCTTACGTGCGCCATGCTGGCTGTTGGGCTGGCTCTGGTTTGGTATAACGCGCCGCCTACTTCCGCTGCGGGATATTCGGGCCTGGCGCAGATTGAAGGCCCCGTACAGTTGGATATGGCTATCTCCCCACCGGCCGGATCTCCGCGAGATACACTGCAATTGAAGCTGCAAATTCGTAATCGCGAACCCCAAACGGCCGCTCCCATCATTCTTGTTTCGTTACCTTCCAGCTTGCGTCTTGACACAACCAACATGCCGCGCGGCGCGACCATGAATTTGCAAACAAACAGTTTGCAATGGCTGCCGGTTGTGGAGCCGGGGCAAGGCATAGAACTTGTGCTGCCGATGCGCGTTGAAACGGCCGATCTGACCAATCCTGAGGAAACTATTACAACTGTTCTGCGTTATGCCGGCGCCGAAAAGCAGGCTGCGGCCACAATCTGGCTGGGACTGCCGCCGCAAATTAATCAGGTGCTTGCACAAACGCATGTGGCGGTAGGCCAGCCGCTGCAACTGCGGGCAGATGTGGGCGGCCCCGGCCCCTTAAAACAAGAGTGGGATTTGGGCGACGGCCGTCATGTAGAAGTCAACGATCCCCAAATTGTCTACCCGGCCGCCGGCGTTTACACAGTTGAACTCACCCTTTCCAATCCGGTTGGTGAGATAAAGCGTAAAGCTGAAATCACAGTTGTTCCGCACGTGGCGGCACAGTTTGAAACCATCGACGAGACCATTGGCATTGGGCAATCAATTACATTTAACAATCAGAGCGGTGGACAAGGGCCGCTTCACTATACCTGGAATTTTGGGGATGGGTCAATATCACAAGATGCGCATCCCAATCACGTCTATCAAACACCTGGCATTTATGAGGTCTCCCTACTTGTTGAAAATGAGTTGGGCCAGGCGCATATTTCCAAAACCGTGACCGTCGGTTTGCCGCCCGAAGCAGACTTTGTGGTGGTTGAGAGCGCGCCGGCCGGTGAACTCGTTTTCGGCCAGGCGGTTGGCGACGCTTCAGTGACGGAATATGCGTGGGAAATGGGAGACGGCCGTACCTATTCAGGCGCCGAAGTTAACCACACCTACCGGCAAAGCGGGGATTATTATGTTACGATGGTCGCCCGCAACGAATTCGGCCTCACGCGGATGGGTAAATGGGTCCATGTTGATCCCGGCACCCTGAAAGTATTTATGCCGCTTGTTTCCAACTTGGGCGGTTTGATCGAGGGCAGTTCTGCAGATGCAGGCAATGATCCCTCCGGCCTTGTCCTGGCGCCGGTTGAACTGGATCAACCCTTTACGCTCGAACCGGAGGTAATGCTGCCCGGCAGCACGCCGGCCGAGCAGTTGTTTGTTTACATCAACGCGGCCCGGCGCCAATTTGATTTAGCGCCTTTAGAGTTTTCACCGGTGTTAGTAACTGCCGCCCAGGCGCATGCCGCTGATATGGCCTCTTATCGCCATACAAACCACGTTGGCTCCGATGGGTCTATCCCGCCTGAGCGCCTGCTTTATCTTGGGTATTCGCATGGTTATGCCGGTGAAGCGACTGCCTGGGGCTTTTCAGAACCGCGCAGCGCGGTTGAGTATTGGATTAACAGCGATGATCATCGTCCGATTATCCTAAACAAGTATGCAACTGATTTGGGTGTGTCCCAGGTTGTTGATTACAGCACGCCCAGCGTCTGGTACTGGACGGCCGAATTTGGTAATAAGTTTGCCTCTGCATGGCAGCCGGCTTTGCGTTTGCAGGAACCTGCCGGCGGGTTAACGACGTTAAACAGCAGCTTGTTGACTTTTAGCTGGAACTGGTCCCAACCCTTGCCTCCCAGTGCGCAGTTTAAACTTTACTTTGATGATGGCGCACGCATCATTCCGGTTGGATCAATTGCCTCACCGCTGTTGAACACACGTTACGGGTTGGTCATTAATCTGATTGATTATCCCAATCTGGTCGGAGATTTCACCTGGTTTGTGCGTCTGGAAAATCAGGGGGCAAAGCTGGCCGAAAGTGAGCGCCGCAGCATGGCGATTGAACTTGATTTGACATTGCCCGTTACAACGGCCGAACCTACCACGGCGCCGACTATTATTCCACCGTTAGATGTGACAGCGTCACCAACCGGTACGGCCGTTCCCCCAACCGCCACACCGCGTCCAACTCAACCACCCCCGCCGGTGCTTGTTACGGCGACGCCGCCGCTCCCGCCGGTTCTAATTACGGCCACGCCGCTCCCGACGCCGACTCCGCAAGAATAATCCTCAATTTGTTACCGCGCTGAATTGCTGTGCTACCCCATACTTTGGCGAACTGTGCGGGCAAATGCTGCTGCGCGGGCGCCGGCTGTGCCCGTGTGTGTCGTGGCATCCATCAAGGCGCGGATTTGTTCAGCCTGTAAATAGTTTCCAATACGTGTATCGCTGATTAATATGGTTACAAGCGGATTATCAGAGCCTTTCCGCAGCGCTTCCCACGCGTGCAGGCTGGCTTCGCGAATCCATTCGTGCCCGTCCTGGCGGCTGCCGCCTGCCGCCACCAGCGCCATAAGCACCCGCTCTGTTGCGGCAAAAGGCCCATAAGTAGTCATATTGCGTTGGATTGCTTCTCGATCAATGATCATACCTTTGAGAATTCGGGACGTTCGTTTCAACATTTCATCTGTCGCCAGAAAGCCTTCCGCCTGCATTAAGCGCCGGTTGGCGGAGTCGTCGAGGCTGCGTTCCAGGATGGCCTGGCTGGCGTTATCCCAGGCAATGGCCGGCAGCGCCGCCACGTAGCGCGCCAGCGAGCAGATATTTTCCATGTTTACGGGATTACGCTTGAACGGCATCGCGGATGAGCCAACCTGTTTTTTACCAAAAGGCTCGGCCCATTCACCAAAGGGCGGCGACTGCAGCACGCGAAAATCAAGTGCAAATTTGTGTAATGAAGCTGCAATACCGGCCAACGCTTGCTGTATGCGCAAATCTTGCTGGCGCGTGTAGGTTTGCGTAGCGATAGGAAAATAAGCCAGCCCGAGATGTTCCATCGCAATGGTTTCCATTTCCTGAGGCGTCATGCTCGCGCCTTCCAATAATTCTTGAAAACTTGCCTGGGTTCCGACTGCGCCTTTAAGCCCTTTGCCCCGCAAATTGAACGTTAGGTTTTGCAGCGCCGTATAATCTTCGAGCAAATCCTGGGCATACACTGCAAACCGGTATCCAAGCGTGGTCGGTTCGGCGGGTTGAATATGCGTGTGGGCCAAGGTGGGCAGGCTGGCTGTTGTTTCAATGAGATCGACGAAGGCCAATATGACTTCGCGCAGGCGAGAAAGCAAGAGTAATGCCGCTTCGCGTAGACGCAGCGCATCGACATTATCGGTGATGTCGGCGCTGGTTGCGCCCCAATGAATGATGCCGCCCCCTTGGGGACATTGTTCGGCGAACGTGCGAATTTCCGCCATGACGTCATGGCGGGTTTCTTGTTCGATGGTTAATGCGCGCTCAATGTCGATATTGTCCATTTGGGATTGAAGGTCTGCGAGTTGAACGGCCGTTACCAATCCAGCCTGGTTTTGGGCTGTCGCTAACGCAACCCATACACGCCGCATCAGCCGGCGTTTATGCGCCTCAGACCAGATATGGCGCATTTCCTCGCTGCCATAGCGCCAGGTGAAAGGAGAAATAAAAGTTGTGTGGGTAAATTCTGATTCCATAACAAGTTGATTCCCAAAAAATTTTGTAACTTTTTAGACTGCAGAGGGCTGAGCTTGTCGAAGCTCGCCTTTGACAAGTCCGCCTTCGACCGGCTCAGGTAGAAACTGTTCGCGGCCTATCTAAACGCCAAGAGCGCCAGGCTCACAGAATTATGATCCGTGACGGCGCTCTTTGAGGCAGTAAACTCGCTTAATAGTTGAGCTATTGGAGGTGTTCCGCTGCGACTTTTTTCTTACGACGCTTGCGTCCTGGGCGGCTGCGCTCAGCTTGTTGGAGCGCGCGCGTCTCCTCAACCAGTCTTTGCCGTTCTGCTTCCAGGCGGGCGAGAATCTCAGCGTTTTTTTTCTTTTGATCCTCCGTTAGAGTCACTTTGCGTTTGGCCATACTCACTCACTCCTATATTCACTCAGCACTCCATCTAATGGATGATAGAAATGCTGGCGGCCTCTTCCCATATATTTTGCTGTTCACAACCGCAGTGTGAAGGGAAAGCCGCTCACTAATTTGAGACCGTCAACTATTTTACCACGAAATTTTGCTCTTTTTAGGTTTTCTTAAAGAATTCGCGTTAAAAAAGGTGGATTTATGTGAAAGTATACGATTCGCAAGGTAATCGTATCATACAAAACTGCCAATAATTAGCGTCTGGCTTGATAGTTAGGCGCTTCTTTTGTGATGCTGATGCCATGGGGGTGGCTTTCCAACAGCCCCGCATTGGTGATGTGGATGAAATTTGCTTTTTCACGCAGCGCTTGCAGATTGGCAGCGCCCACATACCCCATACCGGCGCGCAGTCCGCCCATCATTTGGTAGATAATGCTTTCAAGGTTGCCTTTGTATGGCACCTGGCCTTCGACGCCCTCCGGCACTAATTTATCGCGTTCCGTTTGTCTGATGCCGCTGGCGTAGCGGTCGGCGCCGTGTCCTTGCATAGCGCCCATGCTGCCCATGCCGCGATAAACTTTATATCGCCGTCCTTCGTACAAAATAATGTCGCCTGGACTTTCTTCCAGGCCGGCCAACATAGAACCGAGCATGACAGCGTTTGCGCCGATGGCCAATGATTTAACGATGTCGCCGCTATATTTGATACCGCCGTCTGCGATGCATGGTACGTCATGCGCCCGGCACACAGTTGCACAGGCGCGAATGGCGCTAATTTGGGGCATGCCTGCGCCAGAAATGACGCGGGTAGTACAGATTGAGCCGGCGCCTATACCAATTTTAATGCTGTCTGCCCCGGCGGCGATCAGGTCTCGGGCGCCATCGGCTGTGGCCACGTTGCCGCCAATGACTGGCAGGCTGGGGTGTCGGTTTTTAATTTCGCGAATTGTATTTAGAACGATTTTTGTATGGCCGTGCGCCGTGTCAATGACGATGGCGTCAACTCCGGCGGCAACGAGTTTTTCAATGCGTGACAGCCCTTTTTCACCAACGCCTACAGCAGCAGCACAAAGTAAACGGCCGTTTCCGTCTGTCGATTCAAGCGGGTAATCTATTTTCTTGAGAATGTCTTTGACTGTTATGAGACCTTTTAACTGAAAGTTATTGTCTACCAGGGGCAATTTTTCAATGCGATGCCGGTGCAAAATTTCTTTGGCCTCATCCAGCGTTGTGCTGACAGGCGCTGTGACCAGGTTTTTGCTGGTCATGAAATCTGAAATAGGCTGCTTGCCGGGTGTAACAAAGCGAGTGTCACGGTTGGTCAGAATGCCAACCAGCTTTCCGTGTGGATCGGTGATGGGGATGCCGGAGATATGGTAGCGGCTCATTATTGCTTCCGCATCTGCAAGGGTTGCATCTGGCGGCAGTGTAATCGGATCAACAATCATCCCAGCCTGAGAGCGCTTGACCTTATCAACTTCTTGCGCCTGTTCTTTGGGCGACAAATTGCGGTGAATGACGCCAATGCCGCCCTGGCGGGCCAGTGCAATTGCCATCGACGCTTCTGTGACGGTGTCCATTGCGGCCGAAAGAACCGGGATATTCAGATGTAAATCTGCAGCCAGCCGCGTGCGCAAATTGACCTCTGCTGGCAGCACTTCCGAGTAACCGGGAACCAATAACACATCATCAAATGTGAGCGCCAGTTCGCTAAATTGATCGATGGAATACATACTTTCCTCCAGATAAACAGAAATAACGACCGTTGGGTCAACCGCAGAAATTACAAAGGCACGCTGTAAATCTGTGGCTGCTTGATTCCACCAGGGTCGTTATGGATGAAGGATTTGAGCCTTCAATTATTCATTTATTAATTTAATTACGGCGCGGTTTAGGCTTGCGGACGCGTTTTTTGCGTCGTTGGACGTCGCCGATTGGCAGTTTATCATTCCGGGCTAGAATGATGAGTACGCCAACAAGCGCCAGCAGGAAGGCGGTGATCATAGAATACGTGATGACGCTGCTGCCGATCGTTACTTGATCCGGGCGGAAGAATTCTACCCAGGTACGGCCCAGCCCCCACCAAATTAAAAACAGCCCAAACAATGTGCCGGACGGCCATTTGTCCCGGTAGCGATTGTTGAGAACAATGAGCAAGATGAAACCGCCAAACAGCCAAAGTGATTCATAGAGGAATGTAGGGTGGAAGCGGGTTTCGGGCGGGTAGGTGACGAGATCAGCGAACTGTGGCAAGCGATGAATTGGATCAATGAGAATGCCCCAGGGCAAATCGGTTGGTGGGCCGTATAATTCCTGGTTGATAAAATTACCCCAGCGGCCAACTGCCTGAGCAATTAGGAGCGCCGGCCCGGCTACATCGGCAAAGTCCCAGAAAGGCAGTTTGCGCCACTTGACATAAATCCAACCAACCAGAGCTGCGCCGATGAAACCCCCTAGAATATTGACCCCGCCGGCGCGGATATTAATGACATCGATAAAAGAGTTGTATTGGGCGCCGCCGATTACATCTAAAATGACGTAGGTGAGGCGGGCAAAAATGTAGCCTGCTACAATTACGAGAATTAGGCCATTGTATAATTCATCAACGTTCTGACCGCGCTTTTGTATTTCGCGTCCGGCCCAAAATGCGCCGATAGCGATGCCAAGAGTGACGATGATGCCGTACCAGTAAATGGGGAAACCATCACCGATTGGAATGGTGAAGGCTATGGGGTCGAGTTGAATTGAATCCAGCATGCTTTTTTTCCTGAATCAGATATTTTTGATTACTTTCTGCCAATTACCTAATCGATATAACCTAATCCACGCAGACGCTGACGCAGTTGGTCATCCGCCTCATGGCTGTTTATGCTGACGGCCGTTTGTGTATCACGCTGCCGTACGGCCGTTTCCGCCATATTTTGGATTTCTTTTTCCATTTTGTCCACGGTAGACGGCCGTTGCGATTGTATATTTTCTAATTCTAACGGATCAGACGCTAAATTAAAAAGTTCGTCTGACTGATCGTCTACTTGAATTAGTTTGTGGGTTGCGGCTGTCGCGTTCTGTATCACGGCGCGGCGCAAAGAAAGACAGCGAAAATCCTCCAGCAGGTGCGGCTGACGGCTTTCAATCGCTTTTACAAAGTTAAGCGGCGGGTAAATTTCGCTGAAGGCGGTTGCGCGTTCCGGGTCTTTTCCGGCGATAGTTTGCTGCAGCGTCAATCTATGGGCTTCAATCGGATTGAAGTTGGGTATGTTTTCCGGCAGGCGGCCTGCGGCGTCGAGCATGGTGTGGAAGACACGCCGCGTACTGACCGGGGTTTGTGTGCGCGCGCCGGCGGGCCATGCCTGGGGCCAATGCAAAATGAGCGGCACGTGGATCAACTCTTCGTAAGCGACAAAGGCATGGCCCATGTAGTTGTGTTCGCCCAGCCCGTCACCGTGGTCGGCGACGATGATTGTGAGGGTGTTGCGGCGGCGGGAACGGCCGTTTAGCGCTGCAAACAAGTGGCCAAGGTAATGATCTTGATAGGCGACTTCGGCATCATACATATCATTTAAGACACGTTGTTCCAGCTCTTCCAGGGGCGCGGACAAGGGCGCCGCCCAGCGGTATGCTTCACGGTTCCAGGTGCGCATGATGGTGCGCGCTTCCTTGCTGTGGCGAAAATAGGGCACAACCGCGTCTACAAATTCACCCGGCGGCCAAAATGGCAAATGGGTTTCCATTAAATTTAGAAATAAGAAAAGTGGTTTTTCCGGCTGCGCTTTTTCACGCTGTTGCAAAAAATGAACCACGTCATGGACGGAACGTTCATTTTGCCCCTTAAAATTTGCCATTTTGGACCAAATTGGCGTAAACCAGGCATTTAAAGACAGCCGAAAAGCGAGATCCGATTGGCCGAAAAAATTTTGGACAGGATAAGAAATACGGCGTAAAAATTGCGTATAGCTTTCGGATGCTTTGTTTAGCGGCCAGGGTAAACTTGAAGAGGATTTGGGCAAACTGGGGATGGCGCCGCCATAGTTATAGAAGGTTTCAAAACCGCGTTTGAAACCGTTGTTTAGGATACCGACAAGGGGATTATTACAAAACCCAATGGTTTCATACCCTGTTTTTTGCAGGATTTGGGCCAGATGCGGCCGTTCCGGGCTGATTTGCTGGGAAGATTGTGTGACCTGATGCGCAGTTGGATATTGGCCTGTAAACATCGAGGCATGGCTGGGAACAGTCCATTGCGCCGGCGAAACGGCCTGCTCAAAAAGCACGCCATTTTGTGAAAATTGATCAAGATTTGGCGAGATTTGTTTAGTATGCCCATAACAGCCAAGGCGATCAGCTCGCTGAGTGTCTAATACGATAAACAAAATGTCAGGCGGTTTCATATATTTATGCATACAAAATATAGGACTTATGCAGGGTCACTTGAGAAGCGATATCCAATACCACGCACCGTTAATACCCAGCGCGGTGAGGTAGAATCCGGCTCGATTTTCTTGCGCAGATAATGGATGTATGGTTTGATGCTGTCTGAGGACATGTTGTAATCTTTTCCCCATGCCTGGTTGGATAGATCATCCGCTGTCATGACCCGGCCTGAATTTGTTGCCAGGGCGCAGAGAAGATCGAACTCGCGCCGCGTTAACTCAACATATTCACCATGCCTGGTGACTGTACGAGCGTCGAGGTCAATTACCAGGGCGCCATTGTCAAATGATAATCGGGAGGGCGACTCTTGAAGCGATTTAAAGCGCCGTAATTGAGCGTTTATTCGCGCCAGGATGATTGAAGGTTCGAAGGGTTTGACAATGTAATCATCAGCGCCAATTTCGAGGCCGTGGACAATATCTTTGCTTGTGCCCAGAGCAGTTAAAAAGATGACCGGAACCGAAGAGTGTTCGCGCAGGCGACGGCATGTTTCCCAGCCACCAATCGCGGGAATCATTACATCTAACAGAACAAGGTCAGGGTTCTCGTTAACAGCCATTTGGAGGCCATCCTCGGCTGTATAGGCGACGATCGTGTCATAATTTTCTAACGTAAGAACTCTTTGTAATGTTTTTGTTAATGCTATGTCATCATCAACTATCAGAATTTTCAAACTCATTTCAAACTTTCCATCACTCGCTTTCGGCAAACCAGGCCATCATATTGCTAAGCAGCGTCGAGCGGATTATGCTCTAAATAAGGCGCTGCAAACTGCGCCAAAAGCAGCAGTCTAAAAACAATCAATTGCCCTTACCTCTTGTGCGGAACCTTTTAATTATTCATAATCTCTGGCTTTTTTGCACAAAAGCGAGCCTAGCATAACATGAGGCCTGAATTATGACAAAGGGTTTTATTATGCTACAATGTTGATACTAAATTCTATGCAGTTAATCTTACATGCTGGCTATCATTTATGCATGTTTCCCATTTATCACTGACTAATTTTCGTAATTATGGCCGCCTGGAGCTTCAATTGATGCCGGGCGTTACTCTGTTGCATGGGGACAATGCTCAGGGGAAAACAAATTTGCTTGAGGCGATTTATTATTTGGCGACTACTCGTTCGCCGCATGCCAGTCTGGACAGCCAGTTAATCAATTGGGGCGCCGCCGATTTAGGGGACCCGATAACAGTAAGTCGCCTGGTTGCCGGCGTCATCACAGCGGAATCAACGCGCCAAATTGAAATTCGTCTAATTGATGAGCAAAAAAACAATGATCAACGCAGTTTTCGCCGAGAGGCGCTGGTTAACCGTCGTAAGGTGCGGTTGATGGATTTGTTAGGTCAATTGCGCGTTGTTTTGTTTTTGCCGGAAGATGTGGAGCTAGTTACCGGTTCACCAGGCGCTCGTCGGCGTTATGTAAATATAACCTTGTGCCAGATTGATCTGGTTTTTTGTCGCGCCCTTTCACAATACAAAAAGGTGTTAGAACAACGCAATGCTGTACTGCGCCAACTATCTGAAGGTGGGGGCAATCGGGATATTTTAGATATTTATTCGCACAAGTTGGTTGATTTGGGCGGCCAGATTTTTGCACGACGGGCGCAGTTTTTTGCTGCGATGCGACGGGAAACGCAGCGAATTCATTACGAATCTTTAACGGATGGGCGGGAATCGTTGCAACTGCAATATTTGCCGCGCTTACAAAACCGCAAAAATGGCGCAGACGAGGAAACGGCCGTTTCCGAGGCGGCCTGGTTATCGGTAAACAGCGATAATATTGAGGCAATTACAGCCCGTTTTTCAGACAGCCTGCGAGCTTCACAGGCGGCTGATCTGGCGCGCGGCGTCACCACTGTTGGCCCGCACCGTGATGATTGGCGATTTTTGATTAACGGCCGTTCACTGGGTGATTTTGGCTCTCGCGGCCAGCAGCGCAGCGCCATACTGGCCTTGAAAATGGCTGAAATCAACTGGATGACCCAGGCAACAGGTGAAAAGCCAGTATTATTGCTCGATGAAGTGGTCGCAGAATTAGATCAAAAGCGGCGGACTCTGCTGCTTCAAACTGTTCTGAACGCTTCGCAAGCCATTCTAACTGCTACAGATCCGGCAATGTTCACAGAGGAGTTTTTCACCCAAGCGGTGACCATGCAAATTGTTAATGGTCGTGTGCAGGCAAGCACACCCAAGGGGAAATATGCATGATTAATTTAGCGCCAACTGATGCACAGACGGGAAAGATATTAATTGTAGACGATAATGAAGGCAATCGTTTGCTATTCTCTGCCCAATTACGGATGGAAAATTACCATACCATTTGGGCCAGCAATGGCGCGGATGCCATCTTGCTTGCCCAAGAACAAAACCCCGATTTGATCTTATTAGACGTGATGATGCCGAAGATTGATGGTTTTGAGGTTTGCCGGCGGCTCAAGCAAGATTCCCGTTCGCAACTGATACCGATTATTATGGTTTCGGCTCTGCGTGACGTTCACTATCGGATCGAAGGAATTGCGGCCGGCGCAGACGAGTTTTTGTCCCGTCCCTATGTTCGTGAAGAATTGATAGTAAGAGTGCGCACGCTCATTCGATTGAAACAAATCAGGGTCCGTCTCCAGGAAGAGCGTAATCGTCTCAAGCTCCTTTATGATGTCAGTCATTCCATTAACCGGCACCTGGACCTTGACACGATGATGCGTGAAATAACGAGCCAGATGCAGGCGGCGATTGGCGCAGAGAAAGGCAACTTGATGTTGTTTGATGAAGCCGGCAGCGTAGAACGACGATTTATTGTACGGGGAGACAGCAAAATTGAAATCAGCCGTACGATTACTGAAGAAATTCTGGCCAAAGGTCTGGCCGGTTGGTTGATTCGTCATAATCGTGGAGAAATTATTCCAGACGTTCAGGCAGATTCGCGTTGGCTTATTTTACCGGAAAGTGATATTGATGTAGGCTCCGTTATAGGCGTGCCGCTTTCACGCGCGAATCGTACGGTGGGCGTATTAATTTTAAATCACTCTGTTCCGGGTTATTTCAAGCAGGAACAACTTGTTTTGTTAGAGACAATGTGCGCGCAAATTACCACTGCCATTGAAAATAGTTACTTGTTTACAGAAGTGAACGAAGAGCGGGGTAAACTTGATGCGATTCTGTCTCAATCAGCAGAAGCGATCATAACCTGTGATGCAGAATTGCGGATTTCAAAGTTTAACCAGGCGGCTGAACAGCTGTTTGGTTTAAAGGCTGATGAGATTGTTGATTGTTTCGTAACCGAAATCCAATCCTTGCATCCTTTGTTGGAACTGGTTTCAAAAATGGGCCATGAATCAGTTACAGAGGAAATAAGTTTGGATGACGGCCGTATCCTGCACGCGGGCATTTCACGCATTGCCGGCGTAGGGTATGCGGCCGTTCTACATGATTTGACGGAACGCAAAAACATAGAAGCCATGCGCCTGGAGCGGGAACGCAGTGAGAAACAAAAAGTGAAAGAGCTATTCTCGCGCTATATGGGTCCGCAGCTTGTGGATCATGTTTTATCGTACGAACCGGGATTGATGGCGCGTCGTGAGCGTCGTCATGCCGTTGTTATGTATGCAGATTTGCGTAACTCGACTCAAGGGTTAATTACCAAAATGGATCCACATGAGGCAGTTAATTGTTTAAATGAATTTTTTACCGCGATGATGGATATTGCGTTGGAGAATCAGGGGACCGTGTTCGAATTAACGGGAGATGAAATATTAGTAGGCTTTAATGCGCCTTTTGATCAACCAAATGCGGCGCTGCTTGCTTTGAATACGGCCGTTATGATGCAGCTTCGATTTAATCATTTATTTGAACAATGGTATCGAACAATTCAAGTTGAGGTTGGGTTGGGTATTGGCATTGACCAGGGCGAAGTAGTGGTTGGCAATGTGGGCGCAGAGTCACGTATGAATTTTCGTATGGTGGGAGAAGTAATGAGCCGCGCGCATCGCCTGGTGGAGATGGCGTCAGATGGTGAGATTGTGTTTTCACAAGCGATTCAATCGGCATTGTTGGATTTAAGTCCACAAATTCAGGAACGCTCTGGTTTTCAATCCTTTGGGCCTATTTCGCTGAAGGGTTTTGAAGAGGCGCAAACGGTTTATATGATTCATGTGGATCGCCCGGCATTGGAAAGTAAAGCTAAAAATATGGTATGAAACCTTTGGTTTATTATTGTCGCTGGCAGGGGGCTAAATTGCGCTTACGGGGTCGTGACGAAACGGCCGTTTGGGGTCAATTTAGTTATCCTCAAGCAGGCGGTGGAGAGCGGTTGCAAGAATTTAGCTATGAATTACAAACGGCAACATTAAAATTGCAGTCCGGCGCGCATGTTGAGGTAATTTGTTTGGATGAGATGGGCGTAGCGAAAAATGAGTAGCCCAGAAATGCTATGACCAGGATTTACGGCGCGCTTCAATGACATTTTTCAGATTTTCAAACTTTTTCAATAAATAATTTAACTGCTCCAAACTGGTCACTTGTACAACCAGGAAAACAGTTAAAATACTGCCTGTTGTAGTCGTTTTGGTTTGCGGTGCGCTAATTTGTTGGCCGCGTAAAATATTTGTCATTTCATCAATCAGATTGGGGCGTTTGAAAGCCTTCACCACAATCGGGATTGGAAAAGTTTCAGTTTCAAGCCCCCAATCGACCTCATCAATCAGGCGTTCATGATCAGTAATCGCCGCTACCTGCTTGCAGTCGGTTCGGTGAATGGTAATCCCATGGCCGCGCGTAATATAGCCGACGATTTTTTCTGGCGGGATTGGATTGCAGCATTTTGCCATTTTCACAGGTAACCCGCTTGTGCCCAACACGGTGATACCCTTGGTTTTGAGACGGTTTGAAAGGAGCAACGGCTGTAATTCTTCGTCAACCTTTTTGCCGCTTTTTTGCTGCATCAGCGCAATCGCGCCACTCAATTGGGTGCTTTGAATATCGCCAAAGCCGACTTTGGCCAGAAATTCCTTTTCATCATCATATTTGAACGCTTCCACAAGGTCTTCAACATCATACGTATCACTCAAATTCAGCCGTTTTAACTCGCGCTCAACAACCTCGCGCCCCTGCTGAATATTTTTTCCGCGTTCCTGTTTGCGGAACCATTGCCGGATTTTGCTGCGCGTGCGTGCGCTGCCCGTATAACCGAGGCTGGCATTCATCCAATCTCGATTGGGCCCGCCGCGATTAGAGGTGATAATTTCTACACGTTCACCTGCCCTTAGCCGGTAATCCAGACTAACCATTTTTCCATTTACACGCGCGCCCCGGCAGCGATGCCCAATAGAAGTATGAATCTGATATGCAAAATCGATCGGTGTGGCGCCGAGAGGAAGCTCAATTACATCTCCATTAGGCGTGAAAACGTAGATGCGTTCCGCCAGAATTTCGGAATCAAAAAGGTCGTCGCTCTCTTCAATGCTGTCTGTATCTTGCAGAGTTGTAAGTAATTCTCGCAGGCTTTGAATACGGCGTTGTACCGAAGTGCTGAATTGGACGCCCTCCTCTTTGTAGCTCCAGTGGGCAGCAACGCCTTTTTCCGCTTCGTCATGCATGCGTTGGGTGCGAATTTGTACTTCCAGGTGTTGGCTTGTGGCTTTATCAAAAACGGCCGTGTGCAGCGATTTATAGCCGTTCGGCTTGGGGTTGGCGATATAATCATCGAACTCATGCATAATCGGCTGCCAGAGCGAATGTACTGCCCCCAGCGCCAGATAACATAAGCGGCGATCTTCATCATCCTTTTCCTTTGAACTCTTTTTTTCATATGCTTCGGGATCGGCTGGTTGCAAAATAACACGCAGCGCCTGAATATCGTAAAGCTCATCAAAAGTGAGGTTTTTACGCTGTAGCTTGCGATAAATTGAATAGATATGTTTAGGGCGGCCGCTAACTTCGGCGTTTAACCCCTCTTCCGATACCCGGTTGCGCAGTTTTTTGGCAGCTTCTTCAATGCGTTCGGAACGTTTTGTCCGCCTTTCTGAAAGTTGACTGGCAATCTTTTTGTAATTTTCAGGATCAAGATAGCGGAACGCCATATCTTCAAGTTCCCATTTCATGTGCCAGACTCCCAGTCGGCTGGCCAGAGGAGCGTAGATCTGCATCGCCTCTTTGGCAATTTCAAGCTGCTTTTCACGTTCAAGGTAACTGGCTTTGCGCAAGTCCTGCAGGCAGTCTGCCATCCGAATCAGGATAATGCGTATATCACCTTCAATGATAGTCAAAATTGCCTGTCGGAAGATTTCGATCGAAGATAGCTTGCGCTTTTGTTGCTTTTTGCTCTTTTTATCAATTTTTTGATCAGGCTGGACGGAGCCACTTTCAACACTGCTCTGTTTTTCTAGATTTAATTTTTGTTTTTCGAAATTTTGAAGCTTATAGAGACCATTCACCAAGGTAAAAACTTCTGGGCCGAATTTTTTGATAATATCGTCTGGTTCAATACCGGTATGAGGGAGTAATATATCGTGCAAGAGGCAGGCAATTAATGTATTGGCATCCACATCAAGTTGAAGCATGATATGGGCGACTGCCAGATCGTGATCAATATATTGTTCGCCCGATTCTCGACGAAAGTCTCCATGTGAAATTTGGGCGAACTCGAAAGCTTTTTTGATGCGATTTTGTATATTGCCGTTATTGCCATTAGGCAAATATTTGAGCAAACTATTGATTGTAACTTCTGAAAACTTTTTCATAACCACGATATGCAGCTACAAGAAAAATATTATGTTGAAACTGCCTTGAACAAAAAACAGGCGTTCCTGGCATGGTAGAGCGCCTGTTTGCTGGGAATTGAAAATTATTATGAAATTTTCGGTATGGATTTGCATTTGTCACTGCGTTTCCTTAGTGGAAATGCAGCGGCGGTTTATTCAGGTTAATTAACTATCGTTAGCGGATGCGTCTCCTTCTGCGGATAAATCAATTTCAATATCGATTTCTGGTATGCCGTTTTGGGACGCATTTTCTTCTACCAACGTTTCGGTTTGGTGTTTCCCCTTGTCCAGCACAATGCGGGCCTGTTCTTGAACACGCGTATTGGCATCTCGCATGCGATCACCGTATTCATGGGCATACGTGCTGGCGGAATCTGTGACATGGTGGATGTGCTCACTACTTGTCGTGCGAAACTCTTGACCTCTATTACTAATTTTTGCGCGTGTATCCGAGCCAGATTGGGGGGCCAGGATTAAGGCCGTTGCAGCGCCGACCAAACCACCTATCACAAATCCAGCTAAAAATGAACCAAGTTCACTACTACCTTTCTCACTCATTTTATAATTCTCCATTATTATCGTGTGTTATCTTGGCAAGTTGTTTTTGGGGTTGCCAAAAAGCGTCACTAATCCTCGTCGCACACCAGCGAGATAGCTGCTGGCGCGGGTAACAGGCTGAACAACATTTTCAGTCATAAATACGGTTGTACCGCGAACTGTGCCAAGAGTTTCATTTGTTTTTTGCAGAATCGGTTTTATTTCGAACTCCAGCATATTTACCAGACGGATGACCATTATTAACAGCAGCAGCAGCACAATGCCAAAAATACACGACTCCAACGCCAGCGCGATGATCATGAGATCTCGTAGGGCTTCAACTGTCGCAGCCTGCGTACTTGCGAGCCAGATGATGCCGATAATGAACAACAGTGCGACTACAAGAGCTGCAATAACCCCGATGACGATGTATAGTCTGGGAATTAATTCGGTACGATCTGGTTGTGGTGGTGTATATTCTACTGGTGGTTCATAGCTGCTCATAGCGTCTCCCTATCAAAATTAGTATAGCACAAAAAATTCACCTTCAAAGTTTGCCAGATTATCTTATAAACTGCAATGTTTTACTATAATACCGCAGAAAATGCATGATGGAACCAAGGCGCGCCAGGCTGCCGACCAGAAAAACTACGCCAACAACCAGGGTAAATGCACCGGCATATTGCTGATATACAACCGACGCTTTGCCAAAGCTGGAGAGTGATTGATTTTGTATACTGTTTACCATACAATGCGGCTCGCGGTCATGTTTTTGACACGATGTATTGATGTACTACAAGTATTTGATAAAGAGAGATAGATGAGTATGAAGGGGAAATTATCGGGCATTGTTCTTTTTTTTGTGTGCGTTGCATTGGTAAGCAGTGGACGGGTTCATGCTGCGGATTGGCGTGTGAAGGTTGCTCCTGATGTGTTGGCAGCGGCCGTTTCGGGACAGGAAACTGAATTTTTAGTGCTTCTCAATGACCAGGCCGATTTGCAAGCAGTTGCCAAACTGACCAGCAAATACAGCAAAGGTTATTTTGTGGTTGAACGCTTAAAATCAACCGCTGCCCAATCCCAAGCGCCAATCATTGCACTGCTGCAGCGACGCAAAATTCCGTACCAATCTTTTTGGATTATCAATATGCTGGCCGCACGTGGAGACCTTGAAGACATCCAAATGCTGGCGCAGTGGGAAGATGTCGAAAAAATTGTCGCCAATACCGCAGCCAAACCAATTATACCCACGCCAACTGCGGCGTTGAACAGCGTGGCCGGCGTTGAAGCCAATATCCAACAAATTAATGCTGACGCCGTTTGGACGCTGGGTTACACCGGGCAGGGCGTGGTTGTTGCCGGTCAAGACACCGGTTACCAATGGGATCATTCCGCACTCAAGGGGCAGTATCGCGGTTGGGATGGTTCAGCGGCAGACCATGACTATAACTGGCGCGATGCCATCCATGCCGAAGACCCCAGCCATCCGTCACCCAATCCCTGTGGGTTAGATTCGCCGGTTCCCTGCGACGACCACGGCCACGGTACGCATACCATGGGAACGATGTTGGGAGATGACGGCGGTTCAAACCAGACAGGCGTGGCGCCGGGCGCTGAGTGGATCGCCTGTCGTAACATGGAATCCGGCTACGGCCGTCCCTCAACCTACGCCGAATGTTTTCAATGGTTTCTTGCGCCGACGCGCGTTGACGGCAGCGATCCCAATCCGGCCAAAGCGCCGCATATCATTAACAACTCCTGGGCGTGTCCAACTTCTGAGGGCTGTACTGACCCACAAGTTTTACAGCAAATCCTCGCCAATGTGCGCGCAGCCGGCATTGTGGTGGTGGTTTCTGCCGGCAATTATGGTCCGGCGTGCGGCAGCGTTATGTATCCGCCTGCGATTTACGACGGCGCGTTTAGCATTGGGGCCGTGGACAATTCTGATACGATTGCCGGCTTTAGCAGCCGCGGCCCTGTGACAGTGGACGGCAGCGGCCGTTTTAAGCCGGATGTGAGCGGGCCGGGCGTGGGCGTGCGCTCCAGCCTGCCCAATGGTAACTATGGCAGTATGAGCGGCACCAGCATGGCCAGCCCTTCTGTGGCTGGTACGCTGGCGTTGTTGATTTCAGCCGATCCCGCTTTGGCCGGGCAGGTTGATATGTTGGAGATGATATTACGCAATACGGCCGTTCCCCTGACGAGTACACAAACTTGCGGCGATTTACCGGGTAGTCAAAGCCCGAACCACACTTTTGGCTACGGCCGTATCGATGCACTGGCCGCTGTTAATTATGCCCTCAATCCGCCGCCGGCGGTCGCGCCGCAGGTGCAGATTGGGGCGGCTGACGCTTACCCCACTTTATTTTGGACCCACGACCGCGCCAACTGCCAATATGCTGTCTATCGCAGTTCACAGCCCTACTTTTCACCTTCTGAGGCTGTTCATCTGAAGACGGTTTGGGGCGACGTGACCCGTTTTATCGATCAGGAACAGCCTTCTCCACTGGGCGACTCGGCGCACAATGTCTATTATCAAGTTGAGGGCATTAATTGTGGTGGAGATACGGCCGTTTCTAACACGGCGGGCGAGTTTGACTTTTCGCTTGCCTCGTAACCGGCGGGATCCCCACTTGAATACCGCGGAAATTTACTCCTGGTCAACGGCAGCAAACTGCTTCGCCTTCTCTTCATTCACAAAAGTAAGCGCCAGCAGGCCAATCAGCAAAAATCCGACAATCGTGAGGATGGCCATACGCTGGCCGGATTGTTCTGCCAGCACGATATCCTGCCCTTGCGCCTGGTACCAGAGCGCTGCTTCGGCCGCCACCAGACCATAAACGGCAGGTCCAATGAATGAAGACGTGCGCCCCGCCACCGCAAAAAGGCCATAAAACTCGGCGCTTTGGCCCGGCGGGCTGAAAAAACTGACCATGGTGCGGCTGACCGACTGGACGCCGGCCATCGCGACGCCGGCGACGGCGCCAATCAGGAAAAAGCCCACCTGGGTCTGGTTAAAATAGAGCCAGATGACGTCGGCTATCATCAAAACCAGCGCAATGTAGAGTGAGCGCTTGCCCCCGATTTTATCAACCAGCAGGCCGAAAATATAGGCGCCGATCACGTTTGTGATTTGCACGACAATCACAAACACAATCAAAAGCTGCTGGTCAAGCCCAAACAACACGGCGCCGATGATGGCGGCAAAATCCAGCGCCATAATGACGCCGTCATTGTAGATCAAAAAGGCGAGCATAAATTTGAGGAACTCTTTGAAATTGCCGGCGGTGCGGATGGTATGGCTCAATTGTTTGACCGCGATGGTGAGATAATTTTCACCCTGGGGCACTTTTTTGCCCGGCGTGCGTTCGGGCAGCCAGAGAAAGATAGGTACGGCGGCGAGGAGGAAGAATACGGCCGTTATGACCATACTCAACCGTACGACAAAGGTGTTGTCATAGATGACGATGAGCGGCAAAATGATCAACAAACAAATGACGCCGCCCGCTGTACCGATTGCCCACCCGTTGCCGGAAACGCGCCCGCGTTCTTCCGGGCTGGCAATTTCGGTCAGGAGGGCGTTGTAAAATACCTGCGAACTGCGATACCCAATTTCGGCCAGAATAAAAAACAAAACGCCTATCAACACGCGTCCTGGTTCAACAAAGAAGAGCGCGGCCGTGAAGAGGATGGCCATGGCGGTGTAAAAAAACAAAAAACGTTTTTTGAAAGCGGAAAAGTCGGCGATGGCGCCTAAAAATGGGGAAGTGACCGCCACAACCAACATTGCTACGCCAACTGAAAGCCCCCACAAGCGGGAGCCTTCCGCGCCGCCGACGACGGTGCCCTGGAAATAGGCGGAATAGACCGCAAGCAGCACCACCGCAGCATAGGCGGAATTGCCGAAATCATATAAATACCATGACCAGCGTTCGCGCCGGGTAACGGTTGGAAATGCTTGTTGAGTTGATTGAGTTGCAGACATCATTCCTCCTGTATGGATACGCTTCCTGGAAGCTGTTAGCGTTTAAAAAATAGAGCGGGCAATTAATGTAAGGCGATTTGGTAAATCGCCAGAACGATCTGGTAAATCATTCTACACTGGTTACCCAACTATTTTCTTAAAGTGCAAAGCTTCCAGGAAGATGGCTATCTCAACATTATTTTACCGGCGCCAGTTGAAAGGCAACTTTGACAGAGCGTTGATGGCGCTTGTCCAAAGCGGTTGCAAACGCCTGGCGGTAGGCTTCAAGCGGATAACAATGCGTTAGTAAACCATCAAGTTGAAATACGCCGTCCAGCATCCAGCGCATCGCCAGTTCAAATGTGGATATGCGTTCATTTTGCCAACTAACCACATCATGACCGACTGCGCCCAGCAAATTCACTTCCTGGTACCATATTGGCGAGATGTCCAACTGCATGCGATGCAGGTTGACGCCGACCAATACGACGCTGCCGCCGGCGCGCGTCCAGCGCAGGGCATTGTTGAGGGTAGCGCTGACGCCGACGACATCAAAAACCAGATCGAAGCCGCCAATCAGCATCTGGTTTTGAGCGCGTCCCTGGTAAAGACGCGCCCCGGTTAACGCTCTTGTTTGCGTGTAGCCATCTTCGGTGGCCAGAAAAGTGTGATCAGCGCCAAATTGATGGGCCATTTTTGCCTGCCATGGGAATTCGGCAACGGCCGTTATCTCGCAATCAGGTTGCAAAGCGCGCACGGCTTGAATGAGCAAAAAGCCAATCGTGCCGCAGCCCACGACCAATACCTTGTCGCCTGGCTGCGCCGGCTGCCGCCAGGCCGCGTGGATGGCGACAGCGCCCGGCTCAACAAAAATCGCTTGCGAATCGCTCAGGCCTGGTAAAATCGGCACAAGTGTGCTGGCCGGGGTGATAAAACTGTCGCTGAAGCCGCCGCCAATGGGGGCAAAAGTTTTGGGTTCCGAGGCATATTCACACAGGACGCGGTGACCCTGCCGGCAGGGCGGGCAGAGAACCTTGCGGCCGCGCGCCACACAATCGTCGGCCCGACCCCAGCGCACGACGCGATCACCCGGTTTGAAATCGGTAACGGCCGTGCCTGTTTCTATCACCGTACCCACCATTTCGTGCCCTAAATAAATGCGTTTGTGCGCGGGTAACGCCGTTGGGGCCACATCCAGGCTGGCGTCGACAAATATTTGGTGCAAATCGCTGCCGCAGATGCCGCAAAGCTGGTTTTGCACCCGAACCCAATCTGACGCCGGCAGCGGCGGATCGGGCATTTGTTTCAAAAATAACGGGGAGGCAATGCCAAAATAAGCGCCCGGCCAAAAACGCCCTAAGAGTTTGGTTATAACAATTCTCGGAACAGAAATGTCGAGATACATCGTGTGCATGATTATGTAAACTTGAGACTAAAAATCTGACAGGTCTAGCTGTAAAGTTACAATGCTGCGTCATTTTGTCCGCAGGGGACAAGCCGGAATTTGCACGATTATACACGTGAATACGGAAAATTTGCAGGTGGAATTGAGAAATTTAGGGCAGGGGAAATGTGCCGGAGGGGGCATACCAATCGGCAATATCAATATTGCGCGCTGTTTTGCCTTCTTTAACATCTACGGGGAGCAGGGTGTGGTCTGTGCAATCGGCCGAAAGCCCGCAAATCACGGCCTCCGTATACCCGCCGCCAAAGTCGCTGGAGTCACCCGTCACGCGCGCAAACACAGTGTATTCTCCGACCGGAATATTATTGACGTAACGATTCCAGCCTTCTTCAGTTTCTAAGGCATACCGTTCAATGCTGTCTGTACGTTGGAAATAGATTGTCATGGCGGGCAGTCCGCCGGCTGGATAAGCAATGCCGCCTTCGATGACGCCATAGCCATCTAATGTTTCAGCCGGTTCGGGCGCTGCAAATTTAACAAAAAGACGCGTCTCAAAGCCTTGTCCCTGCTCGTCTACCAGCCACCAGAAAGATTTGTATTCTCCCGGCTCTTCAGGTGATTTTAAGGTGATTGATGCCTCGGTTTCATGTCCTGGTTCAACAACCTCAATTGGACTGGTTGATAGTAGTTCCAGGTCATCACCCTCATGGAAAACCAGGCGGTAGGCAGGCGTCCAGGTGCAGGTTCCCGTGTTGCGAATGCGCCAGATTTTGGTGAAGGTTTCGCCGCGCTCAATCACGGCGCCATCTTCGATGGTAGCATCTTCGAGGAATTCAGCCGCGTTGATACAGTCGGCCGGGTTTTCGGGGATTGAGGATTGTTTGCTGGCCGCCGGCGAAATCGCCAGTGAATGCATCATTTGATCTAGCTGCGTCAAATCAGGATTAAATGCGGCAGCGTCTACCTCGTTCAAGGTCGCCATCACTACGCCTGTATAGACTTCGGGTTCGTTGTTGGCCGTCTCTATTTCTTCGGGAGTCAAATTATCCCGGTCCGGACGCGCATCTGTGTGCAGGGGCTGCTTGTATTTGACATAATACATGCCGTCGTGGGTAAGACCTTCAAAGATGTATGCCAATGAATCGTTGGTGATAACGGCCGTTTCTGGCGCGCTTACTGCCGGATTATGTTTGAGGGCCCGCACCCCAACGCCGCTTTGGAACGGCAGCCGTCTGAAATGGGCCTGATTTGGATTGTTATGCTCCCCATTTCCCGCCAGTTGTTCTTCAAGCGCATCCAGATAAGCGCGCAGATCGTTTGGAATGGATTCGTAAAAATTGCCTGCATTGTCACGTACAGGCTGCACCCACATCGTAGACGGCCGTTCTCCATTGCCCCCGTTGAGATAAAAATTCAACCGGATGATATCTGGTACGCCCTCCAGGAGCGTGACGGTTCCATCCGCGTGTGTATATTGAGCCGGAATTTTTTCACCGTTGTAACGTTTGATTAAGTGGGGATCATACCCAACCATCACGCCCGAATAGTGGGCATAATCCGCCATGAGGGGCGAAGGAAACCCTTCGTCCGGCTGCACCAGGAGTGAACCCATCATGCGATTTAGGGAAACGAGATCGGGCGTGAAATCACTTGTTGAGAGTTCATTCAGGGCCATCACTGTTTTGCCCTGATATTCTGCCCAGGATTTATCATCTCTTGGAACGGCCGTATTGTTGCTGGTTTGATTGGCCGGAAGAATAGCGCTGTTAACAGGGAAGAAGGCAGCTACGTAAAACTGCTCATCGTCGCTTAAGCCCTGAAATGTGTAAAACATGTCTTCATTGGTGATTAAAGTGGGTTCAATATCGTATTGGGTCAAAAAACTGACCCCCTGGCCGTTTTCGAACTCAAAATAAGATGGCCGGCTGTGGAAAGTTTCCTGACCCGGAATGATGGGCAGCAGCGGCATGTCGCCCATAACTTCCAGAGGACGTTCATCCAGCATGCTGCTTAGTGAACTAATGCGATCGGCGGCTTGTGGAGATTGCCTGGCATAATGCTCTGCGGGGAAAACTAAAACCTGGCCGATATAAGGGTTGAATAAATTGTGTGGGTTTTGGGAATCAAACCAAAATGTAATGGATTCAGGCTGGCCAAATGAAGTCGCATCCACGGCGGGAACGGCCGCTTCATGACGCGCATGCAGTAACTGCCCTACCATTTCATCGTTATAGACAAAACGCACCCCCATGAATTCTGCCATTGGACGCGGCGTGGGGGTATTTTCGATGGTAGCGGTTGGTTTTGCGCTGTCTAAATTTGATTGAGGATCGGGGGAAACGGCCGTGGCTGGAACCGTTTCATTGTTTCCCTCGCACCCGGTGACCAAAGTCACCATCAACAAAATCAGGGCAATCCAAATATAATTGCTACTTAGACAAAAGCGCAAAGCAAATGTTTTCAGCGCGCTCAACATTATAGAATCTTCCCTATGGTAATTTTGGATGATGCAGGCATAATGTAGCGGGATTATACCAGTGATTTTCGAGGTAGGAAATCGTTTAAAGCAATACTAAGGCTCAGGTGAATCCCAGAAAGTTTTTTGAATTGCTGCGTAATTTAAGAAAACCGCGAATTTGCATGCTGTTTATTTCAAATGACTTTGCGCGGTTCACCTGATACGATAACGAGAAATTGACATAAAGTGGGTCTTGCTGACTAATAATAAGGAATGAGCATCCTCAGATACGGCCGGTTGAGGTGACGAACCGCCTAATAATGAGGAGTGCGCATCCTCAGATGCGACCGGTTGAGGCGACAAACCGGCGTTTGAGAATGCCTTCCCCCTCATTTCAAAGCGAAGTCTCGTTGGAGCGGGTAAGAAAATTGTTGGATAAGAACGTCAGAAGACAGAATAGGCGCGACAGGAAAGAAATAACACTCAGGCAACGGCCGTTTTTTGGTAATTGGCAGAAAGTAATCAAAAATAAAGGTCATGAAAAATCTGCTAGTTCCTCACGGAATACGCAATATTGCGTGTCAACCCCCTGAAATTCTAAAGAACCGAAGATATTTATGGATAATTCCTTATGGATGAAAAACAAACGATATTGATTACAGGAGCCACAGATGGTCTGGGCTTTGCTTTGGGACAGCAACTGCAAGCTGCCGGACACCATGTTTTATTACACGGCCGCCGGCCTTTGGAGAACCTGGATCCAGCGCTATTCTCGCGACAGAATTATATTCAGGCAGATTTTTTACAATCGGACGCAGTTGAAAAAGTATGTCGTTTTCTAGAATTTGGCCAGATCGAGAAGGTTGACCTGGTCATTCACAATGCCGGCGCCGGATATTATGGCAGTATTAAGGATCAATCGCCTGTTGGCATCGATTCACTGCTGGCCGTTAATTTACGCGCGCCAATTGACCTGACCTATGCGCTTTTGCCAAGGGTCACGCGGGCAAGCGGTAAATTCGTATTTATCAGTTCCGTGGTAAGCGGGCTGCCTGGTCCTGATTATGCCGTCTATACAGCCACAAAATCAGCTCTGGAAGGGTTTGCGCGCAGTTTGCGCGTTGAACTTGGCAGCCATGATAATAATTACGGCCTCAACCCGGTCGGCGTACAAATCATTCGTCCAGGCGCTGCCCGCACCGGCATGCATGCCAAGATGAACATTCCCCAGTCCTCGCTCCAATGGGAAAAATTTCCTCCAGCCGATCAAATTGCGCAGGCAATTATCAATGCCATGAATGGTTCTCGCGCGGCGGTCACGATTGGGGTGAAAAATAAGCTGCTCCATTTTGCTGGGCGCTCCGCAGCTGCGCTCATAGATGATCGTTTACGAGCCAATAACAAGCAGCCAATTTCCGACAGCGCCGGTTATTTTCAAAAAAAACGATGGTGTATGATTACCGGGGCAGCGGACGGAATCGGGAGAGCGTTTGCAATACGCTTTGCCCAGGCAGGTTATGGTATTGTGGGTATTGATCGCGACGCCAAACGCGCCGCTCATGTGGTTGCGGAATTGAGCGCATTGGGGGCGGAAGCTGTTTTTATTGTGGCAGATTTAACAACAGATGCGGGTCTGGCCAAAGTAATAGCCGAAATACCCGTTCGCGCTCCTTATGATTTGATCATCCATAACGCCGGCGTTAATTATGTTGGCCGCTTTGAGGATACAAATTTGCTGCGCCAGCAAAGTGTCCTGGATGTGAATTTGCGCGCGCCAATGCAGTTAACGGCCGCTTTCCTGCGCGAAAATATGCTGACGCCCACAGGTTCATTTTTGTTTGTCGCTTCACTATCAAAATATGTCGGTTATCCGGGTGCGGCCGTTTATGCCGCCAGCAAGGACGGGTTGTCAGCCTACGCGCGCAGTTTGCGGGTCGCTCTGGGCAGACAAAATAATGTGCTCACAATTTTTCCAGGTCCGACGCGTACCCCCCATGCACGCCGTTACAGCCCCGATAACAGGCGCGAAAATTCACGCATGGCTCCGGACGTTTTAGCGGATGCCGCCTACCGGGCGGTTCAAAAAAGGCGCGCGACCCTGATTCCTGGTTTTACGAACCGTTTGCTTGCCGCTGCCGGTATGATTTGGCCCGGCGGCATGGACCGCGCCATGCAAAAGGCAATTCTGGATAAATTGGACGGCAACATCTATGTTTGATGATCAGCTGCGCGGCGTAAAAGAGGGCATTTTTACCTTTGTTGCCAAATTGGGTTTTGGGCGCTTGCCGCCGCTTGGACTGTCATTAATCGGATTGGTGTTTGGCGTGTTAACGGCCGTTGCGCTTTCTCAGCGTCTTTATGTGATTGGTTTTGTTTTCTGGTTTTTTAACCGTGTTTTCGATGGATTAGACGGCACTGTGGCGCGTTTGAGCGGTAAACAGAGTGATTTTGGCGGCTATATCGACATATTGGTGGATTTTGTCACCTATGCGATTATTCCGATTGGGCTGGTTTGGGGACGGCCGTTGCCAGAAGCCGCCAGAAGCCTCATTTTCTTGTTAGCCACGTATTATGTTAATGCAGCTTCGTGGATGTATTTATCGGCAATTATCGAAAAACGCAGCCTCAGCCGCGCAGATGATATGACAACGGTCAATATGCCCAATGGCTTAATCGGGGGCGCAGCTACCATTTTCTTTTATACCCTTTTTATCGTGTTTCCCGACTATTTGGCGCTGTTATTTACCGTTATGGGCTTACTAATCGCCGTCACAATTTTACAGCGCATTATGTGGGCAAACCACAATTTAAGTTAACATAATGAATTTGTTTGATTGTGGTTTTAGCGCGTCATGAAACGGGATCGGCCGTTTCTTGCGGCTTGCGTGGTTTGTTGCGGTCGCGTATTGTGGCGTAAAGATAGACAAGCCCGCCCAATAAACCCGAAATACGCTCCAGACCAAATACGAGCAGCGAAAGCGCGATTGATTCTTCCGGTGATAATCCGGCCCCGGCAAACAGCATAGGAGCGATCATTTCGCGCACGCCCAACCCGCCAATAGAGGGCAGCAGTAATACAATTGAAAGCAGCGGCACAACCAAAAGATAATAGGTGTAGGGAATTTGAAAGCCCAGCGCCAGCCCGGCGGCCAGCCACCAGCTCGCCATCGTCAGGTTGAAAATAATCGAAACCAGCATTGCGCCGCCAATTGCACGCCAGCCGCAGCCGTCAACAGCCCGCAAAACTTTGGTGATGAACCCGTTACCAGCTTGAGCGATTTTTGCGGGCAGCCGGGGAGTCAGCCAGCGCAGGAGGCCGCCTTGCAGAACAATAAAACCTCCCAATAAGCCCAGGCCGCATACCAGGACAATCAGCCAGGTTAACTCAAGCGGGAACGATTCTGGTTGAAAGGGCAGCGCCAGCAGCGCCAGCGCAAACAGCATCATCAAGCCGGTCATGCGGTCCACAATCACGGTGCCGGCGGCTACACCGGCGTCTACATCACGCGACACTTCTAAAATGCGCACCACATCCCCGCCAAAGGCTGAAGGCAAAAATGTATTAAAAAAATTGCCCACAAAATAAAGCTCAACCAGGCGTTTAAAGGAAACTTCGACACGCAGGCCACGCATGAGCAGCAGCCAGCGGTAGGCGCGCATAAACAGGCTGGCATTAACCAACAGGAAGCCAACCAGAACCCAGGCAAAATTCGCCTGCAGAAGCGTCTTGCCGATCAGTTCTGGATTGAACTGGGTTAAGACAATTGCCAACCCCAGGATGGTGACGCCGAGCTTGAGCAGTGTGGACCAATTTTTGCGCATCGGCCACGATTTTATTGTTTTCACCCGATCCTGCCACATTCTGACTCTGATTGTTGGGGTTTCATCTAACTGTCGTATTGTTAGGGCATTTGCCGCGCTTTGGGGGTAGCATATAATCCGCTCGACATGGCAGTGAAACGATCTCAATCGAATGCGACAACCTGGCTGGCAGTAACGGCCGTTCTTTTATTCTGGTATCTCGCCCTCAACAGCCTGATCGCCGACAGTCCCACTATGGATGAGCAAAATCACCTGGCGCGCGGTCTGGCCTTTTTGCGCACCGGCGACCCGCGTCTGAGCCTGGAACACCCGCCGCTTGTCAACAGCCTGAGCGCGCTGCCGCTGTTGACGATGCCGCAAATTCGCCTGCCCACCGAGGCGCCCAGTTGGCAGCGCCAGCCGCCTGATGTGTATTGGTATTTATTTGCCGAAGAAATGATTTGGGAAACCAACCGCGATCTGGACATCCAGCAAATATTCATTCTGGCGCGGCTGCCAATTGTTTATCTCACGCTGGGACTGGCGCTGGTTGGATTTCATTTTGGCCGTGAATTGTGGGGCGGTTGGGCTGCGCTGCTTGCTTTTGGCTGTTTATTATTTGACCCGAATATTTTGGCAAACGGCCGTTACGTAACCACCGATTTAGGCGGCGCGCTTTTCGCCTTATTGGCGACCTTTTTGCTGTGGCGGCTGTGGCGGCAGGCAAACTGGAATTGGCGGCGCTGGCTCTGGGCGGTTTTGGCGCTGGGCCTGGCTTTTGGCAGCAAGTTGTCGATACTTGGCTTTGTGATTATCTGGGGCGTGCTTGCCTTATTGCCGCTTTATCCTGACCCGGGTCAAAAAAAGGTTTGGCGCGGTGTTGTAAGACGGCTGCTGCAATTGCTCAGCGCCGGATTGGCGTCAATTTTAGTTGTTTGGGCGCTTTTTGGGTTTGAATGGGGGCATTTTTGGTTCCAAAACGAGCCGTTGCGCGCTTTGAATTTGTTGACCGGTCCAATGCCAACCTTCTGGGCCGGCATCGAAAAAATCCTAACGCTTACCAGAAACGGCCGTCCCGGTTTTTTGTTGGGTCAATTTTCAGACGCTGGATTTGGACTTTATTTCCCAGTTGCTTTCCTCGTAAAGACGCCGCTTTTAACAATGGCGTTATTTTTCCTGGCGACGATTATTTTGCTCGCGCTGCGCAGCGCGCGCCAAAACGCTTTATTTTTGCTGCTGCCAATTTTGATCTACTTCACGCTTAGTATGCAAGCGGCCTTAAACCTCGGTTACCGTCATTTGCTGCCCATTTTGCCTTTCATTTACCTGCTAATCAGCGGGCTTGCGGGCAAGCAGGTTAGCGCCTGGCTGCAATTGCGGGTTGGATTTGCGGCACAGCGTGCGGTTGAATACGCCGCTTTAGGGTTTGTGCTGCTGCTGCTCCTGGTTGCTGCGCGTATCCATCCGCACTACTTGAGCTATTTCAATCTGGCTGCCGGCGGCCCTAAAAACGGTCATAAAATTCTGGTGGACAGTAATATTGATTGGGGTCAAGATTTGCTGCGTCTCAAGAGCTGGATGCTTGCGAACAAGGTAGATTTGGTCAATCTGGCCTGGTTTGGCACGGCCGATCCCGATTATTACGGCATTCAGTACAAAGCGCTGCCCGGCTTTCCCCGCCAGCCTTTTCTATCCCAATGGACGCAGCCGCCCTTTAATCCCGCCGCTCCGGAGCCGGGTATTTATGCCATCAGCGCCAGCAATTTATGGGAGCTGCAGTTAGCCGAAAAAAATGTATATCCCTGGTTTCGCGCGCGTGAACCGGACGACCGCGTCGGGTATTCGATTTTGATTTATGAAGTCCAATAATATGATCATGCCGCGCAATTTTATCTGGTGGGCAACGGCCGTTCTGCTGCTGGCGGCTGTGCTGCGGTTGGCGACCCTACAAAATGTGCCACCCGGATTGGCGCAGGATGAAGTCCTGAATGCGGATGTGGTTCTTTTTATCCGCCAGGGGTATCATGCCCTCTTTTTTCCCGAGGGGTATGGTCACGAACCGCTGTACCATTACTGGTCGGTCCCGTTTCAAATCTTGTTGGGCGATAATGTGCTTTCTATTCGGCTGCCGGCCGTCTATTTGGGTTTGTTTTTGATCGCCCTCACGCTGCGGTGGGCGCTGCGCGAATTTGGCGGGGCAACGGCCGTTCTCACCGGCGCATTCCTGGCAATTAGCTGGTGGCCGATTATTTTCAGCCGCATTGGCTTGCGCCCCATTATGGAGCCGGTTTTTCTGCTTTTATTCGCCTGGTTTTGGCCGCGGCGTCCCTGGCTGGCCGGTTTGGTTCTAGGCTTAAGCCTCTACACCTACACCGGAGCGCGCGTCATCTTTTTGTTGCCGCTGCTTTTGGCCATTTACGCGCCGCTGCGTTTGCTGCGCTGGCGCGGCAGGCGCATTGCGCTGCTTGAACGCGATTTGCTGTGGACGCAGCTTCGACCCGCTTTGATTGTGCTGGGTATGAGCTTATTGGTGTACCTGCCGCTTGGTTTGACCCTGCGCGCCAACCCGGAGTGGCAGCAGCGGGTGCAGCAGTTGGAAGGACCGCTGGCGGCTTTGCGGCAGGGGGATTTCGCGCCTATTTCGGCTGCCACAGCGGCTACGCTGGGCGTTTTTAGTTTTTCGGGCGACCCCCGCTGGACCTATAGTTTACCGGGCCGGCCTTTGTTTGACGGGATAACGGCCGTTTTCTTTTACGCCGGTTTTTTGTTAGTACTTTTACGTTGGCGGCAGCCTCGTTATGGCCTGGTTTTGATCTGGCTGCTGGTCGGTATCCTGCCCAGCGCCGTTACGCCAGAAGCGCCCAGCACCGTGCGCTTGATAGGCGCTCTGCCGGTTATTTTTCTGCTGCCCGCGTTGTCAATTAGTTGGCTCTGGCAGCGTGTGCAGGATCGACCTGTCTGGCGGCCGCTTGTCGCGGCTGCCGTGGTTGTTTTGCTGGCTTTTAATCTCTGGCGCACCTGGCAGGATGGTTTTGTTCGCTGGCCGCAGGCCTTGGAAACGCGGTTAAAATATCAAACGCTGCAGTTGGATATGGCGCGTTATTTGCGTGCTTCTCCCGCTGAAGCGCTGGTCATCGCCGATGGTTTTTATCGTCCCATCACGGCCGATACGCTGCGGCGCAGTATGAACGCCAATCCCAATCCGCGCTGGGTGCAAACCGGCGACCAGGCAGCCGGCGCGCTGGCGCTGCCTGCCGCTGAAAACGGCCGCTTCCTGGCGCCTGAATTTGCTGTCCCTGCGCCTGAATTGATGGCGGCTGCCGGTTTTGCAAATGAACCGCTTTATCGCAGCCCGGGTAAACCTTCCTTTGCGGAATATTTGCTGCCGGCCCAAATTGAGCAGCCATTACTGCCTGCGACTGTAACATTTGAGGGCGTTTTAACATTAACAGGGTATGAGATTCTACCCCATGAAACGGAACGGCCGTTAAAAATGATCACATTCTGGCGGGTGAAGGGGCCTTTGCCGGCGGACCTGGCGGCTTTTGTGCATTTAGTGGATGCAGAAGGCCAGCTGATCAGCCAGCATGATGGTTTTGACGCAGCGCCGCTCACGCTCCAGACTGGCGATCAAGTGCTGCAACTGCATGATTTGCCCCTCCCAGACCTCGCTACTCAAGGGCCATATACTTTGCAGCTTGGACTTTACACACGCGGAAACGGCCGTCGGCTGATCCTGGACGCACCAGGTGAGGGTCAACCGGTCGACCGGCTTATACTGCAATCAATTTATAATATTGACGTAATAAATGGAGATGGATAACATCTACAACTTTATCAGGAGCAGGGCGAACCCAATCCTGATCATTTGAAGGAAATCGGAGGATTTAATGAAATCGAATAATCGAATCACTTTAGCGAGGCGTAAAGCTGTTCCCATTGTTGGCGCGCTCATCGCTGTGCTGATGGTTTTTGGCTTAGTGCAGTTAATGGCGGCTGATGATACGCCTTTGCCGCTTCCGCCTGGGTCGTCGCCATACGCCGAGAATTCACCCACTGACGAAGAACTTTTGCAGCGCGATCCATCTATCGAACGCTACCTGGATGCGCATTTTATCACGCCCGACCGCTTGCTGGGATCGGATTTATCAACATCGACAAAAAGCGTCAACCGGGATGAAGCCACACCGGGTACCTCTGTCATGTTTACAATTGTCATTAACAATTCTGGTGATACCGACGCCACGATTGAGATGAGTGACGCTTTGCCTTCCCAGGTAACCTATCAGAGCCATGATTTTGGCCCGCCCACAAATGGCATTGGAACCGGAGGTGGTGAAGAAAACGGGGTCGTCACCTGGATGGGTGTTCTGGGCGCAAACGGCAGCGTGCAGATTGATATTATTGCTCGCGTTAATGAAAATGTTTCTGCCGATACAGTCGTCACTAACCAGGCGAATATTTCCGGCGGCGGCGAGCAGGTAAATGTGGAAGCGTCGTTTACCGTCGTGGAATTGGGTATTTCCCCGATTGTGCAGTTGCCCTTTATTTCTTATGGTTTTACGCCGGACCCGCCAAATTTAACCATCCAGGCAACCCGGCCAAACAGCAACAATGAATGGCTGGTTTCCTGGAACAGCGCGCCGGGCGCTGACGCCTACCAGTTGGAGGCGGCTCAAGCCCCGGATTTCAGCGCTTCACAAATTTTTGATATGGGTCTGGCGACATCCAAAGCTTTTAATCCCGATCCATCCCCCTTTAATGTTTACTACTACCGTGCTCGCTCCTCTTCCAGCGGTGTATTTGGGGAGTGGTCGGACGTCATCACTGTCGTCGGCGGTTATCGGGATGATTTCACCAATCCGAATACCGGTTGGGCCATTCGGCGCACGACCAATATCGACAAAGTAAAAACGTGGTATGAAATTGAACCAGGTAAAGATTGGCTCATTTTGCAGGTGCATGATCGTTGGGATTGGGGTATTTCCAGCCCGCTAAAAGCTGCTCCGGATGTGCCCTATGTCATTGACTACGAAGCGAAAGTCGTCAGCATTGGCAACCTGGTTTCATTAGGCAGCGTCTGGGGCGGCGATTGGAACGAGGTGGAGCCGTGCCCTGATACAAGCACCGTGGAGGGCTGGTATGAGCATGACATCTGTTTTAACCATTTTTATAACGCAAATATAATCTGGTTTGCGCATTTAAAATTATTGTTTGAACGAGTTGATGAGTTGGTTTGGTGTCCTGAATGCGGCGGCAGTCCAATGAAACGCCTGGGTGATACCGAGGTTGTGGAATCTTTGTATGATGTTGATTCAGAAGGCTGGAACCATTATCGCGTCGAGGTGCGTGAAAACGGGATTAAGTTTTACGCCGGAAAGCGTGACGGCCAACTGCATCTTCAATTTGAATATGGCGATACACGCTGGATTGGTGACCCGTATTTTGGCGTATTCGCTTCAACCGATGAGTACAATAACTCCACGGCGCGTTATGAATATTTCCAGGTAATGCCTTTGGATGGTTAAGAATTGAGATTTTCGCTCAGAAGTTCAACTTTTCACAGAAGTTGAACTTCTTAAACGGGACGCGTGAAACGTAAAACCGGTTGGTTTTATGTTTCACGTTTGTTTTTATTATGGCGGGATCACAACATTCAAATAAACGGGGCCTGCCATTTTGGTTGGCAACGGCCGTTCTCCTGTTCATGTTTGGGCTGGCGCTGGGCAGTATGGCGCAAAAGGCCCCGACCTTCGATGAGCAGGGATTTTTAGTGCGCGGCCTGGCCTATGTGCGCGGCGACCAGCATATCCGTGTTGGCCATCCGGCCGGATTGAATGCGCTAAATGCCCTTTTTCTTGTGAATGATCCCACCGTTCAACTGCCGGTTGATGACCTATCCTGGCAGGCAACGAGTTTTCATCGCCCGGCGGAGCTTTTCCTGTGGGAAATTGGGAACAATGTTGAGCATGTGATGTTTCTGGCGCGGCTGCCCTCTATTTTTCTGGGGCTGCTGCTGGCGGCGCTCGTCGGTCGTTGGGCGTGGGCCATCAGCAGCCGGCCCTGGGCCGGGTTTCTGGCGCTGGCGTTGGTCGCTTTCGATCCCAATATTTTGGCGCATACGCGCTTAACCACCACCGACCTCGGCCTGACGTTGGGCGCAGCGCTGGCCGGGTTTAGCTTGTGGTGGTTTTTGAAACGGCCGTCCTGGAAAAACGTCATCCTGGCCGGGGTTGGTTTTGGATTGCTGCAAAACAGCAAATTCACAGCCGGCTTGTTCGTGCCCCTTTTTGCGTTGGTGATCCTGGTGGGTCTCATTCAGCAACGGCGCAGAGGACAATCTCCCTGGCGTTCGCTGATCATGCTGCTCACCGCCTACCCGCTGGCCGCCTTTCTCACGTTATGGGCCGCTTATGGCTTTGACATTGGCGCGCTGCCGGCTGATCTGCCCACTTTTCCCCAATTAAGCGGTTTGACGCTGCCTCTGGCTCACCACCTGGAACAACTGCTCGATATTGGCGGCCGTTTGCAGGTGGGCACGCCTGCTTTTTTGCTGGGCCAATATGCCGACTCCGGCTGGTGGTATTATTTTCCGGTCGCTTTCATACTCAAAACCCCGCTGCCGACATTGATTTTGCTGGCATGGGCGCTTGTTGTCGCCCTAACATATGGCGCACTGCGAATTTTGCGGCGACCCGCAACGCGGCTTACGACCCATGTCGCACAGTTGACGGCGCTTGATTTTGCGGCTTTGCTGATTCTCGCACTGGGTTATTTTGCCTTTGCGCTCACAACGGACATTAACCTCGGCTATCGCCATATTTTGCCTGTGCTGCCCTTTTTATTTGTGTATACGGCCGTTTCCATCCCGCGTCCCATTCAAGCCCAAACCACCCCTTTGCTCCTGAATCTCTATTCCCTACTCTTGATCACGCTTGCGCTCATCACCCTCTGGATATACCCTGATTTCCTGGCTTATTTTAATGGACTCGCGGGCGGGCCGGACAACGGCTGGCGCGCACTGGTTGACAGTAATCTCGATTGGGGCCAAGACCTGGATGATTTGCCTGGCTGGATGGCGGAAAATGATGTAGATTCGGTCTGGTTGAGCTATTTTGGCGAGGCGCGCCCGGAATATTATGGCATCAACTACAATGGGTTGGACAGCTTTCCACCGCGCTTAATGAACCCACAGACACGGCCGTTTTTACCCCTCAAATCCCGCTCCCGGCATTTATGCCATCAGCGCTACCAATTTACAAGGGGTGCAGTTTGAGAATCACGACCAATTGGCCTGGTTCCATGACCGCGAACCCATCGACAAATTGGGTTATTCCATTTTTCTCTATGAAGTACCCACCGAAGGCGACCAAACGGCGCTGCTGCTTGACGGCGTGCAGCTAGATGAAATTGTTCCCGAGGATTTCGCGCGTTTGCAGTCCAATGATGTGGTTCCGCGCTGGATTGATCTCGACACTGCTTTGCTGCTGCCGGCCGATGGCCCTGTTTGGCTGGCTGCCAATGCGGGGCAGACGATTGATCCATTACTGGTGGATTATGTGGCTGCCTGGACGGCGGATGATGCTTTAACTGGTGATTATCGATTGGGAGAGATTGTGGTGGAACGGCCGTTGCTTCCCGCTAAACCGCTGGCCGCATTTCAACAGGGTGCGGGAAAAATCCTTTTGTGGGATGCGGGGCTGTTGAATGTGGACGCCGATGGCATAACGCTGTTAAGCGTTTGGGAACAGCAAAGCCAGCCGCAGCCGCTGAAATTATTCATTCATGCTGAAGATGAAAACGGCCAGCTTGTCACACAGTGGGACGGCCTCGATGCAGCCTGGGAAGGGTGGCGGCGGGGCGACTTGCTCATCCAGCTTCATACGTTTTCCTGGCCGGAAGAGGTTCCGGTCGGACAGATTAAGCTGTGGGCCGGTATCTATCAACCTGAAAATGGTCAACGCTGGGTTACCGAATCAGATTCAGATCGATTTTTGCTGCCGCTAAATCCGTAGTGAGTGTTATCCATGCCGGGCGAGGCGATGGGAGAAAACGTATCGGTGAATAGCAGGCATTTTGGCCCATTGCGTCGCCCGTACCATTCAAACATGGACAGTTATGATATTACAACAACGGGAACCCCATTGAAGGCGGCAGTGCCAGTGATGGGATCAACCGCCTGATCATCGGTCAGGTCATTGATGCTGGCGCCGGCATGGGCCTGGGCGACCTGCATATGTATGTCTGCCCGGTTGTGTCCCCACCCGTGCGGCATGCTTACCACGCCCGGCATCATGGCCTCGCTTATTTCGACCGGCAGCTCAATTTCACCCACGCGCGAACGTACAATGACGTCTTGCCCATTATGAATCTGGCGCGCGGCTGCATCTTGCGGATGCATGAGCAGCGTGCAGCGGTTTTTGCCTTTGACCAGCCGGGGCGCGTTGTGCATCCAGGAGTTATTGCTGCGCAGTTGGCGACGGCCGATTAACAGCAGTTCCCCATTTTGCACAGGCGCGTCAAGGATTTTCTGCGCGCGCGCCAGGCCCTGGACAAAAACCTCGGGCAGCAGGTGGATACGGCCGTTATGCGTACACAATCTTTCGGGCAGCAGCGGCCGTAATGCACCCAGATCAATCCCTGAAGGCGACCGCTTTAGTTTTGGTAAATTCAAATTATGACCGTCCAGCTTCAGACCCCACGCGCCGTAAGGGCCATAGTGCAGTCCCAGGTCAATGATTGTATCCGGCGTCAGCCGATCAAAGATATCCCCTTTGCCTTTACGCGCAGGCCGGTCGGGGATCGTCGCTTCCAATTGGCGGCGCAGCTCCCGGAAAATCTGCCAATCATGCCGCGCGCCCGCCTCCGGTTCAAACAAGGCCGGTGAATATTTGGCCGTGTTGCGCACCGCCAGCGCATGAAAAATTAAATCGTAATGCTCGGTTTCCAACCCGGTCGTTGGCGGCAAAATGATATTGGCAAAGCGGGTGGTTTCATTGCGGTAAATGTCAATCGAGGCCATATATTCCAGGCCGCTCAGCGCTTTTTCCAACTGCCCGCCGTTGGGCGTCGAGAGTGCCGGATTGCCTGCGATGGTTACCAGCGCCTTGATTTGGCCTTCACCAGGGGTCAATATTTCTTCGGCCAGGGTTGCCACAGGAAACTCGCCGCCGAATCCCGGCAAATTGCGCACGCGGGTGAAGCGATGCCCATAGCGCCCGCTGGCGCCCATAAAACGCGTGATATTGACGATGTCTATCGCGGGCAGAGTGAACATCGCGCCGCCGGGTCTGTCCAAATTGCCGGTGATGATATTGAGTACGTTGATCAGCCAGGTGGTTGCGCCGCCAAAAGCTTGGGTCGATGTACCGATACGGCCGTAGCACACCGCACTTTCCGCCGCACAAAAATCACGCGCCAAAGCGCGTATGGTTTCCGCCGGTATTCCGGTTGCCGCTGTAACTGCTTCCGGGGCGAACGGCTGCACAAGTTCAGGCAGGTTGTCAAGACCATCTGTGAAGCCGGCCAATCGATCCGGATTAGATAAATTTTCGTGTAGGACTGCGTGTATTAACGCCAAAAGCAGCAAAACATCAGTTCCGGGTCGAATAAAACAATGTTGGTCGGCAAAAACGGCCGTTTCCGAGCGACGTGGATCGACCACAACCAGCTTGCCGCCGCGCGCCCGCAGCGCTTTCAAACGCGCCTCGATGCCGCCTGCGCTCATCAAACTGCCGTTGGAGACCAGTGGATTGGCGCCAATAATGAGCATAAACTGCGTGCGATCCACATCAGGAACCGGCAGCAGAAGTTGGTGGCCAAACATCAGCAGGGCTGCCAGGTGATGGGGCAGTTGATCAACCGAGGTCGCTGAATAGCGGTTTTTTGTTCCCAGCGCGCGTACAAATGGGGCGGCGTACAACATGCTACCCAGGTTATGAACATTGGGATTGCCCTGGTAGACTGCCACGGCGTTACGGCCGTATTGAGCTTGAATGCGACGCAATTTGGTAACCACCTCGACATAGGCGGTTTCCCAGTCGATTTCTTCCCAACCGCTGGGTGTGCGGCGCAACGGCCGTTTCAAGCGGTCAGGATCATGGGTGATGTCTTGCAGCGCCGCCGCCTTGGGGCAAATATGTCCCCGGCTGAACGGGTCACGTTTATCCCCCCTGATCCCCACAATTTGTTCATTTTTTAGCGTGATTTCGAGACCGCACATTGCTTCGCAAAGGTTACAGGTTCGGAAATGGGTGCGTGTGGCTGCTGAATCTGTCATTGTACTTTCCTTGAAGGAATTCACAAAAATAGCACGATTTTTGGTCAAAGAACTTATTGTGAATTACCTGTCATCATTTGTTGGATTTCTTGAAAACGCTTTTTTGCTTCAGCTTCCCCGCGTTGTAGCGCATACGCAGCGCCGTGGCCTTCAATGACCAGAGAGGCTGAAACGACGCCCATGCGGGCGGCCTGAAGCGGGTCATTTTTTGTCGCCAGGCCGGCCAAAAAGCCGCCGCAAAAGGCGTCGCCTGCGCCGGTCACATCCACGATACGGCCGTTTCCGGGTTGATGATAGGCGCGAATATGGGCGCGACTGCGATTTGCGCCTGGCCCCTGCTGTATTAAAACGCCGTTCGGCCCATTTTTGATGACCACCAGCGGCGCGCCCCAGGCGCAAAAGGAATCGGCGGCTGCCCACAAATCTATATTACTTCCCAATAAAGAGCGGACTTCTTTGTCGCTGGGCAGGAAGGCGTCAATTTGCGGCAGTAAACGTTTGATTGTCGGCAGCCGGGTGGGAATCATGTAGCGTTCGCCAGGGTCAACCGTAATCGTTTTGACGCCGGACGCCCGCATAACCGGCGGCGTGTGGACATGCGTTGCCAGCGCCAGCGGCGCCAGGTGGACATGCAGGTTTTGTCCGGTTTGGGCGACAAAGTTCCAGTCGGACGGCCGCAGCGCCAATGGTTCAAAGATTTCAGGATCATCCTGGCCTGGCGTTGAGTGAACATAATCAGCTAATTCTGGCGGCAAGGCCATGTCAATGCGCGCAAAGTGAGCCGCCGGATTGGTATCTTCACGCACGCTGAGGGATCTGTAAGCAAAAAAAGTGCGGTGATCTTGTTCGCTGGGAATCGTAATCAGGTGGTTAAGATCAACGCCCGCGTGTGAAAGGTCGCGCAGCCAGGCGTCAGGAAAATTTGTGCCTTTCCTGGCCCAGATGGCGACGGATTTATGCCACAATGCCGCACCGACCGCCGCATAGACAGCATTGCCGCCCGGCATCCGAATTTTGGCCTTTCCTTCAGGAGTGATTAAATAATCGACGCGCAAGCCGCCGCCGAAAATGAAATGATGCTGCATGAATATTGCTGTTTTTCTAACTTACCTCGTCGGTTCGGAAATACGCACGCTTGTGCGAATGCGAGAAATACCGCCGCCGTCTTGCGCACTGCGCCCGCCGCCAAAACCACGAAAATAGGATTCTCCAATCACTTCGGCGCGATAGGCGGCAAACAACAGCGCGGGCAGGCAAGTCAGCAGCGGCGAGAAACATTCCCGCACCGCACCGGCAATCGGGAGCAAAACATCCTTGTCGGCGGTTTGCCCCAGCGGGCTGCCGGCGGGCGCAATAATCGCCACGCGGCGGCCGATGGTTTTGGCTGCTGTTGCAATTTCCAGCGCGCGCCCGGTGTCCCAGCCGTTGGCGTTGAGAAAAAAAGTGGGCGTGGTCGTCTGGCGTTCAAAATATTGCAGGTGCGCCCACTCTTCGATGTCCTGGGGAACGGCCGTATCTCCGCTCGCTTCAATTATTTTAGCTGCACTGAACAGGGCCGCGCCGTAATTAGGGCCGGAACCGCAAAAAACAAAGCGGTCGGCGTCCTGCCACGCACGCGCCAGCCGCCGCGCCGCCGCGTCAGATTGGGTAATGGTTGCTTCCATCTGGCCGGCGATTGCGTTCAATTCCTGGCGCAGTTTGGCGGCGAGCGGTTGAGTCAAATGACCACGCTGCGCGCCGAGATGGATGGCGGTCAGGTAAAGCGCCAGTTGGGAAGCAATGTAGCTGCGCGCGCCGGGCACAATTACGTCTGGCTGTGCGTCTGGCAGGGGCGGAACGGCCGTTTCCAGCGCCACATTCGCCACCGCCGCCAATGCGCCTTCTGGATTGCCCGTTATGGCGACTGCCAGCGCGCCGGCCTTGCGTCCTACTTCCAGCGCTTCGGCCGTGCGGCTGGCCTGTCCGCTGACAGATACCGCCAACAGCAGATTGTGCGTATCGGGCAAAAAACCGGCGGCATAACGCGCAAATTGCATGGCGCTTATGGGTTCACATGGCAGCCCGGCCAACTGCTCAAAGGCTAGTTCGGCGTTTAGGGCAGCATGGTAGCTGTCGCCGCAGCCGGTAATAAACACGCGCTCGATATTTTCGTATAGCGAATCAGAGAAGGCCGACTCGACGCTGTTTATAAGCTGCTCACTCAACGTTTGGACCAATTTTGGTAAACTGATGATCTGTTGCAGCAAGGGAGATCTGTACATCTGGACAAATTGAGCTGTTTTTTGGAGATCATTATGAGGAATTTGAACGGCCGTAAACCACACTCACGCCCTTAATGCGGCTGAGAAGGTATTCGAGGATGGCGATTAGCAGCATAAAAAAGAGGTCGGCGCCAATTCCAACGGAGAGGGCGATCCCAAGGTAGCCAAAAACAGTTGTGGCCGGCGCAGCCAATCCGGCCATGAGTTCATCCGTCAGCCCAAGCAGATAAAGAATAATTGCCAGGCCTATCAGCCCCACGATAAAGGCTGGCCAGGCGCGGCGGTCGGAAGGGCTGGGCAGCATGGCATTGCTGATTGCAAAAATGAGGTAAATCCAGAGCAAAATAAAACGCGTATCGAACAGCTTGCCGATGGCAATTGTGAGGGTATCGACGTCGCCGGACTGCACGGCCGTTGCCAGTTCAGGTACATTAAATATTTTGAAGGCGATTAAGAGGATAACGGCCGTGCCTACAATCAAGGGCGCGCCGCCAATTAAACTTTCGCGCACGGGTCCAAGATTTTTACCGCGATAATACTCGACATAGCCTAACTGCAGCGCGCCGTCGGGGCGGCGGCGCGGCAGCAGTGAAATGGAACCGGTGCGTACGCCCAGTAAATTGGCCGTTACCCAATGGCTGAGTTCATGCAGCAAAACGCCGGGGAACAATACCAGCGCATAGATAACGATGGCGCGATTTGGCTGTCCCGTCAGCAGCAAACTAATGCCGTGCAGGTGGGTATTGATCCAGCGCTGCATCAAGAGCAGCACCGGAAAGGCGATGGCGACCCAGATAAAGGGCGTCAGGCTGGCGTTCATTTAAAAAAGTGCGTAGAACGTAACCGACAGGTTTTTACGTTCTACGCAAGCTGCACCGTTAGACAGAGTTTCTAACTAAATCTACAAAATCTGGCTTTAATGACGCGCCGCCTACCAGCGCGCCGTCAATATCGGGCTGCGCCATCAGTTCGGCCACATTGGATGGTTTGACGCTGCCGCCGTACTGGATGCGAATTTTTTGGGCGGTTGCGTCGTCATAAATATCCGCCAGCGTGGCGCGTACGGCGTCGCCGATGATGCCGCCTGCTTGCTCAGGCGTGGCGGTCAGGCCGGTGCCAATTGCCCAGATGGGTTCATAAGCGACCACGATACCGGCGGCTTCTTCTGCGGTTATGTCTTTGAAAGCGGCGCGAACCTGTCCGCTGACAAACTCATAGGTTTCGCCGGCCCGGTTTTGTTCCAGGCTCTCGCCAACGCAAACAATGGGAACCAGGCCATGCGCCAGCGCCGCCTTAATCTTTTTGTTGACGCCTTCATCCGTTTCACCAAAATAAGCGCGTCGCTCCGAGTGGCCAATGATCACATATGTGCAAAAGGGCGTCAGCATGTTGGGCGCCACTTCGCCGGTGTAGGCGCCGCTTTCGGCAAAATACATATTTTGGGCGCCCAGGCCAATTTTTGTGCCGTTGAGCGTTTCTGCCAGGGCCGGCAGAGCGAGGAAGGGGGGACAAAAAGCAACGTCAACGCCTTCAATTTGGTCTAAGGCGTCTTTGATTTCATTAGCAAACGCTACGGCTTCAACGGCCGTTTTATTCATTTTCCAATTTCCTGCAATAAATGGGGTACGCATTTTTCCTCCTACTTGCGTAAAACTTTGATAGGTGTTTGTTCGTTGAAATAATTATAGCATATCGACTACAACATGGCGTGGCTGATGTACTCTTCAGGTTTAATTGATATGACCTGGCTGGTGCTGTCGGGCTGCATACTGACGCCATAAATTGTATCGGCGGCCTGCACTGTGCCCCGGTTATGGGTAATGACTACGAATTGGGTTTTCAGGCTGAGTTCGCGCAGGAGTTCGCGAAAGCGGTTGATATTGGCTTCATCCAGGGCTGCATCGACCTCATCCATGACGCAGAAAGGCGTTGGCGAGACTTTTAACAAGGAAAAAATCAAGGCTGAAGCGGTTAATGACCGTTCGCCGCCCGATAACAACGCCAGCCCTTGTTCTCGTCGGTTGGGCAGCCGCGCTACAATATCGACGCCGCTGACGGTTAAATCATCCGGGTCGGTCAGCACCAGCCGCGCCGAGCCGCCGCCAAAGAGCTGGGTAAAGGTGTCGCCGAAAACCAGGTTGACTTCTTCCACGGTTTTAGCGAAAGCATTTGAGGTGAGTTCATCCAATTCGGCGATAATTTCGCGCAGTTGAGCGTCTGTTTGGGTCAGGTCTTCGATTTGTTGGGTCAGGAATTCAAACCGTTCTTGAGTTTCTTCATATTCAATGGGGGCGTCCGGGTTGATGGCGCCCATGCGATGCAATTGGCCGCGGTACTGCTGAATCGTTTCTTCGATGTCGGCCGGCAGTTCATCCACCTGCGGCAGCTCTTCTACGACCTCGCTCATTGGCAGCGGCGTGGGGCCGGTTTGTTCCTGATCGTAGCGTAAGGCGACGATACCGAGGTCAGATTTGATGCGTTCTTGTAAACCTTCGACCTGATTTTCACGCTGGGTGAGCCGAATTTTGGTCTGGGTGTATTGGTTTTCGAGTTCGTGGGCGCGCCGTTGCAGAACGGCCGTTGCCTCTTGCAGCTTGAGCAGTTCATCCCGATCTGCAATCATACGTTTTTGCATGGGTTTGATTTCCATTTCCAGGCGCTCAAGCTGCTCCTGGAATCTTTGTAACTGGCTGTTTTCGTCGTGAGCGTTTAACTGGCTTTGCTGGTTTTGCAGCGCCGCGCGGCGCTCGTCCAGCCGCTTTATTTGCTGTTCGACCTGTGCCAGGGTTGTGCGTCGGCTGTCGACGACTGCCTGCCGCCCGGCCACAATCGTGCGCGCTGTGGCGCTGGATTGCTGCAAGGTATTGCGCTGCTGCTGCGCTTCATTGACGGGCAGCGCTTCTAGCTTGACCTGGGCCTCATCAACGGCAGCGGAAAGTTGAACGGCCGTTTCGTGCTGATTCTCAATTGCTGCTTCTAATTCCGCGATGCGCTCACGCAGGCGGTTGATTTCACGCGCCTGGGTTTCGGCCTGTCTTTGTAAAAATGTGTTTTGCTGTTGGGCGCGTTCGATTTGTCGGTGGGCATTGGCGACTTGCTGCACAGCTTCATTTTCATCTCGTTCCAGGCGGCGCTCTTCTAACTGCAGCGCATCGACTGTCTCTTGCTGTTGTTGAATGGCTGTTTGCTGACGGGTTACGGCCGTTTCCAATTGCGCCAGCTCGTTTTGTTCCGCCGCCAGCTTTTCCTGAGCGGCGCGCCATGCTGCTTCACGCGCCAAAATGCTTTCCTGCCCCTGTGGATCGGTCGTTTCAACCAATCCGTTTGCGTGGGCAATAAAGCCATCCGGCGCAACAGCCATTGCGCCCGGCGGTAGTTTTTGCGCCAGACGATAGGCTGATTGTCTGTCTTTGACCAGCAAAATTTGTCCCATTAACGCTTCAACAACTACGCGAACGGCCGTATCACAGTCAATTAAGGCGCTCGCCCAGCCGAATACGGCCGTATCCTGTGGCGCATCTATTTGCGCGCGCTCAGGTGTGTTGCCCAGTGAAATGGCCGACAGAGCCTGGGTGGGATTTGCCTGCAGTATTTGCCATAAATTGGCGACATCAGGCAGCACCAAAGCCGCCAGCCGGGTCGACAAGGCGGCTTCCAGCGCCGTTTTATGCGCTTCAGGAATCTGGATTAGGCTGGCCAACTGGCCGTTGACCCGCACCTTTGGCCCAATACTGACTTCCTTGTGGCGCATCTGGCCCAGCATTTCGACGCGTGTTTCCAGGCGGGCAATCTGGCTGCGCTGTTTGTTCAACTGCCGTTCCTGCTCGGCGAGAGATCGGCGCGCTTTTTTTAGTTCGCCGATTGTTGTTTGACGCTGCTGCTGCAGGGCAAGGCGTTTTTCCTGGTGAACCTTGTTTTCTGTCTGGGATGATTCCAAAAAGATTGTCTGTTGGCTTACAATTTTTTCCAGGCGGGTTAATTCAGCAATATCCACTTCATTTTCGGCGCTTTCTTGCTCCCGCAGCCTTTCTCTAAGCTGGCTTAGCTGTCCTTCTGTCTGGGCCAGTTTGGTTTGTACACTGCGTTGTCGAGCCTGTGAGTTGTGGAGCGATTTTTGCCAGCGGTTAATTTCTGCTTGCTGGACCTGAAAATTGACATTGAATTGGTCCAGTGAGGATTGGATGTTTTGCAGATTGCCCTGCGCTTCTGCAAGCTCATTGGTTGCGGCGGCGAGATCGGCGGAAGCTGCGGTTTGCTGCTTTTTTAATGGCGGTAGCTCTAATTCTATTTCTACCAGTTGGCGCTGGATAGCGCTTTGACGTTCCTGTAAAATCGCCGCCTCACGGCGCGCTTTTTCTAGCTGCTCGCGTTTTTCGTCTCGTTGCGCTTGCGTTGCGGCCAGACGCTGTTGGGTACGGTTGATTCGCTGCTGTCGTTCGTCGCTGTTTTGTTGGCGCGCCAATAGGGTGTGGCGGCTTTCACTCCATGCTTTTTCGGCGGAAACGGCCGTTTCCCGCGCCAGCCGCAAATCATCTTTCGTCTGCTCCCATTTATAACCATACCAGATGCGCAGCAGGTGATGTAAATCTTGCTGGATTTGTTCGTAATTGCGGGCGCGCGTCGCCTGGCGTTTTAGGGATGTCAGCCGGGGCTGGATTTCTGCCAAAATATCATACACACGTTCCAGGTTATGCTGGGTTTCATTAAGACGGCGCAATGTTTCTGCGCGCCGGGCTTTATAATGGTTGATGCCGGCCGCCTCTTCGAACAATGCGCGACGCTCTTCGGCGCGCAGCGAAAGCGCCTGGTCGATCAGCCCCTGGCCGATAATCGTATAAGTGCGCTGCGCCAGGCCGCTGGTCGCCAATAGATCGAGCACATCTTTCAACCGCACGCGCTGTCCGTTGAGGATATATTCATTTTCCCCTGTTCGGTAGGCGCGTCGGGCGATGGCGACTTCAGTATAATCAATCGGCAGCCAGTTGTCGCTGTTATCCAAAATCAGCGTGGCCTGGGCCATCCCGGCCCGTGAGCGTGATTCACTGCCGGCGAATATCATGTCTATTGTGCGTTTGCCGCGCAGGGTACCGTAGCTTTGTTCGCCCAGCACCCAGCGCAGCGCGTCTGCAATGTTACTTTTCCCACTGCCGTTTGGTCCGACGATGGCCGTTATGCCTTCGTCAAAAATAAAATCTGTTTTTGTTGCAAAAGTTTTATACCCTTGCAGAGTTAGCTTTTTTAACTTCATCTTTTCTTGAATGATTGATTTTGTTTCCGGGACGTATATCAATCGGCTTCCCGGCACACGAAAAGTCAGTATATTGTTAACTTTGCGCACTTGCAAATTGTGAGGCTTTCAAACAGGGTTTCAGGAGTTATGCTGTGCAATCTTCCCGGAAGCTCGTAGTTTCAAAATTAGTCGAGGGCAAAATGTGTATGCATAGTTTGAATCAGCTTCCGGGAAGTTGATTTTCGGACAACTGAAAAACCCTGGTTTTCAAAGCGAGCATAAAGCTTAAAATTTTCACCAGGATGGAGTTTATGGCTATAATCAGGCTGGTTTCTATTGGCTGAAAAAAAGTTCATGCCAATCTAAATTGGTTGTTCATATTGTAGTTTTGTAACTATTCAAGTGCCCGAGGTACCTGTCAGGTTTTGCCCTTAAGGCCAATTGTTTCTCGGGTAGACCTGACAGGTCTAGCTGGATAGATACGTAGTTTTTATGGAGTGACAGTTTGTCCGAACAGCAGGAAATTATCCAGGCCATTGCAGCCTTAGAATCGAGACGCGTACAGTTGGGCAGCACTGTTGTGGATACTGCTTTATGGGCGCTGCGAAAAAAATTGACCACGCTGCCCGCTCAAAATGCATTTACGGCCGTTACCCATGATTATCACCTGACCGTGCTGGTAGCCGATCTGTCTGATTTTACAGCCATGTCAGCCCAAATGGATGCTGAACGCGTACGGGACGCCATTCACGCAATGTGGCAGCAGTTGGACGGCGTGATTACCGCCTGGGGCGGGCATGTTGACCAGCATGTTGGCGATGGCGTCATTGCGCATTTTGGATTGCCTTTTCCACGCGAAGATGACCCGGAGCGCGCCATTCAGGCCGCCCTCGAAATGCAAATGACCTTGAGTTGGATGAACCGGTCAAACGACTCAACGCCCGGCCGTAATTCATTACCTTCCGATACTAAATTGCAGATGCGCATCGGCATTCACACCGGGCAGGTATTTTTAGGGTCTGTTGGCAGCAAACGCGCCTTCACCGCTGTTGGCGATACCGTTAACATCGCCGGCCAACTGGAGCAGGCGGCTCCGGTTGGCTCTATCCTTATTTCGGAGGATGTACACCGGCGCGTGCGCGGTCGTTTTGACTGCCGGCCAGCAGCGCCGGTTCTATTACCTGCCTTGCAGGCAGTTGTTGCCGCGCTGGTCGTGGAAAAGAGTGGTCCGCAGCCTTTTCGTGAGCCAGAACAAAAATTGGGCGAGCATATTGTACGTTTGGTAGGGCGGACTCAGGTTCTGGAGCAGTGCCAGAATGCTTTACAATTTGTTGCTGACAGCCGTTCGGCGCAATTGATATTGATCACCGGTAGTGAAGGAGTTGGCAAAAGCCGACTGCTGGATGAATTTGAACAGCAGATGGGTTTTTTCCCCGCCGATGTGATCACGCTGCGTGGACGAATTAATTCAGCGGAACCGCCGATGCCATATGCGCTTTTGCAAGATGTTTTTTGCGCTTATTTTAATATACGTACACGTTTTAATCCGGCTGTGGCGCGCCAGCATCTGGTCGATCAACTTGCTCCTCGCCTGCTTGCAATGGGCCTGGAGGCGCATACTGCTTTTCAATATGCTTGCGCGTTGGGACATTTACTCGGGTTTGATTTTTCGGATGAATTGGCGCTGTCTTTGCAGGCTGATCCTGCCGTGTGGGTGTGGGAGCAGGCGTTTGCTGCTTTAAGGCATCTGGTGCAGGCGGATGTTGAGGGCGGCAGTGTGGTGGTTTTGTTCCTGGAAGATTTGCATATGGCGAGTGAGGAAACGCTGCACTTGTTGGAGGCGCTGCTGGCGGCCAGCCATGAGATTCCGCTGCTGGTTGTGGTTACGGCCGAATCAGATTTACTGCGGAAACGGCCGTTCTGGCGCGAATGGATAGCAGACCCTTTTCAGCCATATGAACAAATTGATTTGCAGCCGCTTTCATCTATCGATAGCCGTCACCTGATAAATGAACTTTTGCAGCCGCTGCAGCCGCTTCCGCTGCGTCTGCTCGATGTAATTTCTTCAGTAGGTGGGGGAGACCCCTTCGCCCTGGAAGAAATGATTCGCTTTTTAATGGCAAATCACGTCATAAGCGCTGCGGATGGAGAGTGGCGCCTGCACATGGGACGGCTGGAAGGACTGCGGCTGCCATTAGATGCGGCCGATTTATTGCAATATCGCCTGGCGCAGTTAACCAATAAGGCCCAATGTGTGCTGCAGCGCGCGGCAGTTCTTGGCCGTGTTTTCGGGGATACGGCCGTTTTGCAGTTAGAAGCCGCCGATAAGCAGCAAATTTCAAAACCGGAGTTGGATGCTACTTTTTTAGAGCTGGAACGGGCAGAGATTGTTTACCGACTCGCCAATCCAACCTTCAACGGTGTGCAAGATTATCGTTTCCGGTATGAGCGCTGGCGGTCGGCTGTCTATCAACAGATCGATCCGCTGATATTGCGCGCCTACCATTTCCAGACCGCCGCCTGGCTGATAACATCTTGCTCGCCTGATTTATTAAAACATTATGCCGGACTGATCGGACGTCATTTTGAACAGGCTGGAGATGCAGAACAGGCCGCAGCCTGGTACGGTCGTGGCGCAGATTATTAGCGCCTTTTGTTGATTATGAAAAACCCGGCAATTAATGTTATAATCCAGCCCGTTCTTTCAAACTTTGAATAAAGGCGAACCACATGCGTTCGCCTTTCTATTTTTTACCCAACAGGACTGGATTTTTCGCAAGTGACAATTTTAAAATAAATCGAAAAATCTACGAGTGATTTTTCCGGTTAAGTAATTAGCAGAAAGTAATCAAAAATAACGGTCATGAAAAATCTGCCAATTCCGCGAGGAAACCGCAGATTTCAAACTCGTCTTATTTTCAAGAATTTTCTGCGGTTTACCTAAAAATCTGCGTAAAATCGTCTAAAAGGAGCATTTTGTGAATCTACACGAATATCAGGCAAAACGATTATTTGCCGAACACGGTGTACCAATTCCTCAGGGCGAAGTGGCGCGTACGCCCACACAAGCTCGTGAAGTTGCGCGGGATTTAGGAGGACGCGTTGTTGTTAAAGCCCAGGTACATACCGGCGGTCGCGGCAAGGCGGGCGGCATTAAGCTGGCCAATACACCGGATGAAGCAGAGCAAGCCGCTAAAGCCATATTGGGTATGGATATAAAGGGATTTGCCGTTCACAAAATCCTCATTGACCAGCAGGCGCCCGGCATCGATCAGGAAATCTACCTAGCAGTTTTGATTGACCGGGCGCGCCGTTTGCCTATGATTATGGCATCGGCTGCCGGCGGTATGGACATTGAACAGGTGGCTGAAGAAACGCCGGAAAAAATAATTACGGTCCACATCAATCCTTCTCTGGGCGTGCGGAGTTACCAGACGACTTATATCGCCAACGAAATGGATTTGCCGCGCGATTTATGGCGTGATTTCCACAAAATTGTGACCGGTTTATACGCTTGTTTTGTCGCCAATGACGCTTCATTAACTGAAATTAATCCACTGGTCATTACCGGTGAGGGCAAATTACTGGCAGTTGACGGCAAAATGTCTGTCGATGACAATGCATTAACCCGTAGGCCAAGGCTGGCTGAGCTGCGCGACCAGGAGGAAGAACCCATGGCCGAGCGTGAAGCGCGGGCGGCCGGCATTAATTTCATTCAACTAGATGGTAACATTGGCTGCATGGTGAATGGCGCCGGCCTTGCCATGTCAACCATGGACATTATTAAATTATTTGGCGGCGATCCGGCCAATTTCCTTGATATTGGCGGCGGCGCCAAAGCGGATCAGGTCGCCACCGGCTTACGCTTGATTTTGTCTGATCCAAAAGTCGAAGCGGTTTTATTCAATATTTTTGGCGGCATCACGCGCGGCGATGAAGTCGCCCGCGGCATTTTGACTGCGCTTGAACAGATTCAAACAAACGTGCCGATGGTGGTGCGGTTGGCGGGCACCAATGCGGAACAAGGACGCGCAATTTTGGCCGGCGCCGACATGGCGACGGCCGAAACGCTTTCCGACGCTGCGCGCCAAGCAGTCGCATTAGCTGGAGGTCAACAATGAGCATCCTGGTAAACAAAGATACACGTCTGCTGGTGCAAGGCATCACCGGGCGCGAAGGCGCATTCCATACAAACCATATGATTAATTACGGCACCAGCGTGGTCGCCGGCGTTACCCCTGGAAAAGGAGGACAGTGGTTTGAATCCGGCGAGACAAAAGTGCCGGTATTTAACACAGTCAAAAAGGCGGTTGAAGCTACCGAAGCCAATGCCACCGTCATATTTGTTCCGGCACGTTTCGCCATCGATGCAATTTATGAAGCTGCGGACGCCGGAATTGAATTGATTGTTTGCCTCACGGAATACATCCCTGTGCTGGATATGATTTCTGCGCGCGCCTATCTGGATCAGATGAATGTGCGCCTGATCGGGCCAAACTGCCCCGGCCTGATTACGCCCGGGGAAGCCAAAGTTGGCATCATTCCTGGATCCATTGTCAAACCAGGCCCGGTAGGTGTGGTGTCCAAGAGCGGAACCTTAACCTACGAGGTTGTTTTTGCGCTCACCGAGCGCGGCATGGGGCAAACAACCTGCATCGGCATAGGCGGCGATCCAATAAAAGGATTGAACTTTATCGACATTTTGCAGCTTTTTGAGGAAGACCCGGATACGGAACAAGTTATTCTGATTGGCGAGATTGGCGGTAATGCGGAAGAAAAGGCGGCCGAATATATTGCCGCCAATATGTCCAAACCGGTGACTGCCTTTATTGCGGGCCGTACAGCGCCGCCCGGACGGCGGATGGGTCATGCCGGCGCGATTGTGGAAGGGAAATCGGGAACGGCCGAAGGCAAAGTGGCTGCTTTGCGCGCAGCAGGCGTGCAGGTTGCCGAGCATCCTGACCAGATTGTTGACTTGATTAGGTAATCGGCAACAATATTTCAAAATTAGAATTGCTCTAGACGTTGCCGCTTTCTCAAGGAAACCGCAGATTTCTAACCCGTCTTATTTTAAAGAATTTTCTGCGGTTTACCTAAATGACAAATACGAAGCGCAATCAGCGCAGCAGCGTCGTCTTAACGTAAAGCTAAAAACGTGAAGCGTGGTAGAGTCATCACGCTTCACGTTTTATTTGTGTATGGAAGAATTAAGGAAGTTTACGCGCCGAATTGATCCCGGCTTTGTCGTTGTGTTGGCCATCAGCCTGATCGCGATCTGGCCTTTTATCAGCATCCCCAGCCTGCCGGAAGGAACCGATGCGGAGCTGCATATTTTTCGGTTGGCTGAATTGAGCTATCTGCTGCGCGGCGGCGAAATTTTCCCTCGCTGGGCGCCCAATTTTTATCACGGCTACGGCTACCCCATTTTTAATTATTATGCCCCTTTAACCTACTACCTTGGTTTTCTTTTGGAAATAACGCCCTGGTTTGATGCGGTTACGGCCGTTAAGGGCATTTTTATGCTCGGCATGCTCTTGGGCGGGCTGGGCGTTTATGGATTTGTACGTGATTATTGGGGGCGCGCGGCGGGTTATGTGGCAACGGCCGTTTTTCTTTATGCGCCGTATATCCAATATGTCGATCCTCACGTGCGCGGCGTGCTGCCGGAAACCTTTAGCTTTGGCATTTTTGCCTGCGCTTTGTGGGCGCTCGACCGTTTAAATCGCAGCGGCGGGCGTTTTGCCTGGCTAACGGCCGTATTCTTGACAGCCGCTGTAATTTTGTCACACAATCTGATGGGATTGCTTTTCTTCGGGATTTTATTGGGGTGGGTCGTGTGGCAAATAATTGGCCGCCGCAAACAGCCTGATGGGCGTTATCAGGCTGCATGGCAGCTGCCGCTGGCCGGCTTACTTTTAGGTTTGGGGTTGGCGGCAATATTCTGGCTGCCGGTCATCCTGGAACGTAACGCCGTCAATTTAAATACGCTCATTGGTGAAGGGGACAATTATGATTTCCATACCCACTTTTTGACCCTGCGCGAGATGCTGGCGCCCTCATTGCGTCTGGATTGGGGCGCAACCGAGCCTGCTTTCCGCTTCAACCTTGGCGTGGCGCAGTGGATTTTAGGCGGTCTTGGAATCGTGATGCTGCTTTTACGCCGGGTCAAGGCAGCGTGGCAGGCGGCCTTTTTTGCGCTTGCTTTACTGATTCTGCTAATTTTGATGCTGCCGGTTTCAACTTTTGCGTGGGAAAATTTGCCGTTTTTGCCCTATTTCCAATTTCCGTGGCGTTTGTTAGGCGCGGCGGCCGTTATTTTGGCAATATTGGCCGGCGCTGGTGTGGCTGCAGTGCTTGATTTATTGCCGGCTCGCAGATCATGGGCTTCCGCAGGGGTAACGGCCGTTTTTGTTTTGTTCCCTATTCTCCTCGGTTTACCCTTGAGCCAGCCGCCTCCCTGGCCGGATTTTGGAGAAGTTAATCACCTGCGCATGACGATGATTGAAAACACCGGGCGCTGGCTGGGAACCACTTCGACGGCCGATTACGTGCCGGCGACAGTTGAAACATTTCCGGAGCGTAAAGGATCGGTTGTGAGCAATTTTGCCGCAGGCTTGCCGCCCGACCGTATCAACCACGCGATGCTGCCGGCGGGGTCAACCATCGAGACGGAAACGATACGGCCGTTGCTCACGCGCTACACGATCGACACGCCGCGCGCCACACGCCTGCGCCTGTTTTTGTTTGACTTTCCCGGCTGGCAGGTGCGCATTGACGGCGAACGCGTTGAAACAGAGCTGGGTAAACCGGAAGGCTTTTTGGTCATCCCCGTACCGGCTGGACGGCACATCATCGACGTTGAATTTGGCGACACGCCGGCGCGTTCGTTGGCTGCTTTGATTTCTCTGGTCACATTGGCTGTTACGCTCTTGGCCGCCTGGCGTTTGCCCAGACAGGATATGCATCTGCGTGAAACGCGCTTTGGCCGTTCAGATTGGCTGGTCTTGGGCTGCGTCGTATTGATAACGGCCGTTTTCGCGTTTCTCCTTGTTCCCAGCAACAGCCTGCATTTTAATTCCCGCGGCAATACCGCCGAGCCGGCCCAAAGCGCGCTTTATGCGGATTTTGGTGAGCAGATTGCACTGCTGGGTTTTGATGCTTCTCAGACCACGGCCAGGCCGGGGGAAATTGTCGACATCACGCTTTATTGGAAAGCGCAGCAGCCGCTCGATATTAATTACCAGGTTTTTGTGCATGTTTTGGGGCTTGATGGCACGCTGGCGGCCCAATCCGACAAACTTAATCCGGGCGAATTTCCAACCCGGCGCTGGCCTGATGATAAATATGTACGTGATGTCAACAGCCTGCTTTTGCCGCAAGAATTACCTGCGGGAGATTATGTGGTTGCAACTGGCATCTGGGTCGCCAGCGAAGGTTGGCGGCTGCCGTTGTTGGATGCCGGCGGGCAGCAAATCGGGGATAATGTGACTCTATTTATACTGAAAGTAGAGTAGATGCAGAATGCGAGTTATTAGCGGCAAGGCCAAAGGGCGCAAATTAAAGAAAGTACCCGGCGACTCCACCCGGCCCATTATGGATCGGGTTAAAGAGAACCTGTTTAACATTTTGGGCGAGTTTGTGCCCGGTTCGCGCTGGCTGGATTTATTTGCCGGCACCGGGCAGGTTGGCATCGAGGCATTGAGCCGGGGCGCGGCGGAAGTGGTATTTGTTGATAATGTGCGTGCGGCCATCCGCACAATTCATGAGAATTTGCGCCACACGAGCCTTGAGGCAAATGCTGCGGTGGTTCAAAATGATGCGTTTCGTTATCTGGCCACAAATTCTGACCCTTTTGACCTGATTTATGTGGCGCCTCCGCAATATAAGGGAATTTGGGAAGAAGTTGTGTTGTTATTGGAGAAACGGCCGTCTACCTACATAACACCGGATGGCCTCATCATTGTGCAGATTGATCCCAAAGAGTATCGGGAGCTAACGCTAATAAATTTAGAATTGAGCGATCAGCGCCGCTATGGCAATACAATGCTCTGTTTTTATGAGGCTCAATAGACCCGGTTAGGTAAACCACAGATAGTTTTCAAAAATAAAAAACCTTGGCAAACTGTGGTTTCCTTGAGGAATTCACAAAAACTTCTGCTGACTTTTATGCGAAAAGTTTTTGTGAATTACCTAGCCTGCCTAAAAATCAATTGTAACTTGAATCACGCATTGGCCGGTTAAATTCTCGCCATTGTCAACGGCCGTTAAGCGCACCAGATAAGGCCCCGGTTCCCATTGGCTTAAATTGGCTGACCCCAAAAAACTATCCGTGACGCTTTGGTCAATGCGACGGCCTAACAAATCTGCCCATTGGCCGTTGGTTTGGGGGCCGTTAATTTCCAGCGTGTAATATTGCAAATCTTCCGTCTCGACTGTGCCAAAAAAGGAGACATTGCCTCTAACAATCGCGCCGTTTGCGGGCTGTGACACATTTAAGTTTAAAGTGCAGTCAACGAAAGGAGTGGGGGGAACGGCCGTTTCTGTGGGCGCCAATTCAATTGTGACTTCTACTCCTCCCGGCGCCTGATTGGCGGGCAAAGTAACCGTTGCTACAAGAGGCGGCGTTATAGAAGGTTCCGGGATCATTTCTTCGATGGGCGTTGGCGGGGCCAGCGGCGTACGAAAAACATCAGGAGTAGGCGTGGGGGGTTTCAGAACATCCGCCGGCAGCGTGGGCGCAATGCGGGTGTTGACATAAAAGACTGCGACAATGATGACGCCAAACAACAAAATAAAAACCAGCGCATTATTGCGCATGCGGGCGCCGTTTTCTCGCTCAAGCCCAAACATGGCGCGGCGCAAAATATTTCGCGCGCGCCATAATTCTGTTAGATACCAGAACAGCCCCAGCGTTGCCAGGATATAAATCCAGACATCGTTACGGATCAGAAAGACGTAGATGCTTTCCATTTTTATCAAGCTCTGGCAATGGCTCTTATCTTGGGTCTGCTTATATTTGCTGCAAAATGCCGTGGATTAGTGCGGTTAATTTAGGGATGACCTCTTTACCCGTTTCAAGGACTTCTTCGTGTGTCAATTCGGTGCCGGGCGCCGGATCGGGTATGGCCATATTGGTAATGGTCGAAATGCCCAAAACACGAATGCCTGCATGGCGCGCAACGATGACCGACGGCACTGTGGACATGCCGACAGCGTCCCCGCCAACCATTTGTAAGAAGTGTAATTCGGCCGTCGTCTCATAACTGGGACCGGCAACGAAGGCATAAACACCCTCCCGCAGGGGAAATCCTAATTGTTCCGCGACGCGAAACGCAAGCTGGCGCAGGCGGGCGTCATAAGGTTCTGTCATATCCGGAAAGCGTTGTCCGATCGTGTCGTCGTTTGGCCCGCGTAATGGATTTTGGCCTGCCATGCCCGGGATATTCAAATGATTCTTGATGAGCATTAAATCGCCAGGTTTGTAATTGGGATTCATACCACCGGCGGCGTTGGTCACAATCAATGTGTTAATGCCCAGGGCGTGCATGACTCGCACCGGGATGGTGACCTGTTGAATGGTGTACCCTTCGTAAAAATGAACGCGCCCTTGCAAAACCAGGACGGACTGCCCTTCAAGCTGTCCAAAAATCAGGCGTCCGGTATGGCCGGCCACTGTGGAGGTGGGCCAATGCGGGATTGTGTCGGAATTGATGATGTCGGGGTTTGTGATCGCGTCTGCCAGGCTGCTTAAACCTGAACCCAAAATGAGACCGATGCCTGGCTTTTGAGAAGTGCGCTGGCGAACGGCCGTTGCGGCGATTTCAATATGGTCGCGGGTGACGAATTCGCTCATTTGCTGGTTTCTTTTTCTAACTCGGTTTGTTTACTGAGCTGAGAATAAATTTGTGTTGTCGAAATATTGGCATGCCCCAGTAAGCGCTGCACTTCCTCCAGATCGCTGCCGCTGGTGAGTTTATGGGCGGCAAAGCTGTGGCGCAGCGTGTGGGGCGTGACGCTTGTATCCAGGTTGGCTTCCTTGGCGTATGCTTTAATGATCAGCCATAGTCCCTGGCGCGTAAGCTGTTTGCCGCGATGATTTAGGAAGAGAGAATTTTCATCACGGGTTTTAACCAGAAACGGCCGTCCTTCTTCCAAATAATCCGTCAAAATTCCTACGGTTTCATCTTCTAGCGGGATATCGCGCACATCGCCTGTTTCGCTGGGTGAATGCAGCATATTTTCATCCAAGATCACATCACTGATACTTAAAGTAACAATTTCTGTAACCCGCATACCTGTGGCATACAGCATATGCAGCAGGGCTGTGTCCCGTAAATGTTTTGGCGTGCGCTTTTTTGTTGGGGCATTCAGCAAATTCTCAACATCTTTCGAGGTGAGGGTTTGGGGTAACCGCTTTTTGACCTTGGGGGAGTCAACATTGGCGCTGATATTTTCCGGGACAATGCCGCGTGCAAAAAGAAAATTAAAAAAGGATTTGACAGCAGCCACCTTGCGTGCAATCGATGAAGAGGCAAGTGGATTATCCCGATTTTTCATATAGTCAACATATTCATTGACCATACCCTCGGTTACATCTGCCCAGCTTTGCAGCGAATCAGATTCTGTTTCCTTGAGGAAATTTAGAAATTGAAACAAATCATTGCGGTAGGCAGCAATTGTATTCAAGGAATAACGATATTCTTGTTCCAGGTATTCCAGGAATGCGAGCAGTTCTTTTTCCATCGCCTGACTCTCCTCAACTAGTCGTGGGCATATATGATGTCTGTGTCAATAATTCGTATAGTAAATCTATTGAACAGACGCGAAGGCAGGCTTTGCAGGAAGAAAATGGCCATTGAAGATGACAATGTACTGGAAATCAATCGTAAAAGTACCCAAAATTTTTCTCCTGCGCACACGTTCAGTTGATTCTGTTAACTGATTATGTAACTTTAGCTGCAAGTGCATTATAACATTACTTTGCATAAGATCAATATTAAATCAACATAAATATTTATGATCCCCAAAATTTGCCCCTCTGAAACGCTGATTATTCGTGTAGTAATCAGGTAGAAGCATTTGCGCAGGTGTGCTAGACATCATAATCAACCCTCATAATGGACAATTGCTGAAAAACCTGGGGTTCTGGTAAAAATAATGGTAAGCTAATTTCTCATGTGCGGATTCCGCTGCACATCAGTATATCACTCAACATTTCGGAAATTAATTTTGTGAATTACTCCAGGAAACTGCGGATTTTCAAAACATGTAAGGTTCGAAATCTTTGTCCGTTTCCCGGGAACCCACTAATTTAGGAGATGAAAAATGCATTCCAAATCACCGCGAACTGTTGTGATTGCGGGCGCCGCCGGGCGTGATTTTCACGACTTCAACACTTTTTTTCGACAAAACGACGCATTTCGCGTGGTTGGCTTTACAGCGACACAAATACCCAATATAGAAGGACGCCTCTATCCACCTTCGTTATCAGGTGCGTTGTACCCAAAGGGAATCCCTATTTTTCCAGAGAGTGAACTGGAAGCGTTGATTGCTCAATTTTCTGTCGATGACGTCCTATTTTCTTATTCGGATGTTTCCCATGAGTATGTGATGCATCTTGCTTCGCGTGTGTTGGCAGCGGGGGCCGGGTTTCGTTTTCTTTCACCTCGGCAAACACAGTTGAAGGCGCAAAAGCCCGTTGTTTCCGTTTGTGCGGTACGCACTGGCTGTGGAAAGAGCCAGACTTCACGCCGTGTGCTAAAAATATTACAAAATGATTTGGGCTTTGAGCGCGTTGTGGCGGTGCGACACCCCATGCCTTATGGCGACCTGGCCAGCCAGACCGTGCAGCGTTTCGCTTCGTATGCTGATATGGAGCGACATAACTGTACTATTGAGGAGCGTGAGGAGTATGAACCATATGTTGAGCGGGGTGCGGTTATTTATGCCGGTATCGATTATGAAGCAATTTTGCGTGAGGCTGAAAAAGAGGCAGACATTATTATTTGGGATGGGGGCAATAATGATTTGTCATTTTACCAATCAGACTTGCATATTGTTGTAACTGATCCGCACCGGCCGGGTCATGAGCTGCGTTATCACCCAGGTGAAACAAATCTGCGCATGGCCGATGTTGTTGTGATTAATAAGGTTGACACGGCCGATCACGCCAATGTGGTTCAAGTTCAACAAAATATTCGTGCGGTAAACGCGAATGCCATTCTGATTAAGGCCGCGTCGCCTATTTTTGTAGACGATCCCGCTGCGATTCGAGGCAAACGTGTATTGGTAGTTGAAGACGGTCCCACGCTGACACATGGCGAAATGGCTTATGGCGCCGGGGTTGTGGCCGCCAGTTATTTTGATGCAGCCGAAATTGTTGATCCCCGACCGTATGCTGTCGGTTCAATTGCAGCCACCTATGAAAAATACCCAACTACCGGCGCCGTGCTGCCGGCGATGGGGTATAGTCAGGCTCAAATAGCGGATTTGCAGGCGACTATAAACCAGACGCCGGCTGAGGTTGTACTTATTGCCACGCCTATTGATCTGGCGCGAATTGTAATGATTGAGAAACCCCACCAGCGTGTGCGTTATGCGCTGCAGGAAATTGGGCAACCGACGTTAAAAGAAGCGCTTACGGCGCGGTTTGGCTAGTAGTAGAATGTAGAGTTTTGGTATGGTTCAAAACCATGCGTAAATGAACCATACCAAAATTTATTTTCAATACCGTTTGCAACTATTGCATCCCTAAAAAGTCTATGATAATATGTTGGCTACCAGCCTAAAGGGTGCTCACCATCACTTTTCTTTCCCCCATTTAGCACTCTACTCAAAAAAATATTACCCAAACGTATTGTATTCTCTGTTCGACAATCCGAATATTTTGCATTTTCAACTTGAACAAAATCTTTGCTTTTCAAATAGGTTAATTTTTTGCATTTAGTCGAGTTCATTTTTTCTGAACTGCAATTGTTAATGCTGCATTCTGCAATTATGCTGCGTGCGGATGGTGTTTACCTGCCCGCCATTTCCTGGATGATTGCCACTGCAAGCGCTTTTATAAGGGGGTGGTTTATCAATAATTCCGGAAGGATCTGAAGGTTTTGTGTAGATTTTTTGAACTGGAAAAAATAGTGTTCTCTCAATTGATGTGAACATGGAGGAAAAATGAATCAAAATTCCAAAAAACCCGTCGTAACACGACTATTTGTTTTACTTATTTTAGTTCTTGCACTGCTTATGGTTCTAATAGCGCCCGGTATGGCTCAAGAAGCAGAACCCGACGCTTTTCAAGAAGAGACAGCCCAGCCTGCAATCACCGCAGCCAAAGATGGCGCTAAAAGCTACATCGTTGTAATGGAGGAGCTGCCAATGGCCGCCTATTCCGGTGACATCGCCGGTTTTCCAGCCACCAAACCGGAAGCAGGGGCTAAAATTGATGTTCAATCGGCGCAGGCACAGCGTTATCAGGGCCGTCTTGAAGCCAGCCACGCAGCTACATTGGCGGCTGCCGGGGTACGTGCAGACGCCATGATAAATTCCTATACCGTCGCCTTGAACGGCTTTTCTGCGATTCTCACTGAAGCGCAGGCTGAAGAAGTCGGCCGGCAAGCTGGCGTTGTTCTGGTGTTGGAAGACCAGATTCGCTACCCGGACACTGACAGCAGCCCAGGCTTTCTTGGTCTGGCTGGACCTGGCGGCACCTGGCAGTCAGGCGCGACCGGTGAAGGTGTCATCGTTGGTGTGATTGACAGTGGTATCTGGCCCGAACATCCCAGTTTTGCTGATGATGGCAGTTTCCCGCCTGCGCCGCCGCTGGATGACAGCCGCCCAAACTGTGAGTTCGGCAACACAGCCCACAATCCTAACGACGCTCCATTTACCTGTAATAATAAGCTGATTGGTGCCCGTCAAATGTTAGACACCTACCGGTTTTTTATAGGTGCCAATCCCGATGAATTTGATTCGGCTCGTGATGATGATGGTCATGGGACACATACTGCTTCAACGGCTGCTGGCAATGCCAGTGTCGCTGCTAGTATGTATGGCATTTCGCGTGGCACAATCTCCGGAATTGCCCCGCGCGCGCAGGTGATTGCCTATAAAGGTTTGGGCGATCTGGGTGGTTTTACCTCTGACCTGGCAGCCGCTATTGATCAGGCTGTTGCTGATGGTGTGGATGTGATCAACTATTCAGTCGGCGGCGGCGCCGCTGGCCCGGGCACCGATGAGATCGCTTTCTTGTTTGCGGCCGACGCCGGCGTTTTTGTGGCCACTTCGGCTGGCAACTCCGGACCAGGACCTTCTACTGTTGGTAATCCGGGCACAATGCCCTGGATGACGACTGTGGCCGCCAACACCCAGAGCCGTTTCTGGCAGGGCACGATTGTCCTTGGCAATGGCGCCGAGTACGCCGGGGCCTCAATTACGCCCGGTGTTGGAACTGCTTCCCTGGTTGATGCCGCGAATGCCGGCGGTGATCTTTGTGTTCCCGGCACGCTGGATTCGGGTGCTGTCGCCGGAAATATTGTTCTTTGCCGGCGCGGCTCAATTGCCCGCGCAGCGAAGAGCCTGGCGGTATTGCAGGCCGGCGGTGTTGGTATGATCATGTACGAAAACACCGATGACAATAATCTTTTCAGCGACACGCATTGGGTTTCCTCAGTCCATATCGACAACACCCCGGGTTTGGCCATCAAGAGTTACATTGCTAGCGCATCCAACCCGACGGCTGAAATTATCGGAGAACAGGTCAGCGAATGGCCTTGGGCGCCATCAATTACCTACTTTTCTTCCCGAGGCCCCAACGCTGTGAGCTCTGATCTTATCAAGCCAGATATTACGGCGCCAGGCATTCAGATATTGGCAGGCAACTCGCCTTTTCCAGATCCTGACTCGACGCCTCCTGGTGAATTATTCCAGGCAATTGCCGGTACATCCATGTCCAGCCCGCATATTGCCGGCATTTTTGCCCTGGTTAAGCAGGCCCACCCCGATTGGAGCGCTGCTGTCGCCAAGTCAGCCATTATGACCACTGCCTACCAGGATGTCGTTGACAATGACCGCGTCAGCTCCGCCGATCCCTTCGATATGGGCGCAGGTCATGTTGATCCAGGCCAGGCAAATAAAAAAGGTTCGGCCTTCCAACCTGGTCTGGCCTATGATGCCGGTCTTTTTGAGTATGCGGCCTACACATGTGGTGAAGGCTTTGGCGTTTTTACCCAGGGCAGCTGTGATTTCTTAGAATCGCTTGGTATCCCCTCCGAAGCCTACAATCTTAACCTGCCTTCTATCGGCGTTGCCGAGCTGGCAGGCAGCCAGACGGTGGTACGCACGGTTACGAGCGTTGCAAAGGAAAATGGCTGGCGCACCTACAACGTCTCAGTTGATGCGCCTCCTGGATATGATGTTGCAGTTGAGCCTTCAAGCTTCCGCTTAAAGAGAGGCCAAACAGCGACTTACTATGTAACAATCACTAATAACGGCGGAGGCCCAATTGGCGAATGGCGGTTTGGTTCGTTAACCTGGAGTGACAAGACCGGGCATTATGACGTCTACAGCCCCATAGCGGTAAAGGGCGCACTGTTTAGCGCACCTGCGGGAGTAATAGGCAGTGGTGAAAGCGGTTCGGCCAGCTTTGACGTAAGCTTTGGTTACACCGGCGGCTATGATGCTGCTGCACATGGGCTGGAACCCGCAACGGTAACCACGGACACTGTGGTGCAAGATCCCGATCAGAGCTTTAATCCCAACGATGGTTTTAGCAATCTGCACCAGTTCAATCTCTCTGGCGCAGCATTTTTCCGGATTGCCATGCCGCCTGAATCTGTCGCCGACCCCGCGATCGATCTTGACATTTATGTCTATGATCCCAACGGAGTACAAGTTGCCTCCAGTACCAGCGGCGCTACGAATGAACTTGTAGACATTTTACTGCCTCAAGACGGTACCTGGAGCGTTTTTGTCCATGGCTGGCAAACGGCTGGACCTTCAGCAGATTACGACATGTACACATGGGTTGTATCAGCCACACCTGGCGGCAATATGAGCATTAACTCCGCGCCAACATCGGCAACGATAGGCGCTACGGAAACTATTGATATAAGCTGGAGCGGCGCAACGGCAGGTCAATGGCACCTGGGTGCGGTTTCCCACACCGGTGATGTTGGCCTGATGGGTCTGACTTTGGTGGATGTCGATAATCGCTAAGGTATAGTTTCGGCGAAATAACGAAGAAACGGACATTTTAATAATGTTTGATTAGGAGAATCCGTCCTTACGCGATGCCGTGAGGACGGATTATTTCTAATGTAGGAATACAAGGAGATTTTAATCATGAGTCGATGGAAATTTATTTTATTTTTGTCTATACTTTCTCTGGCTTTGATTGGCGTGACTTCCGCCATGCTGGCCAGTTCTAGCCAAGCGGAGATAATCGCCAAATGCGAAGGTCTCTATGGCGACGTCTTTGGAGTCCCCAACAGCGAACCGCTAGGAGTTTGCCAGTGGGACATGGCCATTATTAACGCCGGTGATGAGAGCTACGCCCATGCCACCGGGAAAGGTGTTTCCGTTGCTGTGCTCGACAGCGGGGTTGACTTCAACCATCCCGATATCGCCCCCAACCTCGACGTAGAGCGGTCTTGCTCGTTCATTTTTGATGACACACCCACCGCCCACCCCTCGGAAGTCGCCAACGGCGATTGCTCGAACAAAGCGGCTGTACAAGATCGCAACGGGCACGGCTCTCACGTCGCTACGACCATCGCCGCTCCGGTTAATGGGATCGGCATCGCCGGGGTAGCTCCCGAAGCAACCATCGTAGCGATCAAGGTTTGTACCGAAGTCGGCTACTGCTTTGCCGATTCGGTAGCTGCTGCGCTGCGTTACGCTGGCGACAACGATATCGACATCGTCAATATGAGTCTGTTTGCCGACCCTTACCTTTTCTACTGCAAATCTGACGCCCAACAGAAGGCCATTCTCAAAGAAATCGAGTCTGCCGCTCGCTACGCCCGGCAAAAGGGTGTGCTGATCGTTGCCTCGGCCGGTAATGAGGTGGCTGATTTGCAACACCCTGATTTGGATGACACCAGCCCCGACTGGCCGCCGGACAGTGCGGAAATTCGCGATGTGAAGAATAACTGCCGTGTAGCGCCAGCCGAACTGCCCGGTGTGCTAACCGTATCGGCCACCGGTCCCATCGGCTACCCCGACTACAACCTGTGGATTGCCGATTATTCCAGCGTCGGCATGTCACGGGTGGATGTGGCAGCACCCGGCGGGGATTACAACCGGGCTACCGGGACCCGCCAAGATGCGGTCCTAGCGGCGCTCTCCAGCACCAGCGATCCCGACAATGGCATCTGGGACTTCTTTGACTTCCTGGAAGAAAATGGCGGCCCGGGTTTTGACGGACTCACAGTCCTGGCTGATGGCGGGTACCGTTATGCCTATCTGAACGGCACCTCGATGTCTGCCCCACATGCAGCCGGTGTCGCCGCTCTGGTCAAAGAAAATCATCCAAATTGGAGTCCAGGGGCCGTGAAATCGGCCGTACAACGGTCGACGCAACAACTGTCCTGCCCGTCCGAGTTGCTTCCGGACGATCCCCGGGAGCGCTGCTACGGTCAGAACGGCCGAACTTCGTTCTTTGGCCATGGTTTGGTTGATGCAGCTGCCGCTGCGCAAGAATAGGTTACTGAATAATTGAGGAGGCTCCTGGATTTATCCAGGAGCCTCTTGTTTTAAGGTTAGACAGCTAAGGAATGGCACTTAAGTATACATGTCTATTTTAGTTTGTAGTAACGGCTTTAGCCGTCCAGAAAACCACTAAAGCGGTTACTACAAACGGGCACAATATCATAATCCAGAGACGCCTACGGCTGGTGTTACGAACCCGCATTCCGAGACGCAGATCATTATCAAAAACGTTAGCGCACAGGGCAACTTTATGCAGGTGCAGGTACGGCCGTCGAAGTAATTTGATGTGCTGATTCGGTAGTTAACGGCCGTTCACCTTCACCTATCATATGGAGGCTCCTGGAATCATCTGGGAGCCTCTTTTTCATTTTGTAAAATTCGTTTGCACCTCTTAATTTGAGATATTCACGGATTCATACTTCCAAAACAGCCGTTTGCCGTTATAATGTTAAACATAATAATGTAATAGAGCTTACATTGACTGGTAAGGAGTGGTTTATGAAGGGTTCAAGTCGATTGCTTACCAGGATTTTGCCGGCGGTTATGGCGATCATTGGGATTGTGCTGTTGATTGCTTATTTCTTTGTAGAACAAGGCGGCGAAATTCCTGGCAGCGAAGCAAATCAGTTAGATGCCAGTTTGAGTTCAGTATTAAATAATGGCAATGTTTATGCACTGGATTTGGGACCGCAGCCCGATCCGGACAAAGTTGCGTTGGGTGAAGCGCTCTTTTTTGATAAGGAGCTGGGCGGCAACCGCGACACATCCTGCGCGACCTGCCACCATCCGCTACTGCACGGCGGCGACGGACTGCCGGTGTCGCTGGGCACGGGCGGGCGTGGTCTGGGTATGGCGCGCATGCGCGGCGACGGCCGTGAACTGATCCCACGCAATGCGCCCGAAATTTTCAACCGCGGCGCGCCGGAATGGCAAACGATGTTCTGGGACGGCCGTATCTCGACCTATGGCGAGGTTTTTGAATCCCCGGCCGGCGAAAGTTTGCCGCAAGGATTAGACAGCCCGCTGGCGGTGCAGGCGATGTTCCCGGTGACGTCACGGGATGAAATGCGCGGTAAAGATGGAGACATTTGCGTCACCGATGAAGAAAACCTGGCTGTTATGCATGGGAAAAGCCTGGCCAAACAATGGCAGGCTTTGTCGGCGCGCGTCGCAACCATCAACGAAATTGCGCTTGTAATGGATGAAGATATTGTTGGCATTTGGGACGCGCTCATGGCGCGGCTGTTGGAAGTCCCTGGTTATGTGGAACTGTTCCAGGCTGCTTATCCTGATGTTCCCGTAGAGGAACTGGGCTTTGAACATGCCGCTAACGCGATTGCAGCGTATGAAATTGCGGCCTTTTCTTTTGACGACAGCCCCTGGGATCGTTATCTGGCGGGTGACAGTGAGGCGTTGTCTGATGAAGCCAAGCGGGGCGCGCTGCTGTTTTATGGCGAAGCGGGCTGCAGCGCCTGCCATTCCGGGGTTTTGATGACTGACCAGCAGTACCACAACATTGGCGCGCCGCAGTTAGGTCCGGGCAAAAATGATGCGATGGGAATGGATTACGGCCGTTTCCTGGAAACGAACGATCCGGCCGACAAATTTGCGTTTCGCACGCCCCCTTTGCGCAACGTCACTTTGACTGCCCCTTATATGCATAATGGCGCTTACACCTTTTTGGAAGATGTTGTGCGCCATCATCTCAATCCGGCTGAAGCATTAAACAGCTACAATCCTGATCAACAACTGCGCGGTGTATTCCGCGAGACTTATCATGGCGACGCGGCGACAAATGTGGCTGTGCTGGCGACCCTGGATTCACGTGTGCAGTCTGCGCGAGAATTGAGCGATGCGGAAATGATGCAGTTGATGGCGTTTTTGCAGGCGTTGACTTCCCCTTCTGCGGTTGATTTGAGCCACTTGATTCCTGACTCTGTGCCCAGCGGGCTGCCGGTGCGGGATTGATTTTTGACAAGACGAGTACAATAAAAAAAGGGTCGGGAAAACTTCCCGGCCCTTTTTTTGATCTATTGTTCGACCGGATAGCCGGCCGCTTCCCAGGCGACGATGCCGCCTTCCATATTATGGACATTATCAAATCCGTTTTGGCGTAAAAAATCGGTGACTTGTCCGCTGCGATTGCCGCTGCGACAGGTGACGACAACAGTTTTGTCGGTTGGAATTTCGCTGACCCGGTTTTGAATTTCACTCATGGGGATCAAGTTGATGTCGGGAATATGCTTTTCGTCAAATTCATATTGTTCGCGCACGTCGAGCATGAAGACGTCATCATACGCGCTAATTTCGTTTGCAGTTTGCACATCAATTTGAGCCGATAGTTCTTCGAGCGCAATTTCAGCAGGGGCTTCGGGGAGAACGGCCGTTTCCGCCTGGCCGCCACATGCCGCCAACCCCATCAAAACCAGTAATAAAATTCCAATTATTGCTAATTTGTTCATCTCTGTACTCCTATTATGTTGGAAATGTTCACTTTCCAAATTTTTTCGTGCTAATGGTAAGCCTTCAGCTATTCAGCATTTTAGCAATCAGCTTCATATTATGCATTCAATCAAAGAGCAGGTTAAGTTTCATTACACAATCGTTACAAAGCTCTTATGTGGCGATTACGAGAATGAGGTACACTACAAGAGTCTATAAATTTAATGTATCCACAGGCACAAACAACTCAAGATAAAGTGGAATTAGGAAAAGTGTAGTTTATGTTTCAATCATTATTTGGATTTAGATCCGCGACCAATGTTAAACAGATAAATTCTTTTGATTTGTCAGACATGATACAAAAAGATGGCAATGTATTGTTAGTTGATGTGCGCTCACCGCATGAATATCAGATTGACGGCCACATTGCCGGGGCGCGGCTGCTGCCTTTGCAGACGCTTACGCAGCGGTTAAATGAATTGCCCAAGGATAAAACCATTGTTTGCGTTTGCCGCTCCGGAAATCGCAGCCTGGTCGCCTGCGAACAATTATCACATGCCGGTTTTGAAAATGTGATCAATTTTCGGGATGGCATGATTGGTTGGAAACAGGCCGGTTTTCCCTATCAATAAGTAATCGTCTCTATGTGGAACAGATTACAGGCTGTCTTAAAGATGCGCTGCTCCCACTGTTTGGAAGGGCAGGTATTTTACCGACCTTTTCGCATGCACCCGGATTGTCCGCAGTGCGGCATTCATTATGAACGTGAGGTGGGCTATTGGTCCATGTCCATATTTATGGGTTATGTGATTTACTTTATTTTTTTACTACCCGTAAGTATAGCGCTTTTTTTGGCCGGCGTGTCGCTACGGCCGTTTCTCATCATCATTGGGATTTTGATCGTCGTTTTAATTCCGCTCGTTTTTCATTACGGCCGTATCCTGTGGCTGCATCTTGACGAATTACTTGATCCGCGTCCTGAGCCGCTGCCTGAATCTTCCCCACTTCTCCATCAAAAATAGACAAAATTCACCAGAAAGGGTTATTTGAACCGCTCGATTTTGATCCGCGTGGGTGGGTTGGGTTCTAAGAGCGTTGTGTCGATTGGCCGTTCATCCGGATCGATGATGAAGTAATTGCTCAGGCTGTAATCTTTTACCGGCGCAATGAGCTTTTGGGTTTCATTGTGGATGTTGCCAAATTGATCGCCATATCCCAGATACCAGGTAGCGACGCCTTTTACCTGCGGATAATTGGCATACATCCAGGACGCCCAGGCAATATCTTCCATGGCGGGATCTGGTTCCGGAACGTGATTGTATTCCCAGCCCCACTCGGTAATCAGCACCGTTGGCCGCGGGATGTCGTGCTCGTCACAGATTTCGAAAATCTTTTGGAAACGGCCGAGTAGCCAGGGGTAAAGCCGTCCAATCTCGTTGGTTTCATAACTATATTCATGCAGCGAGAGTGCAACCTGATCAGGATGTTCGCCTGCGAATTGCAAAAACGCAAGCATGGCCTCCGATTCCCAATCCTCTATTTCCGGTTCACCGCTGGCCCAGCCAAACGCCGCATACTTATAGCCGTCTGCCACCGCCAATTCGGCCGTTTGCAGCGCGAATTGCGCCAGCCATTCCGTCTTGTTTTTGTCCGGCTCATTCGTGGTTTCGATCCACACGCGGGTGGGATCTAATTCAGGCGGAAATACACTTTTGTTCAGGTCCCAACTGATTTCTGCGGCTTCGTCGGGCGGCAGATTGTAGGCAGGAATGTCATACACGGAACGGGCATCCCGGTAAACCAGAATGTGTGGCGTGTCGCTGTTGTCCATGATCTGCTGGGCTTCAAATAACGGCTCAGCATTGTTGGCGCTTTTTAACATAAAAGGCACGCCGGCGGCATCGAGTTCTTCCATCCAGGCGTCTAAGCCGTTTCTGTTGCCGCCTAAACCGACATGGAAGCCGATTTTGTTGAAGGCGATGTCAAGGCCCTGCGACTGAGCATCTTCACGCGCGGCTTCAAAATCAATTGGCGGCGTCGCTGACACGCGGATTGGAACCAGTAACGGCGCGGGTTCCGGTAGCAAGATGATCGGTAAGTAGACCAGGTTATTGCCCGGCGATATGTCCGGTGTTGATGTGATGGTAGGCGTGGGCGTTACGGTTAAATCGGGTGTTGATGAACCGGTTGGGGTCATTGTTGGAGTAGGCGTAATCGTCACTGTGCCGGAAATGGTAGCGGTAGGTGTTATAGTGTTTGTCGCGGTTGGCGAGGCCGTTAATGTGGGGGTTGCAGTTTCAGTAGGGGTACTGCTGGGCGTCGCTGTTATCTGATTTGCTTGTTCTTGCGCAGGTGGAGGGCTGGCCTGGAGTTGACTTGTGAAAACGGCCGTTCCCAAAACTACAAACAATCCAATTAATAACATGGTGCGAACATGAGATTTCAAACCTGAATTATGTTTTGTATGCATACTTTCTTCCTTACATAGTGGTTTGTGCAAACGCAAAGGTGTTCCAACTATACTTGATTTTTAGAATATCGAAAGCGAAAATAAGGTGAAAAATCAAAACCAGAGTACTCTTGCACGCATTACAATTATGCTGAATACTTTATAAAATCTTAACTTTGCTTGAAACTTGGAGTAAATATAATAGTTGTAAAATTTTGAGCATTTAGATTTTGAAAATAATGGAATAGTAAAGTGAGCGATTTTCAACAAGACCACAATATAGAAACGTATCGCATTTTAGTGTTAGAAGATGATTTTCACATTCAAACAATTTTGAGAAAGGGCCTGGAAAATGCCGGGTTTAAGGTAGAAACGGCCGCTTTTGCTGCTGACGCCTTACAATTAATTGACAAATTTGGCATGCCGCATTTAGCGATTGTTGATGTTATGCTGCCATACGGCATGGATGGCCTCGAGTTTTGTGAAACAGTCCACAGTTTCTCCGATTTGCCAATCATTATTCTCTCTTCTGTCACCGATTCTGAGACAGTTATTCAAGCCATTGATCTCTTTGCCGAAGATTATATTAAAAAGCCTTTTGAAATTGGCGAACTGATTGCACGCGTCAATCGGATTTTGAAGCGAATTGGAAATTTTGCCTACACCCTTACCCCCAGGACCCAAGTAGATGAACAGCTTCAGGTTGATTTCCAAAAACAAAAAATCTACGTTGATGAGCGCTGCGTTTCATTAACGCCTACGGAGACGAAGCTGCTTTATATCCTCATGCGGAATGCAGGCGAAACCGTGACAACCTCGTTTATTCTGCGTCGAATGTGGCCGTTTGAGAAAGCATATGAAGATCGCCTGCGCGTGTGCGTCTATCGTCTAAGGCGCAAACTAGGCACTGGCCTCAAAAAACAAGATTATATTCAGTCACGTAGAGGGATTGGATATAGATTTAAGCCTGCGGATCGTTAGGCAATATAGAAAATATTGGCTCCCCCCCGGTCCGTGTGGAACCAGAATTCACTCCCCAGCACTTACTAATAGCGTAACAAATAACAAATAAAATACAGGTGTCGCTAGTAACCAATTATTGAGTACCTGAGTACTCAAATTTTGGCGGCGGCTGCATTTTGAATTGCTAATTTTGTGCGGTTTTCTTTACATCATCATTTTCGCCGTGATATGATTTGCGCAAAATGGTTAGCAACCGGCAGGTAATATCATGAAAGCAATTCAAAATATAGTCGAAATCTTAACGCGCCCCGCAGATGGAATACCGGAAAACGAGAAACAACAGGCACAATTGCTTTCTTTGATCATTCTGGTTCTTATGTTGATTGGAACCGTAGTTTTTATCGTCTCAATTCCCAATAACCTTGCGACACAAAAATTGATAATCGGGCGCGTAATTGGCTACTTGTATACGTTGACCTTCATGTTTGCGGCTTATTTGCTTAGCCGAACAAAGTACATACGGGTGACTGTCTTTACTACAGTGTTTTTATTTGACCTTGCGGTTATCCTGACCGTTATGTCAAATATTGATGCGAACAATTTGGGGATTATTTCATTTTTGTTGATACCTATCTTGTTAGCAAGCTTTTTTTTGTCCTGGCGGATTACACTAGGTATTCTTTTTCTGCAAGTTGTTATTTTAATATTTACTCCTAATTTATTGTCGAAATTTCGTGCTGCCGAGGCATGGGAAAAAGGGCGTTTTGGTTTTTTGATTTTTATGACAGTATTGATGCCGGTTGCGGCTTACCAGCGAAATCTGTTAGAAAAAAGGCGTCAATCTGAATTAGAAAGGCTTGTAACAGAACGCACGGCCGAATTAAAAGCACTCCAGTCGGCCAATTTTGCGCTAACAAAGTCGCTGGATTTGGACCAAGTGTTGGAGACCTTCTTAAATTGTTTAAACGAACTGGTCGATTATGATTCAGCCAATGTGATGTTGTTATCGCCGCAAAAAAAGTTATCTATTCGCGCCAGTCGTGGCTATGATAAGTTTTATGATCCACTGCCCGATTTAAGCTATGAAATTGATCTATGCCATGTTCCGCTGCTGAATCAGATTTTAGAGAGCCATAAAAGCGTTTTAGTGCCTGATACAGCGCAGGATTCCGATTGGGTAAATTCTTTAATCGGCGGACAGCATGTGCGGAGCTGGTTTGGATTACCTATCCTGGTCGGCGGTGATGTAATTGGTATTTATTCCCTCGATAAAGCAGCGCCAGATTGGTTTGACAAAGATGATGTTCGTAAAGCTGCTGCGCTTTCAGCGCAAGCTGCTGTTGCAATTCAAAATGCACTTAATGTGAAACAGATCAAAAATAACCAGGCCCAATTGAGGAAACTGACCCACCAAGTTGTTGCAGTTGAGGAAGCGGAGCGGCGCAGACTTTCGCGTGAATTACATGATGAGGCCGGACAAGGATTGACTGCACTCAAGTTTATTTTGGTTGCGGCGCAAAAAGATCGGGAGAATGCAGGAGAGAAATTACAAGAGGCAATCATGTTGTTAGATGAGACGTCGCAGCGTGTGCGCGCAATTGCCCATGACTTGCGTCCGACTGCTCTCGATGATCTGGGGTTGAACCTGGCGCTGAATAGTTATTGTCGTGATTTTTCAATGCGTACCGGTTTGCCAATATATTATTCTGGAACTGAAGCCCCGATAGTGCCGGATGCGATTGGAATTACGCTATCTCGAATATTGCAGGAAGGCCTGACAAATGTTGTCAAACATGCCCAGGCCAGCCAGATAATGGTCGATCTAATTTGTACTGAAGATACAATTACGCTCTCAATCGAGGATAATGGTTGTGGCTTTGAGACTTTCGAGAATTTTCCAAATACACGTGGTTATGATTTTGGGATTGGTTTACAAGGTATGAAGGAGCGTCTTGAAGCTATAGATGGTAACTTTGATATTGATTCGTCTTTAGGACAGGGTACTTGTATAACGGCCGTTGTCCCCTTAAAATCTTTATAACGACGGTTTACCAGATTTTTGAAGTAGCGCAAACACTATGCAAATAATACGGATTTTACTTGCGGAAGATCATCACATTGTTCGAGCTGCAGTTGCTTCTTTTTTAAAAAATGAACCCGATTTTGAAGTAGTAGGCGAAGTTTCGCATGGAAATGATTTGTTAGGCGCAGTAGCCCGGTATCATCCCGATGTTTTGTTATTAGATGCGCGTATGCCAGGGCCAAGAGTCATTGATTCTGTGCGTGATCTACGACGTCAACATGAAGATGTAAAAATATTAATTCTATCCCGTTATAAACGGCGTGAATATGTGGAGGGATTACTGCGCGAAGGCATTCACGGTTACATGCTGAAAGACGATGCCCCCGAAATGCTGGCAAAAGCTGTGCGGCTCGTGTATGCCGGTCAGGAATATTTCTCTCCACAAGTGTCGCGCCTTATGGCCGAAGGACTTAAATTGAACAGCAGCCTGACGCGACGTGAATTACAGACTTTGCTCATCGTGGCGCAAGGCAAAACCAATGAAGAGCTTGCGGCTGAAATGAACATTACTGAACAAACGGCCAAAAATTACGTAGGGCGCATGATGCGCAAGATCGGGGTAAAGACCCGCGTCGAGGTGGTGGTTTTTGCCTATGAGCATGGCCTGGTTCCGATATCTGAGGATGTTGAGGATTAAAATGCAGCCAGGAAAATTTAATTTCTCCAGATGGTCCTAAGGTTATAGTTTAGATTGCGGGTAAACTTTCCGAGGTTTACTTGATACGCGCCAGGCTTGATTTTGAAATTAATTCGGGAATTAATTCGAGCTGATAGCCTAGCTGCAAAATGTAAGCGGGCGCCTGGTAACAAAGCTTTTGTAATATATCCACATGTTGGGACAGGTAAGGTGTGTCCCAACGATCTATGCTTTCCTGCATCAGTTGTACCAGACAAATGGCGGCGGGCTGTGGTTGGAGATGGCTGGCGCCTTTTGCACTGATTTCAGGGAAGAACATCGCGGTTACAGGTTGGGGGGAAGACCAACGGCCGTTTACAAAAGCATGTCCTGAAATATTTACCGGCTGATACGGAACCTGATGTGGTTCAATCAGGTCAACCAGTTGGGGCAATAATCGAAAGGTATTTGGGCGAATACCAATATCCCCAGGTGTTGGCAGCGCATAAACGCCATCACTTCGCGCTTCCAAAAGAACAACATCGTTGGCCAGCAGTTCCCATCCATTTAACAACAAATTGAGTCCTGTGGTTGTTTTGCCGCTTTGCGTAGGCCCGCTGATTAGAACGCAACGGCCGTTTTTACTTGCAGCAAAAGCATGTACCAGGAAATAACCCTGGCGGCGTAACTGCGGGGCCAGGCTGGTAAACGTTACGTCCTCGAAACGGCCGTTTAGCAACGTTTGTTCCAAAATTGCGCCGTGAGCGCCGGGCGGCTGTGGTTGGGAATGCGCATCGAGAGATAGCGTGACAAGTCCAGCCTCAAAAAAGTGTAAAAGCGCCTGGTTATTAGGCTGGGCATAAACCTCTAAAACCCCATTTCCGCCCGACCACATGGATGCATCAGAAAATATTGGCGCTTGAGATGGTAAAGGGGGCAACTGCGCAACCAAATCCAGGCGCAACCCCAGCTTTGCCTGCGTCCGGCTTTCGGTCGTATCACCAAGCCAGCCTTCAAACAGGCGTCGCCATTCGTTGTTAATATTTGGATCGCTGCTTTCTAGTTTGACCGATACTTTGTGGAGTTGAAGGTGCATCAAATAAAAAAATGAGCAGAAATCCAGACCACAACCAGATTTCTGCCCACGTTGACGAGATTAGGAATCAGCCAAAAACAATTCGATGGCTTCTTCAAATATTGAATACGGCAAGGCGCCCGACATAGAATGATCATTGATAAAAAATGCCGGTGTGCCGTTGACGCCGGCGCGAGAACCTTCTTCCAAATCGGCCATAACCGCCGCTTCATGTGTTCCACTGTCCAGACATTGTGCAAAGGATACTTGATCGAGGCCAAGCGTGGCGGCATATTCTTTGAAGAACTGATCGGCGTCGGTACGGCCGTTCCATTCTGCCTGGGTCTCGAACAACATATCGTGCATTTCCAGGTATTGCTCCTGGTCGCCGGCGCAGCGCGCCGCTTCAGCCGCTTTCACCGCTTGTGGATGAATGTTGATCAGCGGGAAATCCTTAAAAACATATCGCACTTTGCCGGTATCAACGTAATTTTCTTTGACCCGTGTAAAGGTTTCTGAATAGTGTCGGCTGCAAAACGGGCATTGGAAATCAGTAAATTCAATAATTTCAACAGGCGCATTGGGATCGCCGATTGCGTACGCATTGTCAGTTTCCGGCAGTGGGCGTGCATACGCCGCAGCTAAAGTGCCTTCTTTGGCGAGAGCAGTTCCATATTCGAATGTCTCAAACGGCCGTGCCCCGCTCAGCGGAAATCCATTTATAAAAAACGAAGGCGTTGATTGCACGCCCAACCGCAGCGCTTCATCCAGATTCACCTGGACAGCTGCATCATGGCGAGACGATTCCATACAAGCTGAAAATTCGTCCCGATCTGCTCCCAGGCTGTTTGCCATATTCGTCATTATTTCTGCTGCGCCCGCACTCAATCCGGCCCATGTATTTTGGTCACGGAACAAGACCTCATGCATTTCCCAATAAACATCTTGTTCGCCTGCGCAGCGGGCAGCGTTAGCCGCAAGTCGCGCTTCAGGGTGAATGCTTTCAAGCGGTAAATCTTTTAAGATATAAAAGACTTCCCCGGTTTCAATCAAATCACTCAATATTTGGGGCATGGTTTCGAGTGCATACCGCTGGCAAAAGGGGCATTGATAATCGGTGTATTCCACAATCGTAACTGGCGCGTTCGGATCACCGAGCGTGTGGGCGGCATTTTCGCTGGTTATGTTTACCGGATCGGGCGTTTTGACCGGCGGAAGGAGTACTTCTTCCAAAGTTGGGCCTGAGGTGGGCGGAGCTTCCTCCGCAATGCTTTCCCCGTTTTGAACGCTGGCAATGGCCTCGTTAAAGACCTGGATTGGTTGGGCGCCCAAGAGCATCTGGCCATTAACAAAAAAGGTTGGTGTGCTGCGTACGTCACGGGTTTGACCCAGATCAAGGTCTGCCTGGACCTGATCGTCGAAGGGCGCAGTTTCCAGACAGGTTGTGAATGCCTTTATGTCCAATTCAGCATCCTCGGCGTAAGCGGTGAATACGGTTTCCGGATTTGACCGGCCCCATTCTTGAATATTGGCAAACAGCCGATCGTGCATTGCCCAATATGCGCCTGCGCCCTGATCACCGGCGCAGCGGGCGGCATTGGCTGCCGCGCGTGCTTGTGGGTGGATACTTTCAAGCGGGAAATCATAATAGACGAACAAAACATCGCCATTCACGATTTGATTTTCGTATAGCGATGGGAGCGTTTGGGTTGAAAAACGACCACAGAAAGGACATTGAAAATCAGAAAATTCTTCAACGACAACTGGGGCGTTGGGATCGCCTCGATAGGCATGACCATCTTTTGTAAAACCGATTTGAATGCCATTGGCGTCTGTTTCTGTTAACCCCGCTTCGATTGCGGTTTCGGGAGCGCCTTTTGCAGAAACAGGATTTGTTTCAACGTTTTCAGCTTCTGTTGCTGTGGTTTGTTCTTCAGATGTATCGTTAGCATTTGTGTCCGACGAATTATCCGTCGCGGTTGGTGGGGTAGAAGGCCCACATGCTGCAATGCCAAATAGCATCACAAAAACGAAGAGTACACCAATAAATTTATTTTTTTGCATAATAACTCCGCTGATTACTGCATATAAATACCAAGGACAATGTAAGCTCGTGCAATTACATAATAAATTACATTATGGCACAGAAATGAAATCGTTAAAAATTGGCTCTCTATCGAGCAGTTCATTCTCACAAAACTGTCACATTCGCCAGACGGTTTTGAATGTGTTAGACTAGCGAGTTGATTTTTGCTTGATGGATGTAGGGCAGCGTAAGCTTGTTGTTTAGAAACAATTGTCATGATCATGGCGAATGTTTCTGCAAAGTGCGCCAGGCTAAAGCTGAAATTCAGGCGCTGACAAATGCAGACATCAAATCTTATCCCAATGTTGTTAGGTAAACCGCGAAAAGTATTTTGAAATCATGCCATAACAAATTCGCGATTTCCTTGAGGAATTCCCAGATTTCGTTTCGCATAAGTGCAAAAGACTTTCTGGGAATTACCTAACCTGGACAAACCAGAACCAATTAGATCATGGCAGCGAATTAACACGAATTCCCACAAATTTTTTCGCGTTAATTTGTGTAATTCGTTGCAAACTTCTTGCTTATTGTACAAGAAGTCAACTGATGAGTTACTAAAGGTGTTTCATTGACAAAAACCAGACTAATACTTGGATGTCTGTTTATTTGCGCCATGATCTTGGCCGGCTGTCAGGATGATAAATCCCAACAGGGTTCACAGGATGTAACTGTGCAGCCAGATCAGAATGAAGCGGGTATTACAGACATTGATGAAAATGTGAGCGCAGACGATTCGCGCCAGGATGTTGAACAGGCGTCTGATGCGAACAACGATACAATTCCAGAGGCAACGGCCGTTCCCGAACCAACGCCGCTGCCCATGAAGGAACTCAGCATTTGTATGGCCGCCGAACCTGCTGATATCTATTTGTATGGTGATAATTCCCAAACTGCACAAGCGCTGCGTCACCTGATCTATGAAAACTTGTTCACCAATATCGGTTATGAATACCAGCCGCAAGCGCTTGAAAAACTCCCCAATCTGGCAGATGGAGATGCCTTTGTGCAAAAAGCCACCGTCAATGCCGGTGACCGCGTTATGGACGCCTCCGGCGCAATTGTCACGCTGGTAGAAGACATTGAGGTCATCAATTCGGCCGGAGAAACGGTACTGTTTGCTGGTGAACCGATAGAAATGCAGCGCATTGTTGTTGATTTCGTCTTTAAGCCGCTTTTTTGGTCAGACGGCACGCCGGTAACCGCTGCAGATTCAGTATTTAGCTATAACCTGGCCGCCAGTCCGGAAACGCCAGGCCACAAAGGGAAAACCATTTTCACCGACAGCTACACAGCTACAGGGGATAATTCTGTGCGCTGGATTGGCCTGCCCGGCTTTCTGGAAGATCAAACCTATTTCACAAATATCTGGGCGCCGCTCCCATTTCACCAATTGGGTGAATACACGCCGCATGCCATGTTCACCGTTGAGGAAGCTGCGCGCAGGCCTTTGAGCAGCGGTCCCTTTGTGGTGGTTGAATGGACGCCGGAAGCAGGGTTGGTTTTGGAGAAAAATCCACATTATGTCCGCGCTGCAGAGGGTTTGCCCAAAATTGAACGCATAATCATTCATTTTAACACGAGTGAAGCCCTGGCCTCAGGTTCGCTGCCTGACGATTGTGATGTTTTTGGAGATCAGGTTCTGTCGCTAAATGATCTGGCAACAATTACAGCCGCAGGCGAATGGGAGGCGATGATTGTTCCGGGTGATATTTTTGAGCAGATTTCATTTGGCGTGACGCCAGTTACCGAGTATGCTGAACTACGTCCGGCCTGGTTTGCAGATGAGCGTGTGCGCCAGGCAATGACAATGTGTACCGACCGGCAGCGTATGGTTGATGAGCTGACGACCGGAAACGCGGAAATATCCAACGCCTATGTGCCGGCCAGCCATCCCTTGTACCCGCCCGATTTGACCGAATGGCCATATGATCCGGCCTCCGCGAATGCGCTGCTTGATGAAGCCGGTTTTCTTGATTTTGCCGGAGACGGCCGTCGCCAGGATGTATCTTCCGGTGTGCCCATGACGATAACCCTGGGCACGAATAGCGAAAGCGCTTTGCGGCAGCGCATTACCGAAATTTTTCAAGAAAATATGCGTGATTGCGGCATTCCGGTTGAACGCTATGATTTGACGGCCGGCACCTGGTATGCGGATGGGCCGATTGGCCGTTTATTTGGCCGTCGTTTTGATCTGGCGGAGTTTGCCTGGGTTAGCCGCACCGTGCCGGATTGTGGCCTGTTTTTGCAAGAAAACATTACCGGGCCTGTCGAATTTGGCTTTGGCGGTTGGCGTAATGTTAACGTGACCGGCTGGTCTGACCCTGCCTATGATGAGGCTTGTCGCGCAGCATTAAGGGCAATGCCGGGCGGAGCGGGTTATACTGAAAACCATCAGACGGCGCTACAAATATTTTCAGAGGAATTACCCATCATCCCGCTGCTTACAAACGAAAAGATTGCTGCAGCGCGTCCGAATGTGGTTAACCTGCAATTGGATTCATCAGAACAATCTTTGCTTTGGAATGTGTATGAATGGGATATATTAGACGAGTAGATCACGATGGGATTGCGACGTTGGTTGAGATTGGGATCCAAAGATATGTTAGAGGATAAACCAGAGGCTGAAGATTCGGCTGTTTCCAACCAACGTTATCTCATTGTTGGATTGGGTAATCCGGGCCGCAAATACCGCAGCAACCGGCATAATGTTGGTTTTCTTCTGGTGGATCGCCTGGCTCAAGCGTATCAGATCGGCATGGGCAAGGTGCAAAACAAGGCGGTAATCGGCAGCGGGCGCATAGCTGGAAAGGCCGTAATTCTGGCAAAGCCACAAACCTATATGAACGGCAGCGGCGATTCCGTTGGCCCTCTGGTAAATTATTACAAAATTCCTCTGGAAAATGTCCTGGTTGCCTATGATGAATTGGATTTGCCGCTGGGTACACTGCGCATCAGAGAAAAAGGCGGCGCCGGCGGTCATAATGGCATGAAATCGATTATTCAACATTTGGGACAGGATTTTCCACGCATGCGCATTGGTATTGGGCGTCCACAGGGTCGCATGCAGCCGGCGGCGTTTGTGCTGCAAGACTTTAGCAAGGATGAATGGGCCATGATGACAGATGTGTTGGACACGGCCGTTTCCGCTGTCGAAACCTTCGTGCATGCGGACATTAACCTGGCAATGACGCGCTTCAATCGCAAGGATTCTTCCCTTGATGATACTTGATCTATGAATATCTCCGGATTACTCGAGTTAATCGCAGAATTACCTGTTTTCCAGGAATTGGAAACGGCCGTACAGAGTCGGTCCGCGGTGCAGCCGCTCGTTCTCCCCACCAGCGCGCGCGCCGCCGTTTTGGCCCAGCTATACCGCAATCAAAAATTACCGGTTGTGCTGCTGACCGGTCGGGTCGATTCGGCCGGCGCATGGCATCAAGCCCTAGAAACCTGGCTGCCTGAAAACACCAACCTCCTGCGATTCCCTGAACCGACCCCATTGCCTTATGATCGCGGCCCCTGGAGCGACCGCACGCGCCAGGGACGTTTGTTTGTCCTATCCGAACTCATCGCCGGCCAGCATCCCCTGATACCGGCCAATGACGCCCCTCCGCTTATTGTGACTTCGGCGCGGGCTTTTTTGCAAAAAACATTGCCGCAGCGTTACTTTATGACAACGACGCGCGTTCTCCGCGAGGGCCAGGCGCTCGATCTGGAGAAAAGTCTTGCGAACTGGCAGGCAATCGGCTACGAGCCGGTCAGTGTAGTGGAATCGGCAGGCCAATTCAGCCGTCGTGGCGGTATTCTGGACATTTTCCCGGTTTCGGCGCCATATCCAGTGCGTATCGAACTGTTTGGCGACGAAATTGACACGCTGCGCTATTTTGACCCGGCCACGCAGCGCACCATCCAGTTGGCGGATACCTGGAATGGTCGCGTTATTGTGCCTCCGGCGCGTGAAGCTCTGCCCGGACGGGCTCAGGAGTATGCCGGGATATGGCAAACAGAGGAATTGCCGACTGCCGACAATCTGCCTTCGTGGCGTGATGATCTCTCGTTTTTGCGCAATGGTGAAGTTTTCCCCAACCTGGAATATTATTTGCCGCTTATTTACCCGCGCCCGGCATCTTTGCTCGATTATTTGCCGCCAGAGTGCTTGTTGGTGGTGGATGATTGGTCTGAACTGGAAACGGCCGTTTACGAGCTAGTGCTGCATGCAGACCAGATTGCAAATGAGCAGCCCAGCCTGCCGCAGGATTACCCTTCACCCTTATTTGACTGGCCCCAAATGGCGGATGAATTACGCTGGTGGCAGCCGTTGGTTCTTGGTGAGGGTGAAGACGCCGGGGATGAGGAACTGGCGCCGCAGCGTTCAGAATTGGCTGATGCATTTGAACCAGGACCGCGTTATGGCGGGCAGGTACGGCCGTTTATTACCCAGTTAAAACAAAGCCAGAAAGCAGGCGAACGCATCATCGTTCTCAGCCGGCAATCTGCGCGCCTGGCGGAATTGTGGCAGGATGAATTTCGTCAAGCGGATAAAAGCGTCCTTGTTGATACGGCCGCTCGTTTCACCCCGGTTCATTCTCTGCCAAAAGCGCCCCCGTCTGGCAGTTTGACATTTGTACAGGGCAGTCTGGCCGAAGGATTCACGCTGGTGCGGCGTGAGGATAATTTGATCCTGGCAGACTTGTTGACTGATGCGGAAGTATTTGGCTGGAATCGTCCCGCACCGCGCCGCCGCCGCAAGCCGCGTCCTGCCGCCCCAGAAGCACATTTTGCCGATATTCAGGCTGGCGACCATGTCGTACACCTGGAATATGGGATCGGCCGTTTTGAGGGGCTTGTCACGCGTTATATCGGCGGTATGGAACGGGAATATTTACTCGTACGCTACGCCAATACCGATACGCTCTACGTGCCGGTGCATCATGCCGATCGCCTGGGCAAGTGGCTCGGTCCTGATGATCGAGAGCCGTCTTTGCACCGTCTGGGTGAAAAATCCTGGAGCAAGGCCAAAGAGCGCGCGCGCCAGGCGGCGGATGAACTGGCGGAAGAGCTGCTGGAATTATACGCAGCGCGCGAAACAATTAACGGCCACGCCTTTGCCCCTGATGTTGAATGGCAGGCGGAGTTGGAAGCCAGCTTTGCTTACCAGGAAACCGAAGACCAATTACGCGTCATCGCAGATGTCAAAGCGGATATGGAAAAGCCGCGCCCGATGGATCGCCTTGTGTGCGGCGATGTTGGGTATGGCAAAACGGAGGTCGCACTACGAGCGGCGTTTAAGGCAGTTTTAGACAGCCGTCAGGTTGCGATTCTGGTGCCAACAACAATTTTGGCGCAGCAGCATTACAACACTTTCAAGGAACGACTGGCAACATTTCCGGTTGAGGTTGAAATGCTTTCCCGTTTTCGTACGCCGGTGCAGCAGGCGCGCATTGTCAAGAAACTGCGCAATGGTCGTATTGATATTATCATTGGAACGCATCGTCTGCTTTCGGATGATGTTTCCTTTAAAGATTTGGGTCTGGTTGTGATTGATGAGGAGCAGCGTTTTGGGGTGGCGCACAAAGAAAAACTCAAGCGCTGGCGTACCGAAGTCGATGTTTTAACAATGACAGCCACGCCGATACCGCGCACGCTGCATATGAGTCTGACCGGTGTACGTGATATTAGTATTATCGACACGGCGCCGGCCGAAAGATTGCCTGTAAATACGTATGTGGGTGAAATGGATGATACGCGTCTTCACCATGCCATCTTACGCGAATTGGATCGCGGCGGTCAGGTTTTTATTGTCCACAACCGGGTACAATCAATCGAAATTGTGCGCAAGCGTATTAAAAGCCTTGTTCCTGAAGCTTCTGTTACCGTGGGACATGGTCAAATGGGCGAGCGACAGCTTGAAAAAATCATGAAGCAGTTTGCCGATGGCAAAATTGACATCTTGATTGCCACAACAATTATCGAAAGCGGGTTGGACTTTCCCAATGCGAACACGCTAATTGTTGACCATGCGGAGCAGTTTGGTCTGTCACAGTTGTACCAGTTACGTGGCCGGGTCGGGCGTGGAACGCGCCGCGCCTATTCTTATTTTTTTCATGCACCGTGGCGAACTTTAACGGCCGATGCACAGGCGCGGCTGGAAGTGATTGCTGAAGAGACACAGCTTGGAGCCGGGTACACGATTGCCATGCGCGATCTGGAGATTCGCGGCGCAGGGGATATTTTGGGCGCGCAGCAGAGTGGTCATATTGCTGATGTGGGTTTTGACCTGTACACACGCCTGTTGGCAAATGCGGTTAAACGGCGCAAGGCGGAACTGCGTGGCGAAATATTGCCTCCGGAGATGGCAGAGGATACTATGATCGACCTGCCCTTGGCGGCGTATGTGCCCACCGATTACGTACCGGACTCAGCTTTACGTTTACGTCTTTACCGGCGCATGGCGGCTTTGGATGCGCTGGCCGAAATCGACGAAATGGCGGACGAATTAAACGATCGTTTTGGCCCAATTCCCGATCCGGTGCTTAATTTGTTGTATCAATTGCGCGTTAAAGCATTGGCGCGGCGTGCAGGTATAACGGCCGTTATTACTGAAGCTGGCCAGATAAGAATTCGCGTGGATGAATTGGAAGGCCTTGATCGCTATCACTTGCAGCGTTACTTAGGCGATGTTGTGCGTGTGAGTAAGACCGGCATCTGGCTGCCGCGTGACATCAGTACGCATGAATGGCAAATTACGCTCGTGCAGGTTTTGGAAAAATTTCAATTGTTTGTGCGAAAAAGTAAAAAGGGAACCAGTTGATGGAAATTCAATTCTTTGACGACCCGCTGCGCAGTCCAAAATCGCGAGAAGATGTACGCATTAAACAAATTGGGCTGTTTATTTATGAAGATTTGCGCCGTGTGGCTTTTGGTGTGGAGCTGACGCCTTTTTTAGAACGGCCGTCTATCGAAGCTGAAATCACTAATGGCGAAAACCAACCTGCCAGCTCATTAAGCGTGATTGAGACCAACACGCCAAATTTTAGCCTGACAATGCACTTACGGGATGTAAGCGTAACCAATCCTTATACATTGAAAGCCAAGATTTATTACCAAACCCCCGAAACGGAACGACAAGATGTCCATCAGGAAGTAGTTGTTTTTGAGGTCAAAGAAGCCGGGGAACAGATTTTTCGATTTGATAATAGCTAAAACCGATACGCGTTTGACAGGATCATCTCATTTGCGCCGCCGGGATATTTGTTTTTGGCGTTTTGGATTGTTTGGTCACGCCGTTAACGATAACCAGCATCAACAAAGCTGAAACAACTGCGGATGTAAGGCACCAGGCGCAAACTGCGTGGATCACAAACAATTCCAAGGCGGTCAGGTAAATGGAGAACAAAACGCTGAGCATTGTGAGCGTTATTAGTCCCATAATGGCCCAATGTCGTTCTCTTCCCTCACTGAACTTCACGATAAGCCATAACCCGCCGATGGTTGCGTAATTTAACACACCCAAAACAGCAATTGGTATTCCGAAGATTTGTGCGTATTGGCTTGCCTGCACAATGTTACAATGTCCAACCGGCCCGCAAACTGCTTCTGACTGCGACATTTCAATATACGCAAGATAAAGCGCAACTCCCAGCCCTATCAGTGTCAGTATGGGGATTATGTACCCACTTAGCTGTTGTGCGTTTTGATCAAAATGGTGGGGACGGTCGTTTAACAAGCGCCACAAAGCATACAAAAATGCCAATGCCAAAAAAGCGGCGACTCCCCACGCAATGGCCATGCCAATGGGATCGGATGGGGGCTGGGTCAGGTTGATTTCTACCTCGTTTTCTAAAAGCGTATTGCTTGAGTCTTCTGTGCTGGTATGGGGTGATTGCGTGCGTGCGGTAACGGCCGTTTCACCATCGACTTCACCTACAGAAGGGGGTAAATTCGGGACTGCTTCCCGTAAACCAGGTATGTCTGGCCAGCCAACGCCGCCCGCCGCCAGGCCTTCCGTAATCAAATCTGGTAATTGCTCCGGAATTTCTGCACTGCCCACGAGGGCAACATCCCCAACAACCAGCGCTGGAACGCCTTTTCGCTCATCCGGCACGTTAAAAGCAGCGTGCATCGCGGCAAACAATTCAACGCCTGCTTTTTGTGAAGTGTTGATGCCGACAAGTTGAAGCTGGCCGCCATACTTCATTTTCAAAGGCGTCAGTACGTCATTGATGACCAAATGGCAGTGGGGGCACGTAGGTGAATAAAAAAAGACCGCTTGCACCCTTACTGATTCCTCCTCTTGCGCCATTAGAGGTAAATTGGTCAGCAACAAAATAAACACAAGGCCACAAAAAGCTAAAAACGGCTTCAGGAAAGCAGATTTTTCCGGCATTATTCAGTTTTCCTTTTTCTTATTGCTGGTTTTCAGATCGAACGATTAGTAAGGGGCGGTCAACGCGCTGCAGCACTCCAGCAGCCACGCTGCCATAATACACCCCTTGCAACCCCGAGCAGCCATGGCTGGCCATGGCGATCAGGTCTACATCCTCTAGCTCGGCGATACGGATGATTGTGGCTGCAACTGGACCAAACTCAATCCGCTCGCGCGCTGCAACCCCAGCCTCCGCCAGTTTTTTGATTTGACCTCGCAGATAATGGCGCGCAAACTTTGTCTCTGCCTGCAAATCTTCTACTTTTAAATGCGGCAAGGCATCGTAATCATCATCGCCAACTTTGGGCAAGTTAATTACATGCGGCAGCTCAAATACTTGCAATAGCACAACATCTGCCTTGTATAAGCAGGCTAATAGATTTATGTGCGGCAAAATCGCTTCAGCCCGGTTTGATCCATCTAATGGAACAAGGATTGTTTTATACATTTTGGCTCCTGCTCAAAATACTTTCCGCAGTTTACCTAACACTGTACGATGCTCTTTAAGTTGTTGGAAGTGATAAACAGCACTTTCAACGATGATAAAGATCACATGCTTTTTAGATTATTTTTGGCCCCCGGTCAGGCGCATATAACCACGGCGCACGGCGCGGGCATCTTCGACGGTGATGAAGGCATCCCGGTCTACATCCTCTGCCAATTTGTAAATCGTGTCGACGTCTTTGCGCGTGACAATGGCCAGAATCATGCCCACTGTGCCGCCGCGTCCATGTCCCCAGCCAACGGTTGCGCCGTAGCCGGCTTCATGTATTTTCTCTACTATCAACTGCGCTTTAAACCGGGAAATAATGCGCACATTCACATGTCCTGTTGCGGTTCGATCATCAACCCACATGCCCACAAGGGTGCCGGCCACAAAACCGAGGCAGTATGCCATGACGTTCCAGATATTGGAAAGATCATTGACGACGACCCCAATGGCAATAACATAGACAAATACTTCAATAAACCCGGTAACGGCCGTTGCCAACCGTTTGCCCCGCATCATTACCAGGACACGAATTGTGCTAAAGGTCATCCCGACGACCCGTAAAATGAAAATCATCGTGACGCTTGAAATTAAGGCGCTGCTCAAAGGAGGAATTGTAAAATCGAACATAATTACCTGAAATGCAAACTCCCCAGATACCAAAATATATCTGGGGAGATGATTAAAATTAAATTGAAAAGATACACACGATTGCCTAAGCCGGGTGCATCATCCAATTGATTTCAAGAGAATTCAACTAACTACCGGCAAGTTTTGTATGGGCGTTTCACTGTTTATATATTTTACACTCACCCATCCTACCGCGCCATCACCCAGCCGGACTTTAGCCCACGTGGCGTCCATCGTACGACCCAGCAAAATAACCGTTTGCCCACGGGTGATGGTTGTAATGACGGCATAATTTGTTCCTGGGCCATTTCGTACATTCAAATAACTTGCGTTGACCGTTGCTGTTGGCAGGTTGGGATTGGCGCCGCCCATGCCGCCGCCCGGCCACACTTGCAGATTCTCAAGTGGATAATCGGTATGAATATAACTTGCGTTAACCCATCCTTTGGTCTGGTCCATCAACATAACCTGTACCCATGAAGCATCTGCATTCCGGTACCCGGCGAGTCGGACTTCAGTACCCTTGGTGATGGTCGTTACAACAGCGAAATTTGGACCTGGCCCTTTGCGAACATTCAGATAGGATGCTGTCACAATCGCAGTTGGATGTGGCCCGCCGGTTCCTGGGCCGCCAGGACCTTGACCGCCGCCGCCAATTTTTTGCCAGGACAAGCGTGCTTCTGCCCGCTCGAAATTCTCATAATAATCCATTTTTACTGGAATTGAACCGCCGGCTACATCAACATCGGCTGTAAATGTTTGCACTGCATGATCATACCATGCATCTATCACCATCTGGTTGTTGACCCATAAACGTACTCCATCGTCTGTTGTCGCCGAGAAGCGATAACGGCCTGGCTCGAGATTTAAGTTTCTGGTCCAACGAACTGAGAAGTTGTCACTGGGAATACTCGCAACCGGAGAACCATAGCCCCAATTAAACTGGATCTGCTGGTCATCACGTACCAGGGCAGGCGTCCCGCTCAGGGTCATGTTGGTGAAGTATTCACCTTTCCAGTTTTGCGGGGGAGGCGGCGTTGTGCCGCCGACTGGCTGCCAGTGCAGTTCAGCCACGGCCATGCCCGCATTTTCATAATATTCCATTTTTATGGATGTAGCGCCGCCGGGCACATCAATTTCGGCGTAGTAGGTTGTTTCAGCCTGGTCATACCATCTGTCGATAACAATTTGACCATTGACCCACAAGCGCACGCCATCATCTGTCGTGGTTTCAAAGCGGTAGCGTCCGGGATTAAGATTGACTTGCCGCGTCCAACGCACGGAGAAATTGTCGTTATTAATTTGTGGAGCGGGTGATCCGGTTCCCCAATCAAAATCGATTTGTGAATCATCTCGGACGAGGGCCGGCGAACCGCTTAACTGCATATTATTGTAATACTCGCCGAGCCAGTTCATGATGTTGGGACCGCCCATACCGCCAGACCCACCCGGTGGTTGACTGGGACCAGGTCCCATACCACCGCCAGGCGGCTGACCGGGACCTGGTCCCGGGTTGCCGGAGCTTATAAGAACCCAACTAACTCCGGCTACGGCGTTGCCGCCGCTTTCATAATACTCAACAACAACTGAATGTTGACCTTCATTTAACGGAAAATCTGCCGTGACGGTGTGGGCTTTGCTGTCATACCACGAATCGATAACAAGCATGCCATCTACAAAAACTTTCATGCCGTCATCGGTGGTAGCGCTAAAACGATACACGCCCGCAGGCACATTGATCTGCCTCCGCCAGCGCGCTGAGAAATTATCAACATTGACAACTACATCTGGTGAAAGACCTTTCCAATCGTAGTTGATTTCTGGTTCATAGCGTTGCAAAATTGGCTCACCCGACATAATTGGGTTGTTCCAATAGGTAGCTTCCCAGGCGCCATTTGCAGATAAGATGCTCGGACTGCCGAGAATAACTGCCAATGTCGCGAGAACTATTACCAGCGCAAAGATGCCCCAGAAGCGGAAATTTTTGAGTTTTTGCATTGTCATCTCTTGACCTCCTTGAAACCGGTCGTATCAATTCCTACTTTGAAGATGGAAACATTATGTAGTGCTTACATAATGATCTAACATAATATACTCCATTTTAGTATGATATGTAAAGTCCAATTTACTTGATTGGGTAAATTTTGCCATGCGCAAGGCGTTAATCTCATGTGAAACCGACCCAAATATTTTTTTGCTTTGGAATTTCTTGGAGTTGGGAGCCTGTTTCAAATGCAACAATGCTCTTCAATTGTTGGCTGTTGGAGGATTACCGGGCCAATTCGCGATAGTCACCTACGCGGCGAGTGATTTTAACATCATCTAGATGTTCGAGCAGGGCGATGGCATATTTGCGACTGGTTTGCAAGAGGTCGCGGGTTTGAGCGGCGTTAATTTGCCCATTTTTGCGCAGATGTGTAATTATGGCCTGCGTGAAGCGTTTGTATTCCGGTTGAGCATAGACGACATCCTGGTTCAACGGCCGTATCAAACCCAAATCAACCATTGCGAAAAACAAATCTTCGCCCACCATTTCGTGACACGCTTTTACGCTGGGGGAATTGATGCCTGCGGCTGATAGGTTATTTAACAACTGGTCAATTTTAGCCTGCTGTGACGCAGAAAAAGTAACCTGGTGGGCGGGCGCGTGGATCAACGCTTTATCCTCAACAAGAAGTCCGTCTGCAGCCGCCTGCCTGACAAGGTGGTTGAAAATGGGTGTGTTTTGTTTCAGGCGGCTGCGCAATTCTTCGCGCGGCATGCCCACCCGCAGCGGGTAGGTCGCATGATAATTGCTGAGTACACGGCCGACGTCATCAAGCAGCTTTTGCCAGCTTGCCTGTGTTATGAGCTGCCTTTCTAAACGAACGACCTGCGCGCCCGTTTCTAACTCCGCCAGCGCAGCAACGGCCGTTTCCTGATCCAATCCCGTCCGTGGCAGCAGTTTGTCGGCGCTGGTTGGCTCCATACGACCAAGTGTTTGCAGCACCAATTCCGCCGGTGTGCCCTGAGTCAACGTTTGGAGATGGGCAACAATCTCAGGCCGAAATCGGCGGTGGCGTCGACCCGGATGGGGATCGAGTACGCGCCCGCCCCCTAATGTAGCCGCCGGGGACGGCCGTCTCAAAATAAAGCGGTCGCCTCGCACCAAAGCGACCGGTTCCTGTAGGGCAAGCTGTAACCAGCCTTCTTTGCCCGGTTCGATTTGTGGCGTTCCCAAAACGCGCGTGCGGGCTAAAACCTCGGCTGATCCCACAAACAGTTTTACTTCCCGGTTGTGTTTTAGAGGCGTATCTGCATCAGGCAAATGGCGATATGCGGCATCGAACAAAATAGTGCTGCGAACGGCGCCGGGGGAAGCGACAACATCCCCGCGCTGGATTTCCTCATGATTGATGCCGGTAAGATTGATGGCGACTCGGCTCCCCGGCTGGGCGACCTCACGCTTTGTTTTGTGCGTTTGCAGGCCACGGATGCGCCCTTTTAAGCCGGCAGGCTGCACTTCAATTTGATCGCCTACCCGGAAACGGCCGTCTAATAAAGTGCCCGTCACAATTGTCCCAAAACCAGACAGGCTAAAAACCCGGTCTACCGGCAGCCGTGGGCGCGCCAGATCGCGGCGCGGCGTTGCCGCTTTGAGTTGATCCTGCAGCAGCATTTTTAGTTCCGTAACTCCCTGACCGCTGTAAGCGGAAACAGGTAATATCGGCGCATCTGACAGAATCGTGCCGTCTAATGCATCGCTCACATCCAGCATCACCAGCTCCAACCAATCAGGATCATCGATCAAATCAACCTTGGAAAGAACAACAATGCCGTTTGGGACCGCCAATAAGTCAAGAATGGCGAGATGTTCCTTCGTTTGTGGCATTACGCCCTCATCTGCGGCCACGACAAAAAGAGCAAGGTCAATACCGCCCACACCCGCGAGCATATTTTCGATAAAATCTCGATGTCCCGGCACGTCAATGATGCCGATTTCTTCATCCCCCAACGTTAACCAGGCGAAACCGAGATCGATGGTCATCTCCCGTTCCTTTTCCTCGGCCAGACGATCAGGGTCGATGCCTGTCAATGCTTCTACGAGGGTTGACTTGCCGTGATCCACGTGTCCGGCCGTGCCTATCACAAACATACAGTCGCGCCTATTCTTCTCTTACGGGCACGAGCGCCGGCTGGCGGCGGCGATTCGGGTCTTGGGCGACAGCCTTTTCGACCTCTTCCTGCCAGATACGCGGAATTTTTTTAATTGCATCCGCCTGGGCGCTTTGAATTCTTCGCAGCAAATCTTTTTCTTCCTGAATTTTGACCAATTTCTCTTCAAGAATAATGATCTGTTCCTGGAACTGCTTCTCAACGCGGTTGATATTTGCCCAGCGCTGTTCAGCCTCTACCTCAAAATTCTTCCATTTTTGTGTGTTATCCAACACAAAACCATCCCAGCGCGATTGCATGCGGTTTATTTCGACTTTTAGCAGCTCAGATGATTCGCGTTGACGCTGCTCAATTTGTTTTTGCCATTCTTCCAAGGTTTGGACGGCCATTTTTGCTTCTTTGTACTGGTCGGAAAACTTGACCCATTCGCGTGAAAAACGTTCGATGATGTCTTTTTGCTCTTCCATCTCATACCGGAACTTTTCAAGCTGTTTATTACGCTCATGTTCTCCGATCTGAATTTGTTCAGTCCATTTTTTAATTGCTTCACGTTGTTCAATTTGGGCATCAATCAGGTCTTGTCGGGTGCTTTCTGATTTTGAAAGCGTATTCGCAATGATTTCGATGCGTGTGTCGATAGGCTCCCAGCGCTTATTGATCTCTATTAAATTTGTTTGCACCTCGCCGATATTGCGGCGATTTTGTTTTTCCTTTTCTTCCAGGAAAGTCATGGCGCGTTCCCATTCTTCTACTTGATTGCGAATGGGCGAAAGACTATTTTGCTGAATCCCGATCAGGTTAGCAAGCCGTGTTTCTTCTGCCTGGCGCAGCTCCATATCATGCTGCAAGCGCACAATGGCAGGCAGCTCTTTACGAATCTCTGCAATTTCCCGCGTTGCGCTCTCGTGTTCAACCCGGCGCAAGCGATCGATTTCCTGTTCGGCCTGGATGCGGCGTTTGTCATATTGTTCGATCATCTCAACGATGTCATCCTTGAACTGCGCGAGTTGGATATCAACCTGGGGAATGCGCGTCAATTGGGCGTTGACGTTTGAGAGCTTGCGCTCCAGGTCCTGAATACGTTGGTCGCGGCTGGCAATTTCTCGCTCTTGCAAGGCGTAACGTTGTTCAAGTTCTGCTAAGGTGCGGTTTGACTTGCGACGCTGCTCGTCCATCCACTCAATGCGTTTGATCAATTCGTTGAACTCTTGTTTTTGAGTTTTGCTGGCATTGTTGGCCATTTTAATTCTCCTTGTCCAACGCACATCTGATGATGTCGATTTTGGATACTTGTGCATTATAACTTGCAAGCGGAGGTGATGCGAGTTTCCTAATTACGTTTTACCTTTCCTGTTTTACGTTTTACAATCGTTTGATGCGCATAGGAATTGATTGTCGTTTGCCATATTATCAGATGGGAGGAATCAGTCAGTATGTACTGTATTTATTACCTGCGCTGGCTGATTTGGATGAGCATAATGATTATATGGTCTATCACAACCGCAAAGACGGCCGTTCCCATCTCCCGCCTGAGGCTGCCAATTTTCAACGCCGCAATTTGTGGACGCCCTGCCACCATCGCTTAGAGCGCTGGACTCTGTCAGCGGAATTGACTTCGCAGCGATTAGACCTGCTGCACAGCCCTGATTTTATTCCGCCGTTGCAGGGCGCGCGCCGGCATGTGATTACTGTCCACGACTTAAATTTTCTCTATTACCCTGAATTTTTGACGGCCGAGAGCCGCCGCTATTATGCCGATCAAATCCATTGGGCTGTGAAAACGGCGGATCACATCATCGCCGACAGCCATGCCACGCGTAAAGACATCATTGAGATGCTGGCTGTCGCGCCTGAAAAGGTGACGCCAATTCATCTGGCTGCGAATCCTTTATATGCGAAAACATATTCGGAAACGGCCGTTTCCGAAACGCTGCAAAAATATAATCTGCCTAAAGGTTTCATTTTGTTTGTAGGTACACTTGAACCGCGTAAAAATCTGCCGACGTTGATTCGCGCCTATACCCAAATGCGTCTGGAAACGGCCGTTGACGTGCCGCTTGTCCTGGTGGGCGGCAAAGGATGGATTTTTGACGATATTTTTGCCGCCATCGAAGCTAATGATTTGCGCGAGCAGGTTTTACATCTGAGCGGTGTTTTTGATGCGGAACTCGCCCATCTTTATCATGCAGCCGGCGTTTTGGTAACGCCATCCTACTACGAGGGCTTTGGCCTGCCGGCGCTGGAGGCACAGCACTGCGGTTGCCCCGTTGTTGTCAGCAATCGTGGCTCTTTGCCTGAGATCGTGGGGCCACAGGGTTTAATGCTCGATCCCGATGATGTTGGTCTTTGGGCCAATACATTGACCCAGGTGTTAACCGACAGCGCTATGCAAAAACGCTTGATTGCCAACGGCCGTTCTCAGGCACGGCAATTTACCTGGCAAAAAACGGCCGAAGCGACTTTGCAGGTGTATGGGAGCGTCGTATGAAAATTCTCATTCTGACCCCTCAACTACCCTATCCGCCCCACCAGGGCACCAGCTTGCGGAACTATCACATCATCCGCGGATTGGCGCAGCGGCATGAATTGACGTTGTTGAGTTTTCTTGAGAACAACCAGCAGGATGAAGCCGGCTCGATTGGCCCGCTGAAGGCTTTGTGCTGGGAAATTGTTACCGTACCGGTTCCGCCGCGCAGCAGTCGGCTGCGTTTTTCGCAGCTTGTTACAACCCGCAAGCCGGATATGGCCCATCGTTTGCATAGTGATCGTTTTAATATAGAGTTGCGCCGTTTATTAGCGCGAGACAAATTTGATATTGTTCAAATTGAAGGGATTGAACTGGCGCGCGCTATAGAAGCTGTGCGCCTTGTTTCTCCTGGCTCTCGTATTATTTTCGATGACCACAATGCGGAGACCGAGCTGCAGCGGCGCGCCATGCAGGTTGATTGGTCCAATCCTCGCCGCTGGGCGGCGGCAGGGTACTCGCGTGTGCAGATCATGCGCCTGGCCCAATTTGAGAGTTGGGCGTGCGAAAATGCGGATTGGGTAACGGCCGTTAGCGATCTGGATCGCGCCAGTTTGCTGGTTTTGGTTCCTGATTTGCAAACTCCGATAACAGTTATCCCCAACTGCCTGGATGTTCAGCAGTATCAGGCATCAGCCGCGCCCGATCCGGCCTTTTGTTTTGATTTGTTGTTCAGCGGCAAAATGGATTATCGTCCCAATGTCGATGCGGTGCTATGGTTTGCTGATTATGTGTGGCCGGAAATTATGGCGGAACGGCCGTCTACTACCTGGGTCATCGTTGGGCAAAAACCACATCCGCGCCTGGAGCGTCTCAAAGAGCTAAAGGGCGTGACTATAACAGGGTGGGTGGAAAAGATACAGCCGTATCTCGCGGGAACGGCCGTGCCCATTATGCCATTTCGTGTAGGCAGCGGTACGCGTCTCAAGCTAATTGAGGCAATGGCAGCCGGAAAGGCAATTGTTAGTACGACTATGGGGGCGGAGGGTTTTGCGGTCACGCATCAAAAGGAACTGATCATTGCAGATACGCCGCAGGAAATGAAAACGGCCGTTCTTCGCCTGCTGAACCAACCAAAGGAACGTTTGCGCCTGGGGGCGGCAGCCCAAAAGCTTGCCATTCAATATGATTGGCGCGTCGTTATTCCCCGCTTTGACGAAATATATCATCAGTTGGCAACAAAAAAACGGCAATAACAAACATCGACTGATGTTTGTTATTGCCGCTATAAAATAAATCAGATGGTAGGGTTTTTGACACACACCCTACTTTTAATAGATTGGCTATCCGGGCCAGGCGACCTCTATCGCGTGACAAACCCCGCGGCTCATCCAGCCATATGGTGTTCCGGGAGCTGGATTCAAGATGATCATTTCAACCGGTTCAGCCCCAGGGCCGCTGTAATAAAAAACCTGAACATAAACCGATGGGAACGTAATATCAATATCCTTGACCCATCCGCTGTCTTGCCAGCCATCCTCAGCATACCAGGAGAACAAATGATGCCCACCGACTTCCTGTACAACGAATAAACCTCTTTGAGCGACATCGCCGCCAACTTCGAAATTAATCCGTGCGCATGCATTTTCGCGCGGCTCCTTCGTTGGCGTGGTCGAGGGGGTCTCTTTGACTTCGGGTGGTGCGACCGTTGTTACTGGCGGCGGTATTGTCAGTGTTGGTGTATTTGTCACCGTGGCGGTTGGCGTAGCTGTTAGCGTACCGGTTGAGGTTGCTGACGGTGTAAATGTTGGCGTAGTGAATGTCGCCGTCGCTGTCGCCGTTTCGGTTGCGGTTGCTGTCTCGGTTGGCGTGGCTGTATTTGTTGGTGTGGATGTTTTTGTCACCTGCTTTTCACAAACTTCTAACCACATGCCAATGCTGTCCGCGGCGAACAGCCGCAAATTTCCATCGCCAATGATTTCAAATTCACCGCTGGTTACCATGCCCTGTGGCATCTCGTAAATTGGCGTATCATCCAAATAAAAGACGTTTACCCGGTCATCATTATTGTCGTCAATGGCCAGATAATCGATCAGGCAGCCATCAAAGACTTCGCCAAAATCAAGCCAATCTTGATAAACAGCAGGCGGCGCGCCATTTGTCGTTGCCCAAACAAATTCGTTTGCGGTTGCTGCGTACTCAGGCCCGGATTCAAGATCAAACCGGAACGGCCCTAAGCGTTTTACTATAAAATTGTGTCCAGGTTCAATGGCGTAGGAGCCACCCTGTCCCAAATAAACTACTGCTGGCACATCTGCTGGCATTGTCGCCGCTGAGCGCGTCGTTTCACGCAGTGATTGTGCCCATAACACCAGAAATGCAGTGATGAGAATCAGTGCAAAAGTGCGTTTCATCATTTCCAATACTTCCTTCACTACAATTGAGCCTCATTGCTGGGGGAGAACTGTAGTGCTATGAGCAAAGATTATTTATTTTATTTAATTGTACCAGTGCGTTAATCTGAAAAATGCAATCTACTTTATAGTAGCTGAATCATTTTCAGTTTCGCAGAACAAAAACTACTATTCCATTACGATTTAAAAAATACAACGCCGGGGAAAAATTTCCCCGGTCGTTATTGTTACATAATATTATCGATTGTTAACCTTACGAGGACAATGACGATGAGCTGCTTCGCGTGGGTGTTGCTGTTGCCGGTGGCGGAGGCGGCCAATTGATGGGCTCGGATTGGGCTGCCTCTTCATTGCCGCCCACCTCCGAGTGACCATTTGTGTCTGGAGGCGGCATGTCTTCAGGCCAACCCACTTCCAGGGCATGGCATACGCCGCGTGACAGCCAGCCGCTTTCGGTACCGGGCGCCGGATTGAGAATCACCATTTTGATTGGCGGGCCGCCGCTGTCAGGTTGGAACCAGACATCCACATAAACGGATGGAAATGTGATTTCGAGGTCGCGAATCCAGCCGCTGTCCTGCCAACCTGCTTCTGCGTGCCAGGTTGTGACGATGTGACCGGTTGTTTCCATGACAATAAAGGTACCCGCAAGGGCCGAGTCACCACTCACTTCAAAGTTGATTCGTAAACAGGCTTTAAGGCGCGGCTGTTTGGTCGGCGGGGGACTGGGCGTTACAACACTCACTGTTGTGGTTGGTTGAGGTACTTCTACCAGTTTCATCGTTTGCGGCGTCGCGGTTGCAGTAGGGGTTTCTTGCTGCTCTGGTGTAGCCGTCGGCGTTGGCGTTTCGGTGATAGGCGTCGAAGTTGCAGTTGCATCGCCGGTTGGCGTGGCAGTCGCTGTTTGTGTTGCTGTTGGCGTCATTGTTGCTGTGTTTGTTGGCGTTTCAGTCGGCTGAGCATCACAAATATTGATGATATAGCCGGTGCTGTCCTTGCTATGGTAGGTGAGTGCGCCCTCGAATGGCGTGAGAAACTCACCGGCCGTAACCATGCCTTGGGTAACTGTATGAACAATTTCGCCGTTCACCTTAAAAACATTAATCCGATCGTCTTCGTCATCGTCAACAATGATGTATTCTACCAGGCAGTTTGCAGGGACGTCAGCAATGTTGATTTCACTGTCATTTGCAATTGCAACTACACCAGACTGGGATGCCTGCCAGAGGCGTTCATCATGGCCAATCGAATAAGTTGCTCCAGGTTCCCACTCAAATCGGAAGGGATCTAATCTTTTTACAAGGAACAACTCTCCATCCGGTATGGTGAATGTGCCGCTGTCGCCCAAATAGGTAAACATTGGCGATCCTGAGCCACGCTCAGTTTGTATTTGAGGCAACGCATATGCCCACAATACTATGGGCATAATGAGGAGTAAGATCGATGTTATGCGTTTCATTTTGATGCTCTCTTATAATATATTTTTCAACAATAATTAATAAGATTTTAATATTGTACCTCGCCGAACCGAGCGTGAAAGTGATTTGTACGCTTTTTTCACGCCGCAAGACATAAAATTTTTAAATTACACAACATGCAAATGTAAACGTGAAAATTTTCAGCACATTTGCGATTAGAAATGGAACCTAACGTGATAAAGAGCCGCCTGATTGCGGCGTTTTTGTTGGCTGCTGGTCAGGCCAAACTGTATTGTCGGTGTTGGCTGGTCCACCATTTGTGTCGGGGATCTCGACTTCAGGCCAGCCGACTTCAAGGGCATGGCAGGCGCCGCGAGAGAGCCAGCCATACGTTGTTTCAGGAGCCGGATTTAAGATATTCATTTTTAAGGGATCACCGCCACCGGCAGGTGTGAACCAGACTTCAACATAAACAGATGGAAAAGAAATATCGATATCCCGAATCCAACCGCTGTCTTTCCAGCCATCCTCTGCATACCAGGACACCAAATGACGACCACCTAATTCATGCACGGCATAGGTTCCGGCGCGCGCTTCATGACCGCTTACGTCAAAATTTATGCGCAGGCAGGCAAGTTTGCGAGGTTCTTTGGTCGGGGTGGGTGTTTCAGTTATTTCAACCGGCGACCTGGTCATAGTTGGCGTAACTAATGTGTCGGTTGCGGTTGGCGTGAGGGATGGGGTAGGCGTCGAGTCGGTGGGTGTTGGAGTGGGGGTAACGGCCGTTCCCGTTGCAGTCGGCGTCATCGTACTCGTTATACTGACTGTGGCTGTGGCGCTGATTGTGGCTGTTGCTGTTGGCGTTGCAGTCGGTGTATCCGTGGGCAGCGCTGTCTCTGTGGCGGTGGGTGTTGGTGTATCTTGAGAAATACAATAATCGATATAGAGACCAGAACTGTCGTTGGCGTCGTAGCTCAGCACACCGTCTTCCGGGACAACAAACTGTCCCTGTGAAACCATGCCTTCCACAAGAGTATGCACGATGTTGCCATTGACACGAAAATAATTAATGCGGCCATCAATGTCATCATCCAAAACCACGTAACCGACTACACACCCCGCTTCGACAGTATCAAGGATTGCCTCATCATGATATAGGGCTGGCGGAGCGCCATCAGTGCCGAAGGAGCGCCAGATTCGTTCAGTTGCGGGACCTGAATATGTTGGACCCGGCTCCCACACAAAGCGGAAAGGTCCCAAACGTTTAACGATAAAATTGTAACCTGGTGGAACGGTGTAACTACCGCCATCTCCAAGAAAGACGATTTCAGGAAGATCGGCCGGGCCACGACTGGTTTCGACCTGGCGAAACCCTTGAACCCAGACACCGATGAACAAAGCAACTATGAGGCCCAAGAACACTTTTTTCATTGACTAACATTACCTTCATCAAAAATATAACAATTAAAATATTACAAAAACGTAAATCAACTCACTTTACGCCTACAGCTACCAATACGGGTCAGGTAAACCGCGAAAAGTCATTTGAAAAAGTTAATTTGCAAAATCGCGGTTTCCTTGAGGAATTTCCAGATTTTGTTTCGTGGGAATTCAAAAAACTTTCCGGGAAATACCTGATTAGCGTAACATTAATGTATTTTTATTGCATTGTACATAACGGTGACGTGAAATTGGCGCTTTTTCCACGCTTTTTTCACGCCCAGAGCAAGCAGGATTCCACCACAAGTATCAATGCCCGCAATGGAGAAAAGCGCTGAATAGAAGGAATTGAATTGAGAGGCTTATTTGAGGGGAATTATTGGGATGTGGGGGGCCTGGCTGAAACATTGCAAGCCGCCCGGTGTCAATAAAGCTAAATCTTCAAGCCGGACGCCGCCCCAGCCAGGCAAGTAGACGCCCGGCTCCACGGTTATGACCATGTTGTTTTGCAGCGTTACTTCTTGAAATATCTGTGATAGGAAGGGGGTTTCATGAATATCCAGACCGACGCCATGTCCCAGTCCATGTCCAAAATTGTCTGCGTAACCAGCTGCGGAAATGGTTTCCCTCGCGATTGCATCCACCGCTTTGCTGGACATGCCGGCGCGTGTTTTGTCTAAAACGGCCGTTTTCGCAGCCTTGACAAGATTATAAATCGACCAAAATTGTTGCGGGGCATTCGATCCTAGAAAAAAGGTGCGCGTCAGGTCGCTGCGATAGGCGTCAACCGTGGCCCCCAGATCCACGATGATGACATCGCCAGCTTTCAATTCGCGTTCACCCGGAATATGATGCGGCAGCGCGCTGTTGGGGCCGGAGGCGACAATAATATCAAAGGCCATGCTATCGGCGCCCGCTTCGCGCATAAATTTTTCAAGTTCCCAGGCCAGGGCTTTCTCGCTGACGCCAGGGCGAGCCAGACCTGGGAAGGTGGCAATTGTCTGATCGGTGATTGCCGCCGCCCGTTTGATGGCGGTAATTTCTGCCGGCGTTTTAACACTGCGTAAAGATTCGACCGTTTCATTTAGCTGGACCCACATGATATTTTCCAGGGCATATAAAATTTTTGCCTGGGCGAGCGTGACAAAATTCGCTTCCAGACCGACTCGTTTAACGGCGGCGGTTTCCAGCAAAGCGGCCGTGTCTTCTTTGCGACGTTTATCTTTAAACAGCTCAAAAGCCGGCGCCTGGCGCGCGGCCTGCTCAAAATAACGAAAATCTGTGGCCAGCAGCATTTTGGTTGCGGTGATCAGTAAACGGCCGTTTGAGCCGCTAAATCCACTGAGCCAGCGCAAATTAGTTGAGCTGGTTATCAAGACGCCTTCGACGTCCCACGCAGAGAATCGTGCGCGCAGCGCCGCGACTCTTTCCTGGCTGACTTGTAGAAATTGATTTAAAGTCATATTTTTAATATCTGGGCAATCTCGTTGCGCAAGATGGCGCGCAAAATACCGATCATAGTGGCATAGGTTGGGTCCATCCCAAAATAGGACAAATTGCGTGCGCCCAGGTTCTTGCCTTTACTGAAGGGCGTATCAGACGCATAATGCAAAATCCCGATTGGAAAAGGTGAATTGTGCAAATTAACGAGTTCATTATAGGGATGGCGCTGGGGCCGCACCATTTCGTAGATGCCGCTGAGGAAAGGACCTGCTTCCATTTCCATGTCGGTATAACCTTCCTGGTAGAAGACGGACATATACACTTCATTTTGCAAAAAGGTTCCTGGAACGGTTATTGCTTTTTGGTTGTCTAACACCGTGCCATAAACCAGATTGGTGGCTACATCCTCGGCGGACACATCATTATTAAACAGGTAGGTATTGCGTGAATGTTCATCATGCACCACGCTGGGAATCATGACGTCGCCGATACCGCCGTTCAACGTGGCCGCTTTGCCCATGATATAAACGCCGCGTACATCTGCGACACTGCGCGCAATTTCTGTCAATACTTGATAGGCCGCCATGCCCAGTGGATAATCAATATTAACAATCAGTGCATTGGATTTTGTCAATTTTTCAAAGCCCGGAACGCAAATACGGGGGTCAAATGCTTGTGGATTTAATTTTTTCAAATCCACAATCTGCACTTCAATGTCAAAAGCATGTGCGCTGGGAATGCGATGAATGCCCACAGCTTCTTCGTGCAGCAGCTTTTCTTTGCCCAAGTCAGGATTCAAGCCCTCAACCTTTTTTAGTACATAGTATAAATAATTTTCCAGGCTGCTGGGCACATTGCTTTCCAGGATGTCATGATATTCACGATGCAGTGATTCGGAGCCGCTGGCATTGATGAACTCATTCAGCGCCGTTTCTTGCTGCAATGCAAAGCCGCTTAAAAGATTGGCAAGACTATGGGTGTTGCTTGAAACAAAATAAACAGGCTGTTCTGCAAAGGGAACATCGGGCAGATGCTGTTCCACATTCTGCCACCAGCGCCGGGTCGCGCGTTTATAATCCGTCAGCGAGCCTGCCAAAGAACGAATCGCGATTTCTTGTTTATCTTTTGCAATGGCTAACAGCCGGTTGGCGGTTTCCGCTTGCCAAATCTGACACAGGCGACCAAGGTCTTCTGGTGAGGTTTCCATTAAACCGGCCAGGGCAATTAAATCAGTTCCGGTTGGAATGCCGCCTGTTTCAGAGATATGTTCTAGAATGCGGGTGGCGCGGTCATTATTGAGCAGGCGGCGAAATTTTTGGCGTTCAATTTGGTAAGCAGTCAGGATGGGGACAATGTCATCAATGTCGGAGCGGCTGGCGATATAGACTGCCAAAGTCCCGCCGCCGTCGTAATAACTTCGCCGGCGCCGGCCGGGCGCACTCACTTCTTGCCACTGCTCGACATCGGTAAAGCCATGCTGGCTGAATACATGTTCCGATTGGCCCATTAATACCAGCTCGATTTTACCCAGGCAGTCCGGCATGCGTAATAGCGCATAGATAAAAGCTGCCATGTCGGGGACCATCTCATTTGCCTTGACGTGTAGCGCAGAATGCATCAGGCGGTGAGCTTCGATTAATGTTTTAATTTGTACGGCGCGCGAACTGCGCAGAAGAGAATAGTAGGTGCGAAGATAGAGTTTTATTTCTTCGTTGCCTGAACTGGGTACGGTTCTGTCCATAATTATTATTATTTGGTGGATTGCACAAAAATGTGGCCGTTACCGGGCAGCACATCGCCAACGACAACGGCCGTTGCACATTCTTGTTGATATTTTTCTACTTGCTGCGGCGAAAGCGACACCAGCAAGCCGCCTGAGGTTTCGGGCGTATAGAGCATGTCCTGAATGAGCACAGGCGTATCCGGCGCAAAGGTGACGTGGGATTCAAAGAAGCGCATATTGTTACCCATGCCCCCGGGGAATGCGCCTGCTGCGCCATATTCAAGCGCGCCGGGCAGCCAGGGCAGTTGATCGAGATAAAATTGGAAGTTCAGACCTGCCTGTGAGGCCATCTCATGCGCGTGCCCCAGCAGACCAAAGCCAGTGATGTCGGTCATGCCATTCGCTTTGCAAAGCTGCGCCGCTTCGGCGGCTTGTTTATTCAGTGTTTTCATGCTGGCGACGGCCGTTTCCACATGGTTTTCCGCTGCCATTTGTCGCTTTAAGGCCGTTGTAATCACGCCAACGCCCAGGGGTTTTGTCAAAACCAATATGTCGCCTGGCCGCGCGCCCCCTTTGAGCAGCACCTTTTGCGGATCGATGATACCGGTGACGGCCAAACCATATTTGGGTTCTTTATCATTTACGCTGTGGCCGCCAACTACGACTGCGCCTGCCTCGCGCACTTTTTCCGCGCCGCCGCGCAAGATTTCACGCAAGATTTCTGGACCCAAATGATCGGGAAAAGCGACCAAATTGATGGCAAAAAGCACCTGTCCACCCATTGCATAAATATCCGACAGCGCGTTTGCTGCCGCAATAGCGCCAAAATCATAGGCGTCATCCACAACCGGCGGGAAAAAATCAGTGGTGGTGATGATAGCCTGCTGGGGATTTAACCGGTAAACGGCCGCATCGTCAGCCGCCGTTAGCCCCACGAGCAAATCAGGAAAATCAGCCGGGTTAAAGGTGTCTCGAATCGGTTGTAAGATTTGCGCCAGCTCCGACGGAGCCAGTTTAGACGCTCAGCCAGCGCAGGAAGCCAAAGCTGTCAGGCGAATTTGTTTTGCGGTTGTCATATGGCAAGTATACATTATGCCGATGCACAAGCAATGCATATTGATGCAAAGCGCATGTTGACGCAAATAAGGGCCACTTCTATAATGATCACGTTATGAAACGCAATCCACTCAACCATTTTGAAGCGCTGGCGCAATACCTTTTTGAAGATACCCTGCGTCGGCTGCTTGGAGGCCGTGTTGAGCCTCTGGAAGTTGCCAATGCCATCACTCGTGTTTTAGAAGACAGCCAGGCAACGGGTCATCCTGCCACGGTTTTTAATGTTTACTTACATCCTAAAGACCTGGCCGTTGTGGAAAAACAACCTGACGCTGCCAAAGACCTGGCGCAGCTTGTAGCTCGCCTGGCCCAGGAAGCGGAATTGGATTTGCCTGCCAAACCAGAAGTTTACCTGCATTCGGATGCGACCTTAAATCGGGGTCAAGTTTCAGTTTCCGGTAGTACAAATTCACCTGCCCCGATGTTTGAGACATTGGTGTATACATCTGGCAATCAGAGCGCTGAAACATTGATGGCGATTAAGGCGCGCGACGCTTTTTTGATTGTAAATGGACAGCAGCATATTCCTCTGGAACGGGCGTTAACAACCATTGGCCGTCGTTTAGAAAATGACATCGTGCTGGATTCGCCGTCGGTCAGTCGTTACCATGCTCAAATTCGCTGGCGCTTTGGGCATTTTATCCTGTATGATGTGAGCAGCAGGGGGCATACAATGGTAAATGACGCGCCGGTGCGTGAAGATGTTTTGCGCGCGGGAGACGTGATTGCCCTCAGCGACCAAAAATTGATTTATGCTGAAGGCTATGCCGGCCGGCCAACGTTGGACGAGCAGCCAACGGAGGCGGATAATTTAGCCGCTACACAAAGCCGCAGTTTGGAAAATTAATGGATCAGACCTGGGTTCTATTTAGTTTACGCCTTTTAAGCGCCATTTTGCTGCTCACATTGCTGGGCAGTATGGCCTGGTTGGCTTATAAAGAATTGCAGAGCGCAGCATTGGCGTCCGAGTTGGTGGAAAAAGGCGCCGGTCAATTGCGCATAGTGAGTGAGGTCAACAATCAATTATCATCTACGGATTTAATTCCTTTGCTGCCGGTTACGCGCATTGGACGGGCGCGCAGCAATACGCTTGTGCTTGAAGACGCGTATGTTTCCAATGAACATGCACAGGTACTATGGCGTGGTAATAATTGGTGGTTAGAAGATCTGAACAGCCGTAACGGCACCTTGTTAAATGGCGTTCCGGTTATGGAAACGGCCGTTGTCAAGGCTGGCGACATTATTTCAATTGGCGATATTCAGCTTCAGCTAGAGACGTCAGAATGATGTTTTGAGAGGAGGGCCCCATGTTTGTAGAAATTGGGGAAAATGAAAAAAGAGAGCTTCTTCGCATAGCGAGACAATCACTCACAAACTACTTCCTAAAAGATAAGAATCTTGATTTCGTATCAAACGCTACGATTCGGGCTGACCTGGTCGCAGGGGCTTTTGTAACCCTCTATGTGCCTCAAGGTAAAAACCTACAAGCTCCCACTGAATCAATGCAGTTGAGGGGCTGCATTGGGAATATTTATTCGACCCTGCCATTGAGCCAGCTTATCTCCGATCTCGCGATCAAGGCGGCAACCCGTGACCCGCGTTTCTCACCGCTGCTTGAGGATGAACTCGCGAATGTGCTGATTGAAATTTCGATCCTTTCTCCTTTGCAGGTTGTGGAAGATATAGATGAAATACAAATTGGCGTGCATGGTTTGTTGATCACATGCCGAGGACAACGCGGGCTTTTACTACCACCTGTGCCGGTAAAATATGGTTGGGGGCGGGAGGAATACCTGCGCAACCTCTGTTATAAAGCCGGTCTGCCTGAAGACACGTGGCGTGTTTCGGGTTGTTTGCAAAAATTCACAACCATTCAATTTAAATAATAATCTTGCTCAAAATCAATACTGATTTTATGCGATTTAAGTATCTCGTGCTAGGATTGCCGCATGACTGACATGGATCTGGCATCTCTCACGACGCGATGTTTTTTATTTAACGGTCTGACTGCATCGGAAAGGCAGATTGTAGTAGAAAACGGCCGTATCATTCATGTTCCGTCCGACAGTTTTTTTTTCCTGCAAGGTGAAGAGGCTTTCAATCTGTATTTGTTGGCGTCTGGCCGGATTAAATTGACCCAGATTACTGCCGAGGGAGAACAAATACTGGTCAATTATTTCGGCGCCGGTGATGGTTTCGGTATGATTGTCGCCCTCAATAATATGACCTATCCACTTTCAGTACAAGCAGTCACAGATTGCACGGCCGTTGCCTGGCCGCGCAATATTATGCGCGATTTGATGCTGCAACACCCCAAAATTGCTCTTAATGCGCTTGACATGCTTGGCAACCGCTTTATGCGTCTGCAAGAGCGGTTTCAAGATTTGTCCACCCAACGCGTAGAACAGCGTATAGCGCGCACACTCATTCGACTTGTACGCCAGTTCGGTAAACGTGTTGAAAATGGCGTTTTGGTCGATATGCCAATTTCCCGCCAGGATTTGGCAGAAATGACCGGCACAAACCTCTACAACGTGAGCCGTATTATGAGCAAATGGGAACAGGCCGGCTTCATTTCGAGCAGTCGCAAACAAATTGTGCTTAATAAAGCACATGAGCTGGTCGCCATTGCAGAAGATTTACCGCATTCTACTCATCCCAAGCCTGACACAAATTCCTGACCTGCACAAGCCGCCTCAAATGGTAAAATTAATGAATTAGAGCGGTCCCAATTCGTGTGGATTCGCAAAATTCGCGTCAAAAAAGCCCCGTACCCAAAACAACAATCAAAATACTTCACTCGACATTGCAAATTTGCAACGTATTTGCAGCGAAATTGATTTATGCTGGAGGTCACCCGCTGTGCGGTTTGTTATTAATTGTCCCTGTGTAAAGGGATTTGCAACAAAAAGGAGTTGAAGAGGATGAAACTTAAGAGTGTTTCAAGAAACAAAACAATTTTGGCGGTTTTTTTACTGTTTTTGACCGTAGTCTTTGTCATTTCAAGCTGCAGTAGAGATGAAGAGGGCAGCAGTGAACAAGCCCAAGAAACGACGGCCGCAGAAGTATCGGCCGATGCGGCTGCCATTGCCGAGGCGCGCGGTCTGACCCCAGCTGATGTCGCCGCCGCGCTTAAGACTTATACTCCCTCTGGCGTTCATGATGAATACATCATGTTTGCCTCTGGTGGCCACGGTGGACAGGTATACGTCATTGGTATGCCGTCCATGCGTATTATCAAACAAATTGCCGTGTTCACACCTGAGCCGTGGCAAGGTTATGGCTATGGCGCACAGGGTACAATGGAAACATTGGCTGGTGGTAACGTTGAAGGCAGTAACATTACCTGGGGCGACACCCATCATCCCGCCTTGAGTGAAACCGGCGGCGATTATGATGGTCAATTCTTATTTATCAACGATAAAGCCAATGGCCGTGTGGCTGTGATTGATTTGAAAGATTTTGAGACCAAGCAGTTGGTTAAAAACCCCATCGCGCTTGGCGATCATGGCGGCACCTTTGCTACCCCTGATACAGATTGGGTTATTGAAGGTGGGCAATATGGCGCTCCTTTAGGCTGGGAATATGCTTCTATCGATGATTATCAATCCGATTATCGCGGTATGATCACTTTCTGGAAATTCGACCGTGAAGCGGGACGCATCCTCGAAGATGAATCCTTCGCCATTGAACTGCCGCCTTACTGGCAAGATTTGTGTGATGCCGGCAAGCTGGCGAGTGACGGCTGGATTTTCTGCAATTCTTTCAATACTGAAATGGCAACGGGCGGCGTGGAAGATGGCAATCCGCCCTTTGAAGCCGGCGCTTCTCAGAATGATATGGACTATTTGCACATTTTTGACAAGAACAAAGCCATTGAAGTGGCTGCCGCCGGCAAAACAGTCGACGTGCGTGGGTTCCCTGTCATTTCACTGGATACGGCCGTTGCCGAAGGAATCCTCTACTTTGCGCCAGAACCAAAAAGCCCCCACGGCGTTGACGTAACGCCCGACGGCAAATTCCTGACCGTATCCGGTAAACTGGACCCGCATGTCAGCATTTACAGCTTCCAGAAAATCCAGGACGCAATTGCCGCCGGCAACTTTGAGACGGATGAATACGGCGTGCCGATCCTGGCTTTTGACGACGTTGTTGAAGCACAGATTGAAGTTGGCTTAGGTCCGCTGCATACGCAATACGACGACAAAGGCTATGCTTACACCAGCCTCTTCCTGGAACCGGCGGTCGCGCGCTGGACGCTCGGCGGCGATTTCTCTGACTTGCATGAAGAAGAAGATTGGACGTTGGTCACCAAGACCCCTGTGCAATATAATGTCGGCCACATTGCTGCTGCTGAAGGCGACACCGTCAGCCCGGATGGTAGATATCTGGTTTCTATGAACAAGTGGGCAATCGATCGCTTTGCCAACGTCGGGCCGCTGTTGCCGCAGAACTTCCAATTGCTTGACATCAATGAAGCAGGAACCAACATGCCGGTCATTTATGACCTGCCGATTCCCGATGGCGAGCCGCATTACGCCCAAATCATCAAGGCTGATAAGTTAGATCCTTGGGAGGTTTATCCTGAAATCGGCTGGAATCCGCATACAAACTCTGTTGATCCAAACGTCGTGCAGTTGGGCGAAGAACGCATTGAGCGTAATGGCAATGAGGTTGAAATTTGGATGACGGCCGTTCGCAGCCACTTTACGCCGGAACACGTCAATATCAAGAAAGGCGATCATGTCACCTGGCACATCACCAACGTTGAGCGCGCATACGACGCCACCCATGGCTTCTCCATCCCGTACTACAATATCAACTTGAGTATTGAGCCGGGTGAAGCGACCACGTTCGAGTTTGATGCCACTGAAGACGGCGTTTTTTCATACTATTGCACTGAGTTCTGCTCCGCTTTGCACCTTGAGATGACCGGTTACCTGCTGATTGAACCGAGTGAATAGGAAGATTTCTAAATGACATAATTGAGATTGAGATTGGAGGTTTTTTTCAATCTCAATCCTTTTTGATTTTTAACTGACGTGCGACACACGAATAATTTCCTCACGGGAAAATATTCCTTAGAGCGCACAGATAGAGATGAGCACAATGAGTATTTTTCAGAAGTTTATCGGGCCGCGTGCGCCTGAAAATGTGGTGGAAAGTGACCGCATGCGGTATCTAGTCCCGACCCTATTATTTGTCGCCGCGGCCGTTTTGCTGATTATTTCGGTTTTTCTGCCGTATTGGGAAATGGAATTGCTGGCCCCACAATACCCCAAGGGTTTGCGTGTTACGGCCTTTGCCAACCGATTAACTGGAGATGTGGCAGAGATCGATGGGCTCAATCATTACATTGGTATGCGTCCTTTAGATGAAGCGGCTCAATTTGAAAAATCTGTGAGCGTTATTGGTATTGCGGCCCTGGCGCTCCTCATTTTGGCAGCTATTTTTGTGCATACCAAATGGGTTGTACTGCTTGTGCTGCCGGCAATATTGATGCCATTTTTGTTCCTGGCAGATTTGCAATGGTGGTTGTGGAAATTTGGCACGAATTTGGACCCTGCAGCGCCTTTAAGCAGTGCGATCAAGCCATTTGTGCCCTCTGTTTTGGGGAGCGGTAAGATAGCCCAGTTTGAAACTGTGGCCACGCCAGGGACTGGTTTATATCTGGCTTTACTGGCTTCAATCCTCATTATTGTGGGCTTGTATTACCATCGCAAAGCATATAAACCTTTAGTAGCTGGCGCACCGGCAAAGTAAGTACGGTATGATGCTCCATAAGCGGATTGTTGCATTATTCCTACTTTTTATTTGCCTGTTTGGGGGAGCAGCTCGTCTTTTTGCTCAAGCTGAAGGGCAGGTGACCACTGTAACGGCCGAAAATCTGGCGATGGCCGTTGCCGACGCAAACCCTGGCGACACAATTCAGGTCACGGGCGGCGTCTACCATGGTTCCCTTGAAGTAAACAAACCTCTGACGCTGATTGGCGTTGATTGGCCAGTCATTGATGGCGGAAATGACGGCACAGTCGTCAGCCTTACGGCGCCAGGTACAACCCTGCGTGGTTTTGTGATCAAAAACAGCGGCAAATCATTGGATCAGGAAAATTCCGGCATTGCTCTGGAAGCGGCCGATATTTTGATCGAAAACAATCGTTTCGAAGACACGCTTTTTGGCATCTATTTGCGCAATGGGAACAATGCCGTCATTCGCAACAACGTAATTACCAGTAAAGATTTAGATCTACCCCGCCGCGGAGACCCCATTCGTGTCTGGTACAGCACCGATGTAGTGATCGAGGACAATTTGATCAACAAGGGGCGGGACGTGGTGTTGTGGTATTCAGAAAGGGTCATAGTCCGCAACAATCAGATCAGTAACGGCCGTTACGGCTTACATTTTATGTATTGCGATGATGCAGTCGTTGAAAACAATACGCTGCTGGATAATTCCGTAGGCGTTTTTTTGATGTACAGCCGCCGTGTGCATCTGGACCACAATACAATTGCAGGCAACCGCGGCCCCAGCGGATTTGGCATTGGCCTAAAAGATATGGATGATGCAATCGTCACCGACAATCTTCTTTTGGACAATCGCGTCGGCGCAAACTTGGACACCTCACCAAGAGAAGTAGACAGCATCGGCCAATTCAGCGGCAACGTTTTTGCCTATAACGATATTGGCGTTCAAATGATGCCCTCCGTACGCAATAACCATTTTAGCGGCAACAGCTTTGTCGAGAATGAAGAGCAGGTTGCCGTGGCAGGCGGGGGGATTTTGCACGAAAACAAGTGGACGGTGGAAGATCGGGGCAATTATTGGAGTGATTACGTTGGTTATGACGCCGATGGAGACGGCCAGGGCGACATAGAATATAAATCGGAACGGCTGTTTGAGAATCTGATGCAGCAGGAACCGAAGCTGCGCCTGTTCATTTACAGTCCGGCAAGTAACGCGATTGAATTTGCATCAAGAGCGTTCCCACTGGTTAAACCACAGCCGAAATTGGTCGATGAACGGCCGTATATGACCCCCATGATTCCTTCAGATGCGCCGCCTTTGCCGCAAGCCAATAATCAAGGCTGGATTTGGTTGGCTTTAACATTGGTCGTCACAGCGCTTGCTTTGGCAGCATTGCCGCGCATACATTATCGCCGTTATCAACTTCCGCATAAGGTAACGCCGTCAGCAAAAGGCACAGGAAAATAAATATGAGTGAAATCATCTCGGTAACCAATCTAACAAAACGGTTTGGCGACTTGACTGCTGTGGGCAATCTTTCTTTTAGCGTGCAGACTGGTGAAGCGGTGGCGTTGTGGGGAGCAAACGGAGCGGGTAAAACAACCGCGTTACGTTGTTTGTTAGGGTTGTTGCCGTTTGAGGGCAATGTCAACATTGCCGGTATTGATGTCCGGCAACATGGCAAAGCCGCGCGGCGTCTGATGGGATTTGTGCCCCAGGAACTTAATTTTCATGATGATATGACGGTTGCTGAAACGCTCACTTTTTATGCGCGCCTGAAAAAAATACCCACCGGTTTCGATTTCACCCCATTATTAGATCGTTTGCAGTTGACGCCCCATATTAGCAAACCGGTTCATGATCTTTCGGGCGGATTAAAACAGCGGCTCGCGCTGGCGCTAGCGCTCCTGGCCGATCCGCCAATCTTGATCTTGGATGAGCCAACAGCCAATCTTGACATTCGCGCGCGTGAAGATTTCCTGCTAATGCTGCACGATCTAAAAATCGGCGGCAAAACGTTGGCCTTCTCATCACATCGGCTGGAAGAGGTGACTGCCTTGGCGGATCGGGTGTTGTTAATGGAAGCCGGTCGCTTGGTTATCGATGCGCCGCCTGACGAATTGGAACAGCGTCTTGGTTGGGAATCTACGCTGCATCTTTACCTGCCGGAAGCGCGTATAAAGCCGGCTTTAGAAACACTCACCGAATATGGTATGCCGGTTAGCCGCAACGGCCGTGGCGTGCGCGTACAGGTTAGACCGGGCGAAAAAGGCAAGGTTTTCCGCATGCTGCATGACGCCGGCATTGAGGTTGAGGATTTCACGGTGGAGTGAGATATGATCGATTTTGAAAACGTTTACGTTCTAATGCAAAAAGAGCTGCGCGACGCGCGCCATAACCGTTGGTTTGTGTTGTACGCCATTGCTTTTGCCGGTTTGTCGCTGGCGTTGGCGTGGTTTTCGCTTTCGGGTGCGGGCAATTATGGGTTGGCGGGTTTCGGACGCACGAGCGCCAGTCTCATCAATTTGGTGCTGCTTATTGTGCCGCTGATGGGTTTGACCTTGGGCGCTTTGAGCCTGGCCGGAGAACGTGAGAAAGGAACCCTGATCTATTTGCTGGCGCAGCCGGTGAATCAACTCGAACTGCTGCTGGGTAAATTCATTGGCATGGCGCTGGCGTTGATGGCTGCTTTGGGCCTGGGATTTGGCCTGACTGGGCTTTTAATTGCTGTTAACGGCGGCAGTTCAGAGATACGTACTTATGTTGTGCTGCTGCTGTTGTCGTGCTTGTTAGCTGTCGCCACCCTGAGCGTGGGTTTTTTGATTTCGGCGGCGGTTACGCGCAGCGCAACGGCCGTTGGCCTGGCGTTGTTTCTGTGGCTGCTGCTGGTATTCTTTGGAGATTTAGGGTTAATGGGAACGGCCGTTGTCTTGCAGTTTAAAATCAACCAGCTCTTCGGGATGGCGCTGATAAACCCGTTACAACTTTTCAAACTTGCAGCCATTTTAAACTTGCGCCAAAATCTGGAAGTACTTGGTCCAGTCGGAATTTATGCTTTTCGTACCTATGGAAGCCAATTATTAGCACTGTTAATTGGACTGTTACTCATTTGGGTTCTGATACCTTTCTTGCTTGCGACCCAGTTGTTTAAAAGAAAAGGTGTCTTATGAAAAATAGAACCGTCGTGATTTTAGCAGCACTCACGCTGTTAATGTTAGTTGGCTGTGGTCAATCCGTAAACACCGATGCGCCGCCTGAAATCATGTATGGACAGGACGTATGTGATCGCTGTGGCATGATTATCAGTGAAGAGAAATTTGCGGCAGCCTATTGGACAAAAGATGGTGAAGCGCACCGCTTTGATGATATCGGCGGCATGCTTGCCTATACAGCAGAAAACCCGCAAGATATCGCTTCATATTGGGTTCATGATATTACAACCGGTGAATGGATACGCGCTGAAAATGCGTATTATGTATTGGACAGCGATCTCATGACGCCGATGGGTTTCGGCATCGCGGCCTGCGCTGAAGAAGATCAGGCGCATGCCCTTGCCTATGGCAAAGAAGATGTTTTGGTTATGAACTTTGCTGATTTGCTCTCATCCCAGGAAGGTGGCCAAATGCCGATGGGTGGGATGCAAGATGAACATTCAAATTAGGAGAAGAATATGAAATTTAGAAATTTGTTTTGGACTGTTGGGCTAACTATTTTGTTATTATTATTGGCCGCTTGTGGCGGCGGTGGAAATGAAGGTGGTTCTGCCAACACCGAGAGTCAGGCTCCAGTAGAGGAGCAGGCAGTTGTAAGCGCCGGCGACCCGGAAGCGGGCAAGGTGGAGTACGATAAGCTTTGTATTGCATGTCATGGCCCTGGTGGAGAGGGCGTTGAGGGATTAGGTAAGCCATTTACCACCAGCGAATTTTTGCGTGAGAGAAATGATGAAGAAATGGTAGCATTCATCAAAGTAGGACGCCCGGTTGGCGATCCGCTTAACACAACCGGTATAGACATGCCGCCAAAGGGCGGAAATCCAGCCCTGGCCGACGACCAAATTTTGGATATTATTGCATATGTGCGGACTTTGCATGAGTAGTTGATGCTATGAATACAGGTGGAGATAAACCATTGCAAGAAATGAAAATTAGCGATGTCATATCAAATTGGCCCCAAACGGCTGATGTTTTTCATCGCAACAATATGGCTTGTGTAGGCTGTGCTGTGGCGCCTTTTTACACCATCGCGGATGCAGCCATTATTTATGGTTTATCTCCACAAGAATTTACTGACCAACTGGCGCAGATTATCAAGAGCGACGCCGACGAAACTCCTCAGAGTAGTTAAACATAAAGTCAAATTTGCCAACGCGATTGGAGATGGCTGCTTCATTGCCGGCACTGTCAACGGCCGTTACCACGTAACTATACTGGTCGCTGAAATCTAGCAGCACATCCGGATCATGGAATTCACTGCTGTTAGTTGCGCCGCGTAGAAAAAACACAGACGGTAAAAAGTAGGGAAGATCGCTGCGATAGATGTTGTAATGCTCAGTTAATACCATTTCGCCAGCCGTATCTGTCGTTACCGCAGGCCAGGATAATATGATCCCTGTGCCAGCGGGGCTAATGTGTAATGCATCAATCGCGCGCGGACGGGGCGAACCGATAAATTTGACCGCCATATCGTGAGCCAGATTCGTTACATTAAATTGCAGTTCGTTATTGTCCGTAACGCTGGCTGTGGTTGTTTCACTAATTAATCCATCGTGGGTGTCCCAGATTTCGATGGTGTAACTGCCTTGTGGCATCCCCTGTATTATCAACTGGGCGCTTTCAGGAGGGATTTCCATACCATCCACTACATTTTGCCAGGTGTGGTTGGCGTTATCAATCCACAGCAAAACGCGTCTATTTTCAACATCTCGCACACCCCAGGCGCGTATGCTTCCAGACCCTTGGGCCAATAATATTTGTTGATCATTTTCCAAATCGACGCCGATTTCCATATAATGGCCATTATTGAGTGGCTCATCCTGCATAAAGCGATCATAGGTCGCAAACATATCGCCTAAATTGAGATTGTTGTTTGGGAAACGGCCGTTTACCGGCGGTACAAATAAACGTGGATACCATTCACCGTCACAGCTGTTACCCAACATGCCCACGTGGGCCCACAGTTTTTTATGATACCAGGTTCCCGTTGGATCTAAGATCACCGCATGCTGCTCGTCCCAACTGCTGCCGGCGCCCCAGTAACCACCCTCTCCGCGCAAAATTGGTTTTGGGCTGTCCAGCATAACCTTGTATTCATTCAGGCGATGAAAACATTCACGCACATACGCCGCCGAATCCGCATGTGCCAAACTAATTAGATCGCCGTCGCTGCTGTTTGGACTGGCATACCAATGTTTATCGGCATAATCCATTACTGGATCAGACCAAAATTCATCTGGAAAACTGTGCCAAAAGGAATTACTCATCAAAATATGACGCGGTGATTCGGTATGTACAAATTGTGCAACAGAAAGCCCTGCCGTTTGGCTGGTAGACCACCACGGATCGGTTTCGTTGGCTAATTCCAGGGAGTGCAGCGCCGTGGAGTAAGACCAGCGCCCTATAAAATAACGCACGTAAGCGCGTTGGTACCAGCGAGAGGCGTGATCGTCAGCAGCATAAAAATTGGCGTTGCTGGCGTCATAGTCGCCAAACGCGCCGTCAGCTTGTAGGCGGTTGAGCAAGGATTCATTTTTGTGAAATAAGGTTAGCTTGTGGTAAACCCCCAACTGCTCTGACAACGCCAGAATTTCATCCAGGCGGGCCGCGCTGCGCTGATCAATGTAGGTGTGGGTATCCGGATCGCCGCGCGTGAGACAGTTGCCGCTCCATGCATTGCGCTCCGGCTCAAAGCGCTGAAGCAGTAGTGAATGCACAGCAATTGCGCCATTATACACATTGCTGAACGGGGGCGGGGCGTCGGCGGAAACATACAAACCGCGCGCGCCTACTTCAAGCATATTGTCACCGGCGCTGATGTATTCCAGCGTATAATCTTGCCATCCATCGTGTCTGAAATCACAATCCTGGCCGTTGGCGGTATGATTTGTGTTTTCTGCTGCACAAATGTCGACCTCCAGGCTGCCAACCTGCATGCGGATGACCTGCTCACCTATGACCCTGGCGCGCAGGCTAAACTGGTAGACGCCTGCTTGCACCGGGATACGCTGTGTCGAGTAAAAGTATGGGCGCAGGCTGACTTGTTTGCCTGCTTGTGTGTCAACATTATCGAATACGGTCCATGCATCACCAAAACCCCAATTGACGCGAATCGAGTCGCCAAAGGGGATAACAAACATATTGGTCCCTTCACCCGTCGGAAACCAACGTACAAAATGTATGCCATTGTTGCCCAAAAGCGGGATATTGGTACGAATCTTGGTTAGATCATTAAAAGGGCTGCCTTCCTCCACATTCAACAATGGGGTAATGAAAGGATCTCCGTTGGCAAATTCAAAGAAGCGCGGGTCTGTTTTAGACACGCCCACAAATCCTCTACAAATTTCACCGCTGCATGGCGTGGTTTCAAAATCTAAAATGGGGGATTTGGCCGTGCCGTTGGCGTCAGTGGCTTTGATCTTGAAATGCCAGACGCCTGTTTCCTGGGGCGTGAACCGGCAGCGCCATTCGGCTGCGCCAAGTGGAGTTAGGTAAACCGCAGAAAATTCTTGAAAAAAAGCAGTTTCGCTGCCGGCTGTGACAGTTTGCATGGGTTGGTAGTAAAAACAGGGTAACGAAACGGCCGTGTTCCAATCCGATTCCCCAGGAGCCAAAAAAAATGTGTCCACGCTTATGCCGCTGCTGGCTGGCACACCAGGGGGTGGGGTGGGATCAAACGGGAAATATGGATTAGTGGGCAAAGTGGAAATATTAAAAGCAACCTCAAATTTTGTATATTGCTGAATATCCCCCGGTGTAACTATGGTTATTTCGCTGATGAAAGGCGCATTCGAGCGCTGGGGCGTGCCGACAAAATTGGCGGAAGTAAAGGAAGCTGATGTAAGCTGCCACAAAACAACGCTAATAAAAATAGCTATAAATTTGGGTGTGCGACCACGTTCCATTATCAAGAATTAATCCATCCTGGATTTGGGAAACATCCCAGTTGGCAAACTACACTACTGCCAATGATGAATGACTGTCCTATTATTAAACCATAAGGATTCTTGATATAAGAGTAAAATACGCGTGAAATTATTTTCACTGGAAGCTCTCCAAGAACAAGAACAAGAGACAGGAACTATTTGGTGGATTGGTCATTAAGTAATCCAATCCACAACATTCGATTAAAAAATAGACCTAAAAAGGAGGGGTTAATTCGTATAGTGCTAATATTAGTTTTGCATAAATGTGGGGCAATTGCAAGTAATGCTGGCAAGACCGTTTCATAAAACAAGAGCCGCCCCCAGGAGGGAAGGGGCGGCTAAAAAAAAACGAGCAATGCAGGAGATTAGGGAGGGGGAGGTTGCATTGCTCTAAGCGTGACCAGGTTGTTCCAGTCGCGTTTCTCTCGTGCCAGTTTGGGGGGAGGGTTTCAGTTTCCCTTATCTCCTTACCTGACCATACCTAGGCGAAATTATAGCAAGCAAATTGCGCCGTGCAAATGGTTCTCATAAAATGATATCGCAATTATCCATTAGAGTAAAAGGCTCTCGGATTTACTGAGAGGGTGCAGGAATCTCGGTCATTATGTATACTGTTTGCTGATGCTGATGTAACCCAAGTAGTTTTGAGAATCATTTAGAAAACAGGTTGGGGGCGAATCACTTGCGGATGCAGGCGACAACGACTTTCATACTTAAACTAATTCACATTAGTTAACTATAGCCTAATATTGCTTTTTAAGGGCAATTCTGTTAACTTTAGCGGCGAGCTAGGCAATTGCAAAGTTCCAATTTGGTTTGAAAAACACTTTCTGCGGCTGCCCTGGCTTCTCTATCTGCCATTTATAATTGAAATAACTAAAGCATAGCATGTTTTATCTAGTTGAAAGGTGATTGGATAAAATATTCTATCGTTGTGAAGGTGAATATGGACTATCCAACTTTACCCCAAGGCGCCGTTGATGCCATTGTTGGCGGGTATCATGGCGATCCATTTTCTGTTTTAGGGCCGCATGAAATTGCCACTGGCGTTGTGGTGCGCGTATTTATACCTGACGCGCAGGAAACGGCCGTTATGCTGAACAGCCAGGAAATATACCCCATGCACAAAATCCACTCTGATGGCATGTTTGAGGTGTATCTGTCTGATCACAGTCTGCCCATTTCTTATCTGCTCAAAGTGACTACATTTACGGGTGATTCACTACTACGCGAAGATATATACGCTTTTCCCTCGACGCTGTCGGAGTTTGACTCCCACTTGCTGGCGGAAGGCACACACCTGCGCATGTACGAACGCCTGGGCGCGCATGTAATTGAATTAAACGGCAGCACGGGCGTCCTGTTTGCAGTTTGGGCCCCCAATGCAGAACGGGTCAGCGTTGTAGGGAGTTTTAACCAGTGGGACGGCCGTCGTCATCCGATGCGTTTTCATTATAACAATGGCATTTGGGAACTTTTTGTGCCCGGCATAGGCGAAGGCGCTCTCTATAAATTTGAAATCAAAACCCATTATATGGGCTACATCGTCACAAAAACCGATCCGGTAGGCTTTTTTCATGAACTGCGTCCCAAAAATGCTTCGATTGTATGGGACATTAACAAACATACGTGGCATGATGAAGAATGGATGGCAGAGCGCGCAGCGCGACAGGCTCTGGACGCCCCCATCAGCATTTATGAAGTGCATTTAGGCTCATGGCGCTATAAAAATGGCTGGGAATGGCTGACCTATCGTGATCTGGCCCACGATCTGGTGCCTTATATTAAAGATATGGGCTACACCCACATCGAACTGCTGCCGGTCGCGGAGCACCCGTTTGACGGTTCATGGGGTTATCAAGTTACCGGTTTTTTTGCGCCGACCTCCCGCTTTGGTACACCGGATGATTTTCAATATTTTGTGGATGCCTGTCATCAGGCCGGCATCGGCGTCATCCTAGACTGGGTGCCCGCCCACTTCCCCAAAGATGAGCACGGGCTTGGTTTTTTTGACGGCTCACATCTATACGAACATGAGGACCCGCGCAAAGGCTCTCACCCTGATTGGGGCACCTATATTTTTAATTACGGCCGTAACGAAGTCACGCAATTCCTGGTCAGCAATGCGCTATTCTGGTTGGATAAGTACCACATCGACGGGCTGCGCGTTGACGCCGTCGCGTCAATGCTTTATCTTGACTTTTCACGAGAATCAGGTGAATGGGTGCCCAACCGATATGGAGGGCGTGAAAATATTGAGGCCATAGAATTCATTCGCCGCTTCAACCACAGCGTTCAGGTCAACTATCCCGGCGTCATTACGCTGGCGGAAGAATCCACCGCCTGGCCAGGCGTAACGACGCCGCCTGAAGCAGGTGGACTCGGCTTTACATATAAATGGAATATGGGCTGGATGCATGATACGCTGCAATACATCAAGAATGATCCGGTCTATCGCGCTTACCATCATGGAACGCTCACATTTTCGCTTTTATATGCCTTCAGTGAAAAATTTATCCTACCCTTTTCCCACGATGAAGTTGTCCATCTCAAAAAGAACATGCTGGACAAAATGCCCGGAGACGTCTGGCAGCGGTTTGCTAACCTGCGTCTGCTATATGCCTATCAATGGACGCACCCGGGAAAAAAGCTGCTCTTCATGGGCGCCGAATTTGGTCAATGGCAAGAATGGAGCGAGGCGCGCAGTCTGGATTGGCATCTGTTGGATCAAGACCCAAAGCACCGGCAGCTGCAGCAATTTGTAAAGAGACTTAACCACCTGTATGCGGCCGAACCCGCTCTACATCAAGAAGATTACTCCTGGGATGGTTTTCAATGGATCGATTTGCGCGATAGTCAGCGCAGCATCCTGGCATATACGCGTATATCGCCTGCCACGGGTGAAACAATATTGGTTGTTGGTAACTTTACACCTGTCGTGCGCTATGATTATCGGTTGGGCGTGTCGGAGGCAGGTTTTTACGAGGAGATTCTGAACAGCGACGCAGGTGAATTTGGCGGCAGCGATGTGGTCAATTCGCCACAAGAAACCTCCCCCACCCCGTGGCATGATCGGCCGCATTCTATTGTGCTGACGCTGCCGCCGCTGGCCATTTCTATCTGGAAAAAGCAGGATCTGTCGGTTTTTGAAGAAGAATAGCGTATCGGTCGTTTATACAACGTAGCGACCTGTTGAAGGCTGATCTTACCGGCGGCTGAGAATGATTTTGACTTATTTGGCGCAGAGCATGTCATATGTTAACATTATCACGCTCTCACGCTTCCGTGTCTTATTAAAATGACATAACGGAGGAATTTTAAATTGGCTAATATAAAATCTGCCAAGAAACGCATACGGCAAACAGTACGCCGCACCGATCGCAATCGCAGGTACCGGGTTTCGGCGCGCACCTATATCAAAAGGACGCGCGCCCTGATCGCCGCCGGTGAATTGGACGAGGCTGAAGCGGTTGCACGCGAGGCTTATAAGACGCTTGATAAAGCTGCGCGTAAAAACGTTTTGCATCCCCGCAATGCGGCGCGCCGCAAGGGTCGCCTCATGGCTGCGCTAGAAAACGCGCGTGCTGAACAAGCTGCACAATAAAGTCGGCTTTCAATCGTAAGCAACAAAAGCGCCGCCCTAACGGGCGGCGCTTTTGTTTGTTCATATAAGGTTTGCAGTTACTACCTCTGTATCACATACGGCTGAAGCCGTTACTACAAACCTGCATGCGCTATAAATTGCGGGCGTTTAACACCATCATAATCGTCTGATCCGGCCGCAGCGTGCCGGCAAATTGCACACCGACCTCAGGCTGGCCCGGCAGAATTTGCAGCCGGTAGCGCTGCGCCGTCTCGGCCAACACCAATATCGCTTCCATCATTGCAAAATGCATGCCGATACAGATACGGGGTCCGGCGCCAAAGGGATAATAAGCATACCGCGGCCGGGCGGCGACGCGGTCCGGGGTAAAGTGGTCGGGATAAAAGTCATATGGTTTTTCCCAATAGTCAGGATGCCGGTGGGTGTTGAAAGGCGTTATTATTACCATTGAGCCGGCCGGAATCCGGTAACCCTTAATTTCATCTTCTTCTACTGCATCTCGGGCGACAATAGCTACAGGCGAGTAAAGGCGCAGGGCCTCATCCAAAATCATACGCGTGTATGTCAATTGGGGGATGTCGTCGAGCGTTGGGGAACGGCCGTTTAACACCTGCGCCAGTTCGTTATGCAATTTTTGTTCTTCGGCCGGGGATTTAGCCAGCAGATACCAGGTCCAGGTTAAGAGTTGGGCGGTGGTTTCATGACCGGCAAAAAACGTAATCAAAACCTCATCGCGCAATTGCTCATCCGTCATCCGTTCCCCAGTTTCTACATCCCGCATTTCCATCAACATCGACAACAAATCATCTCCGGGCGGTATTTTACGCCGCTCAGTAATGATATTGTATAAAAAGTCATTAATGGTGGTTAATGCCCATTTTAATTTCCGGTTCATCGGCGTCGGAATAAACAAAGGCGGATCAATAATGCTCATCGTGCGGTCGCTGGTATATACCAGCAGGAAACTAAGCGCCTCGCCTGCTTCGGCAAAATCTTCACTGATGTCAATACTGAACATAGAGCGTGAGATGACGCTCATTGTCAGGCGCATCATCTCCTGATTAATGTTCAAATGGCTGCCAGATGGCAGCGCTCGCCAGCGTACCAACATCTCTTCCGCAGCATCTAACATTATGTCGCCAAACTGCTCCACCGCACGTGGCGTGTAGGTCGGGCTCATCAGGCGGCGCTGCCGCTGCCAATAATCCCCTTCACTGGTCAAAATACCATAGCCAATCGTTGCGCGCAGTTTATCATGGCTGAAGCCTTTGATATAGTTTTTATTATTCTTAACCAAAACGTGCTGCACATCTTCGGCGCGCACAACCTGGTGAATGGTCATCGGTCCCATTTGGTAACGGGTAATGTCACCATGCTGCCGCCACGCATCCTGATAAAATTGCAGGGTTCCTTGTTTGCGCATGTCAAACAAATTGCCAAAGAGGAAATTTCCCTTTGGCCCAGGGGCTGTTTTTTGCGTTGTTGGGTCCATTTTCTTTTCTATCCTTTTTCAATTATCAACTATGCCGCATTGCGTTATACCCCAATTATAAAGCATTTTGCACCTGTTTTAGACCAAGTCTACAAGAAATCTAAACACCTTTGCACTAAAAAAACGCAACCATCAAGAGAGTTTTAATCAGATTTTCCGGCCTATATAGAGCAAATGATCGGCCGCGCCGCTCAATGCCGGTTCCTGCCCCAGCCGATAATTCAAATCAACCCACGCAGACCAGGCGTCCCCTGTGAGCGCATTGATTTTTTCCTCATGACCGGCCACAACCCCTTCGACGCCAATAACTTGCACAGTTTCAAGCGGAAAAGTTTCCATGAAGGGGGTGATTTCATCCGGATGGGCGAAGTAAAAATCGGGATTGCCGCCGGGCGTGGCCGGATAGACGCCAGTCTCAACAATCTGCTTAAACTGTTCCGGTTCTTTGAGAATCCAATGCGGATCTTTAACGGCCGTATCCCGCAGGGGCGCAAAGCGGGTAATAAATGCCGCAAACAACAATCCGCCCGGTTGCAATATTCTAACTGCCTCCGCAACCGCCTGCCGCCGCGCTTCCAGGGCCAACAAATGGTAAAGCGGCCCTAACAGCAGCACGGCATCGTAAGCGGGATAGGGAAGTTTGGCCAAATTGACTGCGTTTCCCTGGATAAATGCGCGCACTTGCAGGTCGGCGTTTGCCGCCTCACGACGCGCCCAGGCAAGATTACCCGCCGATAGGTCAAGCAAGGTCACATCATACCCTTGCCCAGTCAGCGCCAAAGTATAGCGCCCCGGACCGCCGCCAATGTCCAATATTTTAGCCGGCGGCGCAGGCAGGAAGTCACGCATGGCCCGCAGTGTAACCGCAAATTCAGTGCGATGACGCTCTAATCGCCGCCATTCAGTGGCGCTGTTTTGGTCGTAAAAGGATGCGAGGTCAAACACGGCCGTTTAGCTCCAGGTGAACTTATCCACTACCCCATCCGTTTTGCATACACTTCTCAGCTACGCTGAATCAAACCACGCCCGGTCATTTCTGGCGGCGGCTGAACTCCCATCAGGTCGAGTACTGTCGGCGCAACATCAGCCAGGATGCCGCGCGGCGTCATATTGACATAACCATCGCAGCCAATCGTAATCAATGTCACAGGCTGGGTGGTGTGGTAGGTATGCGGCTCGCCGGTGAAATGATCGATCATACGGTCACAGTTGCCGTGATCGGCCGTGACCAGCGCCACGCCCCCTTTGGCGACAACCGCATCCACAAGCCGTCCGGCGCATTCGTCCACGGTTTCAACTGCTTTAATGGCAGCTTCCAGCACGCCGGTATGGCCAACCATATCGGGATTGGCAAAATTAACCAGGATAAAATCATCATCCTGTTCCTGAATGCGCTTTAGAACAGCTTCTGTGAGTGGATAGGCGCTCATTTCCGGCTGCAAATCATACGTAGCGACTTTGGGCGAAGGTTCAAGATAGCGCTCTTCACCCGGGAACATTTCTTCCCGCCCGCCATTAAAAAAGAAGGTCACGTGCGGATATTTTTCCGTTTCGGCGGCGTGAAATTGCTTTAAGCCTAAATTACTGAGCACCTCGGCAATCGGGTTGGCAATGTTTACATCTGGAAACATAACCGGTGCAGTGAAAGTATCCTGGTAGCTGGTCATGGTGATGATATCCACATCCGGGATAAAATCGCGCTCAAAGCCGTCGAATTCCGGAAACATAAAGGCGGTCACTATCTGGCGCATGCGATCGGCGCGGAAGTTGAAAAAGACCAGGCAGTCGCCGGGCTGCACGGTAACATCCCTATCGCCGACATCCAACGCGACGGCGTTGACAAACTCGTCCGTTACGCCCTCGGCGTAGGAGGCTTTGAGCGCTTCCGAGACAGAAACGGCCGTTCGCCCCTCAACTCCCTGGTGCAGCGCCATCACGTCATAACCCAGCCTGATACGCGGCCAACGCTTGTCGCGATCCATGGTGTAATACCGGCCGCATACTGAAGCCGCTACGCCCGGATTGTTCGCAAGATATGCTTCCAGGGTTTGTGCAAAATGCAGCCCGCTTTCGGGCGGGGTGTCGCGCCCGTCGGTAATGACATGGACAATCGGCTCGACCCCATTTTCGTTGGCCAGGTCCATAATTGCATACATATGATTGCTGTGGCTGTGAACGCCCCCTTCACCAAAGAGGCCGATCACATGCAGTTTACCGCCATTGGCTTTGACTTTGTTAACGGCCGTTACCAGCGCCTCATTCTCAAAAAATGATTTATCCCGAATCGCCAGGTTAATGCGCGTAAAATCCTGATAAACCACCCGGCCAGCGCCTAAATTCAGATGGCCAACCTCAGAATTACCCATTTGTCCGTCCGGCAATCCCACTGCCTCGCCCGAAGCGTCCAACACCGAACGTTCCAGTTCGCGTGTCCAGCGGTCAAAGTTTGGCGTGTTTCCAAGCAGAATCGCATTACCTTGCTCTTTTCCGCGTAAGCCCCATCCATCCAAAATAAACAAAGCGACGGGTTTGTATTTTTTTTGATATTTCATATTTTTCCCTCTGAAAAAGTTTAGTAATTTGGTAAAGGACAACGAATCCTTAGATTAAACGAACTATTTTTAGTCGGAAATTTCGTTGAATCCTTTCATTCGATGTTATTTTCGACGTCGATAACGACGCTTGCCAATTATATGAGGCTTCAGAGTAAAAGGAAAAACCATTCCCGCCTGCAGCTTAGTCTGCCTGAACAATATACGGGGGCGAATATTTTTAAAACAGCAAAATCTTCTTATAATTCCAGTTCTAGCTCACGTTTTCTTAGCAAAAATGCGTTTATTATTGGAAAAATTCTCATAAAACATTAAAATTCAGTGCGGATACAACCTGGCTATCAGATACTCCCAAATAAAGGTGGTGAAATATGACTCTTACAAGGCGTTCTGTTCTGGACAATGCACTCAATTCCCTAAATGAAAAAATTCTTCAACTTAGTAATCTTGTCGATATCGCCATTGAAAAAGCAATGTCGTCTCTGAACACGCGTAACGTTGCTGAAGCAAGAGAAGTCCTTGCCGGTGATCAGATGGCCAACGATTTACGTTATGAAATTGAAGATGAGGCGCTGCATATATTGGCAACCCAGCAGCCAATGGCAGGAGATTTACGGCGGGTTATCGCCGCTATCCACATTGCGGTAGAATTGGAACGCATGGGGGATCATGCAGCCGGAATTTCGAGTCTGGTTACGCGCATGGAGGGGGAAGATGAAATCGATTCATTGCATAAACTGCCTAAAATGGCCAAGCGCGCCAGGCAAATGCTCGAAAGCAGCATCCAGGCATACATAACACAGGATCACACCCTTGCCATTACGATGATGTCAAAGGATGACAAACTTGATCGACAATATCGAGAATTGTTCCAGGAAACTCTTGAAAAAATGCGTGAGGATGAGTATATCAGGCGTGCAACCTATTTGCTTTGGGTAGGTCATGATCTGGAACGTATTGGCGACCGGACGATCAACATCGCAGAACGCGTTATTTTTATGGTGACGGGCAGTCATGTTGAGGCGATGTCGGATCTCGACCTTGATTAATAGTTAGGCGGAGAAAGAAATTTTTTGCCACATCAAATAATCAACTAAAAAATGGAACAGGATATGGTTATTCTTCAAAAAAAACAATATCGCTGGAGAGAAGCTGTTGCCTTCTTGCTGGTTTTAATCATTTTGTTATCGGGCTGCGGTCGATCGGGAGAAACGGCCGATTCCGACGCCCAACCTCAAAGGGCAATTCAAAATAAAGGGTCAGATACCCTTGTTAATGTGGCGCTCGCCTGGGCGGAAAGATACCGAGAAATCAAACCGGATGTATCAATAGCAGTTACAGGCGGCGGTTCCGGCACCGGAATAGCAGCGCTCATCAACGGCACAGTTGACATCGCCAATGCGTCGCGCGCCATGAAAGATAATGAAATCGAGGAAGCCCAGTCAAACGGCATCGAACCAATTGAGCATACGGTGGCCATCGACGCGCTGGCAATCATTACGCATCTGGACAATCCCGTTAGTCAGCTAACAATTTCGCAGCTTGCAGATATTTATACGGGACGCATTACCAATTGGGCAGACGTTGGCGGCAACGATGCGACTATCATATTGTTATCCCGTGAAACCAATTCAGGTACACATGTTTATTTCCTGGAAGAGGTTGTGCGCAAGGGGGAAAAGGAAAACACAGATATTTTTGCGCCGCAAACCTTACTGATGCCATCATCTGTCGGCATTACCAGTGAAGTACGCCGCAATCCAAATGCGATTGGTTATGATGGTCTGGGCTATGTTGATGCGGCGCATGAAAAAATCATTTCTATCGCGGCTGATGCGGAATCCCCTTATATCCAGCCAACTGTTGCAAGCGCCTCGTCCGGCGACTATCCGCTCTCGAGAAACTTGTATATGTACACGGCCGGAGTACCACAAGGGACTGTGGCGGAATATCTCGAGTGGATTTTAAGTAGTGAGGGACAGGAAATTGTTGCCGATTTAGGCTTTGTGCCCTTGGTTGATTCAGGCGGGTAACGGCCGTTCCCATCATTACCTGGCATACAGTGCGATAAAATAGAGTTTACGGAAAGAAAGAGAAATAGGAAGAGTGAAAGTTATGGCTATAGGAGAAACGCAGGTAGAAACCCAGATGTCGCCTCCGATAGAACAGACAGGCCCTGCCCGAAGTTGGTCCGAACGGATCATAGAAGGCTTAATCCGTCTGTCAGGTATTTCGGCGATTTTTATCATTACCTTGATATTTTTATTCCTGCTGCGCGAAGGCGCGGCAGCGTTTTTGGATATTCCGCTGCGTCAGCTTTTTAGCTCTCGCTGGTATCCAATCGAAGGCATGTATGGCCTTTTGCCCTTGTTGGTTGGTTCCTTGCTGGTGACCACATTAGCCATTATTATTGCCGTCCCTCTGGGATTAGTCACGGCAATTTATCTCGGTGAGTTTGCTCCCTTATGGCAGCGTGAAATCTTGAAACCCTTGATTGAGGTTTTAGCCGGTATACCCTCAATTGTATTGGGATTTTTTGGCTGGCTCGTTGTCGCTCCCTTGTTACAACGAATGGGCGCAAGCACTGGTTTAACCGCATTTACCGGCGGCATTATTCTGGCCTACATGACCCTACCGACAATCATCAGCATCACTGAAGATGCGCTCTACGCCGTACCCAAGGAGTATCGTGACGGCTCGCTGGCCATCGGCGCAACGCAGTGGCAAACCATCTGGCGGGTTGTTTTACCGGCCGCGCGCTCAGGCATTGTCATAGCCGTCATGCTGGGACTGGGTCGGGCCATCGGCGAAACGATGTTGGTATTAATGGTAACCGGCAACGCTGCTAATATTCCCGCTTTCGGACCAGGCGCATTTTTCCAACCGGTTCGCACGATGACGGCCACAATCGCGGCAGAGATGGGTGAAGTCGCCCAGGGCAGCCTGCATTACAGCGTTTTATTTGGCGTAGGCATTGTCTTGTTCTTGATAACCTTTGCAATTAACTCTTTGGCGACTCGTCTTGTGGGCGGTGGAAAACGCCGCCGGGGAGGCCAAATATGACCCGCCAACGCACACAAAAAATTGCACGCATTTTGATTACTTTGGGAGCGGCCGTTGCGGTATTTCCGATCATAATTGTAATTGCTTTCCTCTTAATAAACGGTCTTCAGGCTATTAGTTGGGATTTTTTAACCCAGCCGCCAAGTAACGGGATGACGGAAGGCGGAATCATGCCGGCAATTTTGGGAACGATTTTTCTGACTATAGGAACGGCCGTTGCCGCTATCCCGCTAGGCGTCGGCGCAGCCATTTATTTGGCTGAATACGCCGCCGACACAAAATTAACTCACTATATTCGGCTGGCAATCGTAAATCTTGCCGGTATCCCCTCAATTGTTTACGGACTGTTTGGCCTGGGTGTTTTCGTTCTATTCCTCCAATTTGGCACCTCAATCCTGGCCGGATCATTGACCCTGGGTTTGATGACGCTGCCGGTTGTCATCAGCACCTCTGAAGAAGCAATTCTTGCGGTGCCGCAAGAATTCAGGCTTGTCAGCTATAGTTTGGGCGCTACCCATTGGCAAACAATCCGCAATCAAGTTCTGCCACAGGCCACGCCCGGCATCATCACAGGCATCATCCTGGGTCTGGGCCGCGCCGCTGGAGAAACTGCTCCCATTCTGTTCACCGTCGCCGCTTTTTATTTGCCGGAACTACCCAAATCGATGTTTGATCAAACAATGGCGCTGCCCTACCATTTGTACGTCATATCTACACAAGTGCCCGGAATGCCCCTGAGTATTCAATATGGAACCGCTCTGGTGTTGTTGTTATTAGTACTTTCTCTAACATTAATAGCCTCGATCCTGCGCACAATTATGCGCCGCAGACGTGAATGGTAATCTAATGACAAACACAAAAATATCCCTGGAAAACGTGTTTTTTACGTACCCGGATGAAACCGTGGCGTTAAACAATATTTCTTTAAAAATTCAGCCCAAAGAATTGTTTGTAATCTTTGGCCCATCGCGTAGCGGTAAAACGACCTTGTTGCGACTCCTTAACCGGCTCTCTGATTTAACCAGTGGCGCGCAAATACAGGGAAAAATCCGCTTTAATGAACAGGATATCTTTGCACGAGGGATCGACGTCATTGATCTTCGCCGCCGGATCAGTATGGTTTTTGCAATTCCTACGCCCCTGCCCGGCACAATCTATGACAATATGACCTACGGCCTCAAAATGGCCGGCATGCGCGATTGGAAGGAACTAAATATACGTGTAGAAGAGGGACTACGGCAAGCTGCTTTGTGGGATGAAGTCAAAGATCGGCTTGAAACATCCGCATTTGCCCTTTCTGGTGGGCAAAAGCAGCGTTTGTGTCTGGCGCGAAGCCTGGCCATGGAGCCTGAGGTAATTCTGCTCGACAACCCAACATCAGGACTGGATCCCATTTCAACAGCTACGGTTGAACAATCACTCAACGATTTGAAAAAAGAATATACCATCATCATGGTTCCCCACAGTGTGCAGCAAGCCGCCCGCGTCGCCGATCGCGCCGCTTTTATCCTGGATGGTGAAGTAATTGAAATTGGAACTCAGGACCAGATATTCTTACGACCTCAACATGTTAGAACCTCTGATTACGTTACCGGGCGATTTGGATAGATAAACATGAATGATAAAATTGAAGTACGTAATTTCAACTTTTTTTACGGTGACTTTCAAGCGTTAATTGATCTAAATATGCCCATCCATGGCAACCAGATCACCGCGTTAATTGGCCCTTCCGGTTGCGGAAAATCTACTTTTCTACGTTCCATAAACCGTATGAATGATACCATCAGCACCGCACGCGCCGAGGGTGAAATTTTACTGGATGGCAAAAATGTGTATGACCAAGATGTGGATGTTGTTGAACTGCGGCAGCGCATCGGGATGGTTTTCCAACGGCCGAATCCTTTTCCACAAAGCATTTATGACAATGTGGCTTATGGGCCCCGCATATTAGGTATGGCTAAAAATAATGACCTTGATCACATCGTAGAAGAAAGTCTGCAGAGCGCAGTTTTATGGGATGAAGTAAAAAGCCGCCTTGAAGATGACGCTTTTTCTCTCAACCCCGGACAACAACAGCGCCTCTGTATTGCACGGGCTATTGCCGTCAAACCAGAGGTCATCTTAATGGATGAACCTTGTTCCGCCCTCGACCCGGTCGCCACGCTGGCAATTGAGGAATTAATGCGCCAGTTGGCCAAAAATTACACGATTGTAATTGTTACCCACAATATGCAGCAGGCTTCACGCGCCTCAGATTGGACAGGATTCTTCTGGTTGGGTCGTCTGGTGGAATTTAATGAAACCCAAAAATTATTCACCCAACCAGAAGAGGATTTGACCGAAGCTTATATCACAGGCCGGCAGGGATAAAACACTCAAGTAAACCGCAAAAAATTCTTGAAAAAAGAGGGTTTAGAAATCTGCGGCTTCCTTGAGGAATTGGCAGATTTTCCATGACCTTTATTTTTGATTACTTTCTGCCACTTACCTAATTGTGAAGCTATTCACTGAGTTTACTTTTGCTGTCTTATTGATTACAATGCGGACAAATCGGGGCTTCCTACTACCCACCACGCTTGGTTTATTAATTAACATAGTGAGCCCTTTACCTAATGCACATGCCGGAGGACACTTATGAGAACGATCGGTCAGATTTTGCAATCTAAGGGGCATAAAACCTGGACAATTTCACCCAATGCTTCGGTCTTTGAGGCGCTGCAGTTTATGGCAGACAAAGATATTGGCGCCCTGGTTGTCATTGATGAAGGCGAAGTTGTTGGTATATTTTCAGAGCGTGATTACGCACGCAAAATAATTTTGCATGGTAAAGCCTCCAAAGACACGCCTGTAAACGCTATCATGACCCAAGATGTCATTTGTGTACGGCCTAACCAAACCGTGAATAAATGTATGGCCTTGATGACCGAAAAGCGTATTCGCCATCTGCCGGTTTTGGAAAATGATCGGTTGATTGGCGTAGTCTCAATTGGCGACATCGTCAAAGCAGTCATTACTGAACAGCAGGTATTAATAAATCATCTGGAAGATTATATTTACGGATAGCGTATTAGATAAACCGTAGAAACTGTTTGGAAATCCCAAAGGATTCGTTTAAAACAGGCGAATCAGCATGGACAGTGTTCCCTACAATCATGGCGAAGTTCAAAATAAATTTGCACGGGGAAGAAATTGAAATTGAAGCGATTCAGCAGGGTCAGTCGCTGCACATTGGCCGTGATGGCGCCACGGCCGAATGCGAAATCATTCAACAGGATGGGGCCGCATTTGTAATAGAACAACGCCTCCTTGATGGCACGCGCCGCCGCATCCGGGCCGCCGGATTTTTAAAGGGGGATCAACGGCAGCTTTGGGTCAACGGCCGTACCTTCACATATGAACGCGTGCGCCAACGAGGCAGCGGAGCTGCTGTGGGCGGATCACTCGCCTCCTCGATTCCCGCTATTGTTGCGCAGGTATTGGTAACTGTGGGCGCTAAAGTCACCGCCGGGGAAAAATTGATCCTGCTTGAATCGATGAAAATGGTCATTCCCATTCAAGCGCCCCAAGATGGCGTTGTTAAAGCAATCCACTGTGCGCCCGGCGATTCAATCGAAGCGGGCGTCCCTCTGCTCGAAATTGATGAAAACCCATAAAAAGAACCAAATATGCATAAAAATCGATTAAAGAAATTACAGACGGTCATGCAAAACCATCTAATGGACGGCGTGGTGTTGATGCCGGGCCCCAATTTGCTTTATATCAGCGGCATCCATGTCCATGTTAGCGAACGGCCGATTTTACTCTTTGTACCCGCCAATAGAGAACCTGCAATCCTGATTCCCAATCTTGAAGCCATTAAGGCGCAACAAGCCGGCATCAACTCTGAGCGCATTTTTGGCTGGCGCGATGAGGAGGGATTTTCTGCTGCTTTCCAGCGTGCCAGCAACCTTTTGGGACTGGCTAACGCGCGTTGGGGCGTGGAAGCGCTGCATATGCGCGTGCTTGAGCTGGAACAACTCCATCGGGCGGCCCCCGGGCTGCAAACAAGCCACGCAGAACCAGCGCTGGACGCCCTGCGATTGGTCAAGGATACGGGCGAAATTGCTGCCTTAGAAAAAGCAATCGCCGCTGCCGAAACGGCCATGCATGCTTTGCTGCCGCAGATAAAGATTGGGATGTCGGAAAAGCAAGTCGCCGCTATGCTCACCCGCGAGCTGTTGGACGCCGGCGGCGCAGCCAATGCATTTGGGCCTATTGTCTCCGCCGGACCAAATAGCGCTTCGCCACATGCCGTTCCCACGGAACGGCCGTTGCAGGCCGGCGATTTGCTCGTGATCGATTGGGGCGTTTTTGTCGACGATTATCCATCCGACATCACGCGCACATTTGGCGTAGGCGAAATTGAACCGGAATTTCAGCGGATTTATGCAGCCGTTAAACAGGCCAACGCCGCCGGAAAAGCGGCCGCTAAACCTGGCGTTACCTGTGAAGCAGTCGATCGCGCCGCGCGCGAGGTGATTGAAGCGGCAGGTTTTGGCGATTACTTCATCCACCGCACCGGCCATGGCCTCGGTTTATCAGTACATGAAGAACCTTCAATCGTAGCCGGTAACATAACCCAATTGGCGGCAGGTAATGTCTTCACGGTCGAACCGGGCATTTATCTGCCGGGTCGCGGCGGCGTGCGCATTGAAGATAATGTCGTCATTACGCCTGATGGCCAGCGCACATTAACGACTTTTCCGCGCGATTTAATCACCGTTGGGTAATGCTTTGTATCCTTCATATGTTGTTTGTGTCTGCCTAATTGAGCGCATATATTGGTGCGCCCCTGCCCCACAATGAATTGGCCCCGCGCAATTTTGCATCTTGACATGGATGCATTTTATGTCAATGTCCACATTTTGGATCATCCCGAAGATCGCGATATTGCGCTTGTCGTCGGCGGACCACCCCAATCGCGCGGCGTGGTCTCATCCGCCAGCTACGAGGCGCGCAAACTCGGCATTCGTTCTGCCATGGCGACCAGCCGCGCCGTGCGCTTGTGCCCACAGCTTAAAATTGTGCCGGCCGACTGGTTGCGAATTCGCGCCTGTTCACGGCAGGTAATGGACCTGCTAAAACCTTTCGGCCCGCTGGAGCAAATCAGCGTGGATGAAGCATACATCGATCTCAGTGAACAAACGCAGCCGGAAGAAAATGCGCGTGAGATCCAAACGGCCGTTTTCACCCAAACTCAGCTCCCCTGCTCAGTCGGACTGGCAACCAGCAAACTCGTCGCCAAAGTCGCTTCAGATTTTGACAAACCACAAGGCTGTACGATCGTGCAGCCAGGCGCGGAAGCTAAATTTTTAGCCCCGCTTTCTACCCGCGTCATTTGGGGGATTGGCCCACGCACAGCCGAACGTCTGGCAGAGTTAGGAATTGAGACGTGTGGCCAATTGGCCCAGGTAGACCCAGTTGTGCTCAAAGCGCGCTTTGGTCATCATGGGCCAGATATGCAGCGCCGCGCACGCGGAGAGGACAATCGTAAGGTTCATACAGAACGGGGACCGGCTAAAAGCATCAGCCAGGAATGGACCTTCAACCAGGATATCAGCGATGCATCTATCCTGGAGCAGCAGTTGCGCAAAATGTGCGCCGCCCTCGCGCGCTCGCTGCAAAAAAAAGAGCTGCTGGCCCAAACCGTCAATATAAAACTGCGCTGGGCAGATTTCACGACGTTTACGCGCCAGCGCAGCGTGAGCGTCGGTATTGACCAAGAGGCTGATATTTTTCGGCTGGCGCATGCGCTTTGGCAGGAGAATTGGCCGCCGGGCAAACCGGTAAGGTTGTTGGGTGTGGGCGTGAGTAATCTGGAAACGGCCGTTATCCGGCAGCTCCCCTTAGATTTTATCTAATAATCCGGTTCATCACGTCAAAAAACTAATCGGCGCCGGCAATTTGCACTTCAGTACGGCTAATAACGCGGCCGGCGTCGCGCGCAAAACCAAGCACATCAACACGCGAGAGTATCCAAACTGCCAGAACCAGCCCCAAAGCCGCCACTCCAAAAACCAGACTATAAGCCAAGCCGGGCGCAAGCCCCCAGTTGAGAAAAAATAAATCCCGCAGCGCGCCGCCGGAAAATGTTCCAATACCCTTAAACAGTAAAACCGAAACGGTCCATAAACCTAAATATGCCCCTGCGGCTTTGTCAGATGACATGACCGCCATTAAACTGAGTCCGCCAAAGGTGTAAACACCAAATCCCCCGCCAAATAAGAGCAAACTTATTTCAATCAGACCTGTCTGCCCGCTTGCTGCTGCAAACGCAAGCAGCAACATGCCGGACGCCATCACCAGCAGTCCGCTGCTTGCAATTTTGTTTTGGCGCTCCGGGGGGCGTTTGCGCCAAATTATTGTGGCTGCAATCAAAGTAACGACTGTTGCTGCCTGCCAGTAGCTGTTAAAGCGCGTGGTTCTCCCGGCCGTGAGATCAAACACATCCGCTCCAAAAGGCTCCAAAATAGCATCTTGTGCCCAGGCGGATGCAGTTGCCAGCGCTAAAAAAAGGAAAAAACTACGCGTGCGCCGGTCTTGCCAGATTTTACGCAGCGTGGTTCTGAAGTCAGGTTTTTCGACTGCATATGATTGCGAATTGGAAACGGCCGTTTTCCGTTTCTCCACCCCCACAATCGCAAAAAACCAGAAAAAACCACCCACCAGCATTGTCGCCGCTACCATCTGCCAGAAAATCGCTTCATTGTACACTTCCATCCAGAGGCTGAAGGTGATACCGGTAATGGCAAAGAAAATAATCAGCATCGTTTCAACAAAACTAATTGCCAACCCCTGCTTCTCAGGAGGCGCAGAATCGCGCACAAGAGCCAGATAAGGACTACCCGAAATCAACGTACCCATCCCGTATAAAAGCGAAGAAAGCGTCGCCAGCGCCCATCCGGCGGCGTCACTCTGATTTTCACCCAGGCGCATCAGGCTAAAACCAAGCAGCGGCAGCGAGCCGAGCATCATGCCGCGCCCCAGCCAGATATACGGCGTGCGCTGCAAACCCAGTATTAACTTATTGTCGGATAAAAAGCCGGCCCATAAGCTTAAGGGGGAAAGCAGGTAACGCAGCGCAATCAAAAAACTCACCGGCAGCGCCGCAATGCCAAAATTAGAAATCATCACACGGTTCCAGATGCTCGTCACCAGAATGTCGCCCATCGCCGAGCCGATATGGAAACTGCCCAGGCGTAAGGCGCGCCAGAAAGTAAAGGTTTTTTCAGGGGTTTTTACACTCATTTAATTCGTAAGCCTTTATCAACGCTAACAAGATTTCATTTGTAAATGCAACCGCCTGATTGCGAAGCTGCCGCCAATCGGTGGGGCTTTGGCTGCCGGCGGCCAGGGTCATGTCATAAATCGTTTGTGAGAGAAATTCACTAAAAAACAGGTAAGCCTGGGTTGTTTCTACCAAAGACAGCCCATTATCTTTTCCCAGCAAAAAATAAGCATGACCTAATTCACGAGCCTGTGATAGGGTTGTTTGATCGTGCGGATGCGTCAAAAAATGGGCCACGAGGTGCAGCAGTTGACGGCCGATTTCCCGCGAAGTGGTGCGCGCTCCGGCGTCTAACTGTTGGTACCAGGTTTCATTGTTTAACACCCCATCAGTTAATTCAAAACGCGCGCGCCCCAGCATCGTCTGGATAATAAGCTGCGCGCCGGCTTCGCGGCTGTTGCCTTCTGTGGCTGCGCGCGTTTCAACGTCAACGCGCCGGAAACGACGATGCCCGCCCGAGGTACGCTGCGTGGGTAAGTCACCCCGGTCGGCCCACGCCCGTACGGTAGATGGGTGAACGCCCAAAATTTCTGCTGCATCACTCAAATTAAGCCACTCGCTGTCCATCATTAACTCCAGTTGACAATCTGTAGAAATATAGCAAGGTTTTATAAGTTTGTGTAGTTTTTGCTAGATTTTTAGCACGGCTTTGGAAAAGCTCTTAGGATTTTAGCGGTTTTAGAACTGAACCTGCTCAAGCGTTATGGTATACCTGCCATTCCTGAATGCCGGGCAGCCATTGCCCCGTATGGCCGTGGGGATGGATCCAGCCCAGCAGCCACCGCTGATGACGGCCGTTTTGCCATAAATCGGCCGTCCAAAGCAGCCAACCAAATTCTGGTTCAGACCCGACGTTGATGCCCAAATTAGACGGCGGTTCCCATTGCAGCCATAAAACGGGGCGCGGTTGATTTTCTGCCCAGGCTGCGATGTGTGTTCGCAGCGCAGCGTCGCGCTCGGCCAGATACATGGTGATGAAGGTATTGTAAAGAACCACGGGATGAGATGATTCTGGTATGTGCTTTTGCAAAAAGCCGGGTAAATCATCTGGCAAATTGGCTGCAAAAAGCTGTACAGGCACGGCCGTTGTTTGAATATTGCGCCAGGCGGCAATTCCTTCACGCAGGCGCAGCATGCGGGCTGTCTGGTCGGGCCAGATAAAAGCCGCCAGGGTTTGTTGATCTAATTTTGTTGCGAGGGGAAACGGCCGTAAATCACAACCAATTCTGCTAATAATCTGAGGCCCCGGATTTGCCAATCGCTCCCAATCTGGACCTTTGCCGCGGGCGTTAATTTGAAACTGAACTGGCTGCCCCTGCCCGAGATCGTGCTGGAAACGGCCGTTCTCATCAAAAAACCGAAAAGCGCGCTGCTCAGCAACCAGGTTCAAGCCCGCGCTGGCGCCCAAATCAACCAGATGCATGCGTTTCCAGGGAGTCATGCTCACAGGCAGCAGCCAGATAATGCCGCGCCCCGTTTCATTCGTTTGCACGGTCTGGGTCTGAATAAACTCTGCCAGAGAATCGCGCCGCGCCATAACAGCCTCATAGAATGCCTGGCGAAAAACTTTATCCGATTTATCGGCGGGCAGCGCCATATCAGTAACAGAGGGATAATAGGATGATAAAACGGCCGTGCCTTCCGCCCCCAGCAAAACATCACGATGTAAACCTGCTAACAGCAAAATGGGCGCGTCAAATGCGGTACGGCCGTTAACGGCATCCAGCAGCCATGCCGCCAGCGGATCGTCAGGCTTAAATTCCAACCAATCCCCAACAGCGCCAAATTCCGCCGCATAAAGCGGTGAATAATCACGCGTAAATTCTTCCTGTTTGCGAAAACGATAAAGCAAACGCTCAAAAAAACTGTGGGTCAAACTGTTTACTTCTTGCTATTCACCAAATCAATTCGGTCGCGCCAGCACATGCGTCACAATTGTTGCGCCGCTGCCGCCAATATTTTGCGTCAAACCAATGCGAGCGCCATCAATTTGGGCCGCGCCGGCCTCGCCGCGCAGTTGCAGCGTCGCCTCGGCCAATTGATAAAGACCGGTTGCGCCCACGGGATGCCCGCGCGCTTTCAAACCGCCCATCGTGCAAACAGGAATACGGCCTGTGGGCAAAATGCCCCCTTCCTGCCCCACTTTTACCCCTTCGCCCGGCAAGGCAAAGCCACACGCCTCCAGCGAAAGCGCCGCCATGATGCTAAAGGCGTCATGCAGCTCAAAAAAATCGACGTCCTCAGGAGCGATGCCGGCCTGCGCCATCGCGGAGCGGCAGGACAATTCGGCCGCTTTCAGCCACAGTATATCTTCACGATCATGAATCGCCAGTGTGTCGGTAGAAGACGCAGAACCGACGACGCGTACGGCGTTTGGCGCTTTTTCGGCCGGAACCAGCAGCAGCGCTGCGGCCCCATCGCCAATCGGGGAAGCGTCAAATAGGCTGATGGGATCGGCGACGATACGGCCTTCATCCCACACCTTCTGGCTGATCGCTTTGCGAAATAGGGCATTGGGATTTTTAGCGCCATTTGCATGGGCATTCAAGGCAAAGGGTGCGAAATCTTGCCGGTTGTATCCATATTCATGCATATAGCGACGCATAATCAGGGCATTCAAACCCACAAAGGAGACGCCTTGTACGATTTCATAATCGGCGTCTGCGGCCGTCGCCAGGGCCGAAGTCGTCTCTTTGCCAAGCGTTTCGGACATTTTTTCAACGCCAATTACCAGGACAGCATCCAACTCGCCGCTGGAAACGGCCAGTATCCCCTGGCGCATGGCCGAGCCGGCCGAACCACAGGCCGCCTCCATTTTTACCGCTTCAACGCCCCACTGGCCTAAGAAGTCTGCTACCAGGGCGCCCAACTGCCGCTGTTGGTTTAAGTTTCCGCTGGTCATATTGCCAACGTAAATCGCGTCGACGCGTTCAACACCGGCGTCCTCCATGGCGTCACGGCCGGCGTCCACCGCTAACTGGCGGATGGAACGATCCCAATGCTCGCGCACCGGAACCTGTCCAACGCCTAAGATTGCAACTTGACGCATCAGTACCTCCAAACAAACGAAAACGACAACCACAAATCCGATTGTCATCTTGCATGATAAAATCCAAAATTAAAAGTTCAACTTCGTGCATGAAGTTGAACTTTTGTTTCATGTCAACAACTATAAGTTTAGCTTTTTCTACTGCCAGAAACTGTCAATCGGCGTTTGAAAGCTATCTACTCGCCAATTGTTAATGTCCAGCCATAAGGATCAGGAACACGGCCGTATTGAATATCCGTCAAAGCCTTGAAAAGTCGGCCGGCAACGGGGCCAGGCTGGTTGTCATTGATGACAAATTCATCATCCTCAAAACCAAATTTGCCTACGGGCGCAATAACAGCCGCTGTGCCACAGCCAAACACCTCAGTCATCTTGCCTGATTTTATATCATCAAGCATTTTGTACACATCAACCGGCGCTTCGACCGCTTCATATCCGAGGTCCGGCGCCATTTTGAGCACCGAATCCCGCGTAACGCCGGCCAGGATGCTGTCGCTGAGGGGCGGTGTGACAATTTTCTTGCCTTCATACACAAAACAAATGTTCATTGCGCCGACTTCTTCAACGTAACGGCCGTCAACTGCATCCAGCCACAGCACCTGCGAATAACCTTTCTTTTTGGCAGCCTCACCCACAAACAAACTGGCCGCATAGTTGCCGCCCGTCTTGGCCGCCCCACAGCCCCCGCGCACGGCGCGCCGGTAGCTATCGGAAATATAAACCGGAACCGGATTAAAGCCTTCTTTGAAATAAGCGCCTACCGGCCCGACAATCACAAAATGGATGTAGGTATTGCTGGAATAAACGCCCAGCGCTGCATCACTGGCAATCATCGCCGGGCGAATATAGAGTGATGCGCCCGGCGCAGCTGGCGCCCATGCTGCTTCCAATTCCACCAGCTTAATGATGGCGTCTAAATGATCTTCTTCATCAACGGCGGGCATCGCCATGCGCGCAGCAGAGCGGTTAAAGCGTTTGACATTTTCCCAGGGGCGGAAGAGATTGATTTTGCCGTCTTCACGCCGGTACGCTTTCGTGCCTTCGAAGATTTCCTGGGCGTAATGGAAAACGGCCGTTGAGGGCGGCAGCGAAAAATTATGGTATGGGCAAATTTGAGCGTCGTGCCAGCCCACGCCGCGCGTAAACTTTTGCATAAACATGCGGTTGGCAAACATATTACCAAAACCGAAATCCTCTGTAGGGGCTTCTTTTGCTTCAGCGGAGTCTAGGGGCAGGATTTTGATTTCCACGAAATATCTCCTTAGTGAGTTTTATAGGCGGGTACTCTTGTGGTCAAGTTGTCTTGTGATCAAGCCGTGATATCGTTGCATTTGCTTGTTGCCAGATGGCCATATTTTTACCATTGATCAGGCGAATTTCCAACTTGTAGGCGGCATTATTTTTGACTGGACACTGGCGTTTTTTTATTTTCCTAAGACCAGCCCTGCCAGGTTTTGAGAAACCTGACAGTTCTTGAATACGCCAATATGCCTTGGCGGCGCTTATATGTCACAATTACCGCATGAGTTCAAAACCAACACCCAGGAAGCTTATTGAACATTTGCGTAATAATCCGTTTTTCAGCGGATTGGATGAAGCAACGCTGCAAATTCTGGTTCAGGGGGCTGTTTGGCGTGAATATGCCGCCGCAGAAGTTGTGGTGCTGGAAGGGGAAGCATCAGCCGGATTCTACTATCTACAATATGGTTGGTTGAAAGTGGTAAAGGTGTCAATAAACGGTCGTGAACAAGTTCTCAGTTTTTTGGAAGCCGGCAACACGTTTTATGAGGTTGGCGCATTTTCCGACAAGCCAAATCCGGCAACGGCCGTTGCGCTTGAACCGGCGGGCGTCTGGCTGATTCGCCGTGATATGGTGATGAAATTGGTGCGAGAACGGCCGTATTTCGCCGAATTTGTCCTGGCAAAGATGGCCGACAGGCTTATGCATCTTGTTTCCCTCGTCACCGACCTTTCCCTGCGTCCCGTAACCGGTCGATTGGCGCGTTTACTGTTGGAAAGCGCCGAAGGTGATGTGCTGCTGCGTCCCCGCTGGTATACCCAAGCGGAATTGGCTGCGCGGCTGGGCACCGTTCCCGACGTTATCCAACGAGCCTTGCGCGAACTGGAACAAGAAGGTTTGATTGAAGTAGAAAGGCGTATTATTCGCATCCTGGATCGTCCGGCGCTAGAGAGAAAAGTCGAGTAGTCTGGTTGACAACCAGCTCTAAAAACCCCACAGAAGTCGTGGAACCCGACAAAAGTCGTGGAACCCGACAAAAGTCGTGTACATTAAATCGTTTAGACGCTATGCTTTCTGTATTCATCTGAGCGAAATAGTTTATGCATTGGTCAATTTTGCATTGGGCAATTTTGCATTGGGCAATTTAGTGGACACAAAACAACAAGATAGGATTATGGTTAACGGCCGTATACAACTTTCGTCCATGCCGGGCCGGCCAATCAATATCCACCGCGGCATGATCATTCTGACCTGTGAAGGCGACCGCGCCGGTTTTTCCGCAGGTGTTCTGGTTAATCAAAGCGGCCAAACAACCTACATTGTACTCGGCCGTTTGCCGGTCACGTCTGAATATCGTTTGATACCACCCAATCTGGTTGCCTGTGTTGAAGCAGAAACGATTCATCTTATTGTCAACTGTGAAGTCGTTAAAAATTTGCGCTTGCATCAGTCGTGTCAGGTGACCCCATGAAGTTTTACGACAAATGTTTTTTCACCCAATCTGGAGGCGGTTTATGATTCCCTATTTATTGATGGCGGTACTTTATATCACATTGGCCATATTAGCGGCGGCAGAGGCTTCTTTTGCCAGTCTGCACATCCTACCCTGGTTCAACGGCATGGTCTGGTTACGTGTTCATTTGATCACCTTAGGCGTATTGACTCAAATCATTTTTGGGGCGCTGCCGTATTTATCAGCAATACACTATGGTCAGCCCCGGCCTAAAATGCGCTGGGATATCTGGTTGACGCTGAATACAGGCATTGCCTTGTTATTGATAGGCATCCCATTAGTCAATTCTCTGCCAATCATCAGCGGCGGCATGTTGGTATTAATCGCTACCGCCTTGTTGATAGTTCAGTTAGCCAGTATACGCTCCACGACAAAAGAACCCGTTAATATCAGCAGCCCAACCGGCCAGGGACGCAAGTTTTACATTGCCGGTTTGGTTTATTTTTTAGTTGGAATTATTGTGGGAACCGGCCTGTTTTCTGGATGGTCGCAGGCGTTATTGATCAGTGGTAATGCCAAAGAGGTACATATCCACGCCAATAATTGGGGTTTGATGTCATTGGTTTTTGCCGGTTTGCTGGTTGATCTATATCCTGTATGGGCGCAACGGCCGTTTGCCAATCCCAAATCCATCACGCCCATTTTCTGGTTAATGGCGGCGGGCGCATTTGGTCTGATCTTTGGTCCCTGGTTCGCCAACAATTACCTGCTGGTTCCCGGTTTACTGCTGCACCTGGCAGCCACAACCTGGCTGCTATTCAACATCATCAAGCCGCTCTGGGGCGACCGTCAGGCGTGGACGCCCGGCATAGCGCATCTAATCTTTTCCTACTTCTGGCTTTTAGCGCCGATTTTTATGGCGCCGTTCGTCTTGTTTGGCGTTGGAAGCCTACCGGGCGCAACCATTGAAGCCAATGCGCCCCAGGCCCTGATATACGGCTGGTTGTTGCAATTTAGCTATGCGGTTGTGCCCTACTTTTTTTCTCGTTTTTTCTTGCCGGACGAAGAAGCGAACCTTGGCGGCACATGGTTCAGCTTTGTAATGGTCAACCTGGGCGGCTTGTTTTTGTGGGCCAGTATCTTTACGCCCTCTGTGCAGAGTATTTTACACGGAACAGCTTATTTATTGTGGGCTATATCGATGCTGCCCATTGTCGCCGACCTATGGCGCACCACGCGCAATGGCTTTACTCGCCTGGAGCCAACCGGCACAATGGCATAAGGTTTTATATTAGCGGATCCCAGAAAAATATCAGGCAGTCGATGTCCTGCTCCGCAATTTTTGCGCCCAACTGCTGGTCACCGCCCAGCGGGCCGCTCTGGAAACGGGTGACCGGCAGATCCAATTCCTGCTGCATCAACCAGCCCGTCGTGCCGGTGCCGTACAATTTGTGACCGGCCAGCCGTTCCCGGTTATAGCGCGCCCATTCGAGTAAATCATCCTTTTTGTTATCGTGGGATACCAGCGCAATATGTTTTTGCGTGCCCATCCTGCCTGTTTTTTTATTATCGTTTTTAATCTTCCAAAAGTTCCTGTTGGTTCGCTTGCATCGCCTCATACGCCTTATCAGAAACAATGATGCGCACCATATTTTCAAAGAACCAGTAGGTCCAGGCCCAGTTAAGCAGCACAAAAAGGCGATTACGGAAACCGATCAACTGCATCAAATGCACCACCAGCCAGATCAGCCAGGCAAAATGACCGGTAAAAGCGCGGCTACCAATTTGAGCCACGGCCGAATTGCGGCCAATTACTGCCATCGAGCCTTTATCATGATATTCGAACGTTTCAAGCTTGTCTCCAGCTATCTGCCGTTGGATATTCTTTGCTGCCACTTCACCCTGCTGCATGGCGACGGGCGCAACCATCGGCAAAAAGCCGCCGTCTTCCAATTCAAAAGCAGCCAGATCGCCAATCGCATATACATTTTCTAATCCGGGCAGTTGCAAGGTGGGTGTGACTTTGAGCGTGCTGTTGCGCCGAATATTAAGCCCTGAACGTGTACCAATCCCTTCACCGCCTACGCCGGCAGTCCAAACGGCCGTTTCCGTGGGAATCATGGCGCCATCATTGAGATAAACTGCCTGCGGCGTAACTGCATTCACCAATTTACCTAAACGCAAATCAACCTGCATCTTTTGTAACCGTTCAATCGCATATTCCCCCAAAGTGTCAGGAAAAGCAAGCAATAAATTTTGCCCACCTTCCACCAAAACTACTTGCACTTCTGTCAAGTCGAGGTGTTTATAATCTTTCGCCAGCGGGCCGCGAATCAACTCCGATAACGCGCCGGCATATTCAACGCCGCTGGGACCGCCGCCAATCACCACGAAGGTCAACATGCGCCGGCGACGCTCCGGATCCGCTTCATGCGTCGCTTGCTCGAACATACGCAAAATATGGTTGCGCAAAACAATGCCCGCCTCGATGGATTTCATGGTAAAGGTATTCTCAGCCGCGCCCGGTATGCTGAAAAAGCTCGATACACTGCCGGTTGCCAGAATGAGATAATCATAATCAACATTCGCCGCATCAGTCACAACTACCTGCTGCTGCACGTCAATCCGCTCGACATTAGCCAACATGACATCGACGTTGTCAAAATCACGAAAAATCGAGCGCACGGGATAGCCAATTTGGGACGGGTCTAATTCCGCCGCCGCGACCTGATAAAGCAAAGGCAAAAAGGTGTGGTAATTATTGCGATCAATCAAAAGGATATCAACGTCCGCCTGTTTGAAGGCCCGGGCAGCCCACAAGCCGCCAAACCCCGCCCCCACGATGACAACACGTGGGCGCTGAAATTCATTTTTATCTATCATATTTATCCTCTCAAAAAACTATTTGTGAATAATTGCACAATATATCTATTTTCATTTTCATAAGTTTACTGGCCCAATTCAATTTTTTCTCATCATAAACTCTACAAATTCGAGGCTGGTGTGGCCACAATTTTGCCCCATTGGGAAGTCGCGTTTACTATTATCCGTATGTATCCAATTTTGGGGCGCTATGGGCAATTTTTCATTTACAGCTACACGATAATGTTTGCAGTGGGCATTTTGGCCGGCATGACTTTAACCGCGCGGTTGGCGCGCCGTTATCCGGCGCCAAACTGGATGGAGGCGTGGCTGCTGATTATGATTGGCGCGCTGCTGGGCGGGCGCTTATTTTTTGTGGGCGCGCGCTGGGATTATTTTCAGCAACGGCCGTATGAAACATATCAGCTCGATCGCGGCGGATTAAGTTATCTGGGCGCTTTGTTGGGCGGCTTGTTGTTTCTCTGGCTGTGGGCACGCTGGCAGAAACGGCCGTTTACCCAGTATGCCAACCTCTTCTCCCCCGCCCTTGTCCTGATCTGCGCCGCCGGCTGGCTGGCCTGCTACCTGGAAGGCTGCGCCTATGGACGCGCCGCTTTTATCGGTTTGCTCGCGGCTGACCTGCCTGATGATTTTGGCGTTTTCGCCCTGCGCTACCAGACCCAGTTGATTGGCTTGCTGTTGAAATTGATTTTGTTTCTGGGTGTACTCTGGCTGTGGCGGCGAGGAAAACAACAAAACCTTTTTTGGATAACGCTTTGCGGCCTGAGCCTGATCCAATTGATCGTGACGCTGCTGCGCGGCGATCCAACGCCTCAAATTGGCTCCATACGCCTCGATACCCTGTTCAACCTGGTCATCATGACCGGCGCCGGCTTAATTCTGCTGCGCGCTCAGGCCATACCGCGCCGTCTCACCTTCACTTGATTTGTAACTGAACGGTCTACTTTTTTCTCTGCCGGCGTAATTTGATAGCGGCCGTTGCCACTAACAACAAACCCGTCAATGTTAATAATCCACCTGCCCAATAAACCTGCGGCGCAAACCGCCACACTACCGTATGCGCGCCGGCGGGCACGCACACGGCGCGAATGGTCGTATAGGCCGTCAGCGGCGGCGCTTCTTGCCCGTCAATTGTGGCCTGCCAGCCGGGATAGGCCGTTTCGCTCAGCACCAGCAGCGCCGGCGCTTCAGCTTGTGTCTTGATTTCCCAATAGCCGTTAGCCTGTGAAACGATTTCGGCCGTGCCCGGATTTCCCGTCGGGGTGAGTTCACAATCCGGGTTTTCGGCCAAAATTGCTGTGGTGGCCGGATCAAAATCCGGCGCGTGGATGCGGGCAATCGCCGCTGCGGCGTCGGGAATTATCTCAATCTGCGTGACGAGCCGGGCAAGCGGCATGGTGCGCGCACGTTCATAGACCCAGGTGTTGTTTTGCTGGCCAATCAAGGTCAACGGCCGTTCCCCATCCAAATATTGATCCAGCGACGTTGTCGCCAGCACATATTTGGCGCCCAAAATGTCATAAGCGGTCGAGCGCGGATCGGGAATAGAAGCGGTCAGCGCTGTATTTGTGCCAATTTCCAGCGCATTGTAGCCAAAAACAGAGCTTAAACCGACCTGTCCGGCGCCATTTTGGCTGAAGATCGAAACGCCCCAGGGTACAATACGTTCGGGCGGCGTCCCGATAATGGTCACGGCGTCGTTCCAAAGCGGGTCGGGCTGCATCGGTTCCAGGCGCAAAAATTTAGCGCCAAATGTCCATAGATCAACCAATAATACCAATATCACGCCGATTCCCAGCCATAGTTTGCGCCGGGAATCTGTTACGCTCAGAAAACCCCATAACAAAACGCCGCTGACGAGAAAAAGAGCTACGGCCGTTCCCCAGCCGCCAAGTTGATGCCATAAGCGCCCGCTTGTGTCAGAGGGGTGCTGGCTCATAAAAACGGCGCCGGTGGCTGCAATCACGGCGATGCCGGCCACAAACCCAATGCCCAACGTCCAGCGCAGCAGTGGATTGAGGGCTTGTTCGTCTGGTTGTTTTTGCCAGGTGGAAACGGCCGTTGCCAGCAGCCCAATTCCGGCAAACAAAACCAGAAACATCGCCCGCGCCGGCGCGCGCGCCAGACGAAATGGCGGCAGCAGGTTGTAGGCCAGACCATACAAAAAGCCGTAGCTGCCAAAAGCGAGCAGCATGCCGGCGGCCATTAAAATAAGATAAAAAATGACTGCCCGGTTGGGCTTGCGCAGCGCCAAAATCAATCCCAGCCACGGCAAAATGCCCATGTAATAAGTCAATTCTTCAAAATTGGGCACGCTCCAATAGCCGGCGCGCAGCGGCTCGCCAAAAAATTCCGGAACCAGCAGCGTGACCAGATGTGCGGGAGGAAATGAAAAAGCGGTTGAAAATTCCAGCGTGGCGTCCGCTGCGCGTGATGAAACGGTTGTAAATTGCAGCAAGGGCAGCAGCTGCACGGCGCTCAGCAAAAGTCCCACGCCCACGGCCAGTAAAAATTGTTTGATCACAAGGCGCCAGGCACGGGTGGTCACGCCTACATAAAACGCAAATGCGGCCCAAATCAAGCCCACATAGAGCAACGAGGTTGTGTGGCCGGCCAATATGGCCAGGGCAAACGGTACCCCTGCAATCACGCCCGCCCATGCGGAGCGGCGCTGCACACTCCACCAATAAGCGAGCAGCAGCCAGGGCAGCCACGCGTCGGTGGCCACAAGACCGATATGGCCGGCCCATACGCGCACGCTCAGAAATCCGCTAAAGGCAAACGCAATACCGGCCAGAGCCGCCGCCAGCAACGTGCCTTGCATGGCGCGGATAAATTGGAACATCCCCACGCCGGCCAGCCATAAATGCAGCAAGATAAACAGGCTGATGCCTGCTTCAAGCGGTAAAACCATTATGAGCCAGGTGGGCGGATAAAAGAGCGCGACCTGTGGATTGCTCAAGAACGGATACCCCGCAAACTGCTGCGCATCCCATAAGGGCAAATGGCCGCTTTGCAGAGCGGCTTTGGCCTGCGATAACCAGGGATAAAACAAGCCGCGCATATCCAGTCCACCCAGCGCCTGCCCCGCCGGCGGCCAGAGTACAGGCCACATAAACAGGATGAGCAGGATAAGCAGGCCCAGCCCAAAAGCGCGCAGCGGTTTTTGCAGCAGCCAGTTTTTCATTGCCAGGTTTGAATTTTCACCATGATCAGTTCAGGTCAAAAACGGCCGTTTCTCCCAGCCGCTCCAATGTCGGTAAATAATAAAAGCCGGTCTGCACTTTCACACCTGCAGACAGTTGATCCGGCAGTTGAATTGTATATGTGTCTACCACAATCTCCCCCGGCTGCCAATCGCTTGTAGGATAACCGGCGGGCGGGCGGTCAAGCTGCGTTAATAGCTGTCCATCGGCGTCGAGCAGATGCACAAAGGCAGTGTAATCCCGGTCGATTGGCGCCAGCGCCTGCCATGTGAGGACCACATCAAGCGCGCCATTATCACGTTTCAGAGTATAGCCCAGCAGCTTAATCTGTGTGTCAAAGTTATGGTTGAGCGGTTGGTTAGATTGGTCGCGCGCGGTAACGGCCGTAATCTCAAACGGCACAAATCCATTTCCACCTGCCCCGCTTTGACCTTGCGCAAAATAATTCTCCAAATTATGTAAACTTTTTCGATCTCCCGGCCGCACAAAATAGGTCGCCGGTTGGCCGGGAATTCCCGCCGGAACTGCGCCGGCTGCGCCATTATAATCACGCAGGCGCTCCGGGTCTTGCAGCGCAAAATAAATCGTCGCCAGTTCTTCCTGCGCCGGCGTCAGATAGAGGCTGGCCTCGGGCGGCAGCGCCGCAGCGGCCTGCCCAAGTTCCCAATCTGGCAGATAAAAATCGCGCGCCAGGTCAGGGTGATTGGCATAACGACCAAAATAGTCGCGCGCGGTCAAAAAGGCGCTCACGCCCAGCGTCAAGCACAGAAAGCCCGTCAGAATTCGGCGCGCGCGCCGGCTCAATGCAAGTTTTTCTCCACGGATGGTTTCAAAGGTCCATACAACGCCCAGCGACATCAAAATCGCCGCCGGGGCCGCCGCGCCTGTGAGGCGCCCAAAGTGCGGCGCGTCTCCGCTCAGTATGGACGGCAGCAGCATGACGCCCAGCCAGATGAGCAAAAACAAACTGCGCGGGCGCACTATTTTTCGTAATGTGGCGGCCAGCCCAACTATAAAAAAAACGGCTTGAATGGGATCGAGATACGGCCGTCCCGGTAAATTATGCCGTAAATGCGTCTCTCCTTGCCAGAAAAATCCTCGCAAAACCCGCCCCACATTCAATAACCAGGTCAGCCATGCCTTGTCTGCAACCGCGCCCTTGCCTCGATTAGCCACATAAGCAATCCGAAAAACAAAATAATACGGATACTGCCAGAAAAATAGCAGTATGGGCAGAGCTGTTAACAGCGCCATCCCTGTCATGGCGACAGCCGGCTTCCAAAACCGACGCAGCGCCCCGCGTTCGATCCAAAACCAGAGCGGAATAAATAATACCCAAACCAAAGGCAGCAAACGCGCTGCGGCAAAGGTATAAATCCCCAGCCCCAAAAACACACCTGCCAGCAAAAACCACATCCACACACGACGACGCCTTTTTCGCTCTTCGCTTGCGCCGACTTCCGCCTGCGCATCACTTGCATTCACCCCAAGCCAAAAACAGGCTACCGCCAGCGTCTCCACCGGCGCAAAAACCATTGCGCGAATACCGAAGCGGCTAAAATGCAGCGCCGGATACAAAATCGCCAGGAAAAAAGCAGCCAACAATGGAACCAAAATTTGCTGATTTCGGTTCTGCTGCGGGTCATTTATTAATGCGCGCGCGGCAAAAAAAGTGGTCAACACCGCCAGCACGCCCGCCGCCGCCGGCGCAGCGCGCACAGCCAGAGGCGTCGCACCCAACAAGCTGATAGAGAGCGCCATCAAATAAACGTGCAGCGGTTCACGGCCGTAATTGCCTTCAAAAAAAATGGGGTAACGCGTTTCCAGAGGAGGATTTACAGCGTGGGCGTCAGCCGCATACAGCTCCCACCCCTCATAAAATTGAGGGAAAACTTTGCCTTGTAATAATGACAGCGCATCCAGCCCATTGTAGGCTTCATCATGGTACAAACCCGGCGGCAGCGAATCCAGGCGCCAAAAGCGCAAAAATGCCGCCAGCAGTAAAATTGCCAGCAGCGCCAGCCGCCAATACCGGCTTAGCCGCGTGATAGTATTCATCTGGCCAGACATAAGCGCATAATTTTACCATCGACAAACAAAGAAGTCCGACTTTACTAAAAAGTCGGACTTCTCATAGTTCAATCCTGTCATGCTTTGCGCCAAGTTTTTAGGTTGTCGCCAGGATCAAAGGAAAGTTATAGAGGAAATTATGCTATACTTGGACAAATTTTTAACCTGATTGTGAAAGATAATTCTTTATGACCATCCTCTCGCGAGACAAAAAAGCGCTCTCAAATTCCACAAAGCACCAAAAAAATCATAAAGAACTGCTTTTCGATTTACTGGCAATCGTTATGCTGGCAGCTTTCACGCTGGTATTCTTCTGGCCGGTTGTCAGCAGCACGGGCTGGATTCCACGCGGCGGCGGGGATTCGGTTTCCTTTATTTTTCCCATGTACCGCTTTGCCGCTCAAAGTTTTGCAGAAGGAACCATCCCGCTTTGGAACCCGTACCAATACGCCGGACATCCATTCATTGCCGACAACCAGAGCGGCATTTTCTACCCTATCAACCTGCTGCTATTTCTGATCAATCCCAATTTTAATTACGCCGCAATCGAGTGGCTGGTGATTTTGCATGTTTTTCTGGCAGGCGTTTTTATGTATTTCTGCTTGCGCGGGCTGCAGCCTGAACAGCCCCTCGCGCGCCCGGCGGCCGTGGCAGGTGGGCTGGCGTTTATGTTTTCGGGCGTTTTCATTTCCCACATCGGTAATCTGAATTTAATTGCCGTCGCGGCGTGGCTGCCGCTGATCTTTTTATGTCTACACCGGGCAATCGGAGCAAAAAATCGCGTTGATGGGCTTGCCTGGGCGATTGGCGGCGGGACGGCGTTAGGCGTCAGCACGCTGGCCGGCCACGGGCAAATGACTTTTTTGCTGGGGACATTTCTGGGCGGATATGCAATTTACAGGACAATGGCGGATAGAAACGGCCGTTCCCTCCTTTATCTCCTTTTGCTGGCAATCATCGGCATTGGCATCGCCGCCATGAGCCTGTTTCCGGCCCTGCAGGCGGTGTCGCATACCGTGCGCGCCGAATTCGACGCTGCGCGCGCGCTCAATTATGCCCTCCCCTGGCGCGCGCTAAACGGCTCTGCTGGCGCCCGACTTTTTTGGCCGGGGAAAAGTTGATTTCTGGGGCAATTGGTCCCGCGTCGAAGTAGGTTACGTGGGCGTATTGACCCTCTTCCTGGCCGGCGTCGCCCTGCTGACCCGCCGCAACCGCCTGACTTGGTTTTTTATGATTGCCGCCATTGTCGCGCTTTTGCTGGCGGCCGGACCCAACACGCCGATTTATCCCTTTTTGCTGCGCGCGCTGCCTTTTTTCCCTTTCCAGGTGCCGGCCCGGTTTGTGCTGCTGCTCGATTTCTGCCTGGCGGCGTTGGCGGCCTACGGGTTTGACGCGCTGCTAAAACGGCCGCCGCCGCTGCGGGGCTTTTTGTGGGGATCGGGCCTTGCGGCTGTGTTGTTAGTGGGTATGTTATTGTGGCAGTACTCGCAGTTGGTTACGGCCGTTCCTCAACATGAACAACAAATGCTGCGCGCACTTGGCGTCTTTGCCGCATTTGCCGCCGGAAGCTGGTTTTTGATTCTGGCGCGTTCAAAAAGCTGGTTGGCGCCGGCGCTTTTCGCAGCGCTGGCCATCATTTGGCTGGCGCTGGATTTGATCGGCCTGGGTCGCAATGTCGAAGTCGACTGGAACGATCCCACGCCCGGCTTTGCCGCCGAAAGTCCGGCGCTCGAATACCTTAAAAATGACCCCGGCATACACCGCATTGACATTGCCACAGGCGCGTGGCAGCCAAATTTACCGCAGTTGGAAAAGCTGTATTCAATTCGCGGTGTCTACAATCCGCTGGAACTTGCCAACTACGCCGTCACGATTGGTTCGGTCGGCTTTCGCGGCTCAACGCCCTACAATTTGCTGGGCGCAAAATATGTGATTGGCGGCAAAAACGAACCACCGGGAGACACCAACTTCCTCGTCCCGGTTTTTGAAGCTGATCCCGACGTAACGGTTTATCTGAATACCCTCGCTTTGCCGCGCGCGGCGGTGCTGTTTAATGCAGAAGTGGTTGGCGACCACGATACCGCTTTCGACCGGACCCACGCCGCTGATTTTGATCCCCAAACGCTGCTCATTCTGGAGGAAGGCGCGCCGCTGGTGCAGGCGCCGGGCCAATCAAACATCACAATCCTGAAATATGACCCCAATGCAGCCGCTTTTGAAGTGACAACCGATAAGCCGGCCTATTTTTTGCTGACCGACATTTACCACCCGGATTGGAAAACGGCCGTTGACGGCGTTGAGACCCCCATTTTGGTTGGCAACTATGCTTTTCGCGCCGTGCTGCTTGACCCCGGCGCGCACATAATTGAGATGTGGTATGAACCGGCGGGCTGGCGTTTAGGGCTGTTTGTATCAGGCATGACCTGGTTGTTTGTTATTGGTTTTTTCATCTGGTATGGCTGGCAAAAACGGAAAACCCACTAAAGTTCTGCCATTGTTTTGGGAACTGCAAATCTCGAAACAAGTTCGACAGAATCACCCCTCAATCACCCCTCATGGATGATCCCGGCGGCGATTTTCTATGTTAAAATAAAAGTAACTACGGATTATTCTTTCTCGCCCGCAAAAAATTCACACAAGCGCGTCTTTCAGAAAAAAAGCGCACATCAGGAGGTAAATCATGCACACAGGTAGATTGGTTGGTGGGATTGTTTGTCTGTCTGCAGCCGTATTAATTGCAATATTAACCTTTGTATTGCCGTCAGACAGAATGATGTTTATGATCGGGGACGAAAACATGCCCATTATCCCGGCAATTATTTTGGGCGTAATCGGCGTGTGGCTGATCTATTCTGCCAGAACCAGCGCTTCTGAAGACTTGAAGGAAAAGGAGCCTGAGGAAATTCAGGACGATCCGGAAAAAGTCGCTATGAATAAGCGGCTCGAAGGAATTGGTTGGGGCCTTTTCTTGATCATGTTGGGCGGATTTAGCCTGGTTCCGGCCGCCACAATCCCAAAAGGGGTGTGGTCAATTGGGATCGGCCTGATTATGCTCGGCTTGAATGTTGCTCGCTACTATTACGGAGTCAAATTAAGCGGTTTTACAACCTTCCTGGGCATTCTAGCCTTGTTGAGCGGCATCGGCCAACTGCTTGGCTGGCATTCCCTTGACGGCGCACTGCTGCTCATCATCCTGGGCGCTTATTTGATCCTTAAACCCTGGTTTGAGAAGCGGGAGATTTTTGGTAAAGTAGCCTAAATGACTACGCGAAGAAATTAGATCGATAATTTACTAACTTTCATGCGCCCTGGCCAAGATGGTCCTCAACGGCTTCTTTGATTGCGCCATCCGCAACCAGGCGGCGTACACGCTCAATAAGCGGCGCTAAGACGACATCCTCTTCAACAAACGGTACATGCCGGCGAATGTGGGCGTAGGCGACGGCCGTTCCCCGGCCCATACACCCCTGGTCGACGCCTAATTCCCGGCAGCGGAAATCAACGCCCTGCGCCGCCAGCAGCAGCTCTATTGCCACAATCGTTTCGACATGCTGCAAAATCTGCCACGCCTGGCGCACCGCTGCCGCCCCCATACTCACGTGATCTTCCACATTGGCGCTGCTGGGAATTGAGTCGGCGCTGGCGGGATGCGCCAGCACCTTATTTTCCGACGCCAGGGCAGCGGCCGTATACTGCGCCATCATAAAACCGCTTTCCAGCCCGCCATGCTGCGTCAAAAACATCGGCAGTACGCCGCCGTTGCTGTCCGCATCCACCAGACGCGCCGCGCGCCGTTCGCTCATGTTGCCCAATTCAGTCATCGCCAGGGCGGCATAATCCATCGCAATCGCCACCGGCTCGCCATGAAAATTGCCGGCCGAAATCACGTCCACATCCCCGCTCTCCTCATCCACAAAAATTATCGGGTTGTCGTTGACGGAATTTAGCTCAATATTAATCACCCATTCCGCGTATGCAATCGCATCCCGCATCGCGCCGTGCACCTGCGGCACGCAGCGCAAGGTGTAGGGGTCCTGCACGTTAAGCGAGTCGCGCGGGCGCAGCAGGTGGCTGCCGGCAATCACCTGGCGTAAAAAGGCGGCGCAGTCAATCTGGCGTGGATGGGGGCGCAGCAAATGCACACGCTCGTCATAGGCGCGGTCGGTGCCGTGCAGCGCTTCCAGGCTCATACCGGCGGCGATATCGGCAGTCAATGCGAGGTTGATCGCGCGCCGCACAAGCAAAGCCCCTATGGCGACCATCATGGTGGTGCCATTTAACAGGGCCAATCCTTCTTTGGCGCGTAGCTCCAGGGGTTCTAATCCGACCTGCTTCAAGGCAAAACGGCCGTTCAGCCATTCACCCGCCACTTCTGCTTCACCTTCCCCAATCAAAACCAGCGACAAATGCGCCAGGGGCGCCAGATCGCCGCTCGCTCCCAATGATCCCTGCGCGGGAATGCGCGGATGCACGCCCGCATTGAGCATATCCAGCAGCAGCATAATCACTTCCGGTCGCACGCCGGAATGTCCTAACGCCAGCGTATTGGCGCGCACCAGCAGCATGGCGCGCACCACTTCCTGCGACAAATCCGGCCCGACGCCCACGGCATGGCTACGCACCAGATTTAATTGTAATTGGCGCACCTGGTCGGCGGAAATGATACGATCCTTGAAACGGCCGAATCCCGTTGTAATGCCATAAACCACCCGCCCTTCAGCCACCAACTGATCAACCGCCGCGCGCGCGCGTTTTATCTTGGGCAAAACAGCCGGGTCTAAAAGGACGGAACGGCCGTTCGCAACCGCCACAACATCATCGACGCGTAATGCATCACCAGAAATCATTAAGGGTTCCATATGCTGATTATAACGCCGACTGCGCCGAAAACGTGAAACAATTCACAGGAATTCTCTGCTATACTGTTAAGTGACAAACTCTGTTAGGAGGTTTTCATGACTCACTTTCGGATATTAACGATTGACGGCGGTGGGCTGCGGGGAATTTTTACGGCCGTTCTGCTCAAGCGCCTGCAAGAAAGAGCGCCAAATTATCTGGCGAATATCGATCTATTTTCCGGCACATCAACCGGAGGCATCCTGGCTTTGGGTTTGGCCCTGGGCCTGTCTCCGCAGCAAGGCATTGACCTCTACCGCGATACCGGCAAACGCGTTTTCAAAGACAGCTTTTGGGACGATCTCGTCGATCTCGGCCAGATTATCGGCGCTGAATACAGTAACAACGAACTCAGAAAGATATTGAACGCTGTCTTTGGCGAAACCACCACGCTAGGCGATATTCGCACGCAGCATGGTAACTTTGTCCTCATTCCAACCTTTGATCTCGACGCCGTCAAAGACGGTATTCGCCGCTGGAAACCAAAATTTTTCCACAATTTCCCCGGTGAAGATTCTGACGACCAGGAATTGGCCGTCGATGTCGCCTTGCGCACCAGCGCCGCGCCTTCCTATTTCCCTTCCTATCAAGGTTATATTGACGGCGGGGTCGTGGCCAACAATCCCAGCATGGCCGCTCTGGCCCAGGCGTTGGACAGCGACGGCGGCAACCAACCGCTTGAAAACATTCGTATGATCTCATTCGGAACCGGCTATTTTCCGCAGTATGTCAAGGGCAAACGTCATAATTGGGGCTTTGGACAATGGGCCAAACCGCTTGTCTCGATTATGCTCGAAGGCTCGATGGGGGTCAGTGATTACCAGTGCAAACGCATCCTGGGTAAAAATCGTTACCATCGGCTTGGTCCCCCCCTCGAAAAACCGGTTGGCTTGGGCGACGTGAAAGCGATTCCAGACCTGGTGCGATACGCAGAAGCAGTTGATATCGAAGACACGGTGGCCTGGTTAAAGTCAAATTTCGTATAATTTTTCGTTTTGTCCATTCCGCTTTACAATTGCCGGAATGAGCAATTGGCACAATATTATCGGGCATGAATGGGCAGTGCGCCTGCTGGCTGGGGCGATCAGGCATGATCGCGTCGGCCACGCCTATTTAATAACCGGTCCATCGCAGGTCGGCAAAACGACGCTGGCGCGCACCTTTGCCCAGGCGCTCAACTGCACGGCCGTATCGGAAATTCGACCATGCGGCGCCTGCCGCGCCTGCCAGTTAATTGCAAGCGACCGGCACCCTGATGTGCGCGTTCTTCTTCCGGAAGTGAGCGGGCGCGGTAAAAAATCAATCAAAATCGACCAGATTCGCCAGCTCCAGCAGGCGCTCAGCCTGGCGCCGTATGAAGCGCGCACAAAAGTCGCCATCATCAAGGATTTTGACGCCGCCAACGTCAACGCCGCCAATGCTTTCCTGAAAACGTTGGAAGAACCGCCCAATAACGTCGTGCTGCTGCTGACCGCCAGTGACGCCGACGTCTTACTGGCCACAATTACGTCACGCTGCCGCACGGTTGGGTTACGGCCGTTACCCGCAGCCTTGATTGAAGAAAATTTGATGATACGCTGGCGCGTTGATGCAGATCAGGCCCAGCTTCTGGCCCACATCGCCGACGGCCGCCTGGGCTGGGCGGTACAGGCCAGCCAGGACAATGTTTACCTGCAAGCCAGAGAAACGCAGATTATGACCTTGCATGAAGCCCTGAACGGCCGTCGCGTGGCCCGCTTCGCGCTCGCCGACAAATTAGCGCGCAAGCCGGAAATGCTGCCCGATCTGCTGCAAACCTGGCTAAGCTGGTGGCGCGATCTCGCGCTGCTGGCGCATGGTCACGAAAAAGCCGTTCCGATCAGCAACATTGACGAACAAGTTGCGCTAACAAATTTTGCCCGCGATTGGGACAAAGATGCCATTGTGGCCGGCTTCAAACAAACAGATCTCGCACTCTGGCAGTTGGCGCATAATGCAAATTCACGGCTGGCGCTGGAAATTTTATTTTTAACCTATCCATAAGGGGGATTTCATTGGACAAAAAAATCAAACTAGGCCAGATCGCCGGATTGGAAATCAATGCAAAACCGGCAGCCTTCGCAGCTTTTTTCGCCATTTGGGGGCTGCTCAGCTTTCTTGGCATTGCGGTTTTCAAAATCAAACCGCGCAATGTACTCATCGGCGGGTTTATTGCCACGCTGCTGCATTTTGTTTCCGATTTATGGCACCACTTCGGCCATGCCCGCGCGGCGGATTTGACCGGCTACCCAATGCAGAGCGTCGATTTTTGGGGGCCGATAGCCACCTCCGTCTATCCGCAGGATGAGGGCATGATTGCCCCGGATATTCACATCCAACGCGCGCTGGGCGGGCCGATTTTTAGCCTGATTCTGGCGCTTGTCACGGGTTTGGTTTTGCTGGCGCTGCGACCGTTTGGGGGCACGGCCGTTTACGTGGCCGCTTTCCTTTTTGGCGACAATTTGCTGGTTTTGACGCTGGGCGCGCTGCTGCCGCTGGGATTTACGGACGGCAGCACATTGATCTATTGGCTGCGCCGCCGTCACCCGAATCAACGGCTGGTGATCCATGGCGCCTGAACTTGAGACCCAAAAGCTGATCGAATTTGCTCTGGACGCCGTCTGGCAGGCCGGGCGCATCACGCTGGGATATTTCCAATCTGATCTCAACGTTGAGCGCAAGGCAGACAACTCGCCTTTAACCCTGGCTGACCAACAGGCGGAACAAAAGCTGCGCGCGCTGATTGGCGCAGCGTGGCCGCAACACGGCATCATCGGCGAAGAGTACGGTGAAAAAAAAGGCAGTTCCGGCTACAGTTGGGTCATCGATCCCATCGACGGCACCAAATCATTTGTGGCCGGCGTGCCGCTCTATGCAACCCTGCTGGCGCTGACGGATGGCGAGAAGTCAATCCTGGGCGTCGCCCATTTTCCGGCGCTGGGAGAAACATTGTATGCCGTGCGCGGCGGGGGTTGTTATCGGAACGGCCGTTGCGCGCGCGTCTCACAGGTTGATAAGCTCAAAGACGCCGTCTTGCTGACCAGCGAGCTCAATTATTTTGGCGCCAAAGAAGCGGCGTGGCGGCGGCTGGTGGATGCAACTTATGTCCAGCGCACCTGGGGCGACGCCTACGGCTACTTCCTGGTGGCCACCGGCCGGGCTGAAATCATGGTTGATCCCGTCATGTTCTTATGGGACAGCGCGCCGTTCCAGGTCATCCTGGAAGAAGCGGGCGGCAGCTTTACCGATTGGAAAGGCAATCCCACCATCTACGGCTGGGAAAGCGTGGCCGCTAATGGGAAATTATTCGACCAGGCCATGGCCGTGATCCAGAACGAAGCATAATCCGGCCAACGAAACCGGGCGCAAGGCGATGGGTGAAATACGCATGCGATGGGTGAACGGCAAATTTCGTATCCCATCGCCTGGCCCCTACCATCCAACCCTGTGTGGTAGGGGCTATGCAATCGGGTGAAATCTATGCCATGCAGAACGGCCTCGTCACCGATTGCATCGCCCGCATGATTCGACCAATAACCGGGCAAGGCGATGGGAGACAATGCATTGGTGAACGGCAAAAATTAGCCCCCATCGCCTGGCCCTACTTATTTGTCAACGTGCAATACAAGTTCGTTTTCCATCTCGCCTAAAACCATTTCAAAGCGCACCCAATCATTGATCTGCAACAAATCCGGCAAAAAGGGTTCTGCGCCGGGTTGATCCGCCAGGTAATGTTTCAAATGCTTGCGGAAAAGCGTCAGCCCGTATGCCGCGCCGTAATAGGTCGCCATTTCACGCGCGTGCAGCCGGATCGCCTCTGTTATGTCAAACAGCGTCAGTTCGTCCCGCGTGCGGTGCGCAAAAATCCACGGATTGCCAATCGCCGCGCGCCCGATCATGACCGCGTCGCAGCCCGTGTGGGCTTTTAAACGCTTTATATCATCCCGGGTTTGCACATCCCCGTTGCCGATCACCGGCACGCTGACCGTCTCGCGCAGCCGCGCAATGGCGTCCCAATCCGCCCGGCCGCCATATTTTTGCGTTTTGGTGCGCGCGTGCATCGCAATCAGCGCCGCGCCGTTGTCCTCCATGATGCGCGCAATCTCGGCGAAGTTTTGCTGGCCGGCGTCCCAGCCGAGGCGAATTTTGCCCGTCACCGGCACGCGCAGATGGCTTGAAAGCAGGCTGAACGTCTCGCGCACCAGCTCCGGCTGCGGCATCATGCCCACGCCCGCGCCGCGCCCGCTCACGCGCCGCGTTGAGCAGCCCATATTAACGTCGATGATGTCGGGGCCAAGCGCTTCGATGCGCAGCGCGGCTTCAAGAATTTTGCGGGCGCTGCTGCCAAATATTTGGAAAACGATGGGGTGTTCGTCTTCTTTTTTATCGAGCCGCCGCCAGAAACGGTTGTCCCGTTTTTTGCCCAAGAGCCCTTCAACCGGCACAAATTCGGTGTAGTGCATGGCCGAGCCATAGGCGCGGCAGAGGGCGCGGTAGGGCACATCGGAATAGCCGGCCATCGGCGCCAGGATGGCGTCACCGTAGACGGGCACGTCACGCACCCAAAAAATTGGTTGGCGGTCATTCATGAGGCTATTTTAGCGCAGTCGGGCAGTTCATCAATGATGCTTCCATTACTTGCGACTGCTGTCCAGCCAATTCTGTACGTGCAACATAACGGCCGTTTCCACCCCCTCCGCGCCCATATCAAACCAGGTTATGGCGGGATCATCCTGCCGAAACCAGGTATTTTGCTGGCGCACAAAACGATGGGTCTCAAATTTGATGCGCTCGACCGCCTCTTCCAGCGTCATCTCGCCGTTCAAATACGCCACAAGCTGGCGATAACCAAGACCGCTCATTGAAGGGAAACGGCCGTCAATCCCGGCCGCCTTTAATTCCGCCACTTCCGTCAGCAGTCCGGCCGCCATCATGTTGTCTACACGAAGATCGATGCGCCGGTAAAGCGCATCGCGGTCGCGATACAGACCAATTATCTTGATGTCGTAGGGCGGCGGCCTTTTTTGCTGTAAAACAGAAATTGGTACGCCGCTCACCAGCGTCACCTCCAGGGCGCGAACCACGCGGCGCACGTTGCGGGCGTCAATGCGCGCCGCAGCGTGCGGATCAAGCGCTTGCAGCCAGCGCGCCAGTTCTGAGCCGCCCAGCTTTTCCAGCGTTTCACGCAGGGCGGGCTGCGGCGCGACTGCGGGAAAAACCCACCCTTCAACGACCGCGCGCACATATTGGCCTGTGCCGCCAACGAGGATGGGTAAACGGCCGTTTGCCAATACCTGATCAATCGCTGCGTAGGCCAGGCGCTGGTACTGCCCCAGCGTCAACGTTTCATACGGTTCACAAATGTCAATCAGGTGGTGGGGTACGCGCTGCCGTTCCGCAGCAGCCGGTTTGGCGGTGCCAATGTTTAGGCCACGATAAAAAAGGCGCGAGTCGGCCGAAATAATCTCGCCCCCGACCTGCTGCGCCAGCCGCAGCGACAGCGCCGTTTTTCCCACCGCCGTTGGGCCGACAATGACCAATAATGGGCGGGTACGGCTGACGATTATTCCCACCCCCACACGACATTTTGCAGATGTTCACAGCGCAAAAGTTTGCCTTTGGCATCCAGCTCCACCGCAACCAGATCGATGCGCCATTCAATATCATCGAGATCATTTTCAAACAAATAATACTGTCCAACTTCTTGCAATTTGCGCGCTTTGTGCGGCGTCAGCCCCTGCTCCGGAGCCCCGAAATTGCGGCCGCGCCGGGTTTTAACCTCAACGAAAACCAGTACCTCCCCCGCCTTTGCGACCAGGTCAATTTCGCCGCGCGCACAGCGCCAGTTACGCGCCACTATCTGGTAGCCCTGCGCTTCCAAATGTGTCGCCGCGACGCCTTCACCCCAGCGGCCTAATTGTTGACGGCCGTTACTCATGCAATGTCTCGCCTTTCTCTTTCTCTTCGTCCGGTACATACCCAAACCAACTTAAGGGCGCCACGGCGGATGGGCGAATCAAACTGGAAAGCTGCTCCCATCTGGGCCAGAAACGGGATTGGCCTCGATACCAGCGCCCATGGGAACGCCCTCGTATCAGATCAGGGCGCGTCTCACGCAAATGGGTATAAAGCTCCAACGTTTTCGCAACCGTACGCCGGATGTCATACTTTTGACTGGCCTCACGCGCCGCATAGCTCATCGCGCGCAGCCGTTCCGGATTGGAGGCCAATCCCACGATTGCAGCCGCCAGGCCATCCTGCGGGTTGGCGGCTAATAAACCGGTTTTGCCTGATTCCACTGTGTCGACAATGCCGGGGGAGCGCGACGCCGCCACGGGCAATCCGGCGGCCAGAGCCTCGATGACCGTCAATGGATGCACTTCACTGACAGATGCGGTAACAAACATAGCGGCTGCACTCAAGACATTGGGTATTTCTGCATACGAAATTGGCCCGGCAAAGTGCACCGCTGCGTCAATGCCGAGATCGCGCGCATAACCGGGCAGTTCATTTGCGGCGGGACCTGTGCCTACAACCAGGAGGTGTAAGTGTGGCAAAAGATCGTGGGCGATGGCAAATTGTTCCAGAAGCACATTCAGGTTTTTTTCGGCTGACAGCCGGCCAACATAGATCAATACGGTCGCTTCTGCAGGTATGCCAAGGTCGGCCGGGGTCAATGGTTTCGCTGGATGATGAAACGGCCGTAAATCCACGCCATTTTCAATGACCACAATCGGTCGGCGCACGTCATACGCCAGCATGACCTGGCGCACACTTTCCGATGGGGTCACAACCACATCCGCCAGGTCGGTGTATTCAGGCCATAACTGGCGCACAAGCGCGTCCGTGGCCGGCTGCGGCAGCGGAATATATTGCCCGGAATACAAATCGTAACGAGTATGATTGGTGTAAACAATCGGGCAGTGGGCGTAGCGGTGAGCCAAGTCAACGCTCATGAGTAGATGGTGGCAGTGCAAAATATCCATCTCGCGCAAAATGTGTTGGGCTTCACGCGTATAACGCATGCTGAGGGAGTAGCCGCCGCTTATTTGGAAGGCGGGCGAGCGGACGACGCCCGGGTCTTCACCTGCCGGGTCAGGATCACCCAGCGTGAATATAGTGACCTCATGACCACATGCTTCAAGATATTTTTTGTAGAGCGACACCATATGCGTCACCCCATTCACAACCGGTTTGTAGACGGCCGTTACCATTCCGATTTTCATTCCGCTACCTCCAACAAACCAATACCACAGCGTCAGAACCGTTATTTTTGTTCCGTTTGTGATAGTAAAAGCTGGTATTGGCGCACGGCCAAGTCTGTATTGCGTATTTTCAACGCCAGTTCAGCCGCCAGATTTTTCATTATTTTGTAACCCAATTCCGGGTACGTGTCACACAACAGCATCAGGCGCTGGCGTTCTATGCGCAATAACAAGGTCGCATCGCGACTCACGCGCACGGTCGCCGAGCGTATGCCCTGGTCAACCAAAGCGATTTCGCCAAAGACCTGTCCATCTCGTAATTCAGTCAAAACAGCCGGCTCAGACTGACGGCCAGAGCGGGGTTGATCAACCAGGCTCGGATCCATCAAAACTTCGACGCCCCCCTGACCAATCACATACAAATCATCGCTTAAATCATTCTCATGAACTAACACCGTCCCTTTGCGAAACGTTTCGGGTTCACAAATAAAGGTGACAAGTTCATATTGTTTTTGCGTTAAGCCTTCAAAAATTTCAGCGCCGGCTAATATGGCGATAATACTTGGCTGCATAAACTTACCCTTGGTAAACTGTGAAAAGTATTTTGAATCAGGTAAACCGCAGAAAATCCTTGAAAATAAGAGGACAGGAATTCAAAAAACTTTCTGGGAACTACCTAATCGTTTGAATCTCTTGCTCCAAAATCAAATAGCTCGCCGATGGAGCGGCGAAAATAGTTTTGTGTGATAGCGCCGCCAAACACAGGTGCGGTCGACAAAACAACCATATTGGGCGGTCTGCGCTCCGGAGGATGCAAAACCGTATCAGTTGTGAGGACTTCCTTAATTTGCGGAATCTCTCCCAGCCGCTGTGACGCCTGCCCCAGGAAAAGACCATGCGTGCAGATGACTGCAATCTCCTCAATGCCTTTATCAAGCAATAAATGACTAAGTTGCACCACCGTTCCTCCGGTGGCAATTTCATCATCAAAGATGAGCGCCTTGCGAAACCCTTGCACTTGCCGTCCAATTAAGCCACCGATACGCACCTCATGGTCCGAAATACGAGTTTTATTGCCGGCGGCGGACGGCAAACCCAGCATTTGTGCAAAACGATCGGCCGATTTAGCCCCACCCACATCGGGTGCAACAACCACGGCTTCATCAGGCTTCAATTTTTTTTGCCGGTAATAATTTGCGAACAAACCCCGCGCCGTTAACGGATCGGCCGGTATCCCGAAAAAGCCATGTACCTGAGGCGAATGCAACTGCATCGCCATAATATGGGTCGCGCCTGCTGTCACCAGTAAATCTGATACCAGCCGGGCGGTGATAGATATGCGCGGCGCATCCTTTTTGTCAGAGCGCGCATAGGAAAAATAGGGGATGATGGCATGAACCTCGCGCGCCGAGGCGCTTTTGGCGATATCCAACATCATTAATAATTCCATGAGATGGTCGCTTACCGGGGGACAAATGATTGCACAATATAGACAATCCGACCGCGAACACTGGAGCCTAGCTGTACGAATAAATTATCATTACTGAAGCGCCTAATGGTGGTCGGCTCGAGTGGGATATCCAGGTAATCAGCGATTTTTTTGGCAAGTTCAGGATTTGAACGGCCGCTAAAAATGCGAACATCATTTCGATCCAGTTGGATAGTGTTTTCATTCATCATTGGGCGCTCTCCGACCACAATTAAATTGCGCTGGAACCTGTAAGGCTTGTTCCAGACGGTTTTTATAAGCTTGACGAGAAATTTCAACGGCGCCAAAACGGCGTAAATGATCCGTCATGAACTGAATGTCCAATAATTGGTAATTAGCTCTGCGCAAGCAAGCTACCAGATGCACCAGGGCAACCTTGCTGGCGTCGCGCCTGCGGCTGAACATACTTTCTCCGGCAAATAAACCCCGGACAGCCACACCATATAAACCCCCAACCAGGGTATTCCCCTGCCAGCTTTCCACACTGACTGCATATCCAAGCCGGTGCAGCTTTTCATAGGCAGAAATTATTTCCGGACTGATCCAGGTTTCCAAACGGTCGGGAGCAGAGGCAGCACACGCCCGAACGACTAGTCCAAATGCACTGTTAAACCGAACCTGATAAACATCCTGGCGCACCAACCGTTTTAAGGATCGTGGAATGTGAAAATTTTCCAGGGGTATAATGGCGCGAGGGTCGGGATCATACCAGCCAATATCACCATTTTCATTGGCCATTGGAAATACGCCTTGGCAGTAGGCAGCTAGGAGCAGTTCAGGTGAAAGCAGCATGAAACGAAATCGTCAGCCGATGTTTTTCGTCAGTTGTGCGCAGTTTTGACTAATTCTGCGTACTGCAATAAAAATACAACTCACCAACCGATTTAATTCTGGGTATCTTACCACATTCAACCGAAAAACCGTTCCTTTTGAAGAGAGCGTTTTGAGAAGAACCAGGAATTGAGCATCTGCTAATTTGTGGTGAAGACTTCATAGGCGGTAATCCACCAGCATGAATGAAAACCGTGGCGCGATTTGGAAAATCGCACATCGAAATGGAATTATTTTATACGAGGAGCAAGCAAATGGCGCGTGATTATATAAACGACTCGTTAACCGCAATACGGCGCTCAGATCGACAGGTGAGTGATGAAACCTGGATGCGTGAACTTCTACAGCGGGCGCCTGTTGGTTATTCTGGCCACGGTTTATGGTGGACAGCCTTTCATCAACAGCAATCTTTTTGTTTATGATCCGTACCGCCACGTCATTTTTATGCACACGGCGCGAGTTGGGCGTACCCAATCGAATATTGAGCAGGATGAACGTATCTGTTTCACGGTGACTGAAATGGGGCGTTTGCTGCCTGCTGAGGAAGCGCTGGAGTTCAGCGTTGAGTATGCCGGGGTCGTGGTTTTTGGAACGGCCGTTATCATCACGGATCCGCTTGAGGCAGAACATGGGCTGCAACTGCTGCTAGACAAATATGCGCCCCATTTACAGCCAGGGCAAGATTATCGCCCCATTACGCCAGATGAGCTGAAGCGAACGGCCGTTTACCGCATCACAATCGACAAATGGAGCGGCAAGAAAAAAGAGGCAGCGGAAGATTTTCCGGGCGCATTTTGGTATGGACAACATGGTGAAGGAGCAAAATGATTGAACCTGGCGTCACCGTCGCTATTCAGGCCGGCGGTAAAAGCTCGCGCATGGGCGAGGATAAATCATTTGTGAAGTTAAACGGCCGTCCTCTAATCGAAATTGTGATCGACGCCGTGCAGGGCCTGGGTCAGGAGACGATCCTCATCACCAACAAGCCGGCTGCTTATAGACATTTGAGCTTGCCGCTGTTCGCCGATTTGTATCCTGAGCATGGGCCGCTGGGGGGGATTTATACGGCCGTTTTCCACGCCAGCTATTCCCATACCTTGATTGTGGCGTGTGATATGCCCTGGCTGCAACGGCCGTTACTGGCGCATCTCATCACTTTACGGGAAAAAGCGGATGTAGTGGTTCCGCGCTGGGATAAATTCCCGGAACCGCTGCATGCGGTCTACAGCAAAACATGTTTGCCGCCCATCAAACAAAACCTGGAAGTCGGCAAACTAAAAATCACCGGCTTCTTTAATCAGGTAACAGTGCAATTTGTGGAACGAGAAGAGCTTGAGAGGTTTGATGGAAACGGCCGTTCGTTCACCAACATCAACACCCCTCAAGACCTCAACAAATCCGGTTAACTATTCGCCAGAGCAATCTCTGCAGCGCGCAGCGTATTCAGCATTAACATGGCAATCGTCATAGGACCGACGCCGCCCGGAACCGGCGTAATCGCCCCCGCAACCTCCATCGCCGAATCATAATCCACATCACCAACCAGCCGGTAGCCCCGTTTGCGCGTCGGGTCATCCTTGCGGTTAATACCCACATCAATCACAACAGCGCCCGGTTTAAGCATATCCCCCGTGATCATCTCCGGGATACCCACAGCCGCCACAACAATATCGGCGCGGCGCAAATGACCCGGCAAATCTTTTGTGCGGCTGTGGCAAATGGTAACAGTCGCATTGCGCTCCTGAAGCAGCATCGCCACAGGAAGGCCAACAATATTGGAACGGCCGACAACCACCGCCTCTGCCCCATTGAACTCAACCCCAACTTCTTCCATCAACCGTATGCAGCCGTTTGGCGTGCAGGGAATAAACAATGGAGTACGCCCTTTCATCGTCAGGCGGCCAATATTAATGGGATGAAACCCATCCACATCCTTTTCAAGGCTGATACTGTTTAAAACAGCCTCCTCATCAAGATGTTTGGGAAGTGGAAGTTGTACCAAAATACCATTGACACCCGGATCAGCATTAAGCTCAGAAACAAGCTCCTCAACCTCTTCCTGGGACGCATCAGACGGCAAATTGAAGCCGATTGAACGAATGCCCAGTTGTTCACAGGCGCGCTGTTTGCTGCGCACATAAGTTGCTGAGGCCGGGTCTTCCCCTACCAAAACTGTCGCCAAACCAGGTACGTAGCCGGTATTCGCTTTCATAATGGCGACGGCTTCCTCAACTTCTGCACGTACTTTGGCTGCAATTTGTTTACCATCAATAATTTGTGCTGTCATTTCATTATCCTTTCATGACTTTTATTTTTGATTATTTTCTGCTAATTACCTAAGTGAAATTGTGGATTATGTAAACAAAAAAAGCCTGCACGTACGAATCCGCGAGGCTAATTTTTAAACTGGTATTCTCAGGGAAAAAATTTCTTACTTGGGAAGCAGCTTTGTGCCCATAAACTTATCAAGCCAAAAACCGAGAGCAAAAGCCAATGCCAATGCGGTCAAAGAAAAATAACCAAAACCATATTCTGCCGGGGTCGTACCGATCAAAATAGTTACTGCGACCGTCACTGCACTCCCAAACGCAAGACATATAATCACCAACAACAATCTTTTTACAAGCATATCAAATCGTCTCCAAATTCAACCCACAGTAAATGTGTACCAAACCTAATTTTAACAAATGACCCCATTTTCAGGCAAAAACTCATTCATAAGAGAGAACGTTCGAGACGTGTTCGAGCAATTCATCGCGGGGGACGGGTTTTGAGAGATATTCTGTCGCCCCAACCTGCAAACCTCTGTTAATACTAGCCAAATCTGCCTTAGCGCTTAACATAATGATTGGCAGAGCGCTCGTTTGGGGATCATTGCGAAGATGTTCACATACAGCAAAGCCATCCATCCCCGGCATCATAACATCTAATAAGATCAGGTCTGGCTTTTTTTCGGCAATTTTGTGAAGTGCATCCTGGCCGTCTTCTGCCTCAGTCACTTCAAATCCAGCGCGTACCAACATCATTCTCAACAATGCTCGTACCATTGACTCATCATCAACAATGAGAATCGAGTAATTCAATGTTAGTTTCCTCGATTGTGCAGTAATAGTTTACAAAATCATTGCCTGAGCGCAGGCTATAATATGTGATCACAAAACTCTCAGACTTCGCAATTATATGTCAAATTCCTTAAGCGCCATATTTCTTTGCGAAGAAACAAACAGTTCAATTTGATATACTACAGAAAAAAATACACTAAGGATTATTGTAACATAAAACTTATTGAGGCAGAATTTCTCCCACCGGTAATTGTACAATCATTCCTTCACGCGCAAGAATTGTGCGCGGGAATACTTTTCGCGCCAACGGCAATATTTTTTCTAATTCATCATCACTCAAATCAGGTGAATAATGAAACAACCCCAGACATTTTACATTGGCCTCAACTGCAACCTGTGTCGCTTCCAACCAACAACTATGTCCCCATTCTGTGAGTTGCCGTGCAGCCTCTTCCGTAGAAAAATGGGAATCATGAACCAAAAAATCTGCTCCCTGGGCTAATTCTAGAACATTTTTTGTAAAGCTATCGGAATCATGTCCCGTGTCGCTGCAATAAGCAAATACTGAACCATTGTCCTCAATTCGAAAGCCTAAACACCCTCCAGGGTGGTTCAAATCAGCAACTTGAACAGTCGTAGAGTCCCCGATGACAATTTTTTCACCTGACTTTACTTCTTTTACTAACAAATCAGCCGGCAGGGATTTATATGCAAAAGGTAAATAGGGTTCAATAAATTGACCCGCCAGAACTTCCTCCAATTTTTTTTCTACGCGCTTCCGTCCAACCAGGACAAAACGATTATTGCGACCGAACATAGGTGCAAAAAAAGGGAATCCTTGTATATGATCCCAATGAGTATGGCTTATTAATATACTGCCAACAATTCTATTTGGATACTCTTGTTCCAGTATCCGCCCCAACCGGCGAATTCCAGTGCCGGCGTCAATAATGATCAGCTGCTGGTCGGATGTTAAGATATCAATGCAAGCAGTATTGCCGCCATACTTGGTCGTTTCCGGCCCGGGAGCAGGGATTGTACCCCGAACGCCCCAAAAACGAATACGCAATAGATTTACCTCATGATGTTGGCCACTAACTTATGGCGCAGAATATGACGAATTTCAGTATATCAGATTGAGTAGAAAATTGACAGCTAATTGACTATAGCTGGCAAATCAGGTTGACATTCCCCCCTTGATTTGGCATAATTTTTTGCAACATACGTAAAAGCTGTGATAGAGACGAGTAGGTCGAGGCAATTTTTGCCATAATTTGTTCAGCGAGCCTGTGATGGTGTAAGTCAGGCACAGAAAACGGCCCAAAATCCCTCTGGAGCTGCTAACCGAACAGTTGTAAAGTGCGCGTTTAAACAAGTAACAAACCTTTTTACGTGCGATTGAACCAAGTAGACTTAGCCGGATTCACCCTTCGTTAACAGGGCTGCGACAATTCTCAGGTTGTCGATTGAGAGCCTGGTTTGATGCCAGGAATTTGGGTGGTACCGCGGAGATTGACGTCTTCGTCCCTAATCGGACGAAGACGTTTTTTGTTTTAGTTGGGCAAGTGATTCATAACATGAGTAATTCATTGTATTTAACCGATGCGTATTTAAAAGAATTTGAAGCTGTCGTTACGGCGGTGGTGGATGGCGGCGTGGTGCTGGATCGCACCGCATTTTATCCCGGCGGCGGCGGACAACCGTGCGATTATGGGTCTTTGGAAACGGCCGTTCACACCTACCCCATCACAAAAGTCAAGCGGGTCAATGGACAGCCCGTTCATTTTATCGAAGGCGATCTGCCGGGTGTGGGCACGACCGTTACCGGCAAACTCGATTGGCAGCGCCGCTACCAGCTCATGCGCACGCACACAGCCATGCACATCCTCTGCGGCGTTGTTTGGCGCGACTTTGGCGCATCGGTAACAGGCGGCAATATGGAACCGCTGCAGGGTCGCATGGATTTTGAGTTTGAAACGATGCAGCAGGAACTGGTGGCTCAAATTGAAGCGGCCGTAAACGCAGAAGTCGCCGCTGCCCGAGATGTACGCGTGCAAATATTGCCGCGTGAGGAAGCGTTCCAGATTCCGGATTTGATCCGTACCAAAATCAATTTGCTGCCCGCCGGCATAACTGAAGTGCGCACCGTTGAACTGGTCGGACTGGATTTGCAAGCCGACGGCGGCACGCATGTTCACAACACAAGCGAAGTCGGACAGATATTTATACCCAATTACAAAAGCAAGGGCAGGATCAATAAACGCATTTACGTTGAACTGAGTCCTCAAGCGCCCAATGCAAAGGCATAAATTAAGATTATCATGCGCTTTATCATTCATGAACAACCCTACGAAAAACCTGTTGCGGCAGGCAAGTTTCGCTTTGAGCAGCAGGGCAAAAAGACCGGCGCAGTCGAAACGTGGCGGTTGACGGCAGCGGCGGAAGGCTATCGCTTTCTGCGCGTCGATTTGGACGCCAGAGACGCCCCATCAGGCCATACCTACCTGTATCATGCGGTTTTGAATGCAGACGACCAGATTGAGCGCCTCAAGTATCGTTTTTGGGATCGAGAGGCGCAACTGCAGGTTTCCGGAGATTTGGTGGTGGAAGAAACGGCCGTTTCCGCCTCCCGCACCGTCAACGGCCAAATTTTCGCACAGGCGCTTGAGATGCCCGCCGGATTCGGCGTCTGGTTTCCATCCGTGACCGGCCTGGGTTTTGCAGCGCGCCTGCAACGCCCCTACCCGCAGCCAACGGTGACGCTTAATAACCAGATTGGCGGATCGGAAACGCTTGCTGCGCACAAAGTTGATATTTCGGTGGCGCTCTCGCCAACAGCGCCAGAAGAACAACTGACAGCAGGGCAAAAAATGATAACCGCTCGCCGGCAAATTTCCTGGGAAAAGAATTGGCGTTTGGTGACATTGGACGAAAAAATGTGGCCAATTGGTTTGGAACGCGAGTCGTCTGCCGGAGATGGACTGTTAACGGCCGTAGCCTATCAATATATTTGGTATCAATAATCAATGAACGCTTCAGACCTGGAAAACAAACGAATTATTCAGCCCGACGGCCGTTTACGACATGCACCCGTTGGGCAAAAAAGTGAATCAATCAAAGGCTCATTCAGCCTTTGCGCCTTTTAAAACCAAACCCTTTTGCGTCAATAAAATCATTGACGCCTTTTTGGAGAAATACAAATATGAAAAGCTTCAATGAAGTTTCTAACAAAGTGGATTTCATCAAACTCGAACATGAAATCCTCGAATTCTGGGAAAAAACCGACGCCTTCAACGCACTACGCCGCCTGCGCGCCGTGAGTGAGGCGCAATATGGCATCTACAGCTTCATCGACGGCCCGATGACCGCCAACAACCCCATGGGCGCCCACCACGCCTGGGGACGCACCTACAAAGACCTCTACCAGCGTTACCAGGCCATGCTGGGCAAAAATCAGCGCTGGCAGAATGGATTCGACTGTCAAGGGTTATGGGTCGAAGTCAACGTTGAAAAGCGGCTGGGCTTCAACAGCAAGCGTGAGATTGAAAAATTTGGCCTGGCGCGTTTCACCAACGAGTGCAAAAAGCAGGTGCTGCATTTTGCGGCTGTTATCAGCGAACAATCAAGGCGACTTGGCTATTGGATGGACTGGGACGAAACTGAAAAATTGCATCTCTTACGCGATCTCATCGCAACAGACCCCCAGCGCGTGATCACCGTAGATGGCCCACGCGGCCCTGTAACCGGCACGGTTGAACAAATTGTGGGGCAGTTAGGCATGCCCCAAATGGGCGGTTCCTACTACACATTCAGCGACGAAAACAATTATCAAATCTGGACTTTCCTGAAAAAATGTTTTGAGCGCGGCTGGATTTACAAAGGCACCGACGTCATGCCCTGGTGCGCGCGCTGCGGAACCGGCATCAGCCAGCATGAAATCGTCACCGACGGCTACCATGAAGTGACGCATGATTCTGTTTTTGTGCGTTTTCCCATCACCAATAAACCGGGCCTGGCAAACCAGGAAAAAGAAGCGCTGCTTGTCTGGACGACAACGCCCTGGACGCTCACCAGCAATGTTGCGGCCGCCGTTGGCCCCGAATTGACCTATGTTCAGGTGCAGGCTGAGGACGGCTGGACTTATTATCTGGCCGAAGAGGCCCAGAAAAACAGCCTCAAAGGGAAAAACAATGAGGTTGTCAGCAAGTTAAAAGGCGAAGAAATGATCGGCTGGGAATACAGCGGGCCTTTTGATGAATTACCGGCCGTCCAGGAAGCGTTTGGCGAAATGGATTACACCCACCGCGTCATTGCCTGGAAAGAAGTCGGCGCCGATGAAGGCACCGGCATCGTCCACATCGCGCCCGGCTGCGGCGCAGAGGACTTTGAGTTGGGCAAGGAGTTCAACCTGCCCGTCGTTGCGCCCCTGGACGAAAACGGCGTTTATATCGACGGATTTGCCTGGCTGAGCGGCCGTTCCGTCCATGACGTTACGGAAGATATCTTCGAAAGCCTCTATACAAAGGATGTCTACTACCGCAAGCAGCGCTATGAGCATCGGTATCCCCACTGCTGGCGCTGCGGCGAGGAGCTGGTATACCGGCTGGTGGATGAATGGTTCATCAACATGGGCGCGCTGTTTGATAAACCACGTGAGGAAGTAACCGCTGAAGAAAAAGCAAACAACTTCCGTTATATGATCATGGATTCAGTAGATCAGGCCAACTGGTATCCCGGGTTCGGCTATGATCGCGAAATGGATTGGCTGCGCAATATGCACGATTGGATGATCTCCAAAAAACGGTACTATGGCCTGGCGCTGCCCATCTACGAATGTGAAGAATGCGGCGAATTCCACCTTGTAGGCAGCCTTGAAGAGCTGCAAGAGCGCGCTGTTGAAGGGTGGGATGAGTTCGACGGTCACCCGCCGCATCGCCCCTATATCGACGCCGTCAAAATCGCCTGTCCCGACTGCGGCGCAACCGTCTCACGCATTAAAGATGTCGGCAATCCGTGGCTGGACGCCGGCATCGTGGGCATCAGCACAATTCATTACAGCACCGATCAGGCATATTGGCAGAAATGGTACCCGGCTGACTGGATCAGTGAAAGTTTTCCGGGCCAGTTTCGCAACTGGTTCTACAGCCTGCTGGCGCAAAGCACGCTCATGGCGGACGGAACAGGGCCGTTTAAAAATCTCTTTGGCTATGCGACCTTATTCGCCGAAGATGGGCGTGAAATGCATAAATCATGGGGCAACGCAATTGGATTTGACGAGGCGGCTGACCGCATGGGCGCCGACACGATGCGCTGGCTGTATGCAAGCTGCAAGCCGGAGCAAAATCTGCTTTTCGGCTACAATCGCGGCGACGAAACGCGGCGACGCTTCTTGATCCCATTGTGGAATGTGTATGCGTTTTTTGTCTCTTATGCGCGGCTGGATGGCTGGACGCCTGGCGGAGAAACGGCCGTTTCCCCCGACCCCGCCCATGCACAAATGGATGAATGGATCCGCGAACGTCTCGCTGAAACCACCTTGAACGTTACGGCCGTACTGGATGTCTACGACGCCGAAAAAGCGACGCAGTTACTCGAAGCCTTTCTGGATGATCTTTCCAACTGGTATGTGCGCCGCTCGCGCCGCCGCTTTTGGAAATCGGAAGCAGACGCCGATAAAGCGGCTGCGTATGAAACGCTGTACAACGTCCTTGTTGATTATGTCAAGCTTTTAGCGCCCTTCATCCCCTTTGCCACCGAGGCGATGTACCAAAACCTGGTGCGCAGCGTCGATGCAAACGCGCCCGAAAGCGTCCATCATTGTTTCTACCCACTGGGCAGCGAGGATGAATTGGACCATGCTTTACTGAACAAGATGCGCCTGGCCATCACAACCGCCAGTCTGGGCCGCGCCGCGCGTGGAGCAGCTGATATCAAATTGCGCCAGCCGCTGGCAAAAGCGCGCGTGAATGTCGGCAGCCAGCAGGAACGAGATGACCTGCTGCAAATGGCCAATGTACTCAAGGAAGAGATCAACGTCAAGGAATTTGAGGTTGTTTCGGAGGTGGGTGAATTGGTCAGCTACAAACTCATGCCCAACAACCGCCTGCTAGGCCCCAGATTCGGGCGAGATTTCCCCAAGGTACGTCAGGAACTGCTGGCGCTGGACGCAGCGGAAGCGGCAAAACAACTGCAAGGCGAAGGCGCGTTGGTTGTTGTGGTAGGCGGTGAATCTTATGCCTTGAACGCGGAAGAAGTCATTGTGCAAACTGAATCCAAGGGCGGACTTGCTGTCGCCAGTGACAAGGGAGTCACAGTCGCCGTAGACACGGAACTGACGCCGCAGCTGGCGCAGGAAGGGTATGCGCGTGATTTGGTGCGTCATATCAACAATATGCGCAAAGACGCCGGGCTTGAAATCTCGGATCGTATCGAGCTGGTCTATTCAGCCGGCGGCGACGTCGCCCTAGCAATGGAAAACTTTGCGGATTATATCCGGCAGGAGACACTCGCAGTTTCGTTAACGGCCGTTTCCCTGCCAAACCCACTTTACCAAACCAGCGTTGACGTCGGCACAGAAACAGTAAAACTCGCGCTGCGCAAAGCATAAACAAGCCACCGGCGCGTCTTGTTTTAATCTACCCGCAAGTTGTTTTAAAACAGCTTGCGGGTAGATATTGTTCCTTAGGATTTTCGCCAATTTAAGCCAGTGACAGTACAATCAACTCTATCTTGATCCTGGTACAAATATACCCCGCATTCAGGGGTTTTTTCTTGTATGCGATGGGAGAAGCTTATGCGAGCAAACCTCACCTGGCTTATTTTATTATTGGGCGTTTTGACAATTGGCGTAACGGCCGTTTCCCAGGCCCAGCCCCAAATTCAACCCGAAACTCGGCTGGTTGTTGTCAATCCACCCCGGCAGCTTATCGACGGCAGCCGTTCTGACGCCGCGTCCATACACCCGTTAGCTAATTCGGGCCTTCCCCTGGCTTTTGTCGCCGATGAACCGGCCGACACCTGTGAAGAGCCGCCCCTGCTTATATTGACACAGGAATTCCCCGCCGATGGCAACGCCAGTAATATGAGCGGTTTTTCGGAGTCAGCCGATGATCCTGCATTTAGCTGCTTATGGGGTAATCCCTCCCGGCCTCAAGGCTACCGCACCGGCTGGTATAAGCTGGCAGCCCCCTTTGACGGCACCGTTGTATTCGACACCTTTCAAAGCGAGTTTGATACAATTCTTGGCATTTATACCGGTGAATGCGGCAATCTAACCGAATTTAGATGCCAGGATGACGCCAACGCATTTACCTCTGAGGTATCTGTTCCGGTCACAGCAGGCAATCTCTACTACATTGAAATCGCCGATTGGCAGCAGGGCATCGTCAACACGGCTAATTTACAATTTTCGGCCGTTTTGCAGCCGGTTGACTCGCGTTGGGAACAAATTCTTACCAATCCGAGCGTTCCGGCAATTTCGCGCCACGCAACTGTTGCTTATGGGCCCGATTTTTACATTATTGGCGGGCAAAATACATTTGGCCAGAGCCCTCAAATATCCAATAAACTGCTGCGCTACAATGTTTCCAACGGGATCTGGACCGAATTAGCCAGTATTCCCGGCGCCGGCTACGCTAACACAACCGCCGCGCGCCTGGGAAACACAATCTTCCTGCCGTCCGGCTATAACGGCGCAGACACCTACGATGGCATTCATTGGGCTTATGACATCCCTGGCGACGCCTGGACCCAGGTCGCCGGCATCCCGGCTGCGATGCTTCCCGAGGGGAAACCATTTGCCTGGGCGGCAGCGGCCGTTCCTCCCAACCAGAGTCGCTATTTTCTAACGGGCGGCATTAACGCTGAGCCTTTTGATCCAGATATTCAAGTCAACAACACTGTGTTCGCCTATGATCCCACTGCCAACATTTGGATTCCACAAACTCCAATGAGCGCCGCACGTTATGCCCACACCGCCGGCTTTGTTGGCGGCAAGATTTGCACTGCGGGCGGCATCAGCACCGGTAATGTGCTGATACCAACAGGTGAATGCAAAGCCCCCAGCAGCAACACCTGGACCACAACGGGACAAATGGTCGTTCCACGCTATGGCGCTGGCAGCGCGGTCGGGCCGGATGGACGCTGGTATGTTTTTGGCGGGTTTAACGCGCTGGGGATTGAAGTCGCTACCACAGAATATTATGATCCGACCACCAACAGTTGGCAAGCGCTGGAAGTTTCGGCCAATTTGGGCAACCGGCAGGATATACTGCCCCGGGCTTATCCACGCGGCAACTTTTTTGGAAATTACCTGTGGGTAATCGGCGGCAGCATATTCGATGAAGGGGAATTTGCCATGCCCGTTATGGAACGTTTATATATTCCCACCACGCAAAGCTTTCTACCCTATTTGACCGGCAACTATGAAGATTGGTTGATCCCAGACGACACCTTCGCACAGGCGCGCGGTATTGGATTTAATATTCCCCAGGTGCGCAATTTTGATGCGCAGCGTGATTTCTATGATTTCTACACATTTGAAATCCACGAACCGCGCACGGTCAACATCTCGCTGGATGTGCCTAACAATAATGATTTTGATTTAACGCTTTACGGCGTCAATAAGCTGTTGTGGGGTCAAAGCGCCACGCCGCTGAATGGCGCTGATGAAAATATCAACCTGAATTTAGGCGCGCGCCGTTATTACATTGGCGTGTCGCGCGCCTTTCCTACCGGACAGCCGGACAAAAATGCCAATTACACAATTTTGATCGAATAAGGGGTTTAGTATGAAACCAATTCGCGTTTTACATTTCGCCGATGCCCATATCGACATAGCCAATTATGGTCGTCACGATCCTGAAACCGCGCTGCCAATTCGCGTGATGGATTTTTTAAATGCGCTGGATCAAATTGTGGAAACGGCCGTTTCCGAAAAAGTTGATCTGGTTATCTTCGCCGGCGACGCCTATAAAGACCGCAACCCGCAGCCAACTTTCCAGCGGGAATGGGGACGGCGCATTATGCAGTTATCACAGGCGCGCATTCCCACATTGCTGCTGGTTGGCAATCATGACATGTCGCCGGCGTCTGGCCGCGCACATACGCTGCAAGAATTCAACACGCTGGATGTGCCCTACGTGCACGTGGCGGACCGTATCCAATTTTTTAGCGCTGATGAACTCGGCGTAGCAGCCCAAATCATTGCTGTCCCCTGGGTTTCACGCAGCAAATTGATGACGCGTGAAGAAACCGCCGGCATGCCGCTTACTGAGGTCATTACCGCCATGGAAGAGCGTGTCACCACGGCCGTTGAACACGCAATCAACCAGGCCGATCCCGATTTACCCTTGATTCTGACCGCCCACACAAGCGTCAGCGGAGCCGTTTATGGCTCAGAACGCAGCGTCATGTTGGGGCATGAATTGACGCTGGGCGGCGGTTTGGTGAGTAACTGCCAGGCTGGATTACGTTGCTTTGGGCCATATCCACAAACATCAAAGCCTGTCCGCCAAAGGGCAGCATCCCCCTATCGTCTATCCCGGCTCAATTGAGCGCATTGACTTTGGCGAAGCGCGCGAAGCAAAAGGCTTTGTCATCGCAGAGGTCAGCAAGGGACGCACAACCTGGGATTTTGTTAAATTAAACACGCGCCGCTTTGTGGATATCCCCGTTGAAGTGCAAGAGGCGGACAACTTCATGGCTGATTTATTGGCCCAACTTCCCGCATCCAATAAAGTACAGGACGCGATTTGCAGGGTCAAAATTACCTATCCTGACAATCTCGAACCGCTGCTGGACGAGAACCAGATTATCGACCATTTTAGCGCTGCTTTCAGCGTACAAATTCAAAAACACAGACTCAGCGAAAAACGCTCCCGCCTGGGCGACACGCTGGCGGTGGAAACGCTTACGCGTGAGGCGCTGTTGGAAAAATATTGGCAAACGCAAAAATTCGACGCCGCAGAAATTGCAGAACTACAGGCAATTGCATTTGAGGTTTTTGCAACGCTCGACGAATAAACGAACCCATGATTCCAATTCAACTTGAACTCTCTAATTTTTTAAGCTACCGGGAAACGGCCGTCCTCAATTTCAGCGCCATTCACCTTGCCTGCATCTCCGGCCCAAACGGCGCGGGCAAATCAAGCATTCTCGACGGCATCACCTGGGCATTATTCGGCAACAGTCGCAGCCGCAGCGACGATGACGTGGTTAACCGCGCGGCCCAAATCAAAGGCGATATGGCTGAGGTGCGCTACACCTTTGACCTAAATGGCAGCGTTTACCGCATCATCAGACGTAAGCAGCAAAGCAAATCGGCCCAGTTGGAACTACAAATCGCAACCGACGCCAATTCCTGGAAAACGCTGAGCGAAAGCAAACTGCGCGAAACACAAGCTGCAATTGAACAGTTGCTGCGCATGAATTACGACACGTTTACCAACGCCAGTTTTTTACTGCAAGGCAAAGCGGATGAATTCACTACAAAAACGCCTAATAAACGCAAGGAAATCCTGGCTGAATTATTGGGCGTCACCGAATGGGATCGTTATAAGGAAGCAGCCGCCGCGCAGCGAAAAGTTGTAGAAGGGCAGCAAAACCTGTTAGACGGCCGTCTCGCGGAAATTGATGCGGAACTGGCCGAAGAGGAAACACGTCAAAAAGCATTGGCGGAAAGCCAGGCGGAACGGGAACACATAGTAGAAAAGCTAAAACTTCAGGAACAGCTTCTAACGCAAATGCGGCAGAGAGCGGCGGCGATTGAACGCCATAAAATGTTGGTCAAAAATCACCAAACTACCGTTGCGCGCATCCAGCAAAACCTACAAACCAGCTATGCTACCCAGAAAAAGCGGCAGCAGGAACGCAGCACCATTGAAGGTATCCTGGCGCAAGAAGCGGTTATTGAGGCAGAATTTATCGCCTGGCAAACAACGTCAAAAACGGTTCAGGAATGGCAGTCGAAAGCCAACCACTATAACAAACTGCTGCAAGAGAAACGGCCGTTTGAGCTGACGCTTGAAAAAACCCGCAGCCGCCTGGAAGAAGAAAAACGCAGCCTGCAAATTCAAGCGCAGCAAACTGAAACAGCCAAAATGGAGCGTGAAAAACTGGCTCAAACGGCGGCAGACGGCAACACGCGCTTTATGCACCTGAAAAACGACCTCAAAAAACTGGCTGCACAGGAAGAAACCTGGCACACCGCTCGCGCCGAACTGCAGCAGATGGAGGGAGAGCGTCAACTTTGGCAAAAAGAGTTTGAGCAGGTCAAAAAGCGAGACAAAGAAGTTCAGGCTGCAAGCAGTGAAAAAACGGCCGTTCAAAAAAACATCGCCGAAGCGGAAGCAATCCTGGTTGACTTGACCGAACAAATCAATGCAGTCACCACACAGAACCAACGCCATGCCACGCTGCTGGCGGAAATGGATACATTGGAAAGCCAGCAGCCATCCAGCCGCCGCCAGATGGAAAAGCTCAAAGAGCGCATCGACCGTCTGGAAGCGGCGCAAGATACAAGCGAATGCCCCCTGTGCGGCCAGCCGCTCAGCCGGGAACACCGCGATTCAGTTCTGGCGGAACTTCAGGCTGAGGGCCAGGAAATGGGAATTGTGTATCGCGCCAGCCAGGCTCGTATCAAACAACTGGGCGTAGAGATTAAACAACTTTCCGCAACACTAAAACGCAGCGATCGGCTGGAAAAGGAAAAAACAATCCAACAACAGCGTCTCGCAAAGGCCGAAGCGCGCCTGGAAGATATTGAAAAAACTGAGTCGGTATGGCAGGCGGATGGTTCTGGCCGGTTGGTAGAACTTGCAGCGGCGCTTGCGGATGAAACGGCCGTTTTCCAAAAACGCGCCCAGGTCAAAGAATTGGAAACGGCCGTGCAAACAAAAGCAAAACTCCAAAAAGAATTGGACAGTTTGCAACGTGATCTATCGAATGCGGAAGCGCGCCTGGTAGAAATTGAACGCCTGGCCCACCAATGGAAAGAAAAAGGGCAGCCTCGCCTGGCAGAAATTGAGGCAACTTTGTCCAGCGGCGACATCGATTCAAAGGCGCAAAAAGAAATCAAGCGCCTCGACCTATTAATCGCCGAAGTTGGTTATGACGCTGCCGCCCAGCGCGCCGCACAGGCAAAATTTGAAAAATTAGTGGACGCTCCTGAAAAACATCAAGAATTAAAACAGGCGCATGCGATGCTCAAACCGCTTGAAAGCTCACTGGCGGATCTCGCGCAGCGCATCGAGGAGCAAGAAACCAATCTGGCGGATCAACAGACACAGCTTGCCGATCTGCAAAAAGAGTTGGAAACATTGTCAGCCGGCGCCGGCAATTTGGAATTAATCGAGGACGAGGTATTTCAACTGCGGGAAGCAGAAATTGCAGCGGCGCAAAAAATGGGCATCGCCGAGCAGCGACTGGCGGTGCTGGACGACAGGCGCGCCCAAAAACTGGCCCTGCTGGCCGACCGAAAAGCGATGAGCCTGCGCGTCCAGCGGCTTAAATTGTTGGAAGAGGCTTGCGGCCGCAAAGGCGTTCAGGCTCTGCTGATTGAGCACGCCCTGCCCGAGATCGAGGCCGACGCCAATGAAATCCTGGAAAGGCTCACCGGTGGTGAAATGCACATTTCCTTTGATACGCAGCGGCAGCTCAAAAGCCGCGATGCCTTAGCCGAAACGTTGGATATTCGCATTGGGGATCGGGATGGGGAACGGCCGTATGACAATTTTAGCGGCGGCGAACAGTTTCGCGTCAACTTTGCCGTGCGGCTCGCATTATCGCAATTGCTTGCCAGACGCGCCGGGGCCAGTTTGCAGACCCTGGTCATCGACGAAGGCTTTGGCAGCCAGGACCCCGACGGACGGCAGCGCCTGGTCGAAGCAATCAACAGCATACAAGATGATTTTGCCTGTATACTTGTGATTACCCACATCGACGAGCTGCGCGACGCCTTCCCAACCCGCATCGAAATCCGCAAAGAGCGCGACGGATCCACCATCACTGTAATCTGATTCTGATATTGTTTAGAATCAGGTTAGGCTTGAATGACAAAAGCGAACCTTCATTGCTAAAACCATGATACAGTGGCGACTCTTCAAGTCACAACAGTAACACGCAGGAGCACAGAGAATAGAAAAGGGTATGATTTTTATGCAAAATAAAATTGTTTTGGTCACCGGCGCTAACTCCGGTATTGGCAAAGTAACCGCGCTCGAATTGGCGCGGCAGGGTGCACAGGTTGTCATGGTTGTTCGCAGCGCCGAACGCGGACAAAAGGCGCAAGCAGACATCATCAACGCCAGCGGCAGCGACAAAGTTGATTTGATGCTTGCCGATCTCTCCTCACAGGCAGATATACGCCGATTAGCCCAAGATTTTAAGGCAAACTACGAGCGCCTGGATGTATTGATAAATAATGCCGGCGCGATATTTATGTCAAAACAGGATTCAGTTGATGGCATAGAAAAAACCTTCGCGCTGAATCATCTTGGTTATTTCCTGCTTACAGATCAGCTTCTGGACATCATGCAGGCCACTGATTCGGCCCGCATAGTAAACGTCGCCTCCGCTGCCCATGTGGGACAAAGCCTTAATTTTGATGATCTCCAAAACGAAAGCAGCTACAGCGGCATGCGCGTGTACGGTGAATCCAAGCTGGCCAATATTCTCTTTACCTATGCGCTCAACAAACGTCTGAAAGGCAGTAATGTCACTACCAATGCACTGCATCCCGGCTTTGTTGCCACCAATTTTGCCAAAAATAATGGCCTCATGGCGCGCATCGCCATGGGCATCTTGGGACCAATTGCGGGCAAATCGCCTCAAAAAGGGGCGGAAACGTCCATTTATCTGGCCTCTTCACCCGAAGTTGCAAATATTTCCGGCAAATACTTTGTGGATAAAAAAGCGGTGTCGTCGTCGCCGCAGTCATATGATGAAACGTCAATGGAACGTCTTTGGGAAGCGAGTGAGGAGTTGACAAAAATGGCTTTTTCAGTTTAGTCTGTCATTTTTCTACCGGCGGAGCGACGCGTCGCATTTCAAATACATCATTGATATGGGCGTAATCAAAACCGGCCAGACGCCCAATAGGCTGCAGCACCTCCAACACGATATAACCATTGTCATACACATCATCGTGTACATGGATCGCCTGCACTTCACCAAATACGGCCGCTCCCCCGCCCGGGCCATCGTTCACCACCACAATCTGCTGTAATTTACACTCAAAGGCGATTGGCGCTTCGGCCACGCGCGGGACGCGAACAGTTGTTGATGGCGCCGGGGTGACGCCAGCCCATTCAAATTCGTTACGGCCGTGTTCAAATTCAGTCGCGCTCAGGTTCATTGCTTCCCTGGTCGCTTCGTTAGTAATATTGACCACAAATTCAGGCACCTGCTCCAGATTCAGCCAGGTATCCTTGCGACGGCTGCGTACAGAGGACCAACCCGGACAAAAAAGCAGCGTCATCGGATCGGGGCAAACGGCCGTAAAATATGAAAATGGCGCCAGATTCAAATTGCCGGCGGCGTCCATCGTACTCACCCAGGCGATTGGCCGCGGCACAATCGAGCCTATCAGCAGTTTGTAGCGTTCTTTGTTATTCAAATGGCCAGGATCAATAATCATGTGTTTGGTACCTCTACTGTTTATCTTTGTTTTATTCCTGGGAAGGCAGCCAGCTATACGCGTAACCTTCGTCCTCGATTTCACGCGCATATTGCGTCAGGCGCAGCGGCCGAAATGTGTCTACCATCACAGCCAGCTCTTCTGTCCGCGCTTTGCCGATTGAGCCTTCATAGGTTCCAGGATGCGGCCCGTGCGGAATGCCGTTGGGATGAATTGAAAACGAGGCGCGTTCGATGCCCTTGCGCGACATAAAATCCCCTTCCACATAATATAAAACTTCGTCGGAATCGACATTGGAATGATTATAGGGTGCGGGAATTGCCTGCGGGTGGTAATCAAACAGACGCGGCACAAAGGAACAAATAACAAAACCAGGTCCGTCAAAAGTCTGGTGGACAGGCGGCGGCTGGTGAACGCGCCCCGTGATGGGTTCAAAATCTTCTATATTGAAAGCATACGGCCACAAATGCCCATCCCAACCAACCACATCCAGCGGGTGATGGTCGTAAACGAAGCGGTTAATGCCTCCCCGCGCCTTCACGCGGACTTCAAATTCGCCGATTTCGTCAAAAGTTTGCAGCGCATCAGGCGGACGCATGTCCCGTTCGCAATAAGGGGAATGCTCCAAAAATTGCCCATAATGATTGAGATACCGCTTGGGCGGCGCAATGTGACCATAGGATTCAATCACCAATAAACGCTGCGCTGCGCCTTCATCAGGCAGCAAGCGCCAGATGACGCCGGTCGGAATGACCAGGTAATCGCCGGGTCGATAGCGCAAGACACCGTACTGGCTTTCCAACACGCCAGCGCCATCATGGATAAAGAGAACCTCGTCGCCATGCGCAAATTTGTACCAATAATCCATTGGCTTTGTGGGGCGTGCGACGTACAAGACGACATCCTGGTTGCCCATCAGCGGTAAACGGCCGTTGATCGCATCACCCCCGGCTGGAACCTGTGCAGATCGTAAATGGCGCGGCTGCAGAACGTTTATTTCCTCATATGGAATATCCGACAGGATAGGCGCTTCAATCTGGCGGATGGCAGTGGGCGGGTGCAGATGGTAAAGAATGGACTGTATGCCGGAAAAACCATGAATGCCCATCACCTCTTCGTGGTAGAGCGACCCATCCGGCTGGCGAAACTGCGTATGACGCTTGTGGGGAATTTGACCCAATTTGTAATAGTATGTCATGAGAACCTTTGCTTACAGGTTGCCGCGCAGCGCCTGCTCGCGTTCGATCGATTCGAAAAGCGCCTTGAAATTGCCTTTACCAAAGCCGCGCGACCCGTGTCGTTCGATAATTTCATAGAACAGCGTAGGCCGGTCTTCAATCGGTTTGGTAAAAATTTGCAGCAAATATCCTTCCTCATCACGATCAACCAGAACGCCCAATTCGGCCAGTTTTTCAACCGGCTCATTAATTTTTCCCACGCGCGATTCCAACATCTCGTAATAGGTGTTGGGTACGCGCAAAAAGTCAATGCCGTTCTCACGCAGTTGGGTGACTGTGGCAATGATATCGCCGGTTGAAAGCGCAAGATGCTGCACGCCGGGAGCATAATAATAATCGAGATATTCTTCAATCTGGGATTTTCTTTTGCCTTCAGCCGGCTCATTGATGGGAAATTTAACTTTACCGGAGCCATCTTGCATCACTTTGGACATGAGCGCCGAATATTCGGTGGATATATCCTCATCGTCAAAATGCGCTAACTGGCTGAAGCCCATGGTATTGGCAAAAAAAGCAACCCAGCGATTCATGGCGCCCAATTCGACATTGCCAACGATGTGATCGATGTGGGCCAGACCAATGCCTTTGTGAGCGTAACGGCCGTTGCCATTAGCGCCAACCACGCGAGCAGCATAGCCGGGCGCAAACGCACCATGATAATCGGAACGATCCACAAATTTGATCAACGTCTCCCCATAAGCCCGAATCGCAGCAAAGCGCAAAACTCCCTGCTCGTCCTCTAGTTGGGTCGGCTGGATGGCGCTCATGGCGCCGCGATGGGTGGTCTCACGGTGGGCATGCACAACGTCCGGCACGGCAAGCGCAATCACGCCCACGCCATCCCCATGTAAATGGGCGTGGCGCGCAATCGCGTGATCCGGCCCCAAAGCAGTTGTCAACACCAGGCGAATTTTGCCTTGCTCCATGACATACGAAGCCGTTTCACGGTTGCCCGTTTCCAGGCCGCTGTAGGCGCTGTTTACAAATCCAAAGCCGGTGCGGTAAAAATGCGCCGCCTGTTTGGCATTCCCAACATAAAATTCGACATGGTCTATTCCCTGAATGGGCATAAAATCATTGCTCATGAGATTTACTCCTTACCTAATCTTCCTGGAAGTTGTTTTTTATTCATGGCAGATCGCATCAGGCCCAGTTGATGACTTTTGCCAGGCGTTGAATGCCTGTTGTGATCTGGTCGGAGGTGCAGTTGGTGAAGTTGAGACGCAGACAAAAACGCGCGCGCTGCATGGCGGCCGGGTCGGAAGGTATTGCAAATGCGTGGCCGGGGATGAAGGCGACTTTTTCTTGTGAAACGGCCGTTTCCAGCAATTCGGCCGTGTCCAATTCAGTCGGCAGCAGCACCCAAACAAACATCCCGGCAGACGGCCGTGTCCACTGGGCTTCCACCGGAAAATATCGATAAAGCGCTGCCAGCATGGCGTCCCGCCGCGCGCCATAGGCTGTACGCAATCCCGTCAGATGCTCCGGTAAAGCGCCACTGTCCAAGTACGCGGCCACGGCGCGCTGCGTGAGCGCGGAAGATTCCAGATCGCCCATTTCCTTAACAACAGTCAATTTGGGAACCAATGCCTCAGGCGCCAACATCCAGCCCAAACGCAAAGCAGGCGCCATGATTTTGGAAAAGGACCCCAGGTAAAAGACCCAATCCGGATTCATTGAACGCAAAGTAGGCAGGGGATGGTCATCGTAATACAACAAACCATACGGGTCATCTTCGATGATGGGGATGCCATAAGCAGCGGCTAACTCAACCAAACGCTGTCGTTTTGCCAGGCTCATGCTGACGCCAAGCGGATTATGCGCGTCGGGAATGGCATAGATGAAAGCCGGCCGCGCGCCCTGCGCCAGCCAGCCGGCCACTGCATCTACATCCATCCCCGTGCGCAAATCAGTGGGAACGGTCAGGATGCGCGGCTGTTGTGGGAAAACAGCTTGCTGCATGCCGGTATAGATAAATTCTTCGAGAATGATCTCGCCGCCGGGGTCCAACAGCATGCGGGTGAGAATATCCAGTCCCTGCTGTGCGCCGGTGGTAATAAAAACTTCTTCTGCAGAGCAGGTTACGCCGCGCACCGCCATGATGTTTACGATATGCTCTTTGAGCGCGGGCAGCGGCGGGCGATATTGTAATGCAAATGAATCCGTAGCGAGAACCTCGGCCAATGCCTGGGCATAATCGGCGCGCGGGAAAAGAGCGGGATCGGGCAATCCGCCTGCAAAGGAGGTAATGCCTGGTTTAGAAACCACAGCAATCATCTGGCGCAATACCGAACGCTGCATTGTGTGGGTCCAGGCGGCAAACTGCATTTTTGGGGAAAAAGTGGGCGCTTTAATAAAGGTCATGAAAAATCTACCAATTCCTCAAGGAGACCGCAGATTTCTAAATCCTTTAATTTTCAAGAATTTTCTGCGGTTTTCCCGATAACAAACACTTACTAAAAATAGCTAATCAATGGGAACGGCCGTTGTCACCTTAATGTCACTTAATACCAGACTGGTACGAATCTTGTCCATACTTTGAACGGGCGTCAGCGTCTCCATCAAAAAATGTTCCAAGTGTTTCCGGTTACGTACGACAACCTTCATTAAATAATCATATTCACCCGTAATGTGATAACACTCCAATACTTCCGGCATATGCTGAACTTGTTCGCGAAAACGGTCAATGGCCTGTGGTTCATGTCGCTGCAGGGTAATCTGCACAATACACAACATATCAAATCCAAGTTCTTCCCGGTTCACAATCGTTGCATATTTTTCAATCACCCCGGACGCTTCCAGGCGGCGCAAACGTTTTTGCAAACCGGGCGGCGATAAATCAACCCGTCGCGCTAACTCAGCGTTGGTGATGCGCGCGTCATCTTGTAGGCATTTCAACAAAATCCGGTCTTTCCCGTCCAGTTCAACACTCATTATACTCGCTCACACAGCACTTTTGAATCAGTCTATTAACAAATTATAATAAATTAGAGCACAATATACAACTAACTAGCGTAAATTAGTTTTGTTTGTAAACCAATTTGTAATATTTGGTACGGATGGCTCAAATTCAGCTTTTTACCAACCCGATTCCTGTAGATCGCGTTTTCAAGAATTTTCTGCGGTTTACCTAATCCCTGGCAGGTAACACGCGCATAGGCCATTTTCCACTCTTGCGCAAGAGGTAATCTGTTCGCGTACTGGCAAATTCAGGATCGAGTTCTGAGAGCGGTATTAGCGCGCCGTCCACCGTTACATCAGGATCAATGGTGCGGATTTTGGTGCTGATTTGGAATGTCGGTCGCTCTTCGTCCCAAACAAATTGCGTCGCCGGCTCTATCAAATTCAACCAGTTATGTAAGACGATATCAGGATTGGTATGCAAATTTTCCCACAGCGGCTGATCGATGCCCCAAATGTCACTTTCGTCAATTGCGCCCACCGATAACCCTCTTTTTATGGCGCGCGCGGTTAGCTCATATAGCCCAACTTCGCGAAAGTTAGCCCAACTGGCGTCATCGGCGGCCATAAATTTGTACCCCAGCCATTGCGCCGCTTGCAGATTATCGACCGCGATACGGCCGTTTACAACCACCAAGTGCTGCAAAACAAAATCAATATCACTCTGCTGCGCCAGGCCTAATTCCTGGGCGTCACGTAAAAAATAATCGAGCCTGTCGGCGCACAATCTGGGCGATTCCTGCTCCAATAGAGGAAAATTTTCTTCATCCAAAAACATATACCAATAATACCCGTGACGCTCTAATATTGAAGGCAAATCCGTCTGAGAAATATACGCCTCCTTTTGTTCATCATGGAAGCTTTGACCATCGTGGTTGTCATACACATAATCAATCACATGGCTGAAAGCGGTGTGGCTGACATCATGCAGCAAACCCGCAATTTGTTCTTCCAGCGAAGCGCCTAAACGACAAGTCAGCAGCATAACGCCCACTGAGTGATCAAACCGCGTGACCGGCTGTGTAATGCCGATTAAGGCGCTAATCCCATGCTGCATAATACCCTGCAGCCGCCGCATCGCTTTTGAATTCATCAAATCAACCAGCACCGGGGAGGTTATTTGTACCGGTCCATAAACTTTATCTTTAATTTTCACAATTTCCTTCCTTTTGTTAGGTAGACCGCAGAAGTTTTTGATTATCAAATTCATTACAACTCGCGGTTTTATGGGCGCATTTCCAGGTTTTCTATGGCATTTTTCCCGCTTACTATTCGGGAAATACCTGCGCAGGTAATTCCCAGAAAGTTTTTTGAACTCCCATGAAACGAAATCTGGGAATTCCTTCAAGGAAACCGCGAAATTACTTGTAGTCATCTCAAAAGAGTTTTCGCGGTTTACCTAGTTTTCGGAGTTAGTATTATAATACAGGCATCATGGTTGCAAAGACGCGGTTATGGCGCTCCATTCTAATGTTAATGCTGCTGATTCTGTTCACGATCAGCAGTTGCCGCAGCAGCGAGGATGGTAAGACGACGCCAACTCCATTTCCAGTGGCGGTTATTACAGTCCGGCCAATTTACGGGCAGCCTTTTGCACTGGCGCTGGAAGACCTGGCCGAAAATCCTGCGTTCTTTCAAGGCGTCAACCTGCGCCTGACGGGAATGTACCAAAAGTTACCACGATTGGTATGTAATCGTGATCCACACCCGTCGCCTGCTACATGGAGTATCCTGGGTTCTGACGTGATTGCAAATGCTAGCGGCCTGGATGCGCAGTTACGGGCCTTACTTACTGATGGTCAACCGATTACAGCCGAAGGCGTCTGGCTGCGCTGGACCGGGCCAATAGGCTGCGGCAAACAGGCAAAAGTGAAGGATGTCTGGTATCTTTCGGTCAACCGCATTTTGGAGCCACACCCGCTCACAAAGGCGACTCGCCCGGCGCAAATCATCGCCCAAGAACCGCCGCCGCCCGAACCAACAACTGGCGTTGATGAAACCATGACGGCAGAATCAGGCACAGTCATCACGACAACTGTCACAGCCGAAACAGGTACTCCGCCTCCTGTCGAAACCACCAGCGCCACAGCGAGCCTGCCGCCGGCAACCAACACAATAACGCCGACGGAAACGGCCGTTATCATCACCGCCACTCCGCTCACCACGATCACTATCACCGGTACCACAACCATAACGAACACGCACACACCCACGCCGGCTAATACTGCACCGCCTGGCAGCACGCCAACCCAAACCGGGACGCCGCTTTCAACTGCTACGAGCGGCCCCAACACGATTGTCGACAAAGGAGAGCTTGACTTTAGAGATTTAATAATCGATTCACTCTCTACAAATACGACAGACATATGGCAATTTGAAGTCACCGACGCCGATATCGCCACTGTCAATGTCATCCCGGCCTCAAACGAGGTTGATCTTCTGCTCACGCTGCGCGCTCCAAATGGGCAAATTCTTGTGAATGCTCAAAACAACGGAGGGCCAGGCGAATCAGAAGTGATCAACAAACTCAATATACCAGTTCCTGGCAGTTACGAGATCGAAGTGACCGCAAATACAGCGATTGAAACTGATTATGCGCTACTCGCAGTAACGAATGAAGATCCTGACACTTTTATTAACATGATTTTTCAAGAACATCTGCCGCCAAACAGCTTGCAAGTCGTTGCTTTACTGGAGGAAACCATTCATTTTTGGTTTTTTACAGGCAATCAGGGTGATGTCATTTCTTTGGAAGTGAATCCAATTTCAACTGGAGTTGATCCATATCTTGAGCTTTTCGGGCCAGACGGCGCGAAGATTATGGAAATTGACGACGGCGATACTGACGACCCCGAAGCTCTGGAAAACTATACCCTGCTCACTGAAGGGTTGTACAGTTTACGTGTTGATGAGTTTGATTTCTCTCCCATGCAGTACGATATTAAACTAACCCGCTAAACCCCATTCTGGTTGTTGTGGTTAGGTAATCGGCAACAATATTTCAAAATTAGAATCGCTCTAGACATTGCCGATTCCTCAAGGAAATCACAGGTCAAGTCCTTTGGGATTTCCGAATAGTTTCTGCGGTTTACCTATCTTATATTCCTCATAGATTTGCATGCTAAGCTTCTGCCATGTCACAGACGTTAAACATTTTAATCGTTTCCGCCGATCCAATGGCGCGCGCTGCGCTGGGGATGACGCTGGCCGATTTACCCGGTTACAATTTGGTTGCTCAGGTTGACAGCGGCATGGCGACGGCCGTTCCCCTGCACGCTTTAACCGATGATCCAATTGACGTGATTATTTGGGATTTAGGCTGGGAAACGGCCGTTTCAGACATACCCTCCTTTGAAGAAATTGGCCCCCCGGTGATTACGCTAATTGCTGATCCCGATCTGGCTTCATTGGTATGGCTGGCCGGCGCGCGCGGTATTCTGGCGCGTGAACTCGACCCGAATAAATTGCTGGCGGCAGTAACGGCCGTTAGTGAAGGCTTGTTTGTGGCCGCGCCGCGCCTGGCAAACACCTTGATGCCGGACGCGCCCCCGGAATCTGATGAAGATATTGAAACCTTAACGCCGCGTGAACATGAGGTTTTACAACTGCTGGCTGAGGGTTTGACCAATAAAGCCATTGCCCAAAAGCTGGCGGTGAGCGAACATACAATCAAATTCCACGTAAACGCCATTATGGGCAAACTCAACGCCCAAAGCCGTACTGAAGCAGTAGTGCGCGCCACCCGCCTGGGTTTGATCATTTTATAACCCCGGTATCTACCATACCTACCCATTTTTCCAGGTTGCCCCCACCAAAACCACCGATGCGGACAAACGGCCGTTTTCGCTATGCTTGAGCATATAGTCGATTTACATAGAGTTGACATGAGCGTTCCGCACACCAAAAGCGATGAAAACCAACCTCCCGGAGGTTTTCATCGGGAACGCTCATCATAAACGAAACCTCCGGGAGGATATTTTCAGGAGAGACTTCATGGACGGCGGCGCACCACCATGCAGGAAAACCAACCTCCGGGAGGTTTCATTTGAATAGTTGCGCCGTAGATTGAACCTCCCGGAGGTTATTTCACAGGAGAAAATTATGTCAAGTTCATTTCAAAAACTATCCGAAGACTTTGCCGACGCCGTTGAGGCAGCCTCAGCCGCTGTCGTGCGCGTTGAAGCGAGACGGCGTATCCCAGCCACAGGCATCGTCTGGTCAGCAGACGGACTTATTTTAAGCGCGCATCATGTGGTGCGCCGGGATGATAACATCCAAATTGGTCTGGCCGACGGGAGTTCAGTCAGCGCACAGGTAGTTGGGCGCGATCCCTCGACAGACCTGGCGCTGCTCAAAGCAGAAGCAAACGGGTTAACGCCCTTGACCCAGGCCGAATCAATCCGCGTCGGCAATTTGGCGCTGGCGTTGGGCCGGCCGGGCAAGACGGTGCAGGCGACTTTCGGCGTCGTAAGCGCCTATGGCGATAGCTGGCGCACGGCCATGGGCGGCGAGATCGATCGTTATTTACAAACCGATGTGCTGATGTACCCAGGTTTTTCCGGCGGCCCGCTGATTGGCGCAGGGGCGGCATTGTTGGGGCTAAACACGTCTGCACTAGCGTCGGGAGTCAGTACGGCCGTTCCGCTGGAAACGCTTCAGCGGGTCGCAACTACGTTGCTGGCGCACGGGCGCATTCAGCGTGGATATCTGGGCGTCAGCACCCAGCGCGTGCGTCTGCCAGAGAACCTACAGGCGGAAGTAGGTCAAAAAAGCGGGCTGTTAATTGTTGCGGTTGAACCGGACAGTCCCGCAGAAGCTGGCGGATTACTGCTTGGTGATACCATTGTAAAACTGGGGGAAACGGCCGTCACGCGCCACGAAGATCTGCTCTACCAATTGAGTGGAAACCTGGTAAATCAAAAAACGCCAATTATCGCAATACGAGGCGGTGAACTGCGCACATTTAATGTAACAATCGCTGAACGCAAGTAACAGCCTTCATTTCAAATCGCTTTATTATTCGCCGGAGGTCGCAGTAATTTTCACCAGGCGCTGAAAATTACTGCCTCTCCGCCAACCTCTTTATTAACCCAAGCACTCCAACAATAAGGAATATTGGGCCTATATCTGCTGGAATATCACGAATTTGGTATACTTAGTGACATAATATCTGGCGGAGGTAGTATATGGCCACTATTTTAGTTATTGACGACGATGATCTTGTCTCACGCACGCTGCAGCGCACCTTGAAATTGTACGGTCATCAGGTCATGACCGCCAACAGTGGGATAGAAGGGCTGCAGTTGGCAAGACGACATCGACCAGACTTGTTTATTTTGGATATCATGATGCCCGGTGTTGACGGTTACCAGGTTTGTCGTCAGATCCGAGGCGATCCGTTGCTGAAAGATTTGCCGGTACTTTTCTTAACTGCAAAAGCCAAAGACGAAGACAAAATCGAGGGTTTTCGCGCCGGGGCAGATGATTACCTGGTTAAACCATTTAACATACAGGAGCTAGAACTGCGAGTGAAAGCGATTTTACGACGCGTCACCCCGGAAACATCCGCTTCGGATGAGCCTACGGAAGTCGTCGTCGGGAACGTGGTGCTGGACTGCCGCACCTTCAAAATATCAACCCCGTATCATACGGCTCTATTAACCAATGTGCAGTTTGATTTGTTATATCATCTTATGAGCCATGCGGATCAGGTGTTTAACAGTCAGCAGCTTTTGCAGGATGTGTGGGATTATCCCCGCGACACGGGCAGCCCTGAATTAGTGCGTGCGCATATCAAAAATTTGCGTGAGAAAATTGAGCCGGTGCCAAATACACCTGTTTATATTTGCACAATACAAGGTCATGGCTATACATTTTCTTCTGCCGCTACCTGATACGATTTAGGGAGTTGGTCAAGAGTTAATCAGAAAACAGAGTGGGATTTTTATTGAGGGTTATGCAATGAAGCCTGCTGAAAAACCACCTTCATCAAAAGCGCATTTGCTGGTTGTCGATGATGAACCAGAAATTGCTGAATCCCTGGCAGATTTTTTAATCAAAAAAGAAGGCTTCCGCATTGATGTTACCGGCAGCGGGCGCGAAGCTGTGCAGTTTTTACAAAATACAGTCGGCACACCCACCGAGATTGACCTTGTGTTACTTGATATGCGCATGCCGGGCATGTCAGGTTTAGATGTGCTGGCCTGGATCCGCAAACATCCCGACCTACAATATACTCGCGTGGTTTTGCTTACGGCGGCCGGCGGCAGCCGTGAAAAGGTGGAGGCGCTGTCGGCAGGGGCCGATGATTACATCACCAAGCCTTATTATATGCAGGAGCTGTTAGCGCGGGTCAAAACAATTTTGCGTACCCAGCAGTTGGAAAAGCAGCTTCAGCGTCAGAGCCAACAGCTCGCAACTTTGAACCGCCTTACCCAAACAATTGCGGCTTCTCTAGATTCACAAGCTGTTTTGAAAACGGCCGTTGAGGTGGTTCAAAACGTGCTGGAAATTGAAATGGCGGTGATTTGGATGTTGGAAGGAGGGCAGCTCCACTGCCGGCACGTGTTTCACAAGGAGAACAGTTTTGCACCCTCTGATTTTCCTGTACTAAATCCCGGCAAGGGCATTGTGGGCAAAACTTTTGGTGAACAAACGGCCGTTTCCATCAAAAACCTCCAGTCTGACCCACGTTTCAAACCGCAATATGACGCGCCCCAAGGCTTTGCCGCCCATTCGATGATTGGCGCGCCGTTGCTTGTGCGTGGTCGCCCGGTCGGCGTCTTTTGCGCCTATAACAAACGAGATGGCAGTATCTCGGAAATCGATCTGGACATTTTTTCATCATTAGCCAGTACTGTTAGCGAAGCGGTGGAAAACGCCTGGCTTTTTCAGCGCGTGCGCATGCGACATGAAGAACTACGCGAAAGCCACAACTCGCTCCAGGCCTTGATCGACGGCATCCCCCATCCAATTTACACAATTAACGATAATTGGGGACTGGTCGCCATAAATAAAAGCAAAACTGATCAGTTGCAAACCACCCAGGAAGCCCTCACGAATAAAATCTGTTACCAGGTTTTCTACGACCGAACAACTCCTTGTGAACATTGCCGGGCGGCAAAGACTCTGGCAGACAAACAGGCGCAAAACTGGCTTGTAAACTGGTATGGCGATGACCATTTACCGCGTGAGTGGGAAATTGACGCTTACCCAATCCCAACAAAACAGGCCAGTTCCGCCCGCGCTGTGATAGTCTGGCAGGATAAAACAGATGAGCGTCGCCTGGAAAATTCGCTGATGCAGGCTGGCAAATTGGCGGCTATTGGTCAACTGGCAGCCGGTGTGGCGCATGAGATCAATAATCCATTAACGGCCGTAAACGCCAACGCCCAAATGCTAAAAATGGTGCTGCATCCGGAAGATGAAAATCTTGAAGCCGTCGAACTGATTTCACTGGCCGGAGAACGCGCCGCCAAAGTAGTTCGCGGACTGCTCGATTTTGCGCGTCAAGAACATTACTCTTTTGTTCCCGGCGATGTCAATAAATCTGTTCAACAAGCATTAGATCTGGTCCATTACCAGTTAAAAACAGCCAACATTCAAGTAAACCAAAATCTGTCCGATGGCCTGCCCAATGTCGTCGCCAGTTGGGAACATCTCAAAAGCGTCTGGTTGAATCTACTCCTAAATGCACGCGATGCGCTTCAGGATGAAATCGAACAACGTCAACTTGAATTAGTCACCCGCTGCAATGAAGCAGATCAGTTTGTCCAGGTGATTGTCCACGACAACGGTAAGGGAATTTCCGAAGCTGAAGCGGCTCACATTTTTGAACCTTTTTATACAACCAAAGATCCGGGCAAAGGCACAGGCCTGGGATTGGCGACTTGCCACCGCATTGTTGAGCAGCATGGAGGGGAAATTAATGTTGTTAGTTCTCCTAACAAAGGTACATCTTTTATCGTGAGGTTACCCATTTCGCAGTAATCAACTTTTAACGGTAAAATGGTTCGGCATTAAACAAGTAAACTAAGGTGGGAAATAGAAAAAGGCGTGAAAAAAATCTCCAAAATCGCTCTGTGAACCTCTTTATTACTCCGTGAAACTGTTGCTGCCTGTATGCTTACAAATTTTTTATGAAACACTCAATCAACAATTTGCTGTAGGAGCAATCATGAACAAGCCAAGGCCAAACGAAGTATATATTGGCGACATTCTTCGCTTGGCATTACCACTAAAAACAAAAATCCTAAGTGGAACAAGTAAGACGCGCCAAAATGTGCAATGGGTTGTGTTAATAACGACCTGGGATGATCTGGACACACAAGTCAAACAAAACGACCTGGTCATTATACCGCCGCATTTGCAAAAAAAAGTAACGGCCGAAAAATTTCGCAGCCTGTCAAAAAAATTGGCGGACAAAGAAATTGCCGGCATCTTGGGATTCTCTCCAATCTCTGAATCTACGCTTGAAACAGTTACAAAATTGGATCTACCCTACCTTCTGGCGCCATCCGACACCCCCGTGCGAGATGCACACCAGGCAATTGCGTCACTCTTGATTGACCGGCAGCGCGCAACCAGTGAACGCGCCTTGCAGCTCTATCGCCAGCTATCTGAAATGTCCCGTGAAGGACAAGGATTAGAGGCGATGACGGACATGATGTCAAAATTAACCGGCAATATTGTAGCGGTTCAAGATAAACGACTTGAAATCAAAGCAATTAGCTGGCCGGGGGATACGGCCGTAGACAAAACAGCCATCATGCGCGCATTGCAGCTCCGGGAAGAACTTCCGGCAATTCTACGCAACCGCAAAGCTGCGGCAAACGCACGCCAAAGCTATTGGCAGCAAATCCTTCCGATTGAAAATTTGGGGCGGCTTATCAGCCCCATTATTGCTGGGGATCGGGCGCGCGGCTACCTCTCCATCATTGGCCCAGCCGGCAGCCTCGACCTGCTGGACACCCTCACCGTTGAACATGGCGCAGCAGCCTGCGCCCTGGAAATGGCCAAAGCAAAAGCAGTTAGTGAAGCCAAAAAATCTTTGCGGGGCGACTTTCTGGAAGGGCTGCTAGCGGGAACATTGCCGCCTTCTGAGATCAACCGGTTGGAAGGGCGTCTCGATCATGACACCAGCGAACCACATTCCGTCATGACAATTACCTGGCGAGGCGCCGAACATCCTTCGTTGCGCCGGCTTGAAACAACCATAAATTGGCTGCTCACCAATCATGTGCGCCCTGCCCTCGTTCATTTGTATGGCGGCCAGCATGTGTGTGTTTTCCAGGCGCTAAAAGACCCGACCGATATGGAAACCACCTATGATTTTTCACGTCGTTTACGTGAACAAATTGCGGCCGAATATCCCAATTCAAGCATCATAGGAGGCATTAGCGGCCCGGCAAATACGCTGAAAGAATGGCCCCTCCACTATCGGGAAGCATTGCAAGCTATGCAGGTGGGGGAGCGGTTAAAACTGGAAAATCAAATCGTTGAATTCAATAGTTTGGGCATTTACCAGTTGCTATGTGAAATGGAAGATATTCCGCAAGTGCAGCAGTTTTCCCGCCAAATCATCGGCCCTTTAGCACAATATGACCAGCAGCACCGCGGCAGTCTCGTTCAAACCATCGACGCATACTTTGCGCATCATGGCAATATCAGCCAAACAGCAGAATCACTTTTTGTACACCGCAACACATTATTGTACCGCATAGATCGAATACAGGAACTGACAAGTCAAGACCTGAATAATGCTGATATGCGCCTGGCGATGCACCTCGCTCTGAAATTCTGGCAATTACGAGCAAAACCTGATGCGAAAGACATATAGGAAAACTACTGGCGATCTTAGATTAACCACAAAAGAGTTTCGAGATTTTCAAACAGTTGTACAGAATTAACAAAACAAACTGCCTCTAATTCCAACAACTTAACCGTAGATAATCCCCTGGCCTTGCCCTATACTCTAGAAGGCTTGCGCTGAAATGCGCGGTTCAGTGGGAAATAGTGGGAACCAAAGAGGACAGCAAACAAGCTGTCCTCTTTGGCTTTACGGACTCAACAAGTTTACTGAAATTTGTACAATTCGCACAAGATATTCTAAATTTTCCTGTCAATTATTGTACATGGCGGGTAAACAGGCTACAATTTATACTACATGCTCAATGCGCTCGAGTAATTTTGTTTTGCGCATTTGAATTTGATTGAGAGACTTTATTAAAATGTTTCGTTTTGTTATTAGCAGCCTTCTCAGCCTCGTCCTTATTGTTATTGATAAGGATGCAATAAATGTTGGGTGAGTGCAGGCTAACAAGATAGCTGAAACTTTTAAAGATATACCGCCCAACAGGGCGGTTTTTTGTTTTCAATTGGACATTGTCTGAACGAACAGTTGAACTGAAATGGATTATGTGTGATCGAAACTATTCCTTGAAAAGCTATCAGATGCATAAATCTCCAGCGGTTGGTAACCAATTCTGCCAACCTGCTGTTATGCATGCAAATAGACAGGCAGCCTGGACACGCCAATCACACACCTGGAAAAGTCACCAAAGACAGGATGCAGTTGATCTGTTTCCTGTCTTTTTTGTTTAGCTTGGATTTTATAAGAGGAAGATTTGCGCAGTAAGCAAACTGCAGAAAGTGTTTGAAATTAGCAGTTTACTTGTCACCATTGTGAAAAACGCCGCAGCGCAATTTGGAAAATCGCATATCGAGTTAACAATTCAAATAACTGAGGAGAAATTTTATGAGTAAGAAGATAACAGGTGGTCAAATTATTTGGGAAAGTCTCTTGCACGAAGGAGTTGAGGTTGTTTTTGGCCTTCCTGGAGGAGCCATTTTGCCCGCTTATGACGCGTTGTCCAAGTACGAATATCCAATTCATCATGTTCTTGTAACACATGAACAAGGCGCTTCACACATGGCCGACGGATATGCCCGCGCTACAGGTCGCGTCGGTGTCTGCATTGCCACCTCCGGACCAGGCGCTACCAATTTAATCACCGGTCTGGCAACTGCGTATATGGATTCCACTCCCGTTGTTGCCATTACCGGGCAAGTTCCGACCAGCTTGTTAGGGCGTGATGGGTTCCAGGAAGCAGATGTGTTTGGTATCAGTATGCCCGTAACCAAACACAATTATCTGATTACGGACATTCGAGATCTGCCTCGAGCATTGAAAGAAGCATTTTATATTGCCCGTACCGGCCGGCCCGGCCCGGTGCTGGTTGATGTTTGCAAAGATGTTCAGCAGGCTGAAATGGAATTTGAATATCCGCAGACAGTCTACTTACCTGGTTATCAATCCAAATCAAAATGCACCTGATTCAGCAGCAGTTGTCCACGCGCGCAAAGTTGCTGAATGAAGCGAAACAGCCGTTAATCGTTGCCGGTCAAGGTGTTTCCATCGCCAAAGCAGAACAAGAGCTGCGCCAATTAGCGGAATAAGCCAATATTCCTGTTGCGACCAGCCTGCTAGGCATTGGCACCTTTCCCGCCACGCACCCGCTTTCAATTAGCTGGGGCGGTATGCACGGTGAAGCCTATACCAACTACGCCATGCAAGAATGCGACGTGATGTTTGCCATTGGCGCGCGTCTGGACGACCGTCTTACAGGCGCCTTCGACACCTTTGCCCCCAAAGCAAAAATTATCCACGTTGATCTAGACCCGGCAGAAATGGGCAAAAATATTACCATTGACACGCCCGTGGTGGGCGATGCGCTGCTCACCCTGCGCGAAATGCTGCCCCATGATCGAATGCGAATGAACATCCAACCTGGATAGCCCAAATTGAGGCATGGAAAGGAGACAGCAGCGAAAGAGACATTTTGTCGCAGGAAACCGATGAACTAATTGCGCCCTATATAATGCGCCAGCTCTGGTACGCAACCAATCGAAGGCGATTGCACGGTTGTAACCGATGTCGGCCAGCATCAAATGTGGGAAGCGCAATATTTCCACCACACCAAGCGGCGCAGTCTGCTGACATCAGGTGGATTGGGCACGATGGGGTATGCGCTGCCTGCAGCCATCGGAGCACAAATGGGCATCCAGAACGAAGAAGTCTGGGTAGTCGCCGGCGATGGCGGCTTTCAGATGACCATGGTGGAACTCTCAACCGTCGTTCAGGAACGCCTTCCGATCAAAATCATCATCATCAACAACGGTTTTCTCGGCATGGTGCGACAGTGGCAAGATGTATTCTACAACAAGCGTCACGCCGGTACGCCGCTTTTCAATCCAGATTTCGTAAAAATTGCGGAAGCGTATGGCATTCCGGGCCGCGCGTTACAAATAAAGATGATGTTTTCGGCGCCCTGCGTGAAGCCCAGGAATATGATGGGCCATTCTTGCTGGACTTCCAGGTTGAAGAGTTTACCAACGTCTATCCGATGGTCGCGCCGGCCAAAAGCAATGCCGACATGATTCGCCGTCCCATGCCTGCTGGCACAAGGAGAAAACTAATGTCTAACAAGGAACAAATTCGCCATACCATGATTGCCTGGGTTGAAGATAAACCAGGTGTCTTGAACCGTGTTTCGGGCTTATTCGGCCGGCGCAACTTCAATATTGAAAGCCTTACCGTGGGCCACACGGAAACACCTGGCGTCAGCCGCATGACCTTTGTGGTCAACGGGACGGAACGTGATGTACAGCAAGTGCGCATGCAGCTTTACAAACTTATCAACGTCCTGAATGTTCAGGACGTAACAGATTATCCCCATGTCCATTATGAAATGGCATTGATCAAGGTCAGCGCAACCAGCCAGAATCGCGGCGAAATCATGCAGTTGGTCGATATTTACCGCGCTAACATCGTGGATGTGGACATTGACTCGATTATGATCCGCATTGTCGCCAAAGAGGATCGCGTCAACGCGCTTTTGCGCCTGCTGGAACATTTTGGGATCGAGGAAATGGTGCGCACCGGTCGCCTGGCAATGGTACGCGGAACCGAAGCCGGGTGGAAACCAGAACTGTTTCCGAATGCGGGTACAAACGGGCATCAACTATAAATTGGACAGCGGCGTTTTTTGGTTTAAGAGCAGACCTGTCAGATTTCACAAAACCTGGCAGGTCTAGAAAAACAGGTCGAAGGCCATGTCTTTCGAGGTAAAAACCTCTGACCAGATTGGAAAAATTATTTAAGTTAAGCGCCTATTCAGGCCCTCGGGAACTGAGCTTGTCGAAGCCCGCTTTCACCTTCGACAAGCTCAGGCTGTGGTTGAATAGTCACCAAGTTTAAAATTTTTGAGATTTGAGGAGAATCAATTTTGGCTAACATTTATTATGACAAAGATGCAGATCTGAGTTTGTTGGATGATAAAAAAGTTGCGGTAATTGGCTACGGCAGTCAAGGGCACGCTCATGCATTGAATCTAAAAGATTCTGGTGTGGATGTTGTCGTCGGTTTGTATGCCGGCAGCAGTTCCTGGCCTAAAGCAGAAGCGAATGGTTTAACCGTTATGACGGCGTCGGACGCAACGGCCGTTGCCGACATTATCATGATTTTGGCTCCTGACACCAGCCAATCAGCCATCTACCGCGCATCGGTCGCACCGAACCTGACCCCCGGCAAAACCTTGATGTTCAGCCACGGATTCAATATTCGGTATGGCCAAATTATTCCACCTGATTTTGTGGATGTCAGCATGGTTGCGCCTAAATCACCCGGACACCGGGTGCGCGAAGTGTTTGTGGAAGGGGTCGGCACGCCTGGTTTGCTGGCTGTGCATCAAAACCCAGTGGTCAGGCCAAGCAAATCGCGCTGGCCTACGCCAAAGGCATTGGCTGCACCCGTGCGGGCGTAATTGAAACAACGTTCACCGAAGAAACGGAAACAGATTTATTCGGCGAGCAAGCCGTTTTGTGCGGCGGCGTCAGCGCGTTGGTTGAAGCCGGCTTTAATACCCTTGTTGAAGCAGGCTACCAGCCGGAAATCGCTTATTTTGAGTGTCTGCATGAACTAAAACTGATTGTTGATTTGATGTATCAGGGCGGCTTGAGCTACATGCGCTACAGCATCAGCGATACGGCCGAACATGGCGACTACACAGCCGGACCTAAGATTGTCACCGAACAAACCAAAGAAGCGATGCGCCAAATTCTGGCTGAGATCCAATCCGGCGCCTATGCTGAAGGGTGGATCGACGAAAATGTAAACGGCCGTCCCTGGTTCGATAGGCGGCGTCAGGAAGCGCGCACTTCAAATATTGAACAGGTTGGAAAAGAGCTGCGCCAGATGATGCCGTGGCTGAACGCCAAAGAAATTGAATAGCCAATAGATAAGCGCATGAATATGAATGAAAAACATCTTCCTGGAAGCTTGAACCAACAAACTTTCCGGTAACCAAGCTTCCAGGAAGCTTATTAACGAGGAGCAGAAAATGAGTCAAGATGGGGTTCGCGCCAAAAAAGATACTGTCGTGATTTTTGACACAACTTTGCGTGATGGAGAGCAATCTCCCGGCGCCACGCTGAACGTGGACGAAAAAATCGAAATCGCCCGGCAGCTTTCGCGACTTGGTGTCGACATCTGCGAAGCAGGTTTCCCCATCGCTTCCCCCGGTGACTTTGAAGCGGTGCGGCGCATAGCAGAAGAAGTCGGCCCGCTTACCGAGGGGCGTAGAACAGGCCAACCAATGGTTATCGCAGGCTTAGCGCGGGCCAATCGCGAAGATATTAAACGCGCTTATGACGCGATAAAGGTAGCGCCGCGCCACCGCATTCACACCTTTCTAGCGACAAGTGATATTCACTTGAAACATAAGCTCAAAATCGATCGGGAAGAATGTATAGACCAGGTAATTGAAGCCGTGTATTATGCTAAAAGCTTTTGCGATGACGTCGAATTTTCACCCGAAGACGCCGGGCGTTCCGACCCGGATTTTCTGGTGCAGGTCTTGGAACAGGCCATCAAAGCAGGCGCGACGACCCTCAATATCCCTGATACGGTTGGGTACACGACGCCGGAAGAATTCGGCTGGTTGATAAAATACTTGATCGAAAATACGGCCGGCTCAGACACAGTTATCTGGTCAACCCACTGCCACAACGATTTGGGATTGGCAACCGCCAATACCCTGGCAGGCGTTAATGCCGGCGCGCGCCAGGTCGAGGTCACGTTAAACGGCATCGGTGAACGCGCCGGCAACACATCCCTCGAAGAAATTGTCATGGCTATCCACACGCGGCCGCAACAGTTTGACGTCCAAACGAATATCGACACCACCCAAATCATGCGCACCAGCCACATGGTCAGCCACCTACACCGGCATGGTCGTCCAGGCAAACAAAGCAATTGTTGGCGCCAATGCATTTGCACACGAAGCCGGCATTCACCAGGATGGTATGCTCAAAAACCAACAAACTTATGAAATTATGCGGCCTGAAACCATTGGCCTCAACGCTTCTCGTCTGGTTTTGGGCAAACACTCCGGCCGCCATGCGTTCAGGGTGCGCCTCGAAGAAATGGGATATGATAACTTGAGCAAAGAGGAGATGCATGCAGCGTTCAATCGCTTCAAACGATTGGCTGATAAGAAAAAAATGGTCACCGATGCGGACATTGAAGCGATTATTGCAGATGAAATTTACCAACCGCCGGAAATCTGGAATCTAAACCATATTCAAGTATCGTGCGGCGATCACAGCATACCCACCGCCACGGTGAGCCTGACCGGGCCTGATGGGGAAGAATACCAGGATGCGGCCTTGGGCACCGGTCCGGTGGATGCAGTTTATGAAGCAATCAACCGCATTATTCGAGTTAATAACACCCTGACTGAATTTAGCATCAATGCGGTGACTGAAGGTCTGGATGCCGTTGCAGAAGCAACCATTCGCATTCAACCGGACAATGGCGGAACGCAAATATGGTTTGAATCCCCAAACCAGCCAGCCGATTATGCGCACCTTCAGCGGGCACGGCGCCAGCACCGACATCGTGGTTGCCAGCGCCCGCGCCTATCTGAGTGCACTGAACAAGATGCTGGCGGCGCCTGATGAAGAAGCAAGCGCGGTTAAGATTATGACAGCCGCTTAGTCCTACAATGAGACTTCGCTCTGAAATGAGGAGGAAGGCATTCTCAAATATGGATCCAAAAGATACTGTCTGGCAGGGTGAAGATCTTACTTTACGCTATTTGACCGGCGTTAGGGGTGCAATACCACTTGCGCAAGTACAGTTAGATGCCATGCTGCGGCTAATCCAATGGGAACGGCCGTTGGTAACGGCCGTTCTCGATTTAGGCTGCGGGGATGGCATACTCGGCCAGGCAGTCTTGGACGCTTACACCCAGGCTAACGGCGTGTTCATCGATTTTTCGGCGCCTATGCTCGCGGCAGCCAAAAAACGTCTTGCTGTCTATTCATCGCGCGTCAGCCTGGTAAACGGCGATTATGGACAGCCAGGCTGGCAATCCAGCTTAGATGTGCAGCAATTTGATGTGATTGTGTCCGGCTATTCCATTCATCATCAACCAGACACGCGCAAACGCGCGCTGTACGCAGAGCTATTTGACATGCTCACGCCGGGCGGCATCTTTTTAAATGTCGAGCATGTCGCCTCCCACTCCACATGGGGCCGGGAAATCTTTGATCACGCCTTTATCGATGCGATGGTTGCTTATCACCAACAAATCGGTTCCGACCAAAGCCCTGAACAAATAGCGTATGACTTTTATCATCGTCCTGACAAGGCAGCCAATATTTTGTTAGACGTTGAAACACAGTGTAGTTGGCTGCGCGAAATTGGATTCGTCAACGTCGATTGTTATCTAAAATATTTTGAGCTAGCGACTTTTGGCGGTCTGAAATCGGTCCAGTAAGACCTGTCAGCTTTACCCCAGAAGCAATTGTCCTAAAGGGCAAAATCTAACAGGTCTCGCGGATACCTGAAAAGTTACCATTGAAGAGGAATTTTTATGAGTACACCCCAAACAATTATTGATAAGATATGGGCAAACCACATCGTAGTAGAGGAATCGGGCAGCCCGGCCATACTCTACATTGATTTGCACCTGGTACACGAAGTCACATCCCCACAAGCTTTCCAAGGGCTGCGCGAACGCGGATTAACAGTGCGACGGCCGTCCCAAACCATCGCCACCATGGACCACAGCATTCCCACCACCCCAATTGGCGTTCCTATTCGCGACGCCATTGCCGCCAAACAAATCGCGACGCTGGAAAAAAATTGCAGCGATTTTGGCATTCAGATTATTCGGCATGGAAAGCCCCAACCGCGGGATTGTACACGTGATTGGGCCGGAATTGGGTCTGACGCAACCCGGCATGACAATTGTGTGCGGCGACAGCCACACCGCCACCCACGGCGCTTTCGGCGCGCTCGCCTTTGGCATCGGCACGTCCGAGGTAGAACATGTGCTGGCGACCCAATGTCTTTTACAAGTCAAGCCCAAAACGTATGCGGTCAATGTAAACGGCCGTCTTCCGGCAGGCTGCACATCCAAAGACATCATTCTGGCTCTCCTGGCCAAAATTGGCGTAGGCGGCGGCACCGGACATGTCTTTGAATACCGGGGCAAAGCCATTCGCAATTTAACGATGGAACAGCGCATGACCATTTGTAATATGAGCATCGAAGGCGGGGCGCGTGCGGGATTGGTTGCGCCCGATGAGAATACTTTTGAATACCTGGCCGGTCGGCCTCATGTTCCACAAGGCGCAGACTGGGATGACGGCCGTCGCCGGCTGGCGCGCACTCGCAACTGACGCAGGAGCGCTCTATGACAAAGAAGTCGACATTGACGCCGGCAACCTCGAACCGATGATCACCTATGGCACCAACCCCGGCATGGGCATGCGCATCACAGACGCCATACCGGATCCGATGCGCGCCGGCAACCTCAGCGAACGGCACACTATCGAAAAGGCGCTCACCTACATGGATTTACAGCCGGGCAAACCGCTCATTGGCCATCCGGTGGACGTTGTTTTCATCGGCAGCTGCACCAATTCACGCATTTCCGATTTGCGTCAGGCAGCCGAAATCATAAAAGGGCGCAAAGTCGCCGACGGCGTGCGCGTGATGGTGGTGCCCGGTTCGCAAATGGTTAAAAAGCAGGCTGAAGCAGAAGGTCTGGACACAGTTTTCAAAGCAGCCGGCGCAGAATGGCGCGAGGCGGGGTGCTCTATGTGCATCGCGATGAATGGCGATCAGCTTGCAACCAGGCCAATACGCCGTCAGCACCAGCAACCGCAATTTTGAAGGTCGCCAGGGACAAGGCGGACGCACCTTTCTGGCCAGTCCATTAACAGCCGCAGCAACGGCCGTTACCGGAAAGATCACCGACGTCAGAACATTATGATTTGTAATTAGCGATCGGAGCAATTTCATGCAAGCATTTAAAACTTTAAACAGCCGCATGGTGGCGATTCCAACTGAAAATATCGATACCGACCAGATCATTCCGGCCATCTTTTTAAAAACCATCAGCAAAAAGGGACTGGGCAACAACCTGTTTCACTATTGGCGCTATCAAAAAGACGGCAGTTCAAACCCAGATTTTGTCCTGAACAAACCGGAAGCAGCCGGCGCACAGATTCTGCTGGCCGGCGACAACTTTGGCTGCGGCTCCAGCCGTGAACACGCGCCCTGGTCGCTGATGGATTATGGGTTTCGCGCCATCATCAGCACCAGCTTTGCCGACATTTTTCGTAACAACTCACTCAAAAATGGGCTGCTGCCGGTCATTGTCGACCCGCAAACGCACCAACAGTTGATGAGTCTGGTTGAGGAAGACCCGGACACAACTGTTTTCATCGATCTGGAAACCCAAACGCTTACGCTGCCGGACGGCCGTTCCGTCAATTTCCCCATCGACAACTTTAGCAAGACCTGTATGCTTGAAGGTCTCGACCAGCTTGGTTATTTACTCAAACAAGAATCACACGTGCTGGCCTATGAAGAAACCCATCCGGCGCGCGTGAAGACCAAATAAACAATCCAGCAAATCAGCGCGCCAGCAGGTCAGTCAGGCTGATTTGTTGATTGGCTGGTAAGCTGCCGGGAAGGAAAATCACCATGTCACAAATCCTGATCTATGACACAACCTTACGGGATGGCACCCAACGAGAAGGCATCTCTCTATCATTGGAGGACAAACTGCACATTGCACGCCGGTTAGATAAATTTGGCGTGCATTACATTGAAGGCGGCTGGCCAGGTTCGAATCCTAAAGATGTTGAGTTTTTCCGCCGCGCGCCCTCCTTGGGTCTCAAACATGCCAGAGTAACTGCATTTGGCAGCACACGGCGCAAAAACAGCGTCCCTGAAAAAGATTCCAATATTAAGGCGTTACTTGACGCCAACACCCCCGTCGTAACCATTGTCGGCAAAAGCTGGGATCTGCATGTGCTGGATGTGCTTGAAACCAGCATGGAAGAAAACCTGGACATGATTGGCGACAGCGTGGCCTACTGCAAAGCGCAGGGTAAAGAGGTCATCTATGACGCAGAGCATTTCTTTGACGGCTATAAGGCCAATCCCGAATATGCCCTGGCGACTGTTCAGGTAGCGGCTATCAATGGCGCAGATTGCGTTGTACTGTGTGACACCAACGGGGGCTCCCTACCCTGGGAAGTACAAGAAATCGTCGCTGAAGTTCAGGAACGCTTAGGTGAAACGCCAATCGGCATCCATACCCACGACGACGCCGGCTGCGGCGTCGCCAACACCTTAGCAGCCGTAAAAGCAGGGGCTGTTCATGTTCAGGGTACGATCAATGGCTATGGCGAACGCGTCGCCAACGCCAATTTATGTACCATCATTCCAGATTTGCAGCTAAAAATGGGTCACTTCTGTGTGCCGCCGGAAAATTTGCTGGAGTTGACCGACCTGTCACGATATGTCGCCGAAGTCGCCAATCTAGCCCATGATGATCATATGCCCTTTGTCGGCGCCAGCGCCTTTGCGCATAAAGGCGGCATCCACGTCGCAGCAATGTTCAAAAACGTGGAAAGTTACCAGCACATTGACCCGATCCTTGTCGGCAATCATCAACGCAGCGTCGTCTCAGAACTTTCAGGCCGGGGCAATATCGTCGACAAAGCGCGCCAGTTCAATTTGGACACAGAAAGTCTCGATGTGCGCGGCGTGTTGGAGCAAATCAAACAATTAGAAGCCCAGGGGTTTACATTTGAAGGGGCCGAGGCGTCGGTGGAGCTAATGCTGCGCCGCACGCATCCTGCCTATGTTCCTCCCTTTGAACTGGTTGATTTTATGGTCATGGTACAGCGGCAGCGCAGCCGCGGCTTTACGGCCGAAGCCACCGTCAAGGTGCGCGTTGGGCCAAAATTGATGCACACAGCCGCCGAGGGCAATGGGCCGGTCAATGCGCTGGACGCCGCCCTACGCAAGGCGTTGATTAATGTTTATCCCCAGATCAGCGGCGTCAGCCTGGATGATTACAAAGTGCGTATTCTGGACAGCGAAAACGCAACGGCCGCTACCACACGCGTACTCATTGACACAAAATGCGGTACGCGCCGCTGGAGCACCGTCGGCGCCAGCGCCAATATCATCGAAGCAAGCTGGCGCGCCCTGGCCGACAGCATGGAATACGCCCTGCTAATATAAATAATAAGGTATGCATTCTTCTGCCCAAAAAGTAGCCGACGCAGCCCGTGATTTAGGGCTGGACGTCGAAATCATAGAATTTGAACAGACAACGCGCTCGGCGCAAGAAGCCGCCGACGCGATTGGCTGCGACGTGGCCCAAATCGTCAAAAGCCTCTGTTTTATCGTCGATAACCAGCCGGTCATTGCGCTTGTTTCAGGCGCCAACCAGCTTGACATCGGTAAATTGGCTGAAATGCGCGGCGTAGGCAAGAAAAAAGTCAAACGCGCCAACGCCGATGTGGTCAAAACAGCCACCGGTTTTAGCATCGGCGGCGTGCCGCCTTTTGGCCATTTAACCAGTTTGCCCATTTACATTGACGCAGATTTGATGCAGTTTGATATTGTCTGGGCGGCGGCCGGTACCCCTTTTGCCGTTTTTGCAATCACGCCGGCGGATTTGGTTCAGGCCAGCCAGGGCAGCATCCGTGATCTAAAAATCGAACAACCAAGGACTTAACATAAATGGAAGCGAGAATTACAATATTGCCCGGCGACGGCATCGGGCCAGAAGTAACGGCCGAAGCAAAAAAAGTTTTTGACGCGGTCGCACAGCGTTTCGGACACACATTCACCTACCAGGAAGGCATCATCGGCGGCATCGCCATCGACCATTTCGGTACCGCCCTGCCGGAAGAAACGCTGGGATTGTGCCTGGAAAGCGATGCGGTGCTGTTGGGCGCAGTGGGCGGCCCCAAATGGAGCGATCCCACCGCAAAAGTCAGACCGGAACAAGGGCTGCTGCGGCTGCGCAAGGAACTAGGGGTCTTTGCCAATCTGCGTCCGGTGAAGGTGTTTGACGCGCTGGCCGACGCCAGTCCGCTCAAGCCGGAACGGGTCAAGGGGGTGGACATTCTGTTTGTGCGCGAATTAACCGGCGGCATCTATTTCGGCGTACCACAAGGCCGGGAAATGGTTCCCGAAGGGCGCAGCGGTTTTGATACGATGCGCTACAACGAGATGGAGATCAAGCGCGTGCTGCATGTAGCTTTTAATCTGGCGCGGCAGCGGCGCGGTAAGGTGACCTCGGTGGATAAGGCCAATGTACTCGCAACCATGCGCGTCTGGCGTGAAGTGGCGCATGAAGTTGCAGCCGAATACCCGGACGTGGAATTTGAAGATGTGCTGGTCGATGCATGCGCGATGTACTTGATCAACCGTCCGGCCGATTTTGACGTGGTTGTGACCGGCAATATGTTTGGCGATATTTTGTCGGATGAAGCCTCAATGATTACCGGCTCGCTGGGTATGCTGCCTTCAGCGGCGTTGGGCGCCCCCGGAACGCCGGGGCTGTATGAACCGATTCACGGTTCTGCGCCGGATATCGCCGGCAAAGGTATTGCTAATCCGCTGGCAACGATTTTGAGCGCGGCGATGCTGCTGCGTTCCAGTCTGGGCCTGACGGCTGAAGGAGATGCGGTGGAAACGGCCGTTTCCCACGTCCTCAATGCCGGTCACAGAACCGCCGATCTGGCCAAACCGGGAGAAACGGCCGTTGGCACGTTGGAAATGGGCGCTTTGGTGATCAAGTCCTTAAGTTAAGCAGCCAGAAAAATTGGCTAAAGTAAACGCATTATGACCACAACAGACATACTCATCATCGGCGGCGGTATCGTTGGATTAGCCACCGCTTATAACCTTACCCAAGTTTATCCAGAAAAACGCATCACGATTTTAGAAAAAGAGGGGCAGTTAGCTGCACATCAAACGGGACGCAACTCTGGCGTGCTGCATTCCGGCATTTATTACAAACCCGGCTCCCTGAAAGCGCGCAACTGCCGCGCCGGCAAGGCGCTCATGCAGGAATTTTGTGACGAGGAAGGCATCGAGTACAACCTCTGCGGCAAAGTTATTGTCGCAACCGATGAAAGCCAGCGACAGACGCTGTATGACATCTACGAACGCGGACAGGCCAACGGCGTTAACTGCGAGCTGATCGACAAAGCCCGGCTGGATGAGATTGAACCATATACGGCCGGCATCGAAGCGATTCATGTGCCGGAAGCAGGCATTATTGATTACAAACAGGTTATCAAACGCCTGGCCGAAATTTTGTTGGAAAAAGGGCACAGCATTGTTTTGGGAGCACAGGTAACGGCCGTTCAGGAAGGCGCGAATGAAGTAACGGCCGTTACAACTGTCGGCGATTTCACAAGCAAATACCTGATCAACTGCGCGGGCTTATATTCCGATCGGGTCACAAAAATGACCGGTATGCAAGCGCCGGCGCAAATCGTGCCTTTCCGGGGAGAATATTACGAACTCAAGCCAGAAATGCGGTATCTTTGCAACAGCCTGATTTACCCCGTACCGGACCCTAATTTTCCGTTTTTAGGCGTCCATTTCACCCTGATGATAGACGGCCGTGTCACCTGCGGGCCGAATGCGGTGCTGGCCTTTGCGCGTGAAGGGTATAATCTGACCGATCTAAATGCCGGCGATTTGGCCGAAACAATACGCTATCCCGGCTTCCAAAAGTTGGCCGCCAAACATTGGCGCATGGGTATGGGTGAAATGTGGCGTTCGGCGAACAAAGCCGCCTTTGTTAAAGCGCTGCAGCATCTTGTCCCGGCCATTCAAGAAGAGCATCTGGTTAAATCTGTCGCCGGCATTCGCGCCCAGGCTCTGCTGCCCGATGGTTCGATGATGGACGATTTTGACTTCCAGGAAAGCGCGCGGATCGTGAATGTTGTCAATGCGCCCTCTCCCGCCGCAACGTCATCATTGGCAATTGGCCAAACAATCGTGACTAAATTAGCCGGACATTTTGTGTGAGACCAACCCATAGGACAGAAGTAAATAATGACAAAGCTAAACAAATATAGCTCCCGCATCACCCAACCCAAATCACAGGGCGCGTCGCAGGCGATGCTTTATGGAACCGGTCTGCAACCGGCCGACATGGACAAGGCGCAGGTCGGCATTGTCAGCATGTGGTACGAAGGCAATACCTGTAACATGCACCTCAACGATTTAGCAGCACATGTAAAAGAAGGCGTAACGGCCGTTAATCTGGTCGGCATGCGCTTTAATACAATCGGCGTCAGTGACGGCATCAGCATGGGCACAGACGGCATGAGTTTCTCCTTGCAATCACGTGATTTGATTGCCGACTCCATCGAAACCGTGATGGCGGCCCAATGGTACGATGCGCTTATAGCCCTGCCCGGCTGCGATAAAAATATGCCCGGCTCAGTGATGGCCATGGGACGCCTGAACCGGCCGGCAATCATGGTATATGGCGGCACCATTCGCGCCGGCTGCACGGCTAAACATGCCAAGTTAGACATTGTGTCCGCCTTCCAAAGCTACGGGGAATATATCGCCGGATCAATTGATGATGCCGAGCGGCAAGAAATTGTGCAAGAAAGCTGCCCCGGTGCGGGTGCTTGCGGCGGCATGTACACGGCCAACACCATGGCCAGCGCCATCGAAGCTCTGGGCATGAGCCTGCCATACAGTTCTTCCGCCCCGGCAACTGCACAGGAAAAAATAGACGAATGCCGGCGCGCCGGGGCCGCCATTCGTGTGCTGCTGGAAAAAGATATTAAACCGCGCGACATCATGACGCGGGAAGCGTTTGAAAATGCGATGGTCATTGTCATGGCGCTGGGCGGCTCAACCAATGCGGTGCTGCATCTGCTCGCGATGGCGCGCGCAGTAGACGTAGATTTGAGCATTGATGATTTCCAGGCCGTCAGCAGCCGTGTGCCGCTGCTGGCCGATTTGAAACCAAGCGGCCGTTTTGTCATGGAAGACCTGCATGAGGTCGGCGGCATCCCTGCCGTGATGAAATATTTGTTGGAAAATGGACATCTGAACGGCAACTGTTTGACCGTTACCGGTCAAACAGTCGCAGAAAACCTGGCGGATGTTCCCGATCTGGCGGCCGGGCAAGAAATTATTTTGCCGCTCGAAAATCCCATCAAACGATCCGGGCATATCCAAATTTTGCGCGGTAACCTGACGCCCGATGGGGCTGTGGCCAAAATTACGGGTAAGGAAGGCCTGGTTTTCACTGGCGCTGCGAATGTATTTGATTCCGAAGAAGCTATGCTGGCGGCGCTGGAACGCAATGAAATCAAAAAGGGAGATGTGGTTATTATCCGCTATGAAGGGCCAAAGGGCGGTCCCGGCATGCCGGAAATGTTGACGCCTACCAGCGCCATCATGGGCGCCGGATTGGGCAAGGATGTGGCGTTGTTGACAGACGGCCGTTTCTCCGGCGGCAGCCATGGCTTCATTGTCGGCCACATCACACCCGAAGCGCAAGCAGGCGGCCCAATAGCGCTGGTGCAAAATGGCGACCAGATCACCATCGACGCCGAAAAGAACATGCTTGAAGTCGCCGTCAGCGATGCAGAAATGGCAGCCAGACGCGCCGCCTGGACGCCTCCACCCTTTAAAGCCACGCGCGGAACGCTCTATAAATACATCAAAAGTGTCAAATCGGCGTCCGAGGGCTGCGTGACGGATGAATAAACGCGCTGCAAGATGCCCCAAATTGAACCAAATCCTACTTTTATTCCAGGGATTGAACTAAGCCGAAAATTTTATTGGGAAGCAGTGCGCCCCATTCTGGACGGCAAAATCTTTTATGATGCGGTTGGCTTAGAGGCTGCATGCGATCGTTTTGCCTATTATCCACATGTTTCTGAGCCGATTTGGCGGCAAAAATTACGCAGCCTTTATCGGTAAAAATTAGCGGGATTTTTCAGAAGAGCTGTACCGACGGCGGCTGCGCGGGGGTTTGGCGCATAAGGATATGATCAGCAATCGCCATGAGACTGCGCACCAAATTAATGCGCGCAGGCTGCTGCGGCGGACGCACGCTGATAACGAGGGGGGCTTGTTGTCGCAGCCGCTGCAACTGATCAATCGCAATATGGAGCAGGCGCTGGCTTTCAGCCGCAGTTACATTTTCATTATAGAAAGTTGTGAGCAGATCGAATGCCAACTGGGGCGCAGTTGTAACGGCCGTTTCCGTCAATAAACGCACAACCTGATAGCAAGTAGAGGCGCGCGCAATGGCGATATGTTCCAGCGCTTCATCCACATGCGGCGTCTGGCGACGTATGTGGCGCGCAACCTGGTACGCATCAAAATGATTGCCGCCATCAATCACTCGGACCGGACCGCGTAAAGCAAGAACGGCCGTTAGCGCCAACATCTTGTCGCGCGCAGCATGCGGATCGATCAATAAGATAAGTTCACCTGTAACAGGTTCGGGTAAAGCAGTCATTCCGCCACTATATACCGCCCTGTATATGGTTTCAATCCTGCCTTGGGGTGATTTTTGTCAACATTTATGGGGTAACCCCATCGGGTGATTCCCCATTTATGGGGGGCAAGGCGTCATCATCCCACAAATCTTGGCGCTCAACCCACTCCCTGAAATCCCAGCCAGATAGGACAACGCGCAGTTCGGCCTTGCTATTTACCGCAAACTTGTTGAGAACATGGCGCATATGGGTTTTGACTGTGTTGGGAGAAATCACCATGCGCGCGGCAATCTCCTGATTGGTATAACCCAGACAGGCGAGCGCGGCGGTTTGTTTCTCGCGGGGGGTCAAATCCTGCCAGCGCTGCAGATTGCGTATGGCTGTACTGCGCTCGGCGACGGCAATGTGCAGCAGTTCGGCCGTTAAATCAGCCAATTCGCGATCCTCCTGCTCAGCCAGGGCATCCAGTGCGGCCATCAGGTTGGAATCAATAGGAACAATGGGCTGCTCAGGTGATTTAACCAGGCCCAAATTGTGGAGTAACCGTTCATACCATTGCATAATTCGGCCGTACCGGCAAGTTAACGAGATTGATAGTTGGGGTTCCTTTCTCCTTGTTTTGGAACATTTGTTCCATCCGAACGTTGATTTTAACATAATCAGGGCCGCGTATGGCGTGAAGAAAGCGTGAATAGCAGCTGTTAGCATTTTGCAATATTTCTACAAGAGTTTTTTAAAGTACGCGTAACAGGCGAGTAAGAATCATGCATTACGCTTTGACGAGTGAAAATTTCCACCCACATAAGGAGTAAATCATGATGTCCAAAAAAATATGGTTATTCGTTCTAAGTGCTTTTGCACTGGTTTTACTGGCCGGCGTGCAATTAACAGCGCGCGCCGATGAAGGCCAGCGCTTTGTCGTATCGGTTGACAACATTGCCAACTTTACCTTTACCGATTCCGGCGCTTTCAACACGCCGGTTGGCGCTGCGGGGCCCGGCCCACTGCTGCCCGGCCAGGCATATGAATGGCGCTTTAACGCACAGCAAGGCGAGCGGCTTTCGTTTGCGACAATGTTTGTGCAGTCAAATGATTGGTTCGTGGCGCCCGATGAGCAAGGCATCCCACTATACAATGCAGATAGCTCCCCCCGCTCCGGCGACGTGACTGCATATGTTAAGCTGTGGGATGCGGGTACAGAGGGAGATGAAACGCCGGGCGAAGGCGCTAACCAGGCGCCGCGCCAGGCAGGCCCCAACAGCGGACCGGCCGACCCCAACAACACAGTGCGACGCGTGCTGAGCGCTGCCGTGCCGGCCGCGAATGAATTGGTGCGCGTGACGGTCACGCCTGTGGGCAACGGCCGTTTCATTTTACGCATCCAAAATATTTCTGACAGCAGCAATTTTGTGACGCCTTTTGCGCCCGGCGTGGGCGTCACCCACAGCCGGCCGGCGCCCTTGTTTGTAAACGGGCAGGCCGATTGGGGTGTTGGGTTGAAAGCATTGGCTGAAGATGGCAACCCAGGAGCTTTGGCGGATTATCTGGCTGCCCACACGGGCATCAATACGCCCCTGGCGCCGGTGGCTTGGACGGTGCAGCCGGGGTCAAACGAGTTATTTGCCAGCGGCCAGCGCGCTTCGGCCGGCCTGGAATCCTTGGCGGAGGATGGCAGCCCGACAGCGCTGGCGGCTGAAGTAGCAGACAGCAACAGCGGCGCAGCAGCCGTGCCAACAGGCAGCGGCCAGCCCGGCCCCATTTTCCCACCTGCGGGCAATTATTCATTTGAGATAACGGCCGTTCCCGGCGACAAACTCTCCCTGGCCACTATGTTTGTGCAGTCCAACGATTGGTTCTTTGGGCTGAACGGCGCGCCGTTGTTCGATGCAAACGGCAGTCCAATCAGCGGTGACGTGACAGCGGGCGTGCGCATCTATGACGCCGGCACTGAAGTGGATGAAACGCCGGGCTTGGGACTAAACCAAGCGCCGCGCCAGGCCGGCCCCAACACAGGCGCCGCACAAGGCGGCGTCGTCCAGCCTGTAGACGGCCTCAACGCAGCCAATTACGCCCATATAACGATTACTCCCGTCAACTAATAGGGCAACCAGTTAGAAGTTGAACTTTTCGTTGTGCAACACGGCGGCTGTCACGAGGCGAAAAGTTCAACTTCTACTACCAGATCAACTTTCCACGCCGCTCTGCTGAATCAGTTTGGCAACCAGGGCGGTCCAGCCGGTCTGGTGGCTGGCGCCCAGGCCGGCGCCGTTGTCGCCATGAAAATACTCGTAAAAAAGAATGTGATCACGAAAATGGGGATCGTTCTGGAACAGATCAACCCCACCGTTAAACGGCCGTTTCCCTTCCTCATCGCGTACAAAAAGTCGTACCAACCGCTGCGAAAGTTCGGCAGCAACCTGGTCAAGATTGGCAGTCCGGCCTGACCCGGCGGGCAGTTCCACCTGGAGCGCGTCGCCGTAGTAATGGTAATATTTTTGCAATGCCTCAATCATCAAATAGTTGACCGGGAACCAGATGGGACCGCGCCAGTTGGAATTGCCGCCAAACAAGCCGCTGGTCGATTCGGCCGGTTCGTAACGCACGGTATGGGCATCCCCATCAACGAAAAACGTATACGGCCGTTGCGCATGTTCCTTTGAAAGGGCACGCAAACCATATGGGGCAAGGAACTTTTCTTCATCCAGCATATGGCCCAAAATCCGCCGTAACTGTTCCTGGTCAACCAGGGAGAGCAGGAAACGGCCGTTTTTACCCGCTTCCGTCAGTGAAGCAATTTGCGCCACTAATTCCGGGCGGTATTGGATAAACCATTCCATACGTCGCTTAAAGCGCGGCAGCAGTTCGAGCAAATCCGGTTCCAGCGTTTCGACAGCATAAAGCGGAATCAGTCCGACAAAAGAGCGGACATTCAGCGGAATTCGTTGGCCATTTTCCAGATGGATCATGTCAAAATAGAAACCTTCGCGCTCGTCCCATAAGCCTTTATGCCCGCAAGTGCTGTTGATGGCGTTGGCAATGTAGATGAAATGCTCAAAAAACTTGGTCGCCACATCTTCATAGGCCGGTTTGGTGCGCGCCAGTTCCAGCGCAATCGCCAGCATATTCAGGCAGTACATGCCCATCCACGCGGTGCCGTCAGCCTGGTCCATGTGCCCGCCGGTGGGCAGCGGCTGGCTGCGGTCAAAAACGCCGATGTTATCCAGCCCTAAAAAGCCGCCCTGGAAGACGTTGTTGCCGTCGCGGTCTTTGCGATTGACCCACCAGGTAAAATTCAGCAGCAGCTTGTGGAACACCTTTTCCAGAAAATTCAGCGTCGGCTTTGCCGGTGACATTGCGCGTAATTTTGTAGACGCGCCACGCCGCCCACGCGTGCACCGGCGGATTCACGTCACCCAAAGCCCATTCATAGGCGGGAATCTGGCCGTTGGGATGCATATACCATTCGCGCAGCAGCAGAATCATCTGGCGTTTGGCCCATTCCGGATCGATCAGGGCCATGGGCAGCATATGGAAAGCCAAGTCCCAGGCGGCATACCAGGGATATTCCCATTTGTCCGGCATCGAGATAACGTCGCTGTTGTAGAGATGGGCCCAATCATGATTACGGCCGTTTTGACGCACAGCCGCCGGTTTGGGGCCGGCGGGATCGCCATCCAGCCACAGCTCGACTGAGTAATGATAAAACTGTTTCGTCCACAAGAGGCCGGCAAAAGCCTGGCGCTGGATGCGGCGTCAGGTCCGCAGATAAGTTTGTGGCTTGAACGGCCGTATAAAAGGCATCCGCTTCCTGCCGACGCTGCTCGAAAACGGCCGTCAAAATCGCCAAATGGGTCTACATGGGGCGCGTTTGCAAAGCGCACCCACACGCTGACGCTCTCGTTGGGCGGGACAACCGACTGGTAATGGGCAGCAGCTTTACTGCCCGTCTGCGCCGGATTGACGCGGTTCCAAAGCCCGTCCACGACGGCAGCGTGGATACCGTCTTTGACAAACGGGGTTTCATTAGGAATGCCCCACAGGCGTTCGCTGTTGGTTTCGTTTTCAGTGAACAAAAGGGGCAGCGCTTCCGCTTGCGGATCGGCCGCCGCTGCATACCACCAGCGCTCGCCAAGGTGACGGTCGCTCGTGTAGGCGCTGGAAACGTGATTTGCCACGGCGCGGATTTGTGGACGGGAACGGCCGTAACCCCACGACCAGGTATTGCGATACCAAATATGCGGCAAAATGTGGAGCGGCGCCGCATCAGGGCCGCGATTAACGGCCGTTATGCGGCATAAAATATCTTCCTGCGCCGCCTTGGCATATTCAATCAAGACATCAAAGTAACGGCCGTTTCGGCAAAAGCATCTTGCAGCGCGTCGATCAATTCAAATTCAAAGGCCTTGCGATCGCGACGGCCGTTTTCAGCCACCAGTGCGGCATACGGATAAGCAACCTGGGGATACTTATACAGCATTTTGGCATAAGAATGGGTGGGTGTGCTGTCCAGGTAATAATAATACTCTTTGACATCCTCGCCATGGTTACCCTCATTGCCGGTAAGACCAAAAAGCCGCTCTTTGAGAATAACATCCTGCTCATTCCATAGTGCGACGCCCAGGCAGATATTTTGGAAACGATTACAGAAACCGCCCAGACCATCTTCATTCCAGCGGTAGGCGCGGCTGCGGGCTTGATCATGCGGAAAGAACTCCCATGCTTCACCGTCGGCGCTGTAATCTTCGCGCACCGTGCCCCAGGCGCGCTCACTGATATACGGCCCCCAATGCTTCCAATCAGCGCGGCGCGCTTCTGATTCCGCCAGGCGCTGATGTTCGGCTGTCTGCTGGGTTTTCATAACACTTTCCTTTATCGACTGCAAAGCTGAATGGATATTTGTACCTGATTATAACGTAGAAGCAGGCGTAAGGTGTAAGCAGGGACCCATAAAACAAAAACCCCTGGTTATGATACCAAGGGTCCTCAATGCACGAATAGAGCGCTGTTTATTGTTGTGGACGTTGTGTTTTACGCATCCGCCTGACAGCTTTTTTCTTTTCAATTCGCTTCAATTCGCTTTTCGAGACAAACCAGCGCTTGCGGCGCACGTCAGAAAGCACTTTGCTTTTCATGACCTCTTTCTTAAAGCGGCGCAGCAACTGCTCCGGTGATTCATTTGATCGTAATTCGACCTTCGGCAAAACTCTCACCTCCTTTTGCCGACAAATTTCTGGTGTAAGAAAACCGCAAATTTCCGTGGCATATAACATCCAATTACTTATTGCGGTCTACCAAATTGTGATTTTAAGGGGAAGTCTAGTTAATGTATCATAAATCCCCACGCACCAGATAGTGTACATCGAACCACTCTAACTGCCAACCCCAGTTTCCAATTTATTCATCCTGTCTTTGTCAGAACGGCCGTTTACGCAGCCTTATCAGCCTACTCGACGAGGGTGAAGGTCAGGGCTACGTTGCCTGGCGGGTGCTGCCGGCGTCGGGGGATTAGCAAAAAATCTTAGGAACCGGGCTGCAGCGCAGTCAGATACAATTCTAAAGCATTGTGCTACAATAGACTGGCGCACAAAGAATTGGAGCTGGAGTAATATCATGAGCCGAATAAATTGGAAGGAATATATTGTCATCGATCCAGATTTGCATCATGGCGATCCATGTATTAAAGGAACGCGAATTCCGGTAACAACCATTGTCGGTAGCCTAGCGGATGGTATGACCCCCGATGAAATTATCGATGCATATCCTCAACTGACTGTTGTTGAGGTGCAAGCTGCACTGGCCTACGCAGCAGATGTCATACGCCAAGAATTACTGTTACCTTTTGCCAGTTAAGTGATGCATATTAAAGTTGATGAAGACATCCCACCGGTTGCAGCCGTCTGGTTGCATGAAAGAGGCTACGAGGCCAGCACGATTGTTGAACAAGGTATGGATGGTTGGAAGGATGCTTCCTTGTGGCAGGCTGTTCAGGATGATGACCAGTTTCTTTTGACCGCTGACAAAGGTTTTAGCGACATTCGTGCGCATCCACCTGGTAGCCACGGTGGTGTGTTATTGCTGCGGCCAGGCGAGGATGGGATACGTCCTATTCTCGATTTGTTGAAAATGGTTCTTGCGGAAGTGGATATAAATCAATTAATCGGTACCATCTCCGTCGCAACACCACGAGGTTTACGAATCCGGCGTGCATAAACCTGTGCTATCGGATCATCAAGCGGCTAAAGGCCATCTTCTAACGGATACAGAGGATGGTCTTTAGTGCTTCTCAAAGAAGTGCGTGTCAAAAACGACCCTGCCATGAAACTAGCACTTGCTAAAGGATTGGCTGTGTTCACGCCCGCCCGCGCCATTGACGACGTGGATGATACCTTGATTTACCTGGAGATGATTGGCGCCAAGCAGTCAGTAAAAGCGAACTGGGCGGCGCTTGTCGGTGGCGATAAAGTGCATTGGCTGGGCCGGAAGCGAATACGCCTGGACGGGATGAAGGAGCACGTAAAAATACAGGCGACACTGCCTTGTGGCTGGGCCAATCACATCCTCATTCACAAGCAGGCCAGCCTGAAAGAGATGAACCCGGAGCAGCCTTTTTACCTGCTGGATGATAGCAAACGACCTGCACTGAGCCAGTCGAAGTGGCCGATTCCGCCCCTGTTTTATCCTATGCTCAACAAGTGTCTGGCGCTGCCTTTGTTGCCGGAATGGGCGGGGTATTTGTGGGAAAACGGCCGTTTGCGCCGCCTCATTACCCTTTTGGATGCGGGAGAGGGTCAAGGCTATGCCGCCTGGCAGGTGCTGCCCGTGCCGGATGAGTGGCAAGCAGTGGTGAAAATGGTTTGCATGATCGTGTGTTAGGTAATTCACAAAAACTTTTTGAATAAAGATCAGCGGAAGTTTTTGTGAATTCCTCGAGGAAACCACAGCTTGCCAAGGCTTTTGTTTTTATATAACTTTCTGTGGTTTACCTAAATTTCTGACGAGACATTCTTAAATCTGCTATACTTTGAGGATGAAAGTGAGCGATAGAGGTGTGCTATGACAGTACAAAACGTGACAGTGTCTTTACCAGAGGATGTTTACCTGCGCTTAGAACAAGTGGCTCGTGGGACAAAACAATCTCTAGCGGATGTACTTCTCTATGCAGTGAAAGTCGGCAGCCCCCCCAGTTGGGAAGATGTTCCAGCCGAGTTTCAGGCTGATTTAGCCGCCCTTGATCGCCTCAACGATGACGCCCTGTGGCAAATAGCACGCAGCCGCCAAACAGAAGATGAGATGACGCGGTACCAAGAACTGCTAGATAAAAATGCCAATGAAGCGATTACTGAAACCGAACGTCTTGAGCTGATCCATCTTCGTATCGAAGCAGATAGGTTTATGCTGCTAAAGGCACATGCTGCGGCTTTGCTGCGGTGGCGCGGTCATCAACTTCCCCCTGCTGAAAAGCTATAGGCGTACTAATGAGCAACTATTTGCAAGCAGAGTTGCGTCAGCGTTTGCTAGACGCCGATGATCATTGCTGTGCCTATTGCCGCACGACGCAGGCGAATTCGGGTCAGCCGATGGTGGTGGATCATATTATTCCGCAAAGCCAGGGTGGTGAAACAAGTTTTGAAAACCTCTGTTTTTCTTGCCGTCGATGTAACGAATTTAAAGGTGCTGTGTTGCAGGTAGAAGACCCTTTAACCGGTGAACTTGTGTCGCTTTATCAGCCACGTCGCCAAAATTGGGATGAGCATTTTGCCTGGGATGCATCCGGTATTCATCTCATTGGTTTGACACCCGTAGGTCGAATAACCATTTTGGTTTTGCATATCAATAATGAAGTTATTCTGAACGCACGACGGCGCTGGGTGAGTGCTGGTTGGCATCCACCGGGACTATAGTGCTTTTTGCAGATGAACAAAGGCATTGCCAGATGCATTGATGTGCAACATGATTATCTAAGCGCCTAGAAGGCTATCTTCTAATTGACACAGAGGATGGCCTTTATTGTTGCCTTTGGCTTTGGTGCTGGTAGATGTGTTAACGGCCGTTATCGGTCCGAACCGGCCCATCAGCGAGTGGCAGACAGAGCAGTTGAAACCACCTTAAATATCTTCTGTTCGGTCTTCGTTTATGTCACTGTTGGTTAAACGGGGTTTGGCATCAATTCCGTAACAATTGAGAAAAGACACTAACCCATTAATATCCAAGAAGTCCGCCTGTTTTTCGCTGCGCACGTGTTCAATACGGCCGCGCCAGCGTACATCTTCGCCTGATGTCTCACGCCAGAAGCGGAGGACGAAGGTGAACATTGTGGTGGGGGAAGATCATTTGGCTGCGGGAGAACCATAGCCATGAACAACAGTTGTGGGCAAACCCAGGGCAATTTGCAGATCAAGCTCCTGCTTCAGGCTTAACGGCGTCTCAGGTTGGGTGTGTAGGATGGCCAGGCCACGACGGTAATAGGCGATAGCCTCGTGGTTGGCAGACTGCCGCATAGCATGTTGACCGGCCTGCATTAGGTAGTCAATTGCCTTCTCGGTCAGCCGATTATCCAACTGCCGGGCCTGCTCAAAGTGAAAGGCCAGTTCTGCAGCATTTTCACCGGCCTCATCCTCGAGCAACTGGGCCATCGCCGTTCCCACTTGGCCGTGAAAATACAGACGGTGGTGACGCAGCAAACCCTGGTAAATGACCTCCTGAATCTTATGGTGGGTGAAAACGTAATCGCTGTTGTCAAATTCCTCAATAATCAGCCGCTGGCGCAGTAAATCGTCGAGGCCCGCCAGCGTTTTCATCTCGCCCTGGGCCCATGCCTGGTGCAGCAGATCATAGTCAAATGTCTTGCCAACAACGGCCGCTACCTGGGCAAACTCCTGAGCAATATCGCTTAAACGGCCGACTCGCGCCTGGATCGTCTCTTCGATGCTGGTCGGCAGCAGCAAGTCGGCCTGACTCAGCAGAGCATAATCAGCTTGCCAAACACCCTGATCAAGATGAATCGCCCTCTGCTCAAATAAAGCTTTTACAATCTCAATCAGATAAAAGGGATTGCCCTCTGTTTCCTGGTAGAGACGTTCGGCCAAGGGCTGCGCAGCCTGACCAGCGCCTGACATTTGACCAATTAGTTCGGCTACGGCCGTTTTTGTTGAGTCGTGCCAACTGCAAACGTTGGGCAAGTCGTTCGCGATCAAGACGACGGCCGACGGTAGACAGCGGATGCAACGGTAAGACAGCTTCAGGGCGCAAAGTGCCCACAATCAGCAGCGGCTGAGTGATTAATTGGCGGGCCAGGTAATGCAATAGTTGCAACACGAAATCGGTTGCCCAATGCAGATCTTCTAGAATGAGCAGCAGCGGCTCTTTTGTCGCAAGTTGACCCAGAAATTGGTTGATGCTTTCATACAGACGAGTTTGTTCTTCACCAGCCGGCGGCGAAACCAGATCTGTTCGGTGGGCCACAAGTTCAGGCAGCAGTCGGCCTAATTGGGCTACAGCCCAGTTAGGCAGTTCAGCAGCCACAGCCGCAGAAAGGTTAGACGGTAACAGTCGCAGCGCTTCCGTAAATGGTTGATAAGGCAGCAAACGCTCAAACTCATAGCAGCGGCCCTGCAAAATACGTAAGCCCTGCCATTGCTGCTTGGTAGTAAATTCTTGTATAAGTCGGGTTTTACCAACGCCGGCCTCGCCGCTAATTAGCACCAGGCTACATTGATTGGCCAGGGCGGCCTGCCAGGAAGTTGCCAGAAACGCCAATTCTTGCTCCCGACCAACTAAAGGGACACGCTCCACGGCGTCGAGTGGATTGGTGCCGCGTGCTTGCTGCCGTGGTGGGGAGGCTATCGGTGGTGCGGTGGCTGTCTGTGGTTGACAGGCGTAACGGCCGTCAACAATTGCCTGCCGAAGATCGCGGGTCTCGGCCAGGGGCTCGATGCCTAGTTCATCCTGCAACACCTGCCGGCAACGATCATACTGTTTCAGAGCGGTACTGCGCTGCCCCAGTTCACAGTAGGCACGCATAGCAACGCGGTAGGCATCTTCGCGAAGTGGATCTAAATCGAGAAGCTGTACGGCCGTTGTCAGCGCCTCACCATACATTCCGGCTGCTTCGTGGCCGATCATGAGTCGCGCCAGAACATCGGCATACATACTTTCGAGACGATAACGCTCGCTTAAGATCCAATCGTCATAGAAGCCATCAAGAAAGTGTCCCTTGTACAGGGCTACGGCCGCTTGTAAACTGACGATGTCGTCATGCGCCGCGTAGTCGACAAAGGCCATTGTATCCAATCAGAAAGGCAAGTCAGGGTTGAATTGAACTGCGTTGGTATCGCTGAGAATGATACTGTCGTCGGGCAGGCAGCGACGGATTTGCCAAAGCGCAGTAGACAGTGAGCGGCGGGCTTTGCGTGCAGGGCGATCGCCCCAAAACAGGCCGATGAGGCTCTCGCGGAGATGGGTTTGTGCCGGGTGACAAGCCAGATAAGCTAGCAGAGATTGGGATTTAAGCGTTGCTGGCTTAGGCAAGCTCAGTCCATTCTGCTGGCATAATTCAAAGGCACCTAGTGTTTGTAGCCTGAGCATCAATCGACCTTTGTTCGCCAGTAACACCATCTGGAATTGTTCACACGGACATCAGCTTCTCCAAATAGGACAACACGTATCATCCAGGCACGTAGGACGTCCCTATTAAGAATAGGATGGCATACGGCCGTACCGTTTGTAAAGTACCGGAAGTCACGAGTTCCAAGTGAGGTTTGTCATTTCCTGAGGTCAGCGATAAATGAAAACGTACTGTAATATGCAAAGACCAAGATCGTATCCCAACATGCCAAACAGACTTTTTCTAGGGCCTCAATATTGTTTTTTTGAAGGCCAGCGTGGCGGTATACGGCCGAAATCCAGCAGTGTAGTTTATTTGCAGCATGGGATTGTCTTCTTCATTGTTTGTGCGAATGGTCTGGTAGCCCTGTTTTTGGGCAAATTCAATCGCCGCCGCTTTTAAGACGGTGGCGACGCCGCGCCGGCGGTGGGTATGGTAAACGGCCGTAAACCCCCACTGCAAATTAGCCGGGTTGTTTCCATTTTTGTGCAACTGCGTCAGGCCCACGAAACGGCCGTTAGCCTCATCCACGGCGACAAACCAGCCTTGCGGCCAAAAATTCAGGGCCGCTGAGCTGATCATCCACATAAGCTTCAAATGGAATTTGTGTCGGTTCATCAGGGGAAGGCTCCACCAAAATCGCGTCCCACTCCAGGTCATAAAGCTGCTGCTGCCAATCGGGATAGGCAGACTGGAGCGCCGCCAGGGGTTGAATTTGAATCCCGCCGGCCTCCAATTGTTCCCGTTTGCCGGCAAAGCGCCCAATTTCCCAGGCAGCGACATCTAACAGGGAAACCACCCAGCGCATCACCAGTTCAAAACCACGCTTTTGCAAAAACCGGACTGCCTGCGGCTTGTTCTCCTGTGAGTAGGCCATCAAAATGGCGGGGGCGGGTTCTCGTTTTTGCAGCAGGGAGAAGATAGTGTCGTAAACGGCCGTTCCCAAACCACGCCGTTCAAAATCTGGATGCACATAAACCCCAATTTGATATTTGCCAGGGCGGTAGGAACCCGGCGGTTCGCGGTAATAGCCATAAGCAACCGGCTTTTTATCTAACATCGCCATAAACCGCTCGAATGCAAAGCGTTGATCATGCGTGCTGTCATAATGTTTGATAACGGCGGCCGTCATGTGGGTATCAGGCCAGACCGCTAATTCCAATTTGCCAAGCGTTTCATATTCAGAATCTGTGTACCGGAACGGCCGTATTTCCAAAGTCATACCATGATCATAACGCAAAATAGAGTTGACATCGAATCAGGCAATGATGATACAATCAGGCGCATGGCAACCCAAACCACCTTCTATCAGGAACGGCCGTATCGCGCCGTCGCTCTGACACATTTATTTGTCGATATCCTCAACAGCAGCCGCAACCTGGTAATCGCCCTGTTAGCCATTGAAATTGGGCTATCAAATGCTCAGGTCGGGATTACGCTGCTGCTTTACAACATTGGCGGCTCTTTAGCGCAGCCATTCTTCGGCTGGCTGGCCGACCGCATCGGCGCGCGCTGGCTGGTTGTGGGCGGCCTGGGTTGGATGATCGTCTTCTTTAGCATTGCCTCTGTCGCCGGAGATTGGGCCGCTCTGGCCGCGCTGACGGTCGCCGGAGTTGGATCCGGCATGTTCCACCCTTCCGGCACCATGGTCGCCAGCCAGGCGAGCCAGACGGCAACCGGCAGGGCAACCTCGATTTTCTTTTTTGCAGGGCAATTTGGTCTATTCATGGGGCCGGTGCTGGCGGGAATTCTGCTGACGCAGTACGGTCGTTCCGGCTATATCCTGCTGCCCCTCGCCGCATTGAGCGCTTTCTTTTATGGTTGGCGCTATCTAACCAACACCCCTGCCGTACAACAAGTCAAAAAAGCTGCCCGCGCCGCCGCCCGTGAGACAGTGACCACCCGCTGGCCGGAACTGCTGCATAAAGGCGTTCCATTGATTATCATCATTTTGGCCGGCAGTACAGTCAGCATTTCCGTGATAACCTACGCGCCCAAACTCTTCACCGAAATGGGATACTCACCTGCGCATGTTGGCGTTTTAGCGGGGTTAATCATGCTGGGGTCTGCGATTGGCGGCATTGTCGGCGGCACATTGGGCGACCGTACCGCTGCTAAGTGGGTCATTGTTTTGGGGATGTCGGGTCAAATATTGCCGATCTATTTTTACATCCCGGCTCCGGTATTATTACAGCCGGTGCTGCTGTTTACGGCCGGTTTTTTTGGCGGCATGCCGCACACAATTTTGGTGCTCAGCATTCAAACCTTGTTTCCGGGACGGCGCGCGATGGCATCCGGCCTGGCTCTGGGGCTGATGTTCACCGGCGGGGCCATCGGCAGTTTTTTTGTCGGATTGGCGGCAGATCGGATTGGATTGGCTACAGCTTTGCAAATGTTGGCTGTTTTGCCGCTGATCGCTATTTTTGCCGCGCTTTTTTTGCCCAAAAGAATACGGCCGTAATAAGATTTTGATCGCTGAACTTTGGGTTGTCTGTACCGAAATTTTTGACGCGAATTTCAGGAATGCTATGAATTTGGACGGTATTAGGTAAACCACAGAAACTATTCAAAAATAAAAGTCTTGGCAAGCTGTGGTTTCCTCGAGTAATTCGCGATTTTTTTGTCACGTTTTCTGGCCTGCCGAGGCTTGCCAGCGCTACGCAAAGTCGATATCAACATAGGGGACATCATTGGCAATTTTTTCGCGACGATCCTGCATAAACTGCTGCGTCCAGGGGCTGTTCATTAACTCTACATCATCAGCATCTCGCCTTAAAATAGCATACAGGTCAATCTCGCGTAATTTCATAAACGCCGGCATAGCGCGCAGCCAGCGGGGATCGAGATTGTTTTCTTGCTGGTAAGCGGGCCAAAAAAGAGACCAGAAATGTTTGCCAAATTTTTCAGCGTCATCACGATTGGTCACCGCATAAAAGACAGCCATCGCCAGATCATAAACATACCAGGAATAGGCGCAATCATCGAAATCAAAAAGGGTAATATTGCCGGCGTCGTCAACAAAAAAATTGCCTGCATGGGCATCCTGGTGAATTAAACCATAGGATTGATCATCTTTGGGCAAATTGTGCAAATATCCCATCAAATCATCAAACTTTTCCCGCACGACGGCATCAGCAGGGGATAAATAATCAATCATATTTATGTTGATTGGATCATCCCACTCAGGACGACGCCAGGCCATGTCAGAAGGTTCGTATGATTTTGACAAACGATGGATACGTCCCAGGAGACGGCCGTAACGCACGAACAATTCATCGTTCCACAGCCCCCTTTCCCAGGCCAAACCCCCTTTTGCGCGCACAAAAGCAGTCGTCAAAAAAGTCTCGCCCTTTCCATCAGGAATCTCCTCGACCAAACGACGGTTAATGGAATACACTGCCGGCGCAACGCCCGCGCCCCCGGCAGCCAGGTAGTTGATCCAATCAACCTCGCCTCTAATTAAATCAACCGAACGCCGGTGAGAATGGCCGATTCGCAAAATAAAATCTCCATCTTCCCGTGAAAAGGCATACATAAAACTCTCGAACCCATCCAGCAGTTGAATCTGGTCCGGGCGAATGCCATATGCGTCCATCGCGCCTTGCAAAATACCGTTGTGAAACCGGTCTCGGATAGTCTTTTCCATTCTTTCTAACTCGCTACACGAATTTTTTACTGGTTGACGTATTTAAGCTGTAAATCAACCACATACCTATCATACTCTGGAATGGAATTGTTATCCAGCTAAGTTTTTAATTTTCCGGCTCCATGCACCAGCCAATGAGCCGGCGCACGAAGTCGGCCGTCGGGTAACGCTTGCTGTCATGCCGCCAGCGCGGCACTTCGATTTCTTTTTGATGCGGCGCGCGGGGAAATAATGGCCCTTCAATCCGCAGATCGGTATGCGGATCGCCGGGTTCAGGAATACGGTAATGGACAATAAATCTTTTGTCGCTGGAAATGATGTGTAGAATCCGCTCTGCGGGAGGATGTGTTATAAAACCCTCTTCGGGTGGAACCGGTTTTCTCTCCTTGACCTGCCAGAGATATTGTTTCCCCCTGAATTTAACTTTTCGCATTCCCCTGGTATTCACTGCCATGTCAAACCCGCATAAAAAGGACAGGCGGGCAGCCCGATGCAGCCCGCCTGTCCTTCTCCTAAAAATCCTCGTCGATTAAAAACCTGGAGGCGTCCGCCAACCGCCCTGTCCAGCTATCATCCACATAACGCTGCCACAGTTCGGCAACCAGAGCCGGCGCATCACAAACCACGCCCAAGCGGCAAAAGTATTCACATACTCGCGTCACGTCGCGTTCCAATATGTCGTATGCGTCCGGGTTGACCTGACTGCCTATCGCATGCGTCTCTTTACTGACAGAGCTGTTGACAACTTGTGGGAAATCGATCAGGGTGATACGGCCGTTCCAATACAAAATATTGTATGCCGAGAGGTCGCCATGGATACGGCCGTGTTGCAGCATCAGTTGAATATTACGCAGTACTTCACGAAACAGTTGTTGCGCTTCTTCCTTATCTAAACGGACTTCATTCAATGCCGGCGCTGCACCCAACCCATCACCCATGTAGCTCATCAAAATCGCATTATGGCTGGCGGCAAGCGGCTGCGGAACGGCCGCGCCCGCCGCAAACAAATACTCCAATGTTGTAAATTCATACATTAACCAGGAAGTATGCGCCACCTGTTCACCAAAGCGTGTCTTTTTGCCCAGCGCTCGCATCAGCCGCGCGTCGGTTGCCTTCACGGGTCTGCCTTCCGGCGTCAATGTCGGACGGCCCTGCCGGTATTGTTTGTCATTGCGCAAATTACGGAACATGCGCGGGCGATAAACTTTAGCAGCCAGCCAGGTCGCTCCAGTAGCAGGATGCGCAGCACAGCGGTATACATTTGCTTCCTTACCCCCTTTTATGATCGCTTCGACATCCGCTATCAATTCTTGATTATAGAATTCCTCCAGCGATTGTAAAAGCCAGCCGGCTTCATGCAAAGATGGCCGGTAGGTTGTTTGAAAACCTCCTTCCAATCCAATCGTCTCTGCAACTTTTTCTACCGGATTGCCGGCGGGTTGTTTGGCAGCATGTTTCGTTTTTGGTCTGCGCTTACGCCGCGCCTGGTGGTCGCTTTTTAGCGGATCAAAAACATCCTCATACGAGGCATACGCCTCGTAATAATCATATTTATCCATCAGTCTGATTTTTCCCTTAGGCCAAAGCCATATTTGATTAGATTTACAATTTGATTTTTGCCAACTGGCGTCGTGGACTTTGTGACGTAGAAAAAACAGACAGACTCACCAAATACAGTTCGGCAAGCCAAATGCCACAGGCTTACACACCTGTGACCGGAAAGCTTTCAATTTAAAACAGAGGGGGCAGTTACCGGAGCGCAGATGTACTCACACGACGCCGTGAATTGTTTTCAACTTTTTCAATGACTTTCTTTTGCATCATGGAGTACCTCCTTTAAAAATAAATAGTATTTATCCAATACCGTGGTCAGTCTACCATAAAGATGGTAGCTAAGTCAATACCGATTTAGGTAAACCGCACACAAATTAAAACTTGCTGCTGGAGTCTGGCGAATTCAGAACCTGGCAGGTCTGCTCTGGTTAAATAAAAAACGCCCGTGTCCAGCTTGTTATATCGACAAAATATATCCTTTACCACGTACGGTGCGCAGCAATTTTGGTTTGCTTGGGTCTAACTCAATATGTTCACGAATCCAGCGTATATGTACATCCAGCGTTCGAGTATCCCCAATATAATCAGTCTTCCAGACATCCTGCATCAGTTGACGGCGAGTCACAATTTCATTTGGATGGCGCATAAATTCTTCCAGAAGCTGCGTCAGTTTTGGCGTTAAACGGCGTTCTCCGCGTCCATTCACATCAATAGCGCGTTTGCTTAAAAACAAGACTATGGAACCAAACCGTACCATTTCCTCGCGGGCTTCAATGGCAGGCAGCAAATTCTTGATCCGGTTTAGGAGCTTGCGCGACGTAAAAGGTTGTTCAAGGTAAACATCGGCGCCGGCCGTTTTATCCTCTGCAACCCCTTCCGCGCGACAATGAATAAAAGGTATATTTTGCAGCGCGGTACGCAGCCGCCTGCAGGTACGAACGCCACTGGAGCGCATGGAGGATGATTCAAAGACAACCAGATCAGGAAAGCTATCATCCAGCCAGGCAAAAGCAGCCGAACCGGTATGGACGACACAAACTTGATAACCTGAATTCTCTAATGCGGGGGCGAAAGAGCTTTGACCGGCGCGCTGCCCTTCAACCAGCAATATTGTCGCCTCTTGCATGATTCCCTTTGTTGGTGGAAGACAGACAATCAATTTGCCTTCCAATGTTCGCCTGATACCTTAAATTTTTGAGGACAACCAGAAACCCATTATAAGCAGAAAAGCGTGAGCGGCAAGTGTTTTCGAGGGCAAATCCTGAATTTATAACTATTTGACACCCAATCAGAGGAAGATATAATTTTTGAATCTAGCGGCTATGGTGTAGTGGTAACACAGCAGCTTCCCAAGCTGTTATCTCGGGTTCGAGTCCCGATAGCCGCTCTGTGTGTAGTCTCACACAGAGGCTGTGTATTGAGGATTTGTTATCTAGTTTTTAATGTGCAGTCTCACTAATGGCCGTTACGATTTTTGAAGGTTTGTAACGGCCTTTTTTTGTTGCGGAAGAAGAGGCGGCATACAATTCATACTATCCGGTACTCCCTTCCGTTGAGCCGTTCGATTTGAACGGCTTTTCTTTTGCCAAGGCATAGAAAAAGAGAATCATCACCATCAACACTGATAAAGCGTCACCAATGATAAAGGACGTCGAGAAAGTCCAGGAATTAATCACCTCACAACACAAACTTCTTAATAGCTAAATCAGCCGTTGAACCAACGCCGCCCGGAATCAATTCATTTCGTTGCGCACGCGAAACGGAACTCATATAAAATCGCCGGAGTTCATTGCGCACACTCGAATTAAACAGAATCACAGAGCATTTCTCAATGCGCACCGGATCGTACTCGCCTGTTATGTCACGCGGCTCTATAAGCGTGATTCGTGATCGGCCGCGTCCAAAGTTGCGCACATATAAATCGGTAGTGGGAATGGGTTCTCGTTTCATTTCGTTCCTGTTGCTTTTCGGTATCCTAACATGATGGTGATTTCAAGGCAATAGCAAATAAGTAATTTGGTCATTGACTACCACAGCCGCGCCCGATCAAAGCCAAAACAACCGGCCACTGCGACAACCGCGTGCTTACAAGCGGAACACAGCTCCCCTTATTGTCTTTCTTTAACCTCGATCGGCTTCCCCCCCCCCCCACCAATTTAATTATAGCAAACCGCCTCAAGGCCGTCCGGCTGAGGTCGGCGGGCTGGGGCCGGGGCGCTGCCTGGCCAGGCATGAGGCGACTAACATCCACTGCCCTCAAACAATCGCTTCACAAACAACCCCGTCCGCGCCCTCCTCCCGCGCCTCCCTGGCTCCGCTCCGCTGCCTGGCAAACGCATAAGACGGCTGTCATCCACTGCCCACAATCTTATAGGTTCACGCGCGATGCTACGGCCTTGACCCGGTTTGCATCCACGGGGGTGTGCGGGGGGCGGGGCGGTTGGTCGGTTTTTTTTTGTGTCGGCTTCGGCGGTTGGCCGGGGTCGGCGTCGGAGGTGTGTTGTGGCTGTTCGTTGTGGTTCGGTTGTTTGGGTTGTCGGGCGTCGGCAGGCGCGCGTCGGTCTGGTGCTGTCGGTGCGTCGTGGGCGTGTGGCCGTGCGTGTGGCTGGCGTCGGCGTGCTGGAGGGCGTGCGTGTTTCGCGGTTGCGTCCGTTGTCGTCGTTGTTGTTGGTTGAGGCCGTGCTGCCGGCAGTGCGGTCGCCGTTGTTGTGTCGTCGGGCTGGCGAGGCCGGGTGGCGGTGAGGAGGTGTGTTGTGTGTGTTGTGTGTGGTGAGGTTGTTGTGGTGTCTGTTCGGGGTTTGCGGCCGGGCACGGCGGAGGTCGGTGGTCGGTCGCTGGTGTACGTCGGTCGGCGTTGTGCGGGCTGGCAGGGTTCGTCGTTGGGGTCGCGCTTTCGGCCGGTCGGTGGCGTGCCTGGTTCTTCGTTGCCGGCGTTTCGGCGTTGGCTGTGGTCGGTTGTGTCGGCCGGTCAGGCTGGTCGGTCGTCTCCGGCTTGGGTGCTGCTGTCGTCGTTGGCGGCGCGGGTCCGGGCTGGTGAGGCGCTGGCGTTGGGTTGTTGGTGTGCGGAGGCGTCGTGCTGTCACGCGTCTGTTGTTCGGTCGGCCGTGTTGTGGCTGGCGTCGGTTGGTTAAGTTGTTGTGCCGGGTTGGGCTGTCGTTGCCCGGCCCGGCGTTTTTGCTCCTGGAGGTGCATTGTGGTTGCTTTGGTTGGTTTCGCTGGTTCGCGTTCGTTGCCGTCTGTCTCTGCGCCGGGCGGTCTCGTCTCTCGCGTTGTTGGTTCTGTGGTGGCGTCGGGTCGGCCGGTGGCGGTTGGTTGTTGTGTCGGTGCTGACGCGGCTGTGTTGTCGGCGCGGCTGCGGCTTGGGTTTCGGTCGTCGTCGTCCGGTCATCAGTTGGTTCTCTTTTCGGTTGGCGGTCCTGCTTCCGGTGGTTCGTTCGTTTCGCGGCTCGCGTCGTTGTCTGGTTTCTGGCGCGGCTCGGCGCTCGGTCAGGTGCGTGCGGCGGCGGCGTTGTCGCGGTCACCGGGTCACGGTTGTGTCGCGCCTGTGTCGGTTCGCTGGTGGGCCGGTGGCGCTGCGTCCGTTCCGCTGTGCCGGCGTCTGCCTCGTCGGTCGCGTGCGTTGGTGTCGGAGCTGGCGCGGTCGGGCGGCGTTCTGGTCGCGTTTGTTGGGCCGGGCCGGTCGGTCGGCACCTGGGGCACGGTTCGGGCGGCCTGGGCTGCCGGGGTGCCGGTGTTTGTTTTTCCGGTTGGTTGCTCGGCTTTGTCGTTTCCGCGTGGCCAGCAGCGCGGCCACAACCCAGCGTACCCCCACCCGCCTGCGGGTCAGGCGGGAACCCAGCTCGCGGAATCCGGAACGGCCGTCCAGCAGCCCAATCAGCAGGCACGCCGCTCCTGCCGGGCCGATGAGCATGGCCACATACACCAGCGCCTCGGCCGTCTCCATCTGTGCTTCCGAGAGGGGGAACCCGCCTGGATGATCTGCTGCGCCGCGAAAACGGCCGTCCGGTGCTGGTCAGCAGCGTGATTTACCAGGCGCAGTTGGGCGCTTACGGCCGTGGTTTTTACAGCAACGAACTGGCTCCGGCGCTGCAAACCATCGTCACTGAGACGCTGCAAGCTCACGGCTACCGCCCCACCCCACAGGATGGAGAATACCGGCCGCTGCCGGTGACGTTGGCTGCGGAAGCGGAAACCGACCTGCAGGAGAAACTGGCGGCTCATTTCGCCGGTGATGACGGAATTCGGGCAGGCCTTGCTGCTGCGGGATGTGTTAACGGCCGTTATCGGTCAGAACCAGCCCATCAGCGAGTGGCAGGCAGAGCAGTTGGTCAAAGACGGCCGTATCAGCCAGGCGCTGCGGCAGTTGGGCTACCAGACCGAGCTGACCTGGTGCCAGCCATATCATTTCCAGCCCAAGCTGATCGGGCATGATGCCCAGCAAGTGATTCTCAAAGAAGTGCGTGTCAAAAACGACCCTACCAAGAAGCTGTCACTGGCTAAAGGATTGGCTGTTTTCACGCCCGCCCTGGCCATTGACGACGTGGATGACACCTTAGTTTACCTGGAGATGATTGGCGCCAAGCAGTCGGTGAAGGCCAACTGGGCGGCGCTGGTCGGTGGCGGCAAAGTGCATTGGATGGGCCGGAAGCGGATACGCCTGGACGGGATGAAGGAGCATGTAAAAATACAGGCAACGCTGCCTTGTGGCTGGGCCAATCACATCCTTATTCACAAGCAGGCCAGCCTGAAGGAGATGAACCCGGAGCAGCCATTTTACCTGCTGGATGATGGCAAGCAGCCAATTCCACCCCTGTTTTACCCGATGCTCAACAAATGCCTGGCGCTGCCGTTGTTGCCGGAATGGGCGGGGTATTTGTGGGAAAACGGCCGTTTGCGCAGCCTCATTACCTTACTGGATGAAGGTGAAGGCCAGGGTTATGCGGCTTGGCGGGTACTACCTGCACCAGAGGATTGGCAAACGTTAATGGAAAACGGCTTGTCTAGCCGAGTTTTAAAATTCTGACGGGATGTTCCTAAATCTGTTATACTTTGAGAATGAAAGCGAGTAACAGAGGTGTGCGATGATAGTAAAAAACGTGACAGTCTTTCTACCAAAAGATGCAGCCGCTTTGTTGTTTTGGCGCGGTCATCAGCCGCCTTCTACTATAAAATTACAGGATAAAGGATGAGAACAATCTTATGACGACGATTACCTTGCCCTCTAAGCTAGCCCAACAAATTGAGAATTTCGGTGGCGAGAACGAGTCTGATAGGCAAGCATTTGTGGAAAAAGCGATTCAGGCCTATCTTATGCAAATGCGTCGTGAAAAAATAGAGGCTGAAACAGATGCCTTTAATGCCCAATATGAAAAGCTGCGCGAAAATTACAGTGGGTATTATGTGGCTGTCCACCAAGGCAAAGTGATTGATCATGACCTGGACCTGCGCACGTTACATTTGCGTGTTTATGAACAGGTAGGCCGTACCCCAGTGTTATTAAAACAAGTGACAAATGAGCCTGAACGAGAATTAACCTTTCGCAGCCCACGTCTGGAAAGGAACAAGCCGTGAAGTTCAAGTATAGTCACGACTATTATCCCCCTGTGCCGGTAGCTGAAGTTACGTTCATTACCGCCGCAGAATCCTTACGTGCTGGCTCATTTATCGCTATAGTGGATAGCGGTGCTGATGGTACAATTGTGCCGATTGCCTATCTGAACGATATAGTGGCGTTACCGACAGTGGAAATGACCATGCGTAGTCAGTGGGGTGAGAGACGAAAGGTGTTGTTATATCTCGTCGATGTACAAATCGGGGAAATCACCTTGCCGGGTATTGAAGTCGTCGGGGATGAGCTATCTACTGAGATTGTTTTGGGGCGAGATGTTTTGAATCGCCTTCGTGTCCTTCTAGATGGGGTGGATGAAGTGACGACTATTACGGAATAAGTTAGATTTAACCGCCTGATTATTAAGCGATTCAAGGCCATTTTCTATGTTAAATAGAAGATGGCCTTTTTTGTTGTCTTTGTCTTTGGTGCTGGAAGATGTGTTAACGGCCGTTATCGGTCAGAACCAGTCCATCAGCGAGTGGCAGGTAGAGCAGTTGGTCAAAGACGGCCGTATCAGCCAGGCGCTGCGTCAGTTGGGCTATCAGACTGAACTGACCTGGTGCCAGCCATATCATTTCCAGCCCAAGTTGAAAGGACATGATGCCCAGCAAGTGATTCTCAAAGAAGTGCGTGTCAAAAACGACCCTGCCATGAAACTAGCACTCGCTAAAGGATTGGCCGTGTTCACGCCCGCCCTGGCCATTGACGACGTGGACGAGACCCTGGTTTACCTGGAGATGATTGGCGTCAAGCAGTCCGTCAAAGCGAACTGGGCGGCATTGGTCGGTGCCGGTAAAGTGCATTGGCTGGGCCGGAAGCGGATACGCCTGGAGGGGATGAAGGAGCATGTGAAAATACAGGCGACGCTGCCTTGTGGCTGGGCCAATCATATCCTCATTCACAAGCAGGCCAGCCTGAAAGAGATGAATCCGGAGCAGCCTTTTTACTTGCTGGATGATGGCAACCAGCCAATTCCGCCCCTGTTTTACCCGATGCTCAACAAATGCCTGGCACTGCCGTTGTTGCCGGAATGGGCGGGATATTTATGGGAAAACGGCCGTTCTGCGCAACCTTATCACGCTCTGAATGACGGTGAGGGGCAGGGCTATGCCGCCTGGCGGGTACTGCCGGCGCCTGAGGCATGGCAGGAAGTGGTGCAAGGTGGTTTAAATTTACAAGCAATTGCTTTCTGAATCAATTCTGGAGCAACGACTCAGATGTGTCACTGCTCCAGTGAACTACCCACTCCACGTCACAGCAATCCATAAGTCCGACATAGTGTTATCGTTGAAAAAGAGCTTGAGCGGGTTACCGGCCGGACTTACTGGGCTTGTTGGCGCAAGATTTGGAAGTTTGCCCATGAGCAGTCCTTTTAGCGAGGTATCTTGCAGTGTGTCCTTGTTGCCTGTTTGGTCGGCATTCTCTGTGATTTCGATGGAGCGCTCGTCCGTCTTGGCGATCACATCCATACGCTTCACCGCATCCAGCCGACCCTGGCTCCAGAACGGATAATGTTCCTCACTCAACTCAAGTGTCAGTTCAGCAGTCTTGGTAGCGCCCTCGATCTTGACACCGGTGAACTTTGCCCACGCAGTCGGGAACTCGTGTCGAACAGAGAACAACCGCACTGACCCGGCTGCTTGGGCTTGTTCGATGGCTGATTTGAGGTTATCCATCGCGCCCTTGCGTAGTAATCTGCCGCCCTCGCGTGCAGTATAGCGGATGTGCAGGATGACATCGCTTATCGTATCGTAATCAAACTGGCGTGGATCGTTCTTGCTAGGGTCAGCCGGTAGTTCTAATTGCCATTCGCTAATTACGCCCGAATTTTCAAACGGCAGATAACGTTCGTCGCGTAGATTAGTCTCAAACAAGCCGCTGTCGTTCTGTCCCGAACTGGTGACAATGGA
>CAVPAL010000006.1:0-990922 GCA_963701435.1 uncultured Chloroflexia bacterium | reverse complement strand
CTAGAAACGGTGGAAGATGTCTGAGAATGGGTTGTGGTATTTCTAAACACAATCTCCTCCCAAACAACCAAATTCAGCAAACGCCCAGAACACTTATGCATGGTGGCCGCCCGTTGACCATGCAACTTTGTTGGCCTTGCGGCATTTAGCCGATCAATTTGCCCCGATCTTCTATGACCATCGTGGAAACGGCCGTCCCGTTGGCGCTTATGTATCATCGATGACCTGGGAAATCAAATACCGACTCTGGTCTTGGTTGGGCGTCACGATTTTCAATTTCCTCCAGAACATATTGTCGTAATCTCGCAAAATGAGTGATTATGGTATAATTTTTATCCAATGCATTCATTTGAGTTTGATAATAAAGAAGCGGCTCAAATCTAAACAAACATGGGATCGATTTTGTAGCAGCCCAAGCCATTTGGAATGATCCAACCTTTATTGAGATTCAGGCAAAATCAGACGATGAGCAGCGCTCATTAATAATTGGTCAAATTTCTGGAAAGTATTGGTCAGCAGTAGTAACGTATCAGAATAATAATATCCGCATTATTTCTGTGAGGCGTTCACGGAAATCTGAGGTTCAACTCGAATTGGCGTAACGCGCCAATCAATCATCAAATTATGGTTGGTTGAACGACTTGAAGAACAGGCTGCAAAAAAAGCATTGCAGCAAAGTGACCACTAAAGATGACTAAAACAAACCCTCAAATTGACGAATATTTGGAATCATTGCCTGATGCTCGACGTGAGTCTTTGAGTACACTGCGTGGCTGGATGCACGAGGCCTTGCCGGAAGCGCAAGAAGTCATTGAATATGGCATGCCCGGCCTCTACCAAGATGAACTGATTTGCAGTTACAAATCGCAAAAGAATTATATGAGCCTGTACATGGATGTTGAGGTGGTTGCGGCTCATAAGGATGAACTGGCGCACTTGAACTGCGGCAAGAGCTGTATCCGTTTTCGCCGTATTGACCAGTTGCCGGAAACGACTATTAAGGATATGCTGCGGGAAACGGCCGTTAAACAGAAACTCGCACAGGTTTCTTGAGATCAGATGTCTGATTATATGGTGGCAGAGTGACAGAAAATAGCGAAGAATGGGATTATTGCGCCATTAAATTTCAACTGCGACACAAAGGCGAAGATCTGACGCGGGCGGGTATGCAACAAGTCTGGCTTGTCTTTCAGGCGAGCGTGTCGGGCCACTACCAAAATTACCTGGCTGGAGAATCAGCACAAATTCCCGTAGCCGCTAATGTGATCGGCGCCTCTTATTTGCCACAAAAGAACAATGGTAGCCATGTGAGCGCACTTCAAAATCTGTTAAACGAATTACAAGCTGATGGGTGGAAACTATTACCAGACAAAAGCAGCTTGTGGTGGGAGCGACGGCTGCGCCGCGCGGCACTTGCTAAAAAATCACCATTCGGTTGGTTCAGGCGCCAAAATAAGACCACAAATGGACAATAAATTAGAGCAATACCATGATAAAAGCTGACAAAATCGTTCGAACAACGTGTCCTTATTGTGGGGTGGGCTGCCAGTTAAATTTAAATGTTAAAGATGGTTATATCTATCGGGTGGATGCGCCGTTTGATGCGGCACCCAACTATGGCATGTTGTGCGTGAAAGGGCGCTTTGGCACCGACTATGTCAAACATCCACGCCGCGTGAAAACGCCTTTAATACGCGTGAATCGGGACGCCGGACGCAGCGCTGAACCTGTCTGGCGCGAGGCGACATGGGATGAGGCGCTTGATTTAGTCGCTGATGAGCTAGTAAAGATTGTCCAAAATCAGGGCGGTGACGCAGTCGCCAGTTACGCCAGCGCCAAGGCCACCAACGAAGACACCTACGTCTTTCAGAAATTTATTCGCGCCCTGGTCGGTACAAACAATGTGGATCATTGTGCGCGATTGTGCCATGCCGGTTCAGTGACCGGCTTGCAGCTTTCAATTGGCTCCAGCGCCATGTCCAATTCCATTGCCGAAATGGAGAATTTGGAAGCCTTTATCGTCACCGGCTCCAATACAACAGAGACGCATCCGGTGATTTCCAACTTCCTCAAACGCGCCGTGCGTAAAAACGGAGCGAAGCTGATCGTGGTTGATCCACGCCGGATTGAGATGACCAATTTTGCAACGGTATGGCTGCAGCAGAATCCGGGCACGGATGTGGCCGTGTTCCAGGCAATTGCCCATGTTATTGTCAAGGAACGGCTGTATGATGAGGAATTTATTGCCCAACGGACAGAGGGCTTTAGCGCATATCTGGAGTCGCTGGACGAATATACGCCGGAATGGGCGGAAGTGATTAGCGGCGTTCCGGCGGAAAAGATTCGACAGGCGGCGCGGATTTATGCCCAGGCAGAGCGGGCCTCAATTTATTGGGGTATGGGCATCAGCCAAAGCACCCACGGCACAGATAATACGTTATCGTTGGTCAATCTGGCCTTGATGTGTGGTCATGTGGGCAAATCAGGCACCGGCTTGAACCCGCTGCGTGGTCAGAACAATGTGCAGGGCTGTTCCGACAGCGGCGGACTGCCAAATGTATACACTGCTTACCAGCCTGTCGATTTGCCGGAAATTCAGACAAAGTTTTCTGATTATTGGGGTGTGCCCTTGAATCCGAATCCGGGTCTGACGGCCACAGAGATGGTTGACGGGGCGCTTACCGGCGTTATTCGGGGCATGTATGTGGTTGGCGAAAATCCGATGCTCAGCGAGCCAAATCAAAACCACACCCGTCATGCTTTGGAAGCGCTTGATTTCCTGGTCTGCCAGGATATTTTCATTAACGAAACAGGGGAGATGGCGGATGTCATTCTGCCGGCCACGAGTTTTGCAGAGAAGGACGGCACGTTTACCAATACGGATCGCCGCATCCAGCGCTGCCGCCAGGCTGTGGCCCCAGTGGGACAATCACGGCCGGATTGGGCAATTCTCAGCGACCTCGGCCGGCGCGTTGAAGCGTGCCTGGGCATTCAAATGTCGGCCGGTTTCGCTTATGATGATGCGGAGGCTATTTGGGAGGAGATGCGCCACTTGACGCCTGATTTCTGGGGTATTGATTATGCCCGGATTGAGCGCGAGGGCGGCGTCCATTGGCCTTGCCCTGATTTTGACCACCCCGGCACCCCTTACTTGTTCACGGATGAATTTCCACGCGGGCGCGGTAAGTTTTGGGAAGTGGAGTATGGCACCGATTCGGAGCAGCCGGATGAGACATATCCGTTTAATTTAAGCACAGGGCGTGTGCTTTACCATTGGAGCGGCAGTACGTTGACGGGTAATTCGCGCCTGGAAGATGCATTTCCCGAGGCAACCTGCGAAATGCACCCCCATGATGCGGCTGAATTGGAGATTAAAACGGGGGACTGGGTGGAGGTGCGTTCTCGCCGCGGGGCAATTGAACTGCGGGTGTTGGTGACGGAGCGTTCACCGCGCGGCACAATCTTTGTGCCGTTTCATTTTGCAGAGGCGGCGGCGAATTTGCTGACGTTGGATCGGGTGGACACGCGGGCCAAGATACCTGATTACAAGAATACGGCCGTTTCCATCACAAAAACCACTCTACCCGAAAATTTGGACGCCGGTTACCAACAAGATTTACTCCAGCGCGGCGTCATCAAAGACCCGGTTCATAACCATTAAAGAAATGCCTTCTAAAAAAAAGGCAGCGTTAAATTCTCCATCTTTTTGTTATGATTACGACATGACACTCTTGTGAAGGAAATGTCATGCGCTGTGGCCCACAATCATAAATGAAAACCAAAAATGAAAACCAACTTCCCTGAAGCGCCACAATATCAATTTTGATTGTTAACAAGCTTCCGGGAAGATATTTTCATAGGAGCTCTTAAAAATGCAGGTTAATCGAGTAATTTTAATTGTTTTGGACAGCGTTGGCATTGGTGAACTGCCGGACGCGCGCACCTACGGGGATGTCGGCAGCCACACTTTAGGCAATATGGCGCGGGTCGTGGGCGGCTTGCACACGCCCAATTTGGAGCGAATGGGACTGGGCAACATCGCCATCCTGGACGGCGTTAATCCGCAAGAAGAACCAACGGCCGTTTACGGCAAAATGGCCGAGGTCTCGGCCGGTAAAGATACAACCAGCGGGCATTGGGAATTAATGGGACTGCATCTGAAACGGCCGTTTCCGCTCTACCCCGACGGTTTCCCGCCAGAAGTCATAGACGCCTTCGAGCAAGCCATCGGACGCAGCATCTTGGGCAATTATCCCGCTTCCGGCACCGAGATTATCGTAGAGTTGGGCGCAGAACACATGCAAAGCGGCCAACCGATTGTCTACACCTCAGGCGACAGCGTTTTCCAGATTGCAGCGCATGAAGAAATCATTCCCGTTGAAGAATTATACGCCATGTGCCGCACCGCCCGTGAAATTTTACGCGGCAAACATGAAGTCAGCCGCGTGATTGCACGGCCGTTTATCGGAACGCCCGGCAGCTTCACCCGCACCGCCAACCGGCACGACTTTTCCGTTGTACCGCCCGAAACGACCCTGCTGGACAACCTTGAGGAAGCAGAGCTGATGGTGTATGCCGTGGGCAAAATCAACGACATTTTTGTGGGTCAGGGCATCACCGAATATATTTACACCCTCGACAACATGGACGGCGTCGATAAAACCATCGCTGCGATGCAGGAACGGCACGAACGCGGGCTGATTTTTACCAATCTGGTTGATTTTGACGCCAAATTCGGCCATCGCAACAATCCGCAAGGGTATGCAGATGCGCTGGCCGAATTCGATCAACGCCTGCCGGAAATCCTGGCTGCGCTGGCGCCTGACGATATGCTCGTCATCACAGCCGATCACGGCAATGATCCCACCACACCCAGCACCGACCATTCCCGCGAATATGTGCCCCTGCTCATCACGGGCCAAAACATCCAAAAAGGCATCAATATTGGCGTGCGCCCCACATTTGCCGATCTGGCAGCCACTATTGCTGATGCTCTGGGCGTTATCCCGCCGCCATATGGAGAAAGTTTTTTGAAACAAATTCAAATCGACCTGAACAAAGCTTCGAGTACGCAGCTTCTAGCCTTGATTGAAAATGACCCGGCTGCCATCGCGCGTCTGATTGACCATACGCTGCTAAAACCAACCGCCACAGAAGCTGACATTGTCCAAATTTGCGCCGAAGCGATCCAATATAATTTTGCGTCGGTATGTGTCAATCCGGTTAATGTCGCCTTTGTCGCGGACCTATTGCAGGGAACGGCCGTTAAAACGTGCGGCGTCATTGGTTTCCCACTGGGCGCAACGACCAGCAAGGACAAAGCGCGTGAAACCAGGCAGGCCATCAAAAACGGCGCCCAGGAAGTCGATATGGTTATCAACATCGGCGCTTTGAAGGCCGGGGACTTTGATCGCGTGCGCGACGACATCGCCGTCGTGGTTAAAGCAGCCCATAAACGGGACGCACTGTGCAAAGTTATTATTGAAACATTCTATTTGACCGACGCAGAAAAAGTGACTGCGTGCGAACTGGCGCTTGTGGCCGGAGCAGATTTTGTAAAAACCTCCACCGGTTTCAGCGGCGGCGGCGCCACGGTCGCCGATATCGCCCTCATGCGCCAGATAGTGGCTGAAAAGGCAGGCGTCAAAGCCTCCGGCGGCGTACGTTCCTTGGTCGACGCCCTGACTATGATCGCAGCCGGCGCAAACCGCATCGGCGCCAGCAGCGGTGTGGCCATTGTGGCCGAGGCGCTGGGAAGCAGCAGCGCCAGCATGCCCGATAAGGCGGATTATTAATATCACTGGAAACCGGCGTTTTTTATTTCATCATAGGAGACCTGTCACGTTTTGTGATTATTTTGTGCACATTCCACTTGAGGTAGAAACCTGACAGGTGTTGTGTAAGAGTTTTGCAAGAGCCAGCCTGGACATATTGACACAAAAAGATGTAAATACTATACTCCCCTACGGTATATAACAACGAGAAATATTGACAGGAATTAAGTGAACTATTCTGTCAGAAACCAATTTATCGGGAGAGTGTAGAAAAATGCCTACGTATCAATATGCTTGTAAATGCTGTGGCGGCGGCTTTGAAAAACGGCTGCGCATGTCACAGGCCAGTCATACACAAACCTGCCCCGACTGCGGCAGTGAAGACACACGTAAACGCCTGGGGGCGGTAGCAGTCAGCGCGTCGTCACGCTCCGCGCAGGTTGCAGCGCCGCCGCCTAATACACGTTTCACCTGAGCAGGCGGCTGTTAGGCAAACGGTTCGTTTGCCCGCATGGTTTGATCAAGTATGAAAATTCAATCAACGGCCGTTAAAGATGACCTCAATACACGTTTGCGTCGCATCGAAGGGCAAATGCGCGGTGTACAACGCATGTTGGATGAAGATCGGGATTGCCATGAAATTGTACAACAGCTCAGTGCGGCGCAGGCGGCTTTGCGCAGCGCAACGGCCGTATTTGTCCAATCCTACGCCAAAGAGTGTTTGCTCAACGGGTCTGAGTTAGACCTGGCGCAGCGTCAGGTTTTGGTCGATGATTTATTTGATTTAATAACAAAAATGAAGTGAGAACGAGATTGGAATGAAGAAAACAGCACGCGTGTCGTGGAAAGGCACAGACAATAATTTTGCCGGCGAACTTGGCTCCGGCTATACCTTTGACATCAGTGGAAACGCCGGTCCGGAAAATGGCGCCGGCCCCATGGAATTGTTATTAGCAGGCGTCGCCGGTTGTACGGCCATCGACATCGTCCACATCTTACGCAAGCAGCGCCAAGATGTCAGCGGCGTTGAAGTTGAAATAGAAGCGGAACGCGCCACAGATTACCCGATGGTCTATACATCGGCGGAAGTAACTTATATTGTGCGCGGTGATGTTACAGAAAGCGCTGTCGTGAAAGCAATTGAACTCTCAGAGGAGAAATATTGTTCAGCCAGCATTATGTTCAAACGCTCAGGCGTGCAGATGCACAGCCAATATCGCATTGAACCAGCGCTGGAACCGGCATAAAGCCGCCAGCACAAATAAATAGAAGCAAAAAGAGGGCGTTTGAGACGCCCTCTTGTGGTTTATAAAGGAAAACCCCGAACTAAGACCTAAAGATAATCAGCTAAGTGGTCAGAGTAGAGGCGGTTTTATGTATTTGAATCCCTTGGTGGCCGAATTTACATATGTTGGCCTCGACCCCGTGCATTCGACTTGTCGAAGCGTTGAGGCACACTAGAGGGGATTCCGTTCCGCTTACCCTTAACCTTATCATCAGGCTGTTCGGGGTAATATAGCAGTTCATAAGTTGTTAAAAACTTTCCTAACTCACCCGCATTATACAGCCTGATGGGAACGGCCGTCAACCGGAAAAAATGTTCTTTTTGGGGAAGGCCAAAACTTCATCAATACCGGGCAGCGGGGATTTAAGAACGGCCGTTGCGCGGCGGCAATCAAGCGTACAGTCCAAGGGCCACTGCGTACCATCTGCGTGGCCAAAAAGAAGCGTTTCTCTTTCAGCCACGCGCCACCAGTCAAACATCCGCAAGGCAAAATCAGCGCGAGAGAGCGCCTGCCGCCCGGCAATGTGTAAAATACCGCAATAGTCGCTGCCCGCCAGTTCCAAACAGGCGCGGCTCAAAGAATCAGCCCACACCGGATTGCGTATCTGATTGGTGAACAAAGTCACAGGCTGTCCCGCTCGCAGCGTGCGCGCCATCCACTCGGTACCGTGATCCATCCTCAGCAAGCCATAAATCAACGATGTGCGCACAATGACATGATTGCTGTTCTGGCAAACAATCGCTTCGGCGTTGGCTTTGGCGCGACCATATTCATTCAACGGTGTTGGAACATCATCTTCAGTGTAGGGCGGGCGCCGGCCGTCAAAAACAACATCGGTGGACAAATGGATCAAACGCGCGCCGCAAGCTTCAGCCGCCTGCACAATGTTCAGCGCGCCCTGCTCAATCACGCCCACAATGTCATCGCCGCGATTAGAGCCGGCCGTGTGAATTATAACGTCTGGTTTCAGGGTAGAGACGAGCTTAGAAACGGCCGTTGCGTCTCGAATGTCTAACCTGTATTCGAACGATGTGCCAGGTTGGTGTGAAAAAAAGGTAGTAAATAGAGTGTGGTTCTGTCGGGCCAATGGAACCAAATGCTGGCCCAGGTAACTGCTCCCGCCCGTGATCAAAAGCCTCACAGTTCCTCTGCCTCTGCTCGAAACAGCGCATCTGCTGCAGCCGCCTGCGCAGCCGTCTGCTTGCTGCTGCCGCTGCCCTCACCCCAGACGCGGTCGCCAACCAAAACCTCTAACGTAAAGGTTTTGGCATGGTCAGGTCCGGAACTGCTGACCACCCGGTAGCGCGGCGTTTTATTATGGCGCGCCTGCGCCCACACCTGAAATTCGCTCTTGGCATCTTTATGCAGCGCTTCGGCCCGAATTTTCACCAGTGCCGGCGCTGACAAACGTTCAACCAGCGGCTGTACAGCCTCCAATCCCTGGTCAAGATAGATAGCGCCAACCACCGCTTCAAAGGCAGCGCATAAAATCGGACTGCGCCTACGGCCCCCATTTTCATCTTCGCCCAAACCCAAACGCAAACAATCTCCGATAGCTAACTGGCGCGCAAAGTTGGCCAGCGTTTGGGTGCGCACCAGGGCCGACCGCAGCCGTGTGAGTCCGCCCTCATCCAGTTCTGGGAAGCGGTTATAAAGATAAGCGCCCACCACAAAATCAAGCACCGCATCCCCCAGAAACTCCAAACGTTCGTTATCTTCCAAGGCTGATTCCGGGTTTTCATTCAGAAAGGATCGATGCGTCAAGGCGCGCAGCAGCAGCGAGTAATCATGAAATTTAAGGCCTAAATTCGCTTCTAGTTCTCTTAAATTATCCATTTAGGGTCAGGCAACAAATTCCTTGAATACCAAAACTGCATTATGCCCGCCGAAGCCAAAAGCATTGTTCAGGCAGGCGCGCACTCGCGCTTTGCGAGCTGCGTTGGGTATATAATCAAGGTCACATTCCGGATCAGGGGTTTCGTAATTAATAGTGGGCGGCATAACCTGGTCACGGATCGCCAGTGTACAAAAAATGCTTTCAATCGCCCCGGTTGCGCCCATAATGTGACCGGTCATCGATTTAGTGGAACTGACGCCGACGTTGTAGGCGTGTTCACCGAGCGCATTTTTGAGTGCGGCCGTTTCCGATGCATCATTTAGGGGCGTCGCCGTACCATGCGCACTGACATAATCTATTTCTTCTGGTGTGATATCTGCATCTGCGAGCGCCTTTCTAATTGCGCGCGCCGCGCCACGGCCGCCCTCGGATGGGGCCGTAATGTGATAGGCGTCTGTAGTTTGCCCGTACCCGACAATTTCCGCCAGGATGTGCGCGCCGCGCGCCTGTGCATGTTCCAGACTCTCTATGACCAACATACCAGCGCCCTCGCCGACGACAAGCCCATCCCGATCCTTGTCAAACGGTTTGGGAGTCTTTGTTGATTGCGTCGAAACTGCGCCCGCGCGTTCAAATCCACCAACCGCCACATCGGTAATAATTGATTCCGTGCCGCCGGTGAGCGCCACATCTATCTCACCGTTTCGCACAGCCCGAAACGCGTGACCAATGGCATCATTACCGGCTGCACAGGCGGTCGTAATGGTTAGCGATGGGCCTTGCAGCCCATAATCAATCGCCAGCATCCCTGCGGCGCCATTGGGCATAATCATGGTGATTGCAAAGGGACTGAGACGGCGCAAACCAGCCTCTTGCCAGGCGCGGCCTTGCTCAACCAGGGTTTGAATACCGCCCACGCCGGTGCCAAAAATTACGCCGATGTGATCACGATTGTCATCCGTGATCTCTAAATCAGCTTGCTGCATCGCTTCATTGGCCGCGACAGTCGCAAACTGCTGGTAACGATCTCTACGCCGCACCATGCGCCGGTCGAGATAATCCTGGGGGTCAAATTCTTTTACTTCACAAATGGCGCCGGAAACGTGGCCCTCTTTCTCAATTAAAGTAAAGGCGCCTGTCCCAGATTGCCCGGCAAGAATAGCAGCCCAGGTATCCTCGACATTATGGCCTAAAGGCGTAATCAGGCCCATTCCCGTAATAACGACTCGTTTTTTTGATGAATTTCCATTTTGCATGTTAGTTCTCCGAACGTTTAGTCTTGATTGTGCGTTAGACTTCCCGAATGACCTTTTGTCTGCCAGCGCTGTTCATATTTTGCCAATGTATCCTTAAAAGCCGTATCGAGGTCAACGTGAACGGCCGTTGCCAGCATACACAAACTGTAGAGCACATCGCCTAATTCGTCAGCCAGGGCTTTGTTTTCGCGCAAGGGACCAGTACCATAACCGGTTGCCAGGAGTATCTCCTTGGCCGCTTCACCCAGTTCGCTCATCAAGTCTAAAGCATAAACACTGGGAGGATGGCTCAAGTTGTGCTTTTGGGCAAATTGCTGCGCGCTTTCCTGCCAATTTTTACTCATTGCGTATTTGATCATCCGATGTTGGCCGATAATCGCCCTCAACCCAGACGCTTTTATCAGGGCCAACTTCTTTTTTCCAGACAGGCACAATTTCCTTCAACCGGTCAATGCCATAACGGGCAGCGTCAAAAGCGCCCTGATCCCGATGACCGCTGGCGCAGGCGACAAATGTTGTCACGTCGCCAATCTCCAGACGGCCAATGCGCTGCACAATGGCAACCCCTTTGACCTGCGGCCAGCGCTGCCAAATCTCCTGTGCAATCTGGCCCATTTTTCGCTCGGCCATATCGCTGTAGGCTTCATATTCCAGGTAAATAGTTTGTGGCGGCAGCCCATCCCGCTGCGTTTGGCCGCGCACAAAGCCGGTGAATGTCACGATGGCGCCAATATCGGGCTGCGCCAGGCGCGCGTGCACTGCTTCCATATCCAGCTTTCCGGTTATTATGGCAAAATAAGTCGGGTTTGGCGCGGTCTGCCCGCCACTGACCGGTGGAAACAGCGCGACTTCATCTCCGTCCCGGATGGGTAATTCGGAGAAGGCAAAATCTTTGTTCACCGCGACAAGTGCGGTCGGCAGCGCGGGAGCCAGGGTTGGGAAATCGACGGCTATCGCATCCAGCAAGGCGGCTACGGTGGCCGGTTCGGCCACATCAACGCTGATGCTTTCCTGTCCGGCTCTATCTTTTAAGGTTGCGAACAGGCGAATGTTAAATGAAGTTGTTGTGTTCATAAATTCAGTATGGGCAGCAGGTCTGCCAGTTGTTGAATGCTATATGTGAGCGGGGGCGTGGCGGGTAACGGCCGTTTCCCAGGGTTATACCAGCAGGTGTCAATGCCATAATTGGCGCCGCCCAGCATATCAGAAGAGAGACTGTCGCCTATGATCAACACCTCGTTTTTAGCGGGCTGCCCCATTCGCGCAAAGGCGATGTCAAATATGGCCGAATCCGGTTTGGCGACCCCCAGTTCATCCGAGATGAGACAATCGGCAAAGTAGGTTTGCAGCGGCGACAGCGCCAGACGCGAACGCTGTACGTCTTGCAGGCCATTTGTAATCAGCATGAGTTGGAAACGGCCGTCTAACTCTTCCATCAACGCCAAAGCGCCGTCAACCAGATCGGCGCGGCTTGCCAACTGCTGCAGATAGACTGTGCTAAAAGCGGCTGCATCCACTTGTAAATCCAGCGCATCAAACAAACGTTCAAAGCGCACTAGACGTAGTGCAGACGCCGTGATCTTGCCTTGTTCAAAGTCTCGCCAAATCTCGGCATTCACCCGACGGTAGATTTCACTGTCGGTTAAGGAAAACGGCAGTTCAAAAAGTGCAAAAGCATTTTTGAGGGCCACGCTTTCCGCTTTGTCATAATCGAAGAGCGTGCCATCGGCGTCAAATAGCAGCCATTGATAGGTCATTCTGATTCATCCTGGTACGTACCGCTTTTGCCGCCGGCCTTATACACAACGCGCACATCCGTCACGCGCATGCCGCGATCAACCGCCTTGGCCATATCGTATATCGTGAGTGCAGCAACCGAAACGGCCGTTAATGCCTCCATCTCAACCCCCGTCTTACCGCGCAGTCGCACCGTAGCTTCAATATCGACACAGGATTGGGCCGGGTTGGGGGTGCAGGTGACATCTACCTTCGTCAACAGCAGCGGGTGGCACAACGGAATCAACTCGCTGGTACGCTTTGCAGCCATGATACCGGCCAGCTCTGCCACCGTTAGCACATCCCCTTTCTTTAAATTTCCGGCAAGTATCAATTCTAAGGTTTTGGGCTGCATATGAACCGCGCCGCGCGCCGTCGCCACGCGTTCAGTATCAGGCTTGGCGCCGACATCAACCATTTTTGCACGTCCAGCAGCATCCAGATGTGTTAAACTATTGTCCATTGATGTTATTATAGTGAGCAAAGTAACAGCCAAGCAAATTAGACTAGCATATGCACACGCAATACGACGCAATTTACTTATCTCCACACCTTGACGACGCAGCGCTTTCCTGCGGCGGACAAATTTTTCAACGTGTACAGTCAGGTCAAAAAGTGCTGGTGTTAACCGTGATGGCTGGTAATACAGAAAGCAAAAACCTCTCCGGGTTTGCCGATTTACTGCACACACGGTGGGAATTGGAAAATGACATTGTAGCTCAACGCCGAATAGAAGACGTAACCGCCTGCCAGATTCTTGGCGCCGATTATCTACATTGGCCAATTCCGGATTGTATATACCGTATCAATCCACAATCAGGGGAATTTTTTTACACCTCTGAAACAGCTATTTTCGGCTCTGTGGCTGCACAAGAACAGGAACTCATCGATCATCTGGCAGTTCGCCTGGCCAATTTGCCCATTACCGGGGAGATTTTGGCGCCCTTAACAATAGGAAATCATATTGATCATCAAATTGTGCGCCGCGCGGCTGAAAGATGCTGCGGAGATCTATTAAACTATTACGAGGATTATCCCTACGCCATGATTCCAGGGGCGCTTGAAGCAGCGTTGGAAAAAAGCGGGGAAAACTGGCTTTCATATTCAATCCCCTTAACTGAAGCCGCATTGACGGCCCGATTTGACGCCGTAGCAGCGTTCAAATCCCAGATTAGCACCTTTTTTAAGGATCGCGCTGACCTCAAAAGGCAAATTCGAGACTATTGCATCCAGGTTGGTGGAGAGCGTTTGTGGAAAAAATAGAGGCCAGAATATTCTTTTATGGGATATTTACAGGATTACGCTTGATTATTTATCGGGGAAGCACATATAATTCAATTGGCTTTTCTGGAGATAAAATAAAATGGGTCAATTGACAACCCGACAATTTACACAAGCTCGCGAACACCAAAACAGGCACAAGCAAACCGGCGCCCTTGAAACAGGCGAGGTTTTACAAGAGCGCTACAGCGTTTTGGGGCCACTCGGCGAGGGTGGTTTCAGTTCTGTTTACAAGGCGCGCGATTTACGCTTCCCTTCCGTGACCAAATTGTGCGCCGTAAAAGAGATGCTTATCTTCACGGCCGATCCCCAACTGCGTGAACAAACGATTAAATCGTTCGAGCGCGAAGCCAGTATGCTGGCTATGCTCAACCATCCCGCCATTCCTGACATCTTTGATTATTTCACCGAAGTAAATCGCAGTTATCTTGTATTAGAATTAATCGAAGGTCAAAATCTTGAGCAGTGGATCAAAAACTCGACCGAAGACCTCGATGAACAAAAAGCATTGGATTGGGCTTTGCAGGTGTGCGAAGCATTGGCGTATCTTCACAGCCAGAAACCCAGACCGATCATTTTTCGTGACCTGAAACCTTCCAACATCATGCTGGATCAGGATAATCTGATCCGCTTAATCGATTTTGGCATTGCCAAGGTCTTTGAAGCAGACCAGGATCGCGGCACGATGATCGGCACAGAAGGTTACACCCCGCCGGAACAATATCGGGGTGAGGCGACACCGGCGGTGGACATTTACGCGCTGGGCGCTACGCTGCATCATTTGCTGACCCGGCAAGACCCACGGCTGGAAACGCCGTTTACTTTTCGAGAACGGCCGATCCGCGAAGCAAATCCCAAAATATCACGCGCCTTTGAAGCCATCGTGATGCGCTGCCTGGCTTATGATCCCAAAGAGCGTTTCCCGGATGCGATGGCTTTGCGCGAAGCGCTCTTGATGCTTTCCCAGTTCGATCCAGAGGATGCCGATCTGGAGCAGCTTGGCATTACGCTGCCGGGTGAAATAACCTCCCCTACCGTCAAGGTTGGTATCAGCCAGGTCAAACCCTTGTGGATATTCAAATGTGAGGATGAGATTCGCTCACAAACGGCTGTTGCCAAAGGCATTGTATTTGCATCGGCGTATGACAACAATCTCTACGCGGTTTCAGCCGATAAGGGTGAATTTCTCTGGAAATATCCCACCGGCGGCAGCATTGGCTCATCTCCGCGCGTTTATGAGGACGCAGTATATGTCGCCTCTTCTGATAAAAACATATATGCGCTGCAGCTCAGAAACGGGCGCGAGAACTGGCATTTTTCTGCAGAGGCGCCGATATATGCCTCACCCACGCTGCGTTTTGACCGCGTGTTTTTCGGTTCGGACGATGGCTACTTCTATTCACTCAACGCGGTACGCGGCAAGTTGATGTGGAAATCCACCGCCTACAGCGCCGTGCGTTCTTCTGCATACATCTCAGACGAACATGTCTATTTTGGCACCGAAGGTGGCGAAATTTACTGTCTGGAGGTTACATCCGGCAACACACGCTGGCAGTCGCAGGCTCGCCGCGCCGTCACATCCTCACCAACCGTCGCCGATGATATTTTGGTTGTTGGTTCACTTGATGCGCTGATCTATGCCTTTGATGCCAGTTCCGGCTGGCCCTTGTGGCGCTTCCGTACGCAGCGTCCCGTTATTTCCTCGCCGGTCATCCATGATGGCATTGTCTATGTGGGCTCATCTGACGGCTTTTTATACGCTATCGACATAGATTCAGGCCGCAAAATCTGGACTTATCAAACAGAAGGACAAATAGCCTCTTCGGCCATAATATGGGATGGCGCTGTTTATTTTGGCTCGACCGATGGCAATATTTATGGACTGAGTTTGAAACGAGGTGATTTACAGTGGCGGTTTGAGACTGGCAGCCAGGTCATAGCCGCTCCTCACATCGTCGATGGGGTCATGTACATTGGCACAACTGAACACAAATTATATGCATTGCCTATTTGACACAACTGATCATCAGTTAAATACAGAGCAATTCCAAAATTCAACTTCCCGGAAGCTGATTTATGCGATTCAAAGAGCAGTTTCCGAAAAGCGCATTCACCAACGGCATTGAAACGGCCGTGTAGTTAGGTTAACCGCAGAAAATTCTTGAAAATAAGAGGAGTTAGAAATCTGCGGTTTCCTTGAGGAATCGGCAACGGCTAGAGCGATTCTAATTTTGAAATATTGTTGCCGATTACCCAATCGACAGGAATTCTATAAATAAAATTATTGGAAATTTTCTATTTATCGGACAATCTTTATGAATAATCCCACAATACAATCTGAACCAAAGAAGCCAGCAGAGGATTTAGCAGATACAAAACCGACCGCGCCTATTACTACCCTGGAAGACACCGTCGTTGAACACACGTCCGTACCCCGTCCCGCTTTACGCGTGGCGGCAAGAAGTGATGTGGGCGCCGTGCGGACGCGCAATGAAGATGCCTGTCTGGTTTTTGCGGCTGAGTCGGGCGGCCATTCTCCATTGGAGCCGATTGGTTTGTTTATTGTGGCCGATGGGATGGGGGGGCACGAAAATGGACACCTGGCAAGCAAAAAAGCGTCACGCGCAGCCGCCCATTTTGTGATGGAACAAATTTATTTACCCATTTTAAGCGGCAAAACCCTTGAACCTGACTTCATAGAATCTGAAATGGAAACGGCCGTTCATGCAGCTCATACGGCCATTACGCAGCCGCAGCCCAGTGACAGCGGCACGACGTTGACCATGGCGCTGCTAATCGGCGCACAACTTTACCTGAGTCATGTGGGGGATTCACGCGCTTATTGGCTGGTAGACAACAAATTGAAGGCTATAACCAACGATCATTCACTGGTACAACGTTTGCAAGATGAGGGCCGGCTGACGGCGCAAGAAGCGCAGAATTACCAGTACCGCAATATTTTACTGCGCGCGCTGGGACAGGAAGATGCGCTTGAGGTAGATACCTATGTTTATACTCTACCGTCCAAAGGAAAACTACTGATGTGCAGCGATGGATTGTGCGGCCTGGTTGATGATGCCCGCTTGCAGCAGTTCATGCGTATGCAACTGCCGCCGCACTTAATCACCGAAAATTTGGTGGAAGCTGCGATGCAGGCCGGCGGTTATGACAATATTACGGCAGTTGTGGTAGATTTTTCTCTCTAAATTGAGCTTGACCGTGGTCAACAGGATCGTTGCCCACCGACGCTTTTCAGAATCTTCTCATGAGCATAGCTGCTGAAAACTACTATCAAATTTTAGGGGTTGAAAGCAATGCCTCAGCGCTGACGCTGGCTGAAGCCTTTGCAGCGCGCCGGGCAGAGTTTATACAAACGGGGCGCGATCCAAATCATGACGCTGCTTTTAACTCTGTCAGTTACGCTTATGAAGTACTCAGCGATTCGAACCGGCGCGCTTTTTACGACTCGCTACTGGTGGAAACGGCCGTACCCAGCTTAAAGCTGAAAATTCAATCCAGCGGTTCCCAAATTCCCTTACTCGACCTGCCCCAAATAATTTATCTGCTGCTGGAGCTGCGCCCCGATCAAATGGATGCCAAGCTCCATCTTCTGCCGCTCAATTTATGCCTGGTTATTGACCGCAGCACCTCCATGCGGGGCAAACGACTGGAAAAAGTACGCGACGGCGTGCAGTTGATCCTTGAAAAACTTGCTCCCAGTGACATTATCTCGGTAATTAGCTTCAGTGACCGGGCCGAAATTGTCCTGCCTGCCAGACGCGTCAGAGAACAATCCGACGCCTTGGAACGCATTCAATCTATTCAAGCATCGGGCGGCACTGAAATTTTCCAGGGACTGGCGGCCGGCGTGCAGCAAATGCGCCAGTTTAACCTGGATGAATACACCAACCACCTCATTCTGTTAACTGACGGGCATACGTATGGAGACGCCGATAAAAGCGTGCGTCTGGCCGGAACAGCCGCAAAAGAAAATATTCAAATTACGGCTTTTGGTATTGGGGCCGAGTGGAACGACCAGTTCCTGGATGCGTTGGTTGCGCCCTCCAAAGGCCAATCAGGTTATATCGCTGAACCGGATGAAATTCTGACAACTTTGGAAGAACGGATCAACGGCCTGGGTAATATTTACGCGCGCAATGTGCTGTTGACCCAACAGTGGCCGGCGCGGGTTACGCTTCAGCAAGCGTTCAAATTGACGCCCTACCCTCAGCAGCTTTCAATTGAGAAAACTGAACTACGTTTAGGCGATATTGAAGGGCGCGCCCAGTTGACCTGCCTGCTAGAGCTGCTTGTTGCGCCGCAGTCGTTTCCCACTCGTATCAATATTCCCTTGCAACTGAGCGCGGAAATACCTGGTAAAGCGCCGCTCACTCTGAGCCAACAAATTAAGCTGACTGTGCTGGAAAATGTGACCCGGTCGCAGCCAAAAACTGATGTGGTGAAAGCGGCCCGCTTACAAAACTTATACCAATTAAACGAAAAAGCGCTGCAAGAGGTTGAGTCAGGCGATTTGTCTGCGGCCGCAACCCGCATGCGCCAATTGACCTCCCGCTATTTGCAGGCTGGTGAACCGCAGTTGGCGCATCAAGCTGAAGCTGAAGCCCAACGCCTGACGCGCACAAGGTCTGTCTCGCCAGAGGGGTGGAAACAGCTCAAATATGGTACGCGTATGTTGATTGGGCAAACGGTTTTATTTGATAAAGATGATTCATTGTAAGGAATGCGCCACAAAATATTACCCCGGTAAGCTTTTTTGTGATAACTGCGGACATTTTTTAGGGCAAGAACAGGGTTGGTCAAATCCATCCATGCTAGATGTAAACGGCCGTATCCGCATCATTATTCCCTCCAGCGGGCGCAAGCTTGCGCTAGAACTGACGTCGCCGGTTTGGATCGGCCGTTCGGATGCAGAAGCGGGATTCTGGCCGCGGCTGGACTTGACAGCCGATAATGGCGTCGCTTTAGGCGTTTCACGGCGTCATGCCGTGATCGAAAAGCAGAACGCTGGCGTAATGCTCATCGATAAAAACAGCGCCAATGGCACCTGGCTCGCGCAAAAACAACTCCAGGCGGAACGGCCGTATTCCCTGCCGCGCGAGGCAGAAGTGCGCTTTGGCAAGCTGCTGGTTAAGATATTTTTGGAATAAGGGGTATTAATGCGACAATCCGTTATTTTGCACCTGGTTGATGAAGAACAGATAATTGGTGAAGTAGATGAATTGCCCAATCCCGCAGATCAGTTTATGATCTTGAATCATCCGCGGCGGCGGGACGGAAAGCGGCTAAACTACCTGCAAGAAGAAGTCACCACCGTGCTTTTTCCGTGGCATCGCATCACATTGGTGCAACTGCTACCTGAAGCAGACATTGAAAACATAATCGGATTTGTGCGCGAATAAACTATGGTTGAACAAGTACCAGAATCACTGACTCAATCCGCTCCACAACTCATACTCATTGTGGACGACGAGGCGCGCATGCGTCGCTTCATCCGTATGAACATGGAGTTGGAAGGCTACCAGGTCGTTGAAGCAGAAAATGGCATCCAGGCTTTGGAACAAGTGCGACAGCACACACCTGACCTGGTTATTATGGACGTCATGATGCCGCAAATGGATGGTTTTGAAGCGCTGCATCTATTGCGCGAAAATTCCACTGTGCCTGTCATACTGCTTACGGTCAAAAGTGATGAAGACGATATTACGCGTGGTCTCAACCTGGGCGCAGATGATTACATCACAAAACCATTCAGTCCCCGCGAACTAATCAGCCGCGTTAGCGCTGTCCTGCGGCGCGCGCGCTGGCCCGCGCCGCCCCCGCGCACCATTCTGCAAATTGATGATCGCCTCTCGGTTGACTTTAACCGGCATCAGGTCATTGTTGATGGTGAACGCATTGACTTACGTCCTACCGAATACCGGCTTCTGTATTACCTTATCCAAAATGCAGGTTGGGTCGTGCCGCACGAAACCCTCTTATCCAAAGTGTGGGGATATGAATATCGTGACGAGACCCATTACCTTCGCCTCTACGTCAATTACCTGCGCAAAAAAATCGAGGAAAACCCTGCAAATCCCAAATATATCCTTACCGAACGGGGAGTAGGCTACCGATTTACTGATTTTCGCAAAAAATCATAGTTGAACCCGGTTATACCTCGGGAAAGTATGGGTAAAATGGCGCCAATAGTTTTTGTAACCCCCCGACAGTTTTTCAATTGCATTGATGAATATCTTACGCCTGAAGACCGATTACGCGTCCATCAAGCGTTTGAATTTGCTCGCCGGAAACATGGCAACCAGCGCCGTAAATCTGGCGAGCTTTTTTTTGTTCATCCACTCACGGTAACCTATTATCTGGCCGAATATCATTTAGACGCAGACGCCCTTTCGGCCGCACTCTTGCACGATGTGGCCGAAGATACCAGCGTCTCGATTGCGGAAATCGAAGCGCGATTTGGCCCCGAAGTAGCCTATATCGTCGATGGCGTCACAAAATTGAAGGATGTCACAGAGGGCGTTTCGAAAGATGCGCAGCTAAGTAAGGAAGAAATCCAAGATCTGAGCAACCAAAAGATGCTGCGAGAGATGACGCAGGATGTTCGGGTTGTGCTGGTCAAGCTGTTTGACCGGTTGCACAATATGCGTACTATTCAACATACGCCCTATCTAAGCCAGGTTCGCAAGGCCCGCGAAACGCTGTCGGTCTTTGCACCGCTTGCCAATCGGCTGGGCATTTGGAAAATCAAGAGCGAATTAGAAGCGCTTTCGCTGGCAGTGTTGGATCTGGACGCCTATGCCATCCTCCACAACAGTCTGAAACAACTGCACGAAGAACAACAAGAGATGTATCATTTGGTCAGCGGTCAGATTTTCGAACATCTATTGGAAGCCAATCTGGATGTGCGCAAGGTGGCGTTGGCTCCCGAAAGCATTTTTTCAGTATATCAAGACCTAAGGTCCAGCGGCCTGGGCTATGCTGATGTTGATCGAACCTTGCGCATGGTTGTTCTGCTGCAAGATTGGGTATCTTGTTACACGGCGCTGGGTTATCTGCATCAACTTTGGCGCGCTGTTCCGGATCGTTTTGATGATTATATTTCGGTGCCGCGCGACAACCTGTACCGCTCCTTGCATACCACAGTCATTCACGCCAGCGGCGATTACTTGAAGATTCGCCTGCGCACGGTGGCGATGGATCGTGTATCGCAGATTGGCGTTTTGGCGCGCTGGCGCTATGCAGATACGCCCTACTGGGATGAAGAAATAGCGAGTCGGGTGGAAGCGTTGTTTGAAAATATTAAAGGAAATATTGACGCAGATCATCTGGATGCAGGCGAAACTGTCAAGAGTGTATTGGTTGACCAGTTGAGCAAACAGATTCGGGTCAATACGCCGCGCGGCGATGCAATTGAACTGGCTTACGGCTCAACGCCGATTGATTTTGCTTATGCGATCCACACCGGCCTGGGAGATCAATGCCGGGCAGCGTATGTGAATGAAAATCTTTATCCTTTGAACAAACCTTTGCGGAATGGCGATCGGGTGCGCATCGAAAAAGGGGCTGCGGCGCAGCCACAGCGGGAATGGCTGGATGAAGACCTGGGTTATCTGGCGACGAATTATGCCCGCTCCCACGCCCGCCGCTGGTTCCGGCGTCTACCACAGGAAACGGCTGTCGCCGAAGGCAAACAACTGCTGGAATCCGAGCTGCTTATGCTGGGTCAGTGCAAACATTCCCATTACAGCCTGGCTCGCTCTTTTGACTTTGACACCCCGGAAGAGTTATATTATGCTCTGGGTCGCGCCGAATTGATGGGCGCCGTGGTGGCGACGCGCGTCCTGGATGAAACATGGGCGGACGAACCGCTGCGCGGTCTCGACAATGTCGTCGTCGGGCCAAGCGGAGAGAAATATGTTATCACCAATGCAGATGGACGAGAGTTGCGCCTCTGCGCCACCTGTGAACCTCGTCCACGTGACAGCATTGTTGGTTACATTCGTAAAAATGGTCAAGTAACCGTACACAAAGAAGGCTGCCACAGCCTACGCGCCAATCACAAACACAGCCGTCTGCTCAAACTGGGCTGGGGCGCAGCTACACCGCGCGAGGCGCGCATACTCACGATTATGATTGATGTTTATGATCGGCCCGGCCTGATGTATGACATCACCAATCTGATGCGCCAGGAAAACGTTAACATTCCCTACATTCACACCCCGCCTACCCCACGCATGGGTGAGGTGCGGATTATTTTGAGCCTGGAAGTGGAACGGCCGCGCCAGGCAGTTCGGCTTTTGCATCGCATTCAGGCGCTGGTGAATGTGCATACTGTGCGCTGTCTACCCAATGATCAGGTGGGGGATGGAAACGGCCGTTCTTTTTATAAACCAGAGTAAGTTTAGAAAAACAATTTAAGGAGCCAAGATGGACAAACAAACATTAATTGATCACTTGAACGAAGATTTGGCGGGCGAACTCAGCGCCATTATTCAATACATCACCTATGCAGCCAAAGCAACCGGCCCCTTCCGGCCGCAGCTCAGCCAGTTTTTCCTGGCCGAGGTGGTAGATGAACAAATGCACGCCCAATTTCTGGCCAATAAAATTGTCGCCCTGGGGGGTGAACCAACAACCGAGGCGCGTCCCGTACCGCCGGCCAGCACAAACCACGAGATGTTAGAAGCGGTGCTGGCGGCCGAACTGCAAGCAGGCAAGGATTATTCCCAAAGAGCAGATGAAGCGGAGGCGTACGGAGACAAGGGCCTGGTCGTACAGCTTGAAGATATGGTACGGGATGAAACCGGCCACTCCGAGGAAACAGAACGTATTCTGCGCGATTGGCCGCTTTGAGAAGAAATTAGCGCGCTGAAAAGCAAATCTTCTGTAAATTTTTCTACCTCGCCGGTAAAAGAATTGTAAAACAGGCGCCTTCACCAGGCTCGCTTGTAACGTTGATGCTGCCCTGATGCGCTTCAACAAGCTGCCGGGCAATGGCCAGGCCCAGGCCGGTGTGGGCGCCATCCACGTGCGTGCGTGCGAGGTCGCCGCGCCAGAAACGATCAAAAATGTAGGGCAGGTCCGCTGCAGGAATGCCGGCGCCGTTGTCACGCACAGAAATACATACGTTTTCATTTTGGCGCGCCGCGGCCAGTTGAATCTGGCCGCCGGACGGCGTATGGCGCAGCGCATTTGAAACCAGGTTGGTTAAAACCTGGTTAAGACGCACAGCATCCCCAGTGACGGTTAAATCAGCCGGCTTGCCGTCAAAATCAACAATCAATGCAATGTCCTTCACTTCAGCCTGGCCGCTGAAACTGGTGTACACGTCCGCCAGTAGTTCGGTGACATCAACAGCTTCCAGATGCAGCGGAAGTTGGCCCGCCTCAGCTTGTGAAAGTGTATGCAGATCATCAACCAGACGGGACAAGGTGCGGGTTTCTTCCAGCGTCGCTTCAACGTGGTCAGGCGTGGGATCATAAACGCCGTCGAGAATGCCTTCTAAATTGCCCCGAATAATATGCAGCGGCGTGCGCAGTTCATGCGCAATGTCGGCGGTCATATTGCGGCGGCGCTGATCGGCGCGCTCCAGTTCAGCGGTCATGCGGTTGAAGGAGTGGGCAAGTTGGCCAAACTGATTGCGACGGCCGTTTTCCGGCACCCGCACGGTCAAATCCCCTTCAGCGACGGCATCCGCCGCCGCCATCACGTCGGCCAGGGGCGCAGCGATGCCGCGAAAAGCGCGTGAAGCAATGCCCAAAGCAAGCAGCGGCAGGGCCAACGCCAGGCCACAACCGGCGATCCAGACGAATATGGCCGTTTCCCCCGTCCCGCCGGCCGCGCGCGTGAACAACAACGCCAATACGGCCAGGCCACCAAAAAGCAAACCCGCCATCAATCCAAAAACCATCGCGAACCTGACAAACAACCGCCTTCTTTTGCGCTGCCAATGAGGCGGCCGGTGTTTCATCCAATGTTCTCTTTGTTTTTGCCAGTGCGGGTCGTGTCTCATTAAAGTTATTCCTGAATAACCAAGTACCTCGCCTTTATGATTTAGCCAACCTCGTCATTAAAACGATAGCCGATGCCATAAACCGTGAGGATATAGGTTGGGTTGGCCAGGTCAGGTTCAATTTTGCGGCGCAGGTTTTTGACATGGGCGTCGATGCTGCGGTCAAAGCCATCATGGGAATAGCCGTGAAGCTGCTCCAGCAGACGTTCGCGGCTAAAAGCCTGCCCCGGATGCTGCGCCAGGAACGCCAAAAGATTAAATTCCAGGCGCGTCAGGTGCAGCGGCTCCCCGGCTTGCAGCACGCGGTAACCATCAAGATCAATTTCCAGATTACCGGTGCGTATCAGGCCGGGCTGGTGGACGCCCCCTTTCACCCGCCGCAGTACGGCGCGCACGCGGGCGACCAGTTCACGCGGCGAAAATGGTTTGGTGATGTAATCATCAGCGCCCAGTTCCAGGCCGATTAAGCGATCGGTTTCTTCCACACGCGCGGTTAGCATGATGATGGGCACATCCGATTCGCGCCGCAACGCCCGGCACACATCAAGTCCGTCCATGCCGGGCAGATTCAGGTCGAGGACAACGAGCGCAGGTTGTTCTGCACGCGCAATGGCAAGAGCGGTACGGCCGTCAACGGCCGTGGCCACGCGAAATCCATTGCGTTCCAGATAATCACGCGCTAATTTCGCGATTTTTGGTTCGTCGTCCACAACCAGAATTAAATCATTCATAGCCAAGCCTGATACGCAACCTATTTTATCTCAATCAGGCCTTCATAACCGGCTCATCGCCCCACTCCTCATCATCGCCGCCGGCCCAGGGTGGATGATGACCATGATGGCGCCAATGTTTACGGCCGTGTTTCCAATGACGCCGGCCGCCAAAGCTAAACAGGAAGAACAAACCGCCAATCAAAAAGAACGGCAGCAGACACATAAACAAAAACGCGCCTGGGAAAAAGAACCCGCCCATGTGACTGCGACCAACGCCATAAGCATTCTGAACAACAGGCGGCGGCGCGGTCGTTGCGCCGTCGGCGTCCGTGCTAACCGACTGCTGTCCGGCGATGTACCCTTGAGTCCAAGCGCTTTCATAGCGGCTGCTGCGTGCGCCGCCGAATAAACCCATCACGGCTAAAAACAGCATAAAAAATATACCTAATCCAATCATTTTACGAAAAAACATGGTTTAAACTCCTTTGTTCTGGTGTGATGTCTTCATTTTGGCGCAATGGTGTGTAGAAATTATGAATTTGTGTGGGAGAGGTGATGAAAATCGGGCACGGCCCAACCCTACAGGTAAACCAGCAAACGAGACCTGTTCGCCTCAACTGATGTGGCCGGCGAGATGGCTGCAGCCTGGAAAAAACAGGCAGCGCTATCGACTGAATTCAAATGCGCTTACGCCGCATAACAGGTTATAATGGGCAGGTCGAGATGAAGACAAAATAACAGATAGTGCGGAGTGGGTATGAGTTTTTTAGATCGACTGATTGAGAATTGTCAGACGTATAATGCTAAGGTAGCGATTGAGTTTGTGGGGGCAACGGCCGTCGCCGACCAACATATCACATACAGCCAATTAGAAGAAAATGTGCTGCGCACGATGGCGTACTTGCAGGCTAAGGGGGTGCAGAAAGGGGATCGCGTCGCCCTGCAGCTTCCTAAATGCATGTCTTTTGTGTACCTGCATCTGGCAACAATGCGCCTGGAAGCCATCAGCCTGCCGCTTAATCCCGGTTATCCGGCGCGAGAACTGCACTACTTTCTGAAAGACGCGGCTGCCAAGCTCTTTTTTGCGGACGAAACGGCGCGTGAAGGAATTACGACACTGCTGCCCGAACTACCTGATTTGCAGGAAGCTGTTTTCCTCGACACGGCCACGCCCATCTTTTTTGAAACCCTGATTGCTGATTACGATCCGCAAACGGCCGTCGCTATCGCGCCGCCGCAAGACTTGAACGCTACCTGCCTGATGATCTACACCAGCGGCACAACCGGCCGTCCCAAGGGCGCCGAGCTGACCCACGGTAATCTGACTGCCAATCTAAACTCGCTGCATGAGGCCTGGGGCTGGCAGGATGATGACGTGCTGCTGCATGTGCTGCCAATTTTTCATGTGCACGGCTTGATTGTGGCGCTGCACGGGGCGTTAAATGCGGGCGCAACGGCCGTTCTGCATCCCAAATTCGACGCCGTGAAAACGCTGCAAACTTTACAAGACCGCCAATGCACCGTTTTTATGGCCGTGCCGACCATCCACCGGCGTTTATTGGAAGCGCCGGGCGCAAGCCACTATGACCTCAGCCATATGCGCCTGCTGACATCCGGTTCAGATCGTTTGCCGGATGATGTGTTCACCGCCTACCAGGAAACGTTTGGCCATACGCTGCTGGAGCGCTACGGCATGTCGGAAACGGGCATGCTCATTTCCAACCCGTTACATGGTGAGCGGCGGGTTGGTTCGGTGGGGCTGCCGCTGCCGGGCGTTGAAGTACGCGTTGTCGACACGATTACGGGCGACTTGTTGGGCGACAACGAGGTGGGCGATGTGCAGGTGCGTGGGGACAACGTCTGCAAAGGGTATTGGCGGCAGCCGCAGAAAACGGCCGCCGCCTTCACCGAAGACGGCTGGCTGCGCACCGGCGATTTAGGCCTACGCGAGCCGGACGGTTATTACACCCTCAAGGGTCGCTCCAAGGATTTGGTGATCAGCGGCGGCTTTAACATTTATCCGCCGGAAGTGGAACTGGTGTTGATGGAACATCCGGCGGTGAAGGATTGCGCCGTAGTGGGTTGTCCTGATGCAGAGTGGGGAGAGCGAGTAACGGCCGTTATTATTCCCCATCCCGGCAGTGACATTTCCGAACAGGCGATCATCGATCACTGTCAAACGCACCTCATTAAATACAAAGTCCCGCGCAAGGTCATTTTTGTGGACTTGTTCCCAGCCAATGCGCTGGGCAAAGTTCAAAAAGCGCGTCTGCGGCAGATGTTATGTGAGGAAATTATTATTTAGGTAATCGGCAGCGGTGAAATTTCCCAGGCAGCCGCCAGCGACCATTTTCCAGTTTGGGCGAAATTGTGGTTTGAAGCGTAATATTTTTGGGTATGTTGCCACTTGACGAATAGAACATTAGGTCTATAATCCAACTAAATTGACAATATTTACCAACATCGCTGGCAAAAAAGCCGCTCCGATTTGAGCGGCTTTAGCATGTCAGGTAAAGGAGAAATAGATTATGTTAATAAAACGATTTTTTAAGACCAAAGATGAATGTGAAGTCACTTTTGAATTGTTAAACACAGACGCTGAAACGGCCGTTCTGGTATGTGAAGCGAATAATTGGCAGCCAGTTCCAATGAAAAAAAACCGCAAGGCCAACAGCCCATTTCGCGTAAAAGTACGGCTGCCCAAGGAAAACCAATTCCAATTTCGCTATTTTGTTGATGAAACCACTTGGGCGAATGATGAAGCAGCAGATGCTTACTGGCCAAACGAATATGGCGGTGCGAACAGCGTTGTGAGTACCCTCAGCGCCAATTGATTGTTTTGTTCTGGTGACTTTCATCAAACCATGCCGTTTCTAGCGCCTCATGTGCATGGGATACGATCTCTACCCGGCCATTTTGCAACGGCCGTGCCCAAAATGTGATGTGCTAGAAATGGTGTGCAGATTGCACGCCGCCTAAACGCTCAATTCAAAATTTCAAACGCCGCCTGTCCCTGATACTCCCCATCAATATACAACTGCAGCACATAGTGACCAGACGGTATACCGCTGCCCTCATAATCATAAATAAACGTATCGGTTACCGTCCCGTTGACGCCATAGCGGTCCATTGCCCAGGGTTCCTCGAAGGCCTTCCACGGCTGCCCATTTTGCAGCCACAGCCGCATCACGCGCTCCGCGCCGCTCATGTTATGATAATCCCACAGGGCATAAATTTCTTCGATCCCGGCGGGGAATATAGATTGGGGCAGGGCGTCAACGGCCGTTGCCATGCGCAAGTTGGCAAACGCCGCGCCGCTAATTGACGTCGGATTGACTGCTGTGGGCAATGGCGGTGGGGTAGGCAGAATCGGTTGAGGAGAAGCTGTTATGCTGGTTATGCCCGCTGTAGGTTGAATTGTAGGACGAGGAAAGGTTGGGGGAACGGCCGTTACGCGCGCCAAAGCTGGACGCGCTAACGTTGGCGTGGGAGACGGCAGCGTTGTCGCCTGACACCCAAGCAGGCTCAGCGGCAAAAACAGAAAAATCCCGGCCAATAAACTGCGCCAAACCGCGCCTGAATAACAAGACATCAGCCGCAAAACCACTTTGGCGGTGAAATGCCTGATTGCAAACATGCAAAAGTTATACCCCGCCTGGCCTGCATTAACAATTAGCCATTAAACATACACATTTTTCGAATTCCTTGTTAGAATAGAGGGTCGCAATTAGCCCATATGAGCTACTCATAAAATCACAGGAAACCAGCATGTCCCTTGATAAAATCATCGTGCGCGGCGCGCGCGAACACAATCTAAAAAACATCGACGTAGAAATCCCGCGTGACAAACTAGTGGTCATCACCGGTCTCTCGGGATCAGGCAAATCTTCTCTCGCTTTCGACACCATCTTTGCAGAAGGACAGCGTCGCTACGTAGAATCTCTTTCCGCCTATGCGCGCCAGTTCCTGGGCCAGATGGAAAAACCGGACGTTGACCAGATCGAAGGCTTGAGTCCGGCCGTTTCCATCGACCAAAAAGGAGTCAGCCACAACCCGCGTTCAACCGTCGGCACCGTCACCGAAATTTATGATTATCTGCGCCTGTTGTTTGCACGCGCCGGCACGCCACACTGTCCCCAATGCGGCCGCCCCGTCATGCCCCAATCGGCCGAACAAATCGTATCCGATGTGATCCACATGCCGCAAAACACACGCATTCAAATCCTCGCGCCGCTGGTACAGGGACGCAAAGGCCACCATCTGGGAATCTTCGAAGATGTGCGTAAAGCCGGCTTCGTGCGTGTGCGTGTGGATGGGGAGATTCGCTCAGTCGATGAAGAAATCGAACTCGATCGCTACAAAAACCATGATATTGAAGCCGTTGTGGACCGCGTCATCATTCGCCACGACCCGCATGACGAGGGCGAAGAGGCGCGCGCGGATCGCACCCGCATGACCGATTCCATTGAGACAGCGCTGGCGTTGGGCGGCGGCCTGGTCATTATCAATGATGTTACAGAGCAGGACAATCCGCAGGATCATCTCTATTCAGAACATCTCTACTGCCCTTATGACGGCACGAGCATCCCGCCAATCGAACCGCGTACCTTTAGCTTCAACAGCCCCCACGGCGCTTGCGAAGAGTGCCAGGGCCTGGGAACAAAAAAAGAGTTGGATGAAAATTTGATTGTGCCCAACAAAGATTTGACGCTGCGCGCAGGGGCCATTTCCGGCTGGCCGACCGATGATAAGGCCGGCTACTATTGGCAATTATTAAAAGCAACGGCCGATCACTTTCACATTCCGGTCGATGAACCTGTGCAAGATTTAACGACGGCGCAAATGCGTATTTTGCTGCACGGCAGCGGCAGCGAACAGGTCACCGTCAAGTATATCAACCGAGAAGGTCACACGCGTGATTATAAAACACGCTATGAAGGGGTTATCCCGAATTTGTGGCGGCGCTACCATGAATCCACTTCTGATTATGTACGCGACAAGCTGGAAGGCTTTATGCTCGATCTACCCTGCCGCGCCTGCGGCGGTTCCCGCTTACAACCCGTCCCGCTGGCCGTTAAGATTGGCGACTGCAACATCGCTGAAATCACGCAGCAGCCGGTTCTGCATTCGCTGGGCTGGGTCGAAATGCTGCGCGACCAGCAACAAACGCCCCTGACACAGCGCCAACAGCTAATCGCCAAACCAATTCTCAAGGAAATCAATGAGCGCCTCTCCTTCATGATCAATGTCGGGCTGGATTACCTGACGCTGGATCGCGCGGCCGGTTCATTGAGCGGGGGCGAAGCGCAGCGGATCCGCCTGGCGACGCAGATTGGCAGCCAGTTAATGGGCGTTTTGTATGTATTGGATGAGCCGAGTATTGGACTGCATCAAAGGGATAACGGCCGTCTCATCAAAACCTTAAAAGGCATGCGCGATCTGGGCAATACGGTCCTGGTTGTAGAACATGACGAGGACACCATGCGCGCTGCCGATTGGGTTATCGATCTTGGCCCCGGCGCCGGAAAACATGGCGGCGAACTCGTGGCGGAAGGGCCGCCCAAAAAAATCGAAAAAAATAAAGCGTCCTTAACCGGCGCCTATCTGAGCGGGCGCAAAAAAATTCCGATGCCCAAAAAACGGCGTCAAGGCACTGGAGAATCGCTAACTATTGCCGGAGCGCGTGAAAACAATCTTAAAAATCTTGACATCACAATCCCGTTGGGCAAGTTTGTCTGCATTACCGGCGTTAGCGGCAGCGGAAAAAGCTCCTTTTTGATCGAAATATTGAGCAAAAGGCTCAATCAGCATTTTTACGGTTCGAAAGTGCTGCCCGGTAAACATGAAAGTGTGCAGGGTTTGGAATATTTGGACAAGGTGATTGAAATCGACCAAAGCCCCATCGGACGCACGCCGCGCTCCAACCCGGCTACCTACACCAACCTATTCAATCCAATCCGCGACCTCTTTGCCAGCATGTCGGAGAGCAAAGTGCGCGGCTACAAACCGGGCCGCTTCAGCTTCAATGTCAAGGGGGGACGCTGCGAAGCGTGCCAGGGACAGGGACAAAACCGCATTGAGATGCAGTTTTTGCCGGATATTTATGTTCCTTGTGATATTTGCAACGGCTCGCGTTATAACCGTGAAACGTTGCAGGTAACCTACAAAGAACTCAACATTGCCCAGGTGCTGGATTTGACAATTGACGAAGCGCTGGAGTTTTTTGCCAACATTCCGCCCATCAAACGCAAGCTCAAGACGATGGCGGACGTTGGGTTGGGATACATCCATTTGGGACAACCGGCGCCGACGCTGAGCGGCGGCGAGGCGCAGCGCGTGAAGCTCAGCCGGGAGCTGTCCAAGATTGCTACCGGCCGCACAATTTATATTTTGGATGAACCATCGGTGGGGCTGCATTCACATGATGTGGCCAAACTGATCCAGGCGCTCAACCGGCTGGTTGACAAGGGAAATACCGTCGTGATCATTGAGCATAATCTGGACATCATCAAGGTGGCCGACTACATTATCGACATGGGGCCGGAAGGGGGCGACCGCGGCGGCGAGATTATTGCCGAGGGCACGCCGGAAGAGGTCGCAAAAGTAGCGCACTCTTATACAGGTCAATATTTGCAGGGGTATGTTAACGGTAAAAATTGATGGCGTCGATCATATTTTTGCAAACCAACGCCTGAGCAATTCTACCTGGAAAAAATAAGCGCCTTGACGTCGTGCTGTTTAGTGTATGGGAGCGAGCAAGGCTGGTCTTTGCCGTTGTCCATCTCAAGCAACAGCGAATTCAGTCAACGGCCGTTTCTTAGCCGAGTGGAAACCTAACACAATCTCCTCTTTATTAATGCCGGCATCTGGCAGTTCACCGGCTACACCATACTCTGTCCAATCATCGTCCACCGCCAGGTACAAAACACGCTCCGGCTCTGTTTCTTCTAACAAGCCCTAATAAAGGATATATTCATCACCATACCCAATATTAAAAGGATCATCGGTGATATGCCACCCGTCCTTGATGAGGGCCGGCTTGACCGCATCATGATGCAAATCCTGTGCCGGCATACTTGAACTCCTTGTGTGTCTAATTATACCTCTATGAACAAGGTAACTCCACCTAGTGAAACTCAGCCGAGTATAACAAGAAATCGTGGGGATCCCACGAAAACGCAATCTGGCGGCAGTGCTATGTCAGGGGGCGGGTATGCATATGGAAGGTGGTTTTTGGGCGGGAGAGTCGCCTCCTGGTGAGCCACCGCTGGAAAAAGAATTGCTGCCGTTTGTGATACGGCCGTAACCCAACACCTCCTCCCTAATCCACACGTAGACCCTTTGGGTTTCCCGGCAATGATTTTGCCAAAAGCCCAAAGGGTCTTTTACGTGGGCGCAACGGTGTTGCCAAAAATTCTTCCGCATCAGCCATCCCTAAATAATTGCTGAACGATTAAACACATCCTCGCATCAGATGCTGCCGGGATGTGTTATACTTAAGCTGATTCATTCTCAAAGTAAAATGAAGCCTACAAGGAGACAAAATGCAAAACAAGATCACATTGCCTCCCCAAATATATAATGCAGTTCGTAAAAAAGCGGCTGCACAACACAAAACAACCGACGCCCTGGTAATCGAGTGGGTATCCGAACAACTGGACGAATCAGACACAAGCCAAATCAACCAGGCATTTGAGCAAGAAGTCGCTGCTTTTGAGCAATTGAAACCTGCTTTGTTGGAGCAGTATGAGGGTAAATACGTGGCTATCTATCAAAAAGAAGTGGTGGCCAGTGGTGATGAGAAACTGGCGTTGCTCGCCCAGGTTCGGCAACGTTATGGCAATGTTGTCTGCTATATTGAAAAAGTCGCCCCAGAGACTCCCCAAACAGTTCGCATACCATCTTTTCGAGCTAAACATTGATGCTGCCTTACGATACGAACTTTGTTCCTCCAGCTATTGTGCTAACTGTGAACGTGAATGGTGTCGTTCAAAACCGGCCACGTATCGAAATATCTGCTTTGATTGATACGGGAGCGGACATTACGGCCATTCCCCAAGAATTTGTGGAGCGGCTTAAACTCTATCCGTTTGGACGCTTGCATCTGGAAGATGCCCATGCTGTTAAAACGCTTGTGAATACCTATGAAGCCCGCTTATCTCTACCTGGTGACACTGCAAAAGCGATGGAAGTGATTCTCACGCCCTTCCCGTTTGCAATTTTAGGCCGTGACTGGCTGCAAGATTATTACTTGTTGCTCGATGGGCCTGGCCAACAGTTTCAATTGAATACTACTCCGTTAAACTCAAGTGCATCGTGATAAGACAGACAGGGTTTTATCTCCCGGTGAACCGCCACTGGAGAAAGTATTGCTGCAGTTTGTGATACGGCCGTAACCCACCACTTTCACATACAGACCCTTTGGGTTTCCCGGCATGGCTTTTGCCAGACGATTTGCCAGAAACCCAAAGGGTCTTTTTTCATTTTGCTTTGGTATTTTACGTAATAAAGCTTTTGTTTAGGGTAGAATAGTCGCGCTTTATGAGCGGGCGACCTCTAACTAATACCTCGACTTTATGATTTTGAGGCGTCTGCATTCTCAAATGCGGACTGGCATCTGAGGATGCCCACTCCTCATTTTCAGATACGGCACTAGCAATGGTGATTACATTGGCGGCAGTACGTTGGGCAATCCGGTGGCAGCGCTGTGGCGGGGGCGGGTATGCAATGGAACGGCCGTTAAACAACCAACCTATTGATTTCCGCCCAGCTTTCCTTACAATAATGAGTGTGCCTCGCAAGAAGTACGACAAATTCAAACCAGGTCGGCCGTAACCATGAATATGCTGCATTTAAAATCTCCCGCTTCATCACCAGAAGAACTCGAACAAATCCGCAAACGAGTCTGGCAAATATGGCAAGACTTACCGCGCGATACAGCGCCCTTCAATCCTGCTGAGAATCCCGACCTGCTAGAATTAATCGACGGCCTGCGGCGCCTGAAAGGCGTCAATTTGCTGCAGCTGCAAGAATTTCGTGATTTTGGCCGCCCCGTCCAGGCGATAGCCCTGGTTGACCTTAATGACGACGCTCAAAAGGAGCTGCTGGTTGTCACCCAGGATGGCCAACTGCGCTGCTACACCGTTGAAGGCAGCGCGCTGGCAGCCGGCGAATTACCCCTGGATTCAGGCCGCGTGATTGGCATTGAAGTTCATTTTGACCTGCACGATCAGATTGAAATCCCCTACATCATCACAGAAAAGTCGGGCGAACAACCCCAAAACCAGATTTTTGAAGTAGTTCTGCGCAATCAGGAACTGACCCCTTACCACAACCGGCGCCGACGGGTAAAAAACCAGACAGCGACCAGCGCACGCTACGGAAAACTCCATCAGGATGGGCTGGCAGGCGTAACGGCCGTTTCCCACAACCGGCATACCTCCTTCGAACTGCGCGGCGTCACCGCCTTTGGACGCTCACACACGCAGCCGCTCACCTATCGCCCCTTTGTCATCGTCCACACCGCCGAGCGCGTCTGGCTGGGCGACAGCCAGGAAAAAATTCTCTGCTGGCGCTGGTCAGAGAACGGGTTTGAGACAGACGCCGCGTGGCCGGCGGAAGGGCTTCCGGTTGACGGCCGCATCACGGCCCTCGCGCTCTGGCAAACACAAAACGCATGGATTCTGCTTATTGCCACCGATGAACGCCAGCTTCTCGTGGCTGACAGCAGCGGCCGTTTACTGCACAAAGCAGCCGTGCCGCACGTCATCACCGCCCTGGCCCCGGTTCCTGCGGAAAATCTGCTCTGGATCGCCGCCGAAGATGAAAGTTTGACCCTGGCGCGTCCACTCAATTTGCCCCTTTCCGCTGATCCGGACGCGCAGCCCACTTTGCGCACCGCCCTGGACCTGCTGCCAACCATTGAGCGCGACAGGCTGCTAGATAAGTGGCTCGCCGGCGGAGATACGGCCGTTGCCGTTAAACTATTGTTGGCCTATATACCGGCTCAACCGGAGTGGGCCTATCAAAAGTTACGCTTAATCAATGATCTCGATCCCGCTTCTCTATCGCCCAATATCGCTACTGCTGTCATTCAAGCCGCCGAAACCACCATCTTGAACGCAGCGGAGCTGGATATGCAGCTCGTTGAAAGCTGCCTACATATGGCCCAAACCCATTACGCCCGCAGCGCCATCCAGGTACAACGCCGCATTGATCTTCTCACAGCCCGTCTTTCCGCATTTTTAGGCCAACAAATCACCGCCAATCCCGACTACCAATGGCTGAGCAACGCGCGGCGGCGCGGCGACCTGGCCAAAGCACACCATAATTTTGAGCAGGGTAAACAAGATATAAACGATGCCCGCAGTCTGGAAATCGCGCTCAATATCTACGCCAAAGTCATCATCCATCGCCGCCAGGTAAACTGGACTTTTGGCGACACAGCTTCGATTCGTGTGCTGGCGGCCTTACCGGATTCCTCTTATTTTTTACTCGCTAATCGCAACGGCGATCTTTATCTGCTCAACCTCGAAACGCGCAAACTGGCGCGGAGAATAACTCTGCCGGGCGGCGCCATACCGCGCACCGCAGCGATTGGGCCATTGGTGAATACGGCCGTTCCATCTTTAGCATTAGTCACAGCCGATGGCGTCATTTATGTTGGGCCCGCAACTCCTGAACAATGCCTGCTAGAATTAAAGCGCGTGGGTCAGGTCGATGAAGATGTCTGGAGCATGGCGCTATACCCCGCGCAAGAAACCGCGCCTCCGCAGTTAATCATAAGCTGTCGTGGCGGCCGCTTGATTCGATTCTACAGTGGTCAAGCTGACGGATGGCAAACTGAACCCCTGCCTTCCCTTGACGCAGGTTGGCTCAGTACAGTGCGCGTCGCCACACTTGCCGACGGGGAAGCGCCCGTGATTCTGGCAGGGGGCGGCAAGGCCGGCGCGCAAGGCATTCTACACCTGCTCAATCAGGATGGATCCCCGCGCTGCACTGCCATCCATTTGGAAAGTCCGGTTCTTGACGTGCGCGCCGTACGCTACCCCGGACTCGCACAAAAAACAATCGCCGTGGCCTGTGCGAATGGCTCGCTCTACCTCGTCTCCCCAAGCGGCGTCCGGCTCTGGCGCTATCGGGTCGGACGCGCCGCCCGCAGCCTGTCGGTGTGCGACATTGACGAAGATGGGATCGAGGAAATTATCGTCGGGGGCGAGCGCCCCCAGGAAATTGACGCCGACCGCCACCTCGTCATGGTTCTGGGCGCGCGCGGTGAAATTCAATGGGTTATTCCAGCCCAGGCGGCCGTAACACACGTGGCCACTTTGCGCACGTCCGACCGCCAGCCACAGCTTTTGATCGGCGACCTGGGACAAACGGTGCAGGTCGTCGCAGTCAATCCGCCCGGTTATGATACCGAAAATGAAATTCTGCAGCGCGCAGAAGCGTGTCTGGAACTGCTCGCCGCGCGCAGACAAACAACGCCAGGCGATCTGGCCCTGCGCTGGCTGCATGCTTCGCCCGATCAACTGCACTATTTGCAAGCGTATGCATTCCATTACTGCGCGCAGCGTGCAGCCGCTGGAGACCAACAAGCATTGGATAGTCTGCTGGCTGTACAGCTCGATGCCACAAATTCACTCATGCACCGCGCTTATGCGCGGTCGCTGGTTTATCTGGCCACCCACAGCGAAAACCACATTACCCGCCAGGTTCTAGAGCGTCTGGAAATGCTGTTTGACGATGAAAGCACCTACCGTGAAGCCGGAATTGCGACCATGCGCGCCCTCATGCTGCCCAACACTCTACGGGTCAACAATCAGCTTCCCAACAATGTACCCCAGGATACGCTGGAGACCTGGACGCCACTGTTGATCATAGCTGCCCAGCATCCTCAAGCTGAAGTTCAGCGGGCAGTGTTATATGCCTTGCGCGCGCTGCTGCCGCAACAAACAACGGAGGAATTGCAAACAGCAGGCAATCTGCCATCCAAGGCCTGGAAAATATTGAACGTGATAGCAGCCAGTGAAAGCGATGAAGATGCCTGGGTCTACGAGGCAGCCGCAGCATTATTGCGCGATCTTAATCGGCGCGAGTCTGATTTGTGGAGTATCGTGCATCAAGCTTTGATCAAATTGGATGCGCTGGCCCCACGGATTCTGAATTTTCTGGGGCGTTCGACGCCCCCATTTCTTGAAAACCGGCGGCTGGCCTGCGCCATCGAGACGCTGGTACAGCTTTACGAAGCGCAGGATGGCAGCGCTGCTCTGACAGCTTTGACAGCGCTGAGCAAAGAGCTTGAAGCCGGTCAGTTCGCAGCAAACGGTGACGATGAAACAACGTTGGCCGCGCATCTGAATGAGATGTATCAGTTAATGGGACAGGGCGCCGCGCTGCCCAGTTATAAAGCGTGGGTGGATTTCATCAGCGACCGCCTGGAGGTTAACCTGCGCCGGCTGGCAGAACTGGCTCAACGCGAACCGGTGCACAAAATTGCGGGTAATTTTGAACAGGAATTGAACCGGGTGCGGGATATTTTAACTACATTTCGCGATCAAACAGCAACGGCCGTTACCGTGCGCCGCCTGCTTTACGATTTGCGTGAACAAAGCGAAATCATCCTAAACCCTGCCCCCACAGCCACAGCAACCTCCGTGGTGTTCACAGCCTCCTCTCCGCTCTCAAAAGCGCTGGTTGGTATGTTATATGCCTGGTACCAGGAAGAGAGCATACTCTCCGGCTTCCAGGAACTGCTTAACCGCCCTGCCCAACCAGAATTAGAAGCCATCAGCGCTATTCTTCAATATGATGAAGTCCAGGTAGAGGCGTACGTCTGGAATCCGGGTCAGGGTTTACCCTTACAGGAGCTTAACATTCGTTTGCCGCTGGCGAAACTTCAGATCGAAGATTTAACGCTGGATTGTCAAGCCGAGCAACCAGTCCCCAAAAACCTGAATCTGGCGCCGCAAGAAAAACAGTATATTCGCTTTCGCGTCTCGATTCCAACTGATCAGCGAACGGCCGTGGCAAATTTGCGGCAAAACAAGGCCGTAGAAGCCACGCTTCAGGTTCCAGTACATTATTTCTTAAACGGCGAGACCCGGCGCAAACCATTAACTTGCCCGGTTAGCATCCAGATTTCTACCCGCGCCAGCCTCGATTTTGAACATGATTTACCGCGCGCATGGCGCACTGCTTCTGCAGCGATTCAAAGCGAATTTCGGCCAGGAAAGACAAACCCTGTTAAGGTAATCGCTGCCCCGCTCATTCGCAACAGCATCATTCGCGCCATCCGTCGCTGCGCCGCGCGCGCGCCGCAACCGCCCATCGTCGATTGGCGCGCCTGGCTCGATCAGATTTTTGTGCTGCGACAAAGTGGTCTTCATACCGAAGAGGGGCCGCTGCTGCAATGGCTTTCACAGCAAATCTGGCCCCAATTTGTGGATGTATCTACCTGGCGTTCTTCACTTGCGCCCCGAGCCGAGTTTAAGGCGCTGCTGGCCGATCCGCTCAAGAATAACCCCGAAATGGTCATATTCAACCATTGGGATCGCCTGCTGGCCAGCATCAGCCGCCGCAATTATGATTGGCATCCGCTGGATACCCTCTTACCTTTCCTGGTTCAAACCTTGCAGGAAGCAGGAATCCGTCCGGTATTTGTTGGCAATTACTTAAGCAGTGAGATCATGCGCACGCTTTGGCCCGCTACAGCGGCGGTGTTCACATCATTTAATGCCAACCATGTCGACATTGGCGATGCGCAAATTCATACTGAATTGGTGCAAACGTTAGAGAAGATGCTGGCTGAGCGGGAATTGAACCGGCTGCTGCGCTATTTTCCCGACTCACCTACCCTTGTTGAATTGGTAGATTTAAGCCGGGGCTATCTTGCATTTTTTGAGTTTGTTCTGCTGCCGGCGCTGGACACAGTGCGACAGGAAGCGCCTGTGCAGTATTTGCCGTTGCAAGAATATTTGTTGGCGCAGGTGGAACACAACAATTTCTTCGCGCTGGTATGGGCGTGGCAAAGTTTTTTTGAACGGATAACGCTGGCGCTGAGCGCTCACAGTGAAATACCGCTGGAGCGACGTAATCATGCGGCCGAAGATTTTGTATTGAGCCGGGATTATTATGCGCGCCGTCCCGACGGCCGTCCCGTGCCGCGCGTCACCTTCCCGGCAGGCACACGACTAACTGAACGAGAGGTCAGGTCAATCCATTCCAATGAATATTATCGCGCCGGTGACGTTTGGATTCGTGGATTCGATCCGCGCCGCCCGGCGCCAAAAGAATGGGGCGCGCCAGGAAATCTGTTTATGCAGCTTTTTTCAGCGGGGAAAGCTCAAACGCTTTTACAACGCATGGAAAATAATTATTTACTGCGATCGCGCAAGACAAAACACGTAGCCAGTTTTTATGAGTTGGCCATTCCGCTGCATGAAGCCTGGCTGCAACGTACGAAAGCGTGGGCACACATGCAATCGGCGGCTCAAAGCGCCCAAAACACCTGGTACCCGCACAAAATGGCGCAGGACCAGCGCCGCCTAACGGGAAAAACTCAGGCGACTATCTGGCTTTTTCCGGCGCGCAAGCCAGGATTGGCATTCCAGGACATACCCATAGACGTTATTCAAGAAGTCGATCGGCATCTTTCACAACCTACCAAACCCCTCTTTTTCAACTTATTTGGGTTGGCGGGCAAGGATAAGCCGGAAGCGGACAGATTATGGAACAGTCTGGTAACGCTGGCGCAAACCAACAATGCGTTGCAAGGACGCACAACATTTTCCGAAGCTGACCACGCCGCTGTCAGGGATTTGTTTTATGCATTGAGCAAATTACTTGAAATCAGACTGGTTGGAGCGCAACCCCGGTTAGATCAGTTCGGGGAACAGTTCCTGCCCTGGTCGCCTGCGGAAATTTCGGGTGATTTTGGCGCTCTACATAAACGGGTTATGCTGGCGCTGCTGCGCGACGGCCGTTTCCTTTCTCGTGATCTCTATGAATTCCGAGATTGGACCAGAACACGCCTGAGCGACAGATATGAAGACCACGCCCAGGATATCGAAGCGCTCAATCGCAGTGTGGTCGTCGTCATCGTTCTGCAAAACGGGGAACGACTCAAACAAACATCCGGCAGCCGTGACGGCGGCCCACATTTCGTCTTTTTGGATGTGCCACAGCTTACCAGCATGGCGCTGCAGCCAGACCCGCAGCGCCAGTTGATCAACCATGCCTTTAACATCGTCGGGCGTCACTCCTTCACGCCCTACCGGCTGGCCGGCAGTCTGGCGGCCGGATCGCCGCTATTTGTGGGACGCGCCAGCGAAATCAGCACCGTGTTGAGCAGCCTGGACACGCAGGATCATGCCATTTTAGGCAGCCGCCGCATCGGGAAAACGTCGCTGTTGAAACAAATCCATTACCGCCTGCTAAATCGGTCCGAACATGAAAAACTTCCGGTACTCTTTATCCAACTGCAAGATCGCAGCCGGGTGCAGGATTTTTACCGCCAGGTGAAGCGGCAGTTGCACGAAACCGGTCATCCTGACCTGGCGCAGCAGCTATCCGATACGCCGGCCCAGGATTATGCGGATTTGTACGCCGTTTTTCAGGCGCTTAAGCAGCAATATAACCATCCTGTGATCATCTTGATGGACGAAATTGATGATTTGTATTTGTATGATTTGCGCGAAAATAATGAGCAGTTGTTTCAATTTTTCCGCAACCAGTTAGCCCAATCGACGCCGCGCGTCTGTACGTTTGTAATGACCGGATTCCGGCATATTTATCTGAATCGGCTGCGGCACGGCTCCGTTTTTTATAATTTCTGCCGCTTCCACAACCTGGTTGGAGTCGGTCGCAGCGATGTGGCGCGGCTGGTGCGCATGTTAAAGGAATTCAGTCTGGAGATTCAGGATGAAGACGAAGTGATTGGCATGGTCGCGCAGGGGACATACGCAATTCCTTACTATGTGCAGTTGGTGTGCGATGATTTGCTGAGCCGGGTTGACCGCCGCAAACAGGATTTTATTGGGGCAAATGATGTCCAGGCGGTCTTGCAAGGCAATTTAAAAATGCAGTTGAAACGGGAATTATGGGATGATCTGGATGTGGATCCGCTGTTATCGGCGATGCAGGTGGGGGAATCGCGGCCAGAGCGCCAGCAGCAGATGGTGAAGGCGCGTATCATGCTGCTAACAACTATTTTGACCCGTTACCAGCATAAATTCAACGCAACCTATTCCCAGGCAATGCGCGCAGAACAGGAAGCAACGTTTACGGCCGTTGACGCCCTGCGCTTTTTGCATGAGTTTGATCTTGACCTGGGGGCATGGCAGCCCTCTGAAGCTGAAATCGACAGGCTGCTGCGCTCGATGACCATGACGCTGGCGCTGGCGCCCGTTTCCGACCGGCGCTCGGCCTATATTTTTCCAAACGATATTTTGCCCGATGTGCTGTTCTATCACCACCAACGCGGCGCTGTTGATCTGGTTGACGAATTAATGCGTCTGGTTGAGGAATTAAAACGATTCAGGTAAACCGCAGAAAGTTCAAAAAAACAAAATGCCTTGGAAATCTGCGATTTCCGCATACAAAAAGAGGGTAGTAATCCAATATGGCAGTAAATGTTGCACAACGACGGCTGGCGCCATTTCCGCAAGCGCCTGAAGCAGATTATGTGATTACCGCAGCGGATTGTTTACAAAACTTAACCCGCCCTGGTTCGGTAGGACTTATTTTGTATGGCGGGCCGGGCAGCGGCACGACCAATTTATTGGCCTATCTGGCAGCACAAATGGGAGCGAGCAACGGCCGTATCTCTCTCGGCCCGTTTAATATGTCGCTTTACCAGGGGCAAACCAATCCGGAGCGCATTTGGCTTGATCTGGCAAAGCAAATGGTTGCGCGGCTGGAAACCGCAGGGATTGTGATTCCACAAGCCGATCGCTGGGAACGTGACCTGACCACAACGGCCGTTCTCGATCTGGTAGGGGACGCCCTGCGCGCCGCCGAAAAAACGGGCATCCGGCGTATGATTTTGCTGCTGGATGATTTTGACGACATTCATCCCCGCGCAGCCGTCAATATTGCCAATCTGCTGCGCGCCCTCTATGACGCCCACAAACAATATTTTTCGTTTATGCTGGTGGCCGCAAGCGATTTAGAAATGCTGCGCACCACACGGCATGTGTATTCGCCGCTCGAAGGCGTTTCCCAATCTTTCCAACTGCTGGACTTGGAAGAAAAGGAAGTCTTCCAACAGGCGCACGATTCATATTCCGGGCCGGGTCAAATATCAGATCTAGACCTGGACGATATCTGGTACTGGACGCAAGGATATCCGGCCCTGGTGAACGCTTTGGTAAAATCATTGTCCGAAGAACGGCAGTCACAACCCGACTTCACCGTCAATTCAGCCGTTGAAAAATGCCAGGACAATTACCCCCAGGTGGAGCCTTTGAAAACGGCCGTTCGCGAGATGGAACATCTGGCCAATCTGAATGCGCGCGGCTTTAACCCGGCTCAACTTGTAGACAACCTGGTGCGCGGGGAACTGCCGGCCTCCCTGGATGATCGCGGTACACGTATGCTGCTGGCAATGGGCATCCTGGGCTGGCGCGCCGATCGAATCCTCACCTGGCGCAATGAATTTGTGCGCACTTTTTGGAGCGAGCATGAATCCGGCAAGCGCCTCCTGGCCAATTGGGTCAGGCGCCCAAGCTGGTATCAACAGAGCGAACTCAGCGCGCAGGGTCAAATCTTTGTGAATCTGTTTATGGATCTCGGTTTTTTTCTGCAAGATGAGACTTTTGATTGGAAGCGCGGCACGCAGGAATGGACAGATGCGCTGCGCAAGCTGCCTGAGGTTGTTGATGCCACCAATCTATTCAAGCATTGGGAAGGATCAGCAGCGGCTGGTCAATATCGGCAGTGATTTAAATATTTTTCACGGCAACACCATCTATAAATCCTTCATGCCCATTTATGAAGCGCCAACATCTGCTTTTGAAGGACGTTTAGATTTCGCCTGTGAAAAGCTGTTAGCGCGTTTGGAGGGTTCTATGGACGCGAAAGCGCGCCAGAATGCCCGCGAACTGATTAAAGAGGAGTGGCGCCGCTGGCAAAATGTGCGCGTGCAGTTAACCCGCGATGGAGCGGTGCATATTACGCTGGTGCGCGAGATCAACGATCCACTGCCGCTAATGCAAATTATGCATGAGCTGCTCGGACTGGAACGAGAACTGGAAGGACGCCAGATTATGGAGGTTTCGGTGCAGTGGGAACTGGCGCTGATTGCCGTGATGGCTTTTTTTGAACAAATTGTGGGACCAAATGCTGATATTCCAGCGCTTGATGTGGTTTGGCGTGGGGTGAATCCACCGGAAACGGCCGTTGGCATTTATCCCCTGCGCGATCGGTACGTGACTTACCTGCTGCAAAAGGTATGCAACTGCCGCTTCGAAGGGTTACGGCCGTTGCGTGAGCGGCGCATAATTAACATGGATAATCTGGATGATCTGCAGCACAGTAACCAGATCGATGAAACGCTGCAAACGCCGTTTAACTATGCCCGCGAGTTAAGCACCCTGCTTGAAGGCGTTATGATTGGGCGCGTAGATGCAAACGATCATGGCGAACGCAGCGGTTATTTCCCCCCGCTCACGCTGCGAGAGATTCAACATTTTCTCAACGGCGATCTATCAAGCTGGCGCAATGAATACGCCGGCACAACCCTGGATAATGCCCTGTTGATATTCCAAACCCAACAAAAACTACTGGAGGACGGCTCATTCGCCCGGCAGCAGCAGAATAATGACAGACCAGCCGCACAGCACAGTCATGCAGGCGAATCCACTGCCGATGATTGGTGCCAGGTGTGCCAACAGTGGGAACATCGCAACATCGAAGATATTTATTTTCCCCAGCGCAAGGTTGCCTATGCCGATTACTGGCAATGTCTGGTGCTGGGGCTGGCGTATGTGGTGGAACTGCGCTGGAGCGCACAGTGGATTGCCTGGCGCACAACGGACCGGCTGGACAGGCTGGCGTACTATCGCGAAGATTACGGCGGTAATCTGCCCCCAGACGAACTCGAAGATTTGGTACATACCGTCTCGCTGACAACGCGTCTGCTGGCGCATTTGCGCGATGCGGCGATACCAATGTTTATGACCGGCGCAGATTATGCTGCGCGCAAGTACCAGCGCTTGATTGAGGTTAGCGGACTGCTCCAGGCGATTCAGAATTCTGAGGAAAATATTACGGCGCTAAATACATATTTGAATTATGTAGAACAACAGGCGGCGATGGAGCGCACGGAAAGCTTATCAAATATTATTAATTGGGCCGGTATTTTGCTGGCGATGATAGCGTTTGTAGTGGCAATTCCATCAATGTGGGTTGATTTTGGGGGAGAGGGTAATCATACATCGATAGTCGATGGATTGAGGCAAGGAGGTATTTTCGAGCAGAGACCTGGTTTGTTAATTACTTTATTTGTATTGACCTTGTTGATAATAATTGCCGCCATTGGTTTGCTTATTTTATTGTGGCAAGAAAGGAAAAAGATGAAGCGGAGGTCGAGTAAGTGAAACGGCCGTTCCCGCAGGAACGGCCGTTTTCACAAAAAGGAGGAAACGAATATGAAAACAGTTACTTATGCAGTCTCAAACTCGCCTTCGACAATTTCCTCATCCGGGTTTTGGTCGCCCGGCTGAGCGTCACTGGCGCTTGCTGATCCATCTTGTTGGTAAGCAGCCTGACCAATGCTCATTGCAGTTTGCTGCACGGCCGCAGTCAATTGTTTAATGCGCTCAACATCTTCACTCTGTACCGCTTGCTTTAGCTCCGCAATTTGCTGATCTAATTGCTCACGCGTTGTCGCAGGAACCTGCCCATTGAGGCTGCTCAGACTTTGTTCCGTCTGGTACATAACCTGATCGGCCATGTTGCGCGCTTCGATTAATTCACGACGGCGCTGGTCCTCGGCGGCATTGCTTTCGGCTTCATTCACCATGCGATCGATGTCAGCGTCGCTCAGGTTCGTGCTGGCGGTAATCGTAATCGCTTGTTCACGCCCTGTTGCCCGATCTTTGGCAGTGACATTCAAAATACCGTTGGCGTCAATGTCAAAAACCACCTCGATTTGCGGGATACCGCGCGGCGCCGGTGGAATTCCATCCAGCCGGAATATGCCCAGGGCATTGTTGTCTGCGGCCATCGGGCGCTCACCCTGCAAAACATGAATGTCAACGGCCGTTTGCGAATCTTCCGCAGTTGAGAACACCTCAGATTTGCGCGTGGGAATGGTTGTATTGCGCGTTATGAGCGTGGTCATTACCCCGCCCAGCGTTTCCAAACCGAGGCTCAGCGGCGTCACATCCAGCAGCAGAACATCCTTGACATCACCAGCCAGCACGCCGCCTTGCAGCGCAGCGCCCAAAGCCACAACCTCATCCGGGTTCACGCTTTTATTCGGTTCTTTGTCGGTCAGCTTCTTTACCAACGCCTGCACCATCGGCATGCGCGTCGAACCACCAACCAAAACAACCTCATCCAATGCGCTGGTCTGAATGCCTGCATCTTGTAATGCGCGTTTCAGCGGTCCTTCGATGCGTTTGACCAGGCCTTCGGTCAACTGTTCAAACTTAGCGCGGCTCAACGTCATTTGTAAATGTTTTGGCCCGCTTGCATCCGCAGTAATAAAGGGCAAATTGATTTCGGACTGCATCACGGTAGAAAGCTCAATTTTCGCTTTTTCAGCCGCTTCACGTACGCGCTGCAAAGCCTGGCGGTCTTGTTTCAAATCAATGCCCTGATCGCGCAGAAATTCGGCCGTTACCCAATCTACAATCGCCAGATCCCAATCATCGCCGCCCAGGTGGGTATCCCCATTGGTCGATTGAACTTCAATCAAACCATCACTGACTTCCAAAACGGACACGTCAAAAGTGCCGCCGCCCAGGTCAAAAACCAGGATCGTCTCATCTGCTTTTTTATCCAGGCCATAAGCCAATGCAGCCGCGGTTGGTTCATTGATGATGCGCATCACTTCCAGGCCCGCAATCTTGCCCGCGTCTTTAGTTGCCTGGCGCTGACTGTCATTAAAGTAAGCCGGCACCGTAATTACGGCTTGCGTTATGGGTTCGCCAAGAAAATCCTCAGCGTCTTTTTTCATCTTGCCCAGAATCATGGCGGAAATTTCTTGCGGTGAATATGCCTGGTTCTTTATCGGCACACGCACGCGCACGTCATTTTGCGGCCCTTTTTCAATCTTATAGGGCAGCCGCGAACGGTCTTCGGCCGTTTCTACATCATCGTAATGACGACCAATAAAGCGTTTGACGGAAAAAATTGTGTTTTCCGGATTAATTGTGGCCTGACGCTTGGCGGTCTGACCTACAAGACGCTCGCCGTTTTTGTTAAAAGCAACCATTGAGGGGGTTAAACGCCCGCCCTCAGCCGTTGTGATAACGGTCGGTTCGCCGCCTTCCATCACGGCCACTACGGAGTTTGTAGTTCCGAGATCAATACCTAAAATTTTGCTCATTGCATTTCTCTCCCAATACCAATAATTTTGATGATTCCAGAAATGGTTCACATTAGCTGCGCAAAGCTGCTTTCTGAATCACGTTTATGTACTCAAAAAATGCAGTTTTTGCCTGCATACGGTAGACATCATAATAGCTGGACATAAGAATCTTGTTGGTTTTGTATATGCATTATGTTAGCATTCGAGTATTGTTGGGTTTATTTATTTTTCGACAGGTACAAAGATGACTTTATCGTGGAATCCTCCCTCGAGCTGGCAGCGTATTACGACCATTGACGCCCATACGGCAGGCGAGCCGCTGCGCATTATCACCAGCGGCTTGCCTCAACTACCGGGCGATACCATTCTGGCCAAGCGTCGTTTCGCACAAGAAAACCTGGATCATTTGCGTACGGCGCTGATGTGGGAACCGCGCGGCCACGCCGATATGTATGGCTGCATTCTCACTGAACCGGTTACGGCTGATGGCGATGTGGGCGTTTTATTTTTACACAACGGCGGCTTCAGCACTATGTGCGGGCATGGCATCATCGGCTTGACTAAGGTGGGACTGGACACAGGTCTGATCGAAAAGCCCGGCGATCAACCGGTTGTTAAGATTGATTCTCCTGCCGGTCGGGTGACAGCTTATGCAACGCGCGAAAACGGCCGTATTACTTCCGTTTCATTTCATAATGTGCCCTCCTTTGTCTACGCGCTCGATCAAACCGTAAACGTTCCCGGTCTAGGAGAAATTCGTTATGATGTTGCTTTTGGCGGCGCATTTTATGCATTTTGTGATGCCGAAGAACTGGGCGTCAGTCTCACCCCCGCTGATTTTCGGCAGTTGATCGACCTTGGCGTCCGCATCAAACAAGCCGTCATAGCCAGTCTGCCCATTAAACACCCTTTTGAAGCCGATTTAGGCTTTCTCTATGGCACAATTATTGTTGGAAAAGCGCATGATTCGCGTCACCACAGCCGCAATGTGTGCATATTTGCCGACGGAGAGGTCGATCGCTGCCCAACCGGAACGGGCGTCAGCGCGCGCGCCGCTCTGCACTTTGCTCGCGGAGAAATCGATATCAACGAGCCATTTGTGGTTGAGAGTATATTGGGAACAACATTTAGCGGTGAAGTTGTTGAAACTACCCAATTTGGCCTCTACCAGGCAATCATTCCGCGCATAACGGGAATGGCCTACATCACCGGGCGCAATGAGCTGCTGCTTGATCCACACGATCCATTACGGGAAGGTTTTATTTTGCGCTAGACCAATAGTTCGTCAACAAAGTTCAATGTTCAGTTGACGAAAGCAGGAAAGTTTAAGAAAATTTAATTGATAAGGCGCTGGAGATAAAATCGCGTTAAAATTGTTTACAAGTCCCCAAATCCAAATAGTTAATTCAGGAAGGTAAAAATGAAACTGACAAACTTGATCAAAACTGTGTTCCCCGCTCAGGATATTGTTGAAGCGCACTGTGACGGCCCCTGCGGCGTGTACGATCCGGCCCAGGCGCGCGTTCATGCCGAAGCGGTTGTCTCCATGACTAAAAAATTGCTGGCGCTTGATCCGGCCGATGGCAGCATCCAGACCGCAAACACAATCTCGCGCTACATCGCTATCAAGGAAGAAGAAGCCCACGCAACCAAAACAGATCTGCTCGTTTTGTGGACCGATTACTTCAAGCCGGTGCATCTGGAAACATACCCGGATCTGCATGACAAAGTGTGGAAAGCGACCAAACTGTGTTCGGCGGCAAAAGTTGGCGTCGATCTGGAAACGGCCGAATCGCTTTTAGCCGCCGTCGCAGAGATCCATGCCATCTTCTGGGCCACTAAAGGACGCGAAGTTCCGTGGATTCTGGCCAGCTAAAACGCTGATTTGTGATGACACAAGAATTAGCCGACAGCAATTTTTCCGAACTGCTGCTCTGGCTTCTGAGGCTCCGGCGGCGCGTGCGCGTCGCCGGAGCCTCAATGCTTCCCATCCTCAAGGCAGGGGATGAAGTTTTGGTTGACACACGCGCCTACCAGCGCACAAGACCCCAGGTGGGCGATCTGGTGGTGGCGCGGCGGCCTGACCGGCCTGAAGTAGAGATGGTGAAACGAGTAACGGCCGTTACCCCCGACGGCGATTTTTTTCTCAGCGGCGACAATCCACAGACCAGCACCGACAGCCGGCGCTTTGGCCCCGTGGCGTTCAGCCACATCCACGGCAAAGTTACCAGCAAATTTGGCTGAACATGGTTTCATTGGAAATAAACTATATTTGATTTCGGCTCGCTAAAACAACCCCGAATAAAATAAAAACACTCCCCACAACTGCAACCGGCCCCGGATACTCCTGAAAAAACAAAATAGCCAGAATACTGGCTCCGACAGGCTCGCTGATCGCGGCAATCGAAACAAAAGCAGCCGGCAAAAAACTGAGCGCCCAGTTGAAAGAAGTATGGCCAATCAACTGCGGAATCAACGCCATTGCAAGAAACAGCAAATAAACAGCAGGCGAAAAACCAAACATTTTTTGTCTGGTAATTACAACGGCCGTTAACAAAGTCACCGCAGCCATCCCATAGACAACGCTGGTATAGCTCAGCAGGGATAAACCCTGGCGCAGCCGCCGGCCAATAATCAAGTAGGCGGCTGCCGTCACCGCTCCGGCCAGCGCCAGCGTATTGCCCAGCAAAGGGTTGCTGGCATATTCATTGGCGGCCAGATTGAGCGTGATACGGCCGTCAACCAGCGTCAACACATCACTCGCGCCAATTATCACAGCGCCAATCACAGCCAGAAATATACCCTGCTTCAAGGCGCGCGAAAGCGGTTCACCCAAAAAAAACGGAGACGCCAGACCAACCCACAGCGGCGCGGTCGCCACCAACACAGTCGAGCTGGTAATTGAAGTATATTCCAAGGAGCTGATCCAGGTTGCAAAGTGCAAACCTAACATGACCCCGGCAATTATCGCCAGACCCCAATCTACCGGGCTTAACGCCGCCAATTCTGATCGGCGACGCGTAAGCGCAAAAGGCGCCAAAATGAGTGCGGCAATCGTTGTGCGCCAGGCTGCAATCACCAGCGAGGGAACCTGTTCTTCCTGCGCCAGGCGAATAAAAATTGCACTGGAAGAGATGGCAAAAACGCCGCCTACCAGCACAAGTATGATTAATGACCGTTCAGGTCGGAGCGGTTTTGCGGAAGAAGTCATCGTTGACAACCAAAATGCATAAGGCTAGAATTTGGAGGGCAATGGTAACAATCATTGTCTATAAGGGCAAAGCAATAATCCGCCCAATTGATCTAGTTATTTTGGGCGAAAGTGCCTATAATTGTGTCCGATGTAAATATCAAAGCATCTATCAACCCTGACCTTCTGCATGGGAAATGGCGACTTCGTTCCCCAAGAGATAGATGTGGAAATTGTTGGACAGCCTTAAAATCGGAAAGCCTTTAAGAAAGGAGAAACCTTATGACCCATATCGTAACCAGATTATGCTTGCGCGACACAGCATGTGTCGAAGTGTGCCCGGTGGAATGTATGGTGCTTGGTCACCCGGAAGAGGAATGGCCCTGGCTCTATATTGACCCGGACACCTGCATCGACTGCGGCGCCTGCGTGCCGGAATGCCCGTATGAAGCTATCTTCCCGGAAGAAGAAGTGCCCTTCGATTATGCAGCGCCTCCCGGCGTGTGGATTGCCAATACCAAAGAGCTGTTGCCTGACGGCGCTCCCTTTGAGGGTGAAATTGACGGCCACCAGGTCAAACTGCTGAATGCCAAGCAGTTGGCAGGCGGCGAGGCATTCGATCTAACCGAAGATATTCCACCGAATTACGATTTCTTCTCAGAAGGTCCGGGCTATGATGCCCTAGACATGTAATCGCCTTGATTTCCAACTAATCAATCATATCCAAATCAGCCAACCAGTTTTTTAGACCGGTTGGCTGATTTTATTTTGCACGGTTTTGCTGGCGGCTCACAACTGTGCAAGGATGGCGTCAAGGATCATCCGGGTCTCGTAACGCTGAAGATTAATCCCAATGTCAGATGACAAAGTGCTGTAAACGGCCGTTTCCACCCTCTGCGCCACTTCTTCCAACCCCCACACATAACGGGCCAACATGGCCCCGCTCAAAATAGCCGCTATTGGATTCGCCACACCTTTGCCGGCAATATCGGGCGCAGAGCCATGCACCGGTTCCGCCACGGCGATGTCGTCGCCCCAGTTGAGCGATGGCGCCAGCCCCAGTCCACCGCCCCAATAGGCTGCCACATCCGACAAAATGTCGCCGAACAAATTAGTGGTCACCAACACATCAAAACGCTCCGGCTCACCCACCATCTTCAAGGCTGCCACATCCACCAGCAGTTCATCAATCTCAAATTCCTCTCCGCTCTTGTGCGCTTCCTCGGCAAATATCTCCCGTACACTATCGCGAAAAAGGCCGTCCGTCAGCGGCAGCACATTAGCTTTGTGGACGATGGTGAGCTTATGACGCTTCTGGCTTTGCATGAGCGCCAGGGTTTTGGCGGCAATACGGCGTGAGGCGCTGCGGGTGATGATGCGTTCGGCAACGGCCGTAACATCGGAATGCAGAATGGGGGGTTCAAGGCGTTCGCGACCGCTGTAAAGTCCCTCGGTGTTCTCGCGCACAATGATCATGTCGATGGCGGGACGCGGCGATATATTTGGCCAGCTTTGCACGGGGCGAATGTTGGCGTAAAGACCCAGTTCCTGCCGCATAGTTAGAATGGCGCTGCGATACCCTTCAACTTTGTGGCTGGGTGATGACACCGCACCAAACAGCCCGGCGCCACACTCCCGAATCATCGCTAATGTGCTTTGCGGCATCGAAACGCCCTGTTTCTGAAAACAGGCCCAACCTGCTTCTGCTTCCATCGTTTCCAGGTCAGGAATCACAGTCTGCAGCACTGCCACCGCTGCGAGAATTACCTCCTGACCAATCCCGTCACCGGGCATAACGCATAATTTCGGCATAATGTTACTCTCCCGGAAAACGGCCGTTTTCCCTCACATACTTCACAATCCCCCCCGCCGCAACAATTTCACGCGCAAAATCCGGCAGAGGCGGCAAGGCATAGCCAACACCATCCAAGGTAATTGTGCCCGCATCCAGATCGAGAACGGCCGTCATGCCATCGTGAACGGCCGTGACAACTTCCGGGGCAACAAACACAGGAATACCCAAATTAATCGCGTTGCGAAAAAAGATACGGGCAAAGCTGTTGGCAATAATGGCGCCAATTTGCCGTTTCTTCAGCGCAACAGGTGCATATTCGCGCGAAGATCCGCAGCCAAAATTGTGCGCAGCCACGATGATATCACCTGGCTGCGCCTGCCGGTTAAAATCGGGATTGGCATCCACAAAGGCGTAATTTTTGACGTCATCCCCTGCCTGCAACATAAAAGGCGCATATCGCCCCGGCACAATTTGATCTGTATCAACATCTGACCCAAATTTCCAAACGCGTCCCATACTCCTTACCCCTTGCTGCCGGCTTCCACAACTTCTCGTGGATCAGCAATCGCCCCGGCAACGGCCGTTGCCGCCGCCACCGCCGGACTTGCCAGATAGATTTTGGACGCAGGATGCCCCATACGCCCCTTAAAATTGCGATTCCCGGTCGAGAGACACACATCACCCTCTCCCAGCGTCCCCGCATGACGACCCATACACGGGCCGCAGCCGGGCGTTGTCAGCGTCGCGCCGGCTTCAAGCAAGATTTGCAACGTGTCGTCAGCCATTGCTCGCAGCAGTTCAGGACGAGAAGCGGGTGAAACAAGCAGCCGTACATGGGGATGGATTTGTTTGCCGCGCAAAATATCGGCGGCGCTGCGCATGTCCTCATAACGGCCGTTTGTACACGTACCCAAAAACACGACGTCAATGCGTTGGCCAACCACCTCGGACAAATCGACCACATCATCAACGGCATGAGGCACAGCCACCTGCGGTTCGAGAGTGTCCAGATCGATTTCCACTGTGCGGGCATATGTCGCAGCAGAATCGATAAACAACCAGTCAGGTACATCAAATCGTGCAGCCGCCTCGCCGTCGGGTGGAAAAATGCCCGCCTTTGCGCCCAGTTCAATCGCCATTGAAGCGATCGTTTGGCGCTGATTAAGCGGCATCCACGCCAGCCCGTGGTATTCGATGGCGGCATAGGTCGCGCCGCCGATGCCCATCACGCGCGCCAACTTGAGCGCCAAATCTTTAGCATCGACGCCGGGACGGAAACGGCCGTTAACCACAACCCGGATCGTCTCCGGCGCGCGCAGCCAGGTTTTGCCCGTCCCCATCGCCAGCGCGATATCGGTCGAACCCATGCCGGTTCCAAACGCCCCAACCGCGCCATAGCTGGTCGAATGGGAATCTGAGCCAATCACAATGCGGCCTGGCCGGGCAAGCTGTTCTTCCACCAACACCTGATGGCAAATGCCGCGTCCCACTTCAAACAGCCGCACTCCTTCTTCGCGCGCAAAACGGCGAATGACATTCTGGCTGTTGGCCACGCTCACGTTGGAAGCAGGCGCCACATGATCCATCACCAATACAACCTGCTCAGGATCGGCCACGTGCGCCACGCCCAAGCGTTCGCGCATAATGGTGATAATACCGGGCGTCAATGAATCGTGCCCCATCACCACATCCGGCCGTATGGTAATCAGGTCGCCGGGCTGAACCGGGCGTCCGGCGGCATGGGATAAAATTTGTTCGGTTAACGTTTGAGCCATAGGGGTTTCCTACCTTTCCTTCGTAAATCGCGCTACGGTTTTCATTCAGGTGGTCGGCGCAGCCGGTATGGTCTCGTCTGATAAAGCCAGACCTAAATCGGTATTGTTGCTGCGCGCAGCAAATCGGGATCAACTTTAATGTGTTTTAAGTCGGCAATGCGAATACGGCCGTTTTCGATCAGCGGCTGCTGGTTGACAATATCGGCCTTTCAATTTCAAAAAAAAGCTCAATTCCGAAGGATAATCAATGCCCGGCAGCGCTGCAAAAAGTCCCGCCTGCGCCGCGCCCAGGCCGGCGCAGGCCTGCGAGCCAACCATCACCCCTTTACCTGCCTGCCGCGCCAGCGCCAGCATCCGGCGCGAAGCCGTGAAACCGGTGCGCGCCGTTTTGATGTTGAGGATGTCAAATGTGTCCAGCGTCAGTTCGCGGCGTAAATCGCGCAGCGTAAAGGCGCTGTCGTCGGCGATCAACGGCAAAATTGAGGCCGCGCGCAAATCACGGCGCGCCAGAATTTGCTCCACCGGCAGCGGTTCTTCACAATAAAGAACGCCAATTTCCGCTAACTGCGCCAGGCGCCGCGGGGCATTTTCCCAATCAAGACATTCATTGGCGTCCACATAAAGCGCCATTTGACCCTGAAATTCTGCTTGCAGCAGGCGTATGCGGCGCAAATCCGCTTCCCACTCGCGCCCAACTTTCACTTTGAGCACGCGCACACCCTGCTCAAAAACGCGTTGGGCTTCGGCCAGCACGCTGCCATCATCGCCAATGCCCAAAATATAGCTAACCGGAACGGAAACGGCCGTGCATCCCAAATACTCAGCCAATGAAACGCCCGCACTCTGCGCCAACGCAGCCTGGACGGCCGTATCAACTGCCGCTTTGGCGGTATGGTTGTTTTTAATTTGATCCAGCGCGCTCAAATCAGCGGCAGGGCGGCCAATCAGGCGCGGTTTAAGTTCATACTCGATGATACTGATAATGGAATAGACCGTTTCGCCATAGATCGTAGGCCGCGGCGGCGCTTCGGCCACGCCTTCAGCGCCGTCGCTGAGAATGACGCGTACCAACACATGACGCAGCTCGCTGAGGACGCTGTATTTGCCCCAGCGCAGTTGTCCGCGCAGAGGAAGCTGAAAAAGCGTTGTGGTGATTTTCTCAATTGTGGGCATGGCCCGCCTCCATCATCAATCTATGCCAATCAACCAGCCGACGGGCTGATTAGCTAACTCGCTAAACGCTCAAAAAAAGGCGGTGAGCGGCCGCACAGGATTTTCCGACAGCGGCGGAATAAGATGATATTGGCCAACCAACACCCGCCTGATAAGCCAATCGCACCAGTTTTCAATGGGATCGTCGAGAGTGTCCAGTTCTTCTAGCGACAGATATGCCGCCATATCTGTTTCCGCGCCATCACCGGTTGGTTCTCCGCTTACGTGGCGGCACAAATAAACAAACGCCACCATCGATTCCCAGCGATAGTTCTGATAGCCCAGCAAACCTTCGATTTCGGCGGTGACGCCGCTTTCTTCCAATGTTTCGCGCAAAGCGGCCGCGTCCGGCATTTCGCCGGCGTCGACAATGCCCCAGGGAATGCTCCATTGTCCGGCGAGTGAAGTTCCCGGCGCCTGCCAGATAAGCAAAACCCTGTCATTTTGCAAGACAACTGCGCCAACGCAAATCACTTTCCGAGGCGGCCATTCTTTTAAACTTTTGGTTTTGGTTGGCATACAAACTCCTTTATAGTGCAGAATGCGGAATGTTGATTGCGGAATTAATCACATCATGAGCAATCTCCAGCGGCGATTTTTTGGCGGCGTCGGCGTAGATAAGCCGGTCAGGTGCAGACCGTCGCAGCGCAAGCAGTGATTTTTGAGGATCGTAGTTTTGTCGCTCACTCTGGACGATGGTTAGCTTTGCTTCAACATCGCCCAAAGTTAACCGGCCGGAATCAATTAGGTGTTGAAGTTGTGCTATTTGGGCGGCAGTCAAGATGCCATTAGTGAGGGCGGGATCGATTGCAACGGCCGTTACTCCATTCCCATGATGATTATTCTCAACCTGATCAAAGGCGTCATTGCGTTGCAGCAGCCGCTGCAAACGCACAAAATCGGGTGCATCGAGAAACAAAAACCGGGCTTGCGGCAGCTCCTGTGCGGCAAAAGCCGCCTCATTGGCCCCGCGCAGCCCGTCAAATATCAATAAATTTGTGCCGTTTGGATTGTTAACCACAACAAGCTGCTGCAGGGCATAAGCCATGCCGCCAGGATAAAATTGGCGATATTGGCGCGTATAGGCAAAACGTTGTGTACGGTCTTGTACCTGTCTTATCTTTTCGCCGTTGGCGCGCTGCACCTCGGGAATCAAGACCCAGTCAGTAAGCGCGCGCCGATTGGGCAAAAGCGCGAATTTCAGACCGGCGTCGCTTAACGCGTTGACGGTTGTTGTCTTGCCTGTGCCGGTTAAACCAACGAGGATGAGCAACGGCCGTTCCACCACCTGTGTCCAACCATCCGGCAGCGGCCCCATACCAATGCAGTCATCAAATCGAACAAAATCACCCATTAGCTAAATCTTTTTTACAACATCTCCAACTTGAATCGCGCCGGCTTGCACAACTCGGGCATAAATGCCGCGCAAATGCAGGCGTTTGCCTTCGGGAGAATTGACGAATTTGACCGCATCGACGCCATATCTTTGGGCGAATTTCTTGCAGCCGGTGTGGGCTGTCGGGGTGATTTCGAGAACGGCCGTTCCCACAGCCAGCCGCTGTCCGCAAGCCAAATTAGCAGCGCTCAAATCCAAATCCACAAAAAGCTGATCCCCGGCCAAAGCCCAGTGCGATTCATCTTGAGCCAGCAGGCGGATGGCGCGGGCATTCATGATCGCGATTTGCATTTCTGGGTGACCACTGTCATCTGGGGAGCGATTGCTGCCGCGTATTTGCCAATTATCGCCTACCAAACCAGCCTCGGGCGTGAAGTTACCTGTGGTAATAACCTCGCGCTTATCAACTTCCGGGCGAGTCACTATCATCTCTACTATCCCGTTATCTTGTGGCGATTGTTGAATCTCTGCTAATCCGGCTTCCAATTCTGCCATTGTCAAATGTTTGGTCATCATATTTTTCCTTCTTGTATCTTTTCACTCAAAATTTCGTGTTAGAGCCTTTTGTAAATGGTTGCCATTTAGCAAAAAAATTCAAAAGTCTACACGATTACGGTTTAGGCAACGGCCGTATCAAACAGTTCCTCCTGTTCGCGATTGGCCATTGCATACAACAAAGAGTCTACATCATCCAAAGTCAACCGGCCGGAATCAGCCGCTGCTTTGATCCGCCCCGTCAAATACTTAATCTGGTCATCATCCAGTTCCAATCCCAGCTGATCGGCGCGGTTTTTGACCGCATTCCAGCCCGTCAGCCGGTGGGCCACGTGAATATAACGCGTCAAGCCAAAATCCTCCGGTCGCAAAATTTCATACGTTGAAGGGTTGTTCAAAACCGCCTTGGCGTGAATGCCCGCCTTGTGGGCAAAGCTGGCAAAGCCGGTGATGTAATTGTTAAACGGAATATCCACCTCGACCATACGGGCTACCATATTATCCAGATTACGAATCAGCGGGAGATGATACTTTTTCACCAGCGCCGGGTCCGTAGCGTATAACCGCGCCACAAAACCTCCCAGCGGCGTGATGCCGTTGCGCTCACCAATGCCTAAAACCGAAGTGTCAATATGGGTTGCGCCGGCTTCCAACGCCGCATAGGCATTGGCAATTGCACAGCCGGAATCATTGTGACCATGAAATTCAATATCGGCGTCAATCAGTTCACGCAGATTTTTGACCAGGGCGTAAATTTGCTGTGGCGTCCCCACGCCAACCGTATCAGCAATCCCGACGCGATCCACGCCCAGGGCGTCAACCGCCTGGTACACCCGCAAAATGTCGCCGCCGTCACTGCGCAGGCTGTCTTCGGTGGAAAAACGCGTTTCTACCTCCTGACTAAGCAAATAAGCGACCACCTCCTGCGCCAGATCAATAATCTGGTCGATGCTCTTACCGTGGCTGAATTCTCGCAAGTAGGAGGATGTGCCAATTACCACATCCACGCCATCAACGCCGGTATCGACCGCTTTTTTGGCGTCTTCGATGGTGCAGCGCGTATGGGTCAGAATGCGCGCGTTCAGCCCCAACTTTGCAATGGTGACACAATCATTGTAGCTTTCCGGCGAGGCCAGCGGCGAAGTCAGCTCCAAATATTCCACGCCAAACGCGTCCAACAACGTCGCAATTTGAATTTTTTCGGCCGTTGAAAAGAACGCATTGACAAATTGTTCCCCTTCACGCAGGGTTGATTCGATTATTGAAAAGTTTTGCAGACTCATAATGCCTCCAGCGCCGCTTGCAGCACGTCTATTGCTTGCAAATATTCATCCAGGACTATGTGTTCGTCAGGCGTGTGGTCGAGTTGGCTGTCGCCGGGACCATACGCCACAATAGGACAGTTCCACACCGGCCCAACAACGTTCATATCTGAGGTGCCGGTTTTTAGCTTAAAGCGCGGTTTGACGCCCGCCTGCCGCAAAACACGGTTGAAGGCGTTAGCCAGCGGCGTACTTCGATTAGATTGGTAGGCGGGTTCATAACCATAAAAACGCAAAGTCGCGTCCCCGGCCCAATCTTCTACATCGCTTTCAAATTCCTCAATATCAAAGCCGGGCGGCAAACGAACGCCAACCTTGATAAAGACACGGTTGGTTAATCCATCGCTGCTGGTTTGTATGTCGCGGATAGAGGGCAGCAGTTTGTTAAAAAGGCGCGTTTGCTCAAAATTGAAGGCGGCGATGTACTCAGCCAGGGTGTTGTACCAATCAATACCTGTTTCGGCGGCGCCGGCAGTTTGTCCGGCGGTGTGGCTCATCGGCTGGGCATACTCATAGTCAATCAGGATGCGTCCCTTGTACCCGATGGTGACGCCATCCCAGCCGCTGGGTTCGCCGATGATGCCGTAATCGGGCCGGTATTGGGTCAGGGCGAAGCGCGCACCTTTGGAGGTGGCGGCTTCCTCTTCAGTGGCGCCGATTACAATAACGCGCAGGCCCGGCGGCAGTTCGGCCTGTGCAGCAGCGATGACAAATGTCGCCAACGGCCCTTTGGCGTCAACGCTGCCACGGCCGTATAGGACGCCATCCTCTATGTGCACGCGAATATCGCCGGGAACGGTGTCCATATGACCCAGCAACACAATTTCGCGCTGAATTTCCCCGTTGGCGTCCGGGTTTTCGCGCAAGCCAACAGCATTGCCGGCCATGTCGATGTGGGCGTTGTTAAAACCAAGCTGTGTCATTTGTTCGACGAGGTATTTGGCAACGGCCGTTTCCTGTCCCGATAAACTTTTGATTTTCACAAGCTCGTTTAAGAAACCAACAGCATCAATTGACATATTATCATTCTCGCCTATACACTCTAGTTTTGGTTCAGTTTGAATGGGATCGTCAAAAGGCTCATTCAAACTTACAAAAACACGATGTCAGCTTCGATGAAGCCCAAACTGTTGATGTGAATAACACAAATCTCGCGAATTTAGCGCCTGTATTTTGTGTTATTACTATCATTCGTATCGAAAATCTTGATCTACTGAAACTATCTTCTACCATTAGCTTACATTGCCAGAGCGTACACTGTTTCGGCAATCGCTTGCAACGACCATGTCTAATTCTTCGCGGCTAATAACCAGCGGGGGCAGCAGCCGCAATACCGTTGTGCCCGCCGTCAAAGCCATAACGCCGCGCGCCATCAAGCCCATTACCACCTCCTGCGCGCGCACCCGCAGCTCCACGCCGACCATTAAACCCTGGCCGCGCACGTCTCGAATGAGAGGCGAATTGATTTCTGTCAGGCGTTGGCGGAAATAACGGCCGTTTTCCTCCGCACGCGCGAGTAAATCTTCATCCTCAATCACTTGCAGCACAGCCAGCGCAGCCGCACAAGCCAATGGATTCCCGCCAAAGGTCGAGCCGTGTACGCCCGGCGTCAGCCCGGTCACGCGCGGCCCAATACCAATCGCGCCCATCGGCACCCCGCCGGCAATCCCCTTGCCCATCGCCAACAAGTCCGGCGTAACATCCACATGTTCGCAAGCGAACCAGCGCCCGGTACGGCCGAATCCGCTCTGCACCTCGTCAAAAATCAACATCGCGCCGCGTTCGACACACAGCGATTTTACCCCCTGAAAATATTCAGCGTCACCGGGGCGAATGCCGCCCTCACCCTGCACCACTTCCAGCAGCACCGCCGCCGTCTGGTCATCATCAATGGCTGCCTCCAATTTCTCGAGGCTGCCAAAAGGTACGTGGCTAAATCCGGGCACCAGCGGGCCAAACGGCGCGCGATATTTCTCCTTGTGGGTAGCTGAAAGCGCGCCCAGCGTGCGCCCATGGAAGCCGCGCATAGCCGCGACGACGCCCGGCCGGCCCGTACTCAAGCGCGCAAATTTAATGGCGCCTTCAACCGCTTCTGTGCCGGAATTACACAGAAACAAGCGCTCCAAATCGCCCGGCATTATCCTGGCAAGCTGCTGCATCAAAGCAGCGCGCTGGTCGTTGTAGAACATTTCCTGGCAGGTGATCAGCGTCTGCGCCTGGCGGACGATAGCAGAAACAACCGCCGGGTGGCAGTGACCCACGTTGGCTACGCCGATGCCGCCGACGCAGTCGATGTAGATACGGCCGTTTTCATCCCACACGCGCGCCCCTTCACCGCGCACAATTGTTATGTCCCGTTTGCCATAGACGCCGCTGCTGTATTTTGATTCAATTTGTATTGTGTTCATGAGATTTGAGCATTTTAGCTTTTCACCTTTTTTGCTAATGCTTGCTGATAAGCTGACTAACTGACGGCTACAAAATTTCTGTGCCCGCGCCATTTAACGCTTGCAAAATCGGCCGTTCGCCGCGCGAGTCTCCGATCACAACCCGGCCCACGCCGCCGTCGAGCGCCTCCTGCGCGCCAAGCAGCTTCATGCGCATACGTCCCTCGGCATAGTTTTGGGCGACAGTTTCGATGTCGGACCGGTTGATATGGCGAATGAGCGAACTTTCGTCGGGAAAATTGCGCAAGACGCCGGGCACATTGGATAAAATGAGCAGGTTTTCGGCCTTCACGGCAATGGCCGTTGCGCCCGCCGCGCGATCCCCATCCACATTAATCGCCTCATTTTCAAAGCTGATGGCCGGTGGCGTCAGCACCGGCAAATAACCTGCCTGCAACAATGTGTCCAGCAGACCGGTGTTGACCGTGTCAACGCGGCCGGTATAGCTGTCGCGGATCATACGGCGACGGCCGTTTTCGACTGCGCGAATTGCTTTTTTGCGTTCACCGCGCCAAAGACCCCCGTCTAATCCGGACAACCCAACTGCGTTCACACCCAACGCCTGCAGCCGTTCCACAATGCCTTTATTGACCTGGCCGCAGTAAACCATCTCAAAAATTTCCAGCGTGCGCCGGTCGGTCAGGCGGCTGGTATAGCCTGATGGTGAGGTAATAAATTGGGGTGGATGCCCTAACGCCTGCGCTACTTCATTGGTCAGGTGGGAACCGCCATGCACCAGAATCAAACGCTGTCCACCCGCCCACAACGCCGCTACATCGGCGCAAACAGCATCCAGATCAACCCCTTCACTACCACCTACTTTCACTACAAGCATGTCGCTTTGCTCCAATTATTGAAGTAAGAAGTATGCAACTTCCGACTTCATACTTCATCCTTTAGATCGGGTGTAATCCCACAAACCCCAAGGCCGCATCTTCCGGAAAGCCCAACATCAAATTCATCGCCTGCACGGCCGTTCCCGCTGCGCCCTTCATCAAATTATCAATGGCGCTGATCACAACCAGGCGGCTGCTGTAGGGGTCCTTCTCAAAACCCACGTCACAAAAGTTGGTTCCCGCCAAAATTTTTGGTTCGGGGTAACGATAAACGCCGCGCCGGTCTTTGACCAGACGTACAAAACGCTCGCTGCCATAGGCTTCCCGATAGAGGCGCCAGACATCTTTTTCTGCCAGTTCTTCACGCAAAAAGAGATGCGCCGTACACAAGACGCCGCGCACAAGCTCAACGGCCGTTGCCGAAAAATGCAGATCAAACTCACCCAGCTCTTGCCGCATTTCAGCCTGATGGCGGTGTCCGGTCGGCGCAAAGGAACGCACAACGTGTGAGCGTTCCGGATGATGGCTTCCCAAACCGGGGCTGTTGCCGGCTTCAGAGGAGCCAACTTTCACTTCTGCGACCGCGCTTTCGATCAGGCCGGCCTGGGCTAACGGGTAGAGCGCCAGGTTAACGGCCGTTGCGTTGCAGCCCACCCCGCTCACATAATTCGCTGAACGTATCTCCTCACGGTGCAGTTCGGGCAAGCCATAGACAAAACGCGAAAGCCAGGCGGGGTTGGGATGGGAACGGCCGTACCATTTTTCATAAGCCGCGCCATCACGCAGCCGAAAATCAGCCGACAAATCCACAATATTTGGCGCCAACTCAGCAAAATGTTCAATTTTTGAAGCCGCCTGCCCGTGCGGCAGGGCCAGGAACAGCACATCACACGCTGCCAACATCTCAACCGTCGAAAACTTCAAACGCGTCACATTCCGCAAATTAGGGTGCGCCGCGTGGACAAAACGGCCTGCAAAGCGCTGCGACGTCACCTGGGCTACTTCGACCGATGGATGTTCCAACAGCAATCGCAGCAGTTCACCACCGGCATAACCCGATCCGCCAACGATACTAGCTCTAATCATTATCTCTCCAAAGCGGATTGCGGCATTGGAAATGAGACATTGGCTGTTTCCGCAGGCCATACTCCACGTTCTGCGTTCAATCCTTCACCCACGGCCACAACATAATCAATAATACGTCCCGGAATATTAACGCCGGTCGGTTTGATGCTGTTACGATATTCCATGGTGTAATTGACTTCGTTCACAAGCAGGGAACCATCAGGCTTTTCAAGTAGGTCAACCGCCACGACGCCCCCGCCAACCGCGCGCGCAGCCGCGCGCGACAAATAATCAATCTCAGATGTAACCGGGCAGTTAGATGACTGCCCGCCGCGCGCCGTGTTTGTAATCCAATGCGCCGATGAACGCGTAATGGCGCAAATTGTTTTGTCATCGACCACAAAGCTGCGAATATCGGCGTCCGGTTTATCAATGTATTCCTGCACATAAAAAATAGAGTGCTGGTAAGTGCCCAGGGTAGCTTTGTGTTCCAGGATGGCTTCAGCCGACTCACGATCATTCACTTTTGCCAGCAGCCGCCCCCAGGAACCGACCGCAGGCTTCAAAACGGCCGGATAACCCAGGCTTTCAATCGCCTCCAGTGCTGATTCAGGCGTGAAGGCCACTTCCACGCGCGGTGTGGGCACGCCGGCGGCCACCAATGCCAGCGATGTAGCCAGCTTGTCGCCGCAAATACGGGCCACATGCGCCGTATTCACGCAAGGAATGCCCCACATGCCTAATATTTCTAAAGCCGCCAATGCTCTGGAATGGCTTACACAGCGCTCTAATATCACGTCATACCCGGCCCATTCATCACGGCTCTGCAGATCAAATTGCACGTTGCGGACATCGATCAACATGTAATCAACCCCGCGTTCTTCCATTTCCTGCACCAGCAGCTTTTCTTCCATTCTAATTCGTGAATACAACATCCCTACGCGCATTACTCGCTCCTTATCAACAGAATAATTTGCCAAACCATCGATTTGCCAAACCAGAATGGTTTGCCAAACCGTCCTCCCTTCAATCTTTCTTATTCGCCCCAATCTTCTTCAACTTCAGGCGCGACTTCAACGGTCAGCGGATTTAATTCAACAACTTCCAATTCGATCCCGCATTCGGGGCATTCAATAATTTCACCCAATAACACATTGGCATCCAGCTCAACTTCACCTTCACACTCGGGACAAATAATCGTCTGCATTTCAAATCTCCTTCATAAATATTCTTCCTGGAAGCTGAATATCAGCAAACTGGCCGGTAAACAAGCTTCCAGGAAGATGTTTTTGATGACAAAAAAAGCGGGCTTACCATTGTATCTGGTAAGCCCGCTTTGAAAGCTATTGTTGCTTAATTAGAGCCAGGCGCAACAGACCAGATACGTATTATCCAGCTTGTTCTTCATGCTCTTCTTCAAAAATTCGTTAATTAAAAGTCTTGCACTGTACATAGCTTTGCTGACCAATTTATCATGGGAAATAAAAAACGCCCCGCTTAACTCTGGCGGGGCGTTTGTCTTCCTGATCTATTCCGGGCAAAAACAAATTACCAGAGTACCTGATTGGCAGTCCGCTTAAATTGCTTGCTTTTCTTCGCCGGAAATAAATTCGTAAACTTCTGCATAATTGTCAGCAGTATAACCAGGAAATGCTGTGTGTCAACCCACTCGCCAATTTTCATGCAATTTATCTGATGTCAACCTGCTTGCCCTGTTTGTGTTGCACAATGAATCAAGTTCGGGCTGTCCTGTGAGCGCCGAATCACCTCTTTTGTTGAGCAACTTCTCAAAAGAGGAAGTATAAAGTCATGTTTGAGGTAAAATATCCTTATGAGGATCAACCAAAATGGTAACTACGACAAGACATTTTGCGAGGACACAAGATGAATGCAAGGCTTGATATTCAGGAAATACCTGAAGCCGATGAAATTATTATGATAACCGGCTGGCGACAGTGGGCAGATGCAGGTTCTATCTCTTCCGGCCTGCCCGACTATCTCATCAGGCAGATGGATGCGCGCAAGATTGGGGAAATAAAACCTGATGGCTTTTACTTATTCCAGCTTCCCGGCGCACATCATTTATTACGTCCACAAATTCGGCTGGAAGATGGATTCAGACGCTCTTTGGAAATCAAGCGCAATGAATTTTATTTTGCTGAAATTGGTTCAAAAGGGTTGATTATCTTTTTGGGGGATGAACCTCATTTAGATGTCGATGCTTATGCAGAGGCTTATTTTGAGGCGGCAAAAACTTTTAATGTAAGCGAGATTGCCGGGGTAGCGGGGGTTTATGCTTCTGTACCTTATGACCAGGAACGGCAAATGTCCTGTATTTACAGCCTGCAGGAAATGAAAAATGATTTGGAATCTTATGCGGTTACGTTTTCTAATTATGAAGGCGGCTCCAGCATTGGTTCCTATCTGGTGAGCAAAGCTGAAACGTGGCAAATTCCTTTCTTCATCCTGTATGCCTTTGTTCCGGCCTACAATTTTGGGCAGAATGAACTGGGGGCCAATGGGGTCAGCGTCGAAAATGATTATAAGGCCTGGCACGACGCCGTCCGTCGTTTTAACCATCGCTTTGAATTGGGGATTGATGGCGCAGATTTACAGCGCCGCAGCGATAAGCTGGTGGATGCGTTGGATGAGAAAATGACCGAGCTTGAAGACAATTTCCCGCAACTTAACGTGCGAGAATACCTGGCGACCTTAAATGCAGAATTTAATGAGCGGCCGTTTATGCCGTTGGATGATGTTTGGGAACAGGAATTCCGTAATTTATTTGATGATGTAGAAGATTCAGCAAATCAAGATTTTTGACATGAATGACACGAATAACAGGTCCAAAATTCGTGAGATTCGTGCTATTCGTATCAGATTGTGGATATTCTGAGATTAGGTAAACCGCAGAAAATTCTTGAAAATTAGGCGGGTCAGAAATCTGTGGTTTCCTCGAGGAATTGGCAAATTTTCCACGACCTTTATTTTTGATTGCTTTCTGCCAATTACCTAAGTCTTTTGGGGAAGTGAAATTGTGAAGGCGCTGCCCGCGCCGGGCGTGCTCGTCACGTTGATACGGCCGTTATGAATTTCCACAATCTCGCGCACTATCGCCAAACCTAAGCCGGCGCCGCCATCCAGCTGATCCGAACCCCGATAAAACCGATCAAAAATGCGCTCCTGATCTTCGAGCGTTATGCCCAGCCCTGAATCCTGCACACAAATTTCAACGGCCGTTTCCGTATCTCGCAGTGAGACAAGAATTTGCCCGCCGTTTGGCGTGTATTTGATGGCATTATGGAGCAAATTGGCCGTCGCCTGCTGCATAGCGACGGGATCATGGGCATAGCGCAGTTCTTCAGGCGGAATTCGCACGTCTACTTGCTGATCTTTAGCACGCCACAAGGGTTTCAGAGCGTCTACGGCCGCAGTAATCGGTTCACGTAAATCGGCCATAACAAAATTTGTACCCCGCAAACGCGCTTCCAAACGGCTGAGGTCGAGCATATCTTGCGTCAGGCGATCAAGCTGGTCGATTTGGCGCGCGCTTTCTTGCACAAACTGCCGCGCCGGTTCGGCTGCGCTGACCTCATCTTCCAACAGCGTATTGAATGTTTTTAACGCCGTCAGGGGCGTTCGCAGTTCATGGCTGGCGTCGGTAAGCGTATGCCGCAAAATAGTACGCTCCGCTTCCAGGCGCTCAATCGTGCCGGTTAAACGCTTCGCCATAGCGTTAAACTGCGCTGCAAGTTGATCATATTCTTGTAGGTTACTGGCCGGTGCGCGTGCATCCATGTCACCCCGGCCCATTGCGTCGGCTGCTTTTCCCAGGGCTTGAAGCGGCCGGGTGACCTGACGCGCGGAAAGAAGTCCGGCCGTAATGGCAATGGCCAGCGCCACAAAACTGCCGCCAAGCAAAGCCAGCCAGATATAGCGCATGACACCTTCTCCTACGGCCGGCCCTTCGGAAAGCTCAAGCGCGCCAATAGTTTGTCCGGCAAAGGTTAAGGGCAAATAGTAACTGGTGTTGGAAACGGCCGTAAACGGTTCGTCCATTGTAAAAAGCTGCTCCGGCTCAATCAAGGAGAGATTAATGCCGCCGGCGGGATCGATTTGCCGCCCAAGAGGAGGACTAAAGCGCGTAATACGGCCGTTCTCGTCCACCACAACGCCAAAAATCACGTCAGGCGCCGGAGTCACAAGCGGATTAATCAGGTTGTCGCCCGTGCGCGGCCCTGAATCAGCCAACAGTTGGCCGGCGCGGTCATAAACTTTGACACGCGTCTGGTTGGCAAAACTGGTAAAGGCGGCCACGCGTTGGACTTCCAACAAATTATTGCTGAGCATGGCCTGGGTAAAAGTGGGGGCAAATTGCTGCGCCTGGCTGCGCAAATATGCTTCTTCCTGCTGCTTGAAATAGGCGTTAACCAACAGCATCGCTACCAAGCCCACTATGAGAATGGTAGCGATGCTGACTAAAACAGAATTAAGGAGCAAACGCCCGCGCACAGAATGAAACATTGATTGATAGGTTTACGAACTGCGTATTGCGTAACGCTCTCAGGTTACGCAATACGCAATATTCTATCACGCATCTAACGCTTCGGGTTGGGTTTGCTCGGGTTGCAGCTTATCGAAGAGGTCCGGGAACATTTTCTGCAGCTCTTCCGGGCTGCCAAAGGGCAAATTGAAATTGCCATCAGGCTGCATGTGGAAAAAATCACCCGGCATCATATTCTCGCCGCCGCCAAATTGTTCCACATCGACATTATAGAACGCGCCCAACTCAACCCCCAGGAAAGCACGCGCAGCGTCGTCGGGGTGCGCGCCAAGCGTCGCCGTCAGATCAATGCTCTCGCCATTACGCTCAACACTGATTGTGACGGAATCGCCCGGGCTTTTGGCGCTGATTTGGTCAATAAACCCTTCAATGCTCTCAACGGCCGTTCCATCAACGGCCGTTACGACATCCTCAACCTGCAAACCGGCGGCGGCGGCGGCGGAATCAGGCGAGACCGTGACAATCATGACGCCTTCTTGACCAGAGGCGCCGTCAAAGAAAGGCATCACATCAGGAATCCCTTGAAAATCGCCGTGACCAAAGCCGCGCATACCCATCATCGGGCTGAGACTTATGCCCAGATAGGCGCGGCTGGCGTCTTCCGGATTGGCGCCTAATGTCACGCTGATGATTTGTTCCTCGTCTGCGCGTTTGATAGTCAATGCTACGCTGTCGCCCGGTTGTTTATTCGCAAGCAGTTCAATCAGTTCATCGGGGGCGGCAACGGCCGTGTCATCAACCTGCGTAATCACGTCCCCAGCCTGTAAGCCGGCATCGGAAGCGGCCGTGTCGGCGATAACTTCGGCCACCAAAACACCTTCAAAAAAACTGCCTTCTTCAAAGTTAAACTGATCGGGATCCATATGGAAAGGCATAGAACCTTCCGGCATGGCGAATTGCCCTAAGTCACAATCACAATCTTCATTACCGCGGCGGCCAAACGCAGCGGCGCTCGCAAGCTGGACGCCCAGCAGCGGCCCTTCTGCGGCCAGCGTGACGCTGACAGTTTGCGGCGTATCGCCATTGAGAACCGCCAGCTCAACGGCAGCGCCAGGCCCTTTTGCATCCAGGGCGGCGTTTAGCTCGGCTGTGCTGTTAACTGCGACGCCATCCACGCTGAGAATAATCGTGCCGCGGCGCAAGCCGGCGGTGTCAGCCGGGCTGCCCGGCGAAACCTGGCTTACGAGTACGCCTTGATCATAAATAGACGCCGGCGCTGGTTCAACTTCATCTTGAACCGCAGGCTCATTCAATAAATTATTGTATTGGGAAAAGAGCGAGCCAACATTGTTATTTACCGTTCGCATGGCAAAAACGCCCATGGCCGTCAGCCCAATCAAGAACACCAGCACGATCATGGCAACAATCAAAATGACAAGATTACGATGGCTTTTTTCTTTTTTCATACTTCAACCTCCATTAATTTATTCGGGTCAGTAACAACAGTTTCGACACAAATCAGATTTTGTATCTACCCAAACTATAGTGTATCGAATTTTCAGAGCCGTAAATGAAGTCTGCTTGAAGGTTTTGTGAAGAAATCTTAACAGAGGAAATTGACGGGGCGCTACTCGGCAACAAACTTATAACCCTGCCCGCGCACGGTAAGAATCAACTGCGGCTCGTGGGGATCATGCTCGATTTTTTGACGTAGATTGCGGATATGGACGTCAACGGTGCGCGGATCGCCTACAAAAATTTCATACCCCCAAACCTGTTCAATGAGCGTCTGTCGACCAATGGGGCGATTCGCGTGTTGGGCCAGATAAGCGAGCAGCTTGAATTCGGTCGCGGTCAAGCTGATTTCTGCCGTATCAATTGTGACGCGCTGGTTGGTCAGGTCGATTTGCAAGCGGCCGCTGGTGAAAACGGCCGTTTCCTGGACCGCCAGTTCTCCATAAGAACGACGCAGCAAAGCCCGAATGCGCGCAACCAGTTCACGCAGTTCAAAGGGCTTGGTCATATAATCATCGGCGCCCACCTCCAGACCGATTACTTTATCAATCAGATCATCGCGCGCAGTCAGCATCAAAATCGGCTGGCGCAGTTTGGCGGCGCGAAGCTGGCGGCAAAGCTCAAACCCATCTCCATCCGGCAGGCGAATGTCCAGCACGATCAATTCCGCATGGGGCGCAAGCTGGCGTCCGGCGGCGGCGTTGGCAGCGCGCGAGACCAGAAAGCCCTCCTTTTCAAGCCCATAACGCAAGCCCAGCGCCACCGCGTCATTATCCTCAATGATTAAAATCTTGTTACTCATCCTGTCCATTCTTTACGTGAAAACGGCCGTTTTGCTGTCTCCAGGGCAATTCTAAATTTCGAATTTCATTTCCCCGAAGCGCGTTAATCGGACTAAATCTACAAGCGCTTGCTCCCGGGAAGATTGATTACCTTCTCCACTCTCAGTATACTGTAAGTAGCGCTTGTGTGAAATATCGAATGTGAATGCAAGTGCAGGAGTATTGACATGCTAAATCAAAAACCTGAAACGAAAGAACCGGTCGAATGGGTGCAGTTAAGTGAAGCCTATGCCAGCCTTGAAGCCGAAGTGGTGGCCGGCCTGCTGCGGGCAGAGGGCGTCCCCGTTTGGATCTGGCAGCAGGGCGCAGGGCGGGCGCTTGGCCTGACGGTGGGGCCAATGGGCAACGCCCATATTATGGTTCCGGCCGAATATGTGGAGATTGCGCACAGCATCCTGGCCGCCGAACCGGAATCCATACCTGAAGCGGAGGAAACATTTACGGACGAAACAGAGCTTTCCGAAGATGAGGAGCCTGACTGGTTGGAGAAGGTCGAAAAAGGAATTTTGGGGGTAACGGCCGTTGCCCTCAGTCCTCTCGGCGCAATGACAGCCTTGCTGGTTTCGCAATTTTCAAATGATAGCGATGATACCGACCCGGATGCAACCGTCATTTGTCCCGCATGCGGCGTGTCGCTCGACCTGGACACACAGGAAATTGAGCAAGGCTGGTATATTTGTCCTGAGTGCGAACAAACCAGCCAGGTTTAAACTGTGGCTGGAAATGGGTTACGTTTTGGGGTTAGCACAGACTGGAAACGGCCGTAATCCTGTAAGAAAACCCGACCCGTTTTCCCGGCTTAGTTAAACCATGTTTATGCGGCGGCTTAAAAGCTGGTTTTTGAAGCCCGTTTTGGAGACGCGCGCTTATTTTGTTATGCATCCAACCTCACGTTGGCAAATTTAAAAAGGAGTAAATTATGGAACTCGGTGCATTTTCAATCAGCTTAGCCGTCAAAAATATTGAGGCTTCAAAGGCCTTCTATGAAAAGTTTGGCTTTACGGTCGTCGGCGGAGATGCCTCGCAGAACTGGCTCATTCTGAGGAACAGCGATCACACGATAGGTCTTTTTCACGGTATGTTCGAAAAAAATATCTTAACTTTCAATCCAGGCTGGGACAAAAACGCGACCCCACTCGACACATATACGGACGTTCGCGAGCTACAGCGTCAGTTAAAGGCTCAAGGCGTGGAGCTATTGACCGAAGCTGATGAAACTTCTACAGGGCCAGCAAGTTTTGTCGCGGTTGACCCCGACGGAAATCCAATCCTTATTGATCAGCATGTATAGCAGCAGAATCAATAAACCCAGGTTGACGCGATTTTGATTTTTGATTTGGTGCGGCATTTTGCCGTCTGCGGGTTGATCGCTGGGTAAGATTTGGGTTGTGTTGTCTTTATTTTACCCAATTGGTTGACGACGGTGATTTTTTCAATTGACTTGCTTTTTGACTTGCGCAGGTTGCTAACTTTTTCTTGGCGCTGCGGTTACGGCCGTCGGCGTTAATTTATTTTGATTGGCGGAACGCAACCGTTGACAACTTGCGATCATTTGTTACAATCTTGCCCATTATGCAGATAAACAGGCAGCCCGCACCACGTCGTATTCGCCGCCGCCGGACCGTATGGTCTGGAGTTTGAGGTTGTCTGACCTGTAAAGGTAAAAAGAAGACATGCGCAAACCGCCAGGCCACAAAGGGTCTGGCGGTTTTTTTTTGGCCGAGGAAAAAGGAAATGAAACGTAAAGTTGGCGTTTTTGGCGCAACTGGTTATACAGGCTGCGAATTGATCAAGCTGCTGCGGCGTCACCCGCAGGTAGAACTCCAGTTTGCTACCTCAAATTCTTACGCCGGGCAAACGCTGGCAAAGGTTTTCCCCGGCGCGCCAGACGCAGCGTTGATTGCATCTGATGACGCGCCCTTAGATCAAGCTGAGCTGGTATTTCTGTGTTTACCCCATGCCGCAGCGGCGCAAACGGCCGTTTCCGCTCTACAAGCCGGCAGCAAAGTCATTGATCTGAGCGCAGATTTTCGCCTCAAGGATGTGGACGTCTATGAAAAATGGTACGGCGTTACCCATCCTGCGCCCGAATTAATAGATACGGCCGTTTATGGCCTGACCGAATTTGCGCGCGACGCCCTGGCCGAAACGCGCCTCGTCGCCAATCCAGGCTGCTATACAACCACCAGCCTGCTGGCCTTGCAGCCTATCATGGCCTCGGGTCTGCCGCTCGCAGGCGACATCATCATCGACGCCAAATCGGGCGTTTCCGGCGCCGGGCGCAAGCCCAAAACCAACACCCTGTTTGTCGAAGTCGCCGATAATTTTTCACCCTACAGCATCGGCCGCAACCACCGCCACCTGCCGGAAATGGAGCAGGTCATCGGCTGGTGGCGTCCTGACCCGCCAAAGCTGATTTTTTGCCCCCACCTGCTGCCCGTACCGCGCGGCATATTGGCCAACATTTATGTACCTTTGGCCGGCGTTGTTGATGAAACGGCCGTATACGATCTTTACGCCCAAACTTACGCAGCCGAACCCTTTGTACAGGTGCTGCCGCCCAGCGAACTGGCGACCCTGGCGCATGTGGTGTACACCAATCGCTGCGTGATGTCGCTCACCTTCGCCGGCAATATGCTGATCATCACGTCAGCCACCGATAATCTGGTCAAAGGCGCCGCCGGCCAGGCGGTGCAAAATATGAACGTGATGTTTGGATTTGAAGAGACAACAGGACTGATTTAACAAGATGCACGTGCTAAAAATTGGCGGTAACGAACTCAGCGATCCCGGATTTTTGGGGGTTTTGGCGACAAAAGTAGCCCACATGCAGGCGGAAACGGCCGAATCCAGCATAATTGTGCATGGCGGCGGCAGGGCGATTGCGGGCATGCAGGCCAAACTTGGCTTGCAACCCAAAAAAGTGAACGGCCTGCGCGTCACCGATCTGGAATCGCTGCGCGTGGCCGAGATGGTGCTCTCCGGCCACAGCAACAAAATCATTGTGAAGGCGCTGCTGGCGGAAGGCGTAGATGCGCTGGGTCTCAGCGGCGTGGACGGCGGCATCCTGCGCTGCCGGAAAAAACTGCATCCCGGCGTCGATCTGGAATATGTCGGCGAAATTGTTTCTGTGCGGGCAGATCTGCTGCAGAAGCTGGCGCAAATGGGAATAACGGCCGTTCTCTCTCCCATTTCGCTCGGCTTAGATGGTTTGACCTATAACGTCAACGCCGACGAGGCGGCTGCGGCTGTGGCCCAGGCCGTGCAGGCCGAGGAACTGGATTTTGTCTCCAATGTGCCCGGCGTCCTCAAAGATGATCAAGTTTTAGCGCAGTTGACGCCAAAGGAAACAGAGCAGCTCATTGCCGACGGCGTCATCAGCGGTGGTATGATTCCCAAAGTAGGCGCGGCGCTGGATGCGATTGCGCGCGGCGTGCGGCAGGCGCGCATTGTGGATTTAGCCGGGCTTGACACAGGCGGGGGCACGTGCTTTCAGGCATAAGGATCAGCAAACATGGTAACTCTGACGGACATGCGGATCGCACATTATGATCAGGCGCTGGCTCTCTGGCGGCGTTGTGAAGGCATTGGTTTGAGCGGCGCAGACGCGCATGAAAATATCCAATCTTTTCTGGCGCGCAATCCGGGCATGAGCTTTGTGGCGCTGGACGAACAAAACGTCGTCGGATCAATTTTATGCGGCCACGATGGACGGCGCGGTTATATTTATCACCTGGCGGTTGACCCCGGCTTGCGGCGACAAGGGATCGCGCGCGCCCTGGCTGACAAAAGTTTGGGTCAATTGGCGCGGGCAGGCATTCAAAAGTGCCATCTGTTTATTTACCATACAAATGAAAACGGCCGTCTCTTTTGGGAAAACAGCGGCTGGACATGGCGGCAAGACATCAGCGTCATGTCACTTCAAATTAAAGGAGGCCAATGAACTCAGAAGCAATTATTCAGGCTGAATCAAACTATGTTTTGCAGACCTATGTGCGTCCTGACATTGTTTTCACCCACGGAGAGGGCGCCTATTTATTTGACGCCAACGGCAAAAAATATCTCGATTTTTCATCAGGGATTGCCGTCACCGCCCTGGGTCACAGCGATCCGGCATGGGTAACGGCCGTTTGCGACCAGGCCGCCAAATTAATCCACGTCAGCAACCTGTATCACACCGCTCCCCACGCCGCTCTGGCGCAGCGGCTGGTTGAAAACTCCTTTGCCGACAAGGTCTATTTTTGCAATTCCGGCGCAGAAGCCAATGAAGCGGCGCTCAAATTTGCGCGCAAATATGCCAAAACAAAGCTCGAAGCGCCGCACAAAACCGGCATCGTGGCCTTTTCGGGCGGCTTTCACGGTCGTACCATGGGCGCGCTCGCTGCAACCTACAAAGAGCAGTACCGCACACCCTTTGAGCCGGTCATGCCCGGCGTGACCTTCGCTGACTACAACGATCTTGAGTCAGCAGAACAGGCCATCAACGCCAACACCTGCGCCGTGATCGTGGAGCCGGTGCAGGGTGAAGGCGGCGTCAATCCGGCCGCGCCTGAATTTTTAGCGGGGCTGCGCGCTCTATGCGACCAACATCAGGCGCTTTTGATTTTTGACGAGGTGCAGTGCGGTCTAGGCCGCACCGGCGCGCTGTGGGCGTACCAACTATATGGCGTGATCCCCGACATAATGACCCTGGCCAAACCGCTGGCAGGTGGGCTGCCGATTGGCGCAGCGCTGGTGACGCAAGCGGTGGCGGATGAAATCAAGCCCGGCGATCACGGCAGCACGTTTGCGGCCGGCCCGTTGGTCTGCCGCGCCGCCGAAGTGGTCTTCGACCGCGTCAGCAAGCCGGCTTTCCTGGAACAGGTACGGGCTAACGGCGCTTATTTACGCCATCGCCTGCAAACGCTGGAGTCAGACCAGATTGTGGCAGTGCGCGCGTTCGGGCTGCTGGTGGGCGTCGAGATGAAAACGGCCGTTTCCGACCTCATCACGCAGGCGCGCGCAAATGGACTGCTGGTTATCAACGCCGGCGAAAATGTGCTGCGCCTGGCCCCGCCGCTCATCATTGGCGCAGACGAGATCAATGCGGCCGTAGACATCATTGCGCAATGCATCAATGGCGCGTCGTAATTTATGTCAATCATGTTTGTAGTAACGACTTTAGTCGTCTGTGATTTCCTAATCACCGACCGCTAAAGCGGTCACTACAAACCTAATGCGGATGTCTGGAGAGCTGTCCTAGAGACGACAGGACCACACGACTTCCAGACTACCAGGCTAATCAGCATGAACATTCGCTCAGCCCGCATTTCAGATATTCCCGGCATCACTTCACTGGTGAATGAACACGCCCGGCGCGGCGACATGCTGCCGCGCACGACCGCTTCCATTCAGGAAACGCTGCCAGATTGGCTGGTCGGCGTGAACCCAAACGGAGTGATTGTCGCCTGCGCCGCCTTGTTTTTGCATTCGACTGCGCTGGCCGAAGTGCGTTCTCTGGCGGTGGCGGATGAAGCGATGGGGTTTGGTTACGGCCGTACCATCGTCCGGGCGCTAATCGAACAGGCCAAACTGCGCCAAATCCCGACCCTGTTTGCGCTCACCCGTGTGACGCCGTTTTTCCTCAAGCTGGGCTTCAGCGTCACTAGCATGGGGCGCTTTCCAGAAAAAGTTTGGCGCGATTGCGCCAACTGCCCGCTCATCCATGCCTGTGATGAAACGGCCGTTGTTTTGCATCTCGGTCCTATCCCGGCCGTGATACCCCTGACTATTCCCGTGAAATCCGCAGCACGTAAACCAACCATAATTTTACAAAAACCAAGTACAAGAGAAAAAGGAGTTTTACCCATGTCAAATACAACAAGCTAAAAAAGTAGTACTCGCCTATTCCGGCGGGCTCGACACCTCGGTCATCGTACCCTGGCTGCGCGAAAACTATGGCTGCGAAGTCATCTGTTTTTGCGCCGATATTGGCCAGGGCGACTTTGAACTGGAAGGTCTACGCGAAAAGGCTCTCGCCAGCGGTGCCAGCAAAGTGTACATCGAAGACCTGCGCCATGAATTCGCCAAAGATTTCCTCTTCCCCATGCTGCAATCCGGCGCAGTGTATGAGCGTCAATATCTGCTCGGCACGTCCGTGGCGCGTCCTTTAATCGCCAAATGGCAGGTCGCCATTGCCGAAGCGGAAGGCGCCGACGCCGTGGCGCATGGCGCGACCGGTAAGGGCAATGACCAGGTGCGTTTTGAACTGACCTACAAGGCGCTTAATCCGACCCTGAAAGTGATTGCGCCCTGGCGCGAGTGGGACATTCGCTCGCGGGAAGATGCGCTGGTCTATGCGCGCGAGCACAATGTACCCGTCACTCATACCGAAAAATCAATCTACAGCCGCGACGCCAACCTGTGGCACATCTCCCACGAAGGCGGCATCCTGGAAGACCCGGCCAATGAACCGGAAGAATCGATGTTTCTGTTTACAACCTCGCCGGAAAACGCCCCCGACGAAGCGGAAGTGGTCAAGATTGATTTTGAAAAGGGAATTCCTGTCGCCGTGAATGATGTGCAGTTGCCGCCGGCCATATTGATTGAAACTTTAAACAAACTGGGCGCCAAACATGGCATTGGGCGCGTTGATCTGGTTGAAAATCGCCTGGTTGGCATGAAATCCCATGGCGTTTATGAAACGCCGGGCGGCACGCTGCTCTATGCGGCCCATCGCGAGCTGGAATCGCTTTGCCTTGATCGCGATACGGTACACTACAAAGAACAAATGGCGGTGCGGTATGCTGAACTGGTTTACTTTGGCAAATGGTACCATTCCCTGCGCGAGGCGATGCAGGCTTTCATCGATTACACTCAGGAGACGTTACCGGCTGGGTAAAATTGAAGTTGTACAAAGGCAATGTGATTGTAATCGGCCGTTCCAGCCCCCACAGCCTGTACCGGGAAGATTTCGCCACCTTTGGGCAGGAAGATGTCTACGATCAATCAGACGCCGTCGGCTTCATCACGCTATTCGGTCTGCAAATGAAGGTGAAGGCCATGATGGAGGTCAGCGACGGCGGCAAAACCCGCTATGCCGCGCCCGATTATTCAAAGTTCAAACGGGATTAGGCATTGACACAAGTGATTGTGATGGAACTTATCAAACCTTTAAGTGACGGCAGCGTAACCAGCCCCATTGGTTTCATGGCCGGGGTCGCGGCGGCGCATATCAAGTACGCCGAGCGCCTGGATCTGGCGCTCCTGGTTTCAGCGAGCGACTGTACGGCCGCTGCCGTTTTTACCCAAAACCAGGTTCAGGCTGCGCCGGTTATTGTGGATCGAGAGACTTTACAAGTCAATAACAGCCACATCAAAGCGGTAGCGGCCAATGCCGGTAACGCCAACGCGTGTACGGGACAGCCCGGACTGGAAAACGCGCGCCAGACGCAGCGGTTAGCGGCAAAGGCTTTGGGCTGTCAGCCGCAGGAAGTGCTGCTGCTCTCCACCGGCGTCATTGGTGTGCAGCTTCCCATGCAAAAAATGGCGGGGGGCGTCAAAACGGCCGTTTCCAATCTCACAACCGAAAACGGCGGTCTGGCTGCCCAGGCCATCATGACAACCGATAAGCATCCGAAGCAGTTGGCGCTGGCGGTTGATCTGCCCGGCGGGCGCGTGACGATTGGCGGCATGGCGAAGGGCGCCGGCATGATTCACCCCAACATGGCCACGATGCTGGCGGTTTTGACGACCGACGCCGCCATAACGCCGGATGTGTTGGAGGGGCTGCTGGATACGGCCGTTAACCACAGCTTCAACCGCATCTCCATCGACGGCGACACCAGCACCAACGACACCGTCTTGCTGCTGGCCAACGGCGCCAGCGGCGTGACAATAGCGGACGAAACCAGCACAAAAATCTTTAGCCGGGCGCTGAATGAGATTTGTACCACGCTGGCGCAAATGATTGTGCGCGATGGGGAAGGCGCCAGCAAATTTGTGGAGATCAACGTGCGCGGCGCCGCTGGTGACGCCGCCGCGCATCAAATCGCCAACACCATGGCGATCTCGCCGCTTGTAAAAACCGCCTTCGCCGGCAGCGACGCCAACTGGGGTCGTTTGCTGATGGCCGCCGGGCGCGCCGGCGTTCCCTTTGATCAAAATCAGGTCGATTTATGGATTGGGGTTGCAAACGCGGAGGAGCTACAGCTTGTCGCCCACGGTACGCCAACCGGTTACGCCGAAGCGGACGCAGCGGCCGTTTTTGCCGAACCGGCCTTCAAGATTTTGCTGGCTGTCGGCTCAGGGCTGGGTGCAGCGACGGTGTGGACCAGCGATCTGACGCACGAATACGTCAGCATCAACGCCGATTATCGCTCATGAGCATGGCGCTGCAAATTGAAACGGCCGCTCACAACGCGTGGCCCGGTCTGCTAACTATTTGATGGCTCGATTACACAACTTCCAGGAGGTTAAATGAGCAAACTATGGGGCGGCCGTTTCGCCAAAGAGACGAACGCATTGGTACACCAATTTAACGCCAGCATCCAGTTTGACGCGCGGCTGTACAACGAAGATATTCACGGCAGCATCGTCTGGGCGCGCGGTCTGGCGCGGTCTGGCATTATCACGCCGGAAGAGGCGGCGCAGATTGTGGCCGGGCTGGAACAGGTACGCGCTGAGTTCGACGCGGACAGCTTTGTATTTGCGCAGGCTGATGAGGATATTCATACGGCCGTTGAACGGCGTCTCATTGCGTTGATCGGCCCTGTGGGCGGTAAGCTGCACACCGGGCGCAGCCGCAACGACCAGGTTGCAACTGATTTCCGCCTGTGGGTAATGGCCGCATGCGACCAGATCAACGCCATCATTTTGGAACTTCAGCAGGCGCTGGTTGACCATGCCACCGCCCACCTTGACGTACCGCTGCCGGGCTACACCCATTTGCAGCATGCCCAACCGGTTATCTGGGGACATTGGATTTTATCCCACTTCTGGCCGCTGGAACGCGATCGGCAGCGTTTTACGCAGGCGCGTCAGCGGGCGGCGGCTCTGCCGCTAGGCGCGGCGGCGTTGGCCGGCTCTGCCTTTGCGGTTGACCGGCAGTGGCTGGCGAAAGAACTAGGTTTTGACAGCGTCGCACCCAACAGCCTCGACGCTGTTTCCGACCGGGATTTTGTGGCCGACTTTCTCTTTGCCGCCGCCATGGTTGGCCTGCATCTGAGTCGTCTTTCGGAGCAGTTAATCATCTTTAGCAGCGCCGAATTCCGTTTTGTGCGCCTGGACGACGCCTACAGCACCGGCTCCAGCATTATGCCGCAGAAAAAGAATCCCGACACGCTTGAGCTGACGCGCGGTAAAAGCGGCCGTTTGATCGGCAATTTGACCGGGCTGCTTGTGACTTTAAAAGGACTGCCGTCCAGCTATGACAAGGATTTGCAAGAAGATAAGGAGCCGGTATTTGACGCTTTCGACACACTGGCGCTGGCCGCGCCGGTCATGACGGGCGTAATCAAAACGCTCACCCTTTTGCCGGACGAGATGGCGCAGCAGCTAGAGCCGGGTCTGCTGGCCACCGAACTGGCAGATTATCTGGTCAAACAGGACGTGCCTTTTCGTGAAGCGCACGGGCTGGTAGGACGGGTGGTGCGGCTGGCGGAAGAAAAAGGGGTTCCATTGACTGCATTGAGCCCAGCCGATCTGCAAACTATCAGCCCCAACTTTGGTGTGGATGCGGCGGATGTTTTGCAGGTGCAAGCCGCTTTGGCGCAGCGCAATATAGAAGGAGGAACGGGAAAAACGGCCGTTCAGGCTCAATTAACGCAAGCCAGGAAAATTGTTACGGGTTGATTGTAAAAAATACAAAAGTTTCCAAAACTTTTGTGTCTTATAGAAATCAATCAGGATCGCCGGTTAAAATTTCGCGTACGTTGCGGATCAAATCATTATAGGTGATGGGTTTGGGCAAATAGCGGGTCGCGCCGGCGCGCAGACCTTCTTCAGCATCTTCCGGCTGGGTCTTGGCGCTGAGCATCAGAACAGGTATGCCGGCTGTTTTTTGTTGCTGACGCAGAGTACGGCAAACTTGATAGCCGTCTATATCCGGCATCATGACGTCCAAAATAATCAGGTCAGGCGCCTGCCGGTTGACTTTTTGTAGGGCGTCCCGCCCATCTCCTGCTTCCACAACCTCAAAACCCGCTCGTTCCAACATCATACGTAAAAGGTCGCGCGTAAGCAGTTCATCGTCTACGACTAATACCGTCCAATCCACTTTTCTGCTCCTATATCGTCTGAGAAATTGTCCGCAAATAATAGGGAACTGCAAGGGAGGGACAATTTCGCATGCCAAGATAATTTTAAATTAAAAATGTGCTGTATTGAACACGGCCGTTACCTGAGACAGCGCCGCCAACATTAGCATAATTTTTAGCCGCTGCCCAGCATTTTCATTTTCACAAACAACGTTCTCTCCGGCAAAACGGGACGCTGACTTAAGAAAATTTGTAATCGGATTTTGGTAACTTTAAGATCAAGTCTTGTAGATAAGGTTGATGTTTGAAGTGCAAAAATACGTAAAAACAGCCAAAAAGATTCTTGTCATTGATGATGAGGTTCTCATTCGCAACCTGTTGAAGCAGCAGCTTCTACAATCCGGGTTCGAAGTGCTTCTGGCGCAAGATGGTCTGGACGGCCTGGAAATAGCCCAGGAGCAAAAACCGGATTTAATTATTCTCGACGTAATGATGCCGGGTATGAATGGGTTTGAAGTGTGCGCCCGAGTCCGCCAAATGCCGGAGCTTGCGAACGTACCGGTTATTTTCCTGACCGCAAGTTTGACGCGTGAAAACCGGCAGCGTGTGTTTGCTGTGGGAGCAAATGATTATGTAGTAAAGCCGTTTCAAAGTGCAGAATTGCTGGCGCATATAACGGCCGTTTTACGCCATAAATCACCCTGCGCTGACAAAATCGGACGGGTTGTGGCGCTCTTTGGCGCCGCGCCCGGCGTCGGCACAACCACGGTCGCCATCCAATTGAGCCGGGCAATGGCCTTTCAGGATGGAGGGCCGGTTGTCTTGCTGGATTTGGACCTACCTCTGGGAAGCATTGCGCCGCGTCTCAGTTTGTATCACGCACCCAATATCGTAGAGTTGTTGAACCACAAGCCCAATGCCCTGACGCCTGAGCTAATTGGCGCGCACATGCAGCAGTATCGCGCCGGCCTGGCTGTCATTCCAACCCCGGGCCGACTCATTTCAGGGAATGAAAAACCACGCTCAGACACATTAACAGCCTTGTTGAAGCATTTGCGCGCAGCGGGTTACCAGGTCGTGATTGATTTGGGCGCTGCGCTTAACAGGCTGTCGCTGACGGCGCTGCGCCAGACCGATGTCTCCTATGTGATTACATCCGGTGAAGCGCGCGCCAATCGGCAGCATGATCGCTTCATGGCGACGGCAGTCAGACTTGGCCTTGACGCCCAACGGCTGCTGCCGGTTGTCAACGAGCTGCATGGCCCTACCCCGATGCAGCTTACCTCAAAGCCCCTGGCGCATATCGCCCATGCCAACGAACACGCGCGCGCCATGCTCTGGCTGCAAGATAAGGGCGTACAAAAACTCCTGGCGGCGCTCACACCCTGATTGGAACAGCATAAACGGCCGTTTCATATCCTCTACCCTTCATCTGCAGCGACATCTTCAGCAAAATTGTCCCTTTGCGGGTTTTGCCGCGCCAATGTCGTCAACTGGTCGAGCAACGGCTGTAATTCTTGCGGCGCGGCCGTGTCAGTAGTCTGAACCGTATGCCGCTGCCCTTCCGTTTCGATCGTTAATTTGTACACAAACTGATCAGCGCCGCCATCATTTTCCAACATTTCGGGTAGTTCAAAAAAGTGCGCCTGCGCCGCCATTTGTTCCAGGGAAGCGGCTTCATCTGCCGGTAACGAATGCGTGTCCACAGTGGTGCGAATAATCAACCCCATAAAACCGCCGCTGCGTTCAAAAGTTATCTGCAATCTTTATCTACCTCCCATGTCGATCAACCAGAATTTTATTTAGCAAAAAAGCCGCGCATAAATTCAGCAGCGAGAATGCCGGGCAGACAGCCTCCCGGTTGAGGGTCATCATCATCGTCGTCGCCGTTATCGCCGTCCACATCGATCGTTATGCCGACAGCAGCCCAGCCGATTTTTACAGCTTGCTGCTCAAGGCTGCCGTCGCCAAATAATTCGCCTGCTGTTTGATGCGTCAGGCGCGCTGCATCAGCAAAATTGGAACCGCTATTTAATTTATCGCGCAGCGTTACATACCAGATGCGTCCGGCTTTTTCCCACGCAAAACCACCCAACTCAACGGCCGATATATAAAAAGCGCGGTTGGGAATGCCTGAATTAATATGGACGCCCCCATTATCACTGCTTGTATTGACATAATCGTCCATATGTCCCGGCTGTGGGTCTTTCCCCAACACCGGGTCATCAAATGCGCTGCCCGGCTCTTTCATAGAGCGAATGCCGACGCCATTGACGCGCGGCGTGAACAAGCCTTCCCCGATGATCCAATCCGCTTCAAAAGCAGAGTGACCCAGCACACGCTGTTTGACCAAAGATCCAAACACATCCGACATGGATTCATTAAGTGCGCCGGGCTGATTTTGGTAAACAAGACCCGCAGAAAACTGCGTAACGCCATGGGCCAGTTCATGCCCGATGATGTCAATTGCAATCGTAAAGCGGTTAAACAGACGATCTTCAACCGGCAAGTTTTCATCTCCGTCGCCATAAACCATCTGTTGGCCGTTCCAAAAGGCGTTGTCGTAACCTACGCGGTAATGGACGGTTGATTTAAGGTACATGCCCTGGTCGTCAATCGAGTTACGGCCGTATTCCGCCTTAAACAAATCATAGGTTGCCCCTGCGCCATCATATGATTCATTTACCGCGACATCATTACTGGCGGGCTGACCTTCACTGCGCACCAATACGCCGGGCAGCGCAGAGCCATTTTGCGCATCATAGATCAGACGCTGCAGATCAGGGGAAGAGAGGCGTGGTGAGTCCGGCGCCATAGGCACATAATCTTCACGCTGATTGCGCATTTGCCCGCCAGTGATCAAATTTTGGCGCGCCTGCGCTTGTTGTGACGGGGTCCCATTCTCAGCAATTGACCGCAGAATAAAAGGTGGAAGGATGCAATGAACGGGATTATTTCGCACACACATAGAAAGTCTCCTTGTCTGAAGACCGCTGTCAATCGAATAAGATTTTGCAGCGGCTTGCAGTATAACTTAGTTGAATCTGGTTTTCATCTGCTATTGTACAAAAAATGTGGGCTAAGTAAATGTATTCACACCGCATTGCGGAAAGGCACATGTGTCGATAATATTGGGGCTTTGAGATGCACCAACAACTCATAATTAAACGCGCTATTTATGATATGATGCTGTCCCATTTAACGGCCGATTACCCGGATGAAGGGTGTGGTTTACTGGCCGGGGAAAATGGGTGCGTTAGCCATCTCTATCAAATCGAAAACGAGCTGCACAGCCCGACACTTTACCAGATGAATCCAACCCAGCAGTTGGCAGCGATGTTGGATGCGGAAACACAGGGATTAGAGCTTTTAGCAGCCTACCATTCGCATCCTGCCGGTACTCCCGAACCATCCGCGACCGATATCGCTCAGGCTTATTATCCGGAGTTGGTGCAGGTAATTGTTTCTTTTGGGGAGCGAGAGGCACCTGTATCGCGGGGTTTTTTGATTATTTCAGGCGAAATTAGTGAAATCTCTTTGAAAATTGAGTAACCTGAACGGCCGTTTCGTGTTTTTTATTGTACGATTAGGTAAACTGCAGATGGTTCTTAGAAAAATAGGCAACCTAAAAATCTGCGGTTTCCTTGAGGAATTCCCGGGTTATCCTCAGCGTTTATTTCCAAATTACTTTCCGGGAATTACCTGTGGCCTCGATTTGGGGCCGTTCAAATCTGATTGGAAGAGGAGAATACTTTGAACTTCATATATTTCTTAGCTGCGGCGCTCATTGGTTATATCTGCGGCGCAATTCCTTTTGGATATCTTTACGTCAAAGCAACCAAAGGAATCAACATTCTGGAATATGGCAGCGGCCGAACAGGAGGAACCAACTCCTACCGGGCTGCCGGAGTCGGGACCGGCATTGTCACTGCGCTGAGCGATGTCATAAAAGGCGCAGCGGCTGTCTGGCTGGCGCGCTTCTTTTTTGCTGACGTCCTTGATCCAGTCCTGCTGCCCTGGCTGCTCTCGCTTGCCGGCGTGATGTCTGTGGTCGGTCACAACTGGTCTATCTTTTTAGGCTGGCGCGGCGGCGCAGGCACGGGGCCGAACGTTGGCTGGGCGGCGGCCCTCTGGTGGCCCATGTTCCCCATCGCTTTTCTGGTTATGGCCGGCATGTTGCTGGGTGTGGGTATGGCGTCAATTGCCTCTCTCACGATGGCAATTGTGATCCCTGTGTGTTTCATCATTTTGTATGCAGCCGGCGTCCCCGGCTATGCTGACACGTGGGCATATATGGTTGGCGGAATGATCTCCTTACTGGTGGTTACCTGGGCTTTGCGCACAAACCTCAAACGCGTCATCCAGGGAAACGAGCGCCTGGTAGGGCCACGCGCCAAAGCAGCCAAACGTAAACAACAACAAAATGCAGCCTAAATAAAAGCAAAGAGTCGTCATACACTGCGGCGCACCACCAAAAATAAAAACCAACTTCCCGGAAGCTTGTTATCGTGGCGCTTCCGGGAAGATATTTTCACCGGAGTAAGTAGCACGAAGATTTGACAACTCCCTTCATAATTCTTATTCCTACCCCCCGCTTTTCGTCAATAACTCATAATGCAGCATACCCAGCGCGTCGACACGCACATTGTCTACCTTGGAAAGCGAAAGCGCGCGGCGCGGCTCTTGCGTGAGGTCCAACGTAGGCAGGTCATTGGCCCATAAGGTTTGCATTTGAGCCAAAAGCTCAGCGCGCGCCGTCGGGTCTAATTCTTCACGCGCTGCCTGAACCAATCTGTCCATTTCATCGCTTTCATAATTGGAACAAAAAACCCGATCTGTATTCTGCACAAAGAAATCGGTCCAACTGCTGGCGTCCAGATAGTTAACCGGCTTGCCCGGAGAAGGCCAGCCAAGCACATAAGCCGGGTAGCCGCATTGGGAAATCTGGCCGCGAAATTCATCCCAGCCTGCCCCGGAAATCGTCACGCGGAAGACGCCGGTGGATTCTAACTGCTGGCGAATTGCATTGAGATATTGTTCTTCGACGTCGCTATATCGGCCGTCATTCACATACCAGATCTCAATTTCGAGCGGATTTTCGGCCGTATACCCTACTTCCAGCATCAAGGATTGCACTTTTTCAACATCACGCGCAGGGAGGACATCAACATGGCCGGGCACATCGTTGGGAATTGGACTCAGCAGCGGTAAACGGCCGTTTGCGAAAACCTCAGTCGACAAACTCTCTTGATCCAACGCATACGAAACTGCCTCTCGCACCTTGCGGTTATCCCAGGGGGGCGTTTTCTGTTCAAAAATCATGTAGCTTTTAAATGTTGCCGGGCCATCCCAGGGCGCGATGTCTGCATTGCCGTCCGCATCCACATCGAAGTTGCTCAGTTCCACAAAATCGCCGTAGGGCAGACCCGTCCAGGCCAGGTCAATCGATTGGAATTCGGCCAGGGATTTACGCATAACGGCGGGATCATCATAAAAGCGCACAATGATGTTCTCGAACGCCGGCGCCGGGCGGCCCGGCCATTGTGGATTGACTTTAAGACGCATGCGGTCGTTGGGCGTCCAGCTTGCGATCGTATAGGGACCTAAACCACCGCAGGCGCTGCCGGGATCGGCCGTTTCCGCATAACATTCACTGCTAATCGGGAAAAAGGGCGGCGTCGCCAGCAGGCTGGGGAAATAGGATGTAGGTTCCTGCAAAACAAACTTGACGGTGAACGGATCCAACGCCTGCACGGCGTCATTATCGGCAAAATTATCCTCATTGGCGTCTTTCAGGAAATCGTTGACTAAGAAGTTTCCCAAACGGGAAGCGCGCAGCACCGACCAGACAACATCATCGGCCGTGAATTCGCTGCCGTCGGGAAACAGCAAGCCTTGTTTCAGTCGGAAGGTATATTCCAGTTTATCCTCAGAAATTTCTGGCGCGCCTTCGGCCAAAACGGGCTGCAATTCATTGTCGGCATTAAACATGGTAAGACCGCTCATGGTATTATTCCTGAGTTCCCAGCCTATAAAGTCAGGCGACAGGCTGGCAGGGTCCATATCGGTTAGCTCACCCACGACGCCAATAAAAAATTCTCCAGCGGGCGTGCCCACACGGGACTCGCCGGCATCAATGCTGGTGGTTGTGATGTCATCCAGAATCAACCAGGCGACCGTCAGGCGTTTGATTACCTGGTCGGCCTGTAATTGGGTGATGGCGGCATTGAGCTGCGCCAACAATTCCGGGTTATTGGCGGCCACGGCGATGCCGTAAGCTTTGCTGGTTATCCAGGCGTCCTCTCCCGCGCCCACAATTTTCAACTGTTGGGGAAACGCTTCGGTAAAATATTCGGCCGTATGGTTATCAATAACGACCGCGCGTACGGTTTCATCGATCAAGGCCTGGATAACCTGGTTGGGTTTCTCATACTCGCTAAACAGATCATCATCGCTGATTTGAAGCATTTCACGCGCGGTTTCTTCCGCATAGCTGCCGTATTGCACGCCAACGGCCGTTCCCGGCTGCAAATCGGTAAAGCTGCGAATAGTATTTTCATCCGCCAATACCAGCAAAACCTGCCCGACTTCTAAATAGGGTTCGGTGAACACAATCCCTTCCGGTGGATTCTCCGGCACAAGCAAACTGGACATGACGGCGTCAAAGTCGGCGCTGCCGCCTGTAGCAAGCACATCCAGCACACCCTGGTATGGGGTCACGACAAATTCATATTCAAAACCCGCCGCCGCAGCGATATTTTCCATGATGTCGTTATTGAAGCCTTCGACGTTGCCAAAATCATCAAAGCGGGTGAAGGGCGGCAGTGGAGCGTCGGTGGCGATAACGATAAAATCGCGCGCGCGTGTGGGCACGGCCGTTACCGTTGGCAGGGTTGCAGTTTCCGGCGTCGGGGGGACGGCCGTTTCCTCCGGCGCGTTTTGTTGGCAGCCAGCCACAAAAACCAGCAAGGTACCAAAAACAATCAGCCAGCCGGCATATCGAAAAGTGCGTTTGGGCGCTCTAAACTGCATAGCTCATCTTCCTACAATAAATATTAGGAGCAAGTATAACGTGCGGAGAAAGGGGGGCAAATAAGGTTAAGAACGTCTGAGTTTAGATCGAGAGAGGGTAAATCGAATCGTACTGGTGAAATTCACCGCGCCCAATGTCAAACAAATTCCTGTAAATTCTGTTCAAAATATTCCCAAACCACCTTACAGAATGATTTTTGTTCCCAGGTTGAGCGCAGCAGCGTTGCGCAAGGCGATGCCGGCCGCGGCAGCGTCCTGGACGGCGACGCCGACCGATTTGAAATAGGTGATTTGTTGCGGGTTGGTACGCCCTGTTTTTTGGCCCGCAATAATTGCACCCAGTTCGGCATGGATATGGTTACGTGCAATGGCTCCGCGCTGCAATGGTATGATTAAATCGCCCGCTTCTGCAAGCGCAGAATCCAGGTGATCAACTACAACCAGTGCTTTTTGGATGGTCGTCACGTCCACTTCCTGCATCGTGGGCAGGTAGGAGCCGACGGCGTTGACGTGTGCGCCGGGTTTGAGGTTGCGCCCGTCAAAAACAGGGACGTCGGATGTGGTCGCAGTACAAATGATGTCTGCATCGGAAACGGCCGTGTCCGCATCCGCTACAACCTTTATCTGCGCCGAAATTGGGCCGCGCCCGACCATTTCAACGGCAAAAGCCAGGGCATGATCACGATTAGGGCTGTAAACGCGCACCTCGCGAATCTTGCGTACGGTGCAAATTGCCTCCAACTGGGTGCGGGCCTGGACGCCGCTGCCAATAATCGCGACCGTGGCTGCATTCGGCCGTGCCAATACATCCGTCGCCGCCCCCGCGCCTGCGCCCGTGCGAATCGCCGTCAACGCTTCACCCGCCAGCAGCGCTAACGGCCGTCCCGTGGCGGCGTCCAGCGCCAGAACCAGAGCATGGATCGTCGGCAGGCCAATGTCCGGATTGCCGGGAAAAACCGACGCCACCTTAACCGCCATATCATTGGTTTGGGGTAAAAAAGCGGGCATAAACAGGCTTGTTCCCGCTCCCGGAACGGCCAGATGGGTGCGCAGGGGCATTGCAGCTATATTGGTCGCAAGCTGCATGTACGCCGTTTTCATGCCCGCAATCGCGGCGTCCATTGGCAGCGCCTGGATAACTTCGGCAGTAGAGAGCAACAATATTTCCATATTTAACCTGCCGCGCGGTTGCGGTATAAATCAGGATCAACCACACTAACCATATTTTCGAGCTGTAACGCGCCACCCAAAAAGTTGTTAATTTGCTGCGCTTTGGAGATGGGATCGGCCAGCGCCTCGCTGTAATGGACATACAGCACCTGCATGTTGGGCTGCTCCGCCAGCCATCCTTCAACCTGGCGCAAATGCTTCTCGAATAACTGCGCCATGGCGACATCATCCATTTTATCCGGGTCTTCACCGCGCCGAACAAGCATTTTGCGCTGTGAAGCCAAAATTTCATCCATATTGCGCCGGATGAATATGACGCGATATTGGTAATCGGCCGGAAGATGTTTCAGCAAGGCCGAGATTACCTTCACCGATTTGCCCTGCGCGTCAGCGACCCAGGCCGTATCCCCCTTGTCCATCGCTTTGACGCGCTCAAATTCGTAATATCCTTTGGGGTTATCCTCGTCGGCCGCGCGGATATTGTCGGTGATGGGTGGAATGCCGCCGGCGTCCAACATTTTCATCATCATTGACGTGCCGGAGCGCGGCAGGCCGGAAACGACGGTAATAAACGGCTCCTCTTTGGAGCTAAATATTTTTTTGAACAGATTTTTCATAGGGTACGTTTTCAAAATTAAACGGAAGCTGCGCCGCCTCCGGATTCTTCTCTCCAAACTAAAATGTGACTTTATGGTATCACAAGCGCTCGTGGGCACAAATGTACACAGCTTATTGTCCACCGGCAACGGCCGTTGCCCTGCGTACTGCTAAACGAGGTCATTCCTTGACCTGCAAGCATCTACCAGCAGCACGACTTGGGGTAGATGCTCGTTGACTGGTGGCAAAACTGAGTATCATCGGTGTTAGTACGGCTTCGGCAATGCCTACGAAAAAGTTAACGGCCGTTAACACCCCAAAACCCCCAAATCGTTGCGATAACTAACGATTTTTGCCATAATACCCATTATGCGTTGGCAACAACTTCAACAAATCGTACAAGATCAACCAGTGTTTGAAACGTCTCTACTGCTGGCTGGAAATTTGTCACGGCATCAAGCTCAGCGCCAGTTGCATGATTGGACAAAAGCCAACAAAGTTATTCAATTACGGCGCGGGATTTACACACTTCCCAATAAAAATCCGCACCCATTTATTGTGGCAAATCATCTTGTGTCTGGTTCATATGTAAGCTTACAAATGGCATTAGCCTACTACCACCTCATTCCAGAACACGTGGCCGTGATTACCAACGTGACCACGCAGCGTCCAAGCAAATTTGAAAATAAATTTGGCCGTTTTACATACAGACACATCAATCCATCTTTATTCTTCGGTATTGAATATCGGTTGCTGGTTGAAAATGAATACGCCTATGTAGCCACGCCAGAAAAAGCGTTGCTCGATCTCATTCATTTGCGCCCACAGGGGGATTCAAAAGCGTATATTGAATCGCTGCGGTTGCAAAACCTGGAAATTCTAGATATTGAGCGGCTCCACAACCTGGCACAACGGGCTGGTAAACCGAAACTGCAACGGGCTGCTGACCTGATTACAACGATTGCGCAACGTGAGTTGGAAGCGTACGAACCACTATGAAAGCGTATTTACATGAACTGATTGCCTCTGCAGAAACCAACCTTTTAGCAATCCACACCGTTCGTGAATATTTACAAGCGCGTATATTACAAAGTTTACAACGCGCTGGCGGCATGCAGGTGTTGGCCTTTCGTGGGGGCACAAGTTTGCGGTTTCTTTATCAAATTCCGCGTTACTCTGAAGACCTCGATTTTGCTTTAGAACGTGATCCAGAAGCATACGATTTTCGCGTCTATTTACGGCGAATCGTACGCGACTTTTCTGCGGAGGCGTATACGATTGATGTGAATCTGAACGAAAAACAGGTTGTCAACAAAGCATTTATACGCTTTCGTGGGTTGCTCTACGAACTGGGTCTATCAGGGCATAAAATTGAAGTTTTGGCAATCAAAATCGAAGTAGATACCAATCCACCGCCACAAGCTGGCTTAATGACGACTTCGTTATTCCGGCATGTTCCTCTGAATTTATATCATCATGATCCGGCTACACTTTTGGCGGGCAAACTTCATACTATTTTGCAGCGCGACTATCTCAAAGGGCGCGATGTTTATGATTTGTGGTGGTACCTGACGCAGCCAAATTGGCCAGTCCCTAATTTGGCGCATTTAAATCAAAACTTGCAGCAAAGTGGGTGGCGCGGGGAGCCGTTAACCTCAGCGAATTGGCAATCTGTTGTGCAAGAACGGCTACGGCCGTTAACATGGCCGCTCGTCTTGGAAGATGTGGCATCATTTCTGATGGATGCCGCAGAACAGCGTGATTTTAACAAAGAAACGTTGTTGGCTTTGTTAGGTTGAGGGGTGGGCAACGGCCGTTGCCAGACCGTTTAAACAGCCACTTATGATAGCGAGGGCGACTTGGCATATTTACATGGTTCTATACGTCTGTATAAGGGTTTTGTTTATCCCATGAGGGCGCACATATTTTTCTTGGGCAGTCACTCGCAAACAGCGGCTAAGAAAGGCCAAGGCCAATTCTGTTTCATTTAATTGTTGCTGGGCGACTGCCTGTACCAGCCACATCTCCCACAAACGGCCGTTGCGCCCATTTTCCATTTGCTGCATGAGTTTTGCGCGGGGGACGAGCGACGACCGTAACGGGGGGGTATACAGTTTGGTTTGCAAAATGAAATCATCCACACCGGGATTATATTGTAGATCAGTAAGAAACGTAATGTTGTCTTAGGCCTTATTCTTTATGATATAATTTGGTGCGTAAATCGGATTCTTATCTGATAGGTACGACCATAATGAAAGTGTTCTTGTCACGATTTAGTTGGCCCTTCATCTTGACCTTGGCTTTAACAAGTTGCAGCCAGGCGACACCGCAAAATTTCACCGTAACGCTGCCAGCAACAGCAACCCCTTTTGTGATTGTGGCCACGCCTACGCCTTTGGGCGATGATGTGTTGGAGCCAATTGATGTGGAAGAGCAGTTGGTGACCAACCTATATGAGCGAGTTGGCCCTTCAGTCGTGCATATTACCGCCCAGGTGATTACGGTCAGCTTCTTTTTTGGACCGACGCCTAATGAAGGCACAGGTTCTGGATTCGTCTACGACGAGCAAGGACATATCGTCACCAATTATCATGTCATTGAAGGCGCAGAAACGATTGAAGTGAAGTTTTCTGATGATTTCGCGATTCCAGCCCGGGTAATTGGGATTGACCCGCCTAATGATCTGGCTGTGTTGGGATTGGAAACCTTGCCTCCCAACCTCGAACCGTTAACCCTCGGCTCGTCTGAAGATTTGCGGGTAGGGCAACGAACCATCGCCATCGGCAATCCCTTTGGCCTGGACCGCACGCTCACGACAGGTGTTGTAAGTGCCTTGGGACGGCCGTTACGCACGGAGGATGACAACGTCATATTCGACGTGATCCAGACCGATGCGGCCATCAACCCCGGAAACTCCGGCGGCCCCTTACTCAACTCTCGCGGGGAGGTGATCGGTATCAACACAGCCATCCGTGAAAACGCGCAAGGCATTGGGTTTGCTGTACCAGTGGATACGGTGAAACGCATCGTGCCGGTCTTGCTAAAAAATGGGAGTTACCCCCATCCATGGATCGGCTTGTTAGGGTACTCCATCGAATCTGATTTGGCCAAACGCTTGAGTTTACCGGCCGAAAAGGGCATTTTAGTCGCGCAGCTCTATCGAGATGGACCGGCTCTAGCGGCCGGCATTCGTGGCGCCGGTAGGGAAGTGATCATCGGCAACCGCCGTTATCTCATTGGGGGAGACATCATTACGGCCGTTAATGAACAACCGATCACAGATTGGACCAGCCTGTCTGAGTATCTGGAACTCAATACAAAAGCGGGTGACATTGTGACCCTCACCTTGATTCGTGAGGGACAATTATTCCAGACTGAATTGACATTAATGGCCCAGCCATAGGCAAGCGCAGTTTTTAACTTGTGTATTTTGTGCGAACAAAACTGCGCTTGCTTGCGAGGAATCGTTTTCTTTTCGAAAAGTTTTTTGTACACGATTCCTTGACCTTGGTGACAATGGTTTCTTAAAGCGGATCGTACTTGTTAGTTTCCTTGAAGGAATTAGCCTTTGGCATCTAGAATTCCATAGTTGTCATCACCCGTTAGATTTATCCCTGGCAAATCCCAGGGCGCAGGTTCTTCAATGTCAGATGGGTGAACAACTTTTTGGCAGGGAACTTCTTGATTGTAAGTGGCATGGAAACAGCCGATGCCCCTCAATCCTGTGCAAATATTAGAAAATTATGACTTTATCTGTGCAAATAATAAACAAAATCTATAATTCATAATGCTTAAGTTTAAATCCTTGACTAAAAATAGATCGATCGTGCGTGACGGTCACAGACTAAATTTATATCATGACAAAATTAATATGGTTCTTTCTAGCAGGCATGGCCTTGATAATTTTTGGAATTAATATGCTCGAGTCAAATTTTTCCTCCTCTTTCTACCCGTCAGAGTTACCAATTGCACATGCTGCCGCAGAGTCATCTGTAGGCATATCGGCCAACCGCGACAGTCAAACTTCAGAAGTACAACCAGCAGCAGATTCGTATGATAAGCCGCCTCAACAACCAGAAGAAAGCAGTGCGACGTCAACGGCCGTTCTATTTGATTTCAATGATAGAGAGCCATTGTGGTATCCGGTAAACGATGACGTGATGGGGGGCATTTCAAGAAGTTCTGTACGTATTGACAGTAATTTGCAGCGCCTAATCTTTAGCGGCGACTTATCGCTAGAAAACAATGGCGGCTTTGCATCCATTCGATCGCAATGGATCCCATACGATTTAAGAGTGTATGATGGGATCGTGCTCCGCGTTCGTGGAGATGGAAATACCTACCGCTTTCGGATTCGTACAGAAACCACTGGTTCTGAAATTGCCTATACCGCCTTGTTTACAACCAAGGCCAATGCCTGGCAAGAAGTTACTATTCCCTTCACTGAAATGATGCCCCTGTACCGCGGCTTCATCGTACCTGGCGTAGGCCCCTTGAATCCAGCCTCAATCCGCTCCTTCGGTTTGATGCTGGCCGATAAACAGCAGGGCGAATTCACATTGGAAATCGATCGCATTCACGCAACCACTGTTGATAAAAATAACAAGTAATGTAAAAAGGTAATTCTTGATGCTGTCATACCGTCTTCCAAAAACGCAATTACTGCCTAAATGAAACGCAGTAACGTTGATCCTGTCTTAATTATTGGCGCCGGCATGGCGGGTTTAACGGCCGCTCAGATGTTGAAACGAGCCAATTTCCCTCTCCTTGTGCTTGATAAGGGGCGCGGCGTGGGCGGCCGGATGGCGACGCGGCGATTTGACGACGCCCGGTTTGATCATGGCGCGCAATTTTTTACGGTGCGGAATGATCGCTTCCGACAATGGGTGGCTGAATGGCAAGCGGCTGGGATAGTCACCGAATGGAGCCATGGCTTCGCTCAGGCTGATGGAACATCTACTGGAAATGTTCACCCGTGTTATCGGGGCAGTAACGGCATGACGGCCGTTCCCAAATATCTGGCGCGGCATCTAAATGTGCAGGTGCAGACCCGGGTAACGGCCGTTTCTCGAGAGAGTACCCATTGGTTCATTCATACCGAAGCTGGGGAACAACTTCGTGGCCAGGCGATAATTTTAACACCCCCGATCCCACAGTCACTGGCGCTGTTAGACGCCGGTCAAGTTAAACTGCCAGATAATCTCCGTGAAGATTTAGAAAGGGTTACTTACAATCCCTGCCTGGCTTTAATGGCGCTTTTTGCCGGCCCGAGTGAACTCCCAAACCCCGGAGGTCTCCATCTTTCACAAGGGCCAATTGCCTGGATAGCTGATAATTTTCAGAAAGGGATTTCCCCAGATGGATTTGCTGTGACAATTCATGCCTCTGCTGATTACAGTCGACGACATTGGCAAACAAATTCTAAGGAAATCGCTGAAGCATTACTAGAGGCGGCATCCAAATGGCTTAATCGGGATTTAGTTAAGTGGGAGCTGCAACGCTGGCGCTACAGCCAGCCAACGACTACTTTTCATGAGCCAATGCTTCACCTCCCCGGTCCGCCGGCATTGGTCTTTGCCGGAGATGCGTTTGGCGGGCCTCGCGTGGAAGGTGCAGCGATATCCGGTTATAGGGCAGCCATGTCCTTGCTGTCGCTGCTTCAACAATAGGGCATTTTTACTTTTTCAGTATAGGGAAACGGATTACAATTCAAGCCTGACTTGCAAATTGTGCAGCAGCCTGCAAATTTAGAGATATCATATTTTGGAAGTATTGAGGTTGATTTTAAAATCATGAAAACAATACCACCCGGGCTTGTTGTGCTGCTTGGCTCTGGAGAAACTCTTCCCACCAGTGGCAAAACGCATGAATATGTTGCTCAACGCTTGCCCGACAGCCGCCAGGTAGTTATTTTGGAAACGCCGGCCGGATTCGAGCCAAACTCCGCTTTAGTTGCTGAAAAAATAAAAACATACTTACAGCAAAGGCTGCAAAACTTCAATCTGAATATAAAAGTACTGCCGGTACGAAAAAAGGGAACCCCCTTTAGCCCTGAAAGTCCAGAAATCGTGGCTCCAATTTATGAGGCAGATGAAATTTTATTGGGGCCAGGCAGTCCGACCTATTGTGTACGTCAACTGCAAGACAGCCTGGCCATGTACGCGATTATGGCCCGCCATCGTTTGGGCGCCACCCTTTTCCTATCAAGTTCTGCAGTGCTTTCCTTCAGCGCTTTAACAATGCCGGTTTATGAAATTTATAAAGTGGGCGAAGATTTACACTGGAAACCAGGACTGGATTTTTTGGGAATGTATGGTTTGCCGCTTGTGATAATTCCTCATTGGAACAATACGGATGGCGGTAGTGAGTTAGATACAAGCCACTGTTATATGGGACAGGCGCGGTTTGGGCATCTGCGCAGGATGCTCGATCCGGCATACAAAATTATTGGGATTGACGAGCATACATCCCTGATCCTCAATTTTGCGGAAGCTTGCTGCCACGTGATGGGAAAAGGACAAATTACGCTCCTGCACACGGCGGGTAAGACGGTCTTCCATACGGGCGAAACCTTCCCAATGTCAGATCTGGGCGCGTGGCGTATTCCGCATGGCGAGGAAGGAATTCCAGCCAATATTTGGCAGCGAGCGCTGCAGGCACAACAAGAGCAAATCCCTGGAGAAAAGACAACGGCCGTTTCTGCCACACCTACACCTTCTGCCGAAGTATTGGACCTGGTAGAGCAGCGTTCGGCCGCGCGCGCAGCCGAGAATTGGGCTGCCGCTGATGTTTTACGTGCACAGTTGGCCACTCTGGGATGGCAGATTCAGGATACGCCTGACGGCCCAGAATTGAAACCGGCGCAAAATGAGTAAGCGCCAGGCGATTATGCCAGCGCTATCCAAACAGGGAATAATGGTAACGTGATAGAACCAATTGAACGCATTGTTGATGTCGGAATAGGACTGTACGTGAGAGAATGGGCTGTGTCTGGAACAAAACGGCCGTTTCTTTTGGTGCATGGTCTGGCCAGTAATGCCCGTACATGGGATGGTGTTGCTCGCTATCTTGCTCAAGCTGGTCACCCGGTAACGGCCGTTGATCAACGTGGCCACGGCCTCAGCGAAAAACCCAGCGACGGTTATGATTTTGCCACTATCACAGCCGATATCTATCGCCTGCTTGAACTTCTCGGTTGGCGCAAGCCTGCGCTGGCCGGGCAATCCTGGGGTGGTAATGTGTTACTGGAATTTGGAGCGCGTTACCCCAATACGGCAAGCCATCTAATTTTTGTAGACGGTGGTTTTTTAGAGTTACATCAACAAGGCTCATGGAAAACAGTGTCTGCACAGCTTAAACCGCCTGATCTTGATGGTATGCCCCGTGATCAATTGAAATCAAGAATTAGCAGCTTCCAGCCTGAGTGGAACAGTGAGGGCGTGGAGGCAACGCTGCACAATTTTGAAACATTACCCGACGGCACAATCCGACCGTGGTTGACGCTTGAGAAGCACATGACCATTCTGCATGCCTTGTACGCTCAACGTCCGCGGAACCTCTATCCTCAGCTTCAGGAACCGCTCCTTATTTGTGCGGCCGATGATGGCAGCGAATGGACAAAACGCAAGCGGGAACAATTAACAGCAGCGACAAACGCCATCCCACAGGCTGCTGTGCAGTGGTTTGCAAATACAGCCCATGATATTCACGTACACCGACCCCAGAAGCTGGCGCAAACAATGTTAAAGTTTGTCGGCGATATTTGATTTGCAAAGTGGAGCCAGGCCTTGAAACCAAGCAAATTGCTCTCACCTTTTTCGACAAATTTCTCAAGACCCTTCGTAACCATCTGGCTGTTGACCTCTTTTCACCGTACGAAATCAGCAGGCATGGCTGGGAATTATTGACGATGCTCTGGCGCGATAAAGTCAAAACAGCCCCCGAATACAGCATGGCCCGTGATCACACATAAACCAAAACAAAGTGCGATTACAATTGGTTTATCAACACAAATATTTTATACTTTCTTTGTGCTAATCACGCCTTCATAATACCCAGCACAATTATTATTAGGTAATTGGCAGAAAGTAATCAAAAATACAGCTCGTGAAAAATCTGCCAATTCCTCGAGGAAACCGCAAAAATTTGTCGCTTACAATTTCCGAATACTTACTGCGGTTTACCTAAGAGGATCAAATTTTTCCCAGGAGGAAAAGATGAAAAAGCAAGCTTTAGTACCTATGTTAATCCTTTCTCTGATATTACTCTTGTCAATCACTGCATGTCAGACCGGTGCTGAGGAAACACCGGCCGAAACAGAAAGCACGACAGCAGAAACGGCCGATGCACCGGCGGAAACTGGCAGCGAATCTGATGTTATCATTTTGCGGGCAGGCACCGGAGATAGCGGTGAGGGCTTAAATCCACACCAAAGTATCATTGCCGATTTTGAGGATCAAAACCAGGATACATTGGTTCAGTTAGAAGCTATCGCCGGACGGGACTATTACACGCGTATTCTCACCCAGATTGCCGCCGACCGCGCCCCTGACGTAATGAACATTGGCGACGATGCCGTGCCTTCTTTTGTGGAAAAAGGCGCATTTCTGCCAATTGACGAATGTCTTTCTGCCCTTGGCTTTGACACTTCAGTTTATTTACCCGGCCTATTGGAGCCTGGCACCGTAGATGGACAGCTCTACTTCCTGCCTAAAGATTACTCCACGCTTGGGGTTTATTACAATAAAAAACTCTTTGACGAAGCCGGCGTTGCGTATCCCGAAGCCGGTTGGACATGGGATGATCTGCTGACGACAGCACAGGCGCTGACCCAGGACACGGATGGCGATGGCCAAAATGACATATGGGGCATTCAACTGCCCGCTAACTGGACGACCGGCTTTGAATATTGGGTTGCGGCAGCCGGCGGCAGTTTGATCAGTGAAGATGGTACCTCATATGTAGGGTTCATGGATTCCGATGCCAGCATCCGTGCGGCTCAAATTTACGCCGATTTGTACAACGAGTATGAAGTTGCCCCACCGCCGGCTGACTTCAGCGCCTTCGGCGGTGGCAACAGTGAATTTGATAATGGCCAGGCGGCTATGCGCATCTTTGGCCGCTGGCCACAGGCCGGCATGTTGGAAAACCCGAACATCGACTTAGGCGTTGTAGGTATGCCGGCAGACGCCACCGCGGCCAACATTCTCTTCTGGGGTGGATTTGGCGTCTCTTCCACAACAGATAATCTGGACGCTGCCTGCGAGTTTCTGAGCTACTATGCCGGCCCTGAAGCAGCCAAAACCTGGAAAGATTGGGCCTTACCCGCCGTAACATCCGTGGCCGAAATGCCTGAAGTCGCGGATGATCCGCTGAACAGCGTCTGGATTGATGAGTTAAACAATCTGAAACCACGCGCCTATACTTTTACACCTTATTGGAATGAATCGGCCGACCCGGCCTTGCGAAAAGCTTTGGAGACTATTCTGCTTGATCCCGACGCTGATGTTACGGCCGTTATGCAGCAAGCCGCACAGGAGGCCCAATCGGCTCTGGATGAACTACTTTCTGAGTAAGTTAGTCCAGTAAATCCACACCATCGGGACAGGAATCACTGTCTCATTATGCGCACGGTTACACATAAGCGCCAGGCACATGCGTTGATAGCCCTGCTATCTATCGTGCCTGGCGTTTTTGCTCTATAGACAGGCTTTAATATGTAACCGACCGTCAGGCATAATCTCAAACAGACTTGTATCTGCCGGCGGCAAATTGTAAATTACCTTATGGCAAAGCTTAAGCTTAAGACACAACGCATGTCGCCGGCGCGCCGGCGTGAGGCCCTGGCTTTCTACCTGACAATTTCTCCCTGGCTGTTGGGTTTTTTACTGCTGACGGTAGGTCCCATGCTGTATTCGCTGTATATTAGCTTCACGCGCTGGGATTTGCTCACTGATCCCGTCTGGGTTGGCCTGGACAATTATGTGCGCAAAATGCCGAATGATGCCCGTTTCTGGCAGTCGCTAAAGGTTACCTTCATTTATACGGCCCTATATGTTCCACTTGAGTTGATCGGTGGATTGCTGCTGGCTTTGCTGGTGCACAACCAGATCCGTGGGGTGCGCATCTTCCGTACGATTTTCTACCTGCCTACTGTGCTGGCGGGCGTGGCTTTTGCGGTCGTATGGCTGTGGATGCTTAATCCGCGCGGCGGTCTTGTTAACCTGGCTCTGGCCCAAATAGGCATTGTGGGACCGCGCTGGCTTTTAGACCCGGATTGGGCTTTGTCTGCACTGTTGATGATGAGCTTTTGGGGTTGGGGTCGCGCCATGGTCATCTATCTGGCCGGTTTACAGGCAATTCCCGGGGAGCTGTACGAATCGGCCGCGATTGACGGCGCCACCCCCTGGAACCGTTTCCTGCACGTGACGCTGCCTTTGCTCTCGCCCACTATTTTTTTCAATTTGATTCTGAGCATTATTGGCACTTTTCAAACCTTTACCAATGCGTTTGTGGCCACCAATGGCGGGCCGCTGGACGCTACGCTCTTTTTTGTTCTTTACTTATACAAACAGGCTTTTGAACTGCTCAATATGGGCTATGCGTCAGCATTGGCCTGGGTATTGTTTGTAATTATTTTGGCCTTGACCCTAATTGTTTTGCGCACGCAGCGGTTTTGGGTTTTCTATGCCGGAGAGAGAGTGGATGAATAAAAATAATCAGAAAAATGAAGTATACGAAGTCCCGATCATGCAGCTGCGCGGATCACGCCTGGCCGTGCGCTATATTCTGCTTGGACTTGTCGCGCTTCTATTTCTGCTGCCTCTTTTTTGGATGATAACTTCCTCCTTAAAACCAGAATATGCGGTCTTTGCACAACCACCGGTCTGGTGGCCGTCCCCACCACGATGGCAAAATTATGTGGAGGCGCTAACCACACTCCCTTTTCACCAATATGCACTAAATACGCTAATCATTGCTGTGGGGGCAATGATTGGCCATGTTTTTTCCTGCACATTGGTAGCATATGGATTCGCCCGCCTGCGTGCGCCGGGGAAACGGCCGTTGTTCATCATTCTTCTCGCCACGCTGATGCTGCCTTATCCGGTTGTGATGATCCCTCAATACATCATCTTTTCCGAGCTGAACTGGGTTAATACCTTTAAACCCCTAATCGTGCCCACGTTTTTTGGCAATGCATTCTTTATTTTCCTTTTACGGCAGTTTTTTCTGCAAATACCCATCGATCTGGAAGATGCAGCCCGCATCGATGGGGCCAATCTATTACAAATTATCTGGTACATTATTCTGCCAATTTCAAGGCCGGCCATCGCGACCGTGGCAATTTTTACGTTTCAATTTGCCTGGAACGATTTTCTGGCCCCGCTGATATTCCTGCAAGATCAGTCGCGCTATACCCTTATGTTGGGCCTGAGCTTCTTTCGCAGCTCGTTTGAAGTAAATTGGGCTTATCTAATGGCCGCTTCTCTCACTGTAGCGCTGCCGGTCATATTATTATTTTTTTTCGCCCAGCGGGCATTTGTTGAGGGTATTTCTTTGGGAGGAATAAAGCAGTAACAATTGGGTTTAGTAAAATTCGATAACGCCCATGGAAAATGCGCTATTGGTACTGATATCTTTGGTGAGGTATCGAAAAATACCGACTGCATGCAAGTAATTGGTGCAGAAAAGGCAATGTGGTTAGAAAAGCAAAAATAACGTAAACGGTACGGTATCGCGGAGCACTTGATTTTTCCTCTTGACAAGGTTTTATTTTTCTGCTACATTACTAACACGATTTAGTAACTCGATTTAGTAACGCGAGTTAGCCGAGAAGATGGCAATCAATTACAATTGGGTCATGAATAAAAAAAGCAGTAAAAAGAAACGGCCGTCGATGAAAGATGTCGCTCAACAAGCAGGCGTCTCGCGTACCACGGTCTCCTTTGTAATCAACAAAGTGCCCAATGCCAATATCCCGCAAGAAACCCAGGATCGCGTGTGGACGGCCGTTTACGAACTGGGCTACCGTCCAAATGCAATGGCCCGTAGTTTGCGTGCGCAGCGCTCACATACGATTGGCTTTATTTCCGATGTTGTCGCGACGACTCCGCACGCCAACAACATGATTCAAGGCGCCCAAGACCTTGCCTGGGAACATGAGAAGCTGCATTCGCTTGTCAACATCGGCAATAGTCAAGAAATGAAGATGGCGGCCATCAACGTACTGCTAGAACGGCAGGTAGATGGCATTATTTACGCCTCTATGTATCATCGGGAAGTCCACCCGCCGGAAATCGTTAAAGAAGTACCCACAGTGTTGCTAGACTGCTACATCAGCAGACCGTTCATTGCCCTCTATTGTTCCAGATGAAGTAGTTAGGTGCGTAATACGGACGTTTCTACCCTCATTAATAAAGGACATCGCCGTATTGGCTATTTACAAATTCTGATCCTGTCGACGCCTGCCCTTCTGCGACTTTGCTGGTTACAAACGCGCATTGACAGAATACGGCTTATCTTTGATACCGCCTTAGTGGTCGAGGATATGAGTGATCCCAGTGGTGGCTATGACGCTGCCATGACCTTAATGAAGCTGCCATCACGGCCAACAGCCCTATTTTGTTACAACGACCGCATGGCCATGGGTGCATACGACGCCTTACGCAAACTTAATTTATCTATCCCCAGATGACGTCGCCGTCATAGGCTTTGACAATCAAGAACTGATTGCTGCCCATCTTTATCCATCCCTGACAACCATGCAGCTTGCCCCATTACGAGATGGGCAAATGGGCTGTGAACACATTGCTGCAACTAATCGACAATTCCGACGGGGAGCCAATAACCCCACCAACACAGGCACTACTGGCCTGTCCAATCGTTGAACGTGAGTCCGTTTGATCAGTTAGAAGAGGAGGTGGTGTGTATAAAAAGCATAATTAGCGAACACAGTTTTTCCAAACCTGAAAACAATAGCTTCACTTAGTTTTACCTATTTACATTTAACCTAGTTAAGGAGAGAGAATCATGAATTCCAGCAAAAAATGGTGGTTTAGTTTAACTTGCCTGTTGATCTTGGCAATGGTATTGGTGGCCTGTGGCGGTGGAGACACTGCACCGGCAGAAGAAGCGGCAGCACCGGCAGAAGAAGCCCCTCCAGCTGAGGAAGAAGCGACGGCAGAAGAAGCACCGGCAGAGGAAGCGAAGCACCTGCTGAGGAGATGACTGAAGGCGCTATCGAATTAAGCATGTGGTACCATGGCGCAGGCAACGAAGTTGAAAGCGCCATTGTGCGCCAAATCATCGACGACTTCAATTCCTCCCAAAGTAATTACACCATCGTCCTCGAAGATTTCCCCCAAGATTCCTACAATGAATCCGTCGTCGCGGGAGCTCTGGCAGGCGACCTGCCCGACATCATCGACATGGATGGTCCCGTCATGCCCAACTGGGCCTGGGCCGGCTATCTGTCACCCGCTCAGAATTACCTGAAGGTACACTCGATGGCTTCCTGCCCGGCACCATCGGCTCTTGGGACGGCGAAGTTTACTCCGTCGGTCTCTGGGATGCCGCTATCGCCATGTACGCCCGCCGATCTGTCCTTGAAGCAAACGGTATCCGCATTCCGACCCTCGACGAACCGTGGACTGGCGAAGAATTCGACGCCGCTCTAGAAACTCTGCAAGCAACGGGTGACTACGAATACGCCTTTGATCCCGGCATGGCCTGGACCGGCGAATGGTATCCCTATGCCTTCTCCCCCATGCTGCAAAGCTTCGGCGGCGACATCATCGACCGCTCGACAATGCTAACAGCTGAAGGTGTTCTCAACGGTGACGAAGCCATCGCCTTTGGTGAATGGTGGCAAAGTCTCTTCGATCGTGGACTGGCTCCTGGCACCTCCCAAGATGGCGGTGACCGCGAAACCGGCTTCATCGATGGCAAATATGCCTTGCAATGGAACGGCAACTGGGCCGCTGTCGCCGCGTCTGGAGGCTTTCGGCGACGATCTGCTCTTCCTGCCCGCGCCTGACTTTGGCAATGGCCCGAAAATCGGTGCTGCCTCCTGGCAGTTTGGTGTCTCCTCTGAAAGCGAACACCCAGAAGGCGCCAATGCCTTTATCGAGTTTGCCTTGCAAGACGAATACCTCGCCGCCTTCTCCGACGGCATCGGCCTCATCCCCTCCACACTCGATGCCGCAGCCATGACCGAAAATTATGCGCCTGGTGGCCCGCTGGAAGTCTTCTTTGAACTCAGCAACCAACAAGCTCTAATTCGCCCACCAACGCCGGCTTACCTATCTGCTGCCCTGACCTTCGAGAAAGCCCTGGCTGACATCGCCGATGGCGCGGATGTCGTCGATGCCCTTGACGCCGCTGCTGACGAAATCAACGCCGACATCGAAGCTAACGGTGGCTACGGCTTTAGTGAATAAGTCATTGATTTGAACGCACAGGATCTTCCAATGTTCAAAACTGGCTGTGAGCGGTACCGACTGGTATCGCCCCAGCCCTCCTACAAAAGGGAGGAGGGAAAAAATGACGACAATAGATACAACCGATGCAAAAGAAGTAGCTCAAAAAACGAAGAAGCGTCCGTCGAGGGAATCAAAAGCGCTGCGCCAGGAAAGTATTTCCGGCTGGCTCATGGCACTTCCAGCCATCATTCTCATCCTGGGTTTCCTTATCATTCCCTTTATTTTGGCATTTGGTTTCTCATTCACCAACCAGCGGTTAATCTCACCCAATCCCACAGAATGGGTAGGGTTGCGCAATTTCAAGCGGTTGCTAAGTGTCAATATGCTGCCGCTTGAACCGCTTGTGGATGAAACGACCGGTGAGATCGTTCTAGACGATGCGGGTAATCCAGAATTTCCCAGAGTGCGTGAATACACACGCAACAATCCGGATTATCCACAATATGACGGGAAGCAGGAGTGGTTTGCCATCACTCTTGGCGGTACAAAATATACGATTCTGGCCAGTGACGTGGTATTCATGAAATCGATGGTTAACGTTTTTTATTTCGTCCTGGTCGTTGTGCCCTTGCAATCGGGGCTGGCATTGATACTGGCATTGCTTGTTAATCAACAAATCAGCGGCGTTAATGTTTTTCGCACGATCTACTTTATTCCTGTTGTGGTATCAATGGTTGTAATCAGTATCTTGTGGAAATTTATCTATGATCCCTCCAATGGTTTGCTTAATAATATTCTTGGTCAGCTAACATTTGGCGCCTTTGAACCAGTCGATTGGCTGGGCAATACTTCCACGGCGATGCCTGCGATTATGGGCATGTCTATTTGGCAAGCTGTCGGCTTCCATATGATTATCTGGTTAGCCGGGTTGCAGACGATTCCCGGCGTTCTCTATGAGGCAGCCGAGGTATCCGGTGCCAATACCTGGCAGAAATTCCGTTATGTTACCTGGCCTGGTTTGCACAATACATTCATTTTCATTTTGATCACCATCACCATCGCTGCCTTCGGTCTGTTGGTCCAGATTAACGAGATGACACGTGGCGGCCCGCTAGATTCAACCCAAACTCCGATTTTCCAAATGCTCATACGCGGTTATGAAAAGCAAGATATTGCCATGGGTTCCACAATCGCCGTCGTCTTTTTCTTAATCGTTGTGGTAGTGGCGATGGTACAGCGTTACATCACTCGGGAGGATTCTTGATCATGCAACAAAGCTCACCTGTAACCAATAACTGGAGAAAAATTGGAAAAATCGCCGGTATTGTGTTTATGATCATTCTGGCACTAATATTCATTTTTCCAATTATATTTATGTTTATGTCATCGCTAAAGCCGTCGGAACAACTGCTGCGTGACTCAGCATCATTTCGCGCTTTTATGCCAGTTGGCGATATATCGCTTAACAATTATCGAGAGATGTTTCAACGCGCACCTGTATTCCGTTTTCTCTTCAACTCTTTTATAGTCACTGCCGTCACTGTTTCCTTGGGCCTATTTGTGAACTCCCTCATCGCCTATGCTTTGGCATTACTGCGTTGGTCGGGAAAAGGCCTGATTCTAGGTATCATTATCGCCACATTGGTCGTTCCTTTTGAAGCGATTGCGGTGCCGCTCTTGTTAATTGTGAGCAAGCTACCCACATTTAGTACTGCTGAGGGGTTTGGGATAGGTTGGATCAATACCTATCATGTACAAATTATTCCCTTTATTGCCCAGGCGTTTATCATCTTTCTTTTTGTGCAGTTCTTCAAATCACTGCCTTATGACTTAATAGAGGCGGCGCGCATTGACGGTGCAAGCTGGTTTACGATTTATAGAAAGGTGATTGTGCCCATTTCTGGCCCTGTGTTTTCTACGGCAGCCGTTCTTATGGCATTGCCGATGTGGAACTCGTACTTGTGGCCTATCATGACAGTGCAATCAGAAGCACTGCGGCCTGTAATGGTTGGCTTGAGTTATTTCTTCCAACTTAACGTCGCCTGGGGTGAGGTAATGGCTTTCTTGTCATTCATTACGCTGCCGATCTTGATCTTTTTCTTGCTGATTCAGCGAACCTATATTGAGAGTATTGCGGCGAGCGGAATTAAGGGTTAAAGGACTACTCCATGAGTCACATCTTCAGCGAACAATATCTGTTTTCACTGCGGCAAAAGATGGCTGCTGACACGCAACGGCCGTCATATCACTTCCTGTCCCCTTCTAATTGGATCAATGATCCCCATGGCCTGATTGAATGGCAAGGACAGTATCATTTATTCTACCAATACAATCCCCACGGACCCTTCCATGGCACCATCCATTGGGGCCATGCAGTTAGTGACGACCTGGTACATTGGCGCGATCTACCCGTTGCTTTAGCTCCAGAGCCGGGCCTTATATGATCAGGATGGCTGTTGGTCTGGCTGTGTGGTGAATGATGATCGCCTGCCGACACTTTTTTACACGGCGACCCATCCGCAAACCGTGGCTGCGGCCGTTAGCCACGATGATCTAATCACCTGGGAGAAAATAACCGAAAACCCACTCATTCCCGGCCCGCCGGAAGAAATAGGGGCTTTAGCCGGCGGTCATTTTCGCGATCCCTTCATCTGGCAAACTGACGATGGCTGGGAAATGCTCATTGTCAGCAAAATTGAAGGCCAGGGCGGGCAGGTTTTGCTTTATTGTTCCCCGGATTTGCGGCGCTGGGATTACCAGGGCATCTTTTTAGGTGGTGATTCCAAGCAAACCGAACCATTCTGGCAAGGAACCATGTGGGAGTGTCCGAATCTATTGGATTTTGGCGAGCATCAGGTTTTATTCCTTTCCGTGCAAGCAACGCCTACCGATCATTTGTATGCGGTCTATTTTAGCGGTAACCGTGTGGGCAATAAATTTGAACCGCTTACCAGCGAAATATTGGTGCATGGTGGCTCTTTGTATGCGCCTCAGGCGATGCGTTTGAGCGACGGCCGTTTCGTCATGTTCGGTTGGCTGCCAGAAGGGCGCAGTCAGCAGGCTTGCATGGAAGCGGGCTGGAATGGCGCGCATTCATTGCCATTGGAACTCAATCTGCTGGATGATGGCGCTGTTGCCGTTACGCCAGTTCAAGAATTGCAAAAGTTGCGGGGAGATCATTGGCAAGAAGATCAGATTAGCCTCTTTGGCGAGACAGAATACATTTTGTCACATATTGCAGGTAAAGCGCTCGAAATTCAGGTAGAATTCGTGCCTGATGAAGAGGCTGAATGCGGCTTGAAATTGTTTTGTTCCCCTGATGGCGAGGAACAAACCCGGATCATTTATAAACGAGAGGCAGGGCAGATCTTTGTAGAACGAGACCATGCCAGCCTGGATCAACGCGCCAATGTGAATCCGGCGACAATGCCGCTTTCTTTGGCCGCTGGAGAATCACTGCGCTGCCGTGTTTTTGTGGATCATTCTATCGTGGCAGTTTTTGTGAATGAGCGTCTTTGCCTTATTTGTCGTGTCTATCCGACACGCGATGACAGCCAGGGTGTACGTTTATTCTCCCGCCGTGGACAAACGCTTGTATCTGAAATTAACATCTGGCAAATGAACGCAATCTGGCCAACCGGTGAAGTGAAGGAGTGATTGTTTCCTGAACGCCACACAAAAAGCTTTGAGTGAGAAAAAATTATGACAAACTGGTATGGGGGTATCGAAGCCGGCGGCACCAAATTTGTGTGCGCCGTCGCTGCTGATCCTGACAATATTCTGGCCGAAACCCGTTTTCCCACCACCAACCCGGAGGAAACCCTGGGACGGGCAGTCCGTTTCTTTCAAGCGCAGGCGCAGCAGGTTGAGTTAAAAAGTATTGGCATTGCCGCTTTTGGGCCGGTTGATCTCAATATCACATCGCCGACCTATGGGCATATTACCCAAACGCCCAAGCCCGGCTGGAGTCATGTGGATTTTGCCGGCTTGATCCGGCAGGCGCTTGGCATTCCGGTGGGCTTTGACACCGATGTGAATGGCGCCGCGTTGGGTGAACATCGCTGGGGCGCAGCCAGAGGAGTGGATACATTCGTCTACCTGACAATTGGCACCGGCATTGGCGGGGGCGGTTTGGTGAGCGGGCAGTTGATGCATGGACTCGTCCATCCGGAAATGGGCCACATGCGCCTGCCCCATGACCGCGAGGCGGATCCCTTCCCCGGTATCTGTCCCTTCCACGGCGACTGTTTTGAGGGCCTGGCCTGCGGCCCGGCAATGCAGGCGCGCTGGGGACAGCCGGCCCAAACGCTGCCCGGCGATCACCCCGCCTGGCGGTTGGAAGCTGAATACATTGCCCAGGCCTTATCAAATCTCATCTTTACGCTTTCACCACAGCGCATCATCTTGGGCGGCGGCGTTATGTCCCAGCCGCATCTTTTTGCGCTGGTGCAGCAGCGTGTATTGGCGCTCTTAAATGACTATGTACAGGCGTCGCAGATTCTGGAGCAGATTGAGAAATACATTGTGCCTCCGGAATTGGGCGCTTCAGCCGGCATGCTGGGCGCGATTGCGCTGGCGCAGGCGGCATTAATCAAAAAACTTTAAGGTCAGTATCGGGAATTGTAGGTAAACCACGAAAAGTCTTTTGAAATAACTACATGGCAAATTCGCGATTTCCTTGAGGAATTCACAAAAAAATTGCTGTTTTTGTTCAAAGAATTTTTTGCGAATTACCTAATTCCCGACGCAATGAATCGATACAGCAGATAGAGGCCTGCATGCGCGCATCTGATCCTGAAAAACCCAAAGCAAACGGCGAAAAAAAGGCGGCGGCGGAAGTCGTAGAGGCGCCATTAGATCGTCAAACCCTGGCCGATATAGTTGATCTCGCCTTGAGCGCGGGACAGATCCTCATTGAAAACGGCGCCGAAAGCCGGCGCGTCGAAGAAACTGTGCGCAGCATGGGCGCCGGGTTAGGTTGTGATTGGGGAGACGTTTTTGTCTCTTACGATGCCATTGTGGTTTCATACAGCAGTGGTGGGGAGTTTCGTACCAAGATTCGCCACGTGAACCGCAGCGGCGTCAATATGACTCCCATTGCAGCCATCAGCCATCTGACGCACCGGGTTGCGACGGGTCAATATGATCGCTTCCAGGTACGGTCTGAGTTAAGGCGCATTCGCACGACGCCGCGCCATTACAATCGTTGGCAGACGATACTTACGGTCGGGCTGGCCTGCGCCGCTTTTAGCCGCCTCTTTGGCGGTGATTGGCGCGTGTTTTTCGTCACATTATTTGCAGCTTCCGGGGCGATGTTTGTACGCCAGGAGTTGGCGAAGCGTGACTTTAATACCTTGTTAGTCGTGATCATCACGGCAACTGTGGCAGGGCTTTTGGTAGGCGGCTTTAACTATTTTCAACTTGTCTCACAACCGGGGATAGCGCTTGCGGCCGCAGTACTCTTGTTGGTGCCCGGCGTGCCATTCATCAATGCCGTAGAAGATATGATTAAAGGTCATGTTGTGGTCGGTCTGGCGCAAGCGGCTACCGGGGTATTAATAATACTCGCCATTGCGCTGGGCTTGATATTGGCCATGCAGTTAACCGGGATCAAGGGTTTATGAACAGCTTACTGCCCTGGACTTTATTGCTGCAGAATATATTTTGGGCGGGCATCGCGGCGCTGGGATTTGCCATCCTCTTTAACGTGCCCAAACGAACGCTTGTCGCCTGCGCAGTCAGCGGCGCACTGGCATATGGCGTGCGCATATTGCTCTTGCAGTTTGGCTTAATGGGCATTGAAGCGGCGACTTTTATGGGCGCAACCGTCGTCAGTTTTCTGGCGATATTATTCGGGCGCCGCTGGCATGCCCCCGCACCTGTGTTCATCGTGCCGGGCGTGATCCCTTTGGTGCCGGGCGCGCTGGCTTTTCGAACCATGGTAGAAATATTGAACCTGACAACAAGCGCGACAATTGTAAATGAAACCTTGCTGTTAACAGCTGCCATTAGTGGTCTGAAGACAGTTCTGATTCTGTTTGGAATTGCAGCAGGCGTCGCTGTGCCCAGCCTGCTGCTGCGCCGTCACCAACCCATGACGTAAACAAAATGGCGACAACGGCCGTTACCTATATCACCCCTGTCAATTGATGACAGATAAGCCAGAACTTCTCGATTTCGGCTGAACTATTGCGTTTGATGCCGCGTTTGTGCAACGGCCGTTTCTTACGATCAAACCATAACTGCCCGTTTGGCTGCTTGTGTAAACCAGGCGCAACGCATAACCAGAGAATCGTATCTGCTCCCTGCCGAGAGGTACGCAGCAGCGGGCGCATGATCCTGTCGAAGCGGGGCAGCGAGCGCGCCACGCCCGGCGTTGCCGCCCAGCCGGGATGCACACTATGCACAGCAACCCCGTTGCCGGCCCACTCTTGCGCCCATAACTGCGTCATAATCACTTCTGCTCGTTTTGTTTCGGCATAAGCGCGGGGGCCATTAAACGGCCGTTTTTCAAATTGCAAATCATCCACGTGTAGACGCGCCGTATACATGCCGCCGGATGTGACATTAATCACCCGCGCCACAGGCGCTTTTTGTAGTTTGGGCAGCAGTAGTTCAGTCAGTAAAAAAGGTCCCAGCACATTGGTGGCAAAGGTAAGTTCAATATTTTCGTCCGAAACCTGCCGCCGGGGCAGCAGCACGCCGGCGTTGTTAACCAGCACATCCACTTTTTCGGCTTCAAAGCCACCCACAAAGGCCCGAATATCAGCTTGGCGGCTCATATCGACCTGATGCAAAAAAATTTGTCCATTACCGGTCGCCGCTTCAATCTCTTGCTGCGCCGCCGCCCCCCGTTCTGCACTGCGGCAGAGCATGTGGACAACTGCCCCCCGGCGGGCCAGTTCCATAGCTACGACCTTGCCTAAACCGGCATTGGCGCCGGTCACCAGGCAAACCTTGCCCTCCACATTGGCAGCTGCGCGATCCCAAAAAGGGCGGCGCAGTTGGTACCCGATATTGGTGTAACTAAAGAGAATCGTTTTGTCGAGCAGTTCGTCAGCAGTCTTCAATAGTAGTCGTTTTGTCATTGGCTCACCCGCTTTAATTCACCCCCGCTCTTGCCTGAACCAGGCGCGACGGGCACAAAAGTAAACTCGGCCAGCCAGGGCGTCGGGGGCGCCATCGTCAGTTCCATGAGCGCATTCAGCACGCTGTCATAGTTAACGCGCCAGCCGGCAAAATTCTGCCAGGCGTCATCCCGGTCGCTTTTTAACAGCACGCCCTGGGCGCTCAGGCGATCGCAAGCCGCATCGAATTCGCTGCGGCTTACCGATATGGAATCCTCGGGAAAATGAGGGTCGGGATTATATTGGACGCGAAAAAAGTCGGCAATATGGCGCAGGGCCATGTTGCCGGCACGGATAACTAGTGTCGGATAGGGGCTGAATGGCTGATCAACCACTGCTTGCACGAAGGCCGCCCCGTCCAAAACGGTTCCCGCTGCTGTCACCCACGAGAGTCCAGATCGGGGTGAGCGAAAGAAGACCAATGCGGCTAAGGATGTATGGCTTTCCTCGATTTCGGTGAACCAGATTTCCCACCCTTCCCAAAAAGATTTACTGTTCTCCATTTCGCTCATGGCATGCAAACGCCAAATGAGTTCTGGGGCAGTAGGTGGGCGTCCGGCGCGGACTTCAAGCAGGGATACGGCCGTTTCTCTCTTGGAAAAGGCCGAATACATTGTTGGCAGATAGGAAATCAGCATCGCTACCAGAATGAGGCCGATAGTAGCTTCGGTGAAGGCGACAACAGTTGGCGCTAAGGCGTCTGGTCGCGAAAACCCCAATGTCAGAATCGAGGAACCGCTGAGCAAGTACGCTTCACCCCAGGGTTGAATGCCCATACCCCAAAAAATAAAAGCATAACCAATGGTCGTAATAAACAGCCATGTCGGCACCAACATCAGTAAGGACAAAGGAGCATAGAGAGCCATCAAGCTGTCACGCTGCTCAAATGAAGGCATTGCTTTGTTCAATAGATCAAACAGTTTGCGAACCCATTTAAAGACGAGGCCCGTTAACGCAACTGACGAACTGCGCGGCAGCACAAAGGTGCGCGTCGCCGACAAAAATGTGTAGGCGACCAGGAGAACACCCGCGCAAATTGATAAAATTTGGAAGAGTACCATGTGACAACCCTTATGAGTTTATTCAACCGCCCGCGAGTTTGGCCTGATAGCCCAGTTTTTGTAATTCGTCCAAAACCTTGTCGCGATGATCCCCTTGAATCTCGATATTGCCGTCTTTGATCGCGCCGCCCGAACCACACTTTTGTTTCAACTCTTTACCCAACGTTTTTAGGTCGGTGGGCGACAATTGTAAATCGCGTATCACGGTGACTGTCTTGCCGCCGCGCCCCTTACGATCGCGAAATATGCGCGGATTTTGCTGCTGCGGAGGCAAGCTTTTTGGCTTAGGGCAGCGGCAGGGATAACTGCCACAGCGCTGGCAGCGTTTTTGGAAGGCTGAATCGGTGGAATAGACGACATTCCGCTTTTTTCGTTTCATGCGGATATTAAACGGCCGTTTCCGCCATTCGTCAACCACAACACATCCAAACGGCTGCCAGGTAGATCGGATGGCGATAACCGGCTCGCTCAAGTTTTTCTTGACGCGTTGAAACTTGTATCATTACACGCTCCCTAATGCTCCATTGCTTGTCGCGCCGCAACGCGCCCCTTTTCCGTCAAGAACAAATCCCCCTCGCGCCGGTTGATTAAACCATGCTGCTGCGCCCGCTCAACCACATCAACCGCAAAATTCGGCTCCCAGCGCAGATGGTAGTGCAGATGGTCAACGCGGCATTCGGTAGCCATTTGGGGCGTGTTTTCGTGATGCAGCAGGTGGATCGCCAGCGACGTTTGGGCAAATTCCCATTTCTGGCGCAGACGCCGGCGCGCCATGGCGACAATCCCGCGCGCCGGCGCAAAGAGAAATGCAGCCAGGAAGATGACGCCGCTCATGGTCGCCATCGCGCCGGCAATGTTGGCGTCGAGCAGCGTCGCCAGCCAGTAACCGCTGACGGCGCTCAGCAGCGCCAGAACGGCGCTGACCGCCAACATACGGCTTAAACGGTCAGTCAACAAGTATGCAGCGGCGGGCGGGGCAATCATCAATGCCACCACCAGGATGGAACCGACGGCGTCAAAAGCGCCAACGGCCGTTACCGACACCAGCGCCATCAACCCATAATGAATCAACGCCGGCGAGAACCCAAGCGCCGCCGCCAGCCCCGCATCAAAAGTCGAAAGCTTCAATTCCTTATAGAACAGCGCGATAAAAACAATGTTGATAATCAAGATGCCGCCCATCACCGCCAGCGAGCGCGGCACATCAAAGCCCAGAATCATCATGCGATCGAACGGCGCAAAAGCCAGTTCACCCAATAAAACCGCATCCACATCCAGATGCACGCCGCGCGCAAAGCGTGAAATTAGAATGACGGCGATGCTGAACAAAGCCGGAAAAACCAGCCCGATGGCGGCATCCTGTTTGACCAATTTAGTGCGATTGAGCAGCTCTACCAGGCTGACCGTCATAATGCCCATCGCTGCCGCGCTTAAAATGAGCAGCGGTGAATCCAGATCGCGGAAAATAAAATAACCGATAACAATGCCCAATAAAACGGTGTGGCTGATAGCGTCGCTCATCATCGCCATGCGGCGCAGCACCAGAAAAACGCCCGGCAGCGCGCAGGCGACCGCCACAACGGCGGCAATCAGTTGAATTTCAGTTGATGCATTCATAACCATCACCCCGTTGCATACTGCTCGGCATGCTGAATGCCGTTATCGGTCAAAGCCCAAAAGCCCGGCTGCACTTCCTGAGCAAACCCCTGCCCTGCCAGCACATTCAGGCTGCGACTCACCCCACCGCGCCGCCAGTTCATGGTTTGCAGTACGGCGACTGAGTGGGGATGGTAAGGATCGTCATGCTGCTGGGCCAGCTTATAAAGATTGTTCAAGACGGACTCAAGCTGCAAGGTACGCCGATTTTTCTGCCGCCGGAACCAGTTCCACACCAGCCCGCGGTTGGTGGCAAACAGCAGCGAAAACAGCACGATCACGCTGATGACCAGCACAACAACCGGCCCGGTTGAAAGTCCGCTGCCCATGCTGCTAATCAGCGCGCCGGAAACGCCGGCTACAGCGCCAAAGATGGCCGCCAATACAACCATAATTGACAGGCTGTTTGTCCATTGGCGCGCAGCGGCGGCCGGCGCCACGACCATGGCGCTCATCAGCACAACGCCAACCGCCTGCAAACCGATCACAATCGCGATGACGAGCAGCGTTGTAAGCAGCACATCCAGCATGCGCATGGAAAAGCCCAGGCTGGCGCCAAAATCCTTGTCAAAACTGAGCAGCTTAAACTCTTTCCAAAAGATCACGGTTATCAGCAAGGCCGCACCGCCAAAGAGCGCCATCGTAATCACGTCTCTTTGCAGCATGGTGGCGGCCTGGCCAAAAAGAAAGCTGTTCAAGCCGGCCTGGTTCGCGGTGGGGTTTCTTTGTAGAAAGGTCAGCAGCATCAATCCAAACCCAAAGAAAACGGAAAGGATAATGCCCATAGCGCTGTCTTCCTTAATGCGCGTATGGCGCACAATGCCGAGCATTAGCACCGTGCCGAGTACGCCGGCGACGGCCGCTCCCAAAATCAAGACCACCGGCGCTTTGCTGGCGGTCAGCATAAAAGCAAGTACAACGCCGGGCAGCGCCGCGTGCGAAATAGCATCGCCCAACAAACTTTGGCGGCGTAACACGGCGAATGTACCCAACGCGCCGCTGACAATCCCCAATACGGCCGCGCCCATCGCCACCGTGCGGATGGTGTAATCGGTAAACAGCATGCTCAACAGATCAATGAGGCCCATGGGATGTCTCCTGTCCGGCAGTTTGATCCACGACAAGCACATTGTCCGGCCGGCTGCCGTTATTATTCCCATTGAGGAAAGAAATCCGCCCGCCGTAGGTGCGGCGCAGGTTTTCTTCATTGAAAACCTGTCCCACCGGCCCGCTGGCAATACGGCGCACGTTGAGCAGCGTCACCCAGTCAAAATATTCCGGCACGGTTTGCAGATCATGATGCACAACCACCACCGTTTTGCCGGAAGCGCGCAGCTCCTTGAGCAGGCTGACAATGGCGCGTTCAGTCGTGGCGTCGACGCCCTGGAAAGGTTCATCCATAAAATAAACCTGGGCGTCCTGCACCAGCGCGCGCGCCAGAAAGGTGCGCTGCTGCTGGCCGCCGGAGAGTTGGCTGATTTGCCGGTCGGCATATTTGGCCATGCCAACCTTTTCCAACGCGCCCAGGGCCAGTTCACGTTCTTTGTGACCCGGACGACGGAACCAGCCGAGACGGCCGTAGCGACCCATCATGACCACATCCAGCACGCTGGTCGGGAAATCCCAATCCACGCTGCCGCGCTGCGGCACATAACCCACAAGCTGGCGCTGCTCGGTATATGACTTGCCATAAATACTTACCTGGCCGGCGGCCGGTTTAATCAGACCCAAAACAGATTTGATCAGCGTCGTTTTACCGGCCCCATTTGGTCCTACAATGGCCATGAGCGTGCCTTCCGGTACGGTCAGGTCAATATCCCACAAGACAGGTTTTTCATGATAAGCGACGGTCAGGTCAGTGACTTCGATAACGTTTTCGTTTTGTATTGACATTATATTCCTCAATGTTACGCTCCCAACAGCGCCGACACAATGGTGTCTATGTTATAGCGCACCATACCAATATAACTGCCTTCCGGCGTGTCCGCGTCGCCCATGGCGTCGGAAAACAACTGGCCGCCAATCGCCACATCATAACCGCGTGAAGCGACGGCCGCCTGGACGGCCTCAATATTGCGCACAGGCACCGACGATTCCACAAAAATGGCGCGAATTTGATTCTCAGCAATGAAATTGGCCAGTTCTTGCACATCGGCGGTGCTCGCCTCCGATGCGGTGCTGATGCCCTGCAGCCCCATCACATTAAAACCATACGCCCGTCCAAAGTAGTTGAAGGCGTCATGGGCGGTAATTAAGACGCGCTGATCATCCGGCAGGCTGGCTGCCTGTTCCAAAACATATTGGTTTAGTTCATCCAATTCTGCCAGGTAAGCGACGGCATTGGCGTCATAGTCGGCACTGTGGTCGGGATCGGCCGTTTTTAAGGTATCGCGCACCGCTTCAGTTGCGTTTTGCCACAGCGTCACATCAAACCAGATATGCGGGTCAAATTCATCGGCATACGCTGCGGAAGCCAGCAAACGGGTCTCGGGGATGCCCTGCGACACCGGAATTACTGTTTTGCGCTCGCCCAACTGCTCTAAAATATCTTCCATCTGCGCCTCCAAAAAGAGGCCGTTGTAAAAAACGATGTCAGCATTTTGCAGTTTGTCCACATCGCTGGCGCTGGCTACATAAAGATGCGGGTCAGTGCCCGGTCCCATCAAGCTTTTCACGGCGACATGTTCGCCCCCGACTTCGGACGTGATGTCGGCGATCATGCCGGTGGTGGCGACAATGTTGAGCTGGCCGTCAACGGCCGTTTCCACCTCTGCGCCGCCACAGGCAGATAACAACAAACAAAACATAATAATCAATACAATCCATGTTTTAGACATAGTTAAATAGATACTCCTAAAATTTATTTTTGATTTCCAATAAGCTCCACAAAGATTTCATCTGTGATGCGCGGCCCGACGACTATCACCATTTCATCTCCGGCGATTTGCAAATGCATGTTTTGATCAAAAGGAATGTAATCGCAAACGGTCAGCCGCACCTGCGGCATCAGCCCCAGCCTTTCCAGGTAACGCAGCAGTTCCGGATCACTATCATGGACGCGTCGAATGATCGCTTTTTGGCCGGGCCGCAGTTCGCTCATCGGAAAATCTGAAAATTGTTCGATTTGCAGATCGTGGGAAGGAATGGGGTGGCCATGCGGATCCCGCAGCGGGTTGCCCAGCACATTGGCAATGCGCCGTTCCATGTCTTCAGAAATGACATGTTCCAGCCGTTCTGCTTCAGCATGCACTTCATCCCAGGAATAGCCTAAGATTTCATGCAAAAACAGCTCCAACAGGCGATGATGGCGCATGATTTCCAGAGCGGCGATTTCACCTGCGGGCGTCAGGGTAACGCCCTGGTGTTTTTTATAAACGACAAGGGGCGCTTCTTCCTGGGCCATCTTTTGGATCATGCCGGTCACCGACGCCGGTTTGACGTCAAGCTGTTCGGCAATTTGGGATGTCGCGGCGCGACCGTAGCGTTCGGTTAAATCATAAATTACTTTCAAATAATCCTGTACAGCAGGCGAGATATTAGCAATCATCATTTTCACTCATTTTGACAAACCCAAAATAGGCTAAAATTTAATTTAGGCTTGCCTAAATAATTAGTCGTGGCTAAATTATACATTTGTATTGACAAAAGTCAACAACACCTGGTCGGTTTTGGAATAAATCCATCCACTCGCCTATAATCCCGGTAGATTTAGATTTTCGACACGAAGAGGAGACTTCATGGACGGCGGGGCACCACCATGCAGGAAAACCAACCTCCGGGAGGTTTCATTTGAATAGTTGCGCCGTAGATTGAACCTCCCGGAGGTTATTTACATAGAAGATATGTTTACACACGCCATCACACGACTGCCCGGCGAAAATTTTGCTCAGGGAATCAGCACTTCACCTTTGGGAAAACCAGATTATGCACTGATGCTGCAACAGCATGAGCAGTATGTGGAACTGCTGCGCGCGCTTGGTTTGCAGGTAAGCGTGCTGGCGCCGCTGCCGGCTTACCCCGATGCCTATTTTGTGGAGGATGTGGCGGTTGTCATACCGGAAACGGCCGTTATCACCCGCCCCGGCGCTGCCGCACGACGCGGGGAAGAACGGCACATTGAGGTGGAATTGAGCCGGCGCCGGCCTATAAAACGCATTACTGCGCCGGGCGCACTAGACGGCGGCGATGTGCTGCAAGCCGGACGCGCATTTTTTATCGGTATTTCGGAGCGTACAAACCGGGCCGGGGCGCAGCAGTTGGGGGATCTTTTGGCAGTGCATGGTTATACGTGGACGGCCGTTTCCGTGGCCGCCGGTCTGCATCTCAAATCCAGCATCAACTATATCGGGCGCAACACAATGCTGGTTACGCCTGATTTTGCCGAACATCCGGCGCTGTGGGGATATGAAAAAATTGTCCTGGACGCAGCGGAAGCGCCGGCCGCCAACACATTATTAATCAACAACCAGTTGATCATGCCACAGGGCTTTCCTAAAACGCGCCAACAACTGCTCGGACTGGGTCTGCCAATTCATGAGCTGGACGTCAGCGAAGCTCAGAAAATGGATGGCGGCTTGACCTGCATGTCGCTGCGGTTTACCTAACTAAAAACAGAGGATTCAATGAGTCAAAAAACAATTATCACGGCTGCATTAACCGGTGTGCTGACGACGCGCGCCCAATCCCCGGCGATTCCGTACTCGCCGCAAGAAATAGCTGAAGAAGCGCGGCGCAGCGTGGAAGCGGGCGCCAGTATCGTCCATATTCACGCGCGTCAGGAGGACGGCCGTCCCGCCTACGACGTTGAAACCTATGCGCGCATTGACGCCGAAGTGAAAAAACGCTGCCCGGAGGTGATCATCAACTACTCAACCGGCGCTATGGGCATCCCGCGCGAGGATCGCGTCAGCCACATCAGCGCGCTCAAACCGGATATGGCGGCCTTAAACATGGGATCGATGAACTACGCAATCTACTCCAGCCAACACAAAACTTTTTATCACGATCACGTTTTTGCCAATCCATTCAAGGATATTTTGTTCTTTCTGGAGGCAATGAATGCCGCCGGGACGCGGCCGGAGATGGAATGTTTTGATGCGGGCCATATCGGCAATACACGGCCGTTAATCGATCTGGGTGTTTTGCAGCCGCCTTACCAGTTTAGCCTGATTATGGGCGTCCTGGGCGGCATCCCCGCCAGTACAAAAAACCTGGTGAATCAGGTCGATCAACTGCCGGACGGCGCCTTCTGGCAGGTGATCGGTATCAGTCGCCGGCAGTGGTCGCTTGTGGCGGCGGCGATTACGATGGGCGGCAATGTGCGTGTGGGTCTGGAGGATAATCTTTATTTGCCGGACGGTGCGCTGGCCAAATCAAATGGGGAACTGGTAGCAAAAGCGGCCGACCTGGTGCGGCTGACAGGCGGAGACGTAGCTTCACCGGCCGAAGCGCGCACCATTTTACACCTCTAGCCACATCAAACGCTTTGTGATTCCTGCTGTGCAGCCAGTTTGGCGGCGATATAATCTTGATGCGTTAAATTGAGACCCTGAGAGATAAGCCGAATCTCTTCTTGCTCTTCAAAAGCCACTTCGCCGTCCGCCGCCGCAAGAACAAACAAAACAACCAAAAAACGGCGCTGTTCTTCAACCGTGGTTTCCTCGGCAAATTCACGCGTCATGCGAAAATAATCAAAATTGTAACCGACCGCATTCACCGCGACATTGGCCACGAAAACGGCCGTTTCCTGCGGCACTTGCCAAAAACGCGCAATTCGCTCTTCCATAACCTCTTTTTCGGCTGTGCTGACTTCCCGATCAACATAAGCAACCCGCGCCATCAAGCCGCCGGCCAAACCCATGCGGCGCAGCTCCTGATCCGACAACTTCAGCGTTTTGCCCTGCTGCTTAAGCTGCATCTCAACTTCGTAATACACCCGGTTTTTCAAAAAATCATCAAAAAAGATTTCCCGATTGGGCGCATTGGCCACAGCAGCCGAGCGGCGCTGCAAAGCCCCACCCAAAAAGCGGTTAAGGCTGTCCATGAAACCCACATCAGCCTGTTGTATCGCGTCAGAAATTTGGGCAATGACCTGTTGTTCTTCGGCAGAGGGAACGCCATCGGCCGTTGCCATTTCCTGCAAAGCATTTAGCACAAATTGTTTCTCTTCCGGGGTACGAATTGCATCCTGCAAATCCGCCACCAGCCGGGCGCGTTCCGCCGCCTCAACCGGAGAATCCATATACAGGTCAAGCATATTCCATTCCTGCCCCGTAAGCTGATAACCGGTGCTTGAAATCCGAAAAATAATATCTTTTAGGCTGTTCTTTTCATCCTGAGTCAATGCGCCATCCCCCCAGGCAGCCGCAATCAATACTTTCGCGAGGGTCATTACACGCGTACGCTCATCAGACATAACTTACTCCTATCCAAAATGGTGTTATTGTTTAATTTTCTGGACACTGACGTTTTATATTTTACCAGAGGAGAGCTGTCAGGTTTTGTGATTAATTTGTTCATATTCCACTCGAGGTAAAAACTTGACAGCTTTTGAAATCGCCAGACTCCAGTGATTTTTACCGTATTATGCATGCTACTCAAAGTACCAGGTAGGATTTTAGCATGATTTACTCAAAGCGGAACCGGTGTTGGACTGCCCTCTCAAGGGCTACTTAATTTTACTTAGACTTGAACAAGCAGGGATTGTGTTGCAAAATCAGGCGTCACAACCTTTAATATCTGAGACGAACCATGCATAGGATAACTGACCATGATTGAATCCCAAATCAACATTCGCAGCGAAGAATACCGCAAAAATTACGCCGCCATGCAGCAGCAGGTTGTTGAACTCAACGAGCGCCTCGCCCAGGCAAGCGCCGGCGGCGGCGAAAGCGGGGTCAGAAAATTCCGCGAACGCGGCAAGCTGCTGCCGCGTGAACGGCTGGAAATGCTGCTGGACCCGGGCACACCCTTTCTGGAAATTGCGCCCCTGGCCGCTTATGGCATGTACAATAATGAATCCCCTTCGGCATCCCAAATTATGGGCATCGGCATTGTCAGCGGCGTTGAGTGTTTGATCTTTGCCAATGACGCCACCGTAAAAGGAGGCGCGGTCTATCCGATGACGCTGCAAAAGACCCTGCGCGGCCAGACCATTGCCCTGGAAAACCGGCTGCCCTGCATTTCGCTGGTGGAATCGGCCGGCGCAAATCTACTTTTTCAGGCGGAAGTATTTAATGACGGCGGGCGCATTTTTGGCAACCAGGCGCGTTTGTCGGCGCAGGGCATCCCCCAAATCGCGCTTGTTTTTGGCTCTTCGACCGCCGGCGGAGCCTATATCCCCGGTATGAGCGACTATGTGGTTATGGTACGTGAGCAGGCTACCGTTTATCTGGGTGGACCGCCGCTGGTCAAAATGGCGACGGGAGAAATCACCGATGACGAGACCCTGGGCGGCGCGGAAATGCACGCCCACACTTCGGGCGTCAGTGATTACACGGCCGAAAATGACGCCGACGCCCTGCGAATTGGCCGACTGATCCTCAAACAGCTCAAACAACCCAAACCGGCTGCGCCCATGGCGCGCCGCGAGACGCCCGAAGACCCCGCCTATGATCCGGACGAACTGCTGGGAATCATTCCCGCCGACGCGCGCATTCCCTTTGACGTGGGCGAAATTATTGCCCGGCTTGTAGATGGTTCCCGCTTTCTGGAATTCAAACGTGATTATGGCTCTACGCTGGTTTGCGGCCACGCCCACATCAACGGCTATCCGGTTGGCATTTTGGGCAACAATGGGGTGCTTTTTTCAGAATCAGCCAACAAGGCGGCGCAGTTTATTCAACTTTGCAACCAGAGCCGCACGCCGCTTGTTTATCTGCAAAATATCACCGGCTTCATGGTCGGTACAAAATATGAACGCGAAGGCATTATCAAACACGGCAGCAAGATGATCAACGCCGTGGCCACATCCAGCGTGCCGCAGTTCACGGTGATTGTGGGCGGCTCATACGGCGCAGGCAACTATGCGATGTGCGGGCGGGCGTATGATCCCCGTTTTCTGTGGACATGGCCCAACAGCCAGATTGCCGTCATGGGCGGCGAGCAGGCCGCCGGCGTGCTGGCCATTGTGCAGGAAGCCCGCGCGCGCAAACGCGGCATCGAACCGGATCAGAATGCAATCCAGATGATGCAAATGATGACGCGCCAGAAGTTCGATGAAGAGTCATCCCCCTATTTTGCCACGGCGCGTCTGTGGGACGACGGCATCATCGATCCGCGCGACACTCGCCGCGCTTTGAGCGTCGGCCTGTCGGCGGTCCACAACGTTGATTTTGTGAGCCCCGGCCAGCCGCACTATGGCGTTTTTCGGATGTAACATCAATATCGTTACTGATTGTATCTCAGTCCCAAAGGGGTACTCTCCAACCTCAACAGGGGCTGCGAGTTCTAAAACAGTCAAGGATGGAAATTTGACTAGTCATAAAAACTTTTCGGGAGGTCGTGATTGCGCTAAAATATTGGCTGTGAATTGATATTAGCTAAACCGCAGAAAATTCTTGGAAATAAGACGAGTTAGAAATCTGCGGTTTCCTGGAGGAATTGGCAGATTTTTCATGACCTTTATTTTTGATTACTTTCTGCCAATTACCAAAGTGACTATTTTAAGAGGTACCGATGGATACTGACAGCCCCCTCAATTATATAATTCCCCTGATCATTGGCATTGGCGTGATGGCCGCCTGCGGCATTGTTGCCTTTACACTTATTCTGGTCAGCCTGCTGGCATTCTAATTGGCTGCACCTACCCGACAAACAAGATTAAGGCGAGACAACCGGATGACGACGCCGTTTGCCTCGCTTAAACCCCTCCCGGTCGTCTCGCTCCCTTATGAATATTCTGCAATATTGGGCCAATAACGACAACGTGCGTCTGCATGTTTTAGAAAGCGATGGCGAACCGGCCGCCGGCGTACCGCTGGTGTTTGTGCCCGGCGGGCTGGGCGCAGCCGAAGATTATCTGCCGGAGTTTGAAACCTTCGCGCCGCGCCGCTGCCTGGCCTTGAGCCTGCGCGGGCAGGGGCAAAGCGATGTTCCCGACGCCGGGTATGCATTTGAGAACTTTGTGAGCGACCTTGAGGCCGTCATGCTTTGCGCCGGGCTGGACAGACCGTGCATCCTGGGCTATTCGATGGGCGCGCCGCTGGTCATTGAATATGCCGCGCGTTATCCTGAACGCGTGGGCGGACTGATCATTGGCGATTATCCGGCCCAATACCCGAAACTGCCGCCCGAATGGGTTGACAGCGCCTTGTTGACGCTGGGCAGATTGGCCGACAAACCGATCGCCGCAGCAATTCAAGCGGAATCAACGGCCGTTGACCTGTGGAATCGTCTGCCACAAATCACCTGCCCGGTCATGGCGCTGCGCGGGGGATTACCCGGCGCCAAATTGGATGCGGATACGGCCGAACGCTACCGCGAAAAACTGCCCCAGGCTTATATCATCACCTTTCAAAACTCAGATCACGCCTTATGGGAACCGGATTACAATCACTTTATCACCACCCTGAAAACCTTTTTGCGCGGCCTGGATTTACGCCGCTGAGGATAAAACTGTATGAAAATTGACGTGACGCTTTTAACACATACGCTGGAAAATATGGCGCCCTATACGCAAACGGCCGAGAAGCTTGGTTTTGACGGCATCTGGACGGCTGAAACCAAAGCGGATCCATTTTTACCGCTGGTGCTGGCGGCCGAACATAGCAAGAAACCGATGTTGGGCACGGGCATTGCGGTCACATTTCCGCGCAGTCCGGCTGTTTTGGCCTACATCGGCTGGGACTTGCAAAGGTACAGCAACGGCCGTTTCATTCTAGGTCTCGGTACACAGGTCAAAGCCCATAACGTGCTGCGTTTCGGCGTCAAGTGGGAAAAACCAATCAAAAAAATGCGTGAAACAATTGAAGCCGTTCGCGCCTTCTGGCGCTGCTGGCAAACGGGCGAACCGCTGCATTATGCCGGTGAATTCTACAAACTCATGCTCATGACCCCTTTCTTCACCCCCGAACCGATGCCCGCCGACATGGCGCCGCCGCCCATTTATATTGCCGCAGTGAACCAGCTCATGCTGCGCCTGGCCGGCTCTCATTGTGAAGGCGTGCATATCCACCCCTTGCACACGGTCAAATATTTGCAAGAAGTCGCCTTCCCGGAACTGGCAGTCGGTTGGCAACGGGGCGGACGCACGCGCGACGAATTTGGGGTGAGTACATCCGTATTCGTCATTCCCACAGATGACCCCGCCTACGCCGCCTGGGCCGAACAGCATGTGCGCCAGCAAATCTCTTTTTATATGAGTACGCCCGCCTATCGCGTCATGACGGATTTGCACGGCTGGCAGGACATCCAGCGCCAACTCAGCGACGCCGCTCGCAGCAACCAGTGGGCGCAAATGCCCGCCATGATCAGCGACAATATGCTGGATGAATTTAGCGTCAGCGGAACATGGGCGCAATTACCAGGCAAAATTCAAGCCAAATACGGAAATATGCTCGACCGCGTCAACTATTATCTACCCTTTACGCCGGGCGAAAATGACGCCGGCTGGCAGGCGACAATTGACGGATTCAGGTAATTCCCAGAAAGTTTTTTGATTTCCTGCGAAACGAAATCTGGGAAATCCTCAAGGAAATCGCGAAATTGCGTGATGTTTATTTCAAGCAAGTTTGCAGCTTTTCAACTTCCAGGCAGATTATGATTATTGACAAGGAGAAGAGCCATGTCTATTTACTTTTCTGAAGAACATCAGACATTTCGGCAGACGGTGCGCCGTTTTGTGGAAACAGAGATAAAACCACACGTTGAAGAATGGGAAGCAGCCCGCATTTTTCCCGCGCATGCGCTCTTCAAAAAAATGGGCGCGCTTGGTCTTTTGGGTTTGACCTATCCTGAAGCATATGGCGGTGGAAACGTCGATTACTGGTATCAGGCCGTGATGCTGGAAGAGGTTGGGCGCGCAGGGTGTGCGGCCGTACCCATGGCCATTGCCGTGCAAACCGATATGGCGACCCCGGCCCTGGCAGCGCACGGCTCGGAAACACTCAAACAAAAATACCTCAAACCCGCTATCGCGGGCGAAATGGTCGCCGCCATCGCCATTAGTGAGCCGGACGCCGGTTCAGACGTGGCGGCGATTCGTACCCGCGCCGTCGTCGATGGGGATGATTACGTGATCAACGGCAGCAAAATGTGGATCACCAACGGTACCCAGGCAGATTTTTTGACACTGTTGGCGCGCACCAGCGACGAACGCGGCTTTCGCGGGATGTCGTTGTTTATAGTCCCCACCGATACGCCGGGCTTCAGCGTCAGCCGCAAGCTGGAAAAAATGGGCAACCACGCCAGCGACACCGCCATCCTTTCATTCGACAATGTGCGCGTACCCGAATCCAACCGCATCGGCCCGGAGGGTATGGGCTTTATTTTACAAATGCAGCAGTTTCAAAAGGAACGCCTGGCCGGCGCTTTGATGAGCATAACCGGCATGGAAACGGCCGTTGAAATGACCATCGCCTACTGCCGCGAACGCAAAACCTTTGGCAAACCGCTGATTGATAACCAATGGATTCATTTCCGTATTGCCGAACTGTTGACCGAACTTGAGGCTCTGCGCCAGCTCACGTATCACTGCGTGCGCCTGTTGGTTGCCGGCGAGGACATGACCAAAGAGGTCTCCATGGCAAAATTGAAGGCCGGCCGCCTGGCGCGCGAAGTCGCCGACACCTGCGTGCAGTTTCACGGCGGCATGGGTTATGTGGAAGAATACCCCATTGCGCGCTATTATCGCGATGCGCGCCTGCTCTCAATCGGCGGCGGTGCGGATGAAATCATGTTGGGCATCATTGCCAAATATGAAGGGATATTGCCGGGCAGGTAGGAAATAAGCTTTCAACCAATCAGCTTATCAGCCGCTCAGCGAGAGATAATTCGCTGACGCGCTGAACAGTTGAACGCTCAAAATGACTTTTGTTATGAAAACGGCCGTTTTTCAGGTAGACTTGACGCGAAAATCAAGATAGTTCTGTGGAGTAAAAAAAGTGGAAGAAATACGTGTTGCACGTTCATTTATAGACGCCGATTCACTCGCTGAAATTGTGGAGCAAAATTATGATATCGAAGGCCCAATCGGCCTCAAAATGTTTAGCAAACTGCTGCGCACGCAGGACAACGATCATTACCGCGTGAAAGCCGGGGGTGAACGCTATGTTTTGCGCGTTTACCAAAATGGGGATTTACTGCACCGTCAGGAATCTGATTACCAGTTTGAATTGGATTGGCTGCGCTTCCTGCATGAACAGGGTTTGCCCGTCTCCTATGCTTTGCCGCGTCGTGACGGCAGCTATGTGGGCAGCCTCAATGCGCCGGAAGGCAAACGATATTATGCCTTGTTTACGCTTGCGCCCGGTTCGGGATTGTCAATTCAAAATCATGATCAACTGTATGAATGCGGCGCATACATCGCAAAAATTCATGTGATTTCAAATGATTTTAGCAGCCCGCACCATCGCACGCCGCTTGATCTCGATTTTTTGCTCGAACAACCTCTGGAACGTATTCGCCGCGCGTGGGGTCCGCGCCGCGCGACGAATCTGGATATTTTGGTTGCATCTGCTGATGACGCCCGCGAGGAAATAATCAGCCTTTTAGGTGCGGCGCCGTCGGCCGACAGTGATCAATGGGGCGTAATTGGGGGTGATTTCCACAATTTAAGCGTGCATTTTAATAACGGCCAGCCAACTTTTTTCAATTTTGATTTATGCGGCTATGGCTGGCGCGCTTATGACATCGCTGCCTTTTTATCCAACACCAATTTACTGCAAGCCAGTGAAGGGTATTCGGAAGCATTTTTTGCGGGCTATTATTCTGTTCGGCCGTTGCTGCGCGAAGAACATGCCGCCATCTCGCCCTTCCTGACGCTGCGGCGTATCTGGCGTATGGGACTGTTTGCATTGTCGGACGGGCTGGCAGGGTACACTTTTTTGGCGCCGGCCTAAAAAAGCCGAAAACGATCCACAGAGTTTTAGGAGAAAAACTCCTATTTGCGTAATTCTAAACGCATAAACGGAATATCTTCACGGCCCAGAATAAAATAATCTTCATCGCTGCCGTCCACGCGAAAGCCGCAAATGCGCATCAACTCTTTGGCCGCGCGCGGATTGCGGTGGGCATAATCAACCATTGCCTGGCCGGATTCTTGCGGGCTGAGCGCAACGGCCGTACGCTTACTTTTTTGCCGACCTACCTCAATTTCAACCGCCGGATTCTGCAAGATATTACGGTACCAATCAGATTTTTTACCAAAACCGGCCGCAATCATATACGTATCCGTTGCCTTGTCACAATCTACGACCTCCAGCACATTTTGGCGCGGCAAACCGCTTTTACGGCCTGTATGGTGCAGAAGCAGGAAACGGCCGCCTAACAAGCCGCCCAAATGCAGGCGATACAACCAGATTGGCGCCCGCCACAGCAAACGTTTGAACCCGCGCGGCGGGCCGCCTTTTCCAACTTTTTCAGGCATTATGCGTGAGGAATCCGGCGTACATTTCCATCATACGCGCGTACAGCCTCTTCTCCTGTGGTGCGGCGCTGTCATATGGGCGCGTCCATTTTGGCGCGCAGCGGTTCAGGCCAGGCGGGTGAGGATTGGTCTATCGTACGATCGATGACGCCGTTAAACGCTGCGCCTGGTTTATACGCTTTGAGAGGCGCACTTCACTCCTTATTACGCTGCTGAATCTTCTACAGCCGCAGCAATGCCGCCTATCGCTTCAGCAGCACCCAATTCAGCAGAACCGGCGGCGATGTCGTCCACGCCAACAGCCGCCAGCTCTTGGGCGGCATCTTGCAAGGCGGAAGCTGCTGCTAATTCAATCATGCCTTCCACCGTGAGTTCTGCGCCGGCTTCAGCCAGCTCTTCACTGCGGACAGCTAATTCTGCCGAGAGAGCAAGACGGGTTAAACCCTCTTCAATTTCATTGGCGCCTAACTCACCCACATTTTTACCGGTGGCGCCAACGGCCGTTGCGAGCGTGCGCATTGCGCCGGCGCGCAAGATCGAGTCTAAGGCAATGGCTTGCAGTTCATACCCTTTCTCTTCCAGGAATGCCGTCAGAACCGGCATATCGAGGCCATTAACAATGCGGCTGGCAGCCGCTAATTGGCCGGAGATGGCTGCAATCTCCATGGCCTCAGCCCGGTCTGCAGCCCCCAGCGCACTGACCAACGCGCTTTGCACTTCCAGGTCGTCTGAGGCGGCCAACAAGTCAGCGCCTTGAGCCACATCAACAACCCCGGCGCTGGCCACGACTGTGCTGAGCGCCTGGGCGCGACGGGCTGCTTTCGTGGCGTCAATGCCGCTGGTGATGTCGCTGGCGCCGGCAGCCAGGGCTGCGCGGCTGGCCATTGCAGCTTCACCGGCTGCGTCCAGCTCATCAAGACCTTGCGTAAACTCTGCCGCCCCTTCCAGGGCCGCCAGGTCGCTGACTGTTTCCAATTTTTCCGCCATTTCTTGCATTTCATCACTCATAATTATGAATTACCTCCAATGGATTTTTGGGCATACATCCGTTTTAGACCAACGCTTGTAATGTATGATAATTTGATGTCGATTTTAGCACTCTCATGATCAAATGCGTAATTGATCAGAGGGAGGCATGCGCGGACTGCCCATATTCTTCTGTTTTGAATGAATTGAATATCTATCACTCAGAGAATTGCGTGTTGATGAGCCGCCGCAATGGCGGTTTTGATATTATCCCAACTGACATCATTTGGAAGGGTGCAGTCGGCCGCCAGGAAAAATTTATCCGGCGCACTGTGCAGCGCTTGTTTTACTTCTTGTTCAATCGCTGCTGGGCCGCCGGTTGTGATAACTCCCTTGCGTTCGAGGCCGCCCATAAACGGCCGTTTAAACAACCCCGCGATTTCCTGGCCCGTTAAAGTCTGTTTGCCTACATGAGGACTACAATTAACGACATGCCCCGGATAATCCAGAAAAGGGGTCAGGTCGTCATAAGGATAAGCATAATCGCAAACGTGCAGCACATTAAAAATACATTCGCGGTTAATCTCCTCCATCAGCACCAAATCATATGGCTTGATGAAGTCCAAAAACAAGTTCTTATCCGCGTAGCGCAGCGTTTCACCACCTTGCGTTGAGGCATAAAAGCCATCCACACCTAATTTAATACACTCTCGTACAAACAGCAGCAAGCTCTCGGTGACGATTTCCAGCCCTTTACGGGCCTGCTCAGGGTTTTCCTGTAAATGTTGCACGATTAGCTTGTTGGACGCCTGTCCGGCGCACATAAAGGCGGAATAAAGGGTGACGATGACCAGGGCTTCATCTTTGGCTGCTTTAACCAATCCGGCGACTGCATCTAATTGAGGTTGGAAAAACTCTTTAGTTAGCAGCGGCATGTTGCCCCAATCTTCCGCTTTTTGAATATCCGGTTGGTAGGGGAATCGGCGCTCATACTGGATTTTGACTATATCCATGTCTGTATAACGGAAATATTCCAGGTGTTTAGCAACGGCCGCCTGCCCAAAATGGTAACTTGCGATCAAAATGGATAAAGAACCCGGCCGGTATATATGCTTGTGGGCTGTCAGGTTCCAATAAATTTAGAACGGCATCTCTTTTATTCATAACAGCTCTCCATAAACGTAGTTTACCAGGATTTATCCATCTCCCACAGGAACAAATCAGGCTATATCTCCCAAATCCTCGGCAATCAACCTGAACTGTTCAAGAGCAGCTTCCAAATCTTCCACGATTTCTGCGGCAATTAAATCAGGATCGGGTAGATTTTCAGAATCTTCCAGGGATTCATCACGCAACCAGAAGATGTCCAAACTGACTTTGTCACGGGCGATGATTTGATCAAAGGTGTAGGCACGCCACCGGCCATCTGACGTTTCTTCGCTCCAGGTTGCGATGCGTCTCAAATCGATCTGCCGGATTGAAGCAGGTAACGAATTCATCCAGGTCAGCGCGGGTGAGTGGATTTTGTTTCAGTGTATGGTGAATGTTGGTACGGTAATCGTAGAACCAGATGGTGTCCGTCCACGGCCGTTCCCGTCCTGGTTTGCGATCAAAAAACAACACATTCGCCTTGACACCTTGGGCGTAGAAGATGCCCGTTGGCAAACGCAGAATGGTGTGCAAATCACTTTCTTGCAGCAGCTTGCGCCGCACCGTTTCCCCGGCGCCGCCTTCAAAGAGCACATTGTCCGGCACGACCACGGCCGCTTTGCCATGCTGTTTCAGCATTTTATGTACGTGCTGCACAAAGTTCAACTGTTTGTTGCTGGTAGATGTCCAGAAATCATCACGCACGACCGTTTGTGCTTCGCGTTTGACTTCCCCTTCTTCGGTGATGTAGGTGACACTCGACTTTTTGCCAAAAGGTGGATTGGTCAACACCATGTCATAGGTGGTTGACGGTTTGTTGGCCAATGCATCATCAACATGGATGGGACTACGGCCGTTTTCATGCCCAATGCCATGCAAATATAGATTCATCACACACAGCCGAGCCGTATTATCGACAATTTCCCAGCCATGCAGCGCATTTTTGCGCAGTTGGATCCATTGGTCACGATCCAGTTGATTGTGCTTGCCCACGTAATCATACGCCGCCAGCAGAAAACCGCCGGTGCCGCAGGCTGGGTCGCAGATTGTGTTGTCTGGTTGAGGTACCATCACATCGACCATCGCTTGAATCAATGGACGCGGTGTGAAGTATTGGCCTGCACCAGATTTCACATCCTGGGCGTTCTTTTCCAATAAGCCTTCGTAAATATCGGCTTTGACATCGACGTTGAGGCGGTGCCTGTTTTCACCGTCGATGAGGGTGACGAGCCGTTTGAGTTTAGCCGGGTCTTGCACACGGTTTTGCGCTTTACGAAAGATGGTGGGAATCAGGCCACTGCCAATACCTAAGTTTTGCAGAATTTCGCGATAATGTGTTTCCAGTTCACCCCCATCCAGATTGACGAGGCTGGCCCAATTGTAGGCGTCGGGAATGGTGGACGAATCGCCAATTTTGCGCCGTTCATCGTCCATTTTGATGAAGAGGAGATAGGTAAGCTGCTCGACGTAATCGCCATATGAGAGGCCGTCGTCACGCAAGACGGTACAGTAGTTCCAGAGGCGTTGCACGATTGCTGATGATTGTGACATAGTTGTTCCTTTGGGGATTTCTTCACATTTTTTTGCCAATGTTGGTTAAACTTGTTTCGCGGCGCTTGAGGATGCAGTTTGTCCGCTTCCCAGTTGATAGGGTTATTGAGAATGTATTGGCGAACGGCCGTTAAGTGGCGTTCGTTGCGGATTATTTGCTCATAATAATTACGTTGCCATAATTTTCCGGGAAATGGTTTCCAACCTTGTTCCTTCACACCACGAATATATGCATTGGTCGTCATCGTCTTGAACCATTGCACAATCGTCCCCAACATCACCCCGGTAGGGGCAGACCCATGTGTCTGCCCATCATGTGTCTGCCCATCATGTGTCTGCCCATCATGTGTCTGCCCATCATGTGTCTGCCCATCATGTGTCTGCCCATCATGTTCCGTATGTGTCTGCCCATCATCGGTCTGCCCATCATCGGTCTGCCCATCATCGGTCTGCCCATCATCGGTCTGCCCATCATCGGTCTGCCCATCATCGGTCTGCAAGACGTTTGGCGTACACTTGGGTGCGCCCCTACGGGGTCTGTGATGGCGATGATGAAATGAATGTGGTTGGGCATGATGACAAAGGCATCAAGAACAACGACCATGAACTTTTCCGGCAATTTTTCCCACCACAATTGGATCATTTCTCGAACGGCCGTTTCCGCTAACAAACTCTGTCCATGTTGCACACAAATCGTCACAAAATACATCCCTTTTTGAGAATAATCATAACCTTTTAAACGGATAGAGCGTCGATAATGCCTATATGGATCATATGCCATACGATTCACCTCTGGTTGGGGCGCACCCGTGTGTGCGCCCATTTGATGTGTGCCTTTTGTGGTCATGGGCAGACTGGGTTCAATGGCAGAATCAAATCGAATTGCTGCACAAAATGTGCCAAATGAACCATCCCACTCCCTTGTCAATCTGGCAGCTTTTCCAACAAGATGTTTACTACCACTCGACATACAAATAACGATGTCATTTTTCTGTAGCAGTTGTTCGTCTTTGACTAATTCTTGAGGTACATAGACCAACTTGTCCTCAAGAACCAAATTTTCATCCTGAATATTTGTAGCACGTAAGATAGGTAAGTGACCATCTTTCGGCTCCATACTGGCAACCGCTTTTTTATAGGAAACACCGCGTAAGAGATTCGCAACCTCATCAATCTGTGCTTCTTTCCAGCCATCCGGCAACGACCGTTCCTCAGTTCCGTTTATTGTCATTGCTGTAGATTATCCATATTTGGGCACGATTAAGGTAAAGGCGTCTATTTTTGGACGGCCGTTAAGAGATGGTCGCTTAAATTTTTTAACAAGCGTTGATGACGGTTTGGCGCAATCGCGCCAATGGTTCCCATCAGCTGGCTTTACGGTATCACAGCCAAAAAGCCAAGACGAATAAGCGAATCGGCAACTAACCCACTGCCAACAAAATCTTCGTCTTGTCGGATAATCATTTCATCAAAACCAACCACTTCTTGCCGCAATTGGGTGCTAATGCCACAAACTAAGGCATCGTCAAAAGAGGGCATGGTGCATAGCAGAAGCGCTGGACGATTTTTAAGTCGACCGTCTGCTTGCGGGATAGATGTCAGCACAATGTCACCTGCTTTCATAAGCTGGATTTGGCTCCTTGATCAAAGATGCTGGATAATCAGGTTCATGATCTCCATAGGCGTTGTTTAAGCCTTGCTCGGCCAATTTCTGCCAATCATCCTGTTCTGTTTTTGTTAACAGATCGGCTCGCAAAGATTGCGTTAACACTTCCATGAGCGAAAGGCGTAGTTCGGGAGGTAGTTTTTTGACTGATGTTACCAATTCTTGATAGAGCATTTTTTTACCTCATTTTATACTATAAGGACTGTGGCTATCCGTTGGCAATTGTCTGAACCACGGCTTTAGACAACGCCATATTTACAAAAGAATTCAAGCTCACGCCTTCACGACCCGCCGCCTGTACCAATTCCCGGTGCAGAGAACGGGGCACACGAGCCACAAATTTGCCGCTGTAATCGGTTAATGAACGTGGCTCAGGGATAGGGTCGCCATCGGCCAGCGCCGTTTCAATCCAGGTGCGCATCGCGTCATCTAGCATTTCGGTCAATTCAGAGAATCGACTCCCCTTGTGTCATGCAGCCGGGTAATTCTACACCCGCGCCACCCAACCAGCTTCATCATCCGTTTCATCGCGGAAAATTTCGATTGTATATGGCAATTTCAGATAATCTTCGACAGTTTTGGACATCTGATTTTCTCTCATTTTACTCACCAACTTATCCAGTCCCAACTCATCAATAATTTCCAACGCAAGTTTGATGTAGATGGGCTTAAGGAATGGTTTCTTGTAGGGAACGGTCAGGCGATATTCGCCTCGTTTGTACACCGTATGACTGCCTCGTCCCTGCCGTTTTTCAAATCCCAACCACACTAATATGCGCTCCAGGTCGTCCGGGCGAATGTTTTTTGGATTCTGACGCATTTTTGCCAGAAGCTTTTCTTTTTTACCCATTCGAACTCCCTTATAGTACCATATTTAGTACCGATCAGACAATTTAACGCGACCAATTCCGCGTTCATCTCATCCAGTAACTGTAACCAATCGCACCCAACGCTTCCACCGCCGCAAAACGGCCGCCCGATTATACATCTCGCCGTCCAAATCAAAATCCTGCGGCGTAATCTGCAGGTTGAGGCCAATGTACTGCGCCATCTTGTCCAGCCACCAATGCTGCTCCGCGCTGAACTGTTTGCCTGCCTGTGTCTGCGTCGCCAGCCACGCCTCATACCGCGCCTGTACCTGTGCCGGGTAAGGGGCCAATTCCCCTTCCGGCTGCAATGCGTGGCGCACCAGCGCAATCAGGTCGGTCAGCACCCGCTGTGTGCTCACGCCGCGCACCTTGTCTTTTTCCAATTGGGCATACGCCGTCCATAGTTTTTCTTCTGTCCACAGATGCGGCGGTCACTGCATCGCTTGCGCCAACTCTTGCAACTGCTGCCGCGTCAGCTTCTGCGCCCCATACGGCTGGTTGTACAAAATTTGCAGCGCCGTCAGCTCATCCTTGTTATCGGCAATAAACTGCTGAAAATCCCCCACCATCTGCCGCAGTCGTTCCGTGGCATCGCTGTCAAAGCCCGCCTCCTTGACCACGTCAATGCTCACACTGTCGATGACAATTTCTGCCCGCTGCTGAATCTCAATCAACGTCTGGCGCAAATTGGGATTGGTGCGGAACGGTGCTGTCGCCTCCAATGTGGTCGGGCCATCGGGCAAATCGCTCAACGAATCCAACAGGGGGTGCATGAGGTCAGGCAGCGTGCCGCCCTCGGTGTAGTCGGCAATCAACTGTTCATCGTCGGGCGTCAGCCGATGCTGCAAGCGTGCCAGCCGGTTGGCCAGCGAGGCTACCGTCTCCGCATCATGTTGCCCATAGGCGATATTCTCCAACAGCTTGTCAAAGGGAACAGTGCGCTTCCGTTCCTGCACACGCGGCGGCTCGATCATCTGCGCTTCGGTCAGCCCAACGGCATCGATCAAGACAAAATGGGTCTTGTGCCGCGCATCGGCTGTGACAGCTTGCAATTCGTCCGGCTGAATCACCCGCGTCCCTCGACCCCGCATCTGCTCAAAATAACCGCGCGAGCGCACCTGGCGCATAAACAGCAAAATCTCGATGGCGCGTACGTCGGTGCCCGTGGCAATCATATCGACCGTCACCGCAATGCGTGGGTTGTAACTGTTGCGGAAATCCTGCAAAATATCTTCCGGGCTGCGCTGGGCGCGATAGGTAATCTTCTGGCAAAAATCATTGCCCTTGCCAAACTCCTCACGCACAATACGCACAATGTTTTCGGCATGGTTGTCATCTTTGGCAAAGATGAGCGTCTTGGGCGCTATCTCATCCGCGCGTTCAGGAAACAGCTCCGTAAACAGCACATCCCGAAAATGGCGGATGATGGTACGCATCTGGCTTTCACTGACCACATCGCGGTCCAACTGTTGCGGCGCGTAGGCCAGTTCCTCGTCCAGCTTTTCCTGCCACTGCTCACGGGTCAGCTTGTCCATCTTGCCCACCCAATGCCCCGCTTCCACCGTGCTGCCCTCATCCGAAATGCGCGTCAAAATGCGGTACACCTCGCCGCCGACATTGATGCCATCGGCCACCGCGTCATCGTGGGTATATTCCATCACCAAATTCTGGTTGAAGAAGCCGATGGTCTGTTTGCCCGGCGTCGCCGTCAGGCCAATCAGATGGGCGTCAAAATAATCCAGCACCTGCTTCCACACCGTGTAGATGGAGCGATGGCACTCATCAATCACAATAAAGTCGAAGAACTCGATGGGCAGCTTGCCCGTAAAGGTGACAGTGCGCGGCGATGTGGGCACGCCCCCTTTTTCCTCCACTTCATACAGCGACACCGCCTCCACTTCTTCGTCCAGCTCTTCATCCTTGAGCATCGCATACAGCCGCTGGATGGTGCTGATGTACACCCGATTCACGTCACGGCTGACATCCATCGCATTATTGGTCAGGTGGCGGATGTTATACAGTTCGGAAAATTTACGACCGTCGTCGGGCGTCTCAAACTGCACAAATTCATTGTTGGCCTGCTTGCCCAGATTGTTGCGATCCACCAAAAAGAGCACCCGTTTGGCCTTGGCTTGGCTGATGAGACGGTAGATGGCATTAACGGCCGTGAACGTCTTACCACTGCCCGTCGCCATCTGAATCAAAGCACGCGGCCTATCCTGCGCCAACGACTGCTCCAAATGGGTAATCGCCTTCACCTGCGGTCCCCACAACTTCTCAAAAATCAGCGGCGACATTTGTTGTAAACGGCCGCGCAGCGTATCCGGCTCCTGCACCCACCCCGCCAACGTCTCCGGTCGGTGGAAGGCAAACACGCGCCGTGCGCGCGGGTCGGGGTCTAGTCCATTGGTAAAAAACGTCTCCACGCCCGTCGATTCATACCGAAACGGCAGCGGCAGCTCCGGTCGCCACGCCTGCATCGGCGGCTTCAACCCCACCGCATACCTTGCCGACTGCGCCTCCACGCCACTCAACGGCACGCCCAACTCGCTTGGCTTCAACCACACCCAACACCTTGCCTTCAACAAACAGCAAATAATCCGCAAACCCCGTCTTGAGATGCGCTTCACGCACGGCGACGCCTGGCTTAGCCGGGTCAAAGAGGTTCATCGCGTCGCGGTCTTGCACATCCCAACCGGCGTAGTGAAGAAGTTCGTCTATATGTTCGCGGGCTTTCTGTTCTGGTTGCATGGTTTTATAAGCGACCCCTTGCGTTGTTTATTGAGGCCGTTCTGCCATATATATCTCCCATTCGTCTAAATCGCGCAACACCGCATCTGTGGCAGCCGGCACAAGCTGCACGGGATTTTGCTTCAGCAAGTCGCGGGGGGCAGCGTCGGGCGGCAAAGTGAGCAGTTCGGCAAAGTGCGCCCGGTCGATTAACACAGGATTGCCGCGCTTCCCGGCATATATTGGGGCAACGATTGTGTTTTGCCCCCGCCAGTAGGCATAAAGCAGGGCGTCAATGATTTGCGGGGTGATTTGCGGCTGGTCGGCAAGCATGACGAGTACGGCGTCAATGTGGGCTGGGAGTTGGGCAACGGCCGTTTGCAATGACGACAACATTTCTCCTGAGACGTATCGCGCGTTGCGTATTGCGTGAACGCCTTCTGCAGCGGCAGTGGATTCGATTTTTTCGGCATCGTGGCCGCTAACGACGAGGATATCGTGGACGGCCGTTGCCTTGAGATTGCGCAAGACCTGGCCCAACATTGTCGTATCGCCCCACGGCAGCAGTTGTTTTGTGCGTCCCATGCGCCTGCTTTCACCCGCCGCCAGCACAACGGCCGTTACGCGGCGCGCGACTGCTTTCACCGGCTGTTCACGCTTGACAGCGCCAATCACCACCTGTTTAATACGCGGTTCCTGCAATACTTGACGCGCAATTTGGGTCGCGGCCTCAAACTGCACGGCCGTTTCCACTTTATTCACCAAGGGCATCACGCGCGCGCCGGCCGGTACATCTTTTAAACCGCCCTGAGGATGAACCAGCAGCGCAGCGATTTCGGCCGCCGATAAAAGGTGGGCTTCATGCCCCGGCTCCAAACCTAGAATTTGGGCAATGCGTTCAGGCCGGTGGGCAGACAACATCGAGTGGTTGATCCAGTGCATCAATGCCCACAACTGGTATGACCAGCGTCGCCTCTGGCGGGATGACAGGTTCATGCGCAGCCGGCGCTTTAATTGGGCGCATGCGCGATCCATCCGCTTCAACCAGCACAAAATCGACGTCAGGCCGCGCCAGCAGCCGTCCCGGCAAATCGGACGGCACGCCAAACGCTTTTTCCCCCGAAACCGGCCCAACAACCAGGCAAAGCCGCTGCTGATCGAGCTTTGCGGACAGGTCAGCAAAAAAACGGGCGTCATCATTTGATTCCGGATCATATTGCAGAACGGCCGTTGCCAACGCCATTTGGGCCGCAAAGATGCGCGTTGTCGTCGTGACCACCACGCGACCCGGCAGCGCGCGCGCCAGCCCAAACAACAAACTCGTTTTGCCGCCGCCGCCCACAATTGCGGCCAGACCCGGCGGCTGCGTCAATTCAAACGCCTGCGGAAGCAGCCAACTTTCACTCATTTTCCAGGCCAAACTCACCCACGTATGTGGCCAGAAACTCATCCACAAGCTGGTCGAAGGTATCATAATCGACAATGATGGAAGCGGCGTGTTCAGCGCCCCAGTCGGTCAGGCGCAAGACGGTGGTAGCGGGATTGCTGTTGGCATAAATTGCTTCCGAATTGGATGCGGGCGTAAATTCATCTTGCAGCGAATGGAAAATCAAAACCGGCATTTCGGCCGTGGCGACCGCGTTTCGAGGCGAAACTTCAGCCGCGTCAAAATCGGCGCGCAGCTCTGACGCCAGGAATGCGCCGCCGATAAAAGGTTTGACCAGGTTCCCAAACTGCTGCTCAGCCTGATAGCTAACAATGGCTTGTAAATCTTGATAGGGTGAGTCAGATAGAACAAAAGCTGTCTCTTGCGCCAGCGGAATCATCTGGAGGACCGTGGCTGCGCCATAAGAAACGCCAACCAGGCCAATTTGCTCTGTGGTCAGGCCGCTTCTTTGTTTAAACCAATCCAGCGCTGCCTTGCCATCCTCTTTTTCATGATAGCCATAGGTATGGTAGGCGGCGCTGCTATCTCCGTGACCACGCGCATCATAAGCAAAGATGTCACAACCTCGCTCCCAAAAAAGGGGTGCATATTGTAAGACGCCATAACGCGTACTCGTGTACCCATGCAGCATCAAAACGCCACAGGCGCCCTCCCTTTCATTTTCAAAATACCAGCCCGCCAGCTCAACTTCGCCCGTATCGATGGTCACTTCTTCCGGAGCCGGCAGCCCATAAAAAGCCAGGTCTCTCTCGCCCATGCGCGCCAGGTCTTGCGCCAGCGTTTTCGTTTCACCGGCAATGAGAATTGAGGAGAAAAACCAGCTCCCATACAAATAAGCGCCCAACAGCAGAAGCAGGAACACAATCAAGAAACCCACCAGGATATTACGTTTCATCTCGTTCTCTCTTATTTTTTTTGCTGCCTATAAATGTCAACATGGCTTCAAGCACGCCGCCGCCTATCGACAGCGCTTTATCGGAAATGGTAAAACACGCCTCTCTTTCAGCGCGGGCGTCTACATCGCCAATTTTAAGGCCACGAGTAACGGCCGTTTCCGGCGCAATCAAACCGCGCACAACGCCGTCAAAAGGAGCCGACATCACCTCTCCAGCAACATCTCCCAACATTTGACCTGCTGTAACCCGGTCGCCAATCTCAACTCGCCAGGCGACAACGCCGGCAGCCGGCGCGCGCAGGACGCGTTCCGCCCCCTTGCCGCCGATGACGCCGGGTGCGCCAGTATTGGGCAGCGCCGCACCCTGCCAGATCACGCGCCCCAGGGTGTGGCCGCGCTTTGTCTCAATCACCACGTGGCAGTCAGCGCCGGCCGTAAATCCCGGCCCCAAACCAACGACCAACTCAGCCTGAGTCATACTGGTATCGATGTTGCGTTTGGCCATGCGGGCATCAATTAAAATGCGGAACGCGGAATGAGGAATGCGGATTGTGGGTGATATGAGGACGGGAATGACGCCGGTTTGGGCCAGTTGCAGTGCATCTTGCGGTGTCTGGACAAGACGGCCGTTTAAGTCTTCGATCCGCACTTGATTTTCGAGAACGGCCGTCGCCAACGCTACCCGCCGCCGCACAACCAAAGGCTGCGGCAGTTCCAGCACGATCACGGGGAATCCTGCTTTGTGCAGCCGGTACACGACCCCGGTCGCCAGGTCGCCGCCGCCGCGCACAATTGTTAAATAATCGCGAAAAAGCATAATTCAATCATACCAACTTTTTGACAACGGAGACATTTTTGTTGATTTTCTCTAGTGACTTTTATCCCCTCGATACCAGTCATTTGTCACTTATTTTCGCATGTTTTTCCCTTTATGCTATGAGTGCAGCCATTCATGTGAAAATACAAAATTTAATATGCTGTTTGGCGTCAAAAAACAAGCTTTGAAATTATTTTACACGGCCTCAGGGAGGCGATCCCATCAAAGTTTAGGTTTTTTGCAGCCAAAAAGGGGTAGTCATGCGCCGCTCACTCGTTTTTACACTGATGCTAATTTTCGCATCTCTATTCGTTTTTGTCTTTTGGGGTGCGCCTGCGGCGCCAACGGCCGTTGCTGATCCGCTGCCGCCCGTTATGAACATCCATTATGGCCATGACTGGGTCGAAGGCGGTTATGAAACCGGCCATACCGTCACCATAACCGTCAAGGAAAGCGACAACACAACCGTCAAGGGAACGGCCGTTCTTACAACAGCGCCGATTCCGTGGTGGAACGATGATCCCGGTTTTTCAACAAACGTAGATGGATGGCAGGGGGAACAACCCGACATCCAGCCCGGAGATTGGGTACACGCCCAGGTTGACAGCGACCCGTCCGTCTCAGTCCAGATTGGCGCAATAACGGGTAATGTTTCTTCTGTCAATGACAACATTGTCGGCACGGTTGATGCGAGTTGGCTGGTTCAGGATACGGCCGTTCCGGTTGATTGTGAACCGTGGGGAGCGCCGCCAAATACACCAGGCAAAAGCAGCGCTGCATTTCCTGATGGTTCAGACACCTACACTTGCAGTTGGGACCCCAACTCAGAATGGGATGTGCAGCCCCAACAAGATATTACGGTATTCTATTCTGATCCCGATGGGCACCGTATTGGTGATATTTTCCATGAACCGGCCCCCGAGCTGGAAGTGGAAAAATGGCACGCCGGCAATTATGCCGCTCCCGGCAGTGTCGTTGTGTATGGCATTCGTATTGTCAACCATGGTGATCTCACCGCCGAAAACGTGGAACTGACCGACCCCCTGCCAACCTACACCAGCTACGTCGCTGACACCAGCGGCGTTGTGCCTACGACTGGCGCCGGCAATCTTCTCACCTGGGATTTTGGCGCCCTTGATCCGGGAGAAGAAATCACCTTCGCCCTTACGCTGGAAGTTGCTTCCGGCGCGCCGCAAGGTGATGAAACCATTTCGGAAAACTGCGCGACGATCAGCACGACGACTCCCGGCGATACCAACCCGGATAATAATCAAAGCTGCGCTGGAACGGTGGGGGTACACAGTGACGATGTGCAGCTAAGAGTTGACAAATGGCCGCAGCCAAATGATCCCACGCCGGGTGAAGAATTCAGCTATTTTGTCACCTGGTGCAATGAACGCGGCGCAGCGGTTGGTCCGGTCACGCTCATCGACAGCCTGCCTTCTGGCGTTACTCTGCTTGAATGGCGTCCCGGCGACCGTGAAAACTTTTGGGTCGCGCAGCCCGGCGGTCCGCAGGAAATCGTGCTGCAAGCGACCGGCCTTCCCGGCGACTGGTGCGAAACGCTTGAGCTGCGGCTTTTATTAGATGGCAACGCTTCAATCGGCGCTGCGTTGGAAAACACGGTCTCAATCTCCGCCGTAGGCGATGTGAATCCTGATGACAATGAATTTGTCGACACGAGCGTCCACGTCAGCCCACCGCGCTTTGACGTGCGCATTGAGAAAAGCGTGCATGAATATGTTCCGGTTCCAGATGGCTGGATCAATTACTTCATCCATTATTATAACGATGGTAATAAACCGGCTGCTGTTTCCGTGACGGAAACCGTACCGCCGGGATTAACGTTTGAGGAAGCCGCTTGGGGCGGTTCGCAGCCCCAAGAAAACGACCCTTTCCCGGATGCGGGCGTCAACGGCAGCCAGCTTACCTGGGATTTGGGGACAGCGCCGGTTGGTTATAATGCCTGGTTCCACATCCAAATGAGCGTAAACGGCGACGTGACGCCGGGAACCGACATCGAAAACTGTATTGCCATCGACAGCGGTGAAAGCGATGGTTCGCCGGACAACAACACAAGCTGCATCACGGTGACCATCAACGACAACGGACCCAACCTGCAGGTAGAAAAATATCATTGGTGGAACGGGGATGGTCAAATTGAGTACCGCGCCCGCTTTGCCAATATTGGGGATGAACGGGTCAACACTGTACAGGTGAAGGACACGCTGCCTGTCGATACAGGCTGGGCCGGCTGGTGGCATACGGAAGATTTTAATTTTGACGAGGGCCGCCTGACGGGGGAAGCCCAGAATGGAAATATCCTCACCTGGGACTTTGATTATCTTGATCCGGGCGAACGGGGCGTGCTGGCGTTTGCCGCCGACCTCGACAATCCGGGCACACCACTAATCGAGTACACCAACGTCGTCGAAATCACGCCGCTCACCGGCGACGTCAACCCGGACGACAACACCTACAACGACGTCGCCTTCAGCGGCGGGGAAGTTCATTGGGTTGAAATTGACGTGGGCGGAACGCATATCTGGGGGTATGCGCCCCAAGGACCCATCGTCATTGATACGGCGACTGAACAACACACCATTCCCGATGGCGGTGATTTTGATTTGAACATCAATACGCCGTTCCAGCCCGGCGACAACCTCACAATTACGGCCGGAAATGGCAATCATCCGGTTGTCATCACCATTCCCACTCCCTTCACTGCGCGGGCAAATTCGCATACTGAAGAAGTCTGGGGGCAGGTTGATCATTTAGACCAAGAATGGATCGATGTTGATTTATATGGTGGGTCGCATATTAATACGCAAACTGACAATAGTGGTAATTACAGTGCCACTTTCCCAGACATTCCACGTGGAGCAAACGGTGAGGTGCGCTACGGAACCGAAATCGATTATGCCTCGGTCACATTCCATCGAGGTTTTAGGACACAAGATTTGATTTTTCAAACGCACTACGGACATGATTATGTTGACGGCCGGTACGAAGTTGGTCACACTGTTTGGATTACAGTCACAGACAGCGGCGGTACAGTTAAAGGTTTGGCTGAATTGACCACAGCTGCATTCCCCTTCTGGAATGGTGACAGCGGTTTCTCGACAAATGAGGACGGCTGGCTGACTGATCCACCTGACATCCAACCAGGAGATTGGATTTACGGCCGTATCGATAATGGCGAAACGGCAGAAGTGCAAATTGCCACAATTACCGGCAACGTTAACAGCGACGACGACAGCATTCAGGGAACCATCGCCGCACCCTGGCTCGATGAAAACACACCAGTTCTTGTGGAATGCAATACCCATGGCGCACCGCCCGATGCACCTGATCCACAAAATAAACAAACGGATGTGCTGCCAGATGGCTCTGATATCTACGAATGTAGCTGGAATCCGATAACAGAATGGGATGTGCAGCCGGGCCAAGACATCAGCGTCTTTTATGACGATCCCAGCTTAAACAAAGTCGGCAACGTATTCCGCGATCCCGCACCCTATCTGCGCATCCAAAAATGGGCCAATGGCGCGCCTGCCGAAGGCGGCAACATGGTTCTGACCATTGAGTATCAAAATTCAGGCGACGCACCTGCGCCTGATGTCACCATCAGCGACGTGATGAATGGCATGAGCTACCTGGGCGACACATCTGAGGTAACCCCGACGGGAACGGGAACGGCCGTTGATCCGCTCGTTTGGAACTTAGGCGCGATAGACCCCGGTGACTGGGTCGGTTTTGATGTTTTCGTAGCTGTCACCGAAACGGCGCCCAATACAATCGAAAATACTGCAACCATTGACACCAGTTCACCCCACGACCAGGGCGCGCCGGAAGAAAAAGAAGCGACCTGGCAGGGAGATGTCATCGCCAACGAAACCTATTTGTCCGTAGACAAGTGGGCCTGGACAGGCGACCCCGCGCCTGACACCGACATTGTTTTCAGCATCAACGTCTGCAATCAGGGTGCAACACACAGCAACGAACTCACACTTACCGACACACTGCACCCGTTGTTGACGCTGCAATCCTGGGAAGCGCAAAACGCGGGCTGGCAAGAAATCAGCGTCGCCGGGACAGATCTGGCGCTGACCCTTGCCTCCTTCCCAGCGCATACTTGTTATGAAGTGTATTTGCGAGCACATGTGGCTGCAGCAGCCGAGCCGGGCGCATACGTTGAAAATCTGGCCGTCATCGCATCCACCAGCGACCTGGATACAGACAACAATGAAACCCACTGGGGCGGCAATATCAACGAGCCGCATACAAATCTGAGCATTGATAAGCGTTTCGGCTGGGGTCAGCTTGTTCCGCTGGGTCATATTGGCTACAACATCTATTTGCACAACAATGGCAACGTACCCGTTGGCGCGCTGCAAATTACCGATACGCTGCCGGAAGGGACCAGCTTCGTAGAGGCTTATGCCCACGAGCCAAACGGCACGTCGCCTTTCCCACCCAGCCAGATCAATACCGATACGGTGGTCTGGAATTTACCCGGCTTAGACAACGGGGATAGTTTGAACTTTACAGTTGTTGTCGCGATTGCCGCTGACGTTCTGCCCGGCAGCGAGTTGGACAACCAGGTTGAGGTAACCTTATTCCCTAACGAGGATAATCCCAACGACAACAGCGCCAATTGGGTCGAAACGGTGCAAGATTATGGCCCCAATCTACGCGTCCGCAAAGAGGGCGACTGGCAAAATGGCGATCCCAACAGCAAATATGCACATTATTGGATTTCAGTCGAGAATATCGGCAGCACACGCGTCGAAAATGTCAGCATCACCGACACATATCCGGCCGAGATGGTCATGGAACCGGACGTCGATACCGAATGGCAGCGCCTGGACAACTGGCAGGATAATCCGGGCCAGCATGAATTCACGGCGCAGTTCCAATGGCTTGATCCGGGCGAAACGACCTGGTTTAACTTCAACGCTTCGATACCCGGGCCTGACCCGCTGCCCTTTGACCAGACCTATAGCAACAGCGTAACGGTTGCGGCTGTGCCGGGCGAGACAAATACGCTGGATAATGTAGATACGGCCGTTCTACATTCATGCCTCACCCCCGCCGCAGTCACCGATCTGGTTATCTGGGTCGACGGTAATGACATCGTTTTCGATTGGAGCGACGTCGGCGCCGATTATTATGAAATTTGGTGGAGTACAAGCGATGCCTATGTGGATGCAGGACCGCAATGCAATCCCGACGTTGACGACTGCCAGTTCACCGATACGAACAACCATCATCGTCTTGTGGACGCCGCCGGCAGTCCGGATGCCCACTTCTACCGGTTGATGGCGCGCATGCACTGCGGCGCGGCGACACAAACACAGCAAACAACCGGCTTCTTCCCATTCGCCATTCAGCCCGGCGGATAACTTGATTGGCGTATTGGTATTTCCCTGAAGTACCGGCCGTTTATACAGAAGGTCGACTTTTCAAAAAAGTCGACCTTCTGTCATCTATATTCCAATGCCGTGTTCCCGCAGCCGGGTTACAACGCGCTCGGGCGTCAGGGGAATTTCATCAAACCAGATACCTGTCGCATCGTGAACCGCAGCCACAATGGCCGGCGCCAGCGGTATGAAGGGCATTTCCGCCATGCCGCGCGCACCCCAGGGGCCAATCGGGTCAGGATATTCCAAAATAACCGCATCGACCCGCGTGGGGACGTCCTTAATGCCGGGTATCAGATATTGGCTAAAGTAAGGGTTTTGAATACGGCCGTTTCGCACCTGCAAATCCTCCATGACCGCATACCCAAAAGCCTGCACAACCGCGCCCTCAATCTGCCCCTCGACCAGCATCGGATTGATCGCCTTGCCCACGTCATCGGCGCATACAACCCGGTCTATACGAATGTGCCCCGTCTCCACATCCACCGTCACATCCACCGCTTCGGCGACATACCCATATGAAAAATTGGGCATGCTGTAGCCGGTGACTTCGTCATAAGGCGTCGTAACAGGCGGCGTAAACCGCACATGACCGCGCGCCGGCCGCTCTTCATCCTGCCACGCTTGCAGCGCCTTTTCCGCCGCCGCGCGCACCGCATTCCCCGCCATCCAGGTCATGCGCGAGGCCGAAACAGAGCCGGAATCACCGCTGGTGGCGGTGTCGCTCATGTCTAATTCCACCTGAGAGACGGCCACACCCACGGCGGCGGCGGCCATCTGGCGAATAGCGGTATGGGTTCCCTGACCTACTTCCGCAGCCGCGTGGTGGACAATCACGCGTTCGATGTCTGTACTGCCATACAGTTCAACAGTCGCTTCACACCGTTCCGGAAAACCAAAGGAAAAACCCACATTTTTTAGCGCACAGGCAAAGCCGCGTCCGCGCCGCAGCACATCTGGGTTGGTCTGCAAGGATTGCAAACTGGCAAACGAGGATGAATCCGGGTGCGGCTGTGTCCAGGCGGCCGTTTGGGCGCATTCTGTAATTACTTCGGCGATGCTCACGCCTTTGGGAATGGCCGTTTGCACCGTCATCACGCTGCCCTCGCGCAAAACATTTTTCAGACGCAGCGCAACCGGGTCCATTTCCAAAGCTTCGGCCAGTTTGTTCATCTGGTTTTCGGCCGCAAAAGCAGCCTGCGGCCCGCCAAAACCGCGAAACGCGCCGCCGGGCACATTGTTTGTCGCCACGGCGTAGCTGTCAATATGGGCATTGGGAATTTCGTATGGGCCGGTCGACCATCAAATTGGCGTTGCCCAACACTTTGGTGCTGGTATAGGCATAGGCGCCGCTGTTGAGGATCACTTCGGCGGAAACGGCCGTTATCTTGCCCTCTTTTGTCGCCCCCCATTTCGTTTTAATCCAGGCCGGATGGCGTTTATGATGACCAAGAATGCTTTCTTCGCGCGACCAGATAATCCGCACCGGGCGCATCAATGCCCATCTCCTGCAGGCGCTTGACCGCCAGCGCCAGCACAATTTGCAATCGACATATCTTCACGCCCGCCAAACGCGCCGCCAATCGCCACATACATCATGCGCACCTTGTCGAGCGGTAAGTCCGAGCGCATGCGCAATTTGCTCCTGCTCTTCATGTGTCCATTGACCGCCAACGTTGATAGCAATCCGTCCTTCTTCGTCAATCCAGCCCACGCCCGCTTCAGGCTGTAAATAGGCATGTTCCTGATACGGCAGTTGGTACTGACCTTCCACAACCACATCCGCCTCTGCCCAGCCCGCGTCCATATCCCCTTTGCGAATCTGGTAATGTTTGACGATATTGCTGTCGATTGCGGGATCAGCACCATCTCGTCCTTCATCGCTTCAAAAACATCGGTGACGTATCGGCAGCGGTTCCCATTCGATTTCAATCAGTTCACAGGCGCGCGCCGCAGCCAATTCGCTTTCCGCCACAACAACCGCCACATGATCCCCTTCCCACAGGCTGATGTCGCTGTTGGGTTTACTGCTGCCCAGCCCAACCATTACAGGCTGATCGGGCATAATCAAGCCATATTCATTGACCGGCACATCGTTCGCCGTCAGAATAGCGACAACGCCCGGCAGCGCTTCCGCCCGACTAGTATCCATAGCGAGCATACGCGCATGCGGCTGCCCGCTAAACAATATCCGGGCATGCAGCAGCGCTTCCGGCGTGACGTCGCCGGGATAGGGCGCATCTCCGGTCACCTTGCCATGTGCATCGACTCTTGCAACGGATGGTGATTCGTACTGGTTATTAATTAACATAATCATCACCTGTCAATTCTGCAGACGCCTTTTCAACTGCCTCAATTATTTTGTAGTAGCCGGTACAGCGGCATAAATTACCGGTAAAAGCCTGCTGTATTTGGGCATTATTGGGAACAGCAATCTCATCCAGCAATTTCGCGCCGGACATCAGAAAGCCAGGAATGCAGTAACCGCACTGCACTGCGCCCGTGTCAATAAATGCTTGCTGCAGAGGATGTAAATGTGCCGTTTTGCGCAAGCCCTTCAATGGTCACAATTTCAGCGTTGTGGGCGCGGGGCGCCGGAACCAGGCAGGACATGACGGCCAAACCATCCAGAAACACCGTACAGGCGCCGCATTCGCCTTCGGCGCAACCTTCCTTTGTACCGGTGAGCAGGCCCTGTTCCGCGCAGCCAGCGCAAAAGCGTTTTATGATTGCCGCCGGCCGCCGACACCGTTTTCCCATTTACAGTTGCTGTGATGGGCGTATCCGGGCCATGGGCTGGCTGCATACCCTGCGCCAGTGGGGTAATGACCTTTAGTGTCACCCCATAACTGCGCCGGATTGATCCGGCCACATATCCCGCTCCGACCCGTCGCGCAAATTTTCCAACGCGCGCTTAACCATCACGCGCACCATTTCGCGGCGGTAAACGGCCGAACCGCGCACATCATCAATTGGACTGTGAATCTGCAGCCGCAAGGCGCGCCGTCTCGGCGATTGTTTCCGCACGTCAACGATTTGCCCGCCAGATACGCTTCAGCCGATTGGGCATTCACGATCACCGGCGCAACGCTGCCAAGCGTAATCCGGGCCGATTGGACACTCTGTTTGTCGGCTGCAAAATCAACAATAACGGCCACGTGGACCACTGAAATGGCCTGCGCGCGGCGCAAACCCAGTTTGACAAAGGTTCCGCGCGCGCTGTCGGGCAACGGCCGTATCCGGATATCCACCAGCATCTCATCCGGCTGCATCACCGTCTTGCGCACGCCGCTATAAAAATCAGCCAGCGGAACCAGGCGCTCGCCGCGCAGCGAAGCCAGAACCAGGCTGGTATCCAGCGCGCGCAGCGGCGTAATGGTATCGTTGGCCGGGCTGGCGGTAATCAGATTGCCGGCGACCGTGGCGCGGTTGCGAATTTGCGGCGACGCCACTTCCCAGCTCGCCTGCGCCAGCGGAAAAGCATGCCGCACAATCAAATCAGAAGCCACAACCTGGTTATGCGTCACCAACGGACCGAGATGGATGGTTCCATCCGCATCCTGGGTGATTTGATCCAGCCCGGGCACACGCGTGATATCGATGTAGCGCGTCATTTCCGGACGCAGTCCGCGCGCTTGTTCCAAAATAATGTCGGTGCCGCCGGCGACAATGCGCGCAGCGCGGCCATATTTTGCCAACAGCGCCAGAACCTCGGAAACGGCCGTTGGGGTCTCATAATATTCAACAACTTGCGTTTGATATTCCATGTGAAGTCCTAATCGTAACTAAATCAGTAATTTAGTTTACAAACACTTACTAATTTCCTGCTGGCGCTGCCTCCGCCGGCATGCGTTTGCCGGCGCCGCCCCGCCGCAGCATCGTAATCTCCGCCAAAATGCTCAAAGCGATTTCATCCGGCGTCTCGGCATTTAATTCCAAACCAATAGGCGAATGGAAGCGTTCCAGATCAGCCGATGACAACCCATCTTCAAGTAAAAGTCGTTTTGTTTCCGTCCAGCGGCGGCGGCTGCCCATCACGCCAATGTAGGGCGCAGGCGCAGCAGCCAACAGCGGCAAGATCTCACGGTCGACCATCACATTGCGCGTCACCAACGCGATATAGGATTGACGATGTAGGGGATTAGCTTCCAACGCAGCAGCGAGAGAGCCGCTTAAATAAACATCTGCTTCCGGGATATTTTCAGGCGCAGCCAGTTCAGCACGATCATCATAAACAACAATGCGATACCCGAGATGGTGACCCAAGCGGGCCAGCGCGCGCCCCACATGCCCGCAGCCAATTACCCATAAAGTCGCCGGCGGCAAGTATGGTTCCAAAAAGACCTCCAATTCCCCCCCGCAAACGCCGGGGTCTCCACGCTGGGGATCGACGAGAGAATAGGGCAAATTACGGGGCTGGTTATCTTGCAAACATGCCTGCGCTGCTTGCAGCACACGCGCTTCCAATTCGCCCCCGCCAATTGTGCCCAGGAAACGGCCGTCGGGATAAACCAATATCTTTGTTCCGGCATGGCGCGGTACAGAACCACGCGCGCGAATAATTGTGGCCAACACCACCGCCTCGCCGGCATCCTGGGCCGCCAACAAGGCTTCTAAAATCGCGCGATCATCCATATTACTCATTTTCTGGGGCCTTTACACACCAATCAGACACCCAACCCGCCGCTTCCACAGCGCCAGTTTCATTTACCTGCTCGACCTGCCAGAAATGGACGGTTTCATCCCTGCTTCCTTGCAGTTGTTTATCAGTAGGTTGCATGGATTTGTCTGTAGAAGCGTCGTAAGTAAGACTTTGGCCGTTCCGTTGGCTTCATTTATCACGCGCACCTGTATGCCGTCCAGAAAATAAATATTATGCAGGTCACGATTGAGCGTGGGCGCTTCTTTGTTTCCCAACACCACGGTGCGTTTTTCCTCACTCAGCGTATTGCCGCATTGCCCATAATTTTTGCAATCAATATTGCAATCAATGAGCGCATTTTTGCCCACCGCAACGCCTGGCGTCGTACTGCTGCCAATAAACGTACGGTAGAGGTAAATTCCCAAAACAACTGCTCCAAAAATGAGCAAAATTATCAACACATAACGAAAAAATCGACCCATGTGGTCAACACCTATTCTGGGTCAACATACCAGCCCAGCGCATCAAGATCTATGCCCTCTACCAGCTCTGACGGCACATCCGCCAGGGTCATTGCTGACTCAGCGGCCAATGTCCCGTCAGGCAACTGCAGCAGCCCAACCGCTTTTCCCAAACGACCGCGCATTCGTTCGATGCGACCAATTATTTTTAAGGGCGTTTCGGTAGGGACAGGATGGCGAAATTTCACCTCCAATTTGACTGACATCATAAAATGATGATGGTCTTCAATTAAAGCGACGCGGCCAACCGCTTCATCCAACAATGCGGCCACAATGCCGCCATGGACGATGCCGGGATAACCTTGATAGGCATCGGGTACAATGGGGTTGGCATAGACTTCGTTACGGCCGTTATCACAAAACCGCACGTATAAACCATGCGGATTGTTACGACCGCAAATAAAACAGTAGTCAGAATTGGGTTGTGGATTGTGCATAGTTGAAAAATTGGACTTCTTGATCCATTTTATCAATTAAAAATGTGCTGGGAAATCCAATTTTTAGAGGTTACATGTATCCTTCGCTGAAAATGTCGATCATCAGCTTGGCATCACCCAGCGGATACAGAATCGGGCAGGTAGCGCCGCTGTCGATATATTCGCGCACCTTGGCCTTAACTTCATCCGGCGAACCACTGGCGGTACACATCTGCACAACATCGTCGGGCACGATGTGCATCGCTGCTTCAATCTGTTCCTCGGTCGCAGGCCAGGTCAAAACCTGGTGAATCTCATCCAACAATTCCTGCCTGACCCCGCTCGCTTTCATCAGGTGGGGCTGCTGGCCCAGGTATTGGGTAATCATCTTGCGCGCAGCATTCAGCGCCGCCTGGCGATCGTCGCCAACCGAGCAAATCATCAGTTGAGGCCGGTCAATGTCATCAATCGAACGCCCCGCTTTTTTGGCGCCGCGTTCCAGCGCCTCCACGGCCTGCAGGTTGTAAGCGGGATTGACCAGGTAATTCAAGACGGCGCCATCTGCAATTTCACCGGTCATCTCCATCATCTTCATGCCGGTGGCGCCAATGTAAATGGGCACATTGCGTGGTTCTTTACGGCCGTGGACAACATCGAGTTGAATGCCATCTACGTAATGAAATTCGCCGTGGTAAGTGACGTTTTCCATGGCCAGAAGCCGGCGCAGAACTTCCACGGTTTCGCGCATCGCCGAGAGCGGCTTGCGGCGCTGGATACCAACCTTGCTGGCCAACGGATCCCACCAGGCGCCAATGCCACAAATGATACGATCGGGCGCCAGGTCATCTAAAGTCAGAAAAGTGGCCGCCAATAGGCCAATATTGCGCGTCCAGTTGTTAGTGACGCCGCTGCCTACCTTGATTTTATCGGTGGTGGCGGCAAAGGCGGCCATAGGCACAATGGCGTCGCGCACGAGACGGCTTTCAGCCTGCCAGACAGCCTCAAACCCTTTGGATTCGGCGTATTGAACCAGGTCAATACCTTCTTGCAGAGAATGGGCGTCTTGTAAATAAAGTGCTACACGATCTGGGGACATGGGAAACTCCTTCTATTTATGATGTATGATTTACGCTTGTCGCTTGACGATTGTCGCCTTCAAACGCTCTTTGGGTGTAAATGCGCCACTCTTTTTCGGTGTCGAGGTCAAATTGCACACCGGGACTTGCGACAATCCGGACTGACAGGTTACGTTTTTCGGCTTCGGCCAGGTGATGTTGAAAGCTGTATGGGCCATAATGAAAAACAAACTCACCGGGCGGGCAAAGAAGCAGAGCATTGGTTCCTTCTCCGGCGCTGTCCGCACATATTGCCATGCATGGGAAAGCGTTTTTTGCCGGCGCAACGGCCGTTACTAACTGCTCCACATCAGACGCCTGCAAAAAGGGCAGGTCAACCGGTAAAATCAGGGCGCCTTCAGCGCCCTGCGCCGCCGCCCAGCGCGCGGCCTGGGTGACAGCCACATTCAACCCCTGGGGCGCCGCTTCGACAATTGTCAGCGCGCCATATTGCCAGGCCAGCTTCAAAACGCGTGGATCGCTGCTGATGACCAATGTTTGCTGAACGGCAGTTGTCTGCGCCAAGATCGCCAATGTGTGCTGCAAAAATTGGCAGATAAGGTTTGCCCGTTCGTCAGCATTCAGCAAATGGGCCAGACGGCGCTTGCTTGCATACAATGATTTTACCGGAATAATAGCCCAAATGTCCATGAATTGCGGTTATGCGGCCAAACTTGCTGCAAATGTCAACATTTCAGCCGCCAGGCGGGTGCGATCTTGCGCAGTGCGCATAATCGTTTGGGTGCAAAGCGTCGCTGCCTCCAGTTCAGCCTCTGACCCGGCGTCTAATTGATCATAGACAAAACCATCAAGCAGTTCGCCGTAATAGGCGGCGACGGCTGCCGCCGATACCGGCAGCCCCATTTCAGACATCATTTTAGCTGCAGGCCCTTTGATCGCCTGCCCGCCGACAATTGGGCTGACGGCCACGACGGCCTTTGGCAGGTCCATCAGCATGGCGCGGATGGGGTACACATTCAAAATGGGGTCGATGCTTACAAATGGATTGGAAGGCGCCAACAGCACAAAATCGGCCGTTTCCAGAGCGTGCAAAACGGCCGGCGTGGCGCGCACGTCTTCGGGCAACTGCACGGATTGCACCGGCGGCTGCCAGCGTTCTTTAACGAACCAGGTTTGAAACGGCATGACGCCGCTGGGGGTAACAATCATGGTGGGCGCGGGCTGGTCGCTCATGGGCAAAATGGCGGGTTGGATATTAAATTGGCGACAGAGGCTGCGGGTAACGGCCGTTAACGCTTGGCCCTGCGCCAACAAGTCGGTGCGCACCAAATGCGTCGCCAGGTCGAGATCGCCCAAATTGAACCAGCCCGGCCCGCCCAGGCGCTTGACTTCTTCAATGGCGCGCCACGTTTCTGCGGCGCGACCCCAGCCCGTTTCGACATTGGCCGCCTGCCCCAACGTGTACATGACCGTGTCCAAATCGGGGCAAATTTGCAAACCCAGATGGTGGAAATCATCACCCGTGTTCACAATGATGGTTAAATTCTCAGGCAGAACCACCTCTGCCAGTCCGGCAGCCAGCCTGGCCCCGCCCACGCCGCCGGCGAGACAAACAATTTTGCTACTCATTATTTCAAAAGGTTCGATACTGTCAGTGACGTTTTACGACTTTGGAAACGGCCGTAAATTGTCGGTGTTGAAGTTTTTGTTGTTTGGGGGGATTATAGCAGAATCAGGGGAAAGTGAGAGGTGTTGTGGTGGGGGTGGGGAAACGGCCGTAGAGCCAAAACATATAGTTCCGCTTCTCTTGAGCTTTGACAAATTTTTTTATCAAGTCTCCAATCCTATTCCCCCCAACCAGAATTCGCCCTCTTATGTACCGCCGGCCAGCAAAAAATTAACTCCGGGAATTCCAGATTCTGACGGGTATGGCAGCCGAAAAACCTCAACGACCTCATCCAATCCGGTCAAATAGGGAAAACGCCCGGTGGGATGTTTTTTGAAATTAGACAACTCGACCCACGTTAGAGCTTGCCGTTGTAATCTTAACTCTGCCAGGGTATTTGAAAACATGACATTATAACCAAAAAAAGGTTGAGTCTTCCCCCCGTGTTGAGTTAAAGCTGAACCAATCAACTCAGGCACATGCACTGGGACTCCGCCTGGAGCAGCTAGATGTACCTGCACCAGATAGCCAAATTGCCAGGATTCTACACGATTTGCATAAATTTCTGCTGCCCATTTTGCCAGTGATTGAACATCATATTGTGAATCCTCTGCTGTTAACTGATCAGCTTTATATTTCAAATCAAAAAGCGTTAAAACCTCCTGTTCACAAATTCGCGTAGGTCTAACCATTATCGATAATAGAATCTCAGACGAACACGCTGCCAGACAACGCCATATTTGTTCATTCATTTCTGCAGTTGACTGCCAGGCTGCCATCATAAAAAGCAAATGTTGACCCCAAACCATATCTTCTTCATAACGTAAAATGGAGCATATATCTGCCGGAGCCTGAGTTCTTGCTAATAAATTTTTGCCAGAAAGTTCCTGAAATTCTGCTCGTGATTGAATCGGCTGCAAAACATAATCATGCGGGAAAGAACTTAGAATGCGATGCCAGTAATCTATTGCAGCTTTTTCGGCAGAGTCCTTTGAGATTCCATAGACCTTTCCCAATAACACCAGGCGCAAACCTCTGCGATTCGATAATCTGAGACATCGTAGCGCCAGCGACGGCGGCGGCATTGATGAGGATAGATTTATCAATATCTGGCTTTTGGCGTGCAAGTTCTTCAGAAAACCACGATGCCTGGTGAGCGCATCATCACGCAATGAATCAAACGCGAATCCCCAGCGTTTCTTCTTTAACTCCTTGAATGGAAGTAAGAATATCTGGGCGCCGAAAACTGCATGAAAAACGCCTGCAGGACCTTGTCCATTGGGGGAGGCAGGCAATCAGCCTCCCCCGTAACTCCATAGCCAATTTCAATCCAGGGAAATCCATCTTTCCCTCGCTTATCATATGCATCAGTGTGCAACAATTGCCCCCTCCTGGCTTTTATAAGCGCCCCCCATAAACCAGTTTATCACCAATTGTATGACATCTTTCATGGTCATTCCTGGTCTAAAGACGATTTCGTGGGTTAAATCGACCTGTCTTTCTCCTACCCGAACTGTAATCCGAGATGGTACAGATTCCGGATACATTTCATCTAACCAGACTTGAATATTAAAATGGCGATAGGTAACAGACAATCTCCATAAACCTTCTGTTTCAGGTTGGAAAGACTCAATTGTAATGTGAGTAACTTTTCGCAGGTCTTCTAAATCAGTCAATAATGGAGGTGAAAAATTCGAAGGCCGTTGCGCCGAATGAACCCCGGTCAGATTTTCAGCAGCTGCATCACCACCATTTACCGAGTGATTATAGTCACGCATTATCTGGACCAGCATATCTGAAGCTTCGGGATTTAACCCTCGCTGCCAGCCAGGGATGGCCATAATCTGGGTAACGGCCTCAGCCATACTGCTAAAGATTGTTTTCTGGGCATCAATATTATGCATGTTGCGTTCGTGCGCCTGAGTTTGAGCCTGCTCAAGCTGCCTGAGGCGTAGATCTTGCTCTTGCGCCGGCAGCATGATTGCTGCTTTACGAGCATGATAGTCAGCTAAGGTCAAACCCAATTTTTCTTGCTCTTCGATACGCGCACGCTCAACAGATGCTGTTTGAATGGCGTGCAGTTTCTCAAGCCGGGCCAAATCTGTTTCCTGGCGTAAAATTTGTTCGCGTTGATATATTCTCTGCTGCTGAACCATCAACTCGGTATTAATATTGGCCTGCTCAACAATGGCTTGTTGAATTGCATGGGCACGGCGGCTATCTCCTTGTCGGCCAGTTATAACAATTCCGTCAAGCCGGAAACATTGTGCAATGGGCGTCTTGTTGAAGTTCGCGCGAATAGCGCGAACTAAATCGCCATCCACACGCAGTTGCGAAAATATATTGGGTATCAACTCATCGTGGGGATAATTTTGAATGATGCTTTTCATGGCAGCGCCGACAGCCATCCTAAGCGTTCCCAGCGGGTCTTTTAATTGAACAATGTTTCTGGGATTTGAAACACTGAAAAGAATTTTCGCATCCAATTGAACCCACCAACCGTCATTGGTAGGCCCTGCAACTTTGAATATTAACGGCCGTTGACGTAAATCCACATATTGAACTAAACAATTTTCACCAGGCGGCAGGTAATGATCACGATATTGCACCTGACTTTGGCTGCTGGAGTTGTGAATAATTGCTGCCGTGTGAGGCGGAATGCGGTGCCAGAATCCACCGATAGAAACCTGGATCAGTTCGGGATATGTGAGAATCAGGTCTCCAGGAAATTGAATCGGCTCAACTGGTTTTTTCCGCCCTTGAGCTTCGACAATTGATCTTAACATGGTTTTTCTATTTGACTGTGTCATGATTTCCTTCCTCCAAATAGAACTGCGAACATTTTTACTTTCATTTCGCCCTAAACTTCCCAAAATAATGAGGTTTCTGCTTAACACATTTCAAACCATTCTTCCGATTACGATAAACCGTGATAACACAAGGCGGGGTTTGATTTCGAGCCGTTATCACAACTGTGCCTTCTAGCCGAGAAAATGTGCTTTTTCGCCGCTTTTCCTTCGGTAAATCTGATCGACCTAGAAAATAAATCTCGGCGCCGGAGCGATTGTAATGTTGACCATATTCCAATACAAACGCCAGGTCTTTTTCTGATAAATTTCGTTGCGCCATACGTTCTGCGGCATGATCTGTTAGAATCATTCCAGTGGGTGGTGTTATTCGATTGTTAATCATTGCTCTGTTCCTTCCTAATAATTCGCGTCACCTTTTTTATACTTTCTAGTTTAAAGGAATAGAGTTAAGAATTCTTGATGTTAACTTCGCAATTAGTTAATAAAATGCGCCTGATAATGACAAAAAGTTGATGAAATTAAAACTATTTGTCACAAAATTAAAAAAAGACCCCGAAATGAAAGGTTTTCATTAGCGGGGTTTTTGTGACTTATCATTGAGATTCTCCAGTTAAGCTGAGAGCGATTTTAAGCGCTCACATAAACCCCCGGCTGTATATTGTTTCAACAGCCGTAAGCCTTCAAGACGAAGAACTGCTGGGAACAAGGCCTGGTAAACCGCACAGTTTGGCGATTTGATATCGTAACGGCCGTTTCTGCGATAAGTCAACAAAGGACAGCCGCCTGCACACCAATAGCGCCAATCACATTCGCTACAGCCTTCTTTTTCATCTACAGATGGATTTTGTACATTAATCCGATCCTGACGTATATCTAACAAAGGGTCAATTGCTTGCACATTACTTATGGTTTGTTCAATAGCCGCGTGGCAGCGAGCTATACATCCATTTTGATCGATAACCATATAGGATTTGCCGACGCCGCATGGTGTATCATGCAGCACATCCAGACGCGCCCGATCGAGGATGGATCCTAGCAAGCTGTAGGCAGGCAAGTTGTTTTCAATAACTATTAAAGCAGCCCGCATACCGGCAATAATTTCTTGATCGTTGTAGTCTAAATCGGATACGGCTGCGGCGCATTCATTGTCACGGTAAAAATTCAGACTGAAAGGCAAATCGCGTTCCAGTACGTAGCGCACAGTGTCAGCCAGACTTGTCAGGTTACGGCGTGTGATCGTTATGGATATTGTAGGCGTCACGCCAGCAGTGCGTAAATATGCCAGCGTACGCTCAACATATTTGAAAGAACCATGTCCGTTAATTAACGGCCGTTGAGCGTCATGTACCTCCCCTGTTCCATCTAACGAAATCATTAAACGCAAGCCGCTTTGCGAAATGGCTTGGGCCATTTCCGGGTTGATAGATACGCCATTACTCAAAATCACGCCGCTCAATTCCAAATTTTTCTCGCGCGCCAATGACGATGCATATTCATGCAAATCGAGTACCAACTTCATGTTAAGAGTCGCTTCACCGCCAGCGTACTTTATTTTGACCTTTGCAAAACCGTGTCTTATGGCCGACCGAAAGATAGCGTCAATTGATAAACGGCCGTTTGACAAACTCATGCTGTCTGATGTTTTGTGCAAGTAACAATAAGGACAACGTAAGTTACAGGCATTGGTAACATGAAGCCAGGTAGTTAGGGTAACATTTTTGTTTCTTAATTTCCTGCGTCGCTTTCCAGCCATTTGCAGCAATCCATGCTCAAATAACGCAGAAATCGCCTTTTTTGAATTCGGAAAAAGTTTCTCACACACTTCCACCGATCGATTTTTCGTCACATGTTGGAACAATAGATAAGCTGGACGGTTCAAAACGACCACGCCAACCTTCCCGAAAAAATCAAAAGCCAACCAAAATTCATCATCAACGATTGGTTGAATATACATTGGAGAAACCTCAAACCCAGAATTTCCTGCATTCAATTTAAATGTCGTTTTTTTTTGCCTGGTTTGAATCGGAAATTCCGTTTCGAAATTAGAATCTACGTCCGCACATGCACAATCAGTTTCAATATCATATTGTTCAGCATATTCAAATTGACGGCCGTAAATTGAATTTGCAGAAACAATAATATAATCTTTACTAGCTGGTTCGAGGCTCATTGAAATTTTCTCCTGACCTGCTTAATAAAAATAAACAGGTGATTGACGTGTTCAATATTGCTGCGAAAACAATTCCTAAATCGAGAATAATAATATGCTGACATTTTGGGTTAGTTCAAACAAGTCATTATTTCATCATACGGCTCATTCAACATTTGAAACCAGCTGACCATAATGATACACAATATGTAATGCTTTTGGGGGATGGTTTATCTGCAACTGACGAAATGGCGTCTTTTTTTCATCAGGCAAAAGGGTTAAGTTAATAACTGGTAAATTAGCACTGTACACGCACATTTTTCCTCCCAAGAAAACAGAGCGCTAATTGGCGTTTTCAATAACTTCTCCTGATTTAACAATAAACTAACAGATTTCAAAAGTAAATCAATTTTAATCTGACATTAATATAACATTTATCTGATTTTTTTTACATATTTTTGACATTAATGGGGCCAAACTAACAAAAAACGCTCCCGCCAACCAGGCGGGAGCGCTAAAAACAATACCTGAATTTAATAAAACTTCATTCCAGCATACGCGCCATCCAAATCAAATCATCATATATCTGATGAATTTTTATTTGGTGTACCTGAACGCCCTCAATATAAAAGTCTTCAGATTCAAATAAGCGCCGCGCCGGTTCATTCTTACTAAAAACGCTTAAAATGACTTTCTCAAAAGAATTTTCGCGAGCCCATGAAATGGCGGCTTGCAACAAGCAGCGACCAATCCCTCTGCGCCGATATGGTTCCAGTACGAATATACCTAATTCAACCACATGTCGTAAATACGAGTGAGATGGATAAGGAAATAAACGGCAGGAACCAACAAAAGTCCCTGACCAATCGGCAACTAATAACAAGTGGTCTGGGACTTCATGAGGGGTATACAATACTTTTTTCCATATTGTGTCTGGAATAAAGTGAGTCACATAAAATGCCCCACCCTCTACACAAATTGTATTTATACCTTCTATAATATTTTCTGCATCACTCACAAGCGAGCGACGTACACGTAAACTGCGCTCCAAACTCAAAATAATCCCAATGTTCGCTGCATAAAGGCAATAGCCGGATCAAGTTCTTTTTCAATATTATACGCTTGTGTTAGCCAATGCGCTTCTTCTATGACACGCTTCAATCGAGGTCCTCCATAACGCTTCAAACCATTGTAAAGCGCCGCCATTATTTCACGCATACGCCGGTTACCGGAAAAACTGGAGTACTGCGCAAAACAGGCTACTGCCAGCAGCCGGTCGCGCATGCTTAAAAGCATAGCATTTACCTGGTCATCTGTTAGATGCTCAACAAACACGCTCCCTGGGTCAAAATCCAAATCTGCTTGTAATAAGTACATTTTTCCACGCAACAACCAGAATGTGTCAATGGGTTCATCTACGTTTTCAAACCCGATTCCCAGTTTGGGTTTATAAGTCAACGGGACACAATCCTTTGCGGATTGTAAATAACTTCTTGCTTGTTCTTTCTCACCAAGTCGCCAGAATAATTCTGCCAAATCTTCCAATATATCTGCTTTTTCATCAATACGGTTTTGCTTGTCTGCTAACTTTTCTGCTTCTCTAAAGAAATGCAGGCTTAAGATCATATTTTCCTGGATCCTGATCGTGATTTTCTTTGGTTTGAATAATCAACCGCAGCCAATCACGATAAAGACGACCCATTTCTGAGTTTGTTTGAATGGCGTAAACATCTTCTGGATATTTAGAAAAGAAATCGATCGACTTGCTAAGGTACCTGCGCCCTTCTTTAATTAATTCAAAGGCATCATCATGATCATAAACATTTGTATAATACAGATTCGCTAACATACGCAGAGCCTCACTCAACGTCAAGTATGCCAGGGCTTGTCCTCGTTTGTAACCAATCGGTTCCTCTAAAGACATTAAAGCCATATCCTCAAATTCAGTTATCTGGAAATATTCTAGAGCCTGAGTCGCAAAAGCACGCGCCTGATGGGGCTGATCGGCTTCCAGGGCAACTATGCCACGCGTATTCATGCTCAAACCCAACGGGTAGCGCTGGCCTAATTCACGGCGGATGCCCATTGCACCTTCGGAAAGCGCGATCGCCTCATCAATGGCGCCAAGACGAGCATATACATAAGCCAGGTTATTACCGGTATCCGCCATTTCATCCAGGATATCTACCTGGCGATATAGTCTGATAGCTTCACGGTAATAATCAACTGCCAGTCGCAGTTGGTTAAAGCGTCTATAAGCATAACCAATATTATTGTTGGCGCGGCCCAAGGTTCGCCAGCGCCGCCATAATTCATCTTTTGGATCGTCGTCTTCATCAACTGGCCATTGATAGCTGTCGTCAGTTAATATTCCAATGGCTTCATTTGGATTAGCCAACATGGCCTCCCGCGTTGCAGATGTGTAAACTAAGGCTTCACCCCAAATTGTTAACAACCCGGCTTTATAAAGCGGGTCTGTTACACTATTCCAGGCAAAATTCGGGTGGTCGCTCTCTCGAATTTGGGCGGCAATTTCACAAACTCTATCATAATTATTACGCACCAGATAACGCCGCATCCAGTGCAACACGCTGTTTCGGTCAATTTCAGCGGAGGTTAGCTGTTCTGATAACCATATTTTTCTACTTGATTCCGGCGCCTTCAAGTAGTTGAGGAACCCTAAAACAACATCCCGCAGGCGCATGTCATAACCAGCCAGATGTCCTTTAATGGCTTCTTCAACCCAGCGACAGTAATAATGATAATATCCTTTTTGGGGATCAAGCTGGAGAGCATAATACAATAACATCGTTGAAACATCAGCCAATTTGCGCAATAACGTTTCACGCTCAACCGCCTGCTGTACCCAAGGGAGATCCTTTAATCTATGCATGGCTAGCTGAATTTCTTCACGTTGTGATTTGTAATAATCAACAACCCGTGTCAAATTCGGCTCAACATCCGGTCTAAAATCCAGGTGGTATCTATCCAATAAGTCATAAACTTCGTCGTGCAAGAAGAGCTGATCGGTTTGCTGCGGACGAGTTTTGATGAAGGTATAGGATTGCATTTGCTCAATGGCTTCATCAATCCGCCGATCACTCCAACTTTCGTCCACCAGATAACGCAGCAATGGTTTATCAAGTCCCTGGCGGGCAATAGCCAGATAATGCACTATATCACCATAGGGTTCTTCGAGATTAAGCAATCGTTTTACAATTCCCTGCTGCATTTTTTCAAGACGTTGCGGATCATCTGGCGGCACATCGACTAAAAAGATTTCACCTATATCATCCCCGAATGACAACAAATCCAGCGCGAGGCTGATATAGACAGGACGGCCGTTTTCTGCGCCACGGAAAATGATTTCAAAAGTCTCATCATCCAGATCGATTTTTTCGTAAAGCTCAGGTCGTTGGGCAGTTATTTGTTTCAAATATTTGCGCGCTTCTGAGCGTGAAAATTGAACAATTGGAAGGCTCTGGTAATTACAGTCCGCTTTAGAAAAAATATAGTCGAAATCTTTTTGTAAAAAGGGGTGCGGGCGGCCCGCAAACACAGTAACTGTATTCTTAAACTTCGAAATTTGTTCCAACAGCCAGTTTTTGACAGACGTGGAACGTTCCTCAATCTGACACACTTCCTGAACAAATTCGCTTTCATACTGTACGAGCTCCAGCGTATCAAATGTAAGCACCACCCGGTAATCTCTGCTCAACTGCTCAAAACCATTCACAAACGCTTCCGTGAGTTGATTCCGCGCTTCTTCAAGCACACTGCCCACCAGTCCGGCCGCTCTCTGTTGTTGGAATTCGCGTCGTTTTTTCTGGTAAAGGGAAAAGTAGAATTCTTCAGGATCCAAATTTGCCACTATCCTTTCTTCGATGCGTGAATTGCTGTGCATATCAGAATGATATAGATCTATTATTCCACTCCAGCGCACATCAATTGCTTCATCCGGCTTCAAATCCTTTTTTATGAAATCACCAATTTCCTCTAAAAGACGCGTTTTCCCAATACCACCAATGCCATAGATAAAGAAAACGGATGCTTTTTTTGATTCTTTAATGGCGGCTTTGACCTGGTTAAGCTGCTTTTGTCGACCAATCATGCGGTCAGTGCGTAATGCGGCAGTTTGTTGATTCAACATGGATCTCCTCCATTCTGTAATCTGTAATAATAAATTACCTGTAGAAATGTCTATTTATCAAGGGTCGCGTTGAGCTGCTGTAAAACATCTGCGAACAGATCAGGCGTAAGCAAACGGATAATTTCGGCGTCCTCGTTTAATTTTTGTGGCAAAATGACACGTTTATCAAATTCCAGGTTTTCGTAATGATTCAGAAGGCGGTCAAAATCGGTTAATTTTGCCTGTGATTTATTTAAAGCATGGTCAATGGTAGCCTGATGAAAACAAATCTCAGTGAGGTACACGGCGCTGTTCTCAGGATATCTGTCACACCACTGCCAATATAAATCTAGAGCGGTCTGGTGGTTGGCGACAAATTTTTCGCGATCCTCTAAGAGCAAACGTTGATTAATAACCTGACGAGCCACGGGAGCGGTCACATATGCATTTTGAGAGTCGCTCCACCAAACAATATGGGTTTCCCGGTCCAAATCACGCAGAATTCGCAGCAATTTGACGTCGGTTAAATGTTTGTCTAAATCGGATTGCCCTGCCATATAGCGCAGCGCCTCAGTACGATAAAAACGCAAAGGCATAAGCGCATTTAAGTAACTGGCCAATCTTGCCGATATATGTTGAAAAATGCTGTCCTGATATTCGACTAGTAAAGTAATGATTTGAGGTTCTAAATCGTTTAAATTGATAGACTCTATATCTTCGACATTATTCTGCTGTGCCCAGGCAACAACAAATTGACTTAATCGGGCAGCCAGTAATGGGTTCCCGGCCGTAAGATCATATAAAGTGTCAGCGAGATAGCGCGGTTCGGGCAGACCGCGTCTTTGATATTGCAGTCGAATTTCTTCAAGATTAAAGGGGCTGACCTGACTGCGGGCAGAGGCGGTTAATCTGCGGCGGACTTCCACCAGATTCCAGCGGGGAACACGCCGACGGCCGCTAAGCACAATTATTATTTGATCTGTTGCCAGCAACGGCGCCATAAGTAAGGTTTCTAAATCCGACAAGAATTTAGTGTCAAGACCTTCAATGGCGTCAAACAAAAAAACAGGTGTGAGTTTATTCTCGGCCAGAGAGGAAACGGCCGTTACAAACTCTTCACAATCACCATGTTGTCCAGCCTGTTGTAATGCTCGTTTCTCTGCGGCGTCTAAAAAACCATCTGATAATTCTTGCAGTAAAGCATCGGCCAACGCTTTTACAAGGTCAGCACATGTTGGTTCTATTGAGGCGCCCGCCGCCTCAAAAGAAAAGTAAATCGCAACAGTTGGCCTAAGTTGTTCCCATTCAGCTTCAATTCTCTCTCCAGTCTGATAGCGATAGGTTTGATAGAGATGCTTCAGAAGCCAGGTTTTGCCAATGCCAGCCACACCCCAAAAACTGACCAGGGGCGCCCTGATACGCGACCCGGCGCGCGCCTGCTCAACTTTTTCAGCGACAAGGTAGATTTCATCTTCCCTTGCCGATTCTACAAAGTAATCTGGCTGGTATTGGTCCCCAAATAAGGGAATGACTTGAGTGTTCTCTCCATCGTGCATGAGTTTACCCTCTTTGCTGAAACCGGTGCGACCCTTATTGCTGGAATTTAAGGCTCCTCCCCGATGTCGGTTTCAGTAAAATGATTATTCTGATTTTTATAAATATCTTTTAATTTAATCGTTGGTCGAAAATGCTTAACGGCTGTTACCAAAACTTCTGTCAATCCATCCCGGCGGCAAAATTCCACCAATTCACGAGAAAAAGCCTGCATCGTTCTTCCTTCAAAGTCCTCGTATTTAATTCTCAACTCAAAACAAAGCTGCCGCAGCTCATCAAGAGTAAAATTGGAATACAAGACTTTCTGTAACGCCACATCATTGACCTGCTTTTCGTTTTCCAGAATCTTGGCCTCTTGGGAATTCCATTGGTCTATTTCCTGTTGGAATAACTGCCATTCCTCTCTGGACATCAAAATTTCTTCTCCCAAATGCCCCGGCTTTCCATCCGATCGATCCAGAAAGGCCGCCATTCTAGCGCCGATTTCCAGCAGGGTTCGCGGGGCGCCGAAGGGATTCATTTTCTCCTCGGCCATACTGATAAGTTCGTAGTCAATATCGGGGTTTTCCGTAATCAATGCAGAAAAAGAATGAATTTCATTGCGGCTGGCCCATTGGAGGCGTTTTTCTAAAAGTGCTTTTAAACTCTCTTTGTCCCAACTTGCCATCCACAGACGCATTCGCAAGGTGCGGTACGACGCAGTTTGAGATAACCATTCTTCAAGCTCCACCGGCAAAAAGAATCGCCAGATCAGTCTGGAATCATTGAACAGAAAGCGGTTATTGAGCAACGGCCGTAGCCATTGTTTCATGGCTTTCAGATCTTTATCCTTGTGACTATCCGCATCATCGACAAGAATGAGTAATTGGTCCAAATCTAATTCATGCAAGCGATCGCAAATAGTGCGCAGCATGTGCGCCAAACTGCAATCAGTCGAAAACGTTGGTAATGATTCTGGTCTGGAAACCAATAATTGGTAGGATTCTTGCAAGGATAACACATCCTGCAGCCATGCTTCTAATGTGCTGCATCCACAAAAAGCAGACAGCATAGACCACCACCAAATTTGCTGTGGCACACTTAAGTCGCAAAAGAGCGCTGGGTTCTTTTTTATATGCTGCCAGGTCGCTTCCGCCACTTTATGCATGACCATCAATTTTTGCGGGCAAAAATCATTGTCATTATTGAGATTTTTTTCAAGACTTTCCTGGGCACAAGAGGTACAAACAGCGATTAACGTTTTTGGAGTTTGGGGCCAATTATATTGAACATACAATCTGGCCGCCGTCTTGCCATCTCCACGAGCCGCCAGATACGCAAGATTGATTGTATCATTGAGTACTAAATCATGATTAAAGACTGGAAGGCTGTCAACAAACGTATCAAGTAACATGTCGCGAGATTGAACCTCAGCATGGAGTCCTTCAAAAGGACTGCGATTAAAGCCGAGCTTCTTTAACCAAACCGACAATTCAGGCCGTCGACCTTGATTGTTCATCTTAACACCGTCTAATCAAGTTCGGCAACAATCGGGGGAAGTATGAATGACGGAAATTTTCCGTACAGCAGCATTGAAATGGCCTCCTGGAAACATGCGCCCAAACTGTTTGGCTTATAAAAGAATCAAGACCAGCTTTTGGTCTTGAAATTTATTGTAAACGAAATCTGGAATTTTGTCCCCGACAAAACAACGGGTTAACTAACAATATGTCAATCTTATTCTGACAACTCATAGTGAGAAAGATGAAAACCGCTGCCACGTCTGGTTTGTAAATATCGGGGACGGCGACCATCATCCCCTAATTTACGGCGCAAACGGCTGAATGCCTGATCGACGGCATAATTGGATACAGCATCTGAGTTTTCAGACGGCCATACTTCCTCAATAAGCTCTTCCCTGTCACAAAAACCATTGTTATCAACCAGCACCTGCAAAATATTAGCCTCGGTTTTTGTCAATTTTTCTTTTACACCCGCAACTTCAATCTGTTTTGCATCCAGATCAATGATTATCTTCGGAGGAATTATTTGGGTTAATTCCTTGCGCGCTTCTTTCCAATCGTCAGGAGATATAAGCGTATCTGGTTGGGCATTCCGAACATGCGTCTCAACCAACAGTTTAGCAGCAGTCAATAAACGACGCGGCGACCCATAAGCGAGATTGATCATTTCTTGCTCAATCGATTCACCTTCTTGTATACACAAAGCAGATAGACTGGACACATCATTTTCACTGAAAAATAAGAGTCGTTGGCGGAACAGGTCCTGGAGTTGATCCTGAGTCCATCGTACCGTGACCGTACTTTGCAGCAAACGATCGTCGCGAACGGCCGTATCACCTTCCAATATTGGTTTCAACTCCTGCGTCAGGAAAAACTTAAACACGATACCAGGCAAATCCAGCAAATTTAGATACGCTAACAACGGTTCTAAAAATTGCACTTGCTCAGCAAAATCATTCGCAAAAAGCTGCATTTCATCCAAACGGTCAAATAGAAAATGCCAGCTATCAATTTTCAAATGACTGCCCAACTGAACCAGTTTTTCAAAAGGAGAGAGCCAGCTTTCATATGGATCGGCCGTATCCAAACAAGGTTCATCACACAATTCTCCCAAAAACTGTACCATAGGATTATCGGCTAACTCTGATTGAGCCAGATACTCACCCAAATGTTGGTTTGAAACGGCGTCTCGAAAACTTGGCCAATCCGCAGACACATCTATATCAGGCGCCAATAAATAAAAACTCTTGCTTAAATGGATCGGCCCTAAAAGATGCGGGGCATAATTGCGAATTAACTGGGCCATCTCTGCGCGTCTAAATGGCGGCAAACTAGCCAATCGAGCCAGACGTTCGGCGCGATTTTGGCGAATGCTCACGCTGTGCAGCATACTTTTGGGTGGCAAAAAGAGATCATACAGCGTGCTTAAGGCCTGATGCATGATCATGTGAATATAGTCTTCTTCCGTTAATGATCGATTGTTTTTGCGGTAACGACCTACCAGCCAGCTAAAATCAGTACATTCAACTGCAATAGTTTTAGCATTGGCCTTCTGAGGCAGTGCAATTGTAGCCAAACGAATTCTGAGCGCGCTTTTTCCACCCCCGCGCTGTGCAAACACCATTAAAGATTCCTCACCACGCACCAAGTCATAATCCTGTACGGGCACAAACAAAGCTTCTGCCAGGAACTCCCTTTCTTTATCGGCAGATGTGGTTGCAAAGGGATTACCACGGGAAAACCCCTGCTCTATAAGCCAATCATTAGCCCGACTGGCAATTGTGGGTGAGCTTTCAAGAGACACGATATTGTTTATTCTAAAAATTTAATCAAGGATTATGCTGAATGGACTGTGAAATCCTATTCCGATTCATTGAGTTGTCAGCAGCTTAAGTGTTGGCTGTTTTGAGTTTACTATTACGTTCATAATACCATAACATGACAAAGCTACAACAATATCCACCCCCAATCTGTATTTGATTTTACAGGAGTGAACCCACAACAAAACTTAAGACAGAATGCCAGGAAATCATCTGATCGCGTAGTTGACGGCCGTATACCAACGCCACCTGCTGCAATTCATCTTCCACCAAACCCCCAGCCCTTAAACGTTGAGCATAATCAGGCCGCGGGTCACTTGATGAAGAAGAACCAAACCACCTTGCCAGCTCACCGGCAGCGATCCGCCGCTCCTCCACCTGTGTCTCAATCATGAGTTCCACGTTGAAACCAGACTTTTTAAACGCCGCCTTCAGATCATGTTCATCCCAATTCACCAGCGGATCAGCCGGGTTTGCATAAATCGCCTCTTCCGCCGCGGCGACTTTAGCGCCCAACGCCTCGTATCCGCTCCAATCAACCAGCCTATACAAACGCTGCGTGTGGCGCGGAATCGTCTGGATAAAACAAAAACGGCCGTTTTCCCCCAACACCCGCTTCAAACCCACCAAAATCTGCGGCAAGCGCGCCACATCACGCGTGAACACATTACGGCCGATAATACAATCAAAGCGCACATCCTCTTCACCGCGCAGCGCCAGCAGGTAATCCAGTTCATCCAGCGCGCCGATCAAAATATGCGGCCGTTCCAGTTCCGGCAGCCGTTCCGCCTGCTGGCGCAAAGCCTCGCCGGCCGTGGCGTCAGCCGTCAACGCCCACACGCCTCCCTCCGGCGCCTGGCGCAGCGCTTCCCACGTCAGCAAACCGCTGCCCGCATTTAAATCCAGCACCAGATGATGGCGCTGGACGCCCGCCAGTTCAAACAGCTTCTCGCGCTGCTGCGCCAGGTTACGTCCGCTGTTGGCAATCGTGCGCTGCAGCCAGACGTCGCGCGCGCGATTTTGCGGGCTGGTCGTCAACACTTCCAACGGCGCATCGAAAGTACCTTCAAGCATCGCCGCCAACTGCGCCTCACGTTTGCGCGCCACTGCCATTTGAATTTGCTGCTCGTAGCCCTGGTCGCCCGGCTGGTAAAACACCTTGCCCTGCAATCCATCGGGTAAATATTGCTGCGCCACCCAATGATCGCGGTAGGCATGCGGATACAAATACCCTTTGCCGTGACCAAAACCTTCCTTATCGCGGTTGCCGTCCTTGAGATGGTTGGGCACTTCCGCTTCCTGCTCTTTTTGCACCGTTTCCAGGGCGTCAAAAAAGGCAAAGGCGGAATTTGATTTCGGAGCCGTCGCCAGATAAATCGCCGCCTGCGCCAGCGGAAAACGCCCTTCCGGCATCCCAATGCGTTCAAACGCCTGCCAGCAGTTCACCACCACCCCGATCGCATGGGGATCGGCCATGCCCACGTCTTCGCCGGCGAAAATCGTCATGCGGCGAAAAATGAAGCGTGGATCTTCGCCGGCGTACACCATGCGCGCCATCCAATACAAGGCCGCATCCGGGTCAGAGCCGCGCAAGCTTTTGATGAAGGCGGAAATGGTATCGTAATGGACATCCCCTTCCTTATCATACAGCACGGCGCGGCGCTGGATGGACTCTTCGGCGATGGCGAGATCGATGATGATAACGCCGTCGGCGTCTGGCGCAGTGGTCTCGACGGCCAGCTCGAGTGCATTGAGTACGCCGCGCGCATCTCCGTTGGCGACGTCAACCAGGTGATCGAGCGCGTCGGGTTGGAGTTGAATGGGGAAACGGCCGTATCCGCGTTCCTCATCCAACAAAGCCTGCTCCGCAATCTGGCGCAAGTCGTCCTGGTTCAATGATTTAAGCTGAAAAATGCGGCTGCGGCTGACCAGCGCCTTGTTAACCTCAAAATAAGGGTTTTCGGTCGTCGCGCCAATCAAAATAATTGTGCCGTTTTCCACATGCGGCAGCAGCGCATCCTGCTGCGCCTTATTCCAGCGATGCACCTCATCCACAAACAAGGTTGTGCGCTGGCCGTAAAGCTGTCGCCTTTCCAGGGCTTCATCGACCGCTTCACGCAGTTGTTTGACGCCGGCCAGCACCGCATTCATGGTAATAAAATGGCTTTCAGTCGTATTGGCGATAATGCGCGCCAGGGTCGTCTTGCCCGTGCCGGGCGGCCCGTAAAAAATGAGCGAGGACAACTGATCTGCTTCAATGGCGCGCCGCAGCAGGCGGCCCGGCCCAACAATATGCGTTTGCCCGGCAAATTCATCCAGCATGCGCGGCCGCATGCGGTTAGCCAGCGGTGATTCGGCCGAAATTTGTTGGTTAAAGCGGTATTCAAACAGGCTCATGGATTAATTGTAAGTTTGAAGAAAGGGCAACGAATTTCTTTATGGAAGCAACAAAACAGGTTTGGCAACTAAACAAAACAGCCCTTGACGGCAAATATGGAAATTTACAGCTGAAATCCACCCCGGTAAGGAATAAATTTGTAATCAAAGTTAATTACATAATCTTCCAGCTCATCATTTAGCTCTACCCACGATGTACTCGACAGGAGTTCTTGCATCGTGTCTTCATCATTGCAAACAAAACCAAGCATACGATTGGGCGCTTCGCCGTAAGCAGTGTGCCACGCTTCACTCATCTGAAATCCTAATTCTTGTAGTGCAGGCAAATAGCGCCCCATTACAAACTGGTAGTATTCTTGTAATTTCTCTTGCTTAACCTCATAAGAGAGGAGCAGTTTGATGCCTTTTGCTTCGTCCATAATAATTTCGCCGCTAGCAGAATGTCAATAATAATTATACAATCCTTCCGATTGTCAGGTTGATCCCGTTAAAGGTCTCTCATTTGGATGGGGTGATCTTACTGCTGATAGAGAGTTTTTACAAACAGTGGCCACTATATCCAGTGGCCACCATATCCAGTGGCAACAATATCCAATGCAAACGATGTCCAACGCGAAATTTTTACGCACGCTGCCGGATCAGGTCAGGCCGCATCTGCCCCCGGCGCTGCAAAACATCCAGGTAAAACAGCCTTTCAGTTGGCTGATTCAATTCCATTATGGTGAATCACGCCTGCATTATGAGGTATCACGTGTGCGCCGGCAAGGAGGATGGGAACTCGGTTTTCACTGCGAGGCGGGCGACAAACGCTTAAATCGCTATTTGCTGGAGGGGTTTCGGCGTCATTTGTTTGAAATCAAAGATGTGCTTGGGGAGAGCATTGAAGCCGAGATGTGGGATCGCGGCTGGTCTAAAATTTATGAGGTCGTTCCTTCCGAAAATTTAACGCCCGCTTTCCAACAAAAAATCGGCCGGCGTATGGCCGAAATCATAATTTGTTTACATCCAATCTATGTTGAACTGCGAAACTCTGTAGCGCAGGTTTATCGTTGAGTTGTGGAGCGCGTTGACCGCGCTTAGAGGCGCCCAGGAAATAATACTTGAACGATTCCTTATGCAATTGCAAATTCGGCCGTTAAGCCCATATCGGCCATTATCTGGCGAATTTCTTCTTGATAGATGGGATTCATCAAAACGACGACATCGGGCTTATAATCACGCAAAAATTGTGGCGGCATTATTTGTTGGCCCGTTCCAACCACAAATTTGCCTTCTTTGCGCGGGTTTATATCAATAATATACTTGATCTTCTCGTCTGTATTGAGCACATTTAGAAAAGTAACCCCCTTTGTACCGGCGCCCCAGGCAACTACTTTTTTGCCCGCTTGCGCCCACTGCTCTAAGCGGGTTTGCCATTCGGAAACCTTTTGGCGGAATTCTTCGGAAAAAGCTGTGACCCGTTCGGATACTTCAGCCAATTCTGCGAATACAGCATTGTCGATATTTTGCCTGGAGGCAGCCGGAAAGGCCTCAATCGTCAAAAATTGCCCCGCATACACCTCTTCTGTGCGCTTAACCTGAAAGCCGCTGCGGCAAAACAAACGCGTCAGAGACGAGCTGGTAAAATAGGAGCAATGCTCATACAAAATGTCCCAAATAGCCAGTTCACGCAGTGTATACGCCATGTTAGGCATTTCAAAAAATACAAGCGTGTCTTTACGATCGCCAATTTTGTCCCGGATTGTTTGCATAAATTCCTGCGGCTTTTCTATATGTTCCAGCACATGCCGGGTATAAAACATATCCGGGGCTTGCTCGATATAGTCCCACCAATCGAAACTTTGCACAAACGTGATACGTTCATCTTGCAAATCTTGTTCACTGGGCACATAGGCGGCGTCAAATCCCCAGCCGTGATTGTCACCCAATTCACATAACAAACGTAAAAAATCCCCTTGCCCGGCCCCCGTTTCAACAATTTCTTTACCATGTAACCCATAACGATCGATCAATCCTTGCGCCAGTTTCTCCGCAAAAGCTTGAAATCGGGGTGAAAAATGGAGTGAATTTTCATAGGCCTGCGTATATTCCATCGCAGCAAGATCAAAGGCAACATTGTAAATATGTCCACATTCGGCGCAATATGCAAGTTCTATATCTCCTTTGGCAGCCTTTAGAGCCGCATCACGGTCAGACCATAACAAATTACAGTGAACCGGCGCTTGCGGAATCGAAACAAAAACTTGCATACCGGGGGCATCGCAAACAGGACATTGGTATTGATTATCTGTATTCATGGAATTAATTCACCTTTTCAATCATAACGGGCGCGCGATCAGCCCCTTTTGCAAATAGAACCACATTAATATTATTTAAACGCGTGATGCGCTCACGGGCATGCAATTGGGGGCAAGCTTAAATAAGAATTACACGGTCATGATTGGTTGATTGGAATCTGGTTGTGTAACTAAAAGTGGAACAATGTGTTCACGCAAGCGTTTGCCAACAGCAGCCCAATTATACCGCTGCTGCCATAATTGGTAGCTGTTGGCGCCAAATTGGGCGCCCATCTGGGGAGCATCGAGCAGTTTAATCATCGCTTTCGCCATGCCTTCATAATCGCCAGGTTCTAACAAGAAGCCATTGTTATGTTCTTTTACCATGTCAGGCAAAGCGCCAATTTTTGTGGCCACAATAGGGAGCCCATAGGCCAATGCCTCAACAAAAACAATGCCAAAGGGTTCCAGGTGAGTCGGTAAACAGAACAGCGATGCTTTTTCATAATATTGCGCCACTTCATTGAGGGGCACCGGTCCAATTACCTCGCAATTAGGCGCGTTCAAATCTGGCGCGGCGCCTACGATCAAAAGCGTGGCGTCAGGATGAACCTTACGAACCAATTCAAATGCTCTAAGCAGTGTGGGGCCGCCCTTGCGTTCCCAATCTATACCAACGTAGAGGATAATTTTGTTGTGATACCGATCCGGATCGTGATGATATTGATTGATTGTTGTATTACTGCCGGCATAAACGCAATGAATTTTCTCGGGCGTGATACCGTACTGCTCTTCAAGCGAGCGGGTAATGTTCGAGCTTCTTGTAAAAACGCGTAAGGCATTTTGATAGATACTCTTTTCTAGAATGACCCATTTACGAGAAAAGAGGCGCTTTTGTGCTTCCGCATCGGCATACCATAAATTTGCAAGGTTTGTATGATCGGTATAAACAAAGTGCGGAACCCCGCTAACGCTGCCGTCAAATTTGGACTGCATCTGAAAGGTAAAGGCGTATTCTTCCGGGTTTATAATTTCTGCGAGCACACGTTTTACTTTTTCAAAAGCGTAGGGTGTCCGATCAATTGTGGCGCGAAAGCGTTTTTTATTTAACAGGAGTTCAAGCCAATATTCTCGAAAGGAATGATAAATGTTTTGAATGTCGCGCCTTCCAACCAACTGCGACAGCACATCAAAAACTTCAATCTCAAATTCTGGAAAATTTTCTTCAAGCACTCTGACCATGGTTTTATTAGTCGGGATAGAGGGACTCGGCCTTAAAAACGCAATTTTTCTGGTTGTCATATGGCAGTTCCTATACATGTTGGCGCCTTGTTAACGTCTGAAATTCACCTTCTGGGAAAAACCCGTAACAAAGGTTTAATTGTAGACGGTCGTATTGTGAGGTTGCCTGAATCCCAATGCCAGCCGGTATAAAAAGGCTATACCGGCTGGCTTAGATAATTCCCAGAAAGTTTTTTGAATTCCTGTAAAGAAAATCTGGGTATTCCTTCAAGGAAACCGCGATTTTGCAAGTTATCTTTATCAAATGACTTTTCGCGGTTTACCTAAATCCAATTTCGACTAAATTACCTGGTTCTGATTATGATTGGAACCTCAAATCCGCAATTTTTTACCGGGCTTGTAGCAGTAAAGTGATTACTGTGAATCTTATGTAAATTACTAATACATATGCTAGGAAGATGGGCCGCCTAAGATTAGGGGCGTACATATTCCATAGCCGTTGACTGTTATGAGTACATTTTTGTAGGTCTCTGTCATGCCATCTGACACAGTAAACAAAATCGGGTGCTCACCATTATCACCACAACCGGGCAACCAGGTTAGTTGGGCTGTTGTGGCGCTTGTTTGTACAAACGTTGCGCCCGGCGGAAGGCCGTCCGCCATAAAGGTTAATGGCTCCGGTCCATCCGTATCTGCTGCTGTTACAACGATTGTTAAAGGTTCGCCAATCATCAATTCGACATCGTCAATTGGGTCGATAGTCGGGGGCTGGTTATCTGTAAAGGTAACTGTTAACTCAAGGTCTGACGTGACGGATATTTCTAATGGATTATCGCTGCTTGAAATACCACCTGCCCAGGAGGCAAAATAATATCCGTCTGCAGGAACGGCCGTTAACGTCACAATGTCGCCGTAAAGATAAGGCCCATCCGGTTCAATGGTCACACTGCCTTCACCCACAATATCGTAGCTAATTTCATACTGATCCTGTGTAAAGGTTGCCGTGACGCTTTCGTTTTGCAGCATTGTCAAGGTTTGGGCAGCGGTTGCGCCTGTTAAAGCGCCGCTCCAGCCATCAAAAGTCCAGCCGGGATCGGCCACGGCCGTTACCAACACCTCATCTTCGTAATAATAAAATGGCTGTTCCGGATCAAGCGTAACGCTGCCGCCTTCCGTGTCATCAACGCTATTATAAACTTTGATGACCTCCAATGTATATTCATCACGCGTGAAAATCGCGGTGACAACATCATTCAGCTCAAACGCGGCCGTTACAACGGAATCTGTTAAACCATCAATGACAGAACCTAGCCAAGAATCAAAAGACCAGCCGGGATCGGAAACGGCCGTTAACTCAACCGGGTTGCCACACTCACGATCTTTCGTCACCTGGCCATTCCCCTCCACTTCAACCGGCAGGATCAACCCGATTGTATCTTGAGGATCAATGGGTGAATCATTGTTAAAGAAAAAGTCAACAACCGACTCAAAGGCAGGTGGCGTGGCGCCCGCATTGCCGGCAAAAACGCCCACTTCTGTCACGGTGATTTCATGTTGAAAATCATAAAACCGGTACCACTCTGCACCGTCATATGAATAATACGCCGTCCAATCCAGTTCATTGCGTTCAACACGCAGGTACAAAGGCAAACCGGGACCAATCAAACCATTCTTTTTAGCCCCAATGACGCCATTCGTAAACCCGGCGACCATCATTCGCGTCCCATCGCCTTCATTTTGGAAATTAACACGAATGAAATCATTTTCGTCCTGCTTAATGAGAATCCCCTGCATTTGAACGGCCGTAGCCATTGGTGAATCAAACTTCGCCGCCAAATCCACCTGGCCATTATTCGAAGCCTGCATGATAGTGGGAGCCTTAATGCCGCCTGTCCAAATATCGTGTGAAACGCCGCCCGGTACAGATATTTTGACACGTTTTGCGTCCACAATCTCAAATGTCGCATCATTTTTCGGATCGTATGTCGTCCAAATGCTGCTGTCTAATTCACATGTGTTGAAATCATCCGATACAAAAGTCGCCGGCACGGCAGGCGGTTTGATCGTAAAACTGTAAGACGCCTCGGACATACAATTTCCCGACAGATCGCAGGCATTAATTTTGACCTGGACAGTGTCGCCAGGTGAAAAATTGAAAGGTGGATCATAAGCAAGGCGGTATGAATATTTATCCCCTGTAATTGTCGGCCCAACCGTCTGACCGTTCACTTTCATAGAAATGGTATTCAGATCAACACCTGTTCCGCCATCGTAAATATAGGCGATAACATTGGCGCCTGAATCGACATAGGTCGCGCCCGGCAGCGGATTTTGCCGGTGGACAAGCGGCGCGCGGGTATCGGCGCCCACAGGGGACGTCCGTTTCAACACAATCATAGGTCCTGGTTTTTCTACGAACTCACCAAAACCGGAGGTATGGTAATAGGTAATTTTATTTTGCCCTACTTTAAGATGGCTGATGGGCACTGTTTTATTGGCGACCGTCCAGGAATCCTGACCTTCGCCAAAAGCAAAAAACTGAGAATGATCATTGATAGATATTTTGGGGTTTTTCCAATAAGAGCCCAAGATATAGGCCGTGTCATAATCAGCCACATCAGCCGGCAAATCAATGTAGCGGCTGATGACGTCCGGGAACTGGCCATCGTGATGCAAGATGCCATCTTGGAAACCGGGAATTAAGAAGGCGACCACAGGATTTGTACGCACCAGGTTAAACACTGCTGAGGCGCCTCCGGCTGCATCACGGACATTGCCTGCCCCATCGACAATACGAATCTTAAACCGCACGCCCGATTGACCCGGGATATGCGGCATATTCCAGGTAGCCGAATAGTTACCGGCCCCATTTACCGCTACTGTGCCAATATGATCGATTGTGCCTTCCAACGGCTGTGCGGCCGTGCCGCCTTTAAACCAGTTATTGCGACCGCGATTGTGCCAATCGCGCGAGACGCCATCGTTGTCTTCATCATATCCATCATAAAAAGCATGAAATTCAACAAATTTGGCGTCCGCGCCCACGCTGGCAGTCAACACCAGTTGGTCATTGTCAATGGCAAGATTGCCGCCGTCTCCAGCTTGTTTGACGCCGGTGTCATCTTGAATTGTAAGCAGTTGGCCGGTTGGCGGCGTGACATCGCTGTTGTTGCCGGGCGCCAGCGGGTGGTCTGCGTCATAATAAATTCGGAAGGCTATGTCATGCACATGAAACGCAGAACCGCCTTCCCAAACCTGAATCGTATTGGTTCCTTGATTTAATTCCGAAAGCGGAATCTCTGCCACGTAGGGGGTACGGCTCCAGGGATCGCCGACATCGGGCGCATGCACCGGGCCGTTGTTAATGCTGAACCTGGCCGATGGCTGCGCGTGGTTACGCCACAAGTCAAGGTAAATTTCGGCCTTAAGCGCGTTTGAAAAATTATCCGGGATCGAAAAATCCAAGAATTTCTGGCAAGATGTATCATAACGACCGCTGGGTTCAATATACCAGCTATAACCATTTGGCCTGTCATACTCTCCACATCCGCCCGTAAACTCCGCATGGGAAACCCAATACTCCTTATAAGTTACTTCCTGAGTCGCATTGAACAATCCTGCTAACACCGGACGAGAACCTATTTGAAGCAACATAACACCAAGCACAAAAAATGCAATTACTACGACGAAATGTTTATGTCTCCAAGGGTTCATAATAATCTGTACTCCACATCCTTTATTCTCTAAATATTGTTATGCTTTCGCACTCAAATCAGGATAGCTTCATGCGCTTACGAGTTGGTTTAAGGCTGGGGGCTCCCGTTTTCATGCGGTAGGAGCTTCCATAAATGTATATGGAAGCTCCTGAAATATTAAGCTTGTACGGGCAGACTCGGGTGTCTACCTCTTGGGCGCGCACACAAGTTCGCCCTTACAAGACTAGACTGTCAATATCTCTGCATCAACACCAAGACGCTGCAAATCTCTTTGAATCTCTTCTCGATAGATAGGATTCATGATAATGACAACGTCGGGCTGGTAAGTATGCAAAAATTCCGGGTCGGCTATTTCATGACCCGTTCCTGCCATAAAGGTGCCGGTTTTAACCGGGTTGATGTCAACAGCATAGCCGATTTCATCTTGAATACCTAAAGTCGTTAAAAACGCTACCCCTTTTGATCCGCCTCCCCAAATAACCGCTTTTTGGCCCGCTTCTTTGATCTCTCGCAGCTTTTGGCGCCAAAACTGATGCCGCTGGGGATATTGATTGATAAAGTATTCAACGTCTTGCCTTAGACCATTTACCAATTCACGGGTTTTAGCTGTTGGCTCATGCAGTTTACCAAGCGGTAAAGGCCGCGCTTCAACCATTAAATACTGGTTATTGTATTCAGTGTCCAGGTCCAGCACTTCAAATCCGTTGGATTCAAACAGATAAGCCAGCGATCCTAAATTGAAATAGGAGCAATGCTCGTAATAAATATCCCAAAAGGCTACGTCCCGCATCACGTAGGAGCCATTGGGAATTTGAAAGAAGACGATGGTATTGGGACGATCTCCCAAAGAACGACGCACGGTGCGCACAAATTCGGCTGTATCGGGAATATGTTCCAGGGTCATTTTGCAAACGACAAAATCACCATCGTAATGTGTATATTTTTCTGAGTAAAAATCGGGGATAAAGGTAATGCGCTCTTTGGCGGCGCTTTGAAGACGTGTGTCATCATAAGCGGGATCAAATCCGACGCCTTTATTAGGTCCCATTTCACACAACAAAATCAGGAATTCCCCCATGCCGCATCCAATTTCGATAATCTCTTTGTCATGCAGGTCATAGGTTTCAATCAAGCGTTGGGCCAGATTACGGTGGAATTTATTGAATGTAGGTGAGTACGCTTGGGTTGCTTCATAATCGCCAAAATATTCATGCACGGATGGGTCAAAATCAATATTAGAAATAAAGCCGCAATGGTGGCAAGCAGCTAATGTAATATCACCTTTGGGATAAGTCAGCGCCTGTTCGCGACTCTGCATCAGCAGAACGCTGTGGACAGGTACCTTTTTGACTTCATAAAAGGGCTGCATTCTGGCGCAGCCGCAGTTTGGACAGAGTTGAGACGTTTGCATCGTTAACCTCTTTACCAATTTAGTCGGCTATCCGCGGTTCTGGAATTGGGATGATGAACTTGCCTCCCTGCTCACGATATGCTTCTTGCTGATTCATGATTTCTTTGGCGAAGTTCCAGGCCAGCAGCAAAACGTAATCCGGTTTATCTTCCATTAGTTTTTGGGGTGGATAGATGGGAAATTGGTTGCCGCCCATGAAACGGCCGTGTTTGTATTTATTCAAATCCACAACATAATCAACCAATTCCTGGTCAATGCCACAGTACGCCAGCATGGTTGTCGCTTTCGCCGCCGCGCCATAACCGACAATAGAATGCCCTTTGGCTTTGAGATCATGCAAAATTGCCAACAAGGCGTGTTTTACATGGCGCACATTACCCGCAAAACTTTGGTAATAATCAATGCGATCAACTTTGCGCTCTGCCTCAGTCGCCAGCAGTTCCTGCACAGATTCCTGTACATTTTCACGCGGTTCAATGAACAGCCGCAACGAACCGCCATGAATGGCGACGCGCTTAATTTTATTCAGGTAAAGGCCATGCCGGCGGAAGAGACGGTCGAGCGCGGTCACGGAGTAATAACAAAGATGCTGGTGATAAATCGTATCAAACTCACGATGGTCAACCAGGTCAACCACATATGGCGCCTCAATTACAGCTACGCCGTCTTCCTTCAAGATCGTTTTGATGCCGGCGACAAAACCATTCAGATCGGGCACATGCGCAAGCACATTATTGGCCAGAAAGACATCCGCCGTTTTGCCCTGCGCTTTTAATTCCTGAGCCAACTGTTCTCCAAAGAAAGTGATCATGGTGGGAATGCCCGCTTCTTGAGCGGCCGTTGCCGGCGCTTTGGCCGGGTCAATCCCCAGTACGGGGATGCCCTGCTCCCAAAAATTGCGCAGCATATAGCCGTCATTGCTGGCGGCTTCCATAACCAGGCTGGTCTCATCTAAATCGCGCTCGGCCATAATGTCCTGGGCGCTCTGGCCAAAATGGCGCAGCAGCGCGGGGGATACTGAGGAAAAATAGGGGTATTCGGCATAAAAGAGAATTTCCGGGTCAACCGTTTCCCGAATTTGCGCCAGGGCGCAATTTTGGCAAAAGACCAATGTCAGAGGCGCAATCAATTCCGGTTGATCTAGTTGATCGGCCGTTAACAAACGATCCGCCAGTGGTGTATCGCCAAAAGGCAAAATCACCTCAAGCTTATTCGAGCCACAAGAACGGCAGGTGATTTCGTCACGCCAGATTTTTGTGGTGATGTCTTGTTGATTCATAGTTTTTGTAATCATTTTTACTACCTACTTGATTAAAGATTTTTGGGATGGTTCAAATTTTTCTAAATTTCTGATCCGGGCCTGGTTTTTGAACAGTTCAGAGGTTCAGCCACACAACCCTACTTAAACAACCGCCAACGCTTTATTCAGAACAGATTTGAAACTCGGCGGCCATAGTTTCTCGGCAATGTCAACCATATCTTGACGCGCATATTGATGTTCTTTTTCCCCGCGTTGATACCAGACATCCATCCGATCCCGAAATCGCTGCACTTCATACTCAAGGTCTAGCGCAGTGTAATCAGGTGATGTAAACACTCTGGAAACAAGCGCGCGATCGCCATTCAAACGCGGATATTGAGCATAAACAAGATCGGAAGGCATCGGCAGACGTTCATCCGCGACCCGCCCAACACCGCCAAATCCAAACGGAATGCCGGCATTACAAATTATTGCTGACAGCATTTCCATTAACTGCGAACCTAATAATTCAAAATGGTTGGAAAGCTGCAAACTGAGATATAAATCATTCAGGCCTATATGAATTTCATCAATTCCAGGTATCTTCACAATTTGCTCAACGCGCGCTGCGGCCGTAGCGGTTTCCAGCAGCAATGAAACCTCCGCTCTGCCGGCAATCATTTCTACAAAATCTTCAGCTTCCCAAACAGAATGAAACATGGGCAGCATGAGGACTTCAACGCCGGCTTGGAGCAAACGCTCAATTTCTGCACCCGAATCGGGATGAATTGGATTCGTGCGCGCAAAAAGCTTGGCCCGATTTAATGCCCGCCTCAATTTCGGAAGCTGATATTCTTCATGATCGCTAATCCAGGTGGACAGATGTCCCTGGCGCTCGGCTTTGCCAATTTTTTCAAGGTCCAACCCAATGCGATCGATGCCCGCAGCATCCGCGCGGCGGGCCAATTCTACATCATTGGTAAAAAGTGTTAACACAAAGTTTTGTCCGTAACTCACGATAGTCTCACCTCATAGATAATTTCGTCAATGTCAACCTGATGCAGCAGGTCGATTCCGCCGGTATATCGCTTGATCTGAGCTTCGATAAAAGCTTCCAGCCGGGCCTGGCGGCCGTGGAAAAAAGTGGCTGCCTTGGCCGTAATCAACAAGTTTGGCGTTGACCAGAACGAGTCTAATTTTGACCGGGGTATTGGATCAAGTACATCAAGCGCTGCACCACCGAGCTGTCCTTTTTCAAGCTGGATTACCAGCGCGGGCAAATCGATAACGGCGCTGCGACCGACATTGACAATAATTGCATGACGCGGCAGCGCCTGCATGACTGTTTCATTTATAAGATGGCTGGTCGTTTTGGTTAACGGAAGGGTAACAAATAATAGGTCTATTCGACCCAAGTGGCGGCGCCAGGATTCATAGTCGAGCAGTTCATCGCAAGCAGCTTCAACCTCCACAGTATGCTTGCGGTTCACACCGAGCACAGCGATGTGATTGGCGCGCAGGGTGGCTGCAAGAGAACGGCCGATTACGCCCATACCTAATATCATGGCTGTTTGCGGAGGCGGCAGGATGTAAGACGGCCGTTCCCAAACACCTCTCTCCTGCGAACGAACACATTCCGGCACGCGCCGCGAAACCGCCAGCGCCAGTGCAAATGCATGCAGCGCAATGATATCCGCAAAAATGGGGCAGCGCGTCAAAATCGGCCCCTTCTGCTGCAAAGTTGGCGAAATTAGATGATGCACGCCGCCCGCCGTTGACTGAATCCATTTGAGCGCGCGTGTATGCGGCAGCGTCTGGCGTAGATAACGATGACCCAGGATAATTTCAGCATCTGCAGCATGGGCAACAGCAGCCAAATCTGAGTCAATCACAACCACCTCTTTGTCCGGGCACAAACGCTGCAAACGCGCGCTATGGTCCCGAGTCGGCGGCTCATTGCTATACATAACCAGCAGCTTTGGCATCATATATTCCAACAGGCGCGCTTTGCCGGCCTGAAATTGTGTACAACATACGCGCGGCGACTTGATCTGGCGCGAACCGGTTATCAAAAGTTTGCGCATTTGCACGTGCAAGCTTATCTCGCAATGCGGGTTTAGCCAGCAGTTCAACGGCGCGTTCAACAATTACATCTGCATCTTCAAATGCAAATTGCTCTTCAAAGCGCGCGTTGGAATACAGGTTTTCGGTATTATTGAGGATACGCTGGCCGCATATGGGTTTGCCCAAGGCGAGATAATGACCCAATTTGGCGGAAATGCAGTCATGCGCGCCGCGCACATAGATAACAACTTTTGATTGGGCTAATTGCTGCAAATACTCTAGCGGCCCAAAACGTTTCAAACGATATCGTTCATATTCTGCGGGCAGCGGCTTGTCAGTCGCAAAGCCGGTTACAATGTTAAATCCAGCCAGGTTCTTCAGTTTTTCCATGAGCGTATGCCGCAATTCTGCATTCTGACTGTGATGGGTCTGGGGATAATAGGACATCACGAAAAACACATCAATCGGGGTTTTAACCTGCCGCAGGCGCTGCATTTGGGCCAACGTTGGCAGATTCAACCAGCGCCGCAGCCGCTCTGAAAATTTATAGTTTGTCCATTTTGCCGTGTTTTTTTTGCCGGAAAACGGCCGTTGCCACACATATTGGCTAAAAGGCAAGCGCAGCGGAAAACCGGATGTGATCGGCTTTATTTTTTCTCGGAAAGTCCGCAGTATAGGGTCCGTCTCAACAACTTCATGGTTGTAATTCACTTTGAAGTAATATCTGACCCGTTCAAGCGTTTCATAATCATAGCCCTCTCCCAGCGCCGTATCAGCGTGGTCGCTGCGATCGATACAAAAATAAAACTGCTCCCCGGCCTCTCGATACTCAAAAATACCGAGCGCCTGGAGCTGCATCTTACGATCGCGGCTTAACTCATTGCTGTTTAAAATGGGCGGGACCGTGCGGCGCACTTGCAAGCGAAAATCACTTTTGCGCTGATTTGCAAGCAAACCCAGCAGGTAAAAACTGAGGCTTTCCATCCTCACCAAATCGAAATAGGTAATTTGAGCAGCGTTGTTCATCTTCGAAAAAATCCTTTACAAGTAAATCCATTACATCACACGCGCCCGGTTAAATTTTAGCGGAACAGAACGCTTGTGAAGACGCTTTGCGATACAAAGCGTCTTCACAAGAAATTGCTGAATACTTTTTCAAAATTGGCTGGGAAAACGTCTATTAAACGACGACGGCAGGCTCTCGCCAACGCAAGGAGTCATCCAGGAGACCGGCATTCATAAGAGACTTTATGTGTTTCAGACGCCGGTAGCGGGGACCTTCAAATTCGTCCAGCTTCAATCCCACTTGCTTATACGCTTCGTACAACTCTTCCGCACCCATGCGCGCAGTCCAACGCGGCTTATAATCAGGCAATGTACGGGCGATTTTGCTGCTGTCTACGCGATAGCAGCGAGTATCAGGCCCGGCCCCTTCAGCATATTCAATGCGGCTGCCGGGAACAATGTCAGCTACGATTTCAGCCAGTTCACTGATGCGATAATTCTCTTCGGGACGCCCCACGTTGAAAGCCTCATTGTGGACAACCTCAATAGGCGCCTGCATCGCAGCAACGAACGCAAGCGACATGTCTTCTACATGCACAATTGGTCGCCACGGCGTTCCATCACTTTTCAGATAGACCAGCCCGGTTGTAAATGCCCAGGCGGTCAGGTTGTTAAGAACCAGATCAAAACGCAGACGCGGTGAAACGCCGTACGCCGTTGAGCTGCGTAAGAAAGTGGGATGGAAATTGTCATCCGCCAGTTGGGCGACATCCCGTTCTACAAATACCTTGGATTGGCCATATGGGGTCACGGGATTAAAAGCAGAGGTCTCATCTAACCAATCCTCACCGCCAGCCCCATAATTGCTGCAGGAAGAGGAAAAGACGAAACGCTCTACGCCAACTTCTTTTGCCAGTTTGGCCAGGCGCACAGAGGCTCGATAGTTAATATCATAGGTCAATTCCGGATTTAGATCCCCCAAAGGATCATTAGAAAGCCCTGCGAGGTGGAGGATAGCCTCAAAACCTTCCAGATCAGCGGCGTCTACATCCCGTATATCTTTAATGATGGCCGGAATATCTTTGGTGCTGTTATCTTCACCAAATGTAGAACCCTCATACAGGTTCGTATCCAAACCAACTACGTCATGACCTCGTTCTAATAACATGGGCACTAAAATCGTGCCCACATATCCATTGTGTCCAGTTACAAGTACACGCATATTTTGACTCCTGATGTTCAATTTTGCACTTCTATTTCTCACAAAAAAACCACGGGAAAGCAGCCTGATAAAGTGACCTGCTATGTTCCATGGTTTCTCTACATTTACCTTATTTTATGGTCAAGGACTTAAGATTCATCTTACTTCCAGATTTTCCAGGGAGCTAAACCTGAATCCCACAGATTATCTAACAAACGTTTGTCGCGCAGGGTGTCCATGCACTGCCAGAAGCCGTCATGTTTATAAGCCATGAGCTGGCCTTCTTCCGCCAGACGCTCCAGCGGTTCCCGTTCCCACATGGTTTCGTCCCCTTCGATGTAATCATAAACCTCTGGCTCAAGAACAAAAAATGCCCCATTGATCCAGCCTTCGGATGCTTGTGGTTTTTCGTCAAAGCGGACAATTTGCGCGCCTTCTTTGGTTGATTTGCCATTGAATTCAAGATGACCAAAACGCGCCGGGGGACGAACGGCCGTTAATGTAGCCAATTTCCCATGAGCACGATGAAACGCCAACAGTTTATCCAGATCAATTGTGGCGACGCCATCACCCCAGGTCAGCATAAAGGTTTCGTTGCCCATATAGGGAATAAGGCGCTTGATCCGTCCACCGGTCATTGTCAAAAGACCGGTATTCACCAACTCAACATTCCAGTCTGGCACAGCCCCATTCTCGTGCCGCTGCACATTGCCGCTGCGCAAATTAACCGTCAGGTCGCTGTTTAATGCAACATAATCGACTATATATCTTTTGATAACTTCCCCCTTATAACCCAACCCAACAACAAAATCGTTGAATCCATAATAGGCATAATGCATCATGATATGCCACATAATCGGTTTTCCACCGATTTCAACCATTGGTTTCGGCTTTTCGACGGTTTCTTCAGACAGACGTGTGCCCAGCCCACCGGCCAAAATTCCAACTTTCATCGTTTACTACTCCTTATGTGTGGAAACCGCGAAAATTGGGAGATGTCCATTTCAAACGACTTTTCGCAGTTTACCTAAATGGCCTGAATTAAAACAGGTAAAGAGAAAAGGCATCCGAATCTGCATGTGACCGGATGCCCTATTAATTTTATGAATTTCGCCTAACGAAGAATCATTGGCACATAAACTTTACTTTCATCCTGTGCAAAGTTTGCCGTAACAGATCGATCTGCGGTCATAATGATGGTCGCAGGGTTTTCATCACCGCTTAGGCCGCCGCTCCAACCGGTAAAATTCCATCCGCTTGAAGGTTGCGCTGTAAGCGTTACTTCTTCACCTTGTACGTAATAATCCTTATCCGGATCTACAACTACGGTTCCAGAACCATTCGTTGCAACGTTCAAGGTAAAGCTCTCACTTTGCTGCAGAAACTCAGCCGTAATGTCATAGTTGCCGTTGATTGTAATCATAGCCGGATTCGCAGAGCCGGTTAAATCGCCACTCCAGCCTGCAAATACCCAGCTTGACGCAGGCGTCGCAGTCAACGTTACCGTTTCGCCGCAGGCATATTCTGTTTTGTCCGGATTTAAGGCAACATTTCCGTTACCCTCCACAGTGACATTGACACTATTTGACCCGCCGTCCTCAGGAATAATTGGCGCGGCCGTATTGAAGAAATAATCCAGTAAACCGGTAAATGCAGGCGCAGTTGTTTCAGAAACAGCATCCGGCTGATAAAGTTCTGGCGTCAGGTAGCTGGCCGCAGAACCATCAACGTTTCCAAAAAACGGGCCAACAGAAGAGACTGTTAATGGATGCACAAAAGTCCCTGCGGTTGTCCAATTATTTCCGTCCAATGAGTAGATCATGACCCATTGATCATTTGACCTTCTCACACGCATATAAGTTGGCGCGCCTGCATTGGGAACGACGCCGTTCAGTTTGGCAGCCGGTAACAACCCATTCACAAAGACAGCCGCAAAGTAGCGAGTGTTGGTTCCATCGCTGAAAAAGTCAAAGCGCACGAAATTGTTCTCGTCCTGTTCAACAATAACACCCTGAATCTGGTATTGTTCGGTGACTGGGGAATCAAACTTGAGTTCAAGTTCAAAATCCTCATCGTTCGCGGGCTGCATAATACGCGGCGCGTTATTACCATCGGTCCAAACATTGTGATCAACATCACCAGGAACATTCATCTGTAACTGAGAGCCGGTCATCACATAGGACGCATCATTCAAAGGATTAATGAACGTCCACAGGTCTTCATTTAATTCGCAAGCGCTAAAATCATCTGACTCAATCCCTGATAAACTTTCGACAAACAGGGCTGAAGCATTAATATCTGATTCCAGCATGATAACAGTGGGATTATTTTGGCCGGCCAGGTCGCCGCCCCAACTGTTAAACACCCAGCCCGGGTCACCCATAGCCGAAATCGTCAGCATCGTACCATAGGGATATCCGTTCGGATAATCAGCCGGATCGGGATCCAAAACCACAGAGCCATTGCCACTTTTGGTAATATTTACATCGAAACGTTCTGAGGAATTAAAAGGCTGGACTTGAATATTACCAAAGGTAGCGTCAACATAATGCGCAAGCAATAAAACAGAGCCATTATTGGTTGAGGCAGCATTGCCGCGAGCAACAACATTCCATTCATCAGGTTCCGGCAAATCCACTTGCCAAACTTTTATGCCATAAAAGGGGCTGTCACCCGGCACGCCAACGGAGCGGACTTTGTAATTATACGTTTCTCCAATCTCAAGGTTGGCCACCTGGTTGAGGGTTGTGATATCTTTGACATTCCCTTCAAATCGAACACGGCCGTTATCCGGATCGAACCATTTGTACCAGCCCAGAGCGCCATGACGCGCCCAGCCTTCGCGCGGCTGCTGCTGGCCGTCATGACCTTGCCACCTGACCAGCATACCAACGCCTGGCGTTGTCAAAGAGGAGCTAAAGTCCACGTCCGGACTTAAAGAATTAATCGTAATGGGGACAACAATGTCATAGCTGGTCCAGTTAGTCAGGCCGCCAATCGCAACACCACGATCATAGCCAAGTTGGATTGGACGCAAACCATCCGCAGTGATTCCCCATTCACCGTCTACCACCTGTGCCACATCGGAAATCTCGGTCGCAGTTTGCCAGTTGACATCGTATGGCATTGGCCAGACGGCGCTCTTGTCATAATTCACAGTGACTTCTTTGATAGTTTCCGCCCCTAGTGAGTCAACTGCGGTAATGGTGATGGTATTGGCGCCATCGACAAGAGCCTGGTTGGGAAGTTCAATATTAAAGTCACCTTCATCTTGCAGCCGGCGGGCATCAGGACCAATATCTAAAAATCCGGCTGGGGCGCCATTGATTTTGAAATGAAATGAGGCGACATCTTCGGGATCAGAAACGTTTCCAAGAATGTTAAGCCATTCTTGCGGAGTACCTTGTTGACCAAAATCTTGAGTATCTCCATACCAGACATCAATATTAATTGTAGACGGATCTGCATTAACGAAACTGGTTTTTAAGGCCAGAATCGTGACGATAAACAGCGCCATAAAAATGGACAACAGCTTTGCATATTTTTTCATTCTTTCAAAACTCCCTTTGTATTTTTAATGCACAAAAGTGCAATTTAAGAAGCTGTTCGAACAAGGTTGTCAGGTAAACCGCTGATCTTGCTCAAAGCTCAAAAGTGAATCCCTTCTCCATCAAATCATGCTGGTAGCATGACTAAAAAAACCTCTGTACGCTAATTTCTTCATTCACGTTTATGAATCTGGGTCATTCATAATTGACGGCATATATAGTTGATAACTGCTGACACCCGCCGGGCTGAAGTGAGCCTGAACGTTTGTATTTTGTGTGATGGTAAACGTTAAGGGATTTACGCTGCCCGACATGTCACCTCCCCACATTGAGAATGTCCAACCTGCATTTGGAACGGCCGTTACTGTAACCTCTTCGCCATGAACATATTCTGGTTTATCCGGGTTCAACTGAATCACGCCGCTGCCGGTTATATTGGACGCATCAATGGTATACGTATCAGGCGTGAAAACGGCCGTTACCATATGATTTTGCGAGACAGTCAAAGCAGACGGATTTGTGTTTCCGCTCACATCACCCGTCCAATGCGAGAAATTCCAGCCCGATGCGGGATCGGCCGTTAACGTCACCACCGCACCACAGCCATACCCAGAAGCCGTCGGAGACAAGGTGACAGTTCCCTGACCGTCAGTATCAACCTGGATCGATTTGTCGCCATCCGCCTGGGGCGTAATGGGCGCCGCGCTGTTAAAGAAGTAATCAATAACGCCAATCATCGCGGGCGCATCAGCAGGGCTGATTATTTCCTCTATGCTGTCCGTATACAAGTGCGCCAGGCCGTTGTCACTCGCGTTACCAATAAAGGGGCCAACGGCCGTTACGTTGAGATTATGCGCAAACGTCCCGGCAACTGTCCAGTTGACACCGTTATAACTATACGCTTGCTGCCACTCATTTCCAGTGCGTTTGACCCGCAGATATAACGGCTGGCCGCCGGTAATGCTCTGACTGAGGCGCACCTGCGGCACGCCGTTTACAAAACTGGCCGCAAAAGCAGTCGTCGCCGCGCCGTCACTGAAAAAGTCAAAGCGCAGGAAATCGTTGGCGTCTTGTTCCACAATAAGACCCTGGAATTGATAGGTTTCCGAAACGGTTGAATCAAATTTAACTTCCAATTCCAGGTTGGCGTTATTGGCGGCCTGCATGATACGCGGGGCCATATTGCCATTTTCCCAGACATCATGCGACGTGCCTTGGGGCACACTGATTTTTAACTGGCGGCCGTTATGTTCCAGCATGGCGTCATTCAATGGATTAACAAACGTCCAAAGCGAGTCGTTCAGCTCACACACGCTGAAATCATCTGAAACGACGCCAGAATTATCAGCCGCAAAATTGGCGGTTACGGCCGTATCCTGCGTCATCTTGAACACAAGCGGATTTACCACCGACGTCACGCCGCCGCTCCAGCCGGAGAACAAATGGCCCTGGTCGGGAACGGCCGTTAACGTCACCCAGGTCCCATACGGATACCCATTCGGATACAACGCCGGGTCAGGACTCACCTGCACCTGCCCGCTCCCGCTCGTCGTCACCGTCAGGCTGTGCTGCGTGTTGGGCTGGTTCAACGGCTGCACGCTGATATCCCCAAAACTCGCATCCACATGATGCGCAATCAGCAACACCGATCCGTTCGCCGTCGAAGCCCCATTGCCCCGGCTCGTCAAATCCCATTCCGCCGGCTCTGTTTCCCCCTGCGGCCACACCTTGAAGCTGTACAGCGGCGCTTCGTTGGGAATGCTCTCCGCGCGCAGCTTGAAGATGTAGGTCCCGCCGATGTTCAGCCGCTTGTTGATGGCGTTGTCGACGATGTTGGTCACGTTGCCCACGAATTGTAAACGGCCGTGGCTCACGCTGCTCCAGCGGTACCAGCCCACGGCCCCGTGCTGCACCCAATCGCTGTTGGGCTGCTCGAAGTTTTCCTGGTTGTGTCCCTGCCAGCGCACAATCATGCCGATGCCCGGCCCCCCGCTGGGCGGCTGGAAAGCGCCTGCGGCGTCAATGGCGTGAATGGTGATCGGCAGGACGACTTCGTAGTCTGACCAGGCGTCCATGTCGCCCAGGGCCACAAGCCGGTCGTAGTCGATGACGGTGGGGCGGATTGAATCGGCTTCTTTGCTCCACTGCCCATCCACAATCTGGGCGGCGTCGGAAACGGCCGTCACGCTCGACCAATCCACCGTGTAGGGCAGCGGCCAGGTATTGCCGGGGGTGTAGTTGACGCTGACGCTGGTGGAGCTCCATGTTCCGGCGCCGTCTCTGGCGGAGATGTCGAGGGTGTTGGCGCCGGCCTGCAAGTCGGCGAAGGCCAGTTCGACGTTGAAATCGCCCGCTTCGGCCAGGCGCTGGTTGTCCGGCCCGCGCGAGAGCGGTTTGGAGACGGCGCCGTTGAGGGAGTAGCGCAGTTCGGTGACGCCTTCGGGGTCGGAGACGTTGCCCAGGATGTTGACCCATTCTTGCGGCCGGCCTATCTGCCCGAAGCTCTGGCTGCCGCCGTTCCAGATGTTGAAACTGGTGTTGACGGTTGCGGCTTCTACAGACCAGCCATGCAAACTGATGGCTAACAATAAATTAATGCACAAAAAAAGTGCGATGCGCACATGGGGATACTTCAAGAAACACCTGTTATTTTATTGGTATTTGTAATTCACAAATAATTTTTAAATACAACAGCCTGGAGTTTTGTGAATTACTTGAGGAAACTGCAGATTTTCAACGCATTTGTTTTCAAAATGCTTTTTTCCGTTTACCTAAGATTCTACGCCTTTTGAGGAACTATATCCTTAAAAAGGTAGCGCCAATTGTAACGAATCCACCACAACATGGAACTATAACAACGTATCCGATCAGAACTACTCATTGACGTCTTATGGATCGCGCGTAAATGCTCTTGCAATAGTCGCCATGTACGGTGAGTGCGCTTACCTCTATTCCTCGGATCGTACCAAACTTGTTTTTCAGCCGAACTTTTGTGAACTTGCCAATGCTGTTGAGGATGATGGCGTTTGTAAAACAAGACGTCCTGGATCTCATAAAAACGGCCAAGCAAGATCAATTCACCCAGCAAAGTTCGATCCGAGGAAGAATAATTACCGATCAACTGAGTCTGGCGTAATTGGTTTGTGCGTATAACGCCAAACACAGCATTTTGTGAATGTGGCACGACCACACATTCATAAAAACGTTCAGGTACTTTATATGAATCAATACCCGGCTTAGGGGGGAAAACTTTGACAACATCCCCATTTTCATCAATTGCTTGTGCTAAAGGATAACACAACACAATCGATTCATCTGCGTCGAGTACATCCACGCAGCGCTGCAAGAAATCAGGCGTGATCAAATCATCATGCGCGCCCCACTTAAAATATTCGCCGCGCGCCATTGGAACCAGCCGATTGTAATTGTACGATGCGCCCATATTCTTTTCATTGCGCACATAAATCACGCGTTCATCCTGGGCGGCATAGGCGCGGCATATCGCCTCGGTGCGGTCCGTTGATGCGTTATCAGAAATAAGCAATTCGAGGTCCGTAAAGGTTTGCGCCAGAATCGAATCTATCGCCTCGGCGAGATAATTTTCTCCGTTATAGACCGGCAGACCGATCGACACGCGAGGGTGATTATCTTTCGCTTTGTAATTGTTCATTGGTCTCTCTAAAGCGCTAATTGAGGTACATTGATACGAAATGAAAACGGTTCTGATTCGATACCAATTCCCAATGTCTGAACTTCAAATCCGGCGTTGGCCCATTCTTCACTGTCCAAAATATTGCGGGCATCGTAAACGATTCGTGTACGCATAAATTCGCCCAGCAGTTCGGGATCGAGGTCTTTGTAGGCTTGATGATCGACCAATAAGGCGACGCAGTCCGCATTCCGCACCAGTTCAAACAGGTTACGTTCCGGGTAAACATGGGGATCATGTACTTCCACCTGGCAGCCGGCATTGCGCAGCAAATGGGCAACTTCAAGCGCAGGGCTTTCGCGGGTATCATCCACGTTGGCTTTGTAAGCCGCGCCTAACACCACAATTTTAGGGTCAAGCGCCTCATCTACCAGTTTCATCAGGGCGGCCGTCACATGCTCCGGCATGAAATCATTTAACCGGCGCGCCATCGCCAAGAATTCAGTTTCTTCTGGCGCTTGTTCAATGATAAACCAGGGATCAACTGAAATACAATGTCCGCCCACGCCGGGGCCGGGCTGCATAATGTTGACGCGCGGGTGCCGGTTCGCCAGCCCAATCGCCTGCCAGATATCAATCTGGAACAATTCTCCCAGCAGGGCAAACTGGTTTGCAAGCGCAATATTGACATCACGAGAGGTATTCTCCATCAATTTAACCAGTTCGGCTGTGGTGGCGTCTGTGATGTGTAGTTCGCCTTCAACATAACTGCGATAGAGACGGCTGGCGCGCTGTGAAGATTCGTCATCAATGCCGCCAATAACACGGTCGCATGAGGTGAGTTCATAAATGATTTTGCCCGGGAGTACCCGTTCCGGAGCATGGACAACATGAATATCTTCGCCTGCCTTTAGTCCCGATTTTTCAATGATGGGGACAACCAGGTTGCGCGTTGTGCCTGGCGGCACGGTCGATTCAAGGATGACCATATTGCCCGGACGCAAGTAGGGTACGATGGACTCAGTCGCAGATTCAACGGCGCTCAGATCCGCTTTTTTGTCGGTGGTCGCGGGCGTCGGTACAACAATAATGTACACATCGGCGGCGGCTGGCTCTAATTGCGCTGTCAGATTGCCTGATTTGACGGCTTTTTCTAACAGCTCGCCCAAACCAGGTTCTTGAATATTCAAACGAAGTTCGTTAACACGGTCAACGGCTCGTGAGTCAATATCGACGCCAATCACTTTATGTCCGTGATTAGCAAATAAAATGGCGCTGGGAAGACCGATATAACCTAACCCAACCATACAAATTTTTTCTGATTGTTTCATGTTTTCCTCGTTGATACTGATTTTTTTGCGCATTATTATATTGGCGCAGCAATTTCAATGGCGGCTGGCGCAGTTACAAAGGGTTGCGGGAGTTCATCTATAAGCCCAAAATATTGCCGGATGGTGTCTACGATGCGCGGCGCAGCGTATCCGTCTCCGTATGGATTAACAGCGTTCTGCATACGGCCGTATTCGAACGGATCATCAAGTAATTGGGAAACGGCCGTTACCAAATCCTGCCTGTCTGTTCCCACAAGACGCGCCGTACCGGCCACAACTGCCTCAGGGCGTTCCGTCGTCGCACGCATCACCAACACCGGCTTACCCAAGGCCGGCGCTTCCTCTTGCACACCGCCGGAATCTGTTAAGATCAAATCAACCTGTTTCATTAAATGTACAAAATCAGGATATTCCAACGGCGAAATCAATCTGGCCCGATCCAAATCGCCCAAAATCGAATGTACCGTCTGTTGGACTTTGGGATTCAGGTGAACGGGAAAAACCAACTGCAAATCTTCCCGATCCAGCAGCAATTCGCGTAACGCCATACAAATAGCTTCCATTGGCGCGCCGAGATTTTCACGCCGGTGAGCCGTCACCAGGATTGTGTTTTCATATGCCTGAAAATCAATTTCATTCAGTTCAGGCAAGATAAAACTGTGCGGCCGGCTCGCCACCATCAATAACGCATCAATACCGGAATTGCCCGTGATGATAATACGCGCAGCAGGAATTCCTTCCAGCAGCAGCGCTTCATTCGCCGTCTGGGTCGGAGCAAAATCCAGGTCCGCCAGCACGCCCAGAAAGTGCCGGTTTATCTCCTCGGGAAACGGATTGTACTTGTTACGCGTACGCAAACCCGCTTCTACATGCCCAACCGCCGTCTGGTTATAAAATGCAGCCAGTCCACCCACAAATGCGGTCGTTGTGTCACCCTGGACAAGCACCATATCCGGTTTTTCCAGCCGAATCACCTCTTCCAATCCAGTGAGCGCACGGGCGGTAATCTGAGACAACGTCTGTCCATGCGTCATTACATTCAAGTCATAATCCGGCTCGATTTCAAAGATATTCAGTACCTGGTCCAACATCGAACGATGCTGCGCCGTTACGACAACGCAAGTTTCAAGCTCATCCGCATGCGCTTGTAAAGCATGCACAATAGGCGCCATTTTTATTGCTTCTGGCCTTGTTCCGAAAATAGGCATAATTTTGGGCATTTTATTCATAAACTTATCTATCCAACTAAAAAATGTTTTACATCTCTTTCAAAGTCTGGTGAGGCGCGTCTCCTCTTCACAAACCAGAAATAAACGTTTTTGACTGACTGTTTTGGAAATTAACATTCAGGAATTACGATTAATCTTACGTTACAAAAAGTGTGATTTCGCATTCGCTGTCGTAAATAAGCAGCAGAAAACCACGCATAAGCAATTCGCTGCTCATGCAGAATGCAGTTATACACGTGTGGCTGTTCCTTGAGATTTTGCAGAGTGTATGCTGGTTTGTCGGTATTACAATTTGACGAACCACATCTTACAATTTAGTTATTTTCCAACACTCTAAAAGACCCAAACTGATCAACGAGCGCCTTTTCCAATCAAAGCGTTCTTAAAAATCATAAATAACATTTTCAGATCAAAAAAGGGGCCGATTTTTTCCAAATATTCCAAATCCGAATCCATCCAGGCGTCAAAATCAGTATCGCCGCGATGGTACGCCTGCCAGATACATCCTAATCCCGGCTTTACAATAAACCGATTCAATTGGTGCGGTTTGTACATATCTATGGGAGTTGACAACGGCCGTGGGCCAATTATTGTCATTTCACCACGCAAAATGTTCATCAACTGGGGTAGTTCGTCCAGGCTGTATTTGCGCAAATATCTTCCAACGCGGGTCACGCGCGGATCGTTATCGGATTTAAATAACCCACCACCTGACATCTCATTTAAGTGTTTGAGTTTATCCTGCATCAGATGCGCATCTTTGTGCATTGTCCGAAATTTATAAACTGGAAATCGTTCCAGATCGTACCCTGTTCGCTTGTGCTTAAAAAAGACAGGTCCTTCAGAATCCAGTTTTATGATGATAGGTATGATGGTGAATAATGGCCACAACATTACAACCGCAATTAGCGCTAAAAAACGCTCAACTGCATATTTGAATTTAAGGTAGACTAATTGACCTTGCGTTAATTCATAATGCAGGTTGGTATAATGTATTGGGGCTGGGGCCACAATAGGTTCGACTGAAGTACTGACGTCCGACATGATTTCCTCCACAACTTACGTTACAATTACTTGGCGGCGGACACGCATAAATTCTTTTGCTAACAAATACAAATAATAAGAGTTACAACGAGCATATCTAGGACCAAGGCGCATAGGATCTTGAAGTGTGCGGACCAGCCACCGCAAGCCTAATTTTTTCGTATACTTATCTAATTTCTTGTCGCCTGCAAACACTTCATAACTGCCGCCGACGCCCATCATAACATTACAATTTATGCGATCCTGGTACTTCAAAATAAATTGCTCTTTGCGCGGTGAGCCAAAAGCAATAAACAGCAGATTCGGGCTGAAATCGGCAATCTTTTCGACAACCTTTTCCTCATCTGCCAGATCATAATAACCGTGCTGGTATCCTGTCCTTACATTAGGAAAATCTGTGGCCATACGCGCCGCTACACTTTCTAACAATGATTCCGGTGAGCCCAAAAAGAAAATCGAATATCCCTTTTCGTTTGCCCGTTCAATTAGCTGCATCATTAATTCTGCACCGGATATGGAGTCAATTTTTCTTTTATCTAGAAGGTGCAGTGCAAACACAATACTCTGGCCATCTGGTATGGTGTGTGAAAATTTTTGTAACGACTGTTTAAATGCCAAATCCTTTTCACCCATATAAAGTTTCAGGGTGTTCAGGGACAGGATTGTCATTTTATCATTTTTCTGGACTGTGCTTTCAATTTCACTGATCAATTCAGCCCGGTGAGACGTATAGACATTATAACCCAAGAAGTTAAAAGTATTATTAAAACTTGTCATAATAGTTTGAGTGTTTTCAGCGAATTCCACAAGGGCTGGTTGAAGGGAGTTTGCTTTGACTTTTCGCCAAAAAAATTTCGAAGGATTTTTAAGTGCAATTTTGTGTTACTGCAATTTAAAAAATACCAGGAATTAATTAAGGTTTGTCTTACGACCTGCGTTTTTCATAATTAGAGTCTGGCGAATTCAATATCTGTCAGGTTTCTAACTCAAGTGGAATGTGAACAAATTAATCAAAGATCTGCTCCGGTAAAATAAAAAAGTCCCTCATCAATGCTGATAGAGGGACTTTTCGTGGGCAACCCGCTTTTACTCATTGTGGTCAACGACAAAATTGTATTCACCTGTTTTGAAACAACAACTTCGTCAAGGCTCGCTGCACCCACGCTTGTGTCCAGCGCATATAGGGGATACGAATTTTATAGCGCTTATTGATTCGATAATAAAAATAACCGTCGGGGCTTTGCATGTTGTCTACGCCCCAGGCGGCGACTTTTTCAGCCCAGTCGCGTGCTTCCGTATCAACATCGGCAAATGTTAGGAAGGTGATGATTGCCTGAGCGACACTATGGGCGTCAATGGGATAGACTTTTTGGGGGTAATATTTAGGGGCGCCATCTGCAAGAAACATTTGCTCTTTCCAGAATTCATACCCGGCGGCAATGCAGGCATCAAATTCATCTGTTTCCAGCGCTTTGGCAATCTCTTTCAGGGACACCAGAACAAAACCGGTGTGGAAATTGTCTATCCACTTGTTTTTCTGGCCCTCACCATATCCCCAGGAACCATCAGGCTGCTGTCGTCGCGCGGTGTATCTGGCAGCGGAAACGGCCGTTTCCCGCAGCCGCAGCTCACCCGTATATTGATAAACCGCCGCCAGCAGTTGGGCGCCCAACAAACTCGCGTTATGGATCCAGCGCTGATCGAGCGGCGTATATGAAAAACAGATTTCATCTTCGGCCGCGTCCAGCCGGTTTAAATCATCCAAAACAAAATCACAAGAACTCCTGGCAATTTCTAGCGGGTTAACAATGATGGACAGGTCATTGGTTTTAACCTGAAAATCATAAACATTCAGAAAAGCCAGTGCAATAAAGGCTGTATTGACAACTGTAGGCGTGCCGGCCGGGGCATAAAAATCGCGATTTGGCCAATCAAAATTATAGCCCCAGCAATAACCATGATAACCTGAAGATGCATTTTCCTGCAGCCAATTGGCAAAAGTGCGCACATGTTCCAAATCATTCAGATTGCCGGTCATCTGATACTTCAGCAGATAGGAATCAAGAAACAATCCCATCCCTTTTGGATTAAACCCTTTTTGCACACCGGTAAACGGCCGTAAATTCACAGGACTGCGCTTGAACAACTGCACCCAGCCGGCCCTGAGCATATGGTTGTTAAATGAAAGCGTTTTGAGAAGCGGGCTGTTTAACGCATCATACGGATCGTAACCCTTAAACGCCTGTGCTTCGATCCACGCATCAAGGCGCTCGGAAGCATTTGTAATCTCGTCTAATTGGGACGCTTTCAGTATCGTTTTTTCCATCATACAGGTACTTGTTTTTTTTGTTTTACGGTTGGCAGCGTTGGTGTATCTGCCAGAGATATATATTGCTGCAGCATTCGTTCCGATACGATTTTGGCGTCATACTTTTCGCCCACAAGCTTTTCATTCGCCTTTCCCATTGCCAGACGACGACCGGGTTCTTCATACAACTGCCAGAGCGCTGCTCCAAGCGACTCGCCGGAAAGTTCGGCGCTTTCAATACGGATACCGTTTTCAGGGCCGAGAATATATTCCAACGCGCCCATCGGCGTATAGACTATTGGCAAACCGGCTGCCATGGATTCCAAAATGACGTTTGGCAATCCTTCCGGGTGATAGGATGGCAAAATGAACACATCCGCATCTTGAAATAGCCGTTCTTTTTGCGCGCCGCGCACATAGCCGACGCATTCCACATATTGTTGGAGTTTATCTTTTTGAATCGCATCTTCAAGCGCTTGACGCTCCGACCCATCTCCCGCAATCTTGATACAGAGCGGCGCCTGCGGGTGGCGGCTGCGCCACCATTTTGCGGCCTCAAGAATGGTCCAGACCCCTTTTTCTTTCACTACGCGAGAAAGGAACAGAACCTGGTACTCTGCGGTCACTTGTTTTGAGGCCCTTTGATTCACCCCTGATAGCTGCTGTTCAGGAATTTCAATCATGAGCGTTGAAATACTGATTTTACTTTCCGGGAAACCGGCCTGAATTAATTGTTGCTTAAACTGAGAAGCCAATACCAAATAAAAATCTGCCCGTTGCAAAACTGAACGTAAGAAGCGTGATTTCAGATTGTTTTGCGCTAATTGGTTTCCAATCTGGACATTCCAGCCATGAAAAAACAACATTAATGCAGAATCTGCACGCCAGGAAGCCCACAAAATAAGCGGGATGTAAAGCATCAGCGAGGGCCAGTTAAGGGATGGATTCATATGAATCACATCAGGACGGACTTTTCGCAATGTTTGATCTAATCTCCACACGCTGTGCAGATATTCAAACGGCCGTTTCCATCCCGGACTGCTCGGGCCACGACGTCCAACCGGTAAATATGCGACATCTACCTGGGAACTATCTAACGAATCCAACAAGCGTCGCAAATAATTTGCGACCCCACCCCCAAGATTTTCCTTCTCCAAAGAAGGCCCTGTTACCAATACTTTTTCCACGTTTTTAATCCCTTTGATAAACCTTAAGGCGGGTCTCCTGACCACGCCCGGTCGCGAAACCTTTATAATAACAGGCGCGAAAAGCCAATGCCTGTTACCTGCGCGAGGTTACCATCACCTTTTCAGTCGTTGTTACCGCCAACCCCTTCTCCAACGCTGTCTTGATCTTGACCGCTGCTTCCGACCACGTCCACAAATAAGAAGCTTTCACAGCTTCATCACTTTTTTGGGCCAAAAAAACACGATTCGACCAAATTTTACGCAGCGGCGGCATCAACCCTTCTACGGTGGGCGCATCCGCCCAAAATGCAAACGTCCCGTTTTTAACCACATTCGTATGGCAAATATTGCGCGTTGATAAAATTGGCAGCCCCGCCGCCATATATTCAAATAATTTAATCGGGCTGGACACCTGGTATTTCACGTCATCCACATAGGGCAGAGCTGTTACCCCAACGTGCGTTTGCGACAATACTTCCGGTACCTTTTCATGCGGCACAGGCGGCAGCACGCGCACACAGCCGTTTGATTGAGCAGCAATATCCTTTAGCTCCTCCAAAATTGGCCCGTTCCCAATCAGCGTGAGGCGCAAATTCATGCCCTCCGCCTGCGCCTGCATCACCGCATGGCACAGCGGCAGCAAATTCCGCTCTCGCAGCAGCACACCGATGTACATTAAATCAACCGGCTGATCCTCATCAGGCCAGCGGCGGTCAGCATAAGCTGGCGCAAACTGCGTCACGTCCACGCCAGATGGCCAGATGCCCCACAACATTGACTGTGGGATTTTCACAAGTTCGGCCATTGGTTCCGTAATGGCGGTCTGGCCATCGGAAAAATGATTCGCGACCCAATGCGCCAGATTGTAATATTGGTTCTGCAAACGCGCTTTCAAGCGCCGGCTCGCCGACACAAGATCACGCGTATCCATGACAATCAGCGGGCGGCTGCGCCTTTGCAGTCCACGCAGCAAGCGCAGCGGCTGCAGCCACAAATATGACATTTGATGCGCATACAAAATGTCATAGTCCGACCAATGGCGCAGAATAAAGCGCAGTAATTTCAAGTGGAACAAGGCATAACCCAGCAAATAAATGCGCGGCTGCTGCAAACAGTAGACCGGCATACCTTCAACCATTTGCTCGCCATCCGGGCCTTCAAGCACAAGCGTGACATCCCAACCCAGTTTGCGTAAAGCGCGCGTCGCCGCAAGCTGCGTTGTTACGCTAAGATTAATGCCCGGCGTGGCATGATAAATCCACAACAGGCGCGGTAGATTTTTGTTATTGGAACTGTTTTTCATGCGGTCACACAATGCAGATCATCTTGAGACAGGCTGGTTTTGAGTATCTTTGCGGTTTAGTTTGTTCACAAGTGAGTCACGGTCAATCGTTTTGGCGGTTTCACAAAATACATAACCGATTGTTATCCAATAAAGCAGCATGCCTACGCTGTTGATCCACGGCCGTTTATACCATAACCATATCGGCCATAAGATCGTAAAAATAATCAAGGCATACCGTAATTGGGCCACATCTGAATCCGGGTAGCGTTTAATGTCGCGGTAAAGGGCTAAAATGGTCACGATCATAAAACCGGCAAACAGGCTCATGCCAAGCAAGCCGGTCTCTTGCATAATAACCAGCAAACTCGTTCCCGTCACAAGTCCAAAATCACTTTGCAGCAGTCCCTGACCGGCAAAACCAAGCGACTGACTTTCGCCGCGCGCCCCCAGCCCCATGCCCAAGAACAGAGTCACGACGTCCTGATTGATTGTTTCCCACCCATATTGAATGGCAAAATTGCGCCCCAGGTAAGAACGGCCGCTATAGCCGCCGTACCGGCCGCTTGAACCTTCCTGCACATTATTGAGGTACCAAAGCAAACTATCAACCTCTAAAAACGTGCTGAAGTTGTTTGTCTTGGCCTTAGGCACAAAGGTATCGTATGCTCTGACAAAAACGAACAAAACCCCGATAAGCAGCGCAGTATATAACAAAATACGCCCTAAATGTTTCAAATAACCGTATCGGAATGAAAACAAGATAATTGCCACAAGGCCCGTCATTATGGCAGCAAAGGGATAAAGTTTATTTTCCGCAAGCCCACTTGATATCGCCCCAAGGATCAACACAAAGACCAGCTCTTTCCACTCTTCCGTCACCAGCCAATTCCCAAATGATATGCAGATTACAAGAATGGTGAAGGTCATCAAAGCGCCAACGCCGCGCTCGCCAAAAGAGCCGGCCAGGCTGTCTCCCGGTGGAATGCCGCCCACAAACTGCAGCGCCTGCGCCACAACCTCAAAAGCAAGTATGTAAACAAGAAATTTGCGCATCCGGTTCGCAAAATTGTCCGGCCAGATGGGCTGCAAAAAGGCAAAAAACGCCACCATGACATATCGGAACATCACCCACCAGCCCCAGACGGTGGCAAAGGGGGATTGGCCGTGGAAAAAAGCGACCGTAACGCCGATCAATGAAACGCCAATAACAAGAATGATGGGGCGCGGAATGCGATCAAATGCCATCATGCGGAAATAGGCAAACAACAGCATACCGGCAACGGCCGCATCCGTAACCCAACGCACCGCAGAAGGAAACCCACCTTTCCAAATCAGGAATGGCGTCAATAATTCAACGGCAAGGGCAATCCCAAATAAATACCAGCCAAATTTGTCGATATTTTTTACGGGGGTTACGCTAATCGGCGGTTGATGTTGTAATTCCATACGCTTATTCTATCCTTGCGTGTATCTTCGCCAGGTGCGCTTCACGCCAGATATCTAAGCGCCGGCCCATGATCTCTTCAATCTGACACACATCTGATTCCAGAAAACGCCAGATGGTCTCGCGCAAAAGGGGTGAAAAGACAGGTTTTTGTTCAATGCGCGTCCCCAACTGTTTTTTTAACGCTTTGCGCAGCCCGTCGGGAACATAATCCATGATCACTTTGGCGGCGTCGTTTTTGCTGATTTTGGTCAGCGACGGATTCAGATAATGATTGCCGGTTGTGCTGTGGGCTACCTTTTTTTCAACCACTTCAAATGGGGCGGTTGTTATGCCTAAAAATTGTGCGATTTGTTGCAGCGTTCCGGCCGGATCTGCGATGTATTCCTCAAATATAAGCAGCAGCACATTCTCAGCGCCAAATAATTCCAGATATGGTTTAATTTGCACCGCATAACGGGTGCGATTCAAATAGGCGGGGTCGGCGAAAACGGCCGTTTCCGGTGGTTCGTGTACAGTTTTGCGCACAATCCGATGGGCATAATTAGAAATCACCCGTTCAACCGGATTCCGCATAATATAAATTAATTTTAAGTCGGGGTTATACGCATACAAACGGTCGTGCGTATCAAAAAACTCCGGCAAAAACGTATACATGGTAGACGCCTCGCCGCAAATCTGCCCCGGCTGCGGCGCATACAGGGCATGATACGCATCCAGATGGTTTTCCCAATCGGCCGTGTCGCAAAAAAAACCCGGCTCCTTTTCCTGGCAAAAACAAATCTCAGGGTGTTCAGCAAGCTGCGAAGCAATCGTCGTCGTACCGCACTTTTGCGCCCCAATCATCATAAAATCAACTAACATGGCTCACTCTCTCGACCAAATCTTCAAACGCCGCTTCATAATCAGCCACCATGCGCTCAGCCTGATAATTCTCGACCGCATACTGCCGCGCGCGCGCGCCCATCGCCAAACGCTGTTCATCATGGCGCATCAACTCATCCACATCACGCACAAGCTCGTCAAAACTCTGGGCGCAGCAGCCAACATCTTCGCGTTCCAGAATCCCATCCAGCTCAAACTCATAACTCACCGTGGGCGTCTGCCGGAACCACGCCTGCAAAAAAGAGTTGCCAAACCCCTCCACAGGCAAACTGGTGTACATCAACAAATCACTTTCACAAATATATTCATTCACAACTTCCACCGGACGCGGGCCTAAAAATTCAAAGTTTTTCGGCGCATTCGCGAATAACGCCTCGAGTTTGCGCGCATACGTGCGGCTGCCCGACATCCTGCCAATCATCACAAAGCGATAATCAGGCAGTTGCTGCGCCAGTTTTACAAACACTTCCGGCCGCTTCCAGCGCCGAATATTATTAACCCATAAAACCTGTCCTGACGGCGTTTTCTGGAAATTTGCAGACACGGGCGGCATTGTTGATCCATTGTAAATCGTGCGCATCTGTTTCTTTGGATACCAGCGGCGCATGCTCGTTTCCAGCGCCTGCAAATTGCAAACATGCAAATCAGAATCTTTAATCGCCCGAAAAGATTGCCAATGTAAAAATGTTTCTCTTGAGCGCAAATATGCAACCGTCTCCATCGGATAATAACCCAACAAAAACGGCGTTGTTTCCCGCATGTGGCATGAAACCGACACAACCCGAATCTTCAAGCGTTTGCACAACGGCAGCACAATTGACAATTCATCAAACACGCGCACATAACACACATCCGGATTAAAATCCTGCAAAACGCGGGCTATTTTCTCCTCATGCGCCTGCTTGCCGGTAATTCGCCAGCCTTCCAGCCGCACAATCGGCAACCCATCAATCTCGCCGCGCGCCTCTTCAAGCGTGTGCGACGCCAGGAACAATACCTGGTGTCCGCGCCGCATGAGACCACGCGCCAGCAGCATCGTTTGATATTCAGCCCCGCCCATTTTTTCGTGTGGATAAGACCCAGTCACGACAACAACACGCATGATTCTAAAATCCTTTTGAATTAATGAGAGTTCGCTTCCGTCGTGGGCACAACTCTACGCGCGCTAATGCGCCTAAAAACCCGGCTAACCCCAACCATATCCAAAATATCGCCTGTTATCAGCGGGTCCAGCCGGTACATCACACCGAGATAAAAAAGCCCACCGGCGCCGCCGGCGACGATTAACTGCACCACCGCGGGCGCCGGCGCCAGTAAACGTAACAAAATTGAAGCGACAAAAAACGCCGCCGCGCTGGCCAGCCCATACGCAACAAAATAATTGCTGCTTTTCGTGAGGCGGACCACATCCAGGCGTCTGATCAAAACGACGGTCATAATCAGTAAACCAATGCCGCCATAAATCGTCTGCGCCCACGCCAGACCTACGTATCCATATGATTTCACGAGCGCATTCGCCAAAAAGATATACATAACGGCCGATACCGCCGCAATAATCGGTACGGTGCGGGTATCTTTGGTCACATACAGCGTGCGCGACATCAAATTCCCGATCATTTGAAACAAGACAGCCCCAATCAGTACAACCGGTACAATCCGCGCCACTCGCAGCGTGGTTTCATGGTCGAATGCGCCGCGTTCATAAAGCATCATAATCATTGGCACGGCCACGGCCGAAATAATCGCCACCGCCGGTAAACCCACTGCCAGCGTCAGGCGCAAACCATATTTGAAAGTTGGCTTCAAGTTGGAAATGCCATCGCGCGCATAACCCTTCGACATGATCGGGAAAATCGCCGTGGCAATATTACGGCCCAACAGCGCCAGAAATATCGCCGCGATTTTGTCAGCATAACCCAGATAGGAAAGCTCGCCGTCGGCCAGATCCGATGCAAAATAGCGCTGCAGCACGCCCGTTGAGCGCGTGAGAATGCCAAATAAAATGAAAGGCGCAATCAAGCGGAACATTTCCCGCACGCGTGGATCGCGCAAGGGAACCAGGCGTTTCCAGCCATGTCGCAGCACCGGAATAATGGTAACGGCCGCTTTCAAAGTCACCGCAATCAAATAGCCCCACGCCAGCGCCATGGCCCCCATGCGCTGGTACAGCAGCAGCAGAACAAGCATATTCGCCAGCGAATTCACCGCTCCGCTGGCCGCCGGCCAGAAAAAATCACCGCGCGCATTTTGAATACCGCTGGTCAAACTATCCAGGCCGCTCGGTAAAACTGAAAACATGAGGATGACCAGCATCGCCGCCGAAAGCTGCGCTTTTTCCGGGCTGAGACCGGGCGCGCTGATAGCCAGAATTTGATTCGCAAACAGCGCGCCAAACACAGCCAGCGCAATCAAAATCACCGTGATAAGCCAGAAAAAGGTGCCCACCAGCGCCCAGGCGTCATCCTCCCGTCCGCTGGCGTGGTCCTCAACAAAAGCAGGAATAAAAACAAAGGATAAACCGCTCAACAACACCCCGCCCAGATAACCGGGCACAACCAGCGCCGTTAAAAAAGCATCCATTTCAGCGCCGGCGCCAAAAAGCCATGCAATCACAACGTTGGCGCCAAATCCGGCCGTCAGGCTGATAATGCTGCCCAGCGAGGCCTTAAAAGCAAAGTGCGAGACCGCTTTGTTATCAACCTGGCCGGGTTTTTTATTTGGTTCGGCGTCGAAATCTTTGTCAGACATACTTTAGCGTTTGGGTTCGTTGTAACCGCTTCAGCGGCATAACCGCTTTAGCGGCATAACCGCTTTAGCGGCATACGATAATTAAGAAATGCGGACTGGCATCTGAGGATGCCCGCTCCTCTTTTCTGTGATTGACGAAATGTCAACCCAGCCTAATTGGCCACGGCCGTATCCTGTCCATAATATGAAGTGCTGCTGTCTTCATCCACCCGATTGATGACCATTTCAATTGACTCGGCATTCACATTCGTCAACTGCTGCCGCACCGTGCGCAAATCGCCGCGCCGGGTCGTCGCCTGCGCCACAATCAGCACCACATTATCGGCAATCGGCGCCAGCACCGCCGCATCCGCCACCGATAACAAAGCCGGTGTATCCAACAGCACAAAATCATACTCTTTTTGCAGCTTATCAATCAGGGCAAACATCTGCGGCGATCCCAACAGCTCGGTCGGATTGGGCGGCAGCGGGCCGCTTGTCAAAACCGACAGGCGCGCGAAAGCGCAAGATTGGATCGCGTCTTCCAAGGCAACCTCTTCAGTTAAAACGCTTGTCAAACCGCGTTTATTGGGGATATCCAAAAGCTTATGCACCGTGGGCAGCCGCATGTCACAATCAACAATTACCACGCGCCGCCCTGACTGCGCAATCGTCACCGCCAGGTTAACCGAAACGGTTGACTTGCCTTCGCCGCGCCGCGAGCTGGTTACCACCACAGTTTTAGTTTCACTGGGATCGCTGGAAGCCAGAATATTGGTGCGCAGGCGGCGGAACGCCTCCAACTGCGGATAATGCCCATTCGCCAGCCGCGCAATCTTCAAGTCGCCTTTGGCGGAAGGAATTTTACCAATGGTGGGTAGTTGCGCGGCCGCTTCCATCTGTTCTGTGGTGTACAATGTCGTATCGAGATTTTCAAACAGAAATGCCAGCGCCACGCCGCCGATTAATCCCACCAAAACGCCCAACACAATGTTGGTTTCCGGCTTTGGCCGGGTCGGCCCAAACGGTAAAGTCGCCGGTTCCACCACCGAAACCGAATTGACCCGCAGCGCTTCGTTCAGGCGCGCCTGGTCATATTGATCCAGCAGCGTGGCGTAGGTGCGCTCTTTGAGTGAGATCGATTGGTTCAGCGCGTCAATCAGGGCATTGTCACGCGGCGTTTTTGTCAGTTCGCTTTCATAGTCGCCGCGCGCAGCGTTCAATTCTGTTTCAATCTGCTCCAACTGCTTTTGCAGAATTTCCTGCGTGGTCTGCCCGCTGCTGCTGTAAATTTCCTGGCTTTGCACCACCAGAATATTGGCGGCTGCATCCGCAACGTGCTGCGCCACTTCCGGGTCAGGCGCTTCAGCAACAATCCGCATCAATTCGGTGTTATTAATCAACTCAACCGAAATCTGCGGCAGGTATTCCAGCGCTATTTGATCGCGAATTTGCCGCGCAACGGTTTTGCTCGTAATAATAGAAGCGTATGTGTTCATGAGGCGCTGGGTATAGTCGATGTCGGTGCGTGAATTGATTTCACCACTGCCGACAGTTGCAACCCGCATGGTGGTCGAAGCGGTATACTGCGGCGTCGCCAGCAAGGTATAGATCACCGCCGCAAGCGTTGTAAAAAGCGTCGTGGCGACGATAATCCATTTCCGGCGCCATAGAATGTCCCAATATGTTCTTAGTTCCACGTTTAGCCCTCCATCCCTGCTTTCAGGTTTGGGATTTTTTTACGATTATTTTTTACGATAATTTCACTTTGATTCATCATGTAGTCAAATCTGATGCTCATGAAGCCAGAAGCATCATTACTTTGGTCAGGTACAAGCATACCCTTTCATTCTTAATGGATTTCCTACGGTTGTCAGTTTTTGGGGCGTACTTCTTGCTGACAGAAATCCTGCGTGCTTTTGAAACCCGCGTTTCTGTTTTCAGGAGATTGTATGTTGGTAATAGGTTTCGTCTACCCTGTGTTTGCTCCGCGGCTTTGCTTTTATTTTGGCGCTTCCCGGCGGATTGAATGACTTTTCTGTATGCATTCGGGGAGCTTATGCCGCTCAATTTGTGCGTTCAAAAGCCTCGGCGGCTTGTGTTGAACACTGGTGTTTTAGCATTGCAAGCTTACGAGCGCGCTTACAGGCCCGGCGCGTCAATCTGGGGTTAACCAGATGATTAATCATAGGGCGAATTGCGTATTCCGTAATAGTTGTCCTGACCACACAATCAGAAATATGGGCATGGTTCATTTTTGCAAAACCCATTCTTTACCAACCATTTGGTAGGGGCGGGACTGGCGGGAAAGCTTATTGTCTTGCAGAACGGCCGTTTCTCCCGCCTGTCTCGCCCGATAACCGTGCATTTTGGGCGAGACGGCGCGGAGACAACGCCTTCCCTCGCGGGCAGCTCCTTTCCGCGCCGTCCCGCCCCTACCGTACTATTGATTTGTTAATTTTTTGCCGCGATCGCTGCGCCTATGGGCGCAGCGATTTTTTTGGGATTGCTCCGCTGCGGCCAATGCCGGCAGTTCCCCTGCCCAGGTTATGGTTTGCCCACGCCTTTGGGGAAGATCAGAATTCAGAAGCCAGCACTCAGGATTCAGGATCCAAGAGATGTTCGGCGACCCGGAACCCGATATAGTCGTTCCTGTAGTGTGCATTGTCGTCGTACCGGTACGCGGCGCGCGTGAACTGATCGAGTCGAAGTTGAACGCGCCCCCGCGCAAGCAGCGAGATCCTTCCACAGCCATATCTTCTTCATACGATTGGCGCTTGAACGGATAGGAAACCTCATTATAACCAAGCCCGCTGCACCATTCCAACACGTTGCCGCTGGCGTCATAAATGTCAAAAGGCGACTTGCCGGTTGGGAAAATGCCAACGGCCGTTGTGCGCCCAATTTTGTTTTCCGCATTCAACTTTGTCGCTGTCCCATTTATTGCCCCAGGGATAAATACGCCCGTCCGTACCGCGCGCCGCCTTTTCCCACATCGCTTCATCCGGCAGCCGAAAGCTGCGCCCCGTTGTCGCCTTTAGCCAGTTACAGTACGCCACAGCCTCATACCAGCTCACGCCCACCACCGGATGGTTGGGTACCGTCCACTGCGGATCATCCCAATAGCGCGGCGCTGTCCATTTTTCCTTTTCACGCTGCCGCCAGCCCGCATTTGTCCAGCAGTTGCGCCATTTCTCCGTGTAGCCTCCATCTTCCACAAAGCGCCCGTACTGTCCCACCGTCACCGGGTATTTGCCAATCGCATACGCCTCCGGCAGCGGCTGCTCATGCTGCGGTTCCTCATCACCATACGCCACTTCCATCCGCCGCTTTGTCACTGCCCATCAAAAACGGCCCTGCCGGAATTTCGACTACTGCCGGCACGTCGCAAGCCACATCTTCGCGCGGATCGCCCAGCCGGCCCAGCGCCGCGCCCGCGTCGGCGCGCTGCGGCGCGGTCAAATACCCTGCCGTTACCAATGCCGCCAATTGGCTGCACAAACGCGGCAAAAACACCGCTCCAAATTCATCCTGCGCCGTTTTAGCGCGCCCCACCACCTGCGTCATCTCCCCCGCCAGCCAGACGCGGTTCCAGCCGGAGGCGTCGTCCGCCGCGGGCGTCACGTCCGGCACAACCCGCGCAATGCCCTCCAGCGCCGTCTCATGGTTGTTGTTGTTAAACAGCAGCGTGCCCACCGCCAGATTCAAGACCTCGCGCCAGGGGTCGCCCCGCGCCGCCAACTCCGCCGCCCGGCGCGTGAAGTGGCGCGGCACGGCCAGCCAGCATGCCGCCAGGTACTCCTGAAAGGTGCGGTGCGGAAAACTGTAGACCCGCTGCGTTTTGCCGCCGCGTCCCACCAGCAAATGGGCGCGCTTTTCGGTGTAGGTCACAAACGCTTCCGCTTTGGTGTAATCCCCCAACTGGCCGCGCGCAATTTGAATCACCTCTTCTTCCGTCAAGAAGGCCGCCTCTTTGGCCTGGGGCGCTTTGCTGTGCGCCTGCCACGCAATTTCCCACAGCAGCCGCTCCAAATCAGGCTGCTTCACCCCCAACTTTGCCAGGTCAGGCGGCAGTTCCGCATCTGATTTATCCTTGTGGCTTTGCCAGCGCAGCAGCAGCGTTTCCACACACTGCTGGTACAGTTTGGCGCGCTCATCCGGCAGCGTACCGTAATAGGTCTGCACCACCGCCATGATTGTCAGCAGCAGCGGATTCGTCCCCAAATCACGCAGGCGCGGTCGTTCGTCCAGCGCCGCCTGCAGTTGCGCCGCCTTCCTGCCGGCTTCCGTTTGATCCTGGCTGCCCAACAGCGCCAGCGTGTCATACCAGTTGGTCACAAAGCGCTGCATCTGCGCCCGGTTCAGCGGCTGCAGGGTCTCCACCGGCGCGCCCGCCGGCGCTTCCTGCCGGTCAAAAGAAAGCACGCGGCAGGTGGCCGCCCAGCAGTTGCCGGCGCAAACCCCGTTCTGCATGCCGCCAATCGCCTGCCAGACGCGCCGCCGATCCGCCACCGGCACTTCATCCACGCCGTCAAGCAAAAAGATCAATTCCCCCTGCTGCAAATGTCGCTCCAAAATGGGGAGCGCGTTTTGCAGCCCGCGCGCCGCCAGTCGTCCACAGGCATACTGCCACAGCGCCAGCGGCGATTCGGGATCAAAGCTGCTGCGCGCAAACGCCTGCATCTCAATGAACACGGGCACGGGCGCGCGCCCCTGCCAATAGCTCTCCACAACCTCAACCGGCGACTTGTCTTTATCGCGACGACGTTTTTCGTCCGCCTTTTGCCACGCCGGCTGCGGCTGTTTTTCATTTGTCACCAGCCGTTCCGTCTGCCAGTTGAGTTTTTGCAGCCAAACCCCCTGCGGCTGCAAAGCGTGCTGCGCCAGGCAGTGGGTCAAATAACGCAGCAGGGTCGACTTGCCGGAGCCGGGATCGCCCAGCAAAATCAACTGCTTTTTGTAAAACAGATGCGCCAGCGCCGCAGAGGTGCGTTCGTGCACAAATTGGCCGCGCTGCGCGCCGGGCCGGGTTTTCTCTATCTGCCCCGCGTCCAGGTTAATAAACACATTGCCCAGGTCGATGGCCACATTTTCGCCGGTCGGATCAACCGCCGCCAGCGGCAAATTGCGCGTGCCGTTGGCCAGCATTGTTAAATAAGGAACCAGCGTGGGCGCAGTGGTTGGCGCCGGCGGCTGCGAATCTGCGGTTTGAGCCTGCGGCGCGTTGATAGTAACCGGCGCAAAAAAAGTGCTGCCCGATAGATCAGTCCCGCTGGTTTTTTTGTCGCCCTGAACTTTTTCCACAACCGCGCCCGCGCCAACCGCTTCAGCATGATTACCCTGTGCAACTGTGCTGCTGCGGCTCGCTTTTGCCTTGTATCTGGCCGTCTCCAGCACTGCCCCTCTCCGGCCACCCGCCGGCTCAACAGCCCGCCCAGCCCGGTGATCAACACGCCAATGAATACAGACACGGGTTCCAGACCGGGAATATCTAAAATCTCCAGTTCAGTTAAAAACCAGAGAACCAGAATGAGGATCAGAAAAGCCCACAGAACCCCAGCTAATACGCGGAGGGTGCGGTGATACCTGCGTAGAAATTCGTCCATGCCAGTGCAATTCCTTTACCTGAAAAGCGTGAACACGTCTAATTTTGCACGATGTTTAAATTGTACATCAAAATGGTTTTGTGGGCGTGTCTAGAACTACAACGAGAAATTGACATAAAGAAAATCCTGTTGGCAAATTGTGAGGAGTTGACATGAGCGTTCCCGATGAAAACCAACCTCCCGGAGGTTTTCATCGGGAACGCTCATCATAAACGAAACCTCCGGGAGGCTATTTTCAGGAGAGCAAGCATCCTCAGATGCGTCCAGTTTGGATGACGAACCGGCATTTGAGAATGCCTTTCTCCTCATTTCAGAGTGAAGTCTCGTTGTAATACTAATCCGCAGCAAAAAAGCCCGGCACAACCAGTTTATCATCCACGGGCGCGCCGTTGGCGTCCAAAAGCGGCAGGCGGCGCAGGTCGGCCAGCAGGTACCAGCCAACTTGCAAACGATAGGAGCCGGGCGGCAGCTCGGCGGCCAACGGCACCACATGCGGATCAACCACGATCTCGCCCGGCGTCCATTGGCCGGTAGGATAGGTGCCCTGCAGCGGCCAGGCATCCACCTGCCCCACAATGCGGTCGGCGGCGTCGAGCACCTGAATAAAAACGGTGTAATCCGCATCCAGCGGCGCCAGACTTTGCCAGGTGAGCGTCACGGGCAGTTGACCGCCGGGCGTCAGTTCGGTCTGCGGCAGGTCAATTTCCAGCAGCGCGATTTTGTCATCAAAGTTAATGGCCCCCTGCGGCAGCGGCGCGCCGCTAATCTCAACAATGCCCATAATGCAGCCGGCGGTAGGCCGCGCCAGCCAGCCGCAAATCAACCCGGACTGCGTTTCGGCGGCTACGAGCTGGTAACGGCCGTTTTCCACATCGGTCTCAACCTGAACCAACTCGGTAAACGGCCGTTCCGCCCCCGCAAAATCTGTAAAATCAGCCCCCGGCAGAGTTGCGTCTACCGGCAGTAAAAATAAATCCAGCGCCGCCGGGTCTCCGAAACCGCCCACAACCACATCCAGGGGCGTCTGCGGCCGTACCTGTTCCTGCAAAAGCAGCGCCGCTTAACAGGAAACGGCCGTTTTGCGCGCGCAGCGAGACGCCTAAGGGCGCATTTTGCGCCGGCGGCAGGGTCACTTCTGTAACCGTTTGCCAATCCAGGTCAGCGGCGGCGGTAAACGGGGGCGCCAGCGCAATTTGCAGCGCCACATCCTGCGCCGCGCTGCTGATCGGATGCGGCAGCAAATGAAAATCAGCCACGATTTCAGCCACATCCCAGGCGGGCGTGGGGTAATAGTTACCGGCGGGATGCTGTCCGGCCGGATTCAGCGGCTGCGCGCCTTCCCAACGCACATAAACATGCAGCGTCTCGTCAAGCGGTTGGGATGTTTGCCAATAGAAAGTAAGCGCCGCCGCCGCCGGATCAAATGGCGCAGTGGGTTGCACTTCATAACCGCGTAGTTGAATATTGCCGAAAGTGAGGTTGGCGGGAACGGCCGTTTCCGGCAGCGCCGTTATTGGTTCTGTGCTGACTTCAAGCAAAGGCCCGACGGAACGCAGATGGTAAACGCCTTCCAAACCGGGCAAAAAACGCGCCAGGTAAACCGGCTGGCCCGCCGTTAGGCGTGCATCCAGTTCGGCCCGATACGCCGCCTCATCCGGCAGCACCATAATATCGAGGTCGGGCCGCACGCCTTCCGCCTGCTGCAAATAATACAACGGCGCAATCTTTTCGCTGTCGGCCAGAATCGCCGCGCCCTGCGCCAGCGGCAAATCGAGCGCCGCCTCTCCCCAAGTCGTGAGGCCATCATCTGCGGAACGATCGACCTGCGGCCAGCTTGATACGGCCGTGGCCAGCAGAGGCAGCGCCAACAGCAGCAGCGCGAGGTTGGCCGGCGCGGGCGACTGCGTTTTGCCAGGCCGCGCGGCGAGGACGTCCACCAGCGCCAGCATTCCCGCTGCGCCCGCCGCCCACCAGAGCGCCATTACAACCTGGGAGGCAATCAGGAAGACGGCCAGGTCAGGCACATAATAATTAAGCGCATAAAAGGTGAAGCCGAACCAGGTGAGCAGCAGCAGAACTCCCACGCGCCAACTGCGCCAGAAGGCGTACAGCGCGCCAAGCGCGATAAGCGCCAGGTTAATCCAGCCCCAGTTTTCGAGGAAAAGGCGACCGACCACGGCATAGCGGGTGGGGTCCCGCAGCCACGCCAGCAGCTGCAGCGCGTTTTGGAAACGGCCGCCGAGTACCCAATCGACAAAACGGCCGATTCCCATCGCTTCCTGGTTGACGGCCGACCAGCGAATGGGCAGGTAGGCGTAGAGCAGCAAAGGCAGCAAAAAAGCCAGCGCCATTTTGAGAAGCAGCAGCAAATTGGCGCGCGCGCCCTGCCGCCGCAGTTGCGGCCAGCAGCCGAGCAAAATCGCCAGCAGCGCCGGCGGCAGCAAAAAAACGGTGGTGAGGTGGTTAGTGAGGCCGAGACCGATGACAAACGCCAGCAGAACGGCCGTAGACGTGCAAGCTGGCGGCTTTTTTGCCGCCCCATTCCCGCCGCCGCCGAGTAATCGCAGCATCAAAAAGAGCGCCAGGGCCACAAACAAGGCGTGCAGACTGTAGACCTCGGCCTCAATCGCCTGGCTCCAAAAGGCAGGCGAAATACCCAGCGCCAGCGCGCCCAGCAGCGCCGGAACGGGTCGTTTTAGCCAGCCGAAAGCGGTCAAATATATCAAACTGGCGGCGGCGAGAGCGTAAACGGCCGTGCCCACGTTCAGCCGCCAGGCTACGGAATCGAGCGGCAATAAAGTCCACAATTTGCCCAGCAGCAAATACAGCGGGTATCCGGTGGGATGCACAATGCCCAGTTGGGGCGCCACAACCTGAAATTCAAATGTGTCGGCGCGCCCGACGGTGTGGGGCATGGTCAGCAAATAGAGCGGCAGCAGCGCGGCGATGACAAAAAGCACACCCAGCCAGCGCCATGTGTGCGGTTTAGCGACAGACCGCGCCAGGAAAACGGCCGTTAGCCAGACGCCGGCGGCAAAAAAAAGACGACTGCGCGCCAGATCAACCTGGGGATCAAACAGGAAAATCAGGTTGAGCAGCAGGGGCAAAAAACTGCTGGGCGGCAGCGTTGATGGGACGGCGCGCCAGACAAACCAGCCCAGTATCGCCACAATTGAAGCGATCAGGAAAACGGGAAACGGCCGTGCCAGCCACAGCGCCTGCGGAAATAAGCCTTCGTACAGCAGCCGCGTCAGCGCCAAACCGGCCGTAAACCAGGCCAGCGCCACAAGCAGAAAAGATATCCAGTTCCCCGGACGACGAATTCGTTGCTCAACAGCCATCACGCGCCCAATTGTACCCATCATGCCCCAAAAACCCGACCACTGCCGCTTAATCTAGCGGAAACTGATAAACAACATTAAAATTTGGGCATGGTGATCGTAGAATTCTTCTTTCTTCCGTTATTAACTTTTGACATTTGGTTCGTAGTAACCGCTTTAGCGATGAGCGACCCGGAGGTCGCAGACGACTAAAGTCGTTACTACAAACTTGTTTGCAAAGGCGCCCTAAGCATCAAGCAACAACAAATTATCAACGAGGGTTTAAACTATATGAGTCAACTCATTTCCCAATCCAAGCCGCTTCAGTTTGAGACGTTAGCCGTGCATGCCGGCATGCAGCCCGATCCCACAACCGGGGCCATTATGACGCCAATTTATCAAAACTCAACCTATGCGCAGCAAGATGTCGGCCAGCACCTGGGTTTTGAATACAGCCGCACAGACAATCCCACGCGGACGGCTTTACAAACAGCTCTGGCAGCCGTTGAAGGCGGGCGATATGCGCTGGCCTTTGCTTCCGGGTTGGCGGCGACTGACACCGTTTTGCGTCTGCTTGAACCGGGCGATCATGTTGTCTGCGGCAATGATTTATACGGTGGGACCTACCGGCTGTTTGTGCAGGTCTTCACCAGATATGGGCTGGAATTCACTTCTGTGGATACGTCCGACGAAACGGCCGTTTCCAAAGCAATGCGCGCAAACACCCGTCTGGTCTGGTTGGAAACGCCCACAAATCCGCTGCTCAAACTGGCTGATATTGCCGCAACGGCGCAGACGGCTCACCAATCCAACGCCTGGCTGGCCGTGGACAACACCTTTGCATCGCCTGCCCTGCAACGGCCGTTAACCCTCGGCGCTGATTTTGTGGTGCATTCAACAACCAAATATATCGGCGGCCATTCCGATCTGGTTGGCGGCGCTGTGGCGCTCAATGATGACGCCGCGTACGAGCGCCTGAAATTCTTGCAAAACGCGGTCGGCGCAGTTCCGGGGCCGATGGATTGTTTTCTGGCATTGCGCGGCCTAAAAACGTTAGCCCTGCGTATGCAGACCCACAGCAGCAATGCCATGAAAATAGCCCAATTCCTGAACACACATCCGGAGGTAAAGGCTGTTTATTATCCTGGCCTGGACAATCATCCCCAATACAACCTGGCGCAAAAGCAAATGTCCGCGCCGGGGGGGATGGTCTCTTTTACGCTCCACGGCGGCGAATTTGCAGCTCGCCGGGTTGCAACTCGAACAAAACTCTTTACGCTGGCCGAATCGTTAGGCGGCGTTGAATCTCTGATCGAACTACCGGCCCCCATGACCCACGCTTCCGTCGCCGATTCGCCGCTCGCCATCGACCCGAGCCTCGTGCGGCTTTCGGTAGGCATTGAACATGCCCAGGATTTGATCGATGATCTGTCCCAGGCGCTCAGGTCATCGGCAACAATATTTCAAAATTAGAATCGCTCCAGACGTTGCCGATTCCTCAAGGAAACCGCAAATTTCTAACTCCTCTTATTCTCAAGAATTTTCTGCGGTTTACCTGGCGGCATATTAAGAAAACATCAAATAGGGATTGAGTACAAGTCAGGCAAACCGTCAATGCAACTGGTAAAAAACTTTTTTCAAAGCTTTATTGACGCCGGACAGGCGTGGGCCGACGATCGGGTATCGTTATACGCTGCTGCAATCGCCTATTTCCTGGTCTTCTCATTGGCGCCCATACTCAGCCTGGTGATTGCACTCGCCGGGCGGATATTTGGTCAGGCGGCAGTCAGAGGGCGAATTGTGGAACAGGTAGCCCAATTTGTCGGCCTGGAAGCGGCCGTTTTGATCGAGGATATAATCGAGAGCGCGATGAGCGGCACAACCAGCACAACCATCATTAGCGTCATTATTTTACTCTTTGCCGCTTCGGGCGTTTTTAACCAACTAAAACGCGCCCTGGATTTGATATTTGGCGTTATCCCCCGCCCCCAGGCCGGTATGAAAGCCGCCATCAATAGCGTACGCACCCGTGCAATCTCCTCGTTAATGGTTTTATTTCTGGGCGCTATCTTGATTGCCGCGATGATGCTCAACACCATCATTGCGGTTCTGGACAATTACATTGTTCAATACTTTCCGAGCGTCGCGGAACTCATTCCTTCATTAAATACGTTTGCCGTTCCATTCGTCATGTTTTTTCTTTTCGCGGTCCTGTTTAAAACCCTTCCCCACGCCATAATCTCCTGGTGGGATGTTATAGTTGGAGCCATTGTTACAACCGTGCTGGTATTAATTGGAAATTATCTGATTAACATCTATCTGATTTTTACCGGCACTGCTTCAATCTATGGCGCAGCCGGTTCATTGATCGTGATATTAATCTGGATTTATTACACGGCGCAAATTATTTTGTATGGCGCAGAATACACAAAGGTATTCGCCAACAGGATGGGGCGGCGCATTGTACCCGCTGCCGACGGCATGTATCTGGCCGACAGGCTGCTTGAACGCAATGATATGGATACGCAACAGCCGCCGGAAGAGCCAGAACCGGTGGAACCGGCGCCGGAACCTGTTCCATTTGGCGCCTCGTTCAATGCCGTATCAGAGACATCACCCCCACCTCACCAACGACGCAAGCAACTGGCAAGCGGCTTGTTGGGTCTGGCGTTAGGACTGTTGCTAGGGTTTATCGCAAATTTGCGTGGTGATGAGTAAAAGTCTGCCCAATAATAGCCAATCTCTGTAAATCCAAAATCTGACAAGAGTAGTAGGAATCGCTCGAATTAATAATTTTTGTTCGTGTCATTTGTGTCATTGGCGTCGAAAATTTCAATCTACTGAGTCTGGCTGCTGTGGGCCGGTAAACGGCCGTTTTCCCTGCTGCTCCAAAACCCCAACCCGCGCCGATAAAGATTGAACAAGCAGTAATAACTGACCGATCGCCTGTTCTGTTGTCAATTTCCCCTGTTCCCATTTTTGAATTACGCTTTCTAAACTATACGCGCCCATTTCTTGAGACCCTCCAATATAATTTTATTCTGGAGTCTGACGATTTCAAGACCTGTCAGGCCTCCTCTGGCAAAATAAAAACCGCCAGTGTCCAGTTTTATTAATACATTCTGACATATTATACGCTATCGCATAACAAATTATATACGCCAGCGCATATTGTGTCAATATCAAATTTATTCGGGATCATGCCTCAAATTCAAAGCCGGCGCGTTCAGCAATGAAAGAAAGTAATTTCGAAGAAGAGCGTTTGGGCAGGTAGGCGCCTGTTTCCCATTCACTGATTGTAGGCTGGCGTACACCCAATTCAAATGCAAATTCTGCCTGCGTCAAACCCATATGCGTGCGCAAAGCATGCACCAGCAACCCATCCCACAACACAAGGTCCCCCTCCCGGCGCACCACATACACCAGATTGGCTTTGCGCCAAACAACCTGTTCTGCGGCCAGATCAACTTCAGCCACGTGGTACCCGGCCTCCATCCAGGCCCCGGCTTGGACAGCGCCTGCCTGCCGATTGCTCCACCAGGCGCGTTGACGGCGCGCTGAGGCCGGCAGCGGCGCGGCGATGATTGCTTCAAGTTGGTCAAACTTGAGCGTGATTTCATCCGCCGCATTTTGGCGTAAATATTCGTAAAGCGGAAAATATTTGCTGCCAGCTTTCATCGCGCTTTTTAAACGGACTCCCTTCTATTCCAATACAGTTTCCGGGGTTCTCAACCTGAACCGGCGAAAAGCTTCAGCATACTTAAAGCCAACTTTTTTGCCTGCGCTTGCATTCCAATCTTTGATCCTGTCGGCCGGATCCCACTCACCAATCTGGCTGACATGTTTGCGCAAGGCGTCGATTTTTAAATCAATCGTATCGCTAATATCTACGTAATAGTCCGGCTGCTGTGAGAATGATACAAAGACGTATGAAACTTTGTGCCCCGCCAGGCCTTCGGCGGCCAGATCGGGGTAAAGCATGGTCATTTCCGCCGCCGGGAACACGGCGTCTAAAGCCGCCTGTCCGGCTGCGCGATGGTCGGGATGGTTAATATAATCTTCCGCGGGGAAATAATTGGTCGGATCGCCACAAACAACCGCTTCCGGCTTATACTTGCGAATCAAGCGCACCAGGTCTTTGCGCAGCTCCAGGGTTGGCTGCAAAAAACCATCATGATAACCCAGGAAGATGCAGGCTTTTGCGCCGGCCATATCGGCCGCCGCCTGTTGTTCGGCGCGGCGGATAGAGGCCAGTTTTTCAGGCGTCATACCATCCTCATGACTGCCTACGTTTCCATCAGTAATCACGACGTAGACGACTTCAGAACCTTGCCGGGCCCATTTAGCGGCCGTTCCGGCTACGCCAAATTCAATATCATCGGGATGGGCAAAAATAAATAGTGCGCTTTCAGGGACATAACTGCTCATAAAGGACGAGCCTCCTTCGCTCGCAAAATCTTTTATCTACTTTATTCATTATACTGAATTGAACGGTTTCTGTGCAGTTTTTGAATGGAGTGACACAATAATTCATTCTTTCTTGGGCGACAATGTGCTAAACTTGGTTGGCATCAAGGACATAAATTAAAAGGATATAAAATGAGTACCTGGCACCAACTGGATACCAAACAGGTGATCACACAGTTAAACACGGATAGTGAATCCGGCCTTACTAATGCCGAAGCGGAACGCCGTCTTGAACAATATGGTTTAAACGAACTGGTTGAAAAGGGCGCAAAAAGCCCCTGGCTCATTTTGTGGGATCAACTTAAAGAGTTGATGGTTGTCATTTTAATCATTGCAGCGATCGTTTCCTTTTTGCTGGGGGAGCATGAGGACGCAATTATTATTCTGGCGATTGTCATTTTGAATGCTGCAATTGGTTTTTCACAAGAATACCGCGCTGAGCAGGCTGTGGCGGCTCTCAAGAAGCTGTCTGTACCCACTGTGCAGGTGCGACGCAACGGCCGTACCGAGGAAATCTCCGCGCGCGAACTGGTTCCGGGCGACATTGTGCGGCTCGAAACCGGCAGCCTTGTGCCCGCCGACGGCCGTATCCTGGAAAGTATCAACCTTAAAATCGAGGAATCCGCATTAACCGGTGAATCTGTCGCCGTTGAAAAAAGCGTCGCGCCCATTGAGGGTGGCGAACATTTACCCCTGGGCGACCGCAGCAACATGGTCTTCAACGGCACAATAGTCACCTACGGGCGCGGCACAATTGTCATTACAGAAACGGGCATGAACACTGAGCTTGGCAAAATTGCCGACCTCATTCAAAGCGTTGACGACGAACAAACTCCTTTGCAAAAACGGTTGGATGGGCTGGGCAAAGTTTTGGCGGTTGGGGCGCTTGTGATCATTGCGTTGGTGATTGTGCTGGGGCTTTTGCGGGGCGAATCTCTCTCGGACTTGTTCCTGGTTGGGATCAGCATGGCGGTAGCGGCCGTTCCTGAGGGGCTGCCGGCCGTCGTAGCGATCACGCTGGCGCTGGGTTCGCAGCGCATGTTAAAACGCAACGCCCTCATCCGCCGCTTGCCCGCCGTAGAAACGCTTGGTTCCGTCACCGTCATTTGTTCAGATAAAACCGGCACGCTCACCCAAAATCGTATGACCGTGAAGCTGTTGGATGTCATCGGCCATACTCAGGAAATCGAAACGCTGTTAACCAGCAAAGGCATCGTGGAAGACGCCGAATTTGATGCCAGCATGCCGCCTGAAGAGCGCACTCTGAGCCTGTTAATTAAAGCCGGCGCGCTTTGCAATGATGCTTTTATCGAAAAAGATGAATTTGGCCAGGAACGGGTCATAGGCGATCCCACCGAAGGCGCTCTCATCGTGGCGGCCAACGAACTTGGCTATTCAAAAGATAAATTGGAAACACAATTACCGCGCGTCGCAGAAATTCCATTCACATCTGAACGCAAACGTATGACCACGATCCATCGCGCTGACGTGGAGCGCCCCAATATCGAAGAGGCGTGGCGAGATGTGCCCTATGTCGCATTTTGTAAGGGCGGCGTTGACAGCCTGCTGACTGTAAGCACCCAAATTTGGACCGGCCAGGAAATCTTGCCGCTGGATGAAGAAATGATCACGCGCGTCACTGTGGCCAATGAGCGCAAAGCGAAACAGGGACAGCGGGTGCTGGGGATTGCCTTTCGGCCGCTAGATGTTTTACCCGAAAAACCAACCGAAGCGGAGCTTGAGGATGATCTGATCCTGATTGGGCTGGTCAGTATGATTGATCCGCCGCGACCTGAAGTGAAAACGGCCGTCGCCAAAGCACGCACAGCCGGCATTCGCCCCATCATGATTACCGGCGATCATCCGCTCACGGCCCAATACATTGCCCAAGACCTCAACATTACCGCCAATGACCACAATCTGACCGGCCAAAAGTTGGCCACGATGTCTGTGGCAGAACTGGAGAAACAGGTAGATGATGTCTCCGTATTTGCGCGGGTCTCACCCGAACACAAGCTCAATATCGTAGAGGCGCTGCAAAACAAAGGACAGGTCGTGGCGATGACTGGCGACGGCGTCAACGACGCGCCGGCCCTCAAAAAAGCAGATATCGGCATCGCCATGGGTATTACCGGCACCGACGTTTCAAAAGAGGCCGCCGACATGGTCTTGCTGGATGATAACTTTGCGACAATAGTTTCGGCCGTCGAAGAAGGGCGCACCATCTTTGATAATATTCGCAAGTTCATCAAATATACGCTTTCCAGCAATATCGGCGAATTATTTGTGATGTTAGTCGCCCCGTTTTTGGGCATGCCTTTGCCCCTGCTCGCAGTGCAAATTTTATGGATCAATCTGGTAACCGATGGATTACCGGGATTGGCATTGGCAGTTGAACCGTCTGAGCGTGGAATCATGGAACGGCCGCCCTGGGATCCCAAGGAGAGCATCTTCAGCCGCGGAATGGGCACTCGTATTCTCTGGATTGGCAGTCTAATGGGTCTTGTCTCTCTTTTAACCGGCTACTATTACTGGCAAATAGACCCCAATGGGTCGTGGCAAACAATGGTCTTTACCGTTCTGACGCTGTCTCAAATGGGCAATGCCTATGCCATCCGCTCCAATATTGAATCTGTCGTAACAATTGGCTTCTTTTCCAACCGTTTGATGAACATCGCGGTGGGGACAACATTCTTATTACAACTTGCCTTGATTTATGTACCCTTTTTGCAGCGTTTCTTTGGAACGCAATCGCTGGCGCCGCAGGATTTGTTGATCGCGTTGTTAATTAGCACGATCGTGTTCTTTGCAGTGGAAATTGAAAAGCTGGTGCGCCGCCGGCGAGGGGCAACAGCCTGATCAGTTTGTGTCGTTACGGTCGATTAATCTAATCGGTCTGAAGAGCGCGCGATCAAAATCTTCTATATCTTCAGAGCCAATTTGCGCTAATGCGGCATAGACGGCCGTTACATCCTCCCGCAGCTGCGCCACATCAACATCCTGGCAAATGTCCGGCAAAGGATCCAACCATTGGCGCACGCGCAGCAGCATTTTTACAGCCCCGCGATAATTGCCGCGTTCAATCTGATAGTAGGCAATGCCAACCTGCAAAATGCCCCGATACAAATCCCGTCCCGGCGTCTCGTCTGCACGCCAGGCCGCTTCCAAATCATCATGGCAGCGGTAATATGCACCTTGATTGAATAAGTTAATGCCTTGTTTGACCAGAGCAGGCAGCGGTTGCTGACACGCTTTTGAAATTGCATCATAATCAGGCACAAAAGCATGTTTCTGAATCAGAGCCGGCATATCGGCCGAAAAGCGAGAACGCGCAAACACTTGATCGGCGCCCACGCGCCGCGCCGCTTGAATTTGCTCAACATTCATATGCGAACCAAACGCCATCACGGGAATACGGCGCGTCGCCGGCGATGATTTCAGAATTGGAATCCAGCGCTGCCAGGGAATCGCTGCATTGTTTAGATCAAAGAGCAGCAGCGCCGGCTGCCATTGGGTGATTTTTTCAAACAGTCGTCCTTCTTCACCCGTCAATTTTTCACCCGGTTTGGTGTCGAGCGCGGCGGGTTGGTCGCCGCCAATATCGGCTGTGGTTTCAATCCATTTAATTTCATAGCCCAGATAATTGACAACGTTTCCAATTTTGCTGGTAAACATCAAATCGGAAACAAACCCAATAATCAAAGGCGCTGTATGTGATATTTTCATAAGAGCATTTTAGCAAAGTTTTCAGTTGGCAGAAACGGCCGTGGCTGTTACAGTATTTCAAATCGCCCAGCAAAGGAGCCATAAACAACTATGAACAGCGCCCTGGCAGACATTCGTATACTGGACTTATCGCGGGTACTGGCCGGTCCATACTGCACGCAGCTTCTCGCCGATTTTGGCGCCGACGTGATCAAAATCGAACAGCCGGGCGCAGGCGACGGCACGCGCGGCTGGGGGCCGCCCTGGGCCGGCGATCAAAGCGCCTATTTTTTGTCCGCCAACCGCAACAAACGCAGCCTGACATTAAACCTCAAAAGTACAGCCGGGCGGGATGTTTTGCGTAAATTGGCGCTCAAATCTGATGTTCTGATCGAAAATTTCAAGGTCGGGACCACCCAAAAGCTGGGCATCGACTATGCGACTCTGGCGGAACTAAACTCGCGTCTGATTTATTGCGCCATCTCCGGTTACGGTCAAAATGGGCCATCGCGTGACCTACCCGGTTATGATTTCATTATTCAGGCACAGGGCGGCATCATGTCTATCACCGGCCCGGCGGACGGCGAGCCGCATAAAGTCGGGGTGGCGATTGCTGATATTACGGCCGGACTGTTCGCCGCCAATGCGATCTTAACTGCGCTGCATGCCCGACATTTAACAGGCAAAGGGCAATTTATTGATGTGGCCTTATTTGATGCGCAGTTGGCATGGCTTGCAAATGTTGCCCACAACTATTTTGCGACCGGCGAAACGCCCGCGCGCTATGGCAACGCCCATGCCAATATTGTGCCCTACCAGACTTTTCAAACACAAGATGGTTATATCGCTCTGGGCGTGGGTACGGACGCGCAGTTTAAGCGCCTATGCGCAGCGGGCGACAGGCTTGATTTGTGGCGGGATGAACGCTTCCAAACGAACAAAGGCCGGGTGGTGCATCGCGAGGAATTGATTGTGCAGTTAGCGCCTATGTTTCGGGGAAGAGAAAACGGCCGTCTGGCTCAATCTCTGCCGGCAAAACAATATCCCCGCCGGCCCCATCAACGACATTGCAACAGCCCTGAGCGACCCGCAAGTCCGGTCGCGCGACATGGTGCAAACCATAAACCATCCCACTGCCGGAGAAATTCAGCTTTTGGGGCCAGTCGCCAAACTTTCCGAAACGCCGGCCGTTATTCGCTCGGCCCCACCCGTTTTGGGCGCCGACACGGATGAAATTCTGCGCACAGATCTCGGATTAGACAAAGCAGCGATTGCACATCTACGCGAAGCAGGCGTTGTTTGAGAAAAACAATCGGCCTGAAGTAAGGTTCATCAAACCATTTTTCTTTCTTCTGCATTAATTTTTTGCTTCCATTGGCATTCAAAACAATGGTATAATGCGCAGCAGCGTTACTCTGTATTTTGATATTGTGCTGCCTATTGTTGTGGAAACGGCCGTATCATTGAGGCAATGAGAGGAGGTCGCAGAATTATGAAAGGAAAATTCATTAGTGCACCAGCCGCCCTTTTTGTGTTGTTTCTCTTTTTTCTGCCATGGGTCACCATTTCCTGCAATGGTTTTTTAATCGGGGAATTTTCCGGTTATGAACTGGCTGTTGGCGGAGAAACGGCCGCCGCCGGACGCACCGGTTTGATTGGCGCGGAAGCCTTTGGCGGCCAGCCGCTTCTGTTTCTAATCCCACTCGCGGCCGTAATTGTGCTGGGCCTGATTCTGTTGGGTGTTTTGATAAAAAACCTTGAAAAAATGAGCGCCTGGGGTCAGGGTATAGCCGGACTGTTTGCCATCCTGGTGCTTGTGATCCTCTGGATACAGCTCAACACAGCGGATGACATTGTCTTCGACATCGTCGTCAACCCGGGTTTGTGGGGCACAATTCTGATGCTGGCTTTTATTGTACTTGGCGCCGGTTTCGACATCGTGCGCCTGCACCAGCCGGCGCCCCAACCCGTTTCACATCCACCGCCCATCCAATCTGCGCCGTACCCGCCCATTCCACAGGCAAAACCACAACCGCCGCCGCAGCGACGCACCCCATCTGACGCCAAAACAGTCACAGACGCGCCGCCTGATTTGCAGCAACCATACCGTTCGGCCGGCGTTTCAACGCGACCGGACACACCGCCATCCCAACCTGCTCAACAGCAGCAGCCCACGCTGGATGAAAAAAGCCCGGCTCTCAAAAAAACAATCCTGGAACCAGTTAATGATCCCGCCCAACCGGCCAAGACCGAGGTATTGTCCCCACAAACTGAACTCAGGGCCTGGCTCATCAATCTTTCTGACGAATCAACCGGACAGCGCTATCGTTTGCGGGATGGCATGGTTATTGGACGCGATCCGGGCTGTGATATTGTTCTGTTGGACACGGCCGTTTCCAGCCGGCACGCGCGCATCACGCAGACAGCAGATAGTTTTGTATTAACCGATCTGAAAAGCACTAACGGCACGCGAGTTTATGATGTCCAGGCCGGGAGCTGGCAGAAGATTTCGCAAACCACTTTGCGTGAGGGCACAAAAATCAAAATGGGGCGGATCGAACTCCAGGCGCAGGTGCAAACAATGATTAATTGAAAGCAACTATGCCGGCCCCTCTACTCGCGACCGCATCTCGGCCCTGCGGGAGTGAGATACGGCCCTGAGCCTGAATAATTACACATTTTTTATCTTTTCATACCACACAGGAATGAATCTTATGAGTGAGCAAACTGAACTTTTAAACGCCTGGCATCCGGACAACAACAACCAGTATGGCGCCAACAGCAATCGCGGACCGGTGCGGGAAGGTAATGAAGACGCCTGTTGGGTACCCGCAGGAACGACGCCAACCGAATTGGGCGAATTATTTATCGTGGCCGATGGCGTTGGCGGACAGCAGTATGGTCGTGATGCAGCGGATACGGCCGTTGCCGCCATCAGCCAGGTGTTTTATCGACTGCGCCAGGAGAATGAAACCATCGTTGCGGCGCTGCACGAAGCGCTCTTGCAAGCCAATGACGCCATTTTCCACAAAGCCCAAAGCCGCGGCGTCGAGCGCATGGGCAGCACGGTCGTGGCGGCCGTTATACAGCATAACCAGTTAAGCGTCGCCAACGTAGGGGATGCGCGCGGCTACCTGCTGCGCCAGGGCCAGTTGGCGCAGTTGACCCATGATGACACCTGGGTACAGCGCCAGGTAGACGCCGGCATGCTCACGCCGGCCGACGCCGCCCAGCATGAACTGCGCAACGTCGTGACGCAAGTACTGGGCAACAAGCCGGAAATCACGGTCAATATGCTGGAGGCAATGACGCTGGAGGATGGGGATTTGATTTTGCTTTGTTCCGATGGCCTCTACGACGTGCTGACAGACGGGCAAATAATTGAAATTATGACCCAAAATCAGCCGCAAGAAGCCGCAGAACGACTTGTGCAGGCGGCGATTGTGGCCGAAGCGACGGATAATATTACGGCCGTTGTCGCGCGTTATGGAGCGGCCGTAGCCGCTCCGCCGCTCCCTTCTGAACAACCAACCGTGGTCGTGGCGGCCCAGCAGCCGCCCCAGCAGCCGCCGGCGCCCGCCAAAAAACGATCCTGGCTGCCTTTGCTGGCTGCGTTGGCAATTTTAGTGGTGATCCTGCTTTTCCTGCTTTATTTCGTTTTCGGCCGCGCCAATGTCAATTCATCAACAGGCGCGGAGGAAGCGGCGACGGCCGTTCCCGCCGCCGCGCCGCTGCCGGCGGAACCTGATTCAAATGAAGCTCCCGCGGTAGAGCCAACCACGCCGGCTGAGGTTCAACCAACTGCCACGCTGCTGCCAACGCCAACATCCACATTGACAGTCAGTTTGGAAACGGCCGTTGCGCCGGCAGAAATCACAATCGGTTCTGTGGTTGTTGTAACCGGTACTGGCACAGATGGTTTAAGAATTCGTTCTTCGCCAGAAATTGAAGGTTTTAATGATGTAGGTAATGCACCCGAAGGCACACGCTTAGAAGTGCTTGCTGGACCAGAGGAGGTTGGTGATTATCGTTGGTGGCAGGTTCGCACACCAAATGGGATAGAAGGTTGGGCCGCCGATGAGTTTTATGATCCAGTTGAAAATCCATAACACTTGGTCACGACGCGGTCAGGAGACCGGCCGCGAACCAAGGAGGCTATATAGTTTTAGTCGATAAATCGAATCATTGAGACATATTTGTTCCAGTCGCTGCGAACACAGGTCATTCGTTTCAATTCAGTCGCCAGACCTGTATTCGCTAAACGGAGTTAACAATGAACAACAACGATCCCTTAGTCGGGACCACAATAAGCCAGTATCGCGTATTGCGCCATATGGCGCGGGGAGGCATGGCGGACGTTTATCAGGCAGAAGACATCATCTTGGAGCGCCCGGTAGTAATCAAAATCATCCTGCCGCATCTGGCGGAAGACGAAGTTTTTGTGACGCGTTTCCTAATTGAGGGACAAACCACCGCCCGCATCGAACATCCCAACGTGATTCAGATTTTTACCCAGGGGCGGCTGCCGGATAAACGGCCGTATCTGGTCATGCGCTATATCGCCGGCGGCAGCCTGCAGGACAGGTTGGTGGAAATGAGCAGCAAAGACCAATCCTTTGCTCCCGTCGCCGCGCTCAGCCTGTCGCGCCAGGTCGCCAGTGCGCTGCAAGTCGCCCACCAGGCAGGCATCATCCACCGGGATTTGAAGCCCAGCAATATTTTGCTTAAGCTGGACGGCGCGCCCGTCGTCACCGATTTGGGCATTGCGCGACATGAAGGCGCCACGCGGCTCACGCGTACCGGCGCCATTATGGGCACCCCCTACTACATGTCGCCCGAACAAGCCAAAGGGGAACGACTGGACGGCCGTTCCGACATCTACTCCTTGGGCGTCATCCTGCATGAAATGCTGTCCGGCGCGCCCCCCTTCAGCGGCGACAGCCCATTGGCCGTGCTGCACCAGCAAATTTACGAACCGCCGCCGCCGCTCGCAGTCCTGCGCCCAAATCTAAAACCGGAAACCATCGCCGTTGTAGATCGCGCGCTCCAAAAAGCGCCGGATGAGCGTTTCCAGACAGCTTCCGAGATGGAAGCGGCTTTAGGTAGCGCGTTGGCGGTCGAAATGGGCGCAGCGCCATCCGCAGGCGCGGGCGGCCGCTATTCCGCCTTGCCGCCTACCCAGATTTTTTCAGCGGAACAAGAAAAAAAGAAGGCCAACCGTACCTGGGCTTTCTTGTTAGGCATCCTGCTGATTGTGTCGATGTGCGTGATTCTTTTTTGGTTTAACCCTGATTTACTCAGGTTTTCAAACACCGCCGCCACGCCAATCGTCTTTGATGCGTTACTCATAAGCCCGACAGAAGAACCAACGGAAACGGCCGTTCCGCCCACATCAACCCCGGCGCCGACAAACACAATCCCGCCCGCCCCCACAGACACACCCTTGCCGACGCAAACTCAATCGCGCCCGCAAATACAAAACACTTTTTCGCTGGGCGGCGGTTTTGATCCCAATGGACACGTGGAACTCTCCACCGGCTCTGCACTGCCCCCCGGTCATGTGATCACCGGCCTGGCCGGCCGCGTTAACAACGACCATTTCACCACGCTGCGTGTAAAAACTGCTTCCGTCAATCCGGAGGGGCGGCTTGTACCCAGCGGCTGGCATTTTTTTGGGATGCGGCCCGGTGATGAGACCGTGACGCCGGAAGCGCAGATAGAAGTTGGCCGTCAGGAAGTTGTGGTCGGTTTTGGCATGGAAATCTACAAACAACGCGGCGGTGATACAAACTTAATGCAATTTGTTGTGTTCGCCCGCCGCCTTGATCCGGAAACCGGTCAGTTAATCGGCGACATCAGCGCGTATGTGTCAGACCCCAATGTCACCGATGGCGGCCGGCGCGAGGTGTTCAAAATTCCATATGATCAGGTTCAACACAACCGCCTGGTTGAATCGCTGTGCTCACAGCCAAACCAGCCTGAAAGTTCCTATTTACTCACCAATTTAGGCGTGCGGGTGAGCAGCGGCGGTTTGGCGACCATGAGCATAGAGTGCGGCGCCATTGGCAGGCAGTAAATACATGGACCCGTTAATCGGAACGCGCATCAATAATTTTGTCATCAGGGCGGCGCTGGGAAAAGGCGGCATGGCCGATGTTTATCTGGCCGAGGACACGCAGTTGGCCAGACAGGTGGTGCTGAAAGTGATGCTGCCGCACGTCGCCGCCGAGCCAGGCATGGTCGCCCGCTTCCAGCGCGAGGCGCAGGCGACGGCGCGCCTTGACCATCCCCATATCGTGCAGATTTATACCATTGGCAGTTTGCCGGATGAACGGCCGTATCTCGCCATGCAGTACATTCCCGGCGGCGCGCTCAGCGACAATTTACAGCGGTTGAGCCGGCAGGGACAATGGGCGTCGCCCGTTTACGCGCTCACGCTGGCGCAGCAGGTCGCTGCGGCCCTGACGACTGCGCATGGGGCCGGCATCGTGCATCGTGATTTGAAGCCGGCCAATATTCTGCTGCGCGAGGATGGTTCGGCCGTTGTTTCTGATTTGGGCATTGCGGCGGTTTCACAAGCTGCTACACGCCTGACGCGCACCGGCGGTATTTTGGGTACGCCGCACTATATGTCGCCGGAACAAGCAGCAGGGCAGCCCGTAGACGGCCGTTCCGACATCTACTCATTGGGCGTCATTCTGTATGAACTGCTCAGCGGACATCCACCCTTTATGGCCGATTCGCCATTGGTGATTGTGCATCATCAACTGTACGAGCAGCCCCAGCCCTTGGAGCAAATTTGCCCGGGCCTTTCGCCGGCCGTCTACAGCGTGGTCAGAACCTGTTTGCAGAAAGACCCAAACGGCCGTTTTCAAACCGCCGCCGATTTGAGCAGTGCCCTGGATGCTGTGCTGCAAAGCGAGGGCGGGCCGGTCACATCACCCACCCTGATGGCCAAACCCGCCTATGTTCAAACAGAAGTTTTGACGCCGCTGCCGCTTGTTACCGAAGAACATCAATCAAAAACTCAATTTTTATGGGGACTCATTCCTCTTTTACTGCTTATCATTGCTTTCCTGGCCTGGCGCGCTTTTTTACCCCCTTCAAACGATGCCGAATCCCGCTCAACCGCTACTGATCAAGCGGCTGCAACACAATTTATAGCGCAAGAAAATGCGACGCCGACAGTAACCGCAACGGCATCATCGACATTTACGCCAACGCCATCATCGACCGCAACTAATACGTCAACGCCAGCGCCCCCCACAGCAACAGCAGCGCCAACCAAAACATCAACGCCAACAGGCACAAACACGCCATCTGCTGCTAAAGATTTTCCATTTGGGTCAGGCATAATCGTTATCGGCGCGTACAATTCATTGGATGGCGCCAAAGCCCATGCGCAAACATTTGAATCTGAAGGCTATCAGGTAGCATTATTTTTCAGAAAGGAGCAATATCGCGGTGTCATTGTTGGTTTCCCATCAGAGTCTGCCGCAGGGCGTGAACTCGGGCGCGTTCAAAGCCTGAACAACCAGGCTTATACGCGTGATTTAACGCTTTGGTGTCCAAATTTCATAGAACATGATGATTATTATGAATGTGTTTAGATTGGTTATCAAGCTGCTAAAAAGGTGACAATCTACAAGCCTTCACAAAAATTTTGAAATATGAATAAAATTTACCTGGGACTTATCATTTCAATATTGCTGCTCATAATCGGTGGAGCGTTTATATTTTCTGCTTCACAACAATCTGTCAACATGCAAGCCCCAACATCAGTGCCGGAAAGCGATGAAGCCACGACCGCACCGCCGCTGCCGCCGACAATTAAATCATACGTTACCCCAATACCTTTGATTACTTCATCGCCAACAACCACATTTAACCCTGTTACACCTACCCAACATCCACCGCCAGCCAGCCCAACACCAGAAGCCACAGTATCAAATTTGCCAACTTCAATTCCTACACTTGCTGCCAATCCTGACACAAACACTGGGAATGGGGCGATTTCTTTTGCCGTCATTGGCGACTACGGAAGCGCCGGGCAAGGCGCAAAAGATGTAGCGGCCTTAATTCACAAGCGGCAGCCTGATTTCATCCTGACTGTTGGAGACAATAATTATCCTGACGGTGCAGCCGCAACAATCGCTGAAAACATCACGCAGCATTACGGCGATTACATCGCGCAAAACCGCTTTTTTCCAACGCTTGGGAATCATGATTATTATACTGCCAATGCAGCGCCTTATTTTGAATATTTCGATCTACCCGATAATGAACGCTATTATGACTTTGTGAAAGGGGACGTCCATTTTTTTGCGTTAAACAGCGATTGGAATGAACCTGACGGCATCGGGTCAGACTCAATTCAAGCACAGTGGCTACAAGAGAAACTTGCATCATCAGAAACGTCCTGGCAAATTGTCTATTTTCATGTGGCGCCCTATTCGTCACGTGAAGCAAGCATTGTTACTGCCCTGCGCTGGCCTTTTGCAAATTGGGGAGCAGATTTAGTTTTGACAGGTCATGCACATGTGTACGAGCGCCTGTTGGTTGATGGAATTCCATATATCACAAACGGGATTGGGGGACACAGTATTTACAACTTTGATGAAGAACCCGATCCCAGAAGTCTTGCGCGTTACAATGCTGATTTTGGCGCATTGTTTATCGAGGTTAAACCAGGCGCTCTTAACGCTCAATTTATTTCAAGAGCGGGCTTTATAGCAGATGAATTTACATTATTTCGGTGAATCGAAAAAAAGACCGCCTGCTTCTACGACAGGGAAATTTGAGACAGCACAATGGATAACAATCTATTTACTGGCAAACAATTTGACCAATATTTGATCGAAAAGCATCTGGCGCGCGGCGGCATGGCGGAGGTTTATCTGGCGCGGGATATTAGTTTGCAGCGGGATGTGGTGATCAAGGTCATGCTGCCGCATCTGGCGGCGCAGGAGCCGCTGCGGCTGCGCTTTCAGCGTGAGGCCGTGGCCACGGCCAAGCTTCAGCATCCCAACATTGTGCCGGTTTATACTACCGGCAATACGCCGGATGGACTGCCTTATATCGCGCTGCAATATGTCGAGGGTGGATCTTTGAGTGATCTACTGCAAAGACTTTCCAGCGAAGGTAACTGGATTTCCGCGATTTACGCTCTGGCCATAACGCGCCAGATGGCCGACGCGCTAACGGTGGCGCATGCAGCCAATATTATCCACCGTGACCTCAAGCCAAGCAATATTTTGCTGCGCAAAGATGGCGCGCCGGTGCTGTCTGATCTGGGCATCGCGGCGATTCAGCAGGCGACGTTTAAGCTTACGCAAACGGGCGGCGTGATCGGTACGCCTGATTATATGTCACCCGAACAGGCCGGCAGCCAGTTGATCGACGGCCGTTCCGACATTTACTCCCTCGGCGTCATCTTGTACGAATTGTTAAGCGGTCGTCTGCCCTTTGAAGCCAATTCGCCGCTGGCCATGCTGCACAGCCACATTTACGAGCAGCCGGCGCCCCTCGAGCAGGTACGACCGGATTTGACGCCGCAAACGTACCAGGTTGTGGCTGCCTGCCTGCAGAAAAGTCCCGACGACCGCTATCCTGACGCCGCGGCGCTGCTGGCGACGCTGGATGAGGCGCTGGCGGCCGAAAACAATAATCCGCGCGTCGCCGTTACGGCGTGGCAGCCGGCTGCGGCACAAAAAATTGTCAATCAAGCGCAGCACACCCCTTCCCAAACGCCGACACAAGTTTTGCAGCCGCAGAAATCGTCCAAATGGCCGCTTATGCTGGCCGGACTGCTTCTGCTCCTGCTGCTTTGCGGCGGCGGTGGATATGCAGCATGGCAGCAGTTTCAAGCCAACGACTTGCCATCACAAACTACGACACCTGCGCCGCTTGAGACGCCGGCTGCTGAAATAGTTGTTCTTGAAACGGAAACGGCCGTTCCCCCACAACCCATGTCAACTGCCAAACCTGAGGATACGGCCGTTTCCATCCCTGAACCCGCTGAAATACAAAACCGGATTGAAACCTACACCGTCAATGTCCCCGCAAACTCATCCCGTTTCGACACCGGCATCCAGCTTGCTCCTGGGCAAAGCGCTGTGGTTGAGGTTCTCAGCGGCCTCTGGCGCGCAGGGCCGGCATCAAACTGGCCCGAAGTTGGGCCAGCCGGCGATCCACAGATACCCGGCAAGAACAGCTTCCCGGTTCCTGATGCGACCGTTGTCAGTCTGATCGGGGGCATTGGCAATGAAACGCCCATCTATATCGGGTCTGCGCGCAGTCTGAACAGCCCCAATGGCGGCGCGCTGTGGCTGGCCAGCAATGACGACAGTTATGGTGATAATACGGGCAGCCTTGCAGTCAGCATTATGGTCGACCCCTATATTCCACCGCGGGCAGACCAAAATGGCGTCATCGCATACAGTTGCGGCAGCGGTGCCAATAACCAGATTTATTATTTCGATTTGGCGACAAATTTAGAAACAATATTGCCCAATCAGCCGGCCAACAGCCAGGTACCGGCCTTTTCAACGAATGGTTCCAGGCTTCTATTTCGCTCCGATACCGGCGGTAGTTGGCAAATATATGTTGGGGATTTCCCCAACGGCCCTTTCAACCAATTTACCAGCGGGCCGGCCAATAATTATGAGATGGTTTTTTCCCCCGGTGGGGAAGAAACCGTTTTTGTATCGGATGAATCAGGTAACAAAGATATTTACTTGATGAATGCTGACGGCAGGGTGCGGGCCTTGACCTCTAACTCAGATTTCAACGATGATCCCACCTGGTCAATCAACGACGTAATCGCTTTTGAAAGCAACATGGACGGCCGTTTCAATATTCACACCATCCTTCCCGACGGCAGCAATTTACGCACGCTCATTCGGTTGGGGGATTCCAGCACCACGCCTGCCTGGTCGCCGGATGGCAGTCAAATTGCTTTTGAATCCCGCCAGGGCGATACACGCCATATTTGGACTGCCTCCAGCGAAGGCGCCAATTTGGAACGCGTCACCACAGTGGGCAATGATAACCAACGACCCGCCTGGTCACTGGACGGCCGTTTCCTGGCGTTTCACAGCAATCTAGACCAAAGCGCAGACGACCAGTATGACATCTGGGTCATTGACATTGCCACCGGCGAATTGAAGCGCATATCCTGGCGCGGCTGTTATGATCCGGCCTGGGCAGTCCAAACAAACAACACGTCTGAAACAAACGCGCCGCAAACAGCAATTGTTTACGCGGAGTCAAACGCTATTCATGTCGGTGACGAATCAGATTTAGAAGGCTGGCCAACTCTGCACGGTCTATGCTACGTGGCCCCATTCAATCTTGAATTCACGCCAAACAGCCTATCGCTGCAATTTGAAACCTGGGGCGTTAAGGCGAACAATCCAATTTCCGTAAATGGAAAGTCGCTCAACGCAGTACCGGTTCAAGGAGCGACTGTTCAGCAGTCCTGGACATCTTCCCAATCGGTTGATCTACCGACGGATAATTTACGTCTAGGAGCCAACTCGCTTGAGATTTGCGCCGGGCTAATTGAAGATGATCCTGATTTTGCGGGCGATCACGACGATTTCCAATTTCGCAATTTGCAGCTCACTGCTGCAGAATAAGAAATGCTAACACTTTGTACCTAAGGATTCGTTCGTTATTAACTTTTGACATTTGGTTCGTAGTAACCGCTTTAGCGGTGGGCGACCCGGAGGTGGGCGACCCGGAGGTCGCAAACGACTAAAGTCGTTACTACAAACTTATTTGCGAACGAACCATAAGGGTTAGGTAATTCACAAAAACTTTTTGAATATAAATCAACTGAAGTTTTTGTGAATTACTCGAGGAAACCACAGCTTGCCAAGACTTTTATTTTTGAATAATTTCTGTGGTTTACCTAAATTTGAGGCAGCGTAATGGATACAAATAAATATAACGGGATGCAGTTTGACCAATATTTGATTGAAAAACATCTGGCGCGCGGCGGGATGGCGGATGTATATCTGGCGCGCGATGTGTCGCTCAATCGTCAGGTCGCCATCAAAATTTTGCTGGACGCGCTGGCGCAGGACCCGCAGTTCATCCTGCGCTTCCAGCGTGAAGCGCGCGCGGTGGCGCGTTTGGACCATCCCGGCATTGTGCAGGTTTACAGCACAGGCGTTACGTCCCAAGGCCAGCCTTATATCGCCATGCAGTACATTAGCGGCGGATCGCTGCGGGATTTACTGCGCGGCTGGGCCGCGCAAAATAAGGTGGCGCCGGCGGCGCAGGCGCTGGCAGTTGCCCACCATCTGGCTTCAGCCTTGAATGTGGCCCATCAGGCCGGCATTGTCCACCGTGATTTAAAGCCCAGCAACGTGTTGATTCGCTCAGACGGCATGCCGGTTTTGGTAGATTTGGGCATTGCGGCGATGCGCGGCAGCGACCGTCTGACGCAAACGGGGGCTTTGATGGGCACGCCCCACTATATGTCGCCGGAGCAGATAAAAGGGGCGCCGTTAGACGGCCGTTCCGACATTTACTCTCTAGGCGTCATCTTGTATGAAATGCTGGCGGGGATACGGCCGTTTGAAGCAGACGAGTCAATCGCAATTTTACACAAACATGTTTACGAGGCGCCTGTTCCGCTAGAGCAACTGCGCGGCGGTCTGACGCCGCAAACCTTGCAGTTGGTCAACATCTGCCTGGAAAAAGAGCCTGACGGCCGTTACCAAAACGCCGGCGAACTGCTGGCTGCAATTGACGCGGCCCTGGCGGCAGAGGGCACAGGCGGTTATGTGCCGCGCACAACGGTGCTGCTGCCGGACGGGGAAGCTGACCTGCTCAGCAAGTCGCGCTACCGGCCGCCCGCGCCGCAGGCCGCTGCCCCAGGCGGCAAAGGAACTGGCCGGCGTAATCTGTTGATTTCAGGAGGAATCCTCGGCGTTCTGCTGCTTTTGCTGTTCGGCGCGATTGGGATGGGCGGTTTGGGCGGCGCGTCACCGGCGCCAACGGCCACACTGTCAGCCACACCTCCCACCGTAGCGCCGGAAGATACACCAAACAATGTTATCAGCGTAGTCGAACCAACGGCAACTGCTGAAGCCGCGCCAGAAACTACGCCGACTGAATCACCAACGCCTACAAATACATCAACGCCCGAACCCCCAACAGAAACGCCGACGCCTGAATCAAGATATGAAATTGCCCGATCGGCTGGTGGTATTCCCATTGAAGTTGTTCGGTTTGGCGCTGGACCAAAGAAAGTGTTGTTGGTTGGCGGCATTAGTGCAGGTTACTCGCCTGGGAGCGTTGCCGTTACAAATCGGGCAATCACCTATTTTGAGGATAATCCTGGGGAAATTCCAGAAAACGTAACCTTGTTAATCATTCCGTCCCTTAATCCGGACAGCCCTCTTGATCCCGGGAAACGCAACGGCCGTTTTAATGCCAATGGTGTTGATCTGAACCGCAACTGGGCCTGCGATTGGGCGCGAGATTCCGATGTATTGGGTAGAGTTTATCCCAACAGTGGAGGAACAGAGCCTTTTTCCGAACCAGAAGTTGCTGGGCTGCGTGATCTTATTCTTAATGAACGCCCTGACGCCACTATCTTCTGGAGTTCACAATCAGCAAACGGCCTGGTTTCACCTGGACTATGCGGCAACCGTTCAATTGTTTCAACCACTTTGGCAAATACCTATGGATCAGGTGCAAATTACCCCGTTTTGGAATTAGAGGGTACCCAGGGTGATGCATCTAATTGGCTGGACCAGCAGGGTTTTCCCGCAATTTTTGCCATATTGCCTGATTATTCCGGACCAGATTGGGAAAATAATCTGGCCGGGATCAAGGCAGTCATGGATCGTTACAGGTAAACAATCCATGCGAGTATTTTCCCGTCTTTTGATAATTTTTTTTGGCGTCAGCTTAAGTTTGATTGTGTTATTTGCAAGCGGCTTTTTTGCCTTCGATTTCACAATCCGTAATTTCGAGTCGCCACCTACAGCAATATCCCAACCCACCCAAGAAAGCACAAAGCAAGCATTGATGGCGCTGCCCTCTGTTGTAATCCCCACAATCTCTTCGCAAACGGTTACTCCAATCTTTCCAACGTCAACACACACACCAGAACCATTTGCCACGACTGCGCCAACAATACCACCAACGCCTTCGACAACGTGGGTTCCATACGGATTTTCCAAATCAATTGGGAAATCACACCAAAACCGTGACATACTTGCGTATCAATTTAAAAATGGCCCCAACAAAGTTTTATTCATTGGAGGCATTCATGGCGGCTTTGAATGGAATACAATCACTTTGGCTTACAAAACGATAGATCATTTTTTGAACAATCCCGCTGCCGTTCCCGACGAAGTCACATTGATAATCATTCCATCAGCAAACCCTGATGGTCAATTCAGGGTTACACAAAAAGAGGGCCCATTCTTTGCGAGTGATGTCAATCCAGACGAAGCTTTTCTAGGTCGTTTTAATGCCGGAGGCGTTGACCTCAATCGTAATTGGGATTGTGATTGGACAGAAGATGCCGTCTGGCGCAATCAGCCTGTCAATGCCGGAACAGAACCTTTCTCCGAGCCAGAAACTCGGGCGCTGCGTGATTACATTCTGGAAATCAACCCACGGGCCGTCATTTTCTGGCACAGCGCGGCTGATGGCATTTATGGGGCTCGCTGTCCGGAGCTTTATCAGCCCTCTTTGGAATTGGGCGCTATTTATGGTGAAGCTGCAAATTATCCGGTGCATGAATATTTTGATAGTTACCCAATCAATGGTGATGCCAGCGATTGGCTTGTCACCCAAGAAATTCCATCTTTCACCGTTGAGTTACAATCCACCAAAAATAGTCAGTGGCCGCAAAATATTGCCGGTATGTTGGCCGTCATAAATTATTACGCACAATCAGATGAAACGCTTCCTAAATAAGGCAATATTTTCAACGCAATCATTTGGAGTTTGAGCATGGAATCGTTCATAGGCCAAGAAATTGATCAATATAAGGTGCAGGCCTTTATTGCGCAGGGGGGCATGGCGGCCGTTTACCAGGCAGAGGACGTTGAACTAAAACGGCCGGTTGCGCTCAAGGTGATGCTGCCGGAATTGGCTCAGGACGCCTCCGCATTGACCCGCTTTCAGCGTGAAGCGCGCACCGTCGCCAGTTTACACCATCCTAATATCATTCAAATTTACACCACCGGCATGACCCCTACCGGACAGCCCTATCTGGCCATGCAATTTATTGCCGGCGGCTCGCTGCAAGAGAGATTGGCTGCGCTTTCACGACAGGGCCAACAAATTTCTCTGAGCGACAGCCTCAATATCAGCTACGCCATTGCCCAGGCGCTTCAAGTAGCCCACCACGCCGGCATTGTCCATCGTGACTTAAAACCAAGCAATATCCTGCTGCACACCAACGGTCAACCCGTTCTGACCGACCTGGGTATTGCGGCGGTGCAAACTTCAAAAACGCGCCTGACGCGCACCGGCGGGGTGCTGGGTACGCCTCATTATATGTCGCCGGAGCAGGCGTTGGGCCAACCGGTAGACGGCCGTACCGACATCTACGCCATGGGCATCATCCTCTATGAACTGCTCAGCGGCCACGTACCATTTGACGCCGCAAGCCCATTGGCCGTACTGCACCAGCATATTCACGAGCCGCCGGCCTCGCTGCGCCAGCAGCGCCCCGATCTCAACGAAGCCACATACCGGGTTGTGGAAACCTGCCTGCAAAAAGAGCCGGACAAGCGTTTCCAATCGGCCGCTGAACTGGCCGCCGCGCTGGAATCCGCCATGATTGCCGAGGGCATACGCACGCCGTCGAGTTTTCCGGCCGCGCCGACCGTGCCGCTGTATTCCGAACAAAAGTCAAAATGGTCCTATCTGCTTGCGGGCGCCGCTTTCTTACTGCTCGTGGGCGTTGTGGGCTTTTTCCTGCTACGCAGGCTGCCAGAAGCCAATTCGGCGCCAATAACGCCAACAGTTGTTACTCCCACGCAAGCTATGGAATTGGTTGCAGAAACAACAGATTTGCCCGCAGAAACGGCCGTTCCCACCTCACCTGCGCCTACCATCCCCCCTGGCCTCTTTCAAGAAGGCAATTGGCTCTATTTTGATGGACAACCCATTCTCGACGGTGCACAAGAATACCCCGGCTGCACGCTGCAAGAACCGCAATACGATCCCGGCGGCGCCTTCTTCATCGCGCCGCTCAACTGTAAAGATGGCAGCCGCCAGCGCGTTTTGTTTCGCGCTGACGGCGCACAAAAGCACGCCATCACCGGCGATTGGGATAGCGTTTATGGTGATTATGAAACCTGGACAGATGACGGATTCTACGTTTACCTGCGCCAAAACGACTGCTGCGGACAAGCTCCGCCTGCCAACGCGCCGCCCTCCGGCGCGGTTTGGGTCAATCTGGCGACCGGCGATAAAGAACAGCCCGGCGCGCCGTCTCCTCTCTTTCCCTACCATATCCACAGCGTCGCCAGCGATGATGTTCTCAATATGCGCAGCGGACCGGGCATAAACAATCCCATCGTGGGTGAAATACCCCCCAACGGGACAGACGTGATTATCACCGGTCTGGGCGTCAAGCAGGATGGCGACTGGTGGGTTCCCGTTCGCTATGGCTCCGCCGCCGGCTGGGCAAACAGCTACTTTATGGAGCCAATCATCAGCGATCCCACAGCCCGGGAATTACTAACTGAAAATGGGCCAGGCGAGGTGCTGGTAACCGATTCGGTAGCGGCGCGGCGTTTTGCCAGCCCGCCTGTGATCGATAGTTTTTTGGATGAGTGGGCCGGGCTGCCCGGCTATCGTTCGGCCCACATCGTCCACACCCATGATTCCTGGGATGGCAGCGACGATTTGGAAGCGGTCTGGCGGGTTGGTTGGGATTTTGAAAATCTGTATCTGGCCGTTGAAGTTGAGGATGATCGGCACGTGCAGATCAATGATGATATCAGCATCCATAAAGGCGACAGCGTCGAATTGCAGTTTGATACCAACATTCAAGGCGATTTCGGAACTGAGGTTAATTCTGACGATTACCAAATTAACATTTCACCGGGCGATTTTGCCGGAATAGGACCTAACGCCTATCTCTGGCGCGCCGGTGAAAACAATCGTTACGCCCTAATAGGCGGACGCAATACGGCGATGGCAGCCCGGCCTACCGGAACAGGCGGCTATATTTTGGAAGCGGCCATTCCCTGGAGCGACCTCGGACTGACGCCCACAGCCGGACTGACGATTGGCATGACGCTGAATGTCTCCGATAATGACCAGGCAGGTACGGCCGTGCAGGAAGTGATGAAATCCAACAGCGCAGCGCGCACATTTCTTTCGCCGGAAACCTGGGGTACATTGACGTTAAGTGAATAAGAGAGGTTAGGCGGGTATGGTAGCGAAGAGCGATGAGTAGAAAGTAAGGAGTAGGGAGTACGATGGCAAATCCGGAAGCGTTGATTGGCACATTGATTGGCCCTTATGAAATTCGCAAACATATTGCGCGCGGCGGTATGGCGGATGTTTATCTGGCGTATGAACAGGGCTTGCAGCGCAAGGTAGCGCTCAAAATTATGCTGCCGGCGCTGGCGGCGGATGAGCAGTTTGTGCAGCGTTTCCAGCGTGAAGCGCAGGTTGTAGCCCAGTTAGACCACCCCAATATCATCCATGTGTACCGTATTGGCAAAACAGAGAGTGGACGGCCGTATATTGCCATGCAGTATATCGAGGGCGGTTCGCTGCAAGATACCCTGCGTAAGCTGGGCGAACGGGGTGAATTGATCGATACGCGCCAGGCCCTGGCAATCGCCGGCAAAATGGCCGAAGCTTTGCAGGTAGCCCATGCGGCCGGCATTGTCCACCGCGACATCAAACCAAGCAATATTCTCATTCGTCCCGACGGCCGTCCCGTGCTGGTCGATCTCGGCATTGCAGCGGTGGCGGACAGCGCGCAAAAATTGACCCAGACCGGCACGCTGATTGGTACACCGCACTACATGGCGCCGGAACAGGCAACCGGCAAAGGGGTAGACGGCCGTACCGACATTTACTCATTGGGCGTTATCCTCTACGAACTGCTCAGCGGGCGGCGACCCTTTGAAGCAACTGATCCACTCGCCGTCATGCATGCCCACGTCTATGAACAACCCACGTCATTAGCGATGTGCGTCCTGATTTAAGTGCCCAAACCATCGGGGTGGTGGAAGCCGCCATGCAAAAAGACCCCAACCAGCGATTCCAAACCGCCGACGAAATGTTATCTGCAATTAATCTTGCCCTCAATACTGAGAACACAGGCGGCGTTGGCCTACCTCCAACAGTCGTTCTTGCAGGGTCACAACCTTTGCAAACAGAGCACTCCCCAATTCCATCCCACGCCCTCAATACCTCAAGAAACGGTTGGGCCGGAAAAAAGCAACCGTAAATTATTATTTGGCGCAGGAATTATCGGTGTAATTATTATATTCTTTGCCGCTATTACATTGCGAGGAGTAATGAATCCACCCAATCCGACTGTAATACCAACTGTTTTGCCTTCAGCCACAATAGCACAAAATATATTAGTCGAAGAAAATACACCATCACCAACAATTGCTCCCACTGAAACTTCTCCACCTCCCACAAACACATCAATTCCACCAACAAACACATCAATACCACCTACAAATACACCAAAACCTATCGTAGTATTAGAACCGGGAACGATTCTCGCTTCAAATCAAACCAGTTCAGGAACTGATACTTGCGGCAATACCGTGAGCTATTCCCCAGAAAATCTGATCGACAGCGATGAAACCACTGCATGGCGAACAGATGGAGATGGAACAGGGGCATCAACTTTTGTGAATTTCAAAGAGGAAATAACGCTTACCTCATTTCAAATTCTCCCAGGATATAACAAACAAGACCCTTGCACACCGGATATCAATTGGTGCCTTTATAATCATATTCCTCGAAGTGTTCGGTTAGAAACGCGCGAAGGGGATAGTGTAGACTTGATCCTTGATAATGAATGCACCTGGCAAGCATTTGATATTGGCCCTTGGGAAACTAGATCCTTAGAAATTACAATTTTAAGTAGTTATCCTCGTAGAGAAGACCATCCGGCGGAACGTACAGCAATCTCTGAATTTCTGTTTTTTGGTCGTTGAGATTGTTATGAATTCTTTTCAAATTAAGGACAAATTCTTAGTTTTTATAGCAGTCTGTGTCATTACCAACTTCATTGGAGCATGTTCAGTTCAAGGTCGTGAAATCCAGAATAGGCCACAAATAACACTCACAGCCAATACGGCAATTCCAACCGAAATAGTTGAATCAAATCCCACAGTGACAAATAATGCATCGCCGATCCCAACCGGTACACCAACAATTATTGTAAAGGTGGTTGAAAATAAAATCCTTACGTCATCACCAACTGTCATACATTCTGATCTCCCACAAGTTATTACGCCGATTGCAGTTGGACAAAATGCACAAGCAACTTTAACGATCATCAAAGCCAATGAAATTTCACCAACGAAGACCCCTTTACCTAAAGTTGAAGAAGAGTCTTTTGAATTGACATCAACCCCTTCCCTTTTCTACATCTTTCCAATACAACCACCAGAAAAAGCCGATTATATTGCTGGTCATCACGATTATCCGGCAACTGATATTGTTGCGCCTTGTGGGACAGAATTTGTTGCAGTTATCGGTGGCGTGATCGATGAAACCAGTCAAATTGATGTATGGAATCCAAATACAAATGATCCAGCACAACGCGGTGGTAAATATGTGAGCCTGATAGGTCAGGACGGCGTTCGATATTACGGATCTCATCTTGAAAATGTTGCACCCGGAATAGAAGCTGGCGTTGAAGTTGGTGCTGGAACAATCCTCGGATATGTCGGAAACTCGGGCAATGCTCGTGGCCTTCTATGTCACGTACATTTTGGAATATCTTATCCAACCTTTGCTGGGGATTGGGAAATCAGGCGCGGGGTAGTTTCACCTTTTCCATACTTGCAGGCATGGGAAAAAGGTGAACAAATAACACCAGACCTAAATGAATCTAACTGAACTCAAGTAGAAAGACCCCATATGTTAAACTGAACGTATGCTTCCATTTCTATAGAACTTACCAACCACCAAAACAGCGAAACGGCGCGCAACCTGGAAGGCGTGCGCGCCTTGTTGAATTACTTGCAATAACTACAGCAGTAGAATCCCCGCCAGCGCAGGAAGCAAAACCAGCAGCGCTAACGGCCGTTGCCGGCGCCGCGTCGTATTGGCGCTGTCCCAGCAAAACAGGTACAGTGACAAAGCAAAAGCAATGAGGCCGGTTGCCCAAAGTATGGCGAGCGACGCCCAGGCATTAAAGTCGGCCGCGCCGCCCAGCGCCAGGGTATTAAATGCATTCATGGCATGGGTCGCGGGCAAAAGTTGAGCCGCTTTTTGCCCCACTGCCGGCAGCATCGCATACGGCAGCATCATGCCGCCTAAAATCATCGACGGAACAAATATAATCTGGGAGTAAAGCACCGTCATGCGTGTGGAAGGGGAAACAACCCCAATCAAGACCCCGATGCCGGTACAGGCCAGCGCCAGACTGATGGCGACCAGCAGAAAGCCAGGCCAGTTTTGCGGCGCGGCCGCATCAAACAACAGCGGCGCACTGAAGGTGATAAGCGCCGACACGATCGCCAGGTGCAGCATCGTGGTTAAGGCCGGTACGGCCAAAATTGAGATAGCCGGCACGCCGTTAATTTTGTAGCTGCGAAAAATGCCGGACTCGCGCGCGCTGACCAGCGGGTCGGGCAGTCCCAATAAGGTCGCCGCCAAAATGGCGAAGGTCACCATCGCCGGAATCAACGTGGCGCGGAAAAACGGGTTGATTTCCGGCATCAAAAAGCCCATCATCAAATAAAATCCAAGCGGGAACAGATAGTTCATCAGCAGCAGGTTCTTGTTACGGATACCGCTGCGAAATTCAAAAGCAACGTGTTGGCTAAAAGCAGACATAATTCTCTCCTGGTAGTTCAAAATTCTAAATATGCAAAATGGTTTGTAGTAACCGCTTTAGCGGTTGGCGACTTCTGGGTCGCCCACAGCGACTTCTGGGTCGCCCACGACTAAAGTCGTTACTACAAACCGGACACATCTATTAATTGGTGGTTAATTCTAAAAAGCGCTCTTCCAAAGACGGCCGTTCCACGCGCAAATCGAGCAGTTCATCAGCGCCGGTCTGGACATACTCAATCAAGGCCGGGACCGTGCGAGCGATGTCCTGGCTGTAATAAATTGCATAGTTTTCCTTGAGTACGCGCCGGCTGACGGCCGGGAAAGTATGGTGATTGGCCAGCAGCGAGTTCTGTCTGGTATGCACCGAAATTTTTGACAGTCCGCTGCCGGTTGCCGTAATGTCCAAAGGGGCGCCAATGGCGGCAATACGGCCGTTTAACAAAATCGCTACCCGGTCAGCCAGCGCCTCCGCTTCAGCCATGTCATGGGTCGCCAGGATAATCGTCGCGCCGTCGGCGCGCAGCTCACGCAGCAGCGAATGCAGCTCCGCGCGCGAAGCCACATCAAGACCGGCCGTGGGTTCATCCAAAAACAACACCTGCGGCTCATGGGCCAGCGCCAACGCCAGCGCCAGCCGGCGCTGCTGGCCGGTTGAGAGCGCATGGAACTGTGTTTTGCGTTTTTCAGCCAGGCCAAAACGATCTAACAGGTCAAACCGGGGCGCAACGCCGTGATAGGCGCAGAAAAATTTCATGGCCTCATCCGGCGTCATACTTTCCGGCATGCCTGCGGCCTGAAGCTGCACGCCGATGAGGTTGCGCAGCTTGCGCGCTTCCCTGGTCGGATCGACGCCGGCCACAAGCAGTTTACCGCTGTCCGGCACGCGCAGCCCTTCCAAACTCTCCAAAGTGGTCGTTTTGCCGGCGCCGTTTGGCCCTAACAGGCCAAAGATTTCGCCTGGCCGCACAGAAAACGAAATGTCGTCTACGGCTACAAAATCAGCGTAGGTTTTGCGAAAGTTGTTTACTTCGATAATAGAATGATTCATTGCAATTCTCCTAATTGGAAATTTTCGACGCGAAAGGCGCAAAGTTTACGGTTTAATTTCATCTATATTCGTGATATTCGCGTCAAAAATTCCGGGCATTGATTATGCCGGTTCTTTGCCTTGATCGAGCGCGTCCAGGGCTAATGTAAAGAGGCCAATCGCCAGCATCATCACCATCGATTCAACATCGGCTGAACCCAAAATAGTGATAACAAGCACGGCGACCCCCATGCCCAGCGCGACGGCTCTCAAAACGAAACTGATAATTGTGGAGATGCTCATGTTTTTCCTCGCTTTACATCGTTTTTAAAAAAATTTGCTATCTGCTTTTAGTATAGAACACGGCCGTTTCCCTGCCATCGTGCTTTAGGACAATAAGCGCTGTTGTACGAGGGTACAATACCCTTTTGGACAATATCTAAACCCATCAGAAATGTTATAATGGGTCACAGAGGAAAAGTATGAAAAATCCCTTCCGTCAAACCAACGACCCCCAAATAGAAGCCGAACTGCGGGAAACACGGCCGTTTTTCTGGATCTTGATCCTGGTATTGTGCTTTTTATACGTTATTTCCATCTACAACTCGCCGGAACTGCGCCAGCCCGCACGCCTGATTCCCTATACCTTTTTGATGGCGCTGCACATCGCCCTGCATTGGTACGTGCCCTACCTCATCACGCGGGCATCCCATCTAATCCTCTACCTCATTGTGCAAATCGCACTGATTTTCGCGCTGACGCTCATCAGCCAACAGCAGGCTGTCGCGATTGGGCTTTTCCTGGCGCTGGCCGGAGAGACGATGGGCATTCTGGAAGATTGGCGGCGTGGGCTGCTGGCTATGCTGGGCTTTTTAACGCTGATTGGCCTGACAATCATTTTTATATGGGGTTGGGCGGCGGCGGCGGGCTGGATGATCAGTGCGGTGGTTATGCTGCTCTTCACGCTGGTTTATGTGGTGCTTTATCTGCGCCAGCTTCACGCCCGCAGTGACGCCCAGGATCTGCTCCAGGAACTGCAAATGGCGCACGGCCAGCTTGCCGAATATTCGCAGCAGGTCGAAAGCCTGACGCGTGAAGCGGAACGGCAGCGCATGGCGCGCGAACTGCATGATACGCTGGCGCAGGGATTGGCGGGCCTGGTCTTGCAGTTGGAGGCGCTGGAAGCCTATCTCGAAAAAGGGAATCGTGATCAGGCCGTCCACATAGCGGCGCAGGCCAAAGAACGCGCGCGTTCTACGCTGGCCGATGCACGCCGCGCGATTGATGATTTACGCGTCACGGGAACCACGCCGCTTGAAGCCATCAGCCAGGAAGCTGCCCGTTTTTCGACCGCAACCGGCATACCGTGCCATTTGGAGCTGCCGCCCACTCTGGCGCTGCCGCCCGCCACGGCCGATCACGTCGTGCGCTGTGTCAGTGAGGGGCTGGCAAATGTGGCCCGCCACGCCCAGGCGACTCAGGTATGGGTCACCGTTTCGCAGGCAAACGGCCGTTTACAGGTCGAAATCCGGGATGACGGCCAGGGATTTGACGCCGCCAACGGCCAAATACCGGCCGGTCACTATGGGCTGTTGGGACTGCGCGAACGGGCGCGGCTGGCCGGCGGCCAGCTCACGGTCGAAAGCGAGCCGAACGCCGGCGCGACGCTGCAGATGCAAATTCCACTGGCCGCCGTTGAGGAGCTAACCGCATGATTCGCGTTTTAATTGCCGATGATCACCTGGTTGTACGCGAAGGTTTGCAGCTCATTCTAAACACAGAAGCGGATATTGAAGTTGTGGGCGAAGCGCCGGATGGGGCGGCGGCGGTGCGTCTGGCCGAGTCCTTGCAGCCGGACGTAATTTTGATGGATTTGCGCATGCCGGGTATCGGCGGGCTGGAGGCCATTGACCTTATTCTGGCCAAACAGCCCGACATGGCGATTGTCATTCTCACGACCTACAACGAGGATGACCTGATGCTGCGCGGTTTGCAGGCGGGCGCGCGCGGCTTTTTGCTCAAAGATACGGGCCGCCAAACTTTGTTCAATACAATTCGGGCCGCGGCCAGGGGGGAAACGCTGCTGCAGCCGGAGATTATGACGCGCGTCATGGCGTACACCAATAACCAGACCAAAGCAGCTCCAGCAGCGCCCTCTGAGGATATGCTTTTGACGGAAAGAGAGTTGCAAGTGTTAACGGCCGTTGCGCGCGGCGACCGCAGTAAAGAAATTGCGCTTGAGCTGGGCGTCACCGAACGCACCATCAAAGCGCATTTAACCAATATTTATAACAAGTTAGGCGTCGATTCTCGTGCAGCGGCCGTTTCCGTCGCGATCCAGAATAACATATTATCCGGCTGACAAATTTACTGTAACTATACAGCTAGACCTGTCAGGTTCACCCGAGAAGCAATCGTCCTTAAGAGCAAAACGTGACTGGTCTCTCGGGCGCCTGAATCGCGTCGCCCACCGCTAAAGCGGTTACTACTAACCAGATCAGCTGCTCTGGCGTTATGGGTTTTGGTTGGGGGTAACGGCCGTTGCGCCCAACATCTGCTTCATCAAATCATACCCCTTGGGCAGCAGCGTAATTTGCCCTAAGCTTTCCAAGATATTCTCCATCTCCAAAACCTCAAACATCGCCTCAGCGACCTCCGGATCGGCGCTGATCTTGTGCAGAGCCGCGCCGACAATCTCCGGACGCATCGCATTGGCCTTGGCAAACTCAATTGCGGCCCGCCGTTCGGCCGAATTGGTGATGATACTCACCCGATTGGCGCCATCCTGCCGAATAGCCGATGTTACCTGCCGCAGCCGGTTGACAACCTTCTCCTCAATCTGGTGAATCATATTCACGTCACGAAAATGCACCTTGCGAATGTAAACCGAGCCGAGCTTGTAACCCCATTCTTCTGATTTAGGCGACACCTCGGCGCGTACCGCACGACTCATTGTGTGGCGCGTTTCCAGCATAGAGTCCAATGGCATGTTATTCAGCGTACGTACTGTGGCATTACGCACATTGGCCGATAAAGACCCGGCCGGATCGGTGTTTTTAAACAGGTAGGCTACCGGATCACTGATATTCATTTCGTACCAGACGCCGATGCCCATTGGCGCCCCTTCTTCAGAGTTAACCGGCAAACTGCGCAAATATTGTTGGTCGAGGCGCATATCGAGAATGTGCCGGCTGCCCAACCAATTGATGATCAAAGCCTTCGGCCCCATCTTAAACCACAAAAGCTGCAAACCGGGTTCCTCAATAATGCCGGCCACGTTGCCAAAAAGCACATAAACATGACAGGTACCTTCTTCCACGATGGCGTAAAAGCCAAAAAGGCGCAGCAGCCAGCGCACAATCGGCTCACCAATCAGAAACACAAAAAATGTGATCACCAAAGCGATGAGGAAAGTGATCATTTTTCCACCTCCACGATGATATTTTTGGCCTTCTTAAACATGTCCAAACGCACATTGCGTAAATAGGCAGCCAGCACTTCTGGGCCGTTGGCCTTGAGTTCGCGCAGTTGTTCGGCCAGCGAGTTCAGCGGTTCGACCTCCGCATGGGCGCGCAGCGTTTCAATCTCCACAGCGCGTTTCGATTGCACAATAGTTTGGTCGGCCTGCGCCTTGGCGAGACTGATTTCTGAGGAGACCACATTGTGGGCGGTATTAATCGCCGCCAGAGCCGATTCAACTTCAGCAGGCGGGTCGATTTCGGTGATGAGCGAAGCATCCAATTCAACGCCATAACGGGCTGCAGCAGAGGCACACTCCATTTCCATATAGGTATTGATCTCATTCAGATTCTTGCGCAAATCGTTAATCGAGATACTGCCCATCAGCGCGGCATCAATCTCTTCCTCTTCCACTTCTAACTCTAACAATGAAGTCTGAGATTCAAAGCTGGCGATGCGCTGGCGCAAAATGGCGACAAAGTAGCCCATCACATGCACGATGGGGGTTTTGACGCCAAATAGATAGGCATACAGATTACGCTCACTGGGCTGGTAGCGAATTTGCCCCGTGAGACCGATATTGAGCTGGTCTTTGGTGACGGCGTCGAGCATCTTGCCGTTATGATTGGCGGTGGGCGTTTCAAGATCGAGCGCCATGTTCATCGTTTCCGTGGCCACAGAAACTTTGTGCACCTTTTCCCAGGGCCAGCGGAAATAGGGGCCGCCGGGCTGCAGCGTACGTACGATGGGATAACTATATCGTTCTCTGTCTTTTACATTGAGGGGATCAGAGATGGGATCATCGAGGGTGGTGACGTCTTTGAGGCGATAAGCGCGGCCAAATCGTGTTTTGACGGCGCGTTCGTTTTGGTGCACGGTGAAAAAGCCGCCGAGCACATAACGCAAAAAGAACCACGCCAGGAAACCTAACAAGACGCCGAAAGCAATTGCTGTCATAAGTAATATCCTCCTGACGACCAGTCGTTTGGTCGTTTGATGGGTTAGGCAACGTTCGTAATTAACTTAGCGATTTGGATCGAACGTTGCTTTGCGGAAGCGTCCTCTGATTATGATTTTATTTGTGGACGCTTCCTTACCAAATGTTTCTCTGCCATTATACACGATGGATAAGAAATTTGGACGCCCAAGATACGCCCCACAATGGTTATTTGGAAAGGGTTTGTTTTTGTTCTGGACACTGGCGTTTAGAGTTTTGGTGTGCATAACGTCTGCGCCAAACTCGGGAAAAGTACCCGCGGCGACGTGTCTTGTTACAACGGTTGGATAAGGCTGGTTTGCCTTGATTTCTGGAAAGGAGCAAAACAGGAGATTGCCCAATGTCCGGGTGTGGACACGATGATTTGGCGCAAAATCTGTGGGTCACCCTCTTTTATATACGCAAGCGATGGTTCAGTGATCAAAATAGGTGCTCCATTCCCAGTGCAAAACAGATGGCGCGTTCCACAGCTTCCATTTTGCTTGGGGAAAGAATGGCGATTAGCCCGCCAAGATTGGATTTGGGGATGGTTTGCAGATTATCTAGATTTATGGCCGATTCTTTGCGGACGCCATCTTCAGTTGGGGTTAATATAACTTCGGTGGGGATGTGGCGGATGGTAGCAGTGATGGGGGCGATAGTGATGCCAGTCAGCGCCACAAGGGCCGAATTACGGGTCAGGATGAGCACCGGGCGGCGCTTATCCGGCGAGCGAAAGGTGTACCAGCGTACTTCGCCGCGATTCATGCTGTTTCCTGCCATACTTGTTCGTTTTGCCAGACGTCGAACTCATCTGGTTGGGTTGGATAGCGTTTATAACCGGCAATTTGTTGTTGTTCCATAGCCGTAATTTGCAGTTGTTTTAAGGCTTGTCGTAGAGCTTCACGCAGGAAGGCGGAGCGGCTGGTTTCTAAAGCGCGCACGGCTTTGTCTACCTCAACCAATAACTGTTCATCAATTGTCATTTGAATTGTTTTCATTATCATACTCCTTGCCACATTTGAATGTGTTTCCTAATCCACATCTTATACCACACTTCGGCATGAGTCAAAAAAATAATGCCTGTTTTGTACGTGTGGCACGGTGGGGATGGGCCGGTCAACGGCCGTTGCCATTTCCTCACCCACATTAAACTGTCCCTACAACTCCCGAAGAGCGCAATGGCATCTGCAAAGTGAGTGACAAATGCCCTGGGTGTGCGTATAATTTGGTGCTGGCGCCTGGGTTTTTTGGTGTGGGAAACGGCCGTTGTGTAAAGTGAAGCCAGTTTGCGGACGGTCGGACATAATTGGTGTTTACATAGAAGAGATGTCGCTCAAAAACATTCACTTTCCGGCTACAATGGATACGTCTACGGCCGATACTTACAAGTCCAACTAGATACCCATTTCTCAAATTTCCTCTATTTTTAGCAGCCAGTTACTCTTGTCTCGAAAATTACTTTATGTTATGCTACCAGCAGCGAACCAGACGAGAAACGGCCGTTTTGCTGGTGCAGATTTTCTAAGCTATTATCTTTCAAAAACGTATCTTTTGTTTTAGCACATTTGTGGACGGTCACAATTATAACCAGCCATCCTTACAGCCATTACTGAGCTAGCAATTCGTAATGGACGGGTGGCTTTTTTATTCTAAGATAACGCGCATGCCAACAATCTTTGACAACATAGACCAAAAACTACTTCCCCGACTGCAACAAACCCTCGATGTATCATTTCGCGCCGATTTTTGCGTGGGTTACTTCAATCTGCGTGGCTGGCGGGAAATTGATAACCAAATTGAAGAATGGACAGGTGGCGAAAACCACCGCTGCCGCTTGTTGGTCGGGATGCAGCGGCGGCCCCGTGACGAGCTAAAAACAGCCTTCAGTTTTCGTAAATGATGGCGAACGAATAGATAATAAAACGGCTGTCACCCTCAAAAAAGAATTAGCCCAGGAATTCCGCCATCAACTAACCATCGGTGCGCCCACCAATGCCGATGAAGCCGGGTTACGCCGGTTCGGCTCAGCAACTCCACGATGGCAAGTTAGTCGTCAAACTCTTCCTCCGCCATCCGCTTCATGCCAAGCTGTACCTGCTTTTTCGTCAAGATGTTCATACACCTATTATTGGCTACATGGGCAGCAGCAACCTCACTTTTTCCGGCCTGTCTGGACAGGGTGAGCTAAACCTGGACGTTTTGGAACAAGATGCGGCCAAAAAGCTGACCCAATGGTTTGAAGACCGCTGGCTAAAGCAACTGGTGTGTCGACATCTCTCGAGGAATTGGTCGAAATCATCGAAGAAAGTTGGGCAGGGGAAAAGCTCACCCCCCTTATTACATCTACCTCAAGATGGCCTACCATTTTCCCGTGAAGCTCGGGCCGGGCTGAACGGAATTTTCAGTATTCCGCGTGAATTTGGCAACCAGTTATTTGACTTCCAAACAGCCGCTGTCAAAATTGCCGCCCGTCATCTGAACCAGCGCAGGTGGGGTGCTCATTGGCGATGTAGTCGGTCTGGGCAAAACCATCATGGCCACCGCCTTGGCCAAAATCTTTGAAGAAGATTACTTCATGGAAACCCTCATCATCTGCCCCAAGAACCTGGTCAAGATGTGGCAATGGTACCGTGATGAATACCGCCTGCACGCCAGGGTCCTGTCTATTACCCTTGTGCAAAACGAATTGCCCGAGTTGCGCCGCTATCGGCTGGTTTTAATTGATGAAAGCCATAACTCTGCGCAACCGGGAGGGGAAACGTTACCGGGCGATTCAGGAATATATTCAAGAAAATGACAGCCGCTGTATTTTGCTTTCAGCCACGCCCTACAACAAGACCTATCTCGATTTATCCAGCCAGTTGCGATTGTTTTTGCCGGAAGAAGCTGATTTGGGCATCCGGCCGGAGCAATACATCCGCGAAATTGGCGAAGTAGAGTTTGTGAGCCGCCATCAGGCCAATATGCGTACCTTAGCGGCCTTTGAAAACAGCCCAAATCCCGAAGATTGGCGCGAACTGATGGGTCTGTTCATGGTGCGGCGCACGCGCAGCTTCATTCGAGACAACTATGCCAAGTGACCGAACCGTCGCCGTAAATACCTCCTTGATCGCCGATGGCAGTCGCAACTATTTCCCTGACCGCATTCCGCGACGAGTTGACTTCACCATCGACGAAACTGATCCCCAAGACCAGTATGCCCGTATGTATGCCGACGATGTCGTGTCGATACCATCAACGACCTGAACTTACCCCGCTATGGCTTGGGTAACTATGTGGCTAAGAGTCCAAAACAGCTCCCGACACAACGGGAAAAGCAACTCGTTGAAGATTTATCGCGTGGCGGCCGCCGCCTGATGGGGTTTAGCCGTACCAATCTTTTTAAGCGGTCTGGAAAGCAGTGGCTATGCCTTTCTTCTTTCTGTTGAACGCCACATTTTGCGTAACTACATCTTCATTCATGCCCTGGAAAACGATCTGGACTTGCCCATTGGCACCCAAGGGGCTGAGATGTTGGATTCCCGCTTTGAAGATGAAGATGCTGATGCCGTCGATTACAGTGCCGCCGATCTATATGATGATGGTACGGGCGAGCACCAATGGGGAAACCACTGTACCCAACATCGTCACCATCTACGAACTGCAGCCGCCTTTCCAGCAACAGAGCCGTCCAAGTCTATAACCTCTATACTGCGCGCTACAAACGTCGCTTCCATGGATTCGCGCCGACCTGTTTCAAAAACGCAAGTTGCTGAAAGAACTGCGAACAGATGCCGAAAATTTACTGCTGATATTGCAGGAATGTGGGCAATGGGAAGCCAGCCAGGATGCCCAATTGGCCGCGCTAACCAAGTTGCTGACGGAAACCCATTCCCAAGAAAAGGTGCTGATTTTCAGCCAATTTGCCGATACGGTCCGTTATTTGGAGCAAGAGCTACAAGCGCGAGGCGTTGATGGCGTAGCTGGCGTGACCGGTGATACAGCTGACCCCACCTATTTGGCCTGGCGCTTTAGCCCTGTGAGCAACGATAAACGCGATGCAATTGCCGCAAGCGGATGAACTGCGGGTACTTATTGCCACCGATGTCCTCAGTGAAGGGCAAAACTTGCAAGATGCCCATATTGTTGTCAATTTTGACCTGCCCTGGGCCATCATTCGCCTGATTCAGCGGGTGGGGCGCGTGGATCGCATTGGTCAAAAATCACCGAAGATTTTGGCCTATGCCTTTTGGCCTGCCGAAGGCATCGAACGCATCATCAATTTGAGAGGCCGTTTACGCAACCGACTGCACCAAAATGCCGAAGTGGTGGGCGCGGATGAACAGTTCTTTGAAGATGAAGAGACGCGCCGAGCCGTTGGAAGATCTCTACCACGAAAAGGCGGGCGTTGTTAGATGATGAACCGGACATGGAGATTGATCTAGTTTCTCATGCTTACCAGATTTGGAAAAATGCCACTGATGCCAACCCCCACTTGAAGACAATTATCCCCCGGCATCGCCAGTGGTCTATGCCAGCAAAGCGTATGATGCCAACCCTGAAACCGGGCCGGGGGGGGTGTTAGTCTACCTGAATACAGATAAAGGCAACAGCGCTCTGGCCTGGATTGATCAGGAGGGCGCAGTGTCACGGAGTCCCAGTTTACCATTTTACGCGCCGCCGAATGCGCTCTGGATACCCCGGCGCTGCCGCGCCAGGAAAATCATCATGACCTGGTGCAGAATGCTGTCCAGCACATCATGACTGAAAGTAAATATGTCGGCGGACAGTTGGGACGTCCATCTGGTGCCAGATTTAGGACGTATGAAAGGTTAGACCGCTATTATGACCAAAAGCTCAAGGGGACATTGCTGGAAAAACTACCGGCTACACAATTCCTGGTGCGGGCTATGGAACAGATTTATCGCTTTCCGCTGCGGGAGAGCGCCAAGGAGAAACTGAACCGGCAGCTGCGAGTAACGTGCAAGATATGCAGCTGGCGGATTTGGTGGTGACTTTGTACGAAGAAGATAAGTTGTGCCTGGTGCAGGATGAGGAAGATACACAAGAACCGCGTATCATCTGCTCCCTGGGACTGATCACTGAGTCGGAAAGTGACTTGTTAACATGAATGGAAAACGTGCCAAACAATATCTCAAGCAGGGTAATTTTGAACTGCTGTTTGTGGAAGAACTGGGCTGGGATTATTACGATCTGATTCTACCGTTGACGATTGATGGGCAATCGTATCAACTGCGGGCTGTGGCTGAAAAGCGAAACGTGGTTGCATTTCACTGCGCCATGGCCGACGCCATGCCGCTTTATGCTACACGGGGCAAGTACTTTGAACGGCAGGTGGCGCAGCGCTTCCGTGAAACATTTAATTATTTACACCGATGGGCAGGAAGGGCAGCAAATCTGGCAGTGGGCACGGCGAGAATCGGCGAGCCGCTGGCCCGCCGCGAACATAAGTACAACCCTCGCCACCAATCCGGCGACTCCCTCATTCAAAAGTTGGAAACGATTGCCTTTAGCTTTGCCGAAGAGGAAGATTTGACGTCTGGTGGACGTGACCAGCCGCGTCCGCGCTGCTTTTAATGTGGAACGGGCTACCAAGAAATTTTACGACCTGTTCAAAAAAGATCGGGACGCCTTTGAGAAGTTTATCCAGGGCATTCCCGATGTGGATATGAGCAAATGGTATGTCTCGGTGATGTTGAATCGGCTCATGTTTATCTATTTCATCCAGCGCAAAGGGTTTTTGGATGGCGACACAAAATTATTTACGCAACCGGCTGCAAATCATGCAAGACCGGTATGGCGATGACCAGTTTTACTCTTTTTACCGCTATTTCCTCTTGCGCCTGTTTCATGATGGATTGGGCAAGCCGATCACGACCCGGAACTGGAAGCGTTAATTGGCAAAGTGCCCTATCTCAACGGGGGCATCTTCCAACTACATGAGGTAGAGCAGCAGTACCCGGATATTCAGATTAGTGATGATGCGTTTCACCGCGCATCTTTGATTTCTTTGACCAATATCAATGGCATCTGGATGACCGCCCCCTGCGCGACGACCGCGAGATTAACCCCGACGTGTTGGGCTACATCTTTGAGAAGTACATCAACCAGAAGCAGATGGGAGCCTATTACACCAAAGAAGACATCACCGGCTACATCAGCCAGAACACGATTATCCCGTTCCTGTTTGACCAGGCGCAGAAGGAATGCGCCATTGCCTTTAGTGGGGCGGGAAGTGTGTGGCGTTTGGCTCAGGATAACCCGGATCGCTACATTTATGAAGCGGTGCGCTGGGGGACGAACTGCCCCTGCCGCCCGAAATTGCGGTTGGGCTGGATGACGTGAGCCAGCGTGGATCTGTGGAACACCCCCACGCCGGAGGAATATGGCCTGCCGACGGAAATCTGGCGGGAAACGGTGGCCCGGCGGCAGCGCTATGCCGAACTGCACGACCGGCTGGCGGCCGGGGAAATCACGGCGATCAACGACTTTATCACCTACAACCTGGACATCGTGCAGTTTGCCCAGGACGTGATTGAAAATTGCGAAGGGCCGGAACTGTTACGGGCGTTCTGGAAAGCGATTGTACGCATTTCGGTGTTAGACCCCACCGTTGGCTCCGGGGCTTTTCTGTTTGCGGCGCTCAACATCCTGGAACCGTTGTATGAAGCGTGCCTGGAACGGATGCAAGTCTTTGTGGATGAATTGGGGCCGGACGATCATCCGCAAAAGTACAGCGACTTCAAACAGATATTGGCCCAGGTGCAGCAGCACCCCAATCAAAACTATTTCGTCCTCAAATCCATTGTCGTCAACAATTTGTATGGCGTAGACATCATGGCCGAGGCGGTGGAAATTGCCAAGCTGCGCCTCTTTTTGAAGCTGGTGGCCCAGGTGGAAACGGTAGAGCAGATTGAACCGCTGCCCGACATTGATTTCAACATCCGTGCCGGCAATACGCTGGTGGGCTTTACCACGCAAAGAGGAAGTGGCCAAGGCGATGCAGATGACGACAACGGCAGGGGCGGCTAATGTTTGCGAAGACCAGACGGCGCTGGCCCGGATTGAGGAAAAGGCAGGCGACGTAGACCGGCTGTTTGGCCGCTTCCGGGAGATGCAAACCAGCGGCGAGGCGCTGGAATTTGCCGCCGCCGATTTTGTGGAGACCAAACGACGCCTGCAAGAGCGGTTGCAGGAACTGGAAACAGAGCTGAACCGCTATCTGGCGCAGCAGTACGGCGTAAACCCGGACAACGAGAAAGCGTACCAGAAATGGCTGGCCAGCCACCAACCTTTCCACTGGTTTATTGAGTTTTACGGCATTCTCAAGCAGGGTGGTTTTGATGTAATTATTGGGAATCCACCATATGTTGAATACCGAAAAGTAAAGTCTACCTATACGGTGACCAACTATGTCACTGAAAGTTGTAACGACTTATACGCTTTTGTTATGGAACGTTCCATAAAGCTATTAGATTCTGCTGGTTATACCGGGATGATTGTTCCTGTTTCAATTGTCAGCACGGATGGGTTTGAGAGCTTGCGAAACGAATTTGTTCAAAACTCAGATGGTCTTTGGGTTTCAAGTTATGCGGAACGTCCTTCTAAACTGTTTACTGGTGTGGAAAAACGTCTAACAGTTTGGATTGCCAATATGGGTACTGGAGGGAAGTTTATACTTTCTAAATATAGACGTTGGCAATATAATCGAGCGTGACATTTTGTTCTCCAGTCTTAGAATACTATCCCAAAAACACTGACCAAACTTGCCGAACCTCGGTCACCAAGATTAGCACTTCAATTGAGTCGCAGATACTAAAACAAATCTCGACTAATAAGCCATTAGGAAATTATATCCGTAAAAATGGCAGACATGTGGTTTACTACACCCGAAAATTACGCTATTTGTTCAGTTTTTTGACTTCATACCTCAAATCACTAATGACGACGGACAAATAATTCCTCCATCAGAATTAAAAGAATTGCACTTTCTTTCTCAAGAACATAAATATGCTGTAATAGCAGCATTAAATTCCAGTTTATACTTTTGGTTCTTAACGATTCATTCGGATGTCAGAAATGTAAATAAAAGAGAAATTGAGGCTTTTCCCCTCTCACTCAACCAAATCAAAAGCCCATTGTTCGATAATTTAGTGGATTTGGCCTATCTTCTTATGACTGATTTTTAGAGAAAACTCGACTATTATTACTAATAATTACAAGAAGTATGGCATTCTTCACATTCAAAGTCTTCCAGCCCCGTTCAAGCAAACCTATTATAGATGAAATTGATAGAGTATTGGCTCAACATTACGGCTTCACAAACGAAGAACTCGACTTTATCGTCAACTACGACATCAAGTACCGCATGGGCGACGAGTTGTTCACCGATGAGGAGGGGCATGAAAATTGATGACAAATACCGCAATATTCGTATGTGGATGGCTGATGGGGGTATTGAAATTGGCTATTGTGATAGCGGTTACACCAATGTCACCGCTCGCGTTATCGATGACGGCGGCGTTGTTTGGGAAACGGAAAAGACGCTCACCTCACTGGAAGCGGTTTTAGATGCCATTGAGGCCGCCATTGCCAACTGGTGCAACCAAACAGGTGTCGAATGGCGGGAAGATTCCTAACTCATTCCACGCGCAAGCATTCCCACGCAGAGCGTGGGAATGAAGAAAAAAAAAGCTGGAGAAGTCATGAGAGATTCACAACGTGCTTTTTTTGATCTGTTATCAAAATCCGAAAAAGCATCAAAAACGGTAGCAAAAAGTGAAATTCTAAAGGCTACAGGATGGAAAGAGGTAACTCTTAGAACATATCACGACAAAGGCCAATTAGCTGATTATTTGACCGAAATCAATCCGGGAGAATATGAAGTGTCTAGGGTTGCACACTTAACACCGCAAGAGTTTGCAAGAAGATTGTCGCAGAGCAAACATCGTCAAGGACTAGGTCATAATTTTAAGTCGCGGTTGGCAAAGGCATTGCTCCGAAAATCAAAAGACAACATGATGCTGGCGCTTGAATTGTATAACCGGCCCTCTTTGGAAAATCGGCTAGATGGGTTTGTGCTGTTATTTTGTGTCGCTTGGGAGCAATTATTAAAAGCAGAACTAATCAAACGTGACGGTGAGGGAAGCATCTACAAGAAATCTTCTAAACAAGTCAGACGACGCGAGACAATTTCATTACGAGAGTGTTTAGCAAGAGTGTTTTCGGCACATGATAAACGACGAAGAAACCTTGAAAGAATTATTGAACTTCGTGATCAAGCTGTTCATTTGCTAATGCCAGAAACCCAGGGCATCGTCAGCCGCCTTTTCCAAGCAGGCGTGTTAAATTATGTCAATAAATTTGAGGAGTTAACAAAGCAAAAGTTTCTTGAACTTAATTCAACTGGCCTTCTTACACTTGTGGGGGAATTAAGTACACCCACTGTCGTTAAACTAACCAGCGCCTATGGAGAAATAGGCGAAGAGATATTTGACTTAATCAAAACAACTCAAAATGAAATAACCCAAGAGAATGATTGGCAATTTGCAGTTCCTATAGACGTTCAAGTCGTTTTCGCCAAAAAAGGACAAGGGGATGAGCTTAAACTTGTGGCAAACACGGATGTAAGACTTGAAGAGCTTCGCAATGCTGTTATCGTAAACAAGCCGGTTGACCATAATAGAACACATCCACACAAGGCTAGTGACCTAATTTCAGAGATCAACCAAAGACTCGGGAATCAATATGATGTTCAACACCTTGAACAAATTTTGCCCGCAAGAGATAAAAAAACAGGAAAGCCCATATTCAACACATATTGCCTACAGGCAATATTGTTTAAGTTGAAATGGAGGAATTCGAACAATGAATTTCACTACGCCAGTACAAACCCAGAGTATCATAAATATTCTGATGTTGCGGTGACCAAAATCATTGAGCAGATCACTTCGCAACCCGGCTATCTTGAAAAAGCAAGAAAAGATTTTTCACAATCGAGAAAGAAAGCTTCAGAGGGACAAAGGTAAGCAAATTAGCTCGGTGAAGCTACGGCGGAGATGGCACATGTACGAGACAATGATTGAAACGGCCGAAATTCCTGAAGATGAGTATGAGTGGATATTATGGTAAGTGAATCAAGTCACCTGCTCATTAAGCCAGATGAGCCTGGCTATCCATCCGCAATTGCCGCGAAGCTATCTCCCTCCAGCGCTGCATTTGTTAGGACAATGGCCATTATCTAAACAACCTCTTTTAGGCTTACTATGTTCAGCCAAATCTCCGGCGGGTATTTTGCTAGCTGTGCATGATTTGGCACAACAGTGGCGGCATGGGTCTCAAACCATTATCAGCGGCTTTCATTCACCTGTAGAGCAAGAAGCATTTGAAATCTTGCTACGTGGGCCAGGGCAAGTTATTTACTGCCCTGCACGTAGCCTCCCTAAACGCCTCAAGCCCGCCTGGCGCACCGCTTTGGATGCAGGGCGGCTGACCATTCTTTCTCCCTTTTCAGACAGTGTACGCCGGGCAACCAAGGAAACAGCTATCCTGCGTAATCGAGTCATTGCTGCCTTAGCGATGAGGTGTTGATTGCCTATGCCCACCCAGGTAGCAGCACCGAGCAGTTGGCACAAGAAGCATTCAGACCGGGGCGACAAGCTGTTTATACGTTACCCAATGAACAAAATGCTCATTTACACCAGCGGGGCATACAAACTTTAATGGAGTTTAACACGTATGAAAAAGGAAAATCCATCTAATATCCTAGCTGCCTTCGAACTGTTGTTAGAAGAAATCGAGGACGAAATAGAGCTTGTCAACCAGGCAGGAGCCAAAGCTTTTAGCGAGGGGCAGTACGAACGTGTGGATGCAGCACGCCAACAGGCAATCAACTTGACAACGTATCGTGGCGAGCTTGTTACCCTGCGCAAGGAGTGGCAATCGCTTTCCACTGCCTTTGACGCCGAAGCGGATGAAGGCGAGGAAAACAAAGTCGTTCGCCGTGATTTGGGTCGCTTGAAGCGGGGCGTTCGCACCCCGGAAGAAGCGTTTCGATTGCCTATTTTGCATGTGTTAAAAACAATGGGTGGGTCTGGCAAAGTGCGTGAAGTCCTGGAACAAGTGGAACACCTGATGCACGATCAATTAAGCGAGGCGGATTATGAGGCACTTGCCATCGACGCCCAATTCGACGCGCTGGTATAACACGGCACAATGGGCACGAAATTCGATGGTCAATGAAGGGTTGCTCAAGAATGATTCGCCCCGTGGTATTTGGGAGATTAGTCAAGCTGGCAGGGATTACTTGAATCAACAATAACAGAGAGTGGAGAGGAGTTCATTATGACAGTACATATTTCGGCCCGCGTCGCCTGGCATGATAGCGGTTGGAACGGCCGTATCTGCCAAAACCCCAAAGCCAATACTTACTGTGTAGGCCAATACTCATTCCCCGGTGACACCATCGCCCGTAAACGTGATTTGGCTTGGGAACAAGATGTTGCGGGACGGCCGTGTCATCTGGTTGAAGGTGTACCCCCCTGTGCCTACAGCATTAACGCCTTTGGCTCCGAAACCATCACCGCCGAATCACCACCGCCGGATTGGTTCAGAGATGGCACGCAAGTCAAAAAATGGCAGCTGCCTCCCTACTCCATCGGCACCTGGCCGTATGAAGAAATGTACAAGGATGAGGTGGTCAACAAAGGCGGTGGTACTCGATACAATGCGGCCAATCGCCGTGCCGCTGCCAATGCCTACTATGCCCAAATTGAAGAAGAAAAAAGCCTCATCTTCTACTATGCCAATTACAGCAACCCATTCAGCGACAATGAAACCAATCGTTATGTCATCGTAGGTATGAGCCGTATCAAAAAAGTGGGTAGTGAACTCACCTGGGTTAATCAATCGCCAGAGATGGAACAAAAATATGGTCCCAACACCTGGGTTCGCAGCATCACATCAGACTACCCCGATCAAGGGCTGCGCCTGCCCTATCTTGCTTATCTTGACCAGCCCGATATCCTGGAAAAGATACTATTTGTGCCAGAAAACTCGCGCAACTTCAAATATGCCACCCGTCAAATTTCCGATGATGGTGCCGTTGGCCTGATTGAACGTCTGCTGGAAATTGTGGGCTACTCTGCGTGAAATCAATGACCAGACATGAAAACTGGGAGATGCGCGAACAATGGTTATCCTCTCTGTTAGCTGAACTGTGGCACGGCCGTGGTCTCTATCCTGGTTTGCTAGCTTGCCTCGATTATCTCAAGTTCAGCCAGGCCATCCCCTATGCCATTCAACAACTAGAGACCCGTGACCAACACGACGTACAAAATGAACTCTTTGCCTTTGTCAAAGCAGAAACGAACGTGATAGATGGTCTTGATTTAAGTCCGCAAGAAACCAAAGACATCCGCAAAAAGTGGAGACGCCTTTATCCTGCTCAACAGAAGTTGCTGTCAGATGTATTGCCTCGCTTTGATTTACAAACACGCCAAATTGCCAAGATTCTGGAAAAACCGGAATCTACATCCCTTTATAGCGACCATGAAGCAATAGCTGAAAATCCATATATCTTGTGTGAAGAATACGTTGGTGATGACCCTGATGACCAGATTACATTCCGCCAGATCGACCAGGGTGTGATCCCTTCTCCCGACCTTGGTGGTGAAGCCATTTTCGATCCAGATGATTGGCAGCGTTTACGCGGCCTATGCTTCCGCCAATTACGGGCATCCCCACAGCATACATTCCTCCGCGCCGACCAGATTTTAGATCAAATCAATACGCGGCTCAGCTATTTACCAGAATGGAAGCGGGCGAATTTCACACCACGTGACTTGGAAATTGATCAACCTGATTTAGAACAAGCGCTTACTTTTCGTACGGTAGAAGAAGAGGTATATCTTTATATCCGTACTATTTTTGAAGATGAACGGAAAATTGAAACTACACTGCGTGAATTAGCCAATCGGGCAGATATTTCCTTGCGCTTTCCCGTACAAGAATCGCAATGGCATAATTACCTCTACAATGCCAACAGTGAACTCGCCAGATCATTCCCGACAAAATATGATAAAGCCATTCAGCAGCAAGTTGAAGTGTGCCAGGGAATTTTTCAACGGCCGTTAAGTGTTCTGTGCGGTTCGGCAGGAACTGGTAAAACGACATTGGTCAAAGCCATCATTCAAGCAATCGAAAAAGCGCACGGTTCGGGTACATCATTTCAACTCCTGGCTCCCACTGGTAAAGCCGCCGACCGCCTGCGCGAAAAAACAGGTAAAGATGCCCGTACCTTGCACTCATTTTTAGCCCAACGCGGTTGGCTCAATGACAACATGACCTTCAAACGAAAGGGCGGTCAATGGGAAGAAGGCATCGCCACCTACATTTTGGATGAATCATCCATGCTCGATTTGCCCCTGTTAGCCACTTTCTTCCGTGCCGTCAACTGGAACAGTGTGCAGCGCCTCATCTTCGTTGGCGATCCCAATCAACTCCCCCCTATCGGTACAGGCAAGGTATTCGCTGACCTCATTGATTGGCTTAGAAAAGATCTGCCGGAGTATGTCGGTGAGCTAACCACCAACATGCGGCAACTTGTCAATATTCTTTCAAACCAGGGAACCGGTATTTTGGATTTAGCTTCACTTTATGTCCGTCGCGAATTGGCGGATGTGAAAGATGGAGAACGCGATCTTGATGAAGAGGAATTGATCGCCCGTGTCCAAGAGGGGGGCGATGTGGACAAGGATTTACGGGTTCTCTACTGGCAAGACACGAACGAACTTGAGCAACTACTGCAAGATACGATTGTCATCGACATGGAAACTGTATCTGGTAATCATTTGGATCCGGCACGCCCTGACAAATTGTGGAATGCAGTCTTATCACCCAACCGCACCCCAACCCCAGAAGCTTTACAGGTCATTTCTCCTTATCGCGGCGAACTGTTTGGTATTGAGCACATCAACGGTGTTTTGCAAGAACACAAAAACAAATGGTTGTTGGAAAATAAAGGGTCATTAGGTGGAGTGACCTTATTTCGATAAGGTCATTCAAGTTGTCAATCGTCCCAAATCGAATCCACTCTGGGCATGGAATGATGAAACGCGAAGAAAAGAACCCATCGAAGTCTACAACGGTGAAATTGGCTTAACGACCATTCATGCTTTTGATGCTAAAAAATGGCGTTGGTCAAACTTCTATATTCGCCAGCTTCAGGTCAGCTTCAGTCGTAAATTGAATTACCGCGTGGAATATATGTCAGAAACGGCCGTATCCGAGAATCTTGAACTCGCCTATGCCATCTCTGTCCATAAATCACAAGGTAGCGAATTTGACCACGTTTACTTCATCTTGCCCAAACACAAACGCGGTCTGCTTTCCCGCGAACTCTTCTACACCGGCATTACCCGGGCACAAAAGCATTGTACCATCCTGGTACAGGAAGATATTGCTCCGCTACTTTCCCTCATGCGTCGTGAACGCTCCACCCTGAATCATATCAACTCATCCCTCTTCCAATTCCGGCCGATTGCCCCCAAATTTGAAGATATGGATGCCTGGTATGAAGAAGGCAAAATCCATCGTACATTGGCCGATTACATGGTTCAGTCCAAGTCTGAAGCCCTCATCGCCAACATGCTCCATGAACGTGATATCCCCTTCCAATATGATGTGCGCTTATCTGCACCCGATGGCACCTTCTACCGCCCAGATTTCGTCATCCAGTGGCGCGGTGAAACCTGGTATTGGGAACATTTTGGCATGATGCACGATGAAGGTTACCGTAACAAACGGGAAGCCAAATTAGCCTGGTATCAAAAACACGGTTTCGCCGGATCACCTTATTGAGACCTACGAAAAGTCCGGTTTTGATAGTCAGAACGCTCGCGAAATTATTCGGGAGAAGTTAGGCGTTTAGAAACGGCCATGTAAAATGTAAACTTCATCGGCGCTTTTCTTTACCTGAATCGAGCTGATTTTGATAGACGGCCGATCAAATATGCCGCCTCAAAATGACCCTTATTCGGGTTATTTGCGTCATTCGTCTCGAAAATCTTGATCGGCCGAGATTTGTGGATTTGCTCACAAGCAGGTAACAGCATAACATTCTTTACAATCAAATCCGGGAAATATTATGTAGGAGAAACCATGTCACAAAAAAGATGGCTATTTGACCCCGATTCTGGTGGCAAAAAGATACCAGACGCTAAAAAACGCGAAGTCACGCAGCGCATCAATAAGTTTGCGGCCGAAAATTATGCCGGGAAATATACCCGGCTGGACATTCGCTTCCGCGGCCAGTTTTGTTACATTGACGCCTACACCGAACCCGTTGTCGCCGAAGGCTGGCCGCCGGAGGATTGGCCGGAAACGCGCGAAGAAATGATTGAACATCTGCTAACACGCCCGTTCATTTATGTCGTCTGCGCTACTTTGGCGGCGATGAGTGGGGCTTTGCCTTTTACACGTACAGCGGCGAGAATTATGAATTAGCCATGTTCCCTGATGGCAGCTTTTCCGGCATCCCGGAAGACGCCTTTGCCGCCTCGGCGATGTATTTGGAATAAAGCCGTCCAGGGCAACCAGATGGTAAATTAAAACCTGGAGTTGACCTATGGTTGAACTGACAAAACTCGAGGCCTTCATCTACGCGGCCGAAAACTTGAGCTTTGACTTCATCATCAACAACGACATCAAATTCCGCATGGGTAATGATTTGTTCACCGATGAGGATGCAACAGAATAGGTCAGGTGTTTTTTCCAACCAGTCCTGATGGAGTTTATATGAAGTATCGTCTTTACGTAGACGAAGTTGGCAATTCAGACTTGAATGCTTCCAGAGATCACAATCATCGTTACTTGAGTCTGACAGGAGTGATCATGGCGTTGAGCCATGTCCAGTCCGTCGTATTTCCGGCTGTTGAAGCCTTGAAAACAGAGTTTTTCAACTCACATCCTGATGAGCCGCTTATCCTGCACCGTAAAGAACTGGTCAACAAACGATACCCTTTCCATTCGTTACGCGATCCAGAGATAGAACGCCGGCTTCAGCGGGCGCGGGCCGGTCGGTTTAGTTTGCCAGACGGAACTACTTGAATGAGCCCAAGTCTCGCGCTCCGCTGCAAGCATTGTTAGCCCTACCTCTCTACCGTTTAGAAAGCATACTTACTGAGTAGCTGGCTGAACAACATCCCAAACAGCTTCAGGATGCTTGTCGGCAACCTGTAACAAAACTCGAGCAGCCCCATGAGGGGTGCGACGACCCTGCTCCCAGTTCTGCAATGTCTTGACGCTGATTCCTAATAATGCTGCAAACTCAGTCTGTGATAACTTATACCGCTCTCGAATTTGCTTCACATCAGGAGTTTCTATCACAAATGTGCGGGAGGCATCTTTTTCACCGCGCAAGATCGCGCCACCCTCACGGACACTTTCCAACAAACCTTCAAACAATTCATCACTCATAAATTTGTCATTCATGTATATTCGTCCTCAACAATCTGTTTGAGTGCTTTCAACTGAGCAGGGGACAAATTGTCTTGCACATTTTTAGGATATATCAAGAGCATCAGCAAACGTTCTTGTGCAACAGCCCAAAAGTAAATCACTCTGACGCCGCCACGTTTACCCCGACCCCGATATCCCCAACGCACCTTACGTAAACCACCGCTATTGGAAATAATTGATCCCATTTCAGGACGGGTAGCCAAGTCAGACTGAAGGTGTCGATATTCTTCATCAGAGAGTAGTTTTTGAACCTGTTTGGTAAACACCGACGTTTCGACAATGACCATAATAGCCTCAAAGAAGCATACAAAGATACCATTATCATACGCCAATGGGGGGTAGCAAGTCAAATCAAATTGTTAAGGTCGATTATGTGTGTAGGGCTAACAAGCATTTAACAGCAAATTTCTCGCTTTACTGCGCGAATTGAATTACATCGTGATCACTACTGTGATTGATAAATTGGAACATCAACAGCGGTATTCTGTCTGGCGTTATGATCCATATCATTGACAAGGGAGCAGCTCCAATTGCACGAAATGTATCTCTTGTGCGATGCTTCCTCAGAGAAGTGCATTTCACTCAACTGCATAGATTCAAACCTTCTGGCTCAACAACCAGTTGAAATACAACCAGCCATAATAGATGCGATAAGAGGAGGGTAGAATTACAATACCGTTAACAATGTTTCTTCAATTTGGGGTGAGAGTTCCAACAACAAGAAGCGGTCTGTGGCGTAGGCGTAATCTTCCCCGCTCTCGTCTATCACGCGAAAATATCCATGCGCTGCAGCCTGTTCATCGGGTATAACACGATAAAGTTTGCCCACTTCCAGTGAGGCTTCATAGTTCTGATTATTGAGACAAACTACAAAATGTTGTATTACTGAATTGTTTGTATTCATCATCAATCAAGAAACGGAAATTTGATCTTAAATTCCTTACCGCCAATACCATGTGCTTCATACCAATGGATTTCTGCTAAACGTATTGTACCATCTTTTAACATCACTGTGGCAACACCCTTTAATTTGCGCCACCGTCCCATTCGATATTGTCGTCGCAAGCGTGAGAGTTCACGAATACTTGTGCCACTGGCAATGATCTCTATCTCTGTGATTTCACTCAGAATTTCAAAATCCATTGCAGGGCTATCAAACTGTGAGTGAATCGACAGATATAAATTGTGCTGGTAACGGCTGCTCGGTCACCTGTGTTGTCACATTATTTGCTTGCAGTAGGTACGCCCGCGAAACGGCTGGTTGCAAAAAGGCAAATGTTTCCTCGTCAAATTCCGTCGTTGTCGCCAATACAATCACCTGCTGCGCAACCTGGGGCATAAATTCGGCCAGCATCGCCCGCCGGTGGTCGTCATCCAGGCGACTGAGTGGCGTATCTATGATGACCGGCAACGGCCGTCCTGACACCTCTCTAAGCGCCCACAGGGTAGCAATCGCAAACATCTGTTGTTCGCCCGCCTTCACGAGCGATTTGTCCTTCCAACAGAGTGCTAACTTCCCGTTTGCGGTTAATCTGGCGGCGGCACTCAGCTAATTGGTCACGTGCATCTTCACGTTGCTGAGCCAATTCCGTCTCTTCATCATGTAACCGACCTAATTCGGTCTGGTAGGTTTGTAATTCTTGCACCCCGGTTTGCCGCGTCAAATACACATCCAGGTCACGGTCTAACTGCTCGACCAGATGCAACCCTAACAAATTCTTCACCGCATCGGCCAGCAAATCGGCGCTGCCCGCGCCTTCTTCAGATAGTGTGGCAATTTTTTCGCCGTCGAAGAAAAACAGTTCGGCAACACCTGTTGGAACCAGTTCTCGTAGCAAGAAATCTTTTTCGTCCTCGCTTTCGTTAAGCAGCTCACCATCAACCCAGATGTGCAGTTCTGTAGTCAAGCGACTGCCGTTCTTCTGCCACGCCCGCTGTACCTGGTATTGGTGACGACGGCCCAGAAAAATATGCTCGAATTCAAGCGTGATGTGGGCGGATACGGCCGTTTCCCCATTCTCGTTACGATGTAAGCGTTGTTGCAGATATGTTTCGTAATCCCGTTGACGGGTTCGACCCCCTAGCGCCAGCTTGCCGTGCAAACAGAGTCGAATTGCTTCCGCCAAGGTGGTTTTGCCCACTCCATTTTTGCCGCGGAAAAGGATGATGGGACGCTGAAATCGTTCCCCGCTTTGCGGCGTCAGATCAAAAGAAGTATCACCGCCGTAAATGCCGAAGTTATTCAGGGTCACTTTATGCAGAATCATGCGTTTGCCTCAGCCTGCCGTCGCGCCATTTCTGCCTCAACTTCAACTATGGAGCGCCAATCTTCACGGAAAATTTTTTCAATGCGGCGATGGATTTTAGCCCGCCGGTACATTCCCTGATGCTGCCATTCGGCGTCAAACAACTTCTGCACCAGGCGTGTTGGCACGTCATTTTCAGTCGTCAGATCGGCCAATAATTCTGCTTCTAATTGACCAGGCATAGTCGCGTCGTCCTGTTCCCAAGCGAGTTGTTGACCGGTAACGGCCGTGTAAATCCCCGGCAGCGAATCTTCCCAATCTTGCCGCTCCAGCAACCAAATACGGCGGATTTCTCGTAGTTCATCCAGGCTAATCAAACTGGTACCTGGATTGTCCTTTTGGATTTCCGTCTGTGTTTCTAACAGCTTGTGCAGCATTTGGCGCGAAAAATCCAAGGTGTACGTGCGCCAGCGCAGCTTACCGGATTGAGTAATTTTGATACGGCCGTCGCGCCCTTTATACTCTCTTTGTTCAGGTTTAATGGCCGGGTCTTGGGTCGAAGAAAGCCAATCCCGGTACTCTAACAAGGGAATCATCCATTCCTCACCTGAATCAATCATCGCTTCCATAGACTTGTCTTTGTTCACAACCGTGCAAACCCAGCAGCCAAATCTGGAATTACCGCATGAGGATGTTTTATCATCGACGACTAAAGGGCATTCGCCGTCCTGAGCCGATTGATAGAGCGACGCTAACTGCAAATTATCGCCGCCCCAAGGTGAATCTACTTGCATGAGATATGTCCACACATCATCTGTCGTAAATTGCTCAATGGGCATATACACCCACGCGCCGGGCAATTGTCCATGCCGCGCCAATGTCATGCCAGTGATGCGGTGCATATTTAGCACCTGATCTCGCGTCGCACTTTCTCCTCGCCGGCTGCCCAACACAAGGATCACCTCACCGTGTTCGGCTACTTTATCTAAACGGGCGTTTCCACTTTGGTATCAGTGGAAATCACGTAAATTGGTTTGGTACGTTGTTCTGGCATGAGTTCTGCCAGCGCATACCAGACCAATTGCAAAGTCGTTGTGCTGTCCTTACCGCCGCTGTAGCCAATGACCCAAGGGTAAGGGTATTTCACGTAAGTTTGCTTAATTTCTTCATGGATGTCCGTCAGTCGGGATAAAACAGATAGTGATTGAGATTTCTTCATAAACACTGCCACAAACGTCTTTTGTTACAACTTGTCTTCTTTATTAGACCGCATGTTCTGATAAATGTCAATTTTATAAGCTGGGACAAAATTACGCCCAATTTTTATGTTTCTGTTGTAATAATACAACAAAACTTGCGAACATTCCATACCAAAAACATTTTAGAATCTCTTTGTTTAACGACCACGAGGAACCGTAGGGAAGTGTACAGCTTGTCTTCCTGACAAAATGTTGTGATTTACATATGTTAAATAATTTGCATATATTACAGAAGAGGTGAAAGATGTCCAAAACCGTTACATCCATCGAACTAAAAAAACGTGTGAAGTCATTGATTGGGCTCGCACTCGGGGCAAAGCGATCATTATCAAAATGACCCTTATTCGGGTTATTTGCGGCATTCGTCTCGAAAATCTTGATCGACTGAGATTTGTGGATTTGCTCACAAGCAGGTAACAGCATAACATTCTTTACAATCAAATCCGGGAAATATTATGTAGGAGAAACCATGTCACAAAAAAGATGGCTATTTGACCCCGATTCTGGTGGCAAAAAGATACCAGACGCTAAAAAACGCGAAGTCACGCAGCGCATCAATAAATTTGCGGCCGAAAATTATGCCGGGAAATATACCCGGCTGGACATTCGCTTCCGCGGCCAGTTTTGTTACATTGACGCCTACACCGAACCCGTTGTCGCCGAAGGCTGGCCGCCGGAGGATTGGCCGGAAACGCGCGAAGAAATGATTGAACATCTGCGTAACACGCCCGTTCATTTATGTCGTCTGCGCTACTTTGGCGGCGATAAGTGGGGCTTTGCCTTTTACACGTACAGCGGCGAGAATTATGAATTAGCCATGTTCCCTGATGGCAGCTTTTCCGGCATCCCGGAAGACGCCTTTGCCGCCTCGGCGATGTATTTGGAATAAAGTCGTCCAGGGCAACCAGATGGTAAATTAAAACCTGGAGTTGACCTATGGTTGAACTGACAAAACTCGAAGCCTTCATCTACGCTGCGGAAAACCTCAGTTTTTCTGCAGCTGCCAAACATTTGCATCTCACGCAGCCTACAATCAGCCATCGCATAAAAATGCTGGAGCAGGAATTGGGCAGCGAATTATTTGATCGCTCCGGCCATGCGTTGCGCCTCACAGAAGCCGGACGTCTATTATTGCCCTGGGCACATAAACTCCTCCATCAATCTCTAGAAATGCAGGAGATGATGGCGTCTTTGCAACAGAAAATTGTGGGAGAATTGCGGATTGCTTGTTCCACGACGGCAGGCAAGTACATTTTGCCGCAGTTAGCCGCCCGTTTTCGCCAATGGCATCCCGGTGTGCAGGTTAAAATTTTGGGCTGCACACCCGAACATGTTATCCCTCAATTATTGGAAGGGGAAGCTAATCTGGCCGTGGTCAGCAGCTATGACTTGTGTGACCAGGAATTCGAATGCCAGGAGTTTTTCACCGATCACATTGCTTTAATTACCCCGGTCAATCACCCTTGGGCATTACGACAAACAATCGAGCCGGAAGAACTTTTGCTGGAACCATTGCTCATGCGTGAACCCACTTCCGGCACACGCCGGGTCTTACTAACCGAGATGGCCAAACACGATATAACGCTGGATGATTTAAATATTTTCCTGGAATTAGGCAATGCTGAGGCAATTGTCAAGACGGTAGAAGCGGGGTTTGGCGTGGCGTTTGTATCTACATTGGCAGCTACCTGGGCGGTGTCTCAAGGGAGAGTTGTATTTGTCCCAATAACCGGGTTTGAATTGCGGCGTACAGTGTATATGATCCGGCGCAGCCTCGATCTGCCCAACCGGCCACAAGATGCATTTTGGGGTTTTGTGCATCATCCATCCAATGCTGATTTGCTGGGTATGCCAGGGCAATCTATTAAACGTTAGCATTGTTAGCGACCAGCATTGTTGGCAACTCCCCGTTATCTAACTTAGCGATTTGGTTTGTAGCAACAGCTTATGAACGTATAGTCGCTGATTTATTTTCTGCAAAAAAGGTACCAATGATACACACAGTAACTTCTGCGGCAGCATATAAACAAAAAGAAGCTGCGGCTATTCAACAGTTCAAGACCCTGCTCTACCAGGGTCAAAGCATCTCAATCAAGAAGAATGTTAAACACATATTCAAAGATAGAGACAAAAATCCTAATTTAGACCTTCGCCATTTTAATCAAGTGCTTAGCGTCGATACAGACAAAAACATTGCCACGATTGAGGGCATGACCACTTTTTATGATCTAGTCAATGTCACATTAGCCTTCAACCTGATGCCCCAGGCCGTACCTGAGTTAAGATCGATCACAGTCGGCGGAGCGATAGCCGGCTTAGGCGGGCAATCTTCCAGCTTCAGATTCGGTTTGATTCACGAGATGGTGACCGACTTTGACCTGCTGACGGGCGAAGGCAAAGTTATTCATTGCTCACCCAAATCCAACTCAGACATCTTCTACATGCTGCCCAATTCATATGGGTCCCTTGGATACGTTCTCAAATGCAACATCAAACTCAACGTGGTGACCCCATTTGTAAAACTGCGCTATCTCAGGTTCTCCCAGGCTAAAGTTTTTTTTGAAGCCCTCGTTAGGGAAGTTAAGGTAAGTAAGGCAGATTTTATTGAAGGAGTCAGCTTCTCTCCAGGTGAATACATCCTGCTCATTGGCAACTTCGCTGCAAACCAGCCTCCAACAGAAAAGCCTTTTGTTCCCCTTCATGAGCCCTTTTTCAAGAGCGTTCAAGACCCAACTGTTGCGGTTAAATACCTGGCTATCAAAGATTACATTTGGCGTTGGGACCCGGATGCTTTTTGGGCGACTGACCAAAAGAACTTCATCGGTTCGGTTCTATTAAATCCCCTATTCAGAAGAACCCTCGGCCGAATTGTGTTGAGGTCAGATAGGCTCATAAAAATAGGCAAAATGCGAAATAGATTCAGAAAAAAAGGGGGCGCCAGGTTCGTTTTTCTAGAGACAAAACGTAAAGAAGCCCTCATTCAAGATGCTGCCGTAGCCATTAACGTGGCCGCAGAATTTGACGCCTGGTTAGCAAACGAGCTCCACATATATCCACTCTGGTACTGCCCCGTCAAAACAACCAAGCCCATCGGCGCCTACCCGCTCTACAATCCCAAATCTGAATTTGTGCTCGATTTTGGCTTTTACATCTCCATGGACCTTGAAGATCACATGGAACCTTACCATTACAACAAGCAGATTGAGAATAAGCTGATGGAATTGGGCGGGCTTAAGTGTCTCTATTCCGATACCTTCTTTAGCCATGACCAGTTTTGGTCGATCTACGACAAATCAAAATACGATCAAGTCAAAGCTAAATATGACCCCGACAATGCCTACCTCAACCTCTACCAAAAGGTAGTCAACCAACTCAACTGACATAAAGTGAGCAACGATTTTTACAGGGTTATATTACCTTGTGTTTCGTCCGGATAATGAGCAGAGGCAGCGCTCCAAAAACAGGTTCCCAGCCGCTTAACAATTTGCGCCTGTCCACTGGCGGTTAATCTGGCCAATGTTTCCGCAACCTGATCCGGCGCCCATTGTGCCAGGGCTTTTTCTAACTCTTCCTGGCGCATCGGGTGACGGGTGATAATTTGCAGAACGGCCGTTTCCACATCAGCACATCCGCTTAAATCAAAACTGCCTTCAGCCGGATGCACCACGGCGGCAACGTCACCCAGAACAGCCAGCGCACGCATAATGCCTTCATCGTCAGACGGCCGCACCCAGGTTTCAGCCGGTGGACGCGTGGGCAGGTTGAGGTGTACAGCGTCGGGTCGAATCTCATCTAAAACAGTTTTGATGGCCAGGAGGGCCTCTTCCGTATCATTCAATCCCTTGATCAGCATCACCTCGACCCACAATTGGCCAGCGTATTCATTCCGGAAGGCGATCAGGCCGGCAATATGGCGTGCAAAGGTAATGTCGGGGTGGGGGCGATTGAGGTAACGATAATGAACGGCCGTTCCTGCGTCCAACGAAGGCATCACAACATCCGCCATAGCCAATGCCTGACGCACCTCAGGCAAATACAGCAGCGATCCATTTGTGATCACAGCAATGGGAATATCGGTCAGCGCTTTGACCTGACGGATAAGCCAACCTAAACCAACATGCAGCGTTGGTTCACCCGATCCGACAAAGGTTACCCAATCAATTTCACCGGGTTTATGCGCTGCCAGAGAGTCCTTCACTTCAGATAGAATTCCCTGACGCGGAAAATATTCACGGCGTTCATTGGTCAGCGGCATACTGCGGCCAAGCTGACAGTAGACGCAGTTCCAATTACATGTCTTCAGTGGAATCGTATCGATTCCTAAAGATTGGCCCAGTCGCCGCGAGGGGACCGGGCCAAAAACATATTGCATAATTTGCCTAGAACACCAATGATAAGCCGGCTCCTTGTGCATCCAGCAAGAAGGAAGGCGCATTCAGGATTTCGACACCCTCACGCACATCTGCTACGTCAATATCTTTGTTCTCCAGACGCCAGTTCGCACAAGATGACACGGCCACCTTCGGCCACAATGTCATCATAAAGCTGTACCGGATCCGGCAAACCCTTCAGATGTTTGTCGCGAATCTTTTCTAACTCGCCCTTGACCAAGGCGGTGGCTCCACCTGGGCAGAAGAACAACATCACATCATCACCAATCCCCACCCCAGAGGCGCCCATAATCAACGTCGGCATCACATGTGGTGCATCCGCATGATTACAAACCACCACCATTTTGTCTATTTCCATTTTCGTTCATGAAATCATCTCCCTTTGGCAGTGCCCGGCACGGGGTGTTAATTGTTTATTTGACCAGGCTTTCTACCCCGTGCCTGGCACACCTCGCTTATATAATTAATCCATCCCAGTCGGTGCCAAATCAGGCACCAATTCTTCTGCACGCACGCGCACCTTGATAGCTTCCAAATACATGGCCAACGGTCGGTAAAACAGGTGCGCCCATTTACCCACGCCCACCTCCGTGTCTAACATCGCCACCATCGCCATCACATGAATCACGTAAATGATGTAAGTCAGCCAGGCCCAACCGGCATAGCGAAAGATGTGGACAAAAATGCCAGTAACTGCGCCCACCAAAATGAAGGCCGGGAACAACCAATCCGTCGGCTGCGAGAAACGATGCAGTTGCTCCTGTTTACGCCAACGTGCCCACAGCGCCTCAGAGGAGGTGTAGATCAGGACAATGGTGGCGTAATAACCCAACCAGCGCTGCGGATGCCAGATCGGGTATAAATTGTCAGTTTGGAACCACCATAGAAAGCCCATAATCAACGCCAGCATGATGACATAGCCTGACACCAGCAGCAGATGTTTGAACCAGCGGCTGTGATCATCACTGCAATCGCGCCAGCGTTTTTGGCTAAAAAAAGTGACCACATACACGGGGAAGGTTTCCAGATAGACACGCAGTGGAATTTTGACCTCTGTTGTTATCGGAGTCCAGCACATGTTTGCCCATACTGAAAACGCCTCTAAGCATGCGCCAGAACAAAAGCACGCCATGCAGCAAGACGAGCGCCCAGACCACCATCACCGGGGCGAATGTGTTGAGCTGCACAGAATCGGTTACGATATTGTCGAAGCCGGTTATAACGTGATAGCCGACGAAAAAGAGTAATACGATTAAGCAGATACGCAGGATAGTTTTGATAACGGCCGTTTCCGACGTATACAATTTGGCGCTCAAACCCGTGGGATCATATTGCGCCGTCAGCCAGCGGCGCAGCGCCATCATCGTCTCGCCCGGTTCCGCTTCTTTAGGACAGGTGCTGGCACAATCGCCGCAGTAATAACACAACCAGGGATCCGTGCTGGCGAGCAGTTGATCTTGCATGCCCATTTGTGCCAGCCGAATCATATTGCGCGGGAAAGGATGTGCATCGCTGGTCAGCGGACACATCGCCGTGCAAGTGCCGCAGTTGAAACATTTTTCCGCGCCAACCGCGCCATAATCCTTGAGGTTGATGAGTAAATCAGGGTCAACACGCGTACTCATTTTTGACCATCCTTTACGCGTTGGTAGAGGTAATAATCGCCGCACATGCCAGTTTCCACGACCAGGCCATATTTTTTCATGGCGGTGATGTGCCACAGCACCTCATGCGCCGGAATGCCGGTCGCAGCAGCGATTTCGGGCACAGTTTTGGCTGCATCGCGCATCGGTTGACAAATCTCACGGCGGGTCGCTTTTTGTGCTTTTAGCAGCGCCTGGGCATCGGCAACCGTTTCTTTGTGCTGTTCGCGCAGCCGTTTGAGAAAAATGGCTCTTTTTTTGGCATCTTCACGTTTATTGCTCATTAGGCAAACTCCATTACAGGCATTACGTCGGCGGTAATCGCATCGACCATGGCATCGTATTGGTCAAGTGTCCAGCCTTGCAGGTCGATGGCGCGGTTGGGACAGGCGCTCACGCACACACCACAGCCGACGCAGTTGGCCGGGGTGACAACAGCCCTTTTTTGCTCGCGGCCATTGACCACCACGGTTTGCAACGTGATAGCATCTTCATAACAACAGACCTTGACACATTCACCGCTGCCATCACAACGCTCAGCATTTACCAGGGCCACAAACGGCTCCAATTCCACCTGACCCTGGCTCAACAACGTGGCAACTTTGGCCGCAGCGGCTGAGGCAGCGGCGCAGCTTTCCTGGATATTCATCGGGCCTTGTGCGGTACCGGCGAGCACAACACCAGCAACGGCCGTTTCCACCGGCCGCAACTTGGGATGCACTTCCAACAAAAAGCGGTCTGTGCCAGGCGCAACCTTAAGCAGCTTGATGATGTCGTCTATCGGATTGGGCATCATGCCCACCGCCAGCACCACCAGATCAACCGGCAGTTCCAGTTCCTCACCCCAGGTCAAATAATCTTTCACACGCACCAACAGTGGATAATCGTCGTCAGAGGGTGCGGCCATTACCTGTGGCAGTTCGTCATCATGGAAGCGTAAGAAGCGCACCATATTTTGTGACGCCTGGGTGTAATAGGTTTCGTGCCCACGTCCATAAGTGCGAATATCCTCGTAAATGTCGAAGATGTTGAGTGTGGGATAGCGTTCACGCAGTTCATTGGCGGCTTGCAGTGTAGCCGTGCAGCAAACCCGCGAGCAGTAATTGTTGACCTGCCCATCTGGCTGCGGCGGATTGAAACCATCTAACTGGCGGCTGCCAACACAATGGATGAATGCGATATTACGGATGCAACGGCCGTGCCATTCCAATTGCTCCCCCTCCTCAGTTAGCGCCAACAAACGAATCAACTGCGGCAGCGTCACCACTTGCGGCAGTTCGCCATAACCATATTCGCCCGGATGTGGTTCGTAAGGACGGAAACCGGTGGCGACTACGACTGCCCCAACCGTTAAGTCAAAGGTACGTGGGTTGTTTTCGAGATGCAACGGCCGTTCATCAATCCAAATGCTGCCGTCTACATACTTATCCCAATCAACGGCCGGAGTCGCCGGATAACAGCCAGGGTAAGCGCGATACACAATTGTACGTTCGCTCAGCCCATAATTGAATTCATCCGGCACGTTGGCATCTCGGCAGACAGAATCGTGTCTGCCATATCATCGCTGACGCCGCGTGACTGCTGGCGAATCTGCACCTGAAAATCGCCCACATACCCTTTCACACCAACCAACTCGGCATACGTGTAAATCGTGATATTGGGATGTGTGGTGGTTTTTTCGATCAACCCTTGCAGTAATTGGCGCGCGTTTTCGCCTGTAGGGAAAACCGTCTCCAACTGTGCCATATGGCCGCCCAAAAAGGGTGATTTTTCGATCAGGGTGACTTTGAGGCCACGCCGCGCAATGTCCAGAGCGCTGCGCAAACCGGCCACGCCGCCGCCAATCACCAAGGCGTGCTGCTGCGCTGCCAGCCGAATCGGCTGCAGCGGATCGAGCAGCCGCGCTTTGGCCACACCGGCCGCCATCAAACGCAGCGCCTTGTTGGTCGCGCCGTCAGGATCATCATGATGCACCCAGCTATCCTGCTCACGCAAGCCGACATGATGGTAAAAGTAGGGATTCAGGCCGGCGCGGGCAACCGTGCCGCGAAAGGTTTGTTCGTGCAGCGATGGGCGCACAGGCGCCAATAACCACCCGATTCACGCCACGTTCTTTGATGTCGGCTTCGATCAGCGCCTGCCCGGCATCGGAACACATCGACATATCATCGCGTGAAACGACGACATCGGCGAACTTAGCGGCAGCCTGGGCCACAGCGGCGCAGCGCACGACATCGCCTATGTTGCCGCCGCATTGACAGGTATAAACCCCAATGCGAATTTCTTCCTCAGGAATGGGTTCTTTGTCAGGCATAGCTTAACTCTCTTGCGGGTGGCGGGGATAGCTAAACGGCCGTTGCCATTAACCCCGGCTTGCTTCTGCTCTTCCAGGTAGGCGGCCGTTTCGGCTGCGGCGGCTCCAGCCATGATAATCGAATCGACGATATCCATCGGTCCGGCGGCCGTCCCAGCCACAAAGACGCCGGAACGGCCTGTGAGACAGGGAGAAAGGTTGGCCGCCGGTGTCGATATAAAGCCATCAGATGAGGCAATTGGCACGTCATAAATAGCTTGTGGATTGAAGCTGGGCACCATACCCACCGACAGCACAACCAGGTCATGGGGCTGTTCAACTACGCGCGAACCATCGTCAATCAGTTCCACACGCACCTGCGGATTGTGGTCTTCATCGGCGGTGATGCGCGCCACTTTGCCCTTGACAAACTCAATGCCCATTGCGCGCGCATTTTGATAGAACTGCTCATACCCCTTGCCGAAGGTGCGAATGTCCATGTAGTAGATGGTGATGTCGGCCAGCGGCAGCGCCCCAGAGAGCAGCATCGCCTGTTTGATGGCATACATGCAGCAAATGCGCGAGCAATATTCGATACCCAGGGTCTTGTCACGCGAGCCGGCACATTGCACATAGGCGATTGATTCCGGTTCTTTGCCGTCGGACGGCCGTAACACATGCCCATAGGGGCCGGTGGGCGCCAGCAAACGCTCGACAGTCAGCGCATCAACCACATTCAGCAGTTTTCCGCCGCCGTATTCCGCTTTAGCATTTGTGGGAGTCAGTTCAAAACCGGTGGCCAACACCACAGCATCAGCTTCAATCACAAAGTCTAAAGCGGTTTGGGTGAAATCGATGCAATTATCGGGACATGCTTGTTCACATTTGCCACATAAGATGCAATTTTCGATGTCGAGTACAGCTTTTTGGGGAACGGCCGTTGAGAAAGGCACGCGAATCACCCGCTGCGCGCCCAAACCCATGTCAAACGGCGAGGGAATATCCAGCGGGCAGGCATATTCGCAGTGGCGGCAGCCGGTGCAATCTTCTTCGATAACGTAACGCGGTTTTTGCACGACCTGCGCCTTGAAGCCGTACCCATTTTGCTGCACAGCTTCAACCTCACAATAGGTAAACAAGCGCAATATTTTCGTGGTGGGCGACTGCCGACATTTTGGGTGTGGTGATGCAGCTGCAGCAGTCGAGGGTTGGGAAGACTTTGCTCAAGGCGATCATTTTACCGCCGATGCTGGCTTCTTTTTCTACCAATGCGACGTGGTAGCCCTGGTCAGCTAAATCCAGCGCCGCCTGCATACCGGCAATTCCGCCGCCAACAACCAGCGCATCTACTTGAAGGTCACGTACTTGCATGTTTATTCAGCCTCCCCGTCCTATGCCGCTACCAACTCAGGAAGTGGGCTGACAGCCAGTTCTGCCCGCACGCTGCCAATTTCATCCAATACCTGGTTCATATTGATGACTTCGTTGAGAAACGGCCGTGTACACACTGTACAAATCGCCGAGAGACGCAGCCGCCGCGTGTCAATGCTCCGCTCCTGCATCAGCGGATAGACACGGTTAATGATTTCGGCCGTGCGTTCAGCGCCCCCTTTGTAGGGACAATCGGTGCCGCTGTACATCACGAGAATGGCATCAATCCCGCGCTCAAAGGTCCGTAAATAAAACGTTTCCGGGAACATCGCCGGGCAAACGACAGGCAGGATGTAAACATTTGCCGGATAATCAGTATGCAACTGCCCCACCGAATCGGCCCCGGCGTAACCGCCGGACAGCGTCGCCAGAATCAGAATTTTGTAATCCTGTGTCATTGCTCACAACCATTAATCTTCCAACTAACGCACACGTTTAATGAATATACGGTCATATCCGGCGGCGGAGACAAAACCCAAATATTCCTGACCAACTTTCTTGGCCCATTTTGGCAGTTGGTCCTTGGTTTTGGGATCACCAGACCAGATTTCCAACACTTCACCCGGCTTGATAGCGCCAATGCCCTTTTTGGCCTCGAGTAATGGCCCAGGGCAGGCGCTGCCGCGGGCATCAATTACCTTTGCGGCTTGAATATCATTTAAATCTATTGTTGCTACGGTCATGTTAATCTCCTTTTCCTTGACGGGCTTGTACAAGCAGTTGACAAATTGGGGCGCGTTCATTCTCGGCGAGGCGGTAGTAGATCGTTTGAGCATCGCGTCGTGTACATAAAATGCCCTTCTCTTTCATGATGCGCAGATGTTGGGATGTGTTTTGCAGGGATGCGTTAACGGCCGTTGCAATTTCCCCTACAGACATTTCTGCATCGGTCAATGTCCACAGAATCATAATGCGCCGGGCATTGGCAAAGACGCTGCAGAAATCTGCCTGTTGTGTTGCCAATTTTTGTGTCTGCGCATCCATTTGCGGCCCCGTGCAAGATTCCAAACAAGCTGCTTAATTACGAATTTGCTTAATTGCAGCCCTCTTTGAATATACGCCAGACCAAGCTTCTGGGTAAGTGTCATTGCTCATGTGCAATATTGTGTTTTTCGATTGAGGGTTATAGAAGTTTTCTATGAAGAGAGGATGGAAGGAGAGCCGAGTTTATGCACCCAATCCGCCCCTGCTGTTTGAACGCCATTTGCTAACCGGCCGTCGGCCGTCCATAGTTCTGCGTTCAATTGCTCGGCAAGGGCCAGGTATTGGGCATCGTAAGCAGCACTTTGCCCAATTTTCTGCGACCACATCAACGCGCGCCGGTTTAATTCCAAAGACGGTGGAACGATCTGTATCTCTAAAGCAAGCAGCGCCTCAAGGCGTGTTTGCGCATCAGCAGTTGACAAGGCGCCGGCCGTTACGATTTTGCGCAGGCCGCTCACAATTTCGTAGGCCCATAATGTCGGAACAAACAGCTCACCGCCCTGTGCTTGCCAGGCTGCCATTTTGGTCGCCGCATGGTTAGAGTACGACAACTTTACCGCCAACGCCAGCGCCACGTTGGCGTCCATTACGATTCGCGCCACAGTTCATCCACCTGCTTTTCTCGTTCTGCCCTGACCTCAGCAATGGGATCGCCAGAATACAACGGGCCTGCTTCTCGTAATTGATTTAGCCGTTCCAGAGCCTTGGCAGCACGCTGCCGGCGTACTGCCAGTTCTCGCTCGGCCAAAGCCTCCCGTACAATTTCTCTTACCAGGTCAGAAACACTGCGGTTTTCCTCACGCGCAATGTGCGAAAGACTTGTGTGCTGTTCTGGTTCTAGCAGTAATTGGGTTCTAATCATTGGTTTGGCCATCAAATCACCTCAATATTAATTACACATCTACATCTGTGTAAGGTAAACGTTTTTAAGCGTGATTTGGAATGAGCGCTATACTATTTCTGGGTTAGAAACATTAGAAAACATTCACCGCCAGCATAAAAGTGACGCGCTCGAAAAGACGGCCGTTTACCTGCGGCGCGATCCCGTGTTCACCGGAATAATATTTGCGCGTGGAAATAGGTTGGAACGAGATTGTTTTGCTGACCGGCAGCCGCTCACCCGGCGGCAGCGTTTTCTGGGTTAATTTGAACACCTTTGGCGCCTGCTTGCCGTTGGCCTTCATATAATACACGACAAAATCGATCATCAAATTTTGCGGCTTGTCGCTCAACGATTCGATCACAAACGACAAAGTCACCTTGTCGCCCAGTTGGATGGCGCGCGGCTCAACGGCCAGATCATGCACGCCAATTGCCGGATCGCTGGGGTAACCCAGCAGTTCCAGCGCCTGTGGATTGCCTTGCTTGAGCAGGGTGCGCAAAGCATGACGCGTAAGCCGGCGCATTTCTGTTGTCTCGATTTGCTGCCACTCTTGCAGCACGCCAATGACAACATCAGGATTGTCTTTGGCAATGTCGTTGAGGTTGTTGGCTACGCTGCGCCGTACCGATTCCGACTCGTCCTGCTTCAATTGTTCCAGAATCGGCAGAACCGGCGCCGGATCGGCCTTGAGCGCCGGCAGCGCCAGCGCCCAGGGCAACCGCGGGCGGCAGCCTTCGCTGGCCAGGCGGCGTACATGTGGACTTTCATGTTGTGACCAGGCCAACATTTGAGCCATTGTTTGATCAGGGTAGCGGAGGATAAACGGCCGTATCGCAAACTCCGCCGAAACAGACTGTGTAAACAGCTCCAAAGCCGGGATCGACGCTTCGTAATCATCCAGCCCATACACCTCAATAAAGTCGGGGAAAACCATCTTCTCGAAACCCTGCTCTGGCAGCCGCGGCAGCGCCCCGCGCAATACACCCAGCGCGGCGCGATAATCTCGCGGCAGCAAACCATCCAACGACTCAGTGATGCGGCGCATACGCTGTTTCAATTCCAAATCGTCCCAATCAGCGCTAAAAACCTGCGCCATAAAGCTGGTTTTGTCAAATTGAACGTATTCAGCCTGCAGCGCCTCAGCCAGCGCGCCAACAGACCGTTCGTTATACATTTGCTTCAATTCCATACTTTTCGTTTAATCATTCCTTGAGATGATCGGCAGGTAAGTTTGTGCACCCCCAACGATCACTAAGTTAGAAATTTGAGTGGTATGGCCATCCTTGTTAATGGGCATCACCTCAAAAAACCAGACGTCGTCTGTTGGCGCAGCAAAGGTGAAAGTAGACTCAAAACCCTCTTTAGACACAGTCGCCAACAAGGTAAGCTGATTTCGATCTTGTCCGCCGTAAATTTGGTAAGAAGCAATTTCCGTAGCGCCATTCCAACTAAAATACAGGTCTATGTCGGAGCCATCTGCCTCGGCAACCAGCGTGGGTTGCCAGGTGGGATATCCTGTCCAAGGAAAGCGAAAGGCCCTGTAACTGCCATTTGTACCGGTTGAACTCAGCGTAAACACAATCGACCCATCGGATGCGAACTCAGTTAAAATAGGATCGCTTGATGCGCCCCAGCCGATGATTGAATTACCTGGCGGCAAACCCTGCATATTGCCCATGGCTGGCGCAAATATTTCCGGATCATGACGAAATTCGGCCACACGGGTGACCGTCATGTCTGTTTCATTAACAGCATACTCGACGCCGCGTGAGACAGGCGGGTTGTGTAAATTACCATTATCGTAAACAGTGATGTGTCCGTCAGGCAAGCGGCGAGCGTCATGCTGGTAAGAGAAGCCAGAGTCATTGGTAAAGGTGAAGTCATTCTGGGCGCCGCCCAATCGCCAGATTATGTCGCCGGTATTGCGGTCGATTTTGGTCACCTCGTCCAGATGACGGCTGGAGATCAGAAGATGCCCATCATTATCATGTTCCACCGAATTGCAGTGAATGTAACGAATTAAATCGGCCGTCAGGTCTTGGTTACTGTCCAGAATACTGATATGATCCCAACTGCGCCATTCGAAAACCACATTTTTAGCCGTGTCGATTTCTTGAATAACACACCCGACTACGGTTGCATTGGGATTGCCGCCGGGAAAGAGTTGGCTCATATCAACCTGACGCCGATCGTGGATCATCAGCAGTGCATGGCCGTTGTCCAAAATTTGCAAATCGTGTAAATCAGTTTCATATCCGTTGCCTGCTTCATAAAAGTCGACCAGTTGGTAATTGTTGTCCAGCGCAAAGAACTTTTGCTGTAACGGATCGGGATTGAAATAGGTAAGAAGACCATTGGGCTGCTTCTTAAAGTCAAGCGCAGCGAGTAAGGGATGCAGTCGGTCATAATAAACAGGTTTACCGCTGTTGTCCAAAATGAGCAGATAGGCGTTTGACTGCAGGAAATCAGCATAATTGAAGTAGGCCAGAAAAATATAACCGGCGCCCAAATCCTCTTCGACGGCCGTAATCGTAAAGACAGGCAGATCGACTGGCGCAGTCCTGAATGAGTGCGCCGGCGCCGGCAATTGCGGTTCAGTTGCCGACGTTTGTGCTTCCTGTCGCCAGCCTGTTTCTATCAGGCTTGTAGGTTGCAACAATCGGGGAACGGGGGGCGAAATATGAAATGAGTAGCGAAAGTAGCGCGGTAAGTTAAATCCGGAATTGCCAACGTCGATGGTGACAAAAACTGTTTCATTTGCCAGGAATGGTTCATCTGGGCGAAACAGAATCGTCTGTTGATCATCTGCCAGGATTGTCTGTCCACGATGGTATCCTGACTGCGCGCCGGAGACGGTAAAGTCTATTGTCTCCAACAGGGCACTGCCCTGATTCCAGCCTGGTCGTACGGCAATGGTCGTTCCGGTTGACACGAGTTGTGCATTGGGTCGGGGCGATATATATGGGAAGGCATGTTGAATATCAGCGTTTTGAGCACGAAACGAAGCCTGGGCTGTAATGACGGTTGCCAATAGTAGTATTGGCAGCGCCAGCCACAACAGATAATGTCTCCTACTGAAGTGATGCACGCTGGTTTTTGGTTTCATAACCTTCCCCCTCATTATGTTGTTTTTATTGTTCCAAATGCTTTATTTTTTTGGATTCTGGCCATTGTCTACGATACGGCCGTCTTGCATCTTAATGATCCGCCTCGCATACGCAATCACGCGGGCATCATGCGTCGCAAAAACAAACGCCGTCCCCGTATCTCCATTAAGCTTTTGCATAATTTCCATCGCCTGTTGGCCATTCTCGGTATCCAAATTGGCCGTCGGCTCATCCGCCAGCACCAGCACGGGATCGGGCGCCAGCGCGCGCGCAATCGCCACGCGCTGCTGTTCGCCGCCGCTCAACTGATCGGGGCGATGATTGACGCGATCACCCATTCCCACCGCGTCCAACAACGACATCGACCGTTCTTTGCGTTCTTTAGCGCCGACGCCATTCAACAATAACGGCAGTTCCACATTTTCATACGCATTCAACACTGGCACTAAAGCAAAAAATTGGAATATAAAACCAATCATCTCGCGCCGCAAATCAGCGCGTTTGTTGGCGTTAAATTGGCTCACATCCTGCCCGTTAATTTTTACGGTACCGCTGTTGGGTTTATCCAGACAGCCCATCAGTTGCAGCATCGTCGTCTTGCCCGATCCCGACGGCCCCACAATCGACGTAAACTCGCCCTCCTCAATAGTAAGCGTTACCATATCCAGGGCGCGGGTTTCTACCTCGCCGATGGTGTAAATTTTTGTTGCGTTTTCCAGTTCAATAACCGACATTTAAAATCTCCTGTTTGGGAGTCTCTCTAGTTTTTCGCCAAATACGTGTTGCGTATTGCGTAACCAAAGGCATTCTACGCAAGAGGCTATTCGCAACACACTGGTTATGGCGAGACACTATCTATCCTCTATTAAGTGCATCACATTTACAGTGCATGCAAAGCCTTCACCGGTTCCATACGCGCGGCATACCAGGCCGGATAGATAGATACCAGCGAAACAATAAAAAACATTAACAATGAGAGCGTGATGGCTTCACCCGGAGCAAATGCAGGATACATCTTGGCTCCCAAAGCCATACCTTCAACTGAACCCATCGCGTCGGCGCTAAATTCAATGCCGACTCTGCCCAAATAAGCCGTAAGACCGCCGCCGAGTACAAGTCCGACAACCACACCTATCAGCGCCAGAATGACAGCTTCAAAGAGAACCATCAGCATGATTTGCCGCCCTTTCATGCCCAGCGAAGCCAGGATGCCCATTTCACGCGTGCGCTCGAAAACGGACATCAGCAATGTGTTTGCAATCAACACAGCCACCACCAGGATAACGATGATATAAAGAACGTAATAGAACCCTCCCGTCTGTTCCATCAGCGTCAGCAAAATGGCATTTAAATCTTCCCAGGTAAGGACCTGGATACCCGGCGCTTGTAAGGCCGCAGCTACTTTCGCTGTGTCCGCTTGATCGTTGAGCATTATGATGACGCTGCTGGCGCGGTCGCCGCTATTGGTGAAGGCCTGGGCTTGCGCCAGAGGCATAATCACGGTGTTCTGGTCATAATTTATAAAGCCAGTATTGAACAGGCCCGTCACGGTGAATATGTCCTCATTTACTTGACCGGCGCTGTCACCCATAGCAAGACTTACGCGCTGCCCAACTGTGATATCCATGTCATCGGCCAGCCTTTTACCGATTAGAATCTGCCCCCGGCTGTCTGCGGATAGATACTCGCCGGCTACAATCCCATTGCGAACGGGCGCGTGAAAATCATCGGCGGGATCAATTCCGGTCACTTGTAAACCGGCCGATTCGCGCACCGTACTGAGAACGCCGCTGGACCATAAAACAGGCGCGGCTGATTGTACCTCACTGAGCGCTTCGGCCTGGGCTTTTAGGGCATCACTATTTTGCAATAGATCGCGTGACAACAGGCTCAACCTTTCTATTTCATAGGAGTCATCGCGCAGTTGTATATGCCCCGTGTTGAGCCGGATATTATCGCGCAGGCCGCCGGCAATGATGCCCGCTATCAAGCCGCTCATCATAATGAGTATCATCATTCCCAGAGCCACTGCGATCAATGTCAAAAAGGTGCGCCGCTTATTTCTGATCAAATCACGGTAGGCGATTACCCAAAATTTCTTTATTGCCATTAAATTCTCCCTAACATGGATAAACCGCAAGTGGCAAGTTGCAGGTAGCAGGTGGCAAAGCAAGACGTTCTCTTACTTGCAACCAGCAGCCTTTATATATGATGCAGCGACTCGGCCGGCTCATTGCGCGAAGCTTGCCAGGCCGGGATCAACGACGCCAGCGCGGCGATAAATACAACCGCGACTCCATAAAAAATAATATTTACGAGAGGAATACTGGGATAAAGCCGATTGCCTATTAAGGCGGTTATGTCGCCAGTCCCCTCCGCAATGGAATAATTAATGCCTACGCGCGCAACGGCCGTTACCAACAACCAACTGACGAAACAGCCAATAACTGCCCCAATCACGCCAATAAACATGCCTTCCAATAAAAATAGCCCCATCAATTGGCGCCCTTTCATGCCCAAGGCTGCCAGAACACCCATTTCACGCGTGCGTTCATAAACCGCCATCAGCATCAGATTTAAGATGCCGATGCTGGCCATCAGCAGCACAATAAAACCAAGAATCTGTGTGAAAGCGCCCTTTTGGGCTAATATTTCTCCAATCTCAGGTCGCAGATCATAAAAAGAATCAATTTCGTAGTTGGATAAACCAGGCTCCAGGCTCGATATTAAAGCATCCTCCTGACCGATTTCTTCCAGGGTAATGGCCACTTCAGTTTCTTGATCGCGCAAATTGTACAATGTCTGGGCGACAGGCAGATTAATGTACACCAGCCCCTTTTCGGCATCACCAAGACCTAAGTTGAAAATACCGACGATCGTCATTGAGCGCTGCCGCATAGATTCATCTTTGCGTTTGCCCACCAGGGTGATGCGATCGCCGACGCCAACATTCAATAAATTAGCCATCTCTTGCCCAATCAGGATATTGTCGCCATCGTCATTGCTTAAAAAACGTCCCTCGCTGATATGCTCGGCGACAAGGCTGACAGAGGCTTCGCTATCCGGCTGGATGGCGGTGATACTCACAGGGAATGCGCCTTCACTGTTGCTAACCATGCCTCCAGTGCTGATCCGTTTGGAAACGTTCACAACATTGGGTTCACTGCTCACCTTGGCCACAACGATGTCGGCGTCATCCAGAGGCAGCAAAGGCAGCCGGCTCGACTTATCGCGGAAACCGGGCGCATGCACCTGCACATTGCCGCCGTAAAGGCGCACCGCATTGGCGTAGATCGCCTGGTCAGAACCTCTGATGATGGCATCCATAAAGATGAGCAAGATCATGCCCAGCACAATAGCAATAGTGGCGATGAGTGTGCGCCGCCAGTTACGCCACATATTACGCCACGCCATTTTGATATATTTAGTCATACGATTTGCCTCCAATTATAAAGTAGCGCGATTTTGCAAATCTCCACCCGATTTAAAAAATCGGGCCGCTAACTCCCAACCAGTTCTCTTAAATCTGTGATGTTAGTGATCCTGATCGATCCGTTTGGTGCATCTAACACACGCGTGATAGCCTGCTCACAGGCAGCTATTTTTTGATCAATTGTTGTCCAGACAACCGGGTCACTGTCAGCCCTTAACAGCAGTTTGGTCACCGGTTCATCAAGCCCTTGTGTTATATCAAAAATCACTTCGGCCGTATATTTTGGGTAATCTGTGGAGAAACAACCTTCCATTACCCCTTGCCGGATGATTTGCGTCAGCAGCGGCCCAAATTGCTCCGTCGCTTTAACCTGCATCTTGTAGCGTAAAATTGCATTTTCGTCTTTGTACCATACCTGCATCAACGTCAGTGAAAGTTCGCGGTTTTCAAATCCCAGGTTGTTTGCCTCAATGAAAAAGCGCTGCAGTTTTTCCAGGGCATTCAACTGCGAATCATTCACCATTGGCTCAAGCGTCTGCAGCATTTGCTCCAAGATATGCATTACTAGCGCGTCGAGCAGGGCCTGCTTGGAGTCGTAATGGTGATAAAACGTGCCTTTGGCTATGCCAATTTCGTCGATGATACTCTGGATGGATGTGTTCTCGTACCCCTGGGTATAGAAAAGCTTTTGGGCTGTATCCAGAATTTCAGCGCGGCGTACATCGGCTGCTTTAACAATTCTTGCCATGCAATAGTTTCCTTACCGACCTGTAGTCGGTAAAAGATCATATCATGAATTTCATCCGGGATCAAGATGGTTCGGCCGTTTGCAAAGTAACAAATCTAAGTCGCTCAAGACTTTCGCCACAAATTGCACGAATTTCACCCAACCAAGCGTTTTATATCGAGTGCAATGCTTCTACCGGTTCCATTCTGGCGGCGTATATAGCCGGATAGAGCGAGACCAGCGAGACGATGGCCAGCAGCATGAGCGTGAGGATGGCAAATTGACCAGGCGCGAATCCACCGTATATTGTTGTTCCAAAAGCCATGCCCTCGACGAGTTCGGTCGTTTCTGCCGGGATAGGAATGCCGACGAACGTCATATAAGAGACAACAGCCAGACCAAGCACCAACCCCATGGCAACCCCAAACAGGGCTAAGAGGATTCCTTCAACAAGAAACAGCAACATAATGTGGCGCTGTTCATGCCTAGCGAGGCCAGGATGCCGATTTCGCGCGCGCGGGCAAAAACGGACATAAGCAGCGTATTGGCAATGAGGATGGCCACGGCGAGAAATACAATGCCATAGAGGACATAATAGATGGGAAGCGCATTTTGCACGGTCTCTACAAGGAGCTTGTTCATCTCTTCCCAGGTGAGCACCTGAATCTCCGGCTCTGTAAATGCGGCAGCGGCAACGGCCGTATCTTCTTCGTTGTTCAACATGAGAATCAAGCTGCTAAAGCGGTCACCCACCCCGAAGAATGATTGGGCCTGGGCCAACGGCAAAATGACCCGGTCTTGGTCGATGCTGGCAAAACCGGTATCGACCAGCCCGGCCACGGTGAATATCCCTTCCTGGCCATTGCCGTTGGCATCAGTGGCCGCCAAACTGACGCGCTGGCCGACAGTGATATCCATTTGATCCGCTAACCTGCTGCCCACCAAAATACGGCCGCGGTCATCGTTTTTCAGATATTCCCCGGCCACGATGCCCTTCGCGGATCGGATCATGAAAACGATCGGCCGTATCAATGCCGACAATTGCAACGCCTACCGATTCCTGGGGTGTGTTGAGCAGACCGCCGCCCCACAATACCGGGGCTGCCGATTGAACTTCAGGAATCGCTTCAGCCTGCGCAGCCCATCTCTCTCCATCCTGGAGCAAATTTTTGGACAGCAGGCTCCTTTTATCCGATTCGAAGTTTTCATTGCGAATTTGCAGATGGCCTGTATCGACATGGATGCTATCGGCAAGCATGGTGGAAACCATCCCTTCTATCAGGCTGCTAAAAGCCATATTCACGACAAGCCCCAGACCGACGGCCAGCGCCGTTAATGCAGTTCTACGGCCGTTGCGAGCCAAATTCCGGTAAGCAATGGAAAAAAATTTACTGATTGCCATTAAATTTCTCCTAAACTGCGGGGGCAAGGGGCAAAGTAAGACGTCCTCTTACTTGCAACCTGCAACCTTAAACATAATGCAGCGATTCTGCCGGTTCCCGCTGGAAGCACGCCAGGCCGGAAAAAGCGCTGCCAGTGCGGCGATGAAAACGGCCACGATGCCGTAGATGATGATTGTTGTACGTAGAAATGGCCGGGTACATAACCGTGCCCATCAAGGCGTAGAGTTCACCAAATTCACCGATATCCCCTCCGTAAAGAGCAGAAAAATCAATGCCTACTCGGCCGAGCCACAGGATCAACAGCCAACTGATGAAACAGCCGATGACGCCGCCAAGCAGGCCAATGAATGCGCCCTCCAAGAGAAATAGACCCATTATCTGGCGCCCTTTCAGCCCCAGCGCCGCCAGGACGCCCATTTCCCGCGTGCGTTCAAAGACAGCCATCAGCATCAAATTGAGAATGCCGACAGCGCCCATCATCAAGAGCAACCCACCCAGCAAGATACCAATCACCCGATCAATATTCAGAGCTTCCCTAAACTCCGGCCGCAGCGTGTATATTGAATCGACCTCGTGGTTGGGAAAATCTGGCGCGATGTTGTCGATCACCGCATCTTCCTGGCCGATTTTCTCCAGGATCACGGCAACTTCAGTCACTTCGCCGCGTAAGTTGTACAGCGTTTGTGCTGTGGGCAGGTTCATAAAGAGCAAGCCCTTTTCGGCTTCGCCAAGACCCAAATCAAAGATGCCGACGACGGTCATTGAACGTTGGCGCATCGATTCATCTTTGCGCCGTCCTAATAAGGAGACGCGGTCGCCAACAGATACGTCTAGATAATCGGCCAACGCCTTTCCAATCACGACACTGTCACCATCCTCCGCCGTCAGAAAACGCCCGGCCACGATATTTTCCGCCGCCAAGCTGACAGGCGCTTCGATTTGCGGCTCAATGGCCGTGATGTTTACAGTGTGTGAGTTATCACGATTGCTGACCAGGCCGGGTGTATTGATCCTTCTGGAAGCGACAACAACATTGGGTCTGGCTTCTGGCCGCAGCCAGGACGGCATCAACATCGGCTACAGGCAGCATGGGCAGTCGGGTCGATTTTTCGCGGTAGCCGGGGGCATGGATCAGCACATTGCCGCCATAAAGGCGCACGGTGTTGCCGTAGATCGATTGATCCATGCCATCCATCATGGCCTGAAACAGGACAAGGATAATCATGCTCAGCACGATGGCGGCGGCGGCGATGACTGTGCGCCGCCAATTGCGCCACATATTACGCCAGGCCATTTTGATGAATTTTGTCATACGCTTTGCTCCTATGAAAAAACGCAAAGAGTGTGTAGACGGCACAGAGATAAATTCTGCGTTCCGTGCGTTCCTATGTATTTTAGCTGTGATAATTTATCTACGGGGTTATTGTAGCGGCAGATTTTGTTGTCAGGTAGTGATATTCTTCATATTTTGCCTATGACAGTTCAATTTCAAAATGAAGCGTTGGGCGGCATCCAGAATGTCACTCCAACTAATCTCAGCATCTTTACCAAAACGCACGCTGCCATTTCGTCTACTAAAACCCGCTTACCAACCGCCGGTGGGTAAGTGGGCTTTAACCAATGCCTATGCCGCAGGTAACCGAGTATTAGAGCATCTCTGCCAAGCGCTGAGCATTGTGTAAAACAGGAGAGAGTTCGGCGTTCGTTTCGTCATATCCCCACCAGGCTGACAGCACCGCCTGCGTCATTCCCCAGCCAATGAACCGTACTTTCTCTATGTTTAGGTAAACCGCAGAAAGTATTGGGAAATATAATGTGTTGGAAATCTGCGGTTTCCTCAAGGAATTGGCAGGTTATGTCAATCAGGTTTTCTGAAAACTTCCTGCCAATTACCTAACATTTCATGCAGAATCTCAATGCGGCGCGAATAATGTTCATGTGGTGCAAGTCGCCATGCAGCAGCGCCGGCGGCGCCATGGCGTTGAGGTATTCGTGCGCCACGGATTCGGCCGTTTCCACAAGCGCCTGCGGATAAGGACCTGTCCCGCCGGCGAAAGTTGCCCGCAGTCTGGCCAGACCCTTAAACCAATCGGCAACCGTTGGAAAATTATGGTTTTCAGGCGCGGGAATCCACAAAGCTTGCATCACCTAGGCCGCAATGCGGGTGGACGCTCCATCATCGGCAGTTCGGACAGGGGGTTTCCGGGCTGCAGCGGTTTACTTATTACTACAACGAGAAATTAACATAAAGTATATCTTGCTGACGAATCATGAGGAGTGAGCATCCTCAGATGCGGCCAGTTGAGGCGACAAACCGGCATTTGAGAATGCCTTCCTCCTCATTTCAGAGCGAAGTCTCGTTGTAATACTAAATAAGCGCTATGAAGTTCCTATTCCATTGTGTGATAGCTGATCAGAAATGCGTTATCATAAGGGTTTGACCATTGTTAAACTTGGGCTTTGGTAGTGGTCAGGCCTTGCAGATGCGTTTCCCGATCAACTTTTATTTGTGAACGCATCTTTCCTGGTTGTTAGGCTTTTTTGCTTATTCTGCTTATTGCCTTGATTTTGTTTTGTACAAAGTCAAGTTTAGTATCTCATTTCAATCACATACATGGAGGCTGCATGAAGCAGGCATTCAATAAACTGTCCAATTCACAATCAAACCAAAAAACAGCGCTTATTGTCGCCGGCGCAGCGACGGCCGTTTCTCTCGCCGCCGCCTATCTGATCATTCGCAAACGCCAGGAAGCTGCCGCGTATCCCCCCTATGCGCCCGGTCCCAAAGGCAAACCGCTGGTGGGCAGCATCCCGGATATGCGTCGCGATACGCTGGAAACCATGCACAGCGCCTGGCGCGCATATGGCGACATCTGCCACATGCGCCTGGGACCCAACCACCTGACCGTTGTTTCACATCCTGACCTGGCGGATGAAATATTGGTAAAAGGGCAGCACGAGTTCCTAAAACCGGGCGCCATGCCGCCCGGCGATCCGCTCAGTCTGGCAGTGGGCAACGGTTTGCTCACAAATGCAGACCCGGTCTCCTGGCGCACGCAAAGGCGCATGATGCAGCCCCTGTTTCACAAACGCAGCATTGCCGCAATGGGATCAAAAATGACAACTGCGGGCGAACGATTGCTGGCGCATTGGGAAGCAGATTTTCAGCCCGGACAGGCGATTGATGTCGATGTGGAGATGCGGCGCGTGACGCTGGACGTGATCAACCAGACCATGTTCAGCGCCGACGTGGTGGATGATGTAGATCGAATTGGACCGGCGATGACAACGGCCGTTCATTACACCTTCAGCCGTATCCAAAACCCGCTTATGCCGCCGCCCAACTGGCCCACACGCACCAACCGGCGGTTCCAATCGGCGCTGCACACATTAGATGAAATCGTCATGGGGCTGATTCAAGCGCGGCGCGCAGCGGGCGATCAATATGACGATTTGCTGGATATGCTGCTGCAAGCGCGCGACGAAGAGACCGGCCAGGGCATGAGTGATACTGAACTGCGGGATGAAGTATTAACCATTTTTGGGGCCGGGCATGAAACCACGGCCAACGCGCTCAACTGGACCTGGTTCATGCTTTCTGAGAATTTTCATATACTGCGCTGCCTGCAAGAAGAGGTTGATCGGGTGTTAAACGGCCGTTCCCCCACGCTCGACGACCTGCCTGATCTGCCCTACACCATGCAGGTTTTTGAAGAATCTTTGCGCCATTACCCGCCCGTCATCGCCGTACCCCGCGTTGCCATGCAAGAAACCACCCTGCGCGGATACCGCATTCCGGCCGGTTCAACGCTTGCCGTCAACATTTACAATATCCACCACCACCCCGATTTCTGGCGCAAACCATACCGCTTTGATCCTGAACGTTTCACACCGGAACAAAAACAAAACCGTCCCCGGCTCGCTTATCTGCCCTTCGGCGCCGGACCGCGCATTTGCATCGGCGCCAACTTTGCAATGGCAGAAGGGCCGCTGCTCCTGGCGCTCATTGCCCAAAGGTATGAACTGCGCCTGGTTCCCGGTCATCCGGTCGCGCCGGAAATCGCCATCACCATGCGACCACGCTATGGCATGCAAATGACGCTGCATCCCCGACAATGAAATAATTCTTGCTCAAAACCTGTGCAAAAAAGCGCGAATCTTATAATTTAAAAACAATTTCCGCCAATAATTGTACAAAATATTGACAATTTCAAAAATAATGCTACGCTTAACAAAGTTAGGTAAACCGCAGAAACTATTCGGAAATTCCAAAGGACTTGAACTGCGGTTTCCTTGAGGAATCGGCAACGCCTAGAGCGATTCTAATTTTGAAATGTTGTTGCCGATTACCTAATGCATGATTCAAAAATCGGGAAAACCTGATATCTAATAAAAGAGGGAAGCGATGTCTAAAAAAGTGATTGTAATCGGCAGTGGATTTGGCGGCCTGGGCGCGGCGGCGCGGCTGGCGGCGCGTGGTTACGAGGTGGAAATATTTGAAAAGCGCGACAAAATTGGTGGACGCGCCTATGTTTATGACGTCAACGGGTTTAAGTTTGACGGCGGCCCCACTGTGATCACCGTGCCGTTTATGTTTGATGATATTTTTGCGCTGGCGGGACGCCGGCGTGAAGATTATGTCGAGTTTAAACCGCTCGACCCCTTTTACAGAATCTTCGACCACAACGGCCGCCATTTTGATTACAACGACGACCCCGACTTTATTTTGAATGAAATAGAAAAATGGAATCCACGCGACAAAGAGGGTTACCAACGTTTCATGAAAACCACCAAGGCGATTTTTGAAAAAGGCTTTGTCGAACTGGCGGACAAACCATTTTTGCACATGACAGATATGCTGCGCGTCGCGCCCGATTTGATTCGTCTACAATCTCAAAAATCTGTTTATAAATATGCTTCCCAATTCATCGAAAATGAATTCTTGCGGCGCTGTTTTTCCTTCCACCCCCTGCTCATTGGCGGCAATCCGTTTGATGCGCCCTCGATCTATGCCATGATCCATTATCTTGAAAGGGAATGGGGTATTCAATATGTTATGGGCGGAACAGGCGCTTTGATAAATGCATTAGGGCGTCTGATTGAAGAGTTGGACGGCCGTTTCCATCTCAATACAGAAGTGGATGAAATCCTGGTGCAGGGTCGGCGCGCAACCGGCATTCGCCTGGCCGACGGCAGCATCCACCATGCTGACCACGTCATTTCCAACGCGGATGTGGCCTTCACCTATATGAATATGATTCCCGGCAAAAATCGTAGTTGGCGCAATTCAGATTTGCGCTGGAAGAAATTGACGCGCTACAGCATGTCTTTGTTTGTGATTTATTTTGGCACAAAGAAACGCTATAACAACGGCCGTTTAGCCCACCACAACATCATTTTAGGAGAACGTTACAAAGGTTTGCTGAATGATATTTTCCACAAGAAGCTTCTTTCGGAAGATTTCTCACTTTACCTGCACATGCCAACCCTGACCGATCCGAGCATGGCGCCGGAAGGACACGAAGCCTTTTATGTGCTGTCCCCGGTTCCGCACCTGGGCGCCGATATTGATTGGAACACAGCGGCTAAACCCTACCGGGACGCCATTATGCAATTCCTGGAAGATAATTATTTGCCGGATTTGCAAGAAAATATCGTTGCAGAACATACTATCGATCCGCTGCACTTCCAAAATGATTTGAACAGCGTGATGGGCTCTGCTTTTTCAGTTGAGCCGGTTTTGACGCAGTCGGCCTGGTTCCGCCCCCACAACCGTTCTGAGGATTTTGACAATCTCTATTTTGTAGGCGCCGGCACACATCCCGGCGCAGGCTTGCCAGGGGTGCTATCTTCGTCTAAGATCGCGGAAGATTTAATTACCAAGGGCGAACCGCTGCCGGTTAATTATAGGTCGGGAAACGGCCGTATCGCGCGCGAAACCAGCCAGGCAGCCAAACAGCCCTGAATCCAGCAAGGTTAGACCGTATGTCCGAGAAAGAGTGTCCTCTACCCGTCGCCGATCCTGAAAATGGGTTAACCATTTTGAAAGGTTTGCTGCGTGAGCGTTCCCTGCTGTCCGCCCTCACCCTGATGCACGCCCATGTGGGCGACGTTTTCCAGATCACCATGCCGCGTTTTCAACCGGCAGTCGCGATAGGACCACAAACAAACCGCCAAATCCTCGTCAGCGAGCGCGACAAATTTCTCTGGCGCAACGAAAGCGACCCTGTTGTACGCTTACTGCGCCGTGGCGTTCTGATTGTGGACGGTGAAGAGCATGACCACTATCGCAGTCTGATGGATCCACCCCTGCAGCGCCGGCATGTCAACAATGAAATCGATCTTTTCTGGCGCTATACCAACCAGATCGTAGATGATTGGCAGCACGACGGCGCGCAGGATATGCTCGTCGAAATGCGTAAAGTGGCGCTGCTGATATTGATGGGCGCGCTTTTCAAGATCGATTTCGCGCCCGACATGCAGCGCTTGTGGAAACCGATTTTACAAGCCATCGAATATATTTCCCCCGGATTGTGGATTATGTGGGCCAATATGCCGCGCCCCAAATACCGCAAATCACTGCAAACGTTGGACCAATACTTATATGCCGCTATTCAACAGCGGCGCGAAGACCTGGATTCCGGCGCCATGCCGCAAGACGCCAGCGATTTATTAGGCGAACTCATTCGCGCCGGCCTGGACGACGATCGCATTCGGGATCAAATGCTCACCATGCTCATCGCCGGTCATGACACCAGCACCGCTCTGCTCGCCTGGGTTTTTTATCTATTAGGCGTCCATCCTGACCATATGCAGGCAGTCACGGCCGAAGTAGACGCAACCCTCAGCCGTCTGGATGTCCCACCTACCATCGACGAGATCAACCATCTGCATTATTTAGATCAAGTCATCAAAGAAGCGCTGCGCATGTTCCCGCCAATCCACATCGGCAACCGCCGCGCGGCCGAGGACCTTAAATTGGGCGGGTATGATTTGGAGGCTGGAACCCGCGTCATGTATTCAATTTATCTATCCCATCGGGATGAAAAGTATTGGGACAAACCGGAACAGTTTTGCCCAGCGCGCTTTGAACGTCATAATCGGCGTGAACAGCCCCCGTTGACCTATATTCCCTTTGGCGGCGGTCCGCGCAACTGCATCGGCGCCGCTTTTGCACAAGTAGAATCAAAAGTGGTCCTGGCGCGAATTTTTCAGCTTTTTGATCTCAAATTGTTAAACGCAGATGAAATCAAACCCCATATGGGCGCCACGCTGGAGCCGCGACCCGGCGTCAAAATGCGCGTCAGATGCAGAACGCAATCCCCCAAAGAGGCCGGCCGTGTCAATTTTTAATTCCTGGCGACGTACGGCCGCGTTTACTTTTCTTGCGCCTCCGCTGGGTATGCGTGCTGAGCGTCGTTATCGCGCCATGCCTATGCTGCCCAACAAACCCGTCAAACAAACCCTGCCCTCTTTGTCTATTATCATCCCCGCTCGCAACGAAGCGTCGAATTTACGCATGCTGCTGCCGTCGCTGTGCGCGATTCAATATCCGGGCGAGTTTGAAATTATTGTGGTCGATGATAACTCAACAGATGAAACGGCCGCTATTGCGGCCGAACACGGGGCGCGGGTTTTGAGTCTCGATTCACTGCAAACAGGCTGGTATGGTAAACCCAATGCCTGCCACCAGGGGGCGCAAATGGCGCGCAGCGACTGGCTGCTTTTCACCGACGCCGACACACGCCACAATCCCAACGGCCCCGCCCAGGCAGTCTGTTATGCGCTTGCACACCATTTAGACGGCTTGAGCCTGTGGCTGAAGCAGGCCTACCGCGGAACAAGTGACCGCGTGGTGCTCACAACCGCTTTCGCCGGATTGTTCGCCGGTTTGCCCAAACAAACCAACCACCTCAACGGGCAATACATTTTGCTGCGCAAAGATGTTTACCGGCGCAGCGGCGGCTACGCGGCTGTACGGCAGGAGCCACTTGAAGATGTGGCGCTCGGCATATGGCTGAAATCGTCGGGCTATAACGTCCCAATTTTACATGGCGATCATGCGGCTGCGGTGCATATGTACGAAGACACGCAGCAGATGTGGCATGGCGTCTCGCGTTTGAGTTCCGGCTCACTGCGCTGGTCCGGCTTAAGCGCGCTGCTGACGATTATTTTTATTACCGCCATGATGAGCCCGCTGTTGACAATTGTGGGTGTGCTGCGCGGGCGTTTGCAATGGCCCTGGATACCGATTACGTGGGGAACGGCCGTTGCCACAATACTCCCCTGGTCCCGTCGTTTCGGCTCAATCTGGATGGCATGTCTGGCGCCTATTGGAGCGCTGTTTGTGCAGATCGCCGGCGTTTGGGGTCTGGCAAGCCGTCTGCTTGGTCGCGGCATCCCGTGGAAAGGACGATCTGTATAAACATGACATATTTTGGTTTTTTATTACTCTTTTTAGGTATTCCAATCCTCATCCTGGGCGCAATACACCTGCGTGACAGGCGGCGCGGCAAGTTATTGCCGGACACTTTGCGCAGTTGGCCGGCCTGGGCGGCAATTCTGCTGCATGTGGTGATTGCCCTAATCTACACCACGCCCTGGGATAATTATCTCGTTGCGACCCGCGTGTGGTGGTATGACCCGGCGCTGGTAACCGGATTCACCATCGGCTGGGTACCAATCGAAGAATACACCTTCTTTATCGTGCAGCCGATTATGGCCGGGCTGTGGCTGCTCTTTTTGGCGCGCCGTATCCGCGTCGTAAGCAGCGCCGCCGCCAGCCCCGCCCGTCTGCGTATTGCTGCGGTTGTGGCTCTGGCGCTGCCGTGGCTCGCGGCGGTCGCCATCCTCGTCACCCGCTGGCAGCCGGGAACCTATCTGGCGCTGGAGTTGGGCTGGGCGCTGCCGCCCATTGCGCTACAGCTTGCCTTTGGCGCGGACATTCTCTGGCGCTACCGGCGGTTGGTATTTTGGACAATCGCGCCGGCCACGCTCTACCTGAGCGCCGCCGATTTCCTGGCAATCGGCTGGGGCACATGGACTATCAATCCCGAACAGTCTACCGGACTTTTATTGGGCGGCATCCTGCCCGTTGAGGAGTTGATTTTCTTTCTGCTCACCAACACCCTGCTCACCTTTGGCGTGGTGCTGGTTCTGGCGCAAGCAAGTCACGTCAGAATTTCAAGTTACAAAGCGTGGTGGTTCGCAAAACGGCGGACAAAACAACAAAACAGTCTCGCCTAAATCCTGATACCGTTCGTAGTACGCGCTGAAGCGAGCAACGCTCTAAAGGGCATACTACAAACGTTCAAATATCAGGCAGAGCATTGGTTAGCGCATATGAATGTTGTTTTTTGGACCTTGGTCGCTTTTATCTCGGGCGCAATTCCGTTTTCGCTGCTGGTCGGTCGCTTTGGGCTGCATACTGATATTCGTCAATATGGAGACGGTAATCCGGGCGCTTCCAATGTTTTTCGCGCCGGCGGCAAAAGCTGGGGAATCCTGGCGATTCTTTTGGACGGTTTCAAGGGCGCCATCCCGGTCTGGCTGGCGATTGATGCCGGAGTTGAGGGCTGGGGATTAACGGCCGTTGCGCTGGCGCCCATCTACGGCCACGCCTTCTCCCCTTTTCTCAAATTCAAGGGCGGCAAAGCGCTGGCCGTCACTTTTGGCGTTTGGACCGGGCTGACGCTGTGGCGGGCGCCTGTGGTCATGGGCTTCAGTTTTGCGGCCGGGTTATTCCTATTAACTGTTGAAGGCTGGGCCGTCATTTTGGGTATGGCGGCGCTGCTGGTTTATTTGCTGCTCAGCGGCGCGCAAGCGCCTTTATTGGCCGTCTGGCTGGGAAACCTGCTTGTTATTCTCTGGACACATCGTGCAGATTTGAGACAGCGTCCGCGGATACGGCCGTTACAAAACAATAAATAATCATCAATACAAACATCAGCGCGACCGACAGCGCAAAAAGCTCATTGAGCAACCCCCGGCTAAAAAATGCCATCATGCCCAACACAAACGGGAAGCCGGCGTTCATGGCGATAAAGCGACTGTACGCATTTCCTTTTGAAAAATAAGGGATCAAAAGCATAAAACCAAGCGCCAAACCACCCCATTTCAACCAGGTATACAGCTTTAAGCGGCTCAAATATTCCCCAAAACTGCCCCCGGCCAGATTCCCCATAATGCGCAGGAGCTGTATATTTTCGGCCGCATCCGCCAGCACAACCACAACAGCCAACACGGCAGCCGCATAAAACAGATCGTTGCCGGTCAGGCGCACACAGGTAACGGCAAAGGTAAACAGAAAACTGCCATACAAAGCCATATACAAAAAATCGAGCACTGTGCTCAATGTAACGCGATCGACCAGGGCATCACGCGCGGGGGAATCGGCCGTGCCAAAGAGCATATACACCTCGTCGGGCGATTCGGCAAACTCAAACGCAATAATGAGCGTAAAAAAATCCTCCGGCAAATCTCCGGCAGGCTGCGGCGTGACAAACATTAAAACCAGACTCATAACAATCACGGCCAAACCAATCAATCCGCTCAATAAAAAAGGTTTGTTCTGCATGACGCCTCCTGCCAGAATTGCACTGCCTATGCTTCTTACGCATGGCCATGCTTTTGCGTATTGCGCATATTTGGGGAAAATAATCCCCATTATAATCAAAATTCACCCAGCTTGTGAAATCGAGATGCAACCATATGTCCAAAAAACGACCTCCGGGCAAAATTCCCCGCAATATTTGGGCGGTCAGTTTAACCAGCTTTTTCACCGATATTTCAAGCGAGATGGTGATTCACGTGCTGCCGCTGTTTTTAGTGGACGTATTGGGCGTGCGCGCGGGCATTATCGGGTTGATAGAAGGGGTTGCGGAAGCCACAGCCAGCTTGCTTAAACTTTTTTCCGGCTGGCTCTCGGACCGGTTAGGGGAACGCAAATGGGTGGCCGTGGCCGGGTATGGGATTTCAACCTTTTCCAAACCATTCTATCTCTTTGCCAATTCATGGTTGGGCGTCGCAGTTGTGCGCTGGTCTGACCGCATTGGCAAGGGCATCCGCACTGCACCGCGCGACGCATTAATCGCCGACAGCATTGATCCCGACCAGCGTGGTCTGGCGTTTGGTTTTCATCGCGCGGCCGATACGGCCGGGGCAGTTGTGGGGCTTTTGATTGCGTTGCTGGTCGTTTGGGGCATGCAGGCAGGCGCTGTTAAACTCAGCGAGAGCACATTTCAACGCCTGGTCTTGATTAGCGTTATTCCGGCGCTGCTCGGTTTGTTGTCCCTGGCGCTGCTGGCGCGGGATGTAGCGGTGACATCCAAGCGGAAAGCGCCGCAGATTACGCTGCGGGGTTTGGGACGGCCGTTTCTCACTTTCCTGCTCATCGTGGGTTTATTTGATCTGGGCAATTCCTCCGATGCGTTTTTGGTGCTGCGCGCACAGGAACGTGGGTTGAGCGTTGTGGGCATTTTAGGGATGCTGCTGGTTTTCAACCTGGTTTACACGCTCGTTTCAACGCCGGCAGGCTCTTTATCTGACCGCATCGGCCGGCGGCGCGTTTTGATTGGCGGCTGGCTTTTTTACGCGGCGATCTATCTTGGCTTTGCGCTGGTGCAGCAGGCGTGGCAAATCTGGCTGGTCTATGCCTTGTACGGCGTTTATTATGGCCTGACTACCGGAACGGCTAAAGCGATGGTAGCGGATCTTGTCCCGGCCGATCTGCGTGGCACAGCTTACGGCAGCTACAACGCGACGTTGGGTATTATTGATTTACCCGCCTCCTTGATAGCCGGGGTGTTATGGGAAATGGTGAACCCGGCGGCGCCTTTCCTTTTTGGCGCCGTGATGGCGCTGCTGGCGGCGCTGCTGCTGTTGGTTTGGCGTCCACAGGGACAAACCGATGTTGGTTGAGTTATTGTTGGGCAATATAAAAACGGCCGTTTCGTGGGAAACGGCCGTCTAACTAAACCTATTAAACTGACAAGCAATAGAAATAATACAGAAAATGTTGAGTGGCGTCAGTTTCCTGGCACAATGGCGAAGGCAAACGCGCCCATTTCCTGCGAATCTCGATAATAACTGGCATTCGCTTCCAAATAATCAAAGTTGGCATCACAAGAGAGCGCCCGCAGCCGATAGAAGATTGGTTGGCCGATTGTGGCTGTAAATGTATCAATAAAACCGGCGCCTGTCATGCTGCTGGCCAGTTGCCGGGGGTAGCTGACGAAATAAGGTTGCCCACTACGATAAAGTTGGTAGGTGCAGTTAGCTTCACTACTATTCCAGTTGATGTGGGGCAGGTCGCCAGGGTCAAGGGCAATGGTCGCTGTTGGTGTAGCAGCGCCGGGAACCCGTTTGGGACGACTGGCATACAGTTCGCTGGTAAGGAATGTTTCACGCCCTACGGCATCGACGGTGTGTTCTTCATAGATTCCGGTGATGGTGCCGCCGTTGTTGATAACCGACCCTGTGAGGGTAATAACTTTGGTCACTGCGTTACCAGCGATATCTTCGATGAACGGGTCAGAGACTAACGAAAAGGTGTCGGTCGGTGTGCCTGTTTCGACAAACGTACCATTGAAGGTGGCGGCTGTGTTGTGCGTAGCGCTGCAGGTGATGCACAAAGTTGCGTTGATGGGCTGGGAGCCGTTAACGGCCGTTGCCTCAATCTCGATGCCAAATTCCGTGAAACCGGCGGCGCCAATGATGCCGCTGTACAATCCATGCGTCACGCCAGGATCGATGTAGGGTGCGGTAACGGCCGTTTGGTTGAAGCTTTCTACCATACTGTTGAGAACAGCCGACTTCTTTTCATCTGTGATCTTATTTTCCTGATTGCGATTGGCCTGCAGCGCTGCAACCATCTGGTCGTGCTCGGCTTGCAGCGCTGCCGGAATTGGTTCACCTTGTTCACGCAATACTTCCATCTCTGCTTGTACAGCGGCCAACAATGGATTGACGGTGAGGAACATCGTTTGCAGATTCAGCTCCAGATCGGTGATCGCATCAAAATCATTTTTCAGATCAACATTGAGTGGTGAATCAAGGTCTAATTCTACGCGCCAGCCACTGGCAACCGCGCTGCGTAAGTAGAAGTTACTTGTAGCAGAAACTCCCGGCTGCCATACGCCGACATGATTCACATTAATATTCATCGATTGACGCAAAGCAGAACCCTGCGGGAATCCGCTGGGAATGGCTTGGCCAGGGAAGCGCCTTGCTGCCGGCCGGTAATAAACGATGTTTGAATTATTGTCCAGATAAGCAGATTGGCCATCATGGGTCAGATAAAGTCGTGGTGTTTGGCCATTATTTGTATACTGATCCATAAGCAAATTGACCCACACCCCGGTACATTGTGCAAACTCGCTGCAATTTCCTGACGGCTTACTATTTTGCAAAGGTGTAATGCGTACATTGTAATCATTGCCCGTGCCATCGTAAAAATCTTCGAGATGTGTTGGAAAACTGAAGACGATCTGTTCAGTGCCTTCAATTCTTTGTTCGAGTAGAAAGGCTTGCAGCAAGCAAGTCCGCAAAGTCGTCGCCACGCTAATTATAGGTGTATTACAATCAGCACGGCTGGGCCAGTTGGCGGAATTGGCGACAAAAGAATCGACAGTAAAGGGCAGCATGTTGTTAACACGCGTATCTGTCAATCTCAGAATGTCTTTGGCTAATGAGAGTTTTTGGGGATATAGGGAGGATGTATCCAAAAGCGAGCCGTAGGTTGAATTTAACGTCGAGAAGAACGTTAATACTTCATCAACGGTCCGCGCCGTATACAAATCTTGGTATGGGATGGTTGCCCCGGAAAGCAGTTCATATTCCAGAGCCTTGGCTGCCAGATAGGCATAATTCACCAAAATATCAAACCGTTCCTGGGCGATGCGGTTCTCATTGTCAGAGATGATGCGTAAGGCAGGATTGGTCAAATAACTGTTGGAGGATAAGTTTGTATATTCTTTATCTCTCAACAACGCTTGATACTGGGTTACCAAACTATTATGCTCGGCTAAAACCGCATTGTACTCAGCTCGGGCGACATCCAGTTCAATCAGCGCATCTGTTTGCTGGAGCAAGAGCCGTTTGATTTCGGCCGCATTTTCTGCCCCCACGATAGTGGCATCCTTTTCAGCTTCACGCAGGATTTGCCGTTTTTCATACTCGGCGACAGCTTCTGCATTGGGATTTGTCGTTGTTTCACGGGTTGTGCCCCAGGTTTGTTCAGTTGATTCTGTGAAGGAATTTTCTAGGGAAAGTTCCACGCCAATTTCCGCTTCGGCGCCGAGATCAAAGGGGTTGGCGCTGGCGGTGACGGAGACCTTTTCATACGCCCTTACCGCTGTCGTGGTCTCATCGCGGACGCTGTCGGTATCGGTGGAAAAATCCGTTTGTAAGGTTTGGACAGCATTGAGTTTGCCAATGGCTAACTGGGAAAGGGCGATGTCTTGGGCAGCACCCTGGAGCTGAACTATCACTTGCCCCGCCAGCTCTTCTTCAATCAGGATGAGCTGCGTCATATTGGCAACATGCTGATAAGCCTGGTCTACCTTGCGGCCAGCGGTCACCAGGTTGATGCGGCTGAGTCCCATCGCACCCCCATCTGTGAAATCCGCGTCATCATTAGGATCGCCACACGTTTTATTCCAATCGGCCGGTCCGGTTACATTGATGCCACACAGATCTTCCAGCTCATCTTTTAAGCCAGTTTCCAAATTGGTGATGGCACTGCTTACACTGCCTGCATTATCAACATAATTCAAAAAGGCGGTTCGGGCAGCATCTTCAGCATCACGGGCAATTTTCAAATAACCGCCGTTGGTATTGGCTTCGCCGCCCCAAAATTGAATGCGTATTTCGGGGAATGTGGCCAGGGGTACATAATCAGCCCGGTAACCTAGCACGTTATTGCTGGAACGAAAGCTGTCGGCTAAATTGGCCAGTTCTTCGAGGGCGATAGCCAGTTCGGGGCCGTGATTGTCGCTGTAGACCTGGTCTGGATTGGGGAACTTTTGGCTCCAGTTAACAAAGAGGGTCAGGTTACGCTGTAAACGGCCGTATTCTTCTTCTAACAAAGCAACGACCGCATCAATCTCCACTTGTTCGTCAGCCAGGCGCCGCTGCCGTTTGGCGATCTCCATGGTTGTTTCGGCCTGTTTGCGGCTGAGTAGGGCGAGTAGTTCCAGGTCTGATTCGGTGTAAAAATCACCTACAGTTCCTTGTGGCAACGGCCGTTGCGCCGCCAGAATCAAATTCATCGCCCCCAAGACATATTGCTGATGCGCATTCTCGAAATCCTCAATTTCATCGTTGATAATATCTGCCCCACCGGGGGCCGTGAGATTAGTGCGCGTGGCATCGACAAAAAATTCATCAGCATAGATAGCAAGGATGTAGCTTTGCTCGCGGATGGCCTCCAATGTGCCGTCAATCGCCGTTTGGAATTCAGTCGTCAGGGCAGTTTCCTGGGTCGCTGCCGCTCCCTGCCAGTAATCAAAGGCACTGTCGCGTAAGGTGTTGTAAATATCAATATTCAGCCCCCCGTTATCCAAGGGTGTTGTTGACCAGGAAGGCACCCGCGCATCCTTTTCACCACTGCTTAAATCAGCCCATTGGCGACACAAGACATCCTGATTGTCAGTCAACCAGATTTCCTGCTGGTCAAAATCGGCACAAAAACGATAAAAGAAGCGTCCATCATCGTGCGTTTTGAACGTGTCGTTCATGTTGATAATGTTGGTAAGATTAACACCAAAAGTGGTCAATTCTTGTTTTCTAAAATTTTGGCCGATGAGCAGGTCTGCACTGCCATCTCCCAACCGTTCGTAGGCGCCAATATCACAATATTGCTGGGCGTAGGCCAACGGCCGGTTCAGTCCGTTTTGGCTGGTAGTGATCAGGCCGCCGCTGCAATAACCGGCATCAATCGCTGGGCTGCCCACCTGCAGCGCCCGGGTTAAGGTAGGGCCGCCATTACCTTGCATTGGGCCTAATGTCGGATCTTGCCCAGTAATGTTGCCGTCAACCCCATTGGTCAGGCCACAATCATTAGTGCCATCATTATTCTCGATGAGTGAATGATGGGCAACGATGGTGCCTGAGTTGTAACAATCACGCCCCCCGCTGCTGTTGGCGATGATGGTATCGTATAAATACAAATTGCCGCCCAAATTATGGAGGCCGTCCCCCTCTCCAACTGGGAATAGGGCAGTATTATCAGACAGTGTGCTATTTCTTAAAGTGAGGGTTGCTGCTTGATTATAAATCCCGCCGCCATACCCGGTTTGAAAAAGCGAATTTTGGCTAACTGTGCTGTTGGTTATCGTCGCATTGCCAGGAGGGTAATTAGCAATTGCCCCACCCCAACGGCTTTCATTTAGCCAAAAGCTGCTATTTTTTATGTTGGCTGTGCCCTGGTTACTAATTCCTCCGCCACTATAACTCGTGGAATTGCTGTATAGCAATGTACCATCGAGGGTCAGATCAGCAGTCGATCTATTATAAATTGTACCCTGTCCCAGACCGCTAGTAGAGGTGGTCTCACTGTTCGTGATTGCACCACCCGTCATCTCCAACGAACCATTGTTATATATGGCGCCACCGTAGACGTTGGCACTAGCATGATTGACCTGGTTAGACGTAATATTGGTATTCGTGATGGTCACGGTCCCACCCACACTGGTGTCGTCTCCGTTGGCAAGTGCACCGCCCAAAATCTTGGCGCTATTATCGCTAATCGTGCTATCATTGATTTCCATTTGCGTGTTAGCACCTCCGGCATAAATAGCCCCCCCAACCTGGTTTGCCTTATTCTCTGACAATTGGCTGTTGGAGACCGAAAGGTGACTATTCGCAGCTATATAAATCGCACCGCCATAATTACCCTTGTTACCAAGAGCAGCGATATTATCCAAAGTAGTATTGCCTTTTGAAAAGATTGCTCCGCCAACGTTGCTTTCATTTTCATACAACACACTACTGCCGGATAGTTCAATAATACTGCTGCCATCGTTATAAATACCGCCGCCAGCCAGCGTGCTGCGGTTGCCAACGAGATGAACGCCATCCAGCGTAAGCGCTGCATTCGTCGGTGTCAGAAATATTCCCCCACCCGCACTGGAACCACCCGCATCCGCATCGCCGCCGGTCAGCCGTAGATTGCGCACGGTTAAGGCGGCATTTTCCACATAAAAGACCCGTCCTTCTTGATTGGCGTGTAAGGTGGCACCACCAATGGGATCGGCTTCAATCGTCAAGTTCTTGTTGATATAAGCGATCTGGTTCGAGCCGAAGGCGGTATTGGCCCCGACACAGGTACCATAAATGCGAATGGTTTCTCCAGGATAGGCCCCGATAACGGCCGTTTGCACTGCCGAGGCATCATTCGTAGTGAAATCGAACGAGGGATAGTCCAAATTTTGCGCCCGGCAGCGCCCAGGTGCATAACGCACGGCGTGATTCGTACCACCAGCCACACCATAATAATAGGAAAGTCCTATCGACCCGTCACTATTTTCAATGCCGGCGCTATGAATACCGCCATCTGTGGCTGAATTTTGATAATGGACTTCGATGATGTTAGAGCCTTCAAACAGTTTGAACTGGAAGGTGACCGGGGTGCCAGATGGATCGTGGGCGACATCTGTAAACTGCACAATGAAGCGCCGGTCGGGGGAGTAACCTAGTGTCTGGTAATGAATTGTGCCCCCCTGCGGAGGATCCAAATCTTCCCACCAGCCGGCAATGATGTTGTTGGGCGTTGCCGCGCCAGGCAATTCGTGTTCGGAAAAACTGGTTGAACCAGCATCAAAAGAGAGAAAGCCATTGGAGTTTATGAAAGTCGATGGGTAATCTGTGCCGTAAAAGTTAAATTCGAAGCCAGAGGCAAAATCAACGGGAATAAAGTTGTCATCGCTGAGCGTTACGGCCGTTCCTGTGCTGCTGATATCCTCAAAATCATACGTGGCATTTGAACAAACATAGCTGCTGCCATCATACTCATTATCACAGCCGAACGTTTGGTAATAAACTGTCCCGTTCCAGGTACGTGGCGAAAAAATATTGCTTGAACTGCCGCCACCAAAAGAACCCGCAACGCCAGCGCCTAAACTAATTTGCAAATCGTCATTGTTGTAGGTATTCGCGCCCGCTGTGTATCGCAGCAGGCTGGTATCGATATTATACCCTGTCCAATAGACATAGATGGCATAGGTCGTATTCGGAGGAATTGCTAAGTCGGCGATATTGACCGCAGTTGGATTACCATCCCCAGCGCCGGTCACGCTGACTGTGGAATGCAATGTCCAGGCCGCAGAATTAGTCTCGTTGCCAACGTAAGTGGCGTTTGCTATCGTGTAGACCAGGATGTTGCCGGAATTTGTGCCCTGGATATGGACATCAAGTGCTGTGATGCTAATGCCCTTGTCGTTGGTCGTGATATCGAACATGGCGCCTTGTTGACCGTTGCCGCCGGCAAAGGTGGTGGTCAGGCTGCCATTTGCGGTTGTGGGCGCCAATTCGACTGTCGGCTCTTTGGGTTTCTCTGTTGGTGGTTCTTCCTGGGTTTGCAAAGCCGGAGTTTCGGTATTCAGGTCACTTTGGGAATCAGTCTTGTTTTCTGCCGCCGCATCCGCTGTTTTTGGCGGCCGTTCCAGGGTTATGGCGTCTTGAGCCAATGCCGGCATTTTCATACCAGCAGCAATTAACATCACCATCAAAATGACCACAATCCAAGGTGCGGCGAACCCTACTTTTCTCGAGCTTCATTTTTACTTTCTCCCTTAATTCTTAAGCACTACTTCCCGTTTTAGAAGTTCAATTTCTCGCAGAAGTTGAACTTCTGGGTACACTGCTGAACTGGGTACACTGCTGCCCATGGAGCATTTTTTCACCGCATTCGAATACAAGCCAGGTGCATCGTTGTTTATTATTTTTATGTATTTATATCAATCAATGGGCACTATGATCATACAATAACTCCTTAACCTTACCGTTCAAATAACAAAAACTGTTTTGATTTTTTGCAGGGGGGCTGAACCTTTTTTTACAAAAGATTGTGTTTGGATTGTCCAAATATGCGTCAAAATTTATGTCGAACCCGGTACAAGACTAAAGTCAAACTCACCGGTGCGGTTGGATAGTATTGTCGTTGTGGCCCCACAGCTATGGCTGGCCAAAACAACATAACTGTAGTTTTCGCCAGGATTACCAAGGTGAGCAGCTTGAAAAACGTTGGTTGTTTCCAATGAACAAGCATACGGTGCAGGATTATTGCAATCACCGCCGCTTGGGTCGAAATAAGGTGAATCAATTGCAGACCACACTTCATATTGATTTGCGCCTAAAACGGCCGTCCAATCGAGCCTGATAATATTGCCCCCTAAATAGCTGGCGTTCAGGTCAGATACATTACCCGGCGCAACACATGGTTCCACAATCAAGGAAAGGGGAACCTGAATTCGTGGTGTGATAGGATCATTGCTGTCAACACACAAAGTGGCGTCGTAAGTTCCCACAGCCAGCCCTGTTGAATCAAAAGATATATCAACGAGATCACTGCCGCTTGGAGAAGTAGCGCCGCTGCTTGGGTTTACACTGGCCCAGGGAATCTCTACCGGACTATCACAAACTATATCAGGCGGTGGCCCTGATTCACCCAAACCACGCACAAGCCAGTTGCCAGGGAACCCAAAAGAGTCGATCAATGCTAATGTACCCAAAGTTGATAGATCCGCCGGATTCCCATTCCAGCCTATCCATGAACGTTGTTGCGAGGTAGTCTCATCCAGTACTGCCGGAAATTCCCCGGCGTTGGTACCTGCAGTGACGTTGAAAACACCAATTAAAACATCACCCGGGCCGTTTAGCGCCAATGGGGTGGGTAAAGTGTAAACATTGAAAGCATTCAGGGCAACAACAGGGGCAGAATAGGCGGCTGCAAGTGTTGCATTGCTGGGATCGCCGTCGCCATCTGTATCTTCATATACATAAAGATTAATTTGCTCTCCAACATCAACCCCAGCGCCCCCTAAGAAGGCAACATGAATTTGTGTCAAGTCAAAGGGAAACTCTATTGGTGACGGTGTAAAGCGGTTTAGCCATATGAAAGATCCACCAATGCCTATAGCTGTGTCAGGGGAGCCATCATCAAGCACAAGATTTACTGGCGCTGCAATTAGACCCGGCAATGTTAAAGAAAATTGTAGTGTCTTGGCTTGATCAAAGGGCACGTTTTCTGATGATAGTACGATTGGTTCATCAATAGATTGCACGATCCTGGCAAGTTCAGTGGGCGACTCGGAATCGATTAGTGTGACCGAATTGGTTGTTAGATTATCCTCAGTGATCGTCCAATTAAGATTAGCCGAACCTATATTGTTGATGGTTAGTGTTTGCATGACCTGTGTATTCACTGGCTGCGTACTGGACGTGCTGGCCGGATTGACATCAATAATAGGAATCGACGAACCACAATCCGGGTAGGTAAAAGCATTAATCCATGTGCCCCAACGGCCGTTTATCGTTCCCGTATTTTTACTATATTCACCTAAGTACCAGAAGGTTTTACCATCTGGATCAATAGTCATGCCTGTGTAATCCCCCCATCGGTGTGGCGGAGAGTCAAAAGCGGTGTAGACGATCTCACCAGCTTTTACGCGTGTTTCAGCCTGTAGCGTATTAGCGGGATCTGCGCCGGCGCGACCGGTGACCCAAACCTCCGGGAATATGCTGGTATTTGATTTGGTGTAGCCAATAGCCATATCGTTACAATGATTAACGGCCACATCTGGGAAGAAACGATAATCACCATTCGAGGAATATGTGCTTGAACCGGCAGGTCCCAGCGTCGCATTTGCCAGGTCTATCTGCGCCCAGCGAATGCAGTTTACCGTGCCGCTGCCTGGATTACAAGCAACCGTCATGGCTGTCCAACCATAACCATTACGATACTCGAAATCAAGCGCGCGCCAGTCATTTGCCTGAATAACTGACCCACTGCCACCCTGAGGCGCATCAATAGGGAATCCGCCACTACCTAGACTGACCGTGCCAACAGTGTTGAGTGTGTTAGTGGGCACAGTCCAGCGAAAAATGCGGTAGTTCGAGCCGTTGAAAAGATCTCCCAGAATATAGACATCATTGCCATGAAGTGGCCATGTGTTAGTACTATAACCGTGAAGATTGAGTGGCTGAACGGTAAAAATGCTAGCGAGAGATGTTTGCACGGAAGTAACCGCATTACCGGCATAGAGATCACTCTTGAGCCATGCCCAGGCCCGGGATTCAACAAATCCTCCTGCATAACTAAACATATTGCCGCCCATTGTGATGTACTCATCGCCGACACCGGCATGTGGATAATCCAACCACTCGGAAGCCGTGTTGAGCGGGAAGAAATATTGGTTCCAAATACCGGTGGGGTCGCTCGTCTGAGACGCGAGTACACAGTAACCTCCAGTAGTAGCTCTCGCACCCTGGTCGTAGGCCAGGAACCACCGGTCTGCTTCTTCATCATAAAGAACATTGGGATCGTAAAGTCCACTGGTGCATGGGGAAATGGTAAATAAGCTTCCTGCCGTCGTAGGGCCAAATACAGATGTACCACTCTTGTCGTACATCTCAACCGCCACATTGACCACAGCGATCATGTGGTTTGGGCCAACAGCCAATTCCGGGTCTGGTGGTACGAAACCACCACCACTTTGATTGTAATCGAGGCTGGGAAAGCCTGTTCCCAGTATTGGCGCGCTTGGAGTTAGGCTTTGGGGCGCCATCTGAACCGTCGGATCGGGTAGTAAATTTAGCGATTCTTTACGCAGAACTGCAATTTCTAATTCGTTGTAGAAACCAATTTCGGTATCAAGATCGATCTCGCCACGCAGCCAGCGATTATACATACTGTTTGGATTCTCAAGCGTAGTCTCAATTTCCGAAAAATTGACCGGAACTGAATTGACGGGAGGGAGTGTAGTTGGTTCTGCGTTAACTCCAGTGATATCCATTACGCCGGAATTTCCCTGGCTTCCTCCAGGGGCCAATAACTGAATAGCCTGTTGGTGACGCAAATTTTCCGGAGATGGTTCGGCGGGTTCAATCAGCATCCAGATACCGGCAACCACAACAATACCCAAAACAACTATTCGAGACATCTTGCTTTTTAACATGGAATCCTCCTTTTAAATTACCAATGAGTAAATTGTTCCTTTCTGTAAATCTCTAACTGATTAGAAAAGATGAAAACTGTTTCTGGTACGATTCGGGAAATGGCTAACTTATTTTAGCATGGAAAGGATTCAAGTTTGGTTATAAAATGGTTCGGATTTCATTTAAAAACGGTTAAGAATGGAATGGAACGGCCGTTTAACTAAATCTATCAAGCTGACAAGCAACAAAATTTATGGCGTACCCGGCACAATCCCAAAGTTAAACACACCTACTTCTTGCGAATCTCGATAATAACTGGCATTCGCTTCCAAATAATCAAAGTTGGCATCACAAGAGAGCGCCCGCAGCCGATAGAAGATTGGTTGGCCGATCGTGGCTGTAAATGTATCAATAAAACTGACGCCTATCATGCTGCTGGCCAATTGCCGGGGGTAGCTGACGAAATAAGGTTGTGCGCTCCGATAAAGTTGGTAGGTGCAGTTAGCTTCACTACTATTCCAGTTGATGTGGGGCAGGTCGCCAGGGTCAAGGGCAATGGTCGCTGTTGGTGTAGCAGCGCCGGGAACCCGTTTGGGACGACTGGCATACAGTTCGCTGGTAAGGAATGTTTCACGCCCTACGGCATCGACGGTGTGTTCTTCATAGATTCCGGTGATGGCGCTGTACAATCCATGCGTCACGCCAGGATCGATGTAGGGTGCGGTAACGGCCGTTTGGTTGAAGCTTTCTACCATACTGTTGAGAACAGCCGACTTCTTTTCATCTGTGATCTTATTTTCCTGATTGCGATTGGCCTGCAGCGCTGCAACCATCTGGTCGTACTCGGCTTGCAGCGCTGCCGGAATTGGTTCACCTTGTTCACGCAATACTTCCATCTCTGCTTGTACAGCGGCCAACAATGGATTGACGGTGAGGAACATCGTTTGCAGATTCAGCTCCAGATCGGTGATCGCATCAAAATCATTTTTCAGATCAACATTGAGTGGTGAATCAAGGTCTAATTCTACGCGCCAGCCACTGGCAACCGCGCTGCGTAAGTAGAAGTTACTTGTAGCAGAAACTCCCGGCTGCCATACGCCGACATGATTCACATTAATATTCATCGATTGACGCAAAGCAGAACCCTGCGGGAATCCGCTGGGAATGGCTTGGCCAGGGAAGCGCCTTGCTGCCGGCCGGTAATAAACGATGTTTGAATTATTGTCCAGATAAGCAGATTGGCCATCATGGGTCAGATAAAGTCGTGGTGTTTGGCCATTATTTGTATACTGATCCATAAGCAAATTGACCCACACCCCGGTACATTGTGCAAACTCGCTGCAATTTCCTGACGGCATACTATTTTGCAAAGGTGTAATGCGTACATTGTAATCATTGCCCGTGCCATCGTAAAAATCTTCGAGATGTGTTGGAAAACTGAAGACGATCTGTTCAGTGCCTTCAATTCTTTGTTCGAGTAGAAAGGCTTGCAGCAAGCAAGTCCGCAAAGTCGTCGCCACGCTAATTATAGGTGTATTACAATCAGCACGGCTGGGCCAGTTGGCGGAATTGGCGACAAAAGAATCGACAGTAAAGGGCAGCATGTTGTTAACACGCGTATCTGTCAATCTCAGAATGTCTTTGGCTAATGAGAGTTTTTGGGGATATAGGGAGGATGTATCCAAAAGCGAGCCGTAGGTTGAATTTAACGTCGAGAAGAACGTTAATACTTCATCAACGGTTCCGCGCCGTATACAAATCTTGGTATGGGATGGTTGCCCCGGAAAGCAGTTCATATTCCAGAGCCTTGGCTGCCAGATAGGCATAATTCACCAAAATATCAAACCGTTCCTGGGCGATGCGGTTCTCATTGTCAGAGATGATGCGTAAGGCAGGATTGGTCAAATAACTGTTGGAGGATAAGTTTGTATATTCTTTATCTCTCAACAACGCTTGATACTGGGTTACCAAACTATTATGCTCGGCTAAAACCGCATTGTACTCGGCTCGGGCGACATCCAGTTCAATCAGCGCATCTGTTTGCTGGAGCAAGAGCCGTTTGATTTCGGCCGCATTTTCTGCACCCACGATAGTGGCATCCTTTTCAGCTTCACGGGCAATTTTCAAATAACCGCCGTTGGTATTGGCTTCGCCGCCCCAAAATTGAATGCGTATTTCGGGGAATGTGGCCAGGGGTACATAATCAGCCCGGTAACCTAGCACGTTATTGCTGGAACGAAAGCTGTCGGCTAAATTGGCCAGTTCTTCGAGGGCGATAGCCAGTTCGGGGCCGTGATTGTCGCTGTAGACCTGGTCTGGATTGGGGAACTTTTGGCTCCAGTTAACAAAGAGGGTCAGGTTACGCTGTAAACGGCCGTATTCTTCTTCTAACAAAGCAACGACCGCATCAATCTCCACTTGTTCGTCAGCCAGGCGCCGCTGCCGTTTGGCGATCTCCATGGTTGTTTCGGCCTGTTTGCGGCTGAGTAGGGCGAGTAGTTCCAGGTCTGATTCGGTGTAAAAATCACCTACAGTTCCTTGTGGCAACGGCCGTATCACTGCTGCCTGAACTGAACGGCCGTTAACATTCTAAAATATCTAAATCACCTAAGGATGCACAATGCCTGGCGAATTTCACCCAGATGATAAGCGGTATACACGATAATCCCTAACGTACCGGCGCTATTTCATCGGACAGCATAATTGTTCTACCACATCCATATAAAAAGTAACATGAGCCACCTGCGCGACGCTTGCCGCGCAGGTGGCTCCAACGGTTTGGGAAGTTTCAGCAGCGTTGATGGTGGCCAGCGTTTAAAATCTTAATTCTGAAATTCCGCCGGAACCGGCTGTTCAGTGATGATTTCCTGCGGATATGGCAAAGCCCCATCAGCATCTGAGAGGCCACCAAGGAACACATTGGCCCAATCATTGTAGTCATGCAAGGTGGTGAGCGTGCCGCCACATTCGGAAACCTGGAAGTCGTCATCACTATTGATGTCGAATACTACTGAACTTTCAATGATGGTATCACCATCCCAATCCCAGGAGGGCATCCCGCAAACCCCATTGCTTTCATCCAGGTCATTCTCATTCAGATTAATACGATCCCCAATCGAGTAGTTGAGTACGCCATCAGCAGGCGGCGTGCAGTTGTTGTCAACACCGGGGAACTGGTACTCGTAGTTCATCACCGAATTGTAGTTAGGTTTGTAATTACAATTCTCATCGCCACCATGGCGCAGATTAAGATTATGACCCAATTCATGCACAATGGTGTTGGCCACATTGCTGGTGCTGAGGAAGCATTGCAGGGAGACGACCAGATCGTCGCCGGGCAGTTCGGCCTGTCCGGAACTGCCGCTGCTGGTATTGTAACGGTGGGGATTAAGGACGTAATGGAAGTAGCCATTACGATTGGCCGCAAAATTGGCGGTTTTGTGTGCCTGGAACTCTGCGCCATTGACACCCCCGGCGATAACGCCGTCCGGGTCATTGATGAAGTTACCACCGGTGAAGAGCCCGCCCTGGCCATAATCATGGATGAAGTTGATGCCGGTCGAGCCGTCGGGGTTGTTGGTCGGTGCGTTGGCGAATGCTGTTGTCACATCTGCCAACGCCGCGGCTGTCGGTCGGTGAGAATGGGTTCCGCAGTCGAGGGTGTCATCAAACCAATCATACTCGAGTAAGATGTCCCGTCGCAAGGGATTGGTGCCCATGCCGGGCAGGTTCAGACCGGCGAGTGTGCCCAATACCTCGTCACCGTCCTTAATGCCGTCACCATCCGTGTCAGGGTTATTGGGGTCAGTGCCGGTGTTGGTCGGACTGACGTAGACGCCGGTGTTGGTTTCATAGGCATCCAGCAGGCGATCATTGTCGGTATCGGTGGGTGGCGGCATGTCAGTGATACTTACGTCATCTACAAGCCAACCAAAGTAATTGTTAAATTCAAAATCGGTGCTGTCAAATTTGAAACGGATACGGATATTGTTGCCTGCATAAGTGGAGAGATCTGCCGATTCCTGTTGTCCAATTCGAATCAATGAGCAGGAGCAACTGTGTCCAGTTTGCGCCGTTATCAGTTGTGATTTCGACAGTGGCTTTATCGAAACCGGCTGCATTTTCCGTTTGCAGGAAGTAGGAGAAGACCAGCGCATGTGTGGAAGCCGGTGGCAGCGCGATTTCGTCGTTCATGGTTAATGAACCAATTGCTTGGCTGCCTGTGTCATAGTCACAAAGGCCGTCTTGCCCAAAGTAAGCGGCATTGGTGGGACTGGGGAAGGGGGCATGCAGCGCACCGCAGGTATCCCCTTGGTTTTCAGCATTCCATAGTCCATCGAGCGTCCAGTTGCCCAATCCGCTTTCAAAATCATCGGCAAAGGTTGTGGGTAGTGGTGGTGCGTCTGTGGCAATGGCAAAATCGAATTCACCGACGCGGTTGGATGGGCCAGAGGTTGTGCCGAGGCCACCATTTTCGGCCGCTGCGGCGTTACAGTTGTTCTGGGCTATGATGACATAGCCGTAATTGTTGTTCGGGTCGCCAATAACATCTGGCGGGGGCATATTGTCTGAAAAGGATGTGCCGGTTGTTGAGCCTATAAAAGTACCTGCGCCGGGTGGCGTGAAGTAGAAGTTATTGGGCAAACGATAGATTAAATATTCATCTGCACCGGTGTCTGTCCAATTCAAATCTATAAAATTGCCGTTTATGCTGGCAGCGAGGTCGCTAACGGCCGTTGGCGTCGCACAAGTCGAACAGTTCAGGGCAATATCATCTACCTGCACCCACCAATCCCAGTTAAATGAGTCATTTGAGTAGTAGCGGAAACGAACACGAACATCTGCTTGACCAACATAGGGTGACAGATCAAGGGCAACATTCTCGCCCGGAGTATAGTGACTTTCATCCCAGCTTAATGCGTTGCTCCATGTGCTGCCAGCATCTGTACTAACGTCAACTTCAAACTTATCACGCTCTCCACCAACAACATCCCGATAGGCCGTGTCAAAATTGAGCGTCGCCGCAGCATGCCCCGACAAATCAAAACTATTTGTCCACATTTCGGCGTCATAGGGAACGGCGCTACCATTGGTTTTATCAGAGTCAGCACAAGCCGCTGCGCCATCAGCACCTGGCGTTTGGTTTGCCTGACCACATCCGCTGCTGTCGGCCGTTGTTGTCCAATAGACATTGCCTGTTGCGGCGGTGGTAAAGGCGGCTGGGATACCGGTTTCAAAGTTAATTGCTGTGCCATTGCACACGAGTTGCGCGGTGGTTGCATCGGTGCCATCGAGCGTGGTCACGCCGCTGGCGTTTGGATCGAGCCAGTTCGACAGCCGGGTTGCATTTGTGCCGCCGCCGGTCCAAGAAACGTTTAAACGGCCGTACCAATCAGAAGAATCGTTTCCACAGGCAGCGAAGCCCCCATGTAACTGACCAATGACGCGTCCATTCTGGTCGAACAACGGCGAACCCGATGATCCGGGTTCAGTTGTGCCCAAATCCCAATCTGTAATCCTTATGTGCGTGCCATTGCCGGGGACAGTCGTTAAGCCATAGCTGGTTGTGCTTGTCGGATCGTTCTCAAAGCTGATGCGCTTCTCGTCCGTGCTGGGATGGTGAATGGCAACGGCCGTTGTCGCATCGTTGCCGCTTCTATCCCAACCCGCCCAATATACATTAAAAGCGGAATCGATGGGATCATCCAGTTCCAGCAGGGTCATATCTGATGGTGTATTAGCCGCGAGAAAAGTTGTGCCGCTGTTGAACTGGGTCAGCGTACCGTCACCCGGGCTGCCACTCGCTGTGCTGCCGGGAGCGCGACAGGTGGAGTTCTCAAAGTTCCAGTAGACCACAAGTGACGCCGCATTGCCGGCGTCAACATTACAATGGTCGGCCGTTAAAAAGTATGGTTTGAAATCTTGAGCGGTATTGTTAACCAGGGCGCCGGTACAGAAAGTCGTTCCGTTGATGCTCATCACGCCCACAGACCGGATCTCATCACGCCAGGCGTCGATTTGTGGGAAACCATCTGCGGCAGAACAGACGACGTCCACATTGCAAGCACCCGATACAGGCGTGCGGCCAAACTCGGTATAACCGTGATTGACTGAGGTCAGGGCTAAGGCCAATTGCTCGCGAGCCTCAGCAGGTATTTGCACTTCAACGACAATTTCGTCGCTAATTGTAGACAGTCATTCCCCACCAACCCATCGCCTCTTTGGTACTGACCTTACCCGCAAAGGCCAGCGTTTTGCGTACCTGTGCCGCACTCATCAGTCGGGCCGTGCCATTGCGCCGCTCGATAGCCGATGTGTTGGGGATGTTGTAGTCAAGTCGATCCAAAGCTTGTTCAATACGCTTTTTGCTACCATGAGCATACCGGATTTCCACTTCTTTAAGACGATACCCACTTTGATGTTTGACGATTTGGACATGCGCGGCTGTACGCGGAATGCGGAAACGTGCTTTGGGGTGACGGCCCTCGCGTTCCTTGTCGCGGTGGATAGTAAGCTGCACCAAATATCTCTGGGAACAAGGTGCGATAAGCGGCCAATCCATCAGTGAACAAGGCAACTTCATGGCGATTGTGCAGACGCGCCGCCCCATCTTCCAGCAGACGGCGAATCAATGTTTCGTCGCGTACTCCCTGAACATGGGCCAAAATGAACTTGCTTTGCGGGTCCATCAATTCGGCTTCCCAGGCTGGTTGCCCTTTACTCCCAGCGAATCCGTGTCGTTCATCAGCTTGCAGTTCGGTCACGGATACATCTTGTACTTCTTGGTCATGATATTGTTGGCCATGTCTCCCAACTTTCTGATTCAAACGCCGGACGGTACTTGGGTCTACTTTGACCAGGCGGGCTGTGCTCTTGAGGCTACAGCCATCGGCCAGATGTTCAGCTACCGAAACCGCTTTTTCCTCTGGAATTTTGCTGTTCCACAAGGCCGTGTTTTTGCGTTCGCTGAATTCTTCTTGGCAACAACGACAGCGCAAATAACGAATTGGGTCACGGCCATATATTTTTCTAATGAGCAAGTTTGTGCCGCCTTTTTGACCGTACAGATCGCAATCCGGGTTGACACATGCTAAACTTTCCAAAGGGGGTCTGGGGTAATTTTTTTCTTTCATGCGGTAATTCTACCGCTTACTCCAGACCTCCGTCATATGGGTTGGTGATAATCTCACAAGCATAATAGGCGACCAGAATTGGCCATGGACCTCATTGTCGGCGGCGGTAAATGGTCCGCGCACAATCTGCTGGTCAGGCGTGTAGAAGCGTAAGCTGCCGCCAGGGGGCATATCGTATTCAGTAAAGCCCAAGTTTAATGACAGGGCCCCGGGTGACTGCACGCGCAGACGCCATACCAGCGTCCCGTCGGCTAACGTTTCCCAGGTTCCGTGGCTATCAGGGGTGATATCCACCGGCAGCGACACGGCAAAGCGTGGTGCCACGCCAGGCCCGGCGCTGAGCAGGTCTTCGGCCCGCAGCGCTGCATTGTCTACCGGGGGCATGGTCACAGTCGCGATATTGCTTAAGGGCTGTGCGTCTTGAGCAGTAATGGTTGTCCCCGCCGCACCCTGTTGATTACCCCCAGCAATCGTCCAATTCAGATCCTGGCCACCCGTATTGCCGATGGTCAACTGTAAGTTTGCCTGGACGTCTGGTGCCTGGGTGTTTTGCAATTGGGCTGGATTCACTGCGATCTGTGGCGGCGGCGGGTCACCACAAATTTGCAGACTCCAGCCATCTAAACTGCCGCCATCTTCGCTGGGGAAGTTATCATTGATTGTCAATGTCCAGGTGCCGCTGCTGTTCTGGCCGTCAAAAGCAGAAAGCGGGTTGCTGGGTTGGTAAGTACCACCGCCAATGGGTGGGCAGGGCCAAAGACCAGGTGCTGCTTCGTCATCCAGGTTCAAATTGAAATCGTCCGCGCTGCCGCAGCTCCGGGCCATTATTTGCACTGTGGTGGCGGCCGGACTGGTTAGATTAAAGTCCAGATCATCTATCAAACTATGGGTGCCGTTCAGGTTGAGTACGTTCACATCAGAAATGATGACGTTGTCAGGTACATTCAAAACCGAAGTGATAGTTGCCGTATTTTCCGGTATTTCTACAGGCACGTCTGTGCTTGGATACGTTGTACAATTGTCACCTGTTGGTGCCGACAAAAGCCAGGCATCACGCGCCGGATCTGCGACAGAGGCGACGGTGGTCAGGCTGCCATTTGCGGTTGTGGGCGCCAATTCGACTGTCGGCTCTTTGGGTTTCTCTGTTGGTGGTTCTTCCTGGGTTTGCAAAGCCGGAGTTTCGGTATTCAGGTCACTTTGGGAATCAGTCTTGTTTTCTGCCGCCGCATCCGCTGTTTTTGGCGGCCGTTCCAGGGTTATGGCGTCTTGAGCCAATGCCGGCATTTTCATACCAGCAGCAATTAACGTCACCATCAAAATGACCACAACCCAAGGTGCGGCGAACCCTACTTTTCTCAGCTTCATTATTACTTTCTCCCTTAATTCTTAAGCATTACTTCCCGTTTTAGAAGTTCAATTTCTCGCAGAAGTTGAACTTCTGGGTACACTGCTGAACTGGGTACACTGCTGCCCATGGAGCATTTTTTCACCGCATTCGAATACAAGCCAGGTGCATCGTTGTTTATTATTTTTATGTATTTATATCAATCAATGGGCACTATGATCATACAATAATTCCTTAACCTTACCGTTGAAATAACAAAAACTGTTTTGATTTTTTGCAGGGGCCTGAACCTTTTTTTACAAAAGATTGTGTTTGGATTGTCCAAATATGCGTCAAAATTTATGTCGAACCCGGCACAAGACTAAAGTCAAACTCACCGGTGCGGTTGGAGACGGGCGCGGTGACGCCGCAGTGACTCTTAGCCACCACGACATAAAAATTATTGTTCAGCACATCTCCAAGATCGCCCGTAACGGTATACATGCTGCCTGTCATCACGTTAATTTGCGTGCCGCCATCCGGGTTGAAGTAGGGTGAGTTTGCCTGGCGGTGGACTTCATACTCATCAGCGCCTGTATCTGTCCAGCTTAGGTAAACCGCAGAAAATTCTTGAAAATAGGACGAGTTAGAAATCTGCGGTTTCCTCAAGGAATTGGCAGATTTTTCACGACCTTTATTTTTGATTACTTTCTGCCAATTACCTAAATCAACGTCAAAACCATTCGGATTGAGGCTGGCAGCTACATCCGTTACAGGCGGCGGCGCCGCACAGGTCGGCTGGCAGGATTGCACAACCACGTCATCAAGCGTCCATCCCGCACGGTCCAGCGAGGAATTTGTGGCCAGCCGGAAGCGGAACTGCACCGTTTGCCCGGCATAGGCGTTCAGATCAACCACGCTGTTGAGCCAATCCTGCGGATCGCCGCACCAGGCCCTGCTGCCGGCCAGCGGGTTAGCGGAGCCGGATAAAATCGGGCCGTCATATGGGTCAGTGAGCAGCTCATTATCTAGCTGTGTCCAAGCGCCGCCGTCAGTTGCTATTTCCAGGATACCGCCATCATTACAAGCCTCTCCCGCGCTTTCAATATGTTGATAATTCCAGAATTTGAGCGTCGGGGAGGCCTCATTCGCCGGTAAGACAACGGCTGGCGACAGCAGCAGTTGGTCACTCACCGCAGCTGCATCGTAGGCGTGATAGGCGTAGCCGCCGACGTGGGTACTGGCGCTTGAAAGCGCCCAGGTATCCCCAATTCCACCGTGTGTCCAGCCGCCGGACCCCGCTTCAAAACCTTCCTCCAACAACAGGTTAGGCACATAACCGGCTCTGCACTCACCGGGCGGCGGCAGTGTTGTAAAACTGTAAACGGCCGTATACACTCCCGCCCCGCAAGCATTCTCCGCCCACACGCGCCAATAGTAAACTGTGCTCGTGTCTAACACCACACCAGAGGAATAACTGGTGGTTGTCAGGCCGGCGGCGGAGTCCACAATATTGGCAAATCCGGCGTCGGTTGCAATTTGCACGCCATAGGTCGTCGCGTTGGAAACGGCCGTCCAGCTTAAATTTGGCGTCGTAGAGATATTGACAGAGCCATTGGGAGGGCTGGTCAAAGCAGGCGCTTCCGGCGTGTTTGTAAATAGTTCCAGCTCAAGCGGGAAAGCTTTGACGCCTGTGGTAGACGCACCGGAAACATTCAATGTGTAAATCCCCACCGCCGCTCCGCTCGTATTGCTGACAGTCATGCTGCTGGCGCCGGGCGGCGTCAGCGGATTAACCGCAAAACTGACCGCAGAGCCGGCCGGCTCACCGCTGCTGCTCAGCATTACCGGCTCTGTGTAACCCGAAATCTGACCCACGTTGATCGTAAACACAGCCTCGCCGCCGGCGCAAATGCTCTGGTCTGTCGGCTCAGCGTCTATGGTGAAGTCCGGCTGCATGATGTCGAGGAAAACAGCCGAAACGACGCCCCAATTGCCGGCGCCGTCCTGGCCACGCACAAAGATGGTATGGCGGCCAAAGTTGAGATTGGTGGTATCGATGACGGCAACGGCCGTTTCACTTACGCTGTCAAAACTGCCGTCCTGCGCCGTCATAGGGATAGCCTGCGGATTGTTGGCTGTGTCCCAATCCGGCGCGTCAATATAATATTCGGCCGCGGCTATCGGTTGAGTTGGTTCGACGCCATTTAAATCGCTAAACAGCGTGTCATCGAGAACGGCCGTCAGGTCAACCGGCGCGCCGGCTTCAACTAACGCAGTTGAAAGTGATAGTTCGGTCACATCCGGACCCGCCGGCTGCATGTAGGGATAGCGGGATGCTTTGGCGGCGTAGAGCAGCGCCGCTAAATTAGCGGGCAAAATTGTACTTTCGAATACGCCACAGCTTTGAAACAAAGTGGTTCCTACCTCAAAAACATAAGCCGCCACGCCCAGTTCACCATAAGCAAAATCAACGCTGTCGCCGTCTACCGGATAAAGTTCCACCGCCTGTTTGGGAGTATAGTTGTTAAATTTTGCCAGTTTACGTCCCAGCGTTTGCAGCGCTGTTCCGTTGGGCGCAGCGTCCGAATCCCAACCCCACGGCCAGAGTACCAATCGCCCATAGCTGTGAACGTCCATGAAAACGCCGGCGGCGTCAACCGGCGCCGGATCATCGAGGGCATCCCCACGCTGGTCGGAGAAAATGCTGCGCACGTAATTTTGTATGGCCTGCGTCTCCGGCTCGGAAGCCGCAGTGGGACCGCGATAGGTTACGTCGCACTGATTGGGGCTGGAACCAGAGCAGCAGCCCCACTGAAATTCAAAATTGCGGTTAAGGTCCGCGCCGCGGCTGCTGCTGGTGGGACTGCAATAATTCTCATTTGTATTTTTGCGCCAGGAGAGGCCGGTTTCAGCCTGTTTGCGGCCATCGGGATTGGCTTGCAGCAGCAAGTGAATTTCGTGAAAATCGAGCAGCCAGGTGATGTCGGGATCAACGCCATAGTTAGCTGCCAGCATTGCGGCAAAACGGGTGTTGAGTTCAGCAGTTGCATACTCACGCGCATGTACGGCCGTCATAATAAACAGCCTGGGTTTTTCGCCCGTTATGGCTGAATTCGTCAGTCTGAGTACCATCAAATCGTAGCCGGGATTTCCGCCGGGAGCCACTTTTTCCCAACTGTCGCCAATATCAATCCAGGCAGCGAGATTGGGGTAATTGGCGACGATGTCTTGCGCGGCGGCGTATGTTTCCTCCACAGTGCGATAGCAGGGATAACCGGGGATACCACTGGCTTGATTCAGAACGCGAGGGACAGGCTGATTGAAAACGGCCGTTTCAACTGCATCCAGCTCTACGCGAAACCCAATTGTTTGAATCGTTTGCATTTCGCGAGGGTTCACCGCCGCCAGCACATACTGCTCATCGCTGTTGTTGTATTCAAACAGGTCAAAATTGGCCAGTTGTTTCAGATCGGCGGGATTTTCATAATAAATACGCGCCACCACCGTTTCAGCGGCTTTGTCGGGCGCGTCGTTGGGAGAAACGGCCGTTACAGGCCCACCACTACATCCGGCCAGTACCACCATCAACCACAAAATCAAGGCCATAAAAAGAGCAGATTTAAACCATGTTTGCTTCTTCATTCTGAAATCTCCTTCCCTGACAACAGCGGGGTGACTCGGCTTACCACTCAACCTTCTCGCCAATACTTTTCAAAAAAGTAGCCGCAGTTCCTGACATGCCATATTAAGGCGTAAGTTGATGGCTTGTTGTCCCAAAATAGGAAATTCAGGCAAAATAGCGGCATGATACTTGAAGCCGCCATCTTACACGTGATTCCACAAAAAACGGCCGTTTTCGAAACCGCCTTTTATGAAGCCCAACATATTATCGCTTCCATGCCGGGTTACATCTCCCACGAACTGCATCAATGTATGCAGCATGAGGCCCAATACCTTTTGCTGGTTCGCTGGGAAACTTTAGAAAACCACACACACGGTTTTCGCGGTTCGCCCGAATATCATCGCTGGAAAACGCTGCTGCACCATTTTTATGACCCCTTTCCCACAGTGGAGCATTACCAGTTGATCGCAAATGGGATAAAATAGCCGCATGCTGCCCATAATCCGTAACGTCCATTTTGAACAAAGCCCGGATCGCCTGAAAGTAGTTCTCCCGGTAAAACGGCATTGGCCCTGGTTGATTCTCTTTTCATTGTTGATGCTGTTCTGGTTAATTGGATTTGTTTGGGGGATTGTATTCACAATTCGGGACGTCGCTTTTTCCGGTGAACGTTTCGCAATTGTTTTTACAATCATGCTGTTGATCTGGCTCTATATCTGGTATCGCCTGGGAAAAATCCTGTGGAAACAATGGCAATATTACACAGCCAATCGAGAAATCCTGTTTATCAACAAAGAGCATTTGATTATCCGACGGCCGGTCTCCATGCTGGGCATAACCGATGCGTATGACATGGAGCATGTCTCGCCGTTTTACTACAACCTTGAGCATCACTGCCTCTCGTTCGCTTATGGCTCCCAACGAATTGACTTCGGTTATGGTTTAGAGGCAAACAGCGCATCATTACTCGCAACGACCTTGAACGATCAATATTTTCCGGCGCTAGATGATGACGACGATGAAGATTAAGTATGCAAACAGCGTGGAGCGATCCTCTCAACCCGCATGATCTGGCGTGCCGGCTGGCCGCATATGTGCCCGTCACGCTGACGCGACGGCTGGTTACCGGCGAGCCGCCAATTCCCGGACAAAGTTACCCCCTGACGGCTTCGACCCTTTTTGTCGATCTTTCCGGTTTCACATCCATGTCCGAAGAGCTGGCCACCGATGGGCCGCGCGGCGCAGAAGAATTGAGCCGCGTGCTCTTGCTCACTTTCGGCGCCATGGTGGCCGAAATTCATCAACTAGGCGGCGCTGTAGCCCATTTTTATGGGGATGCGATGGGTATCTATTTCCCTGAAGAACAAGCGCAGGAAAACGCCGCCCAACGCGCCCTGGCTTGCGCCCATGCCTTGCAGCAGTTGGTGACGCGCCGTTTCAGGCGGGTGCTCGTAAACCGCCCCTTACATAAAAACCCTGCCTTCGCGTTGACGATTAAGATTGGCGTGGGATACGGCCGTTGCCAGGAAATCGTGCTTGGTAACCGTGAAACAGGTTTGGAATTTGTGTTAATGGGTACGGCCGTTGATCTGGCCAGCCAGGCCGAAAAACAGGCCCAGCCGGGTGAAATCATTGCCAGCCGCACCGTATTGCAGCAGGCCGGCGAATCACCCACAGCAGATTTTTCATCCTGGCAAACATCGATGCCGCCTCTGCAAACCAAACCAATCATCAATATGGACGCCTATCGCGATGATGCGACCTGTCACAGAGTCAGCAAGTATTTGACCGATTTTTTATCCCCCGCGCTTTTCGAACGCCTGACCGTGACCGGCCCTTCTGATCTGGCTGAACATCGTCCTGTTACCAATCTTTTTGTGCAATTTTCATTTCAAAACAACGACGACGATCTGGACGCCGGACATTTGTTACATCGGTATTATCGCTGGGTTGGCCAGGTAGTGGCCCGTTTCGGGCAGCAAAATGCGCGCATCAACCGCGTATTGACCGGCGACAAAGGGTTTCAACTGCACATTATCTTTGGCGCGCCGGTGGCGCCGGATGCACCCGAACAGGCTTTGCGCTGTGCATTGGCGCTGCAGCGGGAGCGCCCGCCGTTTGTCGCCGGCCAAAAAATCGGCGTGACGGTGGGCAAGGTATTCGCCGGCCCTTTGGGCGCTGAAGCGCGGCGCGAATACACAGTTGTGGGCGATGTGGTTAATACGGCCGCGCGCCTGACTGATCTTTGTTTGCCGGGCGAAGTACTCACGGATGAGGTGACGGCCGAACGCGTGCGCCGGCATTTGCTTCTGGAGCCGCTGCCGCCGGTTTCGCTGCGCGGCAAGCGCCTGGTCGTCACGCCGCACCGGGTGCAGCGAGACCGTCTGGCTGCCACCCAATTGGAAGCGTATTACGGCCGTTTCCACAAACCAATCATCGGCCGGGAAACAGAGCTGCAGCAACTGTCCCAACGCCTGGACGCCGCTCTAAAGGGTCGGGGCGGAGTGATCACCATCAGCGGCGCGGCCGGCGTCGGCAAAACGCGCCTGCTGGCAGTTGGCCTCAAGAAATGGTCAGTCGAGGGCGGCAAAGGCTTCCTGGGTATTTGTTACCAACATATGTCTGACAACCCTTTTGCGCCCTGGCGCACAATTTGGGCCGGCTTTTTTAATCTATCGGGGGATATGCGCACAGACGAGCAGGTAACCGCCGTGATCGAGCAAACCCGCGCCCTGCTGCCCAATGTCGGTGAAGATGTGCTCCTGTGGGGTGAGGTGCTGGGCCTGCCCTTCCCCAAATCAAAAACATTACAAACGCTGGACGCCGAGACGCGGCGCGCGCGCTTTGTTTCCCTGGCGCAAAGCTGCCTGCAAGCTGCTTCCCAACAGCAGCCGATGTTAATAATTTTGGAAGGCGTCCAGTGGGCGGATCGGGCCAGTCTCGACCTGCTAACCGAACTAGCGCCCCAATTACAAACGCAAGCTGCCTGTATGGCAATCACCATGCGGCCAGAACCGAATCTAAAACTGCCATTTTTAGCAACGGAACAAAACGTCACCATCGAACTGGGCGATCTGTCGCCACAAGATGCGCGCGAGTACTTAAAAAACCAGGTGGGCCTAAAGCGCTTGCCGCCGCTTGTCGAACAACAATTGGGTCTGCGCGATCGGGATGGGCGCGACAGTCCGGTTAATCCCTTATTCCTGGAAGAGGCGCTGCAAGTGATGATGGAGATGGGTGTGCTGGAGATCAACGGCCGTATCCGCGTCAATGAAGACCTGCTGGCCCAAATGCAGGTGCCGGACACCATTCATGGCCTGCTGCTGGCGCGTATTGACCGGCTGCCGGCGGCCAACCGCGGCATGCTGCAAGTCGCCTCGGTGATTGGACGCCAATTTGGACTGGAGCCGTTAGACGCCATTACGCCGGAGATTCCTTCCCCCATTGTCGCCGACCTGTTAGGCGATCTGACTGCCGCTCAAATCACCCAACTTGTCACGACCGATCCCGAATGGATATACCTCTTTCAGCACGCCATGACGCATGAAGTGGCGTATGCGAGCCTGCCCTACGCGCGGCGCCAGGCTTTGCACGCCGCCATCGCCGATTGGCTGCTGGATCGTTATAGCGACAATCTCAAGCCGATTTATCCTGTTTTGGCCCACCATTACAGCCAGGCCAATATTCATGAAGAGGGGCTGCGCTATGCGCTCGATGCGGCTAAAGATGCGCGCGACATTTTTGCCAATCAGGAAGCGATCGGGCTTTACAATCTGGCTGAAAAACATTTAGACGTGTTGGGTAAAGAACGGCATTGGGAAACGGCCGTTGAAATTTATCTCGCGCGCGGCCAGACCCATTGGCACATAGGCGAATACGTCGATGCCATTGCAAACACCCAAAAAGCGTTGTTGTTGGCGCAGAAACACCAGAACACGCAGTTGCAAGCCCAGGCCATCAATTTGAAGGCGGAAGTTAAATATCGTCAGACCCATTTCAGGGAGGCGGTATCCCTGGCGCAAGAAGTGCTGGCGCTGCCTGAAATTTCTGCGCGTGAGTTAGCGCGCGCTCATCATTGGGCCGGCATGGCGGCGACCGCATTGGGGCAATATGATTTGGGGCTCAATCATTTAGAGCGCGCGGAAAAAATGAGCCTGGCCAACAACGACAACCAGCGCCGCGCCCAAGTGCTTGAAGGTCTGGCATATATTTATTATATTCAGAAAAATCTCGAAGACGCCCGCCAAACAATGCGCCTGAGCGTCGATCTCTCGCGCGACTTCAGCTCACCCATGAATGTCGCCTCCGCTTTAAACAATATCGCCTTAATCGAATTCGAACTTGGCCGGGCCGCCGCTGCGCTGGACACAATCAATGAATCACTCAACATGGTTCAGGAGCGCAATCTCGGATTCCGCGCCACGGTGCTTGGCAACCGGGCCGAGTTTTTATGTTATTTGGGCCGCTACGCGGAAGCAAATATCAGTTTTGCAGAATCTGAATCACTCCTGTTGGGCATGGACAATGAAGTAGGATTGGTGGAATTGTATTTACAGTTGTCAAATCAATATTACGCCGATCTTGAGGATTGGGCGGCTGTGCAAACATATTTGCAGTTGGCGCAGGCGCTAATTGAAGCGCGTCCCCAGGCGTACCCGGAGCAAAGTTGTCGCCTGTTAATTGGTTGGGGTCGCGTATTATTGGCGACCAATCAATTGAAGTCGGCGCGGGAACATCTGGAAACGGCCGTTGCCCTCATCCGGGAAAAAAACCTGCCCTGGAGGCTGCCGGCCGCTTTGTACTATTTAGCCAAAGTGCAGCGCCAACAACAGTCGGAGAAGAAAGAGAAAATACAGCAGTTGTTCGAGCAGGGTTTGCATGCCATCGAAGCCAACGGCTGTCCCGACGTTCGTCCACGTATTTTGCTGGAACTGGCGCACCTGGCAGCGCATGATCTGACTGAACGCAACCGCCTGTTAGAAGCATGTGTACAGGCCGCCGGCGAACGCGCCCGCTATCGAGACCAGGTTCATTGTTTCAAAACTGCCGGCAGCCTGCTAATTCAAAGCGCGGAAATATACTGGCAGCAATTGGGTGAACAATGTTTGCAAGAAGCCAGGAATTTATCGGCACAATCAGGTGGAAATCTAGCCGCCTCCGGGTAGCCAAAGCGCTTTCGTAGTCCGATCATCTAAACCACCTACAAACTTGTCAAAATTGTCGGGATTTAAGTTTTCCAGCAGTTGGCGTTCTTCAGCGGTTAGCTTGTAACCTTTTAGCGCCTTATCCGGGTCGTTAAACAACAAAGCGCGGAATTTTTCATCCTCAATAGCGCGCTCAATAACTTTTCTGAGTTGATCGCTAATTTCCATTTTTAGACTACTCCTTATTTGATTTGGCTACGCTGCGCACGAACAACGCCCCAATTTTGAACAGCCTCCCTTTGGCAGATGCTGTTTTTTTAGTAAACTTACCATGCTTCAGACGATTGAAGTTTTAGCGTAAGGTTTTAACTTTGACAATAAACTTCAACTTTCTCCCTGGCAAGCTGTATTTACAATAATTCTACCAGTTCTTACTGTCTATGTGATTTGCGTTAATATTAATGCAAGCGGACAAACAATTGAGGAGTCTGAACGATGTCGCCACGTGAAACTTACACGGTTCCTCAGGTTCATGTTCAGGGGGTGATGGTCGGAAGATACGGCCGTGTTGGCATAGAATCTGCCAAATGGTGCGCGTTGAGCGCGGTAGATACAGGTTCTGCTGCTTCAGTTCCTGATCTTGTGACAAGAAATAGAGAATTGTCTTTAGGCCAGGCGTTCGCCTGAAATTGTTGGGTGGCTCATCGCGGATAGCCAGAATACGTTCGATGACGGCCTGGCACACTTGTTTGGATGCGGTCTTGGGTGCTCGTGAACGACTGTGCAGGACGCTTTTGTCAGCCGGGTCAGCACCTCGCAACCGGCGCAGCCATTACAGCCATGATCGCCGTTTCTAATTCCTGGTCATTACCGCTTGCTTCGACAGCCAACAGCTGTTCCCAGCCATCAATCCAACGGTGACGCCAGATATGGACAGTTTGCGAACTACATTTCAATCCCCGCCCAATCAATGAATTATGTGTACATGAAAATTTTGAAATGATTTATTTTGCTCTTCAGCAACATATGTTCTGTGATGTTGTGCTGCGTCGCAAGGTATAAAATTTCCTAAGAATAAGCATAAGGAGTCGAGCAGCAAAGGGGATTTTAGAGAACTAAAATTGCAATATAGTCGCACAGACGCAATCAGTTGACGCAGAAATCGAAATTGCCGTAAGCATAAAGCGGCCAACCTGGCGCCAGGTTGGCCGCTTTATTTTTTTACGTCTTGCCCATCGTTCAGTATAATTTCCGCATGTCTATTTTGTCGACAACCAATATCGGGCAATCTTTTGGCGCTTATGATGTGTTTAGCGGCGTTACGGTCGACCTTCCCAACGATGGCAAAGTTGGATTGGTTGGGCCTAATGGCGTTGGCAAAACAACCCTGCTGCTCATTTTGGCCGGCTTCACCGAACCTTCTGCAGGCAGCGTTCACATCGCCAAAGGAACTCGTCTCGGATACCTTTCGCAAGAATCCTCCGATGCCTTCATCGGCCGTGACCATTCCGTTTATGCTGAAATGCTGACTGTATTCACTCATTTGCGTACCACTGCTGATAGTTTGCGCGTGATGGAAGCCGAAATGGCACAGGGAGAAGTGAACGATGAACTGTTTACGCGATACAGCGCGCTGCAGGAAGCATTTGAACTGGCCGGCGGTTACGATTATGAACTCTATATTCGTCAGGTGCTGACAGGGCTGGGTTTTACGGCCGAAACCTGGGAGATGCCGCTGAGTCACCTGAGCGGTGGACAAAAAACCCGCGCCCTCTTAGGTCGTTTGCTGCTGGAAAAACCAGATCTGTTAATTCTTGACGAACCGACCAATCATCTGGACGTACAGGCGATAGAATGGTTGGAAGGCGCGCTTAAAACGTGGGAGGGATCGATTTTGCTGGTCAGCCATGACCGTTATTTCCTCGACCGGGTTGTAAACACAATTTGGGAAATGAGCCACAATGGGATTGAAGCGTATCGCGGCAATTATTCGGCCTACGTGCAGCAGCGGCAGACGCGTTGGGAACGCAAGCAAAAAGAGTTTGACACGTTCATGGAATACGCCGCCAAAGAATTGGATTATATTCGGCGCAATATTGCCGGGCAGCGTACCCAAATGGCGCAGGGCAAGCTGAGCCGTCTGGCGCGTGAAGTAGAAGCCGTGCGCGTCGGCGGTCTGGATATTTTGGGCATGTTAAACAGCAAAGGCTGGCTGCAAGTCTCCAGCCAATTGGCTCTGCGCCGTCCGGCCCAATCGGTTGGTGAATTGCACACGGCGTTGGGTCAACTACGCCCGCCCACGCAGCCACCTAACCTCAATTTGCAGATCCGCGCGGCCTTTCGCAGCGGCAATATTGTGCTGCGCTCACAGAATTTGCAGATTGGATATCCGGATAATCTATTGTTTACGGCTGACGATATTGAACTCCATCGGCAGGAATGTGCGGCTCTCATTGGCCCTAATGGTTCCGGCAAGACGACTTTTCTGCGTACGATATTAGACCAAATGCTCCCCCTGGAAGGGGAAATTAAGCCGGGAGCCAGTTTAAAGATCGGCTATTTTGCCCAGGCACATGATGAACTCGATCCTGAAATCAGGGTGCTGGATGAACTGCTGCGCCATAAAAATATGCTTTTGGGTGAGGCGCGCAATTATCTGGCCCGCTTTTTGTTTCGGGGCGATGATGTTTTTAACCAGATCGGCACGCTGAGCGGCGGAGAGCGGGCGCGTCTGGCGCTGGCGATTTTGGTGCTGGAGGAGGCGAATTTTTTACTCCTGGATGAACCAACGAATCACCTGGACATTCCCTCGCAGGAAGAGCTACAAGCAGCGTTAGAAGTATTTGACGGCACGATTTTGCTGGTGTCCCATGATCGGTATTTGGTTGACCGGCTTGGAACACAAATTTGGGCGCTGCACGACGGCCGTTTACATGTTTATTCCGGCAGCTATCAAAATTATCTGGTACAGCGTGAGTTGGAAACGGCCGTTGCCAAAGCTGAAGCGCGGGCAAACGAAGCCGCGCCGGAACTGTCTGGCAACGGCGCTAAACTCAGCAAAAATGAAATGCGCCGATGGCAGAATCGTTTGCAAACCATAGAGGAAAAAATTCATACGGCTGAATCAGAATTGGCGCAGCTTACTGACGCGCTGCAGGAGGCAACCCAAACGCAGGATGTCGCCGCAATCCAACGTTCCAGCCAGGCATATGCCGCCTCCGCGGCTGCATTAGAAATGTTGATGCAGGAATGGGAAAAAACCCATGATCAGTTTGAGACTGTAAAGCAGGATTAACGATGTCCAAAACCGGGTTGAGCGAACCTCCCGACAAAATAATTATCGGACTTACCGGCAATATCGCCACCGGAAAATCGGCCGTTATGCGCCTGGCTGCCACGCAGGGCGCGCTGACAATTGACGCTGACAAAATCGTACACGAAATTTTGGATGGAGATACGGCCGTTCAGGAAGCAATCGTCGCCCAATTTGGGCCGGATGTGCGCATGGAAAATGGTCGCATCAACCGGCCTGCGCTGGGCCAGATTGTCTTTCAGAATCCTACGGCGCTGCGCCAACTGGAGAAAATCGTGCATCCGGCCGTCTATCGCAGCGTGCAAACGCGGATTGCAGCCAGTGAAGCAGAGGTGGTTATGCTGGAAGCGATTAAATTATTGGAAGGGCAGATGCGCCCGCTTTGCCGCCAGGTTTGGGTTACAACCTGCACGCGCCAACGCCAGCTTGAGCGTCTGCAGATTTGTCGCGGCTTGGATTTGGAAACGGCCGTTGCGCGCATTGACGCCCAGTCACCCCAAGAACAAAAAATTGCGCAAGCCGATGTTGTCATCGACACCAACGGCCTTATGCGTGATACCCAGGCGCAGTTCGAAAAAGCGTGGCGCAATATAAATTTGAAACAGGCCAAATGAGAAATTAGTAGGTATGTTAATTGTTCATTCCGCCCACAACGGCAAATAGGAGTATAGTTACGTTATGGACACAATCAAGAATTGGATCCTCGATCACCCCAATCTGACGGCCTGGTTTGTCCTTGCGCTGGGCATGGTTGGCCTGCTGGTTTTTGAAGCGCGTGATGTCGGATTGGTTGGCAGTCAATGGTTTTGGCTTATTGTCGTTACCATTCTTGTCGCCGGCGCCTGCATCTGGATTATTAGCTGGGGCAATGACGACGAAGAAACAGAAGAAGAAGCCCAACCCTGACCTCCAACTATATGAGCATTCAACCCACCGATCAAATCGTGCAGTTCGCTGCTATTGAGGATCTACGCAATGCTATTGCCGACCTGTTCCAAACCTCAGATACAACCCTGGATTATCCTGAACCGGGCTACGTACGATTTCGTGGTCAATTTCTGAAAGATCCAGCGGAATGTTTTGACGATTTACGCGCTCGCTTTGAACGTTATGGATATACACCCAAAGCGCAAGCAGACTCCGGACGCACAGCCCTCATTGCCTGGCCGATTGTTTTCCGCGATACCCCCTCCCGTCGCAGCATCAACCTCATGTTATTCATAGCGACGATTTTATCGACTTTGTTTGTGGGCGCGATGTACGAGGCCGCCACACCCGATGAAGCCTTTATGATCTGGCGCGGCTGGCCTTTTAGCCTGAGCATTATGCTGATCCTGGGCGCGCATGAAATGGGGCATTATTTGGCGGCGCGTTATCATAAAGTGCCTGTGACCGAGCCTTATTTTATTCCTATGCCGCTCTCGATCATTGGCACCTTTGGCGCTTTCATTCGCCTTAAAGCGCCGGTCAACAACAAACGCGCCTTACTGGATGTAGGCGCATCCGGCCCGCTGGCCGGGTTATTGTTTGCTATACCTATTCTCTATTTAGGCCTGCGAACCTCCGTATTAGGCGCGCTGCCCGCCTCAGGTTATATTCTTGAAGGCAACTCGCTGCTCTATATTGCCCTGAAATATCTTGTATATGGGCAATACCTGCCCGCAAATGGGATTGATGTGCAGCTAAATCAGGTCGCCTGGGCCGGTTGGGTTGGCCTATTGGTGACCGGTCTCAATTTGTTTCCAATCGGTCAGCTAGATGGCGGCCATATCTCATTTGTTCTCTTTGGCAAGCGTGCGCAGGTGTTCTTCTGGCCGGTCGTGATAACGTTGATTGCGCTTGTCATTATCAATGGCGCCTATAACTGGATATTTTGGATTGTGATTTTGATCATGTTTGGACGCGCGTATGCGGAACCGTTGGATATGGTGACCGAATTGGATCCGTGGCGCAAGGCAATTGCCATCTTTACCCTGTGTTTATTTATCCTGGTTTTTGTACCGCTTCCATTAACCCAGGTTGGCCTATAGAATTCAGGTCCTCGCGGGCTAAGCGTGTCGAAGCCCGCACCCGACAAGCTCAGGCTCCGGTTGAATGGTCACAGGCACAATGTTTTAATGTAACCATACAGCTAGACCTCTCAGGTTTACCCGAGCAGCAATTGTCCTTAAGGGCAAAACCTGACAGGTTTCTCGGGTACCTGAATAGTTCCGTGTTAATAATGATTTGGCAGGCAGGTACGTCTTAGATATAATTTGCCTCGCTAATGGCGCCATAGCTCAGTTGGTCAGAGCGGGGGACTCATAAGCCCTAGGTCGTTGGTTCAAATCCAACTGGCGCCACAAAAACCCGGCAAATACCGGGTTTTTTTTGTTCTAAAAACGGACTCGCTTGCCAGATTGTATTACCTGAATATAATTTAATTAGACATAATATTTCATCACGACGCTTTATGCGGTTGGGCGTGCAGTATTTCGGTTGTGAAAACAGCATTTCCCGGCCACTAGCATTCTCTGTAGAACATGTCGTCCGGTTTTGCAGAAACATGCATCCATCATAACATCGGTTCGTATGGCACAAACACCTATATGGTCACTTCGCTGATAGGCGTACTTGTTGTTACCTTTGTTTTTATTCTGGCAATACTGGTATTCATACCCGCATGGCTAAAACGACTTGCGCGTCGAAATGTTCGCGGACGCCGTGAACTGGTAAAAACCATGCGGATGCTCGATCCGGCCATGGCGTCAACAGAAAACAGCCTGATGCGCTTTAGCCAGACGCAATCGCAGCGTTATCGTCGCCGCCGCAATCATGCTCTGGCAGAATTAAAAACGGCGCAGGCTGCCCGGCGCGGCGCCGGCAGGAAGCTGCAAGATTTGGAGTTTATTACTGTGCCGGATGAAGGCAGGCCAATCTCTTTTTTCCTGACATATCCTGAATATCTGGTTTCAATCCCATCAGCAACATTTGGCCTTTGGCGCGCACAGCGTATGTTAGGTGAGGCCCAAGGTCACCTGGAAGCCGCGCAGGTAAGCGTAGAGGCCCTGCTTGCCATGCCCGACAACATAAAACAGCTTCACAGCAAGCTTGAACAGCAGCTTCAAACGCTGGAAAACGCATTGGCAGCAGAACGTCAGGCCGGTATTCAAGCGCTGGCAGATCTAGAAACGCGTCTGCAAATCCTGAAAAACGAATTTTCCAATTTGCAAACGCAAACAAATGGCGCGCCAGGCGAGCCGGCTCAAAACGATTTGCTGGCTTTGGAACTGGAACGGTTTGAAGCTCAGTTGAAGTTAATGCATGAGGATGTACGCACGCTGAACGAATCCCGGCTGGCATGCGATGAAAAATTGCAGGCGGCGCAGCAAGCTTTTAAGCAAATGCCGCTGCAACAGCACAAGCCGGCTGTGCCCGCGGAACTACGGCCAATATTTGACAGCGCTCGGGGGTGGCTGCGAACGGCCGTTTCCTGCCGTCAACAACGCGATTTCATTAAGGCTACCGCAATGGTAGACCTGGGACAGCAGTTAATTGGCCTGACGAACGACCTGTATCAAGTTCATCAGGGGCTGCAAACCTTGCGCGCCGAACAAAGCCATTCGCTGCATAGTGAGGCAATTTTGGGACTTGACCAGCAATACCGCCAAATATTGACCGAACTAACAGAACAATTGCAGCAGGCGGGAATTGACAGCGTGCAAATCCCTCCATTAGTGAACGCGCTCGCCCGGTACCAGACACAAATCAAACAAATATATGGCCAGGCAACCCACACGCAAAAAAACCTGGACGCTGATAGACAAAATTCGCAAAAGGCAGCCGCCAAGGCAAATAAGCGCCTGAGCCAATCCTGGCAGAACTTACAAAAAGTTGTGCGTTTGGAGCCAGAAGATGCCTGGCGTCAGGCGTACACCAGCTTGCAAAATCAGTATGAGTCAGCTCAAAATGAAACAGTAACCCTACAGCGTTATACCTCCGATGCCGCCGCCCTGGCACAGCAAATCGAAGATTTGCGTGAAGCGTTGGTAGATGAATACCGGCTGCTGCGGGATTATTTACGTGATGTGCCTGCCCTGCAGAGTCAGGCGCAAAACATGGCCGGAAAATGGGCGTGTTTGCAAAATCTGGCCGGCAGGCTAAATGTTTTGGCAGGTGAAATCAAAGAAAAAGGGGAACTAGCCCTGCACGCCAACACGATTAATGTTGTGGATGCAGCATTAGAAGATGTCAGCCAGTTGCAAGAGCAGATGCAGCATGGCCTCAATCAACTCCAAGTTGAATCTGAAAGGTTGGAACAATCCGTGGATAATATATCATACGCGACCCAGTTGGTTCTGGACGGCTCAGGCGCTGTTCGCCCTGATTTGCAAAGCAGTCTGGATTTAATCCAACGTTACTATCAACAAGCTTTAGGAACAGAAGAATGCACTGAAGCGATACGGGTTATGGCGAAGGCCGAAGACCTTGCCAATCAGATGGCTTTGCACTAAAGCTGTCAACAATTGTCAACTTTTGTAATCCCCTCTTTTTGGAAAAAGCAGTATACGAACAGCATTACAATATTGTATAATGTGGGTGGGTGAGCATTTGTGCCGACGTCGGAGCCAACCACAGTCAAAGCACACGCTCCTTCAGACAACCATTTCCTAGCAGGGGGATGACCAGGGAGTGCTCTGTAACCCGGCTGTCCAGGTTTGGAAACGGCCGTTCCCTTGCAGGCGTTAGGAGGAAAGATGAACAAGTTAGACCAACTGCATCAATTGGGGCAATCTACTTGGCTCAATTATATGCGCCGCAATTTTATTCAATCCGGCGAACTACGACACAAAATTGAAACAGGCATACAGGGCGTTACGGCCAATGCACGTGTTTTCGAGCAAGCTTTGGCAACCTGCGCCGATTATGACGATCCGGTGCGCGCTCAAGTGGCGCGCGGCACGCCGGCCAGAAAAATCCATGAAGCGCTCATGGTTGATGATGTGCAGCGCGCCGCCGACATGCTGCACCCCGTTTTTGAAGAAACAAAAGGGTTGGATGGTTTTGCCAGTCTGGAATTGGACCCGGCGGTGGCGTATGATACGGTGCAAACAGTTGCGGCTGTGCGCCATCTGACTGCGCGTATCGATCGCGGCAATATCATGATTGAAATCCCGGCGACATCGGCTGGCGTTGCTGCGGTAGAAGCGCTAACGGGGGATGGTGTTTGCATCAATGTCACGCACATATTTTCGGTGGACGTGTATGAACGCGTGGCTCAGGCATATATTGCCGGTTTGGAACACTTTTTTGAGACTCACAGCGTCTGGCGGATTGCGCCAACGGCCGTTGCTTCATTTTCGCTGAGTCCCATTGACCGCGCAGTAGACATGGCGCTGCAGAAAAAAGGGCGTCCTGAATTACAAGGACAGACAGCCTTAGCCGCAGCGCGATTGTTATACGGCCGTTTCCGTGAAATCTTCACCGGTCCACGCTGGGAAAAATTGGCGGCGCGTGGTGGGCGCGTGCTGCGTCCGAAATGGACCCGCATCCGCCCGCATAACTTCAGCTATCCCAGCACATTTTATATGGATGCCCTCATTGAGGTTGATTCGGTGATGACCTTTACCCCAGATACGCTGCAAATCTTTCTGGCGCATGGCAGCGTGACAAAAAAGCTTACCGCCAATCTGGTTGTGGCGCAGGCGCATATGAATGAATTAGCGCGCTGTGGAATCGATCTGGACGCTATTACGGCCAAACTGTTCGCAGAACATATGGTGGCTTCGGACAAACAGTTTCAAGCCTTAATTTCGCGTGTGAGCCAGAAGCGGGATGAATTAGAAAATAACTGGCAGCGTTTAAACTTTTCTCCCGGCGATTTTGACCAAAAGGTGCGTGCTGCCCAAAAGAAGCTGGAGCAGGCGCGCTTGATGAACCGCATATGGTCACATGAAACCGCCGTTTGGGGTGAGGCGTCTGCTGCCTGGAACAGTTCTTTTAGCTGGCTGTATGCAGTTGACGTGATGCGGGCCAATCTGAGCCAACTGCAACTTTTGGCTGCTGAATGCAGCACTGCAGGGTTCACTCAGCTTGTTTTGCTGGGTGATTTTGGCATGGTCCCACAAATTTTTGAGGAAGCTTTTGGCCCGATAAGTAAATCACCGCTGATGCCGCATCCATACCCGACGCTGCTCATGCCGGAAACGGCCGTTCCATCACAGATTCTGGCCCAAATTAATGTTCGTGAGCAGGCCAATCCCTTGTTTGTTTTAACTGACAGCCAGACGCATGATGTGGCCGCCTTGTTTGAACAACTTTACGCCAACCTGAACGTTATGGAGCCGGACAAACATTTCATTATTATCACGACCCCGGGCAGCGCGCTTGAACAGGCCGCAAAAACGGCGCCCGTTTGGGCGATCTTTGTTGATGATCCGGGTTTGACAGGGCCATTGGCTGTTTTTACCTACAGACAGCTTCTGCCGGCGGCTTTGTTGGGCACAAATGTAGCGGCTTTTTTGGATCGCGCGGCGGCCATGATGTGTAATGCGCAAAGTTTTGCCTACGCCCAATATCAATCCAATCTGGCCTTAGAATGTGGCGTGATATTGGGAACGCTGGCGCGAAACGGCCGTAACCGGATTAATATCGTACCATCCCGGCCACTCATGGGTTTTGGTTTGTGGGTAGCTGAATGTCTCAACACGTTATTACGGGGTGAGGTTTTGCCGGTTGTTAATGATACCGGTCACCTTTCTACGAGCGAAGAAAAAGCGGCTTGTTTTGTGCAGCTTAAGCTGGCAGGCGATACCTGGCATGATGAAACGATTACAAAATTAACGCAGGCAGGATATCCGGTGATGGTATTGCATTTTCAGGATTTGCTGGATATAGGCGGACAATTCTTCTTATGGCCACTGGCAACGGCCGTTGCTGGCCACATCCTGCAAAATAAACCGTTTGCAAACTTCGGAGAATCTGTCAAAATGGTCGCTTGAAAGCGGTCACCTTTTTGCCCATTGCAGCGTTTGATTTTAGGGCAAGTTTGCACAATTGCGACGAGCAAGGTACAAATTTGCTCTATTCTTTTTTCTGGAACCATTTTTAACTGACCAGCGTTGCTGAACTGTAAAAACATAGGAGTAACAGCATATATGTCTGGCAAATTCGCAAAAATATTAGTAATTTGGGTTGTTTTGTTTGGCGTTTCCCTCGCTGTGGTCTTTTTAGGCTGGAATCAAATGCGTTCGATGGGAGAGGGAACACCGCCAATTATTACAGACCCGGAGCAAGATTTAAGCGATAACAATGGAACCTTTAACCTGGCGTTAGGAATTGTGTCTGCTCTGACATCGGCCGCAGGTTTTATCGTGACCACATTCTTTGCCCTACGCGAAGACAGCCGCAATTCAGCAATGCACTCGCTGGAAATTAAAAAGATGCAGCAGGATATTGAAGAAAAACAATTGGAGATTGAACGCTTGCGACGGCAGCAAGAACCGCCGGATCGGAATTAGGTAATTGGCAGAAAGTAATCAAAAATAAGGGTCATGAAAAATCTGCCAATTCCTCGAGGAAGCCGCAGATTTCTAAATCGTCTTATTTTCAAGATTTTTCTGCGGTTTACCTAAATAAGGAAGGTGGCGTTGCGTTTTTAGAAGGAGGAAGGAATCATCACAACAATGCGCAACGCCACACAAGGAGGGAAGGCGAACACACCCTCTAACTTACTTGGACAAGCTTACAAACCGCATTAAGCATGAGTGATCACAGCGAACAAATAACGCAGCCACAAGCTGAAACCCGGCCCGCAACAACCAGTTCCGTCGCGCAGCGATGGTTTTGGGTCCCGTTGTTATTGGGTATGGCCCTCATTTTTGCAGGGGCATGGGTGCTGCAAGCGCAGGAACCGGATTTGTTTTTAACTATCTTCGGGTCAATTGAGGAAATTGATCTCGACCAATCGCGGATTGATGCTGCCTTACCGGCGCCTAATCCCAAACTGTCAATGTCACAAACTTTTATTCCGCGCCACGATGGCCTGACAGAAATTGAGATTACGCTTGTGCGTTATGGCGAAAAACCGGCCAATGAAGAGGAATTTTTGCGGTTACAGTTAGCTAACAGCAGAGGCATTCTCATTGCTGAAGAAACCTTGCAAACCGCACCAATCGAACATAACCAGGTGGCCCGTCTGCAATTTGACCCGCAGCCTGATTCAGCCGGAGAAACGTACCAACTCTCCTTGCTGGGCAGCGAGAACAATCCCATATCCGTCTGGGGCTACAGCGAGGATGTATATGCCGATGGTCAATTGATTCTCCGCCCTGACGAGATTGGCGACACGCTGCCCCCGATTCCGGCGCGAGATATACGTTTCCAGACGCGATATTTGTTAACCTGGGGAGAGGCGCTGCGCACATTGCTGAAAAACCTGCTCTTTGAAGGCGGCTTGGTTTTGTTGACGCTTTTGCTGCTGCCGCTGCCCGGTGTTTTGGCTTTGCTGGTATGGCGATTACAACAGGTCTCCGCGGAGCCAGGCGCGACGCTTGAACAAACAGGCGGCGCAGCCTGGTTGTTACGGCCCTGGGATCCATTGGCCTGGTTTGGGGTGGCGCTTGGGTTGGGGATAGCGCTTTGGCCTTTGATATGGCAATGGATGACATCAATCGGCGGGCAAATTACCAGCGTGCTCTTATGGGTTGTTTTGGTAGGCGGCTGGAGCGCGGCGGCCTTGCTGTGGTCACATCTAAATAACAAATTGAATCAGGAAAAGGCTGCCAAGGAAACATCTGCAAATCCAGAAAAAACCAATTTGATCGTCCAGCCATGGAGTGATTTCCATTGGGTTTTGCTGGGAGTGTTGATCTTAGGGTTCGCAGTTCGTTTTTTAGCGATACGGGATATGACGTTTCCGCTTTGGGTTGATTCAAGCCGCCACGCGTTGATAACGGCCGTTATGGCAAACAGCGGTAAAACAATCAGCAGCTATGCGCCATTTCTACCGGTGGAACGTTTTCCCTATCATTATGGCTTCCACACGCTGTCAGCGTCGATACAATTGTTGAGCAATTGGGAACTGCCCCGCCTCCTGTTGTATTTGGGTCAAACGTTGAATGCGCTTGTGCCGCTGGCAATTTTCGCAGCCATCTGGCTGTTAACACGGCAGCGGTCAGCCGGACTGGTGGGCGCGCTGTTGGTGGCTTTGCCCTTCTTTTTCCCGGCTTATTACGCCACATGGGGGCGGTTTACCCAGTTAACGGCCGTTCTCGTTCTGCCTATCTTGCTCGCTTTTACCTGGCTGCTCATTCGCGACGGTCAGGTTGGGAAGCGTTTGTGGTGGCTGGTGGGCGTCCTGGCCGCCGGGCTGTTTCTGATTCATTTTCGGGTTTTCTTATATTATTTGCCATTTGTGTTGATTGTTTGGCTGATAAGTTTGGGGCGAAACGGCCGTTCCTTGTTTGCCGCCGCAGGTTTTTCCGCTGTACTCGCCTTACCGCGTTTAATGGAACTGCTGCGCGCTACCAATCCGGTACGGCGGATCGGGCGTACAATTACCAACTACAACACCTTCCCCCTCAACTATTACAACACCGGCTGGGAGCCACAATTTATCTGGTTGGCGGGCGCCTGTTTACTGTTTGCGCTGTTGGCCCTTCTTTTCCGTAAGCGCTGGGCGATTTTGCCGCTGGCGCTGGCTATGTGGGTTGGCGCTCTGTTTTTGCTGCTGGCCGGTGATTACCTCGGCCTACCAGAAACCTCGCTGGTCAACCTGAACAGCATGTATATTCTGCTATTTATCCCGCTCGCAATGGTTTTGGGCGTGGTCGCCGGCCAGATTTGGGCGTGGCTCCAGCGGCGGCACTGGTCATACCGCAGCGTTGGCTACCTTCTGGTGGGTGGTTTGGTAGCAGGGGTTTTGTTATTGGGCGTGCGCCAGCAAATATCTGTTTTAAATCCCCAAACCGTGCTGGCTTTACCGGAAGATGTACCCGCTTTGCGCTGGGTAGAAAGCGAACTGCCGGATGACGCTTTGATCGCGGTCAACAGTTGGAAATGGCTTGGGGAAACGTGGGCAGTTTCTGACGGCGGGGGATGGATTGTACCAACAACCGGCTTGATAACCACCACGCCGCCAATCGATTACACCTATAACGCTGATTATTTCCGTGATATCCGCGAATTTAATGCCGGAGCGCAAGAAATTTCAGATTGGTCCACGCCGGAGTCTGCCGCCTGGCTGCGCGAGCAGGGCGTTACGCATATCTTTGTAGGCAAACGCGGCGGGTTTTTTGACCCGGCAAAGTTAAAAGACAATTCCGAATTGGAAGAACTTTACGCTTATAATGGCGTATTTGTGTTTGCTTTGAAATAAGTGTTGCTTGGAATTAACGACTCGGGCTCGGGGCCGGTTGCCCGGTTGTGGCGCGGTCAGGAGACCGGCCACGAGCAGTGATGCATAAGTAGTTGCGCCTGGAAAAGAACAACAGATGCAAACCGCCCAACAATTCAAACGCGGCCGGCTGAATATTGTGGACTTTGGCTGTGGCCGCCAGGGCCGTGTGTACGGCCGTTCCCTGCGTGATTGTGCCCATAAAAACTCGCGAACCAAGCGGATTGACCTGCTGCAGCGTTATGCTCATAGAATGCGCCTCTCCCTGATTGCCTAAATAATACCGGTCTGCCGCAAAGCTGAAATATCAGCGGCTGATTTGCCCAAAGCGCACAACACCTCGTCAGTATGTTCTCCCAGCAGCGGCGGCGGTGAAAAAGTATCCTCGTATGTGTCGGACAGTTTAATGGGATTCCCCGGCATTTTCACTGCACCCCCCTGTGGATGTTCCACATCAATCACCATATTGCGGGCCAGAACCTGGTCGTCGGAGAGAGCTTGAGACAGGTTGTTGACCGGGGCGCAGGGGATGCGTGCTGCACGCAGTTTTTCAATCCAATATGCCTGCGTGTTGGTCTGGAACACAGCGCTGATTTTCTGGTTAATAATCTCCCGATTTTTCCAACGTCCGGGCTGCCCTTTATTTTCTGCTGTGTTGAGTTCAGGCAGATCAACCAGCTCCATTAGATTAATCCAGAAATTGTCCGTAATCACTGCAATGATGATGTAGCCGTCTTGCGTGGGGAAGGTGTTGTAAGGCACGTGGACAAAATGTTCGTTGCCTAATTTGTCGGGAATTTTGCCCGACAAAAAATACATCGTGGCCATATAATTTAAGAGGCTGATTTGCGCATCCAGCATGGAAATATCCACATGCTGACCGCGCCCGGTTTGTTCGCGCGCGAACAAAGCCGCCAGCATGCCAATCACGCCCATCATGCCGCCGCCGAGATCGCCAAACGGGATGCCGGCGCGGGTTGGCGGCCCGTCCGGCTGGCCGGTGATGCTCATGCCGCCGCCGGTGGCCTGTGCGACCATGTCGAAGGCAGGCCGTTGGTTGTCGGGGCCGGTTTCGCCAAAGCCGGTGATCGTGCAGGTAATGACGCGCGGGTTAATTTGGGACAGGTGTTGATGATTGATTTTGAGCCGTGTGGTAACGCCCGCGCTAAAATTATCCAGCACAATATCGGCGGTCTGTACCAATTCATAGAATAGATTTAGTCCGGCTTCAGATTTCAGGTTGATTGTTACGCTTTTTTTATTGCGATTGAGCGTCAAAAAATAGGCGCCCATGCCGTGCAGGCTGTTTTGGGGATCGCCAGCCAACAGCCTGCGTGTGCCTTCGCCGCGCCCTGGGGGTTCAATCTTGATTGTTTCTGCACCCAAATCAGCCAACATCATGCCGGCATAGGGGCCGCTTAACATGTGGGTTAAATCCAGCATACGTATTCCATGCAGTGCTTTCATCATTTTCTCCTTGTAAATAATCTTCCTGGAAGCTGCATAAAAGCAAAATTGCATGGAACAAGCTTCCAAGAAAATAGTTTGCATTTATGTATGGCGGCGCGCCGCAGTGCGCGACGTCTCTCAAGCAAATATTTATATTCACTGTAAATGTTATAACATTGTATCATTGCGTCAAATTTGGAGTTGTTGTCGGTCGGTAATGAGGAGTGAGCATCCTCAGATGCGAACGGGCCGGCATCTGAGGATGCCTTTTTCCTCTGTAAATAACCTCCGGGAGGTTCAATCTACGGCGCAACTATTCAAATGAAACCTCCCGGAGGTTGGTTTTTCCTGCATGGTGGTGCGCCGCCGTCCATGAAGTCTCCTCTAACCTATTTGAAACACACCCTTTGTTATTTCGACTAGAAAGGAGACATTGGTATCCGTAAGCGGCCACTGAGCAGTTATTGCGTATTGTGTATTTCGCACTATAGTCTTACGAAATACGCAATACGGAAAAGCTTATGCTTACCATTGGACAAGTGGCAAAACTAGTGAACGTGCGCACTTCGACGCTGCGCTTTTATGAAAAAGAGGGGCTGCTGGAGCCAGACGGCCGTTCCGATTCCGGTTATCGTCTTTATCACCCCGACGCTGCTCAAAAAGTGCGTCTGATCCAGCGCGCGCAGCGGCTCGGTTTTTCGCTGGCCGACATTCGTCCGCTGCTGCATGCTTGGGAGACGGGCAATTTGGATGATGAGGCTGTCATCCGCACGGCAGAGAATCGTTATCTGGCGCTGGAAGAGCAAATTACCCGCCAGCTTGTACAGCAGCATGAATTGGAGTTGTTTTTGCAGGATTTGCATCGTCGGGAAGAAACGGCCGTTACCAACTCCGCCTTTGACCAACTATTGGCCCGGGTTTGCGCCGGTCCAGAAGCGCAAGCCCAATCCCGGTTCATGTTTGACTGGCTGCTCAGCCAATCCGGCTGTGTCCTCACCAGCAGCACCGGCCAGCAGCTTCTTGACCGTCTGCGCGGGCAGCACATCCACGTCTGGCAAGACGCCGACGCCTATTGCATTCTCGTCGTCAGCAGCGATCCGGTCGTCGGCGAAGCGCTGCAAGAACTGGCCCAACTCGAAGGTTCTTGCGAAGCTCATAACCACCTCACGCCTAAGTTCTCCGATGATGAAGAGGGATTTTTGTTTGTTGCCGAAGGGGAGAATGCCTTTATTTATGCGCGCTTGTTTTTGGCGCTGGAATCAGAGTAAGTTTGAACCACAGAGTACAAGGAGAACACAAAGAAAACCGAAAAATCTCTTCAGCCCTTTAAATATCCATCCGGTCCCGCCATTTTTCGGCGAGGGTGAGTAAACCCCAGGGGATAAGAATGAGCAGTGCGCCGCCCAGCAGGCAGGGCAGCGAGGTTAGCAGCGCCTGCCAGCCAAATATCAAACCAATTAAACCGCTGCCGACTACCACCAGTGTAAAAATCACCAGATACAAAAACTTTTTATCGCTGTCTTTACGATATTGGCGCATGTTGGCGCCGCGAGGTTTAGGGTTGTTGTCATCTTTGCTCATTCTCTACCTCTCACGCGTGAGACATGCAGTATTCTCAAGAATCACGCATTCTGATTCATTATACACAACAAATCTGAATAACTTTTGCAGAAAATGTGAACGTCTTCCTAAGCTGCATATCTCCTCCCAAATCCCCATTCTCTCTTGACCTTAAACACGAGTACAAGGTGTATAATTTTAGTCAAATAGCCCGGTAGCCACTGGCTGCCAGACTGAACGACTAAAGGACATCATGACTGAACAAACTTACCGTATCACCGGCATGGATTGCGCCGACTGCGCCCGCGGCCTGGAAAAAAGCGTCGGCAAACTTGACGGCGTCGAGATCTGCCGCATCAATTTCACCACCGAAATGCTGCGCCTCGAAGGCGACGTCAATTCTGAAGCCGTCATCGCCCGGGTGCGCGAAATGGGCTATGACGTGGCCGAAGCAACGGCCGTTGACGGAAAACAAAAGACCAAACAAAAACAGCCATCAGTCGGGTTCCTGCGCTACATGTGGCGGCGACGAGACACCCGGATGGCGCTGCTGGCCACTCTGCTCATCCTGCCGGGACTCGTTTTTGATGAGCTGCTGCCCGGATTAGGTGTGGAGAGCATCGTTATTGATATGATGTCAATCTTGGCAATGGTTATTGCCGGATCGCCCATTTTTAAGAGCGCCTGGGCGGCCGTTCGCATCAATCATGAAATCAACATTAACGTTCTCATGTCGATTGCCGCCATTGGTGCGGTATTGATTGGCGCCTACACCGAAGCAGCGATGGTGATGGTATTGTTTGTGATCGCCGAGGCCATCGAAGGCTTTACCGCCGACCGCGCCCGCCAAAATATTCGTGGTCTTATGGAGTTGGCTCCTAACGAGGCCACCGTGCTGCGCCCTTGTATCGACTGCGCCGGACATCTGGGTCAGGATGGTTACGAAGGCGGCCCCTGCCCCTTCTGCGGCGTAGAAGAACAGCGCATCCCTATAACAGACCTGCAAATTGGCGCGACTATCGTCGTCAAACCGGGCGAACGGGTACCCATGGACGGCCGTTTACTGTCAGGTTATTCTGCTGTAAACCAGGCGCCCATCACCGGCGAGAGTGTCCCGGTTGAAAAACAGCCGGGCGATGAAGTTTTCGCGGGTAGTATTAACGGGCAGGGTACGTTAGAAATCGAAGTTACCCACCTGGCCGCCGACAACACCATCAGCCGCCTCATCAAGATGGTTGAGGAAGCGCAAGATAAACGCGCCCCTACGCAGCGCTTTGTGGACCAATTCGCCCAATATTACACGCCCGCCGTGGTCGCTGTGGCCGCGCTGGTCGCCATCGTACCGGTGCTGTTTTTTGATCAACTGCTTGTTGACCCGATCGATCCGACAGCGGGTTGGCTGTACCGGGCTTTGGCGCTGCTGGTGGTGGCCTGTCCCTGCGCGCTGGTCATCTCCACGCCGGTCAGCATCGTCAGCGCCATCAGCAACGGGGCCCGAAATGGCGTTATATTCAAGGGCGGCGCTCATCTGGAAGAATTGAGCCGCGTCAAGGCGATCGCCTTCGACAAAACAGGCACGCTGACGCAAGGCAAACCGGCCGTTGTCGCCGTGCGTTCTGTTTTATGTGACCTGCCCGCTGATGCCGCCTGCGTGCAGTGTGACGACTTTTTGGCGCTCGCCAGCGCTGTCGAAAGCCGCAGCGAGCATCCGGTCGCGCAGGCAGTCGTGGCCAAAGCAGATGAACGCGATGTAGGCCGCCGATATGCCGCCGCTGAAAATGTGCAGGCCTTGACGGGACGCGGGGTGACGGGAATGGTCAACGGCCGTTCCGTTACAATCGGCAGCCATATTTATTTTGACGACCATGTTACCCACGCCGCACACTGCCAGGAAATACACGCTGCCGCTGAGCAAGGTTACACTACCATGCTTGTCAGTCGCGACGAGGAATATTTAGGCTACCTGGCCGTGGCTGACACAATGCGTGATTCCAGCAAGCAAGCTGTCGCCAAACTCAAGGAGATGGGCATCGCACATCTCATTATGCTCACCGGCGACAATGATTTGACGGCGCAGAAGGTTGGGCGCGATGTGGGCGTGACGGAGATTCGGGCTAATTGTTTGCCGGAAGATAAGGTAACGGCCGTTGCCGAACTGCGCGAGATTTATAAACATGTTGTTATGGTGGGCGACGGCATCAATGACGCCCCCGCTTTAGCCTCCGCCAACGTGGGCATCGCCATCGGCCACAGCTGCCCAGGCCATGGAAACCGCCGACGTTACCCTGATGCGGGACAGTTTGCTGCCGCTGCCTTTCGCCGTTAAACTCAGCCGCGCCACAATGCGCATTATTTGGGTCAACGTGGCTCTGTCGCTGGGTCTCAAGCTGGCCTTTTTTCTGCTGGTACTGGCCGGTCTTGGAACCATGTGGATGGCCGTTCTGGCCGATATGGGCGTCTCGCTGCTGGTGACGCTAAACGGGATGCGCCTGCTGCGCCGTCCCCATATGTTCTGACAAGGGAGCGAAGATGGAAATACGGCCGTTTCATTCCACCGACGATGATTACAATCATTTTATTGCTATCTGGAATGCCGCCCGGCCTTAAGCTGCGATTATGCCGACGAATGGCGCCATCTCGACCGCGGCATCAAGATTGTTTCCATAGCGGAAATTCAGGCGCAGGCGCCGGCGTGGGCGCGCAAATTATGGGACATTGAATGGGAATTAATCCAGGACATTCCGGCGCCCACAGAACATACGCGCATCACCTTTGAAGAATTCAAGCAAAATCGGATGGGCGGCCCCTGGTTTGACGCCAACGCCTGGGCGCTGGCCAAAGACGGTGAACGCTGGGTGGGATTGAGCGTTTTGTATATTGTCAGCGGCAAGCCAGATATGCTTTCTTCGGGATTGACGGGCGTGATACGGCCGTACCGGCGGCAGGGCATTGCAACGGCCCTGAAACTGCGCAATATTGCATTTGCCCGGCAGTATGGCGCCAAAACAATTGAAACGACAAACGAAGAAAATAACCCGATGTATCTGCTCAACCGCTGGCTTGGTTTCCAACCTCGTCCGGCCATGTTGACTTTTGAAAAACAAAGCGCCAGGCGCTTTTAGAAGCACCTGGCACCTGATTGAAGCGAAAATCTCGCTAGAGTTTAGCTATTTTGATGCCACAATTGGTCATTGGCCGAGGAAAGGCCGCCGCCATTACTGTATAGAGCATGCGCAGCACCACCGTTGCCAATTGTTCCAATACTCTCACCGGGCACGCCGATAGCCAAATCGTCGCGACCGTCACCATTGAAGTCACCAGCAGCCAGGGCAGCGCCAAACCAGTCACCGGCTTCAGCCGTTCCCAATATGCCGGACGTATTCTGCTGCCAGAACTGGCTGCCAGAGCCGGTCAGACCGGAGGCTGTACCGGGCAGCACATTTACCGCGCCGCCGCTGTTGATTGAGCCGATGTCTTCATCCGGTACGCCAACAGCCAGGTCGTCACGGCCGTTGTTGTTGAAGTCACCCACGGCCAGGGCAGCACCAAAACGATCTCCCGCTTCGACAAAGCTGCCGATGCCTGCTGAATTTTGATGCCAAAGCTGATCGCCGGCTGCGGTCAAGCCGGAGGCTGTGCCGGGCAGCACGTTGACCGCGCCGCCGCTGTTGATTGAGCCGATGTCTTCATCCGGTACACCAATGGCCAGGTCGTCACGGCCGTCACCGTTGAAGTCACCTGCGGCCAGAGCGTACCCAAAGTGGTCATTTGTTTCAGCCATGCCTATCACGCTAGGTGTGTTCTGGTGCCAGAAGGTGCTGCCAGTGCCGGTCAGACCGGAGGCTGTGCCGGGCAGCACGTTTACCGCGCCGCCGCTGTTGATTGAGCCGATGTCTTCATCCGGTACACCAATGGCCAGGTCGTCACGGCCGTTGTTGTTGAAGTCACCCACGGCCAGGGCAGCACCAAAACGATCTCCCGCTTCGACAAAGCTGCCAATGCCTGCTGAATTTTGATGCCAAAGCTGATCGCCGGCTGCGGTCAAGCCGGAGGCTGTGCCGGGCAGCACGTTGACCGCGCCGCCACTGTTGATTGAGCCAATGTCTTCATCTGGTACGCCGATGGCGAGATCGTCACGGCCGTCACCGTTGAAGTCACCTGCGGCCAGAGCGTACCCAAAGTGGTCATTTGTTTCAGCCACGCCTACTATGCCAGACGTGTTCTGGTGCCAAAGTTGGTCACCTGAAGCTGTCAGGCCGCTGGCGGAGCCGAACATTACATTGGCCGCGCCAGCTCCCGCGACACTGCCAATCGACTCGCCGGGTACCCCAATGGCCAGGTCATCATAACCATCGTTATTGAAGTCGCCCGCCGCCAATGCTGCGCCAAACAGATCGCCGGCTTCGGCTGCGCCTAAGACACCGGCGCTGTTTTGATGCCACAACTGGGTCCCAACAGTAGACAAACCGCCGGGAGTACTGTACAGAACGTTAAACGCTCCGGCATTAACAATGCTGCCAATATCTTCACGGGGAACGCCAATAGCCAGATCCACGTAACCATCACCATTGAAGTCGCCTCTGGCTACCGTGCGGCCAAACTCGTCGTTCGCCTCTACCAGGCTGCCGACCGAAGTAGTGCGGAAGTTGGCAACTTGAGCGGCCGTTTCATTCAGAACGCGGGCATTATTGTTTAAAGCGGCCGTGCCCATGGGTACACCACCATAGCTCACATTGGGATTTGACCAATACTGGAGACGGGTGCAGCCGCTGGGGCAATCGTAGGACATAACGGTACGCCAGCTATCCGGTTCATGGTAGTAACCGTGTCCATATGGAAAGGGCGCCATCGTGGGGTCGGCTTGTTGATTATGGCGTGCGCCCTGCAGGTGACCAATTTCATGACCAAATGAGTAGTTACCGGTGGCGCAAGAGCGCTGAACGACGGCAAATGCAGTTGAGGCATTGGCCATAATCGCCGAGGCATAACCACACCAGCCGCCATTGCCTGTTATCACAACGGCCACATCAGCAGCATAAGTGTTGCGCAGAGCGTGTACCTCGTCCATATAACCATCGCCGTTGATCCGGAAACGGTTCCGATCGGTGATCATGTTACCTGATTCGGCATAGGCGGTTTGATAGCGGTGTACCAGGTGCAGACGCGGGTTAATCTGGCTGTTGCTGTAAGACTGGTTGGCCTCGTCAATGGCCAATTGAATCAAGGCGTTAATGTTACCTGTTTGCGACTGAGCCATGGGCGTATAGGCTACCAGAACCGTAATGGTAGACGCCTGATCGCCATTGTTATCGGAATTAGGATCACCTTCCGGAGCAGTATCCTCGGCATCGACTGCTTCCACCTGCTCTAGGGGCAATTCTTCAGACAGAGCATCAACAATCCCTGCTTCCGCCATTTTGTCTGCCTCAATATCTTCAGCAATGTCCAAACCAACATCAGTTTCGGCCATGGCCTCGGTTGTCTCATCTGCTTCGGCAGCACGTATTTCACTGAATTTTTCTTCAGTTTCCGGAGCAATATCAAGCCCTTCTTCAATAGCATTATCATCTTGATCGGCGTTTTCGGCTTCCAGTTCTTCTTGAAGGACAATTTCTGCCTGTGAAAACTCGGGAGCGGGCACAGCCGCATATGGCTCTAACTCTTCGTAATACTCAGGCGGATGATCTTCGGGGAAGGCGCTGGGATCAACGCGAATAACGGCTTGCACGCCATCGCCTAGCGGCTGCACGCTGTATAGCTGCTGACCGGAGCGAATCGTGCCAACCATATCATCTCCGTCAACAACCAGGATAGCCTCACTGGCTCCATCTGCGCTTTGTGCAAACCAACTAAAATCCCTTTTACCACGCGTTTCCACACGATCTGTCACTAAAACAATATCTTCGCCGGGGAAGACATTGAGGTTTACGATAGCAGACGTTTTGAGCAAGTTAGATTGAACCTGCACAAGATTGATCTCAAGCGTGGTCGGTTCAGACTGATACGTTTGCATCAACTGCGCCTGTCGTCCGGAGAAATCGGATTCGGTCATAAATACAGGGGTAAACAAATTCTGAGCTTCCTGTTGGGCCATGAGCAGAATTGGACTGCCTGCAACCATCAGGAGGAGCAGTATTGAGATACCTTTTACAATAAATTTCTTGTAAGACATTATTTTTGTACTCCTTTAATAGGTACTCGTGAACTAAATAAAAATTTAAACTGTTACATCTGTGCTTTTTCAAGCAGGGGTTGAGAGATTTGACTCATTACTTTTTTATTTTGTACCTCCTTCAATCAGTCGCATCTGATTGGACTAAAGCCTGCCGCAAACTGGCAAAGCCGTGACGTTTGCGTGCGTAGAGATTAGTATTTTGGGGGCTGTGTTGGATTCGCAGAGGGGCGTACTAACAATAAACCACCGCAAACGACAAATTTATTTCATGTTCAAAACACCATAAGTAACCATCGTTAATTTATCTAAATATCTATCGTTAATTCAGCGTTGATTTAGGTTTTTCCCATTCCATCAAAGAAGCAGTACAATACGCTTGTTATGGCAGAAATTGAACTATCTCCGCCGCCGGACGAAACGGCCAGTTTCCGACTCCCATACACGAGAGTATCTGCTCAATATTGTGACATTTTTAGGTCAGCGGCTTGGGTTTGCCATTTTTGTGCTGCTTTGTATTATTTTTATCAGCTATTTTGGCATTGCAATGGCGGGTGGAGCGGATTTTGCAACGGCCGTTGCCGACGCCCTCGGCGACACCGTTACCTACGTCGGCCGGTTTTTGAGCGGTGACCTTGGTTTGACAACCGCCGGCAGCAACACGCTGAATCCACTGCCCGTTTCCCAGGTACTCAGGGAACGGCTGGTCATCAGTCTGGGGCTTTTAGGCATTGCGCTGCTTTTTTCTTCCGTTGTGGGTCTAACATTGGGCATCCGCGCGGCGCGCCATCGTTCCGAAAGCTCGCTTCTAATCCTGCTTGCTACCATTATCGGCGTTTCCATCCCCAGTTTTTTTGCTGCTTTTTTGCTCCAGTGGGCCGTCACCTCGATCACCCGGCTGCGTGGACAACCATTTTTGCCGGTTGGCGGCTTCGGTTGGGACAGCCATCTGATTTTGCCCGTGCTGGTGCTTTCAGCCCGACCCATTGCCCAGATTACGCGCGTGACCTTTGTTTCGCTGCGCAAAGTGCTGCGCCAGGATTATGTGCGCACTGCCTACAGCAAAGGCTTGCGCCAATACCAGATCACCCTCAACCACATCCTGCGCAACGCCGCGATTCCCATTTTGACCACGATTGGTATGTCGCTGCGCTTTTCACTCAGCAGTTTGCCGGTAGTTGAACTCTACTTCGGCATACCTGGAGTTGGCGCGACTCTGCTGAAGGCCATCGCCCAACAAGACGCCAATCTGGCCGTGGCGCTGACCGTCTGTTTTGGCCTGATTTTTATCGTTGTGAATCTGCTGCTGGAATTCAGCTACCGCTTCATTGATCCCCGGCTGTGGGAAACGCCCGCGTACGTCGCCGCCAATGAACGTCACACAACGCGAGAGGCGTTTAAAGCCTGGGGCGAGGATGTGCGCGATGTCCTGACGAATAATGCAGTCACCAACTGGTTCCAACGGCGAAACCGCCCTCCCGAACCAAACCCTTTCAAGGATGTGCTCAAGCGCAGCAAATCCTACACGGCTGAAGAACTGTCCATACACACCGGCACGCGGCGCGCCTGGGCGAACGTATTCCGTAATAAACCATTTATTATTGGGGCCGTTTTGGTTTTTGGTTTGATCTTGTTTATTTTGTTTGGCCCGAATCTATCGCCCAACAATCCATACAACACTGAAGGGCTGGTGATGATTGACGGCCAAATAACCCTGCCGCCCTTTGCGCCCGGTGAAGCTTATCCGTGGGGCAGCGATGCATTGGGACGCGGCATTATGAGTCTGGTCTTCACCGGGGCGCAGATGACGCTCACGCTGGCGATTCTGGCGGTGACAGCGCGCGCGCTGGTGGGCGTTGTTTTGGGAACTTTGGCCGGCTGGCGCAGCGGGAGTTGGCTTGACCGGCTGATTATAAGCCTGTCTGAAATTATCGCCGCTTTCCCAACTCTGATTTTGACGATGATCATCATCCTGGCGTTAGGCATCCGGCAGGGTATGTCGACCTTTGTGATTGCGCTCTGCCTCGTCGGCTGGGGTGAAATTATGCAGTTTGTGCGCAGCGAAGTGATGGCGATTCGACCCAAAGAGTATATCGAAAGCGCCGTTGCGCTGGGTGCGCGCACGCCGCGCGTGATTACAAAACATGTGCTGCCGCAGCTTTTCTCGTCGCTGATTGCGATTGTAGCGCTGGAGATGGGCTCCGTGCTCATGCTGCTGGGGGAATTGGGCTTTATCAGTATTTTTGTGGGCGGCGGCGCGTTTATTGAACTGCCGGGCGCGCCGGTTGCCTTATATTCGGATGTGCCTGAATGGGGCGCGCTGTTGAGCAACGTGCGCTATCAGGCGCGTTCTTATCCCTGGGTGGCGCTCTATCCGATGTTGGCTTTTTTTGTGGCGATTTTTGCATTCAATTTGTTTGGCGAGGGGGTGCGCCGGCTGGTCGAAAGCGGCAGCCTGGTCACAAATCGTATATTTAACAAATACACGGTCGCCGGATTGGTCATCATTGTGGCGGCGGTTTATTGGCTGCAAAATAACAGCGGCGCGACGCCCTTTTTACGCGATTATGCGCAGTTGTTTGATGGCGCGCAGGCTAAAACACACGTGGATGATTTGACGACGCCGGCGATGAACGGCCGTTCTCTGGGCGCGCCCGGTCAGCAAGCTGCGGCGCAGTATGTAGCCGATCAATACGAAACCTTGGGCTTGCAGGTTGCCGGTGAGGCCAACACCTATTTTCAGGAGCGCGCCCACGCCTTTGAACGCCTGACTGCTGTTCCGCAAATAAGCATCAACGACGGCGGCCCGCCTCTGGTCTATCGCACAGATTATGCCGCCTATCCGGGGCGCAATATGACTGCGGGGGAGGCGGATGGGGAATTGGTTTTTGTGAGTCTTGGTCGTCCCGGATCGACTACCGCCGGGGTGTTCCGCCAGCGTTACCCGGAATTAGACCGCGCCGATTTGTCGAGCAATATTGTGCTGGCGCTGTCTGATTGGGAAGCCAATATTCTGTCCGGGGTTGAAAAAGAGGGGCTGTTGGTGGTAACTGACGACCCGGCGAATTTGGGCAAGGCTTATACGCTTTCGGGACGCTCGGGACGGCCGTTAAACCTGTTCACCGGCGAAGCAAAGGGAGAAGAAACGCCCGCCATTTGGATCAGCGAAGAGACTGCTGACCGGCTGCTGGCAGGAACCGGCCAGACAGTTGCGGATTTACGGAAACAGAGCGGTGAACTGGGTCTGGAAAATGTGCTGCAACTGCCCATACCTGCTGAAGTGAGCATGAAAGTCGAGGGTGAAATTGAAGAACGCTGGCCGGTGCAGCACGTGCTTGGTATTTGGCCGGGCAGCGAAGGGTTTGAATTTTGCCAGGATTGTCTCGACAGGCAATTAATCGTGGTGATGGCGCAGTTAGACAGCCCGCCGCCCGGCCCGGAAGATGCTGCGTTTGCCGCCGCCAACGATAATGCCAGCGGCGTGGCGGTGATGCTGGAGGCGCTTCGTATTATGCAGGCGTCGGGTTACCGGCCAGCACGCTCAATTATGTTTATAGCCTATAACGGCGAAGGTCAGGACGGGGGCGAACCAGTTTCGAATCCCGATATACGCCGATTTTTGCAGGCGAAAACCGGTTTCGCCGCAACCTTTGAGCCGGAGGCGATCATTCAACTGCGTGGTTTGGGGGCTGGCGACGGTGACCGGCTGCAGGTTTCGGCAGCGGGGAGCTTGCGTCTGGCTGACCTGTTTGAGAAATCGGCGCGCCAGATGGGGGTGAAAACAAAACGCCCGGACGAAAATATCGATATTGGTTTGATTTATGAGGATATAAACCCCAGTACGCAGGGGGGACAGGAAGCGCCGGTTGTACGTTTGACCTGGGAAGGGTGGGAAACGACATCCCGCACGCAGGATGACGTCCCTGAAGCGGTTAACGCTGATTTTCTGGAAAAAGCAGGCCGTGCATTAGCTTTGGCATTGATGACGCTTGGGGATGTCGAGAATTATTAGTTTTAGTCGAGCTACAAACTGACACGAATTGCATGTATTTATGAACTTTATTTGGGTTAGGTAAACTGCGAAAAGCCATTTGAAAAAGATAACTTGCAAAATCGCGGTTTCCTTGAGGAATTCCCAGATTTTGTTTCGCAGGAGTTCGAAAAACTTTCTGGGAATTACCTGTTTGTGTCAGTCGTATCGAAAATCTTGATCTACTGAATCCAGCCCCTTATTAGGACGATCCAGCGTCAGGTCGCCTAACGAGCGTGGGTCTTCAAGCGGTTCAACGTGGGTAAAAACAGTAGATTGATTGATTTTCTGCCGCACAGCATATTCAATTTGCTCTGCTAAATCATGTCCCTGCTGGATCGTCCAGGTTCCCGGCGCTAAAATATGTACGCTGATAAAGCGGCGAGCGCCTGACTGCCGGGTGCGTAAAGCATGCCATTCAATGCCGCCCTGACAATGCGCATCAAGAATTTCTATAACTGTTTCCCGTTCTTGGGCGTCAATTGCTGTATCCATCAACCCGCCGATAGAGCGACGGAAAATTTGAAGGCCATCCCAGCCGATCTTTAAGCCAACGAGAATCGCAACTACAGGATCGAGCCATTCCAGCCCGCTCAGTGCAGCGATCGAGACGCCGGCCACAACCCCAACCGAAGTCCACACGTCTGTCATGAGATGCTTGCCGTCTGCTTCTAAGGTGATGGAGTCGTGCTTTTTGCCGGTGTGAATGAGTACTTGACCGACGAATAAATTGATTCCGGCTGCGACCAAGGCCAGCATGAGTCCAAGCCCAACCTGTTCCAGCGGCATGGGGTTCAATAAGCGCCGGAGGCTGGCGTATAAAATGCTCACGGAGGCGAGGACGATGAGGGTGCCTTCGATGCCGCTGGAGAAGTATTCGGCTTTGTCATGACCATATTCGTGGGTTTCGTCGGGCGGCTGCTCCACAATTTTGAGCGTGATTAGCACCACGGTGGCGGCAACCAGGTTGACAATGCCCTCAAGCGCATCAGATAGCAGACCTACTGAGTCCGTGACGATGTAGGCTGCCAGTTTGAGGCTGATGGTTAATAAGGCTGCGCCAATGGACAGCCACGCGTATTTAGTGAGGGATGGCCGCATATGGGGATCATACTTGAGTGTGGTTGGTTTTAGCAAGTGCAGTGACGCCATAATGTCTAAATTGCCTGCCAGATCGCTGAATTCGCTAACGAATCCCTTGACAACTGAAACGTTTCAGTTTATATTGTACATTGTGACTGAAACGTTTTAGAAATGATTGGCGATTTGTGTTAATTACGTTTCAGGCATGAAGAGAGAGAAGGATGCCCGTCACGCTGAAGGATATTGCTGACCGTGTAGGAAAGTCAGTTTCTACTGTTTCCCGTGCGTTGGGTGGGTTTGACGATATTGGTCTTGACACCCGGCAAGAAGTCCAACGTGTTGCGCGTGAAATGGGGTATGAGCCAAATGTTGCGGCGCGTAACCTGCAAAAACAGCGCACCGACACCATCGCCCTGATCCTTCCCTCGATCAATCAACTCCGATTTTCTGACCCGTTTTTTAGTGAACTCCTCTCCGGCATTGTCGAACAAACTGCCCAACATGGATTTAATCTCAATATAACAACAGACATCATTGACGATGAGCATGCAACCTACCTCAAGCACATTCGCAGCCGGCGCGTGGATGGCTTTATTGTCGTACGCACGCGGCGAGAAGATACCCGCATAAATGTGCTGCGCGAGTACAATGTCCCTTTTGTTGCCTTTGGTCGTGTTGATGGAGACAACAATTTTCATTTGGTTGATGAAGATAGCGCCTATGGCGTCCGAAAGATCGTAGATCACCTGGCAGAATTAGGACACACACGCCTGGCCTTGTATTGCCGAACCGTTAACCCTCACGAAATCCTACCATCGTGTACAGGGGTTCCTTGAAGGTTTACAGGCTAACAATCTGCCATACGATCCGACGCTTTTTGTAGAGACATTATTTCGACAGCGTTCCGGTTTTCAAAGCGCCCAAAAGTTGCTCAGCCTACCTGATCCGCCCACAGCAATCGTCGCTTGCAACGATCTCCTTGCAATCGGCGCAATAAGCGCTGCAAGGGAAATGGGTCTGACGGTTGGAAGAGATGTCAGCATTACCGGTTTTGACAACATCTTGCTGGCAGAATACATAAACCCTTCTTTAACAACGGTCCATCAGCCTGCGCACCAATTTGGGGGGATGATCGCTCAAATGCTGATCAAAATCATATATAAACAACCTGTCGAGCAGCAGCAAATTATCGTAAAGCCAGAACTTGTTATTCGTCAATCTAGCGGCCTGTGCCTGGTTTGATCTTTACTGATTTTTTTAACAGTAGGCCACAATGCAGACCGTTTCTTTAATATTAAGGAGGTGATCGATTAGAGAGGAAGCTTGATTTAAAGATAAGGAGTCGTTTACACACAATTTTGGTGAAACGGCCGTTTTAGTCACAAATTTAATGTTATTCCCAAAAAGGAGAAGAAAATGGCAAAATATCTGAAGATACTATCCTTGTTAATCGTTGCGCTGCTGATCCTGGCAGCCTGTGGCGGTGGGGCCAGCGAAGAAACCGCTCCTCCGGCGGCAGAAGAAGCCCCTGCTGAAGAAGCAGCGCCCGCTGAAGAGGCACCGGCAGAGGAAGCCCCTGCAGAAGAAGCACCGGCCGATGCGGCGATGAGTGACGAAGCAGTCTTTTTCTCGACTCAATTTGTACCGATTGAAGAACAAGAACTGTTTCGCGCCATCCTGCAAGAGGGTGGTTTTGATGTGAATGGTTCCGAAGAAGGACCTTTGATCGATCTTGTGCTGGCCGGCGCGCAATCCGGCAGTGGTGAAATTGACGTCGTCGGCGCGCTGCATGGCACGTACCCACCTTTGGCACGTGAAGATGCGATGATGAATATGATCGATGTGGCCGATGATCTTGCCGCCGATCGCGATATCGCCCCCGCATTCCTGGAAACAGGTTTGCTGGGCACAGATGATTTCCTCTACTACATCCCCTGGATGCAAGCCACCTACATCATGGCTGCTAACAATGAAGCGCTTGCATACCTGCCTGATGGCGCTGATGTTAATGCGCTTACCTGGGAACAATTTGGCGAATGGTGCCAAAACATCCTCGACGAAACCGGCGAGCCAAAATGTGGTCTGCCCCATGCCGGACTCTTCCACCGTTTCCTTGAAGGCTACATGTGGCCCTCTTTCACCGGTGGCATGGTCTCTAACTTCCAGAGTAGTGAAGCAATGGATATGATGGCCTGGGCGCGCGATTCCTTGTGGCCAACCATTCACCCCGAAGCGATCAACTATGAGTTCATGCAAGAACCGTTGCTGTCAGGTGAAGTATGGGTTGCGTTTGACCACACAGCTCGTTTGCTGGATGCATTTAATGCTGAACCAGAAAACTTTACTGCTTTCCCGGCGCCGGCAGGTGCGGCAGGACGCGGCTTTATGCCTGTGGTTGTTGGTCTTGGGCATTCCCGCTGACGCGCCGCACCCCGATGCAGGCGCGGATCTGATCGAGTTTTTGACCCGGCCGGATGTACAAGGGGCTGTGCTGCGCGATCTGGGTTTCTTCCCTGTTGTTGATGGCGTTGATACATCAGACCTGCCACCAGGGATTGAGATTGAGGCCGGTGCTGTTGCTGCGCAAGCCAATTCGCCTGATGCCCTTCCGGCGCTGTTACCGGTTGGTTTAGGTGAACGCGGCGGCGAAATTAACCAGATTTACAAAAATGCCTTCGATCGCATTGTCTTAAATGGCGAGGATATTGAAGCGGTACTGACTGAAGAAGGCGCTAACCTACAGACCTTGATGGATGAAACTGGCGCGCCTTGCTGGGCGCCTGATGCGCCTAGTGACGGCCCCTGCCAGGTTAACCCCGCCGGTGAAATGAGTGTAATGGCGGCACCTGCCGCCGAACCAGCCGAAGAAGCAGAAGCAATGCCGGCAGAGATGAGTAATGCCGTCTTCTTTTCAACGCAGTTTGTGCCCATCGAAGAACAAGAAAAATTCCGCGCCATTCTGCAGGAAGGCGGCTTTGATGTGAATGGATCTGAAGAAGGGCCGCTGATCGACCTCGTTTTGGCGGGCGCGCAATCGGGCAGCGGTGAAATTGATGTTGTCGGCGCGCTGCATGGCACTTACCCGCCGCTGGCGCGCGAAGATGCGATGATGAACATGATCGACGTCGCCGATGATTTGCTGGCGGATCGTGACCTGGCGCCGGCGTTCCTGGAAACAGGTTTGTTAGGCAGCGATGACTTCCTTTACTATGTGCCCTGGATGCAGGCGACTTACATCATGGGTGCCAACGTCGCGGCGCTGGATTACCTGCCTGACGACGCTGATGTGAATGCGCTTACCTGGGAACAGTTTGGTGAATGGTGTCAGAATATCCTGGACGAAACCGGCGAAGCAAAATGTGGTTTGCCGCACGCCGGACTCTTCCACCGTTTCTTGGAAGGTTATATGTGGCCTTCCTTCACCGGCGGTATGGTTTCGCAGTTCAACAGCCCGGAAGCGGCGGCGATGATGGAATGGGCGCGCGACTCGCTGTGGCCAACGGTACATCCAGAATCAATCAATTACGAGTTCATGCAAGAACCGTTGTTGTCTGATGAAGTTTGGGTGGCGTTTGATCACACGGCGCGTCTGTTGGATGCTTACAATGCCGATCCCGAAAAGTTCATCGCCTTCCCGGCGCCTGCCGGCCCGGCGGGACGCGGCTTTATGCCTGTCGTGGTAGGTCTGGGGATTCCGGCTGATGCGCCTGATCCTGATGCTGGCGCTGACTTGATTGAGTATTTGACCCGGCCTGCGGTGCAAGGCATGATACTGAATGAGCTTGGTTTCTTCCCGGTTGTTGATGGCGTCGATACGTCCAGTATGCCGGATGGTGTTGCGATTGAAGCTGGCGCTGTTGCTGCACAAGCAAATGCAGCAGATGCTTTGCCTGCGCTCCTGCCGGTTGGATTGGGCGAGCGCGGTGGTGAAATCAACCAGATTTTCAAGAATGCCTTCGACCGCATTGTGCTGGATGGTGAAGATATTCAAACGGTGTTGGATGAAGAGGCAGTTAATCTGCAAGCCTTAATGGATGAGACGGGCGCGCCTTGTTGGGCGCCTGATCCCGCCAGTGACGGGCCGTGCCAGATTAGTAACTAGGTTTAGAAAATGGCGTGTGTACTTAGTACACACGCCATTTTTTTAACCAAGGGGTCCGTGATATGAGTACGATTCAACAAGGGAAAAAGAAAAAGAAATATAATTGGGCGCCCTATTTGCTTATCTTGCCGTCGCTTGCTTACCTGGCTTTGTTTTTTGCCTGGCCGATGGTGCGTGGTTTGACATTGGCGGTGTGGAATGATGAAGCAAATCTGACTTTGCAAACAGAGGCGATCACAAGATAGTGATGTTGCCGGTAAACTGCCGCAGGGAACGGCCGTTACCATCTTAGACCAACAAGGCAACCTGGTGCCAGCAGAAGAGCTTGATCAAGGCAATCTGCAAACTGAAATCTGGTATCAGGTAGTAGGCTTAGGCTCTGATGGAGCACCGATTAGTGGGTGGGTTCCTGAAAGCCGCATCCGCGTGCGTGAAGAAAACGACGCCGGCACGCCCACCGGCGGCTCTGTGCGCACAAAGCTGGGCAGTGATGCTGATCCACTGACCACACTATACGCTGCAGAAAATGAAAAAAGCGATGTTGTAGGCCAATTGGAAGCACGCACTGAGGTTAGCATTGAAGGCGTTACCATACTGGAAGTTTGGTATCTGATCAATGGTGCCGAAGAAGGTGGTGAAGCGGTTGAGGGTTGGGCACCATCACGTTATATCCAGGTATTTGATGATGAAGTAAACGGCCGTGTCGATCGCGGCAATTCAGGTGCATTGACGGCCGAATATATTCAGAAAATGGTCAATGACCGTTTCTTCTTGCCGGCATTGGGCACGACATTACTGTTAATGGTCTTGATTATTCCGATTCAGTTCATCCTGGCGATCATCATGGCTTTGGTGATCCAGGCCAACTTGAAAGGCAGCGGCCTGTTTTTATATGTATTTGCCATTCCACTGGCGGCCTCTGACCTGGCAGTCGGCATCGTCTGGTTCTCCATTTTTACAACAAACGGCTATTTGAATACGATATTGCAGGGTTTGGGCATCATTGATGCGCCGGTCACCTATCTCTCGGCAGAAACGCGCTATTGGATCGTTGTGGCGATTGTGCTGGCGGAAGTGTGGCGGGCCACTTCGATTGTGATGGTCATTGTCGTTTCCGGTTTGCAAGCGATATCTACTGAGATTTTGGAGGCAGCGGAGTTGTTTGGCGCTGGTTTCTGGCAGCGTTTACGCCATGTCATTTTGCCCCTCTTGAAGCCCAGCTTACAGGTGGCACTTATCCTGCGCACGATTCTGGCGCTGCAAGTATTTGCGGTTGTTGTCGCTTTGAGCGGTGGTGACATCGTAACCGTGCTGGCACGTGAAACCTACCGCCAATATTACGATTTCCGTAATCTGAATGTGGCCTCGGCGTTTGCCGGTTTCATCTTGCTCATCTCGATGTTTAGCGCCGTATTCTACTTACGCACTATTCGCACACAAGAGGAGGTTCAAGCATGAGTACCTTAACTGAATCAGGTGGAAATATCGTGCAGGCATCGGCCGAAGTACGGGCAATTCACCGCAAAATGCTGCGCCGTCGGAAAATTAGCAAAGGATTCACCTACCTGGTGGCCATCCTGATCTTGTTGTGGATACTTGTGCCGATCTGGTTCATTGCCTCTATGGCACTGACCACACCGCAAAATGTATTCGCCTATCCAAAGGGTGTTTTGCCTTTTATTGAGTTCTCTTTCGAAACGATGCAGTTTTTCTTGAGTTCGGATGGCATCATTTCGGGCATCATTAACAGCGTCACCGTAGCGCTGATCACCCTGGTATTGTCTACCTTAATCGCCGCTCCCGCCGGATATGCCATTTCGCGTTACATCTTCCGTGGCCGCGATACTTACAGATTATCCGTCTTGATGGTACGTGCCTTCCCCATTGTGGTATTGGCGATTCCCTTGGTGGTGGTTTTCATCAATTTTGGCATATTTGACAGCATCTACAGTTTGGCGCTGATGCATACTGCCTTAACTTTGCCGACAACCATTCTCATTTTAGGTAGTGTGTTTGCCAGTGTACCTTATGAATTGGAAGAAGCGGCCAAGGTGTTTGGCTGTACACCGTTCCAGGCTTTTCGACAAGTTGTTTTTCCGCTGGTGCTGCCCGGTATTGCGGCGTCGGCGATTTTCACCTTTGTCATGTCCTGGAATGAAGTGTTTGCAGCCAGTGTGCTGACTATCCAAAATCGCACATTACCAGCGCAGGTGTTTAATACATTGGGGCAATCCTCACAGGCTTATCAATTTGCCGGCGCGTTTTTTATGCTGTTACCGTCGATGATTTTCATCTTCTTTATCCGGCGCTATCTGTTTAATATGTGGGGTCAGGTTACCAAATAGGAGTGGAGAAATGGCTGAAATTAAAATTGAAAATGTAACCAAACGGTTTGATGACTTTGTTGCAGTTGATAATGCAAACCTGGTTATTAAAGAACAAGAATTTGTGGTGTTGTTGGGACCCAGTGGTTGCGGCAAGACAACGTTGCTGCGCGCTGTGGCTGGTTTAGGCATGGCCGACGAGGGACGTATTAGTATCGGTGGCCGCGATGTGACGTATCTGCCGCCGCGTGAGCGCAATATCTCGATGGTCTTTCAAAGTTACGCGATTTTCCCGCACATGACAGTGTACGACAATATCGCTTTTGGTTTAAAAATGCGTAACGCAAAAGCGGACGATATTAAAAAGCGCGTTTCAAAGGCAGCGGAAATGATGCATATTGAGAAAATGGTTGATCGTTATCCGAGCAAGATGAGTGGTGGCCAGCGTCAACGTGTGGCTGTGGCGCGGGCCATTGCTATGGATGCGCAAGTGCTGCTGATGGATGAGCCGCTCAGTAACCTGGATGCGCTGCTGCGTCTGGAGATGCGGGCGGAACTTAAACAGTTATTGCGCGAACTAGATGCGACCACGATTTATGTCACCCATGACCAGATTGAGGCGTTGAGTATGGGCGACCGCATTGCCGTGATGAAAGATGGCATCATCCAACAGATTGATGAGCCGGGCATTGTGTATGATCTGCCGTCAAATCAGTTTGTGGGTGGGTTTATTGGTAATCCGCCGATGAACTTTTTGACAGGGCAGGTACAGCGCGAGAATGGTCAGGTTAAGGCAAATATTGGCGATTTTTCGCTCACCCCTGCGCCAGAAATGCAGCCTGTTTTGAAAAAATATGATGGCCAACCAATTGTGATTGGCATTCGCGCCGAAAATATGGAAACGCTAAACGAGCCGGCTGACGATACCTTAAAGGTGCGTGTGCTGGTGGTGGAACCCTTAGGTTCGCAAAACCTGCTAACGGTAAAAATCGGTGAAGACACGGTGAAGGTGGCGACACATCCTACTTTCCGCGTTGCACCAGACGAGGATGTATGGCTGCGTTTTCCGGCTGACAAAACTCGCTGGGTGGATCGTGATAGTGGGAAGACGTTGTATCCAGTTAATTGTTCGTTTTGTGTGTTAATTTTTGAACCACAGAGAACACTGAGAGCACTGAGATAAGCAAAAAGAAAAACTCTGTGTACTCTGTGATCTCTGTGGTAAATATTATTTTTAGCAAAACCCAATGAGACAGAGTATGTCGAAAACAAACGTACATATCATTAATCATACCCATTGGGATCGCGAGTGGTTTCTTACTTCTGTGTATACGAGCCGCTGGATTCCGGGGTTGATCGACAAATTAGAGCGGCTGGCGGCCGAGAATCCCGAGTTTCGCTTTTTGTTTGATGGACAAACATTGGTGATTGAAGATTTGTTGGCGGTTGCGCCGGAATACGAAGAAAAGATACGGGGAGTGGTGGGCAACGGCCGTCTCCAAATTGGCCCTTATTACTGTCAACCTGACTGGCAATTAACCAACGGTGAACTGCTGATTCGTAACCTGATGATCGGGCAGGCTGATGTGGCTCACCTCGGCGGCCAAATGAATACTGGTTGGATGGTCGATACTTTTGGCCACATCAGCCAATCGCCGCAAATTCACCGCTTATTCGGCATTAAGGCGTTGTATGTGTGGCGCGGTGTGCCGCAGTTACTACCTTATTTCAACTGGCAAGGGGCCGATGGCTCGCAGTTGTTGACCATTGATCTGTTTGGCGGTTATCGTAACTTGTACGGGGTAAGTCATGCGCCTTCAGTGGCGGTGAAACGGCTGGAGTCGGAAGTGGATAAGTTACGGCCGTATTACCCCACACCTGACATCCCTCTCTTTGACGGCTATGATTTAGAAGACAATCCCGAAGACCCACTGCGCTTTTATAGTGAATTGGGTGGGGTAAGGTCGGATATTCATTTGTTGGAATCGACCCCCGCCCGTTTTGCACAAGCCGTTGCTGATGAACAGCTAACTTTGCCCACAATTAATGGCGAACTTAATTCCGGTAAATATGGGGCCACATTCCCCGGCGTATTTTCCGCACGAGTTTATCTAAAAATTATGGCGCGTGATTGTGAGCGCATGCTGTTCCAAATTTGTGAACCGCTGGGCGTGTTGGCACATTTACGGGGACGGCCGTATGCTGCGGCAATCTATGAAAGCTGGGCGCGTAAACTACTGCAAAATGCGGTCCATGATTGTATCTGCGGCGTGAGTATCGATCAGGTGCATGAAAAAATGGAATTCAGTTACCGGCAGGTGTTTGACGCGATGATCGCTGACATCCAAGATTCGCTGGCGGCCATTTTGGCTGATTTTGCGCCTGGTGATTATGCTGTTAGCAGCAATCCATTTAAGGTTGATGAATGGCAGATTGTGGCTGACGAACTGTTGCATGTGCAGACGCACGGTGTGGGTGTATGGCCAATTGTTGAACGGCTGCCAATCACAAAAGAGGTCGAAGAAGTGGATGCATTTACCTGGCGCAATAATTATTATGAAGCTATGGTCAACAGCGATGGTCTTGTCAATGTAGGTGATGCCGTTTGTGGTGAGTTGATTGTATTGGCCGAACATGGTGACACGTATTCAGATGAACTGGGCGAGCGCCTGGGCACGCTCCAGGTAACTTCTGCACTGACGTTGGCTGAAAGCAGTGATCATCATGCTGTGTTGAAGTTTGCTGGTGTTTGGCAAGATGCAGAAAGGCACGTGACGGCGAGTGTGCGTCTAACCTTTGATGAATCACCGCTGCTAAAATGGCAAATCGACCTGGATTCGCGTGGTTCCGATCTGCGCGTGGAGATGGTTTTCAGAACGGCCGTTTCCGGTCAAATTACCGCAGGTATGCCTTTTGACAATGTTGTGCGACCTGTAGTTGATGACGATTTGCTGCCGCGCAAACTATCACCTGAATTAAGCAGCGTGCTGTTGGGACAGCGTGAATTGAACAGCGTGTCGATGTTCCCCTTTCATGATTTCGTGGCGGTGACGGATGGGGAAACGGCCGTTGCCGTTCTGGCCAAAGGATTGCGTGGTTATCGGGCGACGGCGGACGGTGACATCATTTTGCCACTACGCCGTGCGGTAGAGTGGCTGACAGCAGCTGATTTGCAAGATCGGGTGGGGGATGCTGGGCCATTTTTTTATGTGCCGGATGCACGCTGTGAACGGGTTGTCAGGCATGAAGTTGCTGTGGCATTGGGTCTAAATGCGGTTGATTCGGTGGCTTTTCAGGCGCTCAACGCTGCCTATCAAAATCCGCCGTTAATCGTCAATATTCGTGCCAAAGGCAGCCGCACAAGCTGGGGTTTATTGCAAGAAAACGCGCCGCTGAGCGCATTGTTTGTTCAGGAAGAAAATGTGTTGGCGCGTTTTTTCAACCCGGCGGATGAGAAACGGCCGTTTAACCAAACTTACACCACCACAGACGTCTGGGGACAGGCAGCCGGCAGCACCAATGAGATTGCGCCGAAACAGATTGTAACCGTGCAAGTGGACACGGTTGCCAATCAAGCAGCCGAAACCGATGCGGTATCCGTGAAAGCGGCACTGCCCGAATGGCGCGTTGGCGAAAACATGGGAATGCCAGATCCGGCTGTTCTGGCCCAACTAGCAAGTAAGATTGGGGCTTTGGAAGCGCAAATTGCTGAGTTGGAGGGGCAAACGGCCGTCGCCACAGGAGATGATCGTTTACGCTTACAGCATCGCAGCTATGTTTTGCAGCGCGAAAGCCTGGAATTTCAACTGTCGCTGCTGCTCAATCAACGTAAACTGGCTCAGGATGGCAAGTTGAATGAGGATTATCTTTATGAGCCTGATGCTGAAATTGCTGCGTTAGGATTGTCCCTGAATCATTTGCGTATCAAGCGCCGCATTTTTGATTATGTGATAGAGGCGTTGTGAGAAAATAGAAGGAGCGATGCAGACCTTCCGTTGGGGCATTCTGGGTACCGTGACAATTGCAAACAACATGGCGCAGGCGCTTAGCGCCGCGCCAAAGGCGGAACTTGTTGCCGTTGCTTCGTGCGTATCCATCCCGAAACCTTTATTACTCAGCGCGTCCCTTTTGCCCAGGCCGTGACAGCCTCTGAGCTCATCGATAGGGCGCCTTCTGAATTGTTGAAGGTTGTGCTGGATTATGCGTAAGGTTGTGAGAATATACAAAACGAGATGATTGAAACGGATCCCAACACATTGATTGAAGAGCTGCTGCATGCAGTTTATGGCCCTGAAACGGCCGTTGCCATTTTGCCGCGTCTGCAAGCCCTGATAGAGAAATACCGGCGCCAAATCCAACCGCAGCAAAACAACCATTATATTGACCAGCGCGACGCCGTGTTAATTACCTATGGCGATATGGTGCAGGCGGAAGCAGAACGGCCGTTGCAGACGCTGGGCAGTTTCGCGCGCAAATATTTGCAAGGCGCTGTCAGCAGCATTCACCTGCTCCCATTTTATCCCTATTCGTCGGATGACGGCTTTTCGGTCATCGATTATTATGCGGTCGATCCGGCGCTTGGCGCCTGGGCCGATGTGGCCGCCATTGGTCAGGATTTTCGCCTGATGTTTGATGCGGTCGTCAACCACATTTCGGCGCAGAGCGACTGGTTTAAAGCCTTTTTGCAAGGCGATCCACGCTATGCAGATTTTTTTGTTACGGTCGATCCGGCTGCTGATTTAACGGCCGTATTTCGACCGCGCGCCCTGCCGCTGCTGACTGAAGCAATGACCACAAGCGGCCCGCAGCACGTGTGGACAACCTTCAGTGCGGATCAGATAGATCTCAATTACGCCAATCCGGAACTGCTGCTGACGATTGTAGATTTGCTGCTGTTTTATGTGGTCAGGGGCGCCGAATTAATCCGCCTTGACGCGATCGCTTTCATGTGGAAAGAACTCGGCACTGACTGTCTGCACCGGCCGCAAACTCACCGCATCATTCAATTGTGGCGCGCCATTTTAGACGCCGTCGCGCCGCAGGTGGTGCTCATCACGGAAACCAATGTGCCGCATCAGGAGAATATTTCCTATTTTGGCGACGGCCGTAACGAAGCGCAGTTGGTCTATAATTTTTCGCTGCCGCCTCTGACCTTGCACGCTTTCCACAGCGGCAGCGCTGAAATCTTATCGCAGTGGGCGCAGACATTAACGCTGCCCTCCGACCGGGTGACTTTCTTCAATTTCCTGGCCTCACACGACGGTATTGGTCTGACGCCTGCGCGTGGGCTGCTGCCGGATACGGCCGTGGCTGCGATTGCCGAGCGCGTCCGGCGGTTAGGTGGGCATGTTTCCTACCGCAGCAACCCCGACGGCAGCCAAAGCGCTTATGAACTCAATATCAACTATCTGGACGCGCTGGGCGACCCGGATTGGCCGGATGAGCCGGAAACGCAAGCGGCCCAACGCTTCCTGGCGGCCCAGGCGATTATGCTGGCGCTGCGCGGTATGCCGGGCATTTACTTTCACAGTCTGTTCGGATCACGCGGTTGGCCGGACGGCGTGGCGGAAACCGGTCGCGCGCGCACAATTAACCGGCAAAAATTGCAAGCTGCGCGCCTGGAAGAGGAATTGGCCCAACCTGGTTCGCTGCGCCAGGAGGTTTTCCAAGGTTTTAGCCAGATGCTGCGCGCGCGGGCCGCTTCACCGGCTTTCCATCCCAATGGCGCGCAGATGATACGCCGTCTGCATCCGGCCGTTTTTGCTGTCGAGCGTACTTCCCCAGATGGGCGCGATACGGTATTGTGTTTGCAAAATGTGGCTGGGGTGGAAGCTGCGGTGGTTTTGCCGCCGGGAAACTACACTGATCTTATGGACGACTTATCAGTAAACGGGAACGCCACGCTGCGGCTAAAGCCGTATGAAGTGTTGTGGCTGCGTCAGGAGATTTAAGATGCGTATTGGTTTTATTTCTACACGGTTGGCCGGCACCGACGGCGTTTCGTTGGAGACGCAAAAGCTGGCGGTTGTTTTGGAAGAGATGGGGCATGAGTCGTTTTATTGTGCGGGTGAGCTGTGGGCCGACGCACCGGGCATGTTTATTCCAGAGATTCATTTTCAAGATCCACTGGCGATTATTTTGCGAGAACGTGCTTTCGACGGCAGCGAGCCTGATCCGGCCCTGAATGAGGCGCTTGCTGAACGGGCGGCGGACTTGAAACGGCCGTTGCGCTTTTTCCTTGAAGAGTATGAGATCGACTACGTCATTATTCAGAACGCCTTTGCCATTCCCATGCAGCTTCCGCTGGCGCAGGCGCTGGCCGAACTGCTGCAGGAAACCGGACTGCCGGGTCTGGCCCATAACCATGATTTGTATTGGGAGCGGGAGCGTTATATGATCAACCGCATTCCCGAATTTCTAGACGCTTACTTTCCACCTGCGCTGCCGCAGTTGCGCCATGCCGTGATAAATTCGCTGGCGCAGAAGGCGCTCAAGGCGCGTCGCGGCCTGGACAGCATTCTTATTCCCAATGTCTTTGACTTCGCCACGCCGCCGCCGGGAATTGACGCCTTCAGCGTCGATTTCCGCCAGGCCATCGGCATCAAGGAAGATGATTGGCTCATTTTACAGCCCACACGCGTCATTCCGCGCAAAGGGATTGAGCTGGCGATTGACCTGCTGGCGCAGTTGAATGACCCGCGCGTCAAACTGGTCATCACGCACCATGCCGGCGACGAAGGCCTGGATTATTTGCACAAGCTGCAGGCGCAGGCAAAAGCGAGCGGGGTTGATCTGCTATATAAGGCAGATATTGTGGATGATTTTCGGCGCGAAACGGCCGATGGGCAAAAAACCTATGCCTTGTGGGATACCTATCCTCACGCCGACATGGTGATGTATCCCAGCCTGATCGAAGGGTTTGGTAATGCCTTAATTGAGACGATTTATTTTCGCAAACCGGCTTTGGTAAACCGTTACCCCGTTTATGTGGCCGATATTGGACCGTTGGGTTTTGAGTTTGCTGAGATAGACGGCGTGGTTACCGACGAAGCGACGGCCACTGTGCGTTATTGGTTGGAGAATCCGGCGGCGGCGGAAACGGCCGTTGACTACAATTATCGTCTTGCCCAACAGCACTATTCCTACCAGACGCTGGCGGAAATATTGGGTGGAATTTTGCCAACTTGAAATTCAATCGATCTATAGACATTAAGATAATAATTTTGTTTGTAGTAACCGCTTCAGCGGTGGGTGACCCGGAGGTCGCAGACGACTAAAGTCGTTACTACAAACCCCAAATATGCGCCCGAAAGCTTGATCCCGGCCTTAAATTCGTTGGGTGCTCAGGGGGGAGCTGGTGCATATGCAGCCAATTAACTGATATTGTTATATTATTTCTTACATGCTAAGCTGTAGACATGCAACATCCGATTGCGAATTATGAGGTAGAATGCCGGCAATTCACACAGTTGTTAGACGACAACGGCCGTTTTCAAGCAATCCTCATAAGGATTCGCCATGATGAAAGCCGAATGCTTTGTGATTATGAATATTGTTGATCTCAAATCCCAGAGCCGGGCAGTTCTTGAACAGGCTGCGGAGATTTTAATGGCGGATTTTAAGCCTCATTATCCAGATGCGTGGCCGGATATGGAAGCTGCAAGAGCAGAAGTGAAACGTGCTTTTGACCCAAATAGAATCGGCCGTGTTGCCCTTAACGAAGATGGCAAAACCTTGGGCTGGATCGGAGCGATCCCTGAATATGGCGGCAAAGCATGGAATATCCACCCGCTTGTTGTAGATCCGGCCCATCAGGGGCAAGGCGTTGGGCGCGCACTTGTCACGGATATGGAAAGATTAGTACGGGCACAAGGTGCTATTACACTCTTTTTCGGTACCGATGACGAAGATAATCAAACATCTCTCGGCGGAATTGATGTTTATCCTGATGTGTTAACGCATATCCAAAACATCAAAAATATCAACCGACATCCCTACGAGTTTTACCAGAATCTAGGTTTTGTCATTGTTGGTATCATTCCCGATGCCAATGGCTTTGGAAAACCTGATATTTTGATGGCAAAGCGGGTGGGTAAGTAAAGACTTCCTCACGAGTCTCGAAGAGCGTACTCGCGGCGGGCGCCTGCCCGCCAGGCAAATACGCATAGGGTTGACTGGATCTGTATCCGAGGTAGGTTCTAAATCCTTCAGCCGTTTGATATCACACATGCAAAAACAATATACACAACTCCCTTGGGAACAATCAGACTGGCTTGAACAGGCAATCGGGTGGATTCATACTCAATTGGCGCAGCGCGGTTTGAGCGTCACCGGTCCTGTCGAACTGTTGCATCAACGACCATGGTCTACTTTCGCCCGTGTACCAACAGATAACGGCGTAGCCTTTTTCAAAGCGCCAGCGCCTATGTACAAGTATGAAGCTGCGCTCACACAGGCTTTGGCGGGCTGGCGACCGCATTGTACGGTCCCCATCCTGGCTGTTGATCTTGATCGCGGTTGGCTGTTATCTGTGGATGCCGGCGTCACTCTCCGTAGTTTGACTCGCTCAGCCGATCAGATTGATCATTGGCTAAAGGCGCTGCCGCTTTATGTCGAACTTCAGTTTGATATGATTGGTCGAGTGCCAGAATTACTGGCGTTCGGTGTGCCCGATCGGCGTTTGGCAAAGCTTCCCTACTTGTACACGCAACTGTTGGAAGATACCGAAAACTTGCGCGTCGGTCTGGAACCCGGTTTAACCCAAGCTGAGTATCAGCGGCTGCGTGATTTGCGTTTGCGCTTTGTGGAAATGTGTGCGCATTTGGCAAGTTACGGTCTGCCGGAAACAATCGCCCACGAGGAAATTCACGAGAATAATGTCATCGTTGGAGACGGCCGTTACATTTTCACTGACTGGAGTGATAGCAGCGTCGCACATCCCTTCTTTTCGATGTTGGTCACGTTACGCAGTGTATCGCATTGGCTCAAGTTGGACGAAGACGGTCCTGAGGTTAAACGTATACGCGATGCTTACCTGGAACCCTGGACAAAGTTTGAGACGCGTGACAAGCTGTTGGTTGCCTTAGAGCTGGCTTATCGTTTGGGGATGGTTAATCGTGCTTTATCATGGAACCACGGTACAGGAACTTTAGCGAAAAAGCAGAAAGAAGCATATGCCGACAGCGTACCCGGCTGGCTGCAAGACTTTTTACAAGCAGAGGCGTCCGCTTCTTTGTAAAACGGCCGTCCCGGCAACATCATCTTGGCGCAATGGATTGTCAATTTTCTGACTTCACCTACATAGATTTAAGCAGCGTGATTATTAAATTGGCCCGTGTCCTGGAGGCTGCCCTTTTAGGAATGCTGGAGCAGGGCAGAAAACATCGTTTTGTGTAATTCGTAACAATATTGACTTTGAGAAAACCTCCCGGATATACTGTCAATTGCTGGGTCTAAAGCGGTTGTTCAGGCAGCATATGATTCCTGGACATCAAGTTGGCTGTCACAGAAGCCACTGACGCAAAGTTGGCGGTTTTTTGTTTCGCGAGAAACTATGCGCTGATCCTGCCAGACCCGGTAAGTTTTTAATCAATATCGCCATCCTCCCTTGAAGAGGCATCCGCACCTTTACCCTTTTTTATAGTCTGTAACCCATTATTATCTGAAGGAGGAAGTTGCAATGTTATATTTTCTAGATTTTCATGTTGAGTATTCGGCCGTAATGACCCAAAAAGATTTGTTTTCAATCTGGTCGCGGGAAGCTGATGCTGCGCTAGGCGCAAAAGAAGCTGGTGTGGTCGTAGACCTTTGGAAATGCGTGGGAACCCGGCGCGTGTTGGCCGTAGTCAATGTAGACACTCCGGATGCCCTCGATCAAATCCTGCTGGATTTGCCAATCATGCAGGCGATGGGTCAGCATGTACAGGTGGATGTGATCCCAATTCGTCGTTATGAGGATTTTGCCGCAGACGTCAAAGAGCGGCTGGCCAAGTAAGGGTTTGGATAACGGCCGTTTCCAAACAAAAACCCGCCAGAACAAATTGCTCTAACGGGCATTGTTTACGCGCCAAAATATTTCTCTTACTTTGCCCGATATGGCGCCGGCAAACGGCCGAAATTCAAATTAGTCTCTGTTGCTACTAATTCCTCAAAAGTCTGCGGTGAATTGAGGCAGGCAATGACTTCGCGCGTGTTGTTGGGGCGATCGCCGGGATTGTGAATTTCACTGATGTGACTGTAGCCCCGGTCGGCGCTGCCCCAACCCACCAGCCCGTAACCTGCGGCGTAAAAATAAGATTCTTCCGGCGGGGCATTGGGCGCCAACAGCCACGCCAGCTCTACTACTTCGCTCAGCGTAATGCCGCTGTCAAACGTGAAAGTGGCATGATACGCCTCAAAGCGCAGCCAACTGTATTGATAACCGCTGGCGACCACGTTGCAGTTGGATTTGTTATAAAAAACCACATAAGGATTGCGCGCGTACACATCACCGACCTGCCAATAACGCGGACTCCAGGAAGAACCATATACAGCATCATCGTAAAGCGAATAATATAGATTGTTGCCGGGACTGGTATCGGCGCCGCGGAAAATCGAGTCCTGGGTATACCATAATTCTTCCCATTCGGCGCTGATTTCATTCCCTTTTGTATGGAAAAAGTGATTATTGGCGACGACCTGAGTTTGGTGGCGCGCCTGAGAACCGCTGCTGTGGCGCACTTCGTAAAGAAGGCCGTTTCCGGTCACATCATCAGCCATATATTTTGCCATGTCATAAGTGGGGGCATTGGGGTCGGGCGTTGGCGATGGTGTTGGGGTCGGCGTGGCCGTGGGCGTCATCGTCGGCGTGGGCGTGGGGGGCGGCGTGGGCGGCACATGTAGTACAATTGGCAAAAATGCGGTTTTGAGGGGCAACGGCCGTTCCAATAAAAAGCCATGCATCTCCCCAGAGATCAAACCCGTGCCCACAATCAAGCCGGCGTCATTGACGCTGCTGGCCGATACCAGCCGTTCCCAGGGCGAATCGTCCGGCAGCAGCGTGTTCAAATCGAGAATCGCGCCTCCCTCCCACAAAACGGCGCGCCTTTGGCCGTCTACCTGCGCCTCGCCCACAATCAAACCCAGGTTGTTGACGCCACGCGCCTTGCTCGTGGACGTCGGCGAAGGCGGCCCTGTCGTCAGCGCCCCCAGGTCGAGCATCTCCCCGGCCTCCCACAGGAATGCATGGCTGCTGAGATCGTCACTGAGAGCGGCCGTGCCCACAATCTGGCCCAAATTGTTGATGTCGGCTGCCTGGCTCGTAGCGCCGCCCAGCGTACCCAACGCCGTAAATGATCCCGCCTGCCACAGGAAAGCGCGCTGCGTTCCGGAAATGTCTTCCGTATAGCCGACAACCGCGCCGTCGTCGCTGATCGCCTTGACAAAACCCTGCGCCGCGTCGAAGGATTTTGCGGCTGAAAGCGGTTCCCCGGCCCACAGCAGCAGATCATTTGTCGTTTCGGTCAGCGTATGTCCCGCAATCAGGCCGGCCATGTTGATATCCTGCGCGGTCGCCTGCGTTGCGCTGATGGACGCCAGCGGCGTAAAGATTTCGCCCGCCCACAGCAGCGGCGCCATCACGCTCGTCTCGCCCGTTGCGCTGATGAAGTTTCCGGCAATCAGGCCGTCGTCGTTGATGGCGTTGGCCTGGCTGGCGCTGCTGGGCGGAATATTGAGCGCCGTCATGCTTCCGTCAAACCAAATGAAGGCGTGGGTTTCCAGGTCGCCGCTGATGGCTGCGCTGCCCACAATCTGGCCCAAATTGTTGATGTCGGCCGCCTGGCTTTTTGTGCCCCCCAACGCGCCCAGATCGACAATGGTTATTTCTTCGGCTGCCGGCTGCCGGCTTTGTTGTAAACTGTTTGCCAGACCAGCCGCCAGCAGCAGGCTTAATCCGGCGCTAAACAGAATTATGACGATTTTTTTCATACTGCGTTCCTTCTAAACCAAGAATCCAGAATGTGGGTTGAATGCATCCTGCTTAAAAATCTACTGCTATCATAATGCCATAAAATTGTTTATTTGACCGTAAATTTTCACGCATGCTTTGCGCAATTTTTAGCCCTTTTTTTCAGCGAGTGACTACGCCGGATTTAGAAACGAACGAATAATTAACCGGGAAAATCCGTTCTTTTCTTGATCCGCTGTTGTTGCGTCCTCTTCTTCAACCGGTATAAAATACACCCGCTGGCAAAATAAGCCATTCCGTAATTTGCCCCATGACAAAACTATCCGATCACTTTCTGCTTGACCCCAAAATTGTTTTTCTCAACCACGGCTCTTTCGGCGCCACGCCGCGCCCCGTCTTTGACGTTTACCAGCAGTGGCAGCGCCGCCTGGAGCGTCAGCCGGTGCACTTTCTGGTCAATGAGCTGTCGCAGCATTTACTTGCCGCCCGTACGGTGTTGGGAACAACCGTCAATGCCCATCCCGACGACCTCGTTTTTATTCCCAACGCCACCTTTGGTCTCAACGTCGTGGCGCGTTCGCTGGCGCTCGGCCCTGGGGACGAGGTGCTGGCCAGTAACCATGAATATGGCGCCTGTGACAATGTCTGGACCTTCCTGAGCCAGAAGCATGGCTTTTGCTACAAACGCCAACCCATCCCGCTGCCGCTCACATCCCAAGAAACAATCATCGAGCAATTCTGGCAGGGCGTGACGCCGCAAACAAAAGTTTTGTTCATCAGCCACATCACCTCGCCCACCGCCATCCGCTTCCCGGTTGAGACCATCTGTGCCCGCGCCCGTGAGGCCGGCATCCTGACCATCATTGACGGCGCTCACGCGCTGGGCCAGATTCCGCTTGACCTGACGGCGCTCCAGGCTGATTTTTACGTGAGCAATGCCCACAAATGGTTGTGCAGCCCCAAAGGTTCCGCCTTTCTCTATACGCACCGCGACAAACAGGCGCTCATTGAGCCGCTCGTCGTCGGCTGGGGCTGGGGCGCAGAACGCACCGTCACATTTGGTTCTGACTATCTCGACTATTTGCAATGGCTGGGCACCAATGATTTGTCCGCCTACCTCTCCGTGCCGGCGGCGATCCAATTCCAGCAAGAGCATGAGTGGACGGCCGTTCGCCATTCATGTCATCAACTGCTGCGCACAGCCGTCCGGCGCATTTGTGATCTGACCGGTTTGGCTTCGATTTACCCGAACAACGGGCAATTTTTTGCCCAAATGGCCGTTGCCCCCCTGCCGCGGGCCGTCGATTTGCCCGCTCTCAAGAACCAGCTTTATGAAACCCACCACATCGAAATACCGCTGATCCAATGGGTTGACCGCCAGTTCATCCGCATTTCTGTGCAGGGTTACAACACCCAGGCAGACATCGATCGCCTCCTGGCCGCCCTGCAGACGCTCCTGCCACACTATCGAACGAAATGAAATCACCCGTAAATTTCGTAGGGGCTGGACAGGCAGGAAAGATGTTGGCCATTCACCAAAACCTTGTCTCCCGCCTGTCCAGCCCGTTTGTAATGGCGGCCAGCCCTTAAAAAAGCGCCCATCAAAAATGTGGGCAACGGCCGATCTCATGTTATAATTCCCGCGATTTTGTATGTGATAATAGGCTGCCAGGATGGCTGTGGCGGCCATCGGAGTCAACGCCATCAACACGACAGAACACCCAGAAGTAATTCAGTTTTCGTACAGTAATTTTGCGCTGCTTCTATGCGTAGCTGCACGTAACTAAAATTCCAAAGGAGGAAAGGAATATGCAAACCAATCAATCGCTCCCGGTCATCATCGGCTCCGGCGTCTCTGGCATGGCCATCAGCGACTGGCTTTCCCAGGCCAAAATCCCGCATCTGATGGTAGGCGCGCCCCCCACCGATCTGCCCCGTCTGGGAGAATCGATTGACCCTGCCGGCACGCTGATCCTGCTGCGCTATTATCCCGAATTTGACCGGTTTTATTATCGCAAACGCTGGATTTCCGTTTTTCTGGGAGATTACGCCACTTCCTGCAACTTTGGTCAGAATTTTGGCCGTGTTGTGGGGTTAAAAATGTTGGGCTTCACCTCCCCATCCGAGTTCATCCACGTGGACCGCGTTGGCTTTGACAATGCGCTGTATGCAAAAGTTACCGCCAGCCAATACTGCCAGCGCAATGAATCCCTGGTGGAGTCACTCGTCTACGACAAAGAGGCAGACGCGATCAAGGAAATTTGCTTGATGGATGGCACGCTTTTGCAGCCCACCTATGTCTATGACTGCACCAACCACGTGCGTCTGCTGGGCAAAAACCTCAAGATTCCACTCGAGACCATCAGCGAGCCGCAGCGCGTCGTCTTTGACCATTTCCGCGCCCACGGCGACGCGCCCATGTGCAATTCGGTGGAGATGGAATGGCTGCACGCAACCAATATCCTGCGCCTGTACGATGACCCGGATGGCTTTAACGGATTATCCTGGCTCATTCCGCTCGGTAACTACGTCTCCTGCGGCGTCAGCATTCCGCATGGCGAAACTGAACTGTCGGATGATAAGATCACGGAATTGTTAGGCGCCGCCTATGCGCGCCGCGGCATGCCATATTTGGAATATTTCCCCAACCCCACCCACAGAACGTCGGTTCCTTACCAGCAATATTTCTTCTATGAGCGCGCTTATGGCAAAAACTGGCTGCTAGCCGGCCCTTCATTTGGACAGGTCTGGTTCCCATCTTCTTCCGGCGTGGGCGCAGCCATGGTGGCGGGCTATATTGCGGCTGACATCATCCAGAATCCGGAGCAGGTGGGACAGCTTTACCAGGATTATATTGTCGGGTTGAAAGAGTCCCACACCATTTTTGACCGCATGATTAAGCTGCCTCACAACGAGATGACGCCGGAACTGGTGAAGGTGGAGAGCAACCGCATCGTGACCGAGAACGTGAAGCGCGTGGCGCGCCTGGCAACGATCCAGAGCGGCGCTGTTGGCGCGGCGTTTGGGCGTTTGTTGATCAAGGCGGTCAGTCGCGAAGGCAGGGCAGCGAGCGGCTGCGTGGTGTTTAAGGCGGATATGCCGGAGCAGACCAGGACGATTTTTGCGGAAGCGTAATATTTATCCGCCAGATTTCGCACATGAGCCCCATTTTGTGCAGCTTGGCGCGCACAAGCTGGCGTACCTGGATGCGGGCAGCGGGGCGCGTACAGATTCTAATGGTGCACGGCAACCCGGTCAGCGCCTACGTCTACCGGGGTTTGATGGAGCAGTTGGCGCCTCATTTCCGCTGCGTGGCGCCGGATTTGTTGGGCTTTGGCCTTTCGGATAAGCCCGGCGACGAGGACGCCTATTCATTGGCCGGGCATATCGACCTGATGGCTGCTTTTGTGGAACAGCTCGATTTGCGCGAGGTTGTGATTGTGGGACATGATTGGGGCGGACCGATTGGCTTTGGGGCGGCGCTGCGGGCGCAAGCGCGCTACACGCATCTGGTTGTGCTGAATACGTTGACGGAAGCGCCAATGAAAATTATGCCGGTCTACAAGCTGCCTTTCTACTTCATGCTGTGGGCGCGGCGGCTGTTTGACTATCTGGTGAAACAGCGTAACTTGTTTCAAAAAATGGGCGTGGGCATTATGCGGCCGGAAGATCAGGCGGTTTATTTTCGGGCCAATCACAGTCCACAGACGCGCGCGGCTATTGCTGCCTTTCCGCGTATGATTCCCTATAAGCAGGCGCATCCCAATTACGCGCTGTTGAAGCAAATTTTGGACGGGTTGAAAGCGTGGTCGATTCCGGCTCTGGTGCTTTTTTCGGACCATGATTCTGTGTTTTCATCCGCCCAGGGCGAGCGGTTTGCAGTGCAGATGCAGCAGGCGCAGTATAAGTTGATTGCGGGGCCAAAGCACTTTTTGCAGTATGAACGGCCGTTTCAAATCGCCGCCGAAATTATCGAGTTCCTTTCTACTACATATGAGTAGAGAAAGTGACACGGAGCTTTACGGAGAAGACACAGAGAATGATGGAGTGATCAGGAAGAAAAACGATGACTATTCAAGAATACAAAAGTATGGCAGAACACCAGCGCGTTTATGACCTGATCTGGTCCCAAACGCCCGAAATGCAAAAACCAACCTCCTCTTCCTGGTGGTTTTTTATCCTGTTTCCCAAAGAGGAGCTGGGCTACGGGCCGCGCCAGCTCATGTTTGCGATTGCGTCACGCGTGGGCAAGCGCATTCGGGTCAATAACGTCTGGCTGCCGGGCATCGATCTAAACCGGCCGATCCACAACGGCGTTGACCGCTTTCACGCCATTACCGTCGGCTGGTATTGTGACGGGCAGCAGGTATACGAAGATTTTGTGAAGGAAACGGCCAAAACCATCCTTTCCATGCCCGACCAATCGATCAAATGCTGGGCAGATAACGGAGACGGCGCGCAGTATGGCTGCGAAATGCGCGCTGCATCCAGCCGGCCGTTGGCCATCGAAACCAAAGTCGTTGGTCAAAACGGCGCAGCCCATTTTGAAGCGTGGGGGGATTTGAACTGCCTGCATAATTCGCCGCACGAGTCGATCAACATCGACACCCCGCTGGGCGGCACCCATTTCATTGCCTGGCGGCGCATGAATTTTGCCGGCGAGTTTGATTTGCCGACCGGCAAAGAACATCTGGAAGGCTTGTGTTATTTCCAGCGCGTCTGCCTGCACGTGCCCACATTTCCCTGGAAGTGGATTTGGGCGCTTTTTCCCGACGGCAGCATGTTTTCAACCTATGTGCCCTACGTGGGTTTGAACCTGCTGCGCAAGGGATACCAATTTTTTGACACCAACCGCAAAGAGCAGGCCACAATCTCCCTGGCGCCGGCCGGTTTTTGGGATTGGCCCGATGCGTCGGAACAGATTCTTTTCAACAAGGCCAGCGTCATGCCTATTTTAGGTTACGGGCCGCATCCCTATTTTAACGTGCAGGTCAGCAACAAACAGGGCGACTTTGTGCAGTTTTTGGCGCAGCCCTATGGCCATGCACGTTCTTTCATCGACCGGCCAGTATGGGGCGGGCGCAAAGAGATGCATTGGAGCTACAACGAATATATGTTCCGCATGGAAAATCTGGTGGGGCGCGTCGCCGGCAGGCCGATTACGCGTGAAAGCATGGGCCAGGGCTTTGGCAGCCTCGAATATACATATGGATTGGGGCTGTAAGGCGTGAATTTGCAAAAAATTGTCGTATAATTCAGGCGTCGATAATAATATTTAAGAATTCCATAGGGTGAAAGTTTACACCGCGCGGCTTGCTGGATCGCTTGCTCCGATCATGTAATCGCGCTTATTACCCCTGCGAATTTCAATAAACTCAATATGATGGAGAAAACAAATGAGTGAAACACCTGTAGAATTGATCGTGGCTGCATTTAATGATGAGCAGGGCGCCGAAGCGGCGTATAAAGAATTGAAGCAAGCTAAGAAGCAGCACCTGATTGGTATTAAGGATGCGGCCGTTATCCGGCGCGATAAGAAAAACAAGCTGCATATTAAAGACATCCACGATATGGGCGGCGGTAAAGGCGCTGGCATCGGCGCGTTGATCGGCGGTTCCATTGGTCTGATCTTAGGACCGGGCGCGATCTTGACGGGCGCAGCCGGCGCGTTGATCGGTGGTTTTGCGGCTAAATTAAGCGATGGCGGTTTCCCGGATGAGCGTTTGAAGGAAATCGGGGCCGGTTTGAAGCCGGAGACTTCGGCGATTGTGGCGGTCATTGAACACAGATGGGTTGATGATTTGCAAAACGAATTGGCTGAAGCGGGCGCGCAGGTCATGACGCAGTCGATTGCGGCCGACATTTCCGCCCAGTTGGAACAAGGTAAAGATGTGGCTTATTCGGCGCTGGAGACAGATGAATCTACGACAATCTCGAGAATTGCCGTTGGCGAAGATAGTGCGGAAGTGACCGAAGTTGTGTTGTCGGAAGGCACGGTTCTGGCGCAGTCGGCCGTGGCGACCTCTGAAGGCGTTGCTTACGAAGGCATGCTGGCGACAGAAGACGGCGTTGCTTTAATTGCGGATGACGAAGGCGTTGTGGCCGGCGTTCTGGAAGCGGCGCCTGAAGAAGATGCGCCCGCTGAAGCTGTTGAAGGCGAGGTAGAAGAAGAGAACTCTGCAGAAGATGCGTCGAATGAGGAGCAGGCTGCCTGAGCGTGAAAGCCGGCTGAAGCAAATTTTATTTCAAAACGTCATGACAGGCTTTGGGCTTTGTCATGACGTTTTTTGTTGAAGGGGACGACATGCACTGCGGCGCACGATTATAAATTAAAACTAACTTCCCGGAAGCTTGTTAACAATCAAACTTGTTTTGTGGCGCTTCCGGGAAGATATTTTCACGAAGATGTAAGCTGGCTACCAGTTTCATACGGCCGTTGCTGGTATCCTCATGAGGATAGAAATAGTATGCAGACACTTACAATTTATGGAGAGTGATAAATGACAGTACGCGCAATTTGGAATGGCAAAGTAATCGCAGAAAGTGATGAGACCGTTAAACTGGAAGGCAATCACTATTTCCCGCCGGACGCCGTGAACAAAGCTTATCTGCAACCCAGCCAGCAAACGACAGTTTGCCCCTGGAAAGGGCGCGCCAGTTATTATGATGTGGTTGTCGACGGAAAAACCAATTCAGGTGCAGCCTGGTATTATCAGCAGCCCTCGTCGGCCGCCAGCCAGATTAAAGATCGCGTGGCTTTTTGGCGCGGCGTGAAGGTTGAAAACGGTAGTTAGCGCGCTGTTTTGGGGATTGCAATTCCCGAAACACTACAACTTATTTGTGAATTGAATCACCCCCCAACGGCCGTTTACCTGCCAGGTGGGGTCTTCCTCATTTAAATGTTCAATTTGTTCCGCTTTTAATCCACAGGCCAGCTCTGCCTTGAGCGTGCGCAGCGCCAGCAGTGGCGCGGGGGCATAAGCCATAATCTCATCGAACGGCGTTGTAAAAGGCCAATGCCGGTCGCCCAAAATGCGCCGGTAGTTGGCGTCCCCCTTGCTGATAATTAAATCTGATTGAGTGAGCGCGGCGCGCAGCCCATCCGGCATGTCCCAAAAAGCCAGCGGTGAAGTCCAAAAGGGGTGGGTGTGCAGCTGCAGACGGCCGTTGGCGACAAACGCCTGTAAGCGCTGTCCCCAGGCTGCCGTAGGCGGGTGCGGTGACGCCGCCAAAAACGAAATCGTTTCCGCCACATCCTGCACCGTGGCGTCGGAGACAAAGGTTGGGTTGAGCTTTAGCTGCAAAACAACCTCGACTGCGGCCTGGCTGCTGAGCAAGTAGTCGGCCAGGCACAAATCCCCCACCAGCTCAAATCCGGCGTTGTCCACCATAAAATCGACCCGTTTTATGGGTTCTGCCAGCAGGTGCGCCGCCACAGCGGCCGTATCATTGACCAATAGAAAGGCCTCCGCCTGTTTTAGATCGGCGTGGGCGGGATTCTCGCTGTTTTCGGCCGGCCACATGCTCAAGTCAGCCTGATTGCCCCACAGGTCAACCGCCAGCAAGGCAGCCAGACTTGCGGCGTTCCAACCGTTGTCCAGCCGGCTTTGCAGTTGGTAGCCCAGCGCATGGATGGCTGATCGAGATATTTCCAGCCCCTGGCGTTTTTGATGGCTGAACGGGTCATGCCCATTTCTGAAATAACCAACCGCTTCGATGATGCGGCGGTAAAAGTAGGTTTCAACAAAAAACCAGGGAGGATCGAGCCAGTTTTGGTCAAGAAACGGCCGTATATGGGCATTCCACTCCGCAACATCAGGCCCGCCATCTGGATGCAGCAGACGGATAGGCTGATTGGGTATCTCGGCGATCAATTGTTCAATAGCGGCGCGTACGCCAGATGGAAAAGCATTTTCAATAAGCGTGCGGCGCGCAATTTCAGGTATACGTACGGTGACAGTACTTTCAGCCCAGGTGCCCGGCTCGCGCCCACGGATTGGTTCTGGTAACTTCATAATGGGAAATGTACACGGCTGTGCGAGAAGGGTCAATTATCAAAATGATTTGGCGCTGCGAATCGCGTCACTTATACTGTGATGATGAAGAGGCAATTCCAGCGCCGTTGTGATTACGGCCGTTCCTTAAAATCAGGAGGTGTTATGCAGCCCCGTCACATCTTTATCATTGTGCTAATTGGTTTGTTTGGGGCGCTACTTAAACCGCCTGGTGCGCTGTTTGCGCAAGAAAACAGCGCCCAACCTGCTTCCAATGATGACAACCCGCCCGTTATAACGCCAATTATGACGCAGGGAGCCGCCTGCCCCGCCGCGCCTACCCCGCGCGCGCTGCTGGCGGGGGATAGCTGGGCACAGTTTATGTGGGATGATGGCTCCCATAACGACATTTTCGACAAATTTGGCCACGCCGACAAAGAGATGCTCAGCCGCTCGCTTGATCCCGACCCGGGACCGGGCTACGTTGGGCCGGAGTATGCCATTTCCGGCAGTGAAGCGCGCCAATGGGTGGACAGCGCCAATTACCCCTGGATCGCCAATATGGTCGCCGAACTGGCCGTCAACCCCACAATCGACAGCGTTGTGTTGAGCATCGACGGCAATGATGTCCTGGCGGGCCGGCCGGAAGGGGGCTGGTATAAAGATATGGATTTGGACGCGGCCGGTTCGGAAGCGGCTTTGTTTGACCGCATTGAAGCGGATACCTTCACAATCATCAATGCGATTCATGCCGTGCGACCTGATATTGAAGTGTTGATCAGCAGCTACGATTATCCCAACTTCAACGTGGGCTTCTGGTGTTTTGTGTATGCCTGTCCCAAACGCGAAGCGTTGAGCCGCGATCCGGCTAATGATTTGATCACGGATGTTGAGCTAAACGCTATGATGGTAAATGTGGAACAGCGCCGTATCGGCTGGACGAATCTCGACAGCCGCCTGTTTTTTGATAACTCCATTGGCCTGATGCATTATTATTATGGCGACGGCGTCAGCGGGCCTGGCGAATTACCGTTTCCTGGCCAGACGCCCCCCGATTATTTGCCTTTTCCCGGCGGCAACCTGCTGCGACCGACTTTGCGCGCGAATTTCCGGCTGTATTCTGGTTTTATCGACGCCGATCCGATCCATCTCGATTATGACGGCTACCAGTACAAAATCACCAACCAGACGATGAACTTCTTTTTCCCTAAATTTCGCGGAACGCCCGCGGCGACTTTTTTCTCAGAAGGCGGCTTAAATGACGGCTGGACGGATGGCAGCGCAGCCGGCGTGGACAGCATTTATGTGGGCCAGGCGGGGGGAAACGGCCGTTTCGGTCTGGTCTCGATTGATACATCTGCTTTGCCTGATAACGGCGTCGTGACGGACGCCAACCTTTACCTCATGCGTGACAGCGGCGTCGGAACAAGCCCATTCCAAAGCGGCGCGCTGGGAGCGCCCGTGCTGGATGTGGCAACCGGCAGTTTTGGCGCGCCGCCGGTGGAAGCATCCGATGCGGCCGCCCCGGCTGACGCGCTTGACGCGGGCTGTTTTGACGGCACGGCGCGGCAGGATGATTATGCAGTGCGCATTGATTTGACGGCGGATGGATTGGCGGCGATTAATCCTGTTGGCTTGACGCAGTTTCGCTTGAGTTTTCCGAATACGGTCGTTTCTGGCAACCCCGCTGTTTTATTCAACGACGGCGACAGCGCACTGCGCGCGGGCAAGGAGCGGCTCGTTCTGCAAACCAAAACCTTTGTGGAGCGTTTGCCTGACGGCCGGCTGGTGGAAAAAACGCGTACGGTTCTGGCGATTGCACATCAGGGATTAGCGCAGTATATGGGGTCGCCACGGCCGTTTCTGGACGTTTCCTACTGCACGCCGCCGGCGGCCCTCGTAAATGCGGCCATATCCCGGTCTGGCGCGGATGTTGTGTTGACCTGGGACGGCGCGCCCGATGCGGAAGCATATGAGGTATGGCGCAGCAGCGACCTGCCTTACCTGACGCCGGGGCCGGATTGTGAAGCGGATGTAAATTGTACGGCCGTTTCCAACCCAACCTACACCGACACGAATGTGATTGGCGGGACCTCTGCGGCTGCTTTTTACACGATTTTGGCGCGTAATGACTGTGGGGGAACGGCCGTTTCCACCCCAACTACGCCGTTAGGGATGTTTAACTTTGCCATTCAGCCGGGTGGGTAGCAGAACAAAAACGTGTTTATTTTACATAAAAGAAATTTTCGGCGCGAATATCACGAATCCACACGAATTTGGATAATTTTGATTCGTGGATATTTGTGCGATTCGAGTCGAAATCCCTTCTACACTCTGCTGGTTTTGTAAATCGCAAATGATCATCCGAAAATTAGCCGCAAACCCAAAATAATCAACATTACCAGCACAATTTTGCGAAACAGGTCAGGATTAATGCGTTTGGACAGCACAAATCCTGCCAATAAACCCACCGCCATGCCGGGCAGCGACCACAGAAATTCTTGCCACACGGCAGTGGTATAGTTCCCGGTCAGGGCGTGGGTCAGGATGACTACCAGACCATTCACAACAAAAAAACCTTGCAAATTGCTTTTAAACACATCTGGCGTCCAGCGGCGACAGTTGCCGTAAACCACAACCGGCGGGCCGCTGGTGTTGTAGGCGCCGGCCAAAATGCCGGCTGTGAACCCAAACAGATAAGCCCAGCCCCGGCTCGCCAGCTCGGGCAATTTTAGATTGGAAAGCGCATACAACCCATACCCAACCAGCAAAATGCCCAGTGCGGTAGTCACGACGGCGGGATCAGCTCGACTCAAAATATAAACGCCCAGCGGAATGCCGACAATGGCGGCAATTGTAATGCGCGCGACCACCCGCAAATTAATGGCGTGGCGGTAATAGAGCAGCACAAAGAATTCGGCCGTGGTCGCAATTAGCGCAACCAGGGGAGCGGCAATTTGGAGACCGAGCAGTTCAACCGCCAGCGGCATGGCGACCAACGCCAGGCCAAAGCCAATGCTGCTTTGAACGAAAACAGCCAGAAATGTTATCAGGGCGACAAGCATGGTGACCTCTTCCGGAGTTCAAAAAATAAGAGAAGAAGTTTATCATGTTTGCAGGCCCAGGCGTATTTATGGCTGTGGAAATTATCGGTGGCGTCGGCGTGCCATTACGAGGACACTCCGTCAGCGGTTGAGCTTGACGCGATGCCACTGGGCCACACCCAGAGGCGTCAACACATACCCCTGCAGATCAGGACTGACCAAAAGATAGCTGGCGCCGTGGCTCACAAACACAACCGGCGCTTGTGTGACAAGCTGCCGTTCTGTTTCTTGATACATGCCGATGCGTTGGTTCACGCCCGTTTCTACACGCGCGGCTTCCAGCAAGGCGTCAACTTGTGGATCGCTAAAGCGCCCGATATTTTGGGTGGATTCGCTGTGGTAGAGAATGTCGAGGAAATTTTGCGGGTCAGGATAGTCGGCGCACCAGCTTGTGGCGTAAAAATGACCCGCCTTACCGGCGAATAGCTCGTCGTAATAGGTGAATGGGTCTGAAAGCACGGGTTCAATTGTGACGCCTAGAGTTTCTTGCCAGAGCGTGATAACGGCCGTTACAAACTCACCCACATCTCCATATCCCGCTGTGGAATAAATGAGCGTTCCCAAATCGGCCGGGTCAGCATAGCCTGCCTCTGCGAGCAGTTGGCGCGCCTTTTGGGGATCAAACGGATAGCTGGGACCATCCAGCCCGCCAAAACCTGGCATACCTGGCGGCAGCGGGCCATCGGCTATCAGCGCATTGCCGTTTGAAAAGGTTTGGAGCAGTCGTTCCTTATCCAATGCATAATTAAACGCCTGGCGTACGCGCACATCGTCGAAGGGCGGTAGTTGGTTGTTCAGGCCGACGCTTTGGGTGCACATATCCACAACGGTACGCAGATCGGCGTTGAGCGGGCTGTTGGGGTCCTGCACGCGCTCCAGCGAACCGCCGCCCACGCCAACCAGGTCGATTTCACCCGTTTCATACTGCGAGAGCGGCAGATTGGCGCCTAAATCAAATACAACATGCTGTACAAACGCCGGCTGGTTGTAGAAAACCTCGTTACGCGCCAGTACAATCACATCATCGTCGCGCCAGGTTTCCAGCGTAAATGGGCCAGTTCCATTGGGCTGGCGCTCCCAGTCGGGCTGCGCCACATTGGCTTGATCAACGACAAAAGCGACCGGGTAGGCAAGTTTAGCCAGGAAATAGACAACCGGCTCACGCAGACGTACTTCCAGCGTGTGGTCATCGAGGGCGCGCAAACCGCTGATTTTGGCTGCTTCCCCGGCCATTTTTTCGGCCACCCCATCAATGTCGCCCAGGTAAGTGAGTACCGTATCGGAGCCGGTAGCCGGGTCGGCGGCGCGCTCCCATGAGTAAATAACGTCATCGGCGGTTACGGAACGGCCGTCATGAAAAACTGCATTCTCACGCAGAAAAAATGTGTAAACGCGGCCATCAGCGCTCACATCCCAGCCGCCCGCCAGGTCAGGCTGGATTTGCAGATCGGTGTCGAGCGTGACCAGCCCGCTGAAGATATGACCCAGGGCGCTGTCGGGGCCGCCCAGGGTTGTGGCGGGGTCCAGCGTGCGCGGCTGGCTGCCGGAAAGAAAAATCGTTTCGCTGCGATCAAAACCGCTGCCGCTTTGTAAGGCTAAATTCACTAACTGGCAGCCAAACAGCAAGAGTGCAGAAGCAATAATGAGAACGAGAAATCGACGTCGTTTCATAAGTTTTTTGTCTTTTGCCCAAGGCGATAAAAAACAAAGCCCAGCGCCAACAGCGGCATCAGTCCCAGGCCGCAAAATCCACTGTTGGTTGGCGCGGCCGTTTCCGGTGCTGTTGCGGCGAGTTCAGACGGAGCCACAGTTGTGGCCACATCTTGCGGACCGCTGAAAGGCACAACGGTTGGAACGGCGGCTGCACTGAGGGGTGTGGGCGTGGGTGGAAACGGCCGTTGCGGAATCCCTAACCAACTGCGCCATTCACTTTCCAGCCCGTCTACATTAAAACCATAAACGGCTTCCAAGGCGGCGTCGTAACTGCTGCCGGACGCCAGCAGTTGAATCAAATCTTGCATTTTGGCCTGCCCAAACGCTTCTTGCAAAAAAGCGACCACGCTGTAGCTCTGGCTGTAGGCGCTGCCGGCGGCGTCGCCATGCGCCGGAAAAGCGCCGTTCAGGCTGCGCAGTGGGGCGAAATCGTTGTTTTGCTGGCCGCGCTCCAAATCTGACTGTACGCTATCTGACGGTTCGCCTTCGGCATACATCGCCATGCCTTCTTCGAGCCAGGTGGGACGGTGACCGCCGACACAGGAATGGCCTACCTGCCCAAGCGCCAGGTGTGTCAACTCATGCCGCACCGTATCACGCCCCCAATCGGCCGCCTGGCGCGGCTCGACGCCAATTAGAATGATGTTGTATTCCGGAAAAGCAACGCCGCCGGCCCAATCTTGAATATAAAGTACCGCATCGCGCATATCCGCCGAGCTGCCGTAAATATATAACTGCACCGGTTCCATCAGTTCGATACCCATATCCGTTTCGAGCAGTTCCAGACCGGCGACGGCCGCATCCAGCAGCAGCGGGCCGACTTCTTCACCCGCATACCAATGCAGCGTCACATCCCCTTCCTGGATAGTTTGCCATTCGAAGCGGTCATCCTCAAAAGTGAACTTTTGTCGCGGTGTGGTGAAGATGCTGCCCGTATCGTCGGTGACAGTCCATTCCCACCACAGCCCGGCGCCGGGCGGCGGGTTGCCGGAACGCACCATCGGCCATTCCCATTCTGCTACATTGCCCGTGACTTCCACCGGAACCTGTGTACTCACGTCGAGACAGGATGTTTGATCCACGTCGTAGTTGAGTACGGCATCCGTGAGCGTGATGGCTGGATCAACTTCCAGGCGAAAAGTGACCGACTGCGGATAGTTGACGCTGGCTGTATTAGAGAGGATGGGGGAAACGGCCGTTTGCGCCGTGACGCTCTTTGAAAGAACCAGGGTTGTTACCAGTAGAAGCAACAACAACAAAAATTTACCTGCCTGCTTACTCGCCATTAATTGTATTTACGTCCTTCGTGAATGAATTCGATAATATGCGCCTTATTTTCTGCGTTGTTAGCTAAAATCCCACAATCTCTCATGTTGGCTATGATTTTTTGCTGATAACGCAGTGCGGCATTATAATCGCGCCACATCAATGTATGCAACCGGGAGCAAATTTGTAGACAGGGTCGCCTATCAGGTCAATCATAAAGTACTCTATGACATGTGTCATATAAAAATGGCGACAATACACACCTGACAACAACAGTTTTAAGCCGTATGATGAGCCACAAAGTTAAAATCAAAATCCGACCCGGTGAAACCGTCCATTTCCCCAATGTCTGTGTGCATTGTGTACAGCCGGGAACAACCAGCATGAGCGTGCGCAAGCGGGACGGCCGTATCCGACGTGAAGTTAATGTGCCTTTATGCGCCGCCTGCGCCGCCGAACTAAACCGCCAATCAGGCGATGAGGAGCGGCTGCAAAAAATCAGGCGACTGGCGGCGGTTGTAACGGGTTTGGCGGTTATCATTTTTGTGCTGCTGGTAACGGCCGTTGGCATGGGCTTTGTTTTACGCCTGCTGTTGGCCTTGCCGTTGGCGGCGCTGGCCGCTTTTTTAATGATTCGCGCTTTTCAACCGGCAATTAAAAATGCAGCGCTGCCGGAAAAAAAGGCCATTCGAGCAGCGGCGCAAATTGATCTGTTTTCCTGGCGGGCAACTACCTTTTTGTTTGCCAACGAAACATTTGCCGAACGTTTTGAGAAACTTAATCAAAGTTTGTTGATGAAGATATAGAGTGCGCAGGCTTCAAGACCTACGCATGACGCAAAAATTTGGAGGTTATTGCATGAAAGTTGTCGTTTGTATAAAACAAACACCCAGTACAACGGCCGATTTCTCTGTAGACAATGGCGTTGTAAGTTGGGATGATCCCGGTGGCAAGCCCAATGTGCTCAATCCCTGGGATGAATATGCTGTAGAAGAGGGTATTCGATTTAAGGAAAATCATGGCGCATCTGACACGGTCGCCCTCTCAATGGGTGATGAATCCAGCCAGGAAGCACTCAAAACCTGTCTGGCGATGGGCTGCACGGAAGCAATTCTCCTTTCCGATCCTGGTTTCGCCGGTTCCGATAGTCTGGGAACGGCGCGCGTTTTAGCGGCTGCAATTAAAAAGGTTGGTGATGCGCAGGTGGCGATCTTTGGCAGACAGGCAATTGACGGCGACAGCGGCCAAACCGTTGTGCAAACCGCGCGTAAGCTTGGCTGGACGCCTTTGACCTTTGTTTCTGCCGTCAAAGAGCTTGGCGGCGGTTCGATTACGGTTGAACGTCTGGTTGATGATGGCAAAGAGACCATCACGGCGCCTTTGCCGGTGGTGATTGGTACGGTAAAAGAGATTAATGAGCCGCGTTATCCTTCCTTCATGGGGATTCGCAAAGCCAATCGGGCGACGATTCCTGTCTGGTCTGCCGCCGATCTGGATATTGACGGCGCGTATGGCGCAGCCGCCAGCAAAGTTGATTGGTCGCACGTATACACCATTCCACCGCGTGAAGGTGAAGTAGAAATCCTTGAGGCTGATTCCGTGGAAGAACAGGCTGCAATCCTGGTGGATAAATTGTTTGAGGAGAAGGTGATATGAGCAGCGTATGGGTATTGATTGAAAATCGGGATGGCGCTGTCAGCACTATCAGTAAAGAAGTAATTGGCGCTGCGCGCGTTGTGGCCGATGAATTAGGCGAGAACCTGGTTGGCCTGGTTTTTGGGTCTGGCGTGTCCGGCGTTGCTGACGCTGCCTTTGATCTGGGCTGTGATGAGGTGATTGGCGCGAACGACCCGACGTTGGGAGACGGCCGTATTGAAGCGATTGGGCCGCTTGCGGTTGAATTGGCTAAAGAACATGAACCGGCCGTGATCATGGCCGGCGCATCCAATCGTGGCCGTGATTTTGCCGCCTGGGTCGCCGCCGACCTGGATGCAGGGCTGATTTCAGACTGTATCGCGTTTGAAGTAGATGGGGAAACCATCAAGGCGACGCGCCCCGTTTATGCGGGCAAGCTGCTCTCGACCGTTTTTGTCACTGAAGGTACACAAGTTGTCACCTTGCGCAGCCGCGCTTTCCCGCAGGCTGAATCTACCGGCGGCAGCGGTTCGGCCGATTGGGTCGATGTAGCGGTAGACGAAGATGACATTCCCAGTAAGGTGGTTGCTTTTGAGCAGAAAGACAGTGGAGTCAGTCTGACCGATGCCAGTATCATCGTCAGCGGCGGTCGCGGCGTGGGCGGCCCGGAAGGGTATGCGCCGCTACAAGAGCTGTGTAATGTACTGGGCGCAGCGCTGGGCGCTTCGCGCGCGGCTGTTGACGCCGGTTGGATTCCTTATGAACATCAAGTTGGCCAGACGGGTAAGACCGTCAGCCCTGATCTGTATATCGCCTGCGGTATCAGCGGCGCGATCCAGCACCAGGCGGGTATGCGAACTTCCAGCCTGATTGTTGCGATCAACAAAGACCCCGATGCGCCAATCTTCAAGCTGGCGCAGTATGGCATCGTAGGCGACCTGTTCCAGGTTGTCCCGGCGCTGACCGAAGCATTTAAAGAGCGTCTGTAAACACATTCAAGTTGTCTTACGAATTAAAGCCTGTCAGAGACTCCTTTTCTGGCGGGCTTTTTTTGTTTTATGTAATTCACAAAAAATATTGTAACTATACAGGTCTGAGAACTATAGTATAGATAAACGTCATGGATTACCAGCAAGAAAATGAGCAGCTAAAGCAAAGGATTCAAGAGCTAGAAACTGCCTTGCAAGCTGCCCAGCGGCAAATCACAGAACTAACTGCCCTGCTGAATCAAAATAGCCACAATTCCCACTGGCTATCCAGTCGAGACAAAAGCCATAAGCAAAAGAAAGAAACCAAGAGTCTGCGAGGATGTCATCGCGCCCGTAATTTCTACACCATCCGCAGCTATCTTTCGACCATACGCAAGCAAGGGGTCAGTATTTGGTCGGCGTTAGGTTCCCTGTTTTCTGGCGACATTCTCATGCCGGATCTGACCCCTGTATAGTTACCTGCGGTTTACCTAATACCCAAATAATACCTTCGGTCGATGCGCTGGATAAGGTAATTCTGCTATGCTGTAAACGTAACCAAATGTAAAGTTCGCGGCAAGTCTACACCGCGCCGCAAGCGGGTGCAGTCAGGAGATAACTCCTGTGCCTGAATTGTTGCAAACAGAGAGTCAGGATAAACAAGGATGAACGCAAAAGAACGGCCGTTTCCACAACAACCCCATATCTATACCATCAAAGTGGAAGGCCGGCTCCAACCAGCCTGGTCAGATTGGTTCAGCGGTATGGAAATTAGTGTAACCGACAACGAAACGGCCGTTGCCATCACCACCCTTGTCGGCCCCATCACCGACCAGGCAGCCCTGCGCGGAATACTCACACGTATCTGGAACCTGAACCTGAACCTCATTTCCGTCAACCTTGTAGAGGCAGACCTAAGTGTCTGCCCAGGTCAAGGCGAACACACCGATTCGCCCTTACCCTAATGGAGATATCACATGAACCAAAATTTCGTAATTCCCTTAGCCGATGAACAGGCATCGTTAGCAGTCGCCGGCGGAAAAGGTAGTTCGTTAGCCCGTTTAGCGCGCGCCGGTCTGCCTGTTCCCGATGGATTTCATATCACCACGGCCGCTTACCGGCAGTTTATAAGCGCCAATGAACTGCAGCCGGCGATCATGGCTGCGCTGGACCAGGTGGATACGGCCGTTCCAACCACATTGGAACGCGCTTCACATACCATCAGCAGCCTGATTTGCGACGCTGAAATATCGCAAACAATCGCGAACGAAATAGCGGGAGCGTATGAACGTCTGCCCGGTTCCTTACCCGCCGTCGCCGTGCGATCTTCAGCCACAGCCGAAGATTTGCCCGATCTCTCCTTCGCCGGACAGCAGGAAACTTTTTTAAACATCTGGGGCGTTGCCGCTGTGCTGGAGGCCGTGAAACGTTGCTGGGCCTCTTTGTGGACGGCGCGCGCCATCGGCTACCGCGCGCAGTATGCCGTTGATTCGGAGATCGTTGAGCCTGGCGGTAGTCGTGCAGCTGATGGTTCAGGCCGAAGCGGCGGGCATTTTGTTCACGGCCAATCCGGTAAACGGCCGTCGCGATCAAATCCTCATCAACGCTGCCTGGGGTTTAGGTGAAGCCATCGTTGGCGGCGAAGTCACGCCCGACGCCATAACGATTGACAAAAACAGTGGGCAGGTCGTGGCGCGGGAAACGGCCGTTAAACACACCATGACCACCAACAGTACACACGGCACAATCACCCAATCCGTGCCCGAACATCTTCAGCAGGCGCCCGTACTCGATGACCAGACCGCCACAGATTTAGCGCAGTTAGGCCTGCAAATCGAAACCCTCACCGGCTGCCCGATGGACATTGAGTGGACGCTGGCCGAAGGCGCGCTCAATATTGTGCAAGCGCGGCCCATCACAGCGTTGCCGGAACCGGAAGCGCCCATTCCCACCGACTGGCCTATGCCGGACCCCGAGGGCAAATATATGCGCACGAGCATCATCGACCTCATGCCCAATCCCCTCAGCCCGCTGTTCGGCACGCTGGGAATAAACGCCATTAACGCCGGCCTGTTACGGCTGATCAGTGAATATTTTGTCAAAGGCAAAGAGCCGGTTTTCCCGGCCGACACAATGGTGCGCATTAATGATTATGCCTACATGGGCGTCAATTTCACAAAGCGCGAGTGGTGGTGGATGTTGACCCGCATGGTTCCTGTTTTTTATCGCGTCGCGCGCAAAGGCAAGGATGATTGGAAAGAGCGAGCGCGGCCCAAATACGCCGCGGTCGTCGCGCATTGGCAGGCGCAGCCAATCACCACAAAAACATCCGCCGAGCTTTTGACAGGCGTAAACGAGATGATGGAGGCGGTAATGGATCACCTGGGCGCCTTGATGGTCGGCACAATGGGCGTATCGGCCGGCAGCGAGGGACTGTTCACGAACATTTACCAAAAATTGGCGCAACGGGAAGGCGACCCGCCCGCTGCGACATTCTTAATGGGTTACAACAGCATTCCCATTCAAGCAGAAAAATCGCTCTATGATCTGGCGCAGTGGTGTACGCAACAACCGGACCTGGCAGCTTACCTGCTCAAAACAGCGGGGGCAAAACTGACCGATCAGTTCCAAAACGATCAAATGCCAGCCGGAGTTGACCCAGTGGTGTGGCAAGAGTGGCGGCGGCGCTTTGATGCACACCTGCGGCAGTTCGGCCACATCGTTTATGACCTCGACTTCGCCAGCCCGCTGCCCATTGACGATCCCGCACCGATGCTGGAAACGTGCAAGATGTACCTGCGCGGGCAAGGCTCTAACCCTCACGAGCGACAGCAGAAATTGACAACTGAGCGTGAACAGGCAACAGCGATGATGCTCCAGAGGCTGCGCGGACCACGTCGCTGGATATTCCAAAAATCATTGGGCTGGGCGCAGTCACAGGCAGAGGTGCGCGAAGATGGCATTGCTGATTTTGGGTTGGGTTATCCAGTCCTGCGGCAGATGCTGCGTGAATTGGGCAGACGCTGCGCGCTTGCGGGCGCCATCGCCGAGCCGGATGATATCTTCTGGCTGGAGCAGGCGGAATTAGAAACGGCCGTTTCCAATCTTGAACAAGGTAAAACGCTAGAATCGCTGCATGAACGTGTGATCCAGCGCAAGGCAGTCTGGCGCGCCGAAAAGCGCGTGACGCCACCACCGCAGTTGGGCGTGGGCGACAAATACATGGGTTTCAGCACCAATGTGTTCCTGGCGGCCGAAGAATCCGGCCAGGCCGGCGATAGCTTAAAGGGGGTGGGATCAAGTCCCGGCAAGGTAACGGCCGTTGCCTGCGTGCTGCACGGGCCGGAAGATTTTGACGCCATGCAGCCGGGCGAAATTTTGGTCGCTACCATCACCACACCCGCCTGGACGCCGCTCTTTGCCATGGCGGCAGCCGTTGTCACCGACATCGGTGGGCCGCTCAGTCACGGCTCGATTGTGGCCCGTGAATATGGTATCCCGGCCGTATTGGGTACCGGCGTCGCAACCAAACGCATCCGTAATGGGCAGTTGATTACTGTCGACGGCGACGCCGGTCTGATTACCTTCGCCAATGGGCAGGGTTAAGGAACACAGCGTATCACAGAGAAAAATGCAGATACACGGAGGGTTAATGGGGAGGTTGGTTTTTGAGGGCCATCCTTCACAGTTAAGCTCACATGGCTAAAAACCTCTTCTCCTAATTCTCCGTGAACCTCTGTGCCGCCTCCGTGTTCCTAAAACCGAGGGAGTCAACACCATGATGCCAACAGCAACGAAGCGCAAAAATCTGTTTATCCTGGCCTTCACTCTTGTCGTGGTCATGTTGGGCTATGGATTAGTCATCCCAATCATCCCCTTTTACGTCGAGAGCATGGGGGCGGGCGGTTTTGAGTTGGGCCTGTTGGTCGCCTCCTATGCCCTGATGCGCCTGATCTTCGGACCAATTTGGGGCAGTCTTTCCGACAGAATCGGCCGTAAACCAGTTTTGATGCTCGGTGTATTGGGCTACGCGATCACCATGTTCCTTTTTGGATTGGCGACGCAGTTGTGGATGCTCTTTGCGGTACGCGTGCTTTCCGGCATCCTCTCATCGGCGACCGCGCCGACGACAATGGCGTACGTGGGTGACAGCACGGTCAAAGAGGAACGCGGCGGGGGCATGGGCGTTTTGGGTGCAGCGGTGGGATTAGGCACTGTGCTGGGGCCTGGACTGGGCGGCTGGCTATCAGGAGATGGGGCGCTGCAACGGCCGTTCTTCATTGCCGCTGCATTTTCCCTGCTGGCGGTTATCTTGATTTATCTCTTCCTGCCGGAATCACTGCCGGCCCACGCCCGCCGGCAGCCGGATGCAAGACGCCGCGGATCATTTATCCACGACCTGCGGCTGGCACTACGCAGCCCTATTGGCGTGCTTTTGTGGCTGGCTTTCCTGGTGACGGCCGGACTCACCATGTTTTATGGCATCTTTGGCCTGTATGCGCTGGAAGCATTTGGATTTGGCCCTCAGGAAGTCGGCGTCTTATTAATGGTCATGGGGCTGGTTTCGGCCGTAGGGCAGGGCGTCTTGAGCGGCCCGCTCACAAAACGATTTGGCGACGTGTGGGTGATCAAAGTCATGCTCCTGCTGAGCGTCTTCGCCTTTTTGCTTATTGCCGCCGCCAACAGTTTTGTGACCCTCTCCTTGACGATGGGGCTGTTTGTACTCGCTACGGCGCTGGTCATCCCGGCCATGACGGCGCTCACGTCGCAACGCGCGCCGCTCGAACAAGGCATCACAATGGGGTTGAGCAATTCCTTTATGAGCCTGGGACGTATTGCCGGCCCGCTGTTGGGCGGTGTGGCCTTTGAATTGCATATTCTCTACCCGTTCTTCGGCGGCGCAGCGATACTGCTGGTGGGCTTTGGGGTGACGTTGTTCTGGATTAAGCCTATACCGCAAGATACGGCCGATGGTGGTTTGAACGCTGCAAGCCGTTGAGAACGTTAACCTCTAAAATACAAAAGTCTCCGGAGACTTTTGTATTTTAGTCTGCCAAAAGAAAGCGTGACAAATAAACGGCCGTTATGGCATAATGTGGACACAAACTGTGGACATAAACTGCGTGGTTTTACAACGGCCGTTTCCGGGGAGCCAAGGAAGCACAAATCCTCGCCGGAGTCAGGCAAATAAACTTTTCACAAATAGGTGGTAGTGATGGATCAAGATTGGAATAATGCCAAGGTGTTGTTTCATTTTAATGGCGTGCCGGTGAAGGTACGGCCGTCTTTCTGGCCGATGTGGTTGAGTAGTTGGCCGCTATTGATTTGGCTGGCTAAACAGCGTAACCCTGAACGGTCCTGGTGGCAATGTGTGTTTATGGGCACAGTTGCCATGCCCATTCCCGTGACTGCTGATGTGGGACACGCACTGGCACATACTGTCACTGCTAAGGCTGCTTATGCGCCAATGGATGAGGTGCGTTTGGCCGCCGATATGCCGCGCACCATCTATTTTGACAATGCTGTCACCCCCGATCAACACCGGCTGCGGGCTGTGGGTGGACCGATCTTTAGCGGCTTAGGTTTTGTGATTAGTTTGCTTTTGCGTCGGCTGACAAACCCTAAGACCCCTTGTCGTGAATTGACAGAAATCGCTTGTGTCTCACATGGTTTGCTTTTCTTTGGCAGTTTACTGCCGGTCTCGATTGTGGATGGGGGCACACTGCTGAAATGGACATTGGTAGATAAGGGCTTGGCTCCAGTTGAAGCCGATAAACGTGTGCGGCAAGCAAGCTTCGGCGCCGGGTTGGTAATAGCATTGTTGGCTGTGATGGGCGTGTTTTTAAGGTGGAAATGCAAAGGGAGCCTCAAAAATGATTAGTCAATTTGAAAGCAGTACATTATTCTATAAGGTTCGTGGCCAAGGAATGCCTATTATCATATTGCATGGTTGGAGTTTTGATCATCAACACATGGTTAGCGCTCTTGAACCTTGTTTCCAAATGCGTGAACAATGGCAAAGAATTTATCTGGATATGCCAGGTCATGGGCAATCATCAGGAATAGATGGAATCAACAATATGAATGATGTCTTGGAAAAGATATTGCAGTTCATTGACCATGTTTTTCCGGATCGCCGCTTTGTTTTGGCTGGCATGTCGGCTGGTGGTTACCTGGCACGTGGCGTTGTAATGCGAAAAAGCACTTTCATTGATGGGGTGTTGCTTTTTGTACCACGCATGCTTGCAAATGATGCGCAACGGGTTTTGCCCCCAAAGGTGACACTGATCGAAAATCCAGAACTACTTGCTGAATTACCGCCTAATGAGGCCGAAATGATGCAAGATGCTGTTGTCCAAAGCCAACAAGTTGTAAATAGTATGCGTAGTGACATTTTCCCTGCTTGGGAAAAAACGGACTGGGAATTATTGCAAAACCTATAGAAGCCTGAAAACTGGGGTTTTTCGTATGATGTAGATGCGTTGCCTGCATCATTACCCATGCCCACCCTAATCATCACAGGCAAACAAGATTATGTTGTGAGTTATCAAGATGCGTGGAAGCTTCTGGAAATCTATTCCAGAGCAACATTTGCCGTTCTCGATAGGGCCGGACATGGGCTGGAGATTGACCAAAAAAATCTTTTCCATTGTCTGGTGAATGAATGGCTCGATAGGGTCGAAGAGTTTGTACAAACTCAGTAATGGTGACGAGGATTACACATCTTTTGTATAGGTCTATTTTGTATAGTCTATAGTGATAAATAGACAATTGTCGTGGCATAATGAAGTTAACGGCCGTATTCGGGAGCTAAAGTATGGGTTTTTAGAAAATTTGTGATGGATTATTGTGGCGATGGCCGTGATGGTAACGGCCGTTACTGGGGGTAGTCATGACTTTGGCCAAATCTCATACGCACAAAAAATATAAAAATGACCGGTTGCTTTCATTCAATCCCAACAGCGGCAAAAAATTAGGCGAAGTCTCCATTTGCAACGCCGATGAAGTCCGCGCCGCTGTGCGGCAAGCACGCGCCGCACAGCGCAATTGGGCCGCACAATCGTTAGCGGCGCGTATAAAAATTATACGGCAGGTACAGGAAACTTTAGTTGACAAAGCGCAAGAAATTGCCGGCAATGGCGTAGTCCATAAACCTTCTGAATACACGCCGCTGACAGCCTTGCATCTGCAAAAGTTGTTTTATGGGGCCAGGTTACCATCTGGTTTGCTGCAAACTGTTCCCGGAGGTGCGGCGACCAGCAGGGACACGCGAATTTTTGCTGCAAGCGGCCGTGCTGGATAGACTGTGTGCCTCCTTATGTGATGCTGTGCTGGGCATAGCCGAAGCGGCCGACTCTCCTTCCCAGCAAATTCTGGGACAACTGGAACGCGCCAATCTCTTTCTCGTTCCTCTGGATGACGAGCGACGCTAGTATCGCTACCATCACCTCTTTGCCGACCTGCCGCAACAACAGGGACGGCGAGAAAAATCGGGGCTGGCAAGTTTGGCGCATGAACGAGCCAGCCGCTGGTTTGAGCAGGCTGGCTACGCCGAGGAAGCGGTACAACACGCTTTGACGGCAGCCGACTACGAGCGCGCCGCTGGCCTGGTGACGCAATACAGCGACAGTTGGTTGAACCGCGGCGAAATCGGCAAGATACTGTTGTGGAGCGAGCGCCTGCCCGCCGCCTGGCGACACCAAAACCCGCGGCTCGTTCTCAATTATGCCTGGGCCTTGCTCTTTCGCGGTCGTGAAAACGAAGCGGAGTTGATATTGGTCCATTTGCCGCCGGAAGTCGCGGATACATCGATCAATTTACTGATTCTATGGGGTAATTTGGCTGCCGGTCAAGGTCATATCACCCAGGCCATCGCTCTCTTGGAAAAAACAGACGCACAGCTCCAGACGCTTGAGTCGACCACCCCAAATCAGACGATGCGCGGCCTGGCCGTTCTCAATCTGGCCTTTATCACCCATATTCAGGGTGACGGTCAGCGTGCCCAACAAAATTATCAGGCAGCTATCACCCTCAATCGAGAAGTTGCCAATTGGTTCGGCGTCATGAACGCCATGCGCGGTTGGAGTAGGACGTTGATTGAACAAGGGCGGCTGAACGAAGCTGAGGCACCGGGCTACATTTCCCTCTTCCTCGATGAGGGAAAGCCTATACGACGACTGCTAGAAGAAATGGTACAGCAAAAGACCGCCCCCAACTACGCCGCAACACTCCTCACGCACTTCCCTGCCGCCGCTCCCCCAATCACCCCGCAACCGGTTAGTGATTCCCTAAGCCCGCGCGAACGAGAGGTTCTGCAACTTATTGCCAGCGGAGTTACCAATCAGGAGATTGCCGACAAACTGGTGATTGCCCCCAGCACCGCCAAGCGCCATACCATCAACATCTACAACAAACTCACTGTCAACAATCGCGCCAAAGCCAGCGCCCGCGCCTACGAAATTAGGCATTGTGTGAAGTGCGGACACTTCGTTGGAATAACGAAGCCTGTTTCCCCCTTCGACAAGCTCCTCCCGTGCCTTTTTTGTTGCCTTATTTATATCCTTATCACTGCCCTCATCGCCGTTTTGGCTGCCCTGGTCGGATTGGGTTAGCAGTTATAGGCGGTCGAAACGGCCACTCCACCAATCGTCTCTAAGGGAAACGACCGTGTTGTGCCAGGCTTAGGTAAACCACAAAAAGTATTTTGAGTAGAATCTCGCCAATTCTTTGTGGTTTACTCAGGGAAAACGGGAGAATTATTGATTTCCAAATTCAAATTACTTTCTCGTTTTCACCTAACAATGAAAAATCTGTAATAACACCTTGGTGAAACAAGCTCAAAAATAAGCAGCGGCTCAACTAAGCCTTTTGGATCATTGGGATAACGGGGGAATCACAACCTGCTGTTCGTTTTCATCTGTAGATGAATATTCCAGCAATTGGTTGCCGCTATCATCCTTGACACGCCATATGTTGCCTTCAGCGCTCCAAAGACCGGTCATCGCGCCAGCGCCAACTCCAAAGTAAGTCTCTTCCGCACCGTTGGCGCCAACGAGATAGCCAATCGCGGGAACACCGCTCTCATTGACGAAGTTGAGCCACAAGTTGCCAACTGGCCGCTTGATCAAGACACACTGTTTTTCTTCAACTGAGGCAATGTATTCTAGCAAGGTAGCGCCAGACGGTTCCTGTATGACCCACTTGTCGCTTTCAAATGTCTCTTGATCATACATTTCCCCATCTGTCACTCGAAAATACTCGCGAAGTTGTGTGGGCGACTGTGAATTATCTTGCCATAAACCAACACCTTCAAAACTGCTCTCGTTGACGAATCGAACCATCACGTCCGCCTGCGTTGGAGCCAAGATATTGGCGCACTGTTCAATCGAATTCATATTCATTCCGGATGCGGTTTCGGGTATTATCGTTGATGAGGTGTCCCCGCCACCACTCAGCAGCAGGCGGCCGCCAAAGAAAAGCAGCGCCAGCAGCACCACGCCCACTATACCCCACAGCCAGAATCGTCTGCGCGGCTGTTTAGAAGGTGGCGCGCCGGCCGTGGCCGTGCTCTCCGCTACTGGTCGTGCAGCGGCCGCTGCTTCTTCCACTTTTATGGCCGGTTCCTCGTAATGCTCCACAACGGTAGCGTCAACCGCTGCCTGCCCCTGCCACTGCTCAATCACCGTTCGTTCAGGATCTTCTACCGCAAATGGAACAGCGGTATCCGCTGCGGGCGGGGGCGCAGCAAATGGCTCAACAACCGTTTTAGCTATGGATGCCCCTCCTGATTTGGCCGCTGAAAGGTCTATCTTATTTAGCTCTAGCGCCATCTGATTGGTTGTTTGGAAACGTTGATCGCGTTCTTTTGCCATCGAACGGCTGATGACTCCCTCAACCCCCAGTGGCAAATCAGGGTTAGAATCACGGATGCGAGGCACCGGTTCCATGATGTGTTTGACAACCAGACCCATGGGCGTATCAGAATTATAGGGCAGTTTGCCGGTCAGCATCTCAAAGAGAATAGCACCCAGGGCGTAAATATCGCTACGGCCGTCTATATCCCGCACCCCTTTAGCCTGTTCCGGACTCATATAGGCCGGCGTGCCGATGACACTTCCTGTGCCGGTGAGTGCCGCGCTTTGCTCCAGCAGTTTGGCAATACCAAAGTCAGACAGATAGGCATCACCATACTGGTCAAATAGAACATTACCGGGCTTCAGGTCACGGTGGATAATACCGGCTTCATGGGCTTTATCCAGGGCGGAGGCGAGACGGCCGATAATGCGGGCAGCCTCTTCCAAAGGCATAGGCCCTTGCCGCATCCGGTCAAGCAGCGACCCGCCGGCCATATGGCGCATAACCAGATACGGCTGGCCCTCGTGTTCGCCGAAATCATAGACGGGCACGATGGCCTGGTGCTCCAGCGAAGCGATGGTCTTGGCTTCACGCTCAAAACGCTGACGAAAAGCAGGGTCGTGCAAGAAAGCATGAGGCAGCACTTTTAGGGCTACATCCCGCTCAAAACGGGGATCCTGCGCCAAAAATACCGTCGCCATCCCACCTTTGCCTAATTCCTCTTTGATTATATAACGACCGATAGTTGGGGGAGTTGTCATAATTTCCTTTTGATCAATAAACATTGAGTCTGCTCAGCGGAGGCGCTATATTCCAACAGGGTCATGCCGGACGAGTCCTGGACGACCCACTTGTGGCCTTCGAATGTTTCCTGGTCAACTGCGACGCCATCTCCCACCTGGAAATAGTGAATAAGTTGTGCAGGGGAGTGAGAGTCGTCCTCCCACAATACATCTACTTCAGCGCCGCTCTCATTGGCAAAGCGAACCACCACGTCTGCTGCGCTGGGGGCTGGGATGTTGGCGCAAGGATCCGCCTGTGTCGCGGCGTTTTCCGCTGCGCAGGGATTTTGTTCATTTACCGTCACGCGCACGGTGTCGCCATCTTCGCGCGCCTCAACGGCCGTAATCGTCACATTGCAGAGCGTGAAGGATTCTCCCGCGGCGAGGGGGGATTGGTCACGCAGCGGGTCAGCGTCACGCACCGGCAGCACCTGGATCGATCCATGCCCGGACTGGATTGCCGTATCAACCAGGTAGATGAGTGCCCCTTCTTTGGCGATGCGCTCATCAAAACCAAGCGCCCGTCTGCTTTCGACAACAACGGCCGTTGTCTCTCCCGTTGGCACCATCACCGCCTTGCTGCCGCCCGGCTGCTCGATGGCGGACAGGGCGATCGTGCTCTCGCCGCCGGTCTGACAAATGATTTGATTATCGTCCAGCCAGCCAAGCTGCCAGCGCTCAAAAGTGAAGAACTCAGGTGCACGGCCGTCGATCAAACCCATCAAGCCAAATGAGCCGACGAAACGCTGACCGTCTTCAAAACGGCCGTCATTTTCATAGGCATACAGGTCGGGCAGCGTCATGGTATGTCCCATTTCGTGGTTGAGCCACAGATAACCCCAGCCTGCCAGGTCGGCGCCTGATGTGATGCCGCTGGGAATAGTAACGCCATCGGCCTCAATGCCTTGATCTCCTGCGGCAGCGCCAAACGCCGGGCCAAACGGGATCGCGGCGGCGCCGGATTCGCCAGCACCACCACCAGATCAGCATTGCTATAGTCAACATCCGGGTCGGCCAGATCGACCGCTTCTTGGATAAAGGCGCGATGCCCATCCCCTGATGACAATAAGCCCGCGTAATGCGCCGATGGTTGGCTGAGGCGCAGCCATGTCAGATGAGGTTGCAAGTCCAGTGTCATGCGTCCATACGAAATTTGATTGAAGAAATCGGCGGCGCCGGGAGAAACGCGCGCGAAGGTCTCTGCAGGGGTTTCATTGGCGGGTGCGTCGTCAAAATCAGCAAACAGCACCACTGCCTGCACTGAACCCGTTGACGTTGTGAATCCCGTTGGTCGGGGCACGCCCAGTCCGACATTGGAAAAAGTGGCAATGGGTAGGCGGCATGGCTCAACCGATCCGGCTGATGCTTCAATGACCTCTAAGGTAGCCGCCGCTGGGGCAGCGGTAGGAGGCGCAGTTCGCTGCACCGCTTCTTCAACAGCGGTTGGTGATACTTGTACCGCAGTCGACGTTGGGACGGCCGGTTGCGGGGTCCCCACAACGGATGGGACGCTTTCAACAATTAGCTCGGGGCTTGCGGTTGCGCATCCTGTTGTACACAAAATTACAATAGTCAAAAAGATCAGTTTCTTGCAATTTCTTACTATTTTCAAACCGTTTCTCCAGCGTAGAGAGAAAGCACGCATCTGGACTGGCTTCCAAAGAGCGGAGCGTCCAGATGCGCGTTAGAATTTACCTTTACGCATGGTGTTGTTGTGCATCCTTACCCATCGTTTGATCTACGGGCAGAATATCGGCACACGGGTCAGGCGCGGTTTAATTAGAAATCGTATACGTTTGGTTAGGCGCGTCAGTAGCAACATAGGTCTGAACGCTTCCACTGTTCTCGCCAGTAAAAGTCCAGGTATCCCCGGCAAAAGTTGGTATTGGGCTGCTAGAGTCTCCCGGAAACAGCAGGCCACAACCAGATTGATTACAAAGCGTATATGGTTCAGCTGTATTATTTGTAATCGTTAAGGTAGGATCTGGCGTGTTGGGCGGTGTAATCGTATACGTCTGATTGGGTGCATCGGTGGCGGTATAGGTCTGAACGTCCCCGCTGTTTTCGCCGGTAAAAGTCCAGACTTCGCCGGCAATAGTAGGCGTGGGTGAGCTAGAGTCTCCTGGAAACAGCAGACCACATCCCGCTTGATTACAAATAGAATACGGTTCATCCGTGTTGTTGGTAACTATTAAGGATATCTCCTCTTCTGCCGTTTCTGTTGGTGTCGGCACGGCCGTATTGGTTGGGACTGGCATGGGTGTATTAGTCGGAGCCACTGTTGGCACGGCCGTATCAGCAGGCGCTGGCGTATTGGTTGGCACGGCCGTATTAACAGGCGCCGGTGTGTTGGTTGGCACGGCCGTATTAACAGGCGCCGGTGTGCTGGTTGGCGCGGCCGTATTAAGAGGCTCAGGCGTGTAGGTGGGCGCCTCCGGAATGACAAGCAGCGGAATCAGCACTTGCTGCGGGTTGGCGCTGGTGGCGGTGTATTCCAGCAACACATTGCCGCAGCTATCAAACACGCCCCACACATCACCGGCCGCGGTCCAGATGCCGGTTGTACCGCCAATACCGACTCGGAAATACTCTACTCTCGTCCCGTCGGCGCGGACCAGAAAACCGATGCCCGGCACGCCGCTGTTGTTGACGAAATCGAGCCACAAGGCGCCTGTCGGCTGCTCCACTACAACACACTGTTTCTGCTCGTCGGAGGCGGTGTATTCCAGCAGGGTGGCGCCGCCCGGCTCGCGCACAACCCACTTGTCGCCTTCAAACGTTTCCTGGTCATATTTCTGACCTTCAGGCACGTTGAAATATTCCAGGAATTCGGCGGGGGACTGGCTGTCGTCTTGCCAAAAGCCGATGCCATCAAAACCGGTCTGGTTGACAAAGCGCACCATCACATCGGCCTGGCTGGGGGCCGGGATACCGTCCGTGCTGCACTGCGGCACCTGCACGGGAAGCGGGACGCACTGCCCCCCGGCGGCCGAGCCGGTAGTCTGACCGGCAGGCTGCCCAGCGCCTGCCTGCGGGCATTGGATTGGGCCTGAAATACTCACGCGCACGCTGTCGCCATCTGCACGTGACTCCATATTGGTGACCGTAATGTTTTGGTAGGTAAAGGACTCGCCCTGAGCCAGCGGAGATTGATCCCGCATCAGATCATTCTCGACTGCTGGCAATACCCTGATCGGGGCTCCATCTGGCTCGACAGAAGTGTCAACGGTGTAAACCAAAGCTCCTTCTTTCGTAAGGTCTTGGTCGGTACTCATTGCCTTTCTGCTTTCAACAACAAGCGCAGTTCTCTCGCAAATAGGTATCATCACGGCTTTGATGCCGCCCACCTGCTCAATGGCCGCAAGTTCTGTTGTCTCTTCCCCTGCCGTCTGGCAAAAGATTTGCTCGTCCTCGAGCCAACCGAGCTGCCAGCGCTCAAACGCAAAGTGCCCAGGCGCATGGGCATTATCCCGTGCGTTGCCGAGAATGCCGAATGAACCAGTTGCGGCACGCCTCTCTTCATCGGTTAAATCGGGAAAAAGGATTTCGTCTCTAAAACCATGGTACATGAGGGTCATTGTGACACCCAACCATCGGGCGAAAATGTTGTTTCTCAATACTTCTTCATTCTCAGGATCACGCAGGTAACCGCCAACAGTAATGCCGCTGCGGATTGTTGTGCCGTCAGCCTGGATTCCCTGTGAATCTTCGGCGGTAGAAAATATATACGGCCAATGAAGACCTTCACTTGCCTGTGGATTGGAAATGAGAAGGACGAGGTCGGTATTTGAAAAGTCAAAGTTGGGATCAGCCAAAGCCACAATCTCTTGATAAATTGCGAGTTCATCCAATTCATCATCACTATCTGCGAGTTCTACGTAATGAGCGGCGGGTTGACTCATGGTTAGCCAGGAGGGAAACGGCTTAATTACCAGGTCCAACTCTCCATAGGAAGCTTCACGCAATAATTCGCTTGCGGCAGTGGGATTAAGTAAAGCCAGCTCTTCCTCAGGCGAACTGTTGGCGCGGGCGTCACTAAAGTCGGCAAACAACACGGCGATCTCTACGGTGCCAGCGGAGGGCATAAATCCCGAATGCCGCGGAATGCCCAAGTGCTGATAATCAAATGGATCATCTATAGGACGGCTGGGGAGTTTACAGCGCTCGATGTTGCTGGTATTTGCAACCGGAGCTGCTGCTTCTGCGTTGGAAACGGCCGTTTGTTCAGTCACAGGAGGCGGCACACGCGCGGGGGCGGCTGCTGGTACTTCTGTATTAGGAACGGCCGTTGGCTCGCTTGCAGGCGGAGGCACACGTCCTGATGAGTCTGTACTTTCTGCGCTCTGTGGTTCTCCACTGTTACCCAGGCTGCCTAACTGACCACACCCCGTCCCGATGAGTGCGATTATGAACAATAAAATTATGACGATGTATGCAAGTTTACTTTTCATAAAAACCTTCCTCGTTAGTTAATATCTGTTCAACGACAAGAAATACTTTTATAGTATAAAATGTCGCGAAAGCTAATGCAAATAACAGAGAATAGCATAAATAAGAATTCTTACGAAGTGACTGACGCGAAGGATTAAAAATTAAATAGCCCAACACCTTCGTTCCATATATTGCTATGCTATAATGGCCGGGTGACTGAGACATTGCTGCAAACAAAACTGTATATTCCCTTAACCCGCAGCAATCTCGTGCCGCGTCCGCAGTTGTTGGCCAGGTTGAATGCGGGACTGGACGGCCGTCTCACACTGGTATCCGCGCCGGACGGATTTGGCAAGCCGACCTTGATTGTTAATTGGAGTCAGCAATTGGCAGAATCAGATGCATGGTGTTTGGCCAGTCGTGACTACATCGGGATAAAAAAGCTGATCAATCTGGCGTTGGCCCATTACTCCAAAGCGGATCAACCCAACATTGAAGAAATCAAAATGGCCGCCGAATATGAGCAGGTGACTGAGGTGTTGGAGAAACGGTTCAGGTTCCTGGCCAAACGAATGAAAGCGGCGTACGATGTGAAGATATCAAGACTGAGTTGAAAGTGGGCTTGATTATCCTACCCGCTGAAAACGATTATCCGCCCGTAGACCGTGACGAGGAATATAGGGAAATTTTCGAACAGGTGGAGAACTTTAAGAAGTACCGATTATGAAGGCAGATCGCACTGAAGCTACCAATAATCTTCTCAGAAACAACAAAGGATACGGTTGATGTTAACCTCAGAGCAAATTACATGGATTCAAACAAATGTGCAAGAGACCGGTCATGAACTAACCAGCGAGATTGTTGTCACACATAAAGGGGCTTGGTCACAAGTAGCCAAGGTATTCACAACAAAGGGTATACTGTATTTTAAAGTGACCCTACCGGTGTTGATCTACGAAGTACGTCTCACTCAAGCCCTGTACAAATGGGGAATGCCCGTACCTACGGTGTTGGCGGCTGACACCCAACAGGGTTGGCTTTTGATCACCGACAGTGGGCAGGTGCTGCGCAGCCTGTTACAAGCAGATGGGGATATCAGTCGCTGGCACACGGCCGTTGCCCAATACGCCCAGATGCAAATTGAATTACTCGACCGGGTCGATGATCTGCTGGAGATGGGAATCTTCGATCGCCGTCTACATAAACTGCCGATTTTATACGGCGACTTGCTTACGGATTCAGAAGCAATGATGATCGACCAGGAAGAAGGTCTAAGTGCCGTCGAATATGCGCAGCTACAACAGTCTGTGCCTGAATTTGCCGACCTATGTCGCCAATTGGCTGCATTTGGCATACATGAAACCCTGCATCATGATGATTTTCATGATAACAACATATTTGTGCGCGACGGCCGTCTTTCTGGCCGATGTGGTTGAGTAGTTGGTCGCTATTGATTTGGCTGGCTAAACAGCGTAACCCTGAACGGTCCTGGTGGCAATGTGTGTTTATGGGCACAGTTGCCATGCCCATTCCCGTGACTGCTGATGTGGGACACGCACTGGCACATACTGTCACTGCTAAGGCTGCCTGGGCGCCTATGGACGAGGTGCGACTGGCGGCCGATATGCCGCGCACCATTTATTTTGATAATGAAGTCACACCGGATCAACATCGTTTACGGCCCTCGGCGGCCCATTTTTAGCAGTCTGGGTCTCTTGTTAAGTTTGCTTTGGCGTTGGTTTTCAAAACCCGGATCAGCCAACCACGAATTTGCGGAAATCTCATGCGCCAGTCATGGTTTATCTTCTTTGGCAGTTTGCTGCCGTCCCGATTGTGGATGGAGGGACGCTATTGAAATGGACATTGATCGATAAAGGGCAAACGGCCAAAGAAGCAGATAAGCAGGTGCAGCGGGCAGGCATCGTCACGGGATACATTTACGCAGCTGTGTTCGGTCTCTTGGTAAAGTGGTTGAAGTCTAAAAAGTGATGGAATCTTAACGTCTTTTGTATTGGTGCACGGTGACAAATAGCCGCTTTTTATGGCATAATGGGGTCAACGGCCGTATCTGGGGAGCCGATAAATGTGTTATTAGATAGTTTATAGATTGTTTGTTGAGTAACGGCCTTTACTGGGGGTAGTCATGACCTTAGCCAAATCTCATACGCACGAAAAATATAAAAATGACCGGTTGCTTTCATTCAATCCCAACAGCGGCGAAAAATTAGGCGAGGTTGCCATTTGCAACGCCGATGAAGTCCGCGCCGCTGTGCGGCAAGCACGCGCCGCACAGCGCAATTGGGCCGCACAATCGTTAGCGGCACGCATACAAATCATGCGGCAGGTACAGGAAACATTGGTTGACCACGCACAAGAGATTGCCGGTCTTGTTTCACGAGAAATGGGCAAGATTGAGACCGATTCCTTGATTGGGGATGTCTTGCTTGTGTTGACCTGTTTAGACGGCTATCTGAAGTTAGCGCCGCGCGCTTTGGGCGCGAGACGTCTCTCGCAAGGTCTGCTGCACAGTACCAAGCGCAGTACCATAATTCGCGAACCATTGGGTGTCGTCGGCGTCATCTCTCCATTTAATTATCCCGTTTTTTTGAGTATGCAATCCATTTTTGCGGCGCTCATTGCCGGTAACGGCGTTGTGCATAAACCATCCGAGTACACGCCACTGACAGCGCTGAGTCTCCAAGAGGTATTTTATGAGGCCGGATTACCACCTGGTTTGCTACAAACAGTTCACGGCGGAGCAGCAACCGGCAAGGCTTTGCTCAACAGCGGGATAGATCACATTTCTTTTGCTGGCAGCAGCCAGGTGGGCCGCAAAGTCGCCGCTGCGGCCGGTGAAAATCTGATTCCGGCCACGCTGGAACTGGGTGGCAACAATGCGATGCTTGTCTGCGAAGATGCACTCTTGCCGCGTGCGGTTGATTGCGCCCTGGCTTATGCCTTTGTCGCCAGTGGGCAGGTATGTGGCGCAGTAAGACGCGTGTATGTCCAGCAAGCTGTCGCCGAGGAGTTTGTAGAACGCTTACAGGAGCAGCTTGCTGCCTGGAAAGTGTCTACTGATACACAACCAGGGGGCGCTGATGTCACCGCGTTGGTCAATGAAGAAGCATTGGCGCTGGTTGAAAGGCGGGTCGCAGAGGCAGTCGCCGCAGGCGCACGTGTCTTATGCGGCGGCAGGCGCCTGACCAACACCTCTGCGCCCCTATTCGAACCTACGATTCTGGTCGATACCACGCCTGAGATGCAGATCATGCAGATGGAGACTTTTGGGCCGGTTGTTTCGGTAACGGCCGTAACCAATGACGATGAAGCAATTACTCTTGCCAACTCAACGCCCTATGGTCTAACAGCCAGCGTCTGGACAAATGACGATGATCGCGCCTGGCGTATTGCACGGCAGCTACAGGTGGCAACAGTCGCCATTAACGATCATTTATGGCCCTTTTTTGCGCCGGAGGTTCCCTGGGGCGGCATTAAGGCCAGCGGGCTGGGGCGCGTTGGCGGCATTGAAGGCTTGCAATCAATGACCTATCAAAAAGTGATTAGCTATGATCGACTCAAGCTTCCGCGTGAAATCTATTGGTTTCCGCGGCCAAAATGGCTGCATTTTGCGCTGTTGATGGCCATTCCACTGCTCTATTCACGGCAGTGGGGCAAACGTCTGCGGGCCTTAGGCAACCTGATTTCAGGCCTTGCGCGCAAGCAATGGAGATAGTTCAAGATGACCCAAAAGAAATATTCACTTTTTCATGGTTTCATGCAGAAGTTTGCTTCATCCCGTCCAGGCGCCTGGTATTTCTCGCGTACACAACACCATTTTGATCGCGTATTTCTCAAGTTTACAAACAACAAAGCAACCATGACCAGCCTATTGTCCGGATTACCTGTGGTCATGTTAACTACGACAGGCGCTAAGAGTGGTTTGCCACGTACTGTTCCGCTCCTGGCCATTCGAGACGATTCGGAACCCGACAAAATAGCAGTGATCGCCTCTAATTGGGGTCAGAAGCATTACCCTGCCTGGTATCATAATCTAAAAGCGAACCCAAAAGCGATAGGCTCAATAAATGACCAGGTTAATGATTATGATGCTCATGAAGCGGAGGGAAAAGAATATGATATGTATTGGCAGTCAGCAGTTGAGACTTATTTGGGTTTCCCTGCTTATCAGAAGCGGGTAGGGAAGCGCCATATTCCTATCATGGTGATGACACCAACTGATGCCTAAAATGTCCAAGCACTTTCATCCAAAAGATCACCGCACCGACACTTATTCTGTGGGGCGAAGAGGACAATTGGTTTCCGGTCAATGACGCCTACCGTTTTAAATCTGCTATTCCTGACGCGACGGTGATCACCTATGGCGGCATCGGCCATCTTCCCATGGAAGAAACACCTGTCCAAAGCGCCGCCGATGTGGCTGACTTTCTTGAGCATCTTATGGAGTGTACATAGCATACGGAGGGAGCCATGCAATTTGAAGTGACCGCCACAATCAACCGCCCCGTGGCTAACGTGTTTGCTTTCTTTCGCGATATTGAACGCTACGCGGGCAAGTCTGGTTCTGTCGTGCCTGTTTACGATAAGTTGACGCCAGGCCCAACAGATGTAGGCACACGCTACCACGAAGTAGTTCGTTTGTCCCCGTGGCATACAATTGAAAATATGAGCGAAATCGCTGCTATGCGCCCCAACTCACACCTGGCGCTGCGTTTCTGGTTCACAAACGGCCGTATGCACGGTGATCTCAGCTACGACTTTGCCGAAACTGAAAACGGTACGCATGTCATTCAGCGCCAAACTTTGTTCCTGGCCGGCTGGCCGCGCTTGTTTCAACTCCTTGTCAGGCAGATGTTCATGCGCCAGATTCGCAGGCGCATGATAGCCATTCAATTTATTTTGGAAAACAGCCGCGTCGCCGCTCCGGGTAATGGCGTGCTGTCCACCACGTATTATTTGGAACGCCGCGAACAGATTTTGAAGGGTTTTAAGCCGTTTGTGCGCCATTTACGGCCGTTGCTTGTCGAGCGTTATGGGATGGAAACGGCCGTTGCCATTTTGCACGCTGCGCACCGCCAGTTGTGTGCCCTCATCGTCCAAATGCCCTACATCGGCGGCCGGCATAATTCTCTGACGCCTAATCTTATTGGCACCAGCTACAGCCTGGCGTTCTACCAGGCGATGCAGGCGCACGGCGTCGACCTGAAAACGACAGCTTCCATTCACCAGGCCTTGATCGAAGCGCACTTTGCCCACACGCCCTGGTGGAAACGGCGCCTATCACAGATAGTGACGCGTTTGATTTTTACAAAACCGGGGCAGCGTCTAACAGAATGGCAACTGAGGCGCAGCGCCAAAGCGTCGCAAAAACGGCAATATCCAGATGATTTTGTCTTCGACTACGTGGCGGGTGACGACTTTACTTTCGACTTCGGCATCGACTACACCGAATGTGGGATCTGCAAATTTTATGCTGCGCAGGGTGCGGCCGAATTTACGCGTTATGTCTGTCTGTATGATTATCCGCATAGTGCGCTCACCGGTTCCGGCCTGGCGCGCACGATGACGCTGGCCGAAGGCGCACCCAAATGTGACTTTCGTTTCAAACGCGGTCGCACGCCGCAAAACTGGCAGCAAACGCAGACACCTATGGCAAGCAGGGTGTGATTTTGCTACGCACTTTTCTGCAAACAGACAAGCTAGTGCGTATGTTCCAAATCGAGAAAATGTGCGGCGTCGATGTGGATACGCAGCCACGGCCGTATGAAATCACGCATGAGAGCATTCTCGTATACCCTAATTTGACATTTTTTAAGTGAGATCGAGAGATCTAAGAGGGGTTCCTGATGGAGCAAACACAATTTGATTTTGATTACATTATTGTAGGATCCGGTTTCGGCGGTTCTGTAGCGGCACTACGCCTGGCGGAAAAAGGATACAGCGTCCTGGTTCTCGAAAAAGGTAAATGGATGTCAGCTGAGGATTTTCCCTCAACCAACTGGAACCTGAAACGTTGGCTCTGGCTGCCCGCTTTGCGTTGCTTTGGGTTGTTCAAAATCACGTTCTTCCGCCATGTGGGCATTACCTCCGGTGTGGGTGTGGGCGGCGGCTCGCTCGTTTATGCAAATTCACTGCCTGTACCTCCGCCTGCTTTCTTCCAGGCCACACCGTGGGCACACCTGGCGGATTGGGAAACAGAACTACGCGACTGTTATGCCGTGGCTGCGAGAATGCTTGGCGCAACACGGAATCCGCGCTTGCAGGTTGGCGACCTGGCGCTAAAGCAATTGGCTACAGAAATTGGCCGCATAGCACACTTTGACGCCAACGATGTGGGGGTTTTCTTCGGCGAACCGGAAGTTACGGTACCCGACCCTTATTTCGACGGCCGTGGCCCGGAGCGTGCCGGCTGCAATTTTTGTGGCGGTTGTATGGTGGGCTGCCGTTACAATGCCAAGAACTCGCTGGATAAGAATTATCTCTACCTGGCGCAGCGTGCAGGTACGCATGTCCAGGCCGAATCCGAGGTCTACGATGTACAGCCTTTAGGCAAATCCGATGGCTCTGACGGCTACCGGGTTCTATGGAAGTCGTCTACGGCGTGGCGCAAGACGCGCGGTGAGTTCACCTGCCGCAGTATTGTGTTTGCTGGTGGTGTGTTGGGTACAGTCAAACTGCTGCTCGATCTCAAGCGTGCGTCACTGTCGCGCCTGTCTGACAAAGTAGGCTGCCATGTGCGCACTAACTCGGAAAGTCTGATCGGCGTGACCACACTGGACAAGGACACGGTATTTTCAGATGGTATCGCGATTGGGTCCATCTTGCATGCCGACGAAAACAGCCACCTGGAGCCGGTACGCTACCCGGCCGGTTCCGGCTTCTGGCGGGTGATGACAGGGCCAATGGTCAACGGCCGTTCCTTCTTCATTCGTCTCGCTCGCTTCATCGGCTCCTGGATACGGTATCCGCTCAAGCGCCTAAAGGTGGCCCTGGTTGATGATTGGGCGAGGCGCACGCAAGTCCTGCTCTTTATGCAGACCATTGACAGCACACTGCGCTTTTCCCGTGGGTGGCTGCGTATGAAAACGGCCGTTGAAGCCGGCCGCAACCCTACCCCATTCATCCCCGAAGCCAAGCAGCTTGCCGACCGCTATGCGCGCATCGTCAATGGCGAGCCCACCGTGCTGATCACCGAATCGCTGTTAGGCATTCCCACCACGGCCCATATTTTGGGCGGCGCGGTGATGGGGCGTGACCGGCACGAGGGCGTGATTGACAAATACAACCGGGTTTTTGGTTACAAAAATATGTTTATATGTGATGGTTCGATGATCTCCGCCAATCCAGGCGTGAACCCATCGCTGACCATTACAGCACTCAGCGAACGGGCGATGAGTTTCATCCTGCCAGCAGCGGAAATGGATTGGGAGGCTGGTCGAGCAATGCATAACCGAATCGAGGCGAGCCTGTCGCCCAACCTGGAGGTCTAAATGTTAACCAGAATGCACCAACATATAGTGGAAGAACTTCAGCAGGGCGCACGGACAGATACCGTGTTTGTCGTCACGGCCGTTTTGTTCAACCTGATCGTCCTGGCTGTAAATTCGATCGTCGCCGGCGAAGCAGCTTCTAGAGATACAACCACGACCGCCAGCGACGTTACGTTGGTTATCTTCATCGTAATGACGCTCCTGGTCAACGCCATTGCCATCATTGCCCTCAACACCGGCAAACAAACGCGCAACAAGCTGCTCGCCGGCATCATACGCATGTACACCGATGAGGGCATTGCCACATATTATGATACATCGCTGCTAACCAACTATAACCGCCGCTACACATTGTTTATCGGCGTCATTTTGTGCCTGGCGGCAACGGCCGTATTAGTGCCGCTGGTGATTCGTTTCCTGTAAATGTCGTGGTGGAGAAAAATGGAAAAAACCTTAAATTCCCAACCGCACACGCTGGTAACGACCGTGCAAGAAATCCACACCTACAAGCTCATGCAAGCAGCGGCTTATGCGCGGGAAACGGCCGTATGAGATTTTTTCCAAAGGCATTATGGTGTATCTCAACCTGACTTTCTTTCAATGAAGGAGGTTATGTTATGAATAAAGAATTGGCAGATAGTGTCGTTAAGTTGATTCAATCCTATGACTCGGATGATCCGGGGGCAACGGCCGTTCAGCTACAACAATTATGGCTGAGTTACGAGCCGGTCAGCACGGCAGGCATCAAAGCCGAACAGCGCGCCCAGCAGAAAACAGTCGGCATCCCGGTGCCGGTGTTGAGAACAATCGGTAAAGAAGTGGGCAAAACTGCCCGCAAGCAGGTGGACGATTTTGTGCCACTGATGCAGTTGTTATGGGATGAATATGGCCGCGAAGGACGCGTTGTGGCCCTGATTCCGCTGGGCGCAATGGAATTGGCTGCACCGAGGCGCATCGTACCCCTGCTGCGGGAAATGTGCCGCAGTTGCATCACCTGGGAAGACGCCGACCGGCTGGCAATGGATGCGCTGGAACCAATTGTGCGCAAGCAGCCGGACAACTGGCTGCCGGCCGTTGAGGCGTGGCTGGATGATGAGAATAAGTGGGTACGGCGTGCGGGTGTGATCGTAATCGGCCGTTTACCCATGAAACAGGCCGCCTACACCTCCCGCTGTCTGGCACAAGCTGAGCGGCTGCTGCTCAACACGGACACCGACGTCAAAAAAGCAACCAGCTTCGCGATCCGTCTATGTGCGCGGGGCGACGTCGTGGTTGTCAGCGAATGGCTGGCGCAGCAGGTGCCGCCGACCGACCTCGCTGCGACATGGGTGCTGTGTGACGTTATCCGCAGCATGGCTACCAAACTACTGCCGGCGTTACGGCCGTTGCTGCCGCGTTACGAGCTATGGGCTGCCGACCCGGCCCTCAGCAGCCGTGACCGCCGTTCTGTCGAGAGCGCCGTAAAGAAACTCAGGCAGATTGAGTAGCCCGATTTTGCAAAATCGGGCTACGATTTGCAAAATCGCACTACATTTACTTTGGAGAATTTTCATGGAAATACTCCCAGAACTACAGCCTGGCTGGCTAAACGGCTGGCTGCTGCTGGCCATTCTATATGGCCTGTTTGGCGTCTTGCTGCTTATCTTTCCAAAGGAAGTGGTGCGGCGGCTGTATGACCGCAGCGGCTGGACACGCCAGGACTATATCCGGCGCGCGATAGGCGTCCCGATCGCGCTGGCGGTCATTGGGTTGTATATTTTTTTACCTCTCAAAGTGGGCTCATTTCCTTTCTGGATAGGGCTGGCCATTTACCTTGTGGCGCTGGTCATCTTCAACGTCGCCTTAATCAATTACCGGAACACGCCGTTGGATGAACCGGTCACACGAGGAGTTTATCGCTTTTCGCGCAACCCGCAGATGGTAGGGCTGATCCTGGCGTTTATGGGCACGGCCGTTGCCGTCGGCTCGTGGTTGCTGGTCTTATTGGTGATCTTGATGGGCATTGGCGCGCATTCACGCATTCGCGCCGAGGAGCGCGCCTGTTTGATGCAATATGGCTCTTCCTATCAAACCTATATGGACTCAGTTCCACGCTATTTTGGTTAGGAGGTGATGTGATTTTCATTAACGTGAGATGTGTAACCGTTAGTTTCCGACGAAGGACGAAAACATTGGTAATTCGTCGTCCGTCCTCTGTCAAATTGCTAAGTTAATATTGAACAGCAACTATGGAGGTAAAATCATGGTTCTTTACGTATTACAGTGGGATATTCTTACCGCTCGCGCGGAAACTTATCCGCAGTGGGCACAAGGGGTTATTCCTCGCACACTTGGCGTGCCAGGCGTTGTTGAGTTTCGGGCATACCGACCAGCCACGGGCACGCATCAAGTCGTTATCACTTACGAATTCGCCAATATGGCCGATTGGGCTGCCTGGCAAAGCTCTGAAACAATTCAGCAAATACTGGACGAAGTACACCTATACACTACTAATTTGAAAATAGAAGTTTGGGGACCATCTCCAATAGTACCCCAGCCTATTCGGCCTGGGGGGTAAATTGTAAACAACGTCAGAAAAGAACGACCGTTGCCTCAAGATCGGGTAATGGCCGTTCTGATCCCCAACAAAGCATTATTCCGCTGTCACATAAGGCAAAATTGTAAACATTGCCGGGTTTGCCAGTTCAGTATAAACAGAGTCCGGCACCACTTGATTAAGCAGGCCGCCAAAGACAATATTGTACTGGGGCCAATAATAGATAAACCCATTCCACAAGCTGTTGTGACCCTGTATGATGCCGATTTCAGGCATGCCGAATTCACCAAAATCAATTTGAATCATGCCCAATCCGTAAGCAAGTCCATCAAAACCGGCGCTGGCCATACTGGTCCAGTCCATCATGGCATCTTTGCTCGCCGGATCAGTAAATATCTCATCATTTACCATAGCCCACATAAACCGGTTAAGATCTGTGGCAGTCGTTACAATGCCCCCTGCTCCCCATAACCATGACAAACTGGGATATCCAGATACATCCAGGTCATTAAAAAGTAAGGATGAGAAACCTCTGCCAATCTGGGGTCGTCTGCGTGAGTCATAAATGTATCCGTCATGCCCAATGGGTCAAACAGATATTCCTGATAAGTTTCCCCCAGGCTCATACCGGTGACTTCCTCAATAATTAACCCGGCAAGGATGTAGTTTGTGTTGCTATACCCCCAACTCCCACCGGGCGCAAATTGTGGGTCGTGGTTGTCGGTGGAGAAGGCAATGGCTTCAGCGGGTTCCCATACCTTCTGCGGATCGTTGACAAAAATATCTGCAAAGTTATCCGGTCCGTAGCCAGCCTCCGTTGGACTTAAATGGTCAGCGACACCACTGGTGTGGTTAAGCAATTGCCGGATCGTAATCATTTCGCCATACGGCTCTTCATCCGGGCCATTTAACATATCTGTGACAGTTGAATCCAGATATTGGCTGATGGGATCGTCCAAAGTGAGCATACCCTCTTCGGCAAGCCGCAGAATAACGGCGGCCGTCATCATGCTGGAGGTGTTGGCCAGCCGGAACGGCGAATCCGCGGAAAAGGGAACTTCAGCATCCACATCAGCCATACCGGCGACGCCTTGCCAGCTAAAGTCGTTATCCGGGGCCTCAACCCACAACATGGTGCTGGGGAAGCCGGCCTCAACCTGGGCATCAACCAGGCCTTGTAAGGCTAGCTCTAGTTCGGCTAGATCGGCCGTTTCTGGGTCCTCAGTTGGCGGCGGGGCTGCCTCCGTTGGTGGGATAGGCATTGGCTCTGGTTCTTCAGTGGGCGGCAATGGTGTTTCAGTGGGCGGCGGTTCTTGGGTGGGTTCGGGCACAACAGCCGTTTCCATCTCTCCACCCCCACAGCCAGGCAGCACAAGCAGCAAAACAATAAAAACAAACAACAAACGTTTCATCTTAAAGCTCCTCCCGGCCAGTTATTTGGCCAGAAACGGCCGTAAAATAACTGGCGTCGACACATATCACACAATACAATCATCATTTATCGAGTCAACAGCCACCGTATGAGCGGTTGCTTCTTGTAGGAATTTACAAAACGATTCTGGGCTGTCGAATCCTTGCTGCTTACCCGTCTGCACATTCTGGATAGAACAGCGCCACACGGCCCCCTCATGATTGTGTACCAACCACAGGCGCAAGAGATATGAAACATAAGGTCTTTCTCGCTCATTCATTACCATTCCGGTCCGTCAGACCGACCTCATGAAGTCAATTTTGTCCCCTAAAATAACCCAAAAATTAAGCCGGTAGGTGTTCAACCAAATCAACAGGCCTCTAAAAGCATTTAGGATTTACGCTGGCGGAGCTAAATATTCACACAAGGGCACCAGATCCACATAACGTAAACCATTCTCTTTAATGATGATCCATTCATCCTCATCAGGATCATATTGGAAATCTTCAACGCCGGCAAAATGGACAATATTACCATGACCGGGTAACATGATATGCTACCAATTTCCAGGTTCATGCGAGAATGTATATGTGCCGGTTTGCGGATCCACATAGGTTGTCCAATTGGTAGCAAACTTCCCGGCGACCACGTTGTCAGGATTACTTTCGACAAACAAATGGTCGGTCCCATTTATATGTCCCTTTTCCTTGATTAAGTTACCGTCATTATCATAGAAAGTTTTCAAACTCCCACTGCCTACTTCGTTATTGAAGATCAAGAACTCCCCGACACCGACTAATCCGCAGTCAAAAAATGGGTAAACAACATCAAATTCAAAAGTTTCCTTTTCTGGGGAGCGGCAAAGGCTGTTATTACAAATACGAACGCTAAGACGACGACTAAGAGCAAAATGGTGAAACGCTTCATAAAAATCCTCCTCTTGGAAATATTAAACGACTGCTATTAGAGGCCTGGAATCGAACTCATTGACAGATTTCGATATTCGTCAAAAAAGAAATATCTACCTTTGGCCTGGGATTGGTGTAGATTTCGATTTCCAGAAGAAACCATCCACAAGCTCACAATCACAATATCATTTGAACGTGTGGAAATCGTTAAGGCGAATATGACAAAAGACACTACCCGGCGGCATTGAAAAACCGTTACAATGTTGGGCAAAGTTGGTCTTCGTATTTCCAAGGGGTAAGGAAAAATGCCAACCCTGGCGATTAACTTGTTTGGTTCCATACAGGTCTCGGTCAATGCACAGCCTGTAACGACCTTCGAATCAGACAAGGTGCGCGCATTATTGGCCTACCTGGCGGTGGAAGCAGATCATCCCCACCGTCGTGAAAAGCTGGCCGGGCTGCTGTGGCCGGAGATGCCGGAAACGACAGCGCGTGGGAGTTTGCGTCATGCGCTGGCCAATCTGCGCCGGGTTATTCACGACCACAAGACAGTTCCCCCTTACCTGCTCATTACCCGCCAGACAATCCAGTTTAATGCCAACAACAGCAATCATGCCCTGGATGTGGTGGCTTTTTCCCAGAGCCTGATAACCACCCATCTCACTCATGATCAGAAATTTCAACATCTGGAAAAAAGCATGGCTTTGTACCGGGATGATTTTTTGGCCGGTTTTTCCGTTGCCGACAGCATCCCTTTTGAAGAGTGGATGCTGATTAAACGGGAACAGTACCGGCGGCAGATGGGAGATGACTTGAGCTGGCTGGCCAACGCTTACGAGCAGCGGGGAATGTATAAAAAAGCAATTCGCCTGGCTTACAAACAAATCGAGCTGAATCCCTTAGATGAGACTGCCCACCGGCAGTTGATCCGTCTATTGGCATTGGATGGTCAACGCAGTGCCGCATTGGCACAATACGAAAACTGCCGTCAAATATTGGCCGCAGAATTGGGTGTGGCGCCTACGAAAACCACTAAAATCCTCTACGAACGCATCCGTGATGAAACCTGGCCGGATGAAACAGCTAAAATTCCGCTGCCCTTGTTTGTAACCGAAGAAACGGCCGTTTCTCCTCCACCACGCTTTGTTGGCCGCAGTCAAGAACTACGACAGTTAAACAACTTCCTGGCTCAGGCGCGCACCGGCCGCAGCCAGATTGCATTCGTCACCGGCGAGGCCGGCAGCGGCAAAACAGCGCTTGTGAACGCTTTCGCGCGTCAGGTAATGGCCAATCATCCTGATCTATTGGTTGCCAGCGGCAGATGCAGCGCCTACACCGGCAGCGGCGATCCCTATCTGCCTTTTTTGCAAATGATGCAGATGCTCACCGGCGACGTGGCAGCCAACTGGGAAGCCGGCGACATCAGCAGCGATCATGCGCGCCGTCTTTGGTCTGTCTTGCCTGAAGTGACAGAAGCGTTGGTGGGCAACGGCAACCTCCTTCTCGACCGTTTTGTGTCCAGCGCATCCTTGTTAACCCGCGCCCAAATCAGAACCCGCAACCGGCTGCCGGACGACGCGCCCTGGTTGGTCCAGTTGGCTGAATATGCCCAGGCTGGAGAGATGATGGCTGCGTTCTCCCAAACCGATCTGTTTGAACAGTTCACCGGACTGTTAGAAACCCTGGCCCGTCGGCATCCGCTGCTGCTCCTACTCGATGATTTGCAATGGATTGACAGCGGCTCACTCAATCTGCTCTTTCATTTGGGGCAACATTTACGCAGCCGGCGCATCTTGATCCTCGGCGCCTACCGGCTAGGCGATGTGGCGCGCGGTCGGGATGGTGAGCGGCATCCGCTGGCAGACGTTATCAACGAACTTCAGCAAATCTTTGGTTACAATCAGGTGGATTTAAGTCAGGCGGGGGGACGGCCGTTTATCGATGCCCTGCTCGACAGCGAACCCAACCGGCTGGATGGGAATTTCCGCCAGGTGCTGCTGCGGCAAACGGGCGGTCAGGCGCTCTTGACCACGGAATTTCTACAGGGGCTGCAAGAACGGGGCGATTTAAGCCAACGGCACCGTCTGGTCAATGCCCAAAGCCGACAGCGCCTCGGAAAGCAGCACATATCCCGCTATCGCTTCCACCATTTCCTCATCCAAAATTATTTATACAACGAGTTGGATGCAGTAGAGCGTGCCAACTTGCATGAGGCGGTTGGCGACACGCTCGAAAAGTTATACGCGGACCAGGATGCTGCGCTGGCAGCAATGCTCGGCCAGTTAGCCTGGCACTATCAGGAAGCCGGCGCGTTGGAGAAAGCGATCGTTTACTGTCAAAAGGCAGGTGAACGCGCCTGGCAGCTATCGCGCCACGGAAGCCATTCCCATCTCCAACAAGGACTGGCGATACTGGAAAAACTGCCTGACTCGCCAGAGCGGAAACAGCGTGAGCTAAACCTGCAAATGAGTCTGGTAATGCCCTTACAAGCCGCCAAAGGATTTGCTGCGCCTGAATTTCGCAAAACCTGTGACCGCGCTTATCTGTTGAGCCAACAAGTTGGACAAACGCCACAGCTAATAATTATTCTTTCTGCTCTTGGCTCTTATTATTTAACATCCGGCCAATACCACACTGGCCTGAAGCTTTCCCAACAGAAATTGGAACTTGCGCAGCGTTTCCAGGACGATTTACAAATTGCTCTGGCGCGGCTGGGATTGGCGGCAAATTACACACTGCTTGGTGAATTCGTCCAAAGTTGTGGACAGATTGATAAATTACTTGATTTCTATGATTTTCGCCAGCACTCTGCGCTTGCTAATGACCATACTGTTGACCCCGGCGTCAATGGATTGATTTGGGCTGCTCTGGTTTTGTGGATGCAGGGTTATCCGGATCAGGCGGAGCGACGCAGCCAGGAAGCGATTGATCTGGCGCGGGTTCTCGAGCATCCTTTGACCCTGACGGCCGCGTTGGAAGTGGCCGCCGGCATCATGCATATTTTGAGTCGCAGCTATCAAGCTGCCAGAGCAGAACTTACAGAATCACTGCAGCTTGCCAATGCACAAAAGTTTGGTTTGTTTCAAGTGGAGGGGGCATTTTACGAGGGCTTTTTACTGGTTACCGAAGGTCGCACAGCTGAAGGCATCGCCCAAATGAAGGCGTCTTTGGCAGGCTGGCGAGCGACAGGGATGCGGATCATGTATTCGCAAATGTTGGGCTTGTTGGCCGAGGCATTGGGACAGGCGGGGCAAATTGAAGCCGGTCTACAAATGCTCGACAATGCGTTTGCCGAGGTTCATGCCAGAGATGAGCGCTTTTTTGCGGCGGAGCTTTATCGGATCAAGGGAGACTTGTTAAGGCAGTTTGAAAGAGGAACACCTGTTTCCTCAACGGCCGTTATTGAAACCGCCTACCAGCAAGCTATTGCCATTGCCCGCCGGCAGGGGGCCATATCCTGGGAACTGCGTGCGACTATCAGCGTGGCAAAGCTGTGGCAGGATCAAGGTGAAATTTCTCGAGGCAGACTCGCGTTGAGCAAAATTTTCGGCTGGTTCACAGAAGGCTTTGACACGCCTGATTTACAAGAGGCCCTGGCCCTGCTTGTCGAGCTCAAAAGGGAAAAAATCTATGGCTGACCGGAAAGTTGTGCCGATTTTACGTCTGATTGCACGCATTTGGAGCTTGCTGAGCATTGGCTTTGTTATACGGGAGGACATTTGATGAAAAATCAATCACTACCGTGGTTATTAGAACATGATCCGGTTAATCCGGGCGTGCGTTATTTTGCACTTAAAGAGTTGGTCGGAGCTGCCGCTGACGCACGTGAACTGAGCGCTGCCCAGCAGCAGGTGATGAACACAGGGCCTGTGCCCGTCATTTTGAAAAACCAACACGCTGATGGCTATTGGATCAAACCCGGCTACCTGCCCAAGTACACGGGTACGATGTGGTCGCTCATCTTTCTGGCGCAGTTGGGGGCAGACGGCAGCCACCCGCAAATTCGTAAGGCTTGTGAACATCTTTTTGAGTATGCTGTTGCTGAACATGGAGGTTTGAGCGCCGACGGCCGTAACAGCGGCCTGATCCACTGCCTGCAAGGCAATTTGTGCGCAGCGTTGATTGATTTTGGCTATTTGGACGATCCGCGCCTGGAGCGGGCGCTCGACTGGTTGGCGCGCAGCATTACCGGTGAGGGCATTGCCCCCAACAGCGAAAAAACAGCGCCGGTACATTATCTGCGCAGCGCCAACAGCGCGCCGGGCTTTGAATGCAGCGCCAATAACCATCTGCCCTGCGCCTGGGGCGCGGTTAAGGCGATGCTCGCTTTGAGCAAAGTACCGTCTCACAAACTGACTCCGGCCATGCACGCGGCAATTGATGTGGGCATTGCGTTCTTATTCAGCCGCGATCCGGCCGTGGCTGACTACCCCATGGGATACACGACCAAGCCCAACCGCAGTTGGTTTAAGTTTGGCTACCCCATCGGCTATGTGACCGACATATTACAAAACCTGGAAGTGTTGGCCGCATTAGGTTATGGCGCTGATCCGCGCTTGCAACCTGCAATAGAACTTGTATTAAGTAAACAGGATGTACACGGCCGCTGGAAAATGGAATATACCTACAACAGCAAAACCTGGGTAGATATCGAAGAAAAGAATCAGCCCAGCAAATGGGTTACCTTACGCGTATTGCGCGTTCTGAGACACACGGGGGACATTGATTTTTCATCCAGTTAGGTATTTCGCAGAAAGTGTTTCGACTTCCTGCGAAACGAAATCTGGGAATTCCTGAAGGAAACCGCGAATTGGCTATAGGATTATATCAAAATACTTTTTGCGGTTTACCTGATTCTGTCCAATTTTTAGTTTTCGATAAACTCAAGTTTTCGAGGGAGAGCCTAATGGAAATTCAACAACTTAATTTCAATATCACTGTAGATGAGCGCGCCAATTTAGACCACGCCTTACACCGACTGCGCGCCAACAAAGCTGTTTGGCCCCGGCTGCCATTGTCAAATAAGATCGACTTGCTGCAAACTGCCATGCAAAATCTGCAGCAGCAAGCTGCGCACTGGGTTGCGCTGGTTAACAGCGCCAAGCGTATCGCGCCCGATTCGCCCTGGGCTGGGGATGAATGGTACGAGGTGTATGTCCTCGCTAGGGGTATTTGCGGGTATATGGATACCTTGCAAAAATTGGCGGGCGGTAAACGGCCGTTTCCCACCCACTTGAGAACCAGATCAGACGGCCAGGTTATCGCCCGCGTTTTCCCCAACGATATATATGACTGGCTGTTGTTCAATGGCATGAGCGTTGATGTCTGGATGCAGCCAGGCGTTACACAAGAGAATCTGGCTGAAAACATGGCGGGTGTGTACCGTAGAGATGATCATACCGGCAAAGTCGCCCTGGTTTTAGGAGCCGGCAATGTAACCAGTATCGCGCCGCTGGACGCCTTATATCGCTTGTTTGGATGCAATCAGGTGGTGCTGCTCAAATTAAGCCCGGTAAACGCCTATCTGCGACCGCTTTGGGACGTGATTTTTGCCCCCTTTATTGCAGCCGGCTTTATGGCCATTGTCGGCGGCGATACAAATGTGGGCAGCTATCTAACCCGGCATGCAGGCGTCGACGAGATTCATATCACCGGCAGCATTAATACCTACAACAATATCGTCAATGCTCAGGGGGGACGTTTGCAAAAGCTGGTAACGGCCGAACTCGGCGGCGTGACGCCCGTAATTGTCGTACCCGGTCAATGGCGCGCAGCCGACATCCGTTTCCAGGCCGAAAACGTCGTATCAATGAAACTCTACAACAATGGTTTCAACTGCATCGCTGCGCAAATATTGCTGCTGTCCGAACGCTGGAACCAACGCGAAGCCTTCATTAATGCAGTGCGCCAGGTAATGCAAACCATTCCGCCTCAAACTGTGACCTATCCCGGCATGCAGCAGCGCCGCGAGGCGGTTTTGCAAGCCTATCCCAATGCTGAGTTGTTGGGAAACGACCGGTCGCGTATTTTGATCACAGACATACATCCGCAATTCCCCGACGCTTTTGGCTTTTGTGACGAGTTTTTTGGGCCGGTTCTGGCTGTCGTGACTCTTCCGGGAGAGTCGCCAGAAGTATTCTTGCGTAATGCCGTTCAGTTTTGTAATGAAAAACTGTATGGAACCTTGGGTGCTGACATGCTGATCCACCCCAAGACAAAACGCCAGCTAGGTTCAGGTTTGGAAACGGCCGTTAGCCAACTCCGCTATGGCGCGATCGGCGTCAATGTGTGGTGCGCAATAGCCTATCGCATCACGCAGGCGCCCTGGGGCGCATACCAGGACCCGAACGTGGGTGACATTGGCAGTGGGTTTGGCGTGGTTCACAATACACTGCTGTTCGATAAACCACAGAAAGCAGTCGTCGTCGGCTCGTTCTATCCCTTCCCGCGCACCTTGCTGCACGGCGACCCGGCCTTCTTGCCCAAACCGCCCTGGTTTTTGACCAATAAAACACGCACTGAAACGGCGCGGCACGTAGGAAAATTTACCTTACAGCCAGATATCAGGCGTATACCGGGGCTGTTTATGTCAGCATTGCGTGGATAGTTGCCGCGAAAAATCGATCTATTGCAAAGGGAACCAAAGTGTTGAAAAATAGTCATCCAGCGTTTCCGCCCTACGAATCTGCACCACGTCACCGCTTTCGCGCAGCAGCAGTTCGGCGCAGCGCAGTTTGCCGTTATAGTTGAAGCCCATCGCATGACCATGTGCGCCCGCATCATGCACAACAACCAGATCGCCAACCTCCAGCTCGGGCAAAAAACGATCAATGGCAAGCTTGTCATTATTCTCACAAAGCGAACCCGTAACATCGTATTTGACGTTAGGTGATCTGCTTTCTTTGCCGATAACCGATATGTGATGATAGGCCCCATACAAGCCAGGGCGCATCAAATCGGCCATGCTGGCATCCAGACCGGCATAATTCCTGTACGTTTTCTTGATGTGCCGTACTCGCGACACGAGGCAGCCATATGGCCCGGTGATATAACGCCCGCATTCCATAGTCAGGCGCAAGGGATGCAGGTTCCGGGCGACGATTATGCTCTCGTAGCTTGCACGAATCCCAGCGCTTAATCGCCCCAGATCCATAGCCTGCTGGCCTGGTTCATAGGGAATGCCGATGCCGCCGCCCAAATTAACGAACTCCAAGCGGATTCCCAGTTCGTCGGTCAGTTCGCTGATGAGGTTGAAAAGGAGTACGGCCGTTTCCACAAAATAAGCCGGATCAAGTTCGTTAGAAGCCACCATTGTGTGCAGACCAAAGCGGCTGACGCCCTTGTCGCGAGCAAGTCGATAACCCGTAAACAGTTGGTCGCGCGTCATACCAAACTTCGACTCTTCGGGACGGCCGATGATGAAATTGCCGCTCTTGATAGGGCCGGGATTGTAACGCAAGCAAATAATGTCGGGTAAGCCGGCATGTTTCTCAAGAAAGGGCAAATGGGTCAGGTCGTCGAGGTTGATAATGGCGCCCAAATCGCGCGCCTTTTGGAACTCCTGCGCCGGCGTGTTATTGGACGTGAACATAATATCCTCGCCCTTCAGGCCAACTCTTTCGGCCAGGGCCAGTTCAGCCAACGAACTGCAATCGACGCCCAACCCCTCACTCTGCAGAATTTTGATTATTGCTGGATTTGGCGTGGCCTTGACCGCAAAATACTGCTTAAAGCCTTGATTCCATGAAAAAGCATGCAAAAAGGCGCGCACATTCTCCCGAATGCCTTTTTCATCATAAAGATAAAAAGGGGTCGGATATTTCGCAGCGATCTTTTTAATCAGTGCTGCGGAAAAAGGAGGATTTTGTCTGGTCATACTCAGGTAACTATTCAGGTACCCAAGAGATCTGTCAGGTTTTGCTCTTAAAGACAATTACTTCTCGGGCAAACCTGACAGGTCTAGCTGGTTAGTTACATTCCGAGGCGGCCGGCTGGACGTCAACTGCGTTTGCTGGATGATCTGCTGCGCTGCTTTGGCCGGTCCCGATACTTTTTATTACGTCCATTGTATCCGCCTTGTGTTGGGTGAAGCTGCTGTAGGGAACGGCCGTTGCTCTTGTGCATATTAGACGACAGTTGCGGCAGGTTCAAGGGGTCAAAGCCGCCATAGTTAAACCCCTGCAGGCTGCGTTTCTCCAAAGGTTGGCCCAACACCTGCTCAATATCTCGCACCATTTTGGCATCGTCAGGAGTCATGAAAGTAAAAGCATCCCCGCTTTCTTCGGCGCGGCCGGTACGGCCGATACGATGAGTATAAGCATCCACAGTGTCTGGCATATCAAAATTGATCACGTGTGAAATCTCCGACACGTCAATACCACGGGCGGCAATATCTGTGGCCACCAAAATATCATACTTACCTTTACGAAACCCGTCCATGGCGCGGACGCGTTGATTTTGCGACATATTACCTTGCAACGCCGCCGCTTTGAACCCGGCGCGATCCAACTTGACCGCCAGATTACGCGCCCGGTATTTGGTACGGGTAAAAATCAGCACGCGCCCCATGGCCATCTGGTTCATCATCGTTGTTATGAGCTGCGTTTTTAAGCTGTTAGGCACAGGGTAAAGTGCGTGGTCGACAGTTTCCGCCGGCGCAATCATGCCAATCTGCACGGTCACCGGCCGCTTGAGAATGGTGTCAGCCAGCTCGCGTATGTCATCCGGCATCGTCGCTGAGAAAAATAATGTCTGGCGCCTGGCCGGCAGTTGTCGCAAAATGCGGCGAATATCGGGCAGAAAGCCCATATCGCACATGCGATCCGCTTCATCTAAAACGAGATACTCAACATTGGAAAGGTCGATGTCGCCCGTGCCCATCAGATCGAGCAGGCGCCCTGGGCAAGCCACGACTACTTCCACGCCGCGTTTGAGAGCCTTGATCTGCGGGGTCTTACCGACGCCGCCGTAAACGGTAACGCTGCGCACTGTGGTTTTTTGGCCCAGAACGACGATGGTTTGCTGTATTTGCGCGGCTAATTCACGTGTTGGCGCAATGATGAGGGCGCGCACGGTGCGCAATTTTCCGCTGGTCAACTGTTGCAGCATAGGCAGCACAAACGCTGCTGTTTTGCCGGTCCCGGTTTGGGCCAGACCAAGTACATCGCGTCCGGCGAGCGCCTGGGGAATCGCTTGATTTTGTATAGGGGTCGGCGTCGTGAAGCCGGCAGCCTTGACGCCCGCAAGTAAACGCGGGTCAAGGCCAAATTGGTTGAAGTTCATGGCAGGGTCTCCTTGACTCTGAACGGAACCAAGTCGCACCCTTAGCCCGAAAGTAGATTGTTATTGATTGTAATTGGCAACAAAAGAATGCACCAAGCGGGAAAGTATAGTCGTTATGGGGTCATTATGCCAATGCTGCGGGGTTTGCTACGCCAATTCCAATCTTTACTTTTAGTTGCCTGTGGGGTAGATGGAACGGCCGTTGCCGCCCATACTTCATATCAATATACGGCCAACAATTGCCGCGCTTCGATCAAATCGGGCGTTTCCAGCTCATCCGGGAACCACTCCAAGAGTGCTGCCAGGTTGTGGCGCGCATCCGGTGGGACGGCATGCTTTTGCCCAAACCGGCACAGGCTCGTGACGGCGCGCAGTTCGAACAATCTGGCTCGCTGCTCACGCGCTACGGTAATGGCTTGTTGGAAGCAGCCGACAACGGCCGTTTCCTCCGCCCCCATCCGCGACAACAACTCTCCCTGTGAGCGCAAAAATTCAGACTCAAACACCTCTTCTTGCAGTTGTTGCGACCTGGCAGCGGCGGCTTCTAATGTTTGCACTGCCGTTTCATGCTGGCCTGCTATTGCATACCCTTGCGCCAAAAATCCCAGCATATGCGGCACTGCCAATCTCGTGCCAAGTGACTGCCACTTTTCCAGATTAACGCGCATTTGTTCCAGCCCGGCAGACATATTTTGACCCTGGAGACAGTTCAGAAAACCCTGGAAAAAGCGCGCTTCGATTTCCATAAGCGTATATCCTCTGCTATGTGATAGCGCCAGAGCCTCTGTGTTGTAACGCCGAGCAGCGGCATAATCCCGACGCAAGATGGCGCCGTTGCACCCGGCCACATTCAAAGCCATTGTTAGCGAAAAAGGATGATCGAGCGTTCGCGCCAGATTGATAGCCGTTTCCGCTGCCGTTTTGGCTTGATCCAGATACCCCAGGATCAGCAAAACCCACGAGCGCCAGGCAGGCGAAATGACGCCGATGTCATGCCCAATTTGAAATGCAAGCGGGTGATGTTGGGCGGGATCGTAAACGGCCGTTACTGCCTCCAGATGCCGGTTGGCAGCCTCAAAATCCCCTCTAAACAGGCAAGTAACGCCCATGCCCCAGTTGCCGGCCATGATCATTTCATCACTTTCTATCCGGTGCGCCAAATGCAGAATTTTTTCCCCGGTCTCATATGAAACCCGCAAATCCCCATTCGTTAATGCCCAACCGCCCAGCAGAAAAAGCGCCGGAAGGTAAGCGGGTGAATCACCCATCTTTGCCAGCAATGCACTGACGCGCGCTTGAATTACCTCAACAGCAGGAGCCCCATATCCAAACTGGGATTGGGCCGGACCAGCCTGGTCCAGCAGTAACTCCAGCTCCAGGCGATCGCGATCGGGCGTATCGGGCGTCTGGCCCAGCAGCGCCAGCGCTGACTCCAGATGTCTATATGCGGTCGCATTATCCGCAAGATGCAGCGCCTCAACGCCAATTTTCTGGCGGTAGAAAACAGCTTTTTCCAGATTGCCTGCCTCTTCAAAATGCCACGCCAGATCGCTGAAAAAGGTGTTTTGATCCGGGTAAAGATACTCAATCGCTTCACCCACAGCGGCGTGCAGCCGCGCGCGGTTAACAACGTCAAAGCTGTTGTAAAAGTAACGTTGGAATAAAATGTGCCGGAAACGATAACGGGCAGCATTTTGGTGACCAAAATGCTGCAAACTGTGCGCTTCAACCAAAGTATGTTCTTGCGCCAACGGCCCGCTTAACGCGGCAATGACGGCGGCGCTCTCGATTTTCAAAATATGGGCGTTTATTTGGGCCGTGAAAATTGGCCCTTGCAAGCTGGCAAGTCTTAAAATGTCCCGGAACTGCGGTTCAAGTTGACCTGCACGTTCGGCGATAACGGCTTCGACCCGCGCCGGAAGAATTTCCCAATTTACATTCTCAACCGCAATCCAATTGTTGGCGTCATCCTGAACTAAATCGCCGCGCGCCTGCAGCCCGCGCAGCAGTTCGATGGTAAACAGCGGGTTGGCATTGGTCTGACGTAAAAGCATGTTACGAAACGTCTCATCAAGTTGGTTTGCTTCGGAGTCAAGGAGCGCGTCGAGAAACGGCCGTTTTGCAGTCATATCCAGATCGATGGGCGCCTCGCCAAATAGGCGCTGTAACTCATGGTAGATTGGCTGCAGCGCATGGCGTTTGTCTACCGGCGTGTGTAGGACATCGCCGGGTCGCAAGGCACCGACAATTAAAATTCGGCTGCCGCTCAGTCGCCGCCCCAAATGAAATAACAAACTCAAGGAGCCGGGATCAATCCATTGCAGATCATCCAACAGCAGCAGCAAAGGATGGCGCCTGGCGACAGTTTTCAAGAAACGGGTGTATTGTTCAAATAAATCACTCTGTCTCACCGGCGCCGGCGCGTCCGGCGGCGGATCAACTAATTGTACCAGCCGCTCCAGCCAGCCTGAGCGACCTGGAGGTTCTGCCAGGGCGCGTGCGCCGGCGCGTTCCAAAAAAGGCCCGCCGGGAACAAAGCGATCGATCAGGGCCGGTCCGTGCTGTGTCAGCGCCGCAGCCACATCCGGTAAGGCTGCCCACAAACGGCTGGCGTGGTCGCTGCTGACAGCGCCTGCGGACCATTGCGCGGCGACATCCCCGCTGAGCATGTGCGCGATCTCCAGAAAGGGCAGATATGGGTCGCCAATGCCTTTGTAGGCGCTGCAGGCGCCGGAAAGCGCCAGCAGATTCTCATTGACCTGCTGCGCCTGCTGCGCAAAGTTAAACAGGTGGGCTGTTTTACCCATCCCTGCATCACCCTGTAACGAAAATGATACGGCCGTTGCCCTCCAGCGTCTTGTGCAGACAGTCAAAAAGCTGCCCCAAAACACTTTGGCGTCCGACCAGCGGTTTTACATTTGAGGGCAGCCCGGGGGCTGTCAGGTAAGGCGGCAGAATAAAACCCGCGGCTTCATCCGGCCAGCTCTCTGCACGAATAGCCGCAAAAAGCGTTTCTGTTTCTATCGTGGGAGCTACCCCAAATTCGTCGGCCAGCACCCGCCGGCAGTTTTCAAACTGTGCCAATGCCGCCGTGCGTTGTCCGGTTAAAGCCAGCAGTTTCATAACCTGTTGGTGGGCGCTTTCATTCCAAGGTTCTAATGTAATTTGCTGCTGCGCCAGGGACAGCGCCTGATCATAATAGCCGCGCGCAAGATTTGCTTCTGTCAACAAACGCAGCGCCGCCATCATTTGCTGGCGCAGGTATTCACGTTTGATTTGCGCCCATTCTTCAAATTCCATACTGTCTGGGAAGGTAAAATCTTCTAAAAAATCACCTTGATAAAGCGCGACAACCTGCTCAATTTGATGAATTGAGGGGTTTTGTGCCGGGGCGACCGCTTGCAAGCCGTGCAAGAATTTGTCCATATCCACAGTGTGGTGACTGGCGCTGTTGAACTGAATCGTCTGGCGGGAAATAAGCAAATAGGGTGGGGCGGCGTGCTGGTCACCCAGAGCGCGCCGTAAGTTGGCTAGGACATGCCGCAGGTTGGCGCGTGCCTTGTCTTCAGACATATACGGCCAGAGCAGCTCAGCCAGCTTTTCTCGCGTGTGCGGCCGGTGTGACTCACTCACCAGATAAATCAACAAGGCGCGTACCTTATTGGATTCCAGGCCAGATACAGGCTCGCCGTTCAGATAGATATGTAACGGACCAAAAAAGGTCAGGTTTAGTGCTGCCATTATGCTTGCCTCTTTGTGGGGCAATTATACCTGTAGTTGACGCTTCTTTGTATGCTAATTACAAGTAATTCTTGCCGCCGTCCTCACGTTTCCCACACGGTCGCCTGTTATACTGCTCTTAACTTATTTAGAGGCTTGCGGCAATGGATGCCGAGTTAAAGGATTACCGTTCTTATTTAATACGGCTTTGGCAGGTAAACAGTGAAGGTCGGGCTGTCTGGCGTGTGATGCTGGAGAGTGTTCAAACAGGCGAACGTTGGGGGTTTACGGAGCTGCCTGACCTGTGTGCTTTTTTACAGGAAAAAATAAACATGCCGGCCGACGACAATCTGTCATAATTTACCTGCCAATAAACACAAGGGGGTGCGCCAGCATCTCTGGGGGAACACGGCCGTTGCCATGTAATGTGGTAACGGCCGTTCTCTTTGCGTTATAATTTCCCTATCCGTAAACAAGGACAAATGGAGGATAGCTTTCTGAAAGAATTAGAAGGACGCGTCATCAAAGCCCTGAGCGGTTTTTTCACCGTGGAAACCACGCAAGGGCTGATCATTTCCCAAATCCCGGGCCGCCTCAAAAAAGAGCGGCTTGAAACCGACATCGTCGCCGTCGGTGATTGGGTCACCATCTCCCTCACACCAGACAAAACGGGCATCATTGAAAAAGTAGCCGAACGCCATTCCGCGCTCTCGCGCACGCGCGTCTCGGCCGAGCGCCGCCGACTTTCCGCCGATCGAGAACAGGTGCTGGTCGCCAATCCTGATCAAGTTGTCTTTGTGTTTGCAGTCGCCAAACCACGCCCCAGTCTGCGCAAGCTGGATCGTTTTCTGGTGGTCACTGAAATGAACGACCTGCCGGCGATTATTTGCGCCAATAAGATAGATCTGATCGGTTTGGAAGCTGCGCGGCAAATGTTCCAGGTCTATGCCGATATTGGTTACCGGCTGCTGTTCACCAGCGCCAAAACGGGAGAAGGCGTGGCAGAATTAAGCGCTGTACTTCAAGATAAGATTTCGGTTCTGGCCGGTTCGTCCGGCGTGGGCAAATCCAGCCTGTTGAATGCGATTCAGCCCGGCCTGGGATTGAAAGTGAATGCAGTCAGCGCCGCCACGGAGAAGGGCTTGCACACAACGCGCCACGCGGAAATGTTCCCGCTTCATACCGGCGGCTACGTCGTTGATACGCCCGGCATTCGCGGGCTGGCGCTTTTTGACGTCGAGCCGGGTGAACTGGACGCCTATTTTCGCGAAATTGCGCCGTTAGTTGCACTTTGCCAGTTCAGCGACTGCTCCCACGAGCATGAACCAGGCTGCGCCGTGCGCGCGGCGGTCGCGGCCGGAACTGTTTCACCCGAGCGGTATGACAGCTATTTGCGCCTGCGCGAAGAACATGACGCGTTGGACGAAACGTTTTATTTATGATGGGTTATGGTTATTGAGATGTTCAGGCCCAAAATGGTCGGGGATTAATGCGTAAAGTGTGGTTGCGCGCATCCCTCCCTGGGTATCACACAACCAGACGGGTATGTCGCCGGCAAATTCAGTCAACACCTGGCGGCAGGCCCCGCAGGGTGAACCCGCGTTTTCAGTAGCGACAACAACGGCCAGAATCTCACGCACGCCCTCAGAAACGGCTTTGTAAACGGCCGTTCGCTCTGCACAATTCGTCAACCCATACGAGGCATTTTCAACATTGACGCCAGTAAAAACACGGCCGTCCGGCGTCAAAATTGCTGCGCCCACTTTATAATTTGAATAAGGGGCATAGGCCTGTTCCCGCGCCTGCAGGGCTGCACTGATTAAAGCGTCTCGTTGAGCATTCGTTATCTTCATATCACTAAATTACCCGAACAGCGTCGCATCAACCAGCGACAATTCATCCGTGACAACCGCAAACGGCCGTAAGCGTGTTCCATCAGGCAGTTTCACATTTTCTACCACCGCCTGCACAAAATGACAACCATCTCCAACGTCAGTATTGCGAATGACAACATTTGGGCCGATAACACAATCTGCGCCGATGGTTGTCTGGCCTTGCAGATAGGAATTGGGCCAGATAATGGTGTCCTGACCAATTGTGACATCCTGATCGATATAAGTAAATTCAGGATCAATAATCGTTACGCCGCGATTGAGCCAGCGTGCGTTAGCGCGGCGTCGAAATGCTTTTTCGACCACCGCCAGTTCGCCGCGCGTACCCGCGCCCAGACATTCATCCGGATCGTCGGTGGCGATCGCGTCCACCAGCCGTCCCTGACTTACGGCGATGCCAACCATGTCGGTCAAATAATACTCCTGACCACTGCGGGCGCGGCGCACGGGTAAATCGGCAATATTAGCCCACAGCCAATCAGCGTCAAAGCAGTAAACGCCGGCGTTGAGTTCACGAATCGCAAGCAGTTCGGCCGTGTTTGGCCGTCGGCGCGCTTCGGCGACCTCGACAATTTCCAACACATCTCCATGTCCGTATTGATCGCGCACGACGCGTCCAAAGGAAGATTCTATAGCGCCTGTTACCGATAGTAAAACAACCGATGCGCCGGTTTTGGCTTGTTTGTCAGCCAGCCGTTCCAATGTTTCAGTGCGCAGCAGAGGCATATCGCCGTAGGTCACGATGACCTGGTCAACTTTGCCTTGCAGCTCAGACGCAGCCATCATGGTTGCGTGACCCGTGCCAAGCTGCTCCGCCTGCACAATATAGGTCGCCTGCTCACCCAGCAAACCGCGCACGCCGGCTTCACCATTGCCCACCACCAGGACAGGTGGAATATCGGCGACGGCCGTTGCCGCATCAAATACATGCTGCACCATCGGCTTGCCGCCAACATCATGCAATATTTTTTGTTTCTTAGACAGCATCCGGGTTCCTTGCCCGGCCGCTAAAATCAGCACTGCTAAAGTCATAAATACGCTCCTGCTCAGGTTTCCAACACGTTGTCATCAGCGTATGGCGCAGGACTTACGATTTTGATTACAGGCGGCGCGTTTTGGTGATGTGGGCGAAGGCCGGCTTCGCAGCCGCAGGCGCGAATTTATTGGCCGGGCAGTAAAGGTTGCAAAAACATTGCGCCACTGCCAAAAACAAAAAAGGACTGAGCAATTTCCACTCAGTCCCTGTGCTGGGGTGGTAGGATTCGAACCTACGTATGGCGGATTCAAAGTCCGCTGCCTTACCGCTTGGCGACACCCCATTGTCTCCATTGCCAACATCCTTATGCTCACATTGACGACAGTGGGCAAAATATTAGCACAAGGGCTAAGGGCGAGCAAATTCGTTATAGTTCCTGGCGCCCTTCCAACGCGCGTCCCAGCGTGATTTCATCGGTATACTCCAAATCACCGCCTACCGGCAAACCCCGCGCCAGACGGGTCATTTTTATGGGATTGTTTACCAATCGTCGCTGTAGATAAAGGGCTGTGGATTCACCTTCCAACGTGGGATTGGTGGCCAGAATCATCTCTCGAAAGCTGCCTTGCTGTACACGTTCGACCAGTTCGGCCACTTTCAGGTCTTCAGGACCAATCCCTTCAACAGGAGAGATAGCGCCGTGGAGAACATGGTAACGGCCGTTAAACGCGCGCGTACGTTCAATCGCCAGGACATCCAGAGGCTCTTCAACGACACATAACAACTGTGCGTCGCGCGTATCATCCTGACAAATCAGACAGGGATTGACTTCAGTAATGTTAAAACAGATCGAGCAAAACTGCGTGCGCGCCTTCAAATCTTGCAGCGCCGCCGCCAGTTCCAAGGGCTGATCATCCATCGCGCGCAGCAGGTAAAAGGTCAGCCGAGAGGCCGATTTGGGGCCAATGCCGGGCAGACGCGCGAATTCATCAATTAACTGCTGTACCGGCTGGGGCAATACGTGGCGCGCCACAGTTATCTAACCCAATCCCAGGCCGCCAAGCATATCGCCCAGGCCGCCCATATTGCCGGTAATGCCTTCCATACGTTCGGCCGACAACGCCTGCGACTGTTCAATCGCCGAGTTGATGCCTGCCACCAGCATGTCTTGCAGCATTTCCGCTTCTTGCGGATCCAATAATTCAGGATGAATTTCAATTGATTGGAGACGTTGATGTCCCGTAATCACAATAGTGATCGCACCGCCGCCCGCCGTCACAGTGACTGTTTCATTTTCCAGGGCGCTTTGCGCTTCGACCATCTCTTGCTGCATTTGCTGGAACTGCGCCATCATATTGCCGGCGCCGGGGGATTTCTTTTTACTTTTACCACGATAAGGTCTTTTTGCCATGGGTTACTCCTTCTTGCACTTACTCTTCGCGGACAATGCCGCCTAATTCTTCGGCCAACGCCTGGAATTCAACTTTGCTAATCGGTACCGTGTACTCGCTCGTCACAACACAGCGTACGTTACATTTTGTTTTTAACAGGCTCGAAAACAGTTCGCCCATCTCTTTAGCCGCGCCAGGCGTGTCATCAAACTTTTTTTTGAAAATGGGATAATCAAAACCCAATATGAGGGTGTCAACTTCAACAGCAAGCGGTTTGCTCATGGCCAGCAGCGCGGGCAAATTTTTATTTTGCTGGCCAATTTGCGCCATCATCGCCGGCCATTGAGTTTGGAACGTTTCGAGCGTCAGGTTATGTGTTGGTTGTGAAACGGGTTCAGGCTCTCTGAAAACGGCCGTTTCCCCCACAACTTCGCTTTCAAACTCATCCACCTCATCGAACACTGGTTCGCTTTTTGATTCAGGCGTTGCTGCGGGCGCGGCCTCAGCGGCATGTTGCTCAGGCGAAGCTGATTCAGTCCGGATTGGCGCAATATAATCTGGCGCCGGCGCGGCGGGCAGCATCTCTATGAAAGCCAGTTCTAACGGCAACTGCGGCTGCCAGCTTGAGGCCGGATGCAGGGCGGCGTCATTAAATCGTTTTATGGCCGCAATCAATTGTTGGCGCGGCGCGCGTTGTGCCTGCGCCAACAAGGCGTTTTTATGATCGGTCGTTATTTCCAGCGCCAGGTCGGCGCCGGCCGCCTGCAGAAGCAGCATTTGGCGCAGATGGGCGACAATTTGGCGGCAAAACTGGCGCGCGTCTGCGCCGGATGCCAGCGCATTATGAATAATTCGCAGCCCCTCTGCCCCATCAGCATTCAGCCAGGCAGCGGTAAGCGTGATAACGGCCGTATTCGAAGCCGTCCCCAACACCATTTGCGCCCGTTCCAATGTGATCGTATCGCCCGGCGCAACAATCAGTTGGTCGAGCAAACTTTCTGAATCACGTAGACTGCCGGCTCCCTGGCGCGCAATTAAGTCCAGGGCCGCCGGTTCAATAGTGAGCGACTCCTTGCCCGCCAACCATTCAAGTCGCTGCGTAATTTCGGCGATGGTTAACAAACGGAAATTAAACTGCTGGCAGCGTGACTTGATCGTCAGCGGCACTTTGTGTTCTTCCGTTGTGGCAAGCACAAACATGGCGTGGGCGGGCGGCTCTTCCAGGGTTTTCAAAAGCGCATTAAAGGCCGCCGTCGAAAGCATGTGGACTTCGTCGACAATATATACTTTGTAACGTCCTTGATTAGGCGCAAAATTGATTTTTTCGCGCAAATCGCGCATATCGTCCACGCCGGTATTGGAGGCGGCGTCAATTTCGATCAAGTCAAGAAAACGGGCGGCGTTGATCGCTTTGCAGATTGTACATTGGTTACACGGCCGTTGCGCGGGATCATCATGCAAACAATTAGCCGCTTTCGCCAACAGGCGCGCCATAGTGGTCTTGCCGGTACCGCGCGGTCCACAAAACAAGTACGCATGGCCAATACGATCCGCTGCAACGCTGTTTTGCAGCGTGCGCGTGATGTGCTGTTGACCAATAATCTGGTCAAAGCGAGACGGTCGCCATTTGCGATAAAGAGCCTGGGACATGAAGCTAGTTTAGCATTGTGGGGGTGTGAGAGCAAGGTGCAAAAGGCATGGTTCAAAGTGTATTTAATGAAACCACATTTGCGGCTAAATTTTCTTTCTCCGAGAAACTGCCAGGAGGGCTAATTGATAAAAAGATTCCGATTGCCTGCGACCCATTCATACAGATCGGCAATGCCCTCCGCAGGTGAGATTTGCGGCGTCCACCCCAAGAGTCTGGCGGCTTTTTGAATGTCGGCGATAAAGACCTTCTGATCGCCGGGGCGCCAGCGGCCATGAGTAACTGGAATCGGCCGGCCGGTCAATGTTTGCAGCAAAGGTTCAAATTCTGTCCAAATGGACAACGTGTTGGCCGGGCCGCCGCCCAAATTTAGCGCCTGGCCTTTGAGTGCGTCGATTTTTTCGATGCCCAACTCATAAGCATGGATCAAATCAGATACGTGCAGCAGATCGCGCACCTGTTTGCCGTCGCCATAGATTGACATCGGGCGCTGCATGACCGTTGCGATAATAAAATGAGCGACCCAGCCTTGATCCTCAACGCCAAACTGGCGACGGCCGTATATACATGACTGTCGCAAAGTCAACGTCTTTAAGCCATAAATGCGCGCGTAATCAATCATGTACTGATCGCCGGCCCCCTTTGAGCAGCCGTAGGGAGAATGAAAATCAAGCGGGTAGGTTTCGGGAATGCCATGCGGGAAATCGGCATACGCATAACGCGTTTCTTGCTCCACAACCTCAATTTTTTCCATGCCGCCATACACTTTGTTCGTTGAAGCATACAAAACGGCCGCTTCTGGACATTGGTGACGCACCGCTTCCAGTACATTAAACGTGCCGAGGGCATTAATTTCAAAATCTTCACGTGGATTTTGTACCGAGGTCGTTACGGCAACCTGGCTGGCGAGATGCAAAACTACAGCGGCGCCCGGAATGGCGGCGGTCAAGGCGGCATAGTCACGCACATCCCCTTCGACAAAACGCAGGCGCGCATCCCCGTGGCGCTCACGCAGCCAGGCGAGATTTGCCCGCCCGCCGACGCGCGACAAATTATCATAGATTGTGACCGAATGACCCTGCTGTAAAAAATGATCGGCGCTGTTAGAGCCAATAAAACCGGCGCCGCCCGTGATGAAAAAGTCCATGTTATCTCTACTTCGTTGTGCAATGTGGTTTATTCATGAAACAGGTCCCATGTGGCGAAAAAACATGCACTATGGGTGCGTGTGCATGAACTTGCTTGTTGGTTTATACAACTTCACGCTGGAAAATCCGCACCGGCAAGGCGCGTATAAAGTGTTTCACGCCATTGAGAGAGCGTTTGGTGAAATGCAGCCGTGCTGTGCAGATCAAGCGTCATCAACACGGCCGCTTCGCCGGTATCTTTATAATAGCGTGGCCGGCGGCCTACCTCGACAAAAGCGTACTTTGCATATAACGCCTGGGCGACCTTGTTGCTGGCGCGCACTTCCAATGTAACCTGATCGGCATTCATGGCCGCCGCATCAAAAAGCTGATTCAAAAGCAGTAATTCACCCAGCCCGCGCCCGCGCCAATCGGGATGCACCGCTATCATGCTGACGTGAATTTCGTCTCCCATGCGCCAATAGCCGGCAAAACCAATTAATGTGGGCATACGGCCGTTTCCCACGACCGCCAGCGCCTGATAATGAGCCAGTTTATTTTGAGCCAGTTCATAACGGTACACGGCCGCTTTGGTAGGTGTGGGCAGCGAGAGCCGGTCGATGACCAAAACATCATCCAGATCATCCAGTTGTAACGGCCGTAACTGCCAGGGGTATGGGGGTGAAAGCATAAATACAAAGAAAACGCTTTATGCGCCGGCCGGGTCGCGTAAATAGTTTGGGGTTAGCGTAACCGGGTCATCAAATTGTTTTTTGCGCAGCCGCTGCCACCCAATTTCAGCCAGATACCCGGCGCGGCGTACCTGAGCGGCCGGCGCAACAACGCTAACTTGTTTACCACTGTTGCGGATCAATTTATTGGCGTCGGCGGAAATTTCTCCGGCCAGGATGGAACGGCCGTTTAAACTCTCCAGCAGCCCTTCCCAGGTAAAAATCTCAGGCGGCGTTTCTGTTTGCCACCCTCGTTTTTGCCATTGGTAGCGTCCCGCCAATATGCGCGTGCGACCTGCTTCCGCAATGATGAGCAGTTCGTCCGGCATCTCGCCAAACTGCGCTGCCACAATATCCAGCGTCGGCACGCCAATCAACGGCGTCTGGTAAGCGAGCGCCAAACCTTTGGCGACGCCCAGTCCGACGCGCAAACCGGTGTACGAACCCGGTCCGATCGCCACAGCAATTGCTTTTAGATCGTCAGCGCGCACGCTCGCGCGGCTGAGCACACCATCAATAGCAGGCGCGAGTTCTATCGTTTGGGTATTGATGCTGCGCTGCCCAATTTCGGCGAGTACGGCCGCGCCGTCGTGTAGAGCCACTCCCATCCAGCGGGTTGCGGTGTCAATTGCTAAAATCATATCAAATACCAAAAGCGCTGCGCTTGAACTCTTTTAACAAAGCGGTTGCCCGGTTGCCGGTGGCAATCAAGCGCAATTTGCGCTTTGTCTCGTTCAAATAGACCAGGTGAATCCATAAATAACCGGCCGGCAGCCAATCCTGAATCCGTTCCGGCCATTCAATCATAAAAGCGCCGTCGGCGGCAAAAATGTCATCCAGCCCGACCGTATTTACATCAGCGTCACTTTCCAGCCGGTAACAATCAATATGATACAGGATACGGTTATCATGCTGGCGCGGATATGTGTTGATCAAGGTAAATGTAGGGCTGGTCACGCGAACGGCCGTGCCCCAACCGCGTCCAACACCGCGCGCCAGCACTGTTTTACCCGCGCCCAGATCGCCCGAAAGGCACAGCATATCTTCCGGCTGCAACAATCCGCCCAGACGCACACCCAGACGCACCGTTTGCTCAACGCTGTTGCTGGTGAAGTCCAAGGTGCGTTCATCTAAAATAGCCATACACTCAATTATACAATCCTCTGGTAAGAGAGGGTACTTATGTTGACAATGTCCGTCATTTTTCATGCAATCATGGTATTATTGTGACAAAGGGGCAGAAGAAAACGATGCGTATTTTGGTTATCTCAGACATTCATGCAAACTTGGCAGCTTTTGAGACGGTGATGACGGCTGCGGAGGGTCTTTGGGACCAAATCTGGTGCCTGGGCGACCTGGTCGGCTACGGTCCTAAACCAAATGAGTGCGTTGCCTTGCTGCGTGAATATGACCATATCTGCCTGACCGGAAATCACGATTGGGCCGCCCTGGACAAGCTGGACATCCGTGATTTCAATCCGGAGGCGCAAAAATCTGTGCATTGGACCCGGCAGGTGTTGACGCCGCAAACACGCGCCTATTTAGAAGCGCAGCCGCCCAAACGACTTTTGGAGGGGTTTTCACTGGCGCATGGCAGCTTGCGTCAGCCGGTTTGGGAGTATATTTTGGATGAGGATACGGCCGTTGCCAATTTTGCGCTCATGGAAACAGCCATTTGTCTGGTAGGTCACACCCACGTACCAATTCTTCTGGCCGAGCGCGCGCCGGGTGATGTGGTGGGGATCACTCCCAATTATCAGGAAACAATTTATGTGGGCGACGCGCGCGTTATCCTCAATCCCGGCAGCGTCGGGCAGCCGCGTGATTCCGATCCACGCGCCGCCTTTGCCCTGCTGGACACAGAAGAACTGGCGTGGGAATTTCACCGCGTTGAATACCCCATTGCCGAAACACAGGCCCAAATGCGCGCTGCAAAACTACCCACGCCCCTGATTGCACGCCTTGCATACGGGTGGTGAGGGAACTTTTTACACAGCAGCAGCGTTGTCTCAGCAGAAGTAATCAATAAATCAATCTGTCTAGCTTTCAGGAGATACCATGACCAGGCAAAAATTCGTGTCTATTTTTTTTATTCTGTTTATGTTGGCGCTGGCTGCATGTGGAAACAGCCCTGCTGAAAGCGCTGAATTTATGGGCGCAGCCGCTCCGGAACCGCCCGCTGCAGAAATGGCGCTGGAAGAGGCTGAAATGGGGTTGGCGTTCCAGAGAGACTCCGCCTCTGATGCTTCGCTTAATCAGTCCGAACCGGTTCAATCCCGCTTAATTATCCGCACGGCCGACATGAGCATCGTCGTCACCGATACGGAAGAAGCGATGCAAACTATTGTGCAAATGGTCGAAAGCAACGGCGGCTGGGTCGTGGACAGCAGTGTATTCCAGTATGATGAGCGCGCTAAAACGGGCAACATGACGGTGCGCGTGCCGGCGGAAGGGTTCCAGAGCGCGTTGGATGCAATTCAAGGTCTGGCTTTAGAGGTTACAGCCATTTCAACTTCGGGCCAGGACGTGACCGAGGAGTATGTGGACCTGTCGGCGCGGTTGGCTAACCTGGAAGCCACGGCCGATCGCGTGCGCACTTTTTTGGATGAAGCCCAGGACGTTGAAGAAGCGCTGGCGGTCAATCAAGAATTAAGCCGTCTGGAAGCTGAAATAGAATCACTGAAAGGGCGTATCCAATATTTGCAGCAGTCATCCGCTTTTTCGACAATTACCGTTAACCTGACGCCCGATATTTTGGCGCAGCCAATCCAGGTGGCCGGCTGGCAGCCTGAAGGCGTCGTGCGTAATGCGATCGAAGCATTAATCAACGCTTTGCAAGCTTTGTTGAGTTTGTTGATTTGGCTGCTGATATTTGTATTCCCGATTGTGCTGCTAATTGGTATCCCGCTGTGGTTAATAGTGCGCTATATACGCCGGCGGCGCGCCCGCCGTAAAGCGGCCAAGAGTGAGATGACAGAAACGGCCGTTCAAGACCCACCAGGTTCCAACGAAGACGAAGCCTGACCGGCTTAAAAAAGCATAAAAGCGCAGACCAAATTATGATCTGCGCTTTTTTTTCGTTTACCTAAATGGCGTCACGTACAATCCGCTCACATTTCAAAAACTCCTCGGAACGACGCAAGCTAAAATCACGCGGCCGTGGGATTTTGATAGGGATCTGGTGGGTAATAGTCGCCGGTCCGCCATTGCCATCGGCGCTGCCCATCACCAACACCTCATCCGCCAGAAAAACCGCTTCGTCAATGCTGTGGGTCACCATGCAAACGGTAACCGGCATCGCCTGCCAGATGCGCAGCAGTTCTTGCCCCATGCGTTCACGCGTCAGCGCATCCAGCGCGCCAAAGGGTTCATCCAGCAGCAGCAGCGCAGGTCGGTGAACCAGCGCGCGCGCAATCGCCACACGCTGCGCCATGCCGCCGGATAATTGGCTGGGATAATTGCGTTCAGCTCCTTCCAACCCTACCAGCTTGAACATCTCCTGCACGCGATCTTCGGCGACACGGCCGTTGACCCCGCTCAATTCCAACGGCAGACGCACATTTTCAAAGGCCGTGCGCCACGGCATCAGGTTATCCTGTTGAAAAACAATGCCAATGGGCGTTTGGGTGTCAATTGGGGAACGGCCGTTAAGCAGCGCCACCCCGGAAGCAGGCTGCAATAAACCGCCCAAAATCCGCAGCAGCGTTGATTTGCCAATACCGGACGACCCCACCAGCGCAACAAATGCGCCCGCGTCAATCTCCAGCGACACATCATCAAGGACATGCGTACCGTCATCAGCAAAAATGTGGCCGACATGCGTCAACGTTATAAACGGCTCGCCTTCAGACTCCATATTTCCTTCATTCACCTACTCAACAAACGCATTTGTATAGGCCATATCCAAATTTTCTACAGGGCCGTCCAGAAATCCTATCTCCAACAAAACTTCCTGCGTTTTGGCCCAGGCTGCATCTTCGGTATAACCCAAAACCTCTGCTTCCCACAGCGGCAGCGACGCATCCAACACCTCGCGCCGGCTGTCATCCAATCCTTCGACATACTTTTTACTGATTTCATACGCCTCATCCGGGTTTTCCAACGTCTCCTGCAATCCGCGTAAAAAGGCGCGCGTAAAGCGTTCGACCAGTTCGGGGTTATTGCTGATCGTATCTTCATTGGTGACGATGCCGTTAAAAACGAGATCGATATAGTCGGCCACCTGAATCACGTTCACGTCCTCGCCCATATTTTTTAGCTGGATGGGTTCATTGTTAGCAAAAACGACCACCGCATCAGCCCGATCGGCCAGCAGCGTCTCCACCTGGGTAAAGCCAACTTCCAACGCTTCGACGTCATCTTGCGTCATGCTATTGGCCGAAAGCAGTCCCGCAAAACCCACATAGCTGGCGCCAAAGAAACCGGGCAGCCCAATAGTATGACCGGCCAAATCTTGCGGCGTTTCAATGCCCATTTCGGCTTTGCTCACCACGGCGATGGGGTAACGCTGGAACCATTCCAGCACATAAACGACTGGCAAACCCTGCGCGCGCGCCAGAATGACTTGATCGCCGCCCACGATAGCAAACGGCAGTTCACTAGCCCCCACGAGCGCCATGCCGTCAGTTTCAAAGCTGTAGTCAAATTCAAGTTCAATGCCTTCTTCTGCAAAGTAACCTTTGTCCACAGCGACGTAAATGGGCGCATATTGGGGATCGGGAATGTAGCCCATGGGCAGGCGGATTTGTAGGGATTCGGCCGTTTCTGCCGCCGGTTCGGCCTTTCCGCCGCAAGCCGCCAATAAAATTATTAATAAAATGATGCTTGAAAAAAGATGGAAGCGTTTCAAAGTAATCCTCCAATTGATTATTTTTGTATTTGCCAATGCAGCAGGCGCTTTTCCAACAGCACAACCAGCCCGTAAAGGGTCAGGGCGATAGCCGCCAGCGTGAACAAAACCACAAATACTTCATCCGTCTTGAATTGGTACCGCGCGGTAGTCAGCATGAAACCGAGGCCGGCGCTTTTGGGCTGCACAAATTCCCCCACCAGCGCGCCAATCACCGCCAACGTAGCCCCGATTTTTAAGCCGGCCAGCATGATGGGCAGCGCCGCCGGCAGTTCCAGCTTTCGGAAAATCTGGCCGCGGCTGGCGTGCAGCGAGTGCATCAGTTCATACAGTTCGGGCGGTACAGAGCGCAATCCGGCAATACTGTTAACAAGAATGGGGAAAAAAACCACCAGTACGGCGACCCATACGCGCGCCCAGTAGGTGGAGCGAATCCAGATCGCCAGCAGTGGCGCCAGCGCAATAATCGGGATGGCCTGGGAAGCAATTAGATAGGGAGAGAGCAGACGTTCGGCCAGCGCCGATTTGGCGATGAAATAACCCAACGGCATGGCGACCAGGCAGCCGATCAGCAGGCCGGGGATAATTTCGCTGATGGTAACGAGGCTGTGGCGCAGGAGACGGCCGTCTCCCACCACAACCAAAAACTGCTGCCATACGTCCAGAGGACCTGGTAGAATGAAAGCCGGATATCCGCCAACAGTTATCGTCAACTGCCATACTGCCAGTAGCAGCAGTCCCGAAAATAAAATCGTTACCCAGGTGGGTTGGGCATTTAAAAAACGCAAAATTTGTGTTCGCATATTTTACTGTTGGCAGGGGAATAGGATGCGCGAAGGGATCCACACTCGGCCGCTCAAAGCAGATCTCCCGACCGTGCCTTGATCATACCCAAATGCAAAGCCCCACAAATTATGTGGGGCAAACGTCAACGGAAGCGCGGCTGTTTGTTTACCTTCTCCCATCCAGACTCTAACTGTCGGCTCTGGAATTTCACCAGATCTGCCCAGGCAATCATCAATTCTAAATCGCTCAGGCTCGCGGGCTTGGTCTGCGCAGACCTCACCGCCGGTCGGGAATTTCGCCCTGCCCCGAAGGTCTTATTCTATTGTGCAAATCATAACAATTATACGTCTGCTCAGAGGATGTAGTCAATGTGTATTTAGGTAAACTGCGCGCTTACGGCTTTTGTCTCGACTGGATGGCCAGTGGGAATTGTGGCTATTTTGATTCAGCAGGGCAGTTAGTTCTGTGATTTGCCGCTGGGCAGCTTGCAAGGCAGCTTCTAGCTCTTGCATCCTTTGCTTTAGCTGCTCATATTCTTGCTGGTAATCCATGACGTTTATTTATACTATAGTTCTAAGAAGTTCTTAGACCTGTATAGTTGCAACCGCAGAAACTATTCGGAAATCCCAAAGGATGAGAAGAGATGAGTTAAAGGATACCCAGTGCGCGTGCGCGGGCTACAGCCTGTGTGCGATTTTGCACATTAAGCTTCTGGAAAATGTTGTGGTTGTGAACCTTTACCGTACTAAGAGAAAGCACCAACTCAGCGGCAATTTCCCGGTTCGTTTGCCCTTGGGCGATTAGCGCCAGTACTTCGATCTCGCGTGGGCTGAGCGATTGTAATAAATCCCCCGCAGCTTCAGCCTGTAGTGATGGTTCTGAATATTCGGCCAACAAACGCCCACAATATTCGGGCATAATGCCTTGATGCCAGCGCCTGATACAATAATTGCGCCATATCGTAGCCTTCATCAATGAAAATACGCACATGCGCCCCGGGTTTGGCCAACTGCAAAGCTTTTTCCAATGTCGCTAAAGCTTGCGACTGCGCGCCCCTGTCTTCATAGGCCATTGCTTTCAGAGTCAACGCTTCAATTAGGAAACGTGTGCGCCCGCGCTGCTCGATCAAAGGTATTACGGCTTCCAAAATAGCCAGTGCATCCGCCGGACGTTTTTCGGCCAGCAGCAGCCGGGCAAGAATAATCAGTTCATATTTGCGCAGACGATCGGCAAGCATTATGGTTTGCTGTGGTACAATTTCGGCCGTGTCCTTGTCTAAACCACGCCGTTTGATCCAATCTCGGACTTTTTGAAGGTCGCCTTGCTGCAGTGTAAAGCGAGTTTGCGCCAGAGAAACGATCCAATCGTCGATTTCGGTGGCGTCAAACCTGGCGGCAATGGCGGCCGCTTCGCTCAATAAATCGTGGGCGCTGTCTACATCGCCCAGCGCCTGCCGCGTTTGCGCTAAAAAGACAAGACCATCCAGCGCTGCAATCTCAGACCATTGGCGGATTAGCGTTATGCCTGCACGCAACTCCTTTTCTGCCCCTTGTAAATCATTCCATTCATAAGCCAACCCGCCCAGACCGATGAGCGCAGCCCCGGCAATTGGCAGTGGGCGTTCCTGTCCGTCTGTTGCAGCGGCCAATGCGCGCCTAAAAATGCTTTGCGCCGCCTGCAATCGCCCTTGTGTGAAAAGGATTTCGGCCTGATTACACAGCGCAAAAACCACCACCATCTGACCACGTGCATCGGGGAACTGCTGCGCAAGACCTGCCAGATGTTCAGAGCTGGCGACAAGATCAACGTTTTGCAGATCAGCTATGGTTTTTAGCCAGTGAGCGATGCTGCGTAGAAAGTGTTCTTCTTCTGGCAGACGCTCTAGCGCCAGCCCCAAGAGCTTTGCTGCTTCTTTTTCCTGCCCGCGCAGTAGATTGATATAGGCTAAAAGCGGCAGCGTTTGCGGCGGCATGGCGTCAGGCTGTGAAAGGCCATCCGGAAGCCAGGGTTCGATTTTGGCGAGCGGTTGGCCGTTTAACCACAGCGCCCAGGCATAATAGATGGAGAGGGTACTGTTTATGCGTATTAGTTCGGCCGGCAACTGTTGTACCCAGGCAATGAACCTTGTGATTTCCCCGCGCAGCAGCATTTCGTCGGCTGCCGCGCTAATTAGCCTGGCTGCTTCAACAAAATTGTTAGCCGCCAGAGCATGTTGGATGGCTTCCGGCAGTTGGTCTTGCTGCGCATACCAGGCAGAAGCGCGCCCGTGGAGGATGGGGAGGAGGTCCGGGAAAAGCCGTTGCAGGCGCTGCCGCAAGAGTTCGGCGAAAAGGCTGTGGTAACGGTACCAGCAGCGCTCATTGTCAAGAGCGAGCAGGAATAGATTTTTTTCTTTGATCTGCTCCAACGTTTGTTGTCCATTGCTTTGTTCGGTCAGCGCGTTGCAAAGGGGGGCTGTTAACTGATCCAAAATTGAGGTGCGCAGGAGAAACTGCTGCAGGGCCGCCGGCTGCTGATTGAGGACTTCAGTTTGCAAATAGTCGGCAATGTATTCATGGCTGCCGGTGAAGGCGGCGATAAAAGCGGCGATATCTTTTTGGCGTTCCAATGATAATGCGGTCAATTGCAGACCAGCGGCCCAGCCTTCGGTGCGTGCTTGCAGGGCGGCGATGTTTTCGGCCGTTAGCGCCAACCCGCTCACTCTCTCCAAAAACAGATGCGCTTCGTCGCTCGTAAAGCGTAAATCCGCTGCGCGCAGCTCCAGTAACTGCCCACGCGCCCGCAGGCGCGCCAGGGGCAGCAGCGGATCGGCGCGTGTGGCAATCACCAGGTGCAGGTGCGGTGGCTGGCGCTCGACCAGAAATGTCAGTGCATCGTGTACTGGCTGCTGTTCAACGTGATGTAAATCATCGAGGATGAGGATAAGGGGGGCATTGATTCGAGTGAGGGTGTTGATAACGGCCGTTAACGTTTGTTCAATCGCGGGCGGCATCCTTTGCGGCGTGGGGGATGGCAGCGTTGCTTCGGTCGGTACAATCGTTTCCAAGGCGGCCAGCAGATAAGCCAGAAAGCGCGAGGGATCGTTGTCGCCTTCATCCAACGACAGCCAGGCAAACAGCGGCTTCATGCCTGCCTCAAATTCGAGATCCTCAAATGAAGCCACCCAGGCCGCCAGGAGCGTGGTTTTGCCAAAGCCGGCCGGCGCAGAAATAAGCGTCATTTTGCGATCCAGCCCTTGATTGAGGCGTTCAAGTAGCCGGTTTCGTCGCACAATGGTCGCTGGCGGCGACGGAAAAAAGAGTTTGGTCTTCAGGAGTAAAGCAGCCACGTTTATAGTATACCGCGTTTTGGAAACGGCCGTTGCTGTTTGATTTGACAGTTTGAGATTTTGTTTATATACTACATTTAGTTTGTACTAAACGTTATGATTGATAAAAACAATATGACATCAGAACTCGAAACCGCACGCGAAAACTTTATCCAGGGCATGAGCCGCATCAGCAGCTTTTGGGGTTTCTCACGCGCAATGGGCGCAATTTATGGCGCGGTGTACCTGTCGCCGACGCCCCTTTCGTTGGACGAGATTGTGGAACAGGTCAGCGTTACCAAAGGGGCTGTCAGCACCAACGTACGCCAGCTTGAGCGGCTGGGCATGGTCCACAAACGTATCCAGCTTGGCGACCGCAAGGATTATTACGAAGCGGAAACCGACTTTTGGAAAGTGATCAAGGGCGTACTGCGTGAACGCGAACAGAATGAGTTTGATCTTGCTTTGCGCACGGTAAGCGAAAGTATGGAGATGGTTGGTGAAGCTGAATTGGCGCCAGATGATCAGGAGTTGGCGCTTTTCTACCGCCAGCGCATGCACAATATGGAGCGTTTTTTCAACAACCTCGACAATATTGTGGGTACATTGCTGGCGCTGGATGAACTGCGCTTGAATTCGGTGCAGCGTTTGTTTGGGAAAGCGAAGAATGATACCTGACGTTCTACCGAAAATTTTTCGCCACGGAATGATACGGATTGTTGTATCGCATCTGCGTAAATCCGTAATGAGGGTTTAATGATGAAAAGATTGGCCGTTAGACTTTTCACTGGAGAAAACTATGACAGATTATAAAATTCATGCCGTCACCGGCGCGTATGGTTATTCAGGTAAATACATCACAAAACGGCTGCTGGCGCAGGGGCAGCGGGTGATTACGCTGACCAATTCGCTGTATCGCGCCAATCCATTTGGGGCGCGCGTGCCGGCCTATCCGTTCAATTTTGATGATCCGGGGCTGCTGGCCGCCTCTTTGGAGGGGGCTGAAGTGCTTTACAATACCTACTGGGTGCGCTTTAATCACCAGACCTTTGCACATGAAACGGCCGTGTCCAACACCCTGGCCTTGTTTGAGGCAGCGCGACGCGCCGGTGTAAAACGGGTCGTCCATGTCAGCATTACCAATCCCAGCCTCGATTCCCATCTGGAATATTTCCGCGGCAAGGCGGAGTTGGAGCAGGCCTTGATCGCTTCCGGCATGTCCTACGCCATCTTGCGGCCGACGGTTCTGTTTGGGAAAGAAGATATTTTGATCAACAATATTGCCTGGATGCTGCGCACCTTTCCAGTTTTTGGGCTGTTTGGTGACGGCCGTTACCGCCTGCAGCCGATTTACGTGGATGATCTGGCGCAATTGGCGGTTGAGCGGGGAGCAAATCGCGAAAATGTAATCATCAATGCCATTGGGCCGGAAACATTTACTTACCGTGAACTGGTGGAGATGATTGGGGAAATTATTGGCCGGAAACGGCCGTTAATCAATATGCCGCCCGCCGTGGGTTATCAATTTGGCCGTTTGGTGAGCCGTTTGGTGGATGATGTGGTCGTGACGCGCGAAGAAATTGATGGGTTGATGGCGGATCTGTTGTATGTGGACGCGGCGCCAACCGGCAAAAAATGCCTGACTGCCTGGGCGCGCCAACATGCCGGTAGTTTGGGCAGGCGTTACACCAGCGAACTGGCCCGCCGCCGTAATCGCGTATTGGCTTACGTTGCTAATTGAGATACCGTGTTTCCTCACCATACCCGTTATGGCCAACAAATCTGACGTCCACCAATGCATTACCTGGGCTATTCATTTTTCCCTCCAAATGTTATAATATCGACAGGTTGTATGGAATGAAACTGCTTCTGCACCAAATTAGGAGCCTGCAGATTTAGCAGCGAACCCTTTACGCAAGGGACCTTTTGGAGGGTCATATGCAAACAATTTCCCAAAGTTTTTCGTTATTATGGAATGCCCTTTTTTTGCAGCCGGATGCTTATGCTTCAATGCGCGATGAAGAAAGCCCGACCAAAAAAGGAGTGGTCATTTTGATTATATTGGGGTTGGCAGTCGCGCTGGCCAACTTCATCGGCGTTACCTTGTCCTGGGCCACCAGTCCATCGCTGACAGCAATTAAAGACACCATCTTTGAAATATATCAAAGAATGCCGTGGTGGCAGTTCATTGAAGCCCAACCAGAAGCCATGACCATGTTCCAGCAAGTATGGGATCAGGTCTGGCAAATCATGGGATATATCGTCCCCACTCCCGTCTCCTCCCTGTCAGGTTTCATCACCAAACCGCTTGGATTGATCTTGGTGTGGCTGATTTATGGCCTTGTCGCCTATCTATTTGCTCGCATGCTCGGCGGCAGCGGCACGTTAAGCCAGACATTGGGAGCGACTTCATTGGCCGCCGCCCCGCAGCTTTTACTGCTGTTGACCGTGCTTCCCTACGTGGTGGTTGCCGGCATCGGCACCTGGGTTTTGATTTGCCGCTATATGGCGCTGCGCGTGACGCATAACCTGTCCTGGGCGCGTACGCTGTGGGCGACTGTGCTGCCGCTAATCGCCCTGGGCATCATCACTTTCCTGATAGCCCTGAGCGCCGCCCTTATCGCGGCGCCGATCATGGCGCAAATGTTTGGGGAGGGATTTTAAAATGAACGCAATGATCAGTGATATAAAAGGGGTTTTAACCCTCAATAAAAAAACGTTCGAGCGTTTCCTGGCAGCCGAAAACCCGCTGAAACTGGGTATTTTCTACCTGTTTTTGTGTTTCCTGGTGGTTGCTTTGCCAACATTTGTGAGCCAATTAATTGAGAATTTACAGCCCTTTACTCCTGTAGAAGCGGCTGCGTTTGAGGAACAGTTTTTTAGTGGTTTTGATCAGGCCATGCAATTTATGCCGCAAGATGAGGAATTCCAGACAATATTCATGCAACAATTCCGCGAAAACTTCGGCTTTGGATTGGATATTGCCGTGGCCATCGAAGCGCTACCACAGCCTCTGCCAAAACCGGTAGGCGGCTTTTTGCAAGCTTTTGGGAATTGGCTCAGCAGCCCACTGGCGCACTTGGGGGCCTGGATGGGATATGCAATCTGGGTGCTGTTGTTCGCCAAAATGGCCGGTGGGCGCGGCGGTTTGAACCCATTTTTGGGATTAACGGCGCTCTATGCCGTGCCCAATTTGTTGGGGTTCTTTAGCTTTATTCCTTACCTGGGCGGCGTTATCAGTTTTATTGGCGTCGTTTGGGGCTGGATTGTGTATATACGCGCGGTGCAGATCAGCCAGGAGTTTTCAGACGGCAAAGCGTTGTTAATAGCTGTATTGCCGGTGCTGCTGTTCATTCTTGTGGTGTTGATTTTTACGGTAATTAGCGTAGCGGGGATTATCTTTTTGGTCAGCGGCAGTAATTGAGTCCTAACCAGATTAGCAGTTCAAATGCCGAAGGACGAAGGACGGACAAGTCTGTCCTTCGTCTTTTGCTCTGTCAATCTCGGACTTAGTCTTGCTTTTCAACCGTTTGATTCCCGGCCTCTTCTGGCGATTTTTTGCTTTCCTCGTTGGTCTTTAGACCGGCAAGGTCATTTAGCGCACTCATCAGATCCATACCGGTCAGCGCCTCAATGGTAGTGGGGAGTTGGGCCACGATGTTGGTGACATCCTGTGTGATTTTGGATACGCCTGAGCCGGCGCCATCTTCACTACCATTACTTATGACGACGATGCGATCTGTTTGGGCCAGGGGTTGGGCAACGGCCGCTGCAATTTCCGGTAATTTATCCAGCAACTGCTGCAAAATGGCCGCCTGAGTATACTCTTTCCACGCGTCTGCTTTCTCGTGGGTGGCTTCCGCCTCCGCCAGACCTTGCTGGCGGATAACTTCCGCTTCAGCCAGACCCTTTTGCTTTAACACCTCCGCTTCGGCAATACCGCGTGCACGGGCTGCGTCAGCTTCCGCTTCGCCGCGCTTACGAATCGCGTCCGCTTCACCAGACGCTTCCGTTTGCAGTTGATATTGGCGTGCATCGGCCAGAGTTTGCACCTTGAAGCGTTCCGCTTCGGCCGGTTTGCGTACGTTAGCGTTCAATTCCTGTTCGCGGCGCAGCGCTTCCTGATGTTCGACCTCGATTTTCTTTTTCCGCTCTGCAACTTCGACCTCGACCTCTTCAGACTTCACCGTCTGGTTGGTGATGTTTTGCTGCAGCGTGTAAGCCAGATCTGCCTCAGCTTTCTTGCGATTAGATTCCGCATGGTAAGATGCCTGCTGAACTTCAAAATCTTTGCGGCTGGCGGCAATTTTTGTTTCTGCCTGGAATTTGGCCGATTCGCCTTCCTGGCGCGCGCGCGCGCTTTCAATCGTGGCGTCACGCGCCGCCTCAGCTTCGCCAATCGCGGCGTCTCTTTTTACCTGGGCAATTCGCGGGCGCCCCAGCGCTTCCAGGTACCCTTCCTGGTCGCTGATGTCTTTGATCACGAAGGAGACGATTTCCAGGCCCATACTGTTCATGTCATCCCCGGAAACTTCCTGTACCTTTTGAGCGAAAGCCTCCCGGTCGCGATATAGCTGTTCGACTGTGAGCGTGCCGAGGATGGCGCGCAGATGACCCGCCAGCGTTTCATGGGCGACGTGTTGAATCTCTTCCTGTGATTTGGAGAGGAATTGAATGGCGGCCGTGCGAATGGAGCTTTCATCGCTGCCGATCTTGATTTGGGCCACGCCATCGACAGTGACCGGCACGCCCTGGCTGCTGGGCACATCCGGTGTCGTTATGTCGATGGTCATAATTTCCAGCGAGAGGTAGTCAACGCGCTCTAAAACAGGCCAGATGAAGGCGCGTCCACCAGTGATGATACGAAAATTGCTTTTCATATGGCCTACTTCCTCATCACGCCTTCCTTCCCCACGCCCTGAGATGACCAGCACTTCGTTTGGGCCAACCTTCTTGACGCGACTGGCGTATGAAAATGCCAGGGCGAAGAAGATAAAAACAAATACCAAAATACCAATGACAATACCGATCATGAAATTTATTGACCTCCAGACAACCAAAGGCTGCTGTTGAAATTTGGCGAAATGTAAGGTGATGTGGTTGATCCCCTTACATTGGAAAATATCAAAACGCCGCTTTTCTTTAGCACCGAATGCTTGCCATTAATTACTGCTTATTAAAATCAGGCTGGTTCAAAGTACTCTTCAGAGATTGTATAGACAGGGATGCCGAACGTGCGCCAAAGAAAGGAGAGATTTATTTCTCCTCAATGGGATGAACCAGAGCCACACGCCCGGTAATATCGACGATACGGACGCCTTCGCCTGTTTTGATCGACTTGCCTGTGACAGAGCGGGCGCCAAGCGTAACACGGCCGCTTACATTATCATATGCAATTGTGCCCAAACCTTCGTTGGGAACGGTAACAATTACCTGTGCATTACGGCCGACGGCATCCTGCGCCAGACTGTAGTGACTGGATTTGCTGGGCGAGAACACATAGAAAAAGAGCGCCTGAGAAACCAGCCCTACCACCGTCCCGGCGGCAGTCGCCCAAAGCAGGCTGATAATCGGACTCATCTCAAACCAGATACTGGTAATAAGCCCGGTGACGCCAAAAGCAGCGCCAAACATGGCCAGTGCAAATGGGCTGATGCTCAAGAAACTCATACCTGTATCGGCGTCTACATCCGTATCAATATCAACCGCGTCACCGAATTCTGCCCCAATTAAGGTGATAATGGCAAAGATAAAACTAATCAGGACAACAACGCCATATACAATATTGAGAGCACTACCTGAGAAAAAATCCTCAAACATGTCAATCTCCAATAACGCTAAAACCGCCTCTGCGATCATTCGGGAACGAATACGGCCGTTATACACTCGACCTTATTTATCAATATCTATCCAAAAATTATACTCAGTTTCTCATCGCCAACATAATATTGGCCGACAAGTGATACTGATGATGTCAATGTGGGGGTGAGTTTTGGAATGCAGACCGACCCACAAACGAGTTAGGTAAACCGCGAAAAGTTCATTGTAAGCGTCCAAAAATAGATCATACTCAGAGGATGCTTACGCACTACTTGGCCGTTAATCGCTAAATTAAAAACGGCCAACGACTAAAGTGGGGAGCTATATATTTATTATAGAAAGATGGCAAATATGAAACGCATAATCTCCTTATCTGACGATATGTTAACCCATTTACAAATTTGTCACGGTTTGTTCTTTTGTTACAATGTTATAACATTTGCGACCTGCGCAATTAGTCGAGGTGAAGTCATATGAATCAGGCAAATGCAATGCCGGTCATTATTGTTGGGGCTGGTCCGGTTGGCTTTTCCCTGGCAACCGCATTGATACATCAGGGCATTCGAGTCGAAATTTTTGAGGCGCTACCGCAGTTAAGCCTGGAGATTCGCGCCAGCACCTTCCATCCTGCGACATTGGAAATGTTTGCAGAATGGGGAGTTGTCGAACACGTTTTGGCGCAGGGGCAGCAGGTTAACCGGCTGGTGTATTGGGAACGCCGCGCGCGCCGCTTTTCCAATCTGGTCAGGACTGGCGCCGGCCGATCGCGAACGGTTTATGCTGCGATCCGCCGACCTGATAGAAGCCAATACAGCTAATTTTGTTGATTTGATCATTGATGAAAGCGGCTCAATCATCCGCAAAGCGCGCCACGAAGTGGTCTACGGGGCCAGCCTGATGCGCGCCGCCGCAGGAGAAGCGCGGCGTCTATATGGCGACACCTTCCCCAATGACAAGCCCCACCGCCTTTCCATCGTTATCCGTGAGCCGATGGGCGTTGTGGCGGTGATTTCCCCCTTTAATGCGCCGTTGGTGCTGTTGATCAAGATGGTTGTTTTTGCGCTGGCGGCCGGTAATACCGTCGTCGCCAAACCATCGGAAGAAACGCCGCTGGTGGCGGTTGAATTGGCCAGAATCCTGCACGCTGCCGGATTCCCCCCCGGTGCGTTTAACGTTGTTACCGGCTACGGCGCCGAAACGGGCGCGGCGCTGGTAGAAAACCCAGGTATAAACGCAATCGCCTTTACCGGTTCCACCGCCACGGGGGTGCGCATTGCCCGCGCAGCGGCGGCGCATATGCACCGCTTGCAAATGGAGTTGGGCGGTAATAATCCGCTGCTGAGCTGCTGGCGGACTGAGTTAAAATGGATTTCATTGGAATTAGGGGACACACCAAGGCCATTTTAGAGTATCATTGTAGCGAGAATAACTATGAAAAAGCAGGCTCCTTTTTACCTGACCACCTTGACCATCATTTTGGGCGGCCAATTGCTGCGGGTTTTATTTCCTTCGATTGGCTGGTATCTGCGTGACACCGTCAAAATCAGCGTGACGGGATTGATTCCTTATGCGCTAGGCCCTTTTTTGCTCGGTTTTGTCGTCTTGCTGCTGCTGAAATGGCTCAAGCCTTCGCAGGCGCTGCTTATCGCCGGCATTGGGTTGCTTGCAGCGCGTCTCATTGAGCAAATTTCGCGCGAGCCAGGCATTGATTTATGGGCTGCAATGGCCGGCGCGATGTTCTTTTTGTGGATGCTGCCGCTGCTGTTGTCACTGGGGCGCATGTCGTTTGTCTATGGCGTTTTGCTGGGTTTAAGCGCCGATACGGCCCTGAAGGGCATCACCTACACGTTAGATTTGAGCTGGATTGGCGGCTGGCAGGCGCTGCTGTTCATCGGGCTGCTGCTACTGTTGTTTGCTTATGCGTTATGGCTGGTTGTTACCGGAAACTGGGTTGCAAACGGCCGTTCCTGGCGGCCCAGTTTAGCGCTCGTCGGCTTTGGTCTATGGTTGTTACTACAATGGCTCATTTTCAATAACCAGGGCTGGGTAACGACGCTCACCGGCTGGTCGACTGAACTGGCTTTGCTTTTGATTCTGTTGGGAAATTTGGGGGCGTTGTGGGCAGCAACACTCGTGCAGCGATTGAGCAGTAAATGGTTAATGCTGTTATGGCTGCTGGTTTATGTCGGCGCAGTCGTGGCGCTGCTGCTGGCGCCGGACTGGTTTGCGTTGTTTTTCCTGATAGCCTCGGTGAGCAATGGCTTTGTACTGCCGCTTCTGGTCGGTTATAACGAGCCGCGTGCGAAATTGATTCCGCCGGCGTTTATGCTGCTGTTGGGAATGCTGCTGTTTTTGATTGATGCGCTACTATATTATATCTCGCTTGAACTGCCGCTGCCGTTTGGCCAGCAGGAAATTCTTGTTTTTATCGCGTTGTTTATTGGCTTGTGTGGGCTTCTGGCGATTGTGTTTCTGCCGGAAACGGCCGTTCGCCCGACCAAACGCCTGACTTATGCCCTGCCGTTGGGTGCGGCGCTGCTGCTTGTACCCGTTTCTTTGTTCATAATTGATCTGGTACAGCCCGCCCCAACCCCGCCCGATTCCGATTATCCAATTCGCGTGATGACCTACAATTTGCATTCCGGTTTTGGTACGTCGGGACGCCAGATGATTGCAGAAGCGGCCGATGTGATTGAAGCATCGGGCGCCGATGTGGTTGGTTTTCAAGAAATATCGCGCGGCATGCTGTTGGACAGCAGCGTCGATCTGGTAAACTGGCTCAGCCGCCGCCTTGATATGCCTTATGTGGCTTTTATCAGCACGATTGAGGATCCCCTGTGGGGCAATGCCGTCTTGAGCCGCTATCCGATTACGCAGATAGATACAGGCCTGCTGCCCACAATGGGCACGCTTATCCGGCGCGGTTATGTTGGCGCAACGATTGATGTGGATGGGCAGGAGCCGCTGTTGTTTATATCGACGCATTTGCAGCACAAGGCGGACGATCTCAATGCGGTACATATGGCCCAGCTAGAAGTGATTTTGGATTATTGGGATGAACGGCCGTATACCGTGCTGGTAGGCGATATGAATGCGCGCCCCGGCTGGCCCCAAATGGAAATGGTGCAGGACGCCGGTTTTGTGGACTCCTGGGCTGAAGCGGGTGAAGGCCCTGGGTATACATCCAATGCCGCCAATCCCGAATACCGCATTGACTGGATTTTCCACACGCCTGATACGACCGCTTTAGAAGCAGAGTTTATTGAGAGCCAGGCATCCGATCATTTTCCGGTTGTTGTGACGTTAGATCGATAAAACGCTTATTGGTCGCCTCATTTTTTCAGAGCGTCCCGGTCAATGATGTCGGCGTCGGTATTTTAACCAGTTCGTGCAGCGTTTGTTGAGCCATCTAGATAGGTCTGGCTTGTAAAACCAGGGGGAAGCGGTTGACGGTCAGACCACTGGCCTGTTACGCCATGCCGGATATAGATTTGGGGTGTAATATCAGAACTCGCGCAATAAACGTCCGCAGCCGTTTACTTTGTCTTCGATGCCATTTTCGCGCAGCGCCATCCACCACGTAGCGGCATTAATCGCAATCACCGGTTTGCCGAGCCAGCGTTCAGCCTCATCGGCCAGGCCTACCATGCTCAAATTCGTCCCCGCCTGCACCAGCGCGTCTACATCGTCGCCATCGACCTCACGCAGCGCCTGGCGCAGTTCATCTTCCGTGACGTGGGCAATGGAAACGGCCGTTGGGCATTTCAACCCCTTCAAATTCACAACTTCAAAGCCAATTTCGTTAAAGAATTTGATCACGTTTTCATCCCCAATGAGTTGGTAAGGGGTGACGACGCCAATTTTTTTGGCGCCAAACAAATGCAGCGCCCGTGGCCACGTCCAGCCCGCTCCAACCTTTGATCTGGCGGATGAATACGCGGTTGCCTGCCATGCCGCCCCAAAACGTTTCGGCGCTCATGCCCATGACCATGTAATCCACTTCGGCCGTGATGATACGCTGCACGGAATATTCCAGCTCTTCTCGAATTTGCACCAACAGGGCTTCCATCGCGTCATTGGAACCTAAATTTTGATCGCGAATCCAGATGCGTGAGAAGTGGGACGTTACGCCGGGAACGCTCATGCGGTAAAAATCCGGTTCAACAATTGTATTGGTACTGGGCGCGAGTACGCCGAACTTGGCGCGCCAGTCTAAAGCATCGGTCATTGTGGTTTTCCTCGTAAATGATCTTCCTGGAAGCTGGACAACAATAAACTTGCCTCAAAACCACAGCCGGGCAGGTGCATATCCGCATGACAAAATGGCGTACAGGGCCGCCGCTGGTGTTCCTGCATCAAACTGCCAGCTCCTCGGCTATGTTCACGCGTTTGATGGAACTGCTCGCTGACGATTATTGGTTGATTGCGCCCGACACGCCCGGTTTTGGCCAATCTTTTGCGCCACAGCAAGCGGCTTCTATGCCATTTTATGCCCAGAAAACTTGTGTTATGTGGTCCGCCGTTGCTAAACGCAGCGCAAATTGAGCAGCTCAAAAAGATTTTGCAGCCGATGATGATGGATAGAAACGGCCGTTTCCTGACCGATACTTGGCAGTGCATAACCCAAAAAGAGCCAACCGCACCGCTAGATTTGATCTATCGTGAAACGCTGCTGACTTTGCAAGCGGGTTCGCGCTATCAAGAAGCATATCACGCGGTGTTTGCGCAGGATTTTGCCGGTTTAATTTATCCAACGCTACTTTTTTGAGGATCCGCGACTGCATGAAATTGCGATGGAATACAAGGATTTTAGGTAGGGGCCAGGCAATCGGGAAAGGCGTTGGCCCAAAACAGACGACCTTGTCTCCCGATTGCCTGGCCCTTGTGTCGGCCGATACGTGTGTTTGACCGACGCGGGCGCGGTGTTTGGTAGCAATTAAGATGCCTAACTCGCCGGAATTGAATACAATCTGGGCAATTTAGAGGCAGCAAGAGATGGATAAATACACAGACCCTACCTTACGCGAATGCCAAAAAATTGTTGATCAGTGGGTAAACACAATTGGCGTGCGCTACTTTTCGGAATTGACAAATACGGCCGTTCTCATGGAGGAGGTTGGCGAAATGGCGCGGCTCATGGCGCGTCTGTATGGCGACCAGAGCTTCAAAAAATCAGATGAAGTCTATGATCTGGGGGATGAAATGGCGGACGTTCTCTTTGTGCTCATCTGTCTGGCCAACCAGACCGGCATCGACTTGACGGCTGCTTTCAAAAAGAACATGGCCAAAAAGACACAGCGTGATAAAACGCGCCACGCTAACAATCCAAAATTAAAATAGGTGTTGATCAGGAGAAATCATGACAAAACAGTTACGATTTGACGGACGCGCTGCGATTGTCACAGGAGCCGGAGGCGGCTTGGGACGCGCATATGCGCTGCTGCTGGCTGAACGCGGCGCGCGCGTGGTTGTTAACGATTTGGGCGGCGGCCGTCACGGTGAAGGCGCTAGCAGCGCCGCCGCCGACCGGGTCGTTGCGGAGATTATCGCCGCCGGTGGGGAAGCGGTCGCCAACTATGATTCGGTCGAAGATGGTGAGCGCATTGTGCAAACTGTGCTGGATCATTTTGGACGGGTTGATATTGTGATCAACAACGCCGGCATTCTGCGTGATGTCAGCTTTCACAAAATGGAGGCGCTGGATTGGGACCTGATTTATCGTGTGCATCTGCTGGGCGCATACAAAGTGACCCGTGCCGCCTGGCCCCATATGCGTGAACAACGGTACGGCCGTGTCATCATGACCTCCTCCGCAGCTGGAATTTATGGCAATTTTGGGCAGGCCAATTACAGCGCAGCCAAACTTGCGTTAGTCGGTCTGGCCAATACGCTGGCCATTGAAGGCGAAAAACGCAATATTCATGTCAATGCGATTGCACCGGTGGCCGGATCGCGGATGACAGAAACGATTTTGCCCGCCGACCTGGTGGAACAGCTTAAGCCGGAATATGTCGCGCCTCTGGTGGTTTATTTGTGTCATGAGCGCACCATGGTTAACGGCGAATTGTTCGAAGTCGGCGCCGGCTGGGTCTCCCGTTTACGCTGGCAGCGCAGTAAAGGCGCCTTTTTCCCTCTAAGCAAAGCGCTGACGCCGGAAATTATTGCGGATGGGTGGCCAACCATTAATAACTTTGACGAACCTGATTATCCCACCAGCGCTATGGCTTCCTTTGATCCCATCACGGCCAATTTGAAATCTGCTGACGCGAAAACCCGGTTGGGCAACGAATTTATTGATGTGGAACAGGTGTTGGGTTTCGAATTTGAGCCGCGCGACATGCAGTATGGCGCCAAAGAGTTGAGTCTTTATGCCCTTTCTATCGGCGCCGCAAAAAACCCCGTCGATCCAAAGGAATTGCGTTTTGTATATGAACTCAGTCAGGAAGGACAGCAAGCCCTGCCGACCTTTGCGGTGACGTTTCCTTTTACAGTATTTGACCAGATTCACAGCGTGCCGGGTCTGACGTTTAATCCCATGATGCTGCTGCATGGTGAACAATACCTGGAATTGAAACGGCCGCTTCCAATTTCCGCTACCGTCACAACCCGGGCCACAATATCCCAAATTTACGACAAAGGCTCTGGCGTACTCGCCTATGTTGATTGTGTGAGTAGCGACGAGAACGGCGATGAGATTGCGTTTAACCGCGTTTCGGTGTTCATTCGCGGCATTGGCAATTATGGCGGCGAGCGCGGTCCGTCAGGTCAGACGAATCTGCCGCCCGAACGCGTTCCTGATGCGGTGGTAGAAGAAAAAACCAGCCCTAACCAGGCTTTGTTGTACCGGCTCTCCTCAGGTGACGGCAACCCGCTGCACGCTGACCCGGCTATGGCGGCTTTGGGAGGTTTTGACCAGCCAATCTTACACGGCCTGTGTACATTTGGGTTTGGCGCGCGCGCCGTTTTGAAGCAGTTCGCCGAGAATGATCCGGCGCGTTTCAAGAGTATTCAGGTGCGCTTTACTAAACATGTTTTCCCCGGCGAAACGCTCATAACAGAGATGTGGCGTGAGTCAGACACGCGCATCCTTTTCCAGGTCAAAGTGGCTGAACGGGACGAGGTTGTGCTTTCCAATGCCGTGATGGAATTGCATCCACAGACGGAGGTGGAAACGGCCGTTTCCGAAACTGCCCCCGCCGCAACCAAATCACAAGGTATTTTTGCCGAAATTGACCAACGCATAGCCGCCCACCCGCAATGGATAGACGAAGTAGGCGCCATTTATCAGTTTGAAATCACCGGTGAGGAAGGCGGGCTGTATGTGGTCGATTTGCAAAACGCTCCCGGCGGAGCCAAAATGGGCGAAAATCCAGACGCCGGTTGTAAACTTACCATGACCTATGATAATTTCAGAGCGATGCTAAAAGGGGAACTCAAACCGGAGATGGCTTTTATGTCCGGCAAGCTGAAGGTAAGCGGTAATATGCTCCTGGCGACAAAACTCGGCCCCTTATTCTCGCAGCGCTGACCCACTTTAGCGCAAGAAACCATGTAAATTCAATTTATCGCGGCGCCGACAATTGGCCTGTTTTTGAATTCACTTCGGCCGGTTCTGATTCTGAAACTACCGGAGGCGGTTCTATGGGTTCCGGTTGAACCTTTTCCAAACCATTACGCACAACTGTCAAGGAACGCAATAAATCTTCCTCCAGCTTGGCAAGAACCTCCACAACGTACACATCTGCATCCTGGCGCAGCGCATCAGCCTCACGCCGCGCATGTTCCAGAATCATATCTGCGCGCTGCGTAGCTGAATCTACAATCGCTTCGCGGCTTACCAATTCGCCAGCCTCCTGGCGTGACAGCTCACGAATACGCGCTGCTTCCTCTTGCGCCTGCGCCAGAATGCGATCTTTTTCACCTTCGATGCGGTGGGCCCGTTTGATTTCCTCCGGCACGGCCACGCGCATTTGGTCAACGATGCTGAAGATTCGATCTTCATTTACCAACAGGTATGCACTCACTGGTAACCGAAAGCTTTCGTTTAAAATTTGTTCCAGACGATCAACTAGGTGTTGGATATCCATGTTTCTACTTCCCTAACCCACACAACTCATTCAAATTTCTTAATTATAGGAAAGACGCCTAATCACGCAACGATGTGTTTTGATCAAATTGCAGGTTTTCAATATTAAATTGAGCATATAGCGCCTTGGCGACATTTTCTGGAACCATGCTGGACACATCCCCACCCAGCGAGGCGATTTCGCGCACGGTAGTGCCGCTCAAGAATGTGTGCTCTTCTCGCGTCATCAAACTCACGGTTTCCAATTCGGGAGCAAGGCGTTTGTTTGCTAACGCGGAGCGAAACTCAAATTCGAAATCAGAAAACACACGCAAGCCGCGTACAATAATCTGGGCATTGATCTCACGCGAAAAATCTACCAACAAGCCGCCAAACGGCATGACCTTGATGTTGTTATTATCTCCATCTAGCGCGTCATGAATCATTTGGAGGCGCTCATCAATCGAAAAGAGAACTGATTTAATTGGACGTCTGTGATCATAAACGGCCACAACCAACTCGTCGAATAAGGCTACACCGCGGCGCATAAGGTCAATATGTCCATAATGGACGGGATCAAAGGTGCCGGGATAAACAGCTCGTTTTATCAATGTAGGTCTCCTTGCTTAGGCAATGGACGTTATCAGGTAAACCGCAGAAAATTCTTGAAAATATTTGTGAACGCATCGTTAGCTTACGTCTGTGGCTTGTTCCCAAAATTGAGCTACGCGATCCCGCAATTGATGATGTTCATGTTGTTCAAGCTGCGGGTCGGCGGCAAAAACAGTTTGCGCTTCTTTTTGCGCTGCTTGCAGCAGCGGCATATCCAAAAGCGAGGCCAATTGCAGTTCCGGCATTCCGCTCTGACGCCGTCCAAAGAATTCGCCAGGCCCGCGCAGTTCCAGATCTTTTTCGGCCAGGAGGAAACCATCGTTGGTTTTTTCTAAAGCCATCAGGCGTTCTTCGGCGTCCTGTGTGCTGTCGTCGGCTATCAGAATGCAATAGGATTGATGTTCGCCGCGGCCTACACGGCCGCGGAATTGATGCAACTGCGCCAGGCCAAAGCGGTTTGCGCCTTCAATGACTATGACCGTGCTGTTAGGCACATCTACACCAACCTCAATGACTGAAGTCGCTACCAAAATGTTGGTTTCGCCAGCGTAGAAGGCGCGCATAGCTGCTTCTTTTTCGCTGCCCGTAAGACGACCGTGTACCAAACCTAGTTTCAAGTCGGGGAATACCTCGTTTGTTAATGTTTCAAACTCGGCAACGGCCGCTTTGGCATCAATCTTATCTGATTCCTCGACCAGCGGGAAAATAATGTAGGCCTGACGCCCGGCAGCGATCTGCTGGCGTACAAAGGTATAGGCGCGTTCACGCTGACTTGGTCGCAGCCAGCGCGTTTTAATCTCCTGGCGACCCGGCGGCATTTCATCCAAAATCGACAAATCCAGATCGCCATGCAGCGAGAGCGCCAGCGTGCGTGGAATAGGCGTCGCGGACATGACAAGCAGGTGCGGATTGGCTGTTCCATACTGCGTTTGCGGCCCTTTTTGCCGCAGCGCTGCACGTTGATCAACGCCAAAACGATGTTGTTCGTCAATGACGGCCAGAGCCAGGTTGTTGTATGTGACGCTTTCTTGAATGAGCGCGTGCGTGCCGATGACAATCTGAATGCTGCCGTTGGACAGCCCGGCGTCAATTTGTTCTCTTTCGCTGGCGGGCGTACTCCCGGTTAATACCGCGAGAGTGACGCCAAGCGGCGCCAACAGCGCGCTCAACCCTTTATAATGTTGTTCCGCCAAAATCTCTGTCGGCGCCATGAGGGCTGCTTGCGCGCCTGCTTTAGCAGCCGCAAACATTGCTGCGGCGGCCACGACTGTTTTGCCGGCGCCGACATCTCCTTGCAGCAGCCGGTTCATGGGGATGCTGCGTCCCAAATCGGCTGTGATTTCGTTGATAACCTGCTGCTGGGCGCCGGTTAACTGATAAGGCAGCGCTTGAATGAATGGTTCTAATATCTCCGGCGTGACATGGATTGGGAGTGCGTCCTGGGATTGCCATTCGTGACGCTGCGCTTGCAGCCCGAGCTGCAGCAGGAATAGTTCATCAAACATAATGCGCCGCCGTGCCTTGTGCAGCATTTCCTGGCTGTTCGGAAAGTGTATCTGGTCGACAGCATGGGGTAACCGGAATAAATTTTGGCGCTGGCGTATTTCATCAGGCAGCGGATCTGGTAAACGCGGGCTCCATTCGGATACGGCCGTTCGCATGATATCGCGCATCTTTTTGCTGTTCAAGCCATCTGTCAGCGGATAAACCGGCACGATGCGACGTGTGCGCAGTGGTTCTAATTCTAACGGTTCCCATTGAGGCGAGTTAAACACAGGGCGGCCTAAAAATTGTTCTACTTTGCCGCTGACCACAATTTGCATGCCGGCGCTGAGCTGCTCGGTTAGCCACGGTTGGTTGAACCAGGTTGCCTGCACCGCGCCGGTGCCGTCATTGATTGTGGCGCGCACCATGACCTGGTTATTGCGTGTACGCTGGGCGCGGATTTGCCAGACGGTGCCGATGATGGTGACCTGTTCGCCATATTGCAGCTTGTTGATTGGTTTCATCAACGTATAATCATCGTAGCGACGCGGGAAGATGTACATCAATTCCCAGATAGTTTCTGCGCCTACTTTGTTGAGTTTTTGAGCAATTTTGGGTCCGACTCCTCGCAAAGCCTGGACGGACTGCGAAAGTCCCGCCGGATCGGGCGCCGAGAGTGGGGGTTCTGGCTTTGTGTCAACCACTTCCGTTTGAACTTCTTGTTGTTCTTTTTCTTCAGTTGGCGACTTTTCCTGAACCGGTGCCGGCTTTTTAGGAGCAGGCTGGCGCCTGGGTCGAGCCGGGGCAGGTTGGCGTGCTTGCAGACGCTGCAGGCTTGCCATTAAGGCTTCTATGGCTTTGGCGCGTGCTTCTTTGCCGGGTAAACGGCCGTATTCCATCAATACTTCAGCCGTTTGTTCCACAAAAGCCCGGTCTGATTCGTCCTGGGCTTCCTCACGCGCCTGACTGACCCAATACACGGCGAACTGCCGGATGCCGCCAACCACAGCCTTATTCTGATAATCTTGTTGAATTTCCAGTTCCAAAACGCGTTCTAAGCGATTAAATGATCTTGCCATAATTTGTATTTTTTCAGGCGCGGATAGATACACGATAGTGGTGCATTGTGGTCTATGCGCCTATGCCAGAGCTGCTTTTATGCTCTGATGAATGCCACCCCGACCCCATTAGGTCCAACGTGGGCGCCAATGGCCGGTGTAATTTCCATGACGGGTACTGTTTGCCCGGGTGGAAAAAGATATTGTAATTGTTCTTGAAGGTTTTGTGCCCCCTCAAGGTTATTGGTATGCAAAATAGCAATGCGCGCCAAAGGCGCCAGCTCTTCTACCATGCTGATCATTTTTGCAACAGCTCGGGAAGAAGTACGCACGCGCGCCGCCATCTCCACATTGCCTTCATTTACGCTGATGATGGGTTTGATGCGCAGCAGTGTGCCCACACCAAATTGAGCCCAGTTAACACGCCCACTGCGCCGTAAGAATTCCAGGGTATCTAACAGGGCGAAAATGTGTGCTTTTGGCCGGATTTCTTCAAGCAGAGCCATAATTTCGGGCGCTGTTTTTCCGTTTGCGGCGGCTTCTGCGGCCATAATGACCTGTAAACCGGCGCCCATTGTCAACTGCTGGGTATCAAACAGGGTAATGTCTGCGCCGCTGACATCTTGAGCGCCAAGCCGCGCAGAATTATAGGTGGCGCTGAGGCTGGCGGGAATATGGATGGAAATGATTTCAGTTGCGCCATCATCAACAAGCCCCTGATAGACCTCCGTAAATGTGCCTATTGAAGGAGCTGCTGTTGTGGGAAAGGTGGGATAATCGGCCAAATTTTCAAAAAAATCACGCCGCGACAATTCGACGCCATCCAGGTAGCTCTGGTCGCCAATGTTAATGTATACCGGAATAATTGTGATTTGAAGCGCTTCCGCAATATCGGGTGGGACATCACAGGCGCTGTCAGTTACGATTCGAATGCTCATGAATGTTTTGTTTTATGGTTGAACTGTATAAAATCGTCAATTGTTATTATTCTGCACCTAATATGAAAAAATAGTGCGCCTGACCACCCGGTAAAATCTCGACTTCAATATCCGGATACAGCGACTCTATTTTTGCTGACAGCGCTTCTGCATCTGCATTTGAGACATCCACACCGGTGTAGATGGAGAGGATTTCCTTTTCGTCCAATCCCATTTGATCCAGTATCTGTGGCAAAATAAGTTCGAGTTCTGCCCCGGAGGCCGCCAGACGGCCGTCAACCAACCCAATTAACTCCCCTTCATTAACTTCGACATTATCCAGGGTCACAGTGCGGGTAGCGCGGGTGATTTCAGCAGTGGCGACCTGATTGGCTGCGTCTAGCATGGCAACGGCCGTTTCATCCAGCCCGCCGTCCGGATTCAATGCCAACAGGGCGCAAAAACCCTGGGGCGTTGTGCGCGTTGGCACAACATGTACATGTTTGGGGCTTAGTTTAGCGGCAGCTTCAGCAGCCAATATAATATTTTTGTTATTGGGCAGGATAACAACTTTATCGGTAGGCACATCTTGAATCGCCTGGAAGATTTCTTCTGTGCTGGGATTGTTGGTCTGGCCGCCAGACACAATATAGGCTGCGCCGAGACTGCGGAAAATATCGGCCAGACCCTCACCGGCGGCGACGGCTACGACGCCTATTTGCCCTGGCTCCACTTCTGGCGCGTTGGCAATTTCAGGCAGTGAGACTGGAACGGCCGTTATCGGGCTGTCAATTATTTCCTCCATCTGCATTTGCATATTTTCAACCACAACATCGGTGATTTTACCCAAGGCGGATCCATAAGTTAGCGGTTCCCCCGGGTTTTTGACGTGAATATGCACTTTGATGGTATTAGAATCACCCACCACAACCGTTGAATCTCCCATGGCGTCAATATGGCGGCGCACTTCTATCACATCCAGATCGTCCCCCAATAGGATAAATTGCACATCATATGGATTCTCGATTACGCCATCTTCAGGCGCAGCCAATGCTTGGGCAGACGCTTCTCGGCTGATGGCGGCCGTTTGCCGCGCAGCCAAATCATCCAAATTGCGCATTTGTCCATTCACGTAACGCAACATACCTTCCCAAATGAAAACCAATCCCTGCCCGCCTGAATCCACAACGCCAGCCTGCTTGAGTATCGGCAATAAATCAGGCGTTCGTTCCAGGGCTTGTTGCGAGCGTTCGACAACGCGTTCCAGCACAAAGCGCAGGTCAGAACTTTTTTCGGCGGCGTCGGCCGCTTCGGCGGCGCCTTCACGAATGACCGTTAAAATCGTGCCCTCCACAGGGCGCATGACGCCATTATAGGCAGTTTCTGAGGCTTCATAAAATGCCTTTGCCAGATCGGGAACTTCGAATATTTCCTTGTTCTTCAATCCTTTTGCCAGCCCGCGCCATATCTGGCTCAGGATCACGCCGGAATTCCCGCGCGCGCCCATCAAAGCGCCTTGCGAAAGCAATGCAGCGACTTTGCCCACATGTAATTCCTGACTGCCTTCAACACGCTGCATGGCAGAGCGCATGGTAAGCAGCATATTGGTTCCGGTATCCCCATCTGGTACGGGAAAGACGTTTAAGGAATTGACGTATTGGTGGTTCTGTTCCAGCCAGATAAGCCCTGCTTTTGCTAGTTTGCGTAATTGACGGCCGTTGCACTGCAACCATTTTTGATGGACAGATGGTGCGACCGTTGATCTATGTTGAGCCAATTTTCCCTTTCCTCCGAACACCTCTTTGATTGAGCATTTTGTCGTAAACTGATTGTATCAATGTAAACTTTGGCGCACTGACAGCGCGTGGGATTTTGGGCGCCTTATTGATTATCGTGATTCAGTTTCAACCCTTGTACGTATACATTGACGGCATGAACAGGCAGCCCAAGCGCTTTTTCAACATGGAATTTGACGGTATGTTGAATACTCTCTGCTACCGCCTTGATACGCACACCATACTGTACGATCACATACGCATCAATCTCCACGCCATCCCCAACCGAGCGAATTTCAATTCCCCGCTTGCTGTCGCGTGTTAACAGTTTGGCGATGCCGTCCACCACATTCTTGCTTGCCATACCGACCACGCCATAACATTGATTAACGGCCTGGTTGGCGACTGTGGCGACCGCATTAAGTGAAATGTCAATTTGTCCCAGAGTTTCATCTCGTATTGGCATAATTTCTCCAATATGTCCGTTCAGAATGTCCTGCCGGGTGGCAGGACGAAAGTATTCGTAATTTGCAGACGGTCAGGTAATTGGCAGAAATTAACCGAAAACAAATGCCAAAAGAATTCTGCCCACTACCTTTGCAGATTTCTGATTTCGAAAAATTTAGCAACGAATTCGCGCCAATTCGCTGCAGATTCTTAAAAGTGCAAACAGTGTGTTCTTCCAATTCCTTGAGGATACCGCGAATTTTCAACAGAATTGAATATCTAAACCTTTCCGCGGGTTACCTGATACCTGATTTTACGCGGCTGGCCGATAATTTGCACATGCCCGCCTGATTATTTAATGAAAACAGGTTGCAAAATAGACAGCCTTGTGTATAATCTCAACTTGCTGATTTTGCAATCGAGCGACCGTTAGGGGTCGCTTTTAATTTGTCAGGTTAAGGTGAAATTATGGCTAAATGTCAAATTTGCGGCAAGGGGCCGATGTCTGGTCACAATGTCAGCTTTTCGCAGAAAAAGACGAAGCGGAAGTTTAAGCCCAATATCCAGCGCGCAACATATTATGAAGATGGACGTAAGATCCGTAAACATGTGTGTACCCGATGTCTAAAGACCTCTGCTAAAAGCTAATCAGGTTTCTGCATGCAGCAACTCTGGTTGTATTTGTAAAAGTTTACAGCATAGTGGCCAGCCGTACGGCTGGCCTTTTTGCTTCAGATAAACTATTGTCGGTGGTTAAAAGATAATTGTCAATGCTAAACAATTAAGCTGCTCAAAACATTTCGTGCGCCGGTTGTATACAGCGCAGCGCGCACGGCCGTTTCCGTTTCCTCCGTCACCAACGCAATCATATTACCGCCGCGCCCACCACCGCTCAGTTTGGCGCCTAATGCGCCTGCATTTTGAGCAGATTGCACCAGATTGTCCAACTCAATTGATGAAACCGTCATTTCGCGCAAAACAAGGTGATTTTGGTTCATCAACGCGCCGATTTTTGTCAAATCGCCCGCTTCTATCGCAGCGCGCGCAGCAATAGCAATCTCGCCGCAGGCGTCGAACAGCTTTTCAAACCGTTCAGGTTCGGCCAGCCATTGTTTGCGCACGTCGCCCACGGCGATTTTGGTGCTGCTGCTGACGCCGGTATCGCCGATTAAGAGGTGTAACGGCCGTTGCACCCGAAACGTCTCGATTAAATTATCCGGCTCACGGCGCACAAAATAGACCGGCTGTTCATGCGTGACAACGGTGTTGTCGATGCCGCTGGGCGTGCCGTGATGAATCTTTTCGACCTCATAAGTCAATGCTGAAACCCACGCTGGCGTCGCCAGTTGGCCGTGACCTAAAAAATCGGCCAGCGCGCGCACGATGGCCGCCGTAATCGCGGCGCCGCTGCCCAGCCCGCTGGCAATTGGAATTTGGCTGGTGACGGTTATCTGCATGCCGGGCAGCCGCTCGACGCCGGCTGCGGTTTGCACAGCACGGACAGCCATCGCGATAGCGTCATCAGTTTGATTGGTATCAAGCGGAGTTGCCAGGTTTAAATCGGGCGCGGAGAGAAAAATTGTCTCTCCGGCGGCTGGTTCAATCGTGGCCGTAGCACGAATTTGGGCTAGAGGGCTGGCAATGGCGGGACGGCCGTATACAACAGCATGTTCGCCAAATAAAATAATTTTTCCGGGAGCAGTTGCAGTCACCATGGCTTAAGGCGAAATGTATAAAGCCCCGAATACGACCACGGCCCATAAAAACATGGCCACTTGCAGCGGCCGGTCACGCAAAAAGATTTCCTCCGGCGCGCCCCCTTCGTGTCGCACGTGAATCAAGTACATATAGCGAAAGATAGCATAAACCACGAATGGAATGGTTAACATCATCACGTGGTTTTCGGGCAGCCCTTCCGAGAGGAATGTGTAGAGGCTGTATGAAACAACGGCGCTGGTGGTGACGATGCCCAGAAGACGATCAATTAGATCGAGATTGTACTCGTCCAAAATAGTGCGATGGTCGCCCGCGGTAGCGCCCAGCAGTACCAGCTCATGCCGCCGTTTGCCCAAAATCATGAAAAGCGCCAGGAATCCGCCAAACACATACAGCCAGGGGGAAAAACGCTCCACGTCAATGACAACCACGCCGGCCGCGATACGCAAAATGAATCCGGCCGTTACCAGCATCACGTCGATCAATACCACATTTTTGAAATAAAAAGTGTAGCTGATCTGGATGATCAGATAAGCCAGCAGGATCAGGCCCAGCTCAAAGGAGAGCGCAAATCCGGCTGCCAGGCTGCCGACGGCCAGGATAACTGATGTTATGGCTGCGACGGTGGGACTTAATTGACCTGCGGGTAACGGCCGTTCCTTTTTAATCGGGTGCTGGCGGTCTTTCTCAATGTCGACCAGATCATTCATTAAATAAACAGCGCTGGACATGAAACAAAGCAGCACAAAAGCGCCCAGCGTGCGTAAAACGCTTTCCGGGTCGGTTACCTTGCGGTCGAAAAAGAGCGCCACGAAAACAAAAATATTTTTAGCCCATTGTCGTGGCCGCATGGACTTGATTAAACCAATTAGCATAGATATCTTTCCAAATATGCGCGTCAAAGAGATGTTTCTATCACAAACAGCCGCGATATGTCAATTTCCGCAGCGTTAATGTTGGTTGATAGCAGCTCAGGTAATTGGCAACAATATTTCAAAATTAGAATCGCTCTTGACGTTGCCGATTCCTCAAGGAAACCGCAGTTCAAGCCCTTTGGGATTTCCGAATAGTTTCTGCGGTTTACCTAACGGCGCCAATTGTATCGCGAACGGCGCGGAGGTAAACCATAACCTGGTTCTGAGAACACTATTCCACAAGTCCTTGATAGATTTCGGCTTTGTTGCAGGTAAGCCCTTTGTTATAATGTTGCTGGAAAGGAATCAAAACCAATGTATCGATTAGAGGAACACGAAGAGAGTATCCCCGGCGTCAAGCGTATTTTGTTGGCGTGGATTGATGAAAACATTGTCTTGTTGACCGCTGAGACTGATGAGCGGGACAATGCTGTCCATGAGTCGCGCAAGAACTTCAAACGCATGCGAGCTGCCCTACGGTTGATTCGATTTGCTATTGGGGAGCATGTGTTTAAGCGCGAAAATGCTGTTTTTCGGGACGCAAGCCGCTTGCTTGCGCCGTTGCGTGACAGCGCTGTTCTGGTTGAAACATTGGATAATCTGAAAACTTGCTACGCGGACGAACTACCCCGTGATGCATTTCTGAGCGTTCGAGAAAAGCTGGTTGCGGAGCAGATGCGCAAGCGGCAAATTTTTTTCACCGACCAGGATGCGCCCGGGGCGGTTGTGGCTGTTTTGCAGGCCGCACGTCCGCGCATGGCGGCGCTGCCCGTTTCCCAAGATGGTTTCGAGGCTTTCGATGCCGGATTGCAGCGGGTTTATGCACGCTGCCGCCTGCGTATGGCGCGCGCATATGCGCTGCCCGATCATGCGGAATTGTTTCACGACTGGCGCAAGCGGGTGAAATATCTCTGGCACCAGATGGAGATTTTACAGCTTGTTTGGCCCCAAGTGCAGGATGCGGTGGCGGAGGAACTGCACCAGATTTCCACTTATTTGGGAGATGCCCATGATTTGGTGGTGCTGAGAGAAACAATTGAGGCGCGTTCTGATTATTTTGGCGAGGAAGGCGAACGGCCGTTGCTCTTTACGCTGCTAAGTAAACGCCAAAATGAACTCGAAACCGCCGCGCTCCCTCTCGGAAAACGTTTATTTAGCGAACGCCCGCGCGACTTTAGGAAGCGGTATGCCGCCTATTTTGAAACCTGGCAAAGATTTGGCGTCAACGGCGCGCCGCCCAAAGTAACGGCCGTTGCGGGTCAATTGATCAGCACACAGGAAGCCGCCCTTGAATTGGGCATCTCTGTTGCTCAGGTGCGGCGTCTCATGCAGGAAGGCCAGCTAAAGGCCGCCAAAATTGGCAATATTTGGGTTGCTTCTAGAGATGACGTAGCAAATTTAGCCGACTCATACAAAGCGTTGTTTGGAACAGCCAGAACCCCTAATTGGGCCGCATTTCAAGCGCAGTAATTTGGTGAGGTGTAATGACGAAGGATATGCTCCATCTTTACCAGAAACATTTTGTAGATAAGCATGATGAAAGGCTGGGTCTTTTTCTCCTCATGGCGGACCGGTTTGCAATCAAGAGCGCCTTGTATGCCGGCAGCTTTACACACTTGACGCCGGCTTTCGTATTCCCAATCACTTGTTTTGTTGACATGGATCGGCGCGCCGCGCGCTTCTTTGATGATCCGGCGCTGGTTGACTTTGTGAATCAACGCAAAATCTATCCTGAAGAGCCGTTGGTTCGATTCCACCATGCAGATTTCGCGCATAGACTCAATGAAGCCGACGAATCATTTGATCTTCTGATCTCACAGTATGCAGGCTTCATTTCCCAGGATTGCAAGCGGTATCTGAAAATCAACGGCTATCTCCTGGCAAATAACAGTCACGGGGATGCCGGTATGGCCGCGATAGATTCGGATTATGAACTGGTCGCGGTCATCAATCGCCGTGGAGAAAAGTTTAGCCTCTCAGAACGGGAACTGGATGCTTATTTTGTACCGAAAAAGGATATAGAAATCACAAAAGAGGTTCTTGAACGTATCAAAAAGGGCGTTGGGTATAAAAAAAGCGCATTTTCTTATGTTTTCAAGCGAATTGCATAGATAGGTTATGGGCACGACAGAAGAAATCAGGGAATTTTTGGCCAGAGAATTTCCGCAGTTCAAAGGCATCATAGAAGAAGTGGGAGACAGAGGCGCACGCATCAGACGCCGGGTTGGCGTGGATGATTTAAGACCGGGCGGCACTGTGTCGGGACCGGTATTGATGGCGGTGGCTGACGCGGCCATTTATATCGCCATTCTGGGCGAACTTAGGACTGGTGGCGCTGGCTGTAACAACGAGTTTAAACATCAATTTTTTGCGAAAACCGGCGCCGGATCGAGATGTTTTGGGCGTCTGCAAACTGCTTAAGGTCGGCAGGAGTCTGGTTGTCGGAGAAGTGACGCTGTATTCTGAGGGGAAAAGTGAGCCGGTTGCGCATGCGGTTGGAACGTATTCAATTCCACTTTAGGAATGGCACTTAAATAACATGTCCATTTTAGTTTGTAGTGACGGCTTTAGCCGTCCAGAAAACCGCTAAAGCGGTTACTACAAACGGGCACATTATTTAATTCTCGTTCCTTAGAATGCTCAATCGAGCGGTAACGTTGAATGATTTGCGAATACCTCTTCTGCAGGTAAGCGTCTGTTGTGGGCATTGAGAAACGGCCGTATTATCTACAATCTCTTAACCCTCACACCCCTTCCGTCATTACAAACTGCTTCAAATAATCCAACAATTCGTGCGCCTTAACGGCCGTATCCGCTTCGGCAAAGAGGCGCAGCACCGGCTCCGTGCCCGAAAAACGGATCAGCAGCCAATTATCATGCTGCAGATAAAACTTGATGCCGTCCATTTGGGAAATATGTTCAACCGTATAATTCCCGATATGGGTGATTTCCGTTTCGGCGACCCGTTTCGGAATCAGCACGCGCATTTCCGGCGTCGCGGGCATATTTTCCTCCACAGCGTAGAGGCGACCCGTAATTGCGTAAACTTTTTCACGCAGTTGGGCGATCGTGGCGCCAGTGCGGGCCAACATCTCAATGATGAGCGCAGCGGCGAAGATGCCGTCTTTGCCCAAAATGTGCCCGCGAATGGTCAATCCGCCGCTGGATTCGCCCCCCAATAGGGCATTATGTTCCACCATGCCGGCGGCGACATGTTTGAAACCGACCGGTACTTCATAACTCTGCTCGCCAAAATGGGCCGCCAGACGATCCAGCAGGTGGGTGGTGGCTAAATTGCGTACGACCCCGCCGCGCTCGCCGCGGACGGCATGCAGGTAATAATAAAGCAGCAGCAAGATATCGTTGGTAGAAATATACTGCCCCTGCTCGTCGACAATCGCAATCCGGTCGGCGTCCCCGTCTGTAGCCAGACCCAGATCATACTTTGCTTCGACCACGTGTGTACTCAACATGCGCAGCGCGTCCAGATCGGGAGCGGGCGAACGGCCGCCAAATAATGGGTTGCGCCGTTCGTGGATGAAGGTAACGCGGCAGCGCGCTTCGGTCAGAATGATGCCCAGGGTTAACTGCCCCACGCCATACATGGGATCAACAATCACGCGCAAGCCCGCCCGCCGGATGGCCTCCATATCGATCAGGGTCTCAACGGCGTCCACATATTGATTGGTATAATCTCGTTTTTTAATGATTCCGGCTTCCAGGCCGACGTCCAGGTCGATGCGTACGACATCGTCGCTGCCCATGGCGTTGGTTTCCTCTTCAATGCGGCGCGTTTCATGGTCCAACAGCAGCGAACCATCGCCGTGGAAGACCTTCAAGCCGTTCCACTCGGCGGGATTATGGCTGGCGGTGAAGGCGAGGCCATAGGCTGAATTTTCCAGATCGGTGGCGTAGGTGATCAACGGCGTCGGCGCGTCTTCGGTCAAGATGATCGCCTCGATGTTGTTGCCGGCGAAGACTTCGGCGGCGGCTTCGGCGGCGCGATCGGCAAGAAAACGACGGTCGTAGCCGATGATGACGCCTTGTTTTTCCACGCCCCGGCGCGTGATTTCGTTGGCAAGCGCCTGGCAGAGGCGGCGCACGTTGGTGAGCGTGAAGCCTTCGCCAATCACGGCGCGCCAGCCGCCGGTGCCAAATTTAACCTCGTGCTGGCCGGCGTTGTGGCGCGGGCGGTAAAGTCGTTTTTCGAGGATGAACTCTGCTTGCGCCAGGTCGGCGCCGGTGTTGATGCCCTGGACTTCGTCTTCATCATAAATTTGGTAACTTTCTACAAGCAGGCCGGAGCGAATTAACTGGTAAACGCTGTCGGTCAGGCGGTATTCACCGTCGCGCGGTGAGGGCGTGAGCGCCTGCAGCGCCGGGAAAATGGCGGATGCTTTCACGACGTAAGCGCCGACGTTCAGTTCGCGGATGGCCTGCACTGCGGGCGTGGCCTCTTCCGCTTCGATGATGTCGATGATACGGCCGTTTCCATCCCGAATAATGCGCCCGTAGGGATAATCGCGCTGCACAACGGCCGTTAACAACGTCAGGTCAGCCTTTTTCAAGCAGTGGCGTTTTAGCAGGCCACGAATCGACGCGCCCCGGAAAAGCGGCGTGTCGCCGTACAAAATCAATAAATCACCCTCAAAATCTTGCAGTTCGGGGTACGTTTGCAGCACTGCGTGTCCCGTTCCCAGCGATTCAGATTGGATGACATAGTGAAAATCAGGACCGAGATGGGCTTCGAGCGTTTCAGCCTGCTGACCGGCAACCAGGTAAATTGCTTGCGGCGCGGCAATTTGCAGGGCATTGTGAATCACATAGTCAATAATTTTGCGCTCACCCAGCGTGTGCATTTCCATCAGGCCGGAATCATCGCGCCGGCTCTTTTTTCCGGCGGCTAAAATGATCACTTTCAGATCAGATTGTGGGATGTGTATATTGGACATCGTTCCAAGCTCCAATTTAAAAATTTACCGTTCTTTGCCGGATGAATCACTTTTCAACCCATTATGACCTGCACGCTATTTTGTGAGCCTGCGGGCTGGGGAGGTATCGGGCCGGAAACGGCCGTACCGTTTAACAACACCTGCTTGACCCCTTTTTGGACGCTTATCGGGTTTTCGACTTCGATGTCAAACGTAGCGCCGCGCCACTGCCGGCTGACGCTGAAGCCGGGCCAGTCGGCTGGTATGCAGGGATCGACGACCAGACCTTCAAATGTTAGTTGAATACCGAGGATGTAGCGGGTAACGGCCGTATAAAACCAGCCGGCGCTGCCCGTCAACCAGGGATGGCGCGCCTGTCCGTGGCGTGAATGGTCGCGCCCCATAATAAACTGGCAGTAGGAATAAGGTTCAGCCTCGCGGATTTCGATCATGTCATTCTGGTTATAGGGCAGCGTAGCGTCATAATACTTCATAGCCCGGTCGCCGCGTCCCAGCTTGCACTCCGCAATAATGGCCCATGGATTGGGATGGCTGAAGATAGATGCATTTTCCTTGACACCCGGATAGACGCGCGTCACGTATCCGATGTCATCGTTTGGCTGCGTATAGGCCGGCCAGAGCAAATGCAGGCCATAGGGAGAATACAAATATTGATCGACTGCATCCATACATTTTAAGGCGCGTTCCTCAGAGGCGACGCCCGACAAAACGGCCCAGCTTTGTGCATTTAGAAAAATTTTGCCCTCCGGCTGTTCGTGCGTGCCGATTTTCATGCCCGCGCCGGTGAAGCCGCGCAAATACCAGGCGCCGTCCCATAATTCTCGTTCGCAGGCTGATTGGACGTTTTCGGCAACGGCCGTATATTTGACCACGTCCGACTCGCGCCCTAAAGCTCTGGCGGCTTCGATAAAGGCTTGCAGCGCCCAATAATGCATAAAGGAGACCATGCTCGTTTCGCCGCCGCCCAGATTGAGACAATCGTTCCAGTCGGCGCGCAGCCCCTGGCAAATACCGCTGGCGCCCACATACAACGCCGAAAAATCCAGCGCGCGCCGCAGATGCTCATACACAGTCGCCGCGCCGCCGTCTGCAAAAGGCGCCGGCTCATCAAAAAAGGCCAGGTTGCCTGTTTCTTTCACAAACTCACAAACCGTGACGACCAGCCACAAGGCATCGTCGGCGCACACATCTTCTAATCCGTGAATCAGGTCTTCCGGGGTAGGCGTCGGCGTGACCGTGGGCAGCTTGGTCGGTTGTGGATTTTGAGGCTGGAAGTTGGCAGGATCAAAGAGATGCAGGCCATAGCCGGCCTGAACCTGCCCTTGCAGCAGTTCGCGGATACGCTCTTCACTTTTGGCCGGATTGGTATGCACCACGCTCATCACATCCTGCGCGGTGTCCCGGTAGCCAAGACCGGTACGGCCGCCAACTTCGATGAAAGAGGCAAAACGGGACCAGACCACGCAGGTCTCAGCCTGGTAGAGCGTCCAGGTGTTGATCATGGTGTCCAGTCCGGCATGCGGCGTGCGGCATAAAAAGCGCGCAGTTTTGTTTTGCCAATATGCTTTCAGGTCAGCAAAAGCCTGGTCAACGGTCGTAAAATCTGCATACTTTGCGCGTCTGGCTTGAGCGGCGCTGCGCGGGCCAACGCCGAGTAAATACACGAGCCTTATTTCTGCGCCGGGCGGCAGAATTACTTGTTTGTGCAGCGCTCCGCAGTGATTGCCCGTGAGCTGAGCGCTGTTGCTGCAACGGCCGTTTTCGACGGCGATTGGATTGCTTTCGGTGCGGTAGCTGCCCAGGAACACATCACGCACGCAGTCATAGCTGTCTGGTTCAAAGGTTGCAGTGTGGTAGTGGAACACGTCCGGCTCATAGAAAAAGTCAAACTCAATGACGCCTTCAGCATAACTTCCGCCGCTGGCGTAGAGGCTCATCTGGAAATTCAGGTTATCAATATCGACGTGCAGGAAGGAAAACTCCAGGTAGGAGAAAAGGCTCAGATGGCGCGTCCTTTCGCTGTTGTTTTTTACGCTAACATCCCACAGCTCTACGTCGTCTGCCAGCGGAATAAACATACACTGCCGGGCCTGAATACCGGCATAATCGCTTTCAAATATGGAATAGGAAAGGCCGTGACGCACCCGGTAGTCTGCTTGCGCCAAATCTTTGCCGACCGGCTGCCAGGAATTGCTCCAATAATCACCGCTGTCATCATCCCGCAGGTAGATATAATGTCCCGGCCGATCCAGCGGCACGCCGTTGGGCCGGAAGCGGGTCAGGCGGCGGTGTTCGGCCGATTTATAGAAAGTATAGCCGCCGGCATTATGGGAAATGACGGTGCATAAATCTTTTACGCCCAGATAGTTGGTCCAGGATACGGGTACATCTGGCCGTTCGATGACGTATTCCCGATTTTTGTTATCAAAAAAACCGTAACGCATTCAGCGCTGCTCCTTTGCCAATCAAGTTAGTTAAATTAATTAACAAAGATTAGTTTACAGTATTTTGCACGTTGGCGTCAACTTAATTTAGCTTATTTATGTGTAAATGTCCTAATGCCCGCCGCCGCGCGCCAGACCGGCAGCGGCCGTTTCTTCCCGCCCTGGCTGAATTGTGCGCCTTGCCAAAATAAACAAAAGCCCCATTAACAGGCCGCCTGCAAGGAAGGGTGAACGCGGTCCAACCGCCTGGAACAATATGCCGCCAATCAAGGGCGCAATTGCATTTGCGGCGCTCAAGAACGAGGAAGAAATACCAAGCATGCCGCCGACTTCTTCCGGTTCAATGCGCTTGGTGATTAAACTGTTGATGGCGGGCTGCAAAATGCCGCCGCCAATAGATAACGGAATCATGGCGACCAGGATCCACAGAATGCCGAGCCAGCCGTTTTTGTTGTCATCCGGCAAATCAACAGAGATATCTTGCACAGGCGGCGTTTCGCCGGGCAAGTTGCGCGTGCCGCTGAGTTCTTCTGTCAGCTCTGCCTGAGAATACCAGGGCGCCGGCTGGCGCGGGGTGAAGGCAAGCAAGGTTAGACCAACCGTTAGCAGCGCCAGCCCGCCATAAACGAGACGTCGATCACCGAAACGGCGGCTCCAGCGGCCGATGAAATAACCTTGTACCGCCACAACGATTATCCCGACGTAGACAAAAATAATGGCGTTACTGGAGGCATTCATGCCCAGATTCGTGAGTGTGAAAAGAGCAAGTAACTGTTCAAAACCGCCAAAGGCAAGCTGCTGCGCAAAGATGAGCACCAGCAGAATGCCCACAGTTGGATGGCTGATCGCTTTGATGAGACCGCTTACGGAAAAAGTGGCCTGGTTTTTGTTTTTGCCGCGCTGTTCCTCTGGCAGGGTTTCTTTGAACCAAAAGGCAGTCAGCAAGATCGACGCCAGCGAAAAGAAGGCGGCAATGATGGCGGGCGCGCGATAATTATTGTCGGTGAGAGCCAGCGCCACGAAGGCGATGACCGGCCCAACAATGAAACCGAGTCCAAAGGCGGCGCCAATGAGACCTAACCCTTGCGTGCGCGTCTTTTCGGTGGTGCTGTCGGTGATAGCGGCCTGGGCGGTGGAGATGTTGGCGCCGGAGACGCCGTCGATAATGCGCGAAAGGAAAACAAGCGGCAGGGTATTGGCCAGACCCAGTACAATAAACCCCACCAGCGTGCCTATCTGGCTGATGACGAGTATGGGTTTACGGCCGTATCTGTCCGAAAGCCGGCCTAAAATGGGCGCGCCAATGAACTGCATCATCGGATACGTTGCACCCAGCACGCCAATCACGGCCGGATCGGCGCCAAATGAGGCGGCATAAAGCGGCAGCAAAGGAATGATAATCGTGACGCCCATCAAGTCGATCAGAACAATCACAAAAATCGGAAAGATACGTTTGAAATCTAATTTTTCCTCAGGGGCCAAACCATCGGCCGGGTTTTCTGTTTGCATAGGAGGCTCCTCAATTTTCAGATGGCGAGTGATTGGACAATACTATATTCGGAACAGCGGCCGGAACCAGGGAATGGCAGCCAGAACAGCCAATAAGCTTAAAGTAAAGAGTATGGCGGCGCGTTTATGTTTGCCATTATCATCTGTGGCGCGGCGTGAAAGCGCCCGGCCCACGTGCGCCAGGATCACGGCAACAACCATCATAAAAATATGTTCCACAGCCCAATAGCGCAGGTCAGCATCGGCCATTGCGGCTCCAAAATTTTGAAAAACTTTTTGTGTGACGGGACTCAGAACGAAATAAAGCAAAAGACCCAGCAGCAGTTGGATATCCATACTGATGGTAAATGCCAGACCGAGACGATCATCAATTTGCGCCCATGCTTTTTTGCCGAACCACCCATAAAACGCGCGTAAAACAGTCAGGATGCCAAGGATTAAAATTATCCAGCGAAAGAGATTGTGCAAAATTAAGACGAAATTGTACATGAATTTCAACTCCTTTTTAAATTATCAAACAATGAGGCCAGATTTTGCCGCAGCAGTTCCTGAAACTGGTCTTCGCCCGCCGGCGTCAGGCTGTAAACACGGTGCGGTGGGCGATTGCCCTCTTGCTGCTCTGCGAGCCACTAATTTGCGCTGTGAAATTGGGGCTTTCCTAGAATGGCAGCACTGAACCGACGCAAACGGCAACCAGCAGCACCAGCAAATAAAGGTTGGAAGACATAAACATACCACGCGCATGGCGAGGGGAGGGGTCAGCAATGAGCTTGACGTTGCGATAGAGCAAATCCACTGTCACCAAAAACACCGGCACAAAATAAGCCCAACCCATAAAAGGCAGCAGCGCCAGAAGTAACCCACCTAGTGCAGTCGGGAAGGTGTGGGCTAAAACAAACCAGGCCGCTATGCGCGGGGTTGTCTGGGTGGGCAGCATGGGAAATTCTGCCCGCGCGTATTCATCCCGATAAAGCAGGGCCAGACTCCAGAAGTGGAATGGCGACCAGAGGAAAAGAATTAACGCCAATACGAGCGCCCCGGGCGCGTTCCACCAGCCTGCGGCGGCGGAACCGCTTAACACGGCGGCGCTGCCGGCCAGCCCACCGACGACCACATTTAACAGGGTGCGCGGCTTGAGCCACATGGTGTAAATGACCACGTAGATGAATGCGCCCAAGAGCAGGAAGAATGAAAGCGCTGGGTTGAAGGCCAGTACGGCCAGAGAGGGCAGGAGGATAAGCAGCAGGCCGACCATAGGCACCCAGCGGGGATCATTAATTTCGCCTGTGACTAACGGCCGTTTCTTTGTGCGCCCCATTTTGCCGTCCAGATTACGTTCCCAATACTGGTTGATTGCCGAAGCGCCCGCCGCAGCCATGCCGCCCGTGATCCAGGTCAGCAAGAGGATATTGAGACCGGGCCAGCCGCCTGACGCCATAAAAGCGCCCCCGGTGGCGGCCATGAGAAGCAAAAAAACGACCCGCAGTTTGAACAAAACGATGATTAGATTCAACGTTTCACGCCAACTGCGAGAGCTGCTTGCTGTTTGTTTCGAACCGCTGATTTTTGTATCTGTTGCTTGCTGTTGATTGGTTAATTCAGATAAAGACATTGCTCCTCCGCATCCTCTTCATGTTTGCAGACGGAAAGAATTGTAGCAAGCCTCACGGTCATTAACAAACCGAGGAGGATTAGTAATATTTTTGGGGATGGAGCAAAACCAGAAAATGATATACAGGCGACTGTTGCTTTGACGAAGGAACAGAGGACGAATGACAGACATTGCCGTCCTTTGTCAAGGGAAAGCGCTATTTTTTTGTGAACCGGATTGCATGGCTCAAACTGGTGTGGGCGGCGCGCGGCGTTTGCAGCGGATTAGGGAGCGGCCCAAAGTGAGTTTCCACCATGACTTCCAACGCCAGGCCAAGCCGAATTCCCATACTTTGCTGCGGCGTGGAAACTACCAGATATACCGATTGCGCTCCTTCCAGCGGCGCCTGATCATGATATGAAAACTGCCAATAAGGGGATGGTTCACCAATACCGAACGCTTTAATGATAGCAAAAGCATTTTTGTGTTCAATTTCCACACCAATTTCTCCCGCTTTGAGGCTGCCGCCCATAAAATTGAATTCAGGACTTAGCACGGCGTTGTAGGTGCGTGAATCTTCCACATTTTTCTGTTGCGGCATGAGATCGTAGGCAAGGGCCTCTGTGTCTCCTTTATACGGCCGTAAATAAACAGAAAACTTTGCCTGCCTGTAGCGCTCAAATTTTCCGCTGGGCGGGTGCAGCGTGCAGGCCAACCGCACAAGCGTGTAGACATGGCCGTCTGAAGGCTGGGCCCACTTTTTGTCCGTCATTTTCTCCAGCGCATTCATGTCCCAATGCACCGGTTTGCCGATGCTGGCAACGGCATCGCTGCTGCCCATGAGCGTTTCGCCGCGCGGGGTGAGTGCACCTTCCCAGGCTACATCTGTAATTGTATCCGGTGTGATTATTGGCACAGTAAACCTCCCTGCAATTGTTTGAAAAGCGTTTTATGAGTCGCCTTATTGTATTATAAAGTAAATTGGAACGGCCGTCTGCAAATTTTAGGTACAATTTCTTGCACGATTGATGTGCTTATGTTAGGTTTATACTATCATACGACCAAATTTTTGTACAGTGTGCAAAGGGCCATTAAGGAGCCATCCATCTGAATGATATACTAATTATCGTTAAAAAGGTGAAATGAGTTCAGAATCAACACTGTTAAATATTGAAAAAATTTCGCTCAGCTTTGGGGGTAATGCAGCGCTCACAGACGTGAGTTTTGATGTACGTCGGGGGGAAATCCGCGCTATCATCGGTCCAAACGGCGCCGGAAAAACGTCAATGCTGAACTGTATCAGCGGTTTCTACCGGCCGCAGAAAGGCGCTATCCTCTACAAAAACGAAACCGACCTCACCCAAACACCTACCGACAAAATTGCAACTTTGGGCATCGCGCGCACTTTCCAAAATATTGCCCTCTATACCGGTTTGAGTACGCTGGATAATTTAATGGCGGCGCGCCATATCCACATGCGGCAATCCAGTTTGCAAAGTATTCTCTATTGGGGACAGGCGCGGCAGGAAGAAGTCTACCACCGTAAAATTGTTGAGGAGATAATCGACTTTTTAGAAATAGCCCATATTCGCAAAGCGGTTGTCGGCGCGCTGCCGTATGGTTTGCGCAAACGGGTAGAATTGGGGCGCGCGCTGGCCATGCAACCGGAACTATTACTGCTGGATGAACCGATGGCGGGCATGAATGTGGAAGAGAAAGAAGATATGGCCCGCTTCATCCTCGATATCTACGAACGGCGCGGCGTTACGATTGTGCTAATTGAACATGATATGGGGCTGGTGATGGATATATCAGATCGCGTAGTGGTGCTGGATTTCGGCGTTAAAATTGCCGACGATATTCCCGATGCCGTCAAACAGGATGAAAAAGTAATCCACGCCTATTTGGGTGAGGGTGAAGAACAACCGCAAGCACAAAAATGACCTACACATTAAACCAACCACAAACCCTGCCACAATATTTTCTTCAGAAGGTTGACGAATATGGCGACCAGAAGACGGCGCTGCGCCAGAAGGAATTGGGTATCTGGCGCGAATATTCATGGCGGGCGTCTTACGAAGAAGTAAAAAAGTTTGCCCTGGGCCTGATCAGCCTGGGTGTCCAGCGCGGCGACAAGGTTTGCACAATTGGGGACAATGACCGCTTTTATTTGTGGGGCTATTTGGGATTATTGGCGGTTGGCGCGACGCAGGTTGGTATTTATACGGACGCCATTCCAAAAGAGGTCGCCTATATCGCCGGCCACAGCGACGCAACCTTTGCCCTGGCCAAGGATCAGGAGCAGTGTGATAAGCTGTTGGAGATTCGGGCGCAGACGCCGGGCATCAAGCGCGTGATTTATTGGGATGATAAGGGTCTTTGGAATTATGATGATCCCTGGTTGATCTCTTATGCAGATGTACAGGCATTGGGAGAGGCGTTGGATATCAGCGAACCACAGCGTTTTGTAACAGAAACGTGGTTGGGAACGGCGCAGGATACGGCCGTTCTCTGTTACACATCCGGTACAACGGGGCTGCCTAAAGCGGCCATGCTCAGCCACAACAACCTGGTCACCAGCGCGGCGCTGTTCCAGATTGTTGACCGCCGCTATGATACAGACAATCACGTCAGCCTGCTGCCGCTGGGCTGGATTGGCGAGCATGCGCTGGGCATCGCGCCGCATGTTTACACAGGCGTCATCCTCAATTTCCCTGAAGAGCCGGAAACGGTGCGCGAAAACGTGCGCGAAATTGCGCCGGAAGGCATTCTTTATAATTCGCGGCTGTGGGAAAACCTGGTCGGTATGATTCAAGTTCGGATCAACGAATCTACCTGGCTGAACCGCAAGCTGCACGATACATTTTTACCGGTTGGTTATCATATGGCGGACAAGCGGCTGCGCAGCGAGTCGCCCGGCGTCGGGCTGCGATTTGGGTACTGGCTGGGCGACAGAGCGGTTTTTGCACCGCTGCGCGACAAACTGGGCCTTACTAACCTGCGCGTTGCCTACACGGCCGGCGCCGCGCTCAGCCCGGATGTGATCCGCTATTTTCACGCGTTGGGTATTAACTTGAAGCAGGTTTATGGCTCGACCGAAGTGACCGGCGGCCTCACAATCCATTATGACGGCGACATTAAATTTGCCAGCGTCGGCAAACCGATTCCCGAATCCGAGGTGATGATTGCGGAAAATGGGGAGATTCGACTGACCGGCCCGACAATTTTTGAGGGGTATTATAAAAATCCTGAGGCGACTGAAGAAGCATTTTGGGTCGATGAAAACGGCCGTAAATGGTTTTGTACCGGCGATGCGGGTTATGTGGACGAAGATGGGCATCTCATTTACCTCGATCGCGTCAAAGATATGATCACGCTGTCGAATGGGGAACGTTTTTCACCCCAGTTCATCCAGGGACGCTTGAAATTCAATCCATATATCCGCGATGTGATGGCGGTGGGCGGCCCGACGCGAGATTTTGTGTGCGCGCTGATCGTGATTGACTATGGCAACGTTGGCAATTGGGCTGAACGCAATCATCTTAATTACACAACCTTTATTGATCTGGCCCAAAAGTCAGAAGTATATGATTTGGTGCAAACGGCCGTTTTTCAGGTCAATGAAAGTTTACCACCGGCCGGGCGCGTGCGGCGCTTTGTGCTCATGCACAAGGAATTTGATGCGGATGAAGCGGAAATGACGCGATCCCGCAAGCTGCGGCGCGGCGTACTCTATGAAAAATATGGCGACATTGTTGAAGCCATGTACGCCGGAGATGAAACGGTGGACGTGCGCGCTGCCGTTGTCTACCAGGACGGCTCCGAAGCCACCGTGGAAACATCAATTAAGGTAGCCTCGCTTTAGGTAATTCACAAAAACTTTTTGAATAAAGATCAGCGGAAGTTTTTGTGAATTCCTCGAGGAAACCACAGCTTGCCAAGGCTTTTGTTTTTATATAACTTTCTGTGGTTTACCTAAAGATGGATCAGGAAAAATTATGAATTGGCAGTTACTCCCACAATTTGCAATCACAGGTTTACTCAACGGCGGACCCATTGCGCTCATTGCTTTAGGGCTTGTTCTCATTTATAAGTCCTCGGAAGTGTTCAACTTTGCCGAAGGGCAGATGCTGCTGATCGGCACGCTGGCGACCTGGTGGTTTGCGTCAGAATTGGAACTACCTATCTGGCTGGCGATTTTGTGCGGGCTGGCGACTGCGGCTGTTTTGGGATTATTGATTGAGCGGCTGGCGTTACGGCCGTTAACCGGACAGCCGCTTCTGGCCATCATTCTCATGACATTGGCGGTCGGACAATTTTTGCAAGGCGTCGCCATACTGGTCTTTGGCGCCACCCAGCGCAACTTTCCCGTTATTTTTGATATAACCAATCCCTACCGCTTCACGCTGCCATTCGCCATAAACGGCAATGAAATCGTTGTGATTTTGCGCCAAAATCTCGTCTGGTCTTTTGTAGTCGCCATGTTGTGCGTTGTCATTCTATGGTTGTTTTTCCAATATACGCGCACCGGCCTCTCTATGCGCGCCACGGCGGAAGATCATGAAACCGCGCAGAGCGTGGGCATTCGTATCAATCGCGTTTTTGCGCTTTCCTGGGCTTTAGCCGGCATCATCTCCACCATTGGCGGCATCTTGATCGCAACCGCCAGCGGCCTGGATTTGAGCCTGCCGGTTGTTGTTCTGGCTGCCTTTCCGGCGGTGCTTCTGGGCGGGCTGGAATCGATTCCCGGCGCTGTGATCGGCAGTCTGTTAATCAGCCTTTCTGTGGCGCTGGTTGCCCTGCCCAATGCGAATTTTTTTCTGGGGCCGAACGTTGCGCAAACCATTCGCAATTCGGCCGAAATTGTACCCTACGTAATTTTGTTGATTGTATTGTTGATTCGTCCTGATGGTCTCTTTGGTCAGAAACGAATCGAGAGAATTTAATCGAGGCGCCCAACTAGCGACTACTCAGCTAAACGACTCAAATGACTATTCTAAGACCCGCCGGTGACTTTGATCGCTCTTACAAACAAGATATGGCTGTCGTGCGGCAGCGCTGGCAGTTTGTGCTGCTGATTTTATTTTTGCTGGCGCTCTACGCGCTGCCCGCCTATGCTTCCGAGTCAACCGTTTCATTTGTTAACCGCATTGGCATCTTTATCATTGCCGTACAGGGTCTGAATGTCCTCACCGGCTATACGGGGCAGATTTCATTGGGTCAGGCCGCCTTTATGACGGTTGGCGGTTACACCTCAGCGCTGCTGGTGAGCACACTGGGTTGGAGCTTTTTTATTGCGCTGCCGATTGCAGCATTGACGGCCGGCTTTAATCGGTCTTTTGTTTGGTTTGCCTTCCTTACGGGTAAAGGGGTTTTATCTGACGATGGCGACGCTCAGCGCCCAATTTATCATCCCCTGGGTCACGCGCAACCTGCTGCCGGATCTGTTTAACGGCGCCCAGGGCATTAACGTGCCTGTGCCGACCATCACGCTTCCAGTTATCAACAACACTTGTTTCCTGGGCACAACGTTTGTGTCGGAAACCAACGCCTGCGTCTATCGTTTTGCGACGCCGTCCCAGTTTATCTATATCACCCTGACCGTCTTGATAATTACAACGATTATTGCCTTGAACATCTCACGCAGCCGCCTGGGACGGGCGTTTATTTCTATCCGTGATAATGATTTGGCGGCGGAATTATTAGGCATTAATCTATTTACGTATAAATTGCGCGCGTTTTTTATTGCGGCGGTGTTTGCCGGATTGTCCGGTTCACTGCTGGCGCATAACCTGCGGCATATCAACTCGGAAACGATTGGTTTGACGGACTCGATTTTGCTGCTGGGCATGCTGGTTGTCGGCGGCCTGGGAACCAACCTGGGGCCAATTTTTGGCGCGACGTTGATTATGTTGATTGAGGAACTGGCGGTCTGGCTGACGCCGTTAATCATTGGTTTGATTGAGCAGGGTCTACTGCCTTTGGATGCAGCGGGGGTTGGCGCGGCGTTACGGCCGTTAACCTTTGGCCTCGCGCTGGCATTATTCCTGATCTTTGAACCGCGTGGTCTCGCCTATCGTTGGAGCTTAATCAAGGCAGCCTGGCGGTTACGGCCGTTTGCCCGTTAAGGAACAGAATAATTAAGGAGGCGCCTATCGGAAAAACAGTGATTTGGAATTACAAGCTTGAGGCGCGGTGTAGGAAGTCGTCCTTGAGCGAGAAAGCTTTAGGAATTCGTAAAATATTTTGAAGGAGAAGATTTGATGAAAAAAGCAGCCCTATTTTTACTCGTGATTTTAATTGGCGCCTTTGTTTTTGCTGCCTGCGGTTCGCCGGCAGAGCCGGCGCAGGAAGTTGAACAGGCAGCCGAAGAAACGGTTCAAGAAGCAGAACAAGCTGTGGAAGAAGCAGCCCCGGAGGTAGAAGCCACCGTTGAGGAGGCTGTTGAAGAAGTTGAAGAGGTTGTCGAAGAAGCAGCTACTGAAGAGCCAATGGAAGAACCGACGGAAGAACCGATGGAAGAGCCGACAGAAGAAGCAATGGAAGAAATGCGCACCGACGGTTTGGAAGGCGAAACGATTACTTTCTACCATTTTGGTGATTTGTCCGGTCCCTATGCTGCCATTACCAGCCCGTTGATTAACGGTATGCAAGATTCAGTTAACGCCATCAATGAACAGGGCGGCATTCGCGGCGCAGAAATTGAAGTACAGTTCCAGGATACAGGCGGCAGCGTTGATGAAGCCGTCGCCGTTTATGATCGTTTCACCAGCGAAGATGATAACGTTGTAATCATGTTTACCTATGGTTCTCCGGAAGCGGAAGCGCTTGCCAGCCGCTTTGCAGAAGACCAAATCCCCAACCTGTCTGCCGGCCTGAGCGCCAATGCTTTTTATGGCCCTGACTCTGGCTACACGTTTGGCCTGGGTCCCATCTACCCCGACCAGTTCGGTTATTTTCTGGATTGGTTGACTGCTAACTGGGCTGATGTCAAACCCGCCAGCGCCGGTGATGAAATCAAGCTGGCCTATTTGAGCTGGCCGGGTGCATTTGGTCAGGGCGCATTGACTGACGAATCCCGCGCCTATGCAGACAGCCTGGGCGTGGAAATCGTTGCTGAGGAGCAGTATGAACTGGCCCCCACCGCCGATACGACTACGGCCTTGTTAAATGCACAGGCAGCCGGCGCCAACGTCATCTGGACAAATACGCTTGCATTTGGCCCTGCGGCGCTAATGAACGGATTGGGCGCGCTCGGCTTAAAGGATGAGTTCGTGCTGGCCGGCGCGAATTGGGCCATGGATCTGGCCACCTATGCTTTTGTATCTGACCCCGCTCTGGCGGCCGGCTTTTACGCGCCGTTTCCTTACCTGTGGTGGAATGATACGGATCATCCCGGCATCCAATACGCTGAGGAAATTTATACAGTTAATGAGCGTGGGCCTGGCGATCATAACGTAGGATACCTGCTGCTAGTCGCTGGCGTTGACGTCGCCGTGCAGGCAATTGAAAAGGCTATTGATGAGGTCGGATATGATAACCTGACCGGAGAAGCGGTGTATGCTGCCCTGGTTTCAATGGGTGATATTGAAGGGCTGGATGGCGTGGTGCGTCTGAATTATGAGGACGGTAACCGTTCACCGCGCGTCTCACAACTGCGTCAGATTCAAGGCGGTCCGGACGCTTTCAACGTGATACAAGATTGGACCGATATGCCCGATTTGCGGCCCGCTTCAGGCGAATAACATCCTATTTTTCCTTCCTGGAGGCTAACAGCTTCCAGGAAGGTGTCTCAAACATGCTCACAATCAACAACATCGAAGTTGTCTACAGCGACGTTATTCTGGTTTTACGCGGGATTTCGCTGGCCGTTGAACAGGGACAAATTGTGTCACTGTTGGGGGCCAATGGCGCCGGCAAATCGACCACGCTCAAGAGTGTTTCCGGCTTGCTGCTGCGTGAAAATGGTAAAGTGACGCGCGGCGGGATTGAGTTTGACGGCCAGCGTCTGGATAAAATGAAAGCGGAAGAAGTCACGCGCCTGGGCATTGTGCAGGTGCTGGAAGGGCGCCGCCTCTTCCAGCATTTGACGACCGAGGAGAATTTACGCACGGGCGCATTGATTAATGCCAACCGCGGTGAAACGAAACATCTGCTTGAACAGGTTTATGATTATTTTCCGCCTCTAAAAGAATTGCGGAGTCGAACGGCCGGATACTTGTCAGGGGGCGAGCAGCAGATGGTGGCGATTGGGCGCGCGCTGATGGCCAGACCGCGCCTGATGCTGCTGGATGAGCCGTCGCTGGGGCTGGCGCCGCTGCTGGTGCAGGATATTTTTGAGATTATCCGGCGCATCAACGTGGAGTCGGGCGTCTCGTTGTTGATTGTGGAGCAAAATGCCAATGTCGCTTTGCAAGTGGCAGATTATGCGTATGTGATGGAAAACGGCCGTATCGTCCTTGACGGCCCCGCAGAGCAATTGGCAAAAAATGCCGACATTAAAGAGTTTTATTTGGGCTTGACGCAGGTTGGTGAGCGCAAAAGTTATCGCGACGTAAAACATTACAAACGCCGCAAACGCTGGCTGGGTTGATCCGGAGGTAATCGGGGTGAGATCAGAAACGGCCGTTCCCATCACATAACAGAAACGGCCGAAAGGTATCTATACAAGCTCAGGCTTGGTTGTATGAACGATCTGTATCGTTAAAAAGATTCTTGTTACCGCTGCAAATCCAGCATTAACGCTTCCAGCGATTGTTTGGAAGGACGCAGCGCCTCATCTGGCAGCAGCGCCAGCGGCGTTTCCGGCAAATCCGACGCCTCAGCCAGCGATTCACGGTCAGGATTAAAATAAATCAACCCCGTAATCAATTCATGCTCTTCTTCGGCTCTGTGCAGCAGCGTCAACGCCTGCATTTTGTCGGTCGGATCATAATCAGAATCCAGGCGGCGCAGGCGAATATGCGATCCGTCATGCATCTCGATATCGCGCATCTCACCCGGCTCGAACGCTTCAACTTGAATTTCATCCGCCGGCGGCACCCAGCCGAAATCATGCAGCGGCGCTTCATGGTCACGGCCGTAACTGTAGCTTTTAGTGGATGTATCCACATTATTAAAGGCCACACACGGGCTGATGATATCGAGAACGGCCGTGCCGCGATGGCTTAAGGCCGCCTTCAATAATTCACGCACCTGTTTGGCGTCGCCGGAAAATGAACGCGCCACAAAACCGGCGCCCGCCATAATTGCTTCCATACAAATATCAATCGCCGGCAGCTCGTTGCGACCGGCATATTTCAGTTCTTGCCCTTCATCAGCCGTGGCGGAAAACTGCCCTTTGGTAAGACCATAGACGCCATTGTTTTCAACGATATACACCAAGCGTACATTACGGCGCATCAGATGTTTAAACTGCCCCATCCCGATGCTGGCCGTATCGCCGTCGCCGCTCACGCCAATGGCTTTTAATGTATGATTGGCCATTAGAGCGCCGGTTGCAATGGATGGCATACGGCCGTGGAGTGCGTTGAAGCCATGCGACATGCCCAGGAAATAAGCAGGCGACTTGCTGGAGCAGCCGATACCGCTCAATTTGATAATTTCATGCGGGCGGATATTTAATTCATATGCGACTTGAACAATTTGATTGGCAATCGAATTATGCCCGCAGCCGTTGCACAACGTCGTCGGCTGTCCTTTATAATCATTTTTGGTCAGGCCGGCTAGATTAATACTTTGTGGTCTTGCTCTTGTTCCCATTTTATGCTTGCTCCTTAGCCTCAATCGTTTCCACAATCCAGCGCGCTGTTAAAGGCATGCCGTCCATGAATGCGACCGAAATGAGCTTCGTGGCCAATTTTGGTAATTCCGACTGTAAAATTGTGTGCATTTGCCCATCCCGATTTAACTCAATCACATATACACGGTCATGTCGGGCAACAAAATCTTCAACCTCACTATTAATCGGTAATGCACGCAGACGCATGGCGCTTGTTTTGACATTCTTTGCTGCCAGCCGGTCGCGTGCTTCTTCAATAGCAAAGCGGCTGGTACCGTAATAAAGGAATCCGATTTCGGCGTCTTTGATCGTTTCAACCACCGGGCCGGGAACCAGTTTGCGCGCCGTTTCAAACTTACGCATGATACGATTCATATTTTCGACCCATATTTCCGGTTTTTCACTGTAAACGGCGCGGTCATCATGTCCGGTTCCCCGTGTAAAATAAGCCGCGCGCGGATGATCCGTGCCTGGCAGCGTGCGGTAGCCTACGCCATCACCATCAATATCCCGGTAACGTGCGAACCCCTTTTCCTGCACCTCTTCGGCCGTAAGCACCTTGCCCCGTTTAATCGGCTCGCTGGGATATTCAAATGGCTCCGACATCCAGTTATTCATCCCCAGGTCAAGATCGCTGAGTACAAAGATCGGCATTTGCAGCTCATCGGCCAGATTGAATGAAGTCGTGCCAAACTCGAAACATTCTTTAATAGTAGAGGGCAGCAAAATGACATTTTTGGTATCGCCGTGGCCTAAATAATAAGTAAAAATGATGTCGCCCTGGCCGGTTCGCGTGGGTAGGCCGGTACTGGGGCCAACCCGCTGAATATCCCAGATCACGGCTGGAATTTCCGCAAAATAACCTAAGCCTGCAAATTCGGCCATCAACGACAAACCGGGGCCAGAAGTGGCTGTCATGGCGCGCGCGCCTGCCCAGCCGGCGCCAAGCAGCATCCCAATTGCAGCCAGCTCGTCTTCCGCCTGCACGACAGAAAAGGTGTTGATACCGGTTTCTTTGTCCTTGCGCAAGATGGGAAGGTAACTGTTGAGCGCATCTATCACGCTTGTTGAAGGCGTGATCGGATACCAGGCCGCAAAAGATACGCCGCCATAAACAGCGCCTAAACCGGCCGCTTCATTGCCGGTCATCATGATCATGCCGGCGGTCTCATTCATTGGGGTCACAGTGTAAGGATCGGTTTTGGTAAAGTTTTCGCCGGCCCATTCGTAAGCGACGTTAACCATATCCATATTAGAATCCACCAGCTTACGGCGCCCCTTGAAATGATAATTGAGCGCATCATCAATATATTCCAATGGAATATTGAGCAGATACGCCAGAGCGCCAACATAAACCATATTGGCAATGTAATCACGCAGTTTGCCTTTCATGCCTGTTTTGGCCACAAACTGGTTTACAGGCACACCATACATGGTGACATCATCCCGCTCCGGCACGCTGCGCCAATCAGCGTTATATAAACACATCCCACCTGCCGGCAGCTCCTTAATATCTTCGTCTACGGTTACCTGATTAAATGCAACCAAAATCTCCGAAATTTCTTTGCGCGCTACATACCCTTGATGACTCACGCGAATGTGATACCAGGTAGGCAGCCCTTGAATATTGGACGGGAAAATATTTTTCCCATTTACAGGAATCCCCATTTTAAAAAAGGCACGCAAAAGCGCCAGATTGGCGGTTTGACTACCTGTGCCATTGGCTGTGGCCACCACGATGGAAAAATCGTTGATGACCGGTTGTGTTTCTGCCACCGGGCTGTTATCCGGTGCAGCATCCACGAGTCCCATATCATCTCTCCTTTGATAAAAAATGGCTAAACACGGTTCATTGAACTTGACGATGATGTCGAGTTCGATTTGGATGTCACAGTGGGTGATGGGCGTAATAATCCAAAATGTTCCTTTAACAAGGCGCGCCCCTCAATGTAATCATTTACCATTAAACGTTTAACAATCTTTTCGTGATACTCCCATACTTCAACCCAATACGCATAGCTGGCAAATCGCGTCAGCTCGCTGGCTTCATACGCTTCCCAATATGCTTCCAGCAAACCTTGAACAAAAGGGTTTTCCAAACGACTAAAAATCGTCAGGTGAAAAGCGCGGTGTTCTGCATTCGGAATGTGAATGGGCTGCCCGCGCAGTCTGTCCCATGCTTTGGCGACTAACAATTCCAGATTTATCTTGTCTTCATCTGTTAGCAAAGCAACGGCTTCATGCCAGCATCCAAGTTCGATGACCTGGCGAAGCTGGCTAAACTGCTCAAAACTGGCCTCGCCGGTTGCCAGACTGAACAAAACACCATTTAGTACAACGCGTGAAAAATCGAAGGCCTCTCGCTGAACCCCGAGGCGGGGTTTAACCGAAACAACGCCTAAGCTGCGGCCAACTTCTAGCTGTTCCCGTAATTTGCCCACGCTGACACCCAATTCATCCCCTATTTTATTGAGCGTGGGCAAACGATCCCCAGGGACAAATTCATTGTCAACGACATATTTTAGAAAAGGGGAATCAAGATTAGTTAATCGCATAATAGATTCGATTTATCTAATAAATAGAATAAATTCAATCAATAAAAATTGTAGCATAGTTGGAGGCCGTGGGCAACATGAGTTGGGCAATAAAAAAACTCTCATCAATACAATTTGATGAGAGTTTTTTGATCAATGTAAAACGATTAATCCCGGTTGGTACCTAAATGATCCCTAACTCGCGACCACCGTCTATGATGACATTTGCACAGTAATCAATATCATCCAGCGTGTGGGCGGCGGATATGCAGGCGCGCAGGCGCGCCAAACCTTCGGGTACAACCGGCGAAATAATTGCCTGCACAAAAATGTCGCGATCGCGGCAATATTTTGCCAGGCTGGCGGCCGCGGGCGTGGAGCCGCAAACCACCGGTACAATGGCCGTTTCAGTAAAGAGCAGGTTGAAGCCAGCGCTTTTCAACTTATCGGCAAAACGTTTGTAATTGGTCTGAATTTTCTCCACGCGCCACTGTTCTTCTTCAATCACATCAAATGCAGCCATGGCGGCGCCGGCCGATGCTGGCGGAATTGCGGCTGAAAAAATAAAGGCGCGCGCTTCATGCTTCAGGAAATTAATGAGGTCTTTATTGCCGGCCACATAACCGCCGGCGCTGGGAATCGTTTTGCTCAGAGTTCCCATCTTGATATCGACGCAGTCAGGCGGCAACCCAAAATGCTCTTCAATGCCATGTCCGGTTTTGCCAATGACGCCGACGGAGTGGGCCTCATCAATCATCAAGTAAGCGCCATATTTTTTGCACACCTCAACCATACCCGGCAGGTCTATAATATCGCCATCCATGCTGAAGACGGCGTCGGCTATGACCAGTTTACGGCCGTTTGGGTTGGCTTCTTTCAGGCGGCGCTCCAGGTGTTCCATGTCGTTGTGGCGGAAGCGTACAAATTTGGCCATTGCCAAAAGACAGCCGTCGACAATGCTGGCATGGTTGAGTTTGTCGCAAATAACAGTATCTCCTTTGCGCAGCAGCGAGGATATTGTGGCCAGGTTCGTCACATAACCGCTGGACATGGTTATGGCCGCTTCTGCCTGTTTGAATTTGGCAATGCGGTCTTCCAACTCGTTGTGTAGTTCTAAGGTGCCGGCCAGCAGGCGCACGCCATAGGTTCCGGTGCCGTATTTGTCCACGGCCGCTTTGGCTGCCGCGTTGATTTTGGGATGACCAATCAAACCAAGGTAAGAATAGCCGCCCAACATAATCATTTCGCCATGATCGACGATGTTAACGTGGCCGTTTGGCAGCAGATCGCGTGTGGCTTCCAGATAAAAATATAACCCTTTTTCTTTATATTCCTCAATTGGCCATAACAGGTCTGGGGTTAATGGTGGGCTGGTTGTTTCTCCAATCATAAAAATTCTCCTCTGCATCCGCGCGCATGTCAATTGTTATTCATCTGGAATATCAAGCCAAATTATGTGTTCACATGCAATGCGTAATATTTCATCTATTGATCATTACCAATTCTATCGTTTGAACCGCTTATCCTCAAACCGTTCTACAAGCTCTTAACTCTCAGAATCTATCAGATTCTAATTTCTCGGGCTAAATCACAGTTTTTGCGGTTAATTCGCAGGGAATTTCTGAATAACAACAACATGAAATTTTCTGTGAATTGCTCTGCCAAACGATCGATTTCCAATTGAGGTGACATTGAAAAACTGTTTGCGGTTTGCCGATTGCTGTACAAGCCAATTCCCTTTGGTGTATGCAGCGCCAAAATTATCCTCCAGAGCGTTCACGGCTCCTTCACACCTAATTTACGGCTCACATACGGACGTGATTCCGGCGCTCGCGTATGCTACAGTCACTCTCCAAAATAAAAAGAGGTAGCTATTTGCAATTTTGCGATTTCAACGGACAGCATGTGACAGAAGCCTTTTTGGTTGTTGACGCCCAGGGAAAAATTTCTTATGCCAGCCCTGTGGTGTATTCCATGTTGGGTTATGAGAATTTGACTTTGCAGGGACACTCAATACAGATGTTATGTGGAACAGAACGGCCGTTGCCGAAAGATTGGAGGGAATCAGACCGGCATGAACTCATCATAGCGCATCATGATGGGCATGAAATCGGTGTGACATTAACCGTCATGCCTGTTGCGTTACCGGTTGACGGCGACAGACTTATATCAGTGATGGAAACGGCCGAATTAGAACGCATGAATAATGCCTTACTGCATACACAACGTTTGGCCGGCGTTGGCACGCTTACAGCCAGCGTGGCGCACGAACTCACTAATCCCCTGAGCATTATCACAGCAATTTGCGGCAATTTGCTGTATGAAGCGCAAGAAAACAATCTTGATCAAAAACAACTGCTGCGTTATATCGATTTAATAGAACAAAGCGCCTTTCGCAGCGCGCGCATCGTCGAAGTATTGCGCAATTATGCCCACCTGGATGGTCCCGAGATGGCTGTAACCGATGTGGAAATGATTGTACGTGACGCGTTGATGCTGGTTGAGCAGCAGTTTCGCAAACAGGCTAACGTCAATATTGAGGTCAATTTGCCAGACACAGTGCGTTCAGTTGTGTGCGACCACAATCGCATTATTCAGGTTTTGGTAAATCTATTGATTAACGCGCGCGACGCGATGCAGCCCGATGGCGGCAGGATATATGTTAAGTTTTGGTCACTGCTTGTGACCAATCCCGACGCAGCGGGTAACGGCAAGCTGCCGCCCGCGCACTTGGCGTTTTCAGTGCGCGATGAAGGGCACGGCATTCGACCTGAATGGTTGGAAAAAATTTTTGAGCCTTTCTTTACGACAAAACCCAGCGGGCAGGGAACCGGCCTGGGTTTGTATATTGCACACGGAATTATTGTTCAGCATAACGGCCGTATCTGGGCCGAGAATAATCCGGAAAAGGGAGCGACCTTTACCGTGGTGATGCCCCAAATGCAATAGTGTAAATAATTAGTGTGGGCTTGAAGCGTGAATCGTGATCGAAAGCTGGTCACGATTCACGCTTTGTTTTTTTCTGCCTGCCCGGCTAATTTTAAAAAGTATTGATGGAATCGGGGATCACCGGTCAGTTCAGGATGGAACGATGTGACCAGCCATTGACCTTGCTGGGCAGCAACGGCCGTTCCGTCCGCCAGCCGTGCAATCACCTTCGCATCACCTTTGGCCTCAACCAGGCGCGGCGCGCGAATAAAAACTGCCGGAAAGGATTTTACCTGGCCATTGTTCAACACAGGCACTTCCAGACCGGTTTCAAAGCTGTCCACCTGCCGGCCAAATGCATTGCGCTCTACCACAATATCCATGATACCCAGCAGCGGTTGATCCATGCCAATCTCTTTAGCCATAAAGATCATCCCGGCGCAGGTGCCCCACAACGCTTTTTCCTGAGCAAAATGACGCAATGGTTCCATGAAGCCATACATCACAGCCAACTTGCCAATCGTCGTGCTTTCGCCGCCGGGAATGATCAGACCATCCAGCTCCACCAGTTCTTCCGGCAACCGCACTTCAACTGTTTCCACACCCAACTTCTGTAGAATTTGAATGTGCTCAATAAACGCGCCTTGCAAGGCTAAAACGCCAATTTTCATAAGCTATCGTTTGCACAGCGGCAAAGCGGCCGGGTTGCGGCTTTGCTACGCTGCCACTTTACAGCCCCAAAGCATTACCAACCGCGCGTCGCCAACTGTTCGCTTTCCGGCAGGCTGCTGACGTTGATGCCGACCATTGGTTCGCCCAGATTTTCGCTGACTTTGGCCAGAATTTCCGGGTTATTGAAATGGGTGGTTGCTTCCACGATCGCTTTGGCGCGCTCGGCCGGATTGCCGCTCTTGAAGATGCCAGAGCCGACAAAGACGCCGTCGACGCCAATTTGCATCATCAAGGCTGCATCAGCCGGGGTGGCGATGCCACCGGCAGCAAAGTTGACCACCGGCAGACGCCCCAGTTCTTTGGTTTCCTTCACCAGCGCATAGGGTGCGCCGATGTTTTTGGCGTAGGTCATTAGCTCTTCATCGGGCATCAGTTGTAAGCGGCGAATTTCGCCCAGCACGGTGCGGGCATGGCGCACGGCTTCGACGACATCGCCGGTGCCGGCTTCGCCCTTGGTGCGAATCATGGCCGCGCCTTCACCGATGCGGCGCAGCGCTTCACCCAGATTGCGGCAGCCGCAAACAAACGGGACTTTGAAATCGATGTTTGTAGATGTGGTATTCTTCATCGGCCGGGGTCAGTACTTCGCTTTCGTCCACGTAATCCACGCCAATTGCTTCCAAAATTTGCGCTTCGACAAAGTGGCCGATACGGGCTTTGGCCATGACGGGAATGCGAGACAGAGGCGATAATCTCTTTGATCATGCCGGGATCGGACATACGAGCAACGCCCGCCATCAACGCGAATGTCGGCCGGAACGCGCTCCAGCGCCATGACGGCGCACGCGCCTGCTTCTTCGGCGATGATGGCTTGTTCCGGCGTGACGACGTCCATAATGACGCCGCCCTTTAGCATTTGGGCCAGGCCGGCTTTGACTTTGAAGCTGCCGACATCGCCGTGGCCGTTTACATTTCCATTTTGACTCATTGTGTTACCTCCAGTCAGTTCGTCCACTAGCTGTCTACTTTGATAGTGATCCGGAACGCTGCAAACTGCATTGTTTACTGACATATTGTTTGTTTTACTTTTGATTCTAGAAGGGGAGGGAGAAGATTACAAGTAAATTGGTTCTATTAAAAACGATAAAAATGAGGTTTTAATGATCCAGATCGGAATTGTAAAATGGTTTGCCGGGTATGGTTTGTGATCTGGTCGTATTTTTCGGTTTGGATTGGCGTTGTAGACAGATTATATTTTCTCCAATACCAATATATGCGAGATGCCCAGCGCAGAAAGGGGTGTTTTTTCGGCGGCGTAGAGCGTCTTTTTAAGCCAACGGCCGAATTTTGGCCAGCGGGTTTCTATATTATCATAGCCGCCAAAGATACGGCCGTATCCGACCACCCACACCGGTAAATCATCAAACAACTTGAGCAAGCCACCTTTGGTATAGGCGCGCACGTGCGGCGCCAATCTGTTGCGCAGCGGGTTGGGCAGATAATTGACCAGCGGCTTGTTGCCAAATTTGTACTGCCCGCGCCAATAAATGCCGTGCTGTTCCACCGGGTACCAGCGGTTGGGGCAAAAAATGAGCAGTCGCCCGCCCGGTTTGGTCACCCGCACCATTTCGGCTGCGTAAATTCGGTCGTCGGTCACGTGCTCAATAACTTCATTGCTAAAGACAAAATCAAAGCTGCTGCCCGCAAAAGGTAAGGATTCGCCTATACCCAGCGCAATGCCCGTGGCGGCAGGCAGCGCCTGGACGGCGCGCTCCGCCTCGATTTCCAGGCCGAAACGTTGGCTGCTGTAAGGGGAAAAGGCGCTGAGGTAAGTTCCTAATCCGCAGCCGTTGTCGAGAATCACGGCGCCTTCTAAAGTTATCCATTTCTCGATCATTTGCAGACGGCGCGCCTGACCCGAACGCCATACATAGCCCGGTTCGCCGCGAAGTGCGGCTTTGTCTGAATGGTTCATAAATTTAATACATCAAGAAACTGCAGCGAATTACACGAATTGACGCAATGTCAACATGACCTGATCAACTACCCGACCAGCTCATTATATTTCCGGCGCACTTCCTGAATATCGCGCCAGGTGAGCGCCTTGGGCCCGTCTGGTTTGCGGGTTGGATTGCGCAGCAGGTAGGCGGGATGGAAAATGGGCATGGCGTAACGGCCGTTCCACTCAAACCATTGACCGCGCAGCCGCGTAATCCCCGTCTGGCCTAAGAGCGCTTGCGTCGCCACGTTTCCGGTCAGCAGCATAATCACCGGATCAATCAGGCGAATAATTTCCAGCAGATACGGTTTGTAAAAATCAATTTCGTCATTGGTTGGTTTGCGCAGCGGTTTGCCGCCCTCGCCGGGCGGCAGGCGGAAAACCGCATTGGTGATGAATATATCTTCTTCCGGATCAAAATCGACGGCCTGCAAAATCTGATCCAGCAGTTGGCCGGAGCGTCCAACGAATGGTTTACCCTGCCGGTCTTCTTCCGTACCCGGCGCTTCTCCAATAATCATGAGTTTTGCCGCCGGATTGCCACGGTAAATCACCATATTTGTCCCGGCCGGGAAAAGCGGATCATCTTCCATTTTCAGCATGTAAGCGACGAGCTCATCTAATGAGGCGTAATATTGGGGACGGTCTTCAAATAGTCCAAATTGCATCCTGCGCTCCTGCTCATTCGTCCCGGCGCCGGTTTGCAGATTATTCTGCCCGGCGGCGGCCAGATTGTAGTGGAAATTTGTCTGGCGATTGTATCCTATTTTAAGCGAGGGTTGAAATGTGTCGTTTCAACCTCCCGGAGGTTCAAAACCCTCAAAAATATGGCAGCGCGTTGGGTGAAGTCGTCAGGGCGTAACGGCCGTAAACAAATAGACAGCCTAGACAGTAGACGGGAAAGGAAATTGTCTATGGTAGGGCAGCGGTCAGTAACTGAAGCATAATATCCGCTAAAAGAATAGACATTTTCTGAAATTGTCATTATACTGAATAATGAATTCGTATCTTCCTGGGAGCTATTGTGGGAGTCCCCTTTTGCATTTGTAGTTTGTAGGAGGTAAATAAAGATGCGCAGAAATATCCTTGTACTCACACTTGTCGTCGTGATATTAGTGCTGAGTGTTACGGCCGTGCTGGGAATTACAAACGGCCAACCGGATGGGGATGACCATCCGTATGTGGGTTTGCTCGTTTTTGATGTTGAAGGTGCACCTGCCTGGCGGTGCAGTGGTTCTCTCATTGCCCCTGATGTTGTGCTGACAGCCGGGCATTGTACAGATGGTGCAGATGGAGCGCGTATTTGGTTTGTTGAAAGGCTTCAAGATGATGATGGCACTTACCTGGTACCTGATTATCCCGCAGGAGGCGCTGTTGCTATCGAAGGAACACCCTACACGAATCCAGATTATAGAAGCGAGGAAAATCCCTATGGAGGCGGCAATGGTCTACCTGCATTTTCCTATCGCGACGTGGGTGTTGTTGTTCTGGATGAACCTGTTGACATGAACGAAATGGCTGAATTGCCTGAAGTCGGGCAGGTGGATACGCTGCGGAACAAGACTGACATTGATTTTGTTGGATACGGAGTTCAGGAGCTAGTGCATGGTGGCGGCCCGCCTTTTTGGACCGGTCTGAAAAATCGTTTGTACGCTCCTAGCAAATTGGTTTCCGGGAATTTTGTACACTCGGCCGAATTCATGCGCTTGTCATTGAACCCAGGCGGAGATAAAGGCGGGACGTGCTTCGGTGACTCTGGCGGCCCCGATCTTCTAGGTGGCACCGACACCGTCCTCGCTGTTAATTCGTACGTAACGAACTATAATTGCGCGGGTGTTGGTTATTCAAGCCGCGTTGACATTCAAGAAATTCTAGACTGGATTGGACCGTTTATGCAATAGCAGTTTGGCAAATCTAAAAATATGAGGGATTGTCCAAAATTTGACCTGGGAAGGAAAATGGCCTGGTGAAAAGCCAGGCCATTTTTTTTATTTATCATGGGCAAGATGTGTTTTTTGAGCGATTTACCTACGCGCTCATCCATTTCATCCTCCCGGAGGTTCATCCTCCCGGAGGTTTCAACCCTGGCCTTGGCATTGACAACCTCCCGAAGGTTCATCCTCCCGGAGGTTTCAACCCTGGCCTTGGCATTGGAAACAACCTCCGGGAGGGTTTGTCTATAAAAAATTTGATCGGCGCGCCAAAGGCGCGCCAGAGATCAGAGGACAGCCTGCGGCTGCTCCAGAGACCCCAGCGTCCAGAGACATCAGAGCCCAGAGTCAGAAAATGGGGACAGCAGCACGCGAAAACCGTAGTTGTGATAGTCGAAGTTCGGGTCGTCCCCGTAGCGCGCCGAGCAGCGCATATAATTCTCATGACTGTTGTAATAGCCGCCACGAACAGTACGACTTCTGCGAGAACCCATTTTTTCGCGACCATCGGCTGCATCATAAAAATAACCCTGGTACTGACTGCGCGTCCACTCCCAAACGTTGCCGCTCATATCCAGCACGCCATACGGCGAACGGCCGTCCGGAAATGCACCCACTGCACATGGATTGTCAATCTGGCTCAGCCGGTCGTTGGCTGCATCTGCTTCATATTCATTCCCCCAGGGATAATGGCGGCCCGGTAAAAGATTTGGCTCCGTGGCGGCCGTTTTCAAGGTGAAATTTGCCTCACTATCTCCTAACCGCACCACAAGTGGTTCTCCTGGCGGCAGCAGGATGCCGCCCCGCGCGGCCTTTTCCCACTCCGCTTCACTGGGCAGCGTTACGCTGTATCCTTGTGGCAGCGGCGCTAATTCCGCCCCCCCGCTGTGTAAAATTTCTGTCAACCAGCGGCAAAAGGCGCGTGCATCATCCCAGGTCACATAACGCGCCGGGTAGTTGTCCGGGTCAACCACATAGCGATCAAATCTACCGTCAACGCGATAGTTGGCGGCGTCCACAAAGGCGCGGAACTGGCCTGCCGTCACCGGGTAACGGCCGATCCAATAACCATACGCAATATCCACCTCGTGCTGTGGCTTTTCCTCATCTCGCCCGATATCATCCTCGCCCATCAAAAACGGTCCCGGCGGCACGTAGCAAAATTCCAGGTCCGGCAGCAGCAGCTTGCCTATCCGGCGCACGCCCACGCCGCGGCGGGGATCGCCCAGGCGCGCCAATGTCTTGCCTGCGCCCGCGCGTTCTTGCGGCGTCAATTTGCCCCGCGACGCCAGCAGCGCCAGCCGCTCACGCACGCGATCCAGCAGCTCGGCGCCCCACGCATCTTCGCGCACGCGCGCCAGGCCCATTTCCAGCAGCGCTTCCCCCGCCAGGGATGCCGCCTTCCAGGCGGCGTCGTCATCTTTGGCCTGTGCCGGGCAGAGACGATTCACCAGGACAAAGGGTTTATCAGTATCCCCGATCAGGTGTACCAGGCGCCCTACAGCCAGCAGCACCACTTCCCACCATTGTGCAGCCTGCCCCACGCGCGCCGATTCCTGTACCAGCGTGGCGACCTGGTCGGAAAAATTGTTTTGGGTGGAGAGATATGCGCCCGCCAGGTATTCCTGGAAGGTACGATGCGGAAAGGTAAAAACGCCCGGCGCGCGTTCCACCAACAGGCCGGCGCGCAGTTTCATGGCTGTCGTCATCTGGTAGACCCAATTCCAATCGCCGCGCTTCAACTTTTCCAGGCCGCGCGTCAACTGCGTCTCGCTGATATCTGCTACCGCTTCGGCCACCATTTCTGTATCTGAGTAAGCCGCAGTACGGCTGTGGGCATCGTAGGCCAGCCGCCACAGCAGCCGTTTCAAATCCATGTCCGCCCGGCCGGCATCCAGCAGAAGCTGGCGCAGCGGCGGCGCGTCGATTTGCCCCCCGGCCTTCACTTCTTCCCAGCGCCACAGCAGCATATTGATGGTATTTTCATACAATAAAGCACGCGAATCGGGCAGCCGCCCCTGGTGGGCGTGTACCAGCGCCATCACGGTCAGCAGCAGCGGATTGGGAGCCAACTGCCACAAATCCGGGCGGCGCACGGCCGTTTTCAGCCGCTGCACCAGCCCCGGGCGATCCTGCTCGCGCACGCTGCCCACGCGCACCAGCTCCGCATACCAGGCATCAATAAAACGATCAATTTTGGCCGCATCAAAAGGGGCCAATTCAGCAGCCGGAAAACTGTTCGTGGGCAGTCGCAAATCAGGGTCATTGCGACTTTCAGGCGGCTGGTAAGAGAGAATGCGGCAGGTGACCAGATAATGGTTATCTGGATAGCGGGCAGCAAAAGCATTGACCGCATCACGCACAAAGAGGCGCGCGGCTAAAGTTGTTACTTCATCCAGTCCATCTAACAGCAGCAGGACACGGCCGTTTTGTAATTTCTCTTCAACGGCAGCAACTGCAAATTCGAGGTTTTGTTTTTCCAACTGGTTGGTTATGAACGCCCACAAATCATGGGGCACGGCCGTATGCGCCAAATCCGAGGGTAGTGCGGCGGCAAAATCCCGCAATACAACCACAACCGGCAGCAGATCGGCATCGGCTGCCGGCCAGCCATCGAGTTGTGCCAGCCAGCCGCCATCCGGGGACAGTTGGTGGGCCGCCAGGCAGTAGGCCAGATGATTCACAAAGGTTGACTTTCCGCTGCCGGGATCGCCCGTCAAGACCAGCCGCCGATTTTCAATGACCATTTGTAAAGCCGGGATTGGCCTGGGTTCCTTATCTCGTTCACTCAACTGGAACTCTGCAGCAGCAGATTCGGCTGGCGTCTCTTGTTCCTTGCTGGTTGTGTCCAGCTCCACGTAGACATTAGCTAAACCCAACGGCCGCTGGCTGCTGCCGGCGTCACTGGCCCCAATATCGACGCCGCGCAGGGGCAGCGTCGCGCTGCTTTGTACCAGCACCTGGCGGTAAATGCGCAGCGCTTCGGCCGGATCGGTCGTTTGCGGGCCATAATACACATTGCCCGTAATGATGTCCCCACTCACATCGCCGCCGACGTTGACGCCGCGGGGGCCAACGGCCGTTGCGCCTGTTCCTTGGGCAATTGCGCCGCTCCCGGTCTCGGCCTGAAAAGTGCGGCCCATAATGCCGGAAACGGCCGTTTCATAGGTTGTTTTATCCAGGTCCCCACTTTCATACAGGGCTTTTAACCTGGCAATTGTCTGTTCTTGCTCCGGAGTCATGATCTTCTCCTGTCTGGGCCGGGCGTTTTGTTGTCCAGGTCGTAAGCTACCAGGCCACAAACGGCCGTTCTGCCTGGCAGCGGCGTCGCAGTTCGGCCAAACGCTCCCGCTCGTGACAAAATTCCACCAAAGCCTGGGCCAGTTCGGTGCGCGTCTCGCCCGGCAGGTCGTCGTGGGCTACGCCCAGGTCAAAGCACAGTGCCTTCAATTCACTTTTGTTGAAATAACGCGTCAATTTGTTGCGCAGTTCAGCCAGTTCCGGCGGCAAAGAGGCCGCAGACCCGGCAGCGCGCCCGGTGTGGATGACGTTGCCGCTGCCGGTGATAATGCTGCCGCCCACGCCGCCGCCGACGCTAACGCCGCCCGGGCCGACCACGGTGTTGCCCGTGCCCTGCACAACCGTGCTGCCCCCGCTGGCTTGCGCAAAATAAGCGGAACCTGCCTGCCGCGCGAAATCGCCCGGCTCATCCTCGATTTCGGGTTTGACATCAAAGGGTAAGGCTTTGGGCGTCATGTCACCGCCGGCATAATAGGCGATGGCAAAGTTGTCCGCCTGTTCAAAATTGAGAATCGGGTGCTGCCGGTTGCGCGTGCGCTGGGGCACCTTCTCGCGCGTATGGCCGGCCAGATCGGCGACACGCACATAACCATCCTTCTGGGCGACGCCCTCGCCCGCCAGGGCTTCAATCAAAGCCAGCGTGAAGGCGCTGTAGGGCTTACCGGCGAAAGAGAGTTCTTCCGCGCGCGAAGAGGCAATTATCACGCGCCCACTGCCCTGCGCCAGCACCTGCTGCGCCTCCGGCGGCAGCGGTGATTTGGTCAACTGCAGACCGGGCGCTTTTATGTTGTCCAGCCCACCCGCATGGCAGCAGTCGAGCAGCAAAAGCAGCTTTTGGGCCGGGATGGCTTGCAGCCTGGTAGTGAGTTCCTGGCCGGAAACGGCCGTTTCTGCCAGGTTCTCCACGTCATGACCATGCGGCAAGATGAAGTAGGATCGCCCCATGCTGGATTTGACCTCGTAGCCGTGACCGGAGAAGTACACAATGACCGTCGCGTCACCCTGTACCTGCCGTGCTAACGTTTCCAGCCCAGCCAGGATGGCAGTCCGCGTCGCTTCTTCACCGGTTAGCAGGTGCACCTGTTTGAGGAGATAGGCGCCGCGCCCTGAGTCGCGCAAAATATCCGCCAACCCATCCGCATCGTCAATTGTGTGCGGTATATCTTCGTCCCCGACGCCAATTATAAGGGCATGCCCCTGAGAAAATTGGTCACTCATTTTTTGCCTCCTTATCCTCCCGGAGGCGCCAGACCAGAAACCTCCGGGAGGTTTTTTCACTAGACCTCAAGCAAAAACCGCTTTATCTCAGGCGGTAGATCATCGACCTCGCGCAGGTAACCGAGCACAAATTCCTTGTAATCTTGCCGATTGTGGAAAAAAGTGTTCACAAATTCGTGATTCACCAATATGCCCGGTCGTTCACCAACCCACTCAAGGTAATTAGAATATGGCCACGCCTCAGGCGTTGTGACCAATCCCGCTTTCACCGGATTGCCATGAATGTAGCGGCACAGATGAAGCAAGTACGCATCTTTGTCGACGTGAACATCTTTGAAACGCCCTTCAAACAATGTGCCGCTACGGTCGATCTGCCGATTCAGCGCTTGCGCATAAGCGTTGAATACGGCGCCTATAAACCGCGATATGGACACTTCCCCATCTTGCCGCACTAAAAAGTGGTAATGATTTGGCATCAAGCAGTACGCAATTATGGAAATCAGGTATTTCTGACAATATCGTTTCATCAGCGTCAGGCAGTAGAGATAGTTGTCCTCGCTAAAGAAAATGGGCTCGCGATTCGCACCGCGGTTATAAATGTGATAATAGTGGCCTTTTGTGAATTTATCTTTACGTCTTGGCATAATCTAATCTAATCCTCCCGGAGGTTGTCTTCATGGATGAAGCCAATCCTGAAACCTCCGGGAGGGTCTTATTCAATCCTCCCGGAGGTTGTCTTTATGGATGAAGCCAATCCTGAAACCTCCGGGAGGGTCTTATTCATCCTCCCGGAGGTTGTCTTTATGGATGAAGCCAATCCTGAAACCTCCGGGAGGGTCTTATTCATCCTCCCGGAGGTTGTCTTTATGGAGAAGCCAATCCTGAAACCTCCGGGAGGGTTCTAATTTTCCAAAAAATTTGATTCGGCGCGCCTTTGGCGCGCCAGAGATCAGAGGGCAGCCTGCGGCTGCTCCAGAGACCCCAGCGTCCAGAGACATCAGAGGCCAGAGTCGAAAAATGGGGACAGCAGCACGCGAAAACCGTAGTCGTGACGGTCGTAGTACGGGTAGTTCCAGATGCGCGCCGAGCAGCGCGTCCAGGTTTTGTCGTTTGCCCAACTGCTGCCGCGCAGAACCCGCATCATGTAATCATCCCCATCCAAGCGTTCACGACCATCCTCTGAGCGATAAGGGTAGCGGTAAAATGGATCAAAAATCCATCTGTCAGACGATTGTTCGCTGTCGTAACGGCCGTAGCGTGTCTGCGTCCATTCCCACACATTGCCCAGCATCTCCTCGCAGCCATACGGCGAACAACCGCCGGGAAAGCAGCCTACGCCATTGGTGGCCCCAATCTTGGTGTCCAGGTAATTGACCTGCTCCGGCCTGGCGGCCAACTGAACTACCTCCGCGCCCACCTGCAGCGGCTGCGGGGGCTTCAGCGGCTGCCCCGCAATCAGGGTCACAATATGCGCCGCTTTCGGAACCGCCTGGCCGCCGCGCGCCGCTTTCTCCCACTCTGCTTCCGTAGGCAGCCGCACCTGCCAATCTGCCGGCAGCCTGCCCTGCGCCCACCAGCGCCGCGTCAGCCAGTGGCAAAAGGCCAGCGCCTCGTACCAGTTGATTCCCACCACCGGATGATTGGGCAAGTTAAAGGGACGGCCGTAATCATATGGACCTTGTCGCGTTACCCACTCATATTCCTGTTTTTCCCGTATCCAGGTGAAGCCGCGTACCTGACCGTTTTCCCAATAATCGTTGGCAAGCGCCTGTTCCCAATGCTGTGCATCCCGGTAGCCGCCCGCCGCCACAAAAACCTGGAACTGCGCATTGGTCACCGCAAACTGCGCCAGCCAGTAAGGCAAAGGCAAATCCACCGAATGCGCCGGCTGCGCCGAATCATAAATGTCCTGGAAATTGGGGTTATTATCTTGCGGCACGTCATCCGCTCCCATCGTAAATGGCCCCGGCGGCACATAACAAAAAGGCATCGCGTCCACGTCCAGCACCGCTTCGCGCGTATCGCCCAACACAGCCAGGGAAACGGCCGCCTGGGCGCGCTCCACCGCCGGCAGCCGTTCATCCCGCATGGCCAGCGCCAGCCGTTCCCGCACCCGGCGCAGCACGGGGTGGTCACGAGGCCCGACGTTTGCGGTGTCTGTTTCTACCTCCAGCAGCGCCAGTCCAGCCAAATGCACTCCCCACAGCTCCGTCTCCGCCAGCGGGAACTCGGGCGGCGCCGCGTCGGGTTCTTCGCGACACAGACAGGGCACAAAATCCCACACCACCCCGGCATAATTTTTGCCGGCGTGGGCCACCGACAGCAGCAGTACTTCCCGCCAGCGCGAGGGGTCATGGCGGGCATCTATGGCCAGTTTCTCAATCCGGTTGCGGTCGGCGGCGTAACAGGCGGCCAAAAACTCCTGAAAAGTGCGATGGGGAAAGGTGTAGACGCCGCCGCCGCGATCCACGAGCAGTCCGGCGCGGTCGCGCAGGTAGCCGGCCAACAGCCGCGGTTGTAAATCCTCGCGCGGGCTTAACGCCAGCAGCGCAGCAATGACCATCTCTTCCGGCAAATCAACCGGTTGGTCTCGCTCTGCATCCGGCTGGCCGGCGTGGGCGTCATAAGCCAGCTTTTCCAGCATGCGACGCAGCGCTTCCGATCCAACCTTCAGTACTTCGGCCAGGCTCTTGTGCAGCGGTTGGCTTGTCTCCGGGTCTTTCACCGTGCGCAAATTTTCCCAGCGGTTCAACAGCAGATCGACTGTTTCATCATAGAGCAGTGCGCGCTTGCCCGGCAGGGTGCCGCCGCGCCAGGCGTGGAGGCTGGTCATCAGGGTCAGCAGCAGCGGCCGTTCCGCCAGGTCGCGCAGTTCGGTGCGGTCGCTGATCGTCTGCCACAGCTGGGCGGCATCTTGCTCTGCTTTCGTCTCCGTCCACCCGCGCCCCACGGCCGAAAAGGCGTACCAGCGTTCGATAAAGCGCCGGATTTGCCCGGTCGTGAAGGGCGCCAGCTCAACGGCCGTAAAGCCGCTGAGCTGCCAATCCTGCTGCCGGTAGGCGTAAATGCGGCTGGTCACCAGGATGCGCGCCTTGGGCAGCGTCGCCTTCAGGTCGGCCACTAACTGCAAAATCTGCGCCCGGCGCTGCTGCGCTTCCGGCGCTTCGTCAAGACCGTCCAGCAGCAGCAGACCCCCCGTGTGCTGGAAACGCTCTCGCAGGAACGGGACAAAATCGGGCGTATGGCTGTTTTCTGACAGGTAACGCCAGAGATGGTCGGCCGTGGCCGGCTCGTCAGGAGCGGGCAGTCCATTTGCCGCCAGATCGCGCAGAATGATACGCAAGGGCAGCAGCGGTCCGTGTCCCCACGGCTGCGGCGCGTCCCCATCATCGCCTTCAGCATCAGGCAGCGGCCGGGTTAGCAGCGCAAGGTTGACGTCTGCGTGTTCGAGCAAGTCGCCCGCCAGACAGGCGGCCACAAAGTTAACAAACGTACTCTTGCCGCTGCCGGGATCGCCCAACAGCACCAGGTGGGCGTGTGAATTCAACTGCTCCAGCGCCGAAATGGGCCGGGTTTTTATGCGTCCCCGTCCCAACATGCCGGGAACGGCCGCTGCAGAATCTTCAAAGTGTTCAGGCATCAGCCCGCCTACGCCGCCTTCCGCGGCAGTGGTCATCAGGGCCGTATAAACAGCTTGCAGCGGCAGTTGGCCGGCGCTTGTTTCGGGAACGGCCGTTTCCTGGACATCCACCCGGTCAATGCCCGCCAACGGCAGCGCGCTGGTTTCTCTCAGTACCCGCCCTAAATAATTTATGTATTGGGCGTTCACGTCTACCGCCTGGCCGGGCGCGGCTTCATAATACTGCTCATAATAGGATCCCTCGACCAGCGTGTTATGGCTGCCGGTGATCAGATTACCACCTACGTCACCATCGACTATGGCGCCGCCAAAAGCAGCGACTTTATTGTGGTCGCCCTGCACGATGAACCCCTGGCCTTCAATTAGCGCGACCGTGCGCGGCATATGGCCCAATTGGTGCAGGTCATTGAGCAGGGCCTGGGCAAAGTTGGCCCAATCCCGCTCCGGCAGGGCAGCCTGCGCCTGCGGGATTGCCTGCAGGGATTCCAGCATATGGTCAACGGCCGTTTGCAGTTCGTGCTTCTGAACCGCATTTTCCGACAGCCATTGCAACACATCTTCCTCGGTGGGCATCTCACCCTGCGCCGCATTTTCATACCAGTTTTGAATCTGGCTGGCCAAAAGGCCGCTGCCCACGCTGCCGGCAACACTGCCCAAAGCCAAAATAACCGACATGGGCAGCGGCTGCCCGCTTTGCGCGGCGGCCGTTACGGCCTCAACCAGCGGCCAAAGGGTAAATGTGGTCAAGGCGCCATACGCCATGTACCCAACCGGTTTTGTTTGGCGACCCAGCCACTGGGTCAAGGTTTTGTATTTCTGTCTGGCTTTTGCCTGCCATTGTTCAATGGAAAAGGTCATCGCGATCTCCCTGTTCTGTTACACGTTACGCACATCATAACAGAAACGGATTGCAAACGGAACGGCCGTATAGCTCCAAAGTAGATAAGTGGACAATGTAGACTGTAGACGGAAGAAATTTTTGTCTATGAATGGAAAACGGCCGTTTACTGGATACTGTAAACGGCCGTTTTTTATCTCTACAAATAGTCCAAGAGGTTTTGCACGCCTGATTGGATCGTATTTCGAGCCAGGTTTGTAATACATAAACAAAGATTTTTCCACCCGTTACTTTTTTCCAGACTGTGTCACTTAATAGATAATTCAAAGAATATTTTTGAGTAAATATTCAGGAGATTTATTGCCAATCCCAAGAGGAAATCACGGGATTTGATTACAACTGCGAGGAGACTTCATGAACGGCGGCGCACCACCTGCAGGAAAACCAACCTCCGGGAGGTTTCATTTGAATATCGCCGTAGATTGAACCTCCCGGAGGTCATTTAGGAGTGAAAATGTTTACCGGATGGAGAAAATGGGGCAGCCTGTTGGCGCTGTTTGCTGCGTTGATAACGGCCGTTTCCCTGATAATTTTGCGCTCAAATAACGTAGAATCTGCCGATCTGGCGCTTGATGAACCTGTTGTAACTGATGGAGAATACGTGGTTCTTTCCTGGAATGATCTGGGAATGCATTGTTATAACCGCGATTTCCAGGACCTGGCCGTACTGCCGCCCTACAATACACTTTGGGCGCAAGTCGTCAAAAAGGGGGACCCGCCCCAAATCATTACGGAAGGCATCACCGTTAAATATGAGTTTCCCGATAATACCTACTCAGTCGGTAAATCGAATTTTTGGGATTATGATATGCAGCTTTTTGGCGTCGATCTGCCGCCTAATATCGGGCTTACCGGGAAAGGTTTGGCGGACGCCATGGATTTGCATGGCGACCATTTTGAAGCTGACGGGATTCCCTTAACAGAATTCAGCGACAGCGATTTGAATAATTCATACCCGTATCAACTGGCGGAAGTGATTGTCTATGATACCAGCTCCAACGCAGAATTGGCCCGGCTCACAACCGTATCTCCCGTTTCTACAGAAATGAATTGTGATGATTGTCACTTCGACGGCGGCATTGAAGATATTGCTACCGGACGCATTGAGACAAATATTTTAACGCTGCATGACATGGAAAATGCCGATGAGTATCCTCCTGGCCACGAAGGGCCGCTCATGAATAGGCGGCCTGTTTTGTGCGCGGAATGCCACGCCTCCAATGCCCTGGGCGCGCCGGGCCTGGCCGAGATACCAAATCTGTCAAAAGCAGTCCATAAGGCGCATGATGAAGAAATACCAAACACGTTAGAGGGTTGTTACCAATGCCATCCCGGACCGCAGACCCAATGCCTGCGGGACGTGATGGCGACTGACCACGCGATGGACTGCGTCGACTGTCATGGCGCTATGGAAACGGTCGCAAACAATCCGCAGCCGTGGCTAAATGAACCCCGCTGTGACAATGAAGCGTGTCATGGCAGCGCCTACCAGCAAGACCAGGCGCTGTACCGCATGTCCAAAGAGCATGGCGGCATTTACTGCGCAGCCTGCCATGACAGTCCCCATGCCATTGCACCGAGCAGCCAGCCCAATGACGCCATTAAGTTTGTGGCGCTGCAGGGACATAATGGTCCACTAGATACGTGTACGGTATGTCACGCCACCCAGCCGGATGGAGCAGGTCCGCACGGCAGCACAGCGCCGCCTGGACCAGATCCAACAAACTTTTATTATTTGCCGGCAGTAACAGCAAACTAAAAGTTTCTTGAATATTTTTATGGGAATTATGTATGACTAGCGTATTAAGAATCAGACGTTTTATGGTCCCGTTGTTGTTTGGCGTATTTTTATTTGTAATGGTTTGCAGCAGGCCGTTTGCATTGGTAACAGATGATGTTGTATTGGAAGAAACGGCCGTTTTCCAATCGAAATCCACAATCAAAATTCCCCAGGATACTACTCAACAGGTTAAAGCGCCTGCCCGCAGTGTAATTAAATATCAAAGCAGCAAGATATTGAGTGATTCTGAAATGAAGCGCCTAGGGCTTTTGTTGGAAGAGGAAAAATTAGCGCGCGATGTCTATTTGACGCTGTATGAGCTGTGGGAATTTCCCCCGTTCCACGCCGTTGCCGGCAGCGAACAGAACCACATGGATATCATATTGATATTATTCAACGAATATAATCTGGACAATTCTGCCGCCATGAATGAAATCGGTGTATTTAGCGATCCTGAACACCAAGCGCGGTATGATTGGCTGGTTTCAATGGGCAGCCAATCATTAGAACAGGCGCTGTTGGTAGGCGGAGTGCTGGAGGAGATCGATATTATCGATTTTTACGAAGAACTGACAAAGCCCGGCAGTTCCGATAAAAAATTCGTATATCGCAATTTGCTGGTCGGTTCGGAACAGCATCTGCGTACTTTTGTAATCAGCTATGAAGCATACACCCACGATGCGTATAAACCCCAATATCTGAATGCGATTGATTTTGATAATATCATGGACGAATCAGCCGGTGACAATCGAGTGAAGCCCAGAAACGACCGGCTTGAAAGCGTCAGTTAAGCCGAAAAATTACCTGACCTGATTAGGTAATTCACAAAAACTTTTTGAACATAAATCAACTGAAGTTTTTGTGAATTACTCGAGGAAACCACAGCTTGCCAAGACTTTTATTTTTGAATAGTTTCTGTGGTTTACCTAAACGGAGACAACAGCATATGGCCTGGATTCAAGTTATTCAAGAAGATGCAGCCACTGGCAGGCTCAAAGAACTCTATGATAAATACACCGAACCATCGGGAGCGGTTGACAACATCCTCAAAATTCACAGCCTGAACGTAAAATCATTGCAGACTCACTATGAGTTATATGCCCATTTGATGCGCGGCCGTTCAGATTTAAGCCGTGTGCAGCGCGAAATGATTGCCGTAGTGGTATCGGCCGTTAATCAATGCCGCTATTGAATTACCCACCACGGAGCCGGGCTGCTCCGCCTGACCAACGATCCGTCATGGGTCGAACAGCTAAAAACCGCGTGGCAAGAAGCCGAACTCAGCACGGCCGACCGCGCCATGCTTACCTATGCCGTCAAGCTCACGCGCACGCCCTGGGAAATGGTGGAAGCGGACGTGGTCGTCCTGCGCGCAGTTGGTTTCAGCGATGCTGCCATCCTTGATATTAACCAGGTGACCGGTTATTATGCCTTTGTAAACCGATTGGCGGACGGATTAGGCGTTGAGTTGGAATCATTTTTGGTAAAGGTTTAGGTAATTCACAAAAACTTTTTGAATAAAGATCAGCGGAAGTTTTTGTGAATTCCTCGAGGAAACCACAGCTTGCCAAGGCTTTTGTTTTTATATAACTTTCTGTGGTTTACCTAATCACAAATTTTATCGGCCGGGTACGATTTGTACCCGGTCTTTTTGAGAAGCGGCTCAACCGGGCTTGCCATGTGCGCGCGTTCGGGCTATCTTTCCGCGCATGTTTGTGCATCGATTCACATTTGCGATAATCATTTTGTTGGTTTTACTGTTGGCGGGGTGTGGGGAAACGGCCGTTTCTTCACCTACGACCACGCCCATTCCAACCAACCAACCACCTACCGCCACGGCCTTACCCACCAGCACACCGCAACCAACTGCCACAAAACCGCCGCCAACCGCAACCGCTGAGCTTAATGCGAACACGGCCGTTTCCGACCAACTCCCTGACTTCCGTTACCTGGAAGCTGCAATTGATGACGCGCTCAAGGATTTTGATGGTTTTCGCAGCGTCTATGTCGTCGATTTGCAAAGCGGTGAAAGCCTCGACATGAACGGCGATCTCGCCATCGCCGGTATGAGTCTGCTCAAAATTCCCATTCTGGTTGAAACCTACCGCACGATTGATGGCGCGCCGTCCATAAACCAGCGTGAACTCATCTCCGAGACAATGGGCATTCAATCTGGCAACTTCACGGCAAATTTGCTGCTGCACACAATCGCCGGACAGCCCAACACCTTTGCCGGCGCCGACATTCTGACTGCATCCATGAAAAATTTGGGGTTGTTTAATACCTTTATCGCCGTGCCCTATGACGCCGAACTACCGGAAGGGCGTCTGCCGACTTATCTGACGCCTGCCAACCAGCGCACGGATATGACAACGTTTCCCGACCCGTATCGCCAGACGACCATCAAGGACATTGGCCGCCTGCTGCAAATGGTGTATGAATGCGCCACGCGGAACAGCGGTTCATTACGGGAAACGTACCCCGACGAAATTACCCAGGCCGAGTGCCGGGAAATATTGGACGTGATGCAGCGCCTGAAATTGGGGGCGTTTATTGAGAATGGGGTGCCGCAGGGAACGGCCGTTGCCCACAAACACGGCTGGATCGACGACACCCACGGAGACGCTGCTGTTGTCTTTACGCCCGGCGGTGATTATGTGCTGGGTATCGCATTATATGATTCCGAATGGCTGGAGTGGGAAATCAGTAATCCGCTAATAGCAGAGGTTTCGCGCCGCGTCTATGCCCATTTTAATGACCCTGTCGTCTATGCCGGCGTAACTTTGCCGACGCCGACCACAGCGCCTGCCGTCAGCGGGAGTGCTACCCCTGACTGGCCGCGCGCCGTTGTAACCAACACCCAGGGCATTGGTCTGACCGTGCGCGCCGCACCCGGCGGCGCCGAACTGGCTATCGTGCCCGATGGAACCATTCTTGCGCTGCTGCCGGACGAACCTCAAGATGTCAATGGGTATCGCTGGCATAAAATCCTGCTGCCGGACGGCCGCCAGGGCTGGGCCGCAGCCGATTTCTTCACACCGCTCAATGCAACACCTTGATATGATCCCCAGATTTCATAAAACAAACCTAATATTTTTCTTGATATCCCTTTGCGTTTTGGCGTTTAACGCATTTGCCGCATCAACGGCCGCTCAAACAGAAAACGAGTGGCGTTTTGGCGTGATTGAAGCGTATGAGGCCCCTTTCTCGGCGCGTAATTTGGGCGTGGGCTGGACACGCACAACCTTTCAATGGGCGGATGTGCAGCCCGAAGGGCCGGAAGCGTGGCAGCCGCCTGTCACTGATGAGGTGTTGGAAACAGAAGCGCGGCTGGGGCGTGAGATGGTTGGGCTGTTGATCGGTATTCCTGAATGGGCAAGGGATGAAAACAACTTGCCTGCCGGGCTGTGGCTGCCGCATGATGATCGTGAAAATTTGTGGGCTACTTTTGTGCGCGAGGCGGTCGGGCAGTATAACGGCCGTATCGACCATTGGATCATCTGGAACGAGCCCGACATAAACAAAACTGAAATTGCCCATACCTGGGACGGTTCTGTGGCCGATTTTGCCCAGCTTCAGCGCGTCGCCTACCTGGCGGCCAAGGAAGTCAATCCCAATGTTTCCATTCATCTGGCGGCGTTTACCTATTGGGCCGATGTGCAGGCGGGACGTGAACAATATATGGCGCGTTTGCTGGATGAACTGTTGGCTGATCCGGATGCGGTCCAGCATGATTATTATTTTGATGCGGCCACAGCCCATCTCTATTTTCAGGCTGATCAGGTATATGATTTAATTTTGTTTTTCCGGCAAATCATGCTGGCGCGCGGCATAAACAAACCCATCTGGCTGGTCGAAACCAATGCGCCGCCTTATGATGACCCGGTCTGGCCGGTAGAGAATGTCACGTTGGCGGTGACGCAGGATGAACAGGCGGCGTTTGTGCCTCAGGCAGTTGTGGCGGCGCTGGCGGCCGGTGCGGAGCGCGTTGGCGTGTTTAAGATGCAGGATACGGTTGCCGACCGCGCCGCCAATCCGGAGCCGTTTGGTCTGATGCGTATGGATGTGACCACGCGCCTGGCTTACCGCACTTATGCCACCGCCATTGATTACCTGGCGGGCGCGACGCATGTGGAACGGATGCGTTGGGATGCGGTTGGGCAGTTCCTGATTGAGCAACCGGATCGCACAACAACGGCCGTTTTCTCGCGCTTGCCGGAGCAGCAACAAGTAAACATAGCTGCAACGGCCGAATCTGCGCTGCTGGTTGATATGTGGGGTCAAAAAAAATTTGTTTCGCCTCAGAATGGTGTCTACACGCTTGAACTGCAGCAGGCGCGTTGCACCCAAACGATCGGCGATTTCTGCATGATCGGCGGCACGATGATGTATTTAATTGAAGCAAAAGATGGCGGCCCACCACCGGAAGATTTACCGGCGCCACTAATTTCGGCTCCACCTACGCTTACGCCGCTGCCTTCCGTGACGCCCGCGCCGACAACCCCGGCGCCTACCGCAACCCGCATGTCACCGATTCAACCGACAGGCGCAAGCACGATGCAACCTACTGCAACCGCAACATTGCCTTCAACGTCGACTGTAACAGCAACGGCCGTGTCTTTCCCCTCTCATACCCCCAGACCTGAAACACAACCGGTCACAAATTCCCCGCCAGATTGGAATCTGGCCATAATCGGTTTTGTTATTGTGTTTTTTTTGAGTCTGGCTTTCTGGCGCTGGCAAAAAAAGCGTAAACAAATGTAACTATCAGGTACCCGAGAGGCCTGCAAGATTTTGCCCTTAAGAACAATTGCTTCTCGGGTAAATCTCACAGGTCTAGCTGTTTAGTTACAAACAAATTTAAAATTGATTACAAAATAATATAAACAGGGACACACGCTACTTCCGTGTCCCTAGTTTTGGCCATAGGCAAAAACGAATCAAGGCCGCGGTTCAACCAGGAGCCGAATGGCTGTGCGTTCTTGCCCGTCAATGTCAACTTCGACAAAAGAAGGTGTGCAAACGATGTGGACATCTTCTTCTGCCAGATAGCCCTTCGCAATGACGATTGCTTTCATGGCCTGATTCACCGCCCCGGCGCCAATTGCCTGTACTTCTGCCCGCTGCGCCTCTCTCATGACGCCGGCAATGGCGCCGGCAACAGCAGCAGTACGGGAGCGAGCAGATACTTTAATTATGTTCATAAATAGCCTCCATGTTCGTTACAATTCATGATTATGGCCAATTGCAGTTTTATGTCCAATACAAATTAGGTGATCGGTAGAAAAAAATCAAAAATAAAGGTCGTGAAAAATCTGCCAATTCCTCAAGGAAACCGCAGATTTCTAACTCGTCTTATTTTTAAGAATTTTCTGCGGTTTACCCAATGGGAATAGTAACTATTCAGGTACCTGAGAGCCCTGTCAGGTTTTGCACTTAAGGAAAAGCGCTTCTCGGGTAAACTTGACAGGGAAAAGGCAATATTTTTGTAGTGTACTTCAGTTTTATAGGTTCGCAAGTTATACAACCATATTGACATATTAATTCACATCTGGCGGCTCAAAGCCAGCAAAGACCTAAATCTTGCTCAATAATCTTCCCGATTTCTGAAAACATTTCCAGTTTTTTAGACTTTTTTAAGAATTCTGTTTTATACGTGACTAAATCAATTTTTGTATAGCAAGGTGTCTGCTTTTAACCGGGGTATAATTCCGGACAATGGCAGAATCGCAACCACAACCTTCAACCAGCTCAACCGTCGGCAACGGCCGTTCCCAGGTCTTGCGCGCGGCGGGCATTGTTTCCGCTGCCCTGCTGCTCAGCCGCATCTTAGGCCTTGTGCGCGAAATGGTTGTACGCTCCTCGCTGGGCGTTACAACCGTCGAGGCCACGGCCTTCGAAATTGCAAAGGTCATTCCTGAATCTATCTTTTACATCATCGCCGGTGGGGCAATTGGCTCAGCCTTTATCCCGACCTTTGCCGCTTACTTCACACGTGATGACGAAACCGGCGCCTGGCGGCTGTTCTCCGAAGTCATTAACCTGATCACCATCACCATTACGATTGTAGCTGTTATTGCGATGATCTTTGCCGAACCGATTGTGCGCTTTTTCTATGCTGAAAATATCGCGCTTGAGCCGCTTTTGCTGGTGCAAACCGTTAAGCTAATGCGTGTCATGCTGCTGACCCCCATCATTTTTGGGGCCAGCGGCGTGATTATGGGGGCGCTCAACGCGCGCCAGCATTTTTTGCTGCCGGCGCTGGCGCCTTCGATCTACAATCTAGGCATCATTTTGGGCGGATTGGTATTAAGCCACTTTACCATGAGCGCCGCAATGGGGCTGGCCATTGGTACGGTGTTGGGTGCACTGGGACATTTTCTCATTCAATTACCCGGGCTGCGCCGGGTAGGCGCCCGGTATCAACCCCTCCTGACCGTCCGTGATCCCGGAGTTGTTAAAGTGATTAAGCTGATGATTCCCCGTGTCCTGGGCCTTTCATTCAGCCAACTCAACCGCATTATCTTTGTTTTTCTGACCGGATCGATGGCTTTGGGCAGTTTGCCGGCTATTAACGTGGCCTTACTGCTTATTTTGCTGCCGCAGGGCATCATTGGACAGGCGCTTGGAATTGCCGCCTTTCCGACGTTGTCAACGCTGGCTGCCGAACAAGCGTATGATGAAATGCGCTCGATTGTGACAGACTCCTTGCGCCTTTTACTGTTTCTGGGCCTGCCGATGACTGTGCTGCTCATTATGCTGCGCGAGCCAATCATTCGTTTGCTGTTCGAACGGGGATTATTTGGCGCGGAATCGACTGAAATTGTGGCGAATGCCCTTTTTTTCTTTTCTTTCAGCCTGATTGCCCTGTTATTTTTGGAAGTGATTGCGCGTACCTTTTACGCACTCAGCGATACGATCACACCGGTTTTAGCCGGTGCGGTTCAGGTCGTGTTAATGATCGTTTTGAGCCTTTGGCTGCGAGACGCTGTTTTTGCACCGCAGGGCTGGCCGGCGCTGGGGGTGCTGGCGCTGGGATTTACGATTTCAAATTACATGGAGGTCGCGGTGCTGCTTGTGCTGCTGCGCCGCAAACTTGGCCGGCTAAACGGCCGTGTCATGCTGGATGCGGCCTGGCGTATGGGGTTGGCGACTGTGGCGATGGTTGGCGCCATGTGGTTGGTTTTAGATCAGATTGAGGGCGTGTTATTTCAGCTTGTAGTGGTAACGGCCGTTGGCGGGTTGGTCTATCTGGGCGTGTGCTGGCTGCTGCGTGTGGCCGAGGTACAGCAAATTTGGGCATACGGCCGTCGTCGCTTTCAACGCTCAGGGTAGCTTCAGAGTGCATAAAAGGGAGTTATGCTTTCCAAAGTTTTTGTTAAAACATGGGCGTCCGCTCTGGTGTTTGCCCTTTTAATTTCAATTCTTGTCCTGGCCGCATTCACTTATTGGTTTGTTATTGCGGATCGGTACATCGTTTTTCTCTATTACCATGATATGGGACCGCTGGTTCCCGATACATCCCCATTCAGCCGCGTGACCGGCAGCCGCTATTGGATGGCGAGTTTGGTTGCCAGTGGAGCGGTGTTGGTGTTGTTTGGCTGTGTCAATTGGCTTTTAGCGCGTTTTAAAAGAGATTACCAGCCGCCGTACTGGCTCTATGTGTGGTTGTTATGCGCTGTCTTGCTGCTGCCCGGCATTTTACTCATTACGAAAACCGCAAATCAACCAACACTACCGTTTAGTCTGGCATTGATTACGGCTTGTGTGGCGCTGTCCGGTTTGGCGCTGGCAATCTATGCAGCAGGATTGGTCGCAAATCGTCCCGTGGACATGCTCTGGCTGGCTGCGGATGGGTTGGGTATGGCGCTGATTTTAATTCTCCTCGCTAACCTCACGCTAATTCCGGGCTGGCTGCGCGACGGTGCAGCCTGGCGGCTGTGGCTGCTCGCGCTTCTCATGGGCTTTATACTTTTGTGGCTGGTTTTGGTAACAGTTTTGCGGTTTTGGAGACATACTGCCATGCCGCCGGCAGCGGCCGTTTTTCTGGCCGGCGTTGTGATTGCCTACCTTCTTTTGCCGCTTATCCATTATTTATTTGCGACAGATGGCTATTTTTACATCAGTAACAGCGATAATTTCTTCGCGCGCACGCTGCCGCTGCAACTGTTGACCTGGCTGTTAGGGTTTTTGCTCGCCTGGTTTATAACGTGGGTTCGAAAGTAAAGTGTCCAGGGTTTCTAATGACGTCACGCGTATGACGCCTTCCGGAACAGTCTGCATGTTGTTTTTACGATCTAACCAGATGCCTTGACCATACCCACCATTTTTCAGCGCGCCAACTGCATCAACTTGCAGATTGTCGCCGACTAACACGCATTGTGATGCCGGCGTGCGTAAGCGCGCAGCCGCGCGTCGGAAAATGGTTTTGGCGGGTTTGTGGACGCCCTCTTCCCCGCTAATAATTATTTGTTTTTGGGGGATCAAATCGCCTACCAATCTTTCCATCACAGCGCGAGCCGAATGCGAATGGTTCGATAAAATTCCTACAACCCACCCTTTTTGGCGTAGGTTTTGTAAGGTTGGACGGGCATCCGGGTACAAAAATGTAGGCAATTGTGCATAGGTGTTGTAAAGGCGCGTTAGCTGAGTCCAATCAATCTCCGTGCAGCCCAAAGCTTTCAGCAAATGCATATACTGCCAGCCTATTTGCTGCCGCGTCTGAGGGTGGAGAATGAGCGTGATTTCGCCGCGTTGGGCTTTTGTACGCAGTTCTTGCAGCGCCGCCTCAATTTCTGTTTGTGTATAGGATAGGCCCGCCAATTTGAACATCGCTGCAAAACGAGTGCTGCGGCTGTTGTCTCCTATGGTGGTGTAAGCCAGTGTGTAATCCCAGTCGAAGAGAACGGCCGTTAAAGGCTCAGATTTCATGCTAACGTTGCACCCTTAACCGTGCGCAGCCAAAGGGTAACGGCCGTTCCCTGGCCCGGTTCGCTTTCAATTACGATCTCGCCTTGATGTCTTTCCATAATTTCCTTACAAATTGTCAGACCCAGCCCCGTCCCGGAAGACTTGCTTTTCTGACTCGCCGAACCACGATAAAAACGCTCGAAAATCATCGATAATTCTTCCGGGGCGATACCCAGGCCTGTATCAGTGACGCGCACCCAAACATCATCTGAAGTCATTCGAAATCCGGCGCCGCTCTCTAATTTAATTTGCCCACCGATGGGCGTATAAGCGATTGCATTTACGATCAGATTAACCAAAACTTGTTCCAACTGGTCTTTATCGGCCAGCACAAGGGGCAAATCCTCGGTGAGGCAGAGTTGTATATCAATATGCTTTTCATGGGCGCGGGTTTGGTATGAATTGGCAATTTCCGCCGCCAGTTTAGGCAGCATAATAGGGCGAAAGTTTGCAGGAATATCACCTGTGTCAAGTTGAGACAAATCTAATAGATTACTGATTAAACGCGTCAAGCGATCGGTTTCGCGATTGAGTACAATCAAATAGCGGGCTTGATTTTCGAATTTGCCGCGCTCCATTAATTGTAAATACAGCGTAATATTGGCCAGCGGTGTTTTTAGTTCATGGGAAACGTTGGCGATGATATTGGTTTTCAGCCGATCAACCTCTTTCAGTTTGCTGATGTCAGATAGAACACCGACGTAACCTTGTAAACGGCCGTCTTCGACTTCAATCGGCGCAATTGTCAAATTCACATCAAAAACCGACCCATCTTTGCGTTTTTGAATCATTTCGCCATGCCAGCCCTGACCTTCCGCGAAAGCCGCTTGCATATCCGGAAATGGGTTGTCTTCACTCTCTAACAGCGTCAATGGCTCGCCCAGCAGCTCATTGTCAGCATACCCTGTCATATGCTCAAAAGTCGGATTTGCGTACAGGAAAACAGCGTCAGTATTCATAAAGAACACGCCTTCACCGGCGCTGTCTAAAATGGCCTGGGTGCGATCGCGTTCAGCTTTCAGTTCGGACGTCCGCTCCGCGACCTGATCTGCCAGGCTGTCGGCTTGTTGGCGCAGCGCTTCGTAGAGCCGAATATTTTCTAAAACTGGAGAAATCTGATTTGCCAGGGCCTGTAACAAATCAATATCCGTTTTGGGGTAGAAATCATCCGGATCGCGGCGTCCAAACAGCCAGAGACCCTGCGTGACCTCACGTGTTCTTAAGGGGATCACCAATCGAACCCAATCCCATTCGCCGAGAAAATCTTTTGGAGGCGGCTGATATTCACTCGCCTTAATCTGCAAATTTTTAAAATCGCGGATGGAAAATTGTTTGTCATTTAGATCAACCTTGTCCGTATACCATACTAAATCATCGGGATCATCAAAAACGGCTAACATCGACTGGCGTATATAGATGCTGGGCAATATTGATTGCGTTAATAAGCGTACCAACTCCTCACGACTTAATGCTGAAGGAATCTGGTTGGCAAATACACGAATGACCTCGTCTGAGTCATGCTCCAAACCGTATGCTAAACGATTTACCCACTGCTGAAATTGACTAAACAGAGGGGGTGTAACCGCCACAAACAGGATTGAAATAAGTAACAAATACACCATGCGCCCACCCGGTGATGGAATAATTTGCAGCCCAAACAGAAGCAATAACAGAAAAATGGGGGGGAACAGTAAAATAAAACTGTATTGACTCAACAAACGATTGGCCCGAAATTCTAACGGGCCTAGTCGCCGCTTGTAGATGGCGTAAATGTAAAAAAGCGGCAAGACGGGAATCGCCAGGTAAGCAATGGTTAAGGCGGCGTCACCGGTTGCTTTTATATTTAATAACTGTGGAATTAGAAAAACAATGACGCCGGGAAGAAAGGCTAACGTGACGCCGGCCAGCATCAGCCTGACAGATAAACGCTCGGTGGGAGTAGAATCGGAGCTGAATAACCGATAAATCATCAAACCCAGGCTTACAGCCAGCGCGAAAACAAAACCATACAATGGTATGGATCGTGGAGTTAGCTGTAACAACTCCAAAATGGTAATGATTCCCATAGCCCCATACATTAGTGGAACAAGGTAACGCGTCAGGCGTGGGAAAAGAGGGCGCGGCACAATCAGGTGCAGGTGAATGGTTATGGGCATGAGCAGCCAACTGCAAACTCCATAAACCAGGCGCGCACCGGCTATTTGCCAATTTGCAATCAACCCCAATATGGCCCACAACCCAATCAAATAAAAAAATGCAACCAGCAAACGCCAACCACTATCCCGGGGGCGGATTAAGAGCAAAACGATCGTTCCCGCCAACCAGAAAGGAATAAACCATAAGGTTGCCAATACGCGCCGCCAATAATCCTCTAATAATACCTGGGGGAGGGTAATGGTAACTTGCTCCCCAGTATCACCGACAAGTAATGAAATTTTATCACCCGGCTCCAGGCCTTCGAAGGGAACGGTTAAGCGATTTTGGCTATACACAGAATACGGCAAATCGCCTATTTGAAGCAGGATGGCGCCCACTTCAAGTTCTGGGTGGGTTGAATCATTTACAAACCAACCGGTTCCACTGTTTGTCAAGGCTATGCCAGGATAAGGCAATCGCAGCACAAAATTGTAGGTATAAAACAGGTAAATAAACAAAACGACTAAAGCAATAATCGTTAAGGACCAGTCGGTTTTTTCGGTTTCTCTTTGCTGAAGGTTCATGTGGTTGCCACAGGTCGATAGAGTATTTACCGGAAATAAATTCCCTTATGGGAATAAGTATGTGATTTTTTGGGGTTGGCAGAAAGTAATCAAAAAACGATTTGGGAAATTTTTGCCAATCCCTCCAGGTAAAGCGCTGCTTTCATTGTATCAAATTTATTGGGATTTTCTGCGGTTTATTTAACATATGTCTTATCTGTTTTAACTGTTTTATTAAGCGAGATCAAAAAAGCAGTAAATTTTAGGTTGAATTACTAGTGAATTATATGCCTGGACACTGGCGTTTTTTATTTTACCGGAGGAGACCTGTCAGGTTTTGTGATTAATTTGTTCACATTCCACTCGAGGTAGAATCTGACAGGTCTTGAATTCGCCAGACTCCAGTATATGAAAACAAAAAATTTATTGGATCCGTTCTTTGCGTTCACAGGTAAACTAAGCTAATGGGGCTGCGTAAAATATCATTTTGAACTGGAACGCCGCCGGCTCGCAGCAGCGGAATCAATGAGCCTTCCGCAAAACCATCCAGAACCTGCTGCAAGATTTCTGGGTGTGGCAGTGGAATGGTGCACAGCAGATCCTGCGCCGCCTGATAGCGTTGCAGCAAATGGAAGGCGGCATAACTTACGGCGCCGCTGGAAATAAGCAGTTGCTGGGCTTCTTTCAATTTTTGTGTATCTGCCGCCTGCGATCGAAGCGCTAAAAAGCGTTTACGTTCCGGGTATTCGGCCGTACTCGCGTAAAGAATTAAAAGATTATTGCGCCCCTGCCGCCAATCTGCGTTTGCCGGTTTTTGCATGGCGTCGTTTAAATCATCTTCAATCTGAATAATTTCGCCGACCAGGACGCCTAATTGATAGAGGCTGTCGCTAACGGCCGATTCCGCGCCGGCTAAAATTCCGCCTAACTGGTAGGCTGCGCCGTAAAAGGGCGTGCTTTTGGCGGCCACAACGCGCCAATAATTTTCTTCACCCTGCAAATTTTGTACATCCAGATGCTGGCCAACCGCCGTCGCCAGGGCGGCTTTGGCCAAACAGGCTGTCATCGCAGTCTGTTGAGTAGATGACAAAGGCCCGGACGCAGCCAACCGGAAGGCCGCCGCCTGAAAGGCTTGGGCCAGATTTGCCGTAGGGCCATTGCCGCGCCGCAGATGCTCCCCGCGCGGGTCTTCATCCAGCATATCATCAACCAACATAATGCTGATTTGCAAACAGGCGATGATTGCTGCCCCGGGCAAAGCCGCAGCTTCATTGCCGCCTGCTGCGCGGCATACTAACACAGGTATTTCCCAATCTGGATGGGGTACATCGCCGGTGCGACCAAATACGGTCACCATATCTGGCCAGAACAGCCGTTTCCGGCAAAGCTTTAATGCGCAACTGGATTTTTTCGCGTAGATTAACATCAAATCAACCTGCCTAAAGAAAAAAGCGTGTGGTTTTACCACACGCCTTCATTGCAGTGCGAAATTTGCTCAGTAACTGTCCAAGTATTACTCCGTTTCAGAAGTTCAACTTTTCCGAGAAGTTGAACTTCTAAGCACAAATTATTTTGGGCGGTTACTTAGATATTTAGGCCGACCAACCACCCCATGTGCCCATGGGTTGGTCCAGATCATCCAGTTTTTCTTCTTCAAACTGGGTCAAACTGCGTAGAACAGCCAGCAAACCACTTTCACCTTTTTCGCTGTTCAACAATTGGTTAAATATTTCAATATTGACTTTTTGCATATATCCTCCAAGCCTTCCTTGACTTTCGACAGCGTTCATAGTCTTTCGCCGCATACATATCCCATATTGCCTATTCCATGTAATCTATCTGAATACGCAGTACGTAACAAGAAATAATGGCGTAACCTTGGTAACGCTACCGACTTTCCAAAAACCTATTATAAAATTTTGGTACTACAGGTGATGTGTTTTGCGTTGTTATGTGCAGATTCCACTTTCATTCTAGCACAAGCCATGTTATAAAAACGAGGAGAAGAATAGTACTTTGGTACTACAATATGCAATCGAATACTATGGGTATCTTTGCGGCGTTGGCGTTTCTGTGGGTAATTCTCCCCGGTCCGGCGTCGGCGTCAATGTCGGAATAATAAACTCAAACGTTGGCGTTGCAGTGGGAAGACCCGGCGTGGCGGTCATGGTCGGTGTGCTTGTTGGTTCGGGCGTTTGGGTGGGCGTTGGCGTCATTGTTGCCGTTGGTGTGGGGGTAGGCGTGGGCGCCAACAGGTTCAAGAATACGCGTCCCTCGCGCGTGACCGGATCGGATTCCGGCGTGTAGGGGTTGTCAGGACCAAAAACAATGACTCTAACCGTAACAAGCCCGGAATGATTTGTTAGATTGGTGTCCCAGTTTGCCAATAAGCCGCCATTGTCAACCGGCGCGCCCTTGCGTCCTTCAATGATTGCCCAGCCCTGTGGATCTTGACCAATTCCAAACTCCAACTGATATCCGCTAAAGTTGGGCGCTTTGGCTATGCCCAAAAAAGGCACGCTGCCGGTAATGTCATCGCCATTTGTTGGCTGGGTGATACGCGCCTCGGGACGCGGGGTGTTCTCATCACACTGCTGTTCGGGCGGCAGTTGCAAAGGCAGACTAATTTCACGCTGGTTGGCCCAGTTTTGCCCGGCGCCTGTGTTTTCAATCCAGCCACGCGCGCCTTGTTTTTCTCTGGCCTGTACATCCTCATTACCGGAAACAAGCAGCGTGAAAAAATTGGCGTCATAGATAGTTTCAGAACAAAAGTTGTTGGCGCGCAGGTTAGTCCATAAATCAACTGCCTGCCGGCGAATAAAATCATAGCTGTTGTCAAGCGGAAGTTGGTCTCCGGCGAATTTTTCTGTAATTTGGCTGCGACAATTTTCGCCCGGTGCTGTACCTGAATCCGCACAAATTGTTTGCTCAACAATACCTGGCGGCCGTACAAACTCAAGCGGCTGCCGTCCTGTGAGATATTGGCTCATGAAAGCGTTCCAAATTGGCGCTGCAACCTGTGTGCCGGATTGCCCTTCGCCGATGGGCTGATTATCGGTATTGCCTACCCAAACGGCCGTTACCACTTCAGGCGAATAACCAATGGTCCAGGCATCACGCACGTCAAAGCGGCTGGCGCCGGAGGTACCGGTTTTGGCGGCGACGTTCTGGCCTTGAACAACAAGCGCACTATTGGGGCCAAACTCGGACTGGCGGGCGTTGTTGTCGGACAGGATATCACTCATCAAAAAGGCGTGTTCTGGCCGCACCACCTGTGAAACGGTTGGATCAGGCGCAACGTGTTCAAACAATATTTCGCCCTGGCTATTTTCAATCTGGCTGATGGCGTATGGCGCCATAAAACGGCCTTGATTTGCGAGCGTCCCGAACGCGCCGGCCATTTCCAACGCAGAAATTTCGCCGCCGCCTAAGGCCAATGAAAGTCCGTAATTACGCGGCTGGCCCGTTTCGGCGCAGCCTTGATCTTGCAGACTAATCAGACCCAGCTTTTGGACATTGTTGACAAAATTGCATACGCCGACATATTCCAGCGCTTTGACGGCCGGAATATTGTAGGAGTTACCCAGAGACGGCCGTAACCGCAGCGGGCCGTGGAATTGATCGTCGTAATTCTTTGGCTCATAGGGTGGGTTGCCGCCATTTGGGAACTGGGTGGGCACATCCCAAATCAATGTTGAGGGCGTCCAACCTTTTTCCATTGCCGCAAGGTAGACCAACGGTTTGATTGTGGAACCGGGCTGGCGTGGGGCCAGAGCCATATTTACCTGCCCGCTAATCGATTCATCATCAAAATCCACGCTGCCGACCAGGGCTAAAATCTCGCCTGTATTTGGCTGCAAAACCACCATAGCGGCATTATTTGCGCCGGCGGCATTAATATTCGTTTGGTTACTGGCGATTGTTTGCTCGGCCAGATTTTGCGTGGCCGAATCCAGCGTTGTGTAAATGCGTAATCCGCCGCGATAAATGGACTGCGCCCCTAAAATGTCTTCAGCCTGCTGCAAAACTGTGAGCGAGAAATGGGGATGTTCAATAGTTACGGCGGGCGGCGTCATGTTTTGAATTAATTCACGCGCCTCATCTTGAGCTGCGCGTGCTTCGGCTACTGTGATAAACCCTTCCGCAACCATGAGGCTCAATACTTCACTCTGGCGGCCAAGCGCTTTTTCGGGCGCAGTGTATGGATCCCACAAGGCAGGCGCCTGTGGCAGCCCGGCTAACAACGTTGCTTCGGTCAGGGTAAGTTCAGATGCAGGTTTATTGAAATAGGTTTGGGCGGCAGCTTCGATGCCATACGCCAGGTTGCCGTAATATATTTCGTTGAGATATAGCTGCAGGATTTCGTCTTTTTCGTAGGTACGGGATATTTCGGCGGCGAGGATGATCTCGCGTACTTTACGGCGGAATGTGCGTTCGGCGCGTTCATCTTCTTCCAGCAGCACGGCGCGCACTAACTGCTGTGTAATCGTGCTGGCTCCGGATACAAACTCACCCTCCTGCGCAGCTTGCAAGACGGCCCGGCTGATCCCCAGAATGTCAAATCCCGGATTTTCATAAAACCGAGCATCCTCCGTTGCTATGGTTGCATTAACTAAATGAGGTGAAATTTGTGACAAAGGAACGAAAATGCGATTACCGGTATTGGGATCAGCCTGAGCATAGAGTAAATTGCCGTTGCGATCGTAAATGCGCACGGTTTCAAAGTTGCTGGCCCGTGTTTGTAATTCGCTGGGTGGGGGCAGCGTACGCGCAATCGCGCTGTAGCCAATAGCCGCGCCGCCTATCACCAGAGCAACACCTACAACGGCCGCAATTATGGTGAAAATCAATATGTTGACGATACAACCGCTCCAGTTACGGTGGGATGGCGGGGCAGAAACTGATCCTGCGGCAGGAACGGCCGTTTCCCGGGGCTGTTGTGACTCGCGAACCGGACTCCTGCGGGGAATCGTTTGGGCTGCGGCGGCGGCAACGGCCGCTTCTGGTTGGCGTCTAGTCGTTGATTCACGCTGTTGACCGGGAAAGGCCACACGCGGCTGCACTTCGGTTGCATCCTGATCATGTACAGGGGGGCGTTGGCGCGGCGGCGGAGCCGGTTGGGTGATCAGAGGCGGCGGGGTGGATTCTTTTGGCTGCGCCTGGGGTGAAATTGGTACGCCTGTTAATGTGGCGGTGTTTTCCGAATCATCGCGTGCGGGCGGCGGCACGATAGGGGGCAGAGTAATTGTACCTTCGTCTGTGGCTGAGTCAGGCAGGGAAGCCGGCTCATCATTGACCTCCCGCATTAAATCCAGTAACGAAATGGTTTCGGTTTTTTCTTCGTTAGATGGCGGTGGTGGAGACGGCCGTTGCCGGCGTTCAGGTTCTTGATTTTCGTTTGCAGGTTTCTGCGGATCGTTCTTATCGCTCATGTGGTATGTGACGCCTGCCGCCGTTAAATAGTTCCCAACAGCTCAGGTGGAATTTATAATGAATACCCTGCGAACACCCTACGTTTTTAACTTTACCAGCATGACCCAATTGCCACGCTGTACTGCCTTGCCGTGTTGATTGAGAACTGCATACTTCATCACCACATTGCCGCCTCCCAGACGCGGCAGCTCTTTTTTCTCGGTAATTTCAATCTGCACATTAATCGTATCCCCAATATAAACCGGCAGGCTGAATTTACACGTCAACTCGCGGAATGCCAGGACAGTGCCTTCGATGATGCCCGATTGCACGGCCAGACCGGTTGCAATCGAGTGTATCAACATTCCATGCGCTACGCGTTGGCCAAAAGTATCTTTAGCTGCATACTCTGTGTCTGTATGAATCTGGTTGTAGTCACCTGATAAACCGGCAAACTGCACAATATCTGTTTCTGTCACCGTTCGTCCGACTGTCATGTACTTCTGACCTACGACAAAATCTTCAAAATAATAACCCCGTGGTTGGTAACTCAACTCCGTCATCAAGATCTCCTATTATCAGGCGCTTTCTACAGCCGCCAGTTTTTCGGCTTCATCCGCCACTGTAAGTGCGTCGATAAAAGGATCAATGTCACCATCCATAACCACCGGCAGATTATAATTTGAATAACCGATACGATGATCTGTCACACGGCCTTGCGGATAATTGTAAGTGCGAATCTTTTCACTGCGGTCCCCACTGCCTACCTGCGCTTTACGGTCGGCGGCCAGTTCTGCATGTTGTTTTTCTTCTTCAATTTCCTGCAGGCGCGCCTGAATAATTGCCATGCCCAGACGTTTGTTTTGCGTCAGACTGCGTTCAGTTTGAATTTTGACCATAATGCCTGACGGTTTATGCACAATGCGCGCGGCAGTGGCATTTTTTTGCATATGCTGACCGCCTGGCCCTGAAGAAAACTCAGCTGTGATTTCCAGGTCTCTTTCATCCAGGGTGATTTCTACATCTTCCACTTCCGGCATGACGGCGACCGTCGCTGTGCTGGTGTGGATGCGTCCCTGGGATTCGGTAATGGGCACGCGCTGTACACGATGGACGCCGCTTTCAAATTTAAAGCGTGAGAACGCCCCCCTGCCTACGATTCGCAATATGACTTTGTTATAACCGCCAACGCCAGTTGTGCTTTCATCCACGATCTGGGTTTTCCATTTGCGGTTTTCGGCGTAGCGCGTGTACATGCGCAGCAAGTCCCCGGCAAAAATTCCCGCTTCATCACCGCCTGCTCCAGCGCGAATTTCGATATAGACATTTTTTTTATCGCGTGGATCTTTGGGCACAAGCAGTGAACGCAAGCGTTTCTCCAGCTTTTCCGTTTCCTGGTTGAGTTTGTTGATTTCATCTGCTGCCAATGTTTGAATCTCCGGATCATCCTCAATTTCCTGGAGTTCATTGGCTTCTTTTATCTCTTGCTGCACTTTGAGATAGCGCCGGTAGGTTGTCACCAATGGTTGCAGGTCGGAACGTTCCTGCGCCAGTTCGGTTAATTTGACATGATCCGACAGCACCTGAGGGTCAGTCATCTGCCGTTCGATTTCTTCGTAGCGCGCCACAACCTGGGCGATTTTATTTAACATCACTGCTATCCAACATTTAGGAGGTTTGAAACAAATAGCTGGTCGCTAAACAGGAATTAAGCGGCGTAATAGACGACGCCAACTGCGCCTGGTCCAACATGCGTTCCAATGACCGGGCTGAGATCTGCATAGACCAGTTCACCGGGGTTTAGCCGTTGGCGTAATTCTTCACCTGCTTGCTGCGCGTCCTGCGGCGCTACGGCGTTCAACATAGCGATGTGGACGTCAGATTTACCTTGCAGATCTGTTACAGCTTGATCAATCATAAATTGAATGGCTTTACGTTTGGTGCGTACTTTGTTCATCGGTTCGATACGGCCGTCTTCCAGTTGAAGCACAGGTTTGATAGAAAGCACCGAGCCTAATAAGCGCTGTGCGCCGCCGATACGACCGCCGCGATGAAGGAATTCCAATGTGTCCACGACAAAAATAACGCGGATTTTGGGGATCAAATCCCGCGCAGCCTGCGCCGCAGCTTTGTAATCAGCCCCGTTCTCAATCGCGCGTGCGGCGGCAAGCGCCATAAAGCCCAGCCCCATAACGGTTGAACGGGTATCAACGATTTCAATCGGAAAACCTTCCATCATATCACGAGCGGCATTTGCAGAGGCATATGTGCCGCTCAACTCGCTGGAAATTGTGAGACAAACAATGCTATCGGCCGTTTCCGAAATTTTAGAAAATAAGTCATGAAATTCACCGGCCGATGGTTGTGACGTGCTGGGCATTTCTTTGGCTTTACCCAGTCGATCATAAAAAACGGCAGGGGTAATATCAATGCCATCATATAAACCTTCGCCTGCCCAATTGACGATTAGGGGAATAACATAAATGTTATATTTTTCCACCAGGTCCTTGGGTAAATATGCAGTACTATCAATCACCAGAGCAACCTTTGCTTTGACCATAATTACTTTCTCCTCTTAAAAATGAAAATGATTTGAAAATTGCCTGATCCAATCAATTATCGCCTATTCGCAAATTTTAGCCACAATGCTGAGCTAAGCTGAGTATGGCATTCGTGAAATTATGATACAATCTGGCAAATCCACAAGGTAGAACAGCAAGCGCCTGTCCTGAATATGTGAATTCTAACCTGGACAAGCCAGAAAAGATTTTGACGCGAATGATACCAATCACATAAATAAAAAACTTTCGAATTTGTGTGATTTATGATACGCGTGTCAAAAAATACTTGTACAGACAACAAACATATTGTTGAAAATATCTTAATTTGCTGAATCATACCTGGAGATGGGAGAAAAACACCAGATGAATCGCGAATATCATAAATGGTATAGCCCGTCCCTGGGCCGCGAAATGGAATTACTCATATTTGGTCATGCAGGCGCACGGGTTTTGATCTTCCCAACGTCAAAAGGTCGTTTTTACGAGTGGGAAGACCGGGGCATGATGAATACATTAGGAGAACACCTGGAGCGCGGTTGGCTCCAGGTTTACTGTGTTGACAGCGTCGACGCCGAAAGCTGGTACGCTCGTTGGCGCCATCCCGGCGAACGCGTCTGGCGCCATATGCAATACGAAAACTATTTGCTGCATGAAGTTTTGCCGCTGTCCTGGCAGAAGAACCAGAACGATTTCCTGATCACCGTCGGCGCCAGCTTTGGCGCCTATCATGCCGTGAATTTTGCCCTGCGCCATCCCTGGCTGGTCAGACGTACAATCGGCATGAGCGGTATCTATGAAATAGGCCGCTGGACAGACGGTTATTATAACGAGAATGTCTATTTTAATAGCCCCTGTGACTTCATACCTAAAGAACAAGATTGGGGCCGCCTGGAAGCGCTGCGTAACATGGACATTATTCTTGTTGTAGGGCATGATGACAGCCTGCGCTACAGCACTGAACGGCTTTCCGCCGTTTTGTGGAACAAGGGCATTGGCAATGCGCTGCGCATATGGGATGGCTGGTCACATGATTGGCCCTATTGGCAGAAAATGTTGTTAAATTACATTGGCGGTCACGATTAGCTGACCATCCAATTTTATAACAGTAAGACTACAAAACTTTGCGACCAAATTTTAGGAGGTTGTTATGACGTTGAAGGTTGGGTTAATGGTTGGGCGAGAGTGGTCATTTCCACCGGCATTCCTGGATGAAGTCAATCGGCGGGATACGGATGTCGTTGCCGAATATGTCAAATTAGGCGGCACGCGCATGGACGAACCCTCCCCATACAGCGTCATTGTAGATCGCATCTCGCATGAGGTGCCCTATTATCGTTCCTATTTGAAGAACGCTCTCTTGCAAGGCGCAACTGTTATCAACAATCCTTTTATGTGGACGGCCGACGACAAATTTTTTGAAGCTTCTCTTGCCAATAAACTCGGCGTCGCCAGTCCCAAAACCATAGTGTTGCCAAATAAAGAGTATGTTCCCGGTATCGTGCATGATAAAAGCTTGCGCAATCTGGTCTATCCCCTGGAATGGGACAATATACTTGACTACATTGGCTTGCCGTGTGTCTTAAAAGACGCCCACGGCGGCGGTTGGAAAGAAGTGTATGTGTGCCATACCAAGGAAGATGTCTGGAACGCCTATAACCAGTCGGGCCAGCTAACCATGATTCTGCAAGAGTTTATCGTTTGGGATCATTATGTACGCTGCATGTGCTTGAGTCAAAAAGAGGTTTTACCTATGAAGTACGATCCACGTGAGCGGCGTTATCATGTGGATCATGCGCATATGGATGCTGAATTAGGCGAACGGGTCGTGGCGGATGCGCTGACGCTCGTCAATGCGTTGGGCTACGATATGAATACAGTTGAATTTGCCGTGCGTGATGGTGTGCCTTATGCAATTGACTTCATGAATCCGGCGCCAGATATGGATATTAATTCCTTATCTCCCTTTTATTTTGACTGGGTTGTTCAACATATGGCTGATATGGTGATCGATCTGGCGCTGAATCCACGTCCTCAGTTGACTGAATTGAAGTGGAGTTCGTTGTTTTCTTAATTCGGTGAGGGTCTCATGTCTTTACAAGATGCTATCAAAGCTTACCACGATTTATTAACAGACGAAATGGCCGATGAGTCGCAGCTTCATTTAGAAGACCAACTGCGACGGCGGGGATTATATTTTGGCGACCGCCCCTTGTGTACCGTGCTGCGCCCGCGCTTTCTCACGTATGATTTGTATACTTATTTGCGCCGCTCGATACGGCCGTTGCTGACTGCCTTCGAAAAAACAAGCGTGCGCGCGATTGAGGATGATGCGTTTCGCCAGCAATTTGGCCTGGTTGATTGGGAAAACGACCTGGTCAAACTCGATCCCGGTTACCCCAGCCATACCCCGCTGACGCGCCTGGACGCTTTTTTTATCCCGGAACAAAAACACCTGCGTTTTACGGAGTATAATGCCGAAGTCCCGGCCGCTTCAGCCTACAATGATGTTTTGACCAAAGTTTTTTACAGTATGCCGGTGATGGGCGCATTTTTGCATCAATATGTGGTACGGCCGTTAACCACCCGGCACAGCGTATTGCATGTTTTACTCGACTGCTACAAACAATGGCGCGGTGGAACCGGTGAACGCCCGCGTATCGCCATCCTGGATTGGAGTGAGGTCCCGACCTACAGCGAGTTTGAACTCTTTATCCGCTACTTTGAAGCCCAAGGTTACCCTTGCCGCATCGTAGACCCACGGGATGTTGTGTATGAAAACGGCCGTTTAATGGCCGGCGACTTCCATATCACGCTCATATACAAACGCGTACTCATTACCGAATTGATAGAACGGGGCGGCATCGATCACCCTGTTGTACACGCCGTGCGTGATGGCAATGTTTGTATGGTTAATCCATTTCGTTGCAAAATCCTCTACAAAAAAATGAGCCTTGCCGTTTTGAGTGACGAACGCAACGCCGACATGTTCAGCAAGAATGAGCTGCGCGCCATTCATGATCACATCCCCTGGACGCGCACTGTGGCTGAACGCAAATCTACCTATGGGAGTTTGCCGGTTGACCTGATTCCCTTCTTACTTAAATACCGGGAGCGTTTTGTGCTCAAACCGAACGATGATTACGGCGGGCGCGGCATTGTGTTAGGCTGGCAAACGAACACCAGCGGTTGGGAACGAGCGGTTCAGGATGCGCTCGAAACTCCCTATGTGGTGCAGGAACGCGTTCCCATCCCCGAAGAACCCTATCCCAGTTTTGTAGACGGCCGTCTCCAAATCTATGACCGTATGCTAGACACCGCCCCCTTCATTTTTTATGGTGATTATGTGGATGGCTGCCTCACGCGGCTTTCTAACGACCCGCTGCTCAACGTATCCGCTGGCGGCGGCTCTTCCGTGCCCACTTTTGTGGTCGAAAGGCGTTGACCGAATCCACTTGACAAATGAGAAATTGTGCTTATAATGGAATGAACAAATAGACAAATGTCTATATGTAATGGTTTATGCAATGAATTCTGTAACTTTTGCCAAAGCAATGGCAGACGAAACCCGGCAGCGCATCATGCAGCTGTTATGCTGCCAATGGCTGTGCGTCAATGATGTTGTTGCGCAGTTGGGTGATGTAACTCAACCAACGGTTTCGCATCACCTTGCCATTCTGCGCGCAGCTGAGCTTGTATTCACGCGGCGTGAAGGCAAACAGGTCTTTTACTCGCTCAACCAGGATGCAGTCTCTGTCTGCTGTGGACAGTTGATGCAGAATTTTGCGCCTGAAAAAGTTGGTCTGGCGCTGCCTGTTATTAATTCCAACTGATATTTTTTTGCTCAAATATATAGACAATCATCAATATGAGGCGAACAGATGACTCAACAAATCCCATCCGAAAAAATTCTTTCTGAAGTACAGACAAAATACGGCCGTATCGCCGACGAGTTCAAGCTTGATGTAAGCGCATCTTGCTGTGGCGACGGTTCAACAAGCTGCTGCGAGCTAGAAACGGATGCTGTTTTCAGCAATCTGTATACGGCCGATACCACCTGGCTGCCCGATGACGTCACCGGCCTATCGCTCGGCTGCGGCGATCCTATCACGTTGGCGAATCTTCAAGCCGCCCAAACTGTGCTGGATTTGGGTTCCGGCGGCGGCATCGATTGTTTTATGGCGGCGCGCCAGGTAGGTCCAAGCGGGCATGTGATCGGCGTGGATATGACGCCGGCCATGCTGGAAAAAGCCAACCGCAACAAAGTTAAAGTTGGCCTGGAAAATGTCGAGTTCCGGCTGGGACAAATTGAAGCACTGCCGGTTGAGTCGGATACGGTGGACGTCATTATTTCGAACTGCGTCATTAATTTGAGTCCCAACAAAACGGCTGTTTTCCAAGAAGCTCACCGGGTACTCAAACCGGGCGGCAAACTGGCTGTATCCGACATTGTCACGCTGGGACAATTTACACCAGAACAGCACGCCGATATGATCGCCTGGACCGGCTGCATCAGCGGCGCCGAGGATGTGGCGGAAATTGTGGCAAAAATGCGCGCAGCCGGGTTTCGGGATATTTCAGTGCGCGATAAAATGAAACCGGAAATCGAACTGGCAGACAGCGCCGCACAGTCCGGTTCGGCTGCCTGGTTTAGCGCGCGCATAACGGCCGTTGCCTGACACAACACCCGCCCACATAATCTGACGCGTTTATATGGTGATGATTTGGCAAATCGGGTACTATTGCGGCCAAATCATCACCGCATAATTATTGCATTCGATCTTCACATTTGAGGTGAAAAATTTGCCATATTATTACGCGATCAGCATCTTTTTATCTGCATTCCTGCTCTTTCAAATTCAACCGGTGATCGGCAAGATCCTATTGCCCTGGTTTGGCGGCACACCCACCGTCTGGTCAACCGTCCTGCTTTTTTCACAGGTCCTCCTAACCGGGGGGTACGCCTACGCCTACTGGCTGCTCGGTCGTTTGCGCAATCGTCGACAAGCAGTTGTGCATCTGGTACTCCTCAGCGTTTCGCTTGGTTTGCTGCTTATCATGGCGCTGTTTTGGTCAGCTCCTCTCATTCCAGATGAGAGCTGGAAGCCCCAGAACAGCAACCTGCCAATCTGGGAAATTCTGCGTATTCTGGCTGTCTCAATCGGCTTCCCTTTTCTGCTGCTGGCATCCAACAGCACCCTCACGCAAGCCTGGTTTCATCGCGACAATCCCAAACCAACACCCTACCGCTTGTACGCGCTGTCCAATATTGGGTCCCTATTGGCCCTGATCAGCTACCCCATCCTCATTGAGCCTAACCTGACGCTGAGAACCCAAACAACCCTCTGGTCATTTGGATACATTATCTTTGCATCGATCGCCGCCTTTCTGACATTGAGAACCTATCGAGCATCGCAAGTTGGCGCTCAAGGAAGCGGCCGTCTATCCGGAACAGAGAAACGACCTGCCAATCATATTTACGTCATGTGGGTTGCGTTGGCTGCAACGGCCACAACCCTTCTGATGGCGGTCACCAACCAGATCACCCAGGAAGTTGCAGTCATTCCTTTCTTATGGGTATTGCCATTAACGATCTACTTGTTGACATTCATCCTGGCATTTTCAGGCGGTTACCTCTATTCGCGTTGGCTCTATTTGATCACCTTCATCATCCTCACCGTTGCAAGCAGCATGCTTTTGAACCTGCCCACGTCTGATATCACGCTTCAAATCTTCATTTATATGTTAGTTTTGTTTGTCGGCTGCATGATTTGCCACAATGAATTGTATGCACTCCGGCCGGATGCGCGTTTTTTACCTTCCTTCTATTTGATGGTCGCCTTGGGCGGCGCTCTGGGCGGCATATTTGTAACCCTTATTGCGCCAACCATTTTCTCGACCGGATTTTGGGAACTTCAATGGGGATTAATAGCCTGTGTTATATTCCTTGCGATAATTATTCAACTGGAGCCGGCATCCGCCCGCCGTAAACGGCCGCGCAAGTCAAGCGCGCGAGGAAAACAACAGCGCCTGGTGGTTAAACCACTCGTTATTGTCATTGCCATCCTGATACTACTTCAAAGCATTTATACAATCTACTACATGCGCGAAATCTCATCTGAGACCCTTTGGGCGGATCGCAATTTTTATGGCGTACTTCGAGTTTGGGAGATGAACCAGGAAGTGCCCAAGCTGCTTGCCAACCAGCTTACCCATGGTCAAACGACGCATGGCTTCCAATTTCAACCTGATGAAATCCGCAACCTGCCTACAACCTACTATACAGAGAGCAGCGGCGTTGGGCTGTCACTCTTGAACCACCCCAACCGCCCCGACAATTTACGCATTGGCGCTCTAGGCCTGGGGATTGGCGTTATAGGCAGTTATGGCAAGCCGGGAGATGTGTTTCGCTTTTATGAGGTTAACCCGGATGTCATCGAGATAGCAGAAGGAAAAGGGGATTATTTTACATTTCTAACCGATTCCGAGGCGGCTGTTGAGCTTATTCCGGGCGATGCGCGTGTCTCCCTTGAGCGAGAGCTAGAAACAACTGGATCCCAAAATTATGATTTGTTGGTGTTAGACACCTTTAGTGGAGATGCGATACCGCTGCATTTACTCACCAAAGAAGCTTTTGATATTTACCTGGCGCATCTCAAGCAAGATGGAGTTATCGCGGTTAACGTTTCTAACCGCTACTTCAATCTGGATCAGGCTGTTTTCAAATTGGCGGATGAGTTCGATTTGGACACGGCCCTAATTCGGGCCAAGGGAGATGGCCTCCAGGGGTTTGATTCGATCTGGGTGTTGTTGTCCCGCGAGGTAAATTTCCAGGACATTCCCGCTATTGCTGAAGCCAGCGCGCCGCGCCCAACCATCCCGGCTGATTTTCGCTTATGGACGGATGACTTCAGTAATTTATTCCAGATCATAAAATAGGCGTTTTTAGATTTGTCAGCGCGTCCAATTTGGATACAGCAATTCTCATTTCAAAAATGACCGGTAGGGGTGGGATAGGCGCGAAACCTTTTAGGCTATGAAGATATCCCTTCTCTCCCGCCTGTCTCGCCCTCTTCGGTGGCCATCGGGTAAGACTCAATGAATAAATGCTGCATGCGGCGTAACGGCCGTTTCTCCCACCCCGCCACGCCATTCCGATAAAGATATGTGCCCTCAGCCGCAGTTTGCCCGGCCGGCGACGTTTTGTAGGCAATGAAACGTAAGGGTTTGCCGCCCCGATCCAGCGAATAGAACAATTCCACACGGCCCACAGGCACTGCGCCCGGGCACAATACCCCTCACATTGTAACAAACTGCCCCATTTATGCATATAAGCATATTAATTTTCCCGTGACGGTTTGTATCAAAGCTAAAATCTGTGCCAATCCGTGCAAAACCCATAGTGCAAAGGTAAACCCCGGGGGCCAGGAAACAATACGGGAACCTTTGCGCACGCACCGGCGTCTATTTAACATATTTATCTTAGGCCGGCTGGCGGATGTGGCTGTTAGAGGAGAAGAAGCTAGCCGAGATCACAAATCATCTGCGCCGCATCCGTCCAGCCCGGTCTGCCCAACAATTTCTTTCCACACCAACCAGGAAGTTTTTCGTGGCCGGGCATTTCCCTGCCTGTTTAACCTTGCCTGCCGGGCAGACCCAGAGTTAATTCTATGGAGGCGAAACATGAAGACCAGACTTTTTTTATGCTTGTTTTTGTTGTTATCTGTTGTGTTGTTAGGTTGGCAAACTGCCGTTTCCCGCGCTCAAGATAGTTACCCGCCGCCCGCCACACCGCTGCCAGACCCATACATTGGCGATGTATTTATTTCTCCTCCCCAACAGCGACAGCGCCCCACCGGTTCCCAAATTCCCGGACTGCGCATTGCGCACCAATTCGTCGAAGTCGCCATCACCGATCAGGTTGCTGTAACCCATATTGAGCAGCTTTTTGTAAATGAAAACGATTGGATGCTGGAAGGAACCTATCTCTTTCCGCTGCCGCAAGGCGCGGCTGTTTCCCAACTGACGATGTGGGTCAACGGCCAGGCCATCGAAGCCAAAATTCTCGAAAAGGAAGAGGCGCGCGAGATTTACGATACAATCGTGCGCCAGCTTCGCGACCCGGCTCTGCTCGAATTTGTGGGCCACAATCTGCTGCAGGCCAACGTTTTCCCGATTCCGCCGGGCGAGGAACGCCTGATTGAAATTGAGTACACTCAGTTGTTAACGGCCGAAAACGGCCTCATCCATTACGTCTATCCGCAGTCAACACACCTCTACACCAACATGCCGCTAGACGAACAGCGCATCCGCGTAGAAATTGAATCCCAGGAGCCCATCCGCGCCATTTATTCGCCCAGCCACAAGGTTGCCATTTTCCGCGACGGTGAAAATAAAGCCGTGGCGGGTTACGAAGCGGCAAAGGCGCCCGCAGACCAGGATTTTGAGCTGTATTACACCGTTTCGCCTGAAACAATCGGCCTGAACCTGCTCAGCTTCCGCGAGCCGGGCGAAGATGGCTTTTTCCTGCTGCTGGCCGCACCGGCCGTAGAAGTAGATGAAGTCGTCGCCAAGGATGTGATTATGGTGCTCGATATTTCCGGCAGCATGGATGGAGAAAAGCTGTCGCAGGCGCAAACGGCGGCCAACTACGTGGCAGCGCATCTCAACCCAGACGATCGTTTTAATATCGTGGCCTTTAGCAGCGGCGTGCGCACATTGGCGCCTGATTTATTGCCGGCGCAGGATGCAGAAACGGCCGTTGCCTTCATCAATCGTCTGGAGGCGGCCGGCGGCACCAATATCAGCGCCGCCCTGCTGGAAGCGGCCCATATGGTGGCTGCAGAACGCCCCACAACCATCATCTTCCTCACCGACGGGCTGGCTACCGAAGGCATTACCGAGACGCCGCTGCTTTTGGACGCTGTGACGCAGGCGCTGCCGGACAGCGCGCGCATTTTTGTCTTTGGCGTTGGCAATGACGTCGATCCCAGTTTATTGGATAACCTGGCCCAAAATCAGCGCGGCGTGAGCACCTACGTGCGCCCAGGCCAATCGATTGATGAAATTGTCAGCGGTTTTTATGCCAAGGTCAGCACGCCGGTGCTGTCCGACATCACGCTTGACATTGACGGAGTTGTCGTGGAGCAGATGTACCCGCAGACGCTGCCCGACCTGTTCGCTGGCGCGCAGTTGGTGTTGGCGGGCCGCTATCGCCAGGGCGGTACGGCCGATATCACCCTCAGCGGCGAAGTCAACGGCCGTTCCCAAACCTTTGTCTATCCCGATCAGACCTTCCAAGACGCGGGCGGCGCGGCTTTTATCCCGCGCTTATGGGCCACGCGCGCCGTCGGCCAGATGCTGCAAGACATCAATCTGCACGGCCCGGACGAGGAGCTGCAACAAAGCATCATCACGCTCAGCAAGCGTTATGGCATTATCACGCCCTACACCAGCTTTTTGATTGAAGAAGATGACATTTTGGCACAGCAGAGAGACGGGACGATTGCTGAGACTGTTGTTGAGGAAGGTCAACAAGTAGAGGTGACGCGGGTCGTGGTCGAAGAAGTGATAGTACAAGAAGCGGTTGAGATGGCTGCTGACGCCTCCGAAATGAAAAATATGGCGGCGCCCTTGCCTGTACCGCGTCAACTCCCAGGTACAGACGCTGCTGTGGCGGAATTAAGCGTGCAAACCGTCGGCGATAAAACCTTTGTATACACTCAGGGCGTCTGGGCCGACACTGCCTATGACCCCGATGTTCACGCACTGCAAGAAGTGGTTTTTGCCGGCGACGATTACTTCGATCTGCTGGTCGAACGGCCGTATTTGGGCCAATATTTTGCGCTGGGCCAGGCAGTGCTGGTAGTGGTTGACGGGCAGGCTTTCCAGGTTACGGCGTCAGACATGGCCGACAGCGAACCGCTCACTGGCGTCGGTCAGGAAACGATCGACGGGGTCAGTGAGGTGGACGCAACGGCCGTTCCCCAACCCAATATGTGCGGCGCCTTGTTAGCCATGCCTCTTTTGTTAGGTTTTGGCGCTGTTGTAACCTGGTACGGCCGTCGCGATTGGTAAACAACACATCCGGTAGGGGCGAGATAGGCGGGATTGTTATTGGCCATGCAGAACGGCCGTTTCTCCCGCCAATCTCGCCCACATGTCGAATGGAATGACGCCAAACAGAACGGCCGTTTCACCGATTGCCCTGCCCGCATGTTTTGGAATTCCCACAACGCCAGTGTTATAATGCGTGCCAGCATTTTTTAGAAATTGACCAGAGCAACAACCTCTGCGTCTGCACGTCTTTGCGTAAATCAAGGAAAGCGACCTGTGCCCGCAGCAGCATCCGCCCCGTTCCTGGTGCCCTTCAAGCGTAACCCGCACTTTTTCGGCCGTTCCCCCGACATGGCTGCCCTCCACGCCGGATGGAGCGCGGGCTGTGTCGGCCTCGTTCGATTTATAGAGGAAGGGTGATCATTAACGGTTGACTGGTAGGTAAGAAACTATGCACATCAAAACATTGCTCATCGCCAACCGCGGCGAAATTGCCTGCCGCATCATCCGCACCTGCCGCGCGCTGGGCATCCGCGCCGTGGCGCTCTATTCTGACGCCGACGCCGACGCCCTGCACGTGCAAATGGCGGACGAAGCGCTCCACATCGGTCCCGCGCCCGCCGTCGATTCCTACCTGGCGGTTGAAAAAATAATCGCCGCCGCCCGCCGCGCCAATGCCGACGCGGTGCATCCCGGCTTTGGTTTCCTGGCCGAAAACGCCGAATTCGCGCGCGCCTGCGCCGCCGCCAGTCTCGTTTTTATCGGGCCCGCGCCCGCAGCCATCGACCTGATGGGCAATAAACACGCCGCCCGCGAGCTGGCCGCGGCCGCCGGCGTGCCAATCATCCCTGGGTATGGCGGCGCGGACCAGAGTTTCGGCCGTTTTCAGCAAGCCGCCGCCCAAATCGGGTATCCCGTCATGGTCAAAGCGGCGGCCGGCGGCGGCGGCAAAGGGATGCGGCTGGTGAATGAACCGGCCGCGCTGCAAGAGGCGCTGGCTGCGGCGCAGCGTGAATCCCAACAGGCGTTTGGCTCGGTTGAACTGCTGCTGGAAAAAGCGCTGCTTGCTCCGCGCCACGTGGAAATCCAGGTGCTTGGCGACCAACAGGGCCACATCATTCATCTGGGCGAGCGCGAATGTTCCATCCAGCGCCGCCACCAGAAAATTATCGAAGAGACGCCCGTTTTGCCGGCCAAACTACGCGCAGAGATGGGCATTACGGCCGTAACCCTGGCGCGCGCCGTCGGCCCCGGTGGCGCCGGCTACACCAATGCCGGCACGGTTGAATTTTTGCTGGATGCAGATGATCAATTTTACTTCCTCGAAATGAACACGCGTTTGCAGGTTGAGCATCCCATTACCGAAATGGTCACCGGCATTGACCTGGTTGAGTGGCAAATCCGCATCGCCGCAGGAGAAGCGCTGCCCTGGCGGCAGGCCGATATCCAACTGCGCGGCCACGCCATCGAAGCGCGCATCTACGCCGAAAATCCGGCGCGCGATTTTCTGCCCGTCAGCGGCGACATTGTGCTTTGGCGGCTGCCCGCCGCAGAAGGCGTGCGCGTCGAAAGCGGTATCAAAACGCATGACACGGTCACGGTGCATTATGATCCCATGCTGGCCAAAATCATCGCCCACGGCCCTGACCGCAAAACGGCCGTGCGTCGACTTGCGCGCGCGCTGGAAACGGCCGTTTTGCTGGGCATCACGACCAATCTGCCCTTTTTGATAGATGTGCTGCGCCATCCCGCCTTCCTGGAAGCGCAAATAAACACAAACTTCATTCCCGACCACTTTGCCGGCTGGCAGGCGCCCGCCGGGGATGTTTCCCTGGCGCTGATTGCGGCGGCCTTGAAACAGTTTGAAGGCCATCCGCAGTTATCAAGCAGCGCCGGCTATTGGCGCAACAACCCCAACCAGCCTTTGCCTTACCGTTTTATGCTGCCCAACGGTGAAGAGGCCTTGACGGTGAACGTGACGCCGCTGCGGGAGAAGCGCCATTTTCACGTCAGCTTATCAACGGATGCGGATGCAGCGTATGCGGTTCAGTTGCATGACTGTTCTGGCGAAACCGTTGATTTGTCGTTGAATGGGTACCGGCGGCGGGTAACGGCCGTTTCCCGGGACGACAACTGGTGGATACAAACGCGCGCCGGCATGGTTGTTTGCCAATCACTGCCGCTGCTGCCCGAGCCAAAACCACAGGCTGATGCGGGCGGTTCGCTGCGCGCGCCGATGCCGGGCGCTGTGCTGGCTGTGCTGGTCGAAGTTGGGCAAAAAGTCAGCGCCGGCGACCCGCTGATGAAGCTCGAAGCGATGAAAATGGAACACACCATTCGCACCGCCGCGGCCGGGGTCGTGGTCGCAATTTATTACGCCGCCGGCGATACGGTTGAGGCGGATGCACTGTTGGTGCATATTGAAGCGTATCCATTTAAGAATGAGGGGTAATGTCATGCGCGCAGTCGTCATTACAGCCGATTCGGAAGACCGCGATTTTTTCAGCTTTGTTCTACGCCGAATGGGTTTGAGCGTCGCCGTACGCTCGGATTTGGGACAGATCGCCTTGCTGCTTTCTGATCAGCCGGTGGATTTGATCTTTTTGCTTCAGGATCAGCAAATGAACCTGCGTGATTCGGTCGAAGAAGTCCGTACGGTGACGCAGGCGCCGCTGATTGTTCTGGCCGAAGCGCCGACCGAGGAGCAGCAGTGCGCCTGGCTGGACGTGGGGGTTGATCTGGTCTTGAAACGGCCGTTGTCCCCTCGCCTCCTGACGCGTTATGTGAAAATGCTGCTGCGGCGTGCGGGCGCGGTGCCGGCGACCATTTTGCCGGTGATTCAGGCCGGTGACCTGGTTCTTGACCCCACCACACGCAATATTCAGATTGGTCCAAACAATGAGCAGCATTTATCCCCGCTCGAATTCAGGTTATTGTACTTGCTCATGACCAACCGCGGGCAGGTCATTCCCACCGATGTCATTGTTGAACGCGTGTGGGGCTACAGCGGTACGGGCAATCGCGAGTTGGTGCGCGGTTTGATCCGGCGACTGCGCCGCCGCCTTGAGGTTGTTCCCCGGCAGGGGCGTAGTATCCAGAATGTTCCCGGAGTAGGGTATCGTTTTGTTGATAATGAGCCGGGCTAGCCGGATCGTAACAACATTAAAACAGTTTGGTTTTTCATTGACACACATCTGACACATACTTGCAACGCGATTGACACAATGGATTGATAAAATGTTGAAAGTATGATTATTTTGCGTGGGTCAATGCTGCAAAACCAGATTAGTTATTTGAGACAGGAAACCTGGGTTTGCACAAGTGGAACCGGACAGCCCGTTGATGCTTTTTCTGAAAATATTCCCGGTTTCGCCGAACACCAGCAGGAGTGAAAATGGCAAAACCAGGAAACAGAACCATTACAGGATATTGTCCGAGTTGTGACACCCAAATTCGCTTTAAGCGGCGTCCCCATCGGGGACAATTGGTGACATGTCCTGAATGCGAAGATTTGCTCGAAGTTTTCCAGGAAAGTCCGCTCAAGCTTGATTGGGCTTTTGAGGAAGTTTGGGATGATGACGAAACCCAGGGAAAAAGCAGGGATTTACGTGATCAGGCCAAACGTGGGCAGGATGTAGATTTCGAATATATTGAGATTAATGATTAGTTTGCGTCAAGTTAGGCGCGTAAGCGCCTAAGCGGCTATGAGGCCAAATATTCTATAAAAGGAAAGGATCACTTTTTGCAGGAAGTGATCCTTTTTAATTGTTTTCAAACAGCCGGTTTGATATGGTTGCGGGACTGCTTACTTAATCTCCGCCACAACTTCGTTGCGTACAACGCTTTGGCCTGTCGTCACGGAAATGGATTGAACGACACCTTCAAAAGGGGCTCGAATTTCATTTTCCATTTTCATGGCTTCCAACACAAGTACGGGCTGGTCAGCCTGTACGGCCGTTCCCGGTTCCACCAAAACGCGCGTAATCAGACCGGGAATCGGCGCCTTGATACGGCCGTCGCCACTGCGCGGGCGTGACACAGCCGCTTCCATGTCTTGAATTTCGATTTTATGCAAACCACTCCATGCTTTTATCCAACTTAGCGATTCATCAAACGTAAGCTCATACGGCCGTTCATCCACCACAATCCATTCCATATCGGCCGGCAGCGCATCCAAGTCTGGCACAATAATGGGCAGCGTTTCCCCATTCACGGTCGCCGAACAAATCCCGCTGCATTGGGGCGAAAGCGTCAATTCAACTTCATAAAGAAAACCATCAATCGTAACTGCAAGCTTGCTCATGGCAATCTCCTTATTGCGGTAAACGCCGGCTGGATCGGTGCCAACCGCCCCGTAACCGTTCTGCTGTCTTGGGAACAAACATCTGATTATGGCGCACAAAAATCAACGCCGCCGCCACTGCCAGATCGCGCAAATGCTCCGATGGTTCTGCCTTGGCGGCAGGTGTGGTCATATCGGCTTTGAAACTGGGTTGAATAGACGCCTTCCACAAACTTCGGGTTCTGGACAATATGCTGCAGCAAAGCCAGATTCGTCGGCGCGCCGATAACTGAGAAATCTTGCAGCGCGCGCTCAAGGCGCTGGCGGCACATTTCACGACTTTTGCCCCATACGGTCAGCTTCGCAATCAGCGGATCATACGCAGGCGGCACTTCACACCGGCAGTATACGTAAGTATCGACCCGTACTTCGGGACCTCCTGGCAGGCGCACCCGCTTCAATGTGCCCGGACTGGGTAAATAATCCCGCCAGGGGTCACTGGCGCGTATGCGGCACATCATGGCCGCGCCGCCCAACCAGACATCCTCCTGCGCCAGGGGCAGTTCCTCTCCCGCCGCAATGCGAATTTGTTCGCGCACCAGGTCAAGCCGGGTCAACATTTCCGTCAGTGGGTGTTCAACTTGAATCCGCGCTTTGATCTCACTGAAATAGAAATTCCCATGTTTATCAACAATAAATTCAACCGTGCCGACATTTTCATAATTAAACAGGCGCGCGATATCCAAGGCTGTTTGCCATAATTGTTCTCGCTGTACGCCGTTCAGACAGGTTGCCGGCGCCTCTTCAATAATTTTTTGCCCTTTTTGCAGAATCGACCCCTCACGCTCGCCCATATGCACCAGATTGCCATGTTTATCCGCCATGATTTGCACACCAACCTGATATGCCGGCAAGACTGCTTTTTCCAAATAAACCTGACGGCTGCCATAAACAGCCTTCCCAATAACCTGGGCCTGCCGCACAACTTCCGGCAACTGCTCCGGACCGATAGGCAAGCCGTTCTCCACGGCCGCGCCCGCCGCTGCAAGACTTGATGATGAGCGGATATCCTAATTCAGATGCCGCCGCTGCCAGCGCTTCGTAATCATCTGCTCCAAATGATTCTTGCGAATGATCGAGCGTCGGAAACCCGGCTGCGCGCACTTTTTTCTGGGCGGCTATCTTGTCGCGCAGCGGTTCTACCAGATCTGCAGGCGGACCAATAAAGATGATGCCGGCGGCGTCACAGGCGCGAATGAAATCAGCCTCTTCCGCTAAAAAGCCGTATCCGGGATGAATTGCATCTACCCCGCGCTGCTGGGCAATCCCCAATATTATTTCCGGATCCATAAAATCGGCCGGAGAGTTGAGCTGTACACCCTCATCCGCCAGACGGACGTGTAGTGAAGTGCGATCTTCGACCGTGTAAAGCGCTACCGTACTGATACCCAATTCACGACAGGTGCGCACGATACGGACGCCAATTTCCCCACGATTTGCAATGAGTATTTTCTTAAACATAGCTTTTCTCTTTTCTGTATCCAGTAGTTTTGTAGTCGTCGAGCCGGGTAGTCTGGAATCTTTTCGACTATTTGGCTACCTGACTAGCAAACTACATTGGCGAAATCCCGTGCTTGCGGGGAATGTGACGTTCACGTTTGGATAAAGTCAGTTCCAGCGATTTGATCAAAATGCGGCGAGAATCACGCGGTTCCACCACGTCATCTATCAAACCACGCGAGGCCGCGACATAGGGATTATTAAATTTCTTTTCATAGTCGGCTACCAATTCCAGCCGACGTTCTTCCGGGTCTTCGGCTGCCTGCACATCACGCCGGAAAAGAATATTAACCGCGCCTTCAGCGCCCATAACAGCAATTTCTGCGTTCGGCCAGGCGTAGAGTAAATCGCCCCGTAAGCCTTTGCTGCTCATAACACAGTAAGCGCCGCCATAACTTTTACGCAAGATTATCATCAGCTTGGGCACGGTTGCTTCACTGTAGGCATAAATCATGCGCGCGCCGTTGCGGATAATGCCGCCATATTCCTGTTCGCGACCAGGCAAAAAGCCGGGCACATCTTGCAGGGTGATAATTGGGACATTGTAGGCGTCGCAAATGCGGATGAAATGGGTGGCTTTGATAGAGGCTTTGATGTCGATGCAGCCGGCCAGGAACATGGGTTGGTTGGCGACTAAACCCACCACATACCCGTTCAAGCGCGCAAAACCGACTACCATGTTTTCGGCCCAAAGCTGATGAACTTCGAAGAAACGGCCGTCATCGACAACACTTGAAATCACCTGGCGCACGTCATATGGTTTGTGTGGATCGGTGGGAACCAGCTTTTCCAGTTCAGGGCAAAGGCGATCGGGATCATCCATGGGCTGCATATAGGGCGGGTCGTCCTGATTGTTGCCGGGCAAAAAGCTGAGCAGCGTGCGCACGCGGTCCAGACATTCACGATCATCTTGCGTTAGAAAATGGCATACGCCGCTTTCCTGGCTGTGCATTAAACCGCCGCCTAATTCTTCAAAGCTAACATCTTCCTGCATAACCGCTTTGACGACGTTCGGTCCAGTAATGAACATGTAGCTTTTTTCGGTCATGAAGACAAAGTCGGTCAACGCCGGGGAGTACACCGCGCCGCCGGCGCAAGGGCCCATAATCACGGATATTTGCGGGATGACGCCGGAGGCTTCACAGTTGGCGTCAAAAATGCGGGCGTAACCTCCCAGGCTGTCCACGCCTTCCTGGATACGCGCACCGCCGGAGTCATTGATGGCCACAAAGGGACAGCCATAATCAAGCGCCATGCGCATCGCCTTGACAATTTTGTTGGCATGCATTTCTCCCAATGAGCCGCCCATAACGCCGGCGTCCTGAGAAGCGACCATCACGCGACGGCCGTTTACCAGACCAAAGCCCGTGATGACGCCGTCGCCATAGCGGGATTGTTTCCCGCCCAGATATTCATCATAACGCGGCGTAACCAGCGTATCGATTTCTGTGAAGGTGCCCGGATCAAACAGCAAATCAACGCGTTCACGCGCTGTCAGACGACCTTTGCTGTGCTGCCGGGCCTTATCCTTTTCGGTTCCCTCCGTAATTCCCTTCCGTTCCTGTAGTTCCTCAATATAGGAACGCATTTCCCGAGCCATATTATTTCTCCTGTAATTTATCTAAGGTAATCGGCAACAATATTTCAAAATTAGAATTGCTCTAGGCGTTGCCGATTCCTCAAGGAAACCGCAGTTCAAGTCCTTTGGGATTTCCGAATAGTTTCTGCGGTTTACCTAATCCGGCTGTACAGCCATTGTCAGAACAAATTCATCCCACCTGCGCCGCCAGCCAGTCAACGGCGGTCCGTCTGGAATCCGTTGTGAATCCCATTTGATTTCAAAGGCAGCCCAATCTGAAGGATTGTCTGTTTGCGGCTGGATTAAACAGGCAACACAGCGTGTGTCTACCTTGAGTCCTTGATGAATCGCTTTTAAGGCTGCTTCTTTAGCGCTCCAGACGGCCGTTACCACTTCCGCCTGTTCATCTGGCTGCGCCTGGTAAACAAGCGTCTGCTCCTCTGCTGTAAAATAATCGGCGACAAATTGGCTTGATCGTTGTTCTATACGCTCAATATCGGCGCCAAGCGGCCAATACGGCCGTTCCACCAGCGCACAAAACGCATTTCCACCGGCATGACTAATGGAAATTGTCCACTTGCTTTCAACTGCCGGTTGTGAACTGTGAATCAACGGCGCGCCATCTTCTCCGGCCAACACAGAAAAAGTGTTGAATGGGATGGTTGGCGACCCTTCTTGCTGAGCGACAACTGCTTGAATCAAATGTTTAGCGGTCCAGCGGCCTAATAACCAGTCACGTTTCCGTTTTTCAGTTTTTAATCTGGAAAAAACCGCCATTTCCTGCCGGCTGAGTAATCCTGTGGGAGGATTTCCGACAGCCAGATCAGGATGATTATTGCGGGACTGGAGCAGCCAATGGATCATAATAAGTCTTTTAGCCGCCAGTACGCCATCAAACAAATATCGACGCATTAGAACCGGTGGCGCAGTCAGAAGAGCAGCCCTTCGGGACTGAGATGCGGCCACGAACCATCCCACAAAACAACATTGTTGGAGTACTAGTCGAATAGTCGGATAGCCCCGTTAATTTGGCAACGAGACTATCCGACTTATTTAACGACAAGACTAAAATTCAACTTTGCCCGGTAATGCGACCGTGCGGTAATCGTTTAGCGTCACGTAAACATTGCCGCGCGCATCCACAATCTGAGCGTTGAAAGCTTCTCCATCTTCGACGACCTGCACAACCGCGTACAGCCGTTCTCCGTCAGCTTCTTCCATCTGGCGATAGGTATTGACCGAACCAACAGCCAGCGGCAGCGCCATACGGCCGTTTACGGCAATATCCCATACGCCCGCCGTCTGGAAACACGCCTCAATTAAGCGCGGCGCCATCACGGAAGCCGTATCACCCGGTTCAACGCTCGGGGGTAGATTGTCAGCAATCAACCCGACCGCGCTGTGAGCATCTGTCTTTACGCTTTCCAAAACCTGGTAAGCCGGGCCGTGGAAGTAAACTTTGTAGATGTCAGCGGCAGGTATGCTGAAAGCATCTGCTTCAGGGGGTGTAAAGGTCACGAGGGGCATGTCCAAAGGCTCTTGTGTCAAATGCACATTCACAGTGAAGTGTACCTTTTCTTGCGGCGGCAAGCCTGGTTTGGCCAGTTCCCGCTTCGAAAGTAAGGTTCCATAAGCCACCAGGTTGCATCTGTCTACCGGTCGCGCGAACATACTCAGGTACAGCGTTTGCGGTTCCATACGATAGAATTTGAACGGCGCCTGGAATTGTTCGTTGGCAATATCAGCAATGGCATAGCCAGGAGCCAGCGCCAGCGCCAGCTCGGAGAAGGTTTCCGTACCCATCACCCCGGGCAGCAGCGGCGTGCCGTCCATGGCATGGTCATACAAGAAAGGCTGCACATTGGGATCGAGCGTGGTTTCCACTTCCAGGCCGCCATACAGTTTGGCTGCCTTGATTTCCCCGATCATCAACATCGCGCCTAGATTCTCTTTTATCCATGCATTTGCCTTTGCGGGGTCCAGCCCCCGGTTTCATCAAATTCCGCTGTCATTATGCCCAACGCGCCGCCGACCACGATTTCACCCTTGAAGCCACCGGCGACCAACTCGCGCCGCACAGTGGGCACGCCCGCTTCCGGCGGCAGCATGTCGATGCCGGCCATCTCCATGATCTTGGGAATAGACCCGCGCGTCGCCATGCCAATTCCGCCCCAGGCGGTCCAATCGATGGCGATCCCTTTGGTTTCGGGCCGCCACGCGCGCATACTGCTGGTGAGCTTGCACAACAGATCATTGGCCGCGCTGTAATCAGTCTGGCCGCTGTTGCCGAAGCGTCCTGCTACGGAGCTGAAGCTGACCGTAGCGCCAATCGGCATACCCTTTGCGGCTTTGAGCAGGCTGAAGAACCCATCTGCCTTGATATCAAAGACCAGGTTGAACTGGTCGGGGTCTTTGTCCGGCAGCGCGCGGCTTATTTCGATGCCGCCGGCATGGATCAGCACGTCGATACGGCCGTATCGTTCGCGCACATCCTCAACCACAGCCGCCACAGCCGGGCCGTCCAACAGATTGACGCTGTGATAATGCGCCTTTCCGCCCGCAGCCTCAACCGTTTCAATCGTGCGCAGCGCTGCTTCGTCTCGCTCAATGGCTATCAAACGTTTGTCGATCAAGACCGGAGTCGGCCGTTCCCCGGCCGCTTTTGCTTCGGCAATTAAAGTTTGCTTCAAATCCTCTTTGTTGGCGCGGAACTGGGCGATTTTAGGATCACTCCGGTCTGGCGCAGCGACCAGATCGAGCAGATAAAAGACGCCGCCGCTGGCCATCGCCAGGTCGGCAATGATTTCACTCGTGATCCCGCCCGCAGCGCCGGTGACGAGGAATACTGTCTCTTTGTCTAACGTCAAACCTGCGCCGCCATCGTCTGCCGGTTCTTCAACCAGCGTAATGGCAAAACGTTTTTCCTGGCAGTAACCCACTTCAACCACGCCCGGATCGCTTAAGGTTTCAGCAATCAGGAGGTCGGCGGGAACGGCCGTTTTGCGGCCTACCGGGAAGTCTACAGCTTTTACCAATACGTCAGGTCGTTCACGTTTATATGCTTTGGTAAAGCCTGTCACCGCGCCGCCCATTGGCGCTGCTGCGCCTTCCGGGCCATACCCGTGCATGCCTCCCATGCGCGTCGCCGCGACCAGGAACGCGCCTGGTTTATCGACCACATCATACAGCGCGCGCATAGTTGTGTATAAATTCTTAACGCGGATGCGGTTGGCCGCCCGCCAGGACGCCAGATCCATTTCTTCCAACGGACCTTCATCATCCAGCGCCGGCAGCCAATAAACACCCTGGACAGCCCCATCTGCCGCCAGACTCTTGATTTGCGCTTCCAGTGCATCACCGTCCAGATTGGGATCGAGCTGTAAAACCGTTACGCCCAGCTTCTCAAGGCGGTTGAACAACGCTTTACTGACCCCTGCTTCACCCTTATCGGGCATCACAATCACGCGGCTGTTTTCGTCCAGTTGCACGCCAGTCGACTTGCATAATTTCAGCGCCGGCCTCATAGACGGAACCGGCACGCGCCGCGGCATTGTATCCGCATCCGCCAATTCATATTTCGTCGCTGTCGACGGAGCTGCGGTAGGTGGAGTCGCCGTCTCGCTCGTCACTGCCTCGCTCTTCACCTGTACGCTCGTCGCCATGTCAGGCCGCATTTCATGCACAAAACCGACAACTTTTTCAAGTGTATTGTAATCGCGCAGATTCAAATCATCGCGGCGTGGAATATCGAATTCCTCACGAATGGCGACAAAGGTTTCAGCCTGTTTCACCGTGTCGATGCCCAGATCAGCTTCCAAATCGAGGTCCATTTCCAACATATCTTTAGGATAACCCGTCTGGTCAGCCACAATTGCCAACACTTTTTCGGTAACGGGATCGCCAGTTGGTTGTGATACGGCCGTTTCTACTGGAGCTGCTGATGCAACAACAGGCGGCTGACTGCTGACTGCTGACTGCTGACCACTATCTAAATCTGGTCGCATTTCATGCACAAAACCAATCACTTTCTCTAAAGTATTGTAGTCGCGCAAGTTCAGGTCATCGCGGCGCGGGATGTCAAACTCCTCACGAATCGCCACGAACGTTTCTGCCTGTTTGACCGTGTCCACACCCAGATCCGCTTCCAGATCAAGGTCAAGTTCAAGCATATCTTCAGGATAACCCGTCTGGTCAGCCACAATCGCCAGGACTTTAGCCGCCACCGGATCGCCAGTTGCTTCAGAAGCGCTTGCAGGCGTCATGTCAAAGGTGGGGGTGGTCGCCGGTGCGCCCATCGCCGTTTCGCTTTTCTCCGATACGGCCGTCGCCAAATCAGGCCGCATCTCTTTCACAAAACCGATGACCTTTTCCAACGTGTTATACTCACGCAGGTTCAGATCGTCACGCGGCGGGATGTCAAACTCCGCGCGAATGGCGGCAAAGGTTTCCGCCTGTTTAACCGTATCAACCCCGAGGTCAGCCTCCAGGTCGAGGTCAAGTTCCAGCATATCCTCCGGATAACCGGTCTGTTCTGCGACCAGAGACAAGACTTTTTTCGCAACCGGATCGCCCGCCTGCGCCGCTTCAGTTGATGGCGCCGGCGTCGGGGCGGTTACGCTTATCGCCGCCGCGCTCTTCGCCGTTTCGTTGCTCACCGGTGCGCTGGCCGCCGCCACGCTCGTCGCCAAATCAGGCCGCATCTCTTTTACAAAGCTGATGACCTTTTCCAACGTGTTATACTCACGCAGGTTCAGATCGTCACGCGCCGGGATGTCAAACTCCGCGCGAATGGCGGCAAAGGTTTCCGCCTGTTTAACCGTATCAACCCCGAGGTCAGCCTCCAGGTCGAGGTCGAGTTCCAGCATATCCTCCGGATAACCGGTCTGTTCTGCGACCAGAGACAAGACTTTTTTCGCAACCGGATCGCCCGCCTGAGCCGCTTCAGTTGATGGCGCCGGCGTCGGGGCGGTTACGCTTATCGCCGCCGCGCTCTTCGCCGTTTCGCTGCTCACCGGTGCGCTGGCCGCCGCCACGCTCGTCGCCAAATCCGGCCGCATCTCTTTCACAAAACCGATGACCTTTTCCAACGTGTTGTACTCGCGCAGATTGAGGTCTTCGCGCGCCGGAATGTCAAATTCGGTGCGAATGGCGGCGAAGGTTTCAGCCTGCTTTACCGTATCGATGCCCAAGTCTGCTTCCAGATCAAGGTCAAGATCGAGCATATCTTCGGGGTAGCCGGTTTCATTGGCTACCAGCGCAAGCACTTTCGCGGCTACAGGATCGCCGGTTTGCGCAGGCGCGGCGACAACGGTGGGCGACGTCGCCCCCGCACTTCTCGCCGACTCGCTCGTGGCCAGATCGGGCCGCATATTCTTCACGAAGCCGATCACTTTTTCGAGCGTGTTAAATTCCCGCAAGTTCAAATCTTCGCGAGCAGGGATGTTAAATTCAGTCCGAATGGCTGCAAATGTCTCAGCCTGCTTGACGGTGTCAATGCCGAGATCGGCTTCGAGGTCGAGATCAAGATCGAGCATGTCCTCAGGGTAGCCGGTTTCGTTGGCTACCAGCGTGAGTACTTTTTCTGCTACGGGATCACCCTTTGGCGCGGGGACCTCGGCGGGGGCCGGGGGAGGCGTCACAATGATTGGTTCGCTTGCGGGCGGCGCCTGCACCGGGGTGACTGGTTTGGGCGCAGGTTTGGGCATGGCCGGGGGCTGCGCCTGTACTTTAACCGGTTCAGGTTGCGGCAGGGGAGTGCGCACCGGTTGAGGGGTGGTTGGCGGCTGTACGGCCGTTCCCCCATCAGCAGCCACAGTACGCATAGTCGGGCCTGTGCCATACTGCCAGCGATTAGGCGCCGGTGTGTTGGGTGGATTGCCCTGCGCCTTAACGCGCAGGACGCGCTTCTCCACCTCGACTTCGGCATGATCATAACCGCTGATATCGGCCAGCCAATGCGCATACAAAGCTTTGTTATCGGTGCGATCCAGGCTGCCGGGGATGCGGCGCGTCAGCGTCATTGCGATTTGTGAGCCAAAACCGGCCGCCAGGTGAATCGCATATTGCACCGGGTAACGGCCGCCGCGGCTCAAATTCAATGGTCCTAAATCTGGATCAACCACTTTGAAATTGGGTACCGGTGGTACGATGCCGTGTTCCAGAATCTTGACCGAAATCACATCTTCAACCCCCACGCCCATTGCGTGGCCGGTAAACCCTTTGGTATTGGCGATGATAATGTCGCTGGCTGATTCCCCGAAAGTCTCGCGCAGCGCAATGACTTCAGCCGCAGCGCTGCCACCGCGCGCGGGTGTGTAGGTCTCATGCGACATAAACACCGTGTTAGGCGCCATTGCATACCGGTTCAGGCCGAAGCGGCGCTCCGCCGCCGTGACCAGGTTATTCATCACCAGTGCGATATGTCGCACGTCCAGGCGGGTTCCGTGGTAAGCGCTGTTGGATGTTTCACTGCTGAGCAGTTCCACAATACCACGCATACCACGTTCGCGCAGCGCGTCTTCACTTTCTACAACCAGACCGCAGGCGCCCATGCCCAGGATTGTGCCATGCCTGCGATGGTCGAAGGGCAGCGCCGCTTCATCAACGCGATCTTTGGTGGTGACAGCGCCTACCGCCAGGAAGCCAGCGCCAACCCATTCCATTAAGTTTTCGCTGGTCACTGCGTCGGCGCCGATCACAATTACGCGCCTGCAGCGACCCGTATTAATCCAATCTTCAGCCAGCGCGACCCCTTGGGCGGTGCTGGCGCAGGCGGCGTTGACGTGGGCGTTTGGTCCGCGCGCGCCAATGTATTGCGCAAACTGGCTGTGGCCCATGCACAAAATGCGGAAAAGGAAGCGGCGATCAAAGGTGTAGGGGTCAGCTTCCAATTCGCTGCGCAAATCACCGATACGTCGGTTTAGTTCATTCAGCGTGTTGCTGTCGGTAGTGTAACGGCGCAGGTCTTCCAACGTTTCCAGTTTATCGACCCGAGTTTGCCATTCATAATAACGTTTGAATTCCTCAGCGAAGCGATCGCCGCCGGGGAAAGCGCTCGCAAAAATTATGCCTGTTTCGTCACGTAGAGATTCCGGCAGCAGCCACCTTTCCGGCAGATATTTGCCCGTGGTGGTCCTGTGATAAGTTTGCACGAGTGGGATACCCGCTTCACGCAGCGCATCAAGACCGGCGGCGATCGCCATTTGGGTTGTAATGTCCAGCGCGTCAATAAGCTGGGACGGGACACCCATATTCCGCTTCCAGGTCAAAAGGTGCCGGAGCGCCCTGCGAGTTTAATCACTTCAGCCGGATCGGTAATGGTATAAAAACTACCGCTGCCGTCGGCTGCTTTGACCAAACGGGTAATGCGTTTATCAACCATGAGTTTGCGGAAGCGCTCGGGGATGAGGTCAACAAACTGTTCACCGCGCAAGATGCGCATGGCGTTATCAGGATCCATCAGCGGCTTTTCAGCGCCAGGTAAGCCCAGGCCGGTGCCGGAGATGACAACTGAGCCAAGCGGCGTGGCGTTGCGGTCATAGACAGCAGGTTGGGAGCGTGCGCCGGGCGTCATCTGGCTGACTGCTTGCTGTACTGCTTGTGCTACGATCTGGCTAAGCGTCTCCATTGAGGTTTGGCTGATGTCAGTTTGTTTGGCTGCGGGCGCCGGAGGGGGTGGTTGGATAACGGCCGTTTCTCCATTTGCGCCAGCCACAACCACATTATCATTCCCGCTGTAGCCTGCCGCATACAAAGCGCATAAAGCCTGGTTAAATGTCGGCAGCTCGCCCGTCTTGGGGTGATTGGTCATGATGGCAGTAACGTCCTCGTTATCCTGGAAGACATCGCGCACAAAACCACGCAGCGCTCGTTTCGGGCCAACCTCCACAAACGTACGCACGCCTTCGGCATACAACGTCTCCAGCCCTTTCACCCACTGTACGGGCGAAGCAATTTGTTTTTGCAAAATATCTTTGATTTCATCAACCGTTTGTGGATATAACTCGCCGGTCACATTGGCGACCAGAGGCAGTTCAGGTTCGGTAATGTCCAGGCGATCCAGCACCTGCCGCAGCGGCGCGCTGGCCGGGGCGACAATTTCGGTGTGGAAAGCATGGCTGACCGGAATTTGAATGGCGCGGTACCCCTTTTCCTCAAACGAGACGCATGCCTCTTCAACTGCTTTGCTGGCGCCGCCGATCACGCTTTGGCTGCTGCTGTTGATGTTGGCCGGGACGACATAGCCGTCGATTTGCGCCAACGTTTCTATAACAACCTCGTAGGGCGCCAAAATCGCCGCCATCTTGCCGTTGTCGTCTACCTTCACCCTACTCATTTCGCTGCCGCGAGCCGCCGCTGCTTCCAACGCATCGGCAAAGGGCATAATGCCGGCGGCGATCAGAGCAGCATATTCACCTAATGAATGCCCCATGACCATGTCGGGCTTAAAGCCATATTCGCCCAACATCTTGAGCATGGCGATGTCCAGCGTGAGCATGGCCGGCTGTGTAATTTCAGTCTGCATCAGGTCTGAACTGCGCCTGCATCATGGCCGCCTGGTCGTCGGGATCAACAAAGAGGTAATCGGTGAGTGGTTTGCCCAAAATAGGCTTCATGACGGCGTCGGCTTCGTTGAAGACTTCGGCGACGACGGGTGACAGTTCTTCCAGTTCGCGGCCCATATTGACGTATTGACTACCCTGCCCGGGGAAAAGGAAGGCGATTTTGCCTTTGGGTTTGCCGCTGCCGCGGAAGATGCCCTGCGCTTCGATCGCTTTCCAGGCTTTGGGATTGTCAAAGCCCATCACTTTTTGTGCTTTATGCAGCCCGATCCAGCAGTTCTTCGTGATCGCCAAAGTCAATGATCAATCGTTCGGTGGCTTTGATATCTGTCGTTTCCTTGGGAAGCAGCGCTTTGGGCGGGGTCCAACCCCGCTTCTACCCGCTGTGTAATGCGGTCTCAGTTTATCTTTGAGGTCGCCTGGTGTGCGTGCGCCCAATGGCGAAGATACCGCGCACGGGCGCGGGTTTGGATATGTTGAACGACGATAGTTCCATTTCCGTTTTGAGGTTGAGCGGTAGAAACAGCCGTTTTTGCTTCTTTTTCAGTCAATAATCCGGGCACATGTTCTTCCAACACCAGATGGAAATTGGTGCCGCCAAAACCATAGGCGCTGACGCCACAGCGGCGCGGTGTTTCATTTGTTTTCGGCCATTCCCGGGCTTCATTAATCAGAAAGAATGGCGATTTAGCTGAAATCAATATTGGGATTGGGCGTTTCGGCATTCAACGTTGGGCGGCAAAATCTTATGATGAATTGCCATAGTCGCTTTGAGCAAACCGGCTGCGCCGGCGCCCGCTTTCAAATGGCCAATATTGCTTTTGGCCGAACCAAGGCCGATGCTGCCCTGGGGAGCGCCGCCGAAAATCTTGGCCAAACTTTCCACTTCAACCACATCGCCAACGCGCGTGCTGGTGCCGTGCGCTTCGACCATCGTGGCCGTGGCCGGGTCGAGTCCGGCATTTTCCCAGGCGCGTTGGATGGCCAATTCCTGCCCAATCGGATTGGGCGCGGTAATCCCTTTGCCTTTGCCGTCGCTGGAGCCGCCCACGCCGCGAATGACGGCGTAAATCTTGTCGCCGCTGCGTTCCGCATCTTCCAGACGCTTGAGCAGGAAGGCCGCTGAGCCTTCGCCCATCACAAAGCCATCGGCGCCTTGCACCAAAGGGGCGGCTGCCGGTGGCGCTCAACGCGCCAATTTTGCAGAACTTCACGAAGCTGGAAGCGCCCATATTGCGATCCACACCGCCGGCGATAACAGCATCGACCTGATGTTCGGTGAGCAGTTCGACGGCCGCATTGATGGCGGCAAAGCTGGAGGCACAAGCGGCGTCGGTGATGAAGTTGGGGCCGCGTAAATTGAGCATATTGGCAACGCGCCCGGAAACGATGTTGGGCAGTTCACCCGGCATGGTATCCTCGGTGATAGGCGGGCAGTGTGTCATCAATGTGTTCGTGCCATTTGGTGATGATTTCTTCGCGCACACTTTAGCCGGAAGTTGGTTGAAGGCGCTAACGTCTTGAGGGCATTGGCAAATTCAGGGAAGACGATGCGGTTCTGGGTGATGTAATGTTGTTCACCACCCATGGCTGTACCCAGGATAACGGCCGTATTTTCGGTGTTTAACGGCCGTTCTGGATACCCATAATCTGCCAACGCCTCGGCCGCAATTGTGACCGCCCACTGCTGACCCTCATCCATTGCGGCGGCCACTTTGGGCGGCATGCGGAATCGATTCCAGTCAAATTCAAAGCCGCGCACCCAGCCGCCAATTTTGGTGTACGTTTTGTCTGGCGCTTTGGGATCCGGATCATAATAATCAGTCAGGATTCCAACGTTCCGGTGGTACATCTGATAATGCTGTATTTTTTATTGACAATATTTTGCCAGAACGCCGGCAGCATTTGGCGCGTCTGGCAAAATGGCCCCCACTCCCACAATTGCAATAGCTCTATCTGCTGTTGAATGATGATCATGCAGTGATGAATGGATCACCTCATACAATGCATTCATCGTTCATCACTGCATCACTGTTGCGAAATGCTTTGTTCAATGTCGCGGACAAAATCCATATCGGCAACAAGCCTGCTTGAGCTTGGTAGATACCCGGCAAATTCAATGAATTGGCCAGATTGGGATCGCTTTGTCCGGCGCCAATAGCCCAGCGCAGGCCGTCGGTGGCCACTTTTAAGGCTGCGTCGCGGGCATGAATGCGGGCCAATGCCTGCCGGGTGGGAATATCTAATGGAATGGCTTCGGTGGGATGGGATTGCACCCGTTCGGCAAAAATAGCGGCCGTTTCCGCAAAGGCTATCAGTTCACCCAGGCGGAACAAGACATGTTGATTACGGGTCAGCCGATCAATGCGACAGCGTTCGAAAATAACTGCCAGCGCGCGCAAAGCCAAGTGCGGCGGCATGCAGCCCCATTCTCGGGAGCCTGCTTGTGAACGGCGTCAAGTCGCGCGGCCCATTCATTATAGTATGCGCCTCGTGCTCTTTAAATGTTCCTGCCAACGATCGCGCGCAATGGTCCATTCCATAATTTCGGACGTGCCTTCATAAATCGTCGTAATGCGCACATCCCGCTTGATTTTTTCGACCATGTATTCTTTGGTATAGCCATAGCCGCCCAAAGCCTGGATGGCGTCTTCTGCAGCTTTGTTGCCGGCTTCCGTGGCCATATATTTGGCAATGGCGCCTTCGGTTTGCAGACCGGGTTCACCGCTGTCAAGCCGTTCGGCGACCCACTCGATATAGGCGCGTGCGGCTTCAAGCCGAACCGCATTGGGCACGATGAGTTTATGGGTATAACCTTGTTTGTTGTCAAGGGTTGTTCCGCCCTGGACGCGTTCATGTGAATAACGAATGGCGCGCTTGAGCGCTTCCCAGCCAGCGCCCATACCGAACGTGCCCACCATCAGACGGGTGTAGCCAAATACAGCCTGCGCCTGCGCCAGACCTTTGCCTTCTTTCCCACCTACCATGTTTTCTACAGGCGCGTATACGTCTTCCAGGAAAAGCGCCGCCGTGTTGCTGGCGCGGATGCCGTGTTTATCTTCCGGTTTGCCGTGGCTGAATCCCTCAACCCCTTTCTCGATCACAAACCAGGTCGGCCCGCCGGGCGCCAGCGCGAGGATGGTGTATAGATCGGCGACGCCGCCGTTGCTGATCCATTGTTTTTGTCCACTGATTTTATAACCAACTACTTTGCCGTCTTCTTTGACAGGAACGGCTTTGGTTTGCATGGAAGCCAGGTCGCTGCCCGCCTGCGGCTCAGTTGCGCCGTAGGCCATGAGCAGCGCTTCATCGGCAATGCGTCCCATCCAGTTTGCTTTTTGTTCGGGCGTTGCGCCCACGCGAATAGGGTCAGAGCCCAGGAAGGTTGCCAGGATGCCGGTGGCGACGCCTAAATCGATGGCTGCCATTAGTTCGGAAGTACGGTAAATATCATACGCGCCGCCACCAAGTCCATTATATTCTTCGGGAATAAAAATCAGGTGTAAGCCGAGCTGTATCGGGTCATAGAGTTCGTTGAGGACTTCATGGGGGAATTCGTCTTTATAATCAAGCTCAAGAAGGTACTCAGGTGTTAATTTGCGCTCTGCGTACTTTTTTAGGGTGTCGAGAACCATGTCTAGTGTTTCTTTGTCCAGTCCAGCCATTCCATTTCTCCTTCAGTAAACGGAACAAAGACACAGTGGCGTAGTGCAGGGATTTGCGCCACTGTGGATTTCTTGCCTTTGCCCGTGAATGTAGATTTAATTTGCGATGTTGGATTGCTTTAGAGAAAAATTTCACAAACAAAAATTGATAAAATTCCCCTATGTCGAGGTCATTGTAAAACAGCTTTGTCATATAACAACGTGATAGACGTCATGTAATTTCTATGCAAAAAGCATAATGCAGTGTGTCATGTACACTAATTCAAATATTTTGTGGAGTATAATCTTCGTTTGAAGGCCATTGAAGACGGTTGCTATTAAATGTATACTGACGGTAAGTTTACAGCCCTATTGGTGGTTTGTCAGATTTTAGTAAGTTATAAAAATTTATTTAAACAAAACAGCCAATTATTGTGATATTGAAAAGAGGTGATGGTCTGGGAAAAGAGAACTTGTTTTTAAGGGAAACTTTATTTGAGCTTGACGCCAGGAAACGGCCGTATCGTCTGATTAACAGCGTCGCGCCCATTCGTATCTGTGACAACGGGGGCTGGACAGACACCTGGTTTGCCGAACATGGAAAAATTTTTAACATTGCCGTGGCGCCTTGTGCGGAAGTGCAGATGATTGTGAGACCGCGCAAAAATGACAAACAGGTCAGCATTTACGCCGAAAATTATGATGAGCAATATACGCCCGGTTTACAGAACGGCGTGTGGGAACGCCATCCGCTGTTGGAAGCAACGCTGGCGCGAATGGGCATTCCTGAAAATGTGTCCATCGCGCTGTCGATTCATTCACAGGCGCCGGCCGGGGCGTCCACAGGGACCTCTGCGGCCGTCACCGTCGCGCTGATTGGCGCGCTGGACTGCCTGACGCCGGGTCGGATGGCGCCGCATGAGGTTGCCTACCTGGCGCAGTCGATTGAAACGGAGATGTTAAACCAGCAGTGCGGTATTCAAGATCAGTTGTGCGCAGCGTATGGCGGTATAAACTTCATTGAAATGTTTCGTTACCCGCATGCGTCTGTCTCTCCCGTAAAAATTCCTCGTTCAATTTGGCAGGAATTGGAGCGCCGTCTGCTGCTGATTTATTTGGGCAAATCACATAATTCTTCCCAGGTTCATGAGCAGGTGATTCAAAATTTGGAAGATTTGGGGCCGGGATCGAAACAACTTCAAGCGCTGCGGGCAACGGCCGTTCCCAGCCGGGACGCTCTCTATGCGGGTGATTTTGCTGCCTTGGGCAAAGCCATGCAGCAAAACACAGACGCCCAGCGCGCCCTTCATTCCGCCTTGATTAGTTCAGAAGCAGACCAGGTGATTGAGATTGCACGCGCGCATGGCGCCCTCGGCTGGAAGGTCAATGGGGCCGGTGGGGAAGGTGGGTCCGTCACCTTGCTTTGCGGTCCGCTGCGATACCAACGCCGCGTATTGGTCGCTGCGATTGAAGCTGAAAACGCTCTTGTCAAGCATATTCCTATTCGCCTGAGTCAACATGGGTTGTTGGTTTGGGAAACTTATTGAGGAGTGCCCCCGCCAGGACTCGAACCTGGGCTCCCGGCTTCGGAGGCCGGTGCTCTATCCTCTGAGCTACGGGGGCATAACGAATGCGGATTTTGCCATAGCGCCAGGTAAATGTCAAATCGCTGCGGACTGCCGGAAATAGGTCAAATCTGTTGATAACAAAGAGAGATTGATCTGGCGGGTTGATTATCCAGGCAATTGGCAGAAAGTAATCAAAAATAAAAGTCATGAAAAATCTGCCAATTCCTCAAGGAAACCGCAGATTTCTAATTCGTCTTCTTTTCAAGAATTTTCTGCGGTTTACCTAACGGCAAAAATATGAGAAAAAACCGTTGTTGCAGCGCCGCCCACGCTTTGTAACAGGGCATGGCGAGGGTTTTCTAACTGGTTAGCGCCTGCTGTTCCTGTCAACTGCTGCACAATTTCACAAGTTTGATAGAGCGCGGTCGCCCCGATGGGATGACCGCGCGCTTTCAATCCGCCCATGGTGGCGATGGGAATGCGGCCTGTGAGTTGTATTTCGCCATTCGCTGCTAATTCCCAGCCGCGTCCCGGCTCTGCATACCCAACCGCTTCCAACAGCAGGCAGGCCATGATGCTGAAGGCGTCATGCAGTTCGAAAAAATCGATGTCCGCCAGATTTAGTCCGGCGATATGGAGCGCTTTGCGCACCGATGCGGCTGCTGCATCCAGGCGTAACGGGTTGGCGCGATCGGCCATACGAAAGCGGTCGGTTGCGCCGCTGGAAGCAAGCATTGTGACGCTTGGTCGGGGGTGTTTGCGAGCGCGTTCGAGCGGCGCCAGAATGACCGCCGCCGCGCCGTCGCAAACCGGTGAACAATCGAGTAAACGTAAAGGCGGGTTAATCAGGCGCGACTGCATAATATCGGCAGTGGTAAACTGGCGGTCGCGGTAGAGGGCGTTGGGGTTATGTTTTGCATTGAGGTGGGCATTGACCGGAAACCCGGCCAGGGCATCGTCAGGAAGCTGATAAGTGTCGAGGTAGAGGCGCATGAGCGCGGCGTTTTGACTGAGCAACGTTTTGCCATCGGGAACTTCAAGCCGGGCGTCCAGCGCTTTGGCGAGGGCGCTGGTTGGAATCTGAGAACTCATTTTTTCAACGCCGACGGCAACGGCCGTTTCCACTTCACCACTTGCCACAGCCAGAAAAGCCGCCCGCAAGGCGGCCGCGCCGCTGGCGGTTGCCGCGCGCACCTGCCACGCTTCGATGCCGGCCAATCCGGCTTCATCGGCGATGAGCGCGCCGATATGTTTTTGGCCTTGCAGCTCATCGCTGAGCATATTGCTGGCGAAAACAGCTTCGATTGGAGGTTGAGCCGGCTGTCGATCCAGGCTTGACGCAGCACATCCGCTCCCAGTTCGCGCAGGCCGCGTTCGTACCGCTTACGAACCGGAACCTGACCAATGCCGATAACGGCGACTTGTCGCATGGCCTGAGTTGCTCTAACTGCTTTCTGACGGGATACGGCCGTATAATTCCGTGATGTCCCGCAGGCGGCGCGCAATTTCGTCGGTGAGCATGTCGGGCGTGTAGCGCCACTGCCAGTTGCCGCTCGGGCGTGCCAGGGAAGTTCATGCGCGCTACGTTGTCCAGTTCCATCAAATCTTGCAGGGTGGCGACGGCCGTGTTGGCGACCGATGCATATGCCAGTCGAATCATATCCCAGGCGATTTCGCTGCCGTCAATGCCCATATAACGCCGCACATGGTCGCGCTCATCATCGCTGGCATTTTGATACCAGCCGATGACGGTTTCATTGTCGTGGGTGCCGGTGTAGACGACACAGTTCTGCCCGAAATTGTGAGGCAAGAAATTGCTGTTGCGCTCGCCGCCAAAGGCAAACTGCAAAATTTTCATACCGGGGAAATCAAAGCGATCGCGCAGCGCTTCGACTTCGGGCGTGATCAAGCCCAAATCTTCGGCGATCAGCGGTAATGTGCCTAATTGTTCTTCCATCGCCTGGAAAAATGCCACGCCTGGCCCTTTGATCCATTTGCCGATAACGGCCGTTTCCTCAGTCGCCGGAATTTCCCAATAAGCATCAAAGCCGCGAAAATGGTCGATACGCACAATATCCGCCTGTGTAAAACACATTTGTAGACGTGCGGCCCACCAGGCATAATTTTTTGCCAGCATGACATCCCAACGGTAAAGCGGATTGCCCCAACGCTGGCCTGTTTCGCTAAAATAATCCGGCGGCACACCAGCAATCACCGTGGGTGAGCCATCCTCATTCGAGGTAAAAAACATCAGGATTTGCCCACACATCGGCGCTGTCGAAGGCCACAAAAATGGGAATATCCCCGACAATTTGGATGCCGCGCTCATTTGCATACGCTTTTAGAGCCAGCCATTGGTTGAAAAAGAGGAACTGCCAGAACTTATAAGCGCGCACCTCATCGGCCAGCATTTCAGACCAATCAGCCATCGCTTCTGGTTCGCGATGCGCAATCTCGGCCGGCCAGGTATTCCAAACGCCGCCTTCATGTTCGACATGGTGGTTTTTTAGCGCCATAAACAGGGCATAATCATCCAGCCAGGCAGCCTGTTCCTCACAAAAAGCGGCGAATGCGTCCCGCTGTGCGCCCAAGCCATAAACTTGAAAGTGTGCATAGGCCTGGCGTAAAAACTGATATTTGTAATCAATGACCCAGCCGAAATCAACCACTTCTGTTGGAAAAGGGGGTACTTGCTGCACAGCTTCGGCCGGCAAAAATCCTTCCTGCAACAAGCTGGTCAGGACTGATCAACAATGGATTTCCGGCAAAGGCAGAAAAACATTGATAAGGTGAATCGCCATAACCAGTTGGCCCAAGCGGTAAAATCTGCCAGAGAGATTGCCGGCTCTTAACCAGGAAATCAACAAAATGATAGGCGGAACCACCCAGGTCGCCAATTCCGTAGCGGGTGGGAAATGAAGTTGGGTGCGCCAGAACACCAGCAGCACGTGGAAAACGCATATTAATCAACCTCCTCTCATGCGGGCCAACGCCCACTCATACAATTGTTGGTAACCATGCGCCGACCGTCCCCAAGAAAAATCGGCTGCCATGCCATTGTGCTGAATCTGACGCCAGCTTTCTTTATCGACGTTGTAGATGATAAATTGCGCGCTGCATTGCGTGCCAAAACGCGTCGCTATTGTAATCATAAAATGAAAAACCGGTGATGCTGTCCTGGACGGTATCGGCCAGCCCACCGGTCGCGCGCACCAGCGGCACGCTGCCATAACGCATGGCGATGAGTTGGCCCAAACCACACGGTTCGAAGAGGGAAGGCATCAGAAAAATATCACTACCTCCATAAATGAGCGGCGCTAACCCGGCGTTGTAGGACAGAATGGCGGTCATTTTGTCACGGTGGTAGCCTGCCAGTTGGGCAAACATAAACTCGTAATGCGCTTCACCGGTTCCCAGCACAATGAATTGGGCGTCACCGGAATATCCGTTCATGAGCAGGTGAATGACGTGTCCCATCAGGTCCAGCCCTTTTTGCCAGTCGAGTCGCGAAACCATAGCGACCAGAGGGATATTGTCGCGTTGTGGAAGACCGGCGTAGGCTTGCAGCGCGCGCCGATTCTCGATGCGTTTGTCGATGGTTTCGATATCAAAGTGATGCGGCAGGCGTTTGTCTGTGGCCGGATCCCAGGTGTCGTAATCTAACCCGTTTAGAATGCCATGCAGGTCATACTGCCGGTGTCGCAGCAGTCCATCCAGCCCGGCCCCGCCTTCCCAGGATTGAATTTCGCGCGCGTAGGTGGGGCTGACGGTATTGACCAGAGTCGCATGGTAAATGCCGCGCGCCATAAAATTGACCTCACCATAGGCTTCTTCGGTGAGCGAGTGCGTGACGATGCCAAGGTAATTAAAAATATGCCAGTTGGTTTTGCCCTGGTGCGCCAGGTTGTGGATGGTGAAGATGCTGGGGATGCCGCGGAACCACTCTTGGGTTTGCCCTGCGGTGGCGAGCCAGGTGACGGCCGGGGCTGTGTGCCAATCATGGGCATGTAGGACATCGGGGCGCCAATCCAGAAATTGGGTTAAGGCGAGCGCCGCCAGGCTGAAAAAGGCGAAACGATAGGGATCGTCCCAGTAGCCGTAAATTGTATCCCGCTTGAAAAGCTGCCACTCGGCGATGAAATAAATTGGAACATCACTGTCCGGCAGGCGCCCCTGGAACACGCCGGCCGGGATCAGGCCGTCGCCGGTGGGAACCAGCAGTTGGCCGGGCATGGGTTCAACGCCCGGGTATCCTTCTTCAATCATTTTATAGGCCGGCATAACGACGCGTACATCGTGACCCATGTCGGCTAATGCTTTGGGGAGCGAACCGCCAATGTCTCCCAATCCGCCGGTTTTGGCGAACGGGGCGACTTCGGCGCTGATAAACAAGATTTTTAGTGGTTCGGCCATTTTTGCCTCATCAAAATTGAATAGTATTTTAGGTTATTGTCCCTGATTTAGGCGGCTTGTCCAAATGAATTTGATGGGAGATGATTCATTTTTGTAATGAAATTTTCAAACCGGCAATGCGAACGGGAGTAGGCTGTTGTACAATATAGATAGGTATTGATTTGGAGTGGAAAATGTCTTTTCGTCGAATACTGCCTTTCATTTTATTGAACATTGTCGTCTCGGCCACGGTGGTGCTGGTTATTTTGTGGTGGTGGGACGGCCGTTCCGGGCAAAACAGCCTGGTTCTTGAAGCGCAGCCGCAAGTGGAAACGGCCGTTGTCGACCAGCCAGATGAAACTGCCGTTGCAGAGGCTGCTAACGTGGCGTTGCAGGAAACAGAAGCTGAATCAGTGCCTGTTGAGCAAGAACTGGGTCTGGCTGTCACCGAAAAATTGCATGTCGTTCAGGCCGGCGATACGCTTGGAATTCTCAGCTTGCAGTATGGCGTAACAATTGATGAAATTATGCAGGCCAATGAGATGGCCAATCCTAACGTTTTGTTTGTGGGACAACAGCTCATCATCCCGAACCAGGCCGGGATTCCTACGCCGCTGCCGGGATTACGCCAGGAAACGGCCGTAGACAACGGCGCGCCGCCTACTCCAATTCCAACCGTTCCCGCAGGTTCGGGTTCGGCCGTTGTGGGCATTACAACAGTAACCGCAGTAGGTTTACTGGGCGAAAGCCTTGAAATTGTTAACAGCGGCAGCAGCGAGATCAACCTTGCAGGCTGGAAAGTGGCCGATCAATTTGGCAATGTCTACACATTTGATTCGATCACCCTTTTCGGTGAAGGAGCCGGTATTCAACTGCACACCACGGCAGGCACAGACAGCCCCACCGATTTATATTGGGGTCTGGAGGGGCCGATCTGGCAGTCGGGCAGCGAGGTGCAAATTTATGACGCCGAGGGCAACGTACAGACAGAATTTACGGTACCATAGTTAAAGATGGATTGCGGAACGGAGTCTCCGTTGCCCAATCCGGGAGGGAGTAACGATGCGTGGATTAATTGACCGCAAAGGTGAACAGTTTGCCTATCTGGAAGGAAACATTCTTTACACATTGGAGGGTGAACCGACTGGACGAATGCAGAAAGATTTTATTTTGGACCTGGCCGGCAACCCTATGTGGCGTGTTGTGGGCGATGGCGTTTATTCATTGGATGGTATGGAAACAATCGGATATCTGAGCAGTGAAATATCGGATGAATTGACGCGTTAAACGATCGATTTTTTTACAAGAGGGAGATTTATGCGAATCGGAGCACATATCAGTTCGGCCGGGGGAGTTTTTAAGGCGTTTGAACGGGCGCAAGACATTGGCTGTGAGACGATGCTGGTTTTTACGAAAAGCAACCGGCAGTGGAAAGCAAAACCGCTGAGTGAGGAAGACCTCGAAAAATACAGCCAGGCTGCGGAGGATTTTACCGATATTCACCCGGTTGCGGTGCATGCCAGCTATCTGATCAATATCGCCTCGCCGGATCCCGCTTTGTGGGAAAAATCTTACCAGGCGCTCAAGATTGAGGTTGAACGGGTGGGCGCTTTGGGTATACCACTCATTACTTTTCATCCCGGCTCATATATGAGCGGCGATGAGCAATCCGGACTGGACAAAATTGTACGCGGGGTCAAACGACTGCTGGTGGAAACGGCCGTTTCGGCGCCAAACACAACTATCTGCCTGGAAACGATGGCCGGACAGGGCACTAACCTGGGCGCGCGATTTGAGCATTTGGCCTACATATTAGAACAGGCCGGCCATCATCCGCGCCTGGGCATTTGTTTTGATACCTGCCACGTTTTTGCCGCCGGCTACGATATCCGCACGCCGCAAGCATATACCGCCACGCTGGAGGAGTTTGACCGGATTGTAGGATTAGAACATATCAAATTCTTCCATTTCAATGACAGCAAATTTGAGCTTGGCCAGAATAAAGACCGCCATGCCCATATTGGCGAAGGCGCCATCGGCAAGCAGGGGTTTGCCAACTTTTTGAATGATCCCCGCTGGGCCAATCATGCTGCCCATCTGGAGACCCCTAAAATAGAAAAAGATGCGGACGGCGGCGAGATAGAAATGGATGCGGTGAATCTGGCGATTCTGCGCCAACTGCGGTTTTCCTAAAAGGGGCGGGTGTTTGTCAGGTTTGTAATTTTTTTGACCGCAGACGAAAGACCAATGACGCTGCTCATTGGTCTTTCGTCCTCCGCCCTTCGTCATTTGTCCCCAAAAGGAGTAAGGAATCACCTTGTTTATTGTCGATGCACATCTTGATATTGCTTACAATGCGCTGAAATACGGCCGTGACCCGCTCAAGCCGGTGGCGGACATTCGCAGCAGGGATCTGCCTGATAACAAGCGCGGCACAGCGACCGTGGCCTTTCCTGAGATGCGCAAGGCCGGCGTGGGGTTGGTTTGGGGCACAATTTTTGTTTCTCCTGCGAAAACGGCCGTTAAACTTGGCGGCGACACGCGTTTAACCTATACCAATGCCGCTGAAGCGCACAAGCTGGGAATGAGTCAACTGGATTATTACCGGCGTTTGTGCGATGACGAAAGGAATGGGCTGCGGCTGGTTGGTTCGCTGTCCGACCTGGAAATTGTGTTGGAGAGTCAGACGGAGGAACGGCCGTTAATCGGTATTCTGCCCTTGATGGAAGGCGCCGACCCCATTCGCGAACCGGAAGAGGTCGAAATGTGGGCGGAGAAAGGGCTGCGCGCCGTTGGCCTGGCCTGGGATGACACCCGTTACGCCGCCGGGGCGTGGCGCAGCGCGCAGCATGGGTTGACTCCAAAAGGGATCACGCTGTTGGAAATCATGGCTGAGTTTGGCCTGATTCTTGATTTGACCCATATGAATGAAAAAGCGACTTTGGAAGCGCTCGACCGGTACACAGGCCCGGTTGTGGCCACCCATTGCAATGCGCGTGCATTGGTTCCGGGCGAGCGTCAGTTGAGCGATGTGCAAATTCACTGCATTGGGGAACGAAACGGCGTTATTGGCGTAGTTTTATACAATCGTTTTTTGCGCGCCGGACAGATAAAAGGGGAACCCAAAGAGCTGGTGACGCTTGATCAGGTTATTGCCCACATTGACTATATCTGCCAGCTTTTAGGGGATGCGTCGCATGTTGGCATCGGCAGCGATTTTGACGGCGGTTTTGGCGCGGAGGATATTCCGGCTGAACTTGACCACATCGGCGATTTGCCTTTGCTCGCCGAAAAATTACGCAGCTACGGGTATGCAAAAACGGATGTGGTCAATATCATGGGCGGGAACTGGATCAATTTGCTGCGGCGCGCCTGGTCAGAGTAGGGTCCTAGCCGGAATAGACGCGCATAATGCCGGGAAGGCGTTCCAAAGCATCTAATAATTCATTGCAGCAGTTTGTGTTTTGATCGGGAAAATCCATGTGCAATGATTGCCCGTGAAGACGTAGTCTGAGTTTGTCAGCTCCCTGGAAGTCGCTGGCCAGTGCAATTGACCGGCGAAAGGCTTCTTGCCAGTTGCCGGCCGGCTTAATTTCAACCACGACGATTTGGGAACGGCCGTTGCCGGCATCCGGCGCATGCACAGCCGCCCCGCTGATGGCCGTATACACTTTCTCGGCATATACGTTTTCTGCGTTCACTTTTTCAGTGACTTCAACCTGCTTTGGTTGAGCAGCAGGCGAGGCAGAACTTGCCGCCGGGGGTGATTCTGTGATGGTTTCATTTGGCGGCGATCCCCAATCATCCTCGAAATTAGGTGGCGGCGGTGGCGGAGAATATTGTGCGCCCTCTTCAGCCATTGTTGACGTGGATCTGTTTTTTGACTGCGGCGGAGAAACAGTTGGCGCGGGGTGATGATGCCCGTTGCCCTTTTTGACAGGCGGCGGCGCTGTCACAACCTCTGCATCCCACGCTGAATAAGCCGCCCGGGCTGTTTCTACTGTTGTTGAAACTTTATCCACAATAATGTTTATTTCCTCATCTTTCTTTTGAACTTTACCGGTTAGCAAAACAACCTGGTCCACTTGCACTTCGTCACGGTAAGCTAACCAGGTGCGCGGAAAAAAGACCACATCTATCTTGTTGTCGAGGTCTTCCAGCGTGCCAAACGCCATCGGATCGCCCTTTTTGGTTGTCAGCGTGCGCAGGTGGCTGATCATGCCCGCCAGCCGTACCTGTTTTCCGCTCCAGTTGGCGTCAATGTCTCCAATTATGGCGCTGGTATGGGACTGCATGAGGGCTAACGGCCGTTCCAGAGGATGCTCCGACACATGCACGCCCAAAGCCTCTTTTTCCCATTCCAACAATTGTTTATGCTCAACCAGCTTCAAATCTTGCGGCTGTTTTAGAAGATTGACCTCCAGCTTGAAGCCATTGGCGCCGCCGCCCAAAGCGCCAAACAAACTCATTTGCCCTGCGGCTGCGGCGTCATGTGATTTGCCGCTTTCGCCGACAATCCGGTCCAGCGCTTCCAGGAACTGCGTTACGCTGCCCCAGCTTTCAAACACGCGCGCTTTAATCATGAACTCCAGCGCGCGTTTGCCCACCCGGCGCAGATCAACGCGATCGCACAAATCTTGCAAATCCTTGAAGACGCCTGCCTGTTCGCGTTCTTCAATGATCAGATTGAGCGCTGCTGCACCCGCATTTTTAATCGCGCCCAAACCAAAACGGATACGCGGCCGTTCGCCGTCATCTTCAATCGTGAAATCGAGATGAGAGCGGTTGATATCGGGCGGCTCAATGTCAATGCCCAGGTTTTTGGCTTCCGAAAAGTAGCGGCGCACTTTATCCGTGTTGTCCCGCTCCACGCTGAGCATGGCGGTTAGATATTCGACCGGATAATGAGCTTTCAAAAACGCTGTCTGGCAGGTCACCTTAGCATAGTCGGCCGCATGCGCTTTGTTGAACCCGTAGCGGGCAAAAAACTCAATATCGCCCCAAATGGAATCGCATACCGCTTTACTGAAGCCGCGCGCCATGGCCCCTTCGGTAAATTTGATGCGGTGCTCCTCCATCAGCTTCTTTTTCTTCTTGGCGACGGCTTTGCGGATCATATCGGCGTCGCCGGGCGCGTATCCCGCCAGGTCAGACGCAATGCGGATAATTTGTTCCTGGTAAACCAGAATGCCATACGTGTCTTGCAAAATCGGTTCCAGCGCCGGCGTATGGTATTCGACGATGTTTTTATTATCGTAAATGGCGGCGTGCATGCGCCGGATATATTCGGGAATGTTTTCCATCGGTCCCGGCCGGTAAAGCGAAATCGCTGCAATGATGTGATCGAAACGGCGCGGGCGCATTTCCATCATCAAGCGGCGCATGCCGGCGCCTTCTACCTGGAATACGCCTGCTACTTCACCCCGGCCCAGCATGTCAAATAATTGGTCAGGTTTTTTTTCCGGGTCTGGGCCAATCTGCCCCACATCGTAAGGAATATTGTCCATCGTATACTCGATGCCATACCGCGCTTCAATCAGCCGCGCCGCGCGACGCATGACGGTGAGGGTGCTCAGGCCGAGGAAATCAACTTTTAGCAGGCCAATTGATTCGACAATTTCCATCGGCCATTGGGTGACGCGGTCAACTCCACCCAGCCCTTCGTCGCCGCTGGTAGGACGGTTGAGAGGCACATATTCATGCAACGGCCGATCCGAGACAATTACGCCTGCGGCATGGCTGGAGGCGTGGCGGGCGATGCCCTCCAGATTTTTGGCGGTGTCGAGGAGGGTTTTAACGGCCGTTTCGCGTTTATACCGTTCCGTTAATTCCACCGAATAGAATTCATGCTCTGCATCCAGAACATTATCAATTTTGGCCGGTTTGCCCGGGATGGCCGGAATCAAACGCGCGATAGCGTCCACCTCCGGCAAGGGCATATCCATGGCGCGCCCGACATCCCGAATCGCCGCGCGCGCGCCCAGCGTTCCAAACGTGATGATTTGGGCCACCTTTTCATGCCCATAACGCCGCTTGGTATACGCCACCATCCAGTGGCGCGCGTCATCAGGGTAATCCAGATCGATATCGGGCATTGACACCCGCCCGGGATTCAAAAAGCGTTCAAAAATCAAGCCGTTGACGAGCGGATCGATGCTGGTGATGCCCAGCGTATAGGCCACCACCGATCCGGCTCCGGAGCCGCGTACGTTCCACCAGATATCGTTCTTCTTCCACTCGGCATAGCTGTCATACGGATATGGATCCTGGTGCATTTGCCACCATGCATCGCTGCGTACCGCCCATTCGCACAAGTCCCACACAATCAAAAAATAGGTATCGAACCCCATGCGGTTGATAATGTTTAACTCATGTTCCAGCCGCGCGCGTAAGGCGGCGTCATTCTGGGCGCGATCATCGCCATAACGCCAGGCCAACCCCTTCTCGCACAGACGGCGCAAATAGGCGTGGGCATCAAGCCCTGGCGGCGTCTCAAAATCAGGCAGGTGGTACCCCTCGGAATCAAGATCGACATGGCACATCTCAGCAATCAGCAAGCTGTTGCTCAGCGCGCCGGGAATGTCGCCAAACAGTGCCGCCATCTCAGCGTGCGATTTCAAATAATATTCTTTGTCAGAAAAGGAGAGCTTGGGATTTTTTACGGTTGAACCGGTCTGAATACAAAGCAGCACTTCGTGCGGGTTTGCATCTTCCGCGCGCGTGTAATGGACGTCATTGGTGGCCAGAAAATTATTTTCCAGACCGTAGCGCGCTGCCATGCCAACCAGCTTTTTATTGATATCGGTTAGTTCGGGAATATGATGTTCTTGCAGTTCAATGAACAGACGCTCTTTGCCAAAAATATCCAGGTACTCGCCCATTAGTTTGTGGGCCAGCTTCATGTTGCCGTTCCCAAGCGCGCGCGGGATTTCGGCCGCCATACAGCCGGTCGTGGCGATGATGCCGTCGCTGTGACGCGCCATAAACGCGCGGTCGATGCGTGGTTTGTAATAAAATCCTTCTAGCTGCGCCAGGCTGGCGATTTCCAGGAGGTTCATGTAACCGCTCTGGTTTTGCGCCAGCAGCAGCATGTGGAAACGCTCTTTGTCTAACTGCGGGTCTTTGTCCTGCATCCCGCGCATGGATAGATAGGTCTCGATCCCGATGATGGGATTGACGCCAGCTCTTTTGGCGGCGCGGTAGAAGGGTAGCGTGCCATACATTGCGCCGTGGTCGGTCAGGGCGATGGCCGGCTGGTTTAGTTCGACTGCGCGCGCAACGAGATCATCAATCCGGCTGAGGCCGTCGAGCAAGGAAAACTCGCTGTGGACATGCAGATGAGCAAAGGGTTGATGTTCAGGCATATGGTTTCACCAGCTTGCATTCTCGGGCGTGAGGGTGGAGTTTTGTTGTATTCTCCCGCAGCTACAAGTATAACACAGGATTGATTGTGAGCGTCATTTTTTAAGGATGGGATTTGGGGCTGGGAAGTAGTTGGCAAGTCAGATCGCGGAATCGCAAAACGGCCGTTTCTCATTCTCCTTGTGATATAATGCCAACGATCTTGAAATGGTGATAATGTTATGTGTGACTTTGTAAAAATAGATAGTCACACAGTGTCTAAAAAATTATCTATTGCTAGGCACATAGAATGGCGCGCCCTTTCGAAAAAAGTATGAACACAAACGAGACAAACCAAACCGACAATTACGAAGAATTGAGTAATAATAAAGATGTTCGGCATATTAATTACGAACTCTTCATACTGGTGTTAACCGCATTGTCTATATTAAACCTGGTCTTTATGGTGCTTGACCGGGATGATGATGTTGTCCAGGTCGCATTACGCGTCAATGTTTTGTTGAGTTTGGTTTTTTTTATTGATTTTTTACTGCGTTTGCGCGCGGCCGATTCCAAACGGCGGTATTTTTTTAACCATTTTGGCTGGCTTGATCTATTGGGTAGTCTTCCTGTGCCGGGCGCCAGTTTGGCTCGCATTATGCGCTTCGTGCGGACGTGGCGCTTACTGCGACGCATGGGTGGGCGTAAAGTCGTACGTCTTGTGGTTGCCAGACGGGCAGATACTGCGCTGCTTTTTATTATCCTGAGCGTAATACTGATTCTTGAATTTGGCTCAATCGCGATATTAAAAGCTGAATCGCAGGCGCGAAATGCCAATATTACGACTGCCGAGGATGCGTGGTGGTGGGTGATTGTCACGATTTCGACGGTTGGCTACGGAGATGAGTATCCGGTTACCGCCGCCGGACGTTTTGTAGCCAACTTTGTAATTTTTGCCGGGGTAGCGGTTTTCGGTACCCTCTCCGGGTATTTAGCCAACATTTTTTTAGGGGAGCGCAATAACGCGAACAAGGCGGACTCCATTTCTAACGAGGCAATTTTGGCAGAAATCAAACAACTTCAGCAAGAAAATGCAGCGGTTCAGCAGGCGCAGAAACAAACGCAAGCGCAATTGCAAGCGTTGAATGCAGAACTTCGTAAACAATTGGGCAAACCAGATGAGAAACCTGAAGAGGATCAGAAAGAATAAAGTAGGCGCGTAGGGACTCGAACCAACGACCTCACGGATGTGAACCCTACAAACAGGGAAACGCGAAAATCGCAGCTCTACTGTCGTTCTACTAGAGGTAGAGTTCATTAAGGTTAAGCGTTTTTCAAAAGAACCGTAAGGGCTGATCTGCAGCGTTATTGCAAATCAGCGTATGCTTATAAAATCCAACTGCAAATCACATAAGGTCAGTCTGTTCATAACCCCATTTTCGTCAAGGGCCATAGACACAAAAGTATCAAATAAAGAGCAAACGCTAAGAAAAATCAGTCAACGGGCGGATAATAGCGGTCAATATTATCGATGTTGATGAACACGTGATTCATGTAAATCGCAGGCGGCACCGATTCGCCATGCAAAATTTTCAAGGCCAATCCCATCAGTTTTTCGCCATACCTTTCCGGCATGTAAGCCGTTGAGCCAATCAAGCGTGACTGGGGATCGCGTATTTCGCTGTGTACCAGGCGCTCTGCGCCTTGTCCCACAAGCACCACATCTTGTTCACGGTTCACTTTTCGCGCCGCCTGCAAAGCGCCAAAGGCAGCTTCGTCGTTAAAGGCGATAATGGCAATGTGATGACTGTCGGGGATCATTTGCAGGCAATCGGCAACGGCCGTTTCACTAATCGCACTCACATTTCCAGAATTCAGATAGAAAATGTGCTCCGCAGGGATTGGGTCAAGAACTTCTTGTAAGCCATCTATCTGTCCCTGGATGCGTGCTTCCGGCAGCGAACCGGCTCTGGGTTCTTCCAAAACGAGGAGATGATCAATACGGCCGTTCCACGACTCCACCACCCATGCCCCCAATGCTGCACCGGCCATATGCCCGGCGCGGTAATTGTCCACGCCAAAAAAGGTGGCCCCGACCATGGGAATATCCACCGCAATCACCGGAATATCAGCCTCCTGGAATTTATTCATAATCAGATTACCCGCTTTATAATCAATCTGATATTCAATCGCCAGGTCAATATTCCGCTGGATCAAATTGTCGGCCACCTGCAGCGCCACCTCCCCACTCAGCTGATTATCGGCTACTACCAAATCAATAGTACCAAAGTCGGCCGCCGCCCGCTCCAGGCTGCGACGCACATCAATGGCAAAAGGCAGCGCTTCACTCTGATTGGCAAAACCAATCGTAAACTGCGGTCTATCTCCTTCTCCTATGAACGAACGCACTGTATTTTCACCACAAACCGTCAAATTGATTTTTGCCTGCCGCATCTGTTCAATAAACTCAGCCGCAACGCCGCTGTCGGTGAAAAAGTGTGTGATTTGCTCCGGGGCAGCAAAAGGAAGCGTACTCACCACACCAATTTTATTGGAGCCAACCAGCGCCATGATGCGTGGCACAGAAGACAGCATCGCCTCTTTCAATTGCGCTTCTTCGATAAGGCGTTCCGTCAAACCCGTTTGCAAATCAAACCCAACGCAAGAAACGTAAGCGGTGCGAATGTGCAGGTTTTGCAACATATCCAGCCCAATCAAACTAGTTGTGGCATTGCCACTGCGATTCACCATGCCGCCTACCAGCACAACGGGATGCGTCGTATTGCGCGCCAGCTGCCTGGCTGTTTCCAAACCGTTGGTCACAATCGTCAAGCGCTTGTGTTCCTGCAAATAAGGGACCATAAAGCGCACGGTTGAACTGGCATCCAGTAAAATTGTATCTCCATCTTTGATGGTATCGGCCGCCCACCGGGCAATTCGCTGCTTAATATCGGCATGGCTGATGGCCGCAACTGCTTCCTTACTCGGTTCCTGCTCGGAGGTGCTTTGAGAAACAAGAACGGCTCCACCGCGCACACGGCGTAGTTTTTCCTCAGATTCCAGGGCATTTAAGTCGTTGCGTATCGTCCCTTCGGCAACATGAAAAATCTCCGCCATGTCAGTGACCCGTAAACCAGGCTGCTCCCCAAGCAGGCGTAGAATATTTTGGCGACGTTCAAAAGTGGTTAATCCATTCATGGGGCGACTTTCTTCCATTATGCTCTGTTCCCAATTGCCAAAATTATAAACTTCAGCAACAACTTTGACGAATTTTGATGAAAAGTAGCTGTTGCTATTGACATATCTTGCCGTTTGCGTTATGATTCCATCAATAATCAACATTATACCACAATTTTCGTCAATTATCAACAATTTGCAGGCGACTATGAATAAACAAATTCCAATCATCCAGATGCGCGACATATCCAAATCATTTGGCGGCGTCCATGCGCTGAAAAATGTGCAGTTGACCATCTATCCGGGAGAAGTTCATGCCATACTTGGTGAAAACGGGGCCGGTAAATCTACCCTGATCAAGACCATCACCGGCGTTCACCAACCCGACAGCGGCGAGATTGAACTCAATGGCCAGGTCGTACAATTTGCCAATCCACGCGAAGCGCAGCAGCAAGGCATCGCCGCCATTTACCAGGAACCGAGTTTGTTCCCGGACCTGTCGATTGCTGAAAATATTTTAGTGGGTCGGCAGCCTGTCAGCGGGGGTCGCATCTCCTGGCGGCAAATGAACCGCATCGCCAGCGACTTGCTGGAACGCCTGCACGTAAAGCTAAACCCGCGTACAAAGGCGCGTAACCTCAGCGTGGCGCAGCAGCAAATGGTAGAGATTGCCCGCGCATTATCCGTAAATGCCAAGGTGCTAATCATGGACGAGCCAACTTCCTCGCTAACCAGTAATGAAGTGGAAGAGCTGTTTCACATCACAAAAAACTTAAGGGATGAGGGTACGGCCGTTATCTTCATTTCCCATCGCCTCGAAGAACTATTTGCCCTGGCCGACCGCGTAACCACGCTGCGCGATGGCGAATACGTAGGCACACGCACCCTGGCCAACGTCACCACTGACGAACTGATCCAGATGATGGTGGGACGCAAGCTGGATGACTTATTTCCCAAACAAGATGTAGAACGGGGAGAGGTCGTCCTGGAAGTAGAAAACCTGAGCGCGAATGGCGCCTTTCAAGATATTTCTTTCAAGCTGCACGCCGGCGAAATTTTAGGTATGTCCGGTTTGGTAGGCGCGGGGCGCACTGACGTGGCCTGCTCTATTTTTGGTGTCAAACCGGCCACAGCAGGGCGCATCACGGTGAGGGGCGAGCAGGTCACAATTGCCAATCCCCAAAAAGCAATGGCCCTGGGCATCAGCTACGTGCCTGAAGATCGCAAAAATCACGGCCTGGTTTTGCCCATGCCTATTGGCGACAACATCACGCTGCCGGTTATCAACGAATTTGCCACCTACGGCTGGCTGAACCGCAAAAAGGAAAAGACAACGGCGCTTGAGGCATCCAAAAAACTAGAAGTTAAGGCGTATGGCATCGAGCAGAAAGCGCAGGAGCTTTCTGGCGGCAACCAACAAAAAGTGGTACTGGCGAAATGGCTCAATACCAATCCACGCATTCTCATCCTGGATGAACCGACACGCGGAATTGACGTGGGCACAAAAGCGGCCGTTCATCGTCTGATGAGCAGCTTGGCCGCAGAAGGCATGGCCATCCTCATGATTTCCTCCGAACTGCCCGAAATATTAGGCATGAGTGACCGCATTTTGGTCATGCGCGAAGGACATATCACCGGTGAATTCGAACGCGGTGAAGCGACCCAGGAAAAATTGATGATGGCCGCAACCGGCGCAGGATAATAATCCACTGATTGCAAGGAGCGTGGTCTGCCAGACCGCAAAGAGCGGACAAGCTGTCCGCGCTCCCATTTTCGAGAGGAGAAGGTACTCGTGACAACAGTGACAGCAGGCAGTGCAAAAAAATCGAACAGTCTCTTCCTGACCCTTGTGCGGTTTCGTGAGTTAAGCATCATCATCTTCATTGTGTTATTGATGATTCTGGTCACTATCCGTACCCCAGCCTTTTTAACCGTAGACAATTTCCGCGACATCTTGCTCAACATCTCCATTTTAGTCATTGTCGCCCTGGCGCAAACGATGGTCATCATTACACGCGGCATCGACCTCTCTGTGGGTTCCATAATTGGTCTCGTGGCCATGATGGTTTCATTCGTTGTGGTGTCTATTCCCGAAATGTCGCCGCTGATGGCCGTGGCTTTGGGCATGGTTTTAGGCATGTTTTTGGGCGGCGTGAACGGCTTTTTGGTCACAGTGGGCGGTGTGCCACCGATTATAGCCACCTTGGGTACAATGAGCATTTTTCGTGGCATGGTCTTTGTTTTTAGCGGCGGACAGTGGGTGAATTCTTACGAGATGCCCGTCGGTTTCCGTGCCTTGGCAAAAGGGGCGCCATTGGGGATTCCCAACATTATCCTCATCGCTGCCATTGTGGCGGTCATTGTATTCCTTTTCCTGAATTACACGCGGCCGGGACGCGACATTTACGCGATTGGCAGTAATCCTGAAGCGGCAAAGGTGTCTGGCGTCAATGTTGACCGCACGACTTTTATGGTCTATTTGATTTCAGGATTGTTGTGTGGCTTGGCGGCCGTTTTGTGGGCATCCCGCTTTGAGTCGGCGCAGACGAATACGGCGCTGGGGTTTGAACTGCAATCGGTGGCGGCTTCGGTTGTGGGCGGCGTCAATATTTTTGGCGGCAGTGGCAGTGTGTTAGGTGTGGTTCTGGGCGCTTTTTTGCTGGGCACCATCGATAATGCGCTGACGTTGGTACGCATTTCTCCCTTCTGGCAATTAGCGGTGCAAGGTGTGCTGATACTAACGGCCGTTTTAGTTGATTCCGCTATCTCAAGACGCCTACAGCGTTTGGGCGGAGGATCATAAACATGAACGAAAAACAATCAGTGACAAATTTCTTCAAACGCTGGGAATTTCTTTTAGTAGCCCTTATAGTCATTGTTACCCTCGTCAACATCCAGTTGACACCCTATTTCCTCGACACGCGCAACTTGATGCGGGCTACGTCCGATTTTATGGAACTGGGACTGATGATGCTGCCAATGGTTTTTATCATCATCTCCGGCAACATCGATTTGTCGGTTGCCTCCACCATGGCGATGTGTGCCTCGTTGATGGGCTGGCTGTACATGCAAGGCACAAACATTTGGGTCGCTGTGGCGGCTGCGCTGCTGCTCGGACTGCTAGCCGGCTTTTTGAATGGTTATCTGATCGCCAAAATCAAACTGCCCTCCCTGGTCGTGACGTTGGGAACCTTCGCCCTCTATCGCGGTATGGCTTTTGTGCTGTTGGGTGACCAGGCGGCGCGGGGCTATCCGGAAGCATTCACTTATTTGGGTCAAGGAACCCTGGGCAGCCTACGCTTTCCTTTTTCGGCCGTATTGTTCATCATTGCGGCCATCATTTTTGGCCTCATTTTGCACAAGATGAGCTTTGGTCGCTATTTATACGTCATCGGCAATAACGAAGACGCCGGCTTCTACTCCGGCGTCAATGTCGCCCGCACCAAGCTAATTATTTTTATGATGTCGGGATTTATGTCCGCCTTAGCGGGAATTGTTTTGGCGGCGCGTTTTGGCAGTACCCGCCCGGATATCGGCACGGGCTTGGAACTGGCGGTGATTACGGCCGTTGTCCTCGGCGGCGTCAGTATTTCCGGCGGCACCGGTACGATGATCGGCGCGATTCTGTCACTGATTTTGATTGGCGAAATGCGTTTTGGCATGGGCCTGATCAATATTCCCGGCCAGGGTCAAAACATCGTCATTGGATTAATGCTTATTTTATCCATTTTGCTGCCTCACGTGGGGCAGCAGCTAACCAGTAGAGAGGTGAAATGGGATAAAGCGCTGGTCGGAAAAACGGCCGTTGCTTTTACGGCCGTTGCGCTATTTACCTTGTTTTTCTTCTGGTCGCGCACCTTGCTGCTCGGGGCATCGTAATCAATCTTAAGGAGGTTGGATGGCTGATTAGAAGTTCGAAGTGTTGATTTTACCCTTTTAAAGACGGGATATCCGTCAAATTAATTAAAAATGGAGATGAAAAGATGAAAAAGTTTACAGTTTTGTTTGTGTTCGCCTTGTTAATGGGCTTACTCATTGCTTGTGGCGGCAGCAGTGAAGAAACTGCGGCCCCGGCAGCAGAAGAAGCAGCACCCGCAGCAGAAGAAGCGGCGCCTGCTGAATCAGCAGCTGAAGAACCTGCTGCTGAATCCATGACATTTGTATTTGTGCCCAAAGGGCTTGGTATTCCTTACTTTGACACCGCCAATAAAGGCGCCCAAGAAGCTGCCGCTGAACTAGGCGTCGAAGTGACCTATACTGGCCCGGCAACGGCCGATGCCACCGAACAGATCCAGGTATTGAACTCCCTGATCGCGCAAGGCGTTGACGGTTTGGCGATTTCCGCCAACGACGCCGATGCCCTCATTCCCACCGGCAAAGACGCCATGGAATCGGGTATCCCGGTTGTTAGTTGGGACTCAGCGATCGGCGAAGGTGGCCGCAATGCCCATATGAACCAGGCCGACGCCGAAGGTATTGGCAAAGTTCAGATCGAAATGATTTCCGATCTGATTGGCGGCGCAGGCCAAATTGCTATCCTCAGCGCCACCTCCACCGCTCCTAACCAGAATGAATGGATTGAGTTCATGCAAGCTGAACTGGAAAAGCCGGAATATGCCGATCTCGAACTGGTCACAGTGGTTTATGGCGACGATGAAGACGAAAAAAGCTACAACGAAGCCATCGGCCTCATGCGCACCTATCCAGATCTGAAAGGCATCATTTCCCCCACCACTGTTGGCATTGCTGCGGCCGCTCGTGCCGTACAGGATCAGGAACGGGTTGGTGAGGTCTTTGTCACCGGCCTGGGTACGCCTAACCAGATGCGTGAATACGTCAAAAGTGGCGCAGCCCCCGCATTTGCCTTATGGAACCCTGCTGACCTAGGGTATCTGGCTATCTACGCTCTGGACGCCATTGCCACCGGGCAAATTGAAGGCAATCCTGGCGAAACGTTTGAAGCAGGCAAGTTGGGCAGCTACACCATCGCCGATGATGGCTCCGTCCTGCTTGGCCCACCCACCGTTTTTAACATTGACAACATCGACGATTTCGATTTCTAGTCGTTAAGTAGAAGAAGTTCAACTTTTCGGAAAAAGTTGAACTTCTCAATGCACAACCATTGGAGTCAACGGATGAAGCGCGTTGGATTTTTGCTCAAAGTAAAAGCAGATAAATTGGATGAATACAAAAAGCATCATAAAAACGTTTGGCCGGAAATGTTGGCTGCGCTGCGTGAAGCGGGTTGGCACAACTATTCGCTATTCCTACGCCATGATGGATTGCTTTTTGGCTATTTCGAAACACCGCACAGCTTAGAGCATGCTCAATCGCTGATGGCAGCCACAGAGGTAAACACGCGCTGGCAGGAATTTATGGCGCTCTTCTTTGATGCTAATGCCCGGCCGGATGAAATGTTTCAAGAACTCGAAGAAGTCTTCCATTTAGACTGACTTCTCAAGTATTGCGGATTTAAATCCGCAGCTAGTGCAGGAATTGCGTTGAAACGCACTAAAAGCACACAATAATGTTCAAAAACGGCCGTCGCCAACCCGTTTTAACGGGTTTTCTATGTTAGCCGCGCATTTGAATGCGTGGCACAAGGAGACAAGATAATGCGCCCAAAACCGACAGATATTGCTATTCACAATGCCTATGCCCTGGCCAAAGAACGGTATGCAGGACTCAGCGTCAACACTGAGCAAGCGTTAGCCAAATTGGCTGAAATTGCTATTAGCTTACACTGCTGGCAGGGTGACGATGTCGGCGGATTTGAAGACCCGGATCGCGGATTGAGCGGCGGCATTATGGCCACGGGCAACTATCCGGGGAAGGCAAGAACGGGAACCGAACTTCGTCAGGATTTAGACAAGGCCTACAGTCTGATTCCCGGCACCCATCGCCTTAATCTACATGCTATTTATCTGGAAACCGCTAAGCCTGTGCCGCGCAATGAAATCTTGCCGAAGCATTTTAGTAACTGGGTAGATTGGGCCAAAGCGAACGATCATGGGCTGGATTTCAACCCCTCCTGCTTTTCGCATCCGTTGGCTGATGATGGCTTTACGCTCGCTCACGCCGACGAAAGCATTCGCAAATTTTGGATTGAGCATTGCCTTGCCAGCCGCGAGATTGGCGCGTATTTCGGTAAGATGTTGGGAACAACGGCCGTTACCAATATCTGGATTCCCGATGGTTACAAAGACACGCCCGTTGACCGTTTAGCGCCGCGCCAACGTCTCAAAGAATCCCTCGACGCTGTTCTGGCAAAGCCAATAGACCCGGCATACAACCTGGATGCAGTGGAATGCAAACTGTTTGGCATCGGCTCGGAAAGCTACGTCGTCGGCTCACACGAATTTTACATGGGTTACGCCATTGAAAACCAAACGCTGCTTTGCCTGGATGCGGGTCATTTCCATCCCACCGAGGTCATCTCTGACAAAATCTCATCCGTTTTGCTCTATGTTCCAGAACTGCTGCTGCACGTCAGCCGCGGCGTGCGTTGGGACAGTGATCACGTAGTAACGTTCGCGGATGAATTACAAGCCATTATGCAGGAAGTTGTGCGCGGCGACTATTTGCAGCGCGTCCACATTGGCCTTGATTTCTTCGATGCCAGCATTAACCGAATTGCGGCATGGGCCATCGGCACACGCAACGCCCAGCGCGCCTTGCTTATGGCCTTACTGGAGCCAACCACACAACTGCGTGCGCTGGAAATGGCTGGTGATAACACAGCTCGTCTGGCGCTGCTGGAAGAACTCAAAGGAATGCCCTTTGGCGCAGTCTGGGATCAATTTTGCTTGCAGCAGGGTGTACCTGTCGGCATTGCATATTTAGATGAGATTCGTACCTACGAAAAGCAGGTGCTGGCACATCGTTAACTAAAGAGAGGCAAATGGATTGATAATAGTAAGCTGACCTTCCACAACAAGCCCATTATGCATATCTTCGGAATATATTTGGGACGCCCCAGATTGTAAGGCGACAGAGATGATTAAGCTGTCTCAATGAGAAAGCGAGTATCTTTCACGCAGTTGTGATGCGTTCAACTGCGTAGATTCCGTGATTGAATGGACTGTGTAACGTACATAAAAGCGGCGAATGAATTCACGAATCTCAGCTTCGTTCATGACAGCATTTTTTATGATACCATTGACAACTTCATTGATAATTTGGGTACTGATAACGATATTTGTACTATTCCTACGAATAAACTCATTGGCTACATGTGCTTTTTCAGTGTCTTGACCGGGTAAGAGCATGTACAGCCAAACATTGCTGTCTACAAAACAGATGTCATAGGATGATTCATCGCTCATGTAACTCTTCTCGTGTGTAGCGAATAGGATTGAGTTTTTCCAGGGGATAATCCATTAAATAATCAAAAAAATCGTTGTAACCCTTTTCTTTTGCCTCTTGGAGCAAATCTTTATGTATGCGTGGTTGTTTGCGAGGAGACGTGAGAATAATGACACGAACCGTTTCATCTTCTGTGTGTGTATTCAATTCGCCACGTTTTTCTTTGGGAATGGCGGAAATGATTTTTTTTACTGTTGTTTGAAACTCAATTGCTTGCATACTTATTCTCCAAGTCAAATTTGATATTGAAATTATAGCACAGGTTTTTTATGGCACAGAAAACAGTTTTAGCAGTGGATATAGGGGCAGAATCGGGCCGGGTGATGGCGGTGCATTTTGATGGAGAGCGCCTCCGCTTGGAAGAACTCAACCGTTTCCCCAATACAACGGTTACCATCAATGGTACGCTGCACTGGAATTTCTTACGCCTTTGGGGAGATATTCAGGCCGGTATTGAAAAAGGCAAGGCGCTTCATCCTGCCAGCATTGGCGTGGATACCTGGGGCGTGGATTTTGGACTGCTGGACAGCCAGGGATATTTGATTGGCAATCCGGTGCATTATCGCGACGGCCGTACCGCCAACATGATGTCCCGCGCCTTCAGCAAAGTACCCCAGGCCGATATCTTCGCCCAGACTGGCATCCAGTTCATGCCCATTAACACCCTTTACCAACTGCTTAGTCTGGTCGAGTCCGGCTCAGCCCAACTGCAAATTGCCGACACTTTTTTGACCGCGCCCGATCTGCTCAACTACTGGCTGACGGGTGCGAAAGTGTGTGAATTCAGCAACGCGACAACGACGCAGTTATTCAACCCCACCAGCGGTACGTGGGCGACAAAAATGATGGCTGATTTAGGTATTCCCAGCCATATCTTTCCTGAAATCGTGCAGCCGGGAACCAAATTGGGCGTTTACGATGGCATAACGGTGATCGCCCCGGCTTGCCATGACACAGGTAGTGCCATAGCGGCTGTGCCATCCGTGGCCGTTCCTCCTCACACCCCAGATTTTGCCTACATCAGTAGTGGCACCTGGAGCCTGGTCGGGCTGGAAGTCCCTCGTCCGATTCTGACATCAGAAGCGTTGGCGGCCAATGTCACCAATGAAGGCGGTGTTTATAACACCTATCGCTTGCTCAAGAATGTGATGGGCTTGTGGATTTTACAGCAGTGTCGTGCTACCTGGGCCGCGGCAGGCGAGAAATATTCTTACGGCGAAATGGTGGCGCTGGCAAGAGGCGTTGATCCATTAACGGCCGTTTTCAACCCAAACGATCCCGCTTTCCTTACTCCGGGCGATCATCCGCAGCGCATCCGCGATTATTGCCGCCAAACCAATCAACCTGTGCCTGAAACGCCGGGCGCCGTAGTGCGCAGCGTGCTGGAGAGTTTGGCGCTGGCCTACCGACAAGTCTTGGATTTGGTAACGGCCTGCACTGAGCCAGCCGAAGTGGCTGTTGCCGGCCAACCCGTCTCTGTCCTGCACATTGTCGGCGGCGGCACGCAAAACCAGCTACTCAATCAAATGACCGCCAACGCCACCGGCCTTCCGGTGATCACTGGTCCCATTGAAGCCACCGTCATCGGCAACGCTTTAGTACAGCTAATTGCCCTCAGCGAAATTGCCGACCTCAACCAGGGCCGCCAGATTGTGGCCGGGATGAGCGAATTAAAACGATACGACCCTCAAGATGGCGCTGTATGGGATGAGGTATACGGCCGTTACCAGGAAATCATTTCCTAGCCAATCAACAGCGAACAGGCTGACGGGCTGAACTGCTAATAAACTAAAAATATGAACTTTCAATTGTTACATCCCCGCGACCAACTGGTCGCCATCATGAACCGTATTTACCACCATGGTATGACCACCCTCAGCGGTGGCAACCTTTCGATCAAAGATGACAACGGTGACATCTGGATCACGCCATCCGGCATTGACAAAGGCAAACTGACAGCCAAAGATATGATGTGCATCAAAGCTGAGGGCACGATTGAAGGGCCGCATAAACCCTCCTCAGAATTCCCTTTCCATCGCGCCATCTACAAGCTGCGTCCCGATTTGAAAGCGATCGTCCACGCCCATCCGCCGGCGCTGGTCTCGTTCAGCATTGTGCGTGAGGTACCAGATACGCGCATCATTCCCCAAGCCAACCGCGTGTGTGGGCCGGTGGGTTATGCGCCCTACGCCCTACCCGGGAGTGAAAAACTGGGCGAAAACATTGCCGCCACCTTTGGCGAAGGCTACAACATCGTCATTTTGGAAAATCATGGCATGGCGGCGGGTGGAGCTAACTTACTCGATGCATTCCATCGTTTGGAAACGCTCGACTTTTGCGCTCGGACACTCATTCGAGCGCGAGCCTTGGGCGACGTAAAGACGCTATCCGAGCCAGCATTAAACTTATTTGATCATCGTCACAACAATTTGCCGGAATTTGTACCAACCACCCACAGCAGCCGCGAGCGCGAACTGCGCCAGCAAATCGTGGATATTACGGCTCGCGCTTATGACCGCCATCTGATGATCAGCACTGAAGGCGTGGTTTCGGCGCGTTTAGACGAGAACAGCTTCCTTATCACTCCAACCAGCCATGATCGGCGCACATTGGCGGTTGAGGATGTGACATTGATACGCAATGGCCTACGCGAAGCCAACCATCTGCCCAGCCGATCGGTGCGCTTACATGAAGCGATTTATGCCCAACATCCTGCTGTTAACTGCGTTATGACTGCGCAATGTCCCAATGCCACCGCTTATGCTGTCACCGCCGCCGATTTTGACTCGCGCACCATTCCCGAAAGCTTTATTTTACTGCGTGATATTACCTTGATTCCTTTCAAGACCCTCTACACCCAGCCAGAAACAGTGGCCGAAATGGTCTCGTTGAGAACGCCGGTGCTGCTGGTGCAAAATGATTGTGTGCTGACAGTGGGCACGGATATTCTGAACGCCTTTGACCGCCTGGAAGTGGCCGAATACAGCGCACGCTCTTTGATTGATACGGCCGTTCTCGGCCCACTCGTACCCATTGGCGAGGCCGATATCCACAATTTGGAAAAAGCCTTTGGACTGCTGTAGGGATGCCTGAATTTGGATAAAAGAACATCCCAAAAAGGAAAGCGCGTTTCACTGTATCATGTGCATCGCTTCATACCCGCGAATTGACCGCCAGGCCGTCGAATAAGAGAAGAACCCCAGACTCGCTTGATCTTGCGCTTCATAAACTGATGATCCTGCTCGATGATGTTGTTCATGTACTGGCTGGGCCTGCGCTTGCATTTCTTGGGCAGCAGGTTATCTTGCTTGAGATCGCGAATGACGCCGATGTAGGTCGGGTTTTTGTCGACATTGATCACCCGTGGGGTGATGTGGGGCTGCCCAGAACTTTAGGGAAAACACACGCTACCTCTAGAGATAAGTTTTTACATTTGGGCTGGTGTGTAATCAAAAAGGGAAAAATGGGCGCGAGTGGACTCGAACCCAGCGACCTCACGGATGTGAACCGTACAAACAGCAAAACGCTAAAATCGCATTTCTAATGTCGTTCTGCTAGAGGTAGAGTTCTTTAAGGTTAAGCGTTTTTTAAAGGAACCGTGAGGGCTGATCTGCAACGTTATTGCAAATCAGCCTATTTATACAAAATCTTCTATTTTTTGTATTCTACAATCGGCCGATATTGTGTCAAAAATAGCCCACACTACTTGTATCGAATGATGCGTATTCGTTTGCAGTCATAGGCGACACTCTCGTCTAGAAACTTAGTGCTCATTCAGCTAAATATTGGTCTTCCAATATCGGGCGACCAAACCCATTCCCAATTCTGGCTAACCTTTTAATCGATAAGGCGTATAATGTTGCTCAACGGCGTAAATTGTACCGCCTGTCTTGATAGATGTATATGGCAAGAAATAAAACCTCAGCAATCGTAATCCTGGGCGGTTTTCTAAGCCAAGCGCCGCTTTACCGCGGTTTCAGCCGCCAGTTAGCAGCACAAACCAGCATAAGGGTCTACGTCGTCAATACGCGCTTTTTGGATTGGGCTGCGGGCATCACGAGACCGGGATGGTTTCTTGCACTGAATAAGCTCGATATCACAGTTAAGAAAGCAGCAAGAGAATGCGCTGGTCAAAAACTGACTTTAATTGGCCACAGCCAGGGAGGTATACTTGGGCGGCTTTACCTGAGCCATGAGCCATTTCTTGGTAAGAATTTTGGGGGACGAGACTATATTGACCATCTCATTACGCTGGGTAGCCCACATTTGAACCTGGGTGGGATCCAGCGCGGAGGGAACATGGCGCGCTGGGTGCAGCAGCATGTACCTGATACGATATTTGCCCCTCAAGTCCGCTATACATCTGTGGTTGGAAAGTATATTCGTGGTCGTCCGTCAGGGACGCTGTCTGAGCGCTTTGCATTCAAGGTCTATAAAGATATCGGCGAGGATGGAGATGTCTGGGGTGATGGGATCGTGCCAGTTAGCTCGGCGCTCCTCCCTGGTTCCGAACAAATTATCCTCGATGAGGTAAGTCACCACACTGTTGTGGGTCGTCCATGGTATGGAAGTGAAGACGTGATCCAAAGCTGGTGGCGCTGATGACGGCAGTTGGCTGCAAAACAGTGGCTCGATTATTCATACTGGATCGCATCCAGAATACGGATACGGGCCGCACGGCTGGCTGGTACCATCGCTGCCAGCTGAGAAATAATCACCGTGATTACCAGCGCTGCCAGCCCCCTTTGGACGGGGAAGGTATAAGTAATCTGGTAGCCTGACATTGCCGTCATAGCTAAGACAAATATGCGCGAGAGGATGATGCCAAAGAACAAGCCTAACAGACCACCAATAAATCCTAGCGTGGCAGCTTCGGACAAGATCATGGTCAAGACTTGCCAACGCGTCATGCCCACTCCCCGCAGCATGCCGATTTCTCGCGTGCGTTCGATGACGCTCATCGTCAGCGTATTTGCGATGCCAAAAAAACCAACCACAATTGCAATGACGGCCAACACATCGAACATACTGAAAGCCTGATCAAGCATCACAGTTACCTGATTGAGCAGGTTTTGGTTGGAAATCAATGATAGGCGGTAGCGATCACCATAAAGGTCTTCAATTTGTTGGCTCACCTGATCGATTTTATAGCCGTCTTGTACCTTTAACAGATAGGCTTGGGCTTCATCTTCACGAAAGTGGCGCTTCATATTGGTCCAACCTAATGTGATGACATACCCTTGTTGGTAAAAATCAACTACGACTGCGGTGACGCGAAAGGGACGATTGCCGGTTCTGGTTTTGATCATGATCGTATCGCCCTGTTGGATATCGTAAAGCTCTGATAACACAGTGGAAATGAAGACATTGTCACCCTGATCTAAGCTTTGTACTGCTCCATGCATATCAACCCCTTCATCGGCGAAGACAAAGGATGTCACCTGTAAGTGACTGTTGGGATCGATGGCCATCAAATCAACATTCTCCACCTCACCAGATGGCGGGCTCCACTCCACATTCTTGTAGAGCGTAGGTGCAGCAGCCTCTACACCTTCGACTGATTCTAGGCGCTTCCAGACATCGGAGCCCATGGAAAGCGGTGAAGTAACATACAAGTCCCCGCCCATGTAACCTTTCAGCCATTCGTCTAGATCCCCTTTAAATGAATCGGTAATTACCCAGACGATGACCATCATAGAAGCACCAACCATGAGAGCAGCCACCGTGAGCGTTGTACGCAGCTTAGCACGCTGGATATTGCTGCTACCGATGACACCGCTGCGACCAAATATGAGCGTTGTTAGGGGCTTCAAAATGCGCTCCCAGAAGCCAACACTGGCCGGAATCGATAACGTACCGCCCAGGAAAAGGAAGACCACCACCATACTTCCCAAGCGAAATTGCGCATCATAGGGAAATGGATTCAAGACAAGGATAACGGCCGATACAATCAGCAGAATTAGACCGGGTATCCAACCTTTTTCCAACAGCCACCCATGGCGAGTTTTTGTCCGTATGCGCAGCGCCTCCATGGGTGAGATCCGTCCCGCCTGTAATGCTGGAATCATGGCCGAAATGACGGCTACGACAATTCCTACGATCATACCTGTGAGCAAGATGCCCTGCTGGGTATGGATCTGGTTCATATCTTGAGAAAGGAGCATTCCCATCACGGCCGACAAGCCCCGAGCCAGGAAAATACCTAGCAGAGCGCCAAGCAGCGAACCGATCACACCTAATAACAAGGCTTCGCTAATGATGAGGCGAAATATTTGCCCTTTGGTCATACCCGTTGTGCGTAGCATGCCAAACTCACGCGTGCGTTCGACGACGCTCATTGAAAACGAGTTGTAGACCAGGAACGCGCCAACAAAGAGCGCCATTGCACTTAGAAAATTTAGCCCGATCTGGTAGTTGCTGAGCATCTGCGTCATGCGTTGACCTTGGGCTGCCGGATAGACAACCGAGTAATCATCACCTAGTTTGGTTTGGATATCTAATTTGGCTTGATCAAGTTCGTCGCTGCCAGAGTTGTTCGTTCTCATTACCAGGTCGATTTGGTCTATATCGCCTTCGCGATAGAAATACTTTTGTGCAGTCTCGATTGGTAAGACGCCAAAAGCGCCATTGTTTAGTTGTCCTGCCCCTTTTTCTCTATCAAGCCCACCACATGCAGCTCTTCAATCCCGATTTCAGTGATGATTTCGATCGTGTCGCCTGCGGCGATCTCATTTTCTTCTGCAAAAGCGTCAACCAGAACGATCTCATATTCGTCAAGAACGGGCGATAAGAAGCGGCCATCCATCACCTCATAAATGCGAGCTTGCACGTCCAACTCTGGATCAATGCCGTACAGCTGCAGCCCACCCGTATCCATGCCGAAGAAAGACATGCCCATCACATCTGACGAGGCAGAATCTGCTAGAGCGGTCACAATCTGTAGAGATGGAACGGCATATTCTATCTCTGCCATCCGTTCAAGTTGCGACAAGGACTGCTCCGAAAACCCGCTTTCGTCGGCATCCGCACTGACGATGATTAGATCCGTTTTCCCTGCCGTGTTTTCAAACAGCTGTTTAACCGCTTCCAGGGCATTTTGATTTGTAATCCCAATCCCTAGAATCGCAGCCACCCCCAGAATAATGCCAAAGGTGCTTAACAGCATGCGGGTGGGGCGTTCTCTGAAAGATCGTAAGATTAAAATGCGTGTAAGAGACATGAAATTACTTTGGCGAAATAGTCGACAAGGCAAAACGTAGGTGCTTTAGGGAAGTCATGTAACCGCCATCTTCATACCGATTAAGCTTCAAGTTTCTCCATCTCATCGATAATTGATCGTAACCGGTCTGCTCTTTCTGTTGATTCCTCAAAACGAAGCTCGTCAATAATTGTCCCATCCCTAAGAAAAACCACCCGGTTAGCAGTTGAGGCGGCACGCGGATCATGGGTCACAATAACGATCGTTTGCCCCAGTTCTGCACATGACCGTTTTAGTAGCTCCATAATGGCCATGCCAGTTTTCGAATCTAAGTTGCCAGTTGGTTCATCAGCGAGAACAATAGCCGGCTCCATAATCAAAGCGCGGGCTAAAGCGACTCGCTGCTGCTCGCCACCAGACAATTGTTCAGGCTTGTGGTGTTGGCGATCGGTTAGACCAATTAGCGACAAAATCGTGTTCAGCCGCTCTTGATAGTCTTGCAGGTTCTTTCCATCGATCAACAAAGGCAGGGTGATGTTTTCCCCTGCCGATAGGGTGGGCAGCAGGTTAAAGAATTGGAACACAAATCCGATGTTACGCCGGCGCAAGAGCGTGATTTGTTTGTCTTTCATCAAGGAGAGACGCTGCCCATTTAGTATAACCTCCCCATTCGTAGGTTGGTCTAACCCACCGATGAGGTGAAGAAGCGTTGATTTTCCACTTCCCGAAGGTCCCATAATGGCTACAAATTCTCCTTCCTCGACGACGAAATCCACAGCCAACAGTGCATTCACATGATGTTCGCCCAAATCATATTGTTTATCTAAAGCGTTAGTCTCAACGACAGGCATCATCTACTCCCAAAATTCACCCGTAAGCTCTTCATTATTGTGAATGAAGACTTCCCCTTTATATCCGTCTATGCTTATGATCTGGTTATCCTCTAAGTGGAGTGCGCCATTAACGGACACGACTGCTGGAATCCCATATTCACGGGCGACAATCGAACTGTGGGAAAGCATGCCACCGGATTCAGCAATTACGGCTCCGGCTTTTGCAAACAATGGAACCCAACCTACTTCGGAATATGGGATCACGATCACGTCCCCGTTATCGACCTTATGAAAATCATTGATTCCCTTAACGAGCTTTACCGTCCCGGTATAGTAACCGCGTGAAGTGGGTGTTCCAGTTAGCTTGTGGTCGTTTTGGACAACAACTGGGGGAGGTGATTCGCCATAAATGATCTCAGGGATAATTGCGTCTTTACATCGTTCGATCTCATCTTTTCGGTCGCGCACTGCATATTGGAACGGTTTTCTGCTGCTATCGTCGTCAACATAGGTCTGGATTTCTCGATCATATAGATAATAAATATCATCTTTTGAGTTTATAAGACCTTGTGCAGCAATACGTGCCCCCAGGGCAAGATAATAGACTCGGAAAAGCATCAATGTATACGTATAAAGCGAACCGTATTGCTCCCTTAGGAGATAGAATTGCTGGGATCGCTCAAAGAAAACCTTCATTATCCAACCGCGTACACCGCGTCCCTTTACCTCGGCAAATACTTTCCTGTCTGTTGTGCGTTCTTTCGGCAACTCAAAACTGCTGATCAATTCCAATATCAGGCCGGGTGTTTCTCGCCAGGGCACCGAATCAAACAAAACAGTACGGTCACTCATATGACCAAACTCATCAATGAAACTTTGGTACTCTGCTTTGAATATCTCGATCCCCTCCCTCTCCTCGAAACGCGAATAATCACCGCTGGCAATAATCTCTTGACTTTCTTTATCGAGTTCGAGGAAATGCTGATGAAGTTCTGCGAGCCGGATGTTAGGATTATATGTCTCTAGTTCAGGCAAGTCGGCTCCGAGATCAAAATCGGCAAAATCAACGCCCTTGCGCTCTAGAAGGGAGCGGAGTATAGCGCTGTAGATCTGCATCAGCAGAATGGCATGAAATGTATGTGTAGTTGTCTGCAGATTGAGATCTTTGAGCCGCTCGATGACTTTTAACAGCTGGGATTCATCCATATCGTCGGGAGGGTCAAGGGCGTACTGTCGTGCCTTCGCTCTAAGTAATGAATAATCGCGCTGCGCCTTTTTGGCGTATGTCCATTTGTCCCATAAGAATCTGACTATCCGGGGCATCAGCAGAAATAACCTTGGACGTGGTCTAAACGGCGGCTTTCCTGCTCCTGGTGGTGCAACACCCATCATAACGTCGAGTGATTCGCGTGGTAGCCCTAAGCTCTCAAAGATACGGCCGAAAACAGTCAGATTATGGTAGGCATGATAATGGAATAGTTTTGCCAAACGATTGGGATCAAGATCGTTATCACCAATCACTTGGCTGATCACATTTATCCACATTTTGCTTTTTAAGGGTACGACGACCGACCAATCCAGAGGTTTGATTAGGCCGGGCGTCATTTCTTTGGCGATCTTATTTGAGAAGATTTCCGCCTTTTCAAGAGCCGTAATATCGCGCATTTGTACCCAATAAATGTCCTTCCCGTCATAAACCCATTCCAAATCCACATGTGATTTCATCTTTTTGGCGATAGATTGAGTTTCATCTACGACCTGCTGGATAACTTGGAGCGGCATCTCATCACTTTCAGGACGTTCGACCCAGTTGCCCCATTTGCTTACCCAGCGCTGAGGCGTGACACCTTCTTGGACCAGCATTTCACCACTACCAGATACCGCTTCCACCACAATTTCATCCAAAGTACTGATTGGATTGATGCTGAAAGACACTCCTGAAATGACAGGGTTGATCATGCGCTGGATAATCACGGCCATGCGCACATCGCCTCTTTCATGCTTCGATCGTTTTTGGTAAGTGCGGATGCTTTCCGTTTGTGATGCTTTCCAGACAGTTGTCACTGCTTGGAGTATCTGGTCGACGCCCTGGACATTGAGGACGCTTGTGAATTGTCCTGCAAAGGAATAATCAGGACTATCTTCGACATCGGCCGATGATCGAACTGCATAAGAAGCTTCTAGATCCAACTTTTGGTGTATTTCGGCTGAGATCGCTTTCAGGACTGCCTCGTTTCCCATATCCAGATCTAGGTAAGCATCCCATGACAAAGCATATGTTTTTGGGACAAGGTAGCCTTTCTGCATCAGACGCCCCAAGTTAGCGGCCTTATTGCCGATCTTTGGGGGTAAGTGCTTCTTGGTCACGGGGACCAAATAAGGTTCTTTTGGTTCAAACATAGTCTTAATAGGTTTACCCTTGGCTCATATTCATTTGCTTAACCTGAGACGTGTCATAATCTGCTTCATCCCACGGCCCATGGGGAAGCTCTCCATTGCGGAATTCAATTCAATCTTTCCTTCTCGACGTGCTCGAATATGGTCACGAATTTCTGGTATCATGGCTAATATGAAGATGATGTTGACAATAACCGCGTAGGCGACAAGATATGGATCTCGTCTGACGAACCAGAACCAAGGAATTAGCAACCAAGGGCCTGAGAAATAGGCAATCAGGATATCTTTTACAACGACGAATCCTAAGAGCATACCTAATACCGCGCACAAGATGGCCCCGACAAAATCAATGACAAGAGCGCCACCGTATATTGCCGAGATGCCCGCTCCACCCTTGAATTTGTAATAGACAGGCCAATTGTGACCGATCATCCCGAATATGGCCGCAATCAAATAATAGGGTTGTTCTGGGTATAATAGTTTGATAACCAATGTTGGAACCGCTACTTTGAGAATATCCATCCACCCAATAAAACAACCCCAGCGTGCACCCAACTGAATTGAGGCCGTGGTGGCGCCCATGTGGCGAAGTTGTGTATCCGATGCTCCATCGTCGGATGGCAAAGTGACATTTTTTAGATCTGCCTTTGGATTGACCAGCCGGGTGATGATTCTTGAGAATGAGAGCGCACCAATCAAATAACTGATCACGGCGACGCCAATAATGATTTCAATCTCCATTCTCATACCTCTCTTTTAGTTCACATTTACTCCATGCAGCATTGTCTTAGTTAGCTGTCGCCAAAGATGAGCAAGTCCTCGTAGCTTTCCAAAATCCCGTATTGACCTGTGTTTTCCAGGTCCATATGCTCAAATAAGAACATTCTCGGCGGCAAATAAGTGAGCGTCGCAAAGGTAAGCGTTAGCAGCAGAATGATAATGATTGATCGTTTTTGGCTGATGCTTGTTGATATCTTGCTGGTCAAGATAAGATAACTGACAAGCTGACCAATGATAATTGCACCAACGAAGAGGATGATATTGACGGTAAAGTTGTTTTCTCCGAGGAGACCTATGGCGGCATACCACCCAACGGCAATGATCAGCGGCATGAGCAAGAGACAAACGGCCTTGGCGCACCAATAACGATTGGTGCATTCCATATTTCTTAGAAAGTAGTACTGCGCTATAAAAAAAACAAGTCCTGGCCAAAACACCATCTTAAGGTGTTCCCAGGTACTTTCATTCACAGCCGCAACTAGCGCCACCGGCTTCCAAAAACCACTGAGCTCGAAAGCAAAATGCAGCAACGAGCCACAAATGAGAACGAAAAAAAAGCCGGCAATTTCCCACACAGCAATATTTTTTTTCATTTCAAAATCGCTGGCAAATGCTCAGGGTCTTCATAGCGCTCAGATCACAAATTGATCCAAAATCGTATTTAAATTAGAAAGCTTGAGATTCAAACAATGGCTTTAACACCTTGCAAGGAAATGATTAGTCTAGGTGAAAATCCAGTAAAAACCTCCCGATATTACCATTATAAGGATCAGGTATCTGGTTGTCAGCTAACTTAAAAATAACGTGACTTTTGTCACAGAAAAATTATGACAATGAACATATTGATAGTGACTTGAAGAGTGTGTGCAAGTGTCTTTGTCAATGGTGTGAGATCGAATTGTACTGCTCGGAACATGGCAACAATCCTAATGGTACAGGGTCAATGATAGTGTATTTCCTGTGGCCGTTAGAATCAATGTCGTCATAGAGTTGATAGAGACGCTGCGTCTGATCCTCATTGAGTGCTCTGCGTCTCCCGCCTTTCTTGCCTCTGGCCCTAGCCGCCGCGAGTCCGGCCTTGATAGGTTCGCGGATGAGGTCGCGCTCGAATTCGGACAATTCGCCGAATATTTGAAAGACAAGCATGCCGCCGGACCATGTCGTATCCACCGGACCTTGTAAGCGCTTAAAGCCAATATGTCGCTGTTCAAGCCGATTGACTAAAGTCGATCAGATCTTTCAACGAACTACCAAGACAGTCCAGCCTCCATATGACTAAAACATCTTCTCCATCTCGAAAATAATCCGGCGCGTCCTTGAGCCCTTGTTGCTCTGACTGTGATTTCCGCTCCGGATTTTCGGGCGGGTTTTGGAAGCTATTTGAATCGGATATTGCGGGGTTAAGCAGGTGTCTGGCAAACGGAGGGGACGCCTATCCGTGCGGTCAGCTACTGCTCTGGATTCGGTATGATATTAGCAGGCTACCCCCCAAATAAGCGAACAGCACCCTGATTTCTAGACCAGAGTGCCATATATGGGCGCGAACGGACTCGAACCGCCGACCTCACGGATGTGAACCGTGCGCTCTAACCAACTGAGCTACGCGCCCAAGGGAGCAAAATTATAACATTGTGGCGCATCCACAGCAAACAAAATTAGCTTTGTTTAGCTGGCTATCCGCCTACCGCGTTTATCACAGCCTGGATACCGGCCAGGTTGTTTTCCCAATCCGGTTGTTCGTAGGTAGGTAAGACAATGGAAACGGCCGCTACTCCACGCTCATCCAGCCAATTCGACGCATCCCCTTCGACCGCGCCCACAAAATTGGCGTAGTCGGTGACATTGTATCCGGCCGCTTTGCCATAAATTTCTGAGAGCGGGCCTGAAACCTGGCTTTGTGAACCGCAGCCTCCGGCTGAAGCCAGCCCGCCGCTTGCGCGCGCATACCACAACACCACCGCCTCAGGCCGCACGCGCTGTAGAAAATTGCGCAGGCTGCGTGTCTCCGGTTCGGAAAAAGGCTTGCTGCCGCCGCTACCCGGCACCACAATGCCGCTCCAGGAAGCGTCTTCGTTCCAGTTACAATCCCAATTGCGGTTCAGATCGACGCCGTTGGCGTTAAGACGCCCTTCCAAGCGACCGGCTGCAATAGGGCTGTCTCTGTTGAGAGATGGCAAAATGTACAGCGATACATCATCTGGTATCGCCTGCGGATTGGCTTCATAGTAGGCCACTGCCTGTTCGGCCAACGCAACCGTGCCCGGCGAAAACCCGGCCTGCATGCCGCCAACCAGCACAACGGCTTTGGCGCCGTTTCCAAAGCGCACAACTTCCAGGGGTTTACCTTGTACGGTCTGACCGATTCGAAACGTTTCGATTGATGCAGTTTGTGCGCTCGACAGCGTGGGCAGGGGCGTCGCCGATGGTTGAGGGGTGATCAAAATAGTAGACGGGGTGGTAACGATGGGAACGGCCGTTAACACATATTCCTGCGTGGCAATCAGTGCTTCCTGCACGGCAATGCTTTCTGCAGCCACCATGGCATTGTTCCAAACATTTGTTGCGTTTGCATCTGCCATAGCAGCATTTTCGACAGCAATGCGTTCATTTTGGTCTGCCTCTGCCTGACTTAGAGCCACAGCCGTCGCCAGGCGAATAGCTGCTGCCGCGCTGGACAAGGCCGCTTCGGCATTTTGGCCGGCCACCACAGCATTGTTCCACGCAATAGTTGCGTTTGCAATCGCCGTAGCTTCATTCTGAATGGCAAGAGTCGCATTAGCATTTGCATTTGATCTTTCAATAAACGCTCCAACTGTGGCAATGGCAGCCAGCAAAACCATAATAATCAACGCCACCGTGATAAATCGCAGCCGGTTTGCTTCGCGTCTTTCTTGCTCTGCGCGCATTCGTTCCGTATCGGCGCGCAGGCGTTCAGTTTCTGCCTGGGCCTGCGCTGCGGCCAGCGCATACTGGCTTTGCGCTTCCTCGCTGGCTTCCAAAAATTCCTGCACCAGCGGCTCAAGGTCCCTGCGGTTGACCGTTGCCAAGGTTTGTTCAAGCTGGGCGCCTGCGTAAAGTAAGGCTTTCTCGCGACCGGAGCGATCCCATTTTTCAACTGCTTGCAGAAGCGGATTTTGTCTTTCACGCCAGCTCGTGTTGGATTGCAAAATGGGAAAAACAAAACGGTCGTGTACCAGCTCATACCAGGCGCCTCCGGCGCGATTTTCGGCGCGCAGCAAATATTGGTTGGCCAGCACGCGTACGGCGTCGTTATCCAGTCCGGCCGTCTGTTCACTGCCCTGGTAAACGGTGCCGCGCGTGCCTGCTTCGGTAATGAGTTTGCGCTCAAACCAGTTGCGAATTGAAAATTCCGACTCGCCGGTTTCCTGCGCGGCACGGAAAACGGCGCTGTCATAAAAATCTGCCAGGGTCTGATCCACATTCCCCAATTCCTCTAAATTGGCTGCGCTGATCACATCCGCAGGCTTTTGCTGGAGGTTTTGCCACAGCGTACGGCATACCACTTGAAGCTGCACCGGTTCGACGAACTCACCCAACGAAACGGCCGTTTCCTCTTCGGCATGCACCTGGCGCAAATTGTCGATCAACTGCCGGGCTACGCCTTCCTCGAAAGGACGACCCGCCAGGCGCGCCGGTTCGCTCACGGCGATAATGGCCGCCGGCGCGCGCATGCGCTGCATGTAGTAACGCGAACGCAAGTTACCGGGCAGCAGATGCGCATAGGGTTCTAACGCCGCAATATGATCCTCGCGCATGGCCAGAAGCACCCACAAAAGGTGGTCCGCCTGCATCGCCTCACGCAGTTGGAGAAAAAAAGCTTCCCGTTTGTGCCAGTGGTCAAGATGGGTGGTAACAATTTCTTCAAACTGGTCAATAATCAGTACCCGGCTGGCCTCAACGCCTGGAATTGTGACCATATTTTGTGGCGTGGCATGATGGGTTTGCAAATACTCGCTAAGCGTTTTCTGCGAGAGCGCGTTAAGGCTTTCAGGCTGGGGATGTCCCCCCTCCAAATTTAACAGCATATTGAATATAAATATATTATCAACCTGGCCTATTCCTGCCGGCAGTTGCCCGCTGACGCGCGCGGTCGGCAGAACGTGGAATGCTTCTTGACGTAGTTCAGGAATCAGGCGGGTATTTATTAATGAGCTTTTACCCGCCCCGGACTGGGCATAAAACAACACCAGCCGCTGCGAGACTACCAATGACCGTAAATTGCTGGCCTCGACGTCACGGCCGAAAAAATACGCCTTGTCTTCTTCTTCAAAGCTGCGCGGGCCGACATAGGGGTTTTTTACAGATGGAGCCATGATTTACTTCTCCCAATGAGACCAAAGTTCTTGCATGAAACTGGTCACATCGCCCCAATGGACGCTGAATTTGTAACCACTGAGGTAGGCCAGCAGATATTTACGGAATTGAGCGGAATCGACAATACCGGCATCCGGGTTGGGTAACAACTGCAAACAAATACTCAACGGACGGCGGCGGTTAAAAATTGCTTTAATCGGCCCGCGAAATACAACGCGAAACGGCCAGCTTTGAATATCGAAGCCCAGCAGCAGAATGGAGGATGTGGCCAACGCATGGCGCACCACATCGGGCAGGCCGGTTGAACGCTCCAGGTCACGTGACATGCGCTCAAAGAACTCAAAATAGTTTTCCTCGGTCAAGACGAGCGAGGAGGCGTCGCTGTCCAGGCCATGAAAATGATAAACCAGGGGATCGTCTTTTGTGGGCTGAAAGTCGAGCTGGGTAGCCTGGGTTGAAACAGAGCCGCTGTCAAACTCGTCAGTCCAGTTATAGGTGACGGTGTGGGGCGTTTTGCCGGCAGCAGTCAGCGCTTCTTCCATAAAAGTGTGATAGCTTGTTGTCAGATAAACGGGGAACGGCAAACGCGCCAAAGCGGTAAAGGGATCATTTTGCTGCTGTGGGTCCCCGGCGCCGAGCCGCATGGCAGCCTGAGTAAAGGTGAGGCGCGGCAGCTCTTCATGCAGCATCTCTAAAAAAGGATTGCTGTCGATCGCTTCCCCCTCGGATTTCTGTATAAACAAACTTTCTTTCAGAAAGCGTAAATAATCTGACTTGGCAACCAGTTCATCACCGCTGGTAATGCTGAGAAAATGGGCCACGTGCGCCGGGTTACGATCATCTGTCAAAGGATAATTCACTTCTTTGGCCCAGGCGCGGACATAGTTCCAATCGCCAAAGATATAATCCATGACCATCATATTGCTCAACAAGGGCGTACATTTTTCAATGTTGATCAATTCAACAAGAAAATCCCAATTGGTCTCATTAACGACGGCTTCATCCGTGTTCTGGTCATTTTTGCCGTTGACGTTTGTCATCCTGCTGTTTCCTTATGTATTTCTCCGTCCAGCGCGACGCGAAAACCGCGCGCTTTGTGGTTATGATCGGGAGCATACCAGGCGCGGGCTGCGGCGCGTAACTGGACTAGCTGATCATCATAATCGCCACCGCGGAAAATCCGATGGACGTTTTTGCTGGCGTCCTGGTTTTCGCGCCCGTCATCGGCCCGATACGGGTAGGGATAGGCGCTTTTCTGCCAATCCGGACCCCAAAGCGTGCTGGTCCATTCGCTCGCATTCCCGATCATATCGCAGCAGCCATTTGGGCTTGCGCCTTGCGGGTATGCATTAACTGGCGTGACGGCGTCACTTTGATTATTGCAGTAACCGGGCTGCCATTGGTTGCCCCAGGGGTAGATACGGCCGTCTTCACCCCGCGCACCCTTTTCCCATTCCGCTTCTGTTGGCAGGCGATACGGCCGTTGCGTCATAGAGTACAGCCATTCACAATACGCCAGCGCATCATACCAACTGACGCCAACCACAGGGAGGCGTAATTGCTCCTTGGGGATGTCGCTGCCAGGCCAGGCGGGTCGCTGCGGCGCCGGATGCCCACTTTGTCGGATGAAATGGGCGTATTCTGCTAGCGTCACCGGGAATTTTCCTAAATAGTACTGCGCCAGCGTAACTTTATGCTGGGGCGTCTCGTGCATTGAGACATCTTCGCCCGGATGGCTGCCCATCAAAAATGAACCTTCCGGTATTTCAACCAGCGCCGGCTCAAAGGGGAGTGGGTTTTGGGGGTCTCCGTTCTCCCCGCCGGTTTCAGGATCGGGCCAGCCGACAGCGGGACGCATGATCCGGCACTTTTGTACCAATTCCGGCAAAGTTTTATTGGCCAAAAACAGCGCGATCAGCTCACGCGCCTTGTTGCGTTTTCCGGTCGCGGGCAAATTATCGTAATCGACTGACAGTAAGAAACAGAGTTCACGCACGCTTTCTTCATTAAAAGATGTATCAATGAGGCTCAATAGGTCTTGTTGTATTGACATAACTGCTTTTTGCGACTTTTTTTGCACGATAAAATAAAGAAATCCGCGAGAGTGCTTTTAGGTAGTAAATCACAAAAAACACTTTGAATACAACAGCCTGGATTTTTGTGAATTACCTGTTTGCACAGGTTTCGCTCAAAGGCCGGCCATTGGGGTAGATGGCGCGATGTTGGGAACGGCCGTTGCTCAATCCGATCTTTATCTTAAACCAGTTCCGCCAAAAAGTCAGCCCTCATAACAAAATTGACACTCTGAATGCATATTCTGCACTAAACTGACTGTCATGGTAAAGCGCATTCTCGCGACAATGGATCGAAATTGGCAGATTAAAAACAGGCAGTTAATAAATAAAGTTGACACAGTCAGGCTGTCAGGGTAGGATAGCCGCTTACAGATATTTGGTACACAATTCGTGTTACCCAGAGCAACCCGTAATTACCATAAGAATTCAGGCAAAGTGACTGTTCCAATTATTAATGGAAACAGTCACTTTCAACTATTAGGAGCAATCAATGCGCCGAGAGGTTTTAACCTGGTCAGATGTCGACAAATTGATTGATTACCTGGTACCGCAGATACACGGCCGTTTTGATTCCATGCTAATCATCACCCGTGGCGGCATCGTACCCGGCGGCTTGTTGGCCGAAGCGTTAGACATCACCTATATTTTGACCGCCTCAATCCGGTTTCCGGCCGATTTTCCCGGCATGCAGTCACCGCAGCAGGTAAAATATGCTATTCCCGAATTCATCGAATTTCCTGATGATTCGCTCTTGGAGGGACGCCGGGTTTTGGTTGTGGATGATGTGTGGACCAAAGGACGCAACAGCGTGACGGTCGCTAACCGCGTTGATGCGGCCGGCGGGTATCCGGAAACATGCGTCTTGCACTATAAACCTGCTTCATCCCTTTACCCAGGCTACTCGCCGACGTACTATGCCGCAGTTTCTGATGCATACATCATTTATCCCTGGGAATTGGATCGCGGGCCTGAGGCGCTGGGAATTTGGAATTGAGGCTGGGTCGTTTGCGTGTGAGCAAATTTGCTTGCCATAGTCACTTTTGTTAGGATATTTGCCGCGATATGCCTGTGTGTCCGGTGATGACTGGGTCCCTGGCGGCAGAAGCCGTCGAACCGCGTCAGATCCGGAAGGAAGCAGCGCTAAGGCGTCTCTTCTGGGTGCCCAGGATCACCTGGTTGTCATCGGTCCCACGGGCATATCATTTTGTTCAATCTGATTGGCGATTGGAAGTGGGAGATTATTTGCACATAATCTCTCGTTTTTAATCGCCATTCTTTATTTATGATGGATGTTGCGGGTGGATAAACGACTGCTGCTGGTTTTGTTGTTATTAATTGGGTTGGTCAGCCTGGGATCTGTCGCTGTTTTTCTTTTGCAGCCACAAGAAACAATCACAATTTATGATGGCGACACGGCCGTTACCCTGCAAGGCCGCTTTGAATCCCTTAACGACATCCTCGCCAGCGCCGGGATCAGCCTCAAACCAGAAGATAGCAATCTACCCGCAAGAACCGGCAGCAGCGCTGCAAATCCAACGCGCCCAGGCAGTCAACGTGCATACCAACAACGGTACAGAAACCTATTGGACGCAGCAAACCAATTTGGGATCGTTCCTGATTGAGGTAGATATCGCCGTGCCACGCACAGCCCAAGTTACCGCCGACGGCCGTGCCATCCCATTCAACCAGATCGACCAAACACCGCTTCCAGCGGAACTCAGCATCGAGCAATTTGTAACCGTCACGATTGTAGATGACGCACAGCGACAAACGCTGCATACCGCCGCGCAAACGGTAGGAGAAGCGCTGCAAGAAGCGGGTGTCACCCTCTTCGCCTCTGATGGGGTTGAACCCGCTCTGGGCAGTTGGCTGCTGCCGGACACGATTATTCAGGTGCAGCGCGCCAAACCATTGACGATTGAGGTAGACGGCCGTATTCTGCAAACCCGCAGCCATCACGCCGAACCACTCGCGGTTCTAGCTGAAAGTGGCGTGGGGCTAAACGGTCTCGATTACACCATTCCCGCTGCAGATGCTGCCCTACAAGCCGGCGACAATATCCGCGTTGTACGGGTCAGCGAAGATTTTGAATTTGAAGATGAAGAACTGCCCTATGAGACTATTTATCAGGCCAGCGATGAACTTGCCCTTGATACCCTGGCCGGGTTGAGCGCCGGTGTGCCGGGCGTCAAACGCAAACGTGTGCGCGTGCGTTATGAAGATGGCGTCGAAGTCAGCCGGACGCCGGATGGTGAATGGATCGCACAAGAACCGGTCAATCAAGTCATTGGCTACGGCGCCAAAATCACAACCGGCATGATTGAGACGGAAGCCGGGCCGCGCGAATATTGGCGCGTAGTGCGTATGCGCGCCACGGCGTATACGGCCGCCAGTTCCGGCCGCTCACCCGACCATCCCAACTATGGCATCACCGCCAGCGGCGTACGAGCCGGCAAAGGTGTGGTCGCTGTGGATCCTAATGTTGTGCCGTTTCGTTCCGAAGTCTTTGTACCCGGCTATGGTATTGGCTTTGCCGGTGATACGGGCGGCGGAATCAAAGGACGCTGGATCGATTTAGGCTTTGATGATGGCGCCATAGAAACCTGGAACGGATATGCCGATGTCTATTATCTGACGCCCATTCCGCCGGCGGATCAAATCAATTATCTAATACCGCAGGTGTTGCCATAAGGACTGCAGCAACAAATTAACACGAATTTTCGCGAATTCCTCGAGGAAACCACAGCTTGCCAAGGCTTTTGTTTTTATATAACTTTCTGTGGTTTACCTAATTCGAGGAAATTCGCGCCAATTCGCTGCAAATTTCTACAATGCATCCAAAACAATTACTCGCCACCTATCAAATTGAACCTAAGAAAAGTTTGGGGCAAAACTTTCTATTTGATCCCAACGTGTTAGCGCGCATTGTGGATGCAGCAGATATAACTGGGCAAGATTGTGTTTTGGAGATCGGGCCAGGATTGGGACATTTGACCAAACAGTTGGCGACACGCGCCGGGCAGGTAACGGCCGTTGAACTAGACAACCGCCTTATGCCCATTTTGCAGCAACAACTGGCCGCCTATCCCAATGTGACCCTCATGCATGGCGACATCCTTGACCAAAATCCGAATCTCTTGTTTCCAGACCCCTACAAAGTCGTCGCCAATGTGCCCTATTACATCACCGGCGCGATTTTGCGCCATCTGTTGTCGGCACAAAACAAACCCACTTGTATGGTGATGACGGTTCAAAAAGAGGTTGCAGAACGGATAACGGCCGTTCCGCCCCAAATGTCGCTGTTAGCCGTGAGCGTGCAATATTACGGCCGTGTCCGGATGGTCTCGACAATAAAAGCCGGCGCTTTTTGGCCGCGCCCCGACGTCGATTCCGCCCTCATTCGCATTGATGTTGATGAACGTTTCTTGCTTGACGCGGCAGGTGAGAAACAGTTTTTTCGCCTTGTAAAGGTAGGCTTCAGCCAAAAACGCAAACAGCTTCAGAAAAATATGCGCCAGCTTGGCCTGAGTCGCGCACAAATTGAAGCTGTGCTAAACGCTGCGGGAGTAGACGGCCGTCGCCGCGCCGAAACCCTCACACTTGATGAATGGCATGCACTGTTCAATGGCCTGGACCTTGCATGAATGCATGAACCGGTGGTAGAGACGACGCGGTTGGCAAAGGCGTTATGTATTCATCAAAACATTGTCACCAACCGCTTCGCCCGCGCTGCGCCATAAATAAATACTATGACCACAACATTAATCGACCTCAGTCACACAATTAAAGACGGGCAAATTACCTACAAAGGATTGCCGGCGCCGCTGCATTTGCGACTTCCTGACGCGTGAAGCGTCGCGCCAATTCTACAGCGCCGGAACGGAATTCCACATCGGCAAAATCGAAATGGTCGCCAATACCGGCACCTATCTTGACAGTCCCTTTCACCGGTATGCCGACGGCAGTGATATTTCCGAACTGCCGCTGGAAAACGTTGCCAATTTAGACGGGGTGGTTGTGCGCGCGGCTGAACGAAACGGCCGTTCCATCAATGCCAGCTTCTTCACCGGTCTGAATGTTACGCATAAGGCCGTTCTGGTTCACACGGGCTGGTCATTGCATTGGGGCAGCGATCAATATTTTGAAGGTCACCCCTTTCTCACCGCCGATTCAGCCGCTTACCTGCGTGACAACGGCGCCGTCCTGGTGGGCATCGACTCCTACAACATTGATGACACGACCGATGGCACCCGGCCGGTACACAGCGTCCTTTTGGGCGCAGGCATTCCCATCGTGGAGCACATGCGCGGTTTGGAGCATCTGCCGAACGGCCGTTTTAAGTTTTACGCAGTTCCCGTCAAGGCTGAAGGCATGGGTACATTTCCCGTGCGGGCGTTCGCGCAATTTTGAGTGGTCAGCTTGTCAGCTTACTCAAGCTTTTTGGCAAACTCAATAAAAAACTCAATCGCTTCCGGGTTACGCATCGCGCCGGGATTGGCCGCTTTGTGCATATCGTCGCCCAGCAAAATCTTGCGCACCGGCACTTCCATTTTCTTGCCGCTTAACGTGTAGGGCACCGCTTCGATGGCGATAATTTCGTTGGGTATGTGACGCGGCGATACATCCGTGCGTATTTTTTGTTGAATGCGCTTGACCAACTCATTGTTTAAAATGGCCCCCTCGCTGAGTACCACAAACAGCGGCATGTAAGATTCGCGCCCCAACAGTTCCAGATCGATGACCAGGCTGTCTTTGATTTCCGGCAGCGACTCGACCGCCTGGTAGATCTCACTGGTTCCCATGCGGATGCCCTGGCGGTTAATCGTGGAATCGGAACGGCCGTAAATCACAATCCCGCCGCGTGCATTCAATTTAATCCAATCTCCATGCCGCCAGACGCCGGGAAACATCTCAAAATAACTGGCCCTGTACCGTTCCATCTCCGGATCATTCCAGAAAAAAAGCGGCATCGACGGCATCGGCTCCGTAATAACCAGTTCTCCCACCTCATCCAGCACCGGCTCGCCATCTTCATTGAACGCCAGAGCCTTGGCGCCAAGCGCGGCCCCCTGAAGCTCACCGGCATAAATCGGCAAAATCCGCACGCCGCCCAAAAAAGCGGTGCACAAATCCGTGCCGCCGCTTAACGATTCCAACGCTAAATCTCGATTTACGTTGTCGTAAATCCATTGGAAGCCGCTGACCGTTAACGGGGAGCCGGTTGAGCCGACCGCGCGGATGCGGCTCAGATCATAATCCTGGTTGGGGTGAATCCCCGCTTTCATACAGGCGCTGATGTAGGCCGCCGAGGCGCCAAAATAGGTCATGCCGCTTTCTTGCGCCAGCCGCCAAAGCACATTCATATCAGGGTAGCCGGCGCTGCCGTTATAAAGCACAATCGCACAGCCTGTGAGCAAGCTGCCCACAATATAATTCCACATCATCCAGCCTGTGCTGCTGTACCAGAAAAAGCGATCGCCAGGTTTCAAATCATTGTGAAACGCTGTGTTTTTGATGTGTTCCAGCAGCAGACCGCCATGCCCCTGCACAACCGGCTTGGGCAAACCCGTTGTGCCCGAGGAGTAAAGTATCCACAGCGGATGGCTGAACGGAACCTGTTCAAATGTCATTTCTGACGATGGCTTTACCAGCGCCAGCGCATCGTCCCACAGCACAGTATCCGCCGGCGAATCTGTATGCGCGGCGGCGTGGGGTGCAAGTATGGTTTGCTGCAGGGTTGGCAAAGCGGCTTGCAGGTCGGCGACGACTGTGCTGCGATCAAAGGTTTTGCCGCCATAGACATACCCATCTACCGCTATCAACACCTTGGGCTCAATTTGGGCAAAGCGGTCCAGGACGCTGCGGCTGCCAAAATCGGGTGAACAGCTTGACCAGATCGCGCCCAGACTGGCAGTGGCGAGAAAAGCGATGATGGTTTCCGGGATATTGGGCATGTAGGCGACGACGCGATCGCCTTTCCGGACACCCATTTTTCGCAGCGCCAGCGCCAGCGAATGACTTTTCGCTGCTATTTCGTCGCGCCAGAGTGTCGTTAGCGGACCTGTTTCGGCTTTGTAATAGATAACAGGCCGGTCAGAGGCCAGTTTATGAAAAATATTCTCGGCGTAGTTCAGTTTGGCGCCGGCAAACCAGTTTGCGCCGGGCATGCTTTTGTCGGCAAGAGGCGTAACGGCCGTTTCTGACGCCGCCACATCAAAATATTCCCACAAGCTTTGCCAAAATGCGCCCAAATTTTCGACCGACCACTGCCATAATTCGGCATAACTTTCAAAAGCCAACCCTTTTTTTGCTTGCAGCCAGCGCATATAATGCGTCAGATTGGCTGCTTCTTGTACCGCAGCCGATGGTTCCCACAATAAACTACCTTCACTGATTGGTTGATTTTTATTCATACATTACGCCAGGAAACCGGCTCATTCCAGGGATCATATTGGGTCGCGCCGTCGTCGGAAACGGCCGTTGCGCCTACTCGCCTGCCGCTGCTATGTAAAACTTCTAACACCGCCGCCGCCAGCCAATCATCTGCATGCGCCGCCGCGGTAGGCCGCCACGCTGCCATATGCTGCGCCAGATAATTGGTGCTGGTTTGCCCGGCGTTAAAATGCGGCTCCTCCAAAATTGCCAACAAATAAGGGATATTGGTTTGCACGCCCAGCACAACGGTTTCCTGCAGCGCGCGCCGCATTTTACGAATCGCTTCGGCGCGGTCGAATCCCCAGGTAATGATTTTGGCCAGCATGGGATCGTAATAGGGGGTAACGGCCGTACCCGTTTCAATACCGTCATCCACGCGTACGCCGGGGCCGGACGGCGGCCTGTAAAAAGCAATTTCGCCAATTGACGGCAGGAATTGATTGTCTGGGTCTTCGGCGTAAACGCGGCACTCAAGCGCATGGCCGCGCTGTCGGACATCGTCTTGCGTAAATGACAAAGGCTCGCCGGCCGCAATGCGCACCTGCCACGCCGCCAGATCAAGCCCCGTCACCAATTCTGTGACCGGATGTTCAACCTGCAAACGCGTATTCATCTCCAGGAAATAAAAACGGCCGTTTTCCGCCACAATGAACTCCACCGTACCGGCGTTCTCATATCCCGCGGCCGCCGCAAGGCGCACGGCCGCCGCCGCAATTGCCTCACGCAGCTTCGGATCGTGGATAACCGGCGCGGGACTTTCTTCCACAATCTTTTGATGACGCCGCTGGATCGAACATTCACGCTCGAACAAATGCAGTGTGCTGCCATGCCGGTCGGCCAAAATCTGGATTTCTACATGGTGGATTTCAGTAAAATACTTTTCGAGCAGGATATGGTCATCCCCAAACGCCGACTGCGCCTCGCTGCGCGCTGCATGCGCCGCGTCGGCGAACTCGGACGCCGACCACACCACGCGCATGCCTTTGCCGCCTCCGCCGGCGCTGGCCTTAATCAGCACAGGATAGCCAATTTCGCCGGCTGCGGCCTGTAACTCCGCGGCGCTCAAACCGGCGCCATCGACGCCGGGCACAACGGGCACATGTGCATTTTCAGCCAGCACACGCGCCGCTGCTTTGCTGCCCAGGGCGCGCATCGCCTCAGGACTGGGACCGATAAACGTGATGTTGTGATCGGCGCACGCCTGCGCAAAAACCGGGTTTTCGCTCAGGAAACCATAGCCGGGATGAATCGCGTCTACGCCGCACGTTTTGGCAATGCGGAATAGCGCTTCCTGATTCAGGTATGTTTCGGCTGCGGTCACGCCCGCCAGGGGATAACTTTCATCCGCCAAACGCACCCAGGGAGCGGCGGCGTCCGCCTCCGAGTAAATGGCCACGGAAGGAATCCCCAACTCGCGGCAGGCCAAAAAGATACGACGGGCAATTTCGCCCCGGTTGACGACAAGAATTTTGTTAAACAGGTGTGCGTTTGACATAGGTTCTATTTTAACGCCACATTAGATACCTAACAAAATGCGCATGCGCCTCATTGGCGCATCCCTTCATCTCCAATTAGAATAAAATCAAATATAATATAATAATAAAAAGCGGCTTGTCATTACTTTTGCTGAGTCAAAAACTTTCTACTGTATGCAAAATAGGCCGGCCATGAAGGAAATCGTTAACTTTGTAGAGGGAACAGTAATCTAAGAAATCCGAATAGGGTTGTTTCTCTACGTTCAATATCTTGTCCAACACCCCGCCGCTGGTGTGGTCTTTAATCAGGCCATGACCGGTTTTTCAACGCAGGAAGCAGCGGCGATCCTCAAAGCCTATGACTTTGCCTGCTTTGCCAAGGTGGTTGATGTCGGTGGCGGACAAGGCTTATTTATCGCCGCCATCCTCAATGCCAATCCCATGCTAAAGGGCGTTCTTTTTGAACTGCCGCAGGTCATCGCCGACCGCTGCCAGGTATTAGCCCGCCCTGGCAGAAGGATTTACGGATGAAAAACCCAGGCACTCGCGCTAGCAGAAATATTTGTTCCGTAACCACCTGCTAGAATAACTTTACCATCGGGTAAGGAAGTTGCTGTCGCAAAAAGCCGGGTCGTTCCTAAACCATCAACAATTTTGCTAAAAGTGTTTGTTTCGGGATCATAAACCTCAGTGATACTTGCGCCACCTATTATTAGCACCTTGCCAGTTCTCAACAAGATGGATGTTCCCTGAAATTTGTATCGTGATGCATTCATGTTTCCAGTCATAGTAAAAATGCCAGCGCGTGGGTCATATATTTCTGCGCTACTGTATTGTCCGCCGTCATCGCGTTCGTCTGCACCGCCTACCACAAGCACTCTGCCATCCGCGAGCAAAACAGCGTCGTGTTTGTGGCGTTCAGTTAGCATGCTAGTCGTCGAAGCAAATAAGCCACTGATTGGGTCATACAACTCTGCGCTTGAGTAAATGATAATAGATGACTGCCGTCCTTTGTGCCCACCAGTAATCAATACCTTTCCGTCTTCCAGTAAAGTCGCTGTGTGCGACTCCCGAGCGACAGTCATATTTCCGGTCAAGGCAAATGTGTTCTTGATAGGGTCGTATAATTCAGCACTGTCAAGAAAGGTCCAACCCGTCCCCACGCCCCCAGCGAGCAGGACTTTCCCATTGTTGAGTAGCACGGCGATATGCCCGGCCCGTGGAATTGTTAGTTGTCCCATTGGAAGAAACTTTCCGGTCAGAGGGTCATATAACTCGACGCTGCTGAGATACTCACCATTTTGACCATATCCGCCTGCAATTAGCACTTTGCCATTCTGTAAAAGTGTCGCGGTGTGTGATTGACGGGTAAAGCTCATTGATCCGGTGGGTAAGAACTTACCCGAAGCCGGGTCAAATAGTTCCGCACTTGATAAGGAGTTTTTACTCCCATTGAATCCCCCGGTGATTAAGACCTGGCCATTTGGCAATCGGGTTGCTGTATGTGCGGCGCGGTCAATCAGCATATCGTCTATTGCCGAAACATATCCGTTCGTGGCCGTAGATTCGATATGCTTGGGGGTGTCAGTAACAAGGGCAGTTGTGCTGGTCAACCTAGGGTCGCCTTCAGTCAGTGTAGGTGGGGTTTTGCAGGCAAGCAAAGGCACTAACAATAGAGCTACAAATATGCGATTTAGCAATTTCATCTTTGGAATCTCCTTGCACGATATTAATCGAGTGTAATCTGTATACACCGCTCAATCATGTAAGGTCCCACTTTGAAATTATTTTGAGCGGACTAACATTATTTTGATATGGTTGTCTCTGCCCTGGCGCTCAACTTTTTCCCTGACCCGGCTGCCGGGTTGCGCGAAATGAAACGGATGGTGAAGCCTGGTGGAGAAATTGCTCTCTAGGTCTGGGATTAAGCAGAAGGGATGCAAATGCTGCGTTATAATTTGAATGTGGGCATTACACTTGACCCTAATTGCGATCGACCTCTAACAGTTTGTTTGTGTTTTTCCCACCGGCAAAAAGCAACATTCGGGTCGTTTATGGCGGATGAGCGGTTCATGATCCACGGCTGCGCCAATTTGTAAACCAGGCCTGTGTAAAATCAACGGCCGTTCTCTGTGACATCAACCTGCATTGCGCCGCCCCAATCTTGCCAACCTTTTCAACACCGGTTTTTTCCAATTCGGCGCCAATCTGCGCGAACAGATCATCATGAAATTCAATATCGTCAAACGGCTGCCACACTTTACGGCCGTTTACCAGCCACGGGGCGCCATTTGGTTCAGGCGGCGCGTTGGGCGCACGGTATTCGGCCAGATGCATGGATGTATTGTTGTCATGGCCAACGCCCAATAACAGCACGAAGCCCTCCAAATTATACACACGCGCCAGCGGTGAGGTTTCGCCTAATGAATACGGCAGATGATGATCGGCCGTGACAAAATCTGCCTGCTGCCCCCAGGCAGCAAACGACATATGCGGATGAGCGCTGCGCAAGACATCGGGCCAGGTACGAAAAAGCTCGGCAATTGCGCCCATTTTGCGCGTCGGTGTGCGCTGTGGATCAAAAAGCGGCATCTCTTGCCGCACCAGTTCATGCCACTCAACCGGTACTGGGGGATTTTGCCACTCAACCGGGTCGGTCAATTGGGTTGAATGGGTGGGCATCACCAATGTCCCCCGCGGCGTTAGCACATCCATCAGCGCTAGAATAATCGCCGCTGGGCCGCCTACCACCCAACCGATGGCGCTCAGTGAAGAATGCACCAGAAGCGTCATCCCTGGGGTCACACCCAATTGGCGCAATTCTTCCGCCAGACTTTTGCGAGTAGACGGCCGTTGCACACGTTTGATCGTATCTGCTTCACTCATAATGCTTCTTGCCAGCGAGGTTTGCGCTTCTCCAAAAACGAACTCATGCCCTCACGCCCTTCCGCACTGGCGCGCCGTTCCGCAATCATGCGCGCAGTAAAATCACGCGCTTTGCTTTTAGGTTGGTAAGCCACCGTTCGGATTATCTCTTTTGCCGCCGCCTGCGCGCCCGGCGCTGCCATCAACAACTGCTGAACCCGTTCGGCGACTTTGGTGTCCAGTTCCGCTTCATCCGCCGCCACATGCTGCACCAGGCCAATCTCGCGCGCCTTATTAGCCGTGAAACGCTCACCGGTTAGAAATAGTTCACGGCCGTTGCCCACTCCAATCTTTGCCAGCACAAAAGGGGAAATTACAGCCGGCACAATCCCCAGACGAACTTCGCTCAAGCCAAATTGGGCCCGCTCCACGGCCACGGCAATGTCACAACAGCTTACCAAACCCAGGCCGCCGCCAATCACGGCCCCATTAATCCGCCCGACCACCGGCTGCGGACATGTATCCACCGCATGCATCAAATCAAAAATTGCTTCTCCATCGGCTACATTTTGTTCAAACGTATAATCAGCTGCGGCACGCATATAGTTGAGGTCAGCCCCGGCGCAAAAGGAACGGCCGTTGCCCGTCACCACTACCACCCGTACCTCTTCGCGCTTAGGCAAAGCTGTGAAAATATGGATTAACGCGTCAATCATTGCCGGGCTCATGGCGTTATGGCTCTTTGGCCGGTTTAGCGCCACCGTCAAAACGCCGTTATCCAGATGTTCAACAACCACATTTTTTGCTTCTAAATCACGCATGCCTGCCCTCCTCGGTAATTCCCAGAAAGTTTTTTGAATTCCTGCCAAACGAAATCCGGGAATTCCTCAGGTAAACCGCGAATTTCCCACAGTAATGAATTTCAAGAATGTTTTGCGGTTTACCTACAACAAACCCTCCCACCGATTTATATCAGTGGGAGGGAATCAAACACTCACAGGAAAGAATATAACTGGAGTCTGGCGAATCAAGGCCTGTCAGGTTACCTGACAGGTCTCCTCTGGTAAAATAAAAAACGCCAGTGTCCAGAATATAATTAATGTTGAAAATTTGTTTACGCCGGAGCATCCACCGTTGGCGTGTCAGCCAGAGGTTCACTCATAGAAGTTTCGTCAACCACCGTGCCTTCTAGCGTGACCTGACCATTAACCGGTTCATTCATTAAGCGTTCAAATTCAGGCCGGTCTAACGTCTCGATTTCCATTAACTTGTTGGCCAGTTTGATCAACCTGGCGCGATTTTCCAGAATTAAGGTTTTAGCCCGCGTGTAGGATTCATCCAGAATGCGCCGCACTTCCCCATCAATTTCGCGCGCAGCATCCTCACTATAATCACGACCGCCGCCCATAAAGCCATATTCGCGCCCGAGGAATGGATTGCTGGAACCGCTGCCATAGGTCGGCAAGCCCAGCGTATCGGACATGCCATATTCCATTACCATAGACCGCGCCATTCGGGTTGCCTGCTGCAAATCACTGGCTGCGCCTGTGGTTATGCGCCCAAAGAAAATCTCTTCGGAGGCGCGCCCACCTAAAGCCATCGAGATTCGATCTTCAAAGAATTCGCGGCTGACCACAAACCGGTCTTCCGGCAAAGGCATGACATAGCCTCCGGCGCGGCCACGCGGCACAATCGTAATCTTTTGTACAGGGTCCGTATTCGGCAAGAAGAAACTCACAACGGCATGACCCGCTTCATGATATGCAACCGTTTCCTTGTCATCATTGCTCATGACGCGGCTTTTACGTTCAGGCCCCATCACAACCCGGTCAAACGCATCTTGAAATTCCAACATGCCAATTGTGCGCTTGTTACGGCGTGCGGCAAAAATAGCGGCTTCATTGATCAGGTTTTCCAGATCGGCGCCTGAAAATCCCGCCGTCAGACGCGACATATCTGTAAGACTCACTTCGCTTGAAATGGGTTTACCGCGCGCATGCACTTTCAAAATCTTTTCACGACCGGAAATATCGGGCAGATCGACAAAGACCTTACGATCGAAGCGGCCTGGTCTCATCAGCGCCGGGTCGAGAATATCGGCGCGGTTGGTAGCCGCCATGACGATGACGTTGGTTTCGTTATCAAAACCGTCCATCTCAACCAATATCTGGTTCAAGGTCTGCTCGCGTTCATCATGACCGCCGCCGAGTCCAGCGCCGCGCTGGCGGCCCACCGCATCAATTTCGTCTACAAACACAATTGAGGGTGCATTTTGTTTTGCTTTTTCAAACAAATCGCGCACGCGACTGGCCCCAACGCCCACGAACATTTCAACAAATTCAGAGCCTGAAATGTGGAAAAACGGCACGCCTGCCTCACCGGCCACAGCGCGCGCCAGTAAAGTTTTGCCCGTTCCGGGGGGACCAACCATTAGAACGCCCCTTGGGATGCGCGCGCCTACCTGCACGAACTTTTCCGGTTCGCGTAAAAATTGCACAACCTCAACCAGGTCTTGCTTTGCTTCCTCAACGCCGGCGACATCATCAAAGGTTACAGTCGGCCGATTGGCGTCGGAGAGGTTTTTGGCTTTACTACGACCAAATCCGAAGATGTTGTTCCCTCCCCCTCCCTGCATCTGGCGAAAGCCGCGCGTGAATATCCAGATTAATAATAGAACTGGGCCGAGTGTGATAACGATAGTAAATAGATTATTCCAGGCTGAATTATCATTATTTACCCATTCGACGCTGTTTTCTGCCAGAACTTCTTCCGTAACGCCGAAATAGGAAAGTGTTTCTTCCGGACTGCTGCGATTGTCGATAGTTGTTGCAACTTCGTCGCCATTCTTTAAGGTCAGGCTCATGGTGTTGCCGGTTATACTGATCGTTTCAACCTCACCGCTTTTAATTTTGTCCATTGCTTCTGGCAGGCCAATTTGTTCTGGCCCGTTAAAACGGCCGCTCAACCATAACTGAACGCCTAAAATTATTGCAAAGATACCGAGGATCCACACCCAAATAGGTATTGTGGGACGGCCGTTGGGTTGGTCATCCATAATTAATTACTCCTGCACTGCAAATCTCGTGAATAGTTTGCCCGGAATACGAATCGTGTTGGTTGACATACTTTCCGGGCGATTATTGCAGCAGCTTCCAGCTATTATAATCCGCAAACATTTATTTTAAATAAAAGCGTGCAAGTAAGTCGATTATTCATACACTCTAAAATTGTAAACTTGTACAGGTATAGATTCAACCGGTTTGTTAAATTCTAAATACCCTTCATCACTTTTTACCATTCTGGTAGGTAAAGTCCAGATAATATCTGGTTTTCTTATACAAGTTTAACGCCTGTTTCAGGGCTGATACGCGACGCCGGAAATCGCAAATCTCTGTAAATCAAGATTTTCGACACGAATAACAAAAATAACCCGAAAAAAGACCCGAATTTCGTGTCAGATTTTGGATCGGCTGAATTCAGATGAACCGTTTAGAAATCAAAAGTGAGTAACGGCCGTTTTTCCAAGATAGTTGACAAAATGGTTGACTCGCGTAATATGCAAGGTATGCAGTCAATTGGGTATCCTGTTGATTTAGATGAAATAAAAAGCGCCTGGGAAGCGTTTATGGATACAGGCCAGGTGGACCTCAAAGTTGCCCGGAAATTAGACCCGGCTGTACTGCAATCGTGGCGACGCTGTGTATCGCGACTCAATCCACGCGCCGCACCGCGGCTATCCCCTACGCGTCCAACCGCGCTGGCATCCCTGCTCAAAGCCCAAGCTGAGTTAATCACGGTCAGTACGCCAATTATGGAGGATATTCACCAGTTTATTGAAGGCTCCAATTGTGCGATCATGCTGACCGATGGCTCGGCCTGTGTAATGGTTGTTGTGGGCGATGCAACGGCCGTTGACTATGTCACTAACCTTGGTTTAGGGCAGGGCGCCTATTGGTCGGAAGGGCAAAAAGGTGCCAACGCTTTTGGACTGGTTTTGCTGAACGCCATGCCGGAGCAAGTTGTAGGACCGGAACATTATTTTCAGGCTTACCATCAAATGGTGACCAGCGCAGCGCCAATTCACGATATTCGGGGACGTATTATTGGCATCATTGGCATCATTGGTCCTGTGCAACAAGCCAATTCCCACACCCTGGGCCTCGTCATGACCGCCGCTCGCGCCATCACCAATCAGCTTCAGGCGAACTGGTCTTTGCAAGAAGCCAATCATCGTCTAAGCGAGGTCAATACCATCATGGAAAGCATTTCCGAGGGAGTTGTTGCCTGGAACAACGATTGGGAAATCCACCACATCAATACACAGGCCGGTAATATGCTCCAAATTGATCCGGCCACCGCAATGGGTAATCCGCTGGATGAGGTTATCAGCATCCCGGCGCTAATCATTGACGCGATAGAGACGCAGCAAGAATTGCATAACGTCGAAGTAAACTTTCGGGTAAACGGCCGTTCCGTGCGGACACTCATCAGCTTACGATCAATATTTGAAACGGCAACCACGCCCGCCGGCTATCTTGCCCTACTGCGTCCCATTGAGCAGGTGCGGCAGTTAGTGCAGCAGCAAACTGGAACCCGAGCCACCCTGACTATTGATGACGTTTACGGACAATCCCCGGCCATGCGCAAAGTTTTGCGCCAGGCGCGTATTGCGGCGCGCGGCAGTGCGCCTGTTCTACTGCATGGTGAAGGCGGCGTGGGCAAGAATCACCTGGCCCAGGCGATCCACAATGACAGCCCGCGCGCCGGCAAGCCTTATATGGCTGTTAACTGCCGCGCCATCCCGCATGAATTAATGGTCGGCGAATTACTGGGCCAGGAAAAGGACGTAGATAGCAACGGCCGTCCCAGCAAGTTCGAACTGGCAGATGGCGGCACTTTGCTGCTCGACCAGGTCGAAAGCCTTTCGCTGGAAATGCAAGCCGTCTTGCTGCAACTCATTGAAACGGGTCACATTATGCGTCTTGGCGGCATTCATCCGATACCTGTTGATGTGCGTATTATTGCGGCAACGGCCGTTACGCTTGAAGAACTGGTAACCGAAGGCAGCTTTACCCCCCACCTCTTCTACCGCTTTGGTGTGTTCAATATCTACGTGCCGCCCCTGCGGCAGCGGCCCGATGATTTGCCCCTGCTGGCCGAAAGGTTCCTGGCTCGCATTACTCAGCGTGACAGTCAGGCCCGCTGGATAGATGATGAGGCCATGGAAATCCTGCGCCGCTACCCATGGCCGGGTAATGTACGTGAATTGGAAGGCGTCCTGGAACGGGCCATTAGCCACAGTTATGATGACATTATCCGCACCACAGATCTCCCGGAAGTCGTGCGCCAGGGGCGTGTGCTAACCAAAACCTCCCCCCATCCACAACCCATCCTGTCCGTTGCTGAAGCGGAACGTGAAGCCATCATCCGCGCCGGCTGGGCCTGCCAGGGGCGCATCAATGAAATGGCCCGCTACCTGCGCATCGGCCGCACGACATTGTGGCGCAAAATGAAGCGCCTGAACATATCATCAGAGCAGTTCAGGTTAAGTTAAACCCGTCTGCACACTTCAATATCCTCGCTTTGTTTCGTTATGGAACGTTTATAAGCCACTGTCGTTTCATTCTGAAACATTTTTTCACTTTTCATTGATTATTACAACAAAACCAGTAGTATAGTAATCGTGTTGTGCATAGTATCTAACAATGCGAGCCATCTATTTATTGCATATGCACAACCTATCCCCGTACTGGAAGTTTCCGTTTAATATTGCTGTCTCTATATTGCCCTTGAATTATTATGCATTATTGCTATGCGTTCTAAGTAATTGACCCCCTGGCAAAGAGATTATGCAAAAGGAGGATGGTATATCGAAGAGGAAAAGGAAACAGCGACTTCAACTTCCCATATGTTTTAGAATCAATATTGCAAATTCGCAACGAGAATTTGCCTTCATTACCTTGCGACAAGCAGACATCTGTTTGTCGCTGAATGTATTGCTTAATCAAGCAATAACATCTTTAAGGAGAGGAAAATGAATAGACAAGGTTTAACTGGCGAATTAGTAGCTGAGTTTTTTGGCACATTTGTCCTGATTTTACTTGGTGATGGCGTGGTGGCTAATGTTGGCCTGGCGCCACGTTTGGCAGGCACTGCTTATAACTGGAATACAATTGCCTTTGGGTGGGCCTTTGCGGTAATTGTTGCTGTCTATATTGCAGGCGGCGTATCAGGCGCCCATATCAACCCGGCCGTAACGATTGCCTTGGCAGTAAAACGCGGCTTCCCATGGGGCAAAGTTGCTCCCTACATCATCGTACAAATACTTGGTGCATTCTTCGGCGCTGCGGCTGTTTATTTGGTTTACCGCGACGGTTTGGTCTCTGCCGGTATGCCCAACGTTTGGTGCACTGGCCCCGGCGCAATTTTTAATAGCACATTTTGGGGTGGTGCAGGTGAAGGTGTAGAACAGGTTGGTCAATATTCCTTGCTCACCGCAGGCATCGCTGAATTCTTTGGCACGATGGTTTTGCTCTGGGGTGTTCTGGCCAGCGGCGACGAGAAGAACCTGGGCCTCAAAAACAACCTGGGGCCTTTCCTGGTCGGCTTTACCGTTCTGGCTGTTGGTTTGTCGCTCGGCGGCCCCAGTGGTTACTCCATCAACCCGGCCCGTGACCTTGGCCCGCGTATCTTTGGCGCCATTGTCGGCACACAGGGTCTTTTTGATGGTATCTACTGGCTGATTGTACCGGTTCTGATTCCTGCTATTGCAGGCGCTATCGGCGTCTTTGTTTACGACTGGCTCATTAGCCCATTCCTACCAAAAGCGGAAGCTGCATAAATCGCAATTATAGCATTTCAGGTGCGTGCATGTTCGAAAAAAATGCCGCACCTGTTTGCAGTAATATGCCGTAGGTGGGATTGATAGGAGTGTGTTGAGTTATGAAAAAATTAATTAATGCGATTGACGATGTTGTCAACGAACAGTTAGAAGGTATGGCGATTGCCCATCCTGATCTGCTCAAAGTGCATTTTGAGCCCAAGTATGTTTATCGCGCTGATGCGCCTGTAGCAGGCAAGGTTGCGATCATATCTGGCGGGGGCAGCGGCCACGAACCAATGCATGGCGGCTTTGTCGGCATGGGCATGCTGGATGGCGCCTGCCCCGGCGAGGTGTTCACCTCACCAACCCCCGATCAAATGTACGAATGCGCCAAAGTGGTTGACAGCGGCGCCGGCGTGTTGTTTATTGTCAAGAACTACACCGGCGATGTTTTGAACTTTGAAACGGCCGCTGAACTGGCCTATGCCGACGGCATCAAAGTGCAAAGCATTTTGATCGACGATGATGTCGCTGTGAAAGATAGCCTGTATACGGCCGGCCGGCGCGGTGTTGGCACCACGGTATTGGCTGAAAAGATCGTTGGCGCAGCGGCAGAAGCGGGATATGACCTGGACCAATGTGCTGATTTATGCCGTAAAGTAAATATGTACGGCCGTTCCATGGGCATGGCCATCACCTCTTGCATCGTACCGGCTGCGGGCAAACCAACCTTTGAGTTGGGTGATGACGAAATGGAAATCGGTATCGGCATTCATGGTGAGCCAGGGCAGAAACGTATGAAAATGCCAACGGCTGATGAAATCACCGAAATGATGGCCCTGGAAATCCTTGAAGACCCGGCCTATTCACGCACCGTGCGCGAATGGTCAGACGATGAAATGACCTGGGTTGAACTTGATCTGACCGATAACCCCTTTGAAGCCGGCGATGAAGTGATCGCTTTTGTCAACAGCATGGGTGGCACGCCGGTCTCAGAACTTTATGCTGTCTATGGCAAATTGTTTGAAGTCTGTGCAGCCAAAGGCGTCAAGATTGTCCGTAACTTGATTGGCCCGTACATCACCTCGCTGGAAATGCAAGGTATGTCCATCACGTTGTTAAAGGCTGACGAAGAAATCCTTAAATTCTGGGATGCACCCGTTAACACTCCCGGCTTGCGCTGGGGCGTGTAAATAGTAAGCTTCCAGGAAGCGTAATACGCTTTCCTGAAAACTGGAAAGAAAGGTCTTGCATAATGACTGTAACCCGGGACCAAATTGTCCAGTGGTTGGAAAAAACTGCTGATGTACTAACCGAAAACAAAGTCTATCTCACTGAACTCGATTCCGCCATTGGTGATGCTGACCACGGCATCAATATGGACCGCGGATTCAAAAAAGTGCGTGGAAAAATTGCCGACCGTCGCCGATAAAGATATTGGCAACATCCTTAAAACGACGGGCATGACGCTGATATCCAGCGTCGGCGGGGCAAGTGGGCCGTTGTATGGCACCTTTTTTATGCGCGCGGCATGGCAGTCGCTTCCAAAGAAGAACTGGATAACGATGACCTGGTGAAGATGCTGCAGGCCGGCGTTGACGGCATCGTGCAGCGTGGTCGCGCCCAATTGGAAGACAAAACGATGTTTGACGCCTGGGCGCCGGCGATGGAAGCGTTGCAAACGGCCGTCGCCAATGGAAATGACACGGTAACGGCCGTTAGCATCTGCCACCGCCGCCGCAGAACAAGGCATGAAAGACACCATTCCGCTGCAAGCCAGAAAAGGGCGCGCCAGCTATCTGGGCGAACGCAGCATTGGGCATCAGGACCCAGGAGCCACCTCCTCTTATCTCATGCTCAATGCACTTTTAGAAACACTTGAAGACAAGTAAATGGAGAGCAGGCTTACAAAACCTGCTCCCTCCAACTATTTCCCAAAAAGAAAAGGAGTTACGTAAAACATGGCTAAATATGTAGCTGCAATCGATCAAGGTACAACCAGTACCCGTTGCATGATTTTTAACCACAGTGGTGAACCTGTAGGCCAGTTCACCAGATGGAACATGAGCAAATCTACCCCAAACCGGGCTGGGTCGAACATGATCCGATGGAAATCTGGGCACGCACCCAGGATGTTGTCAAAGGCGCTTTGCGCAAAGCAGGCCTCACATCTGCTGATCTCGCCGCCGTCGGCATTACCAACCAGCGCGAGACCACTGTCGTGTGGGACAAAACAACAGGCAAGCCGCTTTATAACGCCATTGTATGGCAAGACACCCGCACGGCCGGACTCGTCAAGGAATTAGAAGACGGCGTCGGCCAGAACCGCTTCCGCGACAAAGTAGGCCTGCCTCTGGCCACCTATTTCTCCGGTCCCAAGGTGCGCTGGATGTTGGATAATGTTCCCGAAGTCAAAAAGGCTGCTGACGAAGGACGCGCGGTTTTTGGCAATATCGACACCTGGGTAATCTGGAACCTGACCGGCGGCCCGAATGGCGGCGCGCATGTAACCGACGTCACCAATGCAAGCCGCACTATGCTCATGAATCTGGAGACTTTAGATTGGTCAAATTCCATCTGCGAAGCCATGGGTATTCCCAAGTCCATGCTGCCGAAAATTTGCTCCTCCTCCGAGGTTTACGGCTACACCACTGAAGATGGCCCGTTTGGCGGCAAAATTCCGGTTGCGGGCGACCTGGGCGACCAGCAAGCAGCGACGGTAGGTCAGGCTTGCTTCAGCCCTGGCGAAGCCAAGAACACCTATGGCACCGGCTGCTTCATGATTCTCAACACCGGCACCAAAATCGTGCCCTCTAAAAGCGGTCTTATTGACCACCTTGTGCTACAAGTTCGGAGATGAACCGGCCGTTTATGCCCTGGAAGGCTCAATCGCCATCACCGGCGCGCTTGTGCAATGGCTGCGCGACAACCTCAACTTCTTTGATTACTCACAACACGTCGAAGATTATGCCGGCGACCGTTGACGATAACGGCGGCATTTACTTTGTACCGGCCTTCTCCGGTCTCTTTGCGCCCTACTGGCGTTCAGATGCGCGCGGTGCTATCGTTGGCCTGACTCGTTACGTTAACAAAGGCCACATCGCCCGCGCCGCACTGGAAGCTACCGCCTACCAGACCCGCGAAGTGTTGGACGCCATGAACGCCGACTCCGGTGTTGACCTGACAGCCCTCAAAGTGGATGGCGGCATGGTTTACAATAATATGCTGATGCAATTCCAGGCTGATGTATTGGACGTGCCCGTCGTCCGGCCGAAGGTTGCTGAAACCACCGCCCTTGGGCGCTGCCTACGCCGCCGGTTACGCAGTCGGCTTCTGGAAGAGCACCGACGAAATGCGTGAGAACTGGGGTGTAGACAAAGCCTGGGAACCTACCGAAGGCAGCAATGCCAGCACCGACTCTCTATGCCATGTGGAAGAAGGCAGTCACGCGCACATTCGATTGGGTGGAAGATTAACATGTGAGCGTTCAGCTATTCACTGTTTCAGCAAATTAGCGCTAAGCAAATGACCGGCTGAACGCTTATTCATCTGTCTCTTTATTAAATGCCCGCCGATCGCCCCCCGGACTCAGACCAGGCGGTCGGCGGTTTGTTTTTAAAAAGCGAGGTGCGTATGCACAAGTTACAAACGGAAATACTCGTCATTGGCGGCGGCGCTACCGGAACAGGGGTAGCCTGGGATGCGGCCCTGCGCGGTTTCAAAGTGATTCTTGTTGAGCGGCGTGACCTCACACATGGAACCAGCGGCCGTTATCATGGGTTATTACACAGCGGAGGGCGCTATGCTGTTAAAGACCCGCATGGCGCCGCCGAATGTATCGCTGAAAATCGCATCTTGCGTTATACCCACGCCCATTGTATTGAAGATACGGGCGGCTTTTTTATCGTCACACCGGAAGATGAGGGGGAGTTTCCTGACAAATTCAAAGCTGGCTGCGACGCAGTTGGCATTCCCTGCGAAGATATTCCTGTAACTGAAGCATTGCGGCGCGAACCTTTGCTTAACCCGCGAATAAGCCGCGTGTTTGAAGTGCCGGATGGCAGTTCGGATAGTTTTCTGGCAGCGCATGCGACAGTAGAGGCGGCCCGCCAAGCTGGCGCCCAAATTCTGACTTATCATGAAGTCACAGATTTGCTTGTGGAGGGTGATGAGGGCAATCGCCGGGTTGCCGGCGCGCGCGTTCACAACGCCGTCACCGGTGAAGATACCTTGATCAATGCCGATATGGTTGTCAATGCGGCCGGCGCCTGGACAGGCAAAATTGCGGCAATGGTCGACGCCGAGGTGGTCATCATGCCGAGCAAGGGCACGATGGTTGCAATGGCTCACCGGCTGGTTAATACGGTTGTCAACCGCTGTAAGATGCCCTCCGACGGCGACATCATCGTACCCAGCCACACCGTCTGTGTGATTGGCACAACCTCGATTAATGTGGTCGATCCTGAGCATTTACGAATCGAGCCGTGGGAAGTGCAGAAAATGCTGGATGAAGGGGACAAAATGGTACCGGGCTTCAGCAAAGCACGTGTCTTGCGCGCCTGGGCAGGGGTACGGCCGTTATTCCAGGAAACATACACGGGCGGCGGACGAGATGTGACCCGCAAACTGGCTTTGCTGGATCACAAAGAACGGGAAGGGCTTGGCGGTTTATTGACGATTACGGGCGGCAAATGGACCACATTCCGCCTGATGGCCGAAGCGACTGTGGACAAAATTTGCGAACATCTGGACACGCAACGGCCGTGTACCACCGCCACGACGCAGGTTCCAGGTTCAGAGCAGGGGAATTATTGGGTTGGCCACCGCCTGCATGAGATTGAAGAAGAAAAATTACAGGGTGAACTGATTTGCGAATGTGAACTCGTCACCCGCACCATGCTGGAGAATGCCACCCAGCGCAATCCGACGCTGACCTTGGACGATCTGCGGCGTGATGTGCGTCTGGGTATGGGGCCATGTCAGGGTGGATTCTGCACTTTTCGCGCCATCAGTATTTTGCACGAGATGCGCAGGGAAGGCATCTGGCGCAACGACATGAGCGACCATACCAGTGAGGCAGCTCAATGGAATGCAGCTTATCTGCAATCGCCCGGTCATAATTTGGAAAAGGACATTCCCGCCGCCGAGGCGCCAACGAATGATATCCCAGCGGTGTTCAACCCCGGCGTGCTCTTGCGTGACTTTTTGCAGGAACGCTGGAAAGGTCTCACCCCAATCTTATGGGGGCAGCAGCTCAAGCAAGAACGGCTGAATGAGTTGATTTATCTCAGCCTGATGAACGCCGATCATTTGCCGGATAAAGAATTGAGCAGTCCGGTAACTGATTTTTATCTATTTGATACAACTCCCGGCCCGTTCGAGCCTGAACCGGCCAAACATAAATAATTTTGGAGGTGCCCGATGCTCGATCTACTGGTCATAGGTGCGGGGTTAAGTGGTTTGATGGCGGCGTATACGGCCGTTCAAGCGGGTCTCTCCGTACGCGTCATCAATAAGGGTCTGGGCTCTATGCATTGGAGCGCGGGCGCCATCGATCTGCTCGGCTACACAACAAATCAGGCCCATGACCTGGTGAAAATGCCCTTCGACGCCATTGCCAAATTAGCAGAAGACAATCACGACCACCCTTACGCGTTACTCGATTTAGAGACCATAACCAATGCCCTGGATGCTTTCCACACGTTAACGCAAGAAATTGGTTTACCGTATGGACGCGCAGCCGATAGAAATGCGAACCTGCTGCTGCCCTCGCCGTTAGGCACGCCGCGGCCAACCTATCTCGCGCCGCATGCGCAGATTGCAGGCGACCTGGGCCGCCCGGAGCCAATGCTCATTGTTGGTTTTCACGGGTTGCGTGATTTTTACCCCCATACTATCGTCGATACATTAATCCGCTCCGGCTATCAGGCGCGCGCCGCGTTTCTGCCGCTGGACCTCCTTACCAACCGGCGTGACGCCAATACGGTGCAGTTAGCTCGGGAACTTGATGATGGCGCCCGGCGCGCCAAACTTGCTCAGGAAATCAAGCGATTGGTTCAATCTGGTGAACGGATTGGTTTACCTGCTATTCTAGGTTTAAATCAATCTGTGCAGGTATGGTCCGATATTGAGAAAATTTGCGACGCGTCGGTCTTTGAAATCCCGACCCTGCCGCCGAGCGTACCTGGTATGCGTCTTTATGCCGCGCTGCGCCAAAAATTAGAGCGGTTAAACGTGCGGATTGAACCCGCCATGGAAGTCACGGCTGCAAACACAGCCCCGCCCAATGGCGCGCCGGGCCGTGTGCAATGGGTCGCCAGTGAAACCAGCGCGCGCCCCTTACAACATCGCGCTGAAAAATTCCTGCTGGCTACAGGCGGAATTTTAGGCGGCGGGTTTAATAGTGATCCAAACGGCCGTATCTGGGAAACTATCTTTGATTTGCCTGTGACAGCTCCGCAAGATCGCAGCCAATGGTTTAACGCCAGCTTCCTAAGCCCGGATGGCCATCCTGTGTTTCACGGCGGCGTTGCGGTTAACAAAAATTTCCAACCCGTGAATGCGCAAGGCGAGGTCATTTATGCCAATTTATGGGCCGCCGGACACTTGCTGGCCGGCGCAGATCCCATCCTGGAGCGCAGTGTTGAAGGTGAAGCAATTATTACGGGCATGGCTGCCGGAATGGCGGCCAGCAATGTTTGAGGTCAATTACAGGAGCTAATTTATGCACACACAATCCTGGTTATCAGTCGGCCCATCGCTTGATGAATGCATCAAATGCAATATTTGCACAAGCTACTGCCCGGTTGCGGCCGTAACCGATTTATTTCCCGGTCCCAAATACGTCGGGCCGCAGGCGCAGCGCTTCCGCGAAAATGGACAGCCGCTATCTCCCGATCATTCAGTCGATTATTGCTCAGGCTGCCGGGTCTGTAATGAAGTCTGTCCCACCGGCGTGAAGATCGCCGAACTAAATGCGCGCGCGCGCGCCCAAATGGTTGCCGAAGAAGGCATACCGCTGCGCAACAAAATGCTGGGACGCAACGAGATTTTAGGCAAACTTGGCGGTTATGTGCCTCGTTTGGCCAATCTTGGAATGCAAAACGGACTCAGCCGTACGCTTGCTGAAAAAATGTTTGGGGTTGCAAAAGGTGCGCAGTTGCCTCGCTGGCCAACCGGTGGAAATTTTGGTTCCTGGATGCAAAAATCCCAGAGCAAGCGTTTGAAATCAGACAAAAAGGTTGTTTATTTTCACGGCTGCGGCACGATGCATTATGAGCCTTTTATTGGGCAGGCCACGGTGGCTGTTCTGGAATATAACGGATATGAGGTCATTGCGCCGCCGCAAAACTGCTGCGGACTGCCCTTGCTGAGTAACGGCGAATTCGACGAGGCTGAAAAATATCACCGCAACAATATTCGCAAGCTAGACAGCTATGTCAAGGATGGTTTGCCAATTGTGGGCACAACCCCAAGCTGCACGCTCACGCTGAAAGAAGAAGCGCCTGAACTCCTCGACATGCACGGTGAAGATGCCCATGCGCTGAAAATGGCGGTTTGGGATATTTTTGAATGGCTGCGCGAACTTCATGACGCCGGTGAATTAAAAACTGATTTTCGGCATATAGATATGACGCTGCCTTATCATGCTCCCTGCCAGTATCGCGCCCACCGCGTCGGTAAACCTTCTTTGGATATTATGGCTTTGATTCCCGGGCTTGATCTGCGTGAAAGCCACGCTCACTGCTGCGGCAGCGCCGGCACATATGGTTATAAGGAAGAAAAACATCAGATTGCGATGGATGTGGGCGCTGAGTTATTTATGTTTGTGAAGGATCAGGGGCCTGATGTGACCATGACGGCTTGCGACACCGAGACATGCCGCTGGCAAATTGAAGCGGGGACCAATTTGCCGTCACGCCATCCAATAGAAGTTCTGGCAGCGGCTTATGGCTTGTATGATCTAGAGGCTCGGACGTTGCTCATTGAGTAGGTAAACTACAAAGAACTGCAGCGAATTACTCGAATTCACACGAAAAATTGCGCAAAATAGCGTTTAATTCGTTGCCATTTTCTGTAATTGATGCATTGTCAATACGGCCTGATTAGCTGACAGGCTGCTTTCAAAGGAGCATTTTTTGGCGAAAAAATCAAATGGGAAACAGGAAAAGCAGGCTAAAAAGCCGGCTCCCGCGACAAATGACCCCTGGATAGAAAAGCAGACGGGGTTAGCGGCAATGGCAATACTCAGCATTGGGTTTATGGTGTTTATTACCTGGCAGCTTATGCCCAGTGAAGGATTTGGAGGCGCGTTGTTATGGGGGCTTGGTTTCGGATTAGGGCTTTGGGTGGTTTTTGGTTTGGCCCTGGCCTTTAATAGCTGGGTACGTGGACGGCGGTAGGCTGTCGACCGTAACCTCCGATATTGCATGGGAGTTGTTATGGGCTCCGTATGATGAAGATGTGTATACGGCCGTTCTCGATCAAATCAAGCCCGATGACAGCGTATTAGACATTGGCGCGGGCGACTGCCGGCTGGCTGTCCGGATGGCTGAAATTGCTGAAGAAGTAGTTGCCATCGAACTGCAGCCGGACTTGATTACAAGCAAAAGCTGCCCGTCGAACCTGAAAATCGTCATTGCGGACGCGCGCACGTGGCCTTTTCCTACCGGCATAACAACGGCCGTATTACTTATGCGCCACTGCATGCATCTGCGTTTGTACTGGGATAAATTAACGGCCGTTGGTTGTTCGCGGCTAATCACCAATGCACGCTGGGGCTCAGGGGCTGAATGTATTGACTTGACAGAGCCGAGGATGCCTTTCGACCTGGCGCCCATGGGGTGGTACGCATGTAAATGTGGCCAAACCGGGTTTACCAACGGCCCACCAGAAAAACTTACGCCGGCCATGTTGGATCACGTTCATAACCTTGAGCAGTGCCCTAACTGCTGGACATTTTATTAACATTGCACACAGGGTGCGCCTGACATAGAGCGAAAAGTCATGGTTGGAATTGTTATCGTTTCTCATAGCGCCAGATTAGCCGAAGGCGTTCGCGAGCTGGCGGCGCAAATGGTTCAAGATCGTGTGCCGCTTGCGGTGGCCGGGGGCATTGACGACCCGGAAAATCCGATTGGAACTGACGCTATGAAGGTGTTTGCCGCCATCGAGTCTGTTTATAGTGACGACGGGGTTGTGGTGCTGCTGGACCTGGGCAGCGCGATTCTCAGCGCAGAATTGGCGCTGGAATTTTTAACTCCCGAACAGGCAGAAAATGTAGTTTTATCGGCTGCGCCGCTGGTCGAAGGAACCATGGCGGCTGTGATTCAAGCTTCGGTTGGGGGTACGCGTGATCAGGTGTTGGCCGAAGCCAGTCTGGCCTTGACGGCCAAGGCAGCCCAAATGCCGGATGCAGAAGTTGTTGAAACAACGGCCGTTTCCGCCCTGCTATTCTCTTCTGCCGACGAACGTTCAATTACCTTGATTATTAACAACCGTATGGGCTTGCATGCGCGTCCGGCGGCTCGCTTTGTGGCGGCGGCTAACCGTTTCGAGGCTGATATCCAGGTTTTTAAAGGCGCCAAAGTCGCCAATGCGAAGAGTATCAACCAGGTTGCTACTTTGGGCGCGCGCCAGGGGGATGAAGTTGTAATCACAGCCAGAGGGCCGCAAGCTGATGAAGCCTTGGCGGCGTTTCAGGCTTTGGCAGACGATAATTTTGGCGATGTTGATAAACCGGAAAGTGCGGTGAAAACGGCCGTTTCCCAGCCCGCAATTGTTGCAGACGGCGCCTTGCAAGGAATTGCCGCATCCCCCGGTATCGCTATTGGCCCGGTTGTTTTGTACCGGCCGCGCCTGCCTCAAATTGAAACACACACAATTGAAAATCCCGGGGCCGAATGGACGCGGCTTGAAAAGGCCTTGGCGGCGGCCCTGACTGAAATCCAGACGCTGTATGCCCAGGCGGTGCAGCAAGTTGGCGCCGATGAGGCCGCAATTTTCGAGGCGCATGCCCTTGTATTGCAAGACCCAACGCTTTCAGAACTGGTCAAGGATCGCATCCAGAATGCGCGTGTCAACGCAGAAAGCGCCTGGCAGTCGGAAATTGACGCGCTGGCGCAAACATACAGTGAAATGGAAGACGCCTACATGCAGGCGCGCGCGGCTGATATTCAGGATGTGGGGCAGCGCGTATTACGCCATTTATTGGGCGTGGAGCCGCCCAGTATGGATTTCTACGATCCCGCCATCTTGATTGCCGCCGAGCTGACGCCCTCTGACACGGCGCGCATGGATCCGGCTATGGTCTTGGGCATTTGTACTGAACAGGGCGGCGCAACCTCCCACAGCGCCATTCTGGCGCGCGCGCTGGGTATTCCGGCAATCGTTGGCTTAGGAACGGCCGTTTGGCATATAAACGAGGGGCAGGTGATTGCGATCGACGGGGGGCAGGGACAGGTGTGGCCGCAGCCGGCAGCCGCAGATTTAGCTGCCCTGCAAATGCAGCGGGAGCAGTGGTTGGCCGCACAAGCCGCCGCCAAACAAACCAGCCAGGAAACGGCCGTGACCCAGGATGGACATACCATTGAGATTGCGGCCAATATCGGATCGCCAAATGATGTCCCAATCGCGCTGGATTTTGGCGCTGAAGGGGTGGGGTTATTTCGTACTGAATTCCTATTCATGGATCGGGAAAGCGCCCCTGACGAAGAAGAGCAGTATCACGCTTACCGCGAGGTTGCGAACGCCATGGGTCAGCGCCCGGTTATTGTTCGCACGCTGGACGTGGGCGGCGACAAACCCCTGCCGTATCTCAACCTGGGACGCGAAGAAAACCCATTTTTGGGCTGGCGCGGCATTCGCTTTTGTCTTGACAAACCGGAAATCTTTAAACCGCAGTTGCGCGCCGTGCTGCGCGCCAGCCATGGGCGCAATCTCAAGCTGATGTTTCCTATGATTGGCTCCGTGGGCGAAATTCGCGCTGCTAAGGCGCTGTTGGCTGAAGCAAGGGCAGAACTGCACGCCGCCGGCCAACTATTTGATGACAACATGGAAGTTGGTATTATGATCGAAGTGCCCTCAGCCGTGGCGATTGGGGACCAACTGGCGGCTGAAGTCGATTTCTTCAGCATTGGCACCAACGACCTGACTCAATATACGATGGCGGCCGATCGCGGCAATGCCAATGTCGCCAATCTCGCGCAAGCTTTACAACCGGCCGTCCTGCGTATGGTGCAGCAAACGGTTCAGGCCGCGCATGCTGCTGGAATCTGGGTGGGCATGTGCGGCGAGTTGGCCGGCAATGCGCTGGCAACGCCGCTGCTCGTCGGCCTGGGGCTGGATGAATTGAGCATGAGCGCGCCCGCAATTCCGGCCGTCAAAGCCGCCGTTCGCGTTTTGACCACGGCAGAGGCGGCAAATGTGGCCGCTGCCGCACTCAATTTAGATTCGGCGACGGCCGTGATCGAATTTCTAAAACAAGTCTGATCCTCCAATTGACACGCTAACCCAGCAGATTCAAACGTTTCACGCCTGTCTGCAAAAGTCAGAATTCTTATGTTGTAATAAATTGTGTTGAACATAGATACCAAGCGAACAATGTGAGGATCTTTACATGCCGTCTCCCTTTCCCGGAATGGACCCGTATCTTGAAGGCGAAATGTGACAAGAATTCCACGATACTCTCGCCAATGAGATTCGGGCACAATATATAAACGTTTCCCACTCTTTGACAATTTGTTGTAGAATAACAACATATGCAATCACCTTATGACGACAGCGCCTGGGATTCAAGCGAATACTCCCGGAAGCAAATTTTCCGCTTTTTGCCGCTGATCATTTTTCTGGTTTTTGCCGGCGCGAGTATGTTTGCTGTTTATCGTATATTTGGCGCGTCGGGCACAGCAGGTGGTGAATCAGCGCGTATTTTTTCAGCCGGTTATTCAGCCCCAATCCACAAGGCTGTACCGGCTAAACCGGTGCAGCAGCGCCTGGTACAAAGCCGCGCGCCTCTGCGCATTGGCATAATCTCTGGGCACAAGGGTAATGATCCCGGCGCCGTTTGTGAGGACGGTTTAACAGAAGAAGAGGTTAATCTGGTTATTTCAGAGCTTGTTGTAGCGGGGCTGCGCGAACGCGGTATTCGTACCGATCTGCTGGACGAATTTGATCCGCGCCTAATAGATTACAGCGCGACCGCTCTCGTCTCGATTCATGCCGATTCGTGCGACTATTTTAATGAAGAAGCAACTGGTTACAAAGTTGCAGATTCATTTTATACAGATTCGACTGTGCTGATGCAATGTATCGAAGAAGTTTATGGCAGCACGACCCAACTACCTTATCATGCCAACACGATTACGCCGCATATGACCGATTATCACGCTTTTCATGAGATCGCTGAAGGGACGCCTGCCGTGATTATTGAAACAGGCTTTATGAACCTGGATCGGGATTTGCTGCTTAACCGGCCCGAAGTGGCGTCCGGCGCAATTATGCAGGGTATTGATTGTTTTCTTGACGCGGTGCAATAGGTATGCTAGATCAATTACTATGCAGAGTTCAAGGCTGATTCAACAGGCAGAGGCGGCTATTCAAAACGGCCGTTTCCACGAAGCGCGCCGTCTTTTGCAGCAAGCACTGCAACAAGACCCTGATAATCCGCATACCTGGAAATTGTTAGCGCGCGTAACGCCTTCTTCACAAGCGGCGCAGGAATATTTGCAAAGGGCTGACCAACTGCAAGCGGGATCGACGGCAGTACAGCGGTCGTCGCTGCCGCCACGCCGCGCTGCAAACCCGCCGGCGCCTGTCCAAACCGCAGCAAAAACAACGCAGCCATCCCGAACAATTATACGCCTGCTGATAGCGGCTGCGGCCGGGCTGCTGTTGGCGCTGTGTATTGCGGCGCTTTTGTTTGGGCGGGCATTTTGGGAGGTTGAAGAAACGGCCGTTGTCGCTGCAAACAATGCTGCTGGTCTGGTTAACTTGTCAAGCGACCAAACGCCCTCGGCGCCCAACGATTTTATGAGTGAAAACCTTGCCGCCTTAAGCGCTTTGGTGCGCGGTGAGACGCCCATACCAACCGCAACCTATACGCCTATTCCCACCAACACACTGCCGCCCACGCCGACTTTGGCGCCGACTTTTACGCCTTCTCCAACGGCGACGCCCCTCCCTACCATTCCACCGACTTTCGCCAGCAGCGCCTATAGCGAAAACGGCCGTCCCGCAGTCGTTGGCCCCAATGAACGCTGGATTGATGTTGACATATCTTCCCAAACCCTGGTTGCCTATGAAGGGGATACGCCGGTCTTTAATTCTCTTATCTCCGGCGGCACATCACAATTCCCAACCGTAGAAGGTCAATTTCGCACCTATATGAAATATGAACAACAAACCATGAACGGCTATTTGTTGGGCTACGATTATTTTTTGCCTGATGTGCCGTATGTGATGTATTTTTACAATGACTATGCCATTCATGGCGCTTACTGGCATAATAATTTTGGCGTTCCCATGAGTCATGGTTGTGTTAATATGGAACCAACTGAGGCCGGCTGGCTCTTTAATTGGGCGCCTGTGGGCACGCTGGTTAATGTTCATAGTTGAAAACTTCTGCTATAATCACGTATCGGCGCTAAACAAATAAAACGGTTGCAAAAAATGCAGCCAAATCTATTTTAGTGACCGAGGTGACTCAACATCATAAGCTAATTTAACCCGATATCTGACAATTTGCGTTGGTTGTGATCGGGTTTTTTATTGCCAAAATATAACCTTCCGGGAGGGTTGAAACCTACCGGAAGGTTTAGGTAATTCACAAAAACTTTTTGAATATAAATCAACTGAAGTTTTTGTGAATTACTCGAGGAAACCACAGCTTGCCAAGACTTTTATTTTTGAATAGTTTCTGTGGTTTACCTAAACGAGGAGAGGAAAATGCCGTTAAATATTATTATTGGCGCGCAGTGGGGTGATGAGGGCAAAGGCCATATCACAGATTTATTGGCTGCTGAATCGGACATTGTCGCGCGCTACAGCGGAGGGGACAACGCCGGGCATACCATCACGATTGGGCAGGAAATTTTTAAGCTGCATTTGATTCCGTCCGGGATAATCCACGGCGGCGTCACGTGCCTGATCGGCAATGGGGTAGTGATGAATCCGGCCGTACTGCTGCGTGAAATGGATGCGCTGGCGGAGCGCGGCGTGGATGTCAGCCCGGAGCGCTTAAAAATTAGCACAAATGCGCACTTAATCACGCCGGCTCATATTGCGCTGGACAAAGCAAAAGAGATGCAGCGCGGCGCTGGCGCGATTGGCACGACCATGCGCGGTATTGGCCCGGCTTATGCCGACAAAACGAGCCGCACCGGTTTGCGCGCCATTCAACTGGCCGATCCGGAGGGGCTGGCGGATGCTATTCAGAGTCATATTGCGTATCATAACAAAACGCTGACCAATATTTATGGGGCTGAACCGCTGGACGCAACGGCCGTTGCCGCCGAATATGCTGCCTTTGCCCAACGCCTGACTCCTTACCTCACGGATGGCGCCATCATGGTGGACGAAGCGCTGCAAAACGGCCGTTTTGTGCTGGCGGAAGGCGCGCAAGGGACGCTGCTCGATATTGATCATGGCACATATCCTTTTGTTACCAGCTCTTCCCCGACGGCGGGCGGCGCGCTCACCGGTTTAGGCGTCGGCCCCAAAACCGTTGGGCGCATTGTAGGCGTCGCCAAGGCGTTTACGACCCGCGTCGGCAGCGGCCCTTTCCCGACCGAACTGGCTGGCGGGCCGGCTATTCGGCTGCGCGGAACCGGTGAGAATCCCTGGGATGAATACGGCACCACAACCGGCCGGCCACGTCGCGTGGGCTGGCTCGACCTTAACATCTTGCGTCACGCCCGCCGCGTTAACAGCCTGACTGAATTTGTGATTACGAAGCTGGACATTCTAAGTGGTCTGGCAGAAATACCCGTTTGTATCGCTTACGAACTGGACGGTGAACGCATTGATTTTTTCTCCACTGATTTGAACCTCTTGGCGCGCTGCCAACCAATCTACGCAACGCTGCCCGGTTGGGAAGAAGATATCATGCAAATCCGCGCGCTGGGCGACCTGCCGGTAAACGCCCGCAAATATGTTGAATTTATCAGCGCGCAAACTGGCGTGCCGGTCAGCTACATCTCGGTAGGCCCCGGCCGTAAACAGTTTATTCCGGTAAACTAAAGTGTGGGACGCGTACGCTCAATCCAGAGGCGAATCAGGTCTACTTTGAAACGATAACGGCCGCTTTTGATATCGCGGCGAGTGAGAATGTCACGGCCGTTTAGGGCATCCAGTGCTTTTTGCCAGTTATCATCCGATTGGTAACCGCGCGCAAACAGCAAACTGTGTATATCCTGGCTGTCAACGACATCAGCGTTATGCAGCAGTTCCACCGTGGCTTGTAATACCAGCCGTTCTTCAGCGGACGATTCGGCCCAAATATGCTTAAAGTGCGCCTCACCGCGCTCTAAAATACGTTCAACCACCTGGTCCACGTCCGCTGCGGTTAAATAATTGCGCTCCGTGTTATTGTGATACACCATCAACTCGTGCAGGATGAGTTGAGTGAAATAAGGATGGCCGGCGGCGACTTGAATGATGCGCTCAACCGCCAAAGGATCATATTCAATGCCATAGTCTGAAACCGGCGCATTCATCAGGCGGTGTATTTCAGCCGGTTCCAGGAAGGTGATGGGTTTGTAGGCGGCGATGTTAAACAGAATTGACCAATAATCGGCGCTCAAATCCTCCAGCCGATGCGTGCCGGAAAAGACAAAATCAACCTTTTGCTCATGCTGCATCAAGTTACGCAGGAATTGAAAAATTTCAGGTTGTAAACGGCCGTTTTCAACACGCCGCTGTAGTTCTTCAAATTCGTCAAACATCAGCAGCAAATGTTTGCCGTTCAAATGTGGATACAGGCTGCGCAAAAATCGGGCGCGGAAATAAAATTCGGGCGCTTCGGAAAAATCGCCGCGCTCCGGCAGCGCCACATCAATCCCGGCGTCTTCCAGCGCAAACACAATATCATCGGCGATAGAATAGAGAAAATCAGCTTCATTGCGCGCCGGTTTGCCCTGCATATCAACCAAAACGCCCACGTGTGATTCAGACATCACCTGCCCTAGCCGGTATAACACAGAGGTTTTACCCGTGCGCCGCTGACCGTGCAGGATGATGACGTTGTTCTGGTGTGTTCCCAGCAGGTTCTCGCGAATAAAGGCAAACACATCTTCGCGCCCAACAAATACATCGTCTGTCTTTAAGGGGGTTCCGGTTACGTAAGGAATTGGGAAAATGCGTTGAAACGGCCGTTCCGGCGCTTCAAACGTCACCACATCCGCAAAAGTTAACACGCGGTCATCTACCACGGCGTCATCATACAAAATTTCCCATGCAACCCGCACGCGGGAAACATTTTCCTGTAGGAATATGTTCAAAGCCACCTGGCGTTCCTCACCCGGCGGCAAAATTTCAATTTCCGCCTCGCCCTCGTCAATGGTGTAATCTGGCCCGGGCAGTAAGCGCAAACGCACTTCCTGAGCGACATTCAAACCCCGGTTTTGTATCTGCCACACAAGCGGCAGCGGCGCACAAAAAGCGCATAAACGGCTTTGCAGAGTTGAAACGAGGTCGGCCCTGCCCTTGATGCGTTTGGTTGCATCCAGCACAATCCCCTGCCAATGATCCAGGGCGTCCCCTAAGGCAGCCCGCTCCGGCAAAATAACGGCCGAATCTTCCAATTCACCCATTTCAACCTGGACAAAACGTTGTGCGGCGTGAATGGCGGCCAAACCATTCTCCAAAAAGATAAGCTGCGTAGCCAGATCATCCACCTTCATTGTTTTGCGCAGCTCTGTATTAATGCGCCTAATAACCTGCATACTACGCGCCATGTGAGCCGGCAGCGACTGAGTATGCTGCTGGTTGGGCGACTGCAAAGCCAGAATATCTTCCAGTTTACGCGCGCTGAGTACATCATGCAGGGTATGATAAACAAGACCAAAATCTGACGACCACTGCCACTCAGGATGGGCGTCAAAAATGTCGCGTACCGCATCGACCGTCTGAATACGGTCGCCGCTGTAAGCGCTTGTGGCCATCGTGTGCAATGCAGCCGAGAGACGTGATATGTCTGGTTGGTGTTTGGAAGTGCGAATCGAAAGGTGTACTAAAATGTCGTAGGCGTCGGGGAATTGTGCAAAAAGCTGGTGTAGTTGCGGCAAAATTTCTTCTTGGTGGTGACGCAGGCGGCGCTGTAATTGGACTGCGCGATCAACTGGGCGAAGGCGTACGAGTGTCACCAGTAAAATGCTGATAACTGCCTGCAGCATGCCCAAAACCAGGCCGTTGATAATTGTCAGGGCAACGGTTATCCAACCGAGAACTACAGTCCCGATTATCAAAAAATGCGGCACGGCCAGCGAGTTAAGCAGCGGTTCAATTTGCCGAATCAACGCCATAAATTGGGATGGATCATCCCGAATCGCGCGGGAAAGGAAAAAGGGTAAAAGTCCTAAATTAAAGTAAGTAATGCGCAAACCAACTGCTGACAGAAATGTTGCAATAATGACCGATGCCAGAAGCACTGCCTGGGTGCGTGACGCAAAGAGATTTTTGGGGTTCTTAATCAGGGCAATGATGACAACGCCATAAGCAAACAAGGCAAATACCAGCATGGGGGAGAGTACGCTGATTGCCTGGCTGATCGGGCCGGTGATCATGCCGGTGCGGCTGGTTTGCATGACCCGATCAAATTCAGGCAAGTCTTGAGCAATTCCAGCATAAAACCAGCCGAAAGTTGTAATTAACGCTAACAAGCCAACGGCTACACCTACCCGTAAACCGGTGCGAATTTCTGTTTCATCATTTGCAAACCAGTCACGCGGGTTTCTTCCAACCGCAACCAGACCGAATAAAGTGTATCGCGATTGCACCGGCGGATAACCCCGCCGCCAGCCGACAAATGCGCCTGTCGCGCCCCAAACAACAAAAAATATCAGCAACGTGAGTTCTAATGAAAAGCCAAAATTGTCAAATGTAGAAACATAACGCAGCAGCACGGTGGGGGGCAGCGGCTCTGCGGCAATGAGTCGCGGAAGGTGGGTAAGGATCAGGCCATAGGCGCTTAACGCGTTCAAGGGTGAGATCAGCGTGAGGAAACAACCGGCTCCGGCCGTCGCACCGGCGATTGCGCCGGCCCGCAATCCCTGCCATATGCCATAGGCCGGCGCGCGCCGCGCGGCCCATGCTCCTCCGAGGAAAAAGACCGGCAGACCCACAGCAGCAGAAAACATCAGCAGAAGCCCGTGCAGAAGTTCATTCGCGATCGGCGGCTGCCAGGCAGGCAGCACAAGCGGCGTCGCCATGCCTATTAGCGGATAAATTCCAGCCAGGCTCAGCAGCAAACCCGCTAATAACCCAACGCTAATTGTGCGTTTGGTCACAGCTCCGCCTCTACTGTATTTGCCAGGGCAGCGGCCATGTGGCCGGCGGTTGGATACCGGTCTTGGGGTTCTTTGGCGAGGGCGCGGGTTACGATCAGTTCCAGGCCGGGGGGCAGATAGGGCGCTTTTTCAAGCAGGTGCGGCGGGCGCGCCTGCATATGCTTCAGGAGTACGGCAACGGGGGAATCCGCAGTAAAGGGCAGTTCACCGGTCAGCATTTCATATAAAACAACACCCAGCGCGTAAATATCGGATGCGGCCGTTGCCGGCTGCCCTTGCGCCTGTTCGGGTGACATATAATCGGGCGTACCGATGGCGGCCCCGGTGCCGGTGATCTGTATGCCTTCTAACATGCGGGCGACGCCAAAATCGGTTAGAACGGCCGTAAATGGCACGGCCCCGGTCAAAGCGGCCAGCCTGTCCTCGCGGCGCAGTATGATATTGGCGGGTTTGACATCCCGGTGAACGATACCGTGGGCATGGGCATAATCCAGGGCAGACGCGATATCCTGCACAATTTGCACCACATCGCTAAGTATTAAATTGCTCTTTTCCGCCTGTTTTGTGCGGATATGTGTTTTGAGCGTTTCCCCATCGATAAATTCCATCACCATGTAAGAGATGTCGGCATGCAGGCCAAAATCCAGCATCTGAACCAGGTTTTGATGGCGCAGTCGAGCCACTGCGGCCGCCTCACGCTGAAAACGCTCGATAAAAGTCTGGTCTTCGGCCACGGTGTGGGACATAACTTTGATGGCTACATACCGGTCAAGCGTGGCCTGATACCCTTTGTATACGACTGCCATGCCGCCGCGTCCGATGGGGTTCAGCACGCGGTAGCTGCCCAGGGTGACGCCGGAAAGATCGCCTGTGTCACTGCGGGCAATGGTTGCAGGAAACGGCCGTTCTAAAATATCTGTCCGCTGTAAAAATTCGGCAAAAGCGCGGCTAAAGGGCAGCCAATGACCCTCACCGCCTTGAACCACGAGCGCTTTTTCATGTAAGCTACGAAAGATTGCCGGATTGGCAACGGCCGTTTCCAGATTCAGTAAAACATTTTGTTCGCGATCCGATAACTGGCCCCATAAATAACGAAAATGGTCTTCAGCTTCTGCTTTGAAGCGCTGAACCACCTGTTCGGGAACACGGCCGTTTACAGCTTCATTATCACGCGCAGTAAACAAATAAGATCCGGCAACTTGCAAAAAGAAAGGATGTGGTCCTGCCAGGTAAATTAAAAACTCAATCTGCTCCGCCGAGAAAGGCAGTCCGGCTGGCAAAGTAGATAAACTACGTAATAGTCCCGCCGCCTCATCATTTGGCATCAGTTCTAGCGCTTCCTCTGAAAAAATATTAAAAAATGGGGATGATAATGTATCTGCGTGCCGGTAAGTCAAATCATAGAGGCTGCGTTTAGAGGCCGTGATATAAACCACGCCCAATTCGCCTGCCAGGCTGCGCAGTTCACCATAAAAACTGGGGGCAAAGGCGCCATTGCCTGCCAGACTTTCAAATTCATCCAGCATTAAGACGACCGTTATGCCCGCGCGCTCAATCCGGCGCAGCAAGCGACGCACCTGCATAAAACGCACATCTGCCTGTGATGCAAGGGCATGCGTCTGGCTCAATAACTGCGGCTGCGATTCAGGCAGCGCCAGTTCAAGTTGGTCAAGTACTTCCGGCCAAAACTCAGCGTAGCTGATATTAGCCATTCCCTCCAGATCAACATAGATAAAAGCAAAACGCTCCGGATCAAATCCATGCCGCCGCAAAGAGTCAGGGCAAGAGAGATGGGTCAAAAGAGAGCTTTTGCCCATTTTGCGTTCACCCACAACCGAACGGCATTGGCGTGTTGCAATTGCGCCGTACAGCGCTTCCACCTCGCGCTCACGCCCATGAAAATAGGTTGGATCAGTGATGCGCTGCCGGTTAAAAAATGGGTTATCGTGATGGTGGTGGGTGTGACTCACTAAATATGTATTGGTTCGCCTTCAACGCCATGCGCTGCTTCCATCAACACTTCGCTCAATGTTGGGTGGGCGTGTACATTGCGGGCGATTTCTTCGGCCGTTAACTCTGCATTATGCGCCAGGGTTAATTCTGGCAGCAGCTCCGTTACATCAGGGCCAACCATGTGGGCGCCCAGGATTTCACCATATTTGGCATCGGCCACAATTTTGACAAAGCCATCCCGTTCACCCATGCCCAACGCCTTGCCGTTAGCCTGGAAGGGGAACTGGCCGACATTGACCTCGTAACCCGCTTCTTTCGCCTGGGCTTCGGTGAGACCAAAACTGGCTACCTGCGGCACGCAGTAGGTACAGCGCGGCAGCATCTTGTAATCCAACGTCATGGTTTCATGGCCGGCAATGGTTTCGGCCGCCACAATGCCCATGGCCGAAGCAATGTGCGCCAGACGATAATCGGTGGCCACATCCCCAATGGCGTAAATATTGGGCACATTGGTACGCATCCGGGCGTCAATATCAATGTTACCGCGTTCGGTTAACTGGACGCCGGCCGATTCCAGGCCCAGATTTTCGACATTGGGCATAAAATTGATCGCCAGCATCACCTGGTCGGCGGTTAATTGTGTACCATTCTGCAGCGTTACGGACACACCTGCATCGGTTGTATTGACCGTTTCAACGCGCGCGCCTGTGTGGACGCTGACGCCCAGCTTTTTGTAGGCTTTTTCCACGACGACGCTGACTTCCGGCTCTTCGTTGGGCAGCAGGTGGGGCATCATTTCAAGGATCGTGACATCCACACCATAATTGGCCCATACGTAGGCAAATTCAACCCCAATTGCGCCGCCGCCGATCACAATTATTTTCTGCGGCAGCGTATCGCTGAGGATGGCTTCAATGTAAGAGATGACACGTGCGCCGTCAAAGGCAACGCCGGGCAAGGTGCGCGGCCGCGCGCCGGTGGCAATGACAATATTGCGCGCATGTAACGTTTCTTCACCGCCTTCATTGAGCGTCACCTGCACAGATTCACGCCCGACCAGTTTGCCGACGCCATCGAAGACATCAATCTTATGCTTTTTCATCAGGAAACCGATGCCTTTTACCAGGCGCGCGGAAACCTGCCGGCTGCGCTTGAAGGCCACGCCATAATCAAGCTCCAGGTTGTCAAAAGAGAATCCAAACTCGCGCGCGCCATGCTGCAAGGTGTGCGCCAACTCGGCATTTTTAAGCAGGGCTTTGGTGGGAATACAGCCAATATTAAGGCAAACGCCGCCCATGTATTCCTTTTCGACAACGGCGACTTTTTGACCCAACTGGGCGGCGCGAATAGCAGCAACGTATCCACCAGGGCCAGCGCCAAGAACGACAACATCGTATTGTTTTGCCATGTTTTTGCTCCGTTTTGTAAGTGATTTGTGCAGCACGACCTGCCGATTGATTTGTTTGTGTCGCACTACGAATCAAATTTATATGTTCTAAATCTATTGTTTTAGGTAATTCCCACAAAGTTTTTGAATTCCTGCGAAACGAAATCTGGGAATTCCTCAAGGAAACGACAGTCTCCCGATAAAATAAAAAAACGCCAGTGTCGGGTTTGGATTATACCTGGATCACAGGCGTTTTGGAAATCACGCCAAGCGCGTATATGTGATTTTTAATAACTTCCGGCGGTTTACCTTCACGTTCATCTTAAAGTCGTTATAATGTTGCCATTATGGGATTTCCTGTGTGGACATTAATCGGCATGGGCGCAACGGCCGTTATCACTTTCATTTTGCTGCTGTTGGCTTATATTGCCCAATCGCCGCGTTTGATGAAAAGGCTGGGGCTGGCCGGTAACCGGCTGGACCTGCGCGCGCGTACCTTTACCGGTTATGCGCTGGCGTCGTTATTGCTTGCATTTGGTTTTTTTCTGGCAGGCGTACCGCTTGAAGGGCGCAACACCGCTGCAGAACCAATCGCGGAAATTAATGTTTCCCCGGCTGACACGCCCGATACACTGGGGGCTGTCAACCCGATAACGGCAACGGCCGTTTCCCAGGATAACCCCGCAGCCATAACCAACACAGTCTCAACACCCACAAACAACAGCGGCGCCATGTCCGGTCTGGCGGTGGCCACACCGACAGATTCGGGCGCAGCCAATACGCTCGCTGACGAGACCGGCGTCGAAATAGACGAGAGCGCCGAATCATCAACAGCGCCGGCTGCAGAAGAAGATATTTCTCCCCCAGACCAGGCGCCTGAAGCGACGCCCACGGCAACGCCAACCAATGCCCCCACAGCGACGCCCACACCCACTCCAACAGCCACAGCTACACCCACGCCTACATTGACGCCAACCCGGATTATTGAGGAAACGGCCGTACTCAACATTGGCACCAGCACCGTCTGGCTGCGGCGCACTCCCGGCAGTAATCAAAATCTGGTGATTTTGAACGGGGGCGACATTGTTATACTGCGACCGGGTCACGCCAATATGGGCGGCGTTTTGTGGCGCGAAGTTACGACGGTGGGCAATGAGACGGGCTGGATTGAAGAAAAATATCTTGATTTTGGTGCAGCCGCCTCATGAGTAACAAACCACGCCCATTCAGCTATTATGATCTGATTGACGCCAGCAGCGAGTCTGGCTGTCCCTTATGCCGAATTGGACAAAAAGCGGCCACGCGTCATCTGGAAGGCATGATTTTTGACAGCGTCAACAGTATTTCCCTACGTGAAACGCTGCGCCAATCATATGGTTATTGCCATGAACATGCCTGGCAGCTCCCGGACGCGGGTGAAAGCGCGCCTTTGGGCATTGCCATTGTCCACCGCGATATTTTGAATACATTGAATAAACAGTTGGATGCCAGCAGCTTTAAAAAATCACGCCGCAGCGCATTTAAGTCCGTAATGGAAGCGATTAATTTGGAAGATTCCACGCCTGTTTCGGAGAAAAACGGCCGTTATTTGAATCCTTCCGCCGTTTGCCCTGCCTGTGAACGGTACAATGAGATGGTGCATCTGGCTTATAAAGCATTGTTGGAATATCTGGAAATCGACGATGAACGCCTGATCAGCGCCTTAAAAGAAGCGGACGGTTTTTGTTTGCCCCACCTGCGTGAAGCTCTGAACCGCGTGCCCAACCAGTACGTTTTTGAGCAGCTAATCAACATCACCCGGCCGCAGCTTACAGCGTTAATCGCAGAGCTAGATGAGTATATTCGCAAGCGGGATCATCGTTTTCGCGGAGAACCAATCAGTACGACTGAGGAAGAGAGCTGGCAAAAAGCGCTGGCGCGCGTTTCAGGCGCACCCACTGCCGCCCAAAACAACGCTTGATTTTATTAAAATTACTGGCTCAGATAAGCTTCCAGCGCGTCAATATTGGCTTGCAGGGTGATAGGCGCTGTGGCCTGGTCAACGGCCGTTCCCGGGTCTTTCAAACCATGCCCCGTCAACACACAAACGGCCGTTTTGCCCACCGGATCAATTGCGCCCAATTCAATCTGCTGTTTCAGCGCCGCCAGCCCGGCAGCGGAGGCCGGCTCCACAAACACGCCTTCCTCTTTGGCCAATAGATGCCAGCTTTCGAGAATTTTCGCATCGGAAACGGCCGTAATGATCCCCCCCGACTCGTCCAATGCCTCTAACGCCTGCCGCCAGCGCGCCGGGTTGCCAATGCGGATAGCCGTAGCAATGGTTTCGGGTTTTTCTACAACCTTACCAAGCACAATGGGCGCAGAACCGGCTGCCTGCCCGCCCAAAACATGTGGCAGTCCCTTGCCATACTGCTTATAACCCATCCAATAAGCTGAAATATTGCCAGCGTTGCCGACCGGCAAGCAGTGCCAGTCAGGCGCATGGCCGCCAAGCTGGTCGATAATCTCAAACGAGCCTGTTTTTTGACCCTCCAGCCGCCACGGATTAATAGAATTCACCAGCGTGACAGGCTGTCGCTCCACAATCGCGCGCACCATATCCAACCCGTCATCAAATGAACCATCAATACTGATCACTTCCGCGCCATACGCCAGGCAAGCAGCCAGCTTCCCCAGCGCAATTTTGCCTTCCGGCACCAGAACCAGGCAGCGCAAACCGGCGCGCGCCGCATAGGCTGCGGCGCTGGCGGCTGTGTTGCCCGTGCTGGCGCAAATCACAGTTGATGAACCTTCATAAACGGCCTGCGTAATCGCCGCCGTCATGCCGCGATCCTTGAATGAGCCTGTTGGATTTAAGCCTTCGTATTTTAGATAAAGCTTCAGACCGGCGCCGGGAGCCAGCTTGTCGGCCAGTCGAGCCGTCGGAATTAAAGGCGTGTTGCCTTCATTGAGCGTAATAATCTGCACATCATCGGCAAAGGGCATGTAGTCACGATATTTTTGGATAACGCCTGGCCAACTCATATTCACCTGTTTTTAGGGCGCCGCCGGTATTTGCAGCGTCTGACCCACCTTAATTTGTGTGGGATCCGTAATGCCGTTTGCTTCGGCGATTTGCACCCAATTCAAACCATGTTTCAGGGCAATGCTGTAGAGATTATCCCCTTCCTGCACGACATATTCAGTCGCTGCGGCCGGTTCCGGTACAGCTTCTCCACCCAGAGCGGCGGCTTCTTTTGCAGCCAGGTAATCTTCTAACTCTGCCAACGAAGGAATTCGAATCACCTGGCCCGGCGAAAGCGCTGCAGGGTTGGCTATGTCGTTGTACTCGGCCAGAATGACCCAGGAATAACCATATACCAGACCGATGCTGTACAGCGTTTGCGTGGGCTCCACAACATGTTCAATGACGCGCGGCGCTTCGACTGGAGCAGGTTCTTGGTCATCAGTGGGAGATTCGGCCGTTTCTTCTCCTGCGCCCTCACCCTCATCGGTACTCGTTTCCTCGGGAGCGGGGTATGGCTGGTCAACGGCCGTTTCATCCGGCGTTTCTGGTTCTTCCAGCGGTAGTGTATCGCCGCTCTGTTCCGCTTCTGTTCCAGGATAAGGATATGCATCTGGCGGCGATTCTGCAGTAGGCGTTTCGGGCGCGCCGGCATCGGACTCGTTGGTTGGCTGTTCTTCAGCCGTCACAGTGGGCGCAGGGACTTCATTTCCGGGAACCGGTCGTACACAGGCCGCCAGCGCCAGACTCAACGCCAAAATCAAGAATAAACTAAACAAACTTCGCTGCCGAAAATGCATCATTCTACCTCCAATAGCGGGTAACATACGCATCACCCTTTCACCCAGACAAATCAGGTAAACCACGAAAAGAATTTTGAAATAACCAATGCGTAAATTCGCGGTTTCCTTGAAGAATTCACAAAAATACCACGATTTTTAGTCAAAGAACTTTTTGTGAATTACCTAATCGCTGGGAAATATAACATGAACATATATTTACGTAAAATCAATCCAACATTGGGATTTTGATGCCGCGTTCACGCGCCACATCAACAGCGCGCTGATAGCCGGCATCAACATGCCGCGCCACCCCCATACCTGGATCAACAGTTAGCACACGCTCCAAACGCGCTGCCGCTTCCGGCGTTCCATCCGCCACAATCACCTGGCCGGCGTGCAGGCTGTAGCCGATGCCCACGCCGCCGCCATGATGATAACTCACCCAGGTCGCTCCACTGACGGCATTGATCAATACATTCAAAATCGGCCAGTCGGCAATGGCGTCGGAGCCATCCAACATCCCTTCCGTTTCACGATTAGGACTCGCCACCGAACCGGCGTCCAGGTGGTCACGGCCGATCACAATGGGCGCCTGCACTTCTCCGCTGGCAACCATTTCATTGAACCGCAAACCGGCCCGGGCGCGTTCGCCATACCCTAGCCAGCAAATTCGCGCCGGCAGCCCCTGAAAATGCACCTTTTCCTGCGCCATTTTGATCCATCTGTGTAAATGGGCATCATCAGGGAAAAGTTCTAAGATTGCGCGATCTGTAGCATAAATATCCTGCGGATCGCCGCTCAGGGCGACCCAGCGGAATGGCCCTTTGCCCTCACAAAATAGAGGTCGCACATAAGCCGGTACAAACCCGGGATAACTGAAAGCGTCTGTCACGCCGGCGTCGAAGGCGCGCTGGCGCAAATTGTTGCCATAATCAAAAACAATGGCGCCCTGCTTCAGAAAACCAACCATCGCCGCACACTGCTCCGCCATTGAGGCTTCAGCCAGACGTATAAAGGCTGCCGGATCACGCTCGCGCAGTCCGCGCCCGGCCTCAAAGCTCATTTGATGGGGGAAATACGCAAGGAAATCATGCGCTGACGTCTGGTCGGTGACGATATCGGGGATGATGTTGCGCGCCAACAGTTCAGGGAAAACGGCTGCGGCATTGTCAATCAGGCCAATAGAGCGCGGCTCACCAGCGGTCACATAATGCTCTACACGCCGCAGCGCATCATCCAGATTTTCGGCTACTTCGTCGATGTAACGATGTTTTAAGCGACGTTGGGCGCGCCACTCATCAACCTCCACAATAAGGGCCACGCCAGCATTCATTGTAACGGCCAGCGGCTGTGCCCCGCCCATCTCACCCAAACCGGCCGTTAAGACCCACTTGCCGCGTAATGAAGGCCAGCCGGCCTGGCGCGCAGCCTCTGCAAAGGTCTCAAACGTACCTTGAAGGATTCCTTGCGTACCAATATAAATCCAACTGCCGGCTGTCATTTGACCATACATAATCAAACCGGCCGCCTCCCATTTGTCAAAATTTTCCTGGGTGGCCCAATGGGGTACGATATTGGAATTGGCGATCAAAACACGCGGCGCGTCGGCGTGGGTGTGGAAGATGGCGACAGGCTTGCCGCTTTGTACAAGCAGGGTTTCGTCATTTTCCAGTTCTCGCAAACAGCGTAAAATAGCATCAAAGCTTTCCCAATTACGTGCTGCACGCCCACGGCCGCCATAAACAATTAGATTTTCAGGATCGCCGGCCACTTCCGGGTCAAGGTTGTTTTGTAACATACGGTAAGCTGCTTCTTGCAACCAACCTTTGCAATGCAATTTATTTCCTTTAGGAGCGCGAATTGTACGGGTCATGATTTATTTCGTGTTATAATTTCAATTGTCCAGGCGTTAGACGTGAGATTTAAGCATTTAAGACCAACGCCTTCAGGTTTAAACGATGAACGGTGAATGCATCCTGATTATAGACGATAGTAAGGAGATTGTTAAGCATCTTGCTGAGCGCATTCTGCCGCCGCAAGGTTATCAGACCCGGCATGCATATGATGGGAAAACGGGCCTGAAATTAATTCAGGAACTTGAACCTGACTTGATCATGTTGGACTTTAATTTGCCAGAAATGACCGGGTTGGATGTTCTGCAAGCATTGGCGAATGAAAGTATCAATATTCCCGTCATTCTGATGACCGGTTATGGCTCTGAATTGAGCGCAATCGAAGCGTTTCGTTTAGGCGCAAAAGATTATCTCATCAAACCATTCACCACTGAAGAAATCCTGGATACGATTGATCGGGCGCTGGGTGAACAACGTTTGCAGAATGATATTGAGGAATTAGCTGAAAAGCTGCGCCTCGCAAAATTGGAAACAAGCCGCCAGTCACAAGAGATGCAAACGTTGTTCCAGATTGGTAAAGCGATCACTTCGCTCACCAGCGTGGACAAGGTGTTGCAGCGCGTCCTGGATGCGGCTCTTTATTTAACGCATGCACAGGCAAGCATGATCTGGTTGCCGGACAGCGCCGGACAGTTTTTTACAGTCCACAATCATTTATCAAACGATGCGCCGCACCAAGAAAAATCGATCAAGCAGATGGCTATAAATGACGCCCAGGCTGGTCAAGTTATGGTAAGCGGTAAACCGCTGCGCCAGACTGGTTTTTCACTGAAGGGTATTTTGCTGGCTCCGGACCTGTTTGTGCGCGCCGTGGCGCATGTGCCGCTCAAGCTGCGTGGCATAACGATGGGCGTTTTAAGTGTCGCGAATCTGACCAGCATGACGGCCTTTAGTAAACGGGAAGAGTTTCTTTTGTCATTTTTGGCCGATTACGCTGCTATTGCGCTAGAAAACGCACGCGTATTTCAGGCAGCGGATCAGGCGCTGGCGTCTGGTCTGGCTGAATTAGATACTTTAATTGAAATCACGCGGGTGATTACATCCTCTTTGAATCTTGATGAGATTATCCGGCTCACGGTGCAGCAGGTGCAAAACAGCTGGCATATCGAAGCGGTTTCACTCTGGCTCTTGGATGAAAATCGGCAGTATTTACGGGTTTATGCGAATGTGGGCACGCCTTCAAAACCGTTGAATACGCTTGAAGTGCCAATAGGGACTGGATTTGTTGGTTATGTGGCGGAAACTGGCCGCTGGCTTTATACCAATGACGCTGCCAATCATCCACTGCACAACCGCGCAATCGATACCAGCACCGGTTTTAAGACGCGCTCGCTTTTATCTGTGCCTTTGAATTTTCGTAAGGAAGTTCTGGGGGTTATGCAGCTTCTCAATAAGCAGAATGGGGACTTTGACGATCGTGATGTGGAACAGGCTTTGTCGATTGCATCGGCCGTTGCGGTTGCCGTTACGAATGCGCGTCTTTTTGAGATAGCGGCTAATAATCGCAAGATTCAGGATGAATTTATCGCCACGGTATCTCATGATTTGCGCGCGCCATTGACTTCGATTATTGGCTTTTCAGAAATGTTGGAGCAAGTTGGCGCGCTAAATTCAATGCAGCATGCCTGTGTTGAACAAATCGTATTATCTTCCGGACGGATGTTGACGCTGGTGACGAGTTTATTGGAGCTGGCCAAAATCAATGCGACCCAAATTGATTTGAATGCTGAAACTTTCGAATTATGTTTGATTTTGCATGAGTTAGCGGATGAATTCAGCACACGGGCGCCTGTATTTAAGATCACGCTACAGCTTGATGGCGAGTGTCCTTGTCTCATAACAGGGAACAAAACCATGCTGCACAGCGCCATTAGCAACCTTATTGAAAACGCGATTAAATATTCTGGTGAAACTCCGTCCATCGAAATCAGAATGGTAGATGAAGATACACAGTTGATTATTTCTGTTCGAGATTGGGGCGTTGGGATTCCAGATGATGAACTGCCGCGAATATTTGATCAATTTTATCGCGGTTCAGCTGGAAAATTGCAATCAGGCTCCGGTTTGGGTTTGGCGCTTGTCAAGTCGATTTCTCTGGTACATGGCGGCGAGGTCTGGGCAGAAAGCAAGGTGGGCGAGGGCAGTACTTTTTTCATTCGCTTGCCTAGAACCCCGTCAAGCGGCCTGACCGCGACTGAGTAATTTCTCACGTTTTTCCTTTCCCTTTTACGAATGTTGTTTCCTGAGTAAAATCCTTCCCTATGAAATTAGGTATTATTGGCCTGCCAGGTGCAGGCAAAACGACGATTTTTAATGCGCTTACAAAGGGAAATGCCCCTACTGGACAAAGTATGGGGGGACGGTTTGATGTGATAACGGCCGTTGTTGATGTTCAGGATACGCGTGTGGATGTGTTGAGCAAAATGTTTAACCCACGAAAAACAACCTGTGCGCGTATCATCTATACTGATGTGGCCGGCATACAAAAAGGAGCCAATGAAAGCGGTGGTTTGAGCGGCGCTCTTTTGAACCACCTGGCGGGATTAGACGGCTTTGTACACGTGGTACGCGCTTTTGAGAACGATATGGCGCCCCATCCTGACGGCTCTATTGATCCTGTGCGTGATTTGGAAGCGTTAGACATGGAACTGCTGCTCAACGATCTGGGTATTGTTGAACGCCGCATTGAGAAATTAGTTGATGGTTTGCGTAGAGGCGCCATAAAGGATAAGGCTGCGGCGCAGGCGGAACTGGCTTTGTTTGAGGAATTGAATGTGACTTTGTCTGACGAACAGCCGTTACGCGCGCTCGATCTGACGGAAGAACAGGCTAAGAATTTACGCGGCTTTGGCTTGTTAACGTTGAAGCCGATCGTCGTGATCATCAATATCGGAGATGATCAGGACGAAATCATTTTGGATGATGCTTTTCCTCAGACCCTGGTCGTCAATTTGCGCGGTAAGCTGGAGATGGAGTTGGCTCAGGTAAGCGCAGAGGGTGATGAGGAATCGCTGGCGCTGTTCATGGATGAATACGGCGTCGAGGAGTTGAGTCTGGATCGCGTCATTCGTCTGAGCTACGATTTGATGGGATTGCAATCCTTTTTCACGGTGGGTGAGGATGAAGTGCGCGCCTGGACTGTGCAGTGTGGGGCAACGGCCGTTCAGGCTGCCGACGTTATCCATACTGACCTGGCCAAAGGTTTTATCCGCGCCGAGACAGTGCATTACGATGATTTAATTGCCGCCGGCGGCATGGCTGCGGCGCGCTCGGCCGGTAAACTGCGCCAGGAAGGCAAAACTTATCTTGTCCACGATGGTGATGTGATTAGCATCAAATTCAATTTGTAAAGAAGATAGACGTTATATCAGTTATGGTTCAAATTACGCCTGTAAAATGGTTTGCTTTTTTAATTTGCCTTCTACTGGTTTGCGCCTGCGCAGAAACGCCCGCAGCTAATCCTGCGTCACAGCCTGAACTGCGCGAGACGAGTAGTCTGGCTACGGTTGCTCCTGTGCAGCCGACCACGGCTGCTCGTGTGCAACCGACCACGGCTTCTCCCGTCCAGCCGACCACGTCTTCTCCTGTGCAGCCGACCACGGCTGCTCCGCCTTCACCCACCGCAGTGGAAATGCCCTTACCTGCAGAGACGCCGACAGAAACGGCCGTTCCGGCGCCTTTACTTGCTGCCACGACCTATCAGGTTGTTTTTGTCGATGCACAAGACGTATTAAACGTGCGTTCCGCTCCGGGGATCAATAACAATCTAGTCGGGAGCCTCGCGCCGGATGCAGATGGTATCAGCATCACGGGGCCGGGATCGATGACGGCCGGCTCAATATGGGTTCCAATTGAATACGCCGGCCTCGCGGGTTGGGTCAACAGCCGTTTTTTAACAACGACCATAGATGCTTTCGCTTTTTGTAAAGATACGGCCGTTCTTGATTTGGTAGAGATGCTTGAAACGGCCGTGCAAACAAAAGACAGCTCAATGCTTGCCCAACTTGTTCATCCTAATCGGGGTCTGCGCCTGCGCCACGACTGGTGGAACCCGGAAATTCGAATCGAAGGCGCAGAACTAATGCAGCTTTTTACAAGTAATAAATCATATGACTGGGGTGTGGATGAAGGCAGCGGCGAACCTGTTATCGGTCCCTTTCAAACAATAATATTGCCGCTTCTCGAAAATGATTTGCTCCCAACAAATCAAAAAGCGTGCCACGAACTACTCAGTGGATCAACAGCCGGTATTGTACGACTGCCGGACGGCTATGCAGATGTTTCTTTTTACAGCAGCTATCGACCGGCAGCCGATACGCTTGGCTTTGATTGGGGAACCTGGGCAATCGGCATTGAGCAGTGGCAGGGCAGTTATTACTTGAGTTTCTTGGTTCATTATCGCTATGAAATTTAGGTAAACCACGAAACGTCTTTTCAAATAAACATCACGCAAATTCGCGGTTTCCTAGACGCTTGTTTCGTATAAAAATGCTATAATTCGGCTCATTAAATTCTTGATGAAAGTGAAATCATATGGATAAAAAACATGATGTAATCGTAGTCGGCGCCGGCCCTTCCGGGGCCACAACTGCAACGATTTTAGCTCAACAGGGCCATTCGGTTCTGTTACTCGATCGGTTTTCCTTCCCCAGGGACAAGGTTTGTGGGGATGGCGTGCCATCTGGTGTCATTAAAATTATGAACCGGTATGGGATGGAAGAAAAGATCAGATCCGCTGCTCAACAAGGTGCGTTTAACCTGCTTACGCAGGCGCGTCTGGTCTCTCCCAAAGGGTATGAATTGAGCGCGCCGCTTGAACCGGACGAAAATGGCGAGCGGTCTTATGTGGCGCCGCGTATGGTTCTGGATGCCATTATTCAGCAGCAGGCGGTTGAGTCCGGCGTTGAGTTTTGCCAGGCGCAGGTACAGGCGCCGTTGATAGAAAACGGCCGTGTGGTGGGCGTAAGCGCCCGCGTGGGCGAAAATGGTACCAGCAAAAACATCGATCTGCATAGCCAACTAGTAATTGGCGCTGACGGCGTCACTTCGGTCATTGCACGTAACCTGCGCCCTAAAAAAGAAAAGCATAAACCGAAACATCGGGCAGTAGCCTTGCGCGCTTATATTGACGACATAACCGAAATTCCTAATACGGCCGAATTTTTTCTTTACAAAGAAATCTCGCCTGGTTATGCCTGGATTTTTTCCATGGGCAATAACCGCGCGAATATCGGATTGGGCATGCGCCTCGATCATTTTCGCAAGAGCAAACGCAAGCTGGAAGATATGCTGCAGGATTTTCTGGGCCTGCCCGATATCAAAATGCGGCTGCAGCGGGGCGGCCAACTGCACGATATCGCCACCTGGCAGCTTAGTTTTGGTTCGCAAAAAGGGCTACGTTTTGCATTTGACGGCGCCATGTTGGTGGGCGATGCAGCTGGATTTATCAACCCTATCACCGGCGGCGGCATCCATAACGGCATGATTTCAGCGGAATTGGCTGCTCAAACTGCCCATATGGCTTTAATGAAAGGAGACCCTTCCCTACAAACGCTGCAACAATATGAGCAACAATGTGCGCAGGAATTATGGCCCGGTTTACGCCGCTCGTACAATTTCCAAAGGATTTTTTTGCGCTTTCCCGCCTTGATCGATTTTTTGATTCAGCGCGGACGCAAAAACAATCAACTCACGCAAACATTCCTTTCCAAGTTATAAAAATTATGCAGCTTTGAGTTTGGAAGTCTTCTTTCCCGAAATTATTTGGGGATGGGGGCTTCATCATCTTTTGCTGCTCCCCCAAGCAGGTTTTGGATTTGTTCCCAATGTACCGCATCATGTTTGACGGCGATATACACCAGTTCGTGCAGGCTCGTGGCGCCAAAGAAAGCGTGACGGCCGTATCGCTGCCAGCTTACTGAATCCAGGCCTGATAATAGATCGATTGTTTCCTGACGCGCCTGCAAAAAAACATCCAATCCAGTTCGCCCATCCTGCGCATAATAATTGCGTTCGCGCGCCCACTCATCGGTGGCTGCGCCCGGCATAAATGGATTATTTTGTGTCAACAAGGCTTGAAAGCGTACCTGGTGGACTTCTTGCTCAACATCGCACAGATGCCAAATGACCTCATTCAAAGTCCACTCATTTGCCTGCGGACGCCGCCGCCAATCAATATCAGGTCTGGTGAGTACCATGAGCAGTTTGTTCGCAAAAGCAGCTAAATCAACCAATAATTCAGAAATGGGCGGTGGTTGCATGAGGTTAGATTGGAGGTTGAATTAGCCAACCGGCTTGAATTTGTTTGTACAGCCTTCCTAGTGACCCGGAGCCGGTCGGGATAGTGGACGTGGTTGGCGTTTTGCCGGGCAGTTCAATCCAATATGTAAACAAGCCCAAGCCTGCTGCCGGTTCAATGTCATTGTCCCAACTGTCCCCAACCATAAGCGTGGTTTCAGGGGAACCGTTTATTTTTTGCAAAATCTCTTTGTAATAAAGCGGCTGTGGCTTGGTTGCGTGCATATTTTCGTAGGTGGTCACAAGCGCGTAATCAAATTCCGTCACGGGCACACCGGCCCAACGTAACCGTGCTTCAATGGCGCGCCGCGGGAACAGCGGGTTAGTGGCAATAACAACTTGAAGCCCCAGGTCAATACACCTCCTGACAAGATCGGCAGCAACAGGTTTGCAGGTAACCACGTTTTGAAGCTGCTCAAATTCATTACGGTAGAACGCATCAAAATTTAATTCCATTTCGGCTGCATCCATCCCGGTTGAGTCTTGAAAAATAGACCAGAAAACCTCGCGATTAGTCAGGGTTGGGTCAATATTTTTGGTTGTGGCGTCGGTTCCCAACAGGAGCGCCTGCATAAGCCGCTGTTGGTCGAGAAAGGGCCGGGCATATTGCCCCAGAAGCTTGAAATAGCGGGGCAGAAATGTGTCGATATCATTGCCGAGCAGTGTGTCATCCAGATCAAATAGAATTGCTTTAATCATTAATCACCAAAAAGTTCTTGAAAGCCAGGTTTTTCCTGAGCGCATTGGGGGCAGCCCACCTGAGGTTTGGAGACGTCAATCAGGTGGCGGCTGCAGAAGGCTGTTACTTCAACCCGCCGGCTCATCCCCATGAAGCCTTTTTTGATTTTGCCTTCCAGCACCAGGTCGGGGCTGCTGTTGGCCAGCAAAATTTCTGGGACAGGGCAATCTGTGCAGTCGCCGGGTTTCCAGTCGGCTGATTCAGGATTATTACGCACCAGACGACATTCCTGCTCCGAACGACCTCTAAAAAAGTCCTGGTAATAAAAACGACATTCTTTACCTGCGGGTGTTACCATCATTAGCCCCTAAATTTCTTACATCTTCTTTTGATCGTGATCGAACAAGATGGATTCAATTTTCAGTAATGAAAAAGCCCCATACCTGATGACATGGAGCTTTGGGGGTATAGATGCACGCTAGACCCCATTTCTTAAGCTACAGTTATTTGATTAAATACTTTGCCCATTTTCTCAGCAGTTTCGCTGTGGATTGTGGGATGATATGAGAGTCTCTATCTAAAGTCAACACAATTGAAGCATGTCCTAAGAGTTCCTGAACTTTTGCCCTGGCGCGTCATTGCTATTTGCGATCGTTAACGTACAATAGGCAACCTAATGACCATGCTACCGGATAATCGGCGCCAAAACTGGGTTGCTTTGCTGCTGATCATGCTTCTTGCCGCCGCCGCCGTGTTCATCATTGCCCAACAGGTTATCGCCTACCAAGATTACCCGTTCGATAGTGATGAAGCAAACCATGCCAATCGTGGTTTGGCGCTGTATCTAGAACTGCGAGCGGGTGACTTTAGCGGTTTCGCGCGTGAGTTCTACGGTCAGGACTTTTACCCACCAGGCGCTTCTGGGATTCTGGCGTTGTTCTTTTCGCTTTTTGGTACAACGGCCGTTGTGGCCCGTTTGTTCAGCGCTATCGCTTTGTTTCTGGCGATGCCGGTCATGCTGGCCCTCAGCATCGAAATGGACGAAAAGGTTGGCTGGTTAGGCGGCGTCATTGCTGTCGTCCTAACGTTGACCGCGCAGCCGATCCTTATTAATTCGGCGCTGGCGATGCTGGAAGCGCCCGGTTTGCTAATCAGCCTGTTGTTATTGTGGGCCTATGTGCGAGCCATAAAAAATCCTTCACGACAGCGTTTACTGTTAACAAGCGCCTTGCTTGCCGCCACATTTCTCACCAAATATACGTTTGGCGTTATTACAATGGCGGCCTTAATTTTGCTGGAGTTGTCACTGCTCTTGCCGGCATTGTTCAAAGATCAGCAAAATAATCGCCTTGTCTGGTTAAAGCAGCAGTTGCAGCAGCGTTGGATCTGGTTATTTGGTCCGTTCGCATTGGTGATGCTGCTTTGGCTGGGTAGTCCCACTAAACTGGCGGGCTTTTTTGGATTTACACGGCCGTTGTCAGACAGTGAACCGTGGTTGACAACCGCCAATCTGCTTTTTTATCCGCGCAGTTTTGCTTTGCATTACTCACCCTCCCCACTTTTTGCATTGGTCACGGCCGTTTCCCTTATTTGGGCCGTGTTTAACTGGCGGGATACCGGTGTTCGTCTGCTGCTGATTTATTTTGTTAGTGGAATGACAATAATTATGCTGGTTAATCATCCACAAAATCCACGATTTATTGCCACAGTTGCTCCGGCGGCGCACATTCTGACCGGGGTTATGGCGGCACGGGCGGTGGGGAGATGGCGGACAAAGCAGAAGCCGAGGGCAACGGCGGTTGCCCTTGCGCTTGCCGGAGCGGCTTTTCTCGTAATTTCTATCCTGAGTGTACCCACGGTTTGGGAGCGCCTGCGCACTTATCCTTCCGTGATGGGCGTCGCTTATGAAACCAGTCCTACAACCAATGATCTTGCAGCCTGGATCGCAGAGCATATCCCCTATGAGGAACGCTTTTTTGTTATTAATTACTGGGATCGCTTCAGTCCGCAAACATTGGCCTGGTATTTGGGCGCAAACAGTTCATCAGCAAACGCATACTCAGATTTGCTAATGCCGGCAACTGTTTTGGAGGCTGCCTCACCGAAAAACCTCGCTGACTTTGAAGAAGAAATTAAAGCCAGTCAGGTAAACTATATTGTACTGTTGTCTGGCGGTCCTTGGGGAGCCCCTGCGTGGCCTGACTACACTTCCGCACTCGCAAACTCATTTGCGCCTATCGCTACAAATTCGTTCACAATAGAACAGTTTGGGGGGAGCAACTGGCTTAAAAACTCGCTTCTGACACAAGATGAGTGGGAAAAAGTAAAAGCAGACAGCAAGTATTTGCTTGACATTGAGGCAACCATTTACCGAACCAGGAATGAATAACAAGCGCTGGTTTCATGAACTATAACGGTTTTGGAATAAACGAAAAAAATGCGTAATAAATTTTTGAGCAGACTATTGCTCATCGCCTTGGTTGCGACAGCGATTTATTCCCTTGGCATTGTTTTTAATGTATCGCCCTGGCTGCGCGGGCCAAAAGAGTGGCGCTGGCCGTATGTGATCCCCGGTACGATCGAGCGTTTGTGGCTTTCGGTTGTTTTGTTGGCCGGTTACGTTTTGTTTATTTGGTGGTGGGAAAAACGGCCGTTTCGTAAAAGACACACCCTTGTCGCGCTGCTCTTTGCCGGTTTGATGACCGTTTTACTACAATTTAGCCTGCTCTATCTGGACCATGCTGACATCATTGAGCCGCTTTTTATGCGCACTGTATCCATGGAATCGGGTGGGTTTTTTAATGTTGGAGCAACCGTTACCAACAACGCCGATTTCCTGGCCAATTTTGTCGAACGTATGCCTGGCTATCCCATACATCCACAACGTCATCCGCCAGGTCTTGATATGTTGTTTGCAATGTCCCGCCAGCAGTTCGACCGCTATCCTTCTCTGGCTGCGGCCGTAGCCGATCGGCTGAGACCTTATCAATGCCACAATCTGGCGCTGATGAATTTGCCCAACAGCGCCCTGGCAACGGCCGTAACCCAAATGTTGGTTCCGCTGTTTCTGGCTCTGGTTGTCTGGCCGCTGTATCATTTTGGCTGTCAAAACTATGATAAACAATCCGGCTTGCGGGCAGCGTTGTTGTGGCCTTTGATACCCAGCGTGGCGCTGTGGGCTACCCGTTGGAACCAACTCTATGCCGTATTCACGCTGTTGGCATTCATCTTTCTCTACCTGGGACTATCGCGCCAGCGCCTGTGGCCCATTTTTGTAAGTGGTCTTGTCGTGTCACTGGGCTCATTCTTCAGCCTGGGCAATGTCACAATTGTTGTCTTTTTAGCTCTATATGCACTTCTATTCCTGGTTGCAGCGGAGATACGGCCGTCACTGAGGTGGCTCATTTTATCAGGGATTGCTTTTCTGATCGGATTTGCTCTTTTTTGGATCGCCATGTGGCTGATCTACGATCTCAATTTCTTCGGGGTATGGAACACAGCAATGGGCACACACCTAAGTCTGGGTCGGAGTTACTTAACCTGGCTGTTCTACCACCCCTACGATTTTTTCGTTTTTCTAGGCATACCGCTGTTTGTCTTTTGGCTGGCGCGGACGGTAACGGCCGTAGGCGATTTGCGACAACGACGAATTGAGGCGTTGACCCTCAGCTTTGGTCTGGGCCTTTTGCTGCTCATTCTTTCAGGCACTTCACAAGGCGAGGTTGCCAGAGTATGGGCTTTCCTGATGCCATTGGCGCTGCTTATCGCTGTTAGTTTGATAGGTGATCAAATAGGGGCGCTCACCGCTTTGGCTGCGCTTCTATCATTACAAATATTGATCAGCAATATCTTTCTGCAGCCGGTTGGTACCGGGCTGCTTGATTCACCAAAGTCGCCTGCATTAGCTTCCGAAACTGGTGAAGTGCTGGCGATTTGGAATGATGGGCCTTTTTTGAGCCGACTTGAACTGCCGGAAACGGCCGTGGCCGGGCAAACAATCACCCTCGACGCAACCTGGAATAGTCAAGAGCAAAGCGAACGGCCGTATACTCTGTTTCTGCATTTGCTAGACAACCAAGGAAAACTAGTCGCCCAATTTGATGGGATGCCGCTGGACAATATATGGCCGACAACTTGCTGGCAAAAAAATCAACCTTTCGACGACAGTTACCAACTAATCATCCCCGCCGGCACTGCACCGGGCATTTACACTGTCACCACCGGCTTCTACTGGCTGCCCACCGGCGAGCGGCTGCCGCTGCAGCTACCGAACGGACGCGCTGAGAACAATATTGAAATCGGCCGCATTCGCATACAAGAATAGGTTCTAAAATAGTTTGCTGTGCCAAAATCAGGTAAACCGCGAAGAGTATTTTGAATCAGGTAAACCGTAGAAAATCCTTGAAAATAAGAGGAGTTGGAAATATGCGGTTTCCTTGAGGAATTCACAAAAAATTGACTGTTTTTGTTCAAAGAATTTTTTGTGAATTACCTGACCGCCCGACCACCCTCTGTGTCTATAATAGGTGAGACACTCCAGTGGTTTTGGCTAAGTGTCAAATCTCAATCTATGCTGATTAGGACGCATGGAGTTCTTCAAAATGCGCTTGGATCAAGGCCAAGGCAATATCATTATAATTCAAGGTAGAATTGGGGACTGAGATTGGCATTACGGCTACTTTCCTTGTCATCGTTTGTCCAAATTTCGAAAGCCTAACGGTTTATTCACCTGCCTGCGATGGGGCAGTTTCAACAATTGTAAACTAGAAATTCAGGCTGCAATTTCGCGCCGCGTACACGCCTGCCACAGGCAGGCCAGGTGCAATTGGGGTTGGGCGGCCATTAGGGAAGAGGCAACTCACCAATGGTGTCCCATATTGACCCTACCATTCTATTTCCATGCAGACCACGAATATTTTTCTGATTCAAAGGATAAAAAGGCAATCGAATGATCAGATGCATGGAAAGCTTCAGTAACGGTGACCTGCTCCTCCTTCTCAAATTTAGCCTGGTAAACGACCACGTAAAACTCATCCGCTTGGGTTACCTGATCAACCTTGCGTGAAAGGTAGTTCCCGATTTTGTTGTTAACTTCCTGTTTCCAGGCCGCGAAATCAGTGGCGGGTACTCGTTCGTGCATATCGGAATCAAAGTCGTGTGAAAACATCACGTAATCGTTGGCTGTCAATCCGGCAAACAAATTATCTGTGATGGTTTCACTAAATTCGAGCACAGCAGCTCTTTCATTACCATAGAGAGTCCTTTCACAAGCGGTAAGCCAGAAAATGGCGCTCAAGAGAATAACAACAGTTGAAAATCTAGTGATCTTATCATTGTGTTTTTCTCTATCACGTGTACTTAACAGAGCAATGTTATTGGTTCCTGTCATTTTTTTACTGCGTTCCATTCCTTGTAATGGCTGCCCAACGGTTTGTTGAACAGCTCCAGTTTTAAAGCATTCAGCTAACACAATTATAATGCTTCAAATATTTCCAATGTTGCTAATCCATTCCGTTTTGCTGACTCATGTCTTTCTATATTTTCAAATTGAGCAAACCAAATATATGCATACATAAAGCTTTCCAGAAGTCTGTAGGCATTTCTCCTGAAAATCGAGCCTGACGATTCATCTACTCTAGGTCCATATCCGTTCAAAAAATCTTCATTCAGCATCGTTGGTGAGGCAAACTCCAAAGCTTTATCGCCAAATATTGCTTTATCTACATCAATGAGGGCAACAACATCCCATTTACCATCGTTTTCGCTTACCAGCACGTTGCCCTCCCATAAATCAGCGTGGACCATCCTAGCCTGGGTTATCTGATCAAAAACAGCCGTATCGGTAAAAATATTGATAAATCGATTTAGTTCAATATCATTAAATACGCCAAATTTCGCTGCTCTATCTGCGATTTCTCTAGCAAAACGTTGCAAAAATGCGCCCCAACTATCATACATCTCCAACTCATTATTAGGTCGTTTCCAGCCAAATTTTTCACTTTTTATATCGTGCAACAAGGCGATAATCTTACCTAACCGTTGATAAAGACCGGGTTTCACATCCTTCGGCACTGAGATGTCGTTCATCGGAACGCTTCGGATATGTTTGAAAATGATATATTCCCGATCAATCACATTATATGAGTTATCGTAGTGAATGACTTCTGAAGTTGGTATATTATTTTCTTTGAGAGTCTTATAGAAAAGCGGCTCTGCAGCCATCATACTATTTTCAAAATCAAACAGTAAGTGCCGATTTATCGGTGCAACTCGAAGTACAATACCGTTACTATCAACTTCAGTCTTCACCAAATAGGTGGTATTAAACACTCCCCCTTTCATGAGACTACAATCTATGATTTTAGTATCGCTGCCAAATGCGTTAGCGATAACTTTTTTGATTTCCGCACTGCTAAGTTCTTTGAATATTCTCGATGTGGCCATTTAACTCTTTTTGTGGATTTAAGTTGCTGCCCAATGCTTGTTGAACGAACACCCGCGACCATTTCTATGGTGTTTTTAGCTTGCCATTTGATGCACTTGTTTTACAATAACCCCTGATCTGATGTGCTTGTCTCTTATTGACGTTACTTTGTTCGCGCCCGAATTTTTTCCCATTATATACCGATTTTGCCCGATTTCGGTGTTAATTCGCGCACTCCGTCCATGATATCCTTTCTGTTGAAGAACTAAGGGCGAATTCCACAAAATTTGGCAGGATTGCACGGCAGGGCTTGCATGAATGTGGAGCAACCGATTGTTTGAGGGCTTTCTGTCAAAATAGGAGATTGAGATTTCGATTGCCCTAATAATTAGTATAACTTTTCCTCAGGTTCATGTTCAGGGGGTGATGGTCGGAAGATACGGCCGTGTTGGCATAGAATCTGCCAAATGGTGCGCGTTGAGCGCGGTAGATACAGGTTCTGCTGCTTCAGTTCCTGATCTTGTGACAAGAAATAGAGAATTGTCTTTGGGCCAGGCGTTCGCCTGAGATTGTTGGGTGGCTCATCGCGGATAGCCAGAATACGTTCGATGACTGCCTGGCACACTTGTTTGGATGCGGTCTTGGGTGCTCGTGAACGACTGTGCAGGATGCTTTTGTCAGCCGGATCAGCACCTGACGAATATAGAGTTCATAATCGTAACCGCCGGCCAGTTCAAATGCTTCCTGCAGCGCGCTGTATCGCGTAAACAGTTCATCGTTCACTTCTCCCTGTGCCATTTCGGCTTCCATCACGCGCAAACTATCAGCAGTGGTACGCAAATGAGTGAATACGGTCAGCATTTCAGCATAAACGGAATGGTCACGGCCGATGAAGGCATCGGAGGATTCTTGCGAAAGGTATCCGAGACGAGTTCCTTTGGCGATGTGAACGCTGCCTGCAGAAGGTTCGGTGAAGCCGGCCAAAATGAGCAGCAGGGTTGTTTTGCCAACGCCATTAGGCCCAACCAGTCCAACTTTGCCATCGTTGGGAAGGTCGACCGTAACGCCGCTAAACACATCATAAGCGCCAAAAGATTGCCCGATATTGGTTGTCGACAAAATAGACATGCGGAAATTATACTGAACGATGGGCAAGACGTAAAAAAATAAAGCGGCCAACCTGGCGCCAGGTTGGCCGCTTTATGCTTACGGCAATTTCGATTTCTGCGTCAACTGATTGCGTCTGTGCGACTATATTGCAATTTTAGTTCTCCAAAATCCCCTTTGCTGCTCGACTCCTTATGCTTATTCTTAGGAAATTTTATACCTTGCGACGCAGCACAACATCACAGAACATATGTTGCTGAAGAGCAAAATAAATCATTTCAAAATTTTCATGTACACATAATTCATTGACTACTTGTACCACACCGTAAGGTTCATTAACTATATAGTCAAACATTATATAATCGTTAAAAATTAAGAATCCATCATGTTTTATTTTTCTGGATGCGAGCGCTGCATCCTTTTTGACTGAATCGTAGGTATGACCCGCATCAATATAAATTACATCAAAAAACAAGTCTTGAAATTCAGCTAAAATGTCCCAACTTAAGCCTTTTTTTAGGTGAACAATCCCATTACTAATTTCTGACTCAAATTTTTCAGCATAAAACTCTTCATGCGTTTTACCATTGAAAACATCTACAGTTTGCATTTCCCATAATGTCGGAAATTTTTCAAGCTCAAAAAGGTCAATAGCATAAAACATTTTAGGCTGTAGTGTTCTTATAATCTTTTCCGAAAAAGACCCTAAGGCAACTCCTAACTCAGCAACAATGCCGTTTTGTGGCATAAAATCTAAAATTTTATCTCTGTTGACTAACACGCGGCAGTTTGGAACATCACATTCTCTCAATTCCAGAGGGGTCATTTCAGGCACGTTTTGAAGCGATTGTTTGGTTAACTGATCCCATTGATTCTTTTCAATGCATTTATAGCCAGCTTTATTTATGAGTTTATTTAGCAATTTTCTCATATCTGACACCCCGGTTGAAAAGTCGAAAAAACAGATTCGTTTTCATTCTCGAGAGCTAGGTAAACCGCAGAAACTATCCGGAATTCCAAAGGACTTGAACTGCGGTTTTCTTGAGGAATCGGCAACGTCTAGAGCGATTCCAATTTTGAAATATTGTTGCCGATTACCTAAGCTTCAAACAAATTTCAGCCGGTTTACTGGTTCACTATACGCTGAGCCCGCGGTATGAATGGCAGTTCGGCTAAAGATTGACCAACCTGCAGGTATTCGGTGTATACCCACCCTTCTACCCCGTTATAAAGGCGTACTTTGACCCATGAATTGTCTCCGTTACGACCTAACAGCCATATTTGTTCTCCATTATGGGCGCGCGTTATCGGAGGATATTGCGGGCCGGGACCAAGACGAACATTGAGCGCGCCGGTGTTGACAACGGCCGTTCCTTGTCCAATATCTAACACCAAAGGCGCAGGTTCCGTTGCTTCCGGTTCCACTGCGGGCGCTGCCAGCTCGATGGTCGGCACCAGGGTCGGTCGTTCCACTGTTGGCGGCTGCACAAGTTGTTGTGTTTCGATTGTATCCACCTTGTTAGCGTCCGGATGGGAGGCGGGTGTTGCTGTTTTTTGGGGGCGTTTTGTTGGCGTTGGTTCTATTTCCGGGGTCACAGGCAGCGTATTGTCGGAAACGGCCGTAACCACAGCAATTTCATCCTCGGCTATAACCTTCAGCATGGGCGTAAGTTCAAAATCATCCACGACAGCGGCCGGCGGGTCCGGCTCGAGGGATACAGTCTGTGCCGCAACGTCAGCAGGTTCCGTTTCCAACTCTGGCCCAAAAAAAATGGCGGCCCCAAAAATCATTGTAAAAAGCGCAACGACAGCAAAAAAACCAATCAGTCGGCGGTTTTTGCCACGCCGTTTGTTAATTCTGCCGTGCGCGATATCGACGGAAGCAAGGGGTATACTTGCATCGCGGAAAGTTGCACACGTATCATATTTTTCTGAAAGACAATAACTGCTCTGCTGCGACAGACTGACTTCCCCAGGCTGCAATTTATTGCGGTGACAATAATTCGCCATCGCTGGGTAAGCCAGCGAAGTATGTGGATCCTGGACTGTTCCCAGGTATGGGCATATTACAGCACAACTAGACTCAATTCCGGCATTAATGTTATCAACTTCAAATTGTTCCATCTGACATTTATCCAATTTTTTACTTCATTCCAATACATTTATAGGCCTGCGCCTTAGTATTAGGTGAACCGCGAAAAATCTTTTGAAAAAAACATCACGCAAATTTGCGGTTTCCTTGACGTATTCCCAAATTTCATTTCGCAGGAATTCAAAAAACTTTCTGGGAATTACCTAAGCTTAATCTAGGAGGTGGAATATGAAAATGCACACTTCGTAAACCTGTCGTTAAAAGCGCGTGAAAACAGACCTTTAAACCTAAAAAAAGCCCTTGATCTATCTCGAGGGCTTGCTCACTTGTAGTCAGTCGATACGTGCGCCGGCATCTGTATTAACAATTACACATTTTCACCTGCGCTGGCGGTCGTTGCAGAAGAAGCTTTAGACCGTTTGAAGAGTGAGAAACGGCCGCGTTTAGGTTCTGGGGGCTTTTCTTCCTCTTCTTCCGAAATTGTCAGGTTTTCTTCATCTTCATGGCTGTAATACGGGGCATACAATTCATAACTGTAATAATACGCGCTCCTGCGCGGTACGCGGTTCATGACCACTCCCACCACGCGCGCACCGGCGCGATTTAACTGTTCCAACATGGCTTTGGCTGCATCTATGGGAGTATGCCCGGGCCGTACAACCATCACGACGCCATCAACCTTTGAGGCCAATACAGGCGCATCTGTTACAACAATAGGCGGGCTATCTAACACGACCATATCCGTATATTGTTCTAGCTGTGAAAGCAGTTGGCTCATTTTGGCCGAACCTAACAATTCGGCAGGATTGGGAGGCAAACTGCCGCTGGTAACAACGGCAAAGCTGTTATGCCAAGGGCGAATTACGTCCCGCAAGTCTAACGTCCCCCGGAAAATGTCGCTGAGACCGCGCCGATTAGAAATCCCCAAGCGTTTGTGTACGCTGGGGCGGCGTAAATCAGCATCCATCAGCACAACCCGTTTGTGGCCCTGGGCAATTACTGCCGCAAGGTTGGTTGCAACGGTTGTTTTGCCCTCATTGGGGCCTGGGCTGGTTACCAAAATAGTACGCAGTGGACGGTCTACTTCGGCAAATTCCAGGTTGGTGCGTAAAGAACGAAAGGATTCCGCAACCGGTGAGCGCGGCTGATCAGCAACAACAACGCCGCGTTCTTCAGATGAGGCAAGGTTGCCAATGTAGCCGATTACAGGCAGGTCAAGAACCCGGCGGATATCTTCGGGCGTTTTAAGCGAGTTATCGAGGTATTCCAACAAGTAAGCGGCGGCGGCAGCCAGGATAAAGCCGGTTGCAGCGGCCGTTGCCACAGTAACGACAACGTCTGGACCAACAGGCTCGGTGGGTACTGTTGCGGCTTCAAATATGCTCAACGTGTTAATTGCGCCCTCACGCGTATTGCTGAGCAGCGCGGCGTAGTTGGCCTGCAGCGTATCGAGTTTGGCGTCCAGGGCATCAATTTGCGTTTGTGTATCGGCAATCTGGCGTGCGCTAAACATGGTCGCCAGTTCAGCCTGCTTGACTTCAATCTCATTCTTTGTGGCTCGAATTTGAATCTCGAGGTCCTGAAGTTGTTCATCGATAAAGATTTGTCGCTCGTTGTCTTCCTGCTTGGAGTTTGTGGGGCTGCGTAAAATAACCTGGTTGGCCAATTCTTGCGCAACGGCCGTTGCTCGGGCAGGATTTGTATCAATGACCACGATTTCAAGAAGCTGGCTGTTTGGAACGGCGCCCACTGAATACTCAGGCAGCCAAGTCAGGCCTAGCGCCTCCATCGCTCCTTGCTTGACTGAATCGCGCTTGGCCACATCGGTGTAGGTTTGCACCAACTGTTGGCCGAGGTAAAACTCGTTGCCGGTCGGGTTAGGGTTATTAAAAGCTTGACCAATGATGAGCGTTGTACGCGCCTGGTACAGCGGCGGTTGGCGGCTAACTACAAAGTAGCTGGACACACCAGCCACGAGTGTAGCCAAAAAGATCAACCACCACCATTTTCTTAAAGGGAGGATATATTGCTTAAGCTCCATAATTATTTCCTATACAAAATCGTTTACTAGACCTATTGGCTGCAATGATGCCATAGGCGCACACGGGTTTACATCAATTCTTCGTGAATTTTGTGTCTGCAAGAAGTTCCATCATAAAGAGCCGGGCGGTATTTAACGGCCCAACTCTTCTGTTCGCGCCGTTCTTATCCATTGGCCACGACTACTTGCAAAACGCGAGCGCAGCGTAATCCACACGCGCCACATCACGTAAAATGGACCAACGCTTAAAGCGCCTAACAACCTTAGAGGGGCGCCATCAAGCAATAAACCGAGGAATGGATAAGCAGCCCAGGCAGCTAACATCATCATCATCATCCAAACCGGCAAAAGAAAGGTCGTCCAATTCGCCAAGGCAGCTTGAATGGCAATAACGGCAAGAGTCAGCGCCGTTAGAGTTGTAAATGATGGAAGCGTTAATTCAACCCATCGGTCGACCAATTCCAGCCGTCTTTGCAAAACAGCTTGAATTAACAACGCCTTTCTCCAGCGCTTTTTGACGTCGGCAACCCCGCCATGCCACCGCAGACGTTGATATCCAGCAGAACGCCAGGAACCCGCGGCTTGCCCATAACTCTTTGCAGACTGCACGTAGGCAATATGGACGCCTGCAACCAGCAACTGTAGACCATATTCTATATCTTCCACCAAGGAATCTGCTCTCCAGGGGTATTCAAGCAAGATTTCACGCTTGAGGCACATTACATCACCCATAAGCCGGGCAGAGTACCCGATATTATGGCGTGCAAGATTACGCAGTCGGTTATTCAAACGCATATCAATGCTTGCCAGGCTGTTGAATATACTGCCTTTAGGGTTAGAAATAATATGTTGGCCCTGAAGCGCCAAATGTCCCTGTTTTAACCCTCGGTCAAATTCTGTCAGGAAATCTTGATCGACCCGGCTGTCGGCGTCAAGCACGATGCAAGCATCATATTTTTTATCGAGAATTTTCTCGAAACCCCATGCCAATGCATATCCTTTGCGTCCCTTGGCGCCACTGTTTCGTTCAAAACAGATGGCGCCCGCTTTTTGGGCATATTGCGCCGTATTATCTTCACAATGGTCAGCAATCACGATGACGTCAAACTTGTCAACTGGATAACTTACTGAGAGTGCGGTGCGAACTGTGGCCCCAATCACTAATTCCTCGTTATGAGCGGGAATAAGCAAAGCAAAATGGCGCTGCGGAGATTCTTCATTGCTTTTAGATTGTTGTGGTTTTTTAATAACACTCAATAAAAGCAAGAAATATTGATTTAGCAATGCAAATAACAGAATTAGTTGCATTGCAGAAACGATAATTATTAGCGCTATCATCTTATCTACACCATCCAATACAAAGTTTAGGTAATCGGCAACAATATTTCAAAATTAGAATCGCTCTTGACGTTGCCGATTCCTCAAGGAAACCGCAGTTCAAGTCCTTTGGGATTTCCGAATAGTTTTTGCGGTTTACCAAAGTAGGTAGGCGATCATCCGACTAGTACGGCTTTCCATAAGTTCTTATAGGTTTTGTAGTAACCACTTTAGTAGTTGGCGCCTCCTGTTGCACACGGCTGAAGCCGTTACTACGAACCTAATAATGACTCACGGCTGCGTGTACTAGCGTCCGCGCAGCCCAATCACCGTTGTGACTGTGCGCAGCATAATCAACAGATCAAGCATTGGACTGGTGTGCTTGATGTAATAAAGGTCGTACTCCAGCTTCTCCTGAGCATCGGCAAGCGAGTCGCCATAATCCTGGTGGATTTGCGCCCAGCCGGTGATACCTGGTTTAACACTGTGGCGCGCGCGGTAGAAGGGGATGGTTTTAGATAGTTGGCAAACGAATTCAGGGCGTTCGGGACGGGGGCCAACCAGGCTCATTTCGCCCCGCAGCACGTTTAGAATCTGCGGCAGTTCGTCCAGATGAGACCAGCGCAGCCATTTGCCGATTGGGGTAATGCGATCATCGTGGGTTTGCGCCCAGACGGCGCCGCTTTTAGTTTCAGCGTCGGGAATCATGGTACGAAATTTAAAGATGAGAAACGGCCGTCCCCCATACCCAATGCGTATCTGTTTGTAAAAAAGCGGGCCCGGAGAATTGATTAAATTACAAACCGCCACTACCGGCATGATAACCAACAAAACAGGCAAAGCCAGCAAAGCGCCTAATGCATCTGAAAGGCGTTTAAACGCTGCATACAGGCGCAGGAAAGGATTATCCTTAATGCCGGCAGCTATCTCAATGTCGCCGCCGGTATATTCAACCGGTACACGACTGGTAAGGCGTTCATAAACCGTGGGCATTTTGGTCACGGGAACGCCCAATTCACGGCAGTCCAGCACGGCTTCAAACAACATTGGACTCATCTGATGCAAATTGGGAATCGCAATGATAACTTCATCTATGCCAAAGCGTTTTACAATCTGTACCAAATCCTGACTGTGACCAAGCACAGGCAAATCGGCAACCATATCTTGATTGGTTTCATTTTCCTCTTCAATAAAGCCAAGCAATGTATACCCGGTTCCACGAAAAGGATTGGCGTCTAAACGTGCATATTCACTTTGCATTGTGGACACAAGGGCCTGGCCAAATTTTCCGGCGCCGACAATCAACGCGCGGCGTTGAAAGGTCGGCTGCACAAATAATTGGGCATATAACGCGCGCCAAGCTGTGAGAAACAGCACCGCAAGAAAGACAAACAAAAATGCCTGCGTGCGATTTTGTATAGGCGGCGTAAACCAGGGAATAGCCAGGTATCCAGAGCTGGTGATTAAGGCGACAGTCGCCACAGTTCGCATGCTGGTGGTGGTGCTGGAGGCGCGGGCCAGATCGTAAACATCGAAGATATTGGCCACAAAAAACCATACGATGGTGAGCGTCACAAACCATTTAATCGGGCCAAAAATTGCTGACAATTCCGGCAGCAGGTCAGTGCGGAGGATGAGAGACAAAACCAGGGCCGCATTGAGTAAGAACACATCTAGCGCGCCCAATAAAAGCCGCCGCTCGGAGTTCCGCAATCCCAGGGAGGGCAAACCAATTCGTTGTGAGCGTTTCCATTTATGCAGTTTACGCTCTAATTGTTCATGGCTTTCGTCAATTGAGGTCATTATCGTTTGCTCCAATACAGTTACAACTAAACTTCCATTACCGAGAATTTCCTGGATACGGTTTGAGAATTAACCTGATCTGTATAAAGCTTCAGGAGCGTGTTTAATTCTTTTGCGCGTTGAGACTCATACCAAATACGTCCGGCGGCGCCCATTTTTTGTAATCGCGTCGTATCAGCGAACGCATTCATCATTGTTTGCGCCAGTTCATCTACGTTATTGGGTGAGACAATGAATCCGGTGCGACCATCTTCTACATACTCCGGCAAAGCGCCAGACCGCGTTACCAACACCGGCTTGCCAAAATAGTAGGCGGAGGCAATTAATCCAGACTGCGTGGCGTCTGTATACGGCAAAACAACCAGGCTGCAACGTCTGAATAAATCAAGCGCTTCAGTATCTCCAATAAAGCGGTTGCGTAGTTCAACGCCAGGAGGTAATTTGTCCACCCATCTCGACGGCAAAGCGCCAGAACCGGCTAAAACGAGGCGCGGGTTGCTGTTGGACGCTTGAGCCAAGACGTCTGCGATTTTGCTATATGCGTGGAGCAAACCATCCAGTCCTTTATATGGCTCAAAACGACCAAAGAACAGGGCAAACGGCTCAGCATATACTGGCGTTGTATCAAGCTGAGAGGTTTGCTGGTCGCTGAGAAAGAGAAAAAGCAGGGGCGTGCAGCTTATTTTGTGCGCGGGAACGCCGTGTTTTTGTAAACGCTGGCGATATGCCTCGCCATGCACCAAAATATGATCAGATGCGCGAATAATGAGCCTGTTCCAGATGTGGAGCAGGCGACCAAGGCGTAATCCACTGTGTGGATCGAGGTCATGGATGGTGTGGATTACTTTGCATCCGCGTTGTTTTAGTTGAAAAACAAGGGACGCATTCCAAAGGTGCGGTCCGGTAAAGTGCACAAGATCAGGCTTTAACGCAAAGATGGTTGTCAGCGTCTGGCGGTATTGATTCCACTGCAAGGTTTCGCGCGAAAGACCTGTGTTTGTGGTGGTAACAGGCGAGTGGAGGGTAACGGCCGTTGCGTAGCGATCGCGCGGAACATGCGTTGTTGTTACCAGATGAACCTCGTGTCCTTGCCGGGCCATCCGGTTGGCGATATCGGCCGTATATTGGTGCATGCCAAAGGTTGGCGACAGGAGAGCGTAAACAATGCGCATTTTATTTGGCCTACATCTGATGCAGTTCACGCAGCAGCCGGTAATATGTGTTTGCGCGCGGCTTCCAGGCTGTCTTTCTGCGTGCTTGCAGGGATGCTATCATGAGTCGCGGCAGGTATGCGGCCGTTACCAATAGTTTAAATGCGCGTGCGCGTTGTTCACCGCCTGTTTTTCGATAGAACTGAACCTTGCTGCGATACAATTGCACGTACATTTCCTCAGCTACCTGGCGGCTGCTGCTCTCTCCAAAATGCGTCACCCGGGATGAAGGCACATACCATAATTGCCAGCCGGCTTTTAACAAACGAAAACAAAGGTCTACCTCTTCGGTGTACATGAAATAACGATTGTCCAGCAAGCCAACTTGATCCAGGGCGCTGTGGCGAAGCAGCAAACAAGCGCCTTTGATCACATCCACCGGCCGCGGTATGTTCATATCCCATTTTTCCATAGGGTACGTAGCGCGTGGCCAAAACTGGTCTAAGAAACTAAGCCGCCAAAACTCTCGTTCCGGTGTGAGCATTGGGTGGCAGGAGAGTTGCAAGGTACCGTCCGCATTTAGCAGATGAGGGCCGATTCCACCGGCGCGCGGGTTATGTTCCATAAATCTGAGCAAGCTTCCAAGCGCATCCATATGCAGATAGGTATCGCTGTTGAGCAGCAGCACAAACTCGCCGCACGCAGCTTGAATGGCCTGATTATTGGCCTGTGCAAAACCAACATTTTGTGAATTTGCTATCAGCCTGACCCAGGGAAACTGCTCGCGTATCATCTGCAAGCTGTTATCTGAAGAGGCGTTGTCTACAACAAACACTTCTATATTTGCCTGGGAAAGCCTGGCTTTTTCACTCTGGACAGACGCCAGACATTGCGCCAGCATGTCACATGTATTCCAATTGACAATGACAACGGAAAGATCCATTGAAATGGGGGGGGACATATTTTTCTGAATTTTTTGATTTGTAGCGAGAATTGTGTTTTTTTTATTTTTCGCCAACTGCCATGAGCGAAATACCAAAAGGGGGTGGGAACGTGCGTTCCAGACGCTTTAAGGGAGGAACCAAACGATTAAACAGTTTTAGTTGATTAGAAGGGGGGACTTCTTGATGCCGGATACGGCCGTTTGCGAACCAGCCAAATGCGCCCACTGCATTCAAATACTTTTGGGCAATCACAGAAAATCCAACCGCTTCAAGCCGGCCGGTCATCATCTGTTTGTTATAACGACGATAATGGCCAATGGCCAAGTCGATTGAACCGTAAAGCCAATCGTGAGCGGGAACAACGACAATCAGTTTTCCGCCAGGCCGTAAAACACGCCAGGCGTTTTTGAAAGCGCGCTCGTCATCTTCAATATGTTCAAAGACGTTGAGAGAAAAAACAGTATCCACATCAAAATTGATCAAATCATGAAACCCCGGATCGGCCGCATCCGCAACAAAACCGGTCATATTAGTTTGATGCATATAACGCTGCTGCACGTGATAGACACTTTCTTGCGACACATCCGTACCAATATAAAACTCACGATCTACCATGTAGGCCGCAAAATTGCCGAGGCCGCAGCCCATCTCCAACACCCGATTTCCCAGATAAGGCTCGATTTCCTCGTACAGCCATAAATCAACCTGGTCGATCAGTAATCTATCTTCACGCACTTGTTGTAATGCTGCTTCACTATATTCCATGTCTCGAAGAACCCTCCGCTGTGGTATGGACGCGCTCCTGAAAACGGCGTCTGATTATAAAATTCGGATGCTTTTTTATCAGCGCAGCAGCCCTGAAATATAAATCTTGAATACCATAGGCTGCAAACAAAACCAGAAAAGCGTCAACCGGCAGCCGGTAACGAACATTGGCCCAGGATGCCAGGTGCAGTCCACTATAAATTAGAATAAAAAGCAAGATCAAAGAAATTCCGGCTCGATATAAATCGACTTGCTTGCGCCCCAATTCATTTGAAAAACTCTCACTCTGCCTGACCATAGCCGCCGGTCGGAGCCGCCATATGGTAAGGCCCAGGCCATAGATTACAAGGGGCAAAATCAAGCCAAAACTAAATACGCGCGCGAAATTGCTTATCCAGGTCGAGTCTGTTGTTGGCCAAAATTGAAAGTAAATTGGAAAGCGGCTGAGGGACAGGAGGATGTAGCGGGCAGGATCAGCATAAACAAAGGCTAGTCCACGCTGCAACAAGGCCTTATCCAACGCAGCTTCGTCAAGGCTTCGCAGCTCTTCAGGAATCAAGTCCTGGTAAGTGACGCCATGTTCTGGTGAAAGCACGGCTTCAAACTGTGTACCATAAACCGGGTGGTTACTCCAGAAAAACGCAAAGCCGCTGTTTGTATTGGGCATCGTGAAACGGCCGAATACCGCATAATTCCGTATTATCCAGGGCGCCAGCATCATTACCACCACGGCTGCTGCCAGAGCCAGAGCAGCCATAGCTTGCTGTGTTCTGGCCGCACGCTTGCACAGCCACAGTATCCACATAATTAAAATCACAAAAAAGAACAGTATTACCTGCCGCAAAAGCAAGGAGATGCCCAGCGCCAGGCCAAATTCCACACTCAGCCAAATCAATCTTTTGCGGTTAATCCTACTGCCGACTGCACGGCCGTTTGTAATGGCATCCACCAAACGCAGCGAAACATCTACCGTCCATAAAATACCAACGATATAAAACGACTCAGTCATCAGGGAACCGGCATACAGAATGTAATAAAAATAAACCGCTGTGATGCCCGCAGCAATTAGGCCGACCCGTTTATCAAAAACACGGCTGCCAAGACGATACGTGAACCAGGGCATTAAAACGCCGGCGATTACCGCCTGTAGTAATCGCGCCCAAAGAGGATGATGCCCAACAAGAGCATAAACCGCAGCTAAAAACAATGTGTATAAATAGGACCAAAAAGCAGTTGGCTGGCCGGCCTGGGCATAAGGCCAGGAATTAACGGCAAAACTAAAGCCATACCCATTTGCCACCCGTTGAGCCAGGGCGTCATAAGAAATCTGGTCATATGTGCCCCCGCGCACTTCTTCGATTGTATCCCCCAGGTAAAAAGCAAGACCTACACGCAAGACAATCGCTAATACAATGATGAGTAAAAGGATAGGGATACGCTGCTTTGAGAGAGTCATTATTTACGCCTTTCTGGCTGTGGCAGGTAATCCCCAGCAGGTTCCTCGCCGGGCTTGCCATACGGGCTGCGATCGGCCAACACCAGCAAGCCGCCCAAGAATAACCATAAAAGCAAGCTGGCCTGAAAACCGGGGAAGCCAATGTTATAGACAAACGGTAGAATCCAATCTGCAAACAGCATGAGAACCAGGCCGCCGCCGCCGGCAGCCAGCACGCCGTTTATGTAACCGGCCGCGAAGTCTCCTGAGTAACGGGAACGCAGGCGAATTCCAAGACGTCCCAACTCAATTACAAACCAAAAGAAAATAACCAGCCCCACGAGGCCGACGTGTGAAAAGAGATCAACATAATTGTTATGCGAAGAAATCCGCGGATTAACCCAGACTATATGTTGGTAAAGAAGCGGCCGTGTCGCGCCATACAAGCGATAAGCAGCCGGTCCCAGGCCGGTAATCGGGTTTTGGAGCGTGTCCTCGATGACACGGATTGCCAAAACTAAACGGGAGCCGCCGCTGATATTCCATTCTTCTGCACCACCTGCAAACTGCCAGATGAGCGGCCATAAAAAACCGGAGAATAAAGCAATAACAATCAGAATGATTATTGGCCAGCGCAAATGAGGCCAGCGTAACCAGACAAGCAAGGCAACAACGCTGCCAACGCCAACCCAGTTTGAGGCGGCTTCTTGTTGCTCAAATAACACATAAACGGCCGTCGCCCCCACCACCAGCAGGCAGAAAACGCGCCACCCAAGCGAAAGTTTGCGGTTGAAAAGCAGTTGACCCCCGGCCAACGCGGTCAGCAAAGCCCAAAAAGGGGCGCGAATAAACACGATGGTTGTTAACTGCCTGATATCAAGACCAATGCCTGGCGCCAGACGCAAGAGCGCAGGAATCCCTGCCGCCAACAAGAAAAAGCAAGTCACTCTACGCAACCATTTTTCGTCCGGTATCAGGTTCCCGGCCAGTACAAACACGCCGGCGGAAAAAGCAAAGATCGTCCATTGAGCTAATTGCACCAGGATAAAATTGCTGCTGCGGGGGACCATTGGATTCCAAAGCACATTCCCAACCAAAAGCGAAATTAGCCCCATAATCAAAAACAGCAGTAATGGTAACCCGATCCTGTTGGGCAGGCGCCAATTCCCCTTGCGACGAATCCGGGTCAGAACCCATAAACCCGACAAGAGCGGAATAAGTAATGTCGCGGCATTCAGTTCAACCTCCGTGCCTGTGCCAATAGGCTGCTTGACCCACACCGCCGCTATAACCAGACCCACTAAACCCAGTACTGGTTGGTTGAACAGTAAAACCGCCCCAATTGATGCAATGAGCAAAGCCAAGGCAAGCGGCGATGCAAATGTGCCAACCAGGGCAGCGCCAACCAGCACGCCTGCGATGACGCCCCAAACCAGAAAACGAGATCTGCTTGCTGTTGATAGATTTATGCTGAGCATTGATTTACCGGAAGGCGTTGGATACCTCGTGATTCTCGACCTTGTTTTTATCTGCCGCGTCTTCTATTAGCACGGTAAATTGCCCGCCAATTTGGCGCCAATCATACTGTTCCACAACTAACCGGCGGGCGTTTAAGGCCAGATATCGGCGTAATTCTGCATCGTGCAGCAGTTTCAGAGTGCTATGGGCGAATGCTGCGGGTGTATCTGCAATTAAAAGATGACGGCCGTTTACCACATTAAGCCCCTCTGCCCCTTTCTTACTCGTTACAACCGGCGTTCCCAGGGCCATTGCCTCTAAAATTTTTAGCCGCGTGCCTCCGCCCTGGCGAATAGGCGCCACACATACCGTGGCTTCAGCAACAGGCAGGCGTATATCATCTACAAACCCTGTCAATTCCACACTCGGATCCAAAGCCAACAACTCCGTGGCGACTCCCTTCGTCGAGCCGGTAATCTTAAGCGAAACCAGGGGAACCTGCGCCTTGATGAGCGGGTACACTGCGCTCAAAAAATATTGCATTGCATCAAAATTGGCGTCATAAGTCAGCGCCCCGTTGTACACCAACGCCGTATCCTGCCGCTCAATCAAGCCAGGTTGGTTGTGGCGACAATCCACACCATTGGGAACCAGGGCCGCTAAACGGCCGTCCTGCGGCAACAAATCTTGACATACGGCGCGATCCTGCTCCGAAACCATTGAGACCAAATCAAATTGTTTGAACAACCGCGCTTCAAAGCGCCTGGTTTTATACCAGCTTATCCCGCAGCGCAGCCTTTGCAGCGCTCCGCGCTGCACCTGATACCGTTCCCACATCCAGCGCGTCATACAATTATGCTCTTCCAACATGAGCAGCGCTTTTGCCGCCGGTGACTGCAGCGCATAAGTTGCCATGGTCGCGGTAGAAGCGATAACCACATCAAAATGGTTGGCGGCCATTGTTTCATGCACAAGGCGGCTCATTGCGGCGACTGGCCGCGTGTACAGCGGCGCCGGGGAGAGAAATCCCTCAAGATCATTGCCGCTGTTGATCGCAAAGGGATCAACCGGGACTATGCCAATATGGGCACAAATCTCATGCAGCCGGCTTACTGCTTTTGGTTTTGTGCCGCCAAATGCGAAGGATAACAGGGTCACATCATGCTTTTCGGCCAGGGCGCGCAGTAAATGATTCACCCTGATTTTGGAGCCGTTATCGGCCGGTTCAGGAAACCATGCAGCTAAAAAAAGAGTTTGCACGAAGTCATCCCAGGAATTTGTGATAGTTCAGCGTGTATTCCAGATCGTGGCGGCGCTGGCCAATGGATTTGGCGGGGACGCCCCCCACGATTTGGTACGGCGGCACATCTCGCGGAACAACGGCGCCGGCAGCGACAACCGCGCCTTCCCCAATGGTGACGCCTGGTAAAATAACGGCTCTGGCGCCTACAAACACGCGGTCACCAACGATGACGGGGCCGCCGCGTGTACTAAAAGTGACGCTGTTGGGATCATGCTCCAGGGAAAAAATAGCCGCCCCTTCTGAGATACTGACATTTGCGCCAATTTGCAGGCCGGAACGGCCGTCCAGGAGTACATCCCGATTAATCACCGTGTTCGCGCCAATGCTGACCCCGGCCGGCCGGTAAAAACGACAGTTTCGATGGATGCTGCACTGCGGACTCAGTTTGATCCCGAGTAAATAACGGTACAAAAAAGAGCGCAGCATGTGGGACGGCAGCCAGCCTATACATTCGGCCAGGAAATCTGTCGCGTCATATTTCAACCAATACGCCGCATTCAGAAATCGTTTTAATGGGTCAGGCAAACGCCGTAGAGGATTGTTGGCGGACAACTGTGGATTCATGTCACTTATTTTCGATAACAAACGGCGGAAACATCTTGCCCCATTCTGCCCCAGCGTCGTAAAGCCGCATCACGCAGCGCCAAAAGGCGTGCGTTACGATTAGGAATACGTTGACGATTATGGGATTTAATTGTGTAAGCGGCGATGGTCAGCAAATTTCGTCCGGCGGCGCGCATGATGGCGCTTAGACGGGGCAATCCTCGCAGGTTTTTGGCCAGGAATAACAATACATTGCGATTCATGTAATAGTCGGTCGCGGGCGAGGTAGTCCCCATTGTGGCTGATACCCTATGCCACATTTTTGCTTGTGGCACAAAAACAGAACGCCAGCCGGCAGCAGTAGCCCTGGCAAACCAGTCAGTCTCATCGTAGTAAATGAAGTAACGGCCGTCCAGCAAACCAATTTCTTCTAACACCCGGCGCTTAATACAAACCGCACATGATGACAAAAAATCAACATCGTGATAGTTCGTATTGGCCACTGAACTCATGGGCTGATTTACAAATAACCTCGTGATGCCGCCATCGCGCCAATTTATTCCTGCGCCGGCGCACCAGATCAAATCAGATTCGTCAAAATAAAGAATAGTCGGTCCCGTTATGCCAATATCTGGTTCAGATTCAGCCACTGTCACAAGCTGCGCCAACATATCGGCGTCGACGATGGTATCGTTGTTGAGCAAAAATATGTAATCGGCGTCCTGCTGCAGAGCCACCTCAATGCCCACATTGTTGGCCAATGAGTAACCAATATTTTCAGGTAAATCAATGAGTGTAATCTGGGGAAAGCAATCACGCAGTTGAACTACCGAATCATCCTGGGAGCCATTATCCACTAAAATTACATTAAATTTATCGTACGCCTGTTCGGCCAGAGAATTGAGACAATCAATTGTCATTTCGGGCTGGTTCCAATTTAAAACAACAAAGCAAACTGAAGGAGAAGGCTTATTATAGTTTGTCATGAGCGCCTCGTATTATTTCTTACCTATTTTATACTGAACCGGTGCATCGCTGCCGCCAGGTCATCTGGCGTGCCGATGTCAATATATTCACCTTCTTTAAAGTGAATCCCGTTGACAAGTAATCCGGCCTGCATAGCCGCGCGAAAAACATCGGCTAAAACGACCTCACGGCTGCCCACAGGCTGTAAACAGAGATAATTGTGCATAAAGTCCGTGAAGCGCGGCGACCAGCACGCCGACCCCCACGCCTGCCTGAGATGTGTTTGGGCCGGTTTATCTATCATACCCAGCACATCGCCGGCCTCATTAATATCCACGACGCACAGCTTGTTAGGCTGGTCAGTGGGAAATACGCCTAGCGTCACATCCGCGCCGGTTGCATTGAGCTTCGCCAACATGTGTGCAAAAGCATCATCCGGCGTAAAAATCGTATCCGGCATACCAAAAAGTATGGTGTCGTGATTCAACCAGGGCCAGGCTTGATCTAGCGTATACGGCATTCCCCACAGCTTGTCCATTAGTAGATAAGCAATGTTGCCGCCAAAATCAGAGCCGTCGCCATAATAGTGCATAATGTCTGCTTTGTGCTTGCCCAACACCATCCAGACCTTTTTGGCCCCTGCCTGGAACATGCTGTCCATCAAATATTGGCTGACAACCTTAGGACGAATTTGAACGTGTCCATTGACTGGAATTTCGCGAAAGCCAATTGGGAACAGCTCTTTGCTGCCGGGCAGGGGAGAAATGCGTTTTGCCATCCCTGCGGCCGGTATGAGTCCTACTAATTCATTTGACATAACTTACCCTCCTGCGAATTCAAACAGCAACCGATTCAAATGCTATAGGCGATTTACTCAAGGCTTGATCATAAATTGCGCGCAGACGCCGGTTGTGGGCTTCAACGGAAAATTTTTCGCGGAAAATGGCGCAGCTTTGTTGACGCATAAAGGGAATTACGTCCTGGCGTTCTACCAGACGCTGCATGGTTTGAATCAGATCTGCGCGCGAGTCCGGTTTGATCAAAAAGCCATTTTTGCCCTGTTGAATGATCTCTGGCATTGCCCAGGCATTGACCGTTATTGCCGGCAAGCCCATAGACATGGCTTCAAATAAAGTAAAAGCAAAGCTCCCTTCCGCTCTGGTAGGCAGTAAAAAAACATCTGCCTGGGGGAAGATTTGCGCCAATAGTTCTTCATGCGGTACAAAGAGGAGGTGTTGAACGCCGTCCGCAATGATCTTCTGACCGTTGGCCGGTTTGCCAACCAGGATGAGGCGTGTATTTGGGTACTTCTGATAAACTTCCAAAAATGCATCCACGACCATGGGGCCATTCTTGCGCTCAAAATCTGTACCGACAAAAAGAAACGTGGTGGTTTCACGATTTTTCTTCGCAACGGCCGTTACCCGATCAGGCGTAGGCTGCGCAGGATACAAAACCTCAACTTTTTCAGCGGCGACGTCTCCGTAGCTAAGAATCAGGTTACGACCGTATTCACTTTGCACCAAAACCTTATCGGCCGATCCGGCGTTTAAGGCGTAATGGTGGGCGCGCGCCAGCTTCAGATACCCTTTTTTGCGGCGATACGCCCGTGTTACCTGCTGACGGTTCCAGTTACGCTTTACCGTCAGATCGGTGATGCTGGGGCTGGAAGTATGCACAACGAGTGGAATCTTCGCGACTGCTGGTGAGCGCAGCGCCACTGCGAACACCACAGTATGAACCAAATCGGGCACAAAATCACTTTCCAAATACTCGGCCCAGGTGTCCGGAGGCAAAAAACCGGCCTGTGTCAGATAATAACCGGCCGCCTGCCAAAAACGGACACGCCGCATACGGCCGTTTTCAATTAAATCCTCGTAATGATGGTAACGAACGCCCGGCGGTGGATTTTCCAGCAGCAAATCCGTATAGGCATGATCGCCGCAGCGCCGCAGGTCTGTTGGCGATAAACGCGGGCTAACCAACAAAACATCAATCATTGACCGGTTCCTTTGATTTGTTTTGACGCTTTGTATGTTTCACTGTACTAATTCTTGATAAAGTCGGCCCAGTTGATCTACTTGCTGCTCGACGCTAAATTGGCTCTCGATCAAATTGCTGCCATTTTGGCGCATACGTTTTTGCTCTGATTCTGTTAATGTGAGCGCCTTAATGATGCCTTGTGCAAGCGATTGCGGGCATTCCGGTTCAACTAGAAATCCGGTCTGCCCGTCACGCACAGCTTCCGGCAAACCGCTGTTGGGCGTGGCCACAATCAGACAGCCGGCAGCCAATCCTTCCAATGCTGACAGCGGCAGTCCTTCACGCATGGCCGGCCGGGAAGGTAAGGTTAAGATATCGACCGTGGCTAACATGTTCTCAATGTCGCTGCGAAAACCTAAAAACTGTACGTGGTTGTCTACACCTAAACGACGAGCCTGTGCCCGCAGGTCTTGAATAAAAGCCCCATTGGTTTGATCGATGCCGGCAAACAGAAATTGCACATCCGGCACAGCTTGCAGCACAGCCGGTGCAGCCTGGATAAGGTCTTCTGGCCCTTTTTCCGGCACGATGCGGCCGCAATAACCCACTATTTTGCGGGTTTGGGATGAATGGAAACGGCCGTTACGCGATTGAAACCGATCAAAATCAGCCCCATTATAGATCAGCCTGACCTGTTCTGGGAGCAGTCCCAGCGCATATGCGCGCTGCTCAACCGCTTGCGACTCAACAATGATTGCGCCGGCCTGCTCAAACCAGTGGCGATTATCCGCCACAAACGCTTCATCCAGAAAATTGCGCGTATGACAAACCACCGGCCGCCCCGTCAAACGTCCGGCCAGGACAATATGTTCCACCAGCCATTGATGGTTCAAGTGAATCACGTCGGCCTGCGTTCTTCTGATCCAGGATATCAATTGGGACAACGTCTGCGCGTAACGCAAAGGGTTACGCCAGCCGAATGCATGGTACCGAATAATTCCTACCGGAAACCCCATCCGACGCGTTTCAACTGCCAGGGGGCCGTTGTCCGGCAGCAGCGTACCAACAGGTCGATAACCGCCTTGTTTCGCAAAACGTTGGAAATTGAGTAGGTTTGTTTCAGCCCCACCAATAGCGGTGCTGTGATTGACATATAAAACACGAATCATAATTGTGGAGAAACCAGCGCCTTTAACCGATTTGTGCCCGGTACTAATCGACCAGCCAGGCGCAGCCAGCGCTCTTTGCCGGCCAGGTTTGGCTCGCAGCGAATGCTGGAAAGCAGATGACGGCGAGCGGCGCCTATGGCGCCTTTGCCATAGTTTAAGTGGGCCAGGGCAAAATGAGCCTGTGCATGCAGCGTCTGCAGCCGGGAAAAAGGAACATTATAAGTGGCTAACTCATCTAATAAACGAAAAACATCGGCCGCAGCGCGGTCAGGCTGCCAGGTAAAAAAGTCGCCGCGCTGCCCCACCAATTGGTGCACACAGGCCAGTGAATACCAAAAATCAAGCGATTCGGCGAAATCTGGGCAATGACGAAGCAGCCATAACAAACTAGTTGCGCTTTCCGTGACCCGGTTCTGAGACAAATAGCCCTGAACACGTAAACTAGTGACGTTTCTGGCGGCAATCTGTTTGGTCTTACTCCAATTCCCGATTGAACTGTCGAATCTACCAAGTTGTCTTTCCAGCACCGTGGTCATGGCTTCCACCATGCGATCCACATCATCAGACATGTTATCGCCCAGGCGGCGATAGTGCAGCAGTCGCTCCGGAATACCCACAAATCGCTGTTTAACAGCCATACGCAGCCACATGTCGTAATCCTCACAGGCCCGCAGCGATGTATCGAACCAGCCGGCAGCCGCGTAGACAGAGGCGCGCACGACAACAGCGGAGGGGCACAACCAGTTGCCGCGCAGGAGTTCAGCTCTGAATTGTTCGGGGGGAACAACTTTGGAAACGGCCGTTGGCAGCAGCGTTCCTTGCACATCCATATAATGAAAGCCACAATACGCGGCATCCGCCGTTGTGTCCTCTTCAAACACCTGCACCATCCGCTCCAAAAATGCCGGCTGCCACCTGTCATCCGCATCTAACAGCGCAATCAATTCCCCACTAGCGTATCTGATTCCTGTGTTACGCGCGCTGCTCAAACCTTGATTTTTCTGATAAACAGTCTGGATTCGGGAATCGGTGAGTTCGGCAACCAAAACGGCCGTTTCATCCGTAGAACCGTCATCGACAATAATCGCTTCCCAATTTGAGTAGGATTGTGACTGAACAGAAGTCACAGCCTCTAACAAGTACTGAGCATGATTGTATGTGGGAATAATAACGCTAACTTTAAGCATAACGGTTTTGGGGAATGCGTCTCACGCGAACCGGCCACCAACTTTCGTTTTCAGATGGTGAATTTTGCGGCCTCCCAGAAGCGCGCGCAAAAACCACATCGCCCAATCACTGCGCACGGCAATCATTGGCCAGGCCGCCAGGCTTTGTTGCAAGAAGCGACGGCTTAAGTTGTCATCTTGCTGCAAACCGTAGGCCAGACGCGCGAGAGCCAGGTTTGCCCAGGCACAGGCCGGCTCCCGTTGCGCAATAATGGTTCGCGGCAGGTCAGGCATGGCAAACAAGCTGTCCAGCGCCGCGAGCAAAATTGCTTGCGCCTGCTCAAGGTCAAGATTTCGCGCCGAACCATAGTCGAGCCGGTTTTGATGCGCACAAGCGATCTGGGTATAAAAGTCAAGATCATGCAAGAGGCTGGGTTCGAGACAAACAGCATGGACAAATTCGGCCGTGGCGTCAACCGGCCGATTAACCTGCCACGCTAAAACAGCAAAACGGATATGTTGATTTACATATGCTTGTTGATGTAATTGCAATGCTAATTCTGGTAAATCTGTTTGCCGGTAAAACGCGTCCAGCATGGCAAAATGGGCCTGCCGCCTGCGCGGCCAATCCAGGTTGAAGTTCTGGTTATGAATACGGTAGGCAAGCAACGGCCGTTCCACACAGTGAAAACGACAGCCCTTTGCCGACCAACGCAGCCAAAGTTCCCAATCATCCAGCCCTGGCGTGTAAAGCCCCCATTGTTCAAAGCAGCACCGGCGTATGAGCGCCGAGGACGGCAAAATTGGAAAACCAAGCAATAAGTCTGGTAAAAGATTGCCATTTTTGGGCTGCGGCTGTAAGGGGACAGGAATGAGCTTGCTGTTCTGGTCAATTTGTTGAAATTGCGTGTAGGTTACATCAATATTCGGGTTGGTCTGTAACGTCGTCAGGCAAATGTCTAACAGCCCAGGCTGCCAGACATCATCAGAATCCAGGCAAATAACATATTCGCCCTGTGCTTGCTTTATACCTGTATTGCGCGCAGCCGCATTGCCTTGATTTTCCTGACGCAGCGAACGAATACGGTCATCAGGATACCGCAGTAAAAAGGCAGCAACATCTTCCTCGGAACCATCATCAACCACAATCAGTTCCCATTGAGAATGTGTTTGGGTCAAAACGCTCTCTATGGTTTCTCCAAGAAAGTGAAGACGATTAAAAACCGGCACGACTATTGTAACTAGGGATTCTGACAACATCGCTGTTGAACAACCTCACGTACTCGTCAGAGTGACGACATCGTATATCTCTTGCTTGTCAGGAAAGAATTCGATCTCTTCAACAATCTCATATTCCTGGGAAGTATCATTTTTCTTAAAAACAGATATGCGGCAGGCTTGTAGGCCATCTTCAGCGGTATTATTCACCAAACCGGTGCTCCTTGATTTTTTTCGACTGGCGCTTGATCCTACAATCAACAAATCATCTGCAATTGCTAAACCCCTGGTATACCCATTCTCGAGCGTAATGAGGGCTGAGCTTCGCTTTTTGACAGTCCTTGTTCTAGATTCACAGTAAAACAAATCACCCTTATTTACAAAAACTGAGTGTGGATGATTGATATGCTCATGCGTTTTTTTCCGCTGCTTGATGTCAAAGATATAGCCTTCGGTTGCGGAGGTAAATAATTCAGATTTTGGCGGGCCGAAACCGGAAATGAAGAGATTAGCATTTGATAGAAAAAGCGAATTTAGATGATGTGTTCCCAACAAATGTCGCATGTATTCTGGCGTCCAAAAGGTACCCTTGCGAATTCGCCAGAAGAACTCTTTAGTTTCTTTTTTAGGAAACGACCGTAACCTCCATAGATTCTTAAAAAAAGTGGCTATATGATCTGATTTTGTATATGGGTGCCATACACAACCTTGCAACGTTATCGTTTCGGCGCGATCGTTAAAACGATACTTTAAAACTTGTTCGGTCCCGGTGGAAACTGCATAAATATCTCCGTGTTCATCAATAACACAAGAGTGCGGGTCATATAATCCCGGTAACTCAGTCGTGAGCTTTACGCGCAACGTTTCTTTGTCAATGATGACAATGCCGGCTTTCAAATCCTGATTTTTTGGCGCCTGATAAAGAGCATAGATATACTTTTTGTCCTGGGCGACGCCTGTAAAACCATCATTATCAACATCAATTTTGATCCATTGTTTGCTGGCCGTATTCAAATCCAATACCAATAAATTCGGCGCGTCTAAATTGCCGGTCTGATTACAAAATGAGATGACTAATTTCATAAGCCGTTTGCTGTTTTTCTGAACAAAACTCAAAGTAGGGGTGTAGCGGCATGGTAAGGAGTTTACACACTCTGGAGGTTTTCATTTGTTGTGATTTCGCTTTGCCACGTATTTAGATTGAGCTCCCAGGAAGATTCCGGCACGTATATGCCCTGATGTTCCCCAACAATGCTACCAGGACCAATTACCTGGAACCAGGGTGAAAAGCCTTTCACCATAATGATCTGATCGGAACTATCTAAAATGGCAACTAACATTCTGTAACGGCCTCCGTATAACTGCCAGGACGAAAGCCGCAGCGTAAATTCGCCATCTCCAGTTAAGGCAAAATCTGAGAGATGCGCATCTCTTTGGTTGGAACGCACGGTAAAACAAATCGCGCCGTCGTCGCGCAGCAGGCGCATATGCAAGATTGGTGCATACACAAGTCGGGATACTCGATAGGAAACGGTGATTCCGGCGCCTTCATCATAATCAAACACATCTCTTGGGTGGCCGTCCAGGTCAACCACTTTGATATCGGTAATTTGTATATCGGCAACACCCGTTTCCTCTGCCTTAGAATCGTTGGCATTGGCAATACGGCCGTTACGCAAATCCTGCTCATACACGCGTAAAACATCTTCTGTGTCACCTTGCTTCTTAATTTGCCCATCTGACAAATAAAGCGCACGGTCACACACCGACTGCACCATATGATGATTATGGGATACAAAAACCAGCGTAACTCCCTTGCGACGCAGTTCGGTCATCTTATACATACATTTCTGGCGAAAACCGGCATCCCCTACAGCCAGCACCTCATCAACGAGTAGAATATCGGGTTGAATATGAACCGCCACAGCAAACGCCAGGCGCACATACATACCGGACGAATAACGCTTGAGCGGCGTATCGAGGAATTTTTCCAGCTCCGAAAAAGCCACAATACTGTTGAAGGCCTGCTGAATCTCACTCTTTTTTAAGCCCAAAATCGACCCGTAAAGGTAGATGTTTTCACGCCCACTCAATTCTGGATGGAAGCCTGCACCAAGTTCAAGAAGTGTTGCGATACGGCCGTTTATGGATATCTTTCCATTTGTCGGTTGGGTAATATTTGCTATCAAACGCAACAAGGTTGATTTACCGGCTCCATTATGGCCTACAAGCCCCAAAGCTTCACCCGGTTCAACGTTAAATGACACGTCTTTTAAGGCCCAAAAACTGTTCTCTTTTTTACTTTGTTTACCCGCTAGAAATTCACCGACAACAGCGCGCAGCGATCCTGTGCCGAGTAAACCCAGGCGATATTGTTTGGAAACATTTTCAAAATAAACTGAAAAACTCATGATTAAATGATATCTGCGAACTTAGATTCAACGCGTTGAAAGAAAGACAAACCCAAAATAAAAACAAATATAGTTACAACACTGCTGATCGCCAACAATGACCAGGTGGGAGGCTCCCCGCGTAAAAAAATATTGCGGTATGATTCAATAATTCCTACCATCGGATTAAGCGCATAAATGTTTAAAAAGCGCTCGGGAACCAAACTCAGCGGATAAATGATCGGTGTGGCAAACAGCCAAATCTGAATTATTAGGGGAACAAGGAAGCGAATATCGCGAAAGAAGACGTTCAAAGCGGAACCTAAAAAAACGACGCCAATAATTAAGGCAATTTCCAATACTAGCAACAAAGGCATCCATAGTACGTTTGCAGTCAGGGAGTGGCTATAAAAAATGAGCATGATGACATAAACACCAAATGCGGCTAAAAAATCGACGACGCTGGCGCCAATTACACCCAAAGGCATAATTTCCCGCGGGAACGCCGCTTTGGTGATTAAGTTCATATTGTTCACAAGACTGGGAATGCCCAAACTGACAGAAACAGCTAACAATGTCCAGGGCACAAGTGCGGTATAGACAAACAGTGGGTAAGGGTAGCCATCAGATGGCACGTGTACGATAACCGAAAACACCAGGGCAAATACAAATGCCATTGCCGCCGGCTGCAATACAGCCCAGCCCACGCCTAATATGGATTGTTTATAGCGCACACGCAGTTCGCGTTGTGTCCAGAACCACAGAAGTTCCCGCCGGTTCCATAAAGTAGTCATATGTGTCACTGCGATAATCTACCTCCGCCTGGTCATCATTCGCCCTACAAACACGAACCCCACAATCATTGTGGAGGACAACACACCCACCAGCAGGGCAATCGCGGGCAAATCAACTAATGATTGCGCTTTGACTCCTCTTGATTCCAGGTTGGGCGGGGCTGCTTCCGGAGTCGGTGTACTCGTTGGCACGGCCGTTGCAGTTGGTTGTGGGGTTGGTATCGGCGGTAATGGGACCGTTTCCATCTCGGGAGCAGCGATTTTACCTTCTGCATACCAGATACTATTTGACAGCCCAATTTGAACGCCATACGATGCCCAAATTGTATCTAATCGATTGCCTTGAATTATTTCAATAGAAATTCTTTCCAGATGCGCCGGCAGTATACCGGATATATTTACCCACGGACTCCAGGTTTTGCCATTCCAATAGCTGTATACAATAATGGTGTCGCTTTCCGATGTTGTTTCAGTTTCTGGATCGTGCTCCGTATTGGGCGCGTCCAACCCAAAAACTGCATGCAAGATATTGGCGCTATCCAACGCCAACTCACCGCCGCTCAAGCCAGTGCCTTCTTCGGGAGGTGACAATTCAAGACGAGGTGACCATGTCCGCCCAAAATCTAAAGACCAGCGATGGTAGCGTCCACCCACGCCCGCCCTGCCAATATCTAATGTATGCTGCTGGCCGCTGCCGGTTACCATTGACGCTAATTCAAAGTCATACGGAGCAACTTCAACAGGCGTTGACCAACTCTGTCCGCCGTCCCCTGAATAAGCAAATTCAGACCTGATCGGTGGATAACCACTCGGCAGTTCGCCAAGCGTCCAGGTCGCATAAAGAACACCCTCTTCGTCAATTGCCAGAGAAATAGACCCGCCTGTAACAGCCTGTCCGGCAGGAAATGATGGGCCTATTTGCACCACATCCGACCAGGTATTCCCCCAATCCTCGGATCTGATATGGGTGATTGATCCCGCCCCGCCATAAACTACATGCAACACGCCGGCCGGATCGATAGCAATCGCTGCCGCAGTTTGCAGCGGTCCTGATAAATGCTGCGGCTGTAACCAAAGCGGCGCAGCCAGGGCATTGGCGTCCCGGGTCTGTGTAAAATAGACTGGCTTTCCCAGGCTGCTCATGACAAGATGCAAGCGCCCATATTCATCAATAACGCCGTCCAGGTAGGTACTGCCGGGCATCAACACATCAACCGGATCAGACCAGAAATTGCCGGTTTTAGTCATGTAGTAAATCGTGGAATTCCCGGTTGGCTCACCATCTTCGAGTTCTTGCTCATTCCAAAGCAGGTGCAAGCGGCCGGATGCATCACTCAACAACAAAGGCCAATCAATTTCGTTGTCGGTATCGTAAATCTTGACCGGCGGCTGCCAATCCGGAGCCTCATCAGCCCGCAACGGCCGTATCCCCCCGCTAAACAACAAACCCAGACCAATCAGAAAAAAGATCAGGTAAACCACAGAAAATCCTTGCAAATAAGAGGAGTTAGTAATCTGCGGTTTCCTCAAGGAATTGGCAGAATTTCTACGACCCTTATTTTTGATTACTTTCTGCCAATTACCTAAGCCAGGAACCAATTTTTTCACAACCGTCTGTTTGAAAACACCTAAAAAATTCAACATGAGTAAATGCAACGCTATTGTAGCCCGCGGCCAATAGCTTGATGTATCCATGCAGCGCGATCGGCGTCATTTATATTTTGATACCAAAAAACACGCACAGACAATTGATTTCTTTTATTATCCACCGTTTGCCACAAAGCAGCTCCGTCACCAACCGCTCCATTCACAACCAACGCCTCGCCATATAACTGTCGAGTTGCATTATCCCAAGGCGCACGTTGATACGCGATTGCAAGCTTTTGCAAAGCCTCCGGATATTGTCCCATTGCCAAATCCAACATGCCCAGCCGCCGATTGGCAGTGGGATTAAGCCGGTCCAGTTCCAACGCCTGTTCAAACGTACGGCGCGGCTGGGTTAAATCAATCTGACGCCGCACCTCATCTTGAATTGGCCATTCGGGCCAGGAATAAACACTCAATTCAGCGCGGCTTTGCTGCACGGCGCCTAAATTAGCATAGGCAGCAGCTTGTATTGGCCGAAACACAACCAATCCCAATAATAACAGCGCCCCAACACCCAAAGCCGGCGTCACGGTACGCCAGGATGTCGCGCGCGCAATTTCACTTTGCGGTAAAATCATCACAAAAGCCAGCGGCAGCAAGATCAAAAGTAAGGCGCGGCTGCCGTAATAAGTATCTTCCACCAGACCATGCGATAACATTAAAAGCAGAGAGAGTACGGCGGCGCCAAATAACGGCCGTATTCGTCCACGCCCCATCTCCCGCCACAGCAGCCATCCAAAAATCAGCCACATCCACACCAGCGCAGCCAGACCGATCAAACCTTGCTCAACCGCCACATCCAAATAAAGATTATGGGCATTGACAATAAAGCCGACGTGGGTCAGCAGGGCATAGGTGGCATAAACCATCATATAACTGCCTAATCCAGCTCCGATGAAAGGATAATCCTGTATCAAAATCAAGCTGTTGCGCAGCAGTTCGATCCGGCTTTGCTCCGTATCTGCAGCAGAAAAAAGCGCAAAAATACGCTCGGTAAGCTGCGGGATAAGCGCCAGCAGCAGCAAGGCAGCCAGCAATCCTAGTCCAAGCAGCGCCAGCAGCAGCCAACGACTTTGACCCGGTTTGCGGCTGATGAGACAAGCAGCCTGCCAGACCAAGGCAGCCGTTCCCACCGCCAAAACAGCCAGCCATGCGCCGCGCGAAGTCGTCAACAACAATCCCAGGCTAATTGAAACGCTCATGAACAATCCGGCAGCCAGAACCGGCCATTTTTGTTTTTGCCACGCCAGCAGGCAGGTAACCAGAGCAAACGGCAGCGTCATTATCAACATCGAACCAACTACATTGGGGTTTAAGCGATGACCTGGCAAGTCTGGCGCGGGCGCTTGCAAAGCGCGGCCCAGCGCCGCCAATCCGGCAAACTTCACTTCATAGGCATCCCAATCGTGCGTAAAAATGAAGTAGAAGGCAACGGCCGTACCAAACAAGCCTATCGCCCAGGCAGGCAGTTCACGATGGGAGCTTTTGTGGATGTTTAAGGTCAAAATCCAGTTGGCAAAGGCATAAAACAAAAATATGCCGCCAACAATCAACCAGAACTTTGCCCAGGCGGCATCTTTGTCAAATGCGCTCCAAACAGCAAGGGCCGCTGTTAACAAAAACAAGAGAATCGGCCAATCAAAAGGCGTGCGCACAAAGGGTCGCCCGCGCACTGCCAGATTGATGACCCAGGGCGTCAATCCAATCAGTAGGGGCCAAACGCCTAGAGCTGGCCACAGGTACCACAACGCTGCGGCTAACCCCGCCCCCAAAAGCTGCAAATAGACAAGCAAATCATCCCGGGAAAACGCACCCATAGCTTGTTTACGACCGTTTCCGGCGCACCACTTTCAACCCGATAAAGAAACCAAGCAAAACAACCAAAGCGGCCGGTAAAATACCTGAGCCTAGCTGGAAGATAGTGCTATTTGGAACCGTCAAACCCAAAGTTTGCTCCCATCCACCCTCGCGATCCAATGGAAAGGCAACCGTAGGCGTCGGCTGTGGCGCAGGCGTCGGCGTGATGGTTGGTGTGGGAGATGGTATCGGCGTCAGCGTGGGTACCGGCGCTGGCGCATCTTCCGGTTCAGCCAGCAGACCGGTTGCAAACATAAGCGCCTGTTCCACATCTTCCGCTTGCACAGCCATCATCAATCCGAGTTCGTTTTCTACGTTGGTGACTGCCTTCAAAGCGGTAACGGCCGTTGCATTGTTTAAAACATAAGACTCATCTTCGCGCCATTGACCTCCCTCCCAGACATACTGGCGCACCCTTTCCGGTAAGCCGGTGAGCAAGAACAATCGTCCGGCGGCGTCAGACGCGAGCGTCGCCGGTCCCGCTTCATCAGTCTCAACAATGTCATTCGCTACAACAGTTGCTTTTGACCAGCTTATGCCGTCATCGATAGAAAACTGATGCCAGACAGTTACATTCGGATTAGCGGCCGTTTGCCAGACACGGTGCACCACTTGTTCACCCACGCCAACGAGGTCACTCCACAAAACGGCCGTTCTCGTTCGTGTAGCCTGACTTTCTACCGGCTGCGGCGCAGACCATGTCTCGCCGCCATCATCAGACCGGGCATAATACAAACCCTGAGCCGCCTCATCTGGCAGTTCGGTGCGCGTCCAGGTCAGATGCAGCGTATCATCCCCAGTTTGCGCCAGACGCGGGCTGTCAGCAGCCGGCCACCCTTCTGCGGCTGCGTCAAAAACCTGCACCGGCTCCGACCAACTTTCACCATTATCCAGCGAGCGTGTTACATAGACGCCGCGCGCTTCATTGACCGGCAGCACAAATGCAGCCGTAATGGCGTCCCCAGGTCCCACAACGATAGCCTGTTTGCTAATACCCAGGCGCGGTAATGGCAGGCTAACAGGTTCGGACCACTCTGATATGGCGCCTGCCCGACCCGCATCAACTTTACTAAACAAAAGTTGTCCGGCGGCGTTATTCCATAGCGCCAAAAGTTGATTTTGCGAATCCAGAGTAGCCGCCAGATCCGCCGCGCTCTCAATTAGCGGCGCGCCACTCTGCCACTGACGCCCCGCGCCGCGTGCATAAAACAGGTCGCCATCACTTTTGCTGCTCCAGAAGGCGTGGAAAACAGGATCTTGTGCTTCTTGCGAGGCCAGCAGCAAAAACGTATCAATTTCAGGGGCAGGCGCAATTGAAACGGCTCTTGCCCATATCGATGGCGGCGCAAACCACTCTGCCGTATCAGCCAGCGCCCGCTCTAACAACCAGACATCCTGCTTCTCATTATCATCCATACCAATAAGAATTAAACGGTTGGGGTTCGCCAGGAAAGCGTGGGGCTGATCCAGCTTGTATGCGCGAAATGTGGCCGGGTCTTGCAAATTATTTAGATGGAGTGGTTGGCGCTTTTGCAAGCTCCACACAATCCCATTCCAGGCCCACATAGCGGTATTATCGGCGGTCACGCCAATCAGCATCACGCCGCTGCCGTTCGAATCACCCGCCGCCAGGACATATTCCGGACACAACTCAAACTGTTCCATGGGAATGACCGGCGTCCAACTGACGCCCCCGTCAGGGCTGTAGCGATGGTATTGGGTGCAGTTTTCGTTCTCGTGTCCCGCCTGCCAAAAGATGTGCAGCGTGTCGCCTGCAGCAATTAGACGCAGTCCGGCAGGCCCCTTGGCTGCTGATTTATCACTTTCTTCGCGCCGATCCATAATTAGCGGCGCTTCCCAGGATTGGCCTTGATTCAGAGAACCCGCCAGAAAGATTTGCTCGAGGGATGGGTTTTCCCAACCAACCCACACGCCACCGCCTGGCGTCAGCGTCATTTGCAGATTGGCGTCTTCCGGCGGCATGGCGCGAAAATAGGTGGAAGCCGCCAACAGTTGCGGCCCACTCCAGGCCGGGCTTCCGGCAAAGGCGTTTTGGTAATAGATGCCTGCCGGGTTGGAGGCGGTATCTAACGGCCGTATATAAGCCAGATGCACACGCCCCTCATTATCAGTTGTGACCACAACGGCCGTCACCGCTTCAGCAACCTGCACCGGCGGCGTCCAACTCTCAAAATTTGTAACCTGGTTGGCGCCTACCTGGCTGTAGTAAAGGATGTCGTCCTCATTGCGCCAGAACGCGTGGATGCGGCCGGTGATATCCGCCGCCAGAACGGGATCAAAAAGCGGCGTAGGCTCTTCTTCGTGCAGCTCATCCTCGCTGAAATATCGTCGGGTAGCGAAGGGAAATTCAGCCGGCAACGGCCGTGTCCAGGTACCATCTTCATTTTCGCGCGTATACACAAAATTATTGATGGCGTCCTCACGCCAAAGCGCATGCAAACGGCCGGCGTTATCCAATACGATCTGCGGATCCGCCGCCGCGCCGGATTGTGAAAGATTGCGAGGGGGCTGCCAGGTCACCGGTTCATCCTGGGCTGCTGTGGACGATGCCGGCCACAAAACAATTGCAGCTAACAGTATAATGCTCAAGACCAGGAAGATACCAGGCGACGGCAGCGACAAATTGCCTTCCCCCTCGCGTTTGAAAAAACCACTACTTCTAAACATCTTCTTGTACATACCAGACTTAATTTGATTTAATAATACAACGCTTGTTTTCACGACGAGACCGGCAAACCAGTTTCTGTCGAAGTCCAACTAAGGTGCTGCCAGCCCACACTCAGGGCTGAACGCAGGGTAGAACGGTCCGATAACAACATTTTTACATACGTCATCACCGGGCCGGGGCGGAATGCCCATTCACGAAAAGCCCGCTTTTGCCAGTAGAGCAGCCGCTCAGCCGACAACTGCGGATAATCGAGCACAGTGCCTTTGTCCATATCAACCTGCTCCCAGCGCGTTCCGGACCGGAACCAATCATTCTCCACTACTTCAAAGAAAAATGGCGTGCCCGGATAGGGCGCCGCAACATGGAAAAGGGCAATATCCAGCGGCAGGCTTTTGGCAAAATCTATTGTTGTCGCGGATCGTCTCTTCCGTTTCGCCAGGCAGTCCAATAATAAAGTAGCCCCAATTTTTAATCCCGGCGGCATGCGCCCACATTAAGGCGCGTTCCGCTTTGTCAGGATAGGCGCCTTTGCGCGCGTGGCGCAAAATCTGCTCGCTGCCGCTTTCAATGCCCCAGGAAATCAGCCAGCAGCCGGCCTGCCCCATCAGCCTGAGCATTTCTTCATCCACGTAATCGACGCGGCTGTTGCAGGTCCATTTCATGTTGATACCCTGCTCAATCATCAATTTGCACAGACCAACAACCTGATCGCGATTGACCGTAAACAGATCGGCGTACATATGCATATTGTTAATGCCCATCTTTTTGAGCAGCCACAGCTCTTCCATGATGTTCTCGGGCGAGCGCACGCGCACGGAGTATTGGTAGCTCACATGTTTAATACAGTAGGTACAGCCGGCCGGGCAGCCGCGGCTGGTGACGATGAAGGTGAACGGCCCTTTGATCATGGGCATACGATATTTTTCCCATGGCAGCATTTGGTGCAGAGGCAGGGGCAAATCATCGAGGCTGCGGATAAACGGCCGTGTCAAATTCACCACGATCTCATCCCCATTCCGCCACACTAGCCCCTTGATTGCGCCCACATTTACGTTTCCATCCGGCGTAATTGCAGGTGCGTAGGCAGGATCATGGTCCGCAAATAATTTCTCGATTTGGGGCGGGCGCTCATCAAGCCGGCCTTCCAAATGATCGAGTAAATCACGAATCGTTAAATCCGGCTCACCTAACAGAATATAATCCAGAGCCGGAAACGGCCGCATCGTCTCACGCGGAATCGGCGTGACGTGGGTGCCAAACGCAATTGTTTGCGCGCCGCGCGCCTTCGCCAGGAAGCAGCCATACATATCATTTTCCAACGTCGGCGCGGTAACCTGGGTCAAATAATATTTAGGCTGGTATTTATCCAGCAGTAAGGCAAAGTCTGGCCAGTTCATACGTTCCGCATTGGCGTCAATGATTGCGATTTTATACTGCGGATGCAGCAGTGCGCCCATTTGGGCCAGCGAAACCTGCGGCCAAACCATGTTTTCGCGCGTGCGGCGTCCGACACGGTGCTGCGTGCGAATCCACAAACCACCGTCCGGAGTCGGAGGGTTTACTAAAACAATATCTACAGCTTCTGATCCTCGCGACGTTTCGAGCAAGCCTTGATGCACAATGGCGTCTGCATTAGGAAAATCAGCCATGCGCAATTTGGGAACGCGGCGGGTACCAAGGTTGATGCGTAGGGATTTGTCGTTTGTTTCACTCATACGGCCGCTCCAGCCAGCAAATCTTCCTGCGCTTGCATTTCGCGCTGACTCAATTCATCCAACACCCGCAGCAGCACCCAGAAAATAATCAACTGCACCCCCATGAGAACCGCCATTGCGCTGATTAAACCATATAACCAAAGGCGTCCCATATCCCATCCATTCAAGCCCAACACCAGACTCACCGCAGCAACAACCAGGCCAAAGGCCAGCATCGCGCCGCCGATCCAGCCAAAGTGGCGATCCAGGGGTGTTTTTAACAGGGGACGGCCGAAAAGACCCTGCCGCATCGGTTTTTTGTGGAACAACGTCACCAGGTAATTGAATGTCACGCCCAGCGCAAAGAGGCTGATGCCAATAACGCCGGCCACAGCCCCGGCATACAAAACGGCCACGTTCCAGGGATCTAATGTGGTGACGCCTTGCAACCGGGCAATGATTAATCCCAGTAAACAAAGCAAAGCAAATCCAACCCCCAAAATGCCCAAAAAACCGAGAATGCGCACCGGATTATACTCGAGTACAGTCCAAACCATTGAGCGTAAGAACAAGGAGCCGTCATGCACAACGCTGAGCTTGGAACGGCCGATTCGTTCGCTGTATGGAATAGGCACCTCGGCCATCGGCACGCCTTCATGGATGGCACGCGTGCTCATGACCGGCGTCAGATTCAGGCCGTCCGGCAGCGGATAAATGTGATTCAAGACATCGCGCTTGAACACGCGCATTCCGCTGGCGCTGTCAGACACATGCTGGCGGCCCATCAAGCTCAATAAATTGGCAAAAAACAGGTTGCCTACGCGCCGGGTAACGGGCATCTGGCTGTCTGAGCCGGACATGCGTGAGCCAATCACCAGGTCGGCGCCGTTGAGCGCTTCTTGGCACAACTGCGGGAAATATTCAGGGGGATAGGTGCCATCGGCGTCCAGAAATCCGATCAACTCACCTTCGGCGCGGCCAAAGCCGGTTTTTAGGGCGGCCCCATACCCTTTATTTGTCGCGTGTTGAATGAGTTTAACAGCTTGCATGCGGCTGACGATATCGGCCGTTTCATCGCCGGAGCCATCATCAACGACAAGCAGTTCAAGGCTTGCAACGCCAACTTTTTCCAGAGCAGTACGGATGTTGAGTACACGTTGGGCAATTTCGGCGATACCGGCTTCTTCATTATAGGCGGGAATTACAACTGATAACGTAGTCATTTCACTTACCTCTTATTACGCGCGCATTTGATACACCACACGTCCTGTGTGGCTGCTGGTGTCGTTCTCGATTTTTTTGATAGGCCGCGCCGGTACACCGCCAACGACCGTATAAGGGGGAACGTCATGGGTAACGACCGCGCCGGCTGCTACGACAGCCCCTTTGCCAACCCGGACGCCATCAGTAATGACAGCGCCGGCGCCCAACCAGACATCATCTTCAATGACAATGCCTTCAGCCGTAATGCCTTGCTCGGTAAACGGCCGTTTTGGATCCTCAAACACATGATTAACAGCAATAATCTGGGTGAAAGGGGATGTATACACGCGATCGCCGATCTGCACCCCTCCCTGGCCGCGAATCACCGCATATTCACCAATCAAACATTGCGTCCAATTTTGATGCCGGAATGAGGCATGTTACGGAAGTTATAAACATGTAAAATCGCCCCGTGCATCACAATGGTATCCGCGCCAATCTCAATGCCGTCGGGGCAGGCATGCAGATAAGCGCCCTCATCAAGATATACGCCATGTCCGAGGCGAATATGACTGGCAAAGCGCAAACGAACATTTTTTTCGATCGCTGCCCAACCATCCATTTTCAAAATCAAACGATATGCAAATGCGCGTATACCCAATCCAAACAACGTTGGAATCCAGCCCACCAGCAAAAACAGCAGTTGCTCCAGCCAGTAACGGCCGAACCCGGCCGCCTGGCGATTAAGATAAAGCTTTAATCCGTATAAAATTGACAGCATAAAAATTGATCTTAAAGCAAATTTCTGTTGGGAAACGTCAGGCGCGCTCCGCCCATTGCGACATCATTTTTTGAAATCGCCCAACTATTTGAGGAATAATTTAGCAAGGACTTGTGCGCTTTTTGGCATGTAACAGCCTTGTGCAAACAATCTTGCACACGCCGCCGCAACAGATAGATTTTAGGTACTCAGTCAGATAATGATTATATGTGCGTCAAAGACTACCTTTGCAGCAACTATTCCTTGCGTTTTTGACCGGCAACCCAGCCAATTAACACGGTCTGGACATCGTTGCCATTGATTTACATCTTAGCAAGATAGCTTTCGAAGGTGTGTAAATGGCTTGTGAAACAGCGGTGAAGAAGGCGTAAAATGATTCAGATAAGAAAAAAACAGCCCTTCACCGGGTGGTAAAGGGCTGTTTAATGAGCAGAAGTCTGTCAAAACAGGTTGGAAATTTTTTGTGTGTTATCTAAAAGTATAAATTTAACGTATCCATTCAGGCTCAGGATCGCGAGCAAAAGGGCCTGTATAATTACAAATCAATTCAAATACTGGCGTAAATGGCCGGCAAAATTGGGGTGACGCAGTTTACGCAGCGCTTCTTTTTCAAGCTGGCGGATACGCTCCCGCGAAAGACCAAACATCTCCCCAACCTCTTTTAGCGTGCGTGATTCACCATCTTGCAATCCGTAGCGTAATCGTAAAATGCGCGCCTCGCGCGGCGTGAGTTGGTCTAAAATGTCGCCAATTTCTTCAGTTAACATTTTAGAAGCAACTGCCTCAGCCGGCGGCGGCGCTTCGATATCTTCGATGAAATCACCTAGTTCAGCATCTGATTCATCGCCGACGGGTCGCTCTAAATGCACAGGCTGGCGGCTGGTGCGCAGCATCCAGCGCACGCGTTCGGCCGGCAGTTCCATGTTTTCGGCAATTTCTTCAGCGGTAGGTTGACGGCCGTATTCCTGTTCCAGCTCCTGGGCGACCTGATACAATTTGCTGATACGTCCTCCCAAATGGGCGGGAATACGAATGGTACGGCCGTGATTGGCAAGCGCGCGGGTCACAGCCTGACGAATCCACCAGGTAGCGTAAGTGCTGAATCGGTTGCCGCGGCGGTAATCATATTTTTCAACCGCCTTCATCAAACCCACGTTACCTTCCTGAATCAAGTCCAGAAATTGCAAACCGCGTCCACGATATTTCTTGGCAATGCTGACGACGAGGCGGGTATTGGCGCGAATCAGGTGCGCGCGCGCAGCGTCGCCAACTTCTTGCAAGATATACAATTCATCCATCTGATCCAGCGTCAACACGTCTGCCAACTCGTCCATCTGTTCAACGGCAGCGCGTCCGGCCTCAATTTCCTTGGCAAGCTGCACCTCTTCCTCAGCAGAAAGCAGTTGCTGCTGGCCCATTTCTCGAAAATAAAGCCCAACGGAATCATCAATCGGCACATTACTCAAATCAAAAAGCGGCGCGGCATGTGGTTTGCGTCTAAAAAGATCGTCTCCTCCCTCTAAATCATCATCCAGAGAGAGGACATCATCTTCACTTTCATACAATACAATCCCAACCGCTTGCGCTTCTTCCATCAAGTTTTCTAACAGAGTCAGATTGTTTTCAATATCGGGTAAAACTTCCAATATTTGATCGTAGGTTAAATACCCTTGTTCCATGCCATCATTCAACAAAGCGTTGATGACATCATCGTCAATTTCGCTCATAGTCACTAAAAGGCTTCCTTCCCTTTTCATTATTTTTTATCCATACCGGGGAAGTGGCTAAACCACCTTATTTCCTCTTCCAGTCAGTGATGCAGTCTAGCATAGCCGAGGATTAAAAGTCAAGAGGCAAATGACCAAAATGTGGCTGGATTTTGCAAGTTTGCGTAGAGAATTAGAGGGAATTTAGAATCAAAAGAACTTCTTCAACGCAGGTCGAACTTCCCCCTGTTTTATTTCAAAAATTTTTCTACTTGTCACCGCTCCCGGTTAAGCCAGCGCAGAGTCAGTTCGCCCAGACGGCCGTTTCTCTGACGCAGCACAGTGCAGGGAGGCAAAGCATCCAAAAACATCTGACCATAGCGTTTAGTAAGAACACGTTTGTCCAAAACAGCCACAACACCCGCATCGCTTTTGCGCCGGATGAGCCGACCAAACCCCTGACGAAAACGCAGCACCGCCTCAGGAATAGAATATTCAAAAAATGAGTTATCGAAAGTTTCCGAACGGGCCGCAAAAATGGGATCGGAAGGCACATCGAAAGGCAGTTTCACAATTAATAACGCCTGCAAAGCCTCACCGGGTACATCGACCCCTTCCCAAAATGATTTTGTGCCTAGTAAAACAGCCCGGCTTTCCGACTGTTTGAATTGGTTGAGTAACTGCTGGCGGGAAGTACCGGGCAGTTGCGCCAGCGTCATAATTTTATGGGCAGCCAGCGGCGCCTCAATCGCCTGCGCAGTCTGTTTCAATTGACTATAGCTGGTAAAAAGCACCATCGTACGGCCGCCCAACGCCTGGGCCACATCAATGATGGCGTCTTCAACATAACGCTGGTAGCCGGGTTGATTTGGTTCGGGGATATCACTCACCAGGTAAAGCAGGGTGGAATCCTCGTAATCAAACGGGGAACCTACAGTTAATTCGTTGGCCTCAAAAGCATGCAAACGATCGCGAATATAATCAAAGTTAGCCGCTTCACGCGCGTCCGACCCGGCAGTGTGCAAGGTCGCCGATGTCAGCACCACGGCTTCCTTCGAACTAAAAATATGTTTTTCGACCAGCGGGCCGATGTGCAAGGGCGCAGCATGCAGCGACAAACGTTCCTTAAAGCTTTCAACCCAATAAATCATATCTTCGCTCGGCGCTGCGATGATCTGGTCGAGATTTTCGCGTGTTTCTTCCAGGGAACGGCCGTTGCTCAACAAAGCCGCCAGCAGTTCATCCCCATTTTCCAACCCATAATGCTCAACCATCTCCTGGACAGCGCTTGAGAGCCTTTCAAAATCCTTACCCAGGCCCTTAAAACGTTTATTCAGGTTTTCCCAGCTAATTTCCAACTCATCATAACCGGGTTGGGCGCGCGCCGCCGGCGTGAATCGGACCTGCTGCGGAAACTGGCTGCGGCTGCTCATAAAATCCTGCAAAAAATAAGCCGAGCGTCACAAAAAATTCTTCCAAACCAAGCGCCGCTGATTGCGCCTCGTGGCGCATCCGGTTTGCCAGAGTGTCAAATTGTTCAACCAAATTAGGCGGCAAAACAGCGCGCGCCTGGTTCTGTACATCGGCCAGCATGCCGGAGCGCGCCCGCGCAATCTCATCCAAAGTCGTTTCCATTAAGCGTTTATCCGCCCGAAAACTCAGCCCGCTGGTAACGGCCGCTTCCAAATGATGCGCCTCATCAATAATCAAATCCACAAAATCGGGCAAAATATGCCCCTCGTTGGCCACATCAGAAAGCAGCAGCGCATGGTTGACAATCACCAAATGCGCCTGTTCCGCCCGCCGCCGCGCCAGGTGCAGCGGGCAGTTCTCGCCGGCGCAACTGTCCATTGTACAAACCGCATTGTCTCCGTTCAGGCGTGACCACGCCAGGCGTTCACCCGGCGTTCGTAAGGTAAATTCGGCCACAGTCCCCCGTCTGCGTCCGCGGCAGCCATAACAAAATACGCGCAAATAAAGCCATTTCCTCCTCGCTGCCCGGCCCGCTGCGGCGCATCTGCTGGAACAGGCGCGTACACAGGTAGTTGCTGCGTCCTTTGCGCACCGCCGCGCGCAGTTCAAACGGCAGCGACAGCTGCAACTGCGGAATATCCTTGTGAATCAGCTGATCCTGCAAGTTAATCGTATTTGTAGAAATGACCACGCGGCGTCCATTTTGCGCCGCCCAAAAAGCAGCCGGCAGCAGATAACCAATACTCTTGCCCGTGCCTGTGCCGGCTTCGATCAGGATATGATCGCCGTCATTGAGCGCATAGCCGACCGCTTCCATCATTTCTTGCTGTTGGGGACGGTATTCAAAATCGGGAAATACCTGGCTGAAATTCCCGCCCGGCTGAATCATGCCCGCCAGCAAATCCACATCCAGCAGCGACAGCTTTTCTTCAGCCACAACCGCCTGGCCATCCAGGCGCGGCGGCGTAAACAAACGCGGCAGACGTCCCCGCTGGCGTAGTTCACCCTCCTCAAAAGCCGACCGCGCGCGTTCAGCTAACACTTCTTCAAAAAAAAGGGTTTCCGGCCAACCAATGCGCCGGCCTGCCAGCACAATTTCTTCCAACTGCGCCATTTGCAGCGCCAGCGCGCGTTCACGCAGAGCCAAAAACAATTCGATGGTTAAAACCGCATCTGCATATGCGCGGTGCGCCTGGCCGTCCGCCGGCAGTGGCAGATGTAAAAAATTGGCCAGCGCTTCCAAACCAAATCGACCCGCTTCAGGCGCCAAAATGGTGGCCAGCGTCAGCGTATCGAGCCGTGGGTTGCCAACGGCCAGCCGTTCTTCGCGCAGGAAGGCAATATCAAACCCAACGTTGTGGCCAATTAATACATGGTCGCTCAACGCCGGACGCAGGCGGGAACGCACGCTGTACATGGAAGGCGCGTCGGTAACCATTTCCGGCGTGATGCCGGTTATTCGCGTGATTTCAGGCGAGATTTCTTGCTGCGGGTACACCAGCGAGGAGAATTCATCCAGGATTTGATTACCGCTAAAGGTGATTGCGGCCACTTCAATGATGGCGTCTCGCGTGGCGTCCAGACCGGTGGTTTCAATATCTATGGCGACATAGGTAGTAGACATGGCGCAAATTATAGCACATTTATTCTAACGCATCTGCTGTTTTTTTATCCCATTTACTGCTTGTGGAACCCAGTCTGTAATCCATAATGATGTTCGCTCCAAAGCGAAAGCGGAACCAGGAAATCCTGATTCCGCTTTCTGTCCTGACGATCATGAGTCGCTTATCAACGACTTATGATTGCCTCAAAGCCTTTCTGTCCGGAATTAGTCCAAGTGCTCCGGGCGACGGCGCAGGCGCACCACAAGCCCGGTCAATAAGATCAGCGCTGCTGCAATGACCCAGACCAGATTAGCGATCGGCATTCTGGTTGTTATTTCACCCAGGTTAACGGCCGTTGCCGAGCTGGATGTGATGTCATGATCCTCAACCTCGCCACCAACAGCCTCACCAATTGGGCCTAGCGTACTGCAAGCACCCGGAACTACGCGCAGGCGCACGTAGATAGGCACACCTACCGGAATGTTGCCTACCGGGACATTGGAGCCAAACACCATTTCTTTTGTACCTGGGTCGGCATTTGACCAGGCCAACTGCGCTGTGGCGTCGCCGGCATCAAAACCGTCCTGATCAAAGTCGATCCAGCCATATACACAGGCTCCGCCTGCGCCAACGCCGGACACGCTCACATTCAGGCTGCCCGAACCATCACTCCAATCACTGTCATTGACGCCGGCAAAGCCATCTTCATCATCCACGTTGTTACAGGCCGCTGGGCTGGGCAAGAATGATGACGCCGTTCCGTTGGAGCCATCGTCCGTCAAGCCAGGGGCCGGTAATTCAGCCGACATTGGCGGCACAACCGGGACGCCGTCTGCTTCGCTGTCGACACAGGTTCCCAATACCAGCGCGCTGTTGAGCAGATGGCGCGCGCCATTGGCAAGCACTGTCTGATTCGGATAGCCGCCGGCGCCATCCGGCGCATCGCCAAAGTCATAGACGGGCGGCTGGAAGCCAAAGTCGATGCTCAGGTCGGTCTGGTTGCCCGGATAGCCGTTGGGGTTGCTGTCGTTGGGCGCGTTGTCAACCACGCCGTTGGGCACCGGCACGGTGAAGACGTTGCTCTCGGAGGCATTGCCGTTGGCCGTGCCGTTGCTGTCCTGCGCCACGCTGCCCACGTTGGGCGTCACCGGCGTACCGGGCGAGGTGGGTACTATCACCTGGTACTGATCGAGCGTTGTGTCGCCGTTGGCGTCGGGTCTGACGCCGCAGAAGCTGTAGATACCGCCCGCGCCGGTGGTTGTGCTGTAGGTGACGTTGTCGCCGGCTGTGCTGATCAGGCCGTCCGGGCCGCCCCAGATGAGGTAAACGGCCGTTCCGTTGGCGACGGCCGTGTCGCCGTCATCCTGGACGTTGGCCGTCGCGCCGCTGTCCATCCACAGGTAGTTGCCCACGCAGGCTAGCTGGCTGTAATAATCTTCGACTTCGCCGTTGGTGGCCGAACCGCCCCACGGCGTCCCGCCGCTGAGCGTATCGGTCGTCAGGCGGAAGCGCATGTGGGTCTCGCCGCCGCTGAAGGTCGCGTTGGCCGGTACCTGGAAGCAGTATGTGTTGGAACCGCTGGTGTTGTTGGCCACGCTGGCCACACCGCCGCTGAAGTTGCCGCCTGTGCCGCCGCTGCCGCCGGTCAAGGCTTCGCCGGCTTCAAAGGCGCCGTTGCCGTTGAAGTCGATCCAGCCGTACAGGTTGGCCGCGCCGCCTGTGGTGTTGACCGCTGTCACCGCCACGCAGGCCTGCGCGCCGGCGATCAGCGGCGTCGCCAATGTCACGCCGTCTTCGTCATCGCCGGTGGGGCTGCAGCTTCCTGCTGCGGCCGTGCTGCCGTCGTTGTCGTCGCCGCCGCTGCCGTCGGTGCCGGCCTGGTAGTCAGGTTGGCCGTCGCTGTCGGCGTCGACGCAGGCGCCCAGGTAGAGGTTGCTGCTGATGGCGTGGTTGGGGCCGCTGTCGGTATTGCGGGTCGGGAAACTGCCCGTTGGCGTTGTCGTGCTGTCGGGCAGGTCGCCCCAATCGTAGCTTGCCTGCTCGCCAAAACCGATGTCCAGGCCGTGGTTGTTGGCGCCCGGCCCGCCGGTCGTGAAGCTGATCTGCACGCTGTTACCGCCAGCGCCAGCCGCCGCGTCCGAATCGGCCACGTCGGTGATGGGATTATTGCTCGTGTCCGACGCGTTGCCGTTGGCCGGCTGCGCTGCATTCTGCACTGTTGGCGATGTCGTGCCACAGGCGTTGTTGATAGCTGTGCCGTTGGCGCCAGTGGTGGGAACACTGATGGTGCAGCTTGAGCTGCGCGGAATCTCGTTGTCTGTCGTTTGTGCGTCCCAAATGGCGTCTGTGAACAGATATTCGCCGTTGGCATCCGTGGCTACAGTGGCCGACTGGCCGCCGCAGGTCATTGTTACATTGACGCCCGCCGGGAGTACGGTCTCACCGGGATCTTGGATGCCGTTGTTATTGGAGCCGGATACCCCAGAGCCGCTATCGCACCATAGACGGTTACCAACTTCCAGCGGCGCCGGATCGGCGAGTATTTCGATGTCCCCCATGCCGTTGGTCTTTGCAAAGAGACCTGTGAAATTCTCCTGCATCTCAACAGCACGCTGCCACGCCCCGGTGGCATTGTTAAACCAGGCAACACCGCCATTACTGCAGCAGCCGTCAGCATTCATCAGCGACGCGGCCACGAGCGTGCTGCCCGGCAAGATGGCCAGGCTGCCGCGCGGCTCTTCCTCGTGACCTGTACTGCTGGGGCCGCTCGGATCTGTATCGTTGTAATACTCGCCGCCGCCAGGTCCTTGGCTATTGGCGAAGTTGTTAGGGCAGCCTGCGCTGCCCTGCAGTACAAGGCCGCCGGTTGTGTTACAGATGCGCAGCAGATCGCCCGCGCCAAAAAATGATGAATCCCCTGTGGAGCCGTCAGGCCAGTAGTTTTCGACACCGACTTGGTCAGCTAGGCGGTCACGGAAGGCAACAATAATCGAGCCATCGCTATCAAATTCGATGTCTGAGAAAATCGGCTGATGGATGTCGTCATTTTTCTGAGCATTGGTAAAGCTGGACGTCCAGGCCTGCCAGCTATAATTTAGTACCCGGGTGTAATTGAGCGGGATTGTGATGACCGTAGACCAGGTACTTGTATTGAGATCATAGGCTGTCACCTCAGCCTTGGGGGTGCCAGTTGTGCACACGTTGCCCACATACACTTTGCCGCGATAGGGCTTGATCGCAAATGGCTTATCGCATGTCCCTCCCCGACCTAGAGCAACGGCCGTTCCCGTTGGTGCCGATCCGTCGGCAGGTATCGCGATGCTGTAAAGCTGGTTGCCGCTTGTGTCGTCCAGACTGGTCAAATACAGCGTTGTCCCATCTTCGGATACCTCGATATCGCCCAGGCCTGATCGCCCTACCAGGTTCCACCCCTGAGGATCGGCGTTCGGCTGTGTGTGACCGGCCGTAAGCCCGCGCGCTGCGTTAGAGGGTACAGCCCCCACCGGTATACCCAGTGTGGTAACGTCAACCCACTGCGTAATTGTACGCGCAGGATCGTTCGGGTCGAAGTGATAGAGACCGCCAGCGCCCAGAGGCCCCAACCCGGCGTGACGACGGACAAAAGCAGAGAGTATCACCCTACCGCGCAGACGATCCCAGGCGACACCATAGAGTGTGCCGGTGACGTCGGAACGTGGCTCAAACGGTGGCGTCGTTTCGTAAGTCGAGTTAGGGATCTCCTCCAGACCAATCGGTGACCTCAACCGTCTGCCACAAAAAGTTGTCTGGCGTGACCTGGTCGCCATTGACCATGATGGTGGTGGCGATTCGCGGGTTGGCCTGGCTGTAGTCATCCGGGTAATTGATTGCCAGGTTGACGTTGCTGGTACTGCCGTCTGGCACGAACTGCACCGATGTACCCGCATTCGTAGTCGTCCCGCCGTTCACCGAGTCGGTGCTGCGCGCCGAGGGGAAGTAACCGGCCGGCAAGTTGGTGAACTCCAGTCGATAGCGACCCGTGCCCGTGGCGCTCAGGCTGTATGTGCCGTCGTTGCCTGTAACCGCCGTGCCTCTGACTGCACCTGCATTGTCATACGCGGTGACTGTTACACCGGAGACGCCTTTGTCAATCGCCGGATTGGCGGCGTTGCCTGCCGTATTATAGACACCATTGCCGTTGTAGTCTTGAAAGACCCGACCGGTGACAGTGCCCGCCGCATGCGTGGGCACACTAATTGAGAACAGTAAAACGATGGTCGCCAGCAAGCTGATGCTAATGATCAGCTTGGGCAATAATTTCCAAATACTTTTTTCAGGTTTTTTTTGTGTGTACATTTTTCCTCCAATACATAAATTAGACCAGGAAAGATCATTCTTTCTGATACTGTCCATGTGTGTTTAACACATGTCATGTATAGATCGGTATGATCAAACAGGTCACTATAAATAGTTATGGGCAACTAATTTAGGGAGTAAAGGAGGCTGTTCGGTAGCCGGCATACTGTGTTGTGAGGTAGTTTCTAAAAGTTCTTAAAAAAACTCTTTAGGAGTTTACCTTTCAAACTGCATGTGGTACCATAGTAATGGTTAACTACAAATAAGCGTGTTGACCACCGAGGTGGCTTGCGGGAACAAGCTGCCTCTTTTTATTCCCCGGTGCAAAATAAGTATTTTATCAAATCAATTGAGATCACCTCCTAAAGAAAAATACGCTCCAAATCCCATACTTCCAGGTAGGAACGGGCATATTAGTTTGAGGGTTGTTGTGTGGATTAACATTCCTTTCTTCAATCCAAATTGTAACATCCTTATATAACAATTCCGCGTTCAATCAGGTTCGGATTTGGTTATAAACTTGAGCTTTAACCGTTTTTTCACATCGTCGGTTGTTTCTGACCATTATGGTAAGGCGCGTTGGCGTTTGGCGTCCCGTGTTGATAATCAGGATCGAGACGGTAACCGCGCCCGCGTTCTGTAGTTATTAATACAGCACAGCCAAACTGCTCGTCGAGTTTACGCCGCAATCGCATGACGCTGGCGCGCACCCGGCTTTCATCCACCGATTCATCCGGCCAGATTCGATTACGTAAAAATTGGGTGCTGACCGTACGACCGGCGTTTTGATTCAGGATGTAGAGTATCTTACTTTCTTGGGGAGACAACTGCAGGGTTTGTTTGCCATTGGTTACCTGACGAAACAAAAAATTAGCTTTTAACGCCCCGCTTATCTCGTGTTCCTGGGAGGATTTTTGAAGGTTTTGCCCACAGCGTTTCAGCAGCCACTGTGTGCGAGCAACCAATGCTTTGATTGTTACAGGCTTATGCAGTAAATCGTCAGTTTGTGGCTGTATGGTCAATAGAACGGCATCCAGATTATCGGCGCCGGTCAACAACAAGAGCGGAAAATCACTTAATTCACGTACTTTGGCGTAAAACGCCAGACCGGACAGGCTGCGGGTTTCATCGACGTCAACGATTGCCAGGTCCGGAAAGCCGGAGCGCTCCATGTGCCAGAAGGCATTGATGCCGGAAAAGGCATTGATCACCTGATAGCCTAGCTGCTCCAGAGCTGTAGTCGCCGGCGGCACAAAGTGTGGGTCGACGCTGATAATCATAATGCGTTGTGCTGCGTTGATATGCATGGGTGTTCTCGCTTTTGTTATGACAATCTCAGGCGCTTGCCGGAGATACCGGGGCGACCGGGATCAATAAGCAGCAAGCTGTGCATTTTATATGTGTAACTTTTCAATTGACAAAAGCGAAAGGGTATGGGTTCCCCCTTTCCTTCTTCCTGGCTAATCAAACAGCAGGTTGTTTGAGCAGAAGCGCATCATTATCAGGAAATGTCCACTTTCTTGTCTGCTCTAGCCGCGTTGTAAACAATTTTGACTTCATTGTAGGAAAACCACAGAAACTCCTTGAGAATTTGAAAATCTGCATATCTGCGATTCCCTATGATAATGTACAGAAAATTCTTAAATCATTCGAATTTTTCTGTGAATTACCAAACCCTGGTGCGTTGTCCACAACGGTTATGCTGTAAAGTAATTAAGATTATGTTACCATAGAAGAATTACCATCCAAATTACAAAAAGGTTGGGTTTTGGTTAAGAATTAGCTGCTGAAAAACGCGTTGCGACTTCGTTATAAGGAACAAGCGGAATCAGGCTTTCCTGATTCCGCTTGTGTTGGGGCAGCGATCAAGAGGCGGCTGGCTACGCCTTTAGATCGCTCATGAAGTTCTCTTTCAAATTTAATTCAGCCGCTGTGGACGGCGGCGCAGGCGCACCACAAGCCCGGTTAATAAGATTAATGCGGCTGTGATAATCAAGACCAGATTTGCAGCCGGCATTCCGGTTGTTATTTCACCCAGGTTAACGGCCGTTGCGCAAGCCATTCGAGTGACGCTGTCAAACCCTATGCGACGCGTTTAGCGCCTACGCGACTTATCGCGGATGGTTCTCTTCCCATAGTGTCCGCCATACACCCAGCAAACCCAACTGCGCGGACGTCACATCCAATTGTTTCTGCTCCAGCTTGTTCCCTTGTAGGCGCACAATCGAGGCGATGTCGTCCAAATGACGGGTCGATTGACTATCTTTGTAAGCCCGCAATTTGGCAATGATTATGGCCATCGGCGTCACATAGGCCGCCCGCCGCAGTTCGTCGAAGGGCAGGTAGGTGCGCTCGGCGATCATCGTCTTGAGCATTGGGTCTTCGGGCACGTAAAAATCGATCTTGATATGATAATGCAGGTGAATAACGTTGAAAAATCCGCCGCTCAAAGCCCGATTGACGGCGATTTCATCTACATGGTAATGGCTCTCGTGCAAGCGACGAATAAATTGAGGGACAGCTAATTGTTCTGGACTTAGCAAGATGTCCATATCCTGCGTAAAGCGAGGCTCCCCATAAGCTACCACCGCCATACCGCCCCAAATGGCGTACTGGGCACCGATCGCTTCTAACACATCAATGACGCCCCCAAAGGCGTGACCTTGTTCGTATTCGGTCATGGCAACAGCGCCTCGGACACACCATACACCTGCCGTTGCGCTTGGCGGGCGATCTGCTTGGCTGTCCACTCCGGGTGGTCATTAGCCAAAATTAACTTCTTCTGGCGCAGGGCAAACTCAGCCGCTGAAAAGGCGCGTCTGTTTTTCTCAAATACAGGCAAATCGCCTATCTGCTGGATGAGTTCCCAATTGATTGCGTCGTACTGGGGTGTAGACGGTCGTTTCAAGGGCGGATACTGCAAATAATAGCCTTCTACTTCTGGTCGGCGGGAATAGGCGATGCGGATGCCTCCTTTTCGCAAAGCCAACAAATCTCGGGCCAGCGCTTCTTGCGGCAACTTCCCCCAGCAATCCTGCCCTAGCTGTCTGACAACAGTTTGCCAAATTTCGGCGCGGGGGTGTGGACGGCCGTCAGCCAGGAGATCGATGAGAGCAGCTCGACGGGCGGCGATTTTATCGATGCGCATATGCCCGACCATGGCGGCCAAGCGTAAGGATGTGGTGGTTGAGGGATCTTGTTGGGCAGATTGTGCCCAGGCTTCGGCGGGATGGTGAGGTTGGGTTGACATGGGTTCATTATAAGTTAAACTGTGTTTAAACACAAGTTTGGCGCCGGCGCGACGTTAAGGCACGCGGCATGTGATTACTTTTTTACCGGAAATTATTATGATTGGTACCCTTATACAACAATTAACTCTGCGGACGATTTTGATTCTCCTGTTTGGATTTATGCTGGGGCTGTCGGCCTGCCAACCGAGCCTATCAAATGAAACGGCCGTAACACGCCCTGAAGATATCGAACCGGCAATCTCCTTTAGCGAAACGGCCGTTCTCTTCAACATCAACCCGGAAGAATCAGAAGCGCGTTTTTTCATTGATGAGGTGCTGCGCGGCGACGATAAAACCGTCGTGGGCGTGACCAACCAGGTTGCGGGCCAGATTGGGGTTGATTTCGAAAATCCGGCGGCGACGGCCGTTGGCCCTATCCAGGTCAGCACGCGCACTCTGGCAACCGACAATAGTTTTCGCAATCGCGCCATTCAAAATCGTATTTTGCTAACTGGACTGTATGAATTTGTGACGTTTACGCCCACAAAAATCAACGGGCTGCCGGCAGCGATCAGCCCCGGCGAGCGTGTGACTTTTGAAATGGAGGGTGATTTAACCATCACCGCTTATTCACAGCCGGCGACGTTTTTGGTAACGGCCGTTCTCACCTCCGAAGACCGGCTGGAGGGCAGCGCCGCGACCACAATTCAGCGCAAACCCTTCGATCTGCGCATTCCCAGCGCCACCGGCGTCGCCGAAGTATCAGAAGATGTGATTTTGGAACTGGATTTTGTGGCTGTCCGGGACAATGGTAATCGGCAATAAGTTTTTAAAATTAGAATCGCCCTAGACGTTGCCAATTCCTCAAGGAAACCGCAGTTCAAACCTTTTTGGATTTCCGAATAGTTTCTGCGGTTTACCTATGTAATCGGCAATAAGTTTTTAAAATTAGAGTCGCTCTAGACGTTGCCGATTCCTCAAGGAAACCGCAGTTCAAACCTTTTTGGATTTCCGAATAGTTTCTGCGGTTTACCTAATTGTCCGCAGCAAGCATGACGTTACTCGCCTTAACAACCGCATAGACTGTCTTGCCAGGCGCCAATTCCAGCCGTTCGGCGGAAGATTTAGTAATGATCGACACAATTTCGCTGCCGTCAGACAAAACCACTGTCACTTCCGAATTAACTGCGCCATGAGCAACCGCTTTCACGGTTGCTTTGAGAACATTTCGTGCACTAATTTGCATGTTTTTTCTCCTGAAAATAGCCTCCGGGAGGTTCAATCTACGGCGCAACTATTCAAATGAAACCTCCCGGAGGTTGGTTTTCCTGCATGGTGGTGCGCCGCCGTCCATGCAGTCTCTCCTGAAAATAGCCTCCCGGAGGTTTCGTTAATGATGAGCGTTCCCGATGAAAACCTCCGGGAGGTTGGTTTTCATCGCTTTTGGTGTGCGGAACGCTCATGTCAACTCTTTGAATTTTATAGATGTCGTTATCCCTAACCTCTTTCAGTCTAATGGTTCAATTATATAGTATTCAATTGAAAGGCAATATCTCGGCCAATTATGAAACATGGAAACACTAGTAAACCAATTCCCCACGCACAAACGACGTGGTTTGCGGATGGGATGGATTATCGAAGAATACGGCCGTTTCCGCCAGTTCAACCAGATTTCCACTCATTAGCAAAGCGGTGCGCTGCGCCAGGCGGCGCGCCTGAAAAATGTTGTGCGTCACCAGCACAATCGTTGTGGCATGGCGTGCATTTTCTTCACGGAGAATATTTTCGATCAAGTCGACATTGTAGGGATCGAGGTTGGCTGTGGGTTCATCCAGCAGCAGAACGTCGGGCCGCATCACCAGGGCGCGCGCCAGCGCAGCGCGCTGCGCTTCACCTGCCGAGAGTTTAGAGGCTTTTTGTTGGCGTAGTTCGACCAAACCGAGGCGTTCCAGCCATTGATTCAAAACGTCCGGCGGCAGCTTTTCGCCGCGCAGCCCCAGCCCATACCCAATATTGGCGGCCACGCTGCGATTGAGCAGCGCCGGCTTTTGGAAGACGGTCGTTACGCGGCGGCGCGTTGCCAGAGGCAGTTTAGCGTTAACGGCCGTACCGTCAAACACAATTTCCCCCGCCACAGGCGCTTCCAAAAAATTTAGCAGACGCAGCAGCGTGCTTTTACCGGCCCCGCTGGGTCCCACCAGCGCCAGAATTTCTCCCTGCCGGATGCGGAGTTCGTCAATGTCTAGTACGCAACGGCCGTTATACTGCTGCCGCACCCCCTTTAATGCAAATAAGTCGTGGCTCACCGGCCTGTACCTCTGCGTTCCAAATGAAACATCAAAAAATTAGCGGCAAACGCCAGCATCAGCAAAATAAAACCCAGCGCCAGCGCCAGCGCAAAGTTTCCTTTGCGGGTTTCTAAAACAATCGCCGTGGTCAGCGTGCGCGTCTCATGGGCAATATTGCCGCCCACCAGCATCACCGCGCCGACTTCAGAAATGATGCTGCCGAACGCCGCCACAACCGCCGCCAGCACGCCAAGGCGCGCCTCGCTGAGTACCGCCCAGGCTAACTGCCGGCGCGTCGCGCCCAAAGCGCGCACCTGCAGGCGCAAGGTTGGATCTATGGATTGAACGGCCGTTAACGTCAACCCGACCATCAGCGGCAGCGCAATGATCGTCTGCGCCACAACCATGGCGCGCGGCGTAAAAAGCCAGCGCAGTTGACCGAAAATGCCCTGGTTTGAGAGCAGCACATACACCGTCAGGCCCACAACCACCGGCGGCAGCCCCATGCCGGTATAAATCACGGGCGTTAAACAACCGCCCAGCGGAACCTGCTGCCGCAAACCGAGCGCCGCGCCCAGGGGCAGCCCAATCAAAATAGCCAGCAGCAGCGCGATGCCCGTCACGCGCAGCGTCAGCGCAACAATTTGCCATAGTTCCGCATCAAAGGAAAAAAGCAAGCCCAAAGCATCGCTGAGGGCTTGCAATAATGTTTCCATTACTGTGCGTTCCAGGCCTCTGAATCAGGATAAAACAGGGGTTGGCCAAATTGATCTTTGCCAAACTCGCCAATTTTCGCCTGCGTTTCAATCGACGTTAACCAGGTTACAAATGCCCCGGCTAATTCCGTGTTGATACCGCCTTTGTCCGGATTCACAGGAATGACGCCATAGGGATTATAAAGCGCCGGATCGCCGTTTTCATCGATTGAATCACCCCCAACCAGCACCACCAGATCGGGCAAATTTTCCATTTGCGCCAGGTACGTGCCGCGGTCGGTCATCGTATAGGCCCCCGTTTCGTTGGCAAAGTTAAGCGTCGCTCCCATGCCCTGCCCCAGAGATGAATACCAGTCGCTGGCCGGGTCTGGCGTAATACCGGCAGTTTCCCACAATGCTAGCTCTTTCGAATGGGTGCCGCTGTCATCGCCGCGCGACGCAAAGGGGGCTTCCGCCGCCGCAATAGCGGCCAGCGCATTCGAGGCCAGCGTCATGCCTTGAATTCCTGCAGGATCTGTCTCGCGGCCCAACGAGAATAAAGTCATTGTACATAACGTCGGCGCGGGCGGTTCCGTGACCATCCGCCACAAATTTATCCTCACGACTGCGCGCATGCACCAGAATGACGTCGGCGTCGCCCGCTTCACCCAGCGCAATGGCCTGGCCGGTGCCGACCGCCACCACATCCACGCGCGCGTTGTTGGCGGCTTCAAATGCGGGCAATATGTCTGCTAACAAGCCGGAATTTTCGGTGCTGGTAGTTGTCGCCAAGCGCAAAACTTCCGGCTCGGCCGGCTGGCTGCTGCACGCCGCCAGCGCCAGAACAAATACAATCAAACTGCTAATAAAAATTCTTTTCGTAAACATTTCTCCTTTCCTTATCAGGCTTCAGGTAATTCCCAGAAAGTTTTTTGAATTCCTGCGAAACGAAATCCGGGAATTCCGCAAGGAAACCGCGAATTTGCGTGCTGTTTATTGCAAAAGATTTTTCGCGGTTTACCGAACTTCCCGCATTTCCCCCGTGCGAGTTGCATCATAACCGTCCAGGGCGGCAACATTCTGGCGGAAAACGGCCGTTTGTAAATATTCCAACAGCGGCAGCAGCAAATCATCCTGAGTCGTCGCAGCGCTCAGCACCAGATCATACCGTTCCTGGAAAAGCGGTATAAAGTCCAATCCCTGCCGGCGCGCTGCCGCCAAAACCCCCAAGCCCACATCAGCCTCACCGGTAGCCACGGCTTGCGCAACTTCGTGGTGCGTGGCGGCGCTTGTGTCATAGCCCTCGATTACGGCCGTTTCCACCCCCAGGCGTTCTAGTTGTTGATCCAACCATAAGCGCGTGCCTGTGCCGCGCGCGCGGTTAACAAAGCACACATCTGCGCGCGCCAGATCGGCCAGGGAGTTAATCTGAAGCGGATTGCCGGGCGGCAAAATCAAACCCTGTTCGCGATAAGCCAGCGTCAGCAGCTGCATAGGCTGTCCCGGAAACAAATGGCGCACTGTTGAACAATTAAAATCGTTTCCATCGGCTTCAATCAAGTGCGCCCCGGCAATCTGGCAAACGCCCTGGCGCAGCGCAATCAAACCATCCAGGCTGCCAACCGGCAGGGCATACATATCCGGCACGCGGCGGTTCGTCTGCATGTGTTGGGCAAGCAGTTCCAATGCGAGATCGTGGCTGCCGGAAGCAACAATCATTTCTCCTGAAGGCGGCTGCGGCAGCACGGCCAGATTGATCAAAAACGCCTGTGCGCTGGCCTGATAATATTTTTCAACATGCCCACCGACCACGCGCGTTTCAACCAGGTTAATCAAGCCGGTCAGTTCTAGTTGTTTGACGTGATGGCGCGTTTTTGCCGGATAGGATCCCAACGATTTACTCAATTGGGAAAGCGTGGCCTTGCCACTCATCAACAAACGCAGCACGGCCATGCGGCGTGGGTCGCTGAGCAGTTTGATGGCGTCAAAAGCCTGGATTTGGGTGATTGGTCTCATAAACAAAGCGGCGCGTCCGTCATTCTTTGTGCGAAGATTTTGCCAAGTTTTATGCATGAATTGACGCTAAAATTTTTTTTAGCAGTAAAAAATATGTTATCACAATTTAAAAGTTAACTCAAGTTAACAATGTGGTATACTGCGTATAGGTAATTCCCAGAGAGTTTTTTGAATTCCTGCGAAACGAAATAATGGAAACAATAACCGTTTCACAAAAACTGGAACTCCAAAATCTAGCCCCTGACCCGGCTGATGAATGGCGGCGTATGCTCAAGTTTGTGCAGTTCAACAGCAGCGACCGCAGCGTCATGATTCAAACGACGGAAACCTTATTGGCGCGCGCGCCTGAATTGGTGATTGGCACCTATAATTATTTGCTGTCGGTCCCGGAAACGGCCGCTATCCTGGGCTGGGAAATGGGCGCAGATGAAGAACACCTGGCAGAACGCCGGCGCTTTTTTGCCGTCTGGATTGCGCGCACGCTGGGAATGGACACCAGTGACGAGTTTGCCTATTATCTCTTCCGCGCCGGCAAGTTTCACGCCGGCCACGGGCCGCGCCAGATTCACACCCCGCCCGCTTATGTCACCGGCTCCATTGGGCTGGTCAACGCCGCTTTTTCCCAATATATGCAAGACGCCAACTTGCCTGCGACCGTGATTGCCGGTGCGTCCGCCGGGTGGAATAAATATTTAATGGCGCAACTGCACCTGATGCAGTTAGGCTATGAAATAGCGCGCGAGTTTGACAGCGGCGAATTGGCGATTGAGATAACACTATACGGCCGTTTGCGCCATATGGCAGGTCGTCAAACTATGGTTGCCCGTGTAGGCAAGGGGGCAACCGCTAAAGACCTGATGCGTAAGTTTTTCAGTTACTACCCACAAATCCGTCAGGATGCGCTAGACCTGATCTGGCGTTCAGAAGAGGCGCCGGATTCGCTCTGGCTTGTGCCTTTCCCGGCCTACACGCCCAAAAAGGGGTGGCGGCTGTTGATAAACGGCCATAATTTGTCTTTCAACGGCGGGTTTGACACACAATTGCAAGTCGGCGACAAGATCTCAGTTTTTCCGCCCGGACGCTGATGCCTGAATTTCAGCAGAATGATTGTCGCGATTTCAACGCAAAATCAAAATGCAGGAGGTGATTTTTTACAACCATTAACTAAAGACAAACCTTCCAAACGAGCATGATATCGTTTATTAAAATAACTGCGAAAAAAGGAGAAATGGCTATGGCGTTAAATGGATACGAAAACAGAATGGCTCATGTAGATTTGAGCGCAGGTACAGTTGAGTATAAGGGCATTCCGGAAGAGTGGGCGCGCAAATATATCGGCGCGCGCGGGCTAGGTGTGCGTTATATGTTGGAAAACGGCCCCGAAGTTGATCCGCTTTCGCCGGACAACCTGTTGTGCTTCATGAACGGACCCCTTACGGGTTCCGCCGCCAATATGAGCGGACGTATGGCAATTGTCACCAAGTCGCCGCTAACCGGCACCGTGACCGACAGCCATCAAGGCGGGTGGTCGGCGGCGCGTCTGCGTTGGGCAGGCTTCGATGGACTTTTATTCAAAGGCAAAGCTGAAAAACCAGTTTATGCCTACATTGAAAACGGCGCCTTGGAATTACGCGACGCCTCCGATTTGTGGGGCAAAGGTGTGCATACAACCATTCGCACCCTGCAAAACAAATATGGCAAGAAAGATTTAACCGTGATCGCCATCGGCCCGGCTGGCGAAAACCTGGTCAACTATGGCTGTTGGCTCAATGAAGATGATCGCGCCAGCGGTCGCGGCGGTACCGGCTGTGTCGGCGGCAGCAAAAATCTAAAGGCAGTCGTGATTAAGGCCAAAAAGAAGATGCCAAAACCGACAAACGCTGCAGCATTTAAACCGGCGCAGCAGCGCGCCCTGGCCACCATCATGGATGAAGGCAACATCACCAGCCCGCGCAAAGGTGGTTTATCGGTCTATGGCACGAATGTGTTGATGAATATCACCAACAGCATGGGCGCCTTGCCGACTTTAAACGGCCGTCTTACCTCCTTCGGCGAAAAAGGCGAACTAATCGCGGGTGAATATGTCAACGACAATTACCTGGTCAACGATCCCACCTGCCATGCTTGTCCTGTCGCCTGCAAGAAAGAAGTGCGCATCCACGACGGCGAATTCGCCGGGCTGCAAATGGAAAGTCTGGAATATGAACCGGCTTGGGCATTGGGCGCAAACTGTGGCAATGACAATGTCGCTTCAGTCGCCAAAATGATCCATTTGGCTAACAATTATGGCATGGACGCCATTGAAATCGGCGATGTGCTGGCAACTTATGTCGAAGCCTCAAGCCAGGGATACACCAATGGAGATGGCGGTCTGGAGGCAGGCGACTACATGGGCATGATCGACCTGATTGACAAAGTTGCTTACCGTGAAGGCATCGGCAATGTGTTGGCAGACGGCGTTGAACCGACCGCTCTATATTTCGGTCATCCGGAAATAGCGATGTCGGTGAAGGGTCAGGGCATCCCGGCTTATGATCCGCGCGGCTTGAAAGGCATGGGCATCGCCTACGCCACCAGCAATCGCGGCGCGTGCCATCTGCGCGCCTATACCCCGGCTGTTGAATTAGGCACCATCGCCCTCACCGCCGACCCATTAGAGTGGAAGGGCAAAGGTGAATTGACTAAATTGCTGCAAGATTTGCATGCATTCTCCGACAGCCTTGATTTGTGCAAGTTCAGCGCATTTGCAGAAGGCGCCGAAGAGTATGCCGCCCAATATGCCGCTTTTGTAGGCCTGGATGAATTCACGGTTGATGATGTTTTGGAGACAGGCGAACGCATCTATAACCTGGAACGTTATTACAACAACCTGGCCGGCTTCCGGGAAGGCAGCGACTATTTGCCCAAGCGCTTCACCGATGAGCCATCAACGATGCCCGGTTCTGAAGGCCATGTCTGTGAATTAGACTTGATGCTGGAAGAATATTACACTGCGCGTGAATGGGAAAATGGCGTTGTGCCCGAAGCAAAATTGAAGAAAATGGGCATTCTTTAAACACAGAACTGGACACTGGCGTTTTTTATTTTACCAGGGAGACCTGGTCTTGAATTCGCCGGACTCCAGCATAGAAGATACGCTTTCTTTGTAGGATTAAAAACCCGCTTCCGGAAGAAGGAGCGGGTTTTTTGTTGCCAAACCAAACGAATTCTACTCAAGGAAATTTTCTCAGCGGTTTGAGGGGTTTTTAAAATAAATCTCAGTGCTATCTGGGTTCTCTGTGGTTAATCCCTTATCCGCCGCCACGCAAGAGCTTCATTTCCAGACGCTCCTGCACGCGCTCCATGACTGCGTCTTCGCCTTGCATTTGTAAACGTATCTGCACGATGCGCAGCGAGCCGAGTGCAAAGTCTGCAATTTGCTCAACCTCGGCGCGCCAACCTTGACTCTGAAACACACCTTCCTCAGCTTGTATAGCGCCTAACTCCTTCAGATAGACGCCCATCAACCAGACCGGAATACCCCGAATTTCTCTATCAACCGTAACCATACGTTAACCACCACCCACGGCAGGAAAGATTGATATTTTGTCTTGTGGTTTGACAATTGTGTCCAAACCATCAGTGAGGTAGGGAGCGTCACGGCCGTTCACAAAAACATGCACATGCGGATACAATTCCCCCTCAGCATTCAGGAGTTCGCGCCGCATGGGTGGAAAGCGCGTCACAATGATTTCAACCAATTCATGCACGGTCGGGTCCTGGGGTAAATCAAACTCCACAATGCGCTGTTGCGTAATTTGTCGTAAAGTCGCGTAGAAATTTATTTTCATGGTTGCCTCAAGGAGTCTTTAGGTGGTTAGTCGCCAGTAGTTGTTAGTCATTTTGTCTGTGCCTTGTTGAAAATAATTATACAACAATAGCATAGGATTTCATCTGGAATCGAGAACAAGGAATATAGGTAATTCCCAGAAAGTTATTGAATTCCTGCGAAACAAAATCTGGGAATTATCTACATGCTCAGTTTAGGTAAACCGCAGAAAATTCTTGAAAATAAGATGCGTTAGAAATCTGCGGTTTCCTCGAGGAATTTGCAGATTTTCCATGACCTTTATTTTTGATTACTTTCTGCCAATTACCTAAACATTTGACAAGCTGGATATGAATATGTACTATTGTTATAATGTTGTAACATTTGGGTGTACATAACTATGGACATGACAATTGATCGTTCATCACCGATTCCACTTTACTTCCAACTGAAACAAATACTGCTGGCCCAAATCGAAAGAGAGAAATGGCGTACCGGCGATCTGATCCCCAGTGAACAAGAGTTGCAAGACACTTACGGACTCAGCCGCACCACCGTGCGCCAGACGCTCAGTGAACTGGCCAATGAAGGTCGCCTCACCCGCCAGCGCGGGCGCGGCACATTTGTGACCCGGCCCAAATTTGCCCATGATCCCGCTGTCCGGCCCGGCGCCACAGGTTATATGGCGCAAGAAGGCATTGAACCCGGCTGGAAATTAATTAGCGCAGATTGGACCAAACCACCCGATGGCGTCTGTGAACGGTTGCAGATTGGGGAAGAAGAGCGCGTTTTTCGCATCCACCGGCTGCGGCTGGCGAATGGGGAACCAATTGGCTATCACTATGCTTATGTCCCCAAATCGATTGAACCCTATATTAACCGGGATGCGTTTATACAGGGCGGGTCACTGCGCTATCTGCGTAATCTGCCCCAAATGGAAAACAGCCGCGCCGAACGCATCATTGAAGCCGCCTCAGCCAACGGCCCCGAAATTGAGCAGTTAAACGCCAAACCGGGCGATCCGATTTTGGCGATTGAACGTATGATAATGGCCGTTGACGGTGCGCTCATCGAATTATTGTGGGCTGCTTATCGGGGCGATCGTTTCAAGTACCGGGTAACGATTTAAAATGAAAAGTAGTTATACGGAGAGCCACAGAGAAGGCAAGGAGCTTCACGGAGAAAAAAGAGGAACCCCTAAAATCCTCCGTGAAACCCCGTATTCCTATCGTTTTTAAGGAGACTTCATGAACTGCGGCGCACCACCATGAAGGAAAACCAACCTCCGGGAGGTTTCATTTGAATAGTTGCGCCGTAGATGAACCTCCCGGAGGTTATTTACAGAGGAGTAACACTTTGCAATGCGTTGTCAAACACAACGGTCTACAACAATCATTTTTTCCTGGATCCCAATAACCGCCGCATCATTACTCACAAAATCCGCGACGCTAAAACTCATATTTATCAGATTCAGGATTTTGTAAGGATTCTTCAGCCTTAGGAGAAAAGGAACACGGAGAACCACGGAAGAAAAACAGAGAGACACGGAGGGAAATGGAGTAATCATTCACCCTAATGAGCTAGAAGGACATTGCACAAGTTTTCCAAAAAACGCCTCCAAAACCTCTCTGTGAAACTCCGTATCTTTTCCAGGCAACTTTGTTGCCAAACTCCGTGTTACTAAAACAATGATTATTCAAACCGCACCTGAAAACACACCTCATCTCGTTATTATTCAGACCGACCATGCCTTGATGTCAGGCGCTTTTGCCGCAGCGTTTGGCAATGCTGAATTCGCGCCGATTAATCCTGCCGAACCAATGATTTATGTGTCCGGCCATCATGATGAAGGGTGGGCGCCCATTGATGCGCGTGTCGAGCAAGATAAAAACACCGGCCTACCTTACCATCTCACGGCAACGCCACTGCCTTACCTGGTGCAAACCAGCGCCGGCTCACCCGCGTTTAATGAAGCCCACCATCCTTACAGCGGCATCATGTCGAGCATGCACACTTATGGTTTGTTCCACGGCCGTTACGGGCTTTCCGACAAAATTTTTATCAATCTGGTACCGGCGGAGCATAAAACGGCCGTTTCCAACATGCTCCAGGCTGAACTCAGCCGGCAAGAACGTCTCAAAGCACAAATGAACGCCGACCCGGTTTTGGCTCCACTGGCTACGCTAGAAATGCTCTTTCACAATTACAAACTACTACAGTTCTTCGACACGCTGGCGCTTTATTTCCACATGGTGCATGAAACCGCACGCGGCGATTCCTATTTCGAGAATGTGCCGCGCGCCGTGGGTGATGATGTCACCATCAATATCCGTCGCGTCAACCAGGGCGTCTACGCCCTCGCGCCCTATCCCTTCCGGGAAACAGGCATGTCATTCAGTTATGCTGGCCGTCCAATGACGCCACAACCTCTAGGCGCCAATCTAAAAACGATGCTGGCAGAAATCCAACCAGTAACCGAAACAGTTACTTTGATAGCAGGATAAATCATTTATTGCGTATTGCGTAGCACATAATTTATACGCACTACGCGATACGCACACCGTAAACGATGCAAAACGACACGCGCAAAGAAGGATTTTCACAAGGTATTGGGCGCTGGTTGGGTACGGCCGAAGTGTATGACGGCAACGGCCGTTTCCTGGGCAACGCCACCGACAAACGACACATACAAAAACAAGTCGATTCAAATCGGATTCGCATCGACCTTTCGTTTGTCGGACCACTCAAATTTGCCGGCCACTATTTTATCGAAGACCACACCGAATATCGTCTCTACCAGGGTCCCGCCAATACCGGTTTCGCCGAAACCCTGAGCAACGGCCTCATAGACGCTAACGCATATTGGCCGGTAACCGGTCTGACACAGCGCTTTTACCTGATGATTTTACCCGGCGGCGACCAACAAATGTCACTGGGTTTGATGTCGGCGAATATGATGGCATCCCTTCTCTGGTCAGCGGCACTTCTTATGATTTGGCGGACGATCCGGCCGATGGCCGCGGCGAGATTTTAATTCAATGCAGCGGCCAATGGACAGGCGAACTGAGCGCGTTCCTTCTCCGTGTAACTCCGTGCAACTTCTGTAGGCAATAATGAGCGATAAATTTTTAGGCGCATGGCTGGTTAGTGAGTACGTTTACAATCCAGATGGCAGTTTTGCCGGTATTGTGCGGCAGCGGCGTGAGTTGTTGCAGATGGACAACGGCCGTTCCCTCTGCACAAGCCAACATTTCTACGGCGAAGCGCTCAAAATTCGCGGGCGTGAATTCCTTATCGATGACGATTTCTCCATGAGCATTGTATGGGATTGGTTGGCATCGGATAAACGTCAAACTGTGTCCTTTGGTTTGCTCAAATGGGAACAAGGCGAACAAGTTCTGAAAGCGAGTTATTAGGTATGAAAAGTGTTGTGATTACAGGCAGTACCCGTGGGATTGGTTACGGCTTAGCAGAATGTTTTTTGGAACGTGGTTGTCAGGTTGTGGTCAACGGCCGTTCCCCCACCGCCGTCGACGAAAAAGTCATCATCCTGGGCAAAAAATACGCTGCAGACCGTGTTGCCGGCCAGGCTGGCGATGTGACTAAACCAGAAGATCATCACGCATTATGGGAAACGGCCGTTGCCACATTCGGCAAAGTAGATATCTGGATTAACAACGCCGGCATTGGGCATCCGATGCTAATGGTCAAGGATATTTCAGTTGATATGGTCAACCGTGTGGTTGATATTGACCTGAAAGGGGTAATATTTGGATCGCAGGTCGCCGTTGAAGGCATGTCACAACAAGGCTTTGGGCATCTTTACAATATGGAGGGGTTTGGCAGCAACGGCCGTACACGTCCGGGCATCTCGGTGTATGGCACCACCAAAGCCGGCGTGCGTTTTTTAACCGAATCACTCACGGCTGAAACCAAAGCGTCGCCGGTCAAAGTCAGCGCCCTCAGCCCCGGCATCGTCATCACCGAATTCATCACCGACCAATACAAAGATGATCCACAAGGTTTGGAAGAAGCCAAACGCATTTTCAACCTTTTAGGCGACCGTGTAGAAACCGTCACACCCTGGCTGGTCGACAAGGTTCTGTCCAACGACAAAAGTGGCGCCCGCTTTGAGTGGCTGACGCCTAGAAAAGTCACCTGGCGTTTTATGACCGCAAGATTCAACAAGCGCAATTTGTTTACAGATGAGGCACAAACCATTGCTATAGATTAAATTTTGAAAGAGGATGTTTGTATCGGCAGCATGCACACGTTTAGCTAAGCCCGCCGTACACGCAACCCTAAATGTCGCTCAAAACCGTCAAAATCACTATCATTATGCAGGAGTTCGAGGTTATTTTGCAAACAAAACGTTGCAATCAAACAATCAATCGTCTTACGGACAGTGAGCCCCCTTGCACGCAAAACACGATAGTTACGGGCACTATCCAACGCGATATCTTGCCCGACCATCGAAAGAACAGGGAATTTCAACAGCGCCTCTTGCGCTTGATGAAATTCACGCTCAAGTCGGAACCCTTGCAACACTTCGGCCAGAATCAAATCCCCAATAACAATACGCTCCCTGCCCAAAATCTTATTGAGATGATCGGATTGTGGCGTGTTTGTTCCGTTGAAAAAATCAATCCAGACCGAAGAATCAACCAACAGGCTCAAAGCGATTCTCCCGCATATCATCCAAGTCGCCTTCCCAATGGAGTTGGCCGCGCAATTTACGCACTTCGGCCTGTTGGTATAGTTGAACCAGCAAACGTAGTGCCTCATCAACAACTTGACGCTTGGTCTCAATCCCGGTTAACTGCTGTGCCTGCAACATCAGTTCATCGTCAATCACTATATTTGTACGCATAGTTCACCTCAAAACGATTTCAATGTGTATAGAATACAATATTTATGTGTATAAAACAAGGTTTTAATGTCAATAAACACAGATACATTTAAACAAGCCATGTCCAAATTCGCCACCGGTGTGACGGTGGTGACGACGCTTTATCAAGACAAACCCATCGGCATCACGGCCAGCGCTTTTAGCAGCTTGAGCCTGGAGCCGCCGTTGGTGATGATCAACTTGAGCAAACATCTATTTACGCACAAAGTCATTGCCGACAGCGGCGTTTTTGCGGTTAACATCCTGGGCGCGCATCAGAAAGAGCTGGGTTTGCGCTTTGCGGGCCTGCTGCCGGGGGTTGAGGATCGTTTTGCGGGGATTGAAGTGGACACGGCCGTTACCAACTGCCCCATCCTGCCCAACGCTATTGCCTGGGTCGATTGTCGCGTCTGGGAAATGTACGATGGCGGCGACCACACCATCTTTGTTGGCGAAGTTCTCGCTGCCCATGCTGGAGAAGTAGCAGACACACCCCTGCTTTATCATAGCCGTTTATGGCGGCGCAGCGAGTCATTGGAACTGCCGGCCGTCCCGCGCTGGGCAACTATGATCGAAGTTGGCCCACGCGACGGCATTCAAACCCAAAAAACAATCATCCCGGTCAACAATAAGATCGCCATGATTCAAGGGCTGGTCGACGCGGGTCTAAAAAATATACAAGTCACCTCATTTGTCCATCCGCGCGTCGTGCCGCAATTAGCCGACGCTGAAGCAGTGTGTGCGCGGTTGCCCAAAGTAGATGATGTCGTTTTTAGCGCATTGGTGCTCAATATGCGCGGTTTGCAGCGCGCCCATGCCGCCGGTATCAAACATGTTGATATGGGCGTGCCCGCCAGCGAAACCTTGAGTCAGAAAAATGCCAACAGCAGCATCGCAGCGGGCATGGCGCGCATGGAAACAATGGTCAAACAGGCGCATGATTGGGGCATGACGGTGCGCGCCGGCGTGCAAACAGCTTTCGGCTGCGTATACGAGGGTAAAATTGATCGCGGCCGGGTGTTGACGCTGTCCAAACGCTTTTTGGCAATGGGCGTTGATGAACTCTCGCTGGCAGACTCATCCGGCATGGGCAATCCGCAGCAAATCCGGCGCACGATACAGGAGCTGATGCCTCTGGTTGGCGAAATACCCATCGCGCTGCATTTGCACGATACGCGCGGCATGGGACTGGCCAATTTACTCTCGGCGCTCAAGAGTGGGGTCACGAGATTTGATGCTTCCTTTGGCGGCCTGGGTGGCTGTCCCTTCATTCAAGGCGCAAAGGGCAATATCGCCACCGAAGATACGGCCTATATGCTGCATGAAATGGGACTTGAAACCGGGGTTGATATTGGTAGGGTAACGGCCGTATCACAACAAATCAGCGAATTCCTGGGCGTCGAATTACCTAGCAAAATCTATCAATTAGGGGTTTGAACCACAGAGAGCACGGAGAACACAGAGGTTTTGAAATGGGAGAGATTAATGAGATAACGAGTCAGATTATTGGTTCTGCAATTGAGGTTCATAAGCAGTTAGGGCCTGGGTTATTGGAATCAGCCTATGAAGCTTGTTTGGCATATGAATTGATTGAAAGGGGACTAAAGGTTGAGCAACAAAAACCACTACCAGTTCAGTATAAGGATGTGAAACTAGATGCTGGTTATCGTCTTGATCTATTAGTTGAAGACATTGTTGTTGTGGAATTAAAAGCAGTTGAAAAGGTTTTACCAATTCATGAAGCTCAAATTTTGTCCTACCTAAAATTATCAGGGCTAAAAGTTGGTTTACTGATCAACTTCAACGTCAAACTACTCAAAAACGGAATCAAACGCTTCTCTCTCTAACCTCTCAATATCTCTGTGAACTCTGTGCTCCCTGTGGTGAAAAAATGACACAAACAATCGCTGAAAAAATTATCTCACAACATGCTGGTCAAAAGGTTCAGGCTGGCGATCTGGCGATTGTGCCGGTAGATGGCGCCATGGCGACCGATACGTCCGCGCCATTGGCAATCAAAGCTTTCCGCGAGATGGGCGGAACACGGTTGTGGGATGCGTCCAAGATGTGGTTAGTGCGCGACCATGCTGTCCCGGCCCCCAATGAACGTATCAGCAATCTCCATCAAATGATGCGTACATTTGCGCGTGAAATGGGCTGCAAATTGTATGAAGCCGGCCAGGGCATTTGCCATCAATTAATGGTGGAAAACAGCATGCTCGACCAGGTGAGATATTTCTGGGCGCCGATTCGCATACGCCACGCTCGGCGCTGTTGGCGCTTTTGCGACCGGGGTAGGGTCAACTGACCTGGCTGCGGCCCATGCGTCGGCACACATCAAGGCGTGCCCGGCGATGGCGAAGTGGTCATTTCCAACACCAATCGCAATTTTCGCAGACGCATGGGCAATCCCAATGCAATAGTTTATTTAGCTTCACCGGCGGTTGTGGCGGCAGCGGCCGTCGCCGGTGAACTAATTGATCCGACAGAGGTCCAAAATGGAATTATTAGTTAAATCAGTCACAAAAAGTGACATACAAGAATTTGTTTTGTGGCGTTATGAAGAGCCGTATGATGTTTATAATGTGATCGATGATCCAGGCGATTCACAAAAAATTCAAGAGCAGGCGGGCTATTTTATGGATCCGGCGATCAACTGCCATGTTATCAAAAACACAGATGGCGAGCTTTTAGGTTTTGTGACCTTCGGCAAAGATGGTCAGGTTCCCGGCGGCGATTACAGCGCTGATGCCTTAGACATCGGCATGGGCATCCGGCCTGATTTGACCGGAAAGGGCCTGGGACATACATTCATCACGGCCGCAATCAATTTCGCCATAAAAACCTATCAACCTGCAATGCTGCGCACAACAGTTGCTGATTTCAACAAACGCGCCCAACGTCTTTGCTTGCGCGCCGGTTTCGTGATTGTGGATGAATTTGTAGCCACAACGTGGACGAAAAAACCATTCTATATCTTGACAAAAACATTATGAACACAATCACCGCCTCTGCGCATGTTTATGGTGACAACATATGGCGTATGCGGCCGTATCGGGCCAACCCGTGCCACCGATGCCCGCGCGCGTCAGCGCCTGGGGCGTCTACCACCAGTTCGATGTTTTGGATGGCGAACGGGTATTCGTTGGCGTGACCAGCGACAAACAGTGGCTGCGTTTTTGTGAAGCCTTTGAGCGCCCTGACTTATTGGCCTATGAACGTCTTGCGACCAATAACGGCCGTTTCGCCCAAATCGCTCCCGACATCCCCGCCGAAACTGCCAAAGAAGTTTTCGATGGCGCCAACTTACTGGCATTTCCAGGAGTTGTCGACGCACACACACATGTCGGTATCTACCAACCACTCGCCGAAGACGCCATCACCAAGAGTAAAGCGGCGGTGATAGGCGGCGTCACCGCCACATTGACCTATTTCCGTACCGCTGAATATTATCTAAACAAAGGCGGTCCTTATAAACAATACCTCAGCTCGCGCAAAGCATTGCAAGCCGCACTCATGATGCAAAACCTCTTCCCGCACATTAACTGCCGCAGCGAAATCAAATATAACGCCGACCATCCCGATGATATTTGGATGTCAAAATCCGGCTTTGGCGGCACAGAGTATCTGCTCTCTGGCGTTTTTAGCGAAGGCAGCAAACGCGGCATGTCCTATAACCACATGGCGGAACTGCTCAGTTGGAACCCGGCACAGCGGTATGGTTTGCTTAACAAAGGCGACATCGCTGTTGGCTATGACGCTGACCTGGTTTTGCTCGATCCGCGCGAAACGTTTGTTGTTCGCGCTGCGGAATCAGAATCGCAGCAGGGATACAACCCGTTTGAAGGCCAGGAACTCAGCGGTAAAGTCAAACAAACCTTCCTGCGCGGCAACCTGATTTATGAAAATGGCAATATCATTGCGCCGCCGCTGGGACAGTACCTGAAACGGCCGTATAGACAACTTCACGCAGAGGCGCAATGGCACGGAGATTTTTAATTGGAGGAACTATATGACCATACCAACACACGCATCCATAATTTCTTTACGGGAAGTCACCCGTGAAAATTTGCAGGCTGTTTTGAATCTGGAAGTAACAGAAGCGCAAAACAAATTTGTGGCTCCAAACACAGTATCCAGCGCTCAAGCATATTTCTACCCGGAACAAGCGTGGTTCCGCGCTATTTATGCCGATGAGATACCGATTGGCTTTATGATATTGTCAGACAATCCCCGTAAGCCAGAGTACTTTTTATGGCGCTTGATGATTGCAGCCGAGTATCAAGGGGCCGTTGACTACGAATCGGAAATAGAAAATGAAAATTGAATTCCTCGGCACAGGCGGCGCCTTCACAACACCGCGAGCCGGCTGCTTTTGCGCCGTGTGTGCAGAAGCGCGCGAAAAAGGCGCGCCATACAGCCGCACCGGCCCCGGCATTTATATTCATAACCTCTCTCTCCTCATCGACACCTCAGAGCAAATTAACTTCCAGCTCAACCGCGCTGGAATCGTCCACATCGACGCCTGCTTCTACTCACACTGGCATCCTGACCACACCGCCGGCCGCCGCATTTGGGAAATGAACATCGATTGGCGCCATTGGCCCCGGCAAAACACACCCACCGACATTTACCTGCCGGCGCAGGTTGCCGCTGATTTTAAGCAGCGCCTTGGTCTGCAAGAAAATTTTGACTACATGCAGCGCATGGGCGCAGTCAACCTGCATATCCTGGCGGAAGGGGAAGCGGTGCGGCTTAAAAATATGCAAATTACGCCCTTTCCGGTAGCTGAAACATATGTCTACGCGTTTTTGTTTGAGGGAGACGGCAAACGCGTTCTGATTGCGCCAGATGAGTTGGTAGGCTGGCAGCCGCCCGCCTTTGTTATTGGCGTGGATCTGGTCATTTTGCCGATGGGCATCATTGAGTTTGACGTATGGACGGGCAAACGCCGCATTCCGCTGAAACATCCCGTCCTCAAAACAGAAGCCACTTTGCGCCAGACGCTGGCTATGCTGCACCAGATTCAACCCAAGCAGGCCATCATGACTCATATCGAAGAGCCGGACGGCCTGGGTTACGACGATCATGTGCGCCTGGAGGCAAAATTGCAAGCCGAAGGTTATCCGCTGCGCTTTGCCTATGACACACTGGTGGTAGAGGTATAACAAACAACTGGTTGGTACTGCCTGTGGAGCCATTATTTAACATATGACATATCTCGTATTGCGAATCGCCAAATATGTGCAATGCATCTGGTCAGGCAGTACAAAATACGAACCAAAAAGGGAAATTTCATGCACGACGAGTCATTCACCGGACAATTTATCTTAGAACGCATGACCGATGCTGAAAAAGAGCGCGCCCGGCGCGTTGAGGCCGTTCTGCCTGCGCTGTGCGAATACGCCGCCCAATCAGACGCCGGCGGCGACTTTTACCGCCGGCATAAAACCACGCTGCGCGACGCCGGGCTTTTGGGACTGGTTGTACCCACAAAATATGGCGGATTGGGCGGTACGCTGCGCGACCTCGTCGCAGCGACCTTTGCCATGAGCGCCGCCTGCCCCTCTACGGCGCTGGCCTATTTCTTCCATTGCAGCAGCGTTTCACTCGGGCTGTTGGCATTAGAAGCAGTCGAAGCCGGTAAGTTTGACCCTGAAGATGCGGCCATCGTCACAACCTTTGGAATCTTCCGAACCGCCCTTGCTGCCTAAGCCGTTGGTTGTCCGGTAGTGGCGCATGTGCAAGGGCGTCGTCTCCGAAGCAACCTTGCACGTGGCCGAATGCGCCCTGAAAATGTGCGGAACCAGCAATACCGGCATCGTGATCACCACTTCCCAGATGGTCAACCAGATCACGCATCTTACCTACCGCGCAGCGGCCGAACAATTACGCAGCGGCCGGATTGATTCTACCCTACCTGGCCCCTATGGCGATGTCGAAGTGGTGCAGGAAACGATCTACAACGATTTGCTGGAACGCGCGCTCGATGCGTTGGCGCAGGTCAAAATTGGGCATTTGCTGGATGCAAACAGCCAGATGGGGCCGCTGGTGCATGCAGGGCATAAAACGCATGTGGCAACGGCCGTTTCCTACCTAAAATCACGCGGCGGCGCAATCCACCAGGTGACGCCATGCCCGACCTGCCCGGCAACTTCTTTGCGCCGGCGCTGATTACCGGCGTTAATCCCAACGAGACATTGGAAGAGATTTTTGGCCCGGTAACGGCCGTTCATACCTTCAAAACTGACGCAGAAGCCGTAGCTCTGGCTAATCAAACACCCTATGGATTAGGCGGTTATGTTTTTGGTGAAGAAGAACGCGCCCTGGCCATTGCTCGCCAAATGGAGACGGGCGGCGTCAAAGTGAACGGCGTCAGCTTAATTGGCTTGCATCCAATGGCGCCGCGTCCAGCATGGAAACTCAGCGGTTTTGGTGAAGAAGGCACGGCTGAAACCTTCCAATTCTTTTGCGGCGCCCGGGTTGTCGGCGTGGCGGCCCGTTGATAACAATTTACTCACTTGCGACTTTTTCAGCCACTTGAACAAGCACCTCATAAGGCTGCGCGCCGCTCACCAGATATTTGTTATTATAGACAAGCGCGGGGACAGCATGTAAGCCATAGGTTCGTGCTTGAGCCGCCTCGTTAAGCATCGCTTGTTGAAATCTAGGATCATCTAGCGCCGCTAGAAATGCTTCTCCTTCCACTCCTACTGCTTCAGCCAAATTTACCAATACAGCCCGATCGCCAATATTTTGGGCATCTTGCCAATAAGCGCGAAAAACAGCCTTGTTGAAAGCTTCACCTACGCCACAAGACTCAGCAAACTTGGCACCAACCAACGCAGGTTGGCTGTTAATGCCAAAGGGACCGACATTCAACTCCAGTCCATATTGCTCGCGCGCCATGGCATAAAGTTGTGGGCGTGCGGCTTCAATGCGCGCGCGATATTCAGGCGACATGGGCGGTGAACCTTGCGGACGCAGTTCAAAGGCGCGCCATTGAATGGTGACGCCGTGGGATTGTGCGAGCTTCTCCAAACTGGAGGCTACGAGGAAGCAAAATGGTCAAACATAATCTGACCAAACATCGATATGTACTTTATTTTTTTGCATTTGTTAGTGTCCAGAATTATAACAAAAAGATGCCAGTAAACCATGATTCTGTCCAACTCTAGCGAAGTTCGAAAGCCACGGCTTTGTCAAAATCCAGCACGATTTCATCGACTTCATATCCATTTAATTCCAGAATAAAGGCTGTTAATTGCCAATACTCTTCCTCGGTCATGGTTCCGGGAACCTGATAGGGCATCCGCGTGCTGATAAAGGCATACAGGTCTTGGGCGGTGGCAAAGGTAGCCGGTATATGTGATCCTACCAACGGGGGCACATAGCGCGGAAAAACAAAACCATCCACTGGATGGTTAGAGGCATGGCATTTGGATTGCCAACAATTTTGGTTTTCCGGCCGTGACGTGGCCCGAAATTCATCGGTTAAGCCCTGGCCGATGTCTCCGTGGCAGGTACTACACACCAGCCGGTACACTTCTGCGCCATAATCTGCCTGGGAGGCGTCAGGCGGCATCTCTGGCAGCATCACCCACGATTCCGCAGCGAACATAGCGCGCGGTTGAGGGGTAGGTGCGGGCATTGGAGTGGGGGGTAAATTAGTAGGGGTAGCAGAAACCATCGGCCGTATCAATTGCCGTGATAAAGGGAAACAAGCCGCCAAACCTACCAGCAGCAATGTCCCACAAAAAACTAAATAAAACCTTGTTATAGTAGGGGTTTGTCGGCTACCTGATTGTTTATAATTCATAAAATCCCGATCAATACTTCGTTCAATCTTCAGCCATAGACGCCCTGATTCTGAACCAATTCCGTTCAGAATACAAACATCAGTTTTAATTTCATAGTATTTGTTAAAGGTTGGGCCAGGAACGGCCGTTACATGTTACGGATCACTATCTTCAGGGTAATCAGAAAGATGATTAAATTCACCCTGCAAAGAAACACGCAGTGATTTTTCATTTAGCCACAACTGAATATCATTCAGTTCGCCGTTCGCGCCAAATTTCAGCAATTGCATCGGAAGCGTTTTGCGAATAACTTCTGCAAGGTCAGACATTTCGCTTCTGGCAATGCGTTCCACATTCATTGCCGCCAGCGCTGCTTTGGCTTTAATGTCAAAACGGCGTGTTTTTTCTTCCACTTTAAGCGAGTCATCCTTGAGACAAATGCGGCTGTGTGGATTTGCGGAATCATTAATAAGCATATATTTGAATTCCAAAAACACCACGACGGGCTTGTGGATGTGAACAATAAATTCCACAAACGCGTGGTGCTTTTTGATTTTCACGTGCATGATGGGCACATTGTGGAGTATATCGACATCAAACCCGGCGACTTTTTGGTGTGAAAACATGACGTAAACTACATTGCGTAGAATAACTTCAAGTTCAGCGGCAGTGATGTTCTCATGAAATTCACCATGCTCAACAAGTGAGGCAGCAATCCGCAATTCGATTTCTTCTGTGGAAAACAGCCGTTTGCTGGCTGTTTCTATCTGGGTTCGAAGATTTTCCTCATTTGATTGCGTTGTCCGCATGATTCTGTTCAGCCAAACCAACCGGTCTGGCGCCTCGTAGGAATGTGGTGTGCTAAGTTTAGCGGAATACCCCGTTTGTTGGTAGTGAAGATCATCATACAATGCAGGTCATTTGTCACAATGCGGAACATCATGGCGCGGCGCGCTGGGAGTTATTCCCAGAAAGAAATTGGAAATTAATTCTGTGGAAAACCTGGGAATTACTCAAGTAAACTGCGGATTTCGAATACTTTTAAGTGCTAGGTAATTGGCAGAAAGTAATCAAAAATAAAGGTCATGGGAAATCTGCCAATTCCTCGAGGAAACCGCAGTTCAAGCCCTTTGTGATTTTCGAATAGTTTTTGCGGTTTACCTAAAATCTTTCCGCTGTTTACCGCTCGCTTTCTGAAAAATAATTGTTCCAGCCGAACGAAAATGCGGATGTTGAGATAAGCGGAGCAAGTTGGGCGTTTTGAAAACGGCCGTCTACCGCCAACCCGCTATTTCCCTGCCAAAGAGTGTTCGAGAGATCGTCGCGCAGAAAACCCGGATTGTTTTCATCCATTACAAACGTCAAATCCTGGCCATCAACGACCCGCCGGTATGCAGCGCCTGTCTGGCTCTGCCGATCAAACCAGATCAACACGGGCGTATCTCCAATAAAATCATTAATGACCGGCTGCTTCTGCAAAACATCATAGGGATAAGCGCGCGCCAGGCCAGCCACGCGCACGCCGAGGACGCGTTCTTTGGAAGCGCCAACGCCCTCCTCGCGCGGAATTTGTCGGTTTATAATCCCTTCATCAGCAGACGCATAATAACTGGCGTAAGGATCAACGGCATAGCTGCCGCGCGGATTGCTGGCATAGGTTCCACAATCAAACTGGTCACAGGTCAGCCGCTTGCTTAACACGCGGCTGTCCGGGTGCTGCGCCAACCACACTTCCCACTGCGTAAACACTGAGGGATAAACTGCAAGCGGTGCGCCGACCAGCGAACCAGCCACAGCGCCGCCATAAAGCTGGCTCCACAAACTTCCTGTTTCGCGATCATACATTACCAGCGTGTTGTACAGCAGCTTCCCCGATACGCCAAAACTCAACACCTTTTCCTCCGCGTTGACCCTGCGGCTAAATACCAGTGCAGAATAACACAAAGGACACCAGGTAATCGCAACAGGTTCTCCACCGACTACATCATTCACAATTTCATGCGAGCTGAGAATATTAATGGGATAAGCGCGCGCGTCGCCGTTAATTTCCAGGCCGATTACGCGCTCCTGGGGCGCGATATCGGTTACTTGCTGCGCCGGCTCAAATTGGGGCTGGTCGATTGCGGGGATACTGTCTTGCGGCAGTAATTGGTCAATGCTGGCCGGATCAATGGCGGGCGGCGGCGGCAATGACAGCGCCTGCGTGGTCTTTTCCGGGGAACGGCCGTAATTCTGCCAGCCGGCCACAGCCAACACCAAAACCAGGCCAATTATCAAGCCGCTAAGAATGAACCACTGCTGTCGTTTGTGCATAAATTGAGTATGCCGGGATTGGAAACGGCCGTCTGTACTCCCCATTACCGCCGCTATTATCTCAAAACACGCCCATAAAGTTCACACCATAAACCGCCAGCGTTAAGAGCGCATCCGTCGCCGTAAACCAGAAAAAGAAAGCCAGACCGGAAGGAGTGCGGCGGTGCAGGCTCACTGCAACCAGCAGAGCGATGCCGGCCGTCAACAGCGGCACAATAAAAATCAAAGGCGTCTGCAAGCGTATCGGTATATCTAACCAGGCTGAAAACGGCACATAGGTTGTAATGGTCGGCAAAAAGAGGAATTTCATAATTTGCGAAGCCGCAATCGCCAGCGCCATCACCACGATCGTTGCGGTGTCCTTCATATTGCTTTCGCCGCGCCAGAGATGATACAGTCCAATAATTGCCAGGCCAGGAAACAGCCAGATACAGGCCAGCGGAAAGAACAGCATGCCGGCTACAATTTCAACCCCCCCATTCATCAAAAAGTTAGCGACATCATTTCCTTCGATGCGATCCAGATTGGTGCGACCCTCTGGATTGGTCAGCGCGAAATAGACCAGGCTACCGCGCCCGCCTTCGCGCCACGCGACATACAAATTCCCAACCGCATCACTCCCCAACACAGGCTCTTGCGAAAACGCCTCTGTTTTACCCGACATCTGGTAACCAAGAAACTCGCCATCTTTGAATACGGCCGTTCCAATTTGGGTATAGCTGTTCAAGCGAAAATCCTGGTTTATGGCGTAGGCGACAGCCAGTTCGTCGCCCTGATTCATCGCGGCATTCGGTTCGCGTATACCGTCGGTACTCATGCTTGCCGCCGGCGCCGGCGGGGCAAGCTGCGTGAGGCGGTATGCGCCGCTGTACGCCTCATAGGGTTGGTTTTCATCCGGCCGCACCAGCAGCCGCCTTCCATTTTGTTGTACGGGGGCATCCACAGGAAAGGCAATATATTCGGCCGTTGCCGTCCCGGCTTGCAGCCCGGAACTGCTAAAAATAGACCAAAATACATACGCCCACTCATCCGCGACGCCCAATTCCGGATTATCGAGCGTTTGTCCTGTTCCGAGTGAAATGGCGGCCACCTGCGCGCCAACGGTCGTTTCCAGCTCACCATCCGCCAGCGTTGCAAAAAACAGACCATTGCCTGTCATCCACGTCATGTACAGGTTTCCAATTTCGTCCACGCGCACAGAAGGGGATTCCCCCTGCGCCAGCCGCGTTTTTTCTTGCAGCAGCCTACCGTCCGACCCGATTTGAACTCCATCCAGCGCGCCATCCCGAGCCGCTTCCCAAACAACAAATATGCCCCCGCTGCCGTCCGGAGCCAGGGTGTAACCGCTTACGGCCTCTGCCGGAGCGGCGATTAACCGCGGCGCAGCAATATCGCCGCTCTGCGGATTGAGCTGGCCATACCATAAATCCCAGCCGCTGTCGCCTTCACCCCGGCCGGACCACAAGAAATGCAAATTATCCGTCGTAGTCAGCGCCACTTTGGGATGCCGAATTTGACGCTCGCCCAGATTGATCTCACGCGTAATTTGCATAACGGCCGTTTCATCCATCTGGGCGTACTGCACAAGCTGGGTATCATCGGCGCCTTCTTTCATCCAGACCAAATGCACCTGGCTGCCGTCAGGATGCACAGCCATGTTTATGTCACCGCGAACAAAAACGCCCAGCGGCGTACTGCGGCTCCAATCCTGCGACGGTTTGCGCCCCTTTTCACCCGCCTGGCAACCGCCCAGAACAGCAGAAATTAAAAGCAGCAGGAGTATTGTGTGAAACGGCCGTATTTTTTTCATACTGAAATCTGGCGAATTCAAGCCCTGTCAGGTTTCTACCTCGAGTGGAATGTGAACAAATTAATCACAAAACCTGACAACGCTCCTCTGTTAAAGCAAAAAACGCTAGTGTCCAGTTCTGTATATTATCGTAGAAACGGCTTCCCAAAATTAAAAGTTCAACTTCTGTGAGAAGTTGAACTTTTATATGCCAGTCGTAGGGGCAGACCCATATGTTACCCTCTCCAGGGCGTACACATAAGTAGTGCGCCCTAAAACGCGTTATTCTTTCAAACGTGGGTCAAACGCATCGCGCAGCCCATCACCCAGGAAGTTGAACGCCAGCGTCGTTACAGAAAGGAAAATCGCCGGTATTAACACCTGGTTTGGAAAAGAACGAATTCCGCGTGCTGCTTCCGAAATCATGATACCCCAACTGGGAGTAGGCGGATCCACACCTAACCCAATAAAACTTAAAAATGCTTCCGTAAAAATATAAGCGGGTATCGCCAGCGTTTCGGCCACAATCAACGGCCCCAAAATATTAGGCAAAATGTGGCGACTCATCACGCGTGTATCGGTCGACCCAATCGACTCTGCCGCCTCGACATATTCCTTTTTCTTCTGCGACAACACCTGCCCACGCGCAATACGCGCCATACCAATCCAGTTCACCAGGCCAATCGCAATAAACAGGAAAAACATGCCCCCCATCGAATCATTGATCGCGACCATCGAGCCAATAAGGCCCTCCGTGCCCTGCCTGGCCTGCGCTTTAAAGAAGGATTGCAGCAATATAACGACGATCAAAAAAGGAAAGCCGTAGATAAAATCGACAATGCGCATCATGACGCCGTCTGTATTGCCGCCGGCATAACCTGAGATCAAACCATACACAGTACCAACCACAAGGCTGACCGTGCTGGCGACAATCGCAACCATCAACGACACGCGCGCGCCATTGATAGAGCGGCTCAAAATGTCCCTCCCCAGGTGATCCGCGCCAAGGACATAATCATTATTAATTGTGGCATAATTTTCGGCGCCTTCCGGCAGCAAAAACAGCATCCACTCTGGCACGGCGTTGTTAGCCGTCAGATCCTGCTGAATCGGATCCTTAAATACATTCGTAAATGGCGCCACAATAAAGGTCAGGAACATCAAAACTACAATAAAAATCAGGCTAATCACCGACGCCTTGTTCTTATAAAGGCGATATAGTGACTCTTCCAGAAGGCTCCGCTCTTTGCGGACGACAACATCATCAATCTTTCCTGATGGAATTTCTGCTACACTCATAGATATCCCTCACCTATTAATCATAACGAATGCGTGGATCAATCCACGCATAACTAATATCGACCATCAGATTGGCCACTACCAAAAAGGCAGAGTACAACAAGGTGACGCCCATAAGCAAGGTATAGTCACGATTACCAATACTTTGCACAAAGTGTTTTCCCAACCCGTTAATGCCAAAGAATTGTTCTATAATAAATGTTCCCGTCACCAGAGCGGCAAAAATAGGGCCCAAGATCGTCACAACTGGAATGAGGCTGTTTTTTAAGGCATGCAGCATGACAACGGTGCGTTCATGCAGCCCCTTTGCGCGCGCGGTGCGGATATAGTCCTCGCGAATAACCTGCAGCAGCGTGGCGCGCGTTAGTCGCGAAATACCGGCGGCAGAAGCTGTACCGAGAGCGAAAACGGGCAATATCGCATAGCGGAAATAATCAACATTCCAATCTGAAAAGTTAGGTAAAAAGCCCAGCAAGAACGGCGGTTTGGAGCCCCACCCGGCCACAGGAAACCAGCCCAGCGCCAGCGCAAAAATCCAGATCAGGATCGGCGCTAAAACAATATTGCTAACCGATAGGAAGAACACGGCTGAAAACGTGGCCGAATAATCTACCCAGGTATTCTGGCGTAAGGCAGCGATTGTGCCAAGGGGAATGCCAATGAGCAGCGCAAATAAGAGCGCGAGCAGTCCAAGTTGGGCCGATATCGGCAGGGTTGTTCCAATAATATCAGCCACTCTTTGCCCGCGAAACTGCATGGAAAGGCCAAAATCACCCCGAATAATGCCGCGTGAGGTGCCTTCCCACGCTTCAGGATCGCCGGTTACAATTGCAACCACATCGTCCCCCACCACATACGACAGGAATTGTTTTCCCATAGGCCAATCCAGATGATACTGGGCTTCCCGATTGGCTTTTACATCGGGAGGCATCCCTTTTTCGGTATCGAATGGGCCGCCGGGAATAGAACGTACCATCACAAAAGTGAAAAGCATAACGCCTAAAAGCACAGGAATAAATCCTAAAACTCGGCGTATGATGTAAGTTATCATAAAGAGTTACCTCCAATTTTCAAGATAGCGCCAAGACCCTAAGGGTAACTAAACCCTTAGGGTCTTGTTCTAAGGCTGGGAGCAAGCTCCCGAACCTTAATACACTAATTACGAATCAGCTAGTTACCCAGCGCCGCTGCTTTGGCGTCAGCATCAATCTTCCAGCGGAAGAAGTCATTGCCTCCAACCGGCGGGAAGTTGCGCGTCAGCCATGGCTTGGTGGTGTTTACAGTGGTGTAATGATAAATTGGCGCGTATGCAGCCTCATTAACAGCAAGTAGCTCCTCAGCCTGGGCATATAAGTCGGTGCGTACAGCGGGGTCCTGCTCAATGCCCGCCTGGGTCGTGATTTCATCAAACTCACTGGTGGTTGCAGCGGAGCAGTTTGCATCCGTGCAGTTGCGGCGCAGGCGATTGGCGCCGGCCTCTGCATTGAAGACCTCGTGTACCCAGTTATTCTCATCCGCGTAGTCGGCGCACCAACCAAGGCGGAAGATATGCGGCGCTTCTTCGATTGCCGTGGTTTTTTCGATAGTATCGAGGTAAACCTTCCATTCCTGGTTTTCGACCTTCACGTCCACACCCAGGTTATCCTTCCACATCTGCTGGATCGCTGCAGCGATATTGGCATGACCTTCGCTGGTGTTGTGCATCAGGGTGACGCCGAGCGCATTGAAGTCATCAATCGTCAGGCTATTCTCATCCAGATACTCCTGCAAGGCAGCGCTGGCCGCTGCAGTATCGTATGGCAGACCAATGGTTCCCGGTTCCGGCGCGCCAAAGATGCCAGGAGGCGCGAAGGAGGTCGCTGGAATCTGTCCACCTTTGGTGACGTTGTCAATCAGGCTCTGGCGGTCAATGGACTGCGCAAAGGCCGTGCGGACACGCACATCATCAAAGGGGGGTTTTTGGTTGTTAAAACCATAGTAGTAAGTACAGGGAGTTGGCGCATTGACCAGTTCGGCGCTAAGCGTCGGATCAGATTTCACGCGATCAATTTCTGGCAGCGGCACATTAGCTGTATCCAGTTCATTATTCTCATACATGGCAAATCCGGTCGATTCTTCATTAATCATGACGCCATTGATGCGATCAATTTGTACACTATCAGCATCAGGCCACAAGGGATTCTTGACCAAAACAAGCGAGCCGCCATGTATCCACTCTTCCAGAACGTAGGGACCGCTGGTATTGATCAGACCGGCCTCAGTCCATTGGTTGCCCCATTCATCAATCGTCCACTGCGGCATCGCGTTGGCAACCCACATACCGGCAATTGAGGGGAAGTAAGCAGCTGGGTTTTCCAATGTAAATTGTACTGTGAAATCATCGACTGCTTCCACGCCCAAGTCGTCCACGGTCACGCCTTCCTCACCGGTGTTGACGGCCGCAGCGTTCTTAATATTGTAAAGCACGTAAGCATAATCTGAGGCAGTCGCCGGATCAATGGTACGCTTCACGCCATAAACAACGTCATTGGCAGTAACAAAACGCGGATTGCCTTCTTCATCGGCTACCTGCGTTGTCTCACCGGAGATGGGATCGTAATGCACCCAGGGAATATCCTGACGCATGTTAAAGGTATATACCGTTCCATCTTCACTGACTTCCCAATCTGTGGCCAGGTGCGGCAGCACTTCACCCGTTACCGGATCGCTAATGGTCAAACCCATAAACGTATTGGTAACAAGGTCCACCGAAGTCGTGTCGGTAGCCAGGGAAGGATCAAGCGACGGCGGTTCTGAAATAAAGTTCCAGTTCAAAACGACGCCTTTAGCATCTTCTTCCATGGCCGGAACTTCTTCTGTAATAATCACTTCTTCAACCACAACGCGGGTCACTTCTACCTGTTCGCCTTCTTCGACGACAGTTTCGGTCACAACGCGTGTCACTTCTACGGGAACCTCAACGGTTTCCGTGACGGTCTCAGGCTGGCAGGCAACCAGCAGTACCCCAATCAGCATCAGGGCAATTATCAATAAACCAGTTTTTTTGTTAAACATTTTTTGTAAAAACCTCCTCCAATATTATTGGAAATCTCTTGTTAACGTTTGCTTGAACTATTAAAAAACTTTTCTTTAATCTCCTTCGCGGCATCACCTCCTTTACTATTTACAGATTACAGAAATTGTTCGGCATGATGGCATGCAACCCAATGTGGTGCGCCATCTTTGGCTATATCACGATACTCAGGATCAACCTCCCGGCAGACATCGGTTGCATAGCTGCAGCGCGTGTGGAACCGACAGCCTGACGGTGGGTTTGCAGGGCTGGGTACATCTCCTTCCAGCAAAATACGCTGGCGCACCGCCTCTTTATCCGGATCAGGCATCGGAATCGCAGAAAGCAGCGCCTGCGTATAAGGATGGATGGGATGCTCATATAAATTATTGGTCACACCCAGCTCAACAATACGCCCCAAGTACATAACCGCAACGCGGTCGCTAATATAGCGCACCATCGATAAATCATGGGCAATAAAAAGGTAGGTTAAACCCATCTGCTCTTTTAGATCATCCATCAGGTTAACCACCTGGGCCTGGATGGAAACATCTAATGCAGAAATCGGTTCATCTGCCACAATAAAGTGCGGGCTGGTCGCCAATGCACGCGCTACGCCTATGCGCTGGCGCTGGCCGCCGGAAAATTCATGTGGGTATCGATTCACAAAATAAGGGTTTAAACCCACAATACGCAAGAGTTCCTGCACACGCTCCTGGCGCTCCTTAGCAGACCCCATTTTATGTATATCGAGCGGTTCCCCGACAATATTGCCCACTGTCATGCGCGGATTAAGCGAGGCATACGGATCCTGAAAAATCATTTGCATCTGACGCCGCGCCTTGCGCAGTTCGCTTTTGTTTAGCTTGGTCAGATCATGTCCCTCAAATTCAACACTGCCCTCAGTTGCCTCCAAAAGCTGCAAAATGACGCGTCCCGTGGTCGACTTACCACAGCCGCTTTCGCCCACAAGTCCTAAGGTTTCACCTTCATATATTTTGAAGCTAACCCCGTCAACCGCCTGTACGGCGCCAGCCTGACGCCGAAAAACGCCCCGTAAAATAGGGAAATGTTTCTTCAGGTTAGTAACTTCGATCAATGCCTTTTTTTCAGTATCCTGGCTCATAATTCCTCTCCAAAACGCATCCCATCCCGCATTTCTTCCCAGCGCCAGCAAGCAGCTTGATGATTAGGGCCAATATTTGCCAAAGGCGGGTTTTCCTGGCGACACTTGTCAATTGCATATGGACAACGGGGTGAAAAAGGACAAAAATTCGGTTCCTGCAATAAATCGGGAGGAAGTCCATCAATAGAAGCCAGGCGATGACTACCTTCTTGCACGTCAAGCTGTGGCATTGCCTGCAATAAACCCAATGTATAGGGGTGTCGGGGTGAATAGTAGAGATCGCGTACATTCCCGCTTTCAACAATGAAACCAGCATACATGACAGCCAACTTTTCAACCATACCGGCCACAACACCGAGGTCATGGGTGATCCAGATAACGGCCATACCTAGTTTTTCTTGCAACTGTTTAATCAAATCAACAATTTGGGCCTGGATGGTGACGTCTAATGCTGTAGTTGGCTCGTCGGCAATAATAACTGAAGGATTACAGGACAACCCCATCGCAATCATAATACGCTGGCGCTGACCACCGGAAAATTGATGGGGATAATCAGATAGGCGATCCTTGGCATTGGGAATTCCAACCATTTCCATCATTTCAACTGCACGCTGGTTGGCTTGATCATCGTTCATGCCCAGGTGAAGCTTAAGCGCTTCTGTCAATTGACGCCTAATCGTGAGGACAGGATTGAGCGACGTCATCGGATCTTGAAAAATCATGGCGATTTCTCGCCCGCGGACGCGCCGCATCTCTTCGTTAGAGAGTTTGAGAATGTCACGGCCGTCAAAGATTACCTTGCCGTTCTCCACTTTACCGGGAGGTGTGGGAATCAGCCCCATGATTGAAAGCACGCCAACAGACTTACCGGAACCGCTCTCGCCAACAATTCCCAGTGACTCGCCTTCATCCAGGGTATAGGAAATCCCATTAACAGCATGGACCACGCCCGCTTCCGTGTAGAAACGGGTGACCAGGTCTTTTACTTCAAGCAAATGAGTCATGATGTGTGGGTACCCTCGCTAATTATGTGATTGTCAGGTAAATTCACAACCTTCCTCCGTGAATTACCTAAGCCGAATTTCTGGCTTGCGCAGAAAATAATATCCGCTTTGCCTCGGCCGCACAAATATAACTCAAGATGCTCGATTGGCGAAATTTTTGTTTGTGAACGTTTGAATTTCCCATTCTCTTTCGTACTTCGACTCAAAATCAAACCTTTCTAGGACACTTTTGTGACGAACTTGCGAAAAATATACCACAACAGGGTCAAACTGCCAATAATTTGGTGGCAATTGGGGGTCAATTCAGGATATATTTATAAACGCTACCAGCATATTGGGCGAAACGTCGCGCAGATTAAAATCATTTGTTTTATTAAGACCATGCCGCGCTTTCCTGCTCCTGCTACTGTGCTCCTCCAGTATGACAAATGTGCTGGACGAATAAATACATTTTACGCTATGCTATAGGTAGGTACCGGAAACTCGTAGAAAGATTTTGCGTGTTTCCTTGAGGAATTCCCAGACATCTAAAACTGTTTGTATCCAATTACCTTCTGGGAATTACCTACACAAAGCGAATAAAAGAGGAATACAGATGGGAAAACAAATCTTAGTCATCCACCTGAACCAGGGAATTTCAAGCGAAACTGTCCATTTTTTAGATCAGGAAGTTCAAATTCAATATGTCGGCGCCAACGGCGATGCGGAGAGAGTACATGAACTAATCAGAGAATATGATGGCAAAGTTGATGCCATAGGTTTGCAAGGATATCCCGCCTTATTAGAATTAGGCGGCGTCAGGCAGGAACATGTGATTGGCTCCACCTTCAAAACAGTTGCTCAGCAAACGCCGGTGGTAGACGGCCGTGGCGTGCGCGCCGGACTGGAACGCTGGGGTATCATCCTGGCGGACCGCAAAGAACCTGGCATTTTTAGCCAAAAACGGGTGCTAATGGTTCCCGGCCTCAATCATAAAGGACTGGCGCAGGCATTGGGACGCCATACCTCACAAATGCGCTACGCCGATCCGGTCATTTATTTTGCCTTACCCAATGTGCCTGGCGTCGGCGGAACAAACACGCTGGACCAGGCTGCACGCCCAACTTTGGAACAGTTAAAAGAGGCGCCCTTCCGACGCATTACGCCCCAGGTCGGCACGCCTGGAACGCCGCGCTATACAGACGCCTTCAAGTGGGCTGATATTCTGGCAGGCGATATGGCTGCGATTCGTCGCTATGCGCCCCAAGAACTTAAACGGAAAACGGCCGTTGTCGATTGGGCGACGCCCGAAGACCTGGAAGACCTGCGCCAGCGCGGCGCGGCGATTGTGGTCACGATGATGCCCGCATTAAATCCGGCAGAAAACCTGGGACGCTGGCCGGCGGCTGTGGTTGAAGCCACGCTGGTCGCCTTACGTATGGATCACAATAAGCCATTGACCGAAGATACATACCTGGATTTGCTGGCCGATATCGATTGGCAGCCATCCATTACCTATCTGCAGCCAGAAGAAGCAGAAATCAATCGGTTTGCCTTCGTAATTCATCCCTTGAATGTCAAATTCATCCATAATCACAAATCTTTTCGTTGGACCCGTTATCTGCCGGACGAACTGGTTGAACCCATTGCGGCATATATTCCGCCCTTATACATATCACGCATCACCGGTGGTCAATCCCCTGCAACCGGCCAGAAAATTGAGGGTTATTTATACAGTTTAGGCGCAACGCCGCGCCAGATGATGAACCATGGTGAGCGGTTTACCTATAACCGCTTAAACAAAGCAGCCAAAATGTCCGAACGACGCGGCGCGCGCATCATGGGCCTGGGCGCCTTCACGAGCGTGGTGGGCGACGCCGGCATTACCGTTGCGCATGAATCGGATATTGCCATTACCAGCGGCAACAGCCTCACGGTTGCAGCTACCCTTGAAGCCGCCAAACAAGCCGTGATCAAAATGGGCACCACAGATTTGACCCAGGGCAAGGTGATGATTATTGGCGCAACCGGGTCAATTGGGTCTGTTTGTTCCAGATTATTGGCGCAGGCAATTCTTGATGTTGTATTGGTTTCGATTGAGCCGGAACGCCTGATTGAACTCAAACGCATCATCCAAGAAGAGACGCCGGGCGCCAAAGTCGCCATTGCCACCCGGCCAGATGAATATCTGCCGGAATGCGATCTTGTTGTGACGGCAACTTCTGCTTTTGGACAGCGCATTATCGACGTGAGCAAGTGCAAAGCGGGTGCAGTGATTTGCGACGTAGCCCGTCCGGCAGACATTAACCCTAATGAGGCGGCTTTGCGCCCTGATGTGCTTGTCATTGAAAGCGGGGAGGTGTTGATCCCTGGTGATATTGATTTTGGTTACGATATTGGGCTGCCGCCTAAAACGGCTTATGCCTGCCTGGCTGAAACAGCCTTGTTGGCAATGGAAGGTCGTTTCGAGGATTATACGCTGGGACGAAATATCAGCGTAGAACGCGTCAAAGAAATATACCGTCTGTTTAAAAAACACCAGTTTCAAATTGCCGGGCTGCGTTCGTTTGATGAATTTTTGACAGATGATGATCTGGCCCAAAAACGTGCGTTAGCGGAACAGTATCGTCATGATCCGGCGTTATTTGCGCGCGTATGCGCTGAAGCTGAAACAAAAATCGCCAAGATGCCCGTCATGGCTAAAGGAGTAAAAGCGTCAAGTGGCTTTCCCGTTAAAAAGATTGCGGGCATTGCTGCTGTTTTAGGCGGGCTGCTGCTCTTTTTTGGACGCAAGAAACGGCGTACAGTTAGATAGATAAATTCTCTATTTGGAGAGGTTCTATGCTGTCCGCCAGGCCAAAGCCAAACACTTTGCTGTAAAAATACAGCTCTGCTTCCAGGGAACGCTTGATATTTTCCGAGCGCCGGAAACCATGTTGTTCCCCCGCAAAAGGCAGGTATGCTACGGGAATTCCTTTGGTTTTAACGGCCGTATACATCAATTCCGCCTGGCTGGCCGGTACCACCTCGTCTTCCAATCCTTGCAGCAAAATTAGCGGACAGTTTATCTGATCAGCAAAATAAATAGGAGAGCGTTCAATGTATAGATCGCGCCGTTCGGGATATGGACCAATCAGGTTATCCAAATAACGTGATTCAAATTTGTGAGTGTCTTTTGCCAGCGCTTCTGCATCGCTAACCCCAAAATAACTGGCGCCGGCTTTAAAAACATCATGGAAAGTGAGCGCGCAGAGTGTCGTGTATCCACCGGCGCTGCCGCCTCGAATGGCCAGACGTGCGGCGTCGACAATTTTCTGGTCTGCCAGATAAAGCGCGCCATTGATGCAATCCGCCACGTCCACAATACCCCACTGTTCATTCAATCGCTGCCGGTAGGCACGGCCGTAACCCGTGCTGCCGCCATAATTCACATCCAAAACGCCAAAGCCACGGCTGGTCCAATATAATTTAGCCAGATCCATGGTTGCAAAAACGGCGCTGGTTGGGCCGCCGTGGCTCAGTACCAAAAGCGGCGGCAGCTCACCGGCCGGCGGCTGATAATCCTTATTTTGGGGCGGGTAGTAAAAAGCATGGGCAGTCAGCCCGCCGGAGGTAGGAAATTCAACCGCCTGCGGCGCAGAAATATACCCCGCATCAATTTCTACCGCGCTGGATTGGCGCACAACCTCAAAAGACCCATCTTGCCAATTTAAATACACGATCGACGCCGGCATAGTGGGAGACGCAGCGTCAAAAACAACCTTTTCCGCAGCGACTTGTACTGACCGGATTTCAGTAAACGGCAAATCGAAAAAGGCGAGTTCTCCAGCTTGTGTATCCAGCTTGCCCAGGCGCATCCGTCCATGCCGGCCTACGCTGCAAATGATTGTGTGCGGATCGGCAAAGGCATATGAACGCATACTGAACTGCCATTGTGGAAAGCCGAACTCCGCTTGCATTGGATACAGCGCCCACACTTCGCCGCCATCCCAACGATATAAATTCCACCAACCGCTGCGATCTGAAACAAAATGCAAGCTGCCATCCGGCGACCATTCCGGCTGAAAAATCGATTCATCTATCCCGCCGGCAACTTGTTGTGGGTGTAATAATTGACCCGAGACCAGGTCAGCAACCCATAATTCGGTACCGTCCCAGGGCATGTTGGGGTGATTCCAGGTCAGCCAGGCCAGTTTTTTGCCATCAGGACTAACGCACGGTGAGGCATAAAAGTCGCCGCCCTCTACTAAAACAGTTCCGGCATCTTCGCCATCCAGCTTGAGGCTGACGAGGGTGCTAACGGCTTCCACGCCTGCCTGTCGATGATCCTCACGGACGCAAATAAACAGGTCACCGGCAAAGACGCCATCCGCAAAACGCACGGCCGTTTCCGGCGTCACGGGCTGCGGTTCAGTGCCTGGAACCTGGCGATAGAGTCGTTGGTCTGCAAAGTTGGAAAAATAAACAACGCCTTCGCGCACGGCATAACCGCCGCCGCCATATTCATGCACGCGGGTTCGTACATTAAATGGGGCCGGCGTCAGGTCAATTCGTTTGCCATCAGGCGTTTGTTTGATGAGTACATTGCGCCCGCCTTCAGACGGCCGTCCCTCCGTCCAATACAAATCATGCCCATCCAACAAAATTTGACTCAGGCGAACTGCGCCGGCAAGCAGGGTATCGGCCGTTAACGGGGATTTCCAGGAACCATAGGGAGCAACTGTAAATGCATTCATGGCACAATCATAGCTTTTTGCTCAACCATGCGCCACAGGAAACGGCCGTTGTGGGAACTATGGTTGTATTTCAACCACTTTATGGTTGTATTTCAACCACCACGCCCTCCTCAGCCCAATCATACAACGCAGCGGCATTTTCCGAACTGAGCAGCACACAGCCATAGGTCACTTTGTGCCCCAGATCGCCCGTCCATAACAACTGCGAATTGCCGCGCGTGGGGAAACCGTGAAACCCATTCATAAAATCAGAGGTGGGCACAGGCCGGTAAATGCCCATAAAACTGGGCATCCACAAATCCCAGTTGGAGGCATATGCCGTAGGTTCGTGGGTTTGAATCTGGAAAATGCCGGGCGCGGTGGGGCTGCTGTCGATGCCGGTGCTGGCGGGCCAATCCCATTTTAACTGTCCATCCTCAAATACCTGTGCACGTTGTTCGCTGATATTGACGACGACGCGTTTATCGTTGATAACCGGCAGCGGCAGCATCTCGTCGAAGGATGGAATTGTGATGGTTTGTCCGGCCGTGAGCGTCGCAATCTCGGGGTTAGCCTGCTGCAGCCAGGGATAGGGAATCCCATAATCATAGCCAATGCTGGCCATGCTTTCGCCCGGCTGGACAACATGCTGGCGCGGATGGTGATAAATGCGGGTCGTAATTCTATGTTCGGCAATTTCAAGCGCATCCGAAACGGCCGTTACCAACCCGTCCATATCAACATATCTTTCTGCACCTAACGTTTCAGCTTGAGAAGCAAAAAAAACCGCTGCGCTCTGTGGCTCCAGTGACCAGTGAAACCCTTGCGCTGCAGCCGGATCAACGCCGATTGTGACCCAATCATGCCACTCGTCGGGCGGCAATATCCAACTGTGGGTTTCATTCGAAATCGGGTCAAAGGCGTCAATCGTTAAAGTTTGGCCTAAGAATGATTCAATTTCTGCAACAACCGGCGTCACATCCGCCACGCTGACCGATGGCGCAACGGCCCGTGTTATAAGCGGCAGGGCGCCATTTTGTAAAACGAGCGCCGGTGACTGATTTAGTTCAGCCAGCGTCGCCGCCACATCCAAAGCCTGGCCTTCCTGCGGAGGCGTTATGCTGACGCTGTTTCCTTGCACCTGCAAACCAGCGTCTACAGGCGCAACGGCAATTTCAGCAGTCAGGCTTTCAAGTGCGCTTGCGGCAACGGCCGTATCAAATGTCCAGACCGGCGCAACAGCCAGCCCACTTTGCGGCAGCGTCATAACGCTGTTTACAGAACGACCTAACTGGTAAGCATTGTCTACCGTGGTTTCGCTGTCTAACAGCATCCCCAATTCGTCCGGCGACATAACCCAGGCGCTGTCACCTGCCGTCAGCGTGACGGTTTGCTCCCGCCAGGCGTTTTGTAGTTGTTCAGCCGCAGCAGTGCGTGATTGTAAGCCAATGTCGATGCCCAATACGCTGACGCCGGGCAAAATAATATCGCCTGTCACAAAAATGAACGCAACGGCCGTAGCTGCCAACATGCTGCCCAAACACAAGGCCAAGAATGTGATGAAAAAGAGGATGGTTACAAACGGCCGTTTTTTGCGGGCTTTTGTTGTGACCGGTACCCATATTTCAGTAGGCGTCTGATTGTTTAACTGACCTGATGATTTTTGATTTGCCATTCGCAGAGCATTCCTAAAAAACGTTTACGTCTACATCACAACGCATAGTTTACCCGAAAAATTCCTTTTGCTGCCCAACGCCTGGACGCTGTTTTTCCGTCTGGCAGGCAACAAAAAAGCCGGATCGCGTTTGATCCGGCTTTTGAACGAGTGTTCAGCACTTGATTCAATTCTAATTATTTGATTTAACCAGTGTGCGCGACTTTTCCCAGGCCCGCCGCCGCCGAATTATCGCCTGGCGAATCGGTTTAATACGCGATAAGAGTAAAACCCCTAAAATCATGGCGTAAAAAAGCGGCTGCGTATAGGCGTTCTTGACCAGCAGCAAATAATGCAGAACCGCCAGAATACCGGCCAGATAAACCCATTTGTGCAAACGCGTCCACGCCTTGCCCATTTTCTTCATCGCCCAGCGCATGGAGGTCGCCGCCAGCGGCAGCAAAATTAGAAACGCTAAAAAGCCCACCAGCGCATACGGCTTCTCAAAAATCGCTTCGTAAATAAGATTAAGATTCAAGCCATAATCCAGCCAGACAAAAATACTCAAGTGGATCGCAACATACATAAAGGCATAAACGCCCAAGATGCGCCGCAGGGGAAACAGTTGTTTCCAGCCAAGCCAGATATTCAACGGCGTCACGGCCAGCGATAAAACCAATAAAGTAATCGCCGCCTTACCAGTGCGTAGGGTCATCTCCCGAATGGGATCGACTCCAATGGCTCCAGTGTAGAAATCCCAGGCCAAGATTGCCAAAGGAATCAGCGCGCCCACATGGCCGGCGACACGAATTAATTGTTGGGTTGTTTTGCGGTCAAATCGTTGTGTCATCATAATTCAAAGGGCTGGAATATAGGGAGACAAAGCGGCAAGCGAAAACTGTCGAATTTATCTTTGCTGCTTTCCCTCTTATATCTATATAAATCTCTAAAAATTGGCTGTCAAACTCATACCGTCATACAGCGCTGCTACCTGCTCTTCGTAGCCATTGAACATCAAAGTAGGCGTGCGTCCAAGTTCACCGATGCGGCGTTCCGTGGCCTGCGACCAGCGCGGATGGGACACCTCCGGATTCACGTTGGCATAAAAACCATACTCATTGGGCGCCGCCGACATCCACAGCGATTCCGGTTTCTCTTCCACCAAATCAATCTTAACAATCGATTTGATACTCTTGAAACCATATTTCCAGGGCACAACCAGCCGCAGCGGCGCCCCGTTTTGTGGCAGTAAATCCTGACCATACAAACCTGTAGCCATCAAGGTCAAATCGTGTTTGGCCTCATCCAATCGCAAACCTTCCACATAGGGCCATTCATACCAGGGGCTGCTCTGTCCCGGCATTTTTTCCGGATCCAGCAGTGTTTCAAAACGCACATATTTAGCGTCGGCTGTTGGTTCAACTTCGTTGAGGAGTTTGGCCAGGGGAAAACCCATCCAGGGAATCACCATTGACCACGCTTCCACACAGCGCAGGCGATATATGCGTTCTTCCTGGTCAAACTTCTGGCGTAGATCGTCGATATCGTACGTTCCGGGATTACGCACCAGCCCGCCCACTTCAACTTGCCAGGGTGAAGTGGGGAAATTAACGGCCAGTTTGGCGACATCTTCTTTATCAGTTGTAAACTCGTAGAAATTGTTGTAATTGACAATTTCCTCAAAGCTGTTGAGATCATTACCTAACTCATCCGTCGTGGCGCTGACGGCGCCGGGTTCGGCCGTGACGCCATCTGACGGCGCTCTGCCCACCGGCGCGTTAACAGCCGCGCCGCGCGGTCCACAGGCTGCCAACAAGGCTGTACCGGCTGCCAATGCCGCGCCACTGATAAATTTGCGCCGTGACATGTAAAGACTTTTTGATGTAATTTCAGATGAAGGTATTTCGATTCCAGTGCGTTTTTTAATTAACATATCACTTTTCCTGTCAATAATTTTTTCTCAGGTAAACCGTTGCAAATTTATATTGCAAACGTAGCGTTTACAATCTACCAGGTTCTATACGCTCTATATTATGGCATCGTTATAAAATATTTCTGAACGAATTATTATGAAATGCTTACAGAGCGGCTCTCAAAAACCGGTTATTTGGACATATTGAAAAGTATGGCGTTTTTAGATATACCGGTTAACTTCTTTCAACGGTTAGTGAAATTGTGTGTGGTTCGCCAACGTAGTTGCTGTCTTTGACGACAATCAGGCGCAGCAAGTATTCACCCGGCGGCAGCGCAGCGGCGTGGAGCATTTCGAGCGTGCCATTGACCACAGGCGTGTTGTGGGTCTCACCCAGCGTCACCCACTGCGTCGCATTGCCTTGAGGAATGCCAAGTTCGATTTTGTAGAACTGCACAACATTGGGATCGAAATCGGCCGTGCCCACAATCGGCAGCACCCCACTCACGGTGTCGCCCGTCTTCGGGCTGGTGATACGATAAACTGCTACCCGATTGGGATCGCGTACAAGCGCCAGCAATTCTTCATTACAAGCTTCGCTGGGCAAAATAGCCAGGTTATTGCTTTGTGCCCATTCATGCGCCGCCTTCATGCTTTCAGGATTACGCGGTGGTTCCAAAAAGACCTGCGGCAGCGCGTCGGGAGGCAGCAGCGTGAGTTCAGTACCGTCATTAAAATGGCAAAATAGTTGGGGCGGAATCGCTTCTTCATCTACGGCCGTTTCCCCAATTTCTTCAGGCAAAGGCGGCAGCGATACGGCCGTTACCCGCAGCACAGCCGGTTCGATTTCTTCCCAGGTAACTAAATCAGGGTTGGGCGGAGAAACGGCCGTTTGCGAGCGCATCCAACATCCATTCAGAACCACTGGGACTGCATTCAGTCGCGCCAACCGTCACCGAATTGAGCGCACACAACGGCTTCTGCGTTAAACCAGGCGGCGGCGTAAACTCTCGCGCCGGGGGCTGCCCGTTCACTTGCAATGTGTCCAACAGGCCCGGATCTGCATAAACCGCCTGCATATAATCTGACCAGAGCGGCGCAGCGCCCGTCAATCCGCTGATGTCGATCATTTCGCTGTTATCAGTATTACCGGTCCAAACCCCCACCGCCAGGCCGGGCGTGTAGCCCATCGTCCAGTTATCACGAAAATCATTGGTGGTGCCCGTTTTGGCCGCCGCCGGAAAAGGCAACGCCAGCGGATTGTCTGTGCCCATTGCCGGCGCGCGCGCCGCATCATCATCCAAAATATCGCTGATCAAATAGGCTACGCGCGGGATCCAGCGCCTGCTGCGGCGCGCCCTGTTGCATTGACTGTAGAGCAATTCGCCATTGCTTTTTTCCACACGCAAGATAGAAACCGGTTGGACACGCTGTCCGCCGTTGGCGAACGCGGCATACGCCGTTGTCAAATCCAGCGGCGTCACTTCAGCGCCGCCCAGCGTGAGCGAAAGACCATATTGGCTGGAGTCGTTATTCCAGGTGCTGATGCCCAGGTTCCGCGCAAAATCCAAAAATGAGGAACGCCGATATCTTGCAAGAGCAGCACCGCCGGAATGTTGTAACTGTTGGCCAACGCATCACGCAAACGTACTGGGCCATGGAAACGGCCGTCATAATTCACCGGCGCATACACATCCCCATCAAACTGTGGATATTCCGACCTCCACATCCCACAGAATATTGGCCGCTGTCCAGGCCGGTTCGCCATTTTCATCCGGCGAAAGCGCCGCCGCGTAGGTCAAGGGTTTGATCGCGCTGCCCGGCTGCTGCGGCGACAGCGCCACGTTGACATGCCCGTCAATCGCTTCATCCTGGTAATCAACGCTGCCCAACATGGCCAAAATCTCGCCCGTGCCCGGTTTCATCGCCACCAACGCGGCATTGGTCAAATTATGCTGCGGCCCAACCGCATCCACATGCTGCCGCGCCAACTGTTCGGCCAGGCGCTGGAAATCCATATCCAGCGTTGTGGTCACGCGCAAGCCGCCGTTGGCGACCACATCCGCGCCAAACATCTCTTCCAACTGCTGGCGCACATACACCGAAAAATGGGGCGCTTCCAGGCTGACTTCCTGCGGTACAAAGGTAAGCGGCTCCTGATAGGCAGCCTCAGCGTCAGCCTGCGTGATGAACCCTTCTCTAACCATCAAATTGAGTACCAGCCATTGGCGTTCTTTGGCGCCTTCCAGATTGGTAAGCGGATCAAGTTCTACCGGGCTTTGAGGCAGCGCAGCCAGCAGCGAGGCTTCGGCCAGCGTCAGGTCGGCAGTGGTTTTGCCAAAATAGGTTTGGGAAGCTGCTTCAATGCCATAGGCCAGGTTGCCGTAATAAATTTCGTTGAGATACATTTCCAGGATTTCGTCTTTGCTGAAATTACGGTTCATGATCCAGGCCAGAACGATCTCTTTCATTTTGCGCTCGTAGGAAACGGCTGTGCGCTCATCATAATCAAAGGCCAGATGGCGTACTAACTGCTGCGTAATGGTGCTGCCGCCTACGGGACGGTCCTCAGGGTTGCGCAGATTGGCGATGATTGCGGCAGCCAATGAGGGCGCATCCAGGCCAATGTTTTCGTAAAAAGTATCATCTTCAACAGCAATGGTGGCCTGCTTGAGATATTCCGGCGCCTGCGCGAGCGGGATCATAGTGCGCTTACCCTCACCAAATATCTCCCACAAGACACGGCCGTTGCGATCCATTATTTGTGTGGTTTCAAACGATTCGCGCTCGCGGGCGTTATCAAGCGCGGCAACACCTTGTTCAATTTCTTGTGTAAAGTTTGAATAAAGGATAGTTCCGGTGGCTGCGACGCCTGCTGCTAAAACGATCAGGATCAATAACAATCCACCGAGGAACGCCCACCCAAAACAACCGCAGCCGAGACAGCCGCGCTGTTCCTGAGGCTCCGTCGCCGGTACATAGACAGTTTGAGATGATGTTTGATTGTCCAATTAAGGTTTGTCCTTGCTTAAGTTTTGCTCAAAGGCACCAATTCAATTTCTACTTTTTATCCGCTTGCTAAAAACGCCGTGTACTGAGAAAAGGTTCCAGTATACCTGTTGGCTTTGTGTTACGGCCGTTTTCCACACTCATCTCCAGTGTAGATCACTTTTCGCCTAAATTTTGTGCGCCTGGAAAACGTTTCGTTTACGTTAAAGATGCGTTTACAAACAAAATTTGATAAAACGGTCAAACCCTAGGGTGCCGGTACACTTTGCGCTTGAAGGAACGCCATTATCCCGACTATGATAATCATGCACAAAAGGAATAAGAGAATTCCTACAAGGCAGCCCATAGCCATATTAAATGGGCTGGGACCATCTTTTGTCGCCGGTTGTTTTGTGGGTTTAAAAAATGATTGTATTCTTTTCCACGGACCGACAACACATTTTGACCAAAACAAACCCAAAAAAATTAATGTAACGATGGCCACTACATACCCTTTCAGGTAATCTGGATTAGTCAGCAAAGGATTAAAATACCATTGAATAGCCTGTTGCAGAAAATTGGTTGCTGGCATGATGCCCTCCCATTTCACCATGAGAAAATCACACCGGGATTACTATCTCCAACTGGCCCAATCATCAATAAACAATGATGGTATTTAAAGTCCAAACGACTAAATTGTTTGCGCGACCAAAATCATTTGGATTTATTGAGTTAGCTCTGCTTACATCAATCCGCAGCGTGATCTCTTCCCAAAACACAATCACACCTTAATTATTTGGATTTTGGCAAAAAATCATATTTCCTGCTTAACAGATACATTGAAGTTTAGGTAATCGGCAACAACATTTCAAAATTAGAATCGCTCTAGACGTTGTCGATTCCTCAAGGAAACCGCAGTTCAAGTCCTTTAGGATTTCCGAATAGTTTCTGCGGTTTACCTAAAGGTAACATTGACAAGGTTAACAAGATTTACAAATTCCCGAAACCTGGCCAATATAAAAAGGCGCTCCAATTGGAGCGCCTCGGTTAAATTCCCAGATTTTAAACCAAGAATCAGCCGCGACGTAGTAACACAACGCCGGCAATCGCCAACACCACCAAAACGGCAGCCACACCAATCACGATAAAACCAAGGTTATCGGCCAGCGGATTTGATGAACCGCTTTCAGTTGGGGCATTCGCGCCTTCCTGAGGGGCATCGCTGGCGGTTTCACTGCCGTCTGTTGGCGCACTGGCATCTGCCACTGCAGCGCCATCCGGCGTGTATTGCAGCGAAAAGTTTAACGGAATCATTACGCCTTCGGCAATTGCAACGGCCCAGCTTGCATCTGAGGTAGCCTGATAGTCAGCAGAAGGATAGATTTGAACCTGATAGGTACCAGACTGCAAATCTTCGAAGCAGTAAATGTCATCAACGCCGTTGGTAATATAAGTCGAGACTGTATTGCCATCTTTTGCCAGCGTAATGGCGTTTTCGGCAACCGGCATTTCACCCGAATCCCGAACGCCGTCTGCATCTTCATCCAGATATGCGCCGACACAAATTGAACCTGATTTTGCGTTTTGAATGACCTGCCCGACAGAAGAGGTTTCGCTGTTGGGATCAATGGTCGCGCCGCCGCCGCGCGTATCGGCTTCAGAAGGTTCCGCTGTGGGTTCGGCCGTTTCATCTTCAGGCGTTGGTTCTTCGGTTGGAGCAGCGCCTTCCGGGTTCGGCGGCACAATCAACAGTTCCTGACCTGTATTGATCACGGTCGGATTATTGTTCAATTCCGGAATAGCCGTCAAAGCCTCTTCCGGCGTTATCCCCATGACGGCGGCATATTGAATGGCAAGGGACCAGAAAGAATCGCCAGACTGGATGATATGTACCACCGAACCATCCGCACGCGGCGTCGCTTCCGGTTGTGGAGCAGGCGCGGCCGGGCCAGACGGAGCCGGCTGACCACCCCCGCCACCCCCGCCACCTGTCTCACCGGAACTGGGCGGTACAGCGACGGGGACGCCGCCAATATCAAACTCATCGAGGGCGTATAAACCGACCGTGTCGATGAAAAAGCCATTATTGGGATGTGGATAATTGGATGCAACCTCGATCCAGACGGTCATTTCCGGCGCTGTAGCCGTAAATTCATGCACAAAGGTTGGATAGGCAAGATAAAAGGGATTGATCGATTCGGCCGTCCACCAGCCGCTGTAGTTAATATTGGCTTCATCCCGCCACCCTGTGCCTACCGGGCTGGCTCCCAGACGCACGCGGCCCTGGCGCGGATCATCGGGGGCAACTTTTTGCCCGCCCTGGTAATCGGCGACAATATCAATAAATACAGGGGCAACCAAGCGATAACGCCGACCAACTTCCAGACCGCCTACATCTTGGGACATGGCTGCCCAAAGAGGCGCCCAACCCTTGAAAATTTTGACGGTGTAAATGCCATCACGCCAAAATACATCGCGTTCGTTATCAGGCGCGCCAGCAATATTCCAGACTACCGTTTCGGGACGGGCGGTTTCAGCATATCCGTTAAAAATTTGGCTCTCGTTATTAGACCAATGCATACGCCAGCCGTTCGGTACCGTGATTTCAGTAATGTTATCCTGGTTATAATGGCCTTCTTCAAAACCAGGGTTTGTCAGCAAGTTAGGGCCTTGTGCCTGGGCAATAGGGGGCACGGCCGTTACCAAAACCAGTAACGCCATCATTCCCGTCGCCAGGAAAATAGCAACACGTTTGACCTTCATCCGTTTCTCTTCCTCCATCAGCCGGAATTAAAACACCCAGCTGCACACAAAAAAGATAGCGCAATGGTTCATTGCGCTAAAAATCGTGAAAATTGTAGCATAGATCAAACGGTGAACCAGTTTTAGGGGTAAATTGTAAAAGTAACCTTAAGAGGAAATTAGCGCACAGGAGAAGCTAAACGCTCCTTTTGCGCCTTCCATATCCCGAAAACCCCCAAAACAACTATCAATCCACTTCCCAGAATGACCCAAAAAAACGGCAAATTGGCTCCATTGCGAAAAACAGCGCTCAACAAATAGGTCCAATTAACAGGCCGGACAATCAACGCATCCAACCGGCTCAAATCCAGCGAGTAATTATAGCTTTGGCCGATATGGATAAAAATATTACGCACGGAAAGGAAGAACAAAGCATAAACCAACAGCAAGAGCACGGCTTGAATCACCGGCTTACCGTGCCAGTTAAAAAGTCGATCAAACGCCGCTCCCAGCGGCATCACAAGCAGTCCCAGATAAGGAACCAGGTAACGGCCGTCTCCCGTGAACCCATGTGACGTATGGTGCTTGGCAAATAACAAAAGATATGCCAGGAAAACGGCCGTTGTCAGCAAACAAACACGTCGATCCAGCCGATAGTAAAAATACCAGCCCGGTATGGCAACCAATAAAACAGGCGACAAGAGCGCCAATCCCTGGTTAAAACAGGCGCCGCCGCACCAGCCGCCGCCCGCACCAAAATAAAGCAATGCCCTTAACCCCGGCAGCAGCGGGAAATTGAATGTTTCGCTAAATTGACCTGCCCACGGGTAATTGACCGCATAAGCATAGGAAAGCGTCAGCGGGCTGCCAAAATTAACGCTATTGTAATAGGCAAGAAACAACGCAAATAAGGCTCCGCCAAGAAATAAGGGACCGATAAGCGTTAGAATGCGACGGAGGGTAAACGGCCGTATCACCGCCAGCAAATAAATCCCCACAAGTATCACCAATAATACGTTGGAATACTCAACCAGCACGGAAAATCCCAACACGGCCCCCAAAATCAGCGCCTGCTGCCATTTGCCGCCCTGTACACGCCCCATTCGCGCCGCCAGATAAAGAGCCGCCGCCGCCAGGAGACCGGACAATGCATGCGAAAAAAGCACCGTGCTGTATTTCCAATGCACGGTTCCCAATGCAAACATCAAACTGGCAATAAGCGCCGCCGCGCGTGAAATGCCCACTTCGCGGCTGAAGGTGTACCAAAGCGCTGCCGTTGCCGCGCCGGCCAGCGCCGGTAACATCATAAGTACGGCCAGACGGGGATTTTCTGCATCATGACGCGACGGCAGCCGCGCGGGCGGATCGGGCAGCCAGCCGCTTATGCCATAAAAAAAAACGCCAAGTAAAGCAGTCCCCGGCGGACGGTCGCTAAATAAACGGCCGTCCGGCGTGATCGCAATGTCGTTTCCCTCGGCAAAATCGTCAAACTGGTTCAGCGTGAAGGCGCGATTTGCGATTATAGTCTGCACAAGCGCATAATGGCTGCCATCATTGCTGCTGGTAATGCCAGACGTTGTCGCATAATAAAATGACGCCAGCCCTACAAAAAGGAGCAGGGCGACTATCCAATCGCTGCGGGTCCAGGAGTCACGCGGTATCTGTTTGCTTGTTGCCTGCATACCCTCACAAATATCACAATTTGATTGAATGCACCACTTTTTGCCGTCCAAAGGCGTTTGGACAAACGTGAACCAGGCGTGAGAACAACTCGGCAAGCGTATCATAACGTCTAGAATCCAGTTTTATGCGCTCCATAAGGATTTTCCTGGCAGGATTAGGTAATTGGCAGAAAGTAATCAAAAATAAAGGTCATGGGAAATCTGCCAATTCCTCGAGGAAACCGCAGATTTCTAACTCCTCTTATTTTCAAAAATTTTCTGCGGTTTCCCTGGGTCTTTTCATCCTGCTTGTTAGCTGCCAACAGCCGCCTGCTCCTCCCATTGCACCCACCGCAACGGCCGTTCCTACTCTAAACCCAAGCGCCAATCCCACCGCCACGCCAACTTTAGCCGTAACAAATCCGGATCAGGTACACTTGCCCATGATCAGCAGTCCGGCAACGGCCGTTTCCACACCAACCAGACAGCCAACGGCCGTTCCTGCCACCGCTACGCCGCCTTATCCGCTCTACGATGGGCCCCCGATTCCAAAAGATATGATTGGCGTGCAAATCCATCTACACCAGGAAGATCAACGCTGGCTGCTGCGTCATCTGCAAGGTTTAGGCGTTGGCTGGGTCAAAGTGCAGGTAGCCTGGAAAGTATATGAACCCCAACCTGGTCAGCTTGCCCCGGATCGTTTTGACGAACTAGATCGCCTGGTTGAAGGCGCAGCCAACAACGGCATGCAAGTATTGTTGAGCGTCAGTAAAGCGCCTGAATGGAGCCGACCCACCACCGAAATGGACGGGCCGCCCACTGACCCGGCGTTATTCGAAGATTTTATGCAAGCGCTCGCCGCACGCTACCAGGGGCAGGTCAGCGCCTATGAATTGTGGAACGAACCCAATTTGCAGCGCGAGTGGAATGGCGCGCCTTTAAACGCAGCCGCTTTTGTTGCGTTGGCAACCGCCGGCGCAGCAGGAGTTCGTACTGCAGACCCATCAGCTATCATTATCAGCGGCGCGCCGGCCACAACCGGCATCAACGATGGCGTCACTGCTATTGATGACCGCGTTTATTTGCAGCAAATGTTGGCGGCGGGATTGGGCCAAGTGGTTGACGTTATCGGCGTGCATCCCTATGGGTGGGCAAATCCACCTGACAGCAGCGCGGACAACCCTGATCCGGCGACGACAAGCCATAACAATCATCCCAGCTTCTTTTTCAAAGACACCCTAAACGACTATGCGAATTTGCTTACTGGTTCCGGCCTGCCAGCTACGTCGCTTTGGGTCACGGAGTTTGGTTGGGGTAGTTTTGAGAACTTTGATACTGCTCCGCCGCCGGGCGCTGAATTTATGACGGCCGTTTCCGAATGGCAGCAGGCAGTTTATATGCAACGCGCCTTTGAAATCGGTCACGCATCACCCCAAATTGGGCCTATGATCTTGTGGAATCTCAATTTTGCCGAAACGCTGGGTCCCGAATTTAGTGAATCTGGCTACAGTCTGCTGCGACCGGATGGCTCTCGCCGTCCAGCCTACCGCGCGTTGGAAAATTTGCCTAAGAATTAGGTAATCGGCAACAATATTTCAAAATTAGAATCGCTCTAGGCGTTGCAGATTCCTCGTCGAGCCTATGGTAGTGTGTAAGCCTGCGTGACTAATTGTTTTGTGAGCTTTTCCCAGTTGAAATGAGTTTGCATATGCTCACGCGCGGCGCCGCCCATTTCACGGCGCAGGTCGGGGTTTCGCAGCAGCATGATCATGTCCTCAGCAAGGCCAATCACGTCGCCAGTGGGGCGCAATAAGCCGGAACGGCCGTTGATCACATACTCCGAAACCTGCCCCACTGCTTCCGCCACAACCGGAAGCCCCAGCGCCGCCATATCAGCCAGCTTTACCGGACATTTGGTGCGGTTGAGCAGCGTATCATCCATCAAATAGAGGCCCGCATCTGACAAACTGAGCAGAAGCGGCAGTTCATCAACATCTGTCCAGCCCACATCAACCACGGCATCCAACAAATCACTTGACTGCAATTTCTGACGCAGATCGGCGGTGTCAGCGGCATACAAACCGGCGCCAATAAAAAGAATTGCCAGGTCAGGAACGGCCGTTCGCACCCGCGTCAAAATCTCAACCAGGCGCTCTACATTAAATTCAAACAGCCGGCTGTACACCAGCAGCACCGGACGCCCCACCAGCTTCAAGGCATCTTTTTTCTGCGACAACTGCGCCGGGTTAAACCCAGGTTGGAGCTGAATTCCCGGCCCGTTTGGCAAATACAAGACCTGCTGCGGCGCAACTCCCTGGCTCCACGCAATTGATTGCAAAGTTCGGCTGGCAACGGTCAGGGTGTGGCAATGCTGCATACCCCACTGTTCCTGCCAGGCAAAAAAACGTTTTTGCAAACCGGTGTACGGCGCGAGGTCGTTCCAACCACCCCAACCTTCCCAATCATCCGTATCCATCACCAGCCGCACACTGCTGCGATGCAATTGCCACAGCCACCACGCAACCAGACCGCTGTAAGCCTTGGGTTTGAAGCAGTGGACAACGTCCGGTTTCCAAGCCAGCGTCTCACGCAAAAGCCGCCGCGCGATCCCCGGCATCCCCCCACTTAGAGGAATATAACGCATGGATACGCCATCTACCTGCCATGATTTGTCAGCTTCTTGCGGGGTTTGCCAGGGCGGCATGAAGAGCGCGGCGCTGTGACCTTGCTGCACGAGAGGGCGCGCTAATCCCAGCGCGCGGCTCGCCATTGTTTTGTTCGGATGCAGCCCAAAAGGGCCAACCATCGCAATGCGCATGGCTAGCGTCTGTTTGTGAAGACGCGCCCCACAAAAAAACAGCCGTTAATCACTGGAAACGGCCGTTTTCTCTGCCAGGATTTCGTGCAAACGAGGACTATCAGCATAAACGCCCCGATGTGAAGGCGGCAGCAATGAGGCAATCTGGCACATAATTTCATCAGTACTGCGATCCAGATACCCTTCACGATCCTTACGATCCATGGCCGGCAAATACAAAGGCGCGCCAATGTGAATATCGATATCCAGCCGCCGCAGCCGGCTCAAACGAGACAAAATCACCCTATCTTCCGTACCGACGACCCCAACCGGAATAATGGGTACTTTCACTTTTGAGGCCAGGTAAGCAGTTCCAGGCTTACCATCTTGCAGCGCTTCGGTTGTGGAGCGCGTGCCTTCCGGGGCAATGCCAAGAATTTCCCCCATTTTCAAACGCCGAATGACCTCACGCAAGGCGTGGAGATCGGCTTCGTACCGGTTAATCCAGATTGCGTCAACACGCCGGCCCCACCAGCGCCAGAAAGCATATTTTTGATACTTTTCGGCAATCATCAAAATAAAATCATTGCGATCGGTAAGAATAACGCCCAGGATGGCATCAAGCCGACCCAGATGGTTAGTGGCCACAATAGCGGCGCCGGATTCCGGCACATGTTCATAGCCGGTAATACGAACCCGCGCAAATACGCGCAAGAAAAAGCGCAGCACAAAACGGATCAGGCGTAAAAAAGTTTCCTTACCGAATAAACCATTACTTTTCGAAGTTGTCATGTTGATTATTACCTTTTTCAGGTATTTTTTCCTCCAGATTTGGCGACTCTGCGCCTGACTGGGCTGGCGCTAAAATTAGCCAACCCGCAGCGGCCGTTTCTATTTTCGAACGGCTGAACAGCATGGGATGGTAACGGCCGTCTACCCATTCCGCCAGACCATCCAAAAAATGGGCGCTCGCCGGCTGGCCCGATTGGCCGCCAGGCAGCGCAGCCAGACAATTATCCCACGCACCCACATCGAGGACAAAGCGGCAGCTTGCAACGATATTGACCGGGTCAGGCGGAAAATGCGGCGTCACATCAGCCTGGTTAATAGTATAGCCATCCCCGCCGACCGCAAGCGTCTGCGGTTTCCAGAAACGACCCAAGACAGGAATCCGCACCATAGGGTGATTCAGTTCAATAAAGTGCAGTCGCCCCCATCGCCAGTCGGCGGCGTTGCTGCCATATTCAGCCTGCAAAACTTGCAGCGTATCCTGCAGCGCCGGTAAAAGCAGCGGCCGAATATCACCTACCCAATCCGGCGCGCCATCTTCGAGCCAATTGAGCGTCAATTCAGTAGCGGCCTCGTGAAATGGATAGTTGCAAAAATCAAGGTCTGTTTTGCGCGGCAGCAGCTTCTCGGTTAATTCAATACCTACCGCCTGCACAAGGATACTGTGTGTAAAGTGCACTAGCCAACCAAAATATAATGTTGGCTCGACCTGATTCGGCTGCATATCTCCATTCCATGCCTGGAGCTTTTGTATCCACTGCGCCAGCAAAGCGTTACTCAACTTTTCCTGGGCGATCAGCGGCAAAGCAGACGCCATAAAACGGCGCGCCAAAAGCGAAACGACATCAAACTGGATACGGCCGTTATCCACCAGATTTAAAGGCGCGCGCTGCCGCAGCAGTTGCCAGATGCGTTCGGCGCGATAGCCGGGCATCCATTCACTGGTCAGCAAATAAGGATAATCAGACCCGTGGACGCGGTTATTAGCCGTTACAATCATACCTTCCGGCGGATTAACCAATTGGGGCAACTCCTCAAACGGAATCCAATCCACCCAATCGTACTCACTCGTCCAGCCGGGTGAAGGCAACATTCCGTCGCCCTTTTTACGGCGCGGAACCATCCCCGGCATCATATATGCGATATTGCCGGCGACATCTGCATAGATCGCATTTTGACTGGGAAAGCCCCAATAACGCAGCCCTTCGCGGAAGCTGTCCCAATCTTGCGCTTTATTGGTTGCAAGAATCGCGCGCAGATGGTTGGTGCGGTTGTGCGACGCCCAGCACAAAGCCATATCTAAGCCAGCATCAGGCAGCATATCTGAAAAAACAGGCCCATGACGCGTGTAACGCACTCGCTCGACCACCGGTTTACGCCCGCGCACAGCGATCACCTCTTCGACGATCTCGGCCGTGCGCCACGCGCCATCTACTTCATAGCGCGCTGCATCGTCCGGATCGAAACGCTCCACAAAAATATCCTGCACATCGGGAAACGCATTAGTGAGTCCCCAGGCGACCTGTGCATTGTGGCCAATAATCACGCCCGGCACGCCCGGCATGGTAAAACCGGTCACGTTATAATCACCGCCCACAAGGTGGTTTTCATACCAAAAAGCAGGAAAAACAGGCGGCAAGTGAGGATCATTGGCCAAAATTGGGCGTCCGGTCTCGGTATGGGCGGCGCTGACAACCCAATTATTGCTGCCCACACCTTTGCCTGTCGGCGCGTAATTAAAAGGCAACTGCGCCGCTGCCTCGCGAAACGCCTGTATCATGGCGGCCGCCATACGCGCGCCAATTTCTTCTGCGGGCAGGATGGTGGGATAACGGCCGTTATAACCCGGAGTCATATCAGCTGCTTTTTCAGGCCCAAGCGTCTCAACCAACAAGAGTCGATCTAATTCAGCCTCCCAATTGACCGACAAACCCCACGCCAATACCGTTCCCCAGGCCACACTGTCGAGATACTGCCACGGTTCAGGCTTATGCGCCAGTAGGGCAAATTCCACCGGCAGCCGCCCTTTTTGGATAAATGCATTCACGCCGGCGGCATAAGCCGCAGTCACATCCGCCACAACGGCGTCCATACCGGCGACCTGCGATTCGGCGACACGCGGCCAGCCCATATACCTTGCAAACCGATCAGACGCCAGAGCTGAAGCGCCTATCATCTCGCTCACCCGCCCCATGCCCAGGCGGCGGTTTATCTCCATCTGAAAGAGGCGATCCTGTGCGTGTACAAAACCCTGAGCAAAAAACAGATCATGTTCACATTGAGCGTAAATGTGGGGCGCTCCCCAGGCATCACGAATGATTTCAACTGGCGCTTCCAGACCATTGAGCACAATATGTCCATGCTGCGGAGGCAGCGCCCGCTGTACAAAACGCCGCAGCGCATACCCGGCGCCAGCCGTTCCGGCCACTGCAGCGGCGGCTGTCACCAGCCAGCGCCGCGACTTTGAAGAAAAATTTGGAGGAAATCTCATGGCTCACCATCGGATCAGGCCTGCGCCCGGATAAAAACAAGAGGCGACTTTACTCTGCAACAGGCGCCTTGAAATCGTACAAGCCATCCTCAACACGCCAACACAAACCACATCCGTTACAATCCAAACGCCCTTCTGCGGTCTCGGCCAGTTGAGTTTGGCATTGCGGACAGGCAAAAAAGGTACCCGGAACGGCCGTTTCTCCAGGACCACGATGGCGATTTTGCACAAAAACACTGGGAGACAACTGCCACAAATTCCCGGTCAACTGCGCCAGGCTGTCCGCTCGCACCAGCAAACTCGTTGGTAGAAGTCGTTTAACCGGCGCCAATCGAAAATGAGACACGGTCAACATGCGTCCAGGCGAAAAACCGGCGTTTTGGAGTTCGTTCCGAATCCAGTCAGGGTGGAAATCATAGTTCAACGCCACAAATTCGACAGGATCCGGCGTAAAGGGCGACCAATTTTGCCGCCGCGCGACATAGCGCGCAATGGCTTTCATATTGCGCTTACTGGCAAATTCCAGCACATAGGTCGCGCGCGGCCGGGCAATGCGGAATAACTGCGCGAACAGGGCCGGAACATCGGCGGCATGGTGCAGCGTGCGAATTTGCACCAGGGTATCGAACAAGCCGTTGACAAAGGGCATGTTGTACCAATTACCGGCCACAAACAGAAAGCGCGGATCGTCACCCAGCATAGTTTGGGCTTCCCGCAGCAAGGAACGTGAATAATCAAACAGCACAACTTGATCATAGCCCGTATATTCATCAGCCAGACGGCCAAAGCCGGCGCCTACTTCGATTAAGGTACGGCCGGTAGAAGGCATCAAACGGCGCAGCGCCACGCGCTCAACCTGATCTTCGTAATCACGTCCCTGTCCATCCCAGAAACGCGCCCGGTAATCAGATCCTTCGTAATCACAAACGGGGGGTAAATCACTCATTTTGCTCACTTTTCTGGTGGGTTCAACCCAACGCATGTATGCTAACATGGATTAGGCAAAGTGCAAGACGGCGTTTTGTTTCCCGGGAAACAATCAGGTAATCGGCGACAATATTTCCAAATTAGAATCGCTCCAGACGCTGCCGATGCCTCAAGGAAACCGCAGTTCAAGTCCTTTGGGATTTCCGAATTGTTTCTGCGGTTTACCTGAGTACAACTGTTTCCCGGGAAACATCAATTTGGCATTGCGATAACCGCTGAATGCAGTAGAATTGCGCCATGTATCTGACATCGTTTGAAGGAGCCAGCGGCCCGCCTGAATAGCCTCATGACCAACGACGTTGCGGTATTCCTCGATCTTGACAACCTGGCCATTGGCGCCAAACAAGCAAATATGGCGTTTGACATTGACATCGTCCTGGAAGCCGTCAAAAAAAACACCAACGGCCGTATCGTCTTTCGTTATGCCTGCGGAGCAGCCCAACAAAATCAGGGGCTGCTGCACGATCTTTCCACCGCCGGTTTTACGCTGCAATCGGTTACGCCTGTCAACAGCACCCACAAAAACCTGGCCGACATGCATATTGTGGTGACGGCCATGGACACGCTTGTAGATGGCCACCTGTATGATACATACGTCCTGCTCAGTGGGGATCGAGATTTTACGCCGCTCGTACAATCGCTGCGGAAGCGGGGTAAACGGGTCATCGGAGTCGGCGTCAAACATACTACCAGCAGCAGTTTGATTGAATTGTGTGACCAATATTTGTTTTATGAGGATATTGTTCCCCAAACCAATATTGGACCACTCGACATTGAAAATTTGCTTAGCGCCGCGTTGAATGATGTCCTGAAAAAAAAGCGGCGCGTGCGCGCCAGCATCTTAAACCAACGTATGATGGATATCAGCAAAGGCATCTTTGACAACAACGCCTACCCGGAAAGTGGATTCACCCGTTTTTTGGAACGGTTTCCTGAGCTGGTTACGATAGAACAAGATGGCAGCACCATTTATGTGTCTAAACCGTATCAGGATGAGGAACGGCCGTTGCACGAGGTTTATCGCACTGCCTTGAAAAAACAACGCTTGCGTATCGTTCCAGCGAGTATTCGGCTGATCGTGCTGCGTGATATTCTCCAACTCTTATTACAAAATCCAAACACGCCCTGGCGTGAGCTGCAAGATTCACTTGCTTACAAGTACAGTAACAGCGGGCGTGATATTTCTAAAAATCAAATTAACGCCGCCATGCTGGCAGCGCGCCAGGCGGATGTCATTCAAACGCAAAAAGCAGACTCCCTGGCTGCCGCGCCGGTCAAATTAAATATCAGCGGGCCGCGTATATTCCAGGAAGCGCTGCTGCTTTGCGACCGCGCCTACCTGCAAGCCATTTTGAATTTACCCGTACGCTTTGACTTAGAAGAAGCGGCTCTGGCTTTATATGCTAAATCAGGCTACAAAAAGTATCTGCAGCAAATTCTCAATTCGCTTGAAAACCCGCCTGAAATTGTTCTCTGACAGCTTGTCGCCTAAACCAATAATTTTTGTGCAGAAAAGTTTTGCCTCAACCTGCCTGAATCAATCCCAGATCAATTTCGTCCCGATGGCCCAAGCCCATTCGATTGTCAATGAAATACAATCGTTCAGGCCGTAGCCGGTACCAGTTGACGCGCGCCAGCGCAGTTTGCAGTTGGGTATCGGCCTTGGCAACAAAGGGATATTTTGCCTGATACAATGCGACTGCATTTTCTCGTTCCGCCTCCGGAAGTAAGGTGACGTTGCCTTCTAATTGAACACCTTGAATAGCCGGCCAATCCTCGTAATCTTCATGGATGGCAGCCGCGATGCGCGGCTGGGTAAACATATTTTGGGCGTGGCGCGTGTGGCCGGCCGATAAAAAATAAAGGTCAAATTGGGTAGATGCATAAAAAACGGCGGCCGCCCAAACGCCATCAATGCCAACCGTGGCCAGCGTCATCACCTGGTGGTTTTGTAAATAGGCCAACGCCAACGCGCGCGGGTCACGCATCACGCCCAGCGCTCCCACCTTGCCAGCGCGTGAACAAATCCTGCGGCAAGTTAATATCGAGCATGTCCAAAATACGATTGACCGTTTGGTTCACGATGTCCTGGATTGATTGCGGGCGATGGTAAAATGCCGGCATTGGCGGTACCAAAATTGCGCCCATTTCCGTGACCTGGGTCATCATGCGTAAATGACCCAAATGCAGCGGCGTTTCACGCGGAACCAGCAATAGACGCCGCCGGTCTTTAAGCACAACGTCAGCCGCGCGCAGCAGCAAATTATCGCTAAATGAATATGCAATGCCCGCTAAGGTTTTCATGGAGCAAGGAGCGACAACCATGCCGTCCGTTTTGAAGGAGCCGGAGGAGATACGCGCAGCAATGTCTTTAAAGCGGTAGGTTTCATTGGCCAGAGCCTGCACGCTCTCAAGCGTGTAATCAGTTTCCAGGCCAATTGTGATGGCGCCGGCGCTGCTTACCACCAGATGCGTTTCGACGTTGTCAACTTCTCGCAATACTGCTAACAACCGGATACCATAAATGACGCCGCTGGCGCCTGAAATGCCAACAATAATTTTTTGCATAGGCGTTAGGTGAATCGCAGAAAATTCTTGAAAATAAGACGAGTTAGAAATCTGCGGTTTCCTCGAGGAATTGGCAGATTTTCCACGATCTTTATTTTTGATTACTTTCTGCCAATTACCTGATGTTTTTAGAACCGCTCGTGAACGGTTGCTTAAGATTCAACCAAATCAAGAACAGGTATAATAAGCTCAATGCGGTTACGGCCACATTCATGAACAACGGCATTATACAACGATTCAATTTAATCAAAAGGGAGTTGCTGTGAAATCAACCTTTATTACAGATTTGAGCGCGGGTACGCAGCTAGACAATGAACCATTTTTGCTGCACGACGTCGCCCGCCGCAAAACAAAAGACGGTCGTCCTTACCTGCTTTGTACACTTCGGGATAAAACCGGCCTGATAGGCGGCATTTTCTGGGATGTACCGGATTATGTGGACAGTTGGGCGCGCAGTGGACTGGTTGTTTTGGTAACCGGCCGTACCGTCCATTACAAAGAGGCTCTGCAAATCAACCTGACCGATCTGAATCCGGGCGCAAATGTCGCTATGAGCGATTTTTTGCCTGCCAGCCGGCGTCCGCAAGCTGAGATGTTGGACGAGCTTCGCCAGCGAGTCGCTGCTTTGCAGGAGCCCTGGCAGTCGCTTGTCACCGCGATTTTGCTGGAAGACGCTTTTTTACCTGTGTTTGCAGATGCGCCTGCGGCGCGCGGTATGCATCATGCCTATATTGGCGGACTGCTGGAACACACGTTGAGCATGGCGGCGCTGGCGGAAATGGCAGCGAATCACTATGATTATGTCAATAAAGACTTGTTAATCAGCGGGACTTTGCTGCATGACGTGGGCAAAACGCATGAATACACCTTGTCAGATAGTTTTGGTTATTCGGAAGACGGCCGTTTAGTGGGCCATATTGTGCGCGCAATCGTGATGGTGGAAACGGCCGCTGCTCAAATTGATTTTCCAGCCGATAAATTACAACAGCTTGTGCACCTGATTGCTTCCCACCACGGCACGCTGGAATGGGGCTCGCCGGTGACACCCAAGACGCTTGAAGCGGTGCTGCTGCATCAAATTGACCTGCTTGATAGTCGCGTGCAAGGCTTTTTTGACCACCTCTACAATGATGGCGGCCCCGACGCCTGGACAACCAAACCAAGCCCTATGTTTAACACCGAACTCCGCCGCCCTGACAATTTCTCAATGGCATAGTCAATTGGCATGTTTCGGGAATGGCCATTCCCGAAACATGCTTAATCATTGAGGAACCACTTCATAAGCGGTAAAAACTAAAGCGCCGGATGCATCTCTAAATTCGCGCACCTCACCGGCGGGGTAGCTGCTGCGCACCTGCTCCAATTCCTGAATACGTTCGGGTAAAAATAAAAAGAGCGTGGGGCCGTTTAAGGGCCATGCGGGGGGCAAAGTTAATGGCTCATCGATATCTTGCGCTTGCATTTGGGGCGCCAGATAGGGAATGGTCGAAAGACTGAAATAACCCATGCGCGGGAAACCAAAAAAATAAACTTGCTGCGCCGGCTCCGTCTGTTCTTGCAAATAAACGGCAATTTCATGCGCAACATAAGTATTATTGCCCCCCAAAACATAATTATCGTACACGTCCACAAAATAGTAGCGCACATCCACAAAGACCAGCCAGACCATTAGCACAACAACCAGCCCGACAATCACACGCCGGTAAGCGGGCCACATGCCTTCCAGCCACGTTACCAACTGCGCCAGCGGGAGAACTAAAATAACTGCTACCAACGGTATTACCTGCACAAAACGCTGCGAGGCGGGCGGCGTTTGACTCAACGCGCCAGAGGCAATCACGGCGATCAAAGGCAGCAGCAAAAGCGCGCCGCGTAAATCCAGGTTCAGAATTAGCCACAACACGCCCAAAATAAACAGCGCCGCAGCAACGGGCAGCAGCAAAGGCGCGCCGGGATCATATAGCAGGCGCAGCGGTTCATGGGTGAAACCGGCTGCGGTTTTGAACATCTGGTCGAACAGTACCGCCGTGGGAGGCATCCCCCGTGCAGACGCTTCTTGCGCCAGCCGATCCCCAAGCAGGCCGACGCGCTGCATGGGGGCGTTAAACTCATCCGGATGTTGGGCAAATAATATACCCAGGGGCAAAAAGACAACCAGAGCAATAAGGGCGGCCAAAATAAAACCCGGCAAACGTTGGCGAAAGCGGGCGCGGTCGACCAGCAAGGCGATCAATGCCCATGCCAGAAAAATGAGTGGCAAAATACGTATGCTCACATAAAAATATTGCCCCAATCCGAGGGCGAGTCCGCAAATCACAAAGCCAAGGCGACGGCCGTTTTTCCAGCCGTCCCACAATCCTAAAATCGCCACCGTGCCAAATAGACCATCCCAGACATTGTTCAAACCAATGCGGCTAAAATGGATATGGTAATGGGAAGCCAATAGATAAATCGCCGCCAGCGCGCCCGTAAAGCGGTCAAACAGCGCACGTCCCAGCCAGTAAACGGCGACCACGGTCAGCGCGCCCGCCAGCGCCGAGGTCAAACGCAGCGCCTCAATCGTTTGGCCAAAAATGGCGATGCTCACGCTTTGAACGCCAAAATAAAGCGCGGGGAAAGAAAACCAACCCAATCCCAAAAGATTATTGGCTTCTTCTTCCAACAACAAAACGGCAAACAGCCCCGCCGAACCTTCATCGCCGGAAAAAGTGGTTGGGATTTGGGCAGTGGCCAAGCCCCGCAGCAGCAGCGCCAACAGAAACAACACGGCCGTTCCCAGCATTTCTTTTCGAGAGATATGAACTTTAACGCGTGTTACCGAAAAATCGAGTGCGCCGCCGACCACCAGGATAACCGCCATGACCCAGGCGGCAGTGGATACAAAAGCATTATAGGCCAACAACCCATGTCCGGCGGACAGTCCCGCCAACAGCACAAAACAAAACGCAAAAAACAGCGCTACAACCTGCACTGGCTGTATATGAAAATAAGCTGCAACCTGATGCCCGGGACGGCGCAGCCAGCGCGGCGCGCGTTTCTTCACCGCAATCTGTCCACCCAGCAAAAATGCAACCATCCCCACCAGCATAAGCGCCCAAACGGCGTATCGCGCCGGAATGGGAACGGCCGTATATACCATTTGACCCAGAATCGCCAGCAGCAGTCCGCCCAGGATTAGTATCGTTGCCACGCCGCGCGCGTGCGGTTCGAAGGGTATTGTTTCCGGGTTGGCTTGATTGGCGCTATTTTTCATACAGACTACTCTGAAGCGTTTTCGGATGGTACATCATAAAGAGTGACCATGATACGACCGTCAATCGGCGAATGAACCGTCTGCTGTGTTCCTTGTGGATATAACTGCTGCAAAAATTGTAGTTCTTGCTCACGCGGCGGAATCACCAGGAACAAAGCGCCTTTATCAGGCGGCAGCAAACCGGCAGCCGTCTGCAGGGTCAAGGGATCGCGCAGATCTATGGCATCAGCCTCACGCACCAGATAAGGAATCGTAGCAAAATCCCAATACATCCACGGCGCGCCGACAAAATAAAAACGGCGCTGCGCTTTTTGCGCATTCAACATCGGCGCAATTTGGGTAGCCAACTCCGCATTACGCCCGCCATACAACCGCTGCGGCGTAAAATCAATAAAGTAGGTCGTCAGGCTGATGAAAGCAAATAGAAAAACTGTCAGCGCCAGCACGGCTTCGACCGGAACCCAGCGCAGCGCCTGGCGCGCAAGCTGCAAAATTTCCCACAGCGCGTAAGCAATGAAAAAACAGGCGGGCACGGCCAGGGTAATCAAACGCTGGCTGGAAGGCGGGCTTTCGGTAAACATACCGCCCAGCAGCATGCCGCCCCACCACCAGGCAACCATCGGCGCCACGCGCGGCCCTTCCTGGCGGTCAAACAACTGCACGGTACCATAGATCAAGCCCAGCAAAAAGATGGCGCCAAAAAATGGATCGAGCAGCGGCTGCGGCAGACCATACCAGACGGTTCGGTCGGGATAAAAATTAAAGGCGAGCGCCGCGCGCTGAAATTGATCCCAAAGAATCGCCAGCATAGATTCGCCCCGAATTTCGATTTCGCGCTCCAGCCAGCCGCTTTGGATAATGCCAACCGTGTTGAGGCGCGCATTAAACTCGGCAGGGTAGCGCAGAGCGTACTGCATCATAGGCGCCGCGACCACAATAAAGGCTCCCAGCATAATCAAGACGCCGACCCGATTTTCCTGCCAGAAGCTGCGCGGATTGAGAATGAATAAATAGAGGAGAACGGCCGTTATCACAACCGGAGTCAGCCGCGCGCCGGCGTAAAAATAGAACGCCCAGCCTGCGACCGCGCCCGCCAGCAGCCAACCCAGGCGGCTCTTTTTTTGCAGCCCATAGACCATACACATCAAGGCCAGAGCCAGGAAAAAGGGGTCGGCCACCTGGTTGGATCCCAACCTGGAGAAATGAATGTGGTAATGATACACAGCAAGCAGAACGGCCGTTACCAGCGCCAGCTTGGTCCCTTTCAACTGCTGCACAAGTAAAAAGGTTACCAGAACGGTCGCCGCGCCAATCAAAGCCCACGGCAAACGCAGCCCGGCAATGGTATACCCCAGCAATTGCAGCGAAAGACTGTTAAAAAAGAAGCTCATCGTGGGCACGCCTAACCAGCCGGTGGTGAAAGGATTACGCGATCTGCCCTCAAGCACATCAATGGCTTCCAAGCCTTGCGAGGCTTCATCACCGCCCAGCGTAAATGGTATGCTCCCAATTTGCCACACGCGCAAGAACACGCCAATGGCAACGACGCCAATCACAAACAATATCGACCAGCGATTCTTGCGCAGCCAACCACGCCAATCCCGCCGCTCTTCAGGTGCATACAAGACCGCCGTTGCAAACAAAATGAACGCCGCCAGCCACGTCAGGAAAACGGCCGTATAACTATCCTGCGGCGTTAAGCGCGGCAACTGCCAAAGCGCCCAAATGGTCAAAAGAATCGCGCCTCCTAACGCAATCAGACGACCGATTGATGGCATTTGTGGTAAGGCGGAAAAACCCAGAGCAAGTTTTGGCGTTTCAGAATTTGAGGCAACCGCTGTTTGCTGCGCCGGCTGGCGCGCTGAGTACCGCCCGCTCCATAATGCCAATGCGCCTAAAAAGAGGACGGCAACGGCCGTCCAGGGGGGATCACTCGCCGGCGCTAGCGCAATTGTGCGGCCCAGCAGCCATTGCCCAACAACAAGGCTAACTAGCACTACTAACAAAAAGAGCAGCGCCGTCTTGTTTCGAATAAAGGAGGTTGCGGTATTTGTATCAGGCATAACAATCGTTTCATTTACGGCTACTTCGCCGCTAATTATCACAATTTAGACCCAATACGCAATCAGATTTGTTTTCATTTGCGAGTCCATACGGTTACTATCCTGCTCGAACAATAAATTGAACGCAAGTTCGTGTCGCAAATTTCGTCAAATCCCCTATTTTTTTGCTAAAATGCGCCTATGGAACAAATTCGACGTGAGGCAATTCAAGCGCTGCATGACAGCCCTTTTCAAACTGTGGTTGTAACGGCCGGTGCGGGAACATCCGCCTTATCTGATTTATTCTCCGTCGCCGGCGCCTCGCGTACCGTTTTGGAAGCGCTGGTGCCTTATAGCAGCGCCGCTTTCGATGAATTTCTGGGCCAGCCGCCGCAGCAATACGTGGCCGCAACAACGGCTCGCTTGCTGGCGGGACGCGCTTACACGCGGGCGCGCTGGCTGGCGGCAACGGATTGTCCCGTGGTGGGGTTAGCATGTACCGCTACGATCGTTACCGACCGCCCCAAGCGGGGTGAACACCGCGCCCACATCGCTACCTGGCAGCCGGAACGCGTTATTTGTTACAGTCTCTATCTGGAAAAAGAGGCTCGTGATCGCACCGGAGAAGAAGAGTTGGTCAGTCAGGTCATGCTGCACGCCCTGTTGCACGCTTGCGGTTTGGCGGTGGATGTAAAGTTCACGCTGAGGCGTGGGGACAGGTTGACGGTGGAAGTTTTTGATTTTGAAAAATATGCTTACCAATTACAGGCGGGCAAGCTGTCATTTTTTGGTATTCAAGAGACGGGCCGCATTTGCGCCGGTGATGCGGATCCACAAGTTATATTGTCCGGGGCATTCAATCCACTGCACGACGGGCACCTCGGCATGGCCCGAGAAGCAGGCGCTCTCATCGGGAAGCCAGTGGTGTTCGAACTGGCAGCCAGCAATGCCGATAAGCCGCCGCTAGATGTCGCCACGATATTAGGCCGTATTGCTCAATTTGCGGGAAGATATACTATTTTGATCAGCAATGCCCCAACGTTTGTGGAGAAAGCGCGCCTGTTTCCAGGAGCAACATTTTTAGTGGGATATGACACAGCTTCGCGCATTTTACAGCCGCGTTATTATGGCAGCAGCCATGAAAATATGCTGGCGGCGCTGGCGTCAATTCGGGATAACAGATGTTGTTTTCTGGTAGCGGGGCGTTTGGGGGACAACGGCCGTTTCCAACAAACTGGCGATCTCCCTATCCCACCTGCCTTCGTCGATTTGTTTCAGCCGATTCCCGGTCACCGCTTCCGTGTTGACATCTCCTCAACTGAACTGCGCCAGGCGCGTCGCAAAGGCAGCCGCTAAAAGCTAGCTACTCTACTGTAGTCGGCAAATTCAAGACCACACCTGTCCGGTATTTTATAATGTATGCAGTTTTTCTTTGGCGACCCAGCGCACATTTTGTCGTAGTTTGGCGATGCTATCCGCAGGATGATACCCTTTGCGCAAACTGAGATTGGCATAAATCAACGAATTACGCCCAATAATACAACCGGGGTTGAGTACCACATTACAACCGGTCTGGGTTTCATCACCGATAATTGCGCCAAACTTCGCCAGGCCCGTATCGTAAACATCCCCATTGATCGCGAGCACAATGGTAGGCCGTTTGCCGGTTTCGGGGTCTTTGGCGCTCAAGATGCCCAGATTACTCAACTTGGTGCCTGCGCCCAGATTAACATGCTGACCCAAAATAGAATCCCCAATGTAGTTAAAGTGCGGCGCATGGGCATTGGGTAAAAAGAGCGCATTTTTTGCTTCACTAGCGTGACCCAATATCGCACCGGGGAGAAGCAACACATTTTCACGGATATAAGCGCCGTGTCGCACTACAGCCCCAGGCGCAATATAGGCCGGTCCGTGGACATATGCGCCCGGTTCAATGCGCGCGTCTTCACCAATGTAAACAGGGCGATCACCCACATAAGCGCCGGGCATCACTTCGCCCAAAATTGTCTGCTTGCCCGCAGTTAGCCGCGCCACGTGTCGTCCAATGTGGGGAATGGCCTGCCAAACAAATTCACACTCAGCAAACATTTCCGCGACAAGCGAGTCGCTTAAATCAAAAAAATCAGACGGAGCCAGCATAATATCTCACCTTCTATAAAAGCTGGAGTCTGGCGAATTCAGTACCTGTCAGGCTTTGTTTAACTGACAGGCCTCCTGGAAAATAAAAAACGCCAGTGTCCAGTAAAAAATCATCAATATCCAACCAATCACCAAGCGTAAATCAATTTGCTTACGACAGTAATAACGCCGCCTGAATCGCCGGCGTCAGGCGCACCAGAAAATCATGCACGTATTCTAGCGCCAAACCAACCAGCGCCCAGACCGGAAAAAAGTCCCAGCGGATGTAGGGATTGATGGCAAAGCGCTTGCCCGCCGCCATGTAATCCCACGGGCAACGGCCGCTTACGCGTGCAATAACCCAGCCGGTAACCAGCTCCACGGCCGTAAATCCCACTGCCCAAACCAGCGCGCGTCCCCACCAGGGCGCATCCCGAATAAGATCATGCACCGGTTCGTACAAAATTGCCAGCAGGCCATAAATTGGAAACATCCACAAATAGGTAACGCCTGGAAGTCGCCAATCCCGCCTGGGTAAACTTTCGGTAACGGCCGTAAACAGCACTTCACCACACCAACCACCCAATCCATACAAAACAAAACGAATCCACATACCACAATATTAACGGAATCTTGCGCCATAAAAAAGCAAAAAGGGCAACCGGATTGCCGGTTGCCCCTTTCAAAAGGAGAAATGAAACACATCATCCAGGAAGCTTATTTGCTCATTAAGCGGCCGTAAATTGCTCTTCTTCAGTCGAGCCTTTCAATGCGGTTGTAGAAGCCTCCCCGCCAGAGATGACCATTTGAATTTCGTCAAAATAACCAACGCCCACAAAACTCTGGTGTTTAATGGCGCGGAAGCCATGATCCTTCTGCATTTCAAACTCTTTCTGCTGGAAGCGGGAGTAAGCCGCCATACCTTCGTCCCGGTAGCCCAGCGCCAGTTCGAACATGCCTGCGTTCAGCGAGTGGAATCCGGCCAGAGTCACAAATTGGTACTTGTAGCCCATCTTGCCAATTTCTTTTTGGAAGTTGGCAATCTCTTTTTCGTTCAAATTAGCGCGCCAATTAAAGGAAGGCGAGCAGTTGTACGCCAGCATTTTGCCGGGGAATTTTTCGTGGATAGCATCCGCAAAATCTTTCGCTTCTTGCAAATCTGGATGCGCCGTTTCACACCAGATAACGTCCGCATAGGGTGCATAGGACAAACCACGGGCGATTGCTGCATCCAGGCCGCCATTCATTTCGTAAAAACCTTCTACAGTTCGGGTACCGGAAACGAAAGGCTGGTCACGCGGGTCTATATCGCTGGTAATGAGCTGCGCCGCATCCGCATCGGTACGCGCGAACAAGACCGTAGGTACGCCCATCACATCGGCTGCCAAACGCGCGGCAATCAGTTTTTGAACAAATTCGCGCGTGGGAACCAGTACCTTGCCACCCATGTGGCCGCATTTCTTGGCGGAAGAAAGCTGATCTTCAAAATGGACGCCGGCGGCGCCGGCCTCAATCATCGCTTTCATAAGTTCAAAGGCATTCAGATTGCCGCCAAAACCAGACTCGGCGTCTGCGACAATGGGAGCAAACCAGTAGAGTCCATTTTTGTTTTCCATATGCCAGATTTGATCGGCGCGCATCAGCGCGTTGTTAATCCGCTTTACCAGCATGGGCGCGCTGTTGGCCGGATACAGACTCTGGTCGGGATAGGTCTGGGTGGCTACATTGGCGTCGGCGGCTACCTGCCAACCGCTTAGGTATATAGCTTTCAAACCGGCCTGGACCATCTGGACTGCCTGGTTCCCGGAAAGGGCGCCCAGAGAATGGACGTAATCTTCCTGGTGCATCAAACGCCACAGCCGTTCTGCGCCCATACGCGCCAGGGTGTGCTCGACTTGCACCGTGCCGCGCAGACGCACAACGTCTTCGGCAGAATACGGCCGTTTAATGCCCTGCCAGCGTTTATTCAACTCCCAATCATCTTTCAATTTTGCTACATTATACGGTTTAAACATGTTGTCCTCCTCTCTGACGAGAAAATATTTGGGCAACCAGGATGCGACTAATCGCGTACCGGCTGCCCAATTCGTAACTAATTCAAATATTCGTAGGCTGTTAGGGTTAGGAAATCAGTAAACTCATCTTTGAGACTGATTTCTTCAAACAATTTTGCAGCTAATTCATAATTGTGGGTTGCATAAAATTCAGGGCCCACTTTCTCTTTTAGTTCGGCCAGCACGTCCTCGACCACGGCATGGAACATGTGCAGGCGTGATGGCGCGGCCGTCTTCCAGTTTAGCGTTGGGGTTATGAATCCATTGCCACACCTGTGAGCGCGAGATTTCAGCCGTAGCGGCGTCCTCCATCAGATTGTAAATCGGCACGCAGCCGTTGCCGCTCAGCCAGGACGCCATATATTGGATACCAACATCCACGTTTGTGCGCAGTCCAGCCTCCGTAATGGAGCCGGCCGGAATCGCCAGAATATCCGCAGCCGCAACGTCCAAATCATCCAGCTTGCGGAAAATCTGGTTGGGCGTCGGCATGTATTTGTCAAACTCCTCTTTAGCAATTTGCACCAAACCCGGATGGGCAACCCAGGTGCCGTCGTGACCATCTTGAGCCTCACGCGTTTTGTCGGCGCGCACTTTTGCCAGAGCGGCTTCATTGCGAACTGGATCGCTTTTGATCGGAATTTGTGCGGCCATTCCGCCCATCGCATGAATTTCACGTTTGTGACAAACTTTAATCACATAGAGAGAATACGTGTGCATCATGTGGGTGGTCATGGTGACCTGGGCGCGGTCGGGTAAGAAAAATTCAGGATGTTGTTGGAATTTACGAATGGCGCTGAAAATGTAATCCCAGCGTCCACAGTTTAATCCGGCCGAATGATCGCGCAGTTCATAAAGAATTTCGTCGGCCTCGAAGGTGGCCAGGATATTTTCAATCAAAACGGTGGCGCGAATGGTTCCCTGGGGAATCTCCAGGTAATCTTGGGCGAAAACAAAAACATCATTCCAAAGGCGCGCTTCAAGGTGATTTTCAAGTTTGGGGAGATAAAAATAGGGACCGGTGTCTTTTTCGAGCAGCGCATTCACGTTGTGGAAAAAGTACAGACCAAAATCAAAGAGAGAAGCAGACATGGGACGGCCGTCTACCAACACATGTTTTTCAACCAGATGCCAGCCACGAGGACGCACAAAGAGAACGGCCGTTTCCTCATTTAGGGCGTAAAATTTGCCGTTGGGATTGGTAAAGGAAATTGAACCAAACACTGCATCACGCAAATTAATCTGCCCCTCAATCGTCGCTTCCCAGGTTGGCGCATGAGAATCCTCAAAATCAGCCATAAACACATTTGCGCCGGAATTCAGCGCATTAATAACCATTTTGCGATCCACAGGTCCGGTAATTTCGACTCGCCGGTCTTCCAAATCGGAGGGAATAGGGGCAACGGTCCATTCACTTTCACGAATGTGGGCCGTCTCCGGTAAGAAATCAGGCATTTTTCCGGCGTTAATTTCTACCTGACGTTCATCTCGCCGGCGTAACAAAACACGTCTGCGCTCACCAAAAGCGCGTTCCATAGCGACCACAAAGCGCATTGCTTCTGGCGTTATAATTTCTGCAAATTCGGTGGTGATATCTCCAGTGATTGTGAGACCATCCAGTGCGGGCGCAAAATCTTCTGCAATCATAGACCTCTCTCCTCAAGCGAAACCCTCGCTGCTTGTAAAAATAATCTATTAGCGAATATTCGCTATCTGTGAAAACAAGTATAAGCGTGAAACTTTATTTGTCAAGACCAGTTGAGCGTTTTTTGGCAATTAGCGAAAATTCGCTAAACTGGTTGGGGAATGACAATCTTGAATAATTATAACGCAGCGCGTTATCGAAAGGCAAATCGGATTTGCCGCAATGCGTCATAAAACTTCTATAGGAGACGCTGTTATGGGCCTCAATTTAGTACACATTATTTTTGGTATGAAGGTGCGTCAGGCGCGCATGGAAGCCGGATTGACGCTGTCAGAATTTGCGCGCCAATGTGAATTATCGCCTTCCTACCTCACTGAAATCGAAAAGGGGCGCAAATATCCACGCGCCGACAAGATCATGAAAATGGCCGAAGCGCTTGGCAAAAATTATGATGACCTGGTTTCTATTCGCCTGGCGCCATCCCTGACCTACCTGGAATCAACGCTGTCCTCAGCCGTCGTGCAACGCTTTCCATTTGAAGAATTTGGTGTTGAACCTGGCGATTTGATTGAGTTGCTTACGCGCGTACCGGATAAATCCAGCGCTTTGCTGCATGCAGCACTCGAAATTGTGCGACGTTATGACTTAAAGGAAGAAGACTTTTTGCGCGCCGCTTTGCGCTCCTACCAGGAAATTCATGAAAATTATTTTCCGGAACTAGAGGAAGCTGCGTTGGCATTTACGCGCGAGTTTGGGAAGCAATACCAGTTAAACGACACGGCACCCGTCAAACTGGCCACACTTGAACAAATCTTACAAGCGGTCTATGGATACGAGATTGATGATCAGACAATTGCGGCGGATGATAACCTCATTCATTATCGTTCTATCAATATTCATGCCAAACGTCCCCGCCTATACATCAACAACCGCCTGTATTCACGCCAGGTAAAATTTATTCTTGCGCGCGAACTGGGGTATCAATATTTGGAGCTGGCGGATCGGTCGCAAACATCTCCGCCTGAACATATTCATTCGTTTGAGCAACTGCTGAATGATTTTAAAGCCGCCTATTTTGGAGGCGCGCTGCTCATGCCGCGCGCGGCTTTTTTAGAAGATTTGCAATCCTTTTTTTCACTGCCTGCCTGGGATCCGCAACCATTCGTGCAAATGCTGATGACCTACAATGTCACCCCGGAGATGCTGCTGTATCGCTTCAGTGAGTTGATTCCACAATTTTTCGGCATCAAACTTCATTTCTTACGCTTCCACCATACGCGCAACACAACCAGCTACCAGCTTATTAAACAGCTAAATATGAATCAATTGCTGGTTCCCAGTGGAATCGGTCTGTATGAACATTACTGCCGGCGCTGGCTATCGGTGCGTTTACTAAAAGATATTGAAGCGATTGGTACCCCCAAGAGCGTAGCGGAAATGCCGGTAGGCGTTCAATTATCAGAATTTGTTGAGTCCCAGGATAAATTTTTGTGTATTGGCTTTGCGCGGCAGATGGTGCTTAATTCTGAAGTTTCCAGCAGCGTCATTGTGGGGTTTCGCGTTGATGCGGATTTGAAAAACAGTATTCGTTTTCTAAACGATCCCGACATCCCTCACGTTTTGATCCACGAAACCTGCGAACGCTGTCCCTTGACAGCAGAACAATGCCAACTGCGGACCGCCGAACCCTCAAGACTGCGGGCAAAGCAGCGCGCACGCGATCGAAAACTAGCCCTAAATCTGCTCAAAGAACGCTAACATGGCCCTAAGAATCTGTGGATAACTCGAGTGTTTCTGTGGAAAACTCGCTCTAGATGGGGATAACTAGGCCAGACAAAGGCGTAACGCCGTCAGGATAGACCCATATACGGGGGAGAACATGTGTGCGTACGAAAATACGTAGATGTGAAATCCTGGGGACACACTGAGACAGGGGAGTAGACATAAAATTTCGCGCTGCACGGCCGTTTCTATCCACAACTACCAGGCAGCAAACAAGCGCAGAGTGTTGGCCTTAGACCCTGCATATAGGCGTGCTGTTTGAAAGCAGGCACATACGGGGTAAGAAAAAGAATAGTCCACAAATCCACAGGGCCTACTACGTACGACTAATAAAGATAATAATTAGGGAAAACAAAGGTTGATAAGTTTAATTGGCAAGGAACCCAAAAAAAGAGAAGCTTGCACAAGCTTCTCTTTTCAGTTCTTGTTTCTGGCGCCGCGGGTTATAGAAACTCAATTAACCCATAGCTGTCATCGTCTACAGGATAGGCTGCCACGCGTACAGTTTGCTCGCGCCCTGTTGCGGGGTTGTTCAGCAACAGCGACTCCTGGAGACTCCAGGAAGCCCACAAATCGCCTGATGTAAGTTTGAAACTACACAAGGCCCCCTTGGGGCCGACTTTGCCCACAGGCTGGATGTTATACCCATTGAGTACGATGTTAGCCAGATGTTTTTGAGTATTTGCATTACGCACGCGTAATACTTCAGAATGCTTAGCCATGGAACTCCACCATTTTTATACTCGTGTGTAACGCTATCATAACCATTGATTCTTACAGTTCACATTACTAGAGTACTAGTAGCTTCACAGCCGCCTAATGGGCTACAATCAAGCAGGCAGGGAACGGCACGTGTAAGCACAGGAAGCAATGAACATGGATTTGACCGCAGTATTGCAGCAGTTACGGCGCAATCGCAATTTTATGGCTCAAGTTGTGGCCTGGGAACGGCTGCCTTCCCGTCCGTCCGCCTATGCGCCGGCTGAGCCTGTGTTGGCTCCGGGTCTCTGGCATGCCGTGCGGGCGCGTGGGATAGCAAACTTGTATACGCACCAGGCGGCGGCCGTTGAGGCCGTCGCGCGCGGGGAGCATATTGTCGTTGCCACTGCGACTGCTTCCGGCAAATCGCTGTGTTATTCGATTCCGGTTTTACAGAGGTTGTTGGAACGGCCGTCTGCACGCGCGCTCTACATTTTCCCCACCAAAGCGCTTGCCCATGACCAACTGGCTGAAACCGCCGCGCTCATCAAGGCAGGGCAGTTGCCATTTTCTGTCCACACGTATGATGGCGACACGCCGGCCGGCCAGCGGCGCAAGATTCGGCAGGAAAGCAACATTTTAATTACTAACCCGGACATGCTGCATGCTGGTATCTTGCCGGCACACCCCGGCTGGCGGCAGCTATTGCGCAATCTTGAATTTGTGGCGCTGGATGAAATTCATGCCTATCGCGGCGTATTTGGCAGCCATGTGGCCAATGTTTTACGCCGGCTGCAGCGCTTATGTCGTTTCTATGGCAGCGATCCCCAGTTCATTTGCTGTTCGGCGACGATTGCCAATCCTCAAGAACATGCCGAACGTTTGATCGAACGCCCGTTCACACTGATCGACGAATCTCAAAATGGCGCCCCCAGAGGGACGAAAAATGTCATTCTATATAATCCACCCATTATTGACGCTGAATTAGGTATGCGCAGCAGCACGATTCTCGCTGCTAAAGACGCCGCCTTGACATTTTTGACGCAGGCGGTGCAAACCATTGTGTTTGCGCGCGCGCGCCAGACGGTGGAACTTCTGCTGGCCTATTTGCAGGATGAATTGGCGTATGCGGGACAGCAGCAAACGGCCGTTGCCGGCTATCGCGGTGGTTATTTGCCCTTAGAGCGGCGCAGCATTGAGCAGGGACTCCGCAGCGGCAGCATCACCGGCGTTGTCGCCACCAATGCGCTTGAATTGGGCATTGACGTGGGCGAGTTAGACGCCGCCGTGTTGACCGGTTATCCCGGTTCGGTTGCCTCAACCTGGCAGCAAGTGGGTCGCGCGGGACGGCGCGCGGCCGAATCGGCCGCTATTTTAGTTGCCGGCAATAACGCGCTGGATCAATACATTTGTTTGCATCCGCGCTACCTGTTCGGCCGTTCCCCGGAACATGCGCTGACCAACCCGGACAATTTGCGCATCATGGTGAAACATGTGATGTGCGCCGCCTATGAACTGCCTTTTGAAGAAAATGAAGACTATGGTAGCTATGGTAATGTCGCGCCGCTGCTGTCCGCTTTGCGCGCCGAGGGTGTGCTGCATGCAACGCGTGATCAGTACCATTGGATTGGCGACGGCGCGCCGGCCGGTCTCGTTTCCCTGCGCACGAGCGGCGATGATACGGTGGTCATCCAAGATGTCAGTCAGGACAGCCCACGCGTGATTGGGGAAATCGACCTGGAAAGCGCGTCAGCGCAGGTCTACGAGGGCGCGGTCTACATGCATTTGGCTCAAACCTATCTGGTGGATATATTGGATTGGCCCGGCCGGATCGCCCATGTACGGCCGGTTGAGGTCGATTATTACACGCGCGCCAACATAGGCAGCCATATCCGTGCGCTGCAGCCGGTGGAAGAAAGGTCTACAAATGGTTTGTTGGTCGCCCACGGAGATGTAACCGTTGTGACCCAGGCGACCGGTTACCGCAAGATTAAACGCTATACGCACGAGACGCTGGGATACGGCCGTATCGAATTACCAGAAATGACCCTGGAAACCAGCGGCTACTGGCTTATTTTTTCGCAGGAATTAACTGAAAAATTATGGGACCTGGGTCTCCTGCTGCGGCCTAATGATTATGGCCCTAACTGGCAGACGCAGCGCAAACAGGTACTGGTACGGGATGGGCAGCGCTGTCGCACATGCGGCGCGGAAGGATTGTTGCACGTGCACCATATACGGCCGTTTCGCGAATACAACTACATTCCCGGCCAAAATGAAAACTACCGCCAGGCCAACCAACTCGACAACCTGGTGACGCTTTGTCCCGCCTGCCATCGCCGCGCCGAAAGCGGGCAGCAGGCGCGCTCAGCCCTGGGCGGGCTGGCCTACGTGCTGCGCAACCTGGCCCCATTATTTCTGATGTGCGATCCGGGCGATATTGAAGTCACTGCCGAACAGCAAAATCCCGAAACCCAGGCCGCGACCGTTGTCGTGTATGAACGTGTTGCCGCCGGCGTTGGCTTTAGCCAGCGCTTATATGATTTGCATCATGATCTGTTGGCGGCCGCGCTGGAATTAGTGACAGACTGCCAATGCCGGGATGGTTGTCCTGCCTGTGTTGGCCCGCCCGGCGAAATCGGGCCACAAACGAAAACAGTTACCCGTGACTTGCTGCATACCCTGCTGGGATCCATGCTGAATTAGCCCATTTTGAAGATTATGGGCTTGAGAATTGGTTTTTTTAGACGTCCATTTGCCGGTTTATTTTTGTGAGGGCATCTGCAATTTGGGCGGAATTGACGGCTAAACCCTGCTTGGCGGATTCGGTTAACAGCCAGGCGACGGCCAGGTCCGCTTCCATCTCTTCCCCTGGAACTGCAATTTGCCCCTGTATTTTTAGCTCCTCAACAAAGTTAACCGCCTGTTTAGCCAGTTGATCCAAACGATCTTGCACCGATTGCACCGGCGTTCCCAAACCGCTGATTTGCGCACCCATCCGGTTTGCCAGTTCAGCCCTGGCCCATATTAAGGCTTCCTCACGTGAAATAGAGCCGCCTAATTTGGCCAGTTCGGCCACAATCCAGTCTGCTGCCAGCCCGGACAGATAGGCCACGCGTTCAATTTCGCTCGGCAGCGATACAATGCCGCTTTGGTCCAGGCGTAAGATTGTGTCGACTGAATCTTTTGCCAGTTGCGCAATCGTACCAACCATGCGCACATCGCCGACGCGCTTTTGGAATTCTGCGGCAATCCATTTTCGCGCTTCGTCATTTGAAATTTTGATTCCGGCCCGCTTTAATTCCGCTTCTAACCATTCCCCGGCGGCGCTTAATTTGGCCGCCCCCTTGGAAATATCCGGCGGTAGGGTCAGGTCGCCGCGTTTGTCCAGGTTTTCGACATAATCAATGGCCACATTCGACAGACGCACAATGGCGGCAATATCCCGCTCAGATTTTGCGCCGCGCACGTAGGTACGAATGAACCACGTAATGAGAATGGGCAGGACAATGAGTAATACTTGTATGACGACATCAAGAATGTCTTTGTCAAAGGAAACTGGTTGAGCCATGGATTACGCTCCTTCGAAAATATCTTCCCGGAAGTTTGTTAACAATCAAATTTGTTATTGTGGCGCTTCCGGGAAGTTGGTTTTCATTTATGGTGGTACGTCGCCGCGTATGACGTCTCTCTTGCTTGATTTAAAGTATTTCCCGCACTTCCACCATGCAGTGCGGGGCTAAGGCCGCCTGTCCACCCGGAAACCGACTCATGTGCAGGGTAAAGCCATCTTTTTCAAAACGCACCAGTTCTACATTGTAGATACGGTTGAGCGTGGTGGGGTGGTCGTGGACGGTGAGCGCATGCACAATGTAGTGGTTTTGGCGTGATTGTTGGTAACTGTTGAATGTGAGCGTGAAACGGCCGTTTTTTACATCTAACTGCGTTATTCTCAAATTGCCAAAAGTTATCGGCGCAGGATCATTGGCCGTCAGGTTGATGCATCCGGCCGCGCGAGTGACAAATTGCATCAAGGGCTGGACGTCAGTTTGGGTCACAAACGGATTCTCGCGGGCGGGCTTATTGGCTGCCTCCACGGCCGCTTTCTGATCAGGCGACAACTGCGGCGCCGGTATCGGTGGCAGCGCGCTTTGGGTAACAAAAGGGTTACTGCCGCTGGGATTCACGGCCCTTGCGACGGCCGCTTTTTGCTCCGGCGTTAACTCCGGCTCCGGCAAATCGGCCTTCGTGGCGAATGGGTTCTGCTCACTGGGCTTGTTGGACGCGGTAATGGCTGCTTTTTGTACGGCCGTTAACTCAGGTTGGGGAATATCGGCGCGTGTCGCAAACGGATTTTGTCGCATTGGGATTAGTGGCTGCATAAACGGCCGCTTTCTGCTCCGGCGTTAACTGCGGTTCAGGAACCACCGGCAGCGCGCTATGAGTAATAAATGGATTATCTGCACTCGGATTGTTTGCCTGCATGGACTGCGGCGTCTTCGTCCGCAGATAGCTGTGGTGGTAGAACAATCGGAAGGGTGCTTTGGGTTACAAACGGATTATTGGCTGCGGGGTTGATTGCCCCATCAAGCGCCGCTTTTTGATCCTGCGTTAATTCAGGTTGTGGGATATCACCCCTGCGTAGCAAATGGATTTTGCGCATTGGGATTGTTGGCAGCGTAAACCGCCGCTTCCTGTTCCGGCGTCAGTTGCGGCTACCGGAATGAGCGGTAACCGACTCTGCGTTACAAATGGATTTTCGGCGCTGGGATTATCAGCCTGATCAATTGCCGCTTCCTGCTCCGATGTTAACTGTGGTTCCGGTAATGCGGGTAAATCGCTTTTGGTCAGGAACGGATTTTCACTGCCTGGCTTGTTAGCATAATCAATTGCCGCTTCCTGTTCCGGCGTCAGTTGCGGTACCGGAATGACCGGCAGAATGCTTCGCGTCACAAACGGATTATCTGCGCCCGGATTGCTGGCATAGTTGAGCGCCGCTTTTTGATCTTGCGTTAATTCGGTTGTGGGATATCACCCTTGCGTAGCAAATGGATTTTGCGCATTGGGATTGTTGGCAGCGTAAACGGCCGCTTCCTGTTCAGGCGTTAGTTGTGGTTCAGGGATCACCGGTAAACGACTTTGTGTTACAAACGGATTTTCGGCGCTGGGATTATCGGCCTGATCAATCGCCGCTTTCTGCTCCGGTGTCAATTGTGGCTCAGGAATTACCGGAAGCGAGCTATACGTAATGAATGGATTATCTGCACTTGGACTTTTGGCCTGATGGACTGCCGCTTCTTCGTCCGAAGAAAGCTGTGGAGGTGAAATCACCGGCAGGATGCTTTTGGTGACAAATGGATTATCAGCGCCAGGATGATCGGCCTGATCGATGGCTGCTTCTTGCTCTGGTGTTAACTGCGGTTCCGGAATGACCGGCAGTTGGCTTCGTGTCACAAATGGATTCTCGGCGCCAGGATGATCGGCTCCATCAATGGCCGCTTCCTGTTCTGGCGTTAACTGCGGTTCCGGAATGACCGGCAGCTCGTTTTTCGTGATGAAGGGGTTTCCCGCACCGGGATTGCTGGCATAATGAACAGCAGCTTCTTCATCTGAAGACAACTGTGGAAGTGGAATAATCGGCAGAATGCTTCGCGTCACAAACGGATTATCTGCGCCGGGATTGCTGGCATCGTCGAGCGCTGCCTTTTGCGCTTCAGTTAATTCAGGTAGAGGAATATCGCCCTGCGTCGCAAATGGATTATCAGCGCTGGGGTTGTTAGCGTTATCAACTGCCGCTTCTTGTTCCCGCGTCAATTGCGGCTCCGGCAAGGCGCTTTGGGTAATAAAGGGATTGCTGCCGCTGGGATTGGTCGCACCGTCCAAGGCAGCTTTTTGATTGGGTGTAGATAGATTGCTATCTACATCCTCTATCACCCAACTTAAGTCACCTGCCCAGGCCACGTCGCCGTTGAACCCAAGCGGTTCACGAGTAGCCGGCAGGCGGTATTCGCGGTGGGGAGTGACGGCCCAAAGAATACGCCGGCCATGAGCTTCGCACTCGTTCTTCTGGACCGTCAACTGGATCAGGAAGGCAGCGGCCTCTTGCGGGATGAGCGTTGCTTCAGCCTGTGTTTCGCCCTGCAAGGTAAAGCCCCGGCCGGGCGGCGTGCTGTACACCTCCCACTGGTAGGCCGTCGCCCCGGCCTCGCCGGCGAGGAGCATTACAGGGTCACTGACTGGGATTTCATAATTATCAGGTTGTCCATTTATAGTGAAATCAGCCATACAATCATTGTTAGCCATATTTATCGGTTCTCCAGTGTCTTTGCCCCAAAATAAATTTTGGATTTCGTGGATTCAATCCTGTTTCCGAACAGGTTTTTTGACGTTAGACATCGAATTCATTTGTTTTATGCTCACAAGCGCTCACCCTTCAATAATTTGTAAAATGGGCAAACCCAAAGCTAAAAACGGCCAATGACTAAGAAATCCAATCTACATCTATTGCACTTCTAGCTTCTCCATAATCTCCTGAGCTTCTTCAACAAATTTAGAGGCCCTTTTCAAAGAAATACCCGCTATGGTATCAGCGATTTCTTGTGGCTGAGCTCTGGCTAAAGCTAACATTGAATCAATGCCCATCGCTGCCAATTTTTCATTCCATATTGCGCCAATGCCCTTAATGACCATTAGTGAAGGCATCGCTACCGTCTCACCTATTACAATTCCGGCCAGCGCCGCCCCCTCTGCTCGTTTTTGAGGCATGGCAGAAGCCACAATTTCGGCATTAGCAACTGTTGGCAATAACGATTCATTCATACGCGCCCTTGGAGCAGCGCGAGAACGCATCATCACACCGGCAAGTCTGTGCGTGGGTGCAAGGGCTATCAAAGGTTGGGCAATTGGGCGTGCTGCGGTAAGACGCGCTCCAGGTAGTATCAAAGTGGCGTTACAATCCGGGCACTCCCCCATTACGGCAGGCCGATAAGCTGCCGTTCGTGCCAATCCCACATTCTTCATCTCCTTCTCTGCCCCGCAGCAGGGACAATAGCAGCAGTTGGCTGAATGGCTGCCAGGGCTGCGGTCAGGCGCCGTGGGCAAGCACAGACCGGCCTCTGGGATAGGGGGCAATGCCGCCCTGGCTGTGTCATCGTAAGCCACATGAACATTCGACACCATTAACTCGCCCGGCGCCTGAGCCATAAACTTCAATGGCACGCGTACTAATTCCAACGGCAGTAATGAAATCTTCTCTACAGACAGCGTTGTTTTGCCCGGTACAACCAGGTTCACCTCCACCGAAGTCACCTCAGCCGGCACCGTGCCACTGAGCGTGTGGGACGTATCGGGGTCAGACGATCGTAACTCAAGCGTCGCCGTCGTTCCTGTGGGCGCGCCGTCCTTCTTCAGCCAGCGCAATTCAAGCTGCGGCCAGGCCGGCCCAACCGGCGGCACGATAACCTGCCCCAAAAATTGCAGTGTAAAAGGTGTTTCGGCTGTAATCGGAACAGTTTGGGTCAAATCGAAATCATCAAAGCCGTCATTGGCTAATTCCATCACACCATCAGAGGGCTTTAGAGAAAATCCGTGCGCCGTTTCCGGTGATAATGTCCAATTTGCTGGTTGTCCTTCTTCAAAAAGTTGCAAATCATCATTGGCAACTCCCTCAAGCGTCGCCCGGAAGGAAACCTGGTCCACAATCGCTACCTCACCCGCCGGCACCCGGAAGCGAATTTCAGCTTGCGTCGCCCCTTCAGGCGCCTCAAATTTGGCCCGGTGCCGGGTTAACTCTGCCGGAATGAGCGGCGGCTGCCCTTTTAGGGGGGATGTAATGCGTTCAATAGGCACTTCATCCACCCGCAACAAGCCACAAGTATCACTTAGCCAGATCACTTCGGCCACTGTCCTAAACCCGGTACTCCGGCCCCAAAAGCTAAAATCATAGACACAGGCCGCCACCGGCGCCACCTGGGACATGGCCGTAGGGCTTGACGCCACTTCACGCGCTACAGGCGTCAATCCCAAAATGGGCAGCCTGTCATAAGGCGAGCCAAAACAAAAAGGCGTAACAGCGCCGGAAGTCACCGTCCAATCTGTGGGGAGTTGCAAATTGACGGGGATAGATGCCAAATTGTTCTGTGAGGAACTTGACGTTGTCTCGACGGGCACGTAAATACGATCCCCCATCGGCGTTATGGCGATATTTCCCGGAGTGCCGCCCAAATTAATCACATTCGTAAAGATGCGTCGGTTAATATCAATAACCGCAACATACTCATTGTTTTCATCAACCACAAAGGCCCGCTGCCCGTCCGACGATATGCTCACCTCCGTAAACTCACCAGATAGGGGCGGGACGAGAAGATTAGAGACATCGTTGACGGGAGTAACGCTGCCTTTCACTGTGTCTACAATGTAGACAAAATTTGCCCAGGCATTACCGGTGATAACGGCCGTAACTACTGCCTGACGCCCGTCAGGTGTCAGTGCGATGTCTTGCAAAAACTCCGGCACACTGGCTAGAAGACCTTCGTTTTCATGCGTGTCGGTGTTAATAACATGGATTTCTCCATTGTCAGTGCCGACTTCTCCCTCTCTATTGAAAACGGCTACATACAACCGCCTGCCATCTGCAGCCATCGCTAGAGCCACAGGCTCCTTGTTCTCACCCAACGCAATGCTGGGGGGCGTTTCCATTTGGCTTAGATCGTGCTGGTAGCCTTCCCACACCTCAACATCTAAAACCCAGAGGATCCCCGAACCACTTTCACCATCAAATCCTTCACGATATTCTGCAACGTACAAACGACTGCTGTCAGGAGAGAAAGCTGCATCGGGGAAAGGTCTCCCCGTGTCAACGGGAGATCCTACCAAATCCGGCACAGATAAGTCAATTACCTGCAGCAAGCCTTGAACACCTCCTGAAAAATCATTAATGATCTGTACATAAGCGCGGAGACCATCAGGACGAATCAAGATCTTACTGATCGATACCGATGTCACACCGCTCGGTAGATCAGGCTGGAGTTCAGTAACCAACGTCTCATCAGCAGGATCAAAAAGCTAAGAAAGACTTCAGAATTATTATTACCCACAACAATCCACTGGCAATCAGGAGACACAGCTACCACAGTGGGTTGACGATTAAGCAGTATAGGCTTAGTTGGGCCAATGGCGTTACTAATCGTCTGCCAATCCGTGAAATCCCCATTCGCCAGATGCTCTTCTTCCGGGCAGGTGTCGGTGACGGTTTGGTCCATGTATTGGTTCATGGCGGCGGCTAGGTCAACTGAATCCAGGGTAAAATCGACCCGTCCCAAAGGTTGGAAGCGATCCAAATTTACCATTTGCGCCTGCTCCCCCTCCCCCACCTGAAGTTGCAGCGGAACCTGGTATTGCGCCGGCGTGTGCCGCAGCCGAAAAATGCCGGCCACTGCCCCCGGTAAGCGCGTTACCCGTGTTGCCTGCCAGGACAGGCCATCGTCCTGGCTACATTGAATGCCAACCGGATTCTCCTGCTGCGATTGCACCGCCCAATTGGCATCCCCCTCCGCGCTCGTCACCACCAGCCAGTAACGGCGCGAACTGCCGTCTTTCCCGCGTGCCCTAAACTGGAATTCAGCCGGCAACCTGGCGCTGACCCAACCCAGTTCACCGTTCACCTCCCTATCCAGGCGCAACGCAGCCGGCTGCGATAACAAAGGTTTTCCAAACGGCTTACCGTCCGCATCATCCAAAATAGTGATGCTGATCCGGGTGGTTTGATCCAGCGGCTCCAACAGCAAGTCCACGGCCGTTACCGCCACATCCTTTTCTACCACAATCGGCTGCGCCTGAGCGCAAGCAGAGGAAACAGGCACAACGGCATCCTCCTCCACTGGCGTCTTCGGCCCCCACACAATCCGGCTCGGTTCAAACGTACCCGCCACTTGCATTGTGGTTTGCTCCGGCACCACCCGCGCGTTTGCGAGCAGTACCACCGTCAGCAGTTCGTCCTCATTCGGAGAGATTGGTTCGTAGGTAAACGGCCGTATCACCTCCCCAATTTCAGGCGGCAACACCGACTTCTGCCGCGTATACTCAATCTCCAGCACCACTTCCATGCGGGCAATCGAGTCCGAATGCAGCGTAAAAGGCACCACAAAAAGATCGTTTTCCACCTCAGCCTCCAGCAAGTACGCCTGCAAGAACTCACCAAAATCGGCCGTTGTTACCTCATTCCGCAGTTCTCCCGGCTGAAACCAGATTCGGTTCCTGCTCCCCAATTCGCAAACTCACATTTCCAGGCGTACACAACCAGGTCACAGATTCACTCGAAAGCAACGAATTGGCACCTTCAGGGGGCGACAGTTGCACCCGCGAAGTCACCACCCGCTGCATATCCACCACGCCATTTACAACACTAAAATTAAGCGTGCCGCCATCATCCGGCACCGACATCGTGCCATCATTATTCAGCCTGATCCACGTTCCGCCCACATCTATTTGGACAGTCACCATGCTGCCGCCGAGCACCCGCATTTGGTGAACAGTGCGTCTGACGTGGAAATCCACCGTCAAACCCTGCTTTGTTACACCCCACTCGTTTCCCTGAGTTCCACCAGGGCTACTGTCTCCTTATGCTGCACCACCGGCCGAATCGTAGCCGTACTGCGTGTGATTTGGGCGTCCGCCGGCAGGCGACGCAAAAACATAGTCAAATCACCCTCAAAGGGCTCCTCATTATTCTGTAAAATGGCTTGGAGTTTCATCATTCACCTCATATTCATGACAGACAAAGGGCGCAAGACCTTTGCAGAATTGGTACACGGATGCAACGGATATTCACAGATGGATGCGATGCCATATTGAAAATCCGCCCGAATCCGTCTCATCCGTGTAGCTGACTCAACTTCTAAGCAAAAACATTAAATCTAGCGGCGTACCGTTGGCGGTTAAACCAAACGCCTCCATGAGCAACGTATCGTAATTCACTTGCGTTACTTCAAGCTGGCAAGTTGGTGTCACGATAGCTCCGGCCTCGTCAATACTGATGTCAGCCCCTTTGCCGCACTTTCTGGGCTTAATGGCCAGATACAGGTCAGACCACTGGTCCGCCTTTTTTAGGTTCTCCACCGTGCGCCGTTTGCCGCAACACTCATCCACCCAGGGCGTGGTACAATGTTTAATCGTGTCATTGGGGTCTTCCATCAGCTTGCGCCACAAATCATTCAATACATCTTCAATGGTGTCATCGTCTTCATATTCAACGCCCAATTCTGCCAACACCTGCTCAAACGGTAAGCCCAAAGGTATTCGTTCTCGGTAAACGCGTATCCACAGATCAAAATCATCCGCATCTTCCTTGCCGTAATAAAACAGCAACTTACAATCAGCAAAACCAACCTTACTGGTCACAGGTAAAAGTTCATACACATCAACCAACGGGAACCGGCCTAGCTTGTGCTCCAGGAACACTTTGTTCAGCTCCGTTGTGAACTGCTTGATATAACGACGATACACTGCCTGACCTTCGTGATCATGTACTTTAGGTGCAAACTGTTCTGACCATTCATCCGGCGACTTGCCGCCAAACTTGGCCGCGTCCACCTCGTCTAACTTGCCTTCCACTTCTTCAATTTTCTCTTCTAACGCCGTTCCCGTTTCCTGAATTTCGGCTTTGGCCAGCTTCTGCATCTCATTCCAGGCATCCGCCGTCAACAAATCACCCGGGTTAACAGGAACCCATACTTCATCTTCATAACCATTTTCTGACATCTTTTACGCTCCTTTCTAAAATAATATTTGACAACAAAAACGTAGTCGCGGCCGGAGAGCCGCAGCAATTTAATGACCTCTGATCTGGCGCGTCACGCGGGACTCTACGCCAGCCGCTCTGGCGCGGATTACTTGCCCGGCTACCTTTGCTCGCGCATTCTCAAACACATCTTCACCGGAATAGCCGAGGCTCACATCATACGTGCCGGCCGTTTCGCCCTTGGCCAGCACCATTTGGATGCGGTTGCCCCATTCGCCGGGCGTGCGGGCGCTGAATTCCAGGAAGCCGCCTAAACCCTCTTCGGTGAGGATGAGACGGGCGGGCGTATCGGCCGTTCCTCCTTCAAAGAACACTGGCCGTGACCACGGCGCCTGGCGCGGGGTTATACCTGGCGGTAACACGGCCAACGGTACCGCCACCACCAGCGGCGACTTGACGACCCACTCCAGTAACGAATTCGGTAAAGCATTCATCTCAATGATCAGCCCCGCCGCTTGCGGCGGCTGGTCATCCTGAAGCGCCCCGTCAAAGCGGGCCTCGTCAAAACGGCCGCCAAACTGGCGCGGCAAATCATACGGCAATTCCACCTCAAACCGACCCGGGCGCCGGGCCTGCCAACTGAACGTAACGGCCGTTTCCGCATCAAAAAGACCATCCCCAGGGGCAAACACAGCCACCTGCGCATCATCCGCATTCACCACAAAGTGGCTCTGGTCAAACACCGCCAACACCCGGCACTGTCCACCGGCAAAGCGAGCTGCATCAAACCAATCGTGGTCAAAAAGCGACTGCTGTAGCACTCCGTGTATTGCCATTGAGACACACCCGGCGGCAACCGCAGCGCCGCCGCCGTGGGCGTCACCTCCAAAGACACCGGTAAGCCATCTACCGCCGCCTGCGGTTGGCCTTCCTCGTCCAGCGCCACCCACAACGTCTGTCCCGGGCCCACCGGCGCCGGCACAAGCACCTGACTACGGCTGCTCCAATTAGCAAACGTCGCGCCCACCACACCATGCTTCGTCGTCAGCGTAATGACCACCGGGGCCGTATCAACACCGTCATTCACCGTTTCCCATTCACTGCCATGAACCACATTTAACGACACCGGTGGCGCCGGCGCAATCGGAAACTCAACCAGCGAAACATAACGCAATGGCAAGAGGCTGATCGATTTCGGCCGTTAATTGCAAAAAGCTGTCAGGCGTCAACGCAGCAAAAGGCGAACCTTTCGGCCGGGGAAAAGCGGCATTAAGCGCGGCCACAATCTCATCGCTAAACGTGCGCCCAGGCGTGGGGCCGGCTACATTCACCGTCACCGGCGGGCCGTCGTCCACTGCCAGGCACAGCCCGCTGCGGTCACTCAAATCAATAGGGCCAAACAACACCGCCTCGCCCGTTAGCGTGGCCGGTGCCGCTGCCCGGCCCTGATGAATGCCAACCACCTCACCTAGAATGTCTGCAGTTGCATCCGCCAACGTCGAGGGCATCACTATCAACAACCCTTCTGCTCCCGGCGTAGGGCTGTTCAGTACCAGGTATCCCCCTTCGTCGCGCGCCACCTCCACTCCACCAAACGCATTGTTAACGGCCGTAATCACATCAACCAACGTCGTCGCCTCTGGGTTCGTCCCGGCGCAGTCCACATCAACCGGTTCATTGCCGTCAACCGACAGGCGCAAAAAGCGCTTTTCGCTCAAATCAACATTGCCGCTTAGATCAACCAGGCCCCGAATTTGAGCATCTTCCACCTGGCCCACGTAACTGCGCGGCGCGGTAATGCCTAAAACCGGCCGTTGTCGCCTCATGTGCTGGCTCATCGGGCACTTCAATCACCAGGCGGCTGGACGGCCCCGTCTCAGCCGAGCGCAGAATGATGTGAGAGCCATTGTGCGAAGCCACATTCCGGCCCAAACCGGCATTGATGCGGTCACTGATGTCGAACAAATCAAGCAAAATCTCCGGCAGTTCTTCAGGAATGTTGCCCTCCAAATCCTGCCGCAAATCAATTTGCACCGGCTCTAGATCATCCAATCCAATCTTAAGTAGATAATGCTCCTTCACATTAAGCCCCAGGCTGAGATCGGTCGTGCCTTCAAACAAAATAGGAGCCGATTCACGACCGGCAACCAGCGCCTCCGGCAGGCCCAGTAACCGTTCGGCCGCATCCGAAAACGGTGACACTGCCACCACAATTCGGCTGCTCGTGCCTACCCTGGGCGAGGTCAGCACCAAATGGCTGCCGTCATGACCAGCCACACCGGTCAACGCCTCATCTACAGCGCCCAACGCCTCATTTATCTTTGCCACAATTTCATCCAGCAGCGTTACACGGGGTTGCAGGCCGCGACAATCAACGTCCACCAGCGTCACATCGTCCACCCCCAGTTGTAAATACGCCCTTTCTCGCAAATCCACACCTTGGCTCAAATCGGCCGTACCGGTGACTTGAGCAGCTTGCGCTGCTTCGGCGGTCACATCCTTCTCAATAAAACCAAACAGCAGCAGCGCCGCCTCGTCCAGCACCGGCGCTTGCGTTACAAAATCTGTGCTGGCGGGACGATCCCGGCTGATTAGAGCCAGATTGCTCTCCTCCCCAACTGTAGGCGAAGTGAGCACCAGTCTGCCGTCGTTAACGCTGGCAATATTCTGTCCGATTTGGGCGTTGACGGCCGTAGCAATTTGCTCAGGCGTACTCTCTTTGGTCTCAGGGCTGGCTGTGTTGATGCACTGCCGTTTCCCCATCCACACCCAACGTAATACGACAACGCCAGCGCAAATCGACACTTGGCCGTAAATCGACGCCCCCCTCAATCCGAGCTCGCCGCCGCGTCTGTGCCTTTAGCCGAGCGCGGCGCAAATCCCAAAACAGAGTTAGCCGCATCCCCCTCAACGGCCGTTAAGATTTCCAGGCTGCTGTTCGCGCCTGCGCTTTCAGACACCAGTGTCATAAACGCGCCATCGTGACTGACCGCCAGGCCGTTAACCGCGTCCAACTTGGCAGTGATTTCCTCAATCGTCGTTTCCGCTGCCGTCGCACCGGCACAATCAATTTCCACCGGCGGGACGCCGTCCACGCTAATGACCAAAAAACGATCCGTTTGCAGATTGACAGGTTGCGTCAACGCCCGTCTGCTGCGAGCCACCGCCGCTAAATCATCCGCCCCGGCATGAAAGCCCTGCACACCTGGGCCAAAAAGCGTCTCCGCCGCATCATTGGCCGCCGCCTGCACCTCAATATTGCCGCCGGAACCAACCGTAGGCGAAGTCAGTGTTAAGAAATGGTTGTCATGCGCGGCCACATTAACCGTCAGGGCATCGTTAACCTCATCCCGCACTTCCGTCAGCGTCGTCGCCGCCGCCACAGTGCCAGCACAATCTACCTCTGCCAGGTAGACACCATCCACCACTAACCGCAAATAACGATGCACACTAAGGTCAATGCCCTCGCTGTGATCCGGCGTACCCACTACAGTGGCCGCGCGTGCGGTTGTCCCTGTGTAAACCCGCGGCGCAATACCCAGCAACGAGTCAGCCGCGTCCGGACCGTCCGGCGATAGAATATCAATACGGCCGTCTGCGCCCGGCGTATCTGCTCGCAAGATAAGGTGTTGGCCGTCGTGGCGGGCACTGCCGGGGCCAAAAACATCATCAATTGCCTGGACAATCTCACCCAATTGCGCCGCGCTGGAAAGAGGAAGAACCGCGTCAAACGCAATCGTTTCGATTTGCCCGTTCAAAAACAATCTGAGCTTTTGCCCCAGCAAATTGACGCTCACACTCAGGTCTTTTTGGCCTACTACTTCGGCCGGTTGGGCCGCTGTGCCCTTCGCTTCGGCCCATGGCACGCCAAAAAGCAGGCGCGTCACATCATCCTGGGCGATGATCACCCGCTTTTCCGGCTTTTGTAGCGCGTCCGGGTCAATCATCACCCCCAACGTGTCGGCGGCAATGCGCAGAATGCCGCGCACCGTGGCCGTCCCCTCCAGGTAGGTGCTAACATACCGCTTCAGATGTTCGCGGAACGCCTCCACACTCTCGTCGGGACGCGGGTCCAGGTCGTACAAGTCAGCCAGCAGCGCCAGGTCGCGGATAGTGTCGCGCCCCAGATCAGCGTAATCCACCCAATGGGATTTCATCACCTCAACCAGCAGATTTTCGCCTTCCTGCATGGGCAGGCCCACTGCGTTCGCCAGCGTGTACAGCCTTGTTGGCCGCGGAAACTGGCCGAAATGTCGTCGGCAGGTTGTTCAGGATACGTTCAGTTTTTCCCATGATTCCTCCACACCCTACGTCTTTACTTCAATGTCGTCAGGGGTAAAATCAAGTACCGGCAGCGCCTTCTGACCATTCACTTCCGTTAAAACCACAAATTCCCAGGCTTGAATTTGCTCGTCTGTGGCCGGTTCACCGTCATGCACCACCAAATCGCGCCGGGGCACACGCTGGTCGGGTTGGTCAGGGTTGTCCGGGTCAGTAGCCATACCACTACATCCCGCAGTTGAGCTACATCGGCAATTTGGGCTTCTTGCTCGTTGAGAGCGACAGCAACGGCCGTTTAACTCGGCGCCGGAAATAGCGTCGCCGCTGCTCAAAGTGTTGACATAATTAGTCACGGCGGCAATGATGTCCAGCTTAATCTGGTTCTGGCCGATAGGGGTAATGCCCGGATCAATCTGCACCTGTAGCCGAAGCTTAAAGTACACCAACCGGGCAATAACTTGCACCAGCACACCAGCGGCGCGCACACCGTCAATGGCGCCACGTACCGCCTCAAACCGTGCGGGGTCGCCTTTAATCAATACCTGCACCACCCCGGCTGGCGTCCATTTATCCGGTTGATCGGTCGGGTATTGCGGATCCCGGATTTCAACGTCATCGGCGCGAGCTTCGCGAGCGGCTTGCTCGATGGCGGCAAGCGTACACAAATTAAGACCGCGTAATTTTGCTTTAGCTCGCTTCCGCAGTGCCTCGTCGCTTTCATCCTCAGCAGCCTTCTGCGTGGGATCGAGGTTGGTTACACGCTCAATGCCGGCGACAGGTTGTAACAGTTGGGTAATGGTGTTGGGATCCCACAATTCCCATCTCGCCGCCGGTTATGGCCCTGACAGGCACGTTAATGCGGTTTTGACCTGGCTGCAAGGTACGCAAATTGGTTGTCTCAAAATTGACCTCGCCACCGCTGGTGGTTAGCTTAACACCGGCATTAATGCTAATGCTGCCAGAAACAGACGGATTGCGAAAGAAAGTGACTTCGCCGGTGGCAAAATCGGCCGTTTTTCGGACCACGCCCAGAATCGCCACCACAAAATCGAGTGACTTGCCGGTCGCCCAATCTATAAAGCCAGATAAATAAGCCTGGTTGATTTGCTCATACATGATGGCAAGCTCGCGGCTCATCGCCTCTGCCAATGTGCGCGTCACACTGCCCACACTGATGTCCGTCAGAGGTGAGGGATCGCCGGGGCGGTAATAATCTACCCAAAATTTGGACAGGTGTTGGGGGCGGACGCCGCCTTCTTGCAGCCAGCGCACTTTATCCGGCTCGGTGTCGCCGCCGGCCACAAAAAGGTAGTCTGTACCCCGTTGAAATGTGCGGTGCTGCGTGCCGTCTGTGCCTGTGATGCCGCGAATGTCTCGTGCCGGCTCCGACAGGCTGTATTCAGCTACTTTGATGTCGAAAATATGAGGTTCGTTGACCACGCCGCCCACAATGGCGGTCAAGGCGTCGTCGACGATTTCTTGATACGGCCGTTCAATCAAATATGGCTCATCCATATCATTCTCCTTTGTCTACTAAGCAAGCGCCAGCGGAAACGTCACAGTTGCCGGATCGTCTTCGCCAATGGCCCGCAAATTCACCGTAATCGTCACAGTCGTGGGCGCCCGCCGATTCGTCGTCACCGATACCGACAACACTTCGGCAATACGCGCTTCATGGCTCAACGCCTCCAGCACATACAACTTTGCCCGGTTGCGGTTGGTCTCATTGTTCAGTTCGCCCACCAACTTGTACAACTGCGAACCATATTCAGGATGCCCCAAATGAGACAGTGCACCCTTATGCGTGAGGAAACGAAGCAAAAGCGCCTGCTGCAAATTGGGCACACCCCCAACCGTTTGCAAATCAATGCCGTTGGGAGATTCGGCCGTTTTCAGGTCAGCGCCGGGAAAACGGTCATTCTCCTGCGTTAAGTTAGGCAGCAAGTGCAAATCAATCCCAAATCGTTTATCTTCATTCGCCATAAAAACCACTCCTTGTACCTATCCCTACGGCGGCCACTGATCATTTACATAAGGCGCGGCCGGCGGGCCTAAAATTGTCAGAATACCGGGCGGCGAAGGGATGCGGTCGCCCATGCGCACCAGCGCCTTGCCGCTCACCATCACCCCGCCGGAAGCGATTGGCCCAATCACCAACGGGTACGGAAAGCCCCACACCGAGTTAATCATCTGGCACAGCGAGCCGGTCGTTGCCAGCGGCATCCCGCCCGCCGTAATCACCGGCGGAAAGATGCTGATGATCGTGCCCATATCCGGCGGCCCGGAAGCGCCGGGCGTCACCATCACAGCACAGCCAATTGTTATTACAGGTCCAGGCATCGTTTTGCCTCCAAAGTTACGGCGAAAACGACGTCATGCCTTTGATAGACGTCGTCGCCCCTTTTAGCGTAGCAGATAGGCCGCCATCGACCGTCGCCCCCACCTTGCCGCTCAATTTGGCATCGGTATTGGCTTCGATACTGACCGCCTGCTGCCCTTTTATGCTGATATTCATCCCCTCGATAGTGACATCGCCCGTTGACGTGCTCAGGGTAATGTTGCCCGCCGATTCAATCGTAATGTCACCGTCCTGATCCATGGTGATGGTAGAGCGGCCCGCCTCAATCACCACTTGCCCGTCCCGGTCGCCGGGTTGGTTGAGGGTTAATTTGCTGTTTCCGGCGCGGGCTACCACCATGCTGTCCTGGAGATGCACCTCAATCTTGGGCGTCATTTCCACCAAAATCTCGCGGGGCGGATTTTGATCTGGCAGGTTGCGAATGGCGGCTTTGACGGTCTCGTCGTCCGGTTCGGCCAAGGGCAGGCGAAAAATGACCTCGTTGGCATTGTTGAGCGGCGGCCGATCTTCGTCATTGTAACAAACGGCCGATAATCATCGGCTGGTTTACATCCCCATGGTCAAAAGTTAGCAGCACCAGGTCGCCTTCGTTAGGAATGGCGGCCGTGCCGATGCGGCCGGTGGCAACCGGAACCTGCTTTAGCACCAGGCCGCTGTTCTTTAGGCGCACGTCGCAGGCGTAATTGTCCTTGTCGCTATCGCCAGCGTGAGGGTGGAGTCCACTCGGTTCTACCACTGCCAGTTCTGTCACCCGTACCTGGCGCAGCTCGTTGTGTACGATCTGCTGGATCACGTTTACCAGTTCGCTCATGAACGGTCACCTCCTAGCTGCCAAAAGCCGATTTCGGTGGTGAAACCGCCCTTTTTCGTCAGCGTGTGGCGGACGCGCCGCACCTGAAAGTCGGCATTCATGCGGTCGTCAGGTGCGCCGCTGAGGCGAATAGCATCGCCCAATTTGACCTGGGGCCGGCCTAAAGCCCGCAGATGGCCGGTAAGCGCTCGTTGTTGCTGCCGTTTGGCTTCGGCGCGGGCAGCGGCGCCGGCGGCCGTTTGTGTACGCAATGACGGGTCTTGAACGAGCAACAGGGGCGCACCTGATCCGGCGGCGCCGGGAGTAAAACTTTTTGTCAGCCAGGCGAATGCCTCGTCGCCTTCGGCGTCGGCCGGACTTTCACCAAAGAGTTGCACCTCCCCGGCGGCCTGGGGGGCAGCCGACACGGCCAGTCTTACCAAATGTTGGCCGTATTCCAGTACGTGGGTGGTGATGCTGCCGGTAAACGGCCGAAACACCAGTTTCCCATCCGGCGTGGTGTACACGTCAAACCCAGATTTGAGGGCCAGGGCGCGGATGTGTTGGTAGGCATTACGGCCGTTGTCGGCCACATACGCCAGAAAATGAACGCCGTCCTCCACCGTGTCTGTCGCTACATTCGCCTGGCCCGCCAGGTCGCGGACGATCTCTCCGGCCGTTTTGTTTTCGTAAGTTTGGGCCACGCGCAAAGCCAGTAAATCACGCATTGGACTCAGCGCCGTCACCCGCGTGGTGGTAATGTCGGGCCGCAAGTCGGCAATGGTTCCGGTGAACACCTTTGTCACCGAATCGTCGTAGCCCAGCTCCACCGTCACATCCACGCCCAGGCCCGGCTGCACGCCGCCCACCCGGCCCAGATGGATGACAGCCTCGTCGGCCGGCGTGTCCATGTCCAGCGAAACCGCCAGCGCCACCACCGTGCTGCGGGTGGGGTCTGCGGCCGAATCAATGACGCTGGAGCCAAAAGTGATTTTGTAAGCGGGTCTAAACATTTTTAATCCTTAAGGTGTGTAATCAAAACCACCAGACACGGAATCGGACAGGCCGTCAGGGTTGGTAACTACAACATCGACCGGTCCTGGAATGCGCGGCGGTGGCAAAGGTGGCGTTTCGACTGTGATCTCGCTTGACGAGACAAAATTAATAAACAACGCGCTTATACCGTCAAAAGTGACCGAAGCTCCGGATTGAAAATTGGCTCCAGTAATTGTGATGTGTGTACCACCGGCAGCGGGGCCGGAACGTGGTTGTACGTCAATAATGTGTGGCGGAGGTGCAAGATACTGGAATCCGCCACTTACCTGGTCTGACCGTCCGTCAGGGTTTGTCACGACAATATCAACGAATCCCGGAGATTGTGAGGCGGGCAACGGCGGTGTCTCTGCGTTGATCTGGCTCGACGAGACCAATACCACATTAACGGCACTGACGCCGCCAACGGTGACAGAAACGTTTTGTTGAAAATCGCTGCCGGTGATGGTTATCGGCGTACCAACCGCGGCCGGACCGGAGCGAGGTTGCACATTGATGATATTCGGCCGCGGCAAGGGGACATATTCAAAACCGGCCGGCACAATATCCGATAATGTGTCTGGATTGATCACTTCCACGTCATAAAAATCAGGTGGCAATCCGGCAGACAAAGGCGGCGTTACCACTTCCAGTTGCGTAGCGGAAATAACCGTGATGCTTGTTGCCTGCCCTCCTCCAAAGAGAACCTCAATGCCGCCTAAGAAATTGTTTCCTGTAATTGTGATCACATCTCCTCCCGTTACAAAGCCGGAACGGGGCTGTATGTCGATAATTTGCGGTGGAAGGGTGTACTCGAATCCGTTGAGGATGAACTCGATACGGCCGTCTGCGTTTTGCACTTCGATGTCAACCGGGCCTGGCCCTGTTCCGGGGGGCGTTTCGGCCGTCACCTCTCGCTCAGAAAGCACCTGGATGTTCCCGGCAAGTTGCCCGCCAATAAAAACCTGGGTTCCGGGATCATTTACAAAGCCCTCGCCCGTAATGGAGAGCACAGTTCCCCCGGCCACCGACCCCAGGCGCGGCTGCACATCAATGATGCTAAAGGCGACATTGCTGTAGGGGAAGGTGATGGGGTGATCGTCCGTTCGGCCGCCATGGTGAATAATCACCACCGCCCGGTTGTTCGGTGTTGGGACGGAACTGGCAATGCCAGTCGGCACTGCGCGCACATCGCCAAAGATGCTAACGCGATCTTCGGGAAGGCCACCGGCGTCTCGCCGACCCGACAGCTCAATGACAACGTTGCCCCGCTTCTGGTGTGTGCCCGCTCTATTGTTGGGGTTGTTGTACTCGGAGGTGTTTTGCCCAACGGCCGTTGCCGCACCCCGGATACGTACCTCCAGATGTTCATTTCCTTCCACACGCACAGCGTACACGAACCCACCCGCTCCCGAGCGGCCAAGGGCGCGATTATCGCTCCCCTGGCAATCGCTGAAGTGGTAAACACGCATACCAAAACGGTAATCGTTCCGCATAATATCGTCGAACTGCCCGTGCCGATTGGCGATAAAGCCACTCGTATTAAAGCCCCCCTCAAAAGCTGAGTTACAATAGACGCCGCCGCCTGCAAAATGGTTGGCGACATTGTTACTGATGCCGACACCCTGCAAATGGAAGGAGGCATTTCGGGCTGCTAAACCACCGCCGCCTTCGTGTTCGGTTCCGATAACGTTCGACTGGTTGTCGGCAATGCGCCCACCGCTCATCTCCAGATTGGTGGCATACGAGATACGGATACCGCCGCCATTCTCGCCGGCCCTGTTCCTCTCTACGACCGTCCCTTCGAGGCGAAGCTGGGCATTGCCTGTGGCATAAATCCCGCCCCCATCCTCTATACTGAGGTTAGAGCGGATCTGGTTGTTCACCATTCGAACGGGTTGCCTTGGGAAGAAACGGCCGCGTCTGAATCCTAAGAAACGAGGCTGATTTGCCGGCAGAAAGGGGTCAAACTGATCAACGGCGATGCCGGCGCCGTCATCTGAAGTGAGGTTGTGTTCGATGTGGTTTTCCTCAATGTGGGGGTACGCTCCGGTGTAGCACTCTATGCCGCCGCCGCGCCGTGCCCGGTTTGGCTCATTTTGCTGCCCAATCCGATTCTCAATGATGCGGGTGGCCGACGTCACATGCCGTAACGCAATCCCGCCTCCCAGCCCATTTTCGATGCCTAGGCCGTGCAAAAGGCGAACGGCCTGCGCAGCTATGCTGTCAAAAGTCTCTTCTTCCATGCGCGTGACCACAGGATCGCCCAGCGCTTCCGCCTGGCAGGAAATGGTTGGTGGGTTGAGCGGTTGTAGGTTGCCGTGCGCGGCTTGGTTACACATGATCTCGTTTCCCCGGATGACTATACTGCCGGCAAAGCCCGGCTCGTTGTCCACTGCAATCCCACCCCCAAACAAAATAGCGTTGTTTTCGCGGATGCGGTTGTTTTGGATGAACACGTCTCGGCTATCCTGCAGATACACCCCGCCTCCGTGTGCATCTCCAATGGTGATAGTGAATGTGTCTATGAATGGATCGAAGTCGAGGCCAATTGACGCATCGATGTCTACTGCTGTTACGGCCGTATCAATCCTCCCGCCCTGGTTTCTTTCGATAGTTACATCCTCAACACGTACCTCGGTAGAATCAACAATCGCAATGCCGCCGCCCCGCGTGGCAAAATTATTTCGGATCCGCCCCCCCGTTACTTCGACTGCGCGGCTGCTCTGGATCAGCACACCACCACCATGCCCGTCGCTGCGGTGACGGGAAATGGCGCACGACTGCACCGTTATATTGCGGCTATTGCGGACATGGACACCTCGTCCGTCTAGCAATGTCAGACCGGTAATGACCAGCCCTTCAATTCGGACATCGTCTACGTCATCACATAAGATGACAGGGTTGCCGGCAGCAGTGTGCCGGAGCGTAGGCGTTGCCCCGGTGTCTGCCTTCAAGACAATATTGCTTGCCATTCGCACATCTTCCTGGTATGTGCCGTCCATTACATTGATCACATCAGTGCCTGCAAGCGCAAGGGAGGAAACGTGATTGATTGCAAATTGGATGGTTTGAAAGGGACGACTGCGATTGATTCCGTGCCCTACGGCATCGTGCCCCAGGCTTTCCGAGACGAACCACTCCACAACTGCGGGTGGCGGTGTAGACAGGGAGCAGGCAAGTGTCCAGTTTGGATACGCTGTGCAACTAATTGGGATCGACAGGCTAGAATCAACAAAAAAGAATTCAACCCGGCGATTCGGTTCAAAGGCGCCAGTGATTGGGGGCAGGCTTGGATCCCGCACCGGGCTGCTCGGTGAGCCGCGCAACAAATGATTCTCGCCACACCCTAGCCAGGGTGGTGTCCGGGCTACAAAGTTGATGGGCGGCGGGCCGGTGCGCCCTAGCAGCGCATCAAAGAAAAGCCTGAATAAATCAGCGCGTGCAGTTCTGGCTGCTGCGCTTGCGCCTTGATAACGGGCAATCGCCGCAGAAATCGCGGCTGAATCTCCCTGCGCCGCCTCGCCTGTCTCCACGACCATTTCTGTCAACTCCGGAGTTGACCACCTCTCTGTAGTAAACAAGGTTTCCCATTCTGCAACGTTTCCTGTCAAAAGAGCGTGCACGCTGCGTCCACGCCGCTCTGACAATGAGTCATTGGTTGTTGACGAACCGGGTGAATCTGTGTGCCCCACCAAGAGCAAATGGCTGTGGGTAGTGGGGTTTGGGCTGGATGCGAAAGCAAGAACACCCTGGAGTGCGTTTTTGTTATTCGCGGTGGGTTTAACAAACGAGCGTGCTGTGTTAAAGGTAATGTTCTCGGGCATCTGACACAGGTTGGAATATCCCACCGTAAGCACTGCGGTTGTTGTTGTTGCAGAGGGAGCGTTTACCGTCGTCTGCGTGCCGCCTGATTGACCTGTCATCGTGATACTGCCCTCACTGTGTAGGTGCCGGCCCGGATGTTTTCTGCCCGATAAATGCCGTCATTATGCTCCTCGATAAGAATGGCGAAAGGTTCGCCTCCGTCCGTATTACCCTCTACCTGGACGGCAATGCCGCTGTAATCATCACCCTCGGCTAACTCGACCCGCACTTCCAGCGTGGCCAGATCGTTAGCTACGTCGTCGGTTTGCTTTTCTGTGATTTCGGTTGCCTCGGTTTGCATTTCCTCCTCGGCTATTTGCATGGTTGTTTCTTCGTCCGGCGGCGGCGGAATGTATTCGTTCAGTGTCAGGCGGTAGACAAACCGTTCCGGCTTGCCTGCCATCTCCTGTGCCTGCAAGTCGGCAATAAGCATTTCCTGCACTTCGGTGGCGGCCAGGATATCGGCCGTAACGGAAGCGGCTCGGCGGCATGGAATTGCTGTCGCAGCGCTTCCAGATTGTCCCTGGCCTCCGGGCCGGCCAGGATGCCGTGCAGTTTTACCTGGGTGATCTGCCGGTTTAGCTGCTGCGTAAAGTTCCCGGCCAGCCCCGGCACGGCGTGGTCTACCAGGGTTTGAGATCTGGGCCGTTTCAATCCGCTGCACCAATAATAATTCCAGGTCGCCGAGCATCGGTTTAATCATCACTCATCATCCTCATTACACAATCACCGGCGGGAGGGGCGGCGATGGTGGGGCCACCCGCGCAAATGCGCCCGAAATCACCAGCGCATAATCCTGCGGTGCGTGCGTGGCGTCAATGTTCATGGCCTTCACTTCGATTACATGCTCGCCCAACTCTGGCGTTTCAATAATCACCGCCTTCTACATTGTTTTTCATGTCGCCGGGAAGCGTGGCATTGTTGCCGGTCTTGGCAGGGCCGGTGGGCGGAAATATGGTCAGATTCAGATTATTTACCAGGTTATCCCCCGGCGCCCTCGGTGTACACCAGGGTTACTTTTAACGTTTCCGTCCGGTCCGTCACCCGAAATGGTGAAAGTGTCCGGTGGATCGCCGACATTAAAGCCGGGTCTAGGCGCTACATTCGACCATTCATCGCGAAAACCAAAGTGTTCGGGGCGGTGCTTTCGGGTGCAGCGTCTCACGCAGATTGATCAGCCCCCAACCGATGTTGCTGTTACGGAACGGCTCCAATTTCACGAGGCCGGTATTGCCCGCGCAGAGGCGTGGCCCCATTGATGAGCATGGCTTTAATCAGGGCGGCGCTGGGCTGGTGACTGTGTACTTCGATGAGAAATTGGCGAACAAGGATGGCCGCTCCGGCGGTGATGGGGCAAGCCATGCTGGTGCCGGTCTTGAAAGTGTAGGGATCGGTTGATGAACCGGCATCTCGTGATCGACAAGATTTTATATTGGTTCCCGGCGCCACGACTTCTGGTTTAATACGGCCGTCATCCGTCGGCCCTCTACCGCTGCTGGCCGCCAGGCCATGCGGGTTGTTCGAGCGCAAATCATCTCGGATCGGCGGGCAAGGAAAGCGTAAATTATTCCGGCTAGAACCGGTCGAAATGCAGGGACTGGCAATTGTAGACAGGTCTGGGGCAGAACGGGTGCAGGGCGGGTTGTAACGAGAAGCGCTCCAGGGCAGCCGGCTGCCCCCGGTCAGCCGCAGGCTTTCGGAACTACCAACGGTGATATATCTTTTTGCTGTTCCCGGTGCGCCCATAGAATCCTGGTCAATACGGCCATCCCGATTTAAGTCGTCGCCGTTGTTGCCCGCCGAGAAGAGAATGGTCATGTTCCGCTTTTCCCATACAAATGTGTCTACCTGTTCTGACTTGTCGGTGTAACGGCCTTCTCTGCGTGCGCCCCAACTATTGTTATGTATGCGTGCACCGGCATCGTAAGCTTGCTGAAAAACGGGCGTCAGATCGGCCGGCGTAAAGAAGCCGTGCGGGCTACAGGTTGAAGACGTTCCCGGTTCACAAGATTGAAATACCAGGCGGGCTTCCGGGGCCATGCCTCGCACCCGGCCTCCGGACGCACTGCCGGTTCCTACAATCGAACCGGCCACATGCGTGCCATGCCCGCCCAGGTCATTGGTAGCGCCTGCGCCGCCGCGAGCGCCGGTGGGTCGTCCCCAAGAGTGTAAAGAAATAACACGTCCGCTAAAATCCGGGTGCATATCTGGATGGGGGTTCGTGGTAGCGCCATCAGAGCCTTTGTCCAGCCCTGTATCGTACACAGCCACAATCTGATTTTGTCCCAGTAACTGCCTGCTTGCACCCACAAGAGTGGCTATGTGTACAGCATGCACATTGGTCAAATGCACTGCCACGTCATTATCCGCCTGGGCTGGCACGTGCCTTCCTAGGCGGCGCACAGCCACATGCCCGGCAATAACCAGCACCTGTTCCGGTTCCAGGGCACAACAAGGCTGCGTCCACCGGCATCAATCACATGCCCGCCTAAAGTATCGATCAGGGCCACTACAGTATCCATATCATCCGACCGGTGCAGGCTGATCTCGACATTGCCTTCGGGATCAAACGGGAACGCGGGCCGGTTAATTTCCACCGCAACCATATCTTGCTGCGCCAGGCTGCGCTTGCCTGTTGTCGTCATGTCGGGGCCTATTTTGAAAGCGGGCAAATAACGACCGATCCAGCCCACAAAAGGCAACGCCGCCACCTGCGCCTGCACATTAACAGGCATATAGGTTAGGTAGAAGGTGTAATTGGGTATGTAATTCCCTAATTCACACCCCAGTTTGGTAACGGCCGTTATCCACGCTTCCTGCAGCGGGCCGATAAACTGCACCAGGAAATAATCCTCACCCGTTTCGGCCAACAACGAGACATCTGCCTCTGGCGTTTGGGGTGGCGCCTCTGTGTCAAACGTAAACGCGCCCACCGTCACCCTGGTCGTATCCGACAACACATCAACACGAAAACCGGCCTTGTGTAAAGCGTTCAATTGGGCGGCGGTTACCTGAACCAGAGCATAAGCTTTGTAAGTGGTTAATACGGCCGTTACCATTTCCGCCAGCCTTTGCTGCAAGGCCTTGTCCACCTCGTTCTCGACGTAGACAAATGCTTTGTGTCCGTTCATGTTGTATTGATACTCTCCTCCCAGGCGCGAATTTCAGCGGCATTGCTGGTACACAACGGGTCAACCAATGCTTCCCACTGAAATCCATCATCACCTGGGTTTTCGGTTTCGTCAAAGCGGACAATGTGTGATTGGTTAGAACCGGCGCGTGCGGCCCACATGGCTGCACCAGCAATCGGGTCTTGAATTTGCAGCAAATCGGCCGGGTCGCGCAGCCCCAGATGCTCCTGCCACAACGCCAGGCGAAAATCGCGGGCAAAACGACGACGGCCGTCAGATACGGCCGTGTCCACCACCGCAATATTCAACTCCGCATCAAAACACATGCCTCGCCGATTCAAATTGGCCGATCCAATCGTCGCCCAAATGTCATCCACAATCATCACCTTTGCATGAACATAAATATTGCGGTTACCAGCCGGCTGGCGCAGGTAAAAAACTTGAAACGTTTGTGCGTTCGGCGCGGCTGCCCGCAAACGCGCAATCGCTCCGGTTTTGGTGAAAAATCGTCGCCTGCCCGCCGCCGCCGCTGCGAACCGCCGCTGCCGGCCGCCTCCTCCGGCAAATAAGGTACCACCACAATCAGGCGAAAATCCCTGCCGCCTGATTCGCCCGGTTCATGGCCGCTACCAACTCATCCGTAATCGTCTCCGACACCAAATATTGATTCTCGATGTAAATATAGTCGCGGGCACACCGGATCGCGCGCAAATAAGGGTACGAATACCAAACTCACCGGTCGGCGCAAGTCTGTGAATGTCGTCGCCTGGCAGCGTGCGAGCACCTGCACAATATGCGTGCCGCCACCCGGGCGGCTGGCAGCCTGCGGACTCAGCGCTGGCCCTCGTCGGTGGCTGTTCCACCGCTCGATAAAATTCGCTTCCAAGTGCTCAACGGCCGGGCCACGCACTACGGCATGAACATCATGCCAGGGGTCTGGGTTGTGGAAGGGCAGCATGTCGTCCGGGTCATCTTGCTGGGGCTGGGGTCGCGCCGCGAATCAAAAGCAGGGTGCGCCGGAAAATCCCACCGTTTATAAGCCAGGTCAATGCCGCCGCAGAACGCCAGCGTGCCACGAAAACCGCCGTCGGCAACTGCCATTTTCTGATGAATAGAACCCAAATTCGTCGTACCCAATATGATTTTCTGATTGTGGTCATCTAAAATCGCCTGAATGCCCCGGCGACGGAACTCACGGGCCGTGCGCTCATTGCTGGCTGCCAGATTCAAGGTATCGCTCGGGTCGGCCGATCGGGCCTGGCCCCACCCAAAAACACAGACCCATCCCACATCAGCGCCCGCACATCGGCCCCACCGCTTACGGGCATCACCCAAAATCCGCAGCAGGCTTTGGTCCCGTACCCGTATCGCGCAGCAATTGCACGTCGTCATCCATCTGCCAGCCGGCCACGTAAATAAAATTGGCATCGGTAAAAGCTAACGCCATTTCCGCCATCGCCTGACGGCCGTTGATTAACGGCCGTACCACGTTGCCATGCGTCGGCGGCCGTCCGCGCCGAAATAAACCACTTATCCACGTTCAGAATCTGCACGTGAATGCGGTTATCATTTCGACTTAACGTTTTTTCAACCGTGTCAGACATATCTATCTCACCAGGGTCACTTCCTTGCCGTTAATCGTCAAAGCATACCGGCCGGGCGGCATACTGTCCGGCAAAGATCGCCAAAAACCATCCTGCCCCGTCACCTCGCGTAGCGTTTCACCTTCCGGCGTTTGCAATGTAAACTCGCTGGCAACCGGGTTGGCATACTCATTGTGCTGTGAATTAGCACCTCTACCGAAATCAATTCCGTTTGAATACAGGTTTGGTTCCAATTCGACCGATACGTATCGCAATTAATCGGCGACGGCGGGTTGAGAAATAGGAGCACCTCCACACGCCGATTCGCCTCCTCTGGCGTCTCATCCGGCGTGGGCAATGCCAGGTGTCGCTCGCCGCACCCCAACCAAAACTCATCGCTGCGGGGGCGAGAAAGCGGTTGGCGGCAATGCCCAAGCCCTGCGGCGCAGCGCTTCCACCAGCTTGCGGAACATAGCCCGGTGGGCAAACGGCATCACCGTCGTCATTCAGGTCATTATCTCGCTGGAAGCGTTTAATCGTCTCGGTAGATCGGTAACCTTCGTCATCGGCCGTTCCCGTAAAGTACACATTGTCGCTATCATCTCGTAGAAAGCGCAGCATATGCCGCCCCTCACGGTTGCCCCACTTTCGATTTGGCGAATTATCAGCGTTGTACATACTTTCCCACACCGTTTCATTACCCGTCAGGTGGGCATACATGCTCATGCCCCGCCGTTCAGACAGGCGCACATTGTAGTCTGGCGGCCCTTTCGTGTCCGTATGCCCTACAATCAAAATCTGTCGGCTGGTAAACTGATTGGCATAGTTAGAAATGTCAATCAGCATATCGGCCGCCTGCTCAGGAATGATGAACGCGCGATCAAACTAAAGTTAAGGTCGCCAAAACGGCGGCACAGTACAGGCGGTGCTTCTGCCTGAAGCTGAACGCGCTTCGTTTCGCCTGCTGGAACCTTAACCTGCACCTGATCCGTCATCTTGCTCTCAAAATCATCCCGTTACTCAACACAAACCATTGGGATCGATGGCCGTATCCCACCGAATTCGGTTTTCTGAACCTGCCGGCCGTGTATGAACCACAGCCAGCGCCGGCGCAGTGCCGGCGCGTGTCCGCCACTCACGTACCCCATCGGCAGGATTCAACACCAAGTGCGCGTCTGCCAGCGACAACCCTAAGTGCTCTAGCCAGAGATGGACGCGAAGATCGCGTGCAAACTGGCGTCGGCCGCTTTCAATTGTTTCACCTACAATTGTGGTATCTATCACTGCCACGCTGATCTCCGAATCATGGGTTAGACTGCGCCGGTTGTGCGTTACAGAGCCAATAATGGCCCAAATATCATCAATGATGCACACTTTAGAATGAACGTAGATACCAGTGCCGCCGGCCGTAGGGGGGCTAAGGTGAGAGCAGGGTTGATTTTCTAAGTGAAAGATTTGAACGCGGGACGCGTCCACTGCTCGCAACCGATCCACAAATTCATGCTGGTGCCAGTCAAACGCATTTTGCACAAATTGTGGCCCATCTGGGGCCGGGGCTGTCAACAGAATCACTTGCAACTCCTGTGACCGTCGCATTGCCGCCTCGATAGCTGCGCCAATGTCATTCCCCACCACATATTGATCCTCAATATAAATGTAATTGCGGGCGTTACCGATAGCCCGTAGATAAGCCTGACGCAGCCCTGTCTCGCCTGTTGTGGCGAAGTCATATCGCCAGGGAGTGCCCACTCTGGTAGCAAAACATGGAAAAGTCCGTAACGTCTGCACTAAATGAGGGCCGACTCGCGTTGTGGGAGCGGGGTGTGTTGGCACAGGAGGGGAAATGCCGAACACCAAGGATACGATTTCCGTCATTCCAGCGATGGCGAAAATTGGTCTCAATATCGCCTGCTGCCGGTCCCCCTTACCATGGCGTGGACATCGTGCCATGGCTGCCCTGCCCCTTCATAGTCAGCATCCGGGTCAGGATAACAATGACGGCGCGTGTCCCACCGGTCCCGAGTCAGGTCAATGCCGCCCACAAAGCTCATCAACCCTTCTGTCGTCCTAACTATCGCCGTTTTCTGGTGATGCGAGCCGGTAGCGCCGCGGGTTTTATTATCGGTGAACACATTAACGCCTGTCATGTTCAAATTCCTTCTTTGGGCGTTGAGCCACCAAACCAACGCTCGTGTGTCAACGCCTCGTGCTGCTGCTTGCTCCAACACCTGGCGCAGTTCAACATCGGCACGGGTAAGGCCAATTCTGGCGGCGTCGGCGGTACTTAGAAGGTGAATAGACGGATCCACATCCCAACCAGTGATATAGATGTATCCTTCCTCGTCGGTATTCCTGAAGGCTATAAACATGGCCGCGAAGGCGTTTGCGCCGTCAATGAGGGGCATTACCCGGTTCCCAAACGTAAATTGGGGGATGTCCGGATGCTGTTGGGGAATAAACCAGCGATGCGGGTTCAAAAATTGCACTTCAATGCGGTTATCGCTTCGATTTAGCTGCTTTGATGCCTTCTGAAAATCTTCTGGCCCTATCCGCAAAACGTATCGGCCGGTTGGCATACTGTCCGGGTTCGAACGCCAACGGCCGTCTGCGTCGGTAACGTCACGGATGGTGTCGCCCTCAGGCGTATCTAGCTCAAACTCTATGATCAACGGCTCCCCATACTCGTTGAGGATACGTATTTCAACGGTTATTAATTCCGCCTCAACGCAAGTTTTGGCCCAGGTAGTGTCGTAACTATCACAACTGACGGTTTCTGGAGGGTGCAAGAACAGCAAAAACTCCACCCGCCGGTTAGCTTCTTCCGCCTCTTCGGTGGGAATGACCAGGTGTTGCTCGCCACAGCCCAGCCAAAATTCTCCCTCCTCCGGTGACAAGAAGCGATGCGCCGGCAATGTCGTCTCCACCGCCTGACGCTCGGCCATAAATTCCAGGAACATGGCCCGGTGGGTGTCCCGGTCGGCTTGCCCCGTTTCCGGCAGGTCATTGTCGCCCTGGAAGCGGGCGATGGCGGCGCTGGATTCCGGCCTTCCTCATCGGCCGTTCCCGTAAAGTAGGGATTGCCGGCGCCGTCTTTAAGGTAGCGCAGCATGTGCCGGGCTTCGCGGTTGCCCCACTTCTGGTTGGGCGTGTTTTCCGCGTCATACATACGTTCCCACACGGCTACATCACCTGTCAGGTGGGCAAAGGCGCTCATGCCCCGGCGTTCAGAGAGGCGCTGGTTGTAATCGTCCGATCCCACTGCGTCTGTATGCCCCACCACCAGAATGCGCCGGTCGGAAAATTGATTGGCGTATGCACTAATACTCGCCAGCAAACTGGCCGCTTGCTCCGGGATGATGAACGAGCGATCAAATTCAAAGTTGGTGCCCGCGAAGCGACGACACAGCACCGGCTGCGCTTCAGCCTGAAGCTGAATGCGTTTGGTTTGGCCCGTTGGTACATTTACTTGCGCCTGGTGTATCATGCCAGAGTCACTCTCCACAAAGAAATCTCACTAACAAGTTTGCCATTGAGTCAGAGCCTGGTTGGCAAAGGCAACTAATTGAGGCAAGTCGCCTGGTGCGGGCAATGCACTTGAAGCTCTGGTGCCGCTAACGCCGACTAACTGTGGCGTTTGTGCCACGGAGGCAACATGCATTTCAAATGGATCAAAAGCAGTGCGGCCTCCAGGTAGCAGTTGCCAGAATAACATGCCTGAAGCTCCCTGGTTTTTCAGCTGAGTTGACCAGGCTCGATAGTTGGTATCCCGCGCAAATCTTGCTGTGCCGGGATGTATGCCAAACTCACCCAAATAGAATGGTTTTTGCCAGGTACTTCTGGCCGCATTAACGACGAGGCGTAGAACTGTCATGGCCCGTTGCGGATTATAAGGTGGGCTATGGTGAGTGGGATAAAGATGGGTGTCTATCAGGTCAATCTGCTGCTGAACTGTAGGGCTTCTGAAAATAAAGTTCATGTCGTCAAGCTCGCGGCCTGGATGACTCCTGAGCGGTACGCCACCAATACTAACAAGCTGGCGATGATCACATTGTTGTTTGATAAACATGGCCATTTCGCCGATCCAATCTCGTAACCCACCTAGAAGCACCATGCGCCTGGCAGATTGATTTGACGAGGCGCTCAAAGCTTTGGCTCTGGGTTCGTTCATCAATTCCCAGGCCAGAATGTTTGGGTGTTGGCAAAAACGTCTGACGACTTGCTGCACATATCGTCTGTAAATGTCTTTGGGATTGGGTGAGACGGGACGGCCGTTTCTTGTACCCAAATAGAACAACTCTTCTACAATATGATCTGGATCGCCGTTGGTAGTCGTTGTATTGTAGCCAACCCAGCGTGCATACTGGCTGATACCACCATAGTCATGCCAATAATTTACCAGTGGAATAATCAAGTAAATGCCAAATCGCCTTGCTTCGCGTATCACAAAGTCGAGAGCATCTAGCCCTTGGCCAAAGCTGATTTCATCAGCCCGGCGGATAGGTGGTCCGCCACTCTGGCCTCGAGACTGAGTAAGGGTTATGGTTGGCTTGGCCGGGTCATCATTAAATCCCCAGGTACGCACAACCTTCAACCCACTGCGGCTGACCATGGAGAAAAAGTCCGTTATTAGTTGGCGATCACTGGCCCTGCCCCCAAACAGACCTTGTGCCGCCACCTCCAGCAAGTAATAAGCATTTGTACCAAAAAAGCAAAATGGTGATTGCCCCTGGCGCAAGCTAAGGCCGCTGGTTCGAATCCGGCGAAAGATTCTTATTTGAATTTGGGAATCTGATCGACTCAATTGTTTTGACACCGTATCTGACATGATTTACCTTAAAGCATGGGCGAGCGTCGCTTACTCTCTGCGAACGGCCGTTACCGTGTAATCACCCGCCGGTACATTTTCCAACCGGAAGAGGCCGTCTGTGTGCTCACTGATAACGGCCGTAAATGCCTCACCCGCATCCGTCGTCCCTTTCACCTCCACTTCGGCAATATCAAAATCCCGTTCACCGCTGGCAAGCAACACCTCCACCTCAATCACACCCAACTCTCCTTCCACATCTTCCACCCGCGCTTCATTCTGCTCGCTCGCCTCATTTGCCACGTCCTCATTCACCACCTCCATCGCCGCCACTTCATCGGGCGGCGGCGGAACGTATTCATTAAGCAAAATCCGGTAAGCAAACCGATCCGGCCGTCCGGCCACCTCCTGCACTTGCAAATCAGCAATAAGCACCTGCTGCACCTCCGTCGCCGTCATAATGTCGGCCACAAACGGCAACGGCTCGGCGGCGTGAAACTTTTGGCGCAAACTATCCAGCTTCTCTTTAGCGGCGTCGCCGACCATCACACCGTGCAGCGTCACCTGCGTGGTGTGCCGGTTCAGGCGTTGGGTGAAATCGCCGGCCAACCCCGGCACGGCGTGACCCACCAAACTTTGCGCCTCTTCCGTTTCAATGCGCTGTACCAACCACAGTTCCAAATCGTCCAACATTGGTTTAATCGGTTCCGGCATGGTTAACACCCACTCTCAAACGCTTGAGCGTCTTTTTCAACCCAGGCATTGTTGTATCCATTCACCACCACATCCCAGAAATAAACGGTAAGCAGCGGCGCTAAAGTGGGGATGAGCGTACCGGCCAGCAAGGTATTGGTGACACGCTCATTTTGCAGATGTTGCACCAATGCGCCAATGCCCAGTGTGGGCAGGGTAATGAAGGGGACAATAATGGCGGGCAAAGCAAAGAACGGGCCAAACCAACCGTATTGGTTGGTATGGCGCAACTCGTGGCAAATTGTGCTTCGGTTTCCGGCTTCAGATTCTAGAATAAACACGGTATAACCGCTGGTAAACGCTTTCCACGCCCCGCCGGTAGTGGTGCTCATGATAGAGCCAATCATGCCCCCTTCAAAAAAGAGGGCAAAGGTTTCCAGCGTGCCCGAACTGTGTCCGCTGACGCCAAGTGACTGAAAAACGCCCGTCAGACTCAAAATAAGGGGCACAATGAGCAATATTTCCAGCACTAACCACAGCAAAAAGCCAAATACAGTAGAAGGCAAGGCCCAAATAAAGCCGATAATGGTCAGGAAAACACCCAAAGCGTCGTGGCCGTCTATGTCTACGTAAGTAGCAGGGTTGTTAAGACAGTAAGCATACCGATTGTGGCGGCGTGGATCACGCATCCAGGCGGCCACCATTTTATGGTCGCGTAGCCCCCAAAGTTGCCGGGGATCGTCCGGGCCGTGGGTGTAGGTGTCCGGGGTGATAAAACGGCCGTTTTCCGCATCGTACCATCGCGCCCCCGCATAATACAATCCTGCCGGCGCCGACCATTCATACCCGGCAAAACCAAACCGCCATGTTCCAACCCCGGCCGTTGTCGCCCGGCCGAAGGGTGTGTAATCATGCTGTTGGCAAATACGGCCGTTTCCATCTGTTACCGCTTGCGTAGAACCAAGATGATCCAGGTGATAATAAAATACGTCACCGTTTCCCACCGACCCGACGATGCGGGCCGCCACCCGGCCTCCGGCACGCACATACGTTGCCAGCGCGCGGCCGTCCGGCGTTGTCTCCGCCAGCAATTGCCCCATCAAATCTCGGTGCTCAATGATAACCCGTCCCCCTCCTGCACCCACACCCGATGCCCTTGCGCGTTATAGGCATAGCGAGCCACGGTTCGGCCGTTGCGGGCTACTTTCACCAGCCGCCCGGCTGCATCGTAACCGTAAGTTACGGCTTCGCCGGGGCAGCGACGGCGGACAAGACGGCCGTTTTCATCATACCCATACCAAATGGCGCCGCCCGTCCCCTTTTCGGCCGTTAACCGATCCAGCGCGTCATAAACATACGTTGTTTCGCCGGATGCGCCCGTCCGACAGCGGCGATTACCCGCGCCGTCATAAGCGTAGTGCGTCGTTTGCCCGGCCCAACGGGCAGCGCTCAACCGGCCTTCGGCATCGTAAACAAAGCGCTGCTCGCCGGCGCGGATGACATTATTGTTCCGGTCAAACACCAGACGCCAATCGAAAAAAGTCGCCTCATCACCCGGCAACCAGGTGCGAATGCGGGAAAGGCTGCCGCCGCCGCGCAGCGTGTGCTCTGCTACCACACCATTACCAAAGGTTGTGCGCACGCGGCCGTCCTCGTGTACATGTTCCAGAAGAGGCAAACCGCCGGCGCGGATGACAACCAACTGCCCCTGGTCATTGTAATCATAACTCAACCACGCGTTGGAACCTGGCGGTCGCACCCCTACGCAACGACCGTTTTCATCATAGGCATATGCCGTCACATACTGCCGCCCCTGGATAAGCAACGTTTGCCGCGTTACTTGCCCGGCTGCGTTGTAGTCGTAGCCCGTTTGCGCGAATCTGTTAGCCGCCAGCGTAGGCCGGCCGTCGCCATCGTAACGAAATCGAGCAAAACGGCCGATTTCCCCCACTACCTCAGCCAGCTGCCCCCGCTCGTCGTAGCCATAGCGCGTCGTTTGCCCCGCCCGATCCCTCTCCGCTGCCGGCCTGTTTTGGGCATCATAAACAAACTCGCGAAAACGGCCGTCCGGCTCAATTGCCCGTACCAAATTGCCGGCCGCATCATAACGATAACGTGTCACCCGCCCCTCGCCGTCCCGCCGTCGCACCGGCCGGCCCTGCCCATCAAACTTCAGTTCAGGGTGGATGTACGGCCGTTGCGCCACCGGCTTTCCCTTTTTATCGACCGGCAAACTCATACCAAAAATAGAAACAACTTGCGTCATAATGACCTCTGCATCAAACCGGAATTGCAGCCAACATCTCGTCATACGCCCCTTGGGCCGTATTCAGCGTGGCAACCAACTCATCACGCAACCGCACAAGCACCTGGCTAAATGAGCGAATCGCCGCCACAATGTCCAGGTCGTCCAGCAGCACCTTCACCTGATCAAAAGTGGCCGTCAACCGCTCTGTCAGCAGCGCCGGGTTAAAAATCTTCAACTTCGCCTGCACCAGCGCCAGCATCTGCTCCAACGCCTGCTGCAACGGCGACAAATCAAGCGCCGCCAGCTTATCTCGCGCCGCCGCAAAGCCGGCTTGCAACCCCTCACCAATAACGGTCGGGTTCAGATTCGCCAGCGCCGCCTGAGCCGCGTCAAACGTTTCTTGCAATTCCGTCACCAAAATCTCGGGGTCAAACGCCGCTAACTTTTCCCTGACCGTCGCCAGTAGTTCCGTCACCAGCTCTTGCAAAGCAACCAACCCCATGCCGCTGAACTGGTCGCTCAACATTTGCAGCATGGCCTCAACGGCAGGCTCAACTACCCCGGACAAACCGGCAGCCAACGCACTAAACTCCTCAAAAACGGCGTTGATTTCGTCGGCAATGCCCGCCGGACTAAACGCTTCCAGGCTTTGGCGTAAATTATCGGCTGTTATTTCTGCTAATAAAAAGGGCGGAACCAACCGTTCAATTTTGGTTTGCAATGGCTCCAGCAGCGCATCCAGCCCCGAGGTGTCCACAGGCTGAGCCAGCGCCTGAATGGGCGCTTGTAAATTGGCGTAAAGGGTTTGGATGGGGGTGAAAACGGTCGTTACTTCCAACTCCGTCACCAAATTTTGCATCGCCTGGAAACGGCCCAACTGTTCCGGCGGAACCAGCGACGCGTCCAGCCCGGCCAGCGCACTTGTCAGACCCGTGTGCGCCGTCGTCAGGTCGGCCACAGCAGGAGCGGGATCAACAGCCGTAAACGCTGCCCCAATCATCGCCGCCTTCTCGGCCACCGTTGTACCCAGCGTGCTTAAAGCGCCCAAGGCCCCCGTCGTACTCGCCTGTAAACGATTAAACGCGGTCAGCAGCAAATCGGCAGGAACCGCATCCACCGCTTCCAACAACTGGTCGTACAAATCGGCCAACGGTAAAAAAAGATCACCGGGGCGAATTGTGCCTGCACCGCCGCCCAGCAGCGGCCCCAGCCCGCCCAACAAGTCGCCCGCACCGCCGGGCAAGCCGGACACATCGAGATCATCCACCAATGCTTGCTGCACCTGGCCCAGTAAACTTTCTTGCAATTGGGTCAACTCCTCAAAAAATGGCGTCAAATCCAGGTTTTCCAGCAGCATTTCCACCTGGGCAAATGCCTCCGTCAGGGGCGCCAGCAGCAGTTCAGGCCGCAACTGGTCAAAAGCGGCCAACATTCCGTCGAAAACAGATTGCAGCGGGGCCAGCAACTGCGTCGGGTCGAGTTCGTCCAGCGCCGCTGCCACCTGCTCCAGCACTGCCTGAACCGGCTGCAGCAAGGTTTCAGGATCAAAATTGTCCAATGTCTCAATCGCCTGATCGTAAATTCCCTGGAGCGGACTTAGCAGGATGGCCGGATCGAGGGCGTCTATTCTGTGGGTAACGGCCGTTAATCCCGCATCAATCTCATCTGCTGCCGTTTGCGGCAGGGTGGCGATCTCATCAAACGCGTCCACCAGCGGCTGCGTAATCTCGTCCGCAAAATTGACCTGCTGTAATGGCTCCACCGCCTGAGACAGCAGCGCCCGCACCGGCTCCGGCAGCGAATCCGGAGCAATCGCTTCCAGCATCTCCACGATGCTGTGGATGGCCGCCACCGCCGGTTCTGCGGCTCCATCAAAATCAATATCGTCCAGCGCATCTAAAATAGATTGCAGTGCTTCCGACGCTGTTTGGGCCAACTCGGCAAGATTGTTCAGCGCCATTTCGATGGCGGCAAACGCAGCCTCAAGCTGCTGCCGTAATTCCGTTATCGGAATCGAATCCAGCAGGGTCGTCACCTGATTCACCAAATCCGCCACAAAATCAACGCTTGCCTGCAAATCAATGGCATCTATCAACTGCTCAATTTGAGCAAAAACAGCCTCAATTGTTGTTCGAATCTCTTCCAAATTCAAATCGGCAATCGCCTGCTGCAGCGCGTCGAACACGGCCTCAATCGCCTGGCGAACGGCCGTTACATCTACCCCATCCAGCGCCGCCACCATTTCATCAAAAATACCAAAAATAGATTGGCGAGCTTCAGCCAGTCCCAATTCATTCAGCGCCTGCTCCAGCGCCGCCGTCGCCGCCTGCAAACGGCCCACAACCAGTTGCGGATCAAGCGTCTGCATTTGGCCGATTAACCCCTGCACCACTTCCAAAATGGTATGGCGCACATCATTGACGGTGATAATGTCAATTTCTGGCACAGCGGCAAGGGCCGCTTCCAAATCGGCACGCAGGCTGGACAAATCAAAGCCGGCCAGGTTGGTTTGCGCGTCGCTAAACATCGTTGTGAACGCGTCGGCAGCACTTTGCTGCTGAATGCGAGCCGAGGTGAGCAGGGTCAGGACGGCGTTGTAATCGGCTGTTTCCGTCAAATCCATCCCGCTTATCAAGCCGGTCGCCGCCACGAGCGATTGGTTCAATAAATCAAGGTCACTGGCGGGCAAGCCGGTGGCCAGCCCCTCGCTTGCGCCGTCCAGTCCATCTAAAACGCCGTTGACCGTTGTCGCTATCGGCCCCAGCAGCGAATCGGGCAAGCCGATGAAGCTTTGCGCCAGGAAGTCGGCAATCGCGTCCGGGTCGGTGGGAACGTCTGCCTGAAAGTCGGCCACCGCTTGCAAAAAGGTGTTGATTTGCTCGAGCTGGTCAGATGAGGCGAACTGTTCCGGCAGTTGGCTCATTTGCTCAAGAATAGGCTCGGTCAGTTCCGGCAACCGGCCGGAAAGAGCATCGGCCACGCTGCCATCTTCCATGAGTTGGGCCAGGGGGGTATCGGCCACAATGCCGCCTAGGCTGCCTAACCCTTCGATGAGGGGTTGGATAAATTCGGTCGTTTCTGCGGGCAGGAGCGCCTGAATTCCTTCCAAACCGCTTGTCAACCCGCCCAGCCAATCAGCTTGCGGGTCGTCTGGCAGCAGTTCGCCGATGGAATCGAGTTGGCCGGGCAAGTTGCCCAGTACATTGGCGGCTTCTTCCGGCAGCGCGTCTAGCATGCCGCCAAAGCCATCTTGAACGGCCGTTACAACCGGCGTCAGCGAATCCAGATTGGGAATCTGGCTTAGAATTGTGGTCATTCTTGCGTTAAATTCCTGCTCAAAGCGCCTAAAATTGAATCCAGGCCGGATGTAGCTTCCTGAAAACCATCCAACAGTTGGCGCAAAGGTGGTGTGGGGTCGGCAATATTAAAACTACCGCCCAGTAAATCATCCAAATCAGATAGATGTCCAAGTTTTCCGTCAGGTCGTCGAATAAGCCGTTCGCTTCATTATTCAGCGGGCTATCCAAAATCTGTTCTGGCGGTGGTGGCGGGATGTACTCGCGCAAGACAAGCCGATATTCAAACCGGGCCAGCAGGCCGGCCAGTTCGTTGACTTGCAGGTCGTCGATTAACACTTGGGTCACGGTGGTCTCGGTGGCGATGTCGGCCACAAATGAGACGGGTTCGTGCGCCTGGAATTTTTGGCGAAGCGCGGTCAGGTCGTCAACGGCCGTATCTCCCACCAACATACCCCTGATGAGGAAAATGGTGGGACAGCGGCCCATGTTTTGGTAGACAGCGCCATCCAGGCCAGGTATTTTTTGCTTGCTTAGAGCCTGTTCTTCAAGCGTGCGGATGTGCTGCACCAGCAACATTTAAATCCTCAAGCATGGGTTTAACTGGCGGACTCATGGCAGCGAGCCTCCTCAGAATTAAGGGAAAGCCTTTGGGAAACTCACGTTATGTCAATACCGTGTCTCCGGGCCTGATCGACCAAAATGCGCGTGATACGGTCAGCGATTTCTGTTTCGTTGTCCGGGCCGTCACCCGGCCCGCCGGCGCTGTGTACGGTTACGTTGAAAGTGTTATGGATGCCGGGGCCGCTGCCGGAAACGGCCAGTTTCAACTGCCGCTCCCGCAGAAACCGGGCGCGCAGTCCAGCTCTGTTTCTGGCGAACCGGTTGGGTGGCGACCAGATTCCGCAACAGGTCTCCTATCGGCATGGCGGCTAACAACGACTCAGGCGTGAGCGGGGGGGGCGACGCCGGTCTACCTGTGACCCGGCCGCTCTCCAGCCCGGATTGATGACTGGAAGGCATATTAGGCGCTTCCGATGCCAGTGACCGGGCTGCCATGTTGATAGGTGAGGACACGGGCGTTTCCGGCGCTGTTGTTCGGGTGATGGTGGGTGACGAAACGGCCGTTTTTGCCTTTGTTCGCTTGTCGCTTTGCGCCAGATGGGACAATTGTTGCTGTGACAGCACCGAATGACCTACCGGCTGGGCATAACCCCGCCGCAACACCGTAGATAGCACCTATTCCAACTCTCTAATTGAGGGCTGTCGCCCTCTGCAAAAACGGCCGTTGGACAGCGTTATCAAGTCGTTCCATTACAACCGTTGCCTGCTTATGACCGGGCATTTCTGGAACAGTGGGCGCTGCCGCCAATGATGGCGTCACCTGAGCGGCGGTAGGCAAGCGTCGGCAAAAAGCCCCGTCGCCACACCAGCCACAGCAGGAGTCTGTCGGGCTGCCCGTTCGCTGAGTAAGTTGACGAAGTGGCGCTGCTGCCGGGGCAGCGGTCACGTAGGCGGCGCCGATGTTGAGAGCGGGTGTGGCAGGGAGGCGATTGCCTCGACCGGCAGCAGCCGCTTTTGACCAGGCAATGTTTCATCGGAACCTGATCGGCCAGGCGGCGCAGCACTTGTTTGGTGGCCGGTGTTTGGTGGCAGGTGGCGGTGAAGACGGCCGTTTGTCGGGTGGGTGTGGAGGTAGATGCGGGTTGCATTCGGTTCTGTTTGGGGAAGATGCGTATCTGAATGACGGCGCTTTGCCGCTGCCGCCTTCGCTCGTTTCCTCGCCGTTGTGTGTAAACTAGGGCGTCACTAAAAGTTGCCAGAGCGTCGGGAAACGGCTGCTTTACAAAGTGTTGCCATTGTCTGCATCGCCGGCAAACGACGATGGGTTTTGGTAAAGGTGAGCAGGAAAACGGCCGTTTGATCGAGAGCCGTCACCCAACGCACCGCGCCCTGCCCTGCGTAGAAAATTGTCGCGGATTACGCTCTCGATCCGTCAATTAACAACTCAAACGCCATTTTCTCGCGCTCATCCTTCTGCGACATTTGCAAGTAGAGCAGGATTTGACCAATGGTCATGCCGCTGACTGTTTCCGGCGTCCAGCCGAACTCGCGGGCCAGAATGAAGCAGGCACGGGCCAGGGGCGCTTGCACGTACTCCGTTAGGGCATCGGCCGTTGTTGTTAGCCCGCTCAATTCGTTGATCTGATCCACCAGGAACCGGGCCACACCGGCAGGCAATTTGAGTACCTGCGCGTGGTTTAACGATGGTTCTACGAGCGACTGTTGAATCATCAGAGCGGAAGACAGGGCCGGGTCGTCGCGGGCAGCTTTGGCAATCACCTGGTAGGTCTTTGACGGTTGACTGGCTGAATTACCACATTCGTACCGTCAGGAGTGTGCCCATTACTGGGCAACAACTCAACCGGAACCATCACCTCATGCGTCAGCCCGGCGCCAGCCAGCAACTCTTCAGTTGTCAGAGTAGCCATGCATTACCCTCCGCCTTCCTGATCCTCAACACTGATAAACAATCCTTTAAACGTCACCGATTCCATGACAAAATCATCCTCCGGCAGGTTGTAAGCCCAGTTTTCCAGCTTGGCGCCATGCACCGTGATGGTGCTGGCAACGCCGGGCGTGGCCGGGTCTTCCACCCGCAGTTGGATGTTGAACGAGGGTTGAGCATACGGTTCAGCCACGCGTTCCGTGGCAGCCCCAGAGCCTAACAGCAAATTTAACAGGGCGCCGTTGATGTAGGCCCGGTTCATTTTGCCGCTCACATGAATATTGCCCGGTCGCAGTTGGGAAGCGTGCCGCCTGCCAATCTCATGATATTCGTCAAGTTCGGTGTGGACGTACACTTCCACGCCGGTGGCCCGGCCAATAGGCGCCAGTTCATAAGATTCAATTACACTATTGGCCGCCGTTCCTTCAGGCATTGCCGTATCGGTTGGAGCCAGCATTATTGAGGCATCGGAACCACGAAAAACATTTGTATTAGCCATTGATCAAACCTCCCTTATTCCAGGTACATAATGACACGAATGTAGTCAATGCTGAAAGTCGGCCGTAACACCATTGTCACTTGCACAATGCCGCGAATCTGCTGTGGGCGTGTGGCGCTCACATCCAGTTCGTAGCTAATCAACATTTCCCGATCTATCATGTCTGCCAAAAGACTGTTAACGCTGCCCTTGAGAGCCTGGCGCACACGTTCGTTATTCAGCTTGCCGATGAATGGATCGGCTGCTGCGCGCACACCGAATCGGGCATAATCTACAATGCGCCGGGTGGTAACTTGCGCCCAGGCGGTGTTGGTAGAGCTGGTGATGCCGCGCACAATGCGTATGGAGCCATTTCGGCTTTCCAGTACGCAAACCCGGCCTAATACCAGTTGCTCCAACTCAGTGCCGTTGAAGACCGTTTGCAAGCCCCGAGCGTTGATAGTTTTGTTGGTAGGGCTGGCGTGTGGTCCAGCGAGGCAATGCGCCCGGCTACGGCTGCTGCGGTGTAGGTTCCAGGCAGAGTCAATTCGCGGTTGGCGACTGCATCATATACTTTTACACCCGGACCGACAAAAACGATGCGCCCTGAATCTTGGGATGCTGCTACCAAATCGGTGCGTCTGCCACTGGGATTGCTGCCAATAACGCCAATACGTTCCCGCTTCATCAAGTCGCCGGAGGCGTTTTCCACGTGCGTTATTAAAAGATCGCTTGTGTCCTGCCCCGCCAGCACCACAATGTGAACGTCTTCGTTTTCCAGGGCAGCCAGACCGCGCCCGTAATCGTCGGAACCGGCGTTGGCGCCATTGGTGCCGTTACCTGTTTGGGTGGTTTCCTGACCAGCTTGCAGATTGCCGGTGGCTACACCGGCAGCGGCGGTAAATAGACTTGAGCCTCCTCCATTGCTGGCTAAGGAGCTGAAGTTGTAGGTGGGGTGATTGCCATTGATGACTTGGGCAAAACCGGTCGGATATGTTGGCGCCTCGCGCCAGGTTTCTACACTGGCAGCCAGCGTAAAGGTGACGTCGAAATAGCCGTGAATGCTTATGTCCCAATCGTTGGCAGCGATGCCGGGGTTGCGGGCTGTTAGATCTACCGTACCACTTCCAGCCGTTATTTCAAAGACGGCGGCGGTTCCGGCGGTACCGGCCGTGCCGGGAACAGCCACATTCTGGTTACCAACATCGGCGTCGGCGTCGACGTCAGCCACGATGAAGAGGGCGGAACCGGCCAGGGCTGCGATGAAGTTGGCGAATATGCGCGGTACATCCTCGTGTGATTCGACTGTGCCTGCGCCGTCGTTAAGGGTGACGTTGCAATTGTTGGCCGGGTCACTGCCATCGGCAATGGTGATAGAGGCACTGTTCATGGCTATGCCCGGTTGCCGGGCGGTGAAGGCTATCGTTCCTGTACCGGCGGTTACGGAGAAAACGGCGGCGGTGGGATCGACGCCATCGGTGGTGCGTGCGACAGCCGCGCCGATGGCGATGTCGTCGTCACCGCCGTTGTTGGCAGCGGTAAAGCGCAGGCTGTCATCGTTGATCCGGTCTATAAAATCGGCCGGGTTGGTGGGCAGATTGCCCAGTGATTCGATGGCGATATTGCCATCGGCTACCCTCATGCCGATGTTCGGAGCGTAGGCGCCGGTGGTTAGGGTGGCTCCATTGTAGCCATTGCCGGGGGCAACGGCCGTGATCGTTACATTTGTCCCATCGCCGGCAGGAAAGGTGTATGCGGCGCTGGCGGCGCTCTCGTCGGCCACACGGGCCACAAAAACGCGACTGGCGCCATTGGCGTAAGCTAATTCCAAGGCCCGGATCAATGTTAATTCGTGATTAGGTTCTTCCGGATTATCGTAGGCGTCGTATTGCCCGAAAATTTCGCGGGCTTCGCCCAGGTTGCTGGGTGTATACACAGTTGTTGGGTCGGCGGTGTTGGCTATCTTTCCGCGACGCGCCGTGCCCACAATGCCCACGTTCCCAATCGATATGGGGCCGGGGGCAATGAGTCCTTCAGCCCGCACTTCAATATAGGTTCCTGGTAAAATCATTTCGGCCATATGACTGTAACCTCCTTACAGTTACTGCTGCGGCTGAGAGTACCCGGCCGCAGAATAGATGAAGAAAAAATTTTTACTTTTTGACAATTGCAAATCTGAAAATCCCTCCTGACTGAAATTTGCGGGCAATACTTTAACGTTTCACCTGAGCATAAACCACGGCAGCTGGATTTAAGGGGCTGCCCTGGCAAGATAGTTCCAGTCGCTCGGCGCTATTGGGCAGATGGAGCGGCGGAGAAAGGTTTAAGAGATAGGCTTGATAACTATCTGGCGTATTGTTTTCTTCCACATCGCCCAAAATAATTGGGTCTCCATCCGGGGTGAGTGCAGCCAGGAATGCGGCTAGGTCATTAAAACTGATTTGAGCATTTCGGTTTGGTGAGGCGGGGTCGCTGACGGCTGCGATAAATTTGGCAACGTGGTAAAAGTTTCAGGCAGGTTACTTGCTCCATCAAATGTTCGTGTTAAAGTAATCATATTGGTGGGAGTATCTCCAGGTACATAAGCAAGCAGTGAGAGGCGACCTATTGTAAAGCGACCACGAACGCTTAAATCGGGGGCCGTGAGTTCGTCCCATCGAACCATTTCATCTGTAACCACTGTTGACTCATCATCCAAATCGGTAGCAATATCGATTGGAATACGGGCAATGAGGCTGTCTGCGCCATCACTATCTACATAATAGAATTCGTACAAAATATGGTAAACGGCCGTACCCCGCCAGGCAGAAAGGGAGGATACATGTTCAGACACCGATGACTGATCGGCTGTAATGCGTAAAAACCCTTTTGCCCGCAGGCTTTCTTTGGCTGCGAGCAGTTCGCTGTGTAAAGTATCAATTGTCTGATCGACGGCGGCCGGCGTGTCGCCCCACAGTTGAAAGCGGACCCCCGCTTCCAAACGGTTGCCTTTTAGCGCAAAGGCAAAATGACTGAGCTGTTCTTGTCCGATGCGGTTGCCTAAACCAGTAGGTTTTTCCTGTATTCTGGTGAAGGAGAAGTTGGGATCGGGGAGGGGGCTCCTCATTAGCATGGATAAACACTTCCAACTCTTTACGTATAGCAGTCAAAATGACTTCCTGCGCAGGTTTGCCGTGATAAATTTGCAGGCTGCCTTCATCTGTAGCTGCCAAGGAAGCAAAGTTTGGCGCCGCTGGTGGTGTCGTATCGGCCGTTTCGTCTCTTTCACGCAAAAATGAAAAAAGTGAACTCACGAATGATTTCTTTGAACTGACGGACAATTGCAGAAGCGGTTCACGTCAGTTTTACTCCTTGGGATGATTTGATAGGTTATCATTGTGATGAATCGAGATAGGATTTTATAAAATCCAAGATATCATTGAGTTGTTGTATGTAACGTCTTTGACTGTCGGGTATATGGGTGATGTGGCCGCGCCATTTGGCAGAATTGTTGTTAGTCGCTGGTTCTTCCAACCATATCCGGATAACAAATGAATGAATAATCGTTTCAGTTGATTCCATAATGCTGCCAGATACGGCCGTTTCATACCCAAATTAATCAAATCAGTTTCATAACTCGCGTGTAGCATAGCAGACGGTTGTTCTCAAACCGTTCTTTAAGCGTATCTTTTGCTGTTCTGATTGAAAATTAGGGTAAACGAATTTTTTCTGGATTCTGCTTAATGTTTGTGCAAGAGGCTTTCGGTGATTTTGATGCTTTTCTGAATCTCAAGCTGGACAAAATATAAATCTTTTTGCAGCTTTTGCAGGTGTTTTAAAGATTCTTCCAATGACAAAGCTGCCTCATCCGCATCGATTGGATTAGAGATTGTTTGGGGTTTGATAATAGTCAGTTTATCGGCCTGAATTTGCTCATAGAGTTCAATTGTCTTTCTGGCAGGCTCTACGCCTAGCTCAGTTTTGAGAATCGACACGCACAATTCGTATTGACGCAGCGCATCCGTGCGGTTTCCGGAGAGGTAATGCAGACGCATCAGGCGACGGTGTGTCCGCTCACGCGCCTGATCATGACGCAAAATACGCAACCCATAGACCAGACCATTTTCGAATTCGCCGTGTGTTTCACAATAATCCATCAGCTTATCGAGCATGATCAAGAACATATGGCGAAAACGGGTGCGCTCGAACAAGCACCAATCCTGGTACCCGCATTCCAGAAGATCTCCATGGTATAAATCAACTGAAAGCTTTAGCTGCTTTACATCAGCCTTTTCAAGCTGCCAGCCAGGAATTTCTTTGAGGCGCTCAAATGTATTTTCGAAAATGCTGATATCCAGCCAAAAATTTGCTTTTGTATTGATTTGAACCCAATCAGAATCAATCAAAAGGATATCATTTACCGCCAGCTTTGTTTGTGCATTTAACTCGCTTTGAAGTTGCCATAAGGCTTTGCGCAGATACCCTTTTGAGCGGTTTGTAGGCGCATCACCCCACAATAAGTTGGCCAGAATTTCTCGCGAATGAGGACGTTTTTGGTACAGCAACAAATAGCAAAATAATTCCTGTACTTTATTTCCATCTAATGCGTTTAAAATGTGATCCTCATACTGGACGCTAAATTTGCCAAATAGCGAAATCTGCAGCTTTTGCATCATAAAATAACACCTCGATGTAAATTCAGTTGAATAATGCAATTTGTGTTTGTAGGATTAGTACTTGCCTGGGACTGAATTGGAATCGTGGTGGTATGTACTAACAATAAAAATTCACTACTAACAATTATTGGAGTCATTGTTTGGCATTAAACTTGCTTACATCATATCATATAAATATCATAAATGTCTATCGTTAATTCATCGTTGATTTAAAACTTTTTCTGAAAATTGGCGGTGAGCTGAAGCTGTTTTCGGAAAACAGGATTGGTAACCCATTTGGATAAGATACCGTTTGTTGATTTTGGAGGTGCCGGAACTTTTTTGCATTTTGCTCATGCTAACGCTTACCCGCCGGCTTGTTACCGGCAGTTTCTGGAGTCGCTAACTGCTGATTTTCACGTTGTCGGTTTGTGCCAGCGGCCACTGTGGCCCGAGAGCAGGCCGGATGAAATGGAAAGTTGGGATATTGTCGCAGGTGATCTGATACAGTTTTTAGAGCAGCAAGGATATGATCAAGTCATTGGGGTAGGGCATTCGCTGGGGGCGGTAGCGACGATGTTGGCGGCTATAAAACGACCATATCTTTTTCGCGCATTGGCGCTGATCGAACCGGTTTTTTTGCCGCCGAATGCTTTGCAACTGATTGCCGCCAACCCGACCGTGGCTGAAAATATGCCTTTTGTGCAGGTTGCGCGCCGCCGGCGTTATGAGTGGCAAGACCGCCAGGCTGCCTTCGACCATTTTCGCCCCAAAAAGGTGTTTCGACGCTGGCCGGATACTGTTTTATGGGATTATGTGGCGGCCGGATTGCGCGAAACGGCTGACGGACAGGTTGTTTTAGCCTATTCACGCGAGTGGGAAGCGCGTTTTTATTCCCGCCCCCCGCTCACAGTGTGGGAAGATATTCCACGCATTACTTTGCCTACGCTGGCTGTCCGGGGAGCGGAGTCGGATACGTTGTTTCCTGAGGCGTGGCAGTTGTGGCAGGCGTTACAGCCGGACGCCGCTTTTATTGAGCTGCAAGACGTGGGGCATATGGTTCCGATGGAACGGCCGTTGCGCCTGGCAGATGCCGTCCTTAAGTTTGCTTCTGGGACAAATTAACCCAAAATTTTCAAAATCCATTGTCAACCGAACGCCTGACGGCTGCCGGACGGCGTGATGCCTTTTGCGGCAAGATTTCGGTGACAAGCAACCTGTCTCAATATAATCCCCTATGCCGTATTGGAACTCATTTTGTCCCAGGTCGTCAATCAATTCCCTAAAACTGACTGCACCGCCTGTAGATGCTCTTTTTGCTTGAACAGGTTGAAATAGGCGATGAAAGCGATCGCCACATACGCCAGCGTCTTGGGAATCATCAACATGCCAATTGTGGGAACCTGCTGCACGAACAAGATGACCGGCAGGTAGAAGGCATACGAGAGCAGAATCATGACGCCGACCCAGGTAAACGGCCGATCTCCCACAGCCCTTGAATCGCGCAAAATCAAATAAGCCACGCCTAAGCCTTGAATGATCAAGGGCGCATTGCGAATGAGCGACCACGGCTGCGGTGGTACGACGCTGTTCCACTCATTAGCCGGGAAAAGCATAATCACCAACCGGAAAGCGGCTGCTGCAAACAAAAGTGCGCCAAACCAGCCATACGGTTTTTGATAGCGCCGCTGCCAGATCATCAGCGTCAGCACATAAAAGATGGTTACCGTAAAGGCAGTCGCCATGGCGCCCAGGCCGACCAAACCCACCTCTTGACCTAAAATCGTAATCGTGCTGTCCAGCCCGCCGGCGGCATAGGCCCACACGCGAAATCCGACGTGGCCGGTATCGCCCAGCGCCAGCAGCGCAAACGCCCAGATGAATAATTTTGTGACGGGTTTGTCCGCTTGCGGCACGGTTGGCTGGCGTTGCAGCATCAGGACAACCATGATCCAGATAACGATTAAATAGGCAATGTTAAAGCCAATTTCCATCCACATACGCATTGATTCAGACATTATTTCTCCTCCGTTGTAAATAACCTCCGGGAGGTTCAATCTACGGCCAACTATTCAGATGAAACCTCCCGGAAGTTGGTTTTCATTCATGGTGGGGCGCTTTGGAAAACCGCCTTATGAATACCTCTGGCTTTCCTGCAAAAGTGATTCCAGATAACTTTGCATCAGGATTAACAACTGCTGCCGCGTTTCTGGAGACAATTCCCGCATAAAATTTTCGATATGGCGCCGCTGCACCTGGTCGACAGCAGACAAAAGCTGCCGGCCTGGTTCCGTCAGAAAAACGTGCGTGCTGCGGCGGTCGTCGGGATTTGGCCGGCGGCTGACAAGCGCACGTTCTTCCAGGCGATCGATGATGCCTGTCACCGTAGCCGATACCTGCATGGCGGCTTCGGCCACTTCCGACATCGTGCAGCCGTGCCCCAATCTCTGCAAGGCGCGCATGATCATAAACTGCGGAACCGTCAGGTTAAATGCTTTCAGGCGCTGGGTTTGCTGCTTGTGGGTTACCCAGCCCATGCGAATCATCAAACGTTCTAGTTTGGCGATGTCGGCCTGCAGCGTGAATTCATTCTCTGTTAGCATATTTCTGCTTGATTTCTTTTTAGGTAATTCACAAAAACTTTTTGAATATAAATCAACTGAAGTTTTTGTGAATTACTCGAGGAAACCACAGTTTGCCAAGACTTTTATTTTTGAATAGTTTCTGTGGTTTACCTAAACCCAAAGAAACTTAAATTAATTAGCATCACTAATAGTTAGCGACGCTGATTATATTACTGCTGTTTAGGAAGTCAAGAATTGTGTGGGAGAAATTTATGCCTGGCAGTTGGGGCAGTAATAACAGCGGCGACCGCCGATTGTTGCTTTGACGATGGGCGTACCACAGGTGTAACAGGCACGGCCGTCTCTGTTAAACACCCAAAAGCGATAATCCCGCCAGGCGACGCCATCCTGGCGCAGCTTTTCTGCAAGCTTCAAATTGTTGGTAACACCGGCGGTATGGTAGGATTGACGCGTTAAATCGAGCGCCGCTGCGGCCAGCCGGCTGCGTTTTTCCGCTGTGCAGTCAATGGGTCTGCGGGTAGGGAAAATACCGCTGACAAAAAGAATTTCGCTGCGCAAATAATTGCCTAATCCGGCCAGGAACGCTTGATCGAGCAGCAAAGCAGAAAATTGGCGCTTTTGAAAACGGCCGTTTTCCAGCCGCTCCCGAACTTGATCCACGCTGACTGATGAATCCAGAGCATCTGGGCCAAGTTTGTTTAAATAAGGATGTGTTTCCAGGTCAGGCGGGCGCAGGACAGCGATGTCAGAGGCGCTGTAAAGCAGGGCAGAATGCGTTTGGGTGTGGATCGCCAGCCGCAACTGCCGGCTTGTGTCGGGATAATCATGGCCGTCCTGCACAAACCATTTGCCGTACAGTTGATTATGGCTATAAATGGTCAGATCATTGGCAAAGAAAATCAACATCGCTTTGCCGCGCGAGGTAACGGCCGTTACCCGTTCACCTTGAAATTGGTCAGCATATGGCTGCAGCGCTTCAAACGCAAAAGTCACTTTCTGGGCGATACGGCCGTTGAGGACAGCGCCAATTTCATCGGCCGCGCGCCGGATTTCAGGTCCTTCGGGCATAGTTTTGTCCTTCTTAATGTAGGGGCGCACCTGTGTGTGCGCCTGGAGAGCAGCCACAGTGGTCTGCCCGTAGACGTTTTCAGAAATTTTAAGAATGATTATGGCAATGGACATCTAAAAAGACAACCAGAACTGCATCAAAGCAAGATCACTCGATAACCCGGCCACACAAAAATCATGAACAATCGCTCGCTTACAGAAATATTATCAAAATGGATGCTGCAATGGCGGGCGCAAGGTTTGCCTGCTGCAACGCTGGGAACGGCCCAATATTATGTGTTGGATTGGCTCGGTTCCGCTCTGGCCGGAACGGCGACGCGCCCCGGCAAAATGCTGCTTGATTATGCCGGCGCCCAACCGCAGGGCGCGTGCCAGATTGTTGGGTTGGGGCAATACAGGTCAGCCGACACGGCCGCTTTTGTCAACGGCGCGCTCTCTCACATTGTCGAAATGGACGATCTCGACCGCGATTCGGTTGTGCATCCGGGAACAGTTGTGATTCCCGCCGCGCTGGCTGTGGCTGAACGACTGAATGCGCCCAGTCACGACTTTTTGGCGGCGGTTGTGGCCGGTTACGAGGTGGCGATTCGGGTGGGAACGGCCGTTGGCAAACAGCATTATTTTTATTTTCACAACACTGCTACCTGCGGCGTGTTTGGCGCCGCCGCCGCGGCCGGATGGCTGCTGGGTTTGAACGCCCAGCAAATGGTGTGGGCGCTGGGCAACGCCGGCACGCAGGCGGCGGGATTGTGGCAGTTTAACAGCGATGGGGATATGAGCAAACACCTCCACGCCGGCCATGCCGCCTCTGCCGGCGTCCGTGCCGCCGACCTGGCGGGGCGTGGTTTCAGCGGCGCGCGCCTCATCCTGGAGGGCGAACGCGGCTTTTTTGCCGCTGCCGCGCCCGACGCTGATCCGGCAAAAGTCACAGCCGATCTGAATTTTGACGCACCGATTTTCAAAATTGGCGGCGTTTCGATCAAACCACATGCCTCCTGCCGCCACACGCACCCGGCGGTTGATGCGGCGCTGGCTTTGCGGGAACAAATAAATGGCCGAACCATCACGCATGTCCAAATTGATACCTATCAGGCGGCGCTTGATTTATGCGACAATCCCACGCCACAAACGCCTTATGTGGCCAAGTTCAGCCTGCACTATTGTGTGTCTGCGGCGCTGGCGTGGGGTCATGCCGGTTTGACTGCGTTTGATCAGGAAGCGTTGCGGGAAACGGCCGTTCGTAAACTGCTGTCGATCATCCAGGTTAACCATGATATTGAATTTGAGCGGCTTTACCCCCAACAATGGCCAGCGCGTGTAACGTTGACGCTGGAGGACGGGACAAGGCTGAGCAAAATTGTGCGCCATCCCAAAGGGGACCCAGAAAATCCACTCACGGCGGACGAACTTGAAACCAAGTTTCGCCAACTGGCGGCGTATGGCGGGTATGCTGATAAGACCGAGACATGGTTGGATTGGGTTGCAGCGCTATGTCCAGACTCATCTAGACGGCATTAATACTTCCAGCACTTAGGGTGTGTTCGCAAATAAGTTTGTAGAAACGACTTTAGTCGTTTGCGACCTCTGGGCCGCCCACCGCTAAAGCGGTTGCTACAAACCAAATGTCAAAAGTTAATAACGAACGAGCCCTTAGCTGCTGATTTCAATCGGCAGCCGTTCGTTTTTTGATTAACAAACGACGTTCGATTTCGAAGATTTTTTCCGGGATACGGCCGTCATGCGGTTTTTCGCTCTCTTTTTGGAACAAAGCGGCTCCATATTGGTTAACGGCCGTTTCTCCCGTCATATTCTTCACCCCCAGCAGTTGTAACGTTACGATGCCCGCCGCGCCGCCATCCGGCCCGTTGCTTTTGTCCAGCACGCGCGAAATCGCATACAGCGTATCGCCCGCCACGGCCGGCTGGGTGTGGTAGCCCTCCGTATAGCCCAAATCCCAAAGCGCGTTTTCACTCGTATCACGGCTGGCCAATCCTTCCAGCCACGCAAAAACCAGCCCGCCATACACAATCGGCTCTCCGCTCATCGGACCGGAACGGCCGCTGCTGTAAACGCGATCATAATGCAGCGGATGGGTATTGCCGACGCGATAGCTCCAGGGCATATGCTCGTCGGTGATGGTACGGCCGTTGCTGTGCAAAATAATCTCACCCACTGCAAAATCCTCAAAATAGGCGCCGCTGCCGCTAAAATTAGCGGGTATTGGAGCGGATTGGGCATACGGCAAGCGCAGCGGGAGCGGCTGCGGCGCAGCGCGTTCAAAGGTATCCAAGCGATTTTGCCCGCTGAGGGTTTGGGGCGCTTGTGGTGGAATCAAAATGGCGCGCTCATAACGAATAACCACCTCGCCGCCTTGATTGCGCCCCTGCGTGCGCACGCGCACAATGCCCGGTTTTGCGCCCCGAATGCGGCGGCTGAGTACCTGGCTCTCGGCGCGCAGCGTGTCGCCCGCCAGCATTGGCTGCGGAAATTCGACATGGTAATAACCCAGGTGGGCGATGGCCTGCTCAGAATTGTTCTGCACCCCCAGGCTGAGGGTCACATTCAACACCATCATAGGCGACACCGGCAGCCCGGCAAAGCCGTGAGCGCGTGCAAAATGTTCATCCAGATACAGGGGATTGGTCTGCATAAACGTTGTGGCGAATTCCTGCGCAAAGGCGGGATAAATCGTCAGGCCGCGCGGATGTTGAAAGCTGGCGTCGGGTACAAATTCTTCCAGGAAACGGCCGTATCGCGGTCGCCGCATCTTTTCGAGCTCAACCGGCCTGTTTTTTCCAACCTCAACTTGTTTCGGCAAATCTGCAAAAGCCATTTCGTATCCCTTTGTGCTATATCGTTGCCTGCAGCAAAGCGCGCGCAATAATCCGCAAGGCCAGCACCTCTTCCGCGCCCTCAAAAATTGATAAAACGCGCGCATCTACAAAGTGACGCGACACGGGGAACTCCTCGGCGTATCCCATGCCGCCGTGCAGTTGCAGCGCTTCACGCGTTACCCACTCCGCCGCTTTGCCGCTGAAAAACTTGGCCATAGCCGCCTTATCAGCGCCCCGGCCGGCGTCCAGCTCGCGCGCGGCAAAATAAGTAAGCTGCCGCCCCGCCTGAATGCGCATGGCCATTTGCACCAGTTTGTGGCGCGTTAGCTGATATTTTATGAGCGGCTGCCCAAAAACAACCCTTTCATGAGCATAGGTGAATGTTTCCTGGAAAGCGGCCGTCATCACCCCCAACGCGCGCGCGGCGGTTTGCAGGCGGCTGCCGGAAAAACCATGCATCTGCATATAAAAACCCTGACCCAAACCTGCTTCTTCCCCAATGACGTTGGCGTCGGGCACAAAAAACTCATCATACGTGAGCGCAAACGAATGCATGCCGCGGTAGCCGATTGTGGGAATGGCACGGCCGTTAAGCGCGCCCCCGTTGGTTGAATAAGTGAAACTATGGCCGCTCGCGACCGGTTTTTCAACGATAAACAGCGTCAGACCGCGATGCCCTTTGCTCAAATCGGGATCGGTGCGCGCCAGCGTCATAATCAGGTCGGCGCGCCCGGCGAAGGTACACCACATTTTACTGCCGTTTAGCCGCCAGCCGCCGGCGACTTTGCGCGCGGTCGTTTGCAAACCGGCCACGTCGGAGCCGAAATCCGGCTCGGTGATGGCAACGGCCGCCTGCCGCTCGCCGCTTGCAATCAGGGGCAGCCAGGTTTGTTTTTGTCTTTCACTGCCGCCTTTGAGCAGCGCCTTGGCAAGCAGCTCCGGACGAGTGATCAGACTGCCGGCCGTGCCAAATGAAGCGCGCGACAATTCGTCAGATACCAGCACCATCGCCATATGATCGGGATGGCCATCATCCTGAAAGCCGCCATAGCGCGCCGGAATTGAGAGACCAAAGCAGCCCAGCGCAGCCAAATCTTGCAGCATCGGCTCAGGCAGATCGCGGTCTTCGCGGTGAATCTCTTCTGCCATTGGCGTTACTTTTTCGCGGGCAAAACGACGAAAAGTAAGCTGTAAATCCCGCTGTTCCGCCGTCAGCCCGCTTTCTCCGGGATGTTTTACCTGCATGAGCAGGTCTGAAATTTGATTCCAATTGAATAAATTGAGTTGGGTTTGTAGAAAATGTGAAAGACCAAATATTTCGTGATTGATACTCGCAGGAGAAAGTCCGAAGCTGACTTCACGCATAGACAGCATGTGGATCAGGCTGCGTATGCTTTCAGCGGCATGCAACTGCGCCAGCGCAGCGGTCAATCGTTTGGCCGGCGTGTCGATGGTTTGCCAGTTGGTTGTTGTTTGCAGCAGTTGGCGGCTGGCGGCTAAATTGGTCGCGGCTTCTACAAGATCAAATAGGGGGCGCTGGTGTCGGTCAATGAGATCGGTATGAATACGGCCGTTTCTGGCGCACAGTTTCGCAAAATAAGCCGCGCTTGTGTTGATCAGTCGTTCGGCGCTGTCTAAACAATTACGCGTAATTGTCAGATGTGTGGAATCATTCATGTTATTTTCTCGCTTTCCCGGAACCTCAATGTAACTTAGCCGGATCGCGGTTGCAAAGATGCGACTTCCGCCGGCGTAACCAATCCCAGCGCGACCCCTTCCTCTGGCGAAATTAATCCTAATGCGACCCCTTCACGCAGGCGGGCGCGGGCGTGGCGGTCGGTGGCGCGGTCGCTCATCACGCCGTTGATAATGGTGGCGCCTACTTTGGCCTGTACCGCCTGTTCATACGCCAAAATTTTGTCTAATTCGGCCTGCGCCGCGCCGGTTGAGAGCGCAATTTTGTACGCCAGCAGCGCCACAAATAACTGCGCCGGATGGCCAACCCATTTGCCTTTCATGCCCAAATTGATGCTGTGCCAGGCGTCGTCGTAACATTCTTTGAGACGCGCCAGGATGCGTTCCCGGTTATCAGCGGCGGAAAGGCCGGGATGGGCGACGGGGTAATTGACGGTCATGGCGTCAATTGCAGGCACGCCGACCGCGCCAGCCATATTGATCACATGCGCGCGCGCCCAATCACAGACGGGGTGTTTATAATGGATGACCGGCAGGGCCAGGTCGGCGGAGTAATCGGCGATGCCAAAAATGATGCCCGCGAGGCGCGGCAGGGCGCGTTCGGTGATGGCGGCCAAATTGGCGACCGACCAGCCGGATTCGACCAGGAACTGAAATTTAATCTGGCGGTATGTCAGCTCTAAATCTTCTTCGATGCGGTCGAGCAGATTAAAAACCCAATCCACTTCGGCGGGGTGTTCAATTTTAGGAAAGATGATGCCGTCGATGGGGTAGTTTTGGGGGGAACGGCCGTTTCCCGCCTGCGTCAACACGGTCACCAAATCGCCAGAGCAGTAAGGCAAATTTAATCCGCTGGGACGATAAAAGCGCAGCGTTGGCCCCCAATCTGCCTCACGAAATATCTGAATGGCATTTTCGCGACCTTTTTCAACCACAGCGGGATCGAGCGCCTGGGCATCTTCACCGTCAATCATCACCAGCGGCGCGTGCGGCGGAGCGGCCAGCATCTCGACGATCGTTTCTTCAGGGGCGTCGAGCGCTGCGGCCAGATCGGCAGGTGAAATATCAAATTTTTCCAGGATGCGCGCCGTGGACGCAAATCCTTTGGCAGCCGCGCCGTGGGCGAGTTTGAAATTGGAGGCGGGCGTGGTGTACTGAGCTTGCTGGCGTAAATATTTCAGCGGCAGATCGGCCGATAAAGTCGCAGTTTTGGTGAGTACGCGCTCCCGCGCTGCTTCGGCCTGCGCAATGAGCTTATCGGACATTTTTCCTCCTATGTAAATATAAATAACCTCCGGGAGGTTCAATCTACGGCGCAACTATTCAGATGAAACCTCCCGGAGGTTGGTTTTCCTGCATGGTGGTGCGCCGCCGTCCATGAAGTCTCCTTGTAAATAATCTTCCTGGAAGCTTGAATCTCCTCAAATCTTGATTATAGTTGGTAGCCGACCCGATTCGCAAACGATCCGGTATGGTTTTGGGGCAAAGTTTTGACGTGAATTTCACGAATCACACCTACGACCGCTTTTATTCCTGATATTTGTGCTGTTCGTGTCGAAATCTTTCCTGCCCTGTCCTGGTAAGCTGTTTATGAATTATTCCTCGCTGGAACTACAAATAATAAATTGGGTGTGGGAACAGCCTGCAATTCGCGCACTGGTTATGGTTGGATCGCGGGCGCGTAGGGAGTTCCCTGCCGATGAATGGTCTGATTTGGACTTGATTTTGTTTACAACGGACATCGCACGTTTTGTCGAAGAACCGTATTGGATCAATCAGTTTGGTGAGGTTTGGATTCAGGTTTTACAATTTACGCGGGCTGGCGATGCTGAATGGCTGGTGGTTTATGCTGGCGGTTTCAAAGTGGATTTCTTTTTTGCGCCGCTCAGTGCGCCGCTGCAAGAGATGCTGTTTACGTCCCGCTTTACGGCCGTTACCCGGCGCGGGGTGTGTGTCCTGGTGGACAAAGACAGCAAAACGCCTATCACTATTCCTGAAGAGAGAATAATCGAACGCGAGAAACCGTCAGAAACAGAGGTTACGGCCGTTACTCAAAAATTCTGGTTGTATACCTACCGCACGGCCAATATGCTGCGGCGCGGAGACCTGTGGCGCGCCCAAACCATCCTTAACGCTGAACTGCGGCCTGCTTTACTGCACATGCTGGCATGGCACGCGCAGGCTGCGCATGGATTGGCCTTAGACACCTGGTATGATGGCCGTTTCCTGCAAGAATGGGCCGATCCGAGAGCTGTGGCTGCAATACCAGCCACATTTTCGTCGTATGAGACAAAGGCTATGCGAGCTGCATTGCTGGCGATGGTCGATTTATTTGACTGGCTGAGTCGCGAAACGGCCGAATTGTGGCAGTATCCTGATCCAAAAATAGCGCAACGGCCGTTGCTGGCATGGATCAGAGACATGGATAATGAATCAAAATGGTCAGGGTGAGAATGGCTCCCTCACCAAGTGATGCGTATTTAATTTCGCGTCGCGTTTTGCTTAGTTGCCAAAAGAGCCGGGAACAACAATCAATGACAGCAGCATGCTAAGCGCAATAACAATCCCGATTGTGATCACCGCAATACGTGTCCAGTTGATTTGTTTTGTTTCGCCGGAACCTTTTTTCAGCGTTTGATGTGGGCGGTTCTTTTTGATGCGACGTTTTTTTGTCGTGGCCATGTTAATAAAAATCTCCTAAAAAATTATCCGAATGAGCGGCGCGAGTATACCACAAATTTTGCCGGCGCCTGCTTTGCTCTTAGACAAACCCAAGGAATATGGGCATTCAGCTTTTCAAGTAGGCGTCAAACCAGCGCAGCATATGCGTCAGACGCGCGACGCGGCGGTCGGTACGGCCGTTGCGCGATAAGCCATGCGATTCTTCCGGGAATAACACCAGTTCAGTGTCAATGCCCAGGCGCTTTAAGGCCACAAAAACCTGCTCCGCCTGTTCTTGTGCGCAGCGTATATCCTGTTCACTGTGGATGAGCAGCGTAGGTGTGGTCACATTGCCGATCCGGCTCATGGGCGACTGCTGCCAGAAATTTTCCAGGTCGCTCCAGGGCGGCGCTTCGCTGCCGAATAGATTTTCAGTGACCCAATTCAGATCGCTGGAGCCATAAAAACTGATGAAATTACTCACCACGCGCTGCGCTGCGGCGGCCTTAAAGCGATTTGTATGCCCGATGATGGTGAGTGTCATATAGCCGCCATAGCTGCCGCCGGTTACACCCATTCGCTGCGCATCGATATACGGCTGCTGCTGCATATAGTCAGCCCACGCCATTAAATCGGCGTAATCGACAGAACCCCAGCGGTTAAAAATGGCGCTGCTGAACTTTTCGCCAAAACCCTGGCCGCCGCGTGGATTGGTCCAGTAAACCACATATCCGTTGGCTGCGAGAACGTGAAATTCGTGCATGAAGGCACGACCGTACATCGACATCGGCCCGCCGTGAATTTCCAGAATTGAGGGATATTGCTGTGTTGGATCAAATCTGGGCGGCTTCAAAATCCAGCCGTGCAGATCGTTGTTGTCCGGCCCTTTAAAATCAACTTCTTCCAGCTTGCCCCATTCTATTTCGTCAAAAAGCGCCTGGTTAAACTGTGTCAGCGCGCGCGCTTCTCCGGTTTGCAGGTTTTTGACCCAAATCTGGCCGCTAGTTGTGCTGTCGGCCCATAAATACGCCATTTTTGTCTGATTGGCATTTAAGCTGAAGCCGCCCGTAATGCCCGGCTGCGAGGTCAGACGACCTGGCGCTGAGTTATTGTTGATGTCGAAAGTCAGCAGCGGCTGATCGCCACGGATGGAAGCCTGGGCGAAAATGGTACGGCCGTCCCGCGACCAGACCGGCGCTCTTTGCGCCGCGCCGCTGCCGGAATCGGTCAATGCCGCCAGCGTCAGATGCAGGTCAAATGCTTTGGAGAGATTTCGTGCCTGCCCGCCGTTCATGGGGACGATATATAGGCAACTATTTTGATGTGGTTTGCCTGCCTGTTCGCGTCCTAAATAGGAAACCCACTGCCCGTCTGCGGAAACAGAAAGCAAAAATTTGCGACTGTAGCGAGATTTTATATGGCGTAGTTCCCCTCCGGCGGCTGAAATCAAGTACAGTTCGGTGGCTTCCGGCTCCTGATCTGCGCGTTCGCTGCGATTGGAAATGCACACAATATGCTGCCCGTCCGGCGTCCAGCAGGGTTCGGTTTCGTGGAAACGGCCGTTACTGAGCTGTTTTGCCTCACCGTTGGCGACATTTACGGTCCAGATGTGCCACTTTTCCTGCGGCAGGTAGCCGGCGCCGTCCAGCTTGTACTCCAGGCTGGTTATGCGGCGTGTGACGATGCCCAGCTTCTTTTTCTGCTCATCTTGCTCACGTTCGATTGCATCTGCATCCTTTTTGCGGAACTGAACGACCAACTGCGTCCCGTCCGGTGACCAGGCGAAGCTGGCAAAACTGCCCTTGAGGTCGGTTAACGGCCGTGCCTCACCCCCGCCAAACGGAAGCAGATAAATTTGCGTCTGTTTTTCATCTGCCCGATTGGACAAAAAGGCAATTGTTTGTCCATCCGGTGACCAGCGCGGCTGGCTGTCGACCTGGTCGCCAAAGGTAAACCGGCGCGGCGGCTCGTTTCCATTTGTCGGGACGAGCCATAGGTTGCAAAACTTTTTCTCACTGTTACGATCCACCCGGCGAACACAAAAGATGACGTGCGCGCCGTCAGGTGAGATTTGGGGGTCAAAAACAATTTTTAGTTTGTATAGATCGTCGGCGCTGATGGGCCGTTTGATTGCATTCATGGTTTCTCCAAAAAGCTTGAATGTTGAAGCGGGTATCATACGTGGGGAAACGGCCGTTGGCAACTTGATCCATTGACCTGAAAAACAAAATGGGGGCGCTTTAGTTTAGGTAATCGGCAACAATATTTCAAAATTAGAATCGCTCTAAACGTTGCCGATTCCTCAAGGAAACCGCAGTTCAAGTCCTTTGTAATTTCCGAATAGTTTCTGCGGTTTACCCAGGTAATCGGCAACAATATTTCAAAATTAGAATCGCTCTAAACGTTGCCGATTCCTCAAGAAAACCGCAGTTCAAGTCCTTTGTAATTTCCGAATAGTTTCTGCGGTTTACCTAAAGCAACCTGCCGAAGAATAAAAAATTCGCTGAAAAGTCCAGTAGATTTTTCAGCGAATTTTTTGAAGGCTATTTTTTACAGCTTTGGTTTTGGGTTTGTGAATGACCCTAAAACCATTTTCCAGGGCTAAATATCCGGCTGATTAACTGCAATGTTGAATACCTGAACGTAACGAGTTCACGATACGTTTAGAATGGAATTTCGTCTTCTTCCTGGGCCGGGGCAGTACTGCTGAAATCATCGCTGCCGTCAGCTTCATAACCGCCAGCGTCTTCACGCCCGCTCAAGAAGCGCACAGCGTCAGCCGTGACTTCAAAAGAGGAGCCAACGGTGCCATCCTGCCGGGTCCATAAACGGGGCGAACCGGTGTTGGTATCAGGCTTGATGCGGCCTTCAACCAGCACTTTGCTGCCCTTGCTGAGGTATTGGTTGGCTGTTTCGCCTTGACGCCCCCATACGGTGACGCGGAACCAGGTTGTTTCATCAACCGGCTGGCCGGATTGACGATCTGTCCAACGACGGCTGGTGGCGACGCTAAAACTGGTAACGGCCGTGCCATCCGGCATATACCGCATTTCCGGATCTCGTCCTAAATTGCCAATAATAATTATCTTTTGGTACATGATACCCACTCCTTATTTGGTTTGTTTATGGCAGCCCTTTAAGGGACTGAAACAGTATTTACATTTTTATCCTATCACGTTTATATAGTGAACAAAAGGGGTTGGGCGCAAATTGGTAAAAATGTCCTAATCCTATATATTATAGCACAAATGTTCTTTTTTGGCAAAGAAACTCGATTCTTCCGCCTTACACCCAACCCCGCAAGCGCACCGCTTCCGCCACACGGTTGACTGCGACCAGATAAGCCGCAACACGATTGGGCACATTCCGCGCCTGCGCCATATTGTGGACAGCGTGGAAAGCAGTGGTTATTTTCTGATCGAGTCGCTGCTGTACCAGATCCTCATCCCAATAAAATTGGTAAGCGTTTTGTACCATTTCGAAATAGCTTACCGTTACGCCGCCCGCATTGCAGAGGAAATCGGGAATGATGTAAATACCTTTTTCGTTGAAGACGGCGTCTGCTTCGGGTGTGGTTGGTCCATTGGCGAGTTCGGCAATAATTTTGGCCTTGATATGATCAGCATTTTGCCCGGTAAGCTGGTTTTCAATCGCCGCCGGGATCAAAATGTCTACATTCAACTCGAGCAGTTCCGTATTGGTGATGGAGTCGGTATCAACGCAGCCGTTGACCCGGCCGGTTTTACGCAAGTGGCGTGAGACGGTTTGCGGGTCAAGCCCGTTGGGGTTGTAAATGGCGCCGAATTCATCGCTGACAGCGACAACTTTAATACCGAATAGATCGTGGGCCAACTGGTGGGCAAATGATCCCACATTGCCATAACCCTGGATAGCGCAGCTTGCGCCGGCCAGATCCATGCCAATTAGTTTGGCCGCTTCACGAATCGTGACAACGCCGCCCATTGCCGTAGCGGGACTGCGACCGGCCGAGCCGCCCAGCGCCTGCGGTTTTCCGGTAATCACGCCCGGCTCATGATGGCCATTTAATACTTCATATTCATCCAGCATCCAGGCCATAATTTGAGGATTGGTGTGGACATCCGGGGCGGGTACATCCTGGGTGAGACCCACATAGCGGGAAATACAGCGCATATAACCGCGACTGAGTCGTTCCAATTCTGATCGGGACATTTCACGCGGATTACAGATGACGCCTCCTTTGCCGCCGCCTAGCGGAATGTCGGCAACGGCCGTTTTCCAGGTCATCCACGCCGCCAACGCGCGCACCGTGTCAATTGTTTCATCAGGGTGAAAACGAATGCCGCCTTTGGCCGGCCCGCGGGCATCATTATATTGGACGCGAAACCCTTTGAAGGTTTCGACACTGCCATCATCCATGCGCACCGGAATGGTGAAATGAAATTCACGCATTGGCTGGCGCAAAAAATCGCGCATGTCCGGATCGAGCTGTAAAACCTGGGCAGCCTCGTCGAATTGGGCCTGCGCAATGGCAAACGGGTTCAAATTTTCGCTCATGGGATTGTTTACCTCAAAAAGTGGGTTTTATTAATGAACTGCCTGCCCATTTGGGCGTTTGTTCTTAACAGGAAAGCGTCAGAAGTGTACCGTTTTTACGCAGGGATTTCAATAAAGGTCGATTCGAGCAGCTCTGAATTAATGTCTTGCCCATGATCGGGAAGGTTTGCCATAAAAAAAGCCCGTAGACATCGGCCTACGGGCTGGTAAAAACGCGGAAGTGGCGATTCGCGATGCAGTTTACAAAATATTACACCCAACCGCGCAAACGCACCGCCTGCGCAACTCGATCAACCGCAACCAGATAAGCGGCCACGCGGTTATTGACCTTTTTAGAAATCGCCATTTTATGGACGGCGTAATACGCTTTGGTCATTTTTTGGTCGAGACGTTCGTGAACCATTTTTTCCGACCAATAATATTGATACGCGTTTTGCACCATTTCGAAGTAACTGACCGTCACGCCGCCGGCGTTGCAAAGAAAATCGGGCAGCACATACACGCCGTTGGCATAGAGGATTTCATCGGCTTCAGGCGTTGTCGGCCCGTTGGCCAGCTCAGCGGAGATTTTGGCTTTAATCTTGCCGGCGTTTTTCTCGGTGATCACATTTTCCAGTGCAGAGGGGAAGAGTACATCCACATCCAATTCCAACAGTTCCGCATTGGTGATGGCGTCCGAGCCGGGATAATCTTTCAGCGCGCCATTTTTCATTTTATAGGCGTAGGTTTCTTTGTAATCCAGACCTTTGGGATTAATAATGCCGCCGCGTGAGTCGCTCACGGCAATCACCTTCATGCCCAACAGCTCTTCGGCCAGCTTATGGGCAAATGTGCCGGCATTGCCATAGCCTTGAATAGCGGCGGTTTTGCCGGCCAGATCGATGCCCAATACATCGGCTGCTTCACGCAGCGTATAGATACCGCCGCGCGCCGTGGCGTCATTACGGCCGGCTGATCCGCCCAACTCCAATGGTTTGCCGGTGATGACGCCCGGTTCGTGATGCCTCATCAGCACTTCGTATTCGTCCATCATCCAGGCCATGATTTGGGGGTTGGTGTACACATCAGGCGCGGGCACGTCTTGCGTCAGGCCAACGTTGCGCGCCAGTTTGCGCATGTAACCACGGCAGAGCCGCTCCAGTTCGGAGGGAGTGAGTTCACGCGGGTCACAAATGACGCCTCCTTTGGCGCCGCCGAGGGGGATATCGACAACGGCCGTTTTCCACGTCATCCAGGCTGCCAGAGCGCGCACCGTATCAATGGTTTCTTCCCAATGGAAGCGAATGCCCCCTTTTGCGGGTCCGCGTGCATCGTTATACTGCACGCGAAAACCATTGAAAACACGCACGCTGCCGTCATCCATGCGTACCGGAATGGTAAAATGAATTTCTCGCATCGGTTGGCGTAAAAAAGTATGCATGGCCGGGTCGAGCTGCAGCACGGCCGCGGCTTCATCTAATTGGGCTTGCGCGATGGCAAACGGGTTCAGATTTTCGCTCATTTGAATCTCCTGTTTTTATATGAGCGTAACAATTCAGTTTGATCAATGGGGGCTGTGAAAGCCGCCCTAGAGTTTGAATTGTTACTGGTGGGATTTTTGGGAAGGTACAATTGGGATTTGTCAATCTGTTGCCATAGGCGGGCAGCAAAAGACGTTTACAGTGTGAAGCATGCGCGCCTGTAAATCAAGTGCCATAGATCACATTCAACATATGTAGGGTGTCATATTGTGATTGAAGACAGCCGGCGCTTCCAGTTTTTCGATGATTTTATTTTCGGTAATTGGCAGGAAGTAATCAAAAATAAAGGTCATAAAAAATCTGCCAATTTCTTGAGGAAACCGCAGATTTCTAATTCGTTATATTTTCAAGAATTTTCTGCGGTTTACCTAAACTTCACAAGTATCTTTAGCTGACAGCCATCCCCCCATTTGGTAAACTCCGCTGCATGTTTATGACTACAATAATGAATCTATTAATTGCTTTTGGTTTTAGCGTGTTAATTGCCGTCTTGGCTTATTGGCGCGGTTCGCTTTCCACGTCCGGGGCGGCCGGCGCGCTGATTATCGGTACGCTGACGTTTGGTTTGGGCGGCTGGCAGTGGGGCGTTGTGTTAGGGGTGTTTTTTGTCAGCTCCAGTTTGTTGTCCCACTTTAAAGAGGATCAAAAAAGAAGCGCAGCCGAAAAATTTGATAAGGGTCACCGGCGGGATATGGGACAGGTGTTTGCCAACGGAGGGCTGGGCGCGCTGGTTGCTGTTTTGAATGCAGTTGTGCCGCCGGAGGTAGTCGCGCCGGAGGTCTGGTTTTTTATGTTTGTGGGGGTGATGGGCGCGGTAACGGCCGATACCTGGGCGACCGAGTTGGGGACGCTTAGCAAAAGCCCGCCGCGGTTGATTACAAACGGCCGTTCTGTCGAGGTTGGTACATCGGGCGGCGTTTCCCCGCTGGGCACGATGGTTTCCTTTCTAGGCGGATTACTTATTGGCCTGACTGCCGGCCTGTTGACGGACGCCGGAATTTTGTCAACAGCGCTGGCGGGCGCGCTGGGCGGTCTGGTAGGGTCCTTGTTCGACAGTCTTTTGGGCGCGACGGTGCAGCAAATCTATTATTGTGATACCTGCCAGAAGGATACGGAGCGCAAGCTGCACAAGTGCGGCGCACAAACGCGGCCGCTGCGCGGCTGGGCGTGGATGAATAACGATATTGTCAATTTGCTGGCTTCATTTGTGGGCGGGGTAACGGCCGTTTTCGTTGCTCTTTTGCTGGTATGATTTGGCAAGAACGGCCGTTGCGTCAAACACAACTAACACTTCGCTGGCTTTTTGTCGATTATCTCCATTGCAGCTAATTAATCTCCGAACGTCAAAATATTCCGTGCGAGACGCACTGGAATAGACAGCCCGCGTAAATTTTGTGTTGTGGTTTGAAATCACAACAATGACGCCTTGCTGCGCCAATTCCCTTGCCAGCTCTGCCAACTCTTTTTGCTCATTAAGACCAAACTTGCCTGAACTGTAACTGGTAAAATTTGCGGTATCGGAGAGAGGGACGTAAGGAGGGTCACAATAAACCACATCACCTGCTTGAGCGGATCTCATTGTTTCTTTGAAATCTGCTTGCCGAAACGCTGCTGTTTTTGACTTTTCGTAAAAGAACAGCATCTCTTCGTCAGGGAAATAGGGTTTTTTATAGCGACCAAATGGCACGTTGAACCCACCCTTTGAATTGTAACGGCATAATCCATTGAAACAATGTCGATTTAAGTAGACAAAAAGAGCCGATTTTTCACGTTTGTTTTGGGAAGAATTGAATCTATCCCGGAATTTGTAAAATTTAGCCGGATCGTTGTTTTCAGGTTTGAAAAATGATTTGCAATATTTTATAAAATCGGGGCCTTCATTTTGAAGACGAACAAAGAGGTTGATCAGGTCAGCATTTGAATCGCTAAGAAAATAGGCTGGAAAATTTGTGTTAAGAAATACAGCGCCAGAGCCTACAAAGGGCTCAACCAACCTTTTTCCAGGAGGCAAGACTTGATTTATTCGATCAACGATGCGATATTTTCCGCCAGCCCATTTGAGAAATGGTCGCATTGCACAACCTCCTGGAGTTCCATTAATCACGATCTTTAGAACACCTATTCTACTTTATTTTATTATATACTCAAATTTGGATGGAAAAATTTATCTCTCGAAACCTACAACGCGACTGCGGCGTTCTAGGAGTACTGTATCGCGCCAAATTCCATAATGTAGGGCCACACGTTCGCGCCGGCCAATGATACGAAAGCCGCAGGCGGCGTGGAGCTTTATGCTGGCGCTGTTTTCGGGGAAAATAGAGGCTTGCAAAGTCCACACGCCGGCAGTTTCTGAAGCCACAACCAATGCTTGCAGCAGCGCTTTGCCCACGCCGCGGCCGCGCGCAGCCGCGGCGACATACACGCTCACTTCGGCAACGCCGGCGTACACAGCACGTTTACTCACCAAACTGAGCGCAGCCCAGCCAACGATTTCATTTTGTTGACGCGCCACCAGGCGGCAGTCGGGGCGTTTACCGGCGTCAAATGTTTCCCAGGTGGGAACGGCCGTTTCAAAAGTTGCCTGCTCCGTTTCAATCCCTGCCTGATAAATAGCCCGCACGGCAGGCCAATCGGTGGGCAGCATTGGCTCAATTTCCAGCACTTATAAATAACCCAGACCGCGCAGCCGTTCTTCGACCTGGTCCGCGTCTTCAGCGCTAAAGCCCTGTTCCGTGACTAATTCAGCGGTTTCGTCATCTGCGATTACCACCTCTTGCGGGGAGGTGAAAATTTCGGTCAGGACACGGCCGTCCATCACCGCCGGCGCCGCCTGTCCGAGCATATGCATAATGGTCGGCGCCAGGTCAAGAATATTGTTAGCCGGCAGCAATTCGCCCGATTTAATCGTCGGCCCGTGCGCCAGAAAAATGCCTTCGCTGCGATGGCAGCCGGAATCGCCCCGAATCTGGTGCGTCATGACCCTGCCTTCTGTCGCAAAGAGCGGGCAGGCGATCATGTTGTAATCATCCAGCACCAGGTGCAGATCAGGTCCTTTAAAAGCGTAAGGGCCATGATAGGCTTCTGCGCCGGTAATAACTTTGCTGAGGATGGAACGGCCGTTTTTATCCACAAGCTCCTGCAAAACAGCCACAACCTCATCGCGCCGCTGCGCCATATTTTCCGGCGCAATAATGCCGTGTTCATCGCGCCCGCTTACATTCAGATAAACCTGACCGACATGTCCCATGCTGTAAGCCAGCGTGCGGCTCCAATCGACGCTGTCAAAGCTCAGAAACTTACCAATCACGTCGTTGCGCGCCTTTTTTGACACGCGCGTCACCAGATTTTGCAGCCCCAGCCGCACAATCCAACTATACGCCGATGAAGGCGTGATGCCGCGCCTGAAAGCCCACGCTTTTACCTGCGTCCACGGGTCACGCTTTAGCTTCATCAAGCCCTTTTGCATAAAAAAGACGTTCAAATTAACCATGTTCAACAGCGGGCCAAAGCCGTGGTCCGACATCACCAGCGTGTGGGCGTCCGGCGGAAGCTGCGCCATGAGCTGCCCGATGTAGCTGTCAACCAGCTTGTACCCCTCCAGGATGGCGTTTTCGAACGGGCTGGGTTCGTAACGCGGGTGATTGTGGTCCATGAAACGCCAAAGCGCGTGTTTCATCACGTCCATGGCGATAAAATGCACCATCATCACATCCACCGGCTCACGCTGCATCAGGCCCAACGCCCAGCGTCCGCGCGTATGAATCAGGTCGTAGAGGTCGGCAATAAATTCAGCCTCAATGCCGGGTTTGTATTGAATGGTGGGGGTAATGCGATAGGGGCCTAATTCCGGTTCGTAGCGCCGGATAAAATCGGCCGGATAGCTGGCTTCCTCTTTGTTGGGACTCAGCAGCCCGGATATGAGATAGCCGTTAACTTCACCTGGCGGATAGGTGACGGGCACATTCATGACGCCCACGCGGTAACCCGCTTCGGAAAGCCGCTGCCAGATTGTGGGTTGGCGAATACGGGTGGCGTTGACGAGCGTGAAGTTGTCGCCATGCGGCTGGATGAAGTCAAAGACGCCATGTTTGCCGGGATTGCAGCCGGTCATGAAGGTGGGCCAGGCGGGGCTGGTGACGGGCGGTAGGGTGGAAAGCAGATCGCCATGTACGCCGTTTTGCATGAGCGCGGCTAAATTGGGCAGGTGACCCTGTGCTGCCCAGGGCCGAATCAGATCAAAAGTCGCGCCGTCGAAGCCGATGATTAGTAGTTTCATAAGTAATAAAGTACTTCAGCATTTCAGCCTGCTGGTTTGCTGACTCACTTAGGGTTTGCCTGTTTTACACCTTCACTCCCAATGATTTCGCGAATGTAATAGACGGTTTTACCCTGCGCTTCGTAGTAGGTGCGTACATTTAATTCAGCGATCAGGCCAAGAGCGATGAATTGCACACCGAGGATGACAAATAGAACGCCTAAAAGCAGCAACGGCCGTTCCCCGATCTGATACGCATGAAATCCAGCCCATCCGCCGCTGATGCCGGCCCAAATCTTGGCCACTCCCAGCGAGAACAAAATCAATGAACCAATCGCCGCCATGGGAAACCCGATATTGCCAAAAAGGTGCATGGGCCGGTCGCTGTATTTGCGCAAGAACAGGATGGTAAACAGGTCAACGATGACGCGGAACGTGCGCGAAATGCCATATTTTGATTCACCGGCCATCCGCGGGCGATGGTTGACCGGTACTTCGGTCAAGGTATAACCGGCGAAGCTGCACAATTCAGGAATAAAGCGATGCATTTCTCCATACAGGTGCAAATCACCCACGACTTCTGCGCGAAACATGCGCATGGAGCAGCCGCGATCGTGCAGGTGCACGCCGCTGGTTGTCGCAATTAACTTGTTGGCAATGCGCGAAGGTACTTTACGCATTAGCAAGGCGTCCTGGCGGTTTTGACGCCAGCCATTGACGACATCGGCGTCCCCTTCTTTAATTTTGGCCAGGAGTTTGAGAATGTCGGCCGGGTCGTTCTGGCCGTCGGCGTCGAGGGTGACAATGTAACGTCCCTGGGCATGGTCAAACCCGGCGGCAAAAGCGGCCGTTTGCCCGTGGTTGCGCCGAAAACGAATGGCCCGGATACGGCCGTCTTCCGTGTGCAGTTCTTCTAACAAAGCAAAACTGCCGTCCGAACTGCCGTCATCAATAAAAATTACTTCATAATCGATTGGTTGGTTATCCAGCGCACTGCGAATCTCGTCCATCAGTGCGCGCAGGTTTTCTACTTCATTGTAGACCGGAATAACCAGACTTAAATCCTTACCTTCCATGGCGTGGATTGTAACATGCTGGTTTGAGAAGCGGAAACTTTGCAGGGCAAGCGTAGGCGGAAAAGCACCAATGTAAAGCGCATTCTCATGAAGAGAAATTGGGATGCTCAAATTTGGGCTATTGCACATCTGCATCAAATACAATATGTATTTAGTGAAGATTTTAGGTAAACCACAGAAAGTTATATAAAAACAAAAGCCTTGGCAAGCTGTGGTTTCCTCGAGGAATTCACAAAAACTTCCGCTGATCTTTATTCAAAAACTTCTGCTGACTTTTATGCGAAAAGTTTTTGTGAATTACCTAACAGCGGGGTCGTTGTTGAAGGGGTACGCTTTGTAAATCCGCTTGAAGAGGGATTTGATATCGATAAATTAATCCAACAATGACATTTTTTGTCAGGCTACGTAACCTAAGTCGCGTAATTTTTCCATCACCAAAGCTTCTTCGGCGGATGTGACGCCGCCAGCGCCGCCGCCAGCGCTTAAATCCATATGCTGCATAACAACCTGGTTTTCAGCGTTAAAACTATCGGTGAAGGCGTGGGTGAGAACCTGTCCATCCATATAATCCGGCACGGGCAGGCCCATGTAGTGCAGAATTGTAGGGGCTAAATCAAGCAAACTTGCTTCCGGCAGCGTCAGGCCGGCGCGCACGTCGGGGCCGCGCAGTCCTAAAACGCCAACCATGTGATGGTGGCCGGTTTGTCCGCTGCTCGGTTCGATAATTTTGTTGGAGCCAAAATCGGCATGGCCAAAGGAAACATATTTGGCGCGGTCAGTATGCAGCACCAGGTCGGGCAGTTTGTCTGCGCTGACGCCGTGGAAGATCGTTTCGCGCTTGTAGACAACTGGGACAACCTGGCTCCCGTCCCGGGGATCGCGGTATGCCTGGGCAGCGGCGCTGATTGCGTCCCGCAGCTTGTCGTATTCATCGGGCGTGACGGGGCCGAACGGCCGTTTCCCGGCCACGTTCAAATAGACCTGCCCAAAGTTACCCACCGAAAAGGCCCTGGTGCGCGCCCAATCAACGTCGTTAAATGAAAGGAAGAGCCGGCGCAGCATTTTGCCGCCGCGCCCGCGTTTGACATTTTTGCGCATGCCGCTCAGGCGCAGGCGGTTGACCCATTTTAAGGCGTTGATCGGGGTGAGACCGGCTTTGAAGGCGGCGCGCTTGAGCAAACTGAGCGGCGCGCGCTTAAACTTTAGCCAGCCGTTGGCCGCCAGCCAATTGTTGATGTGGAAAAATTTGTGGAAGGGGCCAAAGCCATGATCTGAAAGAATGACGACCAGCGCATCATCGGGAACGAGTTCCAACATTTCGCCCAGCAGGCCGTCCACGGTGGTATAGTAGTCGAGGATTTCCGGCACGACGGCGGCGGCCGTTTCGGCGTCATACAGCGGGTGGGTTTTGTCTAACAAATGCCACACCTCATGCTGCAAATTGTCGGTGGTCTCAAACACATACATAAACAAATCCCAGGGTTTGTTTTGCAGTAAATAGCGCACGGTTTTGGCGCGCTCAATTTCCATTTGTTTGACAGCGCGCACAAACAACTCCGGGTTTTTACCGCGTCCTTTTTCCGACATGTGCAGCGGAAACGGGCCTATGGCCTGGTTTAACTCATTTTGCAGCGCCGGCGGATAGGTGTATTGGCTCTCGGCGCTGGGCGTCAGAAAAGAGCAGAGCATAAAACCATCCAGCGGCTGGGGCGGGTAGGTCATGGGCATGCTGATTACGCCGCTGGCGCCGCCCATGGCGCCGACCAGATCCCATAATGCGGGCACGGCGCGGGTACGGCCGTTTGTGATTTGAATCTCGTAACCGTCCGGCGCGGGAAAGGTAAAGTCCACCAGCCCATGCTGGCCCGGGTTGGTTCCGGTGGCAAAGGAGGCCCAGGCGGAGGCGGAGACAGGGGGAATAGTTGAGCGTAAACGGCCGTTAGCGCCTTCATGTAACAACCGGGCCAGATTGGGTAAACGCCCTTCATCCAGCCACGGTTGAATCAGGTCAAATGTGACGCCGTCCAGGCCAAAAACTGCTGCTTTACGTTTGATAGCCATTTGTGATATGGGAAACTTGTTTACAAGTTTTCGGGGCGCGGGGTGCGTACAAAATTAGCCAGGCTGGATAGCATATACATCAAACCGCCAATTAGACCGGCGCCAAAACGGAGGAAATAATAGGCCAGCGACATGGCAACGGCCGTTTCCGGCGGCACGCCAATGGGCACAAACAAAAACAAATACACCCCTTCACGTACACCCAGGCCATTAAAAGCAATCGGCAATAAATTAAACAAAGCAATCAAAGGTACAAATAAAGGGAAGATAGATAGCGGCAAATCTGCCGCGAGCGACTGCGCCACAAAAAATTGAACCAGAATCAAATCGATTGTAAACGGCAGACTGATTAACAAGGCGCGCATCAAAACAGGGAATGGGTACAGGCGGATTGTGCCCATCAGACGCTCAACCTTATCATATAAAGGCAGCCGGGTAATAATAGGAAAACGTTTGCTCAAAAAGCCAAGCAGGTCAACATAGCGTAGGGTCAGAAATCCCGCCGGAATTCCTACGCTGATTAGCGTAATCGTAACCCAAAGGGCGGTTGGCAGTTCAACCTGGGTTGTATGCGACAAAGCATTCCAAATCAACGCAGCCAGAGCGATTAGCGCAGAACCCATTAGTCCGGTTGCGCGTTCCATAACCACGGAACTTAAAGCTTCCGTGCCATGCCCATAATGCTGGCGCAGATTTAATACTTTAATGACATCCCCGCCAAACCCCGATGGAATGAAATTGTTGGCGAAAAAGCCAAGGAAATAAAGGTAGATCAGCCGCACGAGCGGGGGGCGATCGTCAATCGAGTGCAGCAAAATAAACCAACGATAGGCGCGAATAACGATATTGAGCAAGAAAATCAAAAACGCCAGCAGATACCAGCCCCAGTTAATATGCGTCAGCGTATCAACGACTTTGTCCAGGCCAACCTGGTAAAGCAGCAGGCTTAAAAGCAGCAGACTCAGCAAAATCTGCAACAAACCACGGAGTTTTTTCTTGTGATTTTGCATAACTGGCGGATTATAGCATATTGATTCAGGCTCAAAAATGTTACTATCGCACGATTCATCTACGAAAAACTTGCCCAAATTCGGCGGGTCGTTATACTTATGCCTGAAATATCAGAGAAATATCAACGCATCTTCCACTGAAAAACGATCACATATGTGTGTTAAGCGCAAAATAGTAACAACATATCACACAAGCTGATATGAAAAGAATTTTTTTATACCTGGATCAAAGTTTACTTGAGCAGGGTTAATTTTCGAAGGAGGTGGTGTCGACGGAATAAAAATTACAATAGTATTTTCAATTTCCCAAATGTTAATGATAGTTGTTTAATATAAAAAATTTTTGGAGGAGAACATTCGATATGTCTAAAAAAGGTATCCTATTTATTGCAGCGCTTGTTTTATTACTGTTTGTTTTGGCCGCTTGCGGCGGCGGCGGTGACTCTGCATCTGATGCACAGGTAGCAGAATTACAAAGCCAGTTGGAAGCTGCACAGGCCGAAGCCGCAGAAGCCAAAGCGATGTTGGAAGAAGCTCAGGCGGGTGGTGGTGAGCCAGCCGCAGCAGAAGCTATTGAATTTGCTGGCGGCGGCGACACATTAGCTGAAATACAAAGTCGCGGCCAATTGGTTTGCGCCAATAACGGCACTTTGCCTGGCTTCGGTTTTGTTGATGAAGCAGGTAATTTTAGCGGCTTTGATTGGGATTTCTGTCGCGCAATTGCTGCGGCCGTGTTTGGTGACGCTGAAGCGGTTGAGGGTCGTCCGACCACAGCAACCGAACGTTTCCCCGTCCTGCAGTCCGGTGAGGCTGATGTCCTTATTCGTAATACCACCTGGACCATCAGCCGTGATACATCGCTTGGCTTTGACTTTGCCCCTGTCACCTTTTACGATGGCCAGGGCATGATGGTGCGTAAAGATTCCGGCATCACCGACCTTGAGGGTCTTGAAGGCGGCACCGTTTGTGTGCAGGCCGGTACTACCACGGAAAAGAATCTGGCTGACGTTTTCCGCCTTTTGGGTATCAACGCCGAATCGGTTGTTTTTCCCGATAACCCCTCCACCACCCAGGCGTACGATGAAGGGCGCTGTGACGGCTTAACCACCGACAAATCCGGGCTTGTTGCCGTTCAAACCCAGTTGACCGTTCCTGAAGACCACATCATCCTGGATGCGACCATGTCCAAGGAGCCGCTGGGACCATTGGTTCGCCACGGTGACAACAATTGGGGCGATATTGTGATGTGGACCGTCAATTGCACTATCCAGGCCGAAGAATTGGGCATCACTTCTGAGAATGTAGATGAATTCTTAGGCAGCGACGATCCGGTTGTCCTCAACCTGCTTGGTGTCGAAGGTGACCTGGCCCAGGCCATGGGCTTGAGCAATGACTTCTGTGTGCAGGTCATCAAACAAGTCGGCAACTATGGTGAGATCTACGACCGCAACCTCGGTCCTGATACACCCTACAGCTTACCGCGTGGCTTAAATGCGCAGTGGACCGAAGGCGGTTTGTTATACTCACCTCCGTTCCGTTAAACAAACGAGACTTCACTCCGCAATGAGGAGGAGAGAGGCATTCTCAAATGCTGGGTTTGGCGCCTCAGCTAGCCGCATCTAAGGTTGCTCTCTCCTCTATAGATGATCAATAAGTTTAGCTTTTTGGCAATTTACCGTTGCAGTAGTTAGATGTTGAGGTAGTTTCCCGGAAATTTTTAATCTCCGGGAAACAACCCCTATTTGGTCGTTTATCATCTGAAATCAAAACAGCCCGCCACAGATCGGGCCGTTTGGTCATGGTAACGAAGGAGGATTTCAAATGGCTCAGATTACCGGCCCCCCACAAACAGAACTGCAAGCCCAACAATCCGTACCCTTTTGGCGCGACACACGGATTTTAGGTGTCTTTGGACAGATCGGCTTCATCATTCTGGTAATTCTTTTTTTTCGTTTGCTCGGCAGTAATTTCGCTGCCAATGTAAATAAACTCGGCGAGTCCCAATTTCTCTGTCGTAACGGCACATTCAGTTATCTGTGTGCCTATGATTTCATGTCCAGCCAGGCGGGATTTGATATCGGGGACACCGTTCTTGATTATGTCAATACTGACTCATACTGGTTTGCTTTTCTAAACGGCATTTTGAACACGCTCAAAGTCGGCCTGATGGCAGTCGTTTTGACTACATTTTTAGGTCTCTTTGTCGGCATCGCGCGACTTTCCAAAAACTGGCTGGTGAACAAAATTGCCCTGATCTACATCGAGTTATTTCGCAACACCCCTATACTCCTACAACTCTTCTTCATCTATTTTACAGTCATTTTAGCCTTCCCTGATGTACGCGAAGCTGCGCAGCCATTGGGTTTACCCATTTTTATTACCAATCGCGGCTTAAGCATCCCCTCCACCCAACTCACCTCTTCGGCCGCCATCTGGTTAGCCTTTCTGATTCTGGGGATTATCCAATTCCAGGTGATGTGGATATTATTGGGACGGCGCGAGGAGAAAACAGGACGCAGCAGCAACCGCTGGACCTGGGGAATTCTTGCTTTCCTGATCATTGCCGGCATTGGCTGGTTTATCGCCGGCTCCGTGTCTAATACGCAAGGATTGCTGACGTCCAAAGCCAGCCGGATCAGAGAAATTGGCGATTTGGAAAATGTTATGCTTAATCGCACCGGACTGGATTTTCTCAGCGATTTAGACACATTATCCCCAGAAGAAATTGCCGCTGCCACTTTTCAACTCTGTGTGCTGCGGGATGCAGCTGCCGAAACCAATCTAACCCGGCAGTTCCGCAGCATGGGCATTCCTTATCAGGCGAATCGTTTTGACCGCATTGACCAGGCTACGGATGCTTATAATGAGGGGTCTTGCGAAGCTGTCGCCGCTTCTAAATCAGTTTTAGCATCTGAGCGCTCATCTTTGGAAAATCCCAACGCTCATCTGCTGATTGATGTGCCCGAACGGCCCGTTGTCTGGAACGTACCGTCACGGGAAGGTCTGAACATCGCTGGGGGCAGCACGCTTAGACCAGAATTCACCGCCCTGCTCATCGGGCTCACGCTCTTTTATGGCGCTTCTTTAGCCGAGCTTGTGCGCGCCGGGATTCAATCCGTGGGTAAAGGGCAAAATGAAGCTGCCCGAGCGCTGGGCTTGAATGAGAGCCAGCGTTTGCGCCTGATTGTTTTGCCTCAGTCGTTGAAAGTGATTATTCCCCCACTTATTGGCGTCTATCTGAGCCTGATGAAGGATACCAGTTTGGGCATCGCCATTGGCTTCCCCGACATGTACATGGTTGCTTTTACGACGATGAACCAATCGGGCCGCGCCTTACAATTGATGGTGCTAATGATGTTGGTTTATTTGATAATTAGTCTGGTCTTCTCGTTGATCTTGAACTGGTACAATGAGCGCAATAAATTGGTGGAGAGGTAAAAATGACTGCAATAACAGAAACATTCAGCGAACGTTTTCAAGAATCTGTTAGCCGGCGATTTAACTGGCAATACTTCTTGCAGGACAATCTTACCGGCTCGTGGTTGTTAACCATTTGGGTGGTCGTTTTAGCGTTGGCAACATTGGCTTTAACCATTAACCAATTGGGGACTTTTCCCCTAGCAACCACGCTCATCCTAATTCTCTGGTTCATTGGCATTCTGGTGGCTGTCGCCGAAGGGCTGCATATTCGCCATTCGCGGGCCGGTCGCTGGTTAAAAGCCAATTTACTGAGTTCCGTATCCAATGTCTTGCTCACCTTGTTCTTGCTTTTAGCGGTCTATGCGATAGTAAACGGTATCTGGCAATGGGCAGTGGTCAATGCGACCTTCAGCCCGGCGCTCACTGAACCACAATTTCAGAGTCCAGATGGGGCAACCTGGGGAGTTATTATTGGGGCCTGGGATTTGTTGATTTACGGCCGTTTTCCCCGGGAAGAACTATATCGCGTCTGGATAGTCGTGGCCTTTTTTGTCATTATGGCGGGTATCAGTTTCGCGGCGAACAAGAGTGGACTTTTAGCACGTATCAGGCCCTTGGGGCGTATTCTAACCGCTCTATGGATCCTCTCGCCAGTAATTGTTTACATCTTGTTAGCCGGCGTGCCGGCCACAGGCTCTTTTATCAACGTAAACACCTTGATAATTGGCGAAATCCTTGTTGTAGGCACCTTTGCCCTTTTATGGTGGCAAAGAGTAATTAAATTTAGCTGGTTGAGCTTTATTGGTTGGGTTCTATTCTGGCCGGTAGCCTATATTGCCTGGCGGGCCTTAGGGCAAACGCGGATTTTCCCACCGATCAATGTAAGCCTCTGGGGCGGATTGATGCTCACCTTGATCATCGCCTCTGCCGTAATCATATTGTCCTTTCCCATGGGCATGGTATTGGCTTTGGGCCGGCGCAGCACCATTCGCGGTATTCCCTGGTGGCTCATCTGGCCGGTGGCTATTATTGCAACCATCTGGGGCTTAACCACTTCAACGCCCGAGATTTTAGCTATAGCCAGTAACACAGTACAACAACTAATCGCTTTTTGGCCCCTGCTTATCCTGGTCGTCGCTGTTATTTTGCAGAGAGCTTTCAAGGGCAATGTTATTGCTGCCGCCAGTGCCGCTTTTATCGAGTTTATTCGTGGCGTACCTTTAATCACCTTGCTCTTTATGGCCATTATCATGGCCCCCTTCTTCCTGGGTGAAGGAGCGACCTTGCAAAATGTCTGGGCGGTGATCATCGGTTACGCGCTTTTCTCAGCAGCCTACATGGCCGAGCTAATACGCGGTGGTTTACAGGCCATTCCCAGAGGGCAGTACGATGCGGCCGACGCCATAGGATTAAACACACTACAAAAGATGCGCTTCATCATCCTACCGCAGGCGATCACCATTGTGATTCCCGGCATTGTGGGACAGTTTATCGGCTCATATAAGTCATCTTCTTTGGTGGCCATTGTCGGTTTGTTTGAGTTGTTAGGGATCACCAGAGTCATCGTGTCTAATCCACAATGGTTGGGGCTGCGCCTGGAGTTATACGTGTTCGTGGGCGTGATTTACTTCATCGGTAGTTTTATCATGTCCTGGTATAGTCGCCGCATGGAAGCGCGATTAAGTGTCGGTCAAAGGTAATAAGGAGGTAGAATTATGATTACTGCAAACTTGAATATAACTGAAGAAGTAATTTCTTGTAAGGATGTTCACCTATGGTATGGTGAATATGAAGCTTTGCGCGGCGTCAGCTTGAGTGTTAAGCGTGGCGATGTGATTGTCATTCTAGGACCATCAGGTTCAGGTAAATCAACATTTATTCGCTCAATTAACCGCCTGGAAGAGCATAGTGAAGGGGAAATTGTCATTAATGGCATTCCACTTACACATGATGTACGCAATATAGCGGAGATTCGGCGTGAAGTGGGCATGGTGTTTCAACAGTTTAATCTATTCCCACACTTAACGATCATGGAAAACATTACCTTGGCGCCGATCAATGTGCGTAAATGGTCACGCGAAAAATCGGAAGAGATCGCGATGAAATGGTTAACGCGGGTAGGCATTCCGGAGCAGGCGCATAAATATCCAGGGCAGCTTTCCGGTGGCCAACAGCAACGTGTGGCCATTGCGCGTACGTTGGCCATGGAGCCAGATATTCTGTTGTTTGATGAGCCGACTTCCGCTCTTGATCCGGAAATGGTGAAAGAAGTGTTGGATGTGATGTCGAATTTGGCTAAAGAAGGGTATACGATCCTGGCCGTGACGCATGAGATGGGTTTTGCCCGCGGCGTCGCTGACCGCATCGTTTTTATGGATCATGGTGAGATTCTGGAAGAAAATGAGCCGGGTGAGTTCTTTGATAACCCACAGCATGACCGCCTGAAGCTGTTCTTGTCCCAGATTTTGCATCATTGATAACGATGCTCGCTAATCAACCGGAGTCTGGTAAATTAAAAACGTCAGCGTCCAGTAATCAGGAATAAAAAACGGCCGTTTGCTTTGCAAACGGCCGTTTTTTCGGGTTGGCTTGTTTAGCTCCCGAAGTTCCCTTATTCTGATGGTAGCTCTACGTCCAATAAATCCGCAATGTTTGCATCTCTAAGTCGATGACAACTGACGCTTCGTCCGGCGGAGGTGATAAGGTAGGCTACATTTTTCCCTTGTACCATGTGTTCTGAAATACCAGTCGTTAATTTATTCAAGGCCTGGGTCGTGTATTCATCGGCGGCATACTCTTGCATGGCGCGCAAATAATCATGGCTGGAAATGATTAACAGCGCTGAATTTCCAGATTGTAAAGCATGGCCTACATCTTCTAAGCGATCATCATTAAGGCCGGAATCTGCATTAGCCATAAACCCGCCAATCGCCGCGCCTAATCCTGCTCCAAGGACTATCCCCGCCGGACCACCGGGTAAACCGATTAAACCGCCAAGTACGGCCCCGATCCCCGCTCCTCTGGGGGCGGACATATCTCGGGTTTCATCATAATAATAATGCCCTTTCTCATCCTTCCTGATAACGGCCGCATCCCAAAATTGAAATATTTTTTGTTTCTTGGCCTCAGTGGCCTTCGTGAGCATTTCTTTTGCTGCCCCTTCCTGCGGATAAGCCACAACAATAATGCCCTCAAAGGTTACGTTTTCTGCACTCATTTACCATTCCTCCTCGTAATTCTTGTACAAAACACCTTTTGTGCAAAATGCTTTTTGACCATGCTAGAAATCGATTTGATTTTAGCAATTATACAATAATATTGAAAATTGTGTCCTGAATTCAGGTAAACCGCGAAATGTTTTTGAAATTCATACCCTTGGTGAATTTGCGGTTTCCTCAAGGAATTCCCAGTTTATCCACGGCCTTAATTTTCAAATTCCTTTTGGGAACTGCCTATTTATGACCGAACCAATTTATCAGGGGGGCTTGTTGTGCTGTTTCTTGGGGTGATTGCGCGCCTGAGACGACTTCCGCAAGCTGCGCCCAGTCAAAATAGCGCTTTTCGGGAAGGGTGACCGGTCGTGAGAAGGTGTAGGCAGTGCGCATAGCGTCAACCAGCGGGCGCGGAAGGCTGCGCCAATAGTTTGTGTCAGATGCGACTGATGGGCGCGCCGGAACAAGGCGGTAACTCTTGACCGGGGATTGGCGGCTGAGAAATTTGAGCCACTGCCAGGCGGCATACGGCCGTTTACTATATGAACTGATAAATGCCCCATCTACCCACAAAGGCGTAACCCCTTCCAGACTTTCTACACCGGGAAACGGCACGATGCCTACAGGGTCCAGGAGCTGATAATATTCAAATTTGATTGGCTCATCCACCCAAAACAGGGCATGGCGTTGCGCCGACTGGAAATTATTCATAATCTGCTCGCGCTCACCGTCCGATTGCTGTGTCAAGTCCGGTATTTGCTCTTGCTGCACCAGGCTTTTATACCAATCGAGCGCGCCGGCGATATGGTTGGGTTGCAGCGGTTGGAGGCACGGAGGAACGGCCGTTTCCGGACAACTGTCGGCCAAGGAGTAAGCATAAGCGAACAGCGCATCCTGCGAAATGTCGAGAAACTGCCAGATCAACGAACTGTATTCAGGTTGCGCTGCCAACACAGCAGGGACACTTTCATTGATATCTGTCCATTGCCAGAAGAGGTTTGGCTCTGGTACTCCGGCAAGTGAGTAGGTTTTTTTATCATAATAGAGCAAATTAAACTCGGCCGTTAATGGCATAAACCACATGCGCTCACGCCATTGCGCTCCCTGCCAGATATGCTCGTAAAAATCACTGGCAACTAAGTCTGAATCGCTGCCGGCAAAATCGGTCAGATCATACACTGCTCCAGCAGCAACCATCTCAACTGAAGGCGGTACGGCCGCACCATCGAACTCTTCGGCTAATGTAGATAAATCGGCAGGCAAAGCTTCCAATGGTACCAATTCCACGTTAATGTGTGGATTCTCGCGCATAAATTCGATCGCAGCGCTTTCATAATTGAGGTTTCGGCAGCATGGGTTTGTACGTACCGGTGGAAGAGCGAAGCGAATCGTGGCCGGAGTGAGGCGATCTTCGATGCGCCGGCGCAGCTGCTGCCAAAATTGGGGCGACGGCCGTCCCTGTTCATCCAGTCCGATCAGGCGCGGCGATGGGATGTTGATCTGGCCGGAAACGGCCGTTGGCGCAAAATCAGCGCGCACATCCAGTACAAATGGCATTTGTTCATCCACACAGCCTGCCGCACATACCTCAGCGACAACCGCTTCCACAAATTGGCCGATACTGGCTGCCCAGGATTCGTCAACCACGTGAAAGCGCAGCAGGCCCCAATCGAAGCGGCGTGTGATCTGGTTTTGCCAATAGGCCGGGTCGGCCGGTACGTGTATCCAAATGCCCGCCTGCTGCTCAAAAAAGAGCAGCCGCTGCCACGTTCCGGCGGCGTCTGACCAGTTTGCATTGGCCCAGATAAAACGTTCGTGCGCATCCGCCTGGGTGATTTGAGGCGGGTTTTGAGCCTGGTAAAATGTTTGATTTTCAGGCTGAAGCTGGGCCGCAAACCAGGCGGGGTCATTGGCCTGCACCCCAAAGAAGAGATCGCCATCGCCGTTTTGATATGCCTGGTGTTCCAGGTCGAGCACGGCCTGTACGCTGGCGATGCGCGCGTCGGCGGCCTGTTTATCTCGCTGGCGCACAAAAAACCAGCCGCCGAGAAAAGCGGCCAGGAGAACGGCCGTTACGCCCCAAACCCAGAGAGCGTTCGGTGACCACCAGCGATGTCTGGCGCGCACAGCCTTTTCTTCCGGTTCTTCATCAAACTGCCAGTCAAACCGATTGCTCATGGTTAGCCTGGCTCACCCCGATTACAACTTTTGTTAGGTAAACCACAGAAAGTTATATAAAAACAAAAGCCTTGGCAAGCTGTGGTTTCCTCGAGGAATTCACAAAAACTTCCGCTGATCTTTATTCAAAAAGTTTTTGTGAATTACCTAGATCATATGATTTATTTTTAGCACAAAATGGCGGTTTTGGAAACGGCCGTTATCCGTTGGTAATGAAAGTAGGCAGCAATCACAACTGATGTGCGACTTTTGTTATGCGCGCCACCGCGCGCTCCAAATCAACCCGCGCCGTTGCAATCGAGAAGCGCACATACCCTTCCGCCGCCTCTCCAAATGCGCCGCCGGGCGTGCCCGCAATGCCTGCCAGATCCAGCAGCGCGTTGGCTAACTCCAGGCTGTTTTTACGGCTGTTGGGAAAACGCGGCATCAGATAAAAGGCGCCCTCGATCAGTTGGCACTCAACGCCGTTGATGCTGTTCAGCGCCGGAACCATAAAATCGCGCCGCGCCTGGTAGGAGTCACGCATCTTGGCGACGCAATCCTGTGGGCCGTTCAGTGCGGCCGCGGCGGCGTGCATCGTAAAGGCCGCCGCAGATGAGATGGTTTGCCCGTTGATGCGCGCCGCAATCTGCATTAACTCGCTCGGGCCGACGAGATAACCCATACGCCAGCCGGTCATCGCATACGCTTTGGAGAAGCCGTTGACTACCAGCGTGCGCTGCTTCATACCGGGCTGGGAAGCGGGCGAGATATGTTGACGGCCGTCAAAAACAAGCTTTTCATAGATTTCGTCGCTGATCACATAGAGATCGTTTGCGAGGGAAACGGCCGTTATTGCATCAATTTCTGCCTGGGTCAACACGCGCCCGGTGGGGTTGGTGGGCGTATTCACCATGATGGCCTTCGTTTTGGGCGTGACGTGTGCGCGAACCAGATCGGCCGTAATGGTGAAATTGTCGGCGCTGTTAAGCTGTATTCGCACCGGAACGCCGCCGTTCAGCAGGATAATTGATGGGTAGGAGACCCAATAAGGATCAAAATACAGCACCTCATCTCCCGGATTGAGCAGCACCGCCAGCGCCAGATTGAGCGCCCATTTTCCGCCCGGCGTCACCACAACATCTGTATAGGGATCCACTTTCAACTGATTGTCCTGCTCCATTTTGCGCGCAATCGCTTCCAGCAGCGGTTTAATGCCTTTCATCGGGCTGGGATAATGCGTGGCCCCATTTTCGATCGCATCAATAGCGGCATTGACGATGTGGTCGGGGGTGTCGAAGTCGGGATCGCCGCCTGCCAGGGCAATCACATCATGCCCGGCGGCTTTGAGCGCTTTGGCTTTATCATTGACGACCAGGGTCATTGAGGCGGGAATACTGCCGGCAACGCGCGATAATGGTTTCATATGGGTTCTCTTTTTCCTGAATTCTCTTTTCCTGAATTATTATTAGGCGTATTTTAGCAGAGGAACGGGGGATGGGAAACGGCCGTTTCTCCGATTGCCTTGCCCGTATGATCGGCCAACGCAACCGGGCGACGCGCCGGGTGACAACACATTGGTGCATGGCGTAAATCGTATCCCAGCGCGTTGCCCCTACCATTCAACCATGTTTGGTAGGGGGAAGGCAATCGGCCAAAATGTTTGCCATGCAGAACGGCCTCGTCACCGATTGCCTTGCCCGTTTGATCGGCCAACGCAACCGGGCGACGCGCTGGGTGACAACACATTGGTGCATGGCGTAAATCCCCAGCGCGTCGCCCCTACCATTCAACCATGTTTGGTAGGGGCCAGGCAATCGGCCAAAATGTTCGCCATGCAGAACGGCCTCGTCACCGATTGCCTTGCCCGTTTGATCGGCCAACGCAACCGGGCGACGCGCTGGGTGACAACACATTGGTGCATGGCAGGTATAAAACCCCAGCGCGTCGCCCCTACCACAATTTGACAGAACGGCTGCGAATAATAGGTATTTGTAATCCCACGCACGCCCTAAAAATTTAGTATAATTGGGTGTTCAACTGTCTAAAACAAACAAGGATCCACAACGTTATGCGCGAATTCAGACTGGAAAATGAATACCAATATGATTACAGCGGGCCGGTGCGCTGGATTATGTCCCATTTGAGGCGCTATCCGGCGCTGCCCATTACGGTGATAGTGGCTGCTTTGCTCAACAACTTTGCCTACAGCGGCATACAGGTTTTCATTGGCCGGGGGTTTGACTTGATTGTGCAGCCGGAATGGTCTCCATCCGCGCTGATGTTGATTGCAGTTGGTGTTTTTGTGGCGGCGACGCTGCAGGGCCTGTTGGGCCTGGTTCGCAACTATGCTACGGAATTTATTGCCCAGCGCATCGAACGGGATTCACGCGACGAACTATATGCAAGTTTGCTCGGCAAAAGCCAGACCTTTCACGGCCGCCAGCGCATTGGCGACATTATGGCGCGCGCTACCAACGACGTGCGCACCTTAAACATCATGTTTAGCCCCGGTCTCATGCTCATCGTGGATGCGTTGATGGGCATCATTGCGCCGATCATATTGATTGGGCTGATGGATACTCGCCTGCTGCTGGTGCCGGGTCTCTTTTTAATTGGCTTTGCGATTACCGTGTGGGATTATTCGCGCCAGTTGAATCCGGTCAGCAATTCTCTGCGGGAAGAGTTTGGCGTCATGAACGCTGATCTGGCCGAAACGATCAGTGGTATCGAAGTGGTCAAGGGCAATGCGCAGGAAATTCAAGAGCAGCAGAAGTTTGTCAGCAACGCCGGCCGTTACCGGGATTATTTTGTGCGTCAAGGAGAAATTCAGGCGCGCTACCTGCCGATGCTCGTTTTCAGTGTGGCCTGGGCCTTGGGTTTTTTGCAGGCGACAATGCTCTGGTTCGCAGGCGAAATTACGCCGGGCGAGGTGGTCGCCTTCATGGGGCTGATGGGGGTGCTGCGTTTTCCAACTTTTATTTCGATTTTTTCCTTCAACCTGGTGCAGTTAGGCATTGCCAGCGCGCGCCGTATTTTGGAGATGATTAATACGGAAACGGATCTGGACGAAAATGAGCAGGGGGTCACTCAGGAGATAAAGGGACAGGTTGTTTTTGAAAATGTGACGTTTGGTTATGGCGGCAATCCCGTGTTGGAGAATGTTAGCTTTACGGCCGAACCGGGTGAGACAATTGCCGTGGTGGGACAAACCGGTTCGGGCAAAACTACGCTGACGCGCCTGATTAACCGGATTTTTGATGCGGATAACGGCCGTATTCTCATAGACGGCATCAACGTGCGCGATTGGAACCTGGAATCGCTGCGCTCACAAATCTCGACCATCGAGCAGGATGTGTTCCTGTTTTCACGTACGCTGGCCGAAAATATCGCCTTCGGCTGTCCCGACGCCGATCAGCAAGCAATCGTCCACGCCGCGCAGGAAGCGCAGGCCGACGAGTTCATCAAGAGCTTCAAAGATGGGTATGAGACAGAGGTGGGCGAGCGCGGCGTGATGCTTTCGGGCGGGCAGCGGCAGCGCATTGCGATTGCGCGCGCGTTTTTGACCAATCCGCGCATTTTGATTTTGGATGACAGCACCAGCGCCATCGACAGCGCCACCGAAGACCGCATTCAGCGCGCCATGCGCCACATCAGCGCCCACCGCACCACGTTCTTGATTACCCACCGCCTGAGCCAGATTCGCTGGGCGGATCGGATTTTGGTGCTGAAACAGGGCCGGCTGGTCGATCAAGGCACACATGAGGACTTGCTGGCGCGCAGCGCCGATTACCAGCGCATTTTTGCGCGTTATGAATAATCGCAGCAGGTCAAGATTTTCGATACAAATGATACAAATACCACGAATAAAATATTGGATTTGCCCAATTTAAGAGTTTTGAATGGAGTTTGCTAGATGACTGTGCAACAAATAATCACACAGGTTGACGCGCTCAAATTGGAGCTTGATGCTTTGCGCCCAATCGCGCCGGAACAAGAGCAAAGAATTAAACAAAAATTGCGGCTTGAATGGACCTATCATTCAAATGCAATTGAGGGAAACACGCTGACATTTGGGGAAACGAAAGCATTTTTACTACATGGCATAACGGCGCAAGGTAAGCCATTTCGGGATTATTTGGATGTTGAAGGGCATGCTGATGCCATTGATTATTTGATAGATATGATACGGCGTAAGGAAACATTAACTGAAGCAGCTATCCGTGAACTGCATAAAATTATATTGGTGAGACCTTATGAAATGGACGCCGTAACAACAGACGGCCGTTTTATTAAACGTACAATTCATCCGGGCCAATATAAATTGATGCCCAATCATGTGCGGACCAGCAGCGGCGATGTTCATTATTATGCCTCACCCGAAGAAACACCCATTCTGATGAATGAGTTAGTGACATGGTACAGGGATGCACTTGCAAAAGAGGCGCTGCACCCCCTTATTTTGGCCGTCACTTTCCATTACCGGTTTGTAGCGATTCACCCCTTTGATGATGGCAACGGCCGAATGGCGCGCCTGCTCATGAACCTGATTCTCATGCAAGCCGGTTACGTTCCAACTATTGTCCAAACAGGTACAAAAAACGAATACATCCTGGCTTTAGAAAAGGCTGACGAAGATGATGATTTGTCAGATTTCATTATCGCTGATTGGCACAGAACTCGGGCGCTCACTAGAACTCTACCTGCGCGGTGCGAGAGGGGAATCAATTGACGAACCCGACGATCTGGATAAGCGATTGGCGATTTTACACAAAAAAATTGATGCAAAAAAATCTGAAAAAGGACTGGAAAAAAGCCCAGAAACGCTTTCAAACTGTTTGAAGATACACTTAACCCCTTGTTAACGCTTTTACTTTCCCAACTAAACAAATTTGATTCCATTATTTGCCACAAGAAATTTGAATCGACTTATAAAACAGAGACCGGACGAACCGACGCCTAACGAATCAAGTGGAACATGCCTTTCCACAACTGGAAAAATTGTTTCATGAAGAAACTGCCTTGAAAAAGTGCAACTTACTTATTCCTGGCACGGGTTTACCCTTAACAAAAACTTCAATATGCGTCTACAGTTGTATTTTACATTCCGGCAGTTCGATTTTGACTTCACTTATTCGACTCCAGAAATGGCAAAGGAAATATTTCTAAAAGAACGCTATGACATTGTTTTATCTGAAGACGAGCTGCAGAAGTTGGTTCAAAGGATCACAGATGATTTATTTGCAATTATTGAGAAGCAAGCAGGCAAGTAACACAGGATAAAGCGCATGGGTTTTATATTAGACGGACTTGATACCGAAGATTATGATCGCCAGTACAGCGACCGGGAGTTGTTAGATCGAATTCTGACTTATTTTCGGCCGTATAACAAGGAAATGATCCTGGTAGCGGTGATGATTACGCTCAATTCGGCTGCCAGCACAGCCGGGCCGATATTGATTGCCAAAGCGATTGATTTGCTGACGGCCAATGCTTCTACGCAGGCCATTGTGCTGCTGTCGCTGGGTATTGGTATCCTGGGCGTGTCAGCCTGGGTGTTTAACTTCATTCGCCAATGGTTTTCAGCCCGCGTGACCGGAAACGTGGTCCTGCAACTGCGTGAGGATGTGTTCGCCGCAACGGTGCGCCACGATATGTCATTTTTTGACGATCACCCCTCCGGCAAGGTCGTCAGCCGGGTTACTTCCGACACGCAGGACTTTGCCGAAACGGTCAACCTGACCTTAAACCTGCTCAGCCAGGCGCTGCTGATAATTATGCTCACAGTCTGGTTGTTTACGATTAATGTATTCTTGACGCTGTTGTTGATTGGCATGACGCCGCTGGCGATCGTAATTGCGTTGAGTTTCCGGCGAGTGGCGCGCCGGGTGACGCAAAATGCACGCCGCATTACGGCCGTTATCAATGCCCAGATTCAAGAGTCTATCAGCGGCATTGTGGTCGCCAAAAGTTTCCGTCAGGAGGCGGCAATTTACGCCACTTTCGATGAGAACAATAAAAAAGGGTATAAACTGGGTTTACAGCGCGGCCTGACGCTGGTCACAATTTTTCCGATACTGGGCCTGGCGTCAGGTTTGGGAACGGCCGTACTCTTATTCTTTGGCGGTCTGGCAACGCTTAACCCGGCCAGCGGCGTCACAACCGGCGATTGGTATCTCTATATGCAGGCAGTGGGCTTTTACTGGTGGCCGATGATGAATATCGCCTCTTTCTGGAGCCAGTTCCAGGATGGTTTATCAGCTGCGGAACGCGCGTTTGCCCTGATTGATTTGGAGCCGAAGGTGGTGCAGATAGACGATCAGGCGGTGGATGGGGTAGACGGCCGTATCCAATTTGAACACGTGGGCTTCAGCTATACCGACAAAGAAATTGTGCTGCCAAGCTTTTCAGTCGACATCAAAGACGGCGAAACCGTGGCGCTGGTGGGCCATACCGGCGCCGGCAAAAGCAGCGTGGCCAAACTGGTAACCCGCTTTTATGAATTTCAAAGCGGCAGCCTCTGCATTGATGGGCGTGATATACGCACCCTCGACCTGAGCCAATATCGGCGTCACATTGGCGTCGTGCCGCAGGAGCCGTTCCTTTTTTCCGGGACCGTCGGCAAAAACATTCGCTACGGCCATCCGCAAGCGACAGACGCAGACGTTATTGGCGCTGCCCGGCTCATCAGCGATGGTGAATGGCTGGCGGCGCTGCCGGAAGGGTTGGATACGGATGTGGGTGAACGGGGCGCCAGCCTCTCACTGGGACAGCGCCAGCTTGTGGCTTTGGCGCGCGTTGTACTCAAGAACCCGGCTATTTTTATCCTCGATGAGGCTACCGCCAGTATTGATCCCTTTACCGAGACGCAAATTCAAGAGGGCCTGGATGCCATCATGGCTGAGCGCACTGCGATTGTAATTGCTCACCGGCTCTCTACCGTCAAAAACGCCGACCGCATTATTGTCATGGCTCAGGGTGAAATCATTGAGGAAGGCAAACACGAAGAACTGCTGGCCCAAAATGGGCATTACGCCGATCTGTACAACACCTATTTTCGGCACCAATCGTTGGAATATATAGAGGCCTGGGCTGCTGAGGAAGCGTAAGGCGCCTTAGAGGCTCAGGGCCGCGAGTCACATTCAGAGCTTATTTTTACTCTGCCCGAATAGCCGTAGCGATAACCATTCTGCCCAAGCGCAGCGCCGGATAAATACCCGCCAGCAGGGCAGCGACAACGGCAACCAGGAACGCCTGTAGGAAATAGGCTGGCTCCAACTGCATTTGCAGCGTCCAGCCAAACGAACGCACGTTGATCACATAGATCAATATCCAGGCCAGCACATATCCAACCGGCATCGCCATTAATCCGGCCGTGCCGCCCATCAGTCCCGTTTCCAGCAGCGTCAGCGACCAAAGCTGGCGCACGGTCATGCCGGTGGCGCGCAGAACGCCTAACTCGCGCGTGCGCTCAAGCTGCAAGCTCATCAAGGCGCTCAACACGCCGATAAACGCGACGATGACCGCCAGCAGGCGCAGCGCGGCCGTGATGGCAAAGGTGCGGTCAAAAATCTCCAGCGACCCCTGGCGCAGCGCCTGGTTAGATTGAATCAAGACATCATCACGACCCTGGAAGTGGGCCTGCAATTCGGCCACAAGCGCATCGACCGGCTGCCCCGGTTCTGCAAATAAGCCCATTGAAGCGATGCTGTCATCCTGCCACAGATTGATATATTGATCGTTGTCGATAAAAATGGCGCCTTGATCGGAGGAGTAATCATAAAAAATGGCCAAAACGGGGAAGGTGCGCGGGCCAACGGCCGTTTCCAACGTTAAAGGCTCTGGTGGAATAGACAAATTTTCCTTTAACACCAGCGCTTCCGAAATGACAATGCCCTCGCCCGCCGCCAATTGTGACCATGGATCAGCGCCCTCGTCCCGTATCCAGGCATAGGGACGGTTGCCGCGCGATACATCTCCGTCAACAGCCACCAACTGCACCAGCCGACCTATTTCCGGTACTAAAATATTGTTGGTATTGGATGTCACTACCTCTGCGACGCCCGGCCAGGCGCGGATTTCGGCGATTATCTGCGGCGGCAGTTTGCCCACGACGCGATTGGCGGTGATGGAAGGCGGCGAGATGTACACATCGGCTTGCAGGGTTTGTTCCAGCCACTGCACAACCGTTTGCCGGAAAGAGCCAATCATGATGGAAACGCCGACGATGACGGAAACGGCCGTCATCAACGCTGCAATCGCCACCGATGTGCGGCTCAAGGAGCGCACAATATCGCGCGGGGCCATGCGTCCCAGCACGCCCAACAAACGTTGGCCGACCGGCGTTAAGATTTGCATCAGCCAGGCGGTAAGCGGCGGCGTCAACAAGGCGGCTGCGATTAAAATGATGAACAGCCCGGCAAATGCCGCGATCAAACCTGCTTGCAGCCAGAGCAGAAAAACGCCCAGCGCCGTCAAGATGCCCCACGCCGGCCACAACCAGGGTAGGACGCGCAATACACGCCCTTCCAGCGTCGAGCGCCGCAGAGCGCTGTTGGGCGTGGTGCGCGCTGCTTCAATCGCCGGCGGCAGCGAAGCTAAAAGCGCGGCTGCAATGCCAATCACCACGCCTCTCACAACGGTCCAGATCGGAATCGTTACGTCTTGCACGTTGACCACAAAATAAAAATCATTGATGGTCTGCGTAATCAGGCGCACCGTGCCGCGCCCCAGCAGGATGCCCAGGCCGACGCCCAACAGCGCGCCCAGGAAACTCAACACCAGCGATTCCGCCAGAATCATGCGAAATAGCTGGCCGCCGGTGACGCCGATACAGCGCAAAATACCGAACATGGGACGGCGCTGCACGACGCTAAACGTGACGGTATTATAAATCAGGAACATGCCGACCACCAGCGCCAGCAAACTGAGGGCGGTTAGATTGAGTTCAAATGCGGCGGTCATTTGCTGGAGCGCGTTTTGTTGCGAAGCGGCCGTTTCTAGCTGGGCGCTGTCCGGCAGCAGCGCTGCAATGGCTGCCAGATCGGCGGGATTGTCGCTGATCAGATCGATATGGCTGAGTTTGCCAATATGTCCCAGCATTTCTTGCGCCGAGGCGATGTCGGTAAAAATGATGCTGTTCAGCGCGCGGGCGGTTGTTTCGTCGGTAGGCTGCAATATGCCCACCAGGCGCGCCGGCTGCTGCCGGCCGGAAATGTCCAGCGAGAGCGTGTCTCCAAGCTCTAAGCCATATGTTTGTGCAATCTCAACGGATAGAATGACTGCATTCCGTTCGGTTAGAAACGTGGTTAACCCATCTGCGCTGCCGGTTCTGCTGCTGCTGAAATAGTCACGAAAAGGTGGTTCGGCAAATGGATCGATGCCTATCAGCCGCATGGGCTGGCTGCCTAATTGGTTTGAGAGTACGTAGCCTTCGACCACAGGCGCGGCCGGGCTGAAACCCAATTCGCTGCGCAGTTGGCGGTAAATGTCTTCATCCAGGTTATTGGGAACAAGCGGTACGATGCGATGGGTTGTGCGCCCGGTGACGGCGTTGGTGGAGAGTTGGAAGGCGCGCTGTGCAGAACCGTTGGCCAGGTCGATTGAGACCATCATGGCGACGCCAATGGCTACCCCGAGGATGAAGAGGATGTATTGAAACGGCCGTCTACGAATACGCCGCCACGCGAGCCGCCAAAGAGGTGTGTTTGAGACTTTGTATTGCTGCGAGAGTGAGGACATTTGAGTTAAGAATTCTTCCGGAGGCTGGTTCTATGCGTTTCCAAATGGATGAAGCCTGAGGGAGGAGCCGTTTTAGGTGTCATACACCTGGCCTTCGTGGACGCGCAGGACACGGTCGGCGGATATGGCGATTTCCGGGTTGTGGGTGGCCATGATGAGCGTTTTGCCAGCGCTACGCGTCAGGTCAAGCAGCAGATCAAGCACACGCGCGCCGGTTTCTTCATCCAGGTTACCGGTGGGTTCATCCGCCAGCAGCAGCATGGGGTCATGCACAAGCGCGCGTGCAATTGCTACGCGCTGTTGTTCGCCGCCGGAAAGTTTGTCGGGAAAAGCGTCGCGCCGGTCGGCAAGACCGACCTGGGCCAGCAAGTTCATTGCGGCGGTTTCGGTGTGACGGCCGTCACGCCCGGCTAATTCCTGCGGCAGGGTGACATTTTCCAAAACGGTGAGCGTGGGAATTAGATTGAAAAATTGGAAGATAAACCCGGTGTTGTCGCGCCGGAAAAGCGTGCGTTCCCGCTCGCGCAGTTTGGTAATATTAACAGCGTTAATGGAGACATCGCCAGACGTTGGTTTTTCGATGCCGCTGATGAGGTTGAGCAGGGTGCTTTTGCCGCTGCCGCTGTGGCCTAGCAGAACCACGAAGTCACCGGGAAAAATAGATAGGTTAACATCGTGCAGCACCGTACGCGTTTGACCTCCTTCGATAAACGCTTTGCGCAGGTCATTCAGGCGCACAACCGGTGCAGGTGTGTTGGCTTGGGGAACGGCCGTTTCCTTAATTTTTCCGACTGCATCAACTGAATCAGTAATTACTATTTGGCTTGATTGTTTTTCCATAGATTGAACCTTTATTGCCCGCTGGCACTATAACAAGAAAACGAATTCAGGCACATAGCTGCAAAGCCAACTTTCATTTTAGTCATGCTTGCCAACTAAAAATGAGTGTGTTAGTATCTAAGTGACCCTGCCGTGAGCGTGATGGGTTTCTAGCGTTGAGCCAACGCTTTTCAAATGGGAACAGGCATACGCAGAGGGGATGTAGTAGCCTATGTGGCCAGGCAGTATCCTTGCGACAAAGTTCCCACCTGCGTTAGCAGGTTCAAATGTCTGATCTCACACGGCATGGCGGGGCTCCGTCTATTGCGGAGCGGTGATCAACCATGCAGCACTTCAATTATTAATTGGGGTGCTGTTTTTGTTTGGGGAAATTAGGGTTACTTTTCCCGGTAAAATCTGATAAGCCAGATTGGTTTCAGAAGTTGAAAAAATCTCGCCATCCGTATGCGCCGGGGCGCCTGGTTGTAAGGCGACGTTGAGTTTTGTGGTGCGTTTGAAGGTCACTAACGGATCTTCAACATGTGTACCTCTCATCAATTTCACAAGCAGCCGCATGAGAGTGGGTTTGGAAACCTGGGGCACAAAGACGAAATCAAGCCAACCATCATCAATTTCAGCGCCCGGCGCCATCATGAATCCACCGGTCCGCGGGCTGTTGCAAACGGAGAGCAAAATGCCAGGGCCGGAATAGTCCCCAGTGTCCCAGGTGATTTGCATGTCCCATGCTTTTAGCTTAATCAAAGCGCGCCCCAGACCTGCCAGATAACGACTTTCTCCTTTCAGACGCTGGATTTTTTGGGTTTCCAGGGTAACCATCGGCTCCATGCAGGTGGCGCTGTTGTTGATAAAGTAACGGCCGTTAACCACACCGGCGTCAATCTGGCGCGTATGTCCGTTGGCAATGAGCTGGATACTTTTGTGAATATCGTCCGGCAGGCCGGCCATCAGGTTGAAATCATTGGCGGATCCGATTGGGATGATGCCGAAGGGGAGTGAAGGGCCAGACGGAGTCGCTTGCAATATACCGTTGATAACTTCGTTAATGGTTCCATCTCCCCCGGCGGCGATAATGGCGTCATACCCTTCAGAAACGGCCGTTGCGGCTATTTCGATACCTTCATCCGGCTTTTGTGTTACTGCCAGGTCATATGCCAGTCCAGAGTCTGACAATGCTGTTTTTATCGTCGTAACTTTTCCTTGCGCTTGCCAGCGATTGGCATAGGGGTTAAGAATGATTTTTATAGCCATCGATCATCTCCACTTGTTATTTATAGGGCGGCGCGTAAGAAGGCAGGTTTGTTGGTTATGATCCCATCCACGTCCAAATCAGCCAGACGGCGCGCCTCGGCGGGCTCATCGACTGTCCAAACGACCACGCGGCAGCCTCGTTGCTGCGCCCACGTCATATATTTTTTATCCACCAGGGAGTAATGCGGGTGGTCGGCGTCGGCGGAAGTCAAGAAATAGCTGTATTTTAAAAGACCACGATCGCGTATAAGACCAATTGGGGTTGTCTGGCTAAAATTGCGCCGCGCGCGCCGCACGGAAAATGGATTGAAGCTGGAAATCAAGACATGATTTTCCAGGTGATGGGCGGCGACGCGGTCGGCAACGGCCGTTTCCAAACCGCGATCCCACAGCGTAAAATCCTTCAATTCAATATTATACAGCGTACTGTGACCCAACATTTCAAACAGTTCATCTAAAGTGGGCACGCTTTGGTCATGGCCGAGATCAAGCGTTTTTAATTCTGCAAGCGTCTTTTGAGAAACTTTCCCGCTGCCGTTTGATACCCTGTCCACCCGATCGTCATGAAAAATGACCAGGTGGCCATCGGCCGAAAGCTGTACATCCAGCTCAATTCCGTCGGCGCCTTGCTCAACTGCCTGGTAAAAAGCAGCCAGGGTGTTTTCTGGCGCGTCTGCACTGGCGCCCCGATGGCCGATAATCAGAGGCTGGGATTGTGAAAACCAGTGGTCCGCTGCCATATCAAATCACCTTATTTTGTGTACCTGAATAAGATTTGTGTGGCCGCTTGTGCCAAACGGCACTCCGGCCGTAATGACAATTTTGTCGCCTTTGCCGAGTTGATATGGTTTCAGAGCCGCCACCGTCTTTTTCAACATTTCATCCGTCTCGTAAAAATCGGGCACAAGCAGACAGTCAACTCCCCAGACCAATGCCAGTCTGCGTTGTGTAATTGTGGAAGGAGATACAGCCATAATGGGCGTGCGAGGGCGGAAGCGGGCTATTTGCTGGGCTGAATAACCAGACATGGTTGAAGCAACAATTACACGCGCATTGACCTGTTCAGCGACATCACAGCTTGCGGCGCTGATTGCTTCCGCAATACTGCGCGTACCAGATTGTTTTTGCCGCTTGGAGCGCCAGAAATCATATGGAAATGTTTGTTCGATGATTTCACCAATCTGTTTCATCATCAGCACAGACTCAACCGGATAACTGCCCATGGCGGTTTCATTAGACAACATGACCGCATCGGTCCCATCCAATATCGCATTGGCCACATCGCTGGCTTCAGCGCGCGTTGGGCGCGGATGTTCCACCATAGATTGTAACATTTGGGTCGCCGTAATGACCGGTTTGCCCACTTCGTTGCAACTTTGGATGATGCGTTTTTGCAGCAAAGGGACTTCTTGAGGCGGCATATCAATGCCCAAATCCCCCCGCGCAACCATCATACCATCGGCCACATCACGAATTTCTTCAAGGTGTTCAATCGCTTCACTTTTTTCGATTTTGGCAATGATAGGAATTTCACGCCCCTTTTGGGCCATCAATGCGCGTAATTCTTCAATATCAGAGGCGTCACGCACAAAAGAAAGCGCGACATAATCAAAATCAAGATGACAGATCAGATCAAAATCGGTGCGATCTTTGGCGGTCATGCTTGATATGGGTAAATCGGTGCCGGGCGCATTAATACCCTTGCGCGAACCCAGGCGGCCCGCGACTGTTACAATGCAGCGCAGGGTGTCATTTTTTTTCTCGGCGACCGTGAATTCCACTTCACCATCCCCGATGACCAGACGCGCCCCCGGTTTGACAGCCTCAATGAGGTCTGCATGCGGCATGTGAATCATGGCCGGTTGTCCGGGATGCGGCGTCAGTACGATCTCATCTCCCAATGACAAATCCATACCGCCCGCTTTCACATTGCCCAGGCGAATTTTAGGCCCTTGCAGGTCGGCCAGGATTGCCAGAACTTTTTTTTCATCCTGGGATACCTGGCGAAGCATTTGCACGGTTTCACGGTGTGTTTTGTGATCGCCGTGCGAAAAATTGATGCGGGCGACGGTCATGCCAGCCGCTAACATCCTGCGGACGGTTTCTGGATTGCTGGATGAAGGGCCTATGGTTGCGACTATTTTCGTTCGGGCCATAATGATTTCCTGAATTGATTATAGGCTTTAGTTGTTGATCAATGTGACACTGAGATGTACACCAAAAGAAAAAAGGGTGCTGCGCCAACACCCTTGAAGTGATTTTATTTTGTTTCGCATGGATTATCGTACAGCTTCGATCAATATCTGAATTTCATTTTCGTTAATTTTGGTGGCTGTTAATTGTACTTTGTCGCCGGTAACAAAATTATCTTCCAGCCATCCATGCGCGCGGGCGCTCAAGACCAAACGCGCCATTTCACTGGGCTGCAGACGCCAAACGTTGCTGTTGGTATCCCGAATGCCGGCGCCAAGCAAAAGTATGCGCCTGGTTTCGGTGCGGGCGTTGATGGCAAAGAATGGCCAATGTTGCGGCGTCATGTTGATGACCCCTTTGCGCAAAAACAAGGGTTTGATTTCGGTTACATAGGTAAATTCATCAGCTTGCGACAGTGCGGGAACGGCCGTTGACTTTGCGGCTTGTGGTTTGAGCTTTCTTGGAGCGGCCGTTTTTGTTTTTTTGGCGACTGTTTTGCGCGGTGAACGCCCGGTCAACAGATACATCACGGGCAGAAGTAAATCAAGACGTTCATTGATGACATCAATTACGGCCGTCCCCATTGCCGAAACCTGTTCAGAAGGAATGCGTTGGCTGATATAGATTGGCGTAATCCATTTGCTTTCGCTGTTCAGATAGGCGGCTTTGTTGAAAATGTCTACGGCCGTTTCTTCGGATAACGTATCTAACTTATCTTTGAAAATGTCCTGGTAATGCCCTTGTTCACCACTTTCTTCATTTATATGGATTTGCTGCACGCGTAAATCCCAATCCGGCCCCAGGCGTCGTAACAGCCGGTGGAAATTTACCGGGTCTTTTTCAATTTGTTTTAGCCCTTTGGCCAAAACTGCTTTATCTACAAGCGTCAGTTGCAGCTCCAGGCTCGTAGGGCGCGCAAAAAATGCGATGTAGAGATCGCTCCCAATCTCTTCTTTCACTGCCAGAAAAACACTGCGGTCTTCAATAACTAAGCCATATACAGGCAGTTCGTTTTTAAGAGCTGTTGGCAAGCTCATGTGCAGGTTTGCGATAAATAATTCGAGCTGCGAAAGGGCATATTTGATAGCAGCTTCTTCACCCGCCCAGCCAAAAGCGGTAAATACGGGCATACCTAAGCCGATAAATTCTTCCGTAGATTGCATGGTCAAGGGATCCTTTTTGTTCAGACGTTCGAGTTGTGAATGTCAATTTTGTGCTGCTTACGACACTGTGTTGGGGACAGCGTTCGAGGAAATAGCAAACTTACCACATGATATTTATAACTGAGCTTTATTAATTGTCAAGAAAATAATTCAATAGCTAATGCGACAGCTTCTCCGCCGCCAAGACAAAGTGCAGCGATACCTCGCCGCAGATTGCGTCGCCGCAAGGCAAAGATCAGGGTAACCAAAATGCGCGCGCCGCTGGCCCCAATAGGATGGCCGAGCGCAACTGCGCCGCCGTTGACGTTAACCTTTTCCCAATCCCAATTGTAACCACGCTGTATCAATTCAGCGCCATTGGCGAGAACCTGGGCTGCAAACGCCTCATTGAGTTCAATCAAATCGACAGATTCCAATGTCCAGCCGATTTTTTCCAACAGAAGCGGGATGGCTTTTGCGGGCGCAGAAAATATCCACTGCGGATCAACGGCTGCCAGTGTGTACCCGACGATGCGCGCAAGCGGCGTTACGCCTTGCTGTTCGGCTGTTGCAAGGTTGGTGAGCACCAGCGCGGCGGCGCCGTCATTGAGGCCGGGCGCATTGCCGGCGCTGATGATGCCGCCTTTTTCGAATGCGGGCGGTAATTTTGCGAGCTGTTCGATGCTGGTGGTGAGGGTGTAACGGCCGTTTTCAAACTCAGCCCGAATTGGTTCATCCAATGAGATAACATGGCTGCCTTTGCGGGTTTTAATTTCTACGGGGGCTATTTCAGCCTGGAAACGGCCGTTTGCCGTTGCTTCAGCCGCTTTGGTGTGGCTGCGCAGCGCAAATTGGTCCAGTTCTTGGCGCGTCAGTTCAAACTTGCGCGCAATAAATTCAGCCGCGTTGCCCATTGGCCATTCCTGAAAAGAACACCACAAACCATCGTGCAGTACCGAATCCAGCATGGTCGTGTTGCCAAAGCGCAATCCCTGCCGCGCGCCGGGCAGCAGGTAGGGCGCCTGCGACATGCTTTCCATTCCGCCGGCGACAAACAGATTGGCCTCACCGGCGACGATACCGTTGGCGGCCATCATCACCGCTTTTAGTCCCGAGCCGCATACTTTGTTCACGGCCACAGCGCCTACGCTGTTGGGCAGTCCCGCTTTGAAGGCCGCCTGACGCGCCGGCGCCTGGCCCTCGCCGGCCTGGACGACGTTGCCCATAATAACTTCGTAAATGCTGTTTGGATCGACGCCGGCGCGAGAAACGGCCGTTTTTATCGCCACAGCCCCTAAATCCGGCGCGCTCAAATTGACAAATGCGCTCGACATTTTACCCGTCGGGGTGCGCGCTGCGCCTACAATAACAACTTCGGAATCCAGTTTGTTTTTCATTGGTTTTTTCCTGATAGGTAAACCGCGAAAAGTCTTTTGAAATAAACATCACGCAAAATCGCGGTTTCCTTGGGAAATTCCCAGATTTCGTTTCGCAGGAATTCAAAAAACTGTCTGGGAATTACCTACCCTTATTGTAACATAAGTTGAGGCCAAAATATAAGGTTGCACTGAGCGGCTGTGTATGCAGCTTGACCGGAAGAAACAAGGCTGATAATCTCCTCGAACCTGGGTAACGGCCGTTGATATTTTGGTTTTTTATGTATGGAAACGGCCGTTTCGCAGAACCAACTCCTTAATCTAAACCGTAACGCTGCCCTGGTTTAGTGGAGTGAAAAATAGACATAGAGGAAAACATGCAAACAACTGCACCCCAAACTGAATCAAAAAGCGCTCGTGATTCGCGTACTTTAAAAAATTACGTTGGCTTGACCTTGCGAGGCATTGCCATGGGCGCTTCCGATATTGTGCCCGGCGTTTCGGGCGGTACAATGGCTTTCATCCTGGGCATCTATGAAGAATTGATTGACTCGATTCGCACCATTGGGCAGCGTGAATTTATCCGGGCCGTTTTGCACCTGCGCGTTAAAGCAAGCGCTGCAAATCCTTAATTGGCCCTTCCTGATGGCTGTCGGACTGGGTATTTTTATAGCTATCATTACGCTGGCCGGCGGGTTGGAATGGACCCTGGAAAATCAGCCCGTACTGTTATGGAGCTTCTTTTTTGGCCTCATTTTAGGCTCGGTCATCACCGTGAGTAAACGCGTCGGTCATTGGAAACTTACTGTCATTTTAGGTCTTGTCATGGCAGTAGTTGGAGCTTATTTCCTGGTTGGCGCTGTGCCGACCCAAACGCCAAACACCTGGTGGTTCTTAATGTTGAGCGGCGCGCTGGCGAGCTGCGCCTTGATTTTGCCCGGCTTATCAGGCGCATTCATTTTAGTACTTCTGGGAAAGTACGCGTTTGTCTTAAATGCAGTCAACCAGCGCGATTTTCTTAGCCTCGCTTTTGTCACCATTGGCGCTGTGATTGGCCTGGTGACCTTTGCGCAGATTTTGGGTTATTTTTTTAAACGGTATCACGACATTACCGTAGCGGTGTTAATTGGCTTGATGTTGGGCAGTTTGCGCAAAGTGTGGCCCTGGAAAGTGGATATTAGCTGGATGACCGACGCCGGCGGCAAATTTGTCCTGAGCCACGGCGAACGCATCGTTTCCCAGCAAAAAAATGTGCTGCCCGATCTTTCAACACAGGCAGGTCGTGATTGAGTTTGTCATTGCAGTTGTCCTGATGCTGGTTGGCTTTGGCGTTGTATTTCTCATTGATCGCACTGCAGCGCGTCAAGGTAAAATTGATTAATGCTCAAAACACCCGCATTTTGCAAGAAAATGACGCCTTGAATGTGATTCTGGGGAGCGAAGAATGATGTCAAATCGTTGCAAAAAGATAACGGCCGTACTCTTTGATCTCGACGACACCCTATTGGATTGGTCCGCTCAAACTGCCCACTTCAGCGACATCTTTCGACCACATGTCAAAAATATATGTTTGTACCTGGAACAGCGCGGACACAATTTGCCCGAATATGAAACCGTCTTTCAATGTTACAATGATACCATCGTTGCCCATTGGAATGAAGCCAAAATAAACTGGACCGGAGTTAATTTTGGAAATGCGCTCACCGATTGTTTTACCCAACTGAACCTTGATGTGAACAGCATTGATCTCAACGAAGTCATGCTTGCTTATGACTGCCAGCCTATCCCTGGCGTCACGCCTTTTGACGATGCCATTCCCGTTTTAGACAAATTAAAAAAATGGGATTACAAAATTGGTCTCATCACCAACTCGATGCTGCCGATGTGGATGCGAGACGTGGAACTGCGCGCCTATGGCCTCATTGATTACTTTGATGCGCGCATTACTTCCGGAGATGCGGGCTATATAAAGCCACATCCGGCAATATATAATCAAATGCTGTCAACCTTAAATGTTGCGCCCGAAAACGCCGTTTTTATTGGCGATCGACCCGGAAATGATATTGCCGGCGCCAATGCGGCCGGCATTACCAGCATACTCATGTCACCGCCGCATTTAGATCGAAAATTGAACGGTATCGTTCCTGACTATATAATAACAAGCCTGACAGATCTTTTACCCATTCTGAAAACAGTGGAAGAAGGAGAACCGTTATGAGTAAGCTAGGCCGCAACGACCCATGTTTCTGTGGCAGCGGAAAGAAATACAAACAGTGTCACATGCGAGCAGATCAAGCTCAGGAGCGTGAGCAGTTTATGCGTACCGACGCGGCGCGCTTTTTGCGCCTTGATTTGCCCCGTTTTGCGCGCGAAGAACGTTTTGAAGCGACATTCGACGCCGCTTTGCCCATATATTGGAACAACTATTATGACGCCGAAAATGATTATGAGATGAGCCAGTTTGAGGCGCTGCGTTTTCTGGACTGGTTGGTCTTTGATTACACGCTGGAGGATGGTGATCGAATCGTCGATTTATACCATGCGGAGCAAAGCGACAGCCTGACAGAACTGCAGCGTACCCTCTTGGAGGCGTGGATGGAGGCAGACGCAGCCTGGGCGTATGAACTGCTGGCGTATGACGGACAACTGCTGCAACTGCGCGATTTTATGAGTGACGATGCCTTTGAGGTGTTTGAGGCCGGCGGTCATGGGAACGTAGAAGTTGGTGATGTTTTGCTGGCGCGCATCGTACCGGTGTTCGATCAATTGGAGTTCACTACATATGCAGCCTTTTTATCTGCGGATGAGATTGCAGATTTAGCGGATAAATTGGAAGCGGCTAAAGAAGCTGACACGGCCGAATATCCCGACGCCGCCAGGCAGGAATTTATGCGCCGCTGTGGTACTGTGCCCGTTCATCACGCTCTGGAACAGGCCAAGCTTGCAGGAAGGCCACCCGTAGCCCGGCTCGATCCCAATCGCACAGATCCACCCATTGAACAACGCTCTGGCCATAAAAAAGAACGTGTTCACCGCCAGCGTAATTACGGCGCAACCCAACCGCATATGGCTCAAACCCGCCGCAAAGCAATTTAAGGACTCGTTCGTTTTCATTTAATTCATGCTATCCACTTTATTTGTACAGTCACAAACCACGCCTCTACGCGGAACTATTACCGTGCCGGGCGATAAATCCATCAGTCACCGGGCCGTGATGCTGGGCGCTTTGGCAGAAGGAACCAGCGTGATTCGCAACTGGCTGCCGGCCGGCGATACGCTGGCAACGCTCAATGCCGTGCGCGCGCTGGGGATAACCATTGCTGTCGATGAACGTTCGCCGCAGGCATGGGATTTGCGTATCGAAGGGCGTGGTCTTTTTGGTTTGCGACCTCCTCAAGGTGGATTGGATTTATGTAATGCTGGAACCGGACTGAGACTTTTAGCCGGCATCATGGCGGGGCAATCGTTTCCATCCATACTTGACGGCAGTGAACAACTGCGCAAGCGGCCGATGCGCCGCATTACCGCTCCGCTGACGCAAATGGGCGCCAGGATTCGTTCTGAAAACGGCCGTTGTCCCCTCACTATTGAACCTGCTTCCCTGCATGGCATGGATTACCATATGAACGTTGCCAGCGCACAGGTAAAAAGCGCCATTTTACTGGCGGGTTTGTACGCCACGGGCGCAACACGCGTTTTTCAACCTGGTCCGGCGCGCGACCACACCGAACGATTGCTGGCAGCCATGGGCGTATCTGTTCAAACAGAGGGTGATTGGGTGGTTATGCCGGCGCAAACGGAGCGGAAATTGCAGCCGTTGGATTTGACGGTGCCGGGTGACTTGTCTTCTGCCGCTTTCCCACTGGTGGCTGCCGCGCTGATTCCCCATTCGGAAATCACCATCACCAACGTGGGCGCAAACGAGACGCGCACCGGTCTTTTGGAGATGCTGGAAAGGATGGGCGCCAAATTATCAATGACGAATAAACGCGTGACGGGTGGAGAAACGGCCGTTGACCTCACAATTCAATTCGATGAACTCCACAGCGCCGATATCGGCGGCGAAATTGTGGTGCGCGGTATTGATGAGTTCCCAATTTTGGCCGTGGCCGCCACCCAGGCGGCCGGCGCGACAAGCGTACGCGACGCGGCCGAACTGCGCGTGAAAGAGGTAGACCGCATCAGCGTGCTGGCGGGCGAACTGCGCAAGCTGGGCGTCGCCATTGAGGAACAGCCTGACGGTTTTACAATTAACGGGCCGCTGCGTTTGCAAGGCGCTGAAGTAAATACGCATGATGATCACCGCCTTGGTATGTCGTTGGCGGTGGCGGGATTGTTGGCGCAGGGAGAAACGGCCGTTCGCGATGCGCGCTGTATCCATGACAGTTTTCCCGGCTTTGTTGACACAATGCGGCAGCTTGGCGCCAATATGGTTTGGGAAGTTCAGGAGTAGAGGCAGACCTGTGTGTCTGTTCTTTCGAGCGCACACACAGTTGCGCCCGTACAAAACCGGTTGAAGTCTGATGCTTTATCTTGTGGCGACCCCGATAGGAAATTTAGCCGACATCACGCTGCGCGCGCTGGAAACACTGCGTGATGTGGACTATGTGGCCAGTGAAGACACACGCAAAACAGGCCTGCTCCTCAAACATTTCGACATCAAAAAGCCCCAAATTGCCTTTCATGAGCATAACGAGCAAAAAGCCGGCCCCAAAATTATTGGCCTTCTAGAAGCGGGTCATTCTGTCGCGGTGGCGTCGAACGCAGGCACGCCGGGCATCTCCGATCCGGGCTTTACGCTGGTGCGCGCAGCGATCGAACGCCAGATTCCCTATACCATGATTCCCGGTCCTTCGGCGGTGATCATGGCTGTTGTTCTTTCCGGCTTACCGGCGCATGCATTCACCTTTCGCGGATTCCCGCCGCGTAAATCAGGCAAACGCCAGCGTTTTATGGCGGTCGATCAGGATTCGCCCCACACGCTGGTTTTTTATGAAAGCCCTTACCGAATAAAGGCGTTTTTAGAGGATGCGCTGGCGGTTTATGGGGATCGGGACGCCGCAGTAGCGAATGAATTGACAAAACTGTTTGAATCGGTCAGAAACGGCCGTCTCTCCGAACACATTGCCCATTTTGAACAAGAAGAACCACGCGGCGAGTATGTCATCGTGATTGCCGGCGCACAAACAAAATAGTCGTTTTTGTTGATAGAAGAGTAAGTAAGCGCCCACAAATTAAATTATAATTAGAGGGCGCTTACGCACAAGTTGGCCGTTTTCCAAACCGTTAAGTTAAAAACGGCCAACGACCAAGGGCGGAAACGCCAGTATAATTTTCCCATAGGAGCATACGATGAGCTTTGAAAAATCCCCTGAACTGGAAATGATTTTACGCACGATGGGTGAATTTGTGCGCGAGGAAGTTATGCCCCTGGAACGGCCGTTTCTCGACCACAACTACACCGCCCTCATGCCGTTAATCGAAGCCAAACGCCAAAAAGCCAAAAACCTGGGCCTGTGGCTGCCTCAAATTCCGGCCGAATTTGGCGGCATGGGGCTGTCGCTCGTTGAACATGGTCATGTCAGCGAAGTGCTGGGCCAATCGCTGTTAGGCCATGTCATTTTTAACTGCCAGGCGCCGGACGCCGGCAATATGGAAATCCTGATTGAATATGGTACGCCGGAACAGCAGGCGCACTTTCTCCGGCCGCTGCTGGATGGTGACATACGCAGTTGTTTTTCGATGACGGAACCGGAAAACCCCGGCTCGAACCCGACCTGGATGAGCACAACGGCCGTTCTCGAAGGCGACAGCTACATTATCGACGGCCACAAATGGTTTACCACTGCCGCCGATGGGGCCGCATTCGCCATCGTGATGGCCGTCACCGATCCGCACGCCGCCAAACACCAGCGCGCCAGCATGATCATTGTGCCCACCGACACGCCCGGCTTTGAAATCGTCGAAAAAACCTCCGTGATGGGGGAGCGCGGCCACGGCTGGGCCAGCCACTGTGAAATCCGCTACAACGAATGCCGCGTAGCGCGTGAGAATTTGCTTGGCGCGGAAGGCATGGGTTTTGTGATTGCGCAGCAGCGCCTCGGCCCGGGACGCATCCACCACTGCATGCGCTGGATCGGCATCTGCGAGCGCGCCTTTGATTTGATGTGTCGTTATGCGGTTTTACGCGAGGTTGCCCCGGAACGGCCGTTGGCTACACAGCAGACCGTGCAAAACTGGATTGTCGAGAGCCGCGCTGAGATCAACAGCGCGCGCCTGATGGTGCTCGACGCCGCCCACAAAATTGACCGTGCAGGAACCTACGCCGCGCGGGATGAGATCTCGCTAATCAAATTTTATGTCGCGGACGTGCTGCAAAAGGTGCTGGATCGCGCCATTCAAGTGCATGGCGCGATGGGCATGACCGATGAGCTGCCGCTGGCCTACTGGTACCGTCACGAACGCGCCGCCCGTATCTACGATGGGCCGGATGAAGTCCACAAACGGTCGGTTGCGCGCCGGATTTTGCGGCGCTATGCGTAAGCTGACAGGAAGGTAATCTATGCCATCCGAACAAATAAATGACACGATTGTGGTTCGTCCTGACGAGCGTTTTGATGAAGCGCAATTGGCTGAATATTTGCGCGGCAAACTGCCCGGGTCGCAAAATCCCTTGTCTGTGCGCCAGTTTGGCGGCGGCGCGGCCAATTTGACCTATCTGCTTGATTACGGCGCTCATGAATACGTCCTGCGTCGCCCGCCGCTCGGCCCGGTCGCCAAATCGGCCCATGATATGGCGCGTGAATACAAGGTTCTTTCCGTGCTGCATCAGGCCATTCCATATGCACCGCAGGCGTTTCTCTATTGTGAAGACCCGGGATTGATAGGCGCAGACTTTTTTGTGATGGCGCGCAAGCACGGCGTTGTGGTGCGGCGATCAATTCCACCGCTCTTTGCCAATACGCCTGATTCGCCGCGCCGTATGAGCGCCGCTCTGGTAGATGCGCTCGTTGATTTTCATGCCGTTGATTATAACGCGCTTGGGCTGGGCAGTTTGGGCCGCCCCGATGGCTTTGTGGCGCGCCAGGTCGAAGGCTGGTACCGGCGCTGGCAAAAGGCCAAAACCCACGACCTGCCTGAGATGGATACGATTTACGCCTGGTTAAAAGCAAATTTGCCCCAAACGCGCGATTTTTCGCTGGTTCATAATGATTATAAGCTTGACAACGTGATGCTGGCGGCCGATGATCCCGGCAGGGTTGTGGCGATTTTTGATTGGGACATGTGTACGTTGGGCGATCCGCTTGCCGATTTGGGCGCACTGTTAACGTATTGGACTGAACCGTCCGACCCGCCCTATTTGCAGGCCGTGGCGATGATGCCGGTGGGCGACTTGGGATTTATGACCCGGGCTGAGTTAGTGCAGCGGTATGCGGAACGCAGCGGCCGTTCCGTCCACAATATCAAATTTTATCATGCGCTGGGCCTTTTTCGGCTGACGGTGATCATTGCCCAGATTTATATCCGTTACAAACGCGGTCAAACGCAGGATCAACGCTTCGCCGCTTTTGAGGTGATGATCCCTCTCTTGGCGCAGGCGGCGCAGGACATTGCGCTTAAAGATTGATTTCTGCCGGTAAACACTGTCATTTTTCGAGTAAGAACAGGTAACTTGCCTGTATTTGGCGAGCAGGATGCTCGCGGTACGAATTACAGAGGGAAACCATCTCATGATTGCCGTTTATTTGTTCTTAAGCAGCCTGCTGCGCATTTTGCGCCATGGTTTTAAGGATCCTGAATTTCGAGGACTTTTTTATTCCGTTTTCGTTTTGCTAATTATAGGAACCATCTTTTACAATCGGGTTGAAGGCTGGTCCCTGCTGGATTCTTTTTATTTTACGGTAGTTGCTCTAACCACGGTCGGCTTTGGAGATTTTTCGCCAGAAACAACGGTGGGGAAACTCTTTACGGTTGTTTATTTAATCATTGGGTTAGGATTGTTATCCAGCTTCATTATTCAGTTAGCCCAAATTCGCCGTTCCAGAAAAACGACGATTTTGGGAGGAACCCGCACGCGATTAAAAAGTTTTCAACAAAAAGATGATTCCACCGCAGAATCCCAGGACGAGGACGAGAACGATCAATGAGTTACCAATCCATTTTCCGCCCGAATTTATTTGCAGATCAAACCATCATTGTTACCGGCGGCGGCAGCGGAATCGGCCGCGCCACGGCGCATGAACTGGCGGTTTTGGGCGCGCATGTTGTCCTGGCATCGCGCAAACTCTCCCGGCTGGAAACGGTGCGTGACGAGATTGAGGCCAACGGCGGCAGCGCTTCGGTTTTTGCCTGCAACATCCGCGAAGAAGCGCAGGTTACGGCGCTGTTTGATTTTGTGTTGAACGAGCGCGGCGCACTACATGGCCTGGTCAACAATGCTGGCGGCCAATTTCTCAGCCCGGCCGAGTATATTACGCTCAAAGGGTGGCAGGCCGTCATCGAAACCAACCTTACCGGTACCTTTTTGATGTGCCGCGAAGCGTTCAACCGCACCATGAATGACAATGGCGGCGCAATTGTCAACATGCTGATCGAAATGTGGCGCGGCTTTCCCGGTATGGCGCATTCGGCCGCGGCGCGCGCCGGCATTGAAAACCTGACCAAAACGCTGGCGGTTGAGTGGGCGCGTTGCGGCGTGCGCATCAACGCGGTTGCGCCGGGACTGATCGCGTCCAGCGGTCTGGATAGCTATCCCGAATCGGCGCGCCCGCTGATTGAGCAGTATGTCCATGACATTCCCATGAAGCGTATGGGCACCGAAAGCGAAATTGCGGCAGCGATTGTCTTTTTGCTCTCCCCGGCGGCCGCCTACATCAGCGGCGAATCGATCCGCATTGACGGCGCCAGCTCACTGTGGCGCAAGACATGGGAGGTGCCGGAACACGGGAATGCACCACAGGCATTTGAGGGTTTTTTAGGGCAAGAAATTCTAGGCGATTAAACTTAACAAAGTGATAACGTTGTATCAGAAACGTGTTAGAAAATAGGGCATGGTTCATGCAGTGTAAGGTGCGCGTGCCTCCCTTCGGCGCACTTTGTGCAGGTTCTGACCGCGCCACATTTGTGTCTGATAAATTTTGTTTGCTCTCTGGGCAGACACACAGGTCTGCCCCTACATATGTTGTCAACCCCATAAATTCCAAAAGACCCATCTTGTTTGCTGAACGCTTACACAGCTTGACTACAATTGCTTGGATTTTTGAAAGCGGATCACATTTAAGAGTGTGATCACCATGGCGGCCAATGTGGTGAATAAGGCGATGGAGATTTTGGTGGGATCAACGATGGGTTCGACGTGTAGTCCGTCTGGGCCAATCGAAATCGCGGCGACAGGACGGCCGAGTGACAAACCACCGCCGCCACCACCGCCGCCATATCCAGATGTTGAGGATTCGGCCGTTTCCTCCCCTGCTCCACCTGTTTGACTTCCGCCACCAAAGCCGGCCCCCATTGAAATCATCACTTCCGAGGCTGTGATGACGCTGTATTCACCTTGTGTCACCGGCTTGCTGAATACGGCGTCTGTGTGGGCGACGTCAAATAAACGCTGGAGCAGCGTGTTGGCTGTGTCTTGATCGGGGATTTTTTGCCAAATGGGGGATTTGTTTTCTGAGTTCATGACTTAATTCCTGTAAGTTAGCCGGGAAGCAATTGTTCCCAGAATAAGGCCGGTGCTGATACCGGTCAAGGCGAATAAAATAATGCGTGTTGGGTCGTTGATGGCATGGTGGGTGCGACGGCCGTTGCGTTCCACCACCACCACCACAGGCCAATTCCACACAAACCCACCGAACGGAAAATGTATCATCAAGACCCGCGCTTGCGGGGTGATTGTCCATTCATTGATCTGCTGTGGTGTGCCAGATTTTAATTCCCACTGAACGAGTTCTTTTAACATGCGTATCTAATTCCTGCTAGGCTTGTCAAATTTGCTGTAATGATTAACAATTTGCCTACAATATAGCATAAATTTGTGTCTGTGTAGTGATCAATGAGGAATTCAATATGAAAATTTCGCGCGCATATTTGTTTTGGGCACGACAAAAGTTCCAACATTTGATCAAATGATGAATCCGGTCCTTCAAGCATTAAAAAGTCTTGGCGGATCTGAAACGATAGCAGAAATTAACGGTTTTAGGACAACGTTTTCTATCTGCAGATTGCAGAAATTGAAAAACTTTTTCAGAGAGTTTTTGACGCTCCCTCCCCTAAAGTGGAGCGTGATTCTATTGATGGAATTAATAGTCTGAATTATATTAATCATGTTTGTAATGAGGATAGGAAATTGCCCTGATTTCGAGCAATTCTGGAATATATTTAAGGGTACTCGTAAGTGAATATGAGAAGACGCTTGTCTCCTGAACAAACTCAAGAAAATATTAGTAGAAAAGGGTTTGAAGAACTCCTTGAGAGGCATGTGTGGGTTACAGCAGATGTCTCACCCGATCTTGGGGAAGACATATTTGTAAGAATCTACGACCATGGCATTTCCACTGGCATAACTTTCTATATTCAATTAAAGAGTACTCAAGATCTTGAAGGCCTTCGCTTAAAATCCGGAGATATATCTTACTCGTTTGATGTGGCGGATCTGGAACACTGGGAAGCCCAAGCTGTTCCCGTCTTGTTAGTCACTTGGGATATCAACACAAATCAGGGATGTTATAAATGGGTTGCTGATGCTATACAAGTCTTAGATGTCAAAAAACCAAACTGGCGTAATCAAAAGAGTGTAAAAGTCCATTTGCCACAATCTAATGTCTTTGATGATGCTGCGTTTGTTAAGCTTAGACAAGAATTAGCCAAATATTTCTATCCAATTGTGTCGAAGGGTAAAAGTGTATTAATCGAAGCCTCTTTTGAATTCCCACCAACAGTTGAGGGAAAAGTTAAACTCGCTGAATTTAAGAAACACCTCGCATCTGGTGATTCCGTAGAAATAGAAGGAGAATTTATAACAAGATTTGACCTTCCGGATTGGTGGGTAAGGCTGTTTGGCCAACCTGAGCCAAGCGAGATGTATTTGAAGCTTGGGCCTTCCAAGGACACGCCGATAGTTCCTTTCCAAATTGATTTCATATCAACTGAATTTGGCAATGTAAGGCTGCCACACGTTGAATTACGCGCGGAAAAAGGAGGTGAGAAAGAAACAACCATTTCAAACGTGCATCAAGAAACCCCAATCAATATTAGAATCATAAACCATATACAGGCTAAGAAACTCGAATTCAATATTACTCTCCACTTTGATAATGTTGATGGTTATCAGGCAAGAGAAGCAATCAGAATTCAGCAAATTCTTTCTGGAAAGTCAAAGATGCGAATTAGAAACCTCGAAAACGGCAACGAGAACACGTACACATTGCCGACTGGCTTGGTTTCACCACCTCTTCCCAGTACTGTAGATTTCGTTGACAAGGTCTGTTTGATCCAAGATGAACTCGGTATCCTCCTTAGATTTCCTGATGATGGCACATTTAGCAACAAGGATGAAGATATAGCCAGGCAACTGATTTCGATATTTCGGACAGGCACCTTTGAGTGTAGTGATTGTAAATTTACGGCAAACTTTGGAAAACCAATAGTAATGCAATGTCTTCCAAATCTAGAGGAGGCTAAACCATTAACTTTTCGGATAAGTGCGGATGAAAGTCATGTGGAAATTCTTGGTAAGAAAATAGAATTGGGACCTTCATCAATGAAAGTAACAGGTTCTTGGAAAGCCTCGCTTGATGAAGTCAAGCAGTGGATTGCTGAGGCTACTGAACAAGGCTTTCTGACCATAGAAATGAAGCAAGTAGAATCAGTTGAAGATTTTGAAAACTGGCCACGGAAAAGCCATCAGACCAGAAACACTGATATTTAGAAGTTGTGGGTACACTTAATTTGATGCACCCAGTTTCAAAAAAATCCTAAACCCCATATCCGGTTTGCTTTGTAATCTGCGGCAAAGTTGCTGAAATCCTTGATTTATCAGATCCGCAGCTTGAAGTGCTGCATAACTTTGAGAAAAGCAGTCAATCTGAAATTGATAAACTCAAAGAGCTTGATTTGGGGGTTCAAACACACATCGTGCAAAAAGAAGAAATTGAAATAGATCATGAATGGTTTTTGAGTTTGTGATTTCAGGAAATAGACAAGGAGTGATTGATGCAATTTACACATGGCGGTGAACTGGTTGGACGGGCGCTGGCAGCGCAGGGCGTAAGCACCTTGTATACGCTCTGTGGCGGGCATGTCGCGCCGATGTATGAAGGTTGTTTGAATAACGGCATTGAGATTATTGATTTCCGGCATGAACAGGCGGCGGGGCATGCGGCCGATGCGCACGCGCGCCTGACGCGTAATATTGGCGTGGCGCTGGTAACGGCCGGTCCCGGGGTGACGGATGCGGTAACGGCCGTTGCCAATGCCTACCAGGCGCGCAGCCCCATGCTCCTGCTGGGCGGCGCGGCGCCGCTGAAAACCAAAGGCAAAGGCGCGCTGCAGGAAATGCCTCAAACTGAAATGTTCGCGACCTTTACCAAAGCCAGCTTCACCGTCGAAAGCACGCGAGACGTGCCCGCCGCCATGCAGCGCGCCTTCACGGTGGCGTTAACCGGAAGACCCGGCCCGGTCTTTGTTGAACTGCCGTTCGACGTATTGTTCAACGCCGTTGAACCGCCTCCAATCCTGCCCAAAGTTGAAGTTGAACCTATTGCGCCAGAAATTAGCGACGTGGAGCGTTTGTTTGAGCTGCTGCGCGGCGCTCAAAAACCAATTCTGATCGCCGGGACGCAGGTCTATTGGGATCAGGCCGACGCCGCTTTGCGCGCCTTAACCGACCAGACCGGGATACCGGTATTCACCAACGGCGGCGGGCGCGGGACGCTGTCGATGACCCATCCCAACTGCTTTAAAGCCACGCGCGGTAAGGCGCTGCGTTTGGCGGATGTGGTTGTGCTGATCGGCACGCCGCTTGATTTTCGCCTGAAATATGGCGAAGGCTGGAATCCTGACGGCAAGCTGATTCAAATTGAAAATGATCCCGCCGAACTCAACCACAATCGCGCGGCCGATGTCGCCATGATGGCCGATGCGCGGCTGGTGCTGGAAGCGCTGGCCGAAGGGCTGCAAGGCGTGCGCTACGACGCCTGGCTGGACGAAGTGCGTACTTTTGAGGCTGCCAAACGCGCCAAACAGGCTGAATGGGAAGCGCTGGATGACGCGCCGGTCAATCATTTTCGCTTTGGCGCCGAAGTAAACCAGTTTGTCAACGAGGATTTTATTGTGGTCGGCGACGGCGGCGATATTGTCAGCGCTGCCGCCAAGGTGCTTGATGTGACGCTGCCGGGCCAATGGCTCGATCCCGGGCCGTTGGGCTGCCTGGGGGTTGGCGCGCCCTTTGCCATTGCGGCGCAGCATCTTTATCCCGACAAAAAAGTGTTGATCATCAATGGCGACGGCTCGTTTGGTTTGAACGGCTTTGAGTTTGATACGGCCGTTCGCTTTAACCTGCCCATCGTGAGCATCGTCGGCAATGACGCCGGCTGGGGGCAAATTCGCACGCCTATTAAACAGATGATGGGGCGCGCCCCGGCGACGTCGCTGGCCCCCACGCGCTATGAAAAAGTTGTTGAGGCGCTGGGCGGCTATGGCGAACTGGTCGAAGACCCCAGCCAGATTCGCCCTGCTCTGGAGCGCGCTTTCGCCAGCGGCAAACCCGCTTGCATAAATGTCATGTTGGACGAGGCCGGTATGGTTAAAACCGGGGCGAGTACGCCCTATATTGTTTAAAATGGCTATAATGTCCTCTGGTAAAAAACGCCGGTGTCCCGTTATGTAATATGAGTTACACAATAGAAGTCCTCCCCTATGACCCCATCTGGCCGGCTAAATTTGCAGCCGAAGCAGCCCGCCTGCATGAAATTCTAGGCGCTGAAATTATGGCTGTTCACCACATTGGCAGCACGTCTGTTCCCGGTATTAAAGCCAAGCCTATCATCGATATTCTGTTGGAAGTTCGCGATATTACGCGTATTGATGCCTACAATGCCCAGATGGAAGCGTATGGCTATTTGTCGTTCGGTGAGTATGGACTGCCGCGCCGCCGCTATTTTCCGCGTAACGTAAACGGCCGTCGCGTGGCCCACATCCATAGTTGGCAAAGCGGCGATCCGGAGATCGGGCGCCATCTCGCTTTTCGGGATTATCTGCGTACCCACCCGATTGCAGCGGCTGAATATGGTGCGCTAAAAGCGCAGTTGGCCGTACAATTTTGCAATGATCGGGATGGTTATCTCACCGGCAAGCACGATTTTGTAGTAGCCATGGAACGTAAAGCGCTGCAGTGGCAAGCAGGGTTTCAGAATTTATCTTTGTTGCAGCCGGTGATTGAAACGGCGCGTTTGCAGCTTTGGCCCCTGTCGCAAAGCCACCTGGAGGCGTGTCAGGTGAGCGTTGATTTGCTGGCGTTTGCGCTGAAGATGCCGATATCCCGTGCTATTTGGGAGCCGCCCGTGGTCAAAGCGCGGCAGATCAAAATTCAAAAGATGGCGCGCGTCGATCCGGCCGTGCACCCCTGGTACACTTATTGGCTGATTGTGGATACGGCCGTTTCGCGCGGCGTTGGTCTGGTTGGTTTCAAAGGCAGCCCGGACAGAAGCGGCGTCGTCGAAATTGGTTATGGGCTTGATGTCCATTACCAGAGGCGCGGTTACGCTACCGAAGCGGTGCAGACAATGATCGATTGGGCTTTCACGCAGCCGGATTGTAAGGTTGTGACCGCCTGGGTCAGAAAAGACAACCCCGCTTCCCAACGGGTCTTACAAAAAGTGGGTATGCGGTTTGTGCGCGCAACGCTCACACAGTTATTCTGGCGCATCATAAAAACTGACGCCAGGTAATTCATGCAAAAACCCAACCGCACTATTCCCGTTCGGCAAGAAGCTGAACGTTTGCTAGAGTTGGGCGCGCAGCGCAATCCGGGCGGCTGGGCGGCGCATTCACGCTATGTGGCGCTGGGCGCGGAGACCATCGCCCGCCGGCACCCTGCCCTTGACGCCGAAGCAGCCTATATTGTGGGTTTATTGCATGACATTGGCCGCCAGGAAGGCGTGACCAATATGCGCCATGTTCTTGATGGGTACCGGTATTTGTTGGATCTGGGCTACCCGGATGCGGCGCGTTTTTGTTTGACGCACTCTTTCCCGGTTAAAGATGTCCATGCCCATGCCGGCGTTTGGGATTGTACCGACGCAGAAGTGGCGTTTGTGGCTGAGTTTTTGGCGCAAACAGAATATACGGACATGGACAGCCTGATTCAACTTTGTGATGCGCTGGCGCTGGCGAGCGGTTTTTGCTTGATTGAAAAACGGTTGGTTGATGTGGCGCTGCGCCACGGCATCAATCCAACTACGCTGCCTCGCTGGCGGGCCACATTTAACTTGCAGACACATTTTGAGCAGATTATTGGCGCTTCAATTTATACGCTGCTGCCGGGTGTGGTGGATAATACGTTTGATCGATAATTTTGTGGTTTCGATCAATTGTGTAAAATCTGAATTCCCGTGTAAACTTTCGGAAATCAAAGAATGCGTGAGAAAACTAATTTACAAACTACGCAAGTTTGAACCCGGACAGCCGGGTTTGATAATCATTGGAGGATAGTCAAGATTTTTATGAGTAACAAAAAACAAAAAAAGCGTACCACACAACATCGTTCATCGGGCGCCAGGCACACTGCCCCTGCTAAACAAACGCCCAAGCAGAAAGAACGCGGCTGGGTGCTGGCTCTGGCTATTATTTATGTCATGATCCATGGCGTTTTGTTATTAGGACTTGTGATCGGTGAAAACAGCCTGCGGAATCTGCCAATTCCAACCTGGCTGGTGCTATCGGTAGCGGCCGTTGCGATTGCCGATATCGTGGCGGGCGTTATGCTTTGGCGTTGGAAACAGCTTGGTTTGACCATCTATTTTATTTCAACGCTGGGTGCAGTGGTTGCCGGTGCATTCCTGCGCGGCGGCTATGCCTTTATTTTCGCAGCTTTCTTGCCCTTTTTAGTGGTCGGGTATATCGTGCGTTATAACTGGTCGAAGTTTGAATAATCTTCTTGAATGATGCAGCCCCTTCGGATTGAACTACCAACAGGTCTGGATGTCGGTTCGGTGAATGTGTATTTGTTCACCGAACCGGAGCCGGTGTTGGTAGATACGGGACTGCGCTCGGATGAAAGCTGGGAAGCGCTCCAGCTTGGGCTGGCCGCCTATGGATTAACCGTTCTTGATTTGTCGCGGGTGGTTATTACCCACGCCCACGTTGACCATTATGGTCAGGCGGGCACGATTACCGCTAACAGCGACGCCGATGTATGGATTTCTGATTTGGGCGCTTCCTGGCTGTTAATGACAAAGGCGATGTGGGCGCGGCGCCTGCGTTATTATCGGGAAACGTTTTTACCTTCGCTCGGTTTGGCGCCGGAAGTTATAGAGCTTTTTCTGGCCGGATTTCAGGCAGTCGCCAGCCAGAGCGACGCGATTCCTGCCGACCGCATCCACACATTTCGCAGCAACGGCCTTTTGCAACTGGGGGGACAAACGTGGCGGGTATTGCATACTCCCGGCCATGCCAGTATGCAAACGGTTTTTTACCAACCAGAATCACGCCAACTGATTTCGGCCGATATGCTGCTGGCGATTACGCCGACGCCGGTGGTCGAAAGCCCGCCCGAGGGGGAAACGCGGCGCGCGCCGGCGCTGCCCCAATATATGCACTCTTTGCAGGTGGTCGAATCCCTGGATGTGGATATGGTGTATCCGGGGCATGGACGGCCGTTTCGCAACCATCACGAAGTTATTCAGCGCCAGCGCGAACGCATCGTGCGTCGCAAAGCGGAATGCCTGGACTGGATAACGGCCGGAAACCACACGCCGCTTGAACTCCTGGAAAAAATGTATGCGCATCGCTCGCCGCAAACCCGTTTCGCCGGTTTGTGGATGTTGTTGGGTTATCTTGACCTGCTTGAAGCGGAAGGGCTGGTGACAAAACAAAAATTTGCGGGCGTGTGGCACTACAGGCAAAATGTAAAATGACGCGACCATTAGCCACGCTGAAAATTTTAGACTTCACGACGCTGCTGCCCGGCCCCTTTGCCACCATGATGCTGGCCGATATGGGCGCGGATGTGCTGCGCGTTGAGGCGCCGCACAGGCCAGATATGGTGCGTGAGATGCCGTCCTTCGATGGCGACGTGTCCGCCTGGCACGCCGCACTGAATCGCTCGAAGCGCTCGATTGGATTGAATTTGAAGCATCCGGCTGCGATTGAGGTGGTGAAACGCCTGATCGCCGCGGGCGGTTATGATATCGTGATTGAACAATTCAGGCCGGGCGTCATGGGACGTTTGGGTTTAGGCTATGCGGATTTACGCGCGCTCAGCCCTGCCCTGATTTATTGTTCGATTACCGGCTATGGTCAAAGCGGTCCGCTGTGCGATCGGGCAGGCCATGATATCAATTATGCGGCTTTGAGCGGCGTGATGAGTTATTCAGGTCGCCAATCGACCGGCCCAACGCCGCTGGGGGTTCAACTGGCCGATGTCGGCGGCGGGTCATTGGGCGCGCTGGTTGGTTTGCTGGCGGCGGTGATTCATCGGCAAGCGACGGGCGCCGGTCAGGCGGTTGATATCAGCATGTTTGATATGCTGCTGGCGTGGCAGACCCATTTGGTTAGCGAATATCTGGTCGGCCAACAGGTTCCGACGCGCGAAAATATGGCGCTCAACGGCCGTTCCTTTTATGATTTCTATATGACAGAAGACGGCCGTTTTATCTCAGTTGGCAGTCTGGAACCCAAATTCTGGCGCGGTTTTTGTGAGGCCATTCAACGCCCGGATTTAATCGCACAGGGTTATGATCAATCAGACAGAGCGCAAAAAGATCTGAAAATGACGCTGCGGCGGATGATTGTACAGCGGTCGTTCGCAGACTGGGTGGAGATTTTTGCGCAGTTTGATGTCTGCGTGGAACCGGTCTGCACAATTCCGGAAGTGATCGAAAACCCGCATACGTTAGAACGGGGTATGCTTGTGGATGTGCCCATGGGAAACGGCCGTTTCCAACCGCAAATAGGCAGTCCTTTCAAATTCTCCGGCAGCCGGGCGCAATACCAATATATTGGCGCGGAATTGGGCGCCCATACCGGCGCAGTTTTGGGCGCAATCGGTTACAATGATAATGAAATCCAAACCCTGCGCGAATCAGGCGTTTTGGGATAGGTTATTGTTCGTCTTTGTGAAGTGTTGATCCCATCATGGAGGTTGCAAATGAAAATAAAACCTTTTAACCAGCCTGCGCCCGAATTGGGCAACCAGTATGAGGATGATCGCGTTTTACGCAGCTATTTACGCCGCGCGCTGCCGCCTGAGGCGCTGGCGGAAGTTGAACCGACGCTGCAGACATTGGGCGCATTGGCGGGTGGTGAGCTTTATGCCATGCAGTTGGCCGACCGCCTGAATGAGCCGGTGTTGACGCAGTGGGATGCATGGGGAGAGCGTATCGACCATATCGAAGTGACGCCCGTGTGGAAAAAGGCTGAGCGGCTGGCGGCTGAATTTGGCGTTGTGGCGACGGCGTATGAGCAAGATTACGGCCGTTTTTCCCGCGTTGTCCAATTTGCCCTGGCTTATTTGTTTCACCCTTCCACCGACGTATATACTTGCCCGCTGGCCATGACCGACGGCGCGGCGCGCACGCTGTTGACGTCCGACAATCAGGCCTTAATTGAGCGCGCACTCCCGCATTTGACCAGCCGCGATCCCAAACAGTTTTGGACCAGCGGCCAGTGGATGACGGAATCAACCGGCGGCTCGGATGTGGGTTTGTCGGAAACGACGGCTGTGCTGGATGAAGACGGCGTGTGGCGGCTGTACGGCCGTAAATGGTTCACCTCCGCCACAACTTCCCAAATGGCGTTGACGCTGGCGCGCCCGCAAGGCAATGGCCCCGGCGGACGCGGGCTGGCGATGTTTTATGTGGAACTGCGGGATGAAAACGGCCGTTTGCAAAATATTTGCGTTAACCGGCTCAAAGATAAATTAGGCACGCGTAAAGTGCCAACAGCCGAATTGACGCTTGATGGCACGCCAGCCGTGCCCGTGATGGGCTTAAACAATGGTACGCGCAATATTGTGCCTATGCTGCACCTGACGCGCACCTGGAATTCCGTCACGGCGGCTGCATTTATGCGGCGCGGCATGGCGCTGGCGCGGGATTATGCCCATAAAAGAACTGCTTTTGGCAAACCACTTGCCCGGCAGCCGCTGCACATGGACACGTTGGCCTGGCTGCAAGCGGAAAGTGAAGCGGCGTTCCAGCTCAGTTTTTATCTGGTCGAACTGATTGGCCGCAATGAAACCGGCGAGATCAGCGCCGACGAGGTGGAGCTGCTGCGCTTATTGACGTCCATTACCAAATTGACCACCGGGCGGCAAGCGGTCACTGCGGCAAGTGAGGTGTTGGAAAGTTTTGGCGGCGCCGGTTATGTCGAAGATACCGGCCTGCCCATGCTGCTGCGCGACAGCCAGGTGCTGCCTATCTGGGAAGGCACAACTAATGTACTCGCGCTTGATACGCTGCGCGCTTTGCACAGGCAGGATGGCCTGGCGGCGTTGCAGGCAAAGGTAGGGCATTTGATTGCATCGCTCTCAGACGAGACGCTGCTTGAACTGGGTTATCAGGCGGAAACGGCCGTTTCCCATGCGGTTAACTGGTTAAAAAAGGCAGCCGAAAGTGACCCATCAATAGTGGAAGCCGGCGCGCGCCGGCTTGCGCTGACTCTGGGTCGCGCTTTGCAGTTGATTTTATTGGTTGAACAGGCGCAATGGTCGCTTGTTCATGAACAGGATGGGCGCGGGCGCGCTGCGGCAGGCCGTTTTGCCCAGACAGGGATCGATTTATTAACACATGTTAGTGTGGAGGATGCATTGGCGCTGGCAAATGATGCTCCGCTGCAAATCCAGACGGTGTTTTTAGAAGGAAATTAACCTTATGGCTCAACTCGCTGGTTTATCGAGCACACACTTATTCCTTATCGGCGGGGGAATTGGCCTGACAGTAGCCTTTGTGGGAGCATTTGTTGAATATATGCTGTTTTTACGGCCGGATTCGGATTCGGGCGAAGAGCCACACCGCTTGCAAGGGTGTTTGATTTTTGTTGTCGGTGGTTTGCTCTTGGTTGGGGGTATGATGCTGATTACATCCTTGTTATTTACCGGCGCGATACGCACAGGGTTGGTGATGGTAATTGGCGTCTTTGTTGGTTTTTATATGGGCTTTTTTATTTTGTTTTTTGGTTGGTTTTTGTTTGCTCGGAAACGGCCGTCTCCCAAACAACTGGAGCAATAGCCCTTGAAAACTCGTGTAATTTTGACCGCTGTCCTGCTAGGACTTGCTATTTTAATCGTCTCAAATTGGAAAGGGCCGCTCGGGATCGCGCTTGGCACTTTTGCGGTCTTTTGTATGTTGTTTGTCTGGGTAATCCCCTTTGGCGCCTACAAAAACGTGCGCGGCGCCTGGCATGATCCCGCTATGCAGCGCGGTTTGCGCATCATGCTCGGGTTTGGATTGGGGTTGATAGGAATTGTGATTGCCCTTCTTCTTTTACCTCCCCAATGGATTGGATGGGCGCTGTTCGCCATCGGCGCAGCGATTATTGCCTATTATGTTTGGCAGTGGCTACGATAGTTGAACAGGCGGGTTTGAGCCCCAATAATTGCGGCTTTTCTTTTTAGATTCAGCAGATCAAGATTTTAGACACAAATAACACGCAATACAGGCCCAAAATTCGTGAGATCGTGCTATTCGCGTCAGCTTCTAGATCGACTGAGATTGGAGGAGACATGCAAAGAAATATTTTTACCGATGAACATCTAATGTTTCGCGATGCAGTACGTCGTTTTGTGGCGCAGGAAATTGCGCCATACCATGAGGAATGGGAGAAAGATGGCATTGTGCCGCGTGAAATCTGGCTAAAGGCGGGCGGGATGGGCTTTCTCTGTACCGATGTGCCCGAAGAATATGGCGGCGGCGGCATCGCAGATTTTCGCTATAACGCCATAATCACAGAAGAAGTGATCCGCGTGGGTGCAACGGGCGTTGGTTTTGGGCTGCACAACGATGTCAACATGCCCTACTTCCTCAGCTATGCCACCGAAGAGCAGAAACAGCGCTGGCTGCCCAAGATGTGTACGGGCGAAACGATTACGGCAATTGCCATGTCGGAACCGGACGCGGGCAGCGATCTGGCAGGTATCCGTACAACGGCCGTTCGTCAGGGCGACCATTATTTACTGAATGGTCAAAAAACCTTCATTACCAACGGCATCCTCAGTGATGCAGTTATTGTGGTAGCCAAAACAGACCCGGAAGCCGGACATAGCGGCGTCAGCCTGCTGGTTGTTGAACGTGACATGCAAGGGTTTGAGCGTGGGCGTAATCTGGAAAAAATCGGGTTGAAGGCGCAGGACACGGCCGAATTGTTTTTCAGGGATGTTCATGTTCCCGCCGCCAATTTGTTGGGTGAGGAAGGCAGCGGCTTTTATTATCTGATGAGCAAACTACCCCAGGAACGCCTGTCTGTGGCGGTAATTGCGGTGACGGCGTGCGAAGCGGCTCTGGATATGACGATTCAATATTGCAAGGAGCGCACTGCATTCGGCCGTCCGATTGGCAAATTCCAAAATTCGCGCTTCAAACTGGCAGAAATGAAGACTGAAATCCAAATCGCGCGTGTGTTTGTTGATCGCTGCATCATGGAATTGAACGCCGGTAAGCTGACGGCGGAAGAGGCGGCGATGGCTAAATGGTGGACGACTGAATTACAAAAGCGCGTGGTGGATCAATGTTTACAGCTTCACGGCGGCTATGGCTATATGTTGGAGTATCCCATTGCCCGCTTCTATCTCGACACGCGCGTGCAGACGATTTATGCGGGTACGACCGAGATTATGAAAGAGATAATCGGCCGTGCAATGGGGTTTTGAACAGGCGAGCAGGTACAAGGCAGAACTGCCTGACTGAAGAACCGCAATGGAATATCCATTGAGCCTCGTATTGGTCGATTTTTTGCCCGTTATCTTTTCGGGCATTGGCGTGTTTTTAATCGCCCAGATGATTGCCCGCGTTGACGTTTCAAGCGGGCGAATGGCGATCTGGCAGCGGTTCATCTGGCGCGCCAAAAAGGAATCCCGGTTATTTACACCCAGGTGCTGTATAACAAAAATGGACTGGACGGCGGCATATTTGTGCAAAAGGTGCCTATTTTACGAACGCTCGTGCCTGGCGAACCAATGGCCGAGATCGCGCCCGAACTGCCGCCGGTCGATACGGATGTTGTTATTGTCAAACAGTACGCCAGCGCTTTTTTTGGCACATCCTTGGCAGCAATGTTAATCAGTTTGGGCGTAGACACCATCGTTCTGATCGGCTGTTCGACGAGCGGCTGCGTGCGCGCAACGGCCGTTGACGGTATACAACATGGTTTTCGCGTCATCGTGCCGCATGAATGCGTTGGCGACCGTCATGCCGCGCCGCATGCGGCGAATTTGTTTGATATTGACAGCAAATATGGGGACGTAGTTGCAAAGAAAGATGTTTTGGCCTACCTGGCGGCGCTGCCCAACGTTTGAAAATATGAGACAGCGGTAACGATTTTGCCACGCTTTCCCCACGTTTATGCATTTTCAATGTGAAATAAGGCGGCTTTCTACATTATAATAGGGGCGTACACCAATCAGTAGGACATCATCGAAAAACCAAACGCTCCTGAAATAATGTTTTTAACCGCACTTGTTGCAGCAATAGAAATATGACGACAAATTTAATTGGCCAAAAAATTGAACATTACCAGATTGAAGAAATCATCGGTGAAGGCGGCATGGGGACGGTTTACCGCGTTACCGATGTCAACCTGGCGCGCACAGTGGCTATGAAAGTGATGCACGCCCAATTTGCGATCCAGCCGCAGTTCCAACAGCGCTTTCAACAAGAAGCGCAGGCAGCCGCGCGGCTTGACCATCCTTCCATCGTACGGGTTTATCATTTTGGACGTGAAGAGGGCAAATTGTATATTGTCATGGAGGTGGTGTCCGGTCTCAGTCTTGGAGCATATATTAAACAATTAACCCGGCGCAATCAGGTCGTGCGGCTGGACGAAACAATTTTGTTGATTGCCCAGGTAGCCGATGCGCTCGGATATGCGCATCGCAGAGGGGTGGTTCACCGGGATGTGAAACCAGACAATATCATTGTCAAAATGCAGGATACGCAAGAACGGCCGGACGAACCACCGCTGCGCGCGGTTGTGACTGATTTTGGTCTGGCTAAATTGTTAGAGGGCGGCATTCAGACGCAGTCAGGCGAATTTATGGGGACATTGGCTTATGTGTCGCCAGAGCAGGTGATGGACTTGCCGCTGGACGGCCGTTCCGATATCTATTCGCTGGGCGTGGTGCTCTATCAGCTTGCAACGGGTAAACTCCCCTTTGACATTCGCACCCCTTCTGACGCCGTCATGAAACATATTAATAAACTGCCCCCTTTGCCACATGATTTGCAGCCCGGTTTTCCGCTGGCTCTGGAGACGGTAATTCTAAAAGCGCTGGCAAAACGGCCTCCGGAACGTTTTCAAACAGGTGAGGAAATGGCTGAGGCGCTGCGCCAGGCTGCGGACAAACTGCATTCGCAAGAGATTGCGTATCCGGCCGATAGCGCTGTCAGTATGGTCACGGAAATTCGGGACATGAATTTTCAGGAAGATGTTTCGCAAGAAGTGGAGAGTGATACCCAGGTGCGAGGGCGTGATCGATTGTTGATCAAGCATATTGATGCCCCGCCCGAGATTTACAGCCTCTACAAACGAGAATTTACGATTGGGCGCAGTGACGAGTGTGACATTATTTTACGCGGCGGCAAGGTTTCACGTATACACGCGCGCCTTGCGCGTGAAGGCGGCATGTGGCGTCTTGAAGATTTGGGCAGCACCAATGGCACTTTTCTGGCCGGCAAAAAGCTGAAGTCTGGCGAGGTTGGCGCGTGGCCGGCAGGCGGCAAAGTGCAGATTGGTGATTTTGCATTGACGCTGGAAACGGCCGTACGCAAAGTGCAATCTTCTGAACCACCGCTGGCCCAGGTCGTTGATTTGCCGCAGCAGCCACGCCCAATTATAACCCCGCCGCTGGAGCATATTTCAGCCGATATCCGTCCCAAATACCTGGACAAGGATGGCATTTGCCGCATTCTGGTCATCAACAAAGGCGATGTAAAGACTGTGGTAACAGTGAATGTGCGCTCTCCGCTGGGCAAGGTGGATTTTGATGCGCCCTCCAAGCAGGTGACGGTGCTGCCCGGACAAAAAGGGGTAGTTGATTTTTATGTGTCGCCCCGGAAACGGCCGTTTCTCGGCAGCCAGCAAGTGTATCCTTTTAATTTTCAAGTCAGCACCCGTCACCGCGATTGGGATGACCTGACCGGTCAAATTGTTGCGCGTCCGCTGATGGCCGGTTGGGTTTTTGCGCTGCTCGCGTTTTTGATACTGCTTTGTATTGTCCTGGTTGTATTTGCCTCTGGCCAGCTTCTATAAACCCCTGTTTGTAAATATCTTCACAAATACGGTATCATCCTCATTAATGAACCTGATCTGGTAATTGAGGAGTACGGAAATGATCTCTGAAACATTTGCAATTAATGAAAAACACCGCGTACAGGTCCCGCAGTTGGATATGCCGCCGCGTATCTTGTTAGGTCCTGGCCCGTCGAATGCGCACCCACGCGTGCTGCAAGCCATCGGTATGCGCCAGGTGGGGCATCTGGACCCGGCATTTATCCAGGTGATGAATGAGGTGCAAGAGCTACTGCGTTACGCCTGGCAGACGGACAACCATTTAACGATTCCGGTTAGTGGAACAGGCAGTGCGGCGATGGAAGCGGCCGTTGCCAACCTGGTGGAGCCGGACGACGTCGTGCTGGTCGCCGTGATCGGCTATTTTGGAGAGCGGCTGGTGGAAATGGCCCGCCGCTACGGCGCTGATGTGCGCGTCATCGAAAAAGCGTGGGGCGACGCCTTCACGCCGGCTGAAATATTATCCGCTGTTGAGACACATCGCCCATCTCTGTTAGCGCTGGTGCATGCCGAAACCTCCACCGGCGTGATGCAGCCGCTGGCTGAAATCGGCCAGATTTGCCGCGAATATGACTGCCTTTTGCTGGCGGATACGGTGACCAGTCTGGCCACCGTGCCGCTGTTCATTGATGAATGGCGCATTGACGCCGCCTACAGCTGCTCCCAAAAAGGGTTAAGCTGCCCGCCCGGATTAGGGCCGTTGACCTTTGGGCCGCGCGCCGTCGCCAAAATTGAGGCGCGCGCAACGCCGGTCAGAAACTGGTATCTGGACATGAACCTTTTGCTGAAATATTGGGACGGCGCCAGCCGCTCCTACCACCATACGGCGCCGATCAATATGAATTATGCGCTGCGGGAGGGGCTGCGTCTGGTAGCTGAAGAAGGATTGGCGGCGCGCTGGGCGCGCCATCGCGCAAATGCGGAATTTTTCTGGGATGGGCTGGCTGATTTAGGTTTAGAGTGCCACGCGCCGCCCGAACTGCGCCTGCCCAGCCTGACCACCGTGCGCGTGCCGCAGGGCGTAGACGCCAAAGTTGTCGCGACCCGGTTGTTGAATGAATATAACATTGAGGTCGCCGGCGGCTTTGGCCAGTTAGCGGGCCAGATCTGGCGCATTGGCTTGATGGGCTTTAACAGCCGCCGTGAAAATGTGGCGCTGCTGTTGGACGCGCTGCGACGGGTGCTTGATCGATAGTTAGCCGGCTTGTTTGGCAATATTGTTTCTGGAGAGTGGCGTTATTATTTTACCAGTTGAATTCGCCAGGCTCCAGTTGTTTGATAGAACCGAACGAATTCGCGGCGAATATTGTGAAGCCGACTTTCATCGGCTCAGATCAAAACGGTGTTTGGGCAGGTTTATGTGCTGTTTGCGCTGTTGTCTGAGTCAAATGTGCCCAAAGGTACAATTGTTTCCGGGTTGGTTTTAATGATTTCTGCTTCCAGGCTGCCGTGTGACAGTTCGCGCAGGGCGGTTTGGAAGTCGGGAAATTTTTCTACAGCAAATTGGGCCGTGATGGTCACGTCGGCGGCAAAGTCGGCGTCGAGGATACGGCCGTTCCACGCCGCCGTTAATAATTTTACCTGCTCAAACAAATTGTATGGCAGCGCCAGCATGACCGTGTACGTGGCTAATTTTTCTGCGCACGGCAGAAGTTCCAGCACTGACTTAACCGCATCCCCATACGCGCGCACTAATCCCCCCGTTCCCAATTTTGTCCCGCCAAAATAGCGTGTCACAACGACGGCAATATCGCCCAGCCCGCTGCCTTGCAGCACCGCCAGCATCGGCCGTCCCGCCGTGCCGGATGGTTCGCCGGCATCGCTGCAGTGAGCGGTCACGGATGGGCCATGCCCGATCAAAAAGGCGGGTACATTGTGACTGGCGTCGCTGAATTCCATTTTAATGCGCGCGATAAATAGTTTGGCTTCCTCAACGTTAAATGCGGGCACGGCCGTTGCAATAAAGCGCGAATTAGACACACGAATCTCAGTACGCGTTTCGGCTGCAGGGATGAGGTAGCGGTTGGTTGGCATAGGGTATTGTAACGGCCGTTATTCGCTTCAACCAATTTTTATAGATCATGACATTCGTCACCTGACAAACAAACCTAACTTTGTATCATAATAATTAAGTGCAAATTTTTGGAGGCGCCTAATCTTGAAGGTTCGTGCATTAGTAAGCGTTATTGTATTGATGGTTGCTGCCGTCGGAATTAGTTCTTTCGCGGGCATAGTTTATGGTGACAGCAAGGATATGTGGCGCGCTGAGCTGACAAATCCGTCACAATTCTGTGATACGGTTACCGTGATTCCTCAAGCCGAATGTGAAGCGTTGGTAACCATTTTCAACACAACCCAAGGCCAGAATTGGACAAATAAAACGGGTTGGCTGCAAACAAATGATCCCTGCACATGGTATGGGGTTCAGTGTGGAGTCAATGGCCCACCTGGTCATATTACAAAACTGATTCTGAACAACAATCAACTAAATGGAACAATCTCGCCTGCTGTTGGCGACTTCAACTATTTGTTTCTTCTCAATCTCAGAGGGAATCAACTGAGCGGGGCAATTCCAACTGTGTTGGGAGGAATCAATTCTTTAGATACCCTTGATCTCGGAGATAATCAGTTAAGTGGAAATATTTCTGCACAGCTTGGGAATCTTTCGCTTTTGAATAAGCTTTATTTAAACGGCAATCAACTTTATGGGTCAATTCCATCACAATTAGGTCAATTACAGAATTTAGACACCCTTTATCTTCAATACAACAACTTGAGCGGAAACATACCGCCAGAACTTGGATATCTTAACGATTTAAAAGAACTCAATCTGGCTGCCAATCAGTTATCGGGTAGCATTCCTGGATCTTTGGGTTCCTTGAATAATTTAGAGCAGCTTGTTTTGTATTCCAATCAATTGAATGGAGGAATACCGTATCAAATTAGCCAACTCAATAAACTGCAAACATTATCTATCTGTGATAACCAACTGAATGGCGGCATTCCGCAACAATTGGGCAACCTGAGCAAATTGAAAATATTATGTTTGCACACGAATGGATTCAGTGGAAACTTGCCGTCAGATTTGGGTAGCTTAAGTCAATTGGAAAAGCTGTGGCTGAATTCGAACCTGTTTAACGGCTCCATTCCCCAGAGTTTCACAAACTTGACTTCCTTGACCTACTTTAACTTCCAGAACACCAATTTGTGTGAACCAGTAAATCCGGCCTTTCAAAATTGGTTAGCCGGAATTGATACTGTCTTGAGTAATGGAATTGATTGCGAATCCACTCCGACACCAACACCGACGCCAGGTCCAACAAGTACATTGACACCGACTCCAACGATGTCGCCCACACCGACTCAAACACCAACAATCACGCCTACCCCGGATACGCCAGGCACATTCGCTTTTCTCTACACGCCACTTATCGCAAATAATGCTATAACTTATTTTGAAGACCCAATGGAACAAGAGCCAAACGATACGATTCAGTTGTCAAATGGCCCGTTACGACTTAATCAAGTTTATCAAGGCGCACCAAATGACATGCGAGATTTTTTTAGCTTTTACCTACCAAACAGTGGTGAAATTTTGATAAATCTGCATAATCACGTCGGAACAGATGTACAGATTCAGTTGTACTATAAATCCACCGAAAATTTCATTACGTATGATCCAGAACCACCATTTGAACTCAGGCATGAAGGTGAGCCAGGCATGTATTACATTTATATTTTTTCTGCTAACAATTATGCCAATGTCCCGTACTATAATTTAACAATCGTATTCCAAAATAATTTTATGAACTGACTCAACATTGATACAGAAATTTGGTGTAAGATTTGGCTACTGGCATGCGGGGTTTGGAAATATGTGGATTAACGGGCAGTGAAGTTGGCGGCGTCTAGTTCGTCTGTCCAACGGCCGTTTACCATCAAATCAGCCGCCAGTTTGCCGATTGCGTCGGAGGATTTGGCGCCGGAACCGTTGCCGCCGGCGGCAACAACCAGTTGGTCGGGTATTATTGCGTCAATATAAGGCCGGCGGTGGCGCGTGTAGGTCACGAGGCAGCGGCTGGTTTTGTATGCGCGCGCGCTCAAACCGGGCAGCATGTTTTGTAAGGCTGTGCGCATGGCCGGCAGCAGCACGTCGCTGTCTCCGGCGATCATCCAGGCGCGCATGGCCTCCAGAGCGGCCGGCCATTGATCCGCAGTCGTGTCGCAGCCCATTTTGAGATAAATACGGCCGTTTGGATATCGCAGCGGCGGCAGTAGATAAATGCCGGTCAGAACCGGCGAAGTGATGTCATAGATGATAACGGGCATCTTTTTTAAGCGCGCCGCTTCACCGGGGGATAGCTCGGCCAGGATAATGGTTTCTGTTTTGATACGTAAATCGAGCGGACGCGGCAGCAAATCGAAGCAGTTGCTGAATGCGCCTGCCGCCACAAGCACACGCTGCGCTCGATAAACGCCGCCGTTGGCGCTGTGGACGACAACGCCGGCTGCGGCAGGCTCGACGCGGGTCACAGTTTCGCGCAGGATGGCTGCGCCTTGCCGGGCGGCGATTGCCAGTTGGGCTTGAATGAGCGCGCGCGGATTGATTGCCCCGGCAGGCGGCGGCTCCAACAAAGCGACGCTGTCCAACGGAAATTGCAGTTCGGGGTAAACGGCCGTTATCTCAGCCGCGCTCAATAATTTCACCGGAAGATTGTTTTGTTTGGCAGCGGCCGTTAACGGCGCAAGCTGAACATCTATCCGCTGCTGCGGCGCCACGTACAGCACAGGCCCAGGCATGTAAAAGTTGACGCCGCTGCGTGCTTCAATCTCGTGGTATTGGGCGATTGATCGCTGCGCTAATGCAGCCCATACCGGATCGGGCGCCAGTTGGCGCGTGATGCGTCCCTGATCATAGTGGCTGGCAAATACGCCAGAATGGCTTGACCAATCTTGCGGTTCGTCCGGGCCGATAACGGCCGTTGCCGAACTGTGGGCGCTCAAATAACGCGCCGCCGCTGCGCCTATCAACCCTTTGCCAATCACCAGAAAATCGTACATGCCCCCCCAATCATAATGTACTCTTTCAGAGACGCCAAGCTTTTCAAAATTTGGCAAATGAGGATATTGAAGCGTTTCAATTTAGGGTGATTCTTCTAAATGGAATAGTTCTGTACCTGCAACGCGCCATCAATTGTGCAATATTTCCCAATGTTGATTTTTATTTAGAGTTTGTTTACTATGTTCATCACTTTTGTTTTGTTTGTTCTCTGCTCCCCATATTTTATAGTGAGTTCCAAGGAGGAAAATTGCCGACTCGACAAACAACGCTCACCAGATCGTTCAATGGATTTTAACAACCCTAATGTAAAGTTTGAAAAGGAGACAATTGAATGCGAAAACGTATACTAATCTTTTTGTTAATAATGATTGTTATTTTAATGGCTACCCAGCTGGCTTCGGCCGGTCCAGCGGCCTGCGATAATCGTGTCAATAACACGCATGCGAAGTTATTGGAGTGCGTGACTGTCGAAGGCGTGCGCGAACATCAAGCCGCCTTCCAGGCTATCGCCGACGCCAATAATGGCATTCGTACCTCAGGTACACCCGGCTACGACCAATCAGTCGACTACGTTGTACAGCGCATGACGGCCGCCGGTTACAATGTGACCGTCCAGGATTTCGAATTCCAGACGTTTATTTCCCTTTCACCATCTGTTCTCGAACAAGTAACACCGCCGCCCGCAGGGCCGATCGTGAACAACATCATGTCCTACTCGGGCAGCGGCGATAACACCGCGTCGGTAAGCACCCTGAGCGTTATCACTGGCTGTAATGCTGTCGACTTTGCCGGCTTCCCAGCTGGGAACATCGCTTTGATCAGTCGCGGTGCGTGTACCTTTGCGCTCAAGGCCACGAATGCCTATAACGCCGGCGCCGCAGGAGTGATCATTTACAACAATATCCCCGGCACGTTAAACGGCACGCTCGGAAACGGCTTCACGCTGGACATCTCGGTCACATCTGTGACCCAGGCCGTTGGCCAGCAGTTGGCTGCCACGCCCGGACTTGTCATGCGCTTGAAGACCGATACTTTCCGCGGTACAGCGACCACATCCAATGTGCTGGCCGAGAGCAAGAAGGGTAATTCCAACAATGTGATTATGGCCGGCGCACACCTTGACTCGGTCAATGCCGGCCCCGGCATCCAGGACAACGGTTCGGGCAGCGCTGCGCTCCTTGAGGTGGCCGAACAAATGGCCAAGGTTAAGCCGCGCAACATGGTGCGTTTTGCGTGGTGGGGCGCTGAAGAGTCCGGTTTGGTTGGCTCGACGTATTATGTCAATAATTTGAGCCAGGCACAGCAGGACAAAATTACTCTCTATCTTAATTTTGACATGATCGGATCGCCCAACTATGTTTTCTTTGTTTATGACGGCGATGACTCAGACGGCGTTGGCGCCGGACCAGGGCCGGAAGGTTCTGCCCAGATCGAGGCGCTTTTTGAATCGTATTACACGCAGGTGGGTGAGGCGTTTAAGGGCACTGATTTCTCGGGTCGTTCGGACTATGGCCCCTTCATTGCGGTTGGCATCCCATCAGGTGGGTTATTCACCGGCGCAGAAGGCATCAAGACTGCTGATGAGGCCGGGATTTGGGGCGGTACAGCCGGAGATCAGTACGATCCGTGTTACCATCTCGCTTGCGATACCCTCGAAAACATCAGCTTGCACGCGCTGGATGTAAACTCAGACGCAGTGGCTTACGCCGTTTTACAATATGGAATGAACACTGAAGATATCAATGGCGTGCGTGGTAAGGGCAACTTCAAGCCGAATTACTGGGGTGATGACGCTATCCAGTAATCACCGGAAGTTAGTCAAATCGGGTCAGACATAAGACCTCTATACTAGACAGCGGCGAGGATAATCGATTATTCCTCGCCGCTTTGTATTCATCCAGTCTGAAGTAATGCGGCTTTCCAAAGAACCGCACTTCTGGAACTTTTCGACCTCTACCTGAGAAACAAATTCCCCACCACAACAATAGATAGTAGATGTGTATGAGATGAGCGTGTTAACGTTTTTCTTATACACAGGGTTTAGGCTTCCCGCACTAAAACATCTTCCCGGAAGCTTGTTTGCGGTTAAGTTTGTTGCTAAACAGCTTGCGGGAAAGTTACTGAAGAGGTTTAAACATGAACCAGAATTATTATACGCCGGGCAATTTGCCCTGGCGCGATCGAATTTATGAATACACGCGACCCGTGCTGCGCAGGTTACGGCCGTTACAGCCGTCGCCTCATCCCGGCATGGGCGCAATTTCTCACGACGCGGGCACTACCTTCCGCGTCTGGGCGCCAAACGCCGCCAATGTTTTTGTGACCGGCAGCTTTAACAACTGGTCCTTAAATCGCACCGAACTGGCCCATGAAGCAAATGGGTATTGGTCTGCGGATGTCGCCGCAGCAAAAGCGGGCGATGAATACAAATTTGTCTTGCATAATACATCGAAGTTCATAACGCGCAGCGATCCCTATGCCGTCGAAATAGTTTCACCTTACCTTAACGGCGTGATTAGCGCAAAGCAAAGTATTGAGAGCCCGGTTGCTTTCGACATGCCGCCATATAACGAGTTGGTTATCTATGAACTCCACGTTGGCACCTTTGGCGAGAACCCGAACGGCCCTCCCGGAACCTTTCAGGATGTGATAAACAAATTACCCTATCTGCAATCCCTCGGCATAAATGCGATTGAATTAATGCCCGTGAAGGAGTTCCCGGGCGATTTTTCCTGGGGCTACAATCCTGCATTTCCTTTTGCCATCACCCGCACATACGGCGGACGTCTTGAACTACAGCAGTTGGTGCAAGCAGCCCATGCGCACGGCATCGCGGTCATTGTGGATGTGGTTTACAATCATTTTGGCCCCCAAGACCTTAGTTTGTGGCAGTTTGACGGCTGGCATGAGGACGGGAAAGGCGGCATTTACTTTTACAATGATTGGCGCTCGCAAACGCCCTGGGCCGACACGCGACCTGATTACGGCCGTAACGAGGTACGCCAATATATCCGCGACAATGTCCTGATGTGGCTGGAGGAATACCAGGTTGATGGGCTGCGTTGGGATGCGACCGCGTTTATTCGCAATGTGCATGGCCACGATGGCGACCCCGGCAGCGACATCCCCGAAGGGTGGACGTTGATGAAAGCGATCAATGAAGAAATTAACGGCCGTTGGCCGCACAAAATCAACATCGCCGAAGATTTGCAAGGGAACGCCTGGTTGACTAATGATACTGCAGCGGGCGGCGCCGGTTTTGATGCACAGTGGGACACTCATTTTGTACATCCAATCCGGCAAGCCCTTATCACGCTCAAAGACGAGGATCGCGACATGGCTGCCGTGCGAGATGCGATTACTTTTCGCTACGGCCATGATGCTTTTGCGCGTGTTGTTTACACTGAATCACATGACGAAGTTGCGAACGGCAAAGCGCGCGTGCCGGAGGAAATTGCGCCGGGAACGGCCGTTACGCCATTCGCTAAAAAGCGCGCCGCTTTAGGCGCAGTCGTGGTTTTTACCACCCCTGGTATTCCGATGATTTTTCAGGGTCAGGAATTCCTGGAAACCGGCTGGTTCGACGATCACGTGTCCTTGGATTGGTCCAAAGCAGAAAACCATGCCGGAATCGTGCAGCTTTATCGTGATCTGATCCATCTGCGCCGTAATGGGGATCAAAATACGCGCGGTTTAACAGGCAGCCATGTGAATGTGTATTATGTCAACGACGACGATAAAGTCATCGCTTTTCATCGCTGGTTTGATGGCGGCGTGGGAGATGATGTGATTGTTGTGGCGAACTTTGCCAATCAGCCGTTAGAAGATTATGAAGTGGGTTTCCCGCACTCTGGAAAGTGGCGCGTGCGCTTTAACAGCGATTTACAGACTTATGGCGCCGACTTCGATAATGTCATTTGTCCTGAAGTTGAGGTAGAGGGTGTGGAAACGGCCGTTATGCCTTATCAAGGCAAAGTGAGCATTGGCTCTTACGCAGCGGTAATTCTTTCCCAAGATTAGGTAAACCGCAGAAAATTCTTAAAAATAAGACGAATTAGATTAGGGGCAGACCTACGTGTCTGCCCCTAATCTGGCCGAACATTGGGCGCAATACTTGGCGAAGCTGCAGGTTCACCCCTGTTTTTGTCATTTTCAAACCGCGCCGCATGGGTTAAACTTGCCCATATGGCAAGAGAAAGAACGTATCGCAGCGAAGCAATTGTTTTGCGGCGCACAGATTTTGGTGAAGCCGATCGCTTGCTCACGCTGTACAGCCGCGAGTCAGGTAAAATTAAGGCCATCGCTAAAGGAGCGCGCAAGCCGCAAAGCCGCAAAACCGGTCACGTAGAATTGTTCATGCGCACCAAATTCTTCCTGGCCAAAGGGCGTGATCTGGATATTATTACGCAGGCGGAGATGATCGAGGCGTATCCGCAACTGCGTGCAGATTTGGTACGCGCGACCTATGCTTCCTACGCGGTGGAACTGCTGGATCGTTTTACAGTAGAAGAAGATAAAAATGTCCAGCTTTATGACCTGCTGGCCAATGTGCTATCGTGGTTGACAACGGCCGTTGACGTTCTCTTAGCAGCCCGTTTTTATGAGCTGCGCTTGCTGTCGCTAACCGGTTTCCAGCCGCGTTTGTTCCAATGTGTCTCGTGCGATGAACCGATTCAGGAGCAGGATCAATTCTTCAGCGCCGAATTAGGCGGGCTGCTTTGCCCGAACTGCCGCAGCGTCGATCGTCAGGCGCGGCCGATTTCGGCTATTGCGGTGAAGGTTTTGCGCTACTTGCAAACGCGGCCGTGGGAAATTGTGCAGAATCTGCATCTGAAACGGCCGTTACTGCATGAACTCGAAAACATCATGCACTTCTATCTGACCCATATCCTGGAACGCAACTTAAAATCCGTCGATTTTTTACATCGTTTGCGTCAAGAGGCCGCATTATTTACTCCGCCGGAAGAATAGCGTTTACCGCTTTAAACTTGATAACTACTCGCGCAGTCACCAAAATTGCCAAATTCGGTCAAAAAACTTGTATTCATATGGACAGATTGTTAGAATGGTTGCAACTGGTTATCCCAAAATAGACCTTTTATTGTTCCGTAGGATACAGTCAAATACAGGAGAAATTCCATATGCCATTGAAAATTAGCGAACTTTATGGCGTGAATCCGGAAACTGCCGCTAAATTAAAAAGCGCAGGTCTGGATAATTCCGATGCCTTGTTAGCAGCCGTTGGCCAGCCGGATGCACGCGCTGAATTAGCTGCGAAATTAGGCATTGATCAACGCACCTTACTGGAACTGGGGAACCGCGCCGATCTGGCGCGTATTAAAGGTATTGGCAAAGTGTATTCTGATCTGCTGGAATTTGCCGGCGTGGATACCGTTCCGGAACTGGCCACGCGCAATGCAGATAATTTATACGCCAAGTTGAATGAGGTCGCTGGTCAACATTCCGTGCAGCGGGTGCCCAGACCAGATGACGTGAAGGATTGGGTTGCTCAGGCCAAACAGCTTGATCGCGCCTTATTTTATTAAACAAGTAGAAGCCGCTCAGGCTTTTGAGGTTTCTGCTTTTGGTATTGACCATAGATGGGCTTGAAATTTCAGAATCTTTAACGGTGTCACACAAACACATTGTAATCAACAAGCGAAGGCATAAAAATGTTAAAAGATTTCAAAGATTTTATTAGTCGCGGCAGCGTCATTGACCTGGCAGTCGCCGTTATTATTGGGGCCGCATTTACGGCCATCATTACTTCGTTTGTAGATGATATCATCATGCCGCTGATAGGCATCCTGCTCGGAGGCATCGATTTTTCCACCCTGTCCATAACGGTTGGCGACGCTTCGATCCTGTATGGCAATTTTATCCAGGCGATTATTAACTTCCTGATCATTGCTTTTGTCGTCTTCTTGATGATCCGCGCACTGGAGTCCGCACAGGCCAGTAGGAAGGAAGAAGCGGTAGAGGAAGCGCCCGCAGCTCCTTCCGAGGAAGTGCAACTGCTGACACAAATTCGCGATTTGCTCAAAGCGGGTGATTAAGGAAGCGTCCACAAAATAATTTTTTAGTCAACAGATGATCCTCGCAAGCAGTTGTGTTATTTTTTGTGAAAACTGCTTGCATTTGTAATACGAATCGAGTAGCATTTCGCCTCAATCTGCATGACTGCAGAAATTTATTGGAGGCGAATTGATTTATGAAGCGCATCTTTGTCCTCTTGACGTTTATCTCCGCTGCTGTTGGCGGCGTGTGCAGGCGCTGTTTCGGAGGAACCGGTTGAAGCTGTGGGCGGCGCTTCAACAGTGACTGTTTTTAGTTCCCCCACTTGAGGCTGCTGTGGTGGTTGGATTGAGTACATGGAAAATAACGGCTACGCTGTTGTGGTGAAGGACACGCAAGACCTTTATGCGGTAAAAAAGCAGTACCATGTTCCAGATCAACTTCAATCTTGCCACACCGCCATCGTGGATGGCTATATTATTGAAGGGCATGTGCCCACTTCCGAAATTGAACGTTTATTACTAGAAAAACCGGAAATTACCGGTCTGGCAGTGCCGGGGATGCCTGTTGGCTCACCCGGCATGGAGAGTCCCGGCGCAGAGCCACAGCCATTTGATGTCATTGCTTTCACCGCTTCCGGTGAAACTGAAGTATTTGCCAGCTATCGGCCGTAATCGAAACCAGCGCCTACACAGATCAAAAGCCCATGTGGAGAAAGAATTCTTCTGCATGGGCTTTTTTTGTATACTTTCACACCGCACCAGCTTTTATGCCGGTACGGCCGCTCCATGTTATAATCGCCCGCTTGGATAAAATTCAAGCATGGATGATGTCTATGCACGCGGTGGTTAAATTTCATGAGGGAAAAACTGAGCTTTCAACAAATAATTATGCGCCTGCTTACCTATTGGGAAGCGCAAGGCTGCTTGATACAACAACCTTATAATGTTCAGGTCGGCGCGGGCACGATGAATCCGGCCACGTCCTTGCGCGTGCTGGGACCGGAACCGTGGAATGTCGTTTATGTCGAACCGAGTATCCGCCCCGACGACGGCCGTTTCGGTGACAACCCCAATCGTATGCAAATGCATTACCAATTACAGGTCATTCTCAAACCTGATCCCGGCAATCCGCAGGAACTGTATCTCAAAAGCCTCGAAGCCATTGGCATCGATCCGCGTGAGCATGACATCCGCTTTGTGGAAGACAACTGGGAAAGTCCGGCGTTAGGCGCCTGGGGGTTGGGCTGGGAAGTGTGGCTGGATGGGCAGGAAATCACCCAATTTACCTACTTTCAGCAGGCCGGCGGCATGGAATTAGACCCGGTTTCGGTTGAAATCACCTATGGATTGGACCGCATTTCGCTGGCCTTGCAGGGCAAAGACGCCGTGTGGGAGATGGATTTTGGCGCCGGGGTGGGTTATGGTGATGTGCTGCTGCAAGCTGAAATTGAGCATTGCAAATATTATTTTTATGTTGCCGATGTGGATGCGCTCAAACAAATTTACGACACCTACGAACGCGAGGCGCAGCGCTGTCTGGAAGCCAATCTGGTTGTACCGGCGCATGATTATAATCTGAAATGTTCCCATCTTTTTAATGTGCTGGATACACGCGGCGCGATTGGCGTCACCGAACGCGCCCACTATTTCCACCGCATGCGCAATATTGCGCGCCAGGTTGCCGAAGCCTATGTTGAACAGCGCCAGCGTTTGGAATACCCGTTTCTGGATGTGCCCGGCTGGCAGAGCAGCGCCGCAAAACAGGCAGCCGCCATGCCGGTCGAAACGACGGTTGAATCGCCGCAAACATTTGTCTTGGAGATAGGCAGCGAGGAATTACCGGCCAATGATTTGACATCGGCGTTGAAACAGTTGCAAACGGCCGTTCCTGAATTCTTGGATTCTCTGCGTCTGCCCTACGAACAAGTCGATGTTTTGGGAACGCCGCGCCGTCTGGCCGTGATCGTGGCAGCATTGGCGCCGCGCCAGACCGATCTGGAAACAATCGCCAAAGGCCCGCCCGCCGACCGCGCCTTTGATAAAAACGGCAACCCGACGAAGGCTGCGCTCGGATTTGCGCGCAGCCGTGGCGTAGACGTCGCCGATCTGGAAATTTTGGAAGAGAAAGGGCGGCGGTATGTAACGGCCGTTGTGCGTGAGAAGGGTCGTTACGCCATCGACGTGCTTTCCGAAAATCTGGCAGACCTGGCAGCCGGTCTCAGATTTGACAAAAGCATGCGCTGGAATCAGACCAATATCAGCTACAGCCGCCCGCTGCGCTGGTTAACGGCGCTTTTTGGCCCCAATCTTGTGCCCTTCACCTATGCCGGCGTGCAAAGCGGCCGTACCAGCCGTGGCCTGCGCCCGTATGATTCTCCCGCCATTGAGATTCCTGACGCGGCCAGTTATGCAGCCATTATGCAGGCTAACAGCATCATTCTAAACAGCGATATGCGCCGCGAACGTATTCTGAGTGGTGTAGAAGCCCTGGCGGCTGAAAAGCTGGGCGTGATTCCGCAGGACACAGGCCTGCTGGATGAAGTGACCAATCTGGTCGAACATCCGCTGCCGTTCATGGGGCGTTTTGAAGAACGCTTCCTGAAGCTGCCGGCCGAAGTTCTTGTGGCGGTGATGCGCAAACACCAACGTTACTTTCCGGTTTATGCGCAGAGGTCCGGGCGGTTGCTGCCCTATTTCATCGCCGTGCGCAATGGGGATGCTGAACATCTGGAGCTGGTCACAGACGGGAACGAGCATGTGATCCGGGCGCGCTTTGCAGATGCAGCCTTCTTTTATGGTAATGATGTTCAGAAGAAATTGGTAGACTTTTTACCGGATTTGGACACGCTCACGTTTCAGGCAGAATTAGGCTCGATGCTGGATAAAACTCGCCGCCTGGAACAACTGACCCCCCATATTGCTGCCATGTTGGACCTGGATGCGGCCGAGACGGAAACGGCCGTACGCGCCGCAGTATTAGCCAAAGCAGATCTGGCCACTGGTATGGTGGTAGAGATGACTTCGCTGCAAGGCATTATGGGCGGTCATTATGCACGCCTGAGCGGCGAGCCGGAAGCGGTTGCCGCAGCGATTGCGGGACAATATGAAGCCGTCAGCCCGACGCGGCCTGGCCTGGCGCTGGCGTTGGCGGATCGGCTGGACAGTTTGATGGGTTTGTTTGCGGTCGGGCTGGCGCCGAAAGGCTCGAATGATCCCTTTGCGCTGCGGCGCGCGGCGATTCAACTGATCGAAAATTTAGTTGAACAAAAACAGCCGTTTGATTTGCGCGCAGGTTTGTTTGCTGCGGCCCAACTGCTGCCGGTGGAAAGTGATGCAGGTGTGGAAACGGCCGTTCTTGATTTTATCGCCGCTCGGCTGGGCGTTTTATTGCGCGAACAAGGTTATGCATCCTCGGTGGTCAAAGCGGCGCTGTCCGAATCGGGTCACGATCCATACCAGGCCAGCCGCACTGCGGCCGATTTGAGCATTGCGATTCAGGCTGAAGATTGGCCCAATCTGCTCAACGCCTACGCGCGCTGCGTGCGTATCACGCGTAATCTGGATATCCAATACGTTTTACGTCCCGCCGAATTTTCGCTGCCGGAAGAAAAAGCCTTACTGAACGCCTACCAGGCTGCGGCGGCTGCCAATGATGGGTCGCTGCCCACATTTGTTGCCGTGCTGCGCCAGATGGAACCGGCTGTCAGCCACTTTTTCGAAGCTGTTTTGGTGATGGATGAAGACCAGGACGTGCGTGAAAACCGGCTGGCGCTGCTGCAGCACATTGCGAATTTGACCCAAAACATCGCCGATCTGTCCCAGCTAGAAGGTTTTTAAAGACATATCTTCGCCTAAACGGCCGTTTTCCAATTCATGCGCGAAACGGCCGTTTTCCATGAAAACCACGTAAATCATTGCCGATTGAGGGCGCAAGTTAACCCACAATGAAGTATAATCCATTCACGCTGCAAACTTTCTGTGGGCGGCGTTTTGTGACCTGATTTTTTCTGGTCTGGCAGGACAATGAGCGTAACGCAAGAAATTAAAAACCGTCTGGACATTGTCGATATCGTTTCCGAACATGTTGCCCTGCGCAAAGCCGGCAAGAATTATTCGGGTTATTGCCCCTTTCATTCCAACACCCGCAGCCCCTCTTTTTACGTTTTTCCCGACACCCAAACCTGGCATTGTTTTGGCGCCTGTTCAGAAGGAGGCGATGTTTTCAACTTTCTAATGAAAAAAGAAGGTTGGGAATTTAAAAGCGCACTCGAACATCTGGCGCAGCGCGCCGGGGTGCAGTTGGAAGAATTAACGCCGGAGCAAAAAAAGCGACGTACCGCAGAAAACAAATTTGTTAATTTGCTCACGGCCGCGGCTGAGTATTTTTACCAGCTATTGCTGCATGCGCCGCAGGCGGAAGCGGCGCGCCAATATGTCGCCGGGCGGCAGCTAAAAGCGGATACACTGGAAACATTCCGGATCGGTTTTGCGCTTGATGAGTGGAACGCGTGCCGCACCCATTTTAACGCCCAGGGTTACAGCGACGATGATTTGCTTCAGGTTGGCCTGCTCACGGACAATGTGGAACGCGGCGCACGCTATGATCGTTTTCGCAACCGGCTGATGATACCGATTCGAGATGATAACGGCCGTATCGTTGGTTTTGGCGCGCGCACGCTCGAAAAAGATGGCATTCCCAAGTATCTGAACTCCCCACAGACAAATTTATTTGATAAAAGCCGGCTCCTTTTTGGACTGGATTCGGCCAAACGCCACATCCGTGAAGCGCGGCAGGTCGTCATCGTCGAAGGCTACATGGACGTCATGCAGGGCTGGCAGGCGGGTTTTCGCAATATCGTCGCTCAAATGGGAACGGCTTTGACCGAAGAACAGTTGCACTTGCTTAAACGGCAGACCAAGCGTTTTGTGATTGCGCTGGATGCTGACGCCGCCGGCGTACAGGCAACCATGCGTAGTTTGCGCGTTGCGCGTGAAACATTAGACCGCGAATATGAGGTGCGTTTTGATGCGCGCGGGTTGGTGCGCCACGAGGGACGTCTGCAGGCTGATATTCGTGTCGTGACGCTGCCAGCAGGCCAGGACCCCGACAACATCATCCGCCACGACCCTGACCAATGGCCACAACTGCTGGCGACGGCTAAACCCGTTGTCGCCTATGTGATTGATATGGCGACGCGTGATTTGGATATGAATGATCCCAAGGCAAAGGCTGAAGTCGCCCAAACGGTACTGCCTTTGATTAGCGATATCCCCAATCCAATCGAGCGCGATCATTATCGCCAGGAGTTGGCGCGCGCGCTGCGTGTGGATGAACGCAGCTTGCGCCTGATGTCGGGCAGTGTCTTAACGAAGTCAACCCGCAGGCCGGCCCCGCCGCCGCCTGAACAGGAACAACGGCCGTATCAACCTTCCAACGGAGGACAGCGAGCGGGCAACAGTGTGGCTTCATCGCTTGATCCCAAGCTGCGTGAGGCGAATTTCTTACGCCAATGTTTACAATATCCGCGCATTATTGTGCAAGTGAATCGGGTTTTGGGTCAATACAATGAGCCGGCCGTGGCGGAAAGTGATTTTGATCTTGCAGAGGATCGCCAACTCTTGCTGCTGTTAAATATGCGGGCGCGGGAAGCGGTGGTTGTCAGCAGCGCTGAATTGTGCGATAGTTTAGACGCTGTTTTAGCAGCACGAGTTCGGGTTTTGTTGGGACTTCCTCTCACGTCGGAGGAACAGTTAACCCGGCTGCCTGAACGTTTGACATTGTCAGTTCTCGACCTGCGTCTGGCAAAAGCGCATGAACAGCTTGCGCGAGCAAGGCAGCTTTTGCAAGAGCCGCGCAGCGAGTCGGGACCTGACATCAATCTGGCTCAGTTGTATGGTCAACAGGTACAGCGCATTCAACGATTGAATAAAGCTAAAGATGCCATGTCATCTGTCGGTCGGCGACGGGCGGAATCTGGATACGGCCGTTGATAACTCAGTTCATTACTCCCGTAAAAGGTTATATCCCTTTTATATTCTGATAGATTCTCAAGAACAGGTAATTCCCAGATAGTTTTTTGAATTCCTGCGAAACGCAATTCGGGAATTCCTCAAGGAAGCCGCAGATTTCTAATTCGTCTTATTTTCAAGAATTTTCTGCGGTTTACCTAACCTAAGGTAAGAAGAGATTAAGCAAATATGGAGTCAGAAAACATAGATCTGGAAGCTCTGGTAAAAAAAGCACGCCGTTCGCGCAGGATAGATGAATCCGACATCCAGACCATATTGGCGACAGCCAGTGATTCGGAAGCCAGCGCATTTTATGATCGCCTGCAGGAAATGGATATTCAGATCGTTTCCGACGGCGGCGAAACGTTAGTAGATGGTCCGGAATCAAACAATTTATTAAACTTCACCGAAGATATCGAAGATCTGGAGGATACCGATTATCTTCATACGGTTGAAGATGATCCCGTGCATACGTACCTCAAAGAGATAGGCCAGGTTTCACTGCTCACTTCCGATCAGGAAATCTGGTTGTCTACCCAAATGTTAGCGGCGCGCAAGCTGGATCGGTTGACAAAAGACGAGGCTGCCACGCTGGCCGTGGATGATCAAGATCATCTGCGATCGCGCGCCATGGAGTCTAATTACGCTAATTTGCTGGAAAACTGGCAATGTGTGCAGTTATCTGCCGCCGTGGTGCGTACGGATCTGCCTGATATCCTGTCCATGATTGAGGAGGCGCGCTCTTTGCGGCAAGATTGGCTGGCTAATAGTAGTTCCTATGTGCGCCAATATCTCAATGAAGGCAATTGGGGGCAAGATGATATATGGACTGATCTGGCGGAATGTGTGTTTAATGTGTTTACGGCCGTTTACATTTTGCCTAATGAACTGTGCCAGCGCCTGACCGAATATTACACGGACAACAACCACCTGCCTGATCGCGTAACTTTCCATGAGTGGATGAATGAGATGGAGCCTGCGCTGGAGTATAACGCTTTCATGGTCTATCACCTTGGTGAAGAGTCCAAAAGCAATCTCACGCGTGCAAACCTGCGCCTGGTGGTGAGCGTGGCCAAGCGTTATATGGGGCGCGGAATCCATTTGCTTGATCTTGTTCAAGAAGGTAACGTGGGTCTCCTGCGGGCTGTGGAAAAGTTTGACCACACCAAAGGATACAAATTTAGCACCTATGCTACCTGGTGGATTCGACAGGCGGTCAGCCGCGCAATTGCCGATCAGGCGCGTACGATCCGTATTCCCGTCCATATGTACGAGACGATCAACAAAATTGTAAAGGTACAACGAGACCTGGTGCAGCAGCTTAACCGGGAGCCTTTTGTCGAAGAACTGGTGTTAGAACTTGATTTCCTGGCCCCTGAAGAGTCAGAAGCCATTAAGGAAGCGCTGGCTAATGACGAACCGGTTGATCCTGCTCTCAATCGTAAATGGCGGCAGGCAGTTAGTAAAGTCCGTGACATTATGCGTATTGCTATGGATCCGATGTCACTGGAAACGCCGGTCGGCACCAACGATGATTCGACCGAATTAGGCGATTTTTTGCCGGATGAGAGCGTACTGGAGCCGGGTGACGCTGCTTCCAAAGAACTGCTGCGAGAACAGATTCGTAATGTGCTTGGCTTTCTGACCGACCGTGAGCGGGAAGTGCTTGAAATGCGCTTTGGCCTCAACGATGGCAAAGATCATACTTTGGAAGAGGTTGGCCGTAATTTTGGCGTGACGCGTGAGCGTATTCGCCAAATAGAAGCGAAGGCACTGCGCAAACTGCGTCATCCCAGCCGTTCCAAAGCATTACGCGACTACCTCAGTTAGGCAAGACGCGTGTCCCCTGATTATTGTTGTTTAGATCAATTATATTGCCGGCGCAAGCCGGATTTAGCATGTGTTGATGTTTTTTGCTAGGGCTTTTTGCTTGTGATAAAATGCACATAGCGTGATTCACGCAAAATCGCCTCAAAAAAGAATTGAAGATATGAATCAAATACTCATCGATTATCTTCCCATTGCCGTCCTGTTAGGGATCGCCATATTTTTTGCGATATTGCTGCCTGTGCTTTCCTTGAACCTGGGGCCAAAGCGTATCTCTTCACGTGCTTTGCTGCCCTATGAATCTGGTATGACGGCGATTGGTGAAGCGCAGCGACGGCTGCCGGTCAAATTTTATCGCGTTGCCGTTTTATTTATTTTGTTTGATGTTGATATCATTTTGCTTGTACCTTGGGCAGTTTCATTCCGTAATTTAGGTGTTTATGGCCTGGTTGTGATGGGTATTTTCATGTTTATGTTCATCCTGGGCGATGTTTGGGTGTGGCGCAAAGGAGTACTGGAATGGGATTAGAACAAAAATTAGGTGATATGGGTGTTGTGACCTATCGTCTGGAAGACCTGGTAAATTGGGGACGCACAAATGCGATGTGGCCCCTTCTGTTTGGTTTGGCCTGCTGTGCAATTGAGATGATGGGCTCGCAGGCCGCCAATTTTGACGCCTCACGTTTTGGTATGGAATTGAATCGGCCGTCTCCGCGTCAATCTGACTTAATGATTGTGGCCGGCCGCGTCTCGCGTAAGATGGCGCCGGTTGTGCGCCGTTTGTATGATCAGATGCCGGCGCCCAAATGGGTCATTGCAATGGGCGACTGCGCCTCCTGTGGCGGTATTTTTAACAACTATGCCATTGTGCAGGGCGTGGATGAGATTATTCCGGTTGATGTTTATGTGGGCGGCTGCCCACCGCGTCCCGAAGCGTTGATTGACGGCATTATGGCGCTGCATGAAAAAATTCGCGGTGAAAAAATAAAGGATTGGGCCTGATGGATCGGGATCAACTGGTTATCGATAAGATTAATACGGCCGTTTCCGGCGCAATAGAGCAGGTAGAATCATTTCGTGGTGAGCAAACGCTTTTCATCAAGCTAAACCGCCTCAAAAAAGTTTGCCAGCTTCTACGCGATGACGAAGACTTGCAATACAATTTCCTATCCGATATTTGCGCAGACGATTTGCTGCCGGATTTCCCGCGCTTCGCAGTCAACTACCATTTATACTCGATTCCCCAAAACCATCGTCTACGCCTGCGCGTATACATTGAAGACCCAGATAAAGGGCCTCAGACAATGGGTGACGTCTGGCCGATTGCAACCTGGCTGGAAATGGAAGTGTGGGATTTGATGGGCGTGAGTTTTAGGGGCAACAAAAGTCAGCGCCGCTTATTCTTGCCAGAAGATTGGCAAGGACATCCACTGCGCAAAGATTATCCCCTGGGATATGAAGAAGTGCAGTTTTCCTTCAATTGGGAAGAAATTGCGAGCAAAAAGCCGTTTGCTGAAAAATAAACCACCTTTTCAGGTGAGGTGATAAATGACCTTAATGCAAAGTGGTGGCGACACCATACAAGAACTCAGCGTCGAGGAACTTCGCGCCAAAATTGGCACCGGAATGGAGATTGCCGACCCTGAAGAGCATATGCTCTTAAGCATGGGGCCGCAGCATCCCAGCACACATGGTGTACTGCGTTTGCTTTTGGAGTTAGATGGCGAAACAGTTGTGAACCTGGCCCCGGACATTGGTTTTTTGCATACCGGCGTTGAAAAGAGCATGGAGTCAAAAACATACACCAAAGCCATGGTGATGACCGACCGCATGGACTATCTTTCGCCAATGTCCAATAACCTGGGATATATTCTTGCAATTGAAAAATTGTTGGGAGTTGAAGCGACGCCTCGCGGCCAGGCCATTCGCGTAATTATGACTGAACTGGCGCGCATTGCCAGTCACCTCGTCTGGTTGGGAACCAGCGCGCTGGACCTGGCGGCGATGTCTGTTTTCCTTTATTGTTTCCGCGAGCGCGAATATATTCTTGATCTTTTTGAAATGGTGGCGGGCCAGCGCATGATGGTTAGCTACTTTAGACCCGGCGGTGTGTGGCGAGATTTGCCGGAAGAATTTGAAGACGCAGTCCGCCATTTTCTTGATTTTTTCCCCAGTCGCATTGCAGATTACGAGGCGCTGCTCAAAAAGAATCCGATTTTCCTGGAGCGTACAAAGGGGGTCGGCGTCATATCGGCTGAAGATGCGATTGCCTGGGGCTTTACCGGGCCAAGTTTACGCGGTTCGGGCGTAAATTGGGATATTCGCAAAACGCAGCCCTATTGTGGCTATGAGCAGTATGATTTTGATGTGCCGCTGGAGACGGATGGTGATGTGTATGCACGCTACCGCTGCCGGGTGCAGGAATTGTGGGAGAGCATGCGCATTTTGGAACAGGCGCTCGACAAACTGCCGGATGGCCCGGTAAATATTGATGATCGTAAGATTGTGCCGCCGCCACGCGCCGAATTAGGGCAGAGCATGGAAGCGGTTATTCACCATTTTAAGCTATGGACTGAGGGTTTTTCTGCGCCGGCGGGTTTTGTTTATCAAAGCATTGAGTCGCCGCGCGGCGAATTTGGCTGTTACTTACGAGGCGATGGCGGTCCTAAACCGGCGCGCGTGCATTTTCGCGCCCCTTCCTATGTGAATCTGGCTTCGTTGCCGCAAATGGCCAAAAATGTGTTTGTGGCAGATTTGATTGCCATAATCGGGTCGATTGATATTGTTTTAGGCGAAATTGATCGCTGATAATGCGTGATGCGTAGCGGGGCTATAAACGCCGCCCTACGCAGTGCGTCTCACGGAGAGAACTGTTGATTCGTGAAACTTATGCTGTAGAAATTGCGGGAATAATGGCGCGATTTCCTGATAAAAAATCGGCCGTTTTGCCTCTGATGCATCTGGCGCAGCAGGAATATGGCTATATGAGTCAGGAAGCGATGGAAGAAGTGGCTGCCATATTAGACATAGATCCAACGCACGTACTCTCATTATCTGGATTTTATTCTTTATTTTATGAGAAGCCGGTTGGAAAGTATGTGCTGGAGATTTGTAATGATCTGGCTTGTGCTTTACGCGGCGCAGATGAATTTGTTGAGATGGCCTGTGGCCAGCTTGGCGTTGGCGTGGATGAAACGACAGATGATGGTTTGTTTACAATCAAAACGGTTATGTGTCTGGGGGCTTGTGACCGCGCGCCCATGTTGCAATGCAACCTGAAGTTTGAAGAGCGTCAGGATGAAGAAAAGTTTGGCCAACTGGTTGAACGTTTGCGCTCAGAGGCTGCTGCTGGAAATCAACCTGCGTCTGTGGTGGAAAAAATCGCCACCTATGCAAAATTAGAACGTTAACGCCCGGCAGTTGGTCGGGAGGATGAAGTAGGACTAGGTAATGGCTCACATTTTGCTTCGTCATCGAGATATCGAAGATATTCATAAATTAGATGTATATATGGCTAATGGCGGCTATGATGGTTTCAGGAAGGCTTTGTCGATGGAGCCGGCTGACGTAACGGCCGTTGTGCGGGCGTCGAATTTGCGCGGCCGCGGCGGCGCTGGTTTCCCTACCGGGTTGAAATGGGGATTTATTCCCAAAGGGCCGGGAGACAAATACGTCATCATCAACACCGATGAATCTGAAACCGGTACCTTCAAAGATCGGGAACTGCTCGAAGGAAATCCGCACCAGGTCATCGAAGGCGCATTGATTGCCGCCTATGCCATTGGCGCCAAACTTATCTATAACTATTTTCGCGGCGAATTTATGGACGCCGGTTACCCCTTTGAAAACGCGCTGCTGGAATGTCGCGCAGCGGGCATCATTGGCGAAAATATACTGGGATCTGATTTTAGCTGTGAATTTTACGGCCACTACGGGGCCGGCGCTTATATTTGCGGCGAAGAGACAGCGCTGATCAATTCACTCGCTGGAGATTTGGGGATGCCCTGGTCTAAACCCCCTTTCCCGGCCGTTGAAGGGTTGTATCGTAAACCCACCGTTGTCAACAACACTGAAACATTAGCTAATGTGCCGCCCATTATCGTGAATGGGGCGGAATGGTACACCAGCATGGGTACCAACAAAAGCCCTGGTCCTAAAATCGTTTGCATGAGCGGTCACGTTGAAAATCCTGGTAACTACGAAGTGATTATGGGAACCACTTACGCAGAACTGCTTGAAATGGCCGGCGGCGTGCGCGGCGGCAAACAATTTAAGGCAATGCTGCCGAGCGGCGGCTCTGGCCCGGTAATCACTGCTGACGCATTAGACGCCCCCTTAACGTATGAGGGTTTGGATGCGCATGGTTCAGTGATGGGATCAGCTTCGGTTATTGTCATGGATGAAACAACCGACATGGTATGGGCGGCGCTAAAAATGATCCACTTCTTCAAACATGAGTCTTGTGGAAAATGTACACCGTGCCGGGAAGGCACTTTCTGGATGGAGCGCGTCCTTGAGCGTCTTTACCACGGTGAAGGCTCCCTGGCCGATATTGATCTGTTAGAAAACGTTGCGAACCAGATTAAAGGCAAAACATTGTGTGCGCTGGGCGAGTTTGCTGTCAGCCCGGTGCTTTCAACCATTCGCCATTTTCCTGAGGAATACAGGGCGAAAGTAAAAAGCTGAAACTGACTTGCAAAGAGGCTTTGCATGAGTGATCTTGTAACTGTAACCATTGACGGCGTTGAAGTAAGCGTTCCCAAAGGCACGCTGGTCGTTGATGCTGCTAAGAAAATTGGAAACGACATTCCCGTCTTTTGCTACCACCCTAAGCTGGAGCCGGTGGGCATGTGCCGCATGTGCCTGGTAGAAATTGGCCTGCCGATACGTGATCGCGCCACCGGAGAACTGATCCTGAATGAGGATGGATCGCCCAAAATTAATTTTGGGCGTGGTCTGCAAACTGGCTGCACGGTGGTGGTGAGTGATGGCATGGTTGTGCGCGGCGACCCGGATTACGTGCAAAAAGCGCGCGCCGATATTGTGGAATTCCTGTTGACCAGTCATCCGCTGGACTGCCCCATTTGTGATAAAGGCGGCGAGTGCCCGTTACAAAATTTGACGATGAGCTATGGCAAGGGCGAGAGCCGCATGGTGTTTTCTGACAAGCTGAAGCTTGCGAAGAATGTGCCGCTGGGTGAATTGATTTATCTTGATCGGGAACGCTGCATTCAGTGCGCGCGCTGTATTCGTTTTCAGGATGAAATTGTTGGCGATCCGGTTATCCAGTTTCATAACCGGGGGCGCAGCCTCGAAATTGTAACGCTTTCCAACCCTGGTTTTGATAGTTATTGGAGTGGAAATACGACTGATATTTGTCCGGTTGGCGCGCTCACCACAGCCGATTTTCGGTTTGGCGCGCGTCCCTGGGAATTGACGCCGGTTTCCTCGATTTCTGTGCATGGGCCGGCAGGTAGTAATTTGACCTTGAGCACGCGGCGCGAGGCGCGCGTCGGCGGCAAACCGGTTGTCAAACGCGTGATGCCGCGCCAGAATGAACTGGTTAACGAAATTTGGATATCCGACCTGGATCGCTTTGCGTATCATTTTGCAGAATCAGAGGCGCGGTTGACGCAGCCGCTGGTGCGTGAAAATGGTGAATTGGTGGAAGCAAGTTGGGACGAGGCATTGGATGTGGTCGCCGGCAAATTGCAGCAGGCGGGAACGGCCGTTGCCGGTTTGGCCGGAGATCGCTTAAGCAATGAAGATTTATTCCTCTTCCAGCATCTTTTCCGTAAAGGATTAAAAAGCAGCAATATAGACCTGGCTAATCGCCGGCTGGCAGGCGGCGATGTAGTTGCTACGGCAGGATTCCGCAGCAGCGAAGACGCTTCCAATCCGCAGCGCCTGGGCGCGGAAGATGCGATATTGGTTGTTGCGACTGATCTACACGAAGAAGAGCCGGTCTGGTGGCTGCGCGTGAAACAAGCCGCCGACCGCGGCGCAGCCGTGGTAATCATGAATGCGTTTCCCACCAGACTTGATCAATATGCCAGTCAGGTAATCCATTATCAGCCTGAGCAAGCATTGATCCGTGTTCAACAGCTTCTTGACGCCGCACAGACAGATGAGGATGAAGAGAATCCCTTGTCAACAGCCGCGAAAACGTTGGTTGATGCTGAAAACCTGGCGATTTTCTACGGCTACGCCGGACTTTCATACGCAGAAACCGACACTTTGGCGCGTTTGCTGGCCAATTTGCTGTTGATAGAGAATAAAGATGGTTTGAATCATGTCGGGCGCGCCAATAATGGCCTGATTCCTGTCTGGCCGCACAACAATACCCAGGGCGCGTGGGACATGGGTGTACATCCCGCCTGGCTGCCCGGCTACCAGGCCGTCAAAGAGCCTGGCTTAGATGCGGCCGAAATTTATGCTGGCGCGGCCAATGGCGACATAAAAACTTTGTTTCTGCTGGGCGCCGATCCGGTGGGTGATGGCCTGCTGGAAGGCCGCGGCGCACTTGATTTTCTGGTTGTGGAAGAATTGTTCATGACGGAAACGGCCGCGCTCGCCGACGTAGTGCTTCCGGCCCAAAGCTGGGTTGAACGTGAAGGCACTTTTACCAGCGCTGAACGGCGCGTGCAGCGGTATTATCCCGCTGTGCATCCGGTTGGCAGCAGCCGGCCCGATTGGCAGATTCTGGCCCAAATTGGAGAGCGGGTCGGTTTGGGACGGCCGCCTTATGCCGCCAGCCTGGTTTTCCGCGACGTGGCCAAGGCGGTGAAACAGTACAAAGGCATGGATTACCGCACCCTGGCGCAGGTGGTGAAACAGTGGCCGGATGTGGGCGGCGATGATTTATATTATGGCGGTAACGCCTATGAAAACCGCTCCGGGTTAGGCCAACAGTGGGCGCCGGACGATTCAAATCTGACGCCCTTTGACGTGTCTGTTTCTGAGGCGGCGCCGGCTGAGGCTGGGTTAAGGGTGATACGGATTCCGGCTTTGTACACACCCGGCGCGTTGATTAGCCACTCTGGCGTGCTGGCGCAACGTCTGGCGCGCCCCTCTCTAATTGTTCAGGCCGCCGATGCGGCCGGCGAAGGTCTTGCTGATGGAATGCCGGTAGCGGTTGCGATGAACGGCCGTACATTCGACGCGGTTGTTTATGTGACGGAGAAAGCGCCGCAAGGATTGGCTTTATTGCGCGGCGTACCTTTTGTCCCGGGAACGGCCGTTGCTGCAATTACCAAAATCCAACAAGAGGAATTAGTCGCATGACACCAGGTCAAATAGCCCTTCGGGCGCTGATTGTCGGATTTATCGTTTCGTTTGCTATTATCACCGGTTTTGCCTACACGACTCTATTGGAGCGCAAGGTGCTTGCGCGTTTGCAGGCGCGTGTCGGCCCCAATCGCGCCGGTTACATTCCATTTCCCGGCCGTGGTAAGAAAGAGCGCAAATTGTTGGGCGGTTTCTTGCAGCCCGCTGCGGACGCCGTAAAACTCTTCTTTAAAGAAGACCCAACCCCTTCCGAAGTTGACAAGCCGGTTTACAACCTGGCTCCCATGCTGGCTGTCATTCCCGCTATTATGATATTGGCCGTGATCCCCTGGGCGCCGGCTATCAATATTTTTGGCGCTGAGTTTGCCTCCTATTTTGCAATCGCGCCTAATATTGATGTGGGCGTGTTGTATATTTTGGCAGTAACTTCGATTGGCGTGTACGGCGTGGTGCTGGCGGGTTGGGCCTCCAATAGTAAATATGCTGTATTAGGCGGTATCCGCGCTTCAGCTCAAATGATTAGTTATGAATTGGCTTTGGGTTTGTCTGTGCTTATCCCCGTCATGTTGGCCAGCTCGATGGATTTAGGTTTGATTGTGGAAGCACAGCGCGGCGGTTGGTACGTTTTTTTACAGCCGCTTGCGGCAATTGTGTTTAGTATTGCTGTGCTGGCTGAATTACAGCGGTCGCCTTTTGATCTGCTGGAAGCTGAACAGGAATTATCTGCCGGTTTTAATGTGGAATATGCCGGCATGCGATTTGGTATGTTCTTCATGGCTGAATACATGAAGATGATCTCGCTCAGTGCGATAGCGGCCGTTTTCTTTTTTGGCGGCTATCTTGGCCCCTTTGTGGATCAATTTCCGGCGCTTGGATTTGTCTACATGGGCATCAAGATTATTGCGGGTCTTTTTATGATGATTTGGATTCGCGCCTCCCTACCGCGTTTGCGCTATGATCAGCTTATGAATTTGGGCTGGAAAGGGTTGCTCCCAATTGCCGTATTAAATTTCATCATAACTGCATTCTTCATTGTACTTGTAGAAGAAGGCGTATTGGAGCCAATCGTTGAGCAAGTGAAATTGTTCTTTTTTGGGTAAACCGCCAACCGGGAGAAATTTATGATTGGTGAAATTATCAGAGGAATGTATACGACCTTTAAACATATGTTTAAACCGCCGGTGACCGTTCAATACCCGGAGGTTAAACGACCGGTGAGCTACCGGTTTAAAGGGCGCCATGAGCTTAAGCGGTACGAAAATGGTTTGGAACGCTGTATTGGATGCGCGTTATGCGCCGCAGCTTGCCCGGCGGATGCGATTTTTGTGGAGGCGGCAGAAAACAGTAACGAGGAACGTTATTCACCCGGCGAACGGTTTGCCAGCACATATGAAATTAATATGCTGCGCTGCATTTTCTGTGGTTTTTGCGAAGATGCATGCCCGACCCAGGCAATTGTGTTGGAACACAATTACGAATTAAGCTTTTACGATCGAGCCAGCGCAATCTATACCAAAGAAATGCTGCTGGTGGATGTGCCGGTTAATGGCAACCCGACGCCACAGGCGGTCGAAGCGGGTTCTTTTGATCGCGCTATTCCTGACATGGAGAATCCAAAATAAGCAATTGAGATAGCAGGCGAAGCTATGGGGAATCCGATAATTTTCATCATTTTAGCTGCAATTGCAGTCACGGCCGCTTTGGGTATGTTACTAAGCCGGAATGCTGTGCACAGCGCGTTGTTTTTGGTTTTGAACTTTGCGACTATAGCCGTGTTCTACATCGTACTGAACGCGCCATTTATCGCGATGGTTCAGATTACAGTCTACGCCGGCGCGATTGTAGTTTTGTTCTTGTTTGTAATCATGTTGTTGGGCGCCGATCGTTTGCGCGGCTTGGGAGATGTACATGGCAGGGATCGATGGCAGCGTGGCCTGGCGATTATACTTGCAGTGGTTTTAATTATTGTCATCGCGGTTATGCTTTTACAGAGCGTCGACGCCGGGCTTAAGTCGGCCGATATGATTGATACCAGCCCCGCAGCATTAGGTTTACGCCTTTTTGAAGGCTATGTTTTAGCCTTTGAAATAACAGGCGTTTTGCTTTTAGCGGCGATGATTGGTGTTTTCGTTTTGAGCAGGTCGAAGAAGAGAGAAAAAAATGCTTAGCACCGTTACAATTGGCTGGTATATTGCTTTAAGCGCCATCATGTTTACGATTGGCGCATTAGGTGTTTTGCTGCGCCGTAACGCAATCCTGGTTTTTATGTCGGTTGAATTAATGTTGAACTCCGCCAATCTTTTGTTTGTGGCATTTTCACGCCACCTTGGTGACCTGGATGGGCAGGTGTTGGTGTTTTTTGTTATCACGGTTGCGGCGGCGGAAGTGGCGGTTGGTCTGACTTTGATTGTGACGATTTTCCGCACGAAGCATAGCATCAATATTGATGAGATTAATTTATTGAAGGGATAAGGAGGAGAGTGGGACGTACAAATAGTAAGTAATCGTCTGCAAATTAGTTCACCGAGAAGTTCAACTTCTTCGAAGAAGTTGAACTTCTAAATCGGAAAGTTGTTTTTAGACACTCACTAAGCAGTAGGCATTAAGAAGTATGAAGACCTGATTGCTGACTTTACTTACGAAAAAATGCGTTCCACATTAATCATGAATGCTTTTGGACTGGCCCCTTTCATTCTCGTACTCCCGTTCCTCGGCATCCTGTTCAATGGGCTGGTGGGAAGACGGTTTATTGCTGCGAACCGGCAGACAGGTGAAAAATGGTCCGGGTGGTTTGCCAGCTTAATGGCAATTGGCGCTTTCATTGTTGCGCTGTTTTTGCTTTTTAGCTTGCGCAGCAACAATTTCCATACTGAGATAGTGCCGCTTTTCACCTGGATTTCAATACCATCGGCCAATTTAAGCGTACCGTGGGCGCTGCAAATAGATACACTTTCCGTAACGATGATGCTTGTGGTTACGGGGATTGGCTCATTGATTCACATTTATGCCATTGGCTATATGCATGGCGATCCGAACTTTTCACGCTTTTTTGCTTATTTCAGCCTCTTCATCTTCTTTATGCTGATTTTGGTCAGCGCCAACAACTATTTGATGATGTTTGTCGGTTGGGAAGGCGTCGGCTTGTGTTCTTACTTGTTGATTAGTTTCTGGTGGGATCGCGTTGACAAGAATGGCGTTCCGATGAATGCCAATGCAGGCCGTAAGGCGTTTGTGACCAATCGGGTGGGTGATTTTGGGGTGATTTTGGGCATCTTTTTGCTCTTTTGGACATTTGGTACGCTAAATTATGAGCCAATTTTTTCCGAGGCCGTCCATTTTTTTGAGGAAGGGCATATTGTAGAGTTTGGCTTGTTTAGCGCGCCAATTGGCGTCGTGTTAACGGCCGTTACTGTCTTATTCCTCCTGGGCGTCGCCGGCAAGTCTGCTCAAATACCACTTTACATCTGGCTGCCAGACGCCATGGCCGGCCCTACGCCCGTTTCCGCCCTCATCCACGCCGCCACCATGGTAACCTCAGGTATTTATTTGATTGTGCGCAGCAACGTGCTGTATGAAATTACACGCGAAGCCGGCCCGCTTATATTGGGCGTACTGACATCGTCAGACCTCGTCGCCTATGTTGGTGCGACCACCGCCCTGATTGCCGGTTTAATCGCCTTCACACAGAACGACATCAAAAAGGTGCTGGCCTATTCAACCGTCAGCCAGCTTGGTTTCATGGTCGCCGCCGCCGGAATGGGCGCTTATGTCGCTGCGATGTTCCACTTGATTACCCACGCCATCTTCAAGGCGCTGCTTTTCCTCGGTTCAGGCTCAGTGATTCACGGCATGGAGCACGGTCACCATCATCTGCATGACCTTGATCATGTGAATGACTCCGGCAGCCGCCATCCCCCGAGTGATGATCCGCACCAGGAAGAAGATGAGTTTGATCCCCAGGATATGCGCCTGATGGGTGGTCTGCGCCATAAAATGCGCACAACTTATATTGTGTATGTGATTGGCGCGCTGGCGCTTATGGGCATCGCGCCCTTTGCCGGATTCTGGTCAAAGGACGAGATTTTAGCGCATAGTCAGGATCATTACATTGGTGTTTACATAACGCTTGTGATTGCGGCTTTCTGTACTGCTTTTTACATGGGGCGGCAATTGAAGCTGGTGTTCTTTAGCAAACCGCGCCATCCTGCGGCTGAATATGCTGAAGAGAGTCCGCCTTTGATGACACGGCCGTTAATCGTCTTAGCTGTGCTGGCTGTAATCGGCGGTTTGCTCAATTTACCTTTCTTCCTAAGATCGCTTGCGGACGCCAGTGGCAACCAACCTGCGGGCGTCTGGCTGGGTCTTGAAAGCTGGCTCGAGCATTCGATTCTGGCATTTGAATATACAGAAGAAGGTCTTTTGCATCTTCCACACACCCCAATTGTAATATCTCCCATGGTGGCAATACTCTCCACCGTTTTGGCGCTTATTGCCCTTGGGGCTGCATTTTGGGTTTATCGCAAGAAGCCGGAAAAAGCAACCGATCCTGACCCGCTGCAAAAAACGCCTATTTGGTGGTTTGCAATTTTGCCCTTAAACACTATCGTCATGAAAGGGCTGGTGCCATTATATAATCGCTTTGCTGCCTGGCTGGCGGATAAATTTGAATGGTCTTTCTGGCACGATTTTGTGCATAACAATCTCATTCGCGACATGTTTGTCAGCTTTGCAGATTTTCTGGCGAATGTTATTGATAAAGATGGTGTTGACGGTCTGGTAAACGGAACCGGCAATGTAACCCGGTTGTTGGCCGGCGCTTTCCGCGTGATGCAGACCGGTTATGTGCGCAACTATGCGCTCAGCGTATTTCTGGGCATGGTTGCCCTGCTTATCTATTTCCTGCTTTTTGCTTATCAGGCAGGATGAACACTCACGAGACATTGGAGAGAAAATGGGTCTTTTAACGATTGTCACATTCTTACCCCTGCTTGGTGTTCTGGCCATTTTGCTCCTGAAACCCTTGAAATGGGAAACCGACAGGCGGGTAAAACTCATTGCCAACATAACGGCGATTGCGACTTTTATCGGTACATTGGTGATTTTATCAGCATTTAACGAAAATCAGCCGGGATTGCAGTTGGTTGACCGTGTAGACTGGATTCCAGCCTGGAATATTTCATATTTCATGGCTGTGGATGGTATGAGTATACTCTTTATACTGCTCACGGGCTTTATCGCCATGCTGGCAATTGCCTCATCCTGGAAAGATATTCAGGAAAACGTCAATGGGTATTACATTTTTATGTTATTACTCTTGACGGGTATGTTGGGTGTTTTTATGGCCCAAGATTTATTCCTGTTTTATGTCTTTTGGGAATTCACGCTGGTGCCGATGTATTTTCTGATTGGCATGTGGGGCGGCAAAAAGCGGGTCTATGCGGCGATCAAATTTTTCCTCTACACCATGGCCGGTTCTTTACTCATGCTGATTGCGATTCTGTATATGGGCGTTACCAATCAGACATTTGCCGTTCCGGAGTTGGTTGCCGGACGAGAAACCTTTGCCAACGTGCAAAACCTGCTCTTTATCGGTTTTGCCGTGGCGTTTGCCATCAAAGTACCGGTCTTTCCCTTCCATTCCTGGCTGCCTGACGCCCATACTGAAGCGCCTACGGCCGGGTCGATTATTCTGGCCGGTGTTTTGCTGAAAATGGGAACCTATGGGTTTATCCGTTTTAACCTGCCTCTTTTCCCTGAAGCATCTTACTTTTATGCGCCGTTTATCGCCGTGTTGGCTATCATTGGCATTATTTATGGCGCTGTCGTGGCGTTTGGACAAAAAGACGTCAAGAAACTGGTTGCTTATTCCAGTATCAGCCATCTTGGGTTTGTTATGTTGGGTATTTTTTCGTTGAATAATGCCGGTATTCAGGGCGCTATTTTACAGGGTTTCAACCACGGCATTAGTTCAGGCGCCTTGTTCTTTATCGTGGGCATTATTTATGCCCAGCGTCACACGCGCGAGATGTCTGAATATGGTGGTTTGTGGAAAATCATGCCCGTATATGCGATCACATCGTTGATTGTGGTTCTGTCCAGCATGGGATTGCCTGGCCTGAATGGGTTCGTGGGCGAGTTTACGATACTGTTAGGCTCGATGGGCGCCCCCTCGTTGGGTTCTACGGCCTGGATTTATACGGCTTTTGCGACTACCGGCGTCATTTTGGCGGCTGTTTACCTGTTGTGGATGTTCCAACGGGTGTTTATGGGTCCGGTGACTAATGCAGCTAATGAAAAGCTGCGGGATTTGTCGGCCGGGCAGTTGGTTATCATGCTTTCCTTCCTGGTCTTCATTTTCTGGATTGGTATTGCGCCGTCACGTTATTTTGCGCTAATGGATACGTCAGTTTCAGAACTGGTTTCCCAACTCAGCGCGTCTGTAGTGGCGATGCAGTAACATCGTTGGCAATGCAGTAGAAATGATGAGGCGATAGATTATACTTGCTTGATATTTGAACGAGAGAATAGCGGCTTTGGTTGTTTGGCTCAATCAAAGCCGCTATTTTTATCAAAAATTTTCTTTACGAGTATTTCTTTTCCATGGCTTCTGAAACAGTTTGTTTTGTCCACATCAGTGACACACATATTGGCAATGCGGTCGGCTACAGTCGGCACGGACATATTGCCTTGCCTTGTGCACAGCGGCTGGTTGACATTATCAACAACTTGCCGGTGACGCCTGACTTTGTTATGCATACCGGTGATATGGTAACTGATCCTTATCCTAAAGCGTTTCAACTGGCGGCTGAGACCTTTGCCGGCCTACAGCCACCCGTTTATTTTGTCAACGGCAATCACGACAGCGCGCGCGAAATCAAACAATATTTTAGGATGGGACCGCGGGAGGATTTAACGGCCGTTTCCGATATCCTCTCTTACACCTTTGAATGCAAAGGATATCGCTTTCTTGTGTTAGATGCGCGTGGCCCAACAGAAATTGATCCACAAGGTTTGCTGTCTGAAGCGCAGTTAGCAGTTGCGCGGCAGGAATGTCAGGCGGAAGGCCCTCCTCTGGTGGTATTTGTGCATTATCCAACCGTGCGGTTGAATTCTCCCTGGATGGACAAAAATATGTTGATTCAAAACGGCGAAGAACTGCATCAGGTATTTCGCGCTGCAGGGTCACGTCTGCGCGGCGTTTTTTCCGGACATGTTCACCGTTCAATGCAAACGGTGCGGGACGGCGTTTTGTATGTGGCGGTTGGCAGCGCGTTTTCGCAATTTTCCGCCTGGCCAGACGAAGAAATGATCAGCTATGATTTTTATGCGCCCCCGGCCTTTAATTTTGTGCAGTTGCTGCCGGAGCAGATGATTGTGCAGCAGCATACATTTCCGCGTGTTTGACGGTTTGGAGGCAGGTTGACCTCATGACGCAACACATTTTGGGCGTTTGCCCACATGATTGTCCCGATACGTGCGGCGTGATTACCGAGGTGGAAAACGGCCGTGCCGTTAAATTTTACGCCAATCCCGACCATCCGATCACAAATGGATGGCTGTGCGGCAAGGTACGGCCGTATCTCGACCATGTTTATCATCCCGACCGATTGTTACACCCGCTGCGGCGCGTCGGCCCCAAAGGCAGCGGCCGGTGGGAGCGCATTAGTTGGGAAACCGCCCTGAATGAAATCGGCAGCCGCTGGCGCAGGATCATTGCTGAATACGGTGCGGCGGCTGTTTTGCCTTACAGCTACAGCGGCACGCTGGGCCTTGTGCAAATGACGATTTCCAGCGCCCGTTTTTGGAATCGATTGGGCGCCAGCCGCCTGCAGCGTTCCATTTGTGGCGCAGCGGCCGAATTCGCCGTGACCCAGACCTTGGGCGCGCGTCGTTCGCCCCCTTATGCCGACATAGCCCACAGCCGGCTGGTGATCATTTGGGGACACAATCCGGCCTCGACCGCGCCCCATTTTATGCCCCATCTTGTGGCCGCACAGCGCCACGGGTGTCAGATTGTGGTCATTGATCCGCGCCGTACGCGCACAGCCAAAAATGCGGATTGGCACCTGGCGCCCAAGCCGGGAACTGATGGGGTTTTGGCCCTCGGGCTGGCGCATATCATCACGGCTGAAGGTTGGCAGGACGAAGCCTGGCTGGCGGCGCATACGGTTGGTTGGTCAAAGCTGCGTGAGCGCCTGGCGGACTATCCGCCGGAACGCGTTGCTGCCATCACCGGCCTGCCGCAAGCAGACATCCAGCGTCTGGCGCATCTATATGCAACTGCAAAACCGGGCATCATCAAAATAGCAGATGGTTTACAGCGCAATTTTAACGGTGGGCAGACGGTGCGTGCGATTTGCGCTCTGCCGGCCATGACCGGGCAGTATGGCGTGCGCGGCAGTGGGTTGATGTACAGCGCCAGCGGTTATTTGTCCTGGGACGCAACGGCCGTTCACCATTGGGAAGCATCTCCTCCACCGGCGCGCTCTGTCAATATGAACCGCCTGGGAGCGGCGCTGTTGGGCGAGGTAACTGAACCACCCGTGATGTCGTTGTATGTGTTTGGCTCCAATCCGGCCGCGATTGCGCCTAACGCCGCCAAAGTGGCTGCGGGCTTGCGGCGGGAGGATTTGTTCACGGTGGTGCATGAGCTGTTTATGACGGATACGGCCGTTTATGCCGACATCGTGCTTCCGGCTACGTCTCAACTGGAGCAAACTGATCTGCATAAACCATATGGACACATAAACCTGGCATATAACCAGCAGGCCATCCCGCCGTTGGGTGAAGCAAAAAGCAATTGGGACGTAATGCGTCTGCTGGCAGCGGAGATGGGTTTCACGGAACCCTGGCTGCAACAGTCTGCGGAAGAAGTGATTGCAGAGGTTCTGGCAGCAACGGCCGTTAATAATCCACTGCTGCAAGGCGTAACGGTAGAAAAAATACACCAAAATGGTTGGCTGCCTTTACAAATTGCACTAGAAACGCCATTTGCCGATGGACATTTCCCAACTCCAAGCGGCAAGGTTGAGTTGTACTGTCAGGCGCTGGCGGATCAGGGACTTGATCCGCTGCCAGGCTGGACGCCGCGCGCCGATGATGGATTCAGTGGCGGCGAACAGAAAAACGGCCGTTTTCCAAGTAATGAGGCGCTGGCCCTGATTTCGGCGGCGGGCCATTATTTTGTCACCAGCAGTTTGGCTAACCAGCCCGGGTTATTAAAGCGCGCCGGTGAGCCATTTGTAGAGATTCACCCAACCGATGCAACTGCACGCGGTATCCGGCATGGAGAGCAGGTGATTGTTGAAAACGGCCGTGGCTGGTGTGAACTGCGCGCCGTGGTAACAGAAGCAGTCAGGCCCGGCGTCGCTGCTTCTCCCAAAGGACGCTGGAGCCGGTTGGGTAACGGCCGTAACATTAATTGGACCACCTCTGATGCCCTTGGTGACATGGCCGGGCAAAGTACATTTCACAGCAATCAGGTCTGGATTCGACCCATCTCTGAACAGATGCCGGATGCGTGAAATGTGGTAATATTGTGAAAAATTGATCGAATAGAAAGGTCTGGAAAAAGTATGGAGTTCCAAATTCCTGCAATTGATTTCGTCATAGTTGCCCCGCTTGTTACCGTGATTGCCACAGGTTTGCTGTTGATGATCATTGACCTGTTCTCCAATGATTTTGTCAAGAAGTGGGCGCCGCTGATCACTATGTTGGGGCTGGTTCTAGCCTTTATACAGGTTGTTTCAGTATGGAACCGCCCCGGCGCAACATTTTCTCCGGTCAGCGGCGGACCAATGTTGGTGGCGGACAGATTTGCTACTTTTCTGAATGTCATTTTCCTGCTAACGGGCATGTTGACCGTTTTGATTTCAGTTAATTTTTTGAAACGTACTGGGCTGGACCGGCCTGAATTTTACATGCTCATGTTGTTTTCTCTTGCCGGCATGATGCTGATGGGCATGGCCAATGACCTGATCCTGGTATTCCTGGCCCTGGAACTGCTCTCCATTCCGCTTTATATCATGGCTGGCCTGGCCTGGCCGCGGCCGGAGTCGGAAGAAGCCGCCATGAAATATTTTTTACTGGGCGCTTTTTCGTCGGCTGTCTTTGTGTTTGGGATTGCGTTTATTTATGGCGCAACCGGTACCACCTTTATTCCTGGCATTTTTGAAGCAGCAGATGCCGCTAATGGATTGCTGTTGGCGGGGACCGCTATGCTCCTGGTTGGGTTTGGTTTTAAGATCGCGGCGGCTCCTTTTCAAATGTGGACGCCCGATGTATATGAAGGCTCGCCAACGGCCGTTACTGCCTTCATGTCCGTGGGCGCCAAAGTCGCTGGTTTTGCTGCGCTGCTGCGAGTTTTGCTTGTTGCGCTGCCTGAATTGGGGGGGGCATGGGTTCCGGCCATAACAATACTCGCTGCCTTGACTTTGATTATTGGTAATGTGGCCGCTATTTTGCAAAAGAATATCAAACGGTTGTTAGGTTATTCCAGTATTGCCCATGCTGGCTATATCCTGATTGCGGTCGCCGCCAGCGCCACAGTCGAACAGGCGACAGGCGCGGCTTTGTTTTATATGTTTGCTTACTTGTTCACCAATTTAGGCGCTTTTGCAATTGTAATTGCGATGGAGAAGGAACAAGGCGTCGGCGTTATGCTGGACGATTATAAGGGCCTGGCCAAACACAGCCCGCTGCTTGCGCTAGCGATGGCGTATTTTATGCTCTCGTTGACGGGTGTTCCACCCACGGGCGGTTTTACCGGTAAATTTTATGTTTTTGGCGTCGGCATAGAAGCGGGATTAAACTGGTTGGTGATTCTGGCCGTAATTGCCAGTGTGGTATCCGCTTTTTACTACCTGCGCGTGGTGGTTTTGATGTACATGTATGATGGGGACGCTGAAATTACGCCCCGCTTGCCGCTGCGAACGGCCGTTTTCATCACGGCGCTCACAACATTATTATTGGGTATTTTGCCCGGTTGGTTCCTGAATTTTGCATATGATGCTGTTATCCAAACCGCACAAACATTGGCAGGTGGTTAAGTAAACCACCTGTTTGTTTACAGCCTGGGAATCCTAGGTCAGGTAATGGCGCCCTCTGGATGAAGTTGACGCAGTTCAACAGGAACTTTGGGCGGGAAATGTAGCTCGACTTCAGGGAAGGGCAGATCGATATTGTGTTCTTTTAATGCTTCCCACAGCATAACCTTGAGGTCACTTTGCGTTTTGGGCATCAACAAAGGATCAGCAAGCCAGATATTTAACTGGAAAGAAGCCACATTATTCCCATAATTTAATAAAAATACGGATGGGGCGGGTTCCTTTAGAACATTTTCATGGTTCAAGGCGGTATTTTCCAAAACTTGTATCACCTCGGCGGGATTTATATTGCAATCTGTTTGCAGCATGATTGGTACACGCACTTTTTTACTGGAGCCGGTGAATGTTTTGAATGAGGAAGTGAAAAAGTTTTGATTAGGAATGACTAGCTCAATATTATCAAGGGTCCGTACGGTGGTTGAACGAATGCTCAGGCTGTCTACAACGCTAAGCTGGCCATCCATCTCAATTACGTCGCCCGGGTGCAGGGAGCGTTCAAACAGCAAATAGATGCCGCTGATGAAGTTACTCAGAATTTCGCGTAAGCCGAATCCAACCCCTACTGCCAGGCCGCCTGTAATTGCGGCTACGGTAGCCGTATCTAATTGCAGCATGTTCAACGCGAATACGATTCCTAGAATGATTAGAATGTAGCGTATCAGCGTCAAGACTGCTTTGGTGCCGCCTGGATCCAGCCGCGTATGTTTGGAGATCATGGTATGTAACAGCTCGTCCAGACTTTGCAACGTGTCCGTCCATAAGTAAAGTCCAATCGTTGCAACAAAAATAGCGCCAATCGTGATTGGGCTGTTAAAAGCGGTCGTCAGGACAATACCCCCAACAGCGCCCAGGTCGGTCAAATTGCCTAAAAAATCAAACAGAAAGAAAACGAGCAAGAGGGGAATAAAGAGCCGGTAATGATAACGTCGTACCACAGCGGGATCGGCCACAGTATATAAGATTACCATCACGATTTGGAAGGCGAAAATAACCCCAAAAACCCAGGTGAAGGTATCTAACAAACCATTCAGCCAGCCGCGCGTTTCGAAAAAATTTCGCGCAATATATAAACCGATTAAGCCAAGAACCGGAAAAGTGATGGCCTGCAGAATTGATACGATAAAGCGCAAATAATTATTCGCGCGTTCATGTTCGGTTTTATGTATAAAATTGAAAAGCGGCTGCCAAAACAATTTCCATATAAAGAAAGCGCCTAAAACGGCCGTTCCTAAAACGATTACAATTGCGAAAAGCTGCGCCTGAATTTCAAGACGCGCCAGATAGACGCGCAGAATATGATAAACATTTTCCAGGGGGATGATGTCTGAATCCATAAGTTTTCTCTACAATGCTGGCTGTTCATTAATGTTCCTTACAGAGAATTATTGATCATCGGGGAGCAGTCTTTGACTGTTTGCCTGGCGGCTTAACTGCCGGGCTGCTTCCTCCGGGGTTAGTACACCTGCTAAGACTTGGGTATATATATCTGTGCCTGCTTCGTTAAGCGTGGCCTCTATCTGCACATGCGCTAAAGGGATGATGACGGCGTATTCACTTTGTTCACGCAATATTGCGGCAGTGGGCGCCAGCCGCGAATCGATGATTACATGTCTGTTGACCGGAATTTGTCCCAACCCGCTTAGCGCAAGCACACGCTGGTGGATACGGTTAGTCATGAATTCAATTAGCTTAACTGCCAATTTTTCCTCGGCGGAAACCCGGCTGATTGTCAAAACTTCTAAATTGAGCAGCGAACCGGGCTGGTCTTGTACGCCTGGCAAAAGGGCGACGCCGAGTAGTTCTGGCGTCATGGTTTCCTGTATCAGCGGGAGATCAATTGATTGACCGACTAAAAAGGCGATTTCGTGATTAAGAAAAGATTGCCGTAAATCGTCATAATTGTTGTTTAGAATAACGGTTGATTGTTCGTTGGCATGCAGCAACCAGTTTAGCCAACGAATGAAACCCTCATCTACGACAATATCGCCGTTTTGCGAAAGAACATGGCCGCCAAATGCGCGAATGCCCCAATATGCGTTCTTGAAATCAGTGGGAATTCCGATCTGATGACCCGCTTGTGCGGCTTCAAGTAATTCGAGCAGAGTTGCTGGCGGCTGGTTAATTATTTCTTTGTTGTAATAAAGGACATTTGTGTTAACGGCAAAGGGCAGGCCATAAAGAGCATCCTCAATATACAAGGCGTCTATCGCCTGAGGCAGCAGGGATTCCACCTCGAGATTATACATATTGAGGTCTTCCAGGTGCCCTGCTTTCGCCAGGTCGGAAATTAGATTTAGATCGGCGCCGATCATGACATCCGGCCCCAAACCTGAGTCAATCTGCTCAAGATAGCGATCCCTAAGTTCGTTGGCAGGCACATATTCGCTGACGACTTTGACGCCTGGATTTACATCCATGAAACTGTTCAATAGTTCAATTAATATGGCACTGTCCGGTTCGGGCCACGTGTGCCAGATAAGTAATGTTCCTGAGAGTTCATCTTGGCTGTTCGAACTGCTCTCACAGGCGGTCAAAAACCCCAGGAACACGATCAGCAAGAAATATTTGAGTAGTTTCATGGTTAATTGGAAGGAAGCAGGAGCTAACTTTGGCGATGGAGACAAACTATGATGAAGATAGCGCTTCTTGCTCCGAAATAGATTCAATCTGGTGAGCATTCATCAACAGGTTGGGTTTTCACGCTTAGGTGAGTTGGTAAACGGCCAACGAGTGAGTTGAGAGCATTGATTATGATTTGCGGACGCTTACTAAGCGTGTTGACCTATTGGTTCAAGGAGTATAGGAAGATGATATTACTATGTTTCTTACGGCTCTAAAGTGTTAATTAGAAGCTCAGGTAAATAGCAAAAAGTTATTAAAGTTAAGTGTCGTGAGGATTATTGGGAAGATGAAAAAATTAGAAGAGCCGTCCTTGCTGCAACGGCCGTATCTCACCCGGCTCGATTCCCACAATGCGTTTAAATGTGTTGCATGTTTCCGGTGAGAACCCGGCAAAATCATTGTTGAAGAAGGCGAAAACGGCCGTTACCTCCGTAAGCAGGGGCTGAATCTGGCGTCGCCAGTTCTCAAGAACCGGCGTTTTATCGACGATCTCACGATCTTTTGTGCGAAATTGCCCATGTGGGCCGATAAACCTGAGGTAAAGGAAATCGGTCGTGCGCGTAATTTGTTTGGGCATGTGGATGTAATCGGCGGCAGCCAGACAAATATTGTGATTTTGCAGGTATTCGGCTGTGGAAGGCTGTGCCCAGGAACGGTGGCGGAACTCGACAGCAAAGCGCAAATCTGAAGGCAGCAGCGGTAGAAAAGCTTGCAGGGCTGCAAATTCGGCCGTGGAAAAATCCGGCGGGAGTTGAATCAAGACAGGACCCAGACGAGGACCCAGCCTGCGCATCTGGTCCAAAAACTCAAACAACAATGTCCGGGCATCTATCAGGCGATGTTCGTGGGTAATTTGGCGCGGTAGCTTGGGGCAAATGGTGAAGGATGGCGGGGTAACGGCCGTCCAGCGCTGTACCGTACTTTGTCTTGGCGTGGCGTAAAAAGTGGAATCCATCTCCAGAGCATTAAAGCGCTCGGCATAATAGCCCAGGAATTGGCGCGATTTGAGTCCGGCAGGATAAAAAGGACCTACCCACTGCTTGTAGCTGAACCCCATTGTGCCTATAAACCAGTGCATTTTCGCTCAGACCAATAAAAGCAACTGTCTAATTGTCATGCTCCGAAAGGAATCGATCGAGTGGGTCATCTTCTTCATCTGTATAGGTTTTACGCGTTTTACCGCCTGTTTTAGGGTCTTCGACCAGCCCCATTTCGTACAGATGCTCCATTAACCGGGCAGCACGCGGATAGCCCAGACGCAGCCGCCGCTGCAGCAGGGAGGTGGAAATGGTGTCATGTTTTTGGGCCAGTTCGATGGCAGATTCGAGCAAGGCGTCGGTTTCGTCCAAAAGGGCATGTTTGGCAATCAGTGTTTCCCAGGGTGGATCGGGGATGAGGTGGTCGGGTCGCATCTTTTTCCAGTGCGACACGATACGTTCAATTTCCGGGTCGCTGACAAAAACGCCTTGCATACGCTGCGGGCCGCTGGCGTCAGGGCCTAGAAACAGGCCGTCGCCACGTCCAAGCAATTGCTCAGCCCCTACGGCGTCGAGGATGACGCGGGAATCGACGCCCGAAGCTACGGCAAAGGAGAGGCGCGCGGGGAAGTTGGCTTTGATGAGGCCGGTGATGACATCGGTAGACGGCCGTTGCGTGGCGACTACCAGATGAATACCCGTTGCGCGCGCCATTTGGGCCAGACGGCACAGCGTGCGCTCTACATCGCCCGGATACATGTACATCAAATCCGCCAGTTCATCAATAAAAACTGCCATAAAGGGCAACGGCTGCAGGTCATTGCCGCCGCTGCGCGCTTTGTGATTAAAGCCGTTCAAATTTCGCGCGCCCACCCGTGCAAACAATTCGTACCGCCGGTCCATTTCGGCCGTCAGCCAGCGCAGCACGCCAACCGCGCGATCTGCCTCTACTTCGACAGGTCCCAGCAAATGGGGCAGTCCGTTGAAACGGATCAGTTCCACTTTTTTGGGGTCAATCATAATGATTTTGAGCTGCTCAGGCGTGTTATTAAAGACCAGGCAGGCGACAAAAGCATTTATACAGACGGATTTACCTGATCCGGTTGTGCCGGCAATTAACAAATGCGGCATCTTGGCCAGGTCAATTGCCAGCGGCGCGCCGGAAACATCGCGCCCCAAACCAACAGCCAGGGGTGAATTGAGCTGTTGATACGCATCTGACTCCACAATATCACGCAGGCGCACCAGGCTGACTTTTTCATTGGGCACTTCCACTCCGACCACGCCCCGTCCCGGAACGGGCGCTTGGATGCGCAGGCGGGTCACGGCCAGCGCAAGAGCGAGGTCGCGGCGCAGCGCGGCTATCTGGCCGATGCGAACTTTTTGTTGCTGAGGTTTGCCGTCTACACCCACGCGTTCGATATAGCCAGGCCGCACGCCAAATTGGGTGACTGCCGGACCGCGCCGAATTTGGGTTACCTCGGCTGGAATACCAAAATCAGCCAGAGTTGTTTCGATAATACGTTTTTTGCGGGCCACGTCTGCTTCTTTATCACTGGCCCGTTTGCTTTGATCGAGAACTGTGACGGGAGGCAGCTCAGGATTACGGAGGAGCAGCGACGATTGGGTTGGTACAGCAGGCGCAGGCAAGGTTGTGTGCTGAAGTGTGCTGGGTTGGCGCGCAACGGCCGTTCGCTGCGGCGGTTGGATGCTTTTACGGCGCGGTGGCGGCGCGATATGGATCGCCCAGTTGCGCAGACGTTGTGACGTGCGCCAGAAAAAGCGATGAAAATCAGAAATTCCCAATCCTAGAGTTAGCACAAATCCCAAAATGAAGAGCAGAATGTATATAAGACCGGTTAAAAACGGCCCAACAATCTCCAGCAGTGGTTCTGACAAAGCCCAGCCGATTAGACCGCCTCCCTTGCCTTCGTAGGCGTCGAAAAGCGTTGCGTTGGCGAATTGGTGGCTTAAAGGTAAGGCGGTGAGCAAAATCAGTTCCAGGCCAATGATCTGGGTGGCTCGTAAGGTAAACGGCCGTCCTACTTTACGCAGCGCCAGATAGATGCCCGCACCGGCCAAAATGAAACAGAGCGCATAGGCTCCCCAGCCAAAAGTTTGTTGCAGCAGACTTGTCCACCAATTTAACCAGCTTGATGCGGTCAGTCCGGCCAAAGCCATCAGGGTGATGATTGCCAGCAGCGCCAATAGAACCCCAAAAATCTCCACGCGGAACGGCATGAGCGCGTTGATCAGTTTTTCATCCCAGGTTGGCGGCGGTTGGGAAGAATTCGGTTTCGAATTGCGGGAAGATGATTTTGAACGGGCCATAAAATCTCAATACAATGCAGTTAGGTAATTGGCAACAATATTTCAAAATTAGAATCGCTCTAGACGTTGCCGATTCCTCGAGGAAACCGCAGATTTCTAACCCCTCTTATTTTCAAGAATTTTCTGCAGTTTACCTAAAGAGTTATAGCCCATTGTACCCATTCAGACAGGGCTTATCAATGGAGTGTTTCTGACGGACTGGAATTCTCGGTCAATAGCAAAGACGTAAGCAACTGTTTTAGGATGGTTGGATTGGATTTTGCAAACCGCGCAGACTGAGCGCCAGCCGTTTTTTACGGCTGTTTACATGCAGGACGCGCGCTGTGACCTCATCACCTGTTTGTACAACATTACGCGGATGTAGAAAGGCGCCTTCGGCCAGTTCGGAAATATGGATCAAGCCTTCCAATTCTTCTTCCAACAGTACAAATGCGCCATAGTTGACCACATTACTGACCGTACCGGTTACGAGATCGCCTGGTTTGTAGCGTGCTTCAGCGGTATCCCACGGGTCTTGTTTGAGGCGTTTCAAGCTAAGCGCAATACGTTCATTTTCATGATCGACGCTGAGTACCAGCACACGAGCGGTTTGACCGGGTTTTAAAATTTCGCTGGGGTGCGTAACGCGGCTCCAAGAAAGTTCAGAGATGTGTATAAGCCCTTCGACGCCTCCCAGGTCCATAAAAACGCCAAATTCGGTTAAATTAGTAACCTTGCCTTCAACTGAATCGCCAGGGCCGAGGTTATGCAGCAGCGAGATTTTCTGCTGCGCCTGAACCTGAGCAGCCCTTTCAGATAAAATGAGGCGGTTGGTTTGTGGATTGACTTCAATAATTTTTAGCTGGAGAGTTTTGCCCTGGCGGCGCGCCAGCGCATACAGCCGTTCGCGCACAACGTGGAACTGCGGGAAATCGATCAGTTGTGAAGCCGGCACAAATCCTTGCAAACCGTTCCAAATAACGAGTAGGCCACCTTTATTGTAGCCGGTTATGTTCAGTTGCAGGGTTTGGTCTTTTTGCTGGCATTCTTGCGCCAAAATCCAAGGGTTTGGTTTTGCGTTATCTGGCTCTTGTGAAGAAGGCGGCGTGAAACGGCCGTCTAACCCCTGATCTGCTTCTGGCGACCACGTCTCTTGCTCGTCAATTGATGATACGGCTGCTTCTTCTTCTTGAAATAACGCCTTCCAATAACTGTCATCCGTTGATGCGGCCTGCGTATTCTCTTTTTCCCAGTTCATTTCCATTACTCTTGTGGGAACACACATGTGTGCTCCTCAACTTCCTTCCTAAAAGGGACATTGGGGGGGATGTGGTTTTAATGATTCCTTAATTTCCTTGTGCGCCTATTATAAGCGGTGATGGTTACCTGTCAAACCTTCTGAAAAAACTGAGTTATAATCATGCCACCCTGATTGAAGGATACTATTTGATGAAAGAAAGTTTGCAAGAAACGGCCGTTGCCAATGCCATAACCACACGCTGGATCGGCCGCGTTTATCACTACTTTTCCCAGGTAGGATCCACGAATGATTTGTTAAAAACCGCCGCGCGCGCCAACAGCGCCGCAGCGCTGCCCGCCGGCGCCGTTTACCTGACCGACTACCAGGCGCAGGGCAGGGGGCGTCTCGATCGCCGTTGGGAAGCGTCACCCGGCACCTCAATCCTGCATTCCATTCTGTTCCGACCCCATTGGCCGGCCGAGCGCTTGCCGTGGCTCACAATGCTGGCCGGGTTGGCGGCGGCGGAAGCGATTGAGTCCCACACCAACCTCACAGTTGCGCTCAAATGGCCGAATGATGTGGTGCTGTGGCAGGAAACCTCCTGGCACAAAGTCGGCGGCATATTGTTGGAAGGCGAGATTTCTCCACAGCAGCGGCTTGAATATGCGATTTTGGGTATGGGTTTGAATGTGAATATTCCGGCGCAGCAGCTTCCGCCGGCCAGCACGCCTGCAACCAGTTTGCTGGCGGCAATAGGCGCGCCGGTTTCACGCCTGGCGCTGCTGATGACTTTATGGGAGCGGTTGGAAAGCCATTATGACGCCGCTGAAGGCGGCGAATCGCCACAGGCAGCATGGCATGCGCGCTTGACCACGATTGGACAGGCTGTGACCGTCAGGCGGTTGGATACGGCCGGCGAATTAGTGGGCGTCGCTGAGGGCGCCGACGAATGGGGGCATTTGCTTGTGCGTAACGCGGCCGGCCAACTGCACACTATCAGCGCTGGGGATGTTACCCTGCGCCAGAGTGACACCCCAGGTAACCAGAAATAGTTTTTGGTACCCTGAGCATGTATGCATGGCAAATTGTACCAACAAAACCCATCCTGTTATACTATCTGAGGGGATGTCAGCTGCGAGTAAGCTGAATATCACCTTGCTAAACTTATTAGCTTTTGAAATATGGAGCAGGTATTGAAATACAGAGGAAAATTCGATGTTTCTGCGCCAAATGGTCATGAGGAGAAGGGCATGTTGAAGAAAAGTTTGCTAATAATCTTGATTGGTGTCGCCATCTGGCTGCTGGCTGGCTGCGGGCCAAGTACTCCTTCCGAAGGCTCTCAGACGCTTTATGTGGCGCCTTCGACCGTTGAATGTCAAACTGAAGCCGGTGCATGGGCTTGTTTGCTGGTGAAAGAGTCGCCCGATGCGGAATGGCAGCAATTTTCCGACAGCATTGACGGATTCACGTATGAGCCCGGCTATTTTTATGAACTGATCGTGACGCAGCGAGAGCGGGAAAATGCCCCGGACGATGTAGCAACGACAGCCTGGGAGCTGCAGAAGGTTGTCAACCAGGCGCCAGCGGTTGTGAAGCGCATTCAAATAGGCCCCGAGCAGATTGAGTGTACCGGTGAAGCGCCGCAGTTCTGTTACCAGGTTCGAGAAGACCCGGCGTCTGATTGGCAGTTGTTTTACGACGAGATTCAGGGATTTACGTTTGAACCTGGATTTGTGACAACTATGCAGGTCGCGGAGACAGAAATTGCCGATCCGCCGGCCGACGCTAGTTCTCTGGCCTGGACCCTGTTGACGATTGAAAGTCAAGAGCTAGTAAGCGCGGAGGGTACGGGTGGAGAAACGGCCGTTTCCGGCGACGCCGCTGCTGTTCCAACAGAATTTGTGCCGGTAACGGTAGAAGAAATTGGCGTGCAAACAGCCGTACCCGCAGATTGGCCGCAAATTGAAGATGATCCCTTGATAACTTATGGCTGGGGACCGGATCAATTTACCTTTGTGGCCTTCAATGCCGCTCCCGGTGAAGATGCCAGGCAGGCGATAGCCGAACTGGTGGGCGTGGAACAACCTGCCCTCACGGATGGTTCGCTGGCCGGTGAATATACGGAAATGGATGTAAACGGCCGTGCCTGGGTTATCTATACCCAGGAAGACCCAGATATTCAACTCAGCCAGACTGCCGCTATCACAGAACAGGATGGTACGGTTTATCTGGTCAGCCTTTTTCTGGAAGGCTTGCCCAAAGACGCCATACTTGAGCCAGTGCTGGAAAATTTTGCTTTGGTAAGTTTAGCCGAAGGGGTGGCCGGTGAAACAATGCCCGATGTTCAGCCGGTTATAACCGCAGCGCCCACGCTGACCAATGTGGAATGGGTTTTGACAACGCTGCAAGACGCCGGCTTACTCGAAGGGACACGCATAACGGCGGTATTTGGCCCGGATGGTCAAATAACTGGTAACAGCGGCTGTAATGAATATTTTGGCCCCTTCACTACGGACGAAACGACCCTTAGCGCCGGCCCGCTGGCGGCAACGCGCCGCGCCTGTGAAACAGAGATTGATAACCAGGAGGCGGCTTATTTGAATGCTCTTGAAGCCGCCGGTTCGTATCAGGTTGATGGCAGCCAGTTGACGATTAATGCCGCCGATGGGCAGGCGCTTCTTGTTTATACGGTCGAACAGCCGTTGGTTTTGCAGAATATAATCTGGGTTCTCAGGGAGTATCAGGATTTTGAGGGGCAAATGCAGCCGACGCTTGAAGGCGCAGAGGCAACGGCCGTATTTGGCAGCGATAACACTCTGTCCGGCAGCGGCGGCTGTAATACGTTTGCATCCACTTATACAATTGAAGGCAGCCAGTTGAGCATTGGGCTGCCGGTTGCAACGCTGTCCAACTGCCCAGAGCCGGCAGGTATTATGGAACAAGAGACTTTTTATCTGGCGAATCTTGTCGAGGCGGCTACCTACGCGGTCGATGCGCAAACGTTGAGCTTGTTGGATTCTGCGGGAAATATACGCTTAGCCTATGAACCCCAACCATAGGAACTGAGGAAGCTGTTTAATCGTCGTGATAGGTAGGACAGACGCTTGGGTTTGCCTATATGAAACATGTTAGAGCAACACAATTGGAGAGTGATATGACAAAAATTTCTGCGCACAAAGGGAAAGTTTTCTTGGTATTTGGCGGATTGGCTTTGTTGATGATGTTTGCATTCGGCGTTCGCAGCAGCGCAGCCCAGGCTGAAACAGTTTGGGCTGCGAGTTTTTACAACAATACAAACCTTTCTGGTTTGCCGGCATATGAACGTAAGGAAACGGCCGTTCCCAACCATAATTGGGGGTTTAGTTCACCTGTGCCGGGCGTGGTGGCCGATGACAATTTTTCGGCGCGCTGGACAGCTCCGCCCACATTTGAGCCCGGCAATTACCGCTTTTCGGTGCGCGCTGATGATGGCGTGCGGCTGTGGGTAGACGGTCGTCTCGTTATTGATGAGTGGCGCCAACAGCCGGCCACAACATTTTCGGCCGAAGTGTCGCTGCCTCATGGCGGTCCGGCGCCGGTTGTCTTCGAATATTATGAAAAATCCGGCGGCGCACAGGTCTCGCTCAATTGGGAAAAGATAACATCAACCAGCGGGCCAATTCGTGCTGAATATTTCAATAACCGCACATTGAGCGGTCAACCGGACCTGACGCGGTTTGAGGACGCGGTAAATCACCAATGGGGCGAGGGTTCACCTGCGCCGGGAATTATTAACAATGACGATTTCTCTGCGCGTTATACCCAGACGCTCAACCTTTTACCGGGACAGTATCGCTTTACTGTTGCGGCAGACGATGGTGTCCGCCTGTGGTTGAATAATGAAGTTGTTTTGGATGCGTGGCGGGACGGCCCGGCTGACCAAATGGTTTTTGAACGGGATTTACCTGGCGGATTGACCACACTGATGACTGAATATTATGAAAACGCTGGACAAGCCTTGATTGTGATGAACTGGTCCAGGTTGGATGCACCCGAATTTATTATTCCAGGTCTGGGCGGAGGCGGAGGCGGTTCAATCACGCCACCGCCATTCCCAACACCGCCGGCTACAACCGGGCAGACCGCATCCGTGAACACAAATTACCTCAATATGCGCGCCGGCCCGGGCATGGAATATGATGTCATTATGGTTTTATCAAGAGGTACGGTGGTTGAATTGACCGGTCAACAAAACAGTTACTGGGTTTTCATCAAAGCGCCGGACGGCCGTTTAGGCTGGGTCAGCCGTCGCTATCTTGATTACCATTCCGGCGGCATTCCGGGTGCGGTTGGCTAAACGGTACAATTTCAGAAAGGCTCAAAATCTGACACGAATTTCACGAATTAAGAATGATCATTCGTGTGATTTGTGTCAAAAATCTTAATCTACTAAATCTTCAAATTACACGCAAACAGTGGCGTAAGGTATGGATATATTGAAATGCCTTGCGCCTTTTTTTATTTGGCTCAATAATTCTGGCCATGGAAAAAAGCCTCCAACAATCATCTGCATTGTTATCACAGGAAAATCATCTGTTTGAACTGGCTCGCACAGGCCACGTGGCGATGCCAAAATTCTTAAAACCGCGTACAGCCGACGTCTTAAATCAATGGATTTATCCGCTGGCGGCTTTGTTTTTTGCATATTTTGTACCCTGGCTTTCTGCCCTTTTGGGGCTGCCGTTTTTAATGGCCGGCAGCCGCATTACCGCCGGGAGTCAGGTAGATTACACTCTGTTCTGGCAGCTTTTTATTGGATTTATGCCGGTGTTTTTGCTGGTTTGGGTCTGGCTGTATGTGTTTGAAGGGCGGCAGTTGTGGACGGTTGGGTTGGAACGGCCGTTGCTGGGCAAATACCTGCGTGGCTTGTTCGTTGGCTTTTTGATGATTTCTGTTGCGGTGCTGCTGTTGTTGGTAACCGGCGACATGACATTGGAAAACTTGCTGGCGCCCCAACTGATCCCTGGCGCACTGGCAGGGGCGCTCCTTTTGTTTGTTGGCTGGATGGCGCAAGGCGCAGCTGAAGAAGTGCTGGCGCGCGGCTTTCTCTTTCCCATCTTTGGGATTCGGTTTGGGGCTGTGATTGGTATTCTGGTTTCTTCAGTGGTGTTTTCTGTTTTGCATGCGGGTAATCCCAATATTGGCCCCATCAGTTACCTTAATCTGGCCCTGTTTGGTATTTTCACCTGTTTATATGCTCTGTTTGAGGGCGGCCTTTGGGGTGTATGCGCCATTCATTCTGTCTGGAATTGGGCACAGGGCAATCTGTATGGCCTGGAAGTAAGCGGTGTCGCCATTAAAACTGGCGTTTTGTTTGACATGTTGGAGGTTGGGCCAGATTGGTTTACAGGCGGCAATTTTGGACCCGAAGGCGGCCTGGCCGTTTCTGGGGTGTTGATCGCAGCATCCATTTTGGTTATCTTTGCAAGCCGGCGACAAAAAACGAAGGAATTGATATGAGCGAAACAAAACAAAGACCTGTTGGCATATCAATTATCGCCGTACTCATGTTTATCAATGGGTTGGGAACCATTTTAGGGGGTTTCCTGGTAAAGGCGGATTGGTTTGTCTATTTATTAGGCGCGCTGGCGCTTTTTTTGGCGATTGGATTGTGGTTTTTGATGCGTTGGGCCTGGTGGGGCACGCTGCTTTTGCAGGTTGTGTCGATTGGCTCAGTCCTCTATGATTGGTTTACGGCCGCAGATTCAATTTACTATTTTCCATTGATCATGGGGTTTGTCATTATTCTCTACCTGATGCAGAGTGATATCCGCGCGGCGTTTTTGTCTGTCGCCAATGCGCAGTAATTGCCTGGAAGGTCACTGCTGACCGCGTTGTTGTTCTCTTTTCTGGCGTAACCGCGCCGCCAGGGAGCCGCTTTCTTCTGGCGGTTGTTCCGCTATAATTTCTGTCCCGGAAACAGAAGGCTCTACTTTGTCAGGCTTTATATCTGTGCTTGTAGGCTGCGCTGTTTCACCGGCAACGGCCGTTTCCCCCTCTCGATTTATGACTGGATCAACTGGTTGGGTCTGTCGCGGTTTGCTGGCGCGCTGCTTGGCCTCAAAAAGACGCGCCGTTTGCTCCGTGCGCGCCTGCGCAGGCGCGCGTTTGGGCAGCAGCCGTCCCGCACTGGCGGCCCAGGCGCGCTCTAAATCTGTGCGCGTAATGACCAGGCGGCGCACGCCGATATCCACCGGCAGCAAAATCAGCGCCGCCAGCAGCAGCCAGGGCCAGATCGGGCGCGCGGTAGATTGGCTCGCTAAATCGTGTGCAAAAATGGCCGCGCCCGCTTCGTCTGGCGGCAGGGATGATAAATCACGACCATTTGTTGCGGCCGCCAGCGCGTTTAACTGCTGCGGGTTGGCGCGCAAATCACGGTACTCCGGTGAATAACCCAACACCCACCCGGCCGTTTGTCCGACGGCTGAATCCCCATTGGCCTCATTTCCCGCCACGCGCAACAAATAGGCGCCTTCCTGCCGGGGTGAAAATGTGGTTTCATAACGGCCTGGCGCAACTTGCTGTAAAGTGAAAGTTGTGACCACGCCGGCCGGATCAACGACGTTTGCTTCCAGGTCGAGATCGTTGCGAAATTGACCAGCTCCATCGCGCGCATCCACCGTCAGACGCGCCTCTGTTTTGTCGAAGGTAACGGCCGTTTCCACCGCATTATCGCGCCCCTCAGCAATTGTCCAGCGTACTGCCTGCGCCCAAAAAGTGGGGAAACCCTCCCAGCGCACCCAGTCCGTAGCCCAACGCCCGGTTGCGTCTGACGTCCAGGCAACAGAGCGCCCCAGTCCATACTGCCACGCCGCCAGCAGTGGGTCGCCCTGATGGGTAGTCAAAATAGTCTGCGCAGTGTCTTTGGGACTGGTTCCCACATATCCATACAGGGGCGGCGCGGCGCGAATGCCGGAGAGAATTGGGCTTTGCGTACCTAAAATAGGAAAAAAACGTTCTTCGATCAGATAACTGCGCTGGATTGCGGTGGTTTCCTGCGTGAAGATTTGGGGCAAATTAGCTGCCTGATCGGTAAAATGAAAACGGCCGTTGCCCAGTTCCGCCATTTGCTGCAGCCAGGGTGTGTCCGGGCCGCGACCAATGCTGACGGTGGAAACCGTCACGCCTTCCGCCGCCAGCGCCTCGATCAACTGCGGAACACCCTCCTTTTCTTCCGCATCGGCGCCATCTGCCAGCAGAATGATGTGCTTGATCGGATGTGGGCTTTGCGCCAGCGCCAGTGCGGCAGCTTCCAGGCCTGTACGCACATAAATACCCCCGCCGCCCGCGCCAATTTGACGTATAAGATTGACGGCCGTTTCCTTTTCACTTGCGGATATTGGACCGATCGGGTTGTCAGGTACGGTGTCAACCGGAATAATCGTGATTTGATCGTTGTCATTTAGCAGTTGTACAACGCGTACAGCCCCTTCGTTTGCCAGTTGAATTTTTGTTAATCCCCCTTCTTCTTCCGCCATGCTCCCGGAACGATCGATGACAAGCGCCATGCTGACGGATGGAAAACGCTCCTGGTCCTTGATTTGCATATTGACCGGCAGGGCAGCTTCCAGCGGAGTCTCGAAATACCCGCCCATGCCATAACTTTCCGGCCCGCCAACAACCACCAGACCGCCACCCAAATCACGCACATAACTTTCCAGCGCTTCCATTTTGCGCGGCGTCAGGTTTTTCGCGTTGACGTTCACCAGCACCACGCTGGCGTAATTACTTAATGTTGCTAAGCTCGCGGGCAATTCTGCCGGCGTGGCGCGCTCGACTTCCAAGCCGGTCGCCTGCAGCGCAAGCTGCAACTGGGGAGATTCATCCGGCAGCAGTGCGCCGTCATTGTCAGGCGTACCATCCGGCGCAACCAGCAAAATGCGCGGCGCGCCGGTGATTTCCGTGAAAGCGGCCAGCTCATTATTTTGGAAGTAAGTGTCCTGGGCGGGTGAAAGTTGTATCTGGTAGCGTGCAAATTCAGGCGCGGCTGCCCGCAGGCGCACTGCAAAATTGTTGGTTCCCGTGCGCAACTGCACCGTTTCTTGATGCACAATATTGCCGCCTGCCAAAACGCGTAACTCGGCTGGTGTATCTACATTGCTTGCGGCCGTGACGGTCAGACCGAAGCTTTCTCCGGCGCTTACCTGCGCCGGCGCGTCCACGTCTAACAAGGTGACTTCGGCGCCATCTGCCGGGCGGGAGAGATAGATAAAATCAAGGGGTACATTATTGGCGGCTGCCAGTTGGGCAGCAACGGCCGTATCCCCGGTTGTTGGTAAGCCATCGCTCAAAATGATCATGCGGCGCGCGCTGCCTGCGGGAAACAGCGCCATACCCAGGCGGATTGCTGCAGCCAGGTTGGTGTGCAGCGATTGTGGAACGGATTGAATCGACGCCAGTTCAGCCAGGCTGCTCATGGGGCGGTCGACCAGCGCGTTGGCGCCAAACAACACCACCGCCGCTTGATCTTGGGGGGCCATTGCGCTTATCGCTGCGCGCACAAGTTCTTCTGCTTGGCGCGCTTGTTGCGGCTGGATCGAATCAGAGCCGTCAATCAGGAAAACCACCGCCAGATCATCGGCTGCTCGAACCATCTGCGCGCCTGCTAATCCCAAAATGATTAGCAGCGTTAGCATGAGGCGCACTCCCAGATTGGCCCATTCACGCCAATGCCGGCGAATTGGCGTTGTGGCCTGCGGCCGCCCGATCCAAATAAACAAGGGAATCAGCAGCAGCAGCAAGAGAGCCGTTGGTGTAGTAAAAGACAAAAGAACTCCTCGAATTCTGCGAATCTCTGAAGTACAAAAACTAGTTTTCGCTGGCGTGTTCTGGCTGAATGGGCAAATAAAGCGTCAATTCACTGCCACGGCCGTACTCGCTGTGTATTTCAAGCTGACCATCGTGGGCGCTGATGATGCTATGGGCCAGAATCAAGCCAAACGGGATCCGAAAACGGCCGTTATAGTGATTATAGGTCAACGGGGCAGCGGCTGTGAAGCTCATGCGCAACGCTTCTAATGTTGCGGCGTTCATGCCGACTCCGGTATCCAGTATGCGCAAAAACACTTTGCCGGCCACTATCCCAGCCTCCAAGGTCACTTCTCCATCAATGCGGTTAAATTTAATACCATTATGCAATATGTATCCAACAGCCGCTTCTAACTGCCGGGCATCTCCCCAGACAAGCGGGATAGCAGAAGATGCCAGCCAGTTTAAGCGCACGCGGCGTGCAGTGGCTAAATTTTCATATCGGCGCAGCGCGGCGCGCCCAATTTCTGTAATGTAGACCGGCTCAAAATGAAAGATCGTGTGTTTTTGAACACGGGCACTGATGCGGATCAGGGCTTCAATTTCCGCTTTTAGCGTATCAATGGATTGGATCATGGCCTGGTCTTGGTCTGCGGGTAATGTTTCCAGCCTTTCGTAAATGTTGGGAAACTGCCGTTTTAGTTCCGGCGACAACAGGCCCAGCACGCGTTTTTGTAGGTCGGCAATCGTCTTAAAAAAGCGTTTTTCGCGCGCCAGCGCCTGATTTTCTGACCAGACGGCCGTATTCAAACGCTCCAAAGTGGTCATGTCTTGCATTTGAGCTAAAAGTGGTCCAAATTCAGAAGCCAGCCATTGCAGCGCGGCCACATCCTGCCGCCTGAACGCTTGCCCGGCATATCTGGGGCCTAAAGCCAAAAGCCCGACCAGCGTTTCGGCCGAATGCAGCGGCATATACAATACGCGTCCCCAGCGTGCAAGCAGCGCCTGTTCGTCGGCAGAAACGTTTGCAAAGGCATTCATGGTTGCAATATCGATTTGCAGGATGGGCGTCTTATGCTGGCGCAGGTACTCCGTGAATGGACTGTCAACGGCCAGTTCGGCTGCGTCAGGCAGCGGATGGCCTCTGGACGCCAGCGGGCGCAGGAGCAGCATGCCGCCGACTCCGGTTTCAATGGTGAAAAGCCATGACTGGGAAACCGCCAGCCGGGCGCTGACCGTCTCCAAAAAACGGTGTCCAAACTGTTGCAAATCAGGCGCGTACTCTACCGCCAATGGCTCCTGCCAGGGAGGGACAATGCCCGCTGCGCGTCTGTTTAGCATCAAGCCGCCGTAGGTTACGGCCGTCACAAGCACAGCCAGCGCGAGCGCGCCGATTGTCAGGACAAAAAACGAGAAAAGCGCGGCGCTGCGTGTGGACGCCAGCCACAAGGAAAACCAGAGCAGCGTAAATATTAACAAAAATCCCAGCAGGAAAATTGCCATTTGACGCAGCGTTAGCCATAAATCAGGCCATAAACGGCGCGTTAATGTTTGGGTTCCTACAAAAGCGGCCACCGCGGCCACAATGATGCCTGCTTCCTGCCAGATGGGTTGTTCTGGCTGCTGGATAGATGCCAGAGCCGCGCCAATCCCAAATAACAACTGGGTTAAAAGCCAATAGCTTGTGAAATTGCGATAGAGTGAATGATCAAGGTTGGCGCGAGCTTGTTGGGTGATTAATGCGGCTGTAATCAATGGCAGAAGCCACGCCGCGATCCATAACCCGGCCCAAAGCTGAAAATGTTGGATAATTTGACCGGCAAACCGGAAATCGGGCAATGTGTATAACCAGATGGCAGGGTCCAGTGCCAGAGCGGCTAACAGCAGCAGCAGACTCGGAAGCGTGACCCAAAAAGCTTTACGGCCAGGTACATCAAAAAGACGCAGGGAGGTCAATAATACGCCCAGCATTGTTAGACCTACGGCGACATGCCCTATGCCGCTCCAGCGAAACACCAACCAGGGATCAAAGCGAGTACCGCCATAATAACGCAGCGCCATACTGGCCCAGATGAGCGCAGCCAGCAGCGTGAGGCTCCAGCGCACATGTGGCAGTTGTCGACGCCGTCCAACCAGCAACGTGTAGACGAGCATTATAAGCAGGCAGAGCGGCAGCAGCAGCGCCACCAAAAATTGGAGGGTCAAGGTAAACATGGTCAGGCTTCGATCCGGACTAACTGAGTCATGTAAAAATGAGTTTAATCGAATTTATCCCAAATGTCGATTTGGGATAAATTTGGGATAAATCGAAGGGCCATTGGGAAAACCTTGGGTTAATTTGGGAATTGGTCTGGGATAAACTTGGGATAGGAACATCGAATTATGGCCTTGATTCGTGGGCTTTCGCGTCAATTCGCTGCAAATTTGTAAAGTTGTATGCACGCCGCATTCGTTTTATCCCAAAATTCGTTGTCATTTGAGGGCTTGGCTCGCGCGCAATTATTTCATGATATAATGCGTGCCTTTTTTAGAGCCGATTTTTAATAGCAAGCCTTTTTCAACCAGATCGACCAGATCGAGGCGCAATGTTTCCGGGGTGACGTCAGGACAAATCTGGCGATATTCACGGTTGGTAATGCTGCCGTTTTCGCGCACATAGGTCAGTGCGCGCGTCTGGCGTTCGTTCATGTTGCGGGTCCATTTGGGTGTAGACGGCCGTTCCTGTTTATTCGACAGCATGACGGTAAACAAATGTGATGTGGCCTGAAAGACCGGCGGCGCGTGCCCGGCCTGCATCATTTCTTCGATCATCTGGTCAATTCCCAAGCCTAATTCTTCAATATAGCCCCACTGGTAAAGCCCGTTGACCAGGCGCGGATTGCGTGAAAAGTGTTCCTCCACCAGATTGTCGAGGGTCATATAGCCCGGCAGCCCGCCGGGACTAATGATTTCGAGCCGGTCGGCGTACATGCGAATTTCAATGCGGCGCCCTTTAATACGATAATCCCGGTGGGCGACTGCATTTACCAGCGCCTCGCGCACGGCAAAGCGTGGGTATTCTGTGATTTCTTTGCGCTCCAGGTGATCGACGACAGCCCCGACGCGCATCTCCTCGAAGACGATATTCCAGGCGCGTTCAACCACGCGCGCCAGAGGGCCGGTGATTTCATCGCGACGGCCGTATCCGATGCCGCCATCTTCACCGCGCGGTTCGGCGCCAGGAAATTTGACAAAAACAATGCCGCTTTGCGGGAAAAACATTTGGGGACGTTTGCCAAACAGGAGAATTCCGGCCGTGGTAGGATTGCCTGTCCGGTCAGTTGCGCCGACTTCAAAGAGCAGGTCAGGCGTTGAGGTCACTTTAGCAGCACCCCGGCGGCTGCGACGCTCGATATACTCAGCTATCATGTCGCCGTCTAAGTCTTCAATCTTGGCGCCGGGAACCAGTTCGGTTTCAAATTCGGCCGTGGTTTTACTACCGGCCAGGTCGCGAATCTGGTCTCCTGTAACCGGCCTGTTGTGCTCACCGCTGCGGATCAGGACACGGCCGTCATACAGGCTGTGCAGGTCGAGGCTGCGGGCGACGTTGATGCCGATGAGCTCGCCGCCGCGCGTTTCAACGCGCTGCCAGCGGCTGGGCACAGGCGGCCGGCAGAGGGTGGCAGCTTCGCGTAGTGCGGCTTCGGCTTCTTCATCCCAGATGGGTGCGGTGGAACGGCCGTTTTCATCCAGGCCGAGTACAATCAGCCCACCATCGCCGTTGGCAAAGGCAACCAGGCATTCGGCCAATGCTTCCACATCGGCGTCAGGTAAAAATGCAAGTCGCTGTCCTGGCTTTTTGTTCAATACCATGGTTTAGGTAATTCCCAGAAAGTTTTTTGAATTCCCATGAAACGAAATCTGGGAATTCCTTCAGGGAAACCGCGAATTTGCTGTGGTGTTAGGTAATCGGCAACAATATTTCAAAATTAGAATCGCTCTAGATGTTGCCGATTCCTCAAGGAAACCGCAGATTTCCAACACCTCTTATTTTCAAGGATTTTCTGCGGTTTACCTAATTCAAAAGACTTTTCGCAGTTTACCCAAGTATAGCAGAATTGGATTTGTTGACGGTGCAGCATATTAGTTCAGCGTTAATTTGGTATCGCCGCCATCGCTGCCCCAACAATGCCAGCCTGATTGCGTAATTCGGCCGGAACGATAACGGCGCGGCTCTGGATATATTTGAGGAATTTATGATGTTTTTTGCTGACGCCGCCGCCAATGATGATGAACTGCGGAGAAAATAAAAACTCGATGTGTTGAAAATAATCGTTGAGCCGACCACCCCACTCTTTCCAACTCAATTTTTCCGCCTGGCGGGCGCGATCAGAACAGTAAAATTCCGCATCCTTTTTGTGACCCGGCAAATAAAGGTGTCCTAATTCCAGGTTGGGAACGTTGCAGCCATAATTAAACATAACGCTGCCAATGCCGGTTCCCAATGTAAAAATCATCACAATACCGTGTGCGTCCTGGCCGGCCCCAAAGCGAATTTCCGCCAGACCGGCGGCGTCGGCGTCGTTGAGGATGGTCACGGAACAGCCGGTTGCTTCGCCAATACCCGCAGCGGCGTTGAAATTGATCCATTCCGGGTGAATATTAACGGCCGATAACACAACACCATCCACCACAATCCCCGGGAAACCAATGCCGATCGCTCCCTGATAATCAAAATGGGTGACAATTTTACGAATGACCTTAATGACGGCGCGTGGGGTTGCTGGTCGGGGCGTATCAATCCGGTAGCGTTCAGATACCAATTCGCCGTTTTCTGTGTTGACCAAAGCGCCTTTGACGCCGCTGCCGCCGATGTCGATGCCTAATATTTGCATGGGTATCTCCTCTTTACGGTTCGTTCGTTATTAACTTTTGAGTCTTAGTTCGTAGTAACCGCTTTAGCGGTAGGCGACCCAAGCGTCGCAAACGGCTGAAGCCGTCACTACAAACTTGTTTGTGTACGCACCCTTAGTCAAATAGGCGTGTACTCATTTGGTCAGGTGATGGCGGCGTAAAAGTGGGGCAGGGGAGCAACGGCCGTTTCCGACCACGTAATCGACGCCAATAAAGCTTGCCTGGCTGTTTCCAACGCGGCTTCGTTTTCGGCATGGATGACACCCAAAACATCACCCGCCTGCACCTGGTCGCCAACCTTCATGGGCAGCACAAAACCAACGGCATGATCAATTATATCCTCTTTCTTTTGGCGGCCAGCGCCCATGTGAACGGCCGTCCAGCCAATTTCTGCCGTATCCAGGGCAGCAATCACGCCGCTGCGAGGGGCGCGCAGTTCTGCTGTGAGCGGCGCCTGGGGCAGCAAAGCGGGATCGTCAACCTGGGCCACATCGCCGCCCTGAGCCGCTGTCATGGCGCGGAATTTTGCCAGCGCCTGGCCGTTATCGCGTACGGCCGTTGCCATTTCACGCGCGCGCTCCAACGTGTCAGCTTTGCCCGCCAACAGCAGCATATAGCCGGCGACCTCGACGCAGTGCGCCCAAAAATCGGCCGGGCCTGCGCCGTTTAAGGTCTCGATAGCCTCTTTGACCTCCAACGCATTACCGACAGCGCGCCCCAGGGGCTGGTTCATATCGGAAATCAAGGCGATTGTGCGCCGTCCGGCATCCTTACCGATGTCAACCATAATGCGCGCCAATTCTTCGGCGGCTTGCAAATCCGGCATAAACGCGCCGCTGCCCATCTTAACGTCCAGTAGAATCGCGTCTGCGCCGGCCGCCAGTTTTTTCGACATAATCGACGCGGCGATCAGGGGCATGCTGGCGACTGTGCCGGTGACATCGCGCAGGGCATACAATTTGCCGTCGGCGGGAGCGAGAACGGCCGTTTGTCCGGCCAGCACCAACCCAATCTCGGCCAACTGTTGTTTAAACTGCGCCAGCGGTATCGCCGATGACCAGCCGTGTATCGACTCCATTTTGTCCAATGTGCCGCCGCTGGATCCCAGACCACGCCCGCTCATTTTGCCCACCGGGACGCCGCAGGCGGCTACAATGGGCTGTACAACCAGGGTGGTCTTGTCGCCCACGCCGCCTGATGAATGTTTGTCGACCACAAAGGGCGCAACATCATGCAAGTCCAACTGGTCGCCGGATTCCGCGATTGTCAGCGTGAGATCGACTGTTTCACGCCGGTTCATGCCGCGTAGAAAGATGGCCATAAGCAGCGCGGCAGCCTGATAATCAGGGATGCGCTCGGCGGTGTACTCTGTTACGAAGAATTGGATTTGTTCCGTTGATAGTGCGCCGCCGTCCCGTTTGGTTTCGATAATTTGTACCATGTCCATATTAATTTTCCCGCAGGTTTGCTAAGACATTACCTTTGCAACTTCTTGTATTTGCTACGAACAACCACAGATTTTCACGGATTTCAGAGCAATTTCGTGCGAATTCGTATTAATTTGTGGCCGAAAACCGTTGTTTTGTCAAAAGCGCCCATATAGTGTAAGCGTTTGTAAACGATTTTTAGATTATAACAGGAATCGGTATAATGCGGACAGATCATCCTTCCCAACTCAGCAGGACTTGCTGCTTCCAATTAAAAGAGAAATCAAGTAATTTACAGAGCAGGTAAACCGCAGAAAGTTCTAAAAAATAATAAGGATTAGAAATCTGAGGAGTTTCGAATGTCAGAACAGGTTGATATTCTACTAATCGGCGGCACGGTTGTCACCATGAATGTCCGCTATGACGTTATTTTGGATGGCGCGGTGGCGATTCGCGGCGACAGCCTGGCAGCGGTTGGCCCGGCGGCGGAATTGTCACAGGCGTATACGGCCGTTACCACTATCGACTGCCACGGAAAAGTTATTATTCCAGGCCTGGTTAACGCCCATACCCATATTCCCATGACGCTGTTCCGGGGATTGCATGATGATTTGCGCCTGGACGTGTGGCTAGGATACCTGATGCCACTGGAGCGTGAATTTGTTACGCCTGAATTTGTTAAGCTCGGCGCGCGTCTGGCCTGCGCTGAAATGATTCGTTCCGGGGTGACTACCTTTGCCGACATGTATTTTTTTGAGGAATCAATTGCGGAGGAAACGGCCGTAATTGGAATGCGCGCGCTGTTGGGACAAACGATCCTGATTTTTCCCGCTCCGGACGCTGCTACTTATGAAGATGGACTCATTCGCTGCCGTCGCTTCATCGAAGGGTGGCAAAATCACCCTTTGATCCAGCCGGCAGTCGCCCCGCATGCCTGGTACACGGCCACGCCCGAACTTTTGCGCGCCTGCACCGAGCTGGCGCTGGCTTTTAATGTACCAATCCATACGCACGTCAGCGAAACCGGTATCGAAGCCAAAAACTGCCGCGCTGATCACAATTCGCCGGTTGTGCCCTGGATTGAAAAACATGGCCTCTTGAACACAAAACTGCTGGCTGCGCATTGTGTCCACCTCGATTGGGAAGAAATGTACCAGCTTAAAGAAGCAGGCGCCGGCATCGCCCATTGTCCCAGCAGCAATCTGAAGCTGGCCAGCGGCATCGCCAAAATTGGTGATATGCTCAATATCGGATTAAACGTAGGCGTGGGCACGGATGGGCCGGCCAGTAACAACGACCTGGATATGATCGAGGAGACGCGTCTGGCGGCGCTGCTGGCCAAAACCGCCAGCAGCGATCCAACTGTTTTGCCGGCGCGCCAGGCGTTGGAGCTAGCCACAATCGGGGGGGCGCGCGCGCTGCACATGAGCGACGTAACCGGTAGTTTGGAGCCGGGCAAACGCGCCGATGTTGCGGTGATCGCAATGGATGGTGTGCATAACCAGCCCCATTTTCACAACAACTCGGATACAGTTTATTCGCGCCTGATTTATGCGGCCAAAGCGCCTGATGTGGCGCATGTGCTCTGCAACGGCCGTTTTTTGATGCGCGATCGGGCGCTGCTGACCGTTGATGAAAGCCAGGCCAAAGCGGATGCGGCCCTGATGGCGGCTGAGATCGATGCATTTGTGAGTGAACGTGAAGCCAGCCCCTATAACAAACTGGTGTTTCTTGCCGGCGTACAGCGTCAGGAAAGTTTTGAGGTGCAGCTCAAATTACCGATAGCCGACGCCGAGGCGATTCGCACCATCCTGGAAAGCGATCAGGTTGAGACTTTACGGTACGCGCATTACAAACAATATGATCATTATTTCATTTTTTCGGGCAATGATCCGGACGCGGCTCGTTTGCGCTATCGTGAGGATGAATTTTTGAATGAAAAGGGAGAAGTGATTCAGGCGCGTGACCGTTTAACATTGATAGGGGAAGGACAGCGCGAGGAGTTGGAAACGGCCGTTATGCTCTCACGGTCACGTTTCCTGGCCACAGCCGATCATAGTCTCCGTTTTTATCAAGAATATTTTGCGCCGCTGTCCGAAATGAAAATTCATAAAGACCGGCGCCGCTGGCACATTCTCTACAAAGGCACCGATTTTGCCATCAATCTGGACGAAGTCAATCGACCGGATCTGCCGGGTTATTACCTGGAAATCAAGGCGCGTACCTGGTCACGCAGCGATGCGGAGCGTAAAGCCAATCTAATTACCGAACTGCTCACTCTTTTTGGCGTTGACCCCGCCACGGCCGAACAGCGCGAATACGCGGACATTGTCGCCGATCATATCGCTGCCTGAGGAAATGTTTATTTATAACAAAAAAGCCGCAGGTCAATTGATTAACCTGCGGCTTTTGGGATTTTAAAATAGGTTTTGGTTCTAGAGACCAACAATTTGTTGGAATTTCATCACCGCATTCAAATCGCCATCTACCTTGATTTTTCCGGACATGAAGGCCATCATGGGATTCAAATCACCATTGGACATCGCCGCAAAATCATCGGCGTCCATTTTGAGGGTTGCAGTTGGGTTGTCCACACTACCCTTTTCCACATCCAATTTGCCATCAGCAATGCTGGCATTCCACTGTCCCCCACCGTCACCGGAGAGATCGAACAGAATTGAAAGATTAAGTTCGCCAGCTTTAGAGGCGTCAAATTGCCCGCCCATTGCTGCAAATACACTATCGAGGTCAGCCATCTTAGAGAGTCTCCTTCATTTTATATTGGTTCAACGCTTGCCAGACTGGGAAGCTCCATGATTAATTATTAGCGGAAGTATAACAACGGCCGTTTCGGTGTCAAGCTTACAGGATGACACACAGCGTCATATAAAATAGGATTTAGAAAACTATCATCTTCAATAATGGATCAAGGGTGATTATCTTTCCTCACAGGCGGGCGTGATTGGCGAGGCCAATGTGGACGAGCGGTTATATACAAAAGAGTTTATGTTGGGCGTTGAGGTTGGGGAAACGGCCGTTGCCGGCCCACTGCAAGGCGCTGCGCTGGAAAGAATTAAAAGCACACCTGTTTTCTGGTTTGGCTGGTCTGATTTTCACCCCCAAACACGTATTTACAGCCTCGATACCTAAACCAACTTTGCAGAGTGCGGCTGCTTTCTGCGTAAAAAGCAGATGGACAGACCGCCAACAGCTTGCAGAAATTAACGTTTCCTCAATGATTCCCCTCCAGGAAAGGAAGACAACCCTCTTCGACTTGGCGTCCAATTTTTGGTTGTGTTAAAATTTTCCGCGCTTGTGTGAAAGCGGAAAGACCTTGAAATTGGCAAATGCTTATTGACTGCCACGCGAAAAAACTGTACGGCGCAGTCCGTGCGGGTCCTTCAAAAAGTTCACGCAGTTCATCTGAGATAACAAAACTGGCGGCTCTTTATGGCCGCTTTTTTGTATCATGATCCTTGTCTGAGGAAACGTGATTTGGAGAGGAATATGGAACAAGAAGAGTCACAGAATAAAAAGAGACCAAAAGGCCTGATCATTGGCGGCATTATTGTGGTAGTCGTTTTATTGATTTTAGGCTTGTTTTTACCCCCCATCTCGCTGGGACAGCGGCTGGGTTTGACCGGAGAAGAGCCGCAAGCAGAAACGGCCGAATCCCGGCAAGAACCCCTTGGGAGTGATGTCAGCGCCCCCGACGAAGCCACGCTGCCCGATGGCGTCACGCTGGCTTTGACCGGCGGCGCGGCCGCCGTCCAGGTTGTGCCCCAAAGTGAGTTTTTCAATAACAACGCCAACGCGGCAACGGCCGTGCCGGAAAACGTCACGCCGGTCAGCGATGTATATACCATCAGCGCTGACGGATCCGTACCCACCGGACAAATTGCGCTAACCATCCCCGCCAATGCCGGCGATAACAAAACGCTCGACTTGTATGGTTGGGAAACCGACAATTGGGTGTTTGTCCCCAGCCAGGTGGACGCTAACAGCCAACAGATTGTTACGGCCGAAGGCGTCTTGCCCGCAGCATTGGTTATGATGCAAATTGCGCCCCCCGCTGAAGTGAGTGTAGGCGCCATTGTCAAAAGCGGCGTTGAACTGCCGGGTGAAATTCTTGCCAATTTGACCGAAGTATCAGTTGGCCCCCTGATGTTGGACGAACAAGGTACTTTGAATGGCGCCGTCGTCAAATTACCTGACGGCCCGTACAGCCAATGGCTGCATGTCACAAACGTTGGCCCCGTTGTCAATCAGACAGCGCTGGCCGATATGTTGGCTGACGCCGCATTTCAGGAAGCAAATATTAACGCCATTGTTGAGCAAGCTGCCGCCGATGGTTTTTCAGGCGTGAACCTCGATTACCAAAATGTACCCGCAGCGCAAGCAGCAGCATTTAACAGTTTTGCCAATTCATTGGCAGAGGCGCTGCATGCGCAAAACATGAATCTGGCTGTGACTCTGGGCGCGCCCCTCGTCGCCGGCAGCAGTTGGGATACCGGCGGGCAGGATTGGACTGCGCTGGGTCAATTGGCCGACGCCGTTTACGTCAAAATGCCGCTAGACCCCTCCCAATATGATAGCGATGATGCTGCTTCACAGCTTTTGAATTGGGCCGCGCGCCAGATAAATCGTCAAAAATTAAGTGCGCTCCACAATGGCGGGGCCGTAGACCGCATTGGCGAAACCTACACCGCGTTATCCAACGAAAATGCGCTGGCGAATTTTGGTGAACTGCAATTTGTGGAAGGCGGTGAAGAAGTCGCCCCTGGTGAAACCGTCACGGTTGCGCTTTCCGGTTCGGCCAGCCCGCTGGAATGGGATGGCGACAGTCTTACTTATAAATACAGCTATGAAGATGAAGGCCAGCCACATGATGTCTGGCTGGGCAGCGCCGCCGCCTTAAGCCATCGCAGCCAGTTGGAAAACGATTACAATATTCGCGGTATGGCTGTAAAAGGCTTAGATGATGCAGGCTATGCGGCTGCATTAGATAGCTATAAAAACAAAACAGAAGCGCCTCAGCCGACCGGCGCTGCGATAGTTTGGACCGTGCGTAATGCCAGCGACAGCGTTCTGGCCAGCGAGAGCGGCAATGAGCTGACTTTTTCCTGGGATGTGGGTGAAAGTGAAGGTGATTACATCGTCAATGCTGATTTTGCCCTGGGCGATAATATCGCCAATCTTGATTCGTTGGACGTGACTGTTGCAGCGGCAGCGTTGGAAGAAGTTGTTGTGGAGACAGAGGAAACAACAGAAGAATCCGAAACGACAGAAGAGACAGAAATTGCTGCCTCTACCGGTGCAGCCAAAGGCGTGGTCAATGCCGGCGCCAATGTGCGTACAGGCCCTGGTTTAACTTACGGAACTATTGCCGGCGGCGCTGAGGCCGGTACAGAGGTTGATCTGATCGGCCGTAATTCAGATATTAGCTGGCTCAACGTCCGTTTACCCGCCGGAGAAGAAGGCTGGATTTTTGCGACATTAATTACCGTCGATTCCGGTGTAGAGTTGGGGAACCTGGAAGTGGTGGAAGTTGCGCCCCCAGCGCCTGCCGCCGCCAACCCTGGCGCTGGCAACGACGGCGGCAGTGATGATGGCGAGGATGACCAGGCAAGCGCGCCTGCGCCGCCCCCGCCTGTGGCTGCTGCCCCTGTAACCAATGCAGGCTTTGAATTGGGTGGACAAAGTCACAGCTTTGGCAACCCTCAGTTGATGTCTTACGCCGGTATGAATTGGGTCAAATTCCAGCACAAATGGGGGCCGGGTGATGATCCCAACGCGGTTGCGGGGCCTATTAATCAGGCCCATGGCAATGGCTTTAAGGTGCTTCTGAGCATTCCAGGAACACCTTATCCCAGCAGCATTGATTTCCAGGAATATGTTAATTTCCTCGGCGGCGTTGCTGCACTAGGACCCGACGCGATTGAAGTTTGGAACGAAATGAACATTGACTTTGAGTGGCCGGCGGGACAAATTAACGCGCAGTCCTATGTCAACAATATGCTCGCCCCGGCCTACAATGCCATTAAAGGGGCTAATCCAAACGTTATGGTCATTAGCGGTGCACCGGCGCCTACCGGCTACTTTGGCGGTGGATGCAGCACAAACGGTTGTGATGACAGTGCCTATCTGGCCGGCATGGCCGCCGCCGGCGCCGCCAATTATATGGACTGTATGGGCGCCCATTTTAATGCCGGCGCAACCTCACCTGGACAGAGTACCGGACACCCAGCCGGCAGCGACCATTACAGTTGGTATTTCCAGCCGATGCTGGACCTGTATTACAATACGTTGGGTAAACCCGTTTGCTTTACTGAATTAGGTTTCCTTTCAGGCGACGATTTTGGCGGCGTTCCCAGCCGCTTCTCCTGGGCAGGAAACACAAGCGTGAGTGAACATGCCCAATGGCTTGCAGAAGCCATTAGCCTGGCTGCCAACAGTGGGAAAGCCCGCCTGGCAATAATCTTCAACGTGGACTTCACCCAATGGGGAGATGATCCGCAGGCTGGATACGCAATGATTCGTCCTGACGGAAGCTGCCCGGCGTGTGAAACGCTGCGTCAGGTTATGGGTAATTGATGAACAGCCGGATCGTGAGGCGCGCCTAATAATTAAACGGGTGCACTTCATCAATCAGAATTATGAGGCGCATTTTGGCGAAGTACCGCTGAAATGCGCTTTTCCCGCGTGAGAAGGAGAAAATTATGAAACGCATTTTCGTTTTTATAGCTTTGGTGTCTGTTCTGATTTTGTTAGCGGCCTGCGGCGGTGACGCCCCGTCAGAACCGGCCGCCCCTGTAGCCGATGCAGAAGTTACGCCTACTTTGTCGCCTGAAGTAGAAGCGACCTTACCACCGCCGATTATTGAAGAGATCGATAGTGAAAATGCACCTGTTGCAGAGGATCCGAATGCGGAAGCGCCTCCGCCAGATGATGCTGGCGGTGAAGAAGTTGTAGAAGCGCCTGCCCCTGAGTTGAACGAGCCCTGGGCGCCGGATACATTTGGATATGGTGTTCAGGTGCATGGCAATGCAACTGTGGGTGATCCCGCAGGAACCATGCGTGACGTCAATGAAAAATTAGGTCTCGATTGGGTTAAAGCGCAGGTTCAATGGTGGCTGATTCATCCAGAGCCTGACGCCGATCAGTGGTTCTTTTATGACGGCGTCGTCGATCAGGCGCATGAAAATGACCTGCGCTTGATGCTCAGTATTGTGGGCGCGCCGGAGTGGACGCGCGCCGCCGGTGGTGAAAATGGCCCACCCGATGATTACGCTCAATTTGCTGCCTTTTTGCAAGAATTGCTAGAGCGTTATGATGGCAAAGTAGACGCCATCGAAGTCTGGAATGAACAAAACCTGGATCGTGAATGGGCGACCGCCAATGGAGTCAGCCCGGAAGATTACGTACAGTTCCTGAAGCTTGCCCATGAAACCATCAAGGCGCATGATCCCAATATCATTGTAATTAGCGGCGCTTTGTCACCCACGGGGCCTGGCGACTGGATCAGCTGGGCGGATGATTTTGAATGGTTGGATCGAGCGCTGGCAGCCGGTTTATTAGACTATGCCGACTGCGTCGGCGCGCATCACAATGGATACAACATTCCTCCCGATGTTACGGCCGAAGAAGCGCCGTCCAGCCCGGCAGCGCAAGACGCTATTTTCCGCGGCCCCTTTGATAACCCGCATCACTCCTGGAGTTTTAAAACCACGCTTGATACCTATGCTGAAAAAATTGACGCTTACGATCCCGATAAAAAACTGTGCGTCACTGAATTCGGCTGGGCCACCAGTGAAGGGTATGATACGTACCCCACCGGCTTTGAATTTGCCCAGGATAATTCCTTGCAAGAACAGGCGGATTACATTGTGCAGGCGTTTCAACAAATGCACGCATCTGGGGATGTGTGGCTCGCTTTTCTCTTCAACTATGACTTTGGCAACAAGGGCAGCGGCGCCACAGATGACCCGGTGCCATACAGCATTATTGATGTAAACGGTGTGCCGCGACCTGCTTTTGGCGCGGTCTCCGGTATGGAAAAACCTGAATAAATCTGACGATTGAGCAGGAGCATCCCGCTCATCTTGATCTATCTATCTTATGCTATCTCACACGATCAAATGGGGGCGGCTGTGCCTGCTCATTCTTTTCATTTTTATGTCAGGCTGCCAACCTGCTCTTGAACCCACGCCCACCCCGGATCTGTTAGGGGATGAGCCGGTGAACCAACTTTTCCAATCGCCGGCTTATGGCGTCCACACGCTTATGTGGTGGAAACCGGAACGCATCGAAGTTGAATTCCAAATGGTAGATAAAATGGGGTTTGGTTGGGTCAAACAAAAATTCCCGTGGCGCGAAATTGAAGGCATTGAAAAGGGACATTATGATTGGTACCGTCCTGATCGGATTGTTGATAAGGCTGAGAAGGCGGGGATAAACCTGGTTGTGCGTTTAGATCGCCAGCCCTTCTGGTCTGAACCGTTGGATAACCAGTTTAAGGATAATCAACCACCTGCTGACTTGCAGGATTTCGCTGATTACTGCAGGGTCGTGGCTGATCGTTATAAAGGCCGCATTGGCGCTTACCAGGTATGGAATGAACCTAATTTAAGCCGGGAATGGGGTGAAAAACCACCTGATCCGGAAGAATATACGCAGTTATTGAAGGTTTGTTATGAGGCTATCAAAGCGGCTGACCCGGAGGCGATTGTTATTTCGGCCGGCCTCGCGCCCACCGGCACGGATTCTCCAGAAGTGATGCCGGATACACAATTTTTGCAAGGTATGTATGGCGCCGGCGCAGACGCCTATTTTGATGTGCTTGGTTTGAATGCCCCTGGTTACAAAGCGCCGCCCGAACTCGCTCCTGAAGAGGCTGAAAATCCTGAATATGGCGGCGGGCGCTGGTTCGCATTTCGTCACGTGGAGGATATGCGTGAAATTATGGTGGCAAATGGGGATGGCGAGAAACAGGTTGCTATTTTGGAAATGGGCTGGACGCTGGATGAAGTTAATCCCAGTTATGCCTGGTTTGCCGTTGATGAGAAAACGCAGGCGGATTATCTTGTGCGCGCGTATCAATATGCGGCTGAAAACTGGCAACCGTGGATTGGCTTGATGACAACGATTTATATTGCGGATTATCATTGGACGCCTGAAAATGAACAGTGGTGGTGGTCGATTGTCCTGCCGGATGGCACGCCGCGGCAGGCGTATAACGCGTTGAAAGAGATGCCGAAATCGTAAAACGTAATGACTTTTTGGGTGTTAGTCGTTTCCTATTGGATACATCTGCTGGCGACGGTGGTTTTGCTGGGCGGCATGGCGCTGATGGCCTTGGTGGCGTGGCCTGCGCTCAGACATGGTACGCTGGCTTTAAATCAATGGTTTACATTCCAGCGTCGTTTTTTGCCTTGGGCGAATGCCAGTCTGGTTGTCTTGTTAATAACCGGCTTTGTGCAGATGACTAATGACACAAATTATAATGGTTTTTTGACAGTTGACAGCTTATGGGCATGGGCAATGTTGTTGAAACATATTGCTTATATTGGTATGGTTTTGATTGCAGTTTATATGCAGGCGGCGCTGTATCCGGCTATGAAACGCACGAGTCTGCTGGCGGAGCAACGGCCGTCTCTGGCGGCAGATGAACAATCAAAACTACAAAGTCGCGAAATCAATTTTCTACGTATCAATTTATTATGTGCAGCGCTCGTTTTGTTGTTTACGGCCGTTGCTACCGCAGTTTAATTGACCTCTCTCCCCCTAACGCCGTCGTGGCAAATACAATGTGGAAAGACTGGCAGTAAAGCACAAATCTTTTCGTAAGTATTTTTGTAAGACGCTAAGCATAAACTCATTAACAGTATTGGTATGCTCTAGTCGTGTTCAAAGAGCGCCCCAAAATTACAACAAGATAACTTAACGGTAAAAATGTAATGACAGAGGTTACTTTGCGCACCCAAACAGGAATCACGAATCAGGCGATTGGCTTTCTGAAGCGTCATAGGCTGCTAAAGAAAACAGTTAAAACTGTTTTTGATTATACTATCGTGCTTCCTGCCCTACTTTTCTTATCTCCATTCTTACTGATTGTCACATTATTGATTTTAATTGAATCACCGGGGCCGGTATTCTTCCGGCGGCGTGTCTTGGGTTTGAACGGACGCGAGTTTAACGCTTTCAAATTCCGCACAATGTACATTAACAGCGACGACAGGTTGATTCAAAATCGCCAGCAGTGGGTCGCTGTGTTGCGCGGGCAAAAAGTTGGCCGTGACCCGCGTTATACACGCATCGGATGGTTCTTGCGCCGCACAGGTTTAGAAGAACTGCCGCGCCTGCTCAATATTCTGAATCGGGAAATGTCTCTGGTTGGCCCACGCGCATTAACGCGCCAAGACCTGCTGAAATACGGCCGTCATAATATTGACATGATGACCGCTGAACTGCCGGGATTGATCGGCCCGGGCGCTTTGTTAGGATTGAATATTCCATTAAAAGATCAGTTAAAGTTAGATATGGAATACAGCAACAACTGGTCTGTGTGGCTGGATGTCAAAATTTTGTTTGGCACCTTCTCGACGGCGCTAAAAAGCCAGCCCATCTGACCACAAGCACTTTATTAATTGAAAGACCTCATGGCGCGCGTCATGAGGTCTTTTTATTTTGGGGCTGCTGCGTGGTATGTTACACTGTCAGCATGAAGATGGGCAGGTATTGATATTCATGTTGATGATTGACGGCAGCCAGGGTGAAGGCGGCGGACAGGTTTTACGCACGAGTTTGAGTCTGGCGGCGCTGACGGGACGGCCGTTTCGGTTGACCAACATCCGCGCGGCGCGTAAAAAACCAGGTTTGCGCCCGCAGCACCTAACGGCCGTTCATGCCGTCGCCGCCGTCTGCAATGCCCGAATGGCGGGGGCGGAAATTAACAGCACAGCCCTCGAATTTCAGCCACAAACTGCGTCGCGCGGGGGCGCCTATCAATTTGACGTCGCCACATATGCACAAGGTGGATCAGCCGGTTCCGCAACCCTGATTTTTCAAGCATTGATCTGGCCGCTGCTCTTTGCGGATGCGCCCACAGTGGTCACGCTGCAAGGCGGCACGCATGTGCCCTACAGTCCACCCTTTCACTATCTGGCGCATGTCGCCCAACCGGTCTTTACGCGTTTGGGTGCGGAAATAACCCTGAATTTAGACGCCTGGGGCTGGTATCCGCAGGGCGGCGGCGCCATCACTGCCCACATCAAACCGCTTACGAAGCTGCACGCTGCTGATTTTCAGCGCGCGCCCGTTGAACAGGTCGAAGGCATTGCGGCTGTTACCAACCTGCCGGCCCACATTGCGCAACGCATGGCGCGCCGCGCCGCCAACTTGCTGCAAAAACAAGCCATTTCCACCAACATTCAGCCGGTGAGAGCGCGCGGCAGCGCGCCTGGCGCCGGCATTTTCCTTTGGGTCCCGGGCGGCGGATTTAGCTGTTTGGGGCGTAAAGGGCTGCCGGCGGAGAAGGTATCGGAAACGGCCGTTGCTCAATGTGTTGCTTTCATAGAAAATAACGCGTCTGTTGACAAATACCTGGCTGATCAACTGCTGCTGCCCCTGGCGTTGGCGCATGGCGCAAGCTGCTTCACAACCGGCGAGATAACGTTGCACACGCTCACCAACGCGAATTTACTACGCCAATGGCTGGGCGTGACTATTCAAATCCAGGGCCGGCAGGGACAGCCCGGCCAAATTATTGTTCACGGCATGCATTATGTTTGAACTTGTTTTTTTAGGCACTTCCTCTTCGGCGCCATCCGTTAACCGCGGGTTGTCCGGGCATATTATCTTACATCGCCAATACCGCTTTTTACTTGATTGTGGTGAAGGCACACAGCGCCAGATTCTCAAAAGCGGGCTGGGTTTTAAACGCTTGGATACGGTGCTGCTCACGCACAGCCACCTCGACCACATTTTAGGTCTCGGCGGGTTGGCGTCAACTCTCAGCCGTTGGGAAAACCTGGATAAGCTTGATATTTATGCGGGCCGCGCCACGCTCTCCAGGGTTAGCAATCTGCTGTTTAAAGTTGTTTTTGTAGGCCAGAAACCACCAATTTCCATCAATTTGAATGCGCTGGAGCAGGGGCAAGTTATTGTGGAGGATGATAAATTTCGTCTGACCGCCTTTGGGGTTGAGCATCGTGGGCCAGATTGTTATGGTTTTCTTTTTGAGGAAAAACCACATCGCCCTTTTCTTAACGACAAAGCTGAGGCGTTGGACATTCCATTTGGTCCGGAGCGCTCCATGCTGGTACGCGGGGAAAGCGTAAAATTGGCGGATGGGCGTCTTATTCACCCGGATGATGTGCTGGGAACGGCCGTTCCCGGTACGAAATATGTCCATATCGGGGATGTTGGCCGCACCGACAACCTGGTTGAAATCTGTCGCGACGCTTCTGCGCTGGTGATGGAATCAACCTATCTGGAAGAAGAATTGGATATGGCTTACCAGTTCGGGCACATGACCGCCGCCCGGGCAGCACGTTTGGCAAAGGAAGCCGGAGTCAATAGTTTGATTCTCACCCATCTGTCACGCCGCTATATGGAGCGGGATGTGCGCAATGAAGCGCGATCTATTTTCCCCAACACGGTCGTGGCGCGGGATTTAGACCATTTTCAAATTACACGTGACGGCGCCAAACGTCTCAAAAAAACAAACAATAACGCAGGAAAATGGTAACTACACAGCTAGACCTTGTCAGGTTTACCCGATAAGCAATTGTCCTTAAGGGCAAACCAAGCTCTCCCGGGTACCTGAATAGATACGGAAAATGTCAGATATTCCCCAACAGGCTCAAATTGTGATTGGCGGCGCCGGTCTGGCCGGCGTGTCGGCCGCCTATTTTTTAGCAGTGCGGCATGGCATTCAAGATATCATCCTGGTGGATGAACGCGCGCCGTTGACGCTCACCAGCGACAAATCGACCGAAGCATATCGCAATTGGTGGCCCGGCCCCGGTGCAGAAATGGTGCGGTTCATGAATCGCAGTATCGACCTGCTGGAAGAACTGGCCGCTGAAAGCAGCAATTTTTTCCATCTCAACCGGCGCGGCTACGTCTACCTGACGGCTGATCCTGCACAGGCCCGCGCTATGAAAAGCGAGGCCCAATCGATTTCATCCTTAGGAGCCGGCGCACTGCGTGAACATACCGGGACAGGCTTGTTAAGCTATACACCTGCATCCGCGCATGATTATCGCAACCAACTAAGCGGCGCCGATTGGATTGATGATGCGGCTGGCATCCAATCACTTTTCCCATTTATCGCCGATGATGTCTGTGCCATGCTGCATGCGCGCCGCTGCGGCTGGCTGAGCGCCCAACAGTTGGGCATGTATTGGCTGCAAAAGGCAAAAGAAGCCGGGGTGCAGTTGGTCAACGGCCGTATTCACAATATTATTACGGCGGGCGGGCGGGTAACGGCCGTTCAGGTGAACGCGGAAACAATTCATACCAATACCTTCATCAACGCTGCCGGGCCGCTGCTCAAACATATGGGCCAAATGCTTGATGTGGACATCCCCGTTTACAATGAACTGCACGGCAAAATTGCCTTTGAGGATCCCCTGGGCGTGATACCGCGAGACGCCCCCTTGATGATTTGGAATGATCCCATCATACTGCCGTGGAGTGATGCAGAAAAGGCGGAACTGGCCGAATTTGAGGAAACCGCCTGGCTGTTGGAGGAATTCCCGGCCGGTCTTCATTTTCGTCCCGAAGGGGGGCCAGGCGCGCAAACCGTTTTGGTGTTGTGGCCATATCACATAAACGCCTTTGATATCCCGGTCTGGCCGGTTCAATTTGAGCCGGAGTATATTGAAATTGTTGTGCGTGGGCTGTCGCGTATGGTTCCGGGGATCTCGATTTATCTGGATCGCATGAGCAAGCCGTATATCGACGGCGGCTATTATTGTAAAACGCGCGAAAATCGACCGCTCATTGGCCCGCTGCCGCTTGATGGCGCCTATGTTGTCGGCGCTCTTTCCGGTTATGGGGTTATGGCGGCGCCGGCGGCGGGCGAACTGCTCGCGGCTTATGTGACCGGCGGCGCGCTACCCGACTATGCGCCTGCTTTTCATTTGGCGCGTTATGCCGATCCCGCTTACCAGGCGCTGCTGGCTGATTGGAGCGCCGTTGCGGGGCAGTTGTGAGTCACAAATCGCCACAAATTGGCACGCTGGCGGAAAAGTCGCTGCACGCCGGACTTAAAGAATGGTACGGCCGTGCCGGGGATCAGTTTGAAGTCAAAATTGGCCGCTATGTCATTGATATCGTGCGCGATGACCTGCTGATTGAAATCCAGACGCGTCATTTGTACGCGCTGCGGCGTAAGCTGGCCGGCCTGTTAGAAAGCCACAAAGTGCATCTCATTCATCCAATTCCGTGTGAAAAGTGGATCATCCGCCAAACCGCTCAAGGCAAGTTTATTCAGCGACGTAAGTCACCCAAGCGGGGTCGCGTTCTGGATATTTTTGGCGAATGCATGCGCATTCCGCATTTGCTCTTGCACCCGAATTTGACGCTGGAAGCGGCGTTGACGCAGCAGGAAGAAATCTGGCGGGATGATGGGCAGGGAAGCTGGCGGCGTAAACGCTGGAGCATCGCCGATCAGCGTTTGCTGGCGGTGGTTGAGCAGGCTGTTTTTAACACGCCGCAAGATTATCTGGCAGTTTTGCCGCAGGAATTAAAACGGCCGTTTACCAACCGCGAATTGGCTGAAATCCTCAACTGCCGTCTCAATCTGGCGCAAAAAATCACCTACACGCTGCGCAAAATGGAATTGCTGGACGTGTCTGGCAAGCAAGGCAACGCATTGTATTTTGATTACAGTTGACCATACAAAATATTCAGTTTGTTTCCTGTTCCGCGATTCAGGTTTTGCGCTACAATTGGTTTATAGTTAGGTAAACCGCAGAAACTATTCGGAAATCCCAAAGGAGTTGAACTGTGGTTTCCTTGAGGAATCGGCAATGTCTGGAGCGATTCTAATTTTGAAATATTGTTGCCGATTACCTAAAAGCCACCAAAATTTGGAGTTGAGACCATGACCGAGCAACGGCCGTTAACCATCTTATGCCTCGCCAGTGAATTCAAAGGCATTCCCTTTTTGATCGAAGCCAAAAAACAGGGCTGCACCGTGCTGCTGCTGACCGCGGAAAAGTTTGCAGAGTCTCCCTGGCCCTGGGACAGCATTGATGGTTTTTACAAAATACCGAGCCTTTCAACCCAGCCTGATATGACATACGCCGTCAGTTACCTGGCGCGGGGGCAAAAGATTGACGGCATCGTGGCGCTGGATGATTATGATGTGGCGACCGCCGCCGCCCTGCGGGAACATTTTCGACTTTCTGGTCTTAGTGAAAGCGTTGCGCGCTATTTTCGCGATAAACTGGCCATGCGTGTACGCGCCCACAGCCAGGACATCCCTGTGCCGGCTTTCAGCGGGATATTCAATTACGATGATTTACGCAGCTTTATGGCCGCCGCGCCGCCGCCCTGGGTGCTTAAACCGCGCTTTGAAGCCGGGGCTATCGGCATTCAGAAACTGCACGATTCAGAGGCTGTTTGGCGCGCTTTGGATGTGCTGGGTGATCAGCAATCCTTCTATTTGCTGGAGCAGTTTCTGCCCGGCGATGTGTATCATGTCGACACGATTTTGTGGGCGGGAGAGCCGGTTTTTGCAATTGCCAGCAAATATGGCGCGCCGCCGCTTTCTTTGACGCAGGGCGGCGGCATTTTTAATACGCGCACGCTGGCCGGTGATGACGAGGAATCGCAGGCGCTGCTGGCGGCCAATGGTCGCCTGCTGCGTGCTTTACAGCATCCCGGCGGCGTCGCCCATACGGAATTTATCCGCGCTTTTGCAGACGGCCGTTTCTATTTCCTGGAAACAGCCGCACGCGTTGGCGGCGCCAACATCGATAGAATGGTGCAGGCGGCGAGCGGGATTGCGCTCTGGGCGGAGGCAGCGCGCGTTGAGGTCGCCCGGCTGAGCGGCCAAACTTATCACTTGCCGCCGCATCGTCATGATTATGCGGCCTTGATTACCTGTCTGGCGCGCCAGGAGTACCCTGACCTGAGCGGCTACTCCGATCCTGAAATTGTGTGGCGGCTGGATAAACCATACCACGCCGGATTTTTGCTGGCGTCCCCCGATGCGCAGCGGATTGAAGATTTACTGAACGCGTACAACGGCCGTTTCGCCGTAGATTTCCTGCACCATACACCCCAAACCAAAAAAGCGCGCACCCGTATTTAGGGTGTGTTTAAGAGTTTTTATGACACGAATATCACGAATGACATGAATCCGGATAAATATTTTCGTGTAATTTTTATCATTGGCAACAAATTCTTTTTTTCATCACAGATTAAACATCTGGCCGGTTTGGGCGATTTTTACGCCGGCCTCCATGACCATTAAACGAGCATCGCTGTCGCTGTCCAAGACCGGGTTGGTGTGATTGAGGTGGGTCAGGAAAAGCTGGCCCGGGATTTGCGCATACCGGTTTAAGGTGTCTGGTATGAGCGGATGGGCGACGGGAGAACGGCCGTTTAACTCCTCTGTGCTGAAAAAACTTGCATCCACCAGGGCAAAATCTACCGAGCGCATAATTTTTTCCCCATCAGGCCACTGCTCCCAGGCGTCAATATCAGGCAAATAAAGCAGCTTTTTGTGTGGCCCCTGCACCAGAAATGCCAGCGTGCCGGCGCGCCACTCATCCCGGTGCGGCGCGGCGATCGGCGTCAGGTGAAAATCAGCGTCCAAAATGATGGTTTCGCCTGCGGTGATCGGCCGCAGCTCAAGCCCGTCTAGGGCAGGCTGCCAGATCGCGCTTTTTTGCAGCAGCGCCAGCAGCGCAGCCGTGCCGTAAATTGGCAGATTTTCAACCGCCATGGCTTCCGGCCCCAACTGCGGCAGGCCGCCGACATGCCCCATGTGAGCGTGGGTGATAAAAATGCCGTCCGGCTGGCGCAGGCGGTTGGGCCGCTGCGGGTGCGCGCCCAGCAGGTTAGTAAGCAAATTAAGCTGCCATTTGATGTCCGGAGTGGCGTCAATGAGGAATACGGCCGTTTCTGTGCCCGTTTTCTGGATGATTGCGAGGCAGGCCGCGTAGGCTGTTTTTGCCGGTTCAGCAAAGGCGTTGGCGCAGCGTGTGCAGCGGCAGCCGATGTGCGGCAAACCGCCATCTTGCATATTGCCGAGAACAACGGCGCAAACGCCGTCATGAGGAAGGGTGAACATGTTCATTGAAGGTGAGTGTAATACGGCCGTTTTCATTTCGCAAAGTTTGAAACCGGCGTGCTTTTAGTAAACTATCCACACGCTGCAAAAGGCTTTTTCGGCATCCGGCATGGGGATGATGGGGATTCAAGAACGGAAATAGCCGTGTATAATTACTTGGACACTGGCATTTTTTATTTTACCTGAGGAAATTTGCCAGATTTTGTAATTATCCTGACAGGTCTTGAATTCGCCAGACTCCAGTAATTAACTTGAACCGGAAGGATGATTGATTATGGAAAACCTTGAACAAGCATACAAAGACCGTATTACGGGTGTATTTAGCCGCAGCGCTGAACTTTATGATCAGATTGGCCCCAAGTTTTTTTCTCATTATGGCAATAGAGTAGTCGCCCACGCCAATATTGCGCCGGGAACGGCCGTGCTCGATATTGCATGTGGAAGAGGCGCGCTTCTCTTTCCTGCACAGAAAAAAGTTGGGCAATCGGGCCGGGTGATCGGTATTGATTTGGCGGAAGGGATGGTCGCGCAGACGCGCGGCGACATTGCAAACCTGGGGGTTGAAAATGTGGCTGTGCTGCACATGGACGCGGAAAAACTCCAATTTCAGGCGGAAAGTTTTGATGTGGTTTTGTGTGGATTTGCCCTCTTCTTTTTCCCCAATTTAGAATTGGCGCTGGCGGAGATTTATCGCGTTCTAAAGCCGAATGGTGTGTTTGCGATTTCGACCTTTGGGGATTTGGATGAACGCTGGGAAAAAGTGAGGGAGTTGAATCGATCCTATTACAAACGAATTCATTCTGGCCCCGAAGTTGAGACGAACTCGCTTAATTCCAGGCAGATTTTAGAAGAAACGCTTTCCACAGCAGGGTTTAGAAAGATTGAAATTGTTGCTGAAGAACTTGAAATTTATTATCAGGATGAAAAGGAATGGTGGGCGGCGGGCTGGACGCATGGGTTCCGGGGTTTTTTAGAGATGCTGGATGAAAAAACTTTGAGGGCTTACCAAAGTGAAGTCTTTCAGGCGCTTCGGGAGATAAAAGATGAGCAGGGTATTCCGGATTCTGTGCAGGTACTGCTCACAAGAGCGATTCGCCCTGGGAGTGATTAAGACTTCTTTTGCGCAGGGACTGTCCCAGAGTTCTGTGCATGCCATTTTGCAAGACAGTCAGGGTTTTATCTGGCTCGGTATGCTGGACGGCTTACTGCGCTATGATGGGTATACGTTTCGGGCCTATGAACATGATCCTGAAGATTCGGCCAGCCTCAGCAACAACTTGATTGAAGTTTTGTAAGAAGACGGCCATGGCGATTTGTGGGTTGGCACAAATGGGGCCTGACCTGGTGCTGTTAGATTGGGATCTGCCGGGACGAGGTTTCGAAGCGGAACATGGGATCAATTGGTTTTTCCGTCAGGCTTGGCTAAAATGAGCCTGACTTTGAAAACCTATAAAATGTGTTTGATGGAGAGGTTATGCACAGATCACGCTTTCTTTTGATTTTACCATTTGCGGTTATCGCGCTGCTGTTGCTTGCAATGATCCAGGTAACGGCCGATGAAAGCAGTGTGGAAATCACGCCGACTCCATATATTGCGGCGCGACTGCCGCTTATTTTGCACCTGGCTGATTATCTGCCGGGGACGCCCTCGCCAACGCCTCTGGTCACGGCGACTATGACGCTTACGCCTCCGCCTCTTGCTACGATGACGCCCTATATCACGATAACGCCCAGCCCAAGCTCAACTGCAACAGAGACGCCGACCGTCACGGCCACGTCAACAGAAACAGCGACACCGACAGAAACGGCCGTTCCCGCCACACCCACACAAACGCCGCAGCCAACTCCCTCGCCAACCTCGAATCCCCCGGAAGAAGGCAGCGAATTACTCGTCTTCGATTGGAACAAACCCGTCGAAACGTGGCATCATGGCTTTCCGCGCGACACCCCGCCCATGGAATCCGCCAACGGCGACTGGACCCAGCCGGTCAACTTTGCCGAGGGCACGCTTTACTTCCGCGCCGAAGTCCGCAGCCAGCCGGTTTCACAGGACATGCTGCTGCAATTTTGTTTCTGGCAGTATAACCACACGCTGGAGAACTGCGGCCGCAAAAAGCAGGTGCTGGGCGACCCCGGCTTTGTGCAAACCTGGTCCACAGGCGTGCAGGATATGTGGATGAAGGACCAACTGCCCATCGATTGGGCAAACCCGCGTGACCGCAACGGCGTCGCCATCAAAAACAGCCTGGGGCTTCCGGTCAGTGATTTGTCCGGCTGGAACTGGAATGGTGAAGATCCGGCAGAATGGTATCCATTAGACATGCGCTTTACGGTTGTTGTCGTGGCGCCGGGGTTTGAATTTTCGGGATGGGGAAATTATATTGATTAGGGAGCATCTATGTTAAACAACCAGGCTCAGCGCATTGCCGTCATTGACCTTGGCTCAAACACGGCCCGGCTGATCGTTTTGAGCGCGATTCCCGGCTATGCCTACAACCTCGACGACGAAATTCGAGAGGTTGTGCGTCTGCGGCAGGGGATGAATGCGTCTGGACTGAGCGAAGCGGCAATTGGCCGGGCGTTATTTACGCTGCGATTATTCAAACGCTTTTGCGAAAGCTCCAATGTTGACATGATTTTGGCCACCGCCACCAGCGCAGTGCGGGAAGCGCGCAACGGGCCGCAGTTTGTGGAAAAAGTCGAGCGCGAGATTGGGCTGACGCTCAAAATCCTGGACGGCGAAAAAGAAGCGTATTATGGCGTATTGGGCGTATTAAACGAAGTGCCGCTTGCGGATGGTTTTGTGGTTGATATCGGCGGCGGCAGCGCGCAGGTGTCGGAGGTGCGTGACCGCCGTTTCCGGCGCGGACAGGCGCTGACGCTGGGCGCTTTGGCCCTGACCGAACGCTTTGTGCAGCATGACCCGATTGATGACAGTGAGTTTACGGCCGTTTCCGATGAAATCAAACGCCAGTTGGACAGCCTCGCATGGTTAAAAAAACGCCCAAATAAGGAGCAGCCTATCGTGGGACTGGGCGGCACCATCCGCAACCTGGCCCGCATGGCGATGGCGCGTCAAAATTATCCGCTTGATACCCTGGATGGTTTTAACCTTGCGCGAGCAGAGCTGGCCGAAAATATTCGCCTGCTGCGTGAACTGCCGCTGGCAGAAAGACGCAGGCTGCCCGGTCTGAACAGCGACCGCGCGGACATTATCCTGCCGGGCGCGCTGGTTATCCAGGCGGTGTTAGAGCGTTTAGAGCAGGATTCCGTTACGATTTCGGTCAATGGGCTGCGCGAAGGTTTGTTTTTTGAACATTTTTGGGAGCATTTATCCTACCCCGTTGTGGCCAGCATCCGGCGCTTCAGCGTGTTGAATATGGCGCGGGTATATGCGTACCAGAAAAGCCACGCGCGCCAGGTGCGCTATCTGGCCGGACGTTTGTTTCACCAGTTGGCGGCTTTGCATGGATACGGCCGTGATGAACTCGACCTGCTCGACGCCGCATCACTTTTGCACGATCTGGGCACAATTGTTGATTATTACGACCACCACAAACATTCCCAAATGCTGATTGTCAACCGCGGCCTGCCCGGATTCACACCGCGTGAAACCGCTCTGATTGCCCTGCTGACGCGCTACCATCGCAAGGGCAAGCCGCGTGCCGGCGCTTTTGAAAGTCTTTTGCAAAAAGGGGACAAACTGCTGCTGCTGCGTCTGGCGGCCATTCTGCGCCTGGCGGAGTTTCTGGAACGCGGCCGTAACGCCAATGTGGATGACATCACCGCTTTTTGGGATGACGAAACCTTGTGGCTGACGCTGATAGCGGATGAATATCCGGCCGTTGAAATTTGGGAAGCGGAAAAACACGCCCTTGATTTAATGCAAACAGCCTTCGATCGCAAGCTGGTTCTGGAAAGCACGGCCGCTCCCGACGCGTGGTTTTTTGATGCTTGAGAAGATAGACTGAATTTCTACCAAAGCTTGATCGGTAAACAAGGCATTTGCCATGCTGGGCGGGACTTTTTTTTTGATTTGAGCGGCGGTGAGTTTGATTTTGCGCCTGTACCCGGCAGTTAAGGTGGATGAAAGGGTACATTAACGAATCGAAATCACGTCAATTCTGATTTCTAATTCCAACCAAACGCGATCGGCCGTGACGACTGCTGCCTGGCGATCAATCGCCAGGGCCAAACAGGCACGGTCTGCCAAGCAGAAGCATCCAGAACAATCATTCTTTTTCAGCCTCGAGTCGTCGTTCTTCGATTAAGCTGTCAACAACCTGTTGCGGTTTGTTGCCCGCATAAAGATTATCTACCCAGGTCTGTAAAGCTGCTGCTGATAAAGCCTCATTTTCAGCCATAACTGCGTCTGTAATGATCTTTCGCGCTTCAGCTTCCATGCTGCGTCCGGCCCGCGCCGCCCGGATGCGCAGTTGGGCATGGACATCATCTGCTAAATTGCGAATGTTGAGAACTGCCATAAAATAACACCTCCTAACAATCCAGCTTGCCTACATTGTAGGCATTGAAGGCGGTTGTGTCAATTTTGTGCTGCCAACGGCCGTTTCCCTATGACGGCCGGCTCACATGCCGCCGCCGCCAGAATTGCAGCGTTTTGCGATAACGTAGACCCAAAAATACCAGTAAAATCAGCATTAAAGCATGCTCAAAAAACGACCATTCGCCGCCGTAATAGTTGGGATCCCAATAACTCACCGGGCTGATAAAGCGCCAACTCCAGTTAAGCGGAAAGAGCAGCAGCGGGCCATCGGTGACATGCAGCGGAATATCGATGAGCGTGTGCAGCAGCGCCGCGCAAAACAGCCAGAAGAACCACCCGCCCCAACGCCGTCCGCGCCGCCAGGCAGCATAACCCAAAATAATGAAGATTATGACCAATAAGGGGCTGTGAAATAGATTTTGGGCTGTGATCACCCACGGGTTTTCAAAAAACCATACCTCAAACAGTTTGACGGTCATGGATGCCTCGATCAATTCTGCCGGCGGCGGCGCGCCTACAGGCGCAGCCGCAAAGTCGGCGCGGCTGAGGACGCCGCTTGTGGCGTCCCGCAGGATGGCAATAATGCTGAGGAAAATCAGCGGGAGATCGGGGAGAACTGAGCCAAGCAGCAGGGCGCCTGGGCGAAATAGAGGTAGGCGCTGCGCATTTTGCCGGGCCAGGCGATCAACAGGGCTGCTGAGCACAGCGGTCAAAATCAGATGAGAATACGTTTGCATAGCATAATAGTTGATTGAGAAACGGCCGCTGCGCAAATCATAATTAAATTCACGGCAACACTTTTAAAATCGGGCCGGCGCGGTTTGAACCGCCGACTGAAAATGCTGAAGTATTGAATGCTTTCCTTTGGTGCACTTTAAACAGACAAAACGCCCACGACGCCTTCCTGCTTGTTGAGCTTTAGAACGGGAGTGGTTTTGGTTGAATCCTGCAGCGGCAAACGGCCGTTTTCCACACGCACAATGCGCTGCGTCGTCAGCAGCCAGGTGTAATCACCCCCGCCCAGAGCAACCAGCGCGCTGCGGCGCGCGACCAGCGCTTTGCCGCGTGTATTGGCTTTGGGCGGTTCGGGAATCCAGTTGGTTTGTGTGCAACGGCCGTATCCGTCCGCCGTGAAAAGCAGCAGCGAACTTTCCAGGTGCGGGACAGCGGCGGCGGCCGTGATCGCATCCGTTTTGCCGCAGTTGGCCGCTTGCAGGCCGGCGGTTTTTAGGGTCGCAACCGGCCAGCGCCAGCCGCGCCGCTCGGCCGAAACCAAAACCAGCTGATCATCGGCGTGCGCGCCCAGCGCCAGCAGAGGAGAACCGGGCAGGGGATAATCAAATTTTAGCGGAATGGGCGCTTCAATATTGGCGCGGATGACGGGCAGCGGGTAGGCGCGCACAAAGCCGCGATTGGTCACCAGCGTCATTTTTTCATAAGTGATCAACCGTGACCAGGAGGCAAGTGTACTCAGCGACTCCAGCTTTTCAAACTTGTGCAAATCGGGCAGCGTGATGCCCATGGTTTGCATGTCCAGAAGCTGGCGCGGCGTGGTTAACAGGAAGCGGTAGAGGGAAGTGACAAGCAGCAGTTGTTCGTCCAGGCCGGCCAGCAGCGGATGGTTGAGCGGAGGCTGCAAGCCTAAATTGGCCAGTTCTATACTGTCCGCTGCTGGCAGTTTTGATTGGGAGAGGGCAACGGCCGTTAGCTCAAATCCCGTCCCCAAAGCTACCAGGACCTGGTCGGAAGCCTGATTGGAAGTCTCTGTCACGCCGGCGTCCATCAAAATGCGTTTTTGCATCAACTGCAAATTGACCGGCGTCACCCGGGGCTGTGCGCCGCGCAGCTGCGCCGGCGGAATTACATCGGCGGCGGTGTAGGCGCGCGCTTTTATCTGGCCGGTCTCAATCCCATGCGCGATAACGCCCAAACCGGCCGTGACGCTGCTGAAGGTGTCCACGCTGCGTACCTTTTCCGCGCCAAAATGGCGCGCCAGCATCGCGTGAAAAACCGGAATCTGGGCCGAGCCGCCCGTGCGAATGACGGCGTCAATTTCAGACGGGGCCAGGCCGGACGCCGCTACGGTGCGCTGTAATTCCGCCTCAATCGCCATGATGTCGCTGCGAATCACGCGTTCAAACTCCGAGCGCGTCACAAAATCGCGCACCTTAAAATCGGGGCCGTCCAGCCGGATTTCGGCGCCATGTTTTTCCGAAAGCAGGCGTTTGGCCTGCTCCACCTGGTCGAACATTTTGAGGCCATAATTGCTGGTAATCAGGCTGATCAGCGCTTCGATTTGAAAGCGGCGCTGCGCCGTGCGCGCAATGTCTTCCAGCACGCGTCTGTTTTCGGCCGTTTGCAGCTCAATAATCGTTTGCCAGCTTGAAAAGGCGTCAAAAATCCATTTGGGCATGTTCATCGGCTGCCGGCGCGGGCCGTACAGGCTGCCTTCGCCAAAATGGGGCGGCAGCTTGGCGCGCGTCAGCTTTTGGTCAAATATATCACCGGCTACGGGAATGCCGCCCGTCGCCAATACCTGCCGCTGCTGCGGATCGCCCAGGCGCATGACGGTGATATCCAGCGTGCCGCCGCCAAAGTCAAAAACGAGCACATTTTCGGGTCGGTCAATCGTGGTTTCATAGCTGAAGGCGGCGGCGACCGGCTCATGTTGAAAATAGACGGTTTCGTACCCGGCGCGCAGGGCGGCTTGCAGCAGGCGTCCCTGCGCCAGGCGGTCGTGGGCGTCGTCAAGCGAAAAGTGCACCGGGCGGCCCAGCACAACCTGCTTCAACTCACGCCCCAGCAGCTTCTCGGCGCGTACTTTTACGACGGTCAGGTAGAGCGCAATTAAATCTTCCAGGCGGTAAAAATGCTGGCCGACGATGGCGCCGGGATGGTCTTCTTCGCGCAGGCGCGTTTTGACCGAAAGCATCAGGCGGCCCGGTTCGGAGACATCGACCCAGGCATAGGCGTCGGTGACATAGTACATGTCTTCGGCGTAGACTTCAATTTCGCCAATCCAGACCTTGCGCGTTTTTACAATACGGCCGATATTGTGTTCGTAATAGTGGTCAACCGCCGCGCGCCCGATGTGGACAGCCTGCTCATTGGTGATGTAGAGGGCGGTGCGCAGAACGCGCGGGTTGGCGTTGGTGGGGTCGAGCGGCAGCACGCTGACGGCGCGGCCGTCATAGACGGCCATGCCGGAGTTGGTGGTGCCAAAATCCATGCCTACAATCATAATAACCCGTACATGCTCCCGGAGGTTTCAACGCAAATTGCGCCTTAAGGGAAGCCTCCGGGAGGATAATTGGTTTCCAGAGCCTGCGCCATTACCTCGATGTCGGGGTCCTGGCCGGTCCATAAAGAAAATGAGCGCGCGCCCTGGCGCAGCAGCATGCCCAGGCCATTGGCCGCCGGGATACCGGCGGCTTGGGCCTGCCGCAGCAGGCGCGTGGTGGGCGGATTGTAGACCAGGTCGACAACAAAGGCGCCGTCGGGGAAGGGCAGCGCATCGGGCCAGACGGATTGATCGACGTTGGGCGCCATGCCTGCCGGCGTGGTGTTGACGATGAGCGGCGCTTTGGATTGGGCAACGGCCGTTTCCAATCGCTGTAACGGCCGTGCAAACAGCGCCGCGTCGTCAATATAGGGCACCAGGTCGGCCACCAGGTCGATGGCCTGATCGAGCCGCCGCGCCAGCACCTGCACCTTGCAGCCGGCGCGCGCCAGGCCATACGCCGCGGCGCGCGCCGCGCCGCCCGCGCCCAGCACCAGGCAGTCGCGCTCGGAAATATGCACGTCAGCCGCCTCTAAATCATCCAAAAAGCCGCTCCAGTCGGTGTTGTGGCCCACGAGACGGCCGTTTTGATCCACCACAATCGTATTCACCGCGCCAATCGCTTCTGCGGCCGGGTTGATTTCGTCCAGAAACGGCATCACGGCCTGTTTATGCGGCACGGTCACGTTGACGCCGCGGAAACCGAGCGCGGGCAGTCCCTTGACGGCCGTTTCCACCTGAGCGGGCCGCACCGGCAGGGGCACATAAACCCAGTTTAAATCCAGCGCTGCCGCGGCGGCGTTGTGGATTGCCGGGCTGAGGCTGTGGGAAATAGGCCATCCGATCAGGCCGATAAGCTGTGTTTTAGCGTTAATCGCACGCATAGGGCGCCTCCACGCGGTCAAAATAGGGCAGCGGCGCCGCGCCCCGAAGCTGTTTAAATACAAAGGGCACGCGCAGATGATGTCCCGGCGAAAGGGGCGGCAGTTCGGCGGCGGAAAAGTAGGCCGCCGCGGGCGTCTCTGCACTGGGGCGCGGCGATTTTGAGGCCGCTTGCATCAAAAACAGGGCATGGTAAAAGTGTAATTTTGTCTGGCTGCGCCAGCGGCGCGAATCGAAGATGCCCAGCAGTTTGACCGGATCGCCGCAGATGCCGGTTTCTTCCCATAATTCACGCTGCGCCGACTGCGCCAGGGTTTCACCCGGATCGGTGACGCCGCCCGGCAGCGCCCATAAGCCGTTATCGGCGCGCTGCACGAGCAGAATTTTGCCGTCTTGCCGCACAATCGCTTCGGCGCTGGGATGGGCGCCAAGCTGAAAGCTGTTGTGTTGGTATTGGGCCAGAAGGTCGGCGGGGGAACGGCCGTTGATCAATCCATCCAGGCGCGCGCCGGCGGCCAAAACGGCCTGATACCGTTCGGCGTCATAGGGATTGTCTGTAAAGTTGAGGCCAAAGGCGGCGATGGCGCGCAGCTCATCCGCCACGGCCTGAATCTCCGCATCTTTACGGTTTTGCGCCTGCGCGTTGCTTTGCATGCTTAAATCATCTCATCAAATTCGTAAAGGATCAAGGCGGCGGCCGTGAGAGCGGCCGTTTCCGTGCGCAAAATACGCGGGCCGAGTGTAAACGGCCGTATGCCGTTCTCCTCCGCCAGCGCGACTTCATCAGGCGTAAAGCCGCCTTCCGGCCCAATAAACAAGGCGATGGAAGCGGGCGGCTGCGGCTTAGAAGTTAACAGCGCGCGCAGCGGCGTTTGCGCGCCCACCGCCGCCAGCAGAGCGAGATCAAAGTTAGGCGCGGCGTCCAGCGCTTCTGCAAAGCGCCGCGGCAGGTCAAGCTGCGGCAGGCATCCGCGCTGGGCCTGCTCGGCGGCCTCAACGATAATTTTTTGCCAGCGCGCCGTTTTGTTGGCTTTGAGCTGCGTGTCCTGCACCAGGCTGCGCTGCGTGACGAGCGGAATAAAACGCGTCACGCCTACTTCGGTTCCCTTTTGCAGCACGGTTTCAAATTTGTCGCGTTTGAGCAAACTTTGGAAGAGGGTGATGTGGAGGGTGGGTTCATTGGGAGACGGCCGTTGCGCCGTAATCTGCCCTTCCGCCCGGCGTGACGTCACTTCCAGCAGCGTCACTGCATATTCAACGCCGGCGCCGTCCAGCGCGATCACCTGATCGCCCGCGCGCAGCCGCAGGACGCGGTGAAGCTGGTGGGCCTGTTCGGGCGAGAAAAACACCGCGCGCCCGGATTTGGGTTGCGGGCACAAAAAAATAGTGCATGGGTAGCTATTATAACTCATCCAGCGGACTACGCACGCCCATGGCCCCACGATTAACGACATGTGTATAGATCATCGTCGTGTTTAGATCCTTGTGTCCAAACAGTTGTTGAATTGTTCGTATATCAGTTCCGCGCTCCAGCAAATGGGTGGCGAAGCTGTGACGAAATGTGTGTGGGCTGATACGCTTCTCTATATGCGCCTTTTTCACGGCTTGTTTGACAGCACGTTGAATTGTGCTGGCATGTAGATGATGCCGGTAGAGCGTATCGTTACTGCTCTGTGGATCCCGCGAGAGCGTTGAGGAAGGAAAAACGAACTGCCACACCCACTCGCGGTTTGCGTTCGGATATTTTTTCGCCAATGCATTGGGCAGGGAGACACGGCCGTACCCTTGCTGTAGATCTCCGTGGTGTTTAAGTCGCACCTGTTCCAAATGTTGCTTCAAAGTGGGTATGACTATATCAGGAAAGGTTGTCGTGCGGTCCTTGAACCCTTTGCCGTCTCTGACAATTAATAGGCGTTGACCAAAGTCGACATCTTTGACCCGCAGGCCTAACGCTTCGTTCAAGCGCAGACCACCGCCATAGAGTAATTGGACAACGAGCAACGGTGTCCCCGCCAGGCAGGCTATGATCCGATTGACCTCATGGCGCGTCAATACAACCGGCAGTCGCTTAGGTTTCTTGGCCCATAGAACATCGATGTACCCGATGGGTTGTTCCAGGACATAATTGTAGAGGAATAAGAGCGCGCTCAATGCTTGATTCTGCGTGGAAGCAGAAACGTGATTGTCCACGGCCAGATGCGCCAGGAATTGTTCAACTTCCGCACGGCCCATTTCCAAAGGATGGCGTTTTTGATGGAACAGGATAAAGCGTTTAACCCAATGAATGTATGTCTTTTCGGTACTGTATGCATATCCACGCAGCCGTATAGCCTGGCGGACACGGTCGAGCAATTTTGGCTGTTGTGAGAGTGAGTGTGTCATTGCAATGCCGTCCCAAAACTTTTATACTATACGCAAGTTGGCAGGCGCAGTTTAGAAGAGAATCCTTTTTCAAGTTTTAATAGAAACACAGCCAACCTTTAGGAAGAATTATCACCTGAAAAAGAACTAATGTCGACAATTCAATTGTCAGTGAGCAACTGTTGTGCAGCCTAAACCGGAAATCTCTATGTTAGCGTGCCTAGAAAGTAGTCGCGCTTTGAGGAGAGGTCATTATGAAACGACATTATGTTACCATCGTAACCCTCATTGTTGCTGTAACTTCCGCTTTTTTTGGAAGCAGACTATCCCAAGCTGATGATCACGTTTCTACTGTAGCACACGTTGGGGCTAGTCTTCAGACAGAGAATATTGCAATCGGTAAGCCAGTTTCGGTCATGACCAATGATGCTAATGACAATCGTGAAAGTCCGGGTCTCTATCCTTCTGACATTACAGATGGAAGCCTTGATTATTTACCATCTTCTTGGGCCCAAGAAGATGGTACAGTTGGTTATGTCAATAATGACTACAATGAATTAATGGTAATAACCGTAACTATCGACTTACAAGGCACATATGACATTACTCAGATTCGTTATAACATGGGGCATGTCGAACGAGCCGAAACATGGAATGCCGACTGGATGACCACACCTTTTGGAATAACAAGTACAAACCCCGGAACCTCTTATCAAGGTGCATGGACAGAACAAAATGGCAGTGCTACTTTGTCAAGCGTTACGATTGTTCTTGAGAAGACCCGTGTTTCTTATCCAACTGACTGGCTGTTCATTGGTGAAATAGAGATATATGGTGTACCGGCAGGTTCTTACCGCCCTGTTTTCGATTTTCCGTTTGATTACCCCAACAGAGGAAATGCTACGGAAGAAGAATTTGTTGCAGTTTGGCAACGTTGCACAACATCGTTTTTCGATCACAAGCAACCAGGTGAAAAAGGAAATGCGGGAGATGGCTGGCTATGGTTCTGGACGGGTGATCGTGTACCAGGTACTAACTGCACTCTATTTGAGAATTGCTATGATGGGCACGAGGGCTACGATTTTGATGATTGGGCCTGTTATGGCAATGTTGTTTACCCTGCGGCTGCTGGACAGATTGTTACTTCTGAAACAGGTTGGAGAAATGATGGGTACGGAAATAGAGTTGTCATTCAACATGGCAATAGTGGTTACAAAACCTTGTATGGTCACCTGTCGAACATCCTTGTGACATCAGGTGATGTAAATTTAGACACCCAAATCGGCATAATGGGTGAAACAGGCTGCCCGAATTGTGGCACGCATCTCCATTTCAATGCTTATTACAATGGACAATTGGTTGATCCAAGTGGTTGGGATGGTAGCTTCAACGATCCATATGTAGAGGAAGGAAATGGCCCAGAGTCATATCGGCAATGGCTTTACCCAGTACGGCGACGTACTCCAGTAAACTATTCTCTGGGTACAGATTTTGTTGCCCCTTCGGGTAATACAATAGCTTACATTCCTGCAAATGCTTATAGTGAAGATTTCGAACTAAGTGTTACCGAGCTTCCACCATTGTGGATTCCAGGTCACTTAGCTAGTGCTGGACACGCAGCGTTGTTCTCAGCCCAAAGCGTTAGTGGCGATCCAATTAATGAATTTGATAACAGCTTCACTCTGGAAATTCGCTTTGATGAAACCGATGTTGCAGGGATTGATACCGAAACTTTGGCAATATACTTTTGGGATTCGGACATGAACAATTGGATCCCGCTACCCACGAACACCAGTATGTCCTCGCAGTTGGCAGGTATTGACGTTACCCAGAACTCGGGAACTGCGACCGCTGTCATGCAGCAATTGGGTTATATATCCTTATTAGGTGAACCGAAGCATAAGATTTATTTACCAACCGTACTAGAGGAGTAATAGGTTTGGCACGCTAACATCACATGAACCCGATTTGCGAGATCGGCGTTATTCGCCCGCCAAGGTTAGGGTTATTAAAGGCCGGCCGCCTGCAAAGTTGTTGGTTTTTCTCGCAAACGGGTTATGCTGGCGATATACTGCGAATCTTGCAGCATTTTACCTTAATTTGCCGGCTTATGCTGCCAAATGCAGGGTGTTTTAACATTGAAAAAGCTAGAAATATACTGCATGTCGTGCAGTATAACCCTATGTTAGGGCGGCTTATGTAAAGTTGCGTTGTGCCGAACATGGAAAATCTTGGTAAATAAAGGCCATTCTACAAACCAAAACACCGCCCTAACAACAGCTTAAGTGCGCCGTGTCACGGCATTGTGAATCGCACACGAAGTGTGCTGGAGGATACATATCGAACCATATCTCCAATCCCACCCAACTTACCTTAATCGGAAACGAAGCAGGAACCAGAGCATGTTGGGAAAGCGACTAAGCCACGCCGCACAGTGGCAAGATGGGTTGCAAGGGATTCTGCATAAGGCAAAAGCTGCACTGCCTGAATCTCAGTCTAGCGAGTTTATGTTGCTACAGGGAAGAACGGCTGTCACTTAGAAGCAATGTTTGTGTCAAAAAGCAGAAACAAAGCGATGAGCGAATAAACCCTGTTCTCGACGGTAGGCGGGAATCTTTAAGCGCCCAGCCGAAACGATATGCGTCGGGACGCACCACCAGCCGTGGGGTATAGACAAACGAGATGCCTAAGTGCAGATGCAGTTCACAGCGCACGGAACACGGGATGGCCTACGTGTCGAGAGGCATACGGTCACAGAGCAACCGTAGTAGTCCGAGGTCGGGAAAGCCGACTACATGGCGAAGGGTTGCAGGGAAATCGTATCGAAAGAGGACGTGATTGGTTCGGATGAACGTTAACATCATCAATTGCTCGATACA
>CAVPAL010000005.1:0-264417 GCA_963701435.1 uncultured Chloroflexia bacterium | reverse complement strand
TTTCCCTTACTGGCTTAAGCAACAAGGTCTGGATGTCCTCGATCGCACGCGAAAAATTATGAATCCCTAAACCGCACCTGTGTGAATTTATGGATTTTGTGAATCAACAAAACAAACTTTTTGATTGAAATTTTTGGCAAGCAATGGGTAGCGGGGTTGATGGGGCTACCATTGCCCACCATTTAAATCCTGACTTCATTATCTTCGATCTAACTTTTTGCAAAATTACTTCCTCAAAGTATTGACAAATTACAGCACCTGGTTTACAGTATTGCATACGTATGCATACCTGGGTATTCAAGGAATTGGAACAGGCAAATTGTATGGCAAGGAGGCGCTATGCGGGCTAATAAATTGCGTGAAATCTGGGCTGCAGGGGAAACGGCCGTTAACGGTTGGCTGCATATTCCCAGCTCCTGGTCGGCAGAGGTGATGGCTCATGCTGGCTGGGATAGTTTGACCATTGATTTACAGCATGGGTTGGCTGATTATGAAACGGCCGTTACCATGCTGCAAGCCATCGCCACCACCGACACCGTGCCCCTGGCGCGCGCCACCTGGAATGATCCCGCCCAAATTATGCGCCTGCTCGACGCCGGCGCTTATGGCATTATCTGTCCCATGATTAACACCCGCGCCGAAGCGGAAGCGTTCGTCGGCGCCTGCCGTTACCCGCCGCTTGGATATCGCAGCCTGGGGCCGACGCGCGCGCGTGTATACGCCGGCGCTGATTATGCGCTTCACGCCAATAATACGCTTTTGACGTTGGCCATGATTGAAACCAGCCAGGCGTTAGAAAACCTCAGCGACATTTTGGCCACGCCCGGTCTGGATGGCGTGTTTGTCGGACCGGGTGATTTGGGGCTGTCATTGACCGGACAAACAGGCATGGATATCAGCGAGCCGACGTTGGCGAATGCATTGGCGCAAATTGGGGAAACGACACGGGAGAACGGCCGTATTGCCGGCATTTGGGTTCCCAACCCGGAATCAGCCCAACACATGATTCAACTCGGTTACCAATTTATAACTATTTCAACCGATACCCGGCTGCTAAGTACAGCTGCACAAAATATTGTAAGGAAAATGAAGGAATAAACGGCTAACGATTCTCCCATTATGGATAATCGTTCCAATGGAGGATAAAATCATGGCTAAAATTTTAAAACACGGAATTAGCGACGCCGACGCCCACGCCGCCGACGTCAAAGTACAAGAAGTTGTCGCTGGAATTCTTGAAGATATTCGCCTGCGGGGCGATGAGGCAGTCCGCGAATTATCAATCAAATTTGATAACTGGAATCCGCCTGATTTCAAGCTGACCGATGCGCAAATTCAGGAAGTAATTGCTTCAGTAGATCCACAAACAATTGAAGACCTCAAATTTGCTCAGGCACAAATTCGGAATTTCGCCGAAATTCAGAAAGCGGCGCTGCAAGATGTAGAGGTCGAAACCCTGCCCGGCGTCGTCCTGGGACACAAAAATATCCCTGTGAACAGCGTTGGCTGCTACATTCCAGGCGGCAAATATCCGATGGTCGCTTCGGCGCACATGAGTGTGTTGACGGCCAAAGTTGCTGGCGTCAAGCGTGTTATCGCCTCCACGCCGCCCATTGACGGGGTACTACCTGCTGAAACCATTACCGCCATGTACTTTGCCGGCGCCGACGAAATCCACATCATTGGCGGCGTGCAGGCCATTGCCCGCATGGCGCTGGGTACCGAGACGATGGCGCCGGTGGATATGCTGGTTGGTCCGGGCAACGCTTACGTCGCCGAAGCCAAGCGGCAGTTATTCGGCAAAGTGGGCATTGACCTGCTGGCCGGTCCCACCGAAGTGCTGGTTGTGGCCGATGATACTGTCGATGCTGAAATGGTCGCCACCGACCTGCTGGGTCAGGCCGAACACGGCCCCACCTCTCCTGCTGTTTTAATCACCACCAGCGAAAAGCTGGCCCGCGAAACTGAGATTGAAATTGGTCGCCAATTAGAAACGCTGGAAACGGCCGATATTGCCAGCGTTTCCTGGCGCGATTATGGCCAGATTATTTTGGTAGACAGCCTGGAAGAAGCATGCATTGAAGCTGATAAAGTCGCCAGCGAGCATGTGCAAATCATGACGGCCGACGACGACTACTTCCTTGAAAATATGACCAACTACGGTTCACTCTTCATCGGCCCGCGTACCAACGTGGCTTATGGCGACAAGGTAATCGGCACCAACCATACCCTGCCGACGAAAAAGGCAGGCCGTTACACTGGCGGCCTCTGGGTCGGGAAATTCATTAAGACCGTCACTTATCAGCGCGTACTCACTGATGAAGCCAGTGCAATGATTGGTGAGTATTGCTCGCGGCTGTGCGCCATCGAACGTTTTTGGGCCCACAAGGCACAGGCCGACCTGCGTGTGGAACGCTACGGAAAGAAAGAAGCGATTGCGGCTGATTAGCTGTCACAAGAATGGGGATTGTTGCAATTATATCAATATGTTGTTTTCGGGAGGGGTAAGCATCCTTAGATGCGGACGCATTATTGGCGCCGGCATCCGAGGATGCCTGACTCCTCAATAGAAAATGCAAATTTATTAATCTGCAACAATCTCCATAAAACTCTAAAAGCCTTATGGAACAAGACGTATCTATGCAAAGAAAAGTCGCCATCGTTACGGGTGGTGGTGGAGGGATTGGCGCAGCAATTTGTCGCCGTTTGGCGCGTGCCGGAGCGCAGTTGGTGGTAATTGATCTGCAAAAAGAGAAGACGCAGGCGCTGATTGACAGCTTGCCTGGTGAAAACCACATGGTTTCCGATGCTTCGATCACCGACAGCCTTGCGTTGAAATTGCTGGCTGCGCAAGTTGCTGCCCGGTATGGCACTGTGGATTTGCTGGTTAACAATGCTGGCATCACGACGCCGGTAGCCCATGACGATCTGGATGGCTTGTCGGATGAGTGGATCGACCGCATCTTTCAGGTTAACTGGCGCGGTTCATTTGCCTGTGTGCGTGCTTTTAAAGACCTGCTGCAAGCGGGGGATGGCGGCACGGTTATTAATACCTCGTCGATTGCCGGAACGACCGGCGTGGGGAGCAATGTGGCCTACTGCGCTTCCAAGGCGGCAATTGACTCAATGACACGTTCGTTGGCGCGCGCTTTGGCGCCTAAAATTCGCATAGTATCGGTTGCGCCGGGCTGGGTAATGGGAGAGTATGCCAAACGCATGGATCCGGCCTATCTCCAGCAGCAAATTGATTTGACGCCGCTTGATCGCCTGGCGACGCCGGAAGATGTAGCGCAGACTATGTGGGCAATTGCGACTTCGTTAACCTTTATGACGGGCAATATTGTGCCTGTGGATGGGGGACGGCCGTTGCTATAGCTGGCGAACCACGAAACATTTTAACGAACGTCTGACAACTCAAGCTGTTACCAAATCTATCTTCTTGTATAACCTCTTCAAAATTGCATATTGACGAGTTAATCCGTCTCTGCTAATATACCGTTATCGGTACCGATAACGGTAACGGTAACGGTAACAACAGGCTAAAAAGGAAGAGGATTATGGCTAAGGTTGTTACAATCAAGGATGTTGCTAAAGAGGCAGGCGTTTCGCCCATGACCGTATCGCGCGTCCTCAATGATCGCCCTGATGTTTCCCCTAAAACACGCAAACGCGTTCAAAAAATAATTAAGCAGTTGGGATATGCTCCCAGCGAAATTGCTCGCAGTTTGAGCCATGGACGCAGTAATACCTTAGGGGTTGTCAGCTCCGGTTTGGAACTTTATGGCCCTTCGCGTACGTTAGTCGGCATCGAGAAGCAAGCTGACGAACTCGGTTTTTCCCTCATGGTCAGGCTCCTTCATAATCCATTAGCAAGCCGCGGAGAACGGGCGCTTAATGAATTGATTTCCAATCACGTTGCAGGCATCATCTGGGCTGTAGCTGAAATTGGCGACCAGCGCGAGTGGTTGTATGCGCATCTCAAAAATGAGGCGACCCCCGTGGTTTTCCTAAGCATGAAGCCTCGTCCCCAAACGTCTCTTGTCGCTGTGGACAATCGCCTGGGAGGCAGGTTGGCTACCAGTCACTTGCTGGAGCAAGGTTATCAAAAAATAGGCATCATTACAGGTCCGCAAGCATGGTGGGAAGCTCGCGAGCGCGCCTTAGGCTGGCAAGATGTTCTTCAGCAAGCGGGAAAGCAAAATTTAGAACATCTGAAGGTGCATGGAGATTGGACGGCCGCCAGTGGATACAGCGCCATGATGAAGCTTCTGGAGCGCGTACCCGACCTGGAGGCTGTTTTTGTTTCCAATGATTCGATGGCCTTGGGGGCGTTGCGGGCTGCAGCCACATACGGCCGTTCTGTACCCCATAACCTGGCCGTTGTCGGTTTTGATGACATTCCTGAATCTGCCTACTTCTCGCCACCCCTGACCACTGTTCGACAAGACCTGCTTGAGGTGGGATGTCAGGCTGTATGCCTGCTTAACCAACTTCTAGAAGCAAGGCGTAATGAAGACGCCCTGGCGGCGCAAATTGCCGTTATAAAACCAAAGCTCATCGCGCGCCAGAGTTCTTACAAGGTGAAAACATGAAACCGCGTGAACGCGTCCAAATGGCCCTCAACCATCATGAACCAGATCGCTGTCCAATGCAGATCAGTTTTACGCCCGAATTTGCCGATCGCCTGCGAGCAGATATGGCAATCCAGGGTCGCCGGGTTCACAATCCCCACGGCGGCGGCAATACGTATGAACTGGAGCGCGCCCTGGGTCAAGACTTACTGCTGACTTCCGTTGGCTGGGCGAACTCCTATTATATGGACGACAAAGCTTATGTGGATGAATGGGGGGTCGGTTGGGATATACAAGCGTACGAAACCCCGCACGGCAGCGGTCATTACACTGAAATGGTTAAACATCCTCTCGCCAATGATGCGACTATTAGTGGTTACCAAGCGCCGGATCCCAACCGCCCCGAGCTTTACACCGATGCAGCCGAAGTCATTGCCAACTTCATAGATGAATATTGGATTGTCGGCGTGACCGTCACCACAATTCTGGAAACTGCCTGGGCTTTACGTGGTTTGGAACAAATGCTGCTCGATCTGGCGTTAGATCCGGACCTTGCCAATCACTTGCTTGACATTCCGTATCATTACCATCTGACTGCTGCTAAAAAATTGGTCGAATTAGGCGTCGATATGATTTGGACCGGCGACGATATTGGCTCACAGCACGAGATGATGATTTCTCCGCGCATGTGGCGTAAATATCTCAAACCGCGTATGGCAAATTTCATCAATGAACTCAAGGCTATTAATCCTGATGTCAAGGTTGCTTATCATTCCGATGGCAATATCATGCGCATCATTCCCGAGCTTATTGAAATCGGAGTGGACGTTTTGAACCCGATTCAACCGGCCAGCATGAATCCGGCTCAGATCAAAAGAGAATTCGGCGATAGACTTTGCTTTTGGGGCTCTATTGATGAGCAGCATACGCTGCCATTCGGATCCGCGGCAGATGTTGAGGCGGAGGTCTTGCAGCGTTTGGAGACTATTGGTCGAGGCGGCGGGTTGATTTTGGCGCCTACCCATCATGTACAACTTGATACACCGCTGGAAAACTTCTGGGCAATGGTAAACACGATAACCGCTTCCCCCTATAGCGCGCTGAGTTGAAGAGTAAAATGATACAAAAAGGACAACGGCCCTGGTGGTCAGTAGAGATTGAAGGCATGGCCGACTTTGATATGTCGATGAAGCGCATCTATGCCTGGTATGAAAATGAAATAATTGATCGGCCGCCTGTACGCTTTATCGCTCATAATGCTTTTTTAGAATCGGCCAAGGAGGATATCTCCCAGCTTTCGCCTGCCGAGAAGAAAGTGTGGTGGTTTGATGTGGAAATTCAGCTCGATCTCTTCATGAAGTCAATAAACGGCCGTAAATTCCACGGCGAAACCTTCCCTGTTTTCTTCCCCAATTTGGGCCCTGATATTTACGCAGCTTTCTATGGCGCAGAACTTGAATTTGGTGAAGTGACCTCCTGGTCCATTCCTTTGGTACGTGAATGGGATGATGTCGAAAAGCTAAAACTTGACCCGGAAAACGAGTACTTTTTCAAACTTGAAGAGCTGACCAAATTCGCATTGCAGCAAAGTCCAGGCAAATTTCTGGTGGGTTATACCGATCTGCACCCAGGTCTAGATTGCGTAGCTGCCTGGCGGGATCCGCAGCAGCTTTGCTTCGATATGATCGACAACCCAGAAAAAGCGGCGGAACTGGCGGAACTGGCCATTGCTGATTTTGAATTCATCTATGACCATTTTGACAAAATGCTTAAAGCCAACAACCAACTGTCCGTGAGTTGGATGGGAATCCCGTCATTTGAAAGGATGCACATTCCTAGCTGTGACTTCTCCACAATGATTTCGCCGGCTTTCTTCAAAAAGTTTGGCCTGCCCATTCTCCAACGCGAAGTCCAAACGATGACCCACAATATTTTCCATGTAGACGGCAAAGGTGTTGCCCGGCATCTAGAGGCGATCTTGAGCGTGCCGCAAGTTCACGCTCTACAGTGGGTACAGGGCGTAGGTGATGATTTACCCATCATGCAATGGACGCCATTTTTGAAGCAATTACAGGCGCGAGGCGTGCCAACGATTGTAGATCTAAACAAAAATGAATTGGATGCGTTCACGGCCGAAATGAAACCGCATGGCTTGTTTTTGTGGGTAGCAACTGATAGTGAAGAGGAAGAGCTGGAGATTATAAATCGACTTGCAAAATGGGTTTAGACGAATTCCGCTTTTCAAATATGGAGGTGATTATTGAAAAATTGTGCCTGAAATAAAAAACTTGACTATTGAATCGTGCATAGAATTTTAGGAGAGAAAAATGAAAAAGTTAAACTTAGTGATAATCGCCCTTCTTGTATTAGGTTTCGTGTTGGTAGCCTGTTCTGCTCCGGCCGAAGAAGCCGCGCCAGCCGAAGAAGCCGCGCCGGCCGAAGAAGCCGCGCCAGCCGAAGAAGCCGCGCCAGCCGAAGAAGTTGCGCCGGCCGAAGAAGTTGCGCCAACCGAAGAAACTGAAGCTGAAGCGCCTGCGGAGGAAGCAGTTGAAGAACCATCTGAAGCAGCAGCAGAAGAGCCAGGCAAAACGGAAGGCGCAGCGCCCGCCGCAGATGGCGCCTGGTGTAGCGAAACAGATATCGTCTTCTTCCCCGGCGGTTCACCCGGTGGTCCATTTGCACAGGTTGTCTATAACGGCGCTGTGGCTGCAGCAGCCGATTTGGGCGCCAATGTGGAATATGTGTGGTCGGATTGGAATCCGGAGCAGATGGTGACCCAATTTGCCGAAGCCGCAGCGACGCAGCCGGACGGAATCGCCATCATGGGTCATCCAGGTGATGTTGCCTTCCAAGCCGTGGTAGATGATGCTGTTGCCCAAGGTATTATCGTCACCAGCCAAAACACGACCTTGCCCCTGTTAGAAGCCAAATACGCTTCCGGTGGTTTTGGTTATGTTGGCGCTGAATTGTACTCAGCCGGTTATGCGCTAGGTACAGAAGCGGTAACCCGTTTTGGTTTAGGTGCAGGCGACCAGGCAATGGTCTGGGGATTGTTGGCGCAAGCCGGACGCGGCGAGCGCACCAAGGGCGTAATTGACGCTTTGGAAGAAGCGGGCTTGACCGTGGATTACCTGGAAATTGACGATGCCACGAACGCCGATGCCTCGGCTGGCATCCCCACTTTTGTCGGTTATGTATCCGCCAATCCGGACGTGAAGCTGGTGGTGACCGATCATGGCGCGCTGACGGCAACGCTGCAAACTTATATGGAAACGGCGGGTCTCGGACCGGATGATGTTTATGGGGCTGGTTTTGATCTATCAACGGCAACGGTGGAAGCGATTCGCGGTGGTTGGACAGACCTGGTAATTGACCAACAACAATGGCTGCAAGGGTACTTGCCGATTCTGCAAATCTGCCTGACCGACAACTTTGCGTTCACCGGTTTGCACATCGATACAGGCGCCGGTTTTGCTCACGCCGATAACATTGATTTGCTGGTCGAACTCGTAGACGCTCAGATTCGTTAGTTTAGGAACAAGCGTCACGGCAGCGCCTGCACTGGACGTGACGCCGTGATGGATGAGGGTTAAACGGCCGTTTGGCCCTCATCTTTCACTTGTGGAGGTAGGTGATGGAACCAACTTACAGAATAGAACTGCGCAACGTATCCAAGAATTTTGGCGAAGTGAAGTCCCTGCGCAATGTCGATTTCAAACTAGGACAAAATGAGGTAGTCGGCTTGTTGGGCGACAATGGCGCCGGCAAGTCAACGATGATCAAGATTCTGACAGGTTATCACCAGCCCAGTTCCGGCGAACTCTATATCGACGGCAAGCGTATCGAGTCGCTCACAGTGCCGCTGGCAAGAACGCTGGGCATTGAAACCGTTTATCAGGAACGCGCTCTCGCCGAGCTTCAAACATTATGGCGCAACATCTTCTTGGGCCGTGAATTAAGAACAAAGTACGGTTTGTTGGATGTCAAGAAGATGAAGAATGAGACAAACAGATTGATGGTTCAGTCGATGGGTTTCACTTCCAGCGCAGTGAGTCCGGAATCAACAATCGAGACCTTCTCCGGCGGCGAGAAGCAGGGCGTGGCTATCGTACGCGCCCTTTACTTTGACGCCGAAATCATCATTCTAGACGAACCTACGATGGGATTATCGCTCAAGGAGACACGCAAGCTGCTGGACTTTGTACGCCATATCAAGGATGTGGGTAAATCGGCCGTTTTTATTGATCACAATATTTTTCATGTTTACTCTGTGGCTGATCGTGTCGTTGTGCTCGATCGCGGCAGGGTGGCCGGCGAGTTCAATACGTCGGACATCACTCTTGACGACCTGATGGAGAAGATGTACCGCGTTGCGGAGACAGGCAGCCTGGATTAGCCAGGTGTTTATCTCCGGCGCGCGTACACATCATTTAAGGAAAAGATATTATGAGTTCCGACATCGAAGAACTGTCCGACGTGGATGTGGCTCCTGAACCGCAGAAAAAGTCATTTAGTTGGAAAAACTTCTTGCGCAAGAATGCCACCCAGGTGGGCATGATAATCGTATTCTTTGGGCTTTGGCTGTTCTTCATCCTGGCGGCCCCTGAGACGTTTTTATCGCCCCAGATTTACTATGCTTTTATGTCTACGACCCCACTCTTTGCCATTATGGCATTGCCCTTGACGATGGTGATCATCGCCGGAGAGATGGACCTGTCTTTTCCGTCGATTATGGCTATTGGCATGGTGGCTTTTGTTTTCATATTTGAACCATCAGGCAACGTGACCCTGGCCATCATTGCTGCTCTAATTGCTGGGGTTGCGGCAGGGATCCTGAATGGTGGACTCGTTGTGGGCATTGGCATTCCATCGCTTGTGGCTACCATCGGCACGCAATTCTTCTTACGCGGATTGTCGCTTGTCCTCTTGCAAGGAAAGGGCGCATCGTTGATCGCGGCGCGGGAGACCTTCATTTACGAGGCTTTAGTTGGCAAAACTATTGGCAACATTCCCAATCAATTCTGGTGGTCCATCGCCATCGCTATTGTGTGCTGGATCATTTTAAATCGTACGCGGCTCGGAGCGCACATCTACCTGATTGGCGACAACGAACAGAGCGCCAGGCTGATGGGCGTCAATGTGAACCGCACGCGTATGACCGTTTTTATCATGATGGGCCTTGCTGCGGCTTTTGCCGGTGTGTTGGCCAGTCTACAGGTATCGTTTTTCTGGCCATCACTTGGTGAGGGCTATCTGCTATCTACGTTGGCTTCTGTTTTCCTTGGCGGTACATCCGTATTTGGCGGTACGGGTACGATACTTGGTACTTTCCTGGGCAGTTATATCATCGGCGCCATCAATGCTGGTATCGTGGCCATTGGTCTGACTGGATTCTGGACCGAGCTTATTTATGGATTTATCATCGTCATCTCTGTTTCGATGCACGTCATTATGCAGAGACGAATCAAGTAACTATCGATGTGAGGGAGCGCTTTGCGCTGAGATGGCCCAGTCTGCATCTACAATGCGAATGGTCGTCCTGTCTCCGGGCCAATAGAGGTGGCTCCAATAGCTGGCGCCGCGCAAGGTCGATGGAGAACGGCCGTTTGTGACAATGATGTGATTGGGCGTATACCGTGCAAAATGTTGCTCTCTGGTGAGTGATGAACGCCCTAAAGTAGGATCAATGGGGATCCAACCATTTCCCGGGAAATACAGTTCCACCCAGGCATGTTCCCGGCGAGCTGCACCAGAGCTGCTTTCATCCAGATATAACAGACCTTCTACGTAACGAGCAGGGATACCGCTGGCTCTACTCAAGGCGATTAACAATGATGAATATTCGGTGCAATCAGCGCCCATCTTGCCCAAAGCTGCCTGCGCACCCCAATCTTCGCCGTTATAGCTGTACACGAGGTTGTTGCCGATATAGTCATAAAAGACCTTGACCTGCTCACATACGGTCTGGTTTGGAGTGGAAAGTTCTTTTGCTAAAGCGACGATTTGTGGATTGTTAGACTCGATGTGCAGCTCAGGTTGGTTAAATTCATTGGGCAAATTACCTTTACACTCTACCAGGTTGAAGTTCAATTCATTAACGGTGACTTCATAGTTGATGTTGATGTCAGCACTGGCGCCGGGTTCCAACTCTTTGAAGTCAAACTCGGCATACTGATTGCCATACTCATCCGTAACAATTACGTAATTTTGCGGTTGAACTTCACGGGAAAGGATTTCCTGGTAAGGCGGTTGGTCGCTTATGAGAGCGACCCATAAATTATGCTTTTCAGGCTGCATTGGGCCTTCATTGACGAGGGTTATTTTTTGGGTAATGGTGTAAGAGGCTGTGTTATCGAGTGCGGCGCCTCCTTGAACGGTCTGACAAGCCGGCAACCATAGCATCAATAATAACAAGAAAAGAGATTTCATTGGCGTTAATCCTAGCACTGACCCAAACTTTTAACAATATGGCGGACAGGTTAGCCCGGATAGATCTGCCGCAGAGGATAGCCAGATGGAGACGTTGGCCCAGGCATCTTTCCTGGCGGTCGCATTGCCATTATGGCGCAATTTAGAAAAGGAGTAGGAATTATGTATACAATTGGCATAGATTTTGGAACATTGTCGGGACGCGCGGTGTTGGTTGATGCGCGTAACGGGTCGGAAGTGGCAACGGCCGTATTCGAATATCCCAACGGCGTCATCGACATGGTATTACCCGGCAGCGGTAAACAATTGCCGCCCGAATGGGCGCTGCAAGACCCCCTGGATTATATCAAAACGATTAAACAAACCGTTCCGGTCGTCCTCGCAGAAAGCGGCGTTTCGCCGGATGAAGTTGTGGGCGTGGGCATCGATTTCACGGCCTGCACGATGATGCCGGTCAAGGTTGACGGGACCCCTTTACGCGCGCTGGACGCGTGGGCCGACAATCCCCATGCCTGGGTCAAGCTGTGGAAACATCACGCCAGCCAGCCGCAGGCAGACCAGATCAACGAGACGGCGCGCCAGATGGGCGAAAGCTGGCTCAACCGCTACGGCGGCAAAATTTCTTCTGAATGGTTCTTCAGCAAAGCGCTGCAGATTCTGCAGGAAGCGCCTGAGGTTTACCATGCAGCCGACCGGCTGTTGGAAGCGGCCGACTGGGTCATCTGGCAGCTAACGGGCAATGAAACCCGCAATGCTTGCACCGCCGGCTATAAGGCCATGGTGCAGGATGGCCATTATCCCAGCCGCGACTACTTCGCCGCTTTGCATCCGGATTTCGCCGATGTGATTGATGCCAAGATGAGCCGTGAATTTGCCCAGCTTGGTGACAGGGCGGGCGGGTTAACGGCCAAAATGGCTGCGGCGATGGGTTTGAATCCGGGAACGGCCGTTGCTGTGGCCAATGTCGATGCACACGTCACCGCTCCGGCCGTGAAGGCCACCGAGCCTGGCGTCATGGTGATGATCATGGGCACCTCAACCTGTCATATGATGTCCGGCACAGAACTCAAAGAAGTGGATGGCATGTGCGGCGTCGTTGATGGCGGCATCATCCCCGGCTTGTACGGGTATGAAGCGGGCCAGTCCGGCGTTGGCGATATCTTTGCCTGGTTTGTGGATAACGCCGTGCCGCCAGAATATCATGAAGCGGCTGCCGTCGCCGGGTTGAATTTGCATGCGTACCTCGAACAGGAGGCAGCCAAACAGGCGGTTGGCGAACATGGCCTTGTCGCTCTGGACTGGTGGAACGGCAATCGTTCGACCCTTGTCGATACCAATCTCAGCGGCCTGATCATCGGTATGACGCTGGCCACGCGCGCGCCGGGTATTTATCGCGCGCTGATTGAATCGACAGCCTTTGGCACGCGTGAAATTATCGAAGCCTTTGAGGCGCGCGGCATCGAAGTGAAAGAGCTTGTCGCCGCCGGCGGCTTGCCTGAGAAAAACCTGCTGCTGCGCCAAATCTACGCCGATGTGACCGGGCGCACCTTCAAGCTGGCCGGTTCCGCTCAATCACCGGCGCTGGGTGCGGCTATGCACGCGGCGGTTGCGGCCGGCGTTTACCCGAACATCCAAGCCGCTGCAGACAAAATGGGCAAGCTGAGCGATGAAATCGTCGCGCCCATCCCAGAGAATAAGATTGCTTATGACAAGTTATATGCTGAATACAAGCTGCTTTATGATTATTTCGGCCGTGGCGCCAATGACGCCATGAAGCGTTTGAAGACGCTGAAGCGGGAAGTCAAAGAGAAGAAACTGGAGGGTTAATATGCTGCTGCCGCAACTGCGTGAAGAAGTTTGCAATCTGCACGCCCAACTGCCTCTGAATAATCTGGTTGCCTGGACCAGTGGCAACCTCAGCGCGCGCGATCCGGAAACAAACCTGGTTGTTATTAAACCCAGCGGCATCCGCTTCGAGCACCTGACCCCGCAGAATATGGTCGTTGTTGATATCAACGGCAATCTTGTCGAAGGAGATTACAAAGCTTCGTCGGATACCGCCTCACACTGCTACATCTACCGATCCATACCGGATGTATATGGCGTGGCTCATACTCATTCGCGCTATGCAACCGCCTTTGCTGTGGTTGGTCGTTCGATTCCCTGCCACACGACGGCCATGGGTGACGAGTTTGGCGGCGAGATTCCCTGCGGGGGCTTTGCCCTTGTTGGCGGTGAGGAGATTGGGGAGCGAGTGGTTGAAACCTTGCGTGACAGCCGCAGCCCGGCTTGCCTTTTGGTCAATCATGGCGTTTTTGCCGTGGGTCCATCGGCCGAAAAGGCAGTCAAAGCGGCAATAATGACCGAAGATAACGCGGCGATCATGCTGCTGGCGTACCAACTCGGAGAACCGCGGCCAATTTCACAAAAAGATATAGACAGCTTATATGATCGTTACCAAAATGTTTACGGTCAATAGCAGATGCACCTGGAGGAGGCGCCTTTATGAAACCTTATGAATCAATGGAAGCCTGGTTTGTTACTGGCAGCCAGGCGCTTTATGGTGAAGAAGCATTGCAGCAAGTGGCGGCGAACGCCGGGCGCATTGTTGATGCGCTGAACGCTTCACACAAACTTCCTGTCAATATCGTTTTTAAGCCGGTTCTAAAAACGGCCGACGCGATTTCTCAACTAATTCAGGAAGCCAATGGCTCATCAAATTGTGTGGGGCTTGTTGCCTGGATGCACACGTTCTCTCCGGCCAAAATGTGGATTCGTGGTCTGACCGCTTTGCAAAAGCCGTTCGTCCACCTGCATACGCAATACAACCGCGATATTCCCTGGGCGACGATTGACATGGATTTTATGAATCTGAACCAATCGGCCCACGGTGGACGAGAATTTGGCTTTATGGTCACGCGTTTGAACAAGGCGCGCAAGGTCATTGTCGGCCATTGGGAAGATGAGGATGTCCTGGATGAATTAGATAGCTGGCTGCGAACGGCCGTTGCCTGGCATGATTCGCAGAATCTAAAAATTGCGCGTATCGGCGACAACATGCGTCAGGTGGCCGTGACTGAAGGCGACAAGGTCGAAGCACAAATTCGCCTGGGTTATGAGGTCAATGGTTATGGTCTGGGGGATTTGGTTTATTATGTCAACCGGGTCACCGAAGGCGCTATAGATAACCTGATTACCACCTATGAAATTGAGTATACTGTCGCTGAAAATCTGAAGGTGGGCGGCGCGCAGCGTGAGTCGCTGCGAGATGCGGCGCGGATCGAATTGGGTCTGCGCGCTTTCCTGGAAGCCGGTGATTTTAAGGCATTCACAACCACCTTTGAGAATCTTTATGGTCTCAAACAACTGCCGGGTATTGCCGTGCAGCGGTTGATGGCTGATGGTTATGGCTTTGGGGCGGAGGGTGATTGGAAAACGGCCGCCTTGGTACGAATGATGAAGGTAATGGCTGCCGGACTTAAGGGCGGGACTTCCTTTATGGAGGATTATACCTACCACTTCGAGCCGGGAAATATGCAGGTGTTGGGCGCGCACATGCTTGAAATTTGCCCTTCCATTGCCAGCCGGAAGCCGGCGGTGGAGATTCACCCTTTAGGTATCGGCGGCAAGGAGGACCCGGTACGGTTGGTGTTTGATACGCCGGGCGGTCCGGGACTTAACGCTTCGATTGTTGATCTGGGGAACCGTTTCCGCCTGCTGGTGAATACGGTCGATGTGGTTCCACCTGACGCGCCGTTGCCCAATTTACCGGTGGCGCGCGCTGTTTGGCGGCCCCATCCGAATCTGAGAACGGCGGCGACGGCCTGGATATTAGCCGGGGGAGCTCATCACACCGGATTTAGCCAGGTTGTGACCGTGGAACAACTGGAAGATTATGCCGAAATTGCCGGAGTGGAATTTGTCTTGATTGATGAAAAGACAGATATTCGATCCTTCAAGCAAAATTTAAGAAACAACTCGATCTATTATCAATGATTTATGTCAAATAGTTGTTTCCCTTTTGCCAGACAAAATAAGTAAAACGTTGCACTCATATTGCCAAACCCGACTTCGAGCTTCTAGCATCAAGCTGTTGCGCTTACGGAATGAGAGGGTTTTGGAGGGTGTTTTGGGCAATTTTACCCAATTCATTGACATTTGTTTTAACATCTGTTAATATGTCGTTTAGTAAAACGTTACACTAATTGTGTTTATAATCTTTCTGGAAACTTTATTATGGCCGAAAAAGTTACGATAACAGATGTCGCTCTTTTAGCCGGTGTTTCAACAAGCACCGTATCGAACTTGCTAAACGGCCGTTCCCAACGTATGCGTCCCAGCACTCAAAAACGCATCTTGGATGCCATTGATGAACTGGGATATACCCCCAACCAGGCAGCCCGCCAGCTTAAAACCGGTCATTCGCCCATCATTGGTCTTATCGTGCCCTCCGTCGCCAATCCCTTCTATGGAATTTTTGCGCAGCACGTTGAAGCCGCTGCCCTGAAAAATGGCTATCAAGTGTTGTTAGGCAACAGTGACCGCGATCCGCAGCGAGAACAAAAATATGCGGAAGAATTGTGGGGCTATGGCGTGCGTGGGCTTATTTTTGGCTCTTCCCTGGTGCAACTTTCTCACCTGGATACCCTTATTTCACAAGGGCTGCACGTTGTGGCCTTTGAACGACCTCCTCAAGATGATGACCAGACTCAGGTTGATAGTGTAGGCATTGATAACATCCTGGCCTCACGTTTGGCGACCAAACATCTGCTGTCGCTTGGTCACCGGCGGATTGGCTTTCTCTCTGGCCCAATCCGCACTGTTAGCCGTATGGATCGGCTCTCAGGTTATCAGGCTGCTTTGGCAGAGGCCGGCATTGAATCAGATCCAGAGCTTATTTGGGATGTTGTCCCCAATGGCGATAGTTATGGTGATGCTGATGCGGTAGACCTGGGTCGCCAGGGCACGCAAGAACTCCTCAGCCGTGCAAATCCGCCCACTGCTATTTTTGCGATCAACGATATGTTTGCTTTTGGCGCATATGCCGGCGCCAAAGACTTGGGCTGACAATCCCCACTGATTTGTCTGTGGTCGGTGTGGATGACATTGCCCTCACGGAAATTGTGCAACCTCCATTAACGACGATTCGGCAGCCAATTGCAGAAATCGCAAACATGGCTGTGGAACGATTGATAGCGCGTTTAAAGGGAACACTTTCAGAAGCACAAGGACACCAGATATTACGACCACAACTTATTGTTCGATCATCAACAGCTCGGGCGCCCTGACCGAAGCAATCCTGACGTAAAATAATTACTGTTACTCCATTCCTCCTGGTAATCACATAACACACAGGACGATAGATTGGCTATTGCTAGTTGCCAGTAGATGCTGCTTGCCTTTGGCCGGAGTGACACAATTTTAATTTAAGAAAAAGGAGACTATTATGCAGCTCGATTTAACAGGAAAAACGGCCGTTGTCACCGGCGGTAACATTGGCATCGGCCAGGCATTTTCACTGGCATTGGCCCGATGCGGCGCAAGCGTTGTCGCCACCTATTTCACAAGTGAGTTTGAGGATTTCGCCGAGGATGGTCAAACGATTTATGGAATCTACTTTAGATGCCACAGACAGCGCGCAGGTTGATACCGTCATGGCTGAAGCCGCCCAAAAATTGGGCGGCAAAATCGACATCCTCATCAACAATGCCGGTGGCTTACTTGGCCGTGTGCTCACCTCTGAAATGAGCGACGAACATTTCCACAATGTGATGGATGTCAATTTCAGCAGCACCTTTTACTGCACCCGCGCCGTCTTGCCCTATATGCCGGATGGTGGTCGCATCGTCAATCTGTCCTCGCTGGCGGCCCATGATGGCGGCGGCAATGGCTCCGTTATTTATTCGGCATCAAAAGCGGCCGTGATTGGCTTCACACGCGGCATGGCCAAAGAATTGGGGTCGCGCCAGATTACGGTCAATGCCCTGGCGCCTGGTTTCATCGCCAACACCACCTTCCACAACACCTTCACACCGAAGCTGTGCAAGAAGCCATTGTTGGCAAGACTCCCATTGGACGCGCCGGCACACCTGATGATGTTGCTTGTGCGGCGCTCTACCTTGTTTCTGATATGGGCAGCTTCATCACCGGCGAATTGATGGAAATTAATGGCGGCCTGTATTTTGCGTAAGCGTTAGACTTGCAGGTCAGGGTATTGTGATTGAAACTGAGGTCTTGAGAACATCATGCGTTTATTTTCTGCGGCCACAATTGAACAGGCCAAAAAGAAAATCAAATCAACACCGTGGGCCGAAGAAGGCTGGCAAGCTGTGGCGCAGCGTATGTGCATCGCAATGTACCCTGTGGCAGCAGCCAGCCCGGCCAGATTCCGGTGGAAGCGGGTGGCTGGATTCACAACTATATCTGTCCGGAGCATTGGCATACCGCTGACGTATGATGGCAATTTGCCGGATCAACATCGCTGCCCGGCAGGGCACGTCTGCACAGGCGAAAAGTATGATGCGGCCTGGCGCGTGTGGCGACACCGGCAAATAGCGGATTTGGCGCGGGAGGCGGCGTTGGCGTATGTGGTGTTGGGATTAGAAGCTGGACGGGAAACGGCCGTTTCCATCCTCACCCAATACGCCGATTTCTACACCCAATTTGATGGACAAGCCGACGCTGAAGCGTGGATGTTGACAAGGTCATGCCTTCAATCAGGCCCTCACCGAAGCACTGTGGGCAGTTCCCCTGATTCACGCCTACGATTTGGTAGCCGACAGCCTCAACGCTGACACAACGAGAACGATTGATGCGTGATTTATGGCGAGCCGTTGACAGCCGTTATGACCTCGCGCTCAAGACAAACTAATTGCCCAAGATCACATCGAAAGCAACTACATGGCCTGGTTGAATGTGACGCTGGGCTGTCTCGGTTTTGCGCTGAATGACCAAACGTTGATTGATCGCGCCATTCAGCCGCCGGCCGGATTTACGACTCATTTGAGCAAAGCGATTTTGGCAGATGGCCTCGAATTCGAAGGCACGCCCTACTATCACAACTTTGTTTTGTTGGCGAACCTGATTCTGGCTGAAGCGGCAAAGGCAAACGGCATAGATCTTTACGCCGTTTCCGGAAGCTGAAGGCCAAACATTGGCCAGCATGGGCCGTGCCTTTGCGCAGTTGGCCTGGCCGGATGGGTCGATTCCCGATCTTGCGGAAGGTTCCTACTGGCAAGACAGCATCTATGATCCGGAAATTTGCCAGGCATTTGAAATACTGCATGCCGCGCAGCCAGAACAGATTTTTGCCTGGACGCTGCGTTCAGCTTACGAGCGGCAGGGAGCGGCTGCGAGACAATTGGGCAGCGCTGCTGTATGGGCGGGATGATGTGACAACGGCCGTTTCGCCCTGCACCAACCCACACTTTCCTGGAAGATTCCGGTATTGCCATCCTGCGTTCTAATAAGAAGCTGGCGGCAATGGTGCCGTTTGGCCCTTATCGTGGACAGCATCATCAGTACGACCGGCTGAGTTTGACTGTCTGGCCGTTTTCACGGGATGCGGGCAGTCCACTGTATGGTTTGCCGGCGCGCAAAGCCTGGTATCCGCACAGCTACGCCCACAACACGCTGGTCGTTGATGGCCAATCACATGCCGACTGTGGCGGCGAATTGCTGGATTGGAACGGCCGCTGCCTTTCCGTCGCTGCTCCTGATGCTTATCCTGGTGTTCGTTTTGAACGCACGATCGAAATTGCAAGGATGATGCCATTTTGGATGAACTGGTTGTGGAATCGAACGAGACACACACCTTTGATTGGGTCTTTCATCTCGATGGCGACGTTGTACTGCCACCTGATTTGCAGCCACTGTCAGGCACCTTAGCCGAAGATGGCCCGCGGTCTTATATCGAACTTCAAGCGCAAAAGCATATTCGACGATAGCGTTTCATTTGACATTCATTTTGACGCAGATTTGTATCGGTTGACGCTGCATGGGGAACGGCCGTTTACCCTGTTGCTGGGCAAGGCGCCCGGCACATCCCGTCACCCACAGCAAAAACGACATGGTCTTAATCGGCCGTACCGTCGGCACAGCCCAACGGTATCAAACCACGATTACGCTAAATCTAACATGACCAAGCTATTTATTTTTACGAGCACACTCAATTGCAGAATGGCGCACAATGAGCCAAACAACGCCATGCCGACCAGATGGCGCGGCTGCTGCGACAGGCAAACTCGTATGCAGACTATCTGCCGCCGGCCGAACATCCGCGCGATTCGATCACCTACATCGGCATGGCGGTGGCCAATCTGGGGTTGGCCTATTTGCTCACCGAAGACGACCGCTATCTGGATACGCTGCGCAATTGGGTGAAAGTTGGCATTGGCTATCCGCATTGGGGTTTGGCGCGTATGCCCGATCACGATCTGGATGCGGCCTGGCTGCTCTTTGGATTTGGTCTGGCGTACGACTGGGTAGGCGATGTGTTGCCCGACGACGAACGTATAGCATTGCGCGACAAGCTCATTTTGCAGGGCAAGCGCCTGTACGACTTTGCCGTGCCAGACCGAAGGGCGTTGGTGGGGTTCGGCCTACTGGCAAAATCACAACTGGATTTGCTACGGCGGGCTGGCCACGGCCGCGGCGGCGCTGCTGGACGAGCATCCAGCGGCACAAACATGGCTGGATCGCGCTGTCGAAAATTTCCAGATCGTCCTGCCCTTTTCCCCGAAGATGGCTCTGATTACGAAGGTGTCGTCTACTGGCGCTATGGCTTCCCCTGGCTGCTGATTGCGGCGCATCTGATTCAGGAAGAGCGCGGCATTGATTTGCATCAATCCGACTTTTTGCGCCATTCGTTTCATTATCGGCTTGCATTTAAGTGGCCCGAATCTGGTCGATACCGCCAATTTTGGCGACTGCCACGACCGGCGCAGCGCCCATTCGCGCATGGTGCTCTATCGCCTGGCCAGTCTGTATCGCATTGGCGAAGCGCAATGGTTGGCCAATCATTTTGAAGAAACAGGCGAATGGGAGCGCGAAGGGCGTGAAGGGCTGGTCAAACCAGGTTTGCTGCCGGAAGCATGGCTCGATTTTGTCTGGTTTGACCCGACGGTAGAGCCGAAACCTGTTGCTGAATTGGCAAAAACGGCCGTTTTCCCCGATATGGGTTTGCTCACCACGCGCAGCAGTTGGCAGGCAGACGCCACCTATCTGGCCTTCAAATGTGGCACACCCAACGGCGCACGCGGCTGGCATCTCGGACAGGCGATTAATCGCCAAAACGATTGGGACATCATCAGAGCCAGTCATGAACACCCAGATGAAAACAGCTTCATCCTCATGCGTGGCGCGGATTATTTGGCGGTCGATGCCGGCTACAGCAAAGACAAACGGACCCGCAACCACAGCACCATCCTGGTGGATGGGCAGGGTCAATACAACGAAGATGGCTACAACGCTTATGTTGGTCTCGATCAAGCCTGGGGCGGCCGTTTACAAGATTGGTTTATTGCGCCCGGTTTGACTTATGTCTATGGTGAAGCGGCTGGCGCGTATCACCCCGATTTGCAGCTTTCCCAATATCGGCGGCAGATGGTCATGGTTGGTGATGATTTGTGCTTGATTTGTGATGATTTGCAATCGACCATGCCCCATGATTATCAATGGCTGCTGCAAACAGATGTCGCTGCCGAGCAAACAGGCGTAACCAATTCACCTATCAACACCGGTCGCACACAGATGACGGTGACGGCCGTTGCACCCAACGCCTGCCACACATGACCAACGCGAAATCGAAATCACCGCCAATCCGACATCGGCCAAACCAGACTGGATTATTCGCCGCACCCAGCACACGCTGGCACTGTCACCACAAGAACCATGTGCGCAGACCCGGTTTCTGGTCGCGCTTGATTTGGCGGATCTGGGCACGTGATCCGGCTGAAGTTGTTTCGCTGCCCTGTGTGGGCGGAACGGCCGTTCAGATCACACGAAACGGGCAGACACGCATTGCGGCATTTGCAAACGGCCGTTCGCGGCTTGTCATTCCCGAGTTGTTGTCAACCGACGCCGACTGGGTCGTCGCCAACCCTGACAGCTGGCGATATCTGGGCCGGTGGCATGACCAATTTATGGCTCAATGGCGAATTGCAATGTATGGCAACAACACCTGTTGATGTGGCCTTGTCTGAGCACGAAGCAGTGTGTGGTGGTGAGCAAACGGGCGACTTGGATTAGTATGCGCAGAAACGGCCGTAATGGACAACTTCCAATGCAACGATCAGCCAGTCACACACCAAGACAAACCCGTGCTCAATCTTATCCGCTTCCCTATCGCGCCAGGGAAATCCCAGCATTACCTGGGAGAATTAGAATGTTCGTGATCATCGAGAGTTTGGACAGGATGTAATTCTATGGCATTAGCAAAGGAAGGTGATTGATGAATAAAAAGCGCGATAGAACAACATAGAGACGCCGAGCAAAACATGTTCCTAAAGAATTCCCTGGCAAATCTTCGGGAGATTATCGACTCTATTTGCTGTTGGTGCCCTTAGTGCTCTGGTATGGCTTGTGGTTTTATAAACCACTGGGCGGGCTGCTGATTGCCTTCAAAAACTTCCAACCCAATCTCGGCGTGTGGGAAAGTGATTTTGTTGGTTTCGCCAATTTTGAATCCTTGGTCAACGGCGCTTTCTCCGACCAGTTTTGGCGGGCATTTCGCAACACCTTTGTGATCAGTCTCTATGGGTTGATATTTGGTTTCCCGATTCCCATTTTGCTGGCCATATTTTTTAGCGAGATCGTACGCAACAGCTATCGCAACATCACCCAAACCTTATCCTATTTGCCCCATTTTCTTTCCGAAGTGACGATTACGGGTCTGGTGCTGACGCTGTTGCACAACGGCGAGGTAACCACAGGGGTAATTGCGCAGTTGCTGATCAATCTGGGCGTCATCGATGCCACAACCAAGATTGTGCAAAGTGCCGACTATTTCCGGCCCATGTTTATCATGACCGGCATCTGGAAGGAAGCCGGATACAGTTCGATTGTCTACTTTGCGGCCATCATGGGCATATCGACCGTCTTATATGAAGCGATCAAGGTAGATGGCGGCAACAAACTGCAGGAAATCCGCTATGTGACTTTCCCCGGCATGGCACCCACGCTGATCATTATGATCGTGCTCAGAATTGGCAACATGCTTTCGGTCGGTTTTGAACGGGTCATTCTGCTCTATAACGCCAACACCTACGAAACGGCCGATGTGCTCGATACGTTTGTCTTTCGAATTGGCTTGGAAAGCGGGATGCAGTCGATGGGTGCTGCGGCGGGCATGTTCAACGCCTTGATTGGCTTTGCATTGGTAGTTGGTGCTAACTTCATTAGCCGTGAAATTTCAGACTCATCGCTCTGGTAGGAGGAATCATGCAACGTCTAAGTAGATCCGAACTGATTTTCAAAACAGTTGCCATCGTCTTGGTTACGATCTTTGCCCTCGCAGCATTTTACCCGGTTTTCTATGCCTTTTCGGCATCGATCAGCGGCAAAATAGCCTACGAAGCGGGACAAGTTGTCCTGTTTCCCAAGGATGTCAACTTTCCAGGTTTACGATTTGATCTATAACGATAAGGGGTTGTGGATTTCCTTCACCAACACCCTTTTCTACACCATATTTGGCACTGCCTGGAGCCTTTTTATCTCCATTACGGGTGCTTATGCCTTATCTAGAAGGCGCTTGTTATTCCGTAGAGGCTTCAACTTTATGGTTGTGTTCACGATGTGGTTCAGCGCCGGTATGGTGCCGCTCTATTTGAATTATGTCAATATGGGTGTTGCCAATCGCTGGGGCATCATCGTCGCTTTTGGTGTGCAGGCTTTTAACATCATTCTGCTGCGCAGTTTCTTTGAAGCGATTCCTGAACGAGATTCGAGGAAGCGGCACGCATTGATGGCGCCAATGAATTCCAGATGTTGACCCAAATTTTTGTGCCGATGTCTAAAGCAGCGATCGCCACCGTGACCCTGTTCTATGCCACCAGTCGTTGGAATGGCTATTTCTGGGCACGTATGTTGTTGACCAATCCCATGGAATTGCCGTTGCAGGTTTATATGCGCATCTTGATCGAGAATTATCAAAAAATGTTTGATGATATGCCGATTAACCTGCCCTATTCGGCCGATTCCTACATCTATGCGGTCCTGGTCTGTTCGATTATTCCCGTGTTGATTATTTATCCCTACATACAACGTCATTTCGCCAGGGGCGTCAACCTCGGCGGTGTGAAAGAGTAAGGAGGCATTGTTATTTGAGGAAATCCAATAAATTGATTTGTAAAGTGCAAACAAGCAGCTTGCCTGAAAAGACTACTGTTCGCAAACATTTTCGTTAAAATAATTACTTCACACAATAAGGAGAATAGAAATGAAGAAGTCATTTAGAAAGTATTCTGGTTAGTTTTGTTAATCTTAATGATGGCACTGGCTTTTGCGGCCTGCTCCCCGGTGACCAGATCCCGATGCAGAACCCGCAGCCGTAGCAAGAAGCTGCTACGATGCGGTCGTAGAAGAAGCGGCCGGCAGAAGAAGCGGCTGCTGCTGAAGAGGCGGTTGAAGAAGCTGCTGCTGAACAAGAAGAAGCCGCACCGGCAGCAGAAGAACCAGCTGCGAAGAAGCTGGAATGCCGGCAATGCGCCATGGCCGAGTCGTTGAATATTAATTTTGCGATGGGTAACAACCAACGCACGACTCACCTATCAACAGGCGACACCGCTTGAACTGCCCGATGGCACAGTCATTACACAGGGCATTCTCAAACCCACCTGGCAGTACATTCAAGAGCAACTTGGCATTGCAACTCAACGATGTGACCATTCAAGATCAAAGCGCTTCAGAAATGATCGATGTTTCCGCAGCAACCGGTTTTGAAAATGCCGACGATCTTTGGCGGCAGCGGTATTGCGCGAAGATTTCATGAGCTATGGCGCTCAAGGGTACTTTGTGAACCTGAATGAACATCTGGATCAGATGCCTACACTTCGCTGCCTATCTGGAAGCCAACCCCAATATCGCCAAAGCAGTTACTGCTTATGATGGTGGTATCTACTTTGTTCCGTATGCCGCAGAATTGGGCAACTATGCCCGTGTATTTGACGGCCGTGAAACATGGGTAACCGCGCTGCTCGATTCCGATGAAGCGCTGGAAGCTGAAACCCACACCCTGACCCCGGCCTACGAAGGCTACTGGGATCGCAATCCAACCAATGTCGTCGATCTGCAGAACGAAGCGGCCGCCGGCACGCTGACCCGTGATGTGGCGCGGGACACACTGCTGGCCTACATTGCTGAAACCTATCCTGATCTGGAAAAACCATCAGACCTGTACCTTGGGCGAAACGGCCGTGTATGACATGGACGAACTGGTTGCCCTGTGGCGTGTCGTCGAACTTTCGCCGAATACGCTTTCCAAAGTATCGACCGGCGCAGTTGTCGAGGGTGCAGAAATATCGCCCTTCTTTAGTCCGTCAATCTAGCTATCGTGAAGACGTATTACGCCTGATCACCTATTGGGGTGGCCAACGCGTACATGGCTCTGACTCCTATGGTGCACGCTTCTATCTGGATGCCAATGGCGAATTGCAATATTCATACGCTGAAGATGCCTTCTTAGAAGGCGTTGATCGATCTGGCCGACCTGTACTCCGAAGGTCTGATTCATTCTGAATTTGCCGACCTGAGCAACAGCGATAACTTCCGCAACTTCTTCTACACAAAAGATGAGGAAGCAGGCCAACAGCAGTTTGGTTTTATGACCTTGGACTGGATTGCCTCCACAACGGCCTCTAACGAAGATGTCGTCGGTATGCTGCCGCCGCTGACAACCGTTGGTTCCGATGAATTCATCCACTTCAACGAAAACACCCGCGTCATTAAACCTGATGGCTGGGCAATTTCTACCGCTTCCACACCAGAGGAAATCAATGCGGCCCTCACGCTGTTTGATTACTTCTTCACCGAAGAAGGGAATGTTGTCCAGAATTACGGCCCGCCATATGGCCTGGAAGAAGGTGCGACCTTTTCTGCTCCTGATGGGATCGAATATCCCAAGTTCAATGCAGTGGCTGGTGGATGGCTCTTGTGAATTGAAGAGCTGTGATATGTCCGGCTACCTGCGTGATTTCATTGGTTCACAAATTCCGATTGGCTACCAGAAAGAGATTGGGTTCGAATTGCAAACCACTATTAATCGTGGTATGGATGCCTGGGCACTTTGGATTGGCGAAGATGTTGTCTCCACATCCTACGAGTCCGAAAACCCGCTTGTTCCGCCTTGTTCCCCCGGTCTTTTCTTTGACCGAACAGGATCTGGCCAAGTTGGGACAATTGGCTATTAATGAAGAACAAGTCGATCAAATTTTCTTGTTCATCACCGGTGCTGATACGGCCGTTGACAGCGTTGACGCATTGAAACAAATGTATCTTGATGCCGGTATTGAAGATTACGTTCAAGTTTACCGCAATGCTTATGCACGCATGACTGAATAGGTTCTTTTAGCAGCGTTGCAGAGATGCAGAGTTGCCAAGTCAAGTGATTCTCCCTCTACCTTGCAACCTGTGCAAGCCTTGCGACCCTGTCCATTGCGGTTTAACGCATCAGGAAAGGTGAATTATGAAAAACACTCTAGTGAAAGCACAATCCTTCGTGGTCTATGCCATAGAAGTCCTTTGTCTGGCCTTGTTTGTGCTCTATCTTGGTTTTATGACCAACTATTATGCGCTATTTTTATGATGGCACATCTGAAATGTTTGAATATTATAAACACTTACAAGTCTTCAATAAAGAAGCCTTTAGTCTCGCGATTTTGTTTGTCGTATTTGCCGTGGCTTTACTGGTGTTTCGACTGCACAAATACAGACCAGGATTATTTGGGTTGGCATTAGCCCTGATTATGACTGTGTATGTTTCCCTGAACTCCTATTTCTTGCTGCAAGTTGTTCCCATATACAAAGCAGGCTATCTCGCCCTGGACTTCTCATCAATGGAAGATTACGTCCCTTCGACATTTGTGTTTGATGCCAGTATGGTGCTGCTCTCTACTTTGATTGTGATTTTAGTTATCTTTGCCATCATCGCCATTTTGGCGTTTGTTCAAAGAATCAGAGAGGGCAACCCAATTATCAGGAAGCTAATCGCATGAACGAGGGTGAAAAACGTCTGTATGTAGCAAATTCCCTCAGCCAGCAGTTAATCTTGCTGTATCTTCTTGGGAATACGCTCTTTACAATACTTTATGTTAACAGAATGAATGTTGATGCCGCATTGGGTATTTTTGTTATGCTGAATATCTTCCTGTCGCTTGTTCGGTTTTCTGATGTCTGTAAAGCAGAAAGCATATGCCATGAGCTGGGGCTATGTCGGGACTCGCGCTGGCTGCATTTCAACTCCTGCGTTTGTTTTGGATTCCGGCAGAGATTGTTAATCCGCTGCAGAATCGTCATTGTGGCTTTGTTGATTTTAACCAGTGTCGCAGCGTTTGCTGCTTCGATTATTCTGCATCAAACGCGTCCCGTGAACGCGAAAAATATATTGTTGATCACAATATTGAATTAGCTATTTTGCAAAAGTAAGGGGTATCCCATGCCAGAATTGATTTTAAGATAACGTAGACAAAATATATCCCGGAGGGTTTCAGGCCGTCTATGATTTCAATATCGAGATCGAACATGGCGAATTCATCGTGCTCGTCGGGCCATCTGGCTGTGGGAAATCCACGGTATTGCGCATGATCGCCGGCCTTGAAGAAATAATCGACGGGCGACATGATTTTGTCCGGGGAGCGCATTAATGATGTTGCGCCTTCAGATCGTGATATCTCCATGGTTTTTCAAAATTACGCGCTGTATGGGCATATGTCGGTTTACCAAAACATGGGTTTTAGCCAGATAATTCGCCATGAAGACGAGGATGAAATCCACGAAAAAGTGATGCAAGCCGGCTGAGATCGTGGAGTTGAAAGGACAATTGAACCGTTATCCGAAAAATTTGTCTGGTGGGCAGCGCCAGCGTGTTGCCCTGGGCCGGTCTATTGTCAGCTTCGCCAACGTTATTTTGATGGATGAACCATTGAGTAATTTGGATGCCAAATTACGCGCGCCAATCCCGCCGGGAAATAGCGAAATTGCATCAACAGTTAGGTAATACATTCATCTATGTGACCCACGACCAAACGGAAGCCATCACGCATGGCTGATCGCATTGTTGTTCATGGATGATGGGCGTGTGCAGCAGATCGATACGCCGGCGAATGTATACAATTGGCCGGAGAATATATTTGTAGGTGGCTTTATCGGTAGCCCGCCGATGAATTTTATTCACCGGAAAGATTGAAGATGGCCGGTTTATTGCTCCCGGTATGAATTTGCACATTCCAGCAAGACAATTGCAGGCAATGGCAGCAATATACCAATGATGACATTATACTTAGGTATGCGACCGGAACATTTCACTGTAAATCCCAATGAATTCACAGAAGCTGATTTGTGGTGAAATCATCAACCAGGAATTTCTTGGTGATCATTGGCTTGTGCATTTACAGATTGAAGATTTTTATTTTATAGCCAGGCTGAGTCAAGAATTCACACCAGTTAGATAGTAATTTGCTTGAAGTATATATTGATATGAGTCGGGTGCATTTTTTCGATTCTGAAACTGAAAAACGCATTCGTCTGGAAGGAGACATCTAATGAAAGAGTGGATATTAAAGATAGCCGTCGCTCTCGTCATGATAAATGCGTTGGGACAATTGGCCTTGTCCCAAATCCATATCCTGGCCACGACAAAAATCTTTGCCAACCAGATTGGGTTTTACCTGTTTCTGTTTATCATTTTTGGTTTGACAACAGCTTTCAACGTGACCTTGATTGACAAGCACAGAGGCATCATCCTTTTTACAGTATCCTGTTGGGTGGCCGCCGCTTTTGCCTTTATTTATATCAACATCTTACGCAACAGATGTGGCCGCACAAGCAAACTTGACGATGGCTGATATGCGTGACACTTTGTTGTTAATGGGCATTGCCATTGTCATCTATCTGATCGGTTCGCTGGTAGTTCCTTTGCTTAGTTGGGGAAATGTTAAACCGGCTGAGTTTTGATGATGATGAACAACGGCCGTTTCCGCAAGTATTTAACTGACCGCAATATCTCTCTGATTATTCGCTGGTGGGCGGCTGGCGCGGTTTACTTTTTCATTGGCTGGGGCACTTTTTTGAGCACCCAGCAGACATTGATCGATTTTGTGGTTATCTTGGGATTGGTCATGGGCAGTTTTCAATATATTCATTGTCAACCCAGTCTTGCGGATGGCCTTTAATATTAACCCCAGACGGCCGAAACGAGAAAACACAATCTGGCAGCGGATTAGTGATTAACTTGTTGCAATTTTTAATGACGATTTTCATTGTGCTCATTGTGGCCTTGATTTATATCGCCATAAATCAAACCATTGATCAGATCTGCAAGGTCTGCCGGCCGATGCCGTACCGCTGCCAGGTGAGCCAATCTTATTTGGCTTGTTCTATGTCATTGTTTTTGTACTTCTGGAGTGGATTGTTGAAAAGATTAAGGAATGTACGTATCCACTATTAGCGAATAGAAATTCTAAGTAAATGAGTGAAGGAAGGTTTACAAGTGAGTCAAAAAAATCAAAAAATTGAAGGGGTTGGAATTTTAGTGGCTGCTTTCCCAGATGAGGCATCTGGGGAAAATGCTTTGCAGGTTTTAAAAGAAGCCCAGGAACTTAAAGTATGTCCGTTTTGAAGATGCCGCGGTCATTCGCCAGGATGCTGAAGGTGGTGTCCATTACCATGAAACAGGCGATATGAGTACCGGCAAAGGCTCGGGGATTGGCGGCGCTGATTGGTGGTGTCATTGGCATTCTTGGCGGGCCAATTGGTATCGTCGCCGCCGCTGGTGCTGGTGCGATCATTGGTGGCGCGGCCGCACATGGGGATGCCGGTTTCAAGGATGAAAGCCTGGAACAATTAGGCGTGAGCGCTTAAACCAGGCACTTCGGCTATTGCTTTGACCACCAGTAATAAGTTCTTACATGCGGTGCGAAAAAAAGCCAGTGATGCCGAGATACGTACGGCCGTTGCCGAAATAAGTGCCCAACTAGTCGCCAAACTAGAAGAAGGCAAGAATGTCGCTCTTGGCCTTGCTTTATCAGAGAAAGGACTGGACAATCACCGAAGTGGCCAGCAAGGTAAAGTACACAGAAGTCATCAGCATTATCACAGCCAAAGATGGTGTGATTGGTGATCCAGTTATTGCCAAGGAAGTCGAGCAGTGGGTAGTTCCAAGAGAAACCGGTGAACTACTAACTGGGGAAGGGATTGGAGCCACCCAGTGAAGGCAATCTCCCTGGATGATGAAGGTTACTAAGGATTCGTTCGTTGTTAACTTTGGACATTTGGTTTACTACAAACTTATTATTGAACGAACCCTAAGCGTAGAAAACTGGTTTTGCTAAAGAGGTTCATCTTGAACGATATATGGCAGGCTGCCTTAGATTTCAGTCTTGAAAAAATTGAAAATAGCATTCCTCTGCTGGAAGATTTTCCTGATCGCTGCCACGGTTCAACATGGACTTCGGTCAATCAAAAGCGCCTTTCCAGCAATTGGGTCGATGGGTTTTGGGTGGGCCAGCTATGGTTGGCCTATGCCTATACAAAAAACCCAAAATTCGAGGCCGCGGCCAGCGAATGGACTGACCGTGTAGCCTGGCTCAAGACAACCCTGGGCACGCACGATCTCGGCTTTATTTTCTATTTGAGCAACGTTTTGGGAGCCTATGCCACTGGGGATGAGTCCCTGTTTGAAAATGCCTTGACCGCCGCCGAAACCTTTACACAGCGTTGGAATCCGCGCGGCGAGTATTTGTTGGCCTGGGGAAATATTCACGGAACACCTCATCAGCGCGGTCAGATCAATATTGACCTGATGATGAACTTGTCGCTCCTGTTTTGGGCCAGCAACCAGACCGGGGATATGAAATACGCCCGAATTGCAGCCAGACATGCACGAACATCTCGTCTTGTCCTTATTCGGCCTGACAATTCCACCGTGCATGTTGCTGATTTCAACCCGGACACGGGCGCTTATCTGCGCCCGGAAACGCTTCAGGGACTCAGCCACGCCTCTTGCTGGTCACGTGGTCAGGCCTGGGCTCTTTATGGGTTTGCCGAAACTTACCGTCGTACAAGAGAACCTGTTTTCCTATATACAGCTCGACGGTTGGCTGAGTATGTCATTGCCAATGCCCCAGAAGATAAAGTGCCATATTGGGATTACGACAGCCTGGAAATTCCTAACACATATCGAGATTCATCGGCGGCGGCGGTATATGCTGCGGGTTTACTGGAACTCGCTGACGCTGAAACTGACGATCTACTTGCCGAAGATGGCGCAGCGAAGCGATAGATATTGCCGACATCGCTGTGGAAGAATTATGCGACTCAAGAAGATGATATGGCGTGCATCTTGAAACATGCAACCCACTTTGTAGCGGATTGGCAATGCCGATCATGGTCTGATTTATGGGGATTATTATTTCCTCGAAACCTTATTGCGTCTGGTAAGTCCTGATCTGTTTGCGAATCTTTTCCCCCGCCCGCTAACGAATATTGACTAGTTTAACGGGGAGCCTCCGGGAGGTTTAAACAAGTGCCCAGGTTATAGACGAAACCTCCCGGAGGATTGCCCTGACACTGTCATGAATGTTGCCTAAAAATTTTGAAGCGAAGAAGAATTTCTACTGTTGAACCATCAATTGGAAGAAGCATTTAATTTCAGCTTACAAATCATTGCCAAAAACATGGCAACCGCTACCTGTTTTCCTGAACATCGGGAAAATGGTACCTGGATACCGGCCGAACCAGAACGAATTCCCAGCCATTGGGTAGATGGGTTCTGGACAATCTTATAGAAAATCTGAATAACGGAGGTTTACAGATGAATCAAAAAAAACAAGAAACGGTGGGAGTTTTAGTGGCTGCTTTTACTGAGGAAGCGTCAGGAGGACGTGCCTTGAAAACATTAAAAGAAGCCAAAAGCCTGAACTATGTCTATTATGAGGAGATAGTCCTCATACGCCAAGATGCAGACGGCGATGTTCATTATTATGAAACAGGCGATATGACGGAAGGCCAAAAGTCTGGTGTCGGGTTTTTGATTGGCGGTGTGGTCCGCATTCTGGGAGGGCCAACTAGTATTTTTGGGAGCGTGGCGAAAGGTGATCATCCCCATTTCAGTAAGAAAAGTTTAGAGACATTAAGTGTGGCACTTAAACCAGCCACTTCCGCCATTGCTCTCATAAGGAGTGCAGATTTTATGCAGGCGGTACTCAAACAAGTGACGGGTGCTGAAATTAAAAAGATGGTTTCTGAGCTAAGCACCCAACTCGCCGCCAAACTTGAAGCAGGTAAAAGCGTGGCACTTGGGATTAATCTATCACAGGATGGCTTGGAAATTGTAGAAGTCACTGTCAACGACAAAGACGATGACCTTATACGCATTATTTCCGCAAAGAATGGTGTGATTGGGCACAGTTCGACGGGAGAAGAATCTGGGGCTTTCACAATTCCGGAGGCGGCTGCTCGCGAACAAGGGGTGAACATAACTAACCTTTGATGGTTAAGTAAGGAGGGTATAATTGAAAAATCAACTGGAAGAAGCGCTTGATTATAGTTTGCAAATCATAACCCAAAATAGCGAAACCTTAACCTACTTCCCGGAGCGTTGTGAGAATGGTGCGTGGGTAACGGCCGAAAAAGAGCGTATTCCCAGCCATTGGGTCGATGGCTTCTGGACAGGGTTGTTGTGGTTGGCCTATGCGCACACCCAAGATGCAGAAAATGGCAACGGCCGCCTTCAAATGGACTGCTGAACTTGCATGGCTGAAAGAAACAACACTTACCCATGATTTAGGCTTTATCTTCTATCTCTCTAACGTGCTTGGCTACCGCATCACGGGTGATGAATCTCTTTTGCCAGATGCCTTGACAGCCGCCGAAACATTTACACAACGTTACAATCCACGCGGCGAATATATGCAGGCCTGGGGGCGCATTGATGGCCCACCACACGAACGCGGCCGTATCAATGTCGATTTGATGATGAATATGCCCTTCTTCTTGTGGGCCAGTGCGCAGACGGGTGATTTGCGTTACGGCCGTATCGCCGCCCGTCACGCCCGCACCAGCCGCCATGTTCTAATGCGTCCCGATGGCTCCATATCTCAAGTGGCTGATTTCAATCCAGACACAGGCGTCTTTTTACGCCAGGAAACGCACCAGGGCTTGAGCCACGACACCTGTTGGTCACGCGGGCTGGGCTGGGCGTTGTATGGCTTTGCGGAAATCTATCGCTGGACGGGTGACGACGTTTTTCTTTACACGGCCCGTCAGGTAGCCAATTACGCCATTGCCAACGCGCCCGAAGACAAGGTGCCTTTTTGGGATTACAACAGCCTGGACATTCCCAACACCTACCGAGATTCGTCAGCGGCTTCGGTGATTGCCGCGGGATTGCTTGAGCTGGAGGCTGGCGAGACGGATGTAGCGTTAGCGGCGCAATGGCGGGCTGAAGCGGAAGCGATTACGCTTTCTTTGTGGCAGAACTATTCTACGCGGGAAACGGCCGTTCCCGCCATCTTACTTCATGGTTCCCGTTCCGTTCCCCACAATTGGATGGATCATCCCCTGATTTACGGCGATTATTACTTTGTAGAAACCCTGGTTCGCCTCCTGCGTCCAGACTTGGAAGCGATGTTGTTTCCGCGCCAGATTTTACAAGTTGGTTAGCGATAAAATCCGATTTCTCTGAGAAATCGGATTTTAAGGGAGCACTCATGCCCATCACCATCAAAGATGTCAAAACCATCATTACCCAGCCCGGTAAATCACAATTAATCATTGTGAAGGTAATCACCTCAGAGCCTGGACTGTATGGGTTGGGCTGCGCCACCTACAAACAGCGTTTTCATGCCGTCCACGCCGCCATTGAAAAACATATCAAGCCATTTGTGATTGGGCGCGATGTGTCCCGCATCGAAGAAATGTGGCAGATGGCGATGGTCAACGGTTATTGGCGCAACGGGCCGGTGATGAACAATGCCATTTCGGGCATCGACCAGGCGTTGTGGGACATCAAAGGCAAGATGGCGGGAATGCCAGTCTACCAACTGCTGGGCGGCAAAGTACGCGAAGGGGCGCATGTGTATGTGCATGCAGACGGCCGTTCTCCCCAACAAGTCGTAGACAATATCCGCGCCTATCAGGAACAGGGCTACCGTTATTTTCGGGTGCAGCTAGGCATCTACGGCGGCATAGCGGAGGAGATGGTCAAACCGGAAAACGCACCAGATGGCGCCTATTTCGACCCCAAAGCCTACATGCGCGACACGCTCAATCTATTGGCCCATGTGCGCGCCGAATTGGGTGACGAAATCGAGCTGCTGCACGATGTCCATGAACGGTTGACCCCCATTGATGCCGTGCAGTTTGCCAAAGATGTTGAGCCATTCAAGCTGTTCTTTTTGGAAGACGTGCTGCCGCCAGAACAAACCACCTGGTTCAACAACATCCGCCAGCAATGCGCCACGCCCATCGCGATGGGCGAACTGTTCAACAATCCCCATGAGTGGCAGCCGCTGATCGCCAAGCGCTTGATCGACTTCATCCGCATGCACATCAGCCAGATGGGTGGCCTGACCCCGGCGCGCAATGTGGCCGCTTTTGCCAATATGTTTGGCGTGCGCACGGCGTGGCACGGCCCCAGCGACACCTCGCCGGTCGGCCATGCCGTCAACTTACATTTGGACTTGTGGGCGCCCAACTTTGGCATTCAGGAATGGTATCAGCCTCAGACAACTCGACTATGACATCTTCCCCGGCCTGCCGGAAGTGCGCAATGGCTACCTCTATCCCAACGACCAACCCGGTCTGGGCATCGACATCAACGAAACATTGGCCGCCAAATACCCGCCACAAGATGAAGTCATTCAATGGACACAGGCACGTTTACCCGATGGCACCCCGGCACGGCCGTAACAATAATGTTTCGTAGGGGCGGGACGGTGCGGCATGGCCTGGTCTAAGACAAATGGCATTATCTCCGCACCGTCTCGCCCGACGCGAGACGGGTAATGTGGGCAAGAGGGCGAGACAGGCGGGGGAGATGGTCTTTCTGCAAAACAAGATGATTTCTCGCCTGTCTCATCCCTACAGAAAAATTAGGAAAAAAGGACAAAACGATGAATACCATTGAATTTGCCAATACCGGCGTAGAAATTTCAGAAATGTGCCTGGGCACGATGATGTTTGGCGACCGCTGTGATGAAGCAGAATCAGCGCGGATTTTGGACACGGCCGTTGCCCAGGGCGTCACCTTCATTGATACGGCCGCTGCTTATTGTGGCGGCGTTACCGAAGAAATTTTGGGACGCATTATCAAAGGCAAGCGCGACGATCTGTTTATTGGCACCAAAGTGACCAAAAACACCAGACGCCGACTGGATTGCCCAAAGTTTGGACGAAAGCCTGACCCGTCTGCAAACCGATTACGTAGACTTTTTCATGATTCATTGGCCGCGTGAAAACATGCTGATCGAGCCGATGATGGCAGCCTTAAACAATGCCGTCGTGGCCGGCAAAACGCGCTATATCGGCTGCTGCAACTTCCCGGCCTGGCTGTTGGCGCACTGCAATGCCGTGGCCCAACGCAATGGCTGGGCCAAACTGGTGGGTAATCAAATTCCCTACAACCTCATCGAACGTGGCGTTGAAGTGGAAGTCATTCCCCAAGCAGTCGCCGAAAATATAGCGATTACGACCTATCGTTCATTGGCGCTGGGACTGTTGACCGGCAAATATCAGCCTGGCCAACCCATCCCAACTGATTCACGCGGGCAAAGTGACAAGCGTGTGCCTGAATGGCTGGAAAAATACGGCGATGCCATCAGCGGCTTCTATCAATTTGCCGCCGACCGCAATTTGCACCCGGCGCAGTTGGCCGTCGCCTGGGTGCGCCATTCGCCGGGCGTCGCCGCGCCGATCGTTGGCGTCAGCTCAGAACGGCAATTGCAGGCTTCGATTGATGCCTTTGATGTGACCTTATCGGCTGATGAGTATGCGGAATTGACGGGGATGTTTGATACGGCCGTTAAAGAAGAATCCGGCGGCAACTTCGCCCCCCTGCGCCGCAACTTGACTCTCGTGGCCGGGTAATCATGACCAAATTTTTGCGGGCGCTCGTCCTGGGATCGGGCTATGCCGGACAGGGCCATGCACTGGCACTGCGTGAAGCCGGCGTCGAAATTGTGGGTATGGTCAGTCGTACCCGCGATGTGGTCAAACGCGTCGCATCTGAATTGAAAATCCCGCATGCCGGAACGGATTGGGAGCAAGCGCTCGTCGATTTGCAGCCGGACATCGTGGCGATTGGCACACCAGGTGGAGCGCATTATGAGCCGATTCTGGCAGCGCTAGGCGCATGGCTGTCATGTTTTTTGCGATAAACCGCTGGCGGCAACGGCCGTTCACGCCAAAGCACTCTATCAAAAAGCAAAAGAAGCCGGCGTCAAAACCGCCTATGCGGCCTCCTATCGCTACATACCCCACGTCCTGCACGCCAAAGAATTGGTAGCCCAAGGAGCCATCGGCGAACCGCTGGAAGTGGAGTGCATCTCGCACTTTAATCTCAATCCACTGATTCCCTTTGGCTGGTCGCACCGGCTGGATCAGGGCGGCGGGCGGTTGAATAACAATTTCACCCACAAACTCTCGATTGTGGAGCATGTGTTAGGCGGGAGGATAACGGCCGTTTGCGGCACAACCCGCAGCGATATGGCCCAGGCTCCCGTTGTCGAATGGCGTCCACCATTTCCGTGAACGGCACAACTTCATCCCAGAATCGGCTGACGATCCCAACTTGAACTGGGCAGAGGCGGATGCGGATTGGTCGTACACGGTGTTGGCAAAAATGGCGGCGGAGATGGCAACTGAACAGCCCGTTTCCGCCCTGTTCCAGCACAGTGGTTTACAGCCCCGTTTTCATCCCGATCACATTGTTTTTTACGGCCGTGACGCCGCCATCTACATTGAAGGCCATTACGGGCAGGGGCCGCTTTACATCAACCCTCATCACGGCCAATGGCAAGAAATGCCGCTGCCGGCCCACATCACTGCTGCCCAACCGGACATCGCCGATCACACGCAGCGCAATTGGACAATTTTGGCCCATGAATTTGTGGCTGATATTCGTGACGAGGGAAACCAGGGTTACCAAACGTTCAGAGATGGTTGGCGTTATCAAGAGATTATCGAAGCAGTCCGCGCGGGAAATGGATGGACGAATGGTGCAAGGGTAAACGCATATGACACAATTTGATGTGACAACATTTGGTGAGTCGCTTCTGCGACTGAGTGTGCCAGTTGGCCGGCCATTGGAGCTGACATCGCAGCTGGATATGAATATCGCCGGCTCAGAGTCGAATGTGCTGGCTGTGTTGGCGCAGTTAGGCCACCGTTGTAGTTGGGTTAGCAGTCTGCCGGATAATGCGTTGGGGCGGTTAGCTGCCAATCAATTTCGACTGCGCGGCATCGATTTGTCGGGTGTGGTTTGGCGGGAAAACGGCCGTATCGGCAACTACTTTGTGGAAATGGTTGCCCCACCGCGCATCATTCAAGTGATTTACGACCGCGACAACTCGTGTGTGACTCAAATGACCCCGGCACAAATCGATTGGGACGCCCTGCTTGATACACGGCTGTTGCATCTGTCGGGCATTACACCCGCCCTGTCTGCGGGATGCCAGGCCATCATTCAGGAGGCGGTTGCCCGCGCCCAAGCCACCGGCGTACCGGTCAGCTTTGACGTGAATTATCGCGGCAAGTTGTGGCCCCCTTCAAAAGCTGCCGAAATCCTGCTGCCGCTATTGCAAAACAGTGCGCTGTTATTTTGCGCCAAGAGAGACGCTGAGCTGCTGTTTGGCGTGTCAGGCACGCCGGAAGAAGTCATTGAGCAACTTGCTGAAAAAACGCAGGCCCGGCATATCGTCGTTTCGATTGGTTCTAAGGGTGTGGTCGGTTGGGATGGGCAGCAGTTCATTCACCAATCTGCCTATGAAACAATCATTATTGACGCATTAGGCGCCGGAGATGCGCTGGCAGCCGGGGTAATTCACGGTTGGCTGGCAGACGAATTTGCGCGTGGTTTACAGATGGGAGCCGCGCTCGCTGCAATGGCGTTAAGTCAAGTGGGTGATATGGTCGTTGTGACGCAATCGGCGTTAAATGACTTGCTTGAAAAAGGGCAGCGAGGCGTGCGCAGGTAATTTATAGATGTTAAGAAAAACATTTGGGGTTTGTAGTAACGACTTTAGTCGTGGGCGATCCCCTGATCGCACACCGCTAAAGTGGTTACTACAAACAAAAACATTATCTTAATGTCTATAGCACTGACAAATTGAATCGAAAGGAGTTTATTATGAGCGAAATTATTGAAAAACTTGGAAAGTTTGGGATTATTCCGGTGATCGCGATTGATGATGCAGCAACGGCCGTTCCCCTGGGTCAGGCATTACTCGCTGGCGGGCTGCCGTGCGCCGAAATCACATTCCGTACAGCGGCGGCAGCGGAAGCCATCCAAAAAATGAGCGCGGCGCATCCGGATATTTTAGTTGGGGCGGGTACGGTATTGACGGTTGCACAGGCGGAAACGGCCGTATCCGCCGGCGCAAAATTTATCGTCACGCCCGGCTTTGATGCCGACGTAGTCGATTACTGTATCGCCAATAACGTGCCCATCACTCCCGGCGTCATGACCCCAACTGAAATCAACATGGCTTTAAACAAAGGATTACGGCTCTTGAAATTTTTCCCGGCAGAAGCGGCCGGCGGCGTCAAAGCGCTCAAGGCCATTGGCGGCCCCTATGTCGGTGTCAAATTTATCCCCACCGGCGGCATAGGCCCGGCAAACCTGGCTGACTATTTAAGCTTGCCGATGGTGCATGCTTGTGGCGGTAGCTGGCTGGTCAAAAAGCAGCTCATCAATGATGGGGAATTTGGGAAAATTCAGGAATTGACGGCAGAAGGCGTTCAATTAGTGAAAACGATTCGATAAAAAGCGTGAACATTGCGTATTTCGTACTGCGCAGGACGAAAGTTTCCGCAATACGAAATACGCAATACGTCTGAGGAGAAATAAAAATGACCACACGTATTGTTACATTCGGTGAAATTATGCTGCGTTTGAAATCTCCCGGTTTCGAGCGATTTTTTCAATCACCAGCATTAGAAGCGACCTTTGGCGGCGGCGAAGGCAATGTGGCTTTATCACTGGCAAACTTTGGCTTAGATGCCGCTTTTGTCACGGCTCTGCCGGCCAATCCGCTCGCCGATGCTTGCATTCGCTTCTTGCGTGGTTATGGCGTCGATACCGCTTTCATCTCACGCCAGGGTGAACGCCTGGGCGTCTACTTCCTGGAAGCGGGAGCCAATCAACGCGCTTCCAACGTCGTTTATGACCGCGCCCATTCATCCATCAGCACTGCTAAAGCAGAAGATTTCGATTGGGACGCTATTTTTGATGGCGCCGGCTGGTTCCACATTACTGGCATCACACCGGCCATTAGTGCGACAGCGGCTGCCTTGTCGCTACAAGCCGTACAGGCCGCGCAAGCACGCGGCGTTACTGTTTCCTGTGATTACAACTTCCGTAAAAAACTGTGGCAGTATGGCAAAACGGCGCCAGAAGTGATGGGCGAATTGGTCAAATACGTGGATGTGGGCATCGCCAACGAAGAAGATTGCCAGAAATCATTGGGGGTACGACTGGAAGACGCTGACGTGGATCATGCCGTCACCTCAGGCGATCTCGATACAGTCCGCTACGAAGCGTTGGCCCAAAAGATGTTTGCCACCTTCCCCAATCTGAAATATCAGGCGATTACTTTGCGCGAGAGTTTTAGCGCCAGCCACAATGGTTGGTCGGCCTGCCTCTACAATGGCGCTGAGTTCTTCCTCAGCCGCCGCTATGACATCACCGACATCATCGACCGCGTTGGCGGCGGCGATTCGTTTGCGGCCGGTCTGATTTACGGCTTGCACACGGGCATGGCTGATGAAGATGCGCTGAACTTTGCCGTCGCGGCGTCCTGCCTCAAGCACAGCATTTTGGGCGATGTCAATCTGGCAACCGTGGCAGAAGTCAAGCGGCTGGCCGGCGGCGACGCATCGGGTCGGGTGCAGCGATAAATAACGATAACGAAAAAACGGCCGTTGTTCTCAGCAAGGCGTTCGTGCGCGTTCGTCGCAATATTGGCGTTTTTAACGGCCGTTTTCCCAACACGGGAGTCGGCCTCACTTATACCCTTAACGACAATGTCAACTGGCTGGCAGGATTTTGGCCGGGACTGCTTTGGTTGAGCTATGCTGCTTCCGACGAACCCGTTTTCCGCGAAACGGCCGTTTCCCTGCTGCCTACCTTCTACACCCGACTGGAGAAACAAATCCACATCACCCACGATCTCGGCTTTCTCTACAGTCTCAGCGCCCGTGCTCAATGGCAGCTAACAGGCGATTCCGCCGCCGCCCAATTAGCTTTGGATGCGGCCGATCAGTTGCTGGCGCGTTACCGCGAACCGGGGAACTATATTCAAGCCTGGGGAGCCGTGGGCGATACGACTAAAGGTGGACAAATCATTGCCGATACGATGTTAAATCTGCCTCTGCTCTTTTGGGCCAGCGAACAAACCGGTGATCCCCGTTATCACGAAGCCGCTTATCATCATGCCCGCCTCAGCCGTCAATATTTGATTCGAGAAAATGGCAGCAGTTTTCATACCTACTTTTTTAATCAGGAAACGGGCGAACCGATTGCCGGGCGAACCCATCAAGGTTTTAGCGATGATTCCTGCTGGGCACGCGGGCAGGCGTGGTTGATTTATGGCTTAGCTTTAGCGGCACAGTGGTGTGATGAGCCACAGTTTATAGAGGCGGCGCGGCAAACGGCCGTTTACTTCCTCAACAAAATACCTGAAGACAAAATCCCGCTTTGGGATTTGCAACTGCCAGCCAATGAAACACCTTATCGTGACAGCTCCGCCGCAGCCATCGCTGCCTGTGGCCTGCTGCGCATCGCCCAATTAAGCGATGATCTCCACTTGCAAGCAGAAGGCGAAGCCATGATAATGGCGCTTGTTAACACCTGCCTGGAAACAGACCCGGCCGGACAAGGATTGCTCAAACATGGTGCTTTGCACGTCCCCAAAGGCTGGGCACCTGACGACTATCTCATTTTTGGCGATTATTTTTTTATGGAAGCATTGTTGACCCTCGAGGGGAAGAATCCTAATTTTTGGGGACAGACAAAAAAGGAGGATTAAAGATGGTATCTTCACGTTGGCAAAAACAGCACATTCACTTCCAGAGTATTGTTTGGGCCGTCTCAGCGGTAATCTCCATCTTGCTGATAATTCTCTTGTTGTTGCTCGGGTTCGGGATAGAAGTGGCGGGTATATTTTTCATTGTTGTTTTTGCCATAATGAGAATCTCGTTGGCATTCATCTTCAAGAATCGTTATGCCAATTCGATGGTACGTATCTTGAAATTCGACTATGAGGAAATTGAACGCGACTTTCGAATCGTGTTTAAGAACAAAAATATTCGTTTTTACCGAAGATTCGAAGAAGACGCCTATCGTTATGAATTTCCTGGGCGTAGTCTAAGCATGACCGTACAGCCCTATTGGCTGTCGCCTGACAGTGAACAGCCAGTCACCAAAGTGACCCTCCATGAACTGACTGCAAAAAACAAAGCGTTTGCCGAAATGTTAGCAGAATCAATTGACGAAATGGCAAATCAACAAGCTAATAACTCAGACACAGCCTAACACTAACAAAGCTTGCAACCGAAGCTGGCGCGCGGCCGAAGCGGGGAGTTGACCATCACAAAACAGGAGAAAAAGATGGACTATTTTGCAAAATTAACACAAGAACCGGGCCGTAACGCGCTGCCCTACAACCCTTGTAAACTGTTGGATTTTGAATTGCTCGTGTTAGCGGCCGGGGAAACGGCCGTTGGCAAAACAGGTGAGCGCGAGGTCATCGCCGTTATCTTAGGCGGCAAGGCGACGATTCAAGTGGGAGGGGAAACGTTTACTGAGATTGGCGAACGCGCCAATGTATTTGCCGGCAAGCCGTATTCGGTTTATATGCCGATGGGGAATGAATATGGGATAACGGCCGTTACCGACACCCAAATCGCCCTCGCCAGCGCCCCCAGTGACTTGCAAACAAAACCATACCTCATCACGCCCGATCAAGTCATTGCCGGCGTATGGGGCGCAGACAATCATACCCGTCATTTCCATCAGATTTTGGTCGAAAGCGTCCAACCCGATTTTCCTGCCAGACGGCTCATCGTCGGCGAAACCTTCACGCCCAGCGGCAACTGGTCTACCTACCCGGCGCACAAGCACGAAGTAGATAACCTGCCCCACGAAGCGTACCACGAAGAAATGTACTACTTCCGCGTCACCCCCGACGATGGCTTTGGCATTACGCGCTTCTACCACAGCGAAGAAGACGCCACCAACTACACCGTCAAAGACAACTCCATCCTGATGATCCCCGATGGTTATCACACCTATGTCGGCGCCCCCGGTTTCCAATCTTACTACCTCTGGTTCCTTGCCGGTGAACATCGCACCCAAGCTGTGCAAGCCGATGCTGTGCAAGTGGCTGGGCTTGCAGGCAAAAAAAGTAAAACGAATCCGTAGTGCGTATTTCGTAAAGATATACGCACTACGCAATACACTATGACTATTTTAAACAGCTTCAACCTAACCGGAAAAGTCGCCCTTGTCACCGGTGTTGGTCGTGGATTGGGACATGGCATGGCTGTGGCCTTGGCAGAAGCCGGGGCTGATATCGCGGGTTTGTATTTGAATGATTGTGCAGCGGTGGAAACGGCCGTTACCAATCTCGACCGTCGCTTTCTCCCCATCCAAATTGATCTGGAAAGCGCCACTGCCGCCGATTTGAACCAACAAGTAGCCCGCATCCAAAGTGAATTGGGTCGCCTGGACATTCTCGTCAACAACGCCGGGATTATTCGCCGTGCAACGGCCGTTGATTACAGCGAAACAGATTGGAACGCCGTCATTCAAATCAATCTCAACGCACTCTTCTTCCTGTCACAGGCAGCCGGGCGCGTGATGATCGCGCAGGGCAGCGGAAAGATCATTAATATCGCCTCCATGCTCTCCTTCCAGGGCGGCATTCTGGTTCCGGCATACACCGCCGCCAAGAGTGCCGTCGCTGGCTTAACCAAAGCGTTGGCCAATGAATGGGCCGCCTCCGGCATCAACGTCAACGCCATCGCCCCTGGCTACATGGCCACCGACAACACCGCCCCGCTTCGCGCCGACGCCAAGCGCAATCAGGCCATTCTGGAACGCATTCCTGCCGGACGTTGGGGGAATCCAGAAGATTTAGGCGGTGTCACTGTCTTCCTGGCCTCGGCCGCTTCAGATTATGTGAATGGGGCAATTATTCCCGTCGATGGCGGTTGGCTGGCACGCTGATGATTCACACAAATCGCACACAAATAAACGACAACTGGCGTTTTCAATTTGAAGATGAAGCAGCCAAATGGGTGACATTGCCACATACCTGGAACGCATTGGATACCATGGAACCTGATCCAGCGTTTCATTATCGACGGGGCACAGGCTGGTATGAGCGAGAGATTGAGGAAACGGCCGTTTCTCGCCGGCGATTCATCCATTTTGAAGCCGCTGCCATGACAGCTCGAGTCTTGCTGGACGGAAGATTGTTTGGGAACCACGCTGGCGGTTACACTGCCTTTGACGTGGAATTGCCGCCCGCTGGTGGGCAACTGCGTGTGGCTGTGAATAATAGCCCAGACCCTAACCTTATCCCCTCAGATATGTCTGACTTCTTTTTATATGGCGGGTTGACGCGCAACGTGTGGTTGTATGAAACCGGCCCGGCGCGTTTAGTACAGTTGCATGTTGTCACGGAATGGGTGGGAGAAACGGCCGTTCTTTTCTTGCATGGTGAATGTGATGGTTTAGTGAATGGGACAGAGTTGATTTTGCAATTGATGGGACCGCCGGGAACGGCCGTTTGGCAAACCACCCACACGATTGAAAGCGAAAAATTTACCATTGAGCTGCTCCCCGTTGCTAATCCGCAGCGTTGGTCGCCTGACAATCCAGCCCTGTACTCATTAACCGCACAGCTCACTTGCCAGGGTACGATATACGATGAAGTTGTAGAGCGCATCGGCTTCCGCACGTTTGATTTTCCAGAAGGCGGTCCTTTCTATTTGAACGGCGAGCGCCTGCTGCTGCGCGGAACCCATCGGCATGAAGATTGGGCCGGACGCGGCAGCGCTGTCCCTGATGCCTGGAGTCGCCGCGAACTAAAACAAATCAAAGCTGCCGGCTTCAACTTCATCCGCCTGGGCCATTATCCGCAGGCTGATGCTGTGCTGGACGCCTGTGATGAGTTGGGGCTTATCGTGTGGGAAGAATTGCCCTGGTGCCGTGGCGGCGTCGGTGGTGAATTGTTCAAAGATCAGGCGCGAACCATGTTTCGCGAGATGACGGCGCAGCATTTTAACCGTCCGTCTATCATTTTTTGGGGATTAGGTAACGAGCTGGATTGGGAAAGCGAACATCCCCATACTGATGATGACGATGTTTATAATTTTCTGACTGAATTACACGAATTGAGCCATCAGCTTGACTCATCTCGTTTGACTGCACTGCGCCGTTACGATCGAGGTGGAAACATTGTGGATGTCTATTCCCCTTCCATCTGGTCTGGTTGGTATCGCGGGCGGTATGAAGATTATGAGGCGGTTTTGCGCGATGCTATGAATCGTTTTCCGCGTTTGCTCCATGCTGAATGGGGCGGCGATTGTCATGTGGGGCGGCACAATTCTGGCCCCCATTTGCGCCGCCAAATCGCCAATCATACCAGCCACGAAGAAAATCCCGGTGTGGCTTTGTCCACCGCAGGAGAAGCGCGCGCCAGTCTGGACTCTGATTGGAGCGAAAGTTATATGCTGGATTTGATGGAGTGGCATTTGCAGGTGCAAAACAGCTTGCCCAATCTGGCCGGCACGGCGCAATGGGTGTTCAAAGATTTTGGCACGCCGTTACGCCCCGAAAACCCTATTCTTTATGTCAACCAAAAAGGCTTGGTGGATCGGTCGGGCCGGCCAAAAGATGTCTACTATCTCTTCCAGGCATATCAGACAGACACACCGGTTTGCAGGATTGAATCACCAACCTGGCCGATCCGAAGTGGCGAGCCTGAGGCATTGCAGCGGGTGCGGGTGTACTCGAACTGCGAACGGGTAGAATTGTTTGTCAACGGCCGTTCACAAGGCGCCAAGATGCCTGATCCCAATATTTTTCCAGCTAGTGGGTTGGTCTGGTTTGTAGCAATGAACCGGGGCGCGAATGAGATTCGGGCAGTGGCAATGACTGGCGACGGAAGGGTAGTGGAACACACCATCGAGCAAACGTTGATACCAATAGGTGCGGCAGAAGCCGCAGCGCTGCAAGGGTGGTGTGAGCAAGTTGAGTTTGAAGGCAAAACGGCCGTTCTCGCCACAATTCAGCTAATCAACCAAGATGGCGAACCGGTGTTAATGGATGAACGGCAAATGAGGTTTGAGTTGAAAGGGGATGGAAGTTTGCTTGTCAATCAAGGAACGCCAACCGGCAGCCGGGTAATTGAAACAGCAAACGGCCGTGCCTCAATTACCATTCTCGGGGCAACTGAAACTACAATACTGTATGCCAGATCAGATAAACTGGCGTCTTATCAGCTATCGAATATCCCAGGGCCAAAGTCACATTGAGTACTCGATTTTCATCGGAAGTGGGTGGCCGACTGGCAATATCGGGCAGATGAGGGCATTTTGTACTTGCTCAAAGCGGTTGAAATGCTGAACGGAGTGAAAGCATGACAGTACATGTGTTTGTGATCATGGGCGTTTCTGGCTGTGGTAAATCGACGGTTGGCGAAGCATTGGCTCAGAAATTGGGATGTCCATTTTATGATGGGGATGATTTTCATCCGCCGGAAAACGTGGTCAAGATGGGAAACGGCTTTCCCTTAACTGACGATGACCGCTATCCGTGGCTGGCAATTTTACATAATTTGTTGGCCGGGCATGTGGCGAAGGGGGAAACGGCCGTTCTCGCCTGTTCTGCCCTGAAGAAAAAATACCGAAATCAGCTTAGGGTCAACAATGAAACCTGCTTCATTTTTCTACAAGGAAGTTTTGATCTTATCTGGGAGCGAATGCATGCACGGCAAAACCATTACATGAAAGCAGAGATGTTGCAAAGTCAGTTTGATACCCTGGAACCGCCGAGCACAGATGAAGCATTCACGATTGAAATTGACCAGGATATAGAGAGCATAGTGGAAATTATTGAAAATCAATTATGAGCACTATCTTTGCACTTTTCACTCAGAGGCTTTCTCCAGTGAGTTCAAGATATAAATCGGCTGGCTGCCAGCCAAACCTGAATTTCTGATGCATCCAATCAATGAAATATCGCCAATGAGTTCGCCGAACCTGCCGCCAAACATCCCCAATGGTCAGATGTTGGTCGGTCTGCTGCTGATAACGCGCTCGTTCCTGGTCGAGAAAGTAGTAAGCCAGCATGACCAGGGTCCAGAAACGGATAATGGCCGTGGCCGTCATCAGTTGATACTGATCCAGGCCAAAAAGCTCTTTGGTGTCCGCAAACAAAACCTCCACATCCCAGCGGGTGGCAATGTGGCCTACCAACGTCATCAAATCAGCCGTCAAGTCAGAAGAAGCCCAATACAAAGTTCTTTCTTCTTTGTCATCATCCCATTGGCCACGGGCAATAACCAATTGGCAGCGATACAGCTTCTTGATGCGCGTCGAGACCACATGGACATAGACCCAGCGTTGACCATTTTGGTTGGGCCAGCAAACGTGCTGCCAAGCCGCTTTCGGCAAGGCGTCAGCATACTCATCCACCCGCTGCCAGCGCCACCCTTTTTCTGCCTGGTCATCTTCAATTCGCAACGAGCGGTTGCTGCGCAACCCGCTGGTGATCAGGAACCCGCGCTCACGAGCGATTTGCCAAATGCGCTTGGCGGTGTACCAACTATCGAGCAGGACATGGGTCAACGTCCCCGGCACCGGTTCAAAAGTGCTGATGATTTCAGCCATGATGTCTACCTTGCTGGCAAAGTCCATGCCTTCGGCTTCACAAACAGCTCGCTGCCGATACATCCTGGGGACCAATGGACAGCGACGCCCCAACACCAGATACAGCCCTTGCACCAGACTATGACCAGTCACCGGCTTCTTCTCTGTACCCGCATAGTGGCAGCCCAAGCCCTCCATTTTCTTGCCGCGCCGCTTCGTCATCGTCGAGTCATCCCCTATCAAGTAACCTGTCACGACGGTTTTCTGAGGCCGACCTCGTTTCTTCTTGCGGCGGCGGCGCAAACGGGCATGTTCTGCCTGCACCTGGGGTGTCATTTCTTGCCGGAAGTGATTTTGCCATTGCCGCGCCAAATCCTCTGCTTGCCATGGCGCTTGCCCCATGAAGCGGCTGGCTCCCGACAGGCTGACCCCGCTGTCGACCTGTCCCAAAAGGCCCGACAAGGTCCGTCCACTCTGGCACAGCATCAACCCCAGAAGTATGGTCACAAAATACTTGTACTGGGGCCGGCTAAAGCAGCCAGCAAATTGAGACAAAAATTGACGCAAACGTGGGTCAAGACATACTATTGGCAATCGCATAGTTCACCTCTGGGCAAAGATAGTTTTGGTTGACCATCTTGTACCTCAAGGTGGGCTATGCGGCCATTATTTCATTGGAAAGGTGCTTTTTTATCCAAATATCGTTATGTTAATAAAAAGTGCAAACTTTGAGATGAGATAGAGTGAGGAAAAAATGACAAAAAAAGCAGATATTGGTCTGATTGGTCTGGCTGTGATGGGCCAAAATTTAGTCCTGAATATGGACGATCATGGTTTTACTGTCGCTGTGTTTAATCGCACAACCAGTAAAGTTGATCGCTTCGTGGAAAATGAAGCCAAAGGCACCAAGGTGATTGGCACACATTCATTAGAAGAATTAGTCAGCAAATTGAAACGGCCGCGTCGCGTCATGATCATGGTCAAAGCAGGCTGGCCGGTAGATGCTACCATTGAGCAGCTTGTGCCCTTGCTGGAGCCGGGCGACATCATCATCGATGGCGGTAACTCGCATTATCCCGATTCTACCCGTCGCACCAAAGAATTAGCCGAAAAAGGCATCTTGTTTATTGGCACAGGTGTTTCCGGTGGTGAGGAAGGGGCACGATTTGGGCCATCGATCATGCCCGGCGGAGCACCGGAGGCATGGCCACATGTGAAACCTATTTTTCAAGGAATTGCTGCCAAGGTAGCTGATGGTTCCCCATGCTGTGATTGGGTTGGTGAAGAGGGTGCCGGCCATTTTGTAAAGATGGTGCATAACGGCATTGAGTATGGCGATATGCAGCTTATTTGTGAAGCGTATGACGTGATGCAGCACGCTTTGGGCACCTCAGCGGCGGAAATGAGTACAGTATTTGCTGAATGGAATAAAGGCAAACTGGATTCCTATCTGATCGAGATCACCGCTGATATTCTGGCTTACACGGATGAAGATGGCGAACCGATGGTGGACAAAATTTTGGATACCGCCGGGCAAAAGGGCACTGGCAAGTGGACGGCCGTTTCTGCTTTAGACAGTGGCATTCCGCTTACGCTCATTGGCGAAGCCGTTTTCTCTCGTTTTCTTTCCGCATTGAAGGATGAACGCGTGACCGCAGCTGGTGTGCTTGGCTCACCTATTCCTGCTTACGAGGGTGACAAGGCGGCGCTTATCGCTGATTTACAAGAGGCACTATTCGCCTCCAAGATTGTGTCCTACACCCAAGGGTATATGTTGATGCGGGCTGCCTCTGAAGAGTTTGGCTGGAAGTTGGCGTATGGCAATATTGCTTTGATGTGGCGTGGCGGTTGTATCATTCGCGCTGCATTTTTGGATGATATCAAGGCGGCATTCGAAAATGATCCTCAGCTAAATAATTTGCTGCTTGCTCCGTTTTTCAAGGCCCAAATGCAGCAAGCGGAAGGGGCATGGCGGCGGGTAGTGGGTACGGCCGTTGCCCTTGGTATTCCTGTTCCAACGATGTCCAGCGCACTTGCCTTTTATGATGGTTACCGGCGCGAACGGCTGCCCGCGAACTTGTTGCAAGGCCAGCGAGACTATTTTGGCGCACATACATACGAGAGAGTGGACAAACCGCGTGGTGAATTCTTCCATACCAATTGGACGGGCCAGGGTGGTAATGTAACGGCGACAACGTATGATGCTTAGAAATGGCACTTAAATAACTTGTCCATTTTGGTTTGTAGTAACCGCTTTAGCTGTTCAGGAAACCGCTAAAGCGGTTACTACAAACGGACACGTGATTCAAATACCCAGATACGATTTAACGAAGGGCTGATGAAACGGCCGTTGTAGTAAAAAGGATTATCCATCTCCATTTCCGAGTTCCTTGCCGTCCGTGTTTAAAATCTTCTCTTTTGACGTACAAATATCTAACCCTCAACCATCTGCAATAACGCCGCTTCATCCGATATAGTTACGCCTAGTGATTGCGCCTTGGTAAGTTTACTGCCTGCCTTCTCACCAGCCACCAAATAGTTCGTGCGTTTGCTCACCGAACCAGTAACCTTACCGCCATGTGTTTCGATCAGCGCTTGTGCTTCATCGCGCTTCAATGTCGGCAACGTACCGGTAATGACAAAGGTCAGGCCTTCCAGAGTTACGGCCGTACCCTCTCTAGCCGCCGTTTCAGCTGTAAAATTCAAACCGGCCGCACGTAATTTCTCTACAATTTCGCGGTTACGTGGTCTGGCAAACCATTCAACAACGGAAACGGCCGTTTGCGGCCCAATGCCTTCAATCTCCTCCAAGCGTTCTTGCGTCGCTGTTGCGATCTCATCTAGGCCACCCATTTCGCTCACTAGCAAAGAAGCGACCACACCACCCACGAAACGTATACCCAAAGCAGTAAGTACGCGCTCAGGTGGTTGCGTCTTGCTGGTTTCAATGCCCGCCAACAAATTATCAACCTTTTTGTCCTTGAACCCTTCCAACGCCAATAGCTCAGCGCGATCCAGGCCGTAAATATCACCCATGTCTTTAATCAGACCCAGGTTGACCAACAAAGCGGCCGTTTGTGAGCCAAAACCATCGATATCCATGGCGCTGCGGCCGACAAAATATTCCACGCGGCGCACCAACTGCTCCGGGCAAGCTGGATTGTCACAATAAACAGCCACCTCTCCTTCAATATTGACTGCTGGTTCATCACAAACGGGACAACGAGTTGGCGGCTTAATTACCTGTTCCGAACCATCCCGCAAATCCACAACTGGCCCAACAATGTAGGGAATCACATCACCGGCACGTTTAACCAGCACCGTATCGCCAATGCGGATATCTTTGCGGGCGATTTCATCGTAGTTATGCAGCGTAGCATTACGCACAATGACACCGCCGATTTCTACCGCTTCCAACACCGCCGCCGGGGCTAAAATGCCGGTGCGCCCCACATTCACCTGCACGTCCAGCAGTTTGGTCATCTTCTCCTGCGCCGGGAACTTCATAGCGACTGCGCCACGCGGATCCTTACCTGTAAAACCAAGACTGTCAGCCAACGGCCGATCATTGATTTTGACCACCACACCATCCACTTCGTAGTTGATGCGGTTGCGTTTTTCGATCCATTGTGCATATGTCGCAGCAACGGCTTCCAGATCGGCACAATAGGTGTTGTCAGGTGAAACAGGGAAGCCATAATCGCGCAGCAGTTGCAAGCGCTGCCACTGCGCGGATGGCAGGTCAACTCCGTCCCAGATGATGAAGTCATCCCAGCACAGGCGAACCAGTGCTTTTTGGCGAATTCCTCGACAATGCCCAGGGTGAAGATGTCGTTGCCGGTATCCGCACGCCCATGCCCATCGCCAAATTGGCAGATATGAATGACGCCATTTATCAACAACTACTCAAAGTCGGGCGTCAATTAGAGAATCATTATCGCGAGATGCAAGATATTGAGTTTACGATTGAGAACGGCCGTCTTTACATGCTGCAAACACGCACCGGCAAGCGCACCGGCGCGGCAGCCATCCGCATCGCGGTTGACATGGTCAACGAAGGCTTGATTAACCGTCAAGAGGCGGTGCAACGGGTGACACCGCAGCAGTTGGAACAGCTATTGCATCCAATCGTTGACCCAAGTGCAGAAACAGTTGTGCTCGCGCAGGGGCTGCCGGCTTCACCAGGTGCTGCCTCCGGGCGTGTTGTTTTTGACGCTGACGAAGCAGAAGAGTGGGCGGCCGCAGGCGAGCAAATCATCCTGGTGCGGCAGGAAACGAATCCTGATGATTTTCACGGTCTGGTTGCCGCCAACGCCGTCATCACCGCCCGTGGCGGCATGACATCTCATGCGGCCGTTGTCGCACGCGGCATGGGCAAATGCTGTGTTGTAGGCGCGGGTGATATCCAAATAGATAATGGCAAACAGCTCTTTTCTACGCCGACCGGCTTGGTCTCGCATGGTGATTGGGTCACGGTAGACGGCAATACCGGGCAACTATTGTTAGGCAAAATCAACACCATCAAACCAGAGTTAGACGATTATTTTACCACGTTGATGACATGGGCCGACGAGTTCCGAACCATGCAAGTTCGCACAAATGCCGACAATCCCACAGATGCCAAACAGGCGCGTCAATTTGGCGCGGAAGGGATTGGGCTTTGTCGCACAGAGCATATGTTTTTTGAGGCAGATCGCATCGAGGCGATGCGTAAAATGATTATGGCCCCCAATATTGTGGCCCGTACTGAAGCACTGACCAAGTTGGAACCGTTGCAAACACAAGATTTTGTTGAACTTTTTCGGGTGATGGATGGTTACCCGGTGACCATTCGTCTGCTTGACCCGCCATTGCACGAGTTTTTGCCACGCCACGAAGAAACGGTGTTGCAAATTACAAATCTGAAGCTTAAGCTGCGTGTGGCCAATGATTTGGAAACAATTGACAGCTTGATGCAGCAAATCAACGAGAAAACCCATATTCTGGAGCAAATCGAACGTCTCGAAGAATCGAATCCCATGTTGGGTCATCGCGGCTGCCGTTTGGGGATTATGTACCCCGAAATTACCGAGATGCAGGCGCGAGCGATCTTTACAGCGGCCGTGCAGTGTCACGAAGAAGGGATCGCTGTGCATCCGGAGGTAATGATTCCATTGGTCGCTTTTTTGGCTGAGTTTAAGGCGCAAGAAGTGATTGTGCGCCGGGTGGCGGAAGAGGTGTTCGCCAAACATGGTGTTCATGTAGATTATCTCGTGGGCACGATGATTGAACTGCCGCGAGCGGCGCTTATGGCTGAGCAGATTGCCGGCGCGGCCGAATTTTTCTCCTTTGGCACCAATGATCTCACACAAACCACATTAGGCCTGAGCCGTGATGATTCTGCTCGATTCTTACCAGGGTATGTGCATCAAGGTTTGTTGCAAGATGATCCCTTCCAAACTTTAGATAAAGAGGGTGTGGGTCAATTGGTGCGTATTGGCGCCGAGCGTGGGCGCCTAACAAGACCCGCGCTGAAGGTAGGCATCTGCGGTGAACACGGCGGCGATCCAGCATCAATTGATTTTTGTTACCAGACCAAGTTGAATTATGTGAGTTGTTCTGCTTACAGGGTACCGGTTGCGCGTCTGGCGGCTGCCCAGGCAAGTATCAAAGCTGAAGCGGGTTAGCTTGCAGTCACGATATTTTTACGACATCTCTTTGATTAGACCACTTCTATACGCCTCGATTAAGTCTTGTAAAGCTGAGATTCGATATTGAATTTTAGTCCCCTGATCGGTATCTTTCACAAACAAGCGTTGAGGATATGAAAAAATGCTTGTTGTGTTGGATTCTAAATCAATGTTCTCTTGAATCGCTTTTAGAGCTGACTCAAAAGGTTTGTGTTCCGCCAATAGTAAACCGTGCGAGTTGGCGATCAGCGTGAAACCAGCTATTCCGGTTACTTTCTGGTAGGCTTTGGCCAGACCGCCATCAATAATTATTAATTTGCCATTGGCTTTAATCGGGCTTTGCCCTTTTATGACCCGGACGGGGACATGCCCATTAATGATGCAGCCGTTATCCGGGTCAAGCTCGAATTCTGTCAAGATGTTGTGTATGATGGATTCATCATCTCGAAATGAATAGTATGGGTTTTGTAACTCCTGATGGATTTTTTTGTCCTGCACGAAATAACGTTCAAACGTAGCCATTTTGTCTTTACCGTAGAGAGGTGAACGTGCCCCGCTCCAGAGATACCACATGGCATCCTGGCCATATTGTCGTTCTTCCGGATTTGCTGCAAAATAGCCCTGGCGCGCCAGTCGTTCTACCCGATCCATATAGGATTTGCCGCTGTATGCCTGGCCGTGGATGACAAGTTCAGTGAACGACCCATCTGGATTCAAAGAAATACAGCCATGATAAAGAAGATTGTTGTTGTAAACCCGATACATGCCCCCATTTGAATAGAGAAATCGCACGTGCTTTTGGAGCGCTGAACTAGTCTGGAATGAGAGCGCTAGTCGATCCATCAGTTGTTGTTCACGGCTAGTTAAGGCGTAGGGATCGTCAGGATCGAGCGTTGGGAAGTCGTTGTCGATTAAATCGAAGTCGTGATCACCAATGCGGACAACGGCGCGATCGCAATCTATTTTGTCCAGGAGCAAGCGATTATCCATGTCGTAATGTGGGCGCCGCTTGATGATTTGCCCCTCAAGTTTGAACTGGATTATGGTGATTGCTTTTTGCATGCGCGCCAACAGAAGCAACTCTGTCTCATTCATCTTGTCAATACGAAGGGGATCGTCTTGTAGCCTTGGTATGAATTGCAAGCAGGGATCATCGCCATAAACATCCAAGGCGAAAGAGACCAATGGTATGAGATTGATGCCATACCCATTTTCCAGGGTCTCCATGTTGTTGTAGCGGAGAGATATGCGGACAACATTGGCCATACAGGCCAAACTCCCGGCAGCGGCGCCCATCCAGACAATGTCGTGGTTGCCCCACTGTATGTCTACTGAATGGTAGGCCATTAACTCGTCTAAAATGATATGGGCTCCTGGTCCACGATCGAAAATATCGCCAATAATGTGCAGGTGGGTTATGGCTAAGCGTTGGATCAGCTTGGCAAAGGCGACAGTCAGCCCATGGCCCTGACCAACCGATATGATTGAATCAATGAGTGATTCATAGTATCGTTCTCGGTCTTTTACAGCTTCCTGAGATAGGAGTAGATCTTCGATTATTTCAGAATACCCATCTGGCAATGATTGCCGGACATGGGCTCGTGTGTATTTCGAAGCAACGGACCGGCCGAGTCTGATTAAATAGGGCAGGGTTTGGCGGATCCACGCTTGTTCGTTCTGAACCTCTTGAAAAATTAAGGGTAGCTTCTGTTCGGGATAGTAGATGAGGGCGGCTAGCGAGCGGCGCTCGCGGTTCGATAAATCGTCATGAAACAGTTCATCTATTCGGCGACGTAATGATCCGGAACTGCTCTTCAATAAATGCAGAAATGGTTCATATTCGCCGTGGAGGTCGGAGAGGAAGTGTTCGGTTTCTTTCGGCAGATTGAGATTTGCTTCTAGAGCAACGATCTCCATGGCGGCGGCCTGGATAGAAGGATATTGTTCTGCGAGCAACTCTAGGTATGCTAAATTCATGCCATCAACCCGGTCTAAATAATCTTTGGTAGGAAATTGTTTCATCGAATAAAGATGTACATAGATCCGTAATTATCCCCAAATAGAATAGTACTGGGAATTAAGGGGTTAAGCAATAATCATATAGATTTACGAGCCAAAGTCAGCGATAACCATTTCAATACCCAACTGTGACGCCGTTTTGCAAAACGAAGCGGGCGCCGATCGATCCATCACCAGCACATCAACTTTGCTCAATGGCGCCAGGTGGACAAAATGGATTTGCCCAACTTTGCTTGAATCAGCCACGACAATCAGCCGGCGTGATTGTTCAACCATAATTTGCAGTGGTATTGAGTCGAGTTGGCCGTTCACGGTTAGCCCTTCTTTGGTCGTAATTCCGCTGACCCCAATTACGGCGACGTCGTAATAATGCGCTCGCAGCGCCCGTTCGGCTACCGGACCGGTCAGCGTGAAATGATCGCTGCGTACGTCGCCGCCTGTGCAGGTAATGTGCAAGTTGGGACAATGGGCCAATTCCATCGCAATGTTGAGCGCATTTGTCATAATGTGTAGATGCTTGTGGCTGAGGTGAGCAAGTTCTTTTGCTACCTGCGTTGTTGTTGTGCCTGCGCCCAGGGCAATATGTTGATTGGGTCGCAATAGTTGCGCTGCGGTTTTACCGATACTTTGTTTGGTTAACAGATTCTCGCGGTTGCGGTTTTCAAAAGTACCAAATGGGGGAATTAGCTGTGGCGCCGCCAGCGATGCCACACCATACTGTCGTTTGACCATACCTTCTTGGACCATACGCTCCAGATCGCGCCGTACTGTCCAGCCCGATACGCCCAAAGTTTCTACCAATGCCCGCACCGATACCGAGTCACTCTTGGCTAGAATATTTAGAATTTCTTCCTGACGTTTCAATAATCGAGAGCTTCTCATAGTCATAAAACCTCACATAAAAGCCATTAACTCAATAATATATCATTTAAACTATAAATGAGCATGAAATGTGCAATATTTAGTGGATAATGTGCATGATTCTTCTTGTATTGCACACTTGAGTGCGATATTATGGGGTAGGATAAGAATTTTGCTCAGGTACGAAGATTTTGTTACTGATGAGGTCTTTGATTGAGGCGATTGGTAATGCCGCGAAAACTTTATCAAGATTCTTTCCTCAAAAAACTACCATGCTTAGTATTACAACGAGACGTCACTCTGAAATGAGGAGAAAGACATTCTCAAATGCCGGTTCGTCATCCAAACTGGACGCATCTGAGGATGCTCGCTCCTCACAATGTGCCAACAGGATTTTCTTTATGTCAATTTCTCGTTGTAGTATTAGACAACGGCCGTTTTTAACTGATTATAATTTTGATCTAAAGACAGCCATTGCTTGATAGGAATCGTCTGTTGATTAAAAAGTCATTCTGGACAATTCCTTACCTAATCATTGTTGAGTCTATATGACAGAATTACTCCTTGGTATCGACATTGGCACGACCAATGTAAAAGCAGTACTCACAACACCGGAAGGGTGGATTATCTCACAGGCTCAAACTGATTATCCTACTCACCATCCCAAACCTGGCTGGGCCGAGCAAGCCCCGACAGATTGGTGGCAAGGCGCTGTAACAGTGACCCGCGCCGTGATGGCCGATGCGCCTGCCCGGCCTGACCAGATTGTGGGCATCGGAGTAAGCGGCCAAGGCTGCGCCGTCACGTTAATTGACGCAGCGGGTGAGGTGATACGGCCGTCTATCATCTGGATGGACACGCGTTCCGAGCCGCAATGTGCCCAGTTACGTCAATGCTGCCACGCAGAAATCTTGCAGCATAATGGTAAGCAGCCCGCCCCATACAACGCTGATCCGGTTTTTATGTGGCTGCAACAGCATGAACCGGAAGCGATTGCCGCCGCCCAGACCAGCCTGACCAGCACAGGTTACATCAATTACCGGCTTACTGGCGAAGCTGTAGAAAACCAGTCCGACGCCAGCATTTTGTTTGCATTTGACCTGGTCAAAGGTAACTGGTCGGAGCAACTGATTGATGCCTTTGGCCTGCCGCGCAAGCTGTATCCAAAAGTCGCGCCCTCAAGCGAAATCATCGGTATGCTCACCCACGCAGCCGCTGCAGAATTGGGTCTCAACCCCGGTGTACCGGTCGTGGCAGGCGGTGAGGATACTTCCTCCGCCGGGTTGGCCATCGGCGTGACTGAACCGGGACAGGCGCTGTTGTCGCTGGGCACGGCGGGTACTATCTATATAGTAGAAGACAGGCCGATAGTTCATCCTCAACTCCTGGCGTTTCTGCACGTGCTGCCAGGCCAAACGCTGCTGGGCGGCTCAATAGCGGCCGTGGGCGCGGGACTCAATTGGATTCGCAAGCTTTTTGGGGCTGAGTTTGACTATCTGCAGCTCAGCGAGATGGCGCGACAATGCCCACCAGGCGCAGGGGGCCTCATCTTTTTGCCCTATCTCAGCGGCGAGCTGCAGCCGATCAACGATGGCAATGCGCGCGGCCTGTTTTTTGGCCTGAGCATGAGTACGACGCCATCACACATGGTACGGGCAGTGATGGAAGGCGCGGCCTTTGCCATTGCCCATAACATCGATATTGCCCGTGAAGCCGGCTCAACTCTCTCTGAACTGCGAGCGGTTGGTGGGCCTACCCAGAGCGACTTATGGTGTCGCATCATCGCCAACATCACCGGATATCCGCTGACAGTGTTAGCAAGTAACGCCGGGGCGCCGTTGGGCAACGCCCTTTTGGCGGCGGCTGGCATTGGTTTGATCGACGACCCCGCTGAAACTGCGCGCAAAGTTGCCCGCATCAGCGGCCAATACGAACCGAACCCCAAGTTCAGAGAGCGGTATGTGGAAATGTTTACTATTTACCGGCAGCTTTACCCGCAGCTAAAAGAACAGTTTGTGGCGCTGGCAGAGATAAAAGATATTCATGAGGAGCCGCAATGAGATTAAAAGATAAGGTCACTATTATCACCGGCGCGGGGCAGGGCATTGGCCGCGGCTGTGCAGAGACCTTTGCTCGCGAGGGCGCGAAAGTTGTCATTGGCGATCGTAACATTGAACAGGGCGAGGAAGTTGCTGCGGCCATCATTGCAAGCGGCGGCGACGCCATTTTTTTGGAGGTTGATATCGCTCAGCCGGGACAGGTTGAAGCGCTGATTTCGCGCAGCGTGCAACATTACGGCAGGCTCGATGTATTGGTCAGCAACGCGGGCATTGGGGGGCGTAAGTTTGGCGACGGGCCTATCCACGAATGCACCGTCGCTGGTTGGGACACGATCATGAGCGTAAACTTGCGCGGCATGTTTTTGGCTTGCAAATATGCTATCCCGGAACTGCTCAAAACACAGGGCAATATCGTTACAATGGCCTCCATTTTGGGACTGTATGGCTCACAAAGCCTGTATGATACCCATGCTTATATGACAACCAAAGCAGGCATTATTGGCCTGACGCGCAATATTGCCGCTTATTACGCCAAATACGGCTTGCGGGCCAACTGCCTGGCTCCGGGGCTGATCAATACCGATATGGCAAATCGCACCAAAGCGGATGAAGCCATGCTGGCGCAGATTGGCTTCTTGCAGCCGCTTGGCCCCATTGGTGAAGTGCAAGATGTGGCCGAAACGGCCGTTTTCCTGGCCAGTGACGCAGCCAAATTTATCACGGGTGTTGTGCTGCCCGTAGATGGCGGCTGGTCGGTTCAATGAATAATCACAAACGAAAGGAATCACTCATGGAATTAACATTCCCGGCCCAGCTTGACCGGATCAAAGCCGGCGTGCTGGCCCAGGCCGACACGTTAAAAATGGTAGCGGCTATTTATGCCGACGCGCTGGAACATGGTGGACTGATCCATGTTTATGCCAATGGCCATTCACGAGTCACGGTAGAGGAGATGGTTGTGCGCATGGGGGCATTGACCGGCTTTCATGCGCTTCTTAATACCGGGCTGGCTAACTTTACCGACGTGGTTGGGACTAACGGCGTCCGCCTTAATCAAGCGCTTGAGAAAGTGGAAGGATTAGGGGAAGTAATGCTCAACGAATATGATATCGGACCTCATGACGCGCTGCTGGTGGTTTCGGCGACCGGGACAACCACGGCGGCCGTGGATATGGCGTTGGCTTTTAAACGACGTTACCCGCACCGCCCGCTGATTGCGCTTTGTTCATTGGAGCAGGCTCGAGAAGCTCCTCCCAAACACAGCAGCGGCAAAAATCTTTACCACATCATTCAAGAATCAGAAAATGGAATTTTGTTGGACAACTGCATGCCATATGGCGACCTGTCTGTAACCATTGAGGGGCAAACCGATACCTACCGTGTTTGTCCGCTCTCATCGATTGGGGCGCTCACCATTGTGCAATCGCTCAATGAATTGACCATCCGCGAATTGGACGGAAGGGGTGTTAAGCACCACGTGCTGCGCAATATGCACTTGAATGACACGCAGGACAGCTATGCATTGTGGGTGCGCGATCAACGTAGGCGCTATGCAAAGGCGCTGCATCAATCAGAAGCTCTTTCGTAAATCGATTTGGCAAATCGATCTGCGACTTACAAAATAGCGCTGCATTTTTCATTCATGGTGGTCGGCGCAGCCGGTGTGGTCTCCTACTTGAAGGTTTTGAATCGATGGAATTTTACACAAAACAACTTCCGCTTTTATGGGATGCCGACGTGATCGTAGTCGGTTCCGGCTCGGCCGGCGCGACGGCGGCAATTGCCGCTGCGCGCAGCGGAGCCAAAACCGTGTTAATTGAACGCTTTGGCTTTATGGGCGGAACAAGCACCCAGGTTCTGGATACGTTTTATGGTTTTTATACCCCTGGAGAAGTTGCTTATAAGGTCGTCGGCGGCATACCGGATGATGTTGTGACCGGTCTCAAAGAGTACGACGCAGCTTTTGAACGCCCTAACACGTTTGGCGCCGGCACTGGCGTTACGTATGATCCTTTTGTCCTACGTTTGGTCTGGGAAACGTTAGCGCAGCAAGCCGGCGTACAACTGCTTTATCACAGCTTTTGCACCGATGTGATCATGGATGGTCAGCAAATTACCGGTGTGATCGTCGATGGCAAACGGGGGCTGATGAAATTGACCGGACGCGTGGTTATTGATGCAAGCGGTGACGCTGATGTGTGTCATCAGGCCGGGGCGCCGTACGAACGAGCAGGGGACATTGACCCGGCCCAAACGCTGACGACGACCTTTCGCATGGTTAATGTGGATGTGGAACGCGCCAAAGCCTTTGGTAAAAAAGCGATGTGGGCAAAGATGGAAGAGGCTGCTGCAAGCGGCGCTTATAATTTGCCGCGGCGGGAAGGAAGCTGGCACATTACCACGCAGCAGGGCGTCATTCACACGATCATGACGCGTGTGGCCGATGTGGATGGCGCAGACCCGGTGGCGCTGACCCGGGCGGAAATTGAGGGTCGCAAACAGGCTTTCGAATATGCTCGCTTTTTGCGGGAGTATGTGCCAGGGTATGAAAAGGCGGACTTGTCCTGGCTTAACCCATCGATTGGGGTTCGAGAGACGCGGCGTGTATACGGCCGTTACCGTCTCACACGTGATGATTGTCTGAGCGCGCGCAAGTTTGAGGATGCTGTCGGCGCCTGCGGCGCGCCGATTGAAGATCACAGCCCCGGCGTAGATACCAGGTGGATTTATCTGCCGGAAGGCATGACCTACGATATTCCCTACCGTACTTTGCTGCCGCAAAATGTTGAAGGTTTGCTGGTCGCCGGTCGCTGCTTCAGCGCCACGCATGATGCCCATGCCTCTTGTCGTTCAATGGCCCAAACGATGGCGATGGGACAGGCAGTTGGAACGGCCGCTGCCCTGGCCGTGCAAAGCGATACGCTGCCTACGGCGCTGCATGTGCCACTGTTGCAAGACAAACTGCTGGAAATGGGGGCGAAATTTGGAAATATCCCGGCTGAAACGCTGGAGGCTGCGTTATGAAATCGGTCGCCACAACCCTTGGCCCATTGCCCGCTGATAGTCTGGGCCGCATCAATGCCCACGAGCATATCATTATTGACGGCGGGTTGACGGTGGTTACCACACCGGATTTCAAACTGGATAATGTCGAAAAGGCGATTGAAGAAGTAGGTTACTGGCGGCAGGCCGGCGGCGGCGCCATTGTAGATACGATGCCGTTTGGCTGCGGCCGTAATGTGGATAAGCTGGCTGCGGTTAGCCAGGCAACGGGTGTGCCTATTATCATACCAACCGGTTTTCAAAAGAGCAGCTTCTATTTGCCTGATCATTGGCAGCATAAATATGATGAAGAAAGTATTACGCAACTGCTTATCGCAGAGATAGCGGTAGGGGCGGATCGGAATGGCTATGAAGGGCCGTTGGTTGATCGCTCTGAAATTAAGGCCGGCTTTGTCAAAGTGGCCGGCGATTATCAGGTAGTCAAACCCACCACGCGCAAGCTTATTCGCGCCGCCGGTCAAACACATCAGGCCACCGGCGCGCCTGTCCTGGTTCACACCGAAATGGGTACGGCTGCTGATCAACTGCTTGATCTGCTGGAAGCGGCCGGCGTGCCCCCCAATCGCGTGATGCTCAGCCACATTGACCGCAATCCTGATTTTTATCTGCATCAAAAACTGGCCGAACGCGGCGCGTTTTTACAATATGATACGCCGGGACGCATCAAGTATCAGCCGGAAACGGCCGTTATCAGCCTGATGCGGCAGCTATTTGAGGCCGGGTTGGGTTCACAGCTTTTATTAGGCGGCGATACAGCCCGCCGCTCTTATTGGAAAGCATATGGCGGAGGTCCGGGACTCGATTATTTACTGGCAAAGTTCACCCCGCGCTTATTGCAAGCAGGTTTTACTGAAGATGACTTGCGCCTGATTTGGGAGGACAACCCTGTACGTTGGTTAACCGGCTGATGTAATTAGGTAATTGGCAGAAAGTAATCAAAAATAAAGGTCATGGGAAATCTGCCAATTCCTCGAGGAAACCGCAGTTCAAGTCCTTTGGGATTTTCGAATAGTTTTTGCGGTTTACCTAGAACCAGGAAAAGTGACATAAACGATGAAAAAGCACCAACAACTTCAACTTATCCGAGAATGCGGCGTTATTGCCATTATGCGAGCCAGTTCGTCCGACTCGCTTATATCTGCCGCCGAATCAATTCGAGCCGGCGGCGTTCGGGCTGTTGAAGTAACGATGACCACACCTGGAGCGCTGGATGTCATCAAAGTCGCTGCCAAAAAATTTAAAGGAGAAATTCTGTTTGGGGCTGGCAGTGTGTTAGATGTGGAGACGGCCCGGCTAGCAATTTTGTCCGGAGCAGACTTTATTGTGTCTCCTACGCTAAATTTGGATGTGATTCAGGTATGCAATCGGTATAGTGTGCCGGTTATGCCCGGCTGCTTTACACCAACCGAAGCCCTCACAGCGTGGGAAGCGGGCGCCGACATGATCAAGTTATTCCCCGCCAATTTTGCAGGGCCGGGCCTGGTTAAAGCATTATTGGCGCCATTGCCGCAACTGGAAATCGTGCCGGTTGGCGGCGTAAATATTGACAACGCCGCCGATTTTATTCGAGCCGGGGCGGCGGCGGTGGGAGTAGGCGCCAGTCTTGTCAATCAAAAGTTGCTCGATTCCGGCGACATGGCCGAAATTACCCGGCGAGCAACTGCGTTTGTGGAAGCGGTTAAGAACAGTCCATCGCTTCTTCGCTAGAGCCGGAGGTGTGGGGTACGTTATCACGAATGAATATTGTTTCATTGGCGTTTTTTGGTCGATATTTCCTTTGATACCCGGTAAAATTACGTTTATTGGTAGATTTTGTAACTATCCGGATACCCGAGAAGCAATTGTCCTTAAAGGCAAAACCTGACAGGTCTGGCTGTATCGTTACTGGATTTTTATTAATGAGGGATCGGAGAAGGCCAAGATATTGTTACAAGGGTATGCGGGTCAGAGAGAATTTTCAGCCCAATTCGACAACGTGCAAATGGAAACGATATGGATTGAAAGGAGGTGAAGTGCATTACACTTTATTTAGAAGTTGATTGTGATTACGAAATAAATACTTAGCGTCAAAGAGAGAAAGGAGAAGTCAAATCATGAAGAAGTTTATGTACGTTTTATCGTTTTTGATCATTGCAATGATGATCCTGGCCGCCTGTGGCACCGGTACAGAACAACCCGAGGCTCCGGCGGTTGAAGAGCAAGCGCCGGCAGAAGAAGCGCCGGCTGCAGAAGAAGCGCCGGCAGAAGAAGCGGAAGCCCCGGCCGCTGAGGAACTGCTATTTGTGGCGATTAATAAGAGCGCTGATCAACAGTACTTCATTGATCTGCAAAATTCGTTTGTTAATACGGCCGAAGGCCTTGGCGCGGCTGCGAAGAAATTCGACGCCAAGCTGGATCCGAGTTTGGGCGTGAGCCTGATAAATGACGCCATATCGGCCGGCGCGCAAGGCATTGCCATTACTGTGCCTGATCAGACAATCGGCCCGGCAATTGCGCAGGCTGCCCGGGATGCTGGCGTGGTCTTGATCGCGACTGATGACGGCATCGTCGATGAAAATGGCGACCCGGTACCGTTTGTCGGTTTTGACGGCAAGGATATGGGCAAGAAAGTGGGTGAAGCGGCTGCAGACCTGCTGACCGAAAGTGGTTGGTTGGATGATGCTGACAAGAAAGTCGGCGTCCTGTCAGTTGAAGTTCAAACGCTTTCAGTTTGTAATGACCGCACCGACAATGAGAAAGCGGCCGTCATCGCTGCCGGGGTACCCGAAGATCAGGTCTACCCGGTACCATACACGGGTGAATCACTGTCTGCGCAAGACGCCGCCGGTCCGATCATCACCGCTAATCCGGATGTCACCAACTGGATTGTCTTCGGCTGCAATGATGAAGGTGTGTTAGGCACCTTGAACGCGCTGGCCACAACAGGCTACAGCCCCGATGACATCATCGGTGTTGGCCTGGGCGCTTATGAAGCGTGCAAGTTCTGGGCTGCCGATCAGCCGTCTGGATTTAAGGCCGGTCTGTTCATTTCAGGTTTGGATGTCGGTAATACAGCGGCGACGGTGCTTTACGACGCAGTCGTGAACGGTGTAGAGCCGCCGGAAAATACATTCGCGCCGACGACCATTGTGGATGCGTCCAACTATCAATCGGTGATGGATGAAATTTCACTATCAAACTGCGGCGCTGAACCTGCAGCAATGCCGGAAGGTGAAGCAGAAGCGCCTGAGGACCTCCTGTTTGTGGCGATCAACAAGAGCGCTGACCAGCAGTACTTCATCGACCTGCAAAATTCGTTTATCGATACGGCCGTTGCTGCTGGCGCCGATGCGAAAAAATTCGATGCCAAGCTGGACCCGAGTCTGGGCGTGAGTCTGGTGAACGACGCCATATCGGCCGGCGCGCAAGGCATTGCTATTACCGTGCCTGATCAGACAATTGGCCCGGCAATTGCGCAAGCTGCCCATGATGCTGGCGTGGTCTTGATCGCGACTGATGACGGCATCGTCGATGAAAATGGAGACCCGGTACCGTTTGTCGGTTTTGACGGCAAGGATATGGGCAAGAAAGTGGGTGAAGCGGCTGCAGACCTGCTGACCGAAAGTGGTTGGTTGGATGATGCTGACAAGAAAGTCGGCGTCCTGTCAGTTGAAGTTCAAACGCTTTCAGTTTGTAATGACCGCACCGACAATGAGAAAGCGGCCGTCATCGCAGCCGGGGTACCCGAAGATCAGGTCTACCCGGTACCATACACGGGTGAATCACTGTCTGCACAAGACGCCGCCGGTCCGATCATCACAGCTAACCCGGATGTCACCAACTGGATCGTCTTCGGCTGCAATGATGAAGGTGTGTTAGGCACCTTGAACGCGCTGGCTACAACAGGCTACAGCCCCGATGACATCATCGGTGTTGGCCTGGGCGCTTATGAAGCGTGCAAGTTCTGGGCTGCTGAACAACCATCTGGTTTCAAAGCCGGTCTGTTCATTTCAGGTTTGGATGTGGGCAATACAGCGGCGACGGTGCTTTACGACGCAGTCGTGAACGGTGTAGAGCCGCCGGAAAATACATTCGCCCCGACGACCATTGTCGATCCTGATAATTACGCAGACGTCATGGACGAAATTTCGTTGGCAAACTGCTCCCAATAGTTAATAGGTAGTCTATCGCCCGTAGAGAGGTGGGGATAAAACCGCCTCTCTACGGGATCCGATTAGTCCCGCCTGAAAGAAGAATGCCCATCATGACTGAAGAAAATAATATCCCACCTGGCACCCTGAAAGTCCGTAACATCAGTAAGGCATTCCCCAACGTCCAGGCACTCGCGGATGTTTCTCTAGATATTCGCCCGGGAGAGATCCTCGCCTTCATGGGTGAAAATGGCGCTGGTAAATCCACGCTGTTAAAAATCATCAACGGCGATTACCAGCCGGATGCCGGAACTATCTCTATTGATGGTGAGAGACTCTCATTTTCAAGTCCAAAGAAGGCGCACGAAAAAGGCATCCGGGTCATTTATCAAGAACCTGAAATTGTCCCGGGAACCGATGTTCCTGAAAACATCTGGATTGGCGAGCTGCCGAAGCGGTATGGTGTTATTGATCGCCGCCTGCTTAATGAGAAGGCTCAAAGCCGATTGGAGGAATATGGGTTTGAAAATGTTTTGCCTATCCACCTGATGGGTGAGGAGCTTTCATCCGCCCAGCGTCAACTTGTCGAAATTATGCGCGCTCTAAAAAGGGATGTCCGCGTTTTAGCGTTAGATGAGCCAACATCATCCCTTACTGATGAAGAAGTAGACCGTCTCTTCACGCTGGTACGACGTTTGCGCGACGACGGCGTCGCCATTATTTATGTATCGCATCGCATTAATGAAATAAAGCGTTTGTGTGACCGCATTGCCATCTTGCGTGATGGTCGTCTGATCACGGTCAGGCCAGCTTCCGAAATGTCCGAGGCCGATATCGTGAGCCAGATGGTTGGTCGCAATCTATCTGATATTTTTGAGCGTAATCCATCCGGCAGTGATAAAGAGATATTAAAAGTCGAAAATTTATACAGCAACTGGCACGATAACGTCAGCTTCTACATTAACGCAGGTGAGGTAGTGGGATTCTCGGGTCTCGTCGGAGCAGGTCGGTCAGAATTGGCCAAGGTAATCTTTGGGGAGATGCCCAAAAAAGAAGGGAAGATCATCCTTGATGGTGAGGAAATCACTGTCCGTCGTCCAGACCAGGCGATTGCCAAAGGAATAGGTTTTGCCCCTGAAGATCGCAAGCGTGAGGGTCTGATCTTGATGCGCAGCGTGCTTGAAAATACCTCAATGGCCATCTTGCGCCAACTCAGCCGTTTTCATATCGTGCGCCGCAGCATGGAACGAGATGTTGTTGGCAATTTTGTCGAGAAACTCAACGTGCGCACGCCCTCACTAGACCAGGAGGTTGGGAAGCTTTCTGGTGGTAATCAGCAGAAAGTTGTCTTATCGCGTTGGCTGGCGGCTAAGCCAAAGGTCCTGATTCTTGACGAACCAACCCGTGGCATCGACATTGGCGCCAAGGCAGAAATCTACAGCTTGATTGACGAACTGGCTAATCAAGGTCTGGGAATCATGTTTATTAGTTCCGAAATGCCGGAAATTCTTGGGCTTTCTGACCGTATCTATGTGATGCAGAACGGCCGTATAACCGGGGAACTTGCAGGCGCCAGCGCTACAGAAGAAGCGATTCTTGAACTCGCCATGGTTGATGATCTCTCACCGACTCAAACCGAACCGACAACTACACCTGAAGGTTAACATAATTATGAGTAACGAAACAACAGTTCAACCCACTAATACCAGGCAAAAAACGGGCATACTGCGCCGGTTTATCAACGCCATTGGGGTGGATAATTTATCCCTCATTTTCGCTATCTTCGTCCTCCTTTTTCTAATCATAGGCGCCAGCGGCTGGTTTGGTTATGATGGGGGCGACAAATTCTTATCCTGGCAAAATTTGATGAACAGCCTGGCGCAAGCGATTGTGATCGTTGGCTTATTAGCAGTTGGCGAAACCGTAGTCATTATCGCCGGCGCCCTGGATATCTCGGTTGGCTCGATTGCTTCTATTGGCTCTGTCGTCGCGGCTTCCTTTTTAGTCGGCGCCGGCGCGTTTGGAACCTTAAGCTTCCTGCCAACGGGTAACGTTCTTTTCGCGGTTTTGATGGGCATCCTCGCCGGCGTGCTTTGTGGGGTTGTCAACGGCTTTATTGTCACTGTCTTACGAGTTAATCCGATCATTGCCACGCTTGGTACTCTAGCTGCTTTTGGCGGCATCGCTTTCTTAATTGCACCGGAAGGGAAGCCAGTTGGGGTAATGACTCAGCCACAGTTTACATGGCTTGCCCAAGGTCGTTTCCTGACCGAGCTGCCACTCCCGCAACTAGGAAACACCAATTGGCCCGGCGTTCCGGTGTTAACCGTGATCTTCTTGTTTGTGGTGCTTATTGCCCATTTCCTGATGGCCTATACCGATTTTGGCCGGGCGATTTACGCTATCGGTGGTAACGACGTAGCCGCACGCCTGGCGGGAATCAACCTTTCCCGGGTACGCATGTTGATGTATATGTTTTGCGGCAGTGTCGCCGGTCTGGCCGGGGTGCTGCTGACGGCGCGCACAACTTCAGGTAACCCGATTAACGGAGTTGGATTGGAGCTGCAGGCGATAACGGCCGTTTTTCTTGGCGGCGCTGCAACGACGGGCGGCAAAGGGACGGTTATGGGAACCTTCCTGGCTGTTATCCTGGTCGGCGTACTCAATAACGGCATGAATCTGCTTGGTTTCAACACCTTTGTGCAACGGGTCGCGCTGGGCCTGCTCCTTATTGCCGCTGTGGCAGTTTCCCAGTGGCGGCAGGCGCGATCTGAACGTACTCGCACGAGGATCGCCGCCGAAGCATAATAAATTCCGGACGCCCATATTGGACTGGAGCAATGCATTTATAAACCAAAAAATCAAGGAACTTGTGATGGAATCAATCGTCAACGAAATCTACAAAAGTATTTTGGAAGGTCAGGCTAATCTGGCTGAAATAAAAGTCCAGGCGGCGTTGGACGAAGGAATCGCCGCGCCGGTCATATTAAATGAGGGTATGATCGCAGCAATGAGCGAAGTAGGGCGCCTTTTTGAAGAAGGGGATTATTTTGTCCCCGAAATGTTAATCGCCGCGCGGGCCATGCAAGCCGGGCTGGCGCTGCTGCGGCCTTATCTGGTGGCTGACGATATTAAGCCGGTTGGCGTCGTTGCCATAGGCACTGTCAAAGGCGACTTGCATGATATCGGCAAGAATTTGGTAGCGATGATGATGGAAGGCGCCGGCTTTGAGATCAATGATTTGGGCACCGACGTGGCGCCTGAAACCTTTGTGGCTGCAATTCGTGAGGGCGCCAGTGTCGTGGGTCTCTCAGCCTTGTTGACTACCACAATGCCGATGATCCAGGCAACCATCAAGGCCATTGAAAATGCCGGACTGCGTGATCAAGCCAAGATTATGGTTGGCGGGGCGCCTGTGACGGCAGAATTTGCCCGACAAATCGGCGCTGATGGATACGCTCCTGATGCCAGCCAGGCGGCAAAACTGGCGAAATCATTTGTTGGATAATTGCAAAAAGATAGAACAGAATGAATATCTTAATCAGTCAGACTTCCTGGTACGGACAGGAAGCCTGGGTGTTGGAAAATGATACTATTCGAACGGTAATCGTTCCCGATTTGGGCGCCAAGCTGGTTTCGCTTATGGATAAACGTACGCAGCTTGAATGGCTGGTTGATCCCGGCGGCCGTCCTTTTAAAAAAGCGCCCTACGGCGCCAGCTTTGTCGAACAGGATATGAGCGGGTGGGACGAAATGTTCCCGACAATTGTCGCCTGCGACTATCCTGCTCCAGGTGAAAAATATGGCGCACCATTACCTGACCACGGGGAAGTGTGGTCATTGTCCTGGCAGCTTGAGCCGGCGCACTCGGACGGATTAAAATTCAGTGTAAAAGGGAAAGCACTCCCGTATCGCCTGACGCGTACGCTAAGTTACAGCGCTGCCGATACCCTGCAAATGCAGTATGAATTAGAAAACCTGGGTCGGGAGAGCCTGCCATACATGTGGGCTGCGCACCCACAGTTTGTGTGCAGCCATGGGGCCAAAATCGTTCTTCCTCCGCAGGCAAAAGCAGTGTGCAATACGCTGCCTGCCGAATGGGGCTGGGGAGAACCGGAAACGCGTTTTGATTGGCCAGAGGCAGTAAGCGTAGATGGGCAGCGGGTGCGCATCGATCACATTGGTCCGGCTTCCCTCAATCGGGCGCGCAAGTTTTTTGTTGTTCCAGAGACGCCTGTATGTTGGGCTGGTCTGATCCGTCAGCCAGCAAAGGATTGGTTACGCCTGGATTGGGACTCAAACCTGGTTCCCTACCTGGGTGTGTGGGTGGATGAGGGGGCAATAAACCACGAAGCGGTGGTAGCCCTGGAACCAATAACGGGTTTTTATGATAGCCTGGCGATAGCATGGGAGAAGAAGCTCATATCCATGATCGAACCAGGGCAGATTAATTCGTGGACGTTATCAGTACGTCTGGGGACAACTGATGATTCCATTTCAGCGAATAACCAGGTATGAACGAGTTGGAAACGGGGGTCATATGAAAAATCTTGAACGTTTTAAGAAAGCAATAGACTGGGAACCAATCGACCGAATTTTGACTTATGATCTCTTAGACAACAGGGAAATTCTCATCCAGCATGGCGGCTTTGATCCGTCCAAGGATTACAATTTTGAGGAACTGATTGAGATCAATGCCAGGGCCTGGAAGCATATTGGGGTGGATGTCACTCGCGGCGTCTATGATCCTATTAATCATTGGATGGGGGGAAAATAAGTAATTGGATCAGGTTCTTTGGCGTTGATCCCGGTGAATGGGAAGTTAAGCAAGCTGGCGATACGGCCTGGATCTCAAAACGGCCGTTTACCACCCTAAAAGAACTTGAAAAACATATGCCCCAAAAGCCCGTTTATGAAGAAGTGCGCGATTGGTACCAGCCGGTTATTCGCCAGATTCAACAAATTACCAGCCATTACGATGTTGTGTACATTGGGGCTGTCGAAGGTCCCATCACAGACGCTTACACTTATATGGACATGGAGTTATTTGCCTTCGCCATCTATGATGCGCCTGAGCTTGTGTCGCATATCATGGATTGCACCGGCTTGTTCTCGGCCCATATTGCCAGAGCGTTTGCAGAGGTGACCGATGTACCGATGATGTTCATGGGAGAAGACATTGCCGGCAGTACGGGACCGATTTTTAGCCCAAAATTTGTGCGCAAGGAAGGGCTGCCGCGCTGGGAATGGATCACCACGCCCGTCAAAGAGAAAGGGTACAAATTTATGTACCATACTGATGGCCGCTATGGGAGCTTTTTGCCGCTGATCTTCGATGATTTGGGCGCCGATGCGCTCAATCCAATCGAGCGCAATGGATGCAACGATATTTTCGAGATTCGGGAAGAATATCCAAATAAATTGTTATTTGGCAATGTGTGCTGCATGCAAACCTTGCCCCACGGTACACTCGGTGATGTCGAAGATGAAACGTTGGAACTTATCGAAAAGATAGGGCCGCAGGGCGGTATCTTTATTGGGTCATCGAGTGAGGTGCATGATTCGGTTCCAGTTGAGAGTGCAGTGAAGATGTACCAAACCGTCCATGAGTTTGGATCCTACCCAATCGATATCGACCGCATCAAAGAAAGGAGAACCCACCTAAAAAACAGGGGCCAACTTAATCTTCGCGCAGGTCAGTGACAATATAGGCAAACCGCAGAAAGTTTTTGAAAATTTGCCCCAATTTATTGATTTTAGAAATGATTTCAAGCCATATTGGAGATGATTTGTCATGCAAGGTGATCAAGTAAAGTGCTGGTCGGAACAAATTGTAATTCCTACATACCCGGTCGGAAAGCCGGACAAAAACCCGATGTTTCTGGAGAAACGCGTATACCAGGGCAGCAGTGGCGTAGTATACCCCTACCCTGTGATTGATCGTGTTTTTGATGAGAAGGTTGAGCGAGAATATACGGCCGTTTACCTCGAAAACCGCTACCTAAAAATTTTGATCCTGCCCGAAATCGGCGGGCGCGTGCAAATGGCGCTGGATAAAACCAACAACTATCACTTTGTCTACTACAATCAAGTCATCAAACCGGCGCTGGTTGGTTTAGCGGGGCCGTGGATCTCCGGCGGCATTGAGTTTAACTGGCCACAGCATCATCGTCCGACTACATTTGAACCCGTAGATTGGCGCATCGAAAACCATGCCGACGGCAGCCAAACGGTCTGGTGCGCGGAAATTGAGCGCATGTTCCGTACCAAAGGCATGCATGGTTTTACACTGCATCCCAATCGCGCCTATCTCGAAATCAATGTTCAGCTTTATAACCGCACTGCAGAGCCGCAAACATTTTTATGGTGGGCCAATCCGGCCGTAGCCGTTAATGACGATTACCAATCAATTTTTCCGCCTGATGTCCACGCCGTTATGGATCATGGTAAGCGGGATGTGTCTGATTTCCCCATTGCCAGCGGCGTCTACTACAAGGTGAACTATGCGCCGGGCGCCGATATCAGCCGTTACAAGAATATTCCTGTGCCCACTTCCTACATGGCGTATCATTCCGATTTTGATTTTGTCGGCTGTTATGATCACGGCAAGCAGGCCGGCATGCTGCATGTGGCTAACCATCACGTGACGCCGGGCAAGAAACAGTGGACATGGGGCCACAGCGATTTTGGTCAAAGTTGGGATCGCCAGCTCACCGATGAAGATGGGCCGTATATCGAACTGATGTGTGGCGCTTATACCGATAATCAGCCTGATTTTTCCTGGTTACAACCGGGCGAGGAAAAAAGCTTCACCCAGATTTTCATGCCCTACAAGAAAATTGGCGGTGTAAAAAACGCCTCTGAGGATGTCGTCATTAACCTCGATATTTTGGGATCAGAAGCGACCATCGGTGTGTATGTGACTGGCCCGCGTCAGGTGCAGGTTGTGCTGCTGGAAAATGAACGGCCGATCTATCAAAAAGAGATGCTGCTGACACCAGAAACCGTCTTGATTGAAACAGTTCCGCTGACACCGGAAACGCCGCCGCAGGCAGTTACCTTGCGTGTGCTGGATGGCATCCAAGAACTGCTGGCATTTACGCCCCTGCCAGATGAAAAACCACCCATTCCCAATCCGGCCACACCGGCAAAACCACCGGCGGAAATAGCCGGCAATGAAGAACTTTTCCTCAACGGACAACATCTGGAGCAATATCGTCACGCTACCTACGCCCCAGAACCTTATTACACAGAGGCGTTGCGACGTGATCCTGGGGATAGCCGCTGTAACAACGCTATGGGTCTGCTGCTCTACCGCCGCGGCAAATTCGCAGAGGCCGAGCCTTATTTTCGCCGCGCCATAAAGCGTCTGACGCTGCGCAATCCGAATCCGTATGATGGCGAACCATTTTATAATCTTGGGTTAGCGCTCAAGATGCAGGGACGGTATGAAGAGGCGTTTGAAACGTTTTATAAGGCGACCTGGAATGCGGCCTGGCAGGATGCAGCGTTTTTTGAGCTGGCCAGGTTGGCGTGTCGCGCCGGGCGGCTGGAAGAGGCTGTTGAGTTGGTAGAGCGCGCTTTGACGAGAAACGGCCGTTTTCACAAAGCGCGCTGCCTCAAAATTAGCCTGCTTCGACACATAGGCAAATATGACGATGCCCTCGCGACGACAGACGTTAGCTTGACTCAGGACAAAATGGAGTATGGCGCGCTGTGGGAACGGCATCTGTTGATTGGCGATCCGGCTTTTGCGCAAATTACACATCTGAACCCGGACACCCTGATCGAACTGGCGCTTGATTATGCCCATGCCGGACTGTTCAATGATGCGGCGGCGCTGCTGGAAAGTTCTCCCGAGACGCAGCCAATGCTCAAATATACGTTGGGTTGGATTTACGAAGAGGCTGGTGAGAAAGGGAAAGCCTTTGAGGCGTTTCAAAGAGCAGCTGCCCTATCGCCTGACTACTGCTTCCCCAACCGGCTGGAGGATGTTTTGTCATTAACCACGGCAATGCGTTTGAACCCAGGCGATGCGCGTGCGCCCTATTATTTGGGGAATTTCTGGTATGCCCACCGGCGTTATGAAGAAGCGATTGCTGCCTGGGAGCAGGCGCGCCGATTGGATAATCAGTTCCCCGGCGTGCATCGCAATCTGGGGCTGGCTTACTTCAACAAGCTGGATGAACCAGAGCGCGCTGTGCAAAGTTTGGAAACCGCCTTTGCGCTGAACCCAAATGACGCCCGCGTATTATTTGAGCTTGACCAGCTTTACAAGAAACTGAATCGTGCAGCGGCGGAGCGTTTGGCGTTCCTTGAACAACACGCTGACCTCGTCGACCAACGGGATGATTTGACCATCGAGCGTATCACACTGCTCAACCTGCAACATCGACCGGATGAGGCCTTAAACTTGTTGATGAGCCGCAATTTTCATCCCTGGGAAGGTGGAGAGGGCAAAGTTACCTACCAGTATGTGATCAGTCTGGTCGAGATGGCGCGGCAATGTATTGGGAATGGGGAATTGGAAACGGCCGTTCAATACCTGCAGCAAGCCCAAACCTACCCACATAACCTTGGCGAAGGCAAACTGGTTGGCGCGCAGGAAAACAACATTTTCTACTACCTGGGCTGCGCCTTTGAGGCGCTTGGAGATATGCAACGGGCAGAGGAATGGTTTACGCGCGCTGCAGCCGGATTGAGCGAACCCACATCAGCCATGTTTTACAATGACCAGCCGCCCGACATGATTTTCTATCAGGGATTGGCGCGGCAAAAGCTGGGACAAACGGCTGAGGCGCGGGTGATTTTCCAGAAGCTGGTGGAATATGGCCAGGCGCATATGTTTGATGACGTCAAAATAGATTATTTTGCAATTTCGCTGCCCAACTTCCTGGTTTTCGATGAGGACCTGAATGAACGCAACCAAATCCATTGTCATTATATGCTGGCCTTAGGCCATGCTGGTTTGGGGGAAAAAGTGACTGCACTTGCCCATTTCGATGCGGCGCTGGGAATGGATGCTACTAATCTGGGAGCTGTTCTGCACCGGCAGTTGCTGTAGCAAGAACAAAATTTCTCTCCTGTGCGTGCTGTAGTGCGCTTGTCAGGTGCGCCGCCAGATCGGCGGCATAAGGGTTTGTCAGAATACTGACGTGGGTACCATCAACGTATCGGATCTCTACACGGCCGTTCGTCAACGTTCCCCAACCTCTTTGCGGATCAATCTTGCCAAACAAAGTATGTTTTATTCGCATGCAACTTGCCCGCAAAAATGTCACTTTCCCGCCGTAAGGCTGTGGTACATATGCTTTGAATGCCTCTTCGTTGATCTCTTTAATCCGGTGTTGGATTTCCGGTCGCGTGGCATTAAAATCCGCCAGATTGTCTAATTCAACATTCCCATTATTGTGACCCAACTTCTTTTGCAGCCGCTGCCGCAGTTGCCAGCCGCCAAATTCCTGATTGCCGCGTATCCAATACGGCGCGCTTTGGCGCGTAATTTGCAGGCGTTGGCGATTATAGAAGGGCAGTTTGTTATGGTATTCCCGCGGCGCAGATCCCTCAATGATTGCCAACAGCGCCGTTTTTTCACCCAACTCTTCTAGCTGGCGGGCAATCTCGTAAGCAACGACGCCTCCGAAACAATACCCTCCAAGATAATACGGGCCGGATGGCTGGATGCGCATGATGGCTTCGATATAACGCGAGGCCATCTCTTCAATTGTTCGATCAGGCTCACAATCGGGATGCAGGCCTACAGCCTGAAGACCATAAAGCGGTTGATCCGCATTCAAAAGCGGGGCCACATTTGTTAAGTTTAAGACATCGCCAAAGACGCCATGCGCATAAAAGAACGGCGGTCGCGTTCCATCCTGATTGAGTGGTTCTAAGATACTGTCCGCAGGTAAGCCGGTTAGACCATTGCCAAGCTCTTGCGCCATCTGTGCGACTGTGGGGTCGCGAAATAACAAACTGATTGGCAGCCTTTTGCCCATACGCTCTTCAATCACCGTGAAAAGTTGCATAACGTTGATCGAATCGCCGCCCAGGTCGAAGAATTTATCCTCAATTCCAACGCGCGGCAGACCCAGCACTTCAGCCCAGATTTGCGCCAGAGCCAGTTCAGCGGCCGTGCGCGGGGGGATATACGGCCGTTCTCCAACCCTCTTTCGCTCCGCAAGTGTAATCACTGGTTCCGCCGGCGCGTCTACCCGCGCCTGAGCGCGCAGCGCCGGCAGCGGCTTCGCTTGCAACTCCGGCATGGCTTGCAAAACATGTTGCAAAGCGGACGCCATCTGTTTTACCAATTGCTCCGGCGCGCGCTGGCGATCATAAGTCAGGGTCAGGCGCAGGCTGTCTTTGCCGGGTACAGCGCCCAGGCTGATGGGAAAGCCGGTTTGCATGCCGCCGCGATTGAATTTTATGACCAGACGCGCGGGCATGGGGAGATCCACCGGCGCCTGGAGTACAACCAGCGTATCAAACAGGGGGCCAAATGTTTTTATGTCGCTCCACGCCTGAATCTGCGCCGGAGATGCGTACTGATATGCTTGCAGTTCTAACTGTCTGTCCTGAAGGGTTTGCAGCCAGGCTATCACTGATGGCTCACTATCCAGCGTTACGCGCAGCGGTACGTTATTGATGAAACAGCCCACCGTTTTGCCAATATCAGGCAGTTCAACCGGACGACCCGATACGGTGAGGCCGAAGAGCGCGTCATCCACGCCGGTTGCTGCGCCCAGGATGACAGCCCATGCGGCCGTTATCAGTGTTCCGGGCGTCAAACCGTTTTCGAGGGCGAAGCGTTGGATAACATCCCATGTTTCACTGTGCAACACTATTTTTACATTGCCCAACGATTCCACATTTTCACCGGTGGGGACTTGAAGCGGAAGCGGCCGTGCTGCCAAATCTTGCAGCGACTCTTGCCAATATGCCCGCGCCTTTTCCTCGTTTTGCTCTCCCAGCCAGCTAATGTAGTCACGGTAGCGTGGCGCCGGCGCCAACGCTGGATAAACATCGGCGGCGTAAGCCTCATAGGCGGTTTTTAACTCCCCGAATAGAATCCCGATGCACCAGCGGTCGATAATCAGGTGGTGGGAGCTCCAGAGCAGCCAATATTGTTCATCGGCCAGCTTTATCAGTTTGATGCGCATTGCCGGCGGGCGCAGCAGGTCAAACCCCTCAGCCCGATCGGCGGCCAGGAGCGTATCCAGTTCTTTCTCTTGTTCGGCCGTGGGCAGCTCGTGCCAATCATCCTGCGCCCAGGGCAGTTTCACCTGCTCCCGTACCACCTGCAGCGGTTCTTTGCCATCTTGCCAGACAAACATGGTGCGCAGCGCGGGATGCCTGTCAACCATCAGTTGCCAGGCGCGCCGGTACGCTTCTACATTCAGTTGCCCAGAAACGCGGTAAACGATCTGATTAAACAGCACATCTTGCTCATTTTCAGATGTCTTGGCGTGCAGCAGCATCAACTGCTGCATCGGTGAAAGCGCGTATATATCGGCGACGTTCTTCACAGTTTACTCGTATTACTCCTAATCTAAACCAGCGAGTAGATCGGAAAGCGAATCCAAATCATCCTGCTCAAGCTGAGCTAAGGGGAAGTCAGACGGCGTATGGCGGCTTTGGTCAACTTGTATACAGTGTCCAATGAGCTGCTCTAGTTCTGCTATGTAGGCGTTTGCGACCGCATCAATGGTTGTTCTCTGAAAATAGGAGGCTGCATATTGCCAGTTGACGATCAAACGGCCGTCGGATATGCGTGCATTGATGTCAATCAGATGAGCGCGTTCATTTTGCGGGCCATACGCCTGACCGATGTCTGCTTGCAACGGCCGTAATGGGGCGTCTGCCCGGGGATGTCTGCGCGCCTGCCCAAAATAATTGAACAAGATTTCCGGCCTGGGCTGCGCTTTTAGCTGCTTACGGATATCCTCATCGCCTAAATAACGCAGGATGCCGTAGCCGACGCCGTTCTGCGGTACACGACGTAACTGCTCCTTCACTTCGCGTAAATTGGCGCCAATGTCTTCAATATTGTCCAGTTTAAGGCAGATAGGGGCTAAAGATGTGAACCAACCCACCGTTTGCGACACATCGAGCCGCGCGTCGATCTCTTCCCTGCCGTGGCGTTCCAAAGTCAGCAGCAAGGAGGGTTCTCCTGTCCAGCTTGCGATGGCGCGCGCCAGCGCCGTCAGCAGCAGATCCTCAATACGGGTGTGGTAAGCTTCATGCACATCCCGCAAAAGCAAGCCTGTATTTTCCTGATCCAACGAAACCGCCAACAAGTCAGCTTGGCCTTCTGTGTTGCTGTTGTGGGTTGAGTCATCTCTGGGCAGCGCCGTCTCGGCTGTGATATTCTCGAGCCAATAAACAGCTTCTTGCCGCATTGTTTTGCTGCGAGCATAGTTGGAAAGTGACTGCGCCCATTGTGCATAGCTGGTTACCGGGGCGGGCAGGGATACCGTTTCAGCGGCAGCCGTCTGCTGGTAGGCGGTTGCCAGATCAGAGGCAAGGATGCTCCAGGAAACGGTGTCAACGACGAGGTGATGCAGAATGAGCAGCAGGCGCGGCGGGCGATTCGCGCCGAGGTCAAACAATATACCCTCTAAAAGCGGGCCGTTGGCCAGGTCCAGCCCGGCGTGCAGTTCATTGGCTGCGGTAAGCATGGCTCTGTCCTGGGCAGCGGGTTCGAAAGCTGTTAATGATTTGATCGCCACGGAGATCGGCGACGCCTCGGGTAACACTTCTTGCCGCCAGCCGGTATCGAGCGGGCGGTAACGAGCGCGCAGCATGGCGTGGTGCACGCTTAGGTGCGCCAGCGCCGCGTTCAGGTGATCTATGTTCAGCGTCGTTGTCACTTCAAACCAGGCTGCCTGGTTCCAGTGCGCCGGATTACGCAGGCGCTGCTCAAAGAACCAGTGTTGAATTGGCGTGAGCGGCACAGGTCCGGCTGCAGGCGCTTGCGCCACGATCAAATTGCCGGCAGGGACAGCGACAGCCGCCAGCCGCGCGATTGTCTGCTCTTGGAACAGTTGGCGCGGCGTCAAAACCAGCCCTTCCTGCCGGGCGCGCGCAATGACCTGGATGCTCATGATCGAGTCGCCGCCAAGTTCAAAGAACTTGTCTTCAATGCTGATCTCCGGCATACGCAGGATTTCCGACCAGATACGGGCTAATGTTTTTTCGGTTTCACTGCGCGGGGGCATAAACGGCCGTTTCCGTTCCGTTTCCAACGCCGGCTTTGGCAGCTTTTTGCGGTCAACCTTGCCGTTGGGCGTGCGCGGTAAAGACGGAAGAGCAATAACATGCCGTGGCGCCATATAATCAGGCAATAACCCGGCGAGATATTCTTTTAGAAGAGATCCATTTACCTGCGCGCCGGCAAATGGTTTTGTGACAACATAAGCGATGAGACTTTTATCAGACCCGGACCCATTCCGGGACTGATCCCAGACGGTCACCGCGCTTTCCTGAACGGACGGATGGCGCAGCAGAATCGCTTCAATCTCGCCCGGTTCAATGCGGAAGCCGCGAATTTTGACCTGGTTGTCGACGCGGCCTAAGAATTCAATTTGACCATCGGCGCGCCAGCGCGCCAGGTCTCCGGTGCGGTACACGCGGCCAATATCAGGATATCCTTCCAAAACCAGCGTAGGGAATCGTTCAGCAGTCAATGCCGGGTTATTCCAATAACCAGGCGTGATGCCTGCGCCGCTCACATACAGTTCGCCCGGCACCCCGACAGGTACCGGCTGCTGTGAGCTGTCTAAAATTAGGAGTTGGCTGTTGGCGATGGGACGGCCGATCGGCACAGGTCCGCCGTCGCTAACACGTGGTAGTTGGTAAACGCTGCACCAGACCGTGGCTTCCGTCGGCCCATATTCATTATACAACGCCGTGTCAGGCAGCAAATTGTAATGCTTCTCACCCAAATCTGGCGGGCACGCTTCGCCGGCCACAATCACGGCTTTTAAACTGTCCAAACTTTGGGGGGGCGCATAATCCAGCAACAGCCTGTAAAGCGTGGGCAAAGCCAACGTGTGGGTGACCTGCTCCTGGGCAATGATGGCTGCCAGCTTCTGTACATCCTTTTCATCATCCGGCGCAGGCAGGAGCAGCGCGCCGCCGTCGGCCAATGTCCAGAATAGGCCCGCCACCGAGCTGTCAAAGGCAAAGGAGGAAAGCAGCAGATAACGCTGAACCGGCGCACCATAATACGCTTTGCGGGCCAATGTTGAAGCCAGCAAGTTGCGGTGCGTGACCATGACGCCTTTTGGTTTGCCGGTGGAACCGGAGGTATAGATGATGTAGGCGAGATTGTCGAGGGATACGGCCGTTTCCGGCGGTTTGCCTGCCCAAACTGAAAGATCTTCTGGCTCGCCCGGCAGCGTTACGATGACTGCCTCAGTTGGCGGCAATCTGTCCGCAAGATGAGACTGGGTCACGATCAGCAGGGCGCCCGTATCATTCAGGGCGTAAGCGGTGCGCTCAGCCGGGTAACCGGGTTCCAGGGGCACATACGCGCCGCCCGCCTTCAAAATGCCCAGGATGCCAATCAGCAGCTCTGCTGAACGTTCCACATAAAGACCGATTGGCGCGCCGGGTTGCATATTGTGTCGCAGCAAGGTATAGGCAAGTTGATTGGCGCGGGCGTCCAGTTCGCCGTATGTGAGGCGATTATTTTCGGAGATAACCGCAGTGGCCTGGGGAGTCAGCAGCGCCTGCGCGGCGAATAATTCGTGTAGACAGCGTGTTTCGGCCAGTGGAACGGCCGTATCGTTGAATGTCTCAATAACAAGCTTGCGTTCAGCGGCGCTGAGCAGCGGCAGCGATTCGACCGGGGCGTTTGGATTTGCCACGATTGCTTGCAAAAGTGTTTGCCAATGATCAAGCATGCGCTCGGCTGTTTCCCGCTCAAACAAATCGTCGCTGTATTCCAGTGCTGAGAAGAAACGGCCGTTTTTCTCTCCCGCAAACAGCGTCAAATCGAATTTAGACGCGCGATGCTCAACCTCGATCGCTTCGAAATTTAATCCTGGCAGCGTGCGCGCCACATCGTCCGAGCGGTAGACGAACATCGTCTGGAACAGCGGATTGTAGCTCAAATCGCGTTCGGGATGCATCGCCTGCACCAACAGGTCAAAAGGCAGGTCCTGATTGACCAGCGCATCCAGCGCGGTTTGCCGTACCTGCGCCAACAATTGCAAAAAGCTTGGATTACCAGACAGATCGGCGCGCATAACGGCCGTATTAATGAACATGCCCATCACATCCTGCGTTTCTGACCGTTGGCGGTTGGCAATTGGCGTTCCAACCAGAATATCATCCTGGCCGCTGTAACGGTGCAGCAGCAGTTGAAACGCCGCCAAAAGCGTCATATACATTGTTGCGCCGGCTTGTTGGCTCAGCGCTTTTAATGCATCCAGCAGATCAGCCGAAAGCGTACGGCGCAGCATCCCGCCGCGTAAGGATTGTTCAGAAGAACGCGGTCGGTCGAACGGCAGTTGGATGAGGGGCAGTTCGCCGCTTAATTGTTTTTGCCAGTAGCGCATTTGCTGATCAAAAACGCCGGACGCAGCCTGGTGGCGCTGCCATTGCGCATAGTCGCTATAATGAATTGGCAGATCAGGGAGTCTGATTATGCCTGATCGTTGCACCTGAGCGTAAAAGGTTTGCAGCTCCCGCCAAAAAATGTCGTTCGACCATTCATCCGTGATGATATGATGCAAGCTGAGCAGCAAAGCATAATCTTCGCGGTCTAAATGGATGACCGACAATCGTATGAGCGGCCCATTGGTGAGATCAAAGGCCGCGTTTTCTTCCGCCAGAACTACCTCTCTTAGTTTTGCCTGGCGTATTTTCGGCGGCAAATGACTTAAATCGATTACTGGCGTCTTAAGTTCGAAACTTTCGATAACCTGCTGCTCTGGTTCATTATCTTGAATAAAAAAGCTTGTTCGTAGGACGGCCTGACGCGCTGCGACCGCATTCAATGCTTTTTGCAATGCATCCACGTCCAGCGGGCCTTTAACGCGCCAGGCCTCGAGCATGTTGTAGGCTTTGTTATCGGGAAAAAGCTGTTGTAAAAACCAGACCCGCTGCTGGGTATATGAAAGCGGGAGGGGGCCGGACTGCGACTGCGGCATGATGCCGCCATCCGTTTGTGATTCCGTTTTCTGACCGCGCATGCGTTTCAGCAGTAATGCGCGCCTGGCTTCAGAAAGACGCGTCTTGCGTCCGGTCAAATCATCCGTATTCGTCAAAACTTAATCTCCCATTTCTGCCAGCAGTGCAGCGACTTCCTCATCGCTCAATTCTTCCAACTGAGCTATGAGTAATTCTTCGAGAAGCTCGCTTTGTTCGGCGATGGTTGGATGTGCAAAAAAGCTGCTCAACGGGAACGTAACCTCAAACTGTTGGCTAATTTTTGCCACGACCTGCACCGCCGGTATTGAAGCGCCGCCCAGATCAAAAAAGTCGTCGTGGATGCCGATACGCTTTACGTTTAAGGTTTGGGACCAGATAGCCGCCAACTGGATTTCCAATGGAGATTGGGGGTTTACAAAGACAGCGTCCAATTCCGGCCTTTTTTCGGTTGGATTTGGCAGCCCATGGCGGTCTACCTTGCCATTGGGGGTTAACGGCATTGCTTCAAGCCGCACGAAGTAGGCTGGCATCATGTAAGCAGGCAATTTGTCAGCAAGAAATCTTCGTAACTCAGCATTTGTCAACGCCGCGTCGCCGGTCAAGTAATAAGCCGCCAGGCGCCGTTCTGATTGGTCTGCATGCCAATCCTTAACCGTATACCCAACCTCATCCAACATTTGCTCCACCATTGGCAGGCGTATATCGTCATCCAATTCTTCCATGGCTTCTTCGCGTGTCTTATGACCCAATCTGACATCCCAACTGTACGGCATGGCATAGTTATGGTAGCCGCGTTCGATCTGGTGCACGAAGATGCCTGCTTCATTGATCAGGCAGTTTGTGGAACGGCCGGTATCGCGTGGGCGAATCCATGGGGCACGCGTAGAGAGGAAATCATATAATTCATCCAGCTCAACGTCGGTATAGCGGAAGAAATCGACAAATTGAATTTCATCAAAGACTCGATCATCGCTGAAAATGGAGACGTCGAGCAGTTGGTTTACGGCATCATCCACGCGATGATACACTTTGCGCGCTTGCAAAATTGCCTCATCCATCTGGGCCACATCAAAGATGCGGTTGCGGAACAGGACATCCAGGCGCGTCTCGAAGAGCTGCCCACGCGAAAGCCCGGTAAAGATGTATTTGATGCCTTTCTGCCGGGCCAGGTTCATACTGAGCGTATAGATCGCTTTGTAGCAGCCCTGGCAAACATTGCTGAAGCGCTCGAGGCTGTCGGCAAATATCGCGTTCATGTGCGGCGTTGTGGCAAAAACAAGATCAACGCCCAGATGGTTCGTGACGCGCCGGATGTTATCCTTTGCATCTTCTGAGATGTAGCCATTGTCCAGACTGAACGCGAGCACCTTCAGTCCCATTTCAATCAGTTGGCTGAGTACATAGGTGCTGTCCTTGCCGCCGCTGTAGAGCATCATGCAATCATAGTCGCTGTTGCGGCCACTGCTGCGCTCAGCTTTAGCTTTATCTACAATGGCGTGCAGGTCGTCCATGCTCTTGAAATATTGAAAGACGTCATCGCGGAAGATGTCGAAATCAGTGCACAGGTTGCAGACGCCGTCATCATTGAAGGTGACATCAGGGAAATTAGAGGGCAGACCGCAGGTGACGCAGTGGACTATTTCGTTTTCTTCCAGGCGGCGCTCAAATTGCACTACCGTAACAACGGCGTCCTGAATGGCGCCGTGGGTCAGAAGCGTCGCTTCGACTTCGCCCAACTCAATCCGCCCGCCGCTAATTTTTACCTGGTGGTCGCGACGGCCGAGAAAAACCATCTGACCTTCCTCGTTCCAGCGCGCAATATCGCCGCTGCGGTAGATGCGCGCTTTGGAGCGGAAAGGATCAGCGCCAAAGCGTTCGGCCGTCAGTTGGGGCCGGTTGTGATAACCGCGCGCGACGCCGTCGCTGCTGATGACCATTTCACCTACCACGCCAGGCGGTGTCGGCTGGTCGTACTCGTCCAGGAGATAGATGCGTGCGTTTGCCGCTGGTTTGCCGATGGGTACGGAAACGGCCGTATCCAGCTCCGGATCATAACGATGAAGCATACAACCAACAACGGCCTCGGTAGGGCCGTATTCGTTGTATATCTCCACGTTGCCGCCGAACAAGTCGTGGATGGAGCACGCCAAATCCGTTTTAAAATCTTCGCCGCCGACAATGAGCTTGCGAATACGCCTGTCGGTCAGGCTTAATTCGCGCACCAGACTTAGATGCGCCGGGGTCAGTTTCACAATGTCCACGGCGTCATCGCGGAAGACAGACAAGATTTCCAATCCGGGCGCTTCGTCCGACTCGCCATAAATAACGATCTTGCCGCCTGAGAGCAGGGGAACAAAGATCGAGGTTACCGTCAGGTCAAAAGCCAGCGATGAGTAAAGCGGAAAATCCAGCGCCTCGTTTTCCTGGTAGGTGCGCCGCGCCCAGCAGGCATAGTTCATCAATCCTTGATGGGTGAGCATCGTACCCTTGGGCCTTCCCGTTGAGCCGGACGTGTAAATCATGTAGACAAGATTTTCAGGCAGCGCTGCTGTTTGGGGATTAGCGCCGGAATAACCGGACAGGTCTAGCGTCGTTAGATTGGCGACGCCCATTCCATCCGGGACATTTAGTTCAGACAAGGTTAGTTTATCTGTTGTCAAGAGTATCTTTGGAGCGCCGTCCGAGAGCATGTAGGCAATACGCTCAAGTGGATAAGCCGGGTCAATGGGGATGTAAAGGCCGCCTGCCTTGAGTACGCCCCAGATAGCGACAAGCACATCAATCGAGCGTGGCATGCATATGGCAACGGCCGTTTCCGGGCCAACGCCCTGCGCCTTCAAATAGTGGGCCAGCCGGTTAGCGCGCTCGTTGAGTTCAGTGTACGGGATGGTTTCCAAACCCTCAACAGCGGCGATGGCTTGAGGCGTTTTAGCTACCTGCGCCTCAAAAAGCTGCACCACCGTTTGGTCAGAGGGATAAGGCGCCGTGGTAGCATTAAAATCAACCAGCAGTTTTTGGCGTTCTGCAGCGCCCAGCAGGGCAAAGCTACCCAGGCTTTGCCGGTGGTCGGCGATAAAGGCATCGACGACCTGCAAGAAATGTTCCACAAGCCAGACTCTCTCAACTTCGCCAAAAAGATCGGTTTTCATATCAAAATGAAGATGTAAATTACCGGATCCGTCATAATCAGCGATTTGCAGACGTAAATTGTGGTCTGCATCGATATGGCCGGTATGCACTGGTTCTCTGGTGACCGGCAGACCGGCAAAGTCATGGAACGTGGCCTGAATAAAATTCAAAATCACGTCATAGGCGCGGTTGACATCCGCGCTGCTGACGCCAGGCTGGATATGGGACAGCCCGGCCAGGGTCTCGGCCATGACTTTTTCGCCCAACGAGGTAAAAGTTTCACCATCCTCAACTTCCACTTGCAACACACCCATTTCTATAAAAAGGCCGATAATATCGAGGGACTCGGCCGTGGGACGGCCATGAAAAGGCGCGCCCAGACGGAGTGTGTGCTGCCCGCCGATGCGATGCAGCGTTGTGAGCAGCAGGACAGCAAAGATATTAAAGAGCGACAGATCCTCGCTGGGTGAAGCGAAGCTGTCCTGCCGGGCGATTTCGCGTAATTTTGCGCAGCGCTTTGCTCCCAGACTGTAAACGACGCGCTCGGTACGTAGGGAGGGAGCGCGCTCGGGCAGGCTCTTGCCGTAAAAATCGGTAGGCGGCAGCGGCGCGCCATATTTTTCGCGCCAATACGCGGCCGCCTGCTGGAAATCGGCCGACTGGCGCAGTTTCCGTTCATATTTGACGAAGTCGGCGTACTGTGGCGGCGGCGGGATTTCGTCCAGGCGGCCATCGAGCGCCAGTTGATAGTAATTTGCCAGGCGTTCAAAGAGCAGTTCGGCCGAAACGGCGTCGGTCATGATGTGGTGCTGGCATAAATACCAGACAAAACGATCAGGAGCTAACTTCACCAGAGCTGCATCATAAAGCTGTTGATCCATGGTTAACGGCCGTATCTTGCGTTCATCCAGCCAGGTCTGGTAAGCATTTTGCGGTTCATCTTCAAGGGAATAATCGACCATCTCTATCCGCGCCGCTGCCGTTTGGCTGACCTGCTGCTGCGGGACCCCATTTATCTGTAAAATCGTGGTGCGCAGGGAATCGCTGTGGTCAACCAATGCCCGGAAGGCGCGCTGAAAGGCGTCCACGTCTAGTTGGCCATGAATGGTGAAGGCATGGACGACATTGTAGAGCGGCGCGGTCGGGTTAATTTGCTGGCCCATCCACATCAAAAATTGGCCGCGGGTGAGGTTTGACTGCCTGAGCAGCTCCGAGTCAGCAGCGCCGCCGGCTTCGATCTCCATGTTGTTAGCAGTAAGTTGTCCATTGGCGCCGTGCTGCGGTGTTGTAGTTATGACCTGGCTTAGTCCGGCCACAGTCGGTTGGGCAAGAAAGCTGCGCAAAGGAATTTTTACCCGGAAGCATTCTTCTGCCTTGTATACAACGCGAGCAGCCAACAATGAATTACCGCCTAACTCAAAAAAACTATCGTTTATGCTGATTCGCTCCAGGTTCAGGGTATCGGCGAATAGATCGGCCGTTTCTTTTTCAACATCAGTGCGCGGGGGAATGTATTCTGTGTTTATTTCTTCAACCCAGCGGTCCGGCGCTGGCAGGGCGCGGCGATCGATTTTGCCATTTGGCGACACAGGGAATTTGTCCAGGAAAACAAAGCGCGCCGGCAGCATATATTCCGGCAGGCTCCGGCGCAGGAACTCACGCAGATCGCGCGCGCCGGGGACTTTATGACCTTTTTCTGGTATCAGGTATGTTACCAGCCGCAGATCCCCAGGTGTATCTTCACGCGCCAGGGTCACGTTATCGGATATGGCCGGATGGCGTCTTACCGCAGATTCAATATCACCCAACTCAATGCGGTAGCCGCGTATTTTGACCTGAGAATCATTGCGACCCAAAAATAAGATGCGTCCGTCCGGTAGATAGCGCGCCAGGTCGCCTGTTTTATACATGACCTTGCCGAAGTTGCTCCCATTGACGGCGAACGGATTCGGAATAAAACGTTCGGCCGTCAGTTCTGGCCGGTTAAGATAGCCGCGGGAGACGCCCTCGCCGGAAATATATATTTCACCGGCTGCCCCAACAGGAACAGGTTCCAGCTTTTCGTCTAGAATAAAAACCTGCATATTGTCATAGGGTCTTCCAATCGTTATCTGTTCGGAATCGGGCGTGATTACGCTCGTTGTGGCCGCAATTGTTATTTCAGTTGGACCATAACCATTGGACAAAAAAGCACAGCGCTTGCGAATTTCGAGAGCAAGGTCCAGAGTTAATGCTTCACCGCCGGTAACAGCGCGTAAATCTGGTTTTCCCTGCCAGCCCGACGCCAATAAAAGGCGCCAGTTTGTCGGCGTGCCGCGCATAACCGTGACATTGCCTTCCTCAATCATCTGCTGCAATCTCGCCCCATCCAAGACTGCCTCTCGAGGCGCAATGGTCAACTGCGCGCCCCTGGTGAGCGTTAAAAATATCTCCCAAACAGAGGGATCGAATGATATTGTTGTTGTGGCCAGCACATGATCGCGCGGCTCTATTCGTGTATAGCGATTCTTGGCCTGCAGCAAATTCACAACTGAACGGTGGGTAACCTGTACGCCTTTTGGGGCGCCCGTGGAGCCGGATGTATAGATCACATAGGCGAGATTCTTAGAACTCATTTTTATAGGCGCTAAATCGACAGACTGTTTGGCGATGAGCGGCCAATCACTATCAAGGCAGACTGTGGTGTAGTGATCATTATCTAAACTGCTTACAAGTTCTTCAAAGGTTAGCAGTATAGTCGGTTGAGCATCTTCGAGCATGAGCTTGATGCGCGCTGCAGGAAGTTCAGGATCGACAGGAACATAAGCGCCTCCCGCTTTCAGAATGCCCAAAATGCCGACGATCATCTCCAGCGAACGTGGCGTATATAAACCAACCAGCGATTCAACGCCAACTCCCAAACTTATCAGGTGGTGGGCAAGCTGATTGCCGCGCCTGTCCAGCTCGGCGTAGGTCAGGCTTGTACCTTCAAACGCGACGGCTGTGCGGTCTGGCGTGCGGCCGGCATGGACCGATATCAACTCGTGGAGTGTACTCTCGCGCGGAAAATCAGCCTTGTTGTTATTCCATTGATAAAGCACTTTCTCGCGCTCTGCGGCAGAAAGCGATGGAGTGTTGTTCGCCTGGTGCTGGCGTAATAAATCCATTTTATATACTCCGGAGGATGGTCTATTGTAGGTCACAGCCTTCTGCGGGGGTTAGCGTTTGGGCAAAGAAACATTGATACACAGCTTCAGCGGCAAATTCGTGTCCGGCCGGGGTGAAGTGTCCACGGCCGTTTTCGAAGTAGAGCTTCTGCACATCCTCGGGCGTCAACCCTGACGCGGCCATGTAAGTACCCAGTCCCAGAAAGGGAATCCCGTTGAACCCGGCAAATCTGCGCAGCTCACGTTCAGGCAGCAGCAGGTCGGACGCGCCAAACCCGGTATTCCACGCTTCTTGTGAAAAAAATTCTTCGGTAAAAACTGGAATCGTAACCAGCGTTGTATCAGTTTCATTGATGGCGAGCTGCTCCTGCGCCATATAGATCAAGCCTTTGGCGACAAGCATGGGCTCATCATTTGTGTTTTCGTTAAATACAAAACCATTCTCCAAATTGATGTCTGCATTGGAGGGAACGGCCGCTGCGGCGGCTTGCACCTTTGGCTCTTCAAGGAGTTTTGCAACAACGCGCGGCGTCAAGTAATTGCTGCCAATAATGCGCGTGAGCTGGAAGCCTTCATGCCCGTAAATTACTTCGTGTTCTTTGTTATGTATATCTTTGAAGAAGTCGTCCAGATTAAGAGCGACTTTGCCTTGACCTGTATATTCAAAGTACGGAACGCCCTTGCCTGGGCCGTCAACCGTTTGGAAGTCGCTGCCCAGATCGAAGAAAATTATGACTTCATCAGGCTTAAATACTCTTGTGACCACAGCCAGCATCCAGTTGCTAAGGTACATGCCTGGGCCATAATCTGGATAACCAAGCGTTAGTATCTCTGTTGGCTGTTCTTCTTGCCCATTTTCGTCAATAAATTGCTGGAGGACGACGCCAAAATCCTGGTCTGCTTTGACCTGAAGCGCTTGCACAAAGCTGTCTCCAACCAGCGCGACGCGGCGTGAATCTGGTAATAGTTGGAAATCGGGCGTGTAACGGCCGTATTTATTGGCGATGCCGTTCCCGAATCCCTCATCAGTCTGGTAAATGCGACTATAAGGCGCAAAGCCATCGGTGGTGCTGGTGCTTGTGAGAGTCGGTAGCGCGCCCAGGTAAGCCAGCAGTTGGATGATTAGCTCCACAATAAGTAGAAACGCCAGCAGCGCAACGATGACCTTGCGCCATAGCTGCGGTTGTGATTTGTTGCCCCAGTTATAGAAAAGGATCAGTCCGGCGGTTAACAGCAGAATGACAAAAACAGTCGCCTGCAAGGCGGGCCAGTCCAGAAAAACCTTGTGAATACGCTGTTTAGGCACGAGCATGGCCACGAAAACAAGCCCTATCCCGGCCAGGATAGCTATGGCCAGAGGGGGACGTCGTTGTACAAAATCGAGCGACTTTGTCAGCCAGCGATCATCATTCGGTCTTAACAACAATGACGCCCACGCCAAAACGACCATCGTGTACATCAATAATAAGCCAAAGTACTTGATCGAATAACGGCCGAATAACACCGGGTCGCGGCTGACGTCATCGATCAAATTCACCAGGCCGATGATCAGAAACAGCAGAATAACAACCACAAACAGTAAATACGCCGGTTTCTGGATACGCTCTTCTAAGTGGTCTAACTTTTCAACGGTCATTTATTTTCCTCAGATTGGCTGCTTTCAGACATTGATGATAAGGAAGACGCCAACCAGCGCGATGGCCAGCCCGCCAATGCGCATGATCATTGGTCCTCGGGGGCTGCGATTGGCTATCATGCCAATCAGGGCGCCAACGACGTGCAGACCCGCAGTGGCAATCAGGAAACCCAGGACGTAAGCAACGATCAAGCCAATTGTATTCGTTACTGAGGGCAGCTCCGTGCCGTGGGCATTACCGTGGAACAAGGCGAATATAGCCACGGCGATCATGGCGGCCCATTCCGGAATGCTGTTGCCAAACAATATGGCGATGCCCAGAATGAGTACTGAAAAAGTGATACCGTACTCAACAAAAGGTAGCGGTATACCGAAAATACCGAGTAAAGCCCCAATACCCATTACGCTGACAAATGTAGCCGGCACGCTCCAGAGCGCGCGGCCGCCAATTTGGGCGCTCAGCAGGCCGACAGCCAGCATGGCCAGCAAATGATCAAGCCCTAATAAGGGGTGCAAAAACCCCGAAAGTATGCCGCCGCCGCCATAAGAGTGTAAAAATATCATTGGTGCAAGGTTGTTCATAACAATAATCTCCATGAGTGTCTCTTTTTTTAGCAAGTATTGACGAACTTGCAGTATATTCCGAGACTGTATTAATATTTGCTAAGTTAGGTAAACCGCAGAAACTATTCGGAAATCCCAAAAGACTTGAACTGCAGTTTACTTGAAAACGACCGTATCCTAAAATGCAACAGCCAGGATGCGAAAAAAAGTATGGTGAGTGTTTATGGTAGATTGATTGGCGTTTTGTGTATGACGTTGTAATTATGAGTGACGCCGGGAACATCATCGCCCATGTATTCAGCATAACTCAACCTGGTGCGCAGTGGTTTCTTCCCATTACTTAAATGAAATCTAGACTGCTCGTTTTATAGAAGGTTATTCTTACAATGGAACTTAAAAGGTGTTTGCAAGGGTGGGAACGGCCGTTTATTTGGAGGGGAACAGGTGTAAAGAGCGCGTTAAAAAAGTGTGAATTCGAGCAGACCCATAATTTCTCAAACCGGTGAACAAGCGGTACAATTCTCATAGGTTGTATGAAGGAGTTCTAGCCTCTATGAAAGTCTTTTCCAATTTTGCCAAGTCTGTTTTACGCTTTTTCCTGATTTGGGCCGTCGATGCCATTTCATTGCTCATTACAGCGGCGCTTTACCCAGGAATAAGTTTTGTGACCGCAGAACCAATTACTGACCTGGCCAATGTTTTTGCAGCCGCCTTTTTATTGGGAATTGTCAATTTACTGATCCGCCCTATCATTCTCTTATTTGCCCGTCCATTGGGCTTCATTGCCGTCTTTGTACTTGGCTTTTTTGTGAACGCGATCGCGCTGATGCTGACGTCATGGCTTTTGCCCACATTTGAGGTATCTGGCCTGTTGAGCGCTGTCATCGGCGGTCTTGTTTTTTCGGCAATCAATATGATTCTCACAGGCATTTTAGAGGTGCAAGATGAAGGCTCGTTTTATCAAGGGTTAATCGAACGTCTTGCGCGACGGCAGCCCTATGAAGATCCCGATCCGCACAGCCGGGGTTTGGTGATGATGGAGATTGACGGTTTGAGTTATCATCACCTCAAAAAAGCGATTGCCGACGGCCGTATGCCCACGCTAAAACGAATGATGCAGAAAGAAGGGTATGAACTGTCGCGCGTTGATTGCGGTATCCCGTCACAAACATCAGCTTGTCAGGCCGGGATTATGTTCGGCGACAACAGTGATATTCCTGCTTTCCGCTGGTATGACAAGGACGAGCAGAAGCTGTATGTTTCGGGTAATGATGCGGCAGAGCTCAACGGCCGTTACGCCCACGGCAACGGCTTGATGCGCGGCGGTTCCAGCATCAACAACATGCTTAACGGTGATGCCCAAAAATCGCTTTTGACGCTGGCTGACCTGTTTACGGCCGATGACGAACAAAAGAAACAGCGCGCCGAAGATGTTTATCTGCTTATGCTCAATCCCTACTTTTTGACTCACACCATTGTTTTGTTTTTGGCGGATGTTGTGCGTGAGATCTGGCAGGGTTGGCAGCAGCGGCGCAAGGATGTAACGCCGCGTCTGAATCGCCTGGCCCATGCTTATCCGTTTGTGCGCGCAGCGACGACTGTCTTCATGCGCGACATTTCCGCTAATTTGACCAAGCTCGATATCATTCGCGGCGCGCCGTCGATTTATGTCACCTGGCCCGGCTACGATGAAGTCGCGCATCATTCAGGGCCCTGGACAGCAGACGCTTTTAAGGTGTTGGCTACCTATGATAGTGTTATCGCCCAAATTGATGACGCTATCAAGAATAAAGCGCCACGGCCGTATGAATTGATCATCCTCTCCGACCATGGACAATCATTTGGGGCGACTTTCAAGCAGCGATATGGCGTCTCGTTAAAAGAGTTTATCGAGCAGCAGTTACCGCAGGGCACGACCGTCGCACAGTCAATGGGCGGCGATACGGGTGTGACCTCGTTAACGGCCGTTTCCGGTGAACTGGAAAATATTCATGAAACCGGAGTTGGCGGGCGCACCGGCCGCGCCGTAGCCAAACGCGGGAAGAAAATGTTAGACAGCGGCGCCCGGCGCCGTGAAGAAGCCGAAGGCGCGGGCGACATTGCCCAAGAGGCGCAGGTGACGGCTTACGGCAGCGGTAATCTGGCCCAGGTTTACTTTGATCTCTACCCGCGAAGAATCAAGCTAAATGAACTGAACGAAGCCTATCCCGGTATGGTGGATGCGTTGGTTCGGCATGAAGGCATCGGCTTTGTCTGTGGATATGGAGACGACGGCGCGCCGGTCGTCCTGGGTAAAAAAGGGAGCCGAAACTTGCATACGGGTGAAGTTAGCGGCGAAGACCCCTTGTTACCCTACGCGCCTCAAGACCCGGCTGTTTATGGCGCTGCCCCGCTGGAAACGAGAGTTTGGCAAGTGCAGCGTGTGATGGACTTTCCCGCACGCCGGTGATCTGATGGTGATCAGTAGCGTTTATGCAGACGGCACAGTGGCTGCATTGGAGGAATTGATTGGCAATCACGGCGGATTGGGCGGTGAGCAGACGGACGCCTTTCTTTTCCATCCACCTGGTATGGAAGTGACCCCAACGCGCAATGCAACCGACGTTTTTCATATCCTAAACGGCCGTCGTAACCAGCCCATCACTGCGGAGGAGCGGACTGAGACGAAGCAAATGTCAGCGGCTGAAGATGAATGGTCGTTTGTGAACCTCTGGGCAGGACTGAAGGATGTGAAAACCTGGCTTGGCCTGGCGGCGCGCGCCTTAATCCTTGACCGTTCAGCCTACCACGAAGTGGTAAACGATAAGCGTATGACCGGCCCGGCGCTGTTGCTTGGGCTGTTTTTTGCCGCATTAACGGGCGTGATCCGTACAGAGCATGAATTCGAGGTTTTAGGCGCTCTGTTCGGCGTATTGGGCTGGTTGTTTTCTGTGCTGGTCGTCTTTGCCGCCGGCAAGTGGCTGACCCGCAAGGGTTATTTTACCCGCACGTTACGTGGGCTGGGATTTGCGCATGTGGCTTTTGTATTTGATTTATTGGCCTTGTTTCAACCCCTTGCGCCGTTGGCTCTGATTCTTGGCTCATTGGTGGCCTTTATTACGACCTGGATGGGTGCAGCCGAGGCGCATGAAACGCAGGGCTGGCGTACTTTGGCGCTGCCTATCCTGGCGCTGGTTGGGGCCATTCTCATTCCGCTCCTCTTAGTTGCCATGTTGGGCGGCGTTATTTTGAGCATGGAATCGGTGCTTGATCGATTTGGGCTTGCTCAGCCTTAGGTAATTCACAAAAACTTTTTGAATAAAGATCAGCGGAAGTTTTTGTGAATTCCTCGAGGAAACCACAGCTTGCCAAGGCTGTTGTTTTTATACAACTTTCTGTAGTTTACCTAAATTGTTGGGATAAAAAAAGCGTACAAAGATCGCAGGAATACACCTGTGATCCTTGTACGCTGAGTAGTAAAAACAATTGCCTGAAAGTCAGGAAGGTGAAATTGCTTCCACGCCAGGCAATCAATTTAACGATTCTTATCCAGGCGAATTGTCGCTATCAATCTCAGACCCACCTTCTGCTGAACTGCTGTTGCGCCAATCAACCAGCACCTGTTCAACTTCCCGGCCGGCCACCTCACGGCTGCCCAGGCCAAACGCCAGGGCGGCGGCAAAGGCGATGGCCGCCAGGGTAATGCCAAAGGCGAGATTGACAATGTTTTCAGCCAGGCCTAATTGGCCTAATGCCATAGCGACTGTCAGAACTATAATTAGAATGCGGGCAGAGGCGCCCCAGAAACGGCCGTTTGACCCGGCAGCGCTTTCCACAACATCGCGGACCAAATTCGCGAAGTACAAGCCAACCCCAATGATAATCAAAGCCAACACAATCTGGAAGAAGAATTCAACAAATTGCGAGAGGATGGCGGAGATAGCCGGCGAATTCAGGAGGTCCGCAGCGCCAACCGCTGCCAGCAAGATGATGCCGATTAATACCAGATAACCAACTAACTGCGACGGCGTGCGTGAGCCGGTATAGTTAATGCCCAATTTAGCCGGCCACTTGTCAAAATTGAAGGAAGTCAGCACATCAACCACAAGCTGCGAAACCAACTTGGCGACGAAGTAGGCAATCACCAGAACAAGAACGGCCCCAACAAATGCCGGGATGGCATCCAGAATGATCATCAACATCGATGTGGCCGGGCCTGATATCGCTTCAATATTCAGGGCGTCTAATGCAGCAATTAACACCAGCAACATGATCATGGCGTAGGTCAATGTTCCCAACAATTTTGAAAGCGTATTTTCGCCTGTCAAGCCAATCCGTTCGCCCAGACTGTCGACTACCCTGACCGCATTCAATAAACTTGTCACCAATTGGCGTAAAACGCGCGCCAAAATCCAACCAACCAGAAATATAACAATAGCTGATACGATATTAGGCAAATAGTTAAAAAATGCAGCCACCGCCTGTGTGAGAGGCGCGGCCAGCGCTGATATCCCCAATGCCTGAAGAATTGACGGGATGAACAGCAGAATTGTCAACCAAAATGTGAGCGTCCCAAGCGTATCGGTAATAGATACCTGTTCGCCTTCGGTGATAGCCCCATGCTTTGTCAGCCTGGCATCTAATTTGGCCATTTTGCAAAGCCGCACAACGATGGCTCGTAATATCACTGCCACTACCCAGGCGATTAGAGCCAAGATGATGCCGCCTGCAAAGCCGGGAATGTATTCACTCGTAATCTTGGTGATCAGTGGATTAAGGGCTGCGGTAATTGCCGCCATATTCAGACGTTGAATGGCGCCCCCGATTGCCAACAACATGACAATCCAAAAAACGATACCAGCTGCTAGATTCTCGATGTTAATTTTTGGGAGGTCAAAATCATCACTGGCGCGTTGCGAAACGCGATTGTCCAGGTCAAATTTTTTGAGTATGCGGCGAGTTAATCCACCAAGAATTCTGGCTACGATGTAGCCAACAATGAGAATTAATAAAGCTGCTAACAAATTGAGCAAGCCTACACCAAGCGTTTCGAGAATAACTCCTTGTAATTGATCCATTTTCATTCTCCTTTTTCGTTGCTGGACAAGCTGGCAGCTCATCCATGTGACTTATTATTGTAAATTCTGAGACAAAAAACTTTATATTTCAATTTCGTTTGAGTTATAGATTGGTAAACGATTCAACCCAAAATTGATAATAAAATTGAGAATATTAGTTAGCGTCCACTCCTTTCTATTATTATGAATGTGAAAGGAGCGTTTGTCGAATTTTTGACATGAATCGGTATGGTAGTTGAAGCGTGGTAGGTGAACAATCTTCCCCGAAAAAAGTATTTTTAAATAACACCATAGCAAATTCGCGGTTTAAATACTACAAGAAGACTTTGCTCTGAAATGAGGAGGAAGGTATTCTCAAATGCCGGTTCGTCGCCTCAACTGGCCGCATCTGAGGAATTCCGCTCAGAAACGACACAGCTAGGTTTGCTGCTTGATATAGATTTGTGAGGGTGTGTCAGTGTCGAAAATTATCATTCCTTCATTGGTGTTATCTAACTGTCCTACCAACAATCCTTTGTGATTCCAAACTGACGTTTTTCCTGCACTTTCAAAATTATCAGATTGTCCAACACAGTTCGACATCAATACGGTCATTGAATATTTGTTGGCAATGTCAGATAATCTTTTAGCGGCTTTTTTAACGCCACTCGCAGATTTTGCCACACTTGCAATATAAATTTCGGCGCCACTTTTAAAAGCCTTCTGCGCATGTTCTGGAACTGATAATTCGTAACAAATTGCAAGGGCAACGTTGGTCTTCTTAATTTTTAAATTAGGAAAACTTTGTCCGCTAATAAAAAATTCCTCTTCATCAGGGTGTAAATACTTTTTTGAAACTGTTTGTCTTGCTTTGTGTGGCTGAAAGAGAATTATACTGATACAGATGCCCGTATTGTTTTTTGTTGGCGCGCCAACGCCAATAGTTATCTGCCTGGCATTGCTGATATTTTGAAAAACAGCAAACCTGCTGTCATCTTGATCAGTCGCTAATTCTTTTGCGAGTATTGGTTCGTATCCCGTTAACGATAGTTCCGGGAAAATAACCATGTCTGCTCCATTGGAAACGGCCGTGTCTATTAATTTTTTGTGGTTATCAATATTTCTTTGAATATCACCTTTGACAGGTCTTGTCTGTGCTGCACAAATTTTCATCACTTTCTTTCCGTAAAATTACAGGTCTGGCATAACTTGTGTGACAAAACGGGCAAACAAAGGAACCATTGCTTCCCCCAAAAACGATCATACCACATTCTCCAGACCAGGTCTGGCATTACAGGCGCCTAAGTGCGACGCGCCTTGTTTGAAAATAAGCAAAGTTTAGATCATAATTTATCTTATCACTATGCCACGCATCCAGAAAAACATAATAATCGAGGACATGGTATTCACCATTAATGACGCACCCCCAAAATACAAATGAGTTAACAGATTATGGCTAAGCGCAAAAAACAAAGGAAAAGGCAACATTCACCAAGGTGGCCGCCAGCTAGATTGATGCATGAATTAGCGGCGGCAATGGAATTATATGAAGATGGAGAAATAGTCGCCGCTCGGCAACAGCTCCTTCTGTTGAACCAGAAGTACCCGCGCAGCAAACCGGTGCTGCTGGCGCTGCTGGAGGTGAGCTATGATATTGAGGATTGGCGCACCTGTGCTTACTTCAGTGAGCAACTGCTGTCGCTGGAAAGCGGGGAAGATCGGGCAGAAACGCTTAACAATATGGTGTATGCCTATATTCAACTGATGTATCCTGCACTTGCCTGGCACTATGCCACAGAATTGGTGACCCAGCATCCGGATTTTAAGTATAGTGAAAAGAACCAGTCGTTTGTGGAAATAGCAGAATCATTTTTGTTGGAACAAGTAGAAGACATGATGGCTTTGATCAACTTGCCCCAGGATGAAAAGCTTGAACTTCTTATTTTACATGACCGGGTCCGATTTTATACGGAGTCAGGATATCCAGAAGACGCCATCCGCGTGGCGGAAGCATTGTTGGAAAACGCGCCAAACATCGTGCCCGTTCTCAATAACCTGAGTTTGGCACAGTTCATGATAGGGGATGTAGAACAGGCCATTGTTACCGCTCAGAAAGTGATCACACAAGAACCGCATAATTTCCATGCCTTAAGCAACCTGGTGCGATGTTATTATTTGACCGCGCAATTTGACCAGGCGCAAGCCTACGCCGCACGGTTGCAACAAATATCCAGTGACAATCCAGATTTAGAGGTCAAGCAAGCTGAAGCTTTTGCTTATCTTGGTGATGATGAAAAGGTATGGGCTGCGTATGAACAGGCTAAGGCAAAACACAATGAACTATTCCCCCTGCTGTATCATCTTGCAGCCGTGGCAGCATATCGCCTGGGCAACGAAAAAACGGCATGGCAGTTGTGGCGGCAGGCTGGTAAACTGTTTCCTTCATTTGATCTGGCCGTGGAAAGTCTGGCAGAGAAGCAGTTACCCATAGGTGAACGAGATGTGCCCTGGTATTGGCCGTTTCAATACTGGTTCCCCATGGATATTAGGCAGTTGATTGAGAAGCATCTGGGGAAAAATATCCAGCGCATGAGCGAAAAGGATATTAAACAAGCGGTATCAGCGTTTCTGGCGGAACGGCCGTATCTAACACAGCTCTTTCCCCACATGCTGGAACGCGGAGACCGGGAAACCCGCCAGTTTGTGTTGAATTTCATGCGCATTGTCGAAACGTCTGAACTGTTGCAGCAGTTGTACGATTTTGCCCTCGGCCGATACGGCGCGGATGACCAGCGTATGGAAGCCATGCAGTTCATCATCCAAAATTATCCAGACATGCTGCCGGACAACAAACTGGCGCCTATGTGGATTGAGGGGCGGCAAGGAGAACTGTTAATGCTGAGCTTTGAAATTACAGATGAGCCGGAAGGGATTGAAGGTATTTCAGAGGAAATTCTAGAAAAACATGAAGTCGCAGTTGACTTGCTCATGAATGATGAAACGAAAGCGGCCGAATTACTGCTGCATGAGATCATTGCTGAAGAGCCTGATTTCTACAGCGCCTACAACCATTTGGCGCTGGCTTATGAAAAGCAAGGAAAGATAGCTGAGTCGCGGGCTTTGGTGACAGAAACGCACGCGCGCTTTCCGGACTATCTCTTTGCGCGTGCTGCAGTGGCTAGAATAATGGCGCAGGAAAAACGAATTAAGGAAGCGAGAGAGTTGTTGGCGCCGCTGCTGCGACTGAAAAAGCTGCATATCAGTGAATTTCGGGCTTTAGCCCGCGCTGAAATGGATATTGACCTGGCCGATAATAAGCCTGAAGCGGCCCGCAGTTGGCTGGAGATGTGGGAGGAGATGGAAGAAGATAATCCGGAACTTTCCGAATGGGAAAGGCGTATTGAAGCGCCCAGCCTGATACAAGGAATATATAAATTGTTGGCTCGATCTCAGGAAGGGAAACGGTTGCGCCGCAAGTAAAATCGTTATGCTTCATCCGGCGCCGCCAACGCGCCGAAGCCAAGGCAGATTTTAATTCACAGAGTTCCCGTTCACAGGCAACGGCCGTTTCCTATACGTGAGTGACCGGGCAATAATCGAATCTTTAAAAAAAGGTTGGTACCATGTCAGAACTGGCCCAGCCCCCGGCGTTTCCCGAGGACGCCAGACTCGACAAAAGCACACACCAGCGCCCGCCCGTACAGCGCACGCTGGCCGGCGCCCTGGCCTACAGCAGCCGGCGTTTTGTGTTTGGCCTGCTGGTGCTGCTGTCCATCATTTTCCTCACGTTCCTGGGCCTCGATATGGCCGGCGGTACGCCCCTGGTCAAGGCGCTGCCCCAGGCCGTGGAAAGCAGCGCGGCTTACTTGGGGCAGTTGGTCACAGGCAATTTGGGCGACTCGACGGCGGCCAGCGCTGCTGTGCGCCCGCGCCCTATCGCCGACGTGCTGCCGGAGCTGTTCGCCCGCAGCTTGGGTCTGCTGACGCTCTCCCTTTTGCTTGCTTCCGTCGTGGGTATTCTGCTGGGAATTTGGGCCGCCCGCGGTCGCACGGATCGCTCGTTGGGCATTTTGCTTGCCACGACGATTGGGGTTTCCATCCCCAGCTTTTTCGCGGCTTTCCTGCTGCAGTGGGCGCTGATTACCCTGGCGCGTATCACGGGGCGCTCGCTGCTGCCGCTGGGCGGCTACGGCTGGGATAAACGCCTCATCCTACCCGTGCTGGTCCTGGCCGCGCGCCCCATTGCCCAGATTACGCGCGTAACTTTTATGTCGATGCGCGAAACACAGGGTCAGGATTATGTGCGCACAGCCCGCAGCAAGGGGCTGCGCCATACGACCATTCTATCTGCTCACATCCTGCGCAACGCCGCCATTCCCATCCTGACTACCATTGGTCTATCGCTGCGCTTTGCCCTCAGCAGCCTGCCGGTCGTGGAGCTTTATTTTGGCTGGGTGGGTGTTGGCTCCATTTTGCTCAAGTCAATTGCCGAGCGGGACGACACGCTGACGGTGACGCTGCTGCTGTGCCTCGGCATCTTTTTTATTCTGGTTAACCTGGCTCTGGAGATAAGCGACCGTTTTATCGATCCGCGCCTGTGGCAGACGCCGGCGCATCTTGTGCGCGGGCAACGGCCGTCCCTGCGCACACAACTTGCCTCACTGCGGATGGATGTGCAGGATTGGCTGCGCAGCAATCACTTGCTTAACCGCCTGCGAAAAATTGAGCGGGAGCGGTTACGGCCGTTGCCGGTTACGGCCGACAAATCAGAACAGGTCGCCCCAGTCAAGCCACGCTCATTCTGGCGCGCCGCCCGGCGCAATGTTCCCTTCCTTGTTGGAGGCGTGATCGTAGCTATCCTGGTGATAGGCATCATCTTTGGTCCACGCCTCACGCCTCATGATCCTTACCACCTCGAGGGTCTTCTGAACATCGACGGCGCGCTGACGCCGCCGCCCTTTGCGCCAGGCGAGACCTATCCCTGGGGGACCGACAACATGGGGCGCGACATTATGAGTCTGGTGCTGGTCGGCGCAGGCCAAACCCTGTTTTTGGCCGTCATTGCCGTCGCCGTGCGCATACTGGTGGGCGTTATCCTGGGCGCGCTGGCCGGCTGGCGCAGCGGCAGCCAGCTGGATCGTTTCATCGTCGCCGCCAGCGAAATTATCGCCGCCTTTCCGACGCTGCTGCTGACCATGATCGTTATACTTGCCGTGGGCATTCGCAGCGGCATGCGCGCCTTCATTATTGCCCTCTGCGTTGTCGGCTGGGGAGAAATCATGCAGTTTGTGCGCAGCAAAGTGGTCGGCATTCGCCACCAGGCCTATATTGAGAGCGCCGTCAGCGCCGGCGCGACTACGTCGCGTATCATCAGCCGCCACGTTTTACCCAACCTGCTGCCTATGCTGATTTCCCTCGTTGCCCTGGAAATGGGCGCTGTGCTGATGCTCCTGGGTGAACTGGGTTTCATTAGCATTTTCATCGGCGGAGGGACGCTGATTGAACTCTCCTGGAAAGTCACCACGCTCTATTCTGATGTACCCGAATGGGGCGCGCTGCTCAGCAATGTGCGCCTTTTGGCGCGCGGCTATCCCTGGACTGCCTTTTACCCCATGATGGCATTTTTTGTAGCCATTCTCGGTTTTAACCTCTTTGGCGAAGGGGTGCGGCGGCTGGTGGAGGAGGGCCATCTGGTCGTTACGCGTCTGGTCAATCGCTATACAATTGGCATGACAGTTGTGTTGATTTTTGCGCTTAACTGGCTGGGTAATAACAGCGGCGCTATGCCCTTTTACCGCCAGCACGCGGCAACATTTAACGGGGCCGGCGCGCTGCAAACGGCGGAAATGTTGAGCGATTCTGCGCTGCACGGCCGTTCCCTGGGTTCATCGGGCATGGCGCAGGCGGCTGACTTCATTGCCGCTGAATTTGCCGCCCTGGGTTTACAGCCCGCCGGCGAACAAAATACCTATTTCCAAAACCGTTTTCATGCCTTTGAACGACTGGAGGCTATGCCGCAGTTTAACATCCATGATGGCGGTCCGCCGCCCGTCTATGGACAAGATTACGCTGCTTTTTCCGGTTATTACGCGTCGATTGGGCAGGGCAGCGGCGCGTTGCGCGTGGTTGGCTTAGGCCCGCTATCGGCGGAGAAAGCCGCCATCTGGCGCAGTCGTTATCCGACGCTCGACAAGGCGGATTTTAGCGGCGAAATTCTGCTGGCGCTCTCGGAGCGTGACGCCTGGCTGCTCTCCGGCATTCCTAAAAGCGGTCTGCTTGTTGTGGCTAATGATCCCGCCAAAATCGGGCAGCGATTCACTCTCAGCGGCCGCGCGGCTGGTGAAGGGGAAACGCCTGGCGTGCCGGCGCTGTTGATATCGCAGGAAACGGCCGTTCGCCTGCTGGCTGCTTCCGGTACTGATCTGGCCAATTTGCGATCGATCATCGCCGATCTGGGTGAGGAAGAGGTGTTCGAACTGCCTTTGAACATTGAAGCCAGCCTGGCCATCGAAGGAACAATTGAAAAACGCTGGCCGGTGCAGCACGTGCTGGGTTATCTGCCGGGGACCTATGACGTTGAATTCTGCGTCGATTGTCTGAGCCGCGAACTGGTCGTCGTCATAGCCCCTTATGACAATCCGCCCGTTGGTCCAGAAACGGGTTTTTATGCCGGCGCCAATGACAATGCCAGCGGCGTGGCTGTTTTGCTGGAATCCGTGCGCGCCATTCAGGAGAGCGATTACGATCCGTTCCGATCATTTTTATTTGTTGCCTACAGCGGAGAGGGGTTGGATGGAGGCGAGTTGGTCGACAATCCTGATATTACCCGTTTTCTGCAGGCCAAAACGGGTTTTGACAATTTTGAACCGGAAGCGATTGTTGTTTTGCGCGGTGTGGGGGCTGGCGCCGGCAGGCGGCTGGAATTGGCCACCGGCGGCAGCTTGCGGCTGGCGCATTTGGCCGAAAAAGCCGCCGGCCAGATGGGCGTCAAGGTGGTCCAGCAGCATGAAGCGATTGATATTGCTGTCATCTATGACGGCGAAACCGGCGGTGAACGCGGGCAGGCGGCGCCGACCGCGCGCCTGTTCTGGGAGGGATGGCAGGCAACAGCGCGCACGCCGGCGGATACCGTAGATACTTTAGATGAGGACAAATTGACGGACGCCGGGCGCGCACTGACGATGATGTTGATGATTTTGGGGCGTGAGGAGTCGTATTAATTGTTGGCGCCCCGACCTCTTCCCTGGTTACGGCCGTTGCTCTGCCCACTGCCTCCACTGCCTCGCCCGCTGCCTTGTGAAGAACTACTGTTGACAATCGCTTTATATGCAGCCGGTTCCAGATATTGCGGTTGATAAGCCTCGCCGGTTTGACGTTCCAACACGCGAATAAAGGCGCGTAAATGATTCTCTGAACCGGCCTCTAAGCGCTGGTAAACCTGTAGGATGTCAGCATGGGTTGTGCGCGCGATGGCCTCGTCCAAATCAAGGATGTCGATTTCCTCGATGGCTGTCCCAACGCGCAGTGCTTCAACCAGTGATTGGCTTCCGGTCGCCACAAGCTGGTCGTAAAGAGCCTGCAGATCCTGGTTCACAAATTCACCTGGAGGGTTGGCACCCACCGGATCAGCCAGCCCGTAGGTGTCCAGCAGGTTTAGAATAGCGTTGGTATGCGTTTGTTCACTGGCGGCGATATTCTGAAAAATTTTCAATCCATGCTGTTCGTAAAGGGCAAGGTATACATCCCGGGCCAACTTTTCTTCCTCTCGCATGAAAAGCAGGTCTGCCCGTTCGGCGTCACTTAGCAGGGGGACAATGTCGGTAGGAGTGGAAACGGCCGTTTCCACAAAGGCTCCAGGGGTATCATCTACACCATTAGCGGCAGCGTTGGCATCCTGTGTGCAAGCCGCCAGCAGCAAGATGAGCAGGGCTAGAACCGGTAATAAATATGAGTAGGTTCGATTTTTAAGTTGTTTGGAAAACATTTTTCGCTCCATCAATGTTAGTATTGTGGGGACCGTTTGCTTGCCGGAATAAATCCGACAGGACTGGTCCTGATGGAGCTTACTTTACCAGGCAGATATGAAGCGGCTGTGAAGCTGCAATAAAGCTGTTGTGAAGCTTCACAGCTTCTGGAAGGGGTTTATGATTATTATCCTAACTCCAAAAATCCGCCCTTTTCGTTGTCAAACCACTTAATCTCAACCTCCAGGCTGTGCTGCGTGCCTTTGGATTTTTTGTCTTCGTCCTCGACCTGCACTTCAAGGATCAAGCTGCTGGGAATTTTCAGCTTCAGCTCTTCCTTGCCCTGGCGCAAAACAACCTGGCCTTCAGCAAGTTTATCGGCCAACTGATGCAAAAAGGCGCTGACGTCTGCGCGACTTTTGCGCTCTTCACTTTTGAATAATCGTACTTCTTTTCCCATCATTACGCTCCTTTTTGATGAACAAGATGCCATAGACGGCTGGGACTCAACGGAATTTCTAGAATCTCAACGGCCGTTTCCGCTAATGCATCCTCAATCGCCTGGGCAAACAGTGGTCCGACCGGAATTGCTCCGGCTTCACCCGCCCCTTTTGTGCCCAACGGATTTAAGGGTGAAGGCGTGACGACATGCTCAATTTCCATGCGCGGCACCTCCATCGATGTCGGCAGCAGGTAATCCATAAACGAGCCGCTCAACAACTGTCCTTCCGGACTGTAGCTCAGCTTTTCGTAGAATGCATTGCCGATGCCCTGCGCCACGCCGCCATGAATCTGTCCATCCAAAATGAGCGGGTTGATCACTTCGCCGCAGTCGTGGACGATGACATAGCGCAAAATATCGAGCGCCATCGTTTCCGGGTCAATTTCAATAATCATGGCGTGGACGCCGCTGGCTGTCGCGCCATATTCCGGCCCAAAGTAGTTGCTGGATTCCAATCCTGGTTCTGTGCCGGGTTTCACAGCGCCGCGCATAGGGTTGGCTTTTTGGGCAAGCTGCGCCAGCGGAATGGCGCTTTCGGGGGCATCTTTGATTTGTACATGTCCGTCTACCAATTCGAGATGTTCTTGCGGCGACATTGTCCAGTTCGCTGCTGGCTAATTTGAGGATTTTCTGACGCACATCCTTGGCGGCGGCATTGATAGCATTACCCGCCACGACCGCGCCACGGCTGGCAAAGGTGCCTGCGCCCCAATGAAATTGATCGGTGTCGCCGGTGACAATGTCGATGTCGGTGACCGGGACGCCAAGCTGTTCGGCGACGATCTGGGCGAAAGATGTGAAATGCCCTTGTCCCTGTGTGCCGATGCCGGTAGCAACGCTGACACGGCCGTTGCTCTGCACCTGCACCCGCGCGCCTTCATACGGCCCAATGCCGGTGCCTTCGACATAGCAGACAATGCCTAAACCGAGATGCCGGCCTGCCTGGCGCGCTTCCGGCTGCGTTTTGCTGAAAAATTCATCATAACCGATCATTTCCTTCACTTTGTCCAGCGCCGGGTCATAATTGCCGCTGTCGTACCGCAGCGGGGCAAAATCCTGGAAAATGATTTCGTTGTTGTAGGGGAATTTGTCGGGTGGAATGAAATTGCGGTGGCGGATTTCGGTGCGGTCGATCCCCAACTCTTTGGCGGCAATGTCGAGCAAACGCTCCATGACAAAGACGCCGTGCTGCCGGCCTGCGCCGCGATAGGGCGTGACGATGGTTTTGTTGGTAAAAATGCTGATGAATTCGCTGTGATAAGCGGGAATATCATAGCTGCCAAGCAGCGTGCATTGGCTGTTGAGCGGCACGGTCAGTCCATAGGGGGCGTAGGCGCCGGCGTCGTGGAGGAATTTATCGCGAATGGCTAGAATACGGCCGTTTTCGTCCAGTCGCCATCTCGGCCCAATGAATTTGATCGCGTTCCTGTGTGGTGGCGACAAAGTTTTCGCTGCGGTCTTCGATCCATTTGATGGGCTGCTGCAGCTGCATGGTCGCCCACGTGACCATGACCTCTTCCGGGTAAAACATCATGATTTTGGGGCCGAAACCGCCGCCGATGAAGGGTGCAATCACCCGCACCTGATTCTCAGACAGTCCCAAATAAGCGGCCATGATGTTGCGCACAAAGACAGGCGCCTGCGTCGTTTCCCAGATAGTCAGGCGCGCCGCGCGGCGATCCCAGTCGGCCACAATGCCGCGGTTTTCCATGGCTGCGGCCGTGCCGTGATCATAGTAAAAACGACGCTTGATGACACAGGCGGCTGTTTTGGCAATCGCATCAAAGCGCGCGCCGTCCCCTTTGATTTGAACGACATGGGCATTGACGTTGGGGCCGATGCCGGGAATGGGGTCGAGGTCGTCGTGAACGCTGGGGCGCGTCGGGTTGGATCGCTTGCTCGAGATCGACAACGGCCGTTAACGGTTCATAGTCGACCCAAATCTCATCCACGGCATCTTCGGCGATGTAGCGGTTTTCGGCCACGACCATCACAACCGGTTCACCGGCGTAGCGCACTTTGTCCTTGGCCAGCGGCACCTGGGTGCGTTCGTTGAAAATAATGTCCTTAATCGGCGGCGGGGAGACGAGCAGCGGGCCGTGCAGCCAATAGTCGCCCAGGGATTCGGCCGTGTAAACCGCAATCACCCCTTCTTTCTCCTCAACTGCCGAAGTGTCGATGCTGAAAATGCGCGCATGGGCGTGGGGACTGCGCACAAACGCCACGTGCCCCATATTGGGTAAATTCACGTCATCGACAAACAACGCCTGTCCTGTCAACAAGCGCGGATCTTCATTTCGTTTAATGCGTTTACCAAAATAACGTGTCTCTGCCATTTAGATTTCCTTTTTTGCAACGAATTAACGCGAATTGGCGCCAATTATTTGTATTGCTTGCGGATCACTCGTTGCGAATTAAGCGATTTTTCGCAAAAGTTGATGAGTAGGGCCAGTTTGAAACCAGTCGTGGTCAAGTAGTTGATTGCCTGTGCTTTGTGTTGCGGGGTCAGTAAGGTAACCTGGCCCCAAAATTTTATGAAGCTCCATTGCAGCGCCTACAACAGCATAAGATAGTTCTTTGTAAAGGATTTCGCCCATGATATATGCCAATTCCCAAAAAATTCGCGCTAATTCGTGTCAATTCGCTGCCATTTTCCTAAAAGCGACAAAGCGACCCCAGCAGGAGGCCAGTTCCATTCCTTTTTGGACGAAGCAGGCGATGAAGTAACGGCCGTTTCCCACCTCCGCCAAATCTTTCCCCAAATTCTCCGCATGCACAATGCCCTTCGGGAACAAATTCAAATGCATATCCTGATAATATTTATCCAACGGATACATTTCGTCCCAATCCTTGCCGTACTGGTCAATCAGCTTCTGATTTGCTTCGGCAAACGTCTTGGGATGCCAGATGCGCTGAATCGTGTTCATCGGATGCTCCATCGCCACGCAGTCGACTCCCAGCCACTTGATCTCCTTTTCAATGCACCAATCCGCAAAATCAGGCGACGGCCCCGGATGTTTAATCATGTAGCGGAACTCATCCGAATCAGGACTGTTCCAGCCATATTGGTACCAGCCCGTCTTGATAATCAGAATATCGCCCTTGCTGCACATCCACCACGCTCTCAATCATCGCCGGTGTGTAAACGCTCGAATTGCTCACCATCTCCGAAATATCGGCGATCACGCCTGGCCCAAACCAATATTCAAACGGCATTTCGCCAATGGTGCGGCCGGCGGCGTGGAAATGTTTTTCGCCATCCATATGCGTCGCCAGATGGAAACTGGCGCGGCAGTGGGCATTGTTGCGCCCCAAACCAAAATATTGCCCGCCGACGCGCTTGGTGTACTTCACGCTCAGCGGTTCATAATTGGCCCACTGCGGCGTCTGCACGCTGAACGGCAGCGTCATATCCACCATCTCTACTGCGTGCATGGCCGCCAAGAAATCTGCCTCGCTCCATGCCGTCCGGCGCTTGCAAGGCCACCGCCCGGCACCAGGCCGACTCCACTTCCATATAACGGAATCGGCTGAATCATGATCCAGGCGCGCTGGTTGCTCAGTTCATCAATTTGCCCGCCCAGCGATTCCGCCAGCAGCAGCCCCGCCTTGGGCATCGTGATGTGGGTCAGTTCGTGATACCATTCCGGCGGGATACATCTCGTCCCAGGTTTTGCCGTGCGTTTCCTGGAGCTTGGCCTCCGCTTTATCAAACTCACGGCGCGTGCATCGTGCGCAAATTGGTGTTCATCGGGATGCTCGGCGCTGCCGCAGTCCACGCCGATGAGCTTCAGCTTCATATCCAGCGCCCACTGGAAAAATTCCGGCGACGGCCCTGGATGGCGCAAGTAATAGCCAAATTCCTTGTTCTCAATGCCGCCCTGCGCTTCTGGATTAGCCACATCCGGCTGATCCCAGCCATATTTGTGATAGCCGGTGTTGATGATGAGGATGTCGCCTTCTTTCACTTCGACCCGCTCGGTGATCATTTCCGGCGTGTAGAGGCTGTAGTCGGAGACGGCATCGGAAATATCCACTACCACGCCCTCGCCGCACAAATCGGTGAGAGGAATGTCGGCGATGGCCCGCGCGCCGGAATGGAATGCACGCGGCCCGACCAGATGCGTGCCGGTGTTGTTGCTCCACTCAATCAACTGCCCATTGGCCCCCTGACCACCGCCACATGAACCGGTCAGCCGTTTGAAGAAATGCACCTGCAGCGGCATCTCCCCCGGCCACGGCGGCGTAAAAATGCTTAACGCCTGCGTCAAATCATACCATTTTGCATGCTGCAACAGATTAACTAGCTTTTCTGATGACATTATTTGTGCTCCAAATCATTGTTCAATCAAGTAATATAGTGTTAGTCGGCATTTATCCACTGATTATCTCTGTCTAGCCTTCCAAGAAAACTATACCATAAGTTCGTTTTCTAATAGGAGCGTATTGTTCCAATTGCTTTCTAAAGAACCAATCATCTCCTTCAGAAGATGCCCAGATTACTCCAGATACAAAATCTGCCACTTGAATAATTGGCTTTTCTTCTGAACTGAAAAATGAACGAGAAGGGTTAACCGATTCAATATATGGGCGAAATTGTGCGAGTACGTGTTCTAAATTATCGAAGGTACTTGCAAATGCATTTTCAAGCTCATCTTGTTCCTTTTGACTCCCTAGCTGATCACACCAAATTTCACCAGACTCCCCGTTATGTTCACGCAAATAGAGAGCGAATTGTCCCAAAAGAACACTTAGCACAAAGCGAAGAGCTATTATCTTTTTGCCCTTTCGAGTTGATTCAAGAAGACCTTCATCTATTCGATCTTTTCTTACAACGGTAGTGATAGGGAAAACACAAGCCTGACCAAAAAGTTGATTTAGTGACCACATTGCAAGATTTCGCCACTGAGATGTATCTTGTTCAAGTAATGGATTTATTCCTCCTTTTTGATGGTGCCCTGTAAAAAAGTGACTCCATTTCAATTCTACATCTTTTCTACCGCATAGATTTTGCTTGATATCTTCCCAAGCAGAAATCACATCAGCCTGATCTGATTCCCGAAAGGCAATACCACCCAGAGTGAATGTCCGGCGTCTGCTTTTCATACTCTTTGTGCCACGCTCATCACACACAAGTAAGTGTTTATTTCTTGGGATATTCATTGATCAACAAAAATAGATGCTACGAATACGTTCGGTTCCAGTCACCAAACTTTCAAAATGCACTGGGGCATACCAGCAAACGAATACGATCACATTAACAACTTAGGTTAACACTTTCTGCATAATCTTTACGGTATCGCCGAGTTGGACAGCGCCGCTTTGTAGGACGCGGCAGGTCACGCCGCCGCGCCCCGCGCGTGTGATAATCTCCATATGCAGAAGCGGCTTTTGCTCTTTCCATTTTGGAATTTACACCAATTCATACTTTTCAGCATAGGCAACAAGCGCGTCTTCAAACACATTCATCGGTGGCAAAACCAGGCCCGCGCCGACCTGTCCGATGCCCGCATCTTTATGGGCAATGCCGGTGTTAATTTGTGGGCGCACGCCAAGTTCGATTACTTTGCGAATATCGACGCCAACGGGCGTGCCGCGAAAACCAAGGACCGGAATGGTAAAGGCGCTGTGTTCGGCGACGGTGATTTCATACATCGCCAGCGTGGTGTTGAGCGCCAATTCCGGCGTGCCGCTGACGAAAGTGACAATGGCTGGGGCCGAAGCCATCGCAAAGGCGCCAATGCCGGCCGTTTCGGTGATAGTGCTGTCGCCAATATCGCCGCTGGCGTCGGCGGCGCTAAAACCGGTGAAGTAAAGGCCGTCGGGCTGGCCAACCGGGCCGGTAAACCATTGGTCACCCAATCCGCTGACGCGAATGCCCAAATCTGTGCCGTTGCGCGCCATTGTGGTCATGATGGTGCTGCCTTCCACGCCGTGCCCCGCGTCCGCCATCGCCTTGCAGGCCGCCATAACCGGGTTCAGGACGGTCAAGGCGTTGTCGCCCATAAATTTTAAAATGGTGGAGGCCACATAGGTGTTGTCGGTGACTTTGACGATTGATGGGGCTAATTTTGTTGTGAAGATGATGGAGCCGGCTTTGTTGCGGTTATGGCCTTCGTCTCCCATGTGGAGCGATTCGGCCAGCAGCGCGCGAATATCCAGGCCGTCATTTACTATCAGCGCTTTGGCCAAAATGGGGGCCATAACGTCATTCATCCAGCGCAGTTTACGCAGAACTTCTTCACTGTAGGCGCCATAACGCAGGACTTTGCCGTAGCCTTCATTGAGATTTGAGTAGGCCATATTGCCGTGGGTGACGTTTTCAATGACATACACCTGCATGGAAGCTGTAGTGACGCCGGCCATGGGGCCGACGGCATTGTGTTCGTGACACGGTTCCAGGTCGATTTGACCGGAAGTAACAAGCCGTTCGGCGCTCTCCCAGTCGCTGGCCAGCCCTTCAAATATTAGCCCGCCGACGATGGCGCCGCGCATGGGGCCGGAGGCGCGTTCCCAGGTGATGGGCGGCCCGGCGTGGAGCAGCAGGTTTTCACGCATGCCCGGGATGACGTTGCGGGCGGGGGCGACAGTTTTGAGAATGGGCCGCGCCGTCATCATGCGGTTTACGGCCGTTGCGTTGGCCTGATCAATGTCAATCATCATTTCCTCCTGAAATCTGATTATTTTTGCTTCATTTTGGCCAGTATGGCCATTAATTTTTCATTGCCGCCGGCGGGCGGACGCCATTCAACCTGCACGGCCGTTCCCCCTTGCGCCTTGATACTGTCATAAAAGGATTCCAGGCCGACGTTGATGGCCGCCAGGCCGCTGCCGCTGAAGGCGTCGAGCGCTATAGCCGGAAAGTCGCTGTCCAGCGGCGGCAGGCGATTGTAAATGTAATCCAGCGCCCCATTCACGGTCAGAAAAACGGTTGCGCCGGCCTCCGCCAATTGGGCAATCTGGCGCTCCAGCACCTGCGGATCCTCTTCCGTGCCGACGACAATGGCGACCACGCGTTTGTTTGCTTTGCGGGCGGCGGCGACTGCGGGCGCGAGTTCGACAGCGGGATCGGGGTGCGCGCCTTCGCCCAACACCACGTCCAGCAAGATTAAATCAACTGCGGGATCGGCCGTTTCCTGGCGCAGGCGGCGCAGGCGTAAATCGTTGTCCATCATCGGATGCAGCCGGCCCTGGGTGAATTCATCTTCGCCCAAATCGAGAATGGTGTGGCCCTGGCTGGTCATGATGTCGGGCAGTTGTTGTTCGGGGCGAATAGGAATATTGCTAAAAATTGGGGTGAGGATTGATTGTAAGCCGAGCAGCATTTCGTAGGCCAACGTGCCACCGGAGAAGAGTCCGCGCAAATAGCCTGTTAACGGCCGTTGCTTGTCCGTCAGGGTTTGCTCGCCGGCGGCTTCAATCTGTACTGCCAGTTCAGCCGCATCGGTCAGGCCGGAAGCGAAGCGTAAATTGCCGACTCTGCGTCCCGGCGGCGCATAACCAATAAAATTGACCACCACCGGCTTACCCGCATTTTGAGCGGCGTTTAACAACTGCGCGGCCGTTTGGTCTGAAGGGGGTTTTGAAACCAGAATAATGACCTTTGTATGCGGGTCGCGGCGCAGCAATTGCAGGGCCTGCATGGCGGTTATGCCGCCGACCGCTGCTTTCAAATCACGACCGCCGGTGCCAATGGCCTGCGAGACGCCGCTGCCCAGGTTATGCACTGCAACGCTTACGGCTTGCAGACCGGTGCCGGATGCAGCCACGATGCCGATGCTGCCCGGGCGCACCCGATTGGCGAATCCGAGACCGACGCCGTTGACAACGGCCGTTCCGCAGTCCGGCCCCATCAGTAACAAACCTTTTGTGCGCGCCTTTTGTTTTAGTTTAACCTCATCATCCAGCGTCACATTGTCACTGTAGAGGAAAACATGTTTGCCTAAATCGAGCGCTTCAGCGGCCACGCCGGCCGCATAACGACCCGGAACCGATATCAAAACCCAGTTGGCGGCGGGCAGGTTATCGACGGCCCCTTGCAGGCTGCGTGGACGGTAATCTTGTGCGGTTGTCGCGCGCTGCTGTTTGAGAAGGTCGTCTACCTGATTGATGGCGTCGGAAGCGGCCGTTTCACTGTCCGCCTTGACAATGATGAGCAAATCATCCGCCTGGACCTCAATATCAGCCAACGAGAAACCGGATGCGACGAGCAGTTCGCGATTGGCCGGGGTCGCCATAACGACGCCGGCGTCCAGTACGGCGGGCAAATTTGCCAGCGATTTTTGTAATTGCATTAAAACGACAGAATCGTAATATGCGCCAGGTCTGATTTGGTATTTGGTGATCATAGTAAATTTGCTGCGAATTATTGCGCTGCTTGCAAAATTTTTGCGACCCGCCGGGCGATGAGGTTGGCGAATGCGTTGAAGAGGGCAATGGTGACCAGTGCCAACGCGAATCCGGCCAGCAGTTGGCGGTGTTTGGGGTCTGGGATGAGGTCTTCGACCACATCTTTGGCGACGCTGAGCATGAATTCTGTTTGATCGGGCGCATCGGCAAGCTCAGCGGGGGGTGGAGAAACGGCCGTTCCCGCTTCCGCCTCAGCGACAGGCTGCAAGCGAGCTTGAATTTGTTTCTCAAAATTGAGTAAGGATTGGTTTGTGATCGATTTTGCGGAGCTTTCCATCAAGCGCTGCCCGACCGTCGCCATGCGTCCGCTGACTTCTCCCTGACCCTCGTAGGTCAGTAATGTTCCGGCGGTCGTCGGCTTTAATTGCAGGTCACCCTCGCCGCGAATGATACCGGCCGAGCCACGGCCGTTGACGACCAGGTGACAGCTTTGCGGCGCTTGTAGTTCAGACAGCGCCAATGTACCTTGGAATACACCCTGAACCGGGCCAACTTTGATATTCATCTGGCCTTGAAACTCATTATCGCCGATGCGTTCCAACTTTTTACAACCCGGCATAACGCGGGCCAACACATCCGGGTCCTGGAACATGTCCCACACCAATTCTTGTGGGGCTGAAAATTCGTAATCACCTGCTAACTCTACCACTATTTTCCTCCAATTTTTCTGCAGCCAGCTTCACGGCGTCAACGATATGCTGGTAACCGGTGCAGCGGCATAGATTGCCTGAAAGGGCCAGGCGGATTTCTGCTTCCGTTGGGTCAGGGGTTTCTTCAAGGAAAGGAATAAGACTCATCAAAAATCCGGGCGTGCAAAAGCCGCATTGCAAGCCATGCGCTTCATGGAATGCTTCTTGAATAGGGTGCATATTATCCGGCGTACCTAACCCTTCGACTGTTTGTAATTCCTGCCCGTTGACCTGAACCGCAAACATCAGGCAGGAGCGTACCGCCGCGCCATTCAATAAAACGGTGCAGGCGCCGCAAACGCCATGTTCACACCCCACGTGGGTCCCTGTCAATCCCAATTCGTGCCGTAAAAAATCGCTCAGCAAGAGGCGCGGTTCAACATCACGCGTATATTCGACCCCATTGATAGTGACTTGAATAGGTAGTTTTATCATAGTTTATTCCGAGAATTTTGAAACTGCTTGTTGAACAGCGCGCTTGCCCAAAACGAAGGCCAGATGCCGCTTATATTCGGCCGTTGCGTGAATATCGCCAACGGGATCAATTTCTTGATGCGCTGCAATGTGCGCAGCCTCTTGAATGAGCGCCGGTGAAGGTTTTTCGCCTATCAAGGCTGCTGCTGCTTTGTAAGCTACCGTAGGAATTTCACCCACGTTCAGATACACCAGGCGCGCCTGCCGGCAAACGCCATTCTCATCGAGCTGCACCAATACCGCGACGCCTGCCTGGGCGTAATCACCGTGCCGCCGCGCCAGCTCCATAAATGCGGAATGGGTGTTAGGGGGGCGGAGTGGGATAACGACTTCAACTAAAATTTCCTCAGGCTCCAGAGATGTTGTAAACAATGCCTGGTAAAAATCTTCGGCATTGACCCAGCGCTCGCCCCCCAGCCGCTGCAGACGAAAGCGCGCTTCAAGCGCAACCATAATGACCGGTAGTTCGGCGGCCGGATCTGCATGGGCCAGGCTGCCGCCGAGGGTTCCGCGATTACGAATTTGGGGGTGGGCAATGTATGGCATGGCGTCATGCAATAACGGCGCTGCGGCGGCGATGGTCTGACTGTGTTCAATCTGGTTGTGCCGCACCATCGCGCGGATTTGTATTCCTGCGGAGCTATTTTGCGGGAGTTGGCTTAATTCATTGACCCCGTTTAGGTCAACGATGATAGTGGGCTGGGCAAGGCGAAAATTCATAACCGGGATGAGGCTTTGGCCGCCAGCCAAGAGCTTGGCCTCAAACCCTTGCTGGTCCATAATTCCCAGGGCTTCGTTTAGCGTTTGGGGGGCAAAATATTCGAATGGGGCTGGTTTCATGAACTGCTCCTATTGGAGTTTGACCACGGATAATGCGAAATTGCTATAAAAATGTCGCACTTGTGGTGAAGAATAGAATCGACAAGGATTCTTAAAGAATTATAGCATAAATTTTTTGCATGCCTGCTTGATTCTGTCAAGAAAATATGTCTTGTCTTGATTGGCTGGTATAGTTGAAACGATGCATTGTAGCCTAATTACACCCCGCGTGCAGAATTGGCTGCGAAACGGCCGTTTCGCCCGCGTTTTGCACATTTTTAATGAGGTTGTCAATCTGGTCAATGATCGCGACGATCTCATTTCTTTAGCTGCACCCTCTGTTGGCGCTGGCCCTTTTACCATGCTGATTGCGGGTGATTTTAGTCCATATTTTGATATCGGAAAACCTGTTTTTATCGACAGCCAGGCAGAAACGTTGATATGTGGCAGGCTGGTTCTTGATACGCGCCTGGCGCCGGTCTGGCAGCCCTGTCCGGATTGGCAGCGCGTCAAAGATTTATCATTTGCTAGTTTACCGCTTGCAAATTTGCCGTCGATTGAAATCGAAATCCATTTGCAGCAGTTACTGCGAGGCGTTGCTCGGGGCGACAAAGTTATGTGCCGGGCAGGCGCGTCGCGTCTGGCAGGGCGCGGTGGCGGCTTGACGCCTGCCGGAGATGATGTTTTGATGGGTGTTCTCTATGCTTTATGGGTCTGGTATCCGCGTCGGGAATGGATAGAATTGATTATGGAAACGGCCGTTGCGCAAACTACTACATTATCTGCTGCTTTTTTGCGCGCCGCCGCCGCCGGGGAAGCAACCTATCATTGGCATAATTTAGTGAATAGTAATTCGGAAAACGGCCGTGTCAATGCTGTTGCTCAAATCCTGTCAATTGGCCACACTTCAGGCGCCGATGCCTGGGTTGGATTTGTAAACACGGCCGCTGTAATTGATCGCTAAGCCATGTCGAAATAGCGTCAAGTTCATATCAACAGAGCCTAATCTTTCAAATACGGTTGTCCCAGAGCCTCAGGTTTTGCCGCGCCCCACTTGCCTCTAAACCATTTAGTTGACATAAGTATTAGAGCGCCTAAAGTTATCGCAAAAGGAACCATTCTCCAAATATAGCGTGACATGATGCCTGGCAGTACCAGTTGTGGATTCAGTGAAAGCTGCCACAGTGTTCCAAAAAGCAACGAACCGGCAAGCAGGATCAATGGATTCCACATCGAGAAAAAGACAAGCGCAAGCGCAATGAAACCCCATCCCAAAAGAAAGTTATAGCTCCAAACCGGGTTGTAATCTAAAGCATAAATTGTCCCGGCAAAACCCATAAACATCCCGCCGGTTATTACACACAAATAACGCGTTTTAGCGACGCTAATCCCTGATACTTCAGCGACGGCCGGATTTTCTCCTACCGATCTGATCCTCAAACCCAAACTTGTCCTGGAAAGTACAAACCAGACCGCGATCGTAAGGATAATACCAACATAAAAGAAAGGGGATGGGCCAAAAATCGTCGGAATCCGTTCCATACCCAAAGGGCCGGTAAAGGGAGAGCCAATGTAGGTTGTAAGACCAAAACCAAGAATCCAAATGCCCATACCGCTCACAACCTGATCGCCCCCAAGCGTAATGGAAAAAAAGCCATGTAACAAACCCAGCAGACCGCCAATGGCAATTCCCACCAGGAAGCCAAGGAAATAACTTCCTGTCGTTTGGGCAGTGATAAAACCAAGCGTCGCGCCGAAAAGCATCACGCCTTCAATGCCAACATTCAGAATGCCGGAGCGCTGCCCAATAAGTTCGCCAAGACCTGCAATCAGGAAAATAGTTGAAGCGTCTAGGCTTCTAACTGAAAACTCCCACATCGATTTTCTCCTTCCTGGTTTTTACCCAAACAATTTTGTAACGATAAAAAAATTGAAAAGCGACCAGCGTAATCATCAATACACCCAGCAGCGCATAATCGACGCCAAAACTCATGCCAAGTTTACCCTGCACAAATCGGCCGCCAACCGACAAACCTCCAAACAGCAGGGCAACAGGAATTGCAGCCAGGGGATTGCCCTGAGAAATTAATCCGCAAATAATGCCATAAAATGCCAGGTCGCCAAAAAAACCATAGTTTCTGGCGATTTTATAAACGCCTGGAACCGCCGCAAAATAGTGATAGCCAGCCCAACCGGCCAAAGCGCCGCCCAATACAAAAACCAACACAGGGATACGAAACTTGCTGATGCCCGCATACTCGGCCGCCGCTGGATTAAGCCCGTAAGCCTTAATCTCATAACCAATTCTGGTTTTGGCGAACATATAATAAATCAATATCCCAACCCCAAGAGCGAGAAAGATTGTGAAAGGAATGTCCATGATAAGCGGCGCTTGCAGGGAATCGGGTAATTCAAAACTTTCACCGCGTCCCCCGGGATTCATAAATGGGCCGCCTTCTTTGATCATGAACGAAACCAACCAGAATGTCATGAAGTTCAACATCATCGTTACCACGATCTCGTTGATGTTATATTTTCCCTTCAGATAACCTGCAATTGCGCCAACCGCTGCGCCGCCAACGGCCGCAGCAATCAACATGATAGGAAGTATGATTAGCGGTGAAGGAATTGGGGTATCAAACTTATTTACGCCGAAGAGAAACAAAACGGCGTAAGTAGCTAACGCGCCGGCGTAAAGCTGTCCCGTCATCCCAATATTCCAGAGGCCGGCCCGAAAAGGGATAATAAATGCATAGGTGCATAATAAAAGGAATATAAACCTGTTGATTGTTAAAGGCAGACCAAAGGGGTTGGCAAAAGCATAAGAAAAAATCTCCTGATATGCGCTTAATGGATTGATATCGGCCAAAATGAAAATGAGACTGAATAGAATCAGAGCCACAACAATTGCCATAATCGCGATGGACACTGCTTGCCAACTTGTTAAGGAAACCCTTTTCTCAAGCTTGATTTTATGTCCACCGATTCTCATTTCTCAGCTTCCTTCAGGCTGATTCCAGCCATCATAGCCCCTACGCTTTCTCGTTTGGCCTGCTCTGCGGGAAGAATGCCCATAAACTTGCCCTCGTAAATCGGCGCTATCCAATCGCTCAAGGAAAAAATCTCATCAAGGTCCTCTGAGATGAGCAGTACGGCCGCCTGGTTTAGTTTGGCCTCATTGAGTTTGTTACGCACGAACTCTATAGCCCCAATATCAAGCCCCTGGGTTGGTAGAGCGGCGATTATTAGCTGCGGCTGGCGCGAAAGCACACGCGCCAGGATGAGTTTTTGAAGATTTCCTCCCGATAGATTTTTGGCTTTAACATCCGGATTTGGAGTCACGACGCCATACTCAGAGATAATATCTTCAGTTAAGGATCGTATCTTTTTGTAATTGAGGGTTCCTTGCTGGTTGAAATTCTCGTCGAAGTAATAGTTCATCGTCATATTTTCCACGAGCGAGAAATCGGCAATCGAGCCAACATCATTACGATCTGCGGGAATATAGCCCATGCCAAGCTTCCACCGACTATAACTGGATGCAGAAGTAATGTTTTTGTTACCCAAAGTGATCTTGCCTTCCTCCGCCTTGCGTAAACCGGCAAGACACTCGACCAATTCACGTTGGCCATTGCCTGAAACGCCGGCGACGCCGAAGATCTCGCCTGCACGGATTGAAAACGAAACCCCATTTAAAGCGCGCACGTTTTTATCACTAAGCGCGGAAAGATCCTCTACTTGAAGAATTGTTTTACCTTTTTCCGCTTTCTCCCTTTTTATATTAAAAATGACTTCTCTACCTACCAGTTGGGTAGCCAGACTTTTTTCGGTAGCCTGTTCGGTATCAATACATGCTACCACTTTCCCATGTCGTAAAACAGTTACTCTGTCGCTTATGCGCAGCACGATGGGAAGTTTGTGGGTGATGAATGGCACTATGGCGAGATCATCCCGCGACATGGCTTCAATGGAATTCAGCAGCTTTTCTGTTTCAAGTGGGGTTAGCGCGGCAGTCGGCTCATCCATAATGAGAAGTTCAGCCCCGCGATAGAGAGCCTTGAGGATCTCAACGACCTGCTTTTCCCCTTCGGATAGCTGCCAAACTTTGGCTTTTAGATCAATGTTAAATCCAAATTTCTCGCCCAGGTCATTTATTTCCCGGGTCACTCTTTTCTGGTTCAAAATTTTCCCGGCTCTCGGATGTCCAAGGATTATGTTTTCGAGGACGGTGTGGGCAGGCACTAGTTTGCGGTGTTGATGCACCATCCCGATGCCCAAATCAATTGCATCCAGTGGTGACTTGAATTTGACCTGCCTGCCGCTCAGGTAAATCTCGCCTGCATCAGGTTGGTATTGCCCAAAGAGAATTTTCATTAAGGTGGATTTACCGGCGCCGTTTTCCCCAAGAACGGCGTGAATCTCGCCCGCTTTGATTTCAAAATCTATTTGATCATTGGCAAGCACGCCCGGGAATCTCTTCGTGATGCCCTTAGCCTGTAAAACAATGTCACCGCGTTTTATCTGTTCCAGTAGCACGATATGCCTTTGCCTTTTGTTCTATGATTTTGGACGTAACTGTTTAGTACTACAACGAGACTTCGCTCTGAAATGAGGAGGTAGGCATTCTCAAATGCCGGTTCGTCGCCTCAACTGGCCGTATCTGAGGATGCTCACTCCTCATGATTAGTCAGCAAGACCTGCTTTATGTCAATTTCTCGTTGTAATACTAAGTAATCGTTCGTTATTAACTTAGCGATTTGGTTAGTAGTAACCGCTTCAGCGGTAGGCGACCCAAGCGTCGCAAACGGCTGAAGCGGTTACTACTAACTTGTTTGTGAACGGTTACTAAGTGTAGGATATGATAGGATGGGAGCCGTGAGGCTCCCATTTTTGGATGTTTTTCTCAAGAACGGGAGCCTTACGCTGATTGATTAAAAAAAGGGTTTGTAACTATTCAGGTACCCGAGAGATCTGTCAGGTTATGCCCTTGAGGACAATTGCTTCTCGGGTAAACCTGACAGGTCTAGCTGTATAGCTACAAGGGTTTTACTGATTTCTTCAAGGTATCTGCGGATTTTTAAGTGATGGGATTCTTAAAACTTTCCGCGGTTTACCTACTCCAATATTTCTACACCCTCAAGATCAAAATTAAATTTGGAGAGCAGCCACTCATTTGTTGGCGCTTCACCGGCTGCTTTTACCTCTGTACCGGCCGGCGGAATCGGCGTACCCTCAAGCTCCAACCCGGTGCCGTTACTGATAAAGGCATGTTCGGTGAATGGATCCCATTCTCCATTAATCATTTGATCCCGGCGTTGTTCAACAAGTTGTATAATCTCCTCCGGAATCAACGGCAGGGCAGCGGGACTAATTGCCTCAATACCTACCTTGTTGTCGTTCATGATGTCAACGGTCGAAACCTCAGTACCATCCGCCAAAACCATTGAGTCGTTCATGCCCAGGTATAAGATCGTTTCAGGATTTTCCTCGCCGGCTAAGTACTCGTTGAGCATATGTTCATAGAGGACTTCCCAGCGTGTATCAAACGATACGGCCACGGTATCGGTGTCAGACCAACCGTAAAACCCTACAATGTCCATGTCCTTGCCTATGAACCAGATGTCCTGCTCTTGAGCAACGTCCAGCGGTGAGCCGGAATCGGTTTGCTGTGTTAAGACATCAACATTGTATTGGCTTATCAAGACCTCGGCGATACCGCGCTCTTCCGGCGGCAAGAACCAGTCCCCGGCATATTTTACGAAAATGGAGATATCTTTGTTGAGTAATTCGGCCGCATCTTGAACGCCAAGGATGAAACCGTTCTGCCGTCGAATGACCTGTACTGATGGGAAGGCTGAAACAATACCGATATTGCCTGACTCGGTTAACGCTCCGGCTATAAGTCCTTCCAAATAGAGAGCCTGATATTGCCTGGGGAATAAGCGTATGAAATTTCTTTTAGTGGTTAGATCGCTGGCAATAATGGAACCAAAATAGACATCTGGGTATTTATCCGCGATTTCTTCCAAAGGCAGGCCCATGAATTCTGCGTTGCCAACGACGATGCTGGCGCCGTCTGAGATCATCTCCTCGGCATATGGCACGGTGAGATCAGGTCCTACTTCTTCTCTGAATACATATTCTACATTAGGGTATTTTTCTGCAATTCGTTTTCCAGCACGATCGTGCGCCCCTGACCAGGTTGTACCTTCAATCACGCTAAAATGTTCAATTGCCAATGTGGCGGTGTCGGCTGCTTCTGCCGGGGCCTCGGCTGGCGCTTCTTCGGCTGGCGCTTCTTCGGCTGGCGCTTCGGCTGGTATCTGTGCGCACATCGTTGTGCCAACAACGACGACAACCAGCATGACAATTAGTGCAACGACTCGAAATAACTTCTCGTTTTTGTCTGGCAAAAGTTTTCTGATCTTCACTTTTTTCCTCCTTATTCTATACCTGTTGTTAAGGGTGACTTGATCGTTTTTTGACGATCAAAGCCTTTTCGACGTTTGTCTTCAAGGATCGTACTGTTGAAGCCCTTTGAATTGTAGAGAATTATTAGTTGTCCGTCAATAACACAATTGCTGTGGATTGTGCGTCACCGGACATTAGTCAAATATGCAAATAATTAGTTCGATTTTTAGAACAGAAGGTATTGACATTCAGGTTGTAAAGTATATAATGTTACGCATAACATGTTGCGCGTAACATGTTATCCTATTGTGGATTTGAAATTGGAGGAATGTATGGAAAACAAAAAAGAGAAACAAACTTTTGAAATAGCAAATGATTCTGTAAATCCGGGTCAGGTACCTTTCCGCACTTTGTACACCGGGGCGAAGCTGCCCGCCGTCGGTATTGGCACCTTTGGCTCAGACCGTTTCACTGGTGAAGATATTGCCGCAGCGGTCAAAGGCGCCATTTCTGTTGGCTACCGACATATTGACTGCGCGGCCGTTTACGGCAATGAACATTTAATTGGTAAAACCTTCCGTGAAGTATTGGACAGTGGGCTGGTTAACCGGGAAGATTTATGGGTTACATCCAAGTTGTGGAATGATAATCATGCTGAAGAAGATGTAATCCCCGCCTGTCAGCAGTCACTCAAGGATTTACAGCTTGATTATCTGGATCTCTACCTAATTCACTGGCCTTTCCCCAATCACCACGATCCTGGCGTGGATGTGGAAGCGCGCGATCCCTACGCCGTGCCTTATATCCACGAAAACTACATGAAAACGTGGCGGCAGATGGAGAAATTGGTTGATTTGGGTCTCGTCAAACATATCGGTACCTCTAACATGAGCCAGGCCAAACTAGAATTGCTGCTGCGCGATGCGCGCATCAAACCGGCGGCCAACGAAATGGAGCTGCATCCTCATTTCCAACAGCCCGAACTATATCAATTTTGTATCGACAATGGCATTGTGCCTATTGGTTTTTCCCCCATCGGTTCCCCCACCAGACCCGATCGAGATACCACACCCGACGACACAGTCGATATTGAAGACCCGGTTATCGTGAAAGCCGCAAAGCGGCTCAATGTGCATCCGGCTGTGGTTTGCGTCAAGTGGGCAGTGCAGCGCGGCCAGGTTCCGATTCCATTTTCGATTCATCGCGAGCAATATTTGAGCAATTTACAAGCGGCTGTTGTTGATCCTTTGACGGATGAAGAGATGGCAGCCATTGCTGGTATTGACAAGAACTGCCGCCTCATTAAAGGGCAGGTTTTCTTGTGGGAAGGGGCTAAGAGTTGGGAAGAGTTGTGGGATTTGGAGGGCGTTATTGCCTCATAAGAAGGTGTGAAGGGTGAGTCATCATGGAACAACGCACTATTTTGACGGTTGATGTCGGTACTTCCAGCACGAAAACGGCCGTTTGGGACACACAAGGTAGGCTGTTGGCAGAAGCATCTGCCGCATACTCGTTGCATCGACCCAGCCCGCTGGTGGCAGAAATTGACGCCGATGTGTGGTGGCAAGCGGTTTGCAGTACCATCCAACAGGTGATTGCTGAGTCTGGCGTTCATCCCGATGACATTGCCGGCATTGGCGTCGACGGCGTGGGCTGGACGCTAATTCCCGTTGACGAGGATGTAAATCCGCTTGCACCAGCAATGATCTGGTTAGATCGCCGCGCTGAGGAAGAAACGGCCTGGCTAAAAAGCCTGCCCGAAGCGGATCGATTGGTCAATCTGGTCGCCAATCCCATTGATGAAGCGTACATCACGCCCAAACTGGTCTGGCTCAAGCAAAATCAGCCGGAAATTTTTGACGCTGCACGCTACTTCCTGGCTGCTACCGGCTTTATTGTGGCTCGATTTACCGGCGAGTTTACCTGTGATTTTACGCAGGCATACGGCTATCACTTCTTCGACATCAGAAACGAATGCTGGGATGCGGAAGCGGCCGCTGTAATTGGCGTGCCGCTGGAGAAAATGCCGCGCTTTGTGCCCCACGACAGAAGTAGTTGGCACAGTAACGGCACAGGCAGCAATAGAAACTGGTTTGCGAGTAGGCATTCCCGTCATCGCGGGCTGTTTGGATGCGGCGGCGGGCGCATTAGGCGCGGGCGTGACGCAGCCGGGGCAAACGAATGAACAAGGTGGACAGGCGGGCGGGGTGGGCATTAGCCTGGATCGGGTGGTGGTGGAACCACGTTTGATTTTTTCGCATCACGTCTTGCCGGAGCAATATTTGCTGGCGGCCGGTACGGTGGGCGGCGGTTCCCTGGGCTGGTTTCGGGATCAATTTGGTCAGATGGAAACGGCCGTTTCCCCCCTCATCCAACAAAATCCATTTGAACTATTCAGCCTGCAAGCCAACCAATGCAAACCCGGCGCCAATGGGCTGATCTTTCTGCCCTACATGGCCGGAGAACGCACGCCGTTATGGAGCAGCGTCGCTCGCGGCGTCTTCTTTGGTCTTTCCTACAGCAGCCAGCCGCGCCGATATGCTGCGCGCCATCATGGAAGGCTGCGCCTTTGCTGTCTACGACAATCTGCAAATCGCCGCAGAACATGGCGTCACCGTTAGCGAATATCTCGGCTCGGGCGGGGCGACGCAAAGCGCTGTCTGGTGCCAGATAAAAGCGGATGTATATGGACGGCCGTTTGTCGTCGCACAACGGGCAGATGGCGGCGAAGGCGGACACAGTCTCGGTCTCTTTGCCCTCACTGCGTTTGCTGTCGGGCTTTACGACGATATTGGCGAATGTGTCGATTTCCTGTTACCCAAACGGCGATTGTACGAACCATCGCCAGAAAACCATGCCATTTATCAAGAACTATTCCAGGTATATCACGCTGTTTCACGGAAATTGATGGACGATTTTGCCGACCTGGACAGAATTCGGAGAACACTTTTATGAAAGCAGCGTATTAGAAAATCAAGGCGTCATGACCTATCAAGACGCGCCGACGCCTACTCCAAGGCCAGGCCACGTACGCCTACAAGTGGAAGCAGTCTCTATTTGTGGCTCAGATATCAAACGATACGTATCCGGTCATCGCATGTACCCGTTGATTTTAGGCCACGAATGCGCCGGTATCATCGACAGCGTCGGCGATGGTAGTCGCTGAAGACCTCATTGGTAAACACGCCGCAGTCATTCCGGTTGTGCCTTGTTTTGAATGTGAACAATGCCAGCGCGGCTATTACTCAGCCTGTCACAGCTATTCCTTCATCGGTTCGCGCCAATCGGGTGGTTTTGCCGATTATTTGGAACTGCCAGAGCGCAATGTCCTCATTGTGCCGGATGAGCTGCCGTTTGAGCATGTGGCGCTGATTGAACCCTCAACTGTGGCGCGGCATATGTTGGCTTTGGGGGATTTTAAGAAAGGGGAAACGGCCGTTGTCCTTGGCGCCGGTTCGATTGGTCTGATGATCGTGCAGTGGCTGCGCATTTTGGGCGCCAGCCTCATCATTTGCACCGACATTTCCGACGATAATCTGGCCACGGCCCGCAAACTGGGCGCACACGTCACCCTGAATCCATTACGTGATGATGTGGTCGCCGAAGTGCGCCAACTAACCGGCGATGGCGTCGACATTTCCCTGGAAGCGGCCGGGGTGCCGCAAACGCTGGAACAAACCGTACCCATCACCCGTCCACGCGGCAAAGTCATTTGCGGCGGCAACCAACCGTTGGACAAATCGCTGCCCATGTCGTTTATCGAAAACATGATGCGCCGTGAACTGAGCATCATTGGCTGCTTCATGTCCTATTCCGCGCCCTTCCCCGGCCATGAATGGACAGAAACGGTAGAAGCGCTGCTGGACGGCAGCCTGGACATGGACACAATGATTTCTCATCGTTACTCTCTGGCCGAGACGCCTGACGTTTTTGCCCAAATAGGAGCGCATACGTTGATCCATCGTAAGATTATGCTTCGTCCAGAGGGGGCAACTCAATGACTCTGCGAAACGTACTCCCCTGGATTCAATATGCTCACCAAGAAGGATTCGCCATCGGCGCATTTAACGCCAATACAATGGAACAAATGCAGGCTATTGTCCTGGCGGCGCAGGCTGAAAACGCCCCCGTCATCATTCAGGTGAGCCATCGCGCCTTGCGATATGTGGGCAGCGGCAGCGAAATTCGTGGTCTGCAATACATGGCCGCCATGGGCAAAGTGGCCGCCGCCAGCGTTGATGTGCCGGTTTCTTTACACCTGGATCACGCCAATGAGGACGAAGTGCTGCAAGCCATCGCTCTGGGCTTTACCTCTGTCATGTTTGATGGGGATTATTTGCCCTTTGCTGAAAATATCGCCACGACGAAACGGCTATGTGAGATTGCCCATTCGGCCGGCGTGTGCATGGAAGCGGAAATCGGCGAAGTGCCCAAACCGGATGGCGCAGCCTTTAATCCGGCCGACATCGATCTGACAACGCCCGATGATGCCGAGGAATTTGTCAACGCCACCGGCATCGATATCCTGGCTATTGCGCTGGGTTCGGTGCACGGGCTCAAGGACAAGTCGCTGTCTCTGGATTTGGAACGGCTCCAGGCAATTCGGGAACGTGTCGATACGCCGCTGGTTTTGCACGGTTCGTCAGGCGTCAACAATGATGACATTGCCCAGGGCATCAAGCTGGGGTTGGCTAAGGTCAACATTGCCACCCAACTGAGCAAAGCATTCACCGGCGCGGTACGTGATGTATTGGCCGCCGATGCCGAACTCGTTGATCCGCGTAAATATCTGGGGCCAGGCCGCGATGCCCAAATCGAAGTGGTGCGGGAACGGCTGCGCTTTGTTGGCGCAGCGGGTAAAGCTGAAGTATTGCGGTAAGAGATTTTTCGCCTACGCTGTGGTGATTTTTTGAAATCGAGACATAAATCATGATTCTTTGTGTGAATTTGAATGCGGCGATTGATAAAACAATTGTCGTCAACTCATTCCAGTTAGGTCAGATTCATCGGCCTGAAGCAGTAAAGTCACTGGCTGGCGGTAAGGGCTGCAATGTAGCTCGCGCTCTGAAGCAGTTTGGCGAAGAACCTGTGGTGACGGGCTGGGTAGGCGGCACAGCCGGACAGTTTATTGAAAATGGGCTGCATCAAGAAGGCATTCAGACGGATTTTATCTTTACAGATTTTGAGTCACGTACCTGTACTTCTATTTTGGACAGCGCCAATCAGAGCGATGACCGAAATCTATGAGAAAGGGGATCCGGTGCCGCCGGATAAAGTGGCTGAGATGCTGGTGCGGTTTGAGGAGATAGTGGCGAGGTATACGGCCGTTACCCTTTCCGGCAGCCTTCCCCCCGGTGTACCCCAGGATTTTTACGCCCAACTTATCAAGATTGCCCGTGACGCAGACGTGCCTACCTTCCTCGACAGCAGCAAAGAAGCGCTGCTGCAAGGCGTGGCCGCGAAACCATTTTTGATTAAACCGAATGAAACTGAAGTAGCAATTCTCGCTGAGCGGAGATTGGAAACCACGGCCGATTTTGCCGCTGCTGCTACTGTCATCTCAATGCGTTATGAAACGATTGTTGTAATCTCGCTGGGAAAAGATGGCGCAATTGCCGCACAGGGGCAAGAAGTGGTGCATGTGCAAAATCCCCAGGTAAATGCCAAAAGCGCTGTTGGATCAGGGGATAGCATGCTTGCTGGACTGACATATGGTTTTACAAGCGGCATGAGTATGGTAGAAGCGGTGAAACGAGGTGTGGCCGCTGGCACAGCTAACACGCTCGTTATTGGCGCCGGGCAGTTTACGATGCGCGATTTCGACGATATTTATAGTAAACTTGCCTGTCAGAAGAGTTTCATTGTTTGAGATATGCCCTCTTCAAGCAACATCGTTTCGATTTGATTGAAAACCAACGGGACGGTAAGAAAGTGCGGTTAGGAACCCTGTTCAAGCGGCGGCGCGCTTGTAGAATGGCGGACGATAAGTTCGGCCGGAAGCAGTATCTCCTGATAGCCGGCTGAATCGTCATTTTCCAGGCGTGACAACAAAAGTTTTGCCGCCTGATAGCCCATTTTATAATTGGGATGGACAGCGACTGTCAGAAACGGATCGAGTACCATATCTTGTGGCAAATCACCAAATGAGACCAATGATATGTCATCAGGTACACGTAGATTTGCTCCTTGAATAGCTTGAAATGCTCCAACCGCGATGAAGTTGTTGGCGGCAAAGAACGCCGTCGGAATTAGCGAGCCGATTAAGGCTTGCTGCGCCATCGCATATCCAGAAGCGCGGCTAAATTTACCCCAATAGATCATTTCAGCATCGTCTTCCAGCCCGGCCTCGCGTAGCGCCTGGCGATAACCTTCAACGCGTTCGATCGATGTGGAGATATTTTGCGGACCGGCCAGCATCGCGATCCGCCTGTGTCCCAGCTCTAACAAATGTTTAGTGAGTTGGTAAGCGCCTGAGATCGAGTTGCCGCGTATGATGTCGACGATAGATTCTGGAACATGGCGGTCAATGACAACGACCTTTATGCCCTGTTTCTGGATGCGGCGTACATCCTCGGCCGAACTGCGCGTCGGCGCCAATAATATTCCGTCGATGCGGCGCTTGAGCAGCATGGTGAGGTATTGATCTTGCTTTTCGACCGATTCGTCTGTGTTGCACAAGATTACGCTGTAGCCGTTTTCATGCGCTGCGTCTTCAACGCCGCGGGCTACAGACGTCCAAAAAGGATTTGTGATGTCGGTGAGGACCAAGGCCAGGGTGTTGGTTTGTTTGAAACGCAGACTGGGGCCTAACATATTGGGCACGTAGCCCAGTTCTTCAATGGCCAATTCTATTTTGGCGCGTGTTTTATCACTGACGTAACCAGAATTATTGATAACGCGCGATACAGTCATTGTAGAGACGCCAGCGCGTTTGGCTACATCACGAATTGTAGACATGTTGGAAAACCTGTTCGCCTTTTGATATATCGCAGCAATATGTTATGCGTAACATTTTATCACAGAGTTAAATCTTGTCAATCCTAATTGGCGCATTCGTTTCCCACACAACACTTGAATTCCCCCAGATTTTGCATAAAGTAGTCACTTTGAAGACATTATTACTTTTACACGTTTTGGCTTTTGGCGAATATTGAAGCGAAATCTCGCGAATTCCCGCTAATTTTTCCCACCAAAATTTTTGAAAATTCGTGGCAAAAAATTCTTTTTCTGGACTTTTCCGACACTCTGCTAGAAGTGTGAACCTTGTTGATATTTTTCACGCTAATTTGCGAGGCCGAAAATGACAAATGAACTTTTTGCAAAACCTGACCTTTTCAAAGCCAGGCGTATTTTAGCAGTGCAGCCACATTATGATGATAACGACATCGCCGCCGGCGGGATTCTGGCAAATCTGACGCAGCAGGGCGCCGAAATTTTTTTAACTGTGACAGACGATCTGGCGGGAGTTGTTGATCAATCTCTTTCGGATATAAAAATTGGTAGCTTGTTTAAAAGCGGATCAGGAACGGGCTGGCGCCCTGGTTGGCGTGCGGGATCAATTCTGGTTGGGATATCCGGACGCCGGCAAATATGATTATTTCGACGTGCGCCGTGATATTATCAAGCATATTCGGATGCTGCGACCTGACTTTGTAATGATCTGCGATCCGTGGCTGCCGTATGAATTTCATAACGATCATATTGTGACAGGACGAGCGGCGGCTGATGCGGCTTGCCTTTACGGGCTGACAGGCTTGCAAACAGAACCGGCGGTCGATGCTGTTTTTGAGCGGTATGAGCTGCAGGGTATTGTTTTTTATGCGTCAGCCCACCCAAATACTGTGGTTGACATCAGTGACGTGTGGCAAATTAAGCGCGCGGCGGTGAATCAACATCGCACTCAATTTTTCACTGAAGATATAGCAGCGCTTTTAATGTGGCTCGAATACTAGGCGCGCCAGTCGGCCGGCGCTGAGGTGTTTGAATTCGGGGAGGCTGTTAAGGTAATGCAGACCTGGCAGTTGCACCTTTTTCCTGATGCGTGGCGCGTTTGACAGTATAACTGCCGATTTATGCTGGCCGGCTGATCTCCATACAACACAACGCTGTTGTCAACGCTGTTGTAAAAAAGCGGCGCCAAAATTTGACGCCGCTTTTTTCATTTTGAACTTTGCGAGAAAGTGGTCCCAGAATTTGCTCAATATCCGGGCGGTTTGTCAACCGGGCCCTTAAATTGCATTGCGGTAAAAACGCCGCCTTGAGGATCTTGAATGACGGAAAAATTGCCAACCTGGCCGGCTGCTGTGGGTGGCACAAGCACAACGCCGCCTAATTCCTGCGCGTTTGCAACGGCCGTATTTATGTCATCAACCATAAAATAAACAGACCAATTGGGTGGAACATCACCCCAGGATTCCTGGATGGCCATCATGCCGGCGTGAACACGGCCGTTTACGAGGCAGGCCACATACCCATTCTCATCGGTTTCATAAGTCCAGCCGAATACAGCGCTAAAAAAGTTCTTGGCGGCTTCAACATCGCGAGTTTGTAACTCATTCCACACCAGCGCATTGGGTACATTGACCAACTGTGACCCAATATGGTTTTTTGGCTGCCAGACGCCAAACGCAGCGCCCGATGGATCCATTGCCATGGTCATACGGCCTGATTCCATGACATCCATGGGCGGGAACATTAAATTGCCGCCCGCTTCCGTTATTTTGGCGGCCACGGCGTCTACATCATCATGCTTGATATATGAGGACCAAAATGAGGGCATACCTTGGGCCTGCGTATTAGGATCCATTTGGCTTAAACCGGCCACATTGTAGCCATCTATTTGCAGCATTGTGTAAATGGTGCCCATGTCGGTCGGTACATCGACTGTCTGCCAGCCGAATAGTCCGGAGTAAAAAACTTTTGCGCCTTCGGCGTCTGTGGTTGCCAGATCAACCCAACTAAAATTTCCATCAGGATACCTTTTGACAACATTCATTTGATGATCTCCTTTTTTTGTTTCAAAATTTCGGTGAATTACTAAAATGGACTTGCGGTTTCAAGGGAACAGCAGAAAGAGTTTAAATATCCGTTATTTCCTCGGAGAACTGGCAAAGAAAGCCCAAAAAGCTTTTGATTTCTTTTGCCAATAACCTGAATCCTATTATACCATAAAACCCACAATAGAACAAATGGTCTATAATGCATTAGACCATTCGCGGTTTACCCATCATTTGCTTCTATCCCACGAGGCAGACTATACTACCTTTCAAATTTAACTGCACCGGTATGTGCGCTTGAGTCGGACAGTTTGTCAAAACTAAAAAGGATAAATTCATGGCACTTATAACTCATTACGTGGCTAAAGATACCCACAAAGGTCAAAAAGTAGAAGTTAAAGCGAAGAAGGTTGTGTGGATAGGCGTTGGGAAGGGAAAGGTAACGGCCGTTTCCAACCACGATGTTGGTATTGCCGGCCAGATTAGCATTCTTGGTTATAATGGCGATCTCAATATCTATTTGCGATTAAATAATAATGAAGACGCTTCTGCCCAAAAGGGGCCGTGTTTGTTACAGCTAAATTCCCTTACTGATGAGAATGCCCACTATGAAGCCGCCAATGGCGTGATGACGGTTTATGCGATGTTGGGTGGGAAAGAACAAAATATTAGTATTTCGCCTTGTAACAACGGTGAGCAGACCGAATGCAAATTATTTGGCCATGTTAACGAGACTGTACACCTCGATCCCAAGGACTGAGCATGATAACGGCCGTTATTAAAACGGCCGTTATCAGCTCCGCCTCCAATTTGGGGTAAATTTGAATTTCCTCTTGACACTTTTTAAGCCCTATTGTATAGTTATTCTAATTGGAACCGGTTCCAAACCTGGCACTTTGGCCAAAGAATCGGGTTCTGAAGAGAAGAAGTAGCCCAGCTAGACTTATCGTTTAAAAAGGCAGAGCGGAAAGAGGAGAATGGCCGAGGTAACAATCCGAGATGTAGCTCGTATTGCGGGTGTCGGTGTTGGAACCGTTTCACGCGTGCTCAACAACAGCCCCGCTGTGGCGCAAAGCACGCGCAGCAAAGTTTTGTCTGCCATTGAAACCCTCAACTACTCCCCCAACCAGACTGCCCGCCGTCTCTCAGGCGGCAAAACAATGGCCATTGGCGTTTTAGTCCCCTTTTTCACCAACGCATCAGTTGTTAGACGTTTACAAGGTATTGTGTCGGCATTGGCCGACAGCGAATATGATTTGGTTCTTTTTGATGTCGAGAAAGCCCAAAGACGGGATACGCTGCTTACAAATATTGCCCAGCGCAGAATGGTAGACGGACTGATCATCATTTCCCTCACCCCGCATGACCGCGACATGCAGCGATTCCTGCAAGCGAAATTGCCTGCTGTGATGGTGGATGCGCATCATTCCCTATTAAGTCGTATCGTTGTAGACAATGTGGCTGGCGCTAAAACGGCCGTGCAGTACCTGCTTGAGCTTGGCCATACTCGTATTGGTTACATCAGTGATTATCCTGAAAACCCGTTTAACTTTTCACCAACCAATGATCGCCATACCGGCTACTGCCAGGCGTTGCAAGAAGCCGGCGTCCCCTATGACCCTGATTATTATCGCGAATGTGAGCTAGACAGAGAAGAAGCGCGACAACTCGCCTGTGAACTAATGACCCTGCCTGAACCTCCAACAGCTATCTTTGCTTATAGTGATACACAGGCTATTGGCGTACTCCAGGCTGCACAAGATTGTGGACTCAGCGTGCCCGCGGACCTATCTGTCGTAGGCTATGATGACATAGAAACGGCCGAATACCTGCATCTAACCACCGTCCGCCAATGCCTTTATGAATCAGGCGTGAAGGGGGCCGAACTTTTGTTGGAAATAATGGATGCACCGCTCCTGGAACCTGTTGAAATCAAACTGCCGACTGAAATCATTGTGCGCAAAACAACAGCAGCCCCGCTCCTTGTCGCCAATTGTGATGTTTAGGGATGTCGAAGGTATTAAAAATTTCATATTGACGCTCATTAACGATTTGTTTATACTCTTAGTAAGTTAACTTAACTTACTAAGTTGTCAGATAGAATAACTCTAAAAAATAATTAGGAGGTGATGCCCGTAATAACCAAACAAATGAAAAAAGTCCGTCCATATTATTTACTTCAAAAAACAATATCCTTAGGAGGATAAGAACGCAATGAGAATGAAAAAGTGGCTTACTTTATTAAGCATTATTATGATCTTAGCGCTTGTACTGGTTGCCTGTGGCGGCGGTCAGGAAGCAGAAACCCCGGTCGAAGAAGCGCCGGCGGAAGAGGCAGCGCCCGCAGAAGAAGCGGCCCCGGCAGAAGAAACAGCACCAACCGAAGAAGAACCCATGGAAGAAATGGCGGAATTAGACGTCGCCATGATGCCTGGTGGTTTCCTCGAACAAGCGCTTAACGGCGACTTTGCCGGCACAACAGTGACTTTCGATGGTCCCTTTGCCGATGTTGATGCGGTCTTGTTTGAAGAATCAGTAGCTCCTTTTGAGGCGGCAACAGGCATTGACATCAACTACATCGGCGACAAAGAGTTCGAAGGCCGTATTGGCATCGCTGTCGACGGCGGCAACCCACCCGACATCGCCGACTTCCCGCAGCCTGGTCTTTTAGCCAACTTTGCCCGCCAAGGCCACATTGTTGACCCCACCACCTGGATGAGCGAAGAATGGCTGCAGCAGCAGTACAACCAAAGCTGGCTCGATATGGCCATGGTCGAAGGCCCAGATGGCAGCCCCATGATGGGTGGCACCTGGTATCGATTCAATGGCAAAAGCCTGGTCTGGTATCCTAAAGCCCAATTTGAGGCCGCCGGCTACGAAATCCCCGAAACCTGGGATGAACTTATGGCTTTGACCCAAACCATTGCCGATGATGGTGACACTGCCTGGTGCATCGGCATTGAGTCCGGCGCGGCGACTGGCTGGCCGGCCACCGACTGGACCGAAGAAATGATGCTGCGCACCACCTCGCTTGAGAACTACGATGCCTGGGTCGAAGGCACACTGCCATTCGATTCTCCCGAAGTCCGCGCAGCGATTGATGCCTGGAGTGAGATATGGTTCAACGACGACTATGTCTTTGGCGGCACCGACGGCATTGTAACCACCAACTTCGGTGATTCTCCTAATGGTATGTTTGAAGATCCACCCCGTTGCTGGCTGCACAAACAAGGCAACTTCATCACCGGTTTCTTCCCCGAAGGCTACCGAAGGCGGCGTCGATTGGGACTTCTTCTATCTGCCCGGCAAAGATGAAGCCTACGGCAAACCATTCCTGGTTGCCGGTGACCTCAACGGTATGTTCAACTGACCGTCCCGAAGTCCGTGCTGTCATGGAATTTATGACCGTACCTGAATCCGCAAAAGGCTGGTTGGAAAATGGTGGCGCTCTGGCCACACATCTAACAGCAACGCCAGACATGTATGGCTCAGATGTTGAACGTGGCATTGCCGAACTGGTTGCCGAAGCAACCAGCTTCCGTTTTGATGGGTCTGACTTGATGCCCGGTGAAGTTGGTGCTGGCTCCTTCTGGACCGGCATGACCGACTACGTCAGTGGTTCGGCCGACCTAGACACCATATTGCCCGAAATCGACGCCACCTGGCCCGCCGGTGTTGCCGGACAGGTTCAGCAAGAAGCAGCCGCTGAAGAACCAGCCGCTGAGGAAGAAGGCGAACCCACATTCCTTGATCGCGCTATGGCCGGTGAATTTGCTGGCAGCGAAGTGTCGGTAATGAGTGTGCTTGTAGATGCTGATGAAACCTTATTTCTTGAGTCAATGGCCGCTTTTGAAGAAGCCACTGGCATCGATATGGTGCATACCGGCACCAAAGAGTTTGAGACACAAATCGCAGTCCGTTTAGACGCCGGTGACGCGCCTGACATCGCCATGATTCCGCAGCCCGGTTTGCTGGAGTCATTTGTTGCCGCAGGTGAGGTTCCATTAGATGTACGCGATTTCATCCCCGAAGCAGATTTGCAAGAACGTTATGCGCAGGGTTGGTTGGACAGCGCTACCTTTACCGGCCCCGATGGTGAACCGATGATGGCCGGTGTCTGGTGGAAAGCTGCCAACAAAGACCTTGTTTGGTATCCCAAAGCCATCTTTGATGAAGCCGGCTATGAAGTACCTACCACCTGGGATGAGCTGATCGCCTTGAACGAACTCATTGTTTCTGATGGCGATGCCCCCTGGTGTCTCGGCATCGAGAGTGGTAACGCCACCGGCTGGGTAGCCACTGACTGGATTGAAGGCTTGATGTTACGTACAGCCCCACCGGAAGATTATGATGCCTGGGTTGCTGGTGACTTACCATTTAGCTCTGATCAGGTGAAAAATGCAGCCCAACTGATGTCCGATGTCTGGCTGACCGAAGGCAATGTCCTTGGTGGTAAAGACCAAATCGTAACTGAATTCATTGGCGATTCCCCGACCCACATGTTCGAAGATCCGCCAACATGCTGGATGCACAAACAAGCATCCTGGATTCAGGGCTTCTTTGGTGAAGGGCTGGAAGCGGGCGTAGATTATGACTTCTTCTACTTCCCGCCGGTTGATCCGGCCTATGGCGAACCTGTCTTGATGGCTGGCGACATCTACACGTTGTTTAACGACAAGCCCGAGGCAAAAGCCTTGTTAGAGTACCTCTCCACTGGCGCCAGCACGGAAGTGATGGTAAGCAATGGTGGCGGTTTGTCACCGCATCAGGATTCGAGCCTGGATTGGTATTCAAACGATATCGACCGTCGTATCGCTGAAATTCTGCTCAATGCAGAAACAGTGCGTTTCGATGCCTCTGACCTGATGCCCCCAGAAGTTGGGGCCGGAACATTCTGGTCCGCTATGGTTGACTACGTCACCGGCGCGGTTGACCTGGATGGCGCTTTGCAGGAAATCGACGATTCCTGGCCACAACAATAATGGTTGATTAGTTAGTAAGACAGCCAGTCCGGCATCGGGCTGGCTGTCTTTTTTAAGGAGTGAAAAAATCGTAACGTAAGCTTTAGCTTGCGAGAACAAGCTGAAGCTTGTTTTACACAGGAGGTTGGATATGGCAAACTTTGACATGACCGAGAAGGGTAGCGAAAGTGTAGGCACCAAGATTCTTGCATTAATTGGCCGCATCTTTCTCGCTGTCATCATTCCCCTAATCGCCTTTGCGGTGATTTATGCCGGTTTTATTTTTTTGCGCGATAGTGAAGCTCCCCGCTGGATAATTGCGGCCGTAGCTATTGTTTGGGGCGTCGGCGGCGTGGCTGTGCTCTTTTGGGTATTCAATGGTATTGTTGAAAAATTGCCTGATGCATGGGGGCGTCGTCTTTTGCCCTATGTTTTTGTTGGTCCTGCGATTTTTATACTTTTTGCCTACCTTGCTTTTCCAGCAATTTGGACTTTTTGGTTGAGCTTGCTTGACCGAGATGGCAATGTATTTGTTGGACTTCAGAACTATGTGGAAATCTTTAGTGGACGTTTGTTACAAGAGGCCATTCGCAACAATCTTATGTGGCTTATTTTTGGTAGCACGCTTTCGGTAATCTTTGGTTTGCTTATTGCTGTGCTGGCGGATCGCAGTAAATTTGAGCGTACGGCCAAATCATTTATCTTTTTACCGATGGCGATCTCGTTTGTGGGCGCTAGCGTTATCTGGAATTTTGTTTATGAAGTTCGCCCCTCTGAACTGCCACAAATTGGCTTATTAAATGCGATTGTTGTCGGTCTGGGCGGCTCTCCTAAACCCTGGTATGCCTGGGTCGATATCGCACCCTGGAACAATCTATTTCTGATAGTGATTGTCATCTGGCTGCAGGCTGGATTCGCTATGGTGCTTTTCTCCGCAGCATTAAAAGGTATCCCCGATGATTTGTTAGAAGCGGGCCGCGTTGATGGTGCGAACGAGGTGCAAATCTTTTTCCGCATTATGATCCCTTACATTATGGGCACGATTATTACAGTTTGGACAACTGTCGTCATTTTCACGCTAAAAGTGTTTGATGTGGTCTGGGTGATGACTGGTGGGCAGTTTGGCACCCATGTGATCGCAACCCAGTTTTATAGGCAGGCGTTTACGGCCCGAAATTCCGGTGTGGGTTCGGCTATTGCGATTGTTTTACTTGTAGCTGTGGTGCCCGTGTTGATCTACAACTTAAAGCAGTTTGGTGAACAGGAGACATTTTAAGATGAAACAGCGAAAATGGCTTGGTATTGTGATAATAAATGGCGCTCTTTTGCTCCTGGTTCTTTTATGGACAATTCCCACATTGGGTATTTTTATTTCCTCTTTTCGTAACCGTTTTGATATTCAAACTTCGGGCTGGTGGACAGTTTTTCCCCATCGCGAGTGGGAAACAGTGGCTGTAATTGATCCCCAGGAGTTGGGGCTGGATTCCCAGGGCATAATGGAGGTTGAGGGGGTTTCTGCAACGTTTGAGGAATTGCGCGAGGGTGTTGCTTCACCTGATGGTGATACACAAGTTACCTGGATAGGTAATCGTCGATTGGGTCGTATCGAAGTTCAAAAGCAAGTCTGGACGGTAAGTTGGGACTTCACACTGGAAAACTATCAGCAGGTTTTAGGTGGCAAGGAATTTGAGTTTACCAGGCCCGATGGCACGGTGGAGGTCGTGCCCGGTGATAATATGACGGGGGCGTTTCTGAACAGTTTGGCGGTGGCGATTCCCTCTACAGTGATTCCTATCCTGATTGCCGCCTTTGCAGCCTATGCCTTTGCCTGGATGACTTTCCCAGGACGACGTATTATGTTTATCATTGTTGTCGGCTTGTTGGTGGTACCCTTGCAAATTGCTCTGGTGCCTGTGTTGAAGATGTATGGGCCGAATGGTTTAAACATCAATGGCACATTCCTGGCAATATGGTTGGCACATACGGGCTTTGGCCTCGCTTTAGCTACTTACTTACTATTCAATTATATTAGTACGCTACCCCGCGAAACGTTAGAATCAGCGTTTATTGATGGCGCTTCACACTTTACTGTTTTTACACGTTTGGTTCTGCCGTTGTCTGTGCCAGCTTTGGCCTCTTTTGCCATTTTCCAATTCCTCTGGGTTTGGAATGATTACTTGGTGGCGCTCGTCTTCTTGGGTAGCAATCCTGAATTTGAAGTTGTCACGCAACGATTGGCTGACATTACTGGATCACGTGGTAACGATTGGCATTTGTTAACGGCTGGTGCGTTTGTGTCGATGATTTTGCCGTTGATCGTTTTCCTGGCTTTGCAGCGCTATTTTGTACGTGGTTTGATGGCTGGATCTGTGAAGGGATAGACGGAATCTTTACTGCGAAGATGGGTTCAGAATGACATATTCTAAATGAAACTGGAGACCCTTGGATTTTGACAACGGCCGTTACCGTCAAATTCTAAGGGTTTTCTTTTTCAACCTGATTGAAGCCGAAATAAGCGTCGCAATGGTTTCACTATGCTTTTGATGAGGATGAATAAAAATGGATCGAGAATTTGCTCTTCAGGCTGCAGAAACATTCAATTATTTTCCTGCGCTGGCTAAGCTGACGCTGGCGGCTGTTCTGGGCGGCGTCATTGGCGTTGAGCGTGAGCTAACCGGCCATCCTGCCGGTCTGCGCACCAATATTTTGGTTGCCGTTGGCTCATGTCTCTTTACTATCTTGTCCATTAATGCCTTTCCTCTTACCGGCGCAGCGCAAGACACGGCGCGTATTGCGGCTCAGATTGTTACCGGTGTGGGCTTTTTGGGCGCCGGCGCCGTCATCCAGACTAAAAGGGCAGTTCATGGGCTGACAACGGCCGCTACAATTTGGCTGGTTGCGGCTGTGGGCATGGCTGCCGGCACCGAACTATATATGCTAGGTTTTATAACGACGCTGATCACTACCGCTGTCTTAGTTTTTCTCGGCCCGTTGAGCACCTGGTTGGAAATCAAAGGAATGGCGCGCCATGAACGTCTGGAGAAAATGCGCCGTGATTACCTAAACAATAAAGACGAATCCGAATGAGTGCATGCCAGCGCCATGTAATACTTTTTGCCGTCTAATTCGAAATTTGAATGCTAAGGACTCGTTCGTTATTAACTATTGAGTTTTGGTTCGTAGTAACCGCTTTAGTGGTGGGCGACCCGGAGGTCGCAGATGACTAAAGTCGTTACTACAAACTTGTTTGCAAACGCACCTTAAGGAATCGTCAACACATAGATATGGGAGCTTAAACAAGAAAATGAGTACGAACTGGTATCAGGAAGCGGTATTTTATGAGCTTTACATTCGCGCCTACGCCGATAGCAATGGGGATGGACAGGGCGATTTTCGCGGCGCCATTACAAAGTTCGACCACATAAAATCGTTGGGCGTGGATTGTGTTTGGATATTGCCGCACTATTTCTCACCCTTAAAAGATGATGGATATGATATTGCTGATTATACGGCCGTTCATCCCGATTACGGTACCCTGGACGATTTCAAAGCCTTTGTTGACGCCGCCCATGAGCGTGGTTTAAAAGTCGTCACCGACCTGGTCATGAACCATACCTCCGACCAACATCCCTGGTTTCAGGCGGCGCGGCAGGATAAAAATTCACCCTATCGTGATTATTACGTTTGGAGCGATACCGGCGCGGAGTACGCCGATACACGCATCATTTTCCTGGATGATGAAACTTCCAACTGGGCCTATGATGAGGCTGCGGGACAATATTTCTGGCACCGCTTTTACAGCAGTCAACCAGACTTAAATTATGACAATCCTCTCGTAATTGAAGAAATGTTCAACATCATTCGATTCTGGATGGAGTTGGGCATTGATGGCTTTCGCGCCGACGCTGTGCCATACCTGATTGAGCGGGAAGGCACCAACTGTGAGAATCTGCCGGAGACCCATGATATTTTGAAGCAGGTGCGCCGCTTCATGGATGAAAATTATCCCGACGCCGTGCTGATTGCGGAGGCCAACCAGTGGCCTCAAGATTTACTGCCTTACTTTGGCGATGGCGACGAATTTCATGTTTGTTTTCATTTTCCAATTATGCCGCGCCTGTATCAAGCATTGAAATCGGGTGACAAAACGCCCATAATTGACATTCTGAACGACACGCCAGCGATTCCTCCTGGCACAAATTGGATGACCTTCTTACGTAATCATGATGAGCTGACGTTGGAGATGGTGACGCCGGATGTGCGGCAGTGGATGTGGCAACAGTATGCGCCGGAGCCGCGTATGCGCCAGAATTTGGGCATCCGGCGGCGGCTGGCGCCGTTGTTGGATAATGATAAACGTAAGTGGTTTTGTCTGAACGCGATGTTCCTTTCGCTGCCGGGCGCACCCATTGTTTATTATGGTGATGAAATCGGCATGGGCGACAATATTTGGCTGCCGGATCGACATGGCTGTCGCACGCCGATGCAGTGGGATGATTCGCCAAATGGCGGTTTTTCCACCGCTGACGCTACCTATTTTCCGGTTAACAGCGATGCTGTGTTCGGCTATCAAAAAGTGAACGTGGCGGCGCAGGAAAATGATCCCGAATCTTATTTGAATCTGACACGTTTTTTGCTCAACACGCGCCAGAACCAACCGGCCCTGCAGCATGGAAAGTTTGCGTTTGTGGAAACGGGAGAGTCCTCTGTGCTTGCTTTCACACGCCAATCTGAGGGGCAAACCGTCCTGTGTGTTTTCAACCTGACAGATCAGCCCCAGCCAGCGCCAACGGCCGTTCCTAAATCAGCCCTCGATCTCCTGCGACGAAAAACGGAAGGTGAACAGCTAGAACCCTTTGCCGCCCATTGGTTTGTTCTGAGGTAGTTTATGGATGAATTGTTTGACCCATTAATTGACGACTCATTGCGCAGCATGAATCAGCTCGAACAACAGCTTTTCACCCTGCGCCTTGAACAACATTTGCCGGATGTAGAACGGCCGTTACGCCAACTCTACGGCCAGAGAGAAGACTTTGACACCTGGCTGACCCATTTCCTGACAATCGCTGCTGAAGCATATGCTGCACGCCCCACCGAACTGCGCCTGCGTGATTTGCAGCGTGTCACTGAACCGGATTGGTTCCAACAGTCCAGGATGATGGGTTACGTCTGTTACCCCGACCGGTTTGCCGGTGACCTCAAGGGTGTCGCCGGCAAAATTGATTACCTCAAAGAATTGGGCATCACCTATTTGCACCTGATGCCCTTGCTCAAACCGCGTCCCGGCGCCAACGATGGCGGCTACGCTGTCATGGATTACCGCGCCGTGCGCGACGACCTGGGCACAATGGCCGATCTGTCTGATCTGGCGGCCCAACTGCGTGCCGAGGAGATCAGCCTCTGTATCGACCTGGTTTGCAACCACACCGCCAAGGAACATGCCTGGGCGCAAAAAGCAATGGCCGGCGAAAAAACATACCAGGATTATTACCTGATGTTCCCCGACCGCACGCTGCCCGACCAGTACGAGCATACCGTGCGCGAAATCTTTCCAGAGTTTAAATCCGGCAGTTTCACCTACTACGATGCCATCGACAAATGGGTATGGACCACCTTCAATGAGTTTCAATGGGACCTTAACTATGCTAACCCGGCTGTTTTTGGCGAAATGCTCGACACCATGCTCTTCCTGGCGAATCAGGGGGTGGAGGTTTTGCGCCTGGATGCTGTGGCCTTCATGTGGAAGCGTTTGGGGACCGATTGTGAAAATCAGCCGGAAGCGCATGCGATTTTGCAAGCGTTCCGCGCCCTCAGCCGCATTGCCGCGCCCGGTTTGCTGCTCAAGGCTGAAGCGATCGTGCCGCCACCGCAGCTTGTGCCTTATTTAGGATTAGGGGAAGCCACAAACAAAGAGTGTGAAGTTGCCTATCACAATGTTTTTATGGTGATGTTGTGGAGCAGTCTGGCAGAGCGCAAAGTGGCCTTGATGACCCATGCGCTGCAGCAAATGCCGCCGATTCCGTCGCGCACTTCCTGGTTGACTTATGTGCGCTGCCATGACGATATCGGTTGGGCGGTAACAGAAGAGGATGCCGCTGCGGTAGGGTTGAATGGTTATTTACATCGTTCATTTTTGAGTGATTTTTATGACGGCCGTTTCCCCAACAGCTTCGCACGCGGCGCCACGTTCCAGTTTAATCCCAAGACCAACGACCGCCGTATCAGCGGTTCCTGTGCTTCATTAGCCGGTCTTGAAGCCGCGCTTGAGGCCGAAGATTATGCGGCCGTAGACCTGGCTGTGCGGCGTATTTTGCTGATCCACAGCATGATCCTGGCCTTTGGCGGCATCCCTTTGCTCTACATGGGTGATGAAATTGGCTTACTGAATGATGAAAGTTACCTGGCTGATCCCGATTTGGCGCAAGACAGCCGCTGGCTGCATCGACCGTGGATGGATTGGGAGTTGGCGCAGAAGCGAGGTGATTGGTTGAGTGTAAACGGCCGTCTTTTCCAAAACCTCAAACAGCTCATCCAGGCCCGTAAACAAACCCCAGCCCTACATGCCGAAGCTGCCGCTTACCCCGTGTGGACTCACAACGAAGCCGTTTTCGGCTTGCTGCGCGAAAGCCCGCGTGGGCGTTTGCTCATCCTGGGCAATTTCGGTGAGCAAGCGCAAACTATCCCGGCTCACCGTTTGCAGGAGCTGGGTTTTGGCGGGTCACTGCTCGATCACATCACGGGCAAACCTATTGACGGCTGGCATGATGTGCAGTTGGAGCCATATGGCGTACACTGGTTACAAGCAGTTTAATAATTGTTAGACGGCAAAGGAGCGAGTAATATGAATTTCAGGGCATCAGAAAAAGAGATTGCTGCTGCAAAAGCATACGAAGACCTCCATGTGCCAGCTTTGTTCCAGCAGTGGGCACCGCGGGTCATAGCGGCCGCAGCTGAGCTTTATCGTTTGGCATTTTCCAGATTTCATACTTTATATCAAACTGAACCTATCTGAAATCCAAGCTTTTCTTGACGAGCAGTGGCAATGAATATTGAAATGCCTCAAATGAAGGACTGATATTGCTTTTGGGCATTACATGGTCGATGTGGTATGATGTATTATCATACCGGTGGAGGTTGAGATGGCTACTTCTAAAATTGCTATTACCTTGGATGAAGAATTGCTTGTCAGGTTAGATCGTCTTGTTATTGAACGACGCTTTCCTAGCCGTAGTCGAGTCATTCAGGAAGCTGTCGAGGAAAAACTCAATCGTTTGGATCGAAGTCGGTTGGCTCGTGAATGTGCCAAACTTGATCCTGTATTCGAACAAGAATTGGCCGAAGAAGGTTTGGCTGAGGACTTTAGTGAATGGCCCGAATACTGAGAGGAGATATAATTTGGGCTGACCTCTATCCAGTCCGCGGCAATGAACAGGCGGGCCATCGCCCCGTAGTTATTATCAGTCATGAGGTTTTCAATGAGCGCTCAGGCACAGTGATTGCCTTGGCAATCACCAGCCAGCCACAACGGGCTGGTTTTCCGCTTACCTTGGAGTTGAAAAGCGAGGGGCTTCCCAAGCGATCTTGGGTAAAGATTAACCAAATCCGTACTCTGTCGGTACACCGTTTAGGGAAGAAGATTGGTCGCGCCTTGACCGAAGAGCTTGACCTCTTGATTGAGGGCCTGAATGAGATTGTCGCCAACTAACACTCGCACCACTTCATCTTAATGAACGCGGACATTGTTCTCACGTTACTAATTTTGTTGGGTGCGGCCGTACTCTTCATCACCGAATGGCTGCGGGCGGATTTGGTCGCGCTGTTGGTGCTGATTGCGCTGGCGGTTAGCGGATTGGTGACGCCTGCCGAAGCGCTGTCCGGCTTTAGTAATCCGGCTGTGATTACTGTGTGGGCGATGTTTATTATCAGTGGAGGATTGGCGGCGACGGGCGTGGCCAACGCCATCGGTGACCGTGTGCTGCGTGTGGCCGGCAGCGGTGAAACGCGACTGCTGATCATCATCATGCTGACGGCCGCCTTATTGTCAGCATTCATGAACAATGTCGGCGTGGCGGCGCTGATGCTGCCGGTCGTTGTCTCCATCGCGCGGCGTACAGGACGCACCCCTTCTTCCTTGCTCATGCCCCTGGCTTTTGCCTGTTTGTTAGGCGGCTTGATGACGCTCATCGGTACACCGCCCAATATCCTGGCCAGCGACGCTTTGCGCGAAGCCGGTTTGACGCCATTTGGTATGTTTGATTTTGTGCCGGTGGGCGTGCCGTTAATGTTAGTTGGTGTTCTGTTTGTGGCCTTGACCGGCCGTTTTTTGCTGCCTAAACGGGATGTGATTGCGGCGACCGCTTTCGGCGAAACGGCCGTAACCCCCACCAATGATCTCTATAACCTGCAAGAACGCTTGTTTACGGTGCGCATCCCGGCTGATTCACCCCTGGCGGGCGGCAGCCTGGCTGAAAGCCGGTTGGGTGATGTCTTGGGATTAACTGTCATCGGCGTCACCCATCAAGGACAAACGCGCCTGGCGCCTCAAGCTTCAACGGTATTATATGGCGGTGATCGTTTGCTTCTGGTGGGACGCAGCGAACAAGTGATCGCTTTGCGGCGTTTGCAGTTGGAAATTTCCCCGGCCGTAGACCAGGCAACCGGCTCGATTGCGGGCATAGAAACGGCCGTTCTTGTGCTCATGCCCGGCTCCAGCCTGATCGGACAAACATTGGCTGAGGCCCAATTTAGACAGCGGCATGGTGTTAATGTGCTGGCCGTGCGGCGTGGGGACGTTTTACGCAGCCGTGATCTGGCGCAGCTGGTTTTGCGGGCTGAGGATGAACTTGTGATGATGGCTGCCCCTATACAAGTGGCCAACCTTGCTGCGCAGCCTGACTTTACCCAAACTGCTGCTGAAACGGCCGAATTTTTCCAGATGCAAGAGAATCTACTTGTACTACGTATTCCTCGCGACTCTGATTTGGTTGGCCGCACTCTGTCCCAAAGCCATCTGAGTGATGTGATGGGCTTGACGGTTTTAGGGCGCATAAATAACGAACGGCTTGAGCCTTTGTCGGCTAGTGACGATAAATTGGGGGTTGACGACATCCTTCTGGTGCAAGGGACTCCTGACGATTTGGCTGCGGTGTCGCGCCTGGCAACGTTGGAGTTGGACCAAAATCCTCCTGACATGGATGCCCTGCAATCTGAGCAGGTAGGCTTGGTGCAGGCGACGCTCTCGCCTTATACGGCCGTTTTTGGCAAAACGCTGCGTGAGATTCATTTTCGTGAAAAATTTGGTTTGACGGTGATTGCAATCTGGCGCGCGGGACGGCCGTACCGCCATAATCTGGCCGATATGCCCTTACGCCTGGGTGATGGCTTGCTGCTCTACGGACCGCGCGCCGCACGACCGGTGCTGGCTGCTGAGCCGGATTTTATATTGCTTGATGCCGCCGATCAACCAGCGTTGCAAACCCGCAAAGCCCCCATCGCCCTGTTAATAATGGGATTGGTATTGGTACCGGTCATTTTTAACTGGCTGCCGATCGCGATTGCGGCGGTATTGGGCGCCGCTTTAATGGTCATCACGCGCTGCCTGAGCATGGACGAGGCCTACCGCCAAATTGAATGGCGCGCGGTATTTCTAATTGCCGGCATGTTGCCCCTGGGTATCGCTATGCAAACCAGTGGCACGGCCGCTTTTTTGGCGCAGAGTATGGTAACGGCCGTTGGTCCCTGGGGCATTTTGGCTGTGTTGGCCGGTCTGTTTTTGTTGACCAACCTGGCTTCACAAATCATGCCTAATGCGGTGGTAGTGGTTTTGATGGCGCCGATTGCGTTGAGTACGGCTGCGGATCTTGGTGTTTCCCCCTACACGTTCATGATGGCGGTAGCCATTGCCGCTTCAATCAGCTTTCTTAGTCCCGTGGGACACCCGGCCAATGTATTAGTCATGGGACCAGGCGGCTATCGTTTTGTAGATTATGTCAAATTAGGACTGCCCTTGACTTTGGTCGCCTTCGTTGTTGTGATGTTATTGTTGCCCATGTTTTGGCCTTTGCAATGATATGGCGGTTAAGGAACTGTCGCAACCGGATCAAAAAAGCCCTGTCTGAAAACTTTTTCAAACAGGACTTTGGTTTTGTTTTAATTTTATTGCTACCGGCGACGGTTCAAGATCATTATGTAATAGAGCAGTTGACCGATGGCAGAAACGGCCGCTGCCACATAAGTCCATGCCGCCGCATCCAGGACCTTGTCAACCCCTTCGATCTCATCGCCAAACAAAATTCCGCTGCTTGCCAACAGTTTTTTGGCGCGATTGCTGGCGTTAAATTCAACCGGCAGAGTAACCAGGGTAAAAACTACGGCCACGGCAAAGAGCGCCACGCCAGCCCAGGCGACATAGTAACCAATGCTGCTGCCCAGAAAGACCATCAGCAAAAAACCGCCCATGAATATCATCGGGGCTAACCGGCTGGTAAACTGTGTGGCCGGAACAAGCGCACTGCGTAAACGCAAAGGAGCGTAGCCGGCCGAATCCTGTAAGGCGTGCCCCATTTCATGTGCGGAGACGCCAGCAGCGGCAATGCTGTTAGCGCCATAAACATTGTCACTCAGGCGCAGCGTTTTGCTGCGCGGATCATAATGATCGCTTAGATTGCCGCTTATTTTTTCAATGTGGACGTCGTACAGACCTTGATCATCAAGTAATGCCCGCGCAACCTGCGCTCCGGTTAGATTGCGAGCCGTAGGGACCTTTGAATATTTTTTAAATGCGCCGTTCACGCGCGAGCGCGCCCATAAACCCAGCAGCAGCCCAGGCAAAGCTATAAGCAGCCACATAGGATCAAGAAAGAACATATTTGGTTTCCTTAACGTTGGCGATTAATGGTGAGGAGGCTGCCCATGATGTTGTGAGCGTTGGCTCCTTACGGGTACACGTTCCTTCCTGGCGTTTTTCTCTTTTTCATCATGCACATTTTTCCATATCTTAACAAGATAGGCGCCTGTTAAGAGCGTTGGCAATGTAATGAACCAGTAGGATGTGATAAACGCTAACATATTATTTTTCCTTTTTAATTGTACTCCATCATACGAAAATCACTACAAGGAATTTTGCACATAACTGGGCGGAAGTCAAGCAGCCAGGGTGATTTCCAATGCATATCTTATCATAAAGTGAAAATTTTAAGGTCAGGTTGGGAAACGAGGAAACGGCTGGTAGGTGATTTTGTGAAATTGCCCTAAAATGGGTGTAACCTGAGATCAACTAATTAACTTATTGGACTCTGGTTGTTTTTGACAAAAAACCAGGAGACTGAAAGTGGAATGATGCCGCACCTACCAAGTGAATTAAGGAATGGGCTGGTTTTGCGCTGGGCGACAACGGCCGATATGGACGCGCTGGCTACCTTTAATATTCGTCTTCACACTGACAATCCCAAACAGCCGGAAAATTGGCTGGGCGCATGGACACGGGATTTAATGCAGGGGCGGCACCCCACAACCAAAGCGACCGATTTCACGCTGGTTGTCGATAGGCATAATCAAGGTAAACCTGTGTCCAGCGCCTGTTTAATCTCTCAAACATGGACCTATGGCGGCATTCCCTTTGGCGTTGGAAGACCTGAACTGATCGGAACTGACCCGGATTATCGCCGTCGTGGTTTGGTGCGCGCCCAAATGGAGGCTTTACACGCTTTGAGCGCGGCGCGCGGCGAACTGGTTCAGGCGATTACGGGCATTCCCTGGTATTATCGCCAGTTTGGCTATGAAATGGCGCTGGATTTGGGCGGCGGGCGTGAATATTTTTGGGCGCGTGAAGGTAATGACAAACCGCTTGAAAAGGAAATTTACAGCTTGCGACCGGCAACGGCCGTTGACATCCCTTTGCTTATGGAGCTGTTTCCGGCGCATAACGCCAATGGTCTAATTTCCACCGTGCGCGACACAGCTATCTGGCATTTTGGCATGACCACAGCCAATCGGGAAAGCGTCCATGCCCTACACGCTTACCTGATTGAAGATGCAGATGGAACGGCCGTCGGCTATGTCGAATACTGTCAATTGGGCGCTGCTCTTTACATTCGCGAGTTAGGCGTGCGGCCAGGTCACTCATGGCGTGCGGTCTGTCTTTTCCTAACGCGTGAACTCAAACGACGCGCCGACGCCTTGAACCACAAGCGTGAAAAAGCAATTACCCACCTCTTTTTTGCATTGGAAAGGGATCACCCCGTCTATCAGGCGCTCGGATCGCAGCTCGAAAGACAGCGCAAACCATACGCCTGGTACATGCGCGTGCCGGATTTACCCGCATTTTTACGCCACATTGCGCCTGCGCTGGAAGCGCACCTGGCGGGCAGCGTGCTGGCCGGACACAGCGGCGTTTTGCGCCTCAACTTTTATACACAGCATATAACCCTGGTTTTTGAAGCGGGCAAGCTGATAGAAGTTGGATCGTACCAGCCTGAAGACGTGCAGGATGGGGATGCGCTGTTTCCTGACTATACATTTTTGCAGCTGTTGTTTGGCTACCGCAGTTTTGCCGCTTTGGACGCCGCTTTTGCCGATTGTTATGCCGATAATCCCGAAGCGGAAATTTTGCTGGAAATCTTGTTTCCGCAACGGCCGTCTCACGTTGTCGGCGTCGGTTAAGGTTTTAATAAAACATGAATCCGATTCAACCTTTTCTTGATCGTTACGGCGTATTGGTGCTTGACGGCGGTCTGGCGACCCAGCTTGAAGCGCGCGGCTGTGACCTGAATGATGAACTTTGGTCGGCGCGTTTGCTGCTGGAAAACCCCGATCTAATCCGGCAGGTACACGCCGATTATTTGTGGGCCGGGGCGGACTGCATCACCAGCGCCAGCTACCAGGCGACCATTCCCGCTTTTATGCGCCGTGGACTGCGCGAATCTGAAGCGATCGATTTGCTGCGCCTGTCGGTGCAGCTAGCTGTTGAAGCGCGAGACGCCTATTGGGCGTTGCAGCCGGATCAAGAAAAACGGATACGGCCGTTGGTCGCCGCCTCGATTGGTCCCTACGCCGCCTACAAAGCGGATGGTTCCGAATACACAGGCGATTATGATCTCGACGAAGCGGGTTTGTTACAATTTCACCACCGGCGCTGGCTTGTGTTGGACGCAGCCGGCGCCGATCTGTTTGCCTGTGAAACGATTCCTTCCTTTGCAGAAGCGCGCGCGCTGGCGCGGCTGTTGGCAGAAACCCCTGACCGTTTTGCCTGGTTTAGCTTTGCCTGCCGCGACGGGCAGCGCATCAGCGACGGCACGCCCATTGCTGAGTGCGCCGCGTTTCTGAACGATTTCCCCCAGGCTGCCGCCGTTGGCATTAACTGCACGCCGCCGCGCTTCATCCCGCAGCTAATTGACGCGGTTCAAAGCGTCACCGACAAACCAATTATTGTTTATCCCAATTCCGGTGAACACTATAACCCAGCGCAAAAATGTTGGGTTGGCGAGGCGATCCCGGCCGAATTTGGCACATTTTGCCGCGAGTGGCGCAAACAGGGGGCGGCTTTGCTGGGCGGCTGCTGCCGCACAACGCCGGCCCACATCCGCCAGATTCGCGATCGTTTTCGCTGGGAGCGTATGCAATGGAGTGGATAGATCGAAAGGCGTATCATAACAGCTTGCCAAAAAAACGGATTTCGGCCGGCTGTTTGTTTTTTGATACAAACGGCCGTTTACTGATCGTCAATCCCACCTACAAAAAGCCGTGGGAAATTCCCGGCGGCAGCGTCGAAGCCAACGAGTCGCCGCGCGCCACGGTGATTCGGGAGGTGTTGGAAGAGTTAAACCTCACGGTTGAGCCGGGGCGGCTGCTGTGCGTCGATTATTCCGGCGAAACGCAAAAACGCACCGAGAGCCTGCACTTGATTTTTGAGGGCGGGATTTTGTCGGAAACGGAAATAACCGCCATCAAACTGCCGCCAGACGAACTGAGTGAATTTCGTTTGTTAAAGCCGAAAGAAGCGCTGCTGTTTCTCAACCCCAAGCTACGAGGGCGCGTGTTGCATTGTTTACGTGTCCTGTCGGGCGAAGCAGCCATGATTTATCTTGAAGAACAGCGCGCCCCCTAAAAACTGCCTGGCTGCTTCAGTCAAAAAGGCGGCGGGCGATGATTTCTTTCATTATTTCGGTTGTGCCGCCGCCAATGGAGAGAATCCGGCTGTCGCGGTACAAACGCTCCACCAGGTATTCTTGCATGTAACCATAGCCGCCAAAAATTTGAACGGCCGTATCGGTCACAAAATCACATACTGCACACGCAAAATTTTTGGCCATCGATACTTCCGTAATTTGATCAACTCCGGCGTCCATTTGCGCCGCAACCCGGTAAGTAAACTCGCGGCTGATGGTTGTTTGGGCAGCCATATCGACCAATTTATGGCGAATAACCTGAAATTTGCCGATGGGCCGGCCAAAAGCCTCCCGTTCTTGCACATAGCGCATTGATTCTTCCAGCGCAAGCTGGGCGGTCATATTGGCCATGATGGCAAGCTGCAATCGTTCTGACTGGAAATTTTGCATGATAGCGTAAAAGCCGGCGTTTTCAGCCCCGATGAGGTTGGCAGCGGGCGCGCGGCAGTTGTCGAAAAAGATTTGGGCGGTGTCGGACGCGCGCCAGCCCATTTTTTGCAGCGGTTTGGAGACGCTGTAGCCGGGCGCGCCGGCTTCAATCACCAGCAGGCTGATGCCGTGCGCACCAGGCCCGCCGGTGCGTACGGCGCAGGTGAGCAGATCGGCGCGGCAGCCGCTGGTGATGAAGGTTTTACTGCCGTTGACTACATAATGATCGCCGTGGCGAACGGCCGTTGTTTGTAAATTGGCCACATCCGACCCGCCGCCCGGCTCGGTGACGCCCAGCGCCGCGATTTTTTCACCGGCCAGCACCGGCCTGACAAAACGCGCCTTCTGTTCGGCCGTGCCGTGGCGTACTATGGGCGGCAGAGCGATGTGCAGCGAACCCAATCCCGCCATCAAGCCGCCCGATCCGCTGCGCATCAGTTCTTCCCAGACGGCAATTTGCGCAAACAGATTAGCCGGCGTTCCACCGACTTCCTCAGGATAACCAATGCCCAAAATGCCGACATCGCTGGCTTGTTTGTATAAAGCGCGTGGAAATTCTCCGGCGGTCTCCCACTCATCGACAAATGGCAGAATTTCCCTGGCGACAAACCGGCGCGTAACCTGCCGCAGTGATTCTTCAAACGAGCCAAAATAGCTTAGCAGTTTTGTTTGAGATTGCATGTTAAACTCCTATATAAATAACCTCCGGGAGGTTCATCTACGGCGCAATTATTCAAATGAAACCTCCCGGAGGTTGGTTTTCCTTCATGGTGGTGCGCCGCAGTTCATGAAGTCTCCTATATAAATAACCTCCGGGAGGTTCATCTACGGCGCAATTATTCAAATGAAAACCTCCGGGAGGTTGGTTTTCCTGCATGGTGGTACGCCGCCGTCCATGAAGTCTCCTCTAAATAATCTTCCTTGAAGCTGGACTGCTAGCTTCCAGGAAGATCAATATCACCAGGAGCAGATTATGACACAAATTTTGGGTGTTGCAGAAGCAGATTTATATGTGGAGTATTCTCTTGCCCTGGGGTGAATTAGCAGCGCTGGCAACGGCCGTTTGTTGGTCATTTACGGCCCTGTTTTTCAGCTACAGCGGCCGCTTGATTGGCTCTGACGTCGTCAATCGCAGCCGCCTCATTTTTGCCTTCCTTTTTCTCATGATTGCCCATTTTTTGTTGGAAGGTGCGCTCTTCCCCAGGAGACGCGGAACCGTTCCGCTGGTTTTGGTTTGCGATTTCGGCCATTTTAGGGTTGGTTTTGGGGGATACATTCCTCTTCAAGGCCTATGTTTTGATTGGGCCGCGCCTCTCAATGCTGATGATGTCGACCGTGCCCATCTACAGTACACTGTTTGGCTTGCTGCTGTTTGGGGAAGCGGTAACGGCCGTTGAGTTTGGCGGTATTTTGCTGGCGGTGGCGGGCGTTGCCTGGGTTGTCACCGAAAAACAAAGCAGTCAGGCTGCGGGCGAAAAACGGCTCTACAAAATGGGTATCTTGTTTGGATTGTTAGGCGCTTTGGGGCAGGTCGCCAACCTGGTCACCGCCAAATATGGGCTGGTGGGCGGTTATTCCTCCACCTCGGCGACGATGATACGGATTTTTGTGGCGTTAATCATTTTGTGGAGCCTGGCGGCTGTGCGCCGGCAGGTGCGATATACGTTTGGCCAGTGGCAAAACCGGCAGGCTTTTCCGGCGATGGTCGCCGGCTCTTTTGTAGGGCCATTTCTTGGCATCTGGTTTTCGCTGATTGCGATTCAATATGCGCGCCTTGGCATTGCCGCCACCCTGATGGCGCTGCCGCCGATCTTGCTGATTCCAATTGAATTTCTGATTTACAAACGGCGCGTCACCTTACGCAGCGTGGTAGGAACCTTGATCGCTTTTATAGGGGTTATGCTTCTTTTCTTGCCAAAGTGACGTCAGTGGGTCGCGCTTGAATCATTTGTAACAAACCCCAGCCAAATTCGCGCGACGCTGTAATTTGAAATCCAGATTCCTGCACAGAAACGGCCGTTTCGCGATTCAAGTGACATTCCCCCTGCATCGCAAACCAGGTCGGATGCAGCCAGTCGGTCAGGCGCTGCGTAAACGGCCGCAGCCCGCGCACATGTTCGAGCATAAAAAGCTGCCCGTTGGGCCGTAAAACACGCTTGATTTCATCCAGTGCGGCCGGCGGATTGGGGATCGAACAAAAGACCAGGGTGCTGACCACGGCGTCAAAACTGTTTTGTTCGAAGGGCAGTTGTTCAGCATCGGCCACGCTCACATGGAAACGGCCGTTTTGCCCATAGACCTCAATCTTGGACGCCGCGCCTGCCAGTCGTTTTGGTTCGATGTCAACGGCCGTTACGCGCGTCCCGCCGTTGTATAACCTGAGATTTGCGCCTGTACCTGCGCCAACCTCAAGCACGTCACCTTGAACATCTTGTAATAACATCCGCCGCAGGCGCGTCAAACTAAACCGTTCCATCATCCACATGCCCTGGTCATATCGTTTTGCTTCGAGTGTACTCATAATCCTTCCGTTTGTGCCTGAAATATGGCTATAATTATACTGTAACTAAAAGGAGTATGTACTATGGCAACCTTCGGAATTCTATTTTTATTGGTGATACTATTTGTCATTGTTATCTTAATCGCGTCAATTCGGATTGTGAAGGAATATGAGCGCGGCGTCATATTTAGATTGGGGCGCTCAATTGGCGCGAAAGGTCCGGGTCTATTTTTGGTCATTCCTTTCGTTGACAGGATGATTAAAGTAGATTTACGTACAGTGACTTTGGATGTGCCTGCACAGGAAGCAATCACCAGCGATAATGTGACTGTAAAAGTTAACGCTGTGGTCTATTTTCGGGTAATCAATCCGGTAGACGCCGTGATTCAGATCGAAAATTTTCAGCGCGCTACGTGGCAAATTGCCCAGACCAGCCTGCGAAACATCATCGGTCAATCAAAGCTTGACCAACTGCTGTCAGATCGTGAATCGCTTAACGAACGCTTGCAGGTGATTATTGATGAGGCGACGGAGCCTTGGGGCATCAAGGTCAGCATTGTTGAAGTCAAAGATGTGGAACTGGCAGCCAACATGGTGCGCGCGATGGCGCGAGAAGCTGAGGCTGAGCGTGAACGGCGCGCCAAGGTCATCAGCGCCGAAGGTGATTTTCAGGCAGCGAAGCAGTTGGCGGCGGCGGCTGATTTGATGGGCGCGGCGCCGGGTGCGATGACGCTGCGTTATTTACAAACTCTTAAGGAAATCGGCATCGAAAACAACACAACGATTGTCTTTCCGCTGCCAATTGAATTAATTGGGCCGTTAACCACCTGGATGGAGGAAATTGCCGGTTGGAGCCAACTGCCCAAAAAAGAGTAACGGCCGTATCCTGAGCTTGACTCCGAAGACTGGAATAACTGCAAGTAAAAAAGGGATGCGTTTTTATAACGCATCCCTTTAATTTTATAAACGGGGAGACTCAAAACGCGGCCTGTGGTTTAGATCACATCACCATAAAACTTTGTTCACATCCTATCACTTGCGGCTTGCACTCCGTTTCATCACGCACCCGTTGCGCCCATGCCTTGACATCTTGTTCAATGACGGGCCAGGTGTTGTAGTGGCAGGGAATCACATTCTTGGGGCGTAAGAAATCCAGCGCCAGCAGTGCATCATCCGGTCCCATTGTGTAATTGTCCCCAATCGGCAGGATTGCCAGATCCAAACCACCCGCGCCAATTAACGCCATATCAGAGAACAGCGCCGTGTCACCGGCAACATAAATACGATCCTTGCCGGTATCAATCAAAAAGCCGGCCGGCATGCCGCCATAGCTGCCATCCGGCAAGCCGGAACCATGCAGCGCGGGCGTCATTTTTACGTAACCAAATTCATGGTTGAACCCTCCGCCAATGTGTTGTGCGTGGGTATTTTCGACGCCTTGGGCATTCAGCCAGTTCGAGATTTCAAAGTTGGCGATGACCTTTGCGCCGGTTCGTTTTGCCAATGCAACCGTATCCGCAATATGGTCGCCGTGACCGTGGGTTTGCAGGATGTAATTTGCTTTTATCTGGTCAACACGCAATTTGGCGGCCGGATTATTGGGAGCAAAAAAGGGATCGACCACCACTCTGGTGCGCCCAAATATGAGTGTAAACGTGGAATGACCATGAAATTTAACTGTTACAGACACAAAAACCTCCTTTTGGGGAACTAAATTTGAAATAAACGACGTCTGCGAGGGGCAGATCCTTCAAACAGTATGACAATTATAGCAGAAAATCCATGTTTTTGTTATGTGAAATAAAAAAACGGCCGTTTCCACCCGGAAACGGCCGTTTAGGTAAACCGCAGAAACTATTCGGAAATCCCAGAGGACTTGAACTGCGGTTTCCTTGAGGAATCGGCAACGTTTAGAGTGATTCTAATTTTGAAATATTGTTGCCGATTACCTAGGTAAACCGCAGAAACTATTCGGAAATCCCAGAGGACTTGAACTGCGGTTTCCTTGAGGAATCGGCAACGTTTAGAGTGATTCTAATTTTGAAATATTGTTGCCGATTACCTATGCTCTCAAAGAACGATTTATTGCCTAATTGAGACCCAGGCGGCTCGCCGCAATCTGGCAGCCCGGCGCGCCCCCGGCCGCCAGCCATTCTTGCAATGTCGGGCTGCTGGTTAAGCCTGCCTTGGCGTCATCATAAATCCCTTTTGCCCATTTGTGATACCGTTGTGTTTCGGCCGGCCAACGCGCGTAGGCGCCGCCTGAAGCGGCATAACCGCCGTTATAGCCCGCAAACGACAGGTAAATATCGCCGCCGGTGTAGCGTAGTTGTTCATTATAGAAGTTCATGCCGCGGCGCGCGTTTGTATCCGGGTCTTGCATACTTTCCCCGTTGGAAAAATGAAAGGGCATCACCTGGAACAATCCTTGCGCCCCCGCAACCGAAACGGCGCCCGGATTGCCGCAGGATTCGATCTGCATAATTGTGGCGATAATATCAGGGTCCAGGTCAAACTGCGCCGACCAGGCCAGAATTTGGGAAGTCCAGTGCTGGACCTCCGGCGTGAAAACAGGTGAGATGCCACCGCTGCCGCTGGCTGCGGATGCAGCGGTTTGCTGTTCAATTTGCGCGGCGGCCTCAACTTCACCCGCCGCAGCGCTGGTTTCAGATTGAGCTTGTTCCACCTGCACGCTTTGGGCCGACGCAGTTTCCACGATCGCGCCGCCCGTGCCAACCCATTTTGGCACGACCAGCAGGCCAAAAGCAACCACGACCAGCGTGACGGCGCCCAGGATAATCAGCATTCGCTGCTGGACAGTCTGGCCGGGATCATCCCAGAATTCGACGTCATACTCGTAAAAAGGGTCGTAATATTCGTTTAGAGGCGTTTCGATTTCTGTATAAGGCGCCATCAGTTTATCTCATCTCAACTCAAAGCTGTTGATTTAACAATCTTAATGTTGGTTTTTCGGCCGGGCATGGACGCCGCTGGGCGGACGCTGCATGCCGCCATTTGGGATGGGTGGACGCTGCTTAATACGCGATACGCGCGATTTAGGCTGCGGCATGGGCGCCGGTTCAAGCGGAGGCGGAAGCGGTGAAGAAACAGATTGCATGGGCGCAGAACGTTGAACAGGCGTAGATTGTTTGGGCACAGGGGCCGACTGCTTGGGCACAGGCGCAGAGCGTTTGGGTGCGGATTGGCGCGGCATGGGACGTTGTTGCGAAGCGGCTCGTTTGGGAACGGCCGTACGCGTTTGCGAACCACTGCTGTTGCTGCTGCTCTTGCGCTTTTTGCTGCGCTGCTGCCCCAGGAACTGTTCCCCGGTGACCGTTAAGGCGCCAATGAACAAAATGCGCGTCAGCCACACCAGCACGGCCACAAAAATTGGCACGTAGCGCAGCAGTTGCTCGCGGCTTAACACCTCGTTGCCAAAGGGATGGTTCAAAAGCGTCAACGAAACCGCCCACCACGTCATGACCGCATTCATCGTTGCGCCCAACAGCCACGCGCCCATCAAATACCACACTTCGCGCGGCTCTTCGCGCCCGCGCTCTGGCGTAAACAGCCGCGTCAGCCCGGCAAAATCAATCGCGCAGAACGCGACGGCCAGAATAGTGGCCCACATAATGCCCAAAAAGCGCACATCCCCCAGCAGGCTGCGCAGCGCATATTGGGTCGTGTCAAAATTGAACAGCTCAAACGCAATCAGCGCGACCAGCAAAATGAGGCCGATAATGAGCTTGCGATGGTCGCCCAGATTCAACGAACCCAGACGCGTTGAAAAACTATTTGAATAATAAGCGCTATTTTTCATGGCCATCTCCTCATATTCTACAGTATACTGCCGGGCAGCCGGTAGTACCGACAAATTTTGTAGAGCGAATTGTTTATTTGCCAAACCACCCTACCTGCTTTTTTGCATGCTCCATATTTTCCCGTTGAAAAAATGGCGCTGGTGAGCGGTCATACCCACCAACGCCGTTGCTTGGGAGGGGGTATCGGGTCATGATACCAGAACATGCGTTCTATTTAGAAGATTAGCACATGCGTTCTAAACTGTCAAGTGCTTTTTGACGGCAAGCGCCAAGCTCCCGCAGGCTCCTTTTGGCGCCGAAATGAAAACAGACGCGTCGCCATAATTTGTTTTGTCACACCCGACGCAATCTGTTATCTTTGGCACAAATACACGCTTTTCACATGCAAAGCTCGCCCACGAGAATTCCTGGGCAGCGTCTAGGGGGAAATATGGCTGTCATTGAACTTTCTTATGTGATAAAAACCATCCTTGAGGTTGGCAAAAATGCCGCCGGGCAGCAATTGTCGCGCAATGAAACCGCAATCAAGGTTCGCAAGCAGCTCAAAATGGAGGCGGAACCGCAGCCGGGCGACTTCGATCAGATTTACCGCCACGCTTTGGTAGAGTGGGGTGTTTTTAAACCGCAGCCACTACTCGAATTTTTTCGTGAAAAAGATATCGAACAGGCGTTTAAGCAGGCGTTTTACGATAATGATCAACAAATCTTGCGTGATCACGCTGAAGGCTTGTATGAACAGTACCTCACTTCAGGAAAGCTCGACAGAGTTGAATATGATCCTCGTAAGGAGTTTGACGCCTTTTCCGCCGTTTTTGACGTGGTTGTGGGGCGCACCCGAACGCCTTCCGAGGTGCAGCGTGACCGCCAACTGGAAGATATGAGCGTTCGTATCGATGAAATTTTAGCGCGTTTTTTACCGCCTGACGCGATGTCGCCGCTTCCCGTCGAGAAAATTGTTGATTGGGAAGCGTTAAAACCATATTTGGAACTCGTAGCGCGCCGCTCGCAATATTTACCTCTGGAACCGCTTGACCCGGCCGGACAAGAGAACAAGCGTATATCTCTGGGGCAGGTTTTTATAAATCTCAATGCCGGTCTTGAACAGATAACACGGCCGAAACAACCCGATGGGCCTTTTATCTATGAACGTTATCGAGCGGCGCTGGCTCACATTTTTGCCCGCAAACAGTTGATACTGTTGGGTGATCCTGGTTCCGGAAAATCGACTGTGCTGCGTTTCTTAACCCATTGTCTGGCGCAGCACACATTGCATCCTCAAGAGCATTGGTTAAATCAATTGACCTGGAAGGTGGAAAAGCTTGAAACTGAAGAAGAGAACCGTGATAAAGCGTGGCAAGGGGCGCTGGAGGAGCAGCGTCGTTCGGTAGGGGAAAGGGGCCGTTCAAATGAAGAACAGTTAATTCAAGAAATTCAAACAGAATGGACGGGCGAAGCGCCGGTTCCGGTATTTGTTTTGCTGCGTGATTTTGCGCGCACGCCCTTTAATCCCAATTCTCCCCTGGCATTGTGGCATTACATTTGCAATCGTCTGGAAACAGAATTGGGCTGTCCTGATGCAGTTCCTGAATTGACGACATTGGCTCAGCGCGGCCAGGTGATTTTTATGCTCGATGGGGTTGATGAGGTGCCGGCTGAGCAGCGCTCCCAAATCTGGCAGGCTATTTCTGCTTTGGAAAATGGCGTTTATGGCGGTAATCGCTGGATTGCGACCTGCCGGATTCTTTCTTTTAGCGCCGATGAAGCGCCAAAAGGGCTGCCGGTGCAGCAGTTGCAGCCTTTATTACCTGCCCAGATTGACCAGTTCATTGAGAGTTGGTACAGCGCATCGGTAGAATTGGGCAGCTTATCACCTGAGAAAGGCAAAACCCATACTAAACGTTTACAGGCTGCGGCGCGTCGTAAAAATTTGCGCGAACTGGCCGCCAATCCAATGCTGTTGACCATTATGGGCGTTGTCCAGGCGCATTACGGGGCTTTGCCTGATGAACGCGCCAGATTGTACCAAATGTGTGTGGAAACAATGCTGCTGCGCTGGCAGCGCCACAAAGATGAGGACAGTCTTTCTGAACTGCCGCCGGTGCTGGATGAATTGGGTGTGAAGCAGGAAGATTTGGAGCGTTTGCTGTGGGAAATCGCCTGGCAGGCGCAAAGCCGGGAGGTTGAGCGTAAGGATCGCGCCGATATTCATGAAACCGAAGTGATGGCTTTGGCTACGAAACATCTCGGCAGTTGGAGTAAAGCAGAGAAATTTATAACCTATACGGAGGAAAGAGCGCACTTGTTGGTTGGCCGCGGTGGGCTGGCGGAACGCGTTTACAGTTTTCCACACCGCACTTTCCAGGAATATTTAGCGGCATGTCACATTGCGTTTCAACGTCGTTTTCATATTCGTGCTAAAGAGCTGGCCGAGCAAGGGGACATGTGGCGTGAAGTCCTGAATTTGGCTGCCGGCACGCTGGTTTTCAACGGCAAAAATCGCGACAGGGTAATTGATGCGTTGGAAGTGATGGTTGAGGACGATCCGGCGCCCGGAAAGGATGCAGATTGGTACCGCGTCTGGCTGGCGGGCGAAATGGCTCTGGTAATTGGGTGCAAAGGGTTGCAAGAAGATGAGGTGGGTAAGGAAATATTGCCGCACCTTCTAGTCCAGATGGCTGCGTTGGTTGCCAACGGTTATTTGACGCCGCAGCAGCGAGCGGACTGCGGGGTTGCATTAGGTTGGCTGGGTGACCCCAGAGAAGATGTGGCCTGTGACGCGCCGGAAATGATAGAAATTCCGGCGGGGCCGTTTTTGATGGGCAGTGACAAGGCGGTGGATGAAAAGCTATTTAATGATGAGGAACCGCAGCATGAGCAGCCGATGCCGGAAAGCGTATGCGATTGGCAAATACCCGGTGACGGTGGGACAGTACGGGCGTTTTGTGGCGGATGGAGGCTACACGGAGAAATGGCGCAACTGCTGGACGGATGCGGGCTGGAAACAACGCGAGGAGGAGCAATGGACAGCGCCGCGTTTATGGGATGATCCGCAGTGGACGGTACCCAACCATCCGGTGGTGGGCGTGAGCTGGTATGAGGCTGTGGCGTACTGTAACTGGCTAAAGGCGACAACGGGGCGCAACTTTCGGCTGCCGGATGAAGCGATGTGGGAAAAGGCGGCGCGCGGTACGGACGGGCGTATTTATCCGTGGGGCAATAAATGGGACAGTGAAAAGTTGAATGCGGAAAACAAAATGTTGGGCGCACAACGGCCGTTGGCATTTTCCCAACCGGCAAGTCGCCTTTTGGCATTTATGACGCCAGCGGCAACGTGTGGGAATGGTGCAGCGGGCTTGGTTACAACGCAATGTCCTTATCCGTTCAAGCGCCAATCGTATGAAGAAGATTTGGCTGCGGAAGGGCGTCGCTGCTTGCGCGGGGGCGCGTTCAACAACGACGATCAGTACACGCGCGCCGCGTACCGGCACTACGACAATGCACACAACAGGTACTACTATATCGGGTTCCGGGTCGCCGAACATCTCTTGGATCCTGAATCCTGAGTGCTGGCTTCTGAATTCTGATCTTCCCCAAAGGCGTGGGCAAACCATAAGCCTGGGCAGGGGAACGCCGGCATTGGCCGCAGCGGAGCAATCCCAAAAAAGTCGCTGCGCCCATAGGCGCAGCGATCGCGGAAAATTTTTATGAAGACATACAAAAATCTCTATCCTGAAATCAGCAGCTTTGCCAATTTGGAAGCGGCGTGGCACAAGGCGCGCAAAGGTAAACGCAGCAAAGCGGCGGCGGCGCGCTTTGAATTCAATGCCGAAGGGGAATTGTTCCAACTGCAGCGCGAACTGCAAGCCAAAACGTATCAACCCGGCCCATACCGCAGCTTTTTGATTTACGATCCCAAAAAACGCAAGATCAGCGCTGCGCCCTTTCGGGACCGCGTGGTGCATCACGCGCTGTGCAACGTGATTGAACCGATTTACGAGCGCAAATTTATCTATGACAGCTACGCGAACCGCGTCGGCAAAGGCACGCACCGCGCCCTGGATCGCGCGCAGAACTTTGTCCAGAACCATCGTTACGTGCTCAAATGCGATATTGAGACATTTTTCCCCGCTATTGACCATACGACGCTGCGCGCAATTCTCTGGCGGCATATAACCTGCCGCGATACGCGCTGGCTGATGGATCAAATCATCGACAGCGGCGCCGGTTTGCTGGCGGAGCAATACCGCCAGCGTTATTTTCCGGGTGATGATTTGCTGGCTGCGCTGCGCCCGCGCGGGCTGCCGATTGGCAACCAGACGAGCCAGTTTTGGGCCAATGTGTATTTGAATCCGCTCGATCATTTTATTAAACGTGAGCTGAAATGCCGCGCATTTTGCCGCTATGTGGACGATTTTCTGCTTTTCCACGACGATAAGCAGGTTTTACACGCCTGGCGGGCGGCGCTTGAGGATTTTTTGCAGGGTCTGCGCCTGACGATCCATCCTGATAAAAGCGTTGTGTTTCCGGTACGCTGCGGCATTCCCTTTTTAGGGTTCCAAATTTTCCCGGACAGGCGTCGATTGTTGAAGGGTAATGTGCGCGCTTTCCTGCGCCGTTTTCGCGTGCAGCGCCGCGCGCTGCGGCGCGGCGACCTGCGCTGGGAAGATGTCAAACCTTCGCTGATTAGCTGGAATGCCCATGCCGATCATGGGGATACGTGGCGCTTGCGCACGCGGCTGTTTTACCAGCGCCCGATTCCACCGAATGCATGTTTGTAGTGACCGCTTCAGCGGTTTACCGGCTGAAGCCGTTACTAGGAACCCAACAAAATGGGTACCATGAGTGAATCACCAATTTTTGTGAAACTGTATGATTTACAGAAGCTGCTGCTGCCGCAGACGCTCAAATTCTCGCGTGAATATCGTTTCAGCCTGGCGCTGCCGATTCAAGAGCATTTGTTTGCGCTGCAAAGGCATCTCGTCAGCGCTGCCAAAGCGCTTAACCGGCGTGATAGCATTCACCATTTGCAGCAGGCTGATGTGGAATTGACGTTACTGCGTTACAAATTACGCTTGAGCCGTGATTTGGACGTCCTGAAATTAAAAGGGTATGAACATGCCGGTCGCCAACTGGATGAAATTGGCCGTTTGTTGGGCGGCTGGCAGAAGAAATTGGGCATGGACAGTGTGGGAACACTGTAATGCAGCGTCAGGGTTGGGTGACCAGCTCGGAGCGAGCTTGCGCGGGGGCGCGTTCAACAACGACAATCAGAACACGCGCGCCGCGTACCGGAACAACAACAATGCACACAACAGGAACAACAATATCGGGTTCCGGGTCGCCGAACCTCTCTCGACGGGAAACCAGAAATGCGGCGTCTGTGCGCAGGCGTCGCCGCGGTCAGAGAGATGTACCCGGACGCTGCCGGTCTTGCTCCAGACCGGCGGGGTTGGCTCAGGTCAGCCTGTTATAAACGGCCGTTTTGCCCTCTGGTAGATTGTGTTTCGAAGGTTGGTGAAACGGCCGACCCTTTTTGATCCAGGGCTGCCGAATCGGGTGAGACGACGCGGAGATAACGCCGTTTGTGACCTGCAGGCGCCAATCCGCGTCGTCCCACCCCTACTCATTATTGTAAAATTATTTGGGTTGAAAAAATTTGACATTTCATGTACAATACTGTCAAGTTAAGTCAGGATAAGAGGAACTCCTCCCCCCCAAAAACTGGCACGAGAGAAACGCGACTGGAACAACCCTGACTTGGCCTAGGATGGCGTCCACCCTCCCTCGCCCGGGCGCCGTCCGCTTTTTTTATAGACTATGCAAGAAAAAAGGGTCGGATTTCTCCGGCCCTTTTTCGTTGAAATTGTTTACCGTTCGAATAGCCACCTCCCTTTCACCTGAGGTGATCACGCAAGGTGATCACCATGGGAGACTCGTCAGTGACCAACCGGTTGTCAAAGAAGCTGCGCTCTGTTGTGAGAAAGCGTTGTGGGATTCAGCCCGCTACGCTATTTATCGGCAACTGGGATAATCCCATGAGACTATCGACCAAGACTTGCCAGTTCGCTTTTTAATAGTTTGACTCACGACGCCTTTGAAACAGGCGGCAGCTTATACTTTCATCATAGCAGACAGATTTAAAAACGGAAGTGACAAAAGTCATTGATACGAATGACATCTGTTATTGACTTCGGGGTAATTGATACAGCTCGACCAGCACACCTGAGGTTCCCTTGGGATGGATGAAGGCGAATTTTTTGCCGTCGCCGCTTTCTTTGGGTTCCTCGTCAATGAGGGGCACATTGGCGGCCTTGAGCTGCTCAAGCGCGGCGTAAATGTCAGTCACCTCAAGGCAGATGTGGTGCATGCCGGGGCCGCGTTTTTGTAAATAGCGCGCGACGCCGCTTTCATCATCGGTGGGCGCCAGCAGTTCAATGTTGCTGTCTCCAACCGGCAAAAAGGCGATCTTAACTTGTTGTTCGGGCACGGTTTCGGTTTTGGTAACGGTTAGTCCCAGGGCGTCGGCCCAAAAACCGGCGCCTTCTTCCAGGTCGGGGACGACGATGGCGATATGGTTGATTTTTGTGATCATACTGTTCCTTCCAGAAAAGTGGCTGTTCAGACCTGCGCGGGCTGAGGCTGTCATAGCGCAGCCTGCGGTGGGTCCGAACAGTCACCCAGAAAATTTTGCAACCAGCATAACACGGCCGTTTCTCATTTGCCTATGTTGTTTTACACGGGATTGGGGTGAAGATCGTCACCAATCAGCCGCCGGCGGCAATTTCGGAGAGTTCGACCCAGCGTTCAATCAGTTTGTCCAATTCCATTTCAACTGTTTCCAACTGCGCCGCAAGACGGGTAAGCTGCTGGTAATCGTCGCCGCAGATGTTGATGGCTTTTTGCAGGTTATTTTTTTCATTTTCGAGCTGGTCAATGCGCGCGTTGAGGGATTGCAGCTCCTGTTTTTCTTTCCAGGTCAGTTTGAGGGTACGGCCGTTGCCAGTTGGGCTGGCTTTGGGAGCAGGGGGCGCCGGCTGCGTTTTTATTTCTTCCGATGCGGCGGCCTGGCTGCGCAGGCGTTCAAAAGTGCTGTAGGGCGTTGGATAGCGGGAAGAGAAACGGCCGTTTTCAAACGTCGCCAGATAATCTACCGTGCGATCCAGAAAATAACGGTCATGGCTGACCACAATCAAAGCGCCTTGAAAGGCATCCAGGAAAGATTCCAGGATCGACAAAGTTTGAATATCCAGATCGTTGGTCGGTTCATCCAAAATGAGCACATTGGGGCGATGCACCAAAATGCTCAGCAGGTACAAACGCCGCCGTTCGCCGCCGCTGAGCGCGCCGATTTGGGCCGCCTGCTGCGGGCGTGGAAACAAGAACCATTCCAGCATGTGCGCCGCCTCGACCTTGAAGCCGTCGGGCGTGTAAATGAGCGGCGCTTCGTTATTGATAAAGTCGATCACCGTCATATGCTCGATCAGACCCTTGTTGCGCTGGTCATAATAACCGACGTGTACCGTTGCGCCCCACTGCACGCTGCCCGCATCCGGCGCCAAATTGCCGGTCAGAATGTCGAGCAGGCTGCTTTTGCCGGCCCCGTTAGGGCCGACAATGCCAATGCGATCGCCCGGCGTCAGCGCAAAATCAACCTCTGCAAATAGCTGGCGTGCGCCAAAACGTTTGCTCAACCCCGTGGCTTCCAGAACGGATTTACCCAGGCGACGGCCGGCAAGCGCAAAAACGACTTTTTCATCTCCGCGATCATATTTAATTTCGCGCAGCGCCTCAACACGTTGTTTGCGCGCTTTTTGTTTGGTGGAGCGCGCCATCGCGCCGCGACGCAGCCAGGCCAGTTCCCGTTCCAGCAGGCGCTGGCGTTTCCATTCGCTCGTCGCCAGGCTTGCTTCGCGTTGGGCGCTTTGTTCCAGGTAACGGCCGTAATTACCGGGATAATTCACCAACTGCCGGCGGTTCAATTCCACAATGGCATTGGCGACCCGGTCTAAAAAATAGCGGTCATGGGTCACCATCAACACAGCGCCGCTGCGCGTGGTCAGATAGGTTTCCAACCAGGCGACCGTGGCGGCGTCGATATGGTTGGTCGGCTCATCCAGAATGAGCAGATCGGCCGGGTTCAACAGCGCCTGCGCCAGCGCCACGCGCTTGCGTTCCCCGCCGCTGAGGCTGCTGATTGGCGCCAGAAAGTCAGAAATGCCCAACTGCGTCAATACAGCCTTCGCTTCAGCTTCAGCCGCCCAGCCGCCGCTGCGGGTCATCTCTTCCGTCAGCGACATCAGGCGCGTTTGCAGCGCCGGATCATCCGGCTGCTGGTTCAGCCGCTGGGCTGTTTCTTCGTAGGCGCGCAGCATCTGAATTTGGGGGGCGCTGCTGGTGAAGATTTGCGCCAGAACGTTCAAAGAATCATCTAGAATTGGTTCCTGCGGCAAATAATGAATGCGGACCCCGCCCCAGACGGTGACACGGCCGTTATCGGCAGGCTCGAGACCGGCAATGATGCGTAACAGCGTGGTTTTGCCGCTGCCGTTGACGCCAATCAAACCAATGCGATCGCCGCTGTTGATGCGCATATCAACCTGGTCTAACAGCAGGCGCTCACTATATTGTTTGCTGACTTTTTCCAGAGTTATGAGATTCATTAAGGGGAGCATAACAAAAAAACGGCGTCTGGTAAAATGCCTCCAGGCGCAGGTAACGGCCGTTTTGGCTGTTCAAAATTTTGGCGTCAAATCTTTTGCGAGAAAGCTGCGCCATTTAGCGGTTTTTCACGAACTTGTGGATGAATTATGTGAAAGTGTAAAGTATTTTACACATATTCTGTTCATAGTGGGTTGTATCCCCAATATGTTTTGTGTTATAATACTGTAAATAGGTGGTTACTATTATGAAAATAATTGGAAACACCACCAACAATTTCCTCTTTCCTCCTTTTTCTCCTCTTCCCGAAAAAGGCCTCGCGACCGCGAGGCTTTTTTCGGTTTTACGGGTTTTGCGCCAATTCGCCGCTAAAAAGATGTGCAGCGCCAACAAATTTTTTTTACATGCTGTAAATAGGTTAGAAAATGAAACCTGAAACGATTCTTGTCGCCGACGATGAAGCCAATATTCGCGAATTAGCCCGTCTCTACTTACGCAAAGAGGGGTACCGCGTCATCACTGTCAAAGACGGGGGCGAAACGCTGGCGCAAATTGAGCAGTCTACCCCTGATTTGTTAATCCTCGATTTGATGATGCCGGTGGTTGACGGCTGGGAAGTGTGCCGCCGCGTGCGGGCTGAGAGCAGTCTGCCGATTCTGATGCTCACCGCGCGCGATGCGGATATGGACAAAATTATGGGGCTTGAAATGGGGGCGGATGATTATTTGACCAAGCCGTTTAATCCACGCGAACTTGTGGCCCGCGTGCGCGCAATTTTACGGCGAGCCGGCAAGCGTGACGCCGAATCACAGGCGGCTGTCCGTGAGATTGGCAATGTGGTTATTAACCCGGCCGGGCGTGAGGTGTTGGTAAACGGCCGTCGCGTGGAGATGCGCGCCAAAGAATTTGATTTACTATTGACGCTGGCTATGCATGAGAATTTGGTCCTTTCGCGCGACCAACTGCTCAGCCTGGTATGGACCGATGATAATTATGGCAAAACACGCACGGTTGATGTGCATATTGGTCATTTACGCGACAAATTGAGCCAGAGTAACCTGGAGATTGAAACAGTTTGGGGCGTCGGTTACCGCCTGGTTGTCAGATAAACTGGACAAAGGTGGAGAAAACCAAATCCCTAATCCTGTCAGAAAATGATCAGAATAAAACGGGCTTGGATAAGCTCAGCCCGCGCAGCCTGAAAAGATACAAGTAATTTATGTTCGAGAGTTTACGCAGCCGTTTGCTGCTTTCTTATTTTGTGGTGGTGAGCGTCGCTCTACTGGTTATCACTGCGGCTTTATGGGGCTTTGCCGCATTTTCATCCGTGCGCTATTTGCCGACATTACAAAACCTGTTGGTAATGGGGGATGCCAACCGGCGCGAGCTGGTGAATCTGGTCAACAGCGGTGCGAATGCGCAGGTGATTGAAGAGATGTTGACGGAAACGGCCGTTGCGACCGGCGTGCGCATTTTAGCCGCCAATGCAGATACGCGGCAGGTGATTTATGACAGCGCCCCGGACGATTGGCTGGGCGATTTCATTAACGATGTAAACCGGCCCTCGCGCCTGCCGCTGGATGCAGCGCGCGACAGCATTATCGGGCGTTTTCGCCATCCCAACGGATCAAACTGGCTGGTCTATGCGCGGCCGACGCCGGAATTCAACCGGGTGCTGATTTTTTATGCCCAACAAGAGCCGACCCCGCGAGAATTTTTTAATGAATATTTTGCCCGGCCGCTGCTTTTTGCGGGTATTTTGGCGTTTTTGCTTTCGATTTTGCTGGCAATTGTGATCACGCGTTCGGTGGCACGGCCGTTACAAAATATGGTTATCGCAGCCGAAGCGATGTCACAAGGGGATTATGATCAAAAGCTCTCACCAGGTGGGCCGGCAGAAGTGCAGCGCGTTGCCGCCAGTTTTAACGAAATGGCGGCCCAGGTTGAGCGCTCGCAGCAGGCCCAGCGGGATTTTGTGGCCAATGTCTCCCACGATCTAAAAACCCCGCTGACTTCAGTGCAGGGGTGGAGCCAGGCGTTGTTAGACGGCACAGCCAATACGATAGAAGAACAACAGCAGGCCGCTGGTGTTATCTACAGTGAGACGACCCGCATGACGCGGATGGTCGCAGAGCTGCTGGACCTGGCCCGCATTGAGTCGGGACAGTTGGAGCTGGCGCGCCGACCGGTTGATTTGAGCCAGCTTTTACAGGATGTTGTCAATAATCTGGCGCCCCAAATCCAGGACAGACGCATTCAAATTGAGATGAATGCGCCAGCCTTGCCGCCTGTTTGGGGCGATCCGGATCGATTGACGCAAATTTTTACGAATTTACTGCAAAATGGGATCACCCATTCGCCTGAAAAAAGTTCGATCCTGCTCACGGCACAGCCCCACGGGCCGCAAGAGGTCGTTGTCATGGTGCAGGACAGTGGTCCCGGCATTCCACCGGCCGATTTAGTGCGTATTTTTGAGCGGTTTTATCGCGTCGACAGGGCGCGCGTGCGTGCGGACGGCGGGAATAGTTCGGGTTTGGGGCTGGCGATTGTGCGCGAATTGGTGGAGGCGCATAACGGCCGTATTCGCGTACACAATCAAGAGGGGGAAGGCGCTGTTTTTTGGGTCTATCTCCCAGTGGCGCAACTGCCTCCGGAAAATTAATTTTACCTGCCGTGAAGACGCCAAATTTGGCCTGGAAACGGCCGTATTAGCTCAACCTAAACCAATATCCCGATCCCCCGCCAAAACTCGTTAAAAACGGCCGTTCAGGGTATAATTCAGACAATTAAAAAAACATTAAATCGTCACCCTAGACCAATATTATTTCAGGGGATGAAAGATACATTTCATGTTCACGCAGGGGCGGGAAAACCCGCCTCTTTTGTTGGAGGTTTCATTGGAAATCGGTACTGTTAACACCATTGACATCAATCAGGAAATGCGCAATTCTTATCTCGATTATGCGATGAGCGTAATTGTGGCGCGCGCCCTTCCAGACGCCCGTGACGGTCTCAAACCGGTACACCGGCGCATCCTCTATGCCATGTACGATATGGGCATTCGCGCCAACTCCCCGCACCGCAAAAGTGCGCGTATCGTGGGTGAAGTCTTGGGTAAGTATCATCCACACGGCGACTCATCGGTATATGACGCAATGGTGCGCATGGCGCAGCCTTTCTCAATGCGTTACATGCTGGTGGACGGGCAGGGTAACTTTGGCAGCATCGATGGCGACAGCGCGGCCGCCATGCGTTATACCGAAGCGCGCCTGGCCTCCATTGCGCATGAACTGCTGGAAGATATTGATAAAGAAACGGTCGATTTTGCCAATAACTTTGATGACAGCCTGCAAGAGCCTGTTTTGCTGCCGGCGCGCCTGCCCAATTTGCTCCTCAATGGCTCCTCGGGTATCGCTGTCGGCATGGCGACCAATATACCTCCCCACAATCTGAACGAGCTGTGCGAAGCGATTAATTACCTTATCGAGCGCTATGACGAGATTGATGACGTGACGCTGGATGAATTAATGCAGTTTGTAAAAGGACCTGATTTTCCCACCGGCGGCGCCATTATTGGCAGTGAAGGAATTCGTAATGCGTATGGCTCAGGACGTGGCCGCATTGTGATGCGTGGCGCAGCCACCATTGAAGAAAACCCGCAGCGTCCCGACCGGCAGCGCATTAACATCAGTGAAATTCCCTTCATGGTGAATAAATCGATGTTGATTGAGCGCATTGCCGAACTGGTTAACCGCGGCGTCATCACCGATATTTCAGATTTGCGCGACGCTTCAGATCGGCGCGGCATTTCTATTATTGTGGAATTAAAGCGTAATACCCAGCCATTGAAGGTGTTGAACCAGCTTTATAAACACACGGCGCTGCAAACGACTTTTGGCGTGCAACTGTTGGCGTTGGTCGATAAACAGCCGCGTTTGCTTTCACTAAAACGCGCTTTGCAAATCCATATTGAACACCGTATTGAGGTGATTACCCGTCGCACGCAGTTTGAACTTAATAAAGCCTTGAAGCGGCAGCACATTTTGGAGGGGCTGCTGATTGCGTTAGACAATCTAGATGCGGTCATTGAAACGATTCGCAGTTCCCCTGATGTGGAAGCGGCTCGGGTGCAGTTGATTGAGCGCTTTGGTCTGACTGAAGCGCAGGCCAATGCTATTTTGGATATGCAACTACGCCGCCTGGCTGCCTTGGAACGTCAAAAGATCGAAGATGAATACAAAGAAATCAGCGCCCATATTGAATATTTGCACACCTTGCTGGCAGATAAACAGTTGATTTTAGGGCTGATCAAAGAAGATATTCAAGCGCTGCAGGAAAAATATGGGGATCAACGCCGTACTACGATTGAATTTGGCGAAGCTGAGTTCAATATGGAAGATTTGGTGCGCGATGAAGATGTGTTTATGTCAATCACACGGCGCGGGTATGTCAAGCGCACGCCGGTTGCTTCATACCGTTTGCAAGCGCGCGGGGGCAAAGGCTTAATTGGAATGACCACGCGCAGTGAAGATGAATTAGAGCATTTGTTTGCCGCCGGCACGCATAATCACATTTTGTTCTTTTCTGATCGGGGCAAGGTGTATTCCATCAAAGCTTACGAGATTCCGGAAATGGATCGCACGGCCAAGGGCACGAATTTGATGAATATTCTGCCCATGATGCCGGATGAAAAGATCACAGCCGCATTGCCCGTGCCCAGTTTTGATGATGCTGAATTTTTAACAATGATCACACGTAAAGGACGTATCAAACGTGTCGAGGTTAGCGCTTTTAAGAATGTGCGTCCCAGCGGCTTGATTGCTTTGAGTCTGGATGCTGACGACTCTTTAGGGTGGGTGAAGCTGACGCATGGCGAGGAGGATTTGATCATTGTGAGCGAACAAGGTAAGGGCATCCGCTTTAGTGAAGAAGATGTACGGCCGATGGGCCGCACGGCTGCCGGCGTGAATGCCATGAAGCTGGATGATTGGGATAAGATTGCCGGCGCTGACATTGTCACGCCGGAGGATGATTTGCTGGTCATCACCGAAAGAGGGTATGGCAAACGAACCCCTCTGGAAGATTACCGTACGCAAAACCGGTATGGTCAGGGCGTACGGGCGATGATTTTAACGCCGGAACGAACGGGGAAAATTGTAGGGGCCAGAGTTGTGACCAGGGGTGATGAAATCACCTGCATTTCAACCAATGGAATCATATTACGTACTTCCACCGATCTGATATCACAACAGGGCCGTTCGACGCAGGGCGTGCGTATCATGGATTTGCGCGAAGGGGATACGGTTGCATCGGTGGCTGTGGTGCGTGAAGGGCTTTTGTCGGGCAGTAACGGCGAACAAGTCGAAGAGTCGCCTGGGGCGCTTTCTGACAACGGGTCGGATGGGCAGGTTGATGTAACGGATACGGCCGTTTAAGTTTCACTCGTACAACTTTCCAAAAGCCCGCATAAGGTTTATATTAACGACTTGCTTGGTAGGCAACCTCCGGGCCGTATCCGGCTGAAGCCGAACAAACAAATAGAGGAAGGAGGCCATATGATCTACTTTGTCATTCGTATACTGGTGAATGCTTTGGCTTTGGCTATCACCGTTATTTTTAACCCAGGAATCACCATACAACCTTTAATTCCGGGTGTTGTTAACATTAGCGCCACATACTTGCTCTTTGGTATTTTGTTTGGTCTCATCAATGCGTTTATTCGGCCGTTGGTGCTGCTCTTCACGGCCCGATTGTTGATACGCACGATGGGATTGTTTGCCATTGTCATCAACGCCTTTTTATTCTGGCTGTTGGCCTTCATTGCTCCGAGCGCTTTTGTTATCGAGGCGCCATCGCTGTTGTGGATCATTTTGGGCGGCATGATTATGGCGCTGATCTTGGTGGTGATGGAAGCAATTTTTGGTCTGGACATGCCGGCGTTTCGCAGCAACATAGAAACACAATTTTACTGGCGTTGGGTAGGGATGCTGTCATCCGGACGGCGCAACGTGATTGCCGAAAACCTGCGTGTAGCCCAAATTATGGAGACCATCACCCGCTACACCCAGGATATTGCAGTGGACATGACCCCGCTGGCGCGTTTTCGCGTGTTCATGCAGGGACTACTCTTTCGCGGCGTTGACCCTATGAGCGAACTGACTATACAAGAAAAGGCGCGCTACATGCTGCAAGAACTGGGGCCAACATTTGTGAAATTTGGCCAGATTGTAAGCAGCCGCTCACAAGAACTGCCGCCGGAGTGGAAAGAGCAGCTTGAAAAACTGCAGAGCAATGTTCCTCCTTTTTCCTATCAACAGGCGCGAAAAACTTTAATTGATGAATTGAAAGATACCCCTGAAAATTTATTTGCTTCATTTGAGGAAGAGCCATTTGCAGCAGCTTCTACTGCCCAGGTACACCGGGCGACCTTACATGACGGAACGGCCGTTGTCGTCAAAATCCAACGCCCCAATATTGATGTAACCGTCAAAGCGGACCTAAACGTTATCTACGACCTGACCAAACAGATTCAGAAGCGTCAAGAGTGGGCCAAGAACCTCGACTTGAATGGTCTCGTCGATGAATTTGGCAGGTCCATCTTATACGAACTGGATTACCGTAACGAAGCCTCTAACATTGGATTGTTGTCACGCAATATGGCTCAAATTGAGGGGGTTAATATTCCGGTTGCCTACACAGACCTGTCCACCAGCAAAGTGTTGACAATGGAATTTGTGCCTGGCGTCAAGATTAATGATGTGGCTCAAATTGAAGCTGCGGGTCTGGATCGTGAGGCGATAGCGCGGGAATTTGTATTGGCGATGGTCAAACAGGCATTGTTTGACGGTTTTTTCCACGCTGATCCTCACCCGGGCAATGTGCTGGTGAATCTGGAAACGGGCAAGATCGGCTTCCTGGATATGGGACTGATGGGGGAATTGAACCGGATACAGCGTATGGCCCTGGCTGATTTGTTGGTCTCTATGAAGGAGCAAGACGGTTATAACATGGGCAAAGCGGCGCTGCATTTAAGCCGTCCACTTCCGGGTGTAACTGTAAATGAACCGGCTTTTTTGGAGGGGATGGATCGCTTTGGCCAGCGCTTTCTGGGTGGGGAAGGCGATATGTCTTACACTTTTGACGCCTTGCAGGATATGCTGCGCCGTTATGGGTTGCGGTTGGACAGTAACTTTACGCTGGCATTTAAAACATTAATGCAGGCTGACGAGATTATTCGCACGCTGGAACCCACGATCAATCTGTCGTCTGCGGCTGTAGAAAGCAGTACGATATTAATGCGTGACCAGTTTAACACCGATGTGTTGAGCAAAATGGTACGCACCCAGGTGTCGCGCAGCTCACGGGAAGTACTCTATCGTTTACCTTCACTCGTAGAGGCAACTACCAAGTGGCTGGACCAATATGAAAAAGGGCGGCTAAGTGTGTATGTGGACACCAGTGACCTGTCGCCACAAGTAAAGAAATTGGATAAGGCGTTGACCAAGAGCATGGATCGGCTGATTGTTGGCTTGATTATCACGGGCTGGCTTGTGGGGGCGGCGATTGCGGGAACAATTGATCTACAAGTTGGCGACTTCCGCCTTTCCGATCTGGCGTTTTATATGTTTTTTGCTGGAGCGCTCGTAGGCGCCTATGTGGTTTTTCAGGCAATCCGGCGGCTAAACCGGGAAGAAGAGGATGAATGATGTTGACTTTTATATTGAATTTGTTGACGATAATTTTAGGAATAGCTCTGGGTCTTTATATCTTACTGCTTGGCCGCCGCTCTTTGTGGGCAACCCTGGGCATCATTGCGCTGGTAACAATGGCTAACCTGCTGGCTGTGTTTGTTGCAGGTACAGAATCCGGCCGGACCCTGATTGAATCGAGAAATTGGCTGCTGCTGGGCATTGCGGTTACTGCCGGTGTTGTAGGTGTTTATCTGGGAAAAACAAGGCCGGAAATTGCTATCAATTTGATTGGTTTTTTTGCCGGGGCATATATGGCGCTTTGGCTTTATGATATTTCTGATTATTTGTTAACGGCCGTTGCGGAATTATCCCAGCAAACAGCCACCGTGGTCGGTCTGGTTATTATTTTGATTGGCGGCATGTTTGGCGTCTGGTTCATACGAAGTTATGAGAATGAAGGTCTGATTTTAATAACAATGCTGCTGGGTGTGGATATTATTAGATTGATGACAGGTTTGAGTTCAACCAGTAATTGGACCGCTGTGATCCTCCTAAGCCTGGCGCTGGTCAGCGTTGTGGTGCAATATGCGGATTACTTGCGTGAACTCAAAGCCGTGAATCCTTTGGTGTCGTATTCTAGGGCGAGTGATTTTATTGGACCGCAGGGATTTGACGATGACATATTTTAATCCTGCGTGATTTTGCCTAAAACGGCCGTTTTTATTCTACTTCATAAGCAATACCGGCCTCGTCAAGCAGGCGCATTTTTTCCCATTCCGGTAAATCCACGCCGCGTTCCGTTTTTTTCAGCGCCATCAAACCACGCAGCTCTACCACCTGGTCACGCAAAACGGCCGCTTTTTCAAACTCCAATGCCTGCGCCGCTTTCTTCATCTGTTTTTCTAATTCAGTTACCATCTTCGCCAGCTCTGCCTTGGGCAGGTCGGCCAGCGTCGTATAAGCGCCTTTTTCTTCCGCGACTACAAGATGCTGCGCTTCCATAATGTCTTCGGTTAGGTCATGAACCGCTTTAATGATGCTGCGCGGCTCAATCCCGTGGGCTTCATTGTACGCCCTCTGGCGCTCACGTCGGCCATTGGTGGTATCAATGGCGGCTTGCATCGAGCGCGTGATTCTGTCAGCGTACATGATTACCTTGCCGTCAATGTGCCGCGCTGCGCGTCCTATCGTTTGGGTAAGCGACGTTTCTGAACGCAAGAAACCTTCCTTATCTGCGTCCAGAATTGCAATCAGCGAAACCTCCGGCAGATCCAAACCTTCACGCAGCAGATTAATGCCCACAATGACGTCAAAAACGCCCATGCGCAAGTCACGCAATATCTCGGTGCGTTCAATCGTATGGACTTCTGAATGCAGATAATGGACTTTGACGCCCATTTCCAGTAGATAATCGCTCAGGTCCTCCGACATGCGCTTGGTCAGGGTAGTGACCAGCACGCGCTGTCCTTGTTGCGTACGTTTGCGAATTTCACCCAATAAATCATCTATCTGACCGCGCACCGGACGCACTTCGACTTCCGGATCAAGCACGCCGGTGGGTCGAATTTCCTGACGCACGATTGTGGCCGAGTGTTCCAATTCAAAGGGACCAGGCGTAGCGCTGGTGAAGATGCCCTGGTTGAGCAGCGTCTCGAACTCATCAAAATTCAAGGGACGGTTGTCCATTGCGCTTGGCAAACGAAAGCCATAATCAACCAGCGTTTGTTTGCGACTGCGATCGCCCGCATACATGCCGCGCACCTGTGGAATGGTCATGTGGCTTTCGTCAATGACCAGCAGATAGTTGGCCGGAAAGTAATCGAGCAGCGTCCACGGCCGCGAACCAGGGGCGCGTTGGTCCATCGGGCGGCTGTAGTTCTCAATGCCGGAGCAGTAGCCTACCTCGCGCAGCATCTCCAAATCATACAAGGTGCGTTGTTCAATTCGCTGCGCTTCCAGCAGCATATTGTTCTTTTTAAAATAAGCAATACGCTCGTTCAGTTCTGATTCAATATCGTTGATGGCTGCGGCTAATTTGTCTTCTTGAGTCACAAACTGCTTGGCCGGGAAAATTTCAATGTGCGCATGTTCGAGCAAGATTTCGCCCGTGAGGGGATCTATTTCGGTGATGCGATCAACTTCATCTCCCCAAAATTCGATGGTGAAGGCGGTTTCAGCGTAGGCGGGAAAGATTTGCAGCGTGTCACCGCGTACGCGAAAGACGCCGCGTCGTAGTTCGATATCGTTGCGATCATATTGAATGTCTACCAGCCGCAGCAGGATAGAATCACGCCGGTATTGGTGACCGCGCTTCAATTCGAGCGACACCTGTCCCCATGCTTCCGGGCTGCTGATGCCATAAATGCTGGACACTGAGGCGACAATGATGACGTCGTCGCGGCTGAGCAGGTTGGCAGTAGCTTGCAAGCGCAGCCGGTCAATTTCATCATTAATTTGCGTTTCTTTTTCTATGAAGAGGTCGTGGCGCGGCACGTAGGCTTCCGGCTGGTAGTAATCATAATAACTGACAAAGTAGGAGACGGCATTCTTGGGGAAAAAATCACGGAACTCTGCATACAGTTGGGCTGCCAGCGTTTTGTTATGAGCTAGAACCAGGGTCGGTTTTTGAGTTTGTTGAATAACGTTGGCGATGGTGTAGGTTTTTCCGGTTCCGGTTGCGCCAAGCAAGGTCTGGTATTTGTCACCGGCTTCTAGCCCGGCGATAAGCTGTTCAATGGCCTGGGGTTGATCCCCCGTCGGTTGAAAATCAGATACGAGTTGAAATTGGGGCATATTTCTCATGCAAAGGACCAACAACTGAGTATGGAGCGGCCCTTTAACTAATCGGAAATGACAGAACGAAAGTTCTATATTTTATCATGGAATTCAAGTTTCTGCATCAAAAATAAAAAGAGACACACATTTTAGTTTGCGCGTCTCTTTTCTGAAAGTGGAGATGGCGGGAATCGAACCCGCGTCCGAAAAATTCGACCTCTGAACGTCTACAAGCGTAGTCAGCCTATTTGATTTTACTGGCGGGCGCCCCGGCCAACAAGGTCAGCCGCCAGCTAGTCGATCATCCCCGAAAGGACGTCTTGGCCACGCTTATCGACGTCGGCGTGGAGCACGTTGACGTTTATGTCGCCTGCATTCACCCGGTCAACGAACGAAATGAAGCAGACGGGGTTCCGTCTTTGGAACCATCCACGCTCTTAGACTGCTTTAGGCAGCCATTGGAAGAGCGCTGTAAGAAGGAGTGCGTTCGGCACTTAATTGTTTGCTTCCAGTTTTACGAGGTGTAAAGCGTGCTCGACTTGCAGTCCAGGACCAACCTTCCCCGTCGAAGCCAGTCATCCCCGGATTGTTTGAATTATAGCATGGGTAGAAACGGCCGTCTATCAGTTTTGTGTAAACATTCAGGCGCAGGTCAATAATGAGGCGCGTCAAACCAGCCGCCGCCGGATACGATGATAGAGGTTGGCAAACGGCATGAACCAGGGACGTCCGGCGTATAACATGCCCGGGTGACGAATTTCGGAAAAAACGCTGCTGGAGATTTGCCCACAAAGCATTTGTCCCAGTTCGGCGCCCATGTAGGCGGCCAGAGCCAGACCATGCCCACCGTAGCCGGCGGCGTAATGAATGCCATTGATGTGACCAATGTGGGGCATCCAGTCGAGCGTCATGCCAATTTTACCGCGCCAGGCGTGTGTGACCATGGCTTTTTCCAGGTCGGGAAAAACGCGCAGCATTTGCGCTTGCAAGCGTCTGGCGCTGGCGGTCAAATCCTTTTTTTGTTTCCAGGTATAATCGCCGCTCCACAGTAAACGGCCGTCCGGCGTCAGGCGAAAATAATTTGGCTGGCTGTTACTGTCTATAAACAAACGGCCGCGCGGGCTGATTGCCAACTGCCATGCCAGGGGCAGTGGTTCCGTAACGATAGTTGTGCTGTTTAGCGGGATGATGCGCCATTTGAGACCGGGAATTAGGTTTGTGTGGTAACCGTTCGTGGCGATGATGATTTCTTGGGCGGTTAAAGAGCCGCGGGATGTATGCACCCGGTAACCTTGAGGGTGTTTTTCAATGTTGGAAACGGCCGTATGTTCACACACATGCGCGCCGTCAAACAAAGCCACGCGCGCCAGCTCGAAAACAAACTTGGCCGGATTTAACCCGCCGCTGAACTCATCGACCAGCCCTCCATAATAAACGCCGCTGCCAATTTCTTCACGCAAAGTTGCCGCCGGAACCAAATGCAGTCGGTGACCTAGTTTAAGACGATACCACTCGACCCTTGACTGCATTTTGTGAAAATGTGCAGGTTTGACTGCCAATAAAGCATGGCCTTCACGTCGGAAATCACAGTCCAATCCTTCATCTGCAATAAGCTCCCCAATATGATCAATTGCCGCCATTGAGGCTTGCCAAAAAACATGCCCCATAGCCGCCCCGTAGCGCCGAAAGATGACCTCGATTGGTTGGCGGAAGCCTGGCGCAGCAATACCGGCATTGAGCGAACTGGCGCCGCAACCAACTTCCCCGCGTTCCAGCACGGCTGCTGCTGCGCCCCCGCGCGCCAGCACGCGTGCGGCGCTTAACCCGGTGTACCCACCGCCCACAATCGCAACATCGACGCGTTCGGGCAAAGGGGATGCGGGCAAATCCGTGGGACGTGGAAATTGTTCCGTCCAAAGCGGCGTGGTTTTCATTTAATAATTCCTGCAGAGTTTTTTGGCTGGTTATTTCTATTGTGGAGCGATAGATGCGGATTTGCAATGGCGGTTGAGTAATTTTTAACGTAATTTTTTCGCACAGCAAAAAGCGTGAGACGGATTTTAAAATCCATCCCACCTAATTTTTGTGAATTCCTTTACGCCTTGGTTATTTCAAAATACTTTTCGCGGTTTACCGATATGCCTGCAAATTAAACGCTTACTCGGCTGCGGCGCCGGCGTCCAAAATTGGCTGCAAGCTGCGGCGCACAAAATCTTCCACAAGCAGCATCGCGCCGCCTGCGTGCTTGATTGTTTGCAGAAGCGTGGTCATGGTATCAACTTCCTCGACCTGTTCTTCCACAAACCATTGTAAAAAATTCTGGCTGGTGAAATCATTAGCAGCGTTGGCGATTTGCATCAGGTTGTTAATTTGGTTTGTGACTTTAATTTCCTGATCAAGCGCAAATTGGACTGCCTCCGAGGCGCTTTCAAACTCGTTGCGAATATCGGATAAGCCGGGAATAATGGGTTTGGCGCCGGTTTCCAGCAGAAAATGGACAAATTTCATGGCGTGAGAGCGTTCTTCCTCAGCTTGTCGATAGAAAAAATTGGCCAGATCGGGCAGACTTTCTTCATCAAAATAGACGGCTATGGCTACGTATTGGGCTGAGGCTAAAAATTCACTTTGAATTTGCGCATTCATTGCGTTTACTGATTTTGAGTCGATAATCATTGTTGTTGCTCCTTTAAGTACAAAATTTCAGGGGTTATATTTTTGCGTTCAGATTTGATCTCAACAAATTTTTGCAGTTTACCTCAACAATTTGATCTAAATCCAACAGGTATTATAGCGTAGAGTCGAAGCCGGCGGGTAAAAACTTCATCAGAAACCGGGCAGCCTGGCGTTCGGCCCAATATTGTAATTTTCCCGGAAATGCGCCTTCAAAAAATGCGACGTGACCGCCGTGCTGTGTCAAAGCAGGAAAAAGGTAGGGGTTGTTGGCAATATCTGCCTGGGGGATGTCGTGGGCGAAAAAAGGATCGTCCAGGGCGCGTATTATCAGGGTGGGAATACGCACGGCGGATATAAATTGCCCGCTGCTACACTGCGCATAGTAATCGTTTGCATCCCGAAAGCCGTGCAAAGGGGCTGTGAGCGCCTCGTCAAATTCACGCAGGGTGCGGGCTTCAAAAATACAGTCCAGATTAACCTTTTCACCAATGATGTGGGCGTGGTTTTGCACTTTTTGGCGTAATGACTTGATGAAACCGCGCGCGTAGATACGGCCGTTTCCGTTTTCAAAACTCTCGGCGCTGCGGCGTAGATCAAATGGGGGTGAGACAACTGCGGCCGCCTGTAGCGGCGTTTGGTCGCCCGCTTCGCCCAAATATTTGATCAGCAAATTGCCGCCGAGCGAGAAACCAACAGCGCCCAAAGGATTAGTTGGAAAACGTTGGGTTAACCAATTAATGACAAACAAGACGTCATCCGTCGCGCCGGAATGGTAAAGGCGCGGTAAACGATTAACTTCTCCACTGCAAGAGCGATAGTTCATGCCAACCGCCCGAATACCAAAGCGCGCTAACTGCCGGTAGGTTTCGCAAGCGTAGCTGCGCCGGGCGTGGCCTTCCAGGCCATGCAGCAGCAGCACTAAAGGCGCATTTGTGCGAAAGCTTACGCCGGGAATAACCGGAAAATCGATATCTAAAAAGTCCCCATCGGGCGTATCCAAGCGCACGCGCCGGAAAAAAAGCCCGCGCACGCTGCGCAATGTGTTCGCGAGAATGGTTTGGGTATGGGGGCTGGCAAGCAATCGCGCAGGACGAAAAGGTTCTACTTCAAATGCTGAATTTGTTATACGATTCAAAACAACAACACAATGGGCAAATGAGAGGCCGCGCCTTTATTTGCACCTTGATGAAGCCGGATTTTTCAAAAAAGTCCGGCTTCTGCTAAAAATCAACCCGGGATAATTAACTCATGGATAAAACAAACGGCAGCGGCCGTATCCCGCCCATCGACCACAATACTGATGCTGCATTCGGACGAGCCTTGTGCAATGGCGATGGCGTTGACCTGGTTATTGCCAAGCGCGCTGAAGATGCGGCCCGAAACGCCGGGTGTGCCGCGCATTCCGGCGCCCACTACGGTCACAATCGATACGTTGCGCATAGGCCAAACGCTGTCAATGTCGCGCCGCTTTAGCTCCTCTGCAAATTCTTTTCGCAGGCTGGCAAGAACGCTCTCGGCAGCAGAATCTGGTACGGCAAAACAGATGGATTGTTCGGATGAAGCCTGGCTGATGAGCAGTACGCTCACATCGGTGCGCGCCACGGCGCTAAAGGTGCGCGCGGCGATACCAGGTATACCGATCATGCCGGTGCCTTCCACCGTGATCATGGCGAGGTCCTTAATGCCTGTGACGGCTTTGATGCCGCCGTTGCTTGTTATGCCGTTCGCTACGATCACGGTTCCGGGGTGGGTAGGATTAAAGGTGTTTTTAATGCGCAGCGGTATGTCGTTTTCAATACATGGTCGCATGGTTTTGGGGTGCAGGACTTTAGCGCCATAGTATGCCAATTCGGATACTTCTCGATAACTGAGCATAGGAATTGATTTTGCATTTTGTACCAGGCGCGGGTCGGCGGTCATAACGCCGTCGACGTCGGTCCAAATCCAGACTTCATCTGCACGCAGCGCCTTCCCGAGAATGGAGGCGCTGAAATCAGAACCGCCGCGCCCCAGGGTGGTGGTGACGCCTTTTGTTGTTGCGCCGATAAAACCGGTGACGACGGGAATGATATCGTTTTCCAGTAACGGCCGTAAACGAGCCTGCACCCTGGCGTCTGTCAAATCGGTAATCGGTGTGGCATTTTGAAAGTTATTGTCGGTGACAACCAGTTCTGTGGCGTCAATTGCTTCTGCATTATAACCAAGCTGGCGCAAATAAGCCGCCAGGATACGCACGCTCATTTGTTCACCCATGCCGCTGATGGCGTCCAGAGCGCGCGGCGTTAATTCACCCAGTACACACACGGCATCGCATAACGTCAGGTAGTGGTTGATAAAATCCTGATTTTCCGCCAATATCTTTTGCCGTTCTTTTTCCGGCTCCAGCAGCCCATCTATTGCTTCATAGTGGACCTGACGCATCGTTTCGGCCGCTTGCTTAAAAGAAGATGTATCCCCGGCAAAGGCCGTATGGGCGCCTTGTAATAACAAATCAGTTACCTTTACAGGTTTTGAACCCATACCGGAAGCTACGACGACAACCTGTCCCCATTCTCTTTTAGTTTGCAGAATTAAATCAACTGTTTCACGAATGGCCTTTGCATTGCCCACCGAAGTCCCACCAAACTTCATTACAAGCGTCATAATTTGTCTCCATAACTTATCGATTTTGGTAAACCAGGGATAATTTTTGAAAATCAAACCGGTTAAAAATTCGTGGTTTACCTGACTACAGACTGTGTATTGGGTAAACCGCAGAAACTGTTCGGAAATTACAAAGGACTTGAACTGCGGTTTCCTTGAGGAATCGGCAACGTCTAGAGTGATTCTAATTTTGAAATATTGTTGCCGATTACCTAAGTGGGGAAATAGATTTGTTGCAAGCGACACAAAAAAACCTCTCCCACAATTACCAGGAGAGGCGGATGCATGCAAATAGCACATATCTCATCTTTCAGGAGCAAGCAGCTCCTGCCGGAATTAGCACCTTGGGAGTAGTCGTTTAGTTATGGAGCCAATTACTCTTATGGTCTTGTAGTCATTTAGATTTGTTTTTTCTTTGACTACGAGACTATTGGGCGATTTGACTTCTTGACTAATCACCTGGTTGCTGAGGCTTCTTTGGGCCGGTCCCTCAACCTCTCTGGATAAGTATCGTGTATATTATTTTTAAGTGGACAGTATGGACAAAATATTAGCAAAAGAAACGGCCGTTGTCAAAGCAAACATATAACCAAACGCCCGTCGAAAGCTATGCAGATTTTTGATGTCTTTTATTGTGTAATAAATCGTATTGCTGGTTTGCCGCGCAAGAGATATTCATTACCGAGGCTGATATAGGAAAACACAGACGTTGCCTGCATTTTATACGATTTTTTCAATGCAAATCACTGGCATTTTCGATTACTTATGTTTATACTTAATAAATCTGCTGCACATAATGTTTTAGGTAATTTCCAGAAAGGTTTTTGAATTCCTGCGAAATGAAATCTGGGAATTCCTCCAGGAAAGCGCGAATTTGCTATGGTTTTCTTTCAAAATACTTTTTGCGGTTTACCAAACAGATGACAAAAGCGGACAAGGAGTTTGAATGCAAGCAAAGTTAGAAGCCTCAACAATTCCCTGGTGGGTAGTCCTACTAGAAGGCATTTTTGCCATTATTATTGGTATTCTATTCCTCACCAATCCAGCCATGACAACCGTTGTAACGATACAGGTTTTAGGCATCTACTGGCTTATCAGCGGCATCTTCTCAATTGTCAGTATCTTCATTGACTCTTCAGCCTGGGGTTGGAAATTGTTAGCAGGGATTTTGGGCATTTTAGCCGGCTTTATAGTGCTTGATGCACCGCTTTGGTCATCTTTCCTTGTTGTAGGCACATTAATCATCGTATTGGGAATTCAAGGTCTAATCATTGGCATTATCAACTTGATACAAGCTTTCCGCGGCGGTGGTTGGGGCATAGGCTTATTGGGTGTTCTCAGCATCATCTTCGGATTGATTCTACTGAGTAATATTTTTGTTGCGACGCTAGCTGTACCCACAGTTTTGGGCATTTTTGGGTTGGTAGGCGGCGTCATAGCTGTTATTTTCGCCTTTCGCTTGCGTTAGGCTGAACGTAGCGAGCTTTTTTGCGCCGTCAGCGGCAATTTAAACAAAAAGTTTACATAATAAGTTGACTTAAGTCATTTCTTTATGTTATCGTGTTACAGTCTGACTTGTATTGGAAAATTTTATAAGATAACGTCGGATTTTTAAACAAGTTTGTAAAAAAAACAGGATTTGTTTGAATTTGGGTAATCAAGCTAGGAGGTTCTAATGATCAAGAGAATAGGCGGGTTTATAATCTTTGGTCTGATCATGTTCGCAATTGCCGGATGGGTCAATAGTTTCCAGACTCAAGAATTTGCGGGTGAGATGGCTTTAGATGTTCCGCAGCAAGACGCGCAAATACCCCAAATAACGTTCCTGGGTACAGGGCCAGGTACTTTTGAAGTTCCGCCAGGATATGAGTTTATCGTCAAATTCCGTGGTGAGAACACCTATACGGTTGCGCCTGGCCCAACTGTTGAAGCAACATATAAAGAAAGGGTCTGGCAAGTTGAAGATGTGCCGGCTACAGGATATGCGATTTACGAGGACATAATTATTCTCGGATCAGTTGACCCCGGTTGCCAGGTTGAGTATGTTCAAATTGATGATGATGTTGATGACCGTCGCAATGGCTTCTTCATTAATGGCGAGCTTGTACATGTGACGGAACAAGGGATGGTATCTTATGGCGGCTTCGTAGCAGAAACAGCCGGTGAATTGTCCTTCGGCGCCGAAGACAGCGTAGGCTTGATTTATAATATTTGTGCCGAAGTTCAACCATCGCCAACGCCAACTTCTACAGACACGCCGGTAGCAACCGAGACGCCGACCAATACACCTGAGCCGCCAACGGAGACGCCAACCGGCGAGCCGCCCACCGAGACGCCAACTGGTGATCCGCCAACGGAGACGCCAACCGGTGATCCGCCAACGGAGACGCCAACCGGTGATCCGCCCACCGAGACGCCGACTGGTATGCCGCCGACGGAGACGCCAACCGGTATGCCGCCGACCGAAACGCCGACGCCAACAGTGACTGCGACTGACAGCTCACCGCAGCCAACAATTACGCCTACCAAGAAACCGTGGCGTGAAAAGGCATGTTTGCGCATAAACTTCGAGATTAGCGGGGATGAAGCGCGGCGAGGCCTGTACGTTGTGCAAGAAGTTGGTGGACGCGTTTATGTGGAATGGTATGCTTTGGATGGCTGGCAGGACAGCGGCTGGTTCCAAGATTTGGATATTACCTATCCATCGGTATATGTTCAGGTATTGTATTACAGCGGCCCGGACGCTGAACCGGTTGTCATGAAAATTCTTAACCCAGCGCCTGGAACCGAATATGGCTGGCTTGGACGCGGCATGTGCCATGCGCTTGAGGTTGGCTGGCCATAAATTAGTAACAGGTTTCAGGTAAACGGCGCAAAGTCGGTTGATTTCAACGACTTCTTTTAGCTGCGATTACCATAAAAAGGTCACCGGGTTGTCCGGTGGCCTTTATTTTTGCAAAAGGCTCTATAGAGTCATTAATAAACCGGCTGCTTTGCATGTTAATAGTTGCCAGATCAAGAAGGTTTTTGGTAAAAATAGAGAGCCTTCTATTCACAAAATTTCAACTTTTAAATAAGGAGATATATTACTATGAGTGAAATGATTGTCTTCGCGTTTAAAACCGCGACAGGCGCTGAGGAAATGCGTGATGCGCTTATCCAAATGCAAAAAGAACACCTTATCGCGCTTGATGATGCCGCCGTTGTGGTACGTAACCAAGACGGTAAAACAAAAGTAAAACAGGCCACAAGTCTTGTGGGCGCCGGCGCGCTTGGCGGCGCGTTTTGGGGTATGCTGATTGGTTTGTTGTTCTTTATGCCCTGGCTGGGTCTGGCGATTGGCGCGGTAACAGGCGCGATTGCCGGTAAGTATTCTGACATTGGCATTGACGATAAATTTATCAAAGAAGTCGGCGCTACAATTGAGCCAGGCGACTCGGCCTTGTTCCTGCTGGTGCGTGAAGCTACTGCTGATAAGGTACTGCCGCAGTTGGAAAAATTTGACGCGACAGTGCTGCGTACTTCTCTCTCTGACGAGCAGGAAGCTAAATTACGTGAAGCTTTTGGCGGTCATCATGATGAAGATGAAGCCCAAGCCGAAGGTGAAGGCGAAGCCGCTTAATAATTAGACGCATTCAGTAATGATTTAAAAAGTCGCCGGTATTTTTGCCGGCGGCTTTTTTTTTGCTAATTTATCAGGTCAGGCTTGTATTAGGGATGGGAACGAGACGGCCGTTTCCGTCATATCCCCAAGTTGAATTTCAGCCTTAACAGCCGGCATTTTGCTGCTCGATTGTTAGCACACTAAAAGTTAGCAAATATGTTGACTTAAGCCATTTCTTTGTGTTATCATAATACATTAGAATTTGTTTGAAATTGGGTATTCCAGGTAAGAGGTTTTTATGATTAAGAGAATTAGCGGATTTGTTATCTTTGGTCTGATTATGTTCGCAATTGCCGGCTGGGCTAACAGTTTCCGGACCCAGGAATCTGCGGGTGAGATCGCCTTGGATGTTGCGCAGCAAGGCTCGGAACTGCCTGAAATAACGTTCCTGGGTGAGGGACCGGGGACATTTGAAGTTCCGCCAGGATACGAGTTTATCATTAAGTTCCGTGGTGAAAATGTTTATACGGTTGTGCCTGGCCCAACTCTTGATGCAGTCTGGAAAGAACGGGTCTGGCAAATTGAGGATGTGCCGTTTACGGAATATGCGATTTATGAAGAAATAATTCCTCTTGGACCAGTTGACCCCGGCTGCCAGGTTGATTATGTTCAAATTGATGATGATGTTGATAATCGTCGTAACGGTTTCTTCATTAATGGTGAACTCGTGCATGAAACGCAGCAGGGGATGGTCTCTTATGGCAGCTTCGTGGCAGAAACAGCCGGTGAATTGTCTTTCGGTGCAGTAGACAGCGTAGGCTTGATTTATGTTATTTGCCAAGGGACAGAGACGCCAACCCCAACGGAAACACCGACCTCTACAGCTACACCAGCTACACCGACAACAACGGAAACACCAACCCCAACGGAAACACCTACAGGCACCCTGACTACTACACCAACCCCAACGGAAACACCTACAGGCACCCTGACTACTACACCAACACCGACAGTGACAGCTACAGGGACCCTACCAACCCCACCAACAGAAGTATCAACGACAGTGCCAACAATTACGCCTACCAAACCATGGCGTGAAAAGGCATGTCTGCGGATTAATTTCGATGTTAGCGGGGATGAAGCGCGGCGCGGCCTGTATGTTGTTCAGGAAGTGGGTGGACGCGTTTATGTAGAATGGTATGCTATGGACGGCTGGCAAGACAGCGGCTGGTTCCAGGATTTGGATATTACCTATCCATCGGTATATGTTCAGGTATTGTATTACAGCGGCCCGGGCGCTGAACCGGTTGTCATGAAAATTCTCAACCCGGCTCCAGGAACCGAATATGGCTGGCTTGGACGCGGCATGTGCCATGCTATTGAAGTTGGCTGGCCATAAATTTCCTGCCATTTTTTAAGTGGCGAAAAGGCCATCAGAGTCCTCTGATGGCCTTTCTTTTTTCTTGCAAATTCCCTATTAGGCCATGAATGAACAGCCTGCTCGATGAAAAAAAGTTGGGGTTTCCAGCGCCTAATAGGTGTTGAACAGTGAATATACCCGGAGGGATTGTTCAACCTCATTTTTGCGCATCGGTTTATCGGTTGTCAGGCTGACTGTAGTTGGCTGGCGCGGGCGCAGATGGAAAAAATTATCGGAAAATCGCGCACTGGTTTCATGAAACGACAACCATGTCCACAGCGCCGGATGTCTGGCTTGCAGGGTGATTTGGAAACGGCCGTCGCCCGCATCAACAACGCTGCTTTCAATTTTGGGGTCTAATAAGGCCAGATGTTTGGGGCGGGCAAAATGCACCAGATTTGGGGATGTCTGCGCGCCCGGCGCATTCAAATCCAGCCACAGCAGCAAATTTCGCGCGGTATACTGCGCCAGGTGCGGCTGCATATTGAGCGTTGTTATCTGGCTGCTTTGGTTGGCAGGCAAAACAACCGGCAGCATGCCCGCAGCAATTTGTTCACCGGCAACTGTTGTGAGGCGCCAGGAAAGATTGCCTGATTGGGCCTGAGGCAGGTCGTTGGCTGCGTAGAGAACGGCCGTTTCATTCTCCAAATCCTCCACACCGGATACCAGTATCGGCGCAAAAAAACGGCGCGCCATGTAATGCAGCGCCTTCCAGCGCCCAAAATAATCCAGTGAGGACCAGCTTGCCGCCGGCCAACAATCGTTTAACTGCCAGTAGAGGGCGCCCATGCTGCGCGGGGCATTACGCCGCCAATGTTCGATAGCGAATTTCATCGCCATGCCCTGCACAATCTGGCTCAGCCATAGAGTCATCTCAAAATTAGACGGCAGGCGAAACCAGTCCAGCATGTAGTGGATGATAGTCTGGTTGCCGATGCCGCTGCGCTGGTGATGTTCCATGACGTAGCTGGTTATATTGCGCTCTTCAGGTTGCGTATAGCCATACACCGTAACCGGTTCGGGAAAGGATTGAAAGCCAAATTCACTCACAAAACGATGCTGGCAGGTGCGATAATACTCAAAAGGTTGTTTCGCGTGCCACACCTCCCAGATATGGGCATCGCCGCAGTCAGGATTGTTGAAGAAATTACGATTGCCCTGCGGCGAATGAGGGCTGCCGACCCAGTAATCGGTTTGCGGATCAAGCTGTGAAACGATTTCAGGCAGCAATTTTTCAAAGAGCAGGCCATAATCTTCCCAACTCATGGTGCTGTCGGACCATTGCGTGCTGACCAGGCCCTGTTCGATTTCATTGTTGCCGCACCAGAGCGCCAGGCAGGCGTGATGGCGCAGGCGGCGAATGTTGTCAACGGCTTCCTGGCGCACATTTTCCATCCAGGCTGTATCAAAAGCGGGATAGGTTGCACAGGCAAACATAAAATCCTGCCAGACGCAGAGGCCGAGTTCATCGCACAAATCGTAGAAGATGTCGGCTTCATAAATGCCGCCGCCCCAAACACGCAGCATATTCATATTGGCGTCCGCTGCAGCTTGCAGCAGCCCGGCATAATCGGCGCCGGTCACGCGGTTGAGAAAGCTGTCGGCGGGAATCCAGTTGGCGCCTTTGGCAAAAAAGGGCAGCCCGTTGACCACAAATTGGAAGGACTCGCCCCATTCATCGGCCTGGCGATCCAGCCGCAGCGTGCGCAGACCGATTCGTTTTTGTTGGCGGTCGATTGGGTTTCCACTGGCGTCAAACAGCGTGACTTCGAGCGTATACAGCGGCTGCGCGCCTAATCCGTTGGGCCACCACAACTGCGGGTCAGTTATCGTGATGTGAGCAACGGCCGTTTCTCCCACAACCTGCGCTTCTACAACGGCAATTTCCTCATCGGCCAGTGCGAGTTTGCAAATGGCCGACCATGCTGCCGGCTGCGCTGCTTCAATCGTTACGCGTGCGGTCAGATTTACTGTATCCGCAGCGGTATGCTCCTGGAGAACTTCGAAATCAGTGATGCGCGCCGCGTCGAGCGCCAGCAGTTCAATATCGCGCCAGATACCGCATGTGGGCAGCATCGGGCCCCAGTCCCAGCCGAAGTGGCACTGCGCTTTACGCAGCCAGTTGGCCGGCGCTATTTTTTCGCCGTTGTTCCAGTAGGGCAAAAATCTTTTGGCCTCATGTGCTTTAGCAGCGTGCACTGGTGAGGCAAAAACAAGGCTGATTTCATTTTGACCTGTTTCCAGGATTGACTTTATGTCAAATTCATACGTGCGAAACATATTGTCAGTGTTGGTCAGGAAACGGCCGTTGACGGCAATCGTCGCCAGCGTATCCAGTCCAGCGCAGCGCAGCAGCACGCGCTCATGGGCAAGAAAATCTGCGCTAAGTTCAAAAGTTCGTCTGTAGATCCAATCCTTTTCAGCAACCCAAAAAGCCGCCTGTTCTTGATCACGATAAAAGGGATCGGCGATTTTGCCTGCTGCGAGCAAATCAGTGTGGATGCAGCCCGGTACTTCTGCGGGGATTTGTTCTTGTTGATCGACCTGGTTGAGCCGCCAACGGCCGTTAAGTGTCTGGGTAATCATTCTATTCTCCTGAATTTTGTGTCTCCAACGCCCATAATATAACGCCCGATTGTATTTTGTTCCATTGATTTGAAAAAGCTCGCAGTTGGTGAAGTTGCCTGTTTTTTACAAAGAATGTAACTTTGTGACGCATACGTTTGAAACAGGCAAACCATGACAGGTCGTTTTAGGGCGCTTTGAGCGACTTGCTGGAAAGTATCATATGAGTGAGCCAATCATTGTTGTAGACAATATCCATAAATCTTATTTAATGGGCAAGGAAGCGGTGCCTGCGCTGCGCGGGGTTTCATTGCGGATCGAACGCGGTGAATTTGTGTGCCTGATGGGGCCGAGCGGCTCTGGAAAAACAACGCTTTTAAATATTATCGGTGGTTTGGATGAGGCCGGACGCGGACATCTGGTGGTCGATGGCGCCAATCTGGTGGCAATGTCCGAGAATGAGTTGGCGAAGCTACGCCTGGTGAAGATGGGCTTTGTTTTCCAGAATTATAATTTACTGGCCAACTTTACCGCGCAAGAAAATGTGGAATCGCCCATGGTGCTGGCGAAAGTGGGGCGCAAGGAGCGGCAGGAGCGCTCGGCCGCGCTGCTGGCAAAGGTTGGTCTTGACGACCGCATGCACCATTATCCCAACGAGTTGTCCGGCGGACAGCAGCAGCGCGTGGCGATTGCGCGCGCCCTGGCCAATAACCCGCCGATTCTGATTGCCGATGAAATGACCGGTGATCTTGATTCTGAGACGGGCTTTGCGATTATGCGCCTGGCGAAACAGCTCAATGCAGAAGGCATGACGATTGTGTTTGTAACGCATGATCCGCGTATGGCGGAATTTGCAGAACGCATTATCCAACTGCGCGACGGCAAAATCCTGGCAGGTGACCCATGATTCTTAAATACGTCATCAAGAATTTTAGAAGGCGCAAGGTGCGCACGCTGCTGATGGTTTTATCATTGATGGTCAGCACAGGCTTGATTGTGGCGATGAGCGCGACAGTTGAAACGATTCGCCGTTCCAATGTAGAAGTGATTGCGTCGGGCACAGGGCGTTATGACCTGTCCGTGCGCAAGAGTGAAATTAGCCCGGATGCCTTTGTGCCCGTCACGGCCGTTACCACTGCGATGCAATCCGCTGCGCCGCGCGTTACGGCCGTTTACCCACGCTTCCATGTTTCGGTCGAACTGCAAGCCGGCTCTAAACAAAGCACTGCGACTATGGTGGCGCTGGATACGGCCGTTGACGATGTGGGCTTCGTCGATGTGATTTCCGGAACCTACAAGCTGGGAGACGGCAGCGTTGCGCTGCTGCAAAGCACGGCCGAAACCTTCAACCTGGACGTCGGCGACAGCATCGGCGTCGCCTACAGCTTTCCACAGCCGCGTGAAGAAGGGCGCGCCGCTCCTGTGGGCAGCAGCCAGCGCCGCGTTGTGGGGCAGTTTCCAATTACGGCCGTTGTGCGCCAAAATGGCGTGGTGAACGCCGGCGTGCGCGATGGCTTTCTGATCGACATCAGCGATGCCCAGACCTGGTTGGGTCTGGAGGGGCGCGCCGCTGAAATGATTGCCCAGGTCGATCCGGCTTTGTATGAGGCGCGGGACCCGGAAACGGCTGCGCTGAACGTGCGCGATCAGGCCGTCGCCATCCAGGCTGTTTTAGGCGATGATTATGTCTATTCGCTTTCCAAAGCCAGCGCCCTGGACGAAAGCGCGCAAGCATTTATTGTGCTGCAGGCGCTGATCAATACCTATGGTTTACTGGCGTTGGGCGTGGTTGGCTTGTTGATCCATACGTTGGTGATGACCAATGTGCAGGAGCAGCGGCGCGAAATGGCGATTTTGCGTATTTTGGGCAGCCAGCGCAGTTATTTATTTGCACTGGTGATTGCGGAAACGGCCGTTATCGGCGCTTTGGGCGTAGGGCTTGGCATTGTGCTGGGACAGTTGATCACACAATTTGCCGTCATTCCTTTCCTCGAATCGCAGGCTGCTCAATCAGACGTTGCGCTCAACATCGAGCCGGTTGTCAGCCTTTCGGCGCTGCTGCCGGTCATCATTTCGGCCACGTTGGTATTGTTCTTGAGCGCGCTTAAGCCGGCGCAAGAAGCGGCCAATACCAAAGTGGTATACGCCATCAATCCGGGCGTCGCTGACAATATTCAGCTTGATGATTTGGACAAATTACGCGAGCGGCGTCCCGGCGTGCGCTTTTTCTTTATCGGTCTGGTGATGATGCTGGTTGTTATGCTGGTGATGGGGCTGGATATCCTTTCCCAATATGGCAACATGCCTGCTGTCGCCGCTATTACCCTGGCGGCAGTCTTAATGATGGTTGTGGGCGTCAGCCTGGTTTTCTTTATTTTTGCGCGTCCGCTAGAAAAGCTGGTGTTGGCGATTATCAATCTCGTCGCGCCGCGGCTGACTTATTTTGCCAGCCGCAATGTAGGCCGCAGTTTCGCGCGCAACACGCTTATTTCTCTGTTGGTGCTTTTCAGCGGCGTTTTGCCCAGTTTTTTGGCGACGCAGAGCGCCATCAGCGCCGTGAATTTAGAAAATGACGTGCGGCTTAACATGGGCGCACCAATTGAAATGAATGTCTTTGGTTCTAGGGAAAGCGCCGAGTTGAACTGGCTGCGGCCCAGTTTTGTGCGTAACGAGGTAACGGCCGTTCCCGGTATGGGTGAAGTAGTTGCCTTAACGCATGATTATGACGCCGGCGTGTCTGATGCGGTGGGCATGCGCAGCGGCTCCGTGACCCTGGTGGGCGTAGACGGCCGTTTACAGGACGTTCTCTTTAGCGACATGGTTGAATTTGCCGCCGGGGATATGACGGCTTTTGATACCCTGCAAACCAGGGAAGATGCCATTGTTATCAGCGAAGGTTTGGCGCAGGCGCTGGCTTTGCCGCTCGGAGGCGCGCTGCGGATTTCGGGTGAGGGTTTGGATCATGTTGAAGAGTTGACCGTTGTTGGTATTGCACGTCACCTGCCAGGTTTTCGCGGCATTAGCCGCATGCGGCAGCAGGCGTTGGACGGCAGCACTGTATTCATCAATCTGGCCGGTTTTGAGCGGTTGACGACTGACCCGCAGGTCGGTTTGCCTCCGGTGGATAGTCCGATCTTTGACCGTCTGCTGGCGACTGCTGCGTCGGATGCTGATTCCGGGGAGATCATTGCAGAATTTCACGACAGCGTCAGTCTGGATCATAATATTTGGGCGCGTTCGGCAGATGAGCGCCTGGAAATGGCGCAGCAGAGCCGGCAGCAGGAGCAGGCGATGCTGCTGGTGCTGACGTTGATTAGTTTTACAACGGCCGTTTTCGGTGTGTTTGCCATCATTTACGTCACAATTTATACGCGCCGTATGGAAATTGGCATGCTCAAAGCGACGGGCGCGCGCAGTTGGGAATTGACGGGTATGTTGATCATTGAGTCGATTGCCATGACGCTGAGCGCCGCGTTGGCGGGAATTTTGGCCGGAACGGTGATGGCGTATCTGTTTGCTTTTATCGATAACGTGACCAGCCAGCGGCCAATGGTATTTGCGCTGGATACGACGGTGATGCCGTTTATTGTGATTATGGTTGTGCTGGCGAGTATTTTGAGCGCGACAATTGCCTCGCGCCGCATCGTCAAACGCCGCGCAGTCGAAATCCTGCGCATGACGTAATTTGGCTGAACCTATGCAGCACCTTTATCACGGGTTGAATACGGATAAGAATAGAAATGGTTAAAGTGAAATCTGTTTTTTGGGGAATTGTTTTGCTAATTGTTTTAACCGCCTGTAATCAGGAACCGCCCGTGACGCCTTCTCCAACGGCGTCTGCGGGAACAGCGGCGGCGACGATGACGCCGGGCGCGCGCAGCGGCGTTACGGTGCTGGCGGAAGGCAAACTCGAAGCGGTGAATCCGGTTTTGACGCTGGCGTTTGATACAAACGGCCGTTTATTGAGTGTTGATGTGGCCCCCGGTGATGTTGTTGCGGCAGGCGACCGCGTTGCGACGCTGGACGATACGACCTTGCGTGAAGCGGTTGCAAATGCAGAATTGCAGTTGGCTCAGGCGCAAAGTGATGTGAAGCAGGCGCAGCAAGCGCTTGATGAGTTATTGAATTGGGCGCCGGACGCGCTGGTTGTGGCGCAGGCGGAGGCAAACCTGGCGGCGGCCGAAGCGGATGTGGCCGCTGCAAAAACGCAGGACGCCGCTGCCGGCAACAGCCTCACCTCTGCCCGCATTACGTTTGAACAGGCGGAACGCGGTCTGGCCGACGCCCAGGATGCGTACAACACAGCGTATGATCCGGGACGCGAATGGGAGTTTGGCGTTGAGTGGATGCGGCAGCGGTTGGAAGATGAACGCAAAGGAGCGACGCGCAGCCTGGCGCTGGCGGAGGAGAACCTGGAGGTAGCACGCGCCGGCTATAACCTGGCGCTGGCCGGGTTTGATAATGACAAGGCGTTGAGCGCCGAAGCGGCCTTGGCGAGCGCGCAGCAGACCTTAGACCAGGCGAACAAAGGGCCAAAGCCGGGTGAAATCGGGACTGCAGAGCTTAATCTTGAAAAAGCGGAACTGAATAAACAACAAAATGCGTTAAATTTACAGCAGGCCCAAAGCGCGCTGGAACGGGCTTTTCTGCTGGCGCCGGGCGCAGGCACGGTTGTTTCAGTCGATGCGGCCGAGGGCGCGCTGGTTAGCTCGGGCGCGTCGATTGTGACATTGTTGGATATGAGCAGCCTGGAATTTCACACGACCAATCTAAGCGAGCGCGATCTGGCGCAGATTGCTGCGGGGCAAACGGCCGTTATCACGCTGAAGGCATATCCTAATGACCCCATAAATGGTGAGGTTTTACGAATTGGCGTGCAGGCGACAGATGAGGTGGGGGATGCGGCTGTCTTTCCGGTTGTGATCAGGCTGGCGCAAACCGAACTGGATATTCGCCCTGGAATGACAGGACGCGTGGAGATTCAGCGCATTGTAAATGAAGATTAGGTAATTCTTGCCGCAGAAAACCTGAAAGCAACTCTGCTTTCACCCGTATGAGTGTGCCGCCGGAAGTTGACCGATTGAGCGCCAGCGTTCCAAAGCGCCGGTGCGAAACAAAGCAGGATCAAAATCAACCAGCGCCTCCCACCCTTCAACCGCCGCTACCTCGCGCTCTTCTTCTGTCAGCTCAATTTCCACTTTGCGGCCATCTGTATACATCTCTAATGTCAGGGTCTCTTTGTTGTCATCAACAACATCAAGAATACAGAGCCGATCATAGCCTTCAGGGTGGCGAAATAGCGCCGCTGAACAGCGTTGGCAAAAACTCAGATTTGTATCACATAACCCACGATCAATGATGACTTTCATCTTTCTCTTCCTTAAATTGCAAACTATGTCCGGATTGTTGGCTATGATGTATTGATCACAGATTTACAGATGTAATTTCAGTCTAATGAGGACTGTGATAAAAGTCAATGCTGTTTGTCACAAAGTTGGCATGACGTGTATCATATCTTTGAATTATTGGTTAGCTGACATAGACACGCAGCAGGGCGGCGTCGGAAACGGCCGTTACCCCAAACTCCCCCATCGCCGCCGGCAGCAAGGTAAACTGCACCGCCGACAAAGCCAATTCATTCACCAGCACATCCCCGGCGATGACACCCCAAATCTCTAAACTTTCGCCGTTACAGTTGCCCTTAAAAACAGACCCGGCGGACATTACAACGCGCTCGGTGGTGAAGTATTCGTTTTGACAGAGCAGTTCGCGCCGGATGTCGTTGGCTTCGCTAATGATTGTAGCTGGACGTAATGTCGGTTCTACCTGGGAGAAGTTGATCACGTTCAGCGCTTTGTCGATGTGCAACGGCCGTGGCTGGTCATCATGCCCCACCCTGTTCCAATCATACACACGATAAGTCGTATTCGAGTTCTGCTGAATCTCAGCGATGAGAATGCCATCCATGATGGCGTGCAGCGTACCCGCAGGCACACAAACATGGTCACCCGGCTTCACAGAAATGTAATGCAAATAGGGTTCAAGATTACCCGCCTCAATACCTTTACGAAACAACTCAGGCGTCGTGCCTGCTTTGACACCTAACTGTAATTTGGCCCCTGGTTTGGCATCTAGCACCACCCACATTTCCGTTTTGCCCAATTCGTTGCCTTCATGCGCCAAGGCATAATCATCTTTGGGATGGACTTGTACCGAGAGTTGACGGTTGGCGTCTAGCAGTTTGATGAGCAAGGGGAATTTGCCACGCTCGTTTGCCCAGCCATTTTTTGTGCCGATGAGGTCCAGGCCAAGTTCGGATTGCAGTTGCGTGAGGGAGGTGTTGGCGTAACGGCCGTTGCTGACCACCGTCGTCCCGTCTGCATGCCCGGCGATCTCCCAACTCTCGGCAATGACGCCATCAAGGGGCAATCTGCGTCCCAATTTCTCCAGATTACGGCCACCCCAAATGTAATCCTTAAGTACGGGCTTAAACAAGATGGGGTAGAACGCCAAATCGGTGTTTTTAGTAAGTTCGTTTTCTCTATTAGCCATAATTTCCTTTTTGATCAACTTGATTACTCTATTATAGTAGGTGCTCAAATTTACCAAAATACAAAAGAAATCTCGTTACCATTTTTAGGACAATAGGAATTCAGGGGGTTTTCAACCAGTAAAGAGGCTTGCCAAGCCTACTCGTTTCAGAACTACGACAAGGCTGACATTTCAGAGAGGGGATGTGTGTTTACTGCAACGGCCGTTACTTACAAATGGCTGAACATCTGAGTCACCAATGGCAAAGTGTTACAAAGTATTCACAAAGCAGATTGAGTTTTCCACTTCATTGGCGAAAACCATGCAGTAAACAAAGCCTAAACCTATCCAACCTTTTCTAGTCCGGCTAACCGTTCCGCCCGTCGCTGAGGTGTATTTGTATTGTGCCAATATTCGCGGGCATAGGGCAGATTTGGCCCGTTAATGAGACCGCTAATGATATTATTCAACAAAGCCACCGTCATGATAGGGACACCATTCTCAGATTCGGTGACAGATTTGTCGACGGTTCTGGTATGTTGGCCATCTAAGATTGCGGTCAGGAGTTGTGGCAAACCAGCTTCTTCTTTTTCCACCTGGTCCACCAGGTCAATGGCCGTTTTGACAAAAGCATCCTGGAGCAAATCGGCCATCGCTTCCTGTGCCTGTTGGGTAATGGCGTCGGCGTGCCGACTGGTGATGAAGGGGCCGCCAGAGTTGCTGCTGCCAAATGCCAGGTAGCCGCCCATCGTGTCGATGACGCTTTGGGGTGATTGGGTGCCACCAGGGCCATCTAGGAAAACGGCCGTTTGTCCATTGACTTCTAAATTAAGCGCGGGGAATTGCGCTCGCAAAGGAATAGGGTCGAGTAGGGGTGTTTGAGTAGACATGAGTCAATTATAAACGGAACCAGATGGGATGCCATGTTGTCAGCAATTGGAAAACTAGGCATGGTTCATTTCTGAACCAAAGCACCTTAACAATTGAATGAGCTTGGAAGGTTCCTTAAGATTGAGTAAACACTCTATTCACCAATCTTAAAGGAAACCTTCCGATGACATTATATCTACAAAATCAGCAAACATCCGTAACTTGGCCTGAACCATTTGAATCCACCTGGCAGTTGCTTGGTGGCCCATGCGCTCATGACTTGGCTCCCAAACTGCCACACTTAGGAACACGGATTAAATAACCTACGGAACTGACTCAGCAAGCGGAATAGCTGTGTAGTTCCATTGAGGCAAATAATCATCGAATTTGATGCGCATCGTTTCTTTGAAATCATCAGCCACCTTGCGCTTGGTGGCAAAAGACTCGTTTAGAACTGAAGCAAATACTTTTAGGCCTGTCTTCGTTTTAGCTGAGGCCATCAGGACTTTAACAAGTTCAACGCTCTTGAGAACAACCCCCTGACAGGCATGCGTCAGATGAGGAAAGAGGCGGTGTTCAATGGGATTGTATTTGGAGGTATAGGGTGGATAGTGGGCAATGCGAATTTCAATACCCAATTCATCTGCCAATTGCTGCAAGTCCTGTTTGAAAAGGTAATAGCGTGCATTGTTGCTGCCGCCACAATCGCACAAGAGGAGGATAGATGTGGCTTGCGGATAATCGTGTCGACCATGGTTGAGCCACCAGTTACGAATACAGGCGCAAGCAAATTCCGACGTATCATGGCTGACGCCAATCGTCACGTAGCCAATGTTGCGGTAGACATCATATAGCCCATGGGGAACTGCTAACCCATCGGCCAACGAACGGAAATCGTGGTCATGGACACGGATGCGCTCTTGGGTGTAGAGCTTCCCAGGACGAAAGAAGTTACCGATCATCTCTTTTTTTTCACATCCATGCTCATGACCGGGTTGCCCTGTTCATGATACTGTTGCTTCAAGGAGGCAATGTTTTGGAACTGCTCATCGCGTTGCGCTACTTGTTGGCCGGCCTCTGCTTTGAACGCCTGCCGGCGACGGAAGTTGTGCTTGACTAATAGTTGGTCAACAACAGTCACACTCACCGCAAAGCCTTCTTCCTGGAGACGGGTCGCAATATCTTCACGGGTCAAGTTCGTCCATTTGAGAGTCTCATCCATAGGCGAACCAGCCGTATGGTTTTCGAGAACATGCAAGAAGGCCGCATCCAGGCCGGACTGCTGGGCGATGACTGTCTTGCGCCCGCCACCAAACAGACGAATACGTTTTTCAGCTTTGGCTGGCAACTTTTCTAATTCATCCATGCCGCGGGCAATTGTGCGGTCATTGCACTGCAAAACACGGCAAATATAGCTGATGCCCCCGTAGCCTAATTTCTTGGCCTCGATAGCAGCGTAACGTCGCCGGTCTTTTTCGGAAAGAGATTGATAGAAGTCACGCATAGTGGCTTCGATTTCTGGAGAATAGGGGTTAATCTTCATGAGCTAGAATTGTACCTTAATCAGGTGGCAGAACAGCCTCAGTCACTGGGAAGTTCCGTAAGTTATTAAATTTTGATTCCTAAGGCTATTGCGGAAAAATAATTAAGGTGCTCAATCCGAAAAAGCCTCAAGCGTCTCCCATCGGTACTGCTGGTGACGTTTGACCATAAACAGCGGGACTAATCTCATAGGCATGTGCATCCAATGCCAAAGCTTCGGCACTAATCTCCGCTAGAGCTTCTGCGTCAAGAATTGTCAGTTCCACCAGTTCCAAATCCTCACGTGATTCAGCCTCACCACGCCAGCCAACACGCATATTGCCCACACCAGGTGCATAAGATTTGAGCTGGAAAATATTTTCCTCGCCCAGGCTTGACTCAGCGATAACCATAACATCTTGATAGCAATCGAGGACAACACAGTCTTCGGCACCCATCGTATCGATCTGGCCAAAGTCTGACCATTCAACAGCCGGCGCCCACCCTTGATAATAACTGCCCGAACCTATCTGTGGTTCTGCCCACATTTTGACCCCTGGCAGCGCCTCTTCAACACCGGCGATCCAGGTTGGTGCAGCAACGAATTCGCCTGCTTCGTACTCTTCCGGGTGTTCACCCAGGTACCAAACGTTGCCAGCATCATCCTGAGCATAGAAGGCGATCTCTTTCTCAACGATTTCGCCATCGCTGATGTCAACAATCCAGGCTACAACTGTGTTTACACCAGCAATCTCTTTAGTTAGATCGGTGACGATAAACTCAATACGATGCGGGATTTCCTCCTCGCCTTCGATGACGCTGCCATCCAAGACCCACTTTGTACCTGGCTGTAAGGGTAACCATTTGTTTGTAATGCTGGCTGAATCGCTGAAATTGCCCGGATCGAAATCTACAAATACCGCTTCTGAACCTTCTTCTGCGGCGGTCTCATCTTCCTCAGTCATTTCTTCGTCAGCGCTTGTTTCCTCTGACGGGTCACTCTCAGTAGTTGGTTCTGGTGCAGTTACGGCCGTTGCCTCAACAACTACTTCCTGGGCAGGCTCCTCTGCTGGCGCTGTATTACCACATCCTGTAACCCAAAACAGCAGGAGAAACATAACCACACCAAATAAAAAAACTTTGCTAATCCGATTCATAATCAGACTCCTTATGCCTCAAAACATTACTGGAATAAAAAAAGCACCTTCAGAAGTTGAACTTCTGCACCCAACATATTGTTATTAAGCAGGTACGGCCGTGGCGTTTCCAGAAGTATTAGAATGCCATTGGCCTTTTCCAAAGCGCAAGTACAACGCCGGCAAAACGAACAAATTAAGCAAGGTCGAAGAGACCAAGCCACCCAGAATGACAATCGCCATCGGGTGTTCAATCTCGTGACCAGGAATATTGCCGGCGACCACAAGAGGCACCAGTGCCAGGCCAGCTGTCAAAGCCGTCATCAAGATCGGCGAAAGCCGCTCTTTTGAACCACGCATAATCAGTTCGCGTCCAAAAGGCTCGCCTTCCTCATCTTCGAGATGTTGGTAATGGTTAATCATCATGATCCCATTACGTGCCGCAACGCCCAAGATGGTCAGGAAACCGACCATCGAACCCAGCGAAATCACGCCGCCACTAAAGATCCAGGCCGCCAGCAAACCGCCAACAATCGCTGCCGGCAGACTCAAGAAAGAGAGCACTGCCATCAGCCAACTGCCGACTGAAATGCGCAGCAAGATCAAGATTGCTATCGCTGCGACAACCGCCGCAATCATGATACGCTGACTGGCCGCTTGCCGTTCGGCATACTCACCTAATAACACGGCATTGTAACCCCGAGGATACTCCATTGTATCCATCACTTCTTCCACATCAGCCACCACGGAACCCAGATCACGTCCCGCAATATCGGCTTCAACATGTAAGCGCCGTGCCAGGTCTTCACGATAGATGGCATTGGGCACAGGTACGATACTGATATCGGCCACATCGGCCATACGCACCTGCTGGCCGCTGCGTGTATCAATCAGTAAATTTTGTACATCCGAAAGGCTGCTGCGATTTTGCGGTGTACTCCATACATTGACATCGTAAGTGCGATTGCTGGTATGAATGTCGCCGACTTCTTCACCGGCGATCATATAGGCTGCTGCCCGACGTACATCACCCGGTTTAAGCCCATACTGCTGCGCTTTCTCCAAATCTACTTGCACTTGTATTTGCGGTATATCGACCAGGAACTCCGTATGTAGTTCCGTGAGACCTTCAATACCTGAGAGTTTGCCTTCTAGCTCGGCAGCTTTGCCGCGCAGCACATCCAGGTCATCCCCATAGATGCGGATCACAATTGGATGGCTTGAACCGGTCAACACCTCCCTGATCCGCTCTTTTAGATAGGTTTGTACATCGCGGTAAAGCCCAGGATAACCGTCCACCATCGACTGCACAGAAGCCAGAGTTGTATCATAATCGACCGAGGGATCAACGCTGATCCAATTCTCAGCGAAGTAGATGCCGTATACTTCATCCATCAACAACGCTTGCCCAATGTGCGAGCCGCAGTTGTTTACACCTTCAATTGTCATCAATTCCTGACAGGCCGCTTGTGAGATACGTACCATTTCTTCATGACCCGTACCAGGTTTGCCCAACCAGTGCATCAGGAAGTCACGTTCCTTAAAGGATGGCAGCAATTCCTGGCCCATGAAGGGATAAATCAGGATACCTGCCAATAGAACTATTATGAAAGAAGCGTAAGCCAAGCGCGGCTTATTCAACGTTGGTCCCAGCATACGCATATAGATACGATGTAATGGGGGGATGATTGGCGAGACACGATCTTTCACCGGCGCATTGGAGATGAGAATCAACACCAGCGCGGGCGTAACGGTCAAGGCGACCATCGGAGATACCAATGCCGCCACGACATAAGCCTGGGCCAGCGGGCGGAAAAAAGCGCCGGATAAACCTTGCAAGAAAAAGACCGGCAGCAAGGCGGTCATTTCAATTAACGAGGCATAAACAATCGCGTTACGCACCTCGACCGAGGCGTCTAACACGATTGCTTCAGCCGATTTATCACTGCCCGCTAACCGTTCCTCACGCAGCCGGCGCACGATGTTTTCCACATCGACGATGGCGTCATCAACCACAGCCCCAAGGGCAATCACCAATCCTGCCAGCACCATCACATTGATTGTTGTGTCAAATAATGAGAGTACCAGCAAAGTGATCACCACCGTCAGCGGAATGATGGTGGCACTGATTAAGGCGATGCGCCAATCCCAGAGGAAAAGCAGCAGGATGACAACCACAAGCAGCGCCCCAATGAGCAGCGATTCTGTGAGGTTGTCGATTGAAAGTTCAATGAACGTTGCCGGGCGGAAGATCGTCGTATCAACGTCAATACCAGGCAGGCCAGGCATCATCTTGGCCATTTCTTCCTCAACGCCTTTGGTTACTTCAACCGTATTGCCCCAGGGAAACTTTTCAATGATCAGCAGCAAACCATCGCCACCATTGACAACGGCATCGCCAATCATGGGCCAGGTATCCATGACCACGTTGCCTACGTCATCCAGGCGCAGCGGTGAACCGTCGCTGTTTGTTTTGTCATTAATAACGACTTGCGCCAGGTCTTCCGGTTCCAAAATAGCTGCCACGTGCCTAATGGGCAGCCTTTGATTGGGTGTTTCCAGAAAACCACCTTTGCCAACTGTCGAGGCATCTGTATGTTGGACAATGCCCACGTCCAGCGTGTTAGCGGTCACATCCATCACTTCTTGCAGCGTGGTGCCATTGGCGGCCATTAGTTCAGGCTCAACTTGCACCATCGGAATCTGAATGCGTTCGCCCCAAATGGCGACGTTGGCGACGCCGGGAACACGCAGTAACTGTTCGCGAATTTTCCAGTAGGTGATCATTGATAGTTCTTCGACAGAGTATTCATCTGAGGAAATACCAATTTTCATGGTGCGTGCTGTAGATGACAGAGGTGGCAGCATAAACGGCGGTGCTGCCCATTTAGGTAACGTTGGGGTCACAATTGCCAGACGCTCTTGAACCAACTGCCGTGCTTCCATCAGATCAGTTCCTGGTTCGAAGATAAGCAAGATTGATGACAACTGCGCGACTGATTTCGAGCGCATCACGGCTATCCCCGGCGTGCCATTGAACACTTCTTCCATCGGCGCTGTAATTAGCGATTCCACTTCCGCCGATGAAAGGCCCAGAGCCGGCGTTTGAATCTCCACACGCGGTGGCGCAAACTCCGGGAATACGTCTACTGATAAACTGCTAATTTGACTGATGCCAAAGATCATCAGTACCGCAGCGGCAAAAACCACGAGATAGCGATACTTAAGACTTTTGGCAACAATCCATTGCATCTCGTTCATTTGCCAACTCCGGTGTCGGTGCCATACAGTTCAGCCACACCAACGGTCACGATATCCGTGCCTACCGCGGGGCCATCTGTCAAAATTACCATGTCGCCCTCAATACGATCGATTGTAATTGGTGTGCGTACAAAGGTGAATGATTCGCCGCCCGGGTTTCGCATATAAGCCCATGTTTCGCCGTGCAAACCGTAGATAATTGCGGCATAAGGAATCACCAATTTTATGCTGCCATCTATGGACTCTTCGCGAACAGGTTCCGACTGAATGCCCAGACGTTCTGCTGCGCGGGCTGTTAGAATCACTTTGTTGAACTCCGACCCGGCCACTTCTACAACCTGGGCTGGTTCTTCATGCACCGCCTGTTCTGATCCCCCGTTACATGCTGCAAGTAGCAACACGACCAGGAGCATAAGTATCATTACCATCCAATGATTAAAGTTTTTCATCTGACTAATTCTCCTAATTTAGGCCGCTTCGGGAGTCGGCGGAGTGTCTAATTGTGACTTTATTGGTGCAGGGTGTGTGCTGGGCCAGCGCAAGTAAAGCGCGGGGACAATAAACAAGGTGAGCAGCGTCGAAGTAAGGAGGCCACCTAAAATAACGGCCGCCATCGGGCGTATAAACTCATTACCAGGTACATTTCCACCAAAGAGCAAGGGGGTCAGCGCCAATCCTGTGGCCAGAGCGTTCATCAAGACTGGTGTCAGCCGTTCACGCGCACCGCGCAGCACAAGTTCCGGTTTGATGTTATTATCTGCATCTTGGGCAAGATTTTGGAAGTGCCTGATCATTACCATTCCGTTGCGCACAGCAATGGCGAGCAGAGCAAAGAAGCCAAAGAGTGAGCCGAGTGATAGGATGCCGCCGCTAAGAAGCAGCGCGGCTACTACCCCGCCTACCAGAGCCATGGGTAAGGTGAGTAAGATAAAAAAGGCCAGACGCCAACTTGAGAAGGCGGCTTGCAGTAGCAGATAAATGCCAAATAGCGCGGCAATGACAACGGCCGTTAAGCGCAGTTGGTTCGTTTGTACAGCCTGAGAGTCACTCAAGACCTCAAAATGATACTCAAAGGGGATGTCGATGTTTTGTAAACTTGCCGCAACATCGGCTTTTACAGCATCAACAGAGCGACCACTAACATAGGCATTGACATCAACATAACGCGATACAGCGTCACGTTCAATCACAGTTGGCGCAGGCGCGATACGTACGTCAGCGACCGCATTTAAAGGAATTTGATCACCGCCAGGTGTATCAATCATTAAGTTGCTAATGTCAGTCAGGTTTTGGCGCAGTTCAGGTTTGGCCCAAACGACTACATCAAACACCTTTTGTTCTTCGAACAGGTTGCCGACTAAAATGCCCGACAACAAGGTCGTCGCTTGTCGCCGCACATCACCGGGTTTGATGCCATGCTCCTCAGCCATGGCCAGGTCCACTTCGATTTCTACTTGCGGTTCTTGTGGGTGTAATATTGCTTGTGCCTCGTCAACACCAGTGATCCCGGCCATGGCCGCTTCTACTTCCAATGCTTTTTCACTTAGCACATCCAATTCATGTCCATAAACGCGCACCACAATATCACTCTCTGAGCCGGCTAGCACTTCGCCGATGCGGTCTGGCTGATAATTTTGTACTTTTCGCGCCAAACCTGGATAGCCATCGATTACACCTTGTATGGCTGCTGCAGTTTCATCATAATCGGCGTTATCTGCAATAGTGACCCACAATTCACCGGAATTTATGCCGACGACAGAATCGCCGGTAATTGCACGACCCACATGAGATCCGACTTTGCTAACACCGGGAATTGCACGCAGTTCATTGCTTGCTTGTGTTGTGACGCGGTTCATTTCTGGCCTGGATGTGCCCGGCGCTGCTTCAAGCCCGATCAACAGATTGTTTTGTCTGAGCGATGGCAATAGTGAAATGTCTAGCAAAGGCAGCGTAATCGCGCCAATCACGATAAAGACGATGGCGATGATAACTGCCGCAACGCCCGAGCGAACGGTGAGTCCCAAAAGCTTGCTGTAAATGCTTCCCAATCCAACAGCAATTGGAGATTGACGTTTTAGTGACGCACTTGACAACAAACTGTAACTCAGGGCTGGGGTAACAATCAGGGCGACTAACAAAGAAACGATTATCGCCAGGACATAAGCAGAGACCAGTGGCTGAAAAAATGCACCAGTCAACCCTGGCAAGAAAAAGACGGGCATTGCAGCCAGCAAAATAATTAGGAGCGCAAAGCCAAGCGGACTGCGTGTCTCAAGAATAGCCTCCAGGATGATAGATGAAGATGGCTCATCATCCCCATTCTCATGGTGTTGATGTAATCTGCGACCGACGTTTTCCACATCCACAATGGCATCGTCAACGACAATGGCCAGAGCCCCAACTAAGCCGGCCAGCATCATCATATTAAAGGTCGCACCTGTGAGGTAGAGCACCATCCCGGCTCCGATGAGGGCCACGGGAATGGCCAGGAGACTGATTAAGGTGGTACGCCATTGGAAATAAAAAGCGAGGAGAACCAGCGCTATTAGCACGAAGCCGATGAGTAACAGTATGCCAAGATTGGCAACGGCCGTTTCAATATAATTTGCTGGTCGGTAAAGGCTGGTATCGATCTCGATACCTTGCAAACCAGGCGCTAAATCGGACAACGCCTTTTCCACACCATGTGTCACTTCCAACGTATTAGCACCGGGAAACTTTTCGATAACGAGAATCATACCGGGGCCGTCAGTAAGCGCTGCATCGCCGATAAGTGGCTGATGATCCTCGACAACGGTGGCTACATCGCCTAAAACGAGACCCTCATGTTCAACAACGGACACACGCGCCAAATCTTCTGGGGTCGAAATGGGCAAGAGGTGACGCACACTGAGCCTTTGATTGGGGGTGTCGATCCATCCGGCCGTGCCGGGCGATGACGCTTCCAAGAAACTCAGAGGCGAGACCCACAACGCTTCCCCGGTCGTTTCGATGATTTGATCTAGCGTGACGTCGTGCGCATGTAGTTCCTCTGGATCAACCTGCACCTGTAACTGCCGTTCTCGTTGGCCCCAAATTGCGACATTGGCAACACCAGGAACACCCAGCAAGCGGGGTTTAATGTTCCAACGCGCCAAAACGCCCATCTCAATCAAGGATAGTTCTTCTGAGGAGAGTCCGACCATCATGGCCCGCGTGGTTGATGACAAAGGTTGCATCATGATCGGCGGCGTTGACACGTTTGGCAACGCATGGGCTTGAGTCAGGCGCTCTTGTACCATTTGCCGCACTCGAATGGGATCGGTGCCGGGTTCAAAAACCAGCAGAATTGAGGACAAACCAGTAACTGACTCCGAATAAATTTGATCCAGCCAGGCGACGCCATTAAGCAAGTCCGCCTCCATGGGAACGGTGATAAAAGCTTCGACTTCCTCTGCAGAAAGGCCAAGCGCCTCGGTTTGCACCTCCACATAAGGTGGATCAATTTCGGGGTAGACATTCACTGGCATTTGGCGTAGTTGCATAAAGCCAAATATCAACAACAGCACGGCAAGAATAATTACCAGGAATCGCAACTTCATGCTGGATTCAACAATCCATCTTATCATTGTTCGTCTCCTAAATGGCCAATTGGTACTGGCAACAAGATAACAAGACAACTCCACAGCGAAAACAACACAAGAAGAGTTATAATACAAAAAAAATTTATGCGATTTGAATGATTAGTAGAAAAAAATGAACAGTAACCACGCAGGATTCCTTTCTGCACTGGTATAGTGGGTGCGTTGTTAGCTGATTAAGGAACACTATACGCCCTTAGTTTAATAAGGACATTCACGAAGGACATTCACGGGATCAAGACAGACATAAAAACTTATTCTTATAATATACTCGACTTTAGACAAATAAAAACAAAAGGCGGCTTGTAACTGGTACAAACCGCCAAATGGTAGAAAAATAGAGTGTGTGAACAATCAAACATTCTCTACCATTCAGCAGATTAACAACTTAATTGAGTTTCGGCAAGCCGTTTATCAAACTGGTTTGGGCAAAAGCCAGGATGCCTTATTCGAGCTTCTTGATGCCTTGATCGAACGGTCTCATGCCGATTGCGCGGCTGAGATAAGCCTCTCTCCCTTGTTTCGACGAAAATGGAGCAGTTTGTACAAGGCCATCGAAAAGGGAGAAGTCAACGAGGCAGCACTAGCTTCTCTTTTCGTGGGTCAGGTGCCGAAAACCGGTGTGCAGGTCTATCCATTGGATAGCACAATGTGGGCGCATCCTGCCGCACGTACATTGGCAGGCATGGTTTACGGCCCCAGTCCCGACCAGAGCCTTGAAGCGGCACTCGATTGTGCAGGGACATGAGTATTCCTTGTTGGGCTGGACAACCGCCAGTCGTCAGAGTTGGACGCCAACGATAAGCATCAAACGGGTCGAACCAGATGTGGGCAGTATTGCTGTGGGCGTTGAGCAAGTCCAATGGCTCTGTCAGCATCGTCCAGCGGACGAGGTGACAGCGCTGGATGTCATTGTGGCCGATGGGCACTATGGTAATCATCACTTCTTTGGCCCGTTGCGGCAGGAATCATGCGCTTTACTCGCTCGATTGCGTCGTGACCGGGTGTTGTATGGTCCACCAGGCGCCTACAAAGGGCGTGGTCGTCGTCCTAAACATGGCCGCCGATTCGCCTTCAAGCAGCCGGAGACCTGGAGTGAACCAGTGGAAGATGTGATATTTGAGCATGAGCGCTGGGGACAAGTCCACCTGCGTCGCTGGGACAACCTTCACGACAAACAAGACGCAGAAACCATTCTGTCGGTCATTTGCGCCGAAGTGCATCTGGAACGAGAGAAGCCACCCGCACCACTTTGGTTAGGCTACAAACCCGGACATACTGATTATCCAGTAAATGAGGTTTGGTCTTGGTTTGACTGGCGGTGGCCCATAGAACCGAGCATTCGCTTTCGCAAACAGCATTTGTTCTGGACACTGCCCGCTTTACAAGAAAGTGAATGGTGCGACCGTTGGACCTGGTTGAACCAAACAGCTTTCTGGTTCTTGTATTTGGCGCAACCGCTCGTGGCCGACCAGTACCTGCCTTGGCAAAAGCCGGTTGTCAATTTGACACCAGCTCGCGTCAAAAGAGCCTATCCAACTCTTTTCGGTGTGATTGGCACACCGGCTGCACCCCCGCAAACGCGCGGAAATGCATCTGGTTGGCCCAAAGGGAAACCTCGGCAGCAAAAAGAGCGGCATAAACCGGTTAAACGAAGACGTTTTAAGCCCAAGAAGAAGCAACTCATCTGATTTTGGGCCGAAACTCAATTTTTAAAGTGCAGTGTATCGCTGATGAAAAACTCAACGACGATTTTTGTTATCTAAACTCAAGTAATCATTGTCAGCTAGAGATTAGCGACGGATATCAATCATGGCCCAAGCCAGACCTTCAGTCGATGGCGCTTCAAGCGCTACACCTAAGATCATGCCGTTTGCATCGGCCTGACGCATGACGCCAGTTTCTCCAGAAGCCAACTGCGTGCCTGCTTCAACGGAGCCGTTCAAATCACCCGCTTTCACCTGGGCAAGACCCTGGACCACAATGACGACGTAATCGCCGGGCTGCGCCGGACGCGCGACGGTGTTGTGGATGGGAACCTGGCGTTCACTAACGACCTGCTGCCATTCAGTAATGGTGCCTTCACCGCGTGGATTGGCTACCTCAACCGCTTCATAGGTCACATCTGCTTTATCAACCATTTCGATTTCAATGGTTTCTTTTACCACACCAACGATTGCGCCTGCATTTTGCCCATTCGCTTTTGCAACGCGCATTGTGGGCATACTGCCATTTGCAAGAGCCGGCCCTATCCCATTTACAGCTACCAAATCACCTACATTTAATTCACTATCACCACTGTTTTGTACAATGTGGGCGACCACACAACCGGTGCAAGTTCCGCCAACAAAGAGGTTGTCGTTGGTTATGACGCCATAGTTATTGCTGGCGCTGTTGGTGTTGGCATAAACGCCGTAGGAATCGCCGCGGCTGTCAATGCCCCAGCAAGCCCCGCCAGATTCACAGCGAGAGACGAAGCCATCGGCGCCGCTCAGTTCAGTTTGGGCGTATAGACCCTCGGGCCCTGAGAACCAGCCGCCGTATGTATCATAAGCGGTGCTGGATGAATCTACCTGGATACCATTTTTGGCCGCGAAGACCTGGAGACCAAGTCCCCCGGAACTAACTTCCAGACCATCTCCAACCCCACTATTGATTGCGAAAAGTGCTGCGGGTGTTGTGCTGGTGCTATTTGTGCGTGCAACAACGCCGTCCCAGGCATTAGCGCCACCGTAACTTTCAAAACTGGCGGCCGGTCCAGAAAATGATCTGGCAATCAAAGCAATGCGGTCCCCAGCGGCGGTATTGGCGTGATCAAGATTAAAAAGGAAGGGGATGTCGGCTGTTGTGTTGGCTTGCGAAAGCCGATCCATAAAAGCGGCCATTTGCCCGCGGGTTACAAAATCATTGGGGCAGTAAAGACCAGATCCGCACCCAAATGTAATGCTAAGCTGGGCGAGCCGGCGAACATTTGTGCAGAATACGTTTGAATTGGGCACGTCAGAGAACCCGCTTGAGCCTGTGGTGCATTGGGCTTCTACTTCAGCTGAGGCCAACGGCACTATTGCGGCAAGGGCAACCAAAACGATTAAAATAATAAACAGTCTCTGTTTTGTGATTAACTTTTTCATGATAACCTCCTGAATATATGGGACATTGTGTGAAACGGACAAGTGGATAATTATTTGGAACTTATTTTACATTCTTTACTATTACAATATTATTTTCTCCTTACTAAAGAGGTGGACCTTATTACTCGAGCGCCAGTGATTGATGCGTGTATGTTATGTCTTTGCTTCTAATCATCACAAGTATATCGCTCAGAAGCTATTATATAATATTGGGATTGTTGACTAAAACTAGCTACATGCTAACATGGATTTCTCTCTAATTCAAGAGGCAATTCTTTGCTTGCAAACAAACTGGTTGTTATCAGGCATGTAATTGGGGGGAGAGTCGCTCAGTAAGCCTATTGAACCGCGGCGTTACCACAGCCATTTGACAGGTTTTTTTTCGCTTGTAAGGTTTGAATTCCAGAGTCAACCGTAGTAAGACGAGCAAACCATATATCTTGGGCCGTACCTGTAAACCCGCCTGGAAAATATTTTATTATCTGGTAATCCTTCAGAAGATTTTCCCGAACCCATTTAGGCGGATGAAACGACAAAAACATTTTTTTACCTTCTTCGTATTGATCTCGAACGACAAAACGGCCTGATGAATAGGCCGCTTTTTCTTCTGGAAGCAAGAAATTGGAAATTACGTCTCCGTTTGTCCAAATCATTACTAACCCGTTCGGTTTTAATACTCTTGATAGTTCCTTGATCCAGCGATGACATAAATCTTCTGATAAATGTGTAAAAACAGAAATAGCATATATAAAATCAAAGGAATCTATTGCGATGGGGAGAGGCGGTTCCAACTCGTTCTTCACAAATGTAACATTCGAAATATATGCGCTACACCACTTTATGGATTCATCATTATAATCTGAACCAACTAGCGTAGAATCACTCAATAGATCTGGCATATGCCGGATGACACGTCCTGGCCCGCACCCCCACTCGAAGATAGCGCCGCCGTCAGCCTGGTCCGATTCTTTTAATTCAATCACAATTCTTTCTGCTAGGTTAGCGCCGTTATTTTTGTACGATTCCCAATCAATTGTACCATGAGCATCAAAAGCTAAATGTTCTGGCGGCAAAGGGAAATCAGGATGGTTCTTTTGAAATTCAAGATTCTTTTTTCTGTTGCGGATATTTTTGTACCAATATCTTCCTGTCTCAATATATGGCAGCACATGCAATCGTCTGAAGATATGTTGCACACGTTGTAATCTTGGATTCATACTATTTGTCCTTTTAGTACCTTAACAGTTAAATTCTTGTACACATAACAAGGATTTTTCAAAAGGTACAAAACTACACATAGCCGAGCAAATTTCATAACTTGTTCGGCTGATTAGTCGAGTATAAGGGCAACAGGTTCAAAAAAGGATTTCCTGATTTCAGGAGTTAATTGGTTAATCAAAAGGTCTAGTCCGATTGCCCTGTTTGTTGTCAAAGCTTTTCGTTCAATCAAAATGTTTAACAGTGGCCTCATCGGGCTCAAAAATAGGAAAACGATGACAGCTTCGACAATCACAATATACTCGATTTGTAAACCAAGTCAAACCTTTTTGGTTCTGGCTTGTCCAGGTTAGGTAAACCACAAAAAGTATTTTGAGTAGAATCTCGCTAATTCTTTGTGGTTTACTCAGGGAAAACGGGAGAATCATTGTTTTCCTAATTCAAATTACTTTCCCGTTTTCACCTAAAATGGTGTGATAAAGGGCTTCGATGTTTTGAATATACGCATTGACGGTAAAGTATTTTAAAAGTCGCGCTTTACCTTGCTGTCCCATTTTTTTTCGTAAAGGCGCATCATTAATTAGGGTTGATAATGCCTGGGTCATTTGATCCGTGTGTTGGGGAGAGACTAAGAAACCGGTTTCATCGAGGACTATTTGCTCTAAGGCGCCCCCATGGGCTGTGGCAATGATTGGTTTTTTGGCCGCCATCGCTTCAAGGATCACTGTTGGAAAGGGGTCTGGGCGGGTTGAAGGCAGGACGAAAATATCAAAGGCGGCCAGTACAGCCGGAATATCGAGCCGAAAATCATCGATGCGAACGAGATTGTTCAGGTTCCAATCCCGGATTGATTGTTGCAAATTTTGTTTACGCCACTCTTCGCCAGGAACGCTGCCGCCTACCATAACCAGCCGGGCGGGGTTTTGAGAATTGAGTAACGGCCGTATTGCTTCCAATAAAAATTCTTGCCCTTTCCAGGAACTAATCCGTCCCACCATCCCCACAACGACATCGTTCGGTTTGAGGCCCCACTCAGCTCGCATTTGGGTAACGGCCGTATCTGTCACATCAAAAAATGGTTCGGGGTCGATCCCATTATGGATGACGACGCACTTTTCAGCTAACTCTGGCTGCACACGAACCAGGTTATCTTTAACCGGTTGAGAGACCGCAATTACCTGGGTCGCAAGATGGTTTAGATTGGTCGCAATTAACTTATTTAGCCAGGATGGTTTTGTAATAATCTCACGAATATGCCAGATATGCGGAATGGCGGCATAACGTGCGCCAAGACCACCCGCAATCACAGCTGAACTGTTTGAATGGATTAATCGAATATGATGCTCTTGACAATACTGTTTAATTTGCTGACCGGAATCCCATGTACGGAATCCGAAACGGCCGATCCCGGTAACATTTTGGTAACGACGGCGTAATACGCCCAGATTCATTTCCGCGAAAGGAATGTCTGATTTTGCCAATTCGGCCGTCAACAAACCTTCATATTCAATGTCATTAGCCACCACAACATGTGGAGAATACTGCGATCTGTCTAACCCTCGAACCAAACGTAATAATGAGCGGTCAGCCCCATAGAGTTCATTGCTGGGATGTATGTAGAGCAACTGTTGTATCGTCATACAGACCCTTTTTCATTGAGGCGGCTGCGGATGATTTTGGCGGGCGAACCGGCGACAATGCTGAAGGGTGGGACATCATGCGTGACAACGCTGCCAGCCGCCACAATCGAACCGCGTCCGATTGTTACGCCCGCCAGAATGGTGCTGCTGGAGGCCAGCCAGCAATCATCTTCCACGACGATAGGCGCGCGCGTTACACCCTGGTCGCGCATGGGGCGATCAACCGCATCAAATTTATGGTTTTCGGCAAATAAGCCTACGCGCGGCCCCATCATCACATTTTTCCCGATTGTAATTAACCCGGAACAACCGATATAGCTGTAACGGCCGATATTTGAGTTGTCTCCAATGCGCAGCCCGACGCCCAGGTTACGGCCGTAATAACTGCTGGGCTTAATTGAGGCATAGGCGCCAATTGTCACATTGTCGCCGCAGATAATTCCTTGCTGGGACAAAGCCATAATTTCAGCCCCGTCTTCGGCAATAAAATTTTTCCCCACCTGTAAATAATGGTGGTCAGGTGAGATTATCACCAACCCATATGACGGAGGTCTGGAGTAAGCGGTAGAATTACCGCATGAAAGAAAAAAATCACCCCAGACCCCCTTTGGAAAGTTTAGCATGTGTCAACCCGGATTGCGATCTGTACGGTCAAAAAGGCGGCACAAACTTGCTCATTAGAAAAATATATGGCCGTGACCAAATTCGTTATTTGCGCTGTCGTTGTTGCCAAGAAGAATTCAGCGAACGCAAAAACACGGCCTTGTGGAACAGCAAAATTCCAGAGGAAAAAGCGGTTTCGGTAGCTGAACATCTGGCCGATGGCTGTAGCCTCAAGAGCACAGCCCGCCTGGTCAAAGTAGACCCAAGTACCGTCCGGCGTTTGAATCAGAAAGTTGGGAGACATGGCCAACAATATCATGACCAAGAAGTACAAGATGTATCCGTTACCGAACTGCAAGCCGATGAACGACACGGATTCGCTGGGAGTAAAGGGCAACCAGCCTGGGAAGCCGAATTGATGGACCCGCAAAGCAAGTTCATTTTGGCCCATGTTCAGGGAGCACGCGACGAAACATTGATTCGCCGTCTGCTGGAAGATGGGGCGGCGCGTCTGCACAATCGCCATGAAGTTGCCTTGTTCACTGATGGATTGGCCGCTTATCGCACCTTGTTCCCAGAGATATTTGGTGCAGCTTACTATCCACCGCGACAAGGAACGCGGGGGCCGTACCCCAAAGCACGTTTCCGCATTCCGCGTACGGTCGCGCATGTCCAAATCGTCAAACATCAAAGTGGGTATCGTCTTAAAGAAGTGGAAATCCGGTATGCTCATGGTAGCAAAAAGCGTATTGAACAAGCTTTGGATCGACTTGACTACAACATCCCCAACACATCGGCTATCGAGCGGCGCAATGGCACGGCCCGACTGATGAGTGCGGCACAGGTACGCAAAACGCTGGCCTTTGCGGGTAAGGTCAGTACCAAAGAGGCGATGGGTTGGTGGGGAATGACTGTCTACAATTGGTGTCGTGAGCATCGTAGCCTTAAACGGTTGCTGCCTGAGCCAGTGGGTAAAAAAAGTATGAACAAAGGACACCGGCTATGGCTATCGGTTTAGCCAATTCAATCTTATCAATTCGTGATGTTCTCCTCACTCCGGTTTACCCGCCGTTAGGTTGGAGATAATCTCACTGGACTACCTAAATAATGGGGGTAGCGAACTTTGACCCGCGAACCGATCAGCATAAGGCCGCCCGCCTTTTTCAGGCGCCAGCGCAGCCATAGTCCGCGCACAGTCCAGGTTCCCATATGGATCAATAATAACAATTGATCTGCTTTACTCAGACGCGCGTCAAACTTAAACGCCTGGTGCTTTCCAAGGCGCGAAATAAAGCGTTCAAACGTGTGATTGAATCCCATGACTATTTTTTACGTTTACAGAGGCTCTTTAGTTTCCGCTAAAGAGTTAACATAAATATAATTGCTTAGATACTCATTACGCAGTTGGGTTTGAGGACTCAACGCAAGCACCTTAATAATGTGATAAAAACAACCAATTTTAAGCCAACTTAGCCTCAATCGCCTGTTTTTGACGGCGATGAGCCCGTATGCCCTTTGGTAAATGGTCGGTCACTGACTTTTTTTGGCGAAGTCTCTCTGGTAAGGGATAACTTTGCGGAAAAGGAAGTCCAGCCAAAGCCCGCCGAAAACGACCCGGTGTTGGTTGCGGATTTCTGTCCCAAAAGCCAGTCGGCATCGTCGGATGAAGGGCAGCCAGACAGGTGAGGATGGAACCGGCTAAAATCACGAGTTCCGGCAACCGTTGACGTGTTTCAGCAGCAAAGACGAATTGACGATGCGCTCCGACCATCTGCTTGGCAGCTAATGGCAATTGCTCGATCGGCCAACGGTCTATGTAGAGAGCATGGACAGTTTGGGCTTGTAGTTTGACATTGGTAGCCACTAACAAGGGCTTATCATAGCGCGGGTCAGTGATAGCAAGGATATCAAACAAGTCAGCTTGTGGGTGGGGTTCAACATCAGGGCGCACGAGGTCGTACCAGCTATGGGCTGTAATCGTTTCGCCTGTGGTCAACTGCCAAGAGCAAGTGGCATCTGGAGGCGTAGCTGGAATCTCTTTGCCCTTGTACTTGCGTGATAAGGGGCGGATACGTGGCCCTTTGCTGGGTTTTACGCCGCGCTTGCCGGCAGCATAAGCAAGGTAGTTACCTCTAGCGGTGACATTCTTGGCTAAACGTATCAGGTAGCGTTCTACCTGGGCTTCATGACACGCCTTCAGACCAAAGCCGGCATCAGCCAGCATAATTCCAAGCGGTGCTAATGTATGTCTGATGCGTTTGAGCAACGCTTGTTTGAGCGCTTTTTCACTAGGGTCTTTGGGATGCACGCGCAGAATTGATTGTGGTAGGGCAATCCGTTTCCCGTTTATCTCACCAATGCGTGCCACCACACCCACGATGACCGCTGGCAATGCTTTTTCGGCCACACTGTTGTAATACTTCGAACGCAATCCTTGTAGTTTTGGACGCCAAAAAGGGGTCGTATCAATCGCCAGCGCAGTGTAATTTTCATAGCGACGCGGTTGCCAGCTTTGTTGTTCTTGCATGTAGCTGTTCCAAGCTACCATTAACTCACTAATTTGCCACATGCCACTGTGGAATGCGTTCCAGGCTCGTTGTACAGTTCGCTTTCCAATACCTGTAGACTGTAGCGCGGGGAAAAGAGCCCCACGATGCGGCAGAAGTGAGCCAGTAACCAACATCCACAGGAAATGCAGCATGGCACGGTTGGTTCCTATGGGTAAGTCGGTTACAATTTCTATTAGAGCTGACATTGTTGGTTCTATTATTGGTGGCATTTTTTGGTTTCCTTTTTGGTCGAAGGTTTTTAACCATAAAGATGCCACCATTTTGCCTTTTTGTCACATTTCACTTAGCGGAAAGTAGAGTTTATAGAAAATGATCAAAATGGGCATGTCGGCCTAATTTTTACTCCCTATTCACCCCAAAATCCATCCTTTTAGGTTAGGATAAATGTCAGCATAAACCAACCAGCAGTTTTTGCTCATAATTCAAACATCGTAGCGGAAGTAATCATGGAAAACATGCAGTATCGAATTAGTAGCAAAATAAATGAACTCCATCCCTTTACCCCGTTCTTATCAATTAAACAAAACCAATTTACAGGTATAAATTACCGGGTGAGACATACCATGAGCATGGATCGTATTGTTATTCTTGGATCAAGCGGCTCTGGTAAATCTACATTAGCGCGCCAATTGGGCAGTGTACTGAATCTACCAGTCATTCATCTTGACAAATATTATTGGCATTCTGGCTGGATTGGGACCCCCGATGAAGAATGGCGACAACAGGTTGCCGCATTAATCACTGGTGACAAGTGGATTGTAGACGGAAATTATCGCAAAACACTTAATCTGCGCCTGAAAAACGCCGACACGCTTATCTTTCTGGATTTGCCCCGCTGGGTGTGTGTATGGCGCGCCATGAAACGTCGCCTTCAATATGTAAACCGCCCACGACCAGACATGGCTGAGGGATGTGTTGAAAAGATTCTTGACCCCTACTTCCCCCAATTTGTTCGTGGCATTTGGGATTACCCCAACCGGGCGCGCCCGAGGATAATGCATCAAATCAAAACTTTCAAAATCGATAACAATGTCATTTGGCTGCGCTCAACGAAAGATGTCAACCAATTTCTGGCAAACCCACATCAATACAAGTGTAATCACTCAAAACAGCGATCAAACCTTGCCCGCTTTCCCCAAACTGATCCATAAGTAATGATCATTGTTATTGGTTCCCTGGGCCTGGCTAAATGCAGGGTTTCCATTAGGACTTGTGGCAACTTATAGTTTTGTCCCAAAGTTAATTTTTATATGATGAGACCCCGTTCTTGCCTGATTATATCAATCAGATCTTCAACTCGATTAAGCCGCTGAATATATGCGATCAGGTTTCTGGCATTACTGCTTTTATTGCGGCCTCCCAGTTCATCAAAATCCACGCCTAAATCAAAACAAAGTGTATACAATTCTTCCTGACTAAATGAATCAGTCAGAACGCGCCGGAGATTGATCAAATCTCGGGCTGGTTGTGTCCCGTTTTTTGGAGACGTAAATTCATTATTTTGGGCATTTTCAAGAATCCAATTAGCAAAAACATCTCCATTCACGGCCAGGCCGTCATGTTCACGTTTGACCACAAGCCCATATCGCATTAACTGTTGTAAGGCTCCCTCCGACCCGACATGTTGCTTATTCTGGAAATTTTGTCCTTGAACTATATCTATGAGGACATTTTTTTCCGCTGCTGAAAAATGCCGCCACCATTGCGAATAGTAACGCGCTAAATTGTTGGCGAGATTATGATATGCAGGGGTATGGGGAAACGGCCGTTGTCCGGAGCTTTGGCGCCCGGTTTCTTCAGAAAACCAATGCGCCGACACAGCCTGCAAAAAGAAAGGCAAAGAACCAGCGAGTTTTTGTATTTGCGTCTCATCCTCTTGCCGACAAACTATTCCATTGCGCTCAATGCGCCGAATTACCGCTTGTGAATCGGATTGAATTAAGCCAGATAGAAAAATCGGGGTAGGGTAAAAAATGTTATAAAAAGGTGATGTGGGGGGTAAACTAAACGAAGCGCCGATATCATACAGATCCATATAAGAAGCTGTTACGCAGGCTAGCTCATACTCCCAGGAACTTGTCAATGCACGCAACTCCGTTAAAAACTCTTGTTGAAATCCATCATTGCTCAATTGATCAAATTCGTCTAACAACAACACAAACCGGCATGCAGGCGCCTGTACCAGCAGCATTTCAATATCATAAAGGGTTGCTTGATCGTTTTGACGGACAGTAATTGGTATGGGCAATTTTTCTCGTAATACATGGGCTAATTGCCTGAAAAGACGCTGATAAAACTCATCGGGCGTCTTGCAAAAGGAGACATCCATATACACAAATAAATAGCGCTCATGGTCAGGCAAATATTGCGTATAGACCTTTGTATTCATTATGTGATGCAAAAAAGAAGTTTTTCCAGCGCGCCGCACGCCTAAAATACTCAACGATTGGACTTGAACACCGCCTAAAATCTGAAAAAAGCGGCGAATGGGTTTGGAACGGCCGTAAAAATCATCAGGATGCTTAATCGGGGGACCAACAATATAAGGCAACGTCATTGCGACACCTTCACTTACTATAATATTTTTTCAATTACTATAATCTTTAATTCAATTACTATCTATAATGTCAAGCAACCGCAAAAAATACTTACCAAATAGATGCACTGGGAGTCTGCGGTTTACCTAATTCAATAAAGAACCTAACGGCCGTTTTTCTGCAACCCAACGGCGCATTAAATCAAAAGAAATTGTATACGCATAATCTTTGCTCACTAATGTCGGCTGCCACCCGCCTGGCCGTGGTAGCCTGGTCTGAATTTCACGTTCCACCGGCTGTCGGCTAACCAGACGTCTAACCTGCAACCGTTTTAACGCCGCTTGAATATCATCTTCTTGAATAGTCGTATCTCGCAAACGGGCAAATATTTCAGCGCGCAACAAATTTTCTTCACTCAGTTCTTGCGTGCCGGCAAGCGCTGCTAAAACCAGTTGTTCAACCCGAGAACATTCATTCCAAATATGTTGTAAATGACTGTCATCCTCATCAATTGTCTTAGCAATAGTCTGGCGAACATCTTCAATCGTAATTTCCTTACCACGCTGGCTTTCGAGATTCACGTCGCTAATAAGACGATGGCAAATAAGCTGAGTAAAATAGGGATGACCCTGCGTCGCTAACCAAATCCGGTCAACGGCAAGATCATCATACGTAATCATTGGCTGAACCGGTTCACGAATGAGCTTCTCCGCCTCATCCCGTCTCAAAGAAACAATTTCCCGGCTAATCCCGACATGGAATATATTGCTCCAGTAATCTTCAACCAGTTGATTCGTGCCAGCCAAAATAAATGAAAGTCGGGATCGATGCTGCATTAAAGACCGCAGATAAGGCAAAATATCATTTGTCAATTTCCCCCGCTCAATACTTTCCTGCAACTGCTCAAGTTCATCCATAATAATAATCAGCAAACCATTGGCCGGAAGCTGGGATTCTACTTGATCCAAAAACAAATCGAATGCATAGTAAGCCCGGCCATTCATATTGGACACCGGGTCGATTTGAACGCCTCTGGATTGCAGGTGACGTGCAATAATTTGACTTAACCGCAAAAAGAATTCACTGGTATCACAACTCGCTAGCCGTTGTAAATCGACATAGACAGGATAAATCGGATGACCGGGATATTCACGAATGGTATGCCCTCGCGCGCCGCCAACCAATTGATAAAGCGTCGAAGTTTTGCCCATACGGCGTTGGCCGTACAAAATCAAAGCATTAGGCTGCGTTTTTCCAAGCAGATTTTCCTCAACCCAACTAAATACATCCTCACGACCAACATAAAGCGATTCAGACGCCACGGTCAAAGGCTTGCCCACTACGTATGGATTGTCGATATGAAATAGAGATCGCGATTGTGACTGAAAGGTCAATTGGTGTTCAATTAATTGTCGATATTCATTGCTGCGAACATCGTAATAGGTTAAACGTAGTGTGATTTTTGCCTCTTTTTCTTTTGGCTGTAACCACAATTCAATTGGAAAATCTTGACCTGCGTCTAATGCATCTATTTGCAAGGTCGTCGATTCCTGCTCTACTTCAAAACCAGGCGAAGGCAAAACCTCCAAATAGACATTTTCTACCAGATTCCCAAAACGTGGATTCACAAGTAAACCTTTTAGTTGCACACGTCCACGGCTAACGATCAAATTGGAATCGTTCAACTGTAAATCAAGAGCGGCATAAACTTCGCGCTCTTTCATCGCCTTGATTTCACCCAACTCACGCAAAATCATTCGGGTTGTTTCTGAAATGGGGCGATTGTCAAGGGTGCGAAGGCGTTCAATTTCCGCTCTAGAAAGCAGGACATTCTCGCGATCTGGGGACAGACGTGGCGCCAACCGGTTATATTCTTCCTGATTAGCCGGATGTCGCGGCAAGAATTCAATCTGGAAAATACGGAATTCATAATCTTTAAAAACATGCTCGCGGCGCGAGAACTGGGTTTTAAAAACCGGTTTGAGTTCCTTCAAAATTCGGTAATCTTTAGGGCTTTTTAGACCTAACTCCTCATGCAATTCCCGCTGAATTGAACGGGCAAAGGAATCCCTATCACCTTTTTCATTATCAATTTTCCCGCCGACCAGATTGAACATTTCCCAGTTGCGGTTCCATTGCATCAAATATTTACGCTCTTCGCCGCTGCCGATAGTCACCAACGCCAAAGCGCTGCGTTGACGCAGTTCGTTCAAAATGTTGGAAACCTCATTCGGCCGCTTTACTTCTTCAACAGCCTGTTTCCCAGCAACAACTGCACAACTCAAGGCAATACGTTTTGCCCACGGATGCCACGGCTCACCCGTTAATCCCTCATATTTTAAGGCGGCAGTACTCTGGAAGAAAACGGCAACCGGATAATGATATTTGAAACGTTCAGGACTGTAGGTTTCTCCAATCTGGCGCAGGGAATACAGGAAATAAAGCAGGTTTTCAAAATAGAGCGGGAATTGCGTATAAAGTTTATCGTACCATTCAGTTTGATAATCGCGCAAACTAGCTACAAAAGCTTCAAATTTTTCGTCTGCTTTTTCAAACAGGACATTTTCAATCAATAAGGCAAACTTAACGGCCGTTTCTTCATCCCAATGACCCTCATCGACCATATCACGGAACAAACGAAAAAACACATGGGTTCTAAACTCAACCTCAAGCTTGGCCAGATCAAAATAAATGTGGCCTGGCCGCGCATCTGAAAAATCAATTAACCAGACCGGAACCTCATCACCATCTTCAATCAATATGTTGCTCGTGTTCAAATCTCCATGCAACACAGGGGATACTTGTGGGATAGGCACAATCATGTCTTCCCGTCCAACTTCCCAAAGTAAATACTGCACATTGGCAATTGGAGAGATAAAATTGGCTGATGCAAATTCAAATGTATTTGACTTGAAATCAAATGGTTTGCCCGTGATCTCTGAAATATTTCGCCCCAAAACCGTCGCTTGTGTATCTACAACACGTCCACGAATAGAGATTCTTTTGCCGCGCCTAAAAACAGGGTGGGTTAACATGTCGTGTTCAGATTCCTTTAACCGAACCTTAAAACGCAAAATCGGGTGATCTTTCCCTTTGAGGAGGTGCGAAATAGGGAACCGCGCAACCAAATCATCATGCAAATATAAAACACCCCGCTTCGAATCCAATTCAGCAACCTCGAAACCGCGTAGAATCAGGCTTGGTTCCGCGCCAGCGAGCACAGCTTCGTTAATCCCTTGCAAAGTACGATTCCCAGGAACGGCCGAAAGCGTACTCAGTTCCGTAGCAGCGAAAGTAAAATCGGCGTCATCGCGATCATTTTCAACAAGCTCTGCATCAACCAGCGTTAGATGTGTAGGCAGCACGCGTGAATAAAGAGGCGCCCAATAACGTAACTCAGTATCACTGCTGCCGGCATAAAGGAGTTCTAGCCCATCGCGTAACTGCCCAAGAATTTTGTCAATTAAATCTTTGCGAACTCGATTTTGATCCTGCAAAAATTGGGACAACGTAATTGCATCTCGATTAGAACCTGCCAAAGTGTAACAGGCGCCGGCCAGATGCTGCCCACGAATCGTTTTCCCTTGAATTTGACCAACTTGACGATTTAGACGGGGTTGAATCAGCCGCTCTTGCTTTTCCTGGACAGATTCAAGCTGATCCGCCACCTCGATTTTCAGAATCCGCTTTAATTGGTGAGCCGGCTTCACAGTATAAATACGCGAGCCGCTAAAACCTTCATCCATGCGGAAAATTTGTACATTTTCACTATTTGCAAATAGACGTTTGATGATATAACGTTCTTCGGGGTTTTTGTTGAGCGCTTCCAAATCATTGTAGCTCAACCCAGGCTCAATGCGTGGCTTCACATTTTCGCTGGCATATTGCTCAAATACCTCAGTCCAATCTACAGGCGAAAAAACATGCTTGTGAATATGATCTACCAGATGATCAATTGAAAGCGAATGTTTCATAAAATGCCACGCGGCGCCTTCTCGCATCAGGTAACGCATTTTATCATCTGCACTGCTTGTAAAGATAACAACCGGCAATTTTGCTCGTATTTCTCCCAACTGTGTCATGAACATGGTTATTTCTGACTGTGCATCATAGTCTGCATCCAAAAATACCAGGTCGATATCTTGATCTCTATTAACAAGATTTAAAGCTTTGTTGTAGGCAGAAACAGTGAAGAAGGCGAAATCATCAGTATGTCGAAAAACATTGTAGGGGAAATGGTTGGAGGTCTCGCCCTCTTCTTGAGGACGGGCAAAATGTCCGCCGATACATAGCGTTTTGAGCTTTATCACTCTATGAAACGTGCTATTTCTTGTCTTCATTGCTTAAACACCTTTTGCTGCAAAAACACATTGGCCTTTTGGAAGGTTCAATCTTATTATGCAACAATGGCATACTGTAGTTTGGCTTCAGTTTCATAGGGAAAAACCCTATTTGATTTTTGTTGTGAAAACAAAGCAGCGAAACTAGCTATATTTAATTGTCGGTACTACAAATAAATCAAATATGTCTGAAGAGTGGTACTAAAAGCGCTACTATACTTATTAATAACCGTTGATACTTTATGTATATATTAGTATACATTATGTTCATTATATTGCAAGTCTATGCGCAAAAAAACAACCTGGTTAAGTACCAGGCTGTTTTACTTAAAAGTAATCTATTGGAGGGGAATACCAATTTCTGCAAGAATATATCGAGTCGTTGGGGAAATAGGAAATCCAGTTTCTGTTTTTAATTTATTAATCTCCTGCAACGTAATCAATATATTTTTTTGATCGTTTTCAAGTATTTCCAGATGCGCTTCCGAATGGAGCCGAACTTCAAAAACACAAAAGTGATAATTTTTCTCCCTTTTTTCGTGTTCAGAATATTGCCGTAAATGGAGTTCCTTTAACTGGTGTACAGAGTAAGTTTCAGCCGAGACATTCAACCCGGTTTCTTCAAACAATTCACGCTGTAAAGTTTTGACGAAATCATCTTGATCACCTTTATGATTATCAAGCTTTCCGCCTATAAAATTATACATTTGCCAATTATTATTCCAACGCAATAAAATGCGTAGTTCATCACGATTACTTTCTGTAATGTATGCGAAGGCGGCTCGTTGTACAGCTCGGGTCGAACTTCCTAGTCCGCCTCCGTTAAGGGAAGCAGCCATTTTTTCTCCAACCTCATCGTTGTTAGCCCTGCAAAAGGTAGTTCCTAGAAAATAAACGATAATAAATGCGACGGAAAGTGGGATTCCCTCATGGAAATCACGGAATTTAAAAGTACAGTATCTAAAAAATCTTATACACCCTTTCCACGATTTACCTATCACAAAGCAGGTTACCAAGGATAAGTCCCTCTTATATTGTTTTATAAACTACATTAGAGAACTTCATACTCTATTTTTAACAAAATTGTATTAAAAAATATGTTACAGTTTTGAAAATAAAATTGGGATTTGAGACATACGAGAGGGTGAAGAGGCAAACAGGGTAAGCTTGTTCAGGCTAAAAGCTTGGCGTAAATGGTTAGCAACTGCCGCGCGGATTCTGTCCAGGAAAACTTTCTTGCGCGCAGAAAACCTTTTTTTCGCAAAGTTGCAAAGGATTTTTTATCATTCAGTAACATATCGATAGCCATTGTCCAGGACGAGACCTCATTCGGCGAACATTGAATGGCTGCATCCCCTACTACTTCCGGCAAACTGGAAGCGTCGGAAGAAATTACCGGTACCCCACAAGCCATTGCTTCTAGAAGAGGCAATCCAAAACCTTCATATAAACTGGGAAATAAGAATAATGTGGCGGCGCTGTACAAAGCTGGTAAATCTTTATCGTCAACAAAACCAATAAAACGTACACGGCCGTACAATCCCTGACGTGTTATTTCGGTCATCATTTCCTCATACAACCACCCTTTTCCACCTGCGATATATAGGTTGTGTGGATATTGCGCTGCGATTGGCGCGAAGGCTTGGATAAGCATCTGGAAGTTTTTTCGTGGCTGCAGCGTGCCGACAGATAACAGATAAGGCGCGTCGCCCAGCTTGTATTTCATTTTAACGGCCGTTAACGTTGCATCATCAGAAACAGGCTGAAAACGCGCATCTACTCCGCTGTAGAGAACCGTTATTTTTCCCGGCTGGACCTGCCAAAAATTAATCAAATCTTGTTTTGTAGCCTGGGAATCTGCCAGAATATGGCTTGCGCGCTCTCACAGACCAGGGCACAACGCTGTTCAGATAATCAACCAGGGCGTTGGGAAAAGTTTCAGGATAATGGATAAAAGAAAGATCGTGTACGGTCAGTAAAGTTGGAACTCCCTTACTTACCGGGGGCAGAACAAAATCAGGTGAATGAAACAGATCTAATTTGCCTGTTACCAGTTCCACCGATAACGGTAATCGCAGTCGGTACCACAGGCGATAAAGCCAGCGCTCAGAAAGCGGCGCGGGATGATATTGAATATTTGAACCTATGGGGAGCGGGTCTGGAACCAGAAATGCTTCAGGGGGTTTTGCCGAAAAGAAGTGGTAGGCGTTTGACTGATCAAGTTCGACGAGTGCACGGATTAATTCGCGCGTATAACGGCCGATTCCACCACCCTGGGTTATTGCGGAAGTAACATCAATACCAATTCGACAGTCACTCATGCAGTTACATCGTTATATGTCCAATAACGATTTGCAAAGAAATTCCAGAACATAACAACTACAACAGAAATTGCCAGCGCCATATTTTCTCCCAGACGAACAGCGTAAGGCTCAAAAGCTGGAATGAGGGCAAACATATTGGTTAGGGGTTGGTGCAAGAAAGTGATCAATGGCACACGAATTAAAATGCCAGCCAGACTTACCAGAAAAAACATCATAAATTGGCGACGTCTGGATTTAGATCGGGAATCAGGGTAGGTCCAATAACGATTCCACAAAAAATTACTGAAAATGGCAGCTATAAATGAAATAGTTCCGGCAAAGGTTGGCCCTAAAGTAACAACAAGATCGGGATTCATCCCCAACCCGACCAGAAAATCATACAAAAAATAACCTTCCGATAACAAGACCGAAAATGGTCTCACAAGTAAATTAAATATGCCAAAATCAACGACGAAGCCAATAGCTCCCACGACGGCAAATTTAAAAAATCGTTCGGCCTCTTTTGGATTTACTCCAAATCGATCAGAAACGCGTGTAAATGTTGCAATCATGTGTTTATTTTCTCTCCTAGCAGTTTATTTGCCGCATTTAGGTAAACCGCAGAAAATTCTTGAAAATTAAAGGAGTTGGAAATCTGCGGTTTCCTCTATCTCGCTTATCTCTTTGATACAATAGCCAATAATTGTAATAATCCCAACATGGCTCCCAAGTGAATATAGATGTTATTAACGTAAAGCTTATCTACCAACTGGTGTACAGTCAGTGCAGTCCACGCGCCCATCAAGCCAAGCGCAATGCCCCGCTCCGGCCAGTCGAGCAGATTTTGGTAAGCCACAGAAAATTCTTGAAAATAAGACGAATTAGAAATCTGCGGTTTCCTCGAGGAATTGGCAGCTTTTTCATGATTTTTATTTTTGATTACTTTCTGCCAAGTACCTAACAGCCGCCACGTTTGCCGGAATACCACCAGCCAAAACGCGGCATACGCCAATAACCCTATCACCCCGGCCTCCGCCAAAATGTTGAGATAATAATTATGGGCATGGCCCAAAGCATCAGGCCAATTAATGAGCGCAAAATCAGGATAGGCAGCGCCATAATTCCCAATACCCACACCCAGCCATAATTTTTGGGTTGCCATATCCAAAGCGGCTTGCCAATGCGCCAGACGCTCAAGCACAGAATAATTGGCGTCATTTATATCAACGCCGCGTATATCTCCAAATTGCAAATCTGCCGTAAACCCTGCTAGTCTGGATGTGATTGCGTCAGGAATTAGATTCAGCCCAAGGCCTACGATAAAAAGCGCCAGGACCGCCGCCAGCAAAATCCAGCCCCAACGTTGTTTTCGGGGCCAAAGGAGCAATAAAACGGCCGTTCCCGCTGCAAAGCCCAGCCAGGCCCCCCGACTCCAGGAAACAACCACCCCCAATGTTGTTATCAAAGCTGCTAGGGCAACGGCCGTTGTCACAAAAAACCATTGCCAAATCTTTATTTCATTATGCTTCAGGCGAACATGATTCCGTCTTTGAGCCTGCCGCCAGGCAGTTAAACAACCAATCAATAATCCGATCGCCAACAGCGCACTCAAATTCATAAAACCGCCAAATGGATTTGGTTGTTCGAAAGTTCCATAGGCGCGGTAAAATTGACCCAGAACCAAAAAATGTTCTGGCCCATCACCCCGTAAACCAAACTGCCAGACGCCGATCACGGCTTGAATAACCCCGGCCAACAACAGCATGGCCACAAGCCAGCCGATGACCTGGCGCAGGCGATTTGAAAATTCCTGAGCTAAATCAACAATCATCCACATAATCAACAACATTTCAATCCATTTCAGAATCTCTTTGAAACTGTCTAACGGCGATACAGCGCCAGGCAGCGTCAAAATCATGGAGAAGATGAGGATCAGGAAGGGCAGGTTTAGTGTGGTTTGCGGAATGACGATTTTTTTGCGCAGAAGCCCTCGACTTACCCAGGCAGCAAAGGTAAATAACAACAGCATCTGCCCGCTGTCAAGCGCCGCGACGCCAAAAACCTGGTTTTCAAGAGCGCCGAACGGCCCAGCTAACAAAGTAATGCCCAACCCAAACAGCGGTTGAATTAACGTGAGCAGGAAAACGGCCGTTCCTGCTGCCAATACACCGGCCACTGGCAAAGGTAAACGAGACAACAGAAATCCCAACAGGACTGCTGTTAGTATCAATCCAGTTGATTGCCAGCCTGAATCAAAGGCAACCCTAGACTTTATCGCGGAAAAACTCAATTGTTTTCGCCAAACCATCAGCCAGATTCACCTTAGGTTCCCAACCCAACACGCGCCTGGCTTTGCTAATATCTGGACGCCGCATTTTGGGATCATCACGTACTCGCGCATCTTCCGGCTGCACATAAATAATTTCAGAATTGCTGCGGGCAATTTCCAATACAGCATGCGCAAATTCAAGGATTGTCATCTCGCTGGGATTACCAATATTGACAGGTAATTTTTCATCTGAAAACAACAGGCGATAAATCCCATCCACCAGATCGCTATAATATTGAAAAGAACGCGTTTGACTGCCGTCTCCGTATACAGTTATAGGATCACCCACTAAAGCTTGATGAATGAAATTAGGCACAACTCGCCCGTCGTTAAGACGCATGCGCGGACCATAGGTATTAAAAATGCGCACAATACGCGTTTCGAGGCCATGATAGCGCTGATATGCCAGGGTCATCGCTTCGGCAAATCGTTTGGCTTCATCGTAAACACCGCGCGGGCCAATCGGGTTGACATGCCCCCAATATGTTTCCGGCTGCGGATTAACCTGCGGGTCGCCATAAACCTCTGAGGTTGAAGCCAACAGATAACGTGCATCCTTATTCTTTGCCAGACCCAATGTATTATGTGTTCCCAATGAGCCAACCTTTAATGTCGGAATAGGGTATTGCAAATAATCATTCGGGCTTGCAGGCGAGGCAAAATGCAAGACAGCATCAATTGGCCCGGCGACATAAATATAGTTACTAACATCATGTTTAATGAATTCAAAAGACTTATGTCCCATTAAATGGGCAATATTGTCCATATTGCCGGTGATTAAGTTATCCATACCAATGACGGCATGACCTTCAGCCACAAAACGATCGCATAAATGAGAACCTAAAAAACCGGCGGCGCCGGTGATTAATACACGCATAAGAACTCCTCAACTTGTTTTTGTATCTGTATTTTAACTTAGGGTGTGATTGCAGACGACCCCAACCTGGTAATCGTCAGGATTTCGTCTGTTAAATAACGAACTTGTTTACACCGACAAACGTATTCCAAACGGCCGTTTCCACCCTAAACCCGATAGGTACATCACCATAACGCAGTCCGCCCGGAACTCGCAAATCATCCGACGCCGTAGTATACTCAAAGACTAGTTTGAATACATACCAATCAAAAAAAGTGGTGCAATACATGACCAATCTTGTAAATACCCAGCCAGCGCCCAACCAAGAAGCGGATGCTGGTATACATGAAAGGCGGAAGGCGGATCATATAAGAATAAATCTGGAAGAGGACGTTACCTTTAAGCGCCTGACCAGCGGGCTGGATTCTTATTTTTTCATGCACGAAGCGCTTCCGGAGATCGATCTGGATGCAATCGATATACAAACGGCCCTGTTTAATAAAACCCTAAATACCCCGCTGCTGATCTCTTCAATGACAGGCGGCACGGCCGAAGCACGCGAAATCAACCGCACGCTTGCAATTGCAGCTCAGGAAGTCGGAATGGCAATGGGCCTTGGATCAATGCGCGCCGCAATAGAAGACCCGCAACTGGCGGATACATTTTATGTTCGTGATGTGGCGCCTGATATTTTGCTTTTTGCCAATTTGGGAGCAGTCCAACTGAACTATGGCTACGGATTGGATGAATGCCGGCGCGCTGTCGAAATGGTTGCCGCCGACGCCTTGATTTTACATTTAAATGTATTGCAAGAAGCCGTCCAACCAGAAGGAGATGGTAATTTCGCCAAGCTGCTCCCTAAAATTGAAATGATTTGCAAAAATCTACCGGTTCCGGTTATCGCTAAGGAAGTTGGCTGGGGCTTTTCAGAACGAACTGCCAAGCAACTTGCCAATGTGGGCGTCGCCGCAATTGATGTAGCTGGCGCAGGCGGTACGTCATGGAGCCAGGTTGAAATGTACCGGGCCAAAACAGCGCGCCACGCCCGCGTTGCCGGCGCATTTATCGACTGGGGAATTCCAACGGCCGTTTCCATCCAGTACTGCCGCAAAGCAGCCCCAACTTTGCCCGTTTTTGCCAGCGGCGGCATCCGCAATGGCATTGAAGTCGCAAAATGCATCGCCCTGGGCGCCAACATAGTTGGTCTGGCAGGTGATTTTTTGCGCGCAGCCGATAAAGATGGTGTGGATGGGGTCATAGAACTGGCCGGCGCACTCACTGACGAACTGAAGATAGCCATGTTTTGCAGCGCGGCGTCTGACCTGCAAATGTTGTCGGAGACGCCCCTATACACACATTTTTAAGGCAGTAGAAAACGGTATCAATCCGGCACAAACTCTCGAAAAAAATCTATGCGCGAAGAAAGGCTCCAACTCACATGTCTCAAGAATTAAAGAACTTATCCAACCAAATGATTCCCGCTCTTGAATTAGAATTGCGATCAGTCATGCAGTATCCTGGTGACCCATCTGACAGCTTTTTAGGCATGTTGCATTATCATATGGGCTGGGTTGATGCAGATTTTCAACCGGTCGAGACGCATGCAGGAAAACGAATACGGCCGTTGCTGACTATGCTGGCTGCTCAAGCTGCGGGCGGACAATGGGTAAATGCTTTGCCGGCCGCCGCCTCCGTTGAAATCCTGCATAATTTTTCACTCGTCCACGATGATATTGAAGATGCCAGCCCAACGCGGCGCGGACGTCTTACCATGTGGAAAATATGGGGGCAGCCACAGGCTATCAATACGGGCGACGCCATGTTTGCGCTATCCCATATGGCGCTCAACAGGTTAATCGATTGCGCTGTTCCTCCCGCCAATGTTATTCTGGCAATGCGCCGTTTTGATGACACCTGTCTGGCACTGACACGCGGGCAATATGCAGATATGTCATTTGAGGATCGCGAAACCGTAAAAGTTAACGAATATATTGAGATGATTCAGGGGAAAACGGCCGTTTTGCTGGCTCTGTGTGCAGAATTAGGCGCACTTGTGGCCGGCAGCCCCCCTACTACAACCCAGCATTATGCCGCCTTTGGTCTAAATTTAGGCCTGGCGTTTCAGGTCATCGATGACATTCTCGGTATTTGGGGAAATGAAGAAAAAACCGGCAAGTCAGCCGCGTCCGACATAATCACCAAGAAGAAAACCCTACCGATCCTCTATGGCCTTGAAAAGAGTAAAAAAATGCAAGAACTTTATCAAAATTCTGAACCAGATACGACCTTTGTGAAAGATGTTATCACCCAGCTTGACAAGCTTGGCGCACAGGATTTTGCTAATGAAAAAGCCCAAACTTACTCAAATAAAGCGCTAAATCATTTATCAGCGGCCCAGCCACAAGGGGAGGCCGCTACTGCATTATATCAATTGGCCGACATGCTCCTCAATCGCGATTTTTAAGAATACTCAACCAAAACTCGCTCAAATCAAAAAAGCGGCGCCAAAAATTTGGACGCCGCTTTTTTTAGATTAAGCAAATGAGGCTATTCGAAATCTTCCTCAAAGCTCACGTCTTCCAATTCACTACTTTTGCGATCGGCTGCGGCTGCAATCATCGCTTCCAAAACACTCAAGTCCGTATTATCATCAATTAACGTAGAGGTCGTTACGCGTTCCAAATCGATTTCCGGTTCATCCAAAAGCGCTTCAATATCTTCTTCGTCTGATGGAAGTTGGAAGCCGGTTCCAGCAGGAATCAACTTACCGATAATCACGTTTTCCTTCAGACCAACAAGTTGATCTTCCTTACCCGCAATCGCAGCGCCGGCCAAAACCTTAATCGTATGCTGGAAGGAACTGGCCGACAAGAAGCTGTCAGTATTTAGTGATGCTTTTGTAATACCCAACAACACAGGTTCCGCATCAGCCGGTTCACCACCTTCCGCAATGACTTCTTCATTATTGAACTGGAATTCATGCGCTTCAACCAGATCGCCCGGCAGCATTTCCGTGTCGCCAGATGTTTTGATCATGACCTTGCTGAGCATCTTCCGAATAATGACCTCAAAGTGTTTGTCATGGATATTTTGTCCTTGCGGACGGTAAACTTGTTGAACCTCATGTAGCAAATAATGGGTCACGGCGTCACGCCCCAAAATATCCAGGATACGATGCGGGTTTTTTGACCCTTCAGTCAATTGCTGGCCAGGCGAAACCTGCTGACCATCTGAAACAAGGATGCGCATACCAGCGGGAATATCATAATCTTGTTCATCGATACTTTCCCAGACGACTTTCAAGTTATCGCCATCGCGTACAACTCGGCCCGCATGACGGGCTGTGATGACTTCATCTGCTTCAGGCGTTTCGATAAGAATTTCTCCGACGTCTACCGTGTCTTTATCGCCAACACGGATATTCCAGCCTTCAGGAATTTCATAGACGTCATCAACCATCTTGCGGTCCATCACAAAAGCGCGCCGGATACCATCGACTATTCGTATTTCGACATTGCCGCCGATTTCAGTTATGACTGCCTCGCCCTTCGGGCGTTGACGCGCTTCAAAAAGTTCTTCAACACGCGGTAGACCCTGGGTAATGTCACCACTGGCGGATGCTGTACCACCCGTATGGAATGTACGCAGTGTTAATTGAGTGCCTGGTTCACCAATCGATTGGGCGGCGACAATGCCTACGGCCGTTCCCATAGCAACTGGTTTTCCACGCCCCAAATCAATGCCATAACATTTTGCACAAATGCCGCTGCGCATTTCACATGTCATCGGGGAATAAACATAGATGTCTTCCAGGCCCGAACTATCCACCAACTCTGATTTTTCGTCGGTGTACAGTTCACCCTCGTTGATAATAATTTCACCCGTTTCCGGATGAACCTGGGGTGCAGCGGCAACCCGGCCGGCAACCCGTTCGGCCAAAGTCTGCTTGCCAAAGTTTTCTTTGCGGCGAACCCAAATGCCTTTTTGCGTTTCACAATCTTCAGAAGTGATAATAATATCTTGCGCCACATCAACCAGACGACGGGTCAAATAACCGGCGTCGGCCGTACGCAAAGCGGTATCGGCCAAACCTTTTCGCGCGCCATGCGTTGAGATGAAATATTCCAAAGCCTCCAACCCCTGGCGAAAGTTAGATTGAATAGGCACAGGAATAATACGACCCTGTGGGTCAGCCATGAGACCGCGCATACCGGCAAGCTGTGTAATGGGACCAAATCCACCCTTACCAGCTCCGGAAAGCGCCATAACAGCCATTGGGCCTTCGGGATCAAGCGCATCGCGCACAGCATCCGCTACCCTGTCTTTGGCTTCATTCCAGGTTTCGACCGTACGTTGGTATTGTTCTTCTTCGGTGAGCAATCCACGGCGATATTGTCGATCAATCTCGTCCACGCGCTTGCGGGCATTTTCCAGGATACCTTCTCGCTCTGTGGGAATTGTCAAATCAGCTACCGCAACGGTTGTACCGGATACGGTTGCATATTTAAAGCCAATATCCTTGATGGCGTCTACCATTTTGATTGTCTTTTCGTCGCCAACCATGCGGTAAATGCGATTAATCAAACGATTAACGCCGCCTTTGTCTAACAGGCGATTGATGAAGCGCGCCTCTTCCGGCAGCGCCTTGTTAAAGAGTACGCGGCCAGGGCTGGTCTCAATCAGACGTGAGCGGGGTTGTTCATCGGCGTACAAATTATTGTCGTCATCATAAATGGTGTTCGTATATACTTTGATTTTGGCATGTATGTCCACATAATCCAAGCTCATAAGCCATTTCTACTTCATCAAGATTGCCAAACACGCGGCCTTCACCGAAACGGCCGTCTCGCATGAGCGTAATGTAATATACACCCAAAACCATATCTTTTGACGGCCCGACAACCGGCTGTCCATCGGCCGGCTTCAGCAAGTTACGGGTTGCCAGCATCAACGATTTTGCTTCTTCAACCGCTTTTTGTGACAACGGCACATGCACAGCCATCTGGTCACCGTCAAAGTCGGCATTAAAAGCGGCGCATACCAAAGGATGTAGGTGAATCGCTTTGCCTTCAACCAATTTGGGCATAAAGGCCTGGATACCGAGACGGTGTAAAGTGGGCGCACGGTTGAGCAAAATTGGACGACCCTGGATTACTTCCTCCAAAACTTCCCAAACTTCAGGTGGCTGGCGTTCGATATAACGTTTAGCCCCTTTTACATTGCTCGCGTATTCATATTCGATTAATTTGCTGATCACAAAGGGTCGGAATAGTTCCAGAGCCATTACCTTTGGCAAGCCGCATTCACCCATACGCAGTTTTGGGCCAACAACAATCACAGAACGACCGGAATAATCAACACGTTTACCCAGCAAATTCCGGCGGAAGCGGCCTTTCTTGCCCTTGAGCATGTCGGAAAGCGATTTCAATTCACGACGCCCGCGGCGGCTAAGGGCTTTACCCCTTTGGCTGTTATCGATTAAACTGTCAACGGCTTCCTGGAGCATACGTTTTTCGTTACGCACGATAACGTCAGGAGCGCCCAATTCCAATAACCGCTTTAATCGATTGTTACGATTGATAACGCGGCGATAAAGATCGTTCAAATCTGAGGTAGCAAATCGGCCGCCATCTAATTGAACCATTGGCCGCAAATCTGGCGGAATTACGGGCAGCACTGTAAGAATCATCCATTCAGGACGGTTGCCGCTGCTGCGCAAAGCCTCGACAACTTGCAAGCGCTTAGTGGCGCGTTTAGCCGCTTGTTTGGAACGGGTTGTACGCACTTCCCGCCACAAATCACGGGAAAGTTTATCCAGGTCCATATTTTTGAGGATATCAAAGAATGCTTCTGCCCCCATTCCGGCCCGGAAAACGTTTCCAAATTTGCTTTTTAGTTCGCGGAATTCATTTTCGTTGAGGAATTGCATAACCACCAGGTTTTCCAGTTGTTCCCGGTTGGACTGCGCCTGCTGCCGCAGGCGGATCAAGTTTAGATCCATGTTTTCACGCAATTCGTCGCCAACGGTATCGATTTCAGTTTGCAGCTCGGTCAATTCCAACTGCATGGCAGCCAGACGCGTCTGATGATCCTCTTCATGATCTTTTTGAACGCGCGTCAGGCGCTCGGTCGTAATTTCTTGTACAAGGACGGTATGTTCACGCCCAACTTTTTCACCTTTGGCAACGATGACTTCACCATCGAGCAAAATTTCCTCGGAAACGGCCGTTCCTTGCTGGTTATCGAGCCGTTGTTCCATTGTCTTGGCGTCTTTTACAACCTCATCAGTTAATGCCGCAAGACGATCCTCGAAAGAGGCATTCAGCGCTTCTATTGCAGCCTCTAATTCAGCCTTGCGCGCTGACGCTTCGATGGTTGTTTCACCAACCTGCTCCTGAAGTTTCACCTCCATTTGCAGCTCAGCCTCTTCGACTTCTTGTTCAAGACGCTTCAGGGCGCGCTCGCGAGCGTCATCATCCACATGCGTGACCACATATTGGGCAAAATAGAGCACACGGTCTAAATTACGACGTGAGATATTTAATAACAAACCCATGTAACTGGGCACGCGGCGCGTGTACCAGACATGCGCTACCGGCGCCGCAAGCTCAATATGACCCAAACGTTCACGCCGCACTGATGAGCGCGTAATTTCAACGCCGCATTTATCACAAACGATGCCGCGATAACGAATATTCTTATATTTCCCGCAGTAACACTGCCAGTCGCGGGTTGGCCCAAAAATTGCCTCACAAAACAGGCCATCTTTTTCCGGCCGTAAACGACGGTAATTGATTGTTTCTGGTTTGGTGACCTCGCCATAAGACCAGGAACGAATCTGATCAGGGGATGCTAAACTGATGCGCAATGTACGGAAATCTGTTGTTTCCACCTAGTTGACCTCCCAAAAAGTTAACAGCTCCAACCCTTTTCTCAATTGTGGTTTTTTATATAAACACACAAAAGAGCGTTCGGCGGTCAGCCGACGCTCTCGTTTCCACGCTAAATAGTTGTCATTGCCCTCAATTATATTGGCAATCTTCAATATGTCAAACCTTTTACGTTAGATACAGGTAAGAATTTGCAAAACTTCAATGATACACAATATTTTTGATTTGGCAAACTTATTTCGCGCTCATTTTGTCCAATTTTCCATTCACCTACTTTTGTTTTCAGGTAGGCTTCCATGAAACCATCCAGGCTGCCATCCAAAACCGCCTGCGTATTGCCGGTTTCGTGCCCGGTGCGCAAATCCTTGACCATTTTGTATGGATGCAGCACGTAAGAACGAATCTGGTTGCCCCACCCGGCGTCAACCGATTCCCCTTTCAGGGCCGCAATTTCCTCTTCCTGCTTCAATTGTTCCAATTCAAACAACTGTGTTTTGAGAATATTCATCGCGACGTGCATATTTTGGGTCAGAGAACGTTGATTTTGACAAGAGACCACAAAGCCTGTCGGTAGATGCGTAATGCGTACGGCCGTTTCATTCTTTTGCACGTGTTGGCCTCCGGCGCCGCTGGCCCGAAAGCGATCAATACGCAAATCATTCTCATCAATTTCGATCTCGATTTCGTCGGCAATATCCGGCCATAATTCAACCTTTGCAAACGATGTATGGCGACGGCTGGATGAATCATAGGGTGAAATTCGCACAAGACGGTGGACGCCCCGCTCCGATTGGAGACGGCCGTATACGTAATCTCCCTGAATAGACATCATGCAGCTTTTTATGCCTGCCTCATCACCGCTACTTTGGTCAAGGATCTCAACACGAAAACCATGTGCCTCCGCCCAGCGAATAAACATGCGCTGCAGCATCTGCGCCCAATCCTGCGCCTCTGTTCCCCCAGCGCCCGCATGAATCGCTAGAATCGCATCTTCATCATCATGAGGACCGCTGAAGAGCGTCTGAAATTCCAACTCGTCGATTTCTTCTTCCAGTTTCGTGGTTTCTAAGGCAAGTTCCTCTTCCAAATCCTCGTCGTCTAACTCAGCCAATTCAAGCGTTTCTTCGAGGTGATGACTGATGCGTTGCCAGACGCCGACTTGATTACGCAGCCTGGTGATGTCGCGCATAGTAGCTTGTGCGCGCGTCGTATCGTTCCAAAAATCCGGTTCCGCTGAAAGCTGAATCAAACTTTGCAAGCGTTCACTTTTTGCATCTACGTCAAAGACGCCTCCGCAAATGGTCAACTGTTTCTTGTAACTGGCGCAATTTTGTGGTTAGTTCTTCAAGCATTTTATTTTTTCTCCTAAAGCCTACTCTTCAAACAAGCCGTCCACAAACTGGTCAGGGTCGAACGGCGCCAAATCCTGCAGCCTCTCACCGGTTCCAATGAAGCGCACCGGCACGCCAAGTTCGCGATAAATGGCGAACACCATGCCCCCTTTGGCCGTGCTGTCCAATTTGGTTAATACCACTCCGGTAACGTGTACTGACTCCTTAAATTTTTGCGCCTGAATAAGTGCATTTTGCCCGGTTGGCGCATCTAAAACCAGCAAAACCTCGTGAGGCGCCTGGTGGACGCTCTTTTTGCAAACGCCATACACTTTTTCCAACTCTTTCATCAAGTTATATTTTGTGTGCAGCCTTCCGGCCGTATCCACAAATAACAAATCGTAGCCGCGCGCGCGCGTGGCGCGTATACCATCATAAGCGATTGCTGCCGGATCGCCGCCCGGCTGTCCCGAGATGATCGGCACATCGGCGCGCTCGCTCCAAATTTTCAATTGATCAATCGCCGCCGCCCGAAAAGTGTCGCCGGCCACAACGACCGGTTTTTTGCCTTCATTTTTATAAAAATTGGCCAGTTTTCCGATGCTTGTTGTTTTGCCGGAGCCGTTTACGCCCACAACCATGACAACGGTTAACAAACGCGGCTCCTCCATTTCAAACACACCGGGCTCACCAAGAATCCGGCGCAGTTCTTCTTTGAGAGCTATGGTTAATTGATCCGCCTGATAAATACCTTCCCTGGTAGTACGATCACGCAAGGTATCAATCAGGTAAAGCGTGGTTGGAACGCCAACATCAGCCTGGATAAGGAGCGCTTCCAGATCTTCCCAGGTTTCTTCGGTTACGTCACCGGCGCCCAAGACAGAGGCAATTTGACCGAACATCGACTGCCGGGTCTTACTAAGTGAATCACGTATGCTTTTAAACAAGGTTCGTCCTCGTGGATTAAAATTGGGTAAATTAGGATTTAGAGATTAACGCTGTGAATATGTTTTGTCAACTGGCGCTTTGTTGAAATTAAGCTGGCGCCAGGTATTTTTACACGACGTTTACACGTTGATCATGGCGGGCCAAACATTATGTCAAACAGAAAACGACGTTATACAGAGGAGTTCAAGGCCACATTAAAAACGAGTTGATGGATCGGCGCGCTTGTCGTAACCACGCTGAGGCCCGTTGCGACATCTTTGCTTATATTGAGGGTTTATATAATAGAAGACGTCGTCGCGATGGTGGAACGGCCGTTGCCTGTGTCGTGGGCCTGGCGATGGGACAACGGCCGTAGCGGGCAGCGGCGGGAGTGGTGTGGCTCATGGCGATCAGGCGGCGGTTTTTTCTAGACGGTGCGGCAAAAGCTGGTAGCTCATCGCCTGCATGATGGCATTGATGTTGTCCAGGCGCGGGTAGCTTTTGGCGGAAAGCGCCTTTTGCAAACCCTGGCAGGTCATGCCGACTTCTTCAGCCAGGGTGGAGATGCCCTTGATGCGGGCAATGACCTTGCGCTCAAATTACGACCTGGTTCTTGGTCATAAAGCAAATGGGCCAACCTACTTCAAAGTTGACCCATTTTTATACAGGAACGGGAGCGACGGGATTCGCTCACTCACGTGTATAAAACACGATGTTGTTTTCCTGCCAAATTATGTTGCAAAACAATTCTGTAACCTCTATTCAGCACCTTACTTTAGTTCTTTACGTGCATTGTAGTACCTTCCTTCTCAATATCTCAAGTCTGCAATTACAATTGAATAATCGTCTATTTATGCCTACAATACGTCTATATGCTTACGCCAAACCACCTGATTTCAGCGAGAAAACCAGCCAATGTGAAGCAAATTGCATCATTAGTTACACAACTAGATTTTTTTGAGAGTTCTTTTCCTTATCGTTTCTGTGCTGATGTTTACAGTTCTCTAATCAGTTACTAAATATTTGGCCCATACCCTACTTCTGCCAAAGAATCACCGATTTCATCCAAAATCGAAGGATCGTCAATCGTAGCTGGCATTTTCCATTCCTGTTGATCTGCTATGCTTTTCATTGTACCACGTCAGCACCTTGCCAGAACGCGTTTTCGGCAACCGTTCTACTACTACTGCTTTTTTAAATGCAGCAACCGGCCCAATCTCCTCACGTACCATAATGATGACCTCTTTCACAATTTCATCATGATCTCGATCTACACCAGTTTTCAAGACAACGAGACCCAATGGTAGAGACCCTTTTAGTTGATCATTAACACCAATAACGGCACATTCTGCCACATCAGGGTGGGCTGAAATGATACCTTCAATGCCACCTGTCGATAGACGGTGTCCAGCCACATTGATGATGTCATCTGTGCGACTCATGATAAATATGTAGCCATCTTCATCTTTATAACCAGCGTCTGATGTTAAATAATATCCATTGTATGCTCTCAAGTAGGAGCGCACAAAGCCAGCGTCATTTTGCCAGAGGGTGGGCAATGCGCCTGGGGGGAGCGGTAGTTTTACCACGATGTCACCGATTTCATCTGGATCAGCCTCTTCACCGAAGAGATTGATAACATGTACATCGTATCCGGGTACTGGCTTAGCTGGCAGAACCAGGTTTAATAGGCAACATCTCAATGCCTAAGAGATTAGAGACCATCGGCCAACCACTTTCCGTTTGCCACCAATGGTCGATCACGGGAACGCCGAGTAAATTTTCTGCCCATTTTAATGTATCTGGGTCACAGCGTTCACCCGCTAGAAACAAAGCCTTGAAATGGCTCAAATCGTATTTTTCTTTGTACGAACCATTGGGATCATCCCGTTTGATGGCCCTGAAAGCGGTGGGCGCGGTAAACATCGTTTGCACACCATAATCGGCGATGACACGCCAAAATGCCCCAGGATCGGGCGTACCAACTGGTTTGCCTTCATACAAAATGGTTGTACACCCATGAAATAATGGTGCATAGACAATATAAGAATGACCTACAACCCAACCCACGTCTGAAGCAGCCCAATAAACATCACCTGGGTCCACACCGTAGAGGTTTTTCATGCTCCACTTGAGAGCCACCAGATGTCCGCCATTGTCGCGCACCACCCCTTTAGGAATGCCCGTTGTGCCGGAGGTGTAGAGAATATACAGTGGATCAGTGGCTGCAACAGGCACACAATCGACCGGTTCGGCCTTTTCTACGGCCGTAACCCAATCGAGATCGCGCTCAGGAACAAAATTGGCTTTAAGCTGGGGACGCTGCAAAATTAGACATTTCTCTGGCTTGAATTGAGCGATATCGATGGCCTGATCTAGCAATGGTTTGTACTCCACGATGCGGGTAGGTTCAATGCCACATGATGCAGAAAGGATTGCTTTAGGCTTAGCGTCGTCAATGCGCGTGGCTAATTCGTTAGCAGCGAAACCACCAAATACCACAGAATGTACGGCGCCAATGCGAGCACAAGCCAGCATTGCCATGACTGCTTCGGGCACCATTGGCATGTAAATGATGACGCGATCCCCCTTTTTGACGCCCATGTTCGTTAGTACACCAGCTACCTTAGCTACCTGATCACGCAATTGCCTATAGGTAAACTTCTGAACGGTATCAGTGACAGGGCTGTCGTAAATAAGGGCAAGCTGCTCGGAACGGCCGTTTTCCACATGCAGATCCAGCGCGTTGTAACAACTATTGAGTTCAGCACCAACAAACCAGCGATACAAGGGGGCGCGGGAATCGTCTAAGATTTTGTCCCAAGTTTTGTACCAATGAACATCTTGGGCAGCTTCTGCCCAAAAAGTCTCCGGATCAGCCTTCCAATTTGTATAAACGGCTTCATACGTTTGTGCAGTCATTATGCGCTCCTTTTTATGTGGGTGTGGGTGGATATTCCGAGAATTTGAAAGATGCCACAGGCATGATTTATGCATACCTGTGGCAATTGGCTACCGCTTTGGATCGCCAGGAGAATACCAATTAGTCGGCAGCAGCGGGTACGGCCGTTACCGGCTCCTTTTGTAGCCAGGTGAACAAAGCATACCCAATGCCAGCCACCACAATGGCAACCACGAGCGCCGCAATACCATTCAAATTGAACAGGCTTGCAGCTCCAAAAATGGCCAATAAGGTGGTGGTAGCCGCGATGGATGCTGCCGGGGGGTCAATATGTGTGTCTGCGTAAGTGGTGAAAATGCAGGCCGCTACTTCGCCTAAGAAAATGCCCAAGAAAGCGAATGCAAGTCCCCACCAAATATCACCACTGGCAACAACAGCTAATCCAGCCGGCAACGTCACATGATGGGTAACAGGAACTTCCGTGCCAAACTGTAAGAAAACCAAAGAAACTGCAGAAATACCCCAAAACAAGACAGGTATCGTTGCGCCACCCGGCAGATCAGAATAGGCGTAGGTAATGTAGGCGGCTGAAAAACCAAATGCTATCGCAATGGCAATCAGTTGCAGTGGTTTGGACTGCCACGGGATCCAGGCCCCTTTGTCACTGGCCACCCAGCGGCTGTACCCTTGGGGAACCTTGCCCAAAAGACCAGAGGTACCGAAAACCAAACGGACGATGATTGCAGTCGTCACGACAGATAACGCAATCGTATCAGTCCAGCCTGCTCCACCAATATTGGGAATAAAAGCATACAACCAGGCAATTAGATAGCCGAGTGCGCCAAATACGCCACCGACGAACAAGACATCGGGTGAATTCAGGCCTGCCAATGCTGTCAGGATACTTTTCCCACCATCTAGTTTGCCTTTCTTCGAGGCATAAGCTGCCCCGGCAACGCCACCGGCAAAGGCTACATGCGGCCCAAGAAATGGGCCAAAAGCTATCGCTCCAACTAAAGTTCCATCTCCAGTGATCATGGCCACAGCAGCACCGATAACCGCTGCTAGACCTGTTATAATAAATGCTGGAATAGCGCCAACTGCGGCACCAAACATACCACCAGCAAATGCGGCAACTAAATACAATATATCAAACATAATTTTCTCCTCTTGTTTTTTATAACAATTTTTCAATTAAATCTTTGTGCGGTGAAGGAATGACTTCAAAGGAGTCGATCACGCCTTCATCTTTGAGCCGTTCGGCTGCTGTGTTGACAGCACTGCGCACGGCACTGACTTCACCGGTGAATACAGTGAACGCTTTACCACCCATCGCGAAAGGCAGACGAATTTCAATCAAATCAACTGGTGCAGCTTTAACAGCAAGGTCTGCGGCGACGATTGATGCAGCCAGGGTGAATGTTTCAATCACACCAATCGCTTTGACTTTTTCAATCTCAGTCGTCGCCATTATTGCCGGGAAGATGCTGGGATGGACGTTGGAGAGAATGAAATGGTCTACCACTATTTCTGGCGCAACTCGCTGGCCGATGGATACGGCATTTTTTACGTGACTTATGCTGCCTGCTACCAGGATAATATATTTGCCAGGGCAGACGACATGGGCACGCAGCAGTTCGACATCAGCAGCTTTTAGGATAGCGTCGGTTGTTTTCATACCGCGTGCAATGCTGCGTAATTCAATTAAGCCAAGGGCTTTTTTCACAGTTGTTGTTCTGGGAAATACGGTTTCTGGCATCATATTAATTTGCCTCGATTATGATTGCTTCATTTGTCATGTCTTGCACAACGCCATCGATGCTGGCATGGATGGGTGCGCCTAAAGCGCCGTCTGGAATTTGTCCGACCAGATCGCCGGCTTTTACGTTGTCGCCTACGCGCACGACTGGTTGGGCGGGTGCGCCAATATGTTGGCTGAGGTTGAGGGTGACGCGGGAGTAGGTGGTGGTAACGGCCGTTAACGGAGCCGCCACATCATACTTAGCCAAACCCAAACGATTGATCAAGCGCAGCATCGGCACACGCCGGTAATCGCGATAGGGATTCACTTCAGTTTGACGATTATAGGGATTCTTCAACCCGGCTTTCACAAGATCGCGCTTGATATTGAGCGCAATGTCACCGGGTGCCAAATGGACCGGACAAGCATAATTGCAAGTACGACATTCACAGCAAAGCATCGCGCCAGCCATTTGCGCATCCGTTAGCGGGACACCAGAGGCCAACAGCAAAATCAGTTTATGGGGTTCAATCGCATGTCCCTGCGCGTGGCGTGGGCAGTAGTCAGTACAGTAATAACATTGGTCACAAGCTGCTACCGCTTGCGCGTCTAATAACCGTGCGCGGTGTGCGTCGTTTCGCACTTAGTTGGTGGTCATAGGGCAAAACCAGCAGCATCTTTGTACGTTTGGTGACTGGCTGACTGAAATCTGTGATGACCTCGCCCATCATCGCCCCGCCATCTAAAATCACCGGTTCTGGTGTGATGACACCACCGGCTAAATCCAACACCTCTTGAATCGTGATGCCAATCGGTACACAGACCGACATGGGCTGCTGCACCGCACCAATCACCGTGATGTATTTATGGGTAACTGGTTTGCCTTGCGCGGCGGCATTGATGTTGTAGAGCGTTTCGATATTCTGAACGACACAACCAACATCAATGGGAATGCCACCTTCGGGCACAATGCGGCCTAACATATCGTAGACCATCACCTGCTCATCGCCAGACGGATAAAAATTGCCCAATCCAGAAACTGGTGATGTCGTCTTGGTCGCCAATCGCTGCTTGCACAATGGCGATGATTTCTTTGTATTTCGCTTTGATGCCGATGATGCCTTTCTTGGCTCCCGTAGATTGCATCGCCAGGCGCATACCAGCCACAACTTCTGGTGCATGGTGAATCATCAACTGTTTGTCTACATGCGTCAGCGGTTCACATTCGGCACCATTTGCCAGCACATATTCCGCTTGTGCTTGCATTTTGACATGTGTCGGGAAACCTGCACCACCAGCCCCTGTTACCCCTGCTTGTTTGACTGCGTTGACAATGTTTGCTGTTTTTTCCACGATAATCTCCTATAAATGTAGGTCGAGATTAACGATCCGACCTAGCGCAATCTAATCTAATTCGTTAGACCGCTGAAAAGCCCCAACCAACGTACAGCGCCGGATACGCGTAAAAGTACGGGCTGTTGTCATGCCTTCGCCAGTGCGACCAGCGATGGTGAAGCTGGTATGGCCTTCACCGCCAAAACCAAGTCCGGCATAAGAAGGTGCATTTTTGACAAATACGGTGGTGTTGATGGCACGGCCGTATTCACTCATGTGATAAATATTTGAAGAATGAATAATGGCCGAATGCCGCAAACCGGCCTCAACTTCCACGGCCACATTGACACCTTCTTCAAAGTCACGCACGCGCACAACACCTAAAACCGGCATCATCAACTCATGCCGCACAAAGGGGTGATCTTTGTCCACTTCCACGATGATGGCGCGCATATTTTCATCGGCAGCAATACCCAGTTCAGCCAGAATGACACACGCATTTTGACCGACATATTTGCGATTTGGGCCGTGTCGCTTTGAATTCAATACAACTTGTTCGAGTTGAGGCAACATGGCTGGGTCTAAGACATGGGCATTATCAGCTTTGCGGAAAGCGTTCATCAATGCATCGGCGATACCGGCCGTGACGACGACCTCTTTCTCCGAAGTGCAAGGCATATTGTTGTCAAAAGAATGGCCCAAGATGATGTCACGGGCTGCTTTTTCGGGATCGGCCGTATCATCAACCAGCGCCGGTGGATTCCCTGCCGCCGCACCAATGGCACGTTTGCCACAAGAAAGTGAAGCATCGACGACTGCTGGACCACCTGTCGTACAAATCAAGGGGATACCTGGATGGTTCATCAGTTCTTGTGCTGTTTCGATGGTCGCTTCTTGCGCTGCTACCAACAAATTCGGTGGACCACCGGCGCTTTCGATCGCTTCGTTCAGCAAATCCATCGTCGTTAACGAGGATTGTCTGACTGGCGGGATGCGGGGCGAAAACGACCGTGTTGCCAGCCGCCACCATGCTGATTGCATTGTTGATGACCGTCGCTGTCGGATTGGTGACCGGGGTGATGGCCAGAATAACGCCAAAGGGAGCGCATTCTTCCAGTGTCAGGCCATCATCGCCGACATAGGCATCGTTGGGCAGAATTTCAACACCAGGTGTCTTTTCGGCGACCAGCAAGTTCTTCAACACTTTGTCAGAAACGCGACCCATGCCAGTTTCTTCAACAGCGAGTTGAGCCAATTTTTGGGCATTTTCGATGACAGTTTCACGCATGGCCTTGAATGATTGCTTTGCGCTGGGTCAGGCTGACACGTCGGAATTTTGCCAACGCGGTCGTGGCCGCTTTTACGGCTTCATCCGGTGTAGCGAATACGCCACGATATTGAGCGGCGCGGGGCAGTGTGCCCTGGCTGCCGTTGATATTAACTTGTGCCAACACTTGTTGAATGATGGCTTCGATTTGTGAGTCTTGAATCTGTACAGTCATGAGATTCTCCTGATAAAAATCAAGATTACGCAGATTTACAGATTGGAGATTTGTAATCTGTGTAATCTGTGAAATCTTTGAATCTCAATTCTTGTCTTTAGTAAGCCGCCACCATCGCCTCAGCGACGGCAATGTCTTGTTCTACTGAGCCGCCGCTAACGCCGACAGCGCCGACGACTTTGCCATCTTTTTGTCAGGGGCAAACCGCCGCCGACCAGCGTGATTTTGGGCAGGTTGACGTCGATGCTGTAGAGGGATTCGCCCGGTTGGGCGACTTTGGCCAGCTCATGGGTAGCCAGACGAACGGTGGCGGCGGTGTAGGCTTTATGCGGGGCCAGGGTGATGCTGACGATGAGTGCATCGTCCATGCGCCGCGATTCGATGACGTCGCCGTTTTGATCGACAACGGTCAAGACCATTGGACAGCCGATTTCTTCTGCTTTTTTCATGCCAGCTTCGACCATACGGTCGCATTCTTTTAATGTGGGAGCCATATCATTTTCTCCTTGGGGGTATTGGCCGTGATCATACGGCCGTTTCTCCAATTCAGGCGGTAAATTATCAGCAATCGTCTGAATCAACGTGCGCTGTTCATCAATCCGCGCCAACACATACAACAAATCAGACAACCGATTGACGTACTTCATCAGATGCGGGTTGAGCGCTTCCTGCCGATTGAGCGAAATGAGTCGTCGTTCAGCGCGGCGGAAAATAGCCCGTGCCATATCCATCATCCCCGAGGCTTGAGAACCACCAGGGCGCACAAATTGTCCCGTTTGAATCCACTCCTGATTGTAAAAATCAATGATGCCTTCCAGACGCGTCACTTGTTCCGGCTTGACCTGGGGTACTTCAAACTTGAGTTCTTTTTCGCCTTTGACAAAGGCGGCTTCTGCCATAATCGGAATCAATTCGCCTTGCATGTCGATGATGTGGCGGCAAAGATCATCGTATTGGGTCGTGGCGCGAGCCATGCCCAACATCGATGTGCCTTCATCCAGCGTGCCGTACACTTCAATGCGAGCATCGTCCTTGTCTACGCGGATGCCGCCCAGCAGTGATGTTTGTCCGGCGTCGCCGCCACGAGTGTAAACTTTGCCACTCATTCGTTTACATCCACCGAATCAACGATACCGACAATGGCGACATCGAGGGGGGCATAACGGTGTATATCACTAATGACACGTGCCGCGCCGCCTTGTACCCATAACACAGTATCTCCCGCCCCAGCGCCCTGATTATCCACGGCGATTAAACAATTATTTTTAGGTTGTTCGCTGCGCGGATCGATTTCATCAATTACTAACAGCCTCAAACCGATCAGAGACTCTTCTTTTTGAGTGGCGACAACTGTGCCAATCACTTTTGCTAAACGCATAGTTCACCTCTAATTTTCAAATACCAGCGTCAAGTTTCGTTTTTGAGCGCTGTCTTGGGCTAACGGTGTCAGCCGGGTATGGGCGGGTATATGCACTGTGGTTCCTGGTTGATAGCTGACTAAATCGGATTCGGTGAGAATGGCAGAACGGCCGTTATCCGATATTTGCACCACAGATGTCTGTGCCACAGGCAAAGATGGTTTGCTTGGAGGTTGGCGGGTGTCTGTTTGCATCAGACGAATTACCTGGGGGACAAACCTCTCTTCATCAACCAGATGGACGCCGTAATCAATGAGGGTGCTTAAATTCTCCACCATCTTTGCCCGTAATGCGGGAGAACCAACAAAATCATCACTAAAAATCAGGCCGCCATTGCCATAAGGGTCTGCCCCATCACAGATGGCGATAACCGGTTTGTCTGCCAATAAAGCGCCTAATACCAACGTGGAAAACAACGAATCCATCAATCCCAAATGCCAATCGTGCGGCAGTATTCATTGACAGTGTAGGCACCAGCACCAAATCCGTTTCGCGCACCAACCCTGGCGTGTTGACCCATTGGTTTGGTGTGATGATTTCTTTAGCACCTGCCTGAAGCACATTCTCTTCTCCGACAACGTGTACGGCCGATGCCGTCATAAAAACAGTCAGATCATGGTTAGCCTGCGTAAGCATACGAATCGTATCCATGCCCACCACGTAGCCTGTGCTGGCGCCGCTAAACAACATCAGCACCCGCTTCTTCGGTACGCCAGCAATCATCTTTGCCCGTACCAATGCCACGACTTTGGCTACAACTTCCTCAATCAATGCCTGTTCCACAATCTATTCCTTCTGGGCACAATCAACGTGCCAGTCTGTCCACTGCGTAAACCCACAGCATTGCCTTCATCCGTATCCAAATGCACTTCCGTAAACCAGCCCGCTTTCACACGCACCAAAATATCGTGCAATGTAGTAGGACGTGGCCCATCAATGCGTAAATCAAGCAAATCGCCATTCTTAACGCCCAATTTTTCGGCCGTAACATCATTCAAATGGATGTGTCGTCGGGCAATAAACGCGCCGCCTTCGCCTTTGCCCGGTAACATCACTGCCCCTTCAGGGCCGACAAGGGTGATAGGCTGGCAAGCGGGGTCTGCGCCATTGGTTGCCATTGGCAGTTTCATGCCAATAACCAACGCATCCGTTTGGGCTAGTTCCACTTGTGAATAGGGGCGGGTAGGCCCAAGCACGCGTACTTTTTCGATACAGCGTTTGCGTCCCACAACCATCACTTGCTCACGCGCGGCGTAATACCCTTTCTGATACAGCTCGTTGTAGACGCTCAAGTCGTGGCCTTTGCCAAACAGGATTTCGACATGTTCCGGGCACAAGATGAACGTGCCGCACAGAGACACCGATGGGCGTTTCCAATTCCAGATTGCCATTTTTGACAACTGGGATCGGTTCATCTGACTCAGGCAAGAAAGTGTCCTGCTTGCATGTCAGCCAGACGGCGCATCACTTCTTGCTGAGATGCGTTCAATAGTTGAACTGCGTGCCATTTAGGTTTCGCGTGGGTTGATTCGTAATCGTGGTCACGGATACCTTTCCTTTTATGTCACTGCTTCAGCCTTGATTCCGATGCACAAAGCAATATTCTAGAGCCAGGTTGGGCGGGTAATTTGCACGGGTCGCCAGACTTTGGTGGTGGCTGCACAGGTTGCTTCTACCGCTTTCGGTTCAGGCGTCTCAACTGCTGTTGGGGCGCTGGCTGCTTCTTGGGCTTTGGAGTCATCTGCTTTCGGCTCATCCAAACCACGACCTCGATCCACATTGAGGATCAGCGCGTCGATTTCATCGTGAGGCCGGGGAATAACACGTTGGCCATACACCTCGCCAATGCGAGAAGCGGCAGCGACACCAGCGGCGACACCAGCTTGTACTGCGCCTACATTACCTACAAATTTGATCGTAATCTTGCCGCCGCCTTTTGTGTTTTCATAAGCCCAGCAAAGTCACATTGGCCGCCTTCACGGCGGCGTCGGCGGCTTCAATGGCGCTTACCAATCCAATTGTTTCTATCAAGTCCCAATGCTTGTTTCATGGAGACCTCTCTCTTGTAATTTCTGAATGACCACAGCCACGATTTTTGCAATTTGAGCTGGATCGAATAGTCAGGTTGGTGAATCTGTTTGTTTCAGTTGCCGACATAGATTGACGATGGTGGTGTATAAGCAGGTATTTCTGCATCTTGCACAGTCGTTTTGTTTTCAAATGGTGCAGGTTCGTCGTCAAAGCGGAACGGCTTGCGAATAATCATGCGGGCGGCATTTGCGCCCATCAATCTGCAAAAATAGTCTGCTTTGCCAGAAAACTTGAATGCCAGCACCGGTTGTTCCGGCGGCATGTGCATTTCATGCAATACCACTTCCGTATCCGACACGCCCACGCCAATGTTAAAGCGCGAACTTTTTGAGGCGGCGTAAGCCAGAGCGACCAAATCGTTAGCCTGCTCGCTCACCAGTTGGCAAGGGACACCTTCTTCTTCCGCGCCGATTTGCACCCAGCGGATACAACGTTTCGTCAGCGCCGGGTAAAAAGGTGACGTGGATACACGGCCGTTCCTGTGCAAAAGGAGCCATCTTAACCAGCCCTCTGCCTTTCGATGTAACTCAACACCAACCCGGTCGCTACCGCATTCACCGTGCCCAGCTTGCCGCGAATATTGGCCGCGCCCACCACCGTGCCGAACTCAGCCAGTTTGTTCATCAACATCTGCGACAGTTCAAAATCCTGACCAGAGCCACCGACAATCGCCACAAATTCGATATTGCGAATATTGCCCAGCGGCGCGACCGTCTTCAAGGCACGTAAACTGTTGCGTAAAAAGACACGCCGCTTTGCTTCGCGCCGCACTTCACGGATGCGTTCAATCGTGTGTTCTGTGGGGATGGGAATCAAACCGCCTTCTGTAACCAGTGCCACCCGGCCAAACAGACGCGGGTCTAGCGGATCTTCAAAAAAGCGCACCGAATTATCTTCGTTGCGGATGTGGAACAAGCTCTCGACTTTGGCCAATGGATACCGCTTGATTTGTTCAGCTACGTCGATATTGGTGCCGGTTGGCAAATCGAGTTCACGCTGAATGAGCAGGGAAACCATGTTGCCCGCACCCGCCAGATGGATGCTTTGCACATCTTTGTCTTTGGTCATCAAGGCTGCATCGGTTGAACCAGCACCCAGGTCGAGAATAGCCAGTGGCACATCAATGCCGGGTGTGGTCAGCGTACCCAGGATGGCCATATTGGCTTCAACGCCGCCCAATTCCACACGCACACCGATTTCTTGTGCCAGCGCCAGTGCCAGCCGCTCCATAAGCAGTTGGTCGGTGTTGACCATCGCCGCCAGACCGACGGCATTTTCCATCGAAAATTCTTGGGCCAGACCACCAGATACTTGTTGCGGAACCAGGCAGTCTACGGCCAGAATGTCACGGATTTTGACATCTTTGATCGGCTTTTCGGTGACGTCGCTCATGGTTTGGCGCACGCGCTCGACCATGCCGCCGACGTTGGTTCCCGGTTCGCCGGTCACGTCTTGCTAGTCGGCCGATTGTTGCCAACCCGTCCATGATGACATCTGCGCCACCGTCTAGTTCGACAACGGCCGTTCTCGTATCACCAATCAGCTTCAAAGTCCCAGCCGGAATCCGGCGGGTCTTGACATCACCGGCTGGTGTGCGAATCACCACCGCCGAGCGCAGCCCAATCAACGCTTTGGCAATCGGAATCACCATCTGCGTTTCTTGGGGTGTCAGGTCAAACAATGTGGCAATGCCATACGGATTACACAATTGGCGAATCACCTGTCCATGTTCACCCACCTCAACGGCGGCCAGCATGTTCAGCGGAACCTGATCAATCAAGCCAACCTCATCGACAAACGGCAATATTTTGGGCAAACGATTCGCAATCAGCACGCCATCGTCAGATTGCACGATGCCGCCTTGCACATCTACACCAGCTTCAATTGCTCGCTTGATTAACGAAGCGGCTATCTCAAAATCGTATCCCTCTGGGAATCACCACAATGACCGATGCGCCCCGTTTTACCGAAATCAGATGGGTGATGTGGGTAGTCATACCCACGCCAATGCCCATCCCGCCCGGAGAACCAGGATTATGACCAATCATCGTCGACTCGGTGATGATGGTCTCCGTGATGGTTTCCATCGCAATATCACCGATGACCGGCGTCGCTTCGTTGAGCAAAACAAGGTCAATTTCGCTAATATCGATGCCTGCATCTTCCGCCGCCTGCCGCAAGGAGAATTTCATCCCAGGGATATTGCTCAAGGTGCCTTTGATACCGGTTGTCGGGACACGGCTGGCACCCAAAAAGCGAGGCGGGCTGTTGAAACTGCTGATTTCGGCAATGGCAACTTCGGTAGTGGAATTTCCTACATCAATGCCGGCAATAATGCTAGTCATAAGATTAGTCTTTGTAGACCGGTAGTCTTGTAGTCGAGTAGTCGAGTAGCCCGATAGCCTGCATAACCAGACTATTAGACTACAAGACTTATCGACTACCTGACTACTCGACTATTTCAATACATCACGGGCTTCGTAAACACCAGCGGCTTCACGGATGAAGTTGGCGGATACTTTGGCGCCATATTGATTTTCTAGTTCATCGGCGATGGCCAGAAGTTCAGCTTTGGTTGAACGGTTTGGACGCAGGGCGTTGTAGATTTCCAGCATACGAGCATCGGGAACATTGGTCAGTTCACCAGCGCGGCGCATGTTGTTGGCCAACTGCGGCCGAGAAATGCTTTCAGCAATTTGTGCCTGGTATTCCAGCGTCTGCGGTGTGATGCGAATTTCTTCTGCTTTCACAGCACCAGAAACGACGGCATCCAGCGTGATGTCGTCCAGGCTTTTGCCAGTAGCGGTTTTGACCAATTCCGGCCGTTTTTCGGACAGAGGATAGTCAACTTTGTAGCATAATTTGTTGCCATTTGCCGCTGGGGCTGGCGCACTGCCATTTCCACCATTCAACTCAGAGAGAACCTCTTTTACGATTGCAGCAATCATATCTTGTTGTGACATTTTCAATTCTCCTTAGTTGAATTGGACATCCACGTCCATCGGTTTCTTTTTCTTATCTACAAACTCGGTTTCCCGAATGTGGTAGACCGCGGCAATAGCTTGATACTTGGGGCGTGCCATTTGGTCGCTGTACTGCTCAACCGGTGGCGGTGAATCGCCTTTGGCATAACGGGCTGCGTTCCGACCGATGTTGCGGTAGGTTTCCAGCGTGAGTACGGGCGCCTGCGGGAACAGTTCGATGTTTTGCAGCGGGCTGCAAGTCACGTTGGTGAATGACAGTGGTGCCACGCGATTGAATCGCTATAGCAATGCCAGAACCGCTTAATTCCGCACCACGTTTGCCAACAAAGGCCACGTCGGAGGTATGCCACACCCGAATGATGCGGGGTTTCATGCCTTCTTCTTCAATGCCAGCCATCAGTTCACGCAAAACGGCCGTATGGGGGATGCCCGTAATCGTACGTTTCTTTAATTTATCGCCAAAGGCGGGGGCCAGCGCGATCACAACCTCATCCGAGGACGTGCCTTGCCGTGCTTCGCCAGCTTCACGCATGGTCATGTCAGCGACAGCGTAATCGCCATTGGCAGGGGATACAGCAGGAGCTGCTGGAGCGGCACCGTTGCCATTTGCAACCTGTGCCAAAATCTCTTTTACAACTTCCCGCACTACAGCTTCAGATATTTGTGCCATGGGTTTCTCCTTAAGGCTTGACCTATTTTCCGGTCAAGCCTAAATGTCCTCCGGGCTCATCGCATGACGGATATTGGAAATTTCTTCCCAACGTTTGCCTTCGAGACGATAGCCGGTACCTGGGCCTTGGTAATCATTCAAGTCGTTGATTGCTGCCACGACATTGAAATCTTTGTCCAGGATGGCGGATGTATGCAGGTAGTCACCGGAAACGCGCTGTTTCTGCACGTTCAGGATCGCTTCGGCGACTTCTGGGATAACCATTTTTGGCCAATGCTTTGACAACGTCCATGCCTGTGATGCCACGTTTCACGATGTCTTGCGCCGCTTTGGTGTCTTGTACTTTGTCGCGCGGCTGGCATGTCTTTACTGCCATGAGCGTAGGTGGCTGCTTCAACCTCTTCGTCGGTGATGGCCGGTAGACCGAATTCAGCGAACACAGCTTGCAATGCTTTGGCCGCTTTGTTGCGAATGGCGATGGCATCTTCTTCGCAGCACTGGTCGTAAACCACCGTCAATCTTCAGGTCGCGCTGCAAGATGAGGAAATCATCGTAGTCATCGGTGTCGAAGTTGGAACCAGCGAATACGTTGTCGTAGTTGGGCGAGGCGCTGTAACCGGAGAAGATGAAATCTGTACCGGGCAGGAACTGTCCCATCAAACGAGCAGTACGACGGAATGGTGAATGGGAGAAGGTTTGGTCATTACCGGACGCAACTTCGAGGTCGAGGCAGGTTGTAACCAGGTTTTCAGCCAATACAGCGCGGATACCACCAGGAACGCCACCGGGTACACCGATGCAGCTAATGGAACCGTTCTGCAAACCTTGTACACCAGCACCTTTGGTGATCATGACGCACTTAACTTCCAAGTACAGCATCGATTTGCCTTCGGCATAAGCCATTTGCACTTCAGAGCCGGTACCGGAGGTGTAGCGCATTTTCAAACCACGCGAAGCGTAGGCAGATGCCAGGAATGCTTTCGACCAGGGGGTGTCGTCGCCATCTTTGAAGACTTGTTCGGTGCCATAGACGGATACGGTTTCAGCATAAGCGGTGAGACCGAGCATACCCAAGTTGCAATTCTGTGGCTTCTTCCAAAGCATCCTGGCTCAAAACACCAGGACGACCTGTTTGACCACCAACCAGCAGCGCAACAGCATTCATCGGGCCGTAGTTGAAGACGGCGACCGTGGTTTCGATTTCATCAGAAACCATAGTAGGTGGCTTCAGCGGCATCAGCGGCCAGCAGCACGGGGTTGTCTTGAATGTTGGTGACATGAGCCTGGTTGCTGGGGGTACGACGAGCACGCATTTTTTGCACACCCATCATCATTTCAACCATATTTAGCTCATCCATAACTGTGGCAATCTTGGCCGGGGTTAAACCGGAGAAGATTTTGACAATCTCGGCGCGGGGCACGTTGATATCTACAAGTTTGCGAGCGATCTCCACACAGGGAATCGCCATCATTTCTTCGGCGAGATTTGCGTTAATGGCGTAGTTGGCGATAAAGAGTTCGTTGAAATCGAATTCTGCACGCTGCTTACCGTCCATCTCTACAATAACGCCGTTTTGTACTTTGACACTGGGGATTGGATCATTGGGGCTGCCCATGGCGATCAAGCCAACCTCGGGCCATTCAGTCACAAAACCATCTTTGTTGACTGCCCGTTCGTCCAATACCTCGAATCTTTTTTGTCGTCTAGCCATCGTGTTTTAACCTCCTTAACGGGGTGTTATCCTTGACTAAATATAAGGTTCGCCCAAACATGCTGGGGCTTCGCCTAATGTACCTAATAGTTTCACACCCACTTCGCGGGCGGTGAGAATAGCCTGGCGTACAGCACCAGCATCACCGCTGAAGAAGCCGATGACTTCGTTGCTGAAAGATGTGCCGCTGGCTGGACTGGCGTAACCAATCACATCCACGTCTGCAGATTTAACGGCCGCATCAACCATAATGACACCGATACCAGCAGGGGCACCGACGCAGAGACCAAAGGCGCGGCCAATTGGGGCACCAAAAGCTTTTTCGCAAGCGAAGCTGGCGCGGGCGGTGTATTGCAGTTCGATATGACCAGCATCATTGGCGTAAACGTCGCCAAAGGTGCGTTCCAAATCTTTCAGGGCTACTTCGATGGCGCGGCGGGCGTCGGAAACTTCCTCTGCACCGAAGATGATGAGGCAACCATGACCAGCGCCACCTTTGGTGTCACGCGCTAATTCCACAACAACGAGTTCGGTGTTGGTGGCTTTGACAGCTTCATCAGCAGCCATAATATGGGGGCCAGCGCCAGTACGCGCGCTCAAAATACCGATCGAGCGATATTTTGCATCCAGGCCCATTTTTTCGTGTACGACTGGGTCTAAGTTGGCGATGACGATGCCGATGGTGTCACCAAAGGCTGTGCCGACGAATTCAGTCATACCGGGGTTGGCGAATGCGGCGGCGGGCAGCAGGGGCTGCATTGCCGTTGTCACCAACTTTGTCCATCACTTGTGCGACAATCATGTCTAATAATTTGTCATCCATTGAGTCTTTACTCCTCTAGGTCCGATTTTCCAAATCGCGCTACAGTTAAGTTTTTGTGAGGGCGCAGACGTTGCCATCTGCGCCCGATCACGAAGACTCCGGTAAATCCTAGTGAAGGGGTTTATTCCTTCGCGGGCAACAATGCTTCGGTGTCGGCATGCGGGCGCGGAATGACGTGAATGGATACGACTTCGCCAACTCGCTTGGCGGCAGCAGCACCAGCATCGGTAGCAGCTTTCACTGCACCAACGTCACCACGAACCATGACGGTCACCAAACCGGAGCCAATCTTTTCCATGCCTACCAGCGACACATTTGCCGCCTTGACCATGGCGTCGGCAGCTTCAATCATTGCTACCAGACCTCGGGTTTCTACTAAACCCAATGCTTCTCCTTGCGGTTTTGCCATTTGATTCTCCTTATGACTAAAATATTTACTTCCGGTTCCGACCGGCAATTTCCGGATCGGTTAGAAACCGGCCGGAGCTGACAGAAACTAAATATTTGCATTTAACAGGTACGCTCTGAGTTCAGAGATGCCGTAACCTGTTAATGCGGATACACAAAAAATTTCACCCGTGACACCAGCGACTGTTAGTTGAGCTTTGTGCGCGTTCAGCATCAGCTTCTTTGGCGTCCATTTTGGTGACGACGCCGATGGTGTGTTGGGGAAACATCAAAAAATAATTTGGGGGAAAGATAGTGTCTTTCCGGGTTGCGTCTTGGACGGCGATGAGTAGTTGGGCATCGAAGGATGTGGAAATGAGGACGCGGCGCATGTGGCCCATTTCGATGAATTCGCCGGGTGTGTCAATGCCCCAGCCAGCGTAGTCGATCATTTGGGTTTTGGTGGCGAATTGGGGGGATTTGTTTTCTAAAGCTTTGAGTAAGGTGGTTTTTCCAGCCGCAACGCCACCGAATGAGCATAAAACGCCAGGGTTTGGATTCTGTGGTGTTGACCATTTCGTTGGAATGTGACCTTTTGCTGCATCATGCTATTCTTGACTTCTCAACGTACGTGTGAATGGGGCGGGATAAAAGCCTAATATGTCGGCCATGCCGCTGTTGGCCGCTTCTAGGGCAGACTGGACGCTGGATAAACGGCCGTTTACCACCAACGTCCCACTAAACCGATCCAAAAAACCGATTTCTACATCGGCCGCTTTGAGTGCCAGGTCGCCAGCAATGATGGCGCTTTCGCCGGGCGTGATCGTCATAATGCCGATTGCTTCTGCTTCACTGAGGCCAACCCGCTCACACAGTGGTTTGTCCGGGTTGGCGATGATATGGGCAATCGTCACCTGCCGTCCAGGAACGTACTCCTGAATGATGCGGGTGGAGGCTTGGTCTAGCTCATGCTGTCGGTTTGCTGTATACGGGTTCGCCATAGTGTTTCCAGCATAACAACGGGACAATTTGGCCACAATTTACAAATCGATGGTATGTATGCACAAATCAACGGAGTTTTTATTTGGATAGGTTGTACAAAAAAGTAGGTATTGGCGTGTTATGTCTAACTGATTGCGCTTTTCGTTTGACATAAGGTTGGTTTTAAGGCAGATTGGGTGGGAGAGAAACGGCCGTTGCCCACAAAAAAGTACACATTAAACATAAAGACCGTTGAAAAGTGTATACCTGGCGTGGATTTGTCCATTGTATAGCAAAAGGGTCTGCACTCTATGATGGAAGATAAACCCGAGATGGGAGAACATTTAATGAAAGCAGTTGTCTATCAAGGGCCAGGCAAAATTGCCCTCAAGAAATGCCCCAAGCCTACCTTATTAGAAGCGACCGACGCCATTGTACGCATCACCAAAACCACGATTTGCGGCACAGACATGGCCATTTTGAAAGGTGGCGTCGCCACAGTCGAGGCGGGGCGGATCATTGGCCATGAAGGTGTCGGTGTTATAGAAGCTGTGGGAACTGGTGTGCGTCGTTTCAAACCGGGCGATCATGTGATTGTTTCCTGCATTACCGCATGTGGCAGTTGTGAAAATTGTCGGCGCGGCATTCCTTCCAATTGTGTAGATGGCGGTTGGGTGTTGGGTAATACGATTGATGGCTGTCAGGCTGAGTTTGTGCGCGTACCTTTTGCCGATAATGGACTTTATCATATTCCTGAATCTATCAGCGAAGAAGTCGCCTTGATGCTCTCCGACATTGTGCCGACTGGTTTGGAAGTGGGTGTGATGAATGGCGACGTGCAATTTGGTGATGTGGTGGCCATTGTGGGCACTGGCCCTGTGGGGTTGGCGGCATTGTTGGCCGTGCAGTTCTTTTCGCCCGCAGAAGTGATTGTCGTGGATTTGGATGAGCATCGTCTGGCGTTGGCGAAACAATTGGGCGCGACAATGATTATCAATAACAAGGATGGGAATGCTGTCGCGAAAATATTGGAAAAAACAAACGGCCGTGGCGTGGATGTCGCGATTGAAGCGGCTGGTCATCCGCTGACCTGCAAAGTGGTACAAGATATTATCGGTATTGGCGGCACGATTGCCAATATCGGCGTGTACAGCCAAAGTGCGGAACTGCATAAAGAATAGTTGTGGGTGAAGAATATTACGATCCGCATGGGTGTGGTCAATACGACGACAATTCCGCTGCTGCTCAAAACCATCTTAAGTGGCAAACTTGATCCGAGTCAGCTAATCACACATCGTTTTCCTTTTGCCAATATCCTGCTTGCGTATGATGTATTTGCGAATGCGGGTAGGGAGCAGGCGGTAAAGATTATAAGCATTGAATTTAGATGAGGCAGTTGGCGCAAAAGCCCACGCTATCGGCGAAGCGGAATTGGTTGAAATGATTGTGCAGCAGGTAATGAATCACAGCATAAGGCAAGATTCATGATTCTGACGATTAATTGCGGTAGTTCGACGCTTAAATACCAACTTTTTTCACCGGATGTAAGCCGGGTCGTGGCCAAGGGCATTGATCGGTCGGATTGGTGAGGATGGTCTTATTTTGAACAGGAAGTAAACGGCCGTTCCATCAAAGAAGCTTGTCCTATTCCCACCCATCATGAAGCATTCGACATTTGCATCCACAGTTTGCTGCACCCCGAATATGGCGCGATTGAAGACATCGACGAAATTGAGGCCGTGGGGCATCGTGCCGTGCATGGTGCAGATTTGTTTATCGAATCGACATTGATTGATGAGATGTGATTGCCAACTTGGAAGCGTGTGTGCCGCTGGCACCCCTGCATAATCCGCCCAATCTGATTGGTATTCGTGAAGCGCAACTACTGTTGCCCAATGTGCCGCATGTGGCGGTGTTTGACACGGCGTTCAACCAGACGTTGCCGCCCAAAGCATATATCTATGCGCTGCCCTATTCCTTTTATGAAGAGCACAAGATTCGCAAATATGGGTTTCATGGTACGTCGGTACGTTATGTCAGCCAGCGGGCGGCGGCGGTGTTGAAACGGCCGTTATCCGAGCTAAAAATGGTTGTTTTCCATCTGGGCAATGGCGTGACGATGACGGCCGTATCCGGTGGCAAAGCGGTGGATACCACCATCGGATTTGCCACCTTTTCGGGCGTGATGATGGGCACCCGTTCCGGCGACATCGATCCGGGACTAATTTTCCATATGCACCGTCAATTGGGCATGTCGCCTGATGAAATTGAACGCATAATTTACAAAGAAAGTGGTCTGCTGGGCGTTTCTGGCGTGAGTAACGACATGCGTGAAGTCGAAGCAGCCGCAGCGGCGGGCAACGAACGTTGCCAATTGGCGCTGGATAAATTTGCTTTCATGGCGAAGAAATATTGTGGCGCTTTTGCGGCGGCGATGGGTGGGCTAGATTGCCTGGTCTTTACGGCCGGTATCGGCGAAAACAGCCCCACAATGCGCCAAATGATTTGTGATGATTTGCAGTTTTTGGGGGTTGAATTGGATGCTGAAAAGAATGAGAAAGCGATTCGGGGTAAGTCTGAAGAAGTGATTAGTAGTGGTGAAACGGCCGTACTGGTCATTCCCACCAACGAAGAAAAAATGATTGCCTTAGACACCAAGGAGATCGCCAATTTATGAAATCATCAACAGATTACACAGATTTCACAGATTTTTTTAATCTGCGTCATCTGCGAAATCTGTTGATCTAAAAGTTATGAACCCAGAAATCAACACCATTCTCGAACAAGCACATGCTGTTTTTAACAACAAACCGGCCGTGGACCAACTATACCGGCCCAGTGCATGTGGGTGTGGATTTGGGTACGGCGTATACGGTTTTGGCGGTGTTGGATGCGGAGAAACGGCCGTTAGCCGGACGTTACCAGTTTGCCCAAATCGTGCGTGATGGTCTGGTTGTCGATTTTATTGGTGCCATTCAACTGCTCAAAAAAATGAAAGCCGAAGTCGAAGCAGAACTGGGTTTTCAGTTAGAACATGCCGCCACCACCTATCCGCCCGGTGTGCCGTTGGCTGAAGTCAAAGCGACCAGAAACGTGCTTATGGCGCGGGTCTGGAATGCAGCTCAATTTGTCGATGAGCCGACCGGTGCCAATGCGCTGTTGCAAATTTCAGATGGCGCTGTGGTCGATATTGGCGGTGGCACAACCGGTATCGCCATCGTAGAGAATGGCAAAGTCGTTTACACGGCCGATGAAGCCACGGGCGGTACACATTTTTCACTGGTCGTGTCGGGTGCCATGAACATCCCGTTCCTCGAAGCTGAAAAAATCAAAACAGACCCGAAGCAAGCGCGTATGGTGGCTTCGTTGGTGCATCCGGTGATGCAAAAAGTAGGCAGCATCGTCGCCCGTCACATCAAACCATTTAATGTAGAAACCATCTATCTGGTTGGTGGTACGAGCAGTATGTTGGGCATTGACGAAGTTATCCACGACATGACTGGCGTGAAAACGGTCACGCCTGCGCATCCGATGTTGGTGACGCCAATTGGTGTGGCGATGGTGGATCAATGAAAGAAAGACTAATCATCATCGGTGGCGTGGCGGCGGGTATGAGTGCCGCGGCCAAAGCACGGCGCACGAATCGTGACCTGGAGATTGTGGTCTACGAGAAGTCGGGCTATATCAGTTATGGTGCTTGTGGCTTTCCCTATTTCATCAAGGGCGAGATCTCCGCGTATTGAGGATTTGATTGTGCGTACGCCAGAACAGATGGCGGAGCAAGGCATTACGGCATTGGTGCATCATGAAGTGGTGGCGATTAATCCAGCACAGAAAACTGTGCGTGTATTGAATCATAAAACCGGTGCTGAATTCACTGATCAGTGGGACAAACTGATCGTGGCGGCTGGTGCCAGCGTCACAAGTCCGCCGCTATTCCCGGTATTCAACTGCCCGGCGTGTTTACGCTGCGCACAGTTGAAGATGCGCTGGCGATTCGGCATTGGCTGGTAGAAGAAAAGCCCAAACGAGGCGTTATTGTTGGTGCAGGCTATATCGGCCTGGAAATGGCCGAAGCGCTGCGTGCGCATGATGTAGATGTGACGATTGTGGATATGGCCAATCAGGTGATGCCGTCGTTGGATGCAGATATGGCCGCATTGGTGCGTGCTGAATTGGACGCACATGATGTCAAGATTTGTTTGCAACAGCCGGTGCAGTCATTTGTGGGGCCGGCGCAGGTGGAAGACGTGGTGCGCCAAGTGACGGCACGGGTGCAGACAAGGAGTTGGGCATTGACAGGTTAAGCTCTGCGAGTCCGAGAAGTTGTCACCCAAGACCATATTTTGCCAGCCGATATCGTGATTTTTGGCATCGGCAGCCGTCCGAATGTGGCCATTGCAGAAGCGGCCGGTATGCGTATGGGCACGACGGGTGCGATTGCCGTTGATGTCGAGCAGCGCACCAGTATCCCCAATATTTGGGCAGCAGGTGCGGTGGCTGAAGTATTCCATCTGCCATTACAAACACCACACGTATATCCCGCTGGCAACGACGGCCAACAAACAAGGTCGCGTTGCAGGCACAAATGCAGCGGGTGGTTTGGCGAGATTTGGCGGGGTGGTGGGAACGGCCGTTGTCAAAGCATTTGATCTCACCATTGCCCTCACTGGTCTGACAGAAAAATATGCATTGGCGCATGGCCTGGCGGCTGACAGCGTGACCATCGAAGCCTCGTCACGCGCCCATTACATGCCGGGCAGCGAACCTATTCACGTCAAACTGGTCTATGAAAAAAATTCACAGCGGGTTTTGGGCGCACAAATGATCGGCAAAGATGGCGTGGCCAAACGCATTGATGTCGTTGCCGCTGCCCTAAAATCTGCCTGGACATTGCGCGATTTTGCCGATCTCGACTTGGCATATGCGCCGCCATTTGCGCCTGTCTGGGATCCACTGCTCGTGGCCGCGAATGTCGCCATCGGCAAGGCCGCAAAGGATTAACAACGTAGAGCGATTTGCAAAATCGCCTTACAGCGTAACGAAACGTTCTGTGTTCCAGAGGAGTCGATCATGCTCAGAAACACGTTTGCCACGCAAGTACGCCAGGTACGATTAACCTGGAAATTTCTGATCCGGTGTTGATGCTAAATGAAGTTGCCAAGCGGTATGAAACACGGAACGGGTGCTGATGGAGTATGTGGACAATGCGCTGGATGATGCTGAACACTTTATCGAGAAAATGTGGAGAGCTATCCGTATCCCATTCGTATTGACATTAAGATTGACCGGGAAAACCGTGCGATAACGGTGCAAGATAACTGTCGTGGCATGACACGGGAGACATTGGAACGGGTGGTGCGCAATGTGGGTGAATCCCAAAAACGGGGACAAACATGGGTAAACGGCCGTTTCGGTTTTGGTGTGCATGCGTTTCGTGCAGCGGCCGAAGCAGTCAGCTTCCAGACCAAACATGCGCTCAGTTCTTACCACTTCCTGAGCTACAACGCGACCAGCATCGTGGCATCAAAGAAGCCAAACGACGCGATGACCCATTCCCCACAGATAATGGCACGGGCTGCATTGTTACCGTGCTCGATATTGATCGTGAATGGTTCCAATCTGTGACAGTAACCTCCATCAGAGCGAAATCGAACGTCATTTTGAAAGGATTCATTGCACGTCCAGATTTACAAATCACGGTTTGCGAAGGTAATGCAGTAGTCCAAGCAATGTTGCTGCCTTTGATTATGCAAAAATTGATGGCGTAGAGATTCAACGAAATTTATCCCTGGAATACAAAGATGATAGTTTATCCAGTCACTGTATTTTGCAAAATTGCCGAAAATGTCGCCGAAAAACGTCCGGTTAGTTTTTTTGCCCGTGACCGCCGCATTGGTGATGTGGCTGATATCAAATCATTTATGCGTAAATCAGTGTATAAAACCAGTGTGTGGAGCCATCCGAATTTGATGGGCTTACATTGAGGTGGGCGAAATTGTGCAGCCGATCATCAATCGCGATGATTTTGTGCGCACACGCGGTCGGACATTGTTGTATGACGGCTATTTTGCCGATTGAAGCTGAAATAAAAGCCTTGCTGACCGACGATCAATCAGCAGCGTCTTGAGCACACCTTCGCGCATGTTGAAAAAGGATTGCAGCAAGCGTTGCAAGCTGCCAAAGTCACGGATTTGATTGTGCAATTTGGTGATGATGAAGAGGATAAACGCAGGGGTTGGTTGGAAAACGGCCGTTTAACCATCAACACCAAACATCCTGATTTTCAGGCTCGTTTACGTACCACACGACAAGGTAATCCGCGCCCATCAGATCGGTTGAATGCTTATCTGGCTGGTCTGTTAGCCGTGTATGCCACAACAGCAGAACCTCAAATGGCAGAGAAGCGGTTTACAGAGCAAATTGATTTGATGGTGACATTGGAATCACAACTGCGTCAGTTGCAAAAAAAACCGGGGAAAAGTTAACGACCGTGTGCTTCACGGTAAGCCGCTGGCGTCATTTTGGTTTGACTGCGGAAATGGCGATAAAAATTTGTCACATTAGGATAACCGACCATTTCAGAAATGCTGGCAATACTATGATCTGTCGTGAGTAAGAGCTTTTTGGCTTCATCTAAGCGTATGGCTGTCAAATACTTGACATAACTCATGTCCATTTTAGCTCTTAAATTGCGCACTAAAATGCGATTGGCTAAGCGACACCGCATCAGCCACTTCCTTTTGCATTAAATCCGACCGGCGGAAATTTTCGTGAATGTACGCAAGCGCATTCTCGATTGCATCCTGGCGTTGTGATACGCCTTCAACCAAGGTCATCATCTCACCAAGACTGTTGAGCGTCCAGGCACGGATTTCAGGCGTACTATTCCACGAGGATAAGGCACGAACTTGCTCATGCAGCAAACCCTAGAATCTTTGGTTCATCTAAGCCGGCATCGATTGCTCCCCATGCAACCAACGTAACCAGTTCCGCACAATGATTTTTCATTGTATCGGGGCGCACATAATAACTTTTTGATAAGATAATCAACGATCTCATTGATTAGATGTTTTGCTTCTTCTATTTTGATTGAGTTGCACAAATTTAACTAACTGTAGTTTGTTCTGCACCAAAAAGCGGGATGAATCTTTGTCGTTGGGTAGATCCTCAACAATATCATCAATCCCCACAACTTGATTTCCTTGTGAACGGCCGTAGTAACGACGGGCTAAGTTTGCTTCGGCATAGGAAAGCGGAATGGATTCGATTTCCATATGCCGTTTACCCACACCAATCGTGACCGTAACTGGCAGCAAAGCTGAGATGTAGCGGCGCATGTTGTTCCCCGAAATCGTGTAACTGCCCGGCTGTTGCCAGAGATTGCTCAGCTGAAAGGATCAGGACTATCCGTCCCGGATTGCTATAACCAATTAACGCCCGTTGGGGATCGGGCAGCATATCATTTACCAGTTTCACCAAATCAGTATGAAATTGTTGCAACGCTTTGTCTGGTTTTCCCCTGAGAAAACAGATCGAAATTGTCTACTTTGATAACCAACACAACCGGCCATTGGATACGCTTTCCAAGATATGCCAATGCTTCATTGATGGTTGTACCCTCAGGATTTGTGCCACGAATCAAGTTTTCTACCAGGTTCGTTTCGATGACAGGCAAAGTTTTCTGCAAAGACTCTTTAACAATTTTAACTGTGCGTAATTCCCTGCGTTCAGCCTCAATTTCTTGTTTGATTTCCACAAGCAAATCCAGCAATTTGTTAGGTCGCACAGGCTTTAAGAGATAGTCACGTGCTCCCAGTTTGAGCGCCTTTTGAACGTAGGAAAATTCATCATGTGCGGTCAGCATCACAATTTTTACATCAGGCTGTTTCTGTTTGATGGTCGCCGTTGCTTGTAAACCGTTCATCGCCGGCATCTTGATATCCATCAAAATGATGTCAGGCTTGTGGATACGTGCCAAAGTAACTGCTTCTTCACCGTTGGCTGCTTCTAAGATCGGGGAAAATAGCATCTCTTTTTTGGAGATGATGTTTACTAAAGTCGACCGAATAACCGGCATATCATCGACGATTAAAATGCCACTCATGAGCGTTATTGGAGTGGTGTGAGGAGGGTGCTGTTGCGACTAAAAGTCCTTTCATTGTTGATTGGAATGGCAGCGGGTGAAATTCTATCCGTTTGGATGTGATTCATTTTGATTTGATTGCCTAATCCTGCATATGTGGGCTTTTCCATATTTAATGCTAGTGATTTTTCTGGTCTCAAAGCGATGTTTAGGCAAAGGCGCGTTCCCAATCCTGGTGCGCTTTCAACTTCGATAGAAAATCGGTTTTGATACTCGCTTTGCAAACGTTGAAAAACATTTTGCAAACCAATTGATTTGCTGTCGTCATCAAATACACCAGCTTTGAGCGTGGCCACAATTTCAGATGGCATCCCCACACCATTGTCGACGACTTCTAACAAAAGATGGCCATTTTTCTGAAAAGCTTGCACTATTATCTTCACTGGCCTGTTTAATGGTTCAGCCCCGTGAATAACAGCATTCTCAACTAAAGGTTGCAAGATCATGCAAGGTATTTCAACCTGTTTTAATTCAGGATCAAGTACAATTTGACTTGTCAAGCGCTCGCCAAAACGAATTTTTTGGATGGCCAGATATTGGTTAATCATCTCCATTTCTTCGCCCAACTCAACCGAAGAAGATATATTGCGCAAGCTATAGCGCAGTAAATCACTAAGTGTGTAGGCGATTTCTTCAGTCCGTGGCGCATCTTCTTCCAGCGCCGTATAGCCAAGGAGTGTCAAAGAATTAAATAGGAAATGAGGATTAATTTGGGCTTTAAGCGCCTTTAATTTTGTTTCTTGCAAGGCCGCTTGCAATGCCGCGCGTTCTTGTGCTTCATGCAACAATTGTGTTTGGGCGAGATTGGCCGCAGAATTTTCAATAATGTTGTTGGCGGTGAGTGACAACATTTCTACCGCTGCATAAAACCGATCGCGGGGCAAGGGTTTTATCTTTCTGATGGCTGCTTCAAATTGTTCTGGTGGTAATCCCAAGGGGATATTACGGGACATAATATCTTGCACAAATTCTTCGTGAGCATCCTCGGGAATTACCTGACCACAAAGTATACAACCCATATATTGCCCATTAATGATAATAGGTGCGGCAGCATCCATCAGCCCACCGGCACATTTATAGGCATATGGTTGACCACGTTTATGCGCTACATATCCACCTTCGGCATCACATTGTTGGCAACGTTTCAGACCAGTTTCTGTTGAGCGGATCATGTCGCATACATCGCAAAAGTTACTGGCTTGTGTGATGGGAATACCGTCCTGGTTAACGGTTACGGCCGCAACACCCATTGCTTGGGCAAAAGTATCCTGGAGCCTTTGTAAAAGTTTCAGATCAACCAAATTTTCGATCTTGGGCATTAACGCTTCCATTTTTCCAACCACCTTGAATAAAAAAAGCAGCCCTTATGAGGCTGCTCCTTCCGCGAGGAATGCTCGAATCTTTGCGATAATTGGAGGGGATCTGGCTTAGTCAAGGTCGTTTAGGAAACAGTTGCTTGACTTCACAGTTACGGGATAGCGCCGGAATCTTTATCAAAAACAAATCACCGGACTTCACCCTCATTTAATTTGGGAAAAAGATTTATGCTTTAAAAAATTGCAGGATTTTCCTAATTCCACGTCAATTATATCAACCATATGTGCTGTAAAGCAATCTTTAACAGCTTTCTGGCGTACAAAACTTTTTTAGCCTATTTTTAGCCTATATGATTTTGTGATACTATCTAATTTAACTCTTCACCCTTTTAGTTACTTTTGGAGTATAAAATGACCGAGTTTTTGAAGATTGCAGAATTAGATGAAGATAGTGTCGCAAAAATTAGGGATTTAGAGAATTCCCTTGGCAGTCACATTATGGCATACCAATCCGGATTAAATTTATCCAGTTTAACCGAAACACAAGTCCACGAAATCAAGGCTCTAGAAAAACAATTGGGGGTCATTCTTATTGCCTACGACGAATAGGAGGTAGGAGCGGAGACTCGAAGTTTTCGGGGGCAAACTTTTCGAGACCGGTGACCAAATGCAACTCCCGTGGACCGTGCATACCCATCACCAACTGCATGGCAATATCTGAAGTACGGCTGGGACCAGAAATAACGACAACATTGCTGGACTGTCGTGTCTGGTCTAATCCAATTGTCCGCTGCTGCGCCCAAAAACTTTCTAAATCGGGCACAATTTGGGCAGTTGCCACAACAACTATATGGACAGGCGGTAGAAGGGAGGCGGCACGATAACGGCCGTTGCCACTCATTACTACGACACTACCCGTCGCAGCGAGTGCCGCATCTACACCGGTCAACCCTACACGCACGGAAGCATCTTGACCTGCATGTGCAATATTTGCCTCAACGAAGGCCGCTTCCAGGCCGGGAATGGGAATTTGGTCGAGCTGCCAACAAGAAACGGCCATAATATAGCCTATACAATTTTATATTTCATGAGATAGTAACCTTTGGTGCTAGTTTGAAGCACATTTCGAGCTTCAAAATCGCCGGATTCGCGTCTAATGTGGCTGAGAGGCGATTTGGGCTGTGCGGCTCACGTCGAGTAGGTACTAACATGGCCTATTTGGTGCAGAATCTTCACTGTAATGATTGTTTTGGTTAATAATCAACTCTCAACAACTAGCACCATTGGTTAGTAGTCGCTCCCGCGATCTGAAGGATGACAGCCTATAAAACAAAAAGAACCCCCAAGTAACCTTGAGAGTTCTATGTCCTATAGTTTCTATACTATAGGCTTCGGGAGCGACGGGATTCGCTCACTCACGTGTATAATTTTCTTGCCCAAGTATATCGGCAAGCGACCACTGGCAACGGCCGTTTCTTCCCCCAATTAATGAGCAGTTGGATATATTGAACCCTCTTTCCATTTGACAATAATTCGACGATCACCAACCAAAATGGCAATATCTCTCATTAACTCTATGGCCCCTAAATCTTCTGGCAAATCTAAGACCAGTTGATTTTCAACAATTTCTCCCTCCACTTCAATTGTCGCGGCCACTTCAGACGTAATATCTGATACTATTACCTTTCTTAATGCTTCATAGAATAATGGTGCATCTAATTCCCCCATATCGTTCGTTTCACGTTCTATGAAGGTATCAATGACAGCATCAAATTTGTCATTGGCATATTTGAAATTAATTGTTCGCTCATAATTGTTTCCTATTCACGGTGTTGTTTTTGTAACACACGTTCTTTCCAAACATTATACTCCATGATGACAATAGGTCTATCCTCAATTTGCACCATGACTGGCGAAGGGAATTGTTTAGTTGCTTCTTCCAGTAAAGCTTTGATTGTATCGCCATTGATTTGATCCCAGGCATAAGGTTGCATAAGAACAACCAGCGTGCGTTGTTGCTTTCCTTCATAGAAGCGGGTGATGTAGAAATCATGAGCTAATCCACGACTTCGTGCTGCATAGAGAAAATACAAACTTGTCTTGATATCACCCTTCAAGTTCAATAACTGCAAATCATAAGCCGAAAACCGAGCTTCACGATCACGAATATCATGTGCCTTGAAATTCAACCCCACTTTTTGTTAAATCACGGTAAATTTCAACTTCAAATGCATAACCCATCGCAAATGATTCCCAAAAGTATAAGCAGTAGGCCAACAAAAGATTGGACTGCCATAATCCCAGATTGCCGAAGTTTGGCCTGGTTTAGTCGATTTACAATACTGCGAGCGAAACGGGCTCTTAATACTTGCTGTTCACGGCCGACATCATCGAGTAACAGCAACTCGTTGATAAACGAATCCGCGAATGGCTGCTCCACATGAATTGCATATACCTGCTTAAATGTTTGGGTGCTATTGTCAGTAACGACACGAGCCTGGTGCAATAAGTCGAATCCATTTAAAACATGTCTCCATTCCGATAATATGAGTGATCGACGACCTGATGTCAGGTATTTCAGAATAAGTCGTTCATGTTCAATAGAAAATTGGGTCGGCAGTGCAATGTGTAAATTGTTATTCATGGGCAGTGTGATTATACCCAATTGTTGTGTTCAAAGCTTCTCTAAAAATAGTGGTCAAAAAGGTGATCAGACAACAAAATTTCTCGTTAGCATACACGAATGTCGCTCCCGCGATTTGAAGGGTGACAGCCTATAAAACAAAAAGAACCCCCAAGTAACCTTGAGAGTTCTTTGTCCTATAGTTTCAATACTATAGGCTTACGG
>CAVPAL010000004.1:0-270190 GCA_963701435.1 uncultured Chloroflexia bacterium | reverse complement strand
AGTTTTGTGCAATTGACGGCGAAATCATAAAAAATCGCCAAAAATAAAAGTCGAACCTTTACAAACTGCTCAAAAGTGGCAGGCTCATAGCGAAACTTCACAATGAGGTCGCCATGAGTTACATACAAACATCACCAGAAGCACCACCCCAAATGACACAACACGCCATGCTGGTCATTTGGGGGCTATTTGCCCGTCGTATCGGCTTGGTTGAGGCTATCGAAGCGGTCAAGCTGAAGCAAAAAAAGCGCAACCACACACCACAAACCAAAGTTCTGGAATTCCTGGTCGCCATCCTGGGCGGATTGCCGCATTTACAAGATATCAGCCGCTCGGCACATCCGTTGGATCAAGACCCAGTTGTGGCCGCAGCGTGGGGACAAGATGCCTGGGCTGACTACAGTGGTGTCAGTCGTACCTTGTCCCGGTTGACACCGCAAGAGGTTACTGACCTGGCAGTTGCGCTAGACAGTATCAGTCAGCCGTTTATCGACCGGGAAGTGGACTTGGCGCTGGCGCAGGCGGGTGAGATTGTCTATGATGCTGACCTGACAGGTCGACCCATCTCCAGCACAAGCAGCAGTTATCCAAACACGGCCTTTGGTCACATGGGGGATGCGATTGAGCTGGGTTATCAAGCGGCACTGGTCAGCATGCACAGTCCGACGTATGGTCGCTTGTGGTTAGCCAATGAACTGCATCCGGGTGATACGGTCAGCATGACGCGCACGCAGGCCTTGGTCATTGCGGCGGAAAAGCGGACAGGTCGACGACCGCGGCGGCGCACCGAGCTGCTGGCCGGCCGTTTAGCCGCGGCCCAAACGAGGTGGGAAACAATAGCCGATCAGGTTGAAGAAAGCTACCAACGGCATCGCGAAGCTCAGGACAAATTGCATGACGCCCGCCTACTTTTGCGAGAATGGGAACAGGAAGTACACTCCTTGACGGTCATCTATGAAAAGGAAAAGCGGCGACAGACAGCTCACTGCCAACTGACAAGAGCCCAGCGCAAGGTGGCGACCTATACACAACGAATTCCCCGTTGTGAAAAAGCGTTAGGCGTTGCCGAGCGGCGACTGGCCCGGCATGAAGCCCGTTATGATGCGGCTCAAGCTGAGGTTGACCAGTTGCAAGCTCACTTCCGACAGCTGCAAGCTGACAATGCCGCCAATCTGAGCCCGATTCGCGCCACCTTTCGGCTCGACGGTGGGTTCACCAGCCTGGAGAATCTATACTGGCTGATTGAAATGGGTTACGAGGTCTATACTCGCGGCCGTTTCCCAAAAGTACGCGATGCGCTGAGTGCGCGGGTGACAGATGAAACCGCTTGGCGCCGGGTGGGTGGCAATGCCAACATGACAGCCTGGAGCAACACCACGGTTGATGGCTATTTCGGTTATCCATTAGATGTTGCCCTGCTTCACTACCACACTGGTGACACCGTCCAACGGGCTACATTACTGCACTACGGCCAGGCCGATGTCGCGGCTGACTTAGCGGGTTGGTTTCATACCTACAACAGCCGTCAAACGATTGAAGCCGGTATCAAGGAAGGCAAAAACGTCTTTCAGATGCATCATCTGAAGGTGCGCTCGTCGCAAGCGTTGCTCTTGCAAGAGCAGTTGGCTTGTTTTGCGGCCAATTTTGTCCGTTTTGCCGCCGCATGGTTGGCGCGCCAAGCGCAACCCGCGCCATTTTCAACCCAATCTGTCAAGCAGATGGTGCAGGTGGCTGCCCACACGTCTGCCTGGGTGCAAAGGCAAGGTGATGTTTGGTTTTTAACGTTCACTGAGCAGAGTTGTTATGCAGGCTGCTCCCTGCGTTTTGGCGCTGGGGTGATCCAATTACCCCTACCGCTCTTTAAAGACATTCATTTTTCGCATTTTTGAGCCATTTTGGCTCTGATTGCACAATAGTTACGTTAGCGATTATGATGGCTGAAGTTATGAAAACGGTATTCATTAAAGTTGATTGTCGCTCTAGACAAACGGAAATATAAAAATGTTTCGGAAAATTAAGAAAGCTATTTTGCAAAACCCCATTGTTTTGGCAGCGCCGTTGCACACCAGGCTCGAAAATCGGCCGATTTCAGTAACTCTGCTCTCTCCGCAAGGATTTGCGCTGGACACGGTGCAAAAAATTGCTCTGGGGCTTTTGATCGTACCTACTGGCCTCGGATTTGTCGCCAGCTTGTTTTCGGCCCAATGGACACTCTTTTTCATTACCGGATTTATACTCTTGCTAATGGGCCTGGTTGTTTGGGTCATCAAACTGCGGTCGGAAATGATTTGGAAAGTGACGTGGCATCGAGATTTTGTGGAGGTTGAAGACGGCCGTTACGGACAGCCGGTTTTCTGGATTGAACCCTTATCTGCCTTCAGCGGTCTTGTGCGAGATTTTGGTCTGATTCCGCGCGTCGGCAAATATTCAACCGGGCGCCGCGTCTACGGATTGTTATTGACTCACCCGGAAGCATTCAAAAGTGTGCTGCTCTACGCTGACTATGAATCAATCGGGGATGGCATCGTTGCCTATTACGAAGAGCAGTTGGGCCAGAAACTGATCGAAACGGGCGCCTTTTAACTTTTGTGAATTTCATAATGCGTGAAATTTGCGCCGTTTGTATCAACAATCTTGCTCTTGTGAAATTGTCTAGGTAATTGGCAGAAAGTAATCAAAAATAAAGGTCATGAAAAATCTGCCAATTCCTCGAAGAAACCGCAGATTTCCAACTCCTTTAATTTTCAAGAATTTTCTATGGTTTACCTAACGGCCGAATTGCATCGGCATGATGATGTGCAAAAAATCGTTGTCGCCCACCGGCTTGAGAACGCCCGGCTCCATTGGGGTTGTTGTCTCCAGGGCAACCTGCGGCGTGTCCATGACGCTTAAAACCTCGGTCATGTACTTCACATTAAACGCAATTTCAATCGGTTCACCTTCCACGCTGGCCCCAATTTGAGCGACATTATCACCCGTTTCGGAACTGGTTGCCGCAATCACAGCATAGTCAGGGCCTAGTTCATCGCCTGGCTCGACGCGCACGCGAGCGGTATTACTGGATTCACGCGCAAAAATATCGGCTGTTTTGCAAGCCTTATAGAATTCAGCCGTGTTGATTATTGTACGTGTATTGTGGTGTAAGGGAATGATGGGCTGATAATCGGGAAATGAACCATCAATCAACTGCGATACCAAAACAACATTATCAAGATCAAAAATCACTTGATTGCGCCCTTTGGGCATAGAAATATACACCGCCTCCAAATCATCGCTGATAATCCGTGCGACATCAGCCAGGGCGCGCGCCGGAATAATTATGTCAATCCGTTCTTCAACATAACCGGGAATATGTGCGCCGCGCACCGAAAGACGGAATCCATCCGTAGCCGCCATCGTTACCTGGCTTTCTTCAAACACTGTGTTCACGCCGGTGAGCATGGGGCGAGCGTCATCTTTGGCGGCTGCAAATGCAACTTGATTGATCATCATTTTGAGGACGTCCGCTTCCAAACGAATGTGGTTTTCATTGTCAGGCTCAGGCACAAGCGGGAATTCCTGGGCGTCAATGCCCTTGATATTGGCTTCCACGCTGCCACAGACGATATGGACAGACTGCGTGGTTTCGTTTAGAGTCAAATCAACTTGATCGGTCGGCAGCGTAGCGACCAGATCGTTGAAGGTTCGCGCCGGAATGGTAATGGCGCCATCTTCAACTACTTTTGCGCCTATCCAACAGGTAATGACGATTTCCAGATTGGTCGCCGACAGTTTGAGACGGCCGTTATCGGTCGTCAGCAGTACGTTCGCCAGAACCGGTAAGGTTGATCGCGTGCTGACTGCGCGGCCAACAATGCTCAACCCTTTGGATAAATTTTCCTGCAAGCATGACACCTTCATGATTCCTCTCCCAAGCAAAAAGTTTTGTTGTATTATCCCGCATGTTACCTTTGTTTTAGTATACCAGAAAAAGCAGCTTTTGGGAAGCTGAATTTCGAACCTTGCGGCAGGTCTCTGCTACGTAGAATTGGCGTGCAGGATGTGGTAGACGACAATGCTTAAGGCGACATGGACATTGAGAGACCGTCCTTTGCCGTACATGGGGATAAACACGGCCGTATCGCACGCATTTAACACCGCTTTCGTCACACCATGGTCTTCATGACCAACCACAAGACAGGTTTTTTGCGGATAGGTGTAAGTGTGGTAGGGAACGGCCGTGTTCGTCAATTCCAGCGCCACAATCTGATACCCGGCCGATTTCAAACCCCCAATCGCTGTTATGGGATCCTTTTCGTACCGCCAGGGCACGCGCAAGCTCTTAAAGCGCCCCACCTTATCAATGGTCGCATTGGGCGGCCGCGGCGTAATACCGGTCAGCACCACTTCCGTTATTCCGGCGCCGTCCGCCATGCGGAAACAAGAACCCACATTCGCCGGATACTCCACACTTTGCAGCAGCGCCACAAGATCCATATCTGACGGGTGTTGACGTTTATAATCACGTAAAAAACGTTTTAAGTCGGTCCCAATAAGCGGTTTCATGCCCCCATCATAACGAAAAACCACCCGGCGCGCACATTCAATAAAATGTCGCGCCGGGTGGATACTTACCCGATTAACTCCCTGCTGGCAGGGCGGTCGGGAGACCTACTGCCAGCAGGAATTCTAAACGGCTATTTAATCAAAGAATTTACCCATAATCGGCATCATGCGCAGGTAACCAACCGTGACAACATCAAACGTCATCGCTTCCTGGCTGCCCGGATTATCCGTATCGCTGGTAACCATGTTGCTGAGAACGCCTACAGCGTCGTCGTCAACAGTTACCTGGTAGGTGATCTCAACCGGATCGGAAGTCGGTCCTGAGTAATCGAAGCACACCATCAGATCATCGTTCAAGACGCCGGCGCCGCTGGCATTGTTCACCAATGCCATGCCGTTATCGCCGGCTGCGTTTTCAACGCCGATGGTCATCGTGTCGCTCGCAGCCGCAACATTAGCGTAAGCGTAAACGATCTCGTAAAAGCCGGGCGTATTATCAACTGCGCGCGCGACAACAATTTCGAAGTCACCCACGGAGTCTCCACCGCCGAACGGCTGCAGGTCGTCATATTCAACCACAACCACGCCGCCGGGGGCGCCGGCAGTCGCCAGACTTACGCCATAGTTATTGGCTTCATCGTAGAAGATTTCGAAATCTTCCCACCGAATTGCCGCCAGGTTATTGGGCAAAGCTGAATCCGCCAATTCTTGCGGTATCCATGGGGAACCGCCATAGTTGGCAGCAAAGTCAAATAAAGCGAAGCCATCATCCGTGAAGCTCATGCCTACATACTCTTGGCCATAGAAGCTAATCGGATCGCCTGTGATGAAGGCGGTCCATCCAGATGTATCGCCTTCTATACCAGATTGCGCAAGGATACCAAAGTCTTCCAGGTTAGCATAACCGCCAAAGCCTGTGTCACACATTGGATCGGTGGCATTTGTCGTCATGATGTAGGTACCGGCTTCGCCTGCCAGCGTTGGCATAGTACCTGTCCAAGTGATCTTGCCGTTGGCATACGACACCGTGCCGTCAGTTGCCTGAGCAGAACCATCCACATAGGTCAGGCCGGCGGGAATCACATCTTCAAGCGTGTACATCAAATCTTCAGTTGTGACATTCGGCTGCACCGTGATGACATATTCAACCGTATCACCCGGTTCAACCACAGTATTGTCAGCCTCCTTGACCACATCATTTCCGACGCGGTCCAGATTGACATTCACGCGGCCAACGTTGCCGGGGTTAGCGGAGTCTGTACCCAGCGTGAACGCGCCATACCATTTCTGATATTCGTCCATCATGGGTTCATCCCAGTAGACCGTAAGATCAAACGGATCCAGCGCGGCAACCGAGTCAGGTCCTTCAACGCTCATATTTCCGGCGTCACCGGCTACAAGAGCGACAACGAGATCAATGTCATCAGGCTGGTCATCTGAACCAGTCCAGTTTTGTACCAGCACCCACCAACTGCCTGCCTCAGGATCGTCAACGTTACAATACTCAAGGAAGGAACCCGTCGTGGAAGCGCAAACCTCACTTGCAGCGCTGGGTGTGCTGCCCATACCTACATAAAGATCGACATCGGGCGCCGTCGAGAAAGGCACTTCCGTCACAAAACGGGATGCGCCCTCAGGCGCCGTGAATGTCATCCACCACACTTCGTCCAGATTGTCGTATGGGTCCCCGTTGGTCGAATCCTGGTTCAGTTGCATGGCATTGTTCGATCCAGCCGTTAAACCGAGTACATCAACTGTCAAATCCGTGATTTCAATTGCCGTCAGGTCTGACAACACCTGTGATCCGGCGTCACGGCGCGTAACGATGTTCATGTTATCCGGAATATCGCCTTTGCTGGGATTAACCGCGATAGGCAGATGCGCATCTGGAATGTTGGGATCATCTGGCGTTAGCGTCAAGTTGCCAAAATACCATTCACCTTCATTAAGCGTGGAAACATCAACCTCGACGGTCAGAGGCGCAGAAGCGCCATCGTCCAAAGCAAAGTTTGGCGGCGTAACGGTACCGGTCATGCCCGTTGGCAACTCAAGCGAAGCTGTCCAGGTGACAGTTTTACCGGCCGTATTTGTCGCCGTCCGCGTCCAACTGCATACGCCCACGCATTTGGCTTTACCCATGCTGGGGGTGTTCAGACTGGCCGGGTCGCCGCCCGCGGCAGGATCAGAAGCGTCATATTCCGCGCCGGTGATGTTAAAGACAACACCTGCTTTGGCCGCCATGGACAGATCCACACGGCCAGAGCCTTGCGCAAACCAGGTTGCCTGGTTGACGCCGTCATCGTTCAATACTTCCGTCACTGCGGTTGTCATTAGCGCAGACTGAATTTCTGCCGGTGACCAATCAGGATGCACAGCCGTCATCAAGGCGCCTGCGCCGGCCACGTGCGGGCTGGCCATAGACGTGCCGCTAATCACATTCCAGGTGTAGGTACCGTCTCCGCCTTCACCCTGATGGTAGGCGGCCCAAATTGAGCGGCCAGGCGCCGTCACGCTGGGAACAATCAGATCAAGAAATTCTTCAGCCCTGTCTGGGCCGCGGGAACTGAATGTGGCCATGACATCGCCATAACCATCATCATAATCTAAAACAGCATCGCCAAGCGTACCGTTCACGCTGCCGGCTGCACCAGCGAAGAAACCTTTTAAGGCTTCATAGGTAATAAAATCAATGTGGATGGCTGGCAAAACATGTGGGTCAGTATTTAACGAACCAGGACCGCCAGTCGATTCGTCTGGCTGCGCCAGAACATAACCACCGGCGCCGCCATCTAAGACCGTCTGGCCTTTGGCGACACGGCCGTATGTGCCGCGTTCACAAATTACAATCTCGCCGCTGAAGGTTCCTGGCGGGAAAATGCCGTCGGCGCAAAGCCGCGCATCTTCTTCGCTGATGCCATTGCCAGGATCAGCATAGTCAACAGAAAAGACTACTTCTGCCGGACCATAGCCGTTTGTCATCGCCTCGCCATAAAGTGTGATTGTATTTTCGCCGTCATCAAGCACAATATTTTGCAAAAAGACGCGATCATGGCTGCTGGCGCCAACCGTCGTCAGCCAGGGCACGTCTCCGGGCGAGCCAACCGTCGCGTCGCCATTGCCCGCGTTGCCGGCAGATGTGGCCACAAACACACCGGCTTTACGTAAAGCCAGCCACTGCTGTGATTCCACTTCGTTGTATGGATCTGCCGTTGCTGAACCAGAACCGATAGAGTAGTTGATCACATCAACGCCATCTAAAAGCGCCTGATCACGTGCTGCGGTCAAGGACGCGCCCGGACAGCCGCCGTCATCAATGCAGCCATCATACATAATGATGTTGGCATGCGGCGCAACGCCAGAAATGTCGGCCATATAGGTCGCAGTAGGCGTCTCTACGACTGAGTCATCCACAAAATTGCCGGCTGCGGTACTGGCGGTATGTGAACCATGGCCATCCCCATCCCTTGGATTATCATCTGAGGCAGTGTAGCCCCAAACGCCGATCAGCTTACTGTTACAGGGGAAGGTCGGGTCATAGGCCACAACGCCAGCGGGCGGACTTGTATTTGCCGGGTCACAAACGCCTACGTAATTTCCAGCACCATATGGATTTGTAACCGTATAACCATCAGAACCGGTGGCGGCAAAGGAAGGATTCCAGGGGTCGATTCCTGTGTCAATCACACCCACAATAACGCCTTCACCAAAAGTGCCTGCGCCGCCTGTCGCCGTCCCATCCCAAATGGCGGTAGCGCCGATAAACGCGGGGCCGGCGTCGGTATCAAGTTCAAACATCTGTTCGCGTTCAACAGCAGCCACATTAGGCAGTTTGGCAATTGTTGCCGCTTCCGCCGGACTCATTTCGGCTGCATATCCGTTGAAGGTAGCGCGGTATTCATAATCAATAACAAGGGAACGGCCGATTGCAGCGTCTGCTGCTGTAATCGCTTCGGCGCGTTTAACATCAAGGTAAGCCATATAAGCCTGGCTAGCCGGGGACTGCGCATCCAGTTTATTTGCGCCGGTCACGTCAGGGCTTGTCGCCTCCAGCCCATTAACCTCGCCGGCATAATCAACCAGGGAAGCGTCAGCAAGCTGCACGATGTACACGGCCGGGCCGGTCGCATCTTTTGGTTGGCGCACTATGCCGGTCCTAACTGCAACCGCCTCGACGGGTTCAAATGCAGGCTGATCATCAGCTTCCGGCACTGATGCGGCGCTTACGACGGCAACCATGCCGAAAAGGGCAACAATCAGCAAAAAATATTTGATCAAATTACGTTTCATTTAGCTGTATTCCTCCAGAATATGTCTATTGGCGCAAGCCAAGGAAAAATGTGGGTTTTTCCAAAAATTATATAGAAAAACAAAGGGGACTCCCAATTTGTAGAGAATTGAATGCTCAAATTGTCACTTCAATAAGCACCTCCTTCCTCCAGGTGTCAGTTGGCTGATTATAACTTTGTTAGCAATTCAACATGACTTGAAAATTTTATACCGTAATTACGAACTCAGCAATGAATTGATCGGAATTTGCTTTCTAAAATTGGTCACTTTTGGAATATTTACAATTCGATTGGCTTCTGGTCGACGCGGCAGTGGGCGGCGTCCACAATACTCAAAATCTGGTTGACAGCGCGATCCTGTTCCCCTTCGGCGTTGATGACGCAGTAATCAAACTCGTGCAAGCGCTGCATTTCTTTGCGCGCCATCGCAATACGCAAATTGACGCCTTCGGCGGTTTCAGATTTGCGTTCCAGCAGGCGTTTCACCAGGTCTTCATCCGTTGGCGTGCGCAAGAAGATAAAAATCGCGTTGGGAATTAACTTTTTTATCGTGGCGGCGCCCTGCACATCAACCCGCATGATCACATTGCGGCCGCTGGCAAGCGCATCCCGAATTTGCTGTTTAGGAATGCCTTTATAATCATTGTAGACAATGGCATATTCCAGGAGTTCGCCGGCTTCAATCATGCGGGCAAATTCGTTGTTGCTAACAAAAAAATAATCATGCCCTTCCACTTCGCCATCACGCGGGGGGCGCGTGGTTGCGGTGACAACAAAATAAAACTCATTCGCGCGTCGATGAATTATCAAGCGCGCGATGGTGTCTTTGCCTACGCCGGACGGACCTGATATAACGATTAATGTTGGATAGATTTTACAATCATAATTAAGTTCTGAATTCATAAGCATCTCCCCAAAACTACTTGGGAGGATTTTAGCAGGATTATTGTGCTTGCGGGAGCAAAACCAGATTTTTACCTTAAATTTAGGTCAATTTGCTTGATTTAGCGCCCATTTCCTGGCAAAGTTGGGTCATTTCCAGATTTTCACATTGTCTATGATCAACTATTTTTGAAAGTTACTGAAAAAACGAGGTTGACAGCAACATGCCAAATTACGATTATATTTGTCAAAACTGTGGTAAACGTGTTCGCTTGTTTATGAGCTATGCAGAATTTGATACGGCCGTACCCACCTGCCCACACTGCCAAAGCAGCCAACTCAAACGACGCCTCAACCGCGTCACCCTGGCTAAATCCGAAGAGGCGCGCATGGACAACCTGCTAGATGATCCCAGTCTGGCCAATTTGGACGAGGATGATCCCCGCGCAATAGGACAATTTATGCGGCGCATGAGCCAGGAAATGGGTGAAAATATGGGCGACGATTTTAACGAAGTGGTCGACCGCCTTGAAAAAGGAGAATCGCCAGAATCAATTGAAAAGTCAATGCCCGACCTGGGCGGAGATGATGTTCTCTAATCTAATCAGATCCAAAACCTGATACGAACAGTACGAATTTCTCGAATTTAGTACTTATCATTCGCGTCAAACATCTTGATCGACTAAATTTATCAACTTCGAAAGGACAATCTCTCTTAATTTTTTTTGTACCAGGTCGGGATCAAGATCGGCGTCAATAATAACCCAGCGTTGCGGCTGTTGCGCAGCCAGTTGATGGTAACCGTTACGTACGCGCTCATGAAAGGCAACCCGTTCTAAATCGAGACGGTTCATTTCATCGCCGCCAACTTTGCGCCGCGCCAACCCACGACGGACGTCAAGATCCAGAAGCAGCGTCAGGTGCGGCTCAAGACCGCCGGTCGCAATTTGTGTCATCGTATGCAAATCGGTCAGATTCAGGCCACGGCCGTATCCTTGATACGCTATTGTGCTGTCCGCATACCGATCACATAACACCACTTTGCCGGCCGCCAAGGCCGGTTGAATCACCTCACGCACCAACTGTGCGCGTGATGCGGAATAGAGCAGTAATTCCGTCACAGATTCCATGGTCGTATTATTAACATCATGTAGACAGGCGCGAATTTGATCCCCGATGGGTGTGCCGCCCGGTTCACGCGTGGTTAATACATCGCAGCCCTGATGCTGTAAAAAAAGGCTTAACAAACGAATCTGGGTTGACTTGCCACTGCCTTCCGGCCCTTCAAAGGTAATAAACATATGCATTCAGGAGGCAGCCCCCGGCGACAAAGTAACAGTCGCCCGCTGCTCCCCCACCAATTGACTCAATTGCGTCGCGTGTTAAAAATTCGCACGCGCCGATTCGGCTCTTTGCCATAGCTGTGCGAAACCAGATTGGCCTGCCTCACGGCCTGGTGCTGGTAACGACGCAGCGCCGCCCCAACCGGACTTAAATCTACACTGGGTTGACCGGCGTAGACTAATTCGATGGCTTGCGCCACCTCAGTCTGGGCAGCCTTAAAAGGGTCAGATGGGGGCGCCTCAAGCCCCAACGCTTCCGCCAGGAAACGTTCCATCTGATTTACCGTATTGGCGCGTAAAACATAAACAGGTGTGCGCCGCTTTTCGGCGTCACTGATTAAACGGCGGCGTTTGCGATAGTAACTTTTTAACGTCACCAACACATCCGCATCAGAGAGGTTTTCTACAATCGTCAGACGCACATTCAGATGTCTGGCCGCCTGGTACAGGCGATTGCGCGCAACGCCATAGGCAAAAACTGCGAGCTGGCGTTTTTGCGCGCCCCCATTTTCATCCTCGGTGTCATAATTGACGTTGGAACGGCCGTTTTGTTCTCCTCTCACCCCAATATCTACTTCCTGAGAAAAGCGGCTTTGAGGAACATCGTGTGTGGGAACCAGTTCACGGCCGTTGCGCACATTGCGCCCGCCTCGCCGGCCGGTTACAGCCGGGGATGAAATCGCCATACGCTGCTGCTCGCTGTGTACTTTGCCGCCGTCATCCCGAAAACGCAGTTCCATATTCAGAGGCTCTCCGCGCAGCATACTGTCAACCGCATCCGTAACATCCCGATGCACAAGCAGCCTTTGGCGATCCTGGATTTCAATCAAAACGTCAAAAGTTGGCGGCGCGCGGCGTTCAAGCACCGTCTTTTGCGTTCCCCTGCGACGCGCCTCCTCATCTGATAAGGTGACGCTTTCTATACCGCCTACCAGATCAGAAAGCGTGGGATTCAACAGCAAATTTTCCAACGTATTGCCATGCGCCGTCCCAATCAACTGAACGCCGCGTTCATTAATCGTGCGCGCCGCCGCCGCCTCCCGCTCCCGCCCAATTTCATCAATTATAATGACTTCAGGATTGTGATTTTCCACCGCCTCGATCATTGTTTCGTGCTGGTGGGAAGGGCGCGGCACCTGCATCCGGCGCGCGCGGCCAACCGCAGGATGGGGAATATCCCCGTCGCCGCCAATTTCATTACTGGTATCGACAATAACCACACGCTTCTTTTCCGCCAAAACGCGCGCCATTTCACGCAGCATTGTAGTCTTGCCGACCCCAGGACGGCCAAGCAGCAAAATGCTGTACCCCTGCTCCACAATATCATTGATAATATCAATTGTTCCGTAGACCGCGCGGCCTATACGGCAGGTCAAGCCGACAACCTGCCCGCGTCGATTGCGAATACAGGAGATTCGATGCAAGGTGCGCGCAATGCCGGCGCGGTTATCATCATCAAAATCGCCAACGCCGTTGACTACCAAGTTTATTTCAGCCTGATCAACCTCAGTCTGGCGAATGACTTTTTCACCATCGACATACCGGGCAGTCGGCGACCGGCCCAGATCGAGAACAACTTCGAGGAGTTCGTCTTCATGACCAATTTCCTCCAGATGTTCTCGAATGCTTTGGGGGAGGATAGAAAGGAGTGTTTTTAAATCTTCTCGTGCTTGAATATGTTCCATTTTCCACAATACATGGTTATCAAACATTGGTTTGTTGACAACTTGTAAAATTATTCTTCATTCTTATCAAAATTTTGTACATAAGGGGACGAAACCGGTACGCCCTGTCCTTCCATGACCGTATTGATCTTTGGCATTGGCTTTTTAGTGTGCTGTACCGTATGTTTCACCATAACTGCCTGACTGCCCCATAAATGAAATCCATTGCGCTCAAGCGCATCAGGCAGCCAACCTTCATACCGCCGTACGCAACAATAAATCGGATGGTTGGGACGCGGTGGATTAACCTGTAACACGGCCGTAACGATCTCATCCGCTTCCGTCTCTGCATTGGGATGGATGAAAAAACGCACCCAGGTCGCTACGGAGCCTTTGTGAATGTGGACAAACGCATCCAATTCATCTTCATCATTACGCAGCGCCCAGGCTTCTCCAGCGGTCAAAGACGGCAGCGGCTCTACAAGCTGCACAAGCCGGGGAACCATGTTGGCATACAGCAATTGAATATCCCAATCATCACTCGCTTGTCGCGGCAGCAATTTTTTTACAGTTTTTGGTCTCGTCGGCAGATTAACCCGGTCTAAGATCCAAATATCCTGACGCGTATAAACTGCAAATCCTGCCCGTCGCAAAAGAGGCAGTTCAGGAGCCAATTCATCTACTTCAGCCACCAAACTGTGTATCCCATTTTGTCCAGCTTCAAAAACGGCATGATCCAGCAATGACAACCATGCCTCGTCGTGTCGATTATCATGATTATTCGAATTCTCAGTTTGACTGCCGCCGACGGCCGGACTTAAATAAAGAATGTGGGCGTGATTTCCCTCTTCTTCCAGCAATAGCTGCACAAAGCCCATCATATTACGATCATCTGCTTTCCATACAAATGTCGGAAAATCGCCGCCCACAACCATGCTTAACAAGGCGCCCCGCAGGGGGTGCAGATTGTCAGCCAGAGCGGATTCAGCATGCAACGCGATGCCATACTCACTCAAACGGCGTACAAGAGGTAAATCACGTAACGTAAACGGCCGTACCATCACCTGTAAGTGTAACAATCGCCCACTTTCTAAGCAAGACCAGAAACCAGCATATAATGGAAACCTTAACTTGCCAATCAATGCCAGAGCCTCAAATCTCAGCATGCTGTTTATAGTATGACTATTATGGGTTTCTCATTGAATTCTTATCTTGCGGGATCAATCGTGTTATAATCACGCCCATTATGGCATGTGAAATGGATATGCTTTCCACTGAGCGACAAACGTTGCCCAATTCCCGGCAAAAAAAGTATGCGCTTCCCCCCCCCCTTTTGAAAGATATATTCATTTGCTATTTGCCCAACCAATCCTGAGGAATTTTGAGGTAAGAGGAGGAAAAAATGGCATCACTCTCCGTAGTCGGCACGATACGCGAAAGTTTTCGCTATCGTGGACGCAGGGGCCAGTATAGTTGGATGGCTCACCGCCTCTCCGGTTTAGCTATCCTTGCATTTTTAGTTATCCACGTTTGGGAAACGGCCCTCGCATTTTATAACCCGGCTCAATACATGTGGGCAATTGACGTTTTCAAGACGCCTTTCTTTGGTATTGGCGAAATTGTCATTATGGCGTCGATTTTGTTCCACGCCTTCAACGGCATACGCATCACCCTGCTGGACTTCAAACCAGAATGGTGGCTGTATGAAAAACGCAGCACAACCATTGTCTGGGTGTTGTTCTTCATCGTTTTCATCCCGATCGGCATTTTGATGTTCTCCAGCATGATTGGTCACTGCGGGGAACTTGCCGAAGTCGGCAAAAGCTGTTGGGCAATTCCCAACCCGGCTGATTATGTCGCTCCGTAACCAGACAAGAGGAAAACAATGGCTGCAATTAGCGAAAATACACAGATAACTCACCGAACGGTAAAAATTCAGGGGAATTTTGAGCGCACTGCTTTTATGTTTATGCGCACATCAGGGCTGATCCTGCTCATTTTGGCTGTGGGTCACATGTTAATCCAGCATGTACTCAATAGCTCCCATAACCTGACAATTCAATTTGTCGCCGAGCAGTGGAATTCCTGGGGCTGGCGCGCATATGACTTATTGCTGCTGGCTTTTGCAATTCCCCACGGCGTTAATGGCTTTCGGAATGTATTGGAAGATTATATTCACAACAGCTCTCTCATGAAAGGGATCAGCATCATCCTGGCAATTTTCGTCATAGCGACGTTAATTTGGGCCGGTTATGCCATTTTTAACTTTGATCCCACACTATTTTTGAACTAATTGAGGTTTAACCATTATGGCAAACGTTCATACACATACTTTTGACGCCGTTATCGTAGGCGCAGGTGGGGCCGGTTTGATGGCGGCGCTCCATGCCAGCCGCAAGGCTAACGTTGCGGTTATCTCAAAACTCTATCCGACGCGCTCCCATACCGGTGCGGCCCAAGGCGGCGTGGGCGCTGCCCTGGGCAATATGGAAGAGGATCATTGGGAATGGCATGCCTTCGACACGGTGAAGGGGTCAGATTATTTAGCTGACCAGGATGCGGTTGATGTCTTGTGCCAGGAAGCTGTCCCGACAATTATAGAATTGGAACATATGGGACTGCCTTTTGATCGCTTCCCGGACGGCACGATTTCACAACGTCGTTTTGGCGGTCACACCAATAATGAAACTGGTAAACCTGTGATGCGTGCGTGCCATGCCGCCGATCGTACCGGGCACATGATCCTGCAAACGCTTTACCAGCAGTGCGTCAAACAGGACGTTAATTTTTTTGATGAATTTCATGTGGTTGATTTAATTCGCGTGGGCGACTCTGTGCGCGGCGTAGTTGCGATTGAGATTGAGACGGGTGATTTTCACGTCTTTCACACCAAAGCCGTTTTATTTGCCACCGGCGGCTGGGGCCGCTGTTGGGAAGTGACCTCCAACGCCCACTCCCTGACCGGTGACGGCGCCGCGATTTGTCTGCGGCGCGGCATACCCATGGAGGATATGGAGTTTTTCCAATTCCATCCAACCGGCATTTTCAAATTAGGCATCTTAATTACGGAAGGGGTGCGTGGTGAAGGGGGCGTTTTGCTGAACAGCGAAGGTGAACGTTTTATGGCCCGCTACGCACCGTCTATTAAAGACCTGGCCAGCCGTGACGTGGTCAGCCGGGCGATTTATCTGGAAGTTCAGGCCGGACGTGGTATCAACGGCAAAAATTATGTACATCTTGATATCACCCCCGAAACAGTCAATCATTATTTCAAGGAAGATGGTGAGGATCGGCGGATCGATCGGGCTTATATTGAGGCCAAACTGCCTGATATTGCCGATTTCACGCGTACGTACCTGGGCGTTGACCCGGTGAAAGAGCCTATGCCGGTACAGCCAACGGCGCATTATGCCATGGGCGGCATTCCCACCGATACAAAAGGGCGCGTTATTCTTGATGAAAATAACAGCGTGATGCCGGGACTTTATGCTGCGGGCGAAACGGCTTGTGTTTCGGTGCATGGCGCGAATCGTTTGGGAACCAATTCACTGACGGATCTGGTGGTATACGGCCGTATCGCCGGTGCAGATATGGCTGATTACTGTGACGCAACAGAATTAAAGCCGCTGCCTGAAAATCCGGCCGCTGAGGTCATGGCAGAATTTGAGCGTATTCGCACGAGCAGCGGCAGCGTGAAAGCGCATGAACTGCGTACACAAATGCAGAGTACGATGACCAAAAACGTGAGCGTATTCCGCACCGATCAAACCATGCGCCAGGCAATTGAGGATTTGGAGGGTTTGCGCGCTGCGTATCTCAATGTTGGCGTCGAGGACAAAGGCATGCGGTTTAATACAGACATTCTGGAAGCATGGGAGTTGGGTTGTTTGCTGGAGCTGGCCGAGGTAACGGCCGTATCTGCAATTGCACGCACCGAAAGCCGCGGCGCACATGCACGCGACGATTTCCCGGAACGAGATGATGAAAATTGGCTTGCCCACACCTTGTGCGCCAGAGTTGCTGAAGGCAAATACGAGCTCGATTACAAGCCCGTCACCATCCTGCGCTACACACCAAAACCGCGCGTTTATTAGAGGAGAACAAAATGCAAGCACAGCTACGCATCCGTCGCTTTAATCCGGAAAAAGATCAAAAACCTTGGTGGGGCGATTATACATTGACTGATGTCAACGCCACCGATTCTGTTTTAGATTTACTGCACCGCATCAAATGGGAACAAGACGGCACGCTCACGTTACGCCGCTCCTGTGCACACGGTGTATGTGGGTCGGACGCAATGCGCATCAATGGCGTTAATGCACTGGCATGTAAAATGTTGGTACAACGTCTAAATGATGGCAAAGAAAGCGTTAAGATTCAGGTCGAACCCATCTTGGGCCTGTCGGTGATCAAAGACCTGGTCGTCGATATGGAGCCCTTCTTCGATCATTATCGCAGCGTCATGCCATACTTCATCAACGACTCGCCGGCGCCCGCAGATGGACGAGAACGCCGCCAGTCGCAGGCAGATCGTGAACGTTTCGACGATACGACCAAGTGCATCTTGTGTGCTGCCTGCACCACCTCCTGCCCCAGCTTCTGGTCAAATGACAGATATGTTGGTCCTGCAGCCATTGTTCAAGCGCATCGATTTATCTTTGACAGCCGGGATGATGCCGCAGCTCAACGTTTACAGATTTTGTCTGATTCCTTTGGCGTGTGGCGCTGCCGCACTATTTTTAACTGCACCAACGCCTGTCCGCGCGAAATTGACGTGACTAAATCGATTGCTGAAGTAAAAATTGCCATCACAACCGGTGAAGTCTAAACAATTAGATTTATAAAGCTATAATAGAGAGCGTCAGGATAACCTGGCGCTTTTTCTTTTGACTTGAAATAATATTTAGTCTTCCGCAACAAATAATGAAGATTAAATTTAGCGGAAAATCGTGTGAATTCGATGTTACGTAATTCAATGAGGAAACAATGAAAAAAACAGCTTCCATCGCCGGAATTTTGATCTTACTTTTGTTGACTTTATCTGCTTGCAACACAGCAGAAAAGCCTCCAGCCACTTCAAGCGCCGCAGAAACCCCGCAAACGCCTGAATCCGTTGAAGCAGCAACGGCCGTTTCCGAGCCAACTTCACCGCCGCAAACGGACACAACTGAAGCTACAGCCGTACCGGCAGAAGAAACAACGGCCGTTCCCGAAACGCCGGCAGAAACCGAAACCCCAACAACTGGTACGGCCGTTTCCTACAACGGAATTAGCTTTAGCTACGATCCCGCCCTGGCAGGCAGCGTCACCAGCGAAACCATTGCCGGACCGGAACAAGCAATAGATGGGCCTGGCTGGAACAATCCACCTACTTACGACAATTTCACCTTTGAAGATTACATTTTGGGAGCAGATGTCTTCCCCACGCCTGCCATTTCAATTTACCCCGCCAAAGAAGCCGCCAGCCGCAGTCCCGAGGCTAAAGCACAAATCGAAGCTTTGCAGGCGTTATTAGACACGCAGCCTGATCCTGAAAATCTGCCCGACAGCATGCCGGCGCTGCCCATTTTTAACGCCGCGCAGGTCTTTTATGCCCAATTTGACTGGCTGCCGTTTGCCAGCGGAAATGGTATCCGCTATGTCACCATGTATGCCCAAGATATTAATCCCATCACAAACCACAGCATTTTCTACACTTATCAGGGTCTGACCAGCGACGGCGAATACGTCGTTTCAGCCATTTTCCCCGTGCGCAGCGACGCGCTGCCAGACGACATCCCGTCTGATTTTGATTGGAATGCGTATGCAGACAATTATGCCGAGAATCTGGCGCAAGAGGTCGCGCTAATCGAAAGCCTTGCAGACGGCGATTTCACGCCCGATCTTGCCATGTTAGATGCTGTGATGCAAAGCGTCACGATTGAGAAAGAACCCGTCCCGAAACAAACAGACGCAAACGGCGACATCATTTTGACTATTCTTTATCCGGTCAATAACGGCGTAACGCAAATCGGTGACATCCTGCCGGTCGCGGGTTATGTGGCGCCTGATGGCGCTGCGAGCGTTGACGTGGCCTTGACGGCCGGAACAAACACCTTGATCACAGGAACGGCCGTTGTCAACACGGCAAGCGGTGATTGGCAAACAGAATTAAGCATACCGCCCAACGTCATCGGACGCGGCAGCGTCGTAGCCCAAACCGACAGTGAGGAAACAAGCGTCACTTTGTTCATTCGTGAAGCCTATGGAATCCCGCCGCAAGCCGGAGATATTTCCATTCGAATGCTGCAGCCCTTTACGGGGGAAACGGCCGTTTCCGGCTATCCCGTTTATTTTGAAGGAACTGTCGAAAACCCGATTAACAACATCGTGTCGGTAGGCATGCTGATCGACGGCTGTACACGCTGGGCCGCGCGCCAGGATTTTGGCGTTCAAGGCAGCGCCGCCTGGACGGGCGTCATCCTGCTGCCAGAAAACATTAGCGACGAAGCGGCATGTGCAGTCGCCTATACCGGAACCTACGGTGAAGGAGAATGGCGTGAAACGCAAACGCAGGTCGCCATCGTAGCGCCAGATGATGAACGCGCTGCCCTCATAAAAGTGGAGCAAACCAGTTTATCATTTCCGGCCGGCGGCGTTGGTTTTATATCCGGTTATGCTGTTGGCGCGGATGAAGTCGAAGTCACGCTGATAGATCCGGCTACAGGCGAAACCCTCGACGTCGCATCTGCTCCTGTTGGCCGCTTTGGACTATGGGAAATTGAACTGCCTATTCCCGCAGATGCTCCGGATTACGTCACCATTTCAGTCGCACGCGTGATCGATGGGGAAGTTAATGACGTTTATCCATATATGACCGGCGCTTCAGTCACTCGTTAAAAACCGGTGGATTATGAGTCAACATCCGCTTTTCAAACAATTTCCCATCACCGGCGAACGCGAGATTTCGGTCGGCAGCGTACCAATCCCTTACCAGGTTTACAATGGACATGGATCGCTGGTTGTGGGCACGGCCGATTTAAAGGCCGTTACCAACCTGCTGCAACCTGAAGCCCTGACGCCAATCCAAACGCAAAAGGGCAAAGCCATAGTCGGCGTCTGGTTGTGCGACTTCAGCGAGGCCAGCCTGGGTCCGCACAATGAATTACAAATCTCGCTCTTCGCCTCCCATAAGCCTTTAACCCCAATCCAGATCAAAGCGTTAACCCCGCTGCAAGTTCTTTTGGACAATCCGCACGCACGCTTATTTTGCCACGGTTTGTGGAACAACAGTGAACGGGCTGTGGCGTATAATCGTGAACTCCTGGGGTTAAATGCGCAGTTAAACCACGCCGAAATCGAACGCGGAAACGGCCGTAAAACGTTCCGCTTTTATGATTCGGCCAACCGGCTCATTTGTGACGCCGATTTTGCCGAAGATGAGCGCACAGCCTGGCGCACAAACTGGGACATGATGCGCCTCTTTGGCTTTGGACGTAGTACCCGCCTCTCGTCAAGCGATTTTTTCCCCGCTTTTGTTGTCAATCCGATTGGGGATGTTTTTGACTACAACGCCGATGCGCTGGCCATTGTAGGCTCCGATACGCCTGTAGTGCAATATTTTGACCCCCAAAGCGATCAAATCACGCTGGCGCTTCCACCCTATGATGGGCTGGATTTCTCCCCCCTATTCATTGAGCATTTTTCGCCTTTCCGGTTTGTATATTTGATGCCCAAAGAACCTGAAAAAAGCAAACCAGGATGATGATTTTTCTACCGGCAAATTATTACGTTCGCCTGTAAATAAACCAGGCCGCACCGGCCAATGCGACTAAACCCAGGCCTCCCAGCATCCACGGCCACACATTTGTCGGGTCATTTTCTGCCGGTTCGGGGATGCGTGTCGGCGCCGGCGTCGCTGTTTCAGATGTTTCAGTTTCCGGCAGGACAAATATGGCCAGCGGCAAATCATGGTCACTTGATCTGAAGACTAAATTTTCCGGCGTCATGTCGTCCGCCAGGCTGGCAGGATAATCGGCATTGACATGTTGAATGGTAACGGTCGTTACCGCTTCCGCCAGCGCCGGTGAAACCAGAATTCCGTCAATCAACTGCGACGCGCCGCTAAACACATAACTGTAGCGTTCTGCTTCCGGTATCTGCTGCAAAACGTTCGTTAAACGGCCGTTTTCTGTCATCGCCAGCATCGCCGGCGACAAATCATAATCGTTAAAATCACCCAACACAATCAGGCGCGCCTGTGGGTTTTGGCTCAATTGTTCCTCAACAATGCCGTTGATATGCGCCGCCTGCGCCAGCCGCCGTGTAGTCGTTTCCGCCTCCCCACCCCGTTTCGATTTGAAATGATTGACAATCAGCACATGCGACGCGCCGTCAATAGACAGGTCAACCTGCAAGGGTGGGCGCGAAAATAATGGATCGTCGCCCGGCTCACATTTGATCGAGCGATCAAAAATGCCCGTCTCCGCGCCAAAGCAAGCCTGGCGCAGCTCCACATTGTTTACCTGCACACGGCGCGGATTGCTGAGCAGGGCCAGATCGATGCCGCGCGCGTCAACGCTTTCCAGATGCGTCACTGTATAGCTAAAATCACAATATTCAGCCGCTTTTTCAGCCAGGTCTGCCAGCAAACCTGCTTTTTCAATCTCCTGAACGCCAACCAGCGTGGGGCAGCCCAGCACATTGCCAAGCGCATAGGCAATTTTTACTTGTTTGCGCGCAATCTCATCCAGGCCTGGTTTGGGTTCGGCGCTGCTGCGCGTATCGTCAAAGCTGTCAAAATAATTTTCGACGTTAAAGGTTGCGACGCTAAATTGATCAGGTTCCAATGTCGGCGCGGCGGGGATTGGGGCTACGGATACGGCCGTTACCTGCAGCGCCAGTGGATCTTGCTGCACAATCTTGAACTGATCAAAATTATAGGTCAGCGGGCCGGCCAATCCGCTGATAACGTCGCCGCTTTTGACGTTCGGAAAATCCCCACAAGCCACATCGGTGTTATGCAGCACCGGTATAATTTGCCCGACTGCATCTTCAAGCTGGTGTCGAAAAATGCGGAGTTGGGCCTCATTTTGACCCGCAGCGCCGGCCACAATCGCCAGCCCGCAGCCGGTGTAGGTCGGCCCTACAACCTGCGCTGCGTCGCCGGTTGTGACCAGCATACTTTCAAACGGTTCAAAATAAGCCGCCTGGGCAGCATTATCGGCCGGCGGATTCACCACAAGCGGCTCAGGCAGCGTAGCATTTTGAGCCTCGACCGTGATTTCAAGATTTTCATCCTCAATTTCGGTCAGCCCAAAATACTCAGTCACCTTGCCTTTAACAAGCAGTTGGTTTCCAATTTCGATCGACGGCCGTTCCCGTCCTACAAACACGGCGATCCCATCCGACGTAGCGGCATTGGCGTCTGACTCTCCCGGCAAATCCTGTACAAAAATGGTGTGATATACAATGCCGGCGGCGTTCTGATCGGCAAAGACGCCGGTCACGACGCCGCGAAAGGTGACTTCTTGATTGACATAATCTGAAATATCGCCGGAGCCTTGAATTTCTCCAATAGGCAAAACGGTTTCGCGGGCGGCTTCAACTTGCTGCGCCGCCTGGCAAACGCCGTCAAACGATATTGTACCCGGCGTGGGGTTTTCCAACGGCTGCCAATCGGCTGCGGTATTGGTATCACAGGAAGCCGGTGCGCGCTCAACGCTCTGGCCTCGAAAAACATCGCCAATGGAAGGCTCAAAAAAAGTGACTGATTCACCGTAATTGACTGCATCCAGAATTTTGTTTTTGGCGTCCAGCAGCAATATCTCATCACCGTCGTTCGCCAGTCCAAAATTTTTACCGCTCCACATAGGAAAACCACGCATATCGGGAACGGCCGTGTCCGAGTCCACAATCTCAAAATCTGGAACAAAACCAAAAAGCTGCTGAAACCCAACGGCCGTTTGTGCCAAAACAATTACCTGTCCCGGCTCAATAACGGCGCTTTCCGGAAAACGCAGCATGCCTTCCCCGTCTCTGGCTGTTTCTTCATCGCCGATCTTTATATCACTGAGCAAGATTGGTTCCGCGCCCACGTTTGCCAGCTCGACCCATTCTTCCAGCGTATCATCGCCGGGCGTATCATAAAAGATTTCCGTGATCAACAAAACCGCCGGCTCACTATTATCCTGGCCTTTGACAACAAGCACCCCAAAGAATCTGAGAAATGCAGCGCCAATCAACAATAAAAGCAACCATGTACGCATGTCAAAACCCCTAATTGCGATCTAATTTGTGCTATAGTGAATGCAGCTGAGAATGAGTCTCAGGCAAACGCGTCCAACACCTATATTGTGGTCAACGAAATGAATTTTGACAAACAAAAAGGTACAAAAGTACAAATAATTCTTGCCTTGCAACTATTCAGGCAGCGGTAGTTACACGGAGTTTCACGGAGTAGGCGCGGAGTATTCGCCATGTTGATAAGCTGAAAGCTTCCTAAATTTCTAACAATATTCTGATACATCGTTTGTGCTTTGTTAAGATTAACTTCCTAAAATTCAGACTGGCGGCAAAATCTTTAACCCATTTTTGACCGAGGAGTAGACAAGATTTAGCAGGTTAACAAGATTTTCCCGCATTATATCGAAGAAAAATCAAAATAAGCGCGTCAATCTTGTCAAAATCTCAGCAAAAATTGTCCGCTTTGTACAGGTAAAATAATGAATTCAAACACAATTAACAACATCCCAATAGTGCCACTGCGCGGCGGCGCTGTCTTTCCCGGAACCACAACTACCATCTCGATTGGCCGGCGACGCTCTCTGGCGGCAGCCCAGGCCGCGCTCGAAAACAATGGTGACTTATTGATTCTGGTTCAATATAGCGCAGACAATGAACATCCCCAGCAGGCCGACCTCGTTCCAATTGGAATCCTGGCGACAATTCGCGATATTTTACGCGCGCCGCATATTGGCGTCCAAATGCTGGTTGAGCTGCATCGCCGCGTCCAATTTGTCGATCTGGAAACGGCCGATCCCTTTCTATCAGGCAGCTACACAGAATTAGCGCAAAACAGTGACACAACCAACGAGGAACTCTACACCACCACCATTGCTTATCTGGAACAATACGCAGATACGCTGGGTGAAGCCAATCAAAAAATAATGGCCGACGCGCGCGCACGAATTTCTTCAGGCCAGTTGGCAGACTTCACCGCCAATTTAATCACGCTGCCGTTTGAAACAGAATTAACCTTGCTGACAACCATCGACGGCGAGCGCCGTCTCGAAATTATCCTGGAACATCTCAAACAAGAGCTGCGCATCGCAGAAGTTCGCAGCAAAATCCAGCAAGAGGCGCGCGAAGGAGCCGATAAAGCACAGCGCGACTATCTCCTGCGCGAACAAATGCGCGCCATTCGCAAAGAGCTTGGCGACGAAGGCGAAGACCTGCCCGACGAGCTGCGCAAGCGCATCGAAGCAGCCCACATGCCTGAAAAGGTTCAGGAACGGGCCTTCAGCGAACTGAAAAGGCTTGAGTATCAGGGCGGCCAATCCGCCGAAGCAAGCGTCATTCGCACCTATTTGGAATGGCTGGTTGAACTGCCGTGGGACAAACAAACGGAAGATAACCTCGATATTACCCACGTGCGCCAGGTTTTGGACGAGGATCATTTTGGCCTGGACGACGTGAAAGACCGGATTGTTGAATATGTCGCCGTGCGCAAACTGGCCGGGCCTAAAATGCGAGGCGCAATTATCAATTTGAACGGCCCGCCCGGCGTCGGCAAAACCTCCATTGCCACCTCGGTTGCACGCGCCATGGGGCGCGAGATGGTGCGCCTGAGCCTGGGCGGCGTCCGCGATGAAGCTGAAATTCGGGGCCATCGCCGCACCTATATCGGCGCCATACCGGGCCGTATTATTCGCGCCCTGCGCGACGCCGGCACGCGCAATCCCGTTATTGTGCTGGACGAAATTGACAAAGTCGGCGCCGATTGGCGCGGTGATCCTTCCTCCGCTTTGCTGGAAGTTTTGGACCCGGAGCAAAATCACAGCTTCACCGATCATTATCTGGAAGTTCCGTTTGATTTGAGTCAGGTGGTTTTTATCACAACCTCAAACCAGCTCAGCACCATTCCGCTGGCTCTGCTGGATCGCATGGAAACAATCGATATGCTCGGTTACATCGAAGATGAAAAAATGGAGATTGCTACCCACTATTTGCTGCCCAAACAGATGGAAGGGCATGGTATTCAGAACATTACGATTACATTTGAGGAAAATGCGCAGCGGCAGTTAATCCGCCATTACACGCGAGAGGCGGGCGTGCGCCAGCTTGAACGTAATATCGGCAAAGTTGTGCGCAAGCTGACGGTTCAAATTGCCGCCGGCGCGGAAGGCCCCTTTGTGGTGCGTGCAGAAGATATTGCCGGCTTTTTAGGTCCGGAAAAAGTCACCTATGGCGTGGCGGAAGAAAAGGATGAGGTTGGCGTCGTTACCGGACTGGCAGTCAATGCCTTTGGCGGTGATATTTTGCCAATTGAGGTGAGCCTGAGTGAGGGCAACGGCCGTATCACCCTGACCGGTTCTTTAGGCGACGTGATGCGCGAATCAGCCCAGGCGGCTTTGACATATGCACGCTCAAACGCCCGGCAGTTAGGGTTGAAACCCTCAATATTCGACAAGATCAACGTGCATATTCACGTGCCCGACGGCGCAACTCCCAAAGATGGTCCCAGCGCCGGGATTAGCATGGCGACGGCCGTTATTTCAGCCTTCACGCGCCGTCCGGTGCGCCGGGATGTGGCCATGACGGGCGAAGTGACCCTGCGCGGCAAAGTGCTGCCGATTGGCGGGCTGAAATCAAAAACAATTGCCGCCCATCGCGCCGGCATTAAAACCGTGCTGCTGCCCAAAGATAATGTTAAGGATTTGCCGGAGCTGCCTGAGCGCATCCGCGAGGATTTGAATCTGATCCCGGTCAGCCAACTGGCGGAGGTACTCGAAATTGCGCTGCTGGACCCTGTCGGGTCGCCAATTTCGGAAGAAGGACAGCCGGAAGAAAGCACGCGCGTGATCATTCCACCTATAACCAACGGCGGCAGTGGAGAACGGCCGTTGCGCGCCGCAAACCCGTAAATTCCGTTCGTCCAGGCGAAAACTCCGGGTCGGCGACGCCATTTCACACAAAAATCTTGCCGGGATTGAGAATGCCGTTGGGGTCCAGCGTTTGTTTGAGAGAGCGCATCACGTCAACGGCCGTTCCATGTTCCCGTTCCATAAATTTTGCTTTGCCAATACCCACGCCGTGTTCGCCGGTGCAGGTTCCATCCAATTCAATCGCTTTTTCCACGATTGTTTCATTCGCCAAAAGGGCGCGCCGGCGCGTTTCCTCATCCCGGTAGGGAAACTCGACATGCAAATTGCCGTCACCCGCATGACCAATCATAAAACCTTCTAAATTATACGCCTGGAAACTCTGCTCGACGTGGGCAATCAATTCAGGATAGGCGCTGATGGGAACAGCAATATCCATCAACTGCCAGCGAAACCCGGGAAACAAACGCACTTTCGTTTCAAAAAGATGATGCCGCGCCTGCCACATCTGCTTGCGTTGGGCGGCGTCTGTTGTAGCCTGGAAGCTGGCAGCGCCTAAATCTGCACAAATATCCTGAATGAGGTTAAGATCAAGCCGGGCTGTTTCCGTATGTGTGGCATGGATTTCCATAAGCAATATGGGCGTAGCGCCCCAATCGGCTTGACCGTCCTGAGTTACTAAAGCGGCGGTCTTGGCATCAATAAACTCCAAGGCGGCCACATCCAAACCACTGCTGCGAATTTCGATCACGGCGGCGACGGCCGTTTCCACCGACGGAAAAGCAGCCAACACGCTGCTCATCACGGCCGGCATGGGAGCCAACTTCAGCGTCGCGGAGGTGATCACACCCAGCGTGCCCTCACTGCCAATAAACAAGTGTAGTAAATCATACCCGGATGCTTGTTTGATTGAACGCGATCCGACCCGGATTAAACGGCCGTCGGCCAGAGCCACTTCCATTGCCAGCACATTATCTTTGGCGGCCCCATACTTCACCGTGCGGCTGCCGGCCGCATTATTGGCCAGCATGCCGCCAATTGAGGCGTTTGCGCCGGGGTCAGGCGCAAAAAACAAGCCATAGCGCGCCAGCTTTTTGTTTAAATCCTTATACCCCAGGCCAGGCTGTACAGTCACCTGAAAATCCGCTTCAAACACGGTAACAACCGCGTTCATGCGCTCCATGGAGAGTGAAATACCGCCAAAAAGCGGAATCGGATTCCCTTCCAGCGAGGAACCGGCGCCCCAGGGGGTGACCGGGATGAGCTGTTCGTTGGCGATCCGCAGCACATCGGCGGCTTGCTGCGCTGTCGTGGGCCATACAACCACTTCGCTCATCCGGGGTGGATGCTGCGACATATCCTGCGCCCGCAGTTGCCGTTCAGCTTCGGCCGTGGAAATGTTTGTTGGCGTGACAACGGCCGTTAACTGCGCCAAAATTGATTCAGATATTGGGTGGAATTTAGTCATCATGAGCTTGGATCCAAAAATCATGAGTATGCGATTGTCCTAATACGAAGCGGAAACTATTGCCGGATTTATTCACTGTGTATTACCCTTCGCTGCTATCTTCCAACTCCTTGTAGGTTAAACAGGGCGCCCAAATACCGCATGAATCCGGGACGCCCAGCATATCCACCTGCGAAACTCTGTTAAGTGGCCGGGACACTCATTTCCAGTGCCGCAAATCGCGTGAGTGGTGTATCTGGTACGAGGGGAACCATTCAAACGTCGAATTAACAATATAATAATCGTCCTCCACACGCAAAATGGACCGGTTCGGGTTAAAACCGCGAATAACAGGATTTTTTATCGTTTTCATACTCAATTGGTAAACACTTCAAAGTAAGGTCCAATCCCTACTTCCAGATATTGTAACCACAAGCCTTCGGTTTGAAGCCCATTATCCTGCAAAAAGGGGCGTTGGCAAGCCAGCGACGCCTGGTTTACAGGAGAATAAACTCCCGGCAAGCGGATAGGCTTCAAGCTCTGCTTCGGTCAGAAGGAGCCGGGCTGTGGTGATGTATAAAGTGTTTAGATTGGGGCCGGCAAAGGTGCAGCTTGTTATATTAGGCGCGGGCATGGGGATGATTTGCAGCGCCTTTCCTTCTGGTGAGTAGCGTGTAATGCGCGCCCCGCCAAAATGGCACAGCCAGATGCAATCCTCACTGTCTACGGTCATGCCGTCAGGCTTGCCTTCCGCCGGATCCTCTAATTGCACAAATACGCGCTTATTAGAAATATCGCCTGTTTGGGTGCAGTCAAAAGCATAAATGATCTGTTTGGCGGAATCAGTGTGGTACATGGTTTTGCCGTCTGCGCTGAAGGCGGGGCCGTTTTCAATGATGTAATTCTCGTCCATTTTGTGCAGGCTTAAGTCGGCGTCTAAACGGTAGAGGGAACCTCTTTCGAGTTCACCCTTGCCATTCATGCTGCCGCTCCAGAAACGGCCGTTTCCATCCACCTTACCATCGTTAAATCGATTCCCAGGCATATGCACCTCTGGCAAAACAATCGGCTCATACGAACTGGTCGCAAAATCAATAAACGCAAAGCCATCGCGCACGGACCCCACAAAACCGCCCTGCCTACGAGCCGCCAGACTGGTCACTTCCGAATCAAACTGCCACGTCTTTTTCACCCCATCGGCCAAGGACAAACGATGTACCTGGCGTTTAATGATGTCTACCCAGTAGACAGCGTTTTCCCTTTCAACTCACAACGGTCCTTCCCCTAAAGTCGCCTCTATTTGCCATTCACATTTTATATCAATCATTTGTTGCTGGTTCATTCAATACCAATCATTTTTCCTACGGGAAACGATTCCACATCAGTGACAGCGCAACCGCAGTTATCACCAAAATAGCCCCCAGCGCCGCAAAAAGAACGCTGATTTCTAAAGTGTCTTTTTGCAAAACGACTTGGTTCGGCAGATTGAGAAAAACCTCTAGTAATTGGTCGGCATTTTCTGCCCGATAGTAGTCGCCGCCGGTCATATCGGCCACTGCCTGTAACGTATCTTCGTCAATGATAAGAAAGCGCCGAAAATTTCCGCCGCCACCGCCGCCAAACCCGCCACCGCCGGGCCAAATCCGCCGCCAAACCCACCGCCAAATACATCGCTCCCCAACTGCTGCTGGGTACAAACCATTTCCCCTGGTTCCGTCGTGCCAAAACCAATCGTGTAGACGCGCACCTGGCGATCGGCCGCTTGTTGGGCTGCATCAAGCGGCAATGGTCCTTGGCTGTTGGCCCCATCCGTCAGCAAGACAATGATGTCCGGTTGGTAAAAAACATTTTCCAATCCGCGTCTCATCATCCGCAGCGTCCAAATTGAGTCCGCTGGGGGCCACAGCCGCGTTGATCTCGGCGATGGCGTCAATCGACTTGAGGGTTGCGCTGCCAATGGCTGTGCCCAATGAGGTCGTGAAATTCTCGATTGCCTCTTGCAGCACTTCCTTGTCATTTGTGGGGGGCACAATAAGTTCGGCAAATCCGGCAAAGGCCACAATGCCGATCCGCGTGTCAGTCAGCCTGATCTTCGATGAAGGCCAGGGCGGCCTCCTGGGCGACGGTCAGACGGTTGGGGTCAACATCAGTGGCGCACATGCTGCGGGAAACGTCGAGGGCCAGGATGATGGTTGTACGGCTGAGAGGGACTTCTACTTCGGCGGCGGGTCGGGCTATGGCCGATTATCAGACTTGTCAATCCCAACAGAAAAAGCGCAAAGGGCAGATGCTGCCGCCAGCGCGACCGTTTGGGCAGCGCCTCACGAATGAGCGAGAGGCTGGAATAGCGGACGGCAAACTTGCGCTTGCGCCGCAGCATCCAGACATAAACCGCCAGGATCAGCGGGATGAGCAAAAGAAAAAGTAGCAGCCAGGGCCAAAGTAAATTCATAATCAATTGCCAAGAATAAAAATTCAGTCGATCAAAATTTTCTTTCCATCAAGGTATCCGTCCAAACCAAAGCAGTGACAACGCGCCACCGATTAAAAACAACAGGGCGCTAACCGCAGCAAAAATGGCGGTAACTTCCATCTTTTCGCCTTTGATAGTCAATTGTAAATCAATATTTTTGTAAATTTCTTGCAACGATTCTTCATCGTCAGCCTGGTAATAAGCGCCATTGGTCAGGCTGGCAATCTCTTGCAAGGCTGGTTTCATTTAACTGAGTAACAATATTGAAGCCGTCAATTTCCAAAACGGCTCCTTCCGGGCTGCCGATGCCGATTGGGTAAATGCGGACGCCTGCTTCGGCGGCTAACTGGGCCACATCCAACGGTTCCGGGGCTCGTGTATTTTCGCCATCGGTCAGCAGGACGACAACGGCTGATGAATAATCCTCAATTTGCAGGGCGGCTCGCGTCAAAATCCTGCGCTTCAAGTGCGGCTTCATCAATTGTGATTGGTTCACCGGCGATGGCGTTGAGCGAGGTAAAGATACCCTGTCCCAGTGAGGTGCCCCCCTGCGGACTCAGGCGATCGATGGCGGCTAAAATGTCGGCCTGATTATTGGTCGGCGGCTGCACCACCAGGCCGCCATTACCAAAAGCGACAACGCCGATCTGAATGGTGCTGGGCTGATTTTCGACAAACGCTGCGCGCCGCTGCTTTGGCGGCTTCAAGGCGCGTTGGTTCCAGATCGTCGGCCAGCATGCTGTTGGAAACGTCAAAGGCCAGGATGACCGTCCCTTCGACGCGGGGCAGGCTGACAGGCATTTCCGGTCGGGCCATCCCGAACAACAGACAGCGTCACGCCGAACAAAAAGAAGGCGGGCGGAACATGACGGCGCGATTGCGGGACGCGGCCTGAACCCGTTTGGCATCACGCCCAGCGGTCCCAAGTCGGCCGCTGCCTGCCGCCGCCGCTGCAGCAGCCGGAGATACAGCCCGACAAAAAGCGGGACGAGCAATAGAGTAAAAGGAGCATCCAGGGCCAGATTAATGTCATGGTTTTATGATCTGCCGCCGTTCACCGACTTTGTGCGGTCAGTTAGAAGCCAATGGAATAAGAAATTTACCTTCTGCGCCTTTTTCGCAAGGCCGCCATGCGCACGATGGCCTTGACCAAATCTTCTTCGGTGGAGACGGCGAATAAATCAACGCCAGCGCGTTTGACATTTTCTTTGAGTGCGGCTTCACGTCGTTGGGCAGCTTCCTGAAAGCGGCGGCGGAAAAAGGGATTGCCGGTATCGACCATGAGCTGCTCGCCGGTTTCGGCATCTTCGACAACAATCAAGCCGGCATCGGGCAGCGTCGTTTCGCGCGGGTCCCACAGACGGATGGCGATAAGTTCGTGGCGGCGGTTGAGGAGCGCTAACGGCCGTTCCCAACCCGCCTCACTGATAAAATCAGAAATCACAAAAACCAGCGAGCGCCGTTTGAACGTATTCAGTCCCGGCATTGAGCAGTTCATTCAAATCCGTCGTCGTCCCGGGTGGTACGGCTGTTTCTTTCAGCAAATCACGCATCAGGCGCAGCACTTGATTACGGCCGCTGCGCGGTGGAATCGTGCTGTTCAATGCGATTGTTGTACAAAATCGCCCCCACACGATTGCCGCTGCGGGTCAAGAGCCGGGCCAGTGTCGCCACAAAATCGATTAGCACCATGCTGCTTGGGCCGCTCGATCGGGCCAAACCCCATAGACGGGCTGCGATCCAGCAAAAACCAGGCCGTAATGTCGCGATCCTCGACATACTGGCGCACGTAGGGGCTGTTCATGCGCGCCGTCACATTCCAATCAATATGGCGAATGTCGTCACGCGGTTCATATTCGCGTAAATCGGCAAAATCGGTCCCGGCGCCGTAAAAGAGCGTACGGTAATCACCCTGCAGCAGGCCGTCGAGCCGGCGAATCACGCGCCACTCCAGTCGGTGCAAGATGCGCTCAGGCGTCGCCTGCTCAGGCAGTGGTGCGGCGGCTGTAAGACCGTTCATGCAGCGGAACCTCCGGCAAGGGAATGGCGGCCAAAATGCGATCGAGTAAATCATCGGCGCTGACATTGTCGGCCAGCGCTTCATAAGACAAAACCAGCCGGTGACGGATCACATCGGCGGCCAGGTCGCCCACATCCTGGGGCAACGCATATTGACGCCCACGCACAAAGGCCAGCGCCCGCCCGGCCAAAATGAGATTGATCGACGCGCGGGGACTGGCGCCAAAGGTCAAAAACGGCGCCAATTCACCCTGCCCAACCAACTGCGGCTGGCGCGTGGCCGTGACAAGTTTAACCGCATATTCGATCAAAGCCGGATCAACGTAAACCTCATCCACCGCCTGCTTGCAAAGCCAGTAACTGCTCGGTGTCAATCACTTTTTGTACGGTTTGTAAGGCGGCCGTCATGCGCTCAACGATGACAAATTCTTCGGTAGAGCTGGGATAGCCGACCAGCACCTTGAGCATAAACCGATCTACCTGCGCTTCCGGTAGAGGGTAGGTTCCTTCCGATTCAATCGGGTTTTGGGTGGCCATAACCAGGAACGGATTGGGAACTTTGTAAGTTTCCCGGCCAATGGTCACCTGCCGCTCCTGCATCACTTCCAGTAAGGCGCTTTGTACTTTGGCCGGGGCGCGGTTGATTTCGTCGGCCAGAAGTAAATTGGTAAAAACAGGGCCGAGGGAAGTATTGAATTCGCCGGTCTTCTGGTTGTAGATGCGCGTACCAATCAGATCGGCGGGGACGAGGTCAGGCGTAAACTGGATGCGCTGAAATTGGCCGCCGATAGACGCCGCCAGGGTTTTGATGGCCATCGTTTTGGCCAGTCCCGGTACTCCTTCAACGAGGATGTGACCTCGCGCCAGCAGGGCCACAATCAGCCGTTCCAGCAAATTATCCTGCCCGACGATGATCTTTTTGACCTCGTACAGCACTCGTTCCATCGGTTTGTCGTTATTTGGCGATGCGTCCATAGAAAATCCTTTTGAGTGTAGCAATTGGGGAATGGAGTTTTTTTGATCTCCAACCACCATTTTTAATACCTTGGTCCGCCGGCAGCGGAAACGGCCGTTCCAATCGGCACTGCAAAACCTATACCGGTGAAAGAATTTTGTTCGGTGGGGTTTGCCAGGGCGGTGACAATGCCGATGACCTGCCCCGCGCGGTTGAGCAAGGGGCCGCCGGAATTGCCGGGATTCACTGCGGCGTCAAACTGAATCAATCCTTCCAGCCGCTGGTCATTTTCTTTAATAGGAATCGAGCGATCAAAACCGGAGATGACGCCGGCGCTCATTGAACCGGCCAGCCCCAACGGATTCCCGACAGCGAAAGCTGCATCACCGATGCGCATGGCGTTGGCGCTGCCCAGGACGGCCGGGACAATCAAACCGGGCGGCTGGGTGGGATGCAGAACAGCAATGTCATTTTCCGGCTCGGCGTTAATGATTTCGGCGCTGGCTTCTACGCCGTCGGCAAAAATAACTTTGATTTCGGCGGCGCCTTCTACAACGTGCAAAGCCGTCAGGATGTCGCCGGCTTCGTTAACGACTACGCCGCTGCCAACGCCAAAACCTTCTTCTGCTTCAGGATTATTGCCTTGCGTCTGAATATAAACCAGTGACGGCAATATGATCTGATAAACCAAAGTGGAATCGGCCGGCGGCGGGGTGGCTGAAGCAAGCGTCTGGTTAATGCTCTCGTCAACGTCTTTTTGGCTAAGCGGGACGGGCGCCGGGAAAAAAAATGTGTAGAGCAGCATGCTTAACAGCGCGGCTGCAATTCCAAGGGCAAACAAACCTGCCCACCGGCCCTGTGCGCGCATGCTTTGCAGCCGGGTTGACCACCTTCTGGCTCCCGAAGCTGGCGTATTAAAATCTTCATGCATGTGGTGTGTCTCTCTTCTGATTAGAAGCTTTGGTACATTATAGCAGATGGATGTTAAGAAAATGTTAGGAGTAGAGCCTGTATCGTGGGAACAGCAGCAAGGTAAACAGGCCATAAAATGGCCTGCGGCATGGTTCGATTTTCATAACAAGCCTGCCGCTATGATTCAAAAGCGGTAAAATCTACCGCAAAATCCGCATGGTAACAACAGTTTACCTGCAAAAACACAGGAATAGCTTATGCGCATCATGATCACAGGGGCTTTGGGGCAATTAGGCGCGGCTTTGCAAGCCAGGTTGGCAAACCACGAGTTAGTTTTGGTTGATCTGCCAGAAGTTGACATAACAGATAAAGAAGCGCTGTTTACGGCCGTTTCCAACTCTCAGCCAAATATCATTATCCACTGCGCCGCCTACACCAACGTCGATGGCTGCACCAAAAATCCGGCGTTAGCTTATCGCGTTAACGGGTTGGGGACACAAAATGTGGCGCTTGCCTGTCAGAAATCTGGCGCCGCGCTGGTACACATCAGCACCAACGAGGTTTTCAGCGGCCAAAACCCGGCCGGGTATGAGGAATGGATGCCGCTGGAGCCGGCCAATCCATACGGCCGTTCCAAAGCCGCCGCCGAAATATTTGTGCAAAGCTTGCTGAAGCGCTTTTATATTGTGCGCACCGCCTGGCTGTACGCGCCCGGCGGCGCCAATTTCATCCACGCAATTTTACGCCATGCCCGCAAAAACGGCCGGGTGCAGGTGGTAACGGACGAAATCGGTAATCCGACTTATGTCAACGATCTGGCCGGCGCGATTGTCCAGTTGCTGCCTACGGAGCAGTACGGCCGTTACCATTTTGTCAACGCCGGCGCCTGCTCACGCTGGGCATTCGCCAACGAAATTTTGCGTCTGGCAGGCCTGGAAGATGTAAAAAACCACCCGATTTTAAGCAGTAGTTTCCAGCGCGCCTCCACGCCGCCTCCCTTTGGCGCTTTACATAATATTGCCGGCGCCGCAATCGGCATTTCGTTACGGCCGTGGCAGGCAGCCCTTGCGGATTACATGCAAACACACGTCAACCAATAGGCCTTACTTCTGTGGTTTACCTAGGTAGACCTGAAAGTCGGCAAACCGAGATCGGGCATGGAACGGCCGTTTAAGAAAGCGTCCAAAACAATACGGGCAGCTTCGCGATCGTCCCAGGGATATTCGGTCACCCCAAAACACATCGACTGTTCATGCCCCTTACCACAGACCAGGATAACATCGGCGGCCTGCGCCAGCCCCAAGGCAAAATAAATCGCCGCGCCCCGGTCAGCCACGCGCCAGAAGTTAACGCCTTCCACCCCGCCCGATTCGCGACAGCCCGCCGCCATCTCAGCCAGGATGGTGTCCAGCGGTTCGGTGCGCGGGTCTTCGGCCGTCAGCACAGTCAGGTCGGCGTCGCGCGCTGAAATTTCCGCCATCAAACGGCGCTTGGCCACATCCCGCTTGCCCGCGCTGCCGAATACTGTAATGATACGGCCGTTGCCCAAACGGCGCGCCGCTGCAATCACTTTTGCCAGCGCATTGGGCGTGTGGGCAAAATCAACCAGCAGCAAAAATGATTGTCCCGCATCAATGCGCTCCATGCGCCCGCTGATCGCCTCCACCACTTCTAATCCGGTCTGGAGCGCAGCGAGCGTAACACCCAAAACGTGCGCGGCGGCGGCGGCGGCGAGCATGTTATAAACATTAAATGCGCCCACAAGCGGCGTCTGGAGGCTTAAAGGCGCCGCGTCAGGCAAATGCAGTGTAAATCGCGTCGTCTGCGCCGAAAAAGCTAAATCGCCGGCCCAATAATCCGCCTGCTGCTCAATAGCGTAACTGATTTGCCGCGCCGCCGGGATTGTCGCCAATTTTACATAAGAAGAATCGTCCCGGTTGAGAACGGCCGTTTTCACAAGCTCAATTTTGGCCGGATTGTGCGTTGGAATTTGCCAGGCATCCTGGGACAAGCTTTCAAACAAACGCGCTTTGGCGGCAAAATAGCCCGCATAGTCACCGTGATAGTCGAGATGCTCATGGGTAATATTGGTCACAACCGCCGCGTCAAAATCGACCGCGCCCACGCGCTGCTGCGCCAGTCCATGTGAAGTGGATTCCAAAATGCAGTGCGTCAATCCCGCGTCAACCATGCGACGCAGATGGCGCTGCACAACCGGCGCTTCCGGCGTGGTAACGTGCAGTTCCAACGCCTCTTCCTGCCCGCCAATCACCGCTTTGATGGTGCTGAGCAGGCCAACTTTCAAGCCCGCCTGCTGCAAAACGGTAAATAAGATGCTGGCAGTGGAGGTTTTGCCGTCCGTTCCGGTGATGCCAACCGTCACAAGTTGACGGCTGGGAAAATCTTCCCAGGCCGCCGCCAGCCACGCCAGGGCAACGGCCGTATCCGTTACCTGCATATAAACAACATCCGGCGGCAGTTCAATTTCGGCCTCAGAGGGTGAACGCTGCGCCAGAATCATGCTTGCGCCCCGGTCCAGCGCTTTGCCGATATAGGGATGGCCGTCGCTGTAAATGTGACCCTCGCTGCCGGCGCGCACCCGCGCTACAAAACAAGCGCCGGGCGTCACCTCGCTTGTTTTTTCGGTCAGATGCGTCAGCCAGACATCCGGCCCGGTGTAAATGGGCGGCTGCGGCAGGTTAACGCCGGCGACCACGACCTGCCAACGCTGAAGCAGAGTTTTTAAACTTTGTGTTTTTTGATCATGCTTGCTGTTCATGTAGTAAACATTATGTAAATTTAATGGTATGCATCAAGATGGGTAACGGCCGTCGCCGCCATTGAACCGCTCAACTCATCCCCAACAACCGGCATCACGCGGCTGTCGGCAAAATATGGGAAATCAAATGAGACCAAATCGCCCGCCTTCAAACCGGGCAGCGGCATCAAACGCGCTGTCAAGGGTTTATTCAGCCGGACTGACAGCGCAGCCACATCCAGCAAAATCGCGCTCAAACTCGCCTCGGAAATATCTCCCGGCAGCGGAATCGTATCCAGCCCCACGCCGCAGACGGCGGCATAACTGAGCAAATCACTTAATGTGACGGCGCCTCTCGCCGCCTGGTCAGCCAGCACCGCATCTTCTAACACCGGCAGCATCAAACCGGAAAAGCCACAGCGGCGAAATTTTGCTTTTCCCAGAGCGTCTGTGATAAATGCGGCTGCAAACAGCGAGCCGGAAGCGCCCACGTGGGGCAAACCCAGGTCTTCCATGCCGCCTGCCAGACTCTTGGCAGCGGTTGGATAGGGGGCCAGGGAAAAATCGATGCCGTGGCAGGGTATGCCATATTCAGCCGCAAGCTTGTCGGCGACGGCCGTTATCTCCACCGCCGCAGTCTCAACGGCCGTTATCAAATTGGCGCGCGCGTCATCCAGATTATTGGCGCTCTGAAATGCTTTCCGCACCAGATCAGCTCCCTCAACAGCCAATGCGAACGTTGGCGAACCGCCGCTGGAATAAGCCACCGGGAAAAAAGGCGATCCGGGCGGACAGTTAGCCAGGGCAGCCAGATATAAATTCCCAAAGCCATCATTTGTTATTCGGCTGGCCTGCTGAATAATTCGCGCCATTTGCCGGCAGCGCAGCAGGCTAATCTGCCCGTGTGCATCCGCAATCTCAACTGCTGTAAATAAAACGCTGGTTGCGGACAATAGATCAGGAATAACCTCCAGCCAATCATCAGCGTGGGCCAACTGCACCGGACCAAGGCTGATGTAGTCAAAACCGGCTGACTGACAGCGCTGCGCCAGCTCAATTGCAAAGCTCTGAATGACGTTGGTCGTCAATTGCGCCGGCTCCCACCAATTTGGAAAAGGGGGCAAGGCCAGGCGGGTAGATTGCACTGCAAAAGAAAATGCGCGCCGGGCGGCATTTAGAAAAGCGCTTAGGTTCTCAGGCTGCCTCTCAGATGATATAAAACAGGTAATTGAACGAATTTCCATATGATTTTTTTGCGTGACGCTGCCAGAAAGCGAGCGTCCCTTTTTAGAGAAGTGTACAAAAGTCTCTAAAACTTTTGCACTCTTGTGCATGCAGGATTTGACAGAAACAAGAAGCTCGTTAGAATGCCGATATGGTCACACAAAACGATACGGCAGCGTCGGAAACAAAGATGCGCTCAAAGCGCATAAAAAAAACAGGCTTATCAGCGCGCAAACAGCACAGGCAAAAAAAGCCAGTCACACCGCAACAGGTCATTACGCGTTTTGCCGGGTGTGGAAGATGCAGCTTTTTCTTGTCTGACATCCGCCTGACGCGTGACCCCGCTTTTTTTGAAGAGGCTGTGACCAACATTGATTATAACTGGCTTGTGCTGCCGATGGATAGTTCCTTGCGCATTCTGATTCAGAAAACCTTTGGGGTGCGGCTGGACATTGATGCCTTTTTTGTTGAAGGCTGCTGCCCCGAATGCCGCCGCGCCTACATTTGTAATTTAGATATTGACGGGGAGCCGCCCGAATTCCGGATCATCATCTAGAAAAAAGTTACCCTTCTACCTGTTGTGGCGCTGGCGCGCCGCTTCAAACAAAATGACGCCGGCGGCTACGGCCGCATTTAATGATTCAGTTTGGGCGTGCATCGGAATGGTGACGCGTCCCGCCGCCAATTGCAGCGCCGCCGGGCTGGCCCCATGCGCTTCATTGCCGATAATGAGGGCGGAGGGTTTGCGCCAATCAACGGCCGTATACACAACTCCAGCCTTAATTTCTGCCAGCCAAACTTTTAAACCGGAAACGGCCGTTGTAATTTGAGACCAATCCCACTGGCGCAGCGGCAAACGCAAATGCGCGCCCATGCCGCCCCGCACCACCTTTGGATTATAAACATCGACACAACCAGGAGCCAGCAAAACCGCCTCAACGCCGGCAGCCCCGGCAGAGCGCAGCATTGTTCCCAAATTGCCCGGATTTGTAACTCCGTCCAATATTAAATACAGCGTCGGAACGGCCGGAAGGAGTTTTTCTTGTTGTGAAACAACCGCCAGCACGCCCGGAGGGGTTTCGGTAGCGCTTATAGAGGCCATCACCTCTGCGCTAACCTGCTGCCCAAGGTCTGACACAATTGGCATTTCTTCCGATAAACCAGATGCAGCCTGCCAATCGGCCGTAAAAAAAAGCTGATCGATTATGGAAGCGTCCTTCAACAACTCCTTCAACCAGCGCGAGCCTTCAATCACAAACAGTTTTTCACGCGCTCGAAAACGCCTATCTGCTTGCAGACGCCGAACATATTTAACTTTAGGATTAATCAGGCTCGAAATCATCAGCATAATTGTAACGTTTTTCAATCAAACGGGTTAATATAATCGGCAAGAAATCGGAGGCAGATATGATCCAACAAATGAAAGGCTTATATAAAATCAGCCGGCCAGTGACAACACTTACCGGCGCGTTAGCCGTTGTGCTTGGCGGTTATGTGGCCGGAACTGGTGATTGGCTTAACATCGGACTGGCCGTGTTAGCTACTATTGTTGTATCAGCTTCGGCCAATGCGTGGAACGACTACCTTGATGTCGAAATTGATCGCATTAACCAACCCAATCGTCCACTGCCCTCCGGTCTAGTCACGCCTCGCAACGCCCTCATCTTTTCATTCATTCTGGCAGGACTTTCGATTTTCATCGCAGCGCTTATCAATCCGGCGTCTTTTTTTATTGCGATTTTCTCCAACATTTTACTTTTTGTATATTCCTGGAAACTTAAAAGCACCGTTTTGCTGGGCAATCTAACGGTGGCGTTTATTTCCGGCATGAGCGCTGTTTTTGGGGGCGTTGCGGCCGGCAATCCACGTCCAACGCTGTGGCTTTTTCTGATTATCTTTGTGGCTATTTTAGGGCGTGAAGTGTTGAAGACGATGGCAGATTATGAAGGCGACCTAAAAGAAAGCGTGCGTACTATCTCGACGGTTTGGGGACGGCGCGCTGCACGAGCTGTTTTCTACATCTTGGTTGTGGCCACATTGATTATGATGCTGCTGCCATACATATTGCAAGTGTATAAACCAATTTATGGTTATATCGTTCTCCTGGGTGTCTTTCCCGTCATTATTTATATCATTGTGCGGGTTGGCCGTTCCCGTTCGGGACAACAGTTAGAAAAACTGAGCCAGTTAATGAAATATGATTTTTTGGTCTGGTTTATTGCGGTTATCTTTGGCGCATCCGCTTTCTAGGCGCTCATTCGAATGTTTCTGCCGCCTCTAATCGCCTTTGCCGTCTGCGTAATTTGCGGCCCGTTCTTTATGTTGTTTCATAAACCAATTTTGACTGCTGAACAATTCTTCACTGTCATCGATAAAAGTGCTGCATGGCACGTAACGGCCGTCTCCCTGTAATTCATACGCTTTTTCCGTATCTCGCAAATAAACATCCAAAATATCTTGCAAAATATGGTTGCGCAGTGATTCATCCTCAATAGGGAACAAAACTTCTACACGCCGGTCAATATTGCGCGGCATTAAATCCGCACTGCCAACATACATAATTGGCTGGTCTTGATTGCGGAAATAATAAATGCGGCTGTGCTCCAGGAAACGGCCGATAACGCTGATCACGCGAATATTTTCACTAATGCCCGGCAAACCAGGACGTAAACTACAAATCCCGCGAATAATTAAATCAATTTTTACCCCGGCCTGCGAGGCGCGATAAAATGCGCGGGTGATTTCCGGATCGACCAACGAATTGGATTTTGCAATGATACGGCCATTTTCACCATGCGTTATTTCTTGTTCGACGAATTCGAGCAGACTTTGACGCAAATTCACCGGCGCAACCAGAAACTTGCGATAATCACGCTGCTTCGAATAACCGGTGAGGTAATTAAACAACTCGGTCGCATCGGCGCAATAATCATCATTAGAGGTCATCAAGTCAAGGTCCGTATAAATACGCGCCGTAATTGCATTATAATTACCGGTGGACAGGTGTACGTAACGCCGAATACCATCCCGTTCGCGGCGCACAATTAAACACACCTTGCAATGCGTTTTTAAGCCAATCAAGCCATAAACCACATGTACGCCCTCTCTTTCCAGCGCGCGCGCCCATTCAATATTGCTTTCTTCATCAAAACGCGCCTTTAGCTCCACCAACACGGCCACCTGCTTCCCATTTTCACGCGCCTTGACCAAAGATTTCACGATAGGCGGATTAGGGCCAACCCGGTAGAGCGTTTGCTTAATCGCCAATACAGTTGGCGATTCAGCTGCATTTCGCACCAGATCAATGACCGGCCCAAAACTATCAAAAGGCCGGTGGATAAAAACATCCCGCTCGCGCAAAACTGCAAAAATATTATCTTCGGGAGATAGATGATCGGGCATAACCGGCTGATAGGGCTGATCTTTTAAATCCGGCCGTTCCAGCTTATGCAATTCCCACAAACTACTCAACCCCAATGGTTCAGATGTGGTGTAGACATCATAATTGCTAATTCCCAGGTTATTAATCAGGATTTTACGAATATCCTCGGGCGTACCTTCATCAATTTCCAGACGCACGACCGAACCAAAATGGCGCAGGCGCAAATTTTCCTCCAGGGTCAACAGCAAGTCATCAGCCTCTTCTTCCTGTATTTCCATGTCGGTATTACGCGTCACGCGAAATGGATAGGCCGCCACAATTTCCATACCGGGGAAGAGGCGATCCAAATTGGCAGTGATAACTTCTTCAACCCACACAAATTTCTGTTCAGTTGGCGTCACCAATTCGTCCGGATCTAATGGTTTCAGCGGCACCAGTCGCGGCAAAGTGGCAGGCACTTTAACACGGGCAAAACTGATTTTTTCCGAAACAGGGTCCCGAATCACCACGGCCAAATTCAGACTCAAATTTGATATGTGCGGGAAAGGACGGCTGGGATCAAAAGCAAGCGGCGTCAATACCGGGAAGATTTCACGTTCAAAATAAACGCTCAAATTTTTCTGGGTGCGGCGTCCCAATTTCTTGTAGTTAAGAATTTGGATGCCCGCTTTATCCAACTGTGGGTATAATTGTTCACGCAGCACACTGTTTGCCTGCGCGAAAAGCTGCGTAACAACCCGGTGAATTGCTACCAGTTGTTCACGCGGGGTTAAGCCATCAGGCTGGGTTTTTGTAATGCCCAGCAGCACCTGCTGTTTTAGACCCGACACGCGCACCATAAAAAACTCATCCATGTTGCTGCTAAAGATTGCCAAAAATTTGACGCGCTCCAGCAAAGGATGTTCAGCATGACATTCTAAGAGCACGCGGCGGTTGAATTCGATATGGCTAATTTCGCGGTTAATGTAGAGGCTGGGATCACGCAAATCGATGGCGGACGGTTTTTCCTCTTTTTCAGATGCGCCATTTTGGGGTACAGACTTTTCACTAATTACGGCCGTTTCTGCCATTGCTGCCTTCCTTTGCCAAGATTTCATCTCACGTAACAGGGAGATTATTATTGAATGAAGTCATTATACATGATTTTGCTTGGATTGTTTATGGTAAGTTGTACTGGAATTCCAGAAGAACTCGGCCCGCCCCTGCCAACCATCCCGGCAGAGTGGTTAACGAAGCCCCCAACCCCATTTATCACCCCGTCCGTCGAAAGCGGTAATGCCATGGCTGGTTATCCGGCATCCAATGAGCCTGTTACCACTCTGGCCGCCGAAGCCGCGCCAACTGTTGAATCGCCGTCGCCGACTTTCCAATTCGAGGAGGATGCGTTACCCACTCCAACTTTACATAACTTAATCACGCCAAGCGCGACCAACACAGCTATCCCCACCGCAACAAGCCCGCCTACCAGCACGCCGGGCGTAGTTCCCACCCGATCACTCTCCTCGCAAATCCGCCTAGGCGCAGCGCAAGGCGTTCCCGCCGAGTTAGTTGTCCACGCGCAGCAGATGGCGGCCGCACGTCCGCTTGATTTCACCTGGGTAGACAATGGCGAAACGGCCGATGTCACTTTAACTTTAGAAACAGGCGCCCCCCTGGCGGCATGGTTATATGCCGTTGCAGCCCCTTTTGCAACTGTTGAAGATGAAATCAGCCTGGAAACAGTGCAGACAACCTGGAGCGGCGGCGGCGCCGATCGCGGCCCTTTGGTGCTGACGACTGATTCAGCCGCTTCAATTTCGCACCATTGGGGCAATCCCGATGCCGGTGTACTGCAAGTGGATGACGCCAGCCTGATCAATGTGCTGTGGGGACAACGGCCGTCTCTGACCATCATTCCTTTCAACCAGCTAACACCCCTGCTAAAAGTGCTGCGGGTGGATGGCAGCGCGCCAATTGACGCCGATTTCGTACAAGAGGATTATCCGCTGGTTGTGCCCGTCAACGTCGCCGGTTCAGAAACGGCCGTATCCGAATTCCTCGCGGCCTGGGATGGCCCCACCACCAATCGCGATCCTCAAAAAATAACGCGTTTGGCCATGACCGGAGTCACGGCCCTTGTACGCGCCACCGCCACCCAAATGGAAGCGGACGGCATTCTCAGTCCGGTTTCTGATGTGGGGCCTGTGCTGCGCTCGGCTGACATTACCCATATCAGTAATGAAGTCGCGTTTGCGCCCGACTGCCCGGAGCCAAACCCGGTCGGCGGCACAACCTTTTGTTCCCAAACTGATTATTTTGAACTGATCACCGACCTGCAGGCCGACGTCATTGAAGTCACGGGCAACCACGTCAACGATTGGGGCTCTGAAAATTTGGAGTATACCTTAGACCTATACGAAGAAAACGGCATGACTTATTTCGGCGGCGGGCGCAATGCTGAAGATGCAACCCGCCCCGCACTTTTTGAGCACAATGGCAATAAAATTGCCCTGGTTGGCTGCAATCCGGTCGGTCCAAACTATGCCTGGGCCACGCCGCAGCGCGCCGGTTCCCGCGCGTGTGATGCAGCTTTTTATGAACAAATTGGGCAGTTAGAAGATGAAGGCTATCAGGTCATCGCAACGCAGCAATATTATGAGTTTTACCATTATCCCCCCACGCCCAAACAAGAAACTGATTTTCAAGAGTTAATTGATGCAGGCGCAACGGCCGTTTCCGGCAGCCAGGGTCACCACGCGCAAGGATTTGACTTTTATAATGGCGGATTTATCCATTATGGGTTGGGCAATCTCTTCTTCGACCAGATGGATATGCTGGGCACGCGCCAGACTTTTGTTGATACCTACACATTTTACGACAATCAACTTGTCAATGTCGATTTATGGAGCGGATTGATTGAAGATTTTTCGCGCCCGCGCCTTATGACCACTGAAGAACGCGCGGAAGCTCTACAAACGCTCTTTGAAGCCAGTGGTTGGTAGAAATTAGCGTCAAAAAAATCTTCGTATTCTTCCCCGATACTGAAAGGCTGCTAAACCCGTGGCACGAACCTAAAGCATCCGGGCAGGTTGTGGCGCTCATCCAGCGCGGCGACACTCTGGATGCCCCGAATATCCTCCAACAACGGCCGTCATGAGGCTGCCCAATCAAGGCGGTTGGTGGAACCACAAACTATTTTCGCTTTTTCCTTCCCCGCTATATACTTATATTCAATGAAACTTGTGGAGGGTCGTTTACCGGAAGAAGTTGCCTGGAGTGTGCTCATTGCTTTATCTCCGGGCCGGAACCTGGCCAAAGCGTGGCAGCTTGCAGTTTTGCTGGCGCGCGCCAACAGCGGCGATGTTTTCGCGGCAGTTGTCATCCCGGAAGATAACGAATATAACCGCGCCAGTGCGCGTAAAACAATCGAATACATCAACCAAAAGTACAGCGATCGTTGTAAATTGTTTCCAATCATTGTCACAAACAATGATTACCAGCGCGACCTGCCCCAATTCATCAAAAAGAATCAGATTGACCTTCTCATGGATGACGTCACTGATCCGGTTCATCATGACCTCAACCGGATACCGTGCGGCGTAGTTGTGATTCGCGGTGACACGGTCAATGGACTCATTGATCAAAACGACTCAGATACACAAACCCAAGAACCACCCTCCGAAATTAAACGCGTCATAGTGCCGACGTCCAGTGGGCCGAACACGCTTTATGCTTTATCCTTACTGGCAACGCTAACGCCTGAGGTTGAAGTAACCGCCCTCTACGTCGTTCCCGAGCATCTTGGGGAAAATGTTGAAGCTTTAGGAAGACACAGACTGCGGCAAGGTCTTGAATATGTCGACGCCAGTGACCGTATTCAAACGCAGCTAATTACGGCCGAATCCATATCGGAAGGCATTGCGAAAGCGTGTCTTGATCACGATCTTGTCGTCATTGGCGCCAGTAACGAAAGCTCTATCGACAAAGTCATCTTTGGCAACATCCCCGACGCGGTTGTGCGTGAGAGCAAACGCCCGGTCGCCATTGTGCGCAAGCCCAAGAAACGCATCGACAACTTTTTTAGCTTGATATCCTGGCGATTGCAAGCCATTCTGCCGCGTCTCAAGTTGAGCGAGCGCACAGAAGCCTATGTGCGTATTCGGCGTGGTGCGCGGCCCAATATTGATTTTTATATTCTAATTGCGCTGTCAGCCGTTATTGCCGGATTAGGACTTATAGTGAACAGCGCCGCAGTTGTCATTGGCGCCATGCTGGTTGCGCCGCTCATGTCTCCAATTGTGGGCAGCGGGATGGCAATCGTGCTGGGCGACACGCGCTTTTTGCGCCTGGCGCTTGGGGCTGTATTGCGCGGCGTGGCCCTGGCTATTTTTGTTGGTTTCTTGGTGGGTTTCCTTTACCTGGGCAAACCGTTGAACTCAGAGCTGATGGCCCGCACGCAGCCCTCTTTGATCGACCTGGCAATTGCGTTATTCTCAGGCATGGCCGGCGCCTATGCGCTTAGCAAATCCAATGCTGCGGGCGCATTACCCGGCGTGGCAATTGCGGCCGCCCTGGTTCCGCCTTTGGCCACTGTCGGGATCACATTCACCGCCGGCTATTATGTCGAATCTTTGGGCGCGCTGCTGCTGTTTGTGACGAACTTTGTCGCCATCGCCTCTGCAACGGCATTTGTGTTTCTGGTGCTGGGATTCCGACCGACGCCCTCGCAAAAGGCACGCAAAGAGGTTCGCTCTAAGAGCGCCCGCATTGCACTCGTTTCTTTGATCGTTGTGGCAATTTTGTTACTTACAACCAGCTATTTTCTTAATCAGCAGCGCGAAGACCAGAACCGGATTCGACAGGTTACTGCGGAAAAACTGGCTGAAGTGGCGAATGCATCCCTCGATGACTTTGAGATTGTAGAATTTCAGAACGGCAATTTAACTCTCGATATTACTGCACGCGCCAGCCAGCCCATTTTGTTTCAGACGGTCGAGGAGCTGCAAGAGCAGATTGGCGCGCAGTTAGCCAGCGAAGGCATTATTGATGAAATTTCGTTGCGCTTGACAGTCATCAAAACCACGGACTTGGATCCGCTGATGCCGCCCACGGCGACGCCGACGCCCACCGAAACCACCACCCCTACGCCCGGTCCAACCATGACGTTTACGCCCACGCCAACCTTAACGCCGACGGCTACACCCACACAAACGCCAACGGAAATTCCAACCAGCACGCCCACAACTGTGCCCACGGACACGCCTACGCCGGAACCAACTTTGACGCCTACCCCTGATGTGGCTAAGGCCATTGTCATTTATCCCTTGGGCCTCAATATGCGTTCCGAACCTGATATAACGGCCGAAGTGATTGCCTTTTTACCGCCGGATACAGAGGTCATTCTGCTGGGCGGCACGGCCGAATCCAACAACTTTTCCTGGCAGGAAATTGAATTCGAGGGGCAAACCGGCTGGGTATCGGGCGAGTTTTTGGAGCCGCTTGAGTAAAGCAATAGGCGACAAAATGATAATAATTCTGCAAACCTGCCGCTGCCTGATTGACTGACAAATCTTATAAAAAGTTTAAAGAAGGTGTGCCTTAGGCAAATTAATGCCGATTTCTCCTGCAGTTTCTGAGGAACAGTAATTGATTTACTGATCAGGTCGTTCAAGTGTGCGTAATCGCATCGCACAAAGCAGAATAACATAGGCAGAAGGCGCATCACTAATTTGGTTGTTTTGCGCCATTTGCAAAACTTCCGGTATCGGCTTTACGTGTACTTGCATCACTTCTGCCGGTTCGTGGCGGGTTTTCCCCAGCGACACGCCGACTGCAAGAAAAAAGTGACCAACTTCATTACAGATCCCATTGGCAATGTAAGATTGGCCAATATATTCGAGCGAAACGGCCGTTCCCCCCACCTCCTCCAATAATTCTTCACGCGCCGCAGCGGTCAACGACTGACCCGTTTTGACGCTGCCGGCCGGAATCTCCCAACACCAGTCGTCAACCGTATAGCGATAACTTTTTATCAAAACGATTTGATTGTCCGCAGTCACCGGCAAAATCCAGACCGCCGGCGCTTTTTGCACGATATTGTAAACGCCGCGCTGCCCGCCCGGCAGCAAAATCTCATCCTGGCGCACCTGATACCAGGGGCAGGACCACACAATTTCTTGAGAAAGCGTTGTAAAAGGTCGCGACATACTGGTCGTCATGCGGCCGCCATTTTGGCGTTTTGAATGAATGCACGCACCAGGTTATGGTCTTTTTTGCCGGGCGCAGCTTCCACGCCGCTGGCGACGTCAACCGCATACGGCCGTACCACTCTGACCGCTTCAGCCACATTAACGGCCGTTAATCCGCCCGCCAGCATCAAACCATCCACCGCTTCAGCCAGCCTGGCGCTCATGGCCCAATCGCCGGTCTGCCCGCTGCCGCCGCGTAATGTGGGATGGTAGGTGTCGATCAGCAGCGACGGCCGTAACCCTTCCGGCGCTCGAAACCACCCGGCGTCCGCTTCCGCTTCGGCCAGGGAGGCGGGACGCAGCGCTTTGTAAGCCCGACCGTAAAGCGGCGACTTTTTGTCACCCACCATAAACGGCGTCTCTTCACCGCTGAGCTGCGCCAGGTCCAGATTGCAGGCGGCGAGGATTTCAGATATGTAAACGGCCGTTGCGTTCACAAACACGCCCACCAAAACAGGACAATTGACCGCTGCCCGCAGATGCACAGCGATCTGCTGCGCTTGTTCTGGTTCAATCGAACGTTTGCTGGGCGGATAAAAAATAAAACCCAGATAATCCGCCCCCACCTCGACCGCCGCCCGCGCATCTGCCAGGTTCGTAATGCCGCAAATTTTAACCTTCATACTTCATACTTTTTACTTCCCGAATCCTTTCACCCCTGCACCGTAATATTCGACAAATTCTCCAGCGCCTTCACCAGGGCGTGATTGCCGTCGCCGCCAAAACCCTGGTCTTGCAGTGAACGGTAAAGCTGGAAAACAGTGCTGGTTCCCAACAGCGGCACGCCTAACTCATCGGCGGCCTCCAATACCAGGCGTAAATCCTTTTGCTGCAAATCAATCGTAAAGCCGGGCCGGAAATCGCGGTTGATGACCTGTGGAGCGCGGTTGCTCAACATCCAACTACCCGCTGCGCCGCTGGAAACGGCCGTTAACGTTTTTTCCAGATCAAGTCCGCCCGCCTGCGCCAGCAGCAAAGCCTCGCTGACGCCCAGCATCGTGACCACAACCAATACCTGGTTCACCAGCTTCACCATCTGTCCCGCGCCGGTTTCGCCTACGTGGGTAATCGTCTTACCCATCGCCTCAAAAATCGGCCGCGCGCGCTCAAACTGCGCCGCGTCGCCGCCGGCCATGATGCTTAACGTGCCTTTGGCCGCGCCTTCACTGCCGCCGCTGATGGGCGCATCCAGCATATGGACTGCCTTTTGCTTCAGCGCGCCGGCGATATAGCGCGTCGTTTGGGGGCTGATGGTGCTCATGTCGATCACCAGATTGCCCTCGTTAGCGCCATAGATGACCCCATTTTCACGCAAAATCACTTCTTCTACATCGGCCGTATTACTCACGCAGGTAATGGTAATGTCGCTGTAGGCAGCCACGTCAGCAGGGCTGGTGCATGGATTGGCGCCTGCTTCAATAAACGGCTCCATACGGCTGCGATTGCGGTTCCAGATGCTCAACTCAAATCCGGCTTCCATCAAATTTTTCACCATGCCGCGCCCCATGATGCCCAGGCCAATAAAACCAATTTTTTCACCCATTTTCCCTCTCCATTGCCGCATTCATCTTACTTACTGAATGCAAACGATTCATGTTATGCTTGGTAATTAATCATTCAAACAGCGGCGCGGTGGACGACAATTCTTGTCGTAAACGCCGGCCGCGAGCAAAATAGCTGCAAATCTGTCAGGTAATTCCCGGAAAGTTTTTTGAATTCCTGTGAAAGAAAATCTGGGAATTCCTTCAAGGAAGCCGCGAATTGGCTATGATGTTATTTCAAAATACATTTCGCGGTTTTCCTAACTGCGTTGAATTTTATGATCAGGAAGTGATTTATGGCAAAAGCAAACTTGATCCCACTGTCCGATTACCATACTTTTCCGGCCAGCGAAATGCAGGCGCGCGTGGAATCATTTTATGGGGAGATGCGCCAGAGGCGTACGGTGCGTGATTTTTCTGACCGGCCTGTACCGCTGGAACTGATTCAAACCTGTTTATTGGCAGCGGGAACAGCGCCAAATGGGGCCAATAAACAGCCGTGGCACTTTGTGGTGGTTTCCGATGCGGTCATCAAAAAGGAAATCCGCGCCGCAGCAGAAGCGGAGGAGCGCGCCTTTTACAGCGGACGCGCTTCGGAAGAATGGTTGGAGGCCTTATCTCCACTCGGCACGGACGCTAATAAACCTTTTTTGGAAACCGCGCCTTATTTGATTGTTATTTTTGCCCAAAGTTATGGCATCGACGCAAATGGAGACAAGGTTAAACATTATTATGTGCAGGAATCGGTGGGGATTGCGACCGGTTTATTGATTACGGCCGTTCACCATGCCGGTCTTGTTTCTTTAACTCACACACCCAGTCCAATGGGATTTTTGAACAAAATTTTAGAACGGCCGCAGTGGGAACGGCCGTTTCTAATTCTTGTCGTGGGTTATCCGGCCGAAAATGCGCAGGTTCCCGCCATCACAAAGAAAAAGCTGAACGAAATTGCCACTTTCTTCTGATAATCAGTTCACCTGATCAGCGCCCTTTTCGCAATTTTTTGCTTTTGGCAAATATTGAATCGAATTTACAAAAATTTCCGCCAATTCGCTGCAGATTTCTGAGAAGGTAAATCTATTAATCGGGGCAGACAACCAGGTCAAAGGGATAATCAGGCGCAATATCATGGATTTTTTCTTCCGATAAATCATGCTTTTCACAGGCCAATTTCAAAACTTGATTCATATTGATATTCCACAAATGCACGCGCTCGTCCTGGTTAACATTGCGTGTGATGACTATGAACCAAGCATTACTGGCATTGTGAGCAAAACGTATATCCACCACCGCGCCGTCCAGCTTTTTCATCGTAATCGGCTGGCGCCATGGGTCCGTCGTCTTTAAGTTCCAAAGAAATACATGCCCATTCTCATCACCGCTGGCCAGCCAATTGTTATTGGGATCAAAAGCAATATCGGTAACCGCAACTGCATGACCTTGTTGGGCGGGATTATCTTGTTTTTTCAGATCTGTGAGACTTTCTCCTAATGAACCGCCTTTAATGGTCTCCAAATCCCACAAGCGCACGATTTTGTCACGGCTGCCGGTAGCAAACCATTTTCCATCCTTACTGAACGCATAGTCCGATATGCCAAAGCCATGACTGGGCAGTTGAATCGTTGAAAAATCTCCCTCCCGGGCCTTGTCGAGATTAATTAGATAAGGCGTCCCGTTGACCCAATCTGTAATCACAACCAGCCATTTATTATTCGGATTCATGTCTACCCACAGCGTATTTCCGGTAACTTTTAGCAGGTTATTTTCTTGCGTATCAAAGGAATTGTTGCCTAAATTCCAAAGGTACGGTTGATTTTTCCCCTTGAATGTCACCAACCATTCTTTGTTATTGCTCAAAATATCTTCGTCGGCCAGGGTGAAATCAGATAATGGCAGTTGCTGCTCATTTTGGTTGGCAAGTTCTTGCAGCAGTGCGTGGCGTGTGTACTCGCCCACAGGTCCGCCGCCGCTTGCTTCCACCCCATTTGCAATCGAGGCTGCAACAATTGCCGCTTCAATACTGCCTGCGGTGGGATTTTCTAAAGAATTGCGCGCAATTGCTTCAGCGACGGCGAGTTGGGCTTGATCATCCTCATCTTTTTCCAAGGTGGCGTAGGCAACGGCCGTGGCGGTCGCCAGATTATTTTTGCGCTGCTGAGTTGAATTTTCATCGCTGGCAAATTGAAGTGTCAAATAGGCCGCTACAGCCACCCCAACCACTAAAGCGAACGCCAAAATGATGCGCTGCAAAGTCATGCCCACCTCCTGTTACGCCTGGTCACGTTCTCATACATCTTAAAAACGATAATCTTAAACCGATACGGCCGGTTGCTTCAACATGTGCAAGTATAATGGAAACTTTATCTTTTGCATGTATTTTTGAGAATGCCTTCCTCCTCATTTCAGAGCGAAGTCTCGTTGTAGTACTAATTACGGTTTAGTATAACAATCTCATTGTGGGCTTGTTGAATTCGAGATTACAACACCATTACTTCCTTTTGTAATCCCAGTCCAATGCGGCGGTTTTCCTGAATAGCACTATAATTCCCAATATGGTTTCAAAACAAGCCAATCCACACATCATGCTGTTGACAACTGCCCGCACCTACCGTGCGCCGGCGTTTCTCGACGCTGCCGACAAATTGGGCGTCAGCATCGTGCAGGCGATTGATGCACCGCAAGCTTTAACCGGACAGCATGATAATACACTGCTGCTCGATTTTCGTGATGTGGAAACGGCCGTTACAACAATTACTGACTATGCGCAGAAAAAACCGCTCAATGCAGTTCTTGCTGTCGATGACAGCGGCAGTTTGCTGGCCGCCCACGCCAGCGCAGCGCTCAACCTGCCCCACAACCACATAGCGGCCGCAGAAGCAGCCCGCGATAAATTCCGTATGCGCCAGCTTCTTAGTCTGGCAAATGTCAACTGCCCCCATTTTCAACTTTTCCACACCGGTATGGATCCCCAAACCATCGCGCCGCAGGTGAACTATCCTTGCGTGGTCAAACCGACTACGCTTTCCGGCAGCCGCGGCGTGATTCGCGCCAATGAACCCCAGGAACTTGTCTCGGCAATCAATCGGCTGGCGCGACTGCTTGCAAAGGTGTATGGGCCTGGAGAACGGCCGTTTCTGGTCGAAGATTATATTCCCGGCGTCGAAGTGGCGTTGGAAGGGCTGCTGGAAGACGGGCGTTTACGCGTCCTGGCGCTGTTTGACAAACCTGACCCGCTGGAAGGTCCTTTTTTTGAGGAAACGCTTTACATAACGCCCTCACGATTGGATACGGCCGTGCAGGCAGCAATTACCACAGAAACGGCGCGCGCAGCGGCGGCGCTCGGTCTACGCGCCGGACCACTGCACGCCGAACTCCGCATCAACGCGGCCGGCGCCTGGATCGTGGAAGTCGCCGGTCGCTCTATTGGCGGTTTGTGCGCGCGCACCTTGCAATTTGGCGTTGATGTTTCTTTAGAGGAGCTGATCCTGCGTCAGGCTTGCGGTTTGCCCGTAACAATAGAAACAAATTCAGCCCAGGCGCGCGGTGTAATGATGATTCCAATTCCTGCAGCGGGTCTGCTGCGCGGCGTGACCGGCATAGAAGCCGCAAAAGCTGCGCCGCTGGTGGAAGATGTGGTCATCACCGCCTCATTGCACAACCCGCTGACGCCGCTGCCGGAAGGGGAAAGTTATTTGGGATTTATCTTTGCAAAAGGGGAATCACCGGCCACCGTCGAAACCGCGTTACGCCATGCACACCAAAAGCTGCATTTTCAGATTGATGCGCTGCTCCCGCTTTTGACCTAGGGTTTGCCCGTTATTAACTTTGGTCTTTGGTAAACGGGCATACCTTCGCGGATTCGTTTTTTGTCAAAAGTTTTTTGTAAACGAATCCTTAGCGTCCGGCCGGAAGCCAATAAAAATGGCGGCTGACTGCCCCAAACAAGGGGCGCATATCAAACAGCGCGTTGTTTGAATTCATTGCGTAAAATGATTGTCCCCGCACTTCCCCAACTGCCACATTCCCATTTGGCGCCCAAGTCAATCTGATATCGCTCTGGCTTTCGACCAGCGGCAAATCATTCACCCGTTCCAGGTTGTCACCCAGTCCTTTGAGGTGCATGAGACCACGCCCATTTTCCGCTTCATTATTAAGCAGGCCGAAGGCAAAACGGCCGTTTTTAAGATGAATCGGCGCAATGGGAACGCTGGGACCAACTTCTAAAACCCGCTTTTCTTCGCTGACGAGCCTCCCTTCGTCCGGGGATACGCGCAAAATTTCTGCCAGCGGCGGATCAGGCAGCAAAGGGCGTAAGACAAACAGGCGATCATCCTGCATCCAATCCAAAACCACATCATATGGGTTGTTGTCGATATAAGAATCGGGCACAGGCATCACCTGTTTGGCGGATACATCCAACACTGCCCTTTGACCGCCCTCATGCTCACCCTGCCACAATAACAAGTAACGGCCGTTCTGCGCCCAGGAGATGGGGGCGTAAACGGCCGTGTCGGCCGGATCGACGCGCCGGTTTGTCAACAGCAATTCCGGCTCGGCGGCATCCAGATTATACATGACAAGTCCGGCCGCCAAATCCCCCCACACAACTATCTGATTATCCGCATGCCAGACAATTGCGCGGCAGCCCTCGCTGCAAGGGGCCAACTGCCGGGCCGGCTCTACGTCGTTTAAGTCATCGAGATAAACATACTGAATTTCCCGCTCAAGCGTAGCGTTAGCCGGGTCAGTGATGATAAACAGCACATACTGGCCATTATCTGAGATCGCAAAATCCCTCAAATTCACGCCTTGTCCCAGGATTGAGCGCTCTTCGCCGCTTTCAATGTCCAGGTAAACCAGCTCGAATTGGTGCATTGGCAGCGTGTCGGTAACCGGATCGCTGAACGTCAGGCGGCTGTAAACCAGGGAACGGCCGCTGCCATCCACATCATAATCAATCACATCTCCAACCAAAGCGGTTGTATCCGTGCGCGGTTCTGCGGCCGGCCCATTGCTTTTTGCAGGCGCCAGGATTTCGAAAACGCCGCTGCCGGACGCCCAGCGCTGCAAAGCGCCGTCGCCAATAAACAGCAAATCTTGCGGTGGAACCGGCAGCATCTCGTTTGTGAGGGGCTGCAAGCCAAAAACGGCCGTTGGTTCAGGCAGAGGCGTCGGAATGATGGTTGCGGCAACCGTTGATGCGAGCGTGGGCGTGGCTTCCATCGTTGGAGCGGCGGCCGTTGTGGTGGATTGGGTTATTGGCTGGGCAACGGCCGTTGCCGTAATAATTGTAGGCGGCGGCAGCAGCGTCGCTTCCAATTCCTCACGTCCACAGCCAGAAATCACAATTGAAATAACAAATAAACCTGCAAACAAACGAGTCACAATACGTTTTTGTGCCATAAATACAAATAAATTACATGTTTTAGTTACTGAAGCTGATCAAACTGATAAGCTGTAGGTTCCGCTCAACAAAACCAATCTTCTGTCAAGCGTGGCGGCGGCAAGGTAGCCATAACCGGTTTTGAAAAATTTGGGATTGACAGTCCGAACAAAGCATAGGCGCGGCGCTCAATCGCGGCAAAAACCGCATAATGATCTCCCCCCGCCTCAGCCAGCGCGGAGATTTCCTGCTGCAGGGTATCAAGACGCGAATCCTGGTTGGCCCACTGATAAGTGAAATTAGCAGCATTGAGAGGGCCAAGCCAATCTTGCGTTTCCGGCTCGTTCAATAAGGCGCTGCCGGGCGGCACGAGCAAACGCACCGCCAATTGAACGGCTGGGACATTACCAATTAAGCCGCGCGCTCGTATCCAGTTTAACAGCTCGATATACCCTTCTAGCGTTGTCCAGGGTGTAAAAGCAACCCAGGTTGGCTGAACGGGCAGTTGCGCCGCCGCCAAAATTTCCAGCGCCGTATTTAGATCGGCGGCCGAATGTCCTTTTTGCAAACGGGACAAAATCTCATCATCCACCGCCTCAAACGCAGATATGACGAAGCTCGCGCCCATAGCGGCCAGTTCCGGCAGGAGTGTACGATGCCGCAAGATATGCTCAACTTTTGTGGTGAAATCAAAGGTCAAATAGGGAAATTCAGTATGCAGCGCCTGCGCCGTCTTGAGCGCATGCCCAGGCCCATTGAGAAAATCAGGGTCTCCAAAGGTGATGTGGCGCGCGCCAAATGCAACCTGCTGGCGAATGTCAGCCATGACCTGCGCAACCGGAATGACAAAAAAACGGCCGTTATACACAGGCACAACGGGACAATGGCGGCAGGTATGCAAACATCCCCGGCTGCTTTCAACATAACCGGCCAGGTGCAACTGCCCATTGTCCTGGTAGCGGGCGTAGGCATCCAGCGGCGGTAGATTTTCGCGCCAGGGAACCGGCAATTTCTGGCGCGCCAAATGCGGTCGGTTGCGACGAGAGCTGGTTGAGACGCCGGGAATAGCCGTTACCGCTTGTTTTTCCGCCAGCGCCTGCGCCAAACTCCGCAGCGGCGCCTCATATTCCCCCGCAATCACGGCGTCAGCAGCATGCGCCAACAAATAATCTGCATTCAACCAGGCATATAAGCCGTAAAAACAGATATAGGCAGCGGGATTGACAGCGCGCACCTTACGGGCAGCTTGCTCACCCAGCCGTAAGGCTGTATGCATCGGGACTGCAATACCTACCAGGTCGGCTGAAGCTGCTGCGTTGTGTGGCAGCGCTTCTACAGAAAGATCAACGGCCGTTACTTCAAACCCGTTATCACGCAAAACCGCCGCAGGCCACGCCAGACTCAAGGGCTGGTGTCCCAATTCGTAGCAGGAAATCAGCAAAATCTTCAATGCTTGCGCCAATTATTTCCCCTTGGCCGACGGCGCTCCGGAAACTGGCGCCCCACCCCCGCCGCCAAACAGAAAATCCTCCATTTGTTGGAACAAAAATTCCTGCGCCTGGGGGTCTGCCAGCGTTAAACCATAATGGTTTATCAACAAAGTCGCGCGCTCCTGCCATAACTGGTAAGCGTAGCGGGAAATATCGTTGTAAATGCGTACTCCCATTTCTCCGGGAAAGGGAGCCTGGTCAAGCGCCGGCAGCTCCTGCCCCAACATGGCGCATTGTACAATCGTGATTGTTTTCGTTTCTCGTGCCATCAAATCCTCTTGGTAATAATCTCAGCAGCTTAAAAGTTTTCTGATTTCAACCAATATTGCATCTCGTTCTCACGAATTTGCGCTAATTTCGGCCTCAATTCGGTTCAGATTTCTAAAAATGAAAACTTAGTGAATCTATTGTTATGACATAAAAGTATATAATGGGCAGCGATACGATACAACTGCATGCTGATATTGCTCATATGAACCAATCACCTGTAGAAACAACCAGGCTGCCGCCGCGCATTCTTTTTTGGGGGATGTATGGCTTGTTTTCACGCATCATGCTGGCGGCGCTGTTAGATGCGGGTTGTCATATTTGCGGCGTGATTTTGCCGTTTCAGGGCAACACGGCCGTTTCTGATCCCATCCAACCCCTTTTACCCCAGCCGACAACCTCCCAACTGCCCATGCTCACGCCATATGCAGCGGAGACGGCCGTCCATCTCGCCTGGCGGAACCATATTCCGGTTTATGCTCTGCAAAGCTTAAAATCAGCCGCAGCGGCGTCCTTTTTAGCAGAATTTCAGGCGGATGTGGCCTGCGTCGCCTGTTTTCCATTGCGTATCCCGCCACAAATTCTGACCCAGCCCCGGCATGGTTTTCTGAATGTGCATCCATCGCTGCTGCCGGATTATCGCGGGCCGGCGCCTTTGTTTTGGACGCTGCGAGCCGGCCAATTGAAAACCGGCGTGACGGTACATTTTATGGATGCAGGCCTGGACACGGGCGATATTGCGCTGCAAACGGCCGTTTCCCTGCCCCTGGGTATCTCCGGCCCGCAAGCAGATCAACTTTTGGCCGGCGCAGGCGCCAAATTACTCGTCAAAGCGCTGGCAAACTTGAACGCCGGAACCTTAACGCGCCAGCCACAAGCGGCGGGCGGTTCAACCTTCCCGCTGCCGCAGGCGGCAGATTTTATCATCCCGAGCACCTGGCCGGCCAAACGCGCCTTTATTTTTATGCGCGGCACGGCCGATTGGCAGCGGCCGTACTCAATCATTACGCCCAACCAAACCATCACCGCCCGCAGCGCGCTGGCTTTCGAGACCAATACAGAACAACAGACCTCCGTTGTGTGGGACGGCCGTTCCTGCTGGATACAACTGCAACCCGGCCGGCTGCTTGTAAAAATCTAATCATCATGATACATAAAGTATGGGTTCAACTTATTCGCTTCGGCTTTCGACTGCTCTACAATGAGCTGGCCTGGAGCTATGATCTCGTCAGTTGGATGGTTTCGCTGGGCGCGTGGCGCGCCTGGCAGCGCGCCGCCTTACCCTATCTGACGCGGCAAACGCATTTTGGAAATCGGCCACGGCCCCGGCCATATGCTGGTTGCCCTGCAAGAAAGGGGTCAAACCGTGACCGGTCTTGATCTTTCACCCTTTATGGGAAGTTTGGCGCGCCGTCGCCTGCGTCAATCTGGCCAATCCGCGCCATTGGTACAAAGCATGGCCCAAACGCTGCCTTTTGCGGCGGCGTCCTTTGATTCAGTCCTGGCGACATTTCCTACTGATTTTGTCTTTGAACCGGATACGTTGACTGCGATAAAACGAGTGCTTGTCGAAAACGGCCGTTTTGTGATCGTTCCATCCGGCTACCTCACCGGCTCAAATCCAATCCATCTGGGCATTGAATGGCTTTATCGCATCACCGGGCAGCGATCTGGCTCCTTTGAAATCGAAAACCATCAACCGCGCCAAAACGAAACCTCAGGGGAACAATTCAAAACATTGTTTACGAATGCGGGTTTCAGACTGCAAATCCACCATATCGATCTGGACAAAAGCGGCGTCATGGTGATGGTAGCCGTTAAAAAGTAACTTGTTTTTGAGGATATTTGAATCTTAAGGCGTGTGACTGGTAAAATGCATGGTGAACAATCTTCCCGGAACCCTAAAAATACCCCGGCAAATAAATTTGCGGGCTACAATTTCAAAGCCGACCTCCGTCGGCTAATCATCAGACCACGAAGGTGTTCGAGAACACGAAGGTGTTCTTCGCGATTGTAGACGCGGTTTCAACCGCTGGCTTTGGAATTGTTCCGGACAAACTGACGTCTTACACGCGTAATTTAGCAATTTGGGCTACAATTTCCCTATCGGTTTGTGGACAGTCACGAAACTATGTCACCGATAAAGATTTTATTATTAAATATGAGTCAATCAGAAAACCACACACAAGAGGGCAACGCCAGGCGCAGCGCAGGCATTGAGAGCCTGATTCCCTTTGTTATAACAATTGGGGTCATTCTCCTCGACCAGCTTACTAAATACATTGTCGAAGTCAATTTGCTTGTCAACACCTATTGGGCGCCATATCCGGCTCTAAAAGATCTCTTCCGCATTACTCACGTCACCAACACCGGCGCTGCTTTTGGCATGTTCCCCGCCGCCAGTTTATTTTTTATGGTCATGCCGATAATCGTCGTCGCGGCAATTGTATATTACAACCACACGCTTGACAGCGGCAACTGGCTGCTGCGGATAGCTCTCGGTTTACAAATGGGCGGCGCTTTAGGCAATATGATCGACCGGTTGCGCCAAGGACACGTAACCGATTTTCTCGATTTTGGACCCTGGTTTGTCTTCAACGTGGCCGACATGGCCGTGGTTGGAGGCTCCATATTACTTGGTTTGATTTTGCTCCAAGAGCAGCGCGCTGAAAATGCCGCTAAAAAAGCTGCCCAACTAGAAAACAATCGCGCCAAACAAGAAACACTAGATGAAGGGCCTACAAATTGAAATAACCATAAACCAACCCGGTGAGCGCCTGGATAAAGCGCTGTCCGCTCTGCTGCCCGATCTTTCGCGCATGCAGTGGCAGCGTTTGATCAAAGAAGAACGGGTATTGGTCAACGGTGCAGCCGCAAAACCAAGCCAAAAATTGGAGGGCGGCGAGCAAGTATGGGCCGATATTCCCCCGGTTGTCGAAAGTGATCTGCTGCCCCAAGATATTCCTCTGGATATCCGCTACGAAGATAACGACATCATCGTGGTCAACAAACCGGCCGGCATGGTAGTGCATCCCGGCACCGGACATGACAGCGACACTCTCGTTCATGCCCTACTCTTCCATTGTCCTGATTTAGCCGGCGTAGGCAATACAAAACGACCGGGGATCGTTCACCGGCTGGACAAGGGTACGTCTGGATTAATTGTCGCCGCCAAAAATGACAAGGCCCAATGGGCATTACAAAAACAATTTAAGGAACGCACCGTTGGTAAAAAGTATCTGGCCCTGGTTTTTGGACAAGTACAACCACCGGCAGCTTTAATTGATGCGCCCCTCGGGCGAAATCCTATGCAGCGCAAAAAAATGAGCGTCATAGCGCCGGGCAGCGCCCGCGCGCGATCTGCGCACGCGCGGGAAGCAAAAACATATTACCGGACCTTGAGATCATACGATGAATACACCCTGGTCGAATGCACGCTGCATACCGGGCGCACACATCAAATTCGCGTTCATATGACATATATCGGCTATCCCCTGGTTGGCGATCTCGTCTATGCGCGGCGCAAGCAGAAACTGCTGCGCGGACGCCATTTTCTACATGCATCCGAGCTGACCTTGAAACGGCCGTCTGACAACCAGGAGAAAACATTCACGGCTGAACTCCCTCCAGAATTGCAAAATATTCTAGATCAACTGGAGGTCTAGCAAATTTGGTCATGATTGGATTTGTCAGTTCGAATTTTTGCACTAATATCTCAACATGGATTCACGTCGTCGCACCTATGCCGTTTTAATTGGCATCATTTTGCTTACGCTGCCTTGCTATTGCGCAGGCGCGTTTTTACTTACCACCGCGCCGCGTGATAGTGAAATTGTGGAACCGCCAACGCTGCCTGCTGTAATTTCGCCCACGCCCTCCAGCACATTTCCAGCTACCAGCGCGCCGCCGGTCTTAACGGCCGTTCCCACCGCCACGCCGCCGCCCACAAGCACACCTTTTCCAACCCCGATTCCTTCGGCGACAGTTTTGACGCCCACCAAAACGGCCACGCCTACCAGAATTCCAGTTACCTCAACCCTGCCGCCGACCTTTACAGCCACGGCCACAGCCACAATAACCGTAACGCCTACCCCATCAGCTACGGCCACGTCAACCGCGACTGCCACGCTGCTGCCCACCGACACGCCGCTGCCGCCGACAGCAACATTCACGCCCATGCCGCCAACAGAGACTTTTACACCTGAACCGGCCACCGCCACCCCAACCATCGGCAGAACGCCCACATTTGTATTTTCGACGCCAACATTCACCCCGGAACCAGTAAATTAGGATTTTTATGGACATATTTGAAACACTTAAAACTCTCAGCGAAACGCCAGGCCCTTCTGGCGATGAACACAGAATCGCTGCCACAATTGCAGAATTGTGGCAGCCGCTTACCGATTCCACACAAGTTGATCGCATTGGCAGTCTGATTGGTATCAAACAAGGCCAAGGCCCAACTCCGCGCCCCAAAATATTGCTGGCGGCGCACCTGGATGAGATCGGTTTGATGGTGAAGAACATTGTTGAACACAACGGCGCCGGGTTTTTACGCCTGACAAACATCGGCGGCGTGGATATTCGTCATTTGTATGGACAAACGGCCGTTGCGCATGGCAAACGTGAGCTGGCTGGCGTCCTGGGCGCCCTGCCTGACCGCATGCTGCCGGAAAGCCGCCGCAGCAAGCCATATGGTTTTGAAGACCTGGCGCTTGACGTCGGTCTGCCGGCTGAAGAGGTTCGTGACCTGATTGACATTGGAGATTTTGTCACCTTTCGCCAGCCCTTGCGCAAATTAAAGGGTTCAAGAGTCAGCGGCAAAGCGCTCGACAACCGCGCCTCTGTGATGGCTGTTACCATTTGCCTGGAACTGTTAAACGGCCGTTCTCATGCCTGGGATGTCATTGCAGCAGCAACAGCGCAAGAAGAAACGCGTTTGCTCGGCGCCTACACCAGCGCCTTTACCCAAAAACCAGACCTCGCCATCGCCATTGACGTCACCTTCGGCAAAGGCCCCGGCGTCAATGACAACAGCGCCTTTGACTTGGGCGGCGGACCGGTGCTGGGAGTTGGCCCGAATGTACATCCGGGCATGTTAGCCGCCTTGCAAGACGCCGCCAAAGCAGTCGAAATGAGTACACATTTAGAAACCCATACACGCGGCAGCGGCACCGATGCATTTGGTTTGCAAATTGCGCGTGAAGGCATTCCAACCGGTCTGGTTTCCATTCCGCTGCGCTATATGCACACAATGGTCGAAACCATCGACACCAAAGATGTTGACCGGGTCGGCCGTTTGCTGGCTGAATTTATTGTCCGCCTGGATACTCAATTTCTGGACAAGCTCACCGCAGGGTTAATGCAAACATGAACGAATTATTACAACAACTCACCGAAGCTGCCGGCGTTGCAGGCAGTGAAAAAGAGGTGCGCCTGCTCATTCGCGACCTCATCAACGATCATGTTGATGAATGGCGCGTAGACACAATGGGCAATCTGATTGCACAAAAACACGGCACAGGCGCATCTGATCTGCGCATTATGGTCGATGCTCACATGGACGAAGTAGGCTTGATGATCACCGAGATCGACTCGCAAGGCATGCTGAAATTTGCAAATCTAGGCGGTATTGATGATCGTTCACTGCTGGGCAAAGTGGTGGAGGTAGGACCCAAGAAAATGACAGGCGTCGTTGGCGCCAAACCGATTCACCTGCTCACCCGCGCGCAGGTGAACCAAACGGTCAAGCGGGTCGCGATGCGCATTGATATTGGCGCAAAAAATAAAGACGCCGCTGATGGATTGGTAAACATCGGAGATACGGCCGTTTTTGTAACCAAATATGAAGAGCTGGGACCCACCGCCATTGGCAAAGCCTTCGATAATCGCGCCGGCTGCGCCGCCCTGATCGAGCTGCTGCGCGGCGATCCATACCCTTTTGAATTGCACGCCGCATTCACCGTGCAGGAAGAAGTTGGCTTGCGCGGAGCGGAAGTCGCCGCCTATGCTGTTCAGCCGGATGCAGCTCTCGTGCTTGAATGCACACCCGCCTATGATCTACCCACCGAAGATGACGCCAGTCCCAACGTGTCGCTTGGCAAAGGACCATCGATTTATGTGATGGATCGCGTCACCATCCAGGATCCACGCCTGGTCAGTCATATCACTCGCACAGCAGACGCCCTGGGGATTCCCTTTCAGATTCGCCAACCGGGCGGCGGCGGAACCAACACCGCTTCCATCCAGCGCGTGCATGGAGGCGTGCCGTCCGCCACCATCGCCGTGCCAGGGCGCTACGCCCACACGCCCGCCATGATGATTAACCTGGCGGATTACGCCAACGTGGTCAAGCTGGCTGACGCCGCCTTGCGTCGCCTGACAACAAATATCATTAAACGCAATTAATTCCAGATGTCGACTCACGAGTCAGACTTCTGATCAAGGTCTAAATTATGCAAGAATTAATACAAAAATTAGTTGAAGCTTATGGCCCATCCGGGTTTGAAGATCAAATACGCGCTCTGATTCGGTCCGAAGTTGAGCCGATTGCAGATGAAATTTCAGTGGACGCTATGGGCAATCTGATCGCTTTGAAAAAAGGCGACGGCAGCGGCCTGAAGGTCATGGTCGCGGCCCACATGGACGAAATTGGCGTCATGGTCACGCATGTCACCAAAGAGGGATTTTTACGTTTCACCAATATCGGCGGCGTTTTCGCACATACGCTTCTGGGTGGACGCGTACAGTTCGCCAACGGCGCAATTGGCGTCATTGGCTGTGATAAGATTGAAGATCGCAGCAAGATCCATCCTTTGAACAAATATTATATTGATATCGGCGCCAAAAGCCGTGAAGATTGTCCGGTGGGCGTGGGCGATGCAGCCGGTTTTATACGGCCGTTTCTCGCCCAAGGCTCACAGTTAACGGCCAAAAGCATGGATGATCGCATTGGCTGTGTCATAGGCATCGAAGCCCTGAAACAACTGCAGCAAACTCCGCACGATATTTATTTCGTGTTCAGCGTACAGGAAGAAGTCGGCACGCGCGGCGCTGAGGCCGCCGCCAACGGGCTGCTGCCGGATGTAGGCATTGCGCTTGACGTGACGGCCACAGGAGATACGCCGGAAGCTCGTCAGATGGCCGTCAAATTGGGCGCCGGACCCGCTATCAAGGTCAAAGACAGCGGAATGATCTCCCACGCCGGCCTGGTGCGCCTAATGCGGAAGCGCGCCGATGAAGCGGATATACCTTATCAGATTGAAGTGCTGGAATGGGGTTCAACCGACGCGCGATCGATGCAAATTGCCGGGCCTGGCTGCGCTGCGGGCTGCATCTCTATTCCCTGCCGTTATGTCCACACTCCCAGTGAAACAGTGGACGCTGATGACGTCACGCATGCTGTGAAGTTGCTGACCGCAATTTTATCCAACCCAATTGATCTTTAACGCAAAGGGGCCGCTTGAAAGAATCAAGCGGCCCCTTCAAATAAATTGCTGGGGTTTGGGCAATTCAGTTATGTTGCAAACAGAATTAGAATAAAACCATTGCTAGTTCACTGCGATAGGTTTGAGTCAGCGGATCATTATCCCCTAATAAATCAAACAAACCCAACAAAACCTCTTTTGGCTCCCCTTTACGATAGCGTTTATCCTGACGCAGTATGTCTAGCAGACCATCCATGGCGGCTTCCAAATTGCCGCGCTGTAAAAGACGCGCCGCCTGACGATACTGGATTTCAACTGGTTCAAGTTCTATGTCGTTATCGGCCGTTTCCGTCCGACATAAATAACGAGCGAGCGGCAGCAGACGTTCAGCTTGCAGCATCTGAGCGCTTTTGCGACTTTCGATTAACAATGATTCAGCAGCACAGCCACGCGCCTGCGCCAGCAAAGCGCGCGCCAGATTCAGTTTCGCTCCCGGATGATTGGGATATTCTTCCAATAATTCCAGGTAAGCCTCTTCCGCATCGCGCCAGTGACGGGTTGCCAGCAGACTGTTCGCTTCTCGAAAGGCCATATCCGCTTCATTGGGGATCAATTCCTCAATAAACTCGCGCACTTTGGTCTCAGGTTGTACGCCTACAAATTCAGCCGCAATTTGTCCTTCAATGAAAGCTTTTACGGCGGGAATGCCCTGGACATGAAAGTGCATTGCTACTGTCGGATTGTCGTCAACGTTAATTTTCGCCAGGATGAAATCATAGGCAGGGTCATTGGCCAGCTTCTCAAGGATAGGCCCCAAAAAGCGACAAGGACCGCACCAGGGCGCCCAGAAATCAACCACAACGGGCAGTTCATGGGAACGTTCAAGGACTTCAAAATCAAATGTTGCATCAGTCACATCGATGATATTTGCGGCGCTAGCCATAAATTCACCTCGAAAATGATATTTTGCGAAGATTGTAGCATGAAATAGTGAGCATAACACCAAAGTGTACCCGGTAACATTCACAATGTTTTTATTTTATGATATAATGCAGTGCGTCATAAACATAAAACAAATCTTTAGATCAAGGTTACTTGATCGCTAACTCAATCGATGGAGGATAGGATGGTTCAAATGATTAAAAAGATTTTCTATATGGGTGTGGGCGCAGCAAGCCTGCTCGCAGAAGCTTTAGATAAATTGGCTTCAAGAGGCGAAGCGTATCTCGATAATAAATCCCTCGAATTGGTTGATATTGAAGTCGAGGCTGATGTTGTTGAAGTGGAAAGTGCGGAAACGGCCGTATCCACAGACGATCTCACTAAAATTAGCGGCATTGGCCCTACTTTTGCCAAACGGCTCAAGGAAGCCGGCATCACAACCTACGCCGCTCTGGCAAACCTGACCCCAGATCAAGCCAAGGAAATCACCCACGCGGCCGACTGGCAGGCAGATCCACAAGAGTGGATTTCACAAGCTCAAGCGTTTGCGTAGGTAATTCCCAGAATCTACGCAAAGTCTGACGCTAAATTATTTTTTGACACGAATAGCACGAATCACACGAATTTAGTATCTGTTTCTCGTTTAATCTGTGTCATTCGTGTCAAAAATCCCTCATTTCAGAGCGAAGTCTCGTTGTAGTAAGAAGTTCCAAAACTTTTGTAGTTTGGCGCGTCAACAAAACTCCACGCACATTCCCAACCAGAACAGGATATTGTTCCTATATAACTTGACATATTATGCTATAATTGACATAATAAAAATTGCGTTACAAGGTATTTTGTGAATTCATAAATACCAACGCTTTAGTATCAACGAGACTTCGAAGTGAATCCTCCCGGAGGCTCAACATTTAGGCAAAGGTGGTCGCTAAATAGGTTGATTTTAGCTGCTTGATTAGCCTCCGGGAGGTTGTCGTCAGTAACATTATGTCAAAATCTCGTTGTAGTATTAGGTAATTGGCAGAAAGTAATCAAAAATAAAGGTCATGGGAAATCTGCCAATTCCTTGAGGAAACCGCAGATGTCTAATTCGTCTTATTTTCAAGAATTTTCTGCGGTTTACCTAATTGTAATTTACCTGGAGTACCGACAATGAAAAACAAGCGCGTTTTTGCACTGATCTTGGGAGCAGCACTTCTTTGGGTTTGGGGAATTTATTCGGCCGTATATGCACAAAACGATCAATATGATCTGGCGCTGATTAACCTGGCGACCCAGCCTGATCCTGTGCGAGTAGGGCAGGAAACGGCCGTTACTTTTTCCTATACAAATGCAGGCGAAGGGGCAACGCCTGAGAGTTTTGAAGTGTGGGCGCAGCTTATAGCCACATACACGGAAACAGAACCGCCCGTTATCTTTGAACCGTGTGTCGAGCAGGTGCCAGACGTCGCCAATTTACAACCCGGCGCTAATCGTTCCTATACATTCCAAAACTGTGACCTTATCTTTCGCAATGAAGGTCAGCATAAATTCCGGGTTGAATTACTGGCCAATGAATTAGAGACTAATGAGGGCGTGGGCGCTTATCAGGCATTACCCGGAGACGCGAACCCCGACAATAACGGCATCACCCGCAACGTCATCGTTGGCCCTTATGAGTCCAATCTGCCCGACAGTTTAGGTCGACTTCTGGCCGGGTTAGGCATGTTTTTTGCCGTGATGGCGATCGTGGCTGTGGGCACCGAGGTCATAATCGACTCCTTCAAAGTCGCCGTGGGGCTTAAATCAAAAGTCACATCCCTGGATGCGTTAGAGCGCTATGAAAAATTTATTCCGGGCCAGCTTGCAACCCTGGGTGTCAGCGCCGAATCACAAAAACAATTTGAAGTCATGTCCCGCAACATGCGCACAACTTTAGATAGCACGCTTAAGCCGGTTAATGATTTCATCGAGGTCAAGACGCTTCTCAAAGCCGGCGAATTCAGCCAGGCAATTAGCATTTTGGAATCATATCAATCACCCAGTAACCAAGCGGAAGCAGCCAGAAAGCTCGCGCAAGCAAAAGCAAATGTTAAGCAAGTCGTCGCCGCAGGACTGGGTACGCTCCAGCAAAAACTATCATTGCCAGAGGAGTTTGTCGGCGAAATACAAACTACAGCCGACCTGAAAATCGAAGAATTTGACGGCCAAAACCCGGATGATGTCATCAAAAACCTCGTCAACGTTTTTCAGACCACAGAAGATTGGACTCTAAAAATTGCCGACGGGTGGTTGGAAGAGCAGCGCGAAACATTTTTAAGCCAGGGGCAAACAGAGGTGCTGGGCCAGTTTGATTCACAGGTACGGCCGTTGCTGTCCGGCATCGGATTTAGCGGCGATTCAATTGACAGCGTCAAAAAACAGATCGCACTCGGCTTAAAAACAATTGACACCCAGTCAGAAAGCATGACAGAAACCTACGTCTCGAGTTTGCGCGGCCTGCTGGATTCAGTCGAATACCGTCGTTATCAAACCCAAAGCCCTAGTCGCAAATTATGGCGTTTGATGCGCTCATGGCGCTATGGCTGGATATTCTTTTCATTGGTCCTGGCGCTTGTACTCTTTTTCCTGTTATGGCTGTTCACGCCTATCATGGCAACTGCAGGATTCTACTATCCACACTACATCGGGATATTCATACTTGTGTTCCTGGCGACGTCTATTTTCCTGCTGTTATTCGCCTGGCTCGGTAAATGGATATTCGAAAAACGCACAGAAACCAGTTTGCAAACGATTAATGACGCCCTTGCAAAGGTAAAAGGGGAAGAAGGAGTATACCAGGGCAAAAAAATCACAAAAGCCCAGCTCGAGGAATTAAAAGCAAACCGGGAAGAAAACAATAAAAAGTTTCTCGGGGAGAACGGTATACGCTCATTCTTGTTTAACGAGAATGGAACCATACTTCTAAAAGTAGAAACATTTTTTAATTACTTACGCGCCGGCTTCGACCCGGATACATACATTGATCCTTATAAGTTCGATCAACCGGAACTGGTAAAAGATTACGCAGAAAAAGTAAAAGGTTTTGAAGTCACGGCCGAAACCCTGGCGCCTTATATTCAAGCCCGTACTGACCAGCAGCAAGATGAAGAAAAATCGCGGCTGCGCATCTTGCGCGTGATTTCCTTTGTCCTTGGTCTCGCGCTGGCATACACCCTGCAGATTGACGCGGCCGTGCTGCTGGATGCGGCCGTTCCCGGTATATCCAATGTCATCAACAACGTTTTCTACATCAGCGGACCGCAACTGCACATGATCAGGCCCTGGCTGCCGGCTGACCGCGCTTTAACAGCCGGCATCATTCTCACCGGATTGGCGGCGGCCGCCGGCTCTACTTTCTGGCATGATCGGTTAGGCCAACTGCAAGCCGCCAAAAAAGGGGCTGAAGCCGTGGCTGACGCCACGAAGAGCGCCCAAACCATGATCCAATCTGGCTCTCAATCTGATAAATCATAAGCACGATTCATTTGAGAAGATTCCAGTTCAACAACCTGCTGGCGCAAGACAAGCACCTCTGACTCGCGCCTGGCAATGGCGCTTTCCAATTCTTGCTGCACTACGCTCCAATAATCTTGCCCGCTTACGTCCAGTTCCCGCGCGCGCTGCCACATGCGGGCCGTACTCTCCTGGCGCAGCGCCTGCAACTGCCGCACCGCCTTGCGCCGCAGTTGGCGGCATTTCAAAATATTTTCGCGCAAACGCCGCACTTCACTGCTCTCGATGCCGGCCAGTTCAGCAATTTCGGAAGGCTCAATTTCACCCGCCAAATCATAGAGCGCCTGCACATCCTGCGCCTGATAAGCGGTGTTGATCGTCGCCATTACGGAGGTGCGGTAAGCGCGCTCAACGGCCGATTTTGCCAGATCGGGGTGAAAACGACGCGCCAGCTCCCGGTACAATCGTTTTTCAGCCGCCTTGTCCCGCGGAGTTGGCGTTGGTAAAAGCAAATCCGCTTCGTCATCCTCAAATTCAACTTCATTGTCCATACGCCAGAAAGGATCATCTTCATCAAAAACAATACCTAACTCTTCTGCCTGCTGCAAAAGCTGCAAGCGTGTAATAAGGGTTTGTTTTTCCGCGCGTAAATCCAGCAGCGCATCCACCAGCACATCCAGTTTCAAGCGGCAGTGCATGCGGAAAGCATTTACTTCAGCCTGCTCTTGTGCAAGTTCTGCTTCGGCAACGTTTAATGCCCGGCGCGCTTCCGCAAGCAACTGCTGCAGATCAGATTCTTTATCTGGAAAATCATTTATGGGCGTTAGTTCACGGCCGTTACTCATGGGAGAAATTTTAAAGAATAGCGAGAATCCTGGCAACCGGGTTTCTTATCAGGTTTTCAACTGCCCACATTCCGTGTTATGATCAGTGAAAAATTGCACAAATAGGGTCAACATGCAAAAACAAAATGAACATTTAACAAAAACAGATGTTGCAATTGTCGGCGGCGGGCCGATTGGCATTGAAATGGCCATCTCCCTGGCGCGGCTTGGGGTTGATTATCTATTAATCGAAGCTAATCAAATCGGCGACGCATTCATGCAGTGGCCGTCCAATACCCATTTCTACAGCACACCAGAACATGTGGCGCTTGCCGGTGTTCCAGTTCATAATCTGGACCAACTCGCCATTACTGGCGAACAATACCTGGCTTATTTACGCACGCTGGTTGAAATGTACAATCTGAATCTGCGTCTGTATGAACCGGTCAAATCAATTCAACCTGAATCAGACGGATTTCTGCTGCACACAACACCCCTGCGAGGGGAGCAGCTCATTCGTGCAAACAAAGTCATCATGGCCACAGGCGGAATGGCCCGTCCGCGGATGTTAAACATTCCAGGCGAGGATTTACCCAATGTCAGCCACTATTTCCCCGGTCCGCACCCCTACTTTCGCACGCGCGTACTGGTTGTGGGCGGGCGTAATTCAGCGGTTGAATCAGCGCTGCGCTGCTGGCGCGCCGGCGCTCAGGTTTCTCTGAGCTACAGGCGCCCAGATTTCAACTGGGAGCGTATCAAACCACATCTGAGCATGGATTTGGGTGACCGTTTACGCAAAAATGAGATCACGTTTTATCCGGCGTCAATTCCGGTAGAAATTACGCCGACACATGTCCTGTTGGCTTCCACCGAAGAGGGCCACACCCCCAACGGCGCCACCACATTGATTAAAACAGATTTTGTACTGCTGTGTACCGGCTTTGTAGCGGATATGCGTTTATTCGAGCAGGCAGGCGTCATCCTAGAAGGGGCGGAACAAGCGCCCTGCCACGATCCCGTTACGATGGAAACCAATATACCGGGTTTGTATGTGGCAGGAACGGCCGTTGGCGGCACCCAATCCAAATTCAAGTATTTTATCTCTACCAGCCATGATCATGTCGCCAAAATCGGCAAGGCAATTACCGGGCAGGTCCCGGATAAATTGGGGACGGTAGCAGGACGCAACAACGCGGTTACCTGGGAAGAAGTAAAAGCAAATTAAGCAAACAAGACCATCTCAGCGCCGCCCATAACGAAGTGTTGCTTGTCATGCTCTTGTCTGCCTTATACAATTCGCCGGTAAAGCGAGTAGAGATATTATGCTTCTGGCAATCGACATTGGCAATACAAATATAACCCTTGGCGTCTGGGACGGCCGTAAATGGCACAAAGAATGGCGCTTACGCACTGCGCGTGAACGCACCGCCGATGAATACGGCATTACGCTCACAAATTTACTGCGTGAATCTCGCCTGGCGCGCTCAATTAATGAGGTCACCATCTCCAGCGTGGTTCCGGTTTTAACGCTTACTTTTGAACAGTTGAGCAGGCAATATTTACATTTGGATGCCTTGTTAATTGGCCCGCATTTGGATATCGGAATTCTGGTTGATACCGACAATCCACGTGAAGTCGGCGCGGATCGAATTGTCAACGCCGCCGCCGCCTATTATCTCTTTCCCGGCCCAAGTATTGTGATCGACATGGGCACAGCAACGACATTCGATGTCATCACGGCAAACGGCGCCTTGATCGGCGTGGCGATTGCGCCCGGTTTGCGCCTGGCGGCCGACGCACTGATCGCCAACGCGGCGCAATTAAGCCAGGTTCCCTTAGAGGCGCCGCCCAGCGTAATCGGCCGCAATACGGTGCATGCGCTGCAGTCCGGCCTGATTTTTGGTTACACAGCTCTGATTGAAGGCATGATCGCGCGCATAAAAAACGAACATCCCGATCGAGACCAGCGCATCCACATCATTGGCACTGGTGGACTGATTCATATTTTACATCCGCACCTCCCCATCATCGACCATGTTGACCCCTGGCTCACTTTAACCGGTCTGCGGGTGATCAATGAACGTGTGAGACAAACTATATGAACGGCCGTTTCCGACATCTCACCACGCCCTTTCTGATTTTCCTGGCGATATACATTCCGTCTATGCTGCTGATAACCGGCTGCCAGGCAGCGCTGTTAGAGCCGCCGCGCCTGGCGACCATCACCGCCCAGAGCCAGATCACGCCCACGGCGACGGCCGTTCCGGTCCATTTGGCCGCCCCAACCGCTACCCCAAGTCCCAAACAACCATCCGGCAGTGAACGCGCGGTTGAAAACAGCGTCTTAACCGTCTGGATTAATGATAATTCGCCCGATCATACTGCGGCTTTAGGCAATATGATGGCCGGTTTTCAGGAATCGACTGGTTTTGACGTAGCCTGGCAAATGGTTGACCCTGCTTTGCTGCCCGATTTGGTAAATACGGCCGTTCTTTCGGACACATTGCCCGACATCATCCTGCACCCGGTTGATTTTACCGCCGGCTGGACGGAACGCGGCATCCTCAATCCCGCCGCCGCCGATGCGGCAATCGAGCAGATCGGGCGCAACACATTTGATGCGGCGGCGCTGGAACTGGTCGATATTAACGGGCAATCAGCCGCACTCCCCAGCGATGGCTACAAACAACTCTGGCTGTATCGCAGCGATTGGTTTGCAGAAGAGGGGCTGGAGCAACCGGATAACTACGCAGATATGCTTGCAGGCGCCGAGGCGCTTTTCAGCCGGGAAGAAGGCGCTTTTATTTCCGGCCTGGTCGTGCCCACGGAATCCAACCTCGTCAATACGCATCGCGTGTTTGAGCAAATTGCGCTGGCCAATGGCTGCAACCTGATCGACGCTCAGGGTGAAATTCGACTGTTGGAACCCAACTGCCAGGCAGCGCTCGATTTCTATTTCCAGATCATCAACCAATTCAGCCCGCCCGGCGTACAAACAGATGTGAGCGCGCGCAATGCATTTCTGGACGGCCGTACCGGCATCATCATGAGCTCTCCGACTATCTTGTCCGAACTGGCAGAAGCTGGGCTGGCGCAAAATACGGGTGTTGTTACGGCCGTTACCGGCAGCAGTCCGCAAGCCGCACCGGCTGATTTTAGCAATCTAACCGTCATGGGCATCACCAGCAGCGCCAATGCGGAGGCGGCCGCTTCCTTTGCAAATTATTGGTTCAACGCCGGTTACCCCCAATGGTTGGGAACGGGGTCGGAGAAAAAAGTACCCTTGCGACCTGGTACCGTTAATGATCCTGACCAATTCATCGTCGCTTGGGGCACAACTCCGCTGACAAATGGACAAAGTCTGCAAGAGCTGTATGGCGAGGATGTGGTAACGCAGTTGCGCGACGGAGTCGCCGCAGCGCGCCGCTGGGGCTTGCGAGAGGATCAGGGGACGCTAATTACAGAACTATACGAAAACCTCACCTTATCCGTTGTCCTGCAAGAAATGCTGAGCGGTTACTTCTCGCCCGCCAAAACCATCTTTGAAGCTTACAATCGTTTGCTGGAACTGCTGCCTGACTACCAATTTCCAATCACGCCCTCGCCGACGCCGCCCGATAATTGAGCAACCTGGCGCCATATTCAGCTTGGGTTCCTAAATTTCTTGAAAACAAAAAATTGGGGTTGACGATAAGCCATTCGCATGTTATGATGCACGCCAATGAAAAATTTGAGCTTTTCTGAACGCTTTTACTTTTATTTTTACTTTTTTACCCCACCTAAGCCGCAAAAGTTGGCAGTTAGGTCGGTAGCCTCTGGCGTGTAAAAGCTACAGGAAACAAAGACCAAAGTTCAACAAGACGCGGCTTAACAGCCGCGTCTTTTTTTGTTCATAGGGCATCTGTTTTGTTTTATTTCTGGCAGGAAAAACAATAAGGGGAAGAAAATGTCAAACAGTATAAATGGTCACTCAAACAATGGAACGCAGCCAAAACAGTTAAAAGTGCGCGGCGTGCGCGGCGCAATCACCGTCACGCGCAATGATGCGGATGAAATTCTGGAAGCAACGCGCGAACTGCTCACAATGCTGGTGCGGGTCAATAACATCGATATTGACGATATTGCCAGCATTTACCTGACAACCACTAAAGATATAACCGCGACCTACCCTGCTTTTGCAGCCCGGCAGCTTGGATGGTTCGATGCAGCCCTGCTGTGCGGGCACGAGATGGAAGTCCCCGGCGGTCTGCCGCTTTGTATCCGTGTTTTGATTCATTGGAACACAATCAAGGATGCGAATGAGATTGGTCATGTGTACCTGCGCGAGGCCAAATCGTTACGGCCTGACCGCGATAATATCCCGCCGATTCGCCCGGTACAGATGAATTATATGGATGCCGCCATGCGTGTATTGGCGCATGGCTGGTAAATCAATAAGGATGAATTATCATGATTATTATTATGAATTCCAATGCCACGGTGCGTGAAAAATCAGCTGTTATTTCCTGGGTAGAAGATAATGGCTGTAAGGCCAATATTTTTGAAGGGGTGGAACATATGGTCGTGGGTGTAATCGGAAACGGCCGTCCCCTCAACCAGGACCAGGTACGCCTCATGCAAGGCGTCGAACGGGTCGTTCCGGTGTTGAAACCCTTCAAAGTCGCCAGCCGCGAATTCAAACCAGCCGACACCGTGTTCCCAATTGGAGATTACATGATTGGCGGCAATGATGTGCTTGTCATGGCCGGGCCTTGTTCCGTCGAAGGCCGCAACCAGATTTTGGAAACCGCCCACGCAGTCAAAGAAGCCGGCGCCCACATCTTGCGCGGCGGCGCATTCAAGCCGCGCTCATCCCCCTACTCATTCCAGGGTTTAGGCGAAGAAGGGCTGCAATATCTCAAAGAAGCCCGCGAAAAATACAACATGCCCATCATTACTGAAGTGATGGAGCCGGCTCTGGTTCCCCTTGTGGCCCAATATGCCGATATTTTGCAGATTGGCGCGCGTAACATGCAAAATTATGCCCTTTTACACGCAGTCGGCCGTTCGCAGCATCCCGTTTTGCTAAAACGGGGCATGAGCAGCCTGATCGAAGAGTGGTTGATGTCAGCCGAATATATTCTCAGTCACGGCAATACGCGCGTTATGCTGTGCGAGCGCGGGATTCGTACCTTCGAAAACTACACCCGCAACACATTTGACATTAACGCCATTGCTGTGGTGAAACATCTATCACATCTACCTATCATTGGCGATCCCAGTCACGGCGCCGGAAAATGGGAATATGTGGCTGCGGGCGCAAAAGCCAGCATCGCCGCCGGCGCCGATGGCGTCATTCTTGAAGTACACCCGCGCCCCGACGAAGCGTGGTCAGACGGCCGGCAGTCGCTTAAACCGGAAAAATTTGCCGAGTTAGTCAAACAAATGAAAGCCATTGCCCAGGCAGTTGATAAAGACATTCCCGATACAACGCCGGTAGGCCGGCCAATCTTGCTGCCGGCCTAATCATTTTCATCCCCCTTCGATACCCAGAATACCCAACTATTCAGGGAAGGACAGGAACACGGAGGGGCGCGGAGAACAAACGGAGTTACACGGAGGAAAATACGAAGAAGGCGTAAAAAATCTCCAAAATCTCTGCGTGAACCTCTGTACTCCTGCGTGAAACTCCGTGTAACTGCCGCCGCCTGGTTACTTACACTATTTTTAGTGTTTGCGCGCTTGCTCCCTTACCGCCATGCAGTATAATCCAACACAGAACTATTTAACGGAGACTTTCCATGCCACGTAGAGTTGTATTTCCTTTCACCGCAATCGTAGGCCAGGAGCGCATGAAGCGCGCGCTTGTTCTTAATGCAGTAAACCCACAAATTGGCGGCGTTCTCATTCGCGGCGAACGCGGCACGGCCAAATCCACCGCCGCACGCGCCTTGGCGGCGCTGCTGCCGGACATTGAAGTGCTGGTTGGCAGCCGCTATAGTTGCGACCCTGAACGCCCGAGTGAATGGGCCGATGACAGCCGTGTAAGATACGCCGATGGTCAAATAATAACTGAATTGCGGTCAACGCCCTTTGTTGATTTACCGGTCAGCGCCACCGAAGACCGGGTTGTCGGTACTTTAGATATTGAAAAAGCAATCAAGTCTGGTGAAAAGCATTTTGAACCGGGAATTTTGGCCTCAGCTAATCGAGGCGTGTTATACGTTGATGAGGTCAACCTGCTTGATGATCATGTCGTTGATCTGCTTCTGGATTCGGCCGCCATGGGCGTTAATATTATTGAGCGCGAGGGCATCAGCTTTTCGCATCCGGCCAAATTTATTCTGATCGGTACGATGAATCCGGAAGAGGGCGATCTACGCCCCCAGCTCCTTGACCGCTTTGCATTTTCAGTCCACATTGAAGGGTTGAAAGATCCGCAGCTGCGTGTACAAATTATTGAGCGCCGCATCGCTTTTGAAATTGACGCCGAAGGCTTCCGCAAAGATTGGGCCGATAAGGAAAAACAGCTTTCCAACCAGATTGCACGCGCACGCGATTTGGTAAACGACGTGTTTTATTCGCGCCGCGATCTGATTTCAATTGCGGGCCTGACATCCTCGTTTAAAGTTGATGGACATCGCGCCGACCTTGTCATCTTGCGCGGCGCACAGGCGCATGCAGCGCTAAACGGCCGTTCCCGAATCAATGATGAGGACATCATCCTTGCGGCGGAACTCGCATTACCGCATCGCATCAAAGGTCAGCTTTTTCAGGAAGCTGAAATCAACGCTTTCGAACTGGAAGATCGCCTTGAACAGGTGCAGAGCGAACTGGGCGAAGGCGAGATGGGAGAGCCGATCGAAAATGACGCCGAGCGTGATTCAGTAAAAAAAAAGCCTTAGATTCGAATGAAGAAACGCAGGAGGGGGCAGAAATCTCTCAGGCAGAGGCCGGCCCCCAAACTGTTCCCCAATCTCCGCAAGAAGGACAGTGGTGGGAAGGGGGTCAAAACATCCAATCGGGCCAGGAATTTACGGCGCGCCGCCTGGATACCCAGTTAGACCGCCTCACCCGCAGCAAAGCAGGCCGCCGCTCACAAACCAAAACAGACCGCAAAAGGGGCCATTATATTCAATCGCGTCTGCCCAAAAAGGATCGCGTCACGGATCTCGCCTTTGACGCGACTTTACGCGCAGCCGCACCCCACCAAAAAGACCGCGACCGCTCTGACGTAGCGCTGGCGCTTGAAAAACAAGACCTGCGCGAAAAAGTGCGCGTGCGTCGTTCCGCCAATCTAATTTTGTTTGTGGTCGATGCAAGCTGGAGCATGGCCGTATCTGAACGCATGGAAGCAACCAAGGGCGCCATCATGTCGCTGCTGACCGATGCATATCAGCGGCGCGATCGGGTTGGTCTAATTGTTTTTAACAAGAACGACGCCAACCTGGTGCTGGCGCCCACCAATTCTGTGCCGCTGGCAAAAAAGGCCTTAATCGACATTGCCGTTGGCGGCAAAACGCCGTTATCGGCGGGTTTGATGCTGGCGTTAGAGGTTTTTAAGAAGGAATCCTATACCCATCCCGATGTGATGCCGCTGATGATTTTGCTGACGGACGGGGCCGGAAATGTGAGTCTAACCGAACGGCCGCCACAAGAAGAAGCGCATTACATTGCCAATCTGATTCGGGACGCCGCTGTGCGCTCGGTGGTGATCAATATGGAACATAAAGCCTTCGACCAGGGTTTGGCGCGTTTATTGGCGGAACAGTTGGAGGCGCCCTGCCATACGCTGGAAGATTTGCGGGCCGATACATTGTATCGCGCCGTGCTGGATGAATTGGATTAGGGCAAAATCAAAAACGCCCTTGTCCGGTTAGATTGCCGGCGGCTGCCGCTTCGGCCGTTTTGTTAGCGCTGCTCCATGCGCTTCGCCAGCGCCTCCCAACCCGCCAGGCCGCCATCCAGCCCCAACTGCCCCGCCAGGTTTTCCAGCGCCTGCAGCGCCTGCGCCAGGCCGATTTTTGCGGCCAGCCGGTACACCGTGACCCAGGCCTCCCAAGCCTGCTGCTGTTCCCCGTTCTGCCAATAAATAAACCCCATATTAAACAACGTGGCGCACAAACCGGCCGCATCCCCGATTTCCTGACTGATTTGCAGCGACCGCTCCAGGTAGCCCAGCGCCGTCTCGTAGTCGCCGCGGGCATCGTAAATCTGAGAAATGTTATTGAGCGTCGTCCCTTCCCCCGCTTTGTCCCCGATTTCCTGCCTGATTTGCAGCGACCGCTCCAGGTAGCCCAGCGCCGTCTCGTAGTCGCCGCGGGCATAAGCAGTCGTGGCCATGTTATTGAGCGTCGTCCCTTCCCCCGCTTTGTCCCCGATTTCCTGCCTGATTTGCAGCGACCGCTCCAGGTAGCCCAGCGCCGTCTCGTAGTCGCCGCGGGCATCATAGATCTGAGAAATGTTATTGAGCGTCGTCCCTTCCCCCGCTTTGTCCCCGATTTCCTGCCTGATTTGCAGCGACCGCTCCAGGTAGCCCAGCGCCGTCTCGTAGTCGCCGCGGGCATCATAGATCTGAGAAATGTTATTGAGCGTCGTCCCTTCCCCCGCTTTGTCCCCGATTTCCTGCCTGATTTGCAGCGACCGCTCCAGGTAGCCCAGCGCCGTCTCGTAGTTTCCCAAATGGTGGTGTTGTTTGCCGGTTTGGCCTATTGCCTCTGCCAGGGTGTATGGGTTCTGCGCCCGGCGCAGGTCCGGCAGCCATTCATCCAGCAGCGTCTGGTACAGCCCCTGCCGGTTAAGCGGCCCCACAATCACATCCAGCGCAAAACGGTACGCCGCTTCATCTGCACCCGCCGCGCGCTGCGCCTGGTAAACCGCCAGCGCCTGCGGCAGCGTTTTCCGCTCCTGCCGGAACAGGTAAAGTTGGTAGACCGCCGCCTGTTGAAAAAGTTCTTGTGACGGCCGCGGCCAATCTTGCGCCGCCAGCCACGCCCCTACCAGCGGCGAAAGCAGGTACTCATACGCCTGCCACCTGTGCGCGTAGGTGCGCTCCACCAGCGAAACCGCCAGCAGCCGCTGCAAAATTGTTTGCGGCGCTGCGCTCAAATCCAGACCCAGCTTTTGAATGCCCTCCGGCGGAACCGGCGTGGGGTAAACGGGCAGCCGCGCCAGCAGCGTTTTTTCAGCGCTGCTCAAATGGGCCACAATCACGTCCAGCGCCATATCGGTTTGCATATCCGCCTCCGCCTGCGCCAGCTTTTGCAAAAACAGCTCTTCTTGCACCGCTCCCAGGCTCTGCACCGCCGCCGCAAAAAGGGTCAGGCCACGGCCGTTGCCGTGCAGCGTCGTGTAGATGCGCCGCAGGCGGCGCTTGTCACGGTAAAAAGCGGGCGCCAATTTTTCGGCCAGCGCCATCTGCAAAAAATCGCCGTAGTTGGCGTGGGTTAAAGGCCAATGGCGCTCATCCTCGGGCCAATCCGGCAGCTTCCAGCGTGAGGTCAGCAAGAAAATCAAACCCTGCCCCGCCAGCGACTGCGCCGCAGTTATCCAGGCCGCCACGGTTGCATCGCGCAGCGCCAGCGTTTGCTCATCCTGCAAGGATTCCAGGTTATCAAAAAACAAGAGCAGCCTGCCGCCGCTCTGCCCCAAGAGCAGGCGCAGCATGAGGCGCGCTTTTTCCTCCTCAGTTTCGCAGCGCCCCAGCAAGCGCGTATACCGCTCCGCATTTTCCGCACTGAGCAGCAGCTCCAGTTCAAACATAAAGGTGTCCCACGTTTGCTCTAGCCGCGCCGACCACGCCAGCGCCTGGTAGCCGCGCCCCTGCAAATCCAGCGCCAGCTTGCCCGCCAGCGCCGTTTTGCCCTGCCCGCCCGGTCCGGTTATCAATAACTGCGTCAACTCCCCGCTGCGCAGGCGGCTCTTGAGGTCGCGCAGCTCGGAACGCCGCCCCAAAAAGCGCGGCGGCAGCGTGATGGTTTGCAGCGTGGCGCTGGTCAGGCGCAACGCCGGCGGTCGCGGCGCAAACTGCCAGTTGATTAACGGCCGTTCTGCCACAGGCGAAAGCAGCAACGGCAAACACCACTGTCCCAGGCTCAATTCCGCCAGGCCGCTCGCTTCTGCCGCCGCCAGGCGCGGGCTGTCTTTCAGCGGCGTGGTGATGGCGCGGCGCGCGCGCTGCAGCGCCACGTCAATGCGCTCCTGGGCCGCCACGGCGCGCGCCAGCGCGGCGTTAAACAAAATGCCGGCGCGCTCCAACACCGCCTCGCGCATCCCAATCACGTGCGGAACGCCCGCCTGGCTCAGCCGCCACGCCAGCCCGTTGTTGAGCGCGTCCGAGGCGGTTTTGCCCGATTCACACGCCGCAAGCGCCACGCAGGCCACGCTGTTGCCCACAAAGGCCTGCGCCAGCCGCTTTTCATCCACAAAGTCGCTTTGCCCGGTATCATCTTCAAACTGGAAAACAGCAAAAGGCGCCTGTTTGTCGTGCGGCTGGTAATAAAATTTGCCGTGGCCAAAGAGGTAGAGCAAATGAGGGCGGAAGTTTTGCAGCAGATCTTGCAGGGTTGTGAAACGGCCGTCGTCCGGCATCTCCAGATCAACCAATCCTTCCGCAACAAACTCAGACAGCGCCTCCAACACCTGCGCCTGCTGATCTTCCACATCCAGACGCCCCGTTTCCGCCTTCACGTCATCCGGCAGGGAAGTAAACAAAAGCACGCGCAGCGGCCCCGTTTCTAAAGCCGGCGGTTCAGCCTGGACCCCGCCGCTGCGGCGCGACAGCGTAAACGCCATGGACCTGGCCAAAAACCCATGCTCAGGATGGTAAAGCGTTTCCCACGGAAGCTGCTGCACCGCCGCCTGCGCGCTTTCCACAATGATCGGCAAAATATTGACGCCCGCCGCCGCGCGCGCCTGCGCAAATTCATCGGCCGCGTCCAGCGCCCGCCACAGGCTGTGGCCGACGGCTTGCAATTCCGCTTCCGTAACCAATTCTCTGCGCGCATACTTGTGCGCCAGGGCGCCGCCGGCATGTTTTAGCGCCGCGTTTTTCTCTAAAAAATCGGCCCCGGGACGAATGATAAACGGGTTTTTACTGACGTTGCTTGGCATTGGTTTTCCCTCAAGTGCGTTAGACTTAATCCGCCGCTTCTTCTTTGTTCACGGTCGGCAAAACGGCCGGCAAAATCAGCCCTGCGCCCACAAACTGGGCGTCGTTGGCTGCCGACTTATAAATCTCCACCACCTCCGACCGGTACGGCGCCAGGTCTACAACGCCCTCCGCTTCACAAAAAGGGCAGGCCACAAACAGCTTCGGCTGCCCTTCTAATTCGCGCAGCAGGCTGTATTCCCGCTCGCAGTTCCAACATTTGAACTTGATTCTTTTTTGCATACGTTTTTCCTCCCGGCGCTAAAAAATGGCAACGGCCGCTCCCAAAATCCCCAGCCAAAAGACAACACAGGCCGGAATCAGCAAGCGGCGTTTGTATTGGGCGCTTTTATGAAAATACGCCTCCAGGCCCAGCGTTTCACCCCGGCCGGCAGGGTCTTGTTTAATAATCGTGGGATCGACTTTCCAGTTACGCGGAATCAGGCTGAAAAGCGTCAGCAGCAAAGCCAAAAACCAGCAGGCAAACGCAAAATACAGCCAGAATCCAGCTTCCAGCGTGGCATCCTGGCCCTGGATCAGCTTTAGAACTGTGGCATACAAACCGGGAATCGCCAGCTCCAGCGTGATCAACTGCCGTGCCAGCGTATCCATCAAATCACTCTGGCCCGCCATTTGCTCGTAAAACTTTTCTCGGAGCAGTTTGTCGCTGCTTGCAGGAGGTCGGGTGGAAATTGGGGCATCATTCATGTGTAAACTCCCGGTAAAACTTGGAACAGATCAGATTACCAAAGATTCCAAAACTTTTGGTATCTTTATAATGTAATCGAAGATTTGAAAAATTCAAGCATCTCATCCCAAAATCCCTTTTGAATTTGTCAAAAACACCGCCCAACCTTGCTGCGGCCGGTCTCCTGACCGTGCCGCCCCAGCCCACAAAACCGCCACAACTCCATTCCCTCTCCAAACAAAAAAGCCACCTGCTAACGGGCGGCTTTTTACATTCAGAGCCTGAATGGACTGCATGAATTTTACCAATTAAAGCTTAAAAACTGGTTGCTGCTCTTGATCAACCATATCAACAAATGGAGCTTCAGCGAGCAAGCCCTCTTTAATAAAAACAACCATCCCACCTTCATTTGAGGGTGAGTTGTTCATATGATTTAACAAAGGCATCCAATTTGATCCCCAATAAATAGCTTCAACATCGAACAAAATCCACTGGCCGAGAGGCGACATCATCTCATCGATAAATTCTGGAAATGACAACTCTTTCGCATCGATGGAATCTGCTCCACGATACAAAACGGTTTTTCTTGCATCCGTGCGGCCCATAATAAACTTCTCCAAACCCAATATTTGAGCCGCCACCCTTAAATCCGGGAAACGGCCGTCATAAAGAACCCAATTAATCCTGCCAACTCGTAAGTCGTGTTTGATTGAGGAAAGAGTTTCTTTAATACCAGGCTCTATTTCAAAGAAAACCGCCTTACAGGCAGGAGAAATATCATAAATGCTTTTATTAACAGTATTCTCTACCTCCCTGAAGAACCACGCAGCAACAATTTTCACCTTTTCGAACCTTAATGCCTCAGCCAACGAGGCAACAACCCCATCAAGCGAATAAGAATTACCAAGTTGAATGACGTGATGCTCAATAGGTATTGTCACAAAATGATATTTGCATCCCGCTGGATTATGCTCAGCCAACCAGAAAATAATCGGATTTTTAACTTTAGATGAACTGGGTACAAGCAGATCCGCAAACATATGATTGCTGACCTCATAATCCTTATATTCAGAATCATGCTCAAAAGTAGCCAGAGCATCATCGCTTAACATAATCATCGCCGTTCCCCTGTTGGTTCGCACAATAGAACCACTGGCATCCTGAACTGCATTTTGGACAGAACTTCCAATCAAGGGAGACTTCTTGAGATTTTCAATTAATGCCAGATATGGATCTTCCATCGATTCAACCTCCTTCAATTTTTCGTGGCTCCACATTCAAATATTTGGGTAATTGGCAAATAGTTTTCAAAAACTTAGTAGACATAATCCTACAATTCCTTGAGGTAACCGCAGATTTCCAACACGCTTTACTTCTAGTTTCTTTCTGCGGTCTACCTAAACCTGCTCATGAAATCTACGCACCAACACGCACGTCTTTCAGCCAAATATGCTCCAGGAACCGGCGAGTGCGCTCTTTCTTAGGATTGTTAAACAGCTCTTCTGGTGCAGCCATTTCTACCCACACGCCCTCATCCAAAAGAACAATCCGGTTGGCCGCATGACGGGCTAAATACGGCTCATTACTCACAACAATCAGGGCGATCCCCTCATTGGCCAGCCGCGCCATCACATCTACTAATTCAATAACTAAAGTCGGATCAAGAGCCGAGGTTGGGTCATCGAACAGCATAATCTTCGGCTCCATACACAACGAGCGGGCAATAGCCACCTGTTGCTGTTCACCGGCCGCCAACCGCGATGGAAACACATCACGCTTTGCCAACAGACCCATCTCGGCCAATAGCGCCTCTGCTTTGGCGATAGCTTGCTTTTTAGGCGCCCTTTTGACCCTGATTGCACCCTCAATAATATTGCCCAGGACAGTCAGATGAGGGAAAAGGTTGAACTCTTGAAAAACCATCGCTGCTTTGCGGCGGATTTCTCGAATCCGCTTCTTCCGCTCCCCTGCTGAGTCCTCGGCGTTGATTGCCACACCGTCAATCTCGATAGTTCCCGCCGATGGCGCCTCCAGAAAATTAAGGCAGCGCAAAAAAGTACTCTTGCCCCACCGGAAGGCCCCATAATAACCACTGCCTCCCCGGGCCACACATCCAGGTCAACCCCTTTGATGATGTGTACAGGGCCAAAGAACTTATGTAATCCACGCACACAAATAATTGGTTGCTCGCTGTTTCCTGTTTCTAGCATTGACCTATCTCCTGTAAATCGAAATTCCATTACGATACGCGGTTTGGAAAATCGCGCTACAGGTTTTCATCCACTCGCCAAGAGTTGCCAACTTTCCGAAAAGTTGGCAACTCTAACTTCAAAACTTTTTTTGATTGAACGATTAGAGTGAATAAACCTCCTTCACGCGGAACCAGTGAATCTCCGACACGCTAAACGCATCCAATGATTCAAGACCGTGCTCTCCCCGCCAGGAGTACGCTTTAATCAAACCCCTGAACCCAAAGATCGCCTCAGAAGAATTAGGCGTCCAATTCAAACCCCAAGCATGGGGTGTATCATAGTTTCCGCCTCCCCAGTTCTTACCCTTGCTGATCCAGAAGTTTGGCCCCCAATGAAACGCATCAAACCAGCTCTCGTGCACAGCCACCTGGTTGGTGCGTGGCTCAATAATTTGGAAAGCAGCTTCCCACCGCGGGTTCTGAACTGCCATCAGATCCGCCGAGGCGGATATGACAAGCACAAGCGTGAGAGCATCATTATATGGATGAAAAAGGGTGGTTGGCCCGTTTTGGCTCGCCGTGTAAGCCCTTGTTATCGTAAGACTCAACATGTCATTCTCCTTCTGATTCACTGATGGAGCCACCGCTGGAAGCCCGTTTGCCAGGGTATCCAATCCGAGGTTCAAATTGCGCCATGTCAATTTCAGTTGCCTCCATTGCTTGCCTTTCCGTCGCTGGTTTTTCCTTGAGGGAGCCCATGCGCACCGGCAAACGCCCAGACTGAATTGGGACTGCCCCAGCGGAAAAATCGATTTCTTGAGGCTCCTGCGGTTGTGATAATTGGATCGCCTCCGTCTCTTCAAGACGGCCGCCTCTCATTGCTCTCTGTTTACCAGGTAAATCAAACGGTTCTTTTGTCATAAAAATGTCCTCCTCGAAACAATAGATGTTTCAGATATTATCGATAGCTTGAAGTGGGAAAAGCGGTAAAGTTACTTTGATAAAGCTGTCTCCACATGAAACAAATATACAAGAGATTTATCAATGGTTACGCTTTCAGGCTCCAACTTTTTCGCCCCCTCCTCGCCCAATTTTTTGAAAATGGCCTTAAAGAAATCTGGCGCCGCTAAGCCAAGCGTGCCACCGGCAATGGTTCCCGTTGGTCCAAATGCCGTCCCCAGCGCGGCCCCAATTCCGGCACACGCCCCAATAAGAATCCAGGCGCCCCCCTTTCTGAGCAACAGTTGGCCATTCCCTGACTTGTCATAAAGGACGCGCCTTGTCGATTCAAATTCAGGATAAACTTTCTGAATATAACCTTCGACTTTTGCCGGTACATCTTTCACATCCGTGTCAACCAAAGCCCATTCATTGGTCGCCTCAGCCATTTTTGCGCGAAATGCCTGAAGTTCTGCACTATATTTTTGCCGTACTTCTAAAATTTCAGACAGAGCATTGGGGTCATCTTTAAGAACAAAACTGTTCAACTTTTCTTCCATCAGCGTCCCAACAACCCGCATGGCCAGATAGGATTGTGCCGGCGGCATGCTGGCCCTCCCCGACCTATCAATCTCAGAATCTAAATACAGTTGAAGAAGCTCAGGAAACACGCTGAGTGACGCCAGCAAAGACCGGTAAGCATTGGGATGCAGTGTAACCCGTTGCCATCCTCGCCTCCAGCGCAGAGTATGATTTATCCAGGAATAAACGTGCATTGCTTTGTCCAATCTGCTTTGATCGTGCTCTTCCGGCGGCGTAGAGGCATCATAAAACTGGCTTGCATAACTCACATAGGCAGTCGCCATCTCGTTTTTTTGATTGAGAAGAGCCTCTAGATTTTCACGAGGTTCTCCCCCTATCATCGGGCCCAGACCTGTTGAAGATATGGCAATGACTTCCTCCTTCATCAGGTCGCGCATAGGCCAATAATAGCGGTGTTGTTCAACCGACAATCCATCAACGAATTCATTTGGCTCCATCCCTGCCAATTCATCCGGGCTCCACAATCGAACCGGCTGCATATCAGGCTGCTTATACTTTTCATCAATATACTGCGGTTCAATATCATCCATCAGAAAAGTAACCCGATCAAAATACAACAGCGCCGGGATCAACTCGTTGTAATCCCACCTTCGCAAAAAGCTAAAGGGCATCAAGAATGCATTAAACTCGTTCATTTATTCTCCCCCAGAGAATAGGGAACTATTCCGATAAAACGCCTCACGTGTTGGTTCAACTGATCCTGGTTGAATCTTCACGCCAGTAGATTCTTTTCGTATTGCCCCTCCTCCCCAGTCTGGCTCATCTAGTCTAAAATGCCGATGCAGCTCGTGATACCATCACTTAAATTCGCGTTCAACCATTTGGAGAAGTTCATTTTCCAGGTAAGGCCTACCTGTGTTCAGCAACCACCGTTCCAACTCCCGATCTTTGTCATTCACATAGACGTTCGTTGCACCTGTCGAGATGTGAACGATGCCAGTCTGAATGTAAACCAACTGCGTGTCACTCCCTTGCGTCACTTGGACAATGAACCCACGATACCCTAAGTTGCCCGATAATTCCGTTGCCGAGGTCCGCGACATCGCTTCAAGCATTTTCATGAAACTATCTGCCTCGGCATTCGTCAGAACCCATGTCGGGTTCGGCATACCCGAGAAGATGTCGAGTTCAACTTTAATGTGCGCTGGCATCGATTTGCTTTCTCCTGTCATAGCTCCAGCAGTCATACTGCCAGTTGGTGTCAGCGTGTATGCCGGCGTGCGTGCAGCCGTACATGCCTGCACTAAGAAGATCCACGTTATAAAACATGACGCCCAGATGCAATGACCCGCCGACTTCTTAAACACATTAGGCCACGAACGCAGTCCAATTGTTTTGGTAGAAATAGTCGCAAAAGTCAGTGTAAGGTCCACGACAAATGTTGTTCGGTGCATAGCCTTTGCCTTGATACTGGTAGATGGGATGCCCGCAGTCGTCGGTGTATTTGGCCGGCGTGCCGCCAGGCTTGTGCCCCCACCACCAGTATGGCCCACCGGTTACTAGACGGTAAAAATGGTAATCGATGTTTGGCCAGATAACCAGCGCGATAGTCAAGCTGTTTGGCTGGCAGCCACCTGTCCAACCGTCGGCACGTAAACCGTCGATGACGCCGCCACAGGTGATGGATATGGCCGGGTGGCCGCCGCGCCGGCCGGGCAGAGCGTAGCGAATATCAGGTAAATGGTTACTTGCAAAACAGTAACAATTGTTGCGAGTCACGTGGGCCGGGTCGTTGAAGAAGCTTGCGTTGGCACTGAAGTAGTTGGAACCACATGCCCACCACGTATCGTGTACTATTTCCTCGGGATCGTAGGGAATGTCTACAGCGACATCAGCTTCTTTGATACGCTCGGGATCGATGGAGGCTGCGGGTTCGGCAGGGCCACGCCGTCGGGGTACGAGCACCACGCCCTGCGAGACTGCTTCCTGCACCTCGGCGGCAAGGCGGGCGCCCTGGGGGTCGGCAGTAGTCACTAACCAATCGGCGGCTGAATCTCTTTTAGTCGTTTTAATGCCGATGCGGAACTCGTCCGGAAATGGCACGCCTCTGGCTGACATTGCCCTTTCCCACGCGCCATCGTCGGTCTTGATCCGTCGCACTATCAGGCCGCGATAGCCGAGACCGAATCGCTTGCTTAATGTTCTCGCACGGGAAATTTGATCTGGCTCCTCGCTGAGGAGTTCGTACAGCGTCCCCTCTTGACGTTCCGATAGAAACCAGGTGGGGTTTGGCATCCCGGAGAAAATGTCGAGCTCGACTTCTAACATGATGATCTCCTTGTTTTAGGTTTATTTGTTTGCGATTCACTTGCAATTGTTGCTAGGAATTTGGCATAAAGTGATATTTGGCAATTTAAAAATTTTTATTGGCATAAGTAATTCACAAAAAATTCTTTGAACAAAAACAGCAAATTTCTTGTGAATTCCGCAAAGAAACCGCGATATTTTAAGTTATCTTTTTAAATAGACTTCCCGCGGTTTACCTAAGGCTCTATTTCCAACAAAATGCCGACCAGTGTAAAAACATAATCTGCATAACGTTTTGGCATTAAGCAGGTCTAAAATCAGGCCAAAACCTAAATCACTAAATCTACCCCAAATTACGACGAGAGAGAAGCACTGCTATAACCGCACAGATTGATTTTCAATACTAAACTAAAATTGACCGACAACAAGTATGCAACCAACATTGACTATGTACAGTATATCATAGAATACACTGGTTTAGATCACCTTCCCATCCTGGAACCTTAAAAATTTTCCTTTCATTCTGCGGCCGCATACCCGGTAAAACTCACCCTTCCACACACCCACAAATGTAGGATGTCAGGCCATAACTACTAATTCAGTTAACACCATTTAATATAACCTTCCCTGCTTGCCAAAATATACCGTCAGCAGCTCATGCTCAGACTCCACATACGCCAGCCCCAGCCGACGTATCGCCCCAGGTCTGATCTCCTTCAACACCACATTCTGAATCCTCCGCGACAAATCGCTCACATATCCCACTTCATACGCATCACGCTCAACATTCACAGTACAACCTCCAAATAATTGCCAACGGCCGTTTCCCGGCCCATCCATCCCATCACCGCCACGTCCCCGTGATGCAGAATCTGCATATCTGACCGCGCTCCAACAACCTGACCATCTACAGCATCCGGCGCCAGTTTTCGCTGCAAATCAGGCATCGCGACAAACGCCCCCGCATCACAGCCCCGCGCATGGCTCGGCATCACTTGCTGAACGTCAACCCCGTCCCGTTCCCGGTACTGGGCCAACACCCTCTGTGCGTTCAACAACGCTTGCGAAGGCATAAACAATTCCTAAAAAACATAAAAGTCTTCGCGACTTTTGTATTCTGGTACAATTAACATATGAGTGACGATAAAAAAATAATCTATTCGATGATGGGCGTGGGCAAGGTTGTCCCGCCCAACAAACAAATCCTGCGCGACATTTCCCTTTCCTACTTCTACGGCGCCAAAATTGGCGTCCTGGGTCTCAACGGCGCGGGCAAGAGCACGCTTTTGCGCATTATGGCCGGGGTGGACACGGATTTTATCGGCGAAACCGCCATTTCTCCCGGCTACACCATCGGCTATCTAGAACAAGAACCGCTGCTGAACGAAACCAAAACCGTGCGCGAAATCGTCGAAGAAGGCGCCCAAGAAGTGGTTGACGCGCTGCAAGCATTCGACGACATCAACGTGAAATTCGCCGAACCGATGAGCGATGACGAAATGAACGCCCTCATCGAAGAGCAGGGCAAACTGCAAGACAAACTCGATCACATGAACGCCTGGAACCTCGACAGCCGCCTGGAACTGGCCATGGACGCCCTGCGCTGCCCGCCCGGCGACACGCCGGTCGACATTCTTTCCGGCGGCGAACGGCGGCGCGTGGCGCTCGTGCGCCTGCTGCTCCAACCGCCCGACATCCTGCTGCTGGACGAGCCAACCAACCACCTCGACGCCGAATCCGTGGCCTGGCTGGAAAGACATCTGCAGGAATACGCAGGCACCGTCATTGCCGTCACCCATGACCGCTACTTCCTCGACAACGTCGCCGGCTGGATTTTGGAGCTGGATCGCGGCTACGGCATTCCCTGGAAAGGCAACTACTCCTCCTGGCTGGCGCAAAAGCAGCAGCGCGGCTGTGCAAGGAAAAGAAGCAAGAGTCGCGCGCGCACGCAGACGCTAGCAACGCGAGTTGGAATGGATCAACATGACGCCCAAAGGCCAGCGCGCCAAATCCAAAGCGCGCATCAAGCCGTACAACGAACTGCTGCCAAGAAGGCAGAACAAACCGACGAAGAGCTGGAAATCTACATTCCACCCGGGCCGCGCCTGGGCGACATCGTCATTGAAGCCGAAGCACCTCCGCAAAGCGTATGGCGATAACCTGCTGTACGAAGATTTGACCATTCGACCTTCCGCCGGGGGCCATTGTGGGCATCATTGGGCCTAACGGCGCCGGTAAAACCACGCTGTTCCGCATGATTGTCGGCGCAGGAACAGCCGGACTGCGGCACATTGCACGTCGGTCAGACGGTGCAAGCTGGCCTATGTCGATCAGAGCCGCGACACGCTGGACGCCGACAACACGCGTCTGGCAAGAGATTTCTGATGGGGAAGAGAATTTGCAACTTGGCAGCCGGCGCGTCAATTCACGCGCCTATGTGGGCCGCTTTAACTTTGCCGGCTCTGACCAGCAAAAAAAAGTGGGCACGCTTTCTGGCGGCGAACGCAACCGCGTCCATCTAGCCAAAATGCTAAAATCAGGCGCCAATCTACTGCTGCTGGATGAGCCGACCAACGATCTGGACGTCAACACGCTGCGCGCGTTGGAAGAAGCGCTGGAAAATTTTGGCGGATCGGCCGTGATCATTTCGCATGATCGCTGGTTCCTGGACCGCGTGGCGACCCATATTTTGGCGTTTGAGGGCGACAGTCAGGCAGTCTGGTTCATCGGCAACTACAGCGAGTATGAAGAAGATCGCCGCCGGCGGCTGGGGGCGGCTGCCGACGGCCGCATCGCATTACCTATCGCAAATTAACCCGCGACTGACAAACCATTTCGCAAATTTAGACATTTGCCCAGTGAGTCACGTCATCGAGCGCTTCTTTTTGCGCTGTGCTCAGGCTAATCTCGGCGCCCTGCATCGTATCGGTTAACTGCTCAACCGAGTTTGCGCCGATGACAGCCGAATTAACGGCCGTATTCGCCAAAACCCACGCAATCGCCGTTTGGGCAATTGTGGCGCCATGCGCCTGCGCGACCGCTTCTAACTGCTCAACAGCCGCAAACCCGCGTTCGTTCATGTATTTGCTGCGCACCCCATCGGCGCGCGCTGAAGCAGGCAATTCGCTGTCACGGCGATATTTACCGGTCAAAAATCCGGCGGCCAGCGGGCTGTAGGGAATCACGCCAATGTCCTGATCAAGACAAAGCGGCTGCAATTCACGCTCAAATTCGGCGCGATGCACCAAGTTGTAATGCGGCTGCAAGCTGTCAAAACGAGCCAGATTTTAACATCACTCACCCACAACGATTTAGCCAGCAGCCAGGCGGGGTAATTGGAGCAGCCAATGTAGCGCACTTTGCCGGCGCGTATCAGGTCGTTGAGCGCTGTCAACGTTTCCGCCAGCGGCGTTTCGTCATCCGGCCAGTGAACCTGGTACAGGTCGATATAGTCGGTTTGTAAGCGGCGCAGGCTGGCTTCGACCGCATCCAGAATATGTTTGCGCGAGAGCCCCTCGGCATTCGGTCCATTCCCCATCCTGCCGCGCACTTTGGTGGCAATGACAATATCTTCACGCCGCACAACGCCGGACGTGAGCCAGGCGCCGATTATTTCTTCGCTGACGCCGCCGGGATTGCCTTGCGACCAGCTAGAGTAGATATCGGCCGTATCCAAAAAGTTGCAGCCTAATTCGACCGCTTTGTTAATAATTATATGCGCAGTGGCCTGATCGGTTGTCCAGCCAAACTGCATTGTGCCCAAACAGATGGCGGAAACTTTCAATCCTGTGCGGCCTAAACGACGGTATTGCATACCTTTCTCCTGTGAAATAACCTCCGGGAGGTTCAATCTACGGCGCAACTATTCAAATGAAACCTCCCGGAGGTTGGTTTTCCTGCATGGTGGTGCGCCGCCGTCCATGCAGTCTCTCCTGAAAATAGCCTCCCGGAGGTTTCGTTTATGATGAGCGTTCCCGATGAAAACCTCCGGGAGGTTGGTTTTCATCGCTTTTGGTGTGCGGAACGCTCATGTCAACTCCTATATAAATCGATTTGGTAAATCGCGCTACGGTTTTCGTTCATGGTGGCGCGCCCCGACTACGCTTCAATGCTGATATCGTTTAAATTGGGAAGCTCATTTCCAGCAGCAGGCGGATCTATTTCTTGATCAGCCTCAACTTCTTCCGCTTCCGGCGTCGGAACCGGCGCTTCGGGCGTCGTCAAATCTTGTTCGGCCGAACCAAATTCTGCGCCGGTGCTGTTTTGGTCCTCTTCAAAACGGTCTTCTTCGGCCAAAGCATCCCCAAAATAAGGATTTTCAATGTTAAAGAAGTTATAGACCTCGCGTGAAATTTCGCGCAATATGGGGAAGCTGATGTCATGCACCAACCAATCGGTTTCCGGCTCGGTGAGATATTCAACAATCACGTAATCGCCGCCGGGCGAGTAGACAATGCCGGCGTCGCCATGCGTATTGCCCGCCCAGCCATGCTTATGGGACACTTTGACCCCTTCCGGAACGCCAAAGCGAATCAGGTTGCCTTCTTCATTTTTGCTCAGGACATCAATGATAGCCTGGCATTCGTTGGGCGTAATCTGCTCAGAATAAACTGCCAGAAGGGTTCCGCCGCCTTTTGCGCAATGATAAAGCATTGAAAGCAAGGTTCCCATGTCTTCTGCGGTGGTTTGCATGGTGGGATCAGGATAGGTTGTAATATCGAGGCGCGAGTTCGCAGGCGTGATGTGGGTTTCCTTGCCAGGGCGATTTGGCTCTTCGTAGGGCGTCGCAATAAACGTGTTTTCCAATCCCAAACGCTGCATCGACTCGGTGAGGATGTCAACGCCTAAATAAGCATTATCCTGTCCGGCGACGATATCTAAAAGCAGGTTGGCGCTGAAATTACCGGAATTGATGGCGGTTTCGGCTATGAGTTTTGCCTGGTCGGAGTTTGGTTCGGAATCCAATGCGCGGTATGTTTCCAGCAGGATCGCAATTTTGACAACGCTTAGACCGGAAAGCGCCACATCGGCGTTGATGGACAGCTCTTCACCCGTTTGTAAATCCAGCACAAAAATGCTGCCCATGCCGCTAAAAGCCTGGGTCTGGCGCAGGATGTATTCTTCAAGCGTAGACATGTTAAAAGGCCGGGCCTCTTCGTCCAGGATGACCAGTTCAACATACCGGTCTTCTGTACGGTAAAGCGCTTCCTCAATTGCCGGCAGGCTGGCTTCGACATCGGTCACATAACCCGGGGCGCCCATCTGGTAGGTTTTGGTTTCTTCAATCAACTGCGGGCCGGTTGCGGGCATATCCAGGAAGCTGGCCAACATTTCGACGCTGCTGCGCAGGGCGCTGCGATCGTGGGTGGCATACAGATCGATTGCAATGGGGTTGAGGGAACGGCCGATTACAAATTCAGCAAATCCCAGCCAGGGGTCTTCAGGCGTCCGTAAGGTATCCGCTTCGCGCAGCATGGCGTCCAGGTCAAGTTGAAAGCCGACATCCTGAGGATTTATTTCAACCTGCTCATCCTGGTGCTGAATAATTAAGGGGGTACTGAATTCAGAGGAAAGCAGTTCGGCCGTTTCGTCCAGCGTCAACCCGCTGACGTCCAGACCGGCAATCGTCATACCGGGCGGCATCTTTTCACGCGCGCGTGAATAGAGAAAACCTTGATATGCTATAAACAAAACCCCGATTACCAGGAGGGTAATGATTAGGGCTTTTTGCAAGCGCTTTAACATGGTTAATTAACTTTCGCTTCACCTAGATATGGGTTGTCGAAGTTAAAGAAGTTGTAGGTTGCGCGTGAGATATCGGAAATTAAAGGAGAACTAATTTCCCATTCGAGCCAGTCAGGTTTGTAGAGCAAAACTGCAATCACATAATCTCCACCGGGCGTGGAGACAATGCCGACGTCTGCATGTGTATCACTGATCCAACCATGGCGGTGGGCAACGGCCGTTTCCGGCGGAACCCCACCCTCAAGCAAACTCTCAATCCGATTCTGCTGCATATAATCCAAAATCTGGCGGCATTCATCCTGCGTAATTTGTTCTGAAAACGCCGCCATCAGCGCTCCGCCCTGACCTTGTGCACAGTAATAAACCATCGACATGAGCAGCGCCATGTCCTCGGCCGTCGTTTGCATCTCAGCAGTCGGGCGCGTACGCAGTTCTTCAATCGTGTTAGCCGGCGTATCCGGCGTTCCATACCCCGCTTGCAGCGCCGCGTTATACGGCGCCATAATAAATGAGTTCTCAAGTCCGAGCCGCTGCAAAGAATCGGTTACGGTGCGCGCGCCCAGATAAGAATCCTCTTGCCCGGCAATCACGTTTAGCAGCTCATTGGCGCTGTCATGCTCTGGCTGCACTACCAGCGTATCAGAAATCAACTCCCGCTGCGTCAACGAGGGGAGACGATCCAGATTACGGTAGGTTTCCAGCACAATGGGTACCTTCATCAAGTCCAGCGCCGACATGGCCACATTCTCGTTAATCGCTACAACTTCACCGGTGTTCAAATCCATTACAAAAACGCTGGCGACGCCCCCGGTCTCTTGTTCAAAAACCTGCAACCGATTAACCATTAAACGCGCCAAAAGATTCATATTCGGCCGTTCCGCCAGACGCGGCTCCACTGCCAGATGCGCCTCACGGTTATTGGGTCGGTACAGAGCCGCCTCAATATCTGCAAAACTTGCTTCGACATTGGTGCTTGTGCCGGAAGTGCCATATTGAAAGCTGAGCGAACTGGGAATTGGCTGGGGTGGTTGGGCCGGTTCATCAACAAGGGCGGCAATTTCACGCAACACCTCGCCTAATGCATCTCGATTATGGGTCGCCTGCAAGGAAACCGGCTCTACCTCAACCGGACGTCCCCACAAAAAGCCCCAAAATCCAGCCCAAAAGTCTTGCTGCGTACGCTGGTAATCGGCCGCCGTGAGCATCCCCTCTAGATCAGGCGTAAACTCCGCGCGCGTTGGGCTGACATCAAAAGATTCCTCGCCGTGATAAATGAGAATTGGCGCATCAACATAGCGGTTGGCGATCAACTCGCTGGCTTGTTCACGATCCATGCCGCCGATATCAACACCAGCAACAGTTAAACCCACCGGATAATAACTTCGCGCCCCGGCATATTGGTACAATTTGTACAGTAAGAACAAGGAAACCACGAAAATTAAAGAAACGGTTACCCATTGTCCGAGACCGGGTGAAGAATTCCTTCTCATAACGCCTTACGACCTTATCTCTTCCACATTTTGCAAATAGATTATACTGAATTTACAGTCAGTAAGAAAATTAATTACCGCCGCCATTTTTGTGCGCGCCGCAGTCACATCCACCGTTTTCATGTTTAGAACAGCCGGCTTCAGCTTTTTTCTGCAGCGCTTCTAATTCCTCCAGCGGCTCAAATTCATGTCGAAATACTTCGTGATATTCACCTTCAACTTCAACAATAACTGCATCACGCAAAACCCGAATATCCCTAACCCGGCCTTCGCCATAAGGAGTGCCAATCCGTTTCCCACGTCTTGGCAGGGTTTTCTTGGCAGCCACATATTGTTCATATTCATACACCAGGCAGCAGCGTAAACGGCCGCACATACCGGTGATCTCTTGCGGACTTAAAGAAACGCCTTGTTCCTTGGCCATTTTTATGGATACCGGGCTAAACTCAGTTAAAAAAGTTGAGCAGCAGCGCGGCGAGCCGCAAGCGCCGTACCCGCCCATTATCTTGGCCACATCGCGTGGGCCGATCAAACGCATTTCCAGACGCGTGCGGAAAGAGCGGCCAAGGGCAGATTGTAGAGCAGAAATATTTAATTTCTTGTTTTCGGTCGTATATGAAATTGTAAGCCAACTGCCATCATATGAGTATTCTGCTTTTACAAATTTGGCGTCTTTAATATTGAGTTGATCAGCTTTTTCACGGCACGTGATTAAGGCATCCAACTCTTTTGATTCCCAAACCTGTTTCATAACAAGATCTCTGGGCGTTGCCATGCGTTGAATGTCACGCATGCCTGTTTGATTATGAATTTGAGCCGGATCGATAAAGGCAACGACCTGACCCAACTGTCGTCCCCGTTTGGTTTCGACGATTACTTGATCGCCGGCCTGAACGGCCGTACATTGCCCTACCTTAAAATGATAAAGCTTACCTAATTTTTGAAAGCGAATCCCCACAAATTCAGAGGCGCCATTCGCCATAATTGTTCCCATAAAAATCTCCGCCGCAGTTTAATAATTAAGGAAACCACAGTTCAAGTCCTTTGGAATTTCCGAATAGTTTCTGCGGTTTACCTAATGCATTTTACGATCACCACGGATTCCCAAGCATGTCGACGCTGAAAACACGCAGGTAAACAGTATTTATAACGAATTTTAACAGGCCTCACAAATTGGTGAGTAGTTTCTAATCGCCAAGGCCTTTCTAAAAAAAGAAAAGCTGGTCAATATGACCAGCCAAAAACCCAAAATTCAGAGGGTTCAAATTCCTGAAACCTATCCGTGGTTTTCCTAACCAATCATTTCGATCGGAATAATATTTTCTGCCTGCTTCTGTAAGGTTAACACGCTAATCCGTGCAGCAGTCGCCCGAGCAATGGCATGGATTGCCTGGGCAGCTTCAGAGTCAGGATAAGCTACAATTATTGGCTCGCCAGAATCTCCACCAATGCGGATGTTGGCATCCATCGGAATGCTTCCCAGGAATTCTGTATTGTACTCGACGGCAAGTCTTGCACCCGCGCCCGTCCCGAAAATCTCACCACTCATATTTTCAATAATGCCAATAATGGGCACATCCAACTTTTCAAAAGTCTTCAAACCACGCAGCGCATCCGAAGCGGCCACCTGCATGGGTTGAGTAATAACAAGCGCCCCTGAGAGCGGCAAAACCTGAGCCAGCGTTAATTGTGCATCACCTGTTCCCGGAGGCAAATCCACGATCAAGTAATCAAGTTCACCCCATTCGACGTCGGTGAGGAGCTGCCGAATAGCGCTGTGCAGCATAGGTCCGCGCCAGATCAAAGGTTGATCCGGCTTGACGAGAAAAGCCATTGAGATAAATTTCACCCCGAAATTTTCAGCCGGGATCATTTTACGGTTACGAACGGGCGGCATTTGATCAACGCCCATCATCATGGGTACATTAGGCCCTAAAATATCGGCGTCCAACAAGCCCACACGCGCGCCTTGCTCCGCAAGCGAAATGGCGAGGTTAACGGCAATAGTCGATTTGCCCACGCCGCCTTTTCCACTTGAAACGGCAATCGTATTGCGGAAATTCTGCCCTATCTGATTCCCAATGCGTCTATCGCTGGGCACATTTGCATCCCAGTTAACCGTGATCTTTCCCAATCCGGGCACCTGTGCAAGCGCCGCCCGTGAATCTTGCTCCATTTTACCTTTCAAAGGGCACGCAGGAGTAGTTAACATAATCGTAAAACTTATGTCGTTCTCTTCGATTTTCAAATTACGAATCATGTTCAAAGAAACCAGATCGCGATGTAGTTCTGGTTCTATGACGGTTGAAAGCGCCTGTAAAATCGCTTCTTCGGTGATTTTTTCCGTATTCTTCTTTTTAAACATTGTAAAACACCTGACAAAAAGGAAATCGCCCCAATTGGAGCGATAATTCCAGTTACTTTTCCTAACTGCAACAAATTGGGGTTAATATTGCAATCCTTTATAAGCCAACTGTCGTGAAATGGCTTCGGCAATTCTATCCTCTTGATTTGCCCCTTCGTCACCCTTTTTAGCTTTCTTCCTTTTCTTTGATTCTTCGGCAAAGTCACGTGCAGACGCTTCTGCATCTGCTTTTTTCGGGGCAATTTCACGCCAATAGGAAAGCGGTTTGCTTAGGCGTTCTTTATCATGAATATGCGCGGTTCTGCGGTCATAACTGGCGAGTTCGTAATCATGGTCCATCTTAATGGCATCAAACGGGCAAAATTCCGCGCACAGACCACAATTCATACAAATATCAATATCAATGAAGAACTTTTCCGGCTCAGGCTTGGGACGGCCGTTTGGCTGTTTACCCCGTTCAATCCAGATACATTGTGGCGGGCAAACCTTCGCACAAATGCCGCAAGAAGTACACCAATCATGACCCCACTTTTGTCCCGGCGGCGGATCGTTCGTCACCAAAAACGGCACAAACCGAAAACGTTCAGGAGTTGGCAGTTTTTCCTCGGGATACTGTATCGTGATAACGCCTTTGCCATCTAAACTTTGCCGCACCAACAAAGCGTCTTCATTATAATAACGCCCGCCTTTAGCCAGCCAATTTATATCATCCATATAAGTAGCAATGAGATGTTTGAGTGTTATTCCCAAACCCTTAATGACACCAAGTCCGTACATAATTTCTCCACAGTAGGGAATAGATAAATCTTAACCAATGAATCCCTGTCGATTATCCAAACCCTCTTTTTTTAACGATCAACCTCACCCAAAACAATATCAATGCTGCCCAAGATTGCTACAATATCAGCAACCTTATGCCCTTTGCACATCTTGCCAAGCGGCGTCAAGTTAATGAAGGAAGGCGCCCGCACATGGTAGCGGTCCGGATTGGAAGCGCGGCGATGAGCCGTCACATAATAACCCAACTCACCTTTGGGCGCTTCAAGACGTCCGTAGGATTCACCGCCGCGTGGTGCGCGTAATGCATATTGCGGTTTTCCACTGAAAATTGACCCGCCTTCAGTACCCTTCAACTGCGGCAACACCTGTTCTAAAATCCGCAGGCTCTGGCGCATTTCGTCCATGCGGATGAGATAACGATCAAAAATATCGCCGTTATAACGCACAGCAATATCAAAATCCAAATATTCATAGTAGGAATATGGTTCAGCACGGCGAATATCATAAGGAACGCCGCTGGCCCTCAGAACCGGCCCGCTTGTGCTGTAGGCAATCGCATCTTCCGCCGAGAGAACGCCCACGCCCATACTGCGTGCGCGCATAATCTCGTTGCCCGTCATCAACTCATCACCCTGGTCCAGAGCGCGGGGCAAACGATCATAAACCAATTCTTCCAAAAACTTCATGATCGGCGTCCCACGTAAATCATCTGGCAGGTCATATGCCGCGCCGCCAAAGCGCATGTAATTACACATCATACGTGAACCGGAAACGGCTTCAAAGAAATCCAGAATTAGCTCGCGTTCAACATAAAAATAGAGCATCGGCGTCTGGAGCGCACCAAGATCATTTAAAAGAAAACCTAAAGCCCAAAGATGGTTACAAATACGCGTCAATTCGACCATTAATATACGCAGCCACTCCGCACGTTCTGGTACTTCCACGCCCAAAAGCTTTTCAATGGTAAGCGCATATCCAAGATTATTTGACATCGAGGAAAGGTAATCTAATCGGTCAGTGTATGGCATATTCATGATGAACGTATTGCGCTCACCAATTTTTTCATGGTTGCGATGCAAATAACCCATTACCGGCTTTAAGTCGACAACCGTTTCACCATCTAATGTGACAACCATACGGAAAACGCCATGCGTAGATGGATGCTGCGGTCCCAGATTCACAGTGACTTTATCCGTTCTTAATCCGGGCGTTGTATCGCGCGAATAGGTTAAACTGGTATAGATATCTGTTTCAACATCATACTCATCGCCGGTGGGAACCCATCCTGGCGGGTATTGAACATTCATGCCATAAACATTATTTTCTTCCGCGCGCCGTACATTTCCCTCTGGCCAACGGCTGCCAAAAGGCTTGTTTGCTTCTTCAAAGAACGCTTCTTTCCAATCTTTGCGGAGAGGGTGGCCATTAAAGCCGTCCCAGGTGAGGATGCGCCGTAAATCTGGGTGTCCGTCATACCGGATACCTAATAAATCCCACGATTCACGCTCTTGAAATTCTGCGCCAGGCCATACAGGAACCAACGAAGGCACAGACCCATTTTCCCGATCAGTTTGCGCCTTTAGCACAACAGGGCCGCCGCCTTTTTCAATGCTGTAAATATGATAAACGGACTCCAGTTTGTCCTCATCGATCTGGTCAACGCCGGTTACGCTAGAAAGGAAATTGAATCCTAACTCATCGCGCAGAAATGTTGCGACCTCAACGAGCCGCTCAGGGTTCACAATCACCCCTTCATACCCATCGCGCGTATCATCGACAACTTCAGCAGGAAAACGTTCCTTGATAGTTGCAAGGGCTTCTTCAATTGGGTTTGCGTACACAGTTTGTTCTTCGCCGCCTTCAGGTGCTTCTAAAATCCTCTCACTCATGATATCCTTCAACTACTCTTTGCTTACCGAGTCTACTTATGACTCTTGCTTTTTCTTCGATATATATCCACATTTACAGGTCAGAAATTATTCAGCGACAGGCTCTTCGGCTTTATTTTTTTGAGCTTCAGCACGAATGCGGTCAATCTGGCGCACATCTATCAGATCTGGCCCCAACACGGGTACTTTATAAAGCCCAACAGTCGGATCACCTTTTTTATACCAGGGCGCCGTCGCAATAGACTGCTGATCAATTTTTTCCTGAAGCGCTATGAGGCCGTTGATCAAAGCCTGGGGAGTTGGTGGGCAGCCTGGAACGTATACGTCAACCGGTAAAAATTTATCGATGCCATCCACGACGGTGTAACCTTCCTTGAAAGGACCTCCACCAGAAGCGCACGCTCCCATAGCCATAATGTAGCGAGGTTCTGGCATCTGATTATAGAGCCGCACTATGGTCGGAATCATTTTCTTGGTTACAGTGCCTGATACTATCATTAAGTCAGACTGGCGCGGGGTTGCTCGAAATACTTCCATGCCAAAACGCGCCAGATCGTAACGACTAGCGGCGGTGCAGATCATTTCAATGGCACAACATGCCAGGCCAAAAACCATTGGCCATACAGAATTTCGCCGTGACCAGTTGTAGGGGGCGTCCAGGAGTTTGGCAATATTTGTGATGAAAACATTGTTGTTTAGTTCCTCTGGAACAACAACATCGCCAGCGCCCACATCAGAAACGGTCATAAGTTATTCGCCTCCTCATACCATACTATGTGTATATCATTTAGTATTCGTTCTGTGACCTGAGCGGGGTCATCCTTAAAACCGGGGAGATTTTCGATTAACGTTGCTAACTCATGCTGCCCCACATTTTCCGGATTCAGGTGTGGGTAATGGTGTATTATTTCCATTGCAATCGCATAAGTTGAGTCCCAGTACAGTTCAATTTCTTGTCTGCCCAACGGACGTTCTCCCTGTTTCAGATTGATAACAAGTATATTACATTGTAGGTCTCGGGTCGAATTATTGATGACATATTTCACAAATTAAATTTAGTTTTATTCCAGATGAATCAAGTGAATATTAAACGGCCGTATAGTCACAAATCTTTTCGCCTTATCAAGCGCAGCGCTTTACAATCGACTCTATTTGAGGAGGCAAGGCTCTGAGATATGAAAATTTTGCTTGTTTCTCCATATCATGGCGGCAGCCATCGGGCGTGGGCGATCGGTTTCCAGCAGTACAGCGCACATGAGGTTACTTTGTTAACCCTGCCGGCCAGATTCTGGAAGTGGCGTATGCATGGCGGGGCTGTCACCTTGGCACGCCGCTTTTTAGAGAGCGATTTGCAGCCTGATTTACTTCTAACAACGGACATGCTCGATTTGACAACGTTTTTGGCCTTATCGCGGAGCCAGATAGGGGATGTACCGGCAATTGTCTATATGCATGAAAATCAGTTAACCTACCCTTTACCGGCAGACGGCGGAACTGGGCCAATGCGCCGGCAGTTAGGAGAACGGGACCAGCATTACGCATTTGTGAATTATGCTTCAATGCTGGCTGCTGATGGCGTGGTTTTCAACTCCCAATATCATTTGCAAAGTTTTTTTGCCGAATTACCCCGGTTTTTGAAGCATTTTCCCGAATATAATGAGTTGGGCAGTGTCGCTAAACTGCGGGAGAAAAGCAAGGTTTTGCCGGTAGGGGTGGACTTCCAACGATTAGGACAAGCGCCACATAATCAGCGTACAGCCACAGCCTCTCCACTGATTATGTGGAATCAACGCTGGGAATATGATAAAAATCCAGATGCGTTTTTCGAGGCATTGTTTGCATTGGCAGACGCGGGCGCGGTATTCCGCGTGGCGTTATGCGGACAGGAATATGGGAAACGGCCGTTTTCCTTTCAACATGCCATCAAGCGATTATCAGAACAAATTGTTCACATTGGTTTTGCAGAACCGGCCGTTTACAAACAGCTCCTGTGGGAAGCGGATATAACTATCTCTACAGCGCACCATGAGTTCTTTGGCATCAGCATTTTAGAAACCATTTATGCCCAAACATTGCCGTTGCTGCCCAACCGGTTAAGTTATCCTGAACTGATACCGCCTGAATTTCATCCTGCCTGTCTGTATGCTGATTACGATGATCTCAAACACCGGCTGCTGCATGCTTTAGAACATCCAGGCGCAGCAAAAGAAACGGCCGTTAAGCTGGCAACGGCCGTTTCCCGGTACGATTGGACCGAGATTGGAACTGATTATGATGCTTTTTTTACCCGATTTGTGCGCTAACCTGACTTGATGAGGTGGGAAATATGCTGGTCAGGCCATATGTTTCGATGATTGGGGTTTGGAAGATTCACGCGTAGTGAAGGAACCAGTGACTACGGCTACACCCTTTGCCTGTGAAACCTGTTCTAAAAAAGCAATCAAATTGCGGCGATCACCTGAGAAGGTTAAATTCAAAATCATGTTATCATCCGCCTGATGGACCGCTACTAAAGTGTTCTCTCCCATACCTGTTATCCTTCTATTACTATTTAGGTAAACCGCAGAAACTGTTCGGAAATCCCAAAGGACTTCAACGGCGGTTTCCTTGAGGAATCGGCAACGTCTGGAGCGATTCTAATTTTGAAATATAGTTGCCGATTACCTGGGTAAACCGCAGAAACTGTTCGGAAATCCCAAAGGACTTCAACGGCGGTTTCCTTGAGGAATCGGCAACGTCTGGAGCGATTCTAATTTTGAAATATAGTTGCCGATTACCTGGGTAAACCGCAGAAACTGTTCGGAAATCCCAAAGGACTTCAACGGCGGTTTCCTTGAGGAATCGGCAACGTCTGGAGCGATTCTAATTTTGAAATATAGTTGCCGATTACCTAATTCCGTTCGCACTCAGCGCTCAGGTTGGCGAGGAGGTGTTAACTATCAATGAATGCAGGCAAGTCCTTTCCTCTATAAATAAAATTCTGGACACTGGCGTTTTTTATTTTACCAGAAGCGACCTCTCAGGTTTTGTTGTCAATTTGCTCCCATTCCACTCGAGGTAGAACCTGATAGGTCTTGATGACCAGACTCAGTAAAAATTGTAAAATTAAGGCGTAAACATTGCAAGTAGGAAATTGTGCCTATTTTGTCCCCTATTGGCTTTCTCCTTCGGCTACCAGTCGCAGACAACGATAACCCCGGTTCCAGTAAATTAATGGCGCTTGATCTGGTCGCGGCGTCTGGCTGGCCTGAACCTCACCAATATAAATTGTATGTGTGCCAGTACGGTGGCGTTCGTAAATAGTACAGTCCAACCAGGCAAGCGCATCTTTGAGGATTGGCGCGCCGGTCACGGCCGTATCCCAATCTCCCTCAGTAAAACGATCCTGATCCTTTAACCAGGCGAAACGGTTGGAGAGATTCATTTGCTCTTGCCCCAGAATATTGACTGCAAAAACCGACCCCTGCTTTTCCAACAGGGGATATGCGCTCGAACGGTGATCGATGGCAATCATAATCAAAGGCGGATCAGGTGAAATGGAAGCAAAAGCGGAAACAGTCAATCCATGTGGACGCGGATTTTCCGCCGTGCGCATGGTGACAATCGTTACTCCCGATGGAAAGTGTCGTAATACATCGCGAAATTGTTCCGATGAAACAGTCATGGTTGTATCTCCTACAAAAATATCTTCCCGGAAGCTTCACAACACAATAGCAAGTTTGATTGTTAGGTAAAGCGTATTTCGTCTCCTGCAATTAGTCGAGCAGTCTTGTAACCAGGTAGTCGTCATGCCGGGATGTTTAAGCATGTGCGAATAATTGGGGCAATATCGGTTAAATTGTCGATGGATTGAGCCAGTTGCCTATGGCCGCGGCCAACTAAAATCGTTGGAACCGGATTGCGTGTATGCTGGCGATGGTTTTTTTCTTCGATATTGCCATGATCGCTGGTAATAATCAATAATCCACGTTCATCGTCCCAGGTTTCGAGCAAACCACCCATCACGGCGTCGATCATTTCCAAATGGGACACGGCCGTTTCCAGGGAACCACGATGTCCGCTGCGATCGCTGGGCCAATGCTCAAAAAAGCTGAAATCAAACTGCCCGGCAATTTGGGCAATTTGCCGTCCTGCCTGGGGCAGCGTCATGATGGGAATATCAGTATAGCCAAGCATCTCATGCCAGCCCTGTCCCGTAAAACCCGGGCTGACGGCGCGTCCGGCGCGTAAATCATCGGCGGTCATCAGATTCAGGCCAGCAGTTGTCGCCGCCAGCGGGACGGCAGAATAAAGTCGTTTACCGCTGTTGACAGCGTCAAAATATCCCTGTGGATAAGGCGTTATGAGCGCGGCTTTTTTTCCAGCGGTCACAACTTCCTGGAATAAATTACCGGCCTCAATTTCGCGCGCAACGGCTTGATTCGGTTTAGGCCCATAATGTTCACCCACAAGCTTTGGCGCGTTGCGCCCCGTGAGGATCGCGGCCTGTCCGGTCGCGCTCTGCGGACGCCCCGGCATGTCCAGATTGGCGTCGGTCGGTATCAGAGTCGCGCGCGAGCTGGAGATTCGACCCTTTTCAGCTCCATTGTCCTCATAAACATACCAATCCTCACGTCCTAACAATTTCGTCATGTTCGGTAAGCGCGCGGAGACAAATGGGTTAACTGCCGTATCCCGCCCGCCCATGCCAACACCATCCATAAAAAAAAGGTGAACAAACCAGTTTTCTGCCGGCCGATTACCATCCATGATTCCATTTATCCTTCTTGACTGCATCCTTCCAAGTTTATCGGGAACGCGACTGCCCACCAAATTAAGGGCCAATCACTTGCCTTAACCACTTTTGTGATTTAATTTAAGGGTATGGATGAGGAAAATTTCATCACAATTACGCCCAATCTCAAGATTCCACAATCGGAGCTATCCTTCCGCTTCGCCACAAGCAGCGGACCGGGCGGGCAACATGTCAACCGGTCGGCTACCCGCGTTATCTTGTTGTTTGATGTGACACACTCTGCCAGCCTGGATGAAGTTACCCGCGCGACTTTGGTTGAGAAGCTGCAAAATCGGCTGGATAAGCAGGGGATGTTACAAATAAGCGTGCAGGACTCTCGCAGCCAGCTCAAAAACCGGGAAACGGCCGTTTTACGGTTCCAAACCTTATTAGCCCAGGCGCTCAAAAAACCGAAGCGACGGCGCAAAACGAAACCAACTCAGACAGCTATCGAAAAGCGCCTGGCCGCCAAAAAGAAACGCAGTAAACGCAAACAAGAACGTCAGAAAAAATGGCCTGATTGAGGTTAGGGAATCATCCACAATTAACTTTTATCCAGGAGAAGATTTTTCTCAAGCATCCCGTGCGCGCAGCATCTCAGCCTCTTTTTCCTGTGCCGTCTTCCGTCCCGCAGACACATTTACTCGTGAAAGCAGAAGGCCGCCAACCAGAAAGAAAACCACAATGCTCAACACGCCCGGGCGGCTGCTGTCGAACAAAGCAATCGCCACAACAAAAAATACCGGGCTGAGGAACGAGGCGAACTTTGACATGATGCTGAAAAGGCCAAAAAATTCGCCGCTCATTGACGGCGGTGACAAACTCGCATATAGGCTGCGACTCAACGCCTGGCTGCCCCCCTGCACAATCGCCACCATCAACGCCAGACACCAAAATTCAATCACCGAGTTGAGGAAAAACCCCCATATAGCAATCACACGTATAAACCGCAAGAGAAAACATGATCGTGCGCTTGGTGTCGAATGTGGCAGCCAGACCGTTAAACAAAGGTTTTCCTAATAAAAATGCAAAGATGAGCCCAATGACTTCTATGGCCAGCAGCATACCAAGAATCATAACCAGATTGCTGGTGCGCAGCGGGGGCAGAACTTCGATTTGAGATAAGGCCATCACTGTCCCGCCGCTTTCAGGATTTTGTTCACCTGTGTTGACGATGCTTAAAACATGCTCACCTTCATTTTCTGCCGCGAAGGATTGCGTGACGTCGTATCGCACCGTGGGATTGTAACCATCGATTTGAACCGGCTCTCCATCCTCAAGCAGCGCTTCCCCATCCATCCAGATTGCCCAAATGCTATGATTAGGCCCCAACTGATAGGTCAGTTCAACCTTTTGTCCGTTAAAAGCAAAATCAGCGCTTGCGCCGATCTCTTCCGTAAAAGCATAAGCGACATCCTCATCACTGCTGGCGCCACGTTCTACGGCTGAAATGGGTACAATTTCCCAATCGCCGGTGGTCGTTATCGTGATTGAATCGACAAAATAATTGCCTTCGCCAACGGCCGTATCCGTTGTCACAAAAGGTTCAGAAGGCGTGCCGGTAACTTCTTGCGCTATCAAACGACTGCCGCCAATGCCCAGCAGCGGCAGCATAACCACGTTAAACAACACAAAAGCTAAATACATAGAGCGCCGTTTTTCCTCTGGGTTGGGCAAATTGCCGAAGATGAGACTAAAAGGAATACCTGCAAACTGCACCAGCAGCAAGGCTAAAATTAACTCAATGGTACCAAATCCTAATTCGGCCCCATAAATAGCGGCAATGCCAATGATTGTGTTAATGCCATCACTGTAAATCAGGTACGAAATAAGGTACTTAAAGAGGTCGGGGTATTGACGAATTTCTCCCAGCGTTTTGCGTAGCCGGCTAAAACTGGCCGACATCAAACTTTCACCCTTCGCCAGCTTCTTGGTTGCGGCCTGTGGTTCCGGCACATTACGCAAAATGGGGATAGAAAATACGGCCCACCAGACTGCTACTGTCAAAAAGGAGTAGCGCGCCCCCCACGTACCGGGCATTAGCTGAATCATCACCACATTAATGGCCAACAACAGTCCGCCGCCCAAATAACCCAAAGCATACCCCTGGCTGGAGACACGATCCTGGTCCTTCTCCTTGGCCACATGCGGCAGCAGCGCATCGTAAAATACATTAGCGCCCCCGTTACCCACGCGCGCCAGGACAAAGAAAATCGACGCCATCAACCAATCGCCCGTATCGACCAGTACCAGCAAGCCGGTGCCGATGACACCCAGCAGGATAAAAAATGAAAGGAATTTTTTCTTACCGCGTTTGATATCAGAAATTGTTCCGAGTATGGGAGAGGATAATGCAATGATAAAAACAGACAAACTCAAGCCAATGGACCAATATTGGGTCGCTTTGGCCTCACTTGCAAGCGTCGCGCCGGCAACGGCGCTGTAATACACCGGCAGTACAGCCGCCATGATGGTCGTTGAAAAGGCTGAATTGGCCCAATCATACATCATCCAGGCGCGAATACGTTTGTTATAATCTTTTTCGGGTAGGGAATCGAGGGCGGCAGTTGTCGAAAGGGCATCCATGCCGGAATTATGCCTGCATGCACCCATTCAAGCAACAGGTATTTTCATACTCTTTTTGACAGCTTCCACGCAAACTGCGAAAAGTTTTCTGAAATGAATATACAGCAAATTCACGGTTTCCTTGAGTAATTTCCAGATTTTGTTTCGCAGGAATTCAAAAAACTTTCTGGGAATTGTCTAGGGGAGTAGAGACTGCGGCGCAAAAAACTCGTCGAGACAAGGATCATAATCCTCGCCAAGTATTAATTGGTAATTATAAGGATACGCTTGTTGATCATCCAGAATAATTTCTGACTGCCGCACGCCCGCAACCCAATGACTTAACCAATCGTATGAGCCTTTGAGGTTGGGCGCAAAATAAGTCAACGCGGTTGTTTCCTGTTCAAGAACTTCCTCTTCACTGATAATAGGCGCAAACCCATACCAGGCCAGATTTTCCGCAGCAAGCTGCGCCATATCGGGATTGCCGCTGGCATTGACAATTTCAACCGTAATTGGCGCGCGGGTTGCTTTATTAAGTGCAGGCGCTAAGAAAAGGCGCTGGAAAGTTTCCTTCATTTTGTTTGGCCCTTCCCAAACCGGGAGCTGTACTTGCGCATTGGTCTCGGGCACAATCCATGGTTCCGTTTTGCCAAACACATACAGATTTTGCACGCCATTTTCGCGTATGGCCGGCGCCAGGGCGGCAATCTGTAACATCCGGCCCAAATCCATATCGGTCTCGACCGTATCTTGAAATGCATTCCACATAGCCGGCGCCTGGGTCACCAATCCCAAATCAACGCCCTGGTTTAGCATGGCGCGCAAAAGCTGCTGTTGACGGCGGCCGCGATCAAAATCATTCGACATCAGCCGCGAGCGCGCATACCAAAGCGCCGTGTCGCCATCCATATGATAGATGCCCGGTTCCAATTCATGCACATACCAATTTTCTTCATCTTCCGGGTCTAAATCAGGCGAAATGATGCGCCAATCCTTGAAGTAGCAGGTCACGGCCAGGTCTACACCGTCAATCGCGTCGACAATCTCTTGAAAACCGTCAAAATCAACGCGCGCAAAATAGTGGATAGGAATGCCAAAATTGTAGAGAATGGTTTGTTTGAGCAGTTCAACCCCGCCAACCGTCATGGCGGTATTCAGGCGATTCATTGTGCCGCCCGGAATATAGACGTACAAATCGCGCGGTAGGGAAATCATCGACGCAGTCGGCCCTTCTCGATTGATGGACACAATAATCATCGTATCGGTACGTTTAACGCCTTGATCGCCTACTGGCGCATCGCTGCCTAAAAGGAGTACATTGGTCGTACCTTTTGGAACGGTAAAGGCGGGCACGGCCGTTGGCACGGCCGTTGCCGGGGTAGCGACGCCTTCACGTACCGGTTGAGGCTCCTCCACGGTCAACACGGGCGCAAATTGCGGCGCGCTGGTTGGGGAGGCGCTTGGTACGACTGTAGGCGTGTCGGTCGGGGCTGGCGTTGGCGTGGCCGGCGGTAAGGATGATTTTTTTGTCGGGGTGCTTTGTGGAGCAGGTGTGGTCGCAGGAACAGTTGTAGGATCGGTCGTGGAAACGGCCGTTTCCGTTCCAGCCGCTTCTAGCGTGGGCGTTTCAGAATCAGCTTCACGGATAGGAGTTGTTTCCAGCGTTGGGAAGGGCGTTGGTTCAACCTCAGCCTGGCATCCGACGATGCTTGCCAGCAGCAATGTTGTCATCAAAAGGGCAGCTTTCATCCAGCGTAACAATTTTTCTTCTCCAAGTCCTAAAGTTTTTCGCCGAAAAGATGCTCCAGACGCGCGAAGACCCCAAAACCAACCAACAAAGTGATAACGGCCGTTACAAAAGTACGCAGTAAATAAGCGGGGTTCATGCTCACAGGGCCGCTGCTGGCATAAGTTCCCCACAAAACGGTACGATACCCATCAATAATCGAAGCCATCGGATTTAACCAGCGCATGACCTGAGCCGGCACAAAAGTGACGCCAAACAACGTTGCAGTCTCGCCAAAAATCTCAAGCGAGTAAAAAACCGGCGTCAGGAAAAACCAGGCCAGCATAACCACTTCCAGGATCATGAGTACATCCTTGTAAAAAACGGTTAATGAACCTAACAACATGCACAAGCCCAACGTAAAAATAAGCTGCGTGATCAAAATGGCGGGAACCCACAGCGCATGCACAGTCAAACCAATTCCAAAAATGTACAAAAAGACAACCAGAACGAGAAAGGCTATCAGGAAGTTCACCAAATTGGATAACAAGGATGAAACCGGCAGCAGCTCGCGCGGAAAAAACACTTTTTTAATCAACGAGGAATTACTGGTCACCGAGGTTGTACCGCTGATCAAGGAACCGCTGAAGAAATTCCAGGGAATTAATCCCACCAGGACAAAGACCGGGTAAGCGCGCGTATTGTCATTGCCCAACACGGAAAACAGCAGGGTAAAAACAATCATCATCGCCAGCGGATTGAGCAGGCTCCACAAAATACCCAGAACAGAATTCTTATAACGCGCTTTGAGATCGCGAATAACAAGATTGCGCGTCAAATAGCGGTATTTGACCAATTCCTCAAATTTTTGACGCAAATTCCAGGAACTTTGATCGGCGTCATAAATGTAAATCGGTTGTTGTGGGTCGTTGCGCGCAATTTTACCCTCACGCTTTGATTCAACTTCCGCTGTCATCGTATCTTGCCAAAAGCCTCTTATAAAAACTGGACGCTGGCTTAGTTTATTTTACCAGACAAGACCTTTCAGGCTTGACAAAACCTGAAAGGTCTAAATTCGCCAAACTCCAGCTATAAATTTTTGACCTGTGTATCTTTGTACGCAGGCCAATTCCGCATTATAGCGTAAGCGCACTTTTTTGGTAGATATCCTCGATGGCGTTAATGTGCTCTTCGATGGTGATTACCGGACGAATGCCCTCCCGTAAGCGATCCAGACTTTGCGGGTGCTCGTTAAATTCGGTCAAAATATTTGTTAACTCGTTTGCATCGCCCGGCGTAAAGAGACGGCCGTCTACGCCATCCTGCACCCGTTCTTGCAAAGCGCCCAGCCGGGAGGCAACTACCGGAACGCCGGCGGCAAAAGCTTCCTGAATGACCAAAGCGGCCGTTTCATACCATAAGGAAGGCACAACCAGCACATCCGCCTGCGCCAGGGCGTTCCACAATTCATCATGCGGCAGCCGGCCGGCAAAACGAATCCCTGGATGCTCGTTCAGATGCTCAAGCTCCCGCGTGTACTGCGGAAATGCGGTCAAGTCACCGTAGATGTGCAGTTCGACATCGTTGGGGAGTTGGTTAACGGCCGTTACCAACGCATCTAACCCTTTTTGACGCGCAATGCCGCCCACATACGCTATGCGCAGTCCCTTGGAACGCGGCGCGGGGGCAGGCATTACTGCGGGTAGTTTAATGCCGTGCGCCACAACCTGGATTTGTTCCGCAGATAGTCCCATTTGGGCATAGATGTCGCGTGTAAAGCGAGTAGGCGCAATCAGTGCGGCGGCGTTATCCAGAACCTGGCGCAGTTTTGTGTGCCGCCAACCCAACAACGGAGCCAACCCCGCGCCCAATAGTCCCACAGACGGCAGCCGGGCGCGCGCCAGCGCACATTGGCCACAATTTACCCAATTACGCGGACCATCACAAATTGAATCGTCATAATTGGTTAAAAGCTGCGCGTTGAGACACAGATACCAATAATCATGCAGCGTCACAACCGTGGGCACATCAATCTGTTTGACCAGATTGATTGGCAGTCCCATTAAATGTTGAACGTGAACCAGGTCAGGTTGGGTCACATGATAAACTGAACCAAAAGCAGTTTCGATTTCTGGCTGGCGAAAATTGCTGCGAAAGACCCCGGCCGGACTGCGTTCCCTTACGCGCACGCGGTGTACCTGGACGCCATTTTCGACCGTTACGGCCGTTTCCGGATGCGTCGCCGGCGTAAAAATGGCCACATGATGCCCACGCTGTACCTGATGGCGCGCCAACGTCTGCGTATACAGTTCAGTGCCGCCGATTTTTTCGGGCATAAATTGGTGGAGGATATGCAAAATCCGCATCAACACATTATCCTGAATTAAGATGATGGAAAAAGGAGCTGGTAAGGGCGCGGGCTTAAATAAGTTCCTGGTACTGCGCCAGCGTCCGCTCGGCGACGCTGGCCCATGTGTATTCGGTAGCTGCTTTTTGGTAACCATTTTGGCCCAGTTTTTGGGCCAGAGATTGATCTTCGAGCAGACATTGAACGGCCGTCGCCAAACCGCCAACATCTCCAAAATCAACCAACAAACCATTTTCATCGGCGTCAATTACGCCCGGGATGCCACCCGCGCGCGCGCCAATCACCGGCTTGCCGTGCGTCCATGCCTCCAATAAGGCAATCCCAAAGGAATCTGTGCGTGACGGCAAAAGCAGCATATTTGCCGCGTCTAATAAAGCATGTTTATCAGATTCACTCACAATGCCTAACGGCCGTATAATCTGCCTTTCACTATCCGTCAATTGGGCATAAAAGCGGTCAAATTCAGGTGAAATCTGGCCTACTAGAGCCAATTGAACCCGGCGACCCTGCCGGTTTAATTGTAAAATTGCTTTAGCCGCATGCAGCGCCCCTTTTTCGTAGCTGACCCGTCCGATAAACAGGGCAAAAGAAGAATCCAAACCAAAAGACTTTGTAGGAACCGCCGTATCAAAATGATTCTGCCAGACCTCTACGCCGCCCCCAATCACCGCCCCGCGTTCTGCCTGCAGCCCGTAGGCCTGCAAACCCTTTTGTTCGACTGACGTTAAAGTCAACACACGCTCTGCATCGCGCAAAATGTGGAGTTGGTGGTCCATTGTTGAATTGCGCGCTACGCGATCCTGCCCCTGCACCCCCAAATGCGCAAAGGGAGTAGCCACAAAAGGCAGTTTGTTCCGGCGTGCATATTCCCATCCGGCCGCAAGCGCGTGTTCCCAAGACAGATTAAATCCATGCACAATGTTTACAGGCTGCTCCACCTGTGCAAATACATCCAGCAGGTCTGAAAGATTGGGAATGATACGCGCCATACGCATTAAAACGGCCGTTTGCGAACCTGGAAGTGCCGAAATTAGCGTCATTAATTTGCGCCACGCCAACAGACCCCTGCGTCCGCCTCTGATTGCACGCAGCCCACAACACAATATCCGCAGATTAGGAAGGTCTTTATCCAATTCAGAATAAGAAACAGAGCGCCCCTGCCACAAATCCTGTTCTTTCTGTGCGCTGCTGGTTACAACCGTCACATGATGGCAGCGCTGGACTAACTGACGCGCCAGCGCGCGCACATAGCGTTCTCCACCACCGGGGAATGGAGGATAAGCCGGGGTCAAAAAAAGGATATGCATTCGTTATTTTCGCAGTACCGCCGGCATATATGACTGCTCCAGGTTTGCCAGCGCGTACACTTTGACCTCAATTTCAGCTGGGCTGCCGTTGAGCGGTTCGCCTCCCGACTGCGCCGTCACTGTAATTTTGCCCAACGTGTGTGTACCAGGGTTTAGCCAGTTCGGGATGGTGATATTTACCGGTATGGATGCTTGCCCCTGCGCATTGCCGCTTGTTTGGGGCAAATTAATTGAATTCGGGCTATTTGTACTGGCCGACCAGTTAAAACTGCCTATGTTACCAGACGCAACAATCTGCGTGGCGTGCATTACCTGGGTACCGGCCTGGTGGACAAAAGAAATTTCTGATGGGGACACGCTTAATGTCGGCTCTGCAAACGCACCGGTTCGAGCGGCGTCGCCTCTAAACATGGGCCAATCGGCCTTGGTAGAAGAATTGGGCAGTTCCCATACAAATAATTCGCTATTGCTGGCGACCAGGTCTAAACGGCCGTTTCCATCCAAATCCCCAACCGCCGGATTACTCCATATTGTACCGTTGGTATAAAAAAATGGCTTATTCTCACTGCTGCTCGCCGCTGTTAACTGGGCGCCATTTCCGTTGACAACCACAATTTCCCAGGCATTGTGGACAAAAATCTCCATCTTACCGTCGCCGGTGTAGTCTGCCAGCACAAAACTGGTAGGGACATCATAATTATCGAGGGTTTGACCAAAATGGGTACGCGGCGTCATCGGGAATCCGTTGACCGCCTGCCCATTCAGATGCCACGCATACAATTTTTTATCGCGCGCGGCCATGACAACTTCCGGCTGTCCGTCCCCATTTATATCTCCAACGGCCGGTGAAGCTGGCGCGGTTTGACCAACAGCTTTGCCGCCGCCCCAGCCGGGTAAATCATTACCTTGCGAATCCAACCCAAATACACGGAATCCATACGTGGGTTGGTCCGGACTAGATTGGTAATAAAACGAGCCGGTTCCAACAAAAATTTCAGACCGGCCATTGCCGTCAATATCAACCAGTGCGGGAGCAGATTGGAAGACTTCTAATTGGTACCGCGGGAAGCCGGGCAGCAAATTGCCATGCCGGTCAAAGGCATAAATCGACCCGCCGCAATAACCCTGCGTATTTGGCGACGTGTAGGGACAGGTCCACCCATTGGAATCACCTGGAAAGCGGCTGTCATAGTTGCCTTCATCGGTACCGATCACAATATCGAGAAAGCCATCGCCGGTCAGATCGGCCAGGGCAGGTGAACTCCAGGTTGTATCGCCAAAGCTGCCTTCCAAATTGGGCCAGCCAAAACGTTGGAAATGGAAACTATTGGGCGGGAAACCGGCTACGGCCGTGCCGTTATGATGCAAAGCGTACAGCCGTTTGTCATAACTGCCAAACACAATTTCAAGGTCGCCATCCTGATCAAGATCCCCTAAAGCAGGCGTCGAATAGACTGAATCGCTGCAGCCGGCCGGTGGAATCGTGTTGTCTTGCGTCAGGAAAGGCCAGCCAGGCTTCACGGCGCCGGTATGCTCCAGAACAATTACCCCACCCTGGGTGCAAACCGAGCCGTAAGGAGTGCCGGCGCCCACGACCACTTCCAATTGCCCATCAGCGTCGATATCGGCCACAGCAGGCGAGGCGGCGATCTGCTGCGTGCCGGAACTCATGCCAAAATGAGGTGCTATGTCCTTGTCCCAAACAAGGCTGCCATCATGCCGGAAAGCGAGCACATGCCCGTTATTGGTGGCGACAATGATTTCCAGCTTGCCGTTGCCGGTGATATCGGCCAAAACAGGTGAGGCGTGGTGGCAGTTTGTGTCGTTGGCTGACCAGGGGCAGCTTGTGTTGGGCAGCGACTGGACCCAGGTGGGATCGGTCGCAGTTGCTTGTGGGGATACGGCCGTTGCTGCGGAAGAAACGGCCGTTAACATGAGGATTGCCATTAGGTAAACCGCAGAAAATTTTTGAAAATAAGAGGAGTTAGAAATCTGCGGTTTCCTCGAGGAATTGGCAGATTTTTTATGAACTCTATTTTTGATTATTTTCTGCCAATTACTTAATCCCAGCAGGATTGGCGCTCTTTTAGATCCGGAACTCCCGAGCCGTGATTTTAGATACTGCATCACTGTTTCTCCTTGTAGATCAAAAGTAACTATACAGCTAGATCTGTCTGGATTACCCGAGAAGCAATTGTCCTTAAGGGCAAAACCTGGCAGGGTTCTCGGGTACCTGAATAGTTACAGATTTGGAAAATCGCGCTTAATCTTTCTCTTTCCAGGTAGAGATAATGTCGGAGAGCAGCCGGATTTGCAAATCAATTCATTCAAGATTCACGTGAAGCAACCTACAAAACGCCCATATCATATGCTCTTAAGTTTTCTTGTAACTCACATCCACTAATGTAGACCTGTTGTATGCTGAAAAAGCTGGTAATCGGAGGCTTGATGAACGCAATAACCTATTTTGATGTGTCCGACATTGATTACGCCAGCTTCTTTGTTAAAGGCTTCATAGAGCTGGCAAAAAAAAATAATTACCGCTTCAGGGTTGTAAAAACCATACCAGAGGCGTTTGAGGATACAGAACTGGGTCAGGCAAAACTGGGCTACAGTAAATCATTGCTTTTCCAAATTGAGAACGGTCGTAAAAAGCATTTTTTTTGTATTGACGCCTACGATGTTTCTGGCGCCAATCCGGATGATCCGGAATATGGCTATGATCTGAAAAAGCTTGAACTTTGTGACGCTTATTTCAAAGTTAATTATCGCAAAGATTTTGTAACCACAGATCCTGAACTCGCGCCCTGGGCAGAAAAAATCTTTCCGGTAGGGAACGTTTTCCCGCTGCGCCTGCCCAATACCTGGCAATTCCTGCCAAAAATATCGCCGCTTGGCAACGGCCGTCGCTGGCCATATACAGAAATAAAACGCCGCGTTAACAAATTGAGGAATTTACCAGATTTGAACACATTCCGCAGTTTGAGGAATATAGAACGCGATCTTGATGTGTTTTTTCTGGTCGCATATTACAAAACCGAACAACATCGCGAAACAAATCGCTGGCGGCTAACTTTGATGGAAGCATTGAGCGAGCATGAAAACATCAAAACGTTCATCGGATTCACCGGTGCGAAAGAAGAGATGCCGCCGGAATATGCCCGTTTCCATCAAGGAAGGATGAGTTTTGATACCTATTTGAACAATCTGGCGCGCGCCAAAATCGGCGTTTATGTGCGCGGAACCTTCGGCTGTCTTTCATACAAATTCGGCCAATTGTTAGCCCTCGGTAAACCCATTGTCGGCGAAACAATCCACAACGATCGTGAAATCCTGTATAGACTGGATCGTTTTGAGGATCAATTCGCCTATGAAGACCCACAAGCCATCGTGGAACGAATCATTGAATTATTAGAAAACCCAGCCGAACTAGATGCACTCCGCGCCGCCAATACACAAACATTCGAAGAGAATTTAGCACCCCGGCCAATCGTCAACAACATTCTCAACACTTTGCAAATTTAGGCGCATCGCGAAAAGTTCTGGAAAATCATCCGTAATGGAATTTCGCGGTTTCTTTGAGAAATTCATAGAAGATTCCAACCATTTTGGTCAAAAATGTTCTGTGAATCACCCAGTCCATTGATTGGGGCCTTTTTATCGTATTAATTGTACAGCAGTATCCGTACAGCCAGCGCTTTATGTAAATTTATTTTAAAGCACACGTATTTGTAAGGGGTAAAACATATGAAGCATGTTCATAGATCTGTAACAGTTACACGTATTGGTATTGTGGGTACTGGATATGTTGGCCGCGGAATCACGATGCTTGCAAACAGTATGCCTGATCTGGCAGTTACCCGCGTCTTAACACGGCGTTCTATTCCAACCATCACCGATTTTCCAATTCCTGAACTGCTCACCAATTCCATTGACGAAGTAATTGACCACGCCGATTTGATTGTTGAATGTTCCGGAGACGTTCTGCACGCGACCAATGTCGTAGATAAGGCTTTCAAAGCCAATCTACCGGTTGTTACCATGAATTCAGAATTTCAGATAACGGCCGGCAGCTTCTTTATCAACAAAGGGTATCTGACAGAAGCTGAGGGGGAACCAACCGGGCAGCCTCGCAGCGTTAAAGGAAGATGTTCTTGCAATGGGCTTTACCCCACTTGTTTACGGCAACCGCAAAGGATATATGAACCTTAACCCGACGCCGGAATCCATGAATTATTGGGGCAAAAAGTTGGGATTTTCTCTGAACAGCGTGACCAATTTCACCGATGGCACCAAATTACAAATCGAACAGGTGCTTGTCGCCAATGGTTTAGACGCCGAGATTGGACAGCGGGATTTGTATGGTGTAGAAGCACATTCAATTGAGGAATCAGGTCAATTGCTGGGAAAAATCGCATCCGAACAAGGAGTGGTTTTGAGTGCATACGCGCTTGTCGCCAAAGCACCGGCATCCGTATTTATTGTGGGAACCCACGATGATTTCCACCAAAGTTATCTGAGAACTTATTATTTGGGAGACGGACCTTATTTTGTGATTGAACGGCCGTTTCACCTCTGCCACATAGAAATAGTAAAAACCATACGCAGGGCGATTCAACAAGGCTCGATCCTGCTCGACAATTCCACAATGCCCAGAGCGAGCGCGGCCGCGATCGTGAAACGGCCTCTGCCGGGCGGCGCCATAATTGAAAAAGGGATTGGTAGTTTCGAAGTGCGCGGTACGGCCGTCACCATCATCGATCAGCCTGACCATGTACCCATTGGATTGCTGGAAAATGCAATCTTGCGCCACAGCGTCGAGCCGGGACAAACCTTAACCTTTGCTGATGTCGAGCTGCCGGACAGCCTGGCGTTGTGCGCCTGGCTGGAAACGCGTCAAAAAGTGCTTGCGACTGCAAAATTGCACTCACAAGCGATTGAAGACGTTGTCGAGACAGGTCACTCAATCAGCCTGGTAAAGATTGATCTGCTCCAGATAACCGCGCCACTGCTCGAAAACGGCCGTTTCACGGAACTGTTCAACATGCTTTTTCTGCTGCACAATGAGCCGCCGGCGCAAATCATTGTCAGAAATTAACATATCCACCAGTTCGGCCAGCGCTTCATAATCTTTTTCATGAAATAATACACCGGCCGTACCCATCGTATCAGGTACGGCCGTTACCGCATACGCCAAAACCGGCAAGCCCAAAAACATGCTCTCAATCAGCGGTTTGCCAAAGCCTTCATGTTCGCTCATCGAGACAAATAAATCGGCTGTTTTGTAATAAGTCACCATATCTTGTTGGCTGATGTGGCCTGTGAGCGTAACGGCCGTTTCCGGCAGCCCCGCTACGCGGCTCAATCCCTGAATCCAATTGACATAACTGTTATCCTGCAGACTGCCAACACAAACCAGACGCGCATTGGGCGCCAGGCGCCGGTAATAAATCAGCAGTTTTACCAGATCACCCTGGCATTTATTTGGCGCCAGACGACCCACAAACAGCAGCAGTGGGCCGCCGGCGTGGTTTTCAGCCGCCAGGCTGGAATTCAACGGCGCGTCGTAGCTGGATTCATCCACCACGATCGGCAGCACACCGGTTTTTTCAAAGCCAAGCTGACGAAGCTCGCGCTCGTTATAGGCAGAATCACCTAAAGCCAGCACAGTTCTGGCGCGCATTTCCTCTAGCTGTTGACGTCCACGATCAAGCTGCACAGCAAGATGGGGGTTGGTCGCGGCAAAAAATTCAGGCGGCGTGATATTGTGATAGATTAAAATCTGGGGCAAATTTATCGCCGCCAGCCGGTCGGCAATTCGAGACCCGACCGCGTGATGCTGAATCAGGCCTGTTTCCTCCGCGCCAGGAAGGTATGATTCAGCCGGCAGCACATGCCTCTCAAGTTCAGGCTGGATAACTTCAGCATAAATATTGGAAACAAAACCGAGTTCTCGCAGCCAGCGCCGGATCAAAAAAACATGATCGCTGACCGCATCTCCGGTATACATGCCCTCCGTAAATTGGTGCAATATTTTCCCGGTCGTCATGACGTCTCGTTTGACCCCAGCAGCGCATCAAAAAGCGCCTGGTACTTGGCAATGACAATGCGCCAATCATAGCGACCGGCTACAAAATCACGCCCCTGACGGCCAAGCCGGTCACGCAGGGCCGGATCCTGCATCAATTTGAGAACCGCCAGCGCAAATTCTTCGTAGGTATGGTAATAAAGCCCGCCGTTACTTTGGCGGCATTGATATTTGAGGACATCGCAACTGCCGTTTAACAGTACCGGCGTCTCCATCAACCATGCCTCCAGAGAAACCATCGACAAACTCTCATACAAAGAAGGCATCACAAAAATCGCCGCCGCCTTGAAAGCGTCAAACTTATCTTGCTCGGAAACAAAACCCAACGATAAAACATCCCGCCGGTCAGGCAGGTCGATATGGGCTTTGCCAATTAGAACCAGCTTCAAATCGGACTCATGGGCTTCTTTAAAACGAACAAAATAATCAAACAGCTCCGGCAGATTTTTAGACGAGTCCACCCGCCCCACGTAGAGCATAAAATCCCCTTCCAGGCCATATTTTTCGCGGAAACGGGCTGCTGACACGTCCGTGGGCACATTGATGCCCACGCCGGCCACAATTTGGGGCACATGTTGATTGTGGGTAATCTGGTTCACAAGCGCCATTTCAGGATTGGTATTGTAGACAATCGCCTGCGGCAAATGAAATAACGGCCGAAACATCGGCAAGCGCAGGTAGGGTTCATCATGCGCCGTCGGCACAAGAATCGCTTTGTCCGAAACTAACTGCAAACCAAAATAAGTCGGCGCGTAAAGATAGGTAACAAAAATGAACAGGTCGAAACGCGGGTAACTGCTGCGGATAAAATCAAGCAGGTCTTGCGAAAAAGGACCCTGATCTTGCATCCATTGCAGTTCATCCAAAATCGTGTGATCCTGATGAAAAAGCGCCACTGTACGCTGTGGTAAATCAGGCCGCCGCTGCCGGTCAACTAAAAAGCGGTGAATTTGCACGCCGTTGAGTTCACTCTCGCCGGGTGGATAGGCGTTCGCCCAGGTGTGGTAATCAATTGCGCAGGTCGTAATGACATGCACTTCGGCCAGCGGCAGCAAATGTTCCGCCAGCCAACGGGCGTGTAATTCAGCGCCTCCGTTCACCTCTTCGCCATAGCGCTGGACAACCAGCGCAATTTGTCGTTTGCTCATACTTTTTCAGGCGTTACCAGACCCAGGTTTTGCAGACAGCGAATGAACTCATGCCGCACCTGCGGCGCTAAAAACCTGGCGGCGTGAGTTTTTTGCCGGGTTATGATACGTTCACGCAGCGGCCGGTTTGTGGTTAAAATCTGGACCAGTTCCGCCAATTGGGCGTACTTTTTCTCAAAAAACAACACGCCCGCATCGCGCATCGTATAGGGCACGGCCGTTACCCCATACGCCAACACCGGCAAACCCAAATACATACTTTCGACCAGCGGCAGGCCAAAACCTTCATGTTCACTCATGGAAACATACAAATCGGCGTTTTTGTAATAAGTGCGCATATCTGCTTGCGAAACTTTGCCGGTCACGATCAACCCGTCCGTTATGTCCAAATCCGCCGCAAGCTGCTCTACCCAGACGTCATATCCCACTTCCCAGCGATCCCCTAGCAGGTAAAGGCGGGCTTGTGGTTGAATACAACGCACATAATAAAGCAGTTTGACCAAATCTTCCTGTTTTTTATTGGGCGCCAGGCGGCTGACGAAAAGCAAATTGGGGCCAGCGCAGCCCATTTTGACGGCAAGGGCCTCATTTATGGGCAAATTGTAGCGTTCTGGATCGAGCGTGACAGGCAAAACGGCCGTTTCCAAAAAACCCACCGCTTTCAAATCCAGCTCATTGTAAGCTGAATCGGCCAGCGCAAATCCGCTGAGTTCTTTTAGGGAGTGTAGCTGCGCCTGTCCTTTGCGCGCCAGGGCCGCACGCATCGGGTCGCTGCGGTCAAAAAATTCCGGCGGCGTCACGTTATGATAAATCAAAAGCAGGCGCAGCCCTTGATGTTGCAAAAATTCCGGCACATCAGAGCCAATGCTGTGGCGGTAAATAGCCCACTTTTCATGGCGCGCGCGACGATAACTGGTTAACGGCCGTATCTGATCCTCAACGCTGGGATGAATGTGAAGGGCATAAATTTCCGCTACAAAACCCAACTCGCGCAGCCAGCCGCGCATCAGCAGCGCCTGCCCGGTGATGGCGTCTCCGCTTGTCGCGCCGGTCAAAAATTGGTGCAAAACCGTCTGGCTCACGACTGATCCCGCTTCAAAGCTTGAATTTCAGTCCGTAAAGCCGTAATTTCCGCCTCTTGCGCTTGCGTCAGGCGCGTCAATTCGTTCAGCGCGCTGATCAGATGATTGTTCAACTGAGCATCATGACTCGCTAACCGATTGACATAAAACAGGACCAGGGCGTGAACCTGCCCGCGTACGCGCTGCCACAATCCCCCTAAAACAGGAACTCGCGTTGCCGGCGACGCCGCCAGCAGCGGCTCCATATTGGGCGGCGGCATTTCATTGGCCCGTCGCAGGTGATAATATAAATTAGGATTGTAAGGCTGTCCAACCGGTGGTTCAGGATAATCTGAAATAAATCCAAACGTCGGAAAAACCGGCTGTATTACGCCTTGTTCAGCCCGGCGCTTCAGGACGCGGCGCTCCACTTCCGCCGCCAACTCAGCCGATGAAATTTCGGAATCATGGATTTCCAACCAATATTCAGGCGCGCTATCTTCAGGCATCTTCCTCAAGCTCCTGCGCCATTAAGCTGATTGCTTGCAGCAAATGGTTGTTGATATCGGCCTGCTGTTCGGCAAGCTGGTTGATGTAAAAGATGACAAGCTGGTGAAATTTGCCGCGAAGCCAATCAATCAAACCACCCACAAGTGGAAGGGGTGATTTAGTTATGTAAACTTTTACGCCTAACTGGCTTTGAACCAGGCTGGCCTGGTATAGCTGTTCATAAAATGCAGGCGCAAACCGTTTACCCTGCAGCGGCGGATTGAGTCCGCCCGGCAGTTTACGCGCCAGAATCTCCTGACGCACTTCCTGCATGATTGTTTCGATATTCACATTTTGGGAATCCAGCTTGTTATTTTCAGTTTTTTCACTCATTCGATTTTATTCACCAACAATGCCCAGCTCGCGGGAACAACCGCCTGTGGTTTTTGGGTATAGCTTGCTTCCAGCCGTGAACTGTTAAGTATCTGTTCTTGGGAATCGTATGAAAAACCGAACTCTTTCAGCCAATTCGGATCACCTATCCAGTACACAGAACGGCCGTTATTTTGCCAGAGTTCAATCATTTCAGCCAGTTGATCATCCTCCAGCAAGTCAGGCGCACGCAATGCAAAAACAGCGTGTCCGTAAATATATTTTAAGGGCGTGCCCCAAAAATCGCCCAACCCAACCGCAGCCTGATCATTAAACAACAGCACAGAATCAAGCGTAAGCGTTTCGTTGAAGGCATCCAACTGGCGCGCCAGCCCTTGATGATCCACCTGGCTAATAAATCCACGCGCATTCCAGGCAAGCGCGACAAACCAGATCAACAACGCCAGCAGCGCCGCACCGCGTATAACAATCGCAGGAACTTTTATTTTGCCGCGCGTCCAACCCGCAGACATGATTCCCGCGCCTACAAGGGCGCCGCCTGCCAGCAAAAAAAACGGCAGCACAACCGGTGCATAGCGGCGCATCACGTAAATATGATGCGGGTTGGCGCGTACATTCCACAAATAAACGGCCGAAAACAGAAACCCCACCGCCAACACCAGCCACGTCTTGCGCTCCACGCGCCAGAGCAGCCAGCAGCTTCCCAACACGCCCAACCAGACGCCGACGGGCGACAAATACCAGGCAAAACGCAGCCAGTTTTCATGATTGGTAATGGGAATCTCGCCGCCGCTGTAGGCGTCACTGCGTAAAATTGTGTCAAACAGCAACGGCCGTATAAACCAGCCATACAGCGCAAAAACCAAAACCGCGCCAATCAACAAGCCCAAAGCCAGCTTGCGGTAATCTTTCAAGCCTTGAAAACGACCGCGCACACGCCGTGCGCCCCACAAAAAGAGCAGCCCCGCCAGCAGCCCAACCAGCAGCAAAAGCCAATTGCGCCAAAAAACCCGAAGAGCCAGACCCATATGATCGTAAAAATAGGGGCGACTTTGCCAGACTGCGTGCAAAAAGGCGTGGGTGACCAATAACAGCAATGGAGTGACAAACCACCAATCATCCCGCTGCCAGCCGCGCAGCCACAGCCAGAAAATGAAAAACGCCAGCACGGGCAAAATAATAATGATGTCAATGCGTACCAGAAAGACCATGCCCAACGCCGCGCCGCCTAAAAACGCCCATAATTGCTGTGGTCGCCGCCCGCCCTGCCAGCGCGCCACGCCCCACAAACCGGCCCAAAGCAGGGTCTGGGTTAACGCTTCGGTGGTTGGATAGCGCGCAAACCAGACCTGTAGCGCAACAACCGTAAGGGCGGCCAAAACCAATACGGCCGTTTCCCATCCCAACATCTCGCGCGCAGTCAAATAAATTGCCAGCGTCCCCAGCAACATCCATAAACCGGTTAGCAGCAGTTCCGCCTGAATCCCGCTGAGCGATGAATTTGCCAGGCTGAAAGCAGCCGCATACCAGACGGGATGCAGCGGGTAAAATTGGGGTGTGATCTCTCCCGCAGATGCATCCGTGACGTAAAATCCGGGCAGCAGGTATCCTTCAGCGGCGGGGTTTTTTGGCAATGGCCGTATCACCACAGCTTGTAGTTCAGCAGGCAGCTCAGCCAGCATTTCATCCCGGTAGACAAAACCACCCTGCCGTGCAATCTGTGCGCCCAAGCTAACATATACCCCTGCATCAGCGCCGCCCATAATATATTCATGCGGGCGGAAGAAGAGCCAGACGGCAGTCGCTATCCAAACCAGCAGCACAACCGATTCTAGCCAGCCTGGCAGCCGGTTCTGCTGCTCAACCGATTCTTCGCCAGCATCAACTTTACTGGACGCAAAACGCAGTCCGCGCAGCAGCAGCAAAAGCAACGCCATGACCAGAAGCAGCCAGCCGATGCCCATATTTAGCAGCGAAAACCGGCCGAACTCAGCCAGCAGCAGCCAAAACCAACCCACGGCCATAATGCCCAACAGCAGACTGGCAAATCCCGTCGCCAGCGTCAGGGGCGGGCGTTGGCGGTAAAACAAGGTCAGCAGCAGCCAGCCTGGCAGCCAGCTTAGCGCTACAAGCAGCAAGATGATGAACTGCTCAGGCATCCGGCAATATTCCCTGCAGCAAGATTTGGTGGATAAATTGGCTGTATTGGGCCGCCGCAACGGCAGGATGGCACATTTCCAGGGTATATTTTTGCCCTGCTGCGCCCATTTTCTGCCGCTGCGGTGCAGATTGGGCCAATTGCAGCATGGCCGCTGTGAAAGCAGATTCATCCAGCGGGGGCAGTTTTATGGCGGCCTCGGCGGGAATTTCACTGTACCAACCGTGGTCAAACACAATTAACGGCCGTCCCGCCGCCAATGCGCGCAGCGCCGTCGCAGATGTTTCACCCACGGTTGGATAACGCAGATTAACCACCACGTCTACAGAATGAATCCAATCGACAAATGTTTGTAGTGAATCAACGTGACCCATGTGCGTCACTGCGCCCGCCAGCCCAAGTTCGCGCACCAGGTTATCCACATTCAAATCAGGTGAACCGGCGCCAACCAATAAAAAGTGCGTATTTTCCATCAGGGTATGCGCCTGACGGAAACAACGCAGTGCAAACGCAATCTGTTTTGAAGTGGTTATCTGGCCAAAACTGCCAAAAATGATGCTTTTTGCCGCCAAATTTAATTCTCTGCGGCGGGAATGGCCTGGATGGGGTTCGATTAAGGCAGGAATCATTTGCAGGAAACCGCCGTATCCCTGCTCACGAATTAGCTGTACTACATACTGGCTATGCGCAATGATCCCCACGCTGGCCGCCATTACGCGTTCGTTCAGCGGCAGTTCAAACAGAGGCGGCTGCGCTAACCCGCGCCGCACGGCCTGCGCCAGCGCAATTCCTGGCGCACCGGTCGCAAAACCGGCTTCACGCGCATACGCGCCCCAGTCCCCCTGTCCAATCGTGCGCGCAACTTGAAAATGGTGCAAAAAGTAATCATGCAAAACCACCACGCCGGGAAAACGCAGCAGAAAAGGAACCATCTCAAAATGATTGGCGCTGTTACCCATGTGATAGAGGTTCAGATCATAATTGGTTTGTTCCAGGGCAAAATCGTCAAGGTGATGGACAGCAAAATGCGTCTTGATTTCGGCAGCAACGCTGTCGGGGTCTGCTGTAAAGAGGGTGATATCAAACTCGCGAGCCAGATAGGGCAGGAGTTCGCGGCTGTAATCTGCAATGCCGGAGGGCGCCGGCGGGAGGGGGCTAAAATAGGCGAGAGACGGCCGTTGCGATATCAAGGAAATTTCCCGCATTCAAAAACAATCAGCGCAACCTCAATCGCCATGCCAATAATTGGATCGAACGCTGTGTTCGCTGCGCAGCATCAGCCTGGGCAACCGGCCGGTTTGAATCGTATCCGCCGCATAACGATAAAGTAATGCTTCGATAAAATCGCGGACTTCATCCTGCAGTTCGGGAGGCAGCGCATGGATTAATACATCCACGGGTATTTTTTGGTTATCTTGATTCATTTTGTGTGTCCAATCCGATACATATATGATCCAGACGTTCTTCAAGCGCCACAATGATTTGGCGCATACGCCTGGCCTGTATTGTGAGTACGGCCGTTTCCTGCATCAATTTGACGGTTTCGCGGTCCAAATCAACCAGCAGCAAGGCCTGTTCATCAGCGAAAGCTGTTTGCTCGGCAAGTTGAGTTACCAGTAGATCGTTAAATTGATTTTGCTGGGCCAGCAATGGCTGCATATACCATTTTGCGGCCACATTGTTCCAGGTTGTTCGCAGCCAGACAATCAATGGACCAAACAGCGGCGTCTGCGAAGTAAACGGCCGTTCTGCAACCATCGCTTTTCCGCGTAAATCAACCCAAACCGCTGCATTCATACCAATCCAATCAAAATTCGTCGAATCGCTGCGAACTTGTTGATCTTCCATCCTAAAAACCTTAACCGAACTAACGTTTGCTTGCATACCCGGCGTCAAACGCTTGCCCTACGGATGCCACGTGATCTCAGGCACAACCGCCGGAACAGCGTAAGGGCCGGCGGCAAGATCGTCAAAGTAGGCATTGGCTAATAAACCGCCGTAAGAAAAAATGGCGTGGCCGGCTGTGCCTATTTGGCGCGCCTTTTCAATGCGCCAGGCAATTTCATCAAAAGTGCAATAGGTTGCGCCAATTCCGGGAATAATGAAACGGCCGTTGCTGTCTGCCTGAAAATTTGTCGCCAGCGTCTCCCATCGCGTCTGTGTCCAGAAACTCGAATCAGGGCAGCCGGGCGCGCTGGTATAAATCATCGGCGAAATGCTGTCGATATAGCCGTTATTAACCCACGCTTTTGAATCCTGATAGTAATTAAAATAACCTTGATTGGCGCCCCAACCCCAATAATCTTGATACACAGGCCAGACAGCCGCCGATAACCACAAACCGGGGCGCAAAGGTACAACCTGTTCATATATTTTTTGGACTGTACCGTTCACCTGCTGCCGCTGCCAATCCCCATACCCATCATCTGCAAAACAGACATCGCCATACCGCGCCGCGCTGACGGGGTCGCAGGAAGCGCTCGCGCCCACATAACGAATATGGTCAAGATGCAATCCATCCACGTTGTAGCGCGTGACCAGGTCCTGCGCCACCGCCAGCAGATGCGCATCCCCGAGCAAAGAAGCGGGAGACATATATTGATAGACATGACAAACGATGTTCCCATCTGAATCCCACTGCACGCCGTTATTTTTGCCCTCCGTGGCACCATGTTCATCAAGCAGCTTGTGATACAAATGTTGGGGTGTGACATCATCAGGCGGGGCATCGCAGCCAGTCCAGACCGGGTAGGTATTGATGTATGCATGAACCTGAATGCCTTTGGCGTGCGCTTTGCCAATCATCAGCGCCAGCGGATCCCAGCCGGGGTCTTGACCCAGCACGCCGCTCAGCCGCTGCGCCCAAGGCTCTAAACCCGGCGTATAAAAAGCATCGGCCGTTCCGCGGACTTGAAAGAACAGCGTATTAAAGCCGGCCAGTGCAGCGTTGTCTACAATTTCATCAATTTTAGCGGGGTCAGCGCTGTTGTAGTTGGTCCAATCAAAGCGTGAAACCCACAAGCCGCGCATTTCTACCATCGGTTCAGGCGTCGCGGTCGGTGAAGGCGTCGCCGAGGGTGTGGGCGTCATGGTCGGCGGCGGGGTTGGGGTTTGGGTTGGCGTGGACGTGAAGGTTGGGGTTGGAAACGGCCGTTGTACCACCGGCAAATAAACCGCCGATTCTTCCTGTGCAATTACCCAAACTGCCAGGATCAAAATCAGGCCGCCCATTAATATTGCGCTCCAGACTGCTTTGCTGCGCATCAACTCACCTCACCGCGAAAATTTCATAACAGCTTGCGCTGCGATTGGGGCGTATTATACTCAAATGGCAAAAGAGTTCAGCTTTGGAGCAGATTATGAGTGCAATACTAATTGATATCAGCCGTAGTCTTGCGGCAGAAACGGCCGTTTGGCCCGGAGATACACCTTTCCAGCTAAAAACTGTATTAGAGCGCAGTCAAGGCGCAGCGGTCAACCTGACTACCATCACCATGAGCGCCCATACCGGCAGCCACGCCGATGCGCCCTACCATTTTACGGACGATGGTATCCGAATCGATGCGTTGGATTTACGGCCGTATTGGGGTCCCGCGCAGGTTGTCACAGTTACAAAACAGACCGGGCCGCTCTTTCCCGCAGATTTTTACGCTTTTGACCTGTCCCGCGCGCCGCGTTTATTGGTACGCACCGCCGCAGAAAATCTGCCCTTAGCACAGTTCCCGGAAACCATCGTTTATCCAACACCCGAACTTGCCGCCTATCTAAGGCAGCAAAGCATCATTTTGTACGGAACCGACGCGCCTTCGATGGACGCCATCGACAGCCAGGATTTACCCGGCCACAGGGCTATGCTGCAAAACCAAATCGCCCTTCTGGAAAGCCTTGATCTACGCAGCGCGCCCGACGGTGTTTATGAATTGTCTGCCTTACCGCTCAAAATTGCCGGCGGCGATGGCGCTCCGGTGCGGGCTGTTCTGCAGGTCACATAAACTTATAATATTTATGTCAACAACTTTCGAAAGAGCGCAAGAATTGGACCGCCAGGATGTGTTGGCTGGATTTCGCAGCCGGTTTGTGATTGGCGACCCCGAATTGATTTATCTGGATGGCAATTCACTGGGCCGGCTGCCGAAGGAAACGGCCGTCCACATGCACCACGTCATTAAAAAAGAGTGGGGTCATGATTTAATTCGGAGCTGGAACAGAGGCTGGATCGACGCGGCCGGTCGTATTGGCGGCAAAATTGCTGCGCTCATTGGCGCGCAGCCTGACGAAGTCATTGTCGCCGATTCGACCTCGGTGAATTTATTTAAGCTGGCCGTTGCTGCGCTGCAAATCCAGGACGGCCGTCACAAAATCTTGACGGACGATCTCAATTTCCCATCCGACATCTACATTTTGCAGAATGTGCGCCGCCTTTTGGGGAAAAAGCATCAGGTGGAAATCGTTTCTTCTGCTGATGGGATTTATGGCCCGGTTGCTGGGTTGGAAACGGCCGTTGATCACCAAACCGCCTTGCTCACGCTCTCCCACACAGCCTTCAAAAGCGGCTTCACTTATGATATGGTCGCAGTCACGGAAAAGGCCCAGCAGGCCGGCGCGCTGGTTTTATGGGATTTAAGCCATTCCGCCGGGGTTGTACCAATTGACCTTAACGCGTGCAATGTTGATCTGGCCGTGGGCTGCACATACAAATATTTGAACGGTGGTCCGGGAGCGCCGGCTTTTTTATACATTCGCCGCGATCTACAGAAAAAGCTGCACAACCCAATCGCAGGCTGGATGGGCCACAATTCGATGTTTGCATTTGACCTTGAATATGAACCTGCGCCCGGACTGCGCCGCTTTCTGAGCGGCACGCCGCCCATCCTGGCGCTTAGCGCGATTGAACCTGGTCTTGATCTGCTGCGTGAGGCGGGCATCCAAAACGTGCGCGCCAAATCGGTTCAGTTAAGCGAATTTTTAATGCGTTTGTGGGAATCAGATTTGGAACCGCTTGGCTTCCGGCTGCGCTCCCCGCTTGATTGGCGGCAGCGCGGTTCACACATTTCTTTGGGTCATGACGAAGGTCACCGCATTGATCTGGCGTTGATTCATGAAATGCAGACGCTGCCGGACTTTCGCGCCCCCGATAATATTCGGCTTGGGCTTGCGCCGCTGTATACTTCCTTTATGGATGTGGCAACGGCCGTAAACCGCATCCGCCAGGTCGTTTTGGAAAAGAGGTTTGAGAAGTACGCATACCAGGAAAATGTCGTGACCTAAACAGAACGACGCATCATGCGGGCAGCGATATAAGCCAGGCCAAAGCTTAATGTAACCGCCAGGAGCGTTAAGAGAAGATAGCCAACAACAAAGGTGAGAATGGTTTGCTGCGTGGGAGAAACGGCCGTTTCCACTCCCACCCGTCCCAACAGCACGCCACACATCTTAAACCCCGAAGCATACAAAGGCACAACCACAAAATCATTCCACACCGCGCGCGCTGCAAACACTGCGGCTTTATTCACCTGCCGAAATCGAGCCAACAAAGCCATAACCAACAACGAATCTAGAATTATAACCGGCAAAAAAGCTGAAAATGTCCCTAAAGCAAATGCAAATGCGAGGCGGGATGGCGCTGCAGTCGTTTCCAATAAAGACTGTCTCTGTTCGCGTATAAAACTTTTGGCAAAGTTTACATAATCAAAATAAGCAAATGATGTGAAAGATTGTGAAAGCGCCATGATACTTTTCCTTTTGGTTAAAATTCCTTTAATGCCTCCAAAACGTTCAGCGTTAGAATCCTGTTCCGACAAATTGACGACCGTAGTGCATGCGTATGGAACCCATGCAGCGGCCGTAGAAAATTGCGGTTGGAGGCCAGATTTGTAATGCAGAGATTGCCACGCTGGACACGCTTTTTACTCTTAGCGCTAGGGTATACGGCCGTTGCCATTTTCCTCACCTCACCTCTGGTGCAAAACATCAATACACATCTGGCCGGCCGCACCACAGACGCTATGGTGCATTATTGGAATAGCTGGTGGGTCCAACAGGCGCTGGGATCCGGTCAGTTTCCCTGGGTTACCAGCTTGCTCTCTTACCCAGAAACAATCAGCCTCGTAACGCATAACTTCGCCTGGTTTACCATCCTGCCCTGGCTGCTGCTGGAACCGATTATTGGCGGCATAGTCGCCTATAACCTGGTCATTTTACTGACGCTCGTCCTATGCGGGCTGGCAATGTATGGGCTGGCTTCCGATTTATTGCACGATAGTCTGGCGGCATTCCTGGCCGGATTAATTTATATGGCGTGGCCTTTTCGGCTCTCCCAACTTGACCACCCCAACCTGATTTCGACCTTTTGGGTACCCATTTTCTTTTTGTTTTTAGGGCGCTTACTGCGGAACGGCCGTCGACGCGACGCAGTTTTGACCGGCGCAACATTTGCATTGGTGGGCTACACGCGCTGGCAGTTTCTCGTTCCCGTTTTTTTGATGGGCCTCGTTTACGCGTTACTCCTTGCGCCGCGTTGGCGTTCCCAATGGCGCAGCGTCCTGGTTCAGCTAACTTTGGCAGCCATTATCGGCCTGCTTCTACTGCTGCCGCCGGTCTACCTTTTGATACAGGAACAAAACCAATCAGACATTGCTGCGGACGTTCTCTATCCCGTCGATGAACAAATCATGACCACTGATTTATTGGCATATATCACACCACCGCGCCGCAGCCCGGCATTTAACGCGGTAAGCAGGCCCTTATACGACAGTTACTATCCTGATCGAACGAAAGGGCGACGCTATCCTGCTTTTATCGGATTTGCAGTTCTGGCGCTGGTGATCATTGCGTTGGTGAAACGCTGGCGCGAGAGTTATATCTGGCTCATTATGGCGCTTGTGCTGATCGGCCTGGCAGCCGGCATGGCGTGGCGCATCAATGGTCAATTTTATACGGCAGTTCCTACACTCTACCGCCTGCTTGCTCCGCTCGAATTTGCCCGTCTTATCCGTATTCCTGAACGCTATATCATTTTTCTGGCCCTGCCAACCAGCATTCTGGCGGCGACCGGCTGGCAAGTTCTGCTCAACCGGTTGAAAAATAATCATTGGCGTAATATTGTTACGCTCCTCCTGGCTATTCTGATAATTTTTGAATATAGAATCGGCCCGGCCAAATTACAATATGTCGGATATGATAAAAGCTGGTTCGAACAAATTGCCGCTGAAGCGGGAGACGGGGCGATACTTAATTTACCGCTGCGCTTTCGCTTTTCAAAAGAATATATGTTTGACCAGACTTTTCACGGCCGTCCCATCCTGCAGGGTCATATCTCGCGCGAGCCGGAAAACCTGTACCGCTTTATCGAAAACAACGCCTGGATTGGCGATTTGCAAGACTTGAATCAGGAACCAGCCTCTCTCATGACTCAGCTCAACCAGGCTGGCGTAGAATACGTTGTGCTTAACAAATACCTATTAGAAGAACCAGTCTGGCAAAATTGGCTTCAGCAAATGCCATATCCACCCGTCTACGAAAACGACCGCTATCTGATCTACGCAACCACTACCTGATGCATTTTTCACCCAACATTGCACCCACTTTATTGGTCTGGTGGGACAACGGACACACAGAATTACCCTGGCGACAAACCAGCGATCCATACGCCATCTGGATATCCGAAATCATGCTGCAGCAAACGCAGGTGACAACGGTCATTCCATACTTCGAACGCTGGATGGCGCGTTTCCCAAACGTAGAGGCGCTTGCATCTGCGCAATTGGATGAAGTCCTAAAACAGTGGGAAGGTTTGGGCTACTACAGCCGTGGGCGCAATATCCATGCGGCCGCACAACAGATCATTGCCGAATTTAACGGCCGTCTCCCCCAAACCGCGTCTGAACTGATGAAGCTGCCCGGAATCGGCCGTTACACTGCCGGCGCAATCGCTTCCATAGCGTTCAACCAGTCTGAGCCTGTTTTAGATGGCAACGTCATACGCGTACTCAGCCGTCTCACAGATTTACCCGCTGACGTCACAATATCCGCCACGAAAAAACATCTCTGGCGGGTCGCAGAAAACCTCCTTCCAGACGAACGCCCCGGCGATTACAACCAGGCGCTGATGGAATTAGGGCAGCAGGTCTGCCTGCCCGCCAATCCTCACTGCCTTTTATGCCCACTTAACGTCCACTGTACAGCGCGGCAGCGTGGAACCCAGCTTGAAAGACCAGTACGCCCGCCGCGTAAGCGCACGCCTCATTACGATGTGGCAGCCGGCGTTATCTGGCAAGCAGAACCTGCTCCGGACACGCCATTTTTGATTGCGAAACGGCCGTTAGATGCTCTTTTAGGCGGCCTATGGGAATTTCCCGGCGGCAAACAAGAGGAAGGCGAATCGCTGCCGCAAGCTTTGCAGCGAGAGATCCAAGAAGAGCTAGCCCTCCAAATAAGCGTGGGACAGCATTTAACAAGCATCAAACATGCCTATACGCATTTCCGGATCACCCTGCATGCCTTCCATGCCCGCTATTTGCATGGCGCGCCACAGCATTTGGGCGTCGCGGATCATGCCTGGGTCACCCTGGCCGACTTGAATAATTTTGCCTTTGCCGTAACTGACCAAAAAATTATTGCTGCGATTCATAAAAGTCTCCTGAAATGATCTTCCTGGAAGCTGGATAACAGCATACTTGCCAGTAAACCAGCTTCCAAAAAGTTATTTTTCATTCATGGCAGTGCGCCATGGCGCGTGTTGTCTCACCTTAAACCTCAAAACCCACCATAAATCTTGTGACAACAGGCGGTCTATCAGGTATGATTTATCGTATGGAAACAAAAGATGCTGTAACGGCCGTTTTCAACTGGCTTGCCGAGCGACTATTCGACCTGGCCCAATGGCCGATCAATCTGGTGCGCGATTTTCCCGTGCGGATCGGCCGTTTACTGACAACGCTGTGGCGCGGCGTGAACGGCATCCTCTTTTTCATTCCCGAATGGATCAAAGCCAGCCAGCAGCACAATATGCGTGATTGGGCCCGCTATAAAGCAGGTCGTTTTTTTGATTGGTGGCACCATCTTCTCACCCAGATTTTTGATCTGTTTGGCGGGCCGGAACTGGCTCAATTTCTAATTCACCTGGTGACAAAAACCACGCCGCTCACCGCCGACGAAACTCAGATAATCGGCAGCATACTCGGACCAAAAGCGCTGCGTTTTGGGGAAGTTCGGGTTGTTGAAGGCGGTTTGTTTGATCTGGTTTTTAAGCTGAATGGGAATCTCGCTTTTGCAACCTGGCATACGATTAACCTGCCGCGTACAGGCCGCCATACTCGCGCCAACCTGCCGATTGTTGTGCATGAATTGACCCATGTTTACCAATATGAGCAAGTCGGCACACGCTATTTGGGTGAAGCAATTTATATGCTGATAAAAACCAAACGTGATTGTTACAATTACGGTGGCATGGTCGGTCTGGTAGATGCTTGTTCAGTCGGTCTCTGTTATCGGGATTATAATCGTGAGCAGCAGGCTAAAATCACGCAGGATTATTTTTATTATCGCGAAAAAGGATCGGACGTAACGGCGTATGAGCCGTTTATTGCACAGGTGCGATCAGGCGAGTTGTAATACGCATGAGGTCGCGACCCTTTTTCTGGCATATCCGTCCATTTCTCGCCTGCCTGTTTGCTGCACACCTTGCCGTCTTCGTCGTATTCCTTGCGGCTTGCAGCGGGGCCCCTACAAATAGACCGGTGGATCAGACCGGGCCAACCCCGGCTATCCCGCCGACTGTGACCCCAACCGAGCCGGCGCCCCCAACAGCGACGCCAGTCACAGGCAAACATCTCACAATCTGTCTGGCGTCAGAACCGGAAGATTTATATTGGTACGGCCGTTCCCACCCCGCGAAAACGGCCGTTTTGCACGCCCTCTACGAAAATGATTACACCACCCTCGATTACAGCTACCAGCCGCAAGGTCTCAAAAAACTTCCCTCTTTAACTGATGGTGACGCCGCCTTCCAGAGTGTTCAAGTCGCAGCCGGCGACCGCGTCATCAACGCCAATGGCGACATCATTCGGCTGGAAGTGGGCGATCGCATCATCACGACCGGGGGCGAACCGGCCGTCTTTGATGGCGCAAACCCGTTGTTTATGGATCAAATGGTTGTCGATTTCAGTCTACATCAGCGCACCTGGGCGGATGGCAAACCTGTCACAGCCGCCGATTCTGTCTACAGTTTTAACCTGGCGGCGGATCCTGAAACAACGGGAGATAAACGTCAAATCGATCTGACCGCCGGTTATGAAACAACCGGCCCACTCAGCACCCGTTGGACCGGCATTCCAGGTCACCGTGACAGGACTTTTTTTACTAATTTTTGGCATCCTCTGCCGGAACATGCGTGGGAAGAATATTCTACTGCCGAACTGACTTCAGCCGACGTTGTCAATCAGAACCCCGTTGGAGATGGTCCCTTTCAAATTGCAACCTGGAAGCCGGGCGAATATATCCAAATGGAACCAAATCCATTTTATTATCAAACCGGCGCCGGATTTCCCCCCTTAGACAGCCTCACATTTCGCTTTATACCGGACGTTAATCAGCGCATCACTCAATTACTTGCCGGAAAATGCGACATTCTGACAGATGACGGCTTTGACGGCAGTGAAATTCCCTTTTTTTTGGAAGCAGAAAATAACGCTTTATTGAGGGCAGTCATTTGGCCAGGCGACACAATGCACCAAATCAGTTTAGGGGTCAATTCCTGGCAGCAGTATGGAGATGGTTTTGAACGGCCTGACTGGTTTGAAAATCCAAGCGTACGCCAAGCGTTGAATTTATGTATCGATCGTGAAGAAATAGCGACAACATTGTTATTCGGCCGTATTCCGTTGACCGCCAGCTTTATCTCGAGCGATCATCCAAATTATCCGCCAGATTTTATCCCGTGGGCGCGCAATCTAGAAACGGCCGAAGAACTGTTTGCAAACGCCGGCTTGCGCGATTTTAATCTGGATGGGATTTTGCAGGATGCAGCCAGCAACACCCAATTTCAGGTCATGCTAAAATTCCCTGCTGAAAATACGCTGGCGCGTCAAACAGCTCAAATCTTGCAAAAAAATTGGCGCGAGTGCGGCGTTGATGTCGTTTTACAACCTCTCACTGCAGATATCTGGCAGTTAAGCGGCGAGTTACATCCCTTAAACGGCCGTCAATTCGACCTGGGTTATGCCCAAATTCCAATCGGAAATCGGCCGGCTTGCAGTCAATTCAGTTCTAATCAAATCACCGGGCCGCCCGGCAACCTGAATCCCCAAACGGGTATTCCTTTTGGAGGCTGGTATGCCGCCAACCATACCGGCTGGTTTAATTCAACTTATGATCAGGCTTGCGCTATCGCGATGAATCCCTGGACAGAAACGGCCGTTTCCGATGAAGCCTACGCGACAACCCAAACCATCTTCGCCGACCAGCTCCCGGCGCTGCCGCTCTTTGCCCAACCAAGAGTTGCAGCCACCAGCCAGAACGTGCTAGGATTTAATCCGAATCCAACCCAAGATTCCAGCCTGTGGAATATTTTTGCATTGGATCTCGCCTCGAAATAAACCGACATTCTGTTGGCACATTTTCCAAATTCAAACCTTGTGTATCGTGACGATTGAATAACATTGTGTTAGAGTTATGCGGCTCAAAAAATGTAAATCGAGGAAATTCCCCCAGATATTAGTAGAAAATGAATCAGTAGGATTAGTAAATCGGGAATTCCTTAAGGAAACCACGGATATTCAACGCATATGCGTTTGAAGAACTTGCAGCGATTTTCCTAAAAGAGGCAGAGTTGGTTGAAAACAAAAAAGAAAACATTCTAGAAGTCAAAAACCTGAAAACATATTTTTTCACCGAATCAGGCGCTGTGAAAGCAGTCGATGATGTCAGCCTGGTGGTAAAACGTGGTGAAGTATTAGGGCTGGTAGGCGAATCTGGCTGTGGAAAAAGTGTGACGTCGCTTTCAATCATGCGCCTGATCAGCCAACCCGGACGCATTGTTGCAGGTGAAATCATCTTCGACAATCAAAATCTGCTCAAATTGACGGAAAAAAAGATGATCGGCATTCGTGGCAACCGGATTTCAATGATCTTTCAGCAGCCACAAAGCAGCCTTAACCCGGTTTTTCGAATCGGTGACCAGATTTCAGAAGTCCTCATGCTGCATGAGGACATCACCAAAGAAGAAGCGAACCAACGAACAATCGAACTTCTGCGTATGGTCGGCATTCCAGAACCAGAAACACGCATCAAAGCCTATCCTCACGAACTTTCCGGCGGCATGGCCCAACGCGTCATGATCGCTATGGCGCTTGCGTGTGTACCGGAGCTGCTTATTGCAGATGAACCCACCACGGCGCTGGATGTCACCATTCAAGCCCAAATTCTAGACCTGATGCGCAATTTGCGTACGAAAGTGGACACAGCCATCATCCTCATCACACATGATTTAGGCGTCGTGGCCGAAATGTGTGATCGCGTCAATGTGATGTACGCCGGACGAATTGTTGAAGAAGCGCCGATCAAAGAGTTGTTCAAATCACCTAAACACCCCTATACGGCCGCTTTAATCGGCTCAACACCAATCCTTGGCCAGGTAGACAAAGAGTTAACAACCATTCCCGGCTCAGTGCCTAATCTGGTTGATCTGCCTGAGGGCTGCAAATTTGCCCCACGCTGTCTGGCGCGCATTGAAAACAAACTTGAACGCTGTACAGAAGAAGAACCAGATTTAATTCAAATAGCGCCCGGACACTGGACACGCTGCTGGCTGCACACTTAGGAGTTATCACTGGCATGGCTGAAAAATCACAGGAGAACATAAAAACTAATCCACCAGACAAAGGCAAAGTACTCCTTCAAGTCGATAATTTGGTGAAATATTTCCCGGTAAGGAAGGGTCTCCTTCAACGCGTTCATGCCTGGGTTCAAGCAGTCGACAATGTTAGTTTTCACATTTACGAAGGTGAAACGCTTGGTCTGGTGGGCGAGTCAGGCTGCGGCAAAACAACCGTTGGGCGCACCATTTTAAGATTATTGCCGGCCACTTCCGGCCACGTTTATTTTGAAGGTAAAGATGTTTATGAAATGAACGCCAGGCAGTTAAAGCAGTTGCGACGTGATATGCAAATTATTTTCCAGGATCCTTATTCCTCACTTGACCCGCGTTTGCCGGTAGGTGAAAGTATTGCAGAAGGGCTGCGCATCCACACAGACAAAAAAGGGCAGGAAAGATATGATGTGGTTGTAGAAATGTTGACTCGCGTTGGCATGCGGGCTGACCACGCCCGCCGCTATCCGCATGAGTTCTCCGGCGGACAGCGCCAACGGATTGGAATTGCCCGTTCTCTGGCTCTACGGCCAAAATTCATTGTGTGTGACGAACCGGTTTCTGCGCTGGATGTTTCGATTCAAGCCCAGGTCCTGAATATTTTGCATGAACTGCAGCGCGATTTTGGCTTAACATACCTGTTTATTGCCCATAACCTGAGCGTTGTAGAACATTTTAGCGACCGGGTCGGCGTCATGTATTTGGGGAAGATAGTTGAGATGGCCACGCGTGAAGATTTGTACCGCGATCCCCTACACCCATATACGCAGGCGCTAATGTCGGCAATTCCCATCCCGGATCCTAATATAAAACGCCAGCGCATCATCTTGCAGGGAGATGTGCCTAGTCCATTAAATCCGCCAAAAGGGTGCCGGTTCCATACGCGCTGTCCACTGGCATTCGACAAATGCTCTCAGGAAGAGCCGCCTTTTAAAGATTATGGGAAAGAGCATTATGCAGCTTGCTGGCTGTTAGAAACCGGTGAAAAAGGAGCCAGTAAACTTACGCTGGACAAGATCGGCGCAGAAAATATTAGCGTGATTGGCTGACGCTTTTGAGGCAGTTTATTCTGTCTAGCGGCGGTTTTGTTTTTGTTTTCGGTAGGCGCGTTCCAGGTAGCCAATAATCTCACCCGCGACATCCACACCGGTTATACTCTCAATACCTTCCAAACCTGGCGAGGAATTAACCTCAAGCAACAGGGGACCGCGACTGGCATAGATTAAGTCGACGCCGGCCACGCCCAAATTGTGTGCTTTGGCGGCATTAATCGCCAACTGCTGGGTTTGACGATCTAATTCAACCGAAACGGCCGTTCCCCCCATATGCAAATTGGCGCGAAACTCTCCGTCTGCAGCACGACGCTGCATGGCGGCCACACAACGATTGCCAACAACAATCACGCGCAAATCACATCCTTGCGCTTCGGCAATGTATTCCTGAACCAACGCCTGTCGGTCTGCGGCCTGAATTCGTCGCAAAACTTCGGCCGCAGTCGCCAAATTCGGCGCCAGGACAACGCCGCGCCCCTGGGTTCCGCGGATCAGCTTGATCACAACCGGCAGTCCGCCCACCGTTTCGACCGCCGCAAAAAGCGCCTGGGATTGGGCAATAACGGCCGTTTTCGGAATCGGCAATCCGTTGGCCTGCATACATTGTAAACTTTGCAGTTTGTCACGGGAAATAGCAATGCCTTCTGAAACGGCCGTTGTCAACACTTTCTGCGCTTCAAACTGGCGCACAACGGCCAAACCATAAAAGGTAATTGAAGCGCCTATACGCGGGATAATTGCATCAATCTTGGGCGCCGATTCCACGCGCGCCAGCCCAATAGGCGTTTTTGAAAGGATCCGAATATTGGTTTGCGACGGACGCGCAATCCCTAACTCAACAGCCACCGCCAATGTATCCATAACCGACACGACATGGCTGCGTTCGCGCGCGGCTTCGATCAAGCGGCGCGTGCTGTATAAATTCCGGTTGCGGGAAAGAATACCAATATGCATACTCATTTTATAGCGCCAATCCATGCTGTTGGTCAAAAATTGACAAAACCTGAACCCCTTTGACCCGCTTACTCAATACCGTTACAATCGTCCGCTTGTCAGGTAACCAGGTACGGTTGCCTGAATGAAGGCGAATGACATGGACTCTGTAGAAACATTTGTAATCGTTCCGACCTACAACGAGGCGGATAATCTGTCTGATTTGGTAACCCAACTGCTACAACTGCCGGTGAATGTGGGTGTAATCGTCGTTGATGACAATTCACCTGACGGCACGGGTTTATTAGCCGACCAATGGGCCGAAAATTATCCGGGCCGGGTTTATATCGTCCATCGCCCTGGAAAATTGGGCTTAGGCACAGCCTATATTGCAGGATTTAAAATGGCGTTAGAAGCGCTCAACGCCCAACGAATTATGACCATGGACGCCGATTTTTCCCACAATCCCAGCTATATTCCCGCCATGATCGATCTGAGTCGTCTCAAACATGTGGTAATCGGCTCACGCTATGTTTCCGGCGGCGGCTCTCGTAATTGTACCTGGAAACGCATCTGGCTGAGCAAAATTGCCAACTGGGTTGCACGCACGCTGCTGGGTTTGAAGGCTCGCGATACAACGGCCGGTTTTCGTCTCTATCGCCGCGAAGTGTTAGAATGCATTCCTTTGGATCAGATTTTTTCCAGCGGTTACTCATTTCTGGTCGAAATGCTTTTCATGTGCCAGCGGCGCGGCTGGCAAATTGGTGAAGTTCCCATTATTTTTGAAGATCGGCGCAAAGGCGCAACAAAAATTTCGCGCCAGGAAGTTTTCAAAGCTCAATATACAGTTTTTCGTCTCTTTTTACGCCGCTTACGTGGTAGAGAGCCGCGCCGACCCGTAATTCCTGTTTCCTGATGATTTCAGTCCATTGTAATTTGTGTGGCGCAGATAATTGGGATGTTCTTTTTGCGGCCACGTTAACCAAAAACAACTCGCCGGATGTGGAAGCGTTCCGGTGTACGAACCCCGGGTATGGCAGCCATGCCCAAATTGTAAAGTGCCGTGATTGTGGTCTGGTCTATGCCAATCCACGCTGGTCGCCGCAGGAATTAATTTCAGCATACACGGCCGTTACTGACGAGACCTACGTAGCGGAACGTGAAGGGCGCGAACTTACCTTCAAAAAACATTTGCAGGCGTTAGAAAAGTGGAGCGGGCCGGGAAACGGCCGTTCCTTATTAGACGTCGGCGCTTATATCGGCGTGTTTGTTCAGGTCGCCTCGGAAGCGGGCTGGAATGCATGGGGCGCAGAACCATCCGATTGGGCCGCAGCCGAAGCGCAAAAACAAGGACTCAATGTCATTCAAGGCACCCAAAACGCCGCTGAATTACAGGGAATGCAGTTCGATGCAGTGACCATGTGGGATGTCATCGAACATGTCGCCGACCCCAGAGGCGAACTGACCAATGCATTCCATTTGCTCAAACCAGGCGGATGGCTGGCCGTTCATACAATGGATATCGACAGTTTGACTGCACGCATCATGGGGCCGCGCTGGCCCTGGCTGATGGATATGCACTTATATTATTTTAGTCAAAACACTTTAAGCGCATTGTTGGAAAAAGCTGGGTTTGAAGTGGTTTGGTGCGGCGCCCAGGGCCGTTATTTGCGAATGGGATACCTGGCTACACGCATTGAAGGCATTTCACCAAAATTAGGTCAACTAACCGACAAACTTGTTACCGGATTCAACTGGCGGGAAACGGCCGTTCCCGTCAATTTTGGCGACCTGTTTACAATTTTTGCTCGCCGGCCAAATGGTGAGTAAATTATTTTCATGGTATACTGAAATTCAATTCAGGTAAACTGCGAAAAGTATTTTGAAGTAACACCATAGTCAATTCGCGGTTTCCTTGAGGAATTCCCAGATTTTGTTTCGCAGGAATTCAAAACTTTCTGGGAATTACCTGACAAGTTGCTAACATTTTACGACAAACAAGGCAAAGACGTTAACAAAAATGGAAAGAATAATCGATCATAATAGAACCATGACTAAACCAATTAAATTGCTTATCGTCGATGACCATCCTGTTTTTCGGCAGGGATTGCGTGATCTATTTGAGACGGACGATCGTTTTGTTGTTATTGGAGAAGCGGCTGATGGCAATGTTGCGATTGAACGAGCCAGTGCCAATCAACCTGATGTCGTCCTGATGGATATTAACCTGCCATCTGCGAATGGACTCCAGGTCACCCAAAAGCTGAAATCTCTGTTGCCAGCCGTAAAAATTGTTATGATAACCGGCTATGATGACAAAGAACAGGTTTTTCATGCTATACGCGCCGGCGCCTCTGCCTATTGTTCCAAAGATATCCCGCCTGAAGCTTTGATGCATACGGTTATTGAAGCCGCCAATGATCAATACGTTGTCAATGACAAAGTGATGGATGAAATGGAACTGGCTGAGTGGATGGAAGAACGTCTAAACCGATACGGCCGTAAAAACAGCCAGCTCATTCCGCTTTCTCCCAGAGAAATGGAAATCCTTGAATTAGTCACCAAAGGCTCCAGCAACAAAGAAATCGCACACTATTTAGGGATAAGTCATCAAACCGTCAAGAATCATATGACTGCAATCTTACGCAAACTGCGTGTAGATGATCGAACTCAGGCAGCCGTTTACGCCCTACAACATGGCTGGGTACGGTTAGATAACAATTAATTAGAACTTACTTGTAGGAGGCGTCCATGTCCTTTTTTAGTGAAAAGGGTCAAGGTTTAGTTGAGTATGCGTTGGTTCTCATTCTGGTCGCAGTTGTGGTAATCGCCATCTTAACCTTGTTAGGGCCAGAAATCAGCGAACGACTGTGTCCATATATTAGTCTTTTCTGTACCACCTGACGTTAGCTGGTAAGCTTAAGTGACTATTTCACATCCGCCCCAAAAACCCACTAAACATGAAGAGGCAGCGGAGTTGTCAAAGCTCCAAGATTTGCGCATCAAACGCGCTTCACCAGCGCCGCGCGCACGAGATGCATACGCTGATTTAAAAGTTCAGCTCCTGCGACGGCTAAATCAGGAAATCGGGCCGCAATTAAATACGCACCATTTAGCAGAAGCGCGAACATTGCTGCAAATGCAGTTCGACGCAATTCTGGCCGAAGAAAACATTGTACTAACGCGTATTGAACGGCGCAGCCTCTTTGAAGACATTGTTGCAGAAATGCTCGGTTTCGGCCCGTTAGAACGATTCCTTAGCATGGATGATGTGACTCAAATTATGGTCAATGGACCCAAACATGTGTTCATTGAGCGTTTCGGCCAGCTTGAGAGAACAGATATTGTTTTTGAAGATGATGCGCATGTACTGCGCACCATTCACCGCATTTTGGCTCCATTGGGCAAAAAAATCAATCCGCAAACGCCTGTTGTCAGTGCGCGGCTGCAAGATGGCTCGCATATCAATGCCATAATCCCGCCAGTAGCTCTAAATGGGCCAACCCTCACCATACACCGCTTCAGCCGCATTCCTTTCACAGTTGAAAAATTGTTGCAAAACAACACATTAACGCCCGAAATCGTACAATTTTTACAAGCTTGCGTCAGCGGGAAATTAAATATTCTTGTCTCCGGCAACATCGATTCCGGGCGAACAACCTTATTAAATATTCTTTGCGGGTTTATACCGGAACAGGAACGAATTCTTACAATTGAAGAGGCGGCTGAACTGCGACTAACCCAGCCACATGTGGTACGGCTAGAATCGCAAGATATATTTACGGGTGAAGAACAAAGCATAAGTAAACATGATCTTGTAATGAACGCGCTGCGCATGCGGCCGGATCGCCTGATTATTGGTGAATTACGCGGTGAAGAAACGTTAGCTTTGCTTCATGCCATGCACATGGGGCATGACGGCAGCATGTGTACTTTATTTGCAACCAGCACGCGCGATGCCTTGAACCGGATGGAGACCCTGGCTTTGATTGGCGGCGCCAAGGCTCCCCAACCTGTACTCAAAGAACAAATCGCAGGCGCAATTGATCTGATCATTCACCAGGAGCGTTTGCGTGATGGTTCACGTCGGGTAATGGCAATCAGTGAAGTTCTGTCGGTAGAAGGAAATGTAATATCAACGGCCGAAATTTTTCACTTTGAACAAACCGGGCTGGAAAATGGAATTGTCAACGGCCGTTTAGAGCCTACTGGATTACGCCCGAAATTTATGTGGAAATTACGCGACGCCGGATATTTACTGCCGCCAGCGATTTTTGGCATCGGATCACAACGCTCGCGGCGTTAAGCAGCGTCAGGTAATAAATGGAAACAGTCGTCACCAGACTGCGCGCCAGACAAATGGTGCGCGGCATGTTAGATTTTGTATTTCCACCAACTTGCATTCAGTGCAAACAAGTTGGCGCCATTTTATGTGCGGAGTGCTGCCAAAAATTTCCGCGTGTACCTCAACCGGTGTGTGAAAAATGTGGGCGCCCCTTACGAGCTTCTAATAACCAATGCAAACTATGCCGGGAACGGCCGTTGCAGCTCCAACATATTCACGCCCCCCTGCTCTTCGTTGAACCAATTACAAGCATCATTCATAAATTCAAATATAATGGCTACTTTGCACTGGCAAAACCATTGGCCCAAATCATGCTTGAATCTTGGCCCGTAAATCAACAATCTTATGGTATAATAATCCCAATACCGTTACATCCCAGGCGACTAAAGAAACGTGGTTTTAATCAATCGGCCCAACTGGCGCAATATTTGGGTCAAAATTTACAACTACCGGTGAATACAACAGCCCTGAAGCGCACCAGACATACCACCCCCCAAGTGGGTCTCAGCGCGGTCGAGCGTCTGGCAAATGTCAAAGATGCTTTTGAGGCACAAGCGTCCCAGGTTACAGGCCAGCACATCTATTTAATTGACGATGTTTATACAACCGGATCAACCATGTCAGCAGCTGCTCAAGCGCTGTTTGCCGTTGGTGCTGTCACCGTTTCTGGTTACTGTGTGGCGCAGACCGCATAGAACAGGGATAATATTATTACTTTTCAATTCATAACAAGGAGACGAGATGATGGAACTGACAATCCATGGCCACAATATGGAAGTGACCCCACGATTGCAGAACTATGTCGAAAAGAAAACTGCTAAACTTGACCGCTATATGCCCAAACTCAACTCCATCCGCGTTGATCTTTCTACTGAAAATACGCGGAGCTCCGTGGAGCGGCAAGTTGCACAAATAACCATTCGAGACAATCGCGGCACAATCCTGCGTGCGGAGGAACGCAATAACGACATGTTTGCCGCCATTGATGCAGTAATCAATAAACTATATAAACAAATTGAACGGTATCGTGGCAAACGTAAACGTAAATATCGCGGCGCATCCGCTACCGAGGAGCTCGATTTGGGTGAGCCGCTGCCGATTGATGAGATAGATCTCGAGGATGAGCAAATCATTGTCCGCACAAAACGCTTTGCCCTTCATCCAATGGCGCCAGAAGAGGCCATTGACCAAATGGAATTATTAGGTCACGACTTTTATGTCTTCTTCAATGCAGAGGAAGAAGCCATCAATGTAGTTTATAAACGGCGTGACAATAATTATGGAATCCTCCAACCTGAATTTGATTAGGTAATGGAGTCCGGCCAAAATTGATTCGATCTTCAAAACGATGAATGATCTGGAGTAAACGTGCAAACGCAGCCCGGTTTTTAAACTGATAAACACCTACCATCAAAAAAATGCCTGAAATCTTATTTGTATGTACTGCGAATATCTGTCGTTCACCTGTAGCTGAAGCCTTGCTGCGTGATCGTCTGGAAAAAAAGGGGCGCGCTGATTGGACCGTTAGCTCAGTTGGTACATGGGCCCAACGCCAGCGCGGCGCCTCACATAACAGCATCCTGGTCATACAGCAATATGGACTGGACATTAACAACCATATTGCTCGTATGGTCACTGCACAACATCTCCAAGACGCCGATTTGGTACTCTGTATGGAAACAGGTCATGCAGAAGCGCTGCGATTCGAATTTCCTGAAAATGCCTATAAAGTTTATTTACTTTCTGAAATGGTTGGAAAGGAATACAGTGTTGATGACCCGTATGGAGGCTCATACGCCGCCTACCAACGTATGGCGGCAGAACTGGCAGACCTGATCGATCGCGGCCTTGACCAGATCATTGCTTTAACGGAGGAAAACGCAAACCATCAATAATTGAGCGCGTTTACATTACCAACCTTCAATAAATTGGGCCCAATCACGATTCTTCTTTAGGTGTTGGCTGAAGCGGTAATAAGCCGATGCAGATGGTTCATACGGCTGCCGGCGCAATTGCATATTCGCTTCCGACAAAACTTTTCCACCCTTGCGCCGATTACACATTGTGCAAGCCGCGACGAGATTATGCCAGGTATGAGGCCCACCTCGATGGCGTGGAATAATATGGTCAATTGTCAAATGCCGCCCTTGCCGGCCACAATATTGACAGGTAAACTCATCACGACGCAGCACTTCACGTTTCGAAAGTGAAATGCGCGGGCGTGGACGTTTAATCATTTTGCCGAGGCGAATTACCGAGGGCACTTCGTATTCCGCTCGGCTGCTGCGCAGCACACCACGGCCGTTTAGAATGATCTCTGCTTTCCCAGCAAAAACCAGTCCCAACGCGCGTTTTGTGTTACATACGTGTAACGGCTCAAAGTTCGCATTAAGAATGAGCACCGGCTCATTCAAGACGCCATATCTGCTCATAGCAAACGGGAGTATACTCAAAACAGACGTTATCAGTCAATTGGGTTTTTGTTAAGAATTGGTAAACATATGCTTAATCGTTCTGAATTACTTACCTACCTTGATGAATATTTACAAATCGCCCAGATTCCCGATTATGGGCCTCAGGGTTTGCAGGTTGAAGCAGATAATTCCCGTATCCAACGGGTGGCGCTGGCGGTAGATACTGCGCCGGTAACAATCCAGGCGGCCGCAGCGTGGCAAGCCGATATGCTCCTGGTGCACCACGGTATTTTTTGGCGTAATGTGGAACCGCTTACCGGCCCATTGGGCGCCAGAGTACGCCAGCTGCTCGCTAATGGAATCAATCTGTATGCCGCACATCTGGCGCTGGATGCACATCCTGAAGTTGGCAACAATGCGGTATTGGCGCGCCTTTTGGGGGTTGAAGTTACAGGTTGGTGGTGCGAAGCCAAAGGAACACAAATCGGAGTTCTCGGTAATCTCAATATATCAATTGAAGCTCTCTTGCAGAAGGTCAACCAGCAGTTACAAACGGATGCGCGACTGCTATCATATGGGCCTAAAAATGTGCGCCGTCTGGCTGTTGTATCCGGCTTTGGAGCGGATCGAATTGCAGAAGCGAAGGCAAACGGTGCAGATACATTTTTGACCGGCGAAACTTCTCACGCCAATTATTGGGGCGCTTCAGATTATGGGATAAATGTTATCTTTGCCGGTCATTATGCGACAGAAACCGTTGGGGTAAAAGCCTTGGGGGAACTGCTGGTCCAAAAATTTGGCCTGGAGACTCAATTTTTTGATTTTCCAACAGCCATGTAGTAAGGAGTTTTTTAAAATGCAAACCAACTCTCAAAAAACGGCCTGGATTCAGGAGGAAATTGCTAATTTGAAGGCTGCCGGCCTATATAATTCAATTCGCACCATTGATTCACCAATGGATGCGCGGGTTACGATTAACGGCCGTTCCCTGCTGAATTTTTGCGCCAATAATTATCTTGGCCTGGCCAACCATCCCCGCATGCGCGCCGCCGCCCAAAAAGGAATCGATGCCTACGGCATCGGCCCGGGAGCCGTGCGCACCATCGCCGGCACAATGTCGCTGCACGTAACGCTGGAGGAGCGTTTGGCCGCCTTCAAAAATGCGGAGGCGTGTATCACTTTCCAAAGCGGCTTTACGGCCAATCTGGCGACCATACCTGCTATCGTCGGGCGTGGCGATATAATTTTTTCAGATGAGCTGAACCACGCCAGCATCATTGACGGCTGCCGCCTGAGCCGCGCCCAGGTTGTGCGTTATTCTCACAATGACGTCAATGACCTGGTGCGCCAGATTGAAGCGACAACTGAATACGGCCGTCGCCTGATCATTTCTGACGGCGTCTTCAGCATGGACGGAGACATCGCGCCGCTCGATAAATTAGTTAAGGTCGCTGAAACCTATGACATTATGCTGATGGTTGACGACGCGCATGGCGAAGGGGTCCTCGGCAATGGCGGGCGCGGCATTGTTGACCATTTTGGTCTGCACGGACGCGTCGACATTGAGATTGGTACTTTGAGTAAAGCTTTTGGCGTTGTGGGCGGTCTGGTCGCCGGACGCGCCGATATTGTCGAGTGGCTGCGCCAGCGGGGACGGCCGTTTCTCTTCTCCAGCGCCATGACCGTGCCCGATGTAGCGGCCTGTCTGGAAGCAATCAATATCTTAGAAGAATCATCTGAACTGGTTGACAAGCTCTGGTCAAATGCAGCAATTTTCCAGGCCGGCATGTTACAAATGGGGTTTGATACCGGCAGCAGCGCAACGCCGATCGTGCCGGTGATGCTGGGTGAAGCGCCTCTGGCGCAGGCGTTCAGCCGTCGCCTTTTTGACGAAGGCGTATTCGCAATGGCGATTGGCTTTCCCACCGTGCCGCAAGGCAAAGCGCGCATTCGAGTTATGAATTCAGCCGCCCACACCAATTCCGATATTGAAGAGGCGTTAGAAATTTTTGGGAATGTAGGCCGAGAGTTGGGCGTGATCAGCTAGCCGGGGAATGAGAACACTCGCGAGACAAATTGGCCCAAAGTATAATTTATGGCATGATCAAATGGCTGAATGCCAGAAAAAAGCTTATCGGCCGGCAACTGCCGAAGATCCAAACTAATTTCTTCAAGTTGTTGGATAACTTCTACCGCTTTACTTCGGTTGCGCTGCTCACACTGATTCTGCTGCGCTTAATTCAACCCGCGCCCATTCTCATCACCCCAGGTCCTTCACAAACCGTCAACAGTGAACATCCCATTGTCGGCGTGCATACGCGCCTGACCGACGAAGTCGAGGAATGGAAAATTCAGCGCAGTTTACAAATGGTGCGCGAAATGGGCGCCCCCTGGATTGTAGAATTTTTCCCTTGGGCCTATTACCACGCCGCTGATGGCGGCATTGCCTGGGAACATCCCGACCAGGTTGTTGACCATGCCCATGCGCAGGGCCTCAGGATCATTGCGCGCATTGGCCTGACGCCGGATTGGGCCCGCCCGCCCGATACACCTCTGACCTATTTAGATGAAAACGCCTATTCTGATTTTGCCGCCTTCGCCGCCGCGTTTGCGGAAAGGTATCGCGGCAAGGTAGACTACATGATTATCGGCAACGAGCCTAATTTGAGCTATGAGTGGGGCTATCAACCTGCGACAGCACAAGATTATGTCAATTTGTTGAAAATCGTGTATCCGGCCGTCAAAGCTGTCAACCCTGACATGCAAATCCTGGCCGGCGCTCTGGCGCCCACATTGGAACCGGAAGGATCACCCTGGGGTTTGAACGACCTGACTTATCTTGACCAAATGTATGCGGCCGGCGCAGCCGATTATTTTGACGGTCTCGCCGTACATGCCTATGGACTCACCTTCCCAACCGACTCCGAGCCGGATCCCAAGATTCTAAACTTTCGCCGCGTGGAGCTGGTGCGCGACGTAATGGAAAAAAATGGCGATGGAGAAACTAAAATATTCATCACTGAAACGGGCTGGAACGACCATCCACGCTGGACATTTGGCGTGCGACCGGGACAGCGCATTCAATACACCCTCGACGCGCTGCAATTTGCTGAGGAAAATTGGCCTTTTGTTGAAATGTTAGCGCTTTGGGCTTTCCGCTTCCCGGCGCCCACCAAAAGTTACATGGATTATTTCACCCTGGTCACGCCGGAATTTATTGCCAAACCAATCTATGAGGCCATAAAAACATATACGGGCAATTAAGGGCCCTGCGCCCAAAAAAGCTTACCGGAAGCGCCACAATAGCAAGCTTGATTGATAACAAATTTCCGGGAAGTTGGTTTCCAATTCGAGTCTGCTTGAAAAATATGTACAATTTCTTACTTCTCTCGTTCACTATCGTGAGCTTCTTATTCTTATGCGGCTGCCAAACCAATGATGATACCTGGCAGCGCATCGAACAAGCCGGAGAGATTCGAGTCGGTCTGGACCCGACCTATCCCCCGTTTGAAGCGGCTGATGGCGCGGGTGAAGTCAGCGGTCTGGATGTCGATCTGGCGCATGCGATTGCGGCCGAGTTAGGGCTGGAACCGCAATTTGTGTCTTTTGGTTATGATGGTTTGTATGATGCGCTGGCGACGGAACAGGTGGACGTCTTAATTTCGGCAATGGTGATCGCGCCGGGACGCACGAAAGATTTTGCTTACAGCGAACCATATTTTAATGCCGGAGAGATTCTGATTGTACCGGTAAATAACACAGATATTGAAGAGATAGCGGATTTAAACGGCCGTTTCCTGGCTGTCGAATTAGGCGCACAAGGGCATGTTGAAGCCACCCAATGGGCCAAAAGGCTGCCCAATTTGACTATTGTGCCATTTACCAGCCCGGATGAAGCGCTAACGGCCGTATCCGAGCGAAAAGCTGACGCCGCCATCATCGACAGCATAAGCGGGCGTCTTTTCCTCAGGCAGCATCCGGAGCTTAAACGACTGTCACAACATGTGACAGTCGAACCATTTGCAATTGTCGTGCGCGCCGCCGATGAAACCCTTTTGGAAAAGATAAATACCAGCCTGGAAACCATAAAAGCAGCCAGTCGGCTAGATGCAATCATTTCACAATGGCTCGGTACCTAAACCAACAAGCCATGCAGGACAACAGAATGTGAAAAATCTATATGAAGTTCGCTGCCGTAAATCAAATCAAACCTGAAAAGTAAAAATTTCCTTCATTTTCTGAATGAAAACCCGTATAATAAGATCGAACCTGTCCAATGAAGCTGTGTGAGAAAATTGTTGTACATGGGTAGATTGTTAAAACAATGTACCGGATCAGGAAAACTGGCAAAATCCATAATGATCAAAAAACGTTTTTTATTCGTGTTCCTACCCCTGGTCTTGTTAGGCGTCCTGCTTATTGGCGTCCAAAATGCAGACGCCCAAACCAAAACCTTTAATTGGGAAGAATGGGAAACTGTAATCACTCTGCTTGAAAATGGGGATTTGCGGGTCGAAGAAACCCAAACCCTCAACTTTCAAGGCGAACCCTTCACATTTGGCTTCCGCACCATCCAAACCGGAACTGCCGGCAACAATGATGGCATTACAGATGTAGGCGTGCGTGAAGGCAATATTATTTATGAAGAGAACTACAGTTCAAATCCATACACGTATACGGTTATTGAAGAGGATGAGGAAACCACAATCCGCTGGTATTTTGAACCTTCTTTAGGCGAACAGACCTACACCTTCAGCTATACCGTAAAAGGCGGTACGCGCGTCGGTACGTCAGATCAGGGAGATGGCGACCAAATCTTCTGGACCATTGTGCCGGATGACCATCCTGCACGCGTCGATTACACTTCCGCCACAATCCATTTGCCGGAAGGCGTCGAACCCCAGCAATATGAAGACACGTTAGAATATCTGGCGGCGGGATTCATTAATGAAACTGAATCAGATTTGATTACGACAACGGTCACAGAAAACGGCCGTACCATCTTTTATGAATATAATTCCCCGCTGCTAACCGGCAATTCCCTGGCCGCTCGCGTCCAGTTCCCGCATGGCATACTGCCTATTCAAACCCCTGATTGGCAGCGCAGCCAGCAAATCAGCGAAACCATGAGCCTGGTTATCCTATCCATCTCACTTTTGTTATGCGTTGGCGGTCCATTGCTGATATTGCTGCTTTGGTACCTCTCAGGACGTGATCCAGAGTTAACCGTCGTTGTGCCTGACTACATCACCGAGCCGCCGGATTCACTGCCGCCTGCCGTTGTCGGGACGCTGATTGACGAAAAAGCAGATATGCAAGACATTGTCTCGACCACCATCGACCTTGCGCGGCGTGGTTACATCACCATGACGGAAAAAAAGGACAGCGAATACACATTTCAACGCACCGACAAATCTACCGAAGATTTACGGCCGTTTGAAAAACAATTCGTCAAAGATTTTTTCGGCCGCAAACAAGAACGCGAACTGGATGATTTAAAATACAAATTCGCCAATAAATTGCCCAACCTGCGCAGTATGTTGTACCAGGAATTGGTTGACGAGCAGTTGGTTCCGAGTTCTCCTCATAAAATCCGGCAAAGTTACGGCTGTTTAACCGTTTTGGTGTTTGTAATCGCTGCGGGAGCCTTTTTCATTATTCCCGGGATTTTTGGCGAAAATGTAAGCACTTCCATTTGCCCCGCTCTGGCGCTGGCGGCGGCGGCAATCATCCTCGCTTATGTCGGCCGTCATATGCCCAAGAAAACAGAAAAAGGGGTCGAAGCAGCCGCAAAATGGGAAGCGTTCAAAAATTATTTGAAAAATATTGAAGATTATCAAGACCTGACCGAAAGCACCGAAATCTTTGAACAATACCTGGCATACGCTGTGGCTTTTGGGTTAGAACGCAGTTGGATTCGCAAATTCTCCCAGGTGCCGGCCACGCCCATCCCGCGCTGGTATTACCCGTACCCAATGTATGGCGGACATTATGGCGGCTATGGGGGCAGCGCCGGCAAACCATCGGGCGGCGGCTCTGTCTCGGCGCCCTCGCTTGAAGGCATGTCGCGTGGAATGACCGGCGGATTGGCGGCAATGTCCACCGGTTTGACCAGTATGCTGACATCAACTTCCAGCACGCTCAAAAGCACCCGTTCTTCCAGCGGCGGCAGCAGCGGCGGCTTCAGCGGTGGGTTTAGCGGCGGCGGCGGCTTCAGTTCGGGCGGCGGCGGCAGCGCCGGATTCGGATAAGGCAGCCCAAATAAAAGGAGTCACATGGGACGTATTCTTGGTTTAATTTTAATCGCCGGCGGCGTCATCGTCGGCATCATCATCACGGCTTTAATGCTGGTTTATTATCAGGAAGGTAGTCTAACCGGCGGCGCAGCGACGCTGGGATTGGTACTGGGTTATTTGATATTGGTACTACCACAGCTTGGCTTAGGTGTTTTTCTGCTTTGGAAAGGACAGCAGGAAGCGGCCGTTACCGCCAAAGCCAGCCAGCAGCGCGAATTACTCAGCATTGTTAAATCGCGCGGCCAAATCGACATTAGCGAAGTCGCGATTGAAATGCATACCAGCAAAGACAATGTTCACGACATGCTGCACGAACTCGTCGGCATGGGACTTTACTCTGGTTATATTAACTGGGACGAAGGCATTCTCTACTCACGCCAAGCCAGCCAACTGCGAGATCTCACACAATGCGAACACTGCGGCGGTCAACTGGAATTAGCGGGAAAAGGTGTGATACAATGTCCCTATTGTGGTACTGAATATTTTCTGGACTAGGTTAACTGCGGGGATTGGCTAAAATTTCATTGGCTATTCGGCCGTTGTCTGATTAGCTGCGAAATTTTTACCCTACCTGCGGTTTCCTCAATATAAACACAAGGAGATCACAAACATGAAAGAACACGTCGAGGACATCTACGACCAAATCGTAGGCGATTCACGCGGGCTGCAAAAATTGCTTAGCAAAATTCCCGGTCTGAGCGGGTATATGGAAAAAGGGCGCCGCCGAGAAGCGGATCAACTCCTGCGCGAAACGATAGTGAATTCGCTGGAAGAGTCACGGCTGCGGTTGAGCGGGGTTCATCGTGAACTCAGCCGGGATATTATTCTGGCAATGGATTATGCTGAAGAGTTAGGACGCGCCGATTCGCGCCTGATGGGCCTCATCGGCAAAATCAATGACGCACCGCAAGGGTATGCAGGCTTTTTTGACGCCGTTAAAGTCAAAGAAGAAGACCTGGCGCGCATATATGTTTTCGACGAAAACATGCTCAATCATGTCGACGAAATTAACGCCAGCATCGATGCGCTTGAAACTGCTGTCCGTGACGGTGTCAATATTGACGCCACGCTGCGCCGCTTAAACACAGCAATTCAACTGGCTAACGAAGATTTTGCCGGTCGGGATGCCGTCATCAAAGGCATTCAGTACTAAACAAGGAGAAAAACCATGGCTCAAATTTTTGATCTTGTTTCAATTGAAACCTGGCTCAGGGACGAAATTATACAAAAATTCCCACGCGGCGGACTTGGTGATATCAAGCTGGGATCGCAGCTCATCGTGAATCCGGGCGAAACCTGCGTCTTTGTGCGCGGTGGTGAACCGATGGGCACATTTACACCCGGACGCTATACACTAACAACAGAAAACATTCCATTCCTTACTGATTTGCTAGAGCGTGGACTTTTTGGCGGCAAAAATGTGTTTACGGCCGATGTCTATTACGTCAAAACCACCGACATGACTATGCGCTGGGGCACAGCTAACCCCATCGTTGTCGAACATCCCCAGCGGATGCCCGGGGCCAGCGCGATGCGCGGCAACGGAACCTATGTGGTTAAAGTCAAAGACCCGTGGCGCTTTCTGAATGCAGTCGACGGCTTCCGTGACAGTGTGCGTCTGCCGCAGATCAAAACACGGCTTGACCCTATGCTGGGTGTGATGATTCAAGACAAGCTCAGCGAACTGGCTATGGCCAAAAACCTCGGCCCGGCGCAACTACAATCTTTTACTAAAGAACTCAACGAACTGCTCATTGGTCTACTGCAAGAAGAGTTTGACGCCATCGGCATGGTTTTGGTTGATTTTAATATTGTTATGGGTCTGCATCCCAATTCATTGGAAGTGGTAACCAATATGGGTTACGGAACCAGCTATGTGCAAAAACAGCAGGCGGATGCGCTGATAGCGGCGGCGGAAAATCCGGCCGGCGGCAACCTGGGCGAAATTGGTTTTGGGGCCATGGGTATGGCCGCATTACAAGGGATGCAGCAGCAGCAAATGCAGCCCCAGCAGCAAACCCAGCAGTCCCAGCAGGCAGCGCCGGCGCCTTCAGGCGGGATGGCTGATGTGATGACCCCCTCTCAGGTGGCGGAAGTGCTGAAGGTTTCTGAAGAGGATGTGATGGCGGCCATTACGGCCGGCGATTTGAAAGCGCGCAAAATTGGCAATGCTTACCGCATCAGCCGCGCCAATCTGGAAGAATTTTTGGCCGGTTAGGAAAACTATCGAGTTCCGGGAAATGCAATTCCCTAAACCTGCTTTTGATAAGGTCATGTGTGCGTTATAGAGAACGCACACATGACCTTGTTACGTCCATAATTCGCGGTTGCGCACAGTGCGAAAAGCAGCGTAAACTTGATCTTTGCGCTCGCCGTTTCTGTTGACAACGCCGGCGTTACGCATCCAGTCTGACCAGGCAAACCAGATTAGCACCGGAACCTGTTCTGCAAAGCGTTCCCCCACAGTCTTGTACACATCAGTAAAATATTTGGCAATTTCCGCGTAATGCTGCGAGCCAATTTCGTTGTCGTCAGCCACGCCTATTTCAGTAATCCACAGTTTCATTCCGGGAAGCCCGGCTTTATATCTTGCAAAAGCATCCGCCAAAGTGCCGAAATTTTTTCCCCAATCAAAAGGCGCATAGGTTCCCCAGCGCGTATAGGGATGAACGCCAATGGCGTCAACGGGCAAACTGCCGCCCAGGGCTGCGCGCACTTGTTTGATATAGGCAACGGCCGTATCCGGGCCAGTCGCCATACCGTTGAAAATAATCGGTGAATCGGGCGCTTCGACGCGAATCGCAGCGGCCGTTTTGCGCAAAATCAGCGCGTATTGTTGCGGCGTCACAAAAACCGAGGCGGGATTATGCTGTTTATCCCCTTCATTCCAAATCTGATAAGCCACCCCGGCGCCATACCGCCGGTAGCGGCGCGCTATCTGGGCAGCCACATCCGCCAGTTTTGTGCTGAAACCTTCCCAATCATTATTCCCGATCCAAGGAGCCGGATGCCACACCGTTTCCTGGTTAATGATGATCAAGCTGTTAACGCCCATCCGATTATATTTGCGGATGATGGGATCGTACTGTGCAAATGCCTTGTCAATATCTCCGCGCTCGGCTTCATTCACGCGCGCCGCCAGCTTGAAGACCAGACGCACCCAATTCAAACCCTTGAGATCATCATTATCAACCGGGTTACTGTGCGGCGCATCGGGATTGATGTTGATGCCGGTTTGCAGCACCGATGCGGCGGGTTTCACAACCGGCGAGATTGGCTGCGCCGAACGGTAAAATATAGCCGACATAACGGTTTCAAAGAGAGGTCGCCCGGCACGGCCGTATCGCTGTCGCAATGAGGCTTCCTGCGGCGGCCACAGCCAGGGATCGTTGATGCGATAATCATTCCCATCTCGTCCCACAATCAAAACCCAATGCTGATCGTTGTCCGAATAGGGCGTGTCGCGCGTGAAATCCACCTGAATCGCGACCGGAAAACCATTTGCCAGATTATCATTGATACGCGTGACGACGTCGGGAGCAGAGCCAAACTTACCCTCATAGACAATTTCAGTATACACATCACTCAACGCCTTCCATTTGGTCTCAAAAATATTGACAAAGCCCCCTTTGCGAATCACCGCCTCATTCAATTGGGCCGGGTTGGTCGTTTTGCCGAGCGCATTGGCCATCATTGCAAAACAAGTCAGAAGACAACCCCACTTGCCAATTGTCTGCGGCGAGCCGGCGTGACCCAGACGCAGTCCGGCCCAGGCAGGATCATTTTGTGAAAGCGGCGCTGTCAGTGAAGCGCCCGCCGGCGACGGCACAATGATGCGCGCATACATCGTATCGCCAAAAAACTCACCCTGATCATCTTGCAAACGCCAATCACAAAAATGCGTTCCCGGCGCGTTTGGCGCGCTTAACTCAAGCGATAATTCGACTTCGCTGCCGGCAGTTACACGTGGAATTGGACGGCTGGTGGCCCCGGTCATGGCGGCGCCGCCGGTGAAGACCAGCCTAAAACCGGGCGTCCAATCACGCGTGCCGTCGTTTTTGATGCGCCAGGTTTTAATGAACTGCGTCCCTGGTTCAATTTCGGTATCATCAGGAATGGTCACATCAGCCAAAAACAGACTCTTTAAGGTTCCCACCGGTTGAGGTTGGTAGGCGACAATGCGCACATAAATGATGTCGCCAAAAAGATTGCCGTCGGCGTCCTGGCAGCGCCAGTCGCTGAAAAATGTACCCGTCAGATCCGGCGCGCGCATGTCCAGGCTGATTTCGACCTGTTGACCGGGACTTGCAGCGGGCAACGGCCGTTCCTCATCCACGCCCAATCGCTCCCCACCCACAAACACCAGTTTAAAACCCGGCTTCCAGGCCACACTGCCACTATTCTCAATGCGCCATGTTTTAATAAATAACTCACCAACAGGCAGACGCGTATCATCGGGTATCGTCACATCGCTAATAAAACGCGCGTTATTTTTCATTGGCTGAGCGGCTGCAAGCGACATCGGCGATTCACCCGATCCAACCTGCGGCGCCAAAATTGCAAACTGCGTTTTCAGCGTCATTTCGGTTAACGGCGCATAAAGTCGATTGACCTGCCGGAATATAAAGCCATTGTCTTTGCCGTTCCAGATCGCCGCGCCTAAAATCTGAGCATACTGCGCGTATAATTCGGCTACTTTTTTAATATCGGTCACGGCGCGGCTGGTAACCGGCGTGATACGGGCATCGGTCCAACCCCAGGCAGTAATCAAAACTGGTGGGCGCAGGATATTATGTTTGTCACAAACGGAAAACAAATGTTGAAAACGGCCGATTTTCTCGCCCCACATAAAGCCAATATCATCAACGCGCTGGCTGAACTCATGCAGCGCCACACCCAGGCGGCCAGGATGCTCGGCGCACAAACTTAAGTAGCGCAGCATTCCGATCATGTCCCACAACCCACCTTCCGGGGAGCCGGTATCAAATCCAAAGGCCGCGAGCCTGAATCCACCCGCCAGGGTCAGTTGGCCTAAATGAAAAGCAAAATCTCCCAACCAGTTTCCGGCAGTCGTCGCCCCCACAACGCCCTGCATTGGCTCAATCCAGGTGATAGCCGGTTCCAGTTCTGCGGGCAGCGCCGCTTTATGTGTCTGCCAAAAGGCGCGCGCTGCGGCTTCCGGCTGAAGGTTGTAGTCCGGTTCGGCCGGACCGTCGAGACAACGATACACAATTGTATGTTTTGTCGTTGAGACGCGCGCGATATCCTGGGCATTTTTAAGCCCACTGGTGGAATCGGCCGTTGTCAAAAAGAAGGGAATGCCGGCCGCATCCAGTTTTTCTAACCAGGTTTTCGTTGCCTTACTGGTTATGGCGCCCCCGACGTGAAATCCAATTTTGTTAAATGCCTGCATCGATACATCTCCTATAAACTTTTGAACAATTGTGACTATTCAGGTTACACCTGTAACACGGAGCACGCCCCTCCCAGTTTATACTACATTATACATTGAATATTCCCATTTTTTGCATCGCATGGCTCATAAAACAAAAACAGGGCGTGTTTGAGGCGACTTTTTAGGAAAAGCCCAGCATAAGAACTCTGGCAGCGCCTCAGCCCAGGTTGGCCAATCGTGACGGCCGTTTTCCACTTCCACATACATCACATCCGCATCCCGCCGGTAGCCTAATGCAACCAGGTCATCAATCAACTCCAGCGTGTCCTGGATGGCGTCGATTACGCCGTTATTATCCCGGTCGCTGAGTTCATCCCGCGCGCCGACCTCGAACCAGCCGCGAAAAGCAGGCCGGTATTGACTTTGGCGCACGATGGCGGGCGCAATGAGCTGGTTGGGCGGGACGCGCGTTTCGTCTTCGGCCGCGCGCCACCAGAAGGAACCAGAAAACACGCCCACTTTGCCAAATATATCAGGATAGTTCCACGCCAGGTCAAAAGCCGACAATCCACCCAACGATGCGCCCAGAACGGCCGTATCCAACACATGCTCCGATACGTGGAATTCTTGCTGAATCAAAGGCATTAACTCTTGCGTCACAAAGCGGTTATAGAGCGCCGCTTTTGCGCCCAACCCCTGCGCATTGGGGGCAACGGCCGTTCCATATTCTTGCAGCCTATCCGCATTCGCGGGAATCGCCACAACCACGATGGGCTGCAGCCGGTCACGGGCATACAAAGTGGCCAGCGTTTCGCGCAGCCGCAGTTGCTCCATATCCTGACCATCATTGATATACAATGTTTTATACGCCGGTTGAGACGGATCGCGCCGGTAGCCGGGCGGCAAGTAGATATCAATATGGCGGCTGTTGTCCAGAAACCGGGACACTACCTTCGGCAACCGGACAACCTCAACAGTCGCCAATAACTTTTTATAACGCCAGCGCGCCCGCAGCGTGAAGAAAATCAGCAGCGCCACGGAAACGGCCGTCATCAAACCAATCAACATACAGCAACCTCTTCCAAAAAAGTCTATAACACCAGCAACTACTTAACTACCTGACTACCTGACTATTGACTACTCAACTAAGTAAGTGAGTGTCTAAAAATAACTTCCCGATTTAGAAGTTCAACTTCTTTGGAGAAGTTGAACTTCTCGGTGAACTAATTTGCAGACGATTACTAAGGAATGGCACTTAAATAACATGTCCATTTTAGTTTGTAGTAACGGTTTTAGCCGTCCAGAAAACCGCTAAAGCGGTTACTACAAACGGGCACATTATTTAATTCTCGTTCCTAAGGAGCATCACATGAGTATATTCCAAGCCTCAGCTTGAGCGGCTATTGACGCCCCGGCAAAACAAGTTTATGCCATCATTGCAGATTATCATAGCGGACATCCGGCAATTTTGCCCAAACAATATTTCACCGATTTGATTGTCGAACAAGAGGGAACCAGCGCCGGGACGGTAGCGCAGGTACACGTGAACGTGATGAGCGTCAGGCAGGTTTTTCATGTAGAAATCAGCGAACCTGATCCCGGCCGCGTGATTGATGAACTGTTGAATTATAATTTACCTTTTCCCGAATCTTTGGAGCAGTAAACGGCCGTTGTTATAATCAACCTAATGTCAAATGAAGTCCAAAATAATCAACTCAGCCCAACAGCCCAACTAGAAAGCATATTATTTGTCTCCAGCGGTCCCGTCTCGACCGCCCGTCTGGCGCAAGCGCTTGATTTAACGCCAACGGCCGTATCCAATCTGCTGGATGAACTGACTGAAACCTACAAACAGCGCGGCATTCGCCTGCAATGGGTGGGCAATGCCGTACAGCTCACCACCGCGCCCGAGGCCAGCGGCGTCATTGAGCATTTCCTTGGTTTGGAATTTACCACGCGGCTCAGCCAGGCTGCCCTGGAGGTACTGGCTATTGTAGCCTACTTGCAGCCCATTACGCGCCCGCGCATTGACCAGATTCGCGGCGTCAATTCCGATGGCGCGCTGCGTTCAATTTTGAGCAAAGGGTTGATTGAAGAAGTTGGCCGCATGGAAACCCCTGGCCGGCCGATTCTCTACGCGACAACCCCTGATTTCTTACAATATTTTGGACTGGCGATGCTTTCAGAACTGCCGGCCATAGAAGATGAAGAAGAATAGGGACGCAGGAAACCATGCAAGAACGACTACAAAAAATAATGGCGCGCGCGGGACTTGGTTCACGACGGGAAAACGAGACGGTAATCGCAGCCGGACGAGTAAAAGTAAACGGCCGTCTCGCCAAACTCGGCGATAAAGCAGACCCGGCCGTGGATCAGATTGAAGTAGACGGCCATGCCCTGCGCCTGCCTTCCGAAAAAAACATATATATCATGCTCAACAAACCCAGAGGCGTGATCTCATCGCTGGAAGATGAGCTGGATCAAAATCGAGAAACTGTACGTGATTTGGTCCCGGTTAGCGGCCACATTTACCCCGTCGGCAGGTTAGACAAACAAAGTGAAGGGCTGATGCTCATGACCAACGACGGCAAGCTGGCCAACCGGCTGACCCATCCCCGCTACCAGCATGAAAAAGTCTATCGCGTCGATCTAGAAGGACGCATGCCGGATTGGGCCTTAGACCAGTGGCGGCGCGGTGTGACTCTGGACGGCAAAATAACCGCTCCGGCGCCGATTGAGATATTAGAACGGCATCAGGAAAAAACGCAGTTGCGCATCATTTTACGGGAAGGGCGCAAACGGCAAATTCGACGTGTTGCCGCCAGATTTGGCCATCCGGTGCGTAAATTAGTGCGCGAAAGAATTGGACCAATCACGCTGGGGGATTTACCGTTGGGAAAATGGCGTTACTTGAATAAAGAAGAGATCAAGGCATTGAAAACGGCCGTACACACCAAACCACATCGCAAACCAAGAAATTGACAAAATCAATCAAATTAACAAGATTCAGTAGATCAAGATTTTCAACACAAACAGCAAAAATCGCATAAATGAAAAATGCGGATCGCCCAAATTCAGTTCATTCGTAAAAATCGTGTCTAAAAATTCTTCGCACAAAAACTGGTTGACCAGATAAAAATAGATGTCAATTACCAATCGAAATAAACGCCTGCATTTCGTTGAATTTGCCTTCCCCAATGCCGGGAACCTGCATAATCGCTTCAATCGCGGCAAAAGAGCCGTTTGCCTCGCGGAAATCGATGATTTTTTGTGCGGTACTCGGTCCAACACCCGGCAGAGATTCCAGTTCATCAGCAGTTGCTGAATTAATGTCAATCAACAACTCAATACCCGCGCCTGTGCGAGAGGCAACATCCACCGGTGCGTTTTCCTCAATGACGCCAACAACACCCGGTAAAGCCACAACTTCCTCACCCTGAGCCGGCACATATACCTGCATGCCATCCTGCAGCGGCTGCGCCAGATTGATAACGGCCGTATTCGCCTGCGCCGTAAAACCACCCGAAGCATGAATCGCCTCTTCAACCCGGCTGCCGGGCGGCAAAGCATAAATATCCGGCGCAGCGACAGCCCCATTCACAAAAATCTGCATCGGGCCGGGTGTAACTGTTGGAATTGGCGTGGCGGAAGGCTCCGGCGGCACGATCACAATCGGTGTGGGGCGAGCGCCTTTCATGAGCGTCACGATCGCCATTCCTACTGTAATCCCCAAAATAAACACAATCACATTTACAACAAGGTTTTTAGGTCGCTTCATCCTTTACTCGCTAATTGGATTATGCACAGTAAATTAATGCGTTCGATTTAGGTAATCGGCAACAAATTTTCAGAATTAAAAATGCTCAAATGGTTGCCGATTCCTCAAGGAAACCGCAGTTCAAACCTTTTTGGATTTCCGAATAGTTTCTGCGGTTTACCTAATCCGCATCTATATTGTAGGGGAAAATCGGCTGTGCTGAGGCTGGAATGTCCATATCAGGACTAATTTCTTATAAAAAAACTACGGCCGACATCAAAATAACGCCGGCCGTAGTTCAAAAATCACCTTTATGGAAATTACCTAACCCTTCACAACTGCCAGTGGAACGAGCCGCGCTACTTTTTTGGCGATTCCAGCGCCGTGGACAACTTCAATCACTCGATCGACATCCTTGTAAGCAATGGGCGCTTCTTCGGCCAGACCACGCATGCTGCCGGCGCGTATATGGATACCCTGCGCTTCTAATTCCTCACGCAGTTCGCTGCCATAAACCAGCTTCTTCGCTTTAGCGCGGCTCATGGTGCGCCCGGCCCCATGACAGGTAGAGCCAAAACTTTGCTGCATCGACTTTTCCGTGCCCACAAGCACCCAACTGGCCGTGCCCATCGAACCAGGCACAAGCACAGGCTGCCCAATGTCGCGATACTTTTGCGGCAATACAGGCGATCCGGGGCCAAAAGCGCGCGTCGCGCCTTTGCGATGGACACAAACCTTTATTTGACGGCCGTCTACATCATGGGTTTCAACTTTGGCCATATTATGGGCAATGTCATAAATCTGATACACGTAGTGGTTACGCACTTTGCCGGCCAGTATGAATTCAAAACTTTCACGTATCAAATAAGTCAACACCTGCCGGTTGACAAAGGCATAGTTAGCCGCCGCCTTCATCGCGGCCAAATAATCTTGCCCCTCAGGACTGCTCAAGGGCGCACAAACCAGCTCACGGTCGGGCAGTTGGATTTGATATTTATGCACAACACGCTGAAATTGTTTGACATAATCCGAGCAAATTTGATGGCCAAAGCCACGCGATCCGCAGTGAATCTGCACGATGATCTGGCCCGGAAACAGCCCCATACGCTGTGCGGCCTTTTCATCAAACAGTTCGTCTACCTGATCGACCTCGATAAAATGATTGCCTGCGCCCAGCGAACCCAATTGATCCAAACCGCGCTGAAAGGCGCGTTGGCTAACTTTATTGGCGTCTGCGCCTTCGATGCAGCCATTTTCTTCGGTAAATTCGAGATCATTTTGGGTCGCATACCCGTTTTTGAGCGCCCAACGTCCGCCTTGCTCCACCACCCGGGCTAGCTCCTGCCGCTTCAAGTGAATTTTGCCGCCGCGCCCGACGCCATGCGGGCAGTTGCGCTGCAATTCAGTCGCCAGCGCATCTAAATGCGGCCCAATTTCTTCCGCATCCAAATGAGTGCCCAACAAACGCACGCCGCAGTTGATGTCATATCCGACGCCGCCGGGCGAGATGACGCCATCGGGTAGTTCAGTCGCTACCACGCCGCCAATCGGGAACCCATATCCTTGATGAATGTCGGGCATAGCCAGCGCATATTTGACAGCGCCCGGCAGGGTGGCGGTATTAACCAGTTGATCCAGACTTTTATCGCCAAGCGCCCCCTCCAGCAGTTCGCTGTCGGCATAAAACCGGGCGGGAACGCGCATGTCTGGCCGGAATGATTGGGGTATTTCATAGATATAGAGGGAAATTCGTTTAAAATCTGTGCGTTTCATGGGTTTGCCTCTCTTTTCAAACGTCAAAAACAATGGTAACTTCCAGGCCAACGGCCGTTTCTACAATCGCCAAATCATGATAGGTGACCGCTTTAATTTCTTTATGCAGTTCATGCGCCGGGCCTCCCTTTACAATCGCTTCCAGATGTGTCGGGGTGAGCGTTATCATATCAAATTCACGAAAAACCAGGCGCGCGGTTTCAGCCCAATATGCCAATTCGCTCAGCCAATCAACCAACAGGCTTTCGGCGTCATACGCTTCCAATGATAGCTGACGCGTCTCGCTCAACGGCAGCTCATCCAGCTCACCCGCCATCAAATAGCCCATGCCCAGCGCGGCCTGAATAAAAAGCGCGGGCATATCAGGTCCCACAACCCGTAGGGCCCAATCGGCCGTATGTTCAACAACCTCAAAACCTGATTTTGCCATATCACAATTCACCTGATGCTCCCGCAGTTAAAAACATTGTAACACGGCCGTTTGCCCAACTCAATCAAGATTGCCCAATGAACCAACTTCGTGTATCTTTCAATCTGTGCAATACGAAAGACCATGAGCCAAGGAAAACAGAAATGAGTGAAGAAAAGAAAGAGCCGCAACAACCACCAAAACAACCCAAGCAGAAAATAAGTCTCGACCTGCCCAAAGATTTAACGGCCGTTTACGCCAACGTTTCCATGATCAGCCATTCCCTATCAGAAATTGTGATAGATTTTGCTCAGGTGCTTCCGCGCACGCCGCGCGGTAAGGTACAGGCGCGCGTCATCATGTCTCCCATGCACGCGAAAATTCTGCAAATGGCGCTGGCCCAAAACATTGCAACCTACGAACAGCAGTATGGTCAGATTCGCATTCCGCGACGCAGCTCTCCATTGGCAGACAGCTTCTTCCGTTTTTCCCAGGAAGAGTCCGGAGACGATAGCGACGATCCGCAAAAGAACGACGACAAAGAATAATGAGGGTGTTATGGATCAACTTGAAAACACGGCCGACCTGATACGCGATGAATTTGAACGTATCAACTCGGCGCGCGATCTTGCTTACCAACGTTCCCGCAGCTTGATCAATCTTTGCGCGCGCTCAATCCGCGCTATCCACCGCGATGAGTGGGAAAAGGCAGAAGCGTTGATGGCGCAGGCGCGCACAGCAACCGAAACGCTGGTAGCAGATGTGGTGGATTTCCCCAATTTGTATTGGGCCGGTTACACGCAAGACGCTATCAAAGAGTATGTTGAAGCCAATCTGACCTATGCGCTGGTGCGGGCACGGCCGTTGCCCAAACCGGAAGATTTAGGCGCGGAATACAGCACCTGGCTCAATGGGCTGGCAGAAGCGGCTACGGAACTGCGCCGCCGTATTTTGGACATCATCCGGCATGGCCATAGTGATGAGGCGGAACGCCTGTTAGACGCAATGGATCAAATTTACAGCATTTTGGTGACGATTGATTTTAACGATTCGATTACGGGCGGGCTGCGCCGCCGCACAGACACTGTGCGCGCCGTTTTAGAACGTACCCGCGGCGATGTCACTACCAGCCTGCGTCAGGCTGAGTTGGAAGCGGCGCTTGAGACGCTGGAAGCACGATTTGGCAAATCCGGCGGCGCCTGATTACGTTTGGCGCTTTGTCGATGCCGCCATAAGCAGACCGCAGCCCAACCCTGCCAACAGCCCAACAACAATCCACAATGGCGCCTGCTGAACAACCCAACTCAATTCGGCGGCGCTGAATTCAGGCCCGTGGGCATGCAGTCCGGTTTTTAGCGCCATGAACAGCAAAGTCAATACAACAATGCCGCCGCCGGCGAGCGCGCCCAATACGGCCGTTACCAGCAAGCCCCATCCTACCGGCAAGACCCGTCCCGCCAAATATTTCTGCAAGAGATAACCAAGGGAAACGACCGTAACGCCAACGCTAAGAAACACAACCTGTAACAAATCACCCTCCAGCGCGATCCAAACCATTGCACACGCTGCAACCAGAAGCGCAAGCCAGCGGTAACCGGGAATGTGAGGGGGGAAAGACATACGATTTGTTGCTAAAATAATATAGAAAACATTACTGAACGTTTACCAAAAAGGAGCTATTTTATGTCAGATGAAGCAATAAAAGAAGGTCTCAATCGTATCCCCTATGGCTTTTACGCCCTAACTTCACGCAACGATAAAGGTGAGGATCACAATGCCATGGTCTTCAATTGGTTTTCACAAGTCTCGTTCACGCCGCGTCTGGTGGCTATTGGGCTGCAAAAAACTTGCCATACGCACGGACTGATCACAGAAAGCGGCGTATTTGCGGTCAATCTCTTCAAAAAAGGAGACGAGGACTCCATGATGCCCTTCACCAAGGGACGCAGCAAAAAACCCGACAAGATGGCAGGCGTCGCATTTGACCTGTCGCCTGAAGTCGGCTGTCCAATTCTGCCGGGAACGGCCGTTTACCTGGAATGCAAAGTCAGAAAAATAGTCGATATGGGTAGCGGTCACGATATCCTGGTTGGCGAAGTCATTAACGCCGGCGTGATAAAAGCAGGTTCTGTCGACGAAACGCTAACTTTGCCCCATATTGGCTGGAGCTACGCCGGATAAACTCTTTTCTCAGGCAGTTTCAGGGCAGACCTGCGCGTCTGCCCTGGACAGTCACAATGCAGCGAAATTATTACGGAGCCGGCGTAAGCACAAAACCCTTGGGCACAGATTGCTCGTAAGGAGGCGCCGGCAGCGGCGGTTCATCTGTGAAAATTATATTTTCGAAACCCAATCCGCCTAAGAAATTGAGCATATATTGCTGTGCATTAAAAGTCGCCCGCTCCAAAATTTCACTCTCATAAGCAGACGCCAGAATTGCTTTTTCTGCTTCCTGCCGCACTTGTGTCTCCAATTCCGGATCCGCGCGTGTAAAAATGCCGGTATCCCGGTCAGCAACGAACGATTTTTCATTATCCAGAATGGGAATATCTTCAAAAATTTGTATTTCCGGCAAATGCACATACACCGTAACCGGATCATAAACCTGCAAATCAGTTACCGCCATATCCGCAAAATCAAGACCGGCATAAACACGGCCGTTAGCCACAAAAACCATCGACTCACCCAGCGCGCCCCAAAACAAATCGGTATTGTTCTCCGCTGTAATCACCTTTTCATATTCATATGAAGCTGTTTCCAGGCGAGCCAGATCGTTAATCTCGCGCACAATCGTTGAAGGATTGGGCAAAATAACCGGCGTCACCGGCACGACCAACTGCTTCACCAGATCGCTGATAGGTTCAACAACGGATTCCTGTGTTTTATTCAATCCGATCATAAAAATAATCACGGCTGCCGAAAGAAGAGCAAAAAATAAAATCACACATCCAAATGCTGAGTTTCTTAAAATATTAGAACCGCCTCCACTAGCCGGCGGCGGATAAAGCCTTTGCTGTGGAACCCCTTCGTAAGGAGTGTATTCTTCTTCAATGTCGGGAATCGTTTCTTTTTCTTCCATCCACCACTATCCTTATTCGAAAATCGCAGGTTATCTGAACTCTATACGCTTGCTTAAACGAAAAATCTCAGAATAACATTAAAATACGCCATTTTGTAAGTCTTACCGTATCAAATGTTAATCAACAAGGTAATTTCGTTGATACCATTCTACTTGATAAACAGATTCTAATCAGAAAGGTTTTGGCATTATTGCCAGATTTTAAGGTTAGGGCACAATTGTATCTATGCATGTAGCAACTTGCGTCATTAAATTAAATCTGGAGGGCGTGACTTCCCTAAAAGAAAAACGGCGTATTCTCAAATCAATACTGCGCCGTCTCTCCCAGCAGTTTAACGTGGCCACGGCCGAAATTGATTGTCATGAGCTGTGGCAAACGGCCGTTATCGGTTTGGTCACCATTGGCAATGATAGCGGGTATTTACATGGGCTGCTGGAAAAGTCAGTTGCCTGGATTGAGCAAACCCGCCCTGACGTGCCAATCGATGATTACATGATAGAGTTCCTTTGATGAGAAAGATTTTTTTGTGGCCGCTCCAAACGTTTTTTTGGGCAGCGCTGATTTTGCTCATATTGGGTGTAGTGACGGTTGCTGCTCAGGAAAGCGAACCCCGGCCAACTCTGGAAGCGGCCGGCGGCTTTGACGGCTACTACAAACGCGGATATTGGCTGCCCGTTGCGATCACTGCCGCCAATGATGGCCCCGCTGTTGAGGGCAGCGTCCGTGTTATCACGGGCGCCGATACCTTAGACAACCGCGTCATCTATGATGCGTTGGTGAGCCTGCCAACCCAATCCAACAAAAGAATTACGCTTCCAGTCTTCCCTGCGCAGGCATTTTCCACAGAACTACCGGTTGAACTCCTCACCGCCAATGGGCAAATAGTCAGTCAGGCCGTAACCAACCGCTTGCTGGCGCTTGATGCAGCGGATTTATTATATGGCGTGGTCACATCCGAACCGGATGAGTTTACATTTTTAGAAAATGTAACCGGCCAACGGCGGGATGCGGCCGTCGCTTTTTTATCGCTGGCGGATCTGCCGGAAACGGCCGTTACCTGGCAGGCGCTCGATATTTTGATCCTCGATGACGCCGACGCCAGCCAGCTTTCTCCCGCTCAAATCAACGCCCTGCAAACCTGGTTGGAAAACGGAGGCCAGCTTGTGGTCACAGGCGGGCCAAACTGGCAGAAAACGGCCGTTCCGCTTGCCGAACTGCTTCCTGTTACTATTAGCGGGACGGCAAATGCAAATGACCTCCCAACACTACGCGAAAATATAGGCGTCAGCTTTCGGGACGCCGGTCCCTACCTGGTGGTAGAAAGCAGTCTGCGTCAGGGCGAGCTGATATTCCATGAAGATGGCCTGCCGCTGTTGGCAAAAAGGCCGGTGGGACGCGGCGCGGTCTATTTCTTGAGTTTAGACCCCAAATTGGCTCCTCTAAAAGATTGGGACGGCAGCCCGATTTTTTGGGCCGCAGTTGCTGGTCAGGTTCCGGAATTACCGATCTGGAGCGGTGGAATTCAAAACAGTAGCGCCGCCGAAACGGCCGTTTCCAGCCTGCCCTCTTTATCGCTGCCTTCTATGGGCGCGCTAATTTTATTCCTGGTCGTCTACATTCTGCTGATCGGACCGGTCAATTATTTACTCCTTAAACGTTTCAACCGGCGCGAGCTGGCCTGGGTCACAATTCCAGTACTCGTGCTGCTTTTCAGCGGGCTGACTTATTTCATTGGTTTTCAAATCAAGGGGAACTCGCCCATCATTAACCAGATGTCGGTGGTTACTGGTCAGGCTGGCGTCGAAAACGGCCGTGTGCAAAGCGTTTTGGGTTTATATTCCCCAAGACGCGCGGCATATAATTTAAACCTGCCCGCGAGCAGCGCCGCGCGACCCTTAAGCGACAGATTCTCTGGAACCGGGAGCAATTTTGAAGCCATCACGCGTGGTAATGCACTCACTGTGCGCGAAATCCGAACCGATATCAGTGAAATTGCCACCTTTTTAGTCGACAGCACCCAGCCATTACCCGCCGTCAACGCTTCGGCTGCAATTGTAATGGATGGCGGCGATGTGGTTTTGGATATTGTCGTTGAAAATTTGAGCGCTATTATCCTCGAAAACACCTCGTTGTTGATTGGCAATCAGGCGTATGCGTTAGGCGATCTCACGCCTGGCGAGCGCCAGACGCTGCGCCAGGTGGTTAGCAATCCCACGACAACTGCCCTTTTCAGCAGTCGCACCGGATCCGCATACCCATTAAGCGCCAATGTTGAAACCTTGCTGGGCACAAGCGATTACTACAATGATGTAGATGTTTTCCCACGCTGGCAAATGCTGCAAGCGCTGGAAGGTTCCTTCAGCAGCCCGGGCAACGCCAATTCAAACACACCATCAACAGTAACGCTGCTGGCATGGTCAGATGCGCCGCAAATAGATGCATCTCTGGAAGAATCCAACTTCGAAACTCAGCAAACTTCGCTTTATTTAATCGATCTGCCGCTGCAGCAGCAGGCGCTGCAAGGCGAAAACATCCACGTGCCGCTGGTTCTTTTGGATTGGGTCGTTCTGCGAGACAGTGGGCTGTATGATCCCTCGATTCAAAACATGTTGTTAAATGGAGGCTGGATAGAATTTGAATTTACACCTGGAGCTCAATTTAACCCGTTCCAGGTAACTGATTTAGCAATCGCTCTGCAATCTTATGATCCCAGCCTTCCTACGCCTAACGTGCTGTTGTGGGATTGGGAACAGGAAAACTGGCGCGAAGTTGATAATGTAAATTGGGGCGAAACGGCCGTTCCGGAATACGGCCGTTTCATCGGAGCCGCTAATCAAATACGGCTGCGGCTGGAAGATAACAGCTCATACGGCGTTGAAATCGAATCGGTTTACCCCATCTTAACCGGCAACATGCCCTGATATAATGTAGGGGCAGACCCACGTGTCATTCGATGATTATGGACTAAACTTCCGCCGCCGGCGTCTGTCTTTCCACCGATTCCAGCGGCATAAAATCAATTTCCAACATGCCGTCACGCAAGGCGCCGCCGGCGGCGCGCCGTTTGGCCAGCACGGTGGGCAAAATCATCTCGCGCTTGAAGTTGCCAATGGTGATAAACATCTCGTCGCCGCGCTTGCGCAGCTTGACATCGCTGCCGGTCACAAACGGCACCGGCAGCCGCAGCCGGTAGCCGCCGTTTTCCAATTCGATAATTTCCTGCAAAATGCCGTGATAGAAAATCTGGCACGGGATCTTCGTTGCCAAAACAGTCAAAAGCGAGGCGCGAAAGCGCCTGCGGCCCGACCACTTCTTCGGCGTAATAAGGCGCGCGCCAGATGGGCAACGGCCGAAAATTGTCTTCAATCATCTGGATATATTTAGCCTGAATTTCACGCCGCTTACGATAAAACTCCCCTTCGGCGGCCGATTCCGGCAAAATGCGGTTGATAATCACGCTGTCAACCGGGTAATTGAACAAACCCAGGTAGCTGATGGCGCGTTCGGCTTCGCGCATGACCATTTTTTCCGGCTGCAAAACCACCCGGTAACTGCTGATTTCGGGATCAGAGAGCGTGGCGCGTAATTCGGCCGTGGCTTCATCCAGCTTATTGAAGGCATTCAAAACCTCCATCGGCCCCTGCATCAGGCGGCCGGCAAAAGGTTTTAACGCTTTCATCACGCCGGTTTCATAACGGGAAAGATGGCCGGCGTACCAGCGGAAGGTGTCCGGCATCGTCAAAAGGCGAATTGTTTCGCCGGTCGGCGCAGCGTCAATGATCACGCGGTCAAAATTGCGCTCGGTGGCCTGTTTGTTGATATGCAGCAGGCTCACAATTTCATCCATGCCGGGAAAAGCGGACAGCTCATCCGCCACCACATTGCTGACCCCTGGTCCCGATATGAGGCCGGAGACAAAGGTTTGCAGCGTATCCCAATAATTGTGAATATCGGCCACCACGCTGATTTCCTGCGCCCATAAGTTCGGCGCAACCTCTTCCGGCATGGCCGATAAGGGCATATCTAACGAATCGGCCAGACTGTGGGCAATGTCGGTGCTGGCGACCAGCGTCTTGTAACCCAATTCCGCACTGCGCAAGGCAGTTGCGGCGGCAACTGTTGTTTTACCTACGCCGCCCTTACCCAAATATAAAATAATTCGCATAAAATTCTCCAAAGCTAGCTTGATTCAGTAATCCTTCAGCTTGTACCAGGGTATGTGACAAAGCTTCAGCCACACTTGTTTCCAGCATAGTGCGTATTTCGTAAAATGCCTCTTGCTTAACAATACGCAGTACGCAATCGATTAGTGTTAACAAATTAAGGACAAAATCCATTACGTATTAATGCACTACAAGTTGCCCCAACCGCCCTCAAGATTGCCACGGCTCAAAATCTTCTAACACCGAACCGCCGGTAAACTCGCGTAAAATCGAATCTCCAGGGATGCAGCCCATTTCCTCAACCGGAATCGGATCAAACCATTGCAGAAAAGCGAGCAAACGGTTGGCTTCGACGCGTTCCGGCGTTCCCGGCTCAACCTGCAGCAGCAGCGGCTGCGCCAGCGCCTTCAAAACCGAAAGCTCATACACCAGCGCAGAGTTAAAAAAGATGTCGGAATTGTTCTGGTTCGGGAAGATATAATTTTTCTCGCCGCGCCGCACGCTGCCCCAGCGCGCAATCGTATCGGCGGCCATGTAGCCCCGGTGGGCGGCGTCACGCACGATACGGCGCAGCAGACGCGTGTCGGTTGTCGGCACGCGGTTGTGGCGATCGAGATTAAGCTGGGTAAAAGCGGAAATAAAAACGCGATACAAGGCGCGCTCGGGTACGCTTTCTACCAGACGCGGATTAAGCCCGTGAATACCTTCAATCAAAATAATCTGTTCAGGACCAATTTTTAATTCTTTGCCCCAGGAACGGCGGCCGCTGTGGAAGTTGAATACAGGCTGCACGATCGTACCGCCATCCAACAATTCGCGCATTTGGCTACGAAACAACTCAATATCCAACGCTTCGAGCGCCTCAAAATCATAGTTGCCATAAGCGTCACGCGGGGTGTCATCCCGGTTGACAAAATAATTGTCCATCGCAATGGTCACCGGAAAAATGCCGTTGGCCAGCAGTTGGATTGCCAGGCGCTTGCTAAAGGTGGTTTTTCCGGCCGAGGTGGGTCCGGATATGAGTACAATTTTGACATCAGGCTGGCGCTCGGCAATCTCAGAAGCGATTTCGGCTAAGCTGGCGCTGGTGGAGCGCTTCAGCCACGAGGATAGTTTCGCGAGAACGGCCGTTTGCAATTGCCTCATTCAAAGCGGTCACGCTGGCCACACCCATAATGTCCAGCCACTCCTGGTATTCGCGAAATATTCGCGCCAAACGGGGCTCATCCTCAAAGGGCTGCAATACGTTGGGAGCCTGGCGGCGCGGAAATTGTAAAATAAAGCCATCCGCATACGGACGCAAAGCAAATAAATCCAGGTAACCCGTGCGCGGCACCATAAACCCATGAAAATAATCACGCACCCCATTTAATTCATAGAGCGTCAAATAATCTTTACGGCGCTTGGAAAAAAGTTCCGCCTTTTCCAAATCCCCCTGCTGCCGAAACAGAGAAAGCGCTTCATCCAGCGGCACGCGTACGTGATAGATGGGCAAATCTGCATCCACCAATTCACGCATGCGCGCTTCCAGGCGCGCCAATTCAGTATTCGTCAATTGCTGACCATTATCTCGCTCGCAATAATAGCCCCCGAAAGGCAAGGAATGATGGATATCAATGGCATGGTTGGGAAAGAGTTCTACCGCCGCAGCAATCATCAAAAAGCACAAGGAGCGGCGGTAGATACGCGCGCCATCGGAATCGGCCGTTGTAACCGGCACAATGTCGGCGTCATACGTGAGCGGCATAGAAAGCTCACGCAGCTTGCCGTTAACCAGCGCGGCGACAATTTGTCCATCTGATGTCAAATTTGCCGCCTGTAGAAAGGTCTCAATTGGGGTGTCCAGCGGCCCTTCGTAAGCGCTGCCATTTGGGAAGCGGGCTTGAACTGTAGTACGGATTTTTGTTTTAACAACGACTGTCATGGCAATTTCTTTTTCATATCAGGATGTTGGTTCAACGGGAAACAAATATTGTTCGATTATCGCCGTGCTCTCGACAACGGCCGTTTCCAGCCGCAATTGTATCTGTTCAACCGGAATCAAATCAAAAACTCGACTCTGCATCCAGGCGGGGTCTTCCAGGCGAGCAGCAAATTCCTGCGGCGTAAATCCCAACCGTCCTGCAAAAATCGGTATTGTTTCTAAAGCCGCCCCCGGCGCCAACTGCGGAACCAGAAAATCACGCCATTTGACCAGATCAACATCGGCGGCAAAATTCAACACATAAGTAGGACGAGCCGCAGCCAGGGTCGCTCCGGCCGACTCCGGCAAAGATTGGTACGCCAGGCCATCCAGATAGGTCAACACAACCAGATGCAAAAGATGGCGTTGATTACGATCCCCAATATCAGGCGCCTTGACAAAGAGCGGATACAAAATTTCGCGCAGCCAGACGAGATCAAGATAAATGTGCGCCAAATAACCCGCCAAAAAAACGGCCGTCGCCGCCGGTAAGGCAGTTGCATGCGCCAGTTGAGGATTTTGCGCCAGCAGGCGCGTATAACCCATGTTATCAGGTTCAGGCGGCATATCATAAAAATGGGTTTCTGCACGCGGCACATTACAAATCGTCTGGTAATCTGGCGCCACGCTGCCCAGATAAAAAGCAGGCCATTCGGCGGCCAGCAAAGCCCGCAAATCAGCTTCTGGCGGTGATGGCGGCAGGCTCGATTTTATTTTTTCTGCAATTTGCAAATGCATGAACGGTGTTGGCATGATGGCTGCTTTTAATTATTTTCAGGATGGGGTGATTGGTCTAGCTGCGCCAGGTCAAAGCTGGTATTTCCGGTCGGCGCGGCCCACCACTTAACGCGCGCTGCGGCTAACGGCCGTTTCAAATCAGCAGGGCGTTTGATGAGCCGCGGCGTACTCACATCAGCTTGCGGCAGCAAAATGTCGCTGAGCAAAACCCCAGTTTCCACCGGCTGCGCCCCATCTAAGTAAGCGTAACACGGCAGGCGCGCATACAATTCCAACCCACGTAAAAAACATTGGGTTTCGCTGCCGTCCTGCTCATAGCCAAAAATTTCGCCGCGCGGGAAACGTTCGCCATACTCCCGGATCCAGCGATACAGCTTCAGACCGCGTATTTCCTTGCCCCAATCGTCTAGCAGGAAAGCGGGAAATATATGTTCTTCCGGGCCGCGCGTCACCAGAGCATAACGTAAATAAACCAGCGGTTCAGTTTCAGTTTCTGGTTTTAGCGCGCGCAAAATGATGGCGGAACGGCCGTTTGCCTGCAATAATGTACCGGCTACGCGCTGCGTAATGGGTGGTAGAGTCGTCATGATAGCCTATTTATACCCCACCCTGCCGCACTCTCCCACAATTTTGAGCAGAAACACAGAAGCGGTATAAACGAACGATTCCAAAACTTTTGGAATCTGGCATGTGGACGCAAACGGCCGTTTCTTATTGCCAATTTCTTCCACCCTGTCTATCATTGCCGACATACTCAACCGTTGAAGAGGAAGAAACAGTGGACAAAGAAAAAACCCTCAATCGCGCCAAAGAACTGCGCCAAGAAGATGAATTGGAACTCTCCCAGGAACTGCTCCTGGAATTATTGGATGAATTCCCCGACGATCCCCAGGTTTTGTTTGAAGTCGGCGGGGCTTATGACGTTTTAGACGAGGCGCGCGTTGCCATCTCCTATTACCAGCGCGCCGTTGACGCCGGCCTGGACGGCGACTATTTGCAGGAATGCCTGACCTGCCTGGGACTTTGCCAGCGCGGCGTGGGTGATTTTGAAACGGCCATTGCCACCTTGCAGAAGGCAGTCGACGCCAACCCGGACGATAACAGCAGCCGCGTCTTTTTGGCGCTGGCCTACTACAGCGATGGTCAGGATGATGAGGCGGTGCGCTTGCTGCTCGACCTGCTAATCAATACCACGGAGGATGAAAATATTCGCGCCTACGCCGACACCCTCGACTATTATAAAGATAATCTCGACGAAGTATGGGAGTAGTAAAATGAAAGCAGTTGTTTTTTACGAACATGGCGGGCTGGAGCAGGTGCAGTACTGCGACATTCCCGAACCCCAAATCGGCCCGCATGAGGTTTTGGTCGAAATCAAAGCAGCCGCGCTTAACCGGCTCGATTTATGGGTGCTGGAAGGCTGGCCCGGACTCAAACTCAAATTCCCGCACGTCATGGGCAGCGACGGCGCCGGCGTTGTTGCGGCCCTGGACAGCGCCGTCACAGGCTTCGCCGTGGGCGACCGCGTGGCCATCAACCCGACCCTTTGCGATCCCAATGACCCATTTGCGCGCGCCGGCAAGGATAATTTATGCGCCAATTTTGCCATCCTGGGCGAGCATGTGGACGGATTTTATGCCCAGTATACGGCCGTTCCCGCTCGTAATCTCTTCAAAATGCCCGACCAAGCCACCTTTGAAGACAGCGCCGCCGCCTCGCTCGTCTTTGTGACCGCCTGGCACTCGCTGATCACGCGCGGCAATCTCCAACCGGGCGAATCGGTGCTGATCGTTGGCGCGGGCGGCGGCGTCAACACCGCCTCCATCCAGATTGCAAAACTGGCCGGCGCAGGCCCCATTTATGTGGTAGGCTCCTCCGAAGAAAAGCTGGAGCTGGCGCGCGAATTGGGCGCAGACATCCTCATCAATCGCAATACAGAAGATTGGGGGCGCGCCATTTTTAAATTAACGGCGCGGCAGGGCGTTGATGTCGTGGTTGACAACGTCGGCGCGGCGACCTATTTCAAATCCTTGCGCGCCTTAAAACGGGGCGGCCGTCTGCTGACCGTCGGTAATACCAGCGGTCCCAAATTTGAGTTTGATAACCGGCTGATGTTCGGTAAGCAGCTCACCATCATCGGCAGCAGCATGGGCACGTCGACAGATTATGTCAATGTGATGGCGCAGGTGTGGAACGGCCGTCTGCGTCCCATCATCGACGCCGTCTACCCGCTCAGCGAGGGAATCGCCGCTCTGCGCCGGCTTGAACAGGGCGACGTGCGCGGCAAACTGGTTTTACAACCATGATATCAAATAGATGACGCCGGCAGCGGTAGATTATCGACAAAAGTGGTGGGTGTTAACGGCCGTTGCCATTGGCACATTTCTCTCCACCATCGACGGCAGCATCGTCAACATCGCGCTGCCGACCCTCGTGCGCGATCTGGAAACCAACTTCGCTACCGTACAGTGGGTTGTACTCGCCTATCTGCTCATTCAAACCACCCTGCTGCTGATGGTCGGCCGGTTGGGCGACATGCACGGCAAAAAACCACTCTTCACGGGCGGCATCGTCGTCTTCACCCTCGGTTCGCTGCTCTGCGGCTTCGCCCCCTCCATCTATTGGCTGATCGGCTTTCGCGCGCTGCAGGCCGTCGGCGCCGCCATGATGCTGGCGCTGGGCATGGCCATCGTCACCGAGGCGTTCCCGCCGCAGGAGCGCGGCAAAGCGATTGGCCTCAACGGCGTCTTCGTCTCCATCGGCATCATCATCGGTCCCACGCTGGGCGGCCTGATTCTCAATGATTTCTCCTGGCGCTGGATTTTTTTCGTCAACCTGCCCATCGGATTTGCGGGAACCTTCCTGGCGCTGCGCTTCATTCCCAACACGCGCCCGGTCGGTCGACAAAAATTTGATTTTCCCGGCGGCGCGCTGCTCTTTGCCAGCCTGCTTTGCCTGCTGCTGGCGCTCACCTGGGGCCAGCAGCGCGGCTTCACCGATAGCCTGATCCTGCTGCTGTTTCTGGCCTTTTTTCTCTGCGCTGCCCTCTTTTTACGCGTCGAGTGGCGCGCCGCGCAGCCCATGGTCGATCTACGCCTCTTCCAAAACCGACTCTTCAGCCTCAGCCTGCTCATGGGTTTGCTCGCTTTTATTGCCATCGCCGGCACAACCCTGCTGCTGCCCTTCTACCTGGGCGACATGCGCGGCTTTTCGCCGCGCCAGGTCGGCCTTATGCTCGCCTTGATCCCCATCTTCCTCGGCATCGTCGCCCCGCTCGCCGGCGCCCTTTCCGACAAAACCGGTACGCGCCGCATAGCATTGCTCGGTTTGCTGATTGTGCTCGCCGGCTACTTTTTTATGAGCCGCTACAATTTGCAAACCACGCTGTTCGCTTACGCGCTCGGCGTTGTGCCTATCGGTCTGGGCATGGGCTTTTTCCAATCCCCCAACAACAGCGCCATTATGGGCGCAGCGCCGGCCGCGCGCCTGGGCGTCGCCTCCGGCCTGCTGGCCATCAGCCGCACGCTGGGGCAAATTACCGGCGTATCCGTGCTGGGCGCATTTTGGGCCGCGCGCGTAAGCGCCTACAGCGCCACGCCGCTGCCCGGCGGCGCAACCGACGCCCCCATCCCGGCCCAAATCGCCGCCCTGGACGATGTTTTTGAGGTCATGAGTTTGCTGATTGTTGCGGCGATTATCCTGGGCGTTTGGGCCTGGCGGCTGGAAAGCATGGCCAGAAAACATATTAATGTATAGCAGGTCTAATGGCCCATCGTTTCGTCCCTGGCGATTACGCCTTTGTCAGCGGACTATATTCTCACCGCTGTCTTAAGCTAATTCGCAAGCAAAGCAGGCTTGAATAAGGCTGTTCTCAAAATCCTGACTAATATTATTGACCGATTTGCGCTATCTTTGACCTTTATTTGTGGTCTGAGAATTCCCAGATTTCGTTTCGCAGGAATTCAAAAACTTTCTGGGAGTTACCTGCTCGACACTGGCGTTTTTTATTTTACCAGAGCAGACCTGTCAGGTTTTGTGATCAATTTGCTCACTTTCCACTTGAGGTAGAAACCTGACAAGTCTAAAACATTATGAAAAGTTGGTATCGTCAAAAAATAAAACCACAGGGGCGAAAGTTACTGTATGGCGCCATTGGCGCCGCCAGCGGCCAACTGCAAGGCCCTCACGCCTTTGTTCACCTCATCGCCATGGCGCGCTCCGGCTCCAGCCTGCTCACCAATCTGCTGACCGCCAGCCCCGACATTTGTGGTTATGGCGAAAATAAAATTGAAATCAAATCCAGGCAGGACCTCAACCAGATCAGGGGCAAGGTGCTGTTTATGCACATGCGCCACCGGCTGCCGCGCGCCGGCAACGAAAAGTACATCCTGGAAAAGATTGTCCACGACGGTTACCTCGATATCGACCACATCGACGTTTTGCGCGCTGATGAAGCCCGCATCATTTTTCTTTTACGCGAACCAATCGGCAATATTGCCAGCCTCACGCGGGTTCTGAACTGGAGCGAAGAGCGCGCCACAAGTTATTACACCACGCGCACCAAAACAATGACCCGTTACGCCCAGGCGCTGACGCCGCAAAAAGCGTGTGTTTTCCTCACCTATCGCCAGCTAATCGAAGACACCCCCGGCGCGCTGCGGCTGCTCGAAAACTATCTCGACCTGTCACAGCCGCTGACGGAGGAGTATTCCATTTCACGGCTGACCGGCAAGCTCTCCTACGGCGATAATTCGCAAAATATTCAGGCCGGGCGCGTGCTCAAAACGCAGCAGCCCGATGATGACGCTCCACCCCCGTCTGACAACATACGCGCGGCGCAAACCGCTTTTGAAAACGGCCATCGCGCCCTCAACGCCTGCTGCCTGCACCTTTAGGTTTGTAGTAACCGCTGCTTTAGCGGTCGGCCGTTGCTCCCGCCTATCTCGCCCATATTTTAATTGAAAATGGCCATTACCGGGTGAGACGACGCGGAGAAGAGGCCGTTTGTTCCGGCGAACATTACCCCGCGTCGTCCCACCCCTACGACCACGTAACCGGCCAGGCGGCTGACAGGGCGCGCCACAGCCATACAACCACGGGCAACTGCACACGCACGCTTTTGAACCCTCTTTTTTTCGGCCGCTGTGCTTTATTTGCAGCGACCAGAACAGAGCCCGCACGGCCAACTCGCGGCGGCGACGCGTGCAGCGCCATTTAATGTCGTAGGGCAAAACCCCCAACAGCAGCCAAAACGAGATCATTTGAAAATTCACTGTCATCACTCCATGTGGAAGGTCGTGATGACACCGGTGTCATCGGGCACAATCTCGAATGATTTTGCGCCGGTTGTAAAAGGATGCATCTACCTGTATTATTACGCCAGAACAGACATTAATTCCGGCTAAACAGACGTTTCAGGGACGGGTCACGTGGAACATCAAACAACGCCAATATTTAGCAACCTTTTACGCGCATTTCGCAACCGGGCCGGCTTCACGCGTGAAGAAGTGGCAGGGCAAGCAGCGCTGCGCGGACGCGTTTCTACGCGCACCATCAAGGCGTGGGAAACCGGCGAAAATAACCCCCGCTACCGCGAGGATGTGCTTTTGCTGGCGGAGGCGCTGGGTCTCTCACACGTCGATACCGATAACCTGCTGCTGGCGGCGGGTTATCATTCGGAGTACGCTACAGAGACGCGGGACTTGTCCAACGTCACGCATGTGGAAAAGCTGCATGTTGATGAACTGGTGATCTCAAAGCAGCAGGCGCCGCCCGGCCCTATTCCCGCGCCGCCGCCGGAGCCGCGCGCGCGCAAGTTTGTGGGCCGGCTGGCGGAAAAAGAGTCGCTGCGCCTGCGGCTGGAAGCGGGCAAAACGGCGGCCGTGGCGGGGCTGCGCGGCATTGGGGGCATCGGCAAAACGGAGCTGGCGATTGCGATTACGCATGAACTCGCCGGGCAATTTCCCGGCGGCGTCTACTGGCTGGAGTGCGGAGCGCGCGATGTGGCCGGCATCCAGGAGCGGCTGGCGGAAGCGCTGGGCATGGCCCCGCTGGCGGGCGCGCAGTTGGAGTCGCGCGCGGCCGCTTTGCGGCAGGCGCTGGCGGCGCGCGAGCCGGCGCTGCTGGCGCTGGACGACATCCGGCGGCGGCACCTGGCGGATTTTGAGCATTTGCGCCCGCCGGCCAACTGCGCCCTGCTGGTGACCAGCCGCCGCTACGATTTACCGCTGCCGCCGGGCGACATATTGAAGCTGGATACGCTGCCCCTGGAGGACGGCAAACGCCTCTTCGCGGCGCTGCTGGGGCCGATGGGCGTAGTGCCGCAGCAAGCGTGGCTGGCGCCTATTTGTCAACTGCTGGAAAATATACCCCTGGCGCTGCGGCTGGCGGCGCGGCGCGCGGCGCGCCTGGCGCGGCAGATGAAACGGCGCGGGTCAGCTTTGGAAGCCCTGCATACGGAACTGCAAGAACGGCGGCTGGCGGCGCTGGCAGAATCCGACGAGCGACCCGACTTCGAGCATCCGCCTGACCTTTGACCTCAGTTATGAGGATTTAGACGCGGATGATCAGCGCCGGCTGCGCGCCCTGGGTGTTTTTGCGCGCAACGAACTGCCGCTGGCGGCAATTGCGGCCGTCTGGCAGGAAGAAAAGGAAGCCGCGCGCGCAGCGCTGCAGCGGCTGGAAAATGCGGGGCTGATTGAAGAGGAGGCACAGGCAAGCTGGCAGTTGCACGATTTGCTGCGCGAATACGCCGGGGAATATTTAATGCAGGCCGGCGCCTTTGAAAAAAATGGCGTGTGCTTGAGTCATGCTGCTTTTTGGACAACAATTATTCGCGGCATTAATCCACGTTCTGTAGCAGATTGGCAAACTTTGGTCGAATATGCACCGGAAGTTGAAAAAGCAGCCAACTGGTTACTGTCCAATTGGGAAATTAATCCACAGGCTTCCATAAACCTGGCTTCTACTATCGGCCAACAATCAACATGGCACGCCCATCCGAAAATCGTCAATTGGCTCAGATTCGGTTTGGCTGCGGCAGAAAAAAGCGACAATCAGACCGACACAAGCAATTTGCAATACTTTCTTGCTAAGCAGCTCCGCACCCGCGGCCAATACGACGAGGCCGAACGCCTCTACCGCCTCAGCCTGCAAACCAAGGAGCAGATCGGCGATTCCCGCTCCGTCGCCGTCACCCAATCCTCCCTCGCCGACTTGCTCCGCACCCGCGGCCAATACGACGAGGCCGAGGCGCTCTTAAACAAGGGGTATGTGATTGTGCAGCAGGTGCGCGATCTGCAAGGCATTGGCGTGTTTGCCATGCAGTTGGGGCAAATGGCGCTGCTGCGCGGGGAGCGTGAGCAGGCGCTGGTTTTATTTCAACAAGCGTATGAGCAGTTTATGGCCATCGGGCTGCCCAACTGGGCGGCGCAGGCGGAACAGTTACTGGCCCAGGCGCAGGGCAATGTCCTCTCTTTGGACGATTTAGTGGATATGGTGCGCGCCGGGCGCGCCGGCGACCAGGCACAGGGACAAAAGGCATGGGATATTTGCCAGCAAATACAGCGCAGCGAGGATGCGACCCTGGCGGCGCTCGGCGCGGGGCTGCAGCAAGCGTTGGCGGGCGTCGATCCGGCGCAGGCGCTGGCGAAGGTGGATGCGGATTTACGCCAGAGTCTGGTGCGGGCGCTGGGGAAATGAGTGCGGCGCAGTGGAGACGCCGGTCGCGGGCTTGAAGCGCAAAACGGTGGTTTTTTGTATGGCTAACGTGCTGGCAGATTAGCAGGGGATGTTGTAGGATTGGCCACTATATATTGCAATTTTGGGCATGGTTCATTTTCATAAAAATCATCTTAACAAACCAATCCATTTTGGTATGGCTGGCATTCATATTTCGGGCGAGACGGCGCGGAGAAACGGCCGTTTGTTTTCCGCAAGTCCATACCGCGCCGTCCCGCCCCTACAAAATGTTCTGGGTTTGGGAACATGCCCATGTTATGAACCCATATTTTTAAAAGGAACAACGCCCAATTTTTCTAACGATGTGTTTATCAAGAACAGCCAATAATTGATGGTTAAACTGTTAATCAGGTTGGGCGGCAGCTTTTGTGATGGAAAACTTCAAACGTATTATTTTTTATTTTCTAATGATCAGTCTGCTTTTTCTGGCGGCGTGCGGTGGAGGCGGCGCGCCCGTGGCGCAACGACGTCCGGCGACGCTGCTGTAGAACCGGCTGCGGAAGCGACAGCGCCGCCCACAACCGCCGCCACGGCAACGGCAAAGCAACGGCCGTTCCCACCACAACGCCCCATCCAACCAACACCACGCAACCAACGCCACGCCGAAAGCCACGGAAACGGCCGAACCCACCATCGCCGCTTCGCCCACATCAGCGCCCCTGCCGGCCGGCTGGTACGGCCCCGGCAACTTCCCGCCTAATATGAACCCGCTCACCGGCGAAATAGTTGCGGATCCCGAAGTTCTCAACCGCCGCCCAATCGCCATCAAAATCTCCAACTACCCCCCGCTGGTACGGCCGCAGCACGGCGTCAACCGCGCCGACCTCGTTTTTGAACATTACGCCGAAGGAGGCGCGACGCGCTGGACGGCCGTTTTCTACAGCAAAGACGCCCATACCGTTGGCTCCGTGCGCAGCGCGCGCATCATCGACTTTGAAATCCCGGTCATGTATGACGCCGCCTTTGGCTATTCAGGCGCGGCCGGCGGCAACAAGGATCGCCTTGCGCAGGTCGATTGGTTTGAGCGCATCATTTCACCCGATTTTGGGCATGGTGGCTTTTACCGCAACTATCCCGAGCAGGTCGAAGGCGAAGAAGAGGTCGACTTCTGGCACACCATGTTCACCGACACGGAACGCCTGCGCGCCATCCTGCAGGAACGCGGTCTGGACGTCGCGCCCACGTTTCAAAACGGCATGATTTTCAGCGCGGAACCGCCGCCGGGCGGTACGCCCGCCGCAGAGGTCGAAATCCGCTACCGCGGCAACGACGCTTTCTGGTGGTATGATCAAGGACTCGGCCGTTACTTCCGCTGGACCGACGGTGAAAAACATATCGACGCCAACTACGACGAGCAGGTCAACTTCAAAAATATTGTCGTGGTCGCGGCCGAACATATCGAAAGCTGGATCGTCGAAACTGAAGTCGGCCAGGGCGCCAATTCGATTGAAATCCAGATTTGGGGCGAAGGTCCCGCCTCGATTTTCCGCGACGGCCAACGCTTTGAGGGTCGTTGGAAACGCCAGGACCCCAAAGATATGCTTACTTTTTATGACCTTGAAGGCAACCCGCTGCCGCTGGGTCAGGGCAACACCTGGGTGCAGTTTGTGCCGCTGGGATTTGACAAACTTTATGTTAGGTAATTGGCAGAAAGAAATTAAAAACAATGGTTGTGGAAAATCTGCCAATTCCTTAAGGAAACCGCAGAATTCTAGCCCGTCTTACTTTCAAGAACTTGCTGCGGTTTACCTAATCCTTAAAATCACATTTACATAACAGCTTTCAACCAATTATGCGGCGTGTAGATGCATCACTGTTGACTACGCGCAGCGCCAGGAGTGTCTCATGAGCAGTTTTAAGTTTGAGGCATGGCCAACCGAATTTCGTACCATTACCCAATATTTCGGCGCCAATCCCCAAAATTATGCCCAGTTCAAGCTGCCCGGCCATGAAGGGCTGGATATTCGCGCCCCCCAGCGCAGCAAGATTTTTGCGGTTGCGCCCGGCATCGTCAAAATGGTGCATAAAAATCCCAACGATCACAATTACGGTGTCCACGTGCGCATTTCGCATGATGAAGGGTATGAAACCATTTACGCCCATCTGGACGAAGCGCACGTCAAGGAAGGGCAGCCGGTTAAAGCTGGGCAGGTTATCGGCCTGGCGGACGATACGGGCAACAGCTTTGGCTCCCATCTGCATCTGACGCTTAAAAAAGAGGGCGCGCAGCAGGGCAACTGGCCCGCCAATATCATTGATCCGACCCCATTCATGCTGCCGCTGATGGGCTGGGATCGACCCGCCGGCCCATATACTGATGGCTGGCTGTATACAAACGGGCTTATCACCAATGAATCGCTGGGCCAGGTGAGCGCCGGCGGCTTAAATTTACGTAAACGGCCGTCTGTCCATGCCGAGCAAATTGATTTGGTTCCGGGCGGCACGGTGGTCATCCTGAAAGGGGAAAAACAGGGCAGCTATACGGCCGTAAAAGTACCTACGCGGGCGTTAGAAAACGCCTCTACGCCGCCGCCGCCCAACCCGGAACCGAAACCGCCGGTGACGGTTGCCGTGATCGACGGCTGGGGCTGGGCGCCTTATTTGAGCGTGACGGGCGATCGCGCCGTGGTGGGGGAATATGGCATCAATCTGCGCGTTTCGCCCGAACGCAGCGCGCCTAACATCGGCCTGGTAAAAGGTTTGAGCAGCGTGGAGATCACCGGCGACCAGGTGGGCGAATATCTACCTGTCCGCGTGGCGCGCATCTATTTCAGTGGTCCCATCAACGTTCCCGACCTGCCGCCGGAGCCGACTTCGGAAGAGGCCGAAACGCCGGACGGGATTCTACTGGGCTGGGCGTGGACGCCGTATCTCACTTTGGCGGGCAGGCTGGCCACAATCGGCCGCTTTGGCATCAATTTGCGCAGCAAACCCAGCCAGGCGGGCGACAACCTGGGCCTGGTCAAAGGGGGCAGCACCGTCACCGTAGTGGGTGAAAACGAGGATGAGTACACGCCTGTTTATGTCAACTCGCAGGATGTGCTGAATGCGCCCGACAAATTGCCGGCGGTGCAAAAGCCACGGCCGTTTCCGGCCGGTGGCGGACCTGAACCGGCGGAAAAGCCGGTCCATGACACCACACCCGGCTGGGCCTTTACGACACAGTTAAGCTTTGATGGAGAAACGGCCGTTGTCGGTCTTTATGGCATTAATTTACGCGCCGCGCCCACCCGCAATGCAGCGGCAAAAGGGTTTGTGCCGGCCGGGGAAGAAATCATTGTCACCGGCAAACCAACCGGAGAATATACGCCGGTGCGCGTTGATGACAACCTGCTGCAGCCGCCGATTCAAGCGCCGGATCATGTTGATTTGCCCGCGCCCGCGCCCGATCCGATTCCGCTGGCGCGCGCTTTGATTGGGCTGCACGCCTCCGCTGACCCCGGCATCAGTCAAGAGGAAATCGAAACGTTCAAGCAGTTACGCCCGGGCGTGATCAAGCTGCTTTCTTTCCACGAACCCAAAGCAATCGAGAAACTGGCGCAGACGCACGCAGGCGCAACCTGGCTTGTGCGTGCCTTTCTCGATTTTGGCGGGCGCGATCTCAGCCCGGATGATTTCTTCAAATTTACAATCAGCGATATGCGCCGCACGCTCGATATTCTTAAAGGGGAAGATGTGGTCGTCGAACTGCACAATGAACCCAATCTGACTGATGAAGGGTTGGGCAGTTCCTGGGCCAACGGGGCGGATTTCGCCAAATGGTGGCTGGAACTGCTGCGCCTGTATCGCAAAGTGCTGCCCAATTTGCCCTATATTTACCCCGGACTTTCTCCCGGCAGTGATATTACCAACCGCAAAGAGGACCACGTGCGTTTTGTGGAAGCAAGCCGGGCAGCGGTGGAGGCGGCTGACGGCCTGGGTGTGCATCTTTACTGGTCAAATATTTATCCGATGGAGCGTTCACTGGACGTCCTGGATGATTACATCAGCCGCTTCCGCTTCAAACATATCTGGGTTACGGAAGCCAGCAACAATAAAAGCGGAACCAGTGATTATCAAAAGGCGCGTCAATATCTCAAATTCTGGCAGGAGCTGCAAGCGCGCCCCACGGTGAAGGGCGTGACCTATTTTGTGGCCTCCGCCTCCAACAAAAATTTTGCCTCCGAGGTATTTGTGGGCACAAATATGGCCGAAGTGATCGGCAGGCGCTAAATTTATGGGATTTTTATGAAGCTAATAACATACCAATACAATGGAAAAATCGAATTGGGCGCGGTAGTGGGCGCGCCGGGCAATGAAACCGGGGTTGTGGCGTTAACGGCCGTTGCGCCCGATATGCTCACCTTCATCAATTTGGGCCAGGATGGGCTGCTGCAAGCGCAGCAAATCATTGACCAAACAGGCGATACGATCGCTTTGGAAGCTGTGGGGCTGTTAGCGCCAATCCCGCAGCCCATTCGCAATATTATGTGCCTGGGCAAAAATTACGCCGAACATGCCAGGGAATCGAATCTGGCCTGGGGCGACAAACATGAACTGCCGCAGTTTCCGGTTATTTTTAACAAAGCGACCACAACCATCAACAGTCCGTTTGGGGATATTCCTTATGATACGGCCGTTTCCACCGCCATCGACTACGAAGCAGAATTAGCCGTGATCATCGGCCGCAAAGGCAAAAATATCGCCGCCGAAGACGCCATGGATTATATTTTCGGTTATGCGGTCATCAATGATGTCTCTGCACGCGATTTACAGCGCCAACACAAACAATTCTTCAAAGGCAAAAGTTTGGATGGTCACGCACCATTTGGCCCCTGGATTGTAACGGCCGATGCCATTCCCGATCCCCATAACCTGCAAGTCACGTGCAAAGTCAACGGCGTTCTTAAACAAAACGGCAACACAAACCAATTAATATTCGACATTCCTGAAACGATACGCCAATTATCATTAGGCATGACGCTGCTGCCTGGCGACATCATCGCCACCGGCACGCCTAGCGGCGTCGGCTTTGCGCGCACACCGCCTGAATTCCTAAAACCAGGCGACGTCGTCGAATGCAGCGTGGAGAGCATCGGCGCAATTCGCAACAAAATCAGCTAAATAATTATTAAAACCAAACTGCCGCAGTCTTGTTGACTGCGGCAGTTTTAATGTAAATCCGTAAACTTTCTGGGAATTACCTAATTCGATTCAATATCAGCAAACGCTGTCATTCCCCAACGCAGCGGCAAGCTAGCAATGTCACTCAGCTCAATCGACACTTCATAAGTCACATCACCACGCGTCTCCTGCGAAACGGAAGCGATATCGGTCACAACGCCTTCGATAACCTCGCCGGGGATCGCGTCTATGCGAATTTCAGCCGGCAGGCCGTTCTTCACCGCCACCACATCCAATTCCGTCAAATCGGTCGTTTTGACCAGCCAACTGGAAAAATCACCGAACTGCATCACCGGCACACCCGGCGCAACCAATTCGCCAACTTCCAGGTTAATATCTCCAACCCGTCCATCAAAAGGCGCGGTCAATGTCATGCGCTCCAAGGCTTTTTGGGCCGCTTCCAGGTCGGCCTGCGCTTTCACAACGCCGGCATTCGCCTGCGTCACGGCCGACTGCGCCTGTGTCACTTGCACCTGAGCCTGTTCAACGCCCAATTCAGCCTGCGCCACGCCAACTTCTGCCTGCCGGATTTGCTCATCCCGCGCGCCGGCCATAATCAAATCGAGCTGCGCCTGGGCCTGATCACGTTGTGCGATTGCCAGACTAACACCAGAGTTGGCCAGGTATTGTTCGGCCGGCGTGGCGCCGGCGCGCGCTTCATCTAACCCGGCCTGTGCTGCGGCAACGTTTGCACGCGCCGCTTCCAATTGAAAGCGTGTATTTTCTTCTACAGGTCCATACAAAGGGCAAAATTCACCGCCATCGGGCGTTTCAAAACAGGCATCGAGAATATCTTGGTAACCTTCTTCCAACGCCTGCGCTTCAGCCATCGCGGCGGCGACGCGCGCCTCGGCCGCGCTGATGGCTGCGGAACTCACATTCACGGCCGCATCACGGTTACCGGCAGCTTGCGTAACGCCGCCCTCGGCGGCAGCCAGGTTGTTTTGGGCGGCGGCGATCTCTTCATCGCGCGCCCCCGCTTTAACCAACGCTAACTGCGCTTCAGCGGCCGTTACACCCGCCTGCGCCCGCATGATACCCGATTCTGCTACGGCTAAATTGGCTTCGGCAGCGGCTTTATTGGCTTCAGCGGCTTTCAATCCAGCTTCGGCCTGCGCGACTGCATTCACCAGCGTATTGGCTTCCAGCGTCACGAGGGCGTCTCCAGCCGCGACATCCTGCCCGGCTTCAACCAGAATTTCGGCGACTGTGCCGCCAAGTGAGAACGAGAGGTTGGCCGCTCGCAGCGGCACAACCTGACCTTCCGCCGACACAACGCCAACACCCGTGTTTACCGAGATTTCATTAACATCAACTGTGGACCCTGCAACAACGGCCGTTTCCACACCTGCCGCCGCCTCTTCGCTCGTTTCTTGATTTTGACAAGCAACAAGCGCCATGACGAGAACAGAAAGAATAAATAAGCTGAATAGTTTGCTTTTCTTAATCATGGTTTCCTCAACCGTTTTAGCCTTCATCCACATCTACATCGACAAAAACCGTCATGCCCCAGCGCAGCGGTAATTCACTCGCTTTGTCTAAGACAATTGTAACCGTATACGTCACATCACCACGGGTCAACGTTGACGTTGTAGCAATATCGGTCACCGTACCGGTCACGATCTCACCTGGTATCGCATCGATTGAAATTTCGACCGGATCGCCGACTTTAAGTGAAACGACGTCCAGTTCTGTTAAGTCAGTGGTTTCAACTTTCCAATCGCTAAAATCTCCAAACATGACAACCGGAACGCCAGCGCTAATAACTTCGCCAACTTCGGGGATGATATCGGCGACCACGCCATCAAAAGGCGCCGTTAACGTCATATTATCCAGGGCTTCTTGCGCCGTAGAAACCGCGGCAGCCGCCTGTTCTACACCTGCTTCTGCCTGTGCAACGGCCGCTTCCGCCTGCGTAACGGCCAATGCAGATTCAGCCAGAGATGCTTCCGCTTGTGCAACCTGTGATTCAACAACCGTAATTTGTTCTTCGCGTGATCCGGCCAGCAGCAAATCTAACTGCGCCTGGGCGGCGGCGCGTGACGCTTGCGCTGCCGCCACGCCGCCAAAGGCGGCCGCACGCTGCCCACCGGTAGCGCCGGCAAGCACTTCATCCAGAGCCGCTTGCGCTGCATTCACATTGGCTACGGCCGCATTATAACTACGCTGCGCGCGCGCCAGGGCGTCTTCATCCGGGCTATCCTCACGGTTTAACACATCCAAAGCTTCACGCGCAGGCAGAAAAGCCGCTTCCGCTGCGCGTAACTGGGCTTCGGCGCCGCGTTCAGCGGCGCTGCCCGCGCCTTGCAGCGTAACGGATTGGGCCGCAGATGCCTGGTTGATGGCCGCTTCTGCAAGAGCAATTGCGCTTTCCTGCAGCGCGATTTCAGCCCCGGTTGGTTCGGCCTTGACCAAAGCCAATTGCACATTAGCGGCATCCAGGCCGACTTGTGCGGCCGTTTGTCCAGTTTGCGCCGCTTGTAGACCTGCCTGGGCAGCTTCGACATTCGCCTGGGCAGTTGCCAAGCCGGCTTGTGCTTGAATAAGCGCAATTTCCTGGTCTGTGGCGTCTAATTTGAGGATGGGATCGCCTGCAGCAACGGCCGTTCCCGGCACCACCAAAAGTTCTTCAACCTCACCGCCAGATAAAAACGATAACATCGCATTACGCAGCGGTATTATCTGACCCTCAGCCGAGACAATACCCAGGCTGCTGCTCACGGATGTTGTGTTAACATCCTGTGCTGCCCCTGCCGCGTCTGTTTGCACAGTTTCCTCTGCCGGTGGCGGTGCAAAAAATTGCTGGTAGACAAAGTAACCGCCTGCCAACAATAAAACCACAACGACTACCCCAATTAAAACTCGTTTCCAATTCATCAAATTTCCTTCCATCATCAAAATATGTGAATAAATACACATTCACATATTTTACTAAAAATCAAACAGATTGTCGCCTCGTTCAGATACAAAATCTATACGCAAATTAAAAGTGTAGGTTTTTGCTTATTATTCATATGCCAGGACTTCGCGAATCGTCAAGCGCGCCGCATTGCGCGCCGGCACGATACTTGCTACCACAGATAACGCCACGACAACCGCCAGCCAGATTACAAATCCCTGCACGGTAATCTGTAACGGCATAACAGTGTCGATCATCGCTTTACTGATGATACGCAACAAGGCAAAACTGATGGGGAATGAAAGTACAACGGCCACCATCCAGCTGATCAAGCCAATCATCAAGCCCTCAACAACAACAGATTTGATGATTTCACTGTCGACGGCGCCAATTGCGCGCATCACGCCAATTTCGCGTGTGCGTTCGAGGACGTTCATGCCCATTGTGCCAGTGAGGCCGATACTGCCGACAACGGCCGTTAACAAAGCCATCAACATCAAAAATATGACCAAAATATTCATCGCTTGTGCTTGCTGCTGGCGTGCTATCAGACCAGCCTCAATATTGCTGACTCTATAACCCTGTGCGCGTAGAGATTGGTCCAACGCTTTGCTTACCTGATCTTGACGCTCGATCGTATCCGCATCGGCCACGACACGATAAGTCGCCGCCTGTCCGGTCGTATTCGTCAAACGTGAAATCGTTTCATAATTAACATATCCGAGCGAGTCGCCTAACATATCGGTAAAACGGAAAATGCCCACAACCGGCCAATCTTCTTCGCGTTGGCCTTGAAATTTAACCCGCACTGTATCGCCCGGCTGCAAATTTGGATAATCATTCCAAATTGAATCAGAAACAACCAGGGCTTTATCATCTTCAGGCAGCAACCAGCGTCCCTGCAGTATATCGGCTTCAACCAGGGTCGAGCCGCCAGGCGGCGCAGAAACGATCAAATTGGACAAAACATTGTCATCTTGATCCAGGATTTCAGCGGTTGCAGCAGACCAACCTTCGACATGATCGACGCCAGGGATTTGATAGGCGATTTGCTCAACACGCGCAACGCGGTATGGTTGTTCAAAGGTCACAATCACATCCGCCATAAAATGCTGACCCAATGAATCCATAAATCCATTTAACGAAGTGCGCACATTAAAAACAGCGATAAAAATCGCGCCGGCAACGATCAGCGTAAACAAAGTTAATGCCAGCCGACCTTTTCGGCGGAAGGTATTACGGATTGAGAGCAGCAACGGCCGTGACAACCATTTAATCCACACGCCCAAACGATTTAACAAGCCGGTTCCTGAACCCTGCTCACCGGGGCTTTCATCACTAATCGCACGGCGTACAGTCGTTTTAGCCCCTTTATTAACCGGAAAATAACCGGCAGCCAGCGGCACACCGAATGCAATGATGACTTGCATGATAACCGCTGTAGGAATCACGCGAAAACCCTGAATTTCAACACTCATGAAATTGCCCATGAAAACAGCCAGACCATACCCAGCCAACATCCCTAGCGGCACCGCAATCGCCAAAGCAATCAGGCCATAGGCAATAATCAGGGCGATATACATCATTGAAATTTGGAAACTGCGCGCCCCCACTAATTTCATCACCCCAATTTGGCGGCGGTGCTGGCTCAGCAGCGCATTAAGCGTGTTGATAATCAAAGAACTGCTCAACAGCATGATCAAAACACCTAATGCTCCCAAGACACCGATCATGGCCAGGGCTGTATTGGCCATGGGATGTTCCGTTGTTTTGTTCGTATTCGTGCGATAGATCGTATGGCCAGTACGCTCAAGTTTATCCTCGACCAGAGCCGCCGCTTCTTCAATCGCCGCCTCGTCATCGCCATCCCCTTCAACTTGTACATAAAGGCGATTATAATTATCTTGTCCACCAAGCCATTCAGCGGTATTTAAGGTCACGTAACCGCGTGGCGGCGCCGCAAAATCGCCGGCAGCATATTGATCGCCAGCGACGCCAGCCACATTCATCTTACGCTGCGTGCCATCGGACAATTGCACAATCGCTTCATCGCCTGCACTCAGACCAGTGCTGTTCATAGGGTCCTCACGCACGATAAGTTCACGATCCTTTGGATAGACGGTGCCATCAAGCAAGGTTAATAAATTAATCTGCGAAGTCGTAAAATCATCAGCAGCCATCACATCGAGCGGCTTCCAATTCTCGCCATCTTGGCTGACCCGAACCGAAACCAGATGACGGCCTTCGGCGGCGGCCACACCAGGAATGCGTTCAACCGACTGCACAAAGGCGTCATCAAAGGGGTCGGTGATAACTTCAATATTAGCCGGTTGTGCTGAAGCGTAACTAACAGCGATATCTTCGCCGAAGATTGTATAGGTGCTGGCAATCGTGCCTACAGCAAAGACGCCAACGGCAATCGAAGCGACTACCAATAATGTACGGGTACGATTTACCCATAAATCAGCCAGCACTTTGCGCCAGCGTGGTCGTAAAACGCTCAATTTATTTGCTCCTGTCTTGAAAATTATGAAGTATGCAGGATGAATTATGACGGTTCATCTGATGTAAAATGGTGCCGTGCGGGCAACTCCTCAAGAGTTTGTTTTTGATCACAGGGATCACCTTGGGCGACATTTTCGGCTTTGCGTTCGGCAGCTACTTGTGAAAGCGCTGCTTCCATGTGGGGCGATGCGTTCAGGATTTCGTAAAAGCTTTGTTTGGGTAACAACGAAACCTTAACCTGACCCAAATCGGACGCATGTATACTGGCAATCGAGTGTGTGTTTTCAACCAACTCAACTTCGCCAAAATATTGCCCAGGACCCAGACGCGCGACAATCATTTCCGGACAGTTTGGTTTGCAAACCACCACATCAACTGCACCTTCGTCTACCATGAAAAAATGATCAATAGGTTCGCCTTGTTTAATGATGGTCTCGCCAGGCGCAAATATCTGTTTCTCAGCCTGGCGTGTGGCTTGCAACATCTGTGGATGGTCCAATAACGGCAGGGCGCGCGCAACGGTTTTGTCAATGATTTCGCCATCAGAAATGATCACGGTTTGGTCTGTGCGGCTGGTCAGGGAGGGATCGTGGGTCACGATGAGAATTGTTTTGCCACGTGACGCCAACTCTTGAAACACGCGAATGACCACATCGGCAGCGCGCGAATCCAGGTTGCCAGTCGGTTCGTCGGCTACAATGATAGGTGGATCGGTCGCCAGGGAACGCGCAATGGCGGCGCTCTGCTGCTGCCCATTTGACACCGATGCGGGCAAATCATTGGCATGATTTTCAAGACCCACCATTTTGAGCAGTTCCATGGCGCGATCGGGACGTTCGTTTTGCGGATATACGTTGCAATAATCCATGGGAAGCATCGTGTTTTCGAGCAAACTCAATGTGGGCAACAGTTGGAAAAATTGGAAAACAATACCTACGTTACGCCCACGCCATAAAGCGCGTTTGCTTTCTGACATGGAGTAAATATCTTCACCACCCATGCGCACAATACCCGTTGTCGGATGATCAATGCCGGTGAGCATATTGAGCAGCGTCGATTTACCGCTGCCCGATTTGCCTACGATGGAGACAAATTGGCCGTAGTTGATGTTCAAATCAATTCCCTTCAGGGCAGTGAATGACCCGGCTGCGTTGACGTATGTTTTGACGACTTTCTCCAGGTGAATGGCGGGTTTGGAGAAATCGAAGTTGTGGTTATCGTTGCGGCCGGTGTATGTGGAGATAGACGGCCGTTTCTCCCCCACAATATCATCCACTTCAGCTTCAATTGTGGCTGTTACTTCTTCCGGCTCAACAACTTCCTCCTCATGATCATCAACCAGCTTGCCATCGACAATATGTAAACGCCGTGAAAAACGGGACGCCAAATTATGATCATGGGTCACCATGATGACCGTTTTACCTTGCTCAACCAGTCGGGCGAATATTTGGAAAATCGTTTCGGCCGTGACGGTATCCAGGTTGCCAGTCGGCTCGTCGGCCACAATAATGGGCGGATCATTTACCAGCGCCCTGGCAATAGCGACACGCTGTTTTTGCCCACCGGAGATATGCGCCGGTAATTTGTAAGCGTGTTCACTCAACTCCACAATATCGAGCAGTTCTAGCGCATGTTCTTTGCTGATGCCAGCGCGATAACTGCCTGCAAAATCTTGCGGCAGCATGATGTTGTTAACCAAATCTAACATAGGCAGTAGTTCAAAGGATTGGTACACAATACCCAGATTTTGGCCGCGCCACTCTGCTAATTTATCCTCGCTTAGTTTGCCTATAGAGAGCGATTTGTTGTCGCCGTTCAACTTTACATCATACGTAGGAAAAAACAGAACCTCGCCAGAAGTGATCTCGCTAACGCCGGAAATCATATTGAGCAAGGTTGTTTTACCTGCGCCAGATTTACCTACGATGCCTAAGAATTCCCCTTTTTTGACATCCAGGGAAATGCCATTGAGAGCGGTAAAGCCGCCAATGCCGGTATTATAAGTTTTGACGACATTTTGTAGTCGTATCATCGTCTGTGACATAGCGTAAAAATTCCTTGATATGGTATGTAAACGGCCGTTACTCAACCGATAACTTTCAAATATACAATAACCTATTCATCATCAACTAAAGGATGCAACCTGACTCAAGACAAAGGAGCATACACAGTTAACAAATCATTTGCCAACTGGGTACATTCATCCTGATTCATACACAGGACCAGGTTATGATATTGCTGTACGTACTCATATAATATTTGTGACCATTCATTATCAGTGGTCTCTTCTTGCACCAGCAAGCCAAAAGAAAACCCACCCAATAAACATAAATTTGCGTGCGAAACCAGATTATCAGGCGGTAAGATTTTGGGGAGGTGCGCCAGCATTATTTTCTGGCCTGCCTGCTTCCTGAGGCGCAGTGCGATCACAGTCATGACTTCAATACAGTACCGAATATTTTCTGGACCATCCGGCGGGATACGCGCCAGTAATTCCTCAGCTACATCCTGATTGGGGGCATTGCCTTGCTGCAACTTTTTCAGCACAAATTGTTGCAAATTTTGCTCTTCCAAAATTTTTGCCCCATACTTTTGAACCAGGTGTTGCTTTTGCACCTCATCCGGCTGCACAGGAAAAAAAAGCCGTTCGGCTCTACCTGGCCCGGACTTGCCTTCCGCCAAGTGATATTCGGAAGTGACCAGACCCTTTTCTTCTAACACGCGCAACATATCGTAAGCAGTGAAAGGGCTAACACCCAAACGCTCTGCCAACATGGAGTAATGGATAGGACCATCAATTTTCTGGCTCATATCAATCAAGTTTTCGATAAATTCTTTTTGCCTGCGTGTTAATTTCATACCAAAATTTCAAAAATTACCAAATTTTCCAAAATATTACTCGTTAACAAAGGCAATGTCAATCAAAATAAGATTTGCGCTATTTTCTGTTAATCTTCAAGAACCTTGGAAATCAATCCATGAGAAAGGATATACGGCCGTTTTACCCCAAAAACACGCGAATTCAAGCTACACTAATGATGGTCTTCCCCCACAATTTTTCCATCTGCTAAGGTAATGGTTCGAGTTACCCGGCTTGCAAGATCAACATCGTGGGTGACCATAACAATTGTCTTACCCTCATCAAGCAATTCAGCAAACAACTGAAAAACAGCATCGGCCGTTTTTGAATCCAGATTTCCGGTCGGCTCATCCGCAGCCAGAATAGGCGGATCGTTTGCAAGCGCGCGCGCAATAGCAACACGCTGCTGCTGGCCGCCGGACACTTCAGAAGGCAGTTTATAGGCATGAGCAACCATTTCAACCTGGTCTAACAAATGCAGCGCGCGCTCCTTGCGCGTTCGTTGGGAATACATGTTGCAAAAATCCATAGGCAGCATCACATTTTCCAGACAGGAGAGCATGGGCAACAGTTGAAAAAACTGGAAGATCACGCCAACCGTACGGCCGCGCCATTCCGCCATGGGGCCTTCCTTTAATTTATGAACGGCCTGGTTACCAACAAAAACCTGGCCTGAAGTTGGCCGGTCAATACCGGTTATCATATTGATCAAAGTTGATTTTCCACTACCGGATTTTCCAACAACAGCAACAAATTCACCCTCATCAACTTCCAGATCAATCCCATCAAGCGCAATAAAATCCCCAACCGGTGTGATATAAGCTTTGACAACATCCCTTAAATCAATTAAGTGGGCAGGTACGGAATCTATGTTGCTGCCATTCTTCCCGGAGGTTTTACCATTATTTTTTTCGCGCCGAAATAAACCTTTCAACTTATATCCTATCCTTATTTGCATGATTTGCATGCTATTATTTTACAAAACATGAACAAAGCGCCATATAAACCAGTAGCAGGCCTCATAAATATTGTTGATTTATTTATGTAAAGTATAATGGGTTGATAACCCACACAATTCCTTTCATCGCTCGTAGCTCGTCATGAGTTCGTGACAGGCATCACAATGTATGATACTATAGGAAATGTTCAAAGTAAAAAGCGCGACGCCCGCATTGACAAAGCTTATGCGAGTAGCTATAATTTTTTAGCTGAGTCGCCGATAAGGTCTGCTTAACAACCATTTTCGCCTAATAGGCAATTGCTGAACAATTTATTGGGCGCATGCCATGATGAATTAGGTATTACAATGCTTTTTTAATGTTAGCCGGAGTGGTTGGCGCTCAAGGATAACAATGCCGTTTCAAGCACGCAAATAACTCGGCCGTGTCTCACTGGACAATCTGTGCGACGGTCGAGTATTTTTTTGAATAAAAACCAGGGGAAGTGAGACAATCCGCACACCTGTTGAAGGACGTTTTCGTTGGACGAACTGCAAGAACTCTTAGATCAACACGATTATGATGTACCTCAAGTAGGCGATATCCGTCAAGGAATTATCGTCGCTATTAACCAGCAAGGTGTTATTGTAGACCTTGGCCTGAAGCGCGATGGTTTGGTTCCGACTACTGATCTGGCCAAGCTTGAAGAAGATGAGCGCGAAGCGCTTGCGGTGAATGACGAGGTTTTCGTCTATATTCTCAACACCGACAAGCCCGACAGCCTCACCATCTCAATTAATCTGGCGCGCTTAAATCAGGACTGGATTGAAGCCGAGGAATTGCTGGAGAGTGGGAAAATCATCGTGGGTGAAATTATTGGCTATAACAAGGGCGGCGCCATTGTGCCGTTTGGCCGTTTACGCGGTTTTGTCCCGATATCCCACCTGAGTGAGCTATCCCCGGGAATGGGTGATCGCAAACGGCAGCAGCGACTCGCCAAATTGCGCGGGCAGGAACTGCCGCTCAAGGTTATTGAAGTTAACCGCCGTCGTCGCCGTTTGGTATTTTCTCAGCGGGAAGCTCAAAAAGAGTGGGATGCTGCCCGGCGTTTGGAGTTATTGAACGAGCTGAATGAAGGGGATATCCGTGTAGGCACCGTAAGCGGTTTGCGCGATTTTGGCGCGTTTGTAAATCTTGGCGGCGCAGATGGTCTGATCCATATATCTGAACTTGCCTGGCACCGGGTTGATCACCCTCGCGAGGTATTGAAAGTTGGTGATGAAATTGAAGTTTACATCATGCGAGTCGATCGGGAGTCAGAGCGCATCAGCCTAAGCCGCAAAAAAGTTTTGCAAAATCCGTGGGTCACCGTCAACGAACGTTATTCTGAAGGCCAACTTATCGAAGGTAGCATTACTCGTATTGTCGATTATGGCGCATTTGCTGAAGTTGAACCTGGTATTGAAGGGCTGCTGCATATTTCCCAGCTTTCGCGCGGGAATATTGAAAATCCTGGTGAGGTTGTTCAAGAAGGCGAGCAGCATCTGCTGCGTATTGTTAATATTGATAAACGCCGTCAGCGCATGGGCTTGAGCCTGAAAGCCGTAACCGCGATGGAACAGATCGAATGGATGGAGCAGCGCGAAATCGAGAAAGCTGCTGAAGAAGCAGCGGCTGAGTTAGCAGCTGCTGAAAGCAAAGCCGCCGAAGAGATCATCGAAGAAGATGTTGTGGTTGAGACTGTAGTTACGGTAGAAGTTGACGATGAAGGCTCAACATTGATTTCGGATGAGGTTACCAAAGAAGAAATTGTCACCGAGGTCGAAACAGTTGACGAAGAAGGCGATCTGGTTGAAACAGTCGTCGACGAGGTAATTGAAGAAGAAATTGTTACCGTTTTAGAAGTTAGTGATGACGGTGTTGTTGAAGAAGTAACGGCCGTTGACATGATCGAGAAAGAAACCATTACCGCAATAGAGGTTGTTGATTCTGACAGCGGTGAAGTTGCAGAAATCATTGTCGATGAAACCAGTGTTGAAGAAGTAATTACCGCAGTTGATGACAATGTTGTCGATGACAATATTGTCATCGAAGAAAACATTGCCGAAATCACGGCCATATTAAAAGCAGAAGAGGAAGAAGAATAAAACAGCAAACAGGTTGATAAATTGGTGCAAGATCAACTACTTTCAGCAAAATCAACTAACTTAGTTCATGTGAGGGTGTAAATAAAGCATTAGGCGCTAAAATAATGCCAGGTCGAATATATGGGTAAAAAAGAAGACAAGCTTGAGGTTGAAGGAACCGTCGTTGAACTACTGCCAAATACGCAATTTATGGTTGAGTTAGATAACGGCCATCGCGTACTGGCGTATTTATCCGGCAGAATGCGCAAATATTACATCCGCATTTTGTTGGGTGACAGGGTGCGGGTCGAAATGACACCCTATGATTTAGATCGCGGCCGGATTACCTACCGCTACCGCAAGAAGAGGGCAGCCAACTAACCACCTGCCGGCATTGCCTCGTGTTTACCCTCACACATGGTAAAGAAAAAAGCGCCCTGATCAGGGCGCTTTTTAATTAATCAGGCTGTCTTGGCTGCCCTTACAAGCAAGCTGACCCAATCTCGAACCACGAGATGCTCAACCAATTCACCACCTGCAACGCTAACGGCCGTTTCCACATCCTTCATCTGCTGATCAATAATTCCGCTCAAGATCAACCAGCCTTGGGGCGCCACATAATCCATTAGCCCCCCCTGCTCTAACAATTTGATGATGACCGGCGCCAGAATATTAACAACGACCACATCCCATGATTTGTCAGTTACACTTTCCAGAGTACCCTGCCATGCCGTAAACTGGTTGTCAACCTGGTTTTGTCTTGCGTTGGCAACGGCCGTTTCAACCGCAATTTGATCTGTATCCACCCCGACTACTTTTTCCGCGCCCAATTTCGCTGCCGCAATCCCCAAAATCCCAGAACCTGTACCCACATCCAACACGCTCATGCCCGGTCTGACAACTTGTTCAAGAAAACGAAGGCATTTTTGGGTCGTGGGATGTAGACCAGTGCCAAATGCCATACCAGGGTCAAGCACCAATACCACATCATTTGCCTGAAGACGATCATCCTCAGAGGCAGTTTCTTCAAGCCAACTGGGTTGAATCCAGATATGATTGCCTATGCGAAAAGGTTGGTAATGTTGTTTCCACGCATTGGCCCAATCTTCTTCAACCAACTGGGTAAACTGCGGCGGCTGGATCGGATAGAGTCGATTCATATGGTACAACATCTCTTCAATCCGCTGCCGGATTGCGGGTGTGTCCTCGCTGTCCGGCAAATAAATCTTGACAGTTACGGTTGATTCAAGCGCGTTGGGGTCAATATCATCGGCGTCCCCAAGCTGCTCCAGAACGACGCCATCCTGATAGGCAAACGGCCGTAACACCTCCGCCACAGCTTCAGCCGCTTCACCATCCGTGGTTACGCTCACTTCTGTAAATTGTGTCATAATCTAACGGCTAAAATACAGAAATCATCAGGGGCTAAATAAATCACCAAACGCATCTTTTAATTGGCCCAAAAAACCTTTTTCGCGCTGGGGAACCACTTCTTTTCCAAGCGTTTGGGCAAGACCTGCAAACAACTTGCGCTGTTCTTCTGTTAGATGGCGAGGAATCGATACCTGAATCAAAACATGCTGGTCACCGCGTCCCATCGGGCTGCCGCGGCCGCTGCGATCGAGCCGGGGAACGCCTTTACTACGAAGTTTGAACATTTTACCCGCCTGCGTCCCCGGGGGTATGACCAGCAGCTCTTCGCCATCGATTGTGGGCACCATCACTTCGTCACCTAAGGCAGCTTGAGCCACATTTATTTGCAGGTCCATAAAAATGTCATCGCCGCGCCGTTCAAAATATTCATGTTTTTGCACATGCAAAACAACAAACAGATTGCCAGGTGGACCGCCGTTGGTCCCCGGTGCGCCTTCTCCAGTGAGACGGATCTGGGTTTCGCTGTCCACCCCAGGCGGTACCTTGACTTTTTTCGTGACGGTGCGCTGAACTTGTTTACGGCCGTTACATTCATGGCAGGGTTCAGAAATAATTTCCCCACTGCCCTGACACTGCGGGCAGGTCGTCACATTCACAAATGAACCCAAAATAGATTGTTGTACGCGCCGGACTTCACCACTGCCGTTGCAGGTAGGGCAGGTAATCGGTGTTGTTCCCGGTTCGGCGCCGCTGCCATTACAGCGGTCACAGATTTCCGGGCGACGAAACTCGATTTCTTTCTCGATGCCAAAAACTGCTTCTTCGAACGAAATGCTCAAATCATAGCGCAAATCTGAGCCGCGGCGCGGGCCGGTACGCTGGCGGCGGCGGCCGCCAAAGGCGCTGCCAAAGAATTCTTCAAAGATATCGGCCACGCTGCCAAAGTCAGATTCAAAACCGGAAAAACCACCACCGCTGTTGTTGACGCCGGCATGACCAAAGCGATCATAAGCAGCCCGTTTCTGGTCATCAGACAAAACCTCGTACGCTTCGCTAATTTCCTTAAAATTCTCAGCAGCTTCAGGCGCATCATTGACATCGGGATGGTATTGACGCGCCAAACGACGGTATGATTTTTTCAGTTCATCTTTGTTTGCTGAGCGATTAACGCCCAACACTTCGTAATAGTCTCGTTTCGCCATGAATAGTTAAAAAGGCGCAAAGTTGTGCCGGCGCGATAAAACAAATCATTATTTCTTTATCGCTGGGGCGCAACTTTGTCAATATGTCGCTATAATTACTCAGTAAATTCGCCGTCGATTACGTCTTCCTCCGGTGAACCGGCGCCGTTTTCGCCTGCTTCCGCACCGGGGTCGCCAGGCTGGTCTTGTGTTTGCTGGTACATTGCGGCTCCAGCTTGTTGAATAGTAGCCTGGAGGGAATCGGTAGCGGCCTTGATGGCGGCGGTATCGTCAGTTTCTAACGCTGATTTGACCGCGTCAACTTGAGTCTGAATGGTCGCTTTGGTAGCATCGGGCAGATTTTCACCATTTTCCCGGATAAATTTTTCGGCGCTGTAAACGGCCGTATCTGCAATATTATGTGCTTCAACAGCATCTTTTCGCATGGTATCATCCGCCGCGTGTTGTTCAGCTTCATTCACCATGCGATCAATTTCAGAGTCAGTCAAACCACTGGAGGGAATAATCTGCATCGCCTGTTCCCGCCCGGTAGCCTTGTCTTTCGCGCTTACATTTAAGATGCCGTTGGCGTCAATGTCAAAAGTCACTTCAATTTGTGGTATGCCACGCGGGGCCGGCGGGATGCCGTCCAAAATAAAGCGCCCTAAACTCTTGTTATGCGCAGCAATCGGCCGTTCACCCTGCACAACATGGATTTCAACCTGCGTCTGGCTGTCGGCGGCAGTCGAGAAAATCTGGCTTTTCTTGGTTGGAATGGTCGTGTTACGCTCAATCAATGGCGTAGCCACCCCACCGAGGGTCTCAATGCCCAGAGTAAGGGGCGTCACGTCCAGTAACAGAACATCTTTTACATCACCACCCAACACACCGGCCTGAATAGCCGCGCCCAGGCCAACAACCTCATCCGGATTGACGCCTTTATGCGGTTCTTTGCCAAAGAACTCTTTGACCGCTTCCTGAATCGCAGGCATGCGCGTCATACCTCCAACCAACACAACATCAGACACTTCCGTTTTAGAAATACCTGCATCCTGCAGCGCTTTGCGACAGGGTTCAATAGAACGGCGCACAAGCTCTTCGGTTAACTGTTCTAATTTGGCGCGGGTCAGAGTTAAGTTTAAATGTTTTGGCCCGGTGGCGTCGGCTGTAATATACGGCAAATTAAGTTCTGTCTGCATAGTCGTTGAAAGCTCAATCTTTGCTTTTTCAGACGCCTCCCGCAGGCGCTGTAACGCCTGACGGTCATTACGCAAGTCAATTCCTTCTTGCATTTTGAACTGATCAGCCGCCCAGTCAATGATCGTCTGGTCGAAGTCATCGCCGCCCAGGAAAGTATCACCATTGGTTGATTTAACTTCAAATACGCCATCGCCAACTTCCAGAATGGAGATATCAAACGTGCCGCCACCCAAATCATATACCGCAATGATTTCATCTTTATCATTGCCAATCCCATAAGCAAGCGACGACGCGGTCGGCTCATTGACAATACGCATCACTTCCAAACCGGCAATTTTGCCAGCATCCTTCGTCGCCTGGCGTTGGCTGTCGTTAAAGTAAGCGGGCACCGTAATAACAGCCTGCGTCACCGGCTGGCCTAAATATGCTTCCGCATCAGTTTTGATTTTTTGCAGGATCATCGCCGAAATTTCTGGGGGCGAGTATTCCCGGCTGTTCATTTCAACCCGGATGTCTCCGTTGGGCGCTTTTTTCACGCCATATGGCACGTATTTGAGCGCGCGTGTTACTTCGGGATCATCAAATTTACGGCCCATGAACCGTTTAACCGAATAGATTGTGTTATCCGGATTAATGACGGCCTGCCGTTTGGCGACCTGCCCGACTAAACGTTCACCCGTTTTGGGATTTACAGCCACGATAGATGGGAACAGTCGGCTCCCTTCTGCACTGGGAATAACAACCGGTTCCCCGCCTTCCATGACCGCCGCCACAGAATTTGTTGTACCAAGATCAATACCAATTATTTTGCCCATTCTTGTGTGTCCTCACTGATTGTTTCATTAAGTTGATGATGATTGATTTTTAATTCTTGACTGGAATTATTCGGCGACGTAGACCAATGCCGGCCTTATTACCTGAGATCCAATTTGATAGCCTTTGAGCATTTCACGGCAAACAGAGCCGCTCTCAAATTCATCGGAAGGCTCCTGTCCAAGCGCTTCATGAAAATTGGGGTCAAAGGGCTGGCCTAACGCTTCAATTGGCGTGACGTTCATGTTTTCTAGAATTGTTCTCATTTTTCGTTCAACGAGATCAATGCCAGAGAGCCAGTTATCTGCCCGTATAGCATCAGGCACATTATTCAGCGCCCGGCCGAAATCGTCCAGCACCGGCAGTAGTTTTGAAATTAAATCAGCTTGCGCATTGGTATAAGCCATTTGACGCTGTTTTTCAAAACGCTTGCGCGCATTTGAGAGTTCCGCCTGCGCGCGCAAAAAACTGTCCAGGTTACGGGCCGCCTCTGCCTGGGCAACCGCAAGCTGCTCCTCTATGGGAACGGCTTCTTCAACGATCTCTTCGTCCGAAACGGCCGTTTCAATCACAATATCTTTTGCCGGCTCTTCAATTATTGCCTGCTCGGCAGATTCTGTTTTCTCTTTTGTCTGTTCATTTAGAATTTCTTCACTCACCTGATGGCACCTCGTTCTGTTGAATTTCAAAATTGTTTTGATCGGCATAATATTCAAAGACAAAGCCACTCATCAAATTAGCTACATAACGCACAGCCGCCACGTTACGGCCGTATGCCATACGCGTTGGCCCAATGACCGCTACAGTGCCGCTAATGTCGTCAGGAATGCCATAGCGAGACAAAATAATGGCGCAATCCTTTAATTCTTCCCAGCGACTCTCTCCGCCAATCACAACCTTAACGCCAGAAGTTGAAGGCAGCATCGCCTCGGAAATGACGTTCGCCAACAGCGTACGCTCTTCCAAAACGCGTACTGCCTGGCGAGTACCTTCGTCATCAAGAATGTTAACCAATCCATCGCGATAAATATCGCTTATTGAGCGGTTGTCGACGCGGCGCAAAACATCCAAAATCAAACGCGCCACCTCATGTTCAAGCCGATCTAATTGATTTAAACGGCCGTAAATCTCATCATAATCTGAATTTTGAAAAAGCAAATTCATGTGCTCAGCCGCCATGCTCAATCGCGCCTGTGGCAGTGGCTCGGCCAGAGTTAACATTTGCTGCTTGACCTCACCGCTGTGCAGCACAAGCACCATTAACACCAGACGCCCTTGTGTCGCAATGAGCTGCATGTGCTTAAATCGGTTAGCGCGCCCAGCCGGAGCGGTCACAAAGCTGGCGCCATGAGACGCACGCGCCAAAATCGCAGCCGCCAAACGCATCCATTGGCTCAAATCCAGGCGCGCCTGGTGAAATTGGTGGCGAATCATATGCTGCTCATCACGGGGCAGGTGAAATTCGCCTAACAGCTTTTGGACAAAATACCTGTATCCAAACTCCGTAGGAATTCGTCCGGCCGATGAATGCAGTTGCGTCAGGTAACCGCTTTCTCCCAACGCAGCCAGCTCATTTCGTACGGTTGCTGAACTAACGTCAAGCTCGAAACGTTCTACGAGCGCTTTTGAGCCTACCGGCACACCATTTTCAATATAGCTTTGAACAACCAGTCCCAAAATATGTTCCTGACGTTCAGTGAGTGGGTCAATCATTTCGCTTTTACAAGCCAAAGACTAGAGTCAGACTCAATCTAGCTCTAGTCTTGGAAACTTAGCAATGCCCTGATTAATTTGCCAAAATTATTAGCACTCCCTCTACAAGAGTGCTAACGCGAGGCTTAAGTTATCATAACATGCCCATAAAGGTGCGTCAAATAAGAACAACGTTAGATTTTTTCGGATGCGGAGACAGTTGTTTGCTGGTTTTTCGCAGCAAAAGAGGTGTTTGGAGCTGATGTATTCACAACCTGCTCAGCAGTTGAAACCTCTGTCCCATTTGAATTTGGCGAGGTAGCTGGTTGTGCAGGTGACGGCATTTCAGTAGATGGGGAAGCCAGCAAGCGCTGTCGCTTTTTTCTAGGCTGAAAAACCTGCCAGATCGTGCGGATTATAATTTTAGTGTCCAACAAAATAGACCAGTTTTCTGAATACCAAAGATCATATTTTGTGCGTTCAATGATTGATGTATCGCCGCGCATGCCATTTACCTGCGCCCAGCCGGTCATACCGCCTTTTTCGCGATGGCGCTCCATATAACGAGGCACTATCCTGCGGAACTGCTCTACATAATAGGCCTGCTCTGGACGCGGCCCAACCAGGCTCATTTCACCCAGGAACACATTGACCAAGTTGGGCAATTCATCCATCTCAAAACGGCGTAACAATGAACCCAGCTTGGTCTGCCGTGGATCATTGGTTGTTGTCCAACCGGGACCATCTTTTTCAGCATCTTTGCGCATGGAGCGAAATTTAATCATCAAGAAAGGTTTGCCATCGAGGCTCATTCGCGTCTGCACAAAAAAAACGGGGCCTGGCGACTCCAGCTTAATTGCAATAGAAGTCAATAATAAGAGCGGAGAGAGAAAAATAAGGCCAAGCACTGATCCAACGAGATCAATCAGACGCTTGAAGATGAGCATGTAGCCGCGCAGTGCAAAATCCCGTACCGACAAAAGCGGCAGCCCACCTAAATCATCAATCGTGGCTTGATTGGTCACAAATTGGAAAATATCAGGGAATATTTTAATGGTAACGCGTCCACGTTCACAATAAGAAATTACCCGCACCGTTTCTCGATGTCCTTTCTCAGGAATAGCGATTAAGACCTCATCAATGGCATAGGATTCGATCAGGTCCGGCAGGTCTTCCGGCGTGCCCAGCACCGGTATGCCCAGAATTTCCGTTTCACCTTCACTGCCATTGACAATGCCGACCAATTCATAGCCAAGCTGGGGCGACCAGATGATGCGCTGGAGCATAATTCGGGCCGTATCCCCGGTTCCAACAACCAGAATTCGGTCACGGCCGATTCCCCGATCGCGTAGTTTATTACGCACATACTGGTTTAGCACGCGGCCAATCGAGATAAAAATAATCGACAACAGCCACGCATAGATAAACATGGTGCGGGGATAGTTGGTGACAGCGTCGTTGCTTTTGAAAAAAAGACTTGAGAGAGCGATTGCGATCAACGTGCCGATTGATACAGCCGCAAAGATATAGTAAATCTGGTCAACGCGCGAAATCGCGCGTGGGATATAATATTGACGATAGAAGAACAAGGTCAGAATAATGGCGAGGACCTGCACAAAAACAAAACCGGAAAAATCGGCCAGGGGATAAACATTTGCCAGTTCATTCGGCCAGTGAACCGTAATTCGCAGGTAGTAGGCAGCCACAAATGCCAGGATAATTAAAATGGCATCCTGGAGAACTAACGAGAAGGAATAGATGGTGCGGATTTTCTGATTATTCATTTTGCGATTACATACAAATCCATCACATGCAATTCTAACAGATGGCATCAAAGCGTCCACAACCGGTTCAAGATGATATTTAGGCGCTCAGCCAGTTCTTAACCTACGCCAACCTGTTCCTCATGTTGATGTTCTAACATAGATAAGGCATTTTGGAGCTTTTTATGAAAAAATACATGATGACACTATTTATTGCAGTAATTTTTGGACTGCTGGCTTTCAACAGTGGTTATGTGCTGGGGCAGTCACCCTGGGCGCCTTTCAAAGTATTCACCAATTCGGCTCTATCCGCTTCAACAGAAGAAGCTTTTGAGCCGCTTTGGGAAACATATGCTCTGATCCAGACGCGTTATCTGGAACGGCCGTTAAACGATGACGTCCTGGCTGAAGGGGCTATTAATGGCATGTTGGCCGCCCTGGACGATCCTTACACGCGCTATTTGTCGCCGCAAGACGAAGCCGCTGAGCGCCAGAGCATGCAAGGGGAAATTCAAGGCATTGGCGTCGAAGTCAGCAGCGAAGATGATTTTATTAAAATTATCTCGCCAATTGAGGGATCACCGGCCGAAGCGGCCGGACTGCTGCCGGGTGATTTGATTCTCGAAGCGGACGGCGTCGACTTAAGGGGCATGAATGTTTTGGAGGCGGCCCTGATCGTGCGCGGACCGGTAGGAACGGCCGTTTCCCTGTTGATTGAGCGTAATGGCGAACAATTCGACGTCGAAGTCATGCGAGACGTAATCGACGTGCCCAGCGCGCGGGGTGAAATATTGGAAAACAATATCGCCTATCTGCGTTTGAGCCAGTTCGGCAACGATACGGCCGTAGAGACGGCTGATATTTTGGAAACATTATTAGCCCAAAATCCGGTGGGCTTAATTGTAGACGTGCGTCGCAATCCGGGCGGCGGCCTCGACACTGTGGTAGATGTCGCCGACGAATTTTTGCCGGCCGGCCCGGTATTGATCCAACAATTTGGGGATGGATATGAGCGTACTTTTTCTGCGTCCGATGCTGGAAACGCCGAAGACATCCCGCTGGTGGTATTGATCGATGAAGGCAGCGCCAGCGCCTCGGAAGTGCTTGCGGCGGCGATTCAGGATCGGGAACGCGGCATCGTGCTGGGCCAGACCTCATTCGGCAAAGGCACAATCCAAACGTGGCATGCGCTCAGCAATGAGGGTGGCCTGCGTATCACCATTGCGCGCTGGTTATCTCCGGAGGAAACCTGGGTACATGATATAGGCGTCACCCCAGACATTTTTATTCCTTTGCCAGAAACGACTGATCCGGACGAATTTGAAGACGCCCAGTTACAGGCGGCAATTGATTATTTACTTGGAAAAGAGGTCATTAGCGTACCCCCGCAAAATGAGGAGAGCTAGATCAGCCGGCGACGCTTGCGGTTTTACTTCTTTGTTTGTTTATTTGAACCCGCTGCAAAATTGATTCGGCGCCCTGCACGGCCGAATCTCCTTGTGTGCCCAGCATTGCCGCCAGCTCGGTAATACGGCCGCTCACGTCCAAATTTTGCACGATAGTCCTGGTACGGTCGTTGACCACGTGTTTGCTCACGTGAAAATGCACATCCCCATAACCGGCCAATTGGGGCAAATGCGTGACAACAATCACCTGATGATCGCCAACGGCCGTTAAACCCCACAGTTTCTGGCCAACCACATCCCCCACGCGGCCTCCAATTCCCTGGTCAATCTCATCAAAAATGAGCGTAGGCGTTTGGTCCACCTCGGCCAGCGCTGTTTTCAAGGCCAGCATCAAGCGCGCCGTCTCGCCACCGCTGGCAACCTTTGCCAGCGGTTTTAACGGCTCGCCCAGATTGGCCGAAATCAAAAATTCCACCTGATCCAAGCCCGATTGGTCAAAAGCAAACCGTTCATTACTCTCACCGGCATAAGCGCCATCTGCAGCCGGTTGGCGTGAAAACTCCACGCCAAAACGCGCGCCGTCCATACTCAGGTCGGCCAACTGGCGCTCAACGGTGGTTGACAACTTTTTGGCTGCTGCCTGGCGCTTCAGGGACAAAGCCTCTCCCAATTTACCAATCTGGCGCAGCAAGCGCTCACGTTCTTTTTCCAATTCTGTGATCCGTTCTTCGTTATGGCTGATTTGCTCCACTTCAACCCTGGCTTTTTCACAGGCGGCCAGAATAGCGCCAATGGAATCGCCATATTTCCGTTTGAGCGTATTGAGTAGTTCCAGCCGTTCCTCCACTTCATCAAGCCGGTGAGGATCAAATTCCAAATCGTCGTGATAATCCTGGACCGACGACGCCAGTTCATTAAGCTGGAAAATTAATCCTTGCAATTCGGCCAGCAGGGGCGCTTTGGATTCATCAAGACGCGCTAACTGTCCCAGCGCGCGCTCTGCCTGCCCCATGAGATCAACAGCCGCCGGATTGTCGTCCCCCTGGCCATTTATCTGTACAACAACTTCTGCGGCAAATTGGGCCAGTTTTTCCGCATTAGCCAGGCGCGTGCGTTCTCCCCGCAGTTCTTCCTCTTCGTTTTCGCGCAGTTTGGCCGTCTCAATTTCCTCAATCTGGAATTGCAGCATGTCGAGGCGCTGCGCCAGCAGACGTTCATCGCGGCGTAAAATTTGCAGTTCTTGCCGAACGGCTTGATATTGGCGTACTTCCCGCGACAGCGCCTTGCGCTCATCGACCAGGCGCGCATAAGAATCTAGCAGCGGCAAATGGGCGCGGGGCTTGAGTAATGACAGATGTTCTCCCTGCCCATGAATATCGATCAGCGGTTCGGCAAGGTCGCGCAAAACGCTCAGGCTGACGGAACGGCCGTTCACGCGGCAAATGTTACGGCCGTTCAGACGCAACTCGCGCGCCAGCAGCAGGGTGTCATTTTGTTCATCGTCCAGACCTTCAGCGGTGAGAATGGGAGCAACGGCCGTTTCTAGAGCCGGCGTCAGGCGGAAAACAGCCTCCACAAAGGCGTTATCCTGCCCGGCGCGCACGCTGCTGACATCGGCGCGCCCCCCCAACACCAGCATGACGGCGTCCAAAATAATTGACTTGCCTGCTCCGGTTTCGCCGGTCAGGACATTAAATCCGGGCGCAAGCTGCATGCGCAGCTTATCAATAATCGCAAAATTTTGTATCGTCAGTTCGATCAGCATGGGTAAAATTTATTAGCGCGACCAGTAATACGCAGCCGGCATCGCGATGAACAAATAAATGCCAGGCGTTATTAAAGCGCCTAATTGCAATGTGAGCAAAGCGGGCCAGTAGAAAAAGAGAACGCCAAATATAATACATCCCGCCACAATATAGGGAATATAACGGCCGCGCCGTTTGCCAATGGCGCGCTTGGATAATTGGCCAATAAAACTGCCCACGGCGCCGCCGGCAAAGAAAATAATCAGCCAAAAGAAAAACCCGCCGCCAACAAACCTTAAAACAAAACCGGCCAGCAAACTTATAGGTAGCGCAACCAGTAAGGCAATGAGGTTATCAGTTGCTTTGGCGTTATAGAATGCATCTTCCGCTTCACGCTGGCAGTCCGGGCACAGATAGCCAACCGGGGTCTTATTGGTACATTCGATACAAATCGGTTTATTGCATTTGTAGCAGCGCAGGGACGTTTCCCGGTCCGGGTGACGGTAACAATAAAGTTCAAAAGCTTCGCTTGCGGCTTGCAGTTCCTGATGCGCGCCAGGATCATGAGCATGATCTTGAGACTGTACAACGTCGGCTGCGGGAGCCGGCGCCGGATTATTTGTCTGAATTTCAGGCGCAGTTGGTGGATTGGAAACGGCCGCTTCCTCAAATACCCCCTTTTTTAACTGCTCTAAACCTTCTTGCGCGGACTGATTATCCGGCTCCAAAGTCAACACGTGCTCATAAGCCGCCTGTTTTTCGACTGGAGATTGCGTCACCCGCGCCAGACCCAACCATGCCTCTTGTGATTCCGGCGCTTCTTCCAATATTTGGCGGTACAAATCAGCCGCGGCTGCCAATTTTCCCGATTCTGTATTGCGCCCCGCTTCACGCAGTAGTAAACGCAATCTTGGCCCACTAATTTCCATAAAATACCTGTTCTTAATATAGTTTTTTCATACAAAGTATCGATGTTTGAAAAAACCGATAACTCTAGCCTACAATTATACACATATCCTCGACGAGACAGAACATTAAAAGCTTACGGAGCAGGGTTTTCAGTTGTCCGAAAATCAACTTCCCGGAAGCCGATTCAAACTATGCATACACATTTTGCCCTCGACTAATTTTGAAACTACGAGCCTCCGGGAAGATTGCACAGCATAACTACTGAAAACCCCTGTCTTACGGAGAGAGTTCGCCTGCTACCAAATGGTAAAGAATTGGCGCTGCAAAAACCAGCAATTAATGCCAGGACAACCACTATCTCTTATTGGCCGCCTTTGGGGTGAGGCCAGCTAAATCCGAGACGGCGCATCAAGCGACGATAAAAATAGCCGGATGTATCAACCCGGGCAAAAAGGGCGTGGTGTTTATTACGTTGAATCAATATACGATCTCCATTCTGGACGGAGACTCCCTGCTGGCCGTCGGCGGTTAAATTTGCTTCGTGGTCCATATCAACGCGAATTGAGATTTCTGCCTCTTCATGCAAAACCAGCGCGCGTTCGAGGCTCAAATGGGCCGCCACAGGCACAACGACAAAATTTTGCAGTTGGGGCGGTAGGAGCGGGCCGCCGGCTGCCATCGCATACGCCGTGGAACCGGTGGGCGTGGCCACAATCAACGCATCGGCGGTATAGGTTGTGACCAGATCGCCATCCACCCGCAAATGCAGCCGAATAACGCGCGCCTGCTGGCCACGCCCGATAACCACTTCATTGAGGGCGGAAAAGGAGTCAATAAGCTGGCCGTCGCGCAGCAGTTCCGCATGAATGGTTAAACGGCGTTCAATCCAATAATCTCCCGCCAGCACCCGCGTCAATTTAGCCTGCCATTCATCCGGCTGCGCCTCACTCAAAAAACCGACGCGGCCCAGATTGATGCCAAAAATGGGGATGCTGTGAGGCATTGTGAATCGGGCCGCGCGCAAGGTCGAGCCATCACCGCCAAGAACAATCAGCAATGAAAGCTCAGGCACAGCGCCGTTAATACCCGATTCATCCCAGGTTGATGCAACCCAGGTGGAAACGCCGCGCGCTTCCAGCCACGCAGCCACTTCGTGGGAGAGCGGCTCGGAAGAAGGTATGCGAGGCTGGTGTAATATACCAATCGTTTTCATAAGAAGTCAGTCACAAGGCCATCAGTAAGCGTCCACAAATAAAATCATAATCAGGGGACGTTTACGCATAGGTTGGCCGTTTACCAAATTGCTAAGGAATGGCGCTTAAATAACTAATCTAATCCTTAGTTTGTAGTAACAGCTTTAGCCGTCCAGAAAACCGCTAAAGCGGTTACTACAAACGGGCACGTTATTTAAATCTCGTTCCTAAGTTAAAACGGCCAACGGTTAAGAACACCGCACAAACACATCTGTTCATTATTGGGCTTGCAGCCAGTTAACAATATTGGTGATTGGTACTTGCTCCTGGTCGCCGCCGTCTAACGGCCGTACCGTTACAAGTCCGCGCGCCATTTCATCTTCACCCACAATCAACACGGTACGCATGTGCAGCCGATTGGCCTCGCGCATCTGGCTTTTCATGCTGCGCCGATCGCGCGCAAACGCCAGGCGGGCGCCAATGCCGGCGTCACGCAAACGATAGGTGATTTGAACGGCCGTTTCCTTAGTCGCGCCGCCAAAATGAGCCACCAAAACCTGGGGCTTTGGCGGCTGCGGCGGCAAAATATCCTGCTCCTTGAGGCCCAACACGATGCGCTCAATGCCGCTGCCAAAACCAACACCGGGTGTAGACGCGCCGCCGACTGCCTCCGCCAGGCCATCATATCGTCCGCCGCCGCACACGGACGCCTGTGCGCCAATGCCATCCGCCCAAACTTCAAACACCGTTTTGGTGTAATAATCAATGCCGCGCACAAGGCGGAAGTTGATACTGTAATTCTGGTCAAGTGCATCCAACATGACGCGCAAATCAGCAAAATGGGTTTCACAATCTATACAAAGGTAATCGATTATATGCGGCGCTTCGGCGAGCAGCGCATCCATACCTGCTTCTTTGCTGTCCAGCACACGCAGCGCATTACGGCGCAGGCGTTCCTTGTCTACCTCGGCCAGTTTATCTTCGTGCGCGTGCAGATAGTCTTTTAATGTCTCAATATATCCGGGACGGCACTGCGGGCAGCCGGTGCTGTTCAACTGAAACGCCAGACTCTTATAACCCAGCTCACGATACAAATTCATCGCCAGCAGCATCACTTCCAGGTCGGCAGCCGGGTCTGTCTCGCCTAAAATCTCTACGTTAAACTGGCTGTGCTGACGGTAGCGTCCGGCCTGTGGGCGTTCACGCCGGAAAATTGGTCCCATCAAAAACAGCTTTACCGGCTGGGGCCAGCTCGCCATCCCGTTTTCTATAAATGCGCGCACAACCCCGGCCGTAAATTCCGGGCGCAGAGTAATGCTGGCGCCATCCGGCTCTTCGATGGTGTACATCTCCTTTTGTACAAATACATCGGACGCTGTGCCCATGCCGCGTGCAAATAGTTCTGTATATTCGATGATTGGCAGGTCAAGACGTTGAAAACCATAGCGCCGGGCCAGATCAGCCGCAGTGGCTTCAATCCAGTCCCAATACAGCCGGTCGTCCGGCAACACGTCTTGCATTCCTGTCACACGTTGTATGTTGGCCAAAATGCGCCTCCAAGAAAAAACCGCCGGGTTTTACAGAGCTTTCTTTCCCACCTAGCGGTAAGTTTTCTGCTTAAATCGTAATGTGGCTCTATTATAGCCGGATACGGCCGTATGAAAACCTTGAGTATCCACAGCGCCAACCTCCCGGAGGCGCCACTCAAGGCCGTCGTTCTACGTCCAACCTGCGAGAAGAACAGTCTCATTTATCTCTCTAACAAAAATACCGGACGGCCCTCGCGCGCAGTCCCCAGACAGCGCGCCTGTGAAAGTCCAGTATGCGTTTGCACAAAACGCACAAATGCCTCATCTGAAAATTGTTTATACGCCTGGACGCCTGCATTGGGATCTGGTTCAAAATAAAGCGCCCGGCAGCGCAGTCGTTTCAGGAAAAAGACCAGCTTCCGGTAGTTTTCCTGATCGCGCACCAGGTGGTGAAAAATATTGAGCGCCAATACGACATCATACTCAAAGCGTTCAATCTCAAAAACGGAACAATCCCAAACTGTAAACCGGCGCGTTTGTATGTCTCGATAGCGCCTTAATACCTCGAGATTTTCAGGGTCTGGCTCCACCGCAAAACATTCAAACCCCACATCCTCCAGACGATGGTCAAAATAACCAAAATAGGCGCCGATGTCCAGGACTGATCCACTTTCGACGGGCAGACTGGCGCGAATATACTCCCAGCGCTCCGGCCCATACTGCGCCTTTGCGGCCAGATCACCGCCATATTTAGCCGGCAGGGAATCCAGGTCAGGGTGATCAAAAAGCTGGTGGATGAAACCGCGCTGCAAGACAATTTTGAGCACCGACTGGCGCAACTGTGCCCACTCTGTATGACGGCGAGTCACCAATGCCGGCACCTGGGTCAGTTCCAATAGTTGGGCAATTGCCAACCGGTGCAGCCCCTCTTCAAACAGTATGTTCCCATGCCGTCCAATTTGCACGCGAATTTCGTCGAGAGGATTATCGCTCTGGAGCTCAGCCTGGGTTTTGTATCCTTCATCGCGAATTGCGGCGTAAAGCTGCTCAAGCGTCAACCAGCGCGCGTGATATTCGGCGGCGGACGCGCTGCTGTCTATGATTTGCCCGCTGCGAATAGCCGCCAAATTGGCCTGGAATTCTGGAATCGCCTCGTATTCCAATCCCGCCTTAAACCGCTGCTGCAAAATGTTGAACACGCCCCCGCGCTGGGAAACAGGCGCGCCCTCTAAATCCCAATCCCCTCCCGCAACGCGGCCAATATGCCATACGCCGCTGCCGGTCAAGGTCGGATCGCTGCGGTTAATAGTCATCTTAATTTGCTGCGGGTTGACATAAAGCAAGTCGAGATCGTCTCGGCGCAAACTCCCCAACGTGCGCATGGTCAAATAACGACTTTGCCGGTAGAGTCTGCGCGCAACGCGGCGTAATCGAGGGTAGCGGCGGAGTGTACGACGTATTTGCATCATGACTTCAACGGCGCAGCAGCCCGTTAATGAATTGAGAAAGCCCAGACGGTAGGTAGATATGGCGCGACCAAACTTCATACAGGGGGCCAAAGGCGCGCTTGCGCCATAAAAATGAGCCTGGAATGGTATCACGGCCGAATTCTCCCGCGTCCGCTTCGATTTTTGCCAAAATTTGCAGCAGCTCACGCGTGTTGAAGGCGTCGTAATCTGCATAGGCGGGATTGCGCCAGGCGCGCTCGTCGCCCAGATGGAAGGTGAGGTAGGCGTCAGTGTATTCGTGGAAACAACGGCCGTATCCCGCCAAATTTGACAGCAGCGCCAAACCGACCCGACTTGCGCCCAGGCACACCAGCCCCAGGTGAAAGCGCGGGTAAAGCGCGCGTGGAAAAATGAAGCAGTCCCACCCCCTATGCGGCGCGCCTTTCTGCAGCCACATTTGCGGAAGCTGAGCGGGCTGATCGAAATCAGCCGGAATGGTGCGGCGGTTGATCACAAAGGCGTCATGCTCTTGAGCGACCATTTCAACAACGGCCGTATAAAAGTGGGGCTGCAATCCAATGTCCACGTTGGTATACACGAAATATTCTGCTTCACTGGCGGCATAAAGCGCATCCAGAATATCCACGAGCAGCGGCAGCCTGCGCGCCTGTTGGAATTGGGCTATGTCCAACACTGAACGGGTTAATGGGGGTAAGCGTTTAAAGTCTGGTGGGAAAACGGCCGTATCTTCAGGAAATCCAATCGCGTACAAATCGACCGCAGCCACATCGACCGCAAAATCGCGCGCAATGCGCATAGATTCAAAGGTAATTGGCTGGGCGGCCCACAAATCGGAGGTTTGCGGGACAACAACCGGATTAATGACGTGCGCAATCTTCAACAAATCACCTGAACTTTTGCAGCCAGCGCGCCGTGCGACGGAAAGTCAACAAGGCCAATTCGGAATAATAGAGGCGTTTTTCAAATTCGGGATCAGGTTCGAATATTTGCTGCCAGCTAAAATCAATTTTGCCGTCTGCACAAGATTGGGCTTCAATTTCAGCCCGCAGCATTTCCATATCATAACCGAGTGCGCCAATTAAATCCGCTTCCAGGCTTTCTAAATATTGCAGCGCAAAATGGCGCGTTTGCGGCTGCCGGCCCAGATTTTTCCAGGCGTCAAGCCGCGCGGTAGTCGGCGCTGAGAATTGGGAGACGGTGTCGGGGTCTCCCATTTGGCCTGCCGGACGCTCAAATTCCCCATAGCGCAGCATGGTGGGATTAAACGCCAGCCCCAGCCGGCGACATAATTCAGCTATTTCCGCTTGCGGTTCCTGAACAATTTTTTCGTAATGCACGACAACTTTCCGAACATCATCCGTACTGGAAGCAAACGCAACGAGACGCTGCGGCGCATTCAGCAAATCATCCTGGTATCTTGCCAGCAGCGGCCAATGTCCTTTGACGTACAGGCGCAGGATGGAATCCAACACGGCCAATGGATTTCGCATCAATAAAATGAAAGTGGCGTGAGAAAAGAGTTGAGCCAGCTCCGGCAAAATCAGGTGATAACGCGGCGTTTTGTCTAAAAAATAGCGCGCGCCGGCTTGCTGAACGGCCGTTGCATACAAATACAATCCCATGCGCCGCACTCCTTCCCTGTAATGATTCAATCCGCCATCCAACGACGCAGAAAAATCCTGCAGCGCTTCATAGGCAAGTTGGGCGTTATATTCTGCTTGATGGCCCTGTGACCGCAAAGCATACACCGGATGCAGCATAATCCACGGTTCGGCGATGGTATGGATCAAGGGATGCGCAGCCAGAATACGCTGCAGCATCGTGGAACCGGCGCGCGGCTGCGAAACCAGAAAAATCAAGTTGTTATCGCTGAATTCGGCCATACCTTTAGAATACCTTCCGGCCCGTTAACCGACGACTCGCGCGACGTAAACGGCCGTATACGCCCACAGGCAGCAGCAAGCCCGCCAACAAATCCAGGTCCACATACTTTGACTGCCGCCATGACTCTCGATAAACCTGCCACGCTTCTCTTTTTTGACCCTGAGTCCTGCAGCCGTAGGCGCCCAACATTTCCTTTGCGCGCCGGCGCATAAACATGGCGCGCAAGCTGTGCAGTTTTTGTTGCACGTAACGCTGGTCTGCAGCGGGCAAATCGAGCAGCAGACTCTGATTCTTCTCCCACACATAATCCAAAGCGTGCAGCTTGGTTATACTGTCCACGCGTGAAAGACTGCCCTGTTGCAAACGATATTGTGAAAGCGCTTCGGGACAATAGCGAGCTTGCAGCATTTTACTCAGGCGAATCTTTAACTCCCAATCTTCCAAAACAAGCATGTCTGAATCATAAAAACCGACATCCCTCAATGCAGAAAACGGAACCAGGTCTGCATTAGGCAACATCCCGCGTGGGAAATCTCTCGCCATCACGGCCACAAAGATATCTCCTTCCGGCATTTGTTTTTGAGTCGCCCAGGAATAAAGAGCTTCGCCCGCTGCATTCATGCAAATAAAATTGGAAAAGACAAATGTATTTTGCGGAAATTGGCGCAATAATCGAGCCTCTTTTTCCAATTTGGTCGGCAAAAAACGATCGTCTCCATCCAGGCAGGTCACATAGTCGCCTGTCACCTGGGATAAAGCTGAATTGCGCGTTTGTGAGACGCCTTGATTTTGCGTATGGAATATCAACTTTACCAGATCAGGATAACGCGCCTGTAATGTAGTCAACACCTCCTGTGAACCATCAGTGGAAGCGTCGTCGGCAATCACAATTTGATGCGGGGTCAGGGTTTGCGCCAACACGCTGTCAATTGCCTCGACTAAATAAACCTTTTGATTATAAGATGTAATGACAACTGAAATCCGCATAAATTAACGCTCTGCCGCCATTAAACCTGACATCTGATTCCATCGCCGGCGAAAAGCGGCTTGTTTGCGATAGAACCACCACAAAAGGCGCATTAAACGTGGTTTTGACGACCAGAATGGGTTTCCATACCGGGCAATTACTTCCCGCTTTTCACGATCGGCAGTACTCTGCAACGTACTCGTTTTGGAAAATGGGTGGGTTCGAAAGTTTGCCAACACACCGCCTGGAAACCGCTGCCCATGTCCAAAGTCAACCAGGCGCGTGAAGAGGTCCAGATCCAGACAAAATTGATAATTTGCGTTGATCTCCCCGACGGCTTCATATGCGTCACGTCTCCAAAAACAACCTTGCTGCGGCCAACCATGTTGAGCTAGGTTGGCGCCAAAAAAATGGCTGGGACGCATGGCAAATATTCGACGACGGAAACGGCCGTTTTCATCAACCAGATTCACATCCCCATTGACAAATACTGACTCCGGGCGCCTGTCAAAGAAAAGGGCGATCCGCCTGAATGCGTCAGGTTCATAAAAATCATCCGCATTGATCCAGGCTAGAATCTCGCCGCTCGTTAATTGAAAACCCCGTCTTAATGCATCCGCCTGACCGCCATCGGGCGCGCTTTGAATGAGACTTAACAAGGGAGCATACTGCTCCAATATTTTCCCGGTGTCGTCGCTACTGCCGCCATCCATAACCACATATTCGAGGTTTGGATAATTTTGCAGAAGAACGGAACGAATAGTTGCTTCTAAAAAGCGTCCTTGATTGTAGGATGGCGTGACAATAGAGATGCGCGGCCAGACTGCCAAATCGCCGTCATCAACAGCAGTTAGCCCAGGCAGTGACCAGGGCCAGCCTTTCTTTCCTGTGGGCGGCGCCGGCAGATCAACAATATTGATGCGCGGAACCTGATTCATGGCAGTATTCTCCGGCATGGCAAAATGCATTTGTCCTATGCCGATCCGTTTGAACGCGCATCACGGCGCAACCGCTGCAGCATCTGACGGATTGTTTGCCCTTCCAGCCAATAAAGCATGATGGCATAAACGGCCGTAAACAATAAACTTTTACTCACCAAACTAAACCAATCTGATATACCTGCCACCTCTTCTCCAAAAAACCACAAGTACAAGCCGGCGCATCCCAACGCAGCCGCCAATGAGAACGCCGGTCGCAGGAACAAGCTGGAAAGTGAATAATCCACATGCTCGCGGGCGCGCCATAAAAACAGAAATATGCCGGCTAACAACATCAAATCAACTGCCAGCGCCACGCCTTCAATACCCCATAGATTGCCCAATATGATCAATCCCGCCAACAGCAGCAGGAGTTGAACCAGGCGCACGCGCGCCACATAAGCCGGATGCCCCTTGGCAATAAACAAATTCGCCAGCGTCAATTTTAACGGGTCAAAAAGGGTAAAAAAGAGCATCAAGCGGAAAGTTAACAGCATGGGCAGCCATTTTTCTCCCAAAAATAGACGAATAAATTCCGGGGCGATCAAAACCATCAGCCCACCCAGGAAAAATCCACCGCGAATCAGCAGCGCCATGATCCGAAAAAAAGCTTGTGAAAGCTGCAAACGATCTGCATGCGCCTCTGCAAAAGCGCCGCCGGCGACATCACTCACGGGAACCGCCAGCAGTTTGCGTGGATAAATTGCAAAAGCATAGGCGCGTGAATAATAACCCATGGGCAGTGCGCCCAGGTTGATCCTGACCCAGAGGTCGTCCACTTTATCAAGCGCCTGGTTCAACAAAACGGCGAGAAAGTTTTGGCTGCCAAAGTGCAAGAAATAGCGCATGCTCACCGGTCGCCAGGCTAAATGAATTTTCCAAACGGGACGCCACACAAACAACCCCACTATCCAGACAACTGCAATAACCACATCGGTGATTAATAATGCCCACAAATCGCCGCCGTTCCAGGCGACATAAAGTGATATGGCTGAGGAGAAAACAGCTTCAAGCGCCTGTAAAAGAGCCAATCGCCGGTGATCAACCCTGCGGATCAGGATTAACTGCGGCGTCTGGGTAAGTTGAAAAATGCCGACTGCCAGGGCTAACACCAAAACGGTTGTTTGGGTTCCACCGGGCGGCAAAAATAACAATGCCCAGGCGCATAAAATTGTCACAACGAGCAGGGTAAATATCAGTTTTAGCGTGAAGTGAACGGCCGCTGCCCGATCTTCGTTTTCACTTTCAGGCGCGCGGTGTAAAAACGCGCCCGCCATGCCAAAGGAGGCAAAAACCATGGCAAGCTGCACCAACGCTTTTGATCCGGCATAAATTCCAAAGGTTTCTACAGGCAGCCAGCGCGCTAACAGCACGGAACGCGCAAACAAAATCCCCAGCACAACGAGATTGGCCGCGGCGTTCCAGGAGATGGAAACAATGCTGCGCCGGATCAGGTTCATGGAAACGGCCGTTTCCGGCGCTCAGATAACTTCCGGAGGAGAGAGTCGCAGCATATCATACAAACGGGAAACAACCATATCCATGGCGACTTTGTTATGGCCTCCATCAGGAATGATCACATCAGCAAAGCGTTTGCTTGGCTCGACAAATTTAAGGTGCATCGGCCGTACCGTGTGCAGATACTGGGCGACAACAGAGTCCAGCGTGCGCTCACGCTCTTCCATATCTCGCTTCAGACGCCGAATAAAGCGCACGTCTGCGTCCGTGTCCACGTAGACTTTGACGTCCATCAACTCTCGCAGTTTGCGCCGTGTAAAGATCAAGATGCCGTCTACCAGAATGATGGGGCTGGGATCAACCCGAATCGTTTCTTCTGTTCGCCGGTGGGTTGTAAAATCATACACGGGAACCTGCACCGATTGGCCTTTCAGCAAACTTTTAATGTGCTTGATCAACAATTTTGTTTCCAGCGAATTGGGGTGGTCATAGTTGAGATCAGCCCTTTCCTCCAAAGTCAGGTCAGGCCGATCTTTATAGTATGCATCGTGGGGCAAATAAGCAATTCGTTCTGCCCCCACCGTGTATAGAATGGTGCGGGCGACGGTTGTTTTTCCCGATGCAGTACCTCCGGCTACACCAAATACGATGGGTGTCTTTTTCAGCATATATCCTCTCGCGCCGTGAGTATAACAGCATCACAATTTAATAACCAAATCCGAGAGAGACATACACCCATTTCCCTATCAGAATAAACATCTCACTTTTAAATTCTACATGAGTCGCCCAACAACTACTGCTGAATTTGTTGTTATCAATTCGGCTGCGGTTACATCTAACGCGCATACAGCTTCTGTCTTTCTATTTTGAATTTGCCTGCGCGTCAGCAATTTTAGCCATTACAGAACTGGCATACGCATCGGCCTCTTCGTATGTTTTGATATTTTCGAAATTCTCAATGAGGCGAGCTCTTTCAGCCTCACTCCCGGAAGAAAGTTCAAGTTCAGCTTTAAGCATATTTTGCAAAAAGCCCACCAAATTGCCAGAGTCCGGCAAAGGTTGTTGGGCCATTGCGTTTGTATCTTCACTCGCGAAGGAAACTGGGACTGGCGCTGGATTGTTTAGCTGTGTTGGGCAATCCGTTCTTGGCGCAGGCAACGACAATAGATGGCGCACGTCATTCGCCATTGCATCCCTTTGCGTCAGCGCCGGCATATTGAACAATCTTTCAAGTGTGGCAGGAACCGAAGCGTGGTCATAAACCGTATGATCAACCGTCCCTTTCGGAATTAGGGGGGAAACAATCACAGCAGGAACACGCACGCCATATTGTTTAAAGTCAAAGCCAAATTCGTTGAGCGTGCTTGGGCTGTTATCATTTGGAGCCGGGGCGACTCCGGGCGCAACAGAATCGTAAAAACCACCATGTTCATCATAAATGATAATCAACACGCTGGAATTCCAGTGCGGTGAATTTCGAATGGCTTCATAGGTTGCCTTAATCAAACTTTCCCCACCATAAACGCCATCCATCGGATGTTGGGAAGACCCCCCTCTATAGGTGCCGCCGGTAATATCTCCATAATTGGGTTCAATGAAGGTATACGTATAAGGGTATTGGCCTTGCAAATCTGAAGCAAATTCAGCGAAGCCGTGAACATCCCACATTTGAATACCTTTAAGCGTAGAAACTTGCGGCACACTACCGGCAAGTGGTCCGTCCCTATCCACATATAACCGCCATGTAACTTGTGCATTATTCAGTGCGTCAAAAATGGAACCGTTTGGATAGGTGAACCCGCTGAATGTCTCCCATTTGAACATATCCCATGTGCTGGGGCTGTGATCCAAACCGGCTGACGATGCGCCATGCACAAAAAAACGATTAGGCCAGGTTGGCCCCGGAAGAGAAGAAAACCACTGGTCGCAAATAGCAAACTCAGTCGCCAATTGATAAATGACCGGTAACTGCGTGGACGTGTCAAAACAGGCCATGATGTCGCCAATATGCGCAGCGGGTGGAAGCACTCCTTTATTTTCTGTGGTCGACGTGGCGTAATTACTGGCATAACCGGCATTATTAATGGCCGGGTATGGCCCGCCCGAAGAATAACTTGCGCCCGCGCCCGCGAGTTGCTCAACAACATCCTCGAATTCATGACCGGGATCGCTAATCATGGCAACCGGTGCGCCACCTGTGACATGGTAGGTCTTGCCATTGTAACTATTAGCGTCAGCAGTCGTCGCCGCTACGATCTCAGGAATGCCAGACAGCGCGAAAATATTATCGAAGGAGTGATTTTCAAGCATCAAGACAAAAACGTTCGTAATCGCTGAGTACGGCCCCGTTTTCATCATGTCATTGCGGCAGGAACCCGATTCCAGATTAATATTGAATGTTGTCGTGTTGACAGTGAAAGTCAATTTTTGCGCCGCGTCTGGGCTTTGCAACTGACATTCCTTCCAGTCTGAAAGAGCCGAGCCGCTGCTTGCGTATTGTCCCGGGGTAGAGCCATCCCGGACAGACAGAGTAACCCACCAATAATCCAGCACGGTCAAGGCGCCGAACCCTGTTTTAAAGAATACCGTCAAGGGGCCCACGGTTTGTCCGGGGGCTGCATCCCAACTTCCGGTCTGGGTGCCATTCGAAGAATTGTTGTGGGAAAGTGTAATTTTTGCATTCCCATCCGCTGTATTGGTAATGTAAACAGTTGCTTCTTGTTGAGTAGCCATCAGAATCTCCTTCTTTTTTAAATGTGGACAGCGCGAATAAGAACAGGTTAGAGTCGCCAACCGAATCGATGTGAATTTTAGACGGCTGCAATAATAGTTTGGCCGCCCTACAACGGCCGTTTCTCTTCCACAATCACACGCTTTCGCCCTACTTGATTTCGTAGGTCGGCCTAACGAAATAAGCGTTTAATGCGGCATGTTAAATACAATGATCAAAAACCAGCCCATCAGCTATTTTCTAATCTTGAGACTGACAAATTTTCTTGAGGCAGACCACCTGCATTTTCAGGGTCAATATCCCGCCAAGTGCCTTGGACAAGTAATAAAGATCGGGGCGCCAATCACGTCCTGTAGCTTAAACGAGATGACTAGCTCTTATTTTGGTTCAAGGGTCATTACATAATCATAACTTTCGTTAAGATATTCGGATAATTTGTCCAAATCTTCGAGCATCTTATCAGGTATTAACACATACCCTTTCATGACTGCCCCGTGGGATTTAAATATGGTTGTTCCAAATTCTTGAATGTACTTTTCTTGAACTTGTTTTGAATATCTAAATCCTAACTCACCATCTTTGTTCAGCAACGAAAACATATGTCCATTCGCAGACGTGTAGGGCATCGTTTTTCCTTTTCTATCAAATCTGGAACATTTTGCTACTAACTGATCGTAGAGGGCTAATTTTTCCTTCCACATAATATTGTTTCTCCAAGAACTTTCTAAATTGCTGCCTATATTATCAACTTGCTTTCGCTCATGTAAAAAGGCAACTTCCTTTCTTGATGAATACTTAGCCTAACGCTAAACTAACCAGCGGGCGAGAAAACGTGAAGCCTGTGCGGGCGCGACCCCTTTAATCACCACGGCCTCAAAACGCAAATAAGCCTCGACATCCCGAAGACCATTGGCGCCACCAGACTGAGCTATCACTCTTTCATGCAATTCGAGCACTTGATTGAGTGTCAAATAGTGCATTTAAGCAGCCAGCCTTTCGTAGAGATCCTTATTCTTGTTTAAGACATAATCAAGCCTTCCTTCGAATGAGTCTTGGGGAGAGGCAATTAGTTCCTCAACACTGACACCTGCATAACCAGCGCGGCGCGATTAGAACACACTTTGCCCTAACCGCGCCGCTTCTGTTGACATGTACCCGCCGCGTCTGGTTCATGCCTTGTCAGCAAGGGAAAATATATTCATGAACGCAAATCGAAATTACCTGATTAGGAATTTTCAAATTGATTGATGACAATTTCGCCTTCGGGAAACTCGGCGACGATCTTCAATGTCCCGCCCATCGCAGTTAGCAACCTACGAAGTGTACTTACACGTATGTCAGTTTGATTTTCCATTTTGGATAAAGCAGCCTGATTAACGTTGAGAATGTTCGCTAAGTCTTGCTGAGTAAGGTGGCGAGTTTGGCGCAATTCCTGCAGTGCCATACTGATCAATATTGTTTGTGCTCGATCCTCAATCTTTTCGCGCCGTTGTGGCGACATTTTTTCCTTGAGTTCATTAAATGATTTTGCCATTATATTAACCCTTCATCTTTTAATGATTTGAGATGGTCATCATATAATTTATCGGCTATCGGAATATATTCGTCATACCATCTATCTTGTCCGGTTTTATTACCACCGATGAGTAGGATTGCTGAACGTCTAGGATCAAAAGCGTACAAAATACGGTATGGTTCTCCTTTGTGTTGTGTGCGTAGTTCTCGCATATGATTGTGCTTTGTTTCAATCCCGAACTGTAAGGATAAGAGAGAGAAGGTCCTCGCCGTTCCAAAAGAGTCACTGTCACAGCAATGGAGTCTTGTTCGCTCTCATCCAATGTTGCCCACCAATCCCCAAATTCATCTGTATATTCAACGTTCCAACTCATAACACAGCAAATTATAACCTTTTAGTTATATAACAGCAAGGTTATATTGAGGTCTCGGAAACCTATAACAACCGGCTCTCTTGCAAATTAGTCTTGAAGTACCCACCTGTCACCACAAATATCACAGCGCGATTTTTCGCCACTTTTAGCAGGCTGATTTCGATTTGCCTAGGCTCTCAAGAACATCACAATGAACCAAAGACCACCTGTAAGAACCAGCAATGCGATGTCTGAACACCCATCATCATCACTCATAACTTTATAACCACTACATAACCACTGCAGTCATTGAGGCAAATTCTTAATGGGGAAACAACAATTCGCCAGCGAGAAATAATACAAGAAGCGCTCCGATTGAACTAGAGACATTAACCAGGAGCGCACGTTCCCTTTGTCTGATGATTGCCAGGAGACCCGTGATGAAGGCCGAAATTCCGACAACCATTCCAGCAAGCATTGTAAGCGCCAAGGTTTTCCTCGTAAAAAGCACTTCCTCTAGTGATATTTCCTGCCCAACGCCTGAGTTGTGCCGATTGCGGGTTAGCAAAGTTACCTTCAATTACCAGAACGATTGTGGTCCAAGTTGCTTTCAATATAAAGTCAAGATTAGCAATTCGGCACGAACGGTTTGTTGGGCGGCACTACTGCTTGGCAATTGATGCGTCTCTGCCCCGTAAAATGTATTTTTGAACTTTCCCCGTCGCCGTTTTAGGTAGGTCATCCACAAATGTTACCCATTGCGGCGTCTTAAAATGCGCGAGACGATCACGTACAAACTGTTTCATCTCGTCCTCTGTTGCCGTTGTGCCTGGGCGCAATACCACAAAAGCATGGGGCGATTCGCCCCACCTCTTATGAGGCATACCGACTACTGCCACTTCCTGTACAGCCGGGTGGTGCAACAGCACACCTTCAACTTCCACTGAGGAGATGTTCTCGCCGCCGCTAATGATAACATCTTTGTAGCGGTCACGAATTTCAATATAGCCATCATCATGCACCACAGCGGCATCGCCCGAGTGGAACCAGCCATCACGTATCGCAGCGGCCGTGGCTTTAGGGTCGTTGTAATAGCCTTTCATGACCGCATTTCCGCGTACCACAATTTCGCCAATAGTCTCCCCATCATGTGGCACTTCATCACCATTGAGGTCCACAACGATGAGTTCACCGGAGGTGATAAGCTCAACGCCTTGTCGCGCTTTGATAACCGCACGTTCTTGTGGCGAGAGTTGGAGATGTTCCGGGCGCTCTTCGCAAATGGTGATAAACGGCGATGTCTCTGTTAGCCCATAGACTTGGGTCAGCTCCCATCCCAGCTCACCCTCGACACGTTCGATGGTGGCAGCAGCCGGTGGGGCGCCGGCTGTGAACAAGCGCACTCCCTGGCGCACGTTTTGGCGCAACTCGTCAGGCGCGTTGGCAACGCCGATGAGTACCGTTGGGGCAGCGCAAAACATGCTGATATTCTCGCTCTCAATCAGTTCAAAGATGGTGCGTGGCTCAACTTTGCGTAAGCAGATATGGGCTGCACCGCGTGCCGTGACAATCCACACAAACGTCCACCCATTGGCATGAAACATCGGCAGCGTCCAAAGATAGCGGTCTTTGGGTGTTAAAGCATGATGGGCTAGCGTTCCCACCACATTCAGATAAGCATTGCGATGGGTAATCATCACCCCTTTAGGGCGCGCCGTGGTGCCGCTGGTGTAGTTGATAGAAATGAGGTCGCTTTCAGCAATAGCCGGGCGTATAAAGTCGGTCGCAGCAGCGGTCAGGGTCGCTTCATAATCAAGCCAACCCTCTCTGGCTCCTTCCAGAGCCACAAATTGCTCAACGTTCGGTAATTCGGCGCGAACGCTGTCTATAGCTTCAAGATAGTCGCTATGGGCGCACACAATACGCGCCCCACAGTGATTGATAATATAGGCGAAATCATTAGCGATGAGCCGATAGTTAATCGGCACAACAATCGCTCCAATCTGTGGCACAGCATAAAATGACTCAAGTTGAGCATGGGTGTTTGGCGCGATATAAGCCACCCGGTCGCCCGGCTTAACGCCGAACGCTTGCAAGGCCGAGGACCATCGGTCACAACGTTCAAAGAACTGTCCATAAGTTAGCCGCAGTTCTCCATCTACAACCGCTTCACGGTCAGCGTACAATCTGCGCGCTCGTCGCGCAAACTCCAAGGGTGACAAAGGAACTTCCATATTTACACCTCCTATGGTGTGGGTAGATTAAATAGTCTGAAGGCCTTATCCAGACTGGCTTAACCCCAAAATGCGACCCAATTTCAGGCACAGTATAAAGTATAACCGCAAGCCAAAAAGCATGTCAATAGAAAATCCCGTCGATGTGAAGCAAATGAACAAAAGAGACAAAAACGGCCGTTTCCAAGCGCAATTTAGTGGTACCCAAGCAAAACAAAACACCGGTCAGTGGTGATCAGCGGCAATATGGCAACGGCCGTTATCACTTCCATCGCCACATTGCCAATATGTGTAATATCAGGCAGCGCTGTCCCCGGCACTTTCTGACCCAAATGGGCTGCTGAAGCGAAATTCCATGCTTTGATATATTTATCTGGATGCCCAAAATCCATTTATTCTATTCCTTGCAACCCTAGCCTAACGGCTGCGAGCTGAGCGGCCCGGCCAAGACGTCTTCACAGTATCGCGCCGCCCTGGCCGGGTCCGCTCCAGCGAGGGGTTAGCTGGCTGAGTTCTTTCCAATCTGCTCAACAACGGACGGCCACCCTTCTCTGGCACTCGGAAATGCTGGTTTCCACCCGGTTTCAGCGCGGAATTTGCGATTAGAAATGCGGAGCGACCGAGAGATCGTCGTGCCAACGGATCCCAGCATGTATCTGGCCCAGCTCGGCAAAAGCGCTGGGGGGCCAACCCCCAAAGCTTCAGCGAGCGGTGCGAAATATGCCATCTTCTGGAGAGGCTCATCATCAACCACGTTGTAAATACCCGGCTCAGCGTGCAGAGCAGCGACAACCGCAGTTGCTGCATCATCATGGCAGATGGAAGATAAGTAACGGTCGCCCGGACCCGGCATCACGGCAATTCCACGGCGCACAAATCTCATCGTTTCAAGGGTCTGAGAAGAGTCGGGGCCATAGAACAATCCAAACCGAAGCGCCACGCCTTCGCCACCATTTGCAGTGAAGGTATCCACCGCCTTTTCCGCATCAAGGATCGACAGCGTGTGGCTTGAGGGTTGGAGGGGTGAGGTCTCATCGATCCAGTCATCTCCGAAATCTTGATAGACCAAGGCAAAAGATTCCTGGATGAATCTCCTGACATCTTGCTGAATAGCAGCTTCGGCAAGATTTCCGGACGCATACCGGCGCAAGCGATCATTCTCCCGCCATGCACCAGGAAAGATAAGGCGAGATGTGGATGGGATTGAAGTTGCAAGGTTAATTACCGTGTCATGACCGGACACAGCATGACGTACTTCGAGGGGTGAAAACAAATCTAAATCTATTGCCTCAGCACCTAGCTCTTCAAGCAATGCTCGTTTTGCCGGCGTCCGGCCGATGGCCGTCAATTGATGACCTTCCGCTAGAAGGAGGGGAACGATCCTCCGCCCAATTACACCACTGGCGCCCGTTACAAAAATTCGCATTATGAACTCCTTGTATGCTGATCTACTTTTCGAGTGTCTTCAGCCAGCTAACGAATAAGCGTTTCATACGGCGCGTCAAACACAACGATCAAAAACCAGCCCTTCAGCCGCCGCATAATGGTCATTCTATCGAATGCCTTGGTTGAACAAAGCCGGGAAAAGCGGGTCGAGTTCCTCTGAGGATTAAGACCTTCTCAAGACAGGCATAACCCTGAACCGCGACCCAAATTCAGGTACAGTATAGCCGGAAGTCAAAAAATAGGTCAATAGAATAATCGGTAGCTGAAAGTTAGAAAAAAAGCCCGTGGCGTTTGCCACCGGCTTTTAACAAAGGGTTTCATCCCGCGCCCACATTTTTCAGTTCTAACTGGAAAGCGCAAATCAAGTTTTTGCTTTACAGAATTTTTTATCCACAGCCGCCGCTGGTTGGCGCCCGTTTTAACTCAAGCACAACTTTGGGCGTAAAGATTAGCTCAAAAGCGTGTGGGTCCGGTTCGGCTGCGGAGTAGCGTGAGCCAACGGCCGTATCAAAAATATAACACAGTTCATCATTCCCGGCGCCGCGATTGAAGTTCTTCACCAGATCATCCTCGCCAAACGTGGCAATCCAATTGTTGACGCCGCCTTCCAAAATATAGGCGTTGGGCACGCTTTCGGCCACCAGGATTTTCCACGCATCAGTCGCCGCGGCTTCATCATTGCTCATCGTAACAAACACGGTATTGGCCGGCTGGAAATGCAGTTCTTCAATGATGGTGGGAATCTCTTCCAGCGGAATATGCTGCGAATCGAGAATATGGAACAGGTTGTAATCCACTTCATCACGCACATCCAGCATCATGACCCGAATCTGGTCGTCATGGATCAAGCTCAATAACTCACCCGGATGGATTTGTACCGCGCGTTCATCTAAAGCCGCTTCTTTTTCGGCGGCAACGGCCGTCCAGCGGTCTGATGTAGTTGGTTGTCCCAAAATCAAAACGGCAATCGCCAGCATAAAGATGCCGGCGGCGGCCCAATAACGCCATCTGGGGGCTTTATTTGGATCTTGATTGCCAAATTTTTGCTCCAATTTTTCTGCGCCCCAAAACATGACCAGCGCCATCAAAACCACGCCCACAACGACCACGCCCGTAGGCGCGCCAAATAGTTCCGGCAAGGTATAGCGCCCCATATAGGAGGAATTCCAAAAGATGGCAAACCTATCAACCATTTCACCAAACAGGAAAATGCCGCCCAGCACGCCCAGGACAAAGAAGATGCCGTCTTTTTTCAGGGTTGCAGCGGCGACCAGCGAGGTTCCGGGGCAAAAGCCCCCAACAATGAACCCGGCGCCCATAATTAGCCCGCCAACAATGCCCGGCCAGAAATAGGTTGGATTCACCCAGATAAGATTATAATCCAGCAGTCCCACTGAGGAGGCGGCAAAAATAAGCACCATTGCCACCACAATGGCGGTAAACATGACCTTTAACACGGTCATGTCCTTAAAGTAGAACTGCGCCGCCAGCTTGCGCGAGTTGCCAAAACCGGCCAATTCTAAAACTGCGCCAAAAGCGATGCCTATCAGCAGATAGACAACATAGGAGCCATAGTGGCCCATCAATTCTGTAAGCGGTAAGGGAAACGGTGTCATGGTTTTCTCCTGGGTTTAATCTGGTAGTCGAGTAGTCAAGTTAGTTAAGGTTAGTTCCAAAACTTCCGTAAGGAATAGGCCAGGGCGTAGGCGCCGGCAAAAACGGCAAACATGAAGACCCAGCTCCCGACTGAGAGTACGGCGCCGCCTGATAAGGCCTGACCGGACGTGCAGCCGCGCGCAAAGCGCGCGCCATACCCCATCAATAAGCCGCCCAGTAAAGCCATAAACCAGCGGGTTTTGCTGGTAATGTGCGGCCCCTTGATGGTTTCCCAGCGCACGCGTTTGTTTAACCAGCCGGAGATAAAACCGCCTAAAATGGTGCCGACAGTCAATACCACAATCCAACTGTCAAGCGGGTTTTTGTCGCCGCCGGCCATACTGATCAGATAGGGGACGCGGTCAATGTGGCCCGGCGCTACCAGGTCTTCCACGAAAACCAGCAGGCGGTTCAAGCCGCCAGAAGCGCCCAGGCCGTTGCCCGTCACGAAAAATGCCAGGAACAGCACAATCCCCAGCAGGATACCGGCCAGATAAGGATTGATGTAGGTTTCTGAACTGGTTTCTACGGCTGTGCGGGACGCGGCCGTTTCCTGCACATTTGTTTCTGTAGGTGAATAGGTTGTCATTGTTTAGCTCCAAATAAATTGATTAATCAGCTTGCGAACCGACAGCAGACGCGCCTTCTGCGCCTTGGACTTCAACTTCATCCCAACCCATAACCATAGCGCGCATGGCTGTGGATGGTTTCGGGCCTGTTGTGGTCAGATAAACATGCAGCACGATAAAAGAGGCCAGCAGCCAGGAAATGAGCGTGTGGAAGGGGGCCAGGTAGGTTAGACCGCCGATTTGCTCCGTGACAGCCGGCCAGCGCTGCATGCCCCACATGAGTGCGCCGGTCAAAATTTGCAGCGGCAGCAGCACGTTGAGCAGGCCAAAGTAGGTGATTTGCTGCAAGGGGTTTAACTTATGCTCCGGAGTTTTCTCAAAAGGATGTTCTGAACCTTTGAAAATGCCCTGGAGATAGAATTTTGCCTGTACGATGGCTTGATTGAAAAAGCCGCGTGGCTGGGGCAGATATTGCCGGATTTCGCCGCTGGCCAGGTTGTAAAAGAGCGCCAGGGCCGCATTTGCGATCAGAATAAATGCCATGATATTGTGTACCTGCACGACATAGCGGAAGCTAAAGACGCCGAAAATATCTGGTTTATGGATGATCAGCCCGGTAAACAGGAGGATCAATATGACCAGAGTTTGCAGCCAATGCCACAGCCGTTCATAGACAGTGTACATGTAAACTTCACGCAGTTCCGGCTCCGCATGCGCATGTTTGCGCGCGCTGAAGAAGCGTATGCCGCCATGGACGGTGACGCCCAGGATGGTTCCGACGAAAAGCAGTACGCCAAACAAATCAATAGGATTGACTTTGTTGTAACCCAACACGTAAAGATTGTCGGAAGCAGTATCGGGTTGGTAATAGAGCGCGCCTTCGTCAGTGGTGACGAGATCACCGTTGAAGCTGGTTGTACCGTTGTCGACAAAGGTTGGATTGACGCCGCCGGGGATGTAATTGGCCAGGATGATGGGTTGGGCGACGCGTGAATCTTCGCTGTGACAGGCGGCGCATTCTTTGGTGGCCCATTCGCCGTGGGTGACGTTGTGGTTGATGCTGTACGGTCGTATCTCACCCACAATGCGCGGATTTTCAAGCCCTAATCCCGCCAGACGTCCGGCGATCAACTGTTCTTTCGTCTCACTGTTAATCACCAATTCACTTTCATCAAGGCTGCCGTCTTTGTTGGCGTCAAAAACGTCCAGAATCTCCGAGGGGTACTCGCCATTGGCGTCAAACCAGGCCGCCTCAAGATCGCGCAGTGGAATCGGCCGTTCCGGACTGCCCGCTGTCCAATACCAGGACGAAACCAGGTTATGCGGCGCCAGCGGATTCCCGCCGTCGGAATTTTGACGCGGCAGCAGAACCGGTTCAAAACCTGTGATGAGTAAATTGGCAAATGTATCACCCTCACCGTCAACGCCGCGGCACTCAGACTGGGGTTCGCCTGCAACATTTAGCACGGTCCAATCCATAAACTGGCGCGCGGGCGCATACATTTTGGGAATATGGCAGGATTCGCAGCTAAGCGCGCCCATATGCTGTTCCGTATAGGGCAGCCAGGTGTGGGTCGATTCGGCCGCATGACAGGACTCGCAGCGTCGCAGGGTATTGTCCAATTCAGGCGCCAGCGTACCTTCGGCGCTTTGACCCTTGGCAAACTGGTGCAACGGCCGAAACAAATATTCACCGAAATCAATGCGCCGCGGGTCAAATGTGAGGTGGTCGGGACGCGTAACGTCATTTTCCTGGAAGTAAATGGGGTTGTTGAGCGAATAATGGCAGTCGGTACAACCCACAACACGTTCCGTATGGATGTCCCATGAACGCCGCAAAGACTCCTTCCCAGAGAGGTTAATGCCGCTTTGGTTAATTTTTTGCGGGGACATGATCTGACCCGTGGTGATAGTGCTCCATTGTTCCGGTGAACATTCATTCAGCATGGTTGGGGTTTGTGCATCAACATGCACCAGACCATGACATAAACCACAATTTTCATTGCCAGGGTCTTGCACAGTTAAAAATTCTGGCGCGAGTTCGCCGCTGTCGGTGAAGGCGTCTGCATTCCATTCAAAATCGTCATTTTTTTGCGAGATAACGCCGCTGCCGAGCAGCGTGGCGCTGTTAGCCCATGCAAAATTGCCTGCATGCAGCGCGTTGATGCGCGCCTCGTTGTTGGGATCGGGCAAATGGCAGAGGAAACAGTTCATTTCCACCATGCCTGATTCTGTCCAATCCCAGGGCACAGCCGCCTGCGTTTCAGGATCGATAAGGCTGGTTTCAACGCTGTCTTCGTCGGGTGCAAGGAGTTGTAAAGGCTGGCCCTCACGGCTGGTTACAGCCGGTCCGCCGCCGACATGGCGCACGCCAAACATACTCAGCCATTCCGCAGTTGTTAAATCGACGCGCTCGTCCCCTTCAGCGGAGAGAAAACGGTAGGTGAGAGGATTCCATTTGCCAAATAATCCCGGACTGATGTCCCACGGCAGGCCATTTTCTTGTTCACCCGGCGCGCTCAAGCTGCTTAAGCCAATATCGGCGTGGAAGCTGTGTTGTTCGATAAAAGCGGCATCGTGGCAGCCGCCGCAAGTTTGCATGGTAGATACCGGCTTGCCGGATTCCAGTACGTGTGTACCCTCTTCATCAAGCAGTGGAAAAGTTGGATGCAGTGGAGAGCCGGAGCTTGTTTGGGCAACGGCCGTTTCCTGCACAGACAGCAGCACGCCTGCAAACACAAGCCCAAGCAGGGCAATAATTGTTATCTGAAAACGCCAGCGACGGTAAAAAGTATTCATAGACATTCAACCTGTAAGGCATGCAAAGGCATGCCCCACATCATTAAAATCTCAAACTATTCCTATTGTGCGTTAAGCTGTTGTTGAGTGTTGCGGCCGCCCCAGCGCATCGGGTCGCCATAGTAACCCAATGCCTCCCAATCCATACGGCTTTCCTCACTGTGACAATCATTACATTGCAACGCCTCTTCTTTCGATTGTACCATATGCGTCAGAGGCCAATACATTTCAGTCGAAGTGAAGCCATATTCCCCACTGTAATCCAAACCGGAAGCTTCGGCGCCCAGGCGCGCGGCCTGATCCCAATCAAAATCGGTCCAGTAACCGCCCTCGCCGACCGTTTTGGGCTGCAGCAAGATATCGTATTGCGTGTCAAATATCTGTTTGGCGCGGTGAACCTTAAACGGCCAGATTTTGGCTGCCGCGTCTTCAATACTGCCGTCCGGCGTATTTAAGATCGTAACAGTCTCAGGATCAATCTTGTCCCCCAGCAAGTAGCGATCTGCATCACCATTGAACCAGGTATAATCCGGCATGAAATTTTTTTCATACACAAAACTGCCCTTGATCTTCAAATACTCGTGCGGGTCTTCCGGCAAATCCTGACCGGCCGTTGACCAATCCCAATCCATTTTTGTGGCATCCCGGATGGCCCCCTGCGGAATATGACAGGTCTGGCAGGCGACCGTATCCAGGTGAGCAGTGATGCGTTCGTCGGCATGCACGCTTTCGCTGTGACATTCGGTACATTCCAGGCGATTATCCCCGTTGGTACTCACCGAAATCATGTGCCCCGTAATCTGGTGGTCTTCCGTTTTGTGACAGTCCACACATTGGAAATCATAGCGTCCCATGTGGACATCAATATTTTCTGTCGGATAAAAGAGGCTGGTATCTAAATCGCCATGTTTGACCGCATTGCCGCCGCCGCCGTTAAAGTGGCAGCCGCCGCAGTTCAAACGCGAGGGCGTCGCGACGCTTTGGGCCGCGCCAACCAGATCGACGCCTTCAGCCGGGTTGCCGGCGTTGCTTTTTACATATCCGCCAGTTTGTTCATGGCAAACCAGACAGTCAACGTTAGCTTCTTCTGAAAAATCAAACTCGGCGCTGTCCCAGCCATAACCGGCGTGACAGCGCGTGCATCCGGTCCAGTTGCCCTGGATTCCGATGCAGAAATTATTAATTTGGTTCTTTTTGCCGATGGTGACCGGCTCATCTCGTCCAGGCAGCAGCACCGGCTCGCTTTCCCAGGTCCAATGCACGGTTTGCGTGACTTCATGGGCGGAATCTTCATGGCATTCCAGACATCTTTCTGTTACTTCCTGCCCTGTTTCAAACGGCCCCTGCATGAGATCGGCGTGATCGGTATGGGGCGGGCGCACCGGGACGCTGCTCCAGGGATCGTCAAAACTGGTTTGAGGTTCCCTGTCCACAAATAAAATGATGGGTGTGATGATAATAATCAGGGTAATAATTAAGCCAATAACCCAGATGTACTTAAAATTTTTCATGTTTTGTCTCTAGGAAAGCACGCTTGATTGGCGCGCCAGTGCATCGCGCAGAACCTGGCGCATGACATTAAGAATTTCAATCATTCTGGGATCAGCCAGTTGATATACGACCGCAGGCCCATCACGTTCAGTTGTGACGAGGGAGCGCTGTCGCAGGACGCGTAAATGCCGGGACACTGTTGGCTGCGGCATTTCCAAATCATCCGCCAATGCGGTTACATGGCGTGGTTTCTCATGCAGCGCATAAAGAATGAGTATGCGTTTGGGGTCGCCCAAAGCCTGACAAATATTTGCATGCAAAAGATCGAGTTCACTAATTGTGGGTGATGAGTTCATAAAAATCCGCCTATTCACCTATTCGTGTATCCGAATACATAGACAAAGTATAACGAACGGCCGTTTCCCCAAGCAGAGACGAATGTCACATTCTAAACATGACAATTGTCATATTCGGCCAGGATTAACGGACTAATCGTGACGTTTTTCTCAAATACTCATCGGGCGGCATATGCAATTGATTTTTCAGCCAAATGGGTGTAAATTGACACAAGAAGATAAAACGAAAGGTGGTAACGCATGGCAAACATGCATCTGGAACAAGCCGCAGACGGTTGGCAGTCAAAAATCGAGGAATTACAGAAGCTGCTTGAACAGATCAAGCCCAGGCTGATAACGGCTGAAGCTGAATTGGCCGAAAGACTGGCGGCGATCAGCGCCTTCGAATTTCAGGTGCGCGCCAGGTTAGAACCGCTGACGCGGCGCCTGGAGGAAATCGAAGATCAAATTAAGCAGGTCCGGAAACAGCTCAACGAGATGCGGGAAGCATGGTTTTTTATTGGCGATATGAGCGCTGAAGAGTTGGACGCCTGGCGCGAAGAATTAGATTTTGCGCATGGCGTCGGGGCGGCGGCATCGGGAGATTTCCGGTACCATGAAGCGCCTGCTGCGCCGCCCCAAAAACCGCTTTCCCAGGATGAACAAACCGCTCTGAAGCAGATGTACCGCCAACTGGCGCGCCGTTTCCATCCTGATTTTTCCATTGATGAAGAAGATCGCGCTTTTCGCACCCAGGTCATGATGGCAATTAATGCCGCCTATGCCGCCGGTGATATTTCGCGACTGGAAGAAATTGCCCAGCAGCCGGACCGCGCTGACCAGACCAGTTACAGCGGCCAGGTGCTGGCGGAAGCTTTGTGGCGCGAGTTGGTTCACTGTCAAAACCGGCTGAAAGAAATCAAGCAGGAGTTAATTCACCTCGAAAAACATGATAGCGCGCGCTTGATGCGGCGGTCACAAAAAGCGGCCGAGGAAGGCTGGGATTTGATTGCAGAATTGGCCAAGGAACTACGCGAAAAAATAGCGCACAAATTGATCCAGCGGGATGTATTAAAAGAGGAGATTGAATCGTTTGTGGCCGGCAAGCCTGATTTTGCAAGCGATCATTTTGCGGAAGCTATCTACGATCTTGGACTTGAACACGTGCTCGAAGATGACGGTTTGGTTGCTTTTTCCGAATGGCGTGACAAACATCAGGGCGTATTTGACCTGGATGATGAGCCGGAAGATGAAACCTGGATAAATGGTTTGCGTAAACATCGCCAGCAAAAAGGCGAAAAGCCGGGCAAAGGCAAATCAAAACACTCTTGAAAAATATGAAAACAATCGGTTTATTGGGCGGGATGAGTTGGGAGTCATCCATTGAATATTACCGCATTATCAATGAGACGATGCGCAAACGGCTGGGCGGGCTGCATTCGGCCAAAAGCGTGATGGTTTCGGTTGACTTTGCCGAAATAGAAGCGCTGCAGCATGCGGGTCAATGGGACTTGGCTGCGGAAATGATGATTGCCGCAGCGCGCCAGATTGAGCAGGGTGGGGCTGATTTTATACTGATTTGTACCAATACGATGCATAAAATGGCGGATGAGGTCCAGGCTGCCATTACGATTCCGTTATTGCATATTGCGGATGCAACGGCCGTTACCATTAAAACCCACAATATCCGGCGAATAGGCCTGCTCGGAACTCGCTTCACAATGGAAGAAACCTTTTACAAAGGGCGTTTGGAGCGCAAACATGGCCTGGATGTCTTGATTCCGAACCGAGAAGAGCGCGATCTGGTGCACCAGATAATTTATGATGAGTTATGTCTGGGCCAAATCATTGAGTCTTCACGTCAAATTTATATTGACATAATGCAAAATTTAATTGCGCGCGGCGCCGAGGGCGTCATTTTAGGCTGTACAGAAATATCTTTGCTGGTCAGCCAGGCTGATTGTCGCGTGCCGGTGTTTGATACCACCCAAATTCATGCGGAAACGGCCGTTGCGACTGCACTTATGCCATAATTCACAACTGGATATTGGCTTTTTTTACCAGAAGATATCTGTACACGTAACTTCGAAACACATGACTTCGAAACAAACAAATTTAATTGGACAGATTGACAAGCGCAAAGCCAGGAGCCTTTTTGCCAACCATGTCTCTTCCGGCAAAGCGGCTTTTTTTGATTCAGTCGATATTGATTTTGTCACGGGACGGCGTGAGGGACCATTTTTGTGGGACCTGGCCGGCAAAAAACGGCTAATTGATTGTCACTGTAACGGCGGCGTGTTTAATTTGGGCCACCGCAATCCCGATATTTTGGCGGTTTTGCGCGCGAGTTTGCAAGAACTGGACATTGGCAATCATCATTTAATCAGCGAGCAGCGCGCTTTGCTGGCGCAGCGCCTGGCCGACCTCTCACCCGGTAATTTGACCTACACGGTATTTGGCGTCGGCGGCGGTGAAGCGGTTGATCTGGCAGTTAAAGTGGCGCGCGGTTTTACGGGCCGCCAAAAAATCATCTCCGCGCGCGGGGGGTATCACGGCCACACCGGTCTTTCGCTGGCAGCCGGAGATGCAAAATATTACCGGCCTTTTGGACCGTCTGCGCCCGGCTTTGAGCAGGTTGCTTTTGGGGATATTCAAGCGCTGGAAACGGCCGTTACTCCCGACACCGCCGCCATTTTGCTTGAAACTGTCCCGGCGACTTCCGGCGTGATGACGCCGCCGGAAAATTACTTCTCTCAGGTGCGCGCGCTGTGTGATATACACAAACTTTTGTTGATTATTGATGAAGTACAAACCGGATTGGGTCGTACCGGCAAGCTGTGGGGCATAACACACTTTCATGTGGCGCCTGACATCATGGTGATTGGCAAAGGTTTGTCCGGCGGTCTGTATCCAATCACGGCCACCTGTATGCGCGCCGAATTGGAAAGCGTTTTCCACCCCGATCCGTTTATCCACATTTCAACTTTTGGCGGCGCAGAGGTGGGCTGTCCGGTCGCTATGAAAGTGCTGGAAACATCCGCCGATTCTGATTTTTTGGCGCAGGTGTCGGAAACGGCCGTTTACTTCCGCGCCAGCTTTCAAAAACTCCAGAGCGAATTTCCTGATATCCTCGTCCGTTTGCGCCAGTTGGGTATGATGATGGGCATTGAAATGGTCAACGAATGGTGCGGGCCGCTGTTTTCCAAAGCCGCTTACGACAACGGTCTCTTAAGCGTATATGCCTACAACGACACGCGCGTGGCCCAATTCTTGCCGCCGCTCATCATTGATCGCCCGCTGGCCGAAGAAATTATGCAGCGCGTTGAGCAATCCTTGGCGCAAATGCAGCGTGTGCTGTCGGGGTAAAAATGATTCAAGTTGATACCGATTTTTTACAGGCGTTTGAGCAGGGTTTAAACCCGCGTTATCCTGAACAAAGCGCCATCCCGGCCAAAGTGTTGGGTTATGGTGAAATCAGCACTGTTCTAGAAATTGACACGCCGGAAACGGCCGACCTCGCCTTCAAACGCATGCCCATGTTTCACAACATTGCCGAAGCAAACGCTTACGAGGCGCTCTACAAAAATTATTGTGAAACGCTCAACGACCAAATTGGGATTTCAGTTGTACCCGGCGCTTTATTTTGGACGCTTAACCCGACCAGCAAGGTGGTGGTCATGTACATCGTACAAGAAAGGCTGCCTGTGGGATTAATTGGCCACAAGGCGCTGCATCGTTTGCGCGACGATGATTGTGTGCACCTGGTGAAGGCTGTGCTGCAAGCGTCACGCCGGGTGTTTGCCTTTAACCGCGCCAATCAAGGTCAGCTAGAGGTTGGATTTGATATTCAAATCTCAAACTGGGCGCTGCAGCAGAAAGATTTAGAGATATTGACCCTGGTAGAACCTGTGCGCCTGATTTATTTAGATACCTCCACGCCTTTAATGCGGCGGAACGCGCAGGAACAGCTTGAACCGGAACTCTTTTTACGCAGTGCGCCCATTTTTCTGCGTGGACTGCTGCGGCGGCTGTATCTGCAAGAGCTGCTCGCGCGTTATTACGATTTGCGCCAGGTGAGCGTGGATTTACTGGCCAATTTTTACAAAGAACAACGGCCTGATCTGCTGCCGCGCCTGCTGCCGGAGGTAAATGCCCTGCTGGCCGATGACCCCGATTTAACGCCCATTACGCTGCAGGAAGTGCAGCAATATTATCGCAGCGACGCTTCGATCTGGCGCGTGTATCTTGGCGCGCGCAAATTTGACCGTTTTTTGCACCGGCTTACCGGCCGGCCCTATGCTTATGTGCTGCCGGAACATATAAAACGATAGCCGGCTACGGCCGTATAAGCAGCGGGGTATAATACCTGACGGGCGTAACCGTGTGTAAACTGCTGTATTCGGCCGTTTCTCCCCATTCATTTGTAACCTTCAACGTGACCAGATAAGACCCAACTGCGCCGTAGCGGTGCAGTGGATGTATGGCCGTACTCACATCGCTGCCGTCCCCAAAATCCCAGGCAAACTGCAATTCCCCCGACCCGCTGCTGGCATTTGTAAACGCCGAATCTTGCCCAATTTGAACCGGTCCATTGCTGCTGAATCCGGCCTGCACCGAGGCCAGATTTAAGCCCACCAGCAGCGGATCATGGTCGGATGAGCGGAAAGGATCGGGCTGGTACAAATCTGGCTGATTGGTCAACCGATAATCCAGCGCGCGCGGCTCATCGGCGTTGATGTGCCAGATGGCGAGGTCAGTGACCTGACGCGCCAGGTTGTCGTTTGCCAGCGCGTGATCCAAATAACCCGCCTGTGCGTCAAACACCGAGGTATACGCTGCGGATCCAATTAAGTCCGCAACCAGGTTTTGATATCCACGCGATTCCAATGCTGCGATTGGCTCTTCCAGTGCATACGCATTGAGGTCACCGATGATTAACATATCAGGATCGGCCGCGCCGGTGGGATGAGCGGCTAACCAAACCGTAAGCGCCTGCGCCGCGCTGGTGCGCGCCCTGTTCCAGCAGCCCTGTCCATCCTCCTGGTCGCTGTTTTCGCCCTCAGTTGGGCAGCCGGCTTTGGATTTGAAATGGTTAACCACAACGGTGAAGCTTTCGCCTGTGGCTGTTTCACGGAAGGTTTGGGCCAGCGGCTGGCGGTTCAGGCTGTCGAAGGGGGGCGTGTTGAGGGTAACGGCCGTTCCCTCCGGCGCGATTGTTTCCAGGCGATAAACCAAACCCACCGCGATTTCATCCGCGCCCAACTGCGGCAGGCCAGGATCAATAAATCCATAGCTCGTACCGGCGGGCGCTGCGGCATTTAGCCCATTCACCAAATCTTGAATTGCGCTTGCGGCCCCGTAGCCGTCATTTTCCAATTCCATCAAACCAATCACATCTGCATCCAGCGCCAGCAGAGCGGCGACAATTTTGGCGCGCTGGCGCGTGAACTCTTCGGCCGAAGCGGCGCCGCGCGCGGTTGGGAAGCCGCCGCCCTGTCCATCCCCGTTAAAATAATTGTGTAAATTGAAGCTGGCTACTTTGAGGCGTGCATTGAGTTCGGGCGGCGCTGCGGAACGGCCGTTTTCGCGTGTAAAGTCCACCGGCTGCGTCGGGTGCAGGCGGTAGGCATCGAAGCTGTACATCACGATAGCGGTTAGATTATTCAACGTATCCCCGGCGCGCAGCGTATTGTCTGAATCCAGGTAAGGCGGCAGCGGCAGCGGTGTAACTGCACTGCTGCCGTCATCCAGGATCAGATGGCTGCGGTCGTTGAGATTTTGCTGCGTATTGGCGTCAACGCCCGGCATTTTGATGGCTGTGGGGGCGTAGAGACGGCCGTTTACTGCCAGATCGACCTGCCCATACTGCCCCAGCCAATAATTATCGCTGGCGGTCACCGGTTGAGACAGTGTGATGTGCATGCTCTCAAACCTTTCCCAATCGGCCAGGCTGTCAACCGGCAGCGTGATGACCTCCGTTGGAATTGGCGTACCCTGCGCGCAAATAGTTAACGCATAAATGTTGTTCAGTTCCGTCAGGCCATTGTATTCAGCCACGTCCCCCTGTACGCGCACCACGTCCCCGGCGTTAACCGTTTCGCTCAGATCAGGCGCGTAGACAAAAATGCCCTCCGATGTTTGCGGATCGTCATCGGTTACGGCCGTTTCTGCCTGCATAAAAAAGCCGTTCAGCGCCGATTCACCCAGGAAACTGCCGGTTACAACCCCTTCAATAATGACGCCCTGCGCGCCTGCCAGCGGGCTGATGTCGCCGCTGCCCTGGATGGCGTGAATAGGCGTACTCGTTCCGCCGCAGGCGCCAAAAGCCGGCATTCCCACGTTGAACTGCCAGCTAAAATCAGCCGGCATGGCATCGGCCGCGCCATCTTGATCGCTCACCAGCGCAGCGTCAATCAATGCCGTGCAGCTTTCGCCAGATATAAAATCCATATCCGGGTTGAAGGCGAAGATTTGCGCGCCGCCCGATACAGCGCCCGGATGAGCGCCGCTGTCGCTGCAATTCAGAGTGATCCAGCCCGCTGCCGTAGTTACATCCTCGCTAAATGTGACGCTCAGATTGGCGTCGGGGTAAACGCCGGCGGCGCCGTCGGCGGGGGTCGTTGCACTGACTGTAGGAGGCTGGTCGGTGACGCAGTTGTTGGCTGCGCCGGGCGTGGGCGGATTTTGTATGTACCCGGCCGTATTAAGCTGGCCGCCTGCCCCGTTAGGACAACGTTGGTTGGCGTGCTCATCTTTGTGGTCGGCCGCGTCTTCATTAACCTGCGGCTGGTTGGGGTTAAGCAGCACCAGCAAACCGGCGTCGTCCGCGTCGTCGGTGTCGTAAACGAGCGCATCCAGCAGATTTTCGATCGTCGCGACGGCGCCATTTGGAAAATCGGCTGCGCTGCCGGCGTACAGGGCCACAGCATCGGGACCATTTTGCAGGGCGGCATTGGGAATAACGAGATCGACGCCGGGAACGGCCGTATTTCCGATTACAAAATACCCATCCCCGCCGGTCGTATAACCATTGAGATCCACAGCTCGGTAGGCGCTGTCATCGCTGCCATTAAACAGAACCAATACCAGGCCGCTCAAGTTGGTGCTGCCTGCACCGCCGTCATACAGTTCGATAAATTCGGCCGTGTCGCTGCCGGGCGTGTCGACGTCCACTTCGTTGATCAGCATATGGCGGGCGGGCGGCGGGCTTTCAATTGTAAATGACCAGGCAAAATCCGTCGCCATTTCGTCGGGCGGATCATGTTCGTCGCTGTCCTGGATTTTCTGTGCCAGGATGGTTGTTGTGCAGCTTTCGCCAAAGAGAAAATCAGAAGCTGGATTCAGCATCCAGATGGTTGGGCCGCCGGAAACGGCCGTATTGTCCTCAGTCCGCATGCCGCTGCTGCTGCAATCAATTTCAAACCAGCCCGCCGCAGCGTTGACCGCTTCATTAAATTGAACGGTCAGGCCGGCGTCGCGCGCGACGTCAACTGTCTGATCAGCCGGTGCAACCTGGATTACCTGCGGCGCGGAATCGAGCACGCAGTTATTGGTCGCTTTTGGCGTAGTCCCGTTTTGCAGATAGCCGTCCGTGTTGCGCTGGCCCCCGCCGCCGTTGGGGCAGCGTTGGTTGGAATGCAAATCCTTATAGCCGCGTTCATTTTCGTTGATTTGGGGCTGGTCAGGATTGAGCAGCGGCAGTAAACCGGCAGCGGCGGCGTCATCAGTGTCATAAACGAGTGCATCCAATAGATTGTCGCTGCTGATGGCTGTCCCGTTGGGAAAGTCGGCGGCGTTTCCAGCATAAAGCGCAACCGCATCCGCGCCATTTTGCAAAGCGGCGTCGGGAAAAATGAAGTCTACGCCGGAAACGGCCGTATTGCCCAACACAAAATACCCATTGGCGTCTGTGGCTTGTCCGTCCAGATCAATGGCGCGATAAGATGCGTCACTACCGCCGTTGAAAAAGACAACCACCAGGCCATCCAGGTGGGTATTGCCCCCGCCGCCGTCGTACAGCTCAATAAATTCGGCCGTGTCATCGCCGGGCGTGTCCGCATCGACCTCGTTGATGAGAATGTAGGCAGCCGGAGGAATGCCGGCGGTTGTGAACTGCCAGCTATAATCGGCGTTCATGAGATCAGGCGGATCGATGGTATCGCTGTCCTGCACCTGGTCTTTGTAAATTATGACGGTGCAGCTTTGCGCGTGTCCAAAATCAGTGACGGGGTCAATTTGCCAGGTTTGCGGCCCGCCGGAAACGGCCGTATCTCCCACCCGCCGGCTAATCCCATTGCATTCAATCAAGAACCATTCCCCACTCACGCTTACATCTTCATTAAACGTAATGCTCAGATTGGCGTCAACGGCAACGGCCGTACTGTCTGATTCCGGCGTCGTTGTTACGACAGATGGGGGCAAATCCAGCACGCAGGCGTTGCCGTTTTTGGGCGTTGGCGCGTTGGTTATATAATCCGTGGTTTCACGCTGTCCACCGCCACAGCGCTGCATCGAATGTCCGTCTTTGAAGTTCTGCTCGTTTTCATTGACCTGCGGCTCGCCAGCATGCAGCAGCGCCAGCAGGCCAGAATCGTCTGCGTCGTCAGTATCGTAGACCAGGGCATCAAGTAGATTGGTGGTGGTGACGGCCGTTCCGTTAGTGAAATCTGTCGTGTCACCCAAATACAGCGCGACCGCATCCGCGCCATTTTGCAGCCCGGCGTCGGGAAAAATGAGGTCTACCCCGGAAACGGCCGTATTGCCCAACACAAAATACCCGTTGGCGTCTGTGGTGTGTCCATCCAGATCTAATGCCCGGTAAGCAGCGTCGCTGCCGCCGTTGAAAAAGACAATCACCAACCCATCCAGACGGGTGTTGCCCGCGCCGCCGTCGAATAGTTCAATGAATTCGGCCTCGTCACTGCCGGGCGTGTCTGCATCGACTTCGTTGATGAGAATATGGGCAGCGGGGGGTACGGCCGTTTCAAACGACCAACCATAATTATCCAACATCTCATCAGGTGGATCGATTATGTCCTGGTCAATAACCTGCGCGGCGCTGATGATGACGGTGCAGCTTTCGCCGGGCGCAAACGCATCGTTGGGCGTCAACGTGTAAACGTCTTCCTCAGCGCTGATAAGCGTTGTGTGCGCGCCGGAGTTAGAGCAGCTCAGCGCCGCCCACGGTTCTGTGACGGTGACTGCTTCGCTAAAAGTGATGGTGATGGTTTGTGTGAGAGGAACGGCCGTTGCGCCGCTGATGGGGTTGGTGGCGCTGACCGTGGGCGGCGTGTCCACTTGTTGGCAGCCGGAAAAAGACGCGCCATCCAGACGCGTTCCCGGTGAAAATAAAGCGCCATTGGCTTCAGGAATGGAACTATGGCGCGCAAACTCGCCGGTGATGTCCGGCGCACGTGTGATCGCTTCGTCGTGATTGGCCGCGCTGTCGTAGCTAACTGTTGCAGCGACGGCCGATCCTGACGAGAAGGTCAACGTATCGCCCGTATTATTTAATCCTAACTGACCGCTGTTGGCAGTTTGGATCAGCGCGTGGCCAAATTCACCGGCTGGCGCGCCTCCGCCAAATACAACAACTGCGCATTGATCGGGAATAATTGTATTGGCCGGAAAGGTGTGCCGGATTGAAACAGCATCTGAAATAACCCAGCCGGATATGTCTACGCTGCCGCCTGTGTTGTTGATAATTTCAACAAATTCATCCTCACTACCATCCCTGGCGCCATCCCCATTGGCGTCGCCGGTTAGATCATTGGCGGGATCGGCGTGGATTTCGTTGATAATCCAGCCGCTTTGGGTGGGGGCGTCACTATTTGGAGTCAGGCTGCTGGCGGAAACGGCCGTTTGCCACATCAGCCACAAACCGGTCCCGGCAGTGAAAAATATAACAATCAGAAGGAAAAAACGAAGAGAACGCGCTGCGTTAACCATGATGAAACTCCTCTTTCGTGTTGTGGAACTACGCTTCATCATACCGGTTAACGGTGAGGACCGGCTATAGGGATTTTGTACCGCTGCGGGTTATTTCAAAGTATGAATGCTTGAAGATCAAAAAAACCTCCCGGTTAATGGTTGGCGCACTTTTTAACCGGGAGGTTGATCACTTATTCAGGCTGATCGGTTTTGCTGTTTCAATGTCCCGGAACTTGTAAATCGACCCACACCAGCCGGTGATCCGAACTGGGGAAGGGGAACGTGCCCACCAGACCAAACAATGGGTCATCGCTCAGCGGCCAAAAGACGCCGGCATCAATGATGCGTAGCTGCTTACGCGGCAGCACGTAGTCGGCGCGCAGGTTGCCGGGCGTGGTGTCGGCGAAATCGGCCGTGTCGAAGGCCGGGTCGCCGAGGTGGGTGTCATTGGCTGCGTCTTGCAGAATGGCCTGTTCCGGACCGCCTTCGCTGTCCGGCGTGACCTTAGTGTTGACCAGAGGATGATCGAGTAACTGCTGGATCGAACCAGGCACGCTGTCGCCGTCGAAGGGGTCGGAATTTTGGTCGCCCGCAATAACAAACATGGCGCCAGGCCGCAGACCGCCGGTCACCCCGTTATCGTCATAGATGTAGCCGCTGCGTGAGGGGATGATGTAATCAGACCAGAAGCGGATTTCGTCGTTGTTGCGCGTGCCGTTGCGGTCTTCCGGCCCGTCGAACACCGGCGGCGTCGGGTGGCTGACCAGGAAATGGACCGTCTTACGACCAATCTCGATCGGCACGTCCCAATGGCTCTTGGATGAGAGTCGGAAGACTTCCAGGTCGCCTTCGTCGTACCAGGATTCTCCGGTAGCCGGATTGATGGGCAGCATCGCATTTGGCATATCTTTCCAGAGGAAAAGCTGGAATGTACGCGTATTATCATAATCGATGGGGTACATGGAATAAACAACCATGCCATATTGGCCGGGGAAAAAGCCAAAGCCAAACGCGTCGTTAGGGCCGCCAATGGAGCCGTTTTTGTCCAGATCGCGGCCGGATGGAATTCCCGTATTGGATGGCGCCACGAAAACGTAAGGATATTCGATCGGCGCGGCGCCGTTCTGGGCGATGGACAGGTAATTGTCCTGGAACAAGTCGGCTGCAACATCGTTCGGGTAGTAATCAAACTCGTTGATGAGTAGAATCTCTGGCCGCGTGCGCTGGATAATCTCCGCTACGGCCTGCGCCTGGGCGTCATCCGGCGTGGATAAATCTTCAATCAAGTCTCCAGCATTAAAGCGATTCAGCGAGGCGTTAAATGTGGCAAAGCGAACCGGCCCCTCTTTTTCGGCAGCCGGGCCGCGGGCTAAAACGACTGGGACGATCAATAGCATCACGCCCACAATAATAATAAATGTGGTTATACGTTTCATTACTTGGTTACCTCCAAATTAAATGATTGATATCAGAACAGATTCTTCGACCTGCGATCTCGAAATTTCGGTCAGGCGATGTTTCTATGCTTGCAACAATTCCCGGACTGTTTGTTCTGTCACTAACCGGGAACTGCTGCAAATCTATTTAAGGTCCTGCACAATCAGGAACCTGGAATCTTCATCAGTAGCAGTTGGCCTGACTCCCGCTTTAGGAGTACGCCATCCACCACCTCCTCGGCCACGTTATTTCCGTGGCCTTGAACATCCAACAACCACGTGCCCTGCTCAAACCAGTTCGAAGCGTCGACGATGCCGCTGGACTCGCCATCAGGGTCATTGACCGTGGCTACGACCCGCCACCAGCCCTGGTTGAAGCGGTACTGCCATATCTTGGCGTTATCGGTGTCTTCCTGAACCATGAGACTTTTCTTGCTTGTGTCGATGTTGTCGGGACTCGTGAAGGGCACGAAAGCATCGGTACCTGCGGCGTCCCCGTCGGCAAGCACGGTTACACTGTCAACGCGTAAGGGGTTATCCTTGTTGAGGACAAACTTGAAGATACGGCCGTTGTCGGCCTGCCCTACCGTACCGCCGGGACCGCGCTGCATCCGCCCCGTTGTATCATCGGGAACGACCCGTGTCGCACCGGTATCGGCGACGTACACGACCCGTGGGTTGTTCTTGTCATAGGCCAGGTCTTCGAGCCGGATTGCCTGGAATACGTTGTTCGCGTTCGACCAGTTTTCGAGCGCGGTCTGTGGGGCAACACCGGTTGTTCCCTTGGCAATGTCTTCCGGCACGAGGATGAACTCGCCGCTGAACTCCTCACCTACCGAGAGATCGAGGTAATCATTGGCGTCGTTAAAAGGATCGGTTGCATCTACTGCAATCCCATTGGCCCCGGTCACACGGAATGCATACAGTTGACCGCCGTCACCCAAGATGGCTTCTTCGGTGGGCGCAAGGTACAGATAGAGTTGTGCTGAAGGGGCCGAGAACGTGTCATCGGTAGTCAGGAGGACGAAATCATCCCAGCCCCCCGGCACGACGACGGTGTTCTCGTGGTTCAACCGACCCATCCCCGCAATTTGGGTATAGTGACCAGTGTCGGTATTGAGTCCTACGGCGTACCCACCTTGACGCTGTGGATCCAGGGCCAGATCGGGGCCGTACGGCGCGCCATTCGGCACGCCCACAATATCATTTGTTTCCTCACCGGTGAAAAACGTGTACGACGACAGCCCTTCGGCCGGTCCAGCCATTGAGGCCGAACAGAAACGAAGGAAACCGGCGCTCGGCGGAAGGGCAACGGCCGTTTCAAGTACTTCACCTTGATCCGGCCCCCCTTTTGTGTTCAGGGTAAGCATGGACACCGATGCATCCTGGAAGTCCCGGCTGCCGAAGAAGGGGACGGTCGTCTGCTCGTGGGCAACAAATACGTCAATCGTGTGTTTAGCATCTCCGGGTTTGATCCCGATCCCGTCGGGGAGCCCTTCGAAGGTGAAATCGCCTAACATCTCGCCGCTACTGATAATCGCTTTAACTGTAGCCCCCTGCGGGAGACCATCGGCGAGTGTGATGAAGGGAGGCTGTGAGGTGAGGAACCCCTCCTCGTCTGCCCCGGATTGTTGGGGCAAGGCCAAAACAAGGACCAGCCCGACGAACAAAAACCAAAGCACATATTTTTTAAATAAAGACATTTTGGTCTCCTTTCTTAAAACATTATAAAGACCACTCCGACGAGAACGGTCTATTCCAGGGCCTCACTCTCGGTGTTGAGATCATATTTAATTCGTAGTAAATCCAATCCCTTCGGGTTTCAAAGCGAAACCCGAAGGGATTTACTCCCTAGGAAGTAAGCTGTCTCATCGGACACCTGACGGGTTAGGGAGCGACAACAACCGCTCAGGGCAGTTCGTTGACGCGGTCGGTGCTCGGCGGAGCAACCGGGCTGAACGACCCGAGGTAGTTCACGAGCGCCAGGAGGTCGTTGCCACCGTCGAGCCGCGGGGCCGTGATCGTCTCGAACGTATTGAAGTTATCCCCACCGTCGGCGAGGAAGTTGTTCACCGTCACGTTGTAGATCGCGGTCGGATTGAGCGGCACGCCGTTCAGCATCACGTTGCTGATCGTCACCGACGTGCAGTTGCCCGCCACGATGGTCTTAGCGAGATCGTAAGTGAAGCCCTCCGACACGCCGAGGTGCAGGAATGGGCGGCTCGAGCCGAGCGGCTGGCACTGCTCCTCAAGCACCGAGACGATCTGGGCCCCGGTCATTGGGAACGTCACCAAGGTGTTGCCAAACGGCTGGAACGTGAACGCCTCGCCGAACGTGACGACGCCGTCGCCCTCTGGAGGTGTTTGCGACTGCGGGTACGTCAGATCGGAGCGCACCCCACCGGGGTTCATGAACGCGACGTCGGCGAAGTTGGACGATGTCGCCCACAGCTGGGCATCGGCGACCAGGTTGCCGGCCGCCGACTCGACGCCACGATCCGATCCGGGCGGATTGCCACCGCGGAAGATCGTCTCGGTGATCGTCCCGACCGGCGTGCTGCCGGCTGCATCGTACAGCGGCTGCCACTTGGCGATGATTGCGGTCATCACCGGATCGGGGGTCAGGTCCGGCCTGGATGACGACGTGGTTGGTGGCCGTGCTGAGGTCGCGGCGAACGTCGTTGGTACGCTTGTCGAGGACGAGGTTGAACTCCGAAACCACCCGGCCGTAGGAGTAGGCGCTGGTAACGATGCGCGGCTGGCCGGCGGCGTCGGGGAGCAGACAGTTGTACGGCAGATGGGTGTGGCCGGTGATCAGCACGTCGATCGCGGGATCGAGCGCGTTGTTAATCGCAACGATCGGCCCGGAGATGCCAACACAGGCGTCGACCGCACCGGGAGGCGGCGTCTGTGAACCACCCTCGTGCAGCAGCACGACAATGGCCTCGACGCCCTGCGACTTGCAGGATCGGGACGAGCGCATTGGCCGTTTCGGCCTCGTCGAGGAAGTCCCAGCCCTGGATGCCGGCGGCGGCGACCAGGGTGTCGGTCGCTTCGAGCGTCATGCCGATGAATCCGACCTTGACGCTCTTGATCTTCTTCACCCAGTAGGGCGGCAGCGGGGTCTCGCCGGTAGTCTCGTTGACGACGTTGGCGGCGAGCCATTGGAAGTTGGCGCCGGGGTACGGTTCACCCGGGAAGTAGCAGCCATCGACCGGGTGACAGCCGCCGTTCTGCATCCTGAGCAGTTCGGTGACGCCTTCATCGAACTCGTGGTTGCCCACGCCTGACACGTCGAGGCCCATCGCATTCAGCGACTCGACCGACGGTTCATCGTGGAAAAGTCCGGAAAAGGCCGGCGAGCCGCCGATGAGATCACCGGCAGCGACGGTCAGGCTGTACTTATTGCCTTCGCGAAGCTCGAGCGAGCTTGGCAGAAAGGTACTCCGAGCCGCCGGCAGGGGCGCCATCGACCGTGCCGGGCGTGTTCGCCTCGAGATGCCCGTGATAGTCGTTGAAGGCCAAAAGCTGGAGCTGGATGAGCTGGCCCGGGGGATCGGGGTTGCCCGGAGGATCGGGGTTGCCCTGGCTCTGTGGCGCGGCAGATACGGCCGGCAAGAGCAGAAGCAATAGGGATAGCACCAGGGTGCTGAGCATCAGGTATGTGATATTTTTCTTCTTCATTTTTATTTCCTTTCTTCTAGTAAATATCTAGTGGGTTAAAGAAACTACGTAAATGTTTCTGCGGTTGGATGAGATTAAGTGATATTCTGTCTGGTCTGCCTCCTTTCTTAATCAGGTTTTTAGGGTTGTGCGCCTTTGTTGGTTCTGATCGCCTCGAACAAGGCGATCAGAACCTATAATGCCTTAGGGCTTAACCGTTTTTAACTTTGGACTTTGGTAAACGATCAAGCCTTGCGGATGCGTTTCCTAATCAAATATTATTTGTGAACGCATCCTTAGCACACATCACCTTGTTACTTTTTGTTTTTCTCCCTCGATAGGATGATTTCACTCTCGTTCAGGATTAGGCCTGAGCTATTTGGCAAAACTGTTGAATCAAACAGCGGCCCGTCATCTACAGCTTCTCCTTTATTGTTCAAAGGCACACTCACCAGAACCTTGCCGGTACAGGAATTGCCTTGATTATCAGACGCCGTAAAGGTTATGTGGTACACACGGCCGTTTCCATTACCAACCCGTTCTGACCGCACTTCAGCCGTTTGGGTTCCTAACCCTCGGCCGTCTGGCGCGGTATTGCCGCTGCCCGGCGCATTGACCGCTTCATCCTGGAAGATGCTATCAATCACAATCGTAATCGGGTCCCCATCCGGGTCAGTTACCCCCAAGACATCAATCGCCACAAACTGGTGATTGGGCGGCCAAAGCTTATCGATACTGGGAACGGCCGTTTCACACACCGGCGGCGCATTCAAATCCAGACCGACAATTATCGGATCATGATCCGATGAGCGGTACGCATTTGGCTCGTACAGCGCGTCCTGAGCATCTTGCTTAAACGACGTATCGTAATCCAGAATGTCCGGCTCATCGGCATTGATGTGCCATTCTGTAGCGCCAGTGACCTGTGAGAGCAAGCTGCTATTCGCTAGTGCGTAATCAAGATAGCCAAACTGACCACTAAAGACATAAGAGTAAGCGAACTCGCCGTTGAAAAATGCCGCTAAATCAGTGTAGCCAGCGCCCGTCAGGACATCAATTGGATCTTCCTTATCATAGGAATTCAAGTCACCAATGACCAAGATGTCTGCATCACCGCTGTTAGTCGGGTCAGTAGCCAGCCAATCAACCAGCACCTGAGCAGCAACAGTACGAGTTAAGTTACAGCTGCCTTGTTCAGGGTCATCATCACCTACTCCACAGGGGGAGCCTTTGGATTTGAGGTGGTTGACGACAACAGTAACTTCCGCTCCATTAGCATTTTCCATAAAGGTTTGAGCCAATGCTGGCCTGTTCCTGTCTGTAGTAGCGCCAAACGGATTGACGAAGGCGGGATCATCCAAGACGGCAAAAGCACCAGACGGAGAAACTGTTGTTGTGTCATAGATAAAGCCGACTTTAATTGCATCAGTGCCAATAACACCAGTATCTACATAGGCATAAGTGCCAGCACCAAAAATGCCATTTAAGCCACCGACAATATCAGCCATCGCTTCTACACCGGGGGTGTTTTCCACTTCAATCACACCGAAGACGTCTGCTTCAATGTCAGCCATCGCAGCCACAATTTTTGCCAATTGACGGACGCGTTCATCTTCATCGTCAGCTCCACGACATTCCTGAATTTGGTCGGCACCGCAAATATCGTTGTCGCCATCATCAATCGTATTGAAATAGTTCAGCACATTAAAGCTGGCAATTTCGAGCCTTCCACCTACAGGGTCATGATCCGGGGTGCGGGCATTAACGGCCGTATAAATTGGAGCTTCAGTTGGCTGAAGGCGATAAATACCAAACGTATCATCAATCACACCAGTCGCAGCTTCAATCAAATCACCACCACGGAACAAATTTGTCAGATCAAATACATTCCCATTCGGGTGCAGCGCCGGATCCGAGTTCTGGCTAGAACGGCCGTCATCCAATGTAATTCGACTCCGAGCATTCAAATCAGCCAGGTCTGCCGCTTCCACAGAGCCAGGTTCAAAAACGGCTGTCGGCTGGAAGGGAAGATTCTGGCCAGCAACCGGTTTCGCTAACACAACCTCATTAAAGCGGTCAAAGTTAAAGTACTCACTAATCACCAATGATTGCGGGAACGAAACCAACATGCCCTCATATTGCTCAAAGTCAGCAATAGCGCTCACTGGCAGCGTCACATTCGTAGCTGCAGGCATTGGAGCGGGTGCCGCACATTGCGCAACTTCCGAAACATTAACTTCAGTCAGCGAAGATGCGCCACTTGAAGTAACATATTCCGAAACTGTGCCACGTACCCGCACATGGTCACCAGTCGAGACGTCCACATCAGTTGTACCAAAGACGAAAACACCTTCTGACGTTAACACATTACCATCAACATCAGCATCTTCTTCCTGGACGTAAAACCCGTTCAGATCACCATCGTCCGCCGTTGCATTGTTCTGGAAATCACCAACAACCACACCATCAATAACGACGACATTACCAACCAACGTGCTCGCAGCCCCACTGCCTTGAACTTCATGAATCATGGTAATCACCGAATCATCATCACAACTCAGCGGCAATACAACAACCTCACAAATATTCTCTGCACCAGGGGTAGCTGCCCACTGCTCATACGAGCTGGTATTCAATGCACCACCACTTCCATTCGGACAGCGTTGGTTCGAATGATTATCCTTATCACCAGCACCGCCTTCGTTCACCTGCGGTTGTCCAGCATTAACAAGCGCCAACAAGCCAGCATCATCACCATCATTTGTGTCATACACAATCGCATCGATAAGATTGGTGGTGTTGACAGGCGTGTCGTTGGGGAAATCGGCCGCATCGCCTGTGTACAAAGCCACAGCGTCAGCTCCATTTTGGAGCCAGCCAAAGCTGCCTGGGTCCACAAAGAGATCGTTTTCTGGTACGGTCCCAATGACAAAATAACCGTTCGCATCGGTTGCAAATCCGTCTAAATCGAAGGCATCGTAGGAAGCATCGTTGCTGCCATTGTATAAGACGACGACCAGACCATCGAGGGCCGTATTGCCTACACCGCCATCGTAGAGTTCGATGAACTCAAGCACATCATTACTAGGTGTGTCAGAGTCAACTTCATTGATGATTACCATAGGGTCCGTAGAACCACCACCACAAGTTGCCGTATGGCTGCCCAGTCCATCAAAGGTATTTTGTGCAAAAGTAACCCATTCAACAGACGCATCAAAGGCATCGTCAGGATTCGTGTCACCGGCACAAACCGTGTCAGCACGCCGCAACGTATCATCCTGACCACCACCGGCCCACTGGGAACCCGGGTCAACGCCAATCTGACCAAACGCATCAACCACAGCCCCGTCTTTGCGCAAGACCACAGCATCATCACCGTTGAAATTGATCACGCCACCGTTCGTCGCATCCGCCTCAGCCAAAATCGCCGCATCAGCCGATGGGTTGTGCCAGAACATACACATCGCCATCCGCAATCGTGCCCGTAGGTGCCGCGTCGAATTGGCTCGCAGTGGCCGCACCATTGCTATACAGTTCCAGCGTATAACCACCGGCGGCTCAGATCCACAGCACCACCTGTGCCATTGTAAATCTCAATCGCCTTATTAAAGCTGCTGCCTTCAATATACTCTGAAAAAAACAGATCGGCTGTTTGTGCCTTTACTATATTCCCTGTTACCTGAGGTGCGCCGGCTCCAAGAATAAGAACCAGGGCAAAAATAACTGCAAACAACAGAGCAAATTTCATTGAATATTTCATTGATTTTCTCCTATTCGCGTGTATGGCTGGCACACGCAGTTCATGATGGGGTTAAAAAAAAGAGGGGCTGTAACGCAAATCAGGCTTGCTTTTCCAAAAAACAGATACAAGGGTTTCTCCAACAATTGCTCTGCCTGGTTAAATATTGCATTTTGTATGGGTAGACTCACGTGTCTGTCTTTCCAGGCGCACACATAGGTGCGCCCTTACAATATGCAATCTAAAACTTGACAGAGTGCCAGGAACAATACGATGAATGGATGACCGTTACGGATGGGTGTGATGTGAGCTGCTGAGAACTAATCCAGATGGATGTTACCTACGCTAAAAAGTGTACAGTTTTTAGGCAAATTTATCAAGCCAAAAAGACTTTGAACTGTGCGGAGGAATGATTCATAATCCAAAAAGATTACAAAAGTTTCGAAAACTTTTGTAATCTCGTCTCTTATGAGCAAAAGAGCATTATTCTGAGGGAAATATTTTTCAAACCTGCGCCCACTGCATGGTGTAGAGATTGTAGTAGCGTCCTTTTTGGGCAAGCAGTTCTGCATGCGCGCCGCGTTCGACGATACGGCCGTTATCCAAAACCACAATTTGGTCGGCATTCACAATCGTGCTGAGGCGGTGGGCAATTACAAAGCTGGTGCGGTTGGCCATCAACGTATCCATCGCATCTTGAATGATACGCTCCGTGGCCGTATCGACGCTGCTTGTGGCCTCATCCAGAATCAAAATGCGTGGATCTGCCAGCAGCGCGCGCGCAAAAGACAAAATCTGGCGCTGCCCGACGCTCAAATTGACTCCGTTTTCGCCTACTTCCGTTTCGTAACCGTTGGGCGTCTTTGTAATAAAGGCATGGGCGCCGACCGCTTTCGCGGCTGCAATCACTTCCTCATCGCTGGCCTCTAAACGGCCGTAACGGATATTCTCCATAATTGTACCCGTGAACAAAAAGGTATCTTGCAGCACAATACCCAACTGCGCGCGCAGGCTGGCCTGCGTGATCTCGCGCACGTCAACGCCGTCCACCAGCAGTTGGCCGCTGCTGATGTCAAAAAAGCGCGCCAGCAGGCGGATAATGGTGCTCTTGCCCGCGCCCGTCTCCCCAACCAGCGCGATGCGTTCACCCGGCTGCGCCTGCAAATTGATGCCCTTCAAAATCAGGGCGTGGTCGTCGTAGCCAAATTTCACATCCCGAAAGGCAACCTGGCCGCTGATTGGCGGCAGCTCGCGGGCGTCGGGCCGGTCAAGAATATCCGGTTGGGTGTCGAGCAGGTAAAACACGCGTTCGCTGGCGGCCATCGTGGCCTGAAAAATGTTGTAGCGCTGCGCCAGTTCCCGAATGGGTTCAAAAAAGCGCTCCACATAAAGCACAAACGCCACCAGCGTCCCGGCCGTCAGCGCATCGCCCAACACCAGCCAGCCGCCCACGCCCACGACCAGCGCCGTCGCCAGAGCGCCCATGAAATCAACACCCGGAAAAAAGAGGGCCGACAAACGGGAAGCGTCCACGTTGGCGTCAAAATAAGCGCGGTTAAGCGTATCGAAGTAATCGTAATTGCGTGCTTCGCGCGTAAAACTTTTGGTGACGCGAATGCCGCTGATTGATTCGTTCAGGTAGCCGTTGATCAGCGAGAGGCGCTGGCGCGTGGCGCGGTAGGCGAGGCGCACATGTTTGCGCCAATAATTGGTTAATAACACCATTAAAGGCAGCACGGCAAAGGTGACCAGCGCCAACTGCCAGTTGAGCAGCAGCATGGCGATGACGATGCCGGTCAGCGTGAAGAAGGAGCGGAAAAGGCCGGTAATCGACCAGGTGATGAAGTCTTGCAGCACGCCCACGTCGCTGATCAGGCGGCTCATCAGGCGGCCAACGCTGTAGTTGTTAAAGAAGCTCAGCGAGAGCGTGTGCAAATGGCGGAACAACTGGCTGCGCACGTCGGCCACAACGCTGGTGCCGACGTAGGCCATAATGCCGATACGGAAGCGGTTGCTGATCCACGCGCCGAGAGCCGCCGCCAGGAAAATAAGCGCCCATTGGCGCAGCGTTTGCAGCGAGCCGCCGCTGACGCCGTCGTCAATGGCCAGCCCGATGATCAAAGGCTGCGCGACAGTAAGCAGCGAACCGACGATCATGAGTAGAATGGCGATAATCAGACGGATTTTATAGGGCCGTAAATACCCGATCAACCGCCGCACGAGACGGCCGTCATACGCCTTACCGAGTTGTTCATCTTCTTCGGGCAGTAAATCTTTGATGCTTTCGTCCAGAGATTTGATTTTGTGTTTTTTACTCATGATGATTCCTAAACAACTTCCATTTGCGCTTGTAAGGCAACAAAATCATCCTGGTCTTTCAACTGCAAATCATAAATTTGTTTGTACAGACCGCCTTGTGACAATAACGTCTCATGCGACCCGCGCTGCACGATACGGCCGTGGTCCAAAACCAGAATCATATCCGCGTTTTTGAGCGTCAAAAGCCGTTGAGCAATAATGAATGTCGTGCGCCCTTCCATCAACACCTCCAGCGCTTCCTGAATCAGATGCTCCGTTTCCGTATCGACGCTGCTGGTGGAGTCATCCAGTATCAAAATCCGCGGATTGGTTAGCAAGGCGCGCGCAATAGCGACGCGTTGTTTTTGACCGCCGCTGAGCGTGACGCCGCGCTCGCCCACGCGGGTGTCATACCCATCGGCCAGGTTGAGAATGAAGTCGTGTGCCCGCGCTGCTTTTGCGGCCGTCACAATCGCATCCATACCCGCATCGGGACGGCCGTAGGCGATATTCTCCGCTATCGACTGGCTGAACAAAAACGGATCTTGCAGCACCGCGCCGATGTGCCGGCGCAGGCTCTTGACCTCCAAATCACGGATGTCGTTTCCATCAACCAGGATTTGCCCCGCACGCACGTCATAAAAGCGCGGAATCAGGTTCGTAATGGTGGATTTACCGGAACCGGTAGGTCCAATCAAGGCCACCTTTTGGCCAGGTCGGGCGTGAAAAGTGACGTCATGCAGAATTTGCACCCCATTTTGATACGCAAAGTCCACCTGTTCAAAACGCACATCGCCGCGCGTTGTTGTGAGCTGCTGCGCGTTGGTTTTCTCCACAATTTCGCCGGGCGTGTCGATGATGCTGAAGACGCGCGTTGCGCTGGCGGATGCTGTCGCCGCCAGATTAACGAGGAAGCCAAGACGCTGCACCGGCCCATTAAGCATCAGTACATAGGAGATCATGGCAAACAGCGTACCGACCGTTAGGGCGCCTTCCAGAACCAGCGGGCCGCCAAACCAGAGCAGCAGAAAGATGCTCAGGGCCACCAAAAATTGGAAGAATGGCCAGTTGTCGGCCCATTTTTTAATGACTGTGTAGCGGCGATTAAACCATTCGTTATTGTCGACATCGAACTTTTCTAATTCATATGATTCGCGCGCGAAGGCTTTAACCAAACGAATGCCGGTCATTGATTCCTGCATTGTGGCCGAAAGCACGCTCATTTGCTCTTGAATGCGCTTGAACATGGGGCGAATTGTGCTGCCAAACCGAATTGTGGCGAAGATGAGCACCGGCATGGGGATCAAGGCGATCATTGCCAGGCGCGGCGCTTCCCACAACATGACCAGCGTCACGCCTGCCAGCAACATAACTGTGGCTGTCAGATCAGCCAACCCGATGCCCACAAAACGTTCCGTTTCGCTAATATCGCTGGTGGCGCGGCTCATCATGTCGCCGGTGTGGCTGCTGTCGTGGAACGCAAAGGGCTGCCGCTGGACACTGTCGTAAAATTCGTTGCGAAAATCGTAACCGAAACGATGGGAGAGCCAATCCCCGTAATACCGCTGTCCAAAGGCGGCAATAGCGCGCACCAGCGCGATGGCGAGGATGATGGCGGCGGCCACAAACAATGCCAGGGCATTGTCGGACGCCAGACCGTCGTCAATGGCTAGTTTGATGATTTGTGGGACTAACAAATTGAGACCGACCATAGCCAGCATGGTGGTATAGGCCAGAGTGACCTGCCGCGGATACGGCCGTAAATAGCCTAACAAGCGCCTGTATACGTCAATGTTGGGGCGTGTTTGTGTTGTCTCCTTTATCACATACACCTCACCTTGACAGGCTTCTCGCAGTCGAGCAAACCTGCCCTAATCCAATCTGAAAAGAAAAAAACGTTTGTTGATTTCTTGATGCAGAACATTCCATTTTACTCCATCAGCTTAAATTGTGCCGACAAATGTTTAACATAATCTAGGTAAACCGCAGATTTCTAACTCCTATAATAACCTCCGGGAGGTTCAATCTACGGCGCAATATTCAAATGAAACCTCCCGGAGGTTGGTTTTCCTGCATGGTGGTGCGCCGCCGTCCATGAAGTCTCTCCTGAAAATAGCCTCCCGGAGGTTTCGTTTATGATGAGCGTTCCCGATGAAAACCTCCGGGAGGTTGGTTTTCATCGCTTTTGGTGTGCGGAACGCTCATGTCAACTCCTCTTACTTTCCAAGAATTTTCTGCGGTTTACCTAAGCCGGGTGAAAACCCTATGCTTTTCCTTATAAACAAACAACAAAAAAACGGGGGATGGTTTTAAAACCATCCCCCGTTCAATTTCGGGTTGTGCTGTGATAAGAGAATCAGCTTGCGGTGATAACCACCGTTTCGATCATATCTCCCTGGCGGATGGCATTGACCACATTCATGCTCTGTTTGTTGGAAACTTTGCCAAACACTGTGTGGTTTCCGTTGAGATGTGGCTGGGGCGAATGGGTAACAAAAAACTGGCTGCCGTTGGTTCCCGGCCCGGCGTTGGCCATTGACAGGACGCCGGTTTCATGAATTAAGGGATTGCTGGGGCCGGTTTCATCTCCGAAGCGGTACCCAGGGCCGCCGCGTCCTGTTCCGGTAGGGTCGCCGCCCTGGATCATAAAGTTGCTGATGACGCGATGGAAGACCACATCATCGTAAAAACCTTCGTTGGACAAGAACACAAAGTTGTTGACCGTCAGGGGCGCATACTCGGGATAAAGTTCAATATCGATATTGCCTTTGTTGGTTTTCATCGTTGCGCTGTATTTTTTCTTGGCGTCAATTTGCATTTCGGGTGGTTTAGACCATTGTTTACTAGACATAAAACTCCTACTATTTTTGTATGCGGCCAGGGCCACATTTCTTTGGATTATAAAGCGTGTGGGTCAGATTGCCACAGTTTCAATTAACAATTAATGATCAATCTCCGAAGCCGGCGGCGCCCTCCTCTTTGGTTTTTAACCCGTTTATCAGGTCAACGTACTGCTGCTGAGCCTGTGCTTTGCTGACGCCTTTGAGATTTTTCCAGGCGTCATATTTGGCGCGTCCAACAAAATCGGTAAAACCGGGACGTTTGCCTGCCACATCGCCAACTGTGCCTTGTTTGTACAGGCTGTACAGCTTAAGCAATGTGTCGTTATCGGGGCGTTTTGAGAGATTTTTGGAATCGGCAACGGCCGTATCAAATTGGGCTTGTAGGTCACTCATGGAAACTCTCCTTTAGGAAATTAATACTGCTGTAGGGACAGGTCTGAGACCCGCTCTTACACTATATCTCAAGTGGAACAGGGATGCACGCATCAGCCACATTGATACGACCGGGGTTGACATTTGGTTCTTAGTAACCGCTTTAGCGGTGGGCGACCCGGAGGTCGCAGACGACTAAAGTCGTTACTACAAACTTGTTTGCGAACGAACCTGAAGGGCAAAATTTCCTTCCCTGAGTACAAAATGTTCGATTGCAGCCGCCACGCCATCGTTGTCATTATTTTGGGTGATATGATTTGCGACGGCTTTGAGACGCGGCGCGGCATTGCCCATTGCTATTCCAATTCCGGCCATTTGAATCATTTCAATATCGTTTTCACCGTCGCCAATGGCCATGATGTTGGCGGGCGAAATGTTTAAATCAACCAACAGGCGGCGCAAACCGGCGCCTTTGGACATGTTGGGGGGTAATATTTCGATAAACGGGCTAACGGATAAGGTGACAACGCCCTGAATCCGGCTTTGCAGTTTAACGCGGAGAGCGGCTTCATTATTATTATCAGAACATAAGATGATTTTGTTGATGGCTAACTTCTCCAATTGGGGCAGAATTGGTCCGATAATATCGGGCATCGGTTCGTGAAAGCGCTCAAAGATCATTTGCCGGTGTACTGACTCTTCAGGAACGACAAGCCGGTCGCTGCAATAAAGTATTTGGTAGAGTTGGTGTTCGAGCGCGAAATTGAGGGCAGCAACGGCCGTTTTCCGATCCAGCAGCGTTTCATAGCGCACCGACCCGTCGCCATTGGTAATGACCAGCCCCTGAGTGAACACGCCGGGTGTGTCCAAATCCAACGCTTCAATTATATGTGTGGCTGACGAACGAGATTTGCCCGTTGCCAGAATGACCTGCACGCCTTGGGCGCGCGCCGCTTGAATTGCCTGGGCGGTACGAGATGATATTTGTCCCCGGCTGTTGAGTAAGGTGCCATCCAGATCGATGGCAATTAATTTAATTAGAGACGTCATAATTTCCGGTTTAACATATTAAGCTGACGCAGTGTAAACCCGTTGCGGCGTGAGTGGAATGCGACGAATGCGCACGCCGGTTGCATCAAAAACCGCGTTGGCGATGGCAGGGGCGACGCCATCCTTGGGAATTTCAGCAATTGCTTTGGCCCCAAATGGACCGGTCGGTTCGTTAGTCTGCACCAGAATTGCTTTTATCCACGGCGTCTCGTCGGCGCGATAAATATGGTAAGGGCCAAGCGCGGCGTTCACCATCTTGCCGCTCTCATCGTAGGCCATTTCCTCACAATGCCCATATCCAAGCGCCTGTACCAAACCCCCTTCCACCTGCCCGCTGGCGGTAATAGGATTAATCGGCACGCCGGCGTCTACCGCCATGACTAATTTAGTCACCGTCACCTGTCCCGTTTCGGTGTCTACTTCCACTTCGGCAAACTGTCCGGCAAAAGGCGGCGGTGAAGCAGCGCCGACGTAGCTCGCCGTGGCCATAATTTGCTGCTGGTCGGCCTGATGGAGACTGTGCAGCGCAATCGTTTCCAGGCTCACGGAACGGCCGTCTTGCGCAATTGCATGTCTATTTTCCAGGCGAATATCATTGGGCTGGTCTAACTCCAGGATCAACGCTGCCCGCGCCCGAATTTGGTCGGCTACCTGCTCGGCGGCTTTTTTAACGGCCGTTCCCGAAATATAGGTCGTCGAACTGGCATACGCGCCTGTATCAAAGGGCGTCATGTCGGTGTCGCTCGAATAGATAATAATGTCCTCCAGCGGTGTGCCCAAAACCTCCGCTGCGATCTGCGCCAGCACCGTGTCGGAGCCAGTGCCCAAATCAGTCGCGCCCACCAGCAAATTAAATGAGCCGTCGTCGTTAATTTTGATGCTTGCGCCGCCCATATCCAAACCGGGTATCGCCGTGCCGTGCATACACATTGCCGCGCCCAGACCGCGCCGCAGATGCGGCTTACCGGGAACCTCATGCCAGCCGGTTTGATGTTTGCGATCCCACTCAATCGCTTGCATGCCTTGCTCAAAACATTCATTTAAGCCGCACGATTCGATCCGCGGCACTTCTGCAACCGTTTCTTTTTCGCCTTCACCAAGAAGCGGCGCAATCGGCATGGGATCACCCGCCTGCACCCAATTTTTGCGCCGGAAATCAATGGGATCGAGTCCCAAGGCAAATGCAATTTCATCCATATGGCTTTCCAGTGAAAAGAGCGCCTGCGGGCCGCCATAACCGCGATAAGCGCCCGGAACCGGTAAATTTGTGTACGCTACGGTGCAGTCGAAGAGGCGGTTTTTGCAGTTGTAGCTGCTCAAGCCGCGCAGACCGGTCACCGTTTGCACCGTAAGGCCGTGTGTGCCATAAGCGCCGGTATTGGCTACAACGCGCATTTTCTGGCTGTGCAGCGCGCCGTCCGCCATCACGCCTGTTTTCCAGGTAATTGTTTGAGGATGGCGCGTGCGGCTGCTGATAAATTCTTCGGAGCGGTTAAGTTCTAGGCGTACTGGCCGCCCGGTGGCGATGGTGAGATGGCCAACAATGTCTTCCAGCAGCATTTCCTGCTTGACGCCAAAGCCACCGCCGATGCGCGGTTTGATCACGCGAATGCGGCGCACCGGCAGCCCCAGCAAGGGCGCCACCATGCGGCGCACGTGGAAAGGCACCTGCGTTGAGGTACGAATTACCAGGCGTTCATCCTCATCCCACCAGCTTATGGCGATATGGGGTTCGATTGGCGTTTGCTGCACTTGATGGACGTAATATGTGTGTTCAAACACATGGTCCGACTCGGCAAACCCTTGTTCGACGTCGCCGACTTCTGCTCCAATGTGATGGACGATATTGCGCGCAGCTTCGTGGATATCTTTGGTGTCATCTTCGTCATGGATAATGGGCGCGCCGGGTTTTATGGCTTCGTTTTCGTCGAACACGGCCGTTAAAATCTCATAATCGACCTGAATTAACTTGATGGCCGCTTCCGCAATTTCGAGCGTATCGGCGGCAACGGCCGCTACTCGATCGCCCACATAGCGCACCTTGTTGTCAAAGCTGACCTGATCGTAAGGCGGGGGATTGGGATAACTTTGTCCGCCAGAAGCATATTTGACCCGTTCCACATTTTTGTAATGGATGACGGCATGAACGCCGGGCAGAGCCAGCGCCGCGCTGTCGTCGATGTCCAAAATCCGCGCGTGGGCGTGGGGACTGGTCAATATTTTGGCGTGCAGCATGCCGCGCATCTCGATATCGTCCACAAAGGCAGGGTTGCCTTTTGCCAGTTTGAGCGCATCAACTTTGGTTTCAGGTTTGCCGACAACCTGGGTTTGCGGAATTTGACTTGTGAGCAGAATATCTGTTTGGGGTCGGGTTTTAGTCGTGGTTGCGCCTCCGCCGGCCATCTCCGGCCCGGCAAAAGGCTCGTCATCGGCGGGCGGCATTTCGACAAAATAGCTGGCGTCTACAATTTCAGGTCCTTCATACGGCTCCACTTCTTCGCCGCGCATGACGCGCGCCGCGCGTAAGATGGCCTCAACCGGCTTGACATAACCTGTCTCGCGGCATAAAACGCCCGACAAGGCGTCGCGCACTTCGGCTTCGGTTGGGTTGGGATTGCGCGCCAGCAGCGCTTTGGCGGCTAGAATCATGGCCGGCGTGGAATAGCCGGATTGGATGGCGCCGGTTTCGATAAAGGCTTTTTGCAGCGGGTGTAGTTCACCGACGCCTTTGTTTAGCCCTTCGAGGGTTTCAATCTGACGGCCGACTGCCTGTCCAACGAGCAGGGTGTCGCTGTTGACGAGCTGGCCGTCCAGCAGGATCGCGGCCGCGCCGGTGACGCCGTCGTCGCTGCCATAGCGCACGCTGAAATAACCGGCAGCGCGCAGAGCGTCTCGCAATGTTTCTGTGGGAAGGGTATTAATTGTTTGGAAACGGTCGTTGATATTCAGTGAGATATCCATTTGCATCCTCCATATTGTTTTATTTATAGCATATTGCTCGCGGTCAGAAGAACCGCCCTGAGTCCGAATAATTATTCCGGGTGAAAGGTTTTTAAGACGCGCATATAGTTGGCGCGTTCGAAAGCGGCAGAATCGCCCACCGCATGAACGCTCATGCTGCCGCGAATTTCATCGAGGGCGGCGACGTCATGCTCGGTGAGCCAGGTATCGACCTCTGTCAACAGCGTTGTGATATGATCGAGGCCATATTGATACAGCGCGGAGGTCATCATGACTGCGTGAGCGCCGGCCATGATGCTTTTGATGATGTCAACGGCCGTATGCACGCCGCCGGTGACGGCCAGATCCGCCTCGATTTGTTTGTACAAGATGGCCGTCCAGCGCAGGCGCAGGCGCAGCTCGGTTGATTGACTCAAGTCGAGCGAGGGCGTTACGGTTCCGCTCTCAATATCAAAATCCGGTTGGTAAAAACGGTTGAACAACACCAACCCATCGGCGCCGGCCGCATCTAATTCATGCGCAATATTGGCCATCGCGCTGAAGTAGGGGCTGAGTTTTACAGAAACCGGTATGCTGATGTTTTCTTTAATATGCCGCACCAGGTCCAGATACATGCGTTCCACTTCCGCGCTTGTGATATGTGGCTTGGTAGCCAGATAGTAGATATTTAGTTCCAGGCCATCGGCGCCGGCAGATTCAAGCAGTTTGGCGTAATGGGTCCAGCCGCTGCCGTAATATCCGTTCAGACTGGCAATTACGGGGATTTTGAGCGCTTTTTTGACCTGAAAGAGATGCGCCAGATAGCTGCTGGCGCCGAATTTAAACTCTGGTAAAGTGGCAATTTGCTGTAATTCCGACGGCAGCGCCTCAGGATGACGGCGATAATAATCCTGATAACCCAACTCGGACAGCTCAACCTGTTCTTCAAAGAGAGAAAACAACACCACAGCCGCCGCGCCGGCCGCTTCGAGTTTTTGTAAGGTTTCAATGTTTTCCGAAAGCGGTGAGGCTGAGACGATGATTGGATTGTTGAGTGGTAGTCCAAGATAGGTTGTGGACAAATTGGGCATAATTGTTACTCCGAATTGGTTTCGACGAATGTGCCGCTATTGTAGCAGAAAAGCGGTTACCTGTGTCGTGGATGAGTTGGTTTTGTACGCATTTGCCTCTCTGGTATAATGCCGCGTTTTGAAGGCAGGAAGGTAGTTTGATGCATGCAAATACGCCTGAAGGCGATGAGGAGAACGGTGTAAGACGGTGTCCGCAGTGTGACACGGTTCTGCCGGAGGACGCGACGCACTGTTTGATGTGCGGCGCTGAGCTGTCGCAGTCGGCCTCACCTTCAGCCGGTAAAAGTGAATCTGCCCCAAAGGTTATGGATATTGCGCCGGAAACGGCCGTTTCTCCCCCACCAGCCGCCGCTCCCAAAGAAGTATTTGAAGCCGTCATGCGCGAGCGTAAATCAACGACCGTGTTTTGGTTAACGGCCGTCTTTGGGGTAATCACGGTTATATTAAGCCTACTGGTGCTACGCAGTCAGGATCCGGTGGTAACGCTGGCGCTCGTCCCAACCGTTACGCCCATACCGCCGACCGTGACCTACACACCCACAATGACCCCAATTCCAACCGAAACGCCTCCTGCGACGGAAACGCCAACCATCACGCCCACACCCCTGCCGACCGATACGCCGCGCCCGCCTAGATTCCACTCAGTGCAAAGCGGCGAGTCCTTTTTCAGCATCTCCTTTATTTATCGCGTGACGGCGGACAGCATCGTGGCCGAAAACGGCTTGACGCTCGATTCTTCCATTTTTGCCGGGCAAGACATTGTGATTCCCTGGCCGTCCGCCACGCCGCCGCTTGAATCAATGGTGCTGCAAATCAATGAAGATAATGTGATTGCAGATGTGACCGACTGCCAGCTTTATGCGCTCGAATCAGGCGACTCTGTTTATGGATTGGCCGGCAAGTTCAATGTGCCGGCCGAGGCGATTGTGGCCGTCAATCGCATGACAGACGAATCGATTCAATTTTTGCAGCCGGGCGATGTTTTTTGTATTCCCCGCATTGTCTACAGCGATACGCTGCCGCCCACGCCCGGCCCGACCCCCACGATGACGCCGACCGGATTCCCCGCCGGCCCGACGCTGCTTTATCCTACTAATGGAACGGCCGTTGATCCTGAAAATCCGGCTGTTACTTTGCAATGGGTCGCCGTGAAAGACCTGGAACCGGATGAGTATTACATGGTAGAAATATTGGATACGGATGTACTCGACGCGCTGCCTCTGCGCGGATTTACGCGCGACAATTCCTTCAAGATTCCGGGCGATTGGCGGCTGGCCTTATTTGAGCCGGAAACGCATGAATTTCGCTGGCGCGTCAGCATTGTAAAAAAAACGGGTGAACGTATGGATGGCGGCTTCATTTACACCTACGGCGGGCGCAGCAGCGCCGACGCCGTCTTTAGCTGGTTGAGCGCGACGCCAACGCCGACGCCGACCATGACGCCTACACCAACGCCTGATTCGTAAAATTTGTGCAATCCGTGTCAAATTTTCTGACTTGTCCAGTTCAGGTTTAGAGTTACAATGGCTTCCTCATGCTGCGCGAAAATTTTTTGACGGCCGGCGCGGCGCGAATTGCACGAGTACCTTTTGCGCTGTCAGGAAAACGGCCGTTTACACCACCTCAGAAAGCGCTCATTTTGCAGCCCTGCTGTTTGAGTCAGGTTATGCTGGCAACACCGCTCGTGGCAGCTTTACGAAAAAGCTATCCGCAGGCTCGTTTTGATTGGGCTGTCAGCGATTGGGCGCGACCGGCGCTTTTGAGCAATGGGGATGTAAAAGAGTTAATTTCGACCGGCGCGGGGCGGTTAAACGACCTCAAAATTCCAGAACTGCGTGCTTTTATTCATCAACTGCGCCAGGAAAAATATGATACTTGTTTCATTCCCAGCCGTTCCAGTTTGCTGTCCCTGGTCGCATGGCAGGCGCATATTCCGCAGCGAATTGGACTGCATGTGAACGGGCGTGGTTTTGCGCACACAATTGCCGTTACGCCGCCAGATGAGGTGCAGCATGTCGCCAGGCAGAATTTATTATTGGCGCAAGCGGTCGGTGTGGATTCGGAAATCATTGATAACGTTGAGATGGTATTCACGCCGCCGGATCGGGATCGCACAATTGTGACGCGTCGTTTGGTTGAACGGGTTGATTGGCTGGGCGCTACCCCGTTGGTGATTATGCATCCCGGCGGTGGGGAAAATCCGGTGCAAACGGCCGTTTTGAAACGATGGCCGATTGAACGCTTTGCCGTATTGGGGAATTATTTAATTCAGAAGCACGCTGCTTGCATTGTGCTGATCGGCGCGGCGAATGAGCGTCTGTTGGCAGACGGGATAGCAGGTTTGATGAGCGGTAAAGTCACCAACCTGGCGGGTGAAATGAGCCTGGGTGAAGTAGCGGCTATGTGTGAGGTTGCAGATTTGTACGTGGGCAATGATGCCGGGCCGACGCATGTCGCTGCGGCGACAGGATGTCCGACCCTGGCAATTTTTGGCCCGAGTAACCCGGCTCTTTCGAAACCGTATACTCGCAAAGGCAAGGTCATAACGTTATGGCGTGAAAACCAGGAAATCGAACAGGAACGGCCGTTTACCTGGGAGATCGGGGTCAGCGCGAGCGAGGCGATTGAGGCGGCTGAGCTATTGTTAGCGCCTGTAAACAAAAGTGAGAGCAGTTTTCCATTTCTGGTAACTCCCAGCGAATAACTATTGACAGCGATAATAACTTTTGATACGATTTGGCTCGCTTAGCAAGTGGGGGCGTGGTGTAGTGGTTAACACGCCGGCCTGTCAAGCCGGAGATCGCGGGTTCGACCCCCGTCGCTCCCGCACTGGTATAAAAATGGGTCAACCTTTTGATAGGTTGGCCCGTTTGTTTTATGACCGAGTACCAGATGGTAATCTGAACGTAACGTTACAATCTTAACTTCTCCATCTGCAACGTAAATACGTTCAACAATAAGACTCACTAATTCCTGTTGACCTTTGTCGTCACCTTCCAGCCGTTCCCAATGAAATTTAAAGTTCTCCAGCAAGTCGGCAGCTTGTTCTAGGTCATCATGTGAGACGGGATTCAGCTGCTCTAATTCCAGTTGGAGCTTGATGCGGTTTTCCAGATATTCCTGTTCATCCATGACAAGACCATGGTCCCAGCGGGTATCCATGCGTTTGATGATGCCCGTTATTTCCTCAAGCCGTTCTTCCAAGTTTTTCTCACCCAAGAGATCGCTCATGGCCTTTGTGATGCCCTTTCTCCATTCTTTTGGGGCTTAAGTTGCATCAGGATATTTATTACTTGGTTCTCAAGCTCCTCGGCGCGCATTGCCTTCTGTGAACAGGCATAGCCAAGTTCCTTTGAGCGACAGCGATAATAGCGGTATTTTTTACCCTTTGATTGCGCCTGTGGACGAAGCTTGCCGTAGTTGCGAAAGGTGTTTTCTTTGGGTTGATGACTACAGCAGTCATAACAATAGATAAGATCTCGCAAGAGATAGGGGGTTGAATTTTGGAGTAGCTTTTCGATGGCGCCGGCGTTCAGCCCGAATTTGCTGACATTTTTCAAAAAGTATCTCGTCTATAATCGCCTCATGCTGCCCATCAAACCATTCAATGGGTGCTTCATAGGAGCGAGAACCATCCGAACGACGTTTGTATTTCTGATATTTAATTTTCCCGAGATAGGTCTGATTTTGTAGAATATCGCGTACGGTCTCCTTCGAAAATGGCCTACCGGTCTTACTGCGATATCCGGCTTTATTAAGTAGGTCGGCAACACTATTATCGCTATGATTTCCTGTTGCATATTTTTTATAAGCCATAATCAAACCAGGAAGTTCATTTTCATCGGCGATTAAGATCTTCTTTGAGTTCTTCTTCATTCCAAAGGGGGCTCGATTGTTATGTTTTCCCTGGACGCTGCGTTCCTTTTTACCTTTTGCCGTCTCGGCGCTCAGATTCTGACTGTACCAATCGGCGACTGATTCCATAATACCTTCTATCAGCGCACCCATTGGCCCATCGCTGTCTTCAGAAGGCTCGCTAACAGAAAAGACTTTGATGCCATAGTCGTGGCGCAGCAACGACTTGACAGCCAGGGATTCGGTTCTGTTGCGAGCAAACCGGTCAAATTTATGAACAATGATCGCATCGTACTTGCGCTGTCTTCCATCATGCCGTAGGCGTTTGAAGGCGGGCCTCTCCGAAGTACGCCCCGAATAACCTTCATCAACATATACTTGGGCTAATACACCACCATTTGCATGCACCCAGGCTTCGATAGCCCGTTTTTGAGCGTCTACTGAATAATTCCCAATCTGTTCTTCTGAACTTATTCTTACATAAGCTGCGTATCGCATCTTGACCTTCCTTTTTCTCTTGTTCTTGCGCTTTTTGCCTTTCCAATTCGGATTTAGTCTTGGTCCAATAACTGGATGATCAGCTAAGACATCCATTTTTGGTGCCACAAAGAACCGTGGCACGCCGTTATGTTTGCTAAAGTTTTTGCCGTGCTCATTTGGCATATACTCCTTTCTGGGGATTACCCCCTTAATAAAAAAGCCGTCAATCGCTGACAGCAACGATTGACGGCTCGGGTGCAGGCGGATAGCATTGCACCTAGCCTACAATGCTGGAGTTATCAGCGATGTAGGTAAGCCCTGGGTTTGGTGTTACCAGCACCAACTCAGGGCGTTGTTAATATGTAGTACTCTTAGTTTATTTCTCCATTATTTAGCCTAACTTTTTCCATTAAGAGAGCGCAAATGAGAGGCCGATCCCCGAGGAAAATACTTGGGTTTAGGGCTTATGCGACTGCTTAGGAAATGCAATACGTGAGCCCACCGCTTTATTTCAGGGTCGCGAAACGAGTATCGTATCAATCGCAACTCTTCGTCTTCTAAGCGAGACTTGTAGTGGGATAGCGGACCTACGAGCCGCCTCTTTTCTGCCCAGTCTACCAGCCGCATCAACTCAGCACGTCGATTGAAGCTGTGTAGAATCGACCAGAAAATTATCCATCTTCTATACCAGATTGCTACTCGACCTCCGGTTAAGAAGTTGATTTGGTGTTTGCGACTATTAGGATTAGATAACCTGCCAATCATGATAGTATGTATTATAATCGCTGGGGATTGCAAAGTCAATTTGAGAAATTGTCCGGCGGTCCTCATCATGTGGCTTAGGACCCGGTTTGCGTTCGGTTGCCAAATATGCTCGTATGGCTTCTTCCGTAGTGAGCCAATCCCTACCCGATCTTGGTTCCCCAGACTTTACCCTGCCTAACCAACAATCTTAGGTGACTATGTGACAACCCACTTGTTCTTGCCGCTTCCGCCAATGAAATTAGCTCGCCCGAGGGCGTACGGTTAGCAGAATCTGACGTCTTATTGGGCATAATCGATGATAGTTTACATGCTGAATACAGTGTTGACAAAGTGCAAATAACTTATCGTTGACAGAGAATGATAATGTCTTGCAAGTATTGGTGGCTTCAACCGGCAACTTCTATATTCTAGTGATATGACGAAGTCGATAGAGTAGTCAATGAATCTGAAGAAAGTAATATTGACAACGCAATCCCCAGCGATCATAATTATCTCACGCTTCTACGCGACAACTTCATTTTGACCGGGTTTGATCCTATGCAGAAAGTTGATTGGTGACGGCCGTCCTTTCTGACAAGGAGATGATGTCATGAGTGGTGGATCTGGGAACGTAGAATTGCAGAGCAGAGATGAGCGACAGGAAACGCGTACCTGTCGCTTTTCTTTTTATTACCATTCCCAATGCAGTTGGTAGCGTTCGTTAAGTTTTGGCCGATCACGCTCCCATGTAACGAGCCACCGCCCATCATATAACCGCCTTTTCACTTCTGAGCCGAGCTGATGTTTACGTCTGCGTAAATGTTCAAATAGCCAGACATTTTGAGGAGGCCGCGACCTCGGGGAATAATATTTTCATCGTTATCTTTTTGGTTCGATGCCGAATCTCTGTTTCCCACAATTCTTTCGGACGAATAAAACCATCACGCATTTTCCATTCCATATTAAATTCATCGATGTCGCCACGACGCTTTGGTTCTTGTAGCGATATTAGCAGAAAGGTTTTTTGACCTGGTCTATAGCTGTCAACAACTACTCCTGGCGAACAACGATAATCGATCAATATCTCCCCATCACCCCAGGCATGATCTTGATAAGCAATGATATTATTCTGCCGATAACGCACCTTTTCCCTTTTCTGGAAACTGGCTCTTTCCCCTTTTTTATCCTTCAACTCCAGTAGCGACTCATACTCTAGCACCTCATAAATTCCCTCATCGGCCAACCCTTGCCATAGATGACGCATTAGTTTCCAAACAACGGCCAATAATTCAAGCCACGGCAACTCAAACAGGATTCCAATCAACCAATCAGTGAACTTGCTGGTTGTTAAAGATTGTCTTTTCGCCATAATGCATGTGGATGAATTTCTACAATATCACTCCGGCTCTCCCAGATTATCCTTTACTGGCGACGGTACCAATTCATCCTCAAAGCCAGGCAAGCGGTAACTTCGCTTCTCGATTTCAATCATCCTTGCCGCCTCCTGTTCTTCTTTAGTGCGCAGGTCTTGCAAGGCAAGTTCAATTCTAGTCTTTGGTGAAATCGGGTCCTGTGGATGGGCCCGAACGCCAAACTGGGCCATTTCACGTTGAGAGAACATCTCAGCTTGAATTGGTCCTTGACGTTCAGCTTCTCGTTTTTTCTGTTTTCTTGTTCTGGTGTCGACTAACTCCCCCTGAGAACATGTCAACTTGGAGTGGCACTTCCTTTGACATATGAAACCATCATAGCACACGAGGCCAACTGGCCCCGTGACTAGATTGGTGTAGGAGAAGCGCTTAGAGGGCGTATCCCTTTTCTTGATAATGATTTCTCAATTCTTCAAGTGACGTTGGTTCGAAGTGAAGATCGCGCTGCAATTGGTAATCCGAGGGGGCCGCGAACAGACTCCAACTCGCTAAGGCTGAAGTATCCGAATTCCGGTTCAAATCCAATGACAAAACCGAAGAAGATATCTTCACCGTCGAATTCGCTTGCGTACCAGGTCCAGCCTCCGGCAGGGGTAAAGAACTTGACGAGTGCTTGAGCAGCAAGTCCCAAGTTCTTCATTGGCACGCAACTCCGGCAGTTTCTCGCGGACATCTTTTGGAATAATTCCACATGGCTCACCTCCCTTCCGGGATTGAATGTTCCCGATTGAGAACAGTATCTCATTACGATACACTTATGTCAACTTAAAAGGAGAAATATTTTATGCAATCTGGAATCGAGCTTTGGCTACCCTTAGATGTTGCTGCCAAGCAATTTGGCTATGCCCACAAAGAGAGTCTAAGCCGTCGATTACCGTCAGTTGCGGAGAACAAGGATTTGTTCGCGATATTGGACGGCCGCCGGTGGCATATTGTGACGAGGGGAGAGAAAGAAGACGCTGCAATTACCATTATGTGGCCGAATCCGAAGACGGCACTCCTAAGAGAATAAAATGCACCCAAAGGAGCTTTTCACAGGCTAATCGTGGACGGCCCCAAAAAATAGCAATGAAGGATTTAGTTCACATATCTGAAAACTTATTTCCGGCGGCAAGGGAGGCGTGCGCGCGGTCTGCGACGAGCAGGATATTATTGGACGCAGTCGCTCGATTTGTGATGAACGGCCGTGACCTAGGCAACATAGTTGGGGTTGGGATTAGGGCAAGCAATTTCTCGAGTTGTTCCCCATTCCCTAGAGGTGGTTTTGCAGTTAATGTGCCGAAAACTGCGCCCCTCAACCCTGCGGTTTTAAAACCCAAGGGTAAACTGCCGGGTAATCGCTTGTTGAAACCGGGCTGAAGGGGTCAGCAAACATGGAAGAATGCCAATAAATCGCCCAGGAATTCCTCTCGTCTCACATCGGGCCCCGGGGCACGAACGAGGTGACAATATTGCTTGTGCTCGAAGTAATATTGCGCCGACCGCCTCCGGCCCTACGTACGGCGGCGAGCATTTCTCCGCCAT
>CAVPAL010000003.1:0-139242 GCA_963701435.1 uncultured Chloroflexia bacterium | reverse complement strand
GGGGGTCTACGGCAGGGTTTTCAGTAGTTATGCTGTGCAATCTTCCCGGAAGCTCGTAGTTTCAAAATTAGTCGAGGGCAAAATGAGTATGCATAGTTTGAATCAGCTTCCGGGAAGTTGATTTTCGCACAACTGAAAAACCCTGGTCTACGGTTAGGTAAACCGCAGAAACAATTCGGAAATCCCAAAGGACTTGAACTGAGATTTCCATGAGGAATCGGCAACGTCTAGAACGATTCTGATTTTGAAATATTGTTGCCGATTACCTAAACATCACAATCTCAATCATTCATCCAGGCGGTAAAAAAACAGGCGTCATATTCATGCGGGACCAAACGTTGAAAATCGTAATCGGGCGCGACCAGGCGCATAAAACCATCATCGACAATTACCAGCCAGTGTCCATCAGCCGACCAATCATAAAATGGATAGCGCGCCGGGTAGGCCGGAAACGTGGTTTGCACAATTTGGGTTTCATTGCGCTGCAGATTATGCAAATAAAATAGCCAGCTATCTTTCTGCGCGCCGGTCAATTCACTGAACACCAGCCAGCGCCCATCCGGAGAAAACGAAAATGGCGGATAACCGGTGGGCGTCAGCAAGGAGGGATATCCGCTGGGCGCGCCGCGTCTGCGCTCGCGCAGCATTACGACAGATCCTGAATCCTCAAGTTCAACCGAAAAAATGAAATATTCGCCTGCATAGGCGCCGATGCCGGTCGCTGCAACCAATATCAGGTTCGAATCGCCCGGGCTGGGAGCAATATATTTAAAAAACAGCTTACCCCGTTCTGTTATGTCAACCGCCGCAGCCAGATCATCAGCATTAAAAAGCACGCGTGTTTTTTCGGAACCTATCTGCCTTGCTGCAATTTCCATCGTGGTATAGTCGGGAAGATGCACAAAACGAGCATACGCATAGGTTTTTTCATCCACCCAAAATGGGTTAAACCCGGTTCCAACCAATTCTAAGTTTTCTCCGTCAGCATTTCCAAGAAAAAGCTGTGATTCTTGCACCAGCAGCATGTGGACGCCATCAGGCGACCAGGCGGCAAAACCCGCTAAATCCTCTACTGCGCAGCCACTTTGGGAACACGCCCGTAAGTCCAGCCAGCGGTAGAAAGTGGTTGCCTGAACCAGATCAGCGCCTTGCAGCAGCAAACGCGGCCGGCTTGTCGCTTGCGCCCATCCGACCGGACGCGGCTGCCACTGATGTGTGTTGTCGTCAACAAGCAGGGTTTCTTGGGCGGGTGTAAACAAGCTCAAGCGCAGGCGGTTTGGTTCTTGACTGGACGGAGTTTCATGCAAAACCAGAGCGGAATCATCGGGCAGCGCATCCAGGAAACGGAAATTTCGTTCAGGCAGCATGGTTGACCATTTGTTTTGGAAGGGATCATATCGCTGCATTGTCGCACCATCGCCGGGGTAAGTGAGGCAAAGTGAATACACTGCCTGCTCGGGCAGCGGCGCGGGCGCCGACAAATTGGTTTCAAATAATTCCACGACGCGGCCGGCATATCCTTTCAAAAAAGCATAATAACTGCTCTCATCCATTGGCACACCGACCAGCGTTGGCGCGGGCAGAAGTAGGGCACGGCCGTTAAACAGCGGCGTATGCAAATCAGAAACTTCGGCCAGTTTTTCGCTGCCGGTCACAAGTTCCACCTGCAAATGGTCATGCTCATCACAAGCGCGACCACCTGTCGCTGTGATTTGGTCACAAACCTGCTGGAGTTCTTTTTCCAGGTCTTGCCACAACTGCTGTGCCAGCTCTGCATCCCGCTCAGGGAAGAGCAACGTCAGGCGGTCGCCGGCAATGTTTTGGGTTGCCCCCCAAAAACCGGCCGGCGGCGCACTTTGCAGCCAGCGTTCATCCCGATATTGGTAAACGGCCGTTTGCCGCAAGCGTACTGCTTTGAGCGCATCCAAATCGGTGCCCGCTTCATAATCCTGCTCAAACTGCAATTCTACACTTTGCCAATCGGGCGCAATGGTGAGTATGGGGTTGGGAACGGCCGTTTGTACCCATTTTAAACCAAAAGGTGCGCGATTCAACAGCTTGCCGCTGTTAAACAACAGTTTCTGCGTGCGCTGCCAATCCGCATCTTCCCGCGAGAGCAAATAGGCAAACAATTCTCCGTCTGCTTGATTCACCGCCTGGCGCCATATTTGGAAGCTGGCCAGTACATCCTGCTCAACCCGCTGGCGGCGCATTTCCTGCCGCTGCCACAAAAGCCATCCAGCCAGCCCAAACATGAGCAGCAAAGCAACGGCGATCCATAAAAACCAGCGCTGGCGGCGACTTAAGCTGAATTTGCGCCGGGTTTGGGCGGGTATAGCTGCCGGTTTATCGTCGGTTTCCCAATCAAACTGCGTATTCATACGATTAGGCTGCCTCAATTTATAGTCTCATTTTAGCACTGAAGTGTGGCCATCAAAAATGATTGCTCAGGATTGACGATGACGCGCTTGCAAAAATTTTCGATGTCAGTGATAGCAGAGTTACGATTTTTGGCTAATTCTCTGCCCAAATTGCCTTGTGATGACTTTTGTCAACTAAGTTAGGTGTATTTACTCACTTCCAGTTGGGGATATAATTTTGGCATAATGTCGGTGTCGATTCTGTGGATAATCTTTTCTGCATAACGGCGGGCGTACACATTGCAGTACCTGGCGTATGCTGGCATTACGGGAGCCTAGATTATGAGCAATCAGGTCGCCGGCAGGGCGGCAACGATTGTCACCATACAACAAAAAGAAACGGCCGTTGCCGAAAAAATTCAAGCTGCTCGTGATGCAGCGGAAGCGGCCGTTGTCGGCGCGCACCAAAAAGCCAACCAACAAATAACAAAAGCTGAACAAACAGGGCGTGAAGCAGGTGAAACGGCTTACAAACAGGCGCTTGCAGAAGTTGAACAGGAGGCTTCCGCCTATTTACAGGCGATCCAAACCAAAGCTAACCAGATGGCAGAAAACAGCCAGACAAGCATGGAAACGGCCGTTAAAAAAGCTCTGGGACTGGTTATTGGAGCAACATAATGAAACTTCCTATGCTGCGTGTTCAAATTGTGGGTCTAAAAAGCGAATGCCAGGCAACCATTCGCGCGCTGCACCAATTAGGCTGCATTCAAATTGAGCCGTGGCCGGAAAAAGGAGTGAGTGGAATACGGCCGTATCTGCTCGAACCAGAAACCATTCAAAAACAGGAAGAAACGACCTACCTGGCGACCCGCATTGAAAGTTTGTTGACAACGTTTGGTCAAATGGACTATGAGCGGCAGCCCCACCCGCCCCACACTGAGGATGATTGCCTGACCCAGGCGCGCGCCAACCTGGAACCAATCACAAAACAAGTGCAAACTCTGGCGGCACAGCGTGAGCAACTGCTGGGTGAACAGGCCTCACTGCCGCGATATGAAACTACTTTGCGCAAATTGATGCCGATTGTGCCGCCTGCGGCCAGCCTGCCGGGCAATATTTCCATCGTCGTACTGGTCAGCCGCAGTCATGCCTGGGTACTCGACGCTATTAAAAGACAGATAGACGAGCTTACCGGTGGAGAAATGCAACTTATTGAGGAGGATGTCGGCGCCGATACGCGCGCCATGCTGATAGTCGCGCCGCAAGAATATGCCTCTGCGCTCGAAACAATTCTTGGTCAAGAAGATATTTCCCGCTTGCAACTGCCGGATGAATTTGCGGGCCAAACGCCTGATAAGGCCGTCGCCTCTCTGACCCAGCGCCTGCAAGAGATTCCGGCGGAACTAGATGTAATTTCAGGTCAGCTTGCGGCAATCCAGTCGGAGTGGGGACCGCAGCTTTTACTGTGGCGCGACTGCCTGCGCGATATGCAGGCCCAAATGAACAGCTTGAACCAGTTGGGCGCCAGCCACTATACCTTCATTCTGGCGGGATGGACACCCCAGCGCGATATTGAGCAGGTGCGTCAAGCTTTGTTAGAGACAGTAGGGGATTCCGTGCTGGTTGAGGCGTGGCCGCCGACTGAAGCCGAGAAAAAAGAGACGCCTGTCGCGCTTACAAACCCTGCTCCGGCACGGCCGTTTCAAACTCTGGTGGGGATGCTGTCATGGCCGCGCTATAACGGCGTCGATCCTACGCTGCTCATGGCGATTTTTTTGCCCCTGTTTTATGGCATGATCCTGGGCGATATTGGTTACGGAGCCATTATTTTTCTACTGTGTTTGTTAGGGCTGCGCCGTTTCCGCAATCCTGGAAACGCGCGTGACATCCTCAAAATCCTCGCTTTTGGCGCCCTATGGGCGATTGTGTTTGGCTTTTTGTATGGTGAATTTTTTGGCACATTAGGCGAAAAAATAGGGCTGCATCCCCTTTGGATGGATCGCGCCAGCGCAGAAAATGTCAGCGTCTTGCTGCTGTTTTCGCTTATCGTCGGCGCCGTTCATATTACGCTGGGGCTGATTATTGGCGTTTGGGAGGCGTGGCAGCACAAAAGCCGCTCCCATTTGATGGAACGCGGCGGCATGTTAATTGGGCTGATGGGCATTTTTATGTTGGTAGCCGTGTTGCTCAACCAGCTCCCGGCCGGTTTTATGACGCCATCCTTGGCAGTGATTATCATAGGCATAGTTATCCTGGGAGCGTCCATCGGCTGGTTGGGGATTTTACTGGGGCCAATCGAGTTTATTGGTCTTATCGGCAATATTCTTTCCTATTTACGTATCGCGGCTGTGGGGTTGGCTTCTGTGTATGTAGCGCTGGTTGCCAATGAGCTGGCGGGCAACCTGGGTATTTTGATTTTGGGGCTGATTGTGGCCCTGTTAATTCATGCGCTCAACATTGCCCTGGGAGCGCTCAGCCCAACCATTCACAGCCTGCGTTTGCATTATGTTGAATTCTTTCGCAAATTTTATGAAGGCGGGGGACGGCCGTTTACGCCCTTCAAAAGCCGCCTGAAGGAGAACCTATGAACGAGTGGATTCCAATTGGAGCAGGCATCGCCGTGGGCTTAACAGCCATCGGCACCGGGATGGCGCAGGCGCGTATCGGCTCGGTGGGCGCAGGCGTTATCGCCGAAAAACCAGATTTAGTTGGTTCGATCATATTGTTGCTGGCAATTCCTGAAACAATGGTCATTTTGGGGTTTACTGTCGCAGCCATTATGCTGCTTTTAAACTAGGAAACCTGCAGAATGAGTTTGCAAACCATTTTAGCCGCAATTGAGGCTCAAGGTGAGCTAGAAGTTCGCCAGATTGAGGCCGATGCGGAAGCCGCGGTTGCAAAAATTCGGAAAGCAGCGGTCGCAACGGCCGAATCTCGCCGGCAGGCGGCATATGATCGTGCGCTGCAGCCAGTGGCGCAAGAACGCATGCGACGCATGCGCCAAACTCACCAGGCAGGAACGCGTCTGCTGGCCGGCGCGCGCGAACAAATTGTGCGCCAGGCGCTCGATCAGCTGCAGCAGCAGTTGAGAACATTGTGCGCTGACGCCGCGTATGCTGAAATTTATGCCAGCCTGGTTACCGAAGCAGTCGTCGCGCTGCAGAATGAAGATGGTCCTTTGCGTATTGCCGCCAATCCGCGAGACCACGAGTTGATCGAAAAAATTTTGCCAACGCTTGCAGTTGATCCCGGCGCTGTGGAATATTCGCTGGATAGTTGGGGTGGAGTTGAGGTGCGCACGATAGACGGCAGTATTGCTATCAGCAACACGCTAGAAAGCCGATTTGAGCGCGCCCTGCCCCAACTGCGCCGCCTGCTTGCGGCTGAATTGGTCGGCAATTTCTCGGAAAATCAAACAGGAGCCGCGTTTGTCTGATTTTGATTATGGCAACGGCCGATTAAGAGCGCGCAAATCCCGCTTGCTGACGCGTGAACAAATGGAGTCGCTGCTCAGCAGCCGGTCGTTGGATAATATGCTCGCTGCGCTGGTCGACACGCCTTACCGGCTCGATGTCGAAGCGGCTCTGGTTCAGTATCAAGGGCTGCCCTGCCTGCAAAACGCCTTGCGTAAGAACATCATTATCACGATGGGAGATATCCGGCGATTTTATGATGAAAGCGCCGGCGAATTGGTCACTACTTTGCTGCAGCGTTATGATGTCCACAACATAAAGGCGCTTTTGCGCGGAGTCAGCCAGCAAAGTTCGGTAGATGCTATGATAGGACTCACGTTTCCGGTCAATAAACTGCAGCCAGGTACATTGGAACAGTTAGCGCGGGCAAGTGAACCGCGCCAAATAATCGATCTGTTGGCGACATGGCAATCACCGTTGGCTCAACCGCTGATGGAGCAGCGCACCCGTTTTCCGAATTGTGAACTCTTCATGTTGGAACTGGCTTTGGACCGCTGGTATTGGAAGCAGGCTCTTTCTGTCGATCCGAAAAATAAAGTATGGCAGAGATGGCAAGAAATGTCGGTTGATGTTATTAACTTAATGACGGCTTTACGCCTTGTTGGGCAGCCGGCGGTGGAACCCATCCTGGCAAGCCAGTTGGGAAACAGAGATACGGTTAATGAGCAAACGGCCGTATCCACTCTATTCTTCGGGCCGGGAAAAGTGAGTCTGGAAAAGTGCGTCCGCATAACTGAGCAGGAAACCGTCGCGGCGGCTGTTGAAACCGGTGTTGATACGGCTTATGGACCTGTTTTAGCCGCAGCATTGCCAAATTATGAGCGTAACGGCCGTTTGAGCCATTTTGAACGCGCATTAACCGTCTATCAATTTCAACAAGCGGTTCGTCTCATCATTGAAGATCCATTGGGTGTCGGGGTTGTAATCGGCTATCTGGCGCTAAAACAAAATGAAATCACAAATCTGCGCCACATTGGTCAGGGGCTCCATTTACAAGAGTCGCCGGCTGCAATCCGAGAAAGGCTGATATTTGCGCAATGAGCCGCCTATTAGTTGTGGTCAGACCGGCCCTGGCCGCCGGTTTTCAGCTTGCGGGTGTGGAAGCTTTACCTGCAAAAGACGCCGCAGCCGCCCAAAAATTGATCGACGGCTGGCTCAAAAGCGGGGAGACAGGTTTGTTAGCAGTTGACGAAGGGCTGCTTATGCAATTTGATCCGGCTTTTCGCCAGCATTTAGATCAGGCGCATCACTTGCCGTACATTGCCTTACCAAGTGGTGAACCCTTGAGGGAAGAAATGTCTACGCGAAATTTGATTGCTGAGATGATTCGCAAAGCGGCCGGTTTTCACATTACTTTTCATGGAGAGTAACTATGGCGCGGCTACAAGGATCAATCACTCGCATAGCAGGCCCGGTAGTTGGCGCTGTGGGCCTGCGCGGCGCGCGCCTTTTTGATGTGGTCCATGTCGGTAACCACGCATTAATTGGTGAAATTATCCGGCTCGAAGGCGACCTGGCTACCATTCAAGTCTATGAAGAAACTGCGGGTCTTAAAATCGGTGAACCGGTAGAAAATACGGCCGCGCCGCTTGTGGTTGAATTGGGACCAGGGCTTTTAGGCAGCGTCTATGATGGTCTGCAACGGCCGTTACACACTCTGGCGCTTAAAGACGGCCCATTTTTGCTGCGCGGCGGGAAAACCACACCGCTGGATTTAGAGAAGAAATGGCTTTTCACGCCCACAACAAAAGTTGGCGACATGGTGCAGCCGGGGCAAATAATCGGGTACGTGCAGGAAACCAAAACAATAACACACCAGATCATGGTTCCCCATGGCATTAGCGGCAAAATCAAACACATTGCGGCCAGCGAAGGCACAATTCTTGAACCAATCGCCGCTATCACTACCTCCCAAGGCCAATATGAGCTAACCACGAAGCAGTCATGGCCTGTGCGCAAAGAACGGCCGTTTGCGCGCAAACTCAAACCTGACAGCCCTTTGATCACCGGTACGCGTATTGTGGATGCCTTTTGCCCGGTTGCCAAAGGGGGCACAGCCATCATCCCCGGCGGTTTCGGCACCGGCAAAACAGTCATCGAACACAGCCTGGCGCGCTGGTCTGATGTAGATGTGGTGATTTACATCGGCTGCGGCGAACGCGGCAACGAAATGGCAGAGGTACTCCAGGAATTCCCCAAATTAGAAGACCCGCGTAACGGAGAACCGCTCATGAGCCGCACCATTTTGATTGCCAATACATCCAATATGCCTGTGGCCGCGCGCGAAGCCAGCATCTACACCGGCGTAACGCTGGCGGAATATTATCGGGACATGGGGTTGGACGTGCTGCTGCTGGCCGACAGCACGTCCCGCTGGGGTGAAGCGCTGCGCGAGATTTCAGGGCGTCTGGAAGAAATGCCGGGCGAAGAAGGGTATCCCGCTTATCTGGGGGCGCGGTTGGCCGAATTCTATGAGCGCTCCGGCCGGGTTAGCTGTCTTGATTCCTCCGAAAACGAGGCGGAACGGATTGGATCGGTTTCGATTGTCGGCGCTGTTTCACCGCCCGGAGGTGATTTCTCAGAACCGGTTACCCAGGATTCCATGCGCGTGGTAGGCGCATTTTGGGCGCTGGATTATGATCTATCACGCCGGCGGCATTTTCCGGCCATCAATTGGCTGCGCAGTTACACGCTTTATCAGGTTGGTCCCTGGTTTCAAAAAACGGTGGCCTCAGATTGGACCCAACTGGCGCAGACAGCGCTTCATATTTTGCAGCAGGAAGAAGCGCTAATGGAAATTGTACAGCTCGTCGGGCCGGACACGCTGGCCGACCAGCAGCGCGCGCTGTTGGCTGTCGCCCGGCTGCTGCGGGAAGATTTTTTACAGCAGTCTGCTTATGACCAGATTGACCGCTTTTCACCGCCAATTAAAACTTATTGGATGCTGCGGGTTATTCTCAGCTTTTATCATCAGGTTGAAAAAGCGCTTGATGAGGGTGAAACTCTGGACTCACTGCTGGCGCTGCCGGTTGTGACCCAAATAGGGCGGATGAAGGAGATGGAACTGGAAACGGCCGTTACCACTCTAACAGCACTCGATCAAAAAATCGCCCAAGGTCACCAATCATGAACCTGCTTACCAAATCCTATCGCACGCTAACAGGAATTGCGGGGCCGCTGCTCTTTATTGACCACATTCGGGACGTCGCATATGGTGAAATTGTGCAAATTAACGGCCCTGACAACCAGGTGCGCTGGGGCCAGGTGCTCGAAATTGACAAACAACTCGGCATCGTGCAGGTCTTCAGCGGTACGAGCGGCCTGGACCTGGTGCAAACCAGCGTGCGCTTTACCGGCAGCGTGGCGCGCCTGGATGTCTCGCTGGATATTCTCGGACGCACTTTTAACGGATTGGGGCAACCCATCGACGGCGGTCCGCCCGTTATTCCAGAAGACTCGTTGGACATCAACGGCAGCCCAATTAACCCGGCTATGCGTACGCGACCAAATGAATTCATCCAGACCGGGATAACGGCCGTTGACGGTCTTAACACCCTCACGCGCGGTCAAAAATTGCCCATTTTTTCCGGCGCAGGTCTGCCGGCTAACGAACTTGCCGCCCAAATTGCCACACAGGCCCAGGTGAGGGGCCGCACGCAGGAATCATTTGCGGTGGTATTTGCCGCTATCGGGATTACTCATCGCGAAACAGCCTTTTTTATGCAGCAATTTAAGGACAGCGGCGCATTGGACCGCTCCGTTGTGTTTATCAACCAGGCCAACGATCCCGCCATTGAGCGTCTGTTTACCCCGCGCGCAGCCCTCACGGCGGCTGAATACCTGGCCTACAGCCAAAATCGACACGTTCTGGTCATTCTGACAGACATGACCAACTACTGCGAAGCGCTACGCGAAGTCGCTGCTGCGCGCGAAGAAGTACCCGGCCGGCGCGGGTACCCAGGATACATGTACTCCGATTTGGCCAGTCTTTATGAGCGCGCCGGTCGGATGCAAGACAAACGCGGTTCAGTCACCCAACTTATCATCCTCACAATGCCGGACGATGATATCAACCACCCGATTCCCGATCTAACCGGATATATCACAGAGGGGCAAATCGTTTTGAGTCGTGATCTGCATCAGCAGGGCATCTACCCGCCGGTGGATGTGTTGCCCTCATTATCGCGTTTAATGGATGCCGGCATTGGCGCCGAAAAGACACGTGACGATCACCGTGTGGTCGCCAATCAGCTCTATGCGCTTTATGCTGAAGGACGTGATTTACGCCGGTTGGTGGCGATTGTGGGCCAGGCGGCGCTTAGCCCGGCGGATCAACGCGTATTAAAATTTGCTGACCAGTTTGAAAAAAGTTTTATCGGCCAGGGGCATGTAAACCGGCCGATCGAGGAAACCTTTGAGCTAGCCTGGGAACTGCTCAGGTTGATGCCGCCTACAGCCTTGAAACGAATTCCGCAGGCTGTCATTGAAAAATGGTATCCATCAGAATAAGTAGTCTGGGCAAATCATGAAAAAAGTCGCTGTTACCCGCATGGGTTTGCTGGCCCGGAAAGAGCAGATCGTCCTCGCCCGACAAGGGTTGGATCTTCTGGAGCAAAAGCGGGCTGCGCTCATGCGGGAATTAATCAAAACGGCTGGCTCTGTTTTGGCCCAACGTGACGCGCTGCAGGAAACGGCCGCTTCCGCACGGCGCGCCCTTTCCCTGGCAGAAGCCGTCGCCGGACCGGAAACAGTCCGTTCTGCCGGTCTGGCCGCCCGGCATGATCTGTCGCTGGAAGTGCAATCCAGCAGCATTATGGGTATTCAAGTGCCGGTAATTGAGCAAAAAAGGGTCAGTCGGCCTGTGTTGGGGCGTGGGTACAGTATCAGCGGGGAGTCGGTGACGATAGATGAGGCTGCAGCGGCGTTTGAAGCTGAAGTTGACAGTCTGATTGAACTTGCACAAAGCGAGCTGCGGCTGCAGCGCCTGGCGGAGGAAATTCAGCGTACGACCAGGCGCGCCAACGGATTGGAGCAAATTATTCTGCCGCGTCTGGAATCAGAGCGTAACATGATTGCGGCTGCTTTAGATGAGCGCGAACGCGCCGATCATTTTCGTCTTAAATGCGTCAAACGCGCTCGCCAGAAAAAGGCAAGACCCAGATTCACTTAGGCAATTCCCAGAAAATTTTTGAATTCCTGCGAAACGAAACCTGGAAATTCCTCAGGGAAACCACAGATTTCCAACTCCTCTTATTTTCAAGGATTTTCTGCGGTTTCCCTAATTCAAAAGACTTTTCGCGTACCTAATATTACAACGAGACTTCGCTCTGAAATGAGGAGAAAGGCATTCTCAAATGCCGGTTCATCGCCTCAACTGGCCGCATCTGAGGATGCTCACTCCGCATGATTAGTCAGCAAGATATACTTTATGTCAATTTCTCGTTGTGGTCCTAAGCGACGTCAAACTGGTCGCTGTTAGGATTGGTAAATGCCCATTTGCACGGCACGCCTAACATATTGCAATCAATTGCGGCAGTGCATTTACGTCCTACAACTTGATAACCAATCATATCCGGCAAACGATCGTCAGGATAAGCACGTTGTTCCAGAATTTCAACATCCTGATGCACAAAATCACACCATTTCCCGCCCGTTTTTACCCAATTATTTGAAGCCATGATCTTACTCCAACAAAAATTTAATGCGCTTTTATTCTTACGCTTTTTGTAAGGATACTCAAACTGGCCGCTTATTCAAGTGTCAATTGTCATGCATTCAATAAAGGATGATCACTCGAAGCGTGACGTTTGTCAGAAAGGTTCATGAGAAGTGTCACTAGAGTGGAAACGGCCGTTTCCAATACAATACCCTTTATAACCTGCGCGTACCCTTTTTAAACATTCAGTGAAAAGGAGATTTAATGATTTTCGTAAAAGACCTGATGACAATTGACCCGGATGTTGTTTTCCCCCACTCCTCCCTCCGTGAAGTAATTGCAACGATGAATAAATGTAACTGCCGTCAACTGCCCGTCGTTGATGATGACGAACTCATTGGCATTATCACCGACCGGGATGTGCGCCTGGCAGTCAATTCCCCTATCATCAATAATGAGCCTTTACAGCGCTTAGCCATCCTGGATGAAGTCACAGCCGCAGAATGTATGACGACAAACCCGATGAGCATCTCACCGGATGCGCCGCTTTATGAAGCAGCCGGTTTATTAGCAAACTACAAATATGGCGCTCTGTTAGTTGTAAAGGAAGACAAACTGGTAGGCATCATCACCGTAACCGATTTGTTAAACCAGTTGGCTCTCAAGCCGGAACCTACCGGCTAAACACAAAAAAAGTGCAACGTGATAGGGAATCACGTTGCACACACACTCACTTTTCAGCAATTACAGTCTAAATGTAGCCCAATTCTTGCGCTGCATGGCTCAACTCGTCCCGGAATTTTGGATGGGCAATATTGATTAACGCGCGTGCGCGTTCACGTACGCTCTTGCCATGCAATTTGGCGACCCCATGCTCCGTAACAACATAATGGACATCATTACGCGTCGTCACAACACCAGAACCTTCATACAACATCGGTACAATCCGGCTCAAAGTATCGTTTTTTGCGGTCGATAAGAAGGCCACAATTGGCAGGCCGCCCTTCGAACGCGCTGCGCCGCGAATAAAATCAACCTGCCCGCCGGCGCCGCTGTAAAGGCTGGCCCCAATCGAGTCAGCGCATACCTGCCCCGTTAAATCTACCTGCAACGCCGAATTAATCGCTATCATATTGTCATTTTGAGCAATATTAAAGGGATCATTCACGTAATCTGACGGATGCAATTCGATCAACGGATTATTATGGACAAAATTATAGAGCTGTTTACCGCCAAATAAAAAGCCGGCCACAATTTTCCCAGGGTGGAAGGATTTTTTAGAGCAGGTAAAGACGCCACGATCAACCATTTCAATAACGCCATCGGAAAATAGTTCGGTATGAATGCCAAGATCTTTATGATTACCAAGGTTATTCAGCACGGCATCGGGAATACTGCCAATTCCCATTTGTAAGGTAGCCCCGTTCGGAATCATTTCTGCAATATACTCGCCTACTCGCAAATGCAGCGGCGTTGCACCTCCCAGCGGCACTTCCGGAAGCGGATAATCTACTTCAACAATTTGACTGAGGCGGCTAACATGGATGAAGCTGTCTCCCAAGGTGCGCGGCATTTGTTTATTAATTTCGGCAATAATTGTGCGCGCCTCTTCAGCCGCCGGTTTTGTTGTGCCCACTTCAACGCCAAAACTACAAAATCCATGTTCATCTGGTGGGGTCAAAGAGACCAAAGCAGCATCAAGCGGCAGGGTACCGTCACGAAACAGGGACGGAATCTCAGACAAAAATACAGGCGTAAAGTCTGCACGACCTTCCTGGACGGCACGGCGGACATTTTTACCAATAAACAAGGCGTTTACGCGGAAAGAGTCGGCGTATTCAGGTTTGGCGTAAGGAGCTTCAGCAAATGTCAAAATGTGGGTGACTTCAACGCTGCGCAAATCATCTGCCCGGCGGGTTAATCCTTTTACCAATTCTTTGGGGACGCCAGCGCCGCCGCCCAGATAGATACGATCATAAGATCGAATACTGGCCAGGGCTGTGTCAATGTCGGTTACTTTGCTACGATAGAGCGATTCCCAATTCATTTGCGATCTCCAAACGGTATTTTTGCGGTTAATGGGCGGCCTAACGCCGCAGCCACTTCAGGATGGCATAGATTGCCCTGGTAAAGATTTATGCCGTGGGCAAATCCAGGTTCTTGATCGAGTGTTCCAACAATACCGTTTTCTCCAATTGCTTTTAGATAGGGGAGCAACGCATTGGTAATGCCATAACTGGTGGTCCGGGATACGGCCGCCGGGACGTTTGGCACACAATAATGAATCACATCCTCAGCAACGAAAGTGGGATCTCTATGGGTTGTAGGCCGGCTGGTTTCAACGCAGCCGCCATTATCAATCGAAAAGTCTAAAATAACAGACCCAGGACGCATGCGCGTGACCATATTGCGCGTAATTATCTGGTCAGCGCGCCGGCCTGAGGTTTGTATGGCGCCTACAAGCACATCGGCAAAGGCTGTGACGCGGCGCAGGCTGTGTTTCGTTGTGAGCATAGTGGTGATACGGCCGTTTAACAATTCATCCAAATGCTGCAGCTTGCGAACATCCTGGTCCAACACAATAACTTGAGCGCCCAAACCAAGAAATGCGCGCGCTGCATTTGAGCCTAATACACCGGCGCCAACAATCACAACGGAGCCGCGCGGCACGCCAGGCATGCCGCTCAACAGCGTGCCGCGCCCCCCGTGGGTATTCATGAGCAGTTGACCGGCAATGATAGGCGCCAGACGACCGGTGACTTCACTGATTGGAACCAAAACCGGTTTAAGTCCATCTTGATCCTCAATCATCTCATTAGCAACGGCCGTTATCTCGCTTGCAACCAGGGCATCAAATAAATCGGACGAAGCTACCTGCAAATGTAAAAAAGAGAATATCGTCTGGCCGGGACGAAAATAACGGTACTCTTCCGCCGCCGGACGGGCAACCTTGACAACAATATCGGAACGGCCGTAAACCTCAGCCGCCGAATACACAATTGTGCCCCCGATATTGGCAAATTCTTCATCTGTAAAACCTGCGCCAATTCCGGCGCCTTTTTGCACGTAGACCTTATGTCCAGCCTGCACCAATCCCAAAACGCCGGCTGGCGTCAGCCCCACGCGCGATTCTGCTTCTTGCTGCCGAAATTCTGTTGGAACACCAAATTCCATAACCTTTTCCTTTCCTAAAGATGCGTTCTCAAACAAGTTTGTAGTAACGACTTTAGTCGTGCGCGATTTCTTAATCGCCTGCCGCTAAAACGGTAACTACAGACCAAATGTCAAAAGTTAATTAACTAACGCACCCTAAATGTATGTTTACCTACCAGTTTACCGCAAACCAATGCGATTGGGAGTGAATAATGTAACGCATACCTCCTGACATCTATCACACGATAGCAAACGCGACTCAACCTCACCCGTCATACCTTTTGCGAATCAAGCGCTGAATGGGTAAGATTGCCGCATGTAACAATCCGAAAGGAATTCCCAGATTACCAAAGGCGTCTATTTCCAACATTCTGGGAATTCCTCAAGGAAACAGCAGATTTCCAACTCCTCTTATTTTCAAGGATTTTCTGCGGTTTACCTGATGCGACAACGAAAATTTGACATAAAGTATATTTTTGCTGACGAATCATGAGGAGTGAGCATCCTTAGATGCGGGCAGTTGAGGGGACGATCCGGTATTTGAGAATGCCTTCCTCCTCATTTCAGAGCGAAGTCTCGTTTTAGCACTAATTCCAGGAGAAGAATCAAGATGGCAACAATTTCACTCAAAGCGCCGCTTTCAGGCATATTGATGCCGATTGAAGAGGTTCCTGACCCGGTTTTTGCCGAAAAAATGGTTGGCGACGGCATTGCCTTAGACCCTACAACGCAAAAGCTGCTGGCGCCTATTGGCGGTGAAATTGTTCAACTGCAGGAAGAGTGGCACGCATTAACACTTCTTACTGAAGAAGGGGTGCAGATACTCATTCACATTGGCGTGGATACAGTCAAGCTCAAAAGCGAAGGATTCCTGCCGCACGTGAAAAAAGGGGACAAAGTTAAAACCGGCGACGTATTGATCGAATTTGATGCTGATTACATTGCCACACACGCCCCCAGCTTATTGACGATGATTGTTATTGCAAATGGAGACAACGTTGAAGCTATCCAAAAAAGCAGCGGCAGCGTGACCGCCGGGCAAGATATTATTCTCGAAATTACCCCTAAAGCCGTACCAGCAGCAGAAATCGCAACGGCCGTTTCCAGCACAGCCGCCCTTTCCGATCCCATTTTTATTCCCAATCATGAAGGCCTACATGCACGCCCTGCGGCCGTTCTGGCCAATATGGCGCGTAAATATAAAGCTGATATTCAACTTCTGAAAGGCGCGCAGCAGGCCAACGCCAAAAGCATCGTGGGTATTATGGGATTAAATATTGGCCATCAAGACAGCGTGCAATTGGCTGCGGATGGCGTTGACGCCGAGGACGCCATCACTGGGTTAACCCCGTTAATCCGGGAAGGATTGGGACAGGCCGGTTATCCGCCCATTGCGGCGCCCGCCAGCATCGCATTTGCGGCTGCCGTCGCCCCGCCGCCGCGCCAACACGCCGCTGATCCCAACGTTTTTTGGGGTGTAACAGCCTCAGGCGGCGTCGCCGTCGGCAAGGTGTTTCAGGCGCGCCGTGGAGAAATTATTGTTGATCCCCTTAGCGCCAATCCACCTGTAGAGCGCCGCAAACTTGATGACGCTATTGCGCAATCGAAAATTGAATTGGAAGCGCTGCAAATGCGTCTGCGTGCGGAGGCGGACACTGAAAAAGCAGCCATTTTTGCAGCGCATGAGGAAATACTTGATGATCCCAACCTGCTGGCGTTAACCTACAGCGGCGTTGAGTCGGGTCAAAGCAGCGCCTACGCCTGGCGGCAAGCCATCAACAGCCAGGCAGCCATGCTCGCGCAACTGCCCAATGAACTTCTGGCGGCGCGCGCCAATGATTTACGCGACGTTGGGCGGCGCGTGCTTGAAAAATTGACCAGTATCGAGGCAGCCAGGCTGGAAGCCCCTCCTGATTCCATTTTGATTGCCGAAGATTTGACGCCTTCTGATACGGCCAATCTCGACCGCTCAAATGTACTCGGTTTTGCGACGACGCTGGGCGGGGCGACCTCACACGTCGCGATTTTGGCCCGCGCCTTCGGTATTCCCGCCGTGGCAGGCGTTGAAGCGCGCGCGCTGGACATTCCCAACGGCGCGCCGGTTATTTTGGATGGGACAAACGGCCGTTTATCCATCCACCCGTCCCCGCAAGAAATCGCCGCCGTCCAGGCGCAACATGCCCAGCATGCAGTTCAACGTGATGCTGATTTGGAAGCAGCTTTTGAAGCAGCCGTGACGACTGACAATCACCAAATTGAGGTAGTCGCCAATATCAGCGGGTTGGAAGACGCCAAAGAAGCGATGCTTTTGGGCGGCGAGGGAGTTGGTCTGCTGCGCTCCGAGTTTTTGTTCCTGGATCGCACTACGCCGCCTTCAGAAGATGAACAAACAGCCGCTTATTCCGCCGTGGCGCAAGCTATGTGGCCGAATCGGCCGTTGATCATTCGCACATTGGATGGCGGCGGCGACAAACCGCTACCCTACGCGCCCATTCCTCCGGAAGCCAACCCATTCCTGGGGGAACGCGGCATTCGAGTCGGATTAAATCGGCCTGAAATTCTACGCACGCAACTGCGAGCCATTTTACGCGCGGCCCAATCAGCCCGTATTTCGGTTATGTTTCCCATGATTGCCACCATGGAAGAGTGGCGGATGGCGCGCGCCATGCTGGCGGAAGAGCAAATAAATTTGGGCCTGGCGCCCATTCCGACGGGCATCATGGTAGAAATTCCCGCCACTGCCATTATGGCAGAGCAGTTTGCGCGCGAAGCTGATTTCTTTTCTATCGGCGCCAATGATCTCACCCAATATACGCTGGCGATGGATCGTGGTCACCCTAAGCTGGCGTCCCAGGTGGATGGATTAAACCCTGGCGTGCTGCAGCTTATCTCCTTGACAGTTCAAGGCGCGGTCAAACATGGTAAATGGGTGGGCGTTTGCGGCGGCCTGGCCGCGGATCCACAAGCGGTGCCAATTCTTTTGGGCCTGGGCGTGACGGAACTGAGCGTGAGCGTCCCGGCCATTCCGGCTGTCAAAGCGCAGATACGTCGACTGAATCTGGCAGCGTGTCAGAATTTGGCCGCGCAAGCATTATCGCAGGAAACGGCCGCTGCCGTGCGCGCCCTGACAACAATCAAGTGATAAAAATAAACACGGCATATCCAAAAACTGACGCGAATTGCACGAATGAAACGAATCAGGATACTTTTTATAGTTCCACAAAATTGGAGGCGACATGTTAGCATTTTTACAACGAATCGGCCGTTCTTTGATGATTCCTATCGCCGTAATGCCTGCAGCGGCTCTTTTGAACCGCCTCGGTGCGCCTGATGTTCTCAACATCCCTTTCATCCAGGCCGCCGGCAGCGAGATTTTTGTCTATCTGGCGCTGCTTTTTGCAATTGGCATTGCGATCGGCATGTCGAGCGATCAACGCGGCGAGGCTGTGCTGGCGGCTGTGGTGGGCTACTTTGTACTGCTCAAAGCCATGAGCGTCCTGTTGATCAACGTGGGCGGCTACTCAGAAACAGACGCCATTGTCTCCAATTTGCCCAGTAACATACTGATTGGGATCATAGCCGGTCTGGTCACTGTGTGGGCATATAACCGCTTTTACACCACACGACTGCCGGAAGTATTGGGCTTTTTCTCGGGCCGCCGGCTGGTTCCAATCCTCGTTTCAGTTTTTATGCTGGTCGTCGCCGCTATTCTGGCCGTCATCTGGCCGCCGATTTGGGATGGCATCAACAGCTTAAATAATGTCATTTTGACGATGGGCGCGCTGGGAACGGCCGTTTTCGGCTTCTTCAACCGTTTACTGATCCCCTTAGGGCTGCACCAGGTACTCAACTCCTACTTCTGGTTTGGGCTGGGTGAATATGTGACCGCCGAAGGTGTAACCGTCACAGGCGATATCCCGCGCTTTTTAGCAGGCGATCCGACCGCCGGACCTTACCAGGTTGGCTTTTATCCCATCATGATGTTTGGTCTGATGGGCGCCGCCCTGGCCATTACGCGGGCAGCCAAACCTGAAAATCGGAAGGCCATTGCCGGTCTGATGGGTTCAGCCGCTTTGGTCTCCTTTGTCACCGGCATCACAGAACCGATTGAATTCGCTTTTGTATTCGTCGCCCCGTTCTTATATCTGATCCACGCCTTGTTAACCGGACTTTCTATGTATGTCACCAATTATTTGGGGCTGCGGGCTGGTTTTGGCTTCAGCGCCGGACTGCTCGACTACCTGCTTAACTTTGGGCTGGCGGAAGGGCCAATTTTGCTGGCAGGTGTTGGCGTGCTTTTCTTCTTTGGCTATTTTATCATTTTTGCAGCTTTAATCAGGCTCTTTAATCTTAAAACGCCCGGCCGAGAAGCAGCAGATCAGACCGCTGAAGCAACGCTCCAGGCGCAAGCAGCTCTGGCCGGTTCAGACATTGGCGCCGGGGAATTTGGCCAAAAAGCTGCGGGTATTTATATGGCGGTCGGCGGCGCTGAAAACCTGACAGCTGTTGATAGCTGCGCAAGCCGCCTGCGCCTGACGGTCAATGACTCTGCCGCCATCGATGAAAACAAGCTAATGGCCTTAGGCGCAGCGGGCGTTGTCAAACCTTCCAAGCATGCCGCGCAGGTGATAATGAGTGACGAAGTTGAACCTATCGCCGAGGAGTTGAAGAAAATTCTGGCGCTGGCTCCGCCGGTTGTGATTCCCACACTGGCAATGGCTGCCGATGAGGAAAAGACAAGCGCGGAAACGGCCGTTTCCGTCCCAGAATCCACGATTGACCATGACCTTGCAGCCAGCCGCGCCAGCAGCTTGCTGCAAGGATTAGGCGGTGCAGCCAATGTTGCCACTGTTGGCGCAGCTGCCCAAACGCGCGTGCGCGTCAGCGTAAAAGACCCCAGTAAAGTTAACGAGGAGAACCTGCGTATCGCCGGGGCGCGCGGCATTATGGTTGTCGATGGCAACACGCTGCATCTGCTGCTCGGCAAGGGCGCTGCTGAATATGGGGCTGAAATGCAGGCACAGATCATTGAAAAAACGGCCGTTTAATATCTGATCAATGAAATTATTGTTCAATATAAAACTGGACACTGACGTTTTTTATTTAACCAGAGGAGACCTGTCAGATTTTTCGTCACGCATTTCACAAATCACACGAATTTAGAGGTTGCTAAGTAGATAACCCAACCGAACGTGGTCTGCGCTACAATCCTGCGCGGCAAAACGGTGTAAGGTAGCGCAATATGTATGCACAGACTTAAATTTATTTTTCCGATTCTGCTTGTCACTCTGATCGCCCTGTGGGCTGTACCGGCAATGTTAAAAGCAATGCCGGATCGTTATGTGATGCGCCTGCCTGAACCTTTCAAACAAATCGGTCTACCTGATGACACGGTTCCGCTGCTGCCCACCGTCAGCAGCCCTGTCAACGCGGTCGAACTCCTGGGAGAAACGGCCGTTCTCCAAACGCCAACGCTGGCGCCTACCGCTGAAAAATCGCAAACAGTCTCGGAAACAACTGCCAAAACGGCCGTGAACCCGCCGGCGACCGCAACCAGCCCGCCAACCGTTACCCCAGCGCCTCCCACACCCACACCCTGGCCCTTGCCTCAAACCGCGCGCCTGACCGGTTTTCAGCACAAATTCCAGGAGTGGAACAACTGCGGACCGGCCACCCTGGCGATGGCGCTCTCCTATTTTGGACATCAGGTCAGCCAGACCGAGACCGCCGCCATATTGAAACCAGACCCCGAAGACCGCAATGTCTCGCCATATGAAATGGCTGCCTATGTAAACGAACAAACGCCGTATACGGCCGTTTCACGCGTCAATGGCAGTCTGGAAACAGTGCGCCGGTTTGTGGCCAACGACATTCCCGTCATCATCGAAATCGGGATTGAACCGCCGGGCGAATTCCGCTGGATGGGCTGGTATGGGCATTATCTGCTGGTAGTCGCCTACGATGACGCCGCAGAACAGCTTTGGGTTTACGATTCCTGGTTCGGCACCAGTGAAGAACCATTAAAAAATGCACATCCTGACGGCCGTTTACTCAGCTATGCCGATCTGGATACTTATTGGCCGCACTTCAACCACAGTTACATTGCGCTCTACCAACCCGAACAGGCTGACATGGTTAAGGCCATAATTGGGGACGATTTGGATGACAACCTGATGTGGCAAAATACGCTCAATCAAGTGCAGCAAGCGACAACAAGCGATCCGGCCAACGCTTTCAACTGGTTTAACCTGGGCACCACATTCAACGCGTTGGGTGATTATCAATCGGCGGCGACAGCCTTTGACCAGGCACGCGCAATTGGCCTGCCCTGGCGCATGTTGTGGTATCAATTTGGACCCTATGAAGCGTATTACGAAAACGGCCGTTACGAAGACGTAATCTTGCTGGCCGACACAACCATAAAAGATCGGCCTTATTTTGAAGAATCTTTCTATTACAAAGGGCTTGCCCTGGCCGCCCTGGGTGAAGAGAAAGCTGCGCGAGAACTTTTTGAACAAGCCGCTGCTTTTAATCCCAATTTTGAACCGGCCATCCGGGCTATCGATACAAAGTAGCGAAGCGGCAAAGTAGCAGGCTTTTTACTTTGCGCCTTTGCTGCCTTGCTCCCTAAACAAACCTTATGAAAAAACGAACACGTAACATCATTTTAATTATTGCAGCGCTGCAGGTTATTTTAATCCTGGGTCTGCTAACGCTCCCGGCTGTCGTCGGCGCAATTCCAGGTCGCTATCGTGTGGCTCTATCAGAACGCAATGCATTTCTCAGTGGAATCACCGAAGGGGTCATTGACGCCGTCAATCCGGTGGCGACCGCCCTGCCTGCGCCGGCGCAAACCGGTCAGGGAGAACAGGTTGATATTGGCGCGCTCATTGCAGAACAGACAACGCCGACTCCAGCGCCTACACAAACTCCCTTGCCTACAATCGAACCAGAAACAGAAATTGCCTCTGAACCAGATGTGGCTGCCGAAGCAACGTTGGCGCCGACAATCACCCCCAGTCCAGTTCCAACTGCTACGCCAGAACCGCTGCCGGAGCGCATCTCGCTGGAAGGTATGGGCGTCATCAAACAAAGCTTCAACAACTGCGGTCCGGCCAATCTGACACAGGTATTAAACTATCTTGGTAATGATATTACCCAGGCGGATGTAGCTGCCTACTTGAAGCCCAATCCCGAAGATCGCAACGTCAGTCCGTGGCAGATAGCAGATTATGTCAACATAGAAACGCCCGGTTATAACGCTATAGCGCGCAGCGGCGGTACGTTGGATATGATTAAAGAGTTTGTCGCCGCCGGATACCCGGTCGTGATTGAAAAAGGATATGAACTGCCCGAAACCGGCTGGTGGGGTCATTACCTGACCATCTACGGGTATGATGACCTCAAACAGGAACTTTACAGCCAGGACAGTTATTTGGGACCGTGGGACGGCAGCGGTCGCATTGACGCCTACGATGAAATCGAAAAATTCTGGCAGCAGTTTAATTACACCTTTTATGTCGTCTACACGCCGGATCAAGAAGCAGAAGTGGCCGCCATTTTAGGTCCGGATATGTTTGATGATTTCAAAATGTGGCAAAATGTGGCCGCGCGCGCCGAAGCAGAGACCCAAATTAATCCAGACGACGCCATCGCGTGGTTTAATATGGGCACGGCGCTGACGCGCATGGGCGGGCTGACCGGAGAGCAGAATTATTACCAGGGCGGCACGCAAGCATATGACAAAGCGCGCGAACTCGGTTTGCCGCCGCGTATGCTCTGGTATCAATTCCAGCCGTATTTGGCGTATATGAAAGTCGGCCGTTACCAGGATATGGTCGATCTGGCAGATGCCACGCTCGCGACGCAAGGCGGCCGCAATGTAGAAGAAACGTTCTGGTACAAGGGGCACGCGCTGGCCTTCCTGGGTGATACATTTGGCGCACGTGAAGCGTATGAAGAAGCGCTGCGCGTCAACGAGAATTTTTATCCGGCGCAGTGGTCGCTGGATGCGCTGAATTAACTTCCAGACGTTCAACTTTTCAAAAAAGTTGAACGTCTTTTTTTATGACAAAACTACTGTTAGGTAATTGGCAGAAAGTAATCAAAAATAAAGGTCATGGGAAATCTGCCAATTCCTCGAGGAAAGCGCAGTTTGACGCCAAAATTGCCGCCTTTTTTACACGTCCGAATGAACTGATTTTTGGCGAAGAAACGGCCGTCTCTCATTATGGGCAGCAAATGAGCAGGTCCCACGCCGCCAAAAACAAGCTATACAACTACTTCAAAAGCAGGTATAATACTGCCGCTAAATAATCGGCGCGCACCCAACAAATCCCAACTGCTCTTTTCAACCAAACAATGTCCCATTACATACCATTTCGGATTTGTGATCCATACAAAGCGCCCGAATAGATACAATCCCACAATACCCATTTGGAGGCAAATATGTCTGAAAAAGAACGCAAAAAATTCAAGGTCACCTATTCAACCCTGGCCAGCCCTGATCCACTGCTGCATGCATATTTTGATGAAGCGGTCGTTGAGGCCCAAGACAATTTTGGCAAAACCTACCCGCTTTTCATCAATGGCAGAGAACGCCAGGCAGCGCAAACCTTCGCCAAAGTCAGCCCGGTCGATACCGACGTGATCATGGGCTACTTCCAAAAAGGAACCCAACTGGACGCCAATGACGCCGTGGCAGCCGCCAAAGCCGCTTTCCCTGCCTGGAGCGCCACTCCCTGGCAAGAGCGCGTGGCGATTATCCGCCAGGCCGCTGATTTAATCAGCGAGCGTTTATTCTATATGGCCGCTGTCATGAGCATGGAAGTCGGCAAAAATCGGCTGGAGGCGCTGGGCGATGTCGAAGAAACGGCCGATCTCTTCCGCTACAACTGTGACGCCATGGAAAAAAATGGCGGCTTCACATTTGATTTGCTGTCTGAAAGTGAAAAACACCACAACCGCAGCGTACTCAAACCATATGGCGTATGGGTGGTAATTTCACCTTTTAACTTCCCCGGCGCATTAGCAGGCGGCCCCAGCAGCGCTGCCCTCGTCGCCGGCAACACGGTTGTACTCAAACCCGCCACCGACACCCCTTTCACCGCCTGGCTCATCACCGAATGTCTGCGGGATGCAGGCATCCCGGACGGCGTGTTTAACTTTGTCACCGGCGGCGGCCGTACCGTTGGCCAGACGCTGGTCGATCATCCCGATGTAGCCGGCATCACCTTCACCGGCAGCTACGATGTCGGTATGAATATTTTGCGCACCTTTGCCTTCGACAAATACCCCCGTCCCGTCATTGCGGAGATGGGCGGCAAAAACCCAACCATCGTCACTGAAAAAGCTGACCTGGACAAAGCGGCATTGGGCGTGATGCGCTCCGCCTTTGGTCTGCAGGGTCAAAAATGCTCTGCCTGCTCGCGTGTGTTCGTCCACGCCGATGTTAAAGCGACCTTCATGGAAAAACTATTAGCTCTGACCAGCCAGATCAACGTCGGCGATCCCACCAATAAAAATAATTATATGGGGCCGGTTGCGAACAAGGGCGCTTATGAGGATTACCAAAAATTTGTCGCCGATTTACACGCAGCCGGTGATGTAGTCTATGGCGGCAAGACCTTACCAGGCAATGGTTATTATGTGGCGCCGACCATTGTTGATAATTTGCCCGAAGAGCATTATTTGTGGAAACAGGAAATGTTCCTGCCCATCGTTACCGTCAGCGCCATTCACCAATCTGGATGATGCGATGGCGCAAGCCAATGATGTGGAATATGGGCTGACGGCCGGTTTCTTCAGTGAAGACCCAGAAGAAATCGAATGGTTCCTGAACAATATCGAAGCGGGCGTTGTTTATGTCAACCGCAGCAGCGGCGCAACGACCGGAGCCTGGCCGGGATATCAATCGTTCGGCGGCTGGAAAGGCAGCGGTTCGACGGGTAAAGCAGCGGGCAGCTTCTATTATGTGCAGCAATATATGCACGAGCAGAGTCAAACGGTTGTAGACTAAGTTTTCGATTAAACCGGAGACGTCAACTTTCTGAAAGTTGGCGTCTTTTTAATTTCTTGCCAAAACTTTTTTCAGCGAATCGGGGCGCCTGGCTGGTTGCAGCGGGGGCCACACTCTGGGGCACAACCGGCACGGCGCAGGCGCTGGCGCCGCCAGGAGCCAATCCGCTCACTGTTGGCGCCGTTCGCATTGTGGTTGGCGCGCTGGCGCTGCTGGCGCTGGCGCACTGGCGCAATGAAACAAAGTCTGTACGCCAGTGGCGCAGTTGGCCTCTGAAACCAACTTTGCTGGCGGCTGTTAGCATGGCTGCGTACCAGCTTTTCTTTTTTGCAGGCGTCGCCAGGACCGGGGTTGCCGTTGGCACGATTGTTGGCATTGGCTCTGCGCCCATTGCGGCCGGGATTTTGGGCTTTCTGGCGCGTGGGGAACGGCCGTTACGTCCCTGGTACCTCGCGACAATATTGGCCATCTTGGGCTGCGGTTTGCTGATAATGAGCAGCGGCAGCCTGCAAATTGATGGTTTGGGCATCTTTCTTGCTATTGGCGCCGGGGTTGTTTATGCCGTGTACACCTTATTAAGCAAAGATTTACTCGACACAAAACCGGCCGGGGCTGTAACGGCCGTTACCTTCAGTTTGGGCGCCCTGTTTTTGCTGCCAATTTTATTCCTGGGTAACTTAAGCTGGCTGTGGCAGCCGGCCGGGATGCTGGTCGCGCTGCATCTGGGGATTGTGACCGTGGGGATTGGCTATTTATTGTTTGCAATAGGCCTAAAAACCACTTCGGTCGCAACGGCCGCTACAATGACTTTAGCCGAACCATTAACAGCCGGCATGTTGGGCATTTTCCTGCTTGGTGAAGATGTGACCCCGTTGGCTTTTGGCGGCATTGCGCTCTTATTTACCGGACTTTTGGTCCTGGCCGTGCAGCGTCCGGCTCAGGCTAAGGTTTACCTTCCAACAAAGGACAATTAAAAATGAACAAACGCTGGCTCTGGTTATTACTCCTGATCCCTACTCTTTTCATTGCAGGTTTCGGCTATTATGTTTGGCATGGCAGCGCGCAAAATGCACCCATGCCGGAAGCGGAAGCGGCGCTGCAGTCAGACACCGAGGTTTTCGTCAACGCCGATCCCTGGTACACCTTCACCCCAACCGAAACCACGCCAACCACAGGCTTCATTCTTTATCCTGGCGGCTTAGTGCCGCCAGAGGGTTATGCGCCTACGGCGCGCGCTATTGCCGAGGAAGGTTATCTGGTTGTTTTGCCGGCGATGCCTTTGAATCTGGCCGTTTTTGCGCCCAATAAAGCCCACGAAATTATGGCTGAGTTCCCAGAAATTGAAAATTGGGCTGTGGGCGGACATTCGTTAGGAGGCGCAATGGCCGCCACGTATGTGTCAAACAATCCAACGGCAGCGGATGGATTGGTGCTTTGGGCGGCCTATCCGGCCGAAAGCGCCAATCTTTCTGAGCAAATGCTGGCAGTCACATCAATTTTTGGCAGCGAGGATGGTCTGGCCACTACGGAAAAAGTGGAAACGGCCGTTCCTCTGCTGCCGCCGCAAACCGCCTACATAAAAATTGAGGGCGGCAATCACACGCAATTTGGCTGGTATGGCGATGGGCTGCAAGCCGGCGACAATCTCGCCACAATCAGCCGCGAAGAGCAGCAAAGGCAAATCGTTGCCCGCACGCTGCAACTTTTGGAAGAAATCAGCCAATAAGGACAAATCTCATGCAATATTCCCACCCACATGGACATGTTTTTTATCGCAAAATGAACCATGCGCGCCCGATGATCGCGCATGCAGAAGGAATTTACCTGACCGATACGGATGGCAAGCGCTATATCGATGGCTCCGGGGGCCCGTTGGTTGTTAATGTTGGCCACGGCCGTACCGAAATTATTGCAGCCATGCAGACCCAGTTACAAACGGCCGCATACGTCCACGCCACCATGTTCACCAATGAGCCGCTGGAAACATACTGCGCTGAACTGGCCAAGATTGTGCCCATAGAGGAAGCGCGCTTCTTTTTGCTCAGCAGCGGGTCGGAAGTGGTCGAGGCGGCCATCAAACTGGCGCGCCAGATTCAAATGGCGCGCGGCGAGAGCAACCGGCATCTGATTGTTTGCCGTTCCCTGAGTTATCACGGCATGACATTGGGCGCGTTGGGCGTGAGCGGCCGGCCGGCGCTGCGCTCCCCATATCTGGGCATGTTGCAAAATATGCCCCACATCCGCCATCCCTATCCTTACCGCTTCCAGGCTGATGGGGAGGAACTGGCCGGCCGTCTCGAAGAAACAATTTTGGCGTATGGACCTGAAAATGTGGCCGCTTTCATTGCCGAACCAATCAGCGGCGCCAGTCTGGGGGCAGTTTTACCGCCTGAAGATTACTGGCCGCACGTGCGCCGGATTTGTGATCAATACGGCGTGCTGCTAATTGCCGATGAGGTTTTAGTCGGCATGGGACGCACCGGTAAATGGTGGGCGATGGATCATTGGGGCGTTGAACCTGATATTCTGGTCACCTCCAAGGGTACGGCCGGCGGTTATTTCCCGCTCGGCTGGGTGGCGGCAAAGGGCAAGGATGTGGAACAAATTCGCCAGGAGCTGGGCGATTTCAACCATGGCGGCACATTCAGCCATCATGCCGTGGGCGCGGCGGCGGGATTGGCCACCTTGCGCATTATGCAATCGGAAAACCTGGTCGAGAATTCAGCTTTGATGGGCGCGTATCTGGGCCAAAAGCTGCACGATACATTTGATAAATATCCTCAAGTTGGCGAAGTGCGCGGGCAGGGCCTCTTTTGGGGTCTTGAACTGGTACTTGATTGGGAGACGAAAGAGCCGTTTCCCGCCAGGCGCCACCTGGCCACGAAGATTCAGAAACGGGCGTTTGATTTGGGCCTGATCATTTATGAATCGCGCGGCTGTGTGGATGGCGTCAATGGGGATGTCGTTATGCTGGGGCCGCCTCTAATAGTCAATCAAGCCCAAATTGATGAGATGGTTGGCATTTTGGAAACGGCCGTTTGCCAGGAGCTTGGCGTTTAGGTCAATCGCAGAATATTCTTGAACGTAAGACGAATTAGAAATCTGTGGTTTCCTCGAGGAATTGGCAGATTTTCCACGACCTTTATTTTTGATTACTTTCTGAATTACCTAAATCATAATTGCGTGTTCTTCTTGTGTAATTTGAATTGTAAGCGAGAATAGGTGGAATAGAGCAGGTTTACTCACACTATACCCGTCACTGCACTAACCAAATAAAATCGCTAACCATAGCCCGGGAGAAGAACAATGCATTTACTGCGTACAAGTTCGAAATCATTATTTCATATTATATGTATTTTACTGCTTCTGACGAGTTTGAGCGGGACGCTGCCTCTTTTTGCTTATGGCAGCAGCCAAAACGCGCCGGCAGCCGTGAATAATGCAGGCGTTCAAATTGCCCCGCTTAATCTGGCCGTTGTCGAAGGGGGTCTCGCGGCTGCCTATACCATTCGTTTAAGCGGCCAACCGACCGACGCTGTGACAATCACTGTTGCGACCGGGGGGCAAACCAGCGTCAATCCTGCCGCCGTGACTTTTTCAACGCAAAGCTGGGATACGCCGCAGGCTGTGGTGGTAACGGCCGTTGATGATGGCGTGGTTGAAGGCAGCCATAATGACATCATTGCCCATGCCGCAGCCAGCGCCGATCTGGATTACAACGGGATTGCAATCAACAACCTGACCGTGAGCATTATAGACAATGACGAACCTGGCGTTTTAATCAACCCGGCGACCCTGGAACTGAGTGAGGGCGGGAACCCGGCCAACTACAGCATCGCATTAAAAAGCCAGCCCATGGCCAATGTAAAAATTGATATTAGCGGAACCGGGCAGACGACATTCTTGCCGGCCTCAATAACTTTTACACAACAAAATTGGACCCAGCCACATGCTATTTCAGTATTGGCCGTTGACGACGCTGTGATTGAAGGCCAACATGCTGATACGCTCAGCCACACCGCCGCCAGCAATGATCCTGATTACGCCAACATCCCCATCAGTGACCTGTCGCTGGCAATTATTGACAATGACACGGCCGGCGTACTCGTGACGCCGACCTTGTTAGAGGTTTCGGAAGGAGGGGCGGCTGCGGCTTACACGCTTGCGCTGACCAGCCAACCGCTTGCAAATGTAAGCATTGACCTCGCCGCAGACGCCCAACAAATTCTTGCAGCCCCGCAAACCGTGACCTTCACGCCCCAAAATTGGCAAGCCGCCAAGACCGTCGTGGTAACGGCCGTTGATGATCTCGTGGTTGAAGCGGCGCAGCTCAGCCTCATCGGCCACACTGCCAGCAGCGCCGATCCGCTTTATGCGGGTCTGGCAATCAGTGATGTGACCGTGCAACTGCTCGACAACGATCTGGTTGGTTTACACTTGGACCAGGAAAGTCTGGCGCTGTCTGAAGGCGGTGAATCGACCGCTTTTACCGTTTCCCTGCTCAGCCAGCCGACAGCAGATGTGACAATTAATGTTTTTACCAACGGCCAGATAAATGTCGTACCGGATGAGCTGAGCTTTACACCTGAAACATGGAATACGCCCCAGGCAGTCACGGTTACGGCCGTTGACGATGATCTGTACGAAGGTACCCACAGCGGCGCGGTTGGTCAAACAACCAGCAGCGCTGATGAGCGCTATGACAGCCTCGCGGTACCACTGCTGCCGGTCACGCTAATCGACAACGATAGCGCCGAACTGCTTGTGAACCCACTAAGCCTGAACGTCAGCGAAGGGGGTACAGGCGATAGTTATGGTTTGAAGCTGTCCAGCCGGCCGCTTGAACCCGTAACGGTTGACGTCTCCTCCAACGCTCAAATTTCCACTTCGCCAGCTTCCTTAACTTTTACCAGCTTGAATTGGGACATTGCACAGAACGTCAGCGTCACGGCCGTTGATGATCTCGAAATTGAAGGCGAACACAGCGCCACAATCAGCCATTCACTGAGCAGCGCCGATGCTCATTTTGATGGGATAACGGCCGTATCCGTGGATGTGACGATTATTGATAATGAAACCGCCAGCGTGTTTGTGAACCCAACCTCCCTTTTTGTCGACGAAGGCGGCCCGCCGGCCAGCTACAATGTCAGCCTGACCGGCCAACCAGACCAAACGGTCAATATCACAGTCGATGTGACCGCGCAGCTAACGCTCACGCCGGCGCTGCTCACGTTCAACCCGGACAATTGGAATATCCCTCAGGCGGTGGCAGTAACGGCCGTTGACAACGATTATGTCAATGAAATCTCGACCGGCGTCATCTCCCACAGCGTCAACAGCCCTGATACCAGATTTGACGGTATAACAGCCTCGGACGTGGACGTGACGATTTTTGATGACGAAGAGGCCAATGTCGCTATCACACCGGCAACCGTGACTTTAGAGGAAGGCGGCGCGTCAATCCCCTATGCAATGCATCTCACCAGCAAGCCAACTGCGGATGTAATCATGAGCGCAGAGCCGGATGCGCAAACGGCCGTTTCGCCGCTTGAATTGACTTTTACGCCGGAAAACTGGCACATTCCACAAAATTTGATGCTGTCAGCCCTGGATGATACGCTGCTGGAAGGCGACCATACCGGAACTGTCATGCACTTGGTAAGCAGCACAGACCCCAATTACGACAATATCAATATTGGCAATGTGATCGCCGCCATTGTTGACAATGACGTCGTCAGCATCCAAATCACGCCTCAAACGCTTCCGCTGACTGAAGGCGGCGCGCCGGCCACATACGGGATGCGTCTCTCACACCAGCCGGATGCAACGGTCACGATCCACATTCAGACCGATCCCGCACAGGCGGCGCTGCAAGGCAGCAACGAGCGCGTTTTTAGCGTTGACAACTGGGACATCATGCAGTCGGTGTCGGTAACGGCCGTAAACAATGCGTTGTTTGACGGCCCGCGCGCCAGCACAATCGCGCATGTGGCGACCAGTTCAGACACAATCTATGACGGGTTAACAATCGCTGACGTTTTGTTAGAGATCAGCGATGACGAGCCAACGAACACAATTTTCATGCCGTTTATGGCTTTCTTTTCGGCGGCGCAGGCCGGCGGGGGCGGCCACATACAAAAACCAACCAGATAAAATTTATGGCGTAAAAACAATGAACCACTGAGGCCGTGTTACCCACCCAAATAAGCTTCTACAATCCGTGGATCGCTGCGTAATTCGGCCGCGCTGCCCTCTGAAACTATCTCGCCGCGATCAATTACATAGGCGTAGTCGGCAACCTGCAGCGCCTTGTTGGCATTTTGTTCAACCAGCAATATTGTCATCCCTTCCTGGCGAAGTTCGCGGATAATCTGAAAAACCTCGTTCACAATAATGGGCGCCAGTCCCATAGATGGTTCGTCCAACATCAAAATACGCGGGCGCGCCATCAGCGCGCGGCCAATGGCCAGCATTTGCTGCTCGCCGCCGCTGAGACTACCTGCGGCTTGCTTGCGTCGTTCGGCTAAACGGGGAAAACGGCCGTATATGCCTGCCAAATCGGTTTTGATGCCGGCGCGATCGCGGCGCACAAAAGCGCCCAACTCCAGGTTTTCCTCCACCGAAAGCGGCGCCAGCACTTCACGTCCTTCGGGTACCTGAATCAGGCGCAGCGCCGTAATCTGATCGGCGCGCAAACCGACAATATTACGAATGTCGCCATGATCGTCGAACAGGATACGGCCGTTTACCGGCTTCAACAAACCTGAAATAGTGTTCAAAGTTGTCGATTTTCCGGCACCATTAGCCCCAATCAACGCCACAACCTGCCCCACAGGAACACCAAAAGAAATGCCATGCAACGCCTTGATGGCGCCATAGTTTGTGTGGAGATTTTCAACCTGCAAATACATATTGATTAACGAGTGACGCTGTTTGATTAAACCAATTCTTCTTGACCCAGATACGCTTCGATAACTTCCGGGTTACTGCGTACTTCGGCGGGTGATCCGTGGGCAATACGGGAACCAAAATTGAGTACCTGAACCTGGTCACATACCTGGCTGATGAGATTCATGTCATGTTCAATGACCAGGATCGTAATGCCTTCGTCGCGCAATTGCAGAATCAATTCACCCAACTGATGTGTTTCAGCCTGGTTCATGCCGGCGGTTGGTTCGTCTAGCAGCAGGAGCTGCGGCTCCGTAGCCAGCGCGCGCGCCAGTTCGACTCGCCGTTGGTCGCCATAGCTCAACTCCGCCGCCAGGCGATCCCGCAACGGCAGCATATTCAGCCGCGCCAGCAGCGCCGTACTGGCTTGCGCCTGCTGCTGTGCAGCCGGGTCACGCCAGGGCAATAACCAACGCCAATAACGGCTGGCGGCCGGCGTTTGCAAATGTCGCCCCGCAATCACGTTGCCCAACACGCTCATTTCTTCAAAAAGACGGATATTTTGATAGGTGCGAGAGATTCCCAGCGCGCACAGTTTATAGGCTGGTTGATTGGTAATGTCTGCGCCCTTAAAAATAATCTGCCCGAATGTAGTCGGCAAAAGTCCGGAAATCATATTGATCAGGGTGGTTTTACCGGCGCCGTTAGGGCCAATCAGCCCCATGATTTGTCCCTTTTCAATGCTGAAAGAAACGTTATGCACGGCCGTTAACCCACCAAACTGTTTCGTCAGGCTGCGTAACTCAAGCAACGGCCGTTTCCTCCACGCGCTTGCGCGAAAAACGGCGCAGTAATCTGGGTGATATCAGGCCATCGGGCAAATAAATAATCGTCAGCATCAGGATGACGCCGTTCACAATGGCGCGGTTTTGCTTCAAAAAACGCAGCGCTTCAGGCAGCAGCGTCAAAATAAACGCGCCCACAATGGGACCAAACCAGACCTGGCTGCCGCCCAACACCGCAAAAGCAAGAATTTGCACCGCCAGATCAAAACCAAACTCATTCGGGCCAATAAAACGCGTCAGATGAGCGCTCATCACCCCGGCCACCCCCGCTATGACCGCGCCGACCACAAAAGCAAACACTTTATAGCCAAAAACATTGACGCCCAGGCTGGCGGCCACTTTTTCATCTTCACGAATGGCGCGCAGCGCGCGCCCGACCTGGCTGCCCTCCAGGCGAATAAAAAAGTAGCTAAACAAGCCCAGAAGCAGCAGCAACTGCCAGGTCTGGGTCACTTTGGGAATGCCGTTTAAGCCCAGCGCTCCGCCGGTCAAAGTCTGCCCAACAACGCGGTCGATGTTGAGCATAAAAATACGCACGACCTCGCCAAAGCCTATCGTGGCAATCGCCAGATAAATGTCATTCAAACGCAAAACCGGCAGGCCCAGCAGCAGCCCTACCAAACCGGCCGCCGCGGCGCCTCCCAGCACCGACAGCCAGAGTGGGGCGTCCAATCGCATTGTCATCAAGGCGCCCATATAAGCGCCAATTGCCATGAAACCGGCATTGGCCAGGCTGAACAAACCGGTGCGCAGCGTGATATAGATACTCAGCCCCAGCAGAGATGAAACAAGGGCAAAATTTAGATTGGTTGGGGTGAGTACGGCGCCTAACATGACTGCTTAATCCCTTGAATTTGCCGTAGAACCTAACAATCCTTGCGGCCTGACCAACAGCATGATAAATAACAAACTAAACACAATCGCGTCGCGGAAGTCGCTCTGACCTGCCGCCACGCTGAAAACTTCAATTAAGGCCACGATATAAGCGCCCAAAACCGCGCCTTTAATGTTGCCCAATCCACCCAACACAATGACCGTTAACCCCTTCAACTGCACCGGCGCGCCCATGTAGGGCGTGATGGCATTGAAGGCCAATCCAAACAACATGCCGGCCGCGCCCGCCAGGGCGCTGCTGATGAAAAATGTTTGCACAAAGATTTGATCAACATGAATGCCCAACAAGGAAGCTGTTTGCCGGTTGAATGCGACGGCGCGCATGGCCTTGCCTGCGCGCGAGCGGGCAACGTACAGGTTAAGAGCCGCCAGCAGCGCCAGGCTGAGCACAATGATGAAAACTTGCAACAATGTAATTGTGATAGAGCCAATATTGAAGATGCGGTGGGGAAAGGTATCAGGCGGAAAGCGGCTTTGCTGAGCGCCAAAAATGGTTTGAGCCAGCGTGACAAGAATCGTAGCGGCGCCAATGGTGCTGATGAGGGAAGCGAGATGAGGTGTTTTGCGCACCGGTCCGGGCTGCACGCCTTTATAATCCAGCCACAGACCCACCACCATAATTAAAGCGCCGCAAATGCCGATTGTGATGTTAACGGCCGTGTCAAACAATCCCATAAATCCCAGCAGCGCCAACAAAAAACCGCCCCACAACACGCGCGTACCCAACGTGTGCTGGCGCAGCGGTTTATACGCCAGACGTTCCAACAGCACGCCCAGTGCGCCGGCGCCCAACATGGCCACAGGCAGCGCCAGCCATACGGGGAATCCAAACGCCGTCACGCATAACAAACCAAAATAAGCGCCCCACATAAAAATGCTGCCCTGCGCCAGATTCAACAAATCCAGCACGCCAAATATAAGTGTATACCCCAGGGCAAACAGCGCATATACGCTGCCCAACCAGAGCACATTCACAATCTGTTGGGGCAATTGGGCCAGGAAAAGGTCGAGGGATGACACGAATAGAGTTAAGGCAAAGTAAGCTGTCGGAAATAAGATATGAGGAGCAGGCGCTGTGCCTGCTCCTTATTACTTTCTCCGGCTTTACTCTTCAAACAAAGCAAATTGGCCGTCTTTCACAATCAGCACAACCGGCAAATGAACGGGGTCGCGGTTATCGTCAAAGCTGAATTCACCCAGCGGCGTGGGGAAGTTTTGGATTTGCGCCAGGGCATCCCGAATCGCGGCGGGGTCGGATGAACCGGCGTTTTTGATTGCTTCCGCCAGAACCCAGGCAGCAGTATATGCCTGAGCCGAAAATTGATCGGGATCAGCGCCATATTCGGCGCGGTACGCTTCAACAAAAGCTTGATTTTCAGGCGTGGGATTGCTGATGAACCAGGCTGCGCCGCTGATAGCGCCCTCGGCAGCATCACCTGCAATTTCGGCCAGTTTAGGGCTGTTAAAGCCATTTCCGCCGATGAAAAAGGATTCAATGCCCAACTGCCGCGCCTGGCTCATAATATTGGCCGCTTCTTCGGCCAGCGCGCTGGCAATAATCGCTTGCGGCGCCAAACTTTTTATCTTGGTAAGCTGGGCGCTGAAATCAGCGTCCCCTTTGGCAAAGGTTTCGGTCGTAACCACATTGCTGGCCATATTTTCCAGCGCGGCGGCAAAAACTTCATAGCCGCTTTGGGTAAACTGATCATCATTGCCATACATCACAGCCACGTCCTCAAGACCACGCGCATCGGCAACAACCTGCAGCGTATTCGGAATCACGGCGCTCTCCGGCAGGCTGGTGCGGAATACAAATTCCCCCATATCCGTAATGCCCGAGGCGGTGTTAGAAGAACCAATCACAGGGATACCCGCTTCTTGCGCCACCGGATCGGCGGCAAATGCGCTATTGCTCAAGGTCGGTCCCAGAATAGCGACAACGTTGTCCTGATTAATGAGCTTTTCAAACACGCTGATGGCCTGTTCTTTGTCACCGGCCGTATCCTCGTAAATGACTTCCAGGGTCATATTGTCACCCAGGACGTTTTGCGCATTGATTTGTTTAACTGCCAGCTTAATGCCCTGGCTAATCGGTTCACCGTAAAGCGCAATTGGCCCACTCAAGGCGTGGGCGGCGCCAACCTTGACAACGGTGGCTTCCGCCGGCGCTTCTTCGGCTGCTGGCTCCTCTGTGGGCGCTTCGACTTCCGGCGCCGGCGCCTCGGTTGGCGCTTCCGCCGCCGGCTCTTCGGCTGGCGTCCCGCCGCTCTGACAGGCCGCCAGCGCGGCAATTAACAAAATTATTATCAACAAGGGGTACAGTTTCGTTCCGCTTTTCATTTTTTCTTCTCCTATATAAATAACCTCCGGGAGGTTCAATCTACGGCGCAACTATTCAAATGAAACCTCCCGGAGGTTGGTTTTCCTGCATGGTGGTGCGCCGCCGTTCATGAAGTCTCCTCTAAAAAATCAAACGAATGTGAATGGGGCGGATTCTACTTGTGCGCAATCAATCTGGCAACTGCAAACTGTTATGGTGTTATTTCAATAGACTTTTCGCGGTTTTCCTGAAACAATCGCGTTGATTTTCCAATATAAACCGCCCCGCTAAATGGACGGCCTCAGGTTCGGATAGAAACCCCTCGTCGACTTCGCTTTGCAGCGCATAGGTTAACCAGTGGCGCGCCTGTGCGGCAAAGGCGACAGCGCCAGTGGGCGAAAATGTATCCCCGCCAAAAGCAAAAAGCTTATTGGCCGGCACGGCGTGCAGCAACCGCCGTACAAAGTCGGCTGCGTGGTACGGATTAATCGCCCAACCCCAGCACATATCCACATAGACATTTGGAAAATGTTTGGCTATGGCGATCAGATCATCGCTGTAGGGATAAGCCATGTGCATCAAAACAAAGCGAGTAGCAGGATAAGCATTGATCAAGGGGGCCAGTCCGGCAGGATGGGTTCGCAGCGGCTGCACGTAAAAATCATTGCCGGCCAGGTAACCGGTGTGAATCTTGAAGGGCAGCTTGTAATCGGCCGCCAGCGCTGCACCCTGAGCCAGGCACCAATCACCCAAACATAGCTTTTCGGCCTTGCTGAGTTCCTCTCCTTTTAGCTGTTTTTGTAAAACGACCTCAACAACAGCGTCTTCGCGCGCTTCCCAGAACAGGGTGCGTTCATAGGCGTGCTGCGATTTCACGGCCACGGCCGTTTCGCCATAACACGCAAACAACCCTTCTAACGCCTGTCGCAAGGAGGCCAGGTCAACCACTTCGATGCCCACTTCCTGCTGCAAAGCGGCCGTTTCCAAATTGCCGTTCACAAAATTCGCCCATGACATATCGTAGAAAAAGAAATCTGGACCGGATGGATCCTTTTCACAGGCCCAGACGAAATTGTCAATTTGCACGTAATCGAGGTTGGCGACCTCTTTCAGCAGGCGCAAGCGTTCACCGGGCTGGCGCATTTGGGCATTGAGCGCCGCTGCGGCCTCAATTGTCGCCAGGTTGATTTCATCTATCTGGTAAACCATTTTGGCGGTTTGGCGCACGGCGCGGCCGTATCCGGTATGCTGACAATGCTGCCACGCGGCTTGAACCCCTTGCCAGCGCCCGGCGATGTCGGGGTCACTGGAATCGAGCAAACGTTGAACGGCTGTTAACGGCGCTCCCGCCGTTAGCAAATCATTGCCAATGTACATACCAAACAAATCACCCAACACATCCGGGCCGTTTTCCACCCATTCCCGCTCTGAAACCAGATGCTCATGGGTATCCGCCATTGGCGTCGATTGAATAAACTTTGCTAATTCTGACATGCTGATCTGTATCCTTTCCTTTTTTCAAAGTGGCAGCCTGGATTTTTTCAGCCTGGCGACAAGCCTGGTCACGATAAAAGTGATCAGGACAAAGGCGGGCAAGGCGTAAAGCACCGGGTCTGTCAAATCGGGATTGAGCAATCGATCGCCGGTGGTCGCAAACAGGATCGCGCCGGGAATGGAGCCAAACATGGTGGCCAATAAAAAATCCCTGAAGGATATTTTGGAAAGCCCGGAAGCGTAGTTGACAAGTTCATAAGGGGGCAAGCCCAAAAGGCGCGCTACAAAAACAACTGAAAAGCCGCTTTCCTTGAGTCGTTCATTGAACTGCGCCGCCCTGCCGCCTAAATGAGCAGAGATGAAATCCTGGGCGACGAGACGGGCAATGAGGAAAGCGCCGATGGAGCCTAAAAGCAGGCCGGTCCAAAGCGCCAGGCTGCCGATGAAAGGCCCAAATAGGATGCCCGAGAGCACCATCATGATCATGGTGGGCGGCATAATGGTGATGGTGTTGAGGGCCATGAGCAAGATATAGACAACAATTGCCAATGAGCCAAAACCCAGAATAAATTCGCGTATTGTTACAAGATTCCAATTGGGCAGCCAGCCCTGGCGCCAGGCCAGGAACAGAACAGCCAGACCAAATAGGAGGAGAATTGGGACTATATATTTGCGCATGCTGGCCTTTTACGAGCATCTTTCATATCTATGCGCTAACATACACCAAATAGTTTTTTTAGCAAAAAGCCACTATTTTATTTACCAAAAAAGGAGCGGTTAATGCATTTGAAACGTATAGGGTTTATGCTGCTGCTAGTCGTCTGGATAACTGTGGGCTGCGGTTCGGAAACGCCCGATCGTCAGGAACAAGTTGCGGAAGCGGGCGTGGAAGTGATGCCCTTTGACCTGGAACGCACAACCCACATATTTGAAAAACTTGACAACGGCGGCTTGCAACAGGTTATTTCTGATGATGGCGATAGAGAGCAGATCGAGCTTATTCGGCTGCATCTGGCTGAGGAAGCCGCGCGTTTCAGTCAAGGTGATTTTCACGATCCGGAGATGATTCATGGGGAGGATATGGCCGGACTGCATGAACTGATGCTGGGCGCAAAGGCGTTGACGATCATTTATAGTGATGTGGATGGCGGTGGTCAGATTCTTTATACGGCCGTAGACGACAACCTGGTGACAGCGTTACATGCATGGTTTGATCAGCAAGTGACCGATCATGGTACACATGCCCAAGCTGAGGACACTGGGCAATAATTCACCAGTATCGAACTCTATTGATTCGCTTGTCCATCAATCGTCCAAAAAAATCGCTCTTCATCCCTGCACACCAGTAAGGAACAGCAACAGGGTTACGACCGTCCAGGTCAAGATACCGTGCATATTTGCGCAAGATTGTGCCATTGGAATCGGTTTGTATGACGGTTTTCTACACGTACTTCGAAGCAACAGCTCCCACGAGTAAAATTAAATCACCGTTTTTCTTTACTTATTGTTGGCCGTTATCCAGCCAAGAGAGGTTCTAAATCAGATACTCATACCAGGCAGTTTTGACAGTCTGGTGATATCCCTTATATAATCTTATATTATCGTTATTCAGTTTATTTTTTCGAAATTTGGTAGATAGTTTTGGTTCGCATAGAAGCTCCAGGTTATTCGGGTTACCGATCAAGTTCCCCGCGCTAGCGAAGGGCTAGCACCAATAGTGTACCTGGTTGGACTTGTTGCTAATCAGTGCCGGAAAGGTAAAAGTTTATGCAGAATGATCCAGTCAGAAAAGACGAGGCTATAAGAGGAGATGTTGTTGGCGGCGACAAGATTACCGTTGGCAATATCAGCGATAGCTACCTGGCCATCGGCACCGGGGCGCAGGTTATCGTCACTCAGATCCAGCAAGCTCTTTCAGCCACTGGCGAATTGGAGAAGAATGCGCAAGAGCTGCAGAGCGATACCTGGCGCAAGCTATAGAAGCAAAAATAAGTCGATATACCGAAATATTGGTAAGAAGTGATGTCACCAATCGGCGAAATCCATATAGGGCTTACCCCTCGCGAGCCGTCAACGCCACTTCGATCTTGAACTCATCAGCGACCGTGAGTGTATTGGCAAAATCGGGGGGATCGATGCCGAAATCGGTCAACTTGAGGGGCAATACGGCCGTTCCCATCAATGTATCACCTTCTAATACGGCCGTTACGTCAAAAGCAACGCTGTTGGTTACATCACGCACTGTCAAATCACCAACTAGCTGAAAGCTGATCTCCTCACCTTCGTTAATGCTCTCTGGCAAACCCGTTGCTGATGTGGCTGTAAATGCGGCTTGCGGAAAACGGCTGGTTTCAATCGCGTTATCTTGCAGCCATTTGTCGCGCCGATCTTGATCCGTTTTTAAGCCCGTCATATCCACGCTGAACTGGGCACTTTCCACGGGATCAGCCCCGGCCAGATTCAATTGAATTTCACCGGAAACCCCGGACGTTGTGCCCACGACAACCTTTTTGCCGGCTTCAATGCCCAGTTTGTCGAGCGCCAGGGATAAAAATTCTTCATCCATGATAAAAGAAGCTTGTGATTCTTCGGGCACAACCACAAAAGTGCGCACGCCAGTAGGAGCCGCTGCGTTATCAGATGCTGCGGTTGGTTCGGGTGGTGTTGTGGCGGGAACGGCCGTTGCCCCATCTGCCGCACCGCAAGCAGCCAATAAAACAGTCATCACTAAAATCACCACCAAAAATAAAGCTTGTTTCGTTTTCATCATTTACCTTCCTTTAAAATTCAGATTCTTTATAAACTTGTAGAGTTGACGTAGTGCGTAGTGCATAACGTGGCAAATGCCACAACCAAACCTCACCACAGAGTTCACAGAGCACACAGAGCTTTTATTTTCGTTTTTCTCTGTGCCCTCCGTGTGCCCTGTGGTGAAAAAATTAATGCACATAACGCACCCTATTTGCACCTAATTCAACGGTACACCCTCAGGCATATACGCAGGCACTTGCTGTGGATCAACGCCATAAACCCCCAATAAATTGCGCATAAATAACGAATAGAACCCCTCGTGGTGTATGCTTTGTCCGCTTGCCTGCGTTTTTAAGCCGGGTACAAAACCATATTCAGAAAACATTTCCACAAAGGCTGCGTCCTTGCTAAGGATATGCACGGGTGTATCCCAGCCATCTTCATAACGTGCGATACGTGCCGGTTGATGATCACCGACAATCACAAAAATATCATCTTCATCAGCTTCCGTCGTGATGAAATCAACCAGCATCGTCATCTCATATTGGATGGAGGCCAAATATTGCTGGCGCAGCACCTGATGCGGAATGCGCTGACTGGCTGGTGGCGCAACGGGTGGCAAATCATTCAGGCTTTCCCATGAATCCGCGACATCCGGCAAGGGCGACCAGGGATAATGCGAGTTTTGCGTAATGTAAAAAAACACATGCGGCTTGTCAACCGCTTGCTGCATATATTCCTGCGCAAAATGGATGGCATATTGGTCCGGCGGCGAAGGCCCCCAACCATATAAAGGGCCATCATACTGCATATCAGCAAATTGCAGCCATTCATCGACGCCGTAAAAGTTTTTATAACGCTGCCACTCAATGTCGTTCAACGCATCCGAATTAGAAGAGAGCCAATAACTGCGATATCCTTGTCCGCGTAGATAGTTAAACAAATGCGGAAACGGTTCTTGATTATAACGGTTGAACAGCGCCAAATACTGCGCATGTGAATCAATGCGCATGCCAGCCATGGCGCTGGTATAGGCAAACCAGGAGCCGCCACCCCAAGTGGGTGCAGTACTGCGAATCGAGGCTGAAGCCCACTCATTTTGCTCTAACTGGGCGGTTAACGTGGTCAGCAGCACATAGTACCAGGGTTTGAAATCGGGTCGTTTGTCCAGCACGCTGCCATACGATTCTAAAAAAATAATGTAGATGTTGGGCTTGGTTTGCAGTTTTGCTTCGGTAAACTGATAAAAAGGAGCCAAATCCTGGCTGTCGAAGCGCTCGGCTTCCGCTCTTGCAAGACGAGAAAGCTGGACGTTTTGTGTAACTTTGGCGGTGAAACTAGAAACGGCCGTTTCTGGCAAACCAACCTCGCCCCTAAATGTCACCACCGGCACCAAAACCAAAAACCCCATCCCCACCAAGATCGATTGGGTCGCCTGTGATAACCGCTGCGTCAAAACCTCCGCAAATAACAAACGGTGTAGCCCAAATAAAAGCCCTACCAGCAGCCCCACTAACACAACACCGCTCACATAGAGAAAGGGCGAAAGATACAAACTGTGCAAGGCATACCGCGCCCCATCCGCAAAAAGAAAGAAGTCGTTGTAGAAAACCGGATCCAGCAGATAATACGAACGCACAAAACCTTCATACACCGCATACACAAGTTGCCCCAGATATATAAAGAAAATCAGCAGCACAACCCAACCGCGTCGCACCAGCGGCACAAAGCGCCATAACAACACAATAAACAGCAGTTCCGCATTTAAGCGAAATATATCCAGGTTCGCTCGTTGCAGAAATAAGCCTGGCAAAAGGTTTTTTTGCTCAGTATCAAAAGGCGTTGTCCAAGGCCAAAATGAAATATCAGCCCGGAAAAACCAGTAGATAGGCAGGAACAACAAACTATTAAGCAACAAAAAAATGCCCCAAAATATTAAGTTCGGATGCCTGTTACTTAACCGTTGAATCACTGTTTTTCTATACCCGTCGATGCAGTGAGTTTATTACATATTGGCCTTGTACCCAAGAATTTGACACAGGATACTTGCAAAACAAAGCAAACTGTGAATTCTGCCCCCAAACAAAAAGTGATGGCGGCAACAACGGCAAAATCAACCCAGCAAACTTTGTATGCTATAATTGTCCATATCAGCAGCTATTTTACTGACCTGATTCGACACGGATGAAAATGCATACTTCATCCTTTTCTAATTCATAATTTCAAGGACAGAAAACAATGCCCAGCCCATTCCCCGGCATGGATCCCTACCTCGAAACCCATGCCAACTGGCGCGGTGTTCAGGCTGCATTGATCACCTACAGTCATGAAGCTCTACAACCCCAGTTACGGCCGAAATATATTGCACGCATCGGTGAGCGGATACAGCTTGCTCAGGTCAGCCGCAGCTATGTGCCCGATGTTCTCCTCATCCGCACGCTGCGCGAACCGGCGCCCACGGCCGTTCCCCTGGTCGCCGACGAACGACAGTTGCTCACGACCCTGGACGAGGCGTACCGCGAGCCTTTTATTGAGATTATCGCCCGCGAGACCGGCGATGTGGTGACATTGATAGAAGTACTCAGCCCCGCAAACAAAGTAGGCGACGGCCGTGAACAATATGTACAAAAGCAAACCGATTTGCTGGCAACGGATGTAAATCTGGTGGAAATCGATTTGCTCAGTTCCGGCAAAGAGACCGTGCTGGCACGCAACGCGGTCATTACCGAACCGGCCGATTGGCGCTATCTGATCAATATCAGCCGCGCCGGGCGGCGTAATGCCCTTGAGGTTTACGCCATTGCGCTGCATGGCAAGCTGCCCAACTGCCGTATTCCCCTGCGCCCGCCGGATGGAGATGCGGTTTTGGATTTAACGGCCGTTTTCAATCGCTGTTACGACGTGGGCAGCTATGACCTGTTGATCGATTACAGCCAACCTCCCTCTGTACCTTTGCGGGACGCTGAAGCCGCCTGGCTGAGAACACTTCTGACGGAAAAAGGAGTATCTGCTGCATAGCGCTTAAGCCATTTCAGCGCATTTCTTGTGATCCGATTGGCTAATTTTTCCCGTTTAGTCCACCAGTTTGTATAATCCCACTGATGATTGCATTCATTCGGAAATTACTGCGCTATTTTGCGCCGGTGCAGGCGCTGCTGATTGGCTTTGTGCTCCTGGCGCTGATTCAAATCGGCGGGCTGGGCTACATGACCTTGATTACATTTTTCACCTTTTTGCTGGGGCGGCGCCTGGGCATCACCGGCTTTGTCGATTATCTGGAAATTGGAGACGGCGTCAGTATCGTTGAACTTTTAGCGCCGCAAAAACTGATCGGCAAAACGCTGGGTGAATGTGGTTTACGCCAGCGATTTGGCTTGACCGTCATTGCGGTGCGGCGCAATCATGAGGTCATTTCAAATACCGGCGCGAATTTCCGCATCCTGGCCGATGATGAGTTAATGGTCTTGGGCCGCCTGGAAGCCGCCGAAAAATTGGACGCATAACACCATGATATTGTTGGATCCACGCATTGTGCGCATGCCGCCTCTGGCCCCCGGAACCTGGCTAAACACACCAGCGCCCCTCACAAAACAACAGCTAATGGGCCAGGTCGTACTGGTTGATTTTTGGGATTACACCTGCATAAACTGCATCCGCACCTTGCCCTACTTACGTGCATGGCACGGCCGTTACGCTGCCAAAGGACTCCTGATCATCGGCATCCACACGCCGGAATTCAAATTTGCCCAAAATGACGCCCAGGTCGTAGAGGCAATCCGCGAGTTTAGCCTGCCGTATCCCGTCCTGATCGACGCCGCATATGAAAATTGGACCCGCTTCGCCAACCGCGCCTGGCCCACAAAATATCTAATTGATGAGCGCGGCTACATCCGCTTCCAAAGACAGGGCGAAGGGTATTATAATAGAACAGAACAGGCCATTCAGATGCTGCTGCGGCAGCGGCAGCCGGGAATCTCCTTGCCGGAACTGATGCCGGCGCTTAGTGAAGAAGATTCCGCCGGGGCGGTATGCTTTCGCACCACGCCGGAACTGTACGCCGGCTATCAAGGCGGCGGCCTGTTTGGCGGCGCGCTCGGCAATCCGGAAGGGTACGTCACCGATTCCATCATGATGTATTCCCTACCAGAACCGGAACTGCGGCGTGAAGGGCAATTTTTCGTAGAAGGATTTTGGCAGGCGCGACCGGAAAGCCTGGCATTTGCCGGGCAGGATGGCGGACGAATTATCTTGCCATACCAGGCCGCAGGCGTCAATGCCGTCCTGAGTCCGTCGGGAGATGATGTTGCGCTGATGTTAAATTTGTGGGCAGGCGACAAAGAGCCGCTGATCGAAGTGCGGCAGGATGGCGCAAGCCTGTCAAGATCAATCGCCGGCAAGGATGTGGTGTTTGATGCAAACGGCCGTTCCTATCTACACATCACCCGCCCGCGCCTGTACGCCATCGTCGCCAATGGTGACTACGAACGGCATGCGCTGGAACTTATCTTTCGCACCGGCGGCATTGCACTGTATGCATTTACCTTCAACACTTGCGTTGCACGGGGTAATACCGATCCCGAATCAACGTTTAAGCGATCATAGGACACATATATTAAAATGGATAGAAAAAAAGTTAATATTTTAACGCTGCAAAATAAAAAAAAGCGGGGCGAGCCAATCAGTATGCTCACTGCCTACGATTATCCCTCCGCACTGCTGGTGGATGCGGCCGAAATTGACATGATTCTGGTAGGCGATTCGCTGGGAATGGTCGTTCTGGGGTATGAAAACACCACACCAGTCACCATGGATGAAATGCGCCACCACTGCCGCGCGGTGGCGCGCGGCGCGCGCTATGCTTTTTTGGTCGGCGATCTGCCGTTCATGTCCTACCAGGCTGACAACGCCGAAGCGGTACGCAATGCCGGCAGCTTGATGAAAGCAGGGCGTATGGACGCTGTCAAGCTGGAAGGGGGCGAGGAGATGGCGGAAACCATCGCGGCAATTGTGCGCGCCGGCATTGCGGTGATGGGCCATATTGGCCTGACGCCGCAGTCACAATCGAAACTGGGCGGCTACCGAATTCAGGGGAAAACGGCCGTTTCCGCCCAAAAACTATATGATGACGCCCTGACGCTGCAAGCCGCCGGCTGTTTTTCAATCGTACTGGAGGCTGTTCCGGCGGTTGTGGCGCGTGAAATCAGCGCCGCGCTGGAAATTCCCACCATCGGCATTGGAGCCGGGGCGGGCTGCGATGGCCAGGTGCTGGTGCTCCATGACCTGCTTGGACTGTACGACAATCTACAGCCGCGCTTTGTGAAACAATACGCCAATCTGCGCGCGGCCATGATTGAGGCCTTTGCCGCCTATCGCGATGAGGTGACGGCGCGCACTTTTCCGGCCGAAGCGCATACCTACCCCATGGCGGCCGAAGAAGAAAGCGCATTTTTGGAAATGCTTGCCGCCAAAAATAAACACTTTTGAAATGAACCTTGGCATTGTAGGCGTCGGCGCGATGGGTAGTTTGTTTGCGGCTTATCTGGCGCCCATCACGCCGCTTTTTTTATTCGGCCGCTGGCCGCAACAGCTTGCCGCGCTCAATAAAAATGATCTCATCTGTTCAAAGCTTGATGGCTCAATCAAACGCCAGAAGGTGCGCGCGACGGCCGATCCGACCTGGTTTGCTGCCGCCGATCTTGTTCTCATCCTGGTTAAAAGCACACAAACCACCTCAGCCGCCCATCAACTTCAGGCGCACTTATCCCCGCAAACGCCGATCATCACATTGCAAAATGGCCTGGGGAATCTGGACAAAATAACGGCCGTTTTACCTTACAATCCGGTCACTTCCGGCGTTACGGCGCAGGGCGCAACAATGTTGGAGGCGGGTCATGTACGCCACGCCGGCCAGGGTGCAACCTATCTGGACAGCACGCCGCAAACGGCCCCTGCCGTGGAGCAGTTGGCCGCAGGGTTGAACACAGCCGGGCTGGAAACGTTTGTAACGACGAATCTGGATGCGCTTGTGTGGGGCAAGTTGGTCGTTAATGCAGGCATCAATCCGCTGACCGCCATTTTACGGCAGCCAAATGGCGTGTTGGTTAGCAATCTCGCTATGCAAAACTTGATGGTTGCGGCAGCGCAGGAAACCGCCGCAGTGGCTGCGGCGCTGGGCATTGAACTGCCATATCCTGACGTGGCCGAACGCGTAACGGCCGTTGCCCAGGCTACAGCCCACAACCAATCCTCCATGCTGCAAGATATTTTGCGCGGCGCGCCGACCGAAATTGAGTCAATTTGTGGCGCGGTAGTACGATACGGCCGTAGCCAGCATGTTCCAACACCCATCAACGCCGCGCTGCGTGACATGGTGCTGGCGCTGGAAAACGGTGAGCGCACGAGCGCACAGGTGCAGCTTGAATTAGAACAACTTGTTAATCCTGTCTAAAAACTCATTTGAGCCTGTAATTATGATTGTTACCGCCAAGATTGAAGAAATTCGTCACATTCGCTGGGCAAACCCGGCGCTCACCTGGGGACTTGTGCCCACAATGGGCTACCTGCACGCCGGACACCTTGCCCTGGTTAAACGCGCCCGCGTCGAGAACGAACGCGTCGCGGTGAGCATTTATGTCAATCCAACGCAGTTCGCGCCAACCGAAGATTTGAGCAGTTACCCGCGTGACCTGGAACGCGACCTCGATTTGCTGCGCCAGGAAGGCGTCGATCTGGTCTTTGTCCCCAGCGATGCGAACATGTACCCACCCGATTTTCAAACCGTAGTAATGGTAAAAGATGTCAGTCAGCCCCTGGAAGGCGCCTCCCGTCCTACCCATTTTCAAGGGGTCACAACCGTTGTGGCCAAGTTATTCAATATTGTGCAGCCGCAGCGCGCTTATTTCGGTCAGAAAGATGCGCAGCAGGTGGTGGTAATCCGCCGGATGGTAACCGATCTCAATTTCAATCTGGAACTGGTCATATGCCCCATCGCACGCGAAGCGGATGGGTTAGCCCTCAGTTCGCGCAATAAATATCTCTCGCCGGAACAGCGCAAAGCCGCCACTGTATTAAGCCGCGCGCTGGCAGAGACTTACAGTGACTACGCGAAGGGAGAGCGGGATGGGCAGCGTCTACGACAAAAAATGCGCGCTGTTGTGACGGCCGAACCGCTGGCCAAAATTGATTATGTCTCGGTCGCCGATCCGCAAACCTTGCAGGAGCTGGACCTGGTAGGCGCAAACGTCTTGTTTTCGCTGGCGGTATTTTTCGGAAAAACACGCTTGATTGATAACCGGCTGGCCCTTTGCGATGATTAACCCTGCCATGAACACGGCTCGAAACATACTCACAAACTGCCTATAATTCCCACATGCGCAAGCTGGGTTTTTCCCGACTGACAACCCTCATTCTCGCCATTTTGGGCGGGCTAATGCTGCTCGCCTGCCTGGGCGCGGCTGCCTTTTTAATTACGGGAAGTTCGTTGATCAACGGCCGTTCCCCCACAAGCGCCCCAATCACCTGGACACAACTGCCCCGCCCCGTTGTGGCCAACCCGGAATGGATCAATTACAGTTACACAGGTCAAATTAACGCACTCGCCCAACGGGACAATCTGCTGTGGATCGCAACGGGCGGCGGGGTGGTCGCATTGGATCTACGGACAGGGGAAACGGTCAAATTCACCAGCAGTCACGGCATGGCTTCAAATCGCGTGAGCAGCGTGGCAGTTGGTCCAAATGGCATTGTCTGGGCGGGAACCAACAGCGGCGTCAGCCGGTACGACGGCGCGACCTGGCAAACCTTCACCACCAGCGACGGTCTTGGCGACGACGAGGTAACCGCCCTGCTGATCGATCCGCGAAACCACGTGTGGGCGGCGACGCCTGCCGGATTGAGCCGCTTTGATGGGCGACGTTGGCAAACATACAGCAGCGACGATTTTCTTTCCGCCATGCCCAGCGACACTATTCGCGATCTGGCGCCGGGGCCGGATGGGCAGATTTGGGCAGCAACGGATCAAGGGCTGGGATTGTTTAACGGCCGTTCCTGGGAAAGCATCACGACGGCCGACGGGTTAAACAGCGACGACATACTTGCACTCGCGATTGCGCCCAACGGGGATTTATGGGCCGCCACGCCGGTCGGGCTTAACCGCCTGCGCCATGGCGAATGGGAAACCTTCAGCGATCCCACCCTGGCTGCTGCCGCCATCCAAACGCTGGCCGTTGGGATTGACAACACTTTATGGATTGGGCCTGGCGCAGGAAACAATGATTTGCTCCATTTCGACGGCCAAACTTTCAACGCTGTACCACTGCCTTTGGAAGCGGCCGGCGGCGTAGAAGCACTGTTATTGGATGGAAAGGAACAGCTTTGGGTAGGAACGGCAAACGCTCTTTTCCGCACAGATGATCAAGGCTGGCTGTCAATCCCAACCCCATCCGAGCTTCCGTCCAACAATATCCACGCGCTGCTCGAATCCAATGGCGAGCTGTGGCTGGCGACCGAGGCAGGCGTAAGCCAATTTGGCGCAAATTGGACCCATTACACGCCGCAAGATGGCCTGGCTAATCAGGAAACGCGCGCGCTTGCGCTGGACAGGAGCGGCCAAATTTGGGCCGCGCACGGTAATCCCGCCCTCGGTTTTAGCGTTCGCACTCCGGCGGGCAACTGGCAAACCCACATGTGCAATCTAAATGCGCCGCCCAGCCAAAACGTCAACGCCGGCGCGATGGCGCCGGACAATTCGCTCTGGTTTGCCACCGATAACGGCGTCGCGCATTTTGACGGCGAGCAGTGGAAACACTTCACCACAACCAATGATCTGCCGGCAAACAAAATTCTTGATTTAGAAATCAGCGCTGCGGGCGAAATCTGGGTAACAACGCCGGCAGGCGTGGCTGTTTTTGATGGCGCAACCTGGGAAACTGTCAGTGAGGGATGCGGCTGACAAGCTGGCGCTCGGACCGGAAAACGTCGTGTGGGCAATATTGGAACAGAGCGTCGCCAGATTGGAAAACGGCCGTTTACAGCCCTATCCCATTCCCGGAAACACAGTCGCGCGCGATATAACGGCGACAGCAGAGGGCGTTTGGATTGCAACGCCGGATGGCGTGGCATTGTTTGATGGCGGCAGGTGGCAATTTTTTACCACAGAAGATGGACTGCCGGGCAATGATGTAACGGCCGTCGCCCAGGATTCGAATGGCGTCGTTTGGGCAGCCGGCAGCGGCAACGCACAGGAAATCAATTTTGTTTTCTACGATGGAAAGCAGTGGCGGCCGCATCCCGACTACGACGCCGCCTCAGAAAAGCTGCTCAACAACCAGATCGTCGCCCTACAGCCCGCTCCCGACGGCGCCCTTTGGCTGGCCTCGCCGCGTGGTTTGCAGCAGGTTGCGGGCGACGTCTGGCGCAATTTTAGCAGCGCAGCTGGGTTGGCAGGCGACAATGTGCGCGCGCTGGCATTCGCCCAGGAGGCATTGTGGGCGTTGACGGAGGCCGGTCTGGGACGCTACGATGGAAAGCAGTGGCAAAGTTTGAGCGGCGCGCATGGCGACGCGTTGAACGCCTTGGAACGGCTGCTGGCTGCGCCAAATGGCGACTTGTGGGTCCACAGCGGCAATTTTAGCGCTGGGTTGTTTGTGTTCGATGGCGCTGCCTGGCAAACTGTGCCCACCCTGACCGGTTTTTCGCGCCTGGATGCGTGGACGTTTGATGGCAACGGCCGTTTATGGGCGGCAGGTGAACGGCTCGATCGACCCGACTTCTTTCTGGGCTATTACGACCCGGCCAAAAAGGAGTGGGTCTGGCAGCTTCCGGGAACACAAAATTTTCCCGTCAGTACGCTGGCGTTTGACGATGATGGGTTTTTATGGATTGGCGCAGCGAACGGACAGGGCGTATTTGTGCGCGACGTCAGCGGCGGCGGTACGGGAGAAATCGTGGCCGAATTTCCCCAAATCCGCCAGCCAACCGTCATGACCACAACGCGTGACGGCGTGTTTTGGATTGCCAGCGAAGACCGGCTTTATGCCTGGGACGGGAGTGGCATAACAGAAATGGAAGTCCCGCTTTCATTTTTACGTCACATTTTTGCGCTGGCGGAGGATGCCGACGGCCGTTTATGGGTCGGCAGCGAGCAGGGCGCCGCGCGCTATAAGGACGGGGTTTGGGAAACTTTTTATGCGCCGGCGCAAGCGCCAGCCTGGTGGGGCAGCGTCGCCACGATGCAGGTACGGCCGGATGGAGGCATTTTGTTAGGAACGGCCGTTGGCGGCATCGGACTCTACACGGGGCGCGCTTTTTTAGGTGATCGTCCCGAAGCGTGGCGCGGGCAATCAATACCGGTGAATACGATTTTTAATGACAATGAAACTAATTTATGGGTGGGAACCGGCGGCGGCGGTGCGGCCCGCTTCGATGGCGTGCGCTGGTCCATCTTTACGCCTGAACCCGCCTTGACCGCGCCGGTGACCGGGCTGGGCTTTAGCGGAGACGGCCGTTCCTGGCTGGGCACACAGGCGGGCATTGTCCCCTTTTCCGGACTGGGAAGTGAAAGCTGCCGGTTCGAGCCCGGGATAAAAGAAACTGTTGTGTTTACTATGCAGCCGGACAGAAACGGCCGTCTCTGGGCCGGTACAGACAATCTGGGCGCAGCGCCGCTTGGAGATGCAGATGCAGACGCGCTTTGGGAGGGCAGCACAGTCCGGGTTTTGGCGCTGGCGCCGGACAACGATATGTGGTTTGTCAACCCGCGTCACGATTGGCTGCTGTATATGGATGGACAAACTGTCAAACGCACGCCGCTCAACACAGAATTTGTCACGGCTCAAGCCATCAACACAATGGACGTCGCCGCCGATTTAACCGTTTGGTTAGGGACGCCAGATGGCGTCGTCACCTTCAACGGTCGTGATTGGTCCGCAATAACGACAACCCAGGGCCTGGCCGATAACGAGATCGATCACCTGCTGATCAGCGCAGATGGCGGCATCTGGATTGCTACGCCAGGCGGTTTGAGTCGGAAACGGCCGTAGGTAAACCGTATTAAGTCCTCAAAATTTGATTGTGCTGAAAATTTACAGGTGACTTACTCACGCAATAATTACAAAATCCCCCCCCGAATTTGCCGCAAGTGGCAGGCGATCTTTGCCTGTGTTATGATCGCCTGCTGCAGAACCCGACACATTAATAAGAGGCAAAATTCTTAAATTACGATGAATCACAATATTCCTGTTGTTATTTTTTGCGGCGGCCAGGGCACGCGTATGCGCGGCGGCATCCGAACCAAAAAGGAGTTGGTCGAAATCGGCGGGCGACCCATAATCTGGCACGTCATGCGCATTTTTTCAGCTTATGGCTATAACCAGTTCATTTTGCCGTTAGGCTACGAAGCGAACCAAATCAAACAATATTTTTTGAACTATGACGCCATTTCGCGCGATTTCACCATTAAAGTGGGGCGGCAAAAAAACCACATCAATTACCACAGCGAAGAGGCGCACCCGGAATGGAAAGTTTCGCTGGTTGACACCGGGCTGCACACCGATAAGGCCAGCCGTATCGCCCACGTCGCCGAGTTCATTAACGCTGACCGCTTTTTCCTGACATATGGCGATGGCGTTGGAGATGTGGATATTAACGCGCTATTAAAATTCCATCTGGCGCATGGCAAACTGGTAACGATTACAGCGATTCAACCGAAGCATTATCAATATGGCATCATGGAAGCCAATAATGGCGGGTTGGTTTCAATTTATGAACAATACCCCCAATTGCCTTACTGGATCAATGCCGGATTTATGGTGTTTGAACGCGAGACGCTGGCGCAAATTCCCGCCGGAGACGAAACGCCGCTGGAAACCGGCATTTTGCAAGATTTGATCGGTCAAAATCAGGTCATGATGTACCGGCATCATGGTTTTTGGCAGTCGATGGACACGCTCAAGGATGCCAACGAGTTGGAAGAAGCGTGGCGCAATGGCGCCCCCTGGAAGGTCTGGTCCGGGCAGGGAGACAGTAATCGTGAGTAAAACCGTTTGGCAAGATCGTCGCGTATTCATTACCGGCTGCACCGGGTTCCTTGGCTCCTGGCTGACGGCGGAACTGGTTGCGCAAGGCGCCGATGTTGTCGGTTTAATGCGTGATCATGTGCCGCAAGCGCAACTTTTTCGTTCCGGCACAAACAGCGCAATTACGCTGGTATATGGCGATTTGACCGATTATGCGCTACTGGAACGCATCCTGGCCGAATATGAAATCAATACAATTTTCCACCTGGCTGCGCAAACAATCGTCGGCATAGCCAACCGGTCGCCGCTGTCTACATTTGAAACCAATATCAGAGGCACCTGGTTACTTTTGGAAGCAGCGCGTCGCAATCCAACGGTACAAAGCGTTGTCGTTGCCAGCAGCGAAAAGGCTTACGGTGAAAGCAACGCTCTACCCTATCAGGAAGAACATTCTCTGCACGGCTTGCATCCATATGATGTCTCCAAAAGCTGCGTAGACCTGATCGCTCAAACCTATGCCAGAACATATGGTTTACCGGTGACCATTACGCGCTGTTCTAACTTGTACGGCGGCGGAGATCTGAACTGGAATCGTTTGTTACCGGGCACAATTCGCAGCGTTTTGCGCGGTAAACGGCCCGTCATTCGCTCAGATGGGACTTTTAAACGAGATTATATGTACGTCGAAGATGCCGTGCGCGCCTATATGATGCTGGCCGAACGCGCCTCTGAGGAAGGCATTTGTGGACAGCCATTTAATTTTGGACTGGGTCAGCCCGCCAGCGCGTTGGAAGTCGTTGAAACAATCATTGCGGTCTCCGCATTCCCGCACCTTCAGCCCGTTATCTTGAATGAAGTCCAGCATGAGATTCAGGATGAGTATTTATGCGCGGATAAAGCACATGAAATTTTAAGGTGGGAACCCCAATATTCATTGGCGACCGGTTTGACAAAGACCATGGCGTGGTATCGTGATTTTTTGCAAGATGCCGGACCAAATTGATGCGCATATTGGTAACTGGCGCGACGGGATTTATCGGCCGTTCACTCGTACCGCTGCTTGTGGCGCAGCCGGACACGGCCGTTTCCCTGCTTCTACTCGAATCTGAAATCCAGCAGCCATTGCCACCGCCGTTAAACAACTTACGCCTGCAATTAGTCAGCGCCAATTTGCGCAACTTGCGGCAAACGCAGCGCGCTGTGGGCAAAATAGCGCCTGACGCCGTGATTCACCTGGCGGCTGTGGGCGTCACCGACCCATTTTTAGACATTAACACCGCCCTGCGCACCAATCTCAACGGCGCGCTGAACCTGGCGCGCGCCTGCTTTGAAAGCAGCGGCGGCGTCAGGCAGATGCTTGTGGCGCGCACGCCGGGGGAAGAAAGCTTGATGAACGTCTATGCCGCTAGTAAGGCCGCCGCCTGGGGTTTTTGCCAGATGTTTGCCCGCACTCAGGGATGGCCAATTACGGGCGGGACGATTTTTCAGGCATATGGGCCACATCAAACAGAACGCAACCTGATTCCCGCTGCCATGCGCTCCGCTGCGGCCGGACAGGATTTCCCCATGACGGCCGGCGTCCAAAAACGGGATTGGATATATAGCAGCGATATTGCCAAGGGTTTTCTGGCGTTGTTAAATGCTAATCTGCCTGCCGGAACCAGCATCGAATTAGGCACGGGCCGGCTCACAAGCGTGGCAGAGGTTGTTGGCCAGGTTTATGCCCTCGTTGGCGGCAGCGGCCGGCCGCAAATCGGGGCAATTCCAAGCCGTCCGGGGGAAGAAGCGGTGCAGGCGGCCGATACGGCGCGCACCAAAGAGTTGATTGGTTGGGAAACGGCCGTTTCACTTGAATCCGGCTTACGCAAGCTCTACAATCGACTTTGTAACGCACAGCGTTAGGTAATTCACAAAAACTTTTTGAATAAAGATCAGCGGAAGTTTTTGTGAATTCCTCGAGGAAACCACAGCTTGCCAAGGCTTTTGTTTTTATATAACTTTCTGTGGTTTACCTAAAATGGTTGTCACAGAAAATCAGCGTGTTATAATGCGCAGGCTTGTTGCAGATTTCCTAGACGAGGAGCAAAAACATGGCAGCCGAAACTGTAACTGGCCAGGAATCGGCCGTTACTACGCCTAAGCGGCAGCTCTTTTCAGGGCGTAGTAAAAGAATTCTCAAAGAGAACCTGACTGCTTACTTATTTTTATCCCCCGCTTTCCTCATCGTTTTTATTTTCGGTATCTTCCCCATTTTATTTGCCCTTTATGTCAGTACCTATAAATGGCGCATCAAACAAAATGAATGGCGCGGTCTCGCCAATTACGTCAATGCAATGGGCGACGTGGCCTACGTGTTTTTTCTATGCATTGCGCTGGCGTTGGCGGCTTATGGCATCTATGTAATTGTCAAGGCGATCAAACTTGCCCGGGAAAAAAGTTTACCCGCCTATACGCCCTTTATTTCTTTGATTCCTGGCGTTTTTATCGCCTATGGTTTGGTGCAGATTTTGTTACGCGCCATCACCTTTTTTGCCTGGGAAGAGGCGATTGAGGCCGGTGAAGCGGCAAGATTGGGCCATATTGGGCTTGGCATCCTATTCATTGTCATTGGCTATGCGCTCTCGTTTGGCGTGCAGCGCCTTCAACAGCAGCTCAACAAAGACAAAAGCATCAAGATACTGCCAAATTTTACGGTAACGGCCGTTACCATCATCCTAACCCTCGGCGCAGCCTTCTTGATTACCCGCTTTGTCTCGACCGAGTTACAAGGCTCCGAACGTTATGGTCTTGCAGTCGTGCGCATCCAGTATCTGGTTTCGGCCGTCGTCGTTCTGGTTCTGGGCTACGGCGTCTGGTCGTGGGGCGCCAGACAGCAGTCCACCTGGAAGCTGATACTTTCAATCATTGGCGCAACCGTACTCATAGCCGGCGGTGTCTGGTTAGCAACTATCTGGCCAGTTGTCAGCATGGATTCTGACGCCGATTTTTACCAATCCTTGAGCGTCACCATCTGGTATTCCTTATTGACAGTCCCCGTCCAACTTGCAATCGCTATGGTTCTTGCCTACCTGCTCTTTCAAAACCTGCGCGCCAAAGGCTTGTTCCGCATCATCTTCTTTATTCCTTACATAGCACCCGCAGTTGCAACAGCAGGCATCTTCCAGGCTATGTTCAGTCTACGTCCAACCAGTCTCGCCAATCAACTCATCGGGGCCACAACGGCCGCTACTGCCCTACGTTGGATACGTGAACCGGGGTACGCCATTTCTGTCCTGGGGCAATATTTTGGGATTGAGGCCGCCTCTAGTTGGGAATTTGGTCCCAGCCTGGCCCTGATTGTCGTCATTCTTTTTAACATCTGGGTTTTTGTTGGGTACGATACCGTCATATTTTTGGCCGGCCTGGGAAATATTCCATACTCATTATATGAAGCAGCCAGAATTGATGGGGCAGGTAGCTGGCAGCTATTTCGCAACATTACCTTGCCGCTGCTTTCCCCAACGACCTACTTTCTATCCGTCATTTCCGTCATCGGCACCTTCAAGGCCTTCAATCATATCTACATATTACGGCAGCCTGAAGCGCAAGGCACAATCGACGCTGCCAGCGTCCACTTCTTTGTGACTTTTCAGCGCGCCCAACGTTTTGGCTATTCAACCTCAATGGCGATTGTATTGTTCGTGATCATTTTAGTACTCTACCTGATTCAAAATCGTATCGCCGCCAGGAGCGTGCATTATGGCTAATCCATCCGTTCAAACAAAACCGCCGCTCTTGAAACGCATCAATTTGCCGGTTATTTTGATGTATACAGTCCTAATTGTATACGCCATCATTTCAGTGTTTCCTTTTCTCTTCATGTTCAGCACCTCGCTAATGACAACAGGCGAGGCAACATCAAAGCGCAGTCTTGTCCCTGGAGTTGGCTACGAAATTGACACGGAAAATGACATTACGCCCTGCGTTCTATTCACGCGTGACACCTATGTTGAGAAAAATGGCGCAACCGTCACAAAAAATCGTTTCATCGTCGATATTCCCGATCACGCGCTTGAAGCGCAGCAGTACAGCAACTACAGCAAACCAGTTTATATGGAGCGCCAGGAATATTTCCGTCTGCCCTTTTTAACCAATTACTGCGCCGCCTGGCAGCTAGGCAAACTGGGCAAATATATGTGGAATTCCGTCAAAATTACGGCTATTACGGTTGCAGGCACAGTCATTTTCGCAACGCTGGCCGCCTACGCTTTTGCGCGTATGGATTTTGCCGGCAAAGAACTCCTATTTGCTATTTTGCTTTCAACCTTGATGATTCCCAGCATTGTCCAAACCTTGCCAAACGTAATCCTGGTCACCAGAATTGGAGAAATATTTGGCACAGAAGGCTGGTTTGCCCAAAATCTGGGGGTCAGTTTGTGCGCTTCTCGCAACTGTTGGATCAATAACTGGCCCGCTCTGACGATACCATTTATGGCGCCGGCTATCTCAATCTTTTTGCTGCGACAGCACTTCCAAACTGTTCCAGATGAATTATGGGACGCGGCGCGCATAGACGGAGCAGGCCATTTACGCTTTTTGATTCAAGTTGTTGTGCCGCTCTCGAAGGCGGCATTATTTGTCGTCGTTCTCTTTGCATTTATTGGCGCCTGGAACGAACTGGCCTGGCCTCTGCTTGTTACGGCCGGTAACGATGAATGGCGACCTATTGCAGCCGGTTTGCAATCATTTTTCAATGATGAAGCCCGCCTGCCCCAACTACAAATGGCAGGCTCCATGATTGCGATTATTCCAATTTTGCTGCTGTATGCTTTTACACAGCGTACATTTATTGAAGGTTTATCACAAAGCGGCTTGAAAGGATAGCACAAGCAGTGTATCAACAAATTTTGGTTAAGGAGGTGATGCATACAGCCAAAAAAGAATTGTTGCAAAAACCCTTTTAAGTTTATTTTATAAAAAATTCTCTGGAGGAGAAAAAATGTTAAGTCACAAAAAGTTTGTATCGATTGTCATTTTAATGCTGGTGGCCGTTATGGCTTTAGCCGCTTGCGGCGGCACACAAGGCGTTGAACAAGCAGTCGAAGAAGCAGCCCAGCAGGTAGAAGAACAAGCTGCCGAAGTTGTTGAAGAAGAAGCTGCTGCAGCCGTTGAAGAAGCGCAAGCTGCTGTAGAGAAAGCTGCCGAAACAGTAGAGGAAGAAGCTACTGCAGTTGTCGAAGAAGTGGAAGCTGCTGTCGAAGAAGCCGTCGAAGAAATGGAAGGGGAAGAAGGCGAAGTTGATGAGGCTGTTGCAGAGGAAGAGGCCGTTGATGACGCCGCCATGGATGAAAAGATGGAATATGACACCGAAATCTATGGCAATATCGACGAAATCGACCTGAACGGAGCGCAAGTAGTCTTCTGGCATCGCTATGACAGCGGAGGGCGCCAGGAAACAATGGATGAAATCTGCGCCGATTTTAATACAAATAATGAGTATGGCATCACGGTCGAGTGTTTGCCGATCGGCCATTACGGCATCCTCTACAACAATATGATTGCGGGACTTACTACGGGTGAGGTACCCGGTTTAGTCGTTGCCTACCAGAATCAGGCTGCTGCTTATCAGGTCGCCGATGGCCTTGTCTCTGCGGATCCTTATATTAATGATGCGGTTTATGGTTTAAGCGAGGAGGAAAAAGCTGATTTCTTCCAATCATTTATCGATTCGGATCGCCTGCCGCAGTTCAACAACGAAGTTTTTGGTTTCCCGGCTGCCGGACGCTCTATGGAAGTGCTGTTTTACAACAAGGATTGGTTGAGCGAACTTGGGTATGATGCGCCGCCCCAAACGCCTGAAGAGTTCCAGGAGATGGCTTGCGCCGCGGCGGCGCAGCCCTTCAGCAAAAATGAGTCTGGTTTTACAACCGGTTATGAGATCTCAACAGACGCTTCCGCCTTTGCAGCATTGGTGTTTGCGCGCGGCGGCGATATCTTCAGCCTTGATGATGGCGTCTTTACTTATAACACACCTGAAGCAGCAGATTCCATGGCGCAGCTTCAGCAGATGTATGCTGATGGCTGTGTGGCCCAAATTGCCGAACAATATGGCGATCAGACGGACTTTGGCAACGGCAAAACCTTGTTTACCATGAGTTCTTCTTCCGGCTTGCCTTTTTATGCATCGGCCGTTGATGATGGCGAAGTTGGCGAATTTGAGTGGGGCGTTGCGCCAATTCCGTATACAGGGGATACGCCGGTACAGAACATTTACGGCGCCAGCACCAGTATCGTGAGAACCGATCCGCAGACCCAGCTCGCTTCGTGGCTGTTCCTGAAGCATTGGTCCTCTGCCGAAAACCAAGCCAAATGGGTACAGGCCAGCGATTATTTCCCGGCGCGGAACAGCGTGGCGGAAGGTCTCAGTGATTATATTACCGCGAACGAAGCATTTGGTACGGCTTTCAGTTTGCTGCAATATGGCAAGGCGGAAGCGCCGGTTGCAGGGTATGACAATATCCGCGACCTGGTTGCTGAAGCGTTCAATGCGATTGTATTTGATGGCGCCGACATTGAAAGTACACTGGCCGAACCTCGATGCTGAAGCAAATCAGATTATGGAAGAGTCTGCGCCGTAATGTAGCGTGTGGATGATTCCTTAATAATTTTGTTGGTTGACGTTTGAACGTCTGTCGGACGTCATTGCTGAAGCCTCAAAGGATGTAGAACATCCTTTGAGGCTTTACGTTTAACTAAAATATGAACAATATAGATGATCTTTTAACTTTTACGCAGAAAACGGCCGTTTCCGCCGGAAAACTTGCGCGCGAAAAATTCAACCAGCCGCGCACCATTACCAATAAAGGCTACCGCGATTTTTTAACCGACGCCGATCTGGCTGCTCAAACCCATATCACAACAGCCATTCGCGCCGCGTTTCCTGAACATGGCTTCCTGGCCGAAGAAGAAGATTCAAATTTACCGACCTCCGGTCCGGTAATTTGGATTATTGATCCCATTGACGGCACAACCAACTACAGCCGCCAACAGCCCATTTACTGTGTATCGATTGCTGCACGCGATGCATCTGGGCAAATAGTGGCCGGCGCCATCTATGATCCGATGCAGGATGAGCTGTTCAGCGCCGGTTTGGGATGCGGCAGCACGCTTAATGGAGAGCCAATACGGGTCAGCCAGGAAAGCGTACTCGATAACGCGATCGTAGGCATTGACTGGAGCCGTCATCAAGAACGACGCCAATCAGTTTTAGATATTCTGCACGAATTTGCAGATCAAGTCCATGTTGTGCGCGCCATCGGTTCTGCAGCCCTGGCGATGGCGTGGGTCGCCGCCGGCCGCTTCGACCTGTATATGAATTTCAGCCTGATGCCGTGGGACGTCGCCGCCGCAGATTTAATTATTCGTGAGGCCGGGGGCGAACTGGGCGCCCCGCAAGGCGGGCCATTGGTGTGGTCAAATATAGGTATGAGCTGCGTCGTCAGTAACGGCCGTCTTCACCAGCCCTTCCTCAACACCTTCGCAGCCAGTTTGTAAGCTGTATCGTAACAACGACCCCGCATCATTATTTGGGCAAAATCAATGAGTTATTGTGATATTTTTGTCAATCTGCCCACTTCACAATACACTTCAGGGTTGGTACACTGGTGTGCAAGATTATTAACGATAGGATGCAGGTAACTCCCAGACGGTTTACCTAAAAAAACAAACAATGCGCTGGCCACATTACGAACATATTTTCTTTGATTGTGATTCTACATTGACGACGGTTGAAGGCATCGATATCCTGGCCGAAAGCGCCGGCAAAAAATGGCGCGTGGAAGTTCTCACCAAAGCCGCCATGGATGGTGACCTGGATCTGGAAGAAGTTTATGCCAAACGGCTGCAAGCTGTGAAGCCGACCCGCAAGCAAATCCTGGACATTCGCCGCTCTTATAAGAAAAACATTGTTGAAGACGCCTATCAACTTATCGCAGCATTACAATTTTTAGGACACAATGTGTATATTATCAGCGGCGGATTGGCCGAACCCGTCAAAGAATTTGGCGTCTTTTTAGGCGTTCCTGAGGAAAATATTCGCGCCGTTGGCGTGACTTATAATGAATTATCAGGAAAATGGTGGATTGGCGGCGACGTTCAATACATGGCCTATAAAGAGGGCGCGCTGACCGTCAGCGATGGCAAAGCAGAGATTGTACGCGAATTAATTGGCCAGAATAACGGCCGTTCCCTGCTCATTGGCGACGGGACAAGCGATCTTTTGGCAGGTCGTGCGGTGGATCTCTTTGTCGGCTACGGCGGCGTAGAAAAACGGCAGCGAGTGCTCGAAGCGGCGCCCGTTTACCTGCACACAGCCAGCCTGGCGCCTTTATTGGCGCTGGCAGCCGGCCCGGCAATTTTGCGCCGCTTACAAGGAACCGCCTACCAGGCATTAGGCGAAAAAGCATTTTCACAAATACAAACAGGAGCATTAACTTTTCAAGATGAACGACTCAAATCAAAATTCGATCAGGCAGTCAACGCCACATATAAAACTATTCATTCCCGGCCCAACGGAAGTACGTCCGGAGATTCTGGACGCCCAGACGCATTGGATGATTGGACATCGTATGCCGGAATGCGTGGATCTCATTAAGCGCATTCAATCTAAACTACCCAAAGTCTTTTTCACCGAACAAACTGTTTTGATTACCGCCTCCTCCGGCACCGGTCTATGGGAAGCCGCCGTGCGCAATACGATCAACAAAAAAGCGCTCAACTGTGTCAACGGCGCTTTTGCAGACCGTTTTCGCATGGTCACCGAACTCAACGGCAAAGCCAACGAAGTGCTTGAAGTCGAATGGGGAGAGCCCATCCTGCCTGAACAGGTCGCCGAACGCCTCGCCACAGGAGAGTTTGACGCCGTCACAGTCGTCCACAACGAAACCTCCACCGGCGTAACAAGTCCCATCAAAGAAATTGCCGCGGCCGTGCGCAGCGCCCCAAATGGGGATGAGATTATGATTTTGGTAGATTCCGTGAGCGGGCTTTCCGGCGCGCGCATTGAATTTGATGCCTGGGACCTGGACGTTGTGCTCTCGTCCAGTCAAAAAGCCTTTGCCCTGCCGCCCGGCATTGCCTTCTGCGCGATCTCTGACCGCGCCATGGAAAAAGCAAAAACGGTGCCCAATCGCGGTTACTATTTTGATTTTATTTCCCTGGCCAAATCAATGGAAAAATTCCAAACTCCAGCCACACCAGCAATCTCTTTGCTGTATGCCCTGGATATACAGCTTGACAACATGATGGCCGAAGGGATGGAAAATCGTTTTGCACGCCATTTGGCCATGCGTGACCGCACGATTGAATGGGCATTATCAAGAGATTTCACTTTATTTGCTGATCTACCCTACGCCTCTCCGACAGTGACAACTGTGAATAACAATCTTGGTATTGATATCGGCGCATTAAACCAGTTCCTGCGCACCAAAGGCATGATTCTTTCAAATGGGTATGGCGCCAAATTGAAAGGTAAAACATTCCGAATTGCTCATATGGGCGATTTGCAAATGAGCGATTTAGAACCACTTTATACGGCCGTTGATGAATATTTGGGCATAAACTAAACTTGACTATGTTCCGCATTTTAGTGGCTGACAAGCTGGATCAGGCCGGACTTGACCGACTCGCGTCGGCCGATGACGCAACTTTTGATCTTAAAACAGATCTCGATAAAAAAGAGCTGCTGGCCATCATAGCGGATTATGATGGGTTAATTGTGCGCAGCGGTACCAGAGTAGATGCCGACGCTATTCATGCTGCAAAAAAGTTGAAAGTGATTGGACGCGCCGGTATTGGTGTCGATAATATCGATGTGCATGCCGCCACTATGGCCGGTATTGTTGTCATGAACACGCCAAACGCGAACAGCATTGCCACGGCCGAACAGACATTAGCCCTCATGTTAGGCATCTGCCGGCATACGGCGTCTGCTCACGCTTCTGTGAAAGCGGGAGAATGGAACCGGGCGCAATTTACCGGCATGGAATTGTATGGCAAGGCGCTTGGCATCATTGGCTTTGGGCGCGTCGGGCAGTTAGTCGCCGAACGCGCACGCGCTTTTGGCATGGAGATTCTGGCTTACGACCCTTTCGTGTCTGAACAAATTGGCCGCGAAATGGGCGTAACGCTTGTGGATCTCGATGATTTATTCCCACATTCAGATTTCATCACTTTGCATATCGCATTGCTGCCGGAAACTGAAAATATCATCAACGCGCGCACGATCAAACAAATGAAAAAGGGCGTGATGCTTATTAACGCCTCGCGCGGAAAGCTTGTTGATGATATTGCGTTGGCCAAGGCGCTAAAAAGCGGCAAGGTCAAAGCGGCTGCAATTGATGTCTACCGGCAGGAACCGCCCTCTAAGGATAATCCGCTGATCGGATTGCCGAATGTTCTCCACACGCCCCATTTAGGCGCCAACACAATTGAGGCCCAACACATTGTAGCGACTCAAATTGTGGACCAGGTTCTAGCAGCATTGCGCGGCGCAGATTTTGCCAACAGCATCAATATGCCTTTCCAGGTTGGCAGCGGCGGATTTGCCGGGATACGGCCGTATATGGCGCTGGCCGAAAAATTAGGCGTCCTCCATGCCGGAATGGCGCGCGGCAAAATAAATCGGGTAGAACTGGAAGTTAAAGGGGATGTTGTCACTGAACTGGTGCGCGCGATTGCCGCAGCGCTCCTAAAAGGCATACTCGACAACATAGTAAACGTACCGCTCAATTATATTAATGCGCCCATTCTGGCAAACGAACATGGCATCACTATTGCTCAAGCCTCTGGGATTAATGGACTTGACTATCCCAATTTGATCACATGCCGGGTCATTTCAGAAGGGGAAGCGCATACTTTAGCGGGCGTGTTGTTTGGCGGTAGTGAATCTCGAATTGTACAGGTTGATCAATACAGGCTGGAAGCCAAACCGGAAGGTGTGGTTTTGATGATGCAGAACAAAGATGTGCCGGGCGTCATTGGCCAGGTCGGCACCATTTTGTCTGCTTTTGATGTCAATATTGGGGAATGGCGGCTAGGTCGTAATCAACCTGGCGGCGAGGCGCTCTCGTTTATTAACCTGGACAGTGTGCCCTCAGAAGCCGTGTTAAAAGCGTTGAGCGAAATAACGGCCGTTACCCGCGTCAAACTCATCACGCTCATCGAAGAAAATTAAGTCGGGGCAGGCTCAGGTGTCTGCCCTCCCAAGGTCACACCGAGTCGGGCGCACACACAGGTGCGCCCTTACTTTTTGGGATAAATCCTGACTTTGCGCCGGCTGCCTTCCCCTACACTTTCTGTATAAACCTGGTCTGAGTCACGCAGCGTCATGTGAATAATACGGCGTTCATACGCAGGCATCGGTTCGAGCGTGACAGGACGATCGCGCTCAATAACCTTTTGCGCCATACGATCGGCCATCCGCGCCAACGCCTGCTTGCGCCGCTCGCGATATCCTTCTACATCAACGACAAAATTCGAACGTTGTTGCATCCGGTGTCCAACCATCAAACGGGAAATATATTGCAAGGAGTCGAGAGTTTCACCGCGAGGGCCAATCAATACTCCGAGATCGTCACCACGGATATCCACTATATTGATACGTTTTCCGGTGAGATCGTCAGTTTCTGAAACCTTCATGTTGATTGTGGCCTTAACGTCCATCTTTTTGATCAACGTTCCTACCACATCAGCGATGACTTTTGCTTCTTCACTGGAAGGCATCTCTGCTTCAGTTAATTCTTCCGGCGAGGAGTCTATTTCAACTACATCGGCAGCGGTGGTTACGGCCGTTTCCATCATTTGATCTGGTTGTTTCTCACGAACTGGCTCATCAATAGCAGCAGGCGCCACTTCAACCTTTTTTGGAAGCGTAGGCGTTTCTGATTTCGCAGGAACAACAGGCTTTGCTGGACCACCGACAGGCTTTGCAGAACCACCTGGTTTCACCGGGCCAGGGCTTGTATCTGATATGAGTGTCAGCCGCACAACTGCATCCCGACTACCCAAACCTAAAATACCACGGCTGCCTTCATCTTCAATTTTGATCGTGACCGCATCACGTGAAACACCCAATTTTGCCAAACCTTCTTCAATGGCGGCATCAACCGTGCGTCCATGAACTTCTATTTCATGCTTGTTTTGTGACATATTATCTTAACGCTTTGCTGAGCGACGTCTCCGTTTTGACTGTTTCTTACTACTGCTTTGTGTCTTTTTTCCATTGGCGCTTGCCGCAACTTGCTTTTGATCGCCTGGGTTTTCAGCCACGGCCAGGTCTGCGCTGCTTGGGGGCGGCGTTGAACCTGCCACTGCTTTTTTCTTATCAGGGCTTGCCGTATCTGTATGCACAACACGGCGCATATACCACCCTTGCAAAATACCAACCAGGTTACTCAAAACGAAATAAATCGACAAGCCGGATGGAAACTGCAACGAAAAGAAAGCAAACATGAGCGGCATTGTCGTCTGCATCGATTTCGACATCGCGGCCGCCGGATTATCATCTTTTTGACCTTTCTTATTATTTTGCGTAGTAGGGGTCAATAGTTTTTGTTGCAACCACATTGTGCCAAAAACCAGGATAGGCAGCACGAAATAAGGATCCGGCTGGCCCAGATTCAGCCAGAGAAAAGTATTGCTAATCGGCAGCAGCGCAACTAGATTACCTAAAAATGGCTCATAAACGCTCTGGGTTAATTCAAAAAGGGATTGCGGCGTTGAGCCCAAGGTAATAATAATTGCACGATAAAGACCAAACAGAATCGGCATTTGGATTAACAACGGCAAACAACCCATCAAACTTTCGGTGGGCTTGTATCCTATTCTGTTAAACTCCTCCTGCATTTTTTGGGGGTTGTCTTTGTATTTTTTCTGTATGGCCTGAATTTGAGGCTGCATCTCCTGGGTACGCTGCATCGAACGCTGCTGGCGGATACTCAGCGGCAGCGTCACTAATCGAATGAGAAGGGTAAAGACGGCGATGGCCAACAGATAGTTGCTGCCTAAAAATTGGTACAGCATCAACAGGGCGTTGATCATCGGGTCAACTATGAAAGTATTAAACATAAATCAGGCCTTCGCAGTGCATTTAGCGTTCTTTCCATACTCTTATTCATGGAAAGGACGCCATGCGCAAATATTAACTCAAATCACCCTTCTGCGGGTGGGGGAATTTCCCATAGTATAGCGCCAGTTTCTAAATTGTACGCTATTAAGAGAGCTTGTTCGCTGCTTAACGCAACGATAATCTTGTCATCTACAACCACCGGCGTGGTAAACAGCGGCGCCGGCGCAATTTGCTGCCACAGTTGGCGGCCATCATCAATGGCAAAGGCAGTCAATGCACCAACAGGCACCTCAGCTGATGCTCCTTCTGATGCCAGATAAACTTTATCGCCAACTACAACAGGGCTTGTTTGAACAGCGCCAACTGCTTTTTGCTGCCATTTTATATCCCCTGTTACGGCATCGGCTGCGAACAGGTTTCCAATGACATCAGAGAAATATACAACGCCGTTGGCATAGGCCGGCGCGCCCCAAATAGCGCCTTCACCAAAAGCAGCCCAACGGCTTTCGCCAGTTTTACTATCCAGAGCATGAACCTGGCCGTCAAAACTGCTCACATAAACCAGGTTATCATTCAAAACAGGGCTGGATGCGAGGGCGCCATCGAATGTTGTCTGCCAGATTAAATCACCGCTATCACCGTCAAGCGCATATACAGAGCGATCCATTGAAGCAACATAGAGGATACCATCCCGATAGGCGGGCTGCCCCCAAATGCTGTGGCCGGTGGTAAAAATCCATTCGGTTGCGCCGGTCGCACGTTCTAAACTCAGCACGTGGTTATCGGCAGTACCCACAAAAACCTGGTCGCCAACTTGAAGTGGAGAAGCGACAATTTTATCGTTCACATCTTCACTATTTTTCCATAATTCATCTGGCGTGGCGCCGCTGTTCGTATTTTCAACGGAATAAACTGAAACGACAACCTGCGGTGACAGAAATCCGCCCGACTGCCCATAGTCGCCAAATGCAACCTGTCCATCTGAAACATCCGGCGGTGAATAAAATTGCAAACCAGCGGAAGGTTCGGCCGGAAAAGACCAGGCAAGCTCCTGGGTTTCAGCCACATATGAGTGAACAGCTGGACCATAGGCCAGGTACACTTTTTGATCGTCAGCCGATAATCCCGGCCAATTTGCATTTTGGACGCGGCTACCGCAGGCGGTTAAAAATACAGTCACAAATATAAGTAGAATGATGGCAGACCGAAAGGACGGCCGTTTCACAACGAACAATGCGTTTCCTCCATCAAGGTACCGGATCATACCCACCGGGATGAAAGGGGTGACAGCGCCCAATGCGCTTCACAGCCATCCATCCACCTTTAAGCGCCCCATGTTTTTCAATTGCCTCATATCCATAATGAGAACATGATGGTGTAAAACGGCAGCTTGGCGGAAATGCCGGAGAAATAAACTTTTGATAAAAACGGATTAATAGTAAAAAGCCGCGCTTCATATACGGACTCCTGGATTAGCACTGTTTTGCATAATCATAGCAAAAGAAATTAATCGCAGGTTTGATTCTCATACGTCTGCTCAAATCTGAGCCTCAAAGTGAGTTTTTTGGTCGAAATGTAATGAATATAACTGTGCGCGGGAAAGCAATTGCAGTACGGCCGTTTCCACTTCAAAAAATGTCGCTTCTGGTGTTTGCACACGCGCAATCAACAAACAATCCCATCCCGAGACAATTTCATCCAGGTGCAAACGCACAGATTCGCGCATCAATCGTTTAGCCCGGTTGCGTCTGACCGCACTGCCCACGCGGCGGCTGGCTGAAAAAGCAAAACGCACAGCCTGTGCGCGGTCAGTTCCATTCTCATTTGCGGACTCAATCTGCAAACGAACCAATAAAATGGCTAAAGGATGACGAAACGGCCGTCCCTCTGCACGCAAACGACGTAAATCTGCCGGTCCGCCGCAGGCGGTTTTGGCGCGGCAGCATGCTCAGGCAGGACGGCTACTAGCCCCCGCCATACCGTTTAACCGAACGGTATGCAGTTGCAGATGAACCGTTCCAGTTAATCCGTTTGACATGATTATTCATGCTCACGCCCAGGGAGCTGCGCCCTTTCGCGCGGCGGTTCTTCAGAACTTTACGTCCACCTTTTGTCTTCATACGCGTGCGAAAGCCATGCACGCGCATGCGGCGGCGAATTTTTGGCTGATAAGTACGCTTTGGCATCTGTCAATTCTCCTAAAAAAACCAGGGCTTTTAGCCCTGGAAATGTCTTTGCTAATTCTCTAAGGTTTACAGTTTCACAAACAGGTCTGATAATCAGGTCTCACCTAAAAAGTCACGCTTTATGACAATTTACCTGCTTGCGAAGCGACAAAAGATTATACATTAGCCACAATGGGTGGTCAAATACCACTTTCAGCCCTTATGTAATTCACAGAATCCAATAAAACACCTATTTCTTGCCAATTTTTTTTAAAACATGGCATCCTATGAAGCGCGCTCAATACGGGCGCCCAACGCATGCAGCTTGTTCTCAATTTGCTCATATCCGCGGTCAATTTGCTGAATATTATGAATCACGCTGGCGCCTTCTGCGCACAGCGCAGCCAGCACCATGGCCATACCGGCGCGGATATCCGGGCTGGGAACGCCATGCGGGCTGGCATACAGCTTTGAAGGACCCTGCACCAAGACTCGGTGAGGATCACATAACACAATCCGCGCGCCCATAAATACCAGGTTGTCAACAAAGAAAAAGCGGCTTTCATACATCCAATCATGCAATAAAATTGATCCGGTAGCCTGGGTTGCCACAACGACGGCGATACTCATCAAATCGGGCGGGAAACCGGGCCAGGGCATTGGTTTTATTTCCGGTACACGGCCGCCCAAAGCTGATTCGATGCGCAATGGTTGTCCCGGCGGGACAATGATGTCGTTACCATCGTCCAACCAATGCACTCCCAATTTTTCATAAACCAAACGTACCATGCCCAGGTTTTGTGGATCAGCATTTTTAATGCGTACTTCACCCCCGGTAATGGCCGCCGCGCCAATAAAGCTGCCTACCTCCATAAAATCTGACCCAATTGTAAATTCGCCGCCGCTCAAACTTTCGACGCCATGAATCATGAGCCGATTTGTGCCAATTCCTTCGATATTTGCGCCGAGTTGGTTCAAAAAGCGGCATAAATCGCGCACGTGCGGCTCCGAGGCGGCGTTGTCGATAATGGTGTCTCCGTCCGCCAAAACAGCCGCCATAACCGCATTTTCAGTCGCCGTCACGCTGGCTTCAGCCAGAAGCAGATAGCCGGCGCCGCGCAGATTATCCACCTGCATGGTAAAAAGACCATGTTCAACCTCGATTTGAGTTCCCAAAGCGCGTAATGCCTGCACGTGGGTGTCTAACGGCCGTCCCCCAATAACGTCGCCGCCGGGGATGGGCAGGGTGATGCCGCCCATGCGCGCCAGCATTGGACCTGCAAAGACAAAAGAGGCCCGCGTGCGGCTGGCCAGCATGCTGTCCAGTTCCCGTTTGCGAATATTTTTGGCATGGACGCGCCAACTGCCCGGACCCAGTTTGGCCACGTCGGCCCCTAAATCACGCAGGATCAGCAGCGTGTTTTGTACGTCTTGAATATTGGGGATATTGTGTAAGGTAACCGGTTGATCGGTTAATAAACAGGCCGGTAGAAGTTTTAAAGCGGCGTTCTTGTTGCCGCTGGCGGTCACAGTACCGCGCAATGGTTCGCCGCCGGTAATCACAAATTTACTCATTGGAAAGGCTCCATTTTTTGAACGTTCAGTTTATTTGCACGTAACAAGTTTGGTAAACCGCGAAAAGTATTTTGAAATAACGTCATAGCAAGCTCGCAGTTTCCTTGAGGAATTCCCAGATTTCGTTTCGCAGGAATTCAAAAAACTTTCCAGGAAGTAACTCTACAGCTAGACCAATCAGGTTTACCCGAGAAACAATTGTCCTTAAGGGCAAAACCTGACAGATTTCTCGGGTACTTGAATAGTTACGCTGGGAATTACCTAAAAGGATTGTAGCCAGTCAATAAATTGCAAGCAAACAGGCACTTTTTGACAATGAAGCTGATTCATTGAATACTTATTCAAAAGCACGAGGGGACTATGCCATATATCACAATTGAATCCAATCATATTTTTTATGCCCATCCTCAACGCCAGCCATATCCAACAAGTCTGGTTTTGATTCACGGCGCGGGCGGTTCACATCTCGATTGGCCGCCTGAAATTCTAAGACTGCCGGAAACGGCCGTTTACGCACTCGACCTACCCGGACACGGCCGTTCCGCTGCGCCAGGTCGTCAAACTATCGACGCTTACGCAGATGATATCATAGCCATATTAGACGCCTTGCAATTAAAAAACGTTATCCTGGCCGGACACTCAATGGGCGGCGCAATCGCCCAAACCATAGCCTTGAGGCAGCATCCGGCCGTTCAAGGGCTTGTTTTGATCGCGACGGGGGCCAGGCTGCGCGTCGCACCGGCCATACTTGACAACAGTGTTGAGCAGTTTGACCAGGTTGCCGCTTTAATCAGCAAATCGGTGTGGGGCCCAAATGTTGACCCCGCGCTGGTTGAGGCCGGCGCCGTTCGCTACCTGGAAAATGATTCCTATGTGGTGCAAGGTGATTTTTTAGCCTGCAATCAGTTTGATTTGCGTGACCAACTGCCAACCATCCAGCTACCGACTTTGGTCATCGGCGCAGCGGCTGACATGATGACGCCGCCAAAGTTCAGTCACTACCTGGCCGAACATCTGCCGCAGGGTGAGTTACTAATTTTTGATAATGTTGGTCATTTTATCCCCCAGGAAAAACCATCCGAGCTAGCGAGCGCCATTCAAACATTTCTGCATGAACATTTTGCAATCGCATGAGTTGATCAGACCGGCTGCGTTTCTTCCCGCAAGATTTGGCATTGCTTACCGCCTGCACGCCATATTTTTAGAGGCGCATCTGGCTGTCGTCATACAAACCCCACATGTTTTTCTTAACATTGATTGCCAGTGTAAGGCCGGCTACGGTAGAAAATAAGTTGTCCGCTAAAGTTCTTGCGGGCATCATAACTGCCTGATGCTCGTAAGATTTTCGCGGCTGCGAGCGTCAATTTTTTGGTAGTAAACTAAAAATCGAATCACAACACCCGGTGTTTTTTTCAAATATTTGCTATAAATTACTCAGAACACCCAGGAGAAGCATGTATGACGCGAATTACGTTAATTCCTGACGACGAACTTAATCGTGAGCTGGTCCAACAGGCTTGCCCGCCAGAATGGAAAAACCCGGAACCTAACGGCCGTTACAATCTACTCGTCATTGGCGGCGGCTCGGCCGGACTGGTATGTGCGGTTGGCGCAGCAGGCGTGGGCGCAAAGGTTGCGCTGGTCGAAAAACATCTGCTGGGCGGAGACTGCCTCAATACCGGCTGCATACCTTCTAAAACCGTGATTCGTTCGGCCAAAGCGCTGGCTGACGTCACCCGCGCGGCCGATTTTGGGGTGCAGGTTCCCGACGGCGCAACCGTCGATTTTGGCGCCGTTATGCAGCGAATGCGGCGGGTGCGCGCCGATATCAGCCATCATGACTCGGCGCAACGAATTACCAGCTTGGGCATTGACGTGTTTCTAGGCGCGGGTACATTCAGCGGCCCTGAGACGTTTAGCGTGGGCGGCAAAACCATCCACTTCAAAAAAGCAGTGATTGCCACCGGTTCCCGTGCAGCAACGCTGCCCCTGCCCGGTTTGGCAGAAGCAGGCTATTTGACCAATGAAACATTTTTCGAGCTGACGGAACGGCCGTCTCGGTTGGCAGTCATTGGCGCAGGACCGATCGGCGCTGAGCTGGCGCAGGCGATGCAGCGTTTTGGCAGCCAGGTTTTCTTGCTCGACATTTTGCCGCAGGTCTTGGGGCGCGAAGACGAAGAAGCAGCGGCCGTTGTGCAGGCCCAAATGGAACAAGATGGCATCCATTTATGTCTGGACGCAAAAATTGAACAAATCAGCCGCAGCCCGCAAGGCAAACATTTACTGGTCACATGGCAAGGTCGCCAGCAGGAACTGCTCGTTGATGAGATATTGCTGGCAGTTGGTCGCCGACCTAATGTTGAAAATCTGGGGCTGGATGCAGCTCAGGTTGGCTACACGAAGCACGGCGTTGTGGTTAATGACAAACTGCAAACCAGCAATAAAAATATTTACGCCGCCGGCGACGTGGCCTTAAAATATCAGTTTACCCATATGGCCGACGCCGCAGCGCGAATTGTGCTGCAAAACGCACTTTTTATGCGCAGCAAGAAGTTGAGCGCGCTCACAGTGCCCTGGGTCACCTACACCGACCCGGAAGTCGCCCACGTTGGGTTGTACCCGCGTGAAGCCGAGGAAAAAGGCATTGCCTTAGATACCTTCACGACCTATCTTAAAGATACCGACCGCGGACGCACAGACGGCGTGGACACAGGTTTTGTTAAAATTCATGTTAAAAAGGGCAGCGACAAAATTTTGGGCGCAACCATTGTCGCGCCGCACGCAGGCGATTTGATCAGTGAAATCACGCTGGCGATAGTGGCCGGGTTAGGGCTGGGGACACTGATGCAGGTCATTCATCCATACCCAACGCAAGCTGAAGCAATCCGCAAAACGGCCGATGCGTGGAACCGCACCCGCTTAACGCCCACCGTAGAAAAATTGTTCAATAAATGGCTGGCGTGGACACGTTAAAAATATCTGATTTTGATGTCGCTATTATCGGCTCCGGACTTGCCGGCTCGGCTTTAGGCGCAATTTTAGCGCGCCAGAATTTGCGCGTCATTATATTCGAAGCGAAAAGCCATCCCCGCTTTTCAATCGGGGAATCGCTGATTTTGGAAACATCGGAAACGATGCGCGCCATGGCGGATTTATATGACGTACCTGAGCTGGCCTACTTTAGCTCCGAAAATTTCCTGCCGTTTGCGGGTACATCCCACGGCATGAAACGTCATTTCGGGTTTTTACACCATACACCCGGCCGGCCACATGATCCGCAGCGCACGCTGCAGGCGGTTATTCCTAAAGAACCTCACGGACACGAGTTTCATCTTTACCGGCAGGATACCGACTATTTTATGGCGAGTACGGCCGTTTCCTACGGAGCGACGCTGCTGCAGCACACCCCCGTTACAGATATCACATTTCAACCTGATCGTGTCACCATTCATACAAAAGACCGGCAAATAAGCGCCAAATATGTCGTAGACGCCGCTGGATTTCGTTCACTTCTGGCCGAAAAATTTAATCTACGCGATAGAAACCTGCGCACCCATTCGCGCACAATCTTTACTCACATGGTCAATGTGCCCTGCTATCACCAGGCAGGCGGCTCGCAGAAGGCGTATGGACTGCCGTTTCGCATGTCGGAAGGCACGCTCCACCACATTTTTGACGGCGGCTGGCTGTGGGTGATTCCGTTTAATAACCATCCAGATTCAACGAATGAACTTTGCAGCGTAGGACTTCTGCTTGATCCGCGCCAGTTCCCGCTGCGCGAAGATTTATCGCCTGAGGAAGAATTTTTCTCAATCGTCGACAAGTTCCCATCCATCAAAGCGCAGATACGTGCAGGACAGCCGGTGCGAGACTGGACTCGAACCGGGCGAATTCAATATAGTTCCACACAAGTTGTGGGTGACCGCTGGGCTTTGTTGGGTCATGCGGCCGGTTTTATCGACCCGCTTTACTCGAAGGGGTTGTATGCCTCGTTAACGGCCGTTTCCATCCTCGCCAATCTCCTGCTGAACGCCCAGGAAAACGGCGACTATTCCGCCAAAGCATTCGCCCCACTGGAACGAGTGACCCAAAACTTCACCCATACGGCCGACCGGTTGATTGCCAACAGCTACAAATCCTTCAAAAATTTTAAATTGTGGCAGGTTTACGCCGTTATGTGGCTGTTGGGCGCGTACACCGAGCTGGTAAAACTCAATATGCTGCGCGCTCAATACGGCGCGAATCGAGAAGCTTACTATCACGAACTTTACCAACTCAAGCTGGCAGGCGGCGGCTTTGCTGAGTTTGACCAAATTGCTGCTGCGGTTGATACTGTCATAGATGCGGTAGATCCAACCAATGAGGCGTCAGTGGATACGGCCGTTGCTGTCATCCAAACCATTTTTACGCGCGTTGAATGGATGCCCAGCCCATTTATTGAACTTTTACAAGGCAAAACTTTTCTGCCTAAAAACAAAATTCGTCTGGAACTGCTCAGACCGGATGAAGGGTTTATGGGGCGCGGCGCATATCGCGATCATTTTTTCAAAGCTATGGATTTGCGGCGACTGCTGAGCTACGGTGCGCGCGAGAAAATTCGCTTCTCTCCCCAGGTACTCACCTACCGCCGCCGCCGCCAGTTTCGTAAAAAGAACGGGTAATAAAGCAGTGCAAGAATTTTTTTAATCTTGGGCTTCGACTGCTTTCGTCTCGGCGCTCGCTTCGCGACGTTTTAAAATACGCGACAAAATCAAACTAATAACAATCAAACCCACTGAGGCCAGTAAAGCGGGCGGATTCAATTTGATTTCTCCATTTAGTAACTCTTCCAGCGTTCCAAAAGATGATCCTAATAGGACAAAAGAAATTGTCCCCGGAATAGATCCAATCGCAGTTGCCAGCAAGAAAGCTTTCCAATTAATGCGTAGAAATCCGGAAAGATAATTCACCAGGTCATAGGGCAAAAATATCAAGCGCATAATTAACACAGACTCAAAGCTGTTCTCGCGAATACGCTTTGCATATCGCTGCACAAGACCAGCGCCCTCTTCAGAACTAAGCAGGCCTTTGCCAAAATATAAGCCCACCGTAAATGCAACCATGGCGGAGGTATTGCTGCCAATAATTGTGTAAATCACGCCCCAAATCGGCCCAAATAAAAAGCCGCCTAAAACCGTCAATATCGTTGCGGGAAAGAGAATCAACGGACGCAGCGCATAGATAAGAATGTATAGTAAGGGTCCATAAGCGCTTGTTGTAATTAGTTTTGCCAGGGAGACTACGCTTTCTTGAATCGTAAGATCATTGCTTTGGACGTACCAGGCATAGGCCCCCAATAGAAGCGCCCAAAATAGCAAGGCAAAGATTTTTTGCGCATTTTTACGCAGAAATGAATCCGGAATTGGCTCTTCACTTTGACTTTTTTGTGAAATAGTTGACATAAATTCTCCGTCTTTCTATTCAATCCAACAAACTGTATGTAAGCATAGCCGCATATTAGACAATACAACTGTAGCAGTTCTTACATAAGTTGTAACTATGGTACCCGAGAGACCTGTCAGTTTTTGCTCTTAAGGACAATCGCTTCTCGGGCAAACCTGAAAGGTCTAGCTGTATAGTTACCATAAGTTTATCTAATAGGGCTATAATCATGGCACGCATGAACCAGATGAAACATGAGGATAAACGTAAACAAGGCCCTCACATTGTTGCCATAGGCGGTGGAACCGGTATGCCGGGGCTGCTGCGCGGCCTGACAGCCTACACCCACAATATCACCGCGATTGTTACTGTCGCCGACGATGGGGGCAGCAGCGGCCGTTTACGGCGTGAGTATGGGCTGCTGCCGCCAGGTGATTTCCGCAACAACATCGCCGCGCTGTCGAGAGATGAAGCGCTAATGACCCAGCTTTTGCAATTCAGATTCGGCGGCCAGGTAAGCGAGGGTGAACGCAACGAATTACAAGGACATGCTTTTGGCAATTTGCTGCTGGCCGCTCTCACGGGCATTACAGGCAGTTTTGATGAAGCGTTATTGGCGGCGCAGCGCGTATTGGCAATGCGCGGGCGCGTTGTGCCTTCGACTCTAGCGAATGTCTCATTGGCGGCGGATATTTTGATTGGCAATACGCCCGAAACGGCCGTTTTGCAGCGCGTCACCGGTGAATCAGCCATCCCGGAAGCGGGCGGACGCATCCAACGCGTCATTCTGGAACCGGCAGACGTGCGCGCCTACCCGCCTGCTCTCAAAGCCATATTTCAGGCAGACCTAATTTTAATGGGCCCGGGTAGTCTTTTTACCAGCATCATTCCAAACTTATTGGTGCCGGACCTGGCGCAGGCGATGCTGCACGCGCGCGCGCCTAAGATATATATTTGTAACCTTGCCACACAGCCGGGAGAGACGGATAATTATAGTGTGGCCAATCATGTCGCCACCCTTTTACAACATATTCCCACAAATTTTCTAACCGCAGTCCTGGCCAACGACAATTTGTCTGTGCCCCCACAGATAGGCGGCGGGCAAACCGTGTTTGTGCAGCCTGAACCGCCCGAAAATGTCGCCATGATCACGGCAGACCTGGTTGATTCAAAGCGCCCCTGGCGCCATGACAGCCAAAAACTGGCTGCCGCCGTAATGAGCTTGCTTAACTAAAATGCGTATTTGGCGTCAAATGTAATGTCCAAGACATGACATTTTGCGCCTTTCGTACGACGATTTACGTCGTATAATCAGGATTATCAATGTTTTTCAAAAAGGAGATTTCCAATGGCTGTTAAAATTGGTATAAACGGTTTCGGCCGTATCGGCCGCCAGGTATTCAAAAAAATCTACGAGGATTACCAAGGTGTTCTCGACGTAGAAGCGATTAATGATCTCATGCCAGTGGCGACTAATGCGCACATGCTGAAGTATGATTCAACATACGGCCGTTTCCCGGGTGAAGTGGACGTACGTGATGACGACATCTATATTGACGGCGAAAAGCTGAAGAGCTATGCCGAACGCGATCCCGCCAACTTGCCCTGGGGCGAACTGGGCGTTGACATCGTGCTGGAATGCACGGGCATTTTCCGCGACAAAGAATCCGCCGGTAAACATCTGGCTGCAGGCGCAAAGAAAGTCATCATTTCCGCCCCCGGCAAAGGCATTGACGGCACTTTCGTCCTGGGCGTCAACGAAGAGACCTATGATCCCGCTACCCAGCATGTCATTTCAAACGCGAGCTGCACCACCAACTGTCTTGCGCCGGCCGCCAAGGCGCTGCATGATGCTTTTGGCATTGAAAAAGCGCTCATGACCACCATTCACGCTGTCACCAACGGGCAAAAGATTTTGGATATGGCCGGTAAAGATTTGCGCCGCGCGCGTACCGCCAGCGCTAACATCATCCCGACCACCACCGGCGCAGCCAAAGCGGTCGGTCTGGTGCTGCCAGAGCTAAACGGCAAGATCAACGGCATGGCCTTCCGCGTGCCAATTGTCACTGTGTCCGTCGTTGATTTGACCGCAGTCGTTTCAAGAGACGTGACGGTTGAAGAAGTAAACGCTGCTTTGAAAGCTGCTTCTGAAACCGATGGCTGGCTGGGCAAAGTACTGGACTACACCGAAGAACCGCTGGTTTCCAGCGACTTCATCGGCGAGTCTGCTTCTTCTACGATTGATGGACCTTCTACAGATGTAATGGGTGGCAATCTGGTAAAGATCGTCACCTGGTACGACAACGAATGGGGCTACTCCAGCCGTCTGGCTGATCTGGCGGTTTACGTAGCAGAACGCCTCTAATCCGCTTTTTTGCTAATTTATAACCACAGGGATCACAGAGGGCGCACAGGGAAAATCAAACTCTCTGCCCTCTGTGCGCTCTCTGTGGACTATTTTTTATATGCACCTTTATGAACTTGAAGCCCACATGCATGCTTTTGTAACAAGCAAGGGCTGGTACGCGGAAAATTCCCCCAAATCACAAACCCCGCGTAATCTGGCCGCTTCTTTGGTGATTGAAGCGGCTGAGGTTCTGGAACATTTTCAATGGCGTGAAGACGCTGCAAATCAGGAAGCATTGGCTGCAGAACTGGCTGATGTTGCCTTATATCTCCTGCAATTAGCCAGCATCACGGAAATCAATTTAGAACAAGCCATTTTAGATAAATTACAATTAAATCAACAGCGGGAATGGCCTGATCCATGAAAATCCTGGCCGTCAGCGATCGTGTCGTAGATCATCTATATTGCAGCAACGTGCGCGAGAAGCACCCTGACATTGATCTACTTGTTGGCTGCGGCGATCTTCCTTTTTATTATTTGGATTTTTTGGTTTCGGCTATGGATGTGCCGCTTGTTTACGTGCGTGGAAATCATGACAAATCGCCGCAATACATGGCTGACAAACGCGTGCTGAAAGATGTCCCGGGCGGCATTGATGTACACGGCCGTACCGTCCAGATCAACGAACTACTTCTTGCCGGGCTTGAAGGCTCAATGCGCTACCGTCCAAACCGGCCCTATATGTATACTGAGTCGGAAATGCGCAACCAAATTGCCCGGTTGATCCCAAAATTGTTATGGAATCGACAGCGATACGGCCGTTACCTCGATATCCTCGTTACCCACTCCCCTCCTTTTGGTATTCACGATCGCTCTGACCTGCCGCACACCGGTTTCAAGGTCTTTCTTACCCTCATGCAACTCTTCAAACCCACCTACCTGCTGCACGGGCATATCCACCTATACCGCCAAGACACAATCCGCGTAACGAAACATCAAAAAACAACAGTAATTAATGTGTATCCGTATCGAATTATTGACCTGGCGCAAAATGACCAGGCTCCGTCCCCTGCTTGAAGGCCGACTAATCATGTCAGGGAAACTTGACGGCTCTAAGTCTCATGCGTACACTCTAAATGTAATCAAAAACTTTTTCGCAAGAGGCCTAAACCCATGACCGCCGCAGCGATCCCTCAAGCAAAACAAAATATCAAATCAGCCATCAAACCGGCCGTTGGCTTTATGCTGCAGCCCGTGCGAATGTTCCGTAACTATGATCGCGCCGATTTCCGTCCAGATTTAATTGCCGGCCTTACTGTAGCAGTTATCTTACTACCACAATCTATCGCCTTCGCCGTGATCGCAGAGTTGCCGCCTGAAATGGGCCTCTATGCAGCCGTTGTAGCAGGCATTGCAGGAGCGATGTGGGGATCTTCCAATCAAAACCACAACGGACCTACCAACGCCACCTCATTGCTACTGCTTTCAACCCTTTCTGCTGTCGCCATACCGGGCACACCGGAATACATTGTTGCAGCCGGCGTCCTGGCTGTGATGGTTGGGGTTTTTCAACTTTTTCTCGGACTTGCCCGCCTGGGCGTGCTGATCAATTTTGTTTCCCATTCTGTCATCGTTGGTTTTGCAACCGGCGCCGGTGTATTAATTGCCATCAATCAAATCGAACCGCTGCTGGGCTTAAATTTGCCCAGCCAAAATATTCTACAAACATCAATGGGCATTATTGTTGCTGCTCCCGGAGCCAATGTCCCTACGACTGCCATCGGGTTGATTACGATCGTTTTGATCTTTGCCTTGCAAAAGTTCAATCCAAAGCTGCCGGCGTCTCTTATTAGCATGATTATGATGTCACTCGTCGTGTTCATCTTGAGCCTGGACGGACGCGGCGTCGCTGTCATTGGGGAACTTCCCAGCGGACTACCGCCATTGGCGGATTTGCCGCTAACCAATTTCGAGCTAATCAGTGAATTGCTGACAGGTTCAATTGCCGTCGGCGCTATTGGGTTGGTCTCCACAACTGCAATCGCGCGCTCAATTGCGACACAAACCCGGCAGCGATTGGACAGTAACCAGGAATTTGTGGGGCAAGGGATGGCAAATCTTCTGTCAGGGCTATTTTCTGGTTTTGCTGTGGCAGGCTCCTTTTCAAGATCGGCCGTAAACTTCCGCGCGGGCGCCAAAACACCTGTCGCCTCGATTTTATCCAGTATTTTTGTGCTGGTTTCTATGTTTTTTTTAGGCCCCTTCGCGCGCTATTTACCCCGCTCTGCGCTGGCCGGCGTGCTGATAGTGACCGCCATTAATATGGTGGACCGAGAAGAAATCGGCCGGATTTTGCGCGGCGCTCCCGGTGACGCAGCCATCATGGTTGTAACTTTTTTGGGGACGATGTTTTTGCCGATAGCAACGGCCGTACTCCTTGGAATCGTCCTCTCCTTTGTGCTCTATGTCATGCGCACCAGCACCCCGCGCATCCATGCCGTCCTGCCCGATAAAAGCTTCCGCCACTTTTATTACCAGCCGGAACGCGATCCCTGTCCCCAATTGGGCATCATTGAAATTTTGGGCGGACTTTACTTTGGTGCAGTCAACCATGTAGAAGAATTTATTTTGGAACATTCAACCCAGCACCCCGACCAGCGTTTTTTGCTCTTGCGAATGCATAACGTTAACCATATTGATTTTAGCGGAATTCACATGTTGGAAAGCATCGTAGATGGTTTTCGGAGTCGCGGCGGTGATGTGTTTATGGTGCGCGCCAACCCACGCGTGATGCGCCTGATGGAGTCAACCGGATTTATCGAACATATTCACCCGGAAAATTTTATTGATGAAGACATTGTTATCAGCAAACTTTTCTATCATGTTCTCGATCCTGCTGTCTGCATTTATGAATGTCCCGTACGTGTCTTTAGGGAATGCCTGAATCTCCCCAAACGCACCGATCTTATGCAATTGCCTGTTGATTTTGATCACGATCTTTCACCGATACCAACCATCACAGCCGCTTCACTTTGGGATCAATTACACACCCACCCGGTCGACCCGGCGCCGCTCATTGTAGACGTACGCGAACCGCGCGAGTTTCGTCAAACTCACATTGCAGAGGCAGTTTCGTTGCCGCTGCCAAAACTTCTGAGCAATGGCTACGATTTGCCTCAGAATCGTCCAGTAGTCCTCATCTGCCGCACCGGCCGACGCAGCCGCCGCGCTGCTCATCATCTTGAATCACATAGGGTTTGATAACGTCATGATGCTGCAAGGAGGTATTCTCGCCTGGCAAGCAGCAGGCCTGCTAACGGCCGTTCAACTTGATTCGTTTAATTCAGATAAAATTGCCAAATTGGTCGAGGAAAACATCTCATGATAAAGCGCCTGCCATCCCGCAACATTGGTCTTGATCTTGTACGTGTAACCGAAACGGTTGCTCTGGCTGCCAGCCGCTGGATCGGATCCGGCAACTATGAAAAGTCACATCTGGCAACCTATCAGGCCATGCATAACACGCTTGCTGATCTGCAATTATTTGGAAAAATAGTAATTGGTGAAGAAAAGCGGGTAGAAGGCCAGGCACAGTTATGCAGTGGTCAGATTATTGGACATGCCAGTGAACCGGAATTTGACCTGGCAGTCGATCCGGTTGACGGCACTAATTTGCTCATCAAGGGACTCCCCGGAGCCATTTCATTAATTTGTGTTGCGCCACGCGGAGCTATGTGGTCTCCTTTGCCGGCTCAGTATATGAATAAAATTGTTGTCGATCGTGAAACCGCAAACGTGCTGGTTCCTGAGTGCATGGATGCGCCGGCAGCCTGGACGTTGGCGCTTGTTGCCCGCACAAAGAAAAAAGCTGTGCGCGATTTAACTGTCGTGGTTCTATCCCGTGCGCGACATGAGGATTTAATTGATGAAATTCGCGCAACAGGCGCGCGTATTTTACTGCAGGAAGAAGGGGATGTGGAAGGCGCGCTTTTGGCTTCCATCGCAGATACAGGCGTCGATATTTTAATGGGGGTCGGGGGCGCTTCGCAAGGAGTCATGTCCGCCTGTGCCGTAAAGGCTTTGGATGGCGGCATGCTGGCGCGGCTGGCGCCACAATCATTCGAAGAGAAAGCCGAAATTGAAAATGCCGGTATGGACCTCACGCGCATTTATACGGTTGACGATCTTGTTCAAAGCGACGAAATTATTTTTGCTGCTTCCGGCATTACCGAAACGCCCTTAATGCCTGGAATCAAAATCAAAGGCAATTATGCCCACATCTACTCTTTACTCATTCGTTCGGAAAGCGGCACGCGCCGGTTTATCCATGCGGAAAGGCTGTTAGATGTTGACGCAGATGACTTGCTAGGAACGAATACCATATAAACGCAGGGTTTCCGGGTGGAACAGCCACGCTAAACCTAACAAAGGCTGCACCAACGGAAAAAATCCATAATCCATCCCAAAATTTGCCCAGACGGTACGGCCGATTTCTTGCGCGTAGATTAAGCTCAATGAACCAATAACCAGGGTCATGGCTGTTTCAAACAACAATACTCCCACCGATAGTTTCCATGCCCAGCGTTTGCGGATGGTAAACCCAACTGTCGCAATCAGATAACATAGCGCGGCTATCAAACTAAGCGTAGACGCGAGATAATTGATAACGCCTTCTTTGAAGAACAATTGGTAAATGGCTCGCACGCCTGTTGATAAAGCCAATACAGGATAAGATACGGCCAGAATCACTCCGGCCGCAGAAATAAAACCCGACATGCCGTTAGCGGCTGGTGTGTTCTGCTCTGAAGGATTGGAATCCTCTTTGTTGACTTGTTTTATTTGACGCATGCTGGAATTTTATCACAATTTAACGCAAGACTGAGGACGAAAGTCCAAGGTTTTTGTTCTTTGTTTATTATCATTCGTCAAAAGGGCCGCCATTTTATTTTCTTTGATTCTGGCGTTTTTTATTTTACCAAAGCAGACCTGTCAGTTTTTGTGATCTATTTGCTCACACTCCACTCGAGGTAAAAACCTGACAGGCCTTGAATTGGCCAGACACCGGTATTTTGGAACAACTACATAAGTATTGTGTAAGCACGGCTATAGTGTGTTAACCAGGCGGTGCTAAAATGCAGACAGCGAATAAAATTACGGAGCGCGGTTTATGACGCCTGATTATAATAATTTCCAGCAACAATCAGAAATTCGCCCATCGCGGTGGAAAAGCTGTTGGTTTTCCGGCCTGGCTTTGATACTTGTTTTTGCCTTGCTCGCATCGTCTTTGGCAAGCGTCTATTGGGTAATAACACAACGTGAAGCAGAAAATGGGCCGCCCCAACTTTCCACAGCGCTTGTGAAACCGGACAGCCAGGTTGATGAGGTGATTATTGACGTCAATCCTATGGCAACGGCCGTTTCCGACCAAACTGCCACAAGCGCTTCTGCTGCAATTGAAACTGAAAACGAACTCTCCATTAACCGAATTGTGCTGATTAATAACGAAGGACAAATTGAAACCATAGCGCCCAATGGCGAAGACAGGCGTACTTTGACCAATAGCAACCAGCTTTTCCAATTCCCGGCCTGGTCTCCGGACGGAAGTCAGATCGCGGCAATTGGCAGCAGCTTTCGCGGCGGCGGTATTTACGTGATTGGTGATGATCAAAGCCAAACACAACCACAAGAAGTTTACTTCAGCAGCGGTCGTAATCCATTTTATCTCTATTGGGCGCCCGACAATCAACAAATCAGTTTTCTGGCCAACCACCCTACCGGTGGAATTGGTTTACATATCGCAGATGTTGCAAATGAAACAGAAAGCCGCGTCATTGCTACCGGCTCACCTTTCTATTGGAAATGGACCGATAACAGCGCTGAATTGTTTATTCACAGCGGCGGGCCAAATTCAGATGCGCGCGTCGCATTAATTGACAATGAAGGCGAGGAGCAAGTGCCACAGGTAACTTCTCCAGGCTTCTTTCAAACACCGGGAATTTCAGAAAACGGCCGTTACTGGACCTATTCACAACTTAAAGCAGGCGGCATCAGTTGGCTGGTTGTCCAGGACAATGACACCGGCGAACAATTCGAAAAACGGCACAGCGGCTCAATTGCCATGTCGTGGAGCCCGGCAGATAACAATCTTGCCTTCATCAGTGGCGCAGAAAACGAGTCTTTCGCCTTTTGGGGGCCGCTGCGGGTTTTAAATGCAGACACAGGTGAGATAAAAGTACTCAGCCCGAATACAGTACTGGCCTTCTTCTGGTCCCCGGATGGCAAGAAAATTGCCGCCATCACCGCGCCGACGCTCAACCCACTCGGTGCTGAACAGCAAGCAAAAGAAAATAACACAACTCCGCGGCGATTAACTAAAACCATTCCAACCGCAAACCAGATACCAATACAAACCCCCTTACATCAGTTAGCCCTGTCCATCATTGATGTAGAAAAAGGCAACGGCGTGCAGATAGCTGAGTTTGTCCCAACAAACTCATTTTTAGGCCAGTTCTTGCCCTATTTTGATCAATATACTCTCAGTCACCAGCTTTGGTCGCCCGATAGCGCCGCTCTTGTCCTTCCTATGGTTAAGAATCGCCAGGCAAAAATCATGGTTGTTTATGCCGGTGGGGGTCAAATGCGAGAAGTCGGCGAAGGTGAAATTGCATTTTGGAGCAGGCAATAGGTGTTTTTAACAAGTTTCCGGGAGGTTATTTATAGAGGAGCAAAAACAACCCACATCGTAGCAACCAGCAGTAGAAGCAGCAGCGAAATCCACCCGGGCAAATCAGGTTCTTTATCTTGATACATCATACGCGGCGGTACAAAAGAAAGTAACAGCGTCAAAAAAGCGAGTATCAATAAAAAAACGGCATGTACATCCCCAATTTGTGATACCCATGCATGCGCTTGCGCCACAGAAAATAATACCATTCCCTGAACGCCTAACAACCCTAAAAACGAAAACGTCGCATACCGTACCGATTGTGGTTTCACATTTGCATTCACCGGAAAAGCCAGTACCAAAATATATAACATAGAAAAACTGATCCATGCCCCTGGCGCAAACACGAAAAACGCCATGGAATTCCCTTCTTCCATAAAAGCCGTGCGAATATCCAGTAAAGAAGCAAAGTATCCCAATTGGTATGCCAGAGTTGTCACCATTAACAAACCAAAAAAGATTGCCAGACCAGCGCGGCTCTTCGGCTGCATGATCCAACCAGGTGGGGTCCACTCACCATTGTTCGGAATGGAGTCGAGTTTGCGGATCAAATAAACGCCAAGACAAAAAACAAGATAGAAAAATGCTAACCAGAACGCATTCCACCCTGCAGGCGTTTCGAGGGGCTCGGAAAGGGTATTTAAACCAAAAATGATCGCCAAAATGGCTATTAAATCGACCAAAACCGGCAAACTGTGTAAAAGCCGTTTGTCAGCATGCATATGGACTTCCCTCCGTTTGAACCTTGTTTGCGACAAATAGTACAAGTACTTCCTGCCAGGTGCAATATTAACCTTCCTGTCCATAAAACAGAAAACGGCCGCTATAAACGTTTCGCAATTGTGAAGGAGTATCGAGGTGTAAAGAAAAACATTTAGCGCTGCATTTTAGCTGCCAAACAGCGCCATTATACTTTTACGGCGCCTTTAGTGTTCTTAAAATAATCTTACTTCAACAAGATCCCCTGCTAACAATCCACCTTTATTGAGCGGAATCTTGATAAGCCCATCTGCATTGACCAACGTATAAATCAAGTTGCTTTTGCCAAATACCGGAACAGCAATGAATCCCGTTTCACTTTTCTCCAGTCGCGCCGGCACGTAATCTTCTCGACCGCTCTCGCTGGCAATATTCTGGCTGAGGCGCGCCCACACCAGGCCGCGCCTGGGCGGCTGGATCACTCCCTGCAATCGGTAAATCGCCGGTATGCCAAACATATCAAATTGCACCATGGCGGAAACGGGATTTCCGGGCAGGCCCAAAACCGGCTTTCCGGCAACAACGCCGACTATCGTCGGTTTGCCGGGTCGCGTGGCGACGCCGTGCAGCAGCACGCCAGGCTTTCCAAGACGCCCTATCACTTCAACAGTCATATCCCGCACGCTGACAGATGAACCGGCTGACATCACAAGCATATCCGCGTCGGCCAGCTTTGCAGCAGCGGTCGTTTCCAACTCCGTAAAATTATCCGGGACAATACCACCCAAAACTGGAACGCCGCCGGCGCGCCGCACCTGGCCTGCAACAGTGTAACTGTTAATGTCGCGGATTTGGCCCGGAACGGCCGTTTCATATGGCGAAACAACTTCATCCCCAGTCGCCAAAATTGCGACGCGCGGGCGACGAATCACAGCAACTTCCGTAACCCCTAGCGCCAACAAACCGCCGAGGTCTTGAGGCCGTAGAAGATGACCAGCCGGCAGAATCTGTGCTTCCTGGGCGACGTCCTCACCAATTTGCAGCACATTCTGCCCCACCGCCACGGCTTTCATAACCTCAATCTCAAAGGGGGGCGCGGCCGTTTCCGCTGCAACGCCTTGCGTTAATTCCACCTGCACAACGGCATCGGCCGTTTCCGGAATCATACCGCCGGTATGGACAATGACAGCTTGGCCAGGCGCAATTTCGACCTGGGCGGCGGCGCCCATTGGCGCTTCACCGACGACCTGTAAAAAAGCAGGCAGGCTGCCGCTGGCGCCATACGTATCCGCCGCCCTCACGGCATAACCATCCATCGTGCTGCGGCGAAAGGCGGGCAAGGCGTGGGGTGCGTAGACGGGTACGGCCGTTACGCGATCCAACGCATCCGGCGTAGCAATAATTTCAGCCGCTAAAACGGTCGTCATATGTTCAAACAATAAATTGCGAGCTTCATCTGGGGGTAAAACATTAAAAAATTCAGGCATAGTGTTTTTAATCTGGTTATCTTGTTGTCGGGTAGTCAAATAGTCAAAGAAACTGCGCTAAGCCGTTGCCGATTGCTGTGCCCAGCATGAGGACGGCCGTATTTTGCGCGCCGGCGTACGGCAGCGCAGCAGCGGTGGCGTCATGAAACAGCTGCAAATCGATTGGCCGCTTCAGCTCGGCGCGCAGACGTTCCGCCAGATAAGTTTGTACATGATCTGTTAAAAATTGCAAACGGCCGTATACGCCAATTTCAGAGGCGGGCGGATGCCCGTTGATCAAATAACAGGCCATACTGACGGCCACCAAATCGCATACAGGCCAATCGTTCTGCCATGCGCGCTTCCATGCATCGACTATCACCTCTACCACAAAAGCGGCCGTAATTTCTGCACGCGCGTCAGGTGACCCAGGCTGAAGTTCGGCCACGGGCGTGGGAACGCTTGGAAGCGGCTGCAACCGGTTCATTTTTCCAGCTTGAAAAAAAGCAACTGCCCGCTTAACGGCCGTATGACCAAAATCAACCAGCAGCATAGCCGTGGCGTCAGATGGCGCAAGCTGCGCAAGGCCAACCAGCGGCAAAAAAGAAGCATTTTCAGCCTGCCGCACCTGGTAAGAAAAAAACCCGGCTTCTTGCAACAGCGTCTGGGCGGTGGCTGCGGCCAGTTTCCCCAATGCGCCCGCAACCAGACCGCCGCCCAGCCAGACCTTATCAATTTGCGCCCAAAGCGACCAATGACGCGCATCCCACTCTGGCCGTGCAGTACAATTAACCACATCACCTCGTTTTAAGGTCAACAACAAAATGCCCAGGCGACGGCCGTATTCCTGCGCAACGGACTGAGCAGCGGTTCTCACCTTGAGATTGTTAGATGAAAAGCAGGATTCAAGCGTGATCAAATTGGAACTTTTGTCGGGAGCAAGCTGGAGCTGGCGCGAATTTTCTCTAACAAGCAGCTGCAACGCCATTTTTGACAACAGCGCATAACCAGTCTGGTTGCGGTAGCTGTTGTCAAGTGGGTATCCAGGCAAATCAACAATGCGCACGCGGTTCAAGGAAGGGGAAATGAAACGGCCGTTATCATCAAATGGATTCTCAAAAACCATATATCACAGCTAATCTAGTCGCTAATCATCGCATTTAAACTCGCTTCATCGATTACCGGTATATTCAATGAGTCCGCTTTTTTAAGTTTGCTGCCTGCATTTTCACCTGCAAGCAAATAATCTGTGTTTTTGCTTACTGTCCCGGTTACTTTGCCGCCAAGCGCTTCAATGAAAGCCTGGGCTTCATTGCGTGTCATCGTAGGCAGGGTTCCGGTGATAACGAAAGTCAACCCCGCCAATGCTGCGCCTGTTTCCACAGCCGTTTCCTGCTTTTCGGCCGCAAAATTCAAGCCCGCTGCGCGCAGTTTGACTAAAATTTCCTGGTTCCGCGGCCTGGCAAACCATTCTTCAACCGAAACGGCCGTTTGCGGACCAATTCCCTCGATTTGTTCCAAACTCTCCTGATTAGCAGCCGCAAGTTGATCAATACCGCCAACTGCATCAATAAGCAGCCCGGCCACCACATTACCCACAAAACGAATGCCCAATGCAGTCAACACGCGGTCGGCCGGCTGCGCTTTGCTGGTCGTTATCCCGGCCAATAAATTATCGACCTTTTTGTCCTTGTGCCCTTCAAGCGCTAACAAATCAGCACGCTGCAAACTGTAAATATCACCGATGTCCCGGATTAAACCTTCAGAAACCAGCAAGGCGGCCGTTTTTGAACCAAAACTGTCGATATCCATGGCGCTGCGCCCAACAAAATATTCAACCCGCCGCGCAAGCTGGGCCGGACAGGCAGGATTATCGCAGTAGATAGCCACTTCACCTTCCACCTGGACGGCCGCTTCACCACACTCAGGACAGCGAGACGGCCGTTCCACCACCTGCTCCGACCCATCTCGCAAATCAATGATTGGGCCAACGATATAGGGAATTACATCCCCGGCCCGTTTCACCACAACGGTATCCCCAATACGAATATCCTTGCGCTCGATTTCATCATAATTGTGCAATGTGGCGTTGCGCACAATGACGCCGCCAATTTCGACCGCTTCCAACACCGCTGCGGGAGCCAAAATACCGGTGCGCCCGACGTTGACCTGGACGTCGATCAGTTTTGTGGTTTTTTCCTGGGCCGGAAACTTCATGGCGACTGCGCCGCGCGGATCTTTGCCCACAAAACCAAGCGTGTCGGCCAGCGGCCGGTCATTGATCTTTACAACAACGCCATCGACCTCATAATTGATTTGATTGCGCTTATTGATCCAGCTTTCGTATACCTCAATAACGGTTTCCAGCCTGTCGCAATAGGTATTATCCGGCGAAACAGGGAAACCAAACTGGCGCAGTAAATCAAGCCGCTCCCATTGTGTTGGCGGCATTTCGATTCCTTCCCAGATAATAAAATCATAGCAGTAAAGCCGCAACGGCCGTTTCGCCGTTTTCGCAGGATCAAGCTGGCGCAGTGAGCCGGCGGCCGTGTTGCGCGGATTCATATAAATCGGTTCGCCCGCTTCAGCCCGCGCCCGATTCAGCGCCTCAAATTTGTCCAGCGGAAAAAACACCTCGCCGCGCACAACCAGATAAGCAGGCATCGCGATGCCCGCGTTCGGATCAACTGGAATCCGGCGTGGCAGGCTGAAAAGCGTTCGCAGGTTTTGCGTTATATCTTCCCCAATTTCTCCATTGCCGCGCGTTGCGCCCTGCACAAAGACGCCATCACGATAGGTCAAAACGACCGTCAAACCATCCAGCTTAGGCTCTGCGACATAATCAAGATGCATTTCAGGATCGGGTAATAAACGGCCGATTCGCGTACGCCAGGCGCGCAAATCATCCGCATTAAATGCATTAGCGAGACTTAAAATCGGGGCCGGGTGTGACACCTTTTCAAACCCTTCCAATGGCTCGGCTCCGGCGCGCTGCGTGGGAGAATCCGGCGTAATCAATTCCGGATGGGCCTGCTCCAGCGCAAGCAGCTCCTGATAAAAGGCATCGTATTCCGCATCGCTGATGAGCGGCGCATCTAAAACATGATAACGATACAAGTGGAAGTTGATTTCTTGACGAAGCTGATCAATCCGAGCGGCGTCGTTCATAGTTTTTACCTTATGGCGCAGGCGCAGGCTCCAAAAAACTACCTGCCGCCCAACCTTCAGTACCGTCAGCCAGACGCACCTGCCACCATATCAGATCCCCCGCTTCTTGCGGGCCTCCGATTATAAACAGCGGCGCGCCTTCCTCGGCCACAATAATCACAATATTTTGCGTGCTGGGGCCGCCGCGAATGGTCACACCCAAACCGTCGGTATTGGCAACAACGGCATAAAATCCCACGGTCAGCTCATCTGGGGCCACGGCCACATCCGGCGTTGGAATCGGCGTGAAGGTTGGAATTGGCGTTGCGGTAGCACGCGTGGGCGTGAGGGAGGGAACCGGACTGGGCGGCGCGGTAAGTCGAATCAAGGTTGGTTGGCCGGCAACGGCCGTTTCCGGCGTAATCTGTCTTAACCAGGTTTGAAAACCAAACCAGATAAGCATAATCAACACGAAGGCTATCCCAAATCCAAGCAACAACCATTTCCACGGTATCGGCTCACGCCCTGCCGGCTGCGATGCATTTTTGTTTTCTGAGGTCATAGAGCCTGCTCGCACACCTCCACAGCGAGTAAAGTCAAATCATCAAATTGGGGCGCACCTTGTACAAAATGTTCAACATCAGCAACCATATGCGCGACCAATTGAGACGCTGACAGAGTTCGGCCACTGCACAATGCCGATTCAAGACGCGCCAGGCCATAACGATTGTTGTCGGCATTGGCTGCATCAACCAGCCCATCACTGAAAAGCAGCAAACGGTTGTGGGATTGAAGCTGGAAAACGTGTTCGCTTAAACTCAAATCAGGCACCATTCCCAAAAAACGGCCGTCTCCGGGCAAATTTTCCACCCGACCATCCTGATAGGCCAGCAACGGCCGTTCATGGGCAGCGCGCACGTAGGTCAACATGCCGCTGGGACGGTGCAAAACGCCATAAAAAGCCGTGACAAACACATCAAGCGTCGGCGCAACAGCCAACATACCCGCATGCACATTTTGCGCCACAACCGCCGGAGAAAGCGATCGCTGCGCTTCCTGATGAAAGAGCGTACGCGTGACAGCCATAAAAAGCGAGGCATGCACCCCTTTATCCGCGACATCGGCAATCAAAATACCTACATGTGTATCATCCAGATCGTAAACATCATAAAAATCGCCTCCCACATGGCGCGCCGGCTCCAGATATGCCGCGAAGGAATAATCTGGATATTGAGGCAGCCGCATCGGCAGCAGGCGGCGCTGCACATCGGCGGCCAGTTCCAGCTCGTGCTGCAAGCGTTCTTTTACAATCAATTCAGACTGTGCAGTCTGCAAATCAGCATAGGCGCGCGCCAGCTCAGCATTTTTGGTTTCCAGATCGGCAATAGCGAGTGAATCCTGTCGCCGCATGTGAAATAAAATGCGGCGCAAAATTGTATAGGCCAATATAGGGCTGTGTTCAACCAGGTAATCAAATACCTTTTGTGTAATTTCAAGCACGACTACATCGGTAACGGCCGTGCAGGTCGCCATGCGCGGCGAATTATCAATCAAAGCCATTTCCCCAAAAAAACGGCCTGACTTCAAAACATCCAGGGTACGTTCAGGCTCTTGGGGGCGTTTTTGCATAACAACAACTTGCCCACTCACGAGAATGAACATCTCATCACCAATTTCACCCTGCCGGCACAGGGAAGCCCCCTTTGGATAAGTTCGCTGCACCGCAGCCTCGCACAACATATCAAGCACATCCGTATCAAGATCGGCCCCGAAGGCTTTGTGTAAAATTATGTTAATTTCTGCGTCATTCATTATCGTTTCCGTTACATTAAAAAATCGGCCGTTTTTTATAATTCACAAAAAAATAATTTGAATACAACAGCCTGGATTCTTGTGAATTACTCAAGGAAACTGCGAATTTTCAACGCATTTGTTTTCAAAATACTTTCCGCAGTTTACCTTACTTACCATGAAGATATGCAAGAAATTGGGACAATGGCCAGGTATTGACCACCGCTTCAGCAGTCGCCCAACCCCGCTGCGCCGTCGCCACGCCATAATGCATCAAGTCAAACTGGTTGGCATGGTGGGCGTCGCTGTTAATACTTATTTTGATGCCTAATTCAAGCGCGCGCCGCACATGAATATCTTTTAAATCCAGGCGCTGAGGGTTGGCGTTTATTTCCAATATTGTGCCGGTTGCTGCGGCCGATTCGAATACAGCATCCATGTCTAAATCCGCGCCAGGACGATCCGGCAGCAAACGACCGGTCGGATGAGCAATCATGTCCACATGCGGGTTCCAGACTGCATTCAAAAGCCGGTCTGTTATCTGGATTTGCGGCTGGCTAAGGCTGGTATGCAGGGCAGCAATGACAAAATCGAGACCGGCAAGCGTCTCATCGGGATAATCAAGCGATCCATCCGCTTTAATCTCCATTTCGACGCCGTGCAAAACGCGAAATTCCGGTCCTATTTCTTGATTAACAACCGCAATTTCCTCGGCCTGCTGCTCTAACCGTTCCACCGAGAGGCCGTTGGCGATGCCCAGGCTGACGGAGTGGTCAGTAATCACAATATATTGCAAGCCGCGCACCTGCGCCGCCCTGGCCATTTCCAGAATGCTCATTTTACCGTCTGACCAGGTCGAATGCATGTGCAGGTCGGCAATGATATCTTTTAACTGCACCAAATGAGGCAGTTTACCCGCCTGCGCGGCCTCAATTTCGCCCCGGTCTTCACGCAGCGTCGGTGGGATGAACGGGAGGTTTAGGGTGTTGTAAACGGCCGTTTCCGTCGCACACAAAATTTCCGGTCCGCCACCTTCAGGCGTGAAAGCATGTTCATTCAGGCTCAATCCTTGTTTGAGGGCCAGTTCCCGCAGGCGCACATTGTGGTCTTTGCTGCCCGTAAAATAAGAAAGCAGCGTCCCCCAGCGCCCAGCCGGCAAAACCCGCAAATCCACGCCCAAGCCGTTCAGCAAAACGACGCGCGACTTCGTTGGCCCACGCGCGACAACTGTCTCCACATTCTCAAAGCTGCAAAAGCAATCCATAACCGGTTCAGCATCCTCTGCGGCTACGAGCAAATCAACATCCCCGATGGTTTCTTTCATACGGCGCAGCGAACCGGCAACGGCCGTTTTTGTAACGCCCGGTACCTTTGCCAGCTCGGCCAGCATCTCTTGCGCAATCGGCCAGGCAACGCCAATCGAAGTGCGCTCGTCACCATGGCGTTCCAAGGCTTCGATCGCCGCCAGCAGCCGCGCTTCACTCTTTTTTCCCATACGCGGCAGTTCGCTCAATTTTCCCGCCCGGGCAACGGCCGTTAACTCCTCCAGCGTTGTCACTCCGAGTAAATCATAAACTTGTTTAACGCGTTTAGGTCCAAAGCCCTCGACGCGCAGCAATTCCACCAGAGAAGGCGGAATTTCCTGACTCAAACGCTCATAGAACTCAAGCCGGCCGGTCGTCAACATCTCTTCAATTTTGGCCGCCAGCGTTTTGCCAATACCGGAAATTTCTGTCAAATTTCCTTCAGCATATATCTGGTTGATGTCGCGCCCCAAAGCGCCAACGCTTTCGGCCGCCTTTCTATAGGCAAGAATGCGGTGAATCTGATCGCCACGGATAGACAACATATCCGCTACCCGATCAAACATCGCTATCACGTCACGGTTGTTCATTCGTAAAATTATACCTGAAATACGCCTCAAACTGCGCTTCTTAATCTTATATGAGACAGGCCAAATTTTCCTGCCCCTGAAATGACACCAAAAAGTCTCTTCTTATTAATAAATGTTTGTCAGCAGCATAAAACCATGCTAACATTGCCGCCAATTGGCAGCAAGAAACATCCCCAAAACGTCACGGCCGTTTCAATGTGAACGCGCCAACAACAAAATGCAAAAAATTGTCTGCCAAGAAGTCGATGGCCACCGTTTTATTATTTCAAACATCTTATTAAGGAGAAGAATTAGATGAAGAATAAACTATTTTTCTTATTCGTCGTTCTAATGGCCCTGATGATTGCGCTGGCGGCTTGTTCGCCCGAAGCAGCCCAGGAGCTTCAGGCAACGGCCGAAGCAGTCGCGCCTACCTTGGAAGCAGTCGTAGAAGAAGTTGCCCCGACCGTTGAAGCAGCTATAGAAGAAGTCGCTCCAACCGTGGAAGCGGCCGTAGAAGAGGTCGCCCCGACCGTTGAGGCGGCCGCTACAGAAGTTGCTGAAGCCGTAGAAGACGCTGCTGATGCAGCAATGAGTGATTTTGAGCCAATGGTAGTCGCCGCCGAAAGTTGTGAGTATGGTGGGTTGATCCAGGAAATCGCCGCCACTGATGAATTGACCGTCCAGTTCACCATGTGCGCGCCTGATCCTGCATTCCCGGCAAAAGCAGCCTTCTCTGCTTTCGCAATCCAGCCTTCTGAGTATCTAGAAGCAACCGGCGGCACCGGCGACTTGCTGGAGCGCCCGATTGGCACAGGCCCATATTCGATCGATAACTGGGCGCGCGGCGAAGAAATCGTATTCAAACGTAACGATGCTTATTGGGGCGATCCAGCCAAGACCGAAACGTTGGTCTTCCGCTGGAACTCCGAAGCCGCCGCACGGTTGTTAGAACTGCAATCCGGCACGGTTGACGGCATCGACAATCCGGCTCCCGATGATTTCGAAACAATCGCCGGCGACGACGCCCTCAATCTGATTGAGCGTCCCGCGCTGAACATTTTCTATGTCGGTATGAACAATACATATGAACCCTTCAATGATGAGAAGGTTCGCCAGGCCATTGCCATGGGCATTGATCGCCAACGTATTGTTGACACATTTTATCCGCCCGGATCTGAAGTTGCCTCACACTTCACACCTTGCTCGATCCCCAATGCTTGCGCTGGTGAAGATTGGTATGAGTTTGATCCCGAAGCGGCCAAGGCGCTGTTAGCCGAAGCCGGCTTCCCCGACGGTTTCGCAACGGAAATCGCCTATCGCGATGTCGTGCGCAGCTATTTGCCCGAACCCGGTATTGTTGCTCAGGATATTCAGGCCCAATTGAAAGAAAACCTCAACATCGATCTTGATATCGTTGTGATGGAATCAGGCGCATTCCTCGCGGCTTCAGACGCCGGCGAATTGCCCGGATTACACATGCTTGGTTGGGGCGCTGATTACCCGGACAACACCAACTTCCTGGACTTCCACTTCGGCGCCGGCGCGTCGCAGCAGTTCGGTGACAAACATGACGACATCACGGCAGCTTTGGCGGCAGGCGCCGCGTTGGCCGATGATGCCGAGCGTGAACCATTTTATGTCGAAGCGAATAATGCCATTAAACAGCATGTGCCCATGATCCCTGTCGCGCATGGCGGTTCTGGAACAGCGTACCTGGCGGCTGTCGAGGGCGCTCACTCCAGTCCTCTTGGCAATGAAGTTTTCGCTGTAATGGATCCCGGCAAAGACACCTTTGTCTGGATGCAAAACGCAGAACCGATCAGCCTCTACTGTGGGGATGAGACCGACGGTGAATCACTGCGTGCCTGCGAGCAGGTGACTGAATCGCTGTTGGCCTACGAGGTAGGCGGCACGGCCGTTCAACCATCATTGGCAACCGCCTGTGAACCGAACGAAGATTTGACCGTCTGGACTTGTACACTGCGTGAAGGCGTTGTTTTCCATGATGGATCAACCCTTGATGCGAATGATGTAGTGACCTCCTGGTCAATGGAATGGGACGCCGAAAACCCACTGCATGTGGGTAACACAGGCTCCTTCACATACTTCTCCGCCCTTTGGGGTGGACTCCTCAATGCGCCAGAATCAGAATAAATTCCTGGCGGCTGTGTTCTTCTGAACATAATTAGAATAAAGAGCGGGATGGTTTACCTCTGGTTAAACCATCCCGTTTCATCAATTTCACATTTAGTGTTGAACCATAAGGCCCGTCCATGACTCAGTACACCATACGCCGTCTGATTGCGGCCATACCGGTAATTGCAGGCGTTCTCATTGTCACGTTTGCTCTGGCAAGGGCTATCCCCGGCGACCCTTGTACAGCAATCCTTGGCGAGAAAGCCACGCCAGAAGTCTGCACACAGTTTTTCATAGATAAAGGATTAGACAAATCTGTACCTGAGCAGTTCATCATCTACACCGGTGATATTTTGCAAGGCGATTTTGGTGAATCCATCCGCTTCAAGCGCTCAGTCATGGAAATCCTGATCGAACGTTTGCCGGTTACGATGGAACTGGGCACGGCCGCAATTATATTTGCTATCATAATCGGTGTGCCTGCTGGTATCATTTCTGCGGTACGGCGCAATTCAGCCATTGACGTCGGAACCATGATTGGCGCAAATATAGGGGTGTCGATGCCTGTCTTCTGGCTGGGCTTGATGCTCATCTACGTGTTTGCACTGCTCCTGAAAGATACTCCGTTTCAGTTGCCTCCCAGCGGGAGATTAGCTCCCGGATTGTCAGCAATCCCATTTTTTGAGGTTTACGGTTGGCAGTTTGAAGAAGGAACGGCCGTCGCCCAAATAATGGAATTCATCTCCAACTTCTACATCTTCAATTCGATTATCACGGGAGCCTGGGATGTTCTCATCGACGCCATCAAACATCTAATTCTACCGGCAGTTGCACTTGGCACCATCTCCATGGCCATTATCGCCCGCATGACCCGATCTGGTATGTTGGAAGTGTTGGGGCTTGATTACATTCGTACAGCACGTGCAAAAGGCGTTACCAATTACCGTGTTATTATGAAACATGGCTTTCGCAATGCACTGCTCCCCATCGTAACGATTATTGGGCTTCAGATGGGCCTGGTCCTCAGTGGGGCAATCCTTACAGAAACAATTTTCGGTTTATCCGGCGTTGGTCGCAGCCTTTTTGAGGCGATAACCGCACGCGATTATCCCATTATCCAGGGTTTTGTTGTTGTTATATCCGTCGGGTACGTAGTCATTAACCTTGTTATCGATCTGTCATATGCTTATCTCGATCCGCGCATCAAACTGAACTAATAAACAACCTATGTCTACAGTCACTGAACTCCCTCTCGACGATGCTGCCGTTGGTAACATTGGCGACTATCGCTCAAACAGTCTCTGGCGTTTAACGCTGCGCCGCCTTATTTAGCCAGCGTTCAGCCATTGTTGGTCTAATCATTCTTAGCATCCTGGCCTTTACGGCAATTTTTGCGCCGCTCATTGCACCATATGATCCACAAGAAGTATTAATTGGCGTCGAGCCTGTGAAGAAACGCCAATCGCCGTGTATTCACTTGTTAGGATGCCCGGCCGATCAACCCCAACATATTATGGGCATTGACGGTAATGTTCGCGATCAGTTCAGTCGTGTTGTTTATGGCACGCGCGTTTCGTTATCGGTGGGTTTTATCACAGTTGGTTTTGCCCTTGCGGTCGGCACTCTTTTGGGCGCACTGTCCGGCTATCTTGGCGGTACATTTGACAATGTTGTCATGCGCATATTGGATGTTGTCCTGGCTTTCCCATTCCTTTTGTTGGCGATTGCAATTGTGAGCGTCCTTGGTCCAGGCCTGACAAACGCCATGCTGGCTATTGCCATCGTGAGTATTCCCGCCTATGCAAGAGTTGTGCGCGCCACCGTGCTATCCATACGCGAAAAGGATTTTGTCGAAGCCTCGCGCGCGCTTGGAGCCAGTAACTGGCAAATTTTAACTCGCCGAATCCTGCCGAACTCTTTGCCGCCGCTCATTGTCATTGGCACGCTGGGCATCGGCACCGCCATTTTAGATACGGCCGCTCTTTCTTTTATTGGATTGGGGGCGCAACCGCCAACGGCAGAATGGGGCTCAATGCTGGCCAGCGAGCGCAATCAAGTTTTCAGCGCGCCACATTTGGTCTTTTTTCCCGGTCTGGCTATTATGGTCACGGTGCTGGCTTTTAATCTTTTAGGGGATGGACTGCGGGATGCCTTGGACCCGCGTCTGGCAAATGTGAGCAAAAGCAACAAATAGGTGAATGGCTTTATCAATGTAAAAAAGCGCGCTGGAATATTGCTTACAGCGCGCTTTTTTGTTGTCAGGTCGTTATATCAGCCGTCCGCAGCCGCACGAACGGCCGTTAATGCGGCGTCATAGGCAGGATGCTGCGCAATCTCAGGCACATATTCAACATAAGTTAAAACACCATCGGCGTCGACAACAAAAATCGAACGTTGTTCCAGCCTCAACTCTTTCACATGCGTCCCATAAGCGTCGCCAAAATTCATATCCATATGATCAGATAACGTCTGCACCTGATCAACCCCGGCAGCGCCGCACCATCGTTTTTGCGCAAAGGGAATATCGGCGCTGACGGTTAATATCACGACATTTTCACCCAAATTGGCGGCTTCCTCATTAAAACGACGCGTTTGGGCATCGCAAATGCCGGTATCAAGAGAGGGTACAACAGAAATCAACCTCACTTTGCCGGCATAATCTGCCATCGTAACGGTACTGAGATCATTGGCAGTTAATTGAAAATCGGGCGCCTTGTCACCCACTTTGATGGGGTTACCTAACACGGTCATAGGCTTTCCTTTGAAGGTCACAGCTCCAAAACGTTCAGTCATTATCTACTCCTTCGTGAATAACTTCCTGGAAGCTTGTTAACAATCAAACGTGTTACTGCGGAGCTTCCGGGAAGTTGGTTTTGATTTATGGGGGTGCGCCGCAACGCGTGACGTCCCCTTATAAGCTATTCAATATCCAAACTCTGGCAGAAATTGAACAGGCTAAGAAATTAGTGTTCTTCAACCTAATGGTTCAACATCACCTTCATATGGCTCAATATCGGTCGCTTCAGGCCCTTTATTGGTTTCCTCTACGTCATATAAAATCCACTGTCCCTCTTGCATCTCTTCCGGGCTGTCCTTGGCGCCGGAACGGTGGAAGAAAATTTCCTCACCCGCACCGCGCAAGATAAAGCCGTAACCTTTGCGCCCGTTATACCATTTAATCCGACCCACATATTTGCCTGTCATAGGATCAATCTGGATTGAAGTCGGTTCCTCGATTTGGGATTCTGACGAAGCAGATTTGCGCTCACCACGATCACTTTGCTGTTCACGCTGAGGCGCGCGCGCCTTCTGCTGCGGTCTGCCTTGCCTGAGTTTATCAATATATTCAGGTTCCACCGGCAGGCCTTCATGGCTTAACTGGCGTTGTGTTTCGACAGTAAATAAAATTTTATTACCCTCCGAATTGGTTACCCATCGGTCACGAAAGTTCATTGGTTAATCTCCATGTTGTCTAGCTTTTTGCTGTTCTTCTCCTGGCTTTTTTATTTTCTTGGGTTCCAGGGTCTAACAATGTTAACTGTTGGGCAACGGCCGTTTCCTCATCATCCATACTCTCCGGCCGCGCCGTAACTTTGATTGCGCCGGTTATACGGTTTCTATCCCCTATTTTAATCACACTGCGGGGTTTGATCGACCGACTGCCTGTATATGTATCTTTTATAAGCATTTTCTGAACATAGCCAACCGCTGTAATGATAATTATTTGGGTTTTAGGGTCGCCGAGAACGGCCGTTACAACTTCACTGGATCCTTTCGGCAGCCGCATGTTAATCACGCCCTGTCCATACCGCCTTTGTGTCGGATATGCATCCAGCGGGGTTGCTTTCGCCAACCCGTCGTCGGTGATACTCCACACAAAACTGCCAGAACGAGCCAGGTCCATCGCAACAAGCCCATCAGTATCACTCGCTAATTTTATACCCATAACGCCGCCAGCAGGCAAACCCATTGGGCGAACCTGCTCCTCAGTGAAACGAATAAGCTGTCCGGAAGCAGTCGTCAGCACAACCTCATCTTCACCATTAGTAAAAACAGCCCAGCCAAGAGAATCCTCTTCCGATACATTGATGACCTTAAAAGCTTCGCTGGTAATGCCAGGTAAATCATCCAGGCGCAGGCGCTTCACAATGCCGCCCAAAGTCGTCAAGAACAAATATCCCTCTGTCAGGTTTTGGGGACGCACCAGCACAGCAGCCAGATGATTACGCCGCGAAAAGGACGTCAACTCCGCCCAATGTGAGCCATCACCTAATTCGCGCGCCTGCGGCAGTTGGTACACCGGTAAACTAACTGCCTGTCCATTTGCCGCAAACAAATACAAAATGTCCTGCGTATTGGCTTCCAAAAACGCCAACGGGGGTTCTTTTGGTTTGCGCGGCACAGACGGCATTTCTGGCGAAGTTGTCCGGGCCAGCGTACCCTTCTGGCCAACTATCACCCAAACCTGCTGATCCGGCAGCAAATCAGCGGCCGATATCGTGCTGCTGTGCTCCGAATGAACAATCTGCGTGCGTCGGCTGTCTGCATATTTTTCACGCATTCCAAGTAATTCTTCGCGCACAACTTTGCGCATCAAATCCGGCCGTGCCAATAAATTTTCAAGATACTTTATTACTTTTAGTTGTTCCTGATGTTCCTCCTGAATTTTTTTGCGTTCCAGAGCCGCCAGGCGGCGCAGTTGCATATCCAAAATCGCCTGGGCCTGAATCTCGGTCAACTTAAAGCGTTTGATCAAATTACCACGCGCCGTTTCGACCGTGCGCGAGCGTCGAATCGTGTCGATAACCGCATCTAAATTGTCAAGCGCCACCATCAGACCTTCTAAAATGTGCGCCCTGTGACGCGCTTTCCCAAGGTCATATTCGCTACGGCGGCGTACTATTTCCAGACGATGCTCCAGATAAACTCGCAGCGCCTGCTTCAAAGTCAACACGCGCGGCTCCCCGTTCACCAAAGCCAGCAAGGAAATGCTGAACGTACTCTGCATCGGCGTCAGACGAAACAAATCCGCCAATACTTCCTCCGGTTCAACATTGCGCGTGGTCTCAATAATAATGCGCATTCCATTCCGGTCTGATTCATCACGCAGATCAGTTAAACCTTCGATTTTGCCGTCCCGGTGTAAATCGGCAATGCGTCCCAACAAATTTGTTTTATTGGCCTGGTAGGGCAGTTCTGTGATAACAATGCGGGACTTATTGCGGCCCATTTGCTCCACATGCGCCTTTGCACGCACCGTAACCCGGCCGCGTCCTGTTGCATACGCATTTGCGAGGGCATCTGATTCCTGCCCTTTATGATCACGGTACCGGAAAACCAAACCACCGGTTGGAAAATCTGGCCCCTGGATAAATTTCATCAGGTCAGCGACGTTAATATCGTCAATTTTATCCCAACGATCCAGAATATAGATGAGCGCATCAATCACTTCGCCTAGATTATGCGGCGGAACGCTTGTGGCCATGCCAACGGCGATACCAGATGAGCCATTAACCAGCAAATTAGGCAATGTCGCCGGCATAACGGATGGTTCAGAAAGTGAATCATCAAAGTTTGTGGCAAAATCAACCGTGTCTTTGCCAATATCCTCCAACAAATCAAAACCCATCAAAGACAAGCGCGCTTCAGTATAGCGCATGGCAGCCGCGGCGTCTCCATCTATCGAGCCAAAGTTGCCCTGACCGTCAACGAGGGTATAACGCATTGAAAAATCCTGCGCCATACGCACCATCGCATCATAAACAGACTGGTCACCATGCGGATGATATTTACCTAACACTTCACCAACGACGCGAGCGGATTTTTTGTATGCCGTGTTTGGTCGTAGACCCATGTCGTACATGGCATACAAAATGCGGCGCTGTACTGGCTTGAGGCCATCACGGGCATCTGGCAAGGCCCTTGAAACAATAACGCTCATCGCATAGCTAAGATACGATTCGCGCATTTCTTCATCAATATTTATTTTTTTGACTAATCCAATTTCCATATAGCTGCTGCTCTCACCAATCTGTATAGTGAAATATTTGTTCTATTTGCCAGAGCCAAATATAGGCAATTTCGCCGTTGCTGTCAAACATGAAAAAGCCAAAATCAGCATTCTCTTTTTTCAGCCCATTGAGATATTATTATTTAGGTTACAATGAAATGACATAAGGGATATGGGTGATAATGCCACAGTGCGTCTTGACCGCGAAAATGAGGTGCAGCCAGATGCATTTTTACGCATGCAAGAAGCGCTTGGCGGTCAGTCGCGGCGTGATGAAGATGATTACCTTGAGGGATCGCCGGAGTTGATTGTGGAAGTAGCTGCCAGTAGCGCAGCGTATGATTTGCATGAAAAACTACGTGTTTACCGGCGGAATGGGGTGCAGGAATATCTTGTGCTGCTGGCTTACGAGCAAGAAACACGCTGGTTCCAACTTGTAGAGGGTGAGTACAAAATGATGACGCCTGATAAAGATGGTATCTACCGCAGCCAGGTATTTCCCGGCCTACACCTTCATTCTGACTTGTTTTGGGCTGATGATCTGGCCGGACTACTTAAGAATCTGCAAACGGGACTTACTTCCTCAGAGCATCAAGCGTTTGTCACAAAATTTCAGGCACAGCAAGAAGAATGATGCCCAATCCGTTTCCCAACATGGATCCTTATCTTGAAGCGTACACTTTACTAGTCATATGGGGATTCGACATAGATGTAACCGTCTTGCACTTTAACCTGAAACGTTGGCACGGCCGTTACCGCCGGCAAACACAAAGCCTTCCCGGAACGCACATCAAACCTGGCGCCATGACGCGGGCATTCCACTTCGAAACCGTCTAAATTCCCATCTTCCAGCGGGCCATTGTCATGCGTGCAGAGGTCGGCAATACAATAAAACTCACCCCCCACATTAAAAATAATGACTGTTTCTTCTTCAAATTCATACCACAGCCGTTCGCCGGGTGGTATTTGATCAATTTGGGCTACTTTTATAAATTCCGGCATTAATTAATCACGCAAACTATCTGGACCCGGCAGACCATAGGCGCCGGCTTTTAACACTTTTAGAGAAAGCAGCGCGCATTTGACACGGGCCATACTAAGCGGCACGCCAATCATTTCTAACAATTTTTCTTTGGAAAACGCTTTCACTTCGTTCAGGGTTAACCCTTTTATTTCTTCCGTCAATAAAGAGGCGGATGCCTGACTAATAGCGCAGCCCTCACCCGACCAGGCGACATCTGCAACCCGATCTTCCGCATCCAGACGAATGTCTATACGAATTACATCCCCACAGAGCGGGTTGTCTTCTTCATACGAGAAGTCAGGTTGGGCTAATTCACCAAAGTTAAGCGGATGCTCGTAAAGGTCAATTATTTGTTCGCGGTAAATATCGCTATCCATAAGTCACCTTTTTTCTGCGCGTGCCACAGCCGCTTCCGAGCGGAAACAGCTACCTTTTCATTCTAATTATGCGATTATAAACGAAAAACCTGGCGCACGCGATGCAGACTGGCGACAAGCTCATCAACTTCATCAATAGTTGTGTAGAGATAGAAGCTGGCCCGCGCGGTTGCCTTCAAATTGCATTTCTGATGGAGGGGCATGGCGCAATGATGACCGGCGCGAATTGCAATGCCATCTTTGTCAAGAATTTCTGCAATATCATGCGGATGCACGCCTTGTAAGGTAAAGGTTGCAACGCCCCCTTTTTGTGCGGCTGACGGTCCCCAAATTTGTAATCCTGGTATTTCACTGAGCGCTTCAAGAGCATAGTTGGTAATGAATTGCTCGTGGGCATGGATGTTTTCCATACCGACGCTGCTCAGATAATCAACGGCCGTTCCCAGACCAATCGCTTCGGCAATCGACGGCGTACCGGCTTCAAATTTGTAGGGCAGTACATTCCAGCTAGATCCATCCAGCCGCACGCGTAAGATCATATCACCCCCGCCCATAAACGGGGGCATATTTTCCAACAGCTTGCGCTTGCCGTACAAAATGCCGATGCCGGTTGGCCCGCACATTTTGTGGCCGGAAAAAGCCGTAAAATCACAATCCCACGCCTGGACGTCAACCGGCATGTGCGGTACGGCCTGGGCTGCATCGACCATCGCCAGCGCGCCGACGGCATGGGCGGCGTCCACAAGTTCCCGCACCGGATTGACCGTACCAAACACATTGGAAACGGCCGTAAACGAAAAAATCTTCGTGCGTTCCGTTAACAACTGCGGCAAAGTGGATAAATCCAGCGTGCCATCCGCCACATGAAAGGGTACATAACAAATGATCGCGCCGGTTTCCTGTGCGATCATTTGCCACGGCACCAGGTTGGCATGGTGTTCCATCTCGGTGAGCAAAATCTCATCACCCGGCTGGAGATTAGCGCGTCCCCAACTGTAGGCCACCAGATTAAACGCCTCGGTTGCATTGCGCACATAAATAACCTGGCTTGAGTCCGGTGCATTGATAAAGGCGCCAATTCGCGCCCGCGCGCCTTCATACGCGATTGGTCGCCTCTTCACTGAGGCGGTGAATGCCGCGATGGACATTGGCATGATAGCGCCGGTAATAATCGTTCATTGCCTCTATGACGGATAACGGCCGTTGCGAGGAGGCGGCGCTGTCCAGGTAAACCAAGGGAACACCCGGATACACTTCACGATTTAATATGGGAAAATCAGCACGAATTTTTTCAACGTCTAACATGAATAATCAATCGTTTATTTGTTATAGGGGTACGCTTATGTGAGCCCAAGAGTCCGATGCCGGTCAATTGGGGCAGACACATGAGTCTAGCCCTACAAATTGTGTAAAAAGAATACTAATTTTTAGATGGATTCTCGATCGGGACGCCAACCAGGTTGCCCCACTCGGTCCAGGAGCCATCATAATTGCGCACATTAGGATAGCCGAGCAGGAAAGTCAACACAAACCACGTGTGCGAACTGCGTTCCCCGATTCGGCAGTAGGCAATTACATTCTGGTCGGAGTTAAGCCCTTGTTCGGTTTCATAAATGGCGCGCAAATCAGCCGCAGGTTTAAAGGTACCGTCTTCTGCAACTGCCCGGCTCCAGGGGACACTAACGGCGCCTTTAATGTGGCCGCCGCGCAGCGCGCCTTCCTGGGGAGAACCCGGCATATGCAGCAATTCGCCATTATACTCCTGCGGACTGCGTACGTCTACCAAGGGGTGTTCGCCTTGGATATGAAGCAAAACCTGGTCACGAAAAGCACGAATTTTGTAATCGGCGCGCGCTGCCGTTTTATAGGTTGTGGCGGCAAAATCAGGAATTTCTTTGGTTAACGGCCGTCCTTCATCAATCCATTTTTTACGCCCCCCATCCATAATGCGGCAGTCGGCGTGACCAAACAGCTTAAACACCCAAAATGCATAGGTGGCCCACCAATTATTTTTGTCGCCGTAAAATACAACCGTTGTGTCATGGCTGATGCCATTGTTTGACATCAGTGCAGCAAATTGTTCTTCGTTTAAATAATCACGCCGGACAGCGTCATTCAAATCAGCTACCCAATCAATATGCGTCGCATTTTGGATGTGTCCCGTGCTGTAAAGCAGAACATCCTCATTTGATTCCACCAGGCGAATTTTGTCTGTATGTTGTAAATTATCAGCAACCCATTCGGTGCTGACCAGCACGTCGTTATTTGCAAAACCTTTGTCACTCATTATTCGATTTCCTTGTGTAATAAAAATGTGATCGTTCGTCTTATCGTTTTTCGTCTTGAAGGCTTGAGGTTATGGTAAAAGAAAAGCGGCAGCTTTCGCGCCGCCTGAATGTGGGCTGGCGGGAAAAGCTGCCACCTGGTTCTGCCATTTTGAAACGGCTGTACCTGTTTGGCGGTTTAGCTTTCTCGCCACATACAGATGCATCGTTTCAAGAACAATAGAACATTCATTTTAACCAATCTTTTCCACAATGCGCTCAAAGATACGGCTGCGAATACCCTCGAATGGAATACGCCGCATCAACGGATCAAAAAACCCTTGCACCGACATCTCAACGGCCGTTTTGCGAGGAATGCCACGACTCATCAAATAAAAAATCTCTTCCTCATCCAAACGTCCAATTGCCGACGCATGTGTACAAACTACATCATCTGCTTCAATTTCCAACCCGGGAATCGAATCGGCGCGCGCCGATTTGTCCAGCATCAAATTACGATTTGCCTGGAAACCGTTAATTTTTTGCGCGCCAGGCAAGGCTTTGATCATGCCCTGCCAAACCGTGCGTGATTTGTCTTTTAACGCGCCTTTATACAAAAGATCGCTCACTGTATCACCGGCATTATGGTTTTGCTGCGTGTCCAAATCAAGATGTTGACGGCCGTTGGTAAAGAAAATACCCGACATCCGTCCCCATGAGCCTTCCCGGTCCAGTTCCATCGTCTGGAAGGCTTTTGTTGTACGCGTACCCATGATGCTGGTTACCCAGTCCAGTTTACCGTCTCGCCCGACACGGCCGCGCTCATGATTAAACTGCCACACGTTGCCGCCAAAATCCTGCAAACCAGCATAAATCAGGCTGGCATTATCACCCACAAGCAGCTCAATCACGCCGTTGTGTAACGCCTGGCCTTCACCTGTGGCGGAGGCGTATTCATCCATAAAAATCGCTTCAGCGCCTGTATCCAGCACAACCAGCGTATGGGTGAAGGTTTTACCATTCGCCAACCACAAAACAGTGTGTAAGGGGGCGGCAGCCTTCACGCCTTTGGGTACGTACAAAAACGTTCCGCCGCGCCAAAAAGCGCCATGTAGCGCCGCAAATTTGCCTTCATTCACCTGTACGCATGTCTGTCATAAAATGTTTTTGAACCAGGTCGGGATGCTCGGAAACGGCCGTATGCATATCACAAAAAATGACGCCCTGCTGCTTGAGATCCTCACTCAGATTATACTGCTTGACAACCCCATCAATTTGCAGCATATTGCCGCCTGCTTCATCCGACGTAAGCTGTTTGCCCAGATAAGCAGGTATGTCAGCTTCAGCCGCCGCATCCCCATTGACCGAGGGGCCAATCTGATCCAGCTTGAAACGGCGAATATCAGTGCGCCGCCACGCTTCATCATTGGTTGTCGGCATCGGCAGGCCTTCATAAACAGCAAACGCATCCAGACGAAACTGGCGCATCCACTCCGGCTCATTCAAGCCGGCCGATAATTTATTAACTGCTTCTCGTGTAAATCCACTCATAATTTATTACAAACTGTAACTGTACAGACTCTCTTCCTAGCGGACGATCAGTAGACCGGCCCGGACCTGAAAAATTAACTAAAAGTGTAACTATTCAAGTACCCGAGAGACCTGTCAGGTTTAGTTACCTAAAAGTTACCCAATCGATCCTTCCATCTGGAGCTGAATCAAACGATTCATCTCAATGGCATATTCCATCGGCAGTTCTTTTACCAACGGCTCAATAAAACCGTTCACAATCATCGAAGTGGCCGTGTGTTCATCAATGCCGCGGCTCATCAAATAAAAAAGCTGCTCCTCACCCACTTTGCTCACCGAAGCTTCATGCCCAATCGTGACATCTTCTTCGTCAATTTCGATATATGGGTACGTATCCGAACGGCTGGCGTCATCAAGCAGTAGCGCATCACAAACCACGTTCGATTTAACGTTATAGGCGCCATCGGCCACCTTGAGCAAGCCGCGATAAGAGGCGCGGCCACCATCTTTGCTGATTGATTTTGAAATGATGCGGCTGGTGGTGTTAGGGGCGACATGAACAACTTTACCGCCGGCATCCTGATGCTGTCCTTTGCCCGCAAACGCAATCGACAAGATTTCGCCATGCGCGCCTTCACCAATCATATACACGGCCGGATACTTCATGGTCACTTTGGAACCCAGGTTGCCGTCTACCCATTCCATCGTGGCGTTTTCTTCCGCGACAGCGCGCTTGGTAACCAGGTTATACACGTTATTCGACCAGTTTTGGATGGTCGTATAACGACAGCGGCCGCCTTTACGCACAATAATTTCGACCACGGCCGAATGCAAAGAATCCGAAGAATAAATCGGCGCGGTGCAGCCTTCAACATAATGCACGTATGCGCCTTCGTCGATGATAATCAGCGTGCGCTCGAACTGGCCCGCGTTTTTGGCGTTAATGCGGAAATACGCTTGCAGCGGCATTTCCACACTGACGCCCGGCGGCACATAAATGAAACTGCCTCCTGACCAGACGGCCGTATTCAAGGCAGCGAATTTGTTATCATTGTAGGGAATAATTGTGCCGAAATATTCCTTGACCATTTCAGGATATTTAGCCAGGCCATCGTCCATACCAAGAAAAACGACGCCTTTTTCCTCAAGCTCTTTCTTGATGTTGTGATAGACTACTTCAGACTCGTACTGAGCAGCCACACCGGAGAGAAACTTTTGCTCCGCTTCAGGGATGCCAAGTTTATTGAATGTATCCTTGATATACGCGGGCACATCTTCCCAATCATCTTCATCACGGTCTGTCGGTTTGATGTAATAGTAAATATTCTCAAAATCAATGCCAGATAGATCGGCGCCCCAATCGGGCATCGGCCGTTCCAAAAAATGACGGTATCCTTTGAGACGAATGTCCAGCATCCACTCCGGTTCGTTCTTCATCGCCGACATATTGCGGATTACATTTTCGTCCAGGCCGCGCTCAGCCTTGAAAACATAATCTTCTGAGTCAGCAAAGCCATACTTGGTAGCATAATCCTGATTGACTGCTGCAACAATTTCTTCTTCCGACAGGTCAGGATCAACAATATTTAAAGCCATATTAGGCCTCCTCTAGGATTTGATGCTTTTCGCGAATCCAATCGTAGCCATGCTCTTCAAGCTTGAGAGCGAGATCAGGACCGCCGCTTTCCACGATACGGCCGTCTAGCATAATATGCACATAATCGGGTTTGATGTAATTGAGAATACGCTGGTAATGAGTAATCACGAGCAGCCCCATGTCAAATTCGTTCTTGAGCCGGATCGCGCCTTCAGAAACAATGCGCAGCGCATCAATATCCAGACCGGAGTCAGTCTCATCCATGATGGCAATTTTGGGCTCCACAGTCGACATCTGCAGAATTTCAACGCGCTTTTTCTCCCCACCCGAAAAACCTTCATTCAGATAACGACCGGCAAACTTGTGATCAATACCCAGCATATCCATTTTTTCCTTTAAAAAGCGGCGAAACGCAGGAATGGAAATACCTTTATCTTCGGGATTTTCAGCCTGACGGCGTGAATTAATGGTCTGGCGCAAAAATTTTGCCAACGTCACACCTGGTACGGCTGCGGGATATTGAAACGCCAGGAATAATCCTGCGCGCGAGCGTTCGTCCGCTTCCATCTCCATTAAATCTTCGCCGGCAAAAATTGCTTGCCCGGCAGTCGGTTCATAGGAAGGATGGCCAGCCAAAGTATAAGCCAGCGTACTTTTGCCGGAACCATTTGGCCCCATCAATGCATGAACTTCACCCTGCTTCACCAACAGATTGATGCCTTTCAAAATAGGTTGATCGCCTATACTCACGTGTAGGTTCTTTACTTCTAATGCAGCCGTCATGTAGATTTACCTCTCAAGTCTCAATTAGTTTTATAACAGGCGGACAAAATTCAACAGTTTTAGTATCTGTCGCGCTTCATAACAAAGCAATTTATTTTCTTAAAAATCTAAAACAAATTGAGTAATTATTTGCTCTGTTCTACCGTGCGAAATTATAGCATAGCCAAACCAGACCGTCAATAAATATGATAACAATGATAATAATAGTGAAAATTGACAAAACAGTTTGCTGTTGCTATACTCAAAAATGGCACAGCGTAACAAATGGAGAAAAATGTGATTTTTTTGGTAATTTATTAGGGTTGTCGTTTTTTACAGTTTCCCTGAGCGCTCAAAAAAAGTTTAACGTGAAAATACCAACTGGCAAGGCAAATATGAGCACACGCGACATAATCTTACATGCAATTAAGACTTCGAACCAGGCGAACGTCGAAGACCTAGCGTTGGCGGCCAATGTCTCGCCGGTGACGGTTCGCCACCACATTCATACGCTGCAGGCAAATGGTTTAATTGAAGCCACATCCGTGCGCCGCAAGGTGGGACGGCCGTATTACGTCTATTCCCTCAGCGAAAAAGGGCAAGAGCTGTTCCCGAAAAGATATGTGCGCCTCACAAATCGCTTACTTGAAGAACTCAAATCCCGACTTCCCGAAGATGTCGTGCTTGATGTTTTTAGCAATGTGGTGCAAAATCTGCTTGATGAACATCGAGGTAAGTTTGAACATCTGCCATTCGAAAAACGGCTTGACTACCTCGTCAATTTATTAACTGAGGAAGGTTTTATTTCAACCTGGAAAAAAAATGGGAACGGCTATATTTTGGTTGAGCATAGCTGCCCATATATTTCAATTGGCCGCAGCCACGATGAAATTTGCACAATTGATAAAGAGCTAATCGTCAGTGTGCTGCAGACGCCGATACAGCAACAAAGCTGCATGCTTCAAGGAGCAGATTGCTGCCAGTTTGTCATTGAAATGGAAAATGTGAATTAGGTAAACCGCAGAAAATGTTGGCAGATTTTCCATGACCTTTATTTTTGATTACTTTCTGCCAATTACCCAATTAAGAGGAAGCCATGATTGTTAGTAAAGAGGAAGAATTAGTCGAAGCGCTGCGCGCTGTCATAGATCCGGAAATTGGCTTGAACATCATTGAGCTTGGTCTGGTGCGCAATTTAGACATTGATGAAGAGCAAGATTCTGCATTAATCACGTTTATTTTGACCACCCCTTTCTGCCCATACGGCCCGCAGATCATTGAGCAAGTGCGGCTGGTAGGCAACGGGGTCATGCAAGGAGGCGTCACCGTTGAAATCGGCGCCGAACTCTGGGACCCATCCATGATGGAGGAAGGCGCCGGAGGCGATTGGGGCTTGTTCTAGCCCCAATACGACGCAAACTTGATTCGTAATTTGTTCTCTGAAAGCTGAAGCCTCGTTGGGTTCAGCTTTTTTTGGATTGAGTTCTGATTTATCTCAAACTCAGCGCAATGGCTTAGGAAGAGTCTTGTGAAATAAACATCACGCAAATTCGCGGTTTCCTTGAGGAATTCCCAGATTTCGTTTGGCAGGAATTCAAAAACTTTCTGGGAATTGTCTATAATAGGAATTATGATAACGCGATTGCGCTGGTTATTAATTAGTCTACTTTTAGCAGCACTATCTTTGGGATTTGTGCTCAATGCCACGGCCGTTTCCCCTGCCCACTCAACAATACAACAAACCAATCCCACAAAAATCTCGCCGGCATTAAAAGACGCTTTCGCCGAAGCCAGCCCAGGGGCAATCATTCGCGTTATTGTGCATCTGGAACCCGCTGCGGATTTAAACCTGACATCACTACCGGCCGAAAAAATTGCGCAACGCACGGCCGTCGTCGATCGCTTGAAACACACGGCAGAAGCGTCTCAAATCGCACTGCGCCGGCAAATCGAACAGCTCCAAAGCGCGGGAGAAATAACCGCTTCGCAACCATTTTGGATTATCAACGCCATCGCCTTTAGTGGAACAGCAACGGCCGTTACCCAATTGGCCGCCCGCCCCGACGTCGCCATCATCACGCTTGATGAAGCCCACCGTTACTTTGACGCGCTCTGGCCTCAATCTGCAAACCAGCGTGACCTTGAATCAGCGCTCCCTTGGGGCCTCCAAAAATCGCGTGTACCCCATGCCTGGTCAGGTCTTGGCATAAATGGCCATAATGAAAATAATCCCGTAACGGTCGCCATCATGGATACCGGCGTCGATTGGACTCATCCTGATTTAGCCGCTAATTATCGCGGCCTCCAGGCCGACGGCAGCGTTGATCACGCCAGCAACTGGCTGCACACGGCCGTTCCCACCAGCACGACGCCCTTTGATTGGCATGGCCACGGCACGCATGTCGCCGGAACGGCTGTTGGCCAAAACGGTATTGGCGTTGCGCCCGGCGCCAAATGGATGGCCGTCGCCATCGCAGACCAATACGGCGTCATCTATGACAGCAATGTGCATGCCGGTTTTGAATGGCTGCTGGCGCCCAATGGCGATCCAGCCCTTGCGCCGGACGTGATTAACAACTCCTGGTCGGGCGACGGCGCGCGTACTGAATTTTTACCTGACGTCGCCGCAGTGCAAGCCGCCGGCATTATTCCCGTTTTTGCCGCCGGCAACTTCGGTCCCGCTTACGGCACTATCAGTTCTCCGGCCAGCTTTCCGCACACCATTGCGGTCGGCGCCAGTGATGAAGCGGACCAAATCCCCTGGTTTTCTTCACGTGGCCCTTCTGCGCTTACAGATGAAACAAAACCGCTTCTGGTAGCTCCGGGAACCAATGTCTTATCTTCTAAACCAAATGGACAGTACGCTCGCCACAACGGCACATCCATGGCCACACCCCATGTTGTGGGCGCAATCGCCCTGCTGCTGGCGGCCAACCCTAACTTAACGCCGGTGGAGATTTCAAACAGATTAACACAAACGGCCGTTCCTCTGGGAGAAACTATTCCCAATCGAGACAGCGGATATGGGCGGCTTGATGTCTATGCAGCCTTACAAAATGATGTCACCCACGGCGTCATTGAAGGCGCGCTGCGCCATAGCTCCATCCCGCTGCCGGGAGCTATGCTCACCATTACAACCCCCGACGGCGCTCAGCTTCCATTCCAAACAGACGCAAACGGCCGTTTCCGCGCTGCGCTTTTACCTGGAACCTACCAGCTTAATACCGCTTTATTTGGTTTTTATCCCCTTGGCGCGAATGTCACGGTAGTTGCCAACCAAACCAACATCCATAACTTTTCTTTAACCGCTAAACCGGCGGGAAATATTTTGGGGAATTTACGGAATCCAAACGGGGAGCCGCTCACCGGCGCGATCAAAGTTTTAAACACGCCGCTTATGGTTCAAACAGATGAAAACGGCCGTTTTGCCCTCACTTTGCCCGCCGGAACGTACCATCTACAGGCTGCCGCCGATCATCACCGTCTGGCGCAGTCTGAAGTCACAATTACGGCCAATCAGACCCGGCAGCAAGATTTCTCACTCGTTCCGGGGCCAGATATTTTGCTCGTTGACAGCGGCGCCTGGTTATTTGACAGTCAGGCAGGTTTTTTTGAAGCTGCTCTTGAAGCCAACGATTATTTTTATGACTCCTGGCCCATCAACGACCCCTATAACGGGCTGCCGGCTGTCGATGATCTGGCCGCTTACGATCTGGTCATCTGGTCGGCGCCCGATGACTCGCCCGGCAGGCTGGAAGCGAACGATGTGTTGACCTCCTTTTTATCCACAGGCGGTCGTCTCTTGATCAGCGGGCAAGATATCGGCCGCCTGGACGGAGATACCAATAATTTGCAGGTATGGTGGCAGCGCGATCTCGGGGCGCATTATGAAGGACAGATCCTCATCACAGAAACGGCCGTATCCATCCAAGGCCAACCCGATTCTCCCTATGCCGATCTAAATTTCACGCTAAATGACGGCGACAGCGCCAATAATCAGACCAATCCCGACATCGCCAGGCCCCGTTTGGGAACGTTGACCCGGCCAAATTTTATATATGGAAATGGAACGCCGGCAGGTTTGCAAGCGACTGAGTGCGCCCCGTTTCGTATTATCTACCTCGGTTTTGGGCTGGAAGGCGTCACACAGGCAAGCGACCGCAAAGCAATTATGGGACGCAGCCTGGAGACTTTGCAGGCCCCAGCATCCCAAACCGGCGTCCAATGGCAGCCTGAACAGCGTGACGATCTCGTCTTGCCCGGTGCGCAAACGCAATACATCCTCACTCTGCAAAACATGAGCGCAACGCTTACCGACACATTTCAGATTCAACTGGAAAATAATGCCTGGCCAGGCCAAACGCTGACGCCCACGCTCACATTAGGCCCTTGTGAATCCGGCCAAACGGCCGTTCAAATTAATATCCCCCCCAATCTTGCGCCTGACCAGGTTCACACGACTAAAATAACGGCCGTTTCCAGCAACAATAATCAGGTTCAGGCGCAGTTCACGCTTAACCAAAAAACACCCGGCAATATCCTGCTTGTTGATGATGATCGTTTTTATGATCGTGAAGACGACTATAAAAACGCACTGGATAAGTTGGGACTAAAATATGATGTTTGGGAAACCGGCGATAGTACAAAAGGGCGCGGCAGCCCGCCGGCAAATCTGCTGCAAGCGTATCCTTTCATCATTTGGTTCACCGGATATGATTGGCATGATCCCATTACGCCTGAGGAAAATGCCGCTTTGTACACCTATTTGGAAGGAAACGGCCGTCTTTTTCTCAGCAGCCAGGATTTCCTTTATTACAATCAAAACAGCGCCCTGGCGCGCGCCGGTCTCGGAATTGTGGCGCATCGGGAATCGATCACGCCCACGATGATCTTTGCCGAACCGGCGCAAACGCTCCCCACCAGCCTGAACGGTCCGCTCCCGCTCACCTACGCGCCTTACCAAAACTTTAGCGATGCGCTCATGCCTGCTTCTGATTCACAGCCGTTTCTCTGGCATGAAAACGGTCTGGCGGGCACGGCGCGGGCAAATATCAGCGGCAGCCGCGCCGTTTTTTGGGGCATTCCATTTGAAGCGCTGCCTGCCTCCAGTCGCGCAGATGGGCTGGAGAGTGTATTGGGCTGGCTGAGCGATTTAGGCGATTCAACGCTTGTGGTTGATCAAAGGGTTACGCAGCCCGCAGAAGCGCGTACTTTTACGTTGACGCTCAAGAACAACTCACCCAGCCGTATGAATCATACCTTTATGACTACAACATTGCCGCTTGAACTGGCGGTTATTCCCGGCAGCATCAGCAAATTTGTTGAGTATGATCCGGCGGCGCATCTACTCAGGTGGGATGGCAAAATTCAAGCAGGCAAAACTAAAACATTCTCCTTCCAGGCGGTTTTGCAGGGTAGTTCACCCGCAGGCGCAAGGCTGGACACCCACATGACCCTCGCTTATGCACGCCATGGCCTGACTTTCACTCGCAGCGCGCCCATTTGGGTTCAGGCGCCTGATTTGAGCCTGTCAACCTTAACGGCCGTTTCCCACACCGACCAGTCCATCCAATTCGTCACTTACACGTTAAGTTTACATAATACCGGATTAAGCAGCAGTGATGGCGTAACGGCCGTCTTACGCCTACCGGATATGCTGAACATATTAACCCCCACGTTACAAACCTCAAGCGGAACGCTCAACCTGGGGGAGCAGCGTCTGATCTGGCAAGCCGCGCTGGCGGCAAATAAATACATAACTGCATCGGTAGTTACAACACGTACGATTCAAGCGGATGGCTGGCTGCAAGCAACGGCCGTTATCGATGACGGCGTCACAACGCCGCTTATACGCTCCCACACGCAGTTTCTGGCTCCCTACCAATCGTTGTTTCCCATTATTTTTACTGGCAAGTCAAATTAGGAATGGCGCTTAAATAACATGTCCATTTCAGTTTGTAGTAACGGCTTTAGCCGTCCAGAAAACCACTAAAACGGTTACTACAAACGGGCACATTATTTAATTCTCGCTCCTTAGCCGCCTTGTTGGGCTGCGTCAACCACGCGCGCGCCTGTGATGTTGATCAAAGCGGCGGCGGCCAGTCGAATTTGTTGCCCTCGCTGTCCGGCGCTCACAAAAACCCAATCCTGGCTCTCTGCGGACCCATCAATAAAAGCAGTAAAACCTTTGTTCATCAAAGCCAGCGCAGAAATACCACCTACCTGCAAGCCCGTCATCTTTTCCGCTTCCTGGTGAGTCGCCATCCATACTTTTTTCTCACCTATCGCTTTAGCCAGCTTTTTCAACCCAAGCTGCCGGTTGGCCTGTATCATCACAAGCATCGGCTTGCCCGGTTTTGGACGCAGCACAACAAGCGTCTTAAAAACCTGCTCCGGTGCAACCCCAAGATATGCTGCAATTTCCTCTGCATCTCGCATTCCGTCCGGATATGCGAACACTTCATAGGGTATTTTTTTGCCTTCCAACAACTTCATCGCAAGTGTCTTTTTATTGCCCATGCGGCACATTATGGCCAATCGCGTAAAATTAGCAACCTCATACAAAACGCCGGTAAACTTTTGGCAGGTGAGCGCGTCCAAGAATGGAGGCAGTGGAGGCGCACGACGCTGTTTTGTTAAAAAATTCGCAAGCGGCGCCCGCAAAACCTGAATAGCGTGAAGAAACAAGTTATAATCAGATTACCCGGCAGGTAATTCACAATATGTGGAAAGAAATGGATTTTTTATGAATTCCTCACGGTAACAGAATCTGAGCAACAGGGAAAAGAGGTTTACTTTCAAAATTATGTCAATAGAAGTTATTTATGGTGACGCCATCTTTGCACTGCTGGCAGAAGAATGGGATATTTTAGCCGGCCAGGGCATTACGAATACACCGTTTCAAACATTAGCTTACCAGCGCGCCTGGTGGCTCAATTTATCGCCGGAAAAGAGCGAGTTACATTCGATTGTTATACGCGATGAGTTCGGTGGATTAACGGCCGTTGCCTGTTTTTACGTTACAGCCGACGGGGGTATCCATTTTAATGGTTGTGTCGAAGAAACTGATTATCTGGATTTAATTGTGCGTTCTGCAGATACGGAATCAGCATGGACGGCCGTTTTCGAAACCATCCACAGCCCACAATTTCCCGCCTGGCGATGTCTTGACCTTTGTAACATCCCCGAGGCGTCCCCAACTCGTGCTATCTTGTTCCAATTAGCCACGCAGTTTAATACACCCTTTGATGAATCAATCCACGAGGTTTGTCCGGTCATTCAACTCCCAAAAGATTTTAATTCCTACCTCAACAAGCTTGACAGCAAACAACGGCGTGAAATCCAGCGCAAGCTACGCCGCGCCAACGGCGCTGAGGCCGAGCTAAAAATCATCGGGCCGGATGACGACCTCAACCAGGCTGTGGAGGACTTTTTACAGCTTTTGCAGCTCAGCACATTTGAAAAACGCGAGTGGCTTAACCCAGGTCGCCGGACCGTATTCCATGAAACGGCGCAGGCCGCTCAGGAAGCGGGTGCGTTACAGCTCATGTTTATGGAGGTCGAAGGATATCGGGCCGCAGCTTTGTTCAACTTTGATTATCAGGATCGTATTTGGGTTTATAATTCCGGCCTTGATCCCGCCAGTTTTGGTAATTTGAGCCTGGGCGTGGTCTTAACCGCCAAAGCTATCGAGCATGCAATCGAAAACGGCCGTAGCAGCTTCGATTTTTTGCGCGGCAGCGAAACCTACAAATATCGTTTTGGAGCAGAAGATACCAAGGTCTATCGCATTCAGATTTCACGCAGCGCTTAGGTAAACCGCAGAAAATTCTTGAAAATAAGACGAATTAGAAATCTGCGGTTTCCTCGAGGAATTGGCAGATTTTCCATGACCTTTATTTTTGATTACTTTCTGCCAATTACCTAGGTAAACCGCAGAAAATTCTTGAAAATAAGCCGAATTAGATATCTGCAGTTTCCTCAAGGAATTGGCAGAATTTTCGTGACCTTTATTTTTGATTACTTTCTGCCAATTACCTAAGACCTGGAACCAATACCCGAGAAGGCAGCCTATGGCAATCAATCCGGAAACCTATATCCCACGGCGAATCGCCATACTCAGCGTGCATACCTGTCCGCTCGCCTTGCTGGGCGGCAAAAAAACCGGCGGCATGAATGTTTATGTACGTGATTTCAGCCGTGAATTGGGTCGGCAAGGCATTCAGGTCGATGTTTTTACACGTTCTCAGGATGATTGCCAGCCGCGAATTAAGCATGATCTTGGATATGGCGGGCGGGTGATCCACATTCCGGCCGGCCCGGAACGGCCGATTCCCGTTGCAGAGATACAAAATTATCTGGATGAATTCATTTCGGGCGTTCTCGAATTTGCAGAAGCTGAAGATGCCCATTACGATCTAATCCACAGCCATTACTGGTTGTCGGGACTGGTAGCCGAAGCGCTTCAGAAGGCATGGCCGCACGCGCCGATTATCCACATGTTCCACACGCTGGGGTTAATGAAAAACCGCATCGCAACTGACCCAAAAGAACGCGCCCCACAAGCGCGTATCGATGGCGAACAGCATGTGATCGAAATTGTGGACAGAATAATCGTGGCAACCCCCGCAGAACAGGCGCAGCTTCATTGGCTGTATGGGGTCAAACTAGGTAAAGAGGTCATCATCCCACCCGGAGTTGACCTGAACCGGTTTTATCCCATTCCGCCAGCAATAGCAAAAGCAGAAGTCGGCATCCCCAAACAGGATAAAAACATCATTTTTGCCGGGCGCATTGAACCACTCAAAGGCATAGACACATTGTTGCAAGCGATGGCGCTCATTCAGCAGCGTTATCCTGAAGCAGCACGCGGGGTTTGTGTGGCCATTATTGGCGGCGATCCCTGGTCAGACGACCCTGATGATGAAATGGCGCGTTTACAAGAACTGCGCGAAGTTCTGGGCATTCGTGATATTGTCACATTTCTGGGCGCAAAAGATCAGGACACGCTGCCTTTTTATTATGCCGCTGCGGAAATGGTTGTCATGCCCTCGCATTATGAGAGCTTTGGCATGGTTGCCCTGGAAGCGATGGCAATGGGCACACCCGTAATCGCGTCGGAAGTGGGCGGCCTGGCATTTTTAATTCGCGATGGGGAAAACGGATTCCATGTGCCCTCCCGTGATCCGGATGCCCTGGCGGAACGAATTTACGAACTGCTTACGAATGAGGCATGTCGTAACTGGCTCGGTAAACAGGCGCATAAATACGCGCTTGAATATGATTGGGCCATAATCGTAGAACGTATGCTGGGCGTTTATGCCCAAGCCATTCAGGAGCGTGAGCAAAGTCACCCTGCCGGACAACGTTCCTCATTCGCGCTTTCAGTCGAAAAATTTAACGAATAACCTCAATACCACCCATATACGGCCGTAACGCCTCAGGAACAGCGATACGCCCGTCCGCCTGCTGATTGTTCTCTATGAGGGCAATCATGACGCGGGGCAGCGCCAGGCCACTCGCATTGAGCGTATGCACAAGGCGTACTTTGGCGCCGTCGGCGGGACGGTAGCGGGTATTGGCGCGACGCGCCTGGAAATCGGTGCAGTTACTGGCCGAGCTAACCTCTAACCATTCCTGGCAGCCCGCCGCCCATATTTCAATGTCATATGTTTTCACCGACGCAGTGCTAATATCGCCCGCAGCCAGTTCCAGCAAACGATAGCGAAATCCCAAAGCTTCACAAATGTCGATGGCATGTTGTTTCATCGCTTCCAACGCAGCGGCGCTCTCTTCCGGCCTGACAAACTGGTACATTTCTACTTTATCAAACTGGTGACCTCTTTTGATACCGCGCACATCCTTGCCGGCGCTCATTTTTTCACGCCGAAAGCAGGGTGTATAGGCTGTGTAGCGGCGCGGCAAATCGGCCTCATCCAGAATTTCGTCCCGATGAACGTTCGTCAATGCAATTTCGGCCGTGCCCAAAAGCATCAAATCTTCTTCAGCATCCCGATAGATATTGTCAAAAAACTTCGGCAGTTGGCCCGCCGCTTCAAAGTTTATCGAGCGCATAATAAAAGGAGGGTAAATTTCTTCGTAACCATGAATATTCACATGATAATCAAGCATGAATTGAATCACCGCTCTTTGCAAGCGCGCGCCTCCTTTTTTGAGTAGATAAAAACGGCTGCCGCTCATTTTTACGCCGCGATCAAAATCGATGATATCCAAATCGACGCCTAATTCCCAATGGGGCTTTGGCTCAAAGTCAAACTGTGGTTCGGCGGCGCCTTGCGGCGGATGAATCACGTTGAAGGTTTCATCAGGGCCAACCGGCGTGCTTTCATCGGGAATATTGGGAACCCACAGCATTTTTTCCTGGTACTCCGCATCCACCAGGCGTAATTCTTCATCCAGGATGCTTATTTGTTCGCCAATTTCACGCGTTATGTCTTTGGCTTCGTCAACATTGGCCTGCATGCTCAAAACCTGGCTGCGCAGCATTTCCACCGGCTGGCCAACGTCCTGACCAATTTCAGCGCGCCGCAGATCAGCCTCAAATTTTTTCAGGCTGCCCATCCAATGGCCAATTTGTTTCGAGCTTTCGTTCCGCTGACGGCGCAATTCTTCTACCTCCAGCAATATCTCGCGGCGGCGCTTGTCCGCCGCCAGAATTTCATCTATCGGCGCTGTATCATTTCGCTTAGCAATTTGTGCTTTTACCCACTCCGGTTTTTGTCGAATTAAATTAATGTCAATCATGGTATTATTTCCTTTTACCCAATAAAAAAAGCCCTCTCGTCCTCCAGGACGAGGGGGCCCGTGGTGCCACCTGGTTTCGCCAGTAAAAACTGGCCTCTAATATGCGATAACGGGCACAACCGGCTTATTTTAGTACGCAATCAATTAAATTACGGTTCAATAAGCAACTCAGGAGGGGATTTCAGGATGTGGATTATTGGCTCGCAGCGTCCGCCAACTCTCTGAAATGCACTTTTCCGTACTTGTCTCCGTCAAAGTTGTTTTATTTACACATGTGAAAGTCATTATAACGATGGGAGAAACGGCCGTCAACACCCGAAAATCGAAAATTTCAACCAAACCAAAGGTTTAGCGTAGGCCTTCAAACGATTGACGGAACCAATGAATGTTATAAAATCAATTCGTTAACAGAGCAATTTGAGTACCGTAGCCAAAAGTCGGACATTTTGATTGGAGGAAGGAACCATCAAGCATCTCAAAAAATCCGGCTTTCATTTGATCAATTGTTTTAGTGATCCATATTTAATAAAGGAGTGAATGGATATGAACAACTCTGGGCATCGTGGAATTGTGTACGCAATTCCCACATTCCTGATCATTCTCATTGTCACAATTGCTGTGTGGTCGTTTACACGCCCCACAGTCAATGCAGGTTCGCCCCCGCCAGATGTACCGAACTTTGAAGGCGAACCGTTTTCGGCCGTATTCCCTCAACCTGAACTACTCACCCAAACTACAATCGCAGAACCTGCCATAAAATCTGATTGGACAATCCTGCTCGAGGATGGATTTGAAAGTGGCATTAGCCCGCTAACCTGGATTAACCTGAGCGCAGGTTCATCCGGTGATTATAAATGGGAAACAAGAGACGTAACCAATGCCCTGGATGCCAACAGCGTAAAAAGCGCCTGGTGTGTAGGCGGCGGTCAAGATGGCGGCGGTCTCACCCCCCCAGGATACCCGCCAAATGTCGAATCCTGGCTTGTCTCAGGACCGTACAGCATGGAAAATGCCCTTGAAGCAAAATTAACCTTTCAATCTTCCTTTGATGCGGATGATGGCGACATCTTTGGCGTCGCAGTTTCTACCGACGGCAACTCATTCAATGGTCTTCAGGCCAGCAGCGGCGGCGGGGGCGGCTGGAACGCTGCCGGCTTTGACCTGAACAATTACCTAAATGAAGAGCAGCTCTGGATTGGCTTCTGGTTCAAAAGCGACGCCACCGGCAGCAATTCAAAGTCGGGTGCATTTGTCGACAACGTCGTGCTGCAAGCGCGTTACGCATCTGAGGTGAAATTGCCCTATATTGTTTATGGCCCATCACCCACACCACTCCCTCCAACGCCAACGCCAACCCCACCACCTAATCAAGATTATCGTGATGATTTCACCAGCACAATTGAACCCTGGTCAGAACGTATATGGACAGCCGGGGCGACATATGACCTGAGTCATCGCAGCGATTCCGATGGCGGCTACTCTGGCTTCTTGCAGCTAAAAGTCAATAACCCGGCGGCTTATGTCCTGGTTTCACCCTTAGCGCAATCCCGTTCAATTCCATACAACGTACAGACCAGAGCAGTTTTCAAAGATGCCAAAAGCGGCCAATCTTACAGCATTATCTTTGGCGGTGATTGGAACGGACAGGCCTGCCCGCAACCATCATTTGCAAGCTGTTTCAACGTTTACTACGAAATGCGCGTTCAATACGAAGATAATAACGGCAATCCCTATCTCAATATGAAATTCAAGCGCATTGACGGCCACGACAGCAATAATCAAAGCTTCGGGCCTGACCTGATTGAATGGACCAAGGTCAAAAAAGGCGGCTGGATCAAATGGGATGTGACTGTCCATGAAGATGGTAAGATTTGTATTGCCGCCAATAAAGACCCAGTAGCCAACTGCGTTTATGATTCAACTTATTTGAGCAACCCATTTTTTGGTCTGACTGTACGCAATTCCGACCAGGGCAACGCCCGCGTCAAATTTGATTACTATCAAATCGACTGGCCCGATGACATTGCCGAACAATATGAAGGCGTACCTGCTGTGCGTTATACAGAAGAAACGATGCCGCCTGCGACAACAGATTAACGCTCTGACCTTATCCGATTAGGGAAACCGCAGGAAATTCTTGAAAATAAGAGTAGTTAGAAATCTGCAGTTTCCTCAAGGAATTGGCAAATTTTTCACGCTTCTATTTTTGATTTTTTCTGCCAATTACCTAAAGCGTCCATTATGCGCTTAATCGGGAATACGACAGCCAAATAAAAAGCCCTCCACGTGTGGAGGGCTTTTTGGCTATTCAGTGCGTTCGCGTAAATGTGGAAACAACAAAACTTCGCGGATCGAATGTTTGCCGGTAAAAAGCATCGCAAGACGATCAATGCCGGTCCCAAACCCGCCATTAGGCGGCATCCCATATGCCATAGCGCGCAGATAATCTTCATCAATTGGGTTGATTTCATCATCATCCTGGGCATACAATTTTTGCAGCTCTTCAAAGCGACGGCGCTGCTCCAGCGGATCGTTTAATTCGGTAAACGCGTTGCCCATCTCCACGCCGGCAATAAAAAACTCAAACCGCTCTACGTGGAATGGGTCGCCGGGCTTGGCTTTGGCCAGCGGAGAAATATCACGTGGATATTCAGTCACAAAAGTTGGATCAATCAGGTGCGGTTCTACAAAATCGCCCAATAATCCATCAATCAATTTGCCCCAGCTTGCCCCTTCGGGGGCATGGCCGCCAACCTCGCGAATTGCCTTTGCCAGATCGGGCGCGTCAAGATACTCCATATAGTCAATTTCAACATATTGTTTAATGGCGTCACGCAAGGTAATCCGCTTCCAGGGAGGCGCCAGATTGATAGTGTACTCACCAAAGGAGATCATAGTATTACCAAGAACTTCTTGTGCAGCAAAGGCTACCATCTGTTCGGCAAAGTTCATCACATCAAAATAATCCCAATAGGCCGCGTAAAATTCCAATTGGGTGAATTCGGGATTGTGTTTGAAGCTAACGCCTTCGTTCCGAAAATCACGACCGATTTCGTATACGCGCTCAAATCCACCTACCAACAACCTTTTTAAGTAGAGTTCAAACGAGATACGCAAGTATAGTTCCTGCTTGAGCTGATTATGGAAGGTGGTAAACGGCCGTGCCGCAGCGCCGCCATACAAAGGTTGTAAAACCGGCGTTTCAACTTCTAAAAAATCGTTGTCAGCAAAGAAACGACGCAACGCGCTGATTGTGCGCGCCCGCACGCGGAATATCTCGCGCACTTCGGGATTCACGGCCAAATCCGCATAACGCTGCCGGAAACGTTCCTCCACATCGGAAAAGGCAGAATAACGCACAGTTTCGCCCTCAACTTCCTGCTCTTTCACAACGGGAAGCGGGCTGATCGCTTTGCTGAGCAAGCGCCAGGCAGATACGCGCACACTAATTTCGCCCGTGCGCGTGCGGAACAATGTTCCAGTGGCCTCGATAAAATCGCCCAGGTCAATCAACTTGCGGAAAATTTGGTGGGATTCTTCTCCAATCTGATCGCGGCGCACAAATAATTGGATACGGCCGTATTCATCAACAATATGTGCAAAGACAGTCTTGCCCATATCGCGCACGCTTTGTAAACGGCCGCATACCGTAACGGAAATCGTTTCATCCAGTTCAACCCGCTCAAAATCTGCCACAGCCTTACTTATTGTGTGGGTTCGTGCGACACGCGGTGGATATGGATCAATGCCGGCCTCTACCAGACGGGCTAATTTATCGATTCTCTGTTGCTCTAATGGTGTCGGATGCCAGCTCACGCCTATCTCCTCATTTATCAATTTGACATTAAAAAGCCCGTGCAGGGCACGGGCTGGACATTCAAGTTACGCAAAATAACGCCTTAATCGATTCCAACCACCTCAAACGCAGTAATGCCGCCCGGCGCATTGATCTTGACAACATCCCCGACCTTAGCGCCCAATAAAGCGCGACCTAGCGGGCTTTCATTCGAGATACGTCCTTCTACGGGGTCCGCTTCTGCGGCGCCAACCAGATGATACCGCTCTTCCTCATCAAAACCTTGCTCAACGATGGTGACCCAATCACCAACATTGACCATTGAATTATCGCCGTTTTCCTCTATTATCTGGTAATTATTCAGGATTTCTTCCAGCTCCTGAATGCGACCTTCAAGAAAGGATTGCGCATTTCGAGCGGCCTCAAGTTCGGCATTATCAACAAAATCATCATCCTGGCCATCTTCAAAAGCACGATGAAGACGATCAGCCAGCTCTTCCCGACCAACCGTAGTCAATTGTTCGTATTCAGCTTGAAGTTTGGTCAAACCTTCAGGGGTTAATAAAGCAGGTTTAATTGCTGTCATTGTATTCTTTACACCTATAAAATTGCAAACCACCGCTGGCGCCAGCGGTGGTTTTTTGCATAATTTTGAAGGCGAAATTATACCAAGTGTGAAAAACATAGACAACATTTTAATTTTTAGGCAAAAAACTCTCATAAAACAACGTTTGCCTACTCCACCCCCTTTCAGATAGACTTTGCGTTTGTGTGAACGGGCTGTTTATGCAGCTTGCATATAAATCGAACAAATTGAGGGTACTTTGATCACAAAACGTCAATTGGGATTCATTTTTATTGGCCTGGGATTGCTTGCTATTGTAGGCATGTTTACACTCGACATAGTGGGTGCAGGCCAATTCCAAGGCGTTGGACCGGCGCAGCAAAAGGCGCTGCTCGGTGCAGGTCTGATTGTTTTTGTGGGAATAACCCTGCTGCCATTGGGGAATAAACCTGCATGAGTTCAACGACTGCCGCCGCTGCCACATCACAAGATCGCTGGCGCATGTGGGTAACCTGGGCGCCCAAAGTGTTGATTGGCATCGCTTTGTTGGCGTTTGTAGGTTATTTTGTAGTATATGTTATTTATGCTGCGGCGCTTTTCCAGTTTCCATTTGATTATGATCAGGGAGAAGGGTTTGAACTAATGGACACGCTGCTCTTCAGCCAGGGCGAGTGGCCGTACCGCGATAATAACAGCTATCCATTTTATTCATCCAACTACCCTCCTCTTTTTCATGTGATTACAGCGCCGCTTGTGTGGTTGTTTGGGCCGCATTATTGGACGGGCCGGCTAGTTTCCTTTTTGGGCACTTTGGTAACGGCCGTTGCCATTGGATACGCCGTCCAGCGCGCACGGCAAACGCTGGTGGCTGGCGCTCATTGTCGGGCTGGCCTTCCTTGCTTCCAATTATGTGTACCACGTGGGGCCGCTTTTTCGCCAACACATGTTTATGGTCATGTTTGAAACCCTGGCTGTCGTGCTGCTAACCGTCACCATTGAGCAGGAAGAACAAGATGGCCGCCGGCGCAACTGGCAGTTGTTAGGGGTCATGGCGCTGCTGCTGGCAGCCGGTTACACAAAACAACTGGCCTATGCCACGGTAGCGGCCGTTTTCATTTTTCTTTTCCTACGCCAGCCAAAACGCGCCATTTTATGGGCGGTTCCTTTTGCCGCTGTAACGGCGCTGATCTTTTTTTGGATTGATTATTCAACCAATGGCATGTGGCTGCTAAATACCGTCACGGCAAATATCAACCCCTTTGTACCCGGCCAGGCGGAAGGACTTTTCCGGCAATGGTTTTCACTCCACACGGTCATCACCATCGTGGCGGTTTTATTTGCTGTGTACCAGCTCTATTTTGAGCGTCTGTCCGCTTATTCGATCTGGTTTGTGGTAGCAGTTGTCAACAGCATCACAGCAGGCAAATGGGGGGCTGGTGAATCCTATTTTGCGACTGCCATCGCTGCAAGCTGCATTTTAACTGGCCTTGCTTTTGGCAGGGTTTTGGACAGATCGAAATTACGCGGCTGGGCGTGGGAAACGGCCGTTCTCACACTCATTGGTCTGCTGCTGCTTATCCAGGCCAATAAAATGTTCCACATGCCTACCCACACGCCCGCATTGGCCGCCATCGCCAGCGCCCTCGGCCGTCCTTCTGAAGTACTGATTGCGCCCCAGACCTCCTGCTCCGCGCCGCGTGACCCGCTTCCAATTCCTTATGTAGACGACGCCGGCGTATCGCTTTTGGGCCGCCCGCCAAACGCCGCCGACACGGCTGGTGGGATCACAATCACCGAACTAATTGCACAGGGAGAAACGGCCGCTTTTGCTGAAGATGCCGGTTTCAACCTTTATTTAGGGCGAGAGGTGATTACCAATCCAACCCAATTATTGAATTTGTATAACAACAATGCCGTCGATTTGAGCGAAATGCTGGCAATGCTGGATGAGCAAGCCTTTGACACAATTGTCCTGCGCGCCCAATTTTACCCACCTCCCGTTCTCGATGTTATTGGACAGCGTTACGAAACCACTGACCTGGTAGAAATGAATGGATTTGTCTACTGCGTCATGCGCCGGCGCATCTGAGACAGCCATAAAATGACTCCTAAAGATTACACCATTGACCTGCCCGAATACTCCGGCCCGCTCGACCTCTTGCTGCATCTCATTGAGCAAGATGAGCTTGACATAACTGCCATTTCCCTGGTGCATGTCACAGGACAATATCTGGCGCAGGTCGAACGCATGAAAGAAAACCGCGTCGCGCAGCTAATCGACTTTCTCGTCATCAGCGCCCGGCTAGTTTTGATTAAGAGCCGCGCGCTTTTGCCACAAACTCCCGCTTTGCCCGGGGATGAAGAATTGGAAGAAGATCCTGCCGCAGCACTCGTGCGCCAGCTACAGACCTATAAACGCTTTAAAATAGCTGCAAGCTGGATGAAAAAACGAGAGGAGCAAGGGCTGCGTACCTATTTACGAGTAGCGCCCCCGCCAAAAATTGAAGGCAAGCTCGATTTGAGCGGTATTACGGTCGATACATTAATTGCGGCTCTTCATCTGGCTCTATCCCGCTCTGAAAGCATGGAGGAAAGCGTATCAATTATCCAGCCGCGCCGCATCACGATTGAGTCACAAATTAACCGGCTGCGCTATCACGTGTCACAAAGAGAGCGGCTGCGTTTTGATGAGTTATTGTCAGCCCAAACGTCCGGAGTGGAAGTGGCGGTCACGCTGCTGGCTGTGCTGGAACTGATCAAACGCCGCGAGGTTGTTGCCAGCCAAAAAGAAATGTTTGGGCCTATTTTTATCCAGAAGTCGAGCGCTGAGACAGCCGACGCCATAAAGGCCCCCGCAGCTTCTGTTCCCTGAACCAAAATCCATAAATTAAAAAACACAACAGCAAGGCCGTAAAAGCGCCGAGTGTGTCAATGCCAATATCCAGCAAAGTTCCATTGCGGCCAGGAACAAAGGTTTGGTGGAATTCATCACTGATTGCGTACAAAACAGCAATCAAAAACGCAAATATAAACGGCCGTATGCCCCAATCAACCTTCCAATCCTCCGGCCGCAGCGCCCACAACGCCAATAAAGCCAGAACCCCATAGGCTGAAAAGTGGGCCGCTTTTTTTACAAACAAGTCCCACGTACCATAATCAGGAATTTCGCTTTTTGCGCGTCCGGAAACGACAAAAATCAACCCCATCCACAAAAGCAGGGGCAGCCAACGGCCAATTTTTTGCTGAATCGTCACACCTGCTACCACCACTCCTGGGTACGGCCGTAACGCGCCAACACATAAACCGCCGCGCCAATTAAAACCAACGGCAGCAAGTATCGAATTACAACACCACCCCCAAACCGCAGCAAAAATACTCCGGCTACAATCGCTGCCAAAATCCAAAGACGACGAGACAGAACATCCCACCATTCACTTATAAAATCAGGCAACCCGACGCCGCCAGAGCGTTCACGCGCTGCTTTTTTGCACTGCGGCTCACTTCCGACCCTGTGCACACGGCCATCTAAATTCCATTGACAGCCGCACTCACGGCACTGAAAACAAACAAAATCAGGCCGCCCGGATTCTCTATCGGTGCGTTTAAGGATTTCGCCCCCACAGTGATCGCAATCAAAACCGCTGTCTTCCCATTTCGTATTCGTTTCAATCATGCACTTGCATTATAGCCTATTGTCACGCCGGGTGTCGTACAAATCAGAGAATTTTTATGTGCCGGTTCAGTTATAGGCCGGCAGCCAATCGCCATGCGCTTCAATTAAATCATCCGTCAAGGCCCAAATTTGGGCCAGGTCCAGTTCGGCCGCGGTGTGCGGATCAAGCATGGCGGCATGATAAATATGCTCCCGTTTTCCAGTGAGGGCCGCCTCAACAGTCAACGCCTGCACATTGATATTGGTTTGAATCAAGGCTGCCAATTGCGGCGGCAAAGCGCCAATATGTGTGGGCTGAATGCTATTTTTATCTACCAGACAAGGTACCTCGACACAGCATTGCAGCGGCAAATTATCTATCAGACCGTTGTTGGGCACGTTGCCATAAACCACACGCGGTACTCCGGTTTCCAGGCTGTGGATGATCAAAGCGCCGTATTCAGACGAACGCTCTACTGCCAGCGGAAAATCTTGATTTTCAAATATGACTCGCATTTGTTCCCAGGCTGCAATTTGATTTTCGCAGCGTGAGATATATTCATCCAGGGGAATATTAAACTCTTTAAGCAAGTCTGGACGATCCCGTTTAATAAACCAGGGCACATACTCAGCAAAATGCTCACTCGATTCAGTCACAAAATACCCTAACCGGCTGAGCATTTCATACCGCACCTGGTTCCAGACTGGCACGCGATCCTCTGCAATGAGCCGGTGTAATTGCGGATACAGGTCTTCAATGCCAGCGGTAGTTTTGCGCTCCAGCCGGAGGTAGAAGGCCATGTGATTGATGCCCGCGCAAAGATAATTCATTTCTTCAACTGGAATTTTTAAGTCGCGCGCAAGTTGTTCGGCCGTGCCTTGCACGCTGTGGCATAAACCGACGGTTTTAATTTGAGTTGCGCGCGTAACCGCCCAGCAGTTGATCGCCATTGGGTTCACATAATTCAATAAAACAACGTTGGGACACAACTGTTCCATCTCGGCGCACATTTCTAACAAAGGTGGGATTGTACGCAGACCGCGCATAATCCCACCGACGCCCAGCGTATCGGCAATTGTTTGGCGCAGGCCATATTTTTTAGGAATTTCAAAATCAATGATGGTGCCGGGCTTGTAGCCTCCTATTTGGAACATTGCGATGGCATAATCTGCGCCGTCAAGAGCTGCACGTCGATCCATCGTCGCTTCGATGATAGGATTTGCGCCCAGCGATTCAGCCACCTTTTCAGCGACAATTTCAGAGGTGGATAAACGCTCAAGGTCAATATCGTGCAGACTAATTGTAGATTCTGCGAGTTCCGGAAAGCTCAAAATGTCGCCAAGCAGGTTTTTTGCAAATACAGTGCTGCCGGCGCCGATAAGCGTAATTTTAGGCATGGGAGCTCCTTTTTTTGGCTGCGATTGCGGCCTTACTTATTTTGGTTGTTGAGAGGCCAGATTATATCCTATTTGACGGTCAATCGAGCGCTCTTATAATGCTGCCATGTCAACTAACTGGTTCCGCGCAAAGCATTTTTTCTTATTTTTTTATTGGTCGAAACGTTTTGTTTTGCCGGATATTTACTGGCACGGCCTTATGAACAACACACTTACAAACGAGACGTGGAAAACGGCCGTTTCAACCTCTCGCTCTTTTCAACTTTCGCGCAATATTTATTGCGAAAAGAATCGTTCAGGAAAGCTGGTGTTTGAGAATTCGCAGCCAGCCGCGCAGTTGGATGCCCGCTAAAACAAAACCGGTTACAACACGCGGATATTGAAACCGGTAAAATTTGCGATAAAACAGCTTCATTGCGCGTACGGACTCGCGGGCAACCTTGACGCGCGTTTCCTTAGGCGGTTTCGCTATCGCAGCCGATTCCTTACGCAAACCAGAACTGGCGCCTTTATAGTGCAATACTTCTACATGCGGATAATAAATAATTTGATACCCGGCGTTATTTATCCGGTAGCAAAAATCAATGTCTTCACCATAAAAAAAGTAGGTTTCATCCCAACCGCCTAGCTGATCAAAAAGCGCGCGCGGCATCATCATGAAGGAGCCGGCAATGACTTCCACCGCATGAGTTTGAGAAAAGTCAGCGTAGGATTGGAAATAACCGTTAAAGCGCGGTTTATCAGGAAACAATCGATTCAACCCGGAAAAATGACACATTGCATTCCATGGAGTCGGGAATCCGCGATGGTTGTCTGGGTCACGTTCGCCGCTTGGGTAAATTAGTTTGACGGTAATTGCGCCAGCTTCAGGGTGGGCTTCCAGATAATTGAATGGTTCGATTAATGCTTCGCGGGCGATGCGTGTATCAGAGTTGAGAAAAAGCAGGTAACGTCCCTGGGAAACGGCCGTGCCCGCATTATTGGCTGTGGAAAAGCCAAGGTTCTCTGTTTGCGCCACTAATTTAACCCCCGGATATTGTGTTTGCACCATCGCCTGGCTGCCATCTTTAGAGGCATTGTCCACAACAATGACCTCAATGCCACCTGGCGGCTGTTCCGCTCGAATTACAGAAAGCAAACAATCATCCAGCAGTTGTTTCGTGTTATAGGAAACAACAACGATCGACAAATCAACCATAGCGAGATTGTAACAAAAGCATTTCAGAACACCACCATGTTAACCGGGGTTAATGACTGCTGCTTAAAAAGGATGGTCTAAACGGCCGTTTCACGGTATCATTTGACTCGGTAAATCCGATTTCTGGCAGAGATCGGATTTCTTGCCATCAATGAAACTTGAAAACACTCAAATGATGGTCATGAAGCACAAGCAGCATGACCATTTTTCATGCAAAGGACCATGTCAACTAACGGAGATTTAAGCGTACAAACAGAACCCAGGCGTACATTTGCGATTATTTCCCATCCTGACGCCGGGAAAACCACGCTCACAGAAAAGCTGCTGCTCTATGGCAACGCCATACACCTGGCCGGCAGCGTGCGCGCGCGTCGCAACCAGCGCAGCGCCACTTCAGATTGGATGAAAATGGAACAAGAGCGCGGCATCTCCATCACGTCAACCGTGCTCCAGTTTCCCTATCGTGGCAACGTCCTCAATCTACTTGACACGCCCGGCCATCAAGACTTTTCTGAAGACACCTACCGCACTTTAATGGCCGCCGACAGCGCAGTTATGATTCTTGATGCAGCCAAAGGGGTTGAAGAACAAACCCGCAAACTGTTTGATGTCTGCCGCCAGCGCGGTATACCAATTATTACATTTATCAACAAAATGGATCGCCCGGCGCTTGACCCATTGGCGTTGCTTGATGAAGTGGAGACTGTCCTTGGCATGCAGCCAGTACCCATCAACTGGCCGATTGGAGACGGCGGCAGCTTTATCGGCGTATATGATCGCAGCACGCAAGAAGTGTATCTATATGACCGCACCGTGCGCAATCAAACGATTTCACCCGAAACGATTACCGATTTGGCAGACCCACGAATCCGCGCGGCCCTTTTAGATGCCCAGTATGAGGATTTGCAAATTAATATTGCCTTGTTAGATGAACTCGACCTGCGTTTTGATCAAAACGCTTTTCTGGCGGCCAAACAAACGCCGGTCTATTTTGGCAGCGCGCTGACAAATTTTGGCGTGCAATTGTTCCTGGATGATTTTGTCAAATTTGCGCCAAAACCAGGTTTCTATTCCAGCGACGCCGGACCGATTAATCCGCAGCAGCCTGATTTTTCAGGTTTTGTCTTTAAAATCCAGGCTAATATGAATCCCAAACATCGTGACAGTGTGGCGTTTGTGCGCGTGTGCAGCGGTCGCTTTGAGCGCAATATGCCCGTTAACCACCCGCGCACCGGCAAAACCTTCCGGCTGCCACGGCCGTATAAATTTTTTGCCGACTCGCGCGAAGTGGTCGAAGAAGCGTATCCGGGTGACATCATCGGCCTGCCCGGTAATCGTGATTTTCACATTGGCGATACGATTGCGGAAGGTAAAAGCTTCAACTTTGCGCCCATCCCCAAGTTTTCTCCGGAACATTTTACGCGTTTGATCAATGAGGATATCAGCAAACAAAAACAATTTTTGAAAGGAATTAAACAGTTGGAAACGGAAGGCGCCATGCAGGTGCTGTATGAAGTGGACGCCCAAAAGCGCGACCCGATTTTGGCAGTGGTTGGCGTCTTGCAATTTGATGTGGTGCAGGCGCGCCTGGAAGGCGAATACAACGTAAAAACCCGGCTGCAGCCCCTGCCTCATACGCTGGCGCGCTATATTGATGGACCAGAAGAACAAATTAATCTGCTGCCCTGGCAATATAGCATGCTGCGCGCTCAGGATGCGGACGGCCGTTTAATCAGCCTGATGAACTCCCAACATGAGTTAAAGTTCTATCAGGGCAAGTATCCTGACCTGAAATTCACAGAAATTCGCTGATTTTATTACATTTGACACTGGCAAGAGCCGGGAACGGCCGTATAATCTACCCTAAATTGCCCCCCCACATCTGGAGGTAACTGTGGGAGATGTAAACAATCAGTCGGAAACCCCTCAATTTGTACATCCTATTGAAGAAGAATTTGCTCGCATTCTTGATTATTATGGCATCGCGTGGCAATATGAACCACGAACCTTTGCATTACAGTGGGATGATGATGGAAATGTCACGCAGGCATTTTCACCCGATTTTTATCTGCCTGGTCAAGACCTGTACGTAGAACTGACGACAGTACGACCGAAACTGATTACGGTCAAAAACCGCAAAATCAAGCGCATGCATGAACTTTATCCTGATATCAATATCCAGTTATGGAAACGCAGCGATTTACGCAACTTGATGATTCGCTTTGGCATCGATGAACACGCCAACCCAATCTTGGGCACAGACGCCCAGCAGACATCCACATGACATCTCATTATCCACCTGAAGCCTATGGTGAACTCACCAATGGCATTAGCCAGATTCTCTTTTCGGCTGAAGAGATTGACCAGCGTGTAAAGGAAATTGGTCGCGCAATATCGCGGGATTACGATGGCTGCCACCCGCTGCTGGTCGGCGTCCTGAAAGGCGTGTTCCCATTTATGTCAGACCTGCTGCGCGCGATTACAGTCCCGGTTGAAGTTGACTTTATGGCCATATCCAGCTATTCAACCAGCAGTCGTGACGCAGGCCTGGTACGCATTCAAAAAGACCTGGAAGAACCCTTAAACGGCCGTCACGTCCTATTTGTCGAAGACGTCATAGATACCGGACTGACCCTCAATTATTTACTGCGTAATCTAAAAGCGCGTGGACCGGCAACGCTCAAAGTGTGTACCCTTTTTGATAAGGGCAACCGGCGTCTTGTGAAAATACCCATTCGTTACAAGGGCTTTGATTTACCAGACAAATTTGTCGTCGGGTATGGTCTTGATTACCGGGAACTTTATCGCAACTTGCCATTTGTGGGCTTGCTCAAACCTGAAGTATTCCAATCCAACAACCATCCCACAGCAAGTTCCGATCAACCGTGCGCTAATGCAGAATAAAAAAGCGCTCCTGGGAAAACCCAGAAGCGCTTACCATACAAAAGAGGAGCCCCAAGTAACCTTTTTGCGAACCTACCATTTTCGTTCAGACCTTCTCCCACCTCATCGCTCTGGCGAACGATGTCCGGTTTGAGAGAGACCATCATAACCTGTCCTGTGTCTATCCAACTCCCTGACCAGAAAATAAAGATTAACCCGGCCAGATCGTCATCAGATCCTTGCACAAGAGCGTCAAACCAATCTTTCAAGCTGGTTTCCGTTGGGATTTACCGATAAAAGCACCCACTACGGTTTGCCAGACGCTAATTGCTTTGATTTTGGTAAGGTTGCAGTCCAATTTCTCGGAGCTTCCTCGATCTAAGAAAGTATTAAATCACTTTCCCAGACTAAGGTAATTCTATCAAATTTAGGGGTTTGGCGTCATGTGACAAATGTCATGCCAAATTCATGACATTTGTCATAGGGATCAAAAAAGAACACCGCACGGGATGTTCTTTTTCATTTTTGGGCGAGTGGTGGGATTTGAACCCACGATCTTCTGGGCCACAACCAGACGTGTTAACCCCTACACCACACCCGCCATAATAAATATTAGTTACCGCCAAAAATCCTATCATAATCAATTCTTTAAGGCAAATGTCGAAAGAAAAAAAAGGAATATTCTTACCAGCACTTTACGTTTTTCGGTTTCCGTTTTACAATTTTTTATATGCAGGCTGAAACAATTATTCTCAACGAACGGTATAAGCTTATAGAACGTGTCGGCAGCGGCGGTATGTCCATCGTGTATAAGGCGCAGGATTTGCTGCTTGGACGCCTGGTGGCTGTCAAGGTAATGCATGAAAGTTTCACCGACGATCCAAATTTTCTGCGACGCTTTCAGCAGGAAGCCTATGCGGCGGCAAACCTGACACATCCAAATATTGTTACCGTTCATGACATTGGCCAGGATGGACGCCGGCATTATATCGTGATGGAATTTGTTGACGGCCGTACCCTGAAAGAAATTATTCGCAACTATAACGTTCAGGGGCAAAAAATGCCCATCGAGCGTATGTTGGCCTTGACAATTCAAATCTGCGCCGGCATTGGGTATGCGCATCGCGCCAACCTGGTACATTGTGATGTCAAACCACAAAATGTACTCGTAACGCGGGATGACCGCATCAAAGTAGCTGATTTTGGCATTGCCCGCGCCATCAGTGAAGCCAGTCAGCAATATGAAGCCAGCCGGGTTTGGGGCACGCCCCAATACTTCGCTCCTGAACAAGCGCAAGGTGAACCGGCAACGCCTGCTTCGGATGTCTATTCGATCGGCATCATGATGTTTGAAATGCTGACGGGACAATTGCCCTTCAAAGCTGAATCACAGACTGCTTTGGCGCTCAAGCATATGACGGAGCCGCCTCCAAACGTCCATGACCTCAATCCCAATGTTCCGTATCAATTAGAATTAATTGTTGAAAAAGTACTGTCCAAAGAACCTACCGGCCGTTACCGCACCGCCGGCCAGCTTGGACGTATTTTGAGCAGTTACAATGAGTATAGTCAGTCGGAAACCGACATCTATCTGCCCATTGCGCCCATTCTGCACGATCCTAACCAACCAGTGAGCGAGCAACCTACACAGGTTTATTACCAGACTAGTGGCCCCATAAACCCGCCTCCTGCTGCCGCGGCGCCAAAACAGGAAACGGCCGTTCCATTGCAACATTCAGCAACAACTTACGGTGAACAAAAAACCGACTGGTTAGCTGTCAGCCTTGGGATTCTGGCATTGATCGCTTTGTTAGGCTTAATTCCCTTGTGGTACTACGTGTATGTGATATACACCGGTCAAATATCAAATCTATTTTGAGCCTGAATCCTCACATCTGCGCCTCATGCAACTTAGCCAGCGCCTCGTCTTTCTGCTATACTCAAAGTGATATCAGGTAACTCGGAAATCCCTTACTTGAGGGTGGAGGCAGTATTGTGAGTTCGACAAAAGTAACTCGATGGTTTGTTTATGGGCTGATTGCCATTGCTGTGGTTGCCATTATCTGGAGCTTAAACAGCAACACAACGCCGCAGCAAACCCTTTCGATCAGCACACTTGCCCAGCAAATTAAAGCGGGCGAGGTCTCCGAATTACTGGTTTCGGGAGACGGCCGTAACGTCACGGTCAACTATGTGGACAAAAACCAACAGCCAACACAATCGCAAATCAGCGACGTCAGTTCCTTAGAAGAAATCCTCAGCAGCTACGGTATTTCAGAGGAAGCCTATGCCAATAACAATCCCGTAATTACATACGAATCACCAAGTCCCTGGAGCGCCTGGCTCAACTTAATCGGCATCTTCTTACCGGCTTTGTTGATAATTGGTTTCTTTTACTTTATTTTTCGCCAGGCCCAGGGCAGCAATAATCAGGCAATGTCATTCGGCAAAAGTCGCGCCCGTATGTTTACCGGTGACCATCCAACCGTGGGATTTGACGATGTAGCCGGCTGCGACGAAGCTAAAGAAGAGCTAGAAGAAGTTGTTGAATTTCTAAAAGAGCCTGAAAAATTTGTCACCTTTGGCGCGCGTATCCCCAAGGGCGTGCTGCTCGTTGGGGCGCCTGGCACAGGCAAAACGCTGCTTGCCAAAGCAGTCTCAGGTGAAGCAGGCGTCCCCTTCTTTTCCATCGCCGGCTCAGAATTCGTCGAAATGTTTGTTGGTGTGGGCGCCAGCCGCGTGCGTGACCTGTTTGAGCAAGCCAAACGCAACAGTCCTTGCATCATTTTCGTGGACGAGATTGATGCTGTTGGGCGCCAGCGCGGCGCTGGCCTCGGCGGTTCCCACGATGAACGCGAACAAACATTAAACCAAATCCTGGTTGAAATGGATGGTTTTGATACCGACACCCATGTCATCATTTTGGCCGCCACAAACCGGCCCGACATTTTAGACCCTGCCCTGCTGCGTCCGGGACGTTTTGACCGCCGCGTTGTAATTGACCGTCCCGACATTCGCGGGCGTGAAGCAATTTTCAAAGTTCATATCCGCGGTAAGCCCATTGCAGCTAAGGTTGACATCAACATTCTTGCCAAAGCCACGCCCGGTTTTGTAGGCGCCGACATTGAGAATACTGTCAATGAAGCCGCGCTCTTGGCAGCTCGACGCAGTAAACGCAGCATCGGTATGAAGGAATTCCAGGAGGCTATCGAGCGTGTGCAGCTTGGTCCGGAACGCAAAAGCCGCATCATGAGTCAAGAAGAGCGCGAAATCACCGCTTATCATGAGGCGGGGCATGCAGTCGTCAGTCATTTTTTGCCCCATGCCCACACTTTGCGCAAAATAACTATTATTCCACGCGGTATGGCAGGGGGCGTTACCTGGTTTCTTGAAGAAGATGCTTATTTCTACAGTCGATCAAAATTTAAAGCGCTTATTGCTACAGCGCTAGGGGGACGAGTCGCTGAAGAAGTCATTTTTGGCGAAATCACCACCGGGGCAAGCAATGACCTGCAACAAATAACAAAAATGGCGCGCTCAATGGTTACGCAATATGGCATGAGCGACGAGCTAGGGCCGCGGGTTTATGGAGAAAAACAGGAAATGGTTTTCCTGGGACGAGAAATTAGCGAGCAGCGGGATTATTCAGACGCCATCGCGGAAAAAATTGACCGTGAAGTGCGCGAGATTATCGATTTTGAATATGAACGCGTCACAACTTTACTCGTTGAAAATAAGGATAAGCTTGATCTTGTTGCCCAAACGCTGTTGGAAGTGGAAACTTTAGAGGCTGCGGAATTTGTGGCTTTGATGGAAGGAAAAGATTTACCTACGCAAACCCCCAGTAATCAAACGCCATCCAAAAAATCAACCACGGCCAAATCAAACCAGGAATGGACGCCGCCGGCTCTAGACATGCCGCCGTCGCCCTCACCAGCTTAAATTTAACAGGACGCAGAAGTTTTTGATTGCTTTTAATTAAGAACCTGTTGTTCGACTGTTCAATAAAGAATGGAGATTGGGGATTCGGAGATTTAATTAGAATCTCCACTCTCTGGTCTCCAATTGTTTTGTATTGCAATGACCAGTAATCTAGCCGACCTGTTCGCCTTACTCAATGACGTATTGCAGGCAATTATCGTCATTTTCGGAACGGCCGTATTCCTTTATTACAGCACCCGCTGGCGGCGCTCCGAAATAACGCGCGCATTTTGTTTGCTAATCGCCTTTGTCGTACTCGTCTATTTGAGCGAATTATTGGTCAGCCGTACCATCGTTTCTGCCTCAGCCGAAACATGGCTGCGCGTAGGCTGGGTTGGAGTCGCCATGGTTCCGGCAGCTCTATTCCACCTTTCCAGCGCCTTGCTTACGATTACCGGCAAATTGCCCAATCGCAGACGTATCCTGGTTCCCCTGGGCTACCTGGCCGGTATTGTATTTGCTTCGTTGGCTTTATTGACCGATTTCCTGGTCATAGATTTAGTTCGTCTGGAATACACAGCCCGACTAACTCCGGGACTGCTTTTCCCCGTATTTGTCATCTATTTCTGGTTTGTAACAGCCTGCAGTATTTATAATGTTATACGCGCGCGCCACCGCAGTTTAACCACCTCAACTCGCAAACGGATGACAAGAACATTAATTGCGTTTCCGGCTGCTCCTCTGGCCGTATTTCCATATTTGATGTTGAGTGGCAATATCCAGCAAGATATTCCATTGTATTTTTGGCCAATTATCATTATCGGCAATCTGATCGTCAGCGTGATGTTCAGCATCTTAACGGCCGAATTAGCTTATTTTGGCGCCACGACTCCCGATCGTGTGGTGCGCGTGCGGCTGTATAAATTTATGGCGCGGGTACCGCTGGCCGGCACAATTGTATTGTTTGTTTACATTCTGGTCAGCCGCAACAGCCCAATCCTGGGTTTGCCCACCGAAGTCGCATTGGGATTTACGCTTGTCGCCACAGTTATGTTGGTTGAATGGGCTATCCACGCTTATAAACGGCCGTTAGAACGCATCTTTCAATTGAATGACGATCCCGACGTACGCCGCATCCAGACCTTAAGCGAGCGGCTTGTAACCACGCGCGAGCTGCACCAATTCCTCGAAAGCATCTTGTCAGCAACCTGCGAAGCGATGCGGACGCCAACCAGCTTTGTAGTCGCCATCACATCCGAGGGGCCACGGTTGGAATCTGTCGTCGGCCCATTAAAAGCGCCGGAAGAAATCTTACAAGACGCTGACCTGCACGAAATCGCTCAGACCAATAATGGCCAAAATAGTAGCCTGGAAACAGTTGAAGGTTTTATCATTTGGGAAGAATATTGGATACGGCCGTTATTCAGCCGCCATGGCGATCTGGTGCTGGGGATTTTAGGCATTCGCGCCCGCGCCCCACAGCCCAACCTGAATGAAGCCGAATGGGAAATTTTTAATCGCCTGTCCCTGCAAGCCGCCCACGCATTAGAAGATCGCATTTTGCAGCAAGAAGTTTTTGGCGCCGTCGAAGGGCTGCTGCCGGAAATCACCGCCTTGCAAGAACGACGCCGCGCGGCTACCTTTGGAGGACTGCCCGTTTTAACGGCCGAAAATGTACCCCAAGATACCGTGGTCGATGATCCTGCCTTTAATAAAATGGTGCGTGACGCCCTCACTCATTATTGGGGCGGACCAAAATTAACTGAAAGCCCGCTGCTTCAGCTTCAAATTGTACAGGCTGAAATGGAAGAGCACGACAACAACCCCACCAGCGCGCTGCGCGCCGTGCTCGCGCAAGCCATCGAACAGCAGCGCCCGGAAGGGCAGCGCAGCCTGACGACCGGCGAATGGATATTATACAATATTCTGGAATTGAAATTTATCCAGGGCAAACGCGTGCGCGATGTCGCCCGCCGCCTGGCAATGAGCGAGTCTGACCTGTATCGCAAACAACGCGTCGCTATTGAAAACGTGGCGCGCACGATTGCGTCTATGGAACAAGACGCTGTCACCCAGACACCCATAGAAGAGGAACAAAACAATCACTCAGTCCAGACAGAGGAAAGATCTTTCCAAGCTGCGACACAAAAAAGACCTCAAGAAATCGTTCAGTGACCCTATTTGAGTATCGACAAAACGAATTATTTTGCGAAGAAACTGCACTCTTGACAGTCGCCGGAGACGTGAAAACGCCGGTATACGTCTACAGCAAAAAACAATTAATCCAGAACGCCAAAGATTATGTAAATTCACCTGCGGCTCCATTAATATGTTATGCAGTCAAAGCCAATGGCAATCCACACCTGATGCGAATGCTGGCAGGAGCAGGTTTAGGGGCAGATGTTACCTCAGGGGGCGAGTTGTTTCTGGCGCAGCAAGCCGGCATTCCCAGCGAACGTATTATTTTTTCCGGAGTAGGCAAAACTTCCCAGGAAATCCATATGGCGCTGCACAGTGGGATCAAAGCGCTGCATGTGGAATCAGAAATGGAAATGGCGCTGATTGGCAGCATCGCTGCTGAAACACAGCGCGTGGCGCAGGTGGGCGTGCGCGTTAATCCGGATATTTTTGCAGAAACGCATCCCGCTATTAGCACCGGTTTGCGAGAGCATAAATTTGGCGTGGCGCCAGAAACGGCCGTTGCCCTTATCCATTTCGCCCACAACCACCCCTGGCTTGAACCGGTTGGTCTGGCCTGTCACCTTGGCTCCCAAATCAGCGATTTAGCCCCACATAAAAAAGCGGCTAGATTTTTAATCAAAACGGCAAATGAACTGGCTGATCAAGGCGTGCAGCTTCAATATCTGGATGTAGGCGGCGGCTTAGGAGTTGGCTATACGCAAAATGATGCGCCAACTATCAGAGCATGGGTTACGGCCGTTTCCAATCCCATCCAGACAGCCGGCTATGACGTTGTCCTGGAACCAGGGCGCTCTATCGCTGCGACAGCAGGTCTACTTCTTGCACAGGTTCTCTACACGAAAAATCAAGGGGGCAAATGGTTTGCAGTTCTGGACGCCGCCATGAACGATCTGATTCGCCCCACACTGTACGATGCCTACCATCCCGTTGTGGCAGTCAAAAAACCGCTAACCACAGTGAGGGTTGTTTATGACCTGGTCG
>CAVPAL010000002.1:0-11124 GCA_963701435.1 uncultured Chloroflexia bacterium | reverse complement strand
ACAATTTATGCCCATGATGAAACAACAGTTGCCAAGTTTGGCTCCTTCATTGGCGGCTTAACCCATCCTATACTGGGACTGGATCATTTATTGGCTATGCTGAGTGTGGGCATTGTCAGTGCCCAGATTGGGGGCAAAGCAATTTGGACTGTGCCGACAACATTTGTACTCTTAATGGCCGTTGGCGGCTTGGTGGGATTGGCTGGTATAGGGTTTACGGCCGTTGAAATTGGGCATTGCCATTATCTGTGCTAGCGTTGGGCCTGGCCATATTTGCCAAACAAACCATACCCATTTTCCTGGTTATGGTGGCGGTGGGCTTGTTTGCACTCTTTCATGGCTTCGCGCATGGGGCAGAAATGCCATCAGTTGCCGAACCTATTAAAGTATGCTTTAGGTTTTCTGACGGGAACGGCCGTTATCCATATCACCGGCGTTCTGATTGGCGATATACCAGGACATTATAAATATGGTTCCGTCATTTTGCGTGGCTTAGGGGCTGTTATTGCCGTATTTGGCGTATTATTTCTCGTACGTGCTATTTAAAAGATTGTGGAGTATCTACTATGACTCAAATTGATTCTTATCCTGTTCCGCAAACTGATTCTGTCTCACAAACTGTTGCTCCGCCAAAAGTCTGCAGCGCAACATTTAACTGTTTGGCAAACATGGTTCCGCTCAAGCCGCATTGCCCTTTGGGAAGTTGGTGGCATATTCTTTATCAACATCGTTGGCGGCTTTCTTCATTTCGTATTTGAGCTAAGTGAGTACGCTCGGCCCGTCGCCTTATTTGCCTCAGTCAATGAAAGCACCTGGGAACATCTAAAGTTCTACTTTTGGGCAGGTTTGCTCTTTGCGCTCATTGAATATACCTATGTCAAAAGTGAAGCAAACAATTTTGCCTTTGCCAAAGGGTTAAGCTTTCTGTTAACCCCACTTGCCGTAGCCTTTATATTTTATGCTTATGTGGGCATTATGGTGCCGCTTTACGGTCAGGGGACTTATTTTGGCGCGGTGATGACTGGTGTTCTCGGCGTTATTATTGGCCAACTCGTCAGCTCCTACTATTTACAAAGGCCATCGCTTGGCAAAATCTACAAATATATTGGCCTGGGATTCACATTGATTTTCCTGGTTATGTTTTCTTTGTTCACCTTTTACCCACCCGAAATGTTCCTATTTCAAGATTTTTATGGGTACGAATATACAGGTCAATATGGCATTCTAGAAGATTACGAGCCTTATAAAGTATTCAGGTAAGAAAATGGAGGCAAGTTCATGGAGGGCAAAATCACTGGATGTATTGGCTAATCTTAAGTAGGAGGAGTTATGAATATTGGGATTGCTTTATTTGCGTGGTATTGGCTATTTGTTAGGGTCAATTCGTTTGCTGTTGTGGTTACCCGCATCTTTGCTCCAGAAGGCAAACTCACCAAAATCAGCGTAACCGTGCCCGGCAGCGATGTTCTGGTCGAATCTGATACAATCAGCGCCACGACAGTGCGGCTGCAACTGGGGGCACGCTATGGCTGTCTGGTAAGTATTCTAGATATGGTCAAAGCGGCCGTGCCGGCACTGATTTTTAAGCTACTTTATCCCGATACAACATATTATTTACTTGCTGCAGGAGCAGTCACTGTTGGCCATCTTTGGCCTGTCTTTCATGGCTTCAAAGGGGGCAGAGGGCTTTCTTGCATCCTTGGCGGCTTTTTTGTTTTGGACTGGGTTGGCACATTGGTGACCAATCTGATCGGCGGTGTTATTGGTATCTGGCGCAAGAACATTTTGCTGACTTTTGGCCTGGGCATCACCCTCATGATTCCCTGGATATGGTTTCGAACACAAGATTTCGCCCAGCTTGCCTACGTCATATTTATGAATGTTCTCTACTGGACAGCCATGATTCCGGAAATCAAGGAATTCATCAAAATCAAGGAATCTGGTGAGTTGGATGATTTTCAAAATGCCACTGAATTTAATGTCATTGGCGCAGACGGTTCAGAACGGGTTGATACCATCACCATTCCGGCGCTGCGAAAAAAGATCGCTTCATTTTTTGGTAAGAAAGGAGCTGATTGAGTCGAAGAATTTGGAAAACGGAGTAGGAGTCATATGGCTGTATTGGTTGCTGAAGCTTTACATAAACAATATCAACTAGGTGAACACGACGTTGTCGCCCTAAACAGTGTTGATTTTGTCGTCGAAAAAGGGGAGTTTGTGGCCATTATGGGGCCATCCGGCAGTGGCAAATCAACCCTTTTGCATTTGCTCGGTGGATTAGATAAGCCAACAAATGGCGAGATTTTGCTTGCCGGTGAGAAACTTTCTTTATTAAATGACAAGGAAATCACTTTAGCACGACGCCATAATGTAGGGTTTGTTTTTCAATTCTACAATTTGTTGCCCACGCTGACCGCAGAAGAAAATATTTTGCTGCCCATTTTAATTGATGGGCAAAATACAGATGCTTATCAAGAACATCTTACGACTCTTTTAGACCTGGTGGGTTTAGCAAAACGGCGGGGACATAAGCCGGATCAAATGTCTGGTGGTGAGCAGCAGCGTGTTTCATTGGCGCGTGCACTGATTACAAAACCACAAATTGTATTGGCTGATGAACCGACAGGCAATCTCGATTCCAAAACCGGCACAACAATCATGCAGCTTTTACGGCGCTCATGTGATGAATTGGGACAGACCATTATTGTTGTAACCCATGATCAGCGGGCCGCCGCTTACGCGGATCGGGTCGTCTTTTTGCAAGATGGCGCGATTGTTTCCCAGGTCTGTTTTGCAGCTGATGATACACCGCCTAATCGACGACAAACTATCATGGAAATGATGGTGAAGTTGGAGGATTGAGGCACTTTGATGCAATTAAAGCTAATTCGTTTGTTGATGCTGCGCTCGTTAAAGGAACGGCCGTTGCGCATTCTCTTAAGCACCTTTGGCATCGTCTTGGGTGTAGCCAGTATTTTGGCCATCAGCCTGACCAACCGGGCCGCGCTCGATTCAGTCACCAAGCTCATTTATGATACAACCGGACGTTCACAACTGAGTAATCAACAAGCCAGCAGCGGCAGTCGAAGGCTTTGCCGAAAGCACCCTTTCACGTGCACAGCGTGTGCCAGATGTCGCGCTTTTGCGCCCGTGTTACAAATTTCGGCCGTTCTGGTCGGAGATGAGGTGCCGGGCGAAATCGCTCATGGACTTGTTGGCGGTCTTGGGCAAGGGGGGCTTTCGTTATGGGGGATTGATCCCTGGCTGATCCACAAGTTAGGGACTACAAGCTGGTCAACGGCCGTTTCCTTTCTGACGATCCAGAAGCCGATGAGATTGTCCTGGTCGACACCTATGCCGCCGACCAGGAACTTAAACTTGGTGAATGGGTTGAATTTGCTTCTCCCATTGGCATCGCCCGGCTTAAAACTCGTGGGATTAATCGGCGAAGAAGGAGCTGGGCGCCAAAATAATGGCGCTTTTGGCGTGCTGCCGCTTAAAACAGCCCAAAAACTGTTTGACCAACCCCGTACCATCAGCCAAATAGATCTGATTTCCACCTTCCCTGATACATCGGTGACATAATTAATCAACTAAAATAGCAGCTCCAAGCCAGCACTTGGCCCTGAATACAGTGTCATCAATCCAGCGTCACAAGGTGAGCGAGCCAAACAAATGCTGGGCAGCTACCAAATTGGGCTAAACTTCCTCAGTGGTATGGCGCTTTTTGTCGGCGCATTTTTGATCTACAACGCCTTTTCCATGACAGTCGTCGAACGCACGCGTGAATTTGGTATGCTGCGCACCGTAGGCATGACCCGCCGCCAGATCACCTGGCAAGTACTCATCGAGGCTGGCATCTTAGGGATCATTGGCTCTATATTGGGCGTTGGCTTAGGTGTGCTGCTGGCGCGTGGTGTATTTCTTCAATCTTTGAATTAGTGCTTGGACAAACGCTGGCCTTCGTTCAGCCACCGATTGATTTGCTGCTGCAAAGTGCCCTCGTGGGCCTCATCTGTCACGCTCATTGCCGCGGCCATCCCTGCCTGGCAAGCAGGAAAAATTTCACCGCTGGAAGCGCTGCGCGTGCGCGGCAATGTCACGGAAGGCTGGTTTATTAAACGGGGCTGGTGGCTTGGTCTGGTCTTGCTTTTAATTTCCACACTTATTCTGATTTGGAACCCCTTTCCCTATGATACGCAGTTCCGTTTAGGCAGCATTGTCGTCATCACCTTATTTTTAGGCGGAGTATTGACCATTCCGGCCTCGGTTATCCTTTGGGAAAAAGCCACCCGCACTTTGGTACGCCGTCTTTATGGCAACAGTGGGCTGCTGGGCAGTCTCAACATTCAGCGCGCAAAACTGCGCACGACCCTCACGGTTGCGGCCCTTATGGTGGGCATATCCATGATGGTTGTGGTCTGGATCATGACCGAATCCTTTAAATTAGATCTTGAAGATTGGCTGGCCGGATATGTCGGTGGCGATATCTATGTCACCTCTTCAGTAAAGCTGCGCCCCGATCTGGGCAATCGATTGCAAGCGGTCGAGGGGGTAACGGCCGTTGCTCCCGTACGCTACCTGGAAGCAAAATGGCTCATGCCCGATGGCACAGAGCAAGATATTCTCTACTTTGCAACTGAACCCGATAACTACAGCCAGGTAACCAATTTTTTATTTGATCAACTACGCGAAAATGAAACACAACAAGAAGCCATTCAAGCATTGCGAGAGCCGGAGATACGGTCTTTGTTTCCAGTGTGATGTCTGAAAAATACGGTCTGCAACCTGGAGATACTCTGACCCTGCTGACCAAAACCGGCCCCTACCAGTTTGCTATTGCCGCAGTTGTGGTCGATTTTTACAATCAGGGCATGGTCGTTGATGGCAGTTGGTCAGATATGCAGCGTCATTTTCGCCTAAATGATGCCAACTCCTTTTTAGTGAAAGTCACTCCCGGCACATGACATTGCCCTGATTCAGGATCGCATCACCGACCGCCTGGGCGACCGCTACACCTGACCCTCGAATCGACCCAAAATATTCAGGAAAGCATTTCAACCTTGATTGACCAGGCCTACAGCGTGTTTGATGTATTGGCCTTTATTTCCATGTTTGTCGCTTTTATGGCTATTATGAACACGCTGACAATGAATGTGATGGAGCGTATTCAGGAAATCGGGATGCTGCGCAGTGTAGGGATGCTGCGGCGACAGGTGACGCTCATGGTGTTGGCCGAAGCAGGTGTATTGGCTTAATGGGCGGCACTATTGGTTTGATTTTTGGCATCATTTTGGGGCGCATTTTTCTCTTGTCAATGACCGCCATGTCCGGCTATAAAATCCAATTTGTACTACCAATTATCACAGGCCGTGCTGGGTTTGTTATTGGCAATTCTAGTGGCGCATCTGGCAGCTTTATTTCCGGCGCGTCGTGCCTCAAAAGTGCGCATTTTGGATGCTATTCATCAAGAGTAATGGTTAAGGTTTTTTTACGATCGGCAGCCATAGCTTTGTTGATGGGGGTTGGGGAACGGCCGTAATCTCACCAGATAATTGATGTAAGTTCCCTGTAGGATCAAAACTTTGCACCTTGTAACCATAGAGTTGCCCGGCGGTGACCTCTGAATCAATAAAGCTGGACTCAAGGTCAAGCGAAACATATGGGACGTTTGAAAACTCATATTCGGGCAAACGCCGGTAAATATGGTAGCCAGATATCATTGGCTGCTCATACCCCAGCCAATCTAAACGAACTGCCTCAGTCAAGTTTGTCGCCGAAAAATCGTGGGGAAATGTATAGAAAGCCAGCTCAATTTTACCCATGTTAACATCTGCATCGGCTTCTTCACCAAAAAGGGTTCGATAATTATTTGGGTTCAGATACAAGTAATAATTGAGCCATGCTGCCATATATTTTTGGCTTAACTGTGTCAGCGCTGGATCGGCAGTGCCACCACATACCAGGTCGCAAGTTGAATTGCCGGGATCGCTAAAAACACAGTGACTGGCATCGACAATGTGATAGGCAGCTTTGTGCGCAGCGCCAACGAATGGATAGATTTCCTCATAATCTGCCTGGCTGTTGCAGGCATCCGCAGGCGCACCCAAAATGCCGGTCGGCACAGTAATATTGGGACCTTCGTCAACCGGATTCCAAACTGGATACTCTCCATCCATAAGTGTGCGTGCGTGGTAAACCGGATCAAGCGCCACCACAGCCTTAATCCGGCTATCTTGAGCGCCAACAGCCAATGCAGTGGCTCCACCCAGCGAATGTCCAACCACAGCAAAACGGTCAGGATCAACCTGTTGATAAAGAAATGAATTGACGTTAGCATTCTCAGTCTCAATGAAATCTAAGACGCTAACAATCAATCCAATTCGAGACTCTGCATCATCTGGCAGCGTTGGAATGGCAGCGATATAACCCCAACTTGCTAAATAAACGCCATTTCCACTATTTTCGCCGGCGCCATCCGACAATCCGAAAAAACTAAAGCCGTGGGCGAACGCAACGGCCGGATAAGGTGCCATGATAAGCGTAGTGCATACTCCGACAGGATAATAGATATCAATGGCGGTGCCATCTGAATTAACTGTTTTTGTATCAACCTGGCAAGGACCCATTGTCATTTCGCCAGCCAGATGAACACCTTGATTTTGTATTGCCAGGCAAATTACAACAAGCGCAGTTCCTGCTCCCCAAAGGCCTGCTTTCACCAGTCTACGCATACCAATTTCGACTTCCTGCCATACAATCTTATCTCAACAGACTTTTCGCGGTTTAACCAATACCCACAGCATAGCTCATAAAAAACAAAAAATATAGTGCTTCCTGGAGTCCTGTTCACATGAAAGTTTACTCTGGCTGGAAGTAAAACTTCGTCATTCAACCATTGGCTTCTCCATTTTGAACGGCGAATAGCAACAAGGCTTATGACGAAGGAAATTGGAAAAAGTTCGGCCATTTTTTCGCTAAAATTTGAGAGAAGGCGTTTGAGACGCCGAAATCAGGCAATTGTCGGTCATCCCCCCCCTGTTTTAGACAGATATTCCCCCACTCCTTATCATTGCTCCCTCAAAATAGTTCAGCAGAGGGAGATAAAAATGAATCCGAATGATTTTAATCAGCTACGTCTGCTCTTCACGGACCCGATCCAGCATGACTATGAGGCGATCCGGCCGGTGGTTTTGTTTGCCGAGCCGGTCACCCAACGGAGCGAGGAAACGGAAATAGGGCGAATGACCCTGAGTGATAAAGCCCGCCGCTTTGTAACCGAGGGGATGTGGGGTCTGGCAGATAAGCGAACGACAAATTCCGGCCGCAAAAGCAAAGGCTACCCGGAGCCGGTGGCTCGTTACATTTTGCAAATCAAGCAGCTTTATCCACCCATCACCAACAGCGAAATTGTGCGCATACTCGCCAGAAAATTTGGTGCAAACAGGTTGGACATTGGGCCCGCTTTGGTCGAATCACAATCGTGGTTTCCTGGCCCAAGATGGGCAAGTGGCGCAAGCGCACAGCCTGACCACGACCATAGTTGTAGTCGATTTCTTGTTTACAAACGCCGCATTCTGTTGTTTCGCGGCGGCTTTCAACCGTAATGATGAATTTATCGTCCCGTGTTTGCTTGGTGGCAAGCACATCAACTTGCGGAATATCAAGGGGAAAACTGATTTGGGCAGGGGTAGATATGGGCATCGTTTTTACTCCGTTTGTGAAAATGACTTCCATTCTATCTCAGTACCATATCTGGGTACACCCCTTGTATTCCCAAAGAACCAGATTTGTTTACCGGAGAGTTGTTGGACACGCGGTCGGCAAAACAGAAACAACAGGCGAAAGCGCGGCAAGGGCCGCAGCAGATGGACATGTTCACGCAGCGCGAAGTGGCCCAGTTTGGCGTGCGCGCCTGCCCGCTACTGCCCATTGCCCCTAAAACCCACATGGAACTGCTCATCGAAGACCACCGCTCTGAAGAAGAGAAAGCGTGCGACGTGCAGCGGGAAGCGGAGCGATTGACCTATCCGCTGCCGGGCATTCACGCTGCGGAAGCATTTCCAACCAGCCCTGATCTCAATCCCGAAACTGACTAAGCTGCCGGCCGGCAGCTAATAAACCCGGGTCAGGTGCGCTAGACCCGGCTCTACAATGGGGGTCTGCCGGCGCAAAAACAGCCCAAATCTTGCGAGATTTAACCCTTTTACCGCGACCGATTCGCACCAACCCAACTATCTGTGGCACAATAGCGGTATGGACGTCTGGAGTGAGCAGTGGGACCAATTTCAGGCCAGCAGCCGCGCCTTCACTACGATGCAGCAGATTGCCCTCGACGTCGCGCCACTGATTGATGACGTAGACGCCCTCGAGCAGTATGCGCGCCGCGAGCAGTTGACGGTGAACGAGCTTGTCTACTACTGCAACGCCTATGAGTACGGCGGCGATGAAGGGCTGGAGGCGATCCGCAACCCCGATATTATTCCCGCCGACATCGCCCGCCACGCCATCCGTCAAATTGATAAAATCCTCACCAAAGCCGGCGCCGTACCTTACCGCCTGACCGATGAAGGCAGTGCCGTTGGCGTGTATCAAATCATGACCCGCAGCAACGGCGACCGCTATCTGCAGCCGGTCTGCCAGCCTGCGCCTTACAATGAATACCGGCCACTGGCATTTGTATTGGATACGCAAGTTTGACGCCTGGTGGCCTTACCCGCCGCCTGAGCGGGGCGCTTACCGCCTGGGCTTGCGCGCTCGCTTGCAGCAGGTTCTGGATGATGTTGACGGCTGCTTTTGGGTATGAGGCATTGATTGTCAATACATTTATACCGGCGCATATTTTTGTTCATCTTCAGCCGCGAGCGCAGCCGTCTCAGCCGTTGTTTTCAGGCTGTGGTAATACCATGAATCCCTTTTCGATCGATGCAGTTGAGTTACCCTGATTTAACTCACAGAGTACCTGATGGAAATAACTTTAGCCAACTTTAAAGAGATGCTAGACCCGACTATCTTGCAGCGCGGGCGGCGCTACTATGACGGCGGCCATGTCGTTGATCTGGAAGAGCGTGCTGCCGACCAGTGGCAGGCGACCGTCGCCGGAACCAAACCTTACCAGGTCGTTATCACCATTGAGCCGGACGGCAGCCTTGATTGGGCCTGCGACTGCCCATACGATTGGGGGCCGGTGTGCAAACATGTCGCGGCCACGCTGTATGCGCTTGAATCCGCAGCCGCCCCACCACCAAAGAAGACGAAGCCGCGCAAGCAACGCAAGAGCCGCGCCGACAAGATACGCGATGCGCTAGGCACACTCTCTTATGAGGAACTGCATGACTTGCTGCTGGAGCTGGCCCTGGATGATCGCGACCTGGCGCACCTTATCCTGGCGCGTTACGGTACGGACAAGGAAGATAAAAAGGCCTATGCCCACCTGGTACAGGAGGCCTTGCAGCTGGGGCAGGGGCGTCAAGGATATATTGATTACTGGGGCGCGGCTAAGGCAGCCAGAGGCATCAACGAATTACTCAACCGCGCCGAAAGCCATCTTGCCCAGGGACGGCCGCTGCAGGCCATCCCCATCTACCAGGCAGCGGTCGAGGGCGTCGTGCCGGCGATGGCCCACGCCGACGATTCGATGGGTGCGCTGAGCGAGTGTATCCGCTTCGCCCTCGATGGGCTGCAGCGCGCAGCGCAAGAACTCGCGCCGCCTGCCAGAGCGCAGCTTTTTGATTACTGTGTGGCCAAAGCGCCTCAGAAGCCCTATGTGGAATGGGACTGGGGCTGGGATCTGGCCGGTATCGCGGCCCAGCTGGCGGCCACGCCCCGGCAGCGAGAGACCCTCTTTGCTATCCTTGACCGGATGGCTACTCGTCGCGACGACGCAGGGTGGGGGGCTGATTTTGATCGCGAACGAGCGGCGCTGATGAAACTCTCTGTTATTCAAGAGCAGGATGATGACGCAGCAGTGCAGGCCTTTCTCGAAGCGCATATTCAGTATGAGCGACTGCGCATGGCGCTGGCGCGTTTTCATTTGCAGGGTGGCAACCTGGCCGCCGCACGCCGGGTATGCGCTGAATGGCTGGACGCGCCGCCGCCTGGCAAACCGGGCTTGCGCCCTGATTTCCTGGCCATTTTGCTGGATGTGGCTGAAGCTGCGGGCGACCGTGAAGAGCAAATCCAGGCTGGCGGAGACGCTATTCCAGCAGACCGGTCGTTTAGCGTATTACGAGAGGTTGAAGGGGTTGATAGGGGCGGATAAGTGGCTTGCCTACCGGCCAGGTTTCCTGCAACGGATGCAGCAGAGCCGCCGCGGGCGGGTGGATTTTGGCGCTCTCTATATTGCTGAGGAAATGTGGGCTGCCTTGCTTGCCTATGTCCAGGCCAATCCTTATGCCGCGTCCCATTACCACAAATATTTGGCAAATCGCTTTCCACGGGAGTTCAGCGTTGTATACGAGCAGTTGGCGCTGGCAACGCTGCAACAGAAGGTTAATCGCAAGGGGTACCGGCAGGCGTGCGGCTACTTACAGCGCATGCAGCAGTTGGGACAGGGGGAGCGGGTGTCTGAGTTAGTTGCGCAGTTTCGCGAGCAGTACAAACAACGACGAGCATTATTGGATGAGTTGAACAAGACTTTTGGGAGCTGACGGCGTACCGCTTGATGTCTATGTCTAGGAAATTATAGATCACTGACAATGACCAGGCAGAAAGGGGAATCAAAAGCAGCGCAGGCAAAACAGAAAACAGCCCATTTTTCTCATAAACTACAGGCTATGAAAACAGCAAATTCGGGCAACTGACAAGCGGAAATCCCAGCTACGAGATGAGAAAAAAGAGGATTGAAGTTAGCCGGAGGTTGCGAGTATGAGCCAGATGAGCCCGGTCACAAGAAACCAAAACCGAGTTGCTGATACTTTTTGGGCTGAGCGGCTAAGGCGCGGCGTGATGCCGAGCTCATTTTCAATTGCCGATGCACTTTTCCCACTGCTTTGCCACAATTGAAGCGCTTCTCGTTTGAATTCTGGTAAATAGGTTCTTTTTTGTGTTGTCATTTTTTCCTCCGAAAAAAGTAGTTTACTTTGTCTTTTCTCTGTGTCTATTTTTTCAGGGGGAGATCAGTTA
>CAVPAL010000001.1:0-23491 GCA_963701435.1 uncultured Chloroflexia bacterium | reverse complement strand
TTTCACTGGAGGTGACCGCGAAGTTTGTCATGCGTGATTGTCTACGAAAAACGGCCGTTTTCAAACCATGGGGCAGGGCAGAGCTTTTGGATCCGCCCAGATTTGCTGACTTATTTAGCCGATTTATACTTAAACTAACACTTATTAGTTTGTTTACAATTTCTTGGCGTTCAAAACCATGAGACTTGTCAGAAATAAAGTTTCTGTTTTACTGGTCAAAAGCCACTGTTCACGAATAAATATCTTGCTGAATAGCTGAACGCTTACGGTCAACTTTCCTGTTTAGACCCATTTCCAAGCATACCAAACAGTCACTACATTAAATACAAGGCCGACAATTATCAAAAATTTGTCATAAGCGGAAGGGTATGTGGGCAGTCCAATCAGGTTAAAACCAAAAAAGAAGATGGCAACGATTATACTTGCCCAGCGATTTATATTATGTGGCAAGGTCAAGGACAGAAAAACCATAACAATCGGAATCACCATTAACATGGCCATTCCCAAAAACATTGTCTGCGATACTTGCATACCGCCTATTTCCCCCGCTACAAAGTCGCCGCTAAATATGCGCAGCACATCTCCCAAAAGATAAGTTAACATGAGTGCTATCCATAAGGCGGAAAGCTTTATTTGAACATCTTCCATGATTTAATCACTCCTTTTTCATTTACTATTCTGAGCTATTGTGATGACGATTTTTCCTCGGTGCTGCCCTGTTTCAAGATAGTGCATCGCCTCAGGAATTTCCTCAAGTGGGTAACATCTATCAATGAAGGGGATAACCTTGCCAGTTTCAAGCAGCTCTTTCATAAAAACAAGATCATCGTGATTTGGTTGATGGCTTAATGAAGTTACTTTCTTGTCTGAGGTCATCGATATGAAGGGGCCGAGAAATAGAGCGGTCGGGTTGAAAGCACAGGCCACATAGGTACCACCAGGATTTAATACCTGCTTGTAATCTGAAACGGAGCGATTGGCCACAATATCAAATATCAGATCATATCTCTGGTCACTTTGGGTGAAGTCTTGCCGCGTATAATCAATGACGTGATCGGCCCCGATGGAGCGTACCATGTCTGCATTTCTTGTGCTGCAAACGGCCGTTACTTCCCCACCAAACGCCTTAGCAATCTGCACCGCAAAACTGCCTACGCCACCAGAGGCCCCATTGATCAATACCTGCTGGCCCGGCTGAATATTTCCTTTATCACGCAGACCTTGCAACGCCACGACTGCTGCCTGGGGAACGGCCGTTGCCTGCTCGAAAGTTACATTGGCCGGCTTCGACACTAATTCCCTTTCAGGAACAGCCACATACTCCGCAAACGCGCCAAAACCACACCGGCCTAAATCTGCGAATACTTCATCGCCTGGCTGAAACTGTTTAACGTTTTTGCCCACTGCTTCCACCCGACCAGCCATGTCACCGCCGGGAATTGCGTATTTTGGTTTGAGCAGCCCATAACCCATTAGGCGAATCAGGATAGGTTCCCCTTTCACTAGTGCCTTGTCACCAAAATTGATGGATGCTGCCTGAATTTTTACCAGGACTTCATCCTCTTGCGGAACAGGTTTATCTACTTCTTCCAGCCTAAGGGTATCTGGTGGTCCATATTCTTTTTGCACAATTGCTTTCATCATTTTCCTCCTTACATCTTCTCTCAACTGATTAGAGTTCAAAATTAGTGGAATCTTCTATCTTCAGGATAACGGCCGTTTGGTATTAGTGTCATGCCACGAACGGTGAATATCTGCTTACGGAATTTCAAGTAAAAGGTCAGGGGTGTCAAATTCCAAGTCCTCATTGAAGCCAAGCTTTCCTTTCGTCGCAATCAGCACGACGACTCCCGCCAGAGCTACGACCACACTTGCTACAATGAACAGAGTCGTATCAAACGCTGGAGGTGGTTCGCCAGGGATGGCGTTGGTTAGCAAGACGAGAGCCCAGGTATTGAAGGCCGCGTGAAACAGGTAGCCAGCGATCAACGCACTCTTGTAAGTATTGTTATAGACCCAGGTCATCAAAATAGACCAGCCAATCTCTGTCAGGATAAACCATGGATAGAAACGCAAACCTCCCATGGCATACTGGAATGAATCTGGCTGAAAGAACTCTGGCAACAACCACGCACCAAAGAAGGTTCCCAGGATGAGTGTTCCCACCAGTGGGCCTAATTTGTTTTGCAGCCTCTCCAAAGCATATCCGCGAAAACCGATCTCCTCCAGGAAAGCGCTTGATTGCCAGGGCAGCAGGAAGGATATAAAAACCATCAAAATAAGCTGTTGATTCTCCTTAAACAAGGGGAACTGGGGTGCAGTCCCACCCAAAAGGACATAACAACCAACTGCAATTAAGTAGAGGACTGCGGGTGAGAACAGAATGAAAACGTACCAGCGCCAGTTTGCCCTCCAGCGTCCCATCCTACGAAATATGTCCAAAACCCCCTTCCAGCCATCCGCAAGAAAAGCCACAATTAATGCGGCTATCGATGGCGCGGCGATAATGATGCTGCCGCGACACCAAACCACACTAAACGGCCGTTTTTCCCCAGCGCCTTATACGAACGCCACAACTGCCTAGCCCCCCCAATCGGATCAAAGACAACATCCACACCATCACCCGTCAACTCATGAATACGCGCCACAAATCTTCCGTATGGTAATCAATTGGCGTAGCACCGAGTGCAGCAACCAAGCTCATGATTGTAACTGGAAGCCGTGCCGACATTTCCAGACCAGCAAGTTGGCCCAGTTCAAGCAAGGCAGAACCGACCCCGCCCGCTGCACCTTGAACAAGAATGCGTTCGCCGCTTGCTGCACATTGGCCGTGCGGTGCATCGCCATGTGGGCGGTGAGATAATTCACCACGACGCAAACAGCTTGAGCCGGATCCACACCTGCGGGAACAGGTACTAACTCACTTTCGGGCAGGCAAATATATTCTGCATAGCCGCCGCCTAGCCCCAAACAAAAAGTAGCTCCGGCAACCATCTGCCCGGTTTCAAGGGATGTAACATTTTCACCCACCTTATCGACAATACCGACAATGTCCTCGCCCAGTGTGAATGGTGGCTTTGGCGTTCCTGGGAGTTTGCCTGAACTGCGATGCATAAGGTCGTAGGCAGAGATGCCGGCGGCCAAAACCTTCACCCGCACTTCGTCAGTCTGGGGTTCAGGGATGTGGTCTTCGATCATCTGCAAAACTTCCGGCCCGCCATGTTTTGTCACAACCACAAGATGATTTTTCAAGGCGTCCATGGTTACTGGAGCAACCATCAATTGCTCTCCTCATTGATCACATTGGAATTATTAAATCCCTTGACGATCAACCAGACGGCCATAACCATTTCTTGTAAAGCCAACGGTGCCATTAACACCCCTACGCCGGAATCAAGCGATAATGGCGGATGTTGCGGATCAAACATCGTCAACAAGGGCGCTGCCAAATAGAGGATGGCTCCAATAAGACCCCAGCCGGATAACCAGCGAGGAATGAGGCTTGACCTGTAGAACAGATAATAAATCATCAGCGCACCCAGGCTGAAAACGATGGCCAGAATCAGGCCAATCCAATCAGAGGTTTCCAGCACTAAAGCGCCCAAAGCTTGAAAATAAGACGCATCTGCAGCACTTGCTTGCGCATATGCCTGACTAAGAGAAATGAGTAACAGCCAGCAAATGGTCATGCCCATATAAGTAACAGCCTCCAGCACACCGCGGAAAATAACAGCTCCCAGCGCTAGCACCTCATTATATTTCCTGAAAATAGGGAATAGTAAGACGGGAACCATCACGAGGGAAAAGCCCATAATTAAGACAAAGATTGCGCTGATGATAAGTGGGGTGGCGTTGGCGGCAATATTGGCCAGATAATCTGGCTCACCGAGCACGGGTAACGAAAAAACACCGCTTAGAATGCCCGCAACGGTGCCGATGATGAATAATACGCCAACGAGAACGGCCGTTTTGCGACTTGTCGATTCAGCTTCTCCAGAATGTGTTTGCGATGCGTTGCCGTTAGCAGCGAGATTTTTGCTTGTTTGTAAACTTTCTTTTGTAGTCATGATTATTTTCCTTTTTGATTGAAAAACGTGCTTGTCTGATTCATCCCCGGTTTTCTAAACTGTTGCAACTTTGAGAGCGACAGCAGGTTGATTAAACCCTTTAAGAATCAACCATGCAGCAAGTACCATTTCATTCACAGCAATAGGCAGGGCAAATATAAGCTCGAAGGTTCCGCCTGGAAGCACCTGATCCACTTCAAGCATTACGAGCAAAGATCCGACCAATAAAAGAGCAGCAGCAATCAGCCCCCAAACCGAAATAAATCGGGGAACCAGTCTTGAACTGTACAGCACGGAATACAACATCAACCCCCCAACTGTAAAAAGGACAAGGTAAAAGGTAAAAGTCCAATCGTTCCAGGATTGAATGAATGTGCCCGTGTTTTGAAAATAGGTAGCATCTGTTACCCCACTATTTAGATATTGCTGACTGACATTGATCAGTGACAGTTTGTTAATTTCGATAAGAATAAACAGGACTGCCTCAAACAATCTGAACACAACATATCCCAGAGCCAAAGTTTCATTGTATTTTCTGAGAATAGGGAATAAGAAAATTGGGATGAGCGGTATAGCCAGGACGCAGGTAAACTCAAGCAGCATGCCAATTGTCGCAAGCGTTCTATTGGGATAAGCATCATCCAGATAATTTGGGGAACCTATATATGGTGCATAAAAAGCTTCGCCGATGAAGAGAAAAACCGTCGCAATGATGAACAATACGCCCACAATGATTGCCGTTTTTCTATCTGCGTTTATTTCTACTTTGGTATTCATCTTATTACCTCCTGTTTGATGATTCTAACGCGATGGGTTAAAGAACCTTAGAGACGCCGGGGATTTTGCGGATGAGGTAGGCGACGATGAAACAAATTGGAACCATAACAATCGTTGCCAAAACGAATTTTAGGAAAGGCCCGATTCCCCACGGTGCCGCCACCAGATAAAAGGCATAGGCCAGCACCACGATGATAGGACTGTGAATCACATAGACGGTGTAACTCTGCTGCGACAGGAAGCTGCCCAAGTTGCTCTTCTTATTCAAGTAGTGGCGGAAGAAGGTGATGGATGCCAGGCATAAACCAACGGCAAAAGCAGAATCCCAGAGGGCATACACTGCCGATTGCCAGCTTCCGTTACCCAGGAAGCGCATCGTGCCGCCCAAAATACCCAAGACGGGGAGTGGGAATAGGATGAGTGTGGCGACAACGGCCGTTATAAATCCAATCTTCCCCATGCGATCAGAAATCGTGCGGAACCAGTCACGACGATACGCCACCATACCCACAATGAAAAAGCTCAGGTATTGTGGTAAGTAAGCCAATGTGGGGAAGTCGAGTACAGTTCTGCCGAGAGGGATCACAATCCGCACCAGGTACGATACCAACGCCAATGCCAGAATGAAGAGGCCAATGGCAAGATAAGTGGGTGGTGATGATTCATGATCTGTGGCTGTGGCTCGATTTTGGGTCAACGAGCGCCAGCCAGCATAGCCAAAGTTGAAGATGAGCAGCAGCGCCAGGAACCAGGCAACGCCCAAACCAATGAACTCAGGATAAAGCTGCCAATAGTTTTGCCACGTGAGCGGCTCTGCAATCCATACGGCCGGTTCAAGAAAAATACCGATGTTGGAGAACGGGTTGAAAATAAATATCCAGATGAGCAGCGGAATGCCCAGACGAACCAGTCGAGCCTTTAGGAAAGAACCTGACCCCTTCCTGTCGAATGATCCAGGCGTAAAGTAGCCTGCCAACAAGAAAAGAGCACCCATAAACCAGGCCTGATTCATCAGGACGAACAGTACCAGCGCAAATCCAAACAAGGATTCGCTTTGTGGGGGATCGACGTACCAGAATGAGATGCCTTCGCCATAGACGATGGCTAGATGATGCACCACCACCAGAATAACCAAACCAGCGCGCAGGTAATCGATAAAGTATAGACGCGTGGTTTTAACGGCCGTTGCCTCTACCAGCGATTTCTCCGTTGCTTGTAAACTAATTTGACTCATTTCATCCTCCTTGATCCATAAAAAATTTTAGAATAAATAGCTTTCTGACGAACATAAATAAAAGCGGCGACGACTCACTCCCCCTTGACCCAAACAACCGAAATCAGGGGTAAACCCAGAGAGTAGAGCCGACGCAGCAGACCATGTAAAGCAGCCTGGTCAACAGTGCCGATCAGGGTGGTGACCGGTGGACTGTCGGCCTCGCTTTCGACCATAATCGTCATACTCTCGGCCCACTCCGTCCAACTCGCGTTGAGATGTCCCGGCACTTTAATTATGTAGGTCTCTGGACGATCCAGCGTAAGCTTTTGTTTGACTTGCTTCATTATGGATATGGTATTTTCACCATTCGCCGGTGGAATTGCGGGCAATCGCCATGGCGACAAAACCGACCCCTAAGCCACCGAAAAGACCGACGACAATATTCCCCATTAAAAAGCCGATGGTAAAGCCAATCATTAGGAAACCTACGAATAGCAAGCCGCTAATTCCTTTTCTCTTGGGTTCAGGTTTCTCGTTAGCCATCGCGATAGCCATAGCGACAAAACCAACACCCAAGCCACCGAATAGACCGACGACAATATTCCCCATTAGAAAGCCGATGGCAAAGCCAATCATCAGGCAGCCTACGAAAACCAGGCCACCGATTCCATTTCTCTTGGTTTCTTGTTTTTCGTTAGACATTGTTATGGTCTCTTTTGTTGGACTTTTTTCTTTGTTAGTCATTGCTTTGGCTCCTTTTTGACTATTACCGAAACTGATTAAGCTTTATGAATTCAGCATACCTGCAAAATGGTATTAGTGTCATACCCCGAAAGTGTTATTCGGGGTGTTAATTGCTCGTTTGGTAAATTGAGTACGGCGCCAGAGGAGAACAAAAAAGCAGGCTGGCAGCCTGCCTGATTTGATTATCTTTGTGCGTTCTGATGCTGGTTCAGGCAGTAAGAGGATTAGATAGAAGGCAGAATACTCAAAACCCTTGCCCTGGCAACCGCCTGTGTCCGGCTATGAACTCCCAGTTTGCCATAGATGTTACGGGTATGAACCTTGACGGTGTTCAGTGAGAGAAAAAGCCTGGCTGCGATTTCTGGATTGGTCAGCCCTTCGGCGATGAGTTGCAGCACTTCGAGTTCGCGTTCGCTCAGCGGCTCAATCCATTCAGAATCGGATGTTGTGTCTGGGTAATGTCGCAGCCTGATCTGGCGAAACGACGGGGAATGCGGCTAACAAGCGTTGAACGTAATTCGGAGCAATGCCGCGAGAGTGGGCTTCATGAAGTAGGCGGGTCATTGGCGGACCTTCATCCACAAAGATTTGGAAGTAGCCTTCTGGTTCTGCCAGCGTGAGCGCCTGTTCCAGGGAAGCCAAAGCAAAAGCAATGTTATCCTGCGCCTCGAAAGCAAGCGCCTTTTGTACCAATATTTCGATTACGCTGCCTATTCTTTTACCTTCTTCTGCTGCTTTCAGGAGGCGTTCCAGTAGTTCCAGTCGCGTCGTGAATGTGGCCTTCCACAAGATCGCTCTTATATTGGGCGATGAGCAGCCTGGCCAGGGTGATGTGTTCAAACTCGTGCAGATAGCTAAGTTCATCATCAACGGATAGGCCTTGTTCATGCACGCAACGTTGGGCTTCGACCAAATTACCCTGCGCCAGCCACGCCCGTGTGATCAGGGATTTTAGGGGACGTATATCAGGGATGGGGTGCCTGTAATAAAGGCGTTCTGCCCCGTTAAACATTTCGATAACGCCGTCCGGGTCTCCTTGGGCATTCAATACGCGAGCATGAGCAAAGATCCAGTGACGATACCAGGGTGCAAACCAATGTTGCTCACCTAACTCCTCGCTTTTTTGCAGATGCCGCCTGGCGGCTTTCAGTTCGCCCTGCTCAAGATATAGTTCGCTTAAACCCAAATGCAGGACGGCCGTTTCTGGTACTTCTGGCTCGCCCTGCTCTGTCGCGGTTTCCAATAACTGCAAAACTGTTTTTTTTGTCTCGTGGAGACGGCCTTGCGCTGTCATTATGTCAGCCAGGTAAGAAGTGAAACTGATGACGAAACGAATCTTACCAGTCATCTGCATATTCGATATGGCATCAGCGACCGCCTTATGGGCTGCCTCCAGGTCTCCGCTCGTCCAGTATGCAAACCCCGGGAGTATCTCCGCGAGTCCGCGCTCGAAATAATCATTCTCGTGCAGGAAATCAGTTGCCCGCTGGGCGTACTTCATGGTACCGGTCACATCGCCGAGAGCCTGGGCAAGATAGGCACGGGCATTTGCTATTGAGGCTGATAGCGATCGAAATTCCTCTTCGTCTAACACACCCTCTTGGCTTCGCTCAGGATAAGTCTTGTCCGCTGGGACTTCAGTTGATCTTCCACGTTTACCGTCGTTTCCAGCCATCTTTCGGCATCCTGAAGGTGGTTCTCGGCCGCCTCCAAATCACCGGCATCCAGTGATGCCCAACCACATCCAGCGCTGAGTACGGGCCTGGAGCGGACCAATTCATCTGGTATTGCCTTCACCCAGCCAAGCCAGGTAACGGCCTGATATCTCATGTTCATTGGACGCCATGCCAGCTCGGTTAGGTCTGCAACTTGCTCGAAATCTTTTGCGGCCAGCGCGTGGTGGATTGCATCGGGCAGATGGTCGTTCTGCTCGTACCATGCACTCGCTCGCAAGTGCAGTTTTGGAACCAGATCCACATGGGTTTGGCGCAACCGTTGACGCAACAATTCAGTAAAGAGATGATGATAACGGTACCAGCGCCGCTGCTCATCCAGAGGGACGATGAACAGATTAGCTCGTTCTAACGCCTCCAAGGTTGCCTGGCCGTTGTCCTGGTCAGTAAGGGCATCACACAAGGAGCCGGTCATTCGGTTGAGAACGGCCGTTTGCAGTAAGAAAGTCTGGACGGTCTTGGGCTGTTGTTCCAAAACTTCTTCGATCAGGTAGTCCAGTACAAAGCGATGGCTGCCGGTAAAAGATTTAATGAGACTGGTAGCGTCTTTGTGCCCTTGCATGGAAATCGCCCCTTGCAGGGCAAGGGCGGCTAATTGCAGACCGGCAATCCAACCCTCGGTACGGGTTTCCAGCGCGGCTATGTCCTCCGCCGAAAGGTCCAACCCCATCGCCTGATTGAGAAATGCGGCAGTTTCGGAGGATGTAAAACGCAAGTCTGTGGCGCGCAGTTCGGTCAATTGGCCTCGAGCGCGCAGACGAGATAGCGGCAGATGCGGATCCTCACGCGTGGCGATGGCCAGATGCATTTGCGGTGGCAGGTACTCGAGTAGAAAAGTGAGGGCATTGTCAACCGGTTGGGCATCAATAAGGTGGTAGTCGTCAAGGACAAGGATAAAATTGTTTGGGATGGTGGTGATTTCATTGAGCAGAGGCGTCAGAATCGTTTCGATTGGCGCTGGCCGGGGGGAGCGGAGCATAGCTAATACCCCCTCTGCAATATTGCCAACAAGGGACTGTCGGGCCGCAATCGTCTGCAAAGCAGCGACGAAGTAGGTTAGCAAGCGTGTGGTGTCGTTATCTCCTTCGTCCAGCGACAGCCAGGCGACCGGACGCTCGCAACCCGTGACCCATTCGTTTACCAGCGTGGTTTTACCAAAGCCGGCCGGGGCAGAGATGAGAGTGAGTTTGTGACCAAGCTGTAGACCCTGATTGAGCCGTTCGATCAGACGCGGCCGGGGCGCCAGGTTCGGCCGTAGCGGCGGGATGTATAACTTAGTGCGCAGAAGTGGTTCAATCACACAGGCATTATACAACGAAAACGGCCGTGTTTTGGGGGGAAACGGCCGTTTTTGGATTAGGCGCTGGAGGGGAACTCCAGTCAGGCCGGCGGTTACAAAAGTGGCCGCCGGCCTGTTTTTATGAGAATGGCAGGGATAAACTGATATTTTCGGTGAATTCTTAAAGAAGCGGGTATAATTTGTGGCTGTTTTACCTGACCAACGATGAATTAGAAATCCGCAGCATCACTCCGGCTATTTCCTATCCCCCTTTTTGGCGATAATCGAGAAACCCACCATGCGTGGCAGGCGTGCTGCGTATTTTGGCATTTATAAAAATCAACGATACGAGGAGATATCAGTTATGTCAGAAGGAAAAAAAGTGCGCGTGGCGATTATCGGGGTTGGCAATTGTGCTGCAGCCCTGGTGCAAGGCATTGAATATTATCGCAATGCGCCTGAAAATGCTGAAATTCCTGGCTTAATGCACGCGACTGTAGGCGGCTACCATGTGAGCGACATTGAATTTTCAGCAGCGATTGATGTGGTGTCCAGTAAAGTCGGCAAGGACTTGAGCGAGGCCATTTGGGCAGATCCAAACAATACCATCAAGTTTGCCGATGTACCTTACCTGAACGTGCCGGTCAGCCGCGGCATGACGCACGATGGCCTGGGCAAATATTTGCGCACCAAAGTCGAAAAAGCCCCTGGCCCGACAGACAACATCGTCCAGATTTTAAAAGATACCGACACAGACGTTGTTGTCAATTTCATGCCGGTCGGCTCTGAAATGGCGACCAAATGGTATGTTGAGCAGGCGATGGATGCCGGCTGCGCTTTTGTTAACGGCATTCCCGTTTTCATTGCCAGTTCTCCCTACTGGAGTAAGCGCTTTGAGGAACGCGGCTTGCCGATTATCGGCGACGATGTTAAAAGCCAGGTGGGCGCGACCATTACCCATCGCGTACTGACCAACTTGTTCAAGGATCGCGGCATTCACCTCGATCAAACCTACCAGCTCAATTTTGGCGGCAATATGGATTTCTACAATATGTTGGAACGGGATCGTCTGGAGTCCAAGAAAATTTCCAAGACCAACGCCGTTACCAGCCAGTTGCCTTATGACCTGGGCGCAGATAATGTTCATGTCGGACCCAGCGATTACGTGCCGTGGTTGACGGACCGGAAATGGTGTCATATTCGTATGGAAGGACGCGCATTTGGCGACGTGCCTTTGAATCTGGAACTGAAGCTGGAAGTATGGGATTCACCCAACTCGGCCGGCGTGATAATTGATGCAGTGCGCTGCGCGAAAATTGCGCTCGATCGCGGCTTGAGCGGCCCGTTGGTAGCGCCTTCTTCCTACTTTATGAAGACGCCGCCGCAGCAGTTTACCGATGATGAAGCGCGCCGGATGACGGAAGATTTTATTGCCGTCGGATTGGATGAAAGCGAATAGATAGCTCATCAAACAGGGCATCTTGAGAGCTTCTCAAGACGCCCTGTTTCGTTATACGCTGTATTTTAAGATCGATTTGCCGTTTGGTGCACCGCCGATGTGACGATGCCGTCGCATACCACAGCGGCGCCTAACTATCGTCAAATGTCGCGCCGTAGGGGCCCACGTTGTCAAAAAGCTGGATGCGTTCATCTGCCAGCATTTCGCGCCAGTCGCTGTAGATGGTTTCGTATCCATAACGCTGCGCCATTGCCGCCAGCGCCTGTTCATCCCGCCCGCACACTGCAACCAGGCGCGGAATGGCCGGCGGCAGGTAGTTGATTCGTCCAGCAGTCAAGTCGTGGTTGGTCAGGTAGTTTGGTCAAAATGTATCATTGGGGGCGGCGTGGGTTTTGAAGACCAGCAGTGTAAAAGGCTCGTCGCCTTCATTATATAAACTGTGGACATCGCCGGGTTGGGTCAGCAGCATGCCGCCCGGCTGCACAAAATGAATTTTGCCATTGATGACCAATCGGCCGCAGCGGCGGCGACGTAATAAAATTCGGTCGAGGTTTGATGATAATGATCAGGAATGACCGTATGCGGTTCCATGACCACCATTTGCACCAACGCTCCCGCACGCCAGTTCATCACTGCCAACCAGCCGGTTTTTGCGATAGCCACGGCCGTTTACCCACGCGCCTGGCTGAATTTCGATCACTTTTTAATATCAGATCGACATAAATTTTTGATTGACGGTTCTTCTTGCCAACTTATGCATTTGAGTTCGTCCTCACAGCCTGCCAGTATGGCATGGAAGGGACAATAGCCGTTAACCAGCCGTTAACAGCGCAGTTTGCGTGACCCATATATACGGGGTTACCTTTGTTTAAAGGGTCTATACCTGGGTATTGGGGTGTGTTGTCAAGTCCAAAAGGTTAAAAAAACCAATTTTTTAAGGTTGTGGGATTCTAAAAACTCGTAAGCTTTTAAGGCAAAAACCGCGAATTTTAATTGCTTCATAAGGTTCCTTTTGTTAGAATGTGTATGCCGTTAGACACAATGGAGGAAGTTCAAATCAGGTAAAAAAAGCGGTATCATTGCAAAGGGAGATGGTTCGTTATTACTCTCTGCCGCATGCCTGAGTACCACTAATCAGGAAAATACTAGCCTTTCACCGTTTTTCCACAAACTACGGCAAAGCATATCTCAAGAAAATTAATGCGTTATCGTGGCCTGTCAGGCTGTTGTAATGCTGCGTCTATCGCTGCTATCGTCATAGAGGGAATGGATTGAATGAACATATCGCCGGAAACAGCATGGAAAGCAACGCTCGGTGAACTAGAATTACAAATGACGAAGGCGACTTTCAACACCTGGTTGAAAGATGCGCGTTTGTTGGCATGTGAAGGGGAAGAATTTGTCATTGGTGTGCGCAACGATTATGCCAAGGATTGGCTAGAAAACCGCCTGCATGACACAATTTTGCGCACGCTTTGTGCGATTGTGGGAAAACGCGCACAGCTTCGTTTTGTCGTCTGGTCAGATGAATTGGCTGCGCCCCCGCCGCCTGTGCTGCATAATGGCAACGGCCGTATCCCGGCCAAAAAATCTGCTAATGGATACATAGAACGGAAAGCAAATGCATCGGTTGATGGGCATGCGTTAAACGGCCGTTTCACATTTTCGACCTTTGTTGTGGGCACCAGCAATCGCCTGGCGCATGCCGCCGCGCTTTCTGTCGCAGAAAACCCTGGCCAAACCTACAATCCGCTTTTTGTTTACGGCGGCGTTGGTTTGGGCAAAACCCATCTGCTGCACGCCATCGGCCACAAATGCGTGTCGGATGGATACAACGTCTGTTACATCTCTTCCGAGACCTTCACCAATGATCTGGTCCAGTCGATTCGCAACAAAACCATGACCGAATTCCGCGAGCGGTATCGCACGCCAGATGTGCTGATGATTGATGATATTCAATTTATTGCCGGTAAAGAAAGTACGCAGGAAGAGCTTTTTCACACGTTCAACGAACTGCACAGCCAGGGTAAACAAGTCATTATTTCAAGCGACCGTCAGCCGAAAGCGATGGTGACGCTGGAAGAACGTTTGCAATCCCGCTTTGAGTGGGGCCTGATGGCCGACATTCAGCAGCCAGATGTCGAGACGCGCAAAGCAATTTTGCAGTCTAAAGCGGAAGAAACAGGTATTTACGTACCTGACGAGGTCATTGAATTAATCGCCCACCGCGTGCGCAACAATATCCGCGAACTGGAAGGCTCATTGAATAAGGTGCTGGCCTATGCGCGCCTGACGGGGCAGCCGGTCGATATGAATATGGTTAATATGGCCCTGGCCGACCTGGTGCATCGTACTGAAAAAGTGACTGTGGAACAGATTATTGACGCCGTTTGTCGTTATTACAACGTATCGGTGGAGGCGATTGCCAGTTCCAGCCGCAGCCGGACGATTGCCTATCCGCGCCAGATAGCGATGTATCTGGCGCGCACGGAGACGGATGCCTCGCTGCCCCTGATTGGCACGAAGTTAGGCAATCGCGATCATACGACCGTGTTGTATGGGTATGAAAAAATTTCTAAGCAGGTTGAACGCGATGCCAATACCCGGCGTGATACGCTGCAAATAAAAGCCGCATTATACGAATCAAGTCCTGCCTTCCTTTGATTTAAAGAAGGTAAAACGGGGTTTTCCCAACCCAGTAAGTCAGCCATCTTGCGCAAAAAATGGACTGTTTTTTAACTGGGGAAAGGCGTCAGCTTTTGAAAGCTGGCGCCTTTAGTTTTTGGGATAGGCGCATAGAATCATGATTCGCTGCTGGCTGCCGGGTGCTAGGGCAGCCCCAGCGCTTCGTATGAGGCTTCACGCTCGCGGCGGAACTGGCGCGTGTATAGATTGTAATAATGTCCGCGCGCGCGGATCAGTTCGGCGTGGCTGCCCATTTCGGTGATACGGCCGTTTTCAATGACCACTATCCGGTCGGCGCGTTTAATGGTACTCAGGCGGTGGGCGATCACAAAGCTGGTGCGGCCGGTCATCACCGCCTCCATACCGCGCTGAATCAGCGCCTCGGTTAAGGTATCCACCGAACTGGTGGCTTCATCCATGATAAAGATATCCGGCTTGGCCAAAATTGCGCGCGCCAGGCTGATGAGCTGCTTTTGCCCGACCGAGAGCAAATTACCCCCCTCGCCCACATCTTCAGCGTATCCGTTTTCTAACGTGATGATAAAATCGTGCGCGCCGGCCAGTTTTGCGGCCGCTTCGATTTCATCATCGGCGGCGTCTAAACGGCCGTAGCGTAAATTCTCGCGAATGCTGCCGGAAAAAAGATGCGGCGTTTGCAGCACCATGCCAATGCGGGATTGGATCGCATGCTGCGTCAGGTGGGTGTAGTCGTTGTTGTTCAGCAAGATACGGCCGTTTTTTGGTTCGTAGAAGCGGCACAACAAATTCACAATCGTAGATTTGCCGCCGCCGGTCGGTCCCACCAGGGCAATTGTTTCTCCCTGCTGCACATGCAAATCAAAATTTTGCAGCACCGGTTTGCCTGCTTCATAATAAAAAGTGACATCCTCAAAAATGGTGTCGCCGCGTATGTGCGCCGGCGATGCGGCGTCGGGTTGGTCCTGTATATCGGGATCTGCATCCATCAGCGAAAAAACACGTTCTGCGGAGGCAATCGACTGCTGCATTTGGGCGTAGACGCGCGCCATTTCCTGTACGGGCCAGAGCATGAAGGTGATATAGCTGATGAAAGCGGCAATATCGCCCACCGTGATGCTGCCATTTAGCGCCTGCAGCCCGCCGAACCAAACCACGGCCGCGATCCCAAAGGCTGTAATCAGCTGCACGACCGGCAGAAACAGGGCCGACAGCCAGGCAGCGCGAAATGAGGCGCGGTACATATCGCTGGAAAGCCACTGAAACTCCTCTAAATCTTGTTCCTCACTTGCTAATGATTTGGTTACGCGCACGCCGGTGATATTTTCGTTGTAGGCGCCGGTAATTTTGGAGTTGATGCGGCGCACCTGGCGAAATTCGGTCAAAATGCGCCGCTTGAATTCGAAAGCGATTGCAATCAGGATTGGAATCAGCATTAAGATAATCAAGGCCAACTGCCAGTTGATGAGGAACATAAAGACGAGCGAGATAGTAATGCTCATGACGCCCCAGGAGACATCCAGCAGCCCCCAGGTTACCAGTTCGGCAATACGCTCGGTGTCGGAGGTGACGCGCGACATGATCCAGCCCACCGGCGTGCGATCAAAATAGGAAAAGGAAAGCGTTTGCAGGTGGTCAAAGAGCTGCTGGCGCAGATCATAGCGGATGCGCTCTCCCAGGACGCCGGTTAAATAGATGAAGCCGAATACGCCTGCTGCCTGAACGAGGATCAAGCTGGCATAGATGGTTAAGAGGTTAACCAGCGCTTGTGAATCTTGCGCGACAACGGCGTTATCAATAATCAGTTTGCTCAGGTAGGTGAAAACGGCGTCAACCAGCGAGACCAGCGCGATCAGCAGCAAAAAGCCGACCAGCATCGGCCAATGTGGTTTAGCCTGCTGCAAGATGCGTAAAACGGTACGGCCGTTAAACTGGGTTTCAAATTCTTCTTCCTCAAAATAATCGTCGCTCATAGTTTAATTGTCCAATCTTCCCGGAAGCGGTTCCTTCCGGAAAGATGCTGTTGCTGATTCATCCTTTTTCGCTTGTAACTATCAGGCACCTGACAGGTTCATCTGTATAGTTACTTGCGCTTTATGCAATTATGCCGGCCAGCTCTTCCGCCAGTTCATCTTCAATCTGGGACTGGAGTTGGAAAATTTGTTGGTAAGGGCCGTCGAGATTGATTAGCTCAGCATGCGTACCGCACTGCACCACGCGCCCGGCGTCCAGCACCAGAATTAAATTGGCGTCCATCACGGTCTGAATGCGATGGGCGATGATAAACGTTGTGCGGCCGGGCATGAGCTGCACGAGCGCGTCCCGAATGGCGGCTTCAGTTTCCGTATCCACCGAGGAAGTTGCATCGTCCAGAATCAGGATGCGTGGGTCTTTGAGCAGCGTGCGCGCCAGGGTGATGCGCTGTTTCTGCCCGCCGGAAAGCGTGACCCCTTTTTCACCGACAAGCGTCTTGTAGCCGTCGGGGAATCCCACGATGACGTCGTGGATGGCCGCTGCGCGCGCGGCTTCCTCGATCTCTGCTTGCGTGACGTCCCGTCCGACGCCATAGGCGATATTTTCACGAATACTGCGCGAAAAGAGGAAGGGTTCTTGCTGCACAATGCCGATCTGCCGCCGCAAATAACGGCGCGGGTAATCGTGAAGCTCGACGCCGTCCAGTTTGATGCTGCCGCTGGTGTATTCGTAAAAGCGAGGCAGCAGATTGACCAATGAGGATTTACCGGAGCCGGTTGCGCCAATGAGGGCCAGCGCTTTACCGGGGGCGCAGTGGAAGTTAATGTTGTGCAGCACAGCCGCGTCCGGATCATATTCAAAGCTGACGTCCTTGAACAGGATGTCTCCCTTAATCGGTTGTGTGGGCAGGAAACGGCCGTCTTCCAGCGGCTCGCGTTTTTCCTTGATAATGTCGGTCACACGCCCAAAAGATACCATGCCGGTTGACATCTGCACCACAACCCGCCCCAGATTGCGCATTGGCCACAGCAGCCAGCCCAAAATGCCGAGATAGGCCAGAAACGTGCCCACCGTGATCTCGCCGTTGATGGCCATCAAACCGCCGATAAAATAGCCGATTACCAGTTGAATCCCCACCAGGATGTCTGTCATCGGCCAATAAAAGGCGTGGAGGATCAACAATTTTTTGCCGCGCTGGAAGCGTTCCAGGTTGTCGGCGTCAAATTTGGCGCGTTCAAAATCCTGCCGCGCAAAGGCGCGCACAACGCGGATGCCGGTTAGATTTTCTTGCAGGGTGGTCGATAATTTTGCTTCTTGTTCTTGAAATGCTTCATACCGTTTCGATATCTTGCTAAAGAAAAAGAGCGAAATCACAAACAAAAACGGAATGATCAAGGTCGAATACAGCGCCAGGCGCAAGTCAAGGAAAAGCAGAGCGACAAAATTAACCAGGAAAAGCATGATGATACGGCCGAATCCAATCGCCTCTTCTCCATAAAAACGGCGCAGCATATCAACATCGGATGTGGCGCGCTGGATAAGCTCGCCGGTTGAGGTTTTGTCATGGTAGGTAAAAGAGAGGCGCTGGATGTGGTCATATAAATAGTCCCGCAGGCGTAGCGTCGCGCCTTCGGACGCCGCCGCAGCCCAGCGTCCACCCAGGAAGGTGAAACCACCTTGCAGCAGCGCCAGCAGCACAAATCCCAGCGCAATCCAGGGCAGCAGATATTGTTCTTCAGCAATGCCAAGCACCTCATCGGTGTAAAAGCGTAAAAGATAATAGAAGCTGGTGCGGAAAATGGCCGCCAACCCAATACACGCAGCCGCGCCGACAAAAAGGTGCTGGTAGCCGGTCAGCATGCGCCAAAGACCCACCAGGCGGTTGGTGGTAATGGTTTCTTTCAGGTCAAATTGTTCGGTTGTATGGTTCCAAGTTGTCATGGTGTATAGGATACACAACCCGTCGGGAAAAAGAAACATTGATGAGATCGTGAGCAAAATGTATTGATATTGGGGCTCTGTTGCAAATAATCGACCAGATTTGCAAGCAGGCAGGAAGAAATAAAATCGCCGTTTCTAGCTTACGTGGCTAAGCCAAACAGTCTGGCAGTAGGGTAAGGGCCGTGCGCCTTAATATGTTGCCATATCAGGTTTCACAACCCTCCCCTCCGAACCGGACGTACACCTTTAAGCGTATCCGGCTCTCCAGTTTTCTGCTTAGCTTTTGTTTTCTCACTGAGCTTTGGGTCATTGCTACAAGTACACTTTCTAAATCAGTACGCGTTGGCCATTGTCGAAGCAGATTGTCCACAATTTTCTGAATCTCCACCGAGGAGAAATTTAGCCTGGGTAATGTTTTGCAGCGTACACTGCTATAATTCAGCAGGACATATTGACATGAGACGCATAACGCTTTTCCTCTTCACATTACTAGTCCTGGCTTGGTGGTCTCGCATCTACGCCCAGGCCGACGAAGTTGTCACACCTGAGCCCGTAATCCTCACGGACGAACAGGGCAGTTATCCGCTGGGCCTGCACCTGGAAATCTTGGAAGACCCCGGCGGAGAGTTGACCATTGAGGATGTCTCTGGTCCGGAATTCAATGCCCGCTTTGTTCCCAGCCAGGTTGAAGTGCCGAACTATGGCTATACCAAAAGCACTTATTGGGTGCGACTAAAGCTGCGCAATGAAAGCCCTATGATTGACCATTGGTTGTTAGAGTTGGGTTTCGCCCACATGCAATACGTCGACCTGTATACCCCATTTCCGGACGGCAATGGTTTTTCCGAGAAACAAACTGGAGCCCTGAGACCACTAACCAGCCGGGATATCCTCAACCCCCATATCATTTTTGATCTGCCAATTCCAACTGACGGTGAGCAAACCTTCTACTTGCGCTTTCAGAACGGCGCCTCGATGACGCTGCCGCTCATTCTTTGGCAGCCTTTGGCGTTTTCGAGTGTATTCCAATTGGATCAGTTGCGGCAAGGCATATTCTATGGTCTTATGCTCGGTTTGCTGGTCTATAACCTATTCCTGTTATTTATCATTGCGCGAGAAGAGCTATCTCTATTTAGTGATTTGTCTTGCCAGTATATTGTTCTATGAAGCCACTTATTCTGGTAATTTAGAGCTATATGTAGCGCCAAAGCTCTACTACCTGAAGCCGTACTATATGCTATTATCTCTGGAGATTATCTTCGTTTCGATAATCTTTTTCAGTGATTCTTTTCTGGAAGTAAAAAGCCGTTTTCCAAGACTGCATCGGGTAAATATCGCGATTGTAGGCGTCTGGGGCGTGCTAATCATCCTGATACCTTTTAGCAGTTACCAGATTCTTGTGCAACTGGTGCTTTTTTGGGCATTGTCCTCCCTGGTGGCGGTCCTGGCTGCCGGGATCATTTCCTGGCGACACGGTTTTAATCCCGCGCGCTTCTACATGTTTTCGTGGTTAGGTCTCATTTTCACTATTCCCATCGTCATCCTGGTGCGGTTTGGGGTAGTCGCCAGCACAGCATTTACCGAGAATTTATACCGCTTTGGCATTATGTGGATGGCGGTGTCTTTGTCAATTGCCCTGGCAGATCGTGTCAACTTGTTGAAGGCCAAGGCTGAAAGCGCCAACCGTGATTTACAGAATTCTGAGCGGCGACTATCGCAAATCCTGGAAGCGATGCCAGTCGGTGTGGTTGTCTATGGGGCCGATCAACGACCAACCTTTGCCAACAAGCGCACAGCTGAAATTCTTACCAACCCGTCACAGGGAATCGGGCTGGATCTCTCCTTTAGACGCACCTTAGACCAGGCGATGACCCATTTCTCATTCCGTATAGCCGACAGCGATCAAAGATACCCGATTGAGAATTTTCCGGTGTACCGGGCGTTGCACGGCGAACATGCCACTGCGGATGACATCGAGGCCGACCTTGGAGATTGGCGTGTGCCGTTGGAAATCTGGGCCAGCCCGGTCAAGGATGAGCAAGGCAACATCGAATCGACCGTTGTTGCTTTTCAGGATATTAGCACACGCAAACAGAAGGAAGCCGAGTTAGATAATTACCGCAACCATCTCGAGCAGCTTGTAATGCAACGTACGGAGGAACTTGAAGCGATCAATGTGCAGCTCACGTATGAGATAGGCGAACGGGAGGTTCTTGAAGAACTACTGCAAAAACGAATCACCTGGATGTCTAAATTCGGACTGGCTCGTCAGGGAATGAGAGGTTCGGCCGATCTGCCAATGACCGTTGAAATGCTGTCTGCGGTCATTCTCCAATTACTTGAGGCTGGGTTGGTTTTCTTTGTTAGCTGGGACGTCAAAGACAAGCAGGTAGAATTCTTATACAGTCAGACGCAGATGGATCCAATGCCCAACATAGAAAGAATCTCAACTTCCTTTGAGAAAGATTCTCCACTGCGCCAGGAACTTGAGCTGGGCAAAACGATTGTATTGTCAGCGGATGAACTGTTCTCAATGGCAGCATCATTAGGAAACTGTCTTGAAGGATCCGAGTGGCGCTCCTTGCTTCTCGCCCCGGCGGTCGCCGGCGAGTCGGTTACCGGTGTGCTAGGGGTGGGGCTGCCTTATCCCGCGCAGGATCTCTCTCAAGCAGAGAATGAACTAGTCAGGGAAATTGCCTTTGATTTGGCCGATCTGGCTCATGTTGCCACCTTTTTCGACCAGTCGCGCATCCTGATCGCCAGCGAAGAGCGTAACCGCCTGGCGCGCGACCTGCACGATTCGGTAACCCAGGTGCTGTTTTCTGCCAGTCTTGTCGCCGAAGTCCTGCCGCAGATATGGCGTCGCGACCCAGCGCTGGCCATGCAAAGCCTGGAAGATCTGCGACGTTTGACGCGCGGCGCTTTGGCCGAAATGCGCACCATGCTTCTCGAACTGCGCCCATCTGCGGTGGCCAAAACCCCCCTGCCCGACCTGCTTACCCAACTGACCGTGGGCAATACCAGCCGATCTGCTTTGCCGTTTAGACTCTTTATTGAACAGACTCCCGCGCTGCCAGAAAAAGTACATACCGGCTTTTATCGTATCGCCCAGGAAGCGCTAAACAATGTCACCAAACATGCTCAGGCCAGCCAGGTCACGCTTAGTTTGAGTGCCGCGCCACTCACTCAGGAATTAGGTGAAGACAACACGAGATACGAAGTGAGACTGGTAATCGAGGACGATGGGGTTGGGTTCTCGGCTCAAAATGAACCGTTGGAAAATTTGGGCTTGGGCATTATGCGAGAGCGTGCCGCAGACATCCAGGCATCTTTAACTATTGACAGCCAGATTGGACAAGGGACGCATTTGGAACTGACCTGGTGTGGGGTTGTAAAGGACGACTAATGAATGAAACAGAGAGAATTCGGGTTCTGATTGTAGATGACCACGCCATGGTGCGCAGCGGCTTGAGAAACTTCATTTACGGCTTTGATTGGATGGAGCCAATCGGCGAAGCCGCGGATGGCGCGCAGGCCGTGGACTTCTGCGCCCAGAATGAGGTGGATGTGGTTTTGATGGATATGGTGATGCCGCAGATGGATGGCAGCGAAGCCACCCGGCGCATCATGGCCCTTGATAAGCCGGTGAAGATCATCATTCTCACCAGTTTTCATGAAGAGAGTTTGGTTGAGCAAGCGTTAAGGGCTGGGGCAACGAGTTATTTGTTGAAGAATGTCACGGCCGATGAACTTGCGGCAGCCATAAAGTCAGCCTATGCTGGTCATGCCACGCTGGCACCGGAAGCTACTGAAGCCTTGATCAATTCTACTCGTAGGGGAAACGACGTTGGTTTTGACCTGACCAATCGGGAGCGCGAGGTATTGGCTTTACTTGCAACGGGAGCATCCAACCTCGAAATATCCAACCAGCTCTCAATCAGTATGGCGACTGTTAAGTTTCACCTGACAAATTTGTTCGCAAAATTGGGAGTTCGGAACCGGGTTACGGCTATAACCATTGCGATGGAGCACAATCTGCTGGACAAGCGCAATTAGGTATCCTCAACACATCTTCAACTAAAAAGACACCCTATCCTTTCGGATAGGTTCCCTACCCAACTTAAATATAGGATAAAAACCAGACTCCAAACTCGCCTTTCGGTGGTTTCTGCGAGGTCGCTAAATTGTTATATTTATTGGTAGTAATCGGCCATACTGCCTGGGGTTGTCTGCGTTAACAAAAACCGAAGGTGGTTTATCTACATAATCAACAATCTAGGAGAATCACAAAATGAACGAGGATATTTTCGAAGGTAAGTGGAAAGAAATGAGAGGTCAGGTCAAAGAGTGGTGGGGCAAACTCACCGATGACGACCTGGAAAAGGTCGATGGCAATGCTGACCAGCTTATCAGTTTATTGCAGCAGAAGTATGGTTACACCAAAGAACAGGCCGAAGAGGAATTTACCCAACATCTGAAGAAGTATTTTCAGGAGCGTGTGGAAGTGGGAAAAAGCCCTTACACGATTCCAGCCCCAGAGGGTACAGGTTTGGATCATGCCATGCCTGGGGAACCCTATAAGAGTCCATATGTCACTAGCGAACCGGAAGAGGACACTGCTAAAACTACGGATTTCAAAAGCCCTTATGCTACACCGGATATGACTGATATTCGTGAAGAAAACGAGGACTTGAGTCCGTACACAATGGTGGATGAACCCTCAGAAAAATGATCAATCACACATAACCATCCATCATTGATATAGGTGGCTTAATTTGACCGAGAGTGTTTTGCTCTCACCATGATTCTTAGGAGAATCACACACCTCTGGGTTCGCTGATTTCAAAAGTGGTATTTGAAATTGCCCCCCATATACGGGGTTGATTTTGCTGAAAATGTGATAACTTTACATAATATTTTATCTTGTACCAACGAATATTACTGATTTTGTAAGAGTTGGATTTTCGCAATTCTGTATATGGGTCAAAATTTCAACGCACCCCTGTATATGGTGATTCTTGAATCTGATTAGCCACTTTCAAAATGGGCGAACCCAGAGGTCTTATTTCCGATAATGTCTATTTTGTGTGACTGTGAACGGATCAATGCGTTGAACACATTTACATAACCTGTTTTTCCAACAATTTAGTCCTTGCTGCGGGACTTTCTGAGAAGGGATAGTTATTTATGCGCATTATTCTAGCGGATAAAAATCAAAAAACGGTATGGGCATTAATAACAGTCATACAAGAAGAGCCTGCGATGGAAATCGTTGGCGAAGCGGAGAATTCAGAGGAACTGCTACAGATGGCTGAAAACATCCCTGTTGACTTGATATTGCTAGACAGGAAGTTGGCCGATGACCCAATCAAATCTCTGATCAGCGAACTTCATGCTATTGAACCGCGACCGATAGTACTAGTGATGAGCAGCGATGCTGAAGATAGTAGATTGATGCTAAATGCAGGGGCCGATGCGTTTGTAAGTAAAGGGGATCGGTCGGATTGGCTGCTGGATATCCTACGTAGCTATGCAATGCGCATTCAGAAAACAGGTTAGCCGAAGCAGCCAGCAAAAGATTTCATCATGGGAGATTCACAATGACAGAGAGAAAAACATTGGCCGAACGGCATACCGAGC